>NZ_RKRB01000001.1:0-5268394 GCF_003814765.1 Streptomyces sp. TLI_185
GCACCACCCTGCCCCGGAGAAAACAACCAGCAGGGGGAGTCGGATACCCCGACCACAGAACATCGGAATTCAGAGCGCCGGAATACAGCGAACGGAGGTACCGGAGCCGAACGGCCCCCAGGGCCGGACGGCGAAACCCACCACCGGCACCGGCCACGCTTCCATTCTTTTGAGTGAACGTGGGTCCGAGGCATCCGTTCCTTCCCTTCTTGCTGCCCCAATCGAATGGCGCGTGTCGCCCCCGTAGCGGCCAACTCCACCCCATCCCCAAGTCCGGTGCCCCACCACCGGGCCAGCGCGGCGGCGCAGCCGACGCGCAGCAGACACCAGGCCGCCCCCGATCCCCGAAGCCGCCGCCCCCACCCGCCCCCGCACCCATTCCTCACTCATCCTTCAACCGGCGCGGGACAAGTGGCAGCAGAGGGGATGTCAGACCCCCGACCATGCGCGAGATCCTTGGTTGACCTGCGAATAAGTGGACTCTCCCCGAAAGGCTCGCGCAAGAGAAGTCGCAAGAGAAGGTGCAGGAGTAGCCGCAAGAGAAGTCGCAAGAGATGTCGCAAGGTTTGGTGTTTCGGGTGCTTCCTAGGGCGTAGCGTGTATTATTGATTTTGAAGTCAGGCGGCAAACTGACTCAGGCTCAATCACCAACACGAGGAGCTCCCTTGGATACGGAAACCGTTGACGCGGTAAGCCGACTCACGATCCACCTTGCTGGAGAGCACGAGACCAACGCGCATATTGGTCTGACACTCATTCCCCTTCTCAAGGTCCCTACAGCCATCATCGAATTCCGGCACCCTATCGGCGCGCGCGTTTGGTGGGAAGGCTGGTGCGAGGCCGCCGCAATGCTTGACCGGATTTTCCCCGAGCAGGTAGACGCAGGCGAATTGCGTGAGCCCGAACTCACCATCAATTCGTTTGTGATCCTGGACGACGCGCCCCGCCGCGCCAGGATTCGGGCCCGGAGTGCGGCAGTCAGCCCGGACGGGATCGGCGCACTGTCCGTGACGGTCGGAGGTCTGACGATCGCGTGCGCGTCCCGCGCCGCCGTCGAGTGCCAGGTGCGCGGGTGGCGTGAGGCGTACGAAGTGCTGGCCCTTGACGGGGGGTTCGGCCTCCCGTCCGCCGACGAGGTCGCCGAGCGCGTACGGGCCGACCACGCCCGCCACGGGGTCCACGAACTGTCCACGGCCGCCGAGGAACAGCGGGCGGGCCGGACACAGTGAGTCGCCCAGGGTGGGGCGCTGCCGGTCGCCCCACCCTCCCGGAGCCGCAGCAGCCAGAGAGGGGACAGCATGACCGCCACAGGACCTATCAGCCGGGGGCAGCGGGTACGCATCGAGCGCAACCCCACCCGAGGTCTGGCCGCACACGCCCGCCCGAGGACCGCGAACCTGCCCGCCCCGTGGCCAGAGGTCTGGGAAGGCATGGTGTTGCAAGTGACCTACGACGAAGGCGAGTTGACCGCCGTCGAGGTCTACGGCCAGCGCGAGAGCACCGGCGAGACCAAGCGGGTCGGATTCAGCCTCACTCGAAACCCGTTCTTCCGTACGACCGTGACGCCGGTCGAATCGTCATAACTGCCCACGTCCGGGGGGTGATTGAGGGTTGACGATCACCCCCCGCTGGAGTGTATTATTGATTCTGCGGATGAGCGGCAACTCACCCGCCGCCAACTCGACAACCCAAGGCAGGGCAACGATGAGCGAGTACCAAGACCACGTACGGCAGACCCTTGAAGGTCAGAACGTCGACCCGGGCGAGGATCTCGGCATGGACGAGATGCGGTGGACTCCCGCACCCGCCAGCGAAGCCGTGACGGACGACGCGATGCGCACCGCCGCCGACACGGCACACGCAATGATCGACCGCGCGACAGATGCGTATCTGTCCCTCGTGGGTGACGTTCTCGGCGACGGGACACACCACATGGTGGCCAGCTCCAGCACGCCGCACGGTGAACTCGCCGAAGGCCAGCAGCTCACCGTGATCGGTGACCTCCTGGTCGTCGACGAGGCCGCCGCCCTTCGCGTAGCCGTCGTGATCGCGGCAGGCATGGTCGGATGCTCCACCGGTGGACTGGTCGTGCGTACCTTCGGCCCGGACGGGTCGGAGTTCGTACGCGGCTGGAGGGTCCGGAACTTCTGGCTTCGGCCGCTCACCGCACAGGAGATCCGGGAGGCGTACACCGTCGACACCGCGACCGGTGCGCCGGTGGCCCCGGAACCGGGCCTTGAGTACCGGCAGGCCGAGCGGGTGCCCCGCCCGGACCAGGCCCCGACGCACGGCGAGAGCGCCAGCCACACCACGCCGAGGGACAACCGGCCCCCGAACCGCCGCAACTGAGCACCACCCCGCCGGGGCCGGTCGCCCGACCGGCCCCGGCGGGAACGCCCCTGCCTCCCCCTGCCCTGCCTCCCGGTGTGAGCGGCAACTCACCCGGCACCAACCCGACCAGGAGTGACCCGACATGACCGCGACCACGAGCCCCGCCAGCAGTTCGCGCACCCGAGCCCAGGAGCCGGCCCCGGCCCCTGCCGAAGTGCTGGCACCCACCGCCCCGACCGCCGTTCTGCCCCGCAACCTGGCCCAGCTCACCGCCCGCGCGGAAACGGCCGGATGGACGGCCGCCGTCGAGACGCAGCCCGGACACTGCGCCCTGATGCTCACCGCCCGCCAGGAGGCCGGGGAAAGCGTCCTGCGGTGCGTGTGGCGGCTCACCGCCCGGGGCTACCGGTGGGACGGCGCCACCCTGACCCGCGACGGCCAGCAGGCCGCCGAGGGCATCGCATGGCGCGCCGTCGCGGACCTGGTGACCGCCGAGACGCCCACCGCCCGCACACAGCCGACCGCGCAGCCCGTGACGGCGGACGCTCCGGCCGAGACCGCGGCGGAGGCTTCGGCTCCCCGGAAGCGTGCCCGTAAGGCGCCGTCCGCGGCGGACGTCGAGCGTGCGCGTAGGTCAGCGGAGGAGTGGCCGGAAGCGCTGGAAGCGCGGTCGCTGGACGACCGTTACGAGGGGGAGTTTCGGCGGTCCGACCTGCTGTCGGATCTGTCCGTGTGCGGTGAGCGGTTCCCGTTCCGCTTCCATTTCGAGTCGGGCGGCGGACACACCGTGACCCTTCCGACGGGGGACGTGCGCGGTACGTGGGGTGAGGTCACGGGGGCCGCTATCGCGTACGTGATCGCGGAGCGTCCGGCGGTGGTGCTGCGCGCGACGGCCGAGACGGCGCGCGTGTACGGCATCCATGCGGAGAGGGCGGCGGAGCGGGCGGAGGAGAACGCGCAGACGGCCGTGTCGGTCGGCATGGCGCGTGCTGCCCTGGACACGGTCCGTGCGTTCGCTCAGCGCATCGATTGGGACGGGTTGGCGGACGAGCAGTACGACAGCGCCCGGGGTGCGGTCCGTGAGGTCGAAGAGTGCGCAGAGGATGCAGAGTCCGCGTACGGGCGGGGCGACGTCGATGCGGCCCGTTGGTCAGCGCGTGACTCTCTCGCCGTCGTGCGTTGGTTCGGGCTTGACGTGCCGTCGGCCAAGGAGTGCGCGGAGCGTGCGCCGGAACCGCGCGCGGTTGCTGGGCGGGTGCGGCCCCAGGCGTCGGCGTTCCTGCTGCGCATCACCCGCCCGGGATGGGAGCGACCGGCAGAGGAGGCCGAGGTTCCAGCCGGTGACGCTGCCCCCGAGGCTGACCAGCGCGCGGAGGCGGAAGCGTCAAAAGAGAACTCGGGGGAGGCGCCCGAGGTGGCGGCGGACGCCGGTCCGGCCGAGGGTGTGCCGGTCGTCGTGGAGCGTCCGGCGGTGTTGCCCGACGTCGTGTCGGACCCCGGCCGGGTGGACGGGTGGGAGACCGACGGGGGCGCGGTTGAGGTGCTGCCGGTGATCTGCCACGGCAACGGGGGTGGGGTGTTCCCGGTGGCGTTCCGTGGCCCGTATGAGGGCACGGTGCGAGTGTCGCGGGTGTGGCTGACGGAGCGTGCGCGCCGTGAGTTGACCGTGGCGCGGGAGCGGCTGACGGCGGCGGAGGAGCACGCGGAGACGTGCGCCGCGTGGCGGCGGGATGCGTACGACCTTCACCAGGAAGTACGCCGGTCGGCTGGTGTGCTGGGTGAGCGAGTGGTGGTGCATTACGAAACATCCGGCCGGTGGTCGGAGCGTGCCCGTGAGGCGTCGTGGGCGGCGGATAAGCGGCGGATGAATGCGCGGGATGCGGTCCGGCGGTGTGAGCGTGAGCTGTCCGGCCTGGAGGCAGAGGCGGCGGAACCGGCGCGCCGGTCGAAGTCAGCGCGTGCGTTCCTGGCGCGTGCCGTGTCCGGGGATGTTCCGGCCGGCCGTGGGGCTTGGGTGTCCGCCAACGGCGGTACGGCGGTGATGTTCGAGCTTCCCGCAGACGTCGACGTGAACCCGGACGTGAGGCACGGGGAAGCGAACGAGCAGCGTCGGGCATTCGTCGACCTGTTGGCCGATGCCGTGGCCGCGCGGGATGAAGGCCGCGCGCTGATCGGCCGTGACCTCCCGTCGAAGAAGACGCACGGACGTACGGCCGGTGTCGAGAAGGGCCAGGCGTCCGCCTCGGTCAAGGGGCTGGACGTCAAGCCGTGGAAGGCTCCGAAGGTTCCGGCGGAGGGCTCGCCCCTGGATAGCAAGACGCTCGCCACGTGGGCCACGGTGGGGGACGTCGTGGCGGAGACTGAGGCGGCCCCCGGGGTGTGGCTGCCCATGGCTGCCGTGTCGTTTGCGGAAACGGCCATGGCCAACGGGTGGACGGTGGCCATGCAGCGCAGCACCGACGGGGGCATGGTGACGGTGCGCGTCGCTGGTGTCGCGGTCAAGGACGGTGAGCCGCTCGCCTATGAGTTGCTCGCGGTGTGGGACGGCGGGGTGTTCCGTGAGGACCGTTCGGCGGTGTGGGTTACCGGTCGGCGGGTGACGGGCAAGCGCACCCCGTTGTGGTCGGCGCCGGTCCGGGTGGGCCGGTCGGGCAAGCACCAAGATCCGTCGATGTTGGCGACAGTGCAGCATGCGGCGGAGCCGGGCACGCTCGCACGGGTCGCGCTGAGCAGCTCGGCGCCTGCCCCCGAGGGTGTGAGCGACCCCAGCAGCATGCACGGGTGGGAGGGCGAGGGCGGAGCGCTCGCGCGGGATCATGGCGGAGAGCTCCCCCCGCCGGCAACCTGTGACGAGGTGTCCGCGCGGGCGGCTGACGTGGTGTCCGACCCGTCCGGGGCGGACGCGTGGGAGGCAGAGGGCGGCACGATGCCGGGCGTCGACACACCGGCCCCCGTCGCGGCGGCTGTGGCGGTTATGCCGATCGACTGGGCGAAGCCTGCCGGGCGCGGGGACTGCGCGGCGGCAAGCACGTGTGGCGGGTTCGGGGTGCTGCTGTGGGACGTGCCCGGCTGTGCTCCGCGCTGCGCCGAGTGCGCCGCACGGGTCATGGGGCACACTCCGGCGGCACTGCGCGCGCTCACCCTGCCCGGGGACATCGTGGAAACGGAGGAGGAGGCAGGGGCGGCCGACATCGTCATCCGCCACACCCACGAGGACGGCACCACCGTTGAGGGTTCCTCCAGGGGTGACGGGGTGTGGGACGCGTTGCGCCCGCTGGGCTGGACCTACCGGCGTACCCCGGGGATCTTCATCCGCGGCAGCCGCTACAAGGGCGCCGACCGGTGGAAGATCAACCGGGCTGCGGACGCGGTGCGCGCACTCGGCCTGTCGTGCGCTGTGGTGATCGAAGAAACCATGTCGTTTGCGGAGCGGGAGGCCGCCCGCGTGGAGGCGGCCGAGGAGCGGGCGGAGCGGTTCGCGGACCGGTCCGGACGTGCGGCGGCGGCGTCGCAGTCGGCGCGGGATGCCTCGGACCGGATCGGCGACCGGTTCTGGATGGGTCAGCCGATCCTGGTGGGCCACCATTCGGAAGGGCGCGCCCGCAGGGACCAGGAACGCATGCACAACGCGATGCGCAAGAGCATCGCCGAGGGCGAGCGGTCCGGTTACTGGGCATCCCGTGCGGCGGCGGCGAACGCCTACGAGTGCTACCGGAAGAACCCCGGGCGCACGCTGCGCCGTATCGAGAAGCTGGAGGCGGAGCGGCGCGGCGTGCTGCGCGAGCGTGACGGCGTCGACGACAAGGGCCGCACGGTTGATGTGTGGCGACGCAAGCCGTCCGAGGAGCGCCACCAGGAGCTGACGCGCCGTCTGGCCGAGTACGACGAAGAGCTGACGTACTGGGCGGAGACCATCAAGGAGGCGGAGCGGCGCGGCTTCAAGGTGTGGGGTCGGGCCGACTTCATCAAGGGTGATTTCGTGCGGTGGCGGGGGTCCTGGTACGAGGTGACCCGGGTCAACGCCAAGACGGCGACCGTGCCGCACATTCACGCCGCGTTTGATGGCGGCGCCGTCGGCGCCGTCGGCGGCTGTCGCGTGGTCACCCGCGCGGCAACGGCGGAGACCCGGCACAAGGGCAGCACGTACACGCTCCCCTACAACGAGGTGAGCGGGCGCATGTCTGCCGAGCAGATGCGGGCCGCCCTGGCGGGTGAGGCGATCCCCGCCGACCCGCGCGACATCGCCCCGGAGCCCTCCCCGACACCGGGTTCATTGCCGCCGTCGCCGCCGACCTAACAGTCACCACGCCGCCTACCCATGGCCGGGTGTCTTCAGCGCCGACTGACGCGGACGAAGCGTTGAACCCCTCCCCGTAATAGCGTATTATTGATTTCGCGGGCGAGCGGCAACTCGCCCGCCACCAACCCAACTCGCAGCAGAAGGACAGGGCATGGACTACATCGACACCAAGCACGTGGCCGCCGAACTCAGGAACCGCCTGAAGGATGCGTTCCCCGGCGTGAAGTTCAGCGTGCGCAAGGACACCGGTACCGCCTCCGCGTGGATCTCCGTCCGCTGGACCGACGGCCCCAGCCCGGCCGAAGTCGAAGAGCTCACCCGCCCCATGCAGGGCGCGCAGTTCAACGGCATGGAGGACCGCTACGAGTCCACCGACAACACGGTCACCGTCACCGTCAAGGGCCGGAAGGTCACCGGCAGGCCGCTGGTCAACGGAATCAACACACACCGGGACGTCTCGGATGACGCTCTGAAAGCCGCCGCCGTCCTGTGGTCCGAGGCCCACGACGCCACCGAGCCCCCCACCAGCGGCATGCTCGACGCCTGCGTCATCGACGGCCACGTCATCCAGGAGAACTGGGCCCCGCAGCAGATGTGGCAGATCGCCAGTGACGTTGTCCTGCCCCAGCGCTGGGCCGCCGCCAAGGAACAGTCCGCCGCACGTGCCGCCCGCCCGGTGAACGCCCGCAAGGAGGGCGACGAGGGCGCGCAGGAACTCACGCTCCAGCACACGGACGAGGACGGGACGACGGTCACCGGTACGCGTCTGGGCGACGGGGCCGCCGACGTCCTCAAGCGCCACGGCTTCAAGTGGCACCGCAAGAACCAGTACTGGTACGCCCCCGGCAGCCGTCACCAGCAGGCCGACGCCGCGTTCATGGACGCGGTCGCCGCCGACCTGCGCGCCACCGACCTGACTGTCACCACCGCGCTTCCCGAGCTCGCCCCCACCGACTGACCGGCCCCCCCCCGGCCGGGCGTCGCACGGCGCCCGGGCCCGCCTTTTGGAGTCCTCATGCGCACCCACGCCACGTACCAGCTCATCGGCGCCCGCTCCCACCAGTGCGACGCCACCGCCACCTACACCCACAACGGCGCCCGCGCCTACGTCCTGTGCGACGGCATCGGTTCCAGCGACGAGGTCCGCGACTGGACCCGCACCGCCGCGCGCCGACTCGCCCGCGCCGCCGCCCACCGCTCCGACGCCGAGGCCGGCCTGCGGGCCGTCTACGAGGACTACGCCGCCGAGCCGGAGCGGCACGACGAGTTCACCCGCTACGAACTGCCCTCCGCCTGCGCCGTCGTGGCCGTCACCGCCCCCGGCAAGCCGCTCACCGTCGCCTGGTGCGGCGACGCCCGCGCCTACGTCCTCACCCCGCGCGGCACCCTCCACCGCCTCACCGACGACCACAACCTTCGGCGCGTCTTCGGAGGCAGCCGCAATCGCGTCACCTCCTGCCTCGGTTCGCCGGAGACCGACGAGGAGCGGAAGGCCAAGTACGGGCATCCCGCGATCGAGTCCGTCAGCCGTGGCATGGAGAACTGCCGCCTCCTTCTCGTCAGCGACGGCGCGTACGAGCCCCTGGAGGACTCCAACCGCAGCCTCGAAAGCCACCTCACCGGATCCACCAAGGCAGCCGCGCGGGCTGTCGCCGCAATGGCGATCGGCCACGCCGGGCCCTACCCGGACAACTCCACCGCCCTGGTCGCCGACCTGCGCACCAGGTAACGCCCACCCGCACCCCAGCCCCGTCCGGTCCGGGCACTGCCCCGGACCGGCGTACCACCCCATCCCGAAAGGCGGCATGCCATGACCGGAAAGCTCAGCAAGGAGCAGACCAAGCAGCACAACCGGGCGTGCGAACTGGTCGACAGCGGCCGCGAGTTGACGGACGAGGAGCGGGAATTCGTTCTCGACCACTTCCACGAGTCCGCGAACATGGGCCGCACCCTGGACGGCGCGTTCTTCACCCCGGTCGAGCTCGCCGGCGAACTCCACCACGTGATCCCGGGTGACCGCATCATCGACCTGTGTGCGGGCATCGGCCGCCTGGCCTGGCACGCCCGCGACTACTGGAACCGGCGCTGGGAGCGTCTGCCGCCGCGCGAGATCGTGTGTGTGGAGAGAAACCCGGAGTACGTGAAGGTAGGGCGCCGCATCCTGCCGGAGGCCACGTGGATCTGCGCGGATGTGCTCGACGTCCCGGGCATGAACCTCGGTCCGTTCGACTGCGCGATCAGCAACCCGCCGTTCGGGCGGATCAAGCGCAGCTCCAACGCCCCCGGGTACCGAGGACCGCTGTTCGAGTTCCACGTGATCGCGGTCGCCGAAACCCTGGCCCGCCGAGGGGCGTTCATCATCCCGAGGGAATCCGCCCCGTTCCGCATCGAGACCGGTTTCGTGGATCAGGACTCGCCCGCGTACGAGCGCTTCCACCGCGAGACCGGGATCAAGCTGCGCCCCAACCCCGGCATCCCCACGGACCTTTTCCGCGACCAGTGGCGCGACGCCTCACCGGCCGTCGAAATCGTGGTGCACAACCGCGACGAGGACGAGTTGGAGGCCCAGGCCGAGCAGGCCGCGCGCGCGGAGCAGGAAGCCTTGGCCAGCCGCCCATCCAGGCCGAAGGCCGAGGCCACCAGGGTCACACCCGGAGCCGCGCAGTCGGCCGGGTTCGGCGACGGTGGCGGGGACACCCTGTTCTGAAAAAGGGGATTGATCAGCCCGATTGAGGGTGTATTATTGATTTTGCTGGTGAGCGGCAACTCACCGACCGCCGACCGACCCACACCGAGCAGACAGGGAACCGCACATGGGCGCCTACGGACACGACATCACCGCCGGAATGCTGGTCTTCGACCGGGAGGACTTCACCGCCTACCGGCCCGGCTCGGAGCCGGTCTGGCTGGTCGAGAAGGTGGCCGGACACGAGGAGCGCCGCCCCGGCGGCACCGCCGTCTACCGCAGGTACGCGCACGTCCGCAACGCCCAGGTGCACGGCAAGGACACCACCCGGGCGAACTCCGGATGGACCGCCACCAAGCCCCTGGGACGGCTGGTCGAAGCCGCCGCCGAGGACGACCACACCAAGCCGGGCGTCTTCCGCATGGACCGCGCCATGGTGGCCTTCCTGCGTGCCACCCGCTTTAGGGGGTGCACCTCCGACGACTACCCGACCGTGCGCGACCTGGTGAACGCCGCCCCCTACGACCGGCACGGGTTCCTGGTGGGCGCGCGCACCGTCACCCCGCACGGCCTGCGCTACGAACTCGGCGCCCTGTCGGTCTGCCTGAGCAACCTGCTCTGCGACCTGTCGGCAGGCCGCATGACGGCCACCGACCTAGAGGCGGGCGGTATCTCCGTGCCGCTGCTGGACGCCACCCGCGAGGCCCTGCGCACCGCCGACTCGGCCGCCCGGGCCTGACCATCCCGCCGGGCGCCGACCACGGCGCCCGCCCCCTAACCGGATTGAGCGGCAACTCATCCGGCACCAACTCATAGCAGGAGGACGCACCATGACCACGATCCGCCGGAACTGGACCAAGCGCGTGGCGGAGATCCGCACGGCCGCCCGCACCTGCCACGCCTACGACTCCGACAGCGGCAACATGCTGCCGATCGACCCGGCGCGCGCCTTCGAGGCGTGGGAGAGCACGCAGCGCGCCCGGCTCACCGAGGACACCGCTGGGCAGAAGTGGACGGTTCACGTTCACTCCAACCGGTTCTATGTCCTGACCGCCGAGGAGCCCGCCACCACGGCAGAGGACGAGCCGGCCGCCGAGGTTCCCGGGGCCCCCACCGCCGTGCCCGGCACCCGCCGCGCGCACCAGGCCGCCGGACCGGCCAGTGCGCAGGACCGCAGCGCGGCGCGGACGCTCGCCCGGCACGCGCGGGCATCCGGTGTGCCGGACGGTGACCGCCTGCCCGGTCATCTGTCTGCCCTGGCGGTCGAGCTCGTGGGCAAGACCGTCCGCGTGAAGCTCGCCCAGGGCTACAGCCACGCGCAGATCCGAGACCAGTTCGAGCAGGAGCGGGCCGAGGCCCAGGCCGCCGGAGACGCCCGGCGGGTTACGGCCCTGGGGACGGTACTCGCGGTGCACGCGGCGATGGCGGCCGCGGAGGACACCGCCCCGTCGCCCACCGGCCCCGCACCGGCCGCCCACGGCCCCAGCTCCCCGGAGGAGCAGCAGCCAGCCCGGCACCGCCCCGGCTCGCCGCGCGAACGGCGGGTCAGCCACGACAGCGTGCTGTCCCGCATCGACTCGGTGCTGCACGACGCCGCCGTCACCCACGACGACACCGTCAGCAGCGACGCCATGCGGTCGGTCCCCCTGACCGACCCGGGCGACATCATCCACGCCTACACCCGCGCCCAGGCCCTGGCAGACGGCGTCCTGGTCGCCGCCGACGCCGAGTTGGCCCGGGAGGCCGGCTTCCGTGTCCCGGTCGCCCTCACCAGCGCCGCATGGGAGGGCTGCGTGGCGTGGAACGAGGGCGACAGCGAGCGGCAGACGCCGCAGGACGAGCGCGGCCGCCTGTGGGACGTGTTGACCATGTGCCGCGCGGCGATCCGGCGCAGCGGCGGGGGCGACGGGCAGGTCACCGTTGACCTGCGGCGGGTGCCACGCGACGGCCGCGCCCGACAGGCCCAACCGGTCCAGCTCGTCTGCGCGATCGGGCCAGGCGACCACGGCGAGCCTGTGATCACCGTCATGGAGCCCGACGAGGGCTGACCTCACCGCCCAGGGGGCGGCCACCGCGCCGCCCCCTCGGCCCTGGCCGATCACGCGGCCACCGTTCCCGGATGAGCGGCAACCATGGGCCTGGCCCCCCCCCCGTGACCGTGACAGAGATCTGACCGCCCCGGCGCATTCCGCGCCCACCTGAAGGAGACCCCCATGTCCGACCGTTCCGCGCTCCAGTTGTACGTCTACGCGATGCCTGCCAAGGACCGCACCGCCGTTCAGCTCGGCATCGACGACAACTGCCTTGAGCCGTACGACGGCTCCAGCAGCGGCATCGTGCCCGGTATGCGCTACCGGACCGAGCAAGTCCCGGTCGGCTCGGCACATGACCTTGCTGTGCACCTGCTCACGAACGCCCCCGGCACGGCGTTCGAGCTGTGGCAGGACCCCGTATTCGAGCACCCCGGCCACTATGTGGCGCACCTTCCCGGCATCGGCAGCTATGAGGGCGTGTGCGACTCCTACGGCGTCCCGCTCGTGAAGCTCACCGAGGTGCTCGACGCTCCGTCCGGGGCCCGGGAGGGCACCTCCGGCCTCCGGGAGGACCACTTCACGCGCCATGCGCCGTTCTTCGCCTCCCTGCGGCGCGTCCAGAGGGCGCGACGCCCTTGACCAGCATGATTGCCCGACTCTCCCCAGGAAAAAAGGTGTTGCCCCATCCCAAAGGGGCGTATAATTGATTTCCAGAGTAAGCGGCAACTTGCTCGACACCAACTGATCGCACGAGGAGCAATCCGTGAGCGACACCGCAACCACCACACCGATGCAGCGGGTCACCCTGCAGCTCAGCCAGATCCGCGTCAACGAGAACAACGTCCGCCAGGACCTCAACCTGGACGAGAAGTTCCTCAAGTCCGTCGCCGCCAACGGCGTCAAGGTCCCCGTCGTGGTCCTCCCGCTCGGCGAGGACACCTACGAGCTGAAGATGGGCCACCGGCGCTACTTCGCCGCCCGGGCCACCAAGGAGACCGAGGCGGAGCAGGACACGATCGAGGTCCCCGCGTACGTGCTCGACCCCTCCCTGCGCGAGGCGGGCGAGGACTTCATCGACCAGCTCATCGAGAACGACGACGACTACCGCCGGGGCCTGACCGAGCTGGAGCAGGCCGACGCCCTGTTCGGTGCGGTCGGCGCGGGCATGAAGCAGGCCAGGGTCGCCGAGCTCACCGGCCGCTCCCGCAGGGACGTGTCCCAGGCGGTGAGGACCGCCAAGTCGGTCGGCGAGCGGACCCGTACGGCACTCGCCGACGCCGGTACGTACGACCTCGACCTCGAAGTCCTCGGTGTGCTGGGCGAGTTCGACGACGACTCCGCTGCCGTAGACCGGCTGCTGGAGGCCTACGCCAAGGGCCGCTTCGAGTTCCAGGTGCAGTGGGAGCGCGACGACCGCGCCGAGCAGCGCGCCCGTGAGCAGGTCCGCCCGCAGCTGCAGGCCGCCGGGGTGCGGCTGGCCGAGGACGCCGACACGCTTCCGCACAGTGCCGAAGCGCTCAGCGAGCTGGACGGCCCGGACGGCGAGCCCATGAGCGCCGAGGCGCACGCCCAGTGCCCCGGCCACGTGGCGACCTGGGCCGAGAACCCCCGCGAGCCCGGCGACGTCGAGTACTTCTGCACCGACCCGGAGCGCTTCGGCCACTACCCGCCCCAGGAGGACGCCCCCGAGACGGATGGCGACCAGGCCAAGGAGCAGCCGCAGGCGACGGGTGCGGCCAAGCCGTCGGAGCCGTCACGCGAGTACGTCAAGGCGGGCAACAAGGCCTACCGCGCCGCCGAGAAGGCCCGGCAGGCGTGGTTGAAGGACCTGATCGGCCGCAAGACCGCGCCGAAGCCGCTCGCGGCGTTCGTCACCGAGCAGCTGCTTTCCTGCCCCAAGCCGGTGGCTCAGTGGGTGGGCGATACGGGCCGCCGGGACCTGGTCAAGGAGCTGACCGGCTACGACAACCCGGCCGAGCGCGCGAAGTCGGCCACCCCGGCCAAGCTCACCCTGCTGAACTTCGCGGTGCTGGCGGCGACGTTCGAGAAGCGGATGGGCGAGGTGCGGATCTGGCGCACCGACCCCACCGCCCGTTCCGCCGTCTACGAGCTGCGGGAGATGCGCGGGGACGCCCGCACGTGGCTGTCGTTCCTCGCCGAGATCGGCTACCCGCTCTCCAGCGTCGAACAGGCCATCGTCGACGACGAGTCCTACCAGGAGGGCGAGCCGGACACGGCAGACACCGAAGGCCAGGGCGACGAGGACACCCCGGACGACCCGGACGGCGTGAGCGCCGAGGACGCGTCCTGACCTGCTGCCCGGGCCGGACCTGACAGGTCCGGCCCGGGCCCCCTCCCCCTTCCCTCTCTGCGCGCTGCCCGCTCGGAAGGCCTCGCCATGCTCCGCTCCGAACTCCGCCTCAACGCCTCTTTGTTCGTCGCCCAGGCCGCCGTCAGCAACCACACGGGCCTGATCGCCCGGGCCGGGCTCGCCATGCCGGCCGCGCCGTTCGGCTCCCCCGCCTGGCAGCTGCCCGCCCTGGTCTCCTACCTTCACCGCCTCCACCAGGACGAGGAGGACCCCTCCCCCGAACGGTGGCGCGCGCACACCGAGCGCCATACCGGCCCGGTGCCCCGGCCGCACATCCGCTACCACGGTGACGGCCTGCACGATCCGGACGCGGTGTGCGTGCTCGACATCCAGCTCGGCCCGCGCGACGAGGACACCGGCTGGCCCGCCGCCGACCTCGCCGTCATCGAGCAGGAGGAGGGCGCCTGCCCCTTCGGGCGCGTCACCCGCCGCCACGGCGTCGAAGCGATCGCCGCGTACGCCGCCGACGAGCTGACCGACGAGCACGCGGCGCTGATGGATCGCGCCCGTCAGCACCAGGACGCCGCCTTCGTGCGCCTCGCCCAACTGGCCCAGCGCGCCGCCGACTGGGCCGACAAGGTCCGCGCCGCCGCGCACGCCGACGCGGTCCACGTCCAGGCCGACAAGGCCCGGGCCCGCATCGCCCACTGACCAGCACCGCCCACCGCCGCCCTTGGAGGCCTGCGCCATGTCCGAGTTCGAGCCCGTCTCTCCGACCTACGGCCTGTCCGACGCCGTGGTCGCGCACCGGCTGCGCGTCGGCGGCGAGCGCCTGTGCGCCGACCTACCGGGCGGCTACGAGCTGACCCTGCGCACCCGCGAGCTGCACGGGCCGCTCCAGGCGGCCCTCGCCGCGCCGTCGCCCACCGGACCAGCCCGGACCTGCACCGCGCGCTTCAGCTCCTTCACCCCGCTGCCCGCCGTATCGCGCATCCTGGACGCGGTCACCCGCTACGCCCCGGCCCTGCCCGACGCCCGCGACGCCCACCCGCCCCGCGAGGCCGTAGCCCGCCTGCTCACCACCGGCGCCCCCTTCCGACAACCCGGCGAGCCTGGGCTGTTCGTCCAGTTCGGGCACGCGCAGGCCTGGCTGGACCGCCGACGGCTCAGCGTCACCCTGGGTGCCCCCGGCAGCGGGCTGAGCCTCACCCTGGGAGGTCCCTGGGACGCACCGTCCACCGCGCGTCTCACCGCCGCCGTCCTGCGAGAGCTGACCGACGCCGAGGACCTCGCCGGCCAGGTCGCCGCGCTGCTGCCGCCCGGGCCGTGGCAGGTCCTGTCCGACCGGTGGCACCCCGCCGCCGCCCTGGTCCTCCCCTCGGCCCCGCGCCGGGACCCGGAAGACCCGCTCGGCCGCCGCTTCTCCCGGACCCTGCGCGAGCTGCAGCACGGGCTGTGCGCGGACCGGCCGGACTGGGACTTCCAGGAGCTGATCTCCGTCGAGGGCTCGGCCGTCGCCCTCCGCGTCACTGCGCACGACCGCACCGTCCCCCGCCTGGTCCGCACGGTGGTGGGCACGGGCCGCTTCGTACCTGGGGAGTTGGGGAACACCCGCACGACGTTCCTGCCCACCGACCTGCCGGCGTTCCCCTGCCTCGCCCCGGCCCTGATGCCGCGCCCGCTCACGCCGCCCCTGGACCTCTACGTCGCCGCCGAGCCCGAGCGCGACATCTACGGCGTGAAGCTGGATCTCGGCGACTGGCACTACGTCCTGGACGCCCAGGCCGTGTTCTACGGGCCTGGCTGGTACCCGTTCCACGAGCACGTGACCCGCCGGGAGAAGGACCCCACCGCCCCCCTCAACGACCGCATGGTGCCCACCGGCCGCACGCATCCCGCACGGGTGCGGATCTCCCCCGACGTCGAACACCGCTCCTGGCGCAACGAGTACGTAGTGCTCACCCCCGTCGACCGCCACGTGGAAGCGCGGCTGCAGCTGTACGCCGGGCAGGAGGGGGGATGGGCCCTCGTACGCACCGTCACGCTGCAGATCGACCTGGGGACGATGCGGGTGACGCTCCCCGACCAGATCCCCGCGGGCCCGCTGCGCCACCAGGCCGCCATCAAGGGCGAACGGATCCTCGCCCTTCTGGCAGCCGCACGGCACGAACGCGATCACGGGGCCAGCGAGCCGCGGGCCGTCCTCGCTCCCTGGAACCGCGGCGCCCCACCCAGCGCGGACACCTGACGCGGTCGCGGACCGCGTGAACCACACGCGCTGGCCGTTCTGCCCCACCGCCGGTCCGGGGCGGCAACCCCGTACCGGCCCCACTCACCAACTCGAAGGACTTCCCCGTGAACGCCGTCCTCACCGCCCCGACTCTTCGGAAACTCACCAACCCGAACTGCACGCCGCCGTCGACGGCGGTGTATCACGCAGAGCCACCACGCTGACACCAACCACGACCCAACTACTCAAGACCGCCTAGTTCGAACTCAAGGCGTCGAGGGATCCGGCAACACGCAAACACTTCGGTCGATGTGCAGCGTATGTCCGCCGAAACTCTCGTCGAAATTGTTCCGCTGCTGCCAGACGGTGGCCTCGGGCACGCCGCACCGGGCGGGCGGGTCGGTGAGCGCTGACGTCGGGGGACCGCCGACGCACCAGTACCGCGCCCGGTCGGGCCTGCCGGCGGCCTGGAAGGCGCTGGTCACCACGGCGTCTAACGCCGCCAACTCCCGGTGGTGGACGTAGAGACCAGGGTTGAACGTGCCATCTTGCAGGAGACTTTCGACCCAGGAGCGCACATAGGCCAGCATCCCGGCCTCGGGGGCGCCAGCAGGGTTGACCTCGACATCCAGGTAGATCCACGAGCCCGGAGCGAATCCCTCGGAAGCGCAAGACGCGATGGCGTCCGCGGCATCGATCCGGCCGTGACCCGCGGTCGTGTCATGGTGGATGCAGGGACTCGCTCCAGCCGTCTGCTGACCCACGTAGAAGATGCCTACGCCCAGGCCGAGACCGGTCAGGAAGGCCCGTTTCCCCATCCAGCTCGCCGAGTGGCACGGCGCCTTCAGGTAGTAGCCCACCCAGCGATATGGGGAAGCGGCGACCCATGCGGCCAGGTCCGCGAGCGGCGGGGGGTCCTTGAGGTCGAACCCTGGCACGCTGACCGCGGTCTTGAGGACGACGTTCGCGCCGTCGTAAGTGAGACGCAGGTACCTGTCGTTGACGGCGGCCGGGAGCTGGACGCGAGCGTATCGACCGGCCGTGAGGGTCCCCGCACCACCTGTCACGATGTCGTACCGGTCGGCGGCGGCCGGTACATACCCGGGTGCTTCGACCCGCAGCGTGCCCGCTGCGAAGACCTGCCCGGTGACGTGCACCCGTGAGTAGTCCGCCGGTCCCTGCAGGGCCAGGCGCGTGGTCGACTTGGCGTCTAGCTGGAGAGAACCGTCGATGTCCAGGGTTCCTCGCTGCGCCGCATTTCCTGGTCGTAGGGTGCCGAGCGGGGCCAGGTCTCCCTGTATCCGCCCGGAGCCCGTGACGGAGCCGTCGATGCGCAGCTGCTGCTCCACGCGCACGGTGGTGCCGGGAGCCAGGCTGAGCGATCCGGTGGAGTGCTGGGTCAGTGGGCTGGCGAGCTGGGCGAGGTGCAGCGTTCCCTCCTCCACCGTGATCACTCCACGGTTATCCAGAGGGAAGTCCCCCAACTTCACTGTCGCCGGACCACCGATGCGAAGCTTCCCGCGTATGTCGAGAGACCATCCCCGGCCGCGGTCGATGACCAGGGGACTCTGCAGCAACAAGTCGCCTGAGACGCTGAGTTGGCCCTGGTCCACCTGAAGGGTCGCCGATCCGTTGACGACTCCCGATCCGGCCAGAAGCACCGTGCCGTTCGCATGCAGGTGGTTGTCCGGTCCGATGACGTTGAGAACAGCGGTCCCGCTCAAGAGGACATCGCCCTCAATTGTGCCGCCGGTCCACTGGAACGGCCCCTGAACGACGAGTTGTTGCTTCCCCGGATCAGTGACGAGCCCGGGGTAGAGCACGGGCGCCCGCTTGTCGGCAATCGTGCCGTTTGGCCCGAGCAGCAGCGTCGTGCCCGACAGAACTCTCGCGGTGTCGGCCGCGTACAGCCTTCCGCCAGATGCGACCTCCAGCGTGCCGCCACCTCGGACCAACGCCTTGCCGACCATGAACGTTGGCACGGTCGAGCCCCGTAAGGACGCGATCGCGCCCGGGGCGATCGTGAGCGTTCCTTCAAGCAGGACGATCAGATCGTCCAGGACAAGGGCACCGAGGTCGACGGACAGGGTGCCGACATTCGACAGGACCGGGTTTCCGCCCGCCACCCACCACAGCCGCACGTTGCCCGTCGTGGAGAGCAGGCCGCTATTGGTCAGCCGCGCGCCGCCGCTCATCCCGAGGTCCGTCTCGGTCAGCGTGCCGATCGTCAAGATCTCGATATTGCCGCCGGTAGCCTGTCCGCCGCGCCCGAGGACGTGGATCCGCGCTTGACCGAGGTCGAGGCCGTCGTCAAGCTTTCCGGCCTGCCAGGTGAAGCTCGACTTCACGGACATCCGGGCCTGCAGTCCTCCGCCGGAAACCTCCAGGGCATGCACGACAGTTCCGGCCGGTGGAACAGGTGAGTCGTAGGTCTGGCCGCCGGGCACGACCATGTCGTCGTCCGTGCCAGGAGGGGCGCTGGTGTCCCAGTTTTTAGGCGCCGTCCAGTGGAACGTGAAGTCCTGGCCGGTCCACGTGCATGTTTTCGTCATTGGGGCGCCCCATCTGCGTAACACCTCGGCGCCCAGCATCCACCCGCCCAACTGCTCAATCAATACGCCCCGTTACGTACGTTTCGGCGGCGTTGGCAAGTTAGCTAATCGTGGTGGAGCGGGCCGATGCCACAGTCAGCGTCTGAGCGACCTCGTACAGTTCAGCCCCCACAGGGCCACATCTTCATCGCCGCAAGCCTGAACCACCATGGCGTTGCACCAGCTCACCGCAAGCGAGTGACCGACCAACCGCACCCGTGCCGAGTTCGAACGGGAGTGGGCCGCGCACCGCCGTAGCCGGTCGTGACGCGCTCTGGATGTCGGCGAGGTTGACAGCCACTCATCAAGAGCGCCATATTGATTACGCGAAGCTAGCGGCAAAAGCGGTGGGCGGCGGAAGGCACCCCCTTCAGGGGGTGTCGGCCCAGGGCGGCAACCCCGACCGAACGTCCCGCCGACCACCATCACCAACTCGACTCGCCCGCCGGCGCGTGAGCGCCGAAGGACCAAGAGGAGCAGGCCCTCAGTATAGGGCCGCGATCCGAACCGGAGAGTGCAATGTCCAAGGCCCTGAACCCGCAGCGTCGCGTCGTCGGCGACCGTACCGTGGTCAACCGCGACTGGATCCGCGAGTTCACCGGCGCCAGCGTCGGTACCGCGGCCCGCTGGTACAAGATCCGGCTCGAGCAGCCGGAGGAGCACCGCCACCCGGAGAAGGAGCGCATCGACGGGAGCGACTTCTACGACGAGCAGCAGTTCCGCGACTTCTACACCTGGTTCCAGCAGGAGAAGGCGAACAAGGTCCTCAAGGCCGACCCGGAGCTGTACCAGGCCGACCCGGAGGACGTCGTCTCCATCAACACGGCCGCCAAGTGGCTGGGCTTCAGCGGAGCCTCGGCCATCCGCAAGTACCTCAAGGACAACCCCGACTACTTCCCGAAGCCCCTCGCGGAACCGGTCGAGGGCCCGACCGGCCGCATGACCCCCGGCTTCCGCGTCGGCGACCTGCAGGACTTCGACCGCAAGCGCACCGGGGACAAGCTCGGCAAGGCCGGCCGCCGCCCTGGGCCCCAGCCCGGCGCGGCCGTCGGCCGGCCCTCCGCCCTCGAGGAGGCACTGGCGGCCGAGCTGAGCGCCCGCGCCGGCGGTGAGCCGCTCACCGCCACGCAGCTCGCCGCGCAGTACGCCACCGAGCGAATCGACCGCGACGGCTACCACCCGGGGCTGGCCGCCCAGCTCAGCGAGCAGCACGGCGGGCCGCAGAGGTCCTGGGAGTACGTCGTACGCACCGCCCTCGCCCACCGCCCCGCCGCCGCGCCGGCCCGCTCGGAAGCCGACCGGCGGGCGGCCGTCGCCCTGGCCGCCCTGCGCGAACGCGGCGACATCCGTGGACTCGCCGCCTCCCTCGCCCGCGAACACGGAGGCAGCCCCGACGTCTGGTCACGCGCCGTCAACGCCGCACGCAGGATCGCCGACCCCACCACCTGACCGCCCACCACCTGACTGCCCACCATCAGACGGACGGACCGCGCATGCCTCACTACCAGGTCCGCGACACCACCACCCGCGAGCTCCTCGCCCGCGACCTGGCCGACTACACCGCGGCCGAAGCCGCCCTGGACCGCCTCGTCGACGAGCTGGAGCAGGACCTGCAGCGCAACGGCGAAGGAGCCGGACGCATCCGGCTGCGTCTCGATGTCGAACGAGTCATCGACGGCGTCACCGAGGCCGTCGGCCACCACGTCCTGCTCCTCGGCGTAGACGACGGGGCCGACCCGCTGCTGTGATCGCCCGTCAGGTGAAGACGACGATCACGCGTGATTCTCACGCCGATACCATGCGCGGACGTGTCGCAGGTGGTGCCATCGGCGGAGCCTCCACGTAACCGTGAAATCCCTTGGATGAACGGACTGTTCCCCTCTCCCGCGTGAGAGGGGCGGCCTGCCACCATTGGCGGATGGGTCGCGGGGGACAGAGAAGGCAAGACACCCTGTACTGGGTTGGCGTGCTGCTGCTGGTCGGTGCCTTCGCGGCGGTTCTCGGCACGCTGTGGGCCGATGACTGGGCATCGGTGATCGACGCGGTGGCGGCGGGTCTCCCCATCATCACGACTGGTGTGGGCCTGCACATGTGGCACCGCAAGGTCACGGGACGCATCGCCGCCAGGGCGACGGAGCAGGTCCTCAAAGAGGCCAAGGCCGAACTCGCCTCAGCAGGGCTCGACGCCTGGCAGGCGGAGGCTCAGCTGCGAGACCAGGACGGGCCGCAGCCGATGCCCGTGGTGTGGCAGGTCGTCTCCGCGCCGGAACAAGCAGAGCACGTCGTGCTCCCGGGAGCGACCACGGACCGTGAAGCAACCCGCCGCCAGATGGAGGGGTTCGCCGCTGAGTTCAGTCGGTGGACTCCACCGCGGCTGGTTATCGTCGGTAACCGCGGTAGCGGCAAAACGACCTTCGCCATGCAACTGACCCTGGCCCTGCTGGCGCCTGCCCGGGGTGTTGGGGACGAGGAGCCCACGACACCCCGCTTGGTGCCGGTGTTTCTCTCCGCCGCAGGATGGTCACCGGAGAGGTCGTTCGCAGGATGGGTCGCGGAGGAGATCGCACGCATCTGTCCCGAGGTGTCCCGGATCAGCCCGGACATGCCCCGGCGACTTGTCGACCGGCATCATGTCGTCATAGTGCTGGACGGGCTCGACGAGATCCCCGCCGAGATGCGCGCCAAGGCGTTCGAGGTACTCGACGCGACCAGGTATCCGCTCGTGCTGACCTGTCGCACCGAGGAGTTCGAGGCGTCCACCGCCTCTCGCAGTGGCATGCTGAGCGACGCGCACTTCATCTCGCCCCGCCCGCTGACCACAGCCGACGCCGCCGCATTTCTCAGGAAAGCGATGCCCCGGACACCGGCACCGGGGTGGGAGGAGCTGCTCACGGAACTGGAGGCCCCCGGCCCCCACACCGGCCCGCTGGGCGTTCTCGCCGAAGCGGTCACCACCCCGCTCGACCTGGGCCTGCTGAAAGCGACGTATGCGGAGAGGTCACCCCGGGACCTGTTGCGGCCCGGGCTCTTCGACGACCAGGAGGCCCTGCGCGGGCATCTTTTCGACGAGCTCATCCCCAAGGTCCTGGAGCCACCGCTGCATGAGGACGCTGTGCCCGACTGGCTCCGGCCACGCCACCATCACCATCCCGTCGACGTACGCCGCTGGCTCGGATTCCTCGCCGATTGCATGGACCGCGCACCGGAACCGTCGGCGCTGGACCGGTCGGCGGGACCCGGGACCAGGGACCTGCTCTGGTGGCGCCTGGCGTCCTTGACGCTGTCACGCCGTGCCCTGCCCTGGGCGCAGGTGATCACCTGGGCGCTCCTGGGCGCCGCGACGGGTGCGCTCATCGGAACGGTTTCGCCCACCAAGGATGTCCCTGACGCGGCCACGGGTGCCTGGGGTTGCCTGTTCCTCGGTGCCGTATCGGGAGGCGTCAGCGCGTTCTTCGCGAACCGCTCCATCGACTCGATCCCCCGGTTCTCAAACGCCTGGTACGCCCTCAGCCTCCCGCGCTACTCCCGGTCGGAGCCTCGATTCTGGCGCAAGGTGGGCTTCGGGGCACTGGTCGGTGCTCCGGCCGGTGCGGCGTTAGTCGTGGCCGTGTCCCTAGCCGCCTGGATCTGGAAGAGCGCCACGGCGGACTCCCCGGGCTCGCTCATGTCCGGGGAGAGCGTTCTCTTCGGGCTCAACGCCGGTGTCGTCGTCGGTTCGGCTGCCGGCCTGGCCGCCTGGGGCGAAACCGTGTGGGGCGCCTGGGGCGCGAACCGCTCAGGGACTCCCCTCGGCTCGCTCCGCGCGGACCGGGACAACTTGCTGCTCACGCTGGCGTTGATCATCACCGCTGCCGGATCCCTGATCGGGTGGATGACGTGGGACGGCCGTTCGGACAACGAGGCCACCCTCGGAGTGCTCTTCTTGGGATTGATCGCGGTGGGCGTCTCCCTGTTCAGCGGCGAGCGCGCCTGTCTCGTCTACGCCGTCGCCGTCATCCACGCCTGGTGGCGCGGACACCTCCCTCTAACGCTCATGCGCTTCCTGGACGACGCCCACCGGCTCAACCTGCTCCGCGCAGTGGGACCCGCCTACCAGTTCCGGCACGCCGAGTTCCAGGACCATCTGGCCGCGTGGTACCGGGAGACTTACGCACCGCTCCTGGAACCCACCCCCAGCGCCCCAAGGCGCACTAGGAGCTGGCGTCAGACCTTGGCCCTGTGGGTGCTCGGTGCTGCGGTGTTCCTCGGTGCAGGGCGAGCGTGGGAGCTGATCGACCGCGCCGAATCGTTGCAGACATGGCAGCTGGTTCGTGACATCGCGCAAGTCGTGGTCGGTCTCGCCGCCGGGATCGTCTTCACCCTCAAATGGCGGCAAACACGTCGCGCCACCATCCAGGACACCTGACTGCCCCACAGTCCTACTGGCCTCACTACTGCTTCGGACGGTTACCCCCTCCCCGAGCCCGCTCAAGACGAGCCGTGGGGGCGCGTACAAGCTGCGCCGTTCCTCGATAGACAGCTTCGTCATAGCTGTCCCGCTTCCGACTCCGATGGATAAATGCCCCGTTATATTCTCCTCGGTCCTGTGCGTGGGCCGCTGGCCTCCGGGCCAGGCATGATTGCTGCCCCTTGTCCTCATCCGCACGACCGCCGCGGCCGCGGCTGCCGTCGTGCTCGCCATGGCCAGCAGCCTCCTCACCGGGACCGCCCGCTGGCCTCCGCCGCCGTGACCGACACCCCTCCATCCCCAGCTCGTCGACCAGCCGGTCATAGATCCACTTCATCGTGTGTGCGGGGCTGCCTGTGCGGCGCGTCCAAATCCGTCTTCAGCATCTGGCCGATGGTCGACTTCCAGCGGCGACGAGCGGGGGGCGGTTTGCGGCGTGGGGTCGGCCAGGCAAGGGAAAGCGCCTCACGGATCGTCGTCGCTTTCGGGTGAGGCCACGAACCGGTGTCAAAGCCAGCCCCAGGCAGATGGCCTGGGGCGTTGGCGTTCACGGGTCAGGCGGGCCACCCTCACACCGGTGGACGAGTCGATACAGCATGCGCCACAGTTCTGCCCAGACGGCTCGCGATTCGTATCCGAACATGATCCGCTCCCCTCGCTGCGGCCGGGCTCATCGCCCTCCAGCGCGCCGACCCACCAGCGGGGGCAGCAGGCTGTCCCCCGGCCAGAAGGGCTGCTCGGTCGCAATGCCGGTGAGGTGCACGCCGACTTCGTCCAGGACCGCGGCGCGCTCCGAAGAACCGTAGACAACGACGTCGTCGGCCGCGGCGTCATAAGCGCGGACGTGGCTGTGGGGGCTGGTGCAGACGAGGGCGCGCGCGATCTCGGGCAGGCCGAGGCTGAGGGCATCGCAGTCCCCGTCGCGGACCAGCTGCAGCAGGTCGGTGGTGACGCTCTCCCAGTCGCCGACAGTCGGCCAGTCGGCGCCGCCGCCCAGTTCGTGGGTGAGGGTGGCCAGCGGGATGATCTCGCCCGGCTGCCTTCCCTGGGTGAGGAGGTCGTGGATGCGGGCGCCGTCGGGCTGGCGCACCTGCGGGTGGAGCAGCGAGTCGGCAGCGACCACGGTGGTGTTGAACTCCTGCGTTCCGGGGCCGGGGTAGTACGGCTCGTGCGCGAAGAGGAGATAGACGTCCGGGGTGCGGTCGGCCGGGCCGGATTCGGGCTGGGGCATGAGCAGGGTTCCCTTCCGAGGTGATGGGGCGGTCAGGGGGCGAGGTGTCGCCGGCCGGACGCTCGGTGCATGCCGGTCGAGGGGCGCGAGGTCGCGGGCCTGGACGTCGTCGGCGGTGGCGTCCTCGTCGGCGGTGCGCTGGATGATCTGGGCGACCTGGTGGGCGAGTTGCAGCATCAGGCGTTCGCGGGCGATGAGGCCGTCTGCGACCGCGCGGGTGTCCCGGGCCTGGAGCAGACTGGCGGCGTCCCACAGCAGGTTGTGGCCGATCTCGGCCGAGCGGCGCAGTTCGTAGCGGTCGCTGCCGGCGGCGGCGTGGACGAGCGAGGTGTGCAGGGCGGCGAGGCGCTGCAGGTAGCGGCAGGCATCGTCGCCTTCGACGGTGTGGACGTGTGCGCGGGCCCCGCTGTCCAGCCGCTCGGGCAGGTGTTCGGCGAGCAGCGGGGCGAGGAGCATCGCTGGCAGAGCGACGTCGACGGGGACTTGGTGGCTCATGGCGACCAGGCCGACGACCAGACTGACGAGCGCGACGGCCGCGGCGGAGAACCGCAGGGACCAGGCCCTGTCCGAGGCGATGCGCTGGGCGGGGCGCCTGGCCAGCCAGCGCAGGGCAAGGCGCTGTGTACGCGTCGCGCCGGGGGTGAGCACCGCGATCCGGTGGGGGATCTGGGGCGGGCTGCCGTCGCCGGGGACGGTCCAGGCGAGCCAGCCCCAGGGGGTGCGCTCGTGGACGAGCACCGGCTCGCAGGCGGCCGAGCAGGTGTGGTCGCGGACGTGGCCGGTCCGCAGGGCGCGGGAGCGTTCTCTTTCCCACCGTCCCGGGTCGCGGGTGAAGGGGCGCTCGTGGTTTCCGGCCGCTGCCGGGGGTGGTGTGTGGAGCGTGCCTGTCACGGGCTGATTCCTTCCGGTTGGGCGGTGAAGGCGGAGGCGCACGTGGTGCATTGGCCGTCGCCGTCGGGGTGGGCGCGCCGGGGTGTGGGGCCGGGGCAGGTGCGGCAGAGCGGCCAGCCGAGGCAGGCCGGGCAGAGGTCCTCGCCGGGGGCGGTTCCGGGATGGCCGCAGCCGGCGCATTCGGTAAGGGCCCGGTAGGTCAGAGCCTCGCTCACCGTGCGCGTGGCAGCGGAGCCGGTCATCGGGTGCGGCGGCTGGTCGTCCCACGCGGGTGCGTCGTGGTGGCTGGCCGCGAGGGTGGGCGGCGGGTAGGCCTGGGCGGCGCGCAGGCGGGCGGCGATGATCGCGCCGACCGTGGTCCGGACCGGATGGGGCAGGGGCCGGGCGGCGATGACGTGCCGCAGTTGCTCGCGGCTCCAGCCGGATTCCAGCATCACGGTCACGACGCGGCCTTGGTCGGTCAGCGCCTGCCCGGTCAGCAGCAGCTCGGGGCGGGCCGCCCCGAGTTCGAGCAGCAGTCGGATCCCCGGGTGCATCTCATCCGCCGCGGGCGCTGTCGGCGGCATGTCCGGCTGGCCCGTCCGTCCAGGTGCTTGCGGCGATTCGCCGCAGCACGGACGGAGGGGTCTGGTGTTCTGCTTGGTGGTCTTCTTTCTGTTGGTGTTCTTAGTGCCGGGATCAGCCAACGTAGGGTCATCCACTGGTGGAAAACCCGACTCTGGCCCGGACCTGGGGTTTTGCCAAGCGGGCAGGTCGGTGATGAAATACGCGGCCGCGCCGAGGGTGCCGTCTGGGCCCCGCTGGCGTTCCCGGACCAGGAAGCCGTGCTTCTCCAGCTCTTTCAGCCCGCTCTTGACGGCTGCCTCACCGTCGCGGCCACGGCGGGCGATGTCGGTGACGGTCATCCGCCAGCCGTCCCGGTGTGTGGAGAGCAGTCCGAACAGGCCCTTGGCCTTGAAGGACAACCGGGTGTCGCGGAAGAGCTGGTTGGCGATCTGGGTGAACTGATCAGCGGCCATCACGCCCCGGCGGATCCCCGCCGGGAGGCCGTCGGCGTACTCGGCCTCGGTGGCCGTGACCATCACGTCGGCTTCGATCAGCGCGATGTCCAAGGTGGCCGGGCGGTCGGTGATGCAGTAGACGATCTCGCCGAGGGTGCCGTCCGGGCGGCGCAGGCGTTCACGGATCAGGTAGCCGTGCGCCTCGAGCTCCTGCAGGCCGGTGCGTACCGCTTCGCGTCCGTCCGGGCCCAGGCGGACGAGGTCGGTGACCGTCACCTGCCAGCCGTTCCGGTGCGTGGAGACGTACCCGAAGATGCCCTTCGCTTTGAACGACAGCCCGGAGTCACGGAACAGCGCGTTGGCGATCTGGGTGAACTGATCGGCCGCCATGGCTCCCCGGCGGATCCCCGCCCCGAAGCGGCTCACCGCCGCGTCCCCGACGCCTGCCGCGCGCTGCGCACACGGCGGCACACCGGGCCCACCGAGGTGGGGCGGCCGGTAGTCCTGGGCGTGGAGGCGTGCGTGTGTTCCATGGCGTCAGCTCACCCGCCAACCCCGACCAGGCTGACGGCCACCAGCCCCGACCATCCGTCACGATCCGGCAACACAGCCGTCTAGCTGCCGTAGTCGGGCTCATGGTCGGGCCGACCACGGCGCCTTCAACCCGGGCGCTCAGTGATTGCGCAGCCGACTGCGCAGCCCCGAACGGGCGTTGCGCAATCGGGCTGCGCAACCGCCCTGAGGATCCTGCGCAGTCGAGTTGTGCTGGGGCAGCTGCGCAATCGCCGCGGGTTTCCCGATCTTGTCTTGCGCAGGTCCGTCTGGCGCACTGCGCAGGGGTCTCCCGCGGCCCGGCCTGCTTCCGTCTGCGCATCAGTGTCCGGGCCCTGTGGCAAAGCGGCACGTGATCGCACAGCGGTCACAGGTCCGGGGATCACCGCCGGACGCGATGGCCTGCTACCGGCTCCCGGCTGCCCCATGGTCGGGGTCATGGTCGGGCCGACCATGACCCCGACCATGGACTTCGTGTCCCCATCGTGACCATGGTCGGGGGTTCGTGGTCGGTGGTCGGGTCGGGGTCGACGGTTTTTCTCGAGGTCAGCAACATCCGTTCTGACCTGGGAGTTTGACCATGTCCCCTGGCAAGCAGGCCGCACCGAGCGAGGCCGCTGCTCCAATGGCGGCCGGCGCCCGGCTGGAGGCGATGCGCCGCCGCGTCCGCCTCTCCCGCGTAGCGGTCTGGACCGTCATCGCGGCCGGCCCCATCGCCCTCGCCGTCGCCGTCGCCTCCACCCCGACCACGGTCGCAGCCGCCCCCGCGACCAAGCCCACCCCCGTGCGCACCGCGACAGCCGCCACCGACCCGGGCGGCTATGCGCAGGTGTTCGTCACCGCGTGGCTGCGCAGCGACGCGAACGACGAGACGAGTGCGCAGGCACGGCTTGCGCAGTCGATGGCGCCGGACGTCGAACTGCCCGACCCGGCCGCCGATGCGCACTCGGCGCCCCAGTCGGTGACGGCGGTGCGCAGTGCGCAGCGCGGCACCGGCGCGTGGTCGGTGACGGTGGCTGCGCAATACGCAGACGGATCGGTGCGCTACTACGCCGTACCGGTGGCCTCCGACCACGCGGGCGCCTCGTTCACGGTGACCGGTGCGCCCGGCGTGGTGGCCGGACCGGCCCGGGCCGAGGTGCCGAATTCGTCGTACGCCGTGACCGTCCCGGAGGGCGATCTGTCGTCCGCCGTCGGGCAATTCCTCACCGCCTATCTGACGGGTGCCGGAGAGGTCGACCGCTACCTCGCGCCCGGCGTGAACCTCACCGCCGTCTCCCCCGCCCCCTACACCGCGGTCGCCGTCCAGCAGGTGTCCGCCATCGAGGAGGCCGCGGCCGCCGAGAAGGTGCCGGCGGACGGCACGACGGTGCACATCCTCGCCTCGGCGGAAGCCCGGGACGCGAGTGGCCGGTGGCCGCTGGCGTACGAGCTCACGCTCAAAACCCGCTCGGGCCGGTGGGAAGTCGCCGCGCTTCAGTCCGGCACGGCCCAGGACGGGGGCGGGCGATGAACACCGTGCACAGCCTGATGCTCGCCGGGCAGCTGGACGACCTCGGCAACTCGTGGATCAACATGCTCAAGGAGTGGGCGACGAAGGGTCTGCAGGCCGGTCTGATCTGCCTGGTCGTCGTCATCATGATCCAGAAATTCTCGCTGAAGGCGGGGATCGGCGCCCTGCTCCTGATGGTGATCGCTCTGGGTCTGTACAACTCGCGCAACGACCTGGCGAACATGTTCACCGACGAGGTGAAGAACCCGTCCAAGGGCGCACCCGCCGTCCCCGGCGTCGTCCGGTCCGAACTCCCCACCTCGCGTGACCACTCGCCCAGCGTCGGAGGCTGGCTGTGAGCGCGGCCGCCGCGGCACGGGTGGGCCGCTTCTACACTGCCGCCCGCCGCCACCCGTGGGTGCTGGGCAAGGTCGCTGACTGGAAGATCCCCCTCGGCCCGTACACGCCCGCGCAGATCGCCCTCGCCGTCGGCGGCGGCTTCCTCCTGGTCAAGACGATCAGCTGGTGGTCGTGGATGGGGCCCATCCCCCTCGTCGGGTGGGGCCTGGTCATCTGGATGGTGCGCCGACCCAAGGTCCGCGGCCGTGCCCCGATGCAGGCCGCGTTGGGCTGGGTGCTGCTTCTCTGGCAGCCCCGCGGAGGGCGGATCGGCGGGCGGGCCGCCCGCGACCGCGCTGCGCGCCCGCTGCTCGGCGGCTTCACCATCGAAGGCGCACCCGCTCCCCTCCCGGCCGCGCAGGCCGCACCCTCCCCTGCGGTGCAGCGGCGTCCAGCCCGGGCGCCGCACCCGAGCCCGGCTGCAGGCCGCCCGGCCGCACCCCGCCGCACACGGCCGGCTGCTCCCGTGGTGACCGCGGGGCCGGTGTCGGGCGTGCAGCAGCTGCTCGCGCTCGCCCAGCAGGGGGGTGCGCGATGAGGGTTCCGATCCGTCACATCGCCGGGCATCTGGTGTGGTCGACGCAGGGCAGCGTGTGGGCGATCTACCGCCTGCACCCGGGCCCGGACGCTCAGGGGCGCCGTGAAGAAACCGTCCAGGGCACCTACGTGCCCGCGGCAGTCCGCGACGAACAACTCGCCAAAATCACCCACCTGGTGCGCTCGCTGTCCGGGGCCCCGCGCCTGTACGGCCTGTGCGCCCAGGTCGACCCGGGCGAGATCGCCCTGAAGATGATCGAGGGCATCGAGCCGGCCGAGCAGGCACCCGGTGCGGGCCGGCACCCGTGGGTGGAGAACGTCGAGGCCGCCGTCGATCTGCTGGACGACCAGGAGATGCACCGCCGCACCCTGTGGCTGGCCGTGCCCCTGCAGAGCGAAACAGGCGGCCTGCAGGTGTCGGCCTCCCTGGGCGCGGCGTGGGCCGAGATCGCGCCGATGCTGGGCATGCGGCCGGTGCCCGTGGCCCGGCGCGAGGTGAGCGCCTACCGGGAGCAGGCCTCCCGGGTGGAGGCCGCGCTCGCCGGCGGCATCGCCTTCCGCCCGGCCAGCCCGGCGGAGATCGTGTGGATGATCCAGCACGCCCTGCACCGGGGACTTGCCGAGCCGCTGCTGGCTGAGGCCGAGACCAGCGAGATGTACGGCGGGCAGATCCGGGACGGGGTGCTGCGCTCCCCCAGCTACGCCGACCTCGGCCAAGTGCGCCTGCAGGAAGGCGGCATCGACCCCGAACTCGACGACGTCGACGAGCTCAAGAGCGCGGGGCAGATCACACGATCCGGGCGGAAGACCTGGTGGCGGGTGAACACCGGCTCGCCGCTCGGGCGGCGCTGGCTGCAGGTCGAGTCCGACAACGGGATCGGCTACCAGGCGCAGTTGGCGCTGGCCGAGTGCCCGCCCGCCATCAGTCAGGATGTGGCCGACCTGTTCGCCCAGCTGGAGATGCTCGACTTCCCCGTCGACTACACCGTCGACCTGACGCTGGTGCCCGCGGAGAAGGCCCGCGACCAGGTGAGGCGCAAGAAGAACGAACTGATCGACCAGGCCGATCAGTACGACGCCCGCCCCACCGGCATGCCCGCGTCCTTGACCGAGGCCGCCCGCGACCTGGGCGAGCTCGATGCCCGCCTGTCCCGCACGTCGGTCGAGGTCGAGGTGCAGTCCGTCACCGCGCTGACGGTATGGGGCCCGACCGCCGCCATCTGCGACGCGAGGGCCCGCGCCCTCGCGTCGCTGCTCGGCGGCGCCGACTACCGGGCCGTGCGCCCGGCAGGATTGCAGGAGGCCCTGTTCACCCTGGGGCTGCCCGGCACCGTTCGGCCGGGTGTCGTGCGGGAGTTCACCCAGCACCAGGTCTCCGAAGACTGGGCGCTGTCCGGGGCCTTCACCGCTGCGGAGGTCGGCGACCCCAACGGCATGTTCCTCGGCATCGACCTGGACTGCGGCACCACCCGCCCCGTCATGATCAACGTGGCGGATGCACCCAAGGTCGACGCCTCCGCCTCCATGGGCATTGTCGGAGACCTCGGCGCCGGCAAGAGCGTGCTGCAGAAGCTGATCGCGGAAGCGGTGTGGGCGCGCGGCGGCTGCGCGATCTGCATCGACCGCACCCCCGTGCGCGAATGGGCGACTTTCGCCCGCACCGCCGCGACGGGCCGCGTCCAGATCATCGACGCCGCGCAGGCCGAGGTGTCCATCGACCCGCTGCGCATGTTCGACGGGCCCGAGGGACGCCACTACGCCCTGTCCTACCTCACCCTGCAGCTCGGCATCGGCCCGATGAGCACCAGCGGCGAAGTCCTCCACCACGCCGTCGAACAGGCCGCCCTCAGCTACGCCCCGTCCATGCACCGCGTCCTTGAGGTCCTCGAGGAAATGGCCACCCGCGAGGCGGGCAAACGGCAGGACGCGGCCGCCACCCTCGCCGGCCTCATCCGGGTCGTCGCCACCAACTCCCTGGCGAGGATGGTCTTCGACCCGACGCTGCCGCCGGTGCAGCTGGACGCCTCCAGCACCTCCGACATGATCGTGATCACCACCACCGGGCTGAAGCTGCCCCCGAAGGCCGCGTTCGCCAACCCCGAGATCCTGCACCAGCAACCGCTGGAGGCACTGATCGGTCGCGCGGTGCTCTACCTGATCGCCGCGATCGCCCGGCAGACCGCGTTCGAGGACCCCGAACGCTTCACCGCAGTGGTGGCAGACGAGCTGTACTGGCTCACCTCGTCCGCCGAGGGCACGGCCCTGGTCCACGAGATCCTCCACGATGGCCGCAAGCACGGCGCCGGCCTGTTGGCGGGATCGCACGATGCCGAGGAACTCGGCCCCGACCGCGGCCTGATGGCCTACCGGGCACTGGCCCGCACCTCGAGCCGTGAACGCGCCCGCCGGGGCCTGGAGTTCGTCGGCCTCGACCCCCATGACGACGGGCTGCTGCGGCTGGTGACCACCGGCCTGTCCCCCGTCGGCCACAAGGGCCGGGAGGGCGAGTTCCTGCTGACCTGCCCGCGGCAGAACACCGGCCGCATCAAGGTCTCCATCCCCCGCATCGAGCGCATCACCGCCTCCATCACCACCACGCCGGGACGCCGCACGAGCACGGTCTCCCCTGCCGTGCCGGAGCCGCTCGCCGGTGAGGCCGCGCAGACCCGTCCGAAGGAAGCCGTCTGATGAGCACTTTGTTGTGGGACCGCTCGCGGCGCGTCGCCGCCGCCGTGAGCGTCCTGACCGTGATGGCCGTCGTCATCGCCGCGGTCGTGCTCGCCCTCGGGGTGGGTGTGCCGCGGGGGTGGTGGCCGCACACCGGACAGGCCTTCGCCGCCGACGCCGCGCACCGGGATCCCTGCGCCCTGATCGTGGGCCCGGCCAAGGCGTACTGCGAGCGCGGCGCCGCGGCCAAGGCCTCCGCCGGCCAGCCGGACGTGGCCGGCGGGGCGTGGCAGCTGGTGCCTGCCGGTGCGGGTGTGGGTGCTCTCGTGGTGTGGCGGCTGCGCTCTGCTGCTGGGCAAAGGCGGCGCTGACGTGTTCCGTCCAGACCGCGCGATGCTGCGTTCGGCCGGCTTCGTCGTGCTGCTCACCGGCGTGTTCTTCCTGGTGAACACCCAGGTCGTGTACGCGGCTGGCAGCAACAGCGAGACCGGAGACCTGCTCGCCCCGCTGAACATCTACTCGTCCGAGGGTGTGCCGATCGACGGGTACGACCTGAACGCCTCGGGTGGCTCCATCGTCGCCTTCAAGACGCAGGCCCTGGCGTTCGCTCTGTCCGGGTTGTTCACGCTGATCCGGCTGCTGGTCGGGCTGGCCGGGTGGGCGATCGAGGTGGCCTTCCGGTTCCCGCTGCTCAAGCTCCTCACTCACCCGGCACAGAAGGTCGCCGTCACCTACGACACGGTGGTCGTCGACACGCTCGGGATCAAGGGGCTCTTGCTGGCCTGGGCGTTCGTGTTCGCGGGATTCATGATCGTGCGTGGCCGGGTCGGCCGCGGTCTGGGCGAAATCTTCCTCACGCTGCTCATCGGGGCGATCGCCGCCTCGGCTCTCATCCGCCCCGACACCCTGCTCGGCCCGGACGGCCCTTTGGGGCAGTCCCAGCAGGTGGCTGCCGAGGTAGCGCAGCAGAGCGTCAACTCCTACGACTGGGGCGGCAAGATCGCCAGCTATGACCCGTGCGCGGGCATGGCCGGCAACGCCGAGATCAAGTGCGAGGAGCAGGAAGGCGAAGGACCGGTCTCCTCCACCGAGGTGGCCCGGCCCATCCAGGATTCGATCACCAACGCCTTGATCGTCAAGCCGTACATGCTCCTGGAGTACGGGCGCATCCTCGACCCCGCCAAGACTGCCGACCGCAAGGCGTACGCCGTCCACCTGAAGTGGGTCACCGGCGGGTACCTGCCCCATTCGACCAGCGACAGCACGGACAAGGCGAACGACCCCTGCAGGCTGATCCACGGGCCGGGCAAGCAGTACTGCGAGCGTGACGTCGACGACAAGAAGAAGGGGGACAACTGCCGCCTCCTCGACGGCCAGGCCAAGAAGGTCTGCGAGAGCGACGGGCTGCCTGCGCTGACGCCGGGCGGCGAACTGCTGGACGCCTCCAATGCGATCGTCACCGACGAGGACCAGGCGTTCGCCGCGTTCCTCGCGGACATGAAGAAGGCCGGCCCTGTCGGAAAGTCCTGCGCCGCCTACGCCGAGAAGCCCACCTGGTGGCGGGTCGGCGGCGCCTTCCTGCTGCTGATCGCCGCGCTGTTCATCTGCGGCATGCTGCTGTCCAGCGCGATCGTGCTGCTCGGCACCCAGGGGGTGTGCGCGGCCGCGGCAGCCGTCGGCGGCGTCACCTTCGTCGCGGGCATGCTGCCCGGGCCCGCGCGCCAGTCGGTGTGGAAGTGGCTGTCCTTGTGGGGGATCGCAGTCCTGGCGGTAGTCGGGATCTGCGCGTTCATCCCCTTCTTCGGGATCGCCGTCGACGCCACCATCACCAACGGACCCGACCTGATGGTCGAGCGGATCCTCCTGATCGACGTCCTGGCCATCGCCGGGGCCGCCGGGCACCGCAGACTGCTGACCGGGATCGCCTCCTTCGGCCGGCGCATGGCCATGCGGATGCGCTACGCCAAGGTCGGCGGCACCCACATGCCCGGCGACACCTCCGAGCTCGGCGCCGCCCTCGCCATGAACTCCCCCGCAGCAATGGGCGGATACGGCAGCGGGCTGCGCGCGTTCACCGGCGGTGGTGGCGGCAGGTTCGGGATGCTCGGCACCCGGCAGCGGCTGATGGGCGCGCTCACTTCCCTGTTCGACGGTGCGGGCATGCCGGTGGACACCGGCGGGCTCCTCGCCGATGCCACGGCTGAAGCCGGGCGCGGGCTCGCCCCGCTGACGGCGGCCGCGGCCGTGGGCGGGCTGGGCGCGCGGCTCGGGGTCAAGGGGGCCGGCTGGCTGCTGATCGGACGGCGGCCGGACAAAGAGCAGCTGGCCAAGTGGCGCAAGCCCACGGCCGACGGCGATCCGGACTCAGGCGGGCCGTCGAACGGAGGGGACGGCGGTTCGGGCGGCATGGGGCCGCGTCGGCCCGGAGGGCCGCCCGACCGGTACCGCAACGCCGAGGGCAAGGTCGTCAACGAAAACTCCGGTGAGACGCTGCACGACCAGAACAGCGACCGGACACTGCTGTCGACCCGGGCCCACAATCGGCTGGTCCGTTTCCGCGGGTACCGCATCCTGCACCGCGGTGGTCGGGTGGCGTACGGGGCGACCGTCGGTCTGCCGGCCAATGTGCGCCGTGCGCGGTCGTGGGGCTCGCGCTACTCCGAAGACGCCCGTCAGCAGGTACGGGTGTGGGGCAACACGGTTCGCGAGGACGGCCGGGCCTGGGGCGACACCCGCCGTCATGTCTCCCGTGTCCTTCGGGAGAACACGGACGACAGCGGCGGGACGGGCCCCTTCGTCAGCCGCCGCCTGCCGACCGCAGCCACTGCGGCCGCTACCCCCCGCCCGACGCCCCGTCCGCGGCCTGCGCCCTCCGGTCCTTCGGGCCGTCCGGTACCTGCCCCCGCGCGGCCGGCCGCGTCGGCGGGCGGCCGTGCAGCAACTCCGCCTCCGGCACCGCTCCCCCGCCAAAACGGCCCAGCGCCAGTGCCTCGGTCCGATCTAGGCAGGCCCGGGCGTCCAGCTCGTCCCGGCGACAGTGACGCGGGCGGTTCCACAGGCTCCAGCAACCAGGCCCGGATCCAGGAGTCGATGCGGCAGGCCGAAGCGCTGCGCGACATGCGGGCCCGGTGGAGGACCGAGGACGGTGAGGACGAGTGAAACCGTCCCGGCGCCGGATGGCGCGGTGGGCGTGCATGGTGACGCTGCTGCTGTTCGCCGCCGTGTGCTGCGCCGCACCGGTCGGGAACGCGATCAGCGCGTACGTCGCGCTGAAGACGGGGCAGCAGGACGACGGCGGGATCGCCGAGGGGGGCAGCGCCGCGGACATCCCGCCGCGGATGCTGACCGCCTACAAGAAGGCCGTCCAGCACATCGGGACGTACGTCCCCAAGTGCCAGGGCATGCGCTGGCCGATCCTCGCCGGAATCGCCAAGGTCGAGTCCAACCACGCGGTGGGCCGCACCATCGCCGCAGGCGGCGATATCCGCCCGAAGATCTACGGGGTGCTCCTCAACGGCTCCGGCGCCGGCGGCAACACCACCGTCTTCCCCGACACCGACGGCGGCAAGTGGGACGGCACCGCCAGCGGTGAGCGCGCCGTCGGGCCGTTTCAGTTCATGCCCTCCACCTGGGAGTCGGTCGGCAAGGACGGCAACGGCGACAAGACCGCCGACCCGCACAACGCCGACGACGCCGCGCTCGGCGCCGCCATCTACCTGTGCGGCAACGGACGTGACCTGACCAAGCGGGCCCAGCTCAAGGCCGCGATCCTGCAGTACAACCACTCGAACGAATACGTCGCCAACGTGGTGGGCTGGATCGATCAGTACACGGCGGCCGCCAAGGACCCGGACCTGAAGAACGTTTCGGGCAAGGTCCGCACCGCCATCGAGGCGGCGCTCTCCCAGCGCGGCGTGCCGTACTCCTGGGGCGGCGGCAACGCGAGCGGACCGTCGTACGGGATCTGCTGCTCCCCCAGCGGCAAGAGCGGCGCGAACATCAAGGGCTTCGACTGCTCGGGCCTGACCACCTACGCGTACGCCAAGGCCGGCATCCGGCTGCCGCGCACCGCGGCCGCGCAAGCCGTTGTCGGCCAACGCATCCCCGCCAGCCTCGGCACCGGCGCCCTCAAACCGGGCGACCTCGTCTTCTACGCCTACGCCCCCGGCCGCGATTCCACGATCTACCACGTCGGGATCTACGCAGGCAGCGGCCAGATGATCAACGCCGCCCGCCCGGGCACCGTCGTCCGGCTGGACTCGGTCAACGCCATGTCCGGCTACGCGGGGGGAGCGCGGCTGCTGTGACCACGTCCTCATCACCGCGCTCACCGCGTCTGCTGTTGCTGAGCACCACCCTGCTCGCCGTCGCCGGCGTCGCCCTGCTGGGCATGCCGCACGGTCAAAAGCCACCAGCTCCAGCTACAGCACCGCCGCAGACCGCGAGCGCCAGCGCTGATCCGTCACCCACGGCCAGGAGGCATCCCGCGGGAGCGCCGGTCAGCACCGATTCCTCCACGCCGTCCGCCGCATCGACGCCGTCAGTCCTCGAGCCGGCTCTGCCGCCGCACGGCGAGGGCGTGGCCGGTGACCGAGCCATCCAGCTGTCGCTTCAGGCGGCCTGGCCCGCCGACCTTCCCGCCGCCGACGAGCGGGAGCTGCTCACCGCCGGTCGCGCGCTGCTACGCGCGGACGCCACCGGCGTCGGCCGCGCGAAGTGGCCCGACGTCTTTCCCAACTCGGATCAGGAGGTGGCCCCGGCGTTCGCGACCGCCCGCTTCCGTATCCAGGCCGCGATCGCCCGCCGCGACCACAGCCCGGGCGCGGCGGTGGTTCACCTGGTGTGGGCCGGCATGGACCGCGGCGGCACCTTCACCGACCTGCGCATCTCCGACTGGCACTTCACCCGCACCACTTCGAAGAAGGGAGCAGCAACGTGGACTTGGCAGCCCCGTACCTGACCATCCGGGCCGACGACACGGCTGCTGGTCAGGTACTCGGCCTGGTCACCAGCCTGGCCCGTGCCGCCGACTGGCTCTACACCCACTGGTACCTGTTCGCCCTGTCCCTCGCCGTGTGCTGGGGCGTGGGCGAGTGGGTGGTCCGCCACCTCGCGGCCAAGGCTTCGGCCGAGCGGATGGCCCTGGAACTCGTGTCCAACCGGCACTTCGACCCGAGTCTGGAGGAGATCTTCCGGCGCGGTGTCCAACTCGCCCGCGCGTCCACCGCCATGCCCTGGTGGGCGCCCCGCCGGTCGAAGACCGTGCAGATCCGGCTGCGCGCGGACGGCAGTGCGCCGCTGCGCTACCGCGTCGAGGGCCCGGCGGGCGGTGAACGGCTGCTGTCCATCACCCCGTTCGGACCAGACATCACCGTCAACCGGGCCCGGCAGATCGTCGACGAGCCCAGGAAGCACACCGTGCGCGCCGAGTTCCTCCTGCGCGGCAAGCTCACCTCCCCGCTGCGGGTGGTGCCGCTCACCCCCGACCCGCTCCAGCCCTTGGTCGACGCGGTGGCCGATCTGCACGCCGAGCTCGGCGACCTCGCCGAGATCCGGCTCGACCTCCAGCGCGCCCCGAAGTGGGCCCTGCGGGCACGCCGCCTGCAGCTGATGAGCGCCGCCCGCCGGTCCGAGCGCCGAGAAGCCCAGCGGGCCGCGCGCTGGCTGCGCCAGGACGCCTCCGGCATCGAGGACTCCCTGGGCTTCCAGCTGCAGCAGCTCCTCAGTGACAAGCCCGGCTCGGGCAACAGCCGGCGGCTGGTGATGCCGCCGGTCCCGCGCCGGGTGGAGCCGGCCGAGGCGCTGGGCAAACTCGCCGAGGACGACCACCTCGTGAGGGTGCAGCTGCTGGTGACGTGCGCCTCGAACACCGAGGGCCGCGCCGAGGCGCGGCTCGCCCAACTCCAGGCCGCCCTCGACGTGTTCGGCGGCCGCTCCCGGTGGGCCATGCGGGGCTGGCGGCTGGGTCCGTGGCGGTTCGGCGCCGACCACTGGCCCACCCGGCACGGCTTCGAACGCCGCTGGAATCTGGGGCACTGCCAGCCGCCCCGCGCGAACTGGGTCCGGCTGGACGAACTGACCGGGCTGCTCAAGCCCCCCACCACGAACTGCCGCCTGCCGGTACTCGCGGGCGATCTGCCGACCTTCGCCTTCGGCGATCCCACGTTGCTGCTGCAGGGCATCTACCGGGGCCCGGACGGCCGGGAACGGCTGGTCGCCACCTACGCCGCCGAGACCCTGTTCGAGATCGGGATCGGCAAGGCCGGCGGCGGCAAGACCGAGCGTGCCCTGGCGCAGGCGATCGGCTGGGCGCACGCGGGCGGCGGCCTAATCTTCGTCGACCCGCACCGCGACTCCTGGCCACGCGCCGTGCCGTTCCTGGCGCATGACCACCTGATGCCGCGGATCGCCCTGGTCGACCTCAACGGTCTGGGTCCCAACCCGCGGGTGAGTTCGTGGAATCCGCTCGCCATGCACCACGGCCAGACGGCGCACGAGGTCGTCGAGGCGATCGCCGACGCCTACGCCTCCGCCCTTGCCTGGGACGACGCGAGTGCGCCACGCGCGCTGACCATCCTCACCGCCGCGCTCGCCGTCCTGGTCGCCGTCAACGAAGCGGCCTGCCAGGCCGGCCGGCCCGAGGACCAGGCCACGATCTTCCACGTACGGGCGCTGCTCACCGACGCCGCTTTCCGTAAGGCAGCCCTCGCGACGGTGGCGGGCCGTCTGGATGAGGAGACCCGCTCCTGGTGGCAGGTGGTGTTCCCGACGCTGCCGACCGACGCGTTCGCCGTGGTCCTCAACCCGATCGCCCGGCTGGCCGCCAACCCCGTCACCCGCGCGTTCCTGGGCCAGCCGGCCGGCATCTACAACATCCGCGCGGCGATGGACTCCAAGATGATCGTGTGGGTGTGCCCGGGCGGCAACGGGCCCACCGACCGCCTCCTGACCGCGCTCCTCGCGCGGGATCTGTTACGGGCCGCCCGCTCCCGGCGGGACACCCCGGAGGCGAGGCGGGTGGCGTTCCGCCCGTACTTCGACGAGCTGATCACGCTGACCGGCGCGGCCCCGGAAACCATCGCCGCGATGTTCGAGGACCTGCGCAAGTACAAGGTCCACATCCACGGCATGACCCAGCTGCTGGCCCGCCTGCCGGCCGCAGTGCGGCTGTCGCTGGTCCAGAACGCATCCACGCTGGCCACCACCGCCGGGTCGAAGTCGGCGGTGGCGCCGATCACCGCGGAATGGGGCGATGACCCCAGCCCCGACCGGGTCGCCACCATGGACCGCTTCGAGCACTACGTCTCCATGAACGTGCACGGCCAGCGCATCGGACCCATCCAACTGCGCGGTCCCCACCTCGACGACGTCTTCGCCCACTTGGCACGCCCGAAGAACGCTCCCGCACTGCAGCGGGCCGCCCAGGCGAACGCCCAAGCGCTTCCACTGGAGAAACTCACCGACCGCGCCGCGCAGCAGCTCGGCCGCGTCTCCGCCTTCCTCGCCGCGCACTCCCCTGCCGGCGCCGCCGCCGTCCACCTGTCGAAGGACGAAAACGAATGGAACTGACCACCGACCAGCCGAAGGACCGTACGGCGGCGGGCTTCACGCCCAGCCCCACCGAGCCCCTGGCGCATCAGCTCCTGGCCACCCTCGCCCAGCACCGCATGGCCTCCACCCGTCAGCTGCACGTCCTGCTGCGACCGGACCGCTCCCGCCAGGCGGTCTCCCAGCGGCTGACCGATCTGCTCGACGAGCGCCTGGTCGACTTCGCCGTGCTGCCCCAGTCCCATCGCAGCCGGGTCTGGTACCTCACGCCGAAGGGCGCCCGCCTCACGAGGGACTGGCCCGCGCTGCGGGGCCGCCCACCGTATCCGATCACCACAGCGACGGCCGCCTCACTGAAGACCCCCCACACCCTGACCGTCCTGCGCACCCACCTGACGTTCGTCGCCGATGCCCGCCGCCGCGGCGACGAACACGGACACCTGGACTGGACCCCCGAGGTGTTCCACGCGATCGGCGACGGAGAGAAGGTCGTCGCCGACGCGGTCATGCACTACACCCTCACCGACGGCCAGCAGCGGCGGAAACTACGGGCGTTCGTCGAGGTCGACCGCGCCACCATGGCCGCCGAGCGCCTCGCCGCGAAACTGATCGAGTACGCCCGCCTGTGGACGTACGAGCCGCAGCCCGTCGGCCGGCGCAGACAGGCGGGCGGCCCCGGATGGCTGCGCTGGTATCCGGTATTCCCCCGCGTTCTGTTCGTGCTGACCGGTGCAGGGCGCGAGGCGATGGACAACCGGATCAGCGACCTCAAGGCCATGGTCGCCCACCATCCCCTCGTGGCCGAGATGGCCGCCGAGGTGCCGCTGGGAGCGGCCGTTCTCGAAGACGTCGAAGAGCGCGGGGCCAGTGATGACGTGTGGGTGCCGCTGGGTGGCGGCAAGCCCCGTCCCTGGACCGCGCTGTGACCTCTCATCAGCCACGGTGGCCGAATGTCGCAGCCTTGCAACGACGCCCCAAACCACTTGAGATTTGCTCACGCGAACCAGTAATTTACTTCTGCATAGCGGGGTGTCACCTTGAACCCGCCTTGCTGGGCACCGATGTTAGGGGACACCCGCATGTCGCACGCTCCTCGTCAGATTCGCACTCCACAACCGGCCTTCGACGGCGAATGGCCTGACCGGACGCAGGACGTCTCCAACGTCGGGGACGCGTGCGTGGTCCACGGGAGCGGCGACTTCGACCTCGCTGACCTGATCGCGGTGCGCGGTCGCTTCCCCGGCCGGCACGTCACCCTCGACGGCGACGTGATCACTGTATGGCCGCCAGTCCGGCAGCAGTGAAGCGCGCCCCCTCCCCCGCCCCCGTTCACGTCACCGGCACGACCCCCGCGCTGCGATGACCACCTCCAGATCCCCTACCGAAAGGAACCAGCCCCATGACCCGTCGGGACACCACAGCGCTCGACAGACGCCTCACCACGCTGACGATCGCGGCCGAACTGGCCCTGGGAGCGGTCGGCTGCTCAAACGGCCGCCCCAGCCTGCGAACTCCAGTCCACCGCGGTCAGCTTCGAAACCCGCGGATGCAGCAAGCGGCACCCGATCGCACCCACACCACAGCGACCGGCCACCACAAGAACCCGCGTCGAGATCTCATTCACGCCAACAGCAAGCCGACCCATGCAGCACCAAACGCAGTACGCCCCACACCGTGTGCGGGCGGAACGAGCGAATACACAGCACACCACTCCCAAAGCGACCAGACGCGACCCGAGTTGTTTGAGTCAACTCGATTAGGTCACTGGGAAGTTGACTGGCATATGCGTAGCCTAACGACCACGCAACGCATCACCGCAGCTCCACCAGGCCGCAGACCTGGGCTGCCGTGCGCCGGCGGCCAAGAGCAGCGATCATCTCGCACCACGCCGTACGGGGAGACAACGTGACAGCCACACAACCACGCTCATCCGGGCTCAAGCTCACTGCTGTTCGCACCCGGAAGCACGCAACCGCCCTGCTTCTCGCCGGGAGTTTGGCGGCGCTGGCCGGCTGCAACGATAACGGAGCTGACGCGTCACCGTCGAAGCCCAGTTCTACTCAAACGGCCAGCCCGTCGTCGTCCCCCCGTTCCGCTGCCGAGGCCGAGAACGCCGCCGTCCTCGCGGCCTACACCAGCTCCTGGGACGCACAGACCGCGGCCTACAGCAAGGCCTCCTCCGCGGGCACCGACCTCAAGAAGAACACCACCTTCAAGGCGCTGGCCGACATCGAGAAGGATCTGGCGGTCATGCGGAAGGCCGGACAGGTGACGACCGGAAAGCCAGCGATCAGTCCAAAGGTCGTCAAGGTGACCGACGCCAAGATCCCCACGGCCACGGTCACGGACTGCGTCGACACGACGCACTGGATCCTGACCGACAAGGCCTCGAAGAAGCCGGTCCCGCTGCCCACGACGCGGCTCATCAAATACGTCAGCACCGCAACGCTTGAAATGTGGGGGACGAAGTGGATGGTCACGAAGTTGACCGCTCAAGAGCAGTCCTGCTGATCCGGCGTCTCGCCGTTCTCGCCGGCGCACTCGTCGTGGCCTCGGCGGGCATCGCGCACGCCGGCGACGATCCCGACGTCGGTGCCGGCAAGTGCCAGGTCATCAAGTTCTGTGTCGACGTGGGCGTCGGAGACGAATCAGGCGGCAGCGACGGACAGGCGGGTGGCTCGCAGGGCGACGACGGCAGCGACAGCAAGATGAAGTGCACCTACACCAAAGTCGATCCGAAGCCGCCTGCCAACCACCCGGCCTGGAAGGGCAAAGACCCCAAGAAGAACGACCTGTACTTGATGGAGTGTTCGGACGGCGCACAGAACAACCCGGCCAGCTTCATCGTCGTGCCCACAGGCCGGAATCCTGCCCCGCAGGTCGACCCCGCGGAGTTGGCCCAGCGCGCGGTGGATTCCATGACGCTGCTCGGCCCGGACATCGCCAGCCCGCGCGCGGCCGGCAAGTACACGGTGGGTGTCCCGATGTGGATGTGGGTCAACGAGAGCGCCACGACCTACGGACCGAACACCGCGACGGCCACGGCGGGCGGGGTCACTGTCACCGCGACCGCGGAGGTCTCGAAGATCGTGTGGACGATGGGCGACGGCGCCTCGGTAACCTGCAACGGCCCCGGTACGCCCTACACCTCGTCCGAGGGCATGGCCCAGTCCCCGACCTGCGGACACGTGTACGCCAAGACCTCGGCCAGCGCTCAGAGCGGCAAGTTCCCCGTGACCGCGACCTCGACGTGGACGATCAACTGGGCTGGCGGCGGACAAGCCGGCCAGCTCACCGAGGTCCGGCAGACCAACGTGCAGGTGGCCGTCGGCGAAGTACAGGTCGTCAGGTAACGCCGCCGGAAGGACAAAAACGGTGAGCAAGACCCAAGAACGTGTAGACAAAGCGCCCAACAGCGTCCCGCAGCACGAGCGTGTGGCAGGCCCGGTGGCGCCGCCCCGGGTGTCGGCTCGCAGGCGACGACCAGGGGTCATCGCCCTGTCGCTGGCACTGATCGCCGCTGGCGGCGCCGGAGTTGCCGTGCTGTTGCTGCAGGTCGGCAACCGCACGGACGTGGTGACCGTGGTCCGCGACGTCCAGGTCGGCCAGGTCCTCGCAGAGGACGACCTGGGCAAGGCATCTGTCGCCCTGGGCCCGCCCGTCAAGGCGGTGCGCGCCGAAAACCTCAAGTCGGTGGTGGGCAAGCGGGCCGCGGTGGAGCTCAAGCCCGGCTCGCTACTCGCGCCCTCGCAGGTGACGAAGGACAACCTGGTGAAGGCCGGCGAGCAGTTGGTGCCGATCGGGCTGGAGCCCAAGCAGATCCCGGCCACTGCGCTGGTGCCGGGCCAGAAGGTGGAGTTGGTGCACGTCCCGGCTCAGGGGACGACAGACGCCGGCAAGACGTCCGACGCTGCGCCGCAGACCATCGACGGCCGGGTCGTGAAGGCCTCCGGCGCCGCCCCCGGTACCGGGATCGTGGTGGTCGACGTGGCTACCTCTGCCGCCGACGGTGCCCTGGCCGCCGCGTGGGAGGCGGCGGGCACCCTGCGTCTGGTTCTTGCTGCTCCGGGCGGTAAGTGATGGCGGTGATCGCGCTTGCTGGGTGCAGCGGTGCGCCGGGTGTGACGACGAGCGCGCTGGCCTTGTTGTTGTCGTGGCCGCTGGAGGCGGGTCGGCGGATGATCCTGGCCGAGTGCGACCCGGACGGTGGGGCGGTGCTGCATGGTCTGTTGCAGGGCACGCTCGGCGACCGGTACGGGCTGCGCAACCTCAGTGTCGCCGCTCGCAAGGGCGAGTTCAGCGAGGCCTTCTGGCGGCAGCTGATCGACCTGAGCAGTGAGGACGGCAAGAAAGAGTCGCCGCGCGACCGGCTGCTGCTGCCCGGCCTCACCGACCCCGCCCAGGCGGCGAGCCTCGGCCAGGTCTGGAAGGTCCTCGCGCAGATGTTCCGCGGCATCGAGGCCGAGAGCGGCCACGACGTCCTCATCGACCTCGGACGGCGCGGCGCGTACGGGCCCTCCGGGATCCTGGCCGAGCAGGCCGACGCCACGTTCGTCGTCGTCCGCAACACCCTGCGATGCCTGCAGGCGGCAGAGGGCCGGGTGCGCGCGCTGGAGGAGCGCGTCGGTGACGTCAGCGTGCTGATGGTCAATGAGGGCCCGTATCCCGCGGGCGAGGTGCAGCGGGTGCTACAGGTGCCGGTGATCGCCACGCTGCCGTACACGCCGAAGGACGCCCGCGTGCTGTCCGACGGCGCCGAACAGCCGCGCCACTTCCCCAGGTCGCCCTTGATGAAGGCCGCCCGCATCAGCAGCGCTCTCCTTCTCCAGCGGGCTGGCATGCGCCGGGCCCGGCTCGATCCGCGTGGTGCGCGCGCGGCGGGTGGGGAGGTGACCCGTGCACGCTAGGCCTCTGCACCCCGACCCCTCGGTGGCCCCGCCGCCCCAGGAGTGGGGGCACCCGACCAACGGTGCACCGGCAGTTGCCGGTGCTGCCTCGAGTACGCAGGTGCTCGGCACGACGGTTCCGCAGATCACCGTCGACTACCGGGTGGCGAGGGACATCGCGTCCCAGGTCGCCAAGCAGCGCGAGGAACTGATCAAGACGAAGCCCGACATGGACCGGGCCAGCGAAGAGCAGCGCTGCCTGAACTGGATCGCCGAGGCGGTCGCGCTGTGGTCGGACGCCCAGGCGATGACGCCGCAGGAGGACGAGGCGCTGCGCCGGGCGGTGTACGACCTGCTGTTTCGGGCGGGCCGGCTGCAGCCGTACCTGGACGATGACCGGGTCGAGGACATCATCATCCAGGGCCCGGGCGAGGTGTGGCTCGACTACGGCGACGGCGAACGCCGCCGGGTCGGGCCGATCGCGGACACCGAGGACGAACTGCTGGAACTGTTGCGGGAGTTGGCCCGCGGCTCCGGGCACAGCGAGCGGACCATCTCCACCGCGAACCCCACCCTCGCCCTCTCGCTGCAGGACGGCTCCCGCCTGCAGGCCATCACCGGGCTCGGGCCGATGACCTACGCGGTCATCCGCCGACACCGGGTCTCCCACGCGAATCTCGACGACCTGGTCCGGCTGGGCACCATCGACCCGATCCTGCGCGAGTTCCTCGGCGCCGCCGTACGCGCCGAGAAGAACATCATGATCGCGGGGAAGCAGAAGGCCGGGAAAACCACGCTGCTGCGGGCGATGCTCAAGGAGTTCGACCCGCAGTGCCGGTTTGCGACCATCCAGACCGAGGACGAGCTATTCGCCCACCACAACGGCTACCACCAGCAGGTCGTCTCCCTCATCGGGCGCGAGTCCAACGGGGAGAAGGACGTCACCGGCCGCGGCGCCGGCGAGGTCACGCTGCTGGACCTGATGCATCCCGCGTTGCGGATGTCGCTGGAGCGGATCGTGGTCGGCGAGGTCCGCGGCCCCGAAGTCGTCGCCATGATGCAGGCGTTGACGAACGGCTCCGGCGGCAACCTGTGCACCATCCACGCGCGTCGCCCGGACATCATCTTCGACCGGATCGCCGAGCTCTACGCGCTCGCCCAGGAGAACCTGTCCGAGCAGCTGGCCTACCGGCAGACGGCCAACGGTCTTGATTTCGTCGTGTACGTCGACATGACGGACGAGACGCAGATCGGCGGCCGCCGCCACCGCTACGTCTCCCACGTGCTGGAGCTGACCGGGATCGGCGAGAACGGCCGGCCCGCCACCAATGAGGTCTTCTCCCCAGGAGCTGAGTGGGGGGAGCTGCGGGCGGTTCCGCGGATGGATCCGGGCTGCATCGATGACCTGCGCCGCGTCGGCTTCGACTCCAGCCTGCTGCAGGAGTCGTACGGGGCGTGGGCGGCGCCGTTGCCTTTGAAGGTGGGGGCGGGCCGATGACGCTGGTGTTCGGGCTGCTGTGCGGCATGGCCGTGATCGGTGGGCTGATCGGTGTCGTGGCGGGTGTCGTGGGTACGACTGCGCCGCGCCGGGCCCCGCTGCACGTCCGCTGGCAGGCGGGCCTGCACGGTGGGAAGAACCAGGGCGAGGACGCACGGCTGCGGCGACGGACCCTCACCGTGGCGGCCGTCATGGTCTTCGGGGCCGTGTGGCTCATCTCGGGGAACTTCGTCGGCGCTGCGCTGCTCGGCGCGGCCGTCATCGGCGTGCCCTGGCTGATCAGCCCGGCGCAGATGGCTCAGGAGCGCATCGGCCAGCTGGAGGCCTTGAGCGAGTGGACGCAGCGGCTGGCCGGTCTGCTGCGCCTCGGCATGGGCCTGGAACAGGCGATGATCACCAGCCGTCAGGGGGCGCCAGACGAACTCGCCGGTCAGATCATCAACCTGTCCGACCGGCTACGCCTGGGGTGGCGGCCGGACGGAGCGCTCCGCGCGTTCGCCGAGGAACTCAACGATGTCACCGCGGACAAGGTGGTCGCCGCCCTCATCCTGTCGGCGGGCGACCGCGGCCCGGGCCTGGCGCAGGCACTGGAGGATCTGTCGGGCACCGTCCGCGAAGAGGTCGCCAAGAAACGCGCCATCGAGGCGGACCGCGCCAAGCCCCGCACCACCGTGCGGTGGATGACCATCATCACCGTGGGCGTCGTGGTGGCCGGGTTCTTCGTGCCGTCATACACGAAGCCGTACTCCACGCTGCTGGGACAGCTCGTGCTGGCCTTCCTGACGGCCGGGTTCGTCGGCGTACTCGCCCTGATGCGGCAGCTGGGCACTTTCCGGCGCGTCCCGCGCTTCCTGGTCACCGACCCAGCCAGCACCGTGCGTCTGCCCGCGCCCGCGCCGGAGCCGGATGCGCCGATCGCCGCTCGGGAGCCGGAAGGGGCCGCCTCGTGAACCTGCTCCCCGTTGTCGTGACCGGTGGCACGGTCGGCGCCGGCGTCGCCCTGCTGATTAGGGAACTCCTGCAGCCCCAGCCCGCGTTGGGGCCGGCCCTCAAGCGCAGCGCCCCCGCCACTTTGACCATGCCCGAGCCGGAGCTGGACCGCGAGGAGGTGTGGGGCCGGTGGCTGCTGGCCCGCCTCGAGCGGCTCCCGGGCGTCCGGGTGCCCACCGTGAACCTGGCCCTGCTCGGGCAGGGGCCGGGCCAGTTCATGCTGAAGAAGACCGCGCTCGCTGGTCTGGGTCTGCTCTGCCCGGTGATCGCGACGATTCCGTGGATCATCGCGGGCGTGGGGCTGCCGTTCTACGTGCCCGCCGGTGTCGGACTCCTCATCGCCGGCTTGCTGTTCATCACCCCGGATCTCGCGGTGCGGGACCAGGCCAAGCGTGCGCGGGAGGAGTTCGCGCACGCCCTGTCCGCCTACCTCGACCTGGTCGCCCTCAAGCGGGCCGCCGACGCCGGCCCCGCCGAGGCCCTGGAAAAGGCCGCCGAGGTCGGCGAGGGCTGGCCCTTCCTCTATCTCCAAGGCGCGCTGCGCCGGGCACGGCTGGAGAAGATCCCGCCGTATCAGGCGCTCACGGAACTCGCCCACGAGTATGACTTGCCCGTCCTGGACGACGTCGCCGACATCATGCGCGGCTCAGCTACCGACGGCGCCGCCGTCTACAAGGCACTACGGGCCCGCACCGCCGCCCTCAACGCCGAACTGCTGGCGGATCAGTCCACCGAGGCGAACGCGGCCAGCGAGAAGATGACCGCTCCCGGAGCCCTGCTCGCCGTCCTGGTCATGTTCTTGATGGCATTCCCGGCGGTGATCCGCTTGCTGACCGTCTGAGACCACTCCGACTCGTTCAACGCACCAGAGAGGCAAGGAAGATGACGCACACCACAGCCCGCACCCGCCGTGCCGTGCTCCCGGCGGCTACCCACCCGCACTGCGGCCCGTCCACCACATCCCGCGGACCAGGCCGTCGTCGTCGGGCCACGCATGCCTGGGAGCGCGCCAACGGTGGGGTCCTCCGGCTGACCACGCGCGTACAGGAAGGCCTTCAGGAGGCCGCCCGCCGTCCGGACCGCGGCGACATCAGCATCACCACCGTCATCATCTGGCTCGCCGCCATCGCAGGCGCTGCCACGATCGCCGGGACCATCGCCGTCGTGATCGCCAAGTACAACGGCAAGCTCTTCGGCGCGTGATGAAGCCTCCCGAGCGGCTGACGGACTGGTGGCAGGGACGAAGATGGCACGACGACCGCGGCGACACCAGCATCCAGATGGCGATCATCTTCCCGTTCGTGCTGCTCGCCACCCTCGCCGTCATCCAGGCCTCCATGTGGTACTACGCGCGGCAGATCGCCCTGACCGCTGCCCGCGAAGGCCTCACGGCGGCCCGCTCCTACCAATCGAGCCCGGCCGACGGGGCCGCCCAAGCACGCAACGTGCTGGGCCGCACCGCAGGCGACAGCCTGCGCGGCTACAGCGTCTTGGCCGCCGGCGACGGACAGCGGGTGCAGGTCCAGGTGATGGGCACGGCCCTGTCGATGATCCCGGGCGTGCCGGGCCTGCAGATCAAGCAGTCGGCATCCGGAACCGTGGAGCGCTGGACCGTCCCCGGGGAGTGAAGCACGTGCGATCCACAGCCCGTTGGGCCCGCCACCTGCACGGCGATGAGGGCAGTGCCGCGATCGAGGCCGCGATCGTCCTCCCGGCATTGATCATGTTTCTGTGTCTGGCGATCGCCGGCGGTCGGATCGTCTCCTCCGGCTCGAAGATCGATTCTGCGGCTGAGGACGCGGCCCGGGAGGCATCCATTCACCGCACGGCGGCGGCCGCCCAAGGTGCCGCGCAGGCGGCGGCCGCCGAGTCCCTTAACGACCAGGGCATCAAGTGCGCGTCGACATCCGTCAGCATCAACACCGGTGGCCTGAGCGTGCCGGTGGGCCAGGTCGGCACGGTCACCGTGACCGTGACCTGCACGGTCAATCTGTCCGACTTGCTGCTGCCGGGGGTGCCGGGGGCCAAGACGCTCACGTCGACGGCGACGTCGGTCGTGGACCAGTACAGACAGCGAGGCGACTGATGATCTTGCGTCGGTTCCTACGGACACGGTGCGACGACCGGGGAGGCGTCACCGTGTTCGTCGCGGTGTGCGTCTTCGCGCTGATCGGCATCATCGGTCTCGCCGTGGACGGCGGCAGCAAGATGCGCGCCACCGAGCACGCCGACTACATCGCCGGCGAAGCCGCCCGGGCAGGCGGACAGGCCATCGACCCCGCCGAGGCCATCAACGGGACCGCGATCACCATGAATCCACAGGACGCACAGGCCGCAGCCCAGACGTACTTGCGCTCCGCTGGCGCCACCGGCACGGTCAGCGTGTCCGGCGACGGCAAAACCCTCACCGTCACGGTCACCAGCACCTACGACACGAAGTTTCTGTCGGTGGTGGGAATCGGCTCTCTGTCGGTGACCGGCCATGGCAAGGCCACCCTCCTGCACGGCGTCACCGCTCCCGAAGGAAACTGATGAGCACCACCCCCTCCCCCGCCGCAGCGGCCGCACGCACCCTGAGCCGACTCCTCAAGGCAGTCCTGAGTCTGCTGGTCCTGGCCGCCGCGGTCGCCGGGCTGCCGCTGCTGCTGGCCTGGGCCACTCCGGTCATCTGGGCTTCCACCCACGACGACCTCACGCACCTGCTGGACCGGCAGGACACGGGCGCCGCGTTCCTGCTGCTCCTCGTCGCGGTGGGCTGGATCGGGTGGGCCCAGTTCGCGTTCTGCGCCGTCCGCGAGTTGATCGCGCAGGTGCGAGGCCGAACCTGGCACGCCCCGCGAGGGATGGGCGCCTCCCAGCGCGCCGCGGCCCTCCTGATCGGCAGCATCCTGGTGCTGCTGCCCACGAGTTCGGCCCTGGCCTCCGACGCCCAGGCCGCCCCGGCCACCACGGCGGCCCACATCCCGGGCCAGCCCCAGGCCCCGCAGGCCGTCGACACCGAGCAGGCCTCCAGGCCCTCGTCAAGCACCGCGGCGCCTCGCACGCTGTACACGGTGCGCGAGAGGCGGCTGGCGGAGAGCCTGTGGGGCATCGCCGAGAAGGAGTTGGGCGACGGTGAGCGGTGGCGGGAGATCGCTGCCCTGAACGAGGGCCACACCATGGTCGACGGCACGGTTTTCCGCGCGAACAGCTTTCTGCAGCCCGGCTGGCAGCTTCAGATGCCCGACACGCCAACGGGAGCGGGAGACCTCCGTACGCAGTTGGATGAGGCCGCGCCGGCTGGCGGCGAGAAGAGCGAGCACGTCGTCACGGTCCACTCGGGCGACTACCTGTCGAAGATCGCGGAGGAAGAGCTCGGCGACGGCAACGAATGGCCCGAACTGTTCAAGGCCAGCCAAGGCCAGGAACAGCCACACGGCCTGCCCAAGATCACCGACCCGGACGTCATCTACGCGGGGCAGCAGGTCACCGTGCCCGGCACCCAGCCCGACCAGCCCACTCCGCCGCACGGCAGCAACGACGGCGATGCGGCGGGCAGCCAGGACACCACTCCCCCGGAAGCGAAGACGCCTGGCGCCGAACAGTCGCCGGGCGATGACGCGGGGGATGCGCCAGCTACGGGCCCCAGCACGGCGCCCGCTCCAGCGTCGTCGGCTCCCAGCGCAGCGAGCAGCCGCCTGGCCGAGCAGCCCGGGCAGGCCCAGGGCTCGCCCTCCGCCGCTCCTTTTGCCACGCCGCAGCCCAGCAGCAACGCCCCCTCTGCCGCGTCGGCGTCGGCCGGGCCGTCCGGTTCCGCTGCCTCCTCCCCCGCCGCCACGGCATCCGAGACGCCGGCGTCGGCCCCGTCCGACGGTCCGCTGAACTTGCGCACGGTCCTGGGTGCCGGTGCACTGCTGGCCGCCGCCATCACCGCAGCGCTCGCCCTGCGCCGGACCCTGCAGCGCCGGCGCCGCAAGCCAGGCGAGAAGATCGCCATCGCGTCGGAGACCTCCCCGGCCGAGGCCCAGTTGGCGGCGGTTGCCGAACCAGGAGGCGCCGCTCGGCTGGATGTGGCCCTGCGGACCCTGGCCCACCAGCTGGCCCAGCAGAAGAACGATGCGGTCTTGCCTCCGGTGCGGGCCGCACGTATCGGTGCCCGCACCCTGGAGGTGCTGCCCGAGGACCTCGCCCTGGACGCTGCAGCGCCCTTCGTCGCCGGGAAGGCCGGTTGGTGGGTCCTGCCCGCCGACGCCGACCTCCTAGACGAAGACGCCGCCCGCGACGTGCCGGCACCGTACCCGGGGCTGGTCACGATCGGCCACGCCGAGACAGATGACCTCCTGCTGCTCAACCTCGCCCGGCTGCCCGCCCTGCTGCTGGACGGCAATCCGGTCCACATCACCGAGGTGTGCACCTCACTCGCCCTCGAACTCGGCATGAGCCCGTGGGCCAGCGAAGTCGAAATCGTCACCATCGGCTTCGGCGAGGACCTGCCGCAACTGCTGCCCACCGCGCGGATCGCCCACATGCGCCACGCCTCACACGCTCTGCGCGACCTGAGTGAACGGCTACTGGAAGCGCACCAGATGCCCGAGACCAGCCATCATCCCTACCTGCTGCTGTGCGCGGCGGCACTTGACTCGGACACCGCCTGGAAGTTCGCCGACGTTATCGACAAGGCCGGCAGTTTGCCCGTCACCTTGATCGCACCGGCCAGCACGGCGGCCGCGCACTTCCCGGAGGCGGAGATCCTCAACGCCTCGGTCAGCGACCCGCAGCCTCTCGACGCCGCCGGCACCGACATCACCGTGCAGCGCCTGGAGCACGCTTCGTACCTTCAGATCACCACCGCGCTGCGGGTGTCCGCGCAGCCGGCACACCCGGCCGAGGGCCCCTGGCAGGACGTCCCGGCCGAGTCCGACGTCTGGCAGGAGCCTGCGCCGGAGGAGTCCGCCGGGCCGCTCCCCGACGCTGACTCGACCCCTCCGTCGGCATCGGGCGCGGAAGTGGACGGCGAGGTCTTCCCGGCCCTGCTCGCCGCCACCACGGATCCGTCCGGACTACGTCTTCTGGCCGCCACCACGCCAACGCCTCAGGTTGCGGAGGAAGCCGAGCCTGGGGCCGACGCGCCCGTGGCCCCTGCCGCCGGAGGTCCGGATAACCCTGACCCTGTCGCCCGACAGGCCGCCGAGGCGGGAGCGGTACAGGAGGCGGACGAGGGCGAGACACATGACCTGCATGCCCCGGAGATCCGGGTGCTGGGCCCGGTCGAGGTAGACCGCGTGGACAGCACCGGCCACGGCCCGCGGATGGCACAGCTCGCCGCCTTGTTGTTCTTCCGGCCCGGGCGGAGCGCGGACGTCCTGTGCTCCCATATGGATCCCGTCAGCCCCTGGTCGACGAGCACCCTCAACGCCCGGATGCAGGGCCTGCGCAGTTCCCTGGGCAGCGACGCGTCCGGCAGCCTCTACGTGCCGCGCCGCAAGGCGGCAGAGGACCCGTACCGGCTCGCCCCCGGTGTGCGCTGCGACTGGACCCGATTCCTTCAGCTCGTCGAACGCGCCCTGCCACTGGGCCCGGCCGGCCTGACCGATATGGAGAAGGCGCTCGCCCTGGTGAGGGGAAGGCCGTTCGGCGGCAAGCCGCTGCCCTGGGCCGAGCCCCACCAGCAGGAAATGATCACGCGGATCATCGACGTCGCCCACACCGTGGCCACCCACCGCACACCCCCGGGCCCTCACCATGACCTCAGCGCGGCCCGCCAGGCCGTCGCGACCGCGCTCGATGTTGACCCCACGGCGGAGCTTTTGTATCGGGACTGGCTCCGGATCGAGAGCGCGGCCGGCAACCGGCAGGGGCTGCACACCGCCATCACCCGCGTCCAGCAAGTCAACCGGGCGCTGGACTGCTCCCTCGAGACGGAGACCACACAGCTCCTCAACGAGCTGCTGGGCTTGACCCACCACGACCACGCTCACCCCCCTTCACTGCCGGAACGTCAACGGCCGTGATCTGTTACACCCCAACGTCTGTGTCCCTGCTGGGGAGGTGACTCGGGGCACAGACGTTGGGAGGATCGGGCCTGTCCGGTTACCTTCGGTGCTCCTCCCAGGAGCGTGCCGCCTCCCGCATGGGGTTCGCCCAGTCGTCGGTGCTCTCGGCCGCGATGGAGTCCCAGAGACGGCGCTGGACGCGGGCCAGGGCATTGAGGCCTTCCGCCGGGGCGAGCGCCCATGCCGGGTGGGTGGCGGACGCACGCTCCGCCTGATCGCGAGTGTGGCCGTGAGCGATCAGCCAGAGCAGCCAGAGCGCGGGGTCGATCCAGGCGGCGCCGGTGGAGGCCCAGCCCCAGTCCACAAAGAGGGCTCTGTCCCCGGATACGAGGACGTTGTGCGGGTTCCACTCCGTGTGGAGGAGGCTGTCACCAGCGAACCAGGACAGGTCTGCGGGGTCGTCCACGAAGGTGCGGAGCCGATGCGGCATGCTCTTCAACTCGAGTGCCGGCGCCGGGACCTTGGCCAACCGCCTCATGGTGGCCATGACCGCCGGCAGGTCGCGGGACTTGGGCGTAAAGTCGGCGTGGCCGCCGTTGACGTACTCGAATCCGAGCAGACTCCAGCCGTCCTCTTCGATGTGCCAGAGCAATTCCGGGGCGATTCCCCGGAGGTATGGGCTGATCTGCGCCTCCCGATTCTGGGTCCATACGCGCGGGTGATCCATGGGCAGGCCCTTGACGAACAGGGTGTCCTCGGGGGTGCGCACGCGGGCGGCGATTGCGCTGTTCAGGCCTGCGTTGATGTTCCCGACGTCGACAATAGGGCCGCTGACCTTCTCGATCATCCGCCGCACGGCGTCCGGCAGGTCGGTGAGCCGCTGCGTGGACATTGCGGAGAGCCTCCAAGGGGAAGGTGCCGGGGCCGCCTTCAGAGGCAGCCCCGGGCAGGTGGGGTGGCTAGTTGTACGGGTTGTAGTCGCCGCAGCCGGGCAGCGCTTCGGCGAGCAGGGCGTCCACGTCCTCGACCAGGGTGACCTCCTCGGGGTCCTGGACAGCAAGTCTCCGGCTTGCGCGTCAGCTCGATGATCACAGCGGGTCATGTCACTACCTCGTTTTGTGTTGGCAGTAGTTTTCGAGCGGTGCCTTCGCCTTCTGGAAGACCTTCGCCATCGGCCTGCACACCCGGCACATGCCGGACAGCGTGCAGCCGTTGCATCCTCTGGTGCGAAGCATGAGGGACTCGGCGATTGCGCCGAGCTGGGTCAGACCTTCCACACCTTCGGCGATCAGGTCGATGTTCGGTTCGCGGCCGACCTTGCAGATCGAGGCCCGTCCGAACGGGTCGGCGTGGAAAGACGTCACGCCGGCCGGGCAGGCAGTGAACGGTGCCCGGTTGGTGAGGTACTCGGGCGACAGCGACGGCAGCGTCTCGGCACCACCATGGATGGTGGGCGAGTTGTTCGCGTACTCGCGGAACGGCAGATCGAGGCTGCGCACCCAGGCGCGCATCAGGTCGATTTCCTGGGCGTTGGCCTGCACGATGATCAGGGACAGGTCCAGGTTCAGCACGGCGTCGATCGCCATGCGCAGGCCGCGGGAAAACCGAGTGAAGGCGCCGCGGTTGCGAGTCACCGTGTCGTACGTCTCGGCCGTTGCGCCGTACATGCTCAGCGTCAGCTTGGTCGGCGGGTAGGTCCGCAGCAGGTTCAGGATGTGGTCTTTGTGCAGGCGAGAGCCGTTGGAGAGCACCTCGAGCTGCATTCCCAGCTCGTACGCGAGCCGGTACGACTCGGGGAAGTCGGGGTCGATCAGCGGTTCCCCGCCGGTCATTTGCAGCCAGATCACGCCCGCGTCGCGCATGATGGTCAACAGCTTGCGCTTGCCGTCCATGTCCAGGCCCTGGAACCGTTTCTCGCCGAGGTAGCACATCACGCAGTCGTAATCGCACCCGAGATTGATCTCCCAGGTCGCGCGGCTGAACTCGTAGGGGCCCGCCTCGCGCACCAGGACCACGTCGTCAACACGGCGGCCCGTCAGGTCCAACTTCCATTGGGCCCGGACCGCGTCGGCGAGCCACTGTGGCACGGTGTGGGGAACTGACGTGCGCAGTTCCTCGAACCGGGCCTTGGGGAGCTGCAGAGCCTTGGCACTGCCCTGCCGCAGGACCAGGCGCCGCTCTCCGAGTGGCGTCGCTACCAGTTCATGCACGTCGTCTTCCTTTCTCGTATCTGTCGGGGACCGGCTTCTGGAGGCGTCGGCCCTCGTTCCCCAGACCACCGTCCGGAGGGGCGAACGAGGTGTTGGCCCCTGCCGCCGAGGGGGAGTTGCACCCGGCGGCAGGGAGTTTCATCGGATCCCGCGCTGGCGCTCGATGTCTGTGACGTGTCTGCGCGACCAGGTGAGCTCGGCTCGCGCTGCGTGGGAGTAGTGCCGCACGACGTCCTTGTCGAGCAGGAACTGGGCGACGGTGCTGTGCTCGAAGTACGCGACTGCCTCAGCGAGGTCGGCGTAGAGGGGGATGGAGTCCCGGTCCTCGTAGGCGTCGCCGTCGCGGGCCGGCCACACCGTCAGCCTTTCCTCGATGCCGTGGGCCATCGCGGCGACGTAGGCGGTGAGTGCAAGATAGGCGTTGGCGTCGGCGCCGGCGAGGCGGACCTCAAGGTGGGCGCCATTGCCGTGGCCGGTGACGCGGATTGCGCAGCCACGGTGATCGAAGCCCCAGTTGTAGCGGGTGGGGGCGAACGAGTGCGGTTGGAAGCGCTTGTAGGAGTTGCCGGTGGGTGCGTACAGCGGGGCCATGTGTGGCGTCGCTGAGATCAACCCCGCCAGGGCGTGCTTCATGACGGGTGGCAGGTCTTCGCCCCGGTGATGGGCGAACGCAGGTTGGTCGTGCTCGTTCCACAGGGACAGGTGCAGGTGCAGGCCGCTGCCGACCCCCGTTTCCGGAGCCGCCATAAAGACCGGCGTCATGCCGTGTCGCCTGGCGATGGCAGCAACGATCTGCCGGAAGACCGCGTAGTCATCGCATGCGGCGAGCGCGTTGCCGTAGGCGAACGTCACCTCGGCCTGCCCCGCCGCTCCTTCGGTCTTGATGGCCTCGTAGATGATGCCGGTGTCGTTCAGCGCGTCGCCCAGATGGCGGAAGAAGTCATCGACCACAGGCGGGTGTTGCAGGCCGTAGTCGAGGTTTTCGCTCCATGCTGGTGCCGGGCCGGACGGTCCGTCCGTGTACAGCACGAACTCGGCTTCTACACCCGCCTTCACCAGATAGCCCAGTTCACGCAGGCGTTCGATCTGCGTTGACAGCATGTACCTGGGGGCCACGACCACGGGCGTGTCGTCGTGGACAGGAGTACCGAATACCAGGGCGGTGCCGGGCCGGTGCGGCAGCATGCGGACGTTGTCGAGGTCAGGCGTGACCAGGAAATCACCGAAGCCCTCGGCCCAGCCGGTCAACTCGAACCCGTTCAGAGGCGTCATGTCGACGTCCGTGGCCAGGATGTACGAGCACATCTCAGCCCCGCCTGTCATCCGCTCGAGGAAGACCCGGGCGTTGAAGATCTTGCCCTGGAGTCGCCCCTGGATGTCCGGTACGGCCAGCATGATGTCGGTGACCGATCTGTCGTTGAGGAGGCGTTGAAGCGTCTCCTGGGTCGCCGGTCCTGTGGGCCAGGGTGTATCGGTGGTGTTGGCCGACGCGTTCATCAGAAACCCTCCAGCATGGCTTCGCTGCGCTGGGCGGTGTGGGCGGCGGTGAGCTGGTAGTCCCGCTTGCCGCGTGTCAGCCAGGTCCCCCAGGCCAGCAGCAGCGCGGCCAGCAGGGTCACTCCGGCGTAGTTGAAGGAGTCCGTGGTGATGGGCGTCGACTGCGGAAGGCAGAACACGATGGTGATGACCGCGACGTAGGCGACCGCGATGGCACCGATCGGCTTTCGCCAGCGCCCCAGGCTCCTCCGGCCGGACTGGTAGGCGCGGCCCTTGCGCAGGGCGAGGAAGACGGGGATGCCGTAGGCCGGCGTCATGCCGACGGCGTTGATCGCGGTGATGGCACCGTAGGCGGCGGGCGACCACAGGGCCGGCAGGGCGAGCACGAACGGCGCGACGATGACGAACCACACCGCGCGTGTGGGCGTTTTCGTGCGGTCGTTCACGATCCGCCAGCTCTGCCAGCCGGGCAGGGCACGGCTGCGGGAGAAGGCGAAGACCATGCGGCTGGCGGCGGCGACCTCTGCGTTGCCGCAGAACAGCATGGCGACCATGACGACCAGGAGCAACGCCTTGGCGCCTGATGCGCCAAGGACGTCGAGGAAGATCTGCGCGGGTGGCACCCCGGTCGCCGAGTTCTGCGTGGCCGCGTAGCCCTGCATGGCGAACAGCAACCCGGCCAGGAGTACGAAGCCGGCCGCCCAGGAGACCCATATGGAGCGCACGATGCCGCGGGGTGCCGACATCTGCGCGTCGGTGGTCTCCTCGGCGACGTGGACGGAGGCGTCGTAGCCGCAGAACGTGTAGCCGGCCAGCAGGCTGCCGATGAGCGCCACGTAGAAGGCGCTGGAGAAGCCGGTGTCGTTGTGGAAGTGGGTGAACACGAAGCTCACCGACTGGTGCTTGGCCGGGGCGAGGGTGAGGGCGCCAACGATGACGGCGACGCCGATCAGCTGCCAGTACACCGAGATCGAGTTCAGCACGTTGACCAAGCGCACACCGGCCGAGTTCAGCAGACCGTGCACGAGCAGGATGCACCCGAAGATGGTCATGGTGGAGCCGTCGGTGGGGGTGATGCCCCACTGCAGTTGCGCGAACGCTCCGGCGAAGGCGGCTGCGCCGTAGTCGATGCCGGCGATCGCGCCGAGCAGGCCGAGCAGGTTCAGCCAGCCGGTCACCCAGCCCCAGCGAGGCCCACCGAGCTTGTCGGCCATGAAGTACGGGCCGCCGCTGGTGGGATAGGCGGAGACGACATCGGCCAGGGACAGGCCGACCAGCAGCGTCATGAAGCCGATCACGATCCAGCTGCCGAGCATGACCACGGGACCGCCGTGGCCCAGGCCGAACCCGAACAGGGACATCCCGCCGGCCAGGATGCAGATGACCGAGAACGAGATCGCGAAGTTCCCGAAGGCGCCCATCCGGCGGGAGAGCTCGGGCTTGATACCGAGGTCTGCAAGGAACACGTCATCTGAGCTCGTTGGTTCAACCATGCTGGCACTTCTGGAAGACACCAGAGATCCACTTTCAGAGGGGAAGGGAAGGTGCGGGGGCAGATCCGGGGAGCGTTGATCACGCCGGGCGGAGGCGCACGACTGTTCACCACAGCGGCCGCTCCCGTAGGGCGGTAGCGCGGATGCGCAGGAACTCCGTCGTCCAGTCGTAGCTGCGGCCCAGGCTGACGTTGATCGTCTTCCATGGCTCCGGGGTCGTGTACGGGCCCATCGCCTCGAACACGGCCCGCGCGTCCTCGCCGCAGGCCACCAGGGCGTGCGCGAGGTGGTTGAGATCCAGCGGCGACAGCCATCCGTGGTGGACGGGCGGGACGGACGCGAACCAGCGATCGCGCGCCTGGCGTGCGTAGTGCGCGACTTGGGCGGTCTGCCAGAACTGCAGGGCGCTCCCCCGGCCGTTGCCGTGCCGCTCCCGGTAGACGTCCATGAGCGCGTACAGGGGGAGCATGTCCAACTCGAGGTTGTCCGGTTCGCTTGCGACTGCCCAAGCTGCGTAATTCATGGCGGCGGTCGGTCCGCCGTGGTAGAGGTGGAATTCCCGCATGCGGTGGTGCCCCTCCCGGCTGCCGGGATCGCGCTTGTTGATCTCCTCCAGAAGCGGCCACGGTCCCCGGTAGTGCATCGTGGGGTCACCAAGCTGATCCCACGGCATTGGGCGAGATCGCCAATGAGGGTCGAAGTGGTAGGGGTCGAAGGGAAGTTGAGTCAGGTGCAGTAGGCAGATCCACGGCACCGGACAATCGGGCCAGAGAGCTACCGCCTTCATGCAGGCCTGCAGCGCCAGACCGGCGGCCCGTGAGACCAGACTCTTGCCCTTGCCGCTGCGATGCGCCTCGATCGCGGCCCGCGTGAGCACCCGCGCCCACATCATCGACGCGTCCGCGCTGTCAGGTTCCTCGTCCAGCCACGTTTTGAAGACGCCGCCCGCCCCCGCCTGAGCGGCTAGGAGCTGGCTGCGCCTCGTGCGCAACGACCAGTTCGGGCCCGTCCTGGCCAACAGGTCGCGAGCGGCCCGATAGCGCCCCATTTTTAGGTCCTCGAGGGCCGCACGCAGATCTGTGTCGGCGCCGACGGGGCTCACTATCAGGTTCATGTCATTGGGGGGCGCCACTCGGTCTCCGCGGCGGGCGGAGGTGGCACTGGTCGTTAACGAATCGGGCATGGAGGGCCTCGTCGTTGAGAGGGCGGGGGGATTTCGGACAGGGGTCTATGCGGGCGCGGACTTCGCCAGGTCCTCGAGCAGCTCGTCGAGGCCGACGGTGCGGAACGACTGGAGACGGCGAACCAACTGCGAGGCGAGGAACGTCCCGATGTTCGCGTGGCCGTATGGCAACGGCGCGTCCGGCTGGGCAACGACCTTCACGCCCTGCCCCTCGAGGCCGTACAGAGTGCCGTGCACGCCGAACAGGGGCGCGCTCTTGGCCAGGAACACCATCGGGTTGTCCTCGAGGTGCGGACAGAGCTTCGCGGCTGCACGGGCGTGCTTCGGGCACACGGGCGGCTGGTTCGTGAGGATGCGCGCCTGGGTCGGGCCGTGGTCCCTTGGGCCAGCCAGGAAGATGAAGCCGAGCGGCGTCCGGGCGGGGCGCGTGCAGACCTGACAGACCATCGTCTGCATGCACACCATCTGCCGGTGAGGGTGCATCAGCTTCCACTGCGGTTCGCCGGTAATCCGGCCTTGCGCGTCGACGGGGTTCCAACTGCACCGGGCCCACAGGGCGCCTCGCGGGTCTCGGTCCCTGGGGTCCTCATCGCGGTAGTACAACCGCGGGCCGGACGAATGCCGGGCGATGAAGAGGTTGTCTGACGCTGCATCTTCCCTGGCCCTCTGAGTGATGTAGGGCACCAGCGAAAGGCGTGGCTCCCGCGGGTCTATGGCCCGGGGGTTGTAAGCAAGTCTGACGGACGGGAAGGTCATGGCTCCTCCGTGAGGCACTGGTTCTCCACCAGCAGTTCGAGGAGTTCGTTGAGCGTCCACGCCATCTGCCGGACGGCTCCGACGGCCCGCCGGCGGTCGCTGTGTCCTTCCTCGGATCGGATGATGCGACCCCGCTCAACTAGGCCGGCCACCTTCTGATCCCGCTGGTCCACCTTGGAGGTGACGGCGAGATTCACGAGGCGCATCAGGTGGCCACGGAGCTGCTGCGCGTGTTCGTCGACCTCGTCCTTGCTTGGCATGTAGTCGTCCGGGATGGCTGCGATGTCGTCGAGTAACAGGCCATCGACGTACGGCGCCCACCTCTGAATTTTCTCGAGGACTCTCTGCAGGCCCGCCTCGGTGAAGGGCAGTACGGCTGGCCCTACGGGATGGTCCCAGCAGGGGGCAACGGCGAAACCAGTCGTCACCGCGCCTCCTCGGGCGGGGCGAGACGGCACCAGGTCTCGGCGCCGGCATCGCGAGTTCCCCAGTCCCCGCCGCTCTCCTGAACCAGGGCCTCGACGAGGGCGAGGCCGCGCCCAGACTCAGCCTTCTCATTGACGTACTTCCGTGTGGCGCTGCCTGGCATGTCGTCGGTGACGGTCACATTCAGGAAGCCGTCTCGGACTGTGATGCTCAGGCTGATCTCCGTGGTGCCGCTATGCAGAAGCGCATTGGTGAGCAGCTCCGAGATGATCACCATGACGTCGCCCTGCATCGTCTCCAGTCCGCAGTGCCTGAGCCGCGCTGCAGCGATCCGGCGCATCACTCCTACCCGGCATGCGTCCTCTGCCCGGGGCGCTGCGTCACGGCGACGAGCAACGACCTTGAAACGCTCACTCATCACGTCGCCGCCCCGGACGGCGCGAGGCGTCCGTACGGCTGTCGTCGCTCCGGCAACTCTGGAGGGCATGGGGGGACTCCCTGATCCATGAATGTGCACGTTCGGGCACTCTCAGCGAGGGCTGTTACGAGAGTTGCAACAGCGTGCAGACGGCTCTACCCCCAGACGTCCCTCGGGTTTTGGCACGAAGTTGACGGTCTTCCTCGGAACTTCCTCGGACTTCCCCCGGACCCGCTAAGTAGCGTCTGTACGGGGCATCTTGATGGGGACAGCGTTCTACCGTCGTGGCCGTGAGGTGCCAGGCAGATGGAATGGGAGGCGAGCGCCGTGTTGTTCTTTCGGAAAGCCCTCGAAGCACGCGGCATACGCACACCCGAGGACATCCTTCCGCTCTACAGGGAAGCGGCTGCGAGGCTCGCCTTAGAGAACGCTGAACCGGCGTCAAAGACTGTCGAGGGATGGTTCTACGACGGTCGTAGGCCCCAACGGGCTTTCCGCCCGGTCATTGTCGAAATGCTGGGCTTCAGCATCGACGACTTGTGGACCGAGGTGCCCGAGGGCACCACCCCGACCTTCTCTCCGCTGACTGGCGCGTCACCGACTGCACTCCATGCCGACGCTGGTGTGGACCTGAACGAGATGAAAAGGACGGGCGCTGTGGCTGTGCAACGCGCGAAGGAGTTCCTCCTGGGGAAGGACCGCGAGACGGTGGGCGACGATACGCTCGGCCTGCTCGACGACGAGGTGGGGCGTCTGGTTGCCGCCTACCCGCGTGACCCCCTATCGACGATCTGGGACGACCTGCTCGAGACCCAGGAGCAGGTGTTCCGCCTCCTCGAGGGCGGCAGGGTCCGCCAGCTCTCGCACCTGCGCGACCTGAACGTGAAAGCCGCTGTGCTGTCGTTCCTCGTCGCCAAGGGCTTCAACGACATGGAGTCGCCGCACCAGGCGATGACCATGACCCGCGTCGCCGCCTCCTGCGCCCGGACCGCCGAACACCCGGGTCTCATCGCGCTCACCGACGGGCTCAAGTCGCTGATCGCCTACTGGGCGGACAAGCCGGAGGACGCCTATCACTACGCAAGCCAGGGCGCGGCGACCGCCGCCGGCCTGCGTGGAACCGTCGGGCTGTGGCTGCTCGGCCTCCAGGCCCGTGCCGCCGCGGTTCTGGGCGACGAGGAGACGGTGCGCGTCGTCAACCAGGATGCTGCCGACCGGCGAGAGCGGGTAGTCCTCGACGACTTGGACCGACTCGGCGGACTGTTCACTTACGCCCCGGAAAAGCAGCTCTACTACGCAGTGGAGTCCGAGGCGCTCCTCGGCCACGGAGACGCGCAACTCGCTGCGGAGGCAGAACGGGCCGTGCAGGGCTTCAGCGACCCCGGCTCCCCGAATTGGGCGTTTGGAGACCTCGCAGGATCGCAGTGCGACCTAGCCCTGATCCGTCTCTTCAGCGGTGACTTGGACGGCACCGCAGCGGCTATTCGCCCCGTGCTGGACCTGCCGAACTCGCATCGAAACAACGGCATCGTTGTCTCGGCGCAGCGCGTACGTCAGGCGCTGATGAGCGGCCCGGCGCGTACGGCCGTTGTCGCCCGGGACCTGCGTACGGAGATCGAGGCCTTCCCGGCAAGTCGGCCGGCACTGCCTCGCGGGTAGAGTCCGAGGCATGTACCCGATTAAGCGATCTAGCCCACGCCTCGAGCTGCGGGAACTCGCCATCGAGGACGCCGACGCTGTGCTCGCCATCTACGGCAGCCCGGAGGCCACAGAGCACCTCTCGTTCGAGCCGCGTACGCGCGAGCAAGTGGGCCAGATCGTGGCTCGATCTCTCGCCTCGGCCACCGCGGAGCCGCGCAGCGAGTACGCACTCGCCGTCATCGAGCGGGACACGAATCAACTGATCGGATTCGGCCGACTCGCCATGGATCCACACCAGCAGCGGGCGGCCACGTTCGGCTTCGCGCTGCGCCCCGACGCGTGGGGAGTCGGATACGGCCTCGAGACCGTCCGCCTTCTCCTCGGGCTCGGGTTCGACGACCTTGATTTGCATCGCATCTGGGGTGCACGCTCCCCGCTCAACGAGGCTTCGGCAAAGACCATGACGGCGGCGGGCATGGTCGAGGAGGGCTATATCCGCGCTCACATCAAGAAGGCTGGCCGATGGCGTGACTCGGTCGTGCACGCGATGCTCGATGACGAGTGGAGAGCGTTGTGTCGGTGACCTCCAGCTGACGGCATCTGCTTCCCGACGGGCCGAACGAGCTCTTCGTCTACGGCACGCTGAGGTTCGATGTCGTCCTTGAAGCCCTATTACATTCCTTAAAGGAAGTACGCATAGCGGCGGCGTAAGCGCCTGGTGGGTGGTGCGGGTCTGCCCCAGATCCAGGGTCGGGCACGGGAGTTGAGCTGGTCGGTGGCGACGTTGGTGGCGTGGGTGATGTGGCCTGGGTCGCCGAAGGAGCGTCCGGCCAGAGCGGTCTTGCGGAAGATGCGCCACCAGCCTTCTTGGAGGTTGAGCCAGCAGGCCCCGACCGGGATGAAGACGTGCTTGATGCGTGGGTGGTCCTCGAGCCAGGTGCGGGTGGACACGCTGTTGTGCGAGGACAGATTGTCCGTGATCACGTAGATGTCCCCGGCGGGGTTGGCTTCCTCGACCAACTGGAGAAACCGATGGTAGAAGGCGCTGTTGCGGGAAGTGGCGGTCATCGTGATCGCTTGACCGTCGCGGACGCGTAAGGCGCCGTAGACCCAGGTTTTCTCCGGTCCGCGGGAGTAGTCGATCTCGTTCTTGATGCGGTGCCGGTGCGGCGACCAGCCCGGTGCCGGTGGGAAAGCGCGGGAGGTCACCGGGCCGAGTTCGTCGGTGCAGACCACCGTCGCGCCGGCGGGCGGGCTGATGTAGAGCTCGACGATCCGCGTCCCCTTTCCCTCGAAGTCCGCATCCTTCGAGCGCGTCCAGGATCGTGTGCACCGCCAGCGGACCCCTTCCGCCAGCAGAATCCGGCGCACCTGGGAGCGGCTGACCTCGATGCCCAGGTCTCGGGCCGCGGCGACCAGCGTGTCCAAAGTCCACTCCGAGGGCCCTGACTCGTCCGCGGCCCACATCTCGTTCGACGGCTGCACCTCGAGTCGGCCGGGCGGGGTCTGCTTGACCAGGCCGACGATCCTCGAGTGTTCGGCCTCGGTGATCCGCCGTTTGCGGCCTTGCCCGCCCAGATCCTCCGGGCCCTGCAGCCCCAAGCGGTTGAAGCGGTGCAGCCAGCGACGCACCGTCTTCTGACTGCACTTCAGCTCGTCGACGATCTGCGGGACCGGCCACCCGTCCCAGCTCAGCTCCACCATCCGGCACCGCTCCACCACATCCTTCGGCGCCTTTCTGGCCGACGCCAGGCGGTGGACCACCGCCTGCTCGCCTTCGTCACGGCCCGGCCGTGCCTTCAGCACCATGGCCCAGCACCCGCCCCCGAGTACCCGAAACCGCCCCGCTATCAGCAGCTATACCCACCGAAAGAGGAATCCAGCAGTGTCCGGACTGCGCACCCTAGATCTGGACCTGCCACGCCAGGGCATGAGCCTGTACAGAACAGTGCTGGCGGAAGGCATGCGCGACGACCTCCGCCGCTTCCTCAACAAGGGCATCCTGCTTGAACTGTGGCCAGTGCTCCACAAGCTCATCAGTACCGCCATCAAGGACGCCTGGGAGGAAGCGTTCCCCGAGCTGCGGCCATGATCAACGTCCTGTGCACTCCCCAGCACCCTACGGTAGGCGTTCTCACGGTCACGCTCGATCATCCATGGTCTCGGAATTGATCCCGAATCCGCGTGCTCCCGGCGGGCGTTGCACGGACTGGAGATCGATGCCGAGGCGGGCACCGTAGTCGATGGCGGTAGTGCGGCAGCCTGCGTCTACCCACACCTTGATCACCCAGGGTGGGAGGCGACGATAGGGGACAGCAGGCTGCGCAGGTGCGGTCTCAGCCGTTGGAGTTGAGGGGGAATGCTATCTTTGTTGTTATTGTCTCCTGATTATGTATAAGTAGTCCCAAAGGGGGCGCTATTGGGGGCTCAAAGGAGCACGCCAGGATTATCGTGGAACCCGGTTCCCGCCGCCGGGAGAGTGGCGGGGGTACTGGGGGACGATATGGAACCGCTCGCGTTGGCTATGGGCACAGCACTTGTCTCGGCGATGGCCACGGATGCCTGGCAGCAAGCCAGGAGCGCGCTGACAACCTTGTGGCGCCGAGTGCAGCCGGAACAGGCGGAGCAGATCGACGCGGACTACACCACCGCCAGGGACCGGCTGCTGTCCGCCGTGGAGGCCGGGGCGGACGGGATCGCTCCAGCGTTGCGGACGGACTGGCAGTTCCGGATCCACCTCATGCTGCACGAACACCCTGAGATCGCTGGTGAGGTGCGCCGGGTCCTGGAGGCCGAGCTGGCTCCGCTACTGCCGCGGGAAGATCAAGCGCGGGTAGGCACCGTGATGAATGCCACGGCGTCTGGCTCCGGGCGGGTGTACCAGGCCGGGCGCGACCAGCAAATCACCGAACGGTGAACACACCGCAAGACCGGCTGCCTGAACCCGAGGATCCGCGCCTTCGCTACCGCGTGAGCCCGGGAGGATCAGCGTCGGCCTCCGAAACGGCGGGTGACGGTGGCAGAGAGCGGCCCGCCGATGCGGAGGACCAGCGTCCCGCAGAGGTGGCGTCGACTACGACGGTACGGGGCCGGCCTGCGGGCCCTGGTACCCCGACCGAGGGGCGGGAGAACGAATCGGATGTCTCGGAGCACGCGCAGACGACGCTCCGGGCACAGGCCACCGGCGGCGGGCGGGTGTACCAGGCGATCCGGGATCTGAACGTCGCCGAGCGCGACATGCACTTCCACTACATGGTCGACATGCGATTCACGCGCCGGGCCATCACCGACGGCGCGGCACCGGACGGGTGCCCGTACCCCGGGATAGATCCCTTCAGCCCCGAGCAGGCTGCGTGGTTCTTCGGCCGGGACACGGCAACCGCTGCCCTCCTGCTCCGGCTGGACACGCGGCTGCGCACCGGTGGCCCAGTTGTCGTCGTCGCGCCCTCGGGCGCCGGAAAATCATCGCTCCTGAACGCCGGACTGCTGCCCCAATTGGCCCAGGGCGCCCTCGCGGCCCCGGGCTCCGCCTCCTGGCCGCGCATCCGGATCACCCCCACAGCCCGGCCGACCCGTGAGCTGTCCTCCGCGCTCGCGGCGGCCGGATGGGTCCGGGGACACCGGGGCGGGCGCCTCGTAGTGGTCGTCGATCAGTTGGAGGAGCTGTTCACGCTGTGCCCCGACGAGGACGAACGCAACCGCTTCGTGGACATGCTGGCAGCCCTCGCCCATGCCGCCCCGGAGAGCGGCCGCGGTCCGGACGCGCTGGTAGTCCTGGGCCTGCGCTCCGACTTCTACACCCCCTGCACGAGCCACCCCTGGCTGCGCGAAGCACTCGAACACGACCAGATGCTCCTCGGTCCCCTGACGGAGACGGAACTGCGGCAAGCCATCCTCTGTCCTGCCCAGGATAGGCAGCTAGATGTCGAACCCGGCCTGGTTGAGGTCTTGTTGCGAGACCTCGGGGTTGGCACCGGCGGCCCCGGTGAGGGATACGAGGCCGGGCGGCTGCCCTTGCTGGCGTACGCTCTGCGCGCTACCTGGCAGACGCGCTCCGGTCATGTCCTGACCGTGGCCGGCTACGAGGCAGTCGGAGGCATCCACAATGCCGTCAAAACGACGGCAGAGGAGATCTACTCCGACCTCGACGGCGCCGAACGACGTGTGGCGCGCGCCGTCTTCCTGCGGCTTGTCAGTTACGGCAAGCACACGGAGGACACCCGGCGCAGACGTCCGTACACCGAGCTCGTGGATTCCGTCGGCAGTCCCGAAGTGACCGTCGCGTGCGTGGTCGAGGAGTTCACCAAGGCCCGGCTGCTTACCCGGGACGGCGAAGACGTGGAGATCACCCACGAATCGCTGCTGTCCACCTGGCCCAGGTTGCACGGCTGGATCGAGAGTGGACGGGCCGACAACCTGCTGTATCAGGAACTCGAACAGGCCGCCGCCGACTGGGACCGGTCAGGCCACGACACCGGCATGCTCTACCGCGGCCACCGTCTGGAGGCGGCGCTCGCCTGGTCCCGAAGCCCGGACCACGCCCGCCTCGCCTCTGCGTCCGCCGATTTCCTCACCGCCTCGCACCGATCGCGGCAACGGGGCAGGCGTCTACGCCGGGCCGCGGTCGCCGTGCTAACCGCGCTTGCGCTGATCGCCTCAGGTGCCGCGGTGATTGCCTTCCGGCAGACGGGTGCGGCACAGGGTGAACGCGACACTGCGGTCTTCAACCAGGTAATGGCCGCGGCGGATTCGGCACGGTCAGCCGACACCTCCCTGGCAGCACAGCTGGACCTGGTGGCTCATCAGCTGCGACCCAACGACCACACGGTCACCACCAGGCTGCTGGCGGACGCGGGAGCACCACTGTCGGCACGGGTGCAGGGTACCGGCCGCGTCCACCGGGCGGCTTTTAACCCCCACCGGCCGATCGCGGCTACCGCCGACGACGACCACACCGTGCGGCTGTGGGACATGTCGCGTCCGACGAGGGCCGTCCAACTCGGGGAGGTATTAAGAGGGCACGCGAAGACCGTTCTGACTGTCGCCTTCAGCGCTGATGGGAACCTACTGGCCTCCGGGTCGGCCGATGACACCGTACGGCTGTGGGACGTGACCCGGCCCGACCGGCCAAAGGCCCTCGGCGGTCCCCTGACTGGATATCACCGAGGCGCGAAGGAACTCCTGTTCAGCCCGGTAGCGAAGATACTGGTCAGTGCAGACGGGGAGGGCACCGCTCGCTTGTGGGACGTTTCCCAGCCAGCTCGGCCCAACCTTGTAGCCCAACTCCCGGACTTTCATGCGGCATCAGCGCTTTCCTTCAGCCCCGACGGCCGTGTGCTCGCGGTCGCGGAGCAGAATGACCTCGTCGGTGTGTGGGATGTGCGTGACCCGGCCGAGCCTCGGCTGCTCGGCAAGAAACTCGTCGGCACCAACGCCCGCGCTGGCAGTGGCTCCCTCGTCGTCTCCGTGTCGTTCAGTGCTGACGGGCGACTGCTGGCGGCCTCATACTGGAACGGCCAGGTCCGGTTGTGGGACATGACCGATCCCCGTCGTCCGAAGAACGGCGGCTTGTGTACCGCCCACATGGGAGGCGCATGGGCCGTCACGTTCAGTCCGCACGGACGCCTGTTCGCCAGTGCGGGATTTGACGGTCTCGTCCGGCTATGGAGAGCCTCCAATGCGGGGCAGTGCGTGAACCTGGGCGTGACACTCGCGGGCCACGAGGAGGCAGTCCAGTCGCTCACCTTTGCCCCGAACGGCCATGGCCTGCTCAGTCTGGGCGCGGACGACGTCCGTTACTGGACTCTGCCGGACAACATCCTGACCGGGCACGACAAGGGTATTAGCGGCGTCTCCTTCAGCGCTGATGGGAAAACCCTGGCCACCACGTCCTCCGACAGGACGGTCCGACTGTGGGACCTCACCCGCCCGACCCGCCCCGAATCCGTCGTGCGGATCACCGGCTTCGGCTATGGCGACGGGGCCATGAGGTTCGGTGCCCGACCTGGCATCGCCGTCACGGGCGCCGGAACGAACAGCGTCTACGTATGGGACCTCTCCCGGCCCGACCGCCCCCGGCACCTCACCCGTACTCCACTTGACCAGGCCTTCGGCCCGGTCAGATGGGGCCCGAAGCGAAACCTCCTGGTCACCAGCGCCTACGTCGCCGACTACGACTACCCGCTTCGTCTGTGGGACATGAGCGCCCCACAGAAACCCCGGCCCCTCATCGATCTGCGAACCGGGCATGATGCGAACGTGGAGACGGTCGCCTTCAGTGCCGACGGCCGACGATTCGTTAGCGGCTACGGCGATGGCACTGCACAGCTGTGGGACGTCACCGATCCGGCACGGACGAAACTGGTAGGCGTCCCCTTGCGTACCCGCTCTTCGGGCATCGCCCACGCGGCCGCCGCCCCCGACGGCCGGACCGTGGCCCTAGCCATGGACACCGGCGCCATCGAGATCTGGGACGTGGCGGATCCCAACCACCCCCACCGCACAGGCCCGTCGTCCGTCCGGCACTCGAACCTCATCACCTCGATCTCCTTCAGCCCTGACGGCCGCACGCTTATGAGCGCAGGATACGACGGCACCGTCCGGTTATGGGACATCTCCGACCCCGCCCATACGGCCCCGCTTGGCCGGCTGCTCGGTCCAGGAGGCGCCGTGTTCAGCAGCGTCCAGGACGCCGAGTTCAGCCCCGACGGCCACAGCCTCGCCGCGGCTCTCGCGGATGGAACCGTACGGCTATGGAACATGGACGTCGACGCCGCCACCCGCCGGATCTGCCACGACGCCGCAAACACCCTCACCGAAACGGCATGGCGCAGCCACTTGCCTGGCGTCCCGTACGCCAGTCCCTGTTCCTGACGGGCGAGACCCTAGATAGCCCGCGCCAGTGCTCTGGTCGAGCGCCCCGATCCGGTCTGCGAGGCGCTGATCGGCATGTTGGAATCCGAGATCGCCCGGCGTCTGCACCTGGACCGCAAGACCGTCCGCCGCTTCCGCGACACCGGCCTCGACGAGCTGCTGGCCTCCGCCCGGTGCGGCCGTCCCAAGGGAGTGCTCGAGCCGTTCACCGCCTACCTCACCGAACGGTTCACCGACGGCGTGACCAGCCCGACCGACCTCTTCCACGCGATCCGCCAACGCGGCTACCAGGGCAGCGATCTGCCCGTGCGCCGCTACGTGACCGGACTCAAGGCCGGGACCGTCGAACCCGCCTGCGGAGCCATCCCGAGCCCGCGCAAGATCACAACCTGGATCATGCTGCCCCGCGGTGCTCTGAAGCCCCGCGAGGAGGACGAACTTCTCAAAGTCCGGCTGGCGTGCCCGGACATCGCCCGGGCCTGCGACCTCGCCCGGACCTTCCACGAACTGCTCCAACACCGGCGTGGCCACCGGCTTTTGGAGTGGGTCCGCCAGGCCGAGCACGACGCACCCGCCCCCATCTTGTCCTTCGCGCAGAGCCTGTGCCTCGACCTCGACGCCGTCACCGCAGGCCTCACCCTGCCCTGGAGCTCCGGCATTGTTGAAGGCCACGTCAACCACATCAAGACCATCAAGCGAGCCATGTACGGCCGAGCCTCGTTCCGCCTCCTCCGCACCAGAATCCTGCTCAGAGCATGAGCCGGGGATTCGCACAATCTCGCCTGAACCAATACCGCCGTCGTCCGCAGCACGGGGGTTGAGGAATGCCGCAATCCTTAGCCCCCGGCCGGGCGCACTATCCCACCGCCCGCATAAGCTCGTTCCGTGAAGGTCTTGATCACCGGAATGTCGGGCACCGGCAAGTCGACCGCCCTCCACCACCTGCGTCAGCGAGGGCACACGGCGGTGGACACGGACACCGACACCTGGAGTCACTGAGGTTTTTCAGCGCTGCCGCTCCAGAGTGAGGACGGCAGCAGAGATTGACGTCATTCGATTCGGGCTGCACCGGGATCTGCGGAAGATCCGCCAGGACTTCAGGCGTGCGACGCCGCGCTCGACCGGTGCCCGTGCCGCGGACAGCGCGCGGTTGACGGTTTGCTGGGTGGGCGTGAGGTCCCGTCCCGGCGGGCGTCTGAGCGGTGTTGTCACCCACGGGCCGGCTCCCATGTAGGCGCGGTCGGCGAGGATGGGGACGCCCTGGCGTTCGCAGATCCGGATGATCCGGTGGGTGCGGGCCGCGGTGAGGTCGTGTGCTCGGCCGGGCAGCGTCGGCGAGATCCACAGCAGCTGGCCGGCCGGGTCGGTCACCACCTGCACGTTTACTCCGTGACGTCGGTGCTTGTGGGAGAAGTCGGCCCGGCTGTCGCCGACCCGGTCGCACTCCGCCAGGGTGCCGTCGATCAGGACGTAGTCCGGGTCCGCCTCGCGCAGTGCGCGCAGCAGACCGGGTGCGCGGTCGGCGAGCAGGTCGACGACGGCTGTCGTGTAGGTGTGGGCGGTGCCCACGGAGATGCCGAATCCGGCAGCAAGTTGGGCGAGGGTGTCGTGCCGGCGCAAGTACACCAGGCCGACCAGCGCACGCTGGTGCGGGGGGAGCTTGCAGCGGCGGTCACCCTCGCGGGTGACGATGAGCATCGTGACCCCTTAAGAATGCTGGTGGTCCGGGAGGACTGGGTGTGGCTGATGGTGACCTGCCGCTGATGGCTCCGAGTGAGTGGCCGCCCGGTCCTTCGGGACGCTCCGGCTGCTGATTGAGAACTGCGGTCATCGCTGGTTAAGGGCTTGGCGGCGGAGTGTCCCCCGGACCCACAGAGTGCTGGGGTCTTGGGAGTGGAGCGACGACGATGGCAGAGCATCACGAGCAGATCTGGGTCGGCATCGACGCCGGCAAGGCCCATCACTGGGCGGTCGGAGTCAACGCCAGCGGAGAGAAGGTGTTCTCGAGGAAGGTCATCAACGCTGAGGACGAGATCCTGGCCCTGATGGTGACCGCGTGCGAGATGGCCGACGAGGTGCGGTGGGCGGTGGACATCTGCGGCCGGGCCTCGACGCTGCTGCTTGCACTGTTGATCGCCCACGGCCAGAGCGTGGTGTATGTGCCGGGACGCACGGTCAACCGCATGTCCGGGGCCTACCGCGGCGAGGGGAAGACCGACGCGAAGGACGCCCTAGTCATCGCCGACACCGCGCGTATGCGCCGGGACTTCACACCCCTGAGCCTCCCGGACGAGACCGTGGCCAATCTCCAGCTGCTCACCGCCCACCGAGCCGACCTGATCGCCGACCGGGTACGACTGATCAACCGTCTGCGCGATGCCCTCGTGGGCATCTGCCCTGCTCTGGAGCGGGCCTTCGACTACTCGGCAGCCAAGGGACCGGTCGTCCTGCTGACCGAGTACCAGACCCCGGCCGCCCTGCGGCGGGCCGGCGCCAAGCGGCTCGCGGACTGGTTGGCACGACGTTCGGTACGCAGTGCATCCGAGGTTGCCGCCCGCGCGGTCGAGGCAGCCCAGTCCCAGGTGACCGCACTGCCGGGTGAAAAGCGCGCCGCCAAACTCGTGTGCGACCTTGCTCATCAGCTCCTCGCGCTCGACGACTGGATCAAAGACACCGACCGGGAGATCCGCGACGCCTTCCACCTCGACGAACGCGCCGAAGTCATCGAATCCCTGCCGGGTATGGGCCCCATCCTCGGGGCCGAGTTCCTCGCCATCGTCGGAGACCTGTCCACCTACTCAGACGCCGGCCGCCTGGCCGCCCACGCGGGACTGGCCCCGGTCTCGCGCGACTCCGGCCGCCGGACCGGTAACCACCACCGACCCAAGCGATACCACCGTCGCCTACGACACGTCCTCTACATGGCCGCCCAAACCGCCATGATGCGCCCCGGCCCCTCCCGGGACTACTACCTCAAGAAACGCGCCGAAGGACTGATCCACGTCCAGGCACTGCTCGCCCTCGCACGCCGCCGAGTCGACGTCTTATGGGCCATGCTCCGCGACAAGAGGCTTTTCACCCCTACCCCACCGGCTCCCCAATCGGCTTGACACCATCATTGAGTAATCCGATCTCCGGACGGCGATACCCCAAAGGGGAGAAAATCGGGCCACGTGTTGGTGTGCAACCGACGATGATCGTTTACGCCTGGGGCGCGGTCTTCTGCTTGAGGCGTTCGTAAGGAGTCTGGCCGCCGAGGCCGCCGTGGGGGCGATGGTAGTTGTAGTAGTCCTCCCACTCGCGCAGCTTGTCGTTGAAGACCTCGGCGTCGTCGATGATGACGCCCTCCAGGAGCCGGTAGAACTCCTCGCCGTCGATTCGGTGGGAGCGTTCGACCTTCCCGTTCAGCCGCGGTGTGCGGGGCTTGATGTAGGCGTGGCCGATGCCTTTGTCGAGCACGTGGAAGTGGAAGGCGGACTGGAACTCGGCTCCGTTGTCCGTCTGGATCACCCCCACCTGGAACGGCAGCCGTTGCAGGACGTAGTCGACGAACTGGATGGCAGTGGCCTGGTTGAGTGTCGGATAGATCTTCAGGACCCTCAGCCGGGTGCAGTCGTCGATCGCCGTGAACTGGTAGTACTTGTTGCGGCCGCCGCGCCGGCCTTGCGGCATGGAGGCGAGCGGCTCGATGAACTTCACGTCGATCTGCACGCGGTGGCCGGGCAGTTGCTTCTCGTATCGCTTCCATCGGCGGTCGTGCCGCTTGTAGCGCTGGGAGGCCGGCAGGCGGCCCATGTCCAGCCGGTTGAGGATCCGCCACACGCCCGACTTGCTGATGGTGACGTCGTGGTATCGCTTGAGGTACATCGCGATCTTCTCGGGCCCGAAGTGGTAGTTCTGCCGGAGATAGATGATTTTCCCGACGACCTCAACGTGCGTGGCGTTCGGGCTGTGCTTGGGCGCCTTCGAGCGAGTGCGCAGCCCCTCGATGCCCTCGGCCTGGTAGCGGCGATACCAGATGTAGTACGCCTGCCGACTGATGCCGAAGTACCGGCAACTCATGGCGACGTTGCCGGTTACCTCTTCGACATGGCGTATGACGGCCAGGCGCCGCTTGGCCTCGCGATCGAGCGGGGGTGTCTTCGACATGTGGATCTCCTAGTGATCAGAGCCCCAGGTGTCAACGATGATCGGCAGTTTTAGACCGACACCACGGCCGTCCGGCTGACGTCGCGGAGTCTTGGTGCCTCCGGAACCCGACATTGAGTAGGACGCCGGGGACCCTTCGTCAGGCACCCGGAAGTGTTGCCACGAGCATGCGAATCAGATTCTTTTGCCTGGTCGGTCCCCGCCGGACGGCTGCTGCACAACCGCACAGCGCGTGAAGGGGGTGCCGGGGCATGGACGTGGTCCACGAGCGATGCGCCGGAATCGACATCGGCAAGGCGGACGTGAAGGTCTGCGTCCGCGTCCCGGGGCCGGGCAAGCGGCGCCGGAAGGAGATCCGTACGTTCCTCACCATGACCAAGGACCTGCTGGCGATGCGGGACTGGCTGATCGCCGAAGGCGTCACGGTGGTGGGAATGGAAGCCACGGGCTCGTACTGGAAGCCCGTCTTCTACCTGTTGGAGAACGACATCGAGTGCTGGCTGCTGAACGCCCGGCACATGAAGAACGTCCCCGGCCGCAAGACCGACGTCGCGGACTCCGAGTGGATCTGCAAGATGGTCGAACACGGCCTGGTCAGACCGTCGTTCGTGCCGCCGCCGGAGATCCGGCAACTGCGGGACCTGACCCGTACCGCACCGAGGTGATCCGCGAACGCACCCGCGAGGCCCAGCGGATGGAGAAGCTCCTCGAGGACGCAGGGATCAAGCTGTCCGCTGTGGTCTCGGACCTGCTGGGCAAGTCGGCCCGCGCGATGCTGGAGGCTCTGATCGCCGGGGAGAGTGATCCCGAGGTCCTCGCCGAGATGGCGAAGGCGAGCATGCGGGCGAAGCGGGGAATCCTCGCGCAGGCGCTGACCGGCCAGTTCACCGACCACCACGCGTTCCTCGCACGGACCATGCTCGACCGCATCGACGCGATCACCGCGACCGAGGCCCGGCTGAGTGAGGAGATTACCCGCCAACTCGCCCCGTTTCGCCGCCAGATCGAGCTGCTGGACACCATCCCCGGGGTGAGCACCCGCTCGGCCGAGATGATCCTGGCCGAGATCGGCGCGGACATGGCCCGCTTCCCCTCGGCGGCGCACCTGGCCTCGTGGGCCGGAATGTGTCCAGGCAACCACGAGTCCGCCGGCAAGCACACCTCCGGCAAGTCCCGACCCGGGGACCCGTGGCTGAAGAACGCACTGGGCCTGGCCGCCACGTCCGCCGCCCGCAGCAAGAACACCTACCTGGCTTCCCGTTACAAACGCATCGCGATCCGCCGCGGCAAGAAGCGGGCCCTGGTCGCCGTCGGCCACACCATCCTGACCTCGATCTGGCACATGCTCACCAACGACGCGGAGCACGCCGACCTCGGAGCGGACTACTTCCTCCAGCCAACCGGCCGGGCCCGCCAGACGCGACGTCTGGTCAGCCAGCTCAACATGCTCGGCTATCAAGTGTCCCTCCAATCAGCGGAAGCGGGGTGACCTGCAGGAAGGTTGGATTTTCGAATCAGACTCACTCGACCAGGGCGTGGGGCAGGTCGAGTGCGGCAGAATACGGAACCAACGCGGCTCCTATGCCTGTGGGTTGAGACTTCGAACACCTCCCCCAACGGCACGGGAGCCTCGTGCGTTGCGGGCATCGATTCCGTCACCCGATCAGTGGCCCCGCTGAAAGACCTCAGTGCCATGCCGGCTCCACACCCGTCGGGTCGCGGTATAGATCTGGCATCTCCAGCCGTCCCATTTCGGCTCGAGCGCCCAGCCCGGCGACTCGGGCACAACAGCGACTGCGCGGGCCAGAGCGAGCGGGGCGGGCAGAGCGAAGGGCGGCACCGGGACCTCCTGCGAGGCCTTCAGCGCAGGTCGGCGCCCCTTCCACGCGCCCGTCGAGCAGCAGGAACAGCCCCGTACAGCCCATCGGCCTGGTTCCGGGCCATGGACTTCGTCGACACGCGATCGCACCGGTACGCCTGTCGCAACGGTGTCCTGGTCAGCGGTCCAGTGCGGGCAGATGGGCCAGGCGGGTGTCGAGCATGATGCGGTCGATGGTCTCGTGCAGGGCGCTGTCGACGCAGATCGCGCGACCGGTACCTCGGGCAATTGCATCTCGTTGACGTCGTCGGTGATCGGCTTGGTGGCGTGCCGGACGAGGGTCTCGTCGCACCCCACCAGTACGACTACGAGGGCCGTCGCGAGCAGCGGATTGCGTCTGGCGAGGACAAGGAGACGGTGAGCACCCGCGCCGAACAGCCGCAGCGCCAATTCGATGACGATCAGCGCGTCCGCGGCGATAGCCCACTCGCATTCATCTCTGACCGCAATCGATTGACCTCCTCCGATTCGGCCAAGGGAAAATCGAAGCCGCGGGGTCGCGACTTAGTAAGCTAGTAGCTCGCAAGAACAAGAACGGCACCAGCTGTAATACTGGCAATTCCCGCGAGTTGCGCAACGAAGGCGGCAAACAGGCACTTTGCCTTGAAAGCGAGACCTACCTCAACCTGCCGAAGAACCTCCAGGCGAACCTTAGCCACTTTTCGCTTTGCAGTGAGAGCCGGGAACCCCCAGAGAGGGTCACCGAGAAGAGGTGCGAGCGTGGCAGGGTCTGCCTCAAGCCACCTTTTTGGAATATTGACGCATATTGCAAAGACTGCCGCAATCAGGAAACATGCCATCGACAGGCCAATAGATACACTGGCCGCAACAGGGGGAACTTTCTTTTCCTTCGGCAACAGTGCAGCAAATGCCAACTGCAGAGTCACGAGAGCGCCTGAGGTGGTTACCACGGAAACACCTCGGGCCTCTAATTTGTCCCGCTTTTCACGTGCAGCAATCAACTGCCGGTCGATAAATTCACCTATGACCTCCCCAGCTATCACCCCGGAATCGACCTTGCTGGAGACCTTCTTCACCTTCTGCCCGGCACGCAATCTTGAGGAATTGACCCTATTCGGCTGGCGTGCCATCGGGAGCCGTGTCATCGTCTATCCCGAAGTCAGATTCGCGGAGTGTTATGCCATCACTTACCACGACGTCAGCCTCAATGAATGCCACCTCAGTCCCCGACGCCCAGTCCTCGTCATCATCACCCACCGGAGGTCCGCTAGGGTGATGCCGTTCCGCTGCGTTGGCTTCAGGATCATCTGCATTAAGAACCGAATGCGTTTCAATGTCTGGATATTCCGTCTCGTCATCAGGAGAAGGCATCTTCGTTCCTCGCCTTGGGGCGCGCCTAGTTTCGTTGCATGGTCGCTGATCACTTTCCTCTAAACCAGCACATAATGCCAAACCAGAGGCCAGGACCTACGCTATATATACGCCCGAGAGGTTCACTCCTATAAGCCAGTAACCCCTTCCTAGAGGACACCCCCCTCACGCAATCGGCCCATAGCTGAGTCATCGCTGCCAAGAGCGGGAGGCGATCTCGCTGCTCTGGGGGGTGACGCTGACCGCACGATGGCGGCAACAGTCGAGGTGAACCGACAGAACACGAAGCAAGGGGAGGCGCTCGTCGTTCACCAACGCAGCTTGAGTGCATTCGTGTTCGAGGCCCCGTAGTCGCGAGACGGGCTGGTCACACCCTGGTGACCGACTGCGGCAGTCGAAGCGGCCGGGGCAACCACCTCGCTGCGAACACGCCTTCAGCAGCGGGTTTCGGTCAGCGCCCCGTATCGCGCGACGGATCAGAGATGGGACAAGGAGTTCGATCTTCTTCTGAGACATCAGCAATCGCAGTGGAACGATGATCTGCTGGCCGTCCCGGCGCTTTGCAATATTCAACCAAACGGACGTGTCGATGAGCAGTCGAAGCATAGCGAGATCGTAGGGGGAGACCCGACCGCGGCGGGAGCTCTTCGCTGTTCGCCCTGCTGGACGTGCTCGCCCTGGGCCCGGACGCGGGGCTCGGTCAGCCGCCAGGCTGAACGGCGGCCACCTGTTCGCCTGGCCACTCACCCCTCAGTGACGCGACCCAACGGTCATCATGCTTCAGTTACAACGATCAACAGTTCAAGCCCGCCCATCAAGCTTCGCCGAATTTTCCGAGCCTGCCGCAGGCTTGCTACGGCGACCATTCCTTTTCCCGGTGGAGGGGGGAATCAAATCACTCTGTTGTTCGCCAGAGCGCATGCTGACAAGTAGAATTTGCTCAACGATCCGCTGCCGCATCTCCGGCATGCTGTCGCCCGCCAGCCGTTCCGCCGCAAGGAAATATCCATTTGTTACCGGCTGGTCAAAGAATCGGTTGAGCTGCGACAGGGTCTCTCTGTAGACAGCTAGGTACGTCTTGCTCAGGTAGCCGGTCATTGCACCACTCACCGCACCCATGGCGGCCGCAAATGCTTTGATTTCTGCAGCGTTGTACCTGAGGCCGACGTACAGGCAGGCGGCCAGCATTGCAACACCTGCCCACATCGCAAACTGTGCGGACCGATAAGACTGCCTTGCCTGCCTGGTGACGATCTCATGATAGCGCTCAACCTGGCGCTGATTTAGGTCCATGAGGATTTTCAAAGAGTCAGGCTCCAGTAGGTTCTGATAAGCCTCCTTTTCCTCTGATCGCCACTCGCCGCGCGCTAACGCCTCCTGTCTATCTCCAAGGTCGATTAGAGCTTGAACAATCAGCACCGCCGAACCTATGGTGATCGATGCAACCCACTGCCAAATGTCTTCTGCATTTGAATTTACAACTGAAGTAAGCAGAAAGGTCCCGGCGGCTGCAACAGCGGTAACGAGCACCTTCATAAAGACGGGAGGTATGGCGGTGGCGCGTGGCGCTGCCGACCTTGCGCGCTCCTGTCCATGCATTTTTTCTGTATTATCCATGAAATCTCTCCCCTAATAGGCGGCATGTGGATTGTGGCGACCGGCAACTCGAAGCTGGGAAGGCCAGTTTCAAGTCCTGTCACCTGCGTGATCAAAAGCTGAAGAAGATCCAGTACAGCCCCCACCTGATCGACGGCTGCCTCCCGCCCGCCAGCCTGACTATGGACGACGACGCGATCTGACCGCCAGATTCCAGGAGTTCAACCTGAAATGCAACAAGTTTCCTCATTGGTGGCTCTTGATGCAATCGAACAGCAACGGAGCCTGCACGGAACGCTCCTGCGGGAGGCCTGGAGGGGGAGCGTTGACACTGCCTCTCGTGCCGACACACGTGTGCCAGATGCTGTAGGTCCTGGCGCTGGTCTCATCCATGGTCTCAATTGCCACCCGATCCGCTGCCGTCCGCGACAGTCCACCCATGCGCGTGACCCGCTCTGACCTGGGACGGGGGTCGCTTCGCAAACGTCTATGGACGTGTCTGGATCAAGATCGGACAACTCGTAATGCGTAGGCCTCGGGTTCGAATCCCGAAGGCGACTCCACCAAATCCCAGCTCAGGGCCCTGAAGACCCTTCACGGAGGCGGCGGCCACGGCTTGCGGACCGCCATGCTGGACGAGATCGGCGACTGGCCCGCCGGGTTCTTCTTCGCCCATGAGGAGACCGACCTGGACTGGCGCGCCGCCGACGCCGGCTGGCGGAAGGGTGGGCGGTTCACAGCGAAGGGACCCAGACACAGTGTCCGGGTCCCTTCGCTGTGAACCGCTGTCGTCGTCGGGCATGGACGATCGGCGATGAGTGCTGATGCTGAGCCCCTGCGCTGGCCGGTCTCCTCCGAGGCTCAATCGGCCCAGGGCAAACCTTCAAAGCATGTCCCGGGGAAGCCTTCGGCAGGCTCGCTTAGGATCCCAGGTCGTGGCAGACATCCCCGACGAATTGATCAAGGTGGAACGTTCCGCCCTTGAGGCGCACGCGAGCTCCAAGGCCTCGACGGCGAGGCGTACGACGGGCAGTGGAAGGCCTGGCGTACAGCGGCCGAGGACTTTCAGGCGGCGGTCACGGCGTATGCGGCACGCGAGGATGTGGCCATGTCTCGGTACGAGGTGGAGCAGGCGGTGAAGCGGGCTGTGCGGCACCCCCAGTCGGAGGGCTGACTGAGCTACTCCGGGTCGGGCCAGACGGCCATCGTGCGGGCTTCAGCCTCGTCGACCAGCGTGATACGTGTACCAGGGATGGAGCTGGCCAACCCACAAGACGAATTTGCCGCGCGCGACCTCTTCGTCCGACCACCAGCCGTGGGCCACCGGGCGGCCGCCGGCGCTGTGGGTGAGGTGGAAGCGCTCAGGGCTGTCCACGGCGCTTCCTCGCCCGGTGGGCCATCTCCTGGAACTCCTCTGGGCTGATGGGGCGCAGCTCCAGGCCCAGTTCGGCGGCGACTTCGCGGACGTCGGCGAGGATGCCCTCCAGCGTGGTGGGCATCCTCGGCGCAGGCTCCACGGTCGCCCACCCGTGCTCCCAGCACAGATCAACCCAGCGGGGGCCGTCACCGAAGTCCCGCACGAGGATGTGGGAGCTGTCCTCGCCGCAGGCCGCACACGGCTGCAGCGGCGCCTGCGTGATGCGCGTGCGCACCAGGCTGTCCGGCGGCGATGGTGGCGCGTGGGGCAGCATCTCCGGGTCGACGCCGTGCCGCCGGAAGAGTTTCGCCAAGGTCATGCGCTCGCGGGCCACGCCGCCTCCTGGTGACCTCGGGGATTGCAGATTGCCACCGTGATCATAGAATCGAACACGTGAACGATCCAGTCCCGTCGCGACTCTCGCTGCTCCGCTTCCTGGAGCGCGTGCAGGAACGGGACCTCGCCCGAACCCGCCGCTGGATCGCCGACGAAGAACGCCGCGAGGGCGAGCGGCAGCACGGCCTCCAGGCCCGCCCGCCCGCGCCGGAGTGGCTGATCGAACTCGGACTCAACCGGCACACCGCGCCCGTGTACGTGCACGCCGGCGACTGCTGGAACGCGGGCAAGCGCAGCCGGCCCATCAGCCGCGACCAGGCCCGGCGGGCGCTCGCCGACGGAGTGAAGGCGTGCCCGCAGTGCCAGCCTGATACGGCCCTGGGGATGCTGGACTAGGTTCAGTCTCTTTGGTCAGCGTCGGGTCCAGATGAGGATGCCCGCGAGGTGGAGTGCGGCCTGGTAGGCGATCGCGAGCTTGTCGGTTCGTGTGGCCAGGCCGCGCCACTGCTTGAGGCGGTTGATGCACCGTTCGACGGTGTTGCGCTGCTTGTACGCCTCGCTGTCGAAGCCGGGCGGGCGGCCACCGAGTCGCCCTCGCCGCAGGCGGTGGCCAACCTGGTCGGACGGCTGTGGGATGACCGCACGGATGCCCCGGCGCCGCAGGTGGCTGCGGATGGCACGTGAGGAATACCCGCGGTCGGGCAGAACGGTCAGGGGCCGGGTCCTGGGCCTCCCCGGGCCGGTGCGGGGCACGCGGATGCGGGACATCACCGTCTCGAAGGCGGGTGCGTCACCGGCCTGGCCTGCGGTGACAGTGAAGGCCAGGGGCCGTGCGCGGCCGTCAGCGGCCAGGTGGACCTTGGTGCTCAGCCCGCCGCGGGAGCGTCCGAGCGCGTGATCGGCTGGCTCTCCCGGGCGGGCCGCCCCTTTTTGCGTGCTCCGGCGGCGTGCTGGTGGGCCCGGACGACCGTGGAGTCCACCGACACCGTCCAGTCGAGGTCGTCATCGGTGTCCGCCGCCGCCAGGACGGCGGCGAGGATCATCTCCCAGGTGCCGTCGACGGCCCATCTGATCAGCCGCTTGTGAGCGGTCTGGAACGAGCCGAGCTCGTGGGGAAGGTCTCGCCAGGGCGAGTTGGTGCGGTACTTCCACGCGATGGCCTCAAGCGTGCGGCGGGGTCGGCCCATCGCCGCCCGCGGACCGGATCGGCCGGCATCAGCGGCTCGATCCGGTCCCACATCGCATCGGTGATCACTAATCGGACGGACACATCCGATCAATTGACCAACCCATCAAAGAGACACGCTCTAGGCGCTGCGCGGCCGGCGCGCTGTCTTCTTCGCGGCGGCCTTCTTCGTGGTTTTCGCCGCCGCCTTCTTCGCGGCCGTCTTCTTGGCGGCGGCCTTCTTCTTCGGCAGCTCGTGTACGTCGGCGTCCTCGCCGCGGGACGCCTTGGCCTGCTGGACGGACTCATTGAGGGCGGCCATGAGGTCGAGTACCTTGCCCGGCTCCTGCGGTTCCAGCACCTGCGGCAGCTCGCGGTGTTCCCGCTTCGCTTCAATGATCTTCGCCATGGCGTCGGTGTAGGCGTCCTCGAACTCCGGCCCCGTCAGATCGTCGCGGCTGAGTGTCTCCATCAGCGCGAGCGCGCCCTCAATCTCAGCATCCGACACCTCAGTCGGAGGAGGTAGCAGCTCGGCGGGATCGCGGATCTCGTCCGGCCAGCGCATCGCATGCAGCACGATCACGTCGTCCCTCACCCGGAGCAGGCCCAGCCGTTCCCGCCCGGACCAGGCGTACTTCGCCACAGCCACCTTCGACGACCGGCCCAACGCCTGCACCAGCAGTTTGTACGGTTTCGCCGCCACCTGGCCGTCCGGCGCCAGGTAGTAGCCCTCGCCGATCCGGATCGGGTCGATGCTGTCGAGTGGCACGAAAGCCTCGATCTCGATGGCCTTCGCCGTCGGCAGAGGGAGCTCCCGCAGATCGGCATCGCTGATGGCGACGACCTGATCCTTTTCGTACTCGTAGCCCTTGCCGATCTCCGACTGGGTGACCTCGCGATCCTCCAGCTCGCACACCTTCTTCACGCGCACCCGCCCCATGTCCTCCAGGTGGTACTGGTGAAAGCGGATCGAATGATCCTCGGTGGCACCCTGGACGTTGATCGGCACGGTGACCAGGCCGAAACTGATGGCGCCGGACCAGATCGTTCGGGGCATGGGTAACCTCCGCGACGAGCCCCGAGCACGATCAGCCTATTGGCCACGCTGTGGTGCAGCATCTGGGACACGGCTGCTGCACCATGTGACTACCGGGAAAAGCCCCGTTTTCGTGCGGGGTGGGCAGACGCCGTGGGCCTACTTCACCAAGACTCCCTTGCCGGCATCGCCATTTGACTAGCATCTGGAAGATTGTCCCTGCGTTTAGTAGGCTAGGGAAATTGGGGCAAATCAGTTGGGTGTCGATTCGTTTTCCACCTCAAGATCGGTGGTTTCATTAAGATAGGTGAGAACTTGTGTTGCGTAGGTGCGAACTTCTTCCCGCCCGTCATTTCTTGATAGCCTCATCAAAAAATCTGCCGTCTCCGGCTTTCGTGGCCATACGAGTGCCAGCAAGCGAATTGCTAGTCTTTGAGTCTCTTTCTCGGCCTTCTCTGCACATTGCGCTGCGCAAATCCACGCACTCTCATTCGGCCACCGTTGCGCCAGCATTTGTAGGGCAATGGCGCGGACCTCGTCGGGTGCGGCGGTATCATGGGCGATTTCGAGAATACTAGTGTGGCTTTCTCTATTGTCCGGCCACCACCACGCCAACAAGCGCATGGCCGCGGCGCGAGTGGATTCGGCAGTGGATGTGTCACGTGCAATGTTGAGGATGAAGTCATAGCTGTCGTCTCGGCCCGGCCACCACTCACCCAGCATCACCAGTGCGGAAGTGCGAACCTGATCGGGAGCGGCAGCATCGCGGGCAAGGCTAATCGCGAGGGCCCGTGCCTCGCCGCGGTCCGACCATTGATCCCCCAGGGTTGTGAGGGCGGTAGCACGGGCCTTGTCGGGAGCAGTGGTGTCACGGACAACACCGAGAACGGCGGTGCAGCCATCTTCGTTGATCGCCCCCGGGAGTGCCAGCATTCTTAGAGCGAATGAGCGGATCTCTTCAGGAGCATCGGGGTCGCAGGCAATACCGAGAATAGCGGTGCGGCTATCCTCGCTCTCCTCCCACCCTCGCCCAAGGGCGCTTAGCGCGGATGCGCGGACCTTTTCGGGGGCACCGGAGTCGCAGGCAATTTCGAGAATAGCGGTGCGGCTGTCCTCGTTTTCCTCCCACCACTGCCTAAGAACGGATAGAGCGTATACGCGGGTCGCTGCGGCGCTAGTAGCATCGCGGGCAACCTCAATCGTGAAGGTTTGATGGTCCGGGTTGTCTTTCGACTGAGTGCGCAATGCGATGAGAGCAGCGCTGCGACATCGTTCCGAGGCGGTGGTGTCGCGGGCGACATCGCGGATAATGGTGCGGCTGTCCTCGCTATCCCCCCACCACGACCCGAGAGCCCTGAGAGCGGTAGCGCGGACCTGGTCCGGGGCGGCGGGGTTGCGGGCGATGTCGGCTACAAGGGAGTGGGCCTCATCTGATGATCCTGGCCGTAAGGTTGACAGGGCGGTAGCGCGGACCTGGTCTGGGGCGGCGGGATCGCGGGCGACGTCAATTACGAGGGAGTGGGCCTCGTCTGACGACCCTGCCCGTACGGCTCCCAAGGCCGCAGCGCGGACCCTGTTGGGAGCGCCGGAGTTGAGGGCGACGTCGAAGATGATGGTGTAGCTGTCCTCCCTCTCCGGCCACTTTCGCCCAAGAGCCCTGAGGGCGGCGGCGCGGACCTCGTCGGGAGCTGTCGGGTTGCGGGCGACATCGAGGACGAAAGGATAAACTTCCTCATTTTCCGGCCACATTTGCGTAACTGTCTCTAGCGCACTAGCGCGAATATTTTCGGGAGTGTTTGTGTCGCGCAAAATATTGAAAATGACGGTGTAGCTGCCGTCCAGACCTGTTTCCCGCAATAGGTCAAGGATGTCGATACGGAGGTCTTCAGAGGCCGTGGTGTCACGAAGGATGCTTAGGGCGACATCCTGGATGGAGTCGTCGTGCCACCGTTCTCTCATCGCTTCAAGAGCGACAATGTTAGTCGCCCATGGGATGCGCGCTATTCGCTTCGCTTCCTGACTATTGCGACACATGAATACGGCGATCAATGCGTATTCTTCTGTATCAGGCTCCGTCGCAGTCTCTGCGTAATACCAACGTAGGAATCGCTCACGACCGGTCCAGGACCAAGGGAAAGTCGTCATCGCAGGCATGGCGCGGTCCAGACTCTGCCATGGGTAATAGTCCAGATGGGCGGTTAGAGCATCAATAACCGCGTCACTCTGGACAGCAAGTGATTCTTCTGGGTGCAGCGGTGGTCGAGACGGGACGCGGCCAATACGGTGAGATTCCGCAAGCACCCGGATGGCAAGTTCCAGGAACTGGGAGTCTGCATATGACAAGCCGTAAGCAGTAGTTGTGCGTTCGCGGTGCATGCTGAGCAGCCGTGCGATAAATGTGGCGTGCTCGGCTTCCGCCTGGCGACTGATTTGACCGACCACGAGCAGGATGACCTCATGCCAGGTGGGGTCAGTAGCTCGGTGGGCGAGCATGTCGATCAACTCGTTGGGAGTCCATTCGCGTGCGGTGTAGCGCTGGCTGAGATCTCGAGCGGCCAGGTACTCGAGGAAGGTTCTGTGTACGAAGCCGTACATGCCAGCACCGTACGGGTGGATGAGGAAGGCCCTTTCGTGCAGTCGCTCGACCATGGCGTTGGCAACGATGCGTGCGACGTGCTGGGGGTAGTTCATGTCAGTCACGTAGCTGGAGATCAATGCCGTCAGAGCGGTGCGCGAGATGAGAGTGCCGGTCTGTGCAATGCCGGCGCCCTCTTGGAGCTGGCGTGCGAGGCGTTCGAGGAGCTCTTGCAGGAGCCCGGCATCGAGCTCGTCGATGGCAGCGGCGACTTCGGGGTGACTTTGGCGGGGAAGCTGGAGGTGTTTCGCATCCCGGTCCCATCGGCCGGTTAGTACCTCGACAGCGCGCCGGTAGACCTCGCGACGGTCGCGGGGGATGCTGGCACCCAAACCGATGGATGCCAGGATGGTCAGCAGCAGAGGGTTGCCGGCCAGCTCGGCCACCGATGGGAACCCCCGTACTGCGCCAATGAGGCGTCCAGTCAGGCGAGAGACTTCGCCAGGATCGGCCGGATGCGCAGCCTGGTACCAACGCTGGATGAACGACTCAATCTGGCTCTGTGCGAGGTCTTCGAGCTTGGCCTTGCTGAAACCTGCAGCGGTGAACACACCCGGAGCGAAGCCGATGACACGCGAGGTCACCACCACTCGGACGTGGTCGTGAGCCTGAGCGAACGCGACGAGCTGCCTGGCCACCTCGGCACGCCTGCCGGGTTCGAAGATCTCGTCTAGGCCGTCGAAGACAACGACTACGGGCCGAAGCGTGTGGTTCAGTAGGTGTTCGAGGACGTTTCGGGGCAGGCACAACCGTTCGGTGGCGTTGAACTCCTCCCAGAAATCTTCCACCGTCCGCCCCTGCCAGCGGCTTCCGTCAGCTAGATGACGCAGCTCCAGGATCACCGGCACAGCCCCGGCGAGTTCCGTTAGCTCGTCGGGTACCGCTTCTAGGCCACCGGCGAGTGCCAGGGCCAGATATCGAGCGAACGTTGACTTGCCTGCTCCCGGATCCCCGAGCAGGACCAGGCGCCGTCCGTGCTGCGAAGCCACGGCTTCCAACACAGGCTGTGGCGGTCGCTCGGTGCGCGTCTTACGCCACTTGTCGACGTCCTCCCGACGTAGTCCCGGAGGCAGATCCTCCTCGGTCAGTTCGCCCCGTTCAACCAACTCTCGCCACATTCGGGCTGGCAGATCCGGACGCGGTGGGTCCCACGCCACAAGAGGTGCCTCGAAAACCTGACGCAGCCTGATCGCAGGCTGCTCACCGGCTCGCTCCTCCGGGCCGAGAACATCTAGGTTCAGCCGTCCGTAGTTCTGCACCAGACGTTCCCAGTAGCGGGCCACTGCCGCATCCACCTCGGCTTCGATCCCGGGTGCGGCTGGGCTGCGGCGACGGGCGTTCGTGGTTTCCTGGTGCGCTGCCTCCAGCAACTGTTTCCAGTCCCGGCAGTCTGCGCTCGCCATCCAAGCCTGGCGGATCGTGCCATCGGCCGCCAACGTCGTGGCACCCATCCAGGACATCCAGACGGCGACTACTGCCACTACTTGGTCGAAACTGTCTGTGCGGGGTGCACTGAAATCCTCCAGGTGCTTCGGTGCCCACCGACTGGCCACCTTCCCTTCGAATGAGGACGTGCCTGGCAGGGCTGTTGCACGCACCTGCTTTGCGAGTGCTCCCTGCAGACCTTCCGGGCTGCCCTCAGACCGGCGCGCGGCTTCCGCATCGATACGCAGCTTCCGCAGCCGACGATAGAGCGTTGCGCGGTGAACTCCCATTGCTTCCCCGTCCCCTCCGCGGCCACGGCCGTCGCCCTGCTCGCCTTGGGCTGCCTGGAACGGGTGAATCAGGCAGCCGGACGGCACGGGCTGGACCAGCAGGTTAGTGCGCAACCTGCCCCACGCACCTGGCACTTAGCACAACTGCACCCGTCGCGAGCGACATTCGAATCACCGCCGGGCCCGGCGCATCGCAGTCGATTCGTAAGCGAGGGAAACTATGGCGATCCGCCGCCGCAAGCCAGTGAGTACATCGCCCGCCGGCCCTGGACCGGCTCAGGGCAGCGAGCCTCAGGTGACCGAGCCGCCGCAGTCACTGTGGCACGAGGTCAGCCGCCACGCTCTGATCAGTCTTGCAGGCTCCAGTGGAGCCGCCGCAGTCGCGATCCTGGAGTGGTTTCTCCGGCTCCACTGACCTCAAACCAATGCCGGGCCTGGGCCTGGCGCCCTGTTCAGCCTTGAAATCATCTCGGCTGGACAGGGCGAGGAAGTGGTGAACAGATCAACGCTCTGATCGAGCGGATACCGCAGACGGCGGCCAGAGGACGCACCCACAGTAAATCGGTGGCTGAGGCTCAGCTGCGGAAGCAATGACTTCTGAGGCCGTCTGGGCCATGTGTGGGCCAGAACCGTCAAGGCGCATCTCGCGTGCCCTTGCTTTGCAGGTCAGGCAGTGCATGCCCCGTGATTGTCCGTCGGTCTTGAAAGCCGTTGCGGGTCCGGGTGCGGCAGGAATTTCCCTGCTTCGTCAAGGCTCGCTGCGCTCGCTCGACCGGTGGCTGACTGCGCTTGTCGATCCTCGGGCCGCACACTCCGCTCAAGCGCATCAACGGCCGCTCTGGCCCGCACACCACCGCCACCACGATTCGACCTCAGGGATGGAAAAGATCAACAACAGCTAGACCCCAACGCCCCCGTTTTAGGGGCCACACGCGCACCCCTTTCCACCCGGTAGCCCCCAAGGGGTCGGAGCAAGTCCGAGGGCCGCGCCAAGCGCGGCGGCGCCGGTCGGTCGCCGCCGCGCCGCCTCCATGTCTCCGCCACCGGCGCACGCCGCCGCCCGCCCGTCGCCGCACGCAGCGGCCAATTCCAACACGGGCACGGGGGGCGAACGGTGATCCCTAACGGTGCAGGTCAAAGACGCTTTGTGTTACCGAAAGAGGCCGGGTCGTGGTGGCGGCGGCATACGGGCCGACGCTGCCAGATACGCGGGCGTTGGAACGGCCCGCCGATCCCGCACCAGGCCACCGGCCGGACGGCGGACGCGGCCACGAGGACGGGGAAACCCGCTGTGGCTGGGGCGGTCGGCTCCGCGACTTTAGCCAGCCACTTTGGCGCGAGCCTCGAAGATCATGGCCCCAACGTCGTGCTTTAACGGGCAGGTCCACAGACTGCCCGACGCGCCTCGCGCCAAAGCAGCTCCCGGCCAAAGTCGCTCCGTAAGTTGTTTGGCGGTCCGGAAGAGTGGGGTGTGGCTCTAAAGTCGCTTGCCCCCGGTGGCTCCGGTGGAGTGGCCGCCCCGCTCTTCTGGACGCCCAGGCCGCTGATTGAGATGTGCGAATCGGTCGCTGTTTACGGAGCTGACGGCGGGGTGTCCTCGGACCAACAGCACGCTGTCCGAAGCCCGAGGAGACCGCCACATGACCACACAGACGCCCCGTTTATGGGTCGGTATCGACGCCAGCAAGGCCCACCACTGGTGGGTCGCCATCGATGACACCGGCACCACCGTCTGGAGCCGGAAAGTCAGCAACGACGAGGCCGTCATCCTGGTCGGCCTGAGCGAGGTCCTCGCACTGGCCAGCGAAGTTCGCTGGGCAGTTGATCTCACCGGCACCGCCCGCCCTGCTGTTGGCCCTGCTCGCCGACCACGGCCAACAGGTCGCCTACGTGCCCGGCCGGACGGTCAACCGCATGTCCGGCGCCTACCGCGGTGAGGCCAAGACCGACGCCCGCGACGCCTACGTCATCGCCGACACCGCCCGCCTGCGGCGGGACTTCGCCACCGTCGAGGTGCCCTCCAAACTTGCCGCCGACCTGGCCCTGCTCACGACCCACCGCAGCGACCTGATCGCCGACCGGCTGCTCAACCGCCTCCACGATGTGCTCACCGGCATCAGCCCCGCCCTGGAAGCAGCCTTCGACTACGCCGACCACAGGGGCGCCCTGGTCCTGCTCACCGGCTACCAGACCCCTGCCGCCCTACGCCGCTGCGGCCAGACCCGCCTGACCCGCTGGCTCGCCGCCCGAGGCGTGCGCCACCCCGAAACGGTCGCCACCACCGCCCTCACCACCGCGCACGCCCAGCACATCCAGCTGCCCGGACAGGACACGGCCGCGGGCATCACCGCAAACCTCGCCACGCAGATACTGACCCTGGACGAACGGCTCAAGCAGCTCGACCGGCAGATCAGCGACGCCTTCCACACCCACCCGCAGGCCGCCGTCATCGAGTCGATGCCCGGTATCGGCCCTATCCTGGGCGCCGAATTCCTTGCAGCCGTAGGCGACCTGGCCGCCTACCCGGACGCTGGGCACCTCGCCTCCGCCGCCGGCCTGGTCCCCGTCGCCAAAGACTCCGGACGCCGCACCGGCAACCTCCACCGGCCCCAGCGCTACAGCCGCCGCCTGCGACGCGTGTTCTACCTCTCCGCGCAGACCAGCATCATCCGCGACGGCCCCAACCGCACCTACTACCTGAAGAAACGAGCCCAGGGCCACAAACACATCCCCGCAGTCATCGCCCTCGCCCGCCGCCGCGTCGACGTCCTCTGGGCCCTGCTCCGCGACAACCGCCCCTTCACCACGAGCCCACCAGCAAGGAAGCGCACCACCACAGCAGCTTGACCCGGTCGTAAGGACACCGCCGACCGCGATCGCAGGCGCGGCGTGCATGATGACGCAGTGGAAACAGCTTCCGGTCAAGCTCGGACGACGGGGGAATCGTGGCCTACCAACTCAGCTTCTTCTGCCGCTCCGGAGAAGACAGAGGCGACGAGGCGCTTGATCGCCTGCTGGACTACCTCCTGGAGAGCGGCGACCGTCTGGTGGGCGAGTGGTTGGGGCCGTTCGAGGATTCGGTGGCCGCGTTCCGGCTCGGTACTGGTGGCAGCGACAGCGACAGGCCAGTCGCGGACTTGTTGACGCTGGAAGTACACGTGGGCGTAGCAGAGATCGCAGAGTCTGTGATCGCTGCATCGCCCAATGACGAGCGGGGCATCTGGGGATGCGACCTGCTAGCCACCGTCACCCTCAGCGGGGACAACCCCGACTGGGCTCTGGTGGACAGCATTTGGGCCGCCGTGGTGAGCCTGTGGGGGGCAGTTCCGTGGGACGAGTCCTCCGGGTTCGAGATCGCTGCCAGGACACCGCAGCTCTGAGCTCTGACCAAGATCCCGGCCAGGTGCGGCGCAGATCAGCGACGCCGCAGGCCAGACGCCATCCGCGTCCGCGACCTCCAGACTGGTGCTGAAGCACCCGGCCAACGGCGCTTGACTGGGTCATTAAGACTCCACCGACCGCGCGCGCAACCGCCCGTTCAGAAGCATGTCGTGTCCGACAGACGGTCAGACCGGAGTGGGGCACCACCAGTGGGCGATGCTGCCGGGGTTGTTCATGTCCATTGTCGTTCCGCTCAGAATGTGATCGATCGGATTGAGAGTGCCCTCGTAGCGTCCCCGCGAACCACCCCAGTTGATGATGAAGACGACCGAATCGCCAACTACCCTGCTCCCGTCTTCAATGGTCCCCTGCATGCCGCCGTTCGTGGTCGCTGTGCCGGATAGCTTGCCCGAGGCGTCTTGTGAGCATTTGAGATCAACACCGAACCCGTTGCTTTGATCAAATTGGATGCCACTGCCGATGTACATGACAGCCTCTTTCCTGGGATGCAGACTTTGGGGAGGGCGTACGGTTGCGTTCTCGGATTTGACCCGGAGTGCCGACCGCCAGTACTTCCGATCTCAGACTTCCTTCTTTGGGAGCGGTCTTTGCACCAGTTGGGCGAGTCGACGTGGAGTAGCGGGTCCGCGCTGCTCACGTTCCCTGTTTCGGTGCCTTCAGCCACATCCGCCGGGTCGCCTCCGGGTCCTCCAAGGGCCCTCCTGATCAGGTCGGGAAACCTCAGGACTTCTCTGCCTGTAGTTCGCATCGAGCGGCACGCAGGCATGGCGATGACGTGACTTGGCCACTAGTGCTCTGTCGACCGAGGGGGAGGGTTCAGGTCTCTTCTGCGATCCAACCGAGCCGGAAAGGCCCTGCCGCCCCCGCCGCGAAGAGCAGTGTCTCCGTCCCTTCCTGCCCCACGGTGGCAACACTGACTGGCCCAGCGCCGAACGCCTTCAGGGCGTCACCAGCGCTCTTCCATAGCTCGTCCTTGGACGCCTCGGGGAAGGGCCGGAAGCTAGGTGCGTTTCCCCACATGGGCACGGCCCCGATGCGCAGTACAGGACGCCACTCACCACTCACAAGGAGTTCTAGTCTCACGTTCATACTGGTCAGCATCGACACAGCCACGGTGATCCGCATCTCTCTGGGCCGTCTCTGGGCCGTCCGAGGACCATCGACGACGACCAATGGCCACCAACGACCACAGGTGTCCCGGTCGACAGCCGCAGGTCACACGATTCGATCTGCGACACTGGTACAGCCATGCCTAAGCCCGGTCAACTGTTGTCGACCGAGATGTCCGAGCGCATGGCACCTCTGGTCTCCAGCCGCAGCTCCAGGTACCTGCGTGTCAGTTCCTCGAGCTCATCACTGTCAAGACGCGCCCCCGCGCTCACGGCATCGCGCATCATTCGCACTGCTCGACTACATTCCTCAGCCGGACGAACGACGGAGTGCGGCGCGACAAGCTCCAACTCATGACGTGACGCGTAGCAGTGGGTGTAGGCCGACCGCGTCAGCCGGTACCGCTCGTCCGCATCAAGGCCAGGCATGGCGGCAATGTTCCGCAGGTCGCTGCCAGCTTGGGCATGAGCCGCGAGGAACCTTGAGTAGAGCTCCCGCCGTGTCCTATGCCACTCAGACACCGTCTCTCGCCGCGCCCTTCGGTGCTCCACGAGAAGGGCCGATCCCAGGGCAATCACGCCACCAGCAAGTGTTGCAAGTAGTGATATCCAGGCCACTTCGGAACGGTACAAGCGTCGAACGCGGGTGCCCAGTGGGCAAATGCGGTAGCGCCGCCGAGCCGTGCTCAGATCGAGAGGTCAGCGGCGCGCCCTGCGACCGTGCCACTCTCGTGCCAGAACGCGCGGGGACTCGCGGGGAATCGGGGCACGAAGCGGTCAGTACTGCCGCGCCGCGCGAAGCCGGGGAACCCGCAGCTCGCGCCCGTCATCGCCCAACCTCGCTCCTAAAGCGGCTGTCCGTTGCGGAGTTGGGAGTTGGCGATCCGCTGGACGTCCGCGAACCGCTCATCCTGCCGAGTCCCAGCGGCCATGTCGCTCAGGGTAAAAGCCGTGTACTTGAACCCGTCCGTGGTGTGGAACTGCGCACCCCAGTTGCCGAGACTCACCGCGCTTACATGCGACCATGGCAGACGTTGGGTGCCCCACGGGTTCACCATGACGATCACGTCCGTGGTGAGTTCCAGACGTACCCGCAGCAGTCTCCACCAGGAGAAGAGGCCGAGTCCCAGCGCGAACGCAGTCGCGATCCCCGCTGAGTTTTGCGCATCTGGATGGGAGAGAGCGCTCAGCCAGGCCGACAACGCCCCGCACGCAGGAACGGCAGCCAGCAGGTACCCCGCGACCCGACCAGACCGGCTCACCCGCCAGACACCGATGACGTCATCCCGCCCTTTGTCCACAGCGTGAATGATCCCCGCTCGGACCTCAACGCGGAACCATCGTGCGCGGCAGCAGCAAGCATGACGTCTGTCGAATACGTGTCGAAGTCATGGAGCGCTGGGTGCCGGTGCCGGTCAGCGCTGTGCCGGGGGTCGCGCCGAGGGCGGCGCGGGCCAGGTCCGACAGCAGGTCGGTGGAGAGCGACAGGGTGTCCGCGGGTTCCAGGCCGAGACGGTCGAGGGTGACGGCGCTGCCCCGCTGGTGGGCCGACTGGACCGCCGCCAAGAACGCCGGCCTCGGCGTCGAGATCCCGTTCCCCGCCGGCCGCTCCCCGGACGACCTGCGCACCCTCTACGTCATCGAGCACGTCCTGCTCGGCCTGGACGAGTACAGCGACGTCCTCTGGGCCGTCGAGCAGCAAGTCGCCGGGCACACTCTCGCCAGCCCCGAACGCACTCCGGCACAGGAGGCCGCCAACCCGACGTTCGCGCTGCCCGACCGGAGCGGCGAACCCGGCGACCGCCAGTGGTTCACGTACGTGCCCGGCCGCGGACAGTCCGCGTACTGGCACCCGTACGAGATCGACGACCTGCCGGGGGCCGACGGGGTTCCGCGGCGCCGCTTCGTCCAACGCAGAATGGCTGATCTCTCCCGTACCCAACCCGAGTTGCTGCCCGCGCCGACCGCGGAACTACTGCGGGTGCGCGGGGGCGCGACCGAGGTCGTCCACGAGATCGCGCCGGCTACGCTGCCGTCCATCGGCGTCGTCCTGGAACGCCGCTACCACTTCGCCCGCGACGTCCTCGGCCGCCCCCTGCTCTGGCGCTCCCGCCGCCGCACCCCCTCCCTCAACCCGCCCGGCACCACCATGCGCTTCGACGTCCTGGCCGACGGCCGCGCCCCCGCACCCACACCGACCCCCTGACCTCGCGAGCCGAAGCGGTAGTTTTTGGACCGCTCGGCGATGGAATGGTCGCGGGTGGGCACCAGAGTGCCGTCCACGATCAGCACAGCATCCTGGCGGAACCGCTGTCGGGGCTGGAGCGCGAGCAGCGGGCCGAGGTGGTCAATGATGCGAGCGGCAGTGGATTTCGAGACTCCGAACAGTGGCGCGAGCTGGCGCATCGTCAAGTTCGTGCGCCAGTAGACCGTCACCAACAAGACGCGGTCTTCCAGTGAGAGGCTCCACGGGCGTCCCCGTCGTACTTCACCAGCACCTTGGCGGCGTACAGAGGTCACCAACTTGCCGAAGCAGCGCGGGCTCAGCCCGGCGAACGGCACTATCCAAGACGGCTCCAACGCCGTGATCACACCAGCCAGGTCAAGATCGTTTCACTGTGACGAGTGCCCGCCGGACCTACCAACGGCGCGCTCAGACCGTGGGGTCCCGGTGCGAGCCCGTCGTGAAGGCGAGGATGTCGGGCACCGCCTCGTGCAGACTCGTGAAATGGCGGTGCACGCCGTCCACCGGGACCGGGGTGCTGACTCCCCACACCGTCATGCCGGCCCGCAGCCCGGACTCGACTCCGGATGGCGCGTCCTCAATGACCAGGCATTCCTCCGGCTTGGCACCAAGTCGTTCGGCGGCCAACAGGTAGGGAACTGGTGATGGCTTGCCTTCCGCGACTGCGGCTGCATCCACGAGCACGTCCGGAACCGATAGCCCGGTCCGGGCAAACCGCCCGCGCACCCGGTGCTCGTAGTTCGAAGTCACCAGCGCCCAGCAACCCGAAGGCAGGCCGGGCAGCAACCCGGATGCACCGTCGAAAGCGGCATAGACACCGGACCGGACATCCTCGTCCTCAAGTTCATGCAACGCGGCCAGACACTCCCGCGGGTCTTGCTCCGGGGCCACCGCCGCGAAGGTCTCCATAGGCCGCGTTCGCAGCGCCACTTGGTAGACCGCGACAGGATCGAGTCCGTAGCGCGCCGCCCATGTCTCCCAGACTTGGCGCTGGTTGGCCACCGCGTCGATCAACGTCCCGTCGACATCAAAGAGGACATACTTCGCGGAACCGGGCTGGGCATGTTCGCTGGTCACGCCGAGATCATGCCATCAGCCCATCAAGCTGGCCGTTGCGGGACAGTCCTTAATCGACTCATTCCCGCGCGCAGAGTTATTCGTCGATGCGCTGCAGGTCGACGGCGCTGCTGTCGCCGGCTGCGGCGAGGGCGTCGACGATGCGGCGCCACTGGCTCTCCGTGGTTGCGTCAGGAGGTCGCGTCTCGCGGAGTTCGGTCAACCAATGGGTCACGAACCAGCACCGGTTGGCGAATCTGTCGTAATGGCCGTCGATGAGGCTTTCCAGCCACGTTAGGCCTGTGGTGCACTGCCATGCTTGGGGGGCGGTGCGGGCGAACTGGGCCAGTGCGTCAGCAGCTTTGGGTTCGCCGTGAGCCAATGTGATCCAGCGTTGCGCCAGTCCGTCCAGGGCGTCGGGGGCAAGCCAGCCGCGGCGTGCCTGGTTGAGGGTGGCATCTGGATTGGTATCCGCTGTGCGCACCTGCGGAGTCGGCAGAAGCGCGGCAATGGCGTAGTCAGTCCAGCTGCCGTTTCCCTTCAGGTCGGCGCCCGCGTCGATGGCGTCAAGCGTGGTCTTGAGAACCAGGGGCCACACGTTCGGAAGACAATTCCGCAGCTGGGGGTCGTAGGTAAACAGAATGGTGAAGTCGTGGAGCAGTCTCTGCAGCGCGTTGGCATTGGCGGCGAAGGTGCGCAGATGTGCGGTGAGCGGTTCCGGTTCACCATGGGCGGTAAGGCTGATCAGGACACGGGCCACGAGTTCACGCTGAGGATCTTGGTATCCGCTGTAATCCTTGGCCCCCCAATGGTCTGTGCCGATCCGCTGCGCATCCAGCAGTGCGGTCAGCAGTTCGGCCGCCTGCGAGGTCAGGCAGGTGGCCTTCCGGGCAGCGGCAGTACATGCGATGGGCATCGCGAGCCGGTTCACCAGCAGCTCGGCGGCGGGGACGGCGGGCAGGGTTTCCGTGTAGGGAGGGGGCAGCGGCTGCGGGCGTCGGCGCTGGGTCTGCAGGTCCCAGGGGCCGAGGCGGCAGTCACCGAGCCCTGCCTGGACAGCGACCCACAGAGGCTTGTGCCGCTGGCAGAGTGCGTCGTCGTGGGCTGCGGCGCAAGGAGCGTCCCATGCAGGAGCGCAGCCGGTGACGAAGGCGGTGCGGACTTCGTCGGACCGGCTGGTCGCCAGCGCGATGGCTGTCTCCTCGATGCGAACTGGGTCGATGCCCAAGTGGTCGAACGGGGCGAGTAGCAGGGAGGGGATGGCCCGGGCGGCCGAGCGGTCGGCTGCCATCGGATACACCGTCACGTCATAGTCCGTGCGGCTGGTGTCCGGGTCCGCCGCGATGACGCTGAAAAGAGTCTCTGCCGCCCAGTACAGGTCATCGTCCGGGATCACAAGGAGTCCGCGAGCGTGGCTGGTGACGGCAGCTGCCGCGACAGCGGCCACGGGGTCGGCAGGGTGGAGGGGGCCGCTGGTGGGTGGATCGGCAGCGAACCGCTGTGCCAGCGCGAGGTCGACCAGAAGGGCGTCGGCAGGCCATCCGTCCGGGTGGTCCTCGTCATGGGTGTAGGTCAGTTCCAGACGCAGGGCCTCGCTGCTGGCGACAAGGTCAGCGGCCGAGGAAGCGAGTGCTTCCGCAACAGGGGCGGGGGCTTGATACTCCCAGGTGATGGCGCCGTCCGTTTCCCGGTGAATGCGGTAGTTCTCGGGCCGGAACGCCGACGCCCACTGCTGGACCACTGCCAGCGCTTCATCGGGTACTTCGTCGGGCGCCTCGTCGAGTTCTGTGCGCGCGTTGTCCAGCAGTCGGTCGGCGATCTCGCCCAATGCGTCAAGTCGGGCCTGGTCACCTGCAATCACGGCACGCAGCGTCATCTCCGCAGCCGCCTGGCGAAGCGTGAGCCGGCGCCGGTCGCTTCCGGCGGCGTCATCGGCTGCCGCTCCGCGGACGTGGAAGCGGCCCTCTGCGCTGACTCGCCCGAATTCCAGACCCCACACATCCGGTGACGTGAGCCAGGGATCGAGCAGGTCCGGGGCGGCTTCGAGATGGCGGATCAGCAGGCCGACGACGAGCCCTTGCATGGCGAGGTTGCGGCAGTTGCGCAGCAGCAGCTCCACCACTGTCTTTAGGGGGATGTTCAGGTTGCTGATGAGCTGGTCAGCAAACCGTTCGACGGCCAGCAGCGCGCTCATGCAGGGGTAGGGACCGACGGTGGAGCCTCGGTACCAGCCCCACACGTGGTCATCTCCGACGTAGTGCCGAGGGCCGATGCCAGGAATGTCGAGGTCGACGCCTTCCAGATCGTCGTGTTCGTCGCCGGCGCCTCCGCCGCGCCGTTGCATGGTCCTCACCCGGGTTGCCGCGGCATGGTCGAGCATCCGGTTGATCATGTCGAACGTTTCGGCGGGCAGCTTGCGCAGCAGTGGGAAGAACGGGCCGTAGTGCCACGCCGCGAATGGGGGGCCGAAGCCTCCCCTTCCGTGCTGGAGGTCGCGGATGCCCCTGTCGAGCCCCCAGTCGCCCCTGCCCGGGCGAGGGCGCTCGATGTAGTAGGCCTCTGTGAGGTCAAGGAGCAGCTGCGGGCGTGTTCGGGCCATGCTGAAGGCAGCGCCGAATGATTCGACAACCGGTCGCAGCCGTGAGGGGCTCTGCTCCGCCAGGTCCCGCAGCCACCGTTCGGTGCGGTCGTCGGTGTCCGGGCCGAGCGTGGCCAGTGCTTCGACGACGAACTCGTCGTTGGGGTCTGGGTGTGTGGAGTGGATGCGATCGCGGACCTGCTGCCGCAGCGGTGTGGGACCGTGGGCGTCGAGGGCCATGCTGCGCAGCCATGCCAGCACGAGTTTGCGAATGGTCGCCCCGACGCCCTGGTAGGTATAGCGGTCGTCCTGTCCGAGGTCACGGTCGCTGCAGTAGGTGACGGCGATGACGGGGGCGAGGGCGAAGGGGTCCGCAGCAGGTCCCGCGGCGTAGCGCAGCTCCGCCAGGCGAAGCAGCGTCTTCACCCCCTGGTGGTCATCGGCGGTGAGTTCATCCCAGACGTCCTCGATCGCGTCTTGAGCTTCGTCGAGGGTCAGCAGCGCTTCGATGGGGATTTCTGCCCACCGCTCTCCCCCGGCCTCGCTGACCTCGTTGAACTCGCGGCGCAGCATGTGCCAATGGGCGGCCCTGTCTGCGGTGAGCAGTTTGGCCTGGCAGGCGAGCCGGACCGCGCGGATGGTCCATCGAGGCGCGCCGGCCGTCCGCAGGGGCTCCCAGCCTTCGGTGAGGAACAGCCGGCACAGGGCAAAGTCTCGGATCAAATCGGTGGCGAACTCGTCGCCTGCGGCGAGTGCGGGGTTGGCTGGCGCGCGCAGGACCGCGTCGGAGCGCAACTGGGCCCATACGCCACCGCCTGGAGCCGCTGCCGCAGGTGTTTTGAGTGCGCGACGTGCGACCGCGAGCACAGCCTGTTCCCGGTCGTCGGGCGCTGCACGTCCGGGCTCCTGCAGCTCGTCGTGACGGATGAGACCGTTCCACACTGCCGCGAACACATCGGCCTCGGAAAGCAGTTCGGTCGTCTGCGCGATGCTGCCCGCGCGCAGCAGAACGTCCACCAGGCCCGGCCGTCCTACTAGCCACTCAGCCCGGGCGTCGGAACTCAGACGGATCAAACTCTGGAAAGTGTCAACGAGTTGGCGGCGCTCTGCTGGAGACAGTCGGGTCACGACGTGTTCAGCCACCGCTGCGCTGGCGCCCGCCAGTCCTACGGCCCTCTGCAGCACCTCCTGCACCCGGGTCGCTCCGTCGGTCCGAGTGACCGCAACTACCCCCAGGCCGGCAGCGATGGCAGCCCTGGCCAGTTCCCGGAGGAGGTCCCGGCGTCCTTCAAGGACAGCTTCCGCGCCGTCGATGACGAGCAGCCGTAGCGAGCGGATCTCACCCGCCGCGAACACATCCTCCAGCGGCCGGCCTCCCAGCAGACGTTCGGCTTCGGCAGCGGAAAACGGAAGGTCACGAAGGCTGAGCGAGACGACCGCCGCGCCCTGGTCCGCGAGTTGCTCGGCGGCGCGGAGGGTGAGCGCAGACTTCCCGACGTCGGGTTCTCCCGTCACCACCAGTGCGCCGCCCGTCGTGCCGGCCTGCGACATGGCATCGACGAGCCGGGCTCGTTCCTCGGCCCGGTCCAGTTCCAGGTGCACCTCACCGGCCGACAGGTCCGGGCGGATTCCTTCACGCAATCGACGGGTCAGCCCGTCCAGGACGGACCAGGCATCGTGGTAGGACGCAGACCTCTGCAGCGGATATCCGCTCAGCACGCGGCGCACCATGGCCTGGTCGACTCGGGCGGCGGATGATGCCCAGGCGCCAGCCTGTTCGACCAGCGCACCGTACGCCTTACTCGCGGTGTCTGCCGCTTCACCAGCCATCAGCCGCTGCAGGGCGTGGACACTCACGGTGCGGTCTGATTCGTCGGCGCCTTCGAGTCGCAGCTGCCTGATCCGCAAGGCCGACAGCCAACGCCACGTCAGCTCCTCAGCGCCGACATGGGAAAGCGCGGGGTCATCCTTGGAGGCTGCCACCACGAGGGCGTCCAAGTGCCCCAGGCGGCTTCGTTGTGCTGCGTTCGTCGCCTTCGGACGGCCGATGGCTTCACGGAACTCCACACTCGAACGCACAGACTGCGCGATCTTCGCCAGAGCGGCCGTCTGCTGCACTTGGGTACTCGAGACCCCCACAGCGAGCGCGACCCTCCAGCGGCCCGCCATCACCTCATCCCAATTGCCCACCACGGTATGCAGGAACGCCTTCACCAAGGGCACCGAACTCGTATCGCTCGTGACGAGCACCGGATCCCTGCGCACGCCGATCGACACCCGCCGCGTGCGGCCGTCAGCCGTACGGCCCTCCACCACGACATCATCAATCGGACTCACGTCACTGGCCTGCAGACGCACCGCCAAGGGCGTGACATCATCACCGAGCTCACTGACCGGGCTATCCGTCACCAGAGCAGCTAGCAGCGTCGCCGCGTAGCGGTGCTCCAGCCGGAAGCCACCGCCACCGGTCGAATAGGGCGAAGCAGGATCAGCCGTCACACCCCCACCATACGATCACCTCACGGAACCATGCGGAGCCTGCGGCGTCCTAGTGTGATGCGCCAGAAATCTGGGGCGTGGCTAGGTAGTGTCGATGTCGGGCGGGGTGACCTTCGTGAGGTAGTCCGCGAGCGAGTGGAGGATCTCGTCGGCGCTCTTCGTCCAGGTGAAGGGTCGTGGGTTCTCGCTCCACGTGGTGATCCACGCCTTGATGTCGTCCTCCAGAGCCTTCACCGAGGTGTGGACGCCGCGGCGGATGAGTTTGTCGGTGAGCAGGCCGAACCAGCGCTCCACCTGGTTCATCCAGGAGGATCCGGTCAGGGTGAAGTGGACGTGGAACCGGGCGTGTTTGCCCAACCAGGTCTTGATCTCGGCGGTGTTGTGGGTGGCGTAGTTGTCGCACACCAGGGGCACGTCGAGGCCGACAGGTACGGCCTTGTCGATCCGCATCAGGAACTTCTTGAACTCGATCGCTCGATCGCTCGGTGGCGGTGGTGGAGTTCCGATATGACGCTGCCATCAGCTATGTTGAAGGCCGCAAACAAGCTGGTGATGCCGTGCCGGTAGTAGTCGTGGGTGCGCCGCTCGGGCATGCCCGGCATCATCGGCAGCACAGGCTGGGACCGATCCAGCGCCTGGATCTGGGACTTCTCATCGACGCACAACACCACCGCCTTCTCGGGCGGGTGGTGGTACAGACCGATGACATCGACCACCTTGGCAACGAACTACGGGTCGGTGGAGAGCTTGAAGCTGTCCTGCAGGTGCGGCTTGAGGTCCAACCGCTTCCAGATCCGCCCGATCGTCGACTTCGACAGACCCGTCCGGGCCGCCATCGAGGCCCGCGACCAGTGCGTGTCCTGGCCCGGCGTGGACTCCAGCGTCGCCACAATCACGTCCTCGACCTGGTCCAGCAGGATGGAGGGCGGCCGGCCCACCCTCGGCTCGTCCGCCAACCCATCCAGCCGGCGGGCGACAAAGCGAGAGCGCCAGCTGTTCACCGACCGCTGACTGACGCCGAGTTCGGCGGCGACCTTCTTGTTTGTCCCGCCCTCCGCACACGCCAGAACGATCCTTGCGCGCAGCGCGAGGTACTGCGCCGCCTTGGCGCGCCGCGCCCAGCGCGTCAGCTGGGCGCGCTCATAGCCGGTGAGGACCAGGTCTGCCTTGCGGCGGCCCGGCCGCGGCGCGTCCGTCAGCCCATCCATCCGCTGCTCAGCGAACCGCCTTCGCCACTTGCGGGCCGTATCCGCCGTCACCCCGAGCTTCGCCGCCACCCACACGGTCGGCAGTCCCTCGGCGCAGGCCAGGACGATCCGCGCCCGCTCAGCCAGCCGAGCGCCCGCCACCCCGTCGGCCCAACGTGTCAGCTCCGCGAACTCCTCAGCGGACAAAACGACTCCAACAGCACGCGGCCCTGGCGACATAAGAACACCCTAAAGGGTGTTGCACAAGGCCGTGAGCTGGGCATCTCCCTTGTATGGCCGGGGTCTTACGTGCTGAGCGAGTGTGGGTGGAGACGTTCACGGGGCTGCGGGTGACGCAGTTCTCGGGTCTGTTGAAGGTGGTGCGGGAGCGGGGCGGCAACGGCACCTTGCGGGGCCGGCCGTGGTCGTTGCCGTTGGCCGAGCGGGTGCTGATGGTGGCGGTGTACTACCGCACGAACCTGACGATGCGGCAGCTGGGCCCGCTGTTCGGGGTCTCTTCCTCCACGGTCTGCCGGGTCATCCAGCGGCTTGGCCCGCTGCTGGCGCTCGAGCCCGTCTCCCGCACGACCGATGCGGCGAACCGGTTGTGGGATCGTGGACGGCACCCTGGTCCCGGTCCGCGACCGGAACGTCGGCTCATCGTCACGCAACTACCGGTTCTCCGCGAACGTGCAGGTCATCGTCGATGCCGACACCCGACTTGTGATTGCGGCCGCTCGCCCGGTGCCGGGCACCACCGCGGACGCCCACGCCTGGCGGGCCTCCGGGCTGAGCGAACACTGCCAGGGCATGACCGTCCTCGGCGACGGCGCCTACCTCAACTGCGGGATGGTCGTGCCGCACCGCAAACGCCCACACCGGCCCCTGCTGCCGGGCGAGGAGGACGACAACGCTGCCCACCGCAAGGTGCGCGCGCGAGTGGAGCATGTGATCGGTCGGATGAAGAACTACAAGATCCTGCGCGACTGTCGACAGCGCGGCGACGGGCTCCACCACGCGGTCCAGGCCGTCGCTCACATGCACAACCTCGCCCTCGCATCATGACCAGAAGACCGCGATCACAGGCCCTGACCTGCCCGAACATGGCCTTGTGCAACACCCTTTAAGGGCTGTCCCGTAATGATCTTCGAGCTGCCTGGGGCGTGTGGGCCGTGGTGCGGGCCACACGGCTATCCGGCGAGTGCGAGGTTGTGCAGGTGGGCGATGCCGAGCATGGCGTGGTGGACTCCGTCACTTTTGAGTCGGCAGTCGCGGAGGATCTTCCAGGTCTTCATGCGGGCGAAGACGTGCTCGACACGGGCGCGGACCTGCTTGTGGGACTTGTTGTGTTCCTGTTTCCAGTCCGGAAGGTCTTCGCCCTTGCGTCGGCGGTGGGGCATGACGAGCCCGGTGCCGGGATAGCCGCCGTCGGCGATCGTGAGCGTCTTGCCCACGGCGGCTTTGGCGCCGGATTCCCCCCATGCCTTGCAGTCGTTGCGGTTTCCGGCGACCGGCCGGCCGACCACGACGACGTGCCGCGTGTCGGCGTCGATGACGACCTGATGGTTGGTGGAGTACCTGTAGTTCTTCGACTGTGCGGCGATGGTGTGGTCGCGGGTGGGCACCAGGGTGCCGTCCACGATGAGCACGGTGCCCTTGGCGAACCGCTTGCGGTGCTTGAGAGCGAGCATTGGCCCGAGGTGGTCGATGATGCGGTCTGCCGCCGACTTCGAGACCCCGAACAGCGGGGCAAGCTGCCGCATCGTCAGGTTCGTGCGCCAGTACGCCGCAACCAGCAGTGCCCGGTCCTCCAATGGAAGGCTCCATGGCCGGCCCCTGCGGACCGCGTCCGCACCCTCCTGACGCAGAACCGTCACCAGCTTGCCGAACTGCCGCGGGCTCAACCCAGTGAACGGGGCTATCCAGGAAGGCTCCGACGCCATGATCACACCAGCCACGGCGAGATCATCCCAGGTGCCTCTACGGATTGAGCTTGATTAGGAATCCACGCTCTCCGGGGAGAGTACCGGCTCTGCCCACGCCGCGAAGCCAAAGACGGGGCGCTCAGCAGGTCCGCCGGTGACGTCGTCGACAAGCGTGCGCCGAACTCTCCGGCTCTGGCGCACCAGGTAGCGCAGACCCTCAATCTCCACGACCCCGCACTCCCCGGCACTGAGATCCACGGGCATGTCCTCGACCGGGCTGACCTGCCACCCTGCCTTGCGCGCGAGATACACCCAGACCTCGAATGCCCGCTCCGGATCCGCAGCCATGAAGCTTGACCCCACCTTGGCAACGATCTGCACCGGATCCGGCCGCACATCCACCGTCACGACAGCTCCTCTCCCCGAGACAGGATCATCGCAGCTCACGCCAGCGACTCCCGGAGCGACCCCCGCCTGCCGCCTACTGTGCTTTGCGGGACAGCCCTTAAAGGCAATGCCGTTGTTTTAGCCTTCGGGCGTACGCTGCTGTGCAGTGCTCCCGGGGGTGGTGCGGGTGTCTGCAGACGTCGGTGAGTTATCGGGCTTGGGGCTGCTGACCTGGGTGTATCCGCCGGGGTTGGTGGATCGTGTGGTGGCCGCGTGCGGTCGTGCGGAGCAGCGCAGACGCCTGCTGCCGGCCCGGCTGGTGGTGTACTTCGTGCTCGCACTGGCCCTGTTCTCCCCGGCGCCGTATCTGGAGGTGATGCGGCATCTGGTCGAGGGCCTGCGAGGTGCGGGGTTGCTGGGCGAGTGGCACATCCCGGCGAAGTCGTCGCTGTTTCGGGCCCGTCAGCGGCTGGGCCCGGAGCCGCTGCGGGTGCTGTTCACGACGACCGCCAAGCCGATGGGCGCCGAGGTCACCCCGGGCTGCTTCTGGCGCGGGCTGCGGCTGCTGGCGGTGGACGCCACCTGCTGGGACGTGGCCGACAGCCCGGCCAACGAGGCCGTCTTCGGCCGTCCCGGAAACAGCCGCGGCCGCGACAAGTCCGCCTTTCCCCAGGTGCGGATGGCCTGTCTGATCGAGGTGGGCACCCACCTCGTCCTGGACGCCGAGCTGGCCGGCTGCCGCACCGCCGAAGTCACCTTGGTCGGCCGCCTGCCCCGTTCCTGCGGGCCGGGTCAACTTGTCCTGGCCGACCGGGAGTTCCTCGGCGTGCCGTTGTGGCGGGCTTTCACCGCCAGCGGCGCTGATCTGCTGTGGCGGGTGCCCGCCAACCGCATCCTGCCCATCGACCGGCAGTTGCGGGACGGATCCTGGATCTCCCGCATCCACGCTCAGACCGATCGCGCTCACACCGACCCGGTCACGGTGCGGGTGGTGGCCTACCAGCTCAATGGCACTGGCCGTGAGGGTGAGGACTACCGGCTGGTGACCAGCCTGCTCGACGCCCGTCGCTATCCCGCCCGCCAGCTGGCCGCGCTCTACCAAGAACGCTGGGAAGCGGAAACCGTCTTCGCCGAGCTCAAGACCCATCAACGCGGTGCCCGCATCGTGCTCAGCAGCAAAACCCCCGAGGGCGTCCTGCAGCAAATCTGGGCACATCTGCTGGTCCACCACGCGCTGCGCGAGCTGATGGTGAGAACCGCCGCCAGCCGCGGCCTGGATGCCGACCGGATCTCCTTCACCGAAACCCTGCGCTCCGCCCGGCGCAGCGTGACCCTCACGCCGGGCAGCTTTTCCCCCTGACCTGCTGGTCAGAACCCTCGTCCTGCTCCAGCACGACCTACTCGAACGCCTCCTTCCCGCAAGACGCCTGCGCAGCCAGCCCCGCGTCGTCAAACGCAAGATGTCCAACTACTGGCTCAAACGGGCCGAACACCACACCTGGCCCCAGCCCACCCGCACCGGCAGCCGAGCAGTTCGCATCCAACGACCCCCACCCGCAGACGCGTAAAGCAACAGCATTGCCCTTAAAGGGTGTTGCACAAGGCCATGTTCGGGCAGGTCAGGGCCTGTGATCGCGGTCTTCTGGTCATGATGCGAGGGCGAGGTTGTGCATGTGAGCGACGGCCTGGACCGCGTGGTGGAGCCCGTCGCCGCGCTGTCGACAGTCGCGCAGGATCTTGTAGTTCTTCATCCGACCGATCACATGCTCCACTCGCGCGCGCACCTTGCGGTGGGCAGCGTTGTCGTCCTCCTCGCCCGGCAGCAGGGGCCGGTGTGGGCGTTTGCGGTGCGGCACGACCATCCCGCAGTTGAGGTAGGCGCCGTCGCCGAGGACGGTCATGCCCTGGCAGTGTTCGCTCAGCCCGGAGGCCCGCCAGGCGTGGGCGTCCGCGGTGGTGCCCGGCACCGGGCGAGCGGCCGCAATCACAAGTCGGGTGTCGGCATCGACGATGACCTGCACGTTCGCGGAGAACCGGTAGTTGCGTGACGATGAGCCGACGTTCCGGTCGCGGACCGGGACCAGGGTGCCGTCCACGATCCCACAACCGGTCCGCCGCATCGGTCGTGCGGGAGACGGGCTCGAGCGCCAGCAGCGGGCCAAGCCGCTGGATGACCCGGCAGACCGTGGAGGAAGAGACCCCGAACAGCGGGCCCAGCTGCCGCATCGTCAGGTTCGTGCGGTAGTACACCGCCACCATCAGCACCCGCTCGGCCAACGGCAACGACCACGGCCGGCCCCGCAAGGTGCCGTTGCCGCCCCGCTCCCGCACCACCTTCAACAGACCCGAGAACTGCGTCACCCGCAGCCCCGTGAACGTCTCCACCCACACTCGCTCAGCACGTAAGACCCCGGCCATACAAGGGAGATGCCCAGCTCACGGCCTTGTGCAACACCCTTTAGCCACTTACGTCCCAAGATTTCTGGCGCACCCGACTGTCACTGCACAGACCGGTCGTCGGCCTCCGTCACCGTCCATCGTGACGCGGGCGCAACGTGCCGGGTCAGCTGCTTCGCTGAGGATGCCCCGAGGGAGTCTATTCGGGCCTACCTCCTTCGGCCCAACAAGAGAGGCGTAGGGCCGCAGGATTGAATACGCTGCTGACATGATCGATGGAATTTGGGGACACAAGAAAGGCTTCCATGAAATACGCTTGGCGTTGGTTCTGAATGGAGGCGTCAGTCTAGCCGTTTGGATGGGCGGCGTGATTCATGAACTAGATCTCATCCGCAGAGCATCTCGCAAGGACCCCAGCCACTTCCCCGAGGACGAGCCGATCTTTTCAATGTGGCAAGAAATTACAAATAAGGCTCACGCGGGCGTTCTCATCGACATCATTTCTGGGACCTCCGCAGGGGGCCTCAATGGGATGCTTCTCGCGTCCACTATAGCGCGCGGCGCACCCATGTCGAACCTTCGACAGATATGGAAGACCTCCGCCGATTTGCAGAAACTCCTGAGCGAACACCCAAGCCATAGCGTCCTAAATGGGAATTTTTTCGAAGAGACGATCAAGAAGGCAATCGACGATATCCCCCAAGTTAGCGCACCCGATAAAGCCGTGACCCTCTTCTTGACCGCGACCGCCCTGGGTGGAAGCGCGCGCCACTTCAAAGATGCTTTTGAAGGAAAATTTGACGTCCGAGATCATCGCCGTCTCTACAAATTCGAACATGACCCCAGCGCTACGAAATACAAGAATGTTGCTGATGTCGGGTGGCAGATAGTACCTGACCCACATGACGACTTGTGGACAGAGGAAGAAAAAAAGGTGCAGGCGCTATCTCAGGCTGCGCGAGCAACTGCAAGTTATCCAGTGGCCTTTCCTCCTGTGCGAGAGGAAGAGCTAATTGGCAATCGTATAGTGCCTCCTCCCTCTTTGGGCCATCCGTCGAGCTGCGTGATCGATGGAGGTGTCCTGAACAACGCTCCGTTTGAACCAGTACTAGACGCCATTGCCGAACGTCGCCTGGAAGGGCCGGTTCGTCGAGTAGTCGTTTACATCGTTCCGTCTGCAGGCCCAATTCAAGAAGGCGTCGCACCATCACGCTGTGAAGAGACACAATGGTCAAGCACCGTATGGAGCGCCCTAAACTATCCACAAGAGGCAGATATTCGTTCGAATATTGATATACTCGCTTCGCGACTACGTTCCAGTATCCGGGGCACGCAAGAAGAACTTTTCTCGCAGCTAGCGGGACATCCACGGCTATTTGAGTTCATCACCGTGGACGGCGATGGCCTAGAGGAAATACGTACCGATGCTGGCGTCAGGAATTGGCTTAAGCAAGATGTAGAAATGCTCGACCGTATTCGGCGGAGGGATCCCGAGGCTTGGGAGTACGCCAGGAGAAAAGAGGAGCCGATCGACTGGATCTTCGAAAACAGGCCAATACTGTTCGAGTGGCTAAAATCCGACTTGCAAGAATCTGCCGCCTTGCTGCGCACCGCAATTGGTTTGATGCCTGAATATCGACGGAGGCGGGCCACGTCGGTAATATGGGACTTTCATTCCATCCGCTCCAATAACAACAGTGTGACGTCCTTGGTGACGACTCCCGAGATAGACGCTGAAGCAATTCTTAGATCTAATCCACCGTGGGCCCCCATGCCGTCGGGTAGCGAATTGTATTCTCCTGACCTTGAGGAGTGGAGATGGGGTCTGATTACTGCTGAACGTGTCCTGCAAATGCTACGCACCCACCTGCACGACCTGGCCGACCTTCAGCAAGAAAGTGATTCGAAAATCCTTATGGAGGCGGCAGCCTATATCAGCAATAATCTTCGAGATGCATTGGCGATAACTGACGCCGCCAGAGCAGCCGTTCGAGGCCTTGGACCTCATGGAGTTGAGCTTTCTGACGAGACAGCGACGAGTATGCTCACCGATATATTCACCAAGATGGGTGTTACCCGCAAGATGGCTGAACTGGTGAACAGTGCGGCGAACCTGTACACAACAGATATAAACCATGTGAAACGTGAAATTGCATGGCGCACCCCGGAGCATGTTGTAAGTGCCTGCCTTGCCGTCGAGGTTCTGACCGAAGCCTTCGCGCCTGTTCCTAGAATTGTAGAGCGCCTTTCTCCGCGCTTCGAATTTCTCCGCCTTGGCCCAGACGCCCCCAGTCCCTTGTTCCACACTGATGCATTTTCCCGCCTAGGTGATCGAAAACTGTACGGTATACGGATGCGGCACTTTGGCGCCTTTTTTGACTCGGACTGGCGAGAGTCGGATTTCGCCTGGGGGCGAATGGATGCGGCTCACCACATACTCCGCCTCCTAGTACCTGACTCGCAGGAGCGGGCTGACTATGAGAGGGATTTGCATGCCAGAATACTCAGAGCGGAAAGTCAAGTAAATGGAAAGGGGGGCGACGGTACTGAGTGGATGCGACGACACCTCGAAGAGCTAGACCGCGACGACTCGGACCTCGTAAATGACTTCCTTGAATCCGATCAGGGACGCAAACTGCTACGCCGGATGGTGCAGTCAACGGTTGGCATGCTCAACGAATCATATTTCAACAACCGGGCAATTGATGTGCGTTGGCAATGGTTCAAAAGGGTGTCACGCTCTATGCTCGTTCGGAATGAGGCAAATCTAAGGCAGTGTGAGCGGACATGGAAGATGCAATGGCTGCGTAGACGCACGGAAGGGATGCGAGATACAGCATGGGAAGAATTCGCCAACGGGGATCCATTGGAGGTTCCTCAGAAGGTAGTTGAAGCTGCCCAGCGCGATGCCTTCAAAACTACAGCCCATCTATTTCCGGCCGCTGCTATTCTCTCTATCAGACGGCGCGTGTTGTCTTCCAGGCTTCTCCGTCGCTCTTGAGGATAATTCCCAAGCGCCACAAGCCATTTCAGGGCATGATGGGCGTTCTCTCCTCAAGCAGCGAACCCGATGTTGGTAACGTACTCGTACTGGCCCCACTGCGAGCCGAGGTCGACGACCTGGTCGACCCACGCGTCGTCGAGCTCCTGGCCGTCGATGCCCTGCGCCGAGGACCTCAGCAGCGACGGCGGCGGTCCCTGCGCGTCCCCCTGCAAGAGATCGGCCAGCGGCACGTACGAGCCGCCACGCCGACTGGTGACAGCCAGATGCCGGTGAAAGAGAGCCTCGGCGCTGATCAGTCCGGACACCATGGCCTCGACGTGCGAGCGATCCAACAGCACCACACCGGCGTGGAACTCTGCGTGCTCCCGGGCTAGTGCGATGAAACCGGACATGGGCACCAGGACCGGGCGGACCCCCGGCGGCCGGGTCTTCAGCCGCCCCTCGATCTTGAGCAGAGGAGTCTCGCTGACCGGTTCACGCTCCCACTTGGCTTCCATGATGTAACCGGTGTGCCCGAGCGTGAACGACACATCGGTCTCGTCCCGGCCGCGCAGTCCGCGCTGATCACTGACCGCGTCATGCAGACCGCCCGAGCGCAGAACCTCAGCCAGGAACGCATTGAACCGGCGCCCGCGTGCCGTCTCCTGGCCGGCCACGCACCGGTGCAACTCCTGGTAGGTGTCCACGAGCGGCGTCATCCGGGCGGGCACCGGTCATCCTGGGTTCTGGGGTATGGGGTCGATGCGATCGGCATAGGCCCGGGCCCAGGTGATCCAGGCAGTGGTTGCTTCGGCCGCATCAGGGGTGACGTGGTGGCCTTCGAGTGCGTCGCAGTAGGCGCGGATGGCGGTCGCTTCCTGCCAGGCCTGCACCTGTGCGTGCAGAGCTTTTAGCCGGTGATCTTCCAAGAAGGCGGTGCGTGCCTGCTGCATCGCGGTCAGCCAGCGTTGGCGTGTCTCTTCCTCTTTGCGCTGCAGGGCCTGCTGTCGTTCGTAGTCGGTGTATGCGCGGTGGGCGATTTCTCGGAAGAGGGCGGGGAGTTTGTCTTCCAGGCGCCAGCGTTGCCGGTCTCCCCAGTGAGAGCGTCGGCCTCGGTGCGCGTAGGTGTGCTCGAGGCTGAGCTCGAGTTCGTGGGATGGGCGTGTGGTGCGCGCGGTCACGCGTTGCCAGGCGTACTTCGCGCCGCTGGGGTCGGGGACCTCGTAGGAACCTTCGTGGAAGGAGAGCGGGAAGGAACTGTCGCCGATGGTGATCACCAGGCTGGCTGCTGAACTGGCCTCGGGATTGCCGACGATGTAGTTCTTGGCTTCTGCTCTGTGGCAGAGGGCGTGGAGGATACGGCGGGCGCGGGGCTGGCAGTCGGGGCAGGCCGGGATGTGTGCTGCGGCGGCTGCGGGGTGCAAGGTTTCTGGGGGCAGGTCGTCGGGGACGGGGACGGTCTCGCTTGGGGGTGTGGAGCGTCCCGGCGGTGGCCCAGGGCGCAGGGTGATGATCAGGTCGCCCTTGTCGCGTCCGGTGTGCTGAAGATGGTGGCCGTCGGGGACCAGGTGGTCGGCGCGTACGGCGTGCAGGACGCGGCGCCAGTGGGCCCGCTCGTCCGGGGTGGGATTGGCGATGTGCAGGGTGCCGCTGGCTTGCTGGAGTCTGGTGATCAGTTCTGCCGCCTCGGATGCCGTCGACGGGGCGCTCGGTCGTGGGGCGGTCGTGGCGTCGGTGTGGGCGAGGTGTTGGCGGCCGGCCTCGGTGGGGGCTGCGCTCCAGCGGCCGTCGGCCCGGGTCGTGGTGACCAGGCCACGATTGCGCAGGGCGTAGATGGTTGTGGCGAGGCCGGAGTCGTCGGAGGTGATGGGCGTCTGACCGTGGCAGATGCGGCGCAGGACGTCGAGTTGCCGCTCATTCAGCTTGGTGCGGGACACGGATCTTCCTGTCGTCGGTGCCCGGTCGGTCGGGAGTGTCCGTTGTCGCGCTCGGCCTGGCGCAGCGTCTCGAGGGGAATGCCGAGTTCCCGCTCGAAGCGGTCGGCTGCCCGGGTCTGTCCGGCTTGGCGGAGGCTGCCGATTGCCTGCTCCATGAGCTGGCCGATGCGGAGGACTTCGTCGCGCAGGGCCTTGAGTTCTTCGAAGCTCTCGACCACGTCCGCTCCGCACCACTGGCGCAATAGGTTGTAGGCGGGTTGGCTGCTGCGGTCGACCTCTGCGCAGATCTCGGGGCTGATGTGGGTGCCGGGATTCTTGCCGCGGCCGGGGTAGTAGCGACCGTAGATCGCGTCTTGGCGTGCCTGGTGTTCGTGTTTGTGCACGACGGCCATGAGGTGGTCGGCCCGGGTACGAGCCAGGAGCCGTGCGACCTGAACAGTGGTGGGCCAGGGCGCGGTCAGCGCGCCGTCAGTGTCGGTGAAAGCCCGCGAATCGCTGAAGAAGAAGCTTTCGGGCACGTCGAGGAGCGCGGCCAGCGCGGGCGCATCTTCGACGTACAGCAGGCCTCGGTCACGGTAGTTGACGCCGAAGGTCACCAGCCCGTCCCATAGGTGCTCGTCGAACAGGATGGTGACCGCCCGGAAGGCAGGGTCCTCGTCGTCCGGGCTGTCTTTCGTCAGTTCGCTCCACTGCTGCTCGCTGGCCAGCCACGCGTCCTTGTCCTGCCAGAGGACGCGCAGTCGGGCTGAAGGCACCCACTCCTCGCGGCCCTCGGCCTCCTCGGCGATGAAGCGCACTTTGATCCGCAGCGGGCGCTGTGCGCCGATCTTCAGTACCTCGACCTCTTCGACTGGGCCGTGGTGCGGTGCCGTTCGGTGCGCCCACCGCTCCCCCACTTCCATACGCCGCTCCTCCTCGCGTCATCGCCGCGTTTACCATCCTGCTCCCGCTGCGCCGCAGGGACCGTTGCTTGTCGCTCCGCGGGCCGTCCTGTTCCGGGAATGCCGTTCACACCGCCTGAATATGATGCGGGGCCCAGGGAGAGGGCCCCGTGGTCGTCGACGAGGTTCAGGGTCGCCGGAACAGTCCTCGCAGGGCTTTGCGTAGCCGGGCCAGCCGCGGCCTCGCAACGGCGCTCGAGGCGAAAGGTGCTGGTGCCGGCGTGGGCTGTGTCGGCGAGACAACCGTGTCTTCGTCGGCCGCCGCCACCGGCAGCCTCGGCGCCGCAGCGCGCGTGGGGGGCAGTTGGGTTTGTGCAGGGGCGAACTGGGCGCGGGCCTGGGCGCGCCGGTAGCTTTCGCGGCCGTGTTGGGCGCGTTCCAGGTCGGCCATGGTTCGTGTCGCGGCAGCTAGCAGCGTGGAGGTGGTGAGGGCCCGCAGAGGGAGGGGAACCAGGCCCCACCAGGTCGCGTCCTTGGCGGGCCGGGGATGGCTGATCTTCCAGTCGCGTTGGAAGGAGGCGGCCGGGCCTGTCCAGTTCTCTCCGCTGCGGGGCTCGTGAAGAACTGCGTGTCCGCCGAAGGGGACCAGCAGGAGCCCTTGGGCGCGCCAGGCGATGGCGATGGGAGTGGTGGCCAGGCGGCGTTGGGTGGCGGTGGGGGTGAGGCGCTCCAGTCGCTGGTTTTGCCGGTGGAGCCGCACGGTTATGTGTCCGAGGTCGTGGGTGTGGGTGGGGGTGTTGCGGTCGTACAGCAGCCAGTTATGGGTGGTGGTGTCGCGGGCCGTGTCGGTCAGTTGATCGGCTTGGTGGGGGGACAGCTCGTTGGCGTAGGCGAGATGGACGGTGGTGGGGCCTTGGGGAGCGTGCAGGCGCAGTGCCAGCACGGGTGGGCAGTCGCCGTCCGCGATGGCAGTGACGGCCAGCTCAATGTCCGCGCCGGGCTGGGCGGTACGGAGGTGGCGGGCCAGGGTGCGGGCGTTGCGGATGGCGGCGGGGATGCTGGCTTGGCGTGCGGGGCTGGCGTTGCAGCGGTCCGGGTCGTGGCGGGTGTGGCGGAAGCGGGCGGTGTAGTCGGGGCGGGTGCGAGGGCCGCAGTACTCCAGGGGCAGGCCGCAGGCCAGGCAGCGGTAGCGGCCCTGGGCGCGCCCGCGGGGTAGCTGCGGGGCAGGCTCGGCGGGAGTGGTGAGGTCGAGCAGGAGGCCGGTGCGGGTGTCGAGGGCGATGTCCCCGCTGCGGGGGCGCAGTCGGCGTGCCGCGGGCGTGGTGGTGCGGGCCGGTGCGGGGGCGGGTGCGTTGGTCTTTGCGGTCATGGGTGGGCTCCAAGACGAGGTCGGGGAAGAGCGGTTCGTCTCGAGCATGCGGCGCTGGGGAATTGTCCACACGGGCCGGGAAGGGTTCGCGCAGGTCGGCTCTGGACATTGTTGGCAATGTCCAGGACAACGGCATTGTGCAGGTGGGGGCAGGGATGGCCGACAGCAAGAAGCGGGGGCGCAAGCCGGCGCCGATCCGGGCGGAGACGTCGGAAGCGCGGCGGCTGACGGAGTTTCTGCGCGAGTTGCGGGAGCGGTCCGGCAAGACCTACAACGATCTTGCGGCGGAGCTGAACTGGTCGCGTTCCAGTATCGGCAACCACTACAGCGGCGCTGTCCCGCCACGGGAAGTCGTGGTGCAGCTGGTTGTGGCAACAGCCTTCCCCCATGAGGTGGAGCAGAGGAAGGCGGACGCGGTACGCCTGTGGGAGCGGGCCACCAACCCGCCCTCCGCCCAGGTGGCAGTGCGCCCAGAAGCCGCCGGGAGCCCGTCTGCGGTGGCCCGCCACATGCACGACGGGCGATCCCGGTTATCCGAGGCCGACCAGCAAAGCCGCCGACTCGCCAGGGAGTTGGCGGCCGCTCAGGAACTGGTGGTGATGCTGACCGCCCTCAACACCAGCCTCGACGCTCGCCTCCAGCAGCTGGCCGCCACCCCGGATGAAGACAACAGCGAGCAGGTCCAGCAGCAGCTCGCCGAGGTCCTGCATCAATTGGAGCAGACGCAGAAAGACCTGGTAGAAGCCCGGCAGGGACGCGATCAGGCAGAGGCACTGGCCGCCACCGCCCGCCGTCGTTGTCTGGTGCTTGAGGAAGAACTCGCCCTGCTGCGGCTGCTTGACCCCGACGCGGACGTACCCGCCGAGCCCCGGGAACCGGAGGAAGCGCCGGAACTGGATACTCAGGCGCTGCTCGCCGACCCGGCGGAAGCGCTGAGTACCGCCCGGCGCCTACTGGATGAGGGGCGCGCCCTACGCAAAGAGGCAGCCGACTCCCTCGGGGTAGCTGCTACAACTGCCGCCACGAGCAAGGTGGTACGGCGCAGCGAACGCTGGCAGGCCTCCGCACTCGTGCTGGGGCGTGCCCTGGGCTGCGTACTGGCCATGAGCGGTGCGGCCGTGCAGGTCGCCACCGCTCCGGCCTGGCATCTCTTGACCGCTCCGGTGCTGATGCTGGGTGTTCTGCTGGCCGTCGACCCCTGGCACTGGGTCGCGGTGGCCTGGCCGTGGCTGCGTGCCACGATCCGTCGGGAACCGCTGCCGCGGCAACTCCCGGTCCGGCTCGGTGACCTCGCTCCGCGGCTGCTGCGCGGCCTGAGCGCAGCGCTCGCGGCCGCCGGAGCCGGCTACACCACTTCCCTCGCCCGCGACGACCATCTGTGGTGGCTGTACCTCACGCTGCCCGGCACCGCGGTCACGGCGCTGGTCACCGTGTGTGGCTATGACCGCGCGCTGGCCCGCACCCTGCGTGCGGCGTTCGACGATGTGCACGCCGACCTCAAAGCCCCCGTCGCGCGGCCACCGCTCGGCCAGCGGCGGCTCCCCTCTCTGCAGCGCTGGCTCGAGATTCTGGACGGCCGGTGGATCGACGCCCGCGTCGATGAGCTCAAAGCCTTCCTGCGCCGGCCATGGAGTCCCCGCACTCCGTGGTGGCTGCTGATCTGCCTCCTGCCGTTCGTGTTCCTCGCGCTCGCCCCGATCGGCGCAGTCCTCGAACAGTTCTTCAGTCCTCTGGCGGAGCATGCCGGTGCCGTGTGGGCCACGATCAACCAGCCCGTCACCCGCTTTCTCGCCACCCGTACCGGCGGGTTGCCGCTCACCGCGTCGGCCGCCCACGCACTGTGGCTGGCAGGCGGCATCGCCATCGCCCTGCTGTCCGCCGCCACCCGCGCCTTCGCCGCCCGCCTGACCTGGGCGCTGTGGGGAGCAGCAACCGTCTGGATGACCTGGGCCGGCACACCCGCCACCACACGCCCCACAGCAGCTGGTCTGACCGCCCTCGTCTGGGGAATCGCCTCCGTCATCGCCCTCAACGGCCTCGGATCACGCCCCCGTGTCACCACCATCAACCTCATCGGCGACGTCCCCGCCGCCCTCCAGCAACACGACTCCTCCGACTCGCCCGCGAGCGACGCGAACGCCCAAGAAGCCGACAGCAGGCAACAATCGACAGCTTCTACATGACGTGCAGCAGGCCGACGGCCGTCCAACTGCTAGGTCGTGAGGCATGGCAGTCGAGGCGCCGTCGGTTGCCGGGATTCGCCGATGACGTTCTGTGGATCAGCCAATCTTCCTCGAAGAGATCATGATGGTGTGGCGCTCGTCCTGGCCTGCGCCACGCAAGTGTCTCGGCTGAGTGGCCTGGCGTGTCAGAGCTCCCTGGCAGACTTCAGCGGCCCGGGACTATGCGGATCAACGACATGACGTTCTTCCATGGGCCAGAGCTTCACCGTCCACCTCCAGGTATCTGAGCCAGACCCGACCGTCGTACCCCGAGGCGACGCGAACCGGCCCGAGGGTGCGCAAAGAGCTCCGGCGTCCCTCAGCGCCTGGAGGGCCGTGTCGCGCTTGGGATGGGAATCGAGAACGTCGTCGGTGACGACCTCTTGCAGCCAGCGCATGCTTCCCGCGTCTCATCGAAGGCGAGAGGACCTACCGAGGGCTGCCCAGCACGCATATAGTCACTCAGCCGCAGGCGGTGGAGGAAGCGTTCGCAGTTTCATCTTCCGATGCACATCAGCTGCCGTGATCTCGCTCGTCACCGCTGCCATGTGTTCCAAATACGGCAGGACGGCCCTCTGGCGAAGCTCTCGTTCCCGATAGACGTAGGGTGCAACAGCGATCCAAGCCCTATGAATGCTGAGCCCGTAGGAACCAATGATCAAGTCTCTGTCCACGGCCCCGTGGACGACGAGCTTTCCGAGTTCGTCGTAGAAGAAGGCAACCTGTCGTACGTGCTCCTTGGGTTCCTCAGGTAGGTCCAGATAGGAGACTACGTTCGGAAACTCATCACGTAAGTGGTAGAGAACGTACTCGACCGACGTGCGGAACGCGGGTGTGCGGGTCTCACGGAACCCATCGAAGATCATCGCTAGTCTGTTGGCTCGCTGGGTGGAGCGTAGCTGCTCGAGTGCCAGGAGCGCAGAGATGACCAGCGCAGTCAGAGATATAGCAAGCGCGGCAATGTTGAACCCCATGGCCCCTCCTCGTGAACCGATGGCCTATCAGATAGCTGCAATTGAGCAAACGCCGCAAGAGCCATGACGCGTGGCCACCGCAGCCAACACGCCTGCGGAGCTGCTGAACTTGATTGAGTGATGTCGGGACGGTTCGCCTGACAGCGGTCTGCTGGCCCGGTGGCGAACTTCCCATCGGAGAGGATCGAATTGAAGGCCACGCTCACAAAAACCGACAGCGCCGCGCCCCCAGTATCCGCGCAACGTCGCGTACCCCCATCACACGTACTCCTCCCCCACGCCAGGCCCGCACGGCGCCATGAGCCCGCCCCGGCGTCCCACCCTCACCAGGGTGTTCGAGCGTAGCGCCCGCAGCCGGCACTCTGAGGCAAGGTCAAGGAGTGGTCTCCGAAGTGTCCGGCAGGGAACATTCAAACCACACCACCTTGCCGGTGCTGAGCCGAATACTGCCCCACCTCTTGGCGAGCGTGTTCACCACGCGCAGCCCGCGCCCGCGCACATCCGCGACGCTGGCCGACTGAAGACGGGGCAACTGCGGTACATCGTCGCCGACTTCACAGCGCAGTACCCCCGTCCGCAACAACCGCAGGGTCACCGGCCGAGTCGCGTACCGCACCGCGTTGGTCACGATCTCGCTGACCAGTAGCTCGACCACGCCGATGAGGTCTTCCAGTCCCCATCTGCTTAGCGCCTGCCTGGCAAGTCGCCGAGCCCTACTGGGAGCGACGTCGTCCGGCTCCAGGTACCACAACGCCACGTCGCTGGGCGCGATCCCCTCGAAGCGGGCGGCCAGCAGCGCGATGTCGTCGTCCCGGTCACCGGGGCCGAGCATGTCGAGCACCTCGTCACACAGGACTTCGAGCGGCGGCAGACGGTCGGGCAAGCTCAGCTGTGCGGTCACGGCGAGCTTCTCGCGCAGCTGCTCTATGCCGGTCCACACGTCCCGCAGACGCGACTCGACGAGACCGTCGGTATAGAGCAGCAGGGTCGCCCCGGCGGGCGCGTCCAGCTCCACGGCCTCGAAGTCGACAGCGCCCACACCGATCGGCGCCCCCGGCGGCACCCGCAGTACCTCGGCACGGCCGCCCAGGTGCAGCAGGACCGGCGGCGGATGGCCGGCGTTGGCGATGGTGATGCGGTGCGAGACCGGGTCGTAGACAGCATAGAGGCACGTCGCCATGCGGTCGGTGCCCAGGCGCTGCGCCTGTTCGTCGAGGTGGTGCAGGACCTCCTGCGGAGGCAGGTCAAGTCCGGCCAGGGTCTGCGCCGTGGTGCGCAGCTGGCCCATGATCGCGGCAGAGGTCATGGAGTGCCCCATGACGTCTCCGACGACGAGGGCCACGCGGCTGCCCGGCAGCGGGATGGCGTCGTACCAGTCGCCACCCACGCGCGCGGTCTCAGTGGCGGGCAGATAGCGGGACGCCAGTTGCACACCCGTGGACCGTGGGAGCGTCTCCGGCAGCATGCTGCGCTGTAGCCCAGGGATGTGTGCCTCATGCTCGTACAGCACCGCCTTGTCGATGCCGAGCGCGCTGTGCGTGGCGAGCTGGGCGGCGACCAGGAGGTCGTCGGCCTCGAAGGCGAGGCGCTCCGGGCGCCTGAGGAACAGCGCCGCCCCGATCACTCGGCGCCGACCGCGCAACGGGGCGAAGATCGCGTGTTGCCCTCCGGGCACGGTGAACACGCTGCTGTCGTCGAGAAGTTCGGTCAGGGCGGCGCGGGCGGCGGGCGCGTCCGCGAAGACCGGGCGTACCCCGCGCAGCACCTTCGCGAGCGCGCCGCCTGACTGCACCTCGCACACCTCAGCGACCCCTTGGAGATCAGACTGCGAAAGCACCGACGGCGCCAGAAGATCCTCGATGCCGGAGGTTTCCCGGATACGGTTCATCCATCGCCGCAGCACGAGGGGTCCTAGAGGCCGCTCATCACCGACCGGCAAGGGGTCACGCAGGTAGAGAACGAGGCTGTCGGCGAAGACCGGAACCGCCGAATCAAACAAGGCGTGGAGGATCTCATCGACGTCGAGTTCGCCGGCGATCCGAGCAGTCGCCTCAGCCACGATCCATGCCATGCCGTCCGGTTCCTGCACGCCATTGCCGACACCGAGTGCCCGCAGCGCATCATGGGCGGCCTGGCCGAACGGCCGTACTTCGGCGGGAAGATGCTGCAGCGCGCCGGGATCGTGCAGCACCGCGGGCACATTCACCGTGCCGTGGACTCGGGCGCTCACGTACTTCTCCAGCATCCCGCACAGGTGCCATGCCTCGTGTTGGGGAAGGAGTCGCTTCAGCTCCTCTTCGGCGCCATTGCGGAAGGCCACCACGAACGTGCCGTTCCCTTGCGGATGAAGCGACACGATGTCACTCGTAATCAGCTCGGCCATGTCGGCGACTGTGGCCTCGGGGACGAGTTCCTGCCGGATCAGCTGAAGCACGGGGAGGCCTATACGGCCGACCAGGGCGCACAGAACAGCAAGTTTGAGCGCATCCGGCGATGCCGTCCGGACAAACGCCTGAACCGGGTCACGCTGTGCGGAGCGGGCGTGGGCGGTGCCGCGCTGGATTCGCCCTGCGGGCGGAACGAGCACCGCGTCGCAGCCGCCGGGATCGCCTCGCATCTGTGCGCGTGCCCAACGGCCGAATGAGTGCGGGCTCAACGACAGGACGGGCACAGGCAGCCACGGCGACAAGCCGTTCGCCGGTTCCTCAAGGAGTAGGGGCATGTCGAAGCGCAGTGTGGTGCTGCCGTTGCCTGGCACGGCCTGGGTGGCGGTGACGCCAGGAAGGTCAAGTGCGCTGCGCCGCCACAGCTTCGGGGGCAGCGGATCGAGTAGTGCCACTGGTGTCGACTGGGCCCAGGCGCGTAGTTGCTTCCAGATCTCCTGCCGATGCCAGCCGGGGGCCGAGCAGTCCGAGACGACCAGGACCAGACGTCTGCCCTGTGGGGAAAGCGCGTGGTCGGGGCCGGCCACCGCGCCCTGGTGATCGTGGAGGAGGTGCTGTGCTTCATCGAAGGTCAATCCCCAGGTGCGCAGCAGCCGGAAGGCTCCCAGGTGGTCCAGTACGCGTTCCAGCTCGGCGATCGTTTCCTTCCACACCTGCATGGACAGTGACTGGTCAACGATCAGCAGAAGGTCGAACCACCGTTCCGGTGCGGCTCGGAATGCGGGGATGAGTTCACCGCTGCGCGCGTATCCGTCGATCGTCCGCTCTATGTCGAGCTCGGTGTGCAGGCCTGCTGCCCATCGCCGTTTGTAGGCCCGCAGTGCGCGTGAGAGGTCCAGTGCGTTGGGGAGGGCACGGCCCCGGGTGACGGCAACCGTCTCCCCCGGAATGCTGCCAGGACTGTCGGACAGTTGTTCGTGCATCGCGATGCCGGGCTGGGGTGAGTCCATTGCCGGCCAGCCAGTCTGCGCTCGGTGGCTTTGTGTGCCATCAGCGCTCGGTGGTACTGGCCCGGACTCGCCGGTGCCTGGCTGCCGTAGGCCAGCTTCCCCACGGAATGTGGCAGCCAGCCATACCGCTTCGGCCAGCGCCGTAGCGTCCAGGTCTGTCCCTGCTGCCTCAAGGCCGTGCAGCATGCGTGACAAGTGGTCAGGCACGTGAGAGCTCCCGCATGAGCAGTGCCACGACCTCCTGCCGACTGGCACCGTCTGGAGCGGCGTTTCCGGACATCACGTAGACGGCATTGAGTAGTTGGTCGATGGCCAGGCTGTCGCCGCCTTCCAACCGGGCAACGAATTCCTCGACGAGGTCTCTCACCGGTCCTCCGTCATCGATGTCGATCTGCAGATGAGCCATGACCATTTGGCGCAGCAGGGGAACAGTCGGCGGCGCCATGGTGTAGCGGATGCAACGGCGCAGGAAGGCGGCGGGGAAGTCGCGCTCGCCGTTGCTGGTCATCACGATGAAGGGGAACTGTGTGCAGCGTACGCGGCCTCGTTTGACCTCGTGGTGCTCGTCGCTGCCCCATTGCCGGATGGAGACGATGTCGTCTTGGTAGCGGGCGAGTTCGGGGATCTCGTATTCGCCGCGTTCCAGGACGTCGAGGAGGTCGCTGGGCAGATCGAGGTCGCTCTTGTCCACCTCGTCGATCAGCAGCGCGCGCGGATAATCGGACGGCAGCAGAGCTGTACCCAGTGGTCCCAGCTGCATGAACGGCGCGATGTCGTCGACGCCTCCGGCCTGTCCGAGGCGCTGCGCGTGGATGCGGCCGAGGGCGTCGTAGCGGTACAGCGCTTCATTCAGGGTGCTGCGGGAGGTGATGTGCCAGCGCAGCACGGTGCCGAGCTTCAGCTCGCTGGCCACCTGCTCGATGACGGTGGACTTGCCCGATCCGGCCGGGCCGGTCACCAGCAGCGGCCGCCGCAGATGTAGCGCTGCGTTCACGGACTCCACCAGTCCCGCCGGCGGCTTGAACTCCTGCGCCATCGCGCTGCGTGGGAACGTCCGCCACGGTGGTGGGGGCGCGAGTTCCACGTCGCGGGGGACGCCGTCCCCGGTGTAGTACGGACTCCAGGTCATCAAACGCTCCCGTGTACGGCGTCGTGGCTGTCGAACCAACTGCAGAAGTCGAGCCATTCGAGGTCGTGCCAGACGGATCTCAGGTCGGCGAGCCGTGCGGACGGGGCGATGGAACTATTGCCCTGCCAGCGCCGGCGGTACGCCTCGGCCAGTTCTGTCGGCAGGCGATCCCAGAGCATGTCCAGAAGTTCCTGTTCTGCCGGCGAGAAGGGGTTGTTCGTGTCAGGCCACAACACGATTGGCACGTACGCCAGCAGCAGCTCCATCAGCTGCTTGAGGTGGACCGGGCGGTGAGCGAACGCCACCGCCCGGGTGTACCTCCCGGCCCGCAGGCGCTCTCCGAGGTCTTGTGGCTGGCCCGCGTCTTGCTCGGACAGCCAGTCAACAGGAGCCTTGGCTGCGCAGGTGAGCATCTGTTCCAGGCCTGCCCGGGCGTGATCGTTGATCCACCACAGGTGGGCGGGCGGGTTCAGGCGCATGCTCCAGCGCACCACCACGTCGTGGTTCACGCCCAGCCGCACTCCGAAGTCCGTTTCTTCGGGCTTCCAGCGCAGCAGCAGCGCGGTGGGAATGGCTATGTCCACGTGTCTCAGCGGTGCCTGGCGCAGCCGTGCGTGCTTACGTCCCCAGGCGACGGCTTCTCCCACCTTCGCCTCGACCGCCGTCTGCGTCGGGGCGCAGTGAAATTCCGCTCGCTCGCACACTGTGCCGCCGTCCAGCAGCCACAGGTCCAGCGACTCGGGCCAGTCGTCGGCCACTGTGGCGTGCAGGCTGACCACAAGCCGCAGCCGTTGTGCGGCCCGGCCACGGGCCAGTTCCTCCTGGGCATCGTTGAACTCAATGCGGGCCCCGCAGGCATCGGCCCACGCCGAGGGCTCGGGAGCGGACAGGTCCAGGTCGGCGTCGGCACCGAGCGCCGCGACGAAGCCAGTGAGCAGGGCGGTCTGGCTGTCGCCGAGACGCGGTGCGCGCAACACAAGCAGTTCGAGCAGGTCGGTGAGCAGGGCGGTTCCCGTGGTGTCGGGGACTAGTGCGTATGCGTCGGCGGGCAGGGCGGGCAGGGCCGTGCGCAGCCGTTGGGTGGTGAGCTTGCTGCCCATCCAGGACATGAGGAAGGTCTGGGTGGCTAGGCAGACACGCAGGCCCTTCACGATGTAAGCAGCCTGGTGGACGAGGGTGGCTGGGCCGATTCCCGTACCGGTTTCTTTGATCTTTTGTATCTCATGCCGGAGACGGTCCAGTTCGTGCAGTGACCACGGCTCCGGCCAGGCCACTGCGGGGCCGACTGCTTCCAGCGCTATTCGGAGGTCTTCGGCGCCGAGTGCGCCCGGACCGGGCCGATCGGCGCCTGCGTTGCGGGGATTGTGCGACAGCCACAGCCCTTGCACCGCGAAATGATCACCGTCGTGTTCGTGGCTGACGATGTCCTGGCCGATGACCGTGCGGCGCAGCTCCTCGCGGAACGCGGACACTCCGGTGTGCTTTCCTGCGCCGGGTATGCCCCGTCGCAGCAGTTGAGCAAGCTGCCGGGTGAACACGAGGTCGAACGCTTGCTGTTCAGCGCCGGAAGCCATGAGTAGGGACACGCGGGTGCGCCCGCTGCGCACGCCCGCCACGAGGGCCTTGGTGTCGGGCACGGCTCCTGCTGCGTGGCAGGTGTCGACCAGACCGATGACGCCGTTGACGCCGGGCTGCTCCGCCGCCTGGACGAGGAGATGGCCGACGTTCACCGCGGTGCTCAGCACGTCCGGCTCCGCATCGGCCCCCATCAGATACAGGTCCGAGTTCCCGCGCGGCGCCATACCGTGGCCGAGGAAGGCCAGGACCAATGTGGCGCCGGCTTCACCGGCCCGCCTGGCGGCGTCACGCACCGCGGCCTCGACCCGTGCCTGCGTGGCGTCCGCGCCATACAGCAGGGCGGCCCCGCCGGATAGTGCCGGGGAACAGTGGCCCAGATCGTCATGCTGGAGTACATCGCCCAAGGCGTGCGCGGCGTCCTCCAGCGCGTCCAGATGGCCCATGGCAATGTTCTGGGGTGCCACGATGAGAAGTAACCGCGGGGAGATCATGCAGATGGCCTCTCCGCGGCGAGGCGCATGGCTTCCATGACTGGGCCGGCCACGCTCGCCTGCGCCAGGTATTTGGTGGCCGTGTGGACCCAGATGCCATCGGAGTCCACCCGGTCGCTTACAGGCAGGCAGCCGACGGTGTTGGGCAGCACATCCCGCTCCAGCCACGGGCGTGGAGCGATGATGTCGTCTCGGTCCCAGTAGTTGAGCCAGCGCCCCACGCAGTTCGGGGTGGCAGGCGGCTGAGGCCGCAGCCGGGGGCGTACCACCGTACGCATGCCGATCGGTGATCCCACGGTCACCAGCAGCGGTACCGGGCCCCGATGCTGGTGCAGAGCTTCCAGGGCGACGACGCTGCCCAGAGAGTGCGCGATGACGACGGTCGGCCGGTCCTCGTCCAGAAAGCCGAGGATCCGGTCGCAAACGCGCTCGTCGAGCATGCGCCCGTCGTCGTCGGGTTCTCCTCTGGCCAGATAACGGGTCACCTGGGCAAGATGGCCTGCCATGATCCGGCCGCTGGCCCACTGGCCCCCGCGGCGGATTCCGGGCAGGGCCAGCAGGGTGGTGCAGACGTTCACCAGGCGCCGTACAAGCTCTCCACTGCCTTGAGCCTGCCGGGTGGCTGTCAGCTCCGCGCTCGCGTGCTGCAGCACGCGCCGCTCATCTTCGCCCGGGCAAGCCAGCAGCTGGGTGTCGATCACTTCCTCCAGCAATTGCCGGAGCACTTTGTCCTCGCCTGCCGCATCGGGTGGCGCAGTGCCGCCTTGAGCGTGCGGGCGTATGAACAGGTCCCCGTAGTAGGCGAAAGCCGTGTCGGTGAAGCTGTTTTGCCCCAGCGCCGAGCCCTCGGACGAATGGCCCGCTTTACGGGCTCCGACGGCCAAGGCTTCGAGCCAAGAGGCGCGCTCCGTCTCGGAATCACGCGCACCGCCGATGCCATGAATAAATACCAAGGCCGGTCTCACGCCCCGGTCCCCCTCCCCCGCCTGCATCCCGCCACTCCTGTGCACGAGACCAACGGCGCGGCATACAAGGCCAGTCAACGCAATCCGCGTGCTCGGAGAAAAGTCGAGAATAGCAAGCGGAGCCCGTTGCGCGGGCCATGCCGTGCAAGGTCGGCTGCCGGATCAGCACAGCACCCCGCCCGCCGATGCTCGACGAAACCCCTTCGGACAGCACTCGTGACCAGACGGGACGCGGGCGGGCGCCCTCCAGCTCTTCGGCCGGCGGCACCACTACCCGGCTATGCGCCAAGTGGCTGGCGCAGGTCCAGGTAGCAACGCAGCCGTACGCCGGGCTGGCCGGGATCGTGCGTCACTTGGTCTGCTGTCGCCGTCGCCCACTGTGCGGCGAGAGCCGTCTGGAGGGCGAGCGCCGTTGCAGCGTCCGCGGCCGCGACTTCGACGACGGCCAACCCAGGCTCCTGCACATGCACTTCATTGATCGGGTTCATATACGGCACCACGCCAGGGCAGGAGGCAGAGTTCCGCTGCACCAGCACCATCACTCGACCGAGTAACCGCTCCCCCGTTTCAGGCCCTGCGCCAGGGCAGCTCAACAGCAGCGTGCCGCAGTTCACATGCCCGGCGTCATCGACAGGGGAACAGGGAACGGCAGTTCGCCGTTCTTCTGTACGTGGCTGCGGAGGGGACAATATCCCCGGGCCTCACCTTCCGCCCATGGGAACGATCGTCCGGCTGAAACCCCATGGAACATCCCGCCGAGAGGCGACCGCCCTCCGCCCGCCACCGCCCACGGCCCCGGCTGGTCTCCCCCGTCCAGCCGGGGCCTTCTGCTACGCGTTACTCGCGCCTGTTATCGGGCGAGCGTCACAGTGACCGGCTCGTTGAGGCAGCCGCTGAGCACGTCCGCGAGCGAGGCCTGTTCTGCGGCATCGACGCTCAAGCCCCAACGGGTCTTGTCGGCCACCCAGTTGGTGGCGTACTTGCAGGCGTAGTCGGCCGAGGGCGGCATCCAGGTGCTGGGGTCCTGGTCTGCCTTGGAGCGGTTGGAGGCAGCGGAGACGGCGATCAGGGCACGTGGGTCGTCGAGGTCGTTGGCGTATGCCTCACGCTCCTTTGCCGTCCAGGCCGACGCTCCGCTGTCCCACGCCTCGGCGAGCGGCACGAGGTGGTCGACATCGAGCTGGCGGGCGTTGTCGAGATACTGGTCGTCGTACGCGGAGTACCAGCGCCCGCCCGTCAGGGCGCACTTCGGGCCCTGCTCGGGAGCGGTGACCGCTTCGGCGAGCAGCACCTCGGCGCGGGTGTTGCAGCCGTCGCGGTCGGCGTCGATCCAGTGCCGGAATTTGCTGCGCTCGTACCCGGCCCGGTTCTCCTCCTCGACTGGCAGCGCCTGCAGGGCGTCTCGGACGGGCAGGGTCACCGTCTCGCCGGGCGTGGCCGAACCGGCGTGGGCTGGGCCGGCGGGGGCGAGCAGCATGGTCAGTGCGCTGAGCACGGTGGCCGCCGTGGCGAGGGTGGGGGCGTGTCGCAAGACGTGTCCCTTCGAGGATCACCGAGTGTCTGTGATCTTCGTAGTGGGTCCGGCTGCGGCTCGCCCGGGGCTCGTTGGCTGCTTCACCCGCGGGGGCGGTAAGTCACACCGCGTTCACCGATGGCGTTGGTCCTGGACCTGTCTCCTCTCCGCGGTCCTGTGTAGGGAGGGCACGCATTCCGTGTGGTGTGCGGCGTTGACGGAGTTTGTTCTAGCCGGGCGGGGTGCCGTCGGGGTGGTCGTGGATCCAGGACAGGCCGCCCAGGTCGAGGCGTTGGCGGGTGCGGGTGACAGCTACGTAGGCCAGGCGGGCTTCGGCGTCGTCAATCGGGTCGGGTGACGTCGCGGTGTCTGTCTGCTCGTCAGGAGTCTCATCCTCGGGGCGGGCGAAGTCGTCGGCGATGAGCACGCGGGGCCATTCGCGGCCTTTCGCCTTGTGGGCGGTGGAGACGGTGACCTGGGCGTGCGGCTCGGGGGCGAGGTGGGAGACGGCGACGAGGATGGCTTCGGTGCCGTGGGTGTCGACGAGGTGGACCAGGGGTTGCAGGTCGCGGCCGGCCGGGTCGTGGGCGGCGTAGTCCTGCAGGTCGCCCCAGCTGGGGAAGAGGATGAGTTCGGGGTGGTGGGTGCGGCGGCCTTCTTTCAGGTCGCGGGCTGCGAGGGCCAGGGCCTGCAGGCTGTCTCCTCCCCCTGCCAGGGCGACCCGGTATCCGGCGGCCATGAGGGTCATGACCTGGGCCATGGCGCCGACGTTGGTGCGGCACAGGACGGCGTCCGGGTGGGTGACGGGGCCGAGTTCGGTGGGCACGCTGGGGGTGCCGGTGAGGCGGATGGGGGCGTCGGCGAGGTGGAGCCAGCGGTTGGCTTCCGCGGCGAGGTCGGGGCCGAAGCGGAAGGACTGGGACAGGGCCAGTGGGGTGCCGTCGAAGTCGGTCATGACGTCTTTGGCGCCGCGCCAGTGGTAGATGGCCTGGGCGGAGTCGCCGACCATGACGAGCTGGGCGTGATCGCGCTGGTTGAGGAAGATCTGTTCGACGACGGGGTTGGTGTCCTGGGCCTCGTCCAGGAGCAGGAAGTCGGCCTGGATGCGTGGCTGGGTGAGGGCCCAGATTTTCAGGTAGTGGTCGTGGTCGAAGCGAACGCAGCCGTCGTCGGGGTGTTGCAGGTCGGCCCAGGCTCTGCGGGCGAAGGGCACGATGTGGGTGGCGAGTTGGGCGTGGAGGTCGGTGTCTTCCAGGCCGCGTAGGTGGGGTACGTGGTGGCGGGTGATGGCCTCGTCGGCGGTGTGGCAGAAGCGGGTGACGGTGCGCAGGGTGGCGTTGGAGAGGGCCTTTTGTGTCACCTCGCGTTCTCCGATGTGGAGGGCTTTGGTGATGCCGAGGGCTTGTCCGGTCTGCCAGGCGGGGCGGCGGGGTGCGCCCAGGCGGCGGGTGTAGTGGTGGCCGACGGCCGCATAGGCCAGGGCGTGGGCGGTTTTGCACTGGACGGTGCTGGGGAAGCGGGCGCGTGCGTCCTGGGCGATGGCCCGGTTGTAGGCAAGGTAGCGGCCGCGACGCTGGGTGGCGTGGGCGAGGAAGGCGAGGGTGGTGGTCTTCCCGGTGCCCGCCCCAGCCTGCAGGGCGAGGTGATCGCCGGCGTGGAAGGCGTCGGCGGCTGCCGTCTGTTCGTCGGTCGGGTTCATGGCGTGGGCCTCTCGGGGAGACGGGTGAGCGCGTGCCCGACGGCAGCCAGCAGGTAAGCAGGGGTGGTGTGGGCCAGCAGGTGGCGCACCGCGCGGTCAAGGCGGCCTGTCTCCTGCTCGGCATGCTCGGCCAGGGCCCGGCGCAGGGCCAGTTCCAGGAAGCGCTCGGGGGTCTGGCGGGCGCGACGGGCGTCGGCCGTCAGGACAGCGTGCACGGCGGGCGGGAAGGCAACGTTGAGCAGCACGCTGTGGTCGGCGTCCGGGTAGTGGGTGGTGATCACGTCGATGAGCAGCCGGGTGCCGAGGCGGTGGCGCAGCCGGTGGGCGGCGCGCTGCGGTGTCTTGGCGGCGACGAGGGCCATCAGGCGGGTGGCGTCGTGGTTGGCGGCGAGCGGCATCACGCGGGTGGCGCGGTGCAGGGCCGCCGGGGGCAGGGGGCGGGTCAGTGTGATTTCCAGGGCGTGGTGCGGCACTGGTCATCCCCTTCGGTGCGGGCGGGGCGGGGAGGGTGGGGCAGGCGGGTGTGGATGTGTGCCGCGTGCAGGAGGGGGTCGAAGGGTTCCCAGCAGGCCAGGGCGAGGTCGGCTGCGCCGGGTGCGGTGGCGTGTGCCGGGCAGCGCTGGGTGCGCCAGCGCAGCTGTTCGCCGTAGGAGAGGTGGCCCAGGTCGTAGACGGCCATCAGGGCATCGGGCAGGGTGAGTTGGCCGTGCTGGGCGGTGGCGGGCAGCAGTTTCCACATCCCGGCCGGGCCGGCGGGGGCGAGGACGGGGTGGGGGCAGCGGTGGCGGTGGCGGGTCTGGGCGACGCAGCGCAGGTCCTCGAGCCGCTGCTGGGCGAGGTAGCGGCACAGCAGCAGCTGGACGACGGGACGGTCGGGTCCCCCGGCCTGGGGAGCGTCGGGCTGCGGGATGGCAGGCGGGGCGGGAGTGAGGGTCCCGGTGTCGATCAGGCGGCGGGCGCGGACCGCGAGTTGGCGGCGGATCGCCTCGATGCGGGGGCTGGGCTGGCAGGTGGGGGTGCGATGGGGGCAGAGCACGGCATGCGGGATGCGGCACCAGGCGCTGTTGTCACCGTGTGGGTAGGCGATGCCGCCGCTGAGGTGCCAGCGGCAGGATTCGGGGACGTCGGTGACGGCCAGTTCGGCGGGGTGCAGGGCGATGGGCCGCTGGTCGGGGCGCTGGTAGAGGTCGATGCGGCTGCCGCAGTGGCGGCAGCGGCCGGTTTGGCTGGCGCGCAGCAGGCGGCTGGGGCTGGTGGTGGTCACCCGGAGCGGGCGGGGGCGGTGGGGGGCGCGGGGGCTGCCGTCCCAGTGGCGGCCGTCGGGGGCGGGCGTGGGGCACATGGCCCGGACCGTGCCAGGCGACACGCAGGCGTGAGCAACGTGTCGAGGGTTTGTCCCACGACTGACCCAACGAGTCCGCACACATGAGCGTTATTGCGGATGACTGTTCTATGCCGGATTGCCTGATCGGGTGATTCGTGACGTGGTGCGCACCGGGACGGATTGAGGGTTCAGGAAGCGGCCGTGCCGGGCGGGGTGTGGTCGTCGCACAGGGTGCCCAGGAAGTGCTCGATGGGCACGTCGAAGGTGTGGGCGAGGGTGTGCCAGGTGGTGATGCTGCCGGTGGTGCGGCCGTGTTCGAGGTCGATGAGGGTGCGCCGGGCCAGACCGCTGCGGTCGGCGAGTTCATCGAAGGTCCAGCCGCGTTCGCCTCGCAGGCGCGCCAGCGTCACGCGCAGCGCGGTGAGGTCGGGTTCGGGCGGCAAGATCGTCACCCGACCATCCGACGGTGCAGACCCCTGCCCTGTCAGTGCGGGTTTCTGCACTTTCGCCCGAGGCGGGAGCGGGGGCGATATTCGCGGTGCGGGAATCTGCACTACGGTGCGTCCGTCTCGGGGGCCTGTCACGGTGAACCCCCGCCACGGCACGGACAGACGGGAGGACAACCAGCCGATGAGGCTTGCCGGCGCGCATGCCGCAGTGCGGCGCATCTGGACCGTGGAGCTGCGTCCGCAGGCGGGCGGCCCCACACTGGTCTGCCCCTCGTGTACCGCCCGCACCTCTCCTCTCCAGGCGTCCTCCGCACGGTCGGCTGTCCTGGCGCATCTGGCCTGCCATGCCCGCGCGGACGCGCTTCCGGTGTATCTGCGCAGCTGTCAGTGCCGGTTGCAGGGCTGTTCCTGGCATCCGCGTCATCGCGGCTGTGCCGGGCAGGTGCTGCTGGCCCTGACCCGTGACCGCAGCGGCCGCACCTGGCGGCTGGCCGACGCGTGCGCGGCCTGCGCGGCGGCGACCAGCCATACCGCCGTGGTGCCGGACACCCTGCTCATCCCTCGCCGACTGGCCGCCGCGGCCCCGGTCCGGCCGCGGGTGCACGGCGATGAGCCGCAACGGGTACGGGAGATGCTCACCTACCTCGCCTCCGCACTCGGCTGCGTCACGTCTCCCGCCGCCCGGCTGTTGGCCCTGCAATGCGCCCTGCGCGCCGACACACACTGCTGCGTCCGGCTGCCGGCCGGCCTGCTGCGCAGCATGCGTCTGTACCGGCGCGCCGAGGTGTGGCAGGAGCTGGCGCAGGACGGCTGGCTCGAACTGCCCGACCCCCGGGCCGCATTCCTGCAGGTGCGGCTGCTCGATGGCGCGGTGTTGGACCAGGCCCCTGGCCGCAGCGCCCGCCGGCGGGCCGCCCACTGGGCCCTCAAGCCCGCCCCGCTCATCGTTCCGGCGGCGTCAAAACCTGCAGACCGCCTGATCGCCCTGGTCCTGGCCGCCCACACCACTGCGGCCGGCCCCGCAGCCGACATGGCCGTCGTAGCCCGCCTGTGCGGACACTCCCCCCAGCAGACCGAAGTGTTGCTCGACCGACTGGTGGCCGGCCGCACCCTGTCAGCCTGGCACCACCAGCGGGACACCGACGAGGTGCACTGGAAGCCAGCTCCCCCTCACCGGCCCGCCTTTGGCCCCGCAGACACCTCTGCGCACTGACCGCCGCCGTGTTCGGCCTGCTGCCTCTCAGCCATTCGGCGGAGAAGAATGCAGGTGGCTTCCGTACGATCGCTGTGACATAACTGTGCGGCAGTAACTGCCACTGGTCACACGGCACCAGGCGGAAGAGCACACGCGTTGTATTTCGCATACGCCACGAGCATCGTGTTCGCTGGCCCGCAGCGCCCGGAAGGGGTGTGAGCAGCATGGCCGAAACCACTGCCGAAACCACCGAGTTGACCTCGCAGTACAGCGCGCAGGTGTCAGGCGACCTTGAACGCAATCTCAAGGAGCAAGAACGCCTCAGCGGCGAAATCGAAGCACTTCAGGCACAGTTGGCTGCCCTTCAGCATGACCACACCGTCCTGGTGAACATCCAGCAGGCCCTCGGCATCCCGGCGGCACCCGCAGCGCCGACAGCCGAACCCGTCGCGACGGTGCCTGCTGCCCGCAAGAAGGCAGCGAAGGCATCGGGCGCGGCCACGCAGACGAAGGACAAGAAGCCCGCCACCGCGGACCGGAAGCGGGCCAGTCAGAAGACCGCTGCCAAGACACCGGCCACGGCTTCAGCCTCACCCACGCTCGTCGACCTCGTCCGCGAACACCTGGCGGGCCTGAGCGAACCCCGCTCCGCCGCCGAAATCACCGCCGCACTGGGACAGCAGCACCCCGAGCGCACCATCAAGACGACCGTGGTGCGCACGACGATCGAAGGGCTTGTGGCCAGGAATCAGGCCCAGCGCACCAAGCAAGGCAACTCCGTGTTCTACACCGCCCCCGATGCAGCCGAGACGGCCGCACCCTCCGAGCAGCCCCCGCAGCAGTCCGCCTGACAACACCCCGAGGGCCAACACCCCGTTCACCCCCACCTCTTGCGATCCTTCAGCAGGGAACACCTCCCTCTGGCGGGGCCCCGCGCGAGCACCCGCGGCACTCGTCTGCGGGTGAGGAGGCATGTCCTGTCATTTTGCGCGCCTCCCACCGACGACCGGCGCCGTCCGTGACCTGGTGTGTTGCCGGGACACCGACCGTGTAGCCCAGGTTCAACGCACGGATGTCCCGGCGCAGTTCACGCCCGCAGTACACCTCATCGGCGGCGAACCGGCGGGCCCGTATCCCAGCCGCGAGCGCCCCGGTGACCATCGCTGCCGCCTGCTGCGGTTTGGTTGCGAACTCGACCTCTTCGGGCACCCCGGCCACCGTGCGGCGCTCCTCGTCCGCCGCCCAGTCCGCCGGGAGATGCCCAGTCCGCCGGGAGATACAGGGCCCGGTCGATGACCACGCGGGTGGTGGCGGTGGCCGCCGCGAGGTGGACGGCCACCTGGCACAGACCCACGCCGCCAAGCGCGCCGGAGTACTGGCGGCCGGCCCCCACACAGTCAGTGGAGGACTTCGCGTCCCCGGTCTCGTCCACCACCAGCACCGCGTCGTGCCCGGCGAGTTCACCGATCACCAGGCGGGCGATCTCCTCGCGTGCCTGCTCGTGATCGAAACGGGCGCGGGAGAGCAGGTGTTGCAGCCGATGCGGGCCCGGATGTCCGAGTGCCTCGGCCAGCGTCCAGCAGTTGCGGGTGTCCAGCTCCAGCAGCAGCCCGGCCGTCAACTCGGCAGCCGTGCGGCGGGCTTCACGTCGTACGAAGCAGTCCGCGACCGACTCCATCGCTGCCCCGAACACCCGGCCCCATGCCTGCTCGGCTATCGTGGCCTCCACGGCCACCGTCTCTTGATACGTCGTCACAAACGTTCATGATCACGGTGGCCGTACCCGTGCCCGCACCCACCCCTGACCAGCAGCGACGCCGGAACTAAAGCTGCCGTGTCCAAGCCGCGTGCAAACGCGCCAATGCCCAAGACCTCCATGCGTATGCGCTGTTTGGTATCGGCCGGGCGTGGATCACCGTGGGCGACAGGGGACGGGCCGCCGCTCATCTCACGAGTGTGGAAATACCACAGGTCGATGCCGCTCAGAAGACGAGATTTCGGACGACTTTTTCCTCCAATGATCGCGTTGGGTGACATGTGCGAGCCGGATGCAGACCTGCTGTGCTCGCCGCCTTCCGATTCTGGCCGCATCTGGTCACTGCTTCTGGGGCGCCAGGGGCGCAGGAAGTGGTGCGTTGGGGATGGGAACCGGCATAAAGACGGCTGGCTTTATGCGCTCTCCTGGTCCGTGGTTTTCCAGTTGGTGATGCGACAATCAGCGGTGTAGCAGATTGGGGGACGCATGGCGACGCCGAGCAGAGGGGGCCCTGCCATACAGCGCCTGCAATTGCGCACGGAGCTGCGAAAGGCCCGGAATGCGGCCGGTCTGACGCAGCGGGAGGTGGCGCAGGAGATGGAGTGGTCACCGAGCAAGCTGCTGCGTATCGAGGCAGGCGAAGTCGGCATTTCGGCCAATGATCTGCGTTCCCTGATGAGGCTGTACGGCATTACCGACGGCGGGGTGGTCGAGCGGCTTCTGGGTCTGGCGCGCGGCAGCAGGAAGATGCCTTTTGTCGAGTACCGTGACATATACGGCCAGGAGTTCTTGGATTTTCTGGCATTGGAATCATCCGCGTCCGTGACGCGGAGTTTTCAACCCCTGGCTCTTCCGGGCCTGCTGCAGACCGAGGAGTACGCCTCGGAGGTCATCCGTGCCTTTACCCCGGAGCGGTTCTCGGAGCAGCAGCAACAGCGCATGCTCGAGGGGCGCATGTTGCGACAGGACTCCCTGGAGCGTGATGACGCGGAGTTCTATTTCGTCCTGGATGAGGCGGTGCTGCGCAGACAGGTGGGTGGTCCGGGCGTGATGCGAGCCCAGCTGCGCCGGCTGGCCGAGCTCGCGGCGCACCCGCGGCGCCAGATCATGATCCTGCCGTTCAGCTGCGGCATCCTTGCCTCCCAGGGGCCTTTCACCCTGTTCGAGTTCGACGAGGGCATGCAGCCCTTCGTGTACCGGGAGAACCTTCACGGAACCGCCAGCGTCAGCACGGCGACCGAGGACTTCGTCAAGTTTCTCGAACTGTTTTGGGAGCTGGAGGAGCAGGCCATCAAGGGCGATCGGATCCCCCAGATCCTGCTGAGGATTGCCGACCACATCGAAGCGGAGCCGCACGACTTGAGAATTCCACCTGCGGACGATGTGGCCGATATCGCCTGAAATGCCCCCAGTCTGCTGCTTCCGCCTCCCGGCCGCCGAAAGAGGCACATCGCGAGGTCGGTGGAGCGCGGCATCGAATTTCCGAGGCAGAGGACAGCAGCCCGCGGCGTGAGGTGTGCAGGGCTACTGCAGGCCGGGGCGGAAAGGGAGGAGCGTTCGACCGCCGCCTGCCGGGGCATGCGGGGGCGCACGGAGGCACGAGCAGGTCGCACCGACGAATGACCGGTCCACATGACTGTGGCTCCGCACAGGCGAAGCCACAGCGGGGCATTCCCGCTGCAACGGGATACGCCCCCTGCTGATCGCCCGGGCCACCGGAGATCAGCGTATGAGACACGGTCGCGCACCACGGCCGGGTTGGCAATCGTTCCTGGTGATACGGGCGACGACCTCAGCGGTGCAATCCACGTGTAGGTAGGTGTGCTCGCCCCGGCGTCCCGATAAACCACCAATCTGCTACCTAGCGTGTGGCGGGATCGCAATCGGCAGCGCCCCTAAATGATGTAGCGGTTTCTCGGTCCCCGCTGCGGAATACCCTATTCCGCAATGAGGGCAGCATCATTCCTAATGAATGATCAAGTAGCGATAAGGGCATTTGCCTTGCAGGCAGTCGTCGTCTGCAAGCGGCGGCAATTCGCAAACCCAAGTCCCGGGCCACCGTCTGGAGTACAGCTATGTCCGACCATGATCCCTCCTCGCAACTTCGCCGGGAGGAACCACGACACGTTCCCGCTCTGCCCCGCGTCAACGCCGTGGCCGCCACCATCGTGGCGATCACCTCACTGGGCGCGGCTGTGATCATCCTGATCCTGGTCCCCGACGACTCCGGGAAGGCCGCAGCGGGGGCTATCGCCACCGCAGGACTGGCCCTGGCCGGTCGACTTGGGACCCCGTCCCGGTAGCCAGCCGCGCCTGCGCCTGAGGCGGATTACCCATCGCCATCGCTCGGGCGCAGGCCCCCGGCCGCAGGGCAGGCCGACGCGGCGGCAAAGGCGCGCCAGGAATGCACGCCGAACACCAGCGTGCCGAATGCGGCTTCCTTCGAATCACGCACCAGGACATCGCGTCCGGTCCACGCGACCTCCACGCACTGATTGCCCGCAATGTCGCTAAAGGATGACTTCCGCCACGACCACGAGTGATTCATCACGCCCGACTCTCTCAGTCACCGCACGGCTCAGCGCGACAGCAATCCGCACTGAAAGTGAAAGGCCGATTTGTCGGCCTTGGGTGATTTTGAGTCTACTATCTGGATCACCAGTCCCATGACCATCGGCACCTTAGCCACCATGGGACCGTCGCCACCGAACACGCAGGCACCACACGACACGCACGAACTCCAAAGACGCAACGCACCGCAGGCGTGACAGTAACGGCCTCTGTCCCCCCACGCCCCGGACTTCATCAAAAAACCGCCCCTCCGCAGCGAACCGCACCCCCCGGCATGCGTCGCCCTCAGCGCACAACCAGGCGATCCCATCCCCTGATCGACCGCGTCGCGACAACAAACGCCCCTCGACCAGTTCCCCTGCAGCGGCGGATCCCAGACACCGCTGACTTCGGGATATCGCTGTCCGCGCCCAGGGCTTTGAACAGGTCATCGACCAAGCGGGGCGGAACACCGTGCATGCGTGCTGCCCTCACCACAGCGAACAGGGCTCGGCCATCGGCACGCACCGCTTACCGGCCCTGGTAGCCGCAGACCGAGAGGTGTGCGGCCTTCCCGCGGCGATCACCGGCCCGATCAGCGCCCACGCCCATCTGACAGGTCGGTCTGCAGGGCTTGCGCTCGCTCACGTGTTCAGCCCAGCACGCCCGAGCCCGCCGAATCTCATTCACGACGAGTTCCGAGACGATCAGCTCCCCGGCGTCCACGTACTTCCTGCAGGTCCCAGACGGCCACGCGGTCTGCACCAGGGCCCGCGCCTCTTCCGCGACCCGGGGGACGCAATTGCGCTCCGGATCGTGGCGGAGCGCCCCCAGAACGCCCCAGAGCGGCGCCGGGCTGATGTCGCGTTGGTCATGAGCGGCCTTCGTTGGTCCGGGCCGCCTCCCCCGTCCAGGTCGCCGCCGCCGACCACGTCCTGCAGCGGGACCCCTTCGGCTCCGACGAGCACTTCGAGCGGTGCGGTGCGGGAGGCGGCCGAGCGGACCATGCGCACGCTGCCGCAATGGCGACTCCGCTGGCGCCTCGACGGCGTGCGCCCGGAAAACCACACGGAAGACGGCAGGGGGCTGGCTCGTAACCCATTCCACTTCACCGAGGGATACGGAAACCCCGCCACACCCGCCGACGTCACCGAACGCGCGGTGATCACCACCGATCAGGAAGAGCCGGCCTGGGCGGTCGGGGGCAGCTACCAGGTGATACGCATCATCCGGCTGGCCACCGGGTTCTGGGATCGCGACACCATCCACGAGCAGGAGCGCATCGTCGGGCGCCGCCGGGACGGTCGCTGGCTGGACGGCACCCCCAGCACCGAGCAGCCGGTGTTCGCCACCGACCCACACGGCAAGACCACACCCCTCGATGCCCACGTCCGCAGGGCAGCCCCCGACCGGCGCCATCCCTCGCCCCTGGTCAGGCGCGGCTACAACTACCGCCACGGCCCCGACGACCAGGGCCTGATCTTCTCCTGCTTCCAACGCAACCTGGCCCAAGGCTTCGAGGCCGTCCAGCACCGGCTGCAGGGTGAGGCCATGGCCAAGTACACCCTCACCGTCGGAGGCGGCTACTTCTTCGTTCCCCCACCCGGCGACGGCTGGCTCGACGCGCTGGTCTGACGACCACTCAGGCATCGCATGGGGGTTCTGGCGAGACGCCCTCTTGTCGGGCCCTGGCGTGCGGTTCACCATCTGTTACGGCACGTGATTGAAGGATGACCGTTCGGGGCAAGGGGGGAACGGGTGGATCTGTTATGGGCGTTGGAGCCTGCCACGGCGGCGAAACACCGACTCTACCGGCGGTACTACGACGCATGGTGGCCGATCATGCTGCAGCCGCGCCCGTGGGTCCTGCAGGAACGGCCGCTCGGGGTGGAACAGGTCCCAGATGTAGCGGTCGAAGTAGTCGTGGACGGCGCCCGGATCGAACCCCTGGGGGTTCGTCAGCAAGTCACGGCGGCGTCGTGCCCATTGTCGTGCGGTCATCCGCCCGTCCGCCTGCGCATCCAGGCCACTCACCCGTGCCGCCATCGCAACGAGCAGACGCAGCGCGGCGGATGCCGCCGGCGGCAGGGGCAGCGCCAGGTCCTTGATGAGGTGGGCGTGCAGCAGCACATCCCGCCATCCCAGGTATTCCTGGCGCCCGTTCAGGAACAGGACGGGAATGCAGGGCTCTTGGTCGGTCGCATAGTGCGGGGCAGGCACACGGGCTCCATTGCCGGGTGTGAAGAAAGAGGGGATTTCTGGAAAGAATTGCCTGCCGAAATCAGGACCCGCCTGGGTCGCGATGCGCGGGTGCATGCAACGGACCAAGGGAAGGAGGCGGGCCGCGCGGTTGCGGGCCGGGTCAGGCCGCAGCTGGCGAGCGGCAGGTGCCGCACGGGAACACCAAGGGTGCGGTGCACGCAGCGCGGCAGGCGCGAGAGACCGGACTCGAACGTTCGTCCGGCTTCGCAATTCCATATTAGCCACAGCCCGGCAGCTTCCCGAACCATGTCGTTGACCCTGCAATTACCGGCCAGTTTCCCTTTTTGACCGAGCGTCATTTCCCGGATACGGAGCGGCCCTATTCGCGTTTCTGCCCCGGCGTCCCCCTTATTTCCGCTGCCGCCCGGACGGAGGCAGCCGGACCGCCTCGAGAACACGGGGTACGACGCGCCCCGTCTCCCGGGGGTAGGACCTGCCCGAGCGGCTGCCGGGGTGGGTGAAGGGGGCCGGACTCGCGAGGTGACGCACCAGGCGGACGCCGGCGCGACCGTGCTCTCTGGGTCGTCACACAAGCCCGGCGCGGTCTGCGATCAGCAGCCACAGCGCCTTGAAAGGCTCAGGGTAAGGGCGGCTGCCGCAGGCATGCGGGCGCCGACGGCTCAGGCCTCGGTGTGGACCAGCCCCAATGTGGCGTCGAGGCGAAGGCTGTGACGTCCGAAACGCACCGGCTGTGCCGGGTCTTCGGCATCCTGCGGCAGCAGGACGAGGTCGGCGAGGAGGGCGTGCGTACGCCAGGAGTCGGGGACCTGGTTGCGGCCACCGCGGTCGGCAACCCAGGCGGCGGGCACCGGCAGGGTGTGCTGGAGGATCGTGCGGGTCTGTGCAGTGGTCGGCTTGCAGTGCTGGGGCAGCGGATGGGTGCCGGCTGCGTCCAAGGTGAGGCGGCCGCCGGGGGTGCGGTAGACGGGCAGGAGGCGGCGGGGCATGGCCCCCAGGCGGGTGGCGGCCTGGCTGGCGGGCAGGTTCTGGCGGTGCAGGTCGGACAGCGACAGGGTGTCGTGGCAGCCCGGGATGGTGTGCATTGCGCTGTGGTGTTCCTCGGCGCGTTGCCGGGCCTGGTGGAGGGTGTGGCTGCGCTGCAGGGCGGCATCGGCCTGGGTGAGATCGTCGGCGTGGCCGTGCACGCTCTCCACCATGTGCTGCACGTCGTCGGGCAGGGTGAGCGGGCCATCGGGCCGGTGGGCGAGATAGGCGGCGGTGGCTCGCGGCAGGAACGGGGAGTCCAGACCGCGCCAGGCGGGCGGCAGCACGAGGCGGCCGCAGTGGTCGGTGGGCTGAAGGACGCTCAGGCGGGGGTGGTCCTGCTGGCGCATCCAGTCGGGCCGCTTGATGTGGTCGAAGCGCCACAGGCGGCCCAGGCGTTGCAGGAGGGTGTGCAGGGCGGCCAGGTCGCTGACCATGAGGTCGACGTCGATGTCGAGACTCATGTCGAGCAAGCTGGTCGTGACGACCACCAGGCGCTGGGGCGCTCGCCGGTGCGGGACAGGGCGGTGCGGACGCTGCGGGTAAGGGCCTCCCCCTCGTGGCCGGGCAGGCGGGCGTGCAGCAGGAGCAGTTGGCCGCCGGGGCCGCCGTCCGGCCAGTCCAGGGCCGTGTGCAGGTGCGCGTAGGTGGTCTGGGCGTCGGCCACGGTGGCGCAGTAGACGGCCGCGCAGCCGCCGGATGTGGCGACGGGTGCGATCTCCTGGGTGATGCGCTGAAGGCGCGTTTCCCGGGCGGGGGCGTCCTCGGGATCGGTGCAGGAGGAGTGGCGCACCGGGTGAAGGCGGATGTCCGCGCGGCGGCGGTTGCGGGCGGCGTGGGCGACGGCCGCGGCAGGGGCGATGCGGGTCAGGGAGGCGTCCGAAGCTGCGGCGTACAGCCAGCCGGGATAGGGAGGATGGCAGTCCAGGTGGGCGGTTTCGGGGTGCGGGTGGCCGGCCCCGTCGAGGTAGCTGCGGACCAGGTCGCTGCCCACCTGCCCGGGCAGGGTCGCGGACAGCAGCACTACGGGGCAGCCCAGAGCGCCCAGCCAGTGCAGCAGTCGCCCGAGCATCTGCCGCATGAACGGGGGCAGGGCGTGGACCTCGTCGACGATGACGGTCCGCCCGGAGATGGCCAGCATGCGCAGGGCGCTGAAGCGGACCGGCAGCGCGGCCATGAGGGCCTGGTCGTGGGTGGCGACGGTGAACTGGGCCAGCAGCGCTCTGTCCCAGCCGCGCAGCCAGCCGTCTGGCACCGTTACCCGTTCCTCCGGCCGCTCCCCCGTCGGTGGGTCGGCGTCGTCTTCGCCGGGCCAGAAGGCGTCGCTGGTCGACGGCTCGTGGGCGGCGAGGTGGTGGTCGGTGTAGGCGGTGTTGAGGTAGCTGTGGCTGTGGACCAGGGAGACCGGGGCGTGCTCGGGCCGGTGGGCGGCCACGTAGGCCTCGAGGACGTCGTAGGCGGCGTTGGTGGTGGCCATGGTCGGCAGCAGCCACAGAATGCCGGCCGTGTCACCGCCCGCGTTGAAGATCCGGGCAGCCTCGAGGGCGGTGATGGTCTTGCCGCCGCCGGTGGCATCGGTGACCACCAGTATCCCGGGCCCCTTCTTCCCCACCACCGGGGCGAGTTGCTCCATCACCGAGGCCTGCAGGTCGTTCGGGGCGGCCAGGCCGCCGTGAACATGGGTGAAGGGTGTGTGCGGCAGGGTGGTGCGGATCAGACCGGACTGCTCGAGCAGGCCGGGGGCATCCCGGACGGCCTGCGCGTAGTGCTCGCCGGCACCGAAGGCCGGCGCCTGCGCCTTGGGCAGCCAGTAATGGCGCTGACTGGCCAGCCGGTCCGCGATGATGCCGACTCCGGTGATCAGCACGGCCGCCGTCACCGACACATCAGTAGGCACCACGGTGGCGCCGGTCAGGTGGCGCACCAGCGCGAAGTAGCGGCGGCGCAAGTCCTGCCAAGCCGGCCCGCCCAGCGTGAGGTTGACTCGGGAGGCCTTGGCCGCGCCGTCGATGTCGACCTGGAGGAACCGGCCGTGATGCCCGCCCAGGATCTGCGCCACCAGCACCCCGGGACTGTCGGAGGCGTCCACCGGGTAACCGGCCTCCGCCAGCAGCTGCAGCACACTGTGCATGGACGCCCGCTCGTGCGGCATACGCCGCCAGCTGGTGGTGTCCGCCTGGAGGCTGTCGCTGACCCGGGCCCAGGGATGCGCCTCCTGCTCCTGGAACGCGGACAACTTGCCCAGATCGTGCAGCCCGGCGATGAACATCACCAAACAGCGCGCCTCCGCAGGCGTCACCCCCAGCCCGGCAGCAATCAAACAGCGCTGGCCACGGGTTAGATACCGGTCCCAGACCACACCGGCGACCGCCGCGACATCCAGCAGATGAAACAGCAGCGGATACACCGCAAGCTGCCCGCGGTCGAACTTCCCCCACGGCGTCAGATCGATCCCGCCGAACCGGACATCCTCCCGCACTCCCACCAGCTGCTCCCGCCGCGCTCCAACTCCCCCTGTCAACAGGGCTGTTAGCGCTCATCCTGCCGTATGCCGATCATCCTTTTGCCGTGGACGCCGAACGAGTGCGCAAGGATGTAGAAGCCCGTGGGAGTCCGCTCGGCTTACCCCGAACCAGGTTTAGTGCCTTTTCATGTTCCCCACGGGCCTGAGGGTCTGTCGTGGCGGCGCAGGTTGGACAGTCTGACAGGCTCGGCCTTCCAGGGGGCCAGGCTGCTCACTCGACTACAGAACGATCCCAATGCCGCCTAACGACCGGGACGTTCAAGCTCAACCACCACGATCCCCTCCGACACACGGACCTCACCTCACAGCCAACCATGTAAAGTAAGCAAAAATAGCCCGCCGATCTTCAATACCTCCAGGCCAGGAAGTACCTTCCCCGCACGCGCGGGGGTCGTTCCCCCACGGTGACGACCTCGACTTCGCTTGCCCAACCTTCCCCGTGCACGCGGGGGTCGTTCCAAGACGAGGCGACCGAGGAGTTGCTCCTCAGCACCTTCCCCGCACGCGCGGGGGTTTGTCCGGCGAGCTCAGGGTGAGCCACCCCGAGCAGGGGTCTTCCCCGCACACGCGGGGGTTTGTCCCTGGGACGCCCTGCACCGCGACCATCAGATCCGTCTTCCCCGCGCACGTGGGGTCTGTCCTCTGGGGAGTGTCGGGGCAGTTGGAAGGGGAGGTCTTCCCCACACGCGTGGGGTCGCCCACCCCCCGGTGTCGCACCTGAGCCTTGATCTACATGTGCGGGTCTCTACCACCCGTCCGCCAAGCTCCCAGCGCACCGATTGCCGACACACCGATGCCTTCGCCACCCCGGGGTGGCTGTCCCGAGAGAAACCGTGACGGGCAAGAAGCCCTTCCTGCAGGTGCCGTTGCTCACTGCTTCGTCCCCTTGACCACCGAACCCCCGCTGACGTCCAAGGCCTTCCCACCGGCAGCGCGCCACAGCCCGGAAGTGATCGACCGTATCCAGCCCTAGTTTGGGAGCCAGTTCCGGCCAGGACGGAGTGGGTGTCCCAGCCCAGCACGACACTCGGCATCCTGGACTGGTTCAGGCCGGATGCTCCGCCCACAGGCCTGGCCCGCCTGCAACGCGGCGTTGGCTCCGGTCGAGACTGAGCCCGCGGCGTCGGTCAGTGCTGCGGGCCGGGGGCCGCGGTCTTCACCTGCCCGGCGGGCGTGCTGCCCTGCGGACGCCGAAGTGAGGGTCTTTGCCGAGGCGGTCCAGAAGCCTGTCGGTCTCCTCGCAAGAGCCGGGGTCTACACCTGCGGCTGCTTCGGCCAGGGTCCGTCGTACGCGGACGTCAGTGTCCGCGGCCAGGAGCTGTGCCGTGTCGGCGTGCTGGCTCGGGCGCCGTACGCTCAAGACCGCGCTCAACTGTCGTACGACGGGGTGCGGGTGGTCTGCGAGGGGGCGTGGGTCCACATTCTGCGTGATCTGCGGTGGGAGGCGGTTGAGTGCCAGGGCCGCCTGTGCCACGTCTGCGGGTTCCTCACTGCGCAGCATGTCCAGCGCTTGGTCGCGGACCCAGCTCTGCTCCGCGGGTGTCGTGGCTGAGGCTGCGGCCAGGCGCAGTCCGGGGCCACGGAGCGAGGCGGTTCCCAGGTTGATCCTGAGTGTGCTCAGCGGGTGCGGGGTGCCGGTGAACTCGTCGAGCCGGCTTCCGTCCAGGTCACCCGACACGAAGGGCTGACTGGCGCGGAACGCGGTGCGCCGGATGGCCGGTTCCTGGTCGAGGACGAGGTTGCAGGCTCCGTGCAGAGCATCGTCGCGGTTGTTCGCTGTCTCCCTCTGATCGCCTGCCACGGCGAGGAGTTTGTCCAGGCAGGCCTTCCGGTCGTCCGTCGGCAGATGGCTGGCCATAAACGAGTCGGGAACCATGCTGCTGTCCAGATCCGTGCTGGAAGGATGCGGTTCAGGCCGCTGGAGGACGCGGTCCCGGGCTGCTTCGGCGCGTTCGCGCACGGCCGGATGGCCCGGGTTGACGGTCGCCTGGATCACGTCGGACAGATAGTGGCCGCGCTCGGCCAGTTTGTCGGCCCGCGCCCTCAGGGCACTCAAATCCGCCTCACCCAAAGGGCTGTGGCGAGGGGAGTCGTCCGGTCCCTGTCCCGTACTGGCGGGCGAGGCGCCCAGAAGGCGCTGCGCCTGGTCGCCGGTCAGGGCGCGCAGCGCTTCGTCGCAGTTGACGTCAGCAAGGTCGAAGAGTCTGGTCAGGGCGGGTACGGCGAGTGCGGGATGAGTGTCGGCGATGGCGAGGCAGGCCATTGTGTGGGCTTGGTCGGTGTGGCTGTATTGGGACGGTCCGCGGGGGACGTCGGGAGCAAGCAGGTCCAGGAGCGCAACGGCCTGTTCGTGCGTGCTCCGCGGTGCGAGCGCGCACGCGGTTTTCGCTGCCTGGATGGTGAGCTGCCGAGTGGGCGATTCGACGAGCTCGCCGTTCCTGCCCCGGGCTGCCAGGTCCAGCATCTCGCCGAGCAGGGCTTGCGCCGCTACGTCGTCGGCGAGGTCGGCCTGTTCTGCAGCCAGGACGGCGCGGGCCCTTTGAACCCACCAGGGCTGTTCTCCGGCGGCAGCGGCGGGGAGCAGGCGGCTGCCCGCGCTCCGGGCGAGCTGTTTGAGCTTCTCGTCCTTGCCCGCGCGCTGGTAGCAGACGGCGGCTGAGTCGGGCTCGTTGTTGTCGCGGTAGAGGTCGCCCAAAAGCGTCACGGCTTCGTCTTCATCGGCCCAACTGCCCGTGACCACGCTGTCCGTCAGCCAGCGGCGTGCCGCCTGAACTGCCTCGGAGGGCCGGTTGGTCACCACAGCGGACAGGGTACGGGTCTTGGGGTCGCGTACACGGTCCAGCAGACGGTCCGTGCCTGTGGTGGGCAGGGACTGCGCCAGGCGGTGTTCGTCATCGATCTCGATCGTCCAGGGTCCGTAGCGGACGTTGACCACGCGGATGGCGTAGAGCCAGTCGGCGGCCTCCTCTGCGAGCCCGGCCAGGATGCCGTGGTGGACGGCGTCTCTCCAGCCCTCCAGGGCTTCTTCCGCTCGGCCTTCGAGGGCGCACCGTCGCGCTTCGCGTGCACTGATGAGTGCGACGTGCCGGCCCGGGAGCCGGTGTTGCCGTGCCTCGCGCAGCAGGCTTTGCCGTTCTGTCCTGTCGTATTCGGCTCTGAGCAGGCGCAGGCGGATGGCCGTGTCCCGGTCCTGGTGCAGTGACGGTTGCTCTTCGGCCTGCGCGAGGCCTGCTGTGATGAGGCCGTCGAGGTCCTCGAGGGTGTGTGGCTGCGTCGCAAGGGTGTACTCGGCGAGCATGAGTACCAGGAGGGGCTGGTAGGGGGCGGGTTCGGCCGTGCCGTTCGCCAGCGCAGCCTGCAGCCGGCCCAGGGTCAAGGGGTGGGCCGCGTCCTGGATAGCGGCGGTGATCAAAGCGGCGTGCCGTGCGGTGGCCGCCGCACGCGGAGTGTTGGCGGTTGCTGCCTCGCGGGCGAGTTCATCGAGCACGTGGGACAGGATCTGTGCTTGGTGGCTGTCTCCCTGGTGAAGGGCTGTTGCCGCGAGTTCGGCCGCCAAGTCCGCCCCGTCGTCGAACATTTCGGCTGCTTCGAGGGCCTCAAGCTGTTTCCGGCGCAGGACAGTGGCGTGACTTCGGTATCCGGCATCGTGCAGGCGGGTGGCCAGCGTTCCGTAGAGGCCAGCCGATTCCGCTGGCGCATCGGCGCGTTTGCTGTCCGCGTCCCGCAAGATCGGCTTCACGTCGTCGGTGTTGAGAGGGCCGACCAGGATGCGCTCCGCCAGAACCTGCCGGTCTGGTGGTGGCGCTGGCACGCCAGGCGGAGGGGATGCGGTGCAGAAGTCGGCCGCCGTCTCGCGCGTCCAGAACTGGGCGACGATGTCAGCGTAGTAGCGGAGATGTTCGTTGATCTGTACGGACCCCCACAGGTCCAGTTCCAGGTCTGGGTGCTCGCACTGCAGCGCATGCAGCTCGTCGTTGAACTGTGTCGGCTCGGTGGAGGCAGAGGTCGCCACAATGAATCGGGTCGCGCCGAAAGGACGCCGTCCGCCGGTGAACTCTTCGACCGCGTCACGCAGGTTCTGAGTAGTGAACGAGGCATACTCCTTGCACTGGACGACGGTGTAGCTGCCGTCCGCGTCCCTGCCGGCCAGGTCGATCCCGTGCTGTTTCTGGCCCTGGACTCCGTAGCGCCGGAACTTCATGCCCCGCAGGCCCAGCATGCGGCGCGAGAGGGCCAGAACGAGCTTCTCGAAGCGGTCCCACCCGACGTGGAGATCCAGATCTTCCCCGTGCGGAACGCGTCCCGGCGAACCGGAAGACACCGGTGCGCGCAGATCCTCGTCAGCGTCACACGGCGTCCAGGCGTCGGCGGCCAGGCCGCTGTCCCCGTGATCTGCTTCGGACGGCGGCGGCGTCTCAGGGTCGGTGGGATTCGTCTGCGTCACCCCGCCATCATCACACCCAGCACCGACAATCACGTACGCCCGCCCAGCAAGACCCAGTCACAAAACTACAGGTCAGAGCAATATCCCTTTGGCTCTCTCATTGCAGTGCGCTGGGGATTCTCATGTGATGTCACCAGGACTTCTCAGTCGATGTCACCACTTTCAAGCTCTGGCCAGTAGCAACCAATGACACTCAGATAAGAATTGCCGGTGCCATCGAGATGAGAAGTCGCAGGCACCGACATCACCGTGCAGCGCCTGGAGCACGCTTCGTACCTTCAGATCACCACCGCGCTGCGGGCATCCGCGCACCCGGCCCACCCGGCCGAGGGCCCCTGGCAGGACGTTCCCGACGAACCCGACCACATACAGCAGCCCGAGCAGACCACGGCGGAGAAGCCGACCGCGTCCGCGACCACCACCGCCCCGAGCGTCTCGCCGGCGGCGACCTCCGACACGGGCAGCGGCGTGTTCCCGGCCCTGCTGACCGCCAGCGCCGATCCGTCCGAACTGCGCCTCCTGCCCACCGCCACGCCCGCACATCCGGCAGGTGACCATCCCGATCCGGGCAACCAGACAGCACCCCCTCCCCCACCCGCAGCTGCAGCTGCAGCTGAGATCAGGGAAGGCGCCGAAGCCCCGGAGACCGACGCCCACGAGGCCTCGCTCGAGGAACGCGACGCGCCAGAGGCTGAGTGCGAGGCGCATGACCTGCACGCGCCGGAGATCCGGGTGCTGGGACCGGTCGAGGTAGACCGCGTGGACAGCACCGGCCACGGCCCGCGAATGGCGCAGCTCGCCGCGCTGCTCTTCTTCCGACCCGGCCGCAGTGCAGACGTGCTGTGCTCCGACATGGATCCCGTCAGCCCCTGGTCTACCAGCACCCTCAACGCCCGCTTGCAGGGCCTGCGTCGCTCACTGGGCAACGATCCCGCCGGCAACCCCTATGTGCCGCGCCGCACATCCGGTGAAGACCCCTACCAACTCGCCCCCGGGGTGCGCTGCGACTGGAACCACTTCCTGCAACACGTCGAACTCGCTCTCCCGTTGGGTCCCTTAGGTCTGACCGATCTGGAGAAGGCGCTCGCCCTGGTGCGCGGCCGGCCGTTCGGGGGCAAGGCGCTGCCCTGGGCTGAGCCGTACCACCAGGAAATGGTCACGCGGATCATCGACGTCGCCCACACCGTGGCCACCTACCGCACACCCACAGGCCCGCACCACGACCTCAGCGCCGCCCGCCACGCCGTCGCGACCGCGCTCGACGTCGACGACACAGCGGAGCTCCTGTATCGGGACTGGCTCAGAATCGAGTATGCGGCTGGGAACCGGCAGGGACTGCACATGGCCATCTCCCGCGTCCAACAGGTCAACCGCGCCTTGGACTGTTCCCTTGAGATGGAGACCACGCAGCTCATCAACGAGCTCCTCAACGGCTCAGGCACGACGGTGCGCAATGTAGGGTCCGCGACTCGATGCGCAATGCCAGCTGAGGATGCGCAAATCCAGGATTCGGTGCGCAATGGTCGCGGCCTGTAGCTGTCGGTGTTGGTCTCTTGTGATCTTTCTGGGCTCGGGACCCTGGTTGCTCCGTACCGTCCAAGGTAGGGCGGTACGGAGCACGGGCAAGGCCCGTGAAGTACGCAGGGTGCCCACGGTTTCGATCCGGTACGAGGACGATTCTGTACGCGAAGTTCCGTTCGTTCAGCTCCGGTTGGCTGACCTCGCGAGCGGCCTCGCCGGGGCGGTTAACGTGACGGGCACCGGCTTCATCCCAGGTCGACCTGCTCCACTGAGCCGCTTGTGCCCGCACCGACTACCCGCCGAGCAAGTCGGCGAGTTGGGTGCGGGAGCCGATGCCGAGCTTGGGGAAGGCCCGGTAGAGGTGGTGCCCCACCGTGCGAGGGCTCAGTAGCAGTTGGGTGGCGATCTCCCGGTTGGTCGCGCCGGTCGCGGCGAGTCGCACGACCTCGCGCTCCTGCGGACTCAGCCTCGCGATAGGCGAGTCCGCGGCGAGGGCCGGGTCGTGGTGCTCGCCCGCCGCCCGCAGCTCGGTCCGGGCCCGCCGCGCCCACGGCTGCGCGCCCACCCGGTCGAAGCGCTCCAGCGCGGCGCGCAGCCGGTCGCGCGCGTCGAGCTTGCGGCGCTGTCGGCGCAGCCATTCGCCGTAGAGCAGTTCGGTGCGGGCTCGCTCGAAGGTGTCGTCGGCCGGATGCAGGTCGAGGGCGGCGAGGTAGTGTTCCTCGGCTCGGGGAGTCGGTGCGGTCAGGGCCGTGCAGCGGCGGGACTGCGCGCTGACCGCGGGCTGTCGGAGGGCGTCCGCGCAGGCCGCGAGAGCCTCCGCGGGGGCCTTCGCCCGCTCCGGGTGGCCGGCCCGCACGGCGGCCTCGACCAGGTCGGGCATCAGGTGGCGGGCCATCAGCGGGTGACCGGCCGAGTCCCGTGCCGCCTCCAGCCGCTCCAGTGCCCGCTGGGCCTGCCCGGAGCCGAGGTCGAGCAGGCCCAGCGCCCAGAGCGCGTCTGCAGTGGCCCGGCCGACGCCCCGTGGACGGGTGTACTCCAGGGCCCGGTCAACGAGTTGACGGGTGCGGTCCTCCTCACCGCGGGCGGCGGCCAGCACGGCGAGCAGGGCGCGCAGGTGGGCGACGCGGTGGTGAAGGTCATAGTAGTCGGCGAGCCGGAGCGCCTCGGCGGCATGCGCCAGGGCGTCGTGGCGCATGCCGAGCGCGAGTTCGACCTGGGCGAGCAGGTGCAGCGTGGTGGGCAGCCAGCCGCCGACGTCGCGGTCGCGGCAGTGCGCTACGGCGTCGGAGGCGACCTGGTGGGCAGTCGCGTGATCGGCGAGCAGGTGGCAGTAGTGCCCGGTCATCAGCTGGTCCATCAAGCCGACTTGGGCGCGGCGGCAGGCGGCCACCAACTCGCGCAGCGGCTGCTGCGCGCCATGTACTGTGTGGATGCCGGGGACAGTGGGCGCGCCCTTCGTGGCCGCCTGGCCGTCCTCGCTCGGGCCGGCCGCGGCGTCGGCGAACAGGTGCGCCGGCACCGCGAGGATCGGCAGGCCGGGCGAGCGGGCCGCGATCTCGGCGATCAGCGTCGCATCCCCTGCGGCGAACGCAGCGTGCAGCGCGTCTGTCAGCAGCACGGGGAGCTTGTCGGGGCACTGCGCTGCGGTCGCGTCCGCGCTCTCGACGAGGATCCGGGCGGCTCCCGCCGGGCTGCCGAAGCCGAGCTCGACCACGGCCCGCACGCGGGCGAAGTCCGCCTCCATGCCGGGGTCCTGCAGCGGCTGCGGCACCTGGTCGGCGAGGGCGTCGCAGCGCTCGTCCTGTCCGGCCTCACTTGCCCGCTGCGCCGCGCCGATCATGCGCCTCGCCCGCAGCGCCGGGTCCCAGGTGAGCTGTGCGGCCCGCTCGTAGGCGGCGGATGCCGACGCCATCGCCTGCCGGCTGCCGGCCCACTCGGCGACGCTTTCCAGTTCCGCAGCCACGAGTTCGTCGGGTCCGGTTGCCGCTGCGGCCAGGTGCCAGGCCCGGCGGTGCGCGTGCCCGGCGCCGTCCAGCGTGTGCGCCAACGCCCGGTGCGCCGCGATCCGCTCCCCGAGCGGCGCGTGCCGGTAAGCGGCGAACCGGACCAGAGGATGCCGGAAGCGAAGCCCCGCACCGGTGACGTCCAGCAGTCCGGCCCGCTCGGCGGGCGCCAGATCCTCGACCGACGCCCCGAGCCGGGCGGCCGCCGCCAGCACCGTGTCCAGGTCTCCGGTGTCGTCCGCGGCTGCCACCACAAGGATCCGGCGGGTGGCCTCGGGTAGCCGGTGGATCCGCTCAGCGAGCGCTTCCTGCAGCCGGCTCGGCAGAGCCGACGGGTCCTCCGGCATGGTCAGCGGCCCCAGCTGGCCGGAGCGCTGTGCCGGGGTGAGCGCTGCGGACAGCTCCCGCAGCGCCAGCGGATTGCCTTGCGCCTGGTCGGTGATCCGCTCGGCGACGTGGGGCGCGAGCCCGGGCAGCAGCGCCGCGGCCGCCGTCCGGTCGATGCCGGTGAGGTGCAGCCGGGGCAGCGCCCGCGTCGTGCTTCCGGGCGAGTCGCCGCGGGCGGCGAAGAGCATCGCGACGCCCTCGGCGCGCAGCCTGCGGGCGGCGAACGTCAGCGCGTCGGCGGATGGCTGGTCGAGCCACTGCAGGTCGTCGACCAGGCAGAGCAGGGGTGTGTCGGCGGCGGCCTCGGCGAGGACGGACAGCGCGGCGAGGGCGACGGTCAGCCGGTCCTGCACCGGCGCGTCGACGAGGCCGAAGACGGAGCGAAGCGCCTGGGCCTGCGGGACGGGCAGCCGGTCGAGCATGTGCAGGACGGGCAGGAAGAGCTGGTGCAGCCCGCTGAAGCCCAGCTCCATCTCGGACTCGATACCCTCCACGCGCAGCACCCGCAGGCCCTCCGCGCGGGCGGCGGCGTGCTCGAGGAGCGCGGTCTTGCCGATGCCCGCCTCGCCGTGCAGCAGCAGGACGCCGCTCTCACCGCACCGGGCGTCGGCGAGCAGCAGCTCGATCCGCCGCAGCTCCTCGTCGCGTCCCTGCATCCGCGCGCCCCCCGGATCCGCCGGCCCGGCCGCCCACGGGCCTCGTTGATCATCACTGTACGCGGACCGGGCGGGACGGATCCGGGTACGGCGGCGCTGCGGCTACGGCTACCGCTCGGCCACCGGCGCGGACCAGATCATCCGGATCTGTGTGGTCCGGTAGCCGGCCCGTGCGAATGCGGCCGCCATCGGCGCGTTCCCGGTGTCGGTGGTGGCGGTGATCAGTTTGGCGCCCGCCTGCGCATGGCTCCGGGTGACCTCGGCCAGCAGGTCGTCCACATAGCCGCGGCCGCGGAGCTCGGGCAGCACGCCGAGGAATCCGACGTTCCGGGCGTAAGGCGTCGCGGAGGGGATCGCCACCCCGGCGAGCCGCCCGTCGGGACCGTACGCCAGCCGCCACCACTCCCGCTCGCCCGGACAGCCGAGATAGAACTCCAACTCCTCTCGGGCGGCCGCCTCGACGCCCAGCGCGGCAACGTTCCGGCGGGTCTCGTCGTCCAGGCTGCCGACCGCGATCCGCCGCAGCACCGCGAGGAACTCCTCGTCGGAGGCCGAGGCGAAGGTGAGCCGGTTCCCGGGCTTCGGCAGCACATCGCCCACCGCCCACTCCAGCCGCAGCCGCTCCACCTCGTGACTGAGACCGGCGGCCCGCGCGGCGGCCCGGCGCCAGGCCACCGCGTCCGCCGCCACCGGGTCGTCGCGCCAACCGACTGGCAGCGTCAGGTTGTACAGCGGCGGCTTCGGCGCGCCCGCGTCGGCGAACGCCCGCAGCCCGGCGGTGAGCAGCCCGGTCGCCACCTGGGCCCGGTCGCCCGCCGCCGGGTCGACGTGCAGACAGTCCAAGGCGACCGGGTGGGCGCTGTCCGCGCGGCCCCACCACAGGGCGCGGGCCAGCAGCCGCCCGTCGTCGTCCTCGGCGAGCCAGGTCCACTCCGGCCGGTACATCCCTTTCCCGAGCTCGTCCCGGTAGCGGTCGGCGTCGATCCAGCCGACGGGCTCGGGCACTGTCACCGCGGCGACGCGGTCGACCTCGGCCCCGGTCGTGGGTCGAAACAGCATCAGTGCTCCTGGCGTTGGACGTAGCTGGCCAAGGTGGTGCCGGTGAGGAAGACCCGGGATTCGCAAAGCTGCCAGTCGGCAGGGGCGAACGGGGCGCGGAAGAGTGGGATGCCGCTGCCGAACACCACCGGGTAGCGCTTCACCACCAGTTGGTCGATCTCCCCGAGCAACTGCCCGGCGATGCCGGCCCCGCCGCACAGCCAGATGCCGGCGCCCGGCTGCCTCTTGAGGCCACGAACGAACTCCACCGGGTCCCCCGACACCACCTCCACCTCCGGGTCGTTCCGGGTCAGGGTGGAGGAGAAGACGTACTGCCGCAGATGTGCATACGGGCTGGTGACCCCGATCCGCAAAGCGGGCTCGTAGGTGGCACGGCCCATGAGGATCGTGTCGAAGACCTTGTTGGGCACGTCGGCGAGACCCAGCCCCTCGCGGGCGTGGGTGGGGATCGTCTCGGGGAACTCGCTGAGGATCGCGTCCTTGAGATCGCCGTCGAATCCGGACGAATCAGTCTCCCCGTCCGGTCCGGCGATGAAGCCGTCGAGGCTGCAGCCGATGTAGTAGGTGAGCTGACGCATGGGCGGCCTTTCGTTCGTTGCCGGGTGACCGTCGGGCCCCGGGAGACCGACGAGGACGCCCCGAACCTAGGCCGCAGTCGCCTACCCGGGCATCGGTCACAGCGACCCAATGTGTCGGCTCCGACCTGCCGACCATGCGATGCTGACTGTGCAGTCCCAGTGTCAGCGACGCCTCAAAAATGGACCAGTAGCGACGCTTGGGTTCACAGCGCGGCAGCGCGCCTGCGCACCAGGAGGTTTGCGTCCCCCGGCCGATCGCCTCGCCTGACGCGGCGGCGCGACCGCTCTGATCATGCTGGGCGCAGCGCGAGTGTCGGGGTTTCTGGCCACCCGGCCCCGCCCCATGACCGCCCAGCGGTAGACGGCAGATGGCCTGCTCGGCGCCTTCACACTGCGGACCGCCCTGTCCCGAACTCCTGTCCCCACCTGAGCCAGGCCCACCTCACTGGGACGCCAGTCCTGCCATGGCTGCCGATACACGGGCCGGCCCAGCCCATCACCCGGTCCTCCAAGGACAGGCCCCACGGCCGCCCCAGACGCACCTCGTCGGCGCCCTCGCGGCGCAGCGCTGCCACCAACTTGCCGAAGCGGCGCAGGCTCAGACCGGTGAACGGGCCATCCAGGAGGGCTCCGACGCCACGATCACACCGGCCACACCAAAATCATCTCACTCGTGGCTGGCAGTTACGGGACACCCCGCGCTGAAGCCCCGCCCGAGACACCCACCGAGCGGCCATGCCCGTCTGCACCTGACCGAACCAGTGGAACTACAAAAGATCGAGCACCCCACCCGCGTCTCACCAAGCGTGACGCCGAAAGACGTCACCAAGCCGCCGATTGCGCATCAACTGCCGACAGCCCCGCGCCACCAGCCTGCCCATGTCGGCACCACAGCAGGTCGAAGGCCCGCCGTTGCTAACCGAGTCCCGGACCCTAGAGCTCACCCCCCTTCACTGCCGGAACGTCAACGGCCGTGATCTGTTACACCCAACGTCTGTGTCCCTAAGCTGGGGAGGTGGCTCGGGGCACAGACGTTGGGAGGATCGGGCCTGTCCGGTTACCTTCGGTGCTCCTCCCAGGAGCGTGCCGCCTCCCGCATGGGGTTCGCCCAGTCGTCGGTGCTCTCGGCCGCGATGGAGTCCCAGAGACGGCGCTGGACGCGGGCCAGGGCATTGAGGCCTTCCGCCGGGGCGAGCGCCCATGCCGGGTGGGTGGCGGACGCACGCTCCGCCTGATCGCAGGTGTGGCCGTGAGCGATCAGCCAGAGCAGCCAGAGCGCGGGGTCGATCCAGGCGGCGCCGGTGGAGGCCCAGCCCCAGTCCACAAAGAGGGCTCTGTCCCCGGATACGAGGACGTTGTGCGGGTTCCACTCCGTGTGGAGGAGGCTGTCACCAGCGAACCAGGACAGGTCTGCGGGGTCGTCCACGAAGGTGCGGAGCCGATGCGGCATGCTCTTCAACTCGAGTGCCGGCGCCGGGACCTTGGCCAACCGCCTCATGGTGGCCATGACCGCCGGCAGGTCGCGGGACTTGGGCGTAAAGTCGGCGTGGCCGCCGTTGACGTACTCGAATCCGAGCAGACTCCAGCCGTCCTCTTCGATGTGCCAGAGCAATTCCGGGGCGATTCCCCGGAGGTATGGGCTGATCTGCGCCTCCCGATTCTGGGTCCATACGCGCGGGTGATCCATGGGCAGGCCCTTGACGAACAGGGTGTCCTCGGGGGTGCGCACGCGGGCGGCGATTGCGCTGTTCAGGCCTGCGTTGATGTTCCCGACGTCGACAATAGGGCCGCTGACCTTCTCGATCAGCCGCCGCACGGCGTCCGGCAGGTCGGTGAGCCGCTGCGTGGGCATTGCGGAGAGCCTCCAAGGGAAGGTGCCGGGGCCGCCTTCAGAGGCAGCCCCGGGCAGGTGGGGTGGCTAGTTGTACGGGTTGTCGTCGCCGCAGCCGGGCAGCGCTCCGGCGAGCAGGGCGTCCACGTCCTCGACCAGGGTGACCTCCTCGGGATCCTGCACAGCAGTCTCCGGCTTGCGCGTCAGCACCGCTCGCGCCACCCCATTCGCCACGTCAACCACCTGCCCCTTGTGTGATCGAGGTCACGCACAGAAAGCGCTGCCAGCCAGCGCCTATGGACCGGCGACAGCACCCCGCGAGGCTCGCTGCTAGGTCTCCTTGACGAACTCGACGAAGGCCACCCACGTCGTCGGCTGGACGGCCAGCAAGCCGCGGCTGCGGTCCTTCGTGTCCCGGGCCATCACCAAGGCCGGTTGATTGTCGGCTACTTCGACGCAGTTCTCCGTCCCGGTATAGGAGCTGGTCCGCCAGTTCGGGCTCACGGGCTGCATGCTGTTCTCCTAGTCGCTCGGCATCTGATCGAAGTGCTGGATGGCGGTGAGAATGAGGTCTCTGACGGCGGTGCCGTAGACCGCGGACTGCTTCAAGAGGGCGAAGGCCTTGGCGTACAGCTCGATCTCTCGGGGCTGGGTGACAGAGAACTCCGCTGAGAAGGTCTCCACCAGGACAAGCTTGTCGTCGAACATAGAGAAGCCGTGACCGAGCCATATTCGTGTGGCGGCAGTTCGAGGGACGACGCCGAGGCTGACACGGGGCAGTCCCATCAAGGCTAGTAGGCGGTCGAGTTGGGCTTTCATCACCTCCGGTCCGCCGACGTTGGAGTACAGAGCCTGCTCGCCGAGGAGGACGTTGTAGATCCGGTTGCCCTCGTAGAGGTAGCGTTGTCGTTCAAGCCGCTTACCGACGGCGGCCTCGGTGTCGTTGGGGAACTCCAGGAAGCGGACCGCCTGTTGGAAGATTTCCGCGGCGTAGTCGGCGGTCTGAAAGGTGCCCCAGACCAGGTTGGGATGCCAGATCCGAAAGACCTTGGTCTTGGCGTAGACGGGTAGCGACTTCTTCTGCCGTGTCTCGGCGCCCGTCTGAACCTGCCGACGCCACTCGAGCCACAGCTCGTCGATGTGGCGCACGGTGGCAATGAGGTCGTCGATGTGCCCCTCTTGCTGGGTGGCCGTGCACCAGGCCCGGATGTCCTGCTCGCTGGCGTTCTGCTTGCCGTGCTCGAGACGGGAGACCTTCGACTCCTGCCAGCCGAGTGCGCGCGCCAAGGCCCGGCCGCTTGTGAATCCGGCATCCTTCCGGAAGCCGCGCAGCCGGGCGCCCAGCGCCTCGCGCGTTTCTTGTGCTTGGTTGCTCACGGATGCGTCAGGGCTTGTACTCGCGGTGTGGGGTGGCCAGGTCCCAAAGCAGATCCCGAACCCGGACACACTCAGCGATGACCTCGGGAGTCTCGATCAGCTCTGAGCCCAGGACACGACCGTCCTCGTCGAAGTGGCCGACGGCCAGGAGCCGGTCGTCGAACAGCCACCAGTCGTTGCCACCGGCGGGGAAGACCAACTCGTCGGGAAGAAAGTGACGGGGCAGCCACCGGATGTCCTCGCCGGCCTTCTCGTTGTGCGTGGTGGCCACGTGCTCCCACTGGATGTAGGGCGTGTGGGGTTCGGTGACGACCCGCAGGCGTCGGACGGTCTTGCCCTCACCGGTGACCTGCTGGATGAGCTGCGTCCACGGCTCCATGTACGCGTAGTCGACGGGCTCACCCCGCAGCCAACTCTGGTACGGACCGTCCTCGTCCGGGACGGAGTAGTCATCCCTCAATTCCAGATGGAACGCGTCTGCCGTGAAGGTCTCAAAGAGCCGGTTGCGCTTGGCGCTGGAGATCAGCTCCACGCGGTTCCTCCAGTAGGGCGGTGATCGCGGCCTTCGGGACCTCGACCACACTCTCGTAGTCCGGAATCTCCACCTGGGACAGCGCCTCGGGGTCCGTGACCTCCGCGCCCTGGACGACGTAGGTGCCGCCGGGCGTGAGGATCATGATCGGGTCGTCGAGACGCTTGAACTCGCCGGCCGTCAGTCCATCCTCCTTCAGGAACTCAAACAGCTCCGTCGGTACCTCCACAGCCGTCTGTCCTTCGCGGACGTCGAGCTGCATCAGCAGGTCGTTCGCGAAGATCTTCCAGCCCTGGACGAGGTAAGTGTCCCGGTCCGTGGCGTACAAGGTCGGGCAGTCGCCCACGGTGGAGTTCTTACCAAGGAACCGTAGCTTCATGGCGCTCTCCTGTCTGCTGCCTTGCGCTTGTTTGCGCGACAACCCGATGCTTGAGGGCTCGTTCGAGCCCGTCAATCGACTTGCTGCAAACTCGCGCAATCTCCTTGGGAGTTGACCGTCGGCCGCTCTACGTTCGTTCTCAGACCCAGTCCGCGCAGGCGGCATCGAGGGGAGAAGCGTGGTGGCGAGCGTGACCGAGGAAGCCGAGACCGGCGTCGACGGCTTGCCCATCGATGTCGAGGGGATCTCGGACGTCACGGATGGCGTGCTGAAAATGGATCTGAGCACGTCGACCCGTGAGGACATCGACTTCAAGACCACGAGGGTCGTCGGTCTCTTGAGCTTGCTCCTGGCTGAAGACCTGGGCGCGAACAACGACGACGAAGTCATGGGCCTGTTTCGTCAGGCGTACAAGCTGCTGGAGCTGACCAGCCGCCCCGGCAGACAGACGGCGAGTTTCACGGCCTACTTCTTCATGCGCGACGTAGCCAGCCTCTCCCGGCGCCTTCTGTGGGTCTACGTCGAGAGGAACGGCGGGGTACCGCGATGACTGACAGACAGCTGCCTGGCGTGGGTGACGAGGTCGAGTACCAGCCGGGATGCCGAGCGATCGTGACGGACGTCAGCCATGGCGTGCCCATCCTCCGGGCCGCTGCTCGTTCCGAGTGGCCGGCCGACAATCCAGACCAGCTCGTGGTGACGCGGACTCGGCAGGAGCGCATCGAGGCCGAGGCATGACCCGTCGCCAGTGGGTCAGAGGCACATGTCTACTCTGCCGTCGCTCCGATCAGCTCGTGATCTTCATAGGCCCCGTCGAAGCAGGCGGCCTGTCGGCCCCGGCCTTCGCTTGCGAGGGCTGCTGCGCGTGGTGTCGCTACATCGTCCACTCCTACAACCAGCGGCGGGACGCGCGTTCTGCCGTATAGCTCCCGCCCCGGCTCGGTTCCCCTGTACGAGCCGGGGCGGGGCTCAGCCTCAGGAGGTATCGGATGCACCAGCTGATCGTCAGCCCGTTCCTGGATGGCTATTTGGCCGTCCGGCCAGGGAGCACTGCCTGTGTGCGCTTGCCAGCCGAGCACTACGAAGATGTACGTGCCCGGACCGACGACCGCATACCCGGCTGGCTGACGGCCGCCGCCGCCGAAGCCTGGGGCCTCGACCTGGACGGCCAGGCCGCCAGCCCGGCGCTCCTGGTGCGCGAGCCGACCGAACTCGCTTTCGCGCGGGCGAGTTGGGAGATCAACCTCTACTGCAACTTCGGCTGCAAGCACTGCTACCTCGGCGAGCGCCCCCTGGCCGGCTTGAACTGGGACGAGAAGGTTAAGCTCATCGACATCTTCCGCGACTCCGGAGTCTTGTGGCTCCAGATTACGGGTGGTGAGCCGACCGTCGATCCCGACTTCGAGGGCGCGTACCGGTACGCCTACCGCCAGGGCATGATGCTCACGGTCTCGACCAACGCCTCGCGCCTATGGAAGCCCGAGCTGCTACGGCTGTTCCGGGACTGCCCGCCGTACCACGTCGTCGTCAGCATGTACGGCGCCACCGAGGAGTCGTTCGACGAACTCACCCAGCGCAAGGGTGCCTGGAAGAACTTCCAAAAGGGCATGGCCGCTGCCCGCAATGCTGGCCTGCCGCTTCGAGTGTCCGTCGTGGTCACGGAAGACAACGCCCATGAGGTCGACGCCATGGTGAACGTGGTGAACGGCTGGGGCCTGGACCACCACGTCTACACCAACATGCAGCCGACCTTCTCCGGCACCGGCGAGCCCCTGCTCGTCCAGTCAACGGAGCACCTGCGAAAGCGGCCGTTCTTCCAGGGCTGCAACGCGGGAGTGACCTTCTTCCACGCCGACCCGCACGCCATGGTCTCGATCTGCAAGATCGGCCGAGACGACCAGATCAACCTCATGGCCGAGGGTCTGGACGGCCTTCGCCGACTCGGAGCCATCTCCGATCGGCTCATGCTTCGCACCGGTGGCTGCTCGGGCTGTTCGCTCTCCGGCTCCTGCCGGGTGTGCCGACCGCTCGCCAAGGTCTACCAGGAGGCGAAGGCACCACTGAACACCTACTGCCAGCACGGAGACACCAAGGAGATGGTGCACTCATGAGTCCCGTTCCCGTCGAGATCCAGACCAGCCGCCCGCCGGCCGTCCGCCCGGCTCTGCCCTCCAGCCTCGTCGCGACCACGGCGCTCGTCATCGAGGCGGACGCCGACGCCCTGATGGAAGGCAGCGCCTGCTCCTGCGCGGCCGGCGACGACAACCCGAACTGACCTACCCGGTCACTTGTGCTCAGGTCCTGGCGCATCCGCGTCCGGGCCTGAGCCCTGCACACGAAATGAGTACCTTGAGCACATGCGATTCCGGTGGGACTGGCTACGTCCGGTGGTACTGGCGCCTTACGTGCCAACGATCGGACCGGTCCACCCGTCCGTCCTCACCGAAGACCTGTTCACGGACACCCTGATCGCAGCCTCCACTGAGCGATGGTTCTTGCGCTACGACAAGGACATCCGCTGGTCCGAGACCAAGGACGAGGTCGTACTCGTCGAGGACATCGTCCACCGGCCCGGGGAGACGCTCATTCCCACGCTGTCCCAGCGCGGGAATGGCCTGGTCAAGGTCCATCTGTATGGCATCGAGCCCGAGAGCGTCGCCGCGGCCACCGAACTCGCACAGAAGCTGGCAGCTGAGCATGGAGCAGCGAAGGCGCGGATCGTCCGTTTCCTTGGTCCCGAAGCTCCGGACGGCCGCGGTACGCGCATTCAGCTCCAAGACTTCAGGACGGCTGTCTGCCCTGCTCCCGACGGCCCCGTCCGCCCCTTCCACGAATGGCCGGCGGACGTACGAGAAACCTTCGCCAGTTTCGCCGACGACTTGGCCGCGGACGGCTTCGCCTTCCTCTATCACCAGATGCAGGCCGGGACCGTCGGCCCGGTCCTGACCGCCGTCCTGGACGGCAAGGTGGCGGGCGCCATCGGTCCCATGGAGATCCGGCCCGACGCGATCGGCACCCCACAGCTGATGCCGCAGTACTTCGGCGTCCTCCCGGGACACCGCGGCCAGGGGCTGGGACGTCAGCTGTGGCGCGCTGCGATGTACTGGGGGCAGGTCAACGGGGCGGCCTACCAACTCCTCCAGACGGAGGTTGGCGGGCCTTCGGATCGCCTCTGCCACTCTGAAGGGCTTAGGTCACTCGGCTTCACCTACTGCGAGACCACTTGAAATCGCCAAGGCGGGGTTGCTCTCAAGTTGGATTCTAAAGTCGCTCTTCATGACCGACACTTCGGAGACCCCAGCTCGCTGATGTAACGATCGAGGAACTTAGTACGCTCCTCCTTCTCTACATCAGAGGTTAGTCCTGGCGGATTTCTCCTTCCAGAGAACAAAACGCTGACCAAAACCCACGGATTGTCTTTTGGTGCATATCCATCCCCAGGCCACACTTCAATATAAGTGAATCTTTTTTATAAAGCTTGCCATCCGACGAGACGAAGTTGTCGTACTTATTCACTCGCTCCCAAAAACGAAACGGATCCGTCATCCACGCCAAATATTTTCGATCGCGAGTGTAATCGGTAGTCATCCACGTCCAGTCGCTCTCCAGCTTTCTCATTCCCTTAGTGGCGCGGTAATATTACAGCCTCCCATCGCTGCCCCTCGTGAAGCACTATGCACCGGAATGCTTACTGCCAGGCTCAGGGAGATCAGCATTCTCTGTGGGCGTCTGACTGGGAACTCCATGCGTCACTGTCGGAGAGGCGGTGGACAGCGCTCCCTCATTAGCTCGAGCATTATCTGTCGTTAACACGTTGTCGACGAGTAACTTGCCGCCTAGCGGTGTGCATGTAGCGGCCAGCACCCAGCAACACATCACTGCCGCTACCTTGCTACGCATATGTCGCCACGTACGCCACCCACCGACGTCTTTGATGATCTTGCTACTGATGGCGCCACTAGCGACACCGGCCACACATACCGTGGCGCCCACCACGATGCCCTGGACACCGTGCAACCCCAACCCCATGTGAGCATTGTGACCTCAGTCGCGGCAGCAGGCTAGAGGTCCGCCGGAAGCCAGCGGCTCGTGGTCAGGCTTCATCAGGCGCCAGGTGCCGTCCTCGTAGTCGACCAGATCGGCCCTGCCGAGGTGCCGCTGCCACCAAAAGACAAATCGTTTGTAACGAACGAGCAGGGTGGTTGCCGAAACACTCCTAACCCATCGCAGAGCCGAAGCCACCCGGTTTGGTGTGCGGCATGCGTGTAAGCCATTAGACTCGGCGCATCCAAACAGAAGTGGGGATAATGCCATGGCTCAACGTACGGTGACCATCTACACCGATGACCTCACAGGTTCCCAAGGAGATGACATCGCCACGCACTCCTTCAGTCTCGATGGCGTCAGTTACGAAGTCGACCTAAATCCTGACAGCTACCAGCAGCTGCTGGACGCTCTGGGGCCCTTCGTGAAGGTTGGCCGTAAGGCGGGTGGAGGCCCTCGCCGCGGCGCGGGGAAGAAAGCCACCACTGGACCGGACCCGGTGAAGGTGCGCGAGTGGGCCCAGAGCCAGGGCATCGAGGTAAACGCTCGCGGTCGTGTGCCGAGGGATGTCATTGAGAAGTACCAAGCCGCCCACTAACCACTTGCATCCTCTTGCACGGCAGACGAGAGGGCGTCGGCGCTCACCTGCAGACGCCAACTCGATGTCACTGCTTCTTCTCTGAGCGAGGCACAAGATCACGGTCGGCGCGCTGAACGGCCTTGACCTCTTCTGGTCTCGCATTACGTGAAGCGATGACTTTGGTCGTGCCGACCGCCGCCTCACTCCCGAAGTACGCGATGATGACCGTCATGACGATGTTACGGAAGTCGCCCATCAGCTGGTGAGCGTAGGTCTGGGCACTCATCTGATCCTTCGTCTGACTGGCATCGTCAAACGCTGGCACCGTGAGCAGGAATGCCAACATAATCAGGGATGTCAGCAAAAAGCTCGATGCAATCGCGACTCGTGCTCGGTGCGAGGCAATGTAGAACCCTCCATAAGACAGAACGGCCACCACTGCTAACACTAGGCCAACGACTTGAAGGGGCGGAATCCATTTCTCCCAGCCACAAGCTTTGGAACCCATAGAGCTCCTTGCCCGAGAGCTGCTACTACTGCGCAGGTGATTGTGGTCCACCAGACTGGGGCATCGCCCACGCTCTTCCTGACCGTGGTAACACTCTTCTTCACCTTAGTGACTGGATTCACCACGACACCCGGCTCCCTTCTTCAAGGGTGGTCAGCCGGGCGAAAAGGAAGTTCCCAAGCGATTCAGTCGGCCGGCACCCGGCCAGCATGGCCTGCCCATGTGTCCAGATTACAACTGGTAGTTGAGATGAGCACGTCCAACGGTCGAGGCTGGTCCGCAGTCCGCAGTCCGCAGTCCGCAGACGCCAAGGCCGGAGTCTTGCGTTACGGTGAGCTTCGCTGGATCCACAAGCCTGATTACTTCGGGCCTAACCTCGATCTTTCGAAAGGGTCCACCGACTCCGTCGGTGGACCCTTTCGCTTTCCGGAGCTGGTGGCGGGCAGGCCGGCGACCGGCTGTCACGTCGGGTGGGTGCCGGGCTCCAATGCCCGGCGTGAGTGATGTTGTCGTCGGGACGGTGAAAGGTTGCTGGTCAGCCGGGGTTGGGCGGAGCGCGAGCCGTTCGCGTGCGGCGGTGATGTCGCCGGTCCAGGGCCGGTGCTGGGCGAGGCGGAGAATCCTGCGTCGGTCGGTGGTGACGAGTTGGGTGACTGCCGAGAGCAGGCGGAATCGCAGGCCGTGCGGCTCCCAGAATCGGGCATTGTCGGTGAGGGCGAGCCTGGGCATCCAGGCGAGCAGGTCGAGTGCGGTCTCGACGATCTGCAGCCAGACCTTGTTCTGGGCTGTTGCGTGGAGGCGCAAGCTGCGCAGGCCGGTGACCCGGGCGGCCTGGATCAGGTCCTCCGCGCGGGCAGCAGCCGACGACGGAGCTCGAGCTCGGCGATCGGCCGGTCAGGGGTGTTGGTCGCGAAGCACGTGATCCGCAGGCCGTCCGCGTCCGCAAGCCTCAACTGGACGCCAGGATGGGGTCGTTCCTATCGGACGATCTGTCGCATGCTCTTGGACCAGCCGTCCAGTCCACCGATCAGGTTGTTGTGCAGGACGATGGCCTGGCCCGGATCGTTGCGCGGGTAGATCGGTGAAGCAGCTGGCCCGCGGGGACGTGTTTGTCGTGGCCACGCAGAGCGGCAGAGGGGGCTATACGCCGGCCTGGTAAGAATTCTGGCGCTTGACGAGTCGTCAGATATGGGCTGTCGGCCTTCCGAGTGGCAACACAGCTCTACCAGTGTTTGCATGGAGTTGCAGCCCAGAAGGGCGACCGCCAGGTGAGCGTCGGCGCCACCGCCGGGCCCTCTGCGTCGAGCTTTCCTACTTCACCCCCTGTCCGGACCGCCCTTCGCCGCGCACCGGGCTGGAAGGGAGCTTCCTGTGGGTACGGCATGCGCAGTGCCGGTGCGCCATGGCTGCCCATGCGCCTTCCCCACCCCCTCCGGGAGTTCAGCATGTCCAGTATCACCATCAACGGCGTGACAGTGGACCCGCTAGCCCAGGCCGATGACCTGGCCACCGCATCATTGGTGTCCGAGGACGCCTCCGCGTCCAACTACCTACTCGTCCAGACCACACACCCACCCACAGCCGAGGAGAAGGAAGAACTCACGACGCTCGGGGTGGTGATCCACGAATACGTTCCGGACGACACCTATCTGTGTGGCTTCCGACCTGCAGATCTGGATGCCGTGCGCGCCCTGCCCTTCGTGACCTGGGCAGACGTGTACTTCAAGGGCTTCAAGATCGCCCAGTCGCTTCGATCGAAGCGGCTGCGCCCGGGGGTCGCCGTGCTGGCCGACCCCATGGAGGCGGTGGGTCCTCGGACCCGGACCATCGACATCGTGCTGCACCAGGACGTCGAGGTGAGCTCGGACAGGCTACGGGACCGGCTCGCGGCCGCGGCCGGTGTCAGCCCCGGCGACGTCGAGCCCGATCGCGACAAGGTACGCGTGACGGTCCGTGAGGAGGACCTGCCCGCGCTCGCCGAGCTCGACGAGGTGAGGGAGATCGAGGAAGTCCCGGAGAGGGTGCTGTACAACACCGTCTCCGGGAACCTGATGCACGCCCACGTGTCCCTCAACGGCACGAAGTTCCGGGGCGAGGGCCAGATCGTGTGTGTCGCTGACACCGGGTTCGACAAGGGGTCCACCACCAATGTGCATCCTGCCTTCACCGGCCGGGTCAAGCGCCTGGTCGCCCTGGGACGTACGAGCCCCGCGCGGACGGACGACCCCGATGGGCACGGCACGCACGTGGCGGGCTCCGTCCTCGGCGACGGGACGTCGACTTCGATGGGCGGAGCCATCACCGGTACGGCACCCGAGGCGAGACTGGTCCTCCAGTCCACAATGGCCGACGACGGCACGCTGTCCGGCATCCCGCGGAACCTGCGTGACTTGTTCGAGCCACCCTTCCTGGAGGACGGGGCACGGATCCACACCAATTCGTGGGGCCCGATCACCCCGGGGCTTGCGTACAACAAGAGCGCACGCGAGGTCGATCAGTTCGTCTGGGACAACAAGGACTTCGTCATCTGCTTCGCCGCGGGCAACGACGGTACGGACCGGGACGGTGATGGTCGTATCAACCTGAGGGCCGTCAGCGGGGAGACCGGGGCCAAGAACATCATCACCGTCGGCGCCAGCGAAGGCGACCGCCCCCAGATCCCCCACACCTATGACGACCTGAGGCCGCTCTCCTATCCCGCGCCACCGATCCGCGGCGACAGGATGGCGGACAACCCCGCCGGGATGGCGGCGTTCAGCAGTCGCGGCCCGACCCAGGAGGGGCGGCTCAAGCCCGACGTGGTCGCACCCGGCACGGCGATCCTTTCGACGCGCTCGCGGATCGCGCCGGACCACGGTCACTTCGGCCTCTCCACGGATCCCGCGTTCATGTTTGACAGCGGCACCAGCATGGCCACCCCGCTGGTCGCCGGCTGTGTGGCGGTATTGCGGGAGACCCTGGTGAAGAACGGCACGCCGAAACCCAGTGCCGCGCTCATCAAGGCCATGCTGATCAACGGTGCGGATGAGCTCAAGGGCCAGTACGTCCCCTCCGAGGCGGGCCCCTCCCCCAACAACAGCTCGGGCTTCGGCATCGTCAACCTCCAGCGTGCCGTCGTCCTCCCGACCGATGCGGGCCAGGCGGGCTTCACCGACGCCAAGGAGCTCGACCAGGGAGAAGAGCGTGCGTTCACCATCGCGATCCCCGAGGGCGCGCCCCACACCCTGAAGGTCACACTCGTCTGGACGGACCCCCCTGGCCCGGCCCTGCAGAACGACCTCGACCTGATCGTCCGCGCAGGGGGTCAGGAACGCCACGGCAACATGGGCACGGCTCCCGGGTTCGACCGCGTCAACAACGTCGAGCAAGTGCACTGGGCGGAGATCCCCGCCGGGGAGGCCGAAATCATCGTCAGCGCCTTTCGGATCACCGAGTTCGCCCAGCCGTACGCCGTCGCCTGGCGCATCCTCTGACTCGTCTACGGCCACTGTTTCGGCCCCTCCCGCCGAGACAGTGGCCTGGACGGGCCGTGCCTGACAGCACCCGCCGCCGTGGTGGCGGACAGTATGATCGACGCCTCACCTTCTGCAGCCCCCTCTTTCAGTCATGGTGAAGGGCAGTCAGGTCGGCGGAGAGCCTAAGAGGGCATCTGATCAGTGTTCAGGATGTTATGGGTGGGTTGCCCGTTTCAATTCGCCAGGTTGGCGTGGATTCTCCGGTGAGTTCGCGGCTCATTTTGTTAGCCATCGCCCAGTGGATCATTGCCCGTGATCGTTGAGGCAGTGCTTCGTAGTCCCGCACCAGGCGCCGGTGCTGCATCAGCCAGCCGAAAGTCCTCTCGATCACCCACCGCTTGGGCAGAGGGTGGAAGCCGTTGGGCGAGGGCCGCTTGACGACCTCCAGCCAGATCCCCAACGCGGCACCGTGGTTGAACACTCGACCCTGGTAACCGCCGTCGGCCCAGACTTTCGTGACGCTCGGATGGGCCGTTGCCAGCTCGGTCAGCAACTGCTTGCCGCCGGCGGAGTCGTGGACCGAGGCGGCCGTGACAATGACGGCGAGGACCAGCCCGAGGGTGTCCGTGATCAGGTGCCGCTTGCGTCCTTTGATCTTCTTGCCGGCGTCGATGCCCTGGGTGGACTCGGCAGCGTTTGCCGAGGTCTTCACGCTTTGCGCGTCCACTACGGCCGCGGTTGGCTCGATGCTGCGGCCGTGGGCGCGGCGGGTCTTGTCCCGTAACAGGTCATGGATCTGCTCGGTGGTGCCGTCCGCCTCCCACTTGGCGTAGTAGTCGTAGACGGTCTTGTACGGCGGGAAGTCGTGGGGCAGATACTCCCAGGGGATGCCGGTGCGGTTGACGTAGAGGATCGCGTTGACGATCTCTCTCAGATCGTGCACCCGAGCCGCCGTTCCGGGGCCGGTCCGCCTGGCCCGCCAGGCGGTGAAGACCGGCTCGATCAAGGCCCAGCGGGCATCAGAGACATCGCTGCGATACGGACGACGACGAGCACTCACTCACGGAGCAACGACCACCATCGTCAGTAGTCACAAAACCATCGCTAATCACCAACTACCTAGATCAGATGCCCTCTTACACGCTCGAGGCCGGTCCCGCCCGGTTCAACGACCTCAAGAAGCACCTTGGGGTGAGCGGCGAAATGCTCTCCCGTGTGCTGCGTGACCTTGAGCGCGACGGGCTGGTGGAGCGGCGGGTGTTCGCCGAAGTACCCGTACGCGTCGCAGGGCGGCGGTGACCGGCGAGCAGTCGAGTAACCGCCACAGCAAGGTCGAGGCCGTCGGCGGGTGCCTCGCGATGTGGCCCTGCCGGACGAAGTCCACGTCGTCGACGGCGAGGCCAAGCACTTCGCCCTGCCGCAGACCGCATCCCCCTGCCATGTGTTCTTGCGGCTGGTGACATAGGCTCATACGTCGGCCAGGTCGTAGCGGACGTAATTGCCGATGCGGAAGCCGGCTGGGCCGCGCCGTAGCCGGTGTCCTGGACTAGCCCACCGCGCATCGTCCGGAACAGTCGACCGTCAAGTGCGCCGTACCACAGATGCATTCCGCGACCACCAAGAGTTGGGGCTAGGGCCACCTACTTACCCTCGGAGGAAGGCCCTCCCTGCCCGCCGCTGGCATCCATGCCGCTGCGCAGTTGCAGCCAGAGGCTGACTATGGCTGCCGCTTGGGCGACGATGAGCGCCAGGCCGGTGTGGGCCGCACCAAGACGGTACACGGAGGCGAGCGGGCTCCAAGACGTTGCCCAGGAAGCACGTTGTGCCCGGAGGGTGCTGGCGTCCATGGCGATGCTGGTCAGGGTCAGGGCGATCGTCAGCAGTCCGGTGATCCCCCATTGGTAATTCGCCGCGCTCTGGTCCAGCGCGTAGCGGACGAAGCTGTCTAGCAGCATCGCTGACACGTACGCGAGCACGATCGGCAGTATTTTCACAGGGCCCCGTCTGCCAGGCAGTTCCTGCCAGAAGAACCCCAGCAGGAAGCCACAAGCGGCCCAGCCAAGCAGCGGCATCAACACCCAGTACACCAACCACAGCGGTCCGAACCACTCGCTGAACTGGTCGGTCCACCAGGAGGGCGCGTAGTCCGCCGTGTACAGGTAGCACATCACTGGCAGGCTCATAACGGTCATGTACAGGGACGCACGCAGTCCGTTCTGCCACGGTGATGCAGACGGACCGAGGCTCATAGCGACATCGACCGGTGTGACGCCGTCCGGCAGACGGCCCACGACAGTGGCTTCACGGCGTCGTCGACGCCGACCACGCGGTCCGGCGACGGCCGGGGCATCACTCGGCGGGGGCCAGTCGGAAAGCCGGTCCAGGTTTCCTTCGATGCGCTCGCCCTTCTGCCGATAACTCTCCGCGTCCATATCACTGGTGCTCTTCCAGGCGGCGTCGAGTTTTCGGCCTTCCTGCTCAAGTGAGTGGTAGGCGTGCGCTGTGGCCCGCAGGCGGTTCAGCGTCATCTGTGAGCTTTGCGACAGCAGTTCGCCGATCGTGTCGCCAGGCGATGTGGCGCCTGGAGGCACGGGATCCAGATGTTTGTTGAGCAGCGCATGCGACTTGTTGATCCTGATGCCGGTCAGCAGGACTACCGTGGTGGTGGCCGGGACGAGAGACACCGGTATTCCCGCGTACCAGTCGGGCCAGTCCTCGAGCGCTATCCCGCCCAGTATGACGACGAGCAGACGGACGGAGGAGCGCATGTGTCCCCGCGGCAGGTTCGTCAGGACGGGCACAGAGGCCGCCAGCACGGCGATCCACCAGGTGAACACCAGCGCCCCGCCTAGATATGAGGGGTAGTTGAGCAGATCGACGCTCAGGTCGATGGACCGGTCCTCCAGCAGCCATCGCTGACTGTGCTGGGTGTCGATGATGTTCTTCAGGAAGCTGCCCAGGGTCATGGCTGTAATGACGGCGCCGACCCCCAGCGCCACCGCCAGGTGCCGCCATCGGGTGGCCTGGCCCCGGGCGGCCCGCCACCCGTCCAGGCAGATCCCCGCGGTCCCGGCGTACAGCATCAGCGTCAATACGCCATTGAGGCACAGAAGGACCTCGTGCCGCGGGTCGCTGTGGTAGAACATCCAACCGGCAGCACCCGCCACAAGTGCGCCTGGCACCAGAGTGAATCGGGCACGCGCCAGGTGGCGTGTGACGCCCAGATGGAAGATCATCGCGGCAACAAGCATCCACGCCGCAGCGATCACCTGCTGATAGGCCGACGATATGGCCGTGTCCGCGTAAAGCAGCTGATCCATGTACGTCTTCGCAGTCAAGTAGTTGTACAGGCCGAAGTCCGCCGCGTTGAGCAGCGCGATGGAAAGCTGGATCCCGACGACTACGGTGAGGACGCGCAGGCGCGGATCGGCAGGATGCCGCCCTCGCTCACGGACCCGCGAGATCAAGAAGGGCACGAACACGGCCAGAACGGCGAACGCCTGCGCCGCGCAAATGAGGACATTCGTCGGGTACTGCCCTGTCCTCGCGACTGTCCTAATGCGCCAGGGTGCGTCGATGGTGATGTTCAGCTCCGGCCCCTCTGCGCCGTGCAGGTCCTCCCACTTGTACACAGCGTCGTCCGTCAGCTGGGTCGGTTTGGGGACGGGGTCGAGGAGGTTGTTGCCGTCCCGTTCCAGGGACACGTCCCAGGAGGCGCGGCGCAGGGCGGGCGGAGCGTTGAGGGTCAAGCGGTAACCCTCAGTGTCCAATTGTTGACGCCACGGCCCGACGTCGTGGCTACTGCGGTCGCTCAGAGCGACCCACACGGTGTCCGTGACGGTCGTCTCCTTGCGCGCTGTCACCACGACGGGCAAGTTGTCGCGTTCCTCCTTGTCCCGGACTTCCGTTGAGGCGCCGTCCGCAAGGAGACAGCGCATCGCCCTGCGGTACAAGGCCGACTTCGGTGACAGCAGCAGGCCTTCGCGCAGGGGCCAGTCCGCAGGTACCTCGATCACGGTGGTGACAGTGACGGTTCCATCGTCATAACGATGCTCGTTGAGCCGGAGGCTCGTGGACACCGCGGACTTGGCGAACATGGATTCCTGGCATTCGGTGGCGTCGTCGACCGCATGGGCCGCGTCGGCTCGGGCCACGAGGACGGCCAGCAGTGCTACGACGATCGCACAACATCTCAGCCAACGCAGATGTAAGCCCACCACACCCCCCGATCACGCTGCCGGAGTGAGTTCTTGCCCCTCCCGCGAGATCGTTAAGGCCTGCCGTGTCGGCTGTAGGGGCTTCGGCTGGCGATGCGTCGATGCGTGCGGCCGATACCACTCATACACCCGAGCAAGGAGAAGCGCCGACGGTCGCGGAGATCGGCGCGGCCCTCGGGATGCGCAGCCGGGCTTCCGTGCGCTACCAGCTGGGCGAACTCGAAGCGAAGACGGCGATCGTCCACGACACCGGCCAGCCGTGTTAAAGACGACTCGCCGCGAAAACTGTCAGAATCTCCAACTCCCCCCAGTGCTGGGCTGGTTGGTGAAGATCAAGCGTCTTGTTCTTGGCCCCGTGGGCCGTCCCGATTTGGGACCTTCGCGATGGCGGAGGGGCGCAATGTGGCGGTGGTTGGGGCCCGGCGGCAGCATGACGGCTCTGGTGGCGATGGTCATCACGGACGCCGACGGCATGCGGATCACCTGCTTCGCCACCAACACCCCCGACCGGCCGATCGCCGAGCTCGAGCTCCGCCACCGGCTGCGGGCCCGCGCAGAAGACCGCATCCGGGCCGCACGTTCGACCGGCCTGCGCAACCTTCCCTTGCACGGCACCGCACAGAACAGCATCTGGCTGGAGATCGTCCAGATCGCTCTCGACCTGCTGGCCTGGATGCCCATGCTCGCCCTGACCGGCAAGGCACGGCTCTGGGAACCCCGCCGCCTGCGCTTCCGACTGCTCTCCGCGGCCGCCCAACTCGTCACCATCGGCCGCCGCAGGATTCTCCGGCTCGCCCAACATTGGCCCTGGACCGGCGAGATCACCGCCGCACTCGAACGGCTCGCGCACCTGCCAAACCCCGGCTGACTAGCGACGTCCACCGTCCTCACGACAACATCACCCACCCCGGGCAGAGGAACCCGGCGCCCACCCGACGCGACAACCGGGCCGCCGGCCTGCCCGCCATCAACTCCGGAAAGCGACAAGGGCCCACCGACTCCGTCGGCGGACCCTCATGAAAGATCGAGGCTAGTGCGGTCCCGGCGGCTCCGGAGACAGGCCGGGGACCACCGTGAACGTCGCGTCCTTCCGGGCTAGGTCGCTGTCCACCTCTTCGACGAAGAGGTGGAAGTCCCTGTGCCGCAGGAACCGGTTGGGGAAGTTGAAGGACCGGAACGACACCGCGTTCGGGTTCGCGAGTCCGGGGACCATGGCGAACGTGGCGTCCTTCCGCATCAGCTGCATGTCCGGGGACTCGGGCGGGGGTGTCGACCCGGGGGGAACGAGCGGGGGGTTCGGGCCTTCGTGGAGTTTGACGCGGAAGTCCTGGTGCCGCAGGAAGTGGAGTGGGAAGTTGACGGACCGGAGGGACACGAGGTTGTGGTCCGCCAGGCCGTTCACCATGTCGAAGGTGGCGTCGGCGCGGTCCAGGTCGCTCGCGACGGCCGACAGCTCGCCCAGGAAGTTCGCGTGCCGGACGAAGTGATTGTCGATGTTGAAGGACTTGAGCGAGGAACCCATCGTGTGCACTCCCTTGCGGCCGTCGGAAGGAATCGCCTATCAGGGCAACGTCCTGAGGAAAGCGTCTCTCCGTCCGGTCGGTCCCACCAACCCGGATCGTCCTTTTCCTGCGGATGGTGGCGGTGAGAGTGCCTCTCTGCGGGTGCGGGCGTAGTATGCGGTCGCCCTGGGCCCTCAGAAGCACTACACGGTGCGCAAGCAGCCAGCCGCGGGCTCCTGCCACTATCGCTACGAGAAGGGGGAGCCACTGGAGTTCGAATATTGGCCCAAAATTCCGGACGGCCATCTAACCGATGGGGTGCCGATATTAACCTGGGCTGAAGGTGACCCGCACGGTCGAATTGGTCGGGAGGACGAGGACGCTTCCGGTGATCGGCTCCCAGTTCTCCGGGATGATGAACATCCGACCGTTGGATTCTGCAAGAAGGCGTAGGCCCTTGTAGCGGAACCGAAATCGCTGGTGCGTGTCTGCGGGAAAAACTGTTTCGTGGACTTGTTGGTCGGGAAAGTGGAGGCGGTCGGGGGTGTCGATCGTCATGCCCGGGCGTAGCCACAGGTGGTGCGCCAGGTCTCTGGCATCGTCGTAACCGTGTTGTTTGGCATACGCATGGGTTGCCCAGAAGGACGATAGTGCAACCAATGCCGCGACAAGGGTGAGCGCCAATCGCTCACGTGCCGCTGGGTAGTTAGCGCCTTCAAGCTTGAAGAACAGCGCTCTCCCGTACACCACCAGGACAAGGCCTCCGCCCAGCAGAAGCGGTGTGCCCATCGCTCCTGCCGGCCATACGGCGAAGCCGCCCAGCGCACCGAGGAGGAAGAGGCATCCCCCGCACGCTGACAATCCGTAGGCAAACCACCGAAGTCCGCGGAGAGGTGGCACAGGTTGGCTCCCAGCAGATCGAGCTACGTAGTACACCACGACACCTGCCAACGCGACGGTGAGCGCGGCCCCAGCTGGCACATACAGCGCCCCCGCGCTGCGGAGCGCGTAGTCCTGGGTCGAGAAGCCGAGGGTCGCGGCATCGACCCCGAAGTACTCATAAAATGCGTCGGTGTAGGCGAAGCCGAAGTACAGCAGTAGGGCCCCGATGAACGTGGTTGGCGCAACAAATGTGGCCAGAGTGCTGACCCAGTTGCCCCAAACGGGTGTCCGTGGTTCCGGGTCGCCGTCTGCCATGCTCACCTCTTCCTGAAGAGGGACTCAGCTACCGTCGTCGGACGGGTCGGGCTCAGGCTCTGGCGGGGGTGTCGAGTCCTCCGTAGGTGATGGCGTCACCGGCTCTGTCGTGGGAGTCGGGTTCGGTTCGGTCGTATCTGGCTCGGGCTGCGGTGCGACCTGGGCATCGATCGTCTCGGTGATCTTGTCTCTGATGCCACCGTCGTCACTCAAGGTCACGCAGAGTAGGCGCGTCGGTCTCGTCGAGTTCACACCTTCGTCCGAGAAACTGAACTCCGCTTTGACGGTCTGCTGAGGCGGAACGTAGACGGTCTGGCTCGGTGGGATGGCAGCCCTGCTTGCCTCTCCAGGAGTGCAGTCCACCACGCTGATCGTCCCCACGTACTGCTTCGTCGATGGGTTGGTCACGCCCTTGGTGTAGTTGAACGGCCATACCCCGCTGAAACCGTCTGATAGGCGTCCCGCGTGGCTGAAGTCCCCTGAGTGCTTCTCGCGTTCCTTCTCCTCTTGCTTTCGTTTCTCTTGCTCTTGCCTCTGCTCATCGCTCGTAGGGGTCCATGTACCGTTCGACGAAAAGCGCGGCTCAGGTGATTGGTCGTCAACTGAAGAGCAACCGACGAGAACTGTGGCGCCGGCACAGAGCAGAGCTAGCACGAAGGGCACTCTGCCCGGCCCCCGGTGGCGGTACGTCCTGCTGGGCACTGGGGTCTCCTGATCCAGTGGCTGAGACCTGGCGCCACGAGGAGCAGCAAGAACGTCATCAGTTCCAACCCGCTGCTCAAGGTGCGACGCAGGCCCGACCGCTTGATGGTTGGTCCGAATCAAACCGTGAGGGGCTGGTGTGCCCCGCCCCCTGAAGCTGGATGGGGCACACCAGCGGGCCTTCCGGTCAGTCCCAGTGGATGTCGGCCAGGTCTTGCAACGGCTTTCTGTCAGCCACCGCCTCAGGGACGAGCAGGTGGTCGCCCTTGTGAAGGGCGGTGGGGAAGCGGATGTGTGCTCGCTCCTCGATCTCGTCGAGGGTGACCTGGAAAACCCGGAACTCGTCGAGTTCGAGGGCTTCGAGTTGGTTCAGGTTCTGCGTCAGTAGGAACGCCTTGGCCTTGAGCTCACCCCGCTCGACGAAGGCGATGACCTTAAAGAACTCTCGGGCAATTTTCTCGTCCCGGTAGACGCGGTCGTCGTCCTGGAAGATCGGCCCGCCGAAGACGCTGATTTTGAGGTGGTCCACGTCGACATCGGCGTAGACGGCGTCCTCCAACTCGCCCCATAGGCCGTTCTTGGTGCTCTGGTTGAAGTCGTCCATCTGCGGGGTGATGTTGGTGTAGAAGAACGAGTCGGTGTTTGCCTTCTGTGCCTCGGGCATGCTGCCCCACGTCAGGTCAGCGCGGCGCGCGATGTGGCCGCGGTCGAGCCGATTGGCCTCATACAGCTCGTTGCCGACCTGGGTGTTCGCAGGCAGCCGCGGGTCCTTGATGAAGGGGATACCGGACCGGCTGAGCTTCTTGAGGCTCCCGCCGTCGACGTTCCAGCCCACCCAGAAGGGGAAGTGGCGCTTCTTGCTGAGCGTCAGCGAGAAGTGCGTGTATGGGATGACCTCGGAGCCATCGAGCTTCACAGCGTCGCCGCTGACCCCCGCGGTGAGCTGTGGAACGTCGATCTGCACGCCCAGGAAGTCCGGGTTGTAACCCTGGAGGGGCTGTACGTCTTCGGAAGACGGCTGCTGCAAGGTGATGTCGAGCTTCTCGAAGACGGAGCTCGACAGGCAGGCCAACGCATGGTCGTCGGGGTCGCCCTCGCTTTCACCGCCGAAGTGGAGTCCGGCGATGACCTTGCTCGGCCGACCGTTCTGCTTGAACAGCCAGACTGCGCCCGAGTCGCCGCCGCTGCTGATCTGCTTGTCGGCCGCCGGGTGCTCGTCATCGGGCCCGATCTCGAAGCAGCCGATCGTCTTCTCGCCGACGTCTCCCTCGTAGTCGATCTTGGCCATGGTGTGGATGCGGCGAACGATCCCGTGGGTGACACCCGTCGTGCGTCCGCTCTTAATGACCTTGTCGCTCAGGTCTGGCTCGCCCAACTCCTGGGGCGCGACCGCGAGTTCCATGATCTTTGCGTCGAAGGAGCGGCCTTCTTCGATGGTGGACACGGCACAGTCGCCAGCTGGGCCGAGGTGGGATCTCCTCAGGACGCCCAGGCGGTTGCGGGAGATGCGGTTGTCGTCAAACCTACCGGGCTGCACGACTTCCTCACCCAGCTGACCTTCCGGGCCCTGTAGTACGTGCCAGTTGCTGAGCACATACGGCGTGCCGTCGGTCTTGTCGAACACGATACAGCCGATGGTGCCGGCTGAGACGGTCACGCCGCCGACGCTGGCTCCGGGGGTGATGGGGTTGAGGCGGGTCTTTCGCTCCGGCTTCTCGACCTCGGCGACCATGCGGAAATGGGGCTGGTAGCTGCGTTCGATGACGTCGGTCGGCACCTCCACTCCGTCGACCGTGATGGTGTCCGGGATCCTCGTCGTGCCAAGCGCCTCGAGTGCTTCCGGCTCTGCCTTGCTCTTGACCGTGAACTGCAGCACGACCTGCTTTCCGCGCGTGCCGTTCTTGATCTTGTGACCGATCCCGACAGACGAAACGTTGGGATCTGCGAGCAGGTCCGGACCTCGCGTGCGGATGTACTGCTTGAGAGAGCCGATCAGCTTGTCCTGGGAGGATGCCGACTTCCTGGGCGCCGACGCAGCTCGGCTCTTGTTGTTGGTGGGCATGAAAGGGAGACGTCCCTTCGCGGAAGAGGGAGAACGGCTCGCGCACTGCACCGCAGACCAAGTCAGAGCGGTGTGCGGTATCCCTGCGAGCGTCCGCTGGCCACCACTCATCGAAGCAGAGATATGCGGCATATGCCCCGTAATGATGACCCGACAGGGGCACGGAGCATCGTCGGACAGTGGTGATCGGCTCGCTCCATACAGGGCGGGTGAAACCGCTGCCGTCACGGCAACCAATGCAGGCCTGCCGTCACGAGGATCCAGACCGGCGAACGCCTCAACCTGCTCGTCATCACCGACCGCACGAATGGCCCCAGGCAGTCGGGGCGCGCGATGAGCCGGTTCGCAACCAGACGTTGATTCCGCCGGTCGCTTTCTCGACGCCCACCGTGTGCTGTCCACCATGCTGTAGCCATGCACAGGAGTGGAGGGCGCCGGACGGCATTCACGTGCGGGACGATCGGGGCGCTGACGGTTGTGCTGGCACTGTTTGCGGTCCCGCCGTTGCCCAGGGCGAAAGTGGGGGACGTCGACCCGCTTGGTGCAACCATCGGGATGGCGGCGTTAGTCGTCAGCGTCTGGGCGGGGTGGCTGTCGGTACGCGCACCGCGGTGGCAGGAGACCGACGTGACCACTGCTGCGGCACTGTTGGCCAGAGCAGTGCTGGTCGCGGAGAGGGACGCACGGAGCCAGCTGCTCGGCTCCCATGACAAGACTATCGACGTGGAGTTCGACTTCCGCCCTGCCGCGGCCCATGACGCCCTGGGCGCTGAGTCATTCGGGCGCCTTGCGGAAGTGGTGGCTTATTACCGGCAGTTGCGCCCGCGTCGAATGGTTATCACTGGAGCGCCAGGGGCGGGTAAGACGGTGCTTGCTGTGGAACTGATGCTGGGGCTGCTTGAAGACCGGGCGCCGGAAGATCCCGTGCCTGTACGGCTGTCGGCCGCCGCCTGGGACACCGATCAACCGGTGGAAGCGTGGCTGTCGACGCACTTGACCGAGGTATACCGAATGCCGCCCGCCACGGCCGCAGCATTGGTCGCCAATCGCCGGGTGTTGCCGGTGGTGGACGGTCTGGACGAGATGGACGACGATCCCGCTCTGGTCTACGCCTCCCGTGCCGGTCGGGCTCTGCGCGCATTGAACGCCTATCAGCACGGACGAGGCAAGGCAGAACTGGTGCTGACTTGCCGCAGCGATCAGTATCAAGCGCTGGAGACAATGCGTGTGTGGGTGCAGGATGCCGCGCGCGTGGAGATCCGCCCGGTCAGCGCCGTTAAGGCACGCGATTTCCTCAACCGCAGGGTCAGCGACCTCACTCGGTGGCGGCAGGTACTCCATGAATTCGATCACCATGCGTCGGGACTGCTGGCCGAAGGCCTGTCCACACCCTGGCGGCTCACGCTGGCGGTGACCGTCTACGAACAGCGCGACCCACGCACTGGCACCTACGTGCACGACCTCGACGATCTGCTCGCCCCAGAGCTGAACGCCTCTGAGGCGATCCGAGACCACCTGCTGCGCCTCTTCATCCCGGCTGCCACCGCCCTACATCCTCGTCCCAAGGGGGCCTCCTACACTCCGGACCGGGTCCATACCTGGCTAGCTGTCCTCGCCGGCTACCTGGATAACAACGTCGCGAGTGGACGAAGTGCGGCGGGGCGACCGCTGCCGAGCATCGATGTGGTCCTGCACGAACTGTGGCCCCTGGCAGGATTACGCCGCCCCCGCCTGGTCCACGCGGCAATGATTGTCGGGGCGTGGAGCGTGGGTGCCGCAGCCATGGCAGCTCATGCGCCTACGTCTTTCACCTCCGTATATCTCGTCACCGTGTCCATCTGGGCTCTGGCGGCCTTCTGGCCGGCGTTCGTGGCGTGGCAGGACATGTGGCCCGAGCCGACCCGAGCCGACCTGTACCGATTACGGACGCGCTCCGGAGCGCGCCACCTGTCGTCAGGGCTTCCCGTCGGACTCGCCGGAGGGGGCGTCGCGGGGATCGGCGTCGGGTTGGTGACCGGTGTCTCCTCCGGAGTCGCAGTCGGGGTCGTGACCGCGCTCGCCGCCGGGCTGGCGGCCGGGCTCGCGGCCCCGGGGAGGATCGAAGCGGGGGATCCGAGGGACATGGTGCGCGACGACCTCGCTTTCGGCCTTGGCTTCGGCTGTGCTGCCGCGCTTGCTGCCGGGCTCACGGCCGGGCTTGCTGGGCTTACCGGCGGAATCGTGATGGCTCTTGCCGGCGGGTTCCTGGGCGGGGTGGCGGGCAGACGGTTGGGCAAGGCCTTTTCTGGGGTCATGTTCGGCCTGACAGGAGGTAGCGCGGTCACTTTCCTGGGAGTGCTCACGACCGAGCATGCTGGCCTGCTCACAGGTGTGCTCACAGCTTGGTTGATGGGCGGACTTGCGATCGGGATCGGGGGCGGTCCCGTACTAGGCATCACGGGCGGGCTGGCCGGAACACGGTATGTCGCCCTGTTGCTGTGCACCCGGCGGTGGAATGACCAGTGGTTGCCCTGGCGGCTAGGGCGGTTCTTGAACTGGTGCTACGGGGCGGCCCTGATCAGAGTGGCTGGCGGAGGCTACCAATTCCGACATCGAGGACTGCAGGACTACTTGGCGCGGAACCCGATCCCGTAGGACACTGAGCACCTTCCAACCTCACGCTGATGCGTGGTGAAGGACGAGGACGGCCTTCACCACATCGGGTGATTCGGTTGGTGCTTGCAGCGGAGCTTCTTGCAGGAGGCACCAGCCCTTCCGATTCCCTCAAGGATCTGCTCGCTGCCCACGGCGAGGCGATCCTTCCGCTGACCCTGGACGTGACGGACAAGGTCGCCGCAACCGCGGCCGTCCAGCGGGCACGCGCACTTCGACCGCCTGGAGGTCGTCGTCAACAACGCCGCCGGCTACGGCCTGTTCGGCACCGTCGAGGAACTGACCGAACAGCACGTCCGCGACCAGATGGAGACCAACTTCTTCGGCGCCCTGTGGGTGACCCAGGCCGCGCTGCCCCTGCTGCGCGAACAGGGCAGCGGCTACATCGTGCAGATCTCCACCATCGGCGGCGTGACCACCTTCCCCAACCTCCGGCGGCTACCACGCCTCCAAGTGGGCCCTGGAAGGACTGACCGAGTCCCTCGCCCAGGAAGTCGCCGCATCCGGGATCAAGGTCACCCTGATCAAGCCCGGCGGCTTCGCCGCCGACTGGTCAGGGCTGGCGCGACGTGAAGCTCGACGACCCCACCGCGGCCGGACCGACACTTCTGAAGATCGTCGACGCCGGCACCCCGCCCCTGCGCGTCTTCTTCGGCACCACTGGACTGGACCTGATCCCCCACGTCTACGCCGAGCGCCTCAAGACCTGGCAGGACTGGGCCGACGTCTCCACCCTGTCCCAGGGCAACCCGGCGTGAACCGGACCTGGTAAGACGATTGGGGTGGGCCGTGGCGCCAGCCCAGACGTGCGCCGCGAGTTGATCATTGACGCGAACGTGTGCCCATGTGCGCTCTTCTGTCAGTGCCCTTTCCTGAAGGGGACATGGCGACCCCTCGGGTGATCTGGTGTAAAGGGGTATGGGACACCGTCGCCGAGGCCGTGGCGAGCTGTGCAAGGTAGGTGCCTCGGATAGATCTTGAGGAATGAGCGGGCACGATTCACCGGGGGACTTCGCCGAGCGGGACTGGTTCGTGCGGACCCGGGCCCGCATCCGCGCCGAGCATCACGCGCACTCTCTGGAGCGGACGCTGAGGATCTTCCGGACCGAGGAGGAGGTGGAGATGGTGCAGTGGGGGCGAGCGGGCGAGGAAGTGGATACGGACGCCTGGTGGACCACGAGCCACTACATCCCCGCAGCTCACATCGTCCCCTCGGACAAGGTCGAGGGTCCTTGAGGTCTTGGAAGAGCGACCGTTGCCGGATGCCGACAGGTAGAGGCGCCCCCTTGGTCCGCACTCCGGGACACTTGCGACGAATCAGACTGATTCCTGTCATGATGCCCGTCATGCAGCAGCTGCCCATCCCCTGCCCTGGCCATCTGATCCCGGACGCCACCGACCGGTTCGATGCCGCCTACCGGGCCGCCAAGGCGCAGCATGCCGTGTACGTGGGCATCGAACGCGAGGGTGAGCGTTGGACGGTCAAGGCGGATGCGCTGACCGCCGGCCCGGGCCACGTCATCGACGACACCGTGAACCTCGCCCTGCGGGCCGCCATCGCCCGCCTGGTCCACGAGCGGCAGGCCGGCACGGACGCCTTCGCGGGCCCGGTCTACCTCATGCTGCACGGGGTGCCGAGCGAGGAACGCGCCCGCGAGCTCGCCGCGGCTTTCCACGCCGCCCTGTATGGGGATCTCGGCCCGCTGCGCCGTGCGGTGCCGGATGCTGGCGTTGGCCAAGACACTGGCGCCGCCGGTTGACGCCTCGGTGACCTGATCCGCCCCGAGAGCGTTGAGTCGGGCAGGACGCGCGCACCGTTGTCCGGAAGGTCCCCAGCCTGCTTCCCGATGTTGGGCCGGGGCGATGGCAGACGTCCCTTGGCCTCGCCTGGTCCGGTAACAGGCCAAGGGACGTCGCAGACCAGATCGCATGCACGGTGCCGCCCTTGCGTTGAAGGGACTACTCGACCAGGTCCCCGAGGTCATTGATTCGGCTGGCAGGTAGGGGAACAGGCTGTGCAGGTGGGCGTGGGCGAAGCGCAGCCAGCGGGCTTCGCAGTGGAACCCCAGCACGGCCTGGGCGACGGCCGGGGTAATCAGCTCGGCGTCGGTCAGCCGGGGCGGACGTCCACGCCACCGCGGGGTCTTCAAACGGTCATCGACATGCACGTACAGTGCCGTCAAGAGGGTGTCTAAATCGGTCGTCACAACCCGATGTTGGACACCCTCCCTACGTTCGTGAACCCCACAATCGGAACTACTCGTCTAGGTGTTGTGGGGCAGAAGGTTGCTGACGCTGCCGGTGAGGTTTCAGGTCGTGGGGTCCCAGAGCCCTTCGGCCTTGCCGCGGGCGAGGTGGTCGGCGTAGACGCCGACCTTCCAGGTGATGACGGACTGGCACTCCTCCAGTGCCTGGATCTGTGCGTCGACGCGCCGCCGGTGGGCTTCGAGAAGCTGCAGGCGTTCCGCCTCGTTTCCCGGACCGTGCCGCACCAGCTCGGCGAACTGCTTGAGGTCGGCCAGCGGCATCCCGGATTCCCGTAGCTTGACGCAGATCAGCAGCCAGTCGACGTCGAGCGCGCTGTACCGTCGCCGGCCTCCGGAGGTTCGCTGGACCGGTCCGACGAGCAGTCCCTCGCGCTCGTAGAAGCGCAGCGCGTGGACGCTGAGTCCGGTCTGCTCGGCCACGTCGCCGATGCTCAGTGGCGTTGCAGGAGTCTCGGTGCTGGCCATGCGTCGCAGTCTAGGACTTGATCTAGACCTCGCTCTAGATCGTAGCTTCGACGGCATGACCAGCATTGATCAACAGCCGCTCGGCTCGCCCTTCTCCCCCACCAGCACTGCCCAGGACGTCACCGCGGGCCTCGACCTGTCCGGCACGAACGCCGTGGTGACCGGGGGCTACTCCGGGCTCGGCCTGGAAACCACCTGTACCCTCGCGGCCGCCGGAGCCCGCGTCATCGTTCCGGCGCGCCGGCCTGACATCGCGCGGGCCGCACTCGCGAATGTGAAGGGCTGCGAGGTCATCCCCATGGACCTGACCGACCTCGCCAGCGTGCGGGCCGCCGCCGCACACATCCGCGACTCCCTGGCCAGGCTCGACCTGCTCATGGCCGTCGCCGGAGTCATGGCCACTCCCGAACGGCGCGTGGGACCCGGCTGGGAGGGCCAGCTCGCCGCCAACCACTTCGGGCACTTCGCCCTCGCCTGCGAGCTCTACCCGCTCCTGGCCGCCGCCGACGGTGCACGCGTCGTGGTCAACAGCTCCGCCGGCCACACCCTGACCGACATCCGCTGGCACGACCCGCACTTCCGCACCGGCTACGACAAGTGGCTGGCCTACGGCCAGGCCAAGACCGCCAACGCCCTCTTCGCCGTACACCTCGACACGCTCGGGCGCAGCGACGGCGTCCGGGCCTTCTCAGTTCATCCAGGCAAGATCATCACCGGGCTGCAGCGGGAGATGGCACTCCAAGAACAGATCGACCGCGGGTGGGTGGACGAGCACGGCAACGTGATCGCCACCGACTTCAAGACCCCCTCCCAGGGCGCCGCCACCGGCCTGTGGGCCGCCACCTCCCCTCTCCTCGCCGACTGCGGCGGCCTCTACCTGGAGGACTGCGACATCGCCGGCATCTCCGGCCCCAAAGCGTCCATGGACGACGGCGGCGTCCGCGCCTACGCCATCGACCCCGATGCGGCCGCACGGCTGTGGGACCTGTCCATCGCCGCGACCGGCACCGCCCCGATCACCCGATGACGTCACCGCACCGCAACGCACCACCGCTCGTACTGAGGACTTGTCGGCGGTCGCTAACAGTCGGCAGGTCCAACGGTCGTCCGGTCGCTGCGGATCATGGCACCCGGTGCGGTGCCGGTGCGGGCGCTGTCTTGCCGCGCGTCCCGTGCTCCGGCGCTCAGTAGGGTTTGGTCACGACCGTCCAGCCGTGGCCGGGTTGGCGGCAGGCGTGCGGGTGGCTCCGTTTGGGCGTATGACGCGCCGTGTGCCCGGACGTGGGGGTTCGGGCACACGGTGTGGGGTGGGGCCATGCGGGGGTGGTGCTGGTTTCGGGGGTGTGGTGGGCCTGTGCGCTCGGGGTGGGGGTGTTGTCGTGTCCGGGGCGGAGGAGGAGGGCGAGGAGGGCGCCGATGACCACGAGCGGGGTGATCCAGAGGAAGCCGCTGCCGGTGGCGTGGGCGAAGGCGTCGAGGACGGCCGGCCGCAGGGCGGCGGGCAGTGCCTGGACGGTTTCGGGCCGGTCGGGGGCGAAGGCGGCGGGCAGGGTGAGGTGGTGCAGGCGGCCCGTGAAGCCGGAGGTGAGGAGGGCGCCGTAGACGGCGACTCCGAAGGCGGCGCCGATGGAGCGGGCGAAGGTGACGACGGCGCTGGCGGCGCCGATGTCCTCGGCGGGCACGGTGTTCTGCACGGCGGTCAGGACGACCATCGGAATCATGCCCATGCCGACACCGGTGACGAAGAAGTAGCCGCTGAGGGCGAGGGTCTCGGTGGTGCCGCTGAGGGTGGCGAGCAGGAGCAGGCCGGCCGTGTTGAGCAGGAGTCCGGTGACGAGGATGGCGCGGAGCCGGTCGGCGTGTGCGGCCCAGCGTCCGGCGAGGGACTGGCTGGCGACGAGCCCGAGGACCAGGGGCAGCAGGTGCACGCCGGAGAGGGTGGCGGAGACGCCGTGGACGATCTGGAGGTAGGTGGGCAGGTAGACCAGGACGCTGAACATGGCGGCGTTGGCGACGAAGCCGATCAGGGAGCCGGTCACGACGGTGCGGGAGGCGAGCATCGTGACGGGCAGGACGGGAGCGGCGGCGCGGCGTTCGACGGCGGGCAGCAGCGCGGTGAGGGCGAGGGTGGCGACGGCCAGGCCGGTGATGCCGGGCGAGGTCCATCCCCAGCGTTCGCCGAAGGAGGTGATGAGGACGATGCCGGTGGCCATCGCGGCGAGCAGCAGGGCGCCCGCGTAGTCGATGCGGGCGGTGGCGCGGCGGGTGCCTGCGGGCAGCACGCGGGCGGCGATGGCGAGGGTGACGGCTCCGACGGGGAGGTTGACCAGGAAGGCCCAGCGCCAGGAGAGCTGGTCGGTGAAGATGCCGCCGAGCAGGGGTCCGACGATGCTGGCGACGCCGTAGACGGAGCCGAACATGCCCTGGTAGCGGCCGCGCTGGGCGGGCGGTACGACGTCGCCGACGAGGGCGAAGGTGAGTACGATCATGCCGCCTCCGCCGATGCCCTGGACCGCGCGGGCGGCGATGAGTTCGGACAGGTTCTGGGCGAGGCCGCAGCCGACGGAGGAGAGCAGGAAGAGGCTGGTGGAGGCGAGGTAGAGGCGCTTGCGCCCGAACATGTCGCCGAGCTTGCCCCACAGCGGGGTGGCGGCGGTGGAGGCCAGGAGGTAGGCGGCGCTGACCCAGGCGATGGAGTCGAAGCCGTTGAGGTCTTCGGCTATGCGGGGCAGCGCGGTGGAGACGATGGTCTGGTCGAGCGCGGCGAGCAGGACGGCCAGGACCAGGGCGCTCATGGCCGCCGCCGTCTTCGGGGCGGCGGGCACGGACGCGGGTGCGTGTGACATGAGGATGGTCCTTCGAGGACGGGCGCGCCGCGCACGGCCCGGGGCGGGCCGTCGGGGTCGCGGGCGACCGCTTTCCGGTCGTACGCGGCGCAGGGTTGGGGCAGGGGTCGGGTGGCCGGCGGTGTCGATGGGCGGGCCGGTTCAGACGGTGGTGATGGTCTTGTACTCGGTGTAGGTGCCGAGGCCGACGGCGCCGTACTCACGGCCGATGCCGCTGGTCTTGAAGCCGCCGAAGGGGCCGTCGAAGCCGATGGGGGCGCCGTTGACGGTGACCGTGCCGGTGCGCAGGCGCCGGGCGACGGCGAGGGCGTGCTCGGTGTCGGCGGACCAGACACCGCCGGAGAGGCCGTACTCGGAGTCGTTGGCGATGCGGACGGCGTCGTCCTCGTCGTCGTAGGCGATGACGACCAGGACCGGGCCGAAGATCTCCTCCTGGGCGATGCGCATGGAGTTGTCGACGTCGGCGAAGAGGGTCGGGGTGACGTAGTTGCCCGCTTCCAGACCCGCGGGGATCTGGGGGCCGCCGGTGACGAGGCGGGCGCCTTCCTCGATGCCGAGCCGGATGTAGTCGCGGACACGCTGCTGCTGGTCGCGGCGGATCATCGGGCCGATGAAGGTGTCCTGCGCCAGCGGGTCGCCGACCTTCAGCGACTCCACCAGTTCCTTGAGCGCGGTGACGACCTCCTCGTAGCGGGAGCGGGGCGCGAGGATGCGGACCTGGGCGACGCACGCCTCGCCGTTGTTGAGGAGCGAGCCGAACTTCAGCCCTTGGACGGCCTGCTGGATGTCGGCGTCGGGGAGGATCAGCGCGGCCGACTTGCCGCCGAGTTCGAGGCTGACCCGCTTGAGCTGCTGCCCGGCGATGGACGCGATGGTCCGTCCGGCGCGGGTGGAGCCGGTGAAGGCGATCTTGTCGACGCCGGGGTGCGAGATCAGGTACTCGCTGGTCGTCCGGTCGGCGGGCAGCACGCTGATGACGCCCTGCGGGAGCCCGGTCCGCTCCAGCAGCTCGGCGAGGAAGCCCATGCTGAGGGAGTTCTCCGGGGAGACCTTCAGCACCACGCTGTTGCCGGCGAGCAGCGCCGGGATGATCTTCGCGTTGGCGGCGGAGAACGGTGAGTTCCACGGGATGACGGCCGCGACGACGCCGATCGCTTCACGGCGCACGATGCTGCGGAAGGGGCTGGCCGGGTCGGACGGGGTGAGGACGGCCTCCCAGTCGAAGTCCTCGGCGGCCTTGAAGTAGGCGTTGGCCTGCCGGGTCAGGCCGCCCTGTCCGGCGAGGGTGAACCAGCCCGCCGAGCCGTTCTCGGCAGTGATCAGCGCGGCGATCTTCTCCGCGTTCTGCTCGCGCAGTTCGTTGTAGCGGCGCAGGACGGCGAGGCGTTCTTGCGGCGGGGTGCTGCTCCACACGCCGGCCTCGAACGAGGCACGGGCGGCGGCCACGGCGCGGTCGACATCGGCAGGCTGCGCCTGGGCGGCGCGGGCGACGACGGACTGGTCGTGGGGAGAGCGGATGTCGAGCAGCTCCGGATCGCTGGGCTCCACCCAGGAGCCGCCGATGAAGAGCCGGTCGTAGGTCGTCGTCATGACGTTCGATCCTTTCGATGCACTTCCTATCTGCCACATCAATGTAGCACTTGAGCTCTAATAGGACTCATCGATGTGTCCAAATGTGCTCTACGAGACACGCACAGGGTACTTTTGGGGGATGAGAGCTGACGCAGCACGCAACCTGGAAGCCGTTCTGACAGCGGGAGCGCGCATGCTCGCCGTCGACGCGGGGGCGAGCATGGCCGATATCGCCGCGGAAGCGGGCGTCGACCGGCGCACCGTCTACCGGCGCTTCGCCTCCCGGGAGGCTCTGCTGGCCGCGGTCTACGAGGCCCGGCTCGACGCCATCGAGGCTGTGATCCGTGAGGCCCGCCTACGGGAGGCCCCGGTGCAGGTCGCCCTGCACCGCTATGTCGAAGGCGTCATCGAGGTCAACCGGACCTGGCCCGTCGACCTCGCCCGCATGCTGACCGACCCCCCCTCCCGCGAGCGGCGCGACCACTTCGTGCACGAAGTCGACACCTTCCTCCAGCGCGCCACCGACGAGGGCCTGTTCCGGCCCGGACTCCCACCGGGATGGGCCGCCGCCCTCATCCCCCTGCTCATGCACCAGGCATCCCGGGAACTGCCCCACCTCACCCCCGGACAGGCCGCCGACATCGTCGTCGACACCCTCCTCCACGGCATCGGCACGACCCCCGCCCCCACACGCTCCCCCGCCGTAATCCACAGTGCGGACACGACGGCCTCCCAGACGGCGGAACCGACGAGGGAACGCGCACCCACTCGCCCGGGTTGAACCAGGGATCGACACGGTCCCCACCCCCCACCGGCCGCGCGCCTGAAGGGGAACAGAGCACGGCCGAAATGATCAGCCGATGCCGCAGGGGCAGCCGGCGACTCCGAGGAGGAAGGCGGTCAGGACGCGGTCGAGTTGCGGTTCGAGGTCCACGCCCGGTGCTGGAGCTCGTCCTTGCAGAAGTACCCGGCAGCTCATGATCGACGGGCGCCAACCCGTACGTGAGGCCCTAGCATTCCGGAACGCGTGTGCGGGTTCCCTACGCGAGGCGCTCAGGATTCCTGGAACCTGCGCGCCTTCGTCTGCTCCGGCGACAAGGTCGGCCCCTGCGCCACCTGCCAGCGCAAGACCCACAAATACGGCAGCGGCGGCAGCCCGACGTCGCCGAGCGGGTGAGGGACGTCGATCCGTTCACCATGACCTTCGGACGCCCCAACATCGGGCAGGTCGCGATCGAGGCGTCCGGGTGGCCGGGCCGTCAGAGCCTGTGTCTGAACCCCTGATTTGGATCTTTGGGCGGGTTTAGTCTGACGGTGTGTCCGGGTTCGGCGGCCTGTCGTGTCAGCGGTACTGTCCGGTCTGTGCGGCGGAGCGGGGGCAATGGCGCAAGGGGACATTGACAAGATTGCCGAGGAAACGGGTTTCTCCGGTGTGGTCTGGATCGACAGGGCGGGCCAGATCGAGTTCGCGAAGGCCTACGGTCCGGCCAACCGCACGTACCGCGTTCCCAACACCCTGGACACCAGATTCGGCATCGCCAGCGGTAGCAAAGGGTTCACTGCCCTGGCCGTGCTCTCGCTGATTGGTGACGGCGCGCTGGAGCTGGGTACCACCGCTCGATCCCTGCTCGGCAAGGATCTACCGCTGATCGCGGACGACGTCACCGTGGAGCATCTCCTCACCCATACTTCTGGCATCGGTGACTACCTGGACGAAGAGGCCGACACCAAGATCACCGACTTCGTCGCCGGTGCGGCGCACGAGCTGACGACCACCGAGGCTTTCCTGCCCCTGTTGGACGGCCATCCCACCAAGTTCGGGGCCGGTGAGCGGTTCGGCTACTGCAACAGTGGATTCGTGGTGCTCGCCCTGCTGGCGGAGAGGGCCAGCGGCGTCGGCTACCACGACCTGGTCCGACAACGGGTGCTCCGCCCGGCCGGTATGACCAAAACCGACTTCCTCCGCTCCGATGAGTTGCCCGCTGACGCGGCCGTGGGCTACCTGCCCTTGGACGGGGTGGATCGCTCCAACATCTTCCACTTGCCGGTGCTGGCCACCGGTGATGGCGGCATCCACACCACCGCCGCCGACATCTCCACCTTCTGGCGCGCGTTCTTCGCCGGCGACATCGTGGATTGCGTCGACGAGGTAGTACGGCCGCGCCGGGACGTGCCCCTGAAATCGAGGCGCTACGGCCTCGGCTTCTGGCTGCACGAGAGCACCGACACGGCGATCCTGGTCGGCTACGACGCCGGCGCGTCGTTCAAGTCCACCCACGACCCGCACACCGCCACCACCCGCACCGTGCTCTCCAACACCTCACCCGGCGCCTGGCCCATCGCCCGTGCACTCGCACCGGATTGAGCACTCCCAATGCTCGCTGCGGCTGGCGGTGGGAGCGCTCGTGCTGATTCCCTCGGAGAGCCGGTGTGTTGACCAAGCCTGCCGTGGGAGAGTGGGAAGGCCGGGGAACGCGGCCGGAGTGAGGCCGAGCAGATGATGCTGTCATTGAGGACGATCAGTCCCGTGCGGTTCCCAGTGCCCGCAGAGCGCGACCGTGATGGCTGCTCCGGGGGCTCGAACATCGCCGCCCGGCTTCATGCTCACAACTGCGTCGTGGACGAATCCTTGGCGCATCGGGTCAGTATCCACCCGAGTTGGTCGTCCTGGTGACCTGTCGCATGGCACCCGGCGATGGGCTCGGGCTCACCCCTCGTACAGGTCGATGTGGTTGCCGCCGGGGTCCTGCACGGTCGACGACCGTGGCTTCCACGGCCTGTCGACCGGTGCTTCGATCTCCACAGCGCCGGCGGCGAGCGCACGCGCATGCGCGGCATCGATGTCCGCGACGCCCAGGCCGAATTTGGCCGGCCCCCCTTGCCACGGGTGCGACTGCGGGTTGGCCACCGTCAAGAGGAAGAAGTCGTCGTCAGGGTAAGTGCCGAACTGGAACGAGCTGATCTCCTCGTGGTAGTCGGCGTCGAAAGCGTCGCGGTAGAACGCGACCGAGGCGGGCAGGTCTTCGGCCACGATCGTGACCTGGCTGATACGGCGGGTCTTCACGGGTAGCCCCTTCTCCATGTAGCGATCGACGGTCTCGATGAGGCTCGTCAGCGAGTCGGCTCTGGCTTGCAGGCGTTCACGGTGCTCGGCAAGCACAGCGCCGACGCCGTGTTCGCGCACCGCGCGCATGGCATCGACGGGCACCTCCAGACGACGCAACGCCGCGTACAGACGCGCCTCGTCAACCTGGTTAGGCCGGTACCGTCGATACCCGGTGTCGGGGTCGACGTAGGCGGGGGCCAGCAGTCCGACGTCGTCGTAATGCCGCAACGCAGTGATCGACAGACCGGTGACCAACGAAAAGCTCCCAATGCTCAGCACCCGACCATTCTGTGAGTCTCGGGTCGCCCGAGAGTCAAGCAAGCAGCGCTGCAGCGCCCCGTACCCTGCTCCGTTTCGCCGCGCCAGCCCCGTCCGGCGCTCGAGCGCCAAGACCCCACCGACGCGCAACCAGAAGGAAAGGGCGCCCCGATCCCCCAAGGCGCGCCCGCCCGCCCCGCCCGCCCTTCCCTTTCCTTCTTTTCCTGTCTGGGAGTGGCGCGGGGGTGTGCAGAGGGGGATGTCGGGCACCCCGACCACCGCCGGAAGGCATGGTGACCTGCGGATACACCGTCAGACGCCCGAGGGACGCAGACGGTTGTCGGCAGGAATGTCGGCGGGGCATTAAGCGGGGGGTTCCGGCGTGGTCGGGGGCGGTGTTGTCGCATCGTGACCGTGGCCGGGCCTTCGCGGTCGCCGGGGTGGTCGGAGCCAGTTGCTGCTGTGGCCGGTAGGGGCGGCGCCGGGCATTGGCGCCGCATGGACCGGAAGGGCGGTTGGCGGTGCGGAATGTGGATGCGGGTGGTGGGGACCGGCTGGCGCTGGCGGTGCTGGCGCAGTACCGGATGGCCACCACGGAGCAGATGCACCTGATCATCGCGCCGGGGGTGCGGATCGAGCAGACCTGGCGCCGCTTGGCCAAGCTGCGCGATGAGGGCCTGGTCGACCGCTCACCCTGCCGCGTGCCGGCCGGACGCGGGCGTGGTTCGCCACCCAGTACGGGGCAGAAGCCGCCGCGCAGTGGCCGGAGTTGCGCAACTGGCGGCCCTCCAGGCTGCTGGCGGACCGCACGGCCGCCAGACTGCGGGCAGGGCCATTCCCTGGTGGTGACGGAGACCGGGCTGGCGTTCCTGCAGGACGCACGCCGCCGCGGCGAGGTGTGCCGGCCCCTGGACTGGATCCCGAAGGTCTACCACCCGCTCGGCAGCAGCGAGGCCGTCATCCCGGACGCCGTGCTGTTCTACCGGAGCGGCCGCGAAGGCGATGACGACTGGTCGATGCTGCGGGCGTTCGTGGAAGTCGACCGGGCCACGATGGGCCCCGAACGCCTCGCCGCGAAGCTCACCACCTACGCCCGCCTGTACGCGTACACGCCCGTGACCGTCGGACGCCCCCGGAACACCTTCCACCAGGAGCCGGCACGGGAGAACTGGCGACGGCGCTACCCCCTCTTCCCACGGCTGCTGTTCATCCTGGACAGCACCGGCCCGACCGGCATCGACAACCCCATCCGCGCCCTGCGGGCCACCGCCCGAGACCTGGTCCCACCCGGCTTCGTACACCAGGTGCCCATCCTCGCGCCCCCGCTGACCGACCTACTCCACAACGGACCCTCAGCACCCGTATGGCACCCCGACCAGAACCCCGACCACACAGTCAGCTGGACACACCCGCGCCACCCCTAGAGCGTGTCTCTTTGATGGGTTGGTCAGTTCGGATCGATCCGGGGATTTCCCATCTTTCAGGCGTAGGCGGCGGTGTTCGGAGATCATGTCGAGGTACCTCTGAAAACCACTGCAAGGAGACCCCCAGTGCGCCGCCCGCCCCGGAAAGCCTTCGCCGCCCTCATCGCCGCAGCCGCCCTCGCCCTCCCCCTCCTCACCCCCACACCCGCCACGGCTGCCACCGCCACCAGCCGCTTCGCGAACTACCGCTACGGGGACTGCCTGCGCGAGAACGACGAAACCGGCCTCAAGGGCGACCGCTGCAATTCCGGACGCGGCAGCATCCTGTGGCACTGGAACGGCCGCCTCAACACCAACACCACTCTTACGAACTACACCTGGGGCCGCTGCCTCGACAGCAATGACCGGGGCGACGTCTACCCCCTGCGCTGTAACGGCGGCTCATACCAGAAGTGGCGCACCGTCCAGCCCGCCGCCCGCAGCGCCATCATGCTCCAAAGCGTCGGCACGGGCCGCTGCCTCTACCAGCAGGACAACGGCTACTACCGCACTGCCCCCTGCGACCGAAACGCCCAGAACCAGCGCTTCACCATCGGCTGAACGGATCTCTCGACCGCTTCAAGATGCCGCCGGGCGAGCAGCTCTTCAAAGAGACACGCTCTAGCCGCTCACGGTCCTGCGCAATGCCCCGACCACGGCTCGACCCCGACCATGGCCCGACCACGGCAGGTCACAGCGTTGCGCAGGCTGCCCGGCCGAAACCTGCGCAATGGGCCGGCCATTGCGCACCGGCCGATGTCAGCAGGCCGGACCGGTTGCGCAACCTGCGCACTGCCCCTGCCGATGTGCTGTTCGGACAGGCCTGCAAAACGGGTCTGCGCAATGGCCACGTAGGCGACTGCGCACCCGGCATCTGCCCGTTGCGCAGGCCAGGGCGCACCCGGCGCGCGGTGGCTATCCGAGCCAGACGATGTCGATGACGTACAGGCGTCCGGCCGGGCGGTTGATCCAGTAGACGGCGGTGAGCTGTCCGACCGCGGCCGCGCGGACGTCCTCGCCCTCAATGTCGCGGCTGTCGAAGGGCGGGAAGGACCACGGGTCGCGGCCGGCGATGTCCATCACGTCGCGCAGCATGGCGCGGGCGTGCTCCGGCAGGTCCTCCAGGACGGCCAGCGCCTTCGGTGACAGGCGGGCGGGCCACGGCGTATCGCTCACCGGCGGCCGTCGAGCGCGTCGGCCAGGTCGACGCCGTCGGCATCGTCCCGCCCGGAGGCCAGGAACTCGGTCACCGCTGGCAGCGCCTCCAGGCGGGCCTGCCAGGTGCGGATGACGTCATGCAACGGGCTGAGGCTGTAGGAGTGCCGGGAGTCCTCCAGCGCCCGCGACCAGTCCTGCTCGAATGCCGGCACCCACGTCGCGGCCCGGGTGCTGAGCCGGAGTTGAGCGAGCAGCTGCGCGGCCGCGGCCGGCGTCGGCGGGACGGGCGCGTGCTCGGGCTGGGCGCTCATCGGCTCCTCCAGACGGCTCTCACTGCCACAGTACGCGCCGGCATCCAGCGCCCGCCAGGGAATCAGGAGCGTTCCAGGACGTACGGCTCCGCCTCAACCACTCGCCTTTCAGGAGAACCGACGAAATAGGGCTCCCGGGCGTGACGGAATGCGCGGGACGGGAGCAGCAGAGGAGGCACCGCGCGGACAAAGATCAAATGTTGCGCAGAGAGGACGTCCGCGATTCACGGGAGGGTGTGAACGTTCGCGATATTCCCCGGCCTCGTGTTCACGTAATCGGCCAGGTCCTGGCTTGGTCGAGCTCTAGGTGATCTTGGGTTTGTCGGTCTTGACGGTGGGGTTCTTGGGGCGTTTGTTCGGGCGGTAGCTGGGGCCGTTCATGATGACCTGGTGGCTGGTGTTGATGAGCCGGTCCAGGAGAGATTCGGCGACGACCGGGTTGGGGAAGAGGGGATACCAGTCGCTGGGCGCCCGGTTGCTGGTGATGATCAGGGACCGGCCTTGCCGCTCGCTGACGAGTTCGTAGAGGTCGTCGGCCTGGGCCGCGGAGAGCTGGCGCATGGCGAAGTCGTCGAGGATGAGCACGTCGGGTCGGATCAGTTCGCGGATGCGGCGGTCCCAGGTGCGGTCCGCGTGTCCGCCGGCCAGCTCGGCCAGGATCCGGCTGGTCTTGGCGAAGCGGACGCCTGCGCCCTGGCGGACGGCGAGGTGGCCGAGGGCCTGGGCGATGTGGGTCTTGCCGACGCCGACCGGGCCGAAGAGGATCACGGACTCGCCGGCGTGGAGCCAGCGCAGGGCTCCCAGGTCGCGGATCTGAGCTGCGGGCAGTTTCGAGGAGGCGGTGAAGTCGAACTCTTCGAGGGTGACCTGCTGCTCGAACTTCGCGCGTTTCAGGCGTCGTTCGAAAGCAACGGTCTCGCGGCGGGTGATCTCGTCCTGGCAGAGGACCTGGAGGAAGTCCAGGTGTCCGAGTTCGCCGCCGTGGGCTTGGAGGAGGCGGGCGTCGAGGGTCTCCAGCATCCCGGACAGCCGCAGGGCCTTGAGTGATTCCCGCAGGGCGGTGTCCATCACGCTCATCACGCAACACCGTCCTGGCCCTGGTCGTCGTGGTCGCCGTCCGCCGGGTGGGGGGTCTCGACGGTGGCGAACAGCCCTTGGGGCCCGTGCAGGAAGGCCGCGGCTCCGGCGTCCCCGGTCTCCGGCTCGGGGTCGGTCTCGGTGCCGGCGATCAGGATGCCCTTGATGGTGCGGTAGGAGGGGTCGCCGACCGCGATCGCCTTCGCGCAGGCGGCCTCCAGGCGCGACTCGCCATACTTCTTGCGCAGGCCGAGGATGCCCTGGGCGGCCCGCAGCCGATAGAGGGCACCGACTTCCAGCAGCGACTCGACCACTTCCCGGCAGGCGTCACCGACCTGGCCGGCCTGCGTGCGGCACCAGATCGGCGTCTTCATCTGGAAGGCGATCTTTTCCGGCGGGTAGTCGGTCTTGTCGGTGCGTTTGCCCTGCTCAAGTGCCGCGTGTGTCTTGACCAGTTCGCCGTCGAGGAAGACCTGCACCATGGTGGCGGTGGAGCGGACATCGACCCGGCGGCCGATCAGCTTCCAGGGAACCGAGTAGAGGGTGCGGCCGACTTTGATGTGAATGTCCGGCCCGACCACGGCAGTTGACCAGCGAGCCAGCACGAACGGCGTCTCCGGCAGCGGCAGCAGCACCTCCGCCTCGATGGCCTCGAACACCGACAGCGGCGAGGCTCCGCCCAGCGGGCGGCACTGGCGGCGGCCGGCGACCTTGCGGCACCAGCCGATCGCCTCGGTCTGCATGTGCTCGACGGAGACGAACTCCCGTCCGCGCCAGAACGAGTCACGGATGTAGGGCATCGGCCGCTCGACCCGGGGCTTGTCCTTCGGCTTCCCGGCCCGGGCCGGGTCGACCAACGCGCCGTAGTGGGAGGCGAGTTCGGCATACGCCTTGTTGATTTTGGGGTCGTAGAGGTCGGGCTTGTCGACGCCGGTGCGCAGGTTGTCCGGCACGAGCCGGCGCGGGACACCGCCGAAGAACGTGAAGGCGGCGACGTGGGCTTCGGTCCAGGCGTGCTGGTCCAGGGTGAGCACCGGGCGGATGAACATGTGCCGGGAGGCGGGCAGCACCATCACGAAGGCCCAGACCCGGTGCCGTTTGCCGGTGCGTGGGTTGGTTCACTGGCCCAGGAAGCCGTAGTCGATCTGGGCCTCCGTGCCGGGCTCGACCTCATCCCGCAGGACGGTGACCTGCGATCTCTTCGTCTCTCCGGGCAGGGTGGCTTCGATCCAGCGGTGGAGCGAGGACCGGGATGCCCGCACTCCGCGGTCGTCGCGGAGCCGCTGGTGGATCGTGGTGACGGTGACGGTTCCGAGCAGGCTGCTGATGTAGTCGCGGTGTTCGTCGAACTGGTCCCAGGTGATCTGCCGCAGTCGCCGGTCGGCGAGCTCCGGGAACCAACTCTTGATCAGTTTGGCCCAGTCGTCCTCGCTCACGGGCGGGCCGCCCGGGGTGATCCCGGACAGTTCCGCCGGGGCCAGGTACTTCCTGACCGTCTTGCGGTCCACGCCGAGCGACGTGGCCAGCTCGCTCTTGGAGCGGCCCGCGTACCAGTGGACGTAGATCTCGATGATGTCGACCACGGTGAATGATCTCCTTGCCATCAGGTGTGTCCATCGACCTCTCGTGCTGCAGGTCGAGGGACATGTGCGTGTTCGTGATGGCCAGGGCCCTCAAGCCCAACTTCGTCATCCCCATGGGGAATTCGGTGAAATCGGGATGGGCCATTACATGAGACTCAAACCACCCGAGGGTGGGGAAAACCGTGGTTCAGGCCGCGATTCCGTGAATCCCCAGGTTCGAGGTATTGCCCGCTGGCAGGTCAGGGCTCGGTGAGTTCTTCCAGCGGCGCACCCTAAGCGAGATGACCAACGGCCGTCCCGCAGCCGGGCGTTCAGCTATCTGGCGCACGTATCGAGAGTGCACGCGACGTCCCGGACAGCCGCAGTCCGGACAGGATGGCGGCCGCCCGCATGACGTGGCCTCGACGGCGACTCTCTCCACGGTGACGTGCACCGCCGTGACTCGCACATCGATCCCGGGAAACAGCACATCCTCGACCGCCACGACCCCCACCCCAGGGCAATCCCCACAAGAAACGTTCCCGCAGTCGGGCGATGACCTGGGGATTCACGGAATCGCGGCCTGAACCAAAACCGTGACCGCCCACAGCTGGCCAGCATCGATGCGCTGCGCCTCTCGATTCCCTGGCAGTTCGGCCACCGCACTACGCATCTGCGTCCCCTCGTCGAGCGCACCAGGGACCCTGAAGGGGTGACCCGCCTGCAAGAGATCGTCGGCCCGAAGCGGTGGGCATCCGTCGGAGGCGGCCGCGCCCGCCTGGCGTTGGCTCGGATCATGCTCGCCAAGGGAGGAGGCCTGGCGGACATCACCGCCGGAGACGCCTTCGAGTACTACACCGAGTTACGGAAGTTGGTCCGTAGCCAGGCCGGCGGCACCCTCTTCTACTCCTGGCTGCGAGACCTGGGGAACATGCCGTCCGACGCCCCGGTGACCCTGCGTTTCCTCAACAAGGTCACGGGTCAGCTCACCTGCACGCAACTGGTCGATCGGCACGGCGTGGCCTGCGCGCCGATCCGCGAGCTGCTGATCGACTACCTGGAGGAGCGCCGACCACGGCTTGACTACAGCACTCTCGACAACCTTGCCCGCAACCTGACCAGGAACTTCTGGTCTGACCTGGAGATACATCATCCAGGCATCGCCTCCCTCGACTTGCCGCCTGGAGTCACCGCCGCGTGGAAGGCGCGGTTCCGCACCAGAATCCAGCGGCGGAAACGGCCGGACGGCACTGTGGAAGAGACGCTCGTCGAGCGCGCGGAATACGACCAGTTGCTCGTGGCGGTGCGGGCTCTCTACCTGGACATCGCGCGTTGGGCGGCCGAGGAACCCACCCGGTGGGGACCCTGGGCAGCGCCCTGCCCGATCAAGGAAGCCGAAGTCTCCAACCGCAAGCGCGTCAAGCGACGCAAGGCCCGCATGGACCAGCGAACGCGCGAGCGGCTGCCCGTCCTGGAGACCTTCGTCCGTGCTGCGGCCGATCACCACGCCCAGCAATCGGCCCGCCTGCAGGCCCTGCTCGCCGTCCCACCTGGTGCCCCCTTCACGATCGGCGACGCGATCTTCGTCCGCACCAAGAACGCGACGACCGCCGGCGCGAGGGACGAGCAGGGCACTCTTCGCCATTTCGGTCAGGCCGAACATCGCGCGTTCTGGGCCTGGGCAGCGGTGGAATTTCTCCGCCACACGGGCGCCCGCATCGAGGAGATGCTGGAGATCAGCCATCACGCGATGATCCAGTACCGGCTGCCTGCCACCGGCGAGATCGTCCCACTGTTGCAGATCGCTCCGTCCAAGACCGACCAGGAGCGAGTTGTGCTCGTCAGCCCAGAACTGGCCGACGTCCTGGCCACCATCATCCGACGTGTCCGCGACCCGCGGACCGGTGCCATCCCGCTCCTGTCCGCCTACGACTATGAGGAACGTGTCTGGAACCCTCCGTCTCCGCTGCTGTTCCAGTGGGACCGCGGCGGCGAGAGATCCCGGATGTCGGGCGAGTTCATCCGCAGCGCGCTGGGAGAGGTCCTCGCCTTCATTGGCCTCACCGACTCCACCGGCCAGCCTCTGGTCTTCGTGCCGCACGACTTCCGCCGCCTGTTCATCACCGATGCCATCCGCTCGGGCCTCCCGCCTCACATCGCGCAGGTCATCGCTGGCCACGCCAACATCAACACCACGATGGGCTACAACGCGATCTACCCGGAAGAGACCATCGAAGCCCATCGCGCCTTCATCGCCCGGCGCCGTTCCCTGCGGCCGGCCGAGGAATACCGCACCCCTACCGATGCCGAGTGGGAGGATTTTCTCGGCCACTTCGAACGCCGCAAGCTCTCCGTCGGGACCTGCGCCCGCGCCTACGGCACCGCCTGCGTCCACGAGCACGCCTGCGTCCGCTGCTCCCTTCTTCGCCCCGATCCCTCCCAGCGCGGCCGTCTGGTGGAGATCCGCGACAACCTCGTTGACCGCATTGCTGAGGCAGAGCAGGAGGGCTGGCTGGGCGAGATAGAAGGACTCCGCATCAGCCTGACCGGCGCTGAGTCCAAAATCAGTCAGATTGACACGGCAGCCGGAGGCGGGCCTATGCTCCTCGGCATGCCAGCACAGCGATAGCCTCTCGGCACAGCCCGCGGGAACTTCGCAAGTTGAGGGTGCCGGCCTGGAATGCAGTCCCGAACGGGCAGAAATCAAGCTCTCGGTCGGCTTGCGGGGCACCCGTCCGGGGACATGAAGGGCGACGAGCACGGGCCGGCGTCCACCGGGCAGTCCTCGAGAGAGATCACTCGCTCACACCACCTGCACAGCAAGTCAGCTCGGGCGCCCACTGCGTTGAGGCGCCTCACCGCTTCCGTTGCGGCCTCGAACCATGTCCGGTCGACAACCGTAGTCGGGGTGGCTTCAAGTAGCTGCTTGCTTCGCCATGCGCTCAGGCCAGTTAATGAGCGAACCGCTTGGACGAGGACGATCCCCCGATCGCCGCTGGAGGACCGCAGCACGTCGAAATCAGGCTCCTCCACCATCTCCCCCATCGGACGCAGCCGTACCGTCTGGTGGACAAACCGCCACTACGGCCCATCAGACCATGCTGCCTGGACCCGCTCTCAGGCTTCAACGTCAATAGTTCAGAGAAGTGACCAGGCCGAACGAGATGGCACCGCTCAGATAGTTCGGGGCATGGCAAACCCTCCGCAGTAGCCCCGAGCACCACCAGTGTAGGGTCTCAAATTTCATGGCCGAATCTCACGGCGATTGGCCTACCAGTGGCCAATTGGCCACGAACCTGAGACTGGCCCCGTGTCCTGTCGCATTGAAGCTGGCGGATTCTCACGGGGTCTCACGCGATGTGTCGGAATTCTCAGAGCCTCGTGACCGGACCGGAGGCCTTGCCTCGATCGTGGGGTTTGATCTCACTTTGCCGATGTAGTCGGCTGGCGTGTCATTCCGTGTCCGCACACCGCCAGGCTCACATCATGTATGTGGAACTCACTGCTGGCAGGCCCGCAAGGAAACGTGCAGGATGTGGCAGAACGACGGCTGGAATGTGCGGGTCAGACTCGGGGTGCTCACCCCGCACGCGGACGTAGGACCAGAGTCCGAACTCCGCGCGATGGCTCCCGCCGATGTCGGCATCCACGCCGCCCGGGTGCCGTTCGGCGCGATGCGGCCGGGCGGCGGGATGGACGAGGCGATCCCTCTGGAGCCGGTGCGGGCATTCGCCGAGCCGCCGTACGTGGACGAGGCCACCGAGCGACTGGCCGCCGCACCGTTGGCTGCGATTGGCTTCGCCTTCACCAGCTCGGCATACGTCATCGGCGCCTCGGCCGAGGAGGCGATGCTGGAGCGCCTGTGCACCCGGGCCGGAGGCGTTCCGGTAGTCGCCACCTGCGCGGCGATGGTGGACGCTCTGCACGCCCTCGGCTCCTCACGGCTGGCGCTGTTCGATCCGCCGTGGTTCGACACGGAGTTGAACGCGCTGGGTCGACGCTACTACGAGGGAACGGGCTTCGAGGTACTGTTCTCGGCTCCCTGCGCTCTGCCCAGCGGGCAGACCCTGGTCCAGCCTGCCGAGCTGTACGACTGGGTGATCGCACATGTTCCGGACAGCGCCGATGCCGTGGTGTTGGGCGGCAACGGCTTTCGCGCGGTCGGCGTGATCGAGCGGCTGGAGGCACGCCTGCAGCGTCCGGTGTTGACGCCGAACCAAGTGCTGCTGTGGGCGATGCTGCGTGCAGCCGGTACGACCACCGACGATGTCACAGGTTACGGTCAGCTGTTCGCTCTAGCCGGGCCTCCGCCACGCGAGCGAGCCGCATCGGCACGGTGAGGGCGGCGGCGGCGCCTGCCAATCAGCGGTGGTGGTCCCAAGCCCACTTCCGCCCACTCCGCTTACCGCACCGACCCGCCACAGCGTCTGTGACCCTACTTGCTCGGCGGTGAGCCTCGCACGCGCTGCCGACGCGGCTTCTGGGACACTGCCAACCGCCGATGCTCCACCCTCTTCCTCCGCGAGGGGATTCCTAGAAAGCCAGATCGTTTGAGAATTCCGTTTCCGTCATTCTCAACTAACGTGGCGAACAGGCAGGTGAGCAGCCTCGTGTTTGGCAACTACGTTGCGACAGGACACCCGACAAGATCGATGAGACGCGCCCCCGGCGCCGGACTCAGCCCCTTCAGGCCGCCTCACGCTGCTTTCCCTGAGTCGCAACTCAACCTGCCACCGCAGGTCAACGGCTCTGTCTCTGCAAGATCTGATGAGTCGAGACAGTCGGATTCCCACTCGTTCTCCTTCGTACCGACGGATTCTCATCCCGTCGCGCGCTGAGCGGGGAACCCGAGCGACCGTGGGGAACTACTCGGTCCATCAGCACGACTCCGGTTTGCTCGAACACCAGGCCGCTTGAGAACAGCGAGGGTCAACGTTCTCAACCGACCTGGCAGACCAGCAGGCCAGTCGCCCTCCGCCTGCCAACCGCACTGCGACAGGACACCGATCGGAGGGTTCACTCGTTTGGGTGACGCGACTCTAGGCCGGGTAGCACGCACGTCCGCTCCTTGAAGGGCGCCACCTTGCTCCTCCGTGGTCGGCTTCCTTCCGCTGGGTCGGTTGTCGGCGGTACCAGCTGGAGCACTCTGAACCAACGACACCTCGGAAGATCGGCACGGCCTTGGAAGGGTGAATGATCGCAAGACCGTTGATCGGGTACTCCGATAGGACGCCGGACGCGCGTGCCATGCGGCGGCCGGCATCGGCTTGATCCCGGACTCCTGTCGGCCAGTAGCGGACGCGCCGCGGTCCCCGTCACGTGCCTCGTGACGGGGACCGCAGTCGTACGTCAGGCGGTCGAAGGGTGACCGCCAGTACCTCATCGTCGCCAACCGGGGTGCGGCCCGACCCGTCAAGGGCGCTCAGGCGCGCGTGAATGTAGCAGCAGAAACAGGGCGAGCCGCAAGATTTTGCCCAATTACCCTATGTGCACTAGTTGTTACTCCGTGCCGTCATGAACGGGCCCGCCAGGCATAGGCGTTGGCTTCGTCGGGCGCCGCATGTCCTGTCGCAGCAGAGAACGGAGAAGCCGGATGGTTCAGCAAGGCATGTCCAGGTGCGAGCGAGGCCGCCATGGGTTCGTGAGGAAGAGGGCGGTTGCCGTGGCCGCGGCCGTGGCGATTTGCACCGGGCCGATGCTGTCCGGAAGCGCCCATGCGGCACCTGCCCTGCCCCAGGTCCCCGTGTCACCTGTGGGGGTGGACATCCCCCTCATGCGGGCCGACTATGTGCCGCTGAAGCTGTACATCATGGGTGCCCTCACGCTCGAATTCAAGGGCGACACCCACCTCATCGCGCAGACCGGTCCGGACGGACTTGCCCTGGGGGTCCGGGGTGTCTGGATGGAGGCGGACACGTCCCCGAGCACCCCCGATAGCGGCACGATCATCGCCCTGAAGATGCCGAACGCCACCCTCAAGCCCAGCAGTGTCCTACAGAAGGCCACAGGCGACGATCTGGAGATGCTCCTCCACGCGCCTGTCACTGTCGAGGTGATCGAGAAGGCCACCGGTGAGACGATCGCGGTTGGGTCCACGGGCCCGACACAAGACGCCACGCCGGGGGCGAGTGACGTCAAAACCTTCAATGGCATCGCAGGGCCCCTCTCGGCTCTCCTCGACTCTGCATTGAAAATCACGTGCCTGAACCCCGAGACGAACATGATTGTCTGCCGGGTCAACACGGACAACACGCCTTACAGCGGCTAGTAGTACTGCAACGGTCCTTGCCGTGACGGGTGGACAGGTCCGTCGTTGTCCGAGCTATGGGTGGGGATCCTGCCGAGACCCGTATATGGGCCGGTGAACGGGACGCTCCACATGGGGGGCCAGACTGGAATACGGCCGGAAGAGGAAACCGCAGCAACAGCGCACCTGAGCTTGCCTGGGAGCCCCGTTTCCGCGGGTTACCCCAGCCGCTGACGCGGTAAGCATGCGGTTTTCCGCAGCAGCCCGGCATGGCGTCACAATGCGTTGACCTGCGAAATCTTGCCTCAGGGGCACACTTCCGCCGTATTCCGGCCGGTCCCCACCACGGATCGTCCGGCTTTCCACTGGCTCCTGGTCACGTCTTCGTCCAGACGTAGAGGGCTCCGCTGATGCTCGGGGCAGGCATCGCCGGTGCGGAGCCCGCACATCTCGCCAATTCCGGTGAGTGCAGCAGCCCCTTGGCCTGTGACCGCGCAGAAGGCGGCGCCGACTTAGATGCCTGCTCCTTGTGGTCGCCAGAGTCGCTGACTTCGCTCTTCCTGAAGCCGGTGTCCGCCGCGCCCGGCAGGCGGCGAAGTCCCGTGCGTCGTTCAGACGTGACCAAGAGGGAGCCAGGCATCACGGCCCCGCCGGGCACAGTCGCTCGCACCCGGCGCGTCCCGCCGCTGAGTGAAACAGGCCCCGCCAGAGCGACGACGGATCGATTCAGCCTGATCTGTTCGGGTGATGAGGGCTCCAGGTGCTCAACGAAGGCCAGTAGAACGGAGGTCGAGCGGTCTGCACGCCCGGCTACGAAGTCACGGCCTGGCGGGCTGTCTGCTTCCTTCCCCACCCGCCTACAGCGCTATGGCAACGGAGATGCGCGTGCCCGCTATGAAGTGGACCGATGACCTGCTGGCCCCGCTGCGGAAGACCGGCGATCCCCTGGCCGACGCCGCGATCGAGGAGGTCTACGCGCTCGGCCGACAGGAACAGGTCCGCCAGGCCCTCCTCGCCCTGGAGGGCAACAGTGAGCCCGTCCCGGACGGGCTGCCGCCGAAACTGCAGGAATACTTCACCCGCAGTGCAGTCCTGCCCCAGTGGGCCGACCCGGAGCTGACGGCACGCGGTCAGGGCCTGCTCGGCCGCTACCAGGGGCACATCACCAGCACGCTGCTGTGCGGCTCCCTGCCCCTGTGCTACAGCTGCGGCGACGGCGCACAGGTCCTCTACCACTCCACCCGCCTCACCCAGGGTGTCTTCCGCCGGCTGATGGAGACCGCGCAGTTCGTCGTCGATGTCCTGGAGACCGGCAGCCTCGCGCCGGGCGCGCGTGGGGTGCGTACAGCCCAGAAGATCCGCCTCCTGCACGCCACGATGCGCTACCACCTGTCGCGCAGGGAGGACTGGGATACTTCCTGGGGCGTGCCCGTCAACCAGGAGGACCTGGCCGCCACCCTGATGTGCTTCTCCGTCATCATCCCCCGCGGGCTGGCCCGGCTCGGCATCGAGCTCCCCTCTAAGGACAGGGACGCCTTCTTCCACATCTGGCGGATCATCGGCCAGGTCCTTGGCGTCGAGGAGAAGGTCAACCCCTCCTCCTTCGACGACGGTGCTGCTCTGGTGGACGCCGTTCTACGGCACCAGCAGCGGCCCTCCGAGGCCGGCACCGTCCTGACGAAGGGCATCCTGGACTTCATCCGCGAGATTCTGCCCACCCCGCTGTTCGCCGGCGTGGGCCCCACTCTGGTGCGCCACCTCGCCGGGGACCGGACCGCAGACTTCGTCTCAGTCCCGCCGGCCGACCACACCCGGCTCGTCCTCGCCGCCCAGTCCCCGCTGAGCATGGGATACGCAAAGGCCGGTGACACCGTGCCACTGTTGGCGAGGGCGTCCAACGAACTGGGGCTGGCCGTCTTCAAGCAGGGCCTGCGTCTGACCAACAAGGGCCGCCGCTATCAGTGGCAGGTCCCGACCGGTCTGACCCCGGCCTAAGCCCGACGGCAACAGCCGTCGACGCACCGAGCGGCAGGCCACATCCCCCGTAGGCCGGAGCACCGGTGTCATTCACCATCGGCTGAGACGGCGAGGAAATGCCACGTCTGTGACTGAGAGGTTGTGCCATCAGTCTGGGACAGCGGAAAGAACCGCTGGTCAGCGAGCACCGACTGTTCCACAAGCGACGAGGCTCTACACGATCATGCGAGATCTCAGATTCCGTGACCGAATCTCACGAACGACGGCTACAGCGTCGCGAGGATTCGGACACGGCCGTGAGACTGGACGGCTGGCCAAGCCGTGAGACAGCGCGACAACTACCAGGCCACAGCGTCGCCGTTGGCCACGGGCGGTGAGACCCTACAACCAGCCTACGAAAACGAGCTGCTCACGGCACGGGAAGCGGGCTCCCCTGCCGTTCGCTGTTCTGCGGCGACCTATTGAACGAGGGCGCCCTTGGGCGAGGCGGCTAACCATGCGAGATGAAGCCCCGGCGGCGGGCAGCATCGGCCGGACGTAGCCCGCGCCGCCGGGGTACCGGGCCAGTCTCCCTTACGCCGTCCGTCCCTCGAGCGAGCCCCTCTCCCGGACGGCGTGAGCCGAGCCGGGGGTGTCGCCGGCCCGGCGACACCGCTGCGAAACGGCATCCGGACGCCCGCCCGGTTCACCACCGCCGCTGGGCACGACGCCCACTCCCTGGCGGAAGGTCAGCGAGTTCTGCGTGCGGCCATGCCGGCGCCCTCCGGCCTCGGGGAACATCGGTACAGCGGTTGGCGCTGAGATTGATCATGGTCAGCAGCGAACGCAGCCCGTGACGGCGTGGGGCACCTGTTTCACGGTGCCTGAGCAGTGGAAGGGCTGAGCGGTACTTCTTCGCTCCTTGGAGGACTTCATGCCAGAAGATTTCGAAGACGTCCCTGAGCCGTACGAGGACACCGTCGACGAGACCGTCGACGAGACCGGGGTTGACCCCAAGGACATCGAATTGGTTATGGCGCAGACTGGTGCGTCAAGAGCGAAGGCGGTCAGGGCCTTGAAAGAGAGCGGCGGCGACCTCATCAACGCGATCATGGCGGCCGGCGAATAGTCGGCGAACCGCACCGCACCCGACCAAGGGGGCAACTGTCCGGCACGGCCAAGGCAACACCGGCCTCGGGGAACATCGGTACAGCGGTTAACGCTAAGCCGGTGATCATGGTCCTGGCCTCGGGAGTATCGGTACAGCGGTTGGCGCTGAGAACGATCATGGTTCGGGTGTGAGGGTGCTGACGCGGTTCTCGTACTCGCGGCGGGCCTTGCGCTGGGCCGGGATCGCGGGGAGGCCGTGGCCGCCGTCGAGCGGCTGGCAGCGGGTGAGGAACTGGCGGTGCACGGAGGGCGCGGCGGTGACGCGCAGGGTGTAGCCCTGGCCGCGCCGTACGGTCACGCCCTGGTCGAGCGCGGCCCGCTCGATGTCGTCCAGCTCGGCGTTCCGGAGGAAGTCGGCCACCTTGCCCGGCATGTCGGTGACCGCGAGTGTCCCGTCGGGCAGCACGCACAGTCCCTTGGCCCACCACAGCTCCTCACCCAGCCCGGTCGTGGGGCCGCCGAGCGTCTTGTCCTGGCGCACCAAGTCGCTCTGCCCCGAGACCGCGGTGGCGACCAGCCTGCCGTCGGGGGCGTACCTGGTCACCAGCGCGTAGCCGAAGTCGGCCTTCCCCGGGTCGACTTCGTCGTCCGACACGCCGTACGTGCGGCGGTGCACGCGGTAGAGGGCGTACATCTCGCCGGAGGGCGCGGTGGCGACGTCCGCGACCGTCATCCCCCAGCCGTCGGTGTAACTGCGTTCCAGGTCGACGGCGTGGTGATCGACGAGCGCGGACGGCAACGGCACGGGTATGGCGTGAGTCATCACGCCATTCTCAACGGCCCCACTGACAAGGCCCGGTACTCCCGAAGCTGCGGCCCCGGGGACATGTCCCCGGGGCCGATGAGGCAGGTGGCGTGCCGACCAGTTCGCGGACCAACCGCAGATGCGGCTGGCCGCCGGGCAGGGAGGCCGCCCAGTGCAGAGACTCGCTCGCGGTCAGGTTCACCACCGCGTCGGCGACGGGCACTGTGCGGGGCCGGGTGTAAAAAAGCCCCTGCGATCCCCGCCAACGTCAGCGGGTTCCTCCATGGATGCCTCCCCGGTAGCACGTGAGAAGGTGACGCACGCACCGCCCGGACCGGCTCAGGTCATACCAGGCCGATGTTCTGGGCGATGTCCTCGGCGTGGCGCAAGTGGTCGTGGGCGGCCTCGCCCAGAGCCTCCACCACTGCGGCCACGACCGTCTCGATGACCGCGAGGGTCGGCACCAGGCTGTCGTAGGGAGAGGGCGCCGTCACCCGGCAGGGCAGCGTGACGTCGGCCCGGCCGGCCACCGGCGAGAGCCAGGTGTCCGTGAAGAGCAAGACCTTTGCGCCCCGCTCCCTGGCGAATTCGGCCGTCGCGACTTTGTCTGCCTCATAGCGCCGGTAGTCGAAAAGCACGAGGAGGTCACGGCGGCCGAGCGAGGCCAGGGCAGCGGTGCGTTCCACGCTGCGGTCGGGCAGGAACCGCACGTCCTCCCGCAGCTGCATCAGGTGCAGTCCGAGGTACTGCGCGAGCAGGTGTGTGAAGCGGCCTCCGGCGAGCGTGACGCGGAGTCTGGCGTCGGCGAGCAGGCGGACGGCATGGTCGAGGTCATGCGGCGGGAGCTCCGCCAGCGTCTTGGCCACCTCGCTCGGAAAGATCCTCCCCGCGCGGTCGAGCAGGCTTCCCTGGTCGGTTCCCTCCTCCACGGGACGGCCGTAGGCGGGAGCGTCGTACAGGGACAGCGGCGAGGCGTTGCGCTCCTGCAGTTCCGCCCGCAGCGCCGCCTGGAAGTCGGGGAAGCCGCGGAAGCCGAAGCGGGAGACGAACCGCAGCACGGTGGGGGCGCTGACCTGCGCGCGCTCGGCGATGGCGGCCACCGTCTCGAAGCCGGCGGACGGGTACGCGGCCAGCAGCACGCGCCCGACCTTGCGTTCGGCCGGACTGAGTTCGCCGAGCTTGTTGCGGATCTCGTCCGCCAGAACGCCAGTGGCCATCCTGTCAGTCTTCCTTCCCGCGGCGTTCGGACCGAGTGGAGCGCGGTCGGCGTCGGACGAGCCTAACCCGTGGCCGGTGCGCCGATCAGGGAGGTCGGCGCACCGGCGTTCTGCCCGGGCACCGGCGCCGCCGGCTCACACGAGCCGCTGCATTGCGGAGCATCGGGCGCCGGCCGTCAGGTGCGGCCGTCGCCCACCGCCGTGATGAGCGAGGCGAGGAGGGCTACGCGCCGGTGCACAGAGCCCAGGTCGAGCCACTCCTCGGGGGAGTGGTCGGCGCCGCCGAGGGGGCCCAGCCCGTCGAGTACGGGTATGCCCGCGCCCGCGATGATGTTCGCGTCGCCGACGCCGCCCGTGGTGGTGGCACGGACGGGCAGGCCGAGTTCGGTTCCCAGCTCGCATGCCGTGGCCAGCAGCCGGCGGGCGGCGGGCGTGTGCTCCATGGGGGGACAGAGGTCCAGCTGCTCGACGTGCGCGCTGGTTCCGGCCACACCCGGCTGTGATGCCGCGGTCTCGATGGCGTCACGTGCGGCATCGATGCCCGACGCGGTGGCCGAGCGGACCTCCACGCGCAGCTCTGCCTCCGGGCAGATGATGTTGGGCCGGGTGCCTGCACGCACCACCCCCACGTTGACCGTGACGCCGTCCCAGCGGCCGTTGAGTCCCTGCAGCGCAACGACCAGGTGGGCCGCGGCCAAGGCGGCGTTGGCTCCGCGTTCCGGTTCGATGCCTGCGTGAGCGGCCCGGCCGGTGACGGTGACGCGGAAGTCCGCGACGCCCTTGCGGGCGCTCACCAGGTCTCCGTTCTCCCGCGCGCACTCCAGGGCGAGGGCGACATCGCTCTCCCGGGCGATCCGTTCGGTCACCGGACGACTGGCCGGGGATCCGATCTCCTCGTCCGGCGTGGCCAGGAACACCAGCTCCCGGTAGGCGTCCACGCCCGCCTCGGCGAGCACGTCGAGCGCGGTGAGACCGGCGAGCAGGCCGCCCTTGTCGTCGCAGACCCCGGGACCGTAAGCGAGTCCGGCGCGGGTGGTGAACGGCCGCTGCGCGACGATGCCGTCCTCGAAGACGGTGTCCATGTGGGCCGCCAGCAGCACTCGGCGCCCGCCCTGCGCGGCGGTCAGGGCACCCGTCTTGCGGGCCACAAGCACGTCACCGACGCGCTGCCCGTCGGCGGTCGCGGGCAGCGCGATCCGTTCCACGGTGAAGCCCAGAGTCGTGAGCCGGTCATCCACCCAGTCCGCGACCCTGTTGACCCCGACGGGACTGCAGGAGCCGGAGTCGATGCCCACCAGTTGGCCCAGGTCGTTCACGAAGCCGGGTTCCCGCTTTCCCGCCAGCGCCAGCAGGGCGGTGGCGCGCGGGCGCCGGCGTACCTCGGCGGTCACAGGACTTTCGACAGGAAGAGGCGAGTGCGCTCGTGTTCGGGGTCGACCAGTACCTTGGCGGGCCTGCCCGCCTCCACCACGGTGCCGCCGTCCATGAAGACGGCCGTGTCGGCCACTTCCCGGGCGAAGCCGATCTCGTGGGTCACCACCACCATGGTCATCCCGTCGTCCGCGAGTTGTCGCATCACCCCCAGCACGTCGCCGACCAGTTCCGGGTCGAGCGCGGAGGTGGGTTCGTCGAAGAGCATGAGCTTCGGCTTCATCGCCAGGGCGCGTGCGATGGCCACACGTTGCTGCTGGCCGCCCGACAGCTGGGCCGGATAGTGGTCGGCCCGGTCCCCGAGGCCCACCCGGTCGAGCAGGCCGACCGCTTCCTCTCGGGCGGTGGCGCGGCTGACGCCCGCCACTCTGATCGGGGCTTCGACGACGTTCTCCAGTGCCGTCATGTGGGGGAAGAGGTTGAAGCGCTGGAAGACCATGCCGATGTCGCGTCGCCGCTCGGCGACCTCGCGCTCGCGCAGTTCATGCAGCCGGTTGCCGTCCTGGCGGTAGCCGACCAGCTGCCCGTCGACGGACAGGCGTCCGCCGTCGACTTTCTCCAGATGGTTGATGCAGCGCAGAAACGTCGACTTGCCGGAGCCCGAGGGGCCGAGCAGGCAGCACACCTGTCCGCGCTCCACGGTCAGATCGATGCCCTGGAGCACCTGCAGCCGGCCGAAGTGTTTGCGCACGCCCTCGGCGTGAACCATGGGAGCGCTCATCGGCCCCTCTCCTTCCTGCGGAGGGCCGCGGCGGCCCCCAGGAACATGCGCTGCAGGGGGGAGGTGGGGCCGGTACCGGCGCTACCGCGGCCGTAGCGCCTCTCCAGCCAGGCCTGCGGGACACTCAGTACGCTCACCAGGGCCAGGTACCAGATGCTCGCCACCACCAGCAGGGGAATGACCTGGTAGTTCTGTGCGTAGACGTCCTGGATGTTGGACATCAGGTCGTGGGCGGCGATCACCGACACGAGGGCGGTCATCTTGAGCATGTTGATGGTCTCGTTGCCCATCGGCGGGACGATGACGCGCATCGCCTGCGGGAGCACGATGCGGCGCATGGTCATGGCCGGCCGCATGCCCAGCGAGTGCGCGGCCTCGGCCTGTCCGGCGTCGACGGACTGGATGCCGGCGCGGACGATCTCACTGGCGTAGGCCGCCTCGTTGAGTCCCAGGGCGAGCAGGGCTGCGACCGAGGGTGTGAGCAGGGAGTTGGTCTCGGCCCGGAAGAAGGTGATGTCGGTGAAGGGGATGCCGATCAACACGTACTTGTAGAGGGCTGCGGCGTAACCCCAGAAGATGATCTGCACGAGCAGCGGGGTGCCGCGGAAGAACCACACGAACAGGGAGGACAGCCCGTAGAGCACCGGGTTGGCCGACAGACGCATGACGGCGATCAGGGTGCCCAGTCCGAGACCGAGCACCATGGCGGCGGCCGTCAGCCACAGGGTGGTTCCCAGGCCGTCGAAGATCAGGCCGGCGAAGAGGTAGTGGCCCACCACGTCCCAGTGGACGTTGGCGTTCTGGGCAAGAGAGCCGATCAGTCCGGCCAGGGCCGCGGTCGCGGCAACGGCGGCCACCCAGCGGCCGTAGTGGCGCACGGGGACGACCTCGAGATCCCGTGCCGCGGGCTGCTCGGCCGCCGCGTGCGGCAGCGGCTGGGCGCTGGTCTGCATCAGTCCACCGCCGCGTTCCGGGTGGCCTTGTGGACCGCGATCGAGCCGACGCCGTACTTGTCGCAGATCTTGGTGAGCGTGCCGTCGTCGATGAGTGCCTGCAGGGCCTTCTGGATCGCATCGGCCAGCTCGGGCAACCGCTTGCTGACCGCGATGCCGTTGGGCGATGCGTTGTAGCCGCCGGGGGCCTTGGGGTCCTCGACGAGGTCGAAGGCCTTTCCGCCGTCGGCGGTCCTGGCGGTCCAGCCCGCAGCCGGCTTGGTCAGCACGTCGGCGACGACCTTGCCGGACCTGAGAGCCAGTTGGGCGTCGGAGTCCTTGGGGAAGGTCTGGATGTCGGCCTTGCCTTGGCCGGACGTGGCACACGCCGCCTGGTGGGCGGTGAGGAGTTTGAGCTGGTTGGTCGCGGCCTGGACGGCGACCTTGCGCCCGCACAGGTCATCCAGCGTGGTGATCTTCTCCGGGTTCCCGTCGGCGACCAGGATGCCGGACCCGGACTGGGTGTAGTCGACGAAGTCGACGACCTGCTGCCGTTCCTTGTTGTCCGTCATCGCGGACATGGCGACGTCGAATTTCCCCGCCTGCACGGCCGGCACGATGCCGTCGAACTTCTGCGCCGAGAAGGTGAAGCGAACGCCGAGCTTGGCGCCGAGCGCCTGCCCGAGGTCGTAGTCCAGGCCCGTCATCTTCGTGCTGCCGACAGCGGCGTACATCTCGAAGGGCGGGTAGGGGATGTCGGTCGCCACACGGACGACGCCCGACTTCTTGACGGCGTCCGGCAGGAGCTTGTGGAGCGCGGCATCCTGCTGGACGACCTTGCCGGCGATGGTGAACTTTCCACCGGCGGCCGCCTGCGTGCCGCCGTCGTCGTTGCTGCTGGAGCAGGCGGACAGCGTGAGCAGCGCGGTCGCGCAGGACATGGCCGCCACGATGGTGCGGCGGTTCGAGGACGTCAGCTTCACGGTCAGGTCCTTCTCGACGGGCTGGCGGGCGACGGCACTGACGGCCGCGCGAATGACTCGGACATTACATCTGACTCGATGAGATGCCCATATGTATCAAGCGTTACGTTGAGGTAACCCGGCGCCCGCCGCTTCCGCACGGCTGGCGAGAGGCGTGAGACAGCAGGCAGAAGGCCGCACCCGTGCGGCGGCGGGAAACCCTCGGTGCGTCGGTCTGCAGGGGGTGCGGGCGGCGGCGCCCCCGTCCGCCGCGAAGTGGCGGGACGGCTCGGTCTCGCGTGTCCATCGGCCCGATGAGCAGGGCGGACGAGAGCCTTCGACGTCTACTGCGCGGCGTTGTCGGGCGTCTTGATCCGGGCGATGCCGAATCCGGTGAAGCCGCAGACGAGGGCGAACACCACGCCCAGGTAGTTGAGGAAGGCATAGGGCGCGTAGGCGACCGTAGCCACGCCCAGCGTCGTCGACATGTACATTCCCGCCTCGGTCCACGGCACCAGCGGGACGAACACCGTGCCGGAGTCCTCCAGCGTCCGCGAGAGGTTCTTGGCGGCGAGCCCACGCTCTCGGTAGACGTCCTTGAACGCCTGGCCGGGGATCAGGATCGCCAGGTAAGACACGCCCATGGCCAGCGCCGTGCCGAGCGAAGAGACCGCGGTGGCCAGGATGATGCCTCCTGTGCGCCGCACCCGCTGCAGCAGGCGGCGCATCAGAACGTCCATGCAGCCCGCCTCGGTGAGGATCCCGGCGAGGGCGAAGCCGACCAGGCCGATGAGGATGGTCTGCGCCATGGAGGTCATGCCGCCCCGGTTGAGCAAGGTCTCGGCGGCGGCGGGCAGTTGGGCGGGGTCGACGCCGTGTCCGGCCAGCATCGTCACGTTGAAGCCCTTCGACGCGGCGTCGCTGACGTCGTGGATCGTGAAGCCCTGAACTCCCATGCCCAGGACGGCCGCGACCACCGAGGACAGCACGATCGTCGGCACCGGGGGTTTCTTCATCATCGCGCCCACCAGCACTACCACGGGCGGCAGCAGGAGCAGGACGTTGAAGTGGAAAGCGTGGTTGAGCACCGTCAGCAGGGCATCCGAGCGGGAAGCCGCGTGGGCGCCGGTGTGCTGGGTCAGGCCGAGGGCGAAGTAGAGGATCGCCGAGACCCCGGCCGCCGGGAGCGTCGTGTAGAAGAGGTGGCGGATGTGCTCAAAGAGCGTTGCACCCGCCACTGCCGGCGCGAGGTTGGTGGTGTCGGACAGCGGTGACATCTTGTCGCCGAAGTAGGCGCCGCTGACGATCGCGCCTGCGGTCATCGGAAGGGACGCCCCGAGTCCGGCGGCGACACCCATGAGTGCAACGCCGACCGTGCCGACCGAGCCCCACGAGGTACCGGTCATGGTGGAGACCACCATGGTGATCAGGAACGCCACCAGGACGATCCAGGACGGCTGGATGACCCGCAGTCCGAAGTCCACGATCATCGGGATGGTGCCGCAGAGCGTCCAGGTGCCGATGAGCATGCCGATGGCGACGAGGATGAGCAGCGCCGGCATCGCCGAGTCGATCTTCTCGCGGATGCCGTGGAGCATCTCCTCCCACGTCACCCCCAATCGCCAGGCGATGATCCCCGCACACGAGCTGGCGACGATGAGCAGGACGACCGGGTTGAGCCTGAGCCAGATCGAGCCGGGAACGACGATCACCAGCATCAGCACGATGGGCAGGGCCGCCTCGAACAGTGTCGGTGTGCGGCGCGGGCGGCGGCGTGGCGACACCTTGGCGGCGTCGACGACAGCGGTTTCGGACATGGGGACGATGCTCCTCAAAGCCGGACATGCCGGCAGCCGGGTGCGAGGGCAGGGGAAAGTAGCGAGGCGTGGAAAGAAGGGTGGGGAGTGGTGAGGGAGAGCAGTGGCGCCGGGACGGGGATCTTCAGTCGCGGGGGGCGTCGTTGCCCGTCATGCTCGTGATCATCTGCAGCCGTACTCGCTCAAGGTGCAGCTCCATCAGCTCGGCGGCGCGGTCGGCCTGCCCCTCGGCGATGGCCTCCGCGATCTGGTCGTGGTCGGTCAGCGAGGCGTCGGTGTGCGACGCGGCCACGTCCTGCCGGCTGCGCACCACGATGATCTGCTGATGCACCCGCCACACCTGCTCGGTGATGCGGGGGCTGCGGGCCGCGTCGAGCAGCGCGCGATGGAAGTCGAGGTCCATGCGGTGCGCGAACTCGCGTCCCGCGGCGAGGACTTTCCTCGACCGTTCGCAGGCGCGGCGAAGCGCGGCGATGTCCTTGCGGTCGCGCCGTGCGGCGGCCAGGCGCGCAGCGGCGGTCTCCAGTGCCGAGCGCAACTCGAAGAGCGCCTCGACCTCGTCGGGCTGGGCCTCGAACACGACAGCGCCCTTGTTGGGGCGGTGCACCAGGAGGCCCTCACTGACCAGCTGCCGGATCGCCTCGCGCAGGGGTCCCCTGCTGATGCTGAACTCGCGGGCGATCTCGACCTCGTTGATCCGGGCGCCCGAGGTGATCTGACCGCTGAGGAGGCGTTCGCGAAGCGTCTCCACGAGCTGGACGGCGAGGCCGCGCTCAAGGGTGTCGGGCATGTGTGCCGTCCGTCCGTTCAGAGCTGTCCGCTGGTCAATCGCCGCGTTCTGCGCCGTCGACTGCAGCTTCCAAGTGTTGACATTTGACAGTGGACAGCGGCCGAACGAAGTCTGTCAATACCCCACACGACATCGACGCGGGTCGTGGCAAGGTGATAACTGTTAACACTTGAGAGGTTCGGCAGGTAACGGCCGAACAGGAAGGAGCGCGCCATGCACGCTGTGGTGGCTGAGGTCTGGCGAGGAGACTTCCTCGAATCGGTGCATCACGGAACGGTCCACGCCGCCGGGCCAGACGGGCAGAGCGTGCTGAGCGTCGGTGAGCCGGACCACCCCATGTACCCCAGGTCGGCCGCCAAGCCCCTTCAGGCGCTCGGCATGCTGCGCGCCGGACTCGACCTGGACGGCGAACTGCTGGCGCTGGCCTGCGCAAGCCACTCCGGCGAAGCCTTCCACCTCGACGGAGTGCGCAGAATCCTCAAAGACGCCGGGCTCGGCACCGGGGCACTGCAGTGCACGGCCGCCCTGCCCATCGGCGAGGCCGCTCTCCGCGCTCACCTGGCCGAGGGAAGCGGCCCTACCCCGTTGACGATGAACTGCTCGGGCAAGCACGCCGCGATGCTCGCCACCTGTGTCGCTAACGGTTGGGACACGGCTACGTACCGGGACCCGCACCACCCGCTGCAGCGCGCGTTGCGCGAGACGATCGAGGACCTGGCCGACGAGAAGGTGGCCGCGACCGGCGTCGACGGCTGCGGAGCTCCGCTGTTCGCCATCGGCTACCGGGGCCTGGCCCAGGCGTTCGCCAAGCTGGCTACGAGCCGGTCCGGATCGCTGGAAGGGCGGGTCGCCCTGGCGATGAACACGCACGCCGCATACGTCGGCGGAACCGGCCGGGACGTGACCCGGCTCATGGGCGCACTGCCCGGATCGGTCGCCAAGGAGGGCGCGGAAGGCGTCTATGCGATGGCACTTCCCGACGGCTCGTCGATCTCTTTGAAGATTGCCGACGGCTCCCATCGGGCTCGCCCGGTCGTCATGATCGCCGCACTACGGCGGCTCGGCGTCGACACCGACGCCGACGAAATCCTCACCGAACTCGCCACCGTCCCCGTCCTCGGACACGGCGAACCCGTCGGCGCGGTACGCCCGGCGCGAATTCTGCACGGGTAGTCATCGCCAGTCGTCGCCTGGGACCAAGCGGGCCGATCCGATGCTCGAACAGGCGACCCGCGCGCAGAGTGCCCTTGCAGTGGCCTCGTGCTGCAAAAGCCACCGCCGAGACCGCTGTGCGGCTGCTCGCGCCGATCGCGGCGGTCGCTCGCACCTCGTTGATCATCGGGCAGGGTGGATCCGTGCACGAGCGCAGCGTCCACGCCCTGGTTGCCGGCACCCGCGATGGCGTCCTGTTTCACCGACGACATCCGCTGCCCGGTAAACGTCGAAGGCCCCACCTCCGCTTCGCGGAAACTCGCCGTGACCGACCAGGCCGGGATGTTCCACCCTGCCCGAGCGGACGCCCTCAGCCGACACGAACTCGGCGTTCTCATCGCCCGACGCGACGCAAGCCGGCCGGCTGCCAACCGGGCGGCGAGCCGACACCCCCCATGCCCGGGGCCCTGGACGTCCGCCTCGACAGCGGCGCCACCCAGAAACGCGTGCGCACACGGCTGCGTGGAGCGCGAGAGTTCCTTCAAGCCCGGTAAGGGAGCGGACAGACCTCGCCTACGAGGCACGGATCTTGGACGTTGGGACGGTGTCCTGCGAGAGGTACGGGAGCATCCAGTGAGTTGCTCACAGAGGCACGGTGCTTTCCCGGACTACGAGGGTGGGCCGGAGCAGGACCTGTTCGGCCTTGGCGTCTGGAGCCTTGAGCCGGTCGAGGAGGAGGCGCATGGTGTGTCGTGCGACCAGTTCCAGTGGCTGGGCGAGGCTGGTCAACCCCGGGTCGACGAGGTGTGCGCCGACGCTGTCGTCGAATCCCACGACGCCGACGTCACGGCCAGCGGCCAGTCCCCGCTCCCGGCACGCCTGGAGCGCACCGATCGCGATGGTGTCGCTGACGCACACGAAGCCTGTTGGTGGCGTCTTCCTGTCGAGGAGTCGGCCGGCGAGCTCCCGGCCTGTGCTGATTTCGTCGGGCCCGCCGACCGCGAGGTCACGGGTCGAGAAGCCGTGTGAACGCATGGCCCGGCGCCAGCCCGACTCCCGGTCGTCCCCGTACCCGCTGGGCCCGTCCCAGCCCAGGTAGGCAATGCGCCGGTGACCGCGTTCGGCGAGATGGTCCACGGCCTGCTCCGTACCGGCGGCGCCGTCAACGTCGACCCACCACGTGTCCGACATGGGATGACCCCAGGGGCGCCCGAAGGAGACGAAGGGAATGCCGCGTTCGCGCAGGAAGGTGATACGAGGGTCGTGGTCCTGGGTGGCAGTGATCACGAAGCAGTCGACGGTATTCGTGCTGAAGATCTCCTGGATGACCTGGATTTCTTCCTCGTCGGTGGCGGCGGGGTGGCAGTAGACCGCGTGGTCGGCTCGTTGTGCCGCTACCGAGAGTTCGTAGAGAAAGCTCGCCCATACCCCGCCCGACTGACCTTGGGTGGTCGGCAACAGCCGAAAGCCCACGGCCTGCGGAGACTGCGTTCGCAGTGAACGCGCAGCCTGGTTGGGCCGGTAACCCAACTCGTCGACCGCTTTGAGGACCCGACGCAACGTTGTGGGGCTGAGACGGTCCGGAGAGTTCAAGGCGTAGTGAACGGTCTGCTTGGAGACTCCCACCCGCGCCGCCACCATGGCCATGGTCGGCCTTGACGACGCGGACGTTCCCTCAGCGGCCGGTTTCCGGCCGCGCCTCGGATCCGACGGTTGATCGGTAAAACCCATCCGCCCATTCTGGTGGGCGGGAAGCGCGACGGTCAAGGATGTTCTATCCGCCTGCCCGTATCGCCGAGCCGATCAGGGCCGCAGGATCGCTGCGGGCTGTCGTCGAGCGTCCTCCGGGCGTGTAGCGGGTATGCCTCGCGCTGCAAAGGTCCCCGTGACCTGGTGCTATATCAGTAATGGGTCAGCGGGCATGCCGGGCCCCTCCCGATGACGTTCCAGCGCGGGCGGCGCTCCGACGGTCGCCGTCTCGTGCGTGCAGACCTCTTGACTTGCTGCGGCAAACGCCCCTACGGTCCCCGTTTTATCGGTAACACAGAAGTTATATCGACGACACCGAAGGCCCGCGAACCTGCGCCCACAAGCTCGACCAGGCGCCGTGACGCGGCGAAACGATCAAGAGCTGCTCTACGGCGACGTACCGTCAGCGGAAGGGACGACTGTGTTCAGACGCACGAATGTGATCAAGGAGGCGGCTGCCACTACGGCTTTGGACCGCCGCAACCTCCTCAAGGCGGGCATGTTCGCCGGTCTCGGTCTGGCCGCCGCGCCCGCGCTTGCGGCATGCGGCGGCGACTCCGCGGGGAGTGGACCCGCACTGAGGTGGGCGGGTTGGGACGGGCCGCCCCAGTCGGAAGTGTTCCGTCGGTTCTCCGAGAAGATGACCAAGGAACTGGGCGTGAAGGTCACCTACCAACAGGTTGTGGGTGACTACCTCTCCAAGCTGCTGCCGCAACTATCGGCCGGCGCTGCTCCCGACGCCTTCTACGTCGGTGACATTTATATGGCCAAGCTGATCGAGACCAAGCAGGTGCTCGACCTCACCGACTACCTGGACAGTGGCCACGCCGCGGTCAAGCTCGATGACTTCCACGAGGGGCTGTACCGGTGGTGCAGGCCTGCGGACGGCAGCCCTGGGCTGTTCGGGCTGCCGGTGGACTGCAGTCCGCTGGTGTTCTGGTTCAACAAGGACCTCCTGGCCGAGGCGGGCGTCGGCACCGACCCGGCTGCCCAGTTCGAGGCGGGCACCTGGACCCAGGACGCGCTGACCGACCTGCTCGACAAGGTCCGCTCCACCAAGAAGAGGGGCCTGGTGCTCAATGGCAGCAACTGGTTCGACTGGTTCGGCTGGATGTCCACCTTCGGCGGGACGCTCTTCGACGAGTCCGGTAAGGCGGTGTTCGACGCCGACCCCAAGTCCCAGGAGGCGCTGGCGTGGCTGTTCGAGCAGTTGAAGTCGGGAAACATCACCTACTCCGGCACCCTCCCGCAGGGACAGGGCGCTGACGTGCTGTTCTACGCCAGCCAGCTGGCCTGCCTCACCTACCCCCGCGTCATCCTGCCGAACATGAAGAAGGTCAAGTTCGGCTTCGACATTGCCCCCTTGCCCTCCCTGTCCGGTAAGGACGTCATGCCGGTACCGGTCAACACGGCGGCGCTGTCGGTCAACGCCAAGACCAAGAACCAGGCCAAAGCGCTGGAGTTCCTCGGCAACTTCCTGAACGCAGAGGGACAGCGGTTCCGCCTGTCTGGCGGCGGCAACGCGGTGCCGTCGATCAAGGGCCTGGACGACATCGTCACCGAGGGCCACGTGCCCGCGCACGGCAGCCTGTTCAACGACGTCGCGGCCAAGGGCTACGCCGTCCCCAGCGCGATCGCCGGCAACGCGAAGGTCGCCCAAGAGCTCCCGGTGCTGGTGGACAAGATGCTCAAGGCGGGCAACGAGACGCCGAAGTCGTTCAGCGGCAAGGTGGTCAAGCTGATCAACGGGGGTGCCTGATGGCCGTCAGCAGCGCCGGTTCCCAGGCCCGGGCTCGGCTGACGTCCGCGGACCCGGACGTCCACCCGGACCGCCGGAGCCGGCGTCGGCGAGGCGGGGACACGGCCGCGGGATACCTGTTCCTGGCGCCCCAGTTGCTGGGGCTGGTGGTGTTCATGGTCGGCCCGCTGCTGTTCGCCCTGGTGCTGGCGTTCTACCACTGGGACGGGTTCGGCACCCGGTCCTTCGCCGGACTGTCCAACTTCACGGAGGTCGTGTCCGACCCGCGCATCCAGCGCTCGGCGGTCAACACCGTCTGGTTCACGGTGCTGCAGGTGCCGGGACTGATGCTCACGGGATTGTTCTTCGCCCTGCTGATGCAGCGGGCCGGCAAGCTGACCCCGGTGTACCGGCTGGCGTTCTTCGCCCCGGTGATCACCTCTTCGGTTGCGGTCGCGGCCATCTGGCTGTGGCTCTTCAACCCCGACATCAGCCCGGTCAACAACGCGCTACGCGGGATGGGGCTGCCCGCGCCGAACTGGCTGCAGGACGCCCGGTTCGTCATCCCGGCCTTCGCGATCGTCGGGATCTGGCAGGGCCTGGGCTACCAGCTGATCATGTTCATGGCCGGGCTGCAGAGCATCGACCGCTCGTTCCTGGAGGCCGCCGTACTGGACGGCTGTTCGGAGTGGCAGAAGCTGCGGCACGTCACCATCCCGCTGCTGTCCCCGACCATCCTGTTCCTCTCCATCACCTCGATCATCGGCTCCTTCCAGGTGTTCGACTACATCTACGTCTTCTTCGACGACAGGGCTCCGGACTCCGCCCGCACCATCGTCTACGAGGTGGTCCGGATCGCCTTCGGTGACTTCAACTTCGGGGAGGCATCCGCGCTCGCCTTCCTCCTGTTCCTGGCCCTGCTCCTAGTCACCGGCTGCCAGCTCGCAGCCCAGAAGAGATGGGTCCACTACACAGAATGAGTACTTTCTCCAACCCCATCAGCCGCACGGTCACGACCGCCAAGGGCGCTTCCGGCTCCCACCGGCCCGCCCGTCGCAAACTGCTGCTGCACGCGGTCCTCCTCGTCTGCGCCATCGGCATGGCGCTGCCGTTCGCCTGGATGCTGTTCTCCTCGTTCAAACCCTTGAGCGAGATCTTCATACAGCCGCCCAAGCTCTTGCCCCAGGACTGGACCGAGCAGGGCTACCGCACCGCCCTGGGCGGGGCCGACTTCGTCCGCGGGTTCTGGAACAGCACCTACATCGCCCTGACGGTCACCGCGGTCTCCCTGCTCACCTCGGCGATGGCCGCCTACGCGTTCGCGCGGATCGACTTCTGGGGCCGCCGCCCGCTGTTCATGGTCTTCCTCGCGACCATGATGGTCCCCGGCCAGCTCACGATCATCCCGCTGTACATCATCATGGGCTGGCTGGGCTGGGTGGACACCCATGCCGCAATCATCGTGCCGCCCGCACTGTTCAACGCCTTCGGCGTCTTCCTGCTACGCCAGTACATCAAAGGCATCCCCCGCGAGTTGGAGGAAGCCGCCCAGATCGACGGCGCCGGCCGGGTCCGCACGTTCGTGACGATCATCCTGCCGCTGCTGCGCACCCCCCTCACGGCGTTGGGGATCTTCACCTTCCTCGCCCAGTGGAACAACTTCTTCTTCCCGCTGATCTTCCTCAACAGCTCCGACAAGTTCACGCTGCCGCTGCTGGTCAACCAGTTCAAGGGCCAGTACGTCTCTGACTGGCCCGCGCTGATGGCCGCCACGACATTGCTGGCTGCACCGATGCTGATCGTGTTCGCGTTCGCGCAACGCCAGATCGTCGAAGGCATCGCCCTGTCCGGCTCCAAGTCCTGAGCCACGCACGTGCACAGGGCCGGTGGCCGAACTCCGGGCCATGCCCAGGCCACCCGGCGCTCCCTGCCCATGTACCCGACGCCAACACCCATTCGAGAAGGGCACGCATGACCCCCCACGGAGACCTCTCCGACCAGGACCACCCCACCCACGACCCGGCACCCGCGCGGTCCCAGCATGCTCCTCCCGGTCACGACGACCACACCACCACCGCCACAGAAACGTCCCGGCGCGACGCCGGGTGGACGCTCAGCACCACCGAAACCGCCGACGACTACGCGCCAACCTTCCTCGGCAACGGCTATTTCGGCGGCCGGATCCCCGCGGCGGGGACGGGATACGCGACGACGCCGATCGAAACCCAAGCGCACCTGGCCGGGTTCTTCGCCCAGGACGGCCCGATCGAGAAGTACGCGAACATCCCGACCTGGTCCACGCTCGCGTTCTCCGACGAGTCGGGCACCTACGGTCGGCTGCCGCAGGCGGCACGAGCAGGTGAAGAGGATGACCCGGAGCAGGGAGAGGTCAGCGACTACCGGCAGACACTGGACCTGCGGGCCGGGTTGCTGACCACACAAGCGACGTGGACCTCACCGGCGGGCCGCCGCACCGATCTCACGTACCAGGTACTGGTCCACCAGTCCCGGCACCGAGTGGCCGCGGTCCAGCTCACCTTCACCCCACACTGGAGTGGCAGCGCGCGCGTGTCCGGGGTCTTCGACGGGACCAGCGCAAGGCTGACCGAACAGTCGAGCAAGGGCTACGACGGTACGGCGGCCGAGTCGTACGAGACGGTGACGACGCTCGGCACGGCTATCACCGCAGCGCTCGCGTCGCGACTGGAACTGCCCACAGGGGTGGCGGCACACATCGCCGAGTTCGAGACCAACCAGGTCCAGTCGGCTGGTGTGCAGGCGACCTTCGATGCGGAGGCCGGCAGCACGTACACGGTCACCAAGTACATCGGTGTGGCCAGTTCCCAGGACTGCGAAGACCCGCTGCCGGCTGCTCGCGCCGCCGCGGCGGCCGCGGCGGACACCGGGTACGGGGACCTGCTGGCCGAGCACGAGGCAGCGTGGGCCGACCTGTGGCGGGCCGACATCGAGGTCCTGGGGGATCCGGTGCTGCAACTGCAGGTCCGCGCGAGCATGTTCTACCTGCTTCAGAGCACCCGCGCCGGGGTGAACTGGAGCCTGTCCCCGTGCGGCCTGTCCGGCGACGGTTACAACGGACACGTCTTCTGGGACACCGAGACCTGGATGTATCCAGCGCTGCTGGCCCAGCACCCGGACATCGCGGCGGGCATGAACACCTATCGACAGCAGCGTCTGGCCGCGGCCCAGGAGTATGCGGCCCGAACAGGGTTCGCGGGCGCGAGGTTCCCCTGGGAGAGCGCGCTGCACGGGGACGAACAGACCCCACCCGGCTGGGAAATGGGTGACCTCGAACACCACATCACCGCTGACGTCGCCCTCGCCCACTGGCAGTACTACCTCGCCACCGGCGATCGCGACTGGCTCGCCAAGAAGGCCTGGCCGGTGCTGAAGGGTGCCGCCGAGTTCTGGGTGAGCTCCGCCGTTCCCCACGACGACGGCGGCTACGACATCAAGCAGGTGATGGGCCCGGACGAATACCACTTCCCGGTCGACAACAGCGTGTACACCAACGTCGCGGCCGCTAAGACCCTGCGGATCGCCACCCGGGCGGCGACGGTCGTGGGCGTGGCCGCGGACCCCGAGTGGGACCGGGTCGCCGACGGCCTGCGCGTCCCGTACGACGAGGACCTGGGCATCCATCCGCAGTACGACGGCTACGACGGCGAAACCATCAAGCAGGCCGACGTGGTGATGCTGCAGTACCCCTGGGAGCACCCCATGCCCCCCGAGGCAGCGCAGAACGATCTCGACTACTACGTGCCGCGCACCGACCCCGACGGCCCGTCCATGACCGACTCCATCCACTCCATCGCCCACGCCGCACTGGGTACGCCCGGGTCCGCCGCCTACGACTTCATGCGGCGCAGCGTGGACCCGTTCATACGCGGACCGTTCAACCAGTTCGCCGAGCAACGTCACGGAGGCGCGTTCACCTTCACCACCGGACAGGGCGGCTTCCTGCAGGTGTTCCTCTACGGCTTCACCGGGATGCGCTGGCGTGCAGACCGACTCAGACTCGACCCGACCCTGCCACCTCAGTTGGACGGCCTCACCCTGCGCCGGATGCTCTGGCAGGGACGCGAGTTCGATGTCGCGATCGACCCGGAGCAGACCACGATCACGCTGACCGGAGGTCTCCCCACGAAAGTCGAGGTCGCGGGCGCGACACACCCACTGCGTCAGGGCGCACCGCTGATCCTGCCAACCCGCCGGCCTGACCTGCTGCCCACCAGTGACCTCGCCGACGCGTCGAGGAAAGCGTGACCGCAAGCTCGCGGTCCTTCTCAGCGTCCATCAGCGCCGCGACAGGCAATCCGGCCACCGCCTGACCATCCACGTCGCGGATGCTGCCCGCCGCAAGCCGGTCATCACCGCCGTCGTAGTGGCGGCGCATCAGGCCCAGGGCAACGACACCCGGATGCGCCGTCTCGACAGCTTCCCAGGAGATCGAACTCATGAGTTCACAAGCACACCGGAACCCGGCAACCGCGTACCAGGGGGCAGGAGCGGAGGCTTCCTCTCGCCCAGACCACCCCGCGGGCACAGCCACCACGACCTCGCCGGCCTATCGCGACCCTTCGAGGCCGCTCGAGGAACGCCTCGAGGACCTGCTCGCCCGCATGACGCTGCCGGAAAAGGTCGGACAGATGCTGCAGTTGGACGCCCGGGGCGACTTGGAGGACGCCGTGGCCACGAAGCTGGCCGGGTCGATCCTGCACGCCTCGCCCGAACGCATGCACGCTGCCGTCAAGCTGGCGGCAGCCACCAGGCTGGGCATCCCGCTGCTCGTCGCTGACGACTGCATCCACGGCCACTCGTTCTGGCCGGGTGCCACGATCTTCCCCACTCAGTTGGGGATGGCCTGCACCTGGGACACCGAGCTCATTGAGCGCATGGCCCGGGCCACCGCGGTGGAAGTCGCCGCGACGGGTATCCACTGGACCTTCTCGCCGGTTCTGTGCATCACCCGCGACCTGCGATGGGGCCGTGTGAACGAGACCTTCGGGGAAGACCCAGTGCTCATCGGGGAGCTGGGCGCGGCGATGGTCCGCGGGTATCAGGGAGCGGGACTGGACGACCCGACAGCGGTTCTGGCCTGCGCCAAGCACTTCGCGGGCTACTCGGAGACGCAGGGCGGACGCGACGCGAGCGAGGCGGACCTGAGCCGGCGCAAGCTGCGCTCATGGTTCCTGCCGCCGTTCGAGAGGGCTGCTCGCGAGGGCTGCCGCACGTTCATGCTCGGCTACCAGGCGATGGACGGGGTCCCGATCACCGCGAACAAGTGGCTCCTCAACGACGTCCTCAAGGGCGAATGGGAGTTCACCGGCACGCTCGTGACCGACTGGGACAACGTGGGCCGGATGGTGTGGGAGCAGCAGGTCTGCGCAGACGCCGTGGAAGCTGCAGTGGTCGCGGTGCAGGCCGGAAACGACCTGGTGATGACCACGCCGGACTTCTTCGAGGGCGCCCAGGAAGCAGTCGCGCAGGGGCGGCTGCGAGAAGAGGAGATCGACGAGGCGGTCCGGCGGATCCTGAAACTGAAAATGGAACTGGGGTTGTTCGAGGACCCCCGCGCGCCGGACCGGACACGCCAGACCGACGTGATCGGGTGCGCCGAGCACGCCGCCCTCAACCTCGAACTCGCCCGAAGGTCCCTGGTGCTGCTGCGCAACGACGGCACCTTGCCCCTCGACGGCGGACTGACCGTAGACGGCCAGGGCCACACCCTCACTGCCGGGGGCCCTCGCACGATCGCCCTGATCGGCCCCAACGGCGACGACCCGCAGGCCATGCTCGGCGACTGGGCCGGCGCATCCGGCCAGGTGGACTGGATGCCGGACGGGCACCCGCGCGAGACCGTCACGACAGTGCTCGACGGGTTCCGCGCAGCTGTGCCCGACGGGTGGACGGTCACCTACGCCCGCGGCGCCGACATCGGGCGCCTCGTGCCGGACCCGCAAGGACCGGTCTACCCCGACGGGCAGCCACGTCCGCCCCTGTTCGCGCCCGCGCCCGTCGACGAGGCTCTGATCGCGGAGGCGGTGAGCCTCGCGCGCGCGGCTCATTACGTCGTCGCCGTCGTCGGAGACACCGTCGCGTTGACCGGTGAAACCTGCTCGACCGCGACCCTTGAGCTGCAGGGCGGACAGGTCACCCTCCTCGAGGCGCTCGTCGCCACCGGCACACCCGTCGTCGTGGTGCTGGTCCACGGCAAGCCCTCGGTACTCCCCGACGCCGCGCTGTCGGCGGCAGCGCTGATCGAGGCGTTCAATCCCGGCATGCGAGGCGGCCAGGCGGTGGCCGAGCTCGTCCTCGGTCTCATCGAGCCGTCGGGACGCCTCCCCCTGTCCGTGCCACGCCATGTCGGGCAGCAGCCGGTCTACTACAACCAGGTGCGCGGCCAGCACGGTGACCGTTACGCCGACCTGACTCAGGAACCCCTCTTCGTCTTCGGGGAGGGTCTGTCCTACAGCACCATCGAGTACACCGACCTGGCCATCCTCGAAGAAGTCGTGGCATGGGACGGCGTGGTGCGGGCCGAGGTCACCGTCTCCAACACCGGCACTCGGCCGGTACTGGAGACCGTGCAGGCCTACACCACGGACTTGGTCACGAGCGTCACGTGGGCGGAGCGGGAACTCAAGGCCTGGCGGCAGGTCACGGTTCCACCCGGTGAGAGCGTGCGGGTCCGGCTGGCGATCCCCGCCGCGGCATGCTCCCTGGTCGACGCCGAAGGGCGCCGGATCGTCGAGCCCGGAGCGTTCGACCTGCTCGTCGGCCCCAGCTCACGCGCCTCCGACCTGCTTCGCGCCCGCTTCACCCTCAGCTGACCATCACATCCGTCACCCTGCCACGGCTCAACGAGCTGCGGTGCCTCGTCGCTGTGATGGGGGGCCGCGCACGTTTCTGCCGCCATGTCAGAAGTTCGGGTCCTCGGGATCGAGCGATACCCAGTCGCCGCTGATGGTTACGAGGATGCGCCCGTCCGGAGAGAAGGCCATCTCGGTGACCATGGCGCCCCGGCACTCGAGAGGCTCGTGGATCATCTGCCGTGTCCTCACGCTCCAGAGCTGAACGTCGTCACTGCCGGTGGCCAGCACATCCCCGCTGGGCGCAAGAGCCAGGGCGGTGACGTCCGATGCATGACCGCGTAGGGGCGCCTCCATCCTTGTCTGCTCGTGCGCGTTCCAGAGCTGGGCCAGCCCGCCGGTGTGGCCGGTGATCAGCACGCCGTCCGCGCACATCACGGGAGTGGCAGGGGTGAGGTTGTTGGCGAAGTGCTTCTCCGCTTTGCGCGGCTGGCGGGGGTCGCTGATGTCCCAGCGGCGGATCGCGCGTCCCTTCACGAAGAGGGAGTGCCCGTCGAGCCTTCAGCTCGTCCGCGATCTGCGGGACCAGCCACCCGTCCCAGCTCAGCTCCACCATCCGGCACCGCTCCACCACATCCTTCGGCGCCTTTCTGGCCGACGCCAGGCGGTGGACCACCGCTTGCTCGCCTTCGTCACGGCCCGGTCGTGCCTTCAGCACCATGCCCCAGCACCCGCCCCCGAGTACCCGAAACCGCCCCGCTATCAGCAGCTATACCCATCGAAAGAGGAATCCAGCATTAGGCTCTGTCGGAGATCTGGTGATGCGGCCTGCCTCGGCGCACCTGCTTCTGCGCAGTCGGGGGCATCGCGCGTTCGGTGGATCAGTAGCGGTGGCCGGGCCAGTGCGGGTCCTCCCAGCGGTCAAGACCGGTGACCCCGAGCAGCCGTATCCGGTGAAGCAGTTCTTCGGATACGCCGATGGCACGTAGCCGGGTTGGAGCATGGCGGACCAGCCAGACAGTCAGCTCGGCGCGCATCTCTTCCCCGTTCTCCCAAGCGTCCCAGGGCAGTTGGTCACCGAGCAGGTCGTACTCCCACTGTGTCGCCGCTTCGGCCAGGTGCTGGTCGGCCGCAGCTCCGGTCAGTGCTTCCCAAGTGTGGAGCCACGGGCTCAGCGCGCCCGATGCCTCGGCGCACAGTACGAGGACCTCGTACGCGGGTACGGCGGGATCCGGATCGGTGAGCGTGTGCGCCCACCAGGCGTGCAGGAATTCCTCGACTGCCGCGGCCTGCTCGGCAGGCCACTGCTGCCAGTGGCCGAGTGCGAACGAGCGCCCGACCGTTTCCATGCCGAAGAGGGGCTCGATGAGCCCGTTGACGAGGGAGGTGGCGAACTGGGGCAGAATTCTGCGGAGGACGGATGCGTGATCGCTCCAGTCGATGGCCTCCCATGTGCGCCGCAGGAGGTCGGGGTCCAGCTCCGTGTCCGCCACCTTGAGCTGGGCAAGATCTTCCGCGCTGCCCCAGTGGCAGTCGCAGTTGTGCTCGTCGGGATGGGCGGTCATCCCACGGAAGGTGACTGCCAGGCCATCCACTGCGGCATCGAGGCGAAGTCGGGCGCAGGATCGGTCGAGGTTCATCATGAACGTTCGCCTTCGAGGACTCCGGGAGTTAACACCGCCCGAAGATCGCTAACTTACCGGGGCGGGCCCCAGCCCGCCATCAACATGACAGCATCCCGATTACTGCAGCCGCTCGATCACCCGAGGATGGAGTCACGGGATGTGAAGGATACGTCTGCGCAGGAGGTCGAGGTTGGCCCGGCCGAAGCCCATGCGCTTGAGGAGCTTGGCTCTGGTCACGTGTCCCTCGACCTGGCCGGAGCTCCAGGGCGTGGACAGGCCGGCGGTGACAGCGTCCAGGTCCCTCTTCATGCCGTTGACCAGGGAATGCAGGGCGGGCAGGTCATCAGCGAGGACGCGATCCATCCATGCGGGCAGTTCCTCACCCCGCAGATCGCGCATCATGTCGGCGAAGGCACGGACGTGGCGTGCGGTGGCGTCGAGGTGTGGGCAGGCAGTCCGGATCTCTTTGAGTTCGGCGGCGTCGGTCTCGGCGAGGTGTGCGGGGTTGGTCATGATCCAGCGGACGACGCACCGAGGATTCGGGGCAGGCCGTGGCTCGAGCGCGGGCTCAGGCGGGTTCTTCAGGTTGGGGCTGTGTGGCATTTTGAAGGGGCGGAAGTAGCGGCGGAGGCACTGGATGCTGCCGGTGAAGCCGCGTGCGCGCAGTTCGCGGTGCAGGTGCGGGATGTCGTGGCAGCCCTCGCGCCAGCGCCTGTGCAGGTAAGGCTTGTGTTCGTCCAGGGTCGATGCCCGGTTGGTGGCTTTGACCAGCAGTTCGTCGAGACTCTGGGCGCGGGTGAAGCGCCGTACGGTCGAGTGGTCCAGCCGCAGTTGGCGGCCGATCGCGGCCAGGGATTTACCCTCGGACAGCAGCTGCTGCACCGCCATGTACCGCTCGGTGGTACGGGCCACCAGCCGCCTCGGACGCCCGAGGACGTCCCGGGTGCCGTCCGACGGAACGAACGACACCCCTTCCGGCGGTGGCTCTGCCGTCCCCCTGGGTGCCGTGGCGGACTCCGGGACGGCCGGGGGCGTCGTGAACGCCTTGCGGATGCATTGGTGATGGGCGCCGACCGTCTTCTCCACAGCTTCGGCGAGGTTGCGCAGCAGGTGCCAGGCGTCGGCCACTTGCCGGGCCTGCGGAGCCCCGCTCCGGGCACCTTCGGCGTAGGCGCCAGCCCGGTCACGGCAGATCACCTCGATCTCGGGGTGACCGCGCAGCCAGGTGGCCAGCGGCTCGGCGTCCCGGCCCGGCAGTACATCGACCGGGCGCCGGTCTTCCAGGTCCACCAGGATCGTGGCGTACGAGCCGCCCTTGCGTAACGCGAAGTCGTCGGCCCCGAGGACCCGCACGCTGAACGGTGGTAATTCGGGCAACCCGCGGAGGAGTGCAAGGAGCTTGTCCTTGGCCACGCTGATGCTCATCGTGGCCGCGAGCCTTGCACCCGGCCGGCCAGAACAGCGGCGATCGAGGTAAGCAGCGTGCGCAGCAGCGGCGTGTACCGGGCATGCGGGCTGGTCAGCCCTTCGATCTGCTCGGCGAACGTCACCACCGGACACTGCGGATTGAGGCACTTGAACCGGCGCACCATGAGCTCGACCACCGCCGGGGCTCCGCCGACGGGCGCGTCAGCGAGCCGGCGCGTATATCGGCCGTGCACACGCCACGACACCACCCCGCATCTTGCGCACCTCGCCGTCGGCACTGCGGAGTGAGCGCAGAACGTGACCGTTCCGGCCGCACGCTCGATCGACTCGACCACCACATCAGCTAAACGCGGCAGCGACCGCCCCAAACCCCCTGAACCGCACACCCGGTAGATGCCCAGCTCAGGAGGGTGACATCACAAGATCTCCGACAGAGCCGAATTGCCTGACGCTGATCATGCAGATCATGGGGAATTGTCTGACCGTCGACACAGATCGGCGCCCTGGGCCTGGTCCTCAACGCCCTCGTCCTCTTCAACACCAGGTACATGGACGCCGCGGTCAACCAGCTGCGCGCGGACGGATTCGACGTCCGCGACGAGGACGTCGCCCGCCTCTCACCGTTCGTCAGGCACCACATCAACATGCTCGGCCGCTACTCCTTCCAACTGCCGGAGCTACCCGGCGGAATGCGGCCTCTGCGCGACCCGGATGCCGCCGAGGACGAGTGACCGGCCTGTTAGCCGCCTCCCACTCCGCCTCAGTACTGGTCAGTGGCCTGGAGCGGGTACAGCGTCTCCTCACGAGTGACAGCTTTGCGTACCCTCTGTCCGGGCAGGCCCGGTGGGCTTTCGTGCGCCGAGTTGCGCGCTCAGTTGACCGCAGCGCCGAACCACTGGGGAAGCCGGTCGAGCAGATCCTGCTGATCGTCACCGACCCACGCCACGTGGCCGTCCGGCCGCAGCAGCACCGCGGGCGCGTCCAGTTCCTCGCTGATGTCGGCGACGTGGTCGACTCGATCTGCCCAGCCTGCCACCGAGAGGCGGCCGGTCTGGTCGAGTAGCAGCCCGCGGCCGCCGTGCATCAGCTCGTAGAGGCGACCCCGCTTCAGCCCCACGTCCCGCAGCCGTCGGCCGAGCAGTTCATGCCCCTCGCCGAAGTCGTAGCGGACCCCGATCGCAGTGATCTTCTCCATCAGGTACCGGTTCACCTCCTCGAAGTCCATCAGTTTCGACACCAGTCGGCGCACTGCTTGGGGACCCGGCTCGATGGACATCAGCTCCATCTGCGCACGGGTGTTGTCCAGCACATCGGCGGCCACCGGGTGCCGTTCGGTGTGGTAGCTGTCCAGGAGTCCCTCCGGTGCCCAGCCGTTGACTACGGCGGCCAGCTTCCAGCCGAGGTTGAACGCGTCCTGGATGCCGAGGTTGAGCCCCTGCCCGCCGGTCGGCGGGTGGATGTGCGCCGCGTCGCCGGCCAGCAGCACCCGGCCGGTCCGGTAGCGCTCGGCCAGCCGGGTGGCGTCGCCGAAGCGGGAGAGCCAGCGCGGTGAGTGCACGCCGAAGTCGGTGCCGGCGAGCTTCCGCACCTGCCGCTTCAGCTCGTCCAGGGTCGGCGGGACCGTGCGGTCCTCGGCCACCCCTTCGGCGGGCGCGACGAGGCGGTACACCCCGTCCCCGAGGGGCATGGCGCCGAACCGCTTGTGGGTCTTGCGCACTTCAGCCATCACGGCGTTCAGCGTGTCCGGCGGCGCGGTCACCTCCACCTCGCCCAGCAGCGTCTCGACCCTGGAGGGCTCGCCCGGGAAGCCGACACCGAGCAGCTTGCGCACCGTGCTGCGGCCGCCGTCACAACCGACGAGGTAGCGCGAACGCAGCCGCGTGCCGTCGGCAAGTTCGGCAGTCACCCCGTGTTCGTCCTGGCTCAGCCCGACGAGTTCGCAGCCGCGCCGGATCTCGACGCCGAGTTCCGTGGCGTGCTCGGCAAGCAGGCGATCGGTGGTGGTCTGCGGAATGCCGAGGGTGTACGGATGCGCGGTGTCCAGCTGGTTCGGCGCTGGCTTGTTAATGGCGGCGAAGAAACCACCGACCGCATGTTGCTTGCCGAGCGCGAGGAACCGCTCCAGCAGACCGCGCTGGTCCATCACCTCGACGCTGCGCGCGTGCAGGCCGAGCGAGCGGACGATCCTGGTCGGCTCCGCCTCCTTCTCCAGCACGAGCGCGTGCACGCCGTGCAGCCGCAACTCGCTGGCCAGCATCAAACCGGTCGGTCCGCCGCCAGCAACGATCACATCAATCATGACCCCCCCCCATTCAACAAGGTTGCATTTCGGCCAGCTGCTCTGCGCAGTCCGGCAGCGCGCACACCCGGACCTCCGCGCCGCGTGTCCGCAACCACACCGCGAGTCCCACCGGCGGTTTCACGTCCCGCAGAACCCACAGTCGATAAAGGCGCACGTACTTCGCGAATCCCTGATTTCCCCAAGTTCTGGCCTCGGCCGACGATTCTGCGCCACGACCCGGGCCTTGCCGCAAGGCCCCCCGTGCGCTATAAGTTGAGAGTGGCAAGGGGTAGGTAACCTCCTTGCCTTTGCTTTTTGCCGTCCGCTGCGGATGGACAAGCCCCTCCCGAATCGGGGCCCGCGACGCGCGGTCGGCAGCCGAGGTGTGGTCGCCGAAGGCGGCGATCCTCGCCCATACCCCACCGTGTATGAGGGTCGGCGTTCCGGCTCACTGGGTGGATCAACGCCGGGCGTCGCCGGGTGCGAGCAGGCTGGTGACTTCGGCGATCGCCTCGGCCGAGGGCTTGAAGTAGCGGCGGAGGTTCTCCGGACGCTGGCCGCGAGGTCCTGTTCCGCCTCCGCCTGATGCACCCGGAACTCACCGTGGTCTGGGCGGACTCCGCCTACGCTGGCGGACTGGTCGACTGGGCGAAGGACTTCCTGGCCCTCACCGTCCGCACCGTGTCCCGGCCGAAAGACGCGACCGGGTTTGTCGTCCTCCCACGACATTGGGTCGTGGAGCGCAGTCTCGGCTGGATCATGCACGCCCGCCGTCTGGTCCGCGACTACGAACGCCTCCCGCAGCACAGTGAGGCCCTCATCACGTGGGCGGCGATCGGTCTGATGACCCGTCGTCTGACCCAGCCAACCCTCCAAACCGCGCAGGTACTCAGCCAAGTGATCAAATGATCGATTCATGCCCTGGGGCGGTTATGTGAACCACTCTAGGAAAGCCTGCCGATCCTCCGAGCCTCGGCATGGCCGAAGAGTTGCCGAAGAGTCCACACCTGAAAGACAGTTCTCCTGGCTGACTTCGAAGCGTCGCGGTCACATGCGACCGGGGGGAGGAGGCGCGATGCATCGGGGCGCGCAGGCCGCCGCGTGTGTAGTTCTCGCCGTGGGCGTCGGTGTAGTGACCAACATCCTCACCAGCCATGTCAACCTGGCGCTAGTCGTTGCACTGGGTGCGATGGTCGCCGCTTGGGCTGCGCTGGAATGGGTGCGCTCCGCGCCACCGGGATCCGATCGGCCGCGCCGTGTCACGGTGAATCAGACAGTGCGGCGTTTAAATGCGGGTCGGGTGCTCGGAGCCAGGCGCACGGGAAACGCTGATGTGAGCGTCGACCAGAACATCGGGAGCACGGACGGTCAGGCGGAGATCATCGGCGTGGACGATGCCGACGCTTGAGCCGGTCGGACACGGCGGCCTGTTGCCATCGGACATTGTCGCGCGTTCCGCCGACTTCACCGGCCGCGGCTGGGCGATGCGCAAGATCGCAGCCTGGCTGTCAACCGGCTCTTCACCCCTGTTACTGATCACGGCTGGGCCCGGCTGCGGCAAGAGAGCTCTGGCCGAGCGCCTCCTACAGGTTTCCGCGGATACCGCTCCCTCTCCGGCTCCTCAAGGGCGTCCCCTAGAGCGTCCACCATCTCTTCCACCACCGAGGGAAGCCTGCCCTTCGCACTCTCGCGAACATGCTCAGGAACGTCGAGCGTCAACCCGCCCACCACATGCGCCTCAAAAGCCACAAGGTCAACGAAATCTACAAGCCAACGCGGCCCTACGAGACGTACTTCATGCACGAGACGATCAAAGTCCTTAGCAAGGGAAGCGAAGGGCTCACCGAGTTCTACTGAGGTCGCAAGCTGTTGCCCATGGCGGCTCACCTCTTTAAATACATCGACACGACGATCCCGAAGCCACTTCTCATGCTCGGTTCGTGCAGCCTCACGAGTTCCTCCTGTCGTGATGAGAGTGCCAGCAACGCCGAGTAGGCCACCGCCCAGAGTGCCCGCCAAACCAGTGAGCGCGACAGAGTCCACAAGCCCCCCTCGTCTGCCAGTTCTGGCAGACGAGGGTACTGGCAGTGATAGCAAGTAAGGGACAGAACCCACGAGGCTGGGAGGGGCCTCGAGCTCAAGGCTGCATGCAGCCGTTTCCACGCCAAGACACGCTCCCAGAACCCGTGGCTAGTTCGCTCGCGTCACAGTCACGACCGCGTGCCTGGTCGTACCCGACAGGACTTCCACCACCGCGTCCACCTCAACTGCGACGTACCGTTCGCCCCTACCGGTGTGCGCATGCCGCCCCGGGCCCGCGACCGTGAGGAGCGGCGACACCTGCGCCGCCAGCGGGATGGTGTCCCGCGAAGTGGTGTAGTCAGTCGAGCTCGTTTGGTTCCGCTTGTGCAGGGATCTGCCGCTGGGGTGTGGGCTTGGTGGTGAGGAGTTCGGCCATGGAGGCTTCGGAGAGGTAGCGACGGTCGAAGACCTGCCATTCGTCGTGGAGTTCGGCCAGGACCGCGGCGGCGAGTCGGTCCAGGGCGGCGGGGTTGGGGAAGACCTGGACGACGTCGGCCCGGCGTTTGATCTCCCGGTTGAGCCGCTCCAGCGGGTTGGTGCTCCAGATCTTCTTCCAGTGGGCTGACGGGAAGTTCGCGAACGCCGTGATGTCGCCGACTGCCTCGAGCAGCATGGTTTTGACCTGGGGGAACTGCCGTCCGAGCGTGTCGGCTACTACGTCCAGCTGGGTGCGGACGGCCTCGGCGGTGGTCTGGGCGAAGACGGTGCGGATGGTCGCTGCGACCATCTCAGCCGAGCCCTTTTCGATCACGCCGAAGACGTCTCGGACGAAATGAACGCGGCACCTTTGCCAGGCGGAGCCGAGGAAGACGGTGCGGATCGCGGCCACCAGACCGTTGTGGCTGTCGGAGATCACCAGCTGGACGTTCTCCAGGCCGCGCGCTCGTAAGGATCGCAGGAACTTCGTCCAGAACGGCTTCGACTCGCTGTTGCCGACCATCAGGCCGAGGATTTCTCGGTGGCCGCTGGCCGCGATGCCGGTCGCGATGACCACCGCTTGCGAGACGATCCGGTGGTTCACCCGCGCCTTGCAATAGGTCGCGTCCAGGAAGACGTAGGGGAACACGGTGTGGTCCAACGGCCTTTCCTTGAACGCGGACAGTTCTTCGTCGAGTTCGCCGCAGATCCGCGACACCTCGGACTTGGAGATCCCGCTGTCGGCACCCAGTGCTTTGACCAGCTCATCGACCGACCGGGTGGACACTCCGTGGACGTATGCCTCCATCACCACGGCGAACAGGGCCCGGTCGATGCGGCGCCGGCGTTCCAGCAGCGAGGGGAAGAAGGACCCGGTCCGCAGCTTGGGGATCTTCACGTCGAGGTCACCGGCCTGCGAGGTCAGGAGCCGGTCGCGGTGTCCGTTGCGCCAGGTGGTGCGCTCGCTCGAGTGCTCGCGCGGGGCGGCACCGATGGCCTCGGTCGCTTCGGCCTCGATGAGCTCCTGCAGGATGCGCTCGCACAGCACCCTGATCGACTCGTCCGTCGGCCGTACGTATCGACTCCAGCAGCCGCATCAGGTCAGACTGGGACAAGGCCATCGCGTCCTCCTCCGGTTGAACTGGCCGTTCACCAGGGAGACTTGCGCGATGGCCACCTCTTGTTCAGGGGGCAGTCACCGCCAGCAGATGCACGCCCCGGGCAGACACCCGCGCGTTCCAGGACTCAGACCGACTACACCACTCGGCGGGGCACCATCTCAGACCGGGAGCGGTTCAGTGTGCCATCTGGTCACAGGCTGGGCCGGAGACCTCGCCGCCCGCCCTCTGCAGCGCGCCACAGCGCCGCCACACACGAGCGCCCTCAGACGCGTACCGGCACTTCCTGTAGTACCCATCCATTGCCGTCCGGGTCTTTGAACTCAGCGTATGAGTGGTAATCACGACGCTGCGGGTCGGGTCCATTGACCCGCTTCTCGTCGGTGCAACGGTGGAACATGCCGCTCGTGTCGTGAAAGATGCCGCCGGTTTCTACGCCCCTGGCGTCAAGTTCCCGGCACGCCCTCTCGATGTCGGACACGACGAGGTGGAGACCCTGCACCGAGCCCGGCACAGCCGTGGTGACTCCGGTCCCGAACAGGATCGAGCACGCAGACCCCGGGGGCGTCATGTGCACCACGCGATAGGAATCGTCGACGGCGTGGTCCGCGTCCAGTCGAAACCCTGCCGCCTCATAAAACGCCTTGGCACGGTCGACGTCCGAGACGGGGAGAACAAGCACACCCAGTCTCAGCTCCATGGCTTCGGCACTCACGTTGTCGTCCTCCTTTGCAGCGGCTGCCGAGGATCGCAAGCCCACAGACCGGGTGCCGTGCGCGGTGGTCACGCTGACTCACCGTCGTTGACCCAGCTCATCAGCTTGCGCAGCTCCTTGCCGGTGGTCTCCAGGAGGAGCTCGGAGTCCTGCTTCTTGTACTCGTTGTACTTCTGCAGACCGCCGTGGTACTCCGCCATCCACTCACGCGCGAACGAGCCGTCCTGGATCTCGGCCAGCACCTTCTTCATCTCCGCCTTGGTGGCGTCGGTGATGATGCGCGGACCGGTGACGTAGTCACCCCACTCGGCGGTCTTCGAGATCGACCAGCGCATCTTCTCCAGGCCGCCCTCGTACATCAGGTCCACGATCAGCTTCAGCTCGTGCAGGCACTCGAAGTACGCGATCTCCGGCTGGTAGCCCGCCTCGGTCAGCGTCTCGAAACCCGCCTTCACCAACGCCGTGACACCTCCGGCGAGGACTGCCTGCTCACCGAACAGGTCGGTCTCGGTCTCCTCGGTGAAGGTCGTCTTGATGACGCCGGCGCGGGTGCCACCGATGCCCTTGGCGTACGACAGCGCCAGCGCGAAGGCATTGCCGGTCGCGTCCTGCTCGACCGCCACCAGACAGGGAACGCCGCGGCCCTCCTCGTACTGGCGACGCACCAGGTGGCCGGGGCCCTTCGGCGCGACCATGCAAACGTCGACGCCCGCCGGGGGCTTGATGAAATCGAAGCGGATGTTGAAGCCGTGGCCGAAGAACAGCGCGTCGCCGTCCTTCAGGTTCGGGGCGATGTGCTTCTCGTAGATCTCGCCCTGGACGGGGTCCGGCACCAGGATCATGATCACGTCGGCCTCGGCGGCGGCCTCCGACGGCGTCACCACCCGCAGGCCCTGCTCCTCGGCCTTCGCCTTGGACTTGGAGCCCTGGTGCAGACCGACACGAACGTCGACGCCCGAGTCACGGAGTGACAGGGCGTGAGCATGGCCCTGACTGCCGTAACCGATGACCGCGACCTTGCGGCCCTGGATGACGGACAGGTCGGCGTCGGCGTCGTAGAACATCTTGGCCATGGTGATCCCTTCACTGGTGACTTGAGACGGCGAGAGAGCACCCGCCGTCGAGAGACAGCGAAAACACTATCGCATCACATGTTGTCATTTGCTGGCACCGTGCAGTGATGGTAACGGCGGAGCCTATACCGGCCGAAGTTCCGCAAAAATCCGAGGGCTTGTGCGAGTCCCCCGGCAGTCGACACACAGTGTTTTCTGTCACTGCTCGCGCGCGGCATCGGTCCTAGCGATGCTGTCACAACTCTTCGTCGTGAACGGTCGTAGTCAAAGCCCGCCCGGAGCCGTGCGAACGGCCGCCTGTCCGCACCCGTTCTCCGACATCTCCGACCTTCAGATCAGGACACCATGAGTCAGCCTCCCTACACATCCAGTGCCTGGTACCGCCCGATGCGGGGGCGCCACCCTGGTGAGGAACACCGCACCGCCAGCCCGCTGGAGCTGTTCTTCGACCTGTGCTTCGTCGCCGCCATCGCCCAGGCCTCGTCGGCCTTCGAGCACGAGATCGCCGCAGGTCGCCCCGGGCGCGGCCTGCTCGGTTACGTACTCGTGTTCTTCGCCATCTGGTGGGCCTGGATGAACTTCACCTGGTTCGCCTCCGCGTACGACACGGACGATGTGCCTTACCGCGTCCTGACCTTGGTTCAGATCACCGGGGCCCTGGTCATGGCCGCGGGGACCTCCGAGGCCCTGGTGCACGGTGACTTCGCGATCATCACCTGGGGTTACCTCGTCATGCGACTGGCCCTGGTCAGCCAGTGGTTGCGGGCCGCATACACGGACCGGGAACGTCGGCGGTCCGCGCTGCGGTATGCCTTCGGCATCCATGTCCTGGAGATCGGCTGGCTGGCGCGGTTGGTCCTGCCCCACGACGGTGGCGTCGCGTCGTTCGCCGTTCTCGCGATCGGGGAACTCGCCGTGCCGGTCTGGGCCGAGCGTGCCGAGGGCACCACGTGGCACCCGACTCACATCGCCGAGCGCTACGGGCTGTTCACTCTGATCGTGCTCGGCGAATCCGTCACGGCTGCCGGCATCGCCGTCGGCACCGCCCTGGACACCCACAGGGCGCCCCGCTCCGTCCTGACCATCGCGCTGGGCGGGATGCTGACCGTCTTCGCACTGTGGTGGCTGTACTTCGCCCAGGACGCGCCCCGTCGCCTGAAGACTCAAAAGACGGCCATGCTGTGGGGATACGGACACTACGTCGTCTTCGCCGCCGCGGCTGCCGTGGGAGCCGGGCTCGTCGTCAACGTTGCCCATGTCACCGGCCACCACGGCCTCACCGACCGTGAGGCCGCAGCCACCTACACCGTGCCCGTCGCCCTCTTCATCACCAGCGTGTGGCTTCTGCACCGACGGGCGGCGAAGGCGTCCACCAATGTTGACGTCCTTGCTCCGACGGCGGCCCTCGCCATCCTCGCCGCCACGTTCACGACCTTCGCCGTACCCTGCACAGGTGTCATCGCGTCGCTGTTGATCGGTGCACACCTCGTCCTCGCGCGGCGCGTTCCCAGGCCGTTTCGTCTCTAAGCGCGGTCCTCAGGAGCCACGTACTCGAAGGTCGGGCCGGCGACCTGGCCTTTGTCGTCCTGCAACGCCATCAGGCTCTGCGCCTGTCCCTTGACCGCATACATGGTGCCCACGGACATGCCCAGCATCGCCGGGTTGCCGTTGAATGCCTGCTGCAGCATGTCCAGCATCTTGCAGTACGTCTGGTTGAACGCTTCCTGCGCGTTGCGGATCGGGCTGCCCTCGGGCTGGTCCGCCACGCGCTGGTTGGGGCGCACGGGGCGGACACCGGCCGGGTCCACCGTCACGGCCGCTCCGGTGGGGCCGGACTCGGGTGTGTCGCCGGGTTGGTAGCGCCGGCCCGAGGCGATTTCCTGGAACCGGTAGTAGTGGGAGACCGCTTTGGTCCCGGAGTGGAACAGGTCTTTGTCCCCGTCCCAGACCGCGGCGCGGGCCGCCCCCTCGCCCTGCTCGACGATCTCCTCCAGCGCCGCGAGTGCCGAGCCGAGGTCGGTGACCGGTGCGAGGCGCCCTGCGGTATGGGCGAACGGGCCGCCGGCGACCTGGCGGGCGGGGTCTCCGGTGAAGACCTGGTCCTCCCCCAGTTCGGCGCACAGGCGCCGCAGCCCCCTCTCGATCGCGTCGTAGAACTGCCCGATCGTCTCGTAGCTGTCGCCCTCGGCCGGATCTCCGGGGTGTGCCGGCTGTTCGAGACGGAGGAACATGTCGAGCGCCTGCGGACCGAACGGCAGCAGGGACAACTGGATGGACGGATCGGCGTGCGGCATGGTCCGCGGGTGCGGCGGCAACATGTGCGGTGCGTCCAGAAGCGGGCGGCCACCCACCGCGTTGAGCAGATTCGCCGCCAGAGCGAGGTGGATCATCTCCTCGACGAAGACGCCGCCGAGCAGTTCCGCGGCATCCGCGTTCCGCTCGGGGTCGAGCGAGTACAGGGCCGTCAGGTACGGCGGCAGTGTGGAATGTTCGAGTTCGATCGCCCACTGCAGGTGCCTGCGCAGGTCTTCCAGCGTGGCGATGCCGGTCGTGGACGTGCTGTCAAGTGTGTCGGACTGGTCTTGAGGCATGCTGGATGAGCTCACTTCGTTTCGGAGGTGCAGGAGAGACGTTGGCAGAACGGACGCACCCTTTCGAGGTCATACGTCACTCCACTGACCGACGAGACCGGACATCTGTGACACCCGGGCGGGGCACGCCGGTCGGCGACGCGGGCAGGTCCGTGAGGAAGTCCGCGGAGGGGGTGAAGTACAAGGAGCCCGTGACTGCGGTGGAGAAGTCCAGGATGCGGTCGTATCTCGCCGACCGCGTGCCGAGGAACATGCGCTCCAGCATGGTCTCCGTGACCTCGGGATCGCGCGCGTAGCCGATGAAGTAGGTGCCGAACTCCTCGTGGCCCACGGACCCGAACGGCATGTTGTCGCGGAGGATCTCAAGGTCGTTGCCGTCCGCGTCGGTCACGCTGGTGAGGGAGACATGCGAGTCCGCGGGTTTGACGTCGTCCGCCAGTTCCACGTCGGAGAGTTTGCGCCGGCCGATCACCCTCTCCTGGGCTTCGACCGTGAGGGCTTCCCAGGCGTCGAGGTCGTGGAGGTACTTCTGCACGACGACATAGCTGCCGCCGGCGAAGTCGGGGTCCTCGCCGGCGACGAGGACCGCGGCGTGCGCCGCGGGGCCCGTCGGATTCTCCGTGCCGTCGACGAAGCCGAGCAGATCGCGTTCGTCGAAGTACTGGAAGCCATGCACCTCGTCCTGCACCGTGACCGCTCCGCGCAGTCGGCTCATGATCTCCGTGGCGAGCGCGAAGCACAGGTCCAGGCGCGAGGCGCGGATGTGGAACAGCAGGTCGCCCGGGGTGGCGACGGCCCGATGCACCGGGCCGTTGAGTTCTTTGAAGGGGTGCAGATGCGCTGGGCGTGGCCCGGTGAACAGGCGGTCCCAGGCGTGGGACCCGATGCCCGTCACACAGCTGAGCATGCCGGCGGGCTGGGCGCGGAATCCCACGGCCCGTTCCAATGAGCCGATGTCGGTCAGGAGTTCACGAACGGTGTCCTCACCGCCGCCGTCGATCGTGACGACCAGGAAGATCGCCGCATGGGTCAAGGGAGACAGCACCATCTGAGGCACTGGTGCGATGGCGTCACCGGACATGAATCGTTCCTTTCGCCGCAGCAGCAGAAGCCGGACTCAGCGCCAGTAGTCGCTGAGTCGATCGGTGCGGGACAGTTCGCGCTCCTCCGCGTGCGTCAACGCCCGCGGGCGCGCGGCGGCGTTGACCGCCTGCAGGGCGCTCTCACTCAGCACGCCACGGGCATGCATCTCCTCCAGAAGTCTGGCCAGGGCGTCGGCGTGCGCCATGACCCTCTCCGCGGTCCGGTCGAGTCGCGGCTGGCCGGCGAGGGCGAACGCGGAGAGCGGTGTCGCTGGTGCGCCCTCGTCGGCGACCAGTTCCAGGTGGTGGCGCCGGGCCCCGTTCTCGGTCCGCTGCCAGACACATCGTCCGAATCGCATCCGCAGGTGTGTCGCTGATCCCCGGGCGAGTGACGTCGTACGACGTGTCCGGGGCCCTGAGGAGTTCCTCCAGGCGGTCATCGTCCTTGCCGGTGACGTCGGCGACCACCGTCACCGTGAGGATGTCCTCGTGGACCTGCTCCTGGTACCTGCTCGGGAGGATGCTCAGCCCCTCGATCTCCAGCGCCGAAGCATGCAGGACCTCTATCTCCTGGACCTCTATCCGGTAGATGTAGATCTCGGGTGTGCGTCCCTGCGAGGCCGCGGTCCAGCCCTCCAGGACGCGCCAAGCCGCGTCCTGGCCTTGAAGGTACTGTCCGTCGACCGTGGCGGCTGCCTGGAGTTCGGCGTCCAGTTCCTCGTGCCGGTCATCCGGGACGTGCAACTCCAGGCCGAACCGGCGCAGGGGCCGGCCATTGTGGACGGAGGTGGCGGAGGGCAGCTGCACGGCCGCGAGTTCGCGGACCGCACCCAGCAACCCGATGTGAAGTGTCGCCATCACAGGCTCCCTTTCCTGCCGTGTGCGTGGTTCTTCGTCTGGGGCGGGCGGCCGTCGCCCGCGGTCAGGAGGTGATCTCGGGCGTGGGGCGACTGGCGAACCATTCCCGGTAACTGGTGTGCGCGACAAAGGCGTCGGCACTCGGAAGCAGGTCCAGGGGCCGAAGGCGCGTACCGAAGAACGGTGTGCGGGCGTCCGTGCGGACACGTTGGTGCTCTGTCCGCGTCGTGGGTGCGGTGCGCACGAACGCGTCCAGCCCGAACTGCTCGGGGCCGGCGATCTCACGGACGCCGTTCAGGGGGCGCGACACGGCTGTGTGCGCGAGCAGCATGGCCACTTCGGTCAGGGCGACCGGGCGCACCTCCACCGGCGGTACCCGGACGATCCCGTCCGCGGTACTCGCGCGTGCGATCCCTTCGGCCGCCTCGAACATCTGCGTGGCGCGGAGAATGGAATAGGTGGCTCCCGACCGCCTGATCATGGCTTCCCGAGCCTGCAGCGCCCGGAATTCACCTTCGTTTCGCACCCGGTCCGCACCCACGGTCGAGAGGCACACATGGTGCTTGACGCCGGCGGCGAGCCCGGCCCTGAGGAGTTGCCCGGTGGCACCGAGCCGCGATCCGGTCAGGTCCGCCTCGTCCTCGACGGGGCCGATCTCCTCGGTGAGCGTTCCGGTGACCGAGGGCAGTGGGTCAACGAGGTCGACGACCACCGCGCAGGAGCGCAGCACGTCGGCTGTCGCGTTGTGCGTGAGCGAGTCGACTCCCACGGGCGCCGAGACGAGATCCACCTCATGTCCGTGATCTTGGATCCAGAGCGCGGTCTCGACGCCCATGAGTCCGCCGTCGTCGAACACAACGACCTTCATGCCAGAACCCTCCTCTGTCGAACGGACCTCGCGCGGGGCCACGGGCTGTGCCGGTCGCTCCGCTCGCATCAGCCGAGGGGTTTGACCGGGCGGATGCCCGATGTGTGACACCCCCGGCCGTGCGGCGAGTCGACGCGTGGTGCCGGCCCCTGGAGGCCGGCACCACGCAACGCCGGAGATGGTCAGCTCAAGATGTGCTGCTCACCCCACAGGCGTGTACCGGCTTCAGGGACGGACGACCTGAGGGGCGATGTCCTCGGTGGCCGCCTCACCGGCCAGGCGGGCGGTCTTGCCGTTCGTGACGGGGTCGACGCCGCAGAAGGCGGCCTCCAACGTGCCCGCGAGGACGGTGTTCACGGTGCCGTTGTTGGACGTGTTCGCCATCGACGTCATGCTGCGCTTGCCGTCAGTCGTCGTGAAGGCATAGGTGTAGTACCCCTGCACGGTGCCGGTGTGGCCGTAGACCGTCACACCGCAGGAGAGTTTCCTGGCGCGCAGGCCGAGCCCGTAGAACTGGGTGCCGTCAGCGTTGACCGGGACCATGTTCATCATGTCCCGCAACTGCGGCTGCGGGACGAGCCTGCCGGTCACCAGCGCGGCGAAGAACCGGTTCAGGTCCGACGCGTTCGAGATCACCGCTCCCGCGGACTGGGCCCACGAGACGGTCTGTTCGGTGGAGTCCACCAGCGGCAGCGTGGCGTCGTCGTCGCGGACGTAACCGCGCGCGTAGGAGCCGGTAAGGGTCGTGCGCGGATGTACGTACGAGGTGTTCTTCAGGCCGAGCGGCTGGAAGATCCGTCGGTCGTAGTGTGTGGCCATCGGCTCGCCCGTGACATGCTCGATCAACTCGCCCAGGACCACGAAGTTGGTGTTGGAGTAGCTGTAGGCGGCCCCCGGCTCGTTGACCGGCTGGTGCGCGGTCGAGAGGTCGATGAGTTCCTGGTAGGTGAACACCTTGTTCCGGACCGCCTCGAAGCCCGGAACAGTGTGATAGAACATGTCGTTCGTGTAGTCCCACAGGCCACTGCGGTGGCTCAGCAGGTGCCGCACGGTGATGCGGTCGTCCGGGAGCGGCTGGGGAAGATAGTCGTTCGCCGACGCATCCAGGTCGATGCGGCCCTCGGCGACGAGCTGCATCAGCACGACGGTGGTGAAACTCTTCGTGACGCTGCCGACACGGAAGCTCCGGTCGGCTTCCATCGCGGTTCCGGTGGCGGTGTCCGCCTTGCCCATGGAGATCTTGTAGCTGGAGGTGGCGGAGTCGACACGGGTGAGCACCCCGGGCGCCCCGTAGGCCATCGCCTGCTTCTGCACGGCGCTTACGCCCGTGAGTGAGGGGTTGGGAAGACTGGTGGTGGCGGCCCCGGCGGGCGTCACGGCCCGTGCGGCCAGCACGGCGGTGCCTGCGAGCACGACGCTCGCGTTCTTGATGCGCATCCGATTCTTTCTGACGTGATCGGGTGAAAACGCTGAAGGCGGTCTTCGGGCTGGGGGACGGCCTCTGCCAGAAGACGTCGACGATCCTCGCGCCGGAGGACAGCCATGCGCCGCAGAACGCCAGCCGTAACGATAACGCACACTGTGTTGTGCAGAACCACGAAGCGAGGAGAACAGTGTCAATGGTGGATCCGGCAAGCGCGATCAGCACGTCGTACGACGGAACACGGGGGCCCGGGGCGTCGCCGGAACTCGGCGCGATGGCGCCGGTGTTCGCCAACTTCCGTCAGTACCTCATGGGATGGGGCACACGGCGCTCGGACAGCGGCGTCGACCGGTTCCGCAGTGGGCTCGCCACCCCGCAGTTCAACGGCGTCGTGCGCGTGCGGTCCGAGTCCGCGAGCGAGGCGGACGTGGCGGCCGTCCGCGAGGAGTTCGCGGACCTTCCCTGGTGGTGGTGGGTCGGGCCCGACAGCCCCGAGGACACCGCCGACGTGCTGCGGCGCCACGGTGGACGAGAGCTCACGGCCCTCCCGGTGATGGTGCTCCCCCTCGACGAACCGGCCCGCCCGGGCACCGACCCTGACGACGCTCTCACCGACCTGAGGGTGGAGCCGGTCCGGGACGGCGAGCAACTGGCGGAACTGGTCCGCACGTACCGGACGTCGATGGGTGTCGGGCCCGGTCTGCAGGCCGCGATGGTGCGCATCGAGTCGCGGCGCGAGGACAACGCCGACATCGTGCGGCTGGCCGCCGTGCTGGACGGCCGGGTTGTCGGGACGACCGTGCTGATCACCGCTCATGGAGTGGCCGGGATCTTCCTCGTCCACGTGGCCCAGGCGCATCGCCGACGGGGTGTCGGTGCGGCCCTGACGGCCGTAGCGCTCCAGGTGGGGCGGGAGCGCGGGATGCGCTGCGCCGCGCTGATGGCCAGCCCTGCGGGGGAACCGCTGTACCGGCGTTTCGGCTTCACGACGACGTCCGCGTACCGGCTGTTCGGGTTCCCCGGCTGACCCGCGGCCCGACCTGGGAGCCCGGACCGCGACCTGCACGCCGACGCCGTCGGCCCGCTGCCCGGTCGGCGGATCCCCGCCGGGACTTCGCCGGTCGGCCAAGCCGCCCGGGGTGGCGCCGACTGTCACGTGTGGGCGTGCCGCCCGGTCTCAGGTGAAGGACCCCGGCTCTCGGTGCGGGCGGTACCGGGCGACGACGCCCGGCTCCCGTCTCGGCGGCGTAGGCCTTCTTCGCGCCGCCGGCCCGCCGACCGACCGAGAGCATCGTGCGGGGCTGTCCGACGAGAGGAAAAGTTGTGACCACTGCTTTTGAACCCGTGAACATCGGCGGCGTCACCGCGGCGAACCGTGTGTTCATGGCCCCGATGACCCGTAATCGTGCCACCTCGGACGGGTGCGCGACCGGCATCATGGTCGACTACTACACACAGCGTTCCGGGGCCGGTCTCATCATCACCGAAGGGATCCAGCCGAGCGTGGTCGGACAGGGTTACCTCTCCACACCCGGGCTGCACACCCCGAAGCAGGTCACCGCCTGGCTGCCGGTGACGAACGCCGTGCACGCGGCGGGTGGCAAGATCTTCGCCCAGCTCATGCATGCCGGCCGCGTGGGACACCGCCTGCTGACCGGCCTCACACCGGTGGCCCCCTCCCCCGTGGCCGCGCCCGGTGTCACCTACACCGCGCAGGGTCCCCAGGACAACGCCGTCCCCCACGAGATGACGGACGAGGAGATCCTCCAGACCGTCGAGGATCACGCCTACGCCGCCCGCAACGCGGTCGAGGCGGGATTCGACGGTGTGGAGATCCACGCCGCCAACGGCTATCTCCTCCAGCAGTTCCTCTCCGACAACGCCAATGTGCGGTCCGACCGATGGGGCGGCGGCATCGCCCACCACATCCGTTTCCCGGTCGAGGTGGTCAAGGCCGTGGCGGCGGCCGTCGGGCCCGAGCGGGTCGCCCTGCGCATCTCGCCGGGCAACACCGACCTCGGTATCCACGAGAGCGACCCCGCCGGCCTGTACACCACGCTCCTGGACGCCCTGTCCGACGTGCCCCTCGCCTATGTCCACATGCGGGAGACGGGAGAGCGCGACCTCACTCGCCAGGTGCGTGCCGCGTGGTCCGGCCCGTTCGTCCTCAACCCGCGCTACGACGAGGCCGCACCGCACGCGGCGGTGGCCGAGGTGCTCGGGCAGGGGCTCGCCGACGCCGTCGCCCTGGGCCGACCGTATCTGGCCAACCCGGACCTCCTCACCCGGCTCAGGACCGAGGGCCCGTACAACACGGCCGACCCGGCCCGCTTCTACGGCGGTGACGTCGCCGGTTACACCGACTACCCGTCCCTCGCGCTCGCCTGACCGGAAGGCGTCCGTCCCCACCGTGGCCGGCCTTGCCGGTGTCCGTCACCCGGCAGGCTGGCCGTTTCCGTTGCCGTCTCGGCTTTCCGGTGCGGGGCGGCGTCCCGCCCGTCCCGCCCCTTCCTCACGCGGCGTGCGGGACGGGTCGAAGGCGGGGGGCCGGCGATGTGCGGGACGACGGCAGCAAGCCGTGGCTGTCCTCGTCCTCGGGGGCGAGGAGCCGTAGGAGACCTTCGAGGTCCCCCGTGCCCGCCGCAGCCCGGAACGCGGCGACGAGGCGACGGCGGAACTCGGCGGGGACCGGCCGCTCGCGGTCGCGCTCCAGGCGGGTCTGCGCGCGGTGGACCACCACCCGTGCGTTCGGAGCGCTGATCCGGAGCAGCGCCGCGAGATCGGCGTAGGCATAGCCGAACCCCTTGCGCAGCACGTAGGCGGCCAGCCCGTTCGGTGTCAGCCGCGTCATGAGCAGGGTCAGGGCTCCCTCGACCGCCACGGCCTGCTCGGCGTTCAGCACGGGATCCTGGGCACTCCGGTCACCGAGGTCGGCCAACTGCGGCTCGACCGGCACCTCGTGGCGGTACCTCGCCGACTGGACGACGTTGAGGGCCAGTCGGGTCGTGGCCGTGACCAGGAACGCGGTCGGGTGGTCGATCTCCGCGCGCCGCGAGACCTGCCAGCGCAGCCACACCTCCTGGACCACGTCCTCGGCTCCGGTGACGTCGCCGAGAATGCGGTGGGCGATGCGGAAGAGCCGTGTCCGCTGGGCCAGGAAGATGTCGAGGGCGCTGTGCAGATCGTCCTCGGCCGGACCGGCGACCGGGGGGTGGGGCGGTGTCGTCGTCTCCGTGCACGGAGCGGGCATCGGGAACTCCTCAGGGTGGTAGGCCGCCCGTGACGGGCGATGCGTCCACCCTCGTTTCGTGACACCGTGCTCCGCGCCCTTGGTTCACGTGGTCGAGTCCGTGGCACACCGTGGGGGACCCCGTGGGGCCCCGGGGTCCCGGGATCCGGGGCGCCTTGGGTCGCCGGGTCCCGCCACGGTTCTCAGGCGGTACGCCCGGTGCCCTCGTCACCGAGGTCCGCGGCCGCGGCGTTCGCCAGGGCTCCCGGCAGGGCGCGGCGTGAGTTGATGCCGAGCTTCGTGTACACCTTGCGCAGATGCCACTCCACGGTGTGCGGGCTGATGAACAGCTCCGCCCCGATCTTCGCGTTCGTCATGCCGTCGGCCGCGAGCGCCGCGACCTGCGACTCCTGGGGAGTGAGGGCGCTCGCCGGCCTGTCCTCCAGTGCCCTGACGTGTTCGCCGGTGGCGAGCAGTTCGCGGCGGGCCCGCTCGGCGAAGGCGTGGGCGCGCATGCCGTCGAACATCCGGTGCGCCGTGCGCAGTTGCTCCCGGGCCGGTGCACGTCGTTGGTTGCGGCGCAGCCACTCGCCGTACAGCAGGTGGGTGCGTGCCACCTCCACGGCCACACCGCCGCGGCGGAACTCCTCGATCGCGGTCCGGTAGAGGCGGTCGGCCTCGTCGCCCTCGGCGAGGAGCGCCTGGCAGCGGGCGGCCGCGCCGCGGGCCCATCCGGAGTCGGCGGCGCGGGTGAGTTCGAGCAGCCGGGCCAGGGAGGCTCGGGCCTGGTCCGCTTCACCGCAGCGGGTGGCGGCCTCGACATGTTCGACCAGCGACAGTCCGGTGAAGTTGAACCCGTCGTGGTCGATGGCCGTGCGCGCGGCCGCCAGGGCGTCCTCATAGCGCGCCAGGCCGTTGAACAGCAGGCCTTGGATGTAGCCCATGGCGCCCAACAGGGATACCTCGCCGCGCTGTTCGGCGCGTTCTCTGGCTTCGTCGATGATCCTGGCGGCGACGTCCGCCTCGCCCCGCCACGCGGCCAGCACCAACGTCGCGTACTTGTGCGGGGCGTGACCGGTCGCCGCGGCGAGCGCGTCGGCCTCCTCGATCATCCGTGCGCCCTCGGCGAAGTCCCCGTAGTGGATGTGCACCCCGGCGGCGTAGATGAGGGCCGGTTGCAGCGCGCCGAGCGCGCCGATGTCGCGGGCCAGGCGCACTGCTCGGCTCGACAGCGTGTCCCAGGCGTGCAGGTCCCAGGCGTAGTGGATGAACGCCTCCAACGCGACCGGCGCGAGCAGCAGCCAGCGCATGGTCGCCTCCCGGGTGCCGAGTTCCTCGTGCGCGAGCAGGTCCAGCGCGCCGCGCAGCGCCGCGAGACCGCTTTCGTATCCGTCCGCGAGGAGCGCCGCCACCCCGTCGAGGAGGAGGTCGGCGGCCTCGGAGCCGGAGGGCGGTGCCCCGGACGCCCGGGCCGCGATCGCGGCGGCGCGGGCGCCCGTCGGACCGTGCACCCGGCCGCCGAAGATGGTGGCGCTGATCGCTTCCAGGTACGTCTCCCGCGCCAGCGGTGACTGGGCGGCGGTGAACTGCGCGGCGGCGTCCAGCAGCAGGGGTGCCGCCTCGTCGCTGCGGCTGCGGGCGAACAGGATCCTGGCTCGCAGCCGCATCAGCCGGGCGCGGTCCAGGGCGCTCAGAGGACACAGTTCGGCCACGGTGGCGAGCTCGGTGGCCCGGTCGGGTGCGGCGGCCGAGAAGTGCGCCTCGGCTGCCGCGAGGGCTCTGCGGCCCCGCCGCCACGGGTCCGGCGTCACCTCGGCCGCGCGTTCCAGCAACACCGCCTCGGCGGCGATGCCGCCGCGCTGACGCGCGCGGTCGGCCGTCTGCTCCAGCCCCGCGGCGACCTCCTCGTCCGGCCCGTCGGCGGCTTGAGCTGCGTGCCAGGCGCGCCGGTCGGGGTCCAGGACCGGGTCCGTGGCCTGGGCCAATGCCCGGTGCGCGGCGCGGCGTTCCTCGGGCTCGGCCCCGTGGTAGACGGCGGAACGCACCAGCGGGTGCCGGAACCTGACGGACTCCCCGAATTCGATCAGGCCGGCCGCCTTGGCCGGTGCGGCATAGGGGACGATCTTGAGCCGGGCGGCCGCGCGGACCAGCAGGCGCGCGTCACCGACCGGTTCCGCCGCGGCGATCAGCAACAGGGTGCGGGTGTCTGCCGGGAGCGCGCCGAGTCGGCTGGCGAAGTCTCGTTCGACACGGCTCGCGACCGGCCCCTGGGGGCTCGGGTGGCTCGACGCGTCCAGGCCGTACGCCATCTCGGCGGCGCTGCGACCGCGGGAGAATTCGATCAGCGCCAGTGGGTTGCCGCGCATCTCGGCGACGAACCGGTCCCGGACCCGCTTCTCCAGCCGTCCGCCGACGGCGGCTTCCAGGAGCCGGCCGGCCGCGCCGGTGTCGAGACCGTCGAGGCGCAGTGTCGGCAGACCGCTGAGCGTGGACTCCCCCTCGGGGTCGCGCACTGCGAACGCCATGGCGACGTCCTCCGCGAGCAGTCGGCGTGCGACGAACTCCAGGGTCTGCAGGGACACTTGGTCCAGCCACTGAGCGTCGTCGACCAGGACGAGCACCGGCCGGGTGTTCGAGACGCGGGTGAGCAGGGTGAGCACGGCGAGACCGACGAGGAAGCGGTCGGGGGGATCTCCAGCGGCCATGCCGAACGCCACGCGCAGCGCGTCGCGTTGGGGCTCCGGCAGGTTGTCGAGCTCGTCCAGGAACGGCGTGCACAGCTGGTGCAGGCTTGCGTAGGGCAGCTCCATGTCCGCCTCGATGCCGTGCGCCCGGGTCACCCGCACCCGCGACGCCTGCGCGGCCACATACTCCAGGAGCACCGACTTCCCGATTCCGGCCTCACCCCGGAGCACCAGTACGCGGGCCCCGCCTGCGCGCAGACCTACCAGCAGCTCGTCGAGTGCCGCGCACTCGCGTTGCCGGCCGACGAGGTCGGGAAGCGGGCTGACGATCATGGGACGCGGCTCCTCGGGGAGGGCGGGGGATGAAAAGCTCCCACAACGTTGTTGGAACGAGCCTTGCAACGATACCTGGGACACTGCGCACACCGTGTGTCAATTCAGTGTGACGGACTCCACGAGGAAAGTATCCGGCAGCTGTCACAAATGAGGTCGCTGTCCGGTCGATGACTGCCGACGATCTCATCCGTCCGCCGTCGCAGGAGGTCCCCATGTCTTCGCTCGGACACCAGCTCGCCACATCCGTTCTCGTGGTGGGAGCCGGTGGGTCAGGCCTCCGGGCGGCCATCGAGGTCGCGGAGGCCGGCGTCGCGGTCATCGCCGTGGCCAAACACACGGCCATGAGCGCGCGTCCGCCCGTGGCGTACAGCAATCCCGCATGGGCGGCCCCCGTCGGCGACGACGACGTGTGGGACCGGCACACGGCCGACACACTGCGGGAGGGCCGTCTGCTCGCCGACCCTCGCACGGCACAGGTCGTGGCACGCCACGCGGGGCGGGCACTGCACGACGTGAGCCGCTACGGCTCGCACCGGGACCGCCACGACCCCGGTGGCCCCGCCCTGCCCCGGTCCGGCGAACACCCGTACCGCGGCGTCACGCTCGCGGACGAACACACCGGGCCGCAGGTGCAACGGGCGCTGCGGGCACGCGCCGCGGAACTCGGCATCCCCGTCCTGACCGGCGTCTATGTCACCCGGCTGCTGGTCGATGACGGAGCCGTGTTCGGCGCCTACGGGTTCGACCTGGCCGACGGCTCTCGTTATCTCGTGCACGCCGACTCCGTGATCCTCGCGGCCGGAGGGCACACGCGCATCTGGCGGCGCACGTCGGCACGCCGCGACGAGAGCGCCGGGGACTCCTTCCGCCTCGCCGTCGACGCGGGCGCGCGGCTGCGGGACCCCGAGTTGGTGCACTTCCATCCCCTCGGGCTGATCGGGCCGGAGCCCACCACAGGCCTGCTGGTCGGCGAGGCGGCCTGCAGCGCGGGCGCGGTCCTGCTCAACAACCTCGGTGAGCGGTTCATGACGCGCTACGATGCCGAGCACATGGAACTGGGCAGCGGGGACAGGGTCGCGCCGGCCGCCTACACGGAGATCAAGGAGGGGCGCGGCAGCCGGGCCGGCGGGGTGTGGCTCGATCTGACCCACCTGCCGCGCGAGACCGTGGAGGCGCGGCTGTCGCACGTCCACCAGACCTTGTTGGACGTGCAGGCCCTCGACATCTCCCGCGATCCGATCGAGGTCGCGCCGACCGCTCAGTACTCGCTGGGCGGTGTCTGGGTGAGGCCCGAGGACCACAGCACCGGCGTCCGCGGACTGTTCGTGGTCGGGGAGGCCGCCAGTGGTCTGCACGGCGCGGGCCTGCTGGAGGCAAACCCGCTGATCGAACTCCTCGTCTACGGCCGGATCGCCGGCCGTGCCGCGGCCGAGTACTCGGCGCGCCTGACCGCTCAGCAGCGCTCGCCGGCCACGGTGCGGGCCGCGGAGGCGGACGTTAATCGCCTGTTGACGGCCGAGGGCGACCAGAACTTCCGCGCGCTGCTGCAGTCGGTGCGTCATCTGATGACGGAGCACGCCGGCGTCGTGCGCGACGAGGCCGGGCTCTGTGCCGGGCTCGCCGGTCTCGCCGAGATCGAGGCGCGCGCGGAACACGTGGGAGTTCACATCGACATCGGTGGCTTCCAGGAGCTCGCGTACGCCTACGACTTCCGGTCCGCTGTCCTCGCCGCCCGTGCGACGCTCGAGTGCGCGGTGGAGCGGCGGGAGACACGTGGCAGCCACCACCGGTCCGACTACCCCGACGTCGATCCGGATCTGACGGTCAATCTGGTGTGGTCGCCGACGACCGGGGTGCGCCGGGAACCCGTCCCGCCCGTCCCGACCCACCTCGCGCAGTTGATGCGGGACGTCTCGGCCGACGCCGCGTCGCCCGAGTAGGTCGGTGGCCGCCTCGCAACGGCACCGCGGCTCACGCGCAGCTCAACGGCCACCGCGCCGCGACGCCGCCGGCGCCGCGGGCAGGTGACGGGACGCCCATCCCGCCAACTCGCTGAGGATCGGCATGAGGGCCGTACCGTCCGGAGTGAGGCGGTAGCGGACCGTGACGGGTGGGCCGGGCTCGACCTCTCGCAGAGTGAGTCCGGCGGCGGACAGTTCGGACAGCCGCTCCGAAAGCACCGAGTCGCTGATCCCTTCCACCGCGCGCCGCAACTCGGCGTAGCCCAGGGGTCCGTGCTGCAAGGTGGCCAGGATCACGCCATTCCACCGCTTGCCGAGGAAGCCGAAGGCCCGGGCCAAGGCCCCGTCACAGGCCGCCGGGTGGTGCCCGGCGTCGGCTCCGCCCGTGTCGGCAGACGAGGTATCCGCTGCTTCCTTCATGCACCAAGGATAACCGGGTGCTACTCTGCCCGGTGTCGCTCTGTTTTTCGAAGTGACCACTTCCTTCGAAGTGACTTCATCATTACAAGCAAGGAGACTGCATGTCCATCTCCACATCCCTTCCCCGCGTCGGCGCCGAGGCCAGGGCCGCGCTCTTCACCGACGCGCGCACCACGTACGCCTTCGCCGACACGCCTGTCGACGACGCGACGCTGACCGGGATCTGGGAACTGGCGCGCTGGGCCCCGACCGCCGCGAACCTGCAGCCGCTGCGTGTCCTGTACGTCCGGACACCGGAGGGCAAGGAGCGACTGCTGCCGCACCTCGACGAGGGAAACCGGCCCAAGTCGGCCTCCGCGCCGGTCGTCGCGGTGCTGGCCGTCGACAACCGCTTCCACGAGCACATCCCGCGCATCCTGCCGATCCGTCCGCAGATGAAGGAGTACTTCGAGGGCGACTCCGCTCAGCGCGACAGCATCACGTCCTTCAACGGACCGCTCCAGGCGGGCTACTTCATCCTCGCCGTACGCGCCTTTGGCCTGGCCGCCGGACCGATGGGCGGCTTCGACGCGGCCGGGATCGACAAGGAGTTCTTCCCCGACAACGACTGGCACGCCGTGCTCGTCGTGAACATCGGCCACCCGGCCGGCGCTCCGGAGTTCGACCGCCTGCCTCGTCTGGAGCACGAGCACGTCATCGACTGGGTCTGAGCCGGGCCGCCACGCTCCAACCGGCGGGTTCCACGGCGACAGCGATTCGGCCGCCTCGAGTACATGTCACACGGTGCGACCGGGTCGGGCGTCCCCGGGCTGACCGCCCAGGAGGGACAGCAGCTGGAGGTTGGTGTGGCTCCCGGTCCCCGGCGTCGCGGTGTAGACCACGAGCCGCTGGGACTGGTCGGGGTCGACCAGGGTCTGGCAATGCAGGTCCAGTGCCCCGAGTTGCGGATGAAGGAAGCGCTTGGCGGCGCAGGAAGGCCCCAGCACGGGACGCTCCCGCCAGATACCGGCGAACTCGGGGCTCTCCTCGCGCAGCGCGTCGACGAGCTCGGCGGCACGCGAGTCGGCGCCGCCGCGGGTGTAGGCACCGTGCAGGTCCGCCACCCTCAGCCGGCTCTGCTCGGCATGGTCGCTCTCGGGGTGGACCAGACGGGAGACGGGGTCGGTGAACCAGCGGTAGTGGGAGCTGCGCGCCGGCCCGGTATGGGCCGTCTCGTCGCCGAGCAGCGCCACGGCCGGACGCGTCTGTCTCAGCGTCTCGCCCAGGTGGTTCATCACCTGAGCGGGGGTGTCCCCGAGCCGGTCCAGGATGCGCATCATCCCCGGGCTGATGTGATCCCCGCGCCGCACCCGGTACGGCAGGGCATGCCCCGCAAGCGGGAAGAGGAGGTCACGCTCGTCCAGGGACAGGCGCAGGCCGCGGGCCAGCGCGGCGAGCATCTGCTCCAAGGGGTGGGGGCCTCGCGGCTGTTCGAGCCGGCTGTAGTAGTCCGCCGACATGTCGCACAGTGCCGCGACCTCCTCGCGCCGAAGCCCCCCGGTACGCCTGCGACGCCCACGGGGCAGGCCGACATCCTCCGGCTGGAGGGCCTCACGCCGGGCTCGAAGGAAGGCCGCCAATGCTGCGCGGTCCGCGATGGCCGTCCTCTCTCCAGGGACAACGCCGTCTCCGACGCAGCCCGTCCGTGGAGGCCCCGACGGGTCCGCGACGGGGCGGTCGTCATCCAACATTTTCACCGTGTTAACAATGCGTTCGGCGTCGCACATTCCCGTGACACGGTTGGTCATGCATGCGCGACTACGTGCACGCCGGGAGGGGAACGAGCCATCCGCCCCTTCCCCTCCCGGCGTGCCGCCGACGCCCCGCGTCAGCGAGTGATCGCCTTCGTCTCCAGGAATTCCTCAAGACCGGCACGGCCCATCTCGCGGCCATTGCCGAACTGCTTGTACCCGCCGAACGGGGCCTGGAAGTTGTGCTGTCCACCGTTGACGTCGACCTGGCCGACACGCAGGCGCCGGGCGATCGCCATGGCGTGGTCCTCGTCACCGGTCACCGCGGCGTTCAGCCCGTAGATCGTGCCGTTGGCGATCTCGACGGCATGGTCGTCGTCGACGTAGGGGATCACGACGAGGACGGGGCCGAAGACCTCCTCCTGGGCGATGATCGACTGCGGGTCGACGTCGGAGAAGATCGTGGGCCTGACGAAGGCACCCGTCTCCAGGCCCTCCGGCCGGCCGGGGCCGCCGACCACGAGCGTGGCGCCGTCCGTGATGGCCTGCCGGATGTAGCCCTCCACGCGCCGGCGCTGGGTCTCCGAGGCGAGCGGGCCGATCCTTGTGCCCTCCTCCGCGGGATCACCGACCACGTATTCCGCGGCAGCGATGCGGAGCTTGTCGACGACGGTCTCCTGCAGCTCCTCGGGAACAAGCATGCGTACGTAGGCGCCGCATGCCTGGCCGCCGTTGGCCCAGGCGAGGGCCAGTCCACGGGTCACGGCAAGGTCGAGGTCGGCCTCAGGCAGGACGATGTGGGCCGCCTTGCCGCCCAGTTCGAGGGCGACACGTTTGATCGTGCCGGAAGCGGCGACGGAGACGCTTCGGCCGGCCCGGATGGAGCCGGTGAAGGAGATCATGTCGACCTCCGGATGCCGGGAGAGGGCCTCGCCGACGACCGGTCCGGTGCCCTGCACCACGTTGAACACACCATCGGGCAGCCCTGCCTCGGTGGCGGTCTCGGCGAACATCCGGGCGCTGAGCGGGGACATCTCCGACGGCTTCAGTACGACGGTGTTGCCCGCCAGCATCGCGGGGACGACCTTGGTGACCAGTTGCTGGAGCGGGAAGTTCCACGGGGTGATCGCTCCCACGACACCGATGGGCTCGCGCACGACGAGCGAGTTCTCGATCACCGACGTCCACTCGAACTGCTCCGCCGCCGTGACCGCGGCCAGGATCGAGGCGACCGGGAAACCGACTGCGCCTGCCGGGAAAAGACGATCGGCGCGCCCATCTCCAAGGTGATGGTGGCCGCGAGTTCCTCGCGGTGCTTCTCCACTCCCTCGGCCAGGCGTCGCATGAGGTCGGCCCGGTGCTCCACGGACGTCGCCGCCCATGCGGGGAACGCGGCGAGCGCGGCGTCCACCGCCAGGTCCACCTCTGCGGTGGTGCCCTCGTGCAGGGTGGCGACGACCGATGCGTCGGCCGGGTTCACCACGTCGATCAGCGGGCCGGAGCCCTGGACGGCACGGCCGTCGATCCAGTGGGACGGAGCGGGGAAGGGAACCGCAGATTCTTCGTTCATGCCGACAACGGAACATCGGTCGCCGGGCGGTATCCATGCCCTCCCATGCCCATGATCCGCGTCACCGCCTGAACCGATCTGTCACATCCGGCCGTGCCGCTCGGTCTGTGCGGACAAGGGGGACGACCTTCGTCAGGGTCCCCGGATCTCGGCCGAGAGGAACACCCATGATCACGCGTCTCGTATCCGTCTCCGAAGGCGCACGGCTCACCCGTTCCATCGCGATCGGCACTCACACACTGACGGCCGACGAACCCGAGCCCGTCGGCGCCGATGCGGGACCCACCCCAGGAGAGCTGCTGCTGGCCGCGCTGGGGTCCTGTACCTCCATGGCCGTGCGGGCCATGGCGGACCGGCACGGCTGGCGACTCGACCGGGTCGACGTGACCGTAGGGTTCGTGTCTCAGGGGCGCATCGTCAAGAACGTCGGGCTGATCGGTGACCTGGAGTCGGCTCAGCGGGAGCATTTGCTGGCGGCAGCCGGGCGGTGTCCCGTTCACCGCCTGCTGACCAGGGAGGTCACGATCGTCACCGAGCCCGTGTCGTCGGGTGAGCCCGGCGACGCGCCCCTGCCCCGGTGAGCGGGCGCGGGCAGGATGCAGCCGGCCGCGTCAGGACGTGGTGGCCAGGGTGTCGAGGCGCACCGAGGCGATCTCTTTGCGGGAGGAGATCCCCAGCTTCGCGAAGACCTTGCGCAGATGCCATTCGACGGTGTTCGGGCTGAGGAACAGCCGGGCGGCGATCTCCGCGTTCGTGAATCCGTCCTGGGCGAGCCGCGCGATCTCTGTTTCCTTCGCGGTGAGAGTCGCCGACGTGGCGGCCCGTCTGCGCACCTTCACGCCCGCGGCCTGCAGTTCACGTCGCGCGCGCTCCGCGAACGCCTCGGCCCCGACGTCGCTGAGCCTCTCGTACGCCTCGCTCAGCGGGGCGCGGGCGTCCGCCCCTAGGCGTGCCGAGCGCAGCCACTCGCCGTAACGAAGCCGTGCCCGGGCGCTGTCCATGCCGGTACCGGCCCTGTCGAGCTGCTCGATCGCCTCCCGGTGCAGGGCGTCGGCGGTCGGCCCCTCGCTCACCAGGGCACGGGTGGCGGCGGAGATGCCAAGGACCCAAGGGGTTCGGCTGACCTGGGCCATGTCCTCGATCGTCCGCACGGACTCGGCCGCACGCGCGGTCCGTCCCAGCCGGTCGGCCGCTTCGACGAGTTCGACCAGGGACTGCAGGGACAGTCCGAGTTCCTGGGGGTTCTCGCAGCCGCGGTCCGCGGCGGCGTAGGCCTCCTCGTACCGGCCGAGGCCGTTGTTCAGGACCGCCGCCGCCCACTGGGTGACCGTCACCACCTTGCCCTCGCTCTGCAGGAGCCGGTCGTGCGTGACGGCTTCGATCGCCTGCCGGGTCGCGGACTCCCGTCCCTTGAAAGGCGCGACGACGAGCGCGCCGTAGTGCGCGAAGAAGCTCGTGCCGGTGGCCTCGCCGATCGCGCCGGCTTCCGCGCTGAGGGATTCGGCGGCGCGGAGGTCGCCGGCGAACACCCGGTTCGACAGGCGCAGCAGCAGGGCCGGCGGCAACACGGCGAGCGCCCCGTCGCTGCGGGCGAGATCGACCAGCCGCGCCGAGAGCTCGGACCAGGCGGCGAAATCCCACACGCTGTGCGCCATACGGCACACGAGCGGAAGCCATCCCTGCTCGCCGTCCCGCGCGTGGCCGTCCGTCCGGAACGCCGTCACGGCCTCCAGGACCTGTGGCGCACCCACGGCGTATCCCTCGGTGGTCATCCGGGCGACGCCGGTCAGGAGGAGATCCTCTCGGCTCGCGGTGTGCTCGGGGCCCGAGACGCTCAACACCGCCTCGGCGACGTCGCGGACCCCCCCTGGCCAGTCGGCCCGCGGTCAGGGCCGCGTAGAGGGCGTCCCGCAGGGTCTGGCCGGCGAGCGCGGAGTCGAACGGCCGGAGCCGCTCGGCCGCTTCGAGCAGCAGCGGCAGTCCGGCGCTCGCGCTCTTGGCCGCGGACATGATCTGTCCCCGCAGCAGAGTCGCCCGACCGGCCCCCACGTCGCCCAGCGGGCTCAGTTCGGCCGCCTCTACCAGTTCCCGCGCGGCGTCGAAGGCACCCGCCTGGTACTTGGCCTGAGCGGCGGCCAGTGCCCTGGCACCGCGGGGCACGGGATCAGGAGTCAGTTCGGTGGCCCGGTGCAGGAAGGCCGCCGCCGCGGCGATGCCTCCGCGCGCGTGCGCCCGGCCCGCGCATTTCTCCAGCTCGGCGGCCAGGGCCTCGTCAGGTCCCGTCGCCGCGCTCGCCAGGTGCCACACCCGGCGCTCGGGATCGAGGGTCGCGTCGAGGGAGTCCGCCAGCGCCTGGTGCACGCGCCGACGCTCCGCGAAACCGGCGGCGTGATAGGCAGCCGAGCGGACCAGCGGGTGGCGAAAACGCACCCACGTGCCGAGCGTCATCAGGCCCGAGGCCTCGGCGTGGGTGGCGGCGGTGTCCAGGGAGATGCCCAGGCGCTCGGCGGCCTGCCGCAGCAGGGACACGTCACCGATCGGCTCGATGGCGGCGATGAGCAGCAACTGCTGTGTCTCCGCCGGAAGGCCCTGGATACGGCGCAGGTAGCCCGCCTCGATGCGGCTGGACAACGGCCGGGACGTGAGGCCTTCGAAACCTGCGGTCATCTCCACGGCGGTCAGGCCACGCGGCAGTTTGCTGCTCGTGGGTCAGCCCCTCGGCCCGCCCGGTGAAGGCGGCCACGCGCCGCCGGGCGGCGCCCAGGTGAGCCTGCTGGTACAGGTAGGCCTCTATGCCGACCAGCCCACGGGCGGCCTGCTTCTCCGTGCTCATGATGCCCTCCGGTAGTCGGTGGCCCTGCGCTCGAGCGGGGCCGGGCCGCGGGAGTCACGCGATGCCCTGTGCACCGCTCGACATCGGTACCTCCGCCAACGGGCCGAGGACCCGGCCGCCACGTGCGCCCTGCACGACACCTGCACGGCCGGGGTCCGGTACGGCGTGCCCCGGGAGGCCGGTCGCCGAGGAGACCGGCCACCCGGCTGCGCGTGCGCCGGGCCGGGGTCGGTCACCCGGTGGCCCGCGCCGCCTCGTCGATCAACCGAGCGACGTCGCCGGGACGCGAGACGCTGACCGCGTGGGAGGCGGCCACGGTCCGCACCGTGGCCTGCGCGCGCTCGGCCATGAAGACCTGCGCCTGCGCCGGGATGTTCCGGTCCTCGGAGGCCACGAGGACCCAGGACGCGATGTCCTTCCATGCCGGGGCGGCGGCTCCCTCCGCCAGCGCGGCATCGACCACCGGGCGCTGAGTGGCGGCCATGATCACCGCGGTCTCGGCGGGGACATCGGCGGCGAACTGCTGATGGAACTTGCTCTGCTCGATGTAGAGATCCGCGGCCTGACTCCCGTCGGGCAGGGTGATCGGGACCGGGTGCAGCGTGTCCCCCAGTGTGCTGCCCGGGAACTTCCCGGACAGAGTGACCGCGCTCTCGCCCTCGTCAGGCAGGAAGGCCGCGACGAAGACGAGTGCCTTGACGTTGTCGAGTCCCCGCGCGGCGTTGCTGATGACCGAGCCGCCGTAGGAGTGGCCGGCCAGGACCACCGGACCGTCGAGGGACGCGACGAGCTGGCGGACGTAGTCGCTGTCAGCCGCGAGTCCGCGCAGCGGGTTGCTCGCGGCCACCACCGGATAGCCGTGGGACCGGAGTTTGTCGACGACCCCGTTCCAGCTGGAGGAGTCCGCGAACGCGCCGTGGACGAGGACGACGGTCGGCTTCTGTGCACTCATGAAAAGGGCCTTTCGTTCTGCCGATTGCTTACGTGCGGCATTCGGCGTACGGCTGTGCTGGATCGCGGGGAAGTTCCCGGGCGTCATTGCCGATACGCGTCGGATTCCGCGCCGAATGCCGCTGCGCAGGGAGTCAGTCGGTGCCGAGAGCTGTGCGCAGGACGTGAATGGCCTGCTCGATCGCCGCGGTGGAGGCCTGAGTCCCACGCACCGTGTTCAGCATCATGAAGTCGTGCAGGCTGGCGTTGTAGCGGACGCTCGTGGTCGGTACACCGGCCTGGATCAGCTTGCGGGCGTACGCTTCGCCCTCGTCCCGCAGAACGTCGTTCTCGTCGACCACGACGAGCGCCGGCGGCAGGCCCTGGAGGTCTTCCAGAGTCGCGCGCAGCGGGGAGGCCGTGATCTGGTCCCGCTCCGCCGGGTCGGTGGTGTAGGCGTCCCAGAACCACTCCATGGCCTTCGCGGTCAGGTGCGGTCCGTGGGCGAAGGTGCGATAGCTCTCGGTGTCCTGCGCCGCGTCGGTGACCGGGTAGTACAGCGACTGGTGCAGGAAGGTCACGTCGCCGCGCCGCTTGGCCAGGTGGGTGAGGGCCGCGCTCATGTTGCCGCCGACGGAGTCACCGGCGACGACCATGCGGGTGCCGTCCAGACCTTCCTCGCCGCCCTTGGCGGTGACCCACTGGGCGGTCGCGTACGCCTGCTCGATGGCGACGGGGTACTTCGCCTCCGGCGAGCGGTCGTACTCGACGAAGACCAGGGCGGCCGCCGCGCCGACGGCCAGTTCGCGCACCAGGCGGTCGTGGGTGCCGGCGTTGCCCAGGATCCAGCCGCCGCCGTGGACGTACAGGATGACGGGCAGGACACCGGTGCTGCCGACGGGCTTGACGATCCGCACCCGCACGTCGCCGACCTCGGCCGGCACAGTGATCCACTTCTCGTCCACGTCGAGCCTCTCGATCGGCCCGGACTGGACGTCGTCGAGCAGCTTCCGGGCGCCCTCGACACCGAGTTCGTACAGCAGCGGCGGCTTGGCGGTCGCCTCGGCGAATTCCTGCGCGGCGGGCTCGAGAATGATGTCGCTCACGGCAAGCTCCTTCAGGAGGTGGCGGCTTGTTGAAGGCTTTTCCACCTCCTGAGACCGGGCAGGGAGTCAATGCGTGACGCGTCGGCCAAAACGGCCGGAAAATATCCCCGCCCGGGCTTACCGAACCGGCGTCACCTGCCGATCGACGCCCGGACCGCGGGGCCCGGCTTCGGCAGCAGGAAGCCGTCGACGTACAGGTCGACGTGCTCGTTGTAGAACGCGGTCAGTCCTGCGATGCGGTTGGCGTGGATGGTCGGGAAGTCGTACGTCCAGGCGATGTCCTCATGGGAGGCCGTGTCGCTGTCGAACGACCAGTAGCTGCTCGTCGTGCCCTTGTACGGGCAGCGCGTCACCGTGTCCGAGCGCCGCAGCCGGGTCCAGTCGACGGCCGCGCTGTCAAGGTAGTAGCGGGTCGGCAGGCCGGTCTCGAACAGCTTCACGCAGCCGGTGGCCTCCGCCAGCACGACACCGTCCAGCTCGACTCGGACGCTGCTGCCCGAACGCAGCGCGTCCACGCGGGAGTAGGGGCTGCGCGGGTGGACGAAGACCGGCTCGTCCTCCTCGAACCAGGAGTCCAGCGCCTCCCATTCGAACCGCACCGTGCCGTGCAGAGGCTCCGGCGCGCCTTCTCCCCACACCCACGCCGCCCCGGCACGGACCTCCGGTCCGACCTGGAGGGTGTGCAGGTGTGCGGGGCCGGCACCGAGGTGCTCGGTGTGTCCGTCGTCGTGGAGCACGCCGTCCACCAGGTCCTCGACCGGGATGCTGAACTGGGGGTAGGCCCGCCATTCCCACACGTACAGCGCACAGCGGGTGTCGAAGGCGAGCCGGCCTCCGATCATCCCGCGGATACGGCGGGGAACAGGTTCGACGTGCCCGACCGGGACGATGAGGCTGGGGCGCAGAACACTTTCGGTTGCCATGGTCAACACCTTGCATTCGCTGATGGTGTGTATGCCGTGCCCGGTGACAGTGGTCCCGGTACCGGCTCACTCGGCGGGCCGACGGCCATCGCCTACGCCTTCGATGCTAGCGGCTGGACACGACAGTGTGGCTCGGGATCGGGCCGGCCAAGAAGCATCACACTGTGTTACGTGCGCCATACGGCGTCAGGGTGTCACAGATTCGGGAGGCTCCCGGTCAGAGGGGTGTAACACCCATCCGTACCCAGGGAGATCCGTCATGGAAGCGCGTATCAACTACTTCGGCAACGCCCTCGCCGGCAAAGTCATGAAGCACCTCAACTCGACCGGCGCGGCGGTGCAGACGGCGCTCCCGGTCGCCACGCAGGAACTGGTGAAGATCCGTGCCAGCCAGATCAACGGCTGTGGTTTCTGCACCGACATGCACACCAAGGACGCCCTCGTGGCGGGCGAGGAGCAGCAGCGGCTGAACCTGGTGGCCGTTTGGCGCGAGGCCACGGTCTTCACCGACGCGGAGCGCGCGGCGCTGGAGCTGACCGAGCAGGGCACGCGCATCGCGGACGGCGCGGGCGGTGTGTCGGACGAGGCATGGGCGAACGCCGCGAAGCACTACGACGAGGACCAGCTCGCCGCACTGATCTCGCTGATCGCCGTCATCAACGCCTACAACCGCATCAACGTCATCAACCAGCAGCCCGCCGGCGGCTACACGCCGGGCATGTTCGGCTGAGGCAGCCGCTCCGGCCCGCCCGGATACACACCGTCCGCCGCCCGGCCGCCCCGGCCCTCGGTCGGGCGGCGGACCCGGCCACCGTGTCCGCCGGCCGCAGGGCACGCACTCCCAAAGGCTCACATGTCCGCACACCCCACACTCACCCCCCTCCGCCGAGTCAGCACCGACGTACTCGAAGTCGCCTATTACGAGACGGGTTCCGCGGGGAACGACACCGTTCTGCTCCTGCACGGTTTCCCCTACGACATCCACAGCTACGTGGACGTGGCCCCGCTGCTCGCGGACAGCGGGTTCCGGGTCGTCGTCCCCTATCTGCGGGGCCATGGGCCCACGAGGTTTCTTTCCGGTTCGACGCCGCGCTCGGGTCAACAGGCCGCCCTGGGCGCCGACGTCGTCGCCCTCCTGGACGCCCTGGGCGTGGAACGGGCCTATCTCGCCGGATACGACTGGGGCGGCCGCGCCGCCAACGTCGCCGCGGCACTGTGGCCGGAGCGCGTTCTCGGCCTCGTCTCGGTCAACAGCTACCTCATCCAGGACATCGGTGCGGCGGCCAAGCCCCTCGCTCCCGAACTGGAGGCGGGATTCTGGTACTTCTACTACTTCCTCACCGAGCGCGGCAGAGCCGGTCTGGCCGACGATCCGCGAGGGGTCGCGCGGGTGATCTGGAAGCGGAACTCGCCCGAGTGGCCGTTCGGCGAGCGCGACCTGGAGCGGGCCGCGGAGGCCTTCGCCAATCCCGACTACACCGATGTCGTGATCCACTCGTACCGGCACCGGCTCGGTTTCGCGCCGGGCGCCGAGGCGTATGCGGAACTCGAGGCACGTCTCGCCGAGTTGCCCGCGATCACCGTTCCCGCCGTCACCCTCGACGGTCTGGCCGACGGCAACTTCCCGGCCACGGACGGTTCTCCGACCGCCCGTCACTTCACCGGCCCCCGCCTCCACCGCATCGTGGCGGGCGCCGGCCACAACCTTCCGCAGGAGCACCCCGCGGCGTTCGCGGCGGCCGTTCGTGAGGTGCGCGAACTACGGCGGGCCGACGCGGGCCGCGACCGCGCGGTCGGGCGCCGACAGGACACACCATGAAGGCCTCCCCCGCCGCAGACGTCGCCGGCTCCCTCCGTATCACCAGTGCCCGTGGCCGGTGGACCTTGCTGGCCACCGTGCTGGGATCCGGTGTCGTCCTGCTCGGCTCCACCGTCACCAACATCGCGCTGCCGCACATCGGGGACGACTTCGGCGCCGATCTCGCCGTGCTCCAGTGGACGGTGAACGCCTACATGCTCACCCTGGCCGGCCTCATCCTGCTCGGCGGGTCCCTCGGCGACCGCTTCGGACGGCGGCGCGTCTTCGTCGTGGGCATCGTGTGGTTCGCGGCGGCCTCCCTGCTGTGCGCCCTGGCTCCGGACGCCCCCACGCTGATCGCCGCCCGGGCGCTCCAGGGCGTCGGCGGTGCATTGCTCACCCCCGGCTCACTGGCGATCATCGAGGCCTCGTTCCACCCGGACGACCGGCCGCGCGCGATCGGCCTCTGGTCGGGCTTCGGCGGGATCGGCGCGGCCCTCGGGCCGTTCCTGGGCGGGTGGTTGGTGGACGGCCCCGGCTGGCGTTGGACCTTCGTGCTGAGCATCGTCCCCGCGCTGCTGTGCGTGCCGGTGGCGCTGCGCCATGTCCCCGAGTCGGTGGGCACACCCCCCGACGCGGCCGGCGCGCAAAGCCGAGGGCGGTTCGGTTTCGACGTACCCGGCGCCGTCCTGGGCGCTCTGGCCCTTGCCCTGGCCACCTACGCACTGACCGAGGCGCGCCACAGCGGCCCGGTGGCCGTCGCCTCGGCCGTCGGCGGCATCGTGGCGGGTGCCGCCTTCCTGAGCGTGGAACGGCGCAGCGCCGACCCGATGATGCCGCCGGCCATCTTCTCGTCCCGGCAGTTCACCGCCGTCAACCTGATCACCCTGTGCGTCTACGCGGGCACGGGCGGGTTCTTCTTCCTGACCGCTCTGCACTTGCAGATCGTCGTCGGCTACTCGGCGCTGGCTGCCGGTGCGGCCATGCTGCCCAACACCCTGGTGATGCTGGTGTTCTCCTCCGGCTCCGGCGTGCTCGCCCAGCGGCTGGGACCGCGCATCCCGCTCACCGTCGGACCGCTGGTGTGCGGGGCGGGCATGCTGATGATGCTGCGGGTCGGGCCGGGCGCTTCCTACGTGACCGACGTCCTGCCCGCTCTGGTGGTGATGGGCGCCGGCATGGTCGTCATGGTCGCTCCGCTGACCGTGACCCTGTTGTCCTCGGTGAGCGCCTCGAACGCCGGGCTGGCCAGCGGCATCAACAACGCCGCGGCCCGGGCAGCCGGTCTGGTGGCCGTGGCGGCACTGCCGCTGCTGGTCGGGATGGGACCGGACGCCTATCGTTCGGACGCCGCCTTCGACACGTCGTTCAACCGGGCCATGCCGTTGTGCGCGGGCCTGTTGGCCATCGGCGCGTCGATCGCCTTCGGTCTGCTGCGCCAGACCGTCACAGCCGCACACCGACCGCACGGGCGGACCCACGGCTGGCTGATGGAGCCGCCGCTCATGTCCCGCTTCGCCCATCACCCAAGCGCGGAGTGACACCCGGCCGGGGACCGTGGGCTGTCACGCCATCGGCTTCCCCAGTCCTGTCGTACGAGAAAGGATCACGTCATGTCGTACCCGTACCCGGAGCAGAAGTACTGGGGTGAGGACGGTGAGGTCAGCGCCGTCTTCCGTCCGGCCACCACACTGCCGGAACAGGGAGAGAGCGGTACCGGGAAGGACGCCCTCCACTACCTGGCGACCACCGGCACCACACGTGGTGAGTTCGGGCTGTACCGAGTGGAGATGCGCCCCAGAGCGGGCGGTCCCAAGACGCACTTCCACCGGCGGATCTCGGAATCGTTCTACATCCTGGACGGCACGGTGCGCGTGTTCGACGGGGTGCGTTGGGTCGACGCCCGCAAGGGCGACTTCCTGCACGTGCCCCAGGGCGGGTTGCACGCCTTCCGGAACGACTCCGACGCCCCGGCCGACATGCTGCTGCTGTTCACCCCGGGAGCCCCGCGCGAGGAGTACTTCGAGCAGGTGTCGCAGCTGGCGCACGCCTCGGAGGAGGAGCGTGCCGCGTTCTTCGACAAGCACGACTCGTACTTCGTGGACCAGGAGTGACGCAGGAGTGATGTAGGAGTGATGCAGGGGCGGCGGCAGGGAAGTGCACCGCCGACGGACGGGGCCCCGCGCCCGTGACACCGGTTGTCGCCGGCACGTCACGGGCGCGGGGCCCCGCCGTGTGGAAGGTCAGGCAGTGGGCCGCGGCGCGCGCAGGTGGGCGCGCTCCTTCAGCTCCGCCTCGTCGACCAGCTCCAGCATGGGCTTGCCCGGGGCGCAGAGCATGGTGACGACGAACTCGGTGCGCTCGTCGGCCAGCGCGTTGCCGTCCTGGTAGTGGATGGCGTCGCCGCCCGGCTCCCAGAAGGTGCCGCCGGCCGGGATGATGCGCTCGGGCTCGCCCTCCAGTTCGAAGCGGACGGCGCCCTTGACGACGTAGCCGAACGCCGGGCCGGAGTGGCGATGCGGCGGGGTCCCCGGGTCGCCGGGCTCCCACTGGACGTGGATGGTCATCGCCGAGGCGCCTTCGGGAACGACGATCGGCGAGGCGTCCTGGAGCATCTTCGCCGCGCGGGTCCAGCTGGGGCCGTCCTCGCCGCCGGTTCCGTGACCGTGCCCGTCGTGGCCGTGGTGGGTGTGCTGTGAGTTTGCAGACACTGAGTCGCACCTTTCGTGGTCAAACCGTGTCAGCCAGGCGCATCGCCGCCGACACCTCGTCGCTGCGGCCGTAGCGGCCGCTCACCCTCCTGACCGGGTGTCCGCCGATTCTGTGACACGGGGCGGTGATCGGACCCGACCGGCAACACGGTGCCCGGCACAGTGTCACAAGAACCGAACGCGGTCTGTCTAAGTGTGGTGAGCACGGTGGCACATGAACGTCCCCCCCGTCCTCGACGCACACCCCGCAGGGTCACCGGCCCCCGACGGAAGAGATGTCAGATGAGAGTCGTCGTTGTAGGTGCCACCGGTCTGATCGGTTCCAGGACGGTCGCCAGACTCCGGGACCACGGTGTGGAGGTCGTACAGGCTTCCCGCGGTGACGGGGTCGACCTCCGCACCGGGCAGGGCCTGGAGCGGGCGCTGCGTGCCGCCGAGGTGGTCGTGGACGTCACCGACGCACCCTCACGGGAGAAGCGCGTCAGCACCGAGTTCTTCACCACGGCGACGGGCAACCTCCTCAAGGCCGCCGCCGCGGCGGGTGTCGAGCACTATGTGGCGCTGTCGCTGGTGGGCGCCGATCGGGTCGGCTCGGGCTACTTCCGGGCCAAGGCGGCGCAGGAGGACCTGGCGCGGCGCGCCACCGTGCCGTACTCCCTGGTGCGCACCACGCCGTTCCACGAGACCGTGGCCGCCGTCGCGGCAGCCGGCGCCCGGCCCGACGGGGTGCATGTGCCGCCGCTGTTGCTCCGGCCGGTCTCGACGGACGACGTCGCCACGACGCTCGCGCATGTCGCGATGGGACTGCCGCACTTCGGGGTGCTCGAGGCCGCCGGGCCCGAAGAGCTCGCCCTGCGGGACGCCACCGCCGAGCTGCTGGCCGCCCGGGGCCGGACCGCACCGGTGATCGCCGACGCGCATGTCCCCTTCTTCGGCGCGGTGCTGGAGGAGCGGACCCTGCTTCCCGGGCCGGACGCCCACCTGGGCCACCACACTTTCGCCCAGTGGCTGAAGAGCACCGAGACCAACGGGCGGTGACACACCGGCGCCCGTGACCTCCACGCGTCGTTCCGCGGCATTCACCTTCCGACCTGCACGAGTCGTCCCACGACACCCGCCATGTCCGCGGCCGGCCTCGCCGACACCCGCACCCCGACAGGAAGCCCGCCATGAGTGATCCGTCCCGGCCCACCACCGCCCCTGTGCCCAGCGAACTCGACCAACTACCCGATCGCGACCGGGAGGAGACGGCCGAATGGCAGGCCTCCCTCGACGCCGTCGTGCGCAACGCCGGGCCGGAGCGAGCGGCCTACCTGATCCGGCGGGTGCACGAGTTCGCCGCACGGTCCGGGACGGCGTTGCCGGGGCTGCTGTCCTCGGACTACATCAACACCGTCCCGGCCGACGCGCAGCCCCGGTTCGGAGGTGACCTGGATATGGAGTCCAGGATCACCGCCGTCAACCGGTGGAACGCCGCGGCGATGGTCACCCGCGGAGCCCGGCTGGGACTGGGCGGCCACATCTCCACCTACGCGTCGGCGGCCTGGCTCTACGAGATCGGCTTCAACCACTTCTTCCGCGGCAAGGACGGCGACGGCTCGGGCGACCAGCTCTTCCTCCAGGGGCACGCCTCCCCGGGCATCTACGCCCGGGTCTTCCTCGAAGGACGGCTGAGCGAACAGCAGTTGGACGCTTTCCGGCGGGAGGCGAGCGGCCACGGCCTGCCGTCCTATCCGCACCCCCGGCGGCTGCCCTGGCTGTGGGAGTTCCCGACCGTCTCCATGGGACTGGGTCCGCTCGGCGCGGTCTACCAGGCGCGCTTCAACCGCTATCTGCACGCGCGAGGTATCAGGGGCACCTCCGCCTCACGGGTCTGGGCGTTCCTGGGCGACGGTGAGATGGACGAGCCGGAGTCCACGGCCGCCCTGACGCTGGCCTCCCGCGAGGGCCTGGACAACCTGACGTTCGTCGTCAACTGCAACCTGCAGCGCCTGGACGGCCCCGTGCGCTCCAACTCGAAGATCGTCCAGGAGCTGGAGGCACGCTTCCGCGGCGCGGGCTGGAACGTGGTCAAGACCCTGTGGGGCGAGGCCTGGGACCCGCTGCTGGCGCAGGACACCACCGGCGAACTGGTGCGGCGCCTGGGCGAGGTGCCCGACGCGCAACTGCAGACACTGGCTGCGCGGGACGCGGCGTACATCCGTAAGAGCTTCTTCACCGGTGACGTCCTGTCCGTGCTCTCCGCCTCCCTCAGCGACGCGCAGGTGGTGGAACTGTTCGAGAACTCCCGCGGCGGACACGAGCCATTGAAGGTGTACGCCGCCTACCGGGCCGCGGTGGAACACCGGGGCGCACCGACGGTGGTCCTCGCGCAGACGGTCAAGGGGCACACCCTGGGCTCGGCGTTCGAGTCGCGCAACGCGAACCACCAGATGAAGAAGCTGACGATGCCTCAGTTCCGGGAGCTGCGCGATCTGTTGGAGCTGCCCATCCCCGACAGCGCGCTCGCCGGGGACCAAGTGCCGTTCTGGCATCCGGGAGAGGACTCCCCCGAGGTGCAGTACCTGCGCGAGCGCCGGGCCGCGCTGGGCGGCCCCGCTCCTGCTCGGCGGGTGATCGCCAAGCCGCTGCCCGAACCGCCCGCCAAGCCCTTCGAAGCGTTGCTGGCCGGCTTCGGTCACCAGGAGGTCGCCACCACGATGGCGCTGGTCCGGCTGGTCAAGGACCTCATGCGCGATCCCCTCAACGGGGCCCGCTGGGTGCCGATCATCCCCGACGAGGCCCGTACGTTCGGCATGGAGTCGATGTTCCCCACGGCCGGCATCTACTCGCCGCAGGGCCAGACCTACGATCCGGTCGACGCGGACCAGCTCCTCCACTACAAGGAGAGCACCACCGGACAGCTCCTCATCGAGGGCATCACCGAGGCCGGTTCGGTGGCCGAGTTCACCGCCGCGGCGACCTCGTACGCCACGCATGGCGAGCCGATGATCCCGTTCTACATCTTCTACGCCATGTTCGGCTTCCAGCGCACTGGCGACCAGTTCTGGGCCCTCGGCGACCAGATGGGCCGGGGCTTCGTGGTCGGCGGCACCGCCGGACGCACGACGATGACCGGCGAGGGACTCCAGCACGGCGACGGCCACTCGCACCTGCTGGCCGCCACCAACCCGGCCGCGGTCGCTTACGACCCCGCGTTCGCCTACGAGATCGCGGTGATCGTCCGGGACGGGCTGCGCCGGATGTACGGCGAGCGGCCCGAGGACGTCTTCTACTACCTGACCGTGTACAACGAGCCGAAGCTCCAGCCCGCCATGCCCGCGGTGCCGGGCATCGAGGAGGGCATCGTCCGGGGCATCTACCGCTTCCGGCCCGCAGAACCCGCCGTCGGCGGGCCCCGGCTACAGCTGCTGTCCTCCGGTACGGCCATCCACTGGGCCCTGCGGGCGCAGGAACTCCTCGCCTCCGACTGGGACGTGCACGCCGACGTGTGGTCGGTGACGTCCTGGACGGAGCTGCGCCGGGACGCGCTGCGCGCCGACGACGCCCGGATGCGCGGCGAGGACCGCACTCCGTTCGTCACCCGGGCCCTGGCCGGTGCGCCGGGGCCGGTCCTGGCGGTCAGCGACTGGATGCGGCAGGTGCCCGACCAGATCAGCCAGTGGGTCGAGCAGGACTACTACTCCCTGGGCACCGACGGTTTCGGCCTGTCGGACACACGTGAGGACGTACGCCGGTACTTCGGGGTGGACGCCGAGTCGATCGTGGTGACCGCGCTGGACAGGCTGGCAAGGGCCGGGCAGGTCGCCCCGGCGACCGTCGCGCAGGCCCGCGCGCGCTACGGCCTGGACCGGTGAGCGGGCCCGGAACGCGACCGATCCCGCACGTGCACGACACAGGCCATGAGCAACAGCTCCGGAGAGCCGTCGCGCTCTGCCGGCCCTTGAGGAGTTGAACCATCATGACGGTTTCCGTGACCCTGCCGGCCCTCGGCGAGTCCGTCACCGAAGGCACCGTGACCCGCTGGCTGAAACAGGTCGGCGAGCGCGTCGAGGCCGACGAGCCTCTCCTGGAGGTCTCCACCGACAAGGTCGACACCGAGATCCCGTCCCCCGCCGCCGGCGTTCTGCTGGAGATCACCGTCGCCGAGGACGAGACCGTCGAGGTCGGCGCCGCCCTCGCCGTCATCGGTACGCCGGACGCCGCCCCGGAGGCGGCCGCTCCCCTACCGTCCACGCCACCGGCTGAGACGCTCCCGCCGCCGGCTGCCCCGGTTCCCCCCGCTCCCGCCGCCCCGGCCCCAGCACCACCGCCGCTGCCGACGCCGGTCGCGCCGATTCCGGCCCTCCCCACAGCCCCCGCGGCCCCCGCAGCGGGAGCACCCTCCCTGCGCGGCCGGACCGTCCCGATCACCCGCCTTCGTAGAGCCATCGGGGACAACCTCAAGCGGGCCCTGCAAGAGCAGGCGCAGCTGACCACCACGGTGGAGGCCGACGTCACCCGGTTGATGCGGTTGCGCGCCCTGGCGAAGGACGGTTTCCTCGCCCGCGAGGGCCTCAAGTTGTCGCCGATGCCCTTCTTCGTCAAGGCCGCCGCCCAGGCGTTGAAGGCGCATCCGGTCGTCAATGCCAGGCTCGACGAGGCCGCGGGGACCATCACCTACTTCGACACCGAGAACATCGGCATCGCGGTCGACACGGAGAACGGTCTGCTGACCCCGGTGGTCAAGGCCGCCGGAGACCTGACCGTCGCCGGACTCGCCCGCGCCGTCCACGACCTGGCCGACCGGGCCCGCGGCGGTCACCTCACTCCCGACGACGTGTCGGGGGCCACCTTCACGATCTCCAACACCGGTTCGCGCGGCGCGTTGTTCGACACGGTCATCGTGCCGCCGAACCAGGCCGCGATCCTGGGCGTGGGCGCGACGGTCAGAAGGCCCGGAGTCGTACGGAGCGGTGACGACGAGGTCATCGGCATCCGGGACCTGGTGCACCTGTCGTTGTCCTACGACCACCGCCTGGTGGACGGCGCCGACGCGGCCCGTTACCTGACCACGGTCAAGGCGATCCTGGAGTCCGCGGCGTTCGAGGACGACCTGTACCCCGACGCCAAGGCATGAGCAAACGCCGGTGCGGGCCACCGCCCGCACCGGCTGCCCGACCACTTCCGCCCCCGCTCCCGACAGGGACGGGGGCGGAAGCCGTTCCGGCTGCCAGGTCGTCGACGTGCGCCCAGGCCGTGACGGCGCCGTCCTCCTGTCTGCGGTGCACGGGGACGTCGACGTGATGCAAGATCGCCTCGATCCGTTCGTCGCCGGACTGGAAGAGGCCGTAGAGCGTCGCCCAGCCGCCCGTGAGCGCATGGCGCCCCAGGTGTCGCAGCAGGCGGGTGCCCAGGCCGCGGCCCTGCCAGGAGTCCTCCGCGAGGAGCGCGGCCTCCGCGGCCGCGTTGTCCGGCATCAGGTGACCCACGGCGACGATGCGGCCGGTGGTGTCCTGCGCGGCCAGGTGGACCGACCCGGCGCGGGACAGCAGGTCGGGCAGATAAGTCCGAGGGTCGGCCATCGCCCGGTGGTAACGGCTCCAGAGGGTCTGCGGCGAGCAGCGGTCGTGCAGTGCCACGGTGCGTGCGAGGTCGCCGGGGCCTAGGGAGATGATCCGCGGTTCGCGGCGCATGAGTGTGCCCTTGTGTGGCTGGGAACGGGTGAGGGCCGGCGGCGGACCGCCGGCCCTCGCCGGGATGTGTGCGGATGGCACCTGACCGTCGAACGCTGTGTCAGCGGTGCGAAGCGGTGGTGGACACCGCGCCGTCCGCCGCGGAAGGTCAGCGCACCGAGCGAGCGGCGTCCTCGATGACGTCGGTAACCTTGCCGGGCCGCGAGACGCTCACCGCGTGGGACGACCGGACCTCCGTGGTGTGGGCGCCGGCCCGCTTCGCCATGAACTCCTGTGCGGCGGGCGGAATGTTGAGATCCTGCGTGGCCACCAGAACCCAGGACGGAATGGTCTTCCAGGCCGGCTCGGCCGCACCCTCGGCCAGGGCGGCGTTGGTGACCGGACGCTGGGTGACGGCCATCAGGTCGGTCTTGTTGCGGGGTACGTCCGCTGCGAACTGGTGGCGGAACTTGTCGTTCTGAATGTAGAGATCGGTGCCTTGCGTGCCGTCGGCGTTCGTGACCGGTACGGAGCGCAGGGCCTCGCCGAGGGTGCTGCCGGGGAACCGTCCCGACAGGTCGACCGCGCTCTCGCCCTTCTCGGGTAGGAAGGCGGCGAGGTAGACGAGTGCCTTCACGTTCTTGTTGCCGGTGGCGGCATTGCTGATCACCGAGCCGCCGTAGGAGTGACCGGCCAGGACGACGGGTCCGTCGATGTTATCCAGGACGTCCTTCAGATAGGCGGAGTCGCCGCTCAGCGAGCGCAGCGGGTTGGCGACGGCGACGACCGGGTAACCGTCGTGCCGGAGCCGGGCGATGACGTCGTTCCAGCTCGTGGAGTCGGCGAAGGCACCGTGGACCAGGACGACCGTGGGCTTGGGTCCCTTGGCGGTGGTGTCCTTGTCGGCGGAGGCCGGGCCGACCGTGGTGACGAGCAGGCCCGCGGTGACGGCGGCGCCTGCCAGCACGGTGAGTGCGGTGCGGGTCAGGTTGGTGCCGGACGTTCGGTTCATGTCGTATGCCTTTCGGTAGGGAGGGGAGGCTGAGCGGAAGGGCGGTCGTTCCCGTCGGCACGGTGTCGTGTTCGTGCGCGGGCCAACCGCCGTGTGGGCGGGGCCGGTTGTGCCGACCGCACGCCGCGTCGCTTGCCACACCTGAGACCGGGGACCGGGTAGATGTGTGACATGTCAGGATTCGCGGTGTGCAGGCACGCGTCGCGTCAGGACCCGTGCCGGCCGGTGATCTCCCGGTACTCGGCCGCCGTGGGCTTGGGCACCTGTGTGCCGGGGCCGTAGAGGGCACGGCTGAGCATGAAGCGGAGGCGCTGGGTTCGGCCGGGCAGGGCCGCCACCGGGTGCCGGGCGGGTGTGGCCCGCAGGGGCCGGTACTGCTCGTGGGCGGTCAGGGTGTGCAGCCGTGCCTGGTCGAGGGGTTCATGGATCTCGACGTACTCGCCGTCGGGAAGACGTTTGATGACGCCGGTCTCGCGGCCGTGCAGCACCTTGTCGCGGTCACGCCGTTGCAGCCCGAGGGCCAGGCGCTTGGTGACGACGAAGGCGAGGACCGGTGCGGCGAACAGAGCGATGCGCACGGTCCAGGTCACGGCGTTGACCGAAACGTGCAGCCGGGTGGCGATCAGGTCGTTCGAGGCGCCGATGAGGGCCACCGAGTAGACGCTGAGCCAGGCCACCCCCAGCGCGGTCCGCACCGGGTGGTTGCGGGGGCGGTCCAGCAGGTGCTGCTCGCGGTCGTCGTCGGTGACCCATGCCTCGAGGAACGGATAGGCGCCCATGGCCAGGAAGAGCAGCACGCCGACCGTCAGGGGCAGGAAGTTGTCCAGGGCCAGGGTGTGGCCCCAGAAGTCGATCTCCCAGCCGGGCATCACACGCAGCAGGCCGTCGGCGACGCCCATGTACCAGTCGGGCTGGGAACCGGCGGAGACCTGGTCGGGGCGGAAGGGCCCGTAGTTCCACACGGGATTGATCTGCGCGACGGCGGCCATGAAGAAGATCACGCCGGACACGAGGAGGAAGTAGCCGCCTGATTTGACGGCGTACACCTTGAACGGGAGACCGACGACGTTGCTGTTGGTGCGGCCGGGTCCGGGGTACTGCGTGTGCCGGTGGCGCACGGCCAGGACCAGGTGGCCGACGAGCAGGGCGACCATCAGCCCGGGGATGACCAGGACGTGCAGGGTGTTGAAGCGGGCGATCAGGTCCTCGCCGGGGAACTCGCCGCCGAACAGGAAGAACGAGACGTACGTCCCGACGACCGGGATCGACAGGACGGTGCCGTTCACGACCTGCAGGCCGGTTCCGGACAGCAGGTCGTCAGGCAGGTCGTAGCCGGTCAGTCCGCCGAACATGGCCAGGACGAGCAGCAGGAACCCGAACACCCAGTTCAGCTCCCGCGGTTTGCGGAAGGCGCCGGTGAAGAAGACGCGCAGCATGTGCACCAGGACGGCGGCGACCAGGACCAGCGCCGCCCAGTGATGGGCCTGGCGGATGAGCAGTCCGGCGCGGACATCGAAGGAGATGTGCAGGGTCGAGGCGTAGGCCTCCGACACCAGCTGCCCCCGCAGCGGGGTGTAACTGCCCTGGTAGATCACGGGAGCGGAGGAAGGGTGGAAGTAGAAGCTCAGATAGACGCCGGTGATCAGCAGAACGACGAAACTGTAGAGCGCGATCTCACCCAGCAGGAATGACGCGTGGTCGGGAAAGACCATGCGGCGGACGGAGCGGACGGCACGGCGGTGGCCCAGCCGGCTGTCCGCCCACTGAGCGAGCCTCTCCCCCGTGCGTTCGTGCCTCTGCTCGGCCGGCCGGCTGTCGTTGCCCATCTCTTCACCATTCGTTTCTGCGTCGCCCGAACCCGGCCGCGCCGACGCCGTAGTCCCGCCGGCACCGAGGCCGCGGCGTGTGCCGGGGGGCCGCGGCGTCGGCGGGTCGCGTGTGTGGTCCGGCCGTCGTCCAGCCATGACCGTGCGCCCGGGTCCCCGTGGGGACCCTCGATCGCGAGGACCGCTCGGCAGGCAGGGGGCGCGATGAGGCCGACTCGTCCGTGACTGTGCCGCTCGGGCATGTTTCGCCAACTTCTGTCGTAGTCAAGACCGGGGAGGCGGCCCGGGCGTGACATCGGCAGTCCTCCCGGAAGAAGCGTGCGGGCCGGTCGTGTGGCACACGCCCCGGGCCTGGCGGTCAGCGGGGCACGATGTTCTCCAGCTCCTCACCTGCGGCGAACCGCGTCAGCTGGCGCCGGATGAGCGCTTCGAGACGAGGCCACAGGGAAGGCGTGAACGCTCCGATATGTGGGGTGATCAGCACGCCGGGTGTCGCCCACAGCGGATGTCCCGACGGGAGCGGTTCGGGGTCGGTCACGTCGAGCGCGGCCCGGAGCCGACCGCCGTGTGTCTCCTTCAGCAGGGCGTCGGTGTCGACGACGGCCCCCCGGGAGACGTTGACCAGCAAGGCGCCGTCCTTCATGCGGGCCAGCAGGCCGGCGTCGAAGAGCTGACGGGTCTTCGGGGTCAGGGGGGTGGACAGGACGACGATGTCCGCGTCGGTGACGAGTCGGGGCAGGCGCGCGACCGAGTGCACGGGCCCCCGGCCGGAGTTCCGGTCATGGCTCGCGACGCGGATGACCACGCAGCCGAAGGGTGCCAGAAGCTCTTCCAGCGCGGAGCCGACGGCGCCGTAACCGACGATGAGCACGGACCGCTCGTACAGGGTCTGGTAGGTCCGCGGGCTCCAGAGTCCGCGCTCCTGAGCGCTCAGCGACTCGGGTATGCCCCGCAGAGAGGCGAGAATCAGCGTCAGGGCCAGTTCCGCCGTGCTCCGAGCAGGGACTCCGCGCGCGTCGCACAGGGTCACGGGGCGCTGCAACCGGTCCAGTTCCACCCGCAGTTCGTCGGTGCCGGAACTGAGTGCCTGGACGGCGCGGAGCCGGGTCATGCCGGCCAGGGGCTTGCTGATGACATCGATGTCCTTGGTCAGGGGCGGCGCGTAGAACTCCACCGCCGCCGGGTCCGACGGGAAGGCCGAACGACCGTCCCAGCGCGCGTAGTTCAGGTCGGGCGGCAGATCGGCGAGGTGGGTGAACTGCGCGGGCAGCCACACCTGTGGGGAACTCGCGGTCATGACGACGTACTCCACTCTCATTCCGGGTTCGCGGGCCGCACACACGGTGTGTCCGCCACTGTGCGGCCATGGGGCCACCGGGCCGAGTCGCGGCGCGTGCGGCGCCGGGCCCGGGGCCGGTCCGGCCTGGCGGCCGGACACCGAAGAATTGACTGCGCATGCCATCCATCTGTGACAGCGGATGACAGTGACCGCAGTCACCCTCAGCTCGCAAGTCCCCCTCAGCTCGCGCGGGACGGCACCCCGCTTCCCCCCACCGCTGTCACACGCACCACCCGAACGCTGTCTAGCAGGACATGCACCCTGTCATCGCCAAAGCGCCGAATGGCCGACCGCATCCGGGCTTCGCGGACTCCTACGCGGTCACCGCCGAGTTCTACGACGTCCTCCAGGCCGACCGGGACGAGGCGCGCGTCCACCACCTCTACGGCCGCCAGGTCGCGCGAGCCCGGGTCGGCGTCTTGGACATCGGTGCCGGGACGGGACGGGTCACGCTGATGAGCCTGGCCCGGTCCCGCGTCGACGTGCACGCCGTCGAGCCGGCACGGGCCATGCGCACCTCCCTGATGACCCGCCTCGCCGCGCTGCCCGCCCGGCAGCGGGAACGGGTGACCGTGCACTCGCACGCCTTGGACGAGGCCCCCCTGAGCGCGGTCGCGGACGTGGCCGTCTGCCACAACACGGTCGCCTGTCTCCCCCCGGCCGCGCGGGAGGTGCTCTGGCCCGCCATCGGCAAAGCCCTCGTCCCCGGCGGTTCGCTGTTCCTGCAGATGCCGCCCGCCCTCGTCCCCGTGCGCGACGTTCTGCGTCTCCTGCCGGAGAAACGGGTCGGCGAGCACGTGTACGGCGGACGGTTGACGATGTCGGCCGCCGGGAATCGCATCCGCACCCGCGCGGACTACTGGGTGCGCGGCGCCCAGGGCGTGCTGCGCGAGCACACCGAGACGTTCTGGATGTGGCCCGCCTCGCGCGCCCGGATCATCGACGACCTGGCACGGCACGCATTCGCCCCGTTGCCGGGGCAGCACGATCCCGGCGTCCTGGCGGTGACACTACAGCCCGACCGCTGAACCGACCGATCACACGCAGGAGCACACAGGCGGGTACGGCCGTGTCACAACCGGTGTCGTCGCCCGGTCTCAAGGACGAAGGCACCACGCGGGTCGAGGTGCGCGACACCCGAAACTAAGGCGGGAATCATCGTGTCACATGTGAACACCTTCTTGATCGTCGGTGGCGGCCTGGCGGCCGGCAAGGCCGCGGAGGAGCTGCGCAAGCACGGCCACGACGGACCGCTCGTCGTCATCGCGGACGAGCCGGAGCGGCCCTACATCAGACCACCGCTGTCCAAGGGCTATCTGCTGGGCAAAGAGGACCGCGAGTCGATCCACGTCCATCCCGAGAGCTGGTACCGGGAACACGGTGTCGACCTGCTCCTGGGCACGAGCGTGACATCCGTCGACCCGCGGGCCGCAGCGGTGACACTGGACGACGGCCGCCGTCTGTCCTACGCCAAGCTCCTCCTCGCGACCGGTTCTTCGCCGCGCCGCCTGTCCGTCCCGGGAGCGGAGCTGGAGAACGTGCTGTACCTGCGTCGGGTGGGCGACAGCGAGCGGCTCAAGGCGGCCTTCACCGAAGGTGCGCGCATCGTGGTGGTCGGCGGCGGATGGATCGGGCTGGAGACGGCCGCGGCGGCCCGGGCGGCGGGAGCGGAGGTGACCGTCCTCGAACGCGGCGAGCTGCCCCTGCTGAAGGTCCTGGGCCGAGAGGCGGCCGAGGTGTTCGCCCGCCTGCACCAGGAGCACGGCGTCGACCTGCGCCCCCACGCCCAGCTCGAACGGCTCACCGGAACCGGCGGCCGGGTCGACGGAGTCCTGCTCGCCGACGGCACTCATCTGCCCGCGGACGCCGTGGTCGTGGGCGTGGGCATCACACCCAACGTCCGTCTCGCCGAGGAGGCGGGCCTGGAGGTGCGCAACGGCATCGTCACGGACGAGCACCTGCGCACCTCGGCGCCCGACATCCATGCCGCCGGTGATGTCGCCAACGCCTACCACCCACGGCTCGGCCGGCATCTGCGGGTCGAGCACTGGGCCAACGCCCTGCACCAGCCGAGCACCGCCGCGCAGGGCATGCTGGGCAAGGAGGCCGCCTACAACCGGCTGCCGTACTTCTACACCGATCAGTACGACCTCGGCATGGAGTACACCGGCTACACCGAGCCGGGCGGCTACGATCGTGTCGTCTTCCGCGGGGACCCGGACGAGCGCCGTTTCATCGCCTTCTGGATGTCCGGCGACAAGGTCCTGGCGGGCATGAGCGTCAACGTGTGGGACGTCGTCGGGACGATCCGTTCCCTCATCGAGTCCGGCGTGGCCACCCAGGACGCCGCCCTTCGCGATCCCGCCGTCCCCCTGGAGAGCCTCATCCCCTGAGAGACCGGCACGACACCGTTGGCACACAGTGGGGCCCGCACCCGCGAACCCCTCCCCTGCCGCGGCCCCCTGCGCCCAGGCCCCTCGGTTCCGTTCGGCCGGTGGCCGCACACCTCCCAGACCCCACACGCCGCACGCACCCTCGGCCCCGCGCCCGAGACCGTGCCGACAGAGGACCATCCATGACATACCAGTCCCCCGCCGTCCTGGACGCCGGACCGTCCAACGGGGTCGACCCCGACGAGTTCGTACGGGCGGCCATGCGCTGGCACTTCGCCCCGGAGACCGGCTCCCGCTACTGGCTCGACCGGGCCGACCGGCTCGCCTTCGACCCCCGACAGGACGTCAAGGGCGTGGACGACCTGTCCCTCTTCCCCGACCTGACCGACGAACTGCGAGACGTTCCGGTGACGGACCTGGTCCCCCGCGGCTACGGAGGCAAGGCCCGGCTGGTCAACGTCTTCGACAGCGGCGGAACGACCGGCGCCCCCAAGCGGGTCGTCCAGCTCGACGACTGGGTGCGGCACAGCACCCGCCAGATCGACGCACGGCTGCGCGAGCACGGCCTGCCCGTCGGTGCCCAGTGGCTGACCGTGGCTCCGACCGGCCCGCATCTGGTGGGGGACGTGCTCCAGCGGGCGGCGGCGTCCCTCGGCGGCCCGGCGCTGAGCGTCGACATGGACCCCCGCTGGGTGAAGAAGCTGATCGCCGCCGGTCGCACCGACGAGGTCGAGGCCTACACCGACCATCTCGTCGAACAGTGCCGGCGGATTCTGCTGACCCAGGACATCGGAGTGCTCGCCGCCACCACCCCGCTGCTGGCGCGCTTCGCCCGCGAGGACGACCTCCTGGAGCGGATCAACGACTCCGTCGAGGCGATCGTCTGGGGTGGCACACACATGGATCCCGACACCCGCCACCTGCTGGCCACGGAGGTCTTTCCCGACGTGGCGCTCATCGGCATGTACGGCAACACCATGATGCTCACCGCGCTGCTGGAACGGCCCGGTCTCGACGCCTTGCAGCCCTGCGTGTTCGACCCGGCGTCGCCGTACGTCTTCCTGTCGGTCGTGGCGCCCGGCACCGGGGAACGGGTCGCGAACGGAGAGCGCGGCCAGGTGGTCGTCAGCCACGTCAGCAAGTCCATGCTCATCCCCAACAACGCCGAGCGCGACACGGCCGTGCGCATGCGACCGGCCCACGGTCACGCCGGCGACGCCGTCGCGGACGTGGCGCCCGTGCCCGCGGTGCAGGGCGAGACGGTGATCGAGGGCGTGTACTGATGGCGGTCACCGAGGGCGCCGGGCCGGTCCACCTGGACGCGCTGGGACCCGGCGGCCCCTACCGGACGCGGGTGCCCAGTTCCGTGACGGATGTCTCGGGTGCCGAGGTGGCACTGCTGAGTCTGGTGCCGCCGGTGTACGTCAACCGGGCGCTGGCCGCGCTGCGCAAGGCCGAGGCGATACCGGCGACCGACGTCGACGCGCTGCTGGGTGCGGCCGCCGAGGAGTTCGCCACCGGCACCGTCGCCGGACTGGGTGTGCGCGCGTACGAACACCTGGTCAGCCGCACCTCGGGCACCCCGCTGACGGTGGTGCGTGCTGCGACGCGGGGCACGGCGCGGTTCGTCGCGCTGGCCCGTTCGTCCGCCGAACAGGGCAGGCCGCGCGGGGCGATCGCCGACCGCCGGGACCCGGCGTCGGCGGCCGGGCATGCCGTCTGGGCCCGCCGGGGCGAGGTGTTCGCCGTCAACGCCTCCGGCAACCATCCCGGTGTCCATCGGCTGTGGCTGGAGGCGCTGGCCCTGGGTTACCGCGTCGCCGTACGTCCCTCGCGACGGGAGCCGTTCACACCGCACCGCCTGGTCGCGGCGCTGCACAGGGCGGGTGTCCGGCAGGACCAGCTGGTGCTGCTGCCCACGGACCATCACACCGCCGACACGCTGATCCGCGGTGCCGATCGCACCGTGGTGTACGGCGGTGACGAGGTGGTCGCCCGATACGCCCGCGATCCCCGCGTGCTGCCGCAGGGGCCCGGCCGCAGCAAGATCCTCGTCACCGCGGACACCGACTGGCGGGAGCACCTGGACACGATCGTCGGCTCGGTCGCCGACGAGGGCGGCACCGCGTGCGTCAACGCCACCGCCGTCCTAGTCGAGGGCGATCCGGCGCCGCTCGCCGAGGCCGTCGCGGCCCGTCTGTCCCGGTTGCCCGGACTACCGCCTCAGGATGTGCGGGCGGTGCTCCCGGTGGTTCCGCTGGACCGGGCCCGAGCCCTGGACCACTACCTGCGGTCGGTGGCGGCGGGCACCAGGGCCTGGCTCGGCGGCGACGGCATCGTCGACGACCTCGGTGACGGAAGTGCCGTCCTGCGTCCCGCCGTCCATCAGGTGGAGACCGCCGCAGCCGCGCAACTGCGGACCGAACTCCCCTTCCCCTGCGTGTGGGTGGCGCCCTGGACGCGTGCGGACGGCATCGCTCCGCTGCGCGACACCCTCGTCCTGTCGGCTCTCACCCGCGATCGCGCCCTGCTCGACGCGCTGCTGGCCGAACCCACCATCGCCAATCTCCACACGGGTGACCATCCAACGTACTGGATGGCTCCCGGAATCCCGCACGACAGTTATCTGTCGGACTTCCTGATGCGCAGCAAGGCCGTCGTCGGCGCCCTGTGACCGGCGCTCAATGAGGCAGGAGCAGCATCACGGCCGTTCCCAGCGCCATCGCCCCGTCGCGAAAGTGACCGTACGGGTCCGTCGCGGCGGTGCGGTGTGCCGGATCCGTGGCGCACCGGAGCGACGGCATGGTAAGGGTCAACGACCGTACCGCGCACACCAGGAGAAACGCCGTCAGCACAGCGCTGACGACGGCGGTCGGCGCCTCGTGGGAGGAAGCCGCCCTGCCATGGGGCGTCCGCAGCATCCAGGCCATCGCCGCCATGCCGGCCGCGGACGGCAGCCGGGCGGCGATCCGCGCCGCGGTGCCCGTCGTACGCCCGTTCAGCGCGGCCAGCGGGAACCACACGGCGGCGGCCGTGAACAGGACCGTCCAGGTCGGCCCGGCCAGTGAGCGGCCGAAACCCCAGGGCATCGCCGCCATCACCGCGGCCATGGCGAAGTGCAAGAGGTGGTCCGACCGGTCACGGTGCCCGGCCGGCCGGACGCCCTGTCGGAGTGCGTGCGCCGCCACGACAGTGAAGAGCACCGTCAGCACGCAGTGCACGTAGTCGACGGGAGTAGTCATGCGGGCAGTCAGACCGTGGGACGCGACGGAACGGCATGGTGATCTGCTGGCGTCCGTTCCGACACGGTGCGCCTTCCTATTTCATGACGGGTCACAGTCTTGACCGGGGATGCGATCGATCCGTGACACGGTGCGGCCCGAGACCGTGCGATCGCGACTGCAAGGCGATTGCCATGGTGTGTCACACGGAAGACATCGCGAGCGATCCTGCGTTGCCGCCGCCGCGGCCCGGCCACCGCCGCTTGTAACATGGTGCGCACGCAGCCAGAAGGGATGTTCCATGCACGCTGGCGCCCACCCCGGCACCCTTGATCAAGCAACGAAGGATTTCCTTTCGGCGCGCCCACAGATCTTCGGGATCGCCTACCGCGTTCTGGGCAGCGCGGTGGAGGCCGAGGACGTCGTCCAGGACACCTGGCTGCGGTGGCAGAACACCGATCGCTCCAAGGTCAACGAACCCACGGCCTTCCTCACCACGGTCACCACCCGGCTGGCGATCAACCTGGCCCAGTCCGCGCGGGTACGCCGGGAGTCCTACATCGGGACCTGGCTGCCCGAGCCCGTCGACACCACGCAGGATCCGCTGCTCGGCGCGGAGCGGGCCGAAGCCCTGGAGATGGCGGTTCTGCTGCTCCTGGAGAAGCTGAATCCCGTGGAGCGCACCGCCTATGTGCTCCGGGAGGCGTTCGACTACCCCTATGAGCGGGTCGCCGAGATCCTGGAGACGACCGAGGCCAACGCCCGTCAGCTGGTGAGCCGCGCACGCAAGCACCTGGCCGCCGAACGCAAGGAGCGCGTCACCTCGGCCGCGCACCGGCGGCTGTTGGAGGTGTTCCTCTCCGCGGCGCGCACGGGCGATCTGTCGGGCCTGGAGGACGTCCTCACCGCCGATGTCGTGAGCTACTCGGACGGCGGCGGGATCCGCGGCGCGTCCAAGATCCCCGTGATCGGACGGCCTCATGTCTCGCGGTACCTGGTGGCCTTCGCCCCACGCTTCTGGCCGCACACGGACATCCGGTGGGTCGAGGCGAACGGCCGACCGGCCGTGCTGGTCTCCTCCGGCGGGGAGCCGACCGCCCTGCTGACCGTCGACATCTCGGCGGAGGGCATCGACCGGCTCATGTGGGTGATGAACCCGGCCAAGCTGGCGCCGTACGTGGCCTCGCTGAGCGGCTGAGCCACCGGCGGCGCCCGGCCCGCCGTCCACCGGTTCGCGTCACAGGAACGGTTGCTCGTCGGTCATGCAGGAGTCCGGACCGCGGACTGCCCCACCACGACGACATCGGAGTCATGCCGTGACCGAGCGGATCCAGTTGCCCACCCTGTCGACCGAGAAGGACGACGCCGGGGAAGAGTTCTCGCCCCTCTACACGACGTCCGTGACCGTCCACGGTGGCGTGGCCTCGCACGGACGGGCCTCGGGCCGGGCCCGCTCGGCCGACGGTGCCCTGGACCTTGATCTGCGCATGCCCGCCGAGCTGGGCGGCGACGGCAGCGGAACCAACCCCGAGCAGCTCTTCGCGGCCGGTTTCGCGGCCTGCTTCCACGGTGCGCTGAGCCTCCTGGCACGAGGGGAGGCACTCGACCCCGCGGCCATCTCCGTCGTGGCGACCGTGGCCTTCGGGCGGGATCCCGAGGAGGGGGGTTATCTGCTGCACGTCGATCTGGTGGTGCAATGGCCCGGGGTCGATCCCGACACGGCCGGCGCCCTGATGGACCGGGCCGACGCGTTGTGTCCCTACGCCCGCATGGCCTGGCAAGGCACGCCGACCACCATCACGCTCGCCTCCTGAACGCCGCGCACCGTGGGTCGGCGTCCGCTCCGCGCGGCCCGGCCCGTCACGACGGGAACCACAGATCCGCATCGGCAGCCTCCTCCTTGCGGACGGCGAACGCGGAGATCTCCTTCTTGTGCGGACTCTGCACCGGCAGGGCCGCGACCACGGGGTGGTCGCCCGGCGACACGTACGGTCGAGGCCGTCCCTCGGCCCCGGTGTCGCAGAACTCCACGTTGACGGCCAGGTAGCGTGCCAACTGCGGCGGCAGGTCGTCCTCGTGAAAGATGGCCTCCACCGGGCAGACCGGCTCGCAGGCGTGACAGTCGACGCATTCCTCGGGGTCGATGTACAGCATGCGTGCGCCCTCGTAGATGCAGTCCACGGGGCACTCGGTCACACTGCCCGGTCCTTGATGTCGACACAGGGCTGCGCGATGACGTACGTCATGCCGTCCTCCTCACTCTCGCACATGTCACGGACCCCGCTCGTGCGGCCGTCGGGGACATCGGTGTGACCGGGGACACCACCACGTTGTGACACGTACACACTGCCTCCGGTCACCGGACCGGTGTCGATGTCACAAACCTCCCCCTGCCCCGGTCGTAGTCAGTGACCATCCACAGCGACGGGAGCAATCGTGGCCATTACCGAACAACGTCTTGCCACCACAGTGCTGGTGATCGGTACCGGCGGTGCCGGCACGCGGGCGGCGATCGAGTTGGCCGAGGCCGGCGTCGATGTCCTGGCCGTCGGCAAACGTCCCAAGGAGGACACCCACACCTCCCTGGCCGCCGGCGGCATCAACGCCGCCCTGGCCACGATGGACCCCGAGGACAGCTGGCAACAGCACGCGGCGGACACCCTCAAGGAGAGCTACCTGCTCGGCGACCCCGCACGGCCGAGATCGTCACCCGGGGCGCGGCCCTGGGCATCGACGACCTGGAGCGCTACGGCATGGCCTTCGCCCGCGAAGAGGACGGCTGCATCTCACAACGCTTCTTCGGCGCCCACAAGTACCGCCGCACCGCCTTCGCCGGCGACTACACCGGCCTGGAGATCCAGCGCACCCTCATCCGGCGGGCAAGCCAACTGGCCATCCCCATGCTCGACAGCGTCTACATCACCCGCCTCCTGGTGCACGAGGGCGCCGTCTTCGGGGCCTATGGCTTCGACCTGAACAACGGCACGCGCCACCTCATCCACGCGGACGCCGTCATCCTCGCCGCCGGCGGCCACACGCGTATCTGGCGCCGCACCTCCTCGCGACGGGACGAGAACACCGGCGACTCCTTCCGCCTGGCGGTCGAGGCCGGTGCCCGGCTGCGCGACCCCGAGCTGGTGCAGTTCCACCCCTCCGGCATCATCGAGCCGGAGAACGCCGCCGGCACGCTGGTCAGCGAGGCGGCCCGCGGCGAGGGCGGCATCCTGCGCAACGCCCTCGGCGAGCGGTACATGAACCGCTACGACCCTCAGCGCATGGAACTGTCCACGCGCGACCGCGTGGCGCTCGCCTCCTACACCGAGATCAAGGAAGGCCGCGGCACCCCCAAGGGCGGGGTCTGGCTCGACGTCTCCCACCTGCCCCGACAGACCATCATGGAGCGGCTCCCCCGGGTCTACCAGACCCTCCTCGACCTGCAGATGCTGGACATCACCCGTGACCCCATCGAGGTCGCGCCCACCGCGCACTACTCGATGGGCGGCGTCTGGGTCCGCCCGGAGGACCACAGCACCGACGTCCGCGGCCTGTACGCCATCGGCGAGGCCTCCAGCGGGCTGCACGGCGCCAACCGTCTCGGCGGCAACAGTCTCATCGAACTCCTGGTCTACGGGCGCATCACCGGCCAGGCCGCCGCCGCCTACTCCGACTCACTCACCGCACAGCCCCGCAGCGCGTCCGCCGTGGCGCAGGCCCGCGCCGAGGTCGACGAACTGCTCGCCGCCGACGGCCCCGAGAACGTCCGGGCCCTGCAGCGCGCCCTGCGCAACACCATGACCGAACACGCCGGCGTCGTCCGTGACGAGCAGGGGCTGCGCACCGGTCTGGCGGAGCTGGACCTCATCGAGAAGCGCATGGAGAACGTCGGGGTCCACCCCGACATCGCCGGTTTCCAGGATCTCGCGCACGCCTTCGACCTGAAGTCGGCCGCCCTGGCGGCCCGCGCCACGCTCGAAGCCGCACTGGAACGCCGGGAGACCCGCGGTTGTCACAACCGCAGCGATTTTCCCGACATGGACCCCGCCTTCCGCGTCAACCTCGTCTGGTCTCCGGCGACCGGCATCACCCACGAGAGCATTCCGCCCGTCCCGGAGGAGATCGCCGCTCTCATGGCCGAGGTCTCCACCGACGGAAAGCTCGTCGAGTAGCCGGCAAGGGCAGGGACGGACAGCACCTTGTCACAGAAACCGCACCTACCTGGTCTTTCCTCATGCACAGGACATTGCACACTCCCGAAAGGATTTCCCTCGTGAAGGTCGTAGTCATCGGCGGTACCGGACTGATCGGCTCGAAGCTGGTCGCCAAGCTCAACGAGCACGGGCATGAGGCCGTGGCGGCCGCCCCCAACACCGGCGTCAACACCCTTACGGGCGAGGGCCTGGCCGAGGTCCTGACCGGCGCCTCGGTCGTGGTCGACGTCTCCAACTCGCCCTCCTTCGCAGACGACGACGTCATGGAGTTCTTCCACACCTCGACCACCAACCTCCTCAAGGCCGAGGCGGACGCCGGCGTCACCCACCACGTGGCGCTCTCCGTGGTCGGCACGGAAAGGCTCCAGGAGAGCGGCTACTTCCGTGCCAAGCAGGCACAGGAGAAGCTCATCAAGGACTCGGGCATTCCCTTCTCCATCGTTCACGCCACGCAGTTCTTCGAGTTCATGAAGGGCATCGCCGAGTCGGCGACCGACGGTGACACCGTCCGTCTGGCCCCGGTCAAGATCCGTCCCGTCTACTCCGACGACGTGGCCGCCACCGTGGGCCGCACCGCTGTCGGCACCCCCGTCAACGGGGTGGTCGAGGTCGCCGGTCCCGAGGTGTTCCAGCTGGACGAATTGATCGGCAAGGGCCTCGCCGCCAAGGGCGACCCGCGCAAGGTGGTGGCCGACGTGCACGCGCCGTACTTCGGTGCGGAGCTGGGCGAGGACACGCTGCTGCCCGGTCCCGACGCGCACATCGCGGAGACCCGTTTCTCCGACTGGATCGCCCAGCAGCACTGAGTGGCCGACTGTTCACGTGGGGTCCGTCGTGCGTCCGCGCCGCACAGTGCATCGCGGCACGACGGGCCCCGCCTTTTGCGCATCTGCGACACGCACAGCACACGAAGGAAGCACCACACGATGCCCGCCCACCACGCCCGGACCATTGACTCCGGCCCTCGTACGTACCCGGCAGTGACCGGTGCCTACACGATCGACCCGGTCCACAGCACACTTGGCTTCTCCGTCCGGCACGCCATGATCTCCAACGTCCGCGGAAGGTTCGACCGCTTCGAGGGCCTTGTCCTCCTCAACGGCTCCGACCCGTCCCGCTCCGAGGCGTATGTCAGCGTCCAGACCGACAGCGTGGACACCGGCATGCGGGACCGCGACACGCAGCTGGCGGGCCCCACCTTCTTCGACTCCGCGACGTATCCGCTGATGACGTTCCGCTCCACGGGCATCTTCCCGGTCGGCGGCGACGAGTTCCGCCTCGCGGGCAGCCTGCGTATCAAAGACATCGAACTGCCCCTGGACATCGACGTCGTCTTCGGCGGCGCCGGCGACGACTCCTCCGGGCAGCACCGGGTCGGCTTCGAGGGTTCGGCCACGCTGCGGCGTTCGGACTGGGGGCTCGCCTGGAACACGCCGCTGGAGACGGGGGGCGTCCTCATCAGTGACAAGGTCACGCTGACGCTGGACATCTCGGCGGTGCGGACCGAATGGGAAACGGCGGCCTGACCGGACACCGAGAAGTGCGGGCGGGGTGGTCCTGACCACGGACCACCCCACAGTCGCTCGGGCGACGTTCACGCGGCCGTTTCCGTCACCGCCGGCCCGCATATGTCGCGCAGTCGCATGACGCGACGCTCCCCTTCCGTCGTACCGCCCCAGACACACGGTCGAGGTGGAACCGGTCGCGGCCAACGGACGAAGCGGGGTCATACTCCACCGGGACGGTCGGCCCGCCACCTTCATGACCGTAGCGGCCACGTGCCGGGGCATCCACCAGGTGATGTGGGTCTTCAACCCGAGCAAGATCGCCGCCTTTCTCGGCTCCCGCGCCCGCTGCGCCGCCCTCAGTGCCGCATGACCCTCCGGTACGACCGGTCAGGGGCGAGAGTGGTTCCAGGAACGCAGTTTGTCGGGGTTCAGGACGACCCAGACCTGTACGACCCGCGGCCCGGCCACATCGAGGGTGACGACCGCGGCGACCTGATCGCCGTAGCGGGCGACGAGACCGGTGGCCCCGTTGACCGGCCAGGTGCGCAGGGTGGTGCGTGGGTGCCGGGCCAGCAAACTCAGCAGGCTCAGGGCAACTTCTTGGCTGCCGATGACCGGGCTCGTCAGCGCTCGGATCTTGCCGCCCCCGTCGAACACCGCGGTGACGTCGGGGGCCAGCAAGGACACCAGGCGATCGCTGTCGTCCTCCGCGCAGGCCTGCCGTACGGCGTGGGCGATTTCGTACTGCAGACCTGCTGATGCCGGACTCTCGCGCCGCACACGCACGATGTCCTCCGGTCGCAACAGCAGGTCGCCGACTTCGTCCTCGACACACGTGTCGCATGGTCCGCTGCCGGGCACGGAGCCCTGTGATCCGGACGGGCCCAGCCTCTCCAACGATATGCGGCCCACGGCCTGGGTCAGCCAGGCTCGTGGCACCCGTATCCGCGCCCGCTCGTGCGCGCAGAGCCCGAACCACTGCCGGTACGCCTCGTCGGTGACGCGCTCCGCCGCGACACGGTCGCCCAGCATCCAGCGAGCGACCTCCAGCAGATGCCGCCGCTCGTCGAGCAGCTCCGCGATCGGCATGGCGTCACCGACACGTTCCATACCGCCCCTCCTTCCGAACGGCCCACCCACCCAACAAAACACGCTTTTACGCGATCCCACTGCCCAATGACATAATCAATGGCAATACAGTGTGAGTGAACAGGCGGCCCACGTAGTCCACTTACCCCGGGCGACCCCTCACATGTTCGTCGCCTTCCTCTTCCTCATCTCCCGAAGGGAATCGTCATGCGCAATACAGTGCGTGCCGCAGCCGTCGGAGCCGCACTCGTGGCTCTGTCACGCGACTACACCCTCCGCGAGATCACCATTCCACCGGGTCAGGCGACCGGGTGGCACTACCACGACGGGTACCTGTACGCCTACGTCAAGCAGGGAACCCTGAGCCACTTCGATGCCACGTGCGCGTCCGACGGCGTGTACAAGAAGGGCAGTTTCCTCACGGAACCACCGGGCGCGGACCACGTCCATGTCGGCGAGAACCGGGGCACGACGGACCTCGTCCTGGACGTCCTCTACGTCCTGCCACACGGCGCCCCCTTCTCCCAGGACGCCCCGGACCTCGGCTGCGAACTGCCCTGACGGAGCCTCTGCGCGACGGTTGTCACAACTTCCCTCACTACCCGGTCAATCCCGTGTCGACGGCCCGCGGCGGGTATCCGCCCGGGCCCCGCGGTGAAGGAGGAGGACCATGGCAGGGACACATGTCAGCCGATGCGTAGCGAGCGATCACTGGGCGAGAGATGCCCGGACCGATCCCGCCGTCGCCACCGCGTCGCTCGCCGCGGAGGCCGCCCTCCTTGAGGAGCGGCTGAGCGTTCTCAGGGAAGCGATCGACGCGGTGGACGCCCGCATCAACGCGGTCTCCACCCGACTCAGGCGTCTGCGGCGCCCGGTGCCCGGACCTCCTGACGGCCAGGTACCTGCCGGCGGAGGAGGCGACGCCGGGCTCGATCACTCGGTGACAGGCCGTCCTTGACGCACCGTACGGGTGGACACGGTGAGCCATGGCCGTGAACGGTGTGCCTGCTGAACGCCCTTTCCGTTCTCAACAGGCGTGAGCCGCTCCATATGATGTCCGGGTAGCATCCCCCGGTGCCGTGCCCGACACGGCACCGTCGGCATCGGATGGGGCGGCCGGCCGCCATCACAACGTTGAGGACGAGAGGAACCCATGGTCTCCGTAACCCAGGTGACCCCGACGGCTCGCAACATCGAGATCACCGCCGAGAGTCTCCAGGAGGACCTGGTACGGCTGGAGATCCAGAAGCAGGCGCTGGAGAGGGAACTGGCCGCGGTCTCCGCTCATCTCGCCTCTGTACGACTGGCCCTCGGCGCCTTTCAGTCTCTGGTGACGGGGGCCTCCGCGTCTGCCTCCGATGCCGGCCGGGAGGATGCGCGGCCCGTGGAGCCGGCACCCACGCAGTCCACGGCTGTGGCCAACACGCCTGAAGACGCCGGCGAGAGCCGGGCGCCGGCCGCCCTCGCCGACGTCGACACCGCGAGCGGCAAGACGTACGGCAAGCTCACCGAACAGATCCTGGCGTACTTCGCGGACGCCGGGGATGTCGACGTCCGTGCCCGCGATGTCGCCTCCGCGCTGGGACGCGACACCGACAGCGGCAGCATCAATGCCGTCCGCAGCACGCTCGACCGGCTGGTCGGCACCTCCCGCATCCGGCGGACCGGCCGCGGTCTCTACCGCGCGGTCAAGCCCTGAGCGGATCGGGATCTTCCGTGGGTTCCGCACTCCGGTGCGGTTCCCCGCCGGTGACGAAGGCCTCCCTCGGGTGCTGTACCGAGACGAGGGACACGATGTCCCGGCCGTAGAAGGCGGCGGTGGCCCACACGGCGAACACCCGGGCCTTGCGCTCCCAGCTCGGTATGGCCAGGACGTGGTAGCCCCGGTGCATCAACCAGGCCGGGAAGCCCTTGATGACCAGGCGCCGGTACTGGAAGATCCCCCGGCCCAGCCCCAGCGTGGCCACCACCCCAAGACTGCGGTGCACGTAGTCCTTGGTCGGTCGGCCGCGCAGTGCCGCCACGATGTTCTTCGCCAGACGTTTTCCCTGGCGGACGGCGTGCTGAGCGTTGGGGACGGTGCGGGCATCGGGTCGTCCGACCGCGAGATCGGGCACGGAGGCGTCGTCGCCGGCCGCCCAGACGTCCGCGACCACCTCGGTGTCCGTACTGACCCGCAGATCCGCACGCACGGTCAGCAGGCCCCGTGCGTCGACAGGGAGGTCGGTGTGGTTGTGCACGATCGGGTTGGAGGCGTTGCCCGCCGTCCACACCAACAGACCGCCGTCGTACTCCGTCCCGTCGGAGAGCACGACATGTCCCTCCTTCGCCGAGACGAGCTGGGTGTTCAGATGTACCCGTGCGCCCCGCCTCTCCAGCGAGCGCACCACCCACGCACCCGGCCGGTCGGTGACCTCGGGCAGGATACGGTCCCGTGCCTCGACCAGATGGAACGACAGCTCTTCCGCTGCGATCTCCGGATAGCGTTTGAGCAGCGCGGTCGCCAGGCTCAGCAGCTCACCGAAGCCCTCGACCCCGGAGAAACCACCGCCGACGACAGTGACGGTGAGCAGTTTGCTGCGCTCCGGTCCGCGGGACAGTGTCGCCGCCCGGTCGAACGAGGTGAGCAGCCGGTCGCGGATCGCCACGGCCTCCTCGACGTGTTTCAACCCGTACGCCTGCTCACTGAGTCCGGCGATCGGGAAGGTGCGGGTCACGGCTCCCGCCGTGACCACCAGTACGTCGTAGTGGAGGTCGAACGCCGGTCCGGTCTCCGGCTGGACCGTCACCGTACGCGTGCTGTTGCGGATCTCCGTCACCGCGCCCGCGATCACCCGGGTCCGCCGCAGATGCCGCCGGAGCGAGATCGCGGCATGGCGCGCCTCCACCGACCCGGCGACCACCTCGGGCAGGAACGGCTGGTACGTCATGTACGGACGAGGGTCGACGACGGTGACATGTGCCTCCCCCCGCCGCAGCTTCTTCTCCAGGCCCCAGGCGGTGTAGAAGCCCGCATAGCCCCCACCCACGATCAAGATCTCGCGCACGGTGTCCTCTGTTCCTCTCGGTTCTCCCCTCTAGACCGGCAGGAACGGCTCGGTGTGACACCCTGGTCCGACACCAGCCGCCCGCTGCCCTCCCGTGGGCGCTGCCGCACTCGCGCCCCGCGTCGCCTCGTCACACGCTCGCGTGCGCTTTCCAGTGCCCCTCGAGGATCGCGGCCACCTCCGCGGGCCGCTGGAGTACCGGCCAGTGATTGCACTCCATCTCGATCACCTCTGATCCGTGCAGGGAAGCTCCGAGCCTGCGGCCGAACTCGATCTGACAGGCGGGGTCGAGCCTGCCCCAGAAGACCAGGCACGGCGCCGACACTGCAGCAAGGCCTGGTTCCCACTCCGCCCCCATGGTGACCGCGGACCGGTACAGCCTGAGGATGGAGTCCTTCATCGGCTCGTCCAGGCGGCTCATCATGTCCTTGGCCAGGTCGATGGGCACGTCGAAGCCCGCCGCCACGTCGGTGGCGAAGGACTCCGTTCGCAGTTCCCTCATGAACTGGTCGCCTTCCACCCGGTCCTGCCAGATCTTGGCCAACGGGTGCCACACGTAGCCCGAGTTGATCGGTCCATTGCCTCCGGCCCAGGTGCGGACCAGATCGGGACGCCGGGAGGCGACGCGGAGGGTGAGGATGCAGCCCCAGTCGTGCCCGACGAGGTCCACCGGCTCACCGATCCGCTCCAGCCGTTCGCTGAGCCAGTCGACGTACTCCTCCTTGGTGGATCCGAACCCGACCGGGCGGGGGGCGCCGAACCCGGGAAGATCCCAGGCCTCCAGGTCGGTCCTGGACAGGTGCTGTCGCACGCCGTCCCATACGTGGTGGGTGTCGGGAACGCCATGGATCAAGATCGCGGGCATGAGTGCATTCCTCCATCAGGCGACGGCGCATGGTGCGCGAGAGATCTCACCACATCTTGTCACACGGTGTGACCCGTTCGGCTCTCCGGTGAGCGATCCCCACTGGGGGCACGGCGCATCGTCCACCGCCGGCAGAATGGTCGTCGTTCGTGGAGGCATGTCACATGAACCCCGCCTGCCCGGTCAGCACTGCTGAGGGCGCCGCCGGCCGATCACGGTGAACGGCAACGGGGCGCCTGACGGGAGGAAGGGACGCCTCATGGGACAGAGCGGTGACACGGCACCCATCGCGGACCTGCTCGACGAACGAAGGCACCTGCTCAACGTCGCCTACTGGATGCTGGGCACCTGCCTCGCAGCCGAGGACGCCGTCGCCGAGGCTTACCGGCGGTGGTACGCATTGACGGACGTCCAAAGAACACGCGTCACCGAGCCGCGCAGCTGGCTGACCAGAACGACGGGCATCATCTGCCTGACCCGTCTGCCGCTGCCGGAGCACCGGGCGGCGAACGCCGAGGCAAAGGGCAACGCCACCGGGATCACACACGACCGGGCACTGACGGAAGAGATCAACAACGTACTGTTCGAAACCCTGGGCACTCTCTCCCCCGCCGAACAGGCGGCGTTCATCCTCGACGACGGCTGCGCCCTTCCGCGCCAGACCGTCGCCGACGTCACGGGGACAACACCCGCCGTACCCGAGGAACTCACCGACTCCGCCCGTCGCGCTGTGCACACCTACCGCACCTACCGCGCACGTCCCGACGCACCGCAGCAGCACGACAAGGTCGTCCGTGGCGTCCGCCAAGCCTGCGCCACGCACGACGTCGAGCACCTGGCATCTTTGCTGGCCCCCGAAGTCACCGCGTTCTTCGACGGTGGCGGCAAAGTGCGCGCCCTGACCCGGCCGGTGCATGGCAATCAGCGTGTCGTCCGCGCCCTCCTCACACTCCTCGCCCCGCGCCCCCACACCACGTTGCACCTTTGCTCCGCCAATGGCCGCACCGCGATCGTCGTGCGCTACGGCGACCAGGTCGCCGCCGTGATCAGCTTCGACGTCGCCGGTCACCACGCCACCCACATCTGGGCCGTCCTCAACCCCGACAAACTGCGGGCCTGGAACCGGTCCCGCCACCCTGTCGGCGAACACGACGCACCCGGCGGCTGAGCGACGCACAGAACCGTGCGACGTCCTCATATCGCCGGGGCGCCAGGTCACGGCGGACGCGCTCCCCGTTGCGCCGCGCCTGCGACAGTGGCAACAATGGGCGGACAAGGTTTCACACAGGCATTGCTGCATCTTCACCGCGGTGACGGCGGGGCTTCGGCGAGGTTGAGAGGGAGACATGGTTCCGGCATCTCACGCGGCACACAACATTGAGATCACCGCTGAGAGCCTCCAGGAGGATCTCAGCCGCCTGGAACTGCAAAAGCGGGCGCTGGAGCGGGAACTGGCCGCCGTCGTCGCCCATCTGGGATCCGTCGAGCGGGCCCTGAGCGCCCTCGAGTCCGTGTTGGCGACCCCGGCGGAAGCGATGCCGGTCAGCACGGACACCCGGTCGGCGGGCGCCCCTGTCGCCGCCTCGCGCGACGTCTCCCGGGTCGCTCGGCGGCCCGCAGTCCGCAAGGGGACCGGGAGGAAGAAGGCGCCCCGCTCGCAGGCCGACACGGAGCGCGCGTACGGCAGGCTGACCGAAGAGATCCTTGAGTACCTCGCGCAGGTCGGTGACACCGATGTGCGTGCCCGCGATGTGGCGACGGCGCTGGGACGCGCCACCGACAGCGGCAGCATCAACGCGATCCGCAGCACACTGGACCGTCTTGTCGGCGCGTCCCGCATCAGGCGTACCGGTCGAGGGCTATACCGCGCCCAACGGTCCTGAACCGCGTCGGGGCTGCAGCGGAGTGGCCCCGGACGCCGGCTCGCGGGGGATCGAAAGGCATCCAGGGCCACCACACCCATCCGGTTCACGCAATGGATGGTTCCGTGTCAACGGCAGCTTCGCGGGTGGCCCGCCCGGCGCCGAAACACTGTGATGATGCTACCGCACTTTGACACCGTCTCAAGCAACAGTGGTGCCATCCGCCCACGAACTGACAACGTTGGACAGTGCCGTCGGTTCTGGGCGACCAACGTGCGCCACAGGAACTGGTGTCACGAGGGGTGAAGCTCGACGACAACCCGGTAGCTGGCAGGCTCCGACGTGATGTGAAGACCTGGGTCGTCGAACAGGCGCTGCAACGCCGCATGCCACTCCGGGTTGGCGGTGGCCTTGTCCAGCGCGGTCCCCGAGGTCCACTCGGCCACGTGGACAAACCGTGTCTCCGGGGCGTCGGCCAGGGGGCGGTGCAGGCGTGAGCGGACGAAGCCGGGCTGGGTCGACATGATCCGCGCGTTCTCCTGGTACGCCTCGGTGAAGTAGTCGGCTTCCTCCGCCGGCACGGTGTAGCTCTTGATCACAGTGACCGGGCCGTCAACACCGGTCTTCGATTCCAGGGAGTGACTCATGCCCACACTGACCGGCAACGTCTCGCCCGTGTGACCGGCCGTCAGCTTTCTTTGCCGTGTGATTACCTTGGTGGGCCTTTGTGCGCCGATTCCTTGCAAACAGTGTTATGACAAGGTTCACTGTGTCTTGCATGGGCACAACGACCGGCGCACCATCTGGGAAGTGTGAACCTGTCTTTGCACCGTGGGTCACGGATAAGAGTCCAGGGCCTCACAGCAGCACGACGCAGCCCCTCCGCTCGAGCTCGATCAGCAATGATCGCGAAGGCGCACAGGCGTTCCAGCGCAGGTCCAGCTTCTCCAGGGAGGGCATGTCGATGACCCAATCCGGCAGCGCGGTGAGGCGGTTGCTTCTCGCGCCGAGGTGGCGCAACCGGGGCAAGCCTGCCAGCGGTTGCGGCAGTTCGAGGAGAGCGTTCTCCCGCAGGTCCAGATGGCGCAGTTTGTGGAGGCCGGTCATGGATGACGGCAGGGTTTCGATCGCGTTGCCCCGAAGCCAGAGCTCGCGCAGGTTGCCAAGCTGGCCAATGGTGTCGGGCAGCGTGATCAACTGGTTGTGCTGGACCCGGAGTTCGATCAGGCCGGTCATCCGGCCGATCGCCTCGGGCAGGCGGGTCAGGACGTTCTCGCTCACGTTGAGGTAGCGAAGCCGCGTCAGGTTTCCCAGCGAGTCAGGGATGTCCGACAACTCGTTGTCGTGCAGGTAGAGTAAGTCCCTGAGACCGCGTTTGAGATCTAGTGGCTCGTCACGCAGCCTTGGCCGGGTAATCGACCCACCGCGCGTCAGCCAGCAGACTGTCTCCGAGACCTGATCTTGGAGGTGGTCGTGGGGCGTCGACCGAGTGTGTTCGTCCGGCCGGTCACGATCGACGAGGGTCGTAGGCTGCAGCGGATCAGCCGGACTGCGCAGGACCCGGTCAAACTCCGCCGGGCAATCGTGGTGCTGATGTCCGCCCAGGGCCAGACGGTCAAGGACATCACCTCGCTGATACAGGTCGGTGAGGACTACGTCCGCGATGTCATCCACGCCTTCAATGAGCGGGGGTTCGACGCGCTGGACCCAAAATGGAGCGGGGGACGCCCCAAAACGATCAGTGACGAGGTGCGCGAGCACATCTGCCTGATCGCCCGGACGTCCCCCGCTGACTGGAAGATCACCGCGTTCTCCACCTGGAGCCTGAGCAAGCTCGCCGACCACCTGGTCAAGCAGAAGGTGACCTCGGCCATCAGCCGGGAGACCCTGCGCCGGATCCTGCACACCGGCAAGGTCTCCTGGAAGACCACCACCACATGGAAGGCGTCCAGTGACCCGGACTTCATCGCCAAGATGCAGCGTGTCCTGGCGCTGTATGACACCCCGCCCGACGACGGACGGGTGATATGCGTCGACGAGTTCGGGCCGCTGAACCTGATGCCCCGCAAGGGCAAAGCATGGGGCCGGTGAGGCGCCCGCGCAGGCTGCGGGCCACCTACAACCGCTACAACGGCGTGATGCACATGCTCGCCGCCCTCGATCTGGCCACCGGCAAGCTGTACTACCGCATCCGCCCGCGCAAGCGCTGGCGCGAGTTCCTCGGCCTGCTCAAGACCCTACGTGCGCGGTGGCCCGGTCAGAAACTGTACGTGGTGCTGGACAACTTCTCCCCGCACAAGCATGCCGAGGTGCGGACCTGGACCGCTGACAACGACGTCCAGCTGGTCTTCCTTCCGACCTACGGCTCATGGCTGAACTGGATCGAAGCGGAGTTCGCGGCGCTGCGCTACTTCGCGCTCAACGGCACCGACCACCGCAGCCACAACGAGCAGAACGCCGCCATCGCCGCCTACGTCCGCTGGCGCAACGCCCGTGCCGAACCGAAGACCGCCTTCGCGCCCGACTCTTCGATCCGCAGTTGGACCGAATACCCCGCCAGGGCGGCCTGACCCAGCTCTACGATCTTCACATGAGTGACCGGAACCTGACGGCCGATGAGCTGCAGACGGCCCGGCTGTCGCTACGGCGTCCGACCGAAGCCGATATCGATGCGATCTTCGCAATCCACCATGATCCCGAGACCTGCCTGCACAACCCCTCCGATGCGCTCGCCCGCCCCGACGAGGCCGGGGAGCTGTATCGACGCTGGAATGAGCAGTGGCAGCGATACGGATACGGGTACTGGGTTGTCCGGCGCCACGACTCCGATCAACAGTTGGGCTTCTGCGGGATCAAGCCCATGGAACTGCAGGGCCTTAAGGTCCTTAACCTCTTCTACCGCTTCGCCACCTCGGCCTGGGGCCAGGGCTACGCCGGCGAAGCCGCCACCGCGGTGACCACCTGGGCATCCCGCCATGTTCCAGACCTGCCGTTGATCGCCCGCGTCCGGCCGGCCAACACCGCTTCCCAACGCGTGGCAATCCGCGCTGGCCTGACTCGAGCGGAGCACCTCGACGGCACCGGATACGACGGCCACGACTGGATCTACGCAGCGAAGCTGCCGAACTGAACAGCCTCCAGGGTGCAGGTGGCCCTCACGGCAGGAAGGCTTCAAGGCCGTCCAAACTTCCGAGCCAAGCCACTAGGCGCTGTTCGGTGAGGAAGGCATGGGCGGCGGTCACGAGGGTGACGTGGTGGTGCCAGCCCGCCCAGGAGCGGCCCTCGAAGTGGTACAGGCCCAAACCGTGCTTGAGTTCGCGATAGTCGTGCTCGATGCGCCAGCGAACCTTGGCCAGACGGACCAGGTCAGCGATCGGGGTGTCGGCCGGCAGGTTGGACAGCCAGTAATCGGTCGGTGCCTCGGCATCGGCGGGCCACTCGATCAGCAGCCAGCAGTCGGGCAGGACCCCGTCCCACCAGCCCTGTTCGGCCGGGGCAGCGGCCTTGATCGGACGCTCGACAGCCTTGCCGGCCGGGCGGACGCGCACGGCGGCGAAGCGGGAGCGTAACTCGCCGCGCGAGCCGTGCCGCCAGGTGACAGAGGTGAACGCCGTGGCACCGAGGCCGGCGGCAAGGGCTGCCACCGAGGGCGCGAGATCCCGGTAGCGGGGCTGGGGCCAGCAGCCGACGGGCCCGTTGCGGGCCGGAGCGACGGGCTCAGCATCGAAGGGGTGTGCGACGACATCGGCGCGGACGGCCAGCATGTAGGCAAGGCCACGCTCGGCCAGTGCGGCCCGCAGACGGGCGTTGGTTCCGTAGGCAGCATCGGCCACCACGACCGGCGGCGTCATGCCCCAGTCGGCGAGAGTGTCGAGCATGTCGAGGGCCAGGCGCCACTTCTCGCGGTGCGTGGCCTCAGGTGGAACGCGGGTTTTCGCCCGGCGGTCGGTGTCCGATGCCCACTCTTTGGGCAGATACAGGCGCCATTGCAGCGGGCAGGAGGCCGTATCGGTGGCGGCGTGGACGCTGACCGCGACCTGGCAGTTGGCACACTTGCCCAGAGCCCTGCAGTACTGCGGGGCCACGGCGACCGACATCATCCCGTCCTTGGGAACCGACACGTCGTCGATCACCCACGCCGCCGGGTCGAAGTGGCAGCATCCGTTCGCAGATGCGCCGCTGCACCGGCACCGGATCCCACGTGGACTGGTTCACGAACTGCTGCAAGTTCTGCTCGTTGCCGTCCGGCAGCCGCAAGGCCATGGCCTGGATGGACTTGCGGCGGCCGTCCAGCATCAGTCCCCGCAGATAGCAGTCGCTCTTGGCGCGCTGGTCCTTCCGCGGCACCGAGGCAAACACATCCGCCACGAAGAACGCCAACTTCGCCCGTACACGCTTCACTTCATGTGCGTCCACACGCTCAACATGCTCCTGAACAGGCCCGACAGGAAGACCTAACGGAGTCCTACTAAGGGCTGTCCCGCAATTGATCTTGTGCGCTCCTGTAGCCGGTCGGCCGTCCGATCAGCGTGCCTGGCGAAGGTTGTGCAGGTGGGCGATACCCAAGATCGCGTAGTGGACACCGTCGCCCAAAACGTTCCTCGAACCACATGTAGTCGGTGGCGGTCGTCATGCCTGTGATCCTCGCTTACACCCTCGGAGGGACAGGACCCAGACCGAACCAGATCGATAGAGACGGGACTCTTCAGTGACGCTTCGCGGCTGTGATCACACCTGTTCTTGGTAGACCCTGAGTTCTTGGGGATGGAAGCTGCGGACGATCATCCAGAATTCCTGGCAGCCAAGGCCGTTGGTCCAGCTGTCGAGTTCGTCGCCCGTGTCGTGCAAGAACCAGGACTCGAAGTGCCCCAACGCCCGAAGTTGAAGGACGGTCTCGTATCGAAGTTCGCAGTGGATGGTTCGTCGTCTCACAGTGAAAGGGATCCGGTGTGACCGGACGCTGCCGGAGCCCATGCTGAGCACTCCCGTACCCACGCCGGATCTGCAGCCGGGCTGGGTGGGCGAGCCGAAATTATGGATGCCGGTTTCGTTCTGTCCGTTGTCCACTGCAGGCATGGCTCAGGGCCCTCCGGGGTGAAGGGCCCTGGACCAGTCGTGGCGTCGGTTGGAGAGCCGACAACGAGCGGCGAATCATGTGCCGAGTAGCTCGTGAACCGCCTCCGAGGCCGCCGCCGGAAAATTTCAGATGGACGGCGGAGCCCAGCGCAGGCTGCTGACCAGGAACCTGCGGACCGTCAACGCCCTGACGGACCCGACGGTCCTCGAGGCGGTGATCGCCGGTGTGACCGCGGGCTCAAAGGGGCGGGCACAGTGTCGCCGGTCGGGCGCCTGTCCATGAGTGAGTGGGGCTGCCGCATGGACAGGCGTGACCGTGGGCCTCAAGCCGTTTCGAGGAAGGGGTAGTCGGTGTAGCCCTCGGCGCCCGGGCCGTAGAACAGTTCCGGGCGCGGCTCGTTCTCCGGGTGGCCACCCTGCCAGCGCTCGACCAGGTCGGGGTTGGCGATGAGGGCCCGGCCCACGACCACGGCGTCGGCGTGGTCGGCCTCGACCTGCTGGAGCGCCTGCTCGCGGGTGGTCTGCCCCCCGAAGGGGCCGTTGTTGACGATCAGCTTGCCGTCGAAGCGCCGCCGCAGTTCCTGTACCAGCTCGCCGCCCGGCTCGGCGTGCAGTACGGAGAGGTAGGCCAGGCCCAGGGGGCGCAGTTGGTCCATCAGGGTGCCGTAGGTGGCCAGGACGTCGTCCCGGTCGGTCTCGAAGACGTCCCCGAGGTCGACCTCCGGCGAGATCCGCAGCCCGACCCGCTCGGCACCGACGGCCTGGGCGACCGCCGTGACGACCTCGACGACGAAGCGGGCGCGGTTGTGCGGCGAGCCGCCGTATCCATCGGTGCGCTGGTTGGCCGCCGGGGAGAGGAACTCCTGGAGCAGGTAGCCGTTGGCGCCGTGGATTTCCACGCCGTCCGCTCCCGCCTCGATGGCCCGGCGGGCCGCGGCGACGAAGTCCTCCAGGGCTGCCCGGATCTCTGCGGTGGTCATCGCTTCCGGTACGGGGTAGGGCTGCTCGCCCTTCTCGGTGAACGTCTTATTGTCGATGGCGATCGCGCTGGGGGCGAGGATGCGGCGGCCGCCGTTGATGTCGGGGTGGGTGCCGCGGCCGGCGTGCATGATCTGCAGGACGATGCGGCCGCCCTCGGCGTGCACCGCCTCGAACACCCGCTGCCAGCCGGCCGCCTGCTCGTCGGTGGCGATGCCCGGCTCGCCGACATACCCCTGCGACGCGTGGTCGGGGTAGGTGCCCTCGGTGATGATCATTCCGACGCTCGCCCGCTGCCGGTAGTACTCGACCATCAGGTCCCCGGGAATGCCGGAGGAACCGGCCCGGACCCGGGTCAGCGGTGCCATGACGATGCGGTTGGCGAGCTCGATCTTCCCGAGGGAGACGGGGGAGAAAAGCGATGGAACGGGCGAAACTTCTGAAATGTTGATAGTCATGGGTTTCTCTCTTTTGCAATACGGAGGAAAACGGGATGAAGGTCTGCGACGCAGGGGGTCCACGCTGTCCCGGAGGAGGCGCGGATGCGGTCCTCGGGCAGGCGCGGGCCCGCTGACGTGACGCGGTTCCAGGGCCGCGATCGGGGTGTGGGTGGTGTTGGCGGCGAACGCGGGGGCGAACGCGGTGAGAGCCGCATGCCGTCGGCGTCAGCGTCGACGCCGGTCAAGCGCAACTGCCCGCCGGAGTATGGGCGTTCGCTCCTTGCCCAAGATCAGCAGTCAGGCAGGTGAGGAAGTCATGGGTGCCGCCGCCGGAGTCGGTACGGATCGGTGTCTGCAGGCCGCACCGCGACCGACTCCCTCTTCGCGCCCCCGCGAAGAGGACCGATACACGGTTTCATCTGGAACGCGCTTCCGGGTGGCGGGCCCGGCGATCTCAGCGATCCTCACTCCCACCGCCCTGAGGCACTTCCGCCAGCCGATCGCCCATCGGACAGCCTGCTTCACGAAAACGCGAGGCTAGTTGAGCGGGACGTCCGCGACGGCCTTGAGGTGGCTGAACGTCTCGAGGGAATACCGGCCGTGGTACCGGCCCATGCCGCTTTCGCCGACGCCACCGAAAGGCAGGCCGGGCATGAGCAGTTGCATTACCGGCTGGCCCCAGGCGACGCCGCCGGAGGACGTCTCGTTCACGAGGCGCGACTTGGTGGCCTCGGACGTGGTGAAGGCGTAGAGGGCCAGTGGCTTGTCGCGTTCGTTGATGAAGGCGATGGCGGCATCGAGGTCTTCGACTTCGACGACGGGGAGGATCGGACCGAAGATCTCCTCCTGCATGACCGGCGATGCGGGGTCGACATCGGTGAGCACGGTCGGTGCGATGAACAGGTCGTCGCGGTCGTGCTGGCCTCCCACCGCAGCCCGGCCGGAGTCCAGCAGCCGGGTGAGGCGGTCGAAGTGCCGCTCGTTGATGATCCGGCCGAAGCCGGCTGAGGTCTGCGGGGTGGAGCCGAACTGGGCGTCGACCGCCGTGCGCAGGGCGGGGACCAGTGCGGCGGCGGTGGCGGGATCGGCCAGCACGTAGTCGGGGGCTATGCACTGCTGCCCCGCGTTGCCGAACTTGGCGCCGACCAGCCGCCTGGCGGTCTCGTCCACGTCGGCGTCGGGCGCCACGAAGACCGGTGACTTGCCTCCGAGTTCGAGCGTGACGGGGGTGAGGTTCTTGGCGGCTGCGGCCATGACGATCCGGCCGACGGTGCCATTGCCGGTGTAGAAGATCTGGTCGAAGCGTTGTGCCAGGACGGCCGTGGTCTCCTCGGCACCCCCCTCGACTACGGTGAGCACGTCGGCGTCGAAGTACTGTCGCAGGAGGCGTGAAGCGACCGCCGATGTGTGAACCGAGATCTCGCTCGGCTTGGCCACCACGGTGTTGCCGGCGGCCAGTGCGCCGATGATGGGGTCGATGAGAAGGTGCAGCGGGAAATTCCACGGAGCGATCACCAGGACGACCCCGAGCGGGTCGTACGTCGTGTAGGCCGTGGTCGTGGGACCGAAGTGGGCGGGAACCTCCACCGGGCGAGGCTGAAGCCAGCTCTCGAGATTCGCCAGCGTCTCGTCGATGTCGGCAACGGTGAAGTCGATCTCCTGCGTCTTCGCCTCGGCGGGGTTCTTCCTCAGATCCGCCCAGAGCGCTTCGATCAGCTCCTCCTCGTTTTCGACCAGCAGTGCCCTCAGCCGCCGCAGCTGGTCGATGCGCCAGTCCAGTGGGCGGGTGACGCCGGTGTTGAACGTCGCACGAAGACGGCCGACCACCTCCGCGGCCGTTTCACTCTGGTGCGTCCTCGACTCGGTCCCCTGTGTTGCGGTCATGGGGTGTACTCCGTTCTTGATGCAAGCCACGCCGCGGCTGCCATCCAGCCGGGCACGGTCTCCAGCGTGCTGGATGATCCGGTATTCACCCAGGTCACGGCTTTGTGTACATCCGCTGTGCCTACCACTGACTGGTGCAGGCTGGTGTGTGTCCGACCGTGGATACTCGAAGGCATGGACGAATACGCCGAACCGGTGCACGAGCCCGCCGACGGTGCTCTGGACCCGCGTGCCGAGCTCAGTGAGTTCCTGCGCACCCGGCGGGCCCGGCTGAAGCCGGAGGACGTGGGGCTGCCGGACTTCGGGCGGTACCGGCGGGTGCCGGGGCTGCGCCGCGAGGAGCTGGCGCAGCTGGCCGGGGTGTCGGTGGGGTACTACACGCGGCTGGAGCAGGGCAACGGGCGGCACGTGTCGGCGGAGGTCCTCGACGCCATTGCCCGCGTGCTCAGGCTGAGCGACGCCGAGCACGCCCACCTCACACACCTGGCGAAGCCGAAACAGAAGAAGAAGCCGGCGGGCCGCACCCAGCGGGTGCGGGGCTCCCTGCGGACGCTGCTGGACACCATGGAAGGCGGCCCGGCGATCCTCGTGGGGCGGCGGGGGGACATCCTCGCCTGGAACCGGATGGCCGCGGCGGTCTTCGGCGACTGGGCCGAGCTGCCCGCGCAGGAGCGGAACTGGGCGCGGCTGGTGTTCCTCAGGCCCGAGTACCGCGACCTGTTCGTGGACTGGGAGCAAAAAGCGAACGACGTCGTCTCTCAGCTGCGTATGGACGCCGGCTCCCATCCCAACGACCCCCGGCTGTCCGCGCTGGTGGGCGAACTCTCCGTGAAGAGCGAGGAGTTCCGGCGGCTGTGGGCCGCACACGGCGTCAAGGACAAGTGCCACGGTATCCAGCGCCTGCACCACCCGCTCGTCGGCGAACTCGACCTCCGCCTCGAGTCGTTCCACCTGGCCGACGACCACGAACAGACACTGGCGACATACCACGCCGAACCCGGTTCCCCGTCCGCGGAGGCACTACGACTGCTGGCCAGCTGGGGCACCGATGCGACAAGGGCGGGAGCCGGGATGCCGCCGACACGCACGGCTTGATGAACAGTTGATCACCGGTAGCTGCGCGCCTCGGCCCCGGCACGCGCTGTCTCGCCAGCCCCCGTCGAAGCGCCGGCATCCCGCGCACCCTCGGAACCGCCCACTACCGCCGCACCCGCAGCTCCTCCGCCCGTCGCGCCAGTCACGCCGGCCTCGCGCGAACCACGGAAAACCGAAGTGCGTGCGCAGATCCCGGGCTGACTGACTACGGCTTTGGCCAGCTGCCCAGCGCGAGGTTCGCGACTTGCAGCAGCTCAGGGCGGGAACTACCACTCGCGGCCTGGACGGCAATCCCATTGGCGACGGTTCTCAGGTAGAGCGCGAGAAGATGAGGATCTGTGGAAGGCGGAAGGTCACCGGCGTCCACCGCCTGTTGAAACCGGCGCGTCAAATGGGCTATCCCGTCCTCACGCCATGCGATGAGTGCGTCTCGGACTGGGCGGCTGTCATCCCCGGTGGCCAACGCACCATGCACGCCAAGACAGCCCGTGGGAAATCCCGGCATGGTTGCCGCCTCGACCGTCCCGTGGAGTACGGCAGTAGCCACTGCTGCACTTGTGGCCTCTGCCAGAGCTCGGGCGAAGTAGGCGGTCAAGCCCTCGGTGTAGCGCTCCAGCGCCTTGTAGAAGAGGTCTTCTTTGCTGCCGAACGCCCTGTACAGGCTGGGGCGGCTGATACCCATCGCCTCGGTGAGGTCGTCAAGGCTGGCACCCTCGAAACCCTTTGACCAGAACACCAGGACTGCACGATCGAGTGCCTCGTCGATGTCGAACGCGCGAGGCCTGCCAGGAGGGACCGGTGTTGGCGAGGTCATTTCTTCATGCTACTCCTTCGGTACCGATCGGTACGGATGCGCTACAGTGTTTCGTACCAATCGGTACGCTATACAGACGGGTGATCTCGTGTCACAGACCGTACTCATCACTGGCGGAACCTCAGGCATCGGCTTGAGCCTCGCGCAATCCTTCGTGGAGCTCGGGGCGTCTGTCGTCGTCTGCGGACGTTCGCAGGCTGCGCTTGACCGATTCGCGCAGGCACACCCGCAGGCGCTGGCCGTGCGGGCCGATGTGACGGACGCAGCTGACCGTGCAGCGTTGCTGCAAGCAATCGCTGATCGCTTCGGGTGTCTGGACGTGTTGGTCAACAACGCCGGTACGTTCGAGGAACGAGACTATGCAGCCGGCAAGAACCCCAATGCGACTCTCGATGCGGAGGTGGCGTTGAACCTCACCGCCCCCATCCACTTGACGGGTGAAGTGCTCGAGCGATGGCCAGAGCCCGACGCGATCGTATTCATCACCTCGGGGTTCGCTTTGGTCTCGCCCACTCGCGCGCCGACCCACGGCGCGGTGAAGGCCGGCCTGCACGGCTTTGCGGACGGCTTGCGCCGTCAACTCGCCCCGCAGGGCACCCATGTCCTCGAGGTCCTCCCACCGTCTACGGACACGCCCATGAACGCCGAAGCCACGGGGAAGAAACTGACTCCCGAGCAGGTGGCGGCGGTCACGATGAAGGCTCTTCGGCGGGGGCGGAACATGGCATTCCCCGGTCAGACGAAAGTCATGCCCGCCATGCTGCGCATCGCGCCGGGCACACTGCGACGCGTCGTCGCCGAGCTCTGAACCCCATAGAAAACCCTTCCCCAGCACACCTCACCGAGCGGGCTCCCGTCTCCCGCGAAGCCGAAGGCAAGGAGCCGTTTCGACCTAGGCCAACGCCGTGACTCTGTTGGTGATCTTGCCGGGGTCAGTTGCGGGCGGTGCAGGGGGCGCGGAAGCGGCTTGGTGCCCGCCGGGGGGCGGGGCGGTTCGGCGATCCAGTCGACGATGCGGGTGACGTTGCAGACCAGCGCGGTCAGGACGTGCCCGATGTGCGTTTTCGGCGGGCCTCGGTAGCGGGTTCGGCGCAGGCCGCAGGCGCGGACGTTCTGGGAGGGGGTGGCTTCGATCCCGGCGCGGATCGCGTACCGGCGTCATTGTTGATCAACGTACTTGAACTACCTGGGGAAGCCGTTCGACGCCGTCGTTGCGGACCAGGTCGAATTCCTGACCCGCCACCTCCTGAACAACCGACCCGTCCGTTCCGGATTGAAAGGATTTTCCATGTCCAAATTCCCCCTCCACCTGGTTCCTTCTCGCAGAGCGCTGACGACTGGGCGCTTCATCGTCGCGGCCACCCACTTGTTCACCCCGCGGCTGGCCGCGCGGGTTTTCCAGCTCACGGCTAGCGGTACCCCCGCGATCCCTTATGCGCGGATGTTCGCGATCCGCAACGCTGCTCTCGGGCTTGGACTGCTACGGATGGACGGTCTCACCCGGCCCCAGCAGCAGCAGTTTCTTGCGGTGAACATCGTCATGGACTCGGTCGATGCCGCCGCTTTCCTGGCCGCGGGCCTGCGGGGCGACGTCAGCCGTAAGTCGACCATGCTGTCCGCCGCCGTGGCTCTTTCTGCAGTTGTGGCCGGTACCACGGCCCTCATCGAGCACAAGCAAGCGGCCGCCCAAGAAACGGAGCCAACAGCGACGGCACCATCGGACAGCGACTGGAAGTGACCGCACCGGCGTGGTACCGCAGCTGACCCACCGCACCGCCTCCATTGGCTGGAGGCCGCCGAGGACGGGTTGGCGGTCTCTGTCGAGTTCAGCATCAGTCCCGATGTCAATGCCCCGGTTTCGTGGAGACCTTCCTATGCAGCCAGCTCCTCTGTGAAGCCGGGCCAGTAGCCGTGTTCGTAGTCGATCGGGCTCTTCCAGCCGCACACGCTGTGTAGCCGACGTGCGTTGAGAAGCCGGTGATCCACGTGGCGATCTTCAGTCGGGCCTCGGTACAGGTGGCGAAGGGGGGCCGTGGATGTACTCGACCTTGAGCACGCTGTTGAACGCCTCGCTGACGGCATTGTCGAAACACGGCGTGCCCCGGCCCGCGGACTGGGTCACGCCGTGTTTCCGGCAGGTCTGGCGGAAGCGGCGGGAGATGTACTCGCTGCCGCGATCACTAGGGAAGATCACGCACTTGACCTCGCCGCCGCGGGTGGCGACGGCCATGTGCAGGGCGGCGACGATCAGTTCGGCGTCGTGGAGTTCGCCCATCGCGTAGCCGAGCAGGCGGCGGCAGAACAGGTCGATCACGGTTATAGGCAGAGGTTGCCCTCACCGGTGTCGATCTCGGGCATGTCGCCGCACCACACCTGGTCCGGTGCTCGGCGGTGTAGTCCCGGCGCACGAAGTCCTGGGCGGCTGCCCGCCGTCCGGGCCTGGTCAGGCTGCGGCGCCGGCGGATCTCACCGCCCGGCCGGGGGCACTCGACGCGGAGAGCGAGAACTTGCGCATCACCCGCAAGACCCTCCTCGACATCCCCGCACCGGCCCCCACCGACGAACCGGCCCGACCCGACGTCCCGGACCACCCGGCCTACCAGTAGATCCTCACCACCTTCGCCGACACCGGAAAGCCGCTGCGTGCCCGCGACCTCTGCCAGGCCCTCGATCTGCCCATCGTCCCGAAGAACACCGAAGGCATCCGCTCCAAGCTGAAACGCCTGATCACACGGGGCATCCTCACCGAACCCGAGCCCGGCCTGTTCGCTCAGCCCTGCCCCTGACCGTCCACTCGCCCCGCCGACCAGGGCTCCGAACCCAGGCCCAACCCCGAAACGGACATCAGCTCACATCCCGCACTCTCAGTTCCTCATGCTCGGCGGTGGTCAACCCGTCGTCCCGCTCGCCGCGGTCGACCTCGGCCTGGCGGACCCAGCCGCGCGGAACTCGTGTCTGTGCGGCTTCGGACGGCTCAGATCTCCTGAGGCTTGTAGGAGCTGGGGTCGCGCAGGATGACGCGGCGCAGGAGGTCGACGGTTTTGGTGACGCCTTCGACGGGGGCCACAAGGACGTCCTCGTGCTCGATGCTCAGGACGTCGTCGTAGCCGGCTCGGCGCAGGGCGAGGCAGAAAGCGCGCCAGAACGCGTCGTCGTGGCCGTAGCCGAGGGTGACGTAGTTCCAGGAGCGTTCCTTGGCGGCCATGACGGGCAGTGTCTCCAGTCTGCTGGTCAGGGCCTGGCGGGAGGGTTCAAGACGGGTGTCCTTGGCGTGCACGTGGTAGATCGCCTCGCCCAGGGTGTCGATGGCGGCGAGCGGGTCGGCGCCCATCCACATCAGGTGGCTGGGGTCGAAGTTGGCTCCGACCACGGGCCCGACCTCCTCGCGCAGGCGCAGGAGGGTGGGGACGTTGTAGACCGCCTGGTGGGCGTGCATCTCCAGAGCGAGTTTGGGCACGCCCCGGTCGCGGGCGTGGGTGACGAGGTCTCGCCAGTACGGGAGTACGGCTTCGGTCCATTGCCAGTCGAGGATCTGTGTGGTCTCCGGCGGCCAGGAGACCGTGATCCAGTTGGGGTTGGCGTCGCCCGGACCGCCAGGCAGCCCGGACATCATCACCACGCGGTCGACGCCGAGGAGCGGGGCGAGAGCGATCGTCCTGCGCGCGACCTGGTCGTGCTCGTGGCCGCTGGGCCCGGGGTGCAGGGGGTTGCCTGAGCAGGTGAGGGCGCTGATGGTGAGCCCTCGGTCGGCGACCTTGGCCAGCAGTTCGCGGCGGGCGCCGTCGCTGTCGAGAAGCCGGTCGATGTCGATGTGCGGGGCGGTGGACCAGGCGCCGGTGGCGAACTCGACGTGGTCCAGGCCGAGTTCGGCGGCCAGGTCCAGGGTCTCGTCGAGCGTGAGCTGCCCGACGCTGTCGGTGTTCAGGCCGATCTTCATAATGCCTCCTGTCTGTCTGCGGCGTCGTAGGCGGGGAGCGGTCGTTCCCCGGTGGTTCGGTGCGCCGGCGGTGGGGGTCAGCTGTAGAAGGCGGGGCGGTCGGCGAGTTCCACCTCGACGCGGCCGCCCTCGGTCTGGGCGCGGATGCCCGCCTCGCAGACCGCGGCCACGGCGTAGCCGTCCCAGGCGCTGGGGCCGGTGACCTCGCCGCGTCGGGTGGCGTCGACCCATGCCTGGACCTCGCGGTCGTACGCTTCCTCGAACCGCTCGACGAAGCCGGGGGTGACCGTGCCGCCCCAGCGTCCGCCGGTGCTGACGAGCATGTCGTGCAGGTCGCCGATGCGGGCGGTGCCGTGCTCGCACACCGCCTCGGACTGGACCTGGTAGCCGTAGCGGGCGTTGACGTAGATCTCGACGTCGACGAGGGCGCCGCCGTCGGTTTCGAAGACGACGAACTGGGGATCGGCCAGTCCTTGGGGCGCGTTGCCGGAGGGCCGCGGCCGCATGACGGTGACGGAGGTGATCTCCTGGGCGAGCAGCCAGCGGGTGATGTCCATCTCGTGGGTGACGGAGTCGTTGATGAGCATGGCGCTGGTGAAGTCCGGCGGGCAGGACGGGTTGCGGTGCCGGTTGTGCAGCATCAGCGGCCGGCCCAGTTCCCCGCTGTCCAGCAGCGCTTTGAGTTTGAGGTACTCGTGGTCGTAGCGGCGCATGAAGCCCACCTGCACCCGCCGGTGCCCGAGCCGCTGCTCGGCCTCCAGCACGCGCAGGGCGGAGGCGGCGTCGGGGGTGAGGGGCTTTTCGCACAGGACGGGCAGGTCGTGCTCGAACGCGGTGAGCAGGGCCGCCTCGTGGGCGATGCCCGGGGAGGCGAGCACTACGGCGTCGACGTCGGGTGAGGCCATCGCTTCGGCGACGTCGCCGTAGGCCGCGCATCCGTCGATGTCGGCGGCGACCGTCTTGGCGCGATCGATGTCGACGTCGACGACGGCGGCCACATGGGCGCCGCTGGTCACGTCGCTGATCCGGCGTACATGGTCGGCGCCCATGCGGCCGGCGCCGATCACGGCGACTCCAAGGGAGGCGTGGTGGGTCATGTGGTTCCTTGCCTAGGGGGATGGGGGCGGCGGTGACGGACAGCAGTGGGCCGGCCGGACCCACACGGGTCCGGCCGTGACCCGGGTCGTACGCGTCACCGTGTTCCCTTGGCGGCGAACGCGGCGACGGCGGCGACGTTGGACTTGTCGACGAAGGCCGGGCCGGTCAGCACGGGCGCGACGCCGCCGCCGCTGTAGTTGCCGTTGTTCTTGTAGAGCCAGAGGGAGTCGACAGCCAGGTAGCCCTGCAGGTAGGGCTGCTGGTCGACGGCGAACTGGATGCTGCCGTCCTGGATGGCCTTCACGAGGTCCTTGTTGAGGTCGAAGGTGGCGACCTTGGCCTTGCTGCCGCCGTCGGACACCGCCTGCGTGGCGGTCAGCGCGACCGGGGCGGCGAGGGTGACGACGTAGTCGATGGAAGGGTCCTGCTTGAGCTTGGCGGTGACAGTCGACTTCACGGACGGCATGTCCGCGCCGTTGACGAACAGGTTTTCCGTCGTGCCCGAGAAGCCCTTCTTGACGCCCGCGCAGCGTGCCTCGAGGGCGACCTGGCCCTGTTCCTGAATGACACAGGCGACCTTCTTGGCACCGAGAGAACTCAGCTTCTTCCCGACCGCCTCGCCCGCGACGGTCTCGTCCTGGCCGAAGTACTCGATCAGGCCCTGCTTGTTCCAGTCGTCCACACCGGAGTTGAAGCCGACCACGGGTATACCGGCCTGCACCGCCTTGGCCACGGTGTCCCTCATGGCATCGGGCTTGGCGAGGGTGACGGCGATGCCGTCGACCTTCTGGTCGATCGCGTTCTGCACCAGGTTGGCCTGGTTGCCCCCGTTCGGGTCGGAGGAGTAGACCAGCTTGATGTTGTCCTTCGCAGCGGCGGCCTGGGCGCCCTTGCGGATGGTGTCCCAGAACGTGTCACCGGGGACGGCGTGCGTGATCATCGCGATGGTCATGCGGGGCGTGGTGGCCTTGCCGGCAGAGACGCCACCGGCGCTCTCCTCCGACTTCTTGCCGCCCGAGCTGCTGGAGCAGCCGGCGACCGTGAGGACGGTACTGGCGGTCAGGGCCACCAGGACGGTGAATCTGCGGGAGCGGGAGGGAAGCGAGCGGTTCATTTCGGCACCTCACTGTGCTGACTTGCGGGAAGGGTGATCCACCAGCGAGATGCAAGGCATCCCGTCGTGGGTCGGACGGGGAGTTACTGGGTGGCCGGCTGTGCGGCTCGGGGTGGGGATCAGAAGGTGAACGCGGCGCGGAACCGCTCCATGGCGGTGTGACTGTCACCGGAGGGCCATGCCTCCAGGGCGACGGTGCCGTCGTAACCGAGGTCGGTAAGGGCGCGGGCGACGGCCGGATAGTTGATCTCTCCGGTGCCGGGTTCGCGGCGGCCGGGCACGTCGGCGACCTGGATCTCTCCGATCAGCCCCGCACCGTGCGCGCGGCGGACGAGCTCGATGAGGTTTCCCTCGCCGATCTGGGCGTGGTACAGGTCCAGATTCATCCGCAGGCCGGGCCGATCGACTGCCGCGACCAGGGAGAAGGTGTCGGCGGCCTTGGCGAACGGGACGCCGGGGTGGTCGACGGCGGTGTTGAGGTTCTCCAGGGTGAAGGTGACGCCCGCGCTTTCGCCCAGTTCGGCCAGGCTGGTGAGCGTGCGGTGGGCGGTGAACCACATTTCGCCGGTGGCGTCGCCGGTCACCGGCACCACGGGCAGTCCTTCGCCGTCCAGGCCGGTGCCGTGCAGGTTGAGCCGGGGCAGCCGAGATGCTCGGCGGCCTTGATCGACTCCTCGGCTGTGCGCAGGAGTTCGGCTGCGCCGTCCGGGTCGGTCAGGGTGCCGCGGACGTAGCCGGTCACCGAGGAGAACTCGGCGGGGGTCTTGGCCAGCGCGTTCAGGTCGTGCCGGGTCCAGTCCCAGATCTCCACCTGGAAGCCGGCATCGTGGATACGCCGGGCCCGCTCCTCGATCGGCAGGTCCCGGAAGACCATCTCGGCACAGACCGCCAACGTGTACATCGCAGCTCCAGACTTATAACGTTCTAAGAGAACAGGAGCAGTACGCCAGGCACCGGGCGGCCTGTCAAGGGTTTGTGCGGACATTTGATTTATAACGTTGTAACAACGTTGACCAGTGTGTGTCCTGCTTGGCTCGGTCTACGATCACCTCGGAGAAGACCCTCGAGCAGGAAGGCCGACGGTGCCATCGCGCTCTGCCGTACCGGACGGAAAGCGGCCGACGCTCAGCGACCTCGCGGCGCGGGCAGGTGTCTCCGTGCCGCTTGCCTCCATGGTCATGCGCGGTGCCAAGGGGCCCAGCGCGGCAAGTCGCGAGCGCGTGCTGCGGGCCGCGCAGGAGATCGGCTACCGGCCGGACAGCAGGGCCCGCCTCCTGCGCAGCAGCCGCTCGCACCTGGTGGGAGTGCAGTTCGACCTCCAACAGCCCTTCCACGCCGACATGGTTGAGGCGCTCTACGCCGCGGCGGGAGCGGCCGGCTATCAGATCGCGCTCAGCGCCGTCGCCGCGAGCCGCAGCGAACAGGAGGCGGTGGAGACGCTGCTCGCCGACCGCTGCGAGGCGTTGATCCTGCTCAGCCCCCATGCCCCGGCGGCCCGGCTGGCAGAACTCGCGGCGCAGCTGCCCGTTGTCTCCGTGGCCCGCCGGCTGCGCCCGCTCGCCGACGGCGTCGACGTCGTCCGCGCGGCCGACGACGAGGGCGCCCGACAGGCGGTCGACCACCTCGTGGCACTCGGCCATCGCGACATCGTCCACATCGACGGGGGCAGGGCACCGGGCGCGGCGGACCGGCGCCGCGGCTACAAGTCGGCCATGAAGCACCACGGCCTCACCGACCGCGTCCGCCTCGTGCCGGGCGGGCTGACCGAGGACCACGGCGCGGCAGCCGCACGAAAACTCCTCGCCGAGGCTGCCCGCCCCACCGCTGTCCTCGCCTTCAACGACCACTGCGCGATCGGCGTCCTCGACACCTTCCTGCGCGCCCGTATCCCTGTGCCCGACGAGATCTCGGTCGTCGGCTTCGACGACAGCCACCTCGCCCGCCTCGCCCACGTCCAACTCACCACGGTCGGACAAGAAGCCCGCCAGCTGGCGCGCCGGGCCGTGAGCCGGGTCGTTGCCCGGCTGGAGGGTGGGGCGACGGACGACGAACGAGAAGTTGTCGTCACACCACACCTCGTCCTGCGAAGCACCACCAGGTCGCCTTGCCACTCCTGACCCGCACCGCTCCAGTCCCGGCTCGTTCTAGAGGGCGTCTGAAAAGCCTGTCAGTGGGCAAGTTGCCTGGTGGCGGGGTGGTGCGCACTTTCGGGGGGCTGGGGTGTGCGGGCTGCGTACCCGCTACTCGACGGATCTGTCCGATCCGGAGTGGGAGATTCTCTGTCCGCTGGTTCCGGCGGTGAAGCCCGGTGGACGACCGGCGAGACACACCAGGCGGGAGATCCTCAACGCGTTGGCGTACTGGCTGCGGGCCGGCTGTGCCTGGAGGCTGTTGCCGCATGACCTGCCGCCGTGGCAGACCGTCTACCACTACTGGCTGCGATGGCAGCAAGAAGGTGTGTGGGAGCGGATGTTGACGGCGCTGCGCGAGCGCGAGCGGGTGCAACTCGGCCGTGATCCCACGCCCAGCGCGGCCATCGTGGACAGTCAGAGCGTCCGAGCCAGTGAGCGCGGTGGCCTGCACGGGTACGACGGCGGCAAGAAGGTCAGCGGCATCAAGCGCCACCTGCTCGTCGATACCCGCGGCACGGTCCTGGTGGCCTGTGTGAGCTCGGCAAGCGTCGGCGATCGCGACGGCGCCGTGGTGCTGTTCTCCCGGGCTGTTGGTGCCTTTTCGCGTCTGCGGCACGTTTGGGCGGACCAGGGATACCGCGGCGCCGACTTCCACGCCTGGGCCCGGGAGGCCACCGGTATCGCCGTGGAGGTCGTACAGCGCCGCGACGGAGGATTCCGCTCGGCCTGGACTCGGGTGGGGGCACCGCCTCCGGCAGTGCCCCTCTTCTCGGTGGTCCCGCGGCGTTGGGTGGTAGAGCGGACGTTGTGCGCCACGAGGCGCTCTGTTTGTATCCCCGGTTCAGCCGGGAGGAACTCGGAGGGAGGTTCTTGGGCCTGATGGCTTACCTGGATCCGAAAGGTGAAGGGGACAACAGCATGTCAGGAAACCAGTGACCGGGCTCAGTTGTCGGAGACGGTGTGCTGGGAGGCCCGCGCGATATGGCGAAGACTGGATTGTTTGAAGCCCAATCTCCAGCAGATGCAAGTTCTCATCCGCCGGAAGGACAGCTGAAACCGGCGCCGCACCCTGCACGGGGTTCGATCGTGCCCCCGTGCACCTCCGGGGTGCGGAGCGATGCCCAGCGAGGGCATTCAAGGAGATGAGTGGGACGCCTAACTCGCGCTAGAACGTACAGACAGAGACGAACGTGGGATCGCCTACGGGACGCGAGTCCTATGGCGACGGAGGCCCCGTAGTAGTCGCCGGAGTCACGACCGGCCAGGGAGGACGGGAAAGCCGTCCGCATCGGGCGAAGGGGGCCAGGTGACTCGGACACACCAGACGCGGGAGGTATGCGAAATGCAGATCGCCGCAACGGCGCTGTGTGTCCTGCGCGAGCAGCCTGAATCGCTCACGCTGTAGTCACTGGAGAGCCGGATGACGGGAAACCGTCACGTCCGGTTCGGCGGGAGGCCGCGCGGAAAAGGACCTGCCACGGCAGCCCCCTCACCGCGCGGCCGACCCATCCGCCTGGCTGGGACGGTGCCGTCGCCTGTCGAAGGACTACGAGTACCTGCGCGTGTGTTCGGAGAACGCCATCTACCTCACTATGGCCATGCTCCTCGTGCGACGCCTCGCGAGATCAGCCCACTGACAGGCTTTTCAGACGACCTCTAGTCGGCCCCGACCACCGCGATGTCGTGCGGCGACCGCGCATCGATTTCGTAGTGGGTGCCGAACTGGCTGCTGAAGCCGATCACTCGCACCCTCTGCCCCTGCTTCAGGCCGGAGACGTCGATGCCCGTCTGCACATTGACGAAGACCGGCACGGGGCCCGAACCGTCGTCGACGGACAGCTTGTACCCGTAGGGGAGGTCGCTCGTGGGTGCTTGAGTGATCCTGCCGACGACCTTGACGAGCCGCCCCTCGGTGGCCTCTCCGACCCCGGCAGTGCCGACTCGCTCCGGTTTCACCGGCCGGCCCTTGTGACCGAGCTCGACATCGCAAGGATCTGCCGGGACCAGGGTCAGCAGTCCGGAGCTGTCCCGCAGCGTGCCGGTGATGCGTGCGCGCCGATACGGGTACGCATGCACGTCGCTGTGCAGGCTGACGTAGATACCGGCGGTCCTGTCCTGGAGCCCGAATCCCTTGTCGCCGAAGCTGGATTCGAAGGCACCGGAGGGAGTCGTCACCGAGCCCGCCACGGTGACCACTGTCCCGACCGGCAGGCCGCGGGCCTGGGCGATCGAGATCGTCTTCGCCTGCGGTGCGGCGACTGCCGAACCGGTCCCCAGCACGGGCGCCACCATCAGGGCGAGCAGGGGTGCGAAGAGCAGCATGAGAAGCCGACGGGTCAGGCCCATGAATGCACTGTCCTTTCCGAAAACCGATACCTCCCAAGTGTGCGTGCACACCGCGCACTTCACACACACGCGCCGACCCTCGCGTGACGCTTGGTCAGGGCCGAACGCTGTGTGTACGTGCCACCTGGAGTGACAGGTGTGGCACTCATAGTCTTTTTCTCGGGGTGGGGTAGTTGCGTCCTCGCGGTACGCGTGCGTACACACAGCTGAGCATGAAGAGACGGGCGTGGCTGACGATCGGGGCGGTGGTCCTGGGCGGCGGTGGCGCCGTGACGTATGCCGTCGCCAGTCCGTCCTCCAGCCACGGGACCGAGGGACAGGCCAAACGGCCGGTGAAGGTCTGGGACCTGGCGCTGAAAAGCGCCGCGGGCGGGAATGGGGAGCTGCCGCGCACGGACACCAAGCAGTTCTCGATGCTGGGCGTCTCCTGGACGGGCGCCACCAAGCGGCTGCAGGCGCGGCCCAGGTGCGCACGCGCGACGCCGTGACCGGGAAGTGGACCGGCTGGCAGGACCTCGATGCGAACGTCGACCCGCTGCCTACGCCATCCCCTGTCGCCGCAGCCGTCGCCTGCAAGGAACTGGCACCCAGGAGGTGGTACGCCCACTCAGCCGCCCCTTGCGCACGGCAATATAGCGGCGGATCCCCGGTTACCGAAACCGGGGATGCGGCCGCATCCTTGGAGATCCACCGCCACCCCTGACCGCCACGTCGAAGGGAACCACCACCAAAGTCAACAACTTCAAGCGGGCTCCCGGCCGCCCAAGGCCGGAGCGGCGTACGCCTGCTACGCCGCGGCGTAGCTGAGACGGAACAGCTCCTGAGCGGCTCCAGATCCCGCTCCGTGCGCGGCTGCAACTCCAGGTCACCCGTGCCGTGGTGACCGAGCCCCGTCACATCCCGGGTAAAGCCGGGAATCAGGTCGACCGACTTCGGGTCGGCCTTGAGGTAGACGAGGAGCTTGGTCTGCTGCGGCGGGCACACGCATGCGAAGTTCCGCAGCCGCTGGTAGACCAGGTACTGCTTGCGCTGGACACGGGTGACCCCGTCCCCCAGGCCGAGCAGCACCTCGTCGACCGCCTCAGCCAGCTCTGCCATAGCCACGCCCTCGCTCCGGGCCGGCGGCAACCCTGCCGTGCGCCGGCGCAGCCGCCTGGCCGTGACCGAGTGCCCTGTGACAGAGGCCACCGTCTCAAGCCCGATCAGGTCGTTGCCGAAGTACCGGTAGCGGACCAGGTCGATCGAGCGACGGTGCTCGCGTACGGCATGCGCGTCGTAGCGGGTGAAGTCGCCGACCACGCAGATCAGCCTGGGTGCGCTCCACAGGATCTGGGACGCGGCCGTCACCCCGAGCCGGTCTCGGACCAGGTTCCGGAACGCGTCCTTATGGTTCCTCAGCCAGGCCATGTAATAGAGGCCCTGGTTGATCACACCTGCGTCGGTGCCGCGCCTGTACTCCACATTACCGACCGCAGGAGCCCGGATACCGGCTCTGAACTGCGACGATTCATAGAACACATGTCCGTGACGCTGACTCGACGCCGGTCGGTGTCGCTCATCCGGCCTGACACTCGACGGCCTCGTCAGCCGGGCGGGCCATGGCGTCGGATTGTCTGGGCTTGGTCATGGACGTGTTGATGGGGCGGCAGCCGATAGCCCGGGCAAGGTGCCGACGAGGCTGAGGAGTCCGTGCAGTGCCGGTGTGGCATCCGCGGAAGGGTGGACCAGGGCGAGGTCCACGGTGGGCATGGGTGCAGTCACATGTTTGAGCCGGACTCCTGGTATGCGCAGTGCGCGGGCACGTCCCTCGGGCACCGGGGCGATGCCGGCGCCGGCGGCGACGCTGAGGAGGAGTTGCTCGTCGTCGGGTTCTTCCCGCACGATGCGCGGCCCGTGGGCGGGCCACAGCTGCCGGGTGATCAGGTCGTGCATTCCCGGGGCGTTCTCGCGCGGCCAGAGGATCACGGGTTCGGCGGCGATATGGCCGCGGGTGATCCTGCGTTCGCGGGCGAGGGGATGGCCCGCGGGGACGGCCAGGAGGAGTTCCTCGCGGGCGATGTGCCGGCACTCCAGCCCCGCGTTGTCCAGCGGGGGACGGACGAAGGCGGCGTCCAGCCTCCCGGCGAGCAGTTCGGTGATGTTGTGTGCGGTCCACCCGGTCCGTACGACGAGATCGACCTCCGGATGGTGCGTACGGAACGCGGCGATCAGCGCGTCGACGGGACCGCCGCGGGCCGATCGCGTCAGGGCCAGGCGCAGCTTTCCCTGCCGTCCGCTGACGGCCGCCCGGATGCGTTCCTGTGACGCGTCCGCGTGGGCCAGCAGTTCACCGGCTTCGCGGGCCACGACCTCGCCGACGGCCGTCAACCGGCAGCCCCGGCTGCCGCGTTCGAGCAGCGGAGCGCCGATGCCCCGCTCCAGTGCCTTGATCTGCTGGCTCAGGGCAGGCTGGGCGATGTGCAGCCGATGCGCGGCCCTGGTGAAGTTCAACTCCTCCGCCAGCACCAGGAAGTACCGCAGCCTGCGCAGGTCCATCCCCCAACGATAAGTGTTTCTTATGGGATTGGCCATGACTGGTCTTGGACAGTGCGCCAACTCCCCGCCGACAGTGGAACGCACACGGTTCGGCGATCAAGGGGGAGGCATGGGAGACAGGTTCGACGCGGTCGTCGTCGGCGCCGGGGTCATCGGGCTCACCACCGCGCTGCGCCTGCAGCAGGCCGGTGCCCGCGTCGCCGTGCTCACGGCCGAGCCGTCGGACGAGACGACGTCCTCCGTCGCCGCGGCCGTCTGGTACCCCACCCGCACCCGGTTCGAGCCGCGCGTACTGGACTGGGCCACCCGCACCTACGCCGAGTTCGCCCGCCAGGCGGCGGACGGGGTACCCGGCGTGGTCATGCGCCGCACCCGGATGCTGCTGCGCGGCCGGAGTCACGACGTCCCCTGGTGGGCCTCGGCCGTCCCTGACCTGCGCAACCTGCGCGCAGACGAGGCACAGAGCCCGTTCACGGACGGCTGGGCGTTCACCGTTCCGACCGTGGAGATGTCCCGCTACCTGCCCTGGCTCCAGCAGACCTTCGCCGCGGCGGGCGGCACGCTGATCCGGCGTCGTATCGACGCCCTGGAACAGGCGGGCGTATGGGCTCCCGCGGTGGTGAACGCCTCCGGCCTGGCCGCCCGCGCCCTGTGCGGCGACACCGAAGTACACCCGGCACGAGGGCAGTTGGTCCTCGTCGCCAACCCTGGGCTGCACACCTCCCTGCGCGACGAGGACAACGCCGAGGGCCACACCTACATCCACCCCCGCAGCACGGACGTCGTCCTCGGCGGCACCTTCGAGGTCGGCGAGTGGGACACCACGCCGTCCCCGACGACCGCCGCCTCGATCCTGCGCCGCTGCACCGACCTGCTGCCGGAACTGGCCGGCGCCCCGGTCCTCGGCCACCGGGTGGGCCTACGGCCCTGGCGAGACGGCGGCGTCCGCCTGGAGGCCGACCCGCACCCGCACGGCCGGGTGCGACGGCTGGTGCACAACTACGGCCACGGGGGCGCCGGCGTCACCCTGGCCTGGGGCTGCGCGGACGCCGCGACCGCCCTGGTCGCCGGGGCCGTCCGGCCGGGCTGAGTCGCCGCCGCTCGCAACTCCCCTTCGTACGGCCCCACACGTACCCCTGCTCCGCTCGTACTGATCCCTCTTCCCCAGGACTGGATGTACGCCGATGGATTCCGTCGAACCCTCAAACATCGCCCCTCCCGCCTCGGTGGCCCCTGGGACAGGACCACACCCCGGCCGGCCGCCGGTCAGGCCCCCGGCCAGGGTTCGGCGCCGCACGCTGCTGCTCGCCGCGCTCGGAGCGAGTGCCGCGGCCGCCCCGTTCGTGATGCTGGAGGCGAGAGCCAACGGCCCCGGCCCCCGCGTGACTGTGTTCACGATCCCCGACGGCCACGCCGACAGTGTGGCCTTCAGCCCGGACGGCAAGACGCTGGCCGCCGGACTCTCCGGAGTCCAGGGCATCCGCAGCACCCTGCGGCTGTGGGACGTGGCCAAGGGCACGGTAACCACCCCCTGGCCCGACCAGATCGAAGACCTGGCCAAGGTCGCCTTCAGCCCGGACGGCAAGACGCTGGCCATGACCGGCTTCTCCTCCGTGTCCCTGTGGAACCTGGCGGACCGCGGCGGCATCGCGCTGCAGCATCCCGGGCCCACCCTGGACCTGGCGTTCGCCCCGGACGGCAAGACCCTGGCCACCGGCTGCCGCGACGGCGCGGCCCGAGTGTGGGACCTGACCACCGGCACGGTCACCAGCACGCTGACGACTCAGGGCATGGGCGAGGTCAACGCGGTGGCGTTCAGCCCGGACAACCTGACCCTGGCCACCGGCAGCGCGGACGGCACGGAAAACCCGGTGCGGCTGTGGGACCTGTACAAACGCTTGGTCGACGTCACCCTCTCGACCCCCCACCGGCCCGGCTTCGAGCCTGTCGCGTTCTCTCAAGTGGGCGACATGGTGGCCACCGGCGGCGGCGACCACCTCGTGCGTGTGTGGCACGCGTCGACAGGCACCGCCCCCACAGCCCTCACCGGCCATACCGGCCCGGTCACGACGGTGGCGTTCAGCCCGGACGGAGACACCCTGGCCACCGGGAGCGAGGACAAGACCGTGCGGTTGTGGGACACGAGCACGCTCGGCGTCTACCACCTCGACACCCTCACCGGCCACACCGACAAGGTCACATCGGTGGCCTTCAGCCCGGACGGCAAGACGCTGGCCTCGGCCGGCCTCGACCGCACGATACGGCTGTGGCCGCACCGTTGATCCCGCCCCGACCACGCACGACTCCCCCGGAAACCAACCCGATCGACCATGGGCGGTACCCAGACATGACTGTCCGAGATGCGAAGCCCGCACACAAAACGATGCTGCGCGGCAGAGGCGGAACCGCGCACCTGCAACGGGACAGCGTCGCGCTCGACCGGGCGGGGATCCGACTGGTCATCCCCCTCGAAGCGATCCAGAGCGTCCATGTCACCAGGGGCAAGCGCCCCACCGCCGAGATCCGGCTGAACTCGACGGCCACCAAAGCCCGGCCCACCATGCTCTGCACGATCAGCTCCCGCGACACAGAGAAGACAAAGGCGTTCGCACGCGCCGTCAATGCGGCGCTCCCGCAGCGGGACAAGGCCGAAAGACACGTCGACGGCGCGGCCCTGGTGAAGGCGGAGAAACGCTTCATCGGACCCTGGACACCACGCGCCCTGCTCCCGTCCAAGGAAGCGTCATGGGCCAGCAGCGTGCTCGCCTGCCTCTTCGTCCTCGGCCTGCTGCCTCCCGTGCAGGCGGGCGACGGGCGCCTCACCCAGTTGTGGATCGGCGGCTTCGTGGGGACCCTGATGGGCTGTTACGTCGCCCACGGCACCTGGCGCGCCACGGTGACGTGGTGGCTGCTGCACCGCTACGGCGTGACGACCGAGGCCAGATGCGCGAGCTACTACCCCGGCTCCGACGTGAACACCCCGGGAACCATGGTGTTCTCGTTCACCGACACCAGCGGCACCGATCACACATTCGAACGCACGGGCTGGACCACAGGGCTCGACAAGAGGATCGCCTACGACCCGGCCAGACCCGACTTCGCCAGGGGGCCGGCACACCCATGGGCCAGAATCCTGCTCCTGCTGCTGCGCCTCCTGCTCGGCGTGCCGGTCATGCTCGCCATGGCAGCCTTCCTGGTGTGGTACTTCACCACCGCGATGCATGCGTAGAGCTCGTAAACGATCCGCGCCAGCGTCCAGCACTGATCCCTCCAGCCGCAGTCGGCCGGTCCGACTTCCAACACCGCCTCCAGAGCGTGCAGTTGACCGGCACTGAGCTTGCCGCTTGCGCCGCCAGGCCCCTTGGAGACCAGTGCCTGTCGACCGCCTGAAACCAGGGCACGGCGCCAGCGGTTCGCCGACATCCGAGTCACCCTGAACCGCAGGGCCACCTCCTCCCGGTCACTGGCCCCTGCCTCGATCAAATCAGCCGCTGCGAGCCGGACTCGCTCACGCCGAGCCCGCTCCTCGGCCGTCAGCCCACCACCATCGGCATATCTCATTCCTCCGGCATAGCGCGGCCGACACCAACCGTCACGACCCGACGTAACCCGCACCGTTAAAGATCTTTAGAAGGCGTGCATGAGCACTTCTGAGCCGTGGGTGCACTACCGCGCGCCCCAGTCACGGGACTGGCCGGAATGATTCTGCTGGCGCATAGTCAGGAATGTCGGAACGGTTCACAGGAATCGTCCGGCAGCCACTGCCAGACGGTGAAAGCGCATAACTCGATCACGTGCCACGACGTGATGAACCTCAAAGTGAAATCAAACGGGAAAGGTGCTTGCAGCCCAGTTCACCACGAGGTTGGAAATTCATGAAGGCCGAGTCGCGAGTGTGTTCTGTCATTGATGTAGGCAATGGTTGCGGTGCAGTCTTTTCCTGCGATATTGCGGGCACCGAAGGCCGTTTATGGTCAACCATCCGAGAGTTCACTTGGCATGCCAGGGAAAGGCGTATTATGTTCCGTCGGCAAATATTCCGGATCGCCGGTGCGGTTGTCGTGTCGGTAGCCGCGTTGACCGTGAGTGCTTCCGCGGCGAGCGCAGACGAGGTCGCGTGTGTCGGGGCGCAGGCGAACGTCAACGACGTAGACGTCAACACCGGACTACAGTGCGTCGTGCTCCCGCTGTGATCGGGACCTGAGGATCCCATCGACCAAGTCGCGGCTCCTCACGCGTGACGAGCTGGACTGGCAGCGCCTTGTCGCTGATCACCGGAATCAGTGTGTGGCGACAAAGGGAGTCCCTGTTCGTTGAACAGGGGCTTCTTGGCGTGCCGGGGCGTGATCGCAGAGAGGGAGGGGCATCCAAAACGGAAGTGCGACCGTGAGCCTTTTCAGCACGTGGGACACGGAGGGGCTGCATCGACTGGTCCATGGCGAGTGTGGACTCCACCGTGTGCCGCGCCCGCAAGTACGCTGCCGGCGCACGCAAGCAGGCACAACCGAAGTCCGATAACCCGATTCTGGACCGAATTCGCGTTCCCCGCCCGGCAGGCGGGCACCCGCGCACCCGTCGGACCATCTGAGTGGCGGAACGGCATCACACATTATGCGCTCGCTGTGGGGGCTTTCCGATGGAACGGCAACGGTTTCGCTACGACCGGTCTGACCTGGCAATCGTCCAGGCATGGCCCGATTTGACGTCTTGTCTTGTCTGGTCCTGTCCGGCGCTGTCGGCCCCCGTTGATGTCAACAACTGGTGTCAGCCACCAGGGTTGACATCAGCCCCGAGCCCTCGGTTTTCCGGGGGCTCTTGGCATGGGCTGGGATAGACGGAGCTTGGTCACCAGGCAGGGCCGATCAGGCTGCTGGAGGCGCTCGGCCCGTGGACCGGTCGGAGCGTCGGCAGGGTGGAACTGTGAAGGTGTCGGGCCTGAAGCTGTCCCACACGACAGGTAACGGTGTGGCCGAGGTCTCGTAGCGTCTTGCTGAGGCCGAGGCGGATGTGCAGGGCCTGGTCGAGACCGACATGGACGCTGCTCGGGGTCCGTTGCCTGGCGAGCGTGTACGGCATGGGGGCGGGCCGTTCCAGGGTGGGAACATCGACTCGCTCGGTCTCGACGAGAACGGATCGCCAGTCATACTCGTCAAGCGGGGTGTCGACTCGGGTGTCGTCAACCAGGGCCTGTTCTATCTGTCGTGGCTGATGGAACGCTGCGCGGAGTTCGAGCGCCTGGCTCGCGACCGGCTCGGGGCGCCAGCCGCGGCCCGGGTGGTGTGGAGCGGACCGAGGCTGATCTGTATCCGCAGCATCGACTCGATCCGCTACCGCCTTTTCGGCAGCGACCTGCTGGCCTTTGAGGCGGTGGCCTCCGTCCGTGGCCGGGCGCCGGCGGTGCGCGGCGCTGGCCGACCTTGCGTGTCCAGCGCAAGCACTACTTGGCGTGTCAGCATCTGTGGTACTTCGCCGGCGTCTGCCCGCCGCAGAGGACCAAGCTCGTGGTCTGTCTGAAGGCGGACCCAAGGCGGGTCGACCTCGTTTTCGGGTTCACCCGGGACGTGATGGGGCTGGGCCACCACGGGACGTGTGACCTGGAACAGCAGCTACGCGCCCCCACGGGATGCGGAGCGCGCCCAAGGCCAGTTCGCGCGAGCTACGCGGCGGCCTGACACGCCAAGGCGTGCTGTTCGTGCGGCGCAGTTGGCATCAGCCGCAAGAAAGACGCCGCATGGGCCGACCCTCTGGCAGCTAAATGGGAGAACCGCAAGCGCCGAGCATCCACGGTTCATCCCGGCGCCGACTGTTTTCGCTGGGCGGGCCAAGGCGGTTCAGCGTGAGCGGTGCTCGGATCCTCCGAGCCCATTTGCCTACTCCTTCGCCGCGCTCAGCCGCTGGGCCGCCGTGTCGCCGCGTCGGCCGACCGGCACGACACCCGTTGCGGCAGCGAGTCCGTACGCGGGCATGTCGTCGTACACCGATTCGTAGGAGCCTGCCGGGACAATGAACGTCTCGTGCCAGATGCCCACGTGCCCCTTCCCGGTACGTGCTCGTCGGTTGAACGCCGTCCATGCGGGCCGGTGTTCCTTGTCCTGCTGGTGGGCGTAGGTGAGGAGCCGTTCCTTGTCGGTCCAGTACTGGACGACGTAGAACTCCCGGAGGCCGCCGTAGAGCACCTTGTAGCCGAGGAGCCCGCTGCTCTTCTCCTGTGACAGCTCGCGCAGCATTCGTGGCATCGACATGAAGGCCGGCAACCAGCTGGAGAATGCCAGGAGTCGGTTGATGCGTAGCCCGATGTGGAAGACGACGACATCGCCTTCGGCGGCGGCGGTGTTGCGACCCTGTACTACTTTCTCGGGCATGATTCTCCGTAAGTTGTTTGGCGGCCCGGGAGGGCCGGGTGTGACTTATGGTGCTCTGCCTTCAGTGGCTTCAGAGGGAAGTGGCCGCCTGGCTCTCCGGGGCGCGGCGCTGTCACTGCGGGGGCGCGTGCTCCTGCGCAGCTGTCTCGATGAGAGCCACCGTCGCGCCCGGTCGAGAGACGAACACCATGTGGGAAGCGCCCTCGACCACCTGGGTCTTGGCGCCGGAGCGCTCGGCCATGAACTCCTGCGCCGCCGGCGGGATGATCCTGTCGGCGCCGCTGATCAGGTTGTAGCTCGGGATCGTCCGCCAAGCCTGCGGACCCGTGGCGGGCTCCCCGAGGGCCGAACCGGTGGCCGGGCGTTGCGTGATCGAGTAGAGGACGGCTTCCTCCTCGGACACGTCGGCCGCGAAGTGGGGATGAAAGACCTTGGAGTCGATGTAGAGGTCCACCTGCCCGTCGGGCAGCGGCACCGGCTTCAGGGACTCGCCCACGGTGCTGCCGGGGAACCTCTCGACCAGCGCCTGCGCGCTCTCGCCCGTATCCGGCACGAACGCCGCCAGGTAGACCAGGGCCTTCACATTCTCGTTTCCCTCGGCGGCGGTGGAGATGACCGCACCGCCGTAGGAGTGCCCGACCAGGACGATCGGTCCCTCGATGCTGTCCAGCAGTGCCTTGACGTTGGCCGCGTCGATGGCGAGCCCCCGAAGTGGATTCGGCGCGGCGACCACGGGATAGCCGTCGGCGACCAGCCGCTTGACGACGGCGTTGAAACCGCTGCTGTCGGCGAAGGCTCCGTGCACGAGTACGATCGTCGGGTTTCCGCTCACCATGGACCTACCTCTCCTTCGGACGAGGGCCGACACGGGCCGGAGCGGTTGGCAGCTTCACTCGCGCCGTCCGGCTGACGACCACTTCTTCGAACCGCGGCTACAGGGCGCGACCGCCGACCCGACATCGAGCGCCGGACAGCGTCCGCACGAGCCGCTCGACGAACGGGGTGCGCGATCGCGGCGGCCGGGGTGGGCTTGGCGGATCAGGGCAGCGACGTATGCGACGGCTCAACTCCCTTGGGCTCGGCCCAAAGCTACGACGTCGCACTGGACGCGAATTGAATGAGACCGGGACGCGGTTCCCGACGGCCTTCACGGATCATTCAGTCGCCGTCAAGCGGGTCCGGCCCATCTCGGCCCTCACCGGGTACTGCCGGACTTGAACGCATTGCAGAGGCCCCCTGATGAAAATCTGCCCGCGATTCCCCTGCCACCCTGGTCGTCTCTGATTGTTTCTGTGGCATTTCCCGTCAGCAATTACCAGTATCCGCTTTCCCCGCCACGGGATCTGAGTCACCATGGACTGCGGATGGCGGCGAGAGCAGCCCGGGACACGGAATGGAAAATGGAATGGATTCCTCCGGTGCGGCTCTGCGGCTACAGGTTCTCGGTCCGCTACGGGTATGGCGAGACGGCGTGGAAATGGACGCCGGGCCTCCACAGCAGGCGTATCTGCTCGCCGTTCTCCTCGCCCGTGCGGGCGAGCCGATCAGTATGAGCGAGTTGGTGGACCTCATCTGGGCCGAGGACGTCCCGGCCTCGGCGGTCAACATTCTCCAGAAGTACGTCGGTGCGTTGCGGCGCCTGCTGGAGCCGGCGCTGCCCGCGCGTGAACCCGGCTCGTACCTGCAGCGCCGGGGTGCCGCCTACCTGTTCGTGGCCGATTCCGAGACGTTGGACGTCGTCAGGTTCCGAGAACTCGTCGACGCGGCCCGGAGCGACGTCGAGGAGCAGCGGCTCGAAGCGGCGCTCGACGGGTATCTGGAGGCCGTGGGGCTCTGGCACGGCTCGGCCGGGGACGGAGTCGCCTACGGTTCGACCGGGATGGCGATCTTCGCGGGGCTGGACGACGAGTTCCGCCACGCCTGCATGGCGGCGGCCGACCTGGCGACCACGCTCGGCCGGCCCGAACGGGTGCTCCCGTGCCTGCACATGGCCGCCCGCATGGCGCCATTGCACGAGACGGTGCAGGCCAGTCTCATCGCTGCCCTGGACGCCGCCGGCCGGCCCGCCGAAGCACTGTCGGTGTTCCGGACCGTCCGCGCCCGGCTCGCCGAGGAACTGGGCATCGATCCCGGCCCGGCCCTGGCGGCGGCCCACCTGCGAGTGCTGGAACGGGCACCGGCCGAGTACGCGGCCCCCGAGCGGCCGGCGCCCCGCGCTGCCCCGGATCCGAACGCCGACGGCCTGGTCGGCCGGGCCGAGGAACTGGCCGTGGTGCGGCACGCGGTGGAATCGGCACTCGCCGGCTCAACGGGGCTTGTGGTCGTCGAGGGAGAACCCGGCGTGGGCAAGACCCGCCTGATCGAGGAAGCCGGCGCCGAGGCCGGCCGGCAGGGTGCGCTCGTCGTCTGGGGCCACTGTCTGCCGAGGGACGGCACACCGTCCATGTGGCCCTGGGTGCAGATCGTCGGCACGCTCCTGGACGACGTACCAGCTGCTGCGCGGGAGGATTGGCAGGCGGGCGAACTCGGTCGCCTCGTGACCCCGCACGCGGCCGGCCCCACGACGTCGGTGCTTCCGGACGGCGGGGTCCGGTTCCGCTTCTTCGAGCAGGCCGTCGCGCTCGTCCGTCAGGCATCGGCGCGGCGACCGGTGATGCTCGTCATCGACGACCTCCAGTGGGCCGACACCGCCTCACTGGACCTGCTCAGTCACCTCATGGCCCGGCTGCCGGACGGCACCGTCGTGGTCGGGGCGCTGCGCGACCGGGCACCCGCACCGAGCTCGGAACTGGGGCGGATGCTCGCCGCGGCGAGTCGGCTCCCCCGGCACCGCAGGATCCCGCTCGGCCCGCTCGCCCCGACCGAGGTGGCCGAACTCGTCCGCCAAGAGACGGGCCAGGACCCGGGCCCGGGGGCCACCCGCCTCATCCACACCCGCACCGCCGGCAACCCCTTCTTCGTCCGTGAGCTGACCCGGTTCCTTGCCGACTCCGACGGCGCCGTCCTCACGGAGGCCACCGCGGCCCGGACCGCGGTGCCCGCCACCGTCCGGGACGTCGTCCGCGACCGGATGACCGCGCTGGGGGACGACGCCCGGAACCTGTTGCAGATCGCAGCGCTGATCGGCCGTACCGTCGACCTCGCGCTCCTGGCCCGTACCGCCGGTCTGGACCACACAACGTTCCTGGATCGTCTCGAGTCGTACCAGGGGCTCGGTCTGCTCGAACCTTTGCCCGGAGACCCGTACTCGTTCGGCTTTCCGCACGACCTGGTCCGTGAATCGGTGGCCGAGGACATACCCCCGCCGCGCGCGGCCCGGCTGCACCTGCTGATTGCCGACGCCCTGGAGCACAGGTCCGCGGACATCGAACCGATGGCCGAGCGGCTGGCGCATCACCTGTGGTCTGCCGGCCCGCTCGCGGATCCGGCCCGGACCGCGACCGCGCTCGTGCGTGCGGGCCGCTGCGCGGCGGGAAAGTCAGCGCTCGAAGCTGCCGCGCGGCAGTTGGAGTCGGCCGCGCAGGTCGCGCGGAGAGCGGGCATGGCGGAACTGGAACTGTCCGCTCTGTCGCTCTTCACCGAAGTGGGCGGGACAGGCGTGGGGTACCTCGGCTCGATGCTCGAACTGCTGGAGCGGGCCGAGCACCTGGCACGAGGGCTCGGCCGGGAACGAGAGGCCACCGATTTCCTCTTCTCCCGCTTTGCCGCCTATGCCCATAGCATCCAGCTCGACCGCGCCGGCCAGCTGGCGCGGCGACTGTTGGAGCAGGGCGGGGCGTCCGCCGACCCGGTCGTGCGCGTGTATGGCCAATACGCCTGGGGCATTTACCAGTGGGGCGTGGGCAACATCGGCGAGGCGTTCAGGTACCTGAGCCGACCCGACCCGACCGTTCTGGACCACCTGCCAGATGGCGGGGAGGATCCGCTGCGGCGCGACCTGCGGCTGCTCGGGCCCGTCATGCTCGCGCTGATCACCGCACTGCACGGTGACGTCGACGCGGCGCGGGCGCTGTTCGACACCATCGAGGCCACCGCTGACGACGACCCTTACGTGATCACGGTCTGCGCCGCCTTCGCCTGCACGGCTGCGGCTGTGGCCGGAGACCCGGCGCGAGTGCTGCACGTGGCGGAGCGGGGGATGGCGGTGGACCCCGAGTCTTCCCTCGCCTACTTCGGCAGCTATCAGCTGCGGTTGGCCCTGTGCTGGGCACGCGCCGTGACCGGAGAAGACCCGGTCGGCGCCGCGGCGGAAGCTCAGCGACTGATCTCCGCGGCGCTGGCCGACCCACCGCGCTCGGGCCTGGCCACCTGGTACGGCCTGCTCGGCGAGATGTGGCTGGCGGCCGGCAAGCTGGACGAGGCTGCCGTGGCCCTTGGCCGGGCGGACTCGGCCATCGACACGTACGGCCAGCGCTACGCCGAGGGTCTGCTGCTCCTGCTACGGGCGCGGCTGATGCGAGCCAGCGGCGAGCCGGTCGCCACCGTCCGGGCCATTGCCGAACGGGCGCGCGCCCTGTCCGTCGAGCGCGAGGCCCACCTGTTCGCCCGCCGCGCCGAGGAACTGCTGGCTGCACTCAGGGCCGGCACATCCCGCTGACACTGCCCGCGAGTGACGTCGGCCGGCCCTCGCGGCCCGCCGGGTCCACGCACTTGACGAGGACTGAACTGCGCGTGGACACGCGCACGGGCACCGTCCAGGGCACGTCAAGAGCCCGTCCCTAGGCTCACCCACCATCACTCCGCAGCGCATTCCATCCAAGGGGCGTGTCTTCATGACGACCACTCGCCGTACGTTGCTGACCGGATCCGCCGCGATCGCGGCCGGCAGTGTGCTCAGTACACCGGCCGCGCAGGCGCACACCGGGGCGCACGGCCCCAAGCCCACCGTGGTGCTCGTGCACGGCGCGTTCGCCGACGCCTCCGGCTGGAACGGCGTCGCCCACCGGCTCATCCACGACGGCTACCCGGTCCTCGCTCCGGCCAACCCGCTGCGCAGCGTGGCCTCCGACTCCGCCTACCTGGCCAGCGTCCTGGCCACCATCGCCGGACCGGTGGTGCTGGCGGCGCACTCCTACGGCGGGATCGTCATCACGAACGCCGCGACCGGCAACGCGAACGTGAAGGCGCTGGTGTATGTGGCGGCGTTCATGCCGGACGAGGGTGAGACGCTGCTTGGCCTGCAGACCCGGTACCCGGGAAGCCGGCTCAACGAGGCCGCACTTGATTTCCGTCCCTACGGCGGCGGCCTGGTCGACGGCTACATCAAGAAGGAGGTCTTCCGGGACGTCTTCGCCGGCGACGTGCCGCGGGCGACCACCGAACTGATGTGGGCCGGCCAGCGACCGGCCGACGCCCGCACCCTGCAAGAGCCCTCCGGAGCCCCGGCCTGGCGGACCGTTCCGTCCTGGTATCTCGTGGCCCGCGACGACCAGGTACTGCCCGCCGCGGCACAGCGGTTCATGGCGAAACGGTCCGGCGCACACGTCCGGGAGGTCAGCGCCTCGCACGTGGCCATGATCTCGCACCCCGCCGCGGCGGCCGACGTCGTCAGGCGCGCCGCGGGCTGACCGGCTGAACCCGTGGAAAGGACGAGCCGATGCATCAGCACGCGTACGACAGCCAGTGCGTCGCCGAGGAGAACCGGCACACGCTCGCGACCACGCCCATCCGCAATCCGAAGCTCACCTTGTTCGCATTGGCCCTGGGCACCTTCGCGATCGGCACCGGCGAGTTCGGCAGCAACGGCATCATCCAGCTGATCGCATCCGACCTGGACGTGTCTGTTCCGGTCGCGACCTACCCCATCACCGCCTACGCCTTCGGAGTCATGCTGGGCTCCCCGGCGATCACCCTGCTCGCGGCCAGGGCCAACCGGCGCACTCTGCTCGTCGGCCTGATCGCACTGTTCCTGGTCGGCAATGCCCTCTCCGCCCTGGCACCGAACATCGCACTGCTCGTCGCCTTCCGGTTCGTCACCGGCAGCGTGCAAGGGGCGTTCTTCGGTGCCGGGGCCGTCGTCGCCGCGTACACATACGGCCCGGGCAAGGGCGGCAAGGCGTTCGCCACCGTGATGGGCGGGCTCACCGTCGCCACCATCGCCGGGTCCCCACTGGGTACCTTCATCGGCCAGCACGCCGGCTGGCGCGTCATGTACTGGACCGTGGTCGCCGTCGGACTGCTCGCCGCAGCCGCCCTGATCGCCTGGCTGCCGCGCACCGACGACCTGCGCGGCAACTCCATCACGAGCGAACTGGGCGCCCTGCGACGGCGGGAGGTCTGGCTCATGGTCACCGTCGCGGCGCTCGGCATCTCCAGCATCTTCGCCGTCTACACGTTCATCGGCCCGTTCATCACCGACGCGGCACTGCGGGACGCCTCGCTGATCCCGATCGCGCTCGCCGTCTTCGGCCTCGGCATGGCGGTCGGCAACCACCTCGGCGGACGGGTCGCCGACCAGTACCGCAACCGCGGCCTGATCTGGGGCTACGGGGGTGTACTGGCGCTGCTGACCTTGATCGGCGTGGCCGGCAGCAACCTGGTGGTGCTGCTGCCCTGCCTCTTCGGCGTCGGCGCCACCATGATGTTCGCGATTCCCACCATCCAGGTCCGGCTGACCGCCATCGCACCGGACGCCCCGACCCTGATGGGAACCCTCAACCTCGCCGCCCTCAACCTCGCCAACTCCCTCGGCGCGATCGGCGGCGCCATCGTCCTCGACGCCGGCTGGGGGACCCTGTCCACCGTCTGGGCGGGCTTCGTTCTCACCACCGCGGGCCTGCTTCTGTACGTCGTCACCGTCGCCCGGGTGAAGGCGACGCCCGTTCCCGTTCGTGTCTGAACGAGCTCGGCTCAACCCCTGTGCGTCCCGGCCTGTTCGCCGTACTCGCACTGGCCTCCGCCGCGGCAGCGGTGCTCGCTTTGGGAGCCGGATACCGGAGCGAAAGAGACCACGCCGACGGGCCTAGTGACCTGAGTCGTTAGTTCGCTTGCGGTTGTAAAGTGGGGCGGTGCCTGGTCCGAAGCCGTTACCGCTGGAGTTGTCCGATCACGAACACCGGGTGCTGCGGGGCTGGTTGCGCAAGCAGACCGCCTCTCAGGCGCTGGTGCTGCGGTCGAGGATCGTGCTGGCGTGCACGGAGGGCCTGTCGAACGCGCGGGTCGCGGATGACCTGGGCGTCTCACGGGAGACGGTGCGTAAGTGGCGGTCCCGGTTCGTGGCGGACCGGCTGGAGAGCCTGGTGGACCGGCCACGTTCGGGGGCGCCACGGAAGATCACGGACGAGCAGGTCGAGGCCCTGATCGCCAGGACGCTCGGCCAGACGCCGCCGACGGGTGATTCGCACTGGTCGACGCGTTCGATGGCCGAGGCGGCGGGTATGTCGCAGTCGGCTGTCTCCCGGATCTGGCGGGCGTTCGCCCTCAAGCCGCACATCGTGGAGACGTGGAAGCTGTCGACCGACCCGCACTTCGTGACCAAGGTCCGCGACGTGGTGGGCATTTACCTGTCGCCGCCGGAGAACGCCCTGGTCCTGGCGGTGGACGAGAAGTCACAGATACAGGCCCTGGACCGGACCCAGCCCGTGCTCCCGATGGCGCCGGCCACACCGGCAAGGATGACGCACGACTACGTCCGGCACGGCACGACCAGCCTGTTCGCCGCCCTGGACATCGCCTCCGGCTCGGTCATCGCCCAGCACTACCGCCGCCACCGCCACCAGGAGTTCCTCCGCTTCCTGAAGGTCATCGACGCCGCCGTCCCCCAGCACCTCGAACTCCACCTGGTCCTGGACAACTACGCCACTCACAAGACCGAGCCGGTCAAGAAGTGGCTACTCCGGCACCCCCGCTTCCATCTGCACTTCACCCCCACCTCGACGTCCTGGCTCAACCTCGTCGAACGCTGGTTCGCCGAGCTGACCTGCCGCAAACTCCGCCGCTCGGCCCACCGCAGCGTCGTCGAACTGGAACGGGACATCCGAGGCTGGATCAACGAGTGGAACAAGAACCCCAGGCCGTTCGTCTGGACGAAGACCGCCGACGACATCCTCGACACCCTTGCCGCGTACTGCACATGAATTAACAACTCAGGACAATAAATCCTAGACAAGGGTGTACCTGTTGAACGATGTTCCAGATCTTGGACCCATGCCCCAGCGGGTCACCATCAGTGCCGAACAGGCAGGGCGGCTCGTGGCCGAGCAGTTCCCACAATGGGCCGCACTACCTGTGACGGCTGTGGAGAACGGCGGCTGGGACAACCGGACCTTCCATTTGGGCGACAACATGTTGCTCCGCCTGCCCAGCGCGGAGGAGTACGCCTTGGCCGTGGAGAAGGAGCACCGTTGGCTACCCGAGCTGGCACCCGCTCTCCCGCTGCCGATCCCGGTGCCGCTGGCGAAGGGGAGCCCTGGTGCGACCTACCCGTTCGCGTGGTCGGTCTACGGGTGGATCGACGGCACGCCCGCGACGTTCGAGTCCGTTGTCGATCCGATCCGCTTCGCCGAGGAGCTGGCCAACTTCGTCGCCGCGTTGCAGAGCATCGATGCCTCGGAGGGGCCACAGCCTGGCAAGCACAACTGGTTTCGTGGAGCAACGCTGCGGACCTACGAGGCGCAGGCGCTCGGTGCGCTGGACGAGCTGCGCGGCCACATCGACGTCGCGCTGGCACGCGAGTTGTGGGCTCGGGCGCTCGAGGCGCAGTGGGACGGGGCCGACGTCTGGTTCCACGGCGACCTTGCCCAGGGAAACCTGCTCCTTGAGGAGGGACAGCTCACCGCCGTCATTGACTTCGGTACGTGTGGCGTGGGGGACCCCGCTTGCGACCTCGCGATCGCGTGGACCTTGCTTTCGGCCGACGGCCGCGGCTTGTTCCGGAAGCGGCTCGGTGTCGACGATGCGACGTGGGCGCGCGGACGCGGCTGGGCGCTGTGGAAGACGCTCGTCTCGTGCGCCAACAGCTTGGGCGAGGACGGCGCTGACGCCCGTAACGCGCGACGCGTGCTCTCAGAGATCCTCGCTGATCGAGGCTGAGGGGTCATAGGGGCGCGTGGACCCGCCGGGACCACCACCTGAGAGGCGTTCTGCCTGCGCAACCAGCCCCGCAGCACCCGGTGTTCGTGATCGGACAACTCCAGCGGCAACGGCTTCGGACCAGGCACCGCCCCACTCTACAACCGCAAGCGAACTAACGACTCAGGACACTAGTGCGTTGACCGCGATGGTCGGCCGGGTTGGGGTGAGACGATCTCGGTTTCCGGTCAGGTGCAGGACCGGCGGGGGCGGCACGGCACGATCAAGGTCCGTAGGGGGATGATGATCCTCGCGTCGTCCTCGGGCAACACTAGCGAGGCGATCGCCGCGCTGGTCGCGGCCGATCCGGACATCGTCCGCGATGTGATCCACGCGTTCAACGACCGGGGGCCGGCGCGTTGGAGCCGCGGTGGTCCTGCGGCCGACCGTGGCGGATCACCGAGGCCGACGAGGCGTACATCGTCGAGGTCGCCAAGATGCGACCCAGGAAGTTCGGGGTGGACACTTTTAGCAGGACACCAGTGTCTCTCGAAATCGATCAGAGGAGTGATCGTCATGACCGAGGAACTGGTCCCTCCGCTCACGGTCGTCCGCCCCGGCGAGGGCGCCGAGGGCTTCCTCGGTTCCATCGGGGTGGTCTTCAAGCTCTGGGGTGCCGATACCAACGGCGCCTTGTCGGTCGTCGAGCACCCGTTCCCGGTCGGCGCGCTGGTGCCGCCGCACCTGCACACCCGCGAGGACGAGTACTCGATCGTCACCGAAGGCGAGATCGGCTTCCGCTCAGGCGACCGCGAAGCCGTGCTGGGCCCCGGCGGCTACATCACCAAGCCGCGCGGCGAGCTGCACGCCATGTGGAACGCCGGCTCGGTCCCTGCCCGCATGATCGAGATCATCAGCCCGGCCGGTTTCGAGAACTGCTTCCGCGAGATGGCCGAGATGCTCGCCGACGGCCCGCCGCCGTCCGCGGACGCGATCCCGGCACTCGTGGCCAAGTACGGGCTCGAATTCGGCCAGCCGGAGTGGCTGCCGGACGTCATCGCGCGGTTCGGGCTGACGCCGCCACCGGGAGCGTAAACCCACAACCCGCTGACCAGCCAGAACACCACCCCCTAGAGAAACGCCTTCCAGGCCGCCGCACCCATGCCCGCCCAGGTCAGACCCCTGATTCGGCACTCCAGGCCGCTGAATTACGCGGAACGCGGGCTTCACCAAAGCCGACTATCTGACCCACAGTTGCCTACTGCCGCGGCGCACGATCTGCTGCAGCTTCTGCCCCACCTGGTCGGTCAGTCTGTGCACACAAACAGGCTCAGCCACCCGCGGCTCAGCGGCATCCGGGATACGGGTCTCGGGCGCCGTTGGTGTGCATGGGGCCGGTCGGTGCCTGGTGACGCGCGTGTCCGCCTCGACGCGTGGTACATGCTGATATACCCGGGTTGGTTACCGCAGGACGGGCTGTTCGGCGGGAGCGCTTCCGCGGGTCTGGAGATCGAGCGTGGCGGCTGCCGCCGCTGCTCATAGTGCTGTCGCGGGTCGCTCCTCACGCTGCCGTCACCAGGTCGCTGGCCGGCCGGTCTGGAGGCCGGTCTCAGTCGGGCAGAGTGACCAGCACCAGCCGGCCAGTTCGCGGGCGATGGCCACGTTCGCGACGACGGGCCGTTTGTGGTGGGCGATGAAGGTCTTCCAGCGCTGGTTGAGCCGCTGGTTGCCCAGGTGACCGCGGGCGCGTGCTGCGGCCGGTGCGCGTTGCCAGCGGGCTCGGATCGTGGCCCCGGCCCGGTAGCGCTTGCGGTGGTGCCAGGCGGCTTCGACCAACAGCCTGCGGGCATGGGAGTTGCCGGTCTTGGTGATCGGTCCTTGCGAACGCGACTGGCCGCTGGAGGACGGTGAGTTGGTGGCCATCGTGGCGATGGTTTTGTCGAGTCGGGCCCGGCGTCCCTCGGCCAGGACCACGGCTGGCTCAACCGAAGAGCCCGGTCACGGTGGCTACCAGAGGTCAGGGCTGGTTTCCCGACAGTGCCGACGATCGCGGGCACTATGGACCTTGGACAGTGGGGCACGGGGACCAGAGGGTGGACACGTGAGCGGTGGCGATTACTTCGACTTTCGGGGCAGTACGTTCCACGGCCCCGTCACCGGCAAGGTGGAGTCCCCTCGTGCCGCTCCCTCGCCCACCGCACTGTCCGCGCTGCCTGCCGCGCCGGCCGTCTTCAGGGGCCGCGAGGACGAGGTCGCCGAGTTGCTGGGAGCCCTCGATCCCAGGGTGGGTGAGGGTTCGGAGTCGGTCGTCATCTCCGCCGTCGCGGGGCTGGGCGGCGTCGGCAAGACGGCCCTCGCGCTGGCTGTCGCGCATGCGGCGCGGGAGCGGGGGTGGTTTCCCGGAGGTGCGCTCTTCGTCGATCTGCGGGGGTACGACGAGGTCGCGGTGACGGCTGATCAGGCCGTGCTTGCGTTGTTGCGGGCACTGGGGGTCGGGGATGCGGACCTGCCGCCGACGGCCGAGGAACAATACGCGTACTATCGGGCCGAGTTGAGTGCCCGCGAGCCTGTGCTGATTCTTCTGGACAACGCCTCGGATCCGACTCAGATCGCTCCCTTGCTGCCGGGCGAAGGGGGCGGGCATCGGGTGCTCGTGACCTCGCGGGAGGTCCAGGACTCGCTTCCGGTACGGCAGTTCAGCGTGACAGGGCTGGCGCCTGACGCGTCGCTGGATCTGGTCGACGGGTCGCTTCGGCGGTATGACCCTGATGATCGCCGGGTCGCGGAGGAACCGGACGCGGTACGTCAACTCGCCGACCTCTGTGGACACTTGCCGCTCGCTCTGCTGATCGTCTCCGCGTTGCTACGACGGCGCCGGCACCGGCCGGTGTCCACGCTGGTGGGTGAGTTGCGGGCGGCGAGTGATCGGGTGCGGGCGTTGCGGGCGCGGGGAGTCGATCAGTACGGGAAGGAGTTGAGCCTGCGGCCCGTGTTCGACGTGACGTATGAGCGGCTGGAGCCCGAACTCGCACGGGTTTTCCGGCTGGTGGGGCAGGCTCCGGGGGACAGCATCGGGATCGGGCCGGCGGCCAACCTCACCGGGCTGGTCCCGCAGCAACTGGAACCGCTCCTCGACGAACTGACCGCTGTCTCGCTCCTCACGGCGGTCTCGGGTGACCGGCGCTGGCAGATGCATGACCTCGTACGGCTCTACGCCCGGATCGTCGCCGACGATCCCGGAGTGCGGGACGAGGCGACCGAGGGGCGGAAGCGTCTGCTGGGCTACTACTCCCAAGTGTCGTTGTCGGCCAAGGCGTACGTCGGGCGGCGCCCCGATGAGGCGCCCCTCGCACTCTTCGACGACCGCGAACATGCCCTGCAATGGCTCGACGACGAGCGCACCGGGCTACTGGCCGCCACCCAGTGGACCGATACCGACGACCAGGAGCAGCTCCAGGCCGTTATGTGGCTCGCCCTCACCCTGGACAGCTACCTGAAGCACCTGCGGGCCTTCGACGACTTGGGCATCGCAGCGGCGGCCGCATGCCAGGCAGCTCGCAGGGCCCGCCACGCCACAGGCGAAGCGATGGCCCAGGGCTCTCTCGGCACCGCCCTCCACTTCCTGAATCGACTCACCGAGGCAGTGCTCGCCCACCGAAGAGCACTGGACCTCTACACACAGCTTGGCCAGCCCGACGGACAGGCCATGACTTGGAATAACCTCGGGCTCACCCTGGAAGCACTGCAGCGGCACAGCAACGCCATCGACGCCTACACCCAAAGCATGTGCATCTACACCGAGTTGGGCATGCGGCATCAAGCAGCAGTCGCGAGCCAGAATCTCGGTCGCGTCCTTGCCCGAGCGGGTCGCCTGGAAGAGTCACACGACGTCTTGCAAGAAGCCCTCGTCACGTTTGTGGAACTGGGCGCGAAGGACGCCGAGACGTCGGTTCAGAGTAGTCTTGGCGTCACCCTTCGCAAACTGGGTCGCCTTGAGGAATCCGTAACCGCCCTCACCCGCTGCCTGGGGCTGTGCGCCGAATTCGGCGACTGGTACGGCAGGGCCGGCGTCTGGAGCGATCTGGGGCTGACCTGGGTAGAGCTCGGGTTGCACAGTGAGGCTCTCGCGGCCTTCACTCGAGCCCGGGACTGGTGGGTATTTCTCGACCGCCCTGAAGCCGCCGCTCTCGCAGAGCGCAACATCGCCGGGCTTCACGAGGCTCCCCAGCGGACCGCTCAGCCCTAGTTTTCATGGTCTGAGCAGGTTTTCGTTCAGTGATGCTCTCGGGTCGTTTCACGGTCTTGCCCACGTCGTAACGGGTGGCGGGCCGCCGGTACTTCGCCAAGTGGCCTTCCAGAGCTGGGAGTTGAGCCTGGCATGCCTAACCCCGGGGACGTTGGACAAGGTCGTGGTCGTGGCGAGTACGGACCCGCTGCAGCCCCGGGCGGTGTTCACGCGCGCATCCCGCCTGACAATCACACAACCTAGTGGCGGCGCGGCGACGTTCACCCCGCTGGACTTCATGTCGGGGAGACGGTCGTGGTGGTGGCCGGGGTTTACCGCCGTGGCGGCGGGTGGAAAGTGCGCGCAGTGGGTCAGGGGTATGCCTCCGGCCTGTCGGGTCTAGCCACCGACTACGGCGTGGATGTGGAATCGGACCAGCCCGCCGCCCCCATGGCGGCGCGCCCCTTATGGGCTGGCAACCAGGGGTGGATCTGGCGAAGGTACAACGGCAGGCTCCTGCCCTGACTTTCGCCGCCGGTCCCGCCCCCGGTCGGCCTCAGCCCACTGCCTTCTTCACGAGGGCGCTGATGAGTTGTTCGTCGGCCGTGGTCAGCTCCTTCAGGGCGGCGTAGGCGGTCGGCCACATCGCGCCCTTGTCGAGTGCCGCCTGGTCGCTGAAGCCGAGCGTGGCGTACCGCGACTTGAACTTCTGCGCGCTCTGGAAGTGGCAGACGACCTTGCCGTTCCTGGCGTACGCGGGCATCCCGTACCAGAGCTTGGGCGCGAGGTCGGGAGCGGCGATCTTGACGATCTCGTGGATCCGCTCGGCGAGGACCCGGTCCGCTTCCGGCATCTCGGCGATCTTCGCGAGCACGCCCTGCTCCGCTGCCGCCTCCTTCTCCGCCCGGGACGAACCACGCCGCGCCGCCGTCTTCTTCTGCTCGCGTGCGTGCTCCTTCATCGCGGCCCGCTCCTCGGCGGTGAAGCCGTCGTACTTCTCGGCGGTCGTGCCGGCGTTCTCGGCGGACGACTTCGAGGACGGCATAGCAGGTTTCCTCTCGCACAAGGTGAGACAGGGCGGTGCGGAAGTACAGGATCGGAAGTCAGGACGGTGTGGAGGCGGGCGGCGCGGCGGCTTCCCAGGCGAAGCCGTCCGGGTCGGTGAAGGCGTCGGCAGTGCTGCCGAGGACGATGCGGTGCGAGCCGGTGCCGTCGGCGGGGACGCCGAGGTCCCTGGCCAGCGCGCGGCGCTTGTACAGGGCCAGCTTGACGGGGCTGGACTGACCGGGGGCGAACTCGGCGTACTTGCCGCCAAAGCTCTTGGCCACGGTCAGGCCCCGGCCTACGTAGAACTGCTTGGTGACCTTCACGTCCTCGACACCGAGCAGCAGGACGACCTCGTCGATCTCGCGGGTGGCGGGGCCGGTGTCCTTCTTCGCCGAGGTCGCGATCTTCCAGATCGTCCCGTCCGGGGCCTGGACTACGCCGCCGTAACCCCACAGCGACTTCGTGGCGGGCTTGAGCACCGCGGCACCGGCGTCCACGGCGGCGGCGACGAAGCCGTCGACGGTGGCCGGCCCGGACACCGTGAGCGCCATGGTGAAGCCGCGAAAGCCGGTCGAGTGCGCCTCGGACGCCCGCAGGCGTATGTACGTGTCCACGCCGAAGGCGCTGTAGAAGCGGCGGGCGGCCTCGGGGTCGGCTACCTCAAGGGTGACGGACGCGAGGATCGTGTGGGCTGCGGTGGAAGTGGTGGTTGCCATGTCCTTCACGCTAGGGGCTGGGCGGTGGCCTGGGCTTCTCGAATCCTGACCGGTCTCGCCACTTTGCTTGGCCACGCACGCGGGCATCCCCTCCACCGTGATCGCCGAGCCCGCGTCACGGGCCGTACTCGACCAGCTTCGTCACGTAGGTGATGGCCTGGCCCAGTTCCTCGTGCGTGATGCCGTGACGGAGCGCCACGTCCCCGAACGCCTTCTGGAGATCGTCAAAGACGACCCGCAGCCGCTTGTTGAACTGGATGTCGGTGCGGGGGCTGTTACCGGTAGTTCGTTAAATCCGGCGGTGGTGTGGGTTGACGGCAGATCGGGTTGGTCGTAGGTCGGTGGCAGGAGTCAACTGCCTTGCTGGGGGCTGAAGATGACTGCTCGCCGTCCGTGTCCGCCCGCGCCGGGGCCGTTGGAGGAGTACGTGGCACGGTTCGACGACCTCTTCTTCAGCTTGGCCCAGCGGCGGGGGTTTCGTGAGTACCTGACCGGGCTGCTGGCGCCGCGGGAGCGGAACAAGACGATCACCTGCCTGGCAGGGGCGGAGCCGGTGGCCGGTGCGGGGATGCCGGGGGTGCAGCGGCTGCCCGCCCCCGTGCCGAGTAGTTGAGGGGCGAGCATCGCCGCTCTCGCCCGGCCGCTGTAGGAGGCCGGGCGAGAGCGCAAACGTCCACACCGGGACGCGACGACCGTAGCCCGCGGCACTGACACCGCCCTCTGCCCGGCATTCACACCCGCCTCGCGCGCCGCGGGCTGCTGCCCGCCGAGCAGCCTGGTCGACGCCGGCTACACCTCGCTGCCCCACCTGGAACAAGGCGCCCGTGAACACCAGGTCACCGTCGACGGGCCGCTCCGGGGCAAACCCCACCCGGCAACACCGCCAAAACGAGGGCTTCGCCCGGGACGACTTCCACATCGACTACGACCGGCAGCAGGTCACCTGCCCCCAGGGCCAGGTCAGCCAGGGCTGGCACGGCCCCTACCCGACGTCCTCGCCCACCGCGGCCCCGCTGATCGTGGCCCGGTTCACCAAGAGCCAGTGCCGACCGTGTCCGGCCCGTACCCAGTGCACCACCACCCGTGACAGCGCACGGACCGTGGGCTTTCCCCCACGAGAACTCCGCGACCTGCAACTCCGCGTCCGCACCGAGCAACAGACGCCCGAGTGGAAGGCCCGCTACGCGGTCCGCTCCGGAGTGGAGGGCACGGTCAACGAGTCCGCCCACGGGCACGGCATGCGCCGCTGCCACTACCGGGGACAGCACAAAGCCCACCTACAGCACGTGTTCACCGCCATCGCCGTCAACATCGAGCGTCTCAGCGGACTGTCGCCGGCCGAGGAAGCACCCCCGCCCCGCCGGCCGACTGCCTTCCAGAACTACCTCGACCAGCGCGAGATAGCCCGGACGAAGTCCTGGCGAACCCTGGGCAGCTGACCTCGGCAATTCCAAGATCCCCGACAGAGTCAAGCCAGGTCTGCTCACCGATCAAGCGCAGGCCGACTCCCGGGCGGTGCGGCCGCACGCCCTGACGGCAGCGCCGTCCGCGAGACAGCACCAACTCCCCTGGACCCTCGCCGCTCCGGTGCTCTCTTTTAGGATTGCATGCCACATTCCGCGAAAAGGAGACCACGGGGCATGGCCGTGAAACTGCGTGACCACCAGATCGAGGCCGTAGCCGCCATTGTGCGCGGCCTCGACATCCCGCCGGGCGGTATTCGCTGGAATGGTCTGCGCGGGCAGGTGCACGCCGCGTGTGGCACGGGGAAGACCATCATCGCCGCCGCATCGGCCAAGCGGCTTGTGCCCCACGGCCGCACTCTCGTTCTGGTACCGACGCTGGACCTCCTGGCGCAGACGGTGAAGGCGTGGCACGACGTCGGGCACAAGGGGCCGGCGGTTGCGGTGTGCTCGCTGCAGGACGATCCGGAGCTGTGGGGCCTGAAGGTGCGCTCCACCACGAATCCGATCCAGTTGGCGCTGTGGCACGGCTCCGGGCCGGTCACCATCTATGCGACGTACGCCTCGCTGGGTGTCCTGGCGGAGGCGTTCGAGGGTGCTTACGGTCAGAAGCTTGATCCAGTAGACCTCGCGGTCGTTGATGAGGCGCACAGGACTTCCGGTTCGATGGGTAAGGCGTGGGCGGACATCCACGACCAGAGTGTCATCCCGGCGTTCCGGCGGTTGTACCTGACGGCGACGCCGCGGATCTGGGAAGAGCGGCTCAGCCGCGAGGTTGCTGAGGAGGTGCGGGATCCGCTGCCGCGGGAGATGGCGGCTTCCATGGACGACGAGAACGTCTTCGGGCCCGTCCTGTACAAGCTCTCGCTCGCATCGGCCGTCGCCCGGGGGCTGCTGGCGCGCTACCAGATCATCGTTCTGGAGCTGAAGGATCCCGTCGTCACGCCCGAGCGGCTGATGGGCGAGGACCGGCACACGGAGAAAGTACGCGGGCAGCGTCTCGGCGCGCTCCAGGCCGCGCTCCTGCACACGATGACGCAGCACAACCTGTCGACCTGCATCACCTTCCACCACCGAACCATCGAGGCCCAGGCATACGCGGAAGGCCTGGAGCGTGTCGCGGCCAAACTGCACGCCGACCAGCCCGAGAGGTATCCCGCTCGGATCTGGGCGGACTGGCTGTGCGGCGATCACGCCCCTGAACGTCGGCGGGAGGTCCTCAGCTCGTTCGGATCCACGGCGCAGCGGGCCGTGCTCTCGAACTGCCGTGTCCTGGGTGAGGGCGTGGACATCCGCGCCGTGGACTCCGTGGCCCTGCTGGACCCCAAGGGGGCGCCGCACGACATCGTCCAAGCCATCGGTCGGGCGCTTCGTCAAAGGCCCGGGCAGGGCAAGCTCGCCTCTCTGATCGTGCCGGTGTTCCTCCAGCCGGGGGAAGAGCCGGAGGACATGTTCACCTCCGGCTCATACCGGCCCCTGGTGAAAGTCTTGGAGGGTCTGCGGGCCCACGATGAAGAGGTTGTGGAGCTACTCGCCATTCCCCAGGAGCCGCAGAAGGGCGTGGTTCAGCCGTCCGAGTACATCGGTGCTGCGCCCGGTGATGATGGGGAAGAAACCCGGCTGCTGCTCCGTTTCGCGGCTCCGCGTGACCCGGCGATGGTGGCGAACTGGGTCAGCTTCAATGTGATCGACACGGAGCGGCAGGACTGGGCGCGCGGCTGGGTGAAGCTCAAGGAGTTCACGGAGCGTGAGGGCCATGCCCGTGTGCCGTACGAGCACAAGGAGGGCGCGTTCCCGCTGGGGACTTGGGTGGCGGAGCAGCGGCGGGCGTTCGGGGCCGGGCAGATGACCGGCAAGCGGGCGCAGCGGCTGGAGAAGCTGGGCATGGCCTGGTCGGCCGTCGATGCGCGGTTCCAGGAGAACTTGGCGGCGGCCCGGGTGTACTTCGCGGAGCACTGGACGTTGTGCGCGCCCCGGTCGGCGTCCGTGCTGGACAAGCCGGTGGGGCAGTGGCTGTCCAACCTGCGCCGCCCGGGTGCGCTGGCCGGGCATCCGGAGTGGGGGGCTGCGTTGGCGGCCGTGGATGAGGACTGGAACCCGTCGTGGTCGGCCGACTGGCAGCGTCACTACGCGGCCGTACGGGAGTTGCTGCGCGGTGAGGAGGGCCCGGCGGAGGTCCTGCCTGGGTTCACGGTCCACGGCATGGACGTGGGGAAGTGGCTGGCCCGGCAGCGGATGCCCGAGGTGTGGGCGGCGCTGGCGGAGGGGCAGCGCGAGCGTTTGGAGGCGGTCGGTGTTGTCCCTTCGGCTCCGGCGCCGGAGGGGCCCGTCGCAGCAGTGCCTCGGATGACTCTGAGTGCCTTCGAGCGGGGTGTTGCGGCCCTGGTGCAGTACAAGGCCCGCACCAATTCAGTGACGGTCCCGCGAGGGCACACGGAGACGATCGTGGTGGACGGCCAGGAGCACCCTGTGAAGCTGGGGGTGTTTCTGTCGAATACGAAGTCGAGGCGCGCGAAGCTGACCGCCGACAAGCTCCAGGCGCTGGCCGCGCTCGGGCTCGACTGGGCTGCGTAGAGGGGGATCCGGTGATGTGGGGGGGCGAAGGCCTGGCCCGGGAGTGCGCGCGGCGCCAGGGGCGGGGGCTGAGCACGGCAGCGGTGGCTGAGAGGGCCGTCGAGGCCGCGCGGTGTCGGCGGGAGAGGCGGCTTGGAGTCGGACTCGTTGGCCTTGACCGCGCCGGCCTCGGATGCGGCATGGCAGCAGGCAAGCAGTGTGATGCTCGTCGACTCGACAGGATGATCAGAGTATCCGCGCCCTGCCGATCACGGCGGCATCGTCGCTGCGTTCCTGGACGACGAAGCCACGGTGCAGGTGCTGCGTCAGGAGTACGGGCGGGGGTGGGTCGAGCCGCGTGGTCCGTCGTGCGTCCCGATCCCTGGAGATGACACTCGCGTCCTTTGCGGGGGCGTCGGTGTCCGGTGCCTTCTTTGATGATGGTGAAGATCTGTCGCAATTGTCTGCGTGTCACTGCGAGCCTGTGGCCACCAGGGTCGCGGTGAGGGGTTCGAGCTCGGTGATCAGTTCGTCGAGTTCGGCGGGGGTCAGGGCGTCGTAGGGCGGGGTGGCGAGTTCGTCGGTGAGGGTTTCGATGCGTTGTTTGGTTGCGCGGCCGGCGTTGGTGAAGTGGCCGTCGGTGTCGATGAGTCCGCGTTCGCGCAGGCCGTCCATGACCGCGGTCAGGTGCTCTTCGGGCAGGTGGTGGATGCGTCCGAACGACTGTGGGGGGTGGATGCCCATCTCCAGAGCGGAGAGCACGTGGGCCTGCGTGCCGCCGATGCGGGCGCCGACGAGAGCGGCGATGTGCCCGTCGCCGCGGTGCTCGCGCAGCATGGTCGCCGAGTGCCACAGCCGGGCGACGGGGTCGCTGGGTACCTCGAGGGTGCGCATGCCGGCGTACATCACGCGGCCTTCGGTGGGGGCACTGGTCGCGGCCTTGGTGGTCAGGTCTGCGGCGCGCACCATGCCCGGGGAGTGGGCCAGCTCGTCGCCGAGGATGCGTCGTAGGGAGGCCGCGCTGCCCCGCTCCCGTGCGGCGATGGAGGCCTCGGGCGGGATTGTCTGCCAGGCGCTGGGGATGTGCCGTGCGGCTTCCCCGTCGGCGAAGTTGTAGAAGGCTGCGTGCACGACGTGGGCCGGCACCCGTCCCAGTGGGGCGGCGCGGCTGGCGAAGTAGCCGTCCCAGTAGGTGCGGTGGCCCAGTGCGGCCAGTTCCTCGTTGCACTCGTCGGCGAGGTAGGTGACCAGGCAGATCGGCTCCAGGAGCTCGAACATGCGGCGGGCGATGTGAGCCATCGGGTGCAAGCGCGTCGTGCCCATCGGGTTCTCCCTTTTTGTTCGGTGTGCCGGCTTGGACCGTCCGGCACACCGAAACTCATCGGCGGCAGAAAGGGAAGCAGTGCAGAAGGGAAGCAGTGCAGATGGGCTGGCGTCTGGGTGGCTGTGTATGCGAGAGCGGGTTCTGGTCCAGCTTCTGGGCTCTGTCGCGGATTTGGTGGTGCGTGACGATCACGAGCAGGGGGGCATGGTCGTCGGTTCGCCGGGGCGTGCAGCTGTCAGGCGGGCGCTGGGGCGGTGGCCTTGTGAGCCTGGCTGGTCTCGCGGAGGGTCAGGAGGCCGGTGACCGCGATCAGCGCCGAGGTCAGACCGTGGATGCCGAACGCGGCGGCGATGGGGCCGTGGTGAGCCAAGACGTTGATCATGTCGCCGAACGGGGCGACGGCCTCCATCAGCAGAACCCAGCCCAGGGCGCGGCGGTGGCCCGTCACCAGCAGGATGCCGATGACCAGGCCCATCGAGAATTCGCGGGTGCCCTTCATGATGAGGAAGCCGTCGCCGTTGCCGGCGGGCCAGTTCGGCAGGCCAACGCCTTGAGTGGACGCTACCGGGGCCAGGATGAAGGACAGCCCGAGGTAGAGGACGAACAGGGTGCAGGCGGTAGCCAGGAAGGTGTTGACGTTCTTCAGCGACACGGTGCTTCTCCTTCGTTGTTCAGATCGTTGTTCAGACTGGGGTGGGGCAGGGTTCAGCGGCGGGCGTAGCCGGGGCGGCCGATGACGTGCCAGATGACGCGGACTGGTGCGGGTGGGATGACGCGAACTGGTGCGGGTGGGGCGGACAAGGTCGCCCTACTCGGGGCACCCTTGACCGTGCTGCCCTGCAGATGGACGGACGGACACCGACGTGGCTGATTGAGCGTCGCTACCTCGCCCGCGACGGCGAACTCCACTCGCCACCGCCAGTGGATTCGTGGTCCGCTGGGCCGCCATCGGCCTCACGGTCCGGTACAGCCCGGGGTGAGGATTTCCATGAGATGTCCGTCGGGGTCGCGGAAGTAAGTGCCCCTGCGGCCCTCGGCGCGCTCGCTGTGATAGATCTGCCCGCCCTCTTGGCATGCAGGATCGCCATAGTGGGTGACCCCGGCATGTCCGATGCGGGCGAGGGCGGCGTTGAACTCCTGCTCACTGACCATGAACGCGTAGTGGTGCGGCTCGAAGGCGTCCAGCTGGTCGTAGTCCAGGCTGACCTGGTTGGCCAGCGTGACCGGAAAGAAGTGCGCCACCGGCGGATCGACAGTCAGGCCGAGGATGTCGGCCAGGAACTGCGCCGAGGCTTGCGGGTCACGGGCAGGGACGATGGTGTGATTTAGTTCCACGGCCATAGGGACTCCTCATCAAGGACGGGTTACGCGTGGTGGGTTGGTCGGCAGTCTCGGCGACCCCGCGGCATGGCGGGGATGCGTGAGTGCCCAGGGGAGGGCAGGGCTTCTCCGGCTGCCCTCCCCTGGCTACCACTGCCGTGTCATATGTCGATCTGCTCGAAGATGTGCGGGTACGACACGATGCCGTCGGGGAACCCGGCAGCCATGCGCTGGAAGTCCGGGCTGGCGAACGCTGTGGCGAGCGCCTCTGTCGACTCCCAGACCGCGACGTTCATCAGAAGCCGGCTGCCCGCCGTTCCCTTGTGCATCTGCAGGGAGACGAATCCCGGCTGAGCCTTCATGAACTCCGCCTGCCTCCGAAAGAGGGCGAGGAACGCCTCAGTGCTCTCCTTCGGGACGACGAAGGTATCGGCCGGGACGATGGGCCCGGTTTTCTCCGTGAACTGCGTGAACATCGGCGTGTTCGGGTCGAGACTCTGCAACTCGGCCATCTCGGCCCTTCCTCTCGCTATCGGTCAGTGGGTGTCGCCGGCGCCCGCGTCCTGAGGAGTACCAGCGGAGTTCGAAGGGGTGGGTGTCCGGGTCCTGGATGCAGATGAAAGGTGGCGCTGCCACATTTCGGGCGCACCGTCGAGCGGTTCGGCTGACGACCGGGCGGGTGTGCCCGCGGGCTCAGGTGAGGGCGGCGGCCAGCAGGGTGAAGGCGGCGACGATGACGGCGACGCGGACGTAGTGCCAGCGGAGCCAGCGGTTCAGCTGCTGCTTCCAGTCGGCGGGCCGGTTCTCGGCGGTCCACGTCTTGTTCCGGTTGTTGATCGGGACGAGCAGCAGAAGCGACATGACCACGCTGAGGATCAGCAGCGCGCCGGCCGTGACGACGAGGCCGGTGCCGTGGTCGTGCCGTCCGGCGATGGCCCAGACCGCGACAAGGGCGAGCGAAGTGAGGTACCAGACCGGCATCACGGCGCCGAGCATCCGGCCCCCGTGGGCGTGGCCGAGTTGGCTGCTGTCCTCCGGGAGGGCGTTGAGGATCGGGTTGATGACGAAGGCGACGGAGAACTCCACCCCCACCATCACGCCGACGACCACGGTGGTGACGACCTCGAGAGCGCTGGGCATGACGACCCCTCCAGAATCTAGCGTTGCTAGCCGATGAGGCAACGCTAGTACTACTGCCGCTCTGTTGTCTAGCGGTGCTAGGATCGAATCATGTCGGTAAAGGAACGCAAGGAGCGCGAGCGGGCGGACCGCGAGCGCCTCATCGTGGCGACGGCCCGCGAACTCGCCGAGCAGCAGGGCTGGGACGCGGTGACCACGCGCCGGCTCGCCGAGCGCATCGAGTACAGCCAGCCCGTCCTCTACAGCCACTTCCGCGGCAAGCGGGAGATCATCGGCGCCGTCGCCCTCCAGGGCGCCGCCGAGATGGCCGCGGCGGTGCGCGCCGCGACCTCCAGAGCGAAGGGCCCGCGCGAGCGGGTCGCCGCCCTCGCCCACGCCTACCTGGACTTCGCCGAGCGCAACCCGGCGGTCTACGACGCCTTGTTCCAGCTCGACGGCGGCCTGGCGTACGCGCAGGAGGACACCCCGCAACCCCTCAAGGACGCCTTCGCCGCCCTGCTGGAGAGCCTGGGCGAGGTCGCCGGGGACGGCGTCCACCCAGGACTGTTCACCGAGACGTTCTGGGCGGCCCTGCACGGGCTTGCCACCCTGACGCGGGAGGGACGACTGCCGCCGGAGGACACCGAGCAGAGGGTGGAACTGCTGGTGGACCGGCTCGCCGTGGTCTGACACACCATCCCGGCGGGCACGCAGCCGGAGCCCCAGGGCCCCGCCGCTGCCTGCGGGCGGCAGTGCTTCGGGGCACTCGCGCCCACCCAGCGCAGCAGCAGACCGCCGGGCCGGCCCCGTACCCCACGCGGCACGCGCCCCGGAAGCTGCGATGCTCATCGATCACGACCCCATACGCGCCCTGACGCCGCGTCATTCGCCGGTGCCCTCGTCGTCCTCGTCGAGGTGGACGGTCACCGGGTCCCGCAGTGGGTGCAGGCCCTCGCGTGGCGGACGGGCGGCGAAGCTGTAGCGGCCCTGACAGTTGAGGTCGGCGTGGCGCGGCTACCGTGGGTGCACTGCGTAGGTCAGGTGCGTCACCCGCGGCGACGACTCCGAACGGACCGGTTCCAGCGCGACCCTGGCTGCGTCCACGCCGTCGAACAGGCGCGTGCCGGCGCCGAACAGCACCGGTGACAGCGTGATCGAGAACTCGTCGACCAGGCCGGCGTTCAGATACTGCAGGATCGTCGCGCCGCCGCCGGCGATGCGGACGTCGCGGTCGCCGGCGGCTGCGCGGGCCTGGTCGAGGGCGTGGTCGATGCCGTCGTTGACGAAGTGGAACGTGGTGCCGCCGGGCCGCTGCCACGGGTCACGCCTGGTGTGTGTGACGACGAAGACCGGGGTGTGGAAGGGCGCCTCCTTGGGCCATGCCTGCTCGCCGAGGTCGAACATGCGCTTGCCCATGACGCTCGCGCCGGTGCGCTCGAAAGTCTCCCGCGCGATGTCGTTGTCGCGGCCCTCCTCGCCGCCCTCGCCGAGCTTCAGGTTCTCCCGGAAGAACCGCAGCGGGAAGGCCCACTGCTGCAGCTCCGTCCACTGCGCCATCCAGCGCTGGACCTGCGGTTCGTCCTGCCGGTCGGGGGCGAAGAAGCCGTCAGCGGGCACCGATTCGGGCGCGATGAAGCCGTCCAGCGACATCGTCACGGTGAAGAACACCTTCCCGGTCATCGGTCCTGCGCCCCATTCCGCGCGAGGTCGCTGACGTAGGCCGCCAGGCTGCTCAGGGTCTGCCGGCCGCCCTCGATCGCGTGGTACTTCTCGATCGCCTCGTCGCGCAGTTCCTTGGTGGGGAACACCGTGCGCATCTCGATGCGCGTCGCCGCGCCGTCCGGCGCGAAGGTCAGGACCGACTCGAAGGCGTTCGGGTCGTCGCGGGACTCACCGTGCAGCAGCTCGATCCGCTCCGGCGGGACGATCCGCAGCCAGCGGATCCACTCCAAGTAGTCGGTCCCGTCCGGCCCGTGCAGCACGAAGTCCCACTCCCCGCCCTCACGGAACGCGAAGGACCGCGTGGTGGTGGTGAACCCCTCCGGACCCCACCATCGCGACAGGTGCCGGACCTCGGTGAATGCCTCGAACACCAGCTCCCGTGGGGCGTCGATGACCCGGGAGATCACGATCTCCCGGTCGGCCGTCGGCGGCTCCGCCGGCGTTTCCTGCCGTGCCTGTGCCATCGGTCATTCCTCCTGCCGTGTCTGCTTGAGGTCCTGCACGTAGGTGTCCAGCCGGTCGAAAGTCTGGTTCCAGAACCGCTCGAACCCGCCGACCCACTCGTGGACCGGCCGCAGCCCGCGGGCGTCGAGGCCGTACAGGCGCTGCCTGCCCGCCCCTCGGACTCGCACCAGCCCCACCTCCCGCAGCACCCGCAGATGCTTGGACGCCCCGGGCTGACTCATCCCCAGCTCCCGGGCCAGGCCGCTCACCGGCCGCTCGCCCGCCCGCAACAGCGCCAGGATGTCCCGGCGCTGCGGCTCGGCGATCGCGTTGAACACGTCCGACGTCGTCGCTGCTCGTGCCATGACAGCCATCATATTCCGATATCGGAATACATCAAGTCGAGGTCGGGAACCGAGCGCGCCTGATGCCCAGGCGCCGGCCATTCCCCGTCGATGCTCGGACTTCGTATGCCTTGGTGGTGAGCAGGGCGGCCACTTCCGCGTCGCCGGACCGACACCACGGCGGAGATCACCGCGCGCCACCTGCGCTGAGGGGGACGCCGGGGCAGGTGGCGGGCGGGAACACCGGGGCGCAGATCACCGCACGGGCACGGCCAGGTACTGGTACTCCAGGAACTCGTCGATCCCGACGCGGCCGCCCTCGCGGCCCAGCCCGGACTGCTTGACGCCGCCGAAGGGCGCGGCCGGGTTGGAGACCAGACCGGTGTTGAGGCCGACCATTCCGACCTCCAGGCGTTCGCTGACGCGCAGGGCGCGGTCGAGGCCCTCAGTGAAGATGTAGCCGACGAGCCCCCAGGGGGTGTCGTTGGCGCGCCGGACGACCTCGTCCTCGTCGTCGAAGGTGAGGATCGCCGCGACCGGGCCGAAGATCTCCGTTTGCATCAGACGGCTCCCGGCCGAGACATCCGTGAGCACGGTCGGCGGGTAGAAGCAGCCCGGTCCCTCAGGGGTACGGCCGCCGACGAGCACCCGGGCACCGCGCTCCACGGCGTCGGCGACCAGGTCCTCGACCTTGGCCCGTCCGGCCCGGTCGATCAGCGGGCCGACGTCGACACCGTCCTGTGTGCCGGGACCCACGACCAGCGCGCCCATTCGCTCGGCCAGCCGCCGCCCGAACTCCTCGGCCACCGACCGGTGGACGAAGAAGCGGTTGGCGGCCGTGCACGCCTCGCCCATGTTGCGCATCTTGGCGATCATCGCGCCGTCCACGGCCTTGTCCAGGTCGGCGTCCTCGAAGACGATGAACGGCGCGTTGCCGCCCAGCTCCATCGAGGTCCGTACGACGGCCTCCGCGCTCTGGGCGAGCAGCAGCTGCCCGACGGCCGTGGAGCCGGTGAAGGACAGCTTGCGGATCCGCCCGCCGCGCAGGAGCGGTTCGCACACCTCCCCCGCACGGGAGGTGGTGACGACGTTCAGCACGCCGTCCGGCAGCCCGGCCTCCTTGAGGATCGCGGCGAGGGCCAGGCTGGACAGAGGGGTCTGCGGGGCCGGCTTGAGCACCATCGTGCAACCGGCCGCGACGGCCGGGCCGATCTTGCGGGTGCCCATGGCCAGCGGGAAGTTCCACGGGGTGATCAGAAGGCAGGGGCCGACCGGGCGGCGGGAGAGCAGCATGCGGTTACGGCCGTCCGGCAGGGTGCCGTAGCCGCCGTCGACGCGGACGGCCTCCTCGGAGAACCAGCGGAAGAACTCGGCGGCGTACGCCACCTCTCCCCTGGCCTCGGCCAGCGGCTTGCCCATCTCGGACGTCATCGTGTGGGCGAGCTCGTCGGTGCGCTCGACGATGATCTCGTAGGCACGGCGCAGGATCTCGCTGCGCACGCGGGGTGCCGTACGGGCCCACTCCTCCTGCGCCTGCACGGCCGCTTCCTCGGCGAGCCCCGCGTCCTTCGGGCCGGCGTCGGCCACGTGGCAGAGCACGTCGCCGGTGGCGGGGTCGTCGACAGGCATGGTGGCTCCGTCCGCGGCGTCCACCCAGGCACCACCGATGAACAACTGCGTGGGTGTGTCGGTCATGAGGTTCCTCCTGGTTGGTCGGCGGCGGGGTCGAGCAGTTCCGCGAGATGCAGGGCGCGGATGCCTCGGTCACCGGCGAGGTGGTCGATCTGGGTGGCACAGCTGAAACCGTCGGCCACGACGACCGTGGGCGTGTCCTGGTCGATGTCGTCGAGGCGTGGCTTCAGGGCCAGGTCGGCGACGGCCATCGAGGTGTCGTAGTGCTGGGCCTCGAAGCCGAAGTTGCCGGCGAGTCCGCAGCAGCCCTCGGCCTCGTCGACGTTCCGTACGCCGAGACGGCCGAGCAGGTCGCGGGGGTGATGGCCCTTGAAGGTGGCGTACTCGTGGCAGTGGGTCTGGAGTACGACGTTGTCCGGCAGCTCGGGGGGCGTCCAGCCGGGCGCGGCGAGGTCGGTCAGGGCGCCGGTGAGGGTGTGGACGCGGGCCGCGACGCGCTGGGCGGCGTCGGTGCCGAGCAGTTCGGGCACGTCACGCTTGAGCGCTGCGGCGCAGCTGGGTTCCGCCACGACGATGGGCCGGTCGTCGCCGTTGTCCAGCCGGGCGACCGTACGGGCCATGATGCGGCGCGCGAGGGACAGCTGGCCGGTGCTGACCCAGGTCAGGCCGCAGCACAGGCCTTCTTCCGCCGTGCAGGGGAGGCCGGCATCGGCGAGTACGCGGCCCGTCGCGCCGGCCACCTCGGGGCGGAAGGCGCGGGTGAAGCTGTCGACGAAGAGCAGGGCCTTCGCCGGTTCACCGGTGCTCGCCGTACGCAGGGCCCGGCGTAGCGCGTACCGGGAGGCGAAGGCCGGGATCCGGCGCTTGATGGTCACGCCACCGAGGCGGGCGAGCAGCTTCCCGACGGGTCCACGCAGCAGCGCGTTGACCGGACGGGCGGCGTATCCGGCGAGCGTGGAGGTCAGGGGCAGCCAGCCCAGCGAGTAGTGGGAGCGGGGCCGGAGCCTGCCCTTGTAGTGCTGGTGCAGGAACTCCGCCTTGTACGTGGCCATGTCGACGCCGACCGGGCAGTCGCTGGAACACGCCTTGCACGAAAGACACAGATCGAGGGCGTCTTTGACCTCGGTCGAGCGCCAGCCGTCCTGGACGGTCCCGCCCCGCACCATCTCCTGGAGGAGACGGGCCCTGCCCCGCGTGGAGTCGTTCTCCTCTCCCGTGGCCCGGTAGCTGGGACACATGACGCCGCCCGCGTCGCTGCGGCAGCGGCCGACGCCGACGCAGCGGCGCACCGCGCCCGCGAAGCCGTCCTGGTCGTGCGGGAAGGTGAAGAGCGTGTCGACGGGCAGGAGTTCGGGCGTGTGCAGCGCGAGGTGAGAGTCGAGGCGGGCCGGGGCCACGATGACTCCGGGGTTGAGCAGCCCCTCCGGGTCGAAGATCTCCTTGAAGGCGGCGAACGCCCGGATCAGCCGGTGGCTGTACATGACCTCCAGCAGCTCGCCGCGGGCCCGCCCGTCGCCGTGTTCGCCCGACAGGGTTCCGCCGTGTTCGACGACCAGGGCCGCTGCTTCGGCGAGGAACCGGCGGGTGGCAGCCCGGCCGGTGTCCGTGGCGAGATCGAAGTCGATGCGCACGTGCACGCAGCCCGCACCGAAGTGGCCGTAGAGCACGCCGGTCAGGCCGTGCGCGGCCAGCAGCTTGCGGAAGTCCCGCAGGTAGGCGGCCAGGTGCTCGGGCGCGACGGCCGAATCCTCCCAGCCGGGCCAGGACTCCCCGCCGTCGACCAGCCGGGCTGCCAGCCCGGCGCCGTCTTCGCGGACCCGCCACAGCGAGCGTCGCTCGGCCGGGCTGTGCACGACCCGTCCGCCGGTCATCCGGCCGCGGGCCTTGAGCACGTCCAGCAGTTCGGCGGCGCGGGCGTCGACCGCGCCCTGGTCGTCGCCGTCGAGCTCCCCGTACAGCCAGGCCCGCCCGTCGGGCAGCCCGGTGACGGAGTCCGGACCACGCCGGGCCCGCATGGTGGCGACGATCGCCTCGTCCATGCCCTCCACCGCGGTCGGATTCCACCGCAGGATCTCCGGAACATCCTCGGCGGCGTCGACGACGTCGTCGTAGCCGAGGGTCAGGAGGGTGGAGGCCTGTGCGGTCGCCACCAGGCGGACCGTCGCTGCGGTGACGACCGCACAGGAGCCCTCGGTACCCACCAGCGCGCGAGCCATGTCGAAGCCGTGCTCGGGCAGCAGGTGGTGCAGCTGGTAGCCGGAGACCTGCCGCGGGATGCGGCCCAGCTCGGTGCGGATCGGCGCCAGGTTGGCCTCGATCAGGCGGCGTACGTCCCCTTCGAGCCGGGTGACTCGCTCGACGGCGTCCATGTCGTCCGGGTCGGCGGCCCGCAGGCCGGTGCGGTCGGCGACGGCCCGCACGCCGTCGGCCGTCACGATCTCCAGCGCCTCGATATGACTGCTCGTGCGTCCGTGCCGCACCGACCGGTTGCCGCAGGCATCGTTGCCGATCATGCCGCCCAGGGTGCAGCGGCTGTGCGAGGACGGGTCGGGGCCGAAGGTGAGCGCGTGCGGTGCGGTCGCGTCGCGCAGCGCGTCCAGGATCACTCCGGCCTCGACGCGCGCGGTGCGTGCCACCGGGTCGATGTCGAGGATCCGGTTCATGTAGCGGGAGAAGTCCAGGACGACACCGGGCCCGACCGCGTTGCCCGCCATGCTGGTGCCGCCGCCGCGCGCGGTGACGGGGACGTGCGCCTCGCGGCAGGCCCGCAGCACCGCGACGACGTCGTCGGCGCTGCGGGGGAAGACCACGGCCCTCGGCGGGACCCGGTAGTTGGAGGCGTCGTAGGCGTAGACGCCGGTCGAGCCGGGGCCGGTCTCCACCCGCAGGCCGGGAGCGCTCTCGGCGAGCCGCGCGACCAGCGGCTCCAGGGCCGTGGCGGGGTCCGTCATCGCCGCGCCACTCCCGAGGTGCCGACCTCGACCGCGGTCGCCCATGCCTGGAGGCCCTCGTCCACCGCCGTCTCGTCGATGACGAGCGCCGGGATCATGCGAACGACCTGGTTCCAGGCTCCGCACAGCAGCAGGAGCAGGCCTTCCTCGACGGCCGCCCGTTGTACGCGGGCGGCGGTGTCGGGGTCGGGGCTGCCGTCCTCGGTGACGAACTCGGTGGCCAGCATGAGGCCGAGGCCGCGGACATCGCCGATGCCCGGGGTCCGGTCGGCCACCGCCTCCAGGCCGGCGCGCAGCCGCTTGCCCATCGCCTCGGCGTTCTCGACCAGCTTCTCCTCGCGTACGACGTCCAACGTCGCGCAGGCCGCGGCGCAGGCGACGGCGTTGGCGCCGTAAGTGCCGCCCTGCGAGCCGGGCCACGCCTTGGTCATCAGCTCCTCGGAGGCGGCGATGCCGGACAGGGGGAACCCGCTGGCCAGGCCCTTGGCGGTGACGAGGATGTCGGGCGTGACACCGAAGTGGTCGTGGCCCCAGAAGCGACCGGTGCGGCCGACGCCGGTCTGCACCTCGTCGAGGATGAGGAGGAAGCCGTGGCGGTCGGCGCGTTCGCGCAGGCCCTCCAGGAAGGCTCGGTTCGCGGGGACGTAGCCGCCCTCGCCCAGCACTGGCTCGACGATGACTGCGGCCGTGTCGGCGGGCGAGGAGATGGTCTGGAGGGTGTAATCCAGCTCCTTGAGGGCGAAACGGGTCGCCGTCTCCTCGTCCCAGCCGTAGCGGTAGGCCGTCGGGAACGGGGTCACGACCACTCCGCTCATCAGCGGGGAAAACCCGGAGCGGAAGCGAGTGCCGGAGGTGGTCATGGAGGCGGCGGCCACCGTACGGCCGTGGAAACCGCCGTGACAGACCAGGACGTTGGGGCGGCCGGTGGCCTGGCGGGCCAGCCGCAACGCCGCCTCCACCGCCTCGCTGCCGGAGTTGGTGAAGAACAGACTGTCCAGACCGGCCGGCAGCACCTCGCCCAGCTTGCCGACCAGGCGACGCAGCGGCTGGTGCAGGACCGTCGTGTACTGGCCGTGGATCAGCGTGCCCACCTGCTCCTGCGCCGCCGCGACGACCTTGGGGTGGCAGTGCCCGGTGCTGGTGACGCCGATGCCGGCGGTGAAGTCCAGATAGCGGCGGCCGTCCTGGTCGTACAGGTGAACGCCCTCGCCCCGGGCAGCCACGACGGGGGTGGCCTGGCGAAGGTGCGGCGACAGTGCGGTCATGTTCGTCTCCCGGCGGGTCGTCGGTCTGGCTCCGGTCCGGTCGAGCATCTCTGCGGACCTCGATGACGCCAACGCTCGATTCGTCCGACCGCTCCGCGGTATCTGGACGTTGTGTCAACCGCACCCGGCCCCAAGCCCCGCTCGCCCTGCTCGCAGCGGCCCTCTCAGAGCTCTTGCGCAGGTCAGCAACGCTTGTCCCAGCGGCCGGGCACTCCCCCCGCACTCAGCTCAACCGGCTCATCGACCACGACACCCAACACGGCACCGAGCTGCTGACGACCCTGCGCCACTACCTCGAGGCCGCCGGCAACAAGACCACCGCCGCCCGCCGGGCCAGCCTCTCCCGCGAAACCAGGACCAGCGCCTGCGCACCGTCGAGCGTCTCCTCGACTGCGACCTCGAATCCGGCGTCCAGCGCACGGAACCACACATGGTCCCTACGGCGCTCGACGTACTTCGAACCCGTTGACCGGCTCGGTGGCCCACCCGAGCGTCGGCTTGAACAGCGGTTCTCTGCCCTGGCTGACCTGGCCTGCTCCGCCCAGCCGTATCCCCACCGGGCCGCCCGAGAAGGAAACGCGTTCCGCCGACCGCGCGCGGGTCACGGCAGGCGCCGTGACCCGCGCCAAGGTCATCTCACCGACATCGCGCTGCGCAGGTGGCGTTGATGCTAGTGATCCCAGCTGGGCCGGCCGCCGCTGGTCAGCTGTGCTCAGGGCGCTCGATGGACACCTTGGGCAGTTTTCGGGCCAGTGGTGCCGGCAGCCACCAGGCCCACTTGCCGAGCATCTGCATGACGGCCGGAACGATGAGGCAGCGGATGACCACCGCATCGAGAAGGATGGCAACGGCCAGACCGAGACCGAACTGCTGGAGCATACGGTCGGGGCTGAGGACGAAGGCGCCGAAGACGAACATCATGATGGCCGCGGCGGCCGTGATGACCTTGCCCGTGGAAGCCAGTCCTTCACGTACGGATCGTGAAGGGACTTTGGTGCGCATCCACTCTTCGTGGATGCGTGAGACGAGAAAGACCTCGTAGTCCATCGACAACCCGAAGACGATCGCGAAGATCAGCGCGGGGATGAAGGCTTCGATGGGACCGGGCTGTGCTCCGAACCAGCCGTGCTGGAAGACCACGGTGATCACGCCGAGTGCGGCGGAGATGGACAGCAGGTTCAGGATGGCTGCCTTGACGGGGATCCAGATGGACCGGAAGACCACCAGGAGCAGGAGCGAGGAGACACCGACGACGACGGCGACGAACAGCGGCAGCCTGTTGGCGAGTGTCTCGGAAACATCCTGGGAGGCGGCCGTGGCGCCGCCCACCAACACCTCGGCCCCGGTGGCGTGTTCCAGAGGCGGGGCCACATCCTCGCGCAGACGGTGCACGAGGTCCACGGTCCCCTCGCTCTGCGGTGAGGTCGTCGGGTAGACGAAGACGGTGGACAGGGCGCCGTCCGTGGAGGGCATGGCCGGGCCGGCCTCAGCGACGCCGTCGGTGGCGGAGAGCTTGGTCTGGACAGCCTTGCCGGCTTCTTGGTCGCCCTTCACCAAGACGATGAGGGGGCCGTTGAAGCCGGGGCCGAAGCCCTCGGCGAGCAGGTCGTACGCGTGCCGGGACGTGGTCTCCTTGGGATCGTTGCCGGAGTCGGCGAAGCCCAGGCGCATGCCCAGTGCCGGTGCAGACAGGGCGAGGAGCGCGATCACGCCGACCAGCAGGGTCGGGATCGGGCGGCGCTGCACGGCGCGTGCCATGGCGCGCCACCTGTTGCCTTCGGTCCTGCCTTTCGTGGTGGTCTTGGCCTGCTGCTTGAGTACGTGGCGCTGGATGCGCTTGCCGAACAGGGCAAGGAGCGCGGGCAGCAGTACCAGCGAGGCGGCCATGGTGACCAGGACGGTGATGGCCACCGCGAGTGCGATGCCCTGGAGCGAGCCGAGCCCGAGGGCGACCAGGCCAAGGAGGGCGACGATGACCGTGCACCCGGCGAAGAAGACCGTGCGCCCGGCGGAGTCCAGGGCCTTGCGGCCGGCCTCCGCCGGCTGAACTCCGGCCAGGAGTTCATGGCGGTAGCGGTAGAAGATCAGCAGGGCGTAGTCGACACCGACGCCGAGGCCGACGAGCATCAGGATGGGCGGGGTGAAGTCGGCGACGGTGAAGACGTGCGAGGCGAGGACGATCAGACCGACGGCGCCGCCAACGGCAAACAGCGCGGTGAGCAACGGAAGCGAGGCCGCAAGGAACGAACCGAACAACAGCACGAGGATCACCAACGCGGCCACGATCCCGGCGAGTTCGGCGGTCGGAGCCGACTGGTCCTCCGCATTGCGCGCGGCCTCGCCGCCCACCTCGACCTGGAGGTGCTCGGTGGCGATGCTCTGCGCGACGTCGATGAGCCTCGCGACGTCCTCCTTGGGGACCTCCTCCGTCTTGCCGTCCAGCGTGACGCTCGCGTAGGCGATCGTGCCGTCCTTGGACACCGCTGAGGCATCGGCGAAGGGGCTGCGCACGTCAGCGACCCCCGCCATGTGCTTCACCTTGGCCAGCATCGGTTCGACGCTGTCCTTGGCACCCTTGATGCCGTTTGTGTCCTTGAAGACGATCTCGACGCTGTCGCCCGACTGGTCGCTGCCGTGCTTCTTGAACAGGTCGGTGGCCGCCTGGGATTCGGTGCCCGGCAGCGAGAAGTCGTTCTTGTATGCGGAGCCGGTCGCGGTGGAGCCCAGCGTGATGGCGGCAACGACGGCCACCCAGAGCAGGAGGGCGGCCCAGCGATGACGTTGCGCCCAGCCGGCCAGCGCGCCGAACCGTCCGACGGGCGCGGACATACCGTCTCGTGGCGGGGGCGGGGCGATGGGCGCGGTGGAGCCGCGGGGGGAAGACATGATGCCTACCTCAGATTCGAGCGAGTGTTGCCGGGAGTCACCGCCACGCCCACGACCGCTCCGGCGAGCGCGGGTACACCGAGCGCCAGTCCGGCGAACGCAGCACTGACCGTGACCGAGAACGCTCCGGCGGCAGTGACCAGCAGGATTCCGGCGGCGGCACCCACGAGTGCGCCGACGAAGGCGGCACTGATCCGGGTGCGAGTGAGGGACGACGACATGCCCTCGATCGTGCTGGCGGGCCCAAGGGCGGGGCGTCGGCCCACGGCTGACAGTCGGCGGCCGTGCCGTACACCAGCAGATGTACGGCACGGCCGCCGCGTACTGCGCCGGCACGCACCCTCGGCGCACACAGGGACATAAGCCACCGGGTCCGATCGCGCGACAGGCAGAATGAAGCAGTGCCGCACTTCGATGTCACCCGACTCCGCCTGCCCACGGGCCCGCGTGCCGACATGGCCCTCGCCGGGTTCGTGCTGGTGCTGGCCGGAGTGGCCGAGGGGCAGCGTCTTGGCCCCGACTGGGACGCGGACGCATCGGTGATCGGCTCCTGGTTTCTGGCCGCGGCGGTGTGCGCGGCACTGCCACTGCACCGCCGCCACCCGGTGGCGGTGGGCTGGTTCACGGTGCTCGGCACCGGCGCCTACCACCTGCTCAGCTCAGTGGACGGCCCCCTCGTGGTGATCCCGATCGCCGCGCTGTACGCGCTGTCGGCCCAGGGACGGACTCAGGCGTCGGTCGCCATGGCCGCAGTCATGGTCATCGGGGTGGGCGCGGGAGCTCTGGCGGGCACCGGCGACGTCACCGGCACGGCGGTGTTCATGCTGACGGGGTGGCTGGTCGCGGTGGTGGCGCTGGGCGCGATGCGCCACGGACACGTCACTTACGCCGAGGAGCAGGCCAGGCTGCGCGCCACGCAGGAACGGCTGCGCATCGCCCGCGAACTGCACGACGTGATCGGCCACAACATGTCGATGATCCACGTGCAGGCGTCCTCCGCCCTGCACCGACTGCAGAGGGACCCCGGCCAGGCTCAGGAAGCCCTGACCGCGATCAAGCAGGGCAGCAAGGAGGGTCTGCGAGAACTGCGCGCCACCCTCGGCGTCTTGCGCCAAGTCGACGAAGAGGCTCCCACCACGCCCTCACCAGGTCTGTCCAGGATCGACGAGTTGGTTTCCTCAGCTGCTCGGGCGGGCCTGGACGTACGCATCGAGCGCAGCGGATGCCACTCACCGCTCCCCGCAGCGGTGGACCTCGCCGCCTACCGCATCGTCCAGGAATCGCTGACCAACGCCGTCAGGCACAGCGGCGCCCGGCACGTCGTCGTCGACCTCCACCGCGGCGAAAGGGAAGTGACGCTCAGCGTCACCGATGACGGCCAGGGCGCGAGCCGCGCCGGGGACGGCAGTGGCATCGCCGGCATGGCGGAACGGGCGCGCGCACTGGGCGGCACACTGAGCGCGGAGCCCGGCCCCGCGGGCGGGTTCGCCGTCCGAGCCCGGCTACCGTTCTCAGACCACCACCAGCCGACCAGCGGAGCAGTTGATGATCAGGATCCTGCTGGCGGATGACCAGCGCCTCGTGCGGGCGGGGATCCGCGGCATCCTCGACGACGAGGACGACCTGAACGTGGTCGCCGAGGCCGCCGACGGGCATGCCGCCCTCGCCGCCTGCCGCGAACTGCGGCCCGACGTCGTGCTGATGGACATCCGCATGCCCGGCATGGACGGGCTCGAAGCTGCTCGCCGCATCGCTGCCGACGAGTACCTGGCGGCGGTGAAGGTGGTCATGCTGACCACCTTCGACCTCGACGAGTACGTGTACGGGGCGCTGCGGGCCGGCGCCGCGGGCTTCCTCGTCAAGGACACTGAACCAGCCGAACTGCTGCACGCAGTGCGCGTCGCCGCGCGAGGTGACGCGTTGATCAGCCCCACCGTCACCCGCCGGCTCATCGCCGAATTCGCCCGCCGCCCCGACAACACCCGCGGCCCCGATCACCGGCTCGACGCCCTGACTCGCCGCGAACGTGAAGTCATGCAGCTGATCGCTGCCGGACGCACCAATGACGAGATCGCCACGCAACTGGTGGTCTCCCCGCTGACCGCCAAGACCCACGTCAGCCGCATCATGGCAAAACTCGGAGCCCGCGACAGATCCCAAGTCGTGGTCATGGCCTACGAGTACCGCATGGTCAGCCCCGGTTGGCTCAAGGAGTCAACTTGACCCTGCCCTAAAGGACCGGGCTTGGAGGTAGCGCCCAACTGGCTGCTGGGTTGGCTCCTCCGTCCAGACACCCCTATGGGGTGGCAGGGACGCGTGACTCACGCCCCGCGTTCCACACGGTCTCGCCACGGGTGGCGATGTTGTGGGAAGCATTCCGGTCGGCGTGGGCAACGACCCCGCAGCCCCGGCAGATGAAAGGCCCCTGGTCGACGTGGCCGCACTCGGCGCACGTCTGCGACGTGTACGCGGGATCAACGAAGACCAGGGGCACGCCTGCCCGCTTGGCCTTGTAGACGATGAAGGCTGCGAGCTGGGCAAAGGCCCAGGAGTGCAGTGCGACCCGTTGGGGCTTGCGAAGCCGTACCCTCTGCCGGATTCCCTTGAGTTCTTCCAGGGAGATCCCGGCCGAGGTGCGTTCAGCCTCGGTCACGATCGTCTTGGCGATGATGTGGTTGGTGCTCTTGACGTGCCGCTGTTCGCGGCGCGAGCGCTCCTTCAACCGGCGCTTGGCGGACTTGGTGCGCTCCTTTTGGAGCTTGGCCCGCAGGGCAAGCTGACGCTTGCGGTAGCGGCCCAGACCGCGCCCGGCGGCCTGGTAGCCGGTGGACGTGGTGGCGATGTTGACGATGCCGAGGTCCACGCCGATGAAGTCGTCCGGCTCGTACGTCTCGGCCTCGGGGACCTCGCAGGTGGCGATCAGGTAGAAGACCCCGTCACGCTTGATCAGGTCTGCCTCGCCCTTGCGGTACTCGCGCAGTGTCTTGAGCCCGTCGGCGGAGCGGACGCTCTTGAGGCGTCCGGCAGTTGTCCAGATGGACACGGTCTGTGCATCGTACTGCCAGCTCAAACACCGGTCGTCATATGGCTGCGCGGCCTCGGGACGGAACGTAATCGGCTTCGATGCGGCCTTGATCCGGCGCTTCGACTTCGGCTTGCCGAGGTTTCCGGCGCGGATGTTGGCGTGCAGCGTCGTGTACGCGTCGCGCACCTTCTTGATCACGTGTTGCGCCGGCTGCGCCCCGAGCCCTTCGGCCTTGAGGCGCGGGTACGTGTGCTTGCGCAGCTCGTACTCACGCGGCACACCATGGGCGAACGCCACCTCGGAGACCCAGCACGCCAGGTCGTTGACTGTGCGCAGGGTCGCCGACAGCGCGGCGGCCTGGTCGGCCTCCGGCATCAGCTTCACCTGCGTCACGATCTTCATGCCGGGCATCGTACTGCGATCGGTCTATGTCACCACGCTGGGAGCCAAACCCCAACATCCCTAGGGGTCGAACGGTCGTCTATACCCTCCATGCTCACTTGGTCTCCACGCCCAAGTATCGGCGCGGCCCGTTCACCGACGAGATCCTTACGCGCTGCGAAGAGATCATGCGGGCCGTGTGCGCCGACTTCGAAACCGAGCTGGTGGAGTTCAACGGCGAGCGCGATCACGTCCACCTGCTCGTGCACTACCCGCCCAAGGTCGCCATCTCCCGGCTGGTCGGCTCCCGCAAGGGCGTCTCAGCCCGCAGGCTCCGCCAGGAGTTCCCCGGACACATCCGCAAGTACCTGTGGGGCGACCACTTCTGGTCCCCGTCCTACTTCGCCGCGTCCTGCGGCGGCGCACCGCCGGCGATCATCAAGGAGTACATCGAGAACCAGAAGCGTCCCGGCTGAGGCCACCAGTGCGGCCCCGTGCACCCGTGCGGGTCACCGCTATCTTGAGAAGCGCCTCCTCCCGGACGTGAACGCCTGGGGTTCCGCGCTAGATCATGCTGAATCCACACGCCGGCATCGGTGCCGCGCCAGCCGCACAGACGTCACCTGTCGCAGGTCCGCGGCTCGAGTCCCACGGCCGTGCTGCGGGTTCCAAAGCCCATGTGGGAGCAGCCTCACGCCGATATCATGTCGCAGGTCAGCGACTTGCAGGCTCGTCGCCTGGCCAATGATCAACGGTGAGTTGCGGTCCATCTTCCCGGCCGAACGCGCCACTCGGCTGCGGGCCCGCGTCAGACTGAGTGAACTGACCGAGGCGGTACGGCAGTCGAGGTTCCTGGCGGCCTGGCTCAAGGAGCGCGGGCCGACCTCGCTCGCCCTGTGCGCCACCGCCGTCTGGACCGCCTACGACCAGCGTCTGCGCACCGTCGGCTGCAGCCGGGAGCGCGTGCTGCAGACAGCCCCCGGCCGCCGTGGGACGGACTCGGTGCCGGCGACTACCTGCCGGCCGCCTCTTGCGCCGGCGGTGGTGAGAACGCCAGCGAGCCGATCGCCGAAGAGAGCCTGCGCGGCACCGTGTGTGACGGCCTCCGACTCCACCGCCCGGCTTCGGGGGCCCGTCCGACACGACGGGGGCCGCTGGCTCCCGCGAGCACCGGGGATCAAGGGCGAGAACCGTCCTCCACCTTCTCGAAGAAGAACTCGTGTTTGAGGAAGGAGACGTCGTACTCCTGACCGGTCTGAGGCGGCAGCAGTTGGGAGGCCTGGAACAGGCGCCACCCGTCCTGCAGCGCGGCGAGCCCTGTGGGATAGGGCGGTTCGTCGCTGTCACCGGTCGTCGGACTGGTCCGGCCGGTCCCGTCGTATCGGGACCAGCCCACCACGTGGGAGTCCAGCGCCGACGTCGCGAGATAGAGGACCAGAACCTGCTGCCTCATGCGTGACTCCTCAGGGCCGGCCGGTTGCTGACGCGCGTGACCCAGTACTCGACGTCGAACGAGTCGTCTCCGGTCAGGGCCCGCCACAGGAGGACCCGGTTGTAGATCTCCAGTCGGCCCGTGGCCTGCTCGTACCAGGGGAAGTACGTGTTGAGTTCCGCGGTCACCGCGGGGTCGTGCAGGTCGGAGACGTCCCACAGACGCACCTGCGGCACGGTCGGGTTGAGGCGGAGTTTGTACATGTAGCGACGGCGCGCGGTGTCGTTGCGGCGGCCACTGTGCCAGATGCCGTGGTGCACGAGAACGACCGTGCCCGCCGGGCAGGTCAGACGGGTCTGCCCCCTGAGGTTCTGGACGCGGCCGACGTCCGTCTCGTTGATCCTGCGCAGATGGCTGCCCGGCACACTGAGAGTGCCGCCCATCTCGGCGGTCACCTCGTGCGGGTAGTACATGAGCTGGATGTCGAACGCGTCCGGCCGTACGTCGATGATGGCGTCCCCGTGGAGCGGCTGCGCCTGTCCCTGGTGCGGTTCGCGCACATGAACCGCCTGGTGGTCGACGGTCGGCTCGGGGCCGACCAGGCTCTCGACAGCGCCTGCGACGACCGGCAGGGCGAGCAGTTCGTGGACGAAGGTGTCCGGTGCGAACGCCTTGCCCAGCGGAGTGCCGTAGGACACTTCCGGCAGGCCCTCGGTCAAGGCCACGACGGCCCGTTCATTGATCTTCTGCGGCACCACCCCGTCCAGGCGCAGGAATCCCTGCGCGACGAAGCGCGCCACCTGAACCGATGTCAGGAGTTGCTGGCTGGTTGACATGCGACGAACGTACGTGCCCTGTTCGTATCGGTCGTGGGCTGAAATCGCCCAGTGCTGGTAGTTTTCCATCCTCGTGAAGCAGGTGACACTACAGCTCGACGAAGCGCCCACCGTGTTCGCTGCCGGCATCGGGGTACACGGCGTCTCCACCACCCACGACGTCTTCCGGCTGCCGGACCTGTGGCAGTTGCACCTCTACCACTACGAAGGTGCTCTGTCCCTCGGGCAGTCGGTCCACCCCATACGCCCCGGCCACGTCAGCCTGGTGCCCCCGAACACGGAGGTGCACTTTCACTATCGGGGCAGGTCGGAGCATTTCTACGTCCATCTGCGATTGCACGACGGCGGAACCGCGCGGGTGGTGCCGGTGATGCAGGACGCCGCAGCCGAGAGCACCCGCCTGGGCGATCTGCTCCGACACGCCGTGACGGCGATGCCGACCTCTCCCCCGCGAGCCACGGCGGAGGTCTGGGCCGCTCTGTGGCGCATCGCCGAGTTGCCGAGGGGCGAGGGAGCCGGGCGCCGCCACCCCTTCGTGGCCGCCGCACAGGCCTACGTCGAGGAGCACCTGGCCGGACCGCTGTCCGTACCGGACGTCGCCCGCGCCGTCGGAATCTCCCACACCCATCTGACGCGCGTGTTTCGTGCCGAAACCGGCCGCACCGTCGTGTCGTACATCCGGCACCGGCGCCTTCAACGCGCTCGCCACCTTCTGTTGTCCTCCACCCTGTCCATCACCGCCATCGCCGCGGCCGTCGGCATCGCCGACCTCCAGGCCTTCAACAAGGCCTGCCGCCGTGAACTCGGCGCGAGCCCGCGCGACATACGTGCGGCTGCCCCTGCGGGGCTGGACGGCCCAGGACCGTAAGGGTGCCGGAGGACATCTGCACCTCAGGCCGGGACAGCCTCGCCCACATGCCGTCGGCCTTCGGGGAGTTGGCCGCGCACCCTCCCGAGGCACCGAAGTTCGACCCGGAGACGTCCTCGCTCCCGTGCCTGCGGCACCGGCGCCTCGCCGAGTTGTGGGGCCCCAAGGGCAGGTGGATCCACCTCCTCTGTCCCCCCGAGATACCCCCCGACCCGACCTGGTTCCTCCAGATGGAGCCGGATCTCGATATCCACCATCCGCACCCCGCCGCATCTCTACGCGCCGGCGAAGGAGCCGCTCTGTGCGGCGTGACCGCCGATCGCGGCGCCGACCAGCCGCCTCTCGAAGGAGAGGAGTACCTGTTCGAGATCCGTCGCGTCGAACGACGTCGCATCCGTCCCGAGACTGATTCCGGCCGTCTCGGACATACCCCACACATCGAAGCAGAGCTTTCCCGAGTACGTGTCGACGGGTTTGGGGAATCGTCGGTAACGGCTGGATGCCATGGCTCGCTCGAGGTCCTGCTGTGCCCTGAGTGCGCGAGCCCGGATCAGCGTGCCGGGCGCTATGGGGCGGACGTTGACCATGTACGGGTTGTGGGCGGAGCGGCCCAGTTCGGCGGAGACCTCGTCCAGGGATCTGGCGTAGCGGTCGGGCTCTCGCAGGCTGACGGAGGAGGATCTGGCGAGTGCCGCGTCGACGGCCCGGCACAGCGCCGGGAACCGGTCGCTGCCCAGGGACGTGTCGACCGGGACGAGGGCCCTGCCGGCGACATGGGCCACCGCCTCGCGGGCGAAGGCGGTCTGCCGGTTGGCCATCACGGTGTTGAACACGCAGGTGCCGATGGAGAGGAGCTCGGCGAGCGCGCACGCGTATGCGGCTTGCAGGACGGCGGCCACGGATGTCCGGTACTGCTTCGCAAGACGGGCTGCCGCGAGCGCGACCGCCGCCGAGTCGAGGCATACGAAGTTGTAGACGGTGTCCCTGTGGCTCGCCGGCGTCTGGAGTTCGGGCATGACGGACTGCCGGAGCATGGCCCGGTCATGGGTGTCGACACGATGGGCGTGCCGCAGCCCCGAGGGACTGCCTTCGAAGCTGGCGATCTGCCGCGGCTGCCACCCCGAGCCGAGGTCGGCGCCCGGATCGGCGGCCAGTCGGGCTATGTGTTCGGCCACGATCCGGGCGGCCGTCGTGTCCGCCGAGAAGTGGTGCAATGACAGCACGATGTGAATGGGTCTGCCGTCCACGGTGATGACAGCGGCCCGTAGCGGCAGGTCGTCCGGGGCGAATCCGGGCTCGGCCAGCCGAAGGGTGAAGGCGCTCAACTCGTCGGACGTCGCCCGGGCGTCGGAGGCGTACTCGTCGACCTGGAGCACCCCGGAGGCCACGACGACCGCGCGCAGGTGCCCGTCCGCTTCCCGTGGATACAGCGTGCGCAGCGCCTCGAAGTGGGCCATCACGGCGGCGAAGGCATGCAGCACCGCGGCCATGTCCGGTCGGCCGTCGAGTGCCCGCCCCATCCGTACGTTCCTGTTGCGGGGGCCGTGGAGATGGGGGTGGCATCCTTCGCGTTCATGGGCCTTCTGCGACCAGGTCAGTTCATGCTCTCCGGCGGTGCCGGCGGCGAAGACGACATCATGGCGTGCGATCTGTCGCATACCCGCCCCGGCCCTCCTCCGGTACGTGGAGGCCCCCGATCCTCCACGCCGTGCGGCGGTACGACGACTCGGCCGGAGCGCGGGCGCCCATCTTCAGGCAGAGGATAGATCCGCGCGGACCAGGTGCGTCAATGCTCGGGAAGCTGGGAACGCGGGGGCAGTGGACGCGTCCCGCCGGCGATCGCGGCCAAGTGGACACCGCCCCGCAGAACGAGATGCAGATCGTGCACCCCGGTCACCTCCGCGGGCATCGGGGCGCTGACCGTGCGCCAGTCGTAGCGGCCGTGGGTGCCGGCGGGGACGTCGAGGACGGCGAGCAAGGTGCCGGTACCGGGGCCGCCGTCGGCGTAGATCTCGACGGTCGCGTCCTCCTCCGTCGCGCGGGACACCTCGGCCGTGATGACGCGCGGTCCGTCTGGCGTGCCGCCCAGGTCGACCGAGCGGTAGCGCAGTCCGCAGTGGATATGACCGGTTGCCGGCGTGACCGCCTCCCCCTTTTCCCGGGTGGCGTCGACGAGCGTGCCGCCCACGCACTCGTCGAAGTCGACGGCCTCCAGGCGTCCACCGCTGAGGCTGCGGGCGGGGAGGGCCGGCCCTGTCACGGTGAGGGGCGCTGTCAGCGCGATGGCTTCGGACGAGTGCCCGATCTGGATCTCGTACCGTCCCGGGTCCACGGCGAAGGCGCCGGCTGACACGGACCAGTGAGCCAAGGCCGCGACCGGCATGTCGAACTCCAGCCGCCGCCGTTCACCAGGGGCGAGGGAGACCTTGCGGAAGTCCGTCAGTCTGCGCCTGGGCGCGCGGTGGCGGGCGGCGACCGCGCGGGTGTAGAGCTGCACGGTCTCGGTGCCCGGGCGGGTTCCGGTGTTGGTGAGCTCGACGCTCACGGTCAGGGTGTCGTCCTGTGCTGCTTCCCGGGCGGACAGCCGGAGTTGGGAGTGGCTGAAGGTGGTGTAGGTCAGGCCGTGCCCGAAGGGGTACAGCGGTGCGGCGTCGTGGTACTGGTACGTCCAGCCGGCACTGATGATGTCGTAGTCGAGGCGGCCGGGCAGCGGGTCGTCGCCGCGGTACCAGGTCTGCGGGAGCCGTCCGGAGGGTTCGGCCTCGCCGAGCAGGATCGCGGCGAGTGCTCGGCCTGTCTCCTGCCCGCCGTGGGAGGTCCACACCACGGCGGGCAGGTGCTTGTCGGCCCAGTCGACGGCGTACGGGTAGCTGCTCATCACGACCAGCACCGCCTCGGGGCGCTCGGTGGCGACGGCGCGCAACAGGGCTTCCTGCGCGGGGGGCAGCGAGATGCCCGAACGGTCCTCGGTCTCACGGCCGTTGATGTGCGGGTCGTTTCCGAGGACGACCACGGCGACGTCCGCCGAGGCGGCGGCCGCGACGGCTTCGGCGATTCCGTCCCTGACGGCCGTTCGGGTCCAGCGTTCCGCCTTCTCGGGGGCTTCGGCGCAGAGGGTGACCCGGCCGGTGGCGGGGTCCAGGGCGGCGTATCGGCCGTTGCTGATGTTGCGCAGCAGTTCCGTGCCGTCCGGCTGAAGTTCCAGCCGGAAGGTCTCGTGGACGAACCAGCCGTTCGGCTGCGTCTGGTCGGCGGCGAGAGTGAGGTCGCCGTCCTTGAGGGTGACGTAGCGCTCCGTGCGCGCGTTGCGGAGGGTCAGTACGCCTTCGCCCCAGTCGAACAGGTCGTGGCAGGCGCTGTCGCCGCACTCCTGCTCGTCGGTGGAGGCGCCGGCCACCATCGGCCCGCCGGGGTCGAACGCCGGGACGCGCAGGAGGCCTCCGGTGGAGGCGGCTCGCAGCGTGATCCGGTCCACTCCCTCCGCACAGACCAGTTCGGCGCCGCCCTCCTTGAGCGCCGTCTCCAGGCCGGTGGCGACCGTGATGCGGTACGGCATGGTGCCGCTGTACCAGTCCTCGAAGAGGGTGTCCGCCAGTGGGCCGACGAGCGCCACGCGCCGGCCGGGTGCCGTTGAGAGCGGCAGTGCGCCGTCGTTCTTCAGCAGCACCACCGACTCGGTTGCGGCACGCAGGGCGAGCGCACGGTGTTCGGGGCTGTCCACGACGTCGTCGCGGATGCCGGCGTAGGGGTCGAGGTCCGGATCGAACTCGCCGAGGCGGAAGCGGATCGACAGGTGGCGTCGCGCGGCGCGGTCGATGTCGGCCTCGGTGAGCAGCCCGCGGTCGACCGCCGTGCGGAGTCTGCCGAGGGTGATGCTGCCGTCCTCGCGCTGTTCGGTGATGTTGTCGACGCCGGCGCGTACCGCGGCCGCGTGCGAGGTGGGGTGGTCGTCGAAGTAGTGCTCCGATTCGGTGAGGTTGGTCACGGCTCCGGCATCGCTGCAGACGAAGAGCTCGTGGCCGGTGGTCTGGGCCCAGCGCCGTACCTCGGTCTCCAGCAGTGGACTGACATGGCAGGGGCGGCCGTTGATGAGGTTGTAGGCCGGCATGACGCCGGTGGCGGCGCCGGACTCGATGGCCGGGCGGAAGGCGGCGAGGTCGTATTCGTGCAGCACCCTGGGCGGCACCACGGAGGAGGTGAGGTCGCGCTCGTCCTCGTTGTTGTAGGCGAGGAAGTGCTTGAGGAGGGGTGCCGTCCGCAGATGGACCGGGTGGTCCCCGGCCAGCCCGCGGCAGTAGCTGACGGAGAGCCGGCCGGTGAGCAGCGGATCCTCCGCGTATCCCTCCTCGTTGCGGCCCCAGCGGGGATCGCGCAGCAGGTTCACCACGGGGGCCCAGATCTGCAGGCTGTGCGGGTAGCCGTCACCGGAAGGGCGCTCGTGGAAGGCGCGGGCCTCGGTGCCGACGGCCGTGGCGACCTCGTGCAGCAGTTCCTCGTCCCAGGTGGCGCCCAGACCTACCGCCTGCGGGAACACGGTGGCCGGCCCCAGCCAGGACACGCCGTGCAGCCCTTCGGTGCCGGTCTTGAAGGAGGCCAGTCCGAGACGGGGGACTCCTGGTGAGTACTGGTAGAGCAGCTCGATGCGCTCGTCGAGCGTCAGCCGGGAGATCAGATCGTCGACTCGCCGTGCAAGGGGGAGCGCGGGGTCACGGAACGGCAGGTCGGTGGTGGGCGGCTCGGGGGCCGTGGCAGCGGTACTCACCTGAGATGTCCCTTGCAGGAGGTCGAAGGGGAAGGCGCGGGAGGCGTGGGCGACTGCGGCCCGGGCGGTGTGTGGCATTCCACGATCGCCCGTCGTGTTGTCGAAGCGCTTCGACGTTGACATGACGTTGAGTCATGTGTCAATCACAGTTCACCCAGCCATCTCAAGCCGTTGTTCCAGCGGCGGCACCCCTCTTCGAGAGTTCGTAGAGTGCAGCTCACCAGGAACGAAGTCGCGTGAAGAGTGGGGCGCACCGCCACTCCCGACCGCGCCTGTTACCGAAAAGTGACCTGAACGGCCCGTTGTCGTGTCTGGAAACACGGCCTTAGTGTCACCGAAACGTCGAAGCGCATCGACTCGGATTCCTCCCGCCTTCCCGACCTCAGGCCGGACGACTCGGGGTCGATCCGCCCGCCGGTCGGATCCACGCAAACGAAGGGCCGCACCGACATGAGCATCGAGATGAACCGCCGAGGACTGCTGGCCGCCGGCGCGGCCGCGGCCGCCCTCCCTCTGCTCGCCCCCTCCACCGCGTCCGCCCGCGCGGCCGGTACGGTCCGACGCACGCCCTACACCTTCCGCAACGCCGAGATAGTCGGCGGCGGCTTCGTCCACGGCATCGTCTTCAACCAGCGCGAACCCGGACTCGTGTACGCCCGTACCGACATCGGCGGCGCCTACCGCCTCGACACGGCGTCCCGGCGGTGGCTCCCCCTCACCGACTGGATCGGCTGGGACGAGTACGGACACACCGGCATCATCAGCATCGCCACCGACGAAGTAGACCCCGACCGCGTCTACCTGGCGGCGGGCACCTACACCCTTCCCGACTGGGACCCAAGCATGGCGGCGATCCTGCGCTCGACCGACCGCGGCCGCACATGGAAGACCACTCCCCTGCCGTTCCGGCTGGGCGGCAACATGCCCGGCCGGGGCATCGGCGAGCGGCTGGTGATCGACCCCAACCGCAACAGGATCCTCTACCTGGGAGTGCGCGGGGGCCACGGGCTGTGGCGCAGCACCGACCACGGCAGGACCTTCTCGAAGGTGACCGGCTTCCCCAACGCGGGCAACTTCGTCCCCGACCCCAGCGACCCCAATGGCTACAACGGCGACAACCTGGGCGTGCTGCAAGTCGTCTTCGACAAGCGCACCGGCAGAGCGGGCAGGGCCACCCGGACCCTCTACGTCACCGTGGCCGACACCGACAACATCCTGTACCGGTCCACCGACGCCGGAGCGACCTGGGAACGCGTCCCCGGACAGCCCACCGGCTTCATCCCGCACCACGCGGTCTTCGACCACGTCGGCGGCCACCTGTACCTGGCGACCAGCAACACCGCGGGCCCCTACGACGGCTCCAAGGGCGACGTGTGGAAGCTGGACACCGCCACCGACACCTGGACCCGCATCAGCCCGGTCCCGTCCACCAGCGCCGACGACACCTACGGTTACAGCGGCCTGACCATCGACCGGCAGAACCCCACCACCTTGATGGTGTCCACCCAGGTCAACTGGTCCCCCGACTGCATCCTCTTCCGCTCCACCGACGGCGGCGCGAGCTGGACCCGCGCGTGGGACTGGGGCACGCGTCCCCAGCGCACCCTGCGTTACGACATGGACATCTCGGCCGCCCCCTGGCTGACCTGGAACGCCTCCCCGTCGCTTCCCGAGATGACCCCCAAGCTGGGCTGGATGATGGAGTCCGTCCAGATCGACCCCTTCGACTCCGACCACTTCATGTACGGAACCGGCGCGACGATCTACGGCGCCAACAACCTGACCGACTGGGACAGCGGCGGCACGGTTCACCTGTCCGTGCGGGCCCAGGGCCTGGAGGAGTGCTCGATCGGCTGCGTGATCAGCCCGCCCGTCGGCCCGGCGCACCTCTTCTCCGGCGTCGGCGATGTCGGCGGCTTCCGGCACACGGATCTGCACAAGGCGACGAAGATGTACGACAACCCGACCTTCGGCGCCACCCCGGCCCTGGACTTCGCGGAGCTGGCACCGCACACCATCGTGCGGGTCGGCAACCCCACCAGCGGCTGGACCCAGCACTTCGCCATCTCCACCGACAGCGGCGCCACCTGGAGACCCTCGGGCAGCGAGCCGTCGGGCGTCACCGGGGCCGGGGGCGACGACCAGGCCGTCGCCATCAGCGCCGACGGCAGACGCATCGTCTGGTCACCGGCCGGCGCGCCGGTCAGCTGGTCCGACGACCACGGTGCCACCTGGACTGCTTCGAAGGGGCTCCCGGCCGGGGCCCCCGTGCGCTCGGACCGGGTGAACCCGGCGAAGTTCTACGGCTACGACTCCGGCGTCTTCTACCTCAGCACGGACGGCGGCAAGAGCTTCACGGCGACGGCGGCGAGCGGTCTGCCCACCGCGGGGAACGTCCGGTTCAAGCCGGTCCCGGGCCACGAGGGCGACATCTGGCTGGCCGGCGGCACCACCAAGCCCACCACCCCCACACCGTACGGGCTATGGCGGTCGACCGACTCCGGAACATCCTTCACCAGGGTCGAGGCGGTGGACGAAGGCGACGTCGTCGGTTTCGGGAAGGCCGCGCCCGGCGCCAAGTACCCCGCCGTGTACACCAGTTCCAAGATCCGCGGTGTGCGCGGCATCTTCCGGTTCGACGACACGGGCCGGACCTGGACGCGCATCAACGACGACCGCCACCAGTACGCCTGGACCGGCAACACTCTGACCGGAGACCCCCGGGTCTACGGCCGCGTCTACTTCGGGACCAACGGACGCGGAGTCATGTACGGCGACCCCAAGTGAGGTCTGACTTCCGGTGACCGCTCTCCGTCTCTGCCGTCCCGAAGGGGAGACCGACGTAGCCCTGCCGCCAGGGCAGGACGACCGACTTCTCCTCTCCTGTGTGATCCCCCCACTCAGCGCACATTCAGGAGGGCTGATGAAATTCCGTATCGGCTGGGCCGCGCTTCTCGCGGCTCTGGCTCTCGTCTTCACCCTGCCGAACTCGGCAGTGGCAGCGTCATCGACGTACTGGTTCAAGCACTACGCGACCGGCGGCAACGCCTCGACCTGGTACAGCAACGACGCCTCGTGGGGTGTGAACTCCTCGACCGGCACCGGCTTCGTCGCCATGGTCGACGGCAAGGACTGGGGCTATACGTCCCCGGTGACCACGCTCCCCAAGAAGCTCAGCGCCATCAGTCCCAACAACACGACGTGGTTCAGTCAGTCGGCATACCCGAACTCCGGTTCGTACTACGACGCCACGTACGACATCTTCATCGACCAGACCGCCGCGCCCACCAACCGCAACTCCCACAACGAGCTGATGATCTGGCTCAACTGGTCCAACACCAAACCTCTGGCCAACGCCTATGACGCAAGCGGCAACGCGATCCCGACCGCGACCAACGTCAGCCTCGGCGGCCGCACCTGGAACATCTACGAGTACAACTGGCCGGACGGTGTCAGCCACACCATCAGCTACCTGGACACGAGCAGGTCCGGCTGGTGGTCCGGAAGCCTCACCCCGTTCTTCAACTGGGGCATCAACAGGGGCTACTACACCAACGACCAGTACCTCAACAGCATCATGGCCGGCTGGGAGTTCGGGCCGGGCAACTACACCGCAAGCTCCTGGGGCGTCGCGGGCTTCTGACGCCGCGGCAAACCGAAGGGCGGACCGGTGACCGGCCGCCCTCCGCCCAAAAGCGCCGCCCGGCTCTCCGTACGGGGGGGTCGGGCGGCCCGGAAGCAGCGCCCGACTCTCCGCAGGGAGGCACCGTCATGACCCCACTTCCTGATGTCCGACGCGGGCGCCGAGAACCTGCGCCGTTACGTCGAGGGGGGCGGGACGCTGATCGTCCAGCACGCGAGTGTCTTCGTCGACGTGCGCCTGCACGCCCGGCTGGGCGGCTACCCCGGCCGGGCCGCTGCGCGAGGCACTGGGCATCCGCGTCGAGGAGTACCGGCCGCTGCGGCGGGAGGAGCGGATCGCCCTGTCGGACGGGTCGCACGGAACCGTCTGGAGCGAGTCCGTGCGCGAGGCTCGCCGCCTACACCCACGGCATGCTCACGGACAGCCCCGCACTGACCCGGCACCGCTACGGCACCGGGCAGGACTGGTACCTCTCGACCCGCCTTGAGGAGACCGACGACGGCGCCCTGGTCCGCCGGCTGCTCGAGGAGGCCGGCATCGAGCCCGAACTGCCAGGTCTGCCGCCCGGTGCCGAAGCCGTCACCCGGCGCGCGCCCGACGGCCGCCGCTGGCACGTCCTGATCAACCACCGCACCGACACCCTGCATCTGCCGGATCCCGCCTGCGACCTGCTCACCGGTGCCGTCGCACACGAAGTGCCGCCCGGTGCCTGCGCGGTGCTGCGCAAGCCCTGACCTGGAAGGCCACCATGGCCAAGGGACAGCAGACTGTCCATGGGGGCATGAGGCCCTCCAGCTCGGCATCGTCCTCGATGACAACGGCAGCCCGCGCCTGCCCCACTTCGGACTACTGGCGAGGCGGAGAGATCCCCCGCTGCGTCCCTGCCCCTGGTGGAGGGTGGCGGCCGCGGGGCACGGCCGCAGCTGGTCGGGCAGCCGTCTCGTCGACACCCGTCTCGGCGGGCGCCTTCGTCACCGGGCCCCACCACGCGATCAGCGACGGCGACTGGCACACGCCGAACATCCAACTCCACGCCCCGGAGACGGGGTTGGCTGCGGAGGTGACCTACCGGTCACCGGAGGGCGTGCCCGTGCTCCGCGATTGGGCCCCAGGGGCTCTGCGTTGTCTTCCGGCTCCTTGGCATCCGGCCGCGGAGCCCGCGCAAGAAACCGTTTGGCAGACCACGGCGGCCCTGCTACTTTCGCGGAGACCGTGCGAGAGAACGAGGAGGTGGTACCCGTGAACGTATCGACATGGGTGCTCTCCTCCGGGGTCACGGTCGGGCGATAGGTCGTCCGGGAGTGCCGTTCAACAGCTCTCCCGAAAGGCACGATCATGGCCCTTCACTTCACGTCCCGACAGCGCCTCGACGACGTCCTCGAACGCGAATTCACCCTCGGCGAGATCCCCGGCATCCTGTGGACGCCCGCCTCCGCATCCGCACCGACGCCGCTGATCCTGCTCGGCTCTCCCCCGCTCGGACTGCGCAGGATGTACCCCCGACTGGTGGCGCGGGCCCGGCAGGCCGCGGCAGACGGCTTCGCCGCGGCCACCATCGAGCTCCCCGGGAGCGGTGACCGACCCCGTTGGGCCGCCGCCGAGCAGGCCCGCGCCGACCTGCGCCGGGCCAGGGAAGCCGGCGAGCCGGTCAGCGACGAGATCATCGACGCCCTCATCCTCCCGCTCGTCGACAAGGCGGTCCCGGAATGGCAGGCCGCCCTGGACGCCCTCCTGTCGCTACCCGGGATCGGCGGCCCGGTCGGGTACTCGGGCGGAGTGATCTCCATCGGGATCCGGCTGGCGGCAGTCGAGCCGCGCATCGTGGCCGCCGGTCTCTTCGCCGGGAGTTTCGTGCCTCGCGCCGTGGTCGAGGAAGCCCGCCAGGTCACCATTCCGCTGCACGTCCTGCTGCAGTGGGACGACGAAGGAAACGACCGGCAGGCGGCCCTTGACCTGTTCGACGCCTTCGGCTCCAAGGAGAAGTCCCTGCACGCCAACATGGGCGGGCACACCGGCGTTCCGCAGTTCGCGGGGGACACCGCGGCCCAGTTCTTCACCCGGCACCTGAAGTGAGGCCGGGCCGCCAGGCCATCAGCAGACGGTAGGCCAGGTTGGCCAGGATGCTGCTCGTCGAGGGCAGGTCCCAGCGCTCCTCTGCTGTTCGTGCCGCGGGCCCCTGCCAACTCGGCAGAGGCCCGCGGCAGCCCGAAGCCATGAACTGTTCGATTTCTGCGGTGCTTCGCGTGCTGCCCAAGCTCGTGTCCAGGTGCTGCTGTCGGCTCTCGTCGACAAAACCAACCGTCCCGATCAGCCTGAGCAGAAGGCGCCGGTCGGCCTGCTCGTCGCCACCATCCGGCACGTCGCCCGGGCCGAGTACGGCTCCAGCCTCACTGACCGCGACGGTCACGAACGGCGCTAGGGAATGGCGGCTGCCGCCTTGGGGGCGGCGGCCATCCGCAGGCCGAGTTCCACGAGGGCCCAGCCGAGACGGATACGGAGGTCCCGGGGATGCCGGGCCTGTGCGGCGAGACGGTACACGTCGGCTTCGGCGCGGAGTTCGGCGGCGCAGGCGTGGTGCAGGACGAGATGGGTCTCGGGGCGCATCGGGCTGTTGCCTTTCAGTCCGTGGTGAGGGGAAACGCACGCGTCTGGATGCGTACTTGGGCGGTGTCGGCGTCGTCCTCGTCGACGGCCCGCTCGCGGTAGGCGTCGACGAGCGCGTGCATCTTCTCGACGAGTTCCCGGGTCAGTTCGGGCGTCAGCCGCAGTGTCGCACTGCTCATGTCCCAGGTGCGGTTCCATTCCTCCGGCCATGCCTGGCGGTTGCCGAGCCAGGTCGACAGGTCCCGGGTCTGGGAGGTGGCGACCTCGTGGAGGTACATGTCGGCGGCCCCGCGTACGTCCGGGCTGGCATCCGTGAGCAGTGCATCGTCGAAACGCAGGCCCTTGTGGACCGCCTTCCACCACCGTTCCCTGCCCTTGCCGCGTTCGGGGGCGTCCTCAATGAAGCCGTGAACGGCGAGCTGTCGCAGGTGATAGCTGGTCGCACCGCTTGACTCGCCCAACTTTTCGGCGAGTTGAGACGCTGTGGCCGGGCCGCCGAAGCGCAGAGCGTCCAGCAGCTGCATGCGCAGCGGGTGTGCGAGCCCGCGCAGGGATCGGGCATCGAGATTGCGGACGGGCGAGTCCCGGGGCTCGTTCATGCCTACAAAGATAGCGATGCAAAGGAATGCTTGCAATGAAATCTTTGCATCGAATGCTCTGGAGTGGCTCTGTGTCACACAGGCCGCCGCAGCGGTCGTCGGCGTCCGGCACGCCTCCGCGGGTCCTCGGGTCCGCCACGGCCGAGCAGCCCGCGGTAAGGCGCGCGACCGAGTGCCACGATCTCTGCGACGGTCAGGCGTCGACGCGCACCGGGGCGCGGCCGACGGGCTCGCGCAGGTGAAGGTGCATCAAGTCCTCATCGAGGAGCCGGGCACCGATGAGCGGTACGACGTGATCGTCTCCGGGCTGCCGCTGACCGACTTCAGTCCGGTAGAGGTCGAGCGCATCATGGCCCGGTATCTGGAACTCCAAGGCCCCCTCGTCGCCGGGGATCAGCCCATGCCACCCTCCGCCGGGGCGCGGCGGTGAACGCGCTGTCCGACCTCCTCAGCCACCTCCCCCGCGACCTCGGCCTACATGGTGGTGGCTGCGGCCGTCCCGGCCGAGTCGATCCCTCTGCTCGGCGCCTTCATCCCCACCCTCACGCTGCTCCTGACTGCCGGCGCGCTGACCCGTACCGGCCACATCGGCCTTCCTCTTGATCGGCGCGAATCTCGTAGCCGATGCGGAGTCGAGCGCGACCGTGAGCACTCTCGCGTAGGTCGAGGTCGTCATGGCGAGATGAGCCGAGAGCAGGAAAATCGAGGCAACAGCCTTCTCAAACGATCAGTCAGGCCCACAGATAGGCGGTTGCTCTGCGGAACAATCTGCTCCCGCTGTCCGTACTATCACTACACGCCAAGCCCTATTTTCCGTAGGCCCGTTTCGGCGGCGACCTCAACGAAAGGTCGGCATCATGTCCGAGAACACGACCGCTTCCACGGAACTGACCTCGCAATACGCCGCCCAGGTCACCAGTGACCTCGAGCGCAACCTCAAAGAGCAGGAACGCGTCAGCGGAGAAATCGCCGCGCTGCAGGAGCAGTTGGCCACCCTGCAGCACGATCACACCGTCCTGATGAACATGCAGCAGGCACTCGGCATCACTCTCCGCCCCGACAGTTCTGCCGCCGCACCCGAAAAAGCCACCGTGCCCGTTCCCCGCAAAAAATCCGCCACGACCCCGGGTAGCACCGCCCGGGCCACGAAAAACCCCACCTCGTCCAGCCGCACACGAGCACGTAAGGCGACCACCAAGGCCCCGGCCGCGGCTACGACAACGACACAGCCCTCCCTGGTCGAACTGATCCGCCAACACCTCGCCGGGCAGAGCGAACCGCGCTCCACCGCCGAAGTCGCCGCCGCCCTCGACCGGGCCCACCCCGACCGCGGCATCAAGAACACCGTGGTGCGCACCACCCTCGAAAACCTCGTCGCCAAGGGCCAGGCCCAGCGCACCAAGCAGGGCAGCTCCGTCTACTACATCGCCCCCGATACCTCCCAGCCCACGCCACCTTCCCCGACCGAATCTCAGCAGCAGGATGAGGCTAAGCCTGAGTAAGCACAGTTACCCTTCGGCCTCTCCCGGCGGTGGAGCAACCGCATGGCTTTGTCGATGACAATGCGGCGCTGGTCCAACTTGTGTGAGTGACCCAGACCTTGGGCCCGCGCTGCTACAGGGAAAACAGTCCGGCCGCCAAGCAGGGCAGCGCGCAGGACTCATCTCGGCCCGGCACGGCCTGCACAGCCTCGTGGCTGACGCCGGCGGGCGTCGGGAAAGCCTGGGTCGTCGCGACATGCCGTCTTGAGAGCGGCCCTACGTCCCGCTCCGAGCCCGTCGGCCCGCAGAAAGGCTTTCCAGAGCAGAACGCCGAGCGCTGTCAGCACCCCCAACAGGGTCGCAGCGATCACGGCCTTGACCAGGTGGCAATGGCGCCAGTAATCAACAACCCTCTCCAAGCCCGGGGAAAAGTTGAGGTCACCGGAACTCCAGTAGCCGACGAACGACGCGGAGAGGCTGTCGTTGAGGTGACGCTGGTCGCCGAAACCTCCACCGGACATGCTCCCCGCCAACGGGCCGGGGGCGTAGACGAAAGCCGGGACGAGGGCCACGGCAAGAGCGACGAGCACAGCAACTGCGCGACCAGGGATACCTGCGGATCGTGACAGTCGTCCGTGGGTGCCGGTGGGTCGTGACGTGGTTGTCATGCGGACGACCATTTCGCACCGGCACTCACCCGGTCACTGCGGTCCGCCATCCACTTGGGGTATGGCCTGCCACACCCCGACCATGATCCGCCGGACAAGGCCCTGAGCTGTTCCGCCTGCCCAGTCAGTGGAATCCGGTCGAGATCACGCCGTTCAGGCACCATCTGGCGGAGCCGGCCGAGCGGCGCAACCAAGACACCGTCAACATCGACCCCTTGGCCGCACTCGGCGGATGCGCGGCTGTCTGTCCAAGACCTTCTGACACTCTTCACCGGCCTGATCCACGAGGAAGCGGAGGTCGCCGCCGCGCGGTGACCTCACTGATGGCTCAGCCCCCAGTCCGGCCCTCGGGCCACCCCGCAGGAACACCGGTCACATCGCCCATGATCGGAATGCCGTCGCCGTTCCTGTGCAGGGTGGTGAAGGGGGCGGCCCGGAGGCCGGACGGCCTCTTGTCAGGCGCCGGCGCCGCCGTCCACCGGGACGATCGCGCCGGTCACATACGAGGCGCGGTCGCTGAGCAGCCAGGCGGCTGCCTCGGCGATCTCCCGGGGTTCGCCCATCCGCCCCAGCGGGATCCTCGCGCTCATCCCCTCGATGATGCCGGGAGTCGCCGCTTCCCATTCGTCGATCATTTCGGTGGCGGTGCCGCCGGGGGTGATGCCGTTGACCCGGATGTTGGCGGGGGCCAAGTCGACCGCGGCGGTCTCGGTGAGGCTGTTGAGCGCGCGCTTCATCGCCCCGTAGGCGGGCAGGGCGGGGTTGGCGCGGCGGCTGCCGATGCTGGAGGTGTTGACGATGGCCCCGCCGCCGCCCTGTCGCATGAGTGCGACCTCGGCGTTCATGGCGGTCCAGTGCGCGCGGAAGTTCACGGTGAACTGCTGGTCGATGTCCTCATCGGTGGTGGTGTCGACGGGGCCGGGCTGCTGGATCACCGCCCCGTTGTTGAATGCGCCGTCGAGCTGTCCGTGCAACTCCTCGACGCGGTCCACCGCCGCGCGGATGCTCGCACTGTCGGCGAGGTCCATGGTGACGGCGTCGGCGACGCCGCCGTCGGCGCGTATCTCCTTGACGACGGCCTCGAGGGCGTCGGTGCTGCGGGCGGCGAGCACGACGGCGGCGCCCTCTGCCGCGAAGAGCCGGGCCGCGGCCGCCCCGATGCCGCGGCTGGCGCCGGTGATGAAGATGACTTTGCCGGCGAGCAGGCCGACGGGTGCGCTGTCGCTGGTGTTCGTGTGGTTCGTCATGGCAACAGCCTTTGGCCGGTTGCCGGCCGGATACAGGCACAGCCTGTACCAGGATCCGCCGCCGGGCTGCGGGCACACTGGGCGTATGGACAAGCAGGAGCTCGGGGCGTTCCTCCGCAGCCGCCGCGAGCGGCTCCGCCCGCAGGACGTCGGCCTTCCCTCCGGACCGCGGCGCCGCACACCAGGTCTGCGTCGCGAGGAGGTGGCGGTCCTCGCACACATGTCCACCGAGTACTACATCCGACTCGAGCAGGGCAGGGCGCCACGCCCCTCGGGCGACGTCCTGGCCGCGATCGCGGGCGCGTTGCGGCTCACCGACGCCGAGTCCGACCACCTCCACGTCCTCGCGGGCACCGCGCCGAACCGCACCGGACTGCACCGGCGCGACGTCCGCCCCAGCATCCTCGCGCTCCTGGAACGGCTGCCGCAGACGGCCGGCTTCGTGCTGTCCGCCGCGTGCGAGGTCCTCGCCTGGAACGACCTCGCGGCCGCGCTCATGGAGGACTTCGCCCCGCTGTCCCCCAAGGACCGCAACCTCGCCCGCCGAGTCTTCCCCGGACCGCAGCACGCCGATACGACGCTCTACGGGATCTCCGACGCCGCCGACTTCCGGCTGAGCGTCGTGAGGCAGCTCCGCACCACCCTCGCCCGTTACCCGGCCGATCCCGCGGTGACCGGCCTCGTCGGCGAACTCCACGACATCAGCCCCGATTTCGCCCGGCTCTGGGAACGACACGACGTACAGGCTGCGCCGATGCTCACCAAGACGTTCCGCCACCCGGCCGTCGGAGAGGTCACGGTCGACTGCGACACGCTCACCCTCACCGACCGCGACCAGTACCTCGTGCTCTTCACCGCACCGCCGGGCTCCCCCGGCGCCGACGCCCTCGCCCTGCTGAACGTCCTGGGATCACAGGCCAGTCACTACCTGCCGTAGCACCACAGCCGGCCACCGCGAACACCAACGCCGACAGGACGGCTTCCTGATCCAGTCGGCGTTTCGGGTTGTATTGCAGGGAGGTCGCCGAGTCCACATACGCATCAACAGGACGAGAGCGGGATGGCCGCCCAAGACAGCCGGGCTCGCCGCCCTCTCCAGGACACCGACAACACCTGCCCGCCTACCTCGCCGTCAGTGCGGTGGCCAGTTCGTCCAGTCCGCTGCACCGCAGTTCGAAGACATCGGAACTCGTCGGCGGGTCCCCGACCGGTCGCTGAACGTAGGCTGTCTGCATCCCCGCCGCCTGAGCTCCGCGAAGATCCCAGGCGTGGGCGGCCACCATGAGCACGCGTTCTGGTGGACATCCGGCGGTGTCGATGGCGAGCTGGTAGACCTCAGGCGCCGGCTTGTAGGCCAGGACGGCTTCACTGGAGAGTGCTTGGTGCCAGCGCAGCCCGGCATGTGCGTTGAGGCGCAGCAGGGCGGTGCGGCCGGCGTTGGAGAGCCCGAGCACGGGGAATTGCTTCGCCATCCGTTCGAGTCCGGCGGCAGAGTCGCCCCAGGGAGGCAGGCGCTGACCCGCTGTGGCCAGCCGGGCGACGGTCGCCGGATCGGCGAGTCCGGCCTGGTCGACCACCTGTTGAGCCGCCTCTCCATCGATGATCTCGGTGTTGGCGTACGCACGAAGCCCTTGCGCGATGCGTTGCTGCTCAAGCTCTACATGCTGCTGCCACGAGGTGAGCAGCTCGTCGGCAGACGCGTCGTCGGACGCAGGCACGGCCTCGCGAATTGCCGCTCGAAGCCCGCTGGTTTCGTCGACCATTGTTCCGAGGACGTCGAAGACGACAACTTCGATGTCGCAGATCCCGGCCATCCGGTCCCCTGTTCGTGCTGGTGTCAACAGCTCAGCAGGGAAAGACCTTGCCCCGAATATCGTCACCAGTCAAGATGGTGACGAGGCTATCGCCGACGGTGCCGCGCACGGCAACACCGTGGAGTACACCACCGAGCTCGCCGTCCTCGAAGAGGACCTGTGGCACCCGGGCCGGCACGACGTCGACGACCCGGTCACCCAGGACCAGTGGGGCACCGCCGACCCGATGAGCGAGTCGGTCGCCAAGGAGCAGTTCAACGACCCCGACGTGTTTTTCGAAGCACCGCCCGTGTGATCCGACTCTTCCGAGAAAGGCCGTAGTTGTGGCAGAGATCCTGAAGCACGCCGTCCCCAAGGCCGAGGTGACCGCCTCCCTCGGGCAGGTCCGCGAGACCGTTGCCGGCGTCATCGCGGACATCCGCGAGCGCGGCGACAAGGCCGTGCGTGAGTACTCCGAGAAGTTCGACAAGTGGAGCCCCGGTTCCTTCCGGCTGAGCGAGGAGGAGGTCGAGAAGATCGTCGCGTCGGTGCCGCAGCAGGTCATCGACGACATCTGCTTCGTCCAGGAGCAGGTTCGCACCTTCGCCCGCCACCAGCTGGACTCGCTGCGGGAGTTCGAGGTGGAGACCCTGCCGGGCGTCTGGCTCGGCCAGAAGCACATCCCGGTGCAGGCCGCGGGCGCCTACGTCCCCGGTGGCCGCTACCCGCTCACCGCCTCCGCCTACATGACCATCGTCACCGCCAAGGTGGCCGGCGTGCCCCGGGTCGTCGCCTGTACGCCCCCGATCCGCGGCGAGATCCCGGCCGCCACCGTCGCCGCCATGCACCTGGCGGGCGCGGACGAGATCTGGCTGCTGGGCGGCGTCCAAGCGGTGGCCGCGATGGCCGTCGGCACGGACACCATGGAGCCGGTCAACCTGATCGCCGGCCCCGGCAACGCGTATGTCGCCGAGCCCAAGCGGCAGTTGTTCGGCGAGATCGGCATCGACCTGTTCGCCGGTCCCACCGAGATCCTGGTGCTGGCAGACGAGCACGCCGACCCCTTCGTATGCGCCGTTGACCTGCTCTCCCAGGCCGAACACGGCCCGGACTCGCCCGCCGTGCTCATCACGACATCCCGCGAGGTCGCCGAGCGGACCATCGCCGAGGTGGAGCGGCTGCTGCCGACCATGCCCACCCGGGACTTCGCCGAGCCCGCCTGGCGGGATCACGGCCAGGTGCACGTCGTCGACTCGGTCGACGAACTGTACGCGCTCGCCAACGAGTTCGCGTTCGAGCACGTGGAGGTACTCACCGCCGAGCCGAGGCTCGCGCTGGAGCGCATGACGCAGTACGGTGCTCTGTTCCTCGGCGAGGGCACCTGCGTGTCTTTCGGCGACAAGGTGATCGGTACCAACCACGTCCTGCCGACGCGTGGCGCGGCCCGCTACACCGGCGGCCTGTGGGTCGGTAAGTACCTGAAGACGGTCACGTACCAGGAGGTCACCAACACCGACGCGCAGACCCTGCTCGGCCGGCTGTGCGGGCGGGCCGCGCGGGTGGAGCTGTTCGAGGGGCACGCGCGCTCCGGTGACGTCCGGGCCGCGAAGGTGGCGGGCGACGAGCTTGCCTGGAACACGGCATGAGTCTCGACGGCCGTACGGCGCTGGTCACAGGTGGCGGAGGGCCGCTGGGGCGGGCCTTCGCACTCGCCCTGGCGGCGGCCGGGCCCGGGTGGTCCTGATCGGCGCCGAGCTGCTACCCCGGCGGCTGAAGAGTTCACTCTACGTGGGCCCGCTACGGCGATGGGCGCCAGCCCTGTGGTCGGCGCCCACCCGGAACCGGGTCCGGTCAGAACTTGCCGGGAGTCAAGCCGAGGGTGTTGGTCGGGTCGGCCGGGTCCGGACCGACGACCTGGCCGACGTGGAGCTGCACCTGCGAGCGGAACCGCTCCACCGCGTCCCGGTCGCTCATGAACGCCTCAAACCCGGCCACATCGGTCTGGTGATACGTGGCCAGCGGCCGCAGCCCGGCCGGTGGGGCGACGTCCTTGCGCACCGACCAGGTCCACGGAGCGATCAGCTGTTGCTGGGCGGTCCGCGACGTCAGCCAGCTCAGGAACAGCTTCGCGGCGGCCTTGTGCGGAGCGTTCTTGAAGATCGCACCGTGCTGCACCCAGCTGTTGAACGGGTCGTTCGCCGGGAAGATCATGGTCGCGTTCGGCGTCGGATCGCCCGCCGTGCCGAGCGTCGCCAGGTAGTCCCCAGCCGCCACGGGTCCGGCCGAGAACGGCGTGCCGCGCACGAACGCGGGGTTCTGTGCGACCAGGGAACGCAGCCAGGTCCAACCGTACTTGTCGACGGTCAGCTTGAAGTCGTAAAGGACGGCGTCGTCATCGTTCGGGTACGTGAAGATCAGCTTCTTCTTGAACTCCGGCTTCAGTAGATCGGCCGCGGTGAACGCCGACGGATCCGACCCGGCCGCCTTGGTGTTCACCATGTCGGCGAAAGCGCCGTAGAACACGCCGGTCCAGTAGCCCTGCGGGTCCTTGGCGTTGTCGAAGACCTCGCCGGAGCCGATGGGCCGGTACTTCAGCAACTGGCCGGCGCTCTTCCAGCGGTCGAAGTCCTGCACGGTCTGCAGCACGGCCACGTCAGCCACTTGGTCGTGGGTGGCGATCTGGTTGTCGATCCGAGCGTCGTGGATCTTGCTCAGATCGGTGACCAGATGGATTTTGACGCCGGGGAACTGCGCGGCGAACGCCTTGGCGATGAAATCCCACTGTCCCGGCTTGTCGCCGCCCATGTAGACGGTCACTTCGCCGCCATCGGCCTCGGCCTGGCGGTAGAGCGCCTGCAACTTCGCCTGCTCGCCCGACGCGCCGGCCGTTGCCTTCGTGCTCGCATCGGCGACGGCGTAGCTCGCGCCTGCCCCCATCGCCACGACGGCCGCCACCAGCGCGGCCCCGGCCTTCCTGGTGATCCTCATGACATCTCCCAAGAGTTTGAGCTCTCAAACATCTGGGTCGACGATAGTCCAATCTGTTTGAGAGTACAAACCTTCGGATATGCTGGTGTGATGAGCGACACCCCATGGCTCTCCGAGGAGGAGATGCGCGCCTGGCTGGCCTACATCGACCTCTCCACGCTGCTGGGCGACTACCTGGAGCGGCAGCTGCAACGGGCCGCCGGCCTGTCACACGCGACGTACAACCTGCTCAGCCGGTTGTCCGTGGCCCCCGACCGGTCGCTGCGGATGAGCGACCTCGCCGAGCACCTGAAGGTCACCCGCAGCCGGCTCTCGCACGCACTGTCGGCGCTGGAAAAACGCGGCTGGGCGAGACGCACCGACGACCCGACGGACCAGCGCGGCCAACTCGCCGTGCTCACCGACGAAGGCTTCGCCGTCCTCGCCGCCGCAGCCCCCGGTCACATCGCGGCGGCGCGCCGGGCGATGTTCGACCACCTCACGCCTGACCAGGTCCGCCAGTTCGCAGAGATCGGCGAGGCCATCATCAAGGGCCTCACCCACGAGGACGACTATCAGGCCGAGCTCCCTTGGCGGCGCAGATAGCGCGCACCGGTCTGCCGACTGGGAGACGGCGATCCTGGAGCGCTCACATGCCGCTGCCGTCCGACGTCGGCGCTGCGCCGGCCGACTGACTGCGCCACGGTCGTCGTCCTTCGACCTGCCGAGAGGTGTTCACTTGCGTCCTGGGTCCGGTGGCGCCGATCAACAAGCGCTGTCAAGACTCATCAACACCTCAAGGCCGGCTGACCCCCGACCGCTGCCAGAACTCATCGACAAGTGCTGTCGCTAGTCATAGACGAAGCCAGGCGGTCTTCTCGTATGTGATGGCGAGGCCGCGGGAGTCATGGAGCCGGTTGACACAGTGCTCGATGGTGTCGCGCCGGCGCCGACGGGAGGTCTCCCGATCGAATCCTGCTGGTCTGCCACCGCGCTGGCCGCGAGCCGGCCGGAACTGCCTCGCCAGAGCCAGGGCCAGGGCCAGGGCCCGGACGGCGGGCCTTCCGGATGCGCATGCCCCGGGGTTCCAGGCCGTGCCACTTGCGTCATCAACGACAAGCCGCGATTCGCGACCACTTCGTCATCAGGCTCGACAAGACGGACAAGCCCTCCGGCGACCAGCCTCTCGTCGATGGCGTCCCGCCAGGTGACACCGCGCGGGACGCGATGACCCTCTCGACCACCTCCGTCGACCCAGCGCGTCGCGCGCGAGCGACGGGCTGCTCGCTGTAATACAGGGGGACTTGACGGACACAGCACTGAAATAGGCAAGAGATGCCCGGAGTTCGACACTAGATCCAAAGCTCCCTGCAGCCGGAACCCGCAGCAGACCTCCGATCAGACTGATTACCCGTCATTTCCCTGGACAGTGCAGTCTTTCGATCAGAATCTGGACGGAAACGACGACTTGCAGATGTGCGACGTACGTGACCCGCCGCGAGCAAGCTGTGTGATGTTCCGTGGCCACCGATCAGCATTCCGGTACGAATCAAACCCATAGAGCGCGATACCTACCGGTAGTTCGTTGAACTCGTCGGTCGGTGGGGCTGACGGCTGAGTGGGTCGATCGTACTGCGATGGGGTGTCGAGTTTCGGGGGCGAGGATGACCGAGCGACGTCCGTGTCCGCCGGCGCCGAGGCCGTTGGAGGAGTACGCGGCGGCAACCTTCTCGTCCTCTGCGGCAACTAGGAGCCGGAAGGCCGACTCGAACTACCGGATGGACGGGCATGAGGGCAACGAAGCACGCCGCGCCGCAACCGTGGCGCAGGCGCGGAATGGTCACGGGCAATCCCTTGGCGCTGCTCGTCGCCGCCGTGCAGCCGGACGTCGCGCAGCCGACCGGCGTCCGGTTCGCCCGGCCTTGACCAGCCCGCCGGCCGGCCTGCACCGCCCCGCAACCATGCACGACCGCCGTTCGCATCCCGGGCTGGGCACTGTTAGGCTGCGCCCCCCGTTGCTGAACACGCAACTAACGCGCACATCATGGCAAGGAGAGGGCGACGGGGGGATGGTCCTCGATGACGCGTCCGCGGAGTTCCACGAATTCTTCGAACGCCACTATGCCGAGCTCGCCCGTCTGGCACACCTACTGACCGGCGAGACCGATGCGGCGGACGACCTCGCGGCGGATGCCCTGGTCGCCCTGTGGCAGCGCTGGGACCGGTTGCGGCAGGCCGACCACCCGCTCGCCTACGCTCGCGGTGTGGTGGCCAACCTGGCGCGGGGGCGCATCCGCAGCACGGTGCGGGAGCGACGCCGGATCACACTGTTCTGGTCCCGCAGCCCCGAGAAGGTGGAGGGGCCCGACATGGCGGCCGTGCTGGACGTCCGCGCGGCGCTCGCCCGGCTGCCATTCCGCAAGCGCGCCTGCGTGGTGCTCCGACACGCCCTCGACCTGTCGGAGAAGGAGACGGCGGCAGCGCTGGGCATATCGGTCGGAACGGTGAAGAGCCAGACCTCGAAGGGAATGGCCGAGCTGGAAAAGCTACTGGGCGCACGCGCGGCCGGGGACCTGGTGCCAGGGAGGAGGAACCGGTGAACGAGGAGATCGACCGTCGGCTGCGCGAGGCCGCCGAGGCCCATCGGCCCGACCGCGCGCGGATGCTGGCTCGGGTGGAACGCGGCATGGCCGGCCCCGCCGTCCGTCACCGCGCGCGACCGTTCGCGCGGTCCGGCACCAGGGTCGCCCTCGCCGGGCTCGCCGTCGGCGGCATCCTGACGACCGGCGGCCTCGCCGTCGCCGCCATCGTCGCGACCCCGGCGCCGTCGCCCACCGTGACCACGCCTGCCGCCCCGTCCTCGACCGTCAGCTCCCCGCACCCGACATCGGCCCGCCCCACCCCTGTCGCGCCGCCCCCGGTCACCACCCCGGGCAGCTCGCGCCCGACTCCGCCGGCCACCAGTTCCTCGCCGACCGCCGGCGAGAACCAGAACGGCCCGCTGTGGTCGGCCGGCTCGCTGGATCCGAAGAGCACCGTCTACTGGACGCAGAGCAACCTCGTCCTCAAGACGACCCAGCCGCTCACCTCGCTCACGGTCGAGATCCGGATCGTGCAGACCGGCAGGGCGAAGAGCACCGGCACCTGGCAGACCCTGCCGAATGGTGACTTCACCGTCACCGTCCAGGAGGCCGGCGGCGCGCTGGTCTACCGCTGGGTCCTCAAGCCGGGCCTGACCGTGCCGGCCGGGAACCATGAGTTCGCCGCCCAGTTCAACAACGGCCCCGGCGTGCGCAGTGCCGCGGGCGACGGCTACCGCGTCGACGCACAGGGTACGGGCGGCTCCGCGTCGGTCCGGGGAGGGTTCGTCCCGACGCGGTGAACGCGGCTGTGCGGCAGGGCGACGACGACGGCCGTGAGAATGGCTTCCCTTGATCGCGGCAACCTTTGGTGAGCGTGGCGGCAACTGGTGGGTGACCGGGGCCGGATCAGGGCCCGCTGTGCCAGAAGGACATACCGTTGTCAGATCAGAACCGTTCTCATCGTCGCCGTCCGGCGACCCGCCGCGTGATCGCCGCCGCCGTGGTCCTCGCCGCCGCGGGCGCCGCCGTACCACTGGTCGCCCTGGCCGCACGCACGCCGGAGGCCGCCACACCGGCCACGGCCGCCGACGCGGCGGCCGGCAGCGGCCGTTACTTCGGCACGGCAGTGCCCGCGAGCAAGCTCCGCGACTCGGCCTACACCAGCATTCTCGACCGGGAATTCAAGATGATCACCCCGGAGAACGAGATGAAGTGGGACGCCATCGAGCCCTCCCGCGGGTCGTTCAACTTCGCCGCCGCCGACTCGATCGTCAGTCACGCCTCCGCGCACGGCCAGCGCCTGCGCGGCCACACCCTGGTCTGGCACTCCCAACTGCCGGGCTGGGTCAAGTCCATCACCGACGCGAGGACCCTGCGCACGGTGATGAAGAACCACATCACCACCGAGATGAATCACTTCAAGGGCAAGATCTACGCCTGGGACGTGGTCAACGAGGCCTTCGCCGACGGCGGCAGCGGCCGGCACCGCAGCTCCGTGTTCCAGGACGTACTGGGCAACGACTTCATCGAGGAGGCCTTCCGCACCGCCCGGACCGCCGACCCCTCCGCCAAGCTCTGCTACAACGACTACAACATCGAGAACTGGTCGGACGCCAAGACCCAGGGTGTCTACAAGATGGTCAAGGACTTCAAGTCCCGCGGTGTGCCCATCGACTGCGTCGGCTTCCAGAGCCACTTCGGCGCGAGCGGCCCGCCGGCCAGCTTCCAGACCACCCTGTCCAACTTCGCCGCGCTTGGCGTGGACGTGCAGATCACCGAGCTCGACATCGCCCAGGCGTCCGCCACCGCGTACACCAACGCCGTCAAGGCGTGCATGAACGTCGCTCGGTGCACGGGCATCACGGTGTGGGGCATCCGCGACAGCGACTCCTGGCGCACCGGTGAGAACGCGCTGCTGTTCGACGCGGGCGGCAACAAGAAGCCCGCCTACAGCGCCGTGCTCACCGCCCTGGGCAGCACCGGCAGCGGCGGCACGCAGGCCGGGGGCATCACCTCCGGCACCGTCTACACGCTCTCCAACGCGGCCGCCGGACGCGTTCTCGACGTGCCCGCGGGACGGAACGCCAACGGCACCCCGCTCCAGGTGTGGGACGCCAGCGGCGCCTCCAACCAGCAGTGGCGGGCGAGCCGGAACAGCGACGGCACCTACACCCTGACCAACATCGCCAGCGGCCGGGTACTGGACGAGCCGTTGAACCGGACGGCCAACGGGACGAAGTTGACGGTCTGGGACGCCAACGGCGGCGCCCACCAGCACTGGAAGGCCCACCGCAACAGCGACGGCACCTACACGCTGACCAACGTCGCCAGCGGCCGGGCGCTGGAGGTCCCCGGCGGCCGGACCGCCAACGGCACTGCCGTCCAGATCTGGGACTCCAAGGGCGGCGCCAACCAGCGCTGGAACTTCCAGCCGGCCGCGGCGCCGAAGAGCGACACCTGTGCTCTTCCGTCGACGTACCGGTGGACCTCGACGGGCCCGCTGGCGGAGCCGGCGAACGGGTCGGTCGCGCTGAAGGACTTCACCACCGTGACGTACAACGGCAAGCACCTGGTCTACGCGACCACCTCCACCGGATCGGCGTGGGGCGCGATGACCTTCCGTCCGTTCACGAACTGGTCGGACATGGCGACGGCCACCCAGACCAAGATCAGCGGGTCCGCGGTGGCGCCCAAACTGTTCTACTTCGCGCCCAAGAAGATCTGGGTGCTGGTCTCGAACGGGTGGGGTACCCCCTGGCCCTTCAGCTACCGCACGTCCAGCGACCCCACCGACCCCAATGGCTGGTCCGCGCCGAAGGAGCTGTTCACCGGCAGCCTCCCCGTGGGCGCCCCGATAGACCCGACCGTGATCGCCGACGGCCAGAACATGTACCTGTTCTTCGCCGATGACAATGGCAAGATCTACAAGTCGACCATGCCGCTCGGGAACTTCCCGGGCAGCTTCGGCTCCTCGTACACCACGGTCATGAGCGACACGAAGGCGAAGCTGTTCGAGGCGCCGGAGGTCTACAAGGTCCAGGGCCAGAACCAGTACCTCATGATCGTCGAGGCGATGGGTGCGAACGGGCGCTACTTCCGCTCGTTCACGGCCTCCAGCCTGAACGGCCCGTGGGCCGAGCAGGCCGGCAGCGAGAGCAGCCCCTTCGCGGGCAAGGCCAACAGCGGTGCCACCTGGACCAACGACATCAGCCACGGTGACCTGGTCCGCAACAACCCCGACCAGACCATGACCATCGACCCCTGCAACCTGCAGTTCCTCTACCAGGGCAGGAACCCCTCATCGGACGGCATCGATTACGCGAAGCTGCCGTACCGGCCGGGTGTCCTTACCCTGAAGCGCTGACCCTCAGCCCGACGAAGATGCCGAAAGGCGCCCCATCGAAGAGATGGGGCGCCTTTCGGCATCTTCACCTACTTGAGTGCTGCAGCGCTACTTGAGCGCTGTACCACCCGAGTTGTGATGGGCGATCGTCTTGTTGATCAGGTTTCCGCCGTCGGACTCGACCGTGGTCTGTTCCTGCTGCCCCGGACCGAAGAACAGGCCGGCGACATGGGCGTTCGCCACCTGGTCCATGTGTCCGAAGAACCAGTCCACCTTGTCGTCCTTGTAGTGGTTGAGGGTGTTGTTCTGCGCCATGTTGCCCAGGGGGATCTGCCACAGGACCACCGGCTTGCCCACGGACTCGGCCATCGTCTTGTAGAACTTCAGCGTGTCAGCGGCCGTCTGGTCGGTCCAGAAGGTGTTACGGCCGCCGTGGGCCGGCTGTGCGTACCAGCCCGCGTCGCGGTCCGACACGTCGGAGACCAGGATGTCGGCGTCCTGCGCCCCGAGGCTCGCGTAGTCCTTGACGCATTTCTGGGTGTCGTTCTGCCAGTCCCAGGAAGAAACGGTAGTCGTTCAGGTACCGGGTGAGCAGGTCGACCCGGTTGATGGCCTTGACCTCACCCGGACCGTCGCCCTCGCCCGCCGCATCGCCGAGATGGGTGCCCTAAGGCACGGGAGTAGGCTTCCGGCCCGCGAGGCCGCGCCGCCACGCCGCACCGTCGGAAGTCCACGGTTGTGCGGCAGGGCACATTGGAGCGCCGTTGCTGGCCTTATGCAGGGCACATGGGCCGAGCGCCCTTGCTGGCCGCCACGGGGCGACCGACCTGGCCGGGGCAACTTCGTAGCTGGCGTCACAGCGCGCACTTTCCGTCCAGGATGCCCCCACACAACGGGTGACCAACCCGGTCACCGCCCGACAGCCGGGTGCAATACCGGCTCGGCTCCGGGCGCCCCGCGCCGACGCCTTCCCCACTGCCAGGACTCCAGGAGCCGCGGTATCCCGGCGCTTGTCTCTCAACCTGTTGGCCGTCGGTTCGTGCCGGGGTCCCCCGCCGTCGTTCGGACACGGTGCCGACCAGACTTCCCGGCTCAACATGGGGAGTTCATCCCGTCGGGGCGGTCAGTAGTAGATGGGACCGAGCTCACCACCGCTGGCGATGATCGGGTCGCCGTTGAGCGCGACGCTGCGCGGGCCGGCCAGAAACGCGATCACTGCGGCGACCTCGTCCGGCGTGACGATCCGGCCGATTGAGATCGCCGCGCTGAACTCGCGTTCGACCTCCTCCACAGTCAGCCCGCGGGACTCGGCGTTGACCGCCAACGCCGTGGCCATGGTGTCGCTGCTGGTGGGGCCGGGGTGTACGGGAGCACGCCAGACGGCAGGTCGAGCGGCTCGACACGGGCCGGACGAAGCTCACCGTCGCCACGTTCACCAGCGGTGGCCGGCTGCTGCTGCCCGCTGCCTTCGCCCGGCTGACCGCCGCGCACCCGGACACCGAACTCCATGTCGTGGAGGCTGAGCTGGAGGGTCCGCGAACTCAAGCACGGCCTGGGCCTGACCACTTCGAGGGCCGGTCCTGGCCTGGCTGGCACCACCACGTCACCCTCGTGACCGCCGCCCACGCTTTCCTCACCGAACAACGCCTGGCCCCAAGGCGCCCGAACCGGTCTCACTCTCGACCAAGTCCTCGACGCACTGCAGGACATCCTGAGGTGTTGGACCGGCACCTGCACCGCCTGTCATCAGCCCCTGCCCAGCCGGACACACAGCGCATCAAGATCGAGACAGAACCAACGGAGTCCTGTGAAAAGTTAGGCTGCATTCGCTGATGTCTCACATCAATGAGAGCGAGGCGGAGGCCGCCGTGAAGCTGTCGAACCTGGACCTGAACCTCCTCGTGTCGCTCGACGTGTTGCTGGAGGAGCGTTCGGTGACGCGCGCCGCCGCTCGCCTCGGCTTGTCCCAGCCCGCACTCTCGGGCGCGCTCGCCCGGTTGCGGCGGCACTTCGACGATCCGCTGCTCGTCCGGTCAGGCAACACGTCCGAGTTGAGCCCACTCGCCCAGGCCCTGCGGCTCCGCACGGCTCACGCGCTGAAGGAGGTCGAGCGCGTGTTCGCCAGTGAGGCCGTGTTCGATCCGGCGACATCCACGCGGACCTTCACCCTGCACGCCTCGGACTACGCCATGGCCGTGCTCGGTCCGCGGGTCGCGCAGGTGCTCGAGGACCGGGCTCCCGGTGTCATGCTGCGGTTCGAGAATCACCCGAACACCGTGACGGACAGCCCGACCGACTGGCTCCGCGGGATGGACGGCATGATCGTTCCACGCGGATACGTGTTCGACCTGCCATCGAGCGACTTGTTCACCGACGAATGGGTGTGCGTGGTCGATCAGGACAACGACGCCGTCGGCGCTGCCCTGACCATGACGGACGTCGCCGAGCTGCCCTGGGTACTCACCCACCACGGCCCGACCCGCTTCCTCTCCGCGGTGCGGCAACTGGAGCAACTGGGAATCGAGCCCAGGGTCCAGGCGGTCGTCGAGAGCTTCCTCGCCCTGCCGTTCTACATCGTCGGGACCCGTCGACTCGGACTCATTCAGCGTCACCTGGCCGACATGCTGGCTGCCCGTCACCGGCTCCGGGTGCTCGCATGTCCCTGGGACGTGGTGCCGGTGGTGCAGGCGCTCTGGTGGCATCCGCTGCAAACTCGCGAGCCGGGGCACGCGTGGCTGCGGTCGGTCCTCACCGAGACAAGCCGGCACCTCGACCGGCGGACGTGACGTTCCCGGCCGCCGTGGTGATCCCCGCGCGACATTCGTCTGCCTTATACAGGGCATCAGTATTTTCAGCTTCCCTGATGTGGTCGGCCGGGCAGACAGTAGTGGCGTCACAGTAAACGGAAGGACCGCTCATGGTTGCTCCTCTTGCTCTCGCCACGGTCGTAGACGCTCACGTGGAACGTCCCGCGCTGGCCGTTGATCTCCACTGGGATCCCGGCCGACGGGACCTCTCCTGTCTCGGGCCGACCGTGCACACGCCACGGCACGACTCCCCGCTCGTGGAGCAGCCGTGAACACCCCGCAGACGCCCGCCCCGGGCAGGGACCTCGCGATCGACGTGCACGCCCACTGCTTCATCGCTGAGGTTGAGGCGCTGGTCGCCGACGAGCCGGGGCTCGCCGAACTCCACGCGCTCGAGGCACGGCGCCACGGCGCGGAATCGATGACGGTTTCGGGGCAGATGGTCCGGGCGGCCATGCCCGCACTGACGACTGTGGAGCGGCGCCTTTCCGACATGGACGCGGCGGGCGTGGACGTGCAGGTCGTCTCGCCGTCCCCGTCGCACTACCACTACTGGGCGCACCCCGATCTTGCGACCGAGGTGTGCCGAGCGGCGAACCGCGGTGTGGCGGCCGTCGTCGCCCAGGCTCCCGACCGGCTGGCGGGGTTCGGACTGATCCCGCTGCAGCATCCCGAGCTGTGCGTCGCCGCTCTCGACGACGCTCTCGGTCTCGGTCTCAAGGGCGTCGAGATCTCCTCGTTCGCCCCCGGCGTCGAGCTGTCGGACGCACGGCTCGACCCGTTCTGGGCGCGGGCCGCCGAGACTGCCGCTGTGGTGTTCCTGCACCCTCTCGGCTGTTCGCTCGACGAGCGACTCGACCGGTTCTACCTGGCCAACACGGTCGGACAACCGGTCGAGAACGCCGTCGCCCTCTCGCACCTGATCTTCGCGGGGGTCCTGGACCGGCACCCGGACCTGCGGGTGATCGCCGCGCACGGCGGCGGATACCTGCCCACCTACCTCGGCCGCTCCGACCACGCCTGGCAGGTGCGCAGCGACGCCCGGCAGTGCGCCGAAGCACCCTCGGCGTACCTGCGCCGGATCTGGTTCGACTCGCTCGTCTACAGCCCGCAGGCGCTGCGCGCGCTGGTCGCCGCCGTCGGCGCCGACCGGGTCGTGCTCGGCTCCGACCATCCGTTCGACATGGGCGTGCCCGATCCGCTTGCCCGCCTCGACGCCGCCGGACTGGACCCGGCCGACCGCGCCGCGATCGCCGGCGGCACCGCACAGAAGCTGGGGCTGGTCCCCGGGAAGCAACCCTGATGCCGGACACGGTGGCTCCACGCCTGGTCACGCACGGGCGGCACGTCGATCTCGCCGTACCCGACCTGGCGGCCCAGCAGGCGTTCTCCACCGGCCAGTGAGCCTCACCCGCTCGACACGGCTCGGCCGTACCGCCTTGCTCCTTCCTTGGTTCACCATCCTCGGTAAGCGCCAGGCAGCAGACGTGGCTGACGACATCGCCGGTGACAAGCTCCAGGTCGTGCACAGCACCGAGCTCATGAACCGTGCATCCTGTGCTCGACCGCCTTCCGGAAGATCTGCTCCAGCAGCCGGCCCAGTCTCCGGACTCCGTCGGACGCCGCCGAGTCGGTCGTGCCGAGTATTCCAGGTGGGCAATTGGGTCTGGATCGGTGATGGGCGCGGGCACCGGGCGCAGCGGGACCTGCTGACGCCTGCCCTGGCGGGCACGATGGGAGGTGGAGAACTTCTCGTACTCGCGCAGGGCATGGCGCAGAACCGCACAGTCGCTGGTCAGGCATGGTCTTGCGGAGCCGTCGGCGGCCGGGAAGAGATCGGCCGCGCAGTTCGCTTCGGCACGGAGACGTCTTTGGGCCTCTGGCTCTCCAGCCCGCCCGGCGGCGGCACTCGACCGCTTCCCCTAGCGCCCACACCTCGCCCGGTGGCTGACAGCTGGCCACCTGTCGGGCGCACCGGGCCAGACGAGTGTCTCGACGACCTCGTACCGAACACGGCGAACCGAGCGTTGCCGGCACGGGAGTGATCGCCGGGCGGCTCCGCATCGAGTGACCGCACTTTTTTGATTCACGATCGATGATCCGCTTCGCTGCCGGCGCGGGCCTGGCCCACGATCGTCTACCGGCCGAACGGCTCGCGGAGGCTGCAGCTGGTGCGATTCGGAGAACGTGCCCCTGCGGTCTGGCGCCGATATGGGGGACATGGTGCTACAGGCGCTGTGCCACTGCCCCCACTGCTGACAGGAAAGTACCGATCTCATCGTACTGAGGCGTGCTCAGGAAACCGTCCGGGCCGCCTGCGGCGAACTCGGTTGTCGCCACCGCCTCGCATGAGAGGTGATCAAATGAGGAGAGAATGCCATGGATTTGGGGCTGAAGGACAAACGCGCGGTGGTCACCGGTGGCAGCCGGGGCATTGGCCTGGCAGTGGGCCGGGCTCTCGCCCAGGAAGGTGCCGATGTCGCACTTGTCGGCCGCAATGCGCAGGCGGCGGCCGAACAGGCCGCTGCGCTCGCCGCCGACACCGGGGCGCGCGTGATCGGGATCGGCGCGGACACCGGTGACGACGCCTCGGTAGCGACCATGGCCGCGGCCGCCATTGAGCAGTTGGGCGGCGTCGACATCCTGGTCAACAACGCGGCCATGACCAACCCCGGCGTGATCGCGGAGTCAGCGTTGGAAGCGGAGATCAACGTCAAGGTGCGGGGCTATCTGCGCTGTGCGAGGGCGTTCGCGCCCGGCATGGTCGAGCGCGGCTGGGGCCGGATCATCAACGTCGGCGGCGCTGCCGCGCGGCGCACCGGCTCGGTAACCGGCTCGATCCGCAATGTCGCCGTTGCCGCGCTGACCAAGAACCTCGCCGACGAACTGGGCCCACGTGGCGTGAACGTCACCGTCGTACACCCCGGCCCCACCCGCAGCGACACCATGGCCACGGCGTTGGCGGCCAACGCCGAGTCCCGCGGGCTGACTGTGGAGGAGGTCGAACGCGAGTTCAGCGCGGCGATCTCAATCGGCCGGATCGTCACGCCGGACGAGGTCGCCGCAGTGATCGCGTTTCTGGCCAGCCCGCGCAGCGTCGCGCTCAACGGCGACCCGATCATCGCCAGCGGTGGTGAGCTCGGTCCCATCTACTACTGACCGCCCCGACGGGATGAACTCCCCATGCTGAGCCGGGAAGTCTGGCCGGCACCGAGTCCGTACGACGGCGGGGAACCCCCATGACAACCGACCACGCGTCACCCGGCAGTTGTGAGAGGGCATTGATCTAGGTGTATTGCCCACGGAAAGTGCCCTTGACCTGCAACGATAGGACTTGCTGAGGGTCCTGTTGGCTGCAAGGAAAAGAGCACTTCCAGGTGAGAGAGCCTATCTCGTCGTACTCACGTGTCCGTGTCCAGGGAGACAGTCGGCTGGTGGTCTCGCCAGGCCGGTGCGGTCCTGCTGCTGGAGACGGTCCGCAAGACGGGCCTTGACCAGGCGATATCCGCAGCTCTGGCTCAGTGGCGCAAACCGCGGGCCGTCCACGATCCCGGCAAGGTCCTCCTGGACGTCGCCATGGCGGTCGCTGGGCGGGGACTGCCTCGCGGACGTCGCCATGCTGCGGTGTGAGCCGGCCGTCTTCGGCCCGGTCGCCTCCGACCCGACCGTCTCCCGCCTGATCGACGCCCTCGCCGCATCCGGCGAGAAAGCCCTGCAGGCCATCCGGTCCGCACGCGCCGAAGTCCGTCATCGTGCCTGGTCGTTGGCCGGCGAGAACGCCCAGGACGCCGGCGGTCAGGTCACCGTCGACCTCGACGGCGTCCTCGTGCTCGCCCACTCCGACAAGCAGGACGCGGCCGCGACCTGGAAGAAGACCTACGGCCATCACCCGCTGACGGCCTTCGTCGGCCACGGACCGGGCGGAACCGGAGAGCCCGTCGCCACCCTCCTCAGACCGGGAAACGCGGGCTCCAACACCGCCGCAGACCACATCACCACCGCCCAACTCGCCCTGGCCCAACTGCCCAAGCGCTACCGGCGAGGACGGCAGACGCTGACCGCCAGGACTCCGCCGGCGGCACCCACGACTTCGTGTCCTGGCTCGCGAAGCGGGGCCGATGGCTGTCCTACTCGGTCGGTATGACGGTCACCGAAGCGATCCACGAACATGTGCTGAAGGTCCCCGCCTCGGCCTGGACCCCGGCCGTCGAGGCCGAGGTGAGGCCCGGGACGGGGCCTGGGCCGCCGAGCTCACCGGCACGCTCCTGGACGGCTGGCTCAAGGGCATGCGGCTCATCGTCCGCAAGGAACGGCCCCATCCCGGCGCCCAGTTGAGGATCACGGACGCGGACAGCATGCGGATCACGTGCTTCGCGACCAACACCACCGGCCGGCCGATCGCCGAGCTCGAGCTGCGCCACCGGCTGCGGAACGGGCCGAGGACCGGATCCGGGCCGCCCGGGCCACCGGCCTGCGCAACCTGCCCCTGCACGACACCGCCCAGAACCGGGTCTGGATGGAGATCGTCCAGATCGCGCTCGACCTGCTGGCATGGATGCCCATGCTCGCACTGACCGGCCGGGCGAGGCTCTGGGAACCGCGTCGCTTGCGGTTCCGCCTGTTCTCCGCAGCCGGCCAGCTCGTCACCACCGGTCGGCGCAGGATTCTCCGCCTCGCCCGGCACTGGCCCTGGACCGGCGAGATCACCGCTGCCCTTGAACGGCTCGCGCTCCTGCCCGACCCCGGCTGACCAGCAACCCACCGTCCCTGCGACAGCATCACCCGCCCCGGGCAGTGGAACCCGGCGCCCACCCGACGCGACAGCCGAGCCACCGGCTGCCCGGCATCAGCTCCGGAAGGCAAAAGGGTCCAACGAGGGTCATTGTCTACCGCAAACAGCAATGAGGTTCCCACCAGGATCGGCGAAATCAAGGCGAGGTTGACCCAACCTCCTCCTACGCCCTCACCCGCCGCCACCGACGTCCGCCGACCGCACAATGAGTCGTGTGGTCCACGTTCCGATCGCCCGTCATCTGCTCCGCGCCAGGGATCTCGCGGACGCCCGCTACTGCGAGCCACTCACCGTCGCCGACATGGCTGCGGCCGCCGCGCTGTCCCCCGCCCACTTCAGCCGCCGCTTCAAAGCCGCGTTCGGCGAGTCGCCGCACCAGTATCTGCTGACCCGCCGCCTCGAACGGGCCGCCGCCCTGCTGCTTGCGACCGACTGGACGGTGGCCGCGATCGGTGTCGCCGTCGGCGCGCAGAGCATCGGATCGTTCACGACGAGTTTCCGCAGGATGTACGGGGTGACCCCGCAGGCCTATCGGGAGTCTCATCCGCCCGCGGCACGGCATGTGCGCATCCCCCGCTGTGTGGCCATGGCCTATGCGCGGCCGCAGCACCGCACGTTTCGAGAAGACACGCCATCGCCGACTGCCTAGCGTCGTTCCCAGGCAATCGACCAAGGAGCGGCCATGACCACGATCAAGATCGCCAATGCTCAGTTCTGGGTGCACGACCAGGACGAGGCGCTCGACTTCTACACCACCAAGCTCGGTTGGGAGGTCAGGGCGGACGTGACGATGGAGGCATGGAGCTTCCGCTGGTTGTGTGTCGCGCCGCCCGGTGCCGACGGCCCGGCGCTGGTGCTGATGCCCGTACCGGGGCAGCCGATGCTGGATGAGGCGAGCAGTGCCCAGCTTTCCGATCTGGTGGCCAAGGGTGCGGGCGGGACGCTGTTTCTGGAGACCGACGACTGCAAGGCCGCCTATGACGAGCTGTCCGCCCGAGGTGTCGAGTTCAACGACCCGCCGACAGTGCAGCCGTATGGAATCGACACGTCCTTCCGCGACCCCTCGGGCAACAACATCCGGCTCACACAAGTACTGGAATTCGACCCGGAACGCCACTGACCGCAACCCACAGCGAGGGCGGACTGGCCGCACACCACCTGTCGGCAGGGACATCAGGGACACGATCAGGGGTACTCCCCTGGTGGAGGTCCATGATGTTCGAGGCAGGCGACATTCGTGAGTGGCGGGGTCACGGCGTGGTCGACCCTCGCGGTCACAAGATCGGCACCCTGGAGGCCGTCTACGTCGACACCGCGACCGACCAGCCCTTCTTCGCGACGGTGGCCGTGGGTCTTCCCACCCGTCGGCGCCTGGTTTTCGTGCCGCTGTCCGGAGCGACCGTCGGGCCGGGCTATCTCAAGATCGCTCACCCCAAGGAGGTGGTGAAGAAGGCTCCCGCGATCGACACCGACGGCGAGTTGCCTGCCACGGACGAGCCGGAGATCTTCGCGCATTACGAACTCGACTACGCCCCGGGAGCAGGCGGTGAACGCCGTCTGGCCCGTCGCTGAGCCGCCGCCGCTGAGAAATCGACGAAGCCACTGGAGCACCGATGAGTCTCTTTCTGTTCCTCATCCTCGTGGCCCTCGTTCTGGGCATCATCGGAGTCGCCGCGCACGGCTTGTTCTACCTGCTGATCATCGGCGCCGTCGTGCTGCTCGCCGACCTCACCTACGGCGCCGTGCGCTTCCGCCGTGGCGGTAGAAAGCACCGCCTGGCGCGCTGACCGCGACATTCCCCGCGCGACATTCCCCGGCTGCGGCCGGCATTCTCTCGCCCTCGCTGCCGTGGCTCTGCCCGGTCAGATGTCGTCCAGGCGGCGGATGTCCTCCTCGTCCCACGTCCGGGTGGAGCGGGGGTGGGCGTAGGGCTCGGCCTCGGGCGGGTGGCCGTCGGCGATGGCCCGCTGCCGCACGGTCTCGGCGTCGAACTCCAGGCCCAGCAGGATGGCGAGGTTGCTGATCCACAACCAGACGAGGAAGACGATGACGCCGGCCATGGTGCCGTAGGTCTTGTTGTACGAGGCGAAGTTGGCGACGTAGAACGCAAACCCGGCGGAAGCGGCCAGCCAGATCGCCAAGGCCAGCAGGCTGCCTGGTGTGATCCACCGGAAGCCCTTGACCTTGGCGTTCGGGGTGGCCCAGTACAGGATCGCGATCATGACGGTGACCAGCAGCACCAGGACGGGCCACTTGGCGATCGACCACACCGTCAGCGCGGTGTCCCCGATCCCGAGCGCCTGCCCGGTCTGGTGGGCCAGCGCACCGGTGAAGACCACGATCAGCGCGCTCATCACCGCCAGCACCATGAGCACCACGGTCACACCGATCCGCATCGGCAGGATCGTCCACACCGGTCGGCCCTCCGGCATGTCGTAGACGGCATTCGCCGCACGAATGAAGGCGGCCACGTACCCGGACGCCGACCACACCGCCAGCACGATGCCGACCAGAGCCATGACCGAGCCGGTCCCGGCGTTGTTCTGCAGCTGTTCGACGGCCCGCGTGATGATGTCGCGTGCCGAGCCGGGAGCCAGCTGCCTGAGGTTGTTCAGCACCTTGTCGGTGGCCGACTTCCCGGTGATCCCCAGCAGGGAAACGAGCACCAGGAGGGCCGGGAACAAGGACAGCACGCCGTAGTAGGTCAGCGCCGCGGCCCGGTCTGCCAGCTCGTCGTCCTTGAACTCCTTCAAGCTGCCTTTGAGTACGGCGGCCCAGGCACCCTTCGGCAGCTTCGTCGGCGTGTCCGGAGCAGTCCGTTCGACCTCCCGGTCCGGTCCTGCCTCCTCCGGTGACGGCACCGGGTCCCGGGAAGCCGGGGCCTCGTCGGTGCCGTCCTGATGTTTCCGGCCTGGAAGATGCAGATTGGTCATACCCGCCGGGTATCCCCACGGCGCGCGCTCAAGCCGACGCCCAGCGGCTATACCGACCTCGTCTCGCCTGTGCGGCACAGCGCCTTCCAAAGACCGCTCTGACCAGCGTAAACACGCTTGAGCGGCAGCATCGACCCGCGCCTGCCGCAGACTGGGACCGGGTAGGACGGCATCCGCCGTGTCCGGTCGATCAGCTCGCCGGCCCCTTCTGCTCGGCTCGGGGCTTTGGTCTGTCGGGTGGGTCGAGTGTGAATACGGTGATCCACTCGGCGTCCGCGGCGTGGTAACCGAGGCCGGTCAGAGTCTCGGAGGCGGCGCGCATGTGCCCGGCGCCGTAGACGACGGCGATGGCGAACGGGCCGGTCCGTCCGGCGTACCCCCGGTCGAAGTCGGTCAGGGCCTTGGCCAGCAATCGGTCGCGGCGCCGGAGAACCAGGTCGTCCAGGCCCGGCCAGAAGTCCGCCACGGCCTGCTCGCTCTCGCTCATCAGGTCCTCGACGGCGAGGTGCCGGGCGAGCCAGCGACGCGTCCCCAGCAGACGCATGGCGGCCGTCATGGCCGGCACTACTGTGGCCACCATCGCGCGTTCCTTCAGTGGCAGCCGACGGAACCCTTCTTGGAACTGCGCTCCGCTCATGTCGGGGCACACCACGGGGAGTCCGAGCGCCTCGTAGTCGATGTCCTGCACGACCAGACCCAGGCGTTCATGTCCGTCGAGTCGCTCGTACGACGCGACCAGGGCGTCGGCGCCGGGCGAGCCTTCCCCAACGCCCTCGGCGACCACCAGGTCGCAGTCGCGGCGCAGGCGTGCCGCCACTTCCCGGTAGAAGGCTGCCTCCCCGAGGTGAACCATGGGAAAGAGCACAAAGGTCAGCCCCGTCTCCGGCCGCGTGAACCTGATGACGGCCGATCGCACCCCGGCCAGACCGGTCACCTCGATGAACTGCACACCCGCCCCCTTCGCGCCTGCCCCTCCCCCACAACCACGCCAGGACCGCCTGTGAGGGTTGCTTCTGGCTCGCTCTTACGGGCCATCACCCATGGGGCGCCGAAGGCCGGCGGCTACCCCAGCTCTCCCGGCGTTCCCGAGGGTTGGGCGGCCGCGGTGGCGTGTCCCGCTTCCGTCGAGGCTTCTGCGGCGAAGGAAGTGATCACCTCGGAGCGTCGGCCGCCCCGGTCCATGAGGCCGCCCGTGAAAGCGAGGCCGAGGCCCGCCACTGCGAGGGCGGCGCCGACGAGGTTGGGGGAAGCCCAGCCCCAGCCCGCGGAGATGGCCAGTCCGCCGAGCCAGGCGCCGCCCGCGTTGGCCAGATTGAAGGCGGAGTGGTTGGAGGCCGCTGCCATCGTCGGCGCGTTCTTCGCCTTGGCCATGAGAAGCATCTGGACGGGCGTGGTGACGAAGGCGCCCATCGCACCGATGAAGGTGATCGTCACCAGGGCCGGGACGGTGCTGTGGACGGTGAAGTAGAAGGTCACCAGGGCTGCGGCGAGCAGGGCGAGGCCCCCGTAGAGCGTCGGGCGCAGGGCACGGTCCGTGAGGGGGCCTGCGATCAGGGTGCCGAGCGTCATGCCGACGCCGTACAGCGCGAGGACCAGGGTGGTCGAGGAGTCGGAGATGCCCGTCAGGTGCGTCAGCATCGGCACCAGGTAGCTGTAGACGGCGAAGAACCCGCCGAATCCCACCACGGCCGTGGCCAGGCCGATCGCGACCTGCCTGTTCCCCATGGCCCGCACCTCGTGCCGGATGCCCGACTGGCCGCCTCGTGGCTGGTGGGGGACGAAGAGGGCCAGCGCGGCGAGGGCGACGAGGCCGATGACGGCGACGGCACCGTAGGCGGACCGCCAGCCGAGCTGCTGACCGAGAGCGGTGCCCGCCGGCACGCCGACGATGTTCGCGACGGTCAGTCCGAGGAACATCTTGGAGACGGCGCGCGCAGCTCGCTCGGGGGCGACCAGCCGTGAGGCGACGACCGCGCCGACGCCGAACAGTGCGCCGTGCGGCAGCCCGGCCAGGAAACGCGCGGCGAACAGCAGACCGAAGTCGGGTGCGAAAGCGGACGCGATGTTGCCGACCACGAACAGCCCCGACAGGAGCAGCAGGAGCCGTTTGTGCGGTATGCGTGCACCGATGCCGGTCAGTACGGGGGCACCGACGACGACACCGAGCGCATACGCCGACACGAGGTTGCCGGCGTGCGGCACCGACACACCGACGCCGTCGGCGATCTGGGGCAGGAGGCCCATCGTGGCGAATTCGGTGGTGCCGATGCCGAAGGCGACGACAGCCAGGGCCAGCAGAGCCAGAGGCATGGTGCAGGTGAACCTTTCAACGCAAGCAGTGCAGGGACGAGGGAGCGGAGAACCGCCGAGGTCGTCCAGATCCCACGGCCGGCCGCGTCGAGCACCATTGCCCTGCGCACCCCCAAACAGGGCAAGCCCATGAACGATGCAGCAGCGGCAGGAGACCGCGCATTCCAAGATCGAGCCGCACTCCGACGTGATCTACGTCATGGCGGTTCCGGCCGGCGAAGAGCGACGTGTCGCGTCCGACCGGCCGGAACCGTTGCGTCGATCAATCGTCCCGCGCCCGCGCGGGGCAGCGTGCGGAGGCAGCTTCAGCCGGTGTAGGCGGCGAAGATCTTCGCGAACTCGTAGGGGGACTGCGGGATGTTGGTGCACTGGTAGAGCGCGCCCGTGCAGGCGTTGCGGTCGCGGGTCGCCTCCCAGAACGCGAGCTCTCCCAGGTGCCTGCCCTGGGCGAAGGAGACCAGTTGGCGGGCGTCGGCCTGGTCGTAGATGTGGCCGTCGTCGTTCTGTCCCAGCATGGGCGTCACTCCGACCATCGCCCAGAGCTGGGCGTCGGTCTTGCCCGGGAAGAGCGACTTCAGCTGGGTGAAGGTGCTCTGTGCGGCTTGGACGGCGGCGTCGCCGTAGTCGACGCTGCGGTAGTAGTCCATGGCCATCACGTTCACCACGTCGACGTCGACTCCGGCGTCGCGCGCCGACTGCACCACGTTCAGGCCGTCCGAGGTCAGCCCCTCCGGGAGGACCGGCAGTGTGAGCGAGATCCGCAGCCCCGGGTGGGCCTGCTGCAGGCGCGCCAGGGCCTGGGAGCGGCGGGCGACGGAGGCGGGGTCCGCGGAGGCCGCGCCCTCGATGTCGAAGTCGACGTACTTCAGGCTGTAGGCGGTCACCACCGCGTTGTACTCGGCGTACAGCGCGTCCACCGAGCCACAGGCCTGGGCCAGTTCGATTCCGCTGGCGCCGCCGAAGGAGACCTTGACGTCTCCCCCGGCGGCCCGGATGGCGTCGATCTGGTCCTTGGCCCAGGCGTCCCGCGGGTCGTAGGCGTTGAACCACATCGCCTTGCAGCCGGAGGCCGTGATGAAGGCCATCGTGTAGCTCTTCACGCCGCTCGCGGAGGCCATGTCGGGCATGCTCGGCGTGGGCCACGCCCCCATGTCGATGTACGGCGCGGTGAACAGACCGCCGCTCGGCTGCTGACCGACGGCGGAGGTCGTGCCGCTGACGGCCGCGGAGTAGGCGGACACGTTGCCCGCGGCGTCGCGGGCCCGCACGCGGAAGGCGTAGCTCGTGGCGGCCTGCAGGCCGGTGGCCGTGTAGGAGGTGCCGGTCACAGTGACGGGCGTGCCGCCGTCGCGCGAGATCTCGTAACCGGCGACGGACCCTGAGTCGTCGGTCGCGGCGCTCCACCGCACGGTCAGGGAGGAGGAGGTCGCGGAGCCGACGGTGACTCCGGCCGGGACACTGGGCGGTGTGGTGTCGGTGCTCGAACCGCCCGTGCAGGACGCACCGTTGAGCTTGCAGCCGGTGGGCGTTCCGGTGCCGTTGGACACCCATCCGAAGGAAGTGGAGGCACCCGGCGCCAATGTGCCGTTGTACTCACGGTTCTTGAAGGTGTAGTGGTTGCCGCTCTGGGTGAGCAGTGCGTCCCAGTACGAGCCGACGGTGGTGCCGGAGGGCAGGTCGAACTCGACACTCCAGCCCGACAGGGTGGTGCTTCCGGCGTTCGTGATGGTGTACGCGCCCTGGTAACCGCCGTCCCACGTCGACGTCTTGGAAAAGGTGGCGTCCGGTGTGCCCGCCGCGGAAGCGGGTGGGGCCAGGACCAGGAGGAGCAGCCCCGCGAACAGGGTGAGAAGTACCGACGGTCTTCGCATGTGCTGCCTCCACTGGGGGGTGGGCGCCGGCTTGGCGCATGAAGCCGCAGAGTTGGTCCATACCAATCCTCTGGCATGTACATACCGAGCGACGGGACGGCCGTCAAGCCATACGCCCGGCGCCGACGATCGCGGCCCGGAACCTGCCGAGTGCAACCTGCTGGCGGGCGGTGGCGCGGGAAGTGTTCCTCGATGCCCTGGCCGAGGACGACACGGCCGGGGGCGGACGCTCTCACGGGCGCTGATCCCGCTGCCGACCTACCGCAGAACCCCGGGTCCGGACGCCTCCAGGGGCCGGACCTTGAGGTCTCCGGCTGCGGCGATGCCCTGCCTGCCGCGTGCGAGGTCGCGGATCACAAGGCGCATCGCGCGGGCGGAGTGGCGGCCGCCGCGCACCATCATCGAGGGTTGGACAAGGGTCACTGGTGCTCCGTTCACAGGGCGGTGTACGCGGACCGCCAACACGTCGAGGCGCGCGGTACTGGTGGGGTCATCGCCACTCCAGCCGATCTCGGCGCGGCCCCGCGGGATCGCAAAGAGGTCGAGGCGGGAGGCCTAGGTGAGGTCGTTCGCGACGTTGACCGTGCCGTTGCGCAGGGCCCAGCAGGTGCCGGGCCGGGTCTCCAACTCCACCCACTCCCCGGCCCGCAGCGACAGACCGAGTCCGAGAACGCGGCCGGTGACGGTGTTCCAGATCCGAGGCGTCGCGACCGAACCATGGACGCGCATGAGGAAGTCGGAGACGTCGTCCAGGGCCGCCCGAGCTGCCTCGAGCGCGGCGGCGGCCTCGTCGGCATGCTGGGCGGCCCGCTCGTCGTCGGGGTTCGCCTCGGCGAGGAAGCCGGCCCGCCGGGCGGCCTGCTCGGCGTCCTCGAACCGCTGCCCGAGCTGGTCGTCGTCACAGATGCGCAGCTTGTTCTGTGGCCGGGCGCGGCGGCGCAGGCGTTCCCTCTTGGCCGCCCATGCCTTCTCCGCCGCCGACCTGGCGGCGGAGGGAGACGGCGGGCGCTTAGTGGGTGCTGGGCGCAACACGCTCAGTCAGCACCGAACCAGCACCGCGTTCTCCTCGGCCGCGAGCGAGGTGGATGTTCCACGGGGACAGCCGTCGGCCGCCCGGCTGAGCACGGGATGACCGTCTTCGACGTCCGGCTCGGCCTGACTGCGGTCATTCGAGCTCCAGGACGAGCTTGCCGACGTTCTCTCCGCGGAAGAGCATCTGCAACGTCTCGGGGAAGTCGTCCACGCTCCCCCTCACCACATGTTCCCTGACCTTGATGCGGCCGGCGCCGATCCAGGCCGAGATGTCCTGCGCAGCCTCCGCGTAGCGCTTGGCATAGTCGAAGACGACGAAGCCCTCCATGCGGGCGCGGCGCACCAGCAGGGAGAGGTAGTTGGAGGGGCCCTTGACCGGCGTGTCGTTGTTGTACTGGCTGATCGCACCGCAGACCACGACCCGCGCATGCATCGCCAACCGGGTCAGGGCGGCGTCGAGGACGTCTCCGCCCACGTTGTCGAAGTAGACGTCGATTCCGTCGGGGGCCTGCCGGTGCAGCGCTTTCCTGACGTCCTCGGCGCGGTAGTCGATCGCCGCGTCGAATCCCAGTTCGTCGGTGAGCAACGCGCACTTCTCCGGCCCGCCTGCGACGCCCACGACCCGACAGCCCTTGGCTTTCGCGATCTGGCCCACGATGGTGCCGACCGCTCCGGCCGCCCCCGACACCACGACGGTCTCGCCGTCCTTCAGCGCCCCGACGTCCAGCAGACCGAAGTAGGCGGTCATGCCGGGCATGCCCAGCGCGCCCAGATACGTCGAGGGCGGGGCGAGGGAGGTGTCGATCTTCATGGCGCCCCGACCGTCGGAGACCACGTACTCCTGGACGCCGAAGGTGCCGACCACGTGATCACCCGGCTGGAAGTCGGGGTGGTTGGAGGCGGTGACCTCGACGACCGATCCGGCGCGCATCACCTCCCCGATACCCACCGGCGGCAGATAGGAGGGACGGTCGTCCAGCCAGCCCCGCATGGCGGGGTCCAGGGAGAGGACCCGTGTGCGGCCCGCGAACCGGCCCGGACCCGGCTCCTCGACGGGACCTGAACAGTGCTCCCAGTCCTCGGGTTTCACTTCGCCCACGGGGCGGGCTGCCAGACGGATCTGACGGTTGGTCGCAGACATGGCGTCTCCTGTCGTTCGCGGCTCCGCCGAAGGGTACCGACCAGTTGGTATGCCCGGTGCGTGACGTTCACCACATGCCATTCGTGACCCTGCCTTCAGCGAACCGTGGGCAGGAAAGTCCCCGGGTGAGATGGCGCGGGGGCCGCGAGAACCGGCCCAGTGCGGGGGTCGTCGCCTGCGGGGCCGGACGGTTCAGCGCGTCGGGGTCTGCGGCTGGTCCTTCCCCTTCCCACCCCGCTCGTGCAGCAGTCGTGCGGTCTGCTCGGACACCGGCGCGGCCAGCAGTGCGGTGACCAGGTCGATCAGTCGACTGGTGAACAACCGGTCGTCCCTGCGAGGGCGGGCAGCGGCCCGGGCGGCGAGTTCGGCGTGGCAGAAGCGCATGGCGGTGAAGCGGCTGTGGAACACCGTGGTCGACTCGGCAGCCAGCAGGGGCTGCACCAGGCGCCGCCAGGGATGGATGCTCGACCCCTTCGTCACGACGACCTCGACCAGGGGTTCGGGGCGGTTGAGCAGTTCGGCCACGATCTGCAGGAACTCGCGGCCGCCGTCGGGGTCTGCGAGTTTCGCAGCGACCGGCAGCACCAGTGCGGCGGCGAGGGACCGGAGGTCGGCAGCACCGCTGTCCTCGTACTGCTGCAGCAGTACCTCCCGGCGGGCGTCCACTGCAGGAAGGTGCTTGTCGAGTACCGCCCGCAGGAGACCCGCCCGGTCGCCGAAGTGGTACTGCAGGGCCATCGCGTTGCGCTGACCGGCGGCCCGCTTGATCTCGTTGAGCGACACACCGTCGACGCCCTTCGCGGCGAACAACTGCTCGGCGGCCCGGATGAGTGTGCCGCGAGTGTCACCGGCTTTCCGGCTCCGAGGCGACGTGGCCTGCGTCTCATGTGCTGTCACGGGTGCCCATGCTAGCGTCGCCACGCCGAAGTAATACGGGCGCATTAATGTCTGATAAAAGCGCCTTGGCGCGTTGTACGTCCCCACTCCGGAATCCCTGTTCTGCGCGGGCGCCGCCGTGCGCCCGGAATGGAGGCAGCCAGTGAAGGCACTGACCTACCAGGGCCCCCACGACATCCACTACGGCGACGTCCCCGACCCCGCCGTCAGCAGTCCCACCGACGCGGTCGTCCAGGTGACCATGGCCGGTATCTGCGGCAGCGACCTGCACATCTACGGCGGCAATGGGTTCAGCCCGGACACCGGTTACACCCCGGGACACGAGTGCGTCGGCGTGGTGGTCGACACCGGCGACCAGGTCACCCGTTTCCGGCCCGGCGACCGCGTCCTGGTTCCCGCCTCGGTCGGCTGCACACTGTGCGCGACATGCGCGCGGGGATTCACCGCCAGGTGCGAGCGAGCCCACGCCCCGACGGACCTTTGCTACGGCGTGAGCCCGCGCCTCCCGGGCAGTCAGGCCCAGGTCCTTGCTGTGCCCCATGCCGAGATCAACCTGGTGCATCTGCCCGACGGCATCTCCGACGAGGCCGCCGTCGTCCTGACGGACAACGCCCCCACGGCCTGGTACGGCTGCCGTCGAGCCCGTATCCAGCCCGGTGAAACGGTCCTGGTCATCGGCCTGGGCCCGGTCGGCCTCATGGCCGCGCAATCCGCCTTCGTGATGGGCGCCGCCCGTGTGCTGGGCGTGGACCTGGTCGCGGAGCGCCGTGCCTTCGCCGCCACCCTCGGCGTCGAGCCGGTCGAGGGCGAGGACGCCCGAACGGCCATACGGGAGATGACCGCGGGACGCGGACCGGACGCCGTGGTGGAGGCCGTGGGCTCGGACGCCACCATCGAGCTCGCCCTCAAAGCCGTTCGGCAGGCAGGTCGGGTCAGCGTCATCGGCGTCAGCCAGAACAAGGCCTTTCCCTTCCACATGGGACTGGCCCAGATCAAGGAGCTCCAGTTCGCCATCGGGCTGTGCTCGATCCACTACGAGCTCCCGGCCCTGATCCCCCTCACCCAGGCCGGCCGGATCACGCCGGAGGTCGTGGTCTCCCACCGCTTCGCCCTCTCCCAGGGCCCCGCCGCGTACGAACTGTTCAACAGCCGCGCCGCCGGTGTCCGAAAGATCCTTCTCGACCCTACCCGTTGACCAAGAAGTCGATCCCCATCCGGGCAGCCGCATCGACCCCGAAACGTGACCCACCACGGACTTACAGGCATTCCAACCAGTCGGTATGGTGCGCCGGCTGAACCATTTCCCCGTTCACCTCCACGGATCCGAGCCGTAGTGGAAGGCCAGGCGATGACATACCCCGACGAGAACCGGTATCGGCCATCAGCACCACCGGGATGGCCCCTGCCCCACACCGATCCCCAGTCGTACGGGTACGACGTCCCTCGCCACGACCCGTACGGGCAAGCCCTTTGGGACGAGCCGTATGCGCAGGAGACTCATCGGCACAGTGCCGACCTCGCCGCCCTCCGCTCGGCCTACCGCCTGCTCCGCCGGACCTCCACGCTTGCCGCGCTCGGCTCCTTCGTGGCGTATGTCGTGCTGTCCTGCTTCGCGCCAGGCCTGATGGGCTCCAAGATCGCCGGGGAGTTGAGCCTGGGTATGGCCCTGGGGGTCTTCCAGCTCGTCGTCACCTTCGCGGCGGTCTTCTGGTACGGACGCAGCGCACAACGCTCGGTGGATCCCTTGGCCCGCGCCGTCAGGGAACAGGCGGTCCCCGCCGGCCGCAACGCATGGACGGCGAGATGAACGACTACAGCTCCGGCACCCAGGCCACCGTCCTCCTTCTGTTCACCACGCTGGTCACCGTCACGCTGCTGATGTGCGTGATGGCAGGACCGGACCGCGACGACCTGACGAACTTCTACACCGGCTACCTCACGCTCACCCCGTTCAAGAACGGCCTGGCCATCGCGGGCGACTACATCTCCGCGGCCACCGTGCTGAGCACCACCGGCATCGTCGCGCTCGCCGGATACGACGGCTACGTCCTTGCCGTCAGCACCGCCTTGTCTCTGGTGCTGCTGATGTTCCTGCTGGCCGAACCACTGCGCAACGCCGGGCGATTCACCATGGGCGACGTCCTGGCCCGCAACATGCCCGGACGGGCCGTGCGCATCGCCGCCTGCGTGGTGACGCTTTCGGCGACCCTGCCCTTCCTGGTCGTCCAGCTCTCCGGCGCCGGGTCACTGCTCACGTTCATCCTGAACCTCCCCCACGTGGCCGGCGCCAGGACGGCGTGCATCGTCATCATCGGCACCCTGATGATCATTTACGCGGCGCTCGGCGGGATGAGAGGCACCGCGCTCATCCAGATGATCAAGATAGTCATCCTGCTCGGCACCAGCGCCGTCGTCGCCGCTCTGGTGCTGAACCGCTTCGGCTGGAGCCCCGGCAACGTGCTCAGGGCCGCCCAGCACGGCAGCGGCGCGGGCCCCGCCTTCCTCCAGCAGGGCCTTCAGTTGGGCACCTCGGCCGTTGACCGGCTGGATTTCATCAGTCTCCAGATCACCGTGGTCCTCGGCGTGGCCTGCCTGCCCCACGTCACGATGCGTCTGTACTCCGCTCGGGACGTGCCGGCCGTACGTCGCTCCCTGTCGTGGGCGGTCGGCACGGTCACCACGTTCTGCCTGCTCGTCATCATCATGGGTACGGGCGCGGCGGCGCTGGTGGGATCGCAGTACATCACCGCGGCCGACCCCCAGGGCAGGACGTCGGTGCTCATGCTGTCGCAGGTACTCGGCGGGGCACACGGTTCCGCGGGCACGACGATTCTCTACTCGGCCGTGGCGGGCATGGTGTTCATCACCCTGCTGTCGTCGGTCGCGGGCATGACTCTGGCCGCGGCCTCGTCACTCGCCCACGATCTGTTCGCCCATGCGGCGCGTCGGGGCCAAGCCGATCCACGCACGGAGATGACGGTGGCGGCGTGGACGAGCGTGGCCGTGGGAACCCTTGCCATCGGACTCTCCACCCTGGTCCAGGACTGGAACGTCGGCGTGCTGACCACTCTGGCCATCTGCATAGGGGCATCGGCGGTGGCACCCGCGCTCACCTACTCCCTGTTCTGGCGAGGATTCACGCGCAGCGGCCTGCTCGCCTCCCTCTACGGCGGCGCGGCCTGCGCGCTGCTGCTGATGGTCTTCTCCAAGGCCGTTTCGGGCACGCCGTCCGCCGTCTTCCCGAACGCCGACTTCGACCTCTTCCCCATGCAGTCCACCGGCCTGGTATCCGTCCCGTTCGGCTACCTGGCGGGCTGGCTGGGCAGCCGTCGGGACCACCGGCGCCGGGCCGCCGACAGCCTGGAGAACCGGCGGCTGTACGAGGAGAGCGAGGCACGGCTGCTCGCCGCAGCCGAATGACCACGACGGCGGGGGCCTGGGGTCACCCGGCAAGACCCGAGACGGTCAGGTGAACGTGTCTGCCAACGGTTGTTCGGTCCACACGGTCTTGCCCTCGCGGGTGTAACGGGTACCCCAGCGTTCGGCCATCTGGGCCACCAGGAACAGGCCGCGCCCGCCCTCGTCGGTGGTACGGGCGCGGCGCAGGTGGGGTGAGGTGTGGCTGGTGTCGCTGACCTCGCACACCAGACACCGTTCACGGATCAGCCGCAGGGTCGCAGGGCCGCCGGCGTACCGGTAGACGTTGGTGACCAGTTCGCTGGCGATCAGCTCGGTCGTGAACGCCAAGTGCTCCAGACCCCATTCGCTCAGCTTGGCCGAGGTCAGTGCCCGGGCCCGGGCGGCGCTGGCAGGCTCCAGCGGCAAACGCCAGGAGGCGACATTGTCCGGTGGCAGCATGCGGGTGCGGGCGACCAGCAATGCGACGTCGTCGCTGGGGCGCGATGGCACGAGCGAGTCGACCACCGCCTGGCATGTCCGTTCCAGCGCGTCCGCGGGGCGGGTGAGCGCGTCGCACAGCTTGGTCAGGCCGACGTCGGCATCGATGTTGCGTTCGCCGATGAGTCCGTTGGTGTACAGGCACAGCAGGCTTCCCTCGGCCAGTTCGACGTCCCGGGCCTCGAACGGCAGGCCGCCCAGGCCGAGCGGTGGGCCGGCGGGCAGGTCCAGCGGAGTCACGTGTCCATCGGGAGCGGTCACCACGGGCGGCGGGTGGCCGGCGCGGGCGACGAAGCACCGCCCGGAGACCGGGTCGTACACGGCGTAGAGGCAGGTGGCACCGACGACCTGCTCGCCCACGGGCCTTTCACCGGCTGCCTCCTGTTCCGCCGCCAGCAGGATGACCAGGTCGTCCAGACGGGAGAGGACCTCGTCCGGTTCCAGGTCGAGACTGGCGAGCGTGTGTACGGCGGTACGCAACCGGCCCATGGTGGCGGCGGCGTGGATGCCGCGTCCCACCACGTCCCCGACGACGAGGGCGACCCGGGCCCCGGACAGGGGAATGACGTCGAACCAGTCACCGCCCAGGCCCGGGGCCGCGCTGGCCGGCAGATAGCGCAGGGCCACCTCGACGGCCGACTGGTCCGGAACCGCCCGGGGCAGAAGGCTGCTCTGCAAGGTGAACGCGGTCTGCTGCTGCTGGGTGAAGCGCCGGGCGTTGTCGATGGCGACAGCGGCGCGCGAGGCGAGTTCCTGGGCGAGGGTGAGATCGTCCGCCTCGAAGGGATCGGGGCGGCGCGAACGCCACAGGGTCATCACGCCCAGCACCAGGCCCCGCGCGGCCACAGGGACCACGATCAGCGAGTGGGCGCCCACATCAGGAGCATGGGCCCCCTGGTGGCCGCTCGTCGAGAACCAGTCGGGCGGGAGGACCGGTTCCAGGACGGGCCGCCCTTCGGCGAGGCATCTGGCCTGGGGGGTGTCCGGCGCGAATTCCACCGGCTCGCCCTGTGGGTGGGGCGGGCCGGCTTCCTGGGCACCGACACCGCAGGCGCCCACGCGTACCACCGGCCCTGCCAGGACCTCCGCCAGTTCCTCACCGCGCGTCACGGGCCGAAGCAGGTCCACTGACGCATGGTCGGCGAGGTGAGGCACCATCACCTCGGCGAGTTCCCGGGCCGTCTCCGCCACCTCAAGGGTGGTTCCGATACGGCTGCCGGCCTGGTCGAGGAGCGCGAGCCGACGCTGGGCCCGATGGCGTTCGGTGATGTCCTCGATCATCTCGGCCACGCCCAGAATGCGACCGGAAGGATCCTCCATCGGGAAGGACGAGACCATCGCCACCCGCTCTCGCGCAGGGTCCTGCTCCAGACGGACGAACTGCTCGGAGTAGACCGATGGCCTTCCGGTGTCGATCACCTGGCGCACACGGTCCACGGCCCTGCGTGCGTCATCGGGAAGGAGGAAACAGCCGGTGGGCAGCCCCCGAAAGTCCGCTGCCGGTACGCCGCTGAAGCGTTCGATGGCCCGGTTGACCCGGAGAAGCCTCAGGTCGGGGCCGTGAACGACCAGGCCGATCGGGCAGCGGCGGTACAACCCGTCGAGGACCGCGCGGTCCCGTTGCCACTCCAGGACGTCAGCCTCACGTGCCCCGGCAAGCACCCACTCGCGGACCCGGCCATCGCGTGAGAGCGCATCGGCCCTGAGTCCCAGCTCCATGAGCCGCCCGTCGCGGTGCCGCACCGTGAGCATCCCGGACCAGCCGCCGGCTCTCCTGCAGCTCGCCGCGGCCTCCTTGACAGCCGGCAGATCGCGGGGATCGACAAGGATCTCGGACGCCGGACGACCGATCACGGCTGTGTCCGGATAGCCGAGCAGTTCCTGAGCCCGCCGGTTCCATCCGATCACGGTTCCCCGGTCGTCGAGCACCGCCAAAGCGGCGAGGTGCAGGGCGAACGGATCGTCGTGGCTTTCGCTGTGCTCCGTCATCCGCTTCTCCACCGCTGGACACCACCTTGTCCTCGGTCGCCGCTGATCTGCCTCGGTCCGCCACGGCCGGTGCCCGGCGTGACGGTGTCCGGGTCGGTGGCCAGGCGTTCCACCATGCAACGCCGACTGCAGATGCCACGTAAACCCATTGAACCCGGTGAGGCCGCGGCCTCGCCCGCCGTGAAGCACGGTGTGGCGGGCACGGGTAGCCCGACGGCAGGCCTGATGGCCCGCTCATCAGCGAATTCGAGGGGGCCTGCCTGGGGCAGGGTCTGCCGCCCGGCGCTCATGCCTCGAACGCGTACGCTCAGCCGCCCGGATACTGGATCAGACGTTGAGCGGCTGGTGCCATGACGGGAGGTTCGCCCGGCGCTCAGCGCGCGATGGCACGGACGCGGCGGACACCGCTCGCGGTGCGGCTCCTCCGCGCCGACCGGGCGGGACAGACGTCCACGTCCCGTGATCACGACGAACGGACGGACCGTGACGCCGTCTGACGCAGCTCGACGGCGCGTTGCGCACGAAAGCGGGCGACGGTGAACGGCGCCGACGGCGAGTCGGAACCCCGAGACCTCTGCGAGGTGGTGCGGTTGGTGACCGTGGGCGTGCGGCCCGGTGGGCGGCGAGCAGCCGCTCAGCGCACCTCCGGGCCGCAAGGGAGCCGACTCGTGCACGGTGTGCCACGTCGAGTGATCCCGGGTGGGGATACGCCTGGTGGAGACGTCCCCCGAGCGGCCAGGCAAGCCTCCGGTCGTCGGTGTACCGGCACCCGCGCAATGCTCCGGGCGCCGGTGACAGGGCGGGGGCGGTCCTCCAGGGGTCAGGGCATCGACCGGGACCGCCCCCGCCGGCTCACTTCGCCAGTGGTCCGAACTCCGAGCGGGTGTCAACCGGCTTGCCGAACAGCTGCCACCGCTCGCCCTTGAACCGCATCAGCTGCATCGTCTCGATCGGGAAGGCGTCGCCCTGGCCCGTGGACAGGGTGACCCCGGGCAGCAGCATGTTCACCTTCACGTCCTTCAGGTTGCGCACCGCGTCCCGCAGACCCTCCCTGGTCGGGCACTTCATCGCGTCCAGGGCCTGGTGCAGGCTGGATGCGGCGGCCCAGCCGTAGGCGTTGAACTGGTTGGCCGGGTCGGCGTCGGGGGCGTACTCGTGCATGGCGTTCGTGTACGTCTTCATCTCGGGGTCATTCGCCCACTGCGGGTCGGCGGGGTCCTTGAAGTAGGTCGCCGAGACCACGCCCTGAACGTTCTTGAACCCGACGGGCTGGAGCACGGCGGCGGACGAGGCCACGTTGTTGACGATGTGCAGCGGGTTCCACTTGGTGTTCTTGGCATCGGCGGCGAGGGCCTGGCTGCCGAACTTGGGCGTGGTGATGTTGAGCAGCACGTCCGCCTTGGAGCGGGCGAGGTTGGCCATCTGTGCGGAGACGGAGGGGGCGGTGACCTCGTAGCTCTCCTTGGCGACCACCTTGATGCCGCTGCCGGCGACGGCCTTCTCGAACCCGCCGAGCAGGTCCTTGCCGAAGTCGTCGTTCTGGTAGAGGACCGCGACCTCGGCCTTCGGCTTCTCGTCCTTGAGGTACTTGGCGTACACCCGTGCCTCGGCCACGTAGTTGGGCTGCCACCCGATGGTCCAGGGGTGCTTGTCGTCCGTGCCCCAGACGGAGGCGCCCGTGGCGACGAAGGGCTGCGGCACCTTCTGCTTGTTGAGGTAGTCCCACACGGCTGCCGTGGACGGGGTGCCCAGGGTCTGGAACACGGCGAAGACCTTCTCCTGCTCGACCAGTCTGCGGGCCTCCTCGACCGCCTTGGGCGGCTGGTAGCCGTCGTCGCGGACGACGAACTCGACCTTGCGGCCGTCTATGCCGCCGTGGGCGTTGACGTACTTGAAGTGGGCGGCCACGCCCTTGCTGATCGTGCCGTACGCCGAGGCCGGTCCTGACAGCGGGTAGATCCCGCCCAGCTTGATGGTCGTGTCGGTGATGCCGGTGGTCTGCTGGCCCTTGCAGGCACCGCCGGCGGCGGTGTCCTGGTCGTCCTGGCCTCGCTGGCTGCCACAGGCCGTCGCGGCGAGCAGGGCGGCGGCAGCGGCCGCGGCCGCCCGCAGAGCGGTGGTCTTGCGCATGTGATTCATTCCTTTTCCGTGCGGGGCGGTGCGCCCACGGGTTCGGCGTCGACAACTGCGGGGTCCGCGGCGGTGTGGGGCGCGGAGGGGTCGGATGTGGCCTGGGTCTTCGGCTCTGTATCGGGCGCGGGTTCGGCCTCGGGCGCTGGTTCGCGCTCGGCCACGGGTTCGCCCTCGGGCTCGGATTCGACCTCGGCCACGGATTCGGCCTCGGGAGTCCGGTCGAGGGCGGCCGTGGTGCGGGTCGGGCGACGGGCGACAGCGGCCAGGACACGGCCCGGCAGACCGGCCAGTCCCGTCGGGGCCACGAACATCACCGCGATGATCAGCAGGCCGAACACCACACCCGGTGCCGCCTCGCTGAGGTCCTGGGACACGCTCGGCACGTACATCACGAACGCCGCCCCCAGCAGGGGCCCGTACAGCGAGGCGAGTCCCCCGACCACCAGGCCGGCCAGCAGAGTGATGGACAGAACGAAGCTGAAGGAGTCGGGCGAGACGAAGCCGATCACCCAGGTGTACAGACACCCGGCGACACCCGCGAACATCGCGCTCCACGCGAAGGCGAGGGTCTTGTGCAGCGACAGCCGTACGCCCATGACCTCGGCGGCGCTCTCGTTGTCCCGCGCGGCGAGCAGTGCCCTGCCGGCCCGGGAGCGCAGCAGGTTGCGGGCCAGCAGCAGAGCCACCGCGGTGACGGCGAGGACGACGAAGTACATCCACTGGTCCTCGGCCAGCCCGCTCCACGCGGGCGGCTGTAGCTTGTCCACTGTCAGGCCCATGGAGCCGCCCGTCACCGGTTCCAGCCGCTTCAGCAGGGGCGGCAGGAACACCGCGAACGAGAGGGTGACCAGGGCCAGGTACAGCCCGCGCAGCCGCAGCGCGGGCACTCCGAAGCCGAGGCCCAGCAGGAAGCATCCGGCGGCCGCGGCCGGCAGCGTGGCCAGGTGCCCGGTGTCGTACCGGTCGAGCATGACCGCCGCCGTGTAGGCCCCCGCCGCGAAGAACGCGCCGTGCCCGAGCGAGATCTGCCCGCCGAAGCCGACCAGCAGGTTCAGACCGGCCAGCGCCACGGCGTACAGGAGCACCATGGTCAGCTGGAAGACCTGGAAGGGGGCGAAGTAGAACGGTGCGCCGACGGCGACCGCTGCCGCGAGCAGCACGGTGAGCGAGGCGCGCAGGCGCCGTGCCCGGTCCGTGCCGAGTGTGGCGATGATCGTGCTCATGCGCGTTCCACCGCCGCCCGTCCGAAGAGGCCCTGGGGCCGTACCAGCAGCACCGCCAGGATGATCACCAGGGGAACGCCCACCTTCAGATCGGCGCCGATCACATCGACGTACGCCCCGGTCAGCGTCTCGGCGACGCCCACGAACAGGCCGCCGACGACCGCTCCCGCGGGGCTGTCGAAGCCCCCGAGGGTGGCCGCGGCGAACGCGTAGATCAGCACCCCGCCCATCATGTTGGGCTCCAGGAACAGCAGCGGGGCGACGAGTACGCCGGACACGGCGCCGACGGTCGCGGCCAGCCCCCAGCCGAGCATCAGGACCCGGCCCACCCGGATGCCCGACAGCCGGGCGGAGGCCGGGTTGCAGGCGACCGCCCGCATCACCAGGCCGACGGAGGTGTGCTGGAACAGCAGATACAGCAGGCCCATCACGACGGCCACCACGCCGATGATCCCGAGAGTCGACCAGTCCACGCGCACCCCGGCCAGGTCGAGCCCGCCGTCGGGGAACGGCTGCGGGAAGTCCTTCACGGTGAACGACCAGATCAGGCCGGCCAGCGCGTTGACGAAGATGAACAGGCCGACCGTGACGATGACCACCGTCAGCTCGGGCGCGCCCTGCACGGGGCGGATGACGATCCGCTCGACGAGCATGCCGCCGGCGAAGGACACCGCGAGGGTGACCGGCAGTGCCAGCCAGAACGGCATCCCGGACGCCACCAGCTGCCAGGCGACGTAGGTGGAGAGCATGGCCAGCTCGCCCTGCGCGAAGTTGACGATCCCCGTGAACCGGTGGATCAGCACCAGGGCCAGCGCCAGGCTGGCGTACACCGCGCCGGAGCCCAGTCCTTCCACCACTTGTTGCAGAAGTTCGGTCACGGCGCTCACCCGGTCTTCCGGGAGCGGACGGAGACACCGAGGTACACCTCGGCGACCTGTCCGTTCTCGCGGATCTGCTGGGCCGGTCCGGACAGCACCAGGCGGCCGGCCTCCAGTACGTGCGCCCGGTGCGCGATGTCCAGCGCGAGCTGGGCGTTCTGCTCGACGACGACCACGGTGGTGCGTTCCTCCTCGTTGACGGCACGGACGATCTCGAACAGTTCGCGGGTGACCAGCGGCGCGAGCCCCAGGGACGGTTCGTCCAGGAGCAGCAGCGAGGGACGCAGCATCAGCGCTCTGCCGATGGCGAGCATCTGCTGCTCCCCGCCGCTGAGGCTGCCTGCGGCCTGACCTGACCGCTGGCGCAGTTTGGGGAAGTAGCCGTAGATCCGTTCCAGGTCGGCCGCGACGACCGCGCGCTGGGCACGGCCCCGCAGGAGACCGGTGCGCAGGTGGGCGCCGATGCGCAGGTTCTCCTCGACGCTCAGCTCGTTGAAGGTGCCTCGGCCCTCGGGCACATGCGCCACACCCAGCCGGGCGGCCTGCTCGGGCGAGCGGCCCAGCAGCTCCGTACCGTTCAGGGTGATCGAGCCTCGGCCGCGGACCATGCCGCACAGGGCCCGCAGCGTCGTGGTCTTGCCCGCGCCGTTGGGCCCGAGGATCGCGCACACCTCGCCGCGGGCGACGGAGAAGTCGAGGCCCTGGAGCACGCGGGCCTGGCCGTATCCGGCGTGCAGGTCGGAGACCTCCAGGAAGTCCGGCTCCGCACTCTCCGCGGACTCGGTGGGGTCGGTGGTGGGCTCGCTCATGCAGCCACCCCCAGGTACGCCTCGATGACCGCCGCGTCGCGCTGGATCTCCTCGGGGGAGCCCTCGGCGATCCTGCGGCCGAAGTCGAGGCAGACCACCTTGTCGCACAGGCCCATCACGAAACCCATGTGGTGTTCGACCACCACGAGGGTGAGGTCGAAGTCCTGGCGCACCGACCTGACCAGATCTGCGAATTGGTCGACCTCGCCGTGGCTGAGCCCGTTGACGGGTTCGTCGAGCAGCAGCAGCCGGGGCCGTACCGCGAGCGCCCGGGCGAGTTCGACGCGTTTGAGCGTGCCGAACGGCAGCCCGGAGGCGGGGTGGTCGGCGACGTCCGCCAGGCCGAGTCGCCGTAGCAGGTCGTCTGCCTGCTCACGTAGTTCCCTCTCTTCTCGCCGGACGCGGGGCAGCCGGAGCGCCGCGGCGAGGTGTCCGGTGCGCCCCCGGCTGTGGGCGCCGACCATGACGTTCTCCCGGACCGTGAGCCGGGGGAACAGGCCGAGGTTCTGGAAGGTGCGGGCGATGCCGCGCCCGGCCACGGCGTGCGGCGGAAGGGCGAGCAGGTCCTCACCCTCGAGCAGCACGGTTCCCGCATCGGGGGTGCAGCGCCTGGTGAGGCAGTTGAACAAGGTGGTCTTGCCGGCTCCGTTGGGCCCGATGAGCCCTACGGCGGTGCCCGGCTCGACGGTGAACCCGACACCGTCCAGTGCCGTGATCCCGCCGAAACGCACGCTGATACCGTCGACCGCGAGCATGAGTGACGCCCTTTCCGACGTGCTGGGTGGTGGGCGAGCGTCACAGTAGGTGGGGGTGTTCGGGGCGCACATTGGGTGTGAGCACCCAACTTCTCGGTCGCCTACTTGTGCGCGGCGCACAGGTTCCGGCGTATGTCTCACCCCGAGCCTGTTGACGGAGCACGAGTCGGGCGGCGACGATCGGCGCCATGCCGCGCGGTCCCGCTCTGGGCATCCCCCGACTCTCCGAACCGCTCCGCCGGGAGCGGCGGCGGATCCTGCACGCCGTCCACGACCGGATCGTGGAGGTGGCGGAGACCGCCGTCGAGGTGATGCGCGCGGAGATCCCGTCGTACGCGCTGCAGGACGAGCGGTTCTTCCACGACGTACGGGATCAGGTGCTCGAGCACTACCGGATGCAGTTGGCGGCGCTGGCCGGCGACCGGGACATCGCCCCCGAAGACCTCGTGTTCAGCCGCGGGGCAGCGATGCGCAGAGCCCGCGCGGGGTTCGCCCTGGAGGACTGGATCAGTGCCTTCCGAGTCGGCCGGCAGGTGCTGTGGGACGCGCTGCTGGACTGCGCGGGCACGTCCGCCGAGGCCCAGCAGGCCGCGCTGTCCCTCGTCACACCGCTGATGCGGTATGTCGACTACGCGAGCACCCATGCCGCGCAGGCATACGTCGAGTACCAGCAGCACGTGGTGGCGGACGCGGACCGGGAGCGCCGGGACCTGCTGGACCAGCTCCTGGCCGGCGTGGCACCGACGCGCGGTCCGCTGTCCGCGGCGGCGCAGGCGTACGGCATAGGACCGGCCTCGCAGATGATGACGGTCGTGGCGGTGTGCGTCGGCGACACCCGCACCGGGGACCTCACCTCGGCCGAGAGCGGGTATGCGACCAGCGCGTCGATCAGCGTTGCCGGGCCCTGGGCCGGCAGAACCCTGGTCGTCGTGCGCCACGACGAGGTGGTGGCCGTGCCCGTGGTCCGGGCCGGCATGAACGCGGAGGACATATGCGCCCACTTCGAGGCCGTGCAGCGGCGGCTCGCGCGGGAGGGAACCATGCTCTCCATGGGCATCAGCACGGTCGCACAGGGCGCGTCCGAACTGCCGCGCGCTTACACGGAGGCGCGGGCCGTCCTCGACCTGGTGCCGAGCGGGGGCGGGGTGGCGGCGCTGCCGCGGCTGTCCCCGTTCGACTACCTGGCGCTGCGCGCCGACGACCTCGCCCGCCAGCTGGTCGACCCCCGTGTGCGGGCGCTGCTGGAGGAGGACCGCAGACGCGGCGACACGCTGGCCGCCACCATCCGGGCCTTCGCAGAGGCCGATCTCAACCTGCGGCTGGCCGCCGACCGGCTGCAGGTGCACCACAACACGGCGCACTACCGGCTGCGCCGAATCGAGGAACGCACCGGCCGCAATCCGCGCCGGATCGCCGACCTCCTGGAACTGCTGGTCGCCCTCGCCATCCGCGACGGGGCCGGAGAAGGCGGGGATCGTCAGTGAGCGGCATCGTGGAGTCCGCCGGGACCGAGCCGGCGCGTCAACTGCCGGAGGAGCAGGCGGGCATGGGTCTGTCGGAGGGCGACGCCGGTCAGGACCGCTCCATCCGCCGTGCGCTGCTGGACGCCGCGCTGGAGGTGTTCACCGAGCGCGGTTACACCGACGCCGGCCTCACCGAGATCGCGGCACGCTCCGGCATCCCGGTGGGCAGCCTCTTCCAGCACTACGGAGGAAAGCGCGGGCTTTACCTCGCCCTATGGGAGGAGTTCCGGGAGGAGCAGGAGCGCCGCACCGCGGCCACGCTGACCGCCGAGCGCGCCCGTGGCGTGAACGACCCCGCCGCCCTCTTCGTGGCGGGATCCAGGGCGTACCTGGAGGGCGCCTGGGACAACCGGCGGCTCGGCAGACTCCTCGTGGAAGACGACGGCCCGGCGGGTTTCGACGCGCTGCGTCGCCAGTGGGACCGCGCGTGGGTACGGCGCAACGCCCGGCTCCTGGAGGTGGACGAGCAGCGACGCGCCGGTCGGGTCCGGGTGAGCGTACTGACCACCGTCATCGGAGGGGCGGCGCGCGAACTGGGCGACTGCCAGGACGAGACGGAGGCCCGGGAGATCGTGGACGAGGTGTGCGGCATCCTGATCCATCTGTCGGCGCCGCCTGGCTGAAACGCCCCGCGCATGGATATGTCGTAACCAGCGGAAGGAAAGGAGTCGCCAGCCATGTCACTCGCCCGCGTCCACAACTTCGCCATCTCGCTCGACGGCTTCGGCACCGGTGAGGGTCTGAGCCGTGACGCGCCGTTCGGCCATGCCGGCGAACGGCTGCACGAGTGGATGTTCACCACCCGGTTCTGGCACGAGATGACCGGCAAGCCCGGGGGGACCGTCGGCCTCGACGACGCCTTCGCGCGACAGTTCACACCAGGGATCGGCGCCGAGATCATGGGCGCCGGGAAGTTCGGCCCACCCGGATGGCACGAGGACCCGGAGTGGGAGGGGTGGTGGGGGCCCAACCCGCCCTTCCACACACCGACCTTCATCCTCACCCATCACCCCCGTGGGTCGATCGAGATGGAGGGCGGCACGACATTCCACTTCCTCGACGCTTCGCCCGCCGAGGCGCTCGAGGCGGCCCGTGAGGCTGCGGGCGGCCAGGACGTACGCATCGGCGGCGGGCCCACCGTGATCCGCGACTTCCTTGCCGCCGGGCTCATCGATCACCTGCACGTCGTGGTGGTCCCGCTCCTGCTCGGCCGCGGCGTACGCCTCTGGGACGGGCTGGAGGGCCTCGAGAAGGAATACGAGGTCGAGGCCGCCTCCTCGCCCACCGGAGTCACGCATCTGACGTTCACCCGTGCGGGACGTCCGTAGCCGCTCTGAACGGAAGCGCGTCACCGAGGAGCTGGCCGCCGTCGATCACCATGGTCTCACCGGTGATCCAACTCTCCGCGTCCGAGACGAGAAAGGCGACCGCCGAGGCGATGTCGGCAGGCTCCCCGATGCGCCCGAGCGCCGTAGCGGAGGAGACGGCTTGCTCGTGCTCCTTCCACAGCGCCTCGGCCGGCTTGGTGCGCACCACGCCTGCTGCCATCGCGTTGACGCGGACCTTCGGCGAGAGCTCCAGGGCCAGTTGCCTGGTCAGGTGGATCAGCGCGGCCTTCGAGGCGTTTGTACAGACCGATGTTCGCCTCGAAGGCCATGCCACCGACGGAAGCGGTGTTGACGACGGCGCCGCCGTGCTCGCCCATCCAGGCCCGGGTGGCCAGGCCCGCTGTGGATCTGCTCATTCGCCGCTGGGAGTGGTGAGGGGATACAGCGTGCGCAGGCCCTCGTTCAACGCGTACGACAACGCCGACCCATGGGTCTGCCTCGGGTACAGGCGGGAGGTGAGCTCCAGGGACGGGTAGTTGCGCAGCCGCAGCAGCTGTGACATGCGGGTCATCGACCCGACGATGTCGGCGGCGGCCACGTAGGGATCGGTGAGCTCCGCCTCGCCCGCGCCGAGGAACACCTTCGCCGCCAGGTCGTCGTGGGTCGTGGCGTAGTCGGCCTCCAGCGTGAACAGCAGATCCTCACATCCGCTGAGGGCAGGGCTGCTGGCCAGATAGCGGCCGAAGGCCGCCGGCCGGGAGAACAGGGCGAAGCCGACGAAGTGTCCGCCGCCGGAGAATCCCACGAGACCGTGGTCGTCGTCGAACCTGAACTCGGTCGCCAACCGCGGGCGCAACTCGTCGACCAGGAACGACAGCAGCCCATCGGCTCCCCCGCCGCCCGTCGGCATTTCGCTGGACAGTGCTTCCATACGCGCACCGCCGGGCCCTGCATTGACCCATCTCGGCATCGGATAGAAGTCGTGTGTCCGACGCGCTCCGAACTCGGCGGGATCGCTCTCGTCGGGAGCGCCGACGCCGATCACGATGAGCTCGGCGATCTCCTGCACGGTGTGGAGCCAGTTCATCAGGCCGACGGTGAGCGGGAAGCTGAGGGACGCGTCTGTCACCCACAGGACGGGGTAGCTGCGGTCACCGTGCTCGTACGACGGGGGGAGCGCGATGCGCACGTCATGCGGCCAGGGCACATCGCTCCCCTGCATCCGTCTGGTGGACAGCACCTGATATGTGTGCCGGGGCAGGGACACAACCACCTCCTGCTGAAGCCAAAGTTCGGACATTCGATCAGGGGTTCTTCACGTGTCGGAGAGCGCTTTGGCCAGCCGACGGTCGAGGGGCTGCACACCGAGCGGCCCATTGCCGGGTCTCTCACTCTGGCTCCGGACGGGCCCCGGCACGTTCGGCATTGACCCTAATCCCATCTGCTCGGCGGGCACGGCCGATGTGCCGGCCTGCCCCGCCGGCACGTGTGCTGTTGTCGGCAGGTGACCACAGACGCACAAGTCAGCGAGCTACTGCCTGCTACCAGGCGAGTCGACCTCGACTCCCCCTGACCAGCAACAACGGCAGGTTGGAAAAGGCTCAGTGGCACCCGCCGCCTCCCAATCGTCGGCCCGACCGATGATGTGGACGCGACAGACGCGGCAGCGGTCAGAACGTCCTCGTGTTGCTGCTCCGGCGACGACGTGGCGCGTTTCATCCGCGACAGCCGTCGCACGCCGAGCAGGCACTTCCCGCATCCGTCGTAGGGGCGTTCGATCATGTTCAGGTCCGTACCGCGCAGGACTTCGCCGTTTCGAACACGCAAGGTACGGAGATTTGGCGGCCACGCCCAGGACGCTCTTGCTCAGCCCAGGAAGCTCAGTCGAATCTGACGGCTGACATTGTCTTTGTTGGTGACGACGAACCTCACGGGACTGCGGCCCGAATGGCGCCAGAGGGACCGTGCCGGCGGACGAGGTGTCGTCACGCCGCACGCCGACGAAGACGCTTCACGCGGCAGCGCGAACGTCACGACATGACGTGCGCAGGAGGGGCTACTTCCTTCCGCTTCCTGCTTCCCGCGCGCCATGACCGGCGCCTGCCGTCCTCGGGGCGGGCATTAACCCGGCAGTGCTGCTGTTGCACCACAGGACGCCTGCACAACAGCCCCGACCGGCGTCATCCCGGAACAGGCGAGAACGGAACGGGCGACATGAGCAACGCACAGGCCGGCAACCGCATACGGGCCGCTGCACCGGCTCCGGACAGCGACCTGCTCGAGCGGGTGCGCCGGCACCGGCGGCAGACCCTGGAACTGCTGACCGTCTGCGCCGTCGCTCTCGTCCCCTGGACCGTCCTGCTGGCGGTGACGCTGCCCTCCGGGTACCGGGTCCATCACTGGCGCGTCACGTGGGTGGGATTCGACGTCCTGCTCGTGGTCGCGATGGCGTCCACCGCGCTTCTCGGGTGGCTGCGGCACCGCGCCGTCATTGTGTCGGCTCTCGCCACGGCAGTGCTGTTGATCTGCGACTCGTGGTTCGACGTGTCCCTCGCCTTCGGCACTTCGGAAATCTGGCTGTCGGCGGCGCTCGCCGTGTTCGCCGAACTGCCTCTTGCCCTCTATCTGATCCGCCGGGTGATGGGGATGATCTCGTTGGCGCAGTGGCCCTACGCCAAGGCCGTGGAGTGCAGCGACGAGCAGGCCCCCGGCCTGGACGCCTGAAGGATCCGCGGCACGGCAGCCGTCTGCTCCGCCTGCGTTCAGCTCGTGGGCTGCTGTGCCCTGGGCTTCACTGCCTCCGGGTGCGGATACGACGGCGGCACACGCAGCAGCCGGGCCGCCCAGCCGGGCAGGTGCCAGTTCCACGGGCCGAACAGCGAGACCAGCGACGGAACCAACAACATCCGCACGATGGTCGCATCGAGAAGGATGCCGATACCAAGGCCCGTCGCCAGCGTCTTCAGATCAGTACCGGGGCCGGAGGCGAGCGCAGCGAAGGCGAGGAAGAGGATCAGCGCGGCGCTGGTGACCAGCCGGCCGGTGCGGCCGATGCCCTCGATCACGGCGGCGTCGGTGGAGCGACCGGTGTCGTACTCCTCGCGGATGCGGGAGAGGATGAAGACCTCGTAGTCCATGGACAGCCCGAACAGGAACGCGAAGACCATCAACGGGATCCAGAACGTGATCGCCCCGGTGGCCGCGATGCCGAAGACCGCGTCGGAGCCGTGACCGTCCTGCCAGAAGATCACCATGAGGCCCAGGGTCGCGGCGAGCGAGACCAGGTTCAGCAGGACCGCCTTGAGTGGCAGCAGCAGGGAGCGGAAGGCGCGCACCAGCAGGACGTACGTCAGCAGCGCGATGATCGTGAGCATCAGCGGGAAGTTGCCGTAGACGGCGTGCATGAAGTCGATCTGTGCCGCGCCGATACCGGCGACGCCGAGGACGCCGGGCAGGTCGTCGGCGGCGGTCTTGACCTGTTTGACCACGCCCACGCTCTGCGAGTTCACGGTCTCGTGGTCGGGGATGACGACGACGATGCTCTGCCCGGCGCGGTTGCCGGCCGGCCCGGACGGCACGAGCACGCTGCTCACACCGTCGATCCCGGCCAGCCTGGCGGCCGCCGTGCGGGCCTGGTCGGTGCGGACCAGGACCTCCATGGGGGTCAGGGCGCCGGTCGGCACACCCCCGCGCTCCAGGGTCTGCAGGCTCTCGTAGGCCGGGCCGCTCTTGGCCAGTGACTCGGAGGAGGCGAGGCCGATCTTGATGCCGAGGAAGACCCCGGCCAGGGCGAACAGTGCGGCCAACGCGGTGGCGGCCGCGATCCAGCGGCGTCGTACGACGGCGGCGGTCCACCGGCTCCAGAAGCGGCTGGCCCGGTTCTCGTGCCGGATCTTGGGCCAGTCGACCTTCGGCCCGATGCCGCCCAGGACGGCCGGGGTGAGCGTGAGCGTCGTCAGCACGCTTGCCAGCGGGATGAGTGCTCCGCCGTAGCCCATGCTCCGCATGAACGGGACCGGCAGGACCACCAGCGCCAGCAGACCGATCGCGACGGTGACGCCGCTGAACACCACCGCGTGCCCGGCGCGTTCCATCGCGACGACGACCGCGTCGTGGTTGTCCCGGCCGTGGTCGCGCTCCTCGCGCCAGCGGGTGACGAACAGCAGTGAGTAGTCGATCGCCACGCCCAGGCCGATGAGGGCGACCAGGAACTGCACGATGAACGACACATCGGTCGCATAGGTGAGCGGCAGCAGCATCACGAAGGTGGCGAGGATCGACACCGCCGCCACCACCAGTGGCAGCAGGGCCAGGAAGGACGCGAACACGAAGGCGAGTACGGCCAGAGCGCCGACAGCGCCGAGGAGTGTCTCCCCGAGGACGCCGGGCCCGCCGCCGTTGTCGCCGCCGGAGGCCAGCACGTCCTCACCCGTCACGCCGACCACAGCGCCCGCCGGGACGGCCTTCTGCGCCGCCGACCGGATCGGATCGGTCAGCAGCTTCTGGCTGGGTGACGGGTTGAACCGGTAGAAGACCAGGGCGTAGGCCGTGCGGTCGTCCTTCGTCCGGAACGCCTTGTCCCCGGTGTTCGCCTCGTCGATCACCCGCAGGCCGGGGACGGCTGTGCCTGCGGCTGTGAGCGCCCGCACGACATCCCTCTCGTGACCGGTGATGGTCTGTCCTGCGGGGAGTGTGACCGAGACCAGATAGGGGTTTGTGTCACCGCCGCTGCCGAAGGCACGCTCGATGCGGTGAGCCGTCACCGTGCCGGGCTGGCCCGGCAGGGAGAAGTCGATCGTCAGCCGGTCCGTCGTCCGGCCGGCCAGCAGGATGCCGGCGACGAGCACCAGTCCCCAGAACGCCACAACCGCCTTGCGATGCCTCAGAACGAACTCGGCCCACCGTCGCATGCCCGGACCTTCCCCACGTATAGGTTGCGGGAGTTTAGCGCTATGCCCCCTTCCTTCACTATCAGACGGATCGATGAAGTTTGATGCGATCCGTGTCCGTGTCGGGCTGAGCCGGCGGAGGAGCGCTCGGCGGGCTGGGCCCTCAGGTCCGCCCGGCCAACCACCCTCCCGGGGTTCCAGGGCTGCCCGCGCCGGAGAAAATCACGCCGGGGTGGCTCGGTGTCTGGTTGAGGACCCACAGGCCGATCAGAGTGGCGAGGGTGAAGACCACCGCGATGAGAGCGGCCAGCACGAGGCGGCGGCGGCGCTCGCGGCGCAGCCAGTCGCCGCGGGCCGTGCGGTAGGCGTCGGGAGCGGCCTGCACACCGCCCGCCAGTGCCGACAGGGCCTCGCGCAGCTCCTGTTCGGTGCCGTCGTGTTCCGTCCGGGGCCGTCCCGTCGGGTCCTGGTCGGTGCGGTCCGGTGAGGTGTCGTTCATCGCCGGGCCTCCATCACCTGGCTCAGCGCGGCGATGCCGCGCGCGGTGTGTGTCTTGACCGAACCGCCGGAGATGCCCATGGCGGCGGCTATCTCGCTCTCCTTCAGTCCGAGCCAGTGGCGCAGGACGAGTGCCTCGCGCTGTCGTGCGGGCAGTTGCTGCAGTGCGTCGATCAGTGCGCGCTGGTCCTCGTGGAGCAGGGCGGTGCTCTCCGCGGAGGCGACCAGTTCGCTCGGCGGACCTTCGACGTGCTTGCGGGCGACCTGCAGGTGACGTATGCGCATCCGGGTCAGATTGCACACGGTGGAGCGCAGATAGGCCTCCGCCGCCCCGGGTTCCCGCAGCCTGCGCCACTTGCGGTAGATCTGGTAGTAGGCCTCGGCGACCACGTTCTCCGGGTCGTCGGCGCCCAGGAGCACGGCCAGGCGCAGCATCGACGCGTAGTGCACCTCGAACAGACGGGCAAGGGCGGCCTCGCGCTCCAGGTCGGCCGGGTCACGCGGTGCGGGCGTGAGGGCCTCGGGGGCGTCGGGTGGTGCGGCCGTGGGCTGCGGGACGCGTGGCTCGGTGGCCGGGGCCGCCACGGCCTGCGGCACCGTCACGCGGGGGTGCTGTCTGCGTCTCACGGGTTGTTCGCTCCCGTCTCGGGGCGCCGCCTGACGGTCAGGCGGGACGGTAGGTGGGTGGCGTCGGCTCCGCGCGGGACGCCGAGGCGTTCGAGGGCCGCGGTCGCGGCCACGGCGACGAGCAGGTTGAGCAGGAGCGCCGCGAGGCCTGCGTAGACCTGCAGGGGCCGCGCGCCGAAGCCGAGGGGCACGACGGACGAGAAGCCCTCCCGCACCACGAGGTAGGTGCCGGCCGCCATGCCGACGGTCCAGCCGGCCAGCAGGGCGCGCGGATGCAGGCGACCGGTGAACAGGCCGATCGCCACCGCGGGGAAGATCTGCAGGATCCACACCCCGCCGAGCAGCTGGAGATTGATCGCGTCCTGGTCGCGCAGCCCGAAGACGAAGGCGACCGCGCCCACCTTCGCGGTCAGCGACACCATCCTGGCGATGCGCACCTGCCGCTTGGGTGTGGCCGTCGGGTTGACGTACTCGACGTACACATTGCGTACGAAGCTGGTGGCGGCGGCGATCGACATCACGGCGGCCGGTACCAACGCGCCCACCGTGATCGCGGCGAACACCAGCCCGGCCAGCGGCGCCGGCATCAGCCGGTCCACGAGCATCGGAACGGCGGCCTCGGCGCCGCCCTTCGGCGCCCGTACTCCCGCCGCGAGGGCGGCGATGCCGAGGAAGCCGAACAGGGCGAGCAGCCCGGTCCAGGCGGGCAGCGCCACGGACACCTTGCGCAGGGTGCGCGGGCCGTCGGCCGCGAAACCTGCGGTCAGGACGTGCGGGTACATCAGCAGCGCCAGCGCGGAGCCCAGGGCGAGTGTGGCGTAGGCGGGCTGCTGCTGGGGCGACAGCAGCAGCGCGGAGTGGGCCGCGTCCGTGCCGCCGAGGCGTCGCGCGGCGCCGTCGAAGACCGCGCCGGGCCCGCCGAGGCGTTCCAGGACCAGCCAGCACACGGCGGTGACCGAGACGAAGACCGCGCCGGCCTTGAGGGCCGAGATGACCGTGGGTGCCCGCAGTCCGTGCCGGTAGGTGGCCACCGCGAGTCCCGCGAACAGCGCGACCATCACCAGGTCACCGGCCACGCCCCGTGGGTACACTCCCCCGGCCGTCAACACCGCCCGTATGCCGAGCAGTTGGAGCGCAAGATACGGCATCGTGGCGAGGATCCCGGTCAGCGCGACCACCAGTGCCAGCGGCGGGGAGCCGTAGCGGCCGCGCACGAAGTCGGCGGTGGTGATGTAGCCGTGCCGGCGGGCCACCGTCCACAGGCGGCTCAGCAGGACGAAGGCGAGCGGGCAGACGATCACCGTGTACGGCACGGCGAAGAAGGCGGGCGCACCGTTGCCGTAGGCGAGTCCCGGTACGGCGGTGAAGGTGTACGCGGTGAAGATCGTGCCGCCCAGCAGCAGCCAGGTCCACACGGGGCCGAGGCTGCGGTCGGCCAGCGCCCAGCCCTCCAAGGACGGCAGCCGGTCGGTGGGGTGCAGGCGCCGTGCGGTGACGGCGAGCAGCGACGCCCCGCCGATCACGGCGAGGAACGTCGCTGTCATGGCAGCGTCCGCCATGGGTCACCGTCCTTGGTGTGCCTGAGCCCTTGCCGGAGAGTTGCGCACGCAGCCCGTTCCGATGACAGAAAACCGGCGGGAAATCTCCCGGACATTCGCTGTCAACCACTTCCGGGGGGTGGGCAACTCTTGCACAGACCGACAGCGGTGGGGAAAGGAGCGCAGGTCATGGCACGAACCGGTCATCACCGGCTACGGCGCGTCGCGATCGCCGTACTGCTCCTTGCACCCGCCGCGGGTCTGCTGTGGGTGCCCTGGTACGCCGGTGCGAGCCCGCGGCTGGCCGGCACGCCGTTCTTCTACTGGTACCAGCTGGCCTGGGTGCCGGGGTGCGGTCTGTGTCTGCTCGCCGCCTATGCGCTGACCAGGCACGACCGCCACGGTCCCTGATCCGCACACGCCTTTCTGTCACTTGCCCCCTTTGATCACCCTTGAGGTGAGGAGCCGCCATGCCCAACTCCGCCATGCCCGGAACCGGTCTCCCGGTGTCCCCACGCCCGGGCCGCTCCCGCATGTCCCCGCGGTCGGTCCTGCTGTGGGCCACCGTCTCCCTGCTGGGCGCGGTCGCCTGGGGCGTCCTCGCGCTCGCCCGCGGCGAGAAGATCTCCGCGGTGTGGCTGGTGGTCGCCGCGCTCGGCTCGTATGCCATCGCCTACCGCTTCTACTCGCGTTTCATCGCCCACCGCGTCCTGCAACCGGACGACCGCCGGGCCACTCCCGCCGAACGCCTGGAGGACGGCGTCGACTTCCACCCCACCGACCGCCGGGTGCTGCTGGGCCACCACTTCGCCGCGATCGCCGGAGCCGGACCGCTGGTGGGGCCGGTCCTTGCGGCGCAGATGGGGTATCTGCCCGGCACGCTGTGGATCGTGGCCGGGGTGATCTTCGCAGGTGCCGTGCAGGACATGGTGGTGCTGTTCCTGTCCATGCGGCGCGACGGCAAGTCGCTCGGGCAGCTGGCCCGTGACGAGATCGGCCGGGCGGGCGGAGCCGCCGCCCTGATCGCCGTGTTCGCCATCATGATCATCCTGCTGGGTGTGCTGGCACTCGTGGTCGTCAACGCGCTCGCCCACTCCCCCTGGGGCACCTTCTCCGTGGCGATGACCATCCCCATCGCCCTGTTCATGGGTGTGTGGATGCATCGCATCCGGCCGGGCCGGGTCGTCGAGGCCAGCCTCATCGGGGTGGCACTGCTGCTCCTCTCGATCGCCGGCGGCAGCTGGATCCAGAACTCCTCGCTCGCCGACGTCTTCACCCTCAGCCCGACGACGCTCGTGTTCTGTCTGGTCGGATACGGCTTCGTCGCCTCCGTCCTGCCGGTGTGGATGTTGCTCGCGCCGCGCGACTACCTCTCCACCTTCATGAAGATCGGCACCATCGCGCTGCTCGCGGTCGGCGTCGTGGTCGCCGCCCCGGTGCTGCGGGCCGACGCCGTCAGCAAGTTCGCCTCGACCGGCGCCGGGCCCGTGTTCGCCGGGGCGCTGTTCCCCTTCCTCTTCATCACGATCGCCTGCGGCGCGCTCTCCGGCTTCCACGCCCTGGTCTCCTCCGGCACGACTCCCAAGCTGATCCAGAAGGAGTCCCAGGTCCGGATGATCGGCTACGGCGCCATGCTGATGGAGTCGTTCGTGGCGATCATGGCGCTGATCGCCGCGGCGACCCTGGAGCCGGGCCTGTACTACGCGATGAACGCACCGGCCGGCCTGCTGGGTACGACAGCCGAGTCCGCCTCGCACGCGGTGGCGGGCCTCGGCTTCACCATCACCCCCGGCCAGCTGACCCACGCCGCCAGGGCCGTCGAGGAACAGACCCTGATCGCCCGCTCCGGCGGTGCACCGACCCTCGCCGTCGGCATGTCGGAGATCTTTTCCGGGGTCTTCGGCGGCACGGCGCTGAAGGCCTTCTGGTATCACTTCGCGATCATGTTCGAGGCGCTGTTCATCCTCACCACCGTCGACGCGGGCACCCGGGTGGGCCGCTTCATGCTCCAGGACATGCTGGGCAACGTCTTCAAGCCGCTCGGCCGCGTCAACTGGAAGCCGGGCATCTGGCTGTGCAGCGGTCTGGTCGTGGCCGCCTGGGGCTACTTCCTCTACACCGGGGCCACGGACCCTCTCGGCGGAATCAACCAGCTGTTCCCGCTCTTCGGCATCGCCAACCAGCTCCTCGCCGCCGTCGCCCTCACCGTGTGCACCACGGTCCTGATCAAATCCGGGCGGCTGCGCTGGGCCTGGGTCACCGCCGTCCCCCTGGCCTGGGTGGTAGCGGTCACCTTCACCGCCGGCTGGCAGAAGATCTTCTCCGACGACCCCAAGGTCGGCTTCTTCGCCCAGCGGGCGCGCTACGCCGACGCCATCGACGCCGGCCAGGTCCTGCCGCCCGCCAAGAGCCTCACCGACATGCACACCGTGGTGACCAACTCCACCGTCGACGGCGTCCTCATCGCCCTGTTCCTGCTGCTGGTCGCCGTGGTGATCGTCAACGCGGCGGTGGTGTGCGTCCGGGCCGTACGGTCGCCGCATCCGCTGCCGACGACCGAGTCGCCGTACGTCGAGTCCCGCATCGACCGGCCCGAGCAGGCCGGCGAGGCGCTGGTGGGGGCAGGCTCATGAACACCCGCGGCTGGGCGCGGAGCGTGCGCTGGTATCTGCGTGAGCTGACCGGGGAGGCGGAGTACGACCGCTACTGCGAACGGCACCGACGCCACCACCCGCTCGCTCCGGTACCCACGCGCCGCGAATATCAGGTGCTCCTGGCTCTCCACCGGGAGGAGCACCCGCAGAGCCGCTGCTGCTGACGCCTTCGGCAAGCACCGCCACGGGACGGGTGCGCATCCATGGGTGATGCGCACCCGCCTCACGTGCGCGGAGGTTCACAGTCGAGGGCGGGAGTACCGGGCCAACTCGATGCTGAGTTGTGCGCCCGGTTCTGCAAAGCCCAGTGCGGCCGCAACGCGTCGGGAGGCCGGACGCCGGGCGCGCCACTGCGGCAGCAGCCCGGCAGCGAGGGCGTGTGCGACCGTCGCGGAGCCCGTCGCCCGGGCAAGTCCGCGCCCTCGCACCTGTGATGCGGTCAGCACGCTGACGTGGGCGGTTCTGCACGGCCAGGTTCGGTATCCAGCGGCGACGATCACCTGACCGTGCTCTCGGACCACGAACGCGGGCGACGTGATCTCGTCGAGACCGGTCTCACGGGCGTCCTCGGCTCCTGCCGCCTCTTCCAGTCGCCTCAACTCGCGGTCATCGGCGGGCAGTTGATCCACTGTCGACGCACCGGGATGCACCGGCCGGAAGCGCTGCGGGGACAGCTACGACAGCACCGCCGGACCAAGCACTCTACTCACGGGCAGCACGCCTCCACATCGGGAGCGCGAAGGGCATCGACAGCCTGTCCCTGCTGTGGCTTGCCGGGAACTCGAATGCAAAGATCACGATCGTCGCGCCGGGCAGCCTCCCGCAACAGCCGGCCGAAGCGAGGCAGGCAATTCAGCTGTGCCGAGAGCGGATCGACGAGATTGTCGAGCTGGGTGCCGAAAAGCTGGGCACCCCGGCGTATCACGCGCGCAACTGCTGGATGGTCGACCGCTCCGGCATGGTGATCGGCTTCCCTCTGCACGGCCCCGAAGGCACGTCCGGCACCCGGCAGACCCTCAGCTACGGCGCCCAGCAGGGGAAACTGCGTCTGATCGTGCTCGTGTAACCCATACAGCGGGCAATCATGAGGGCATGACCGCGCACGAACGACGCGTCGGCGCCGCCACACTGAAGCGGCTCAGGATGTCCCGCCGCTGATCCCTCGCGGACACCGCGCAGGCAATCATCGACGCGGCGTCCGGGCTCGGGCAGCCCCTCGCTTCCAGTATCGCTGGCGTGCAGTGGTCCGTCGCCCGGTGGGAAGCGCGACGGCGCCGGGTCCTGCCGGGCGAGCGGTATCAACTCGTACTCGTGCATGTGTATGCACGCGATCCCGACGGTCAGCACAGCCTCGGCCTTGGCTCGGACTTGGCCGAACTCCTCGACGTCCTGGCCCACCTGGGGTAGAGCGAGCACCAGCTCCACGAGCTGCGCGCGCTGCTCGTACATACGGCCACGAACACTGGCGGTGGCCTGCTCGCGCTGCTCGGGCCGACGACGCAGCACGCCATGCATGCGGCCCTCGCCGAGGGACTCCCCAGCATCCAGTGGGAGTACCGCCCGAAGGAGCTGGGCTTCGGCTCGGGCAGGACCTGCTGGCGACACGCCGTCAGATCGCCTTTCGACGGCCTGGGCAGACCCAGGTCGGAGTGCATCTCTCGGAAGATGTTCCCCAAGCGCCCCGGCAACGAACGCACCTGGGGTGAGAGCGCGAAACTCAGCCCGATTGCCATCCTCGGAGTGGGACAGGGGTCCTGACCGACGATCAGGACCCGGACGTCATCGAAGGGCTGGCCCTGGCCAGGTGAGCCCCGCCCAGAGAGTGCCCCGACCCACTGACTCGACAAGAGCCCGATACCCCGACAGAGAAACACCAGTTCAGGGACCTGATCCGCGAAAGCGGACACGATCCCTGAACTGGTTTCAGAGGCGTCTCGGTGCCATCGGCATTGGCCTGCAGCCTGGTCGGCACGGCTCACCAGACTGGCGCGCTGCCATCAGCGGAACAACCCACAGACCGTCTGCACGGCCCGTGCTCCACCGGTTGGTCTCGCCATGAGGCGCTGGTCCGCACCCGCCGGCGACTCCCGTCGATCAGCCCCTCGTCGACATGCGCACTGCCTGCCGACCTGCACAACAGGGCACAGCGCTCCCCCGGTTCTATGACACGGCCTAGAAGGCGCTGTTGTCGCAGCCCATGGACGAGCCCACGTGGGTGTTCTGCCCACCCGAGTTGCCCTCGCCGCCGAGCGCGTTGCCCAGCGCGCCGTTGAGGACGCCGACCTGGCCGAGGACGTCGACGTTCAGGTCGTGCGACTTGCAGTGGGAGCTCTGCAGGACGTTCCCGCCACCGTGACCGTCGTTCCCAGTGGCGGTGGCGGTGCCGGCGCTCACGAGTCCAACGCTGCCGAGGGCGACCGTCAGGACGGCAGTCTTGAGAAGCTTGTGCATTTCATCTCCGATGGAGTGAGGTCAGTGCGATCCGTAAGGGATCGACTCCGTATAGCCACAGGACGTTAATATGAAAAATCGGAATATGATTCATTGACACGCCGGGATCTGCGATCGGCCAGATCGCCCGAGCCGCGAGACGTGGTGGTCACACCACCTTGATCGAGCGCACCTCCGCCGACCTCTTCGAACACGTCGGCATCTCCCCGTCACGGGCAGCACCCCCGCATCGCCGACCGACCCGAACCGAGAACACCCAAGTCCGCCCAGGGTCCCAGCGCGATCACTCCATTGCGAAACCCCAGGTCAGCGACCCGGGGATCCGTTGCGATGCAGACCAATCTGGGCCCTGCGCCCTGCGCGTGCCTCTAACAACGGCTAACACAATGAGCTGAGTTGTCGATGGGTGATCAGGCAGCAGGCGGGTTTGAGGAACGCTTCGTGGAAGTCGGCTCGGCGTTCCCAGCGGATCCGTAGACGCCGGAGCCGTGCAGCCACGCGAAGCCTTCTTTCGATCATCCATCGGTAGGTGCCCGGTCCCGTGCCGTGTCGGTTTCCGCGGCGGGCGATGGCCGGCACAGTGCCGCGTTCGTGGACCTGGTCGCGGTAGACGTCGCGGTCGTAGCCGCGGTCGGCGAGGAGCGCGTCGGGTTTGCGCCGCGGTCGACGCCAGGGGGAAGAGGTCACTTGGTGGCGGGGGACTGACACGTCCTGCCGCAAGTGTGGCCCGCCTCGCAGCATGATTGGCTGGCCCCGGGCAGTGCAACAACACACCGGAGGGCACGCAGGTATGAGTAGCGGCTACACCTATGAGTACAAGGTCGTCAGTTTCAGGGAGTCGCTGATCGGTGACGCGCTGGACAGCGACAAGCTGGAGAAGGTTCTCAACAAGCATGCCGAGGACGGCTGGGGCCTGAAGGCGATCACCTCCGCCGACGTCAAGGGCCGTATCGGCCCCGGCGCGGTTGAAGGCCTGCTCCTCACCTTCGAACGGCCCCGCGCGTAGCGTCGGCCGTACCGCTGTTGCCGGCATCGGGTCCGCAGTGCGCGGACCCGATGCCGTGTCAGCAGTGCGCATCAAGCGCCTGGCGCGGCGTCCGCGTCAGGGGCGTTGAGGGCTGCGGCGCGGAGGGCGGCTGCCACACGTCTGACCGGTTCGGTGGGTGGGTGCGGGAGGCGGGCGAGGAGCAGGCGCCGTTGTTCCTGGGGTCCGCCGCGAACCGGGAGGATGCGTACGCCTGGCGGCGCGGCTGGAGCGAGTGTCGCGGGCACGGTGGTGAGGCCGCAGCCGGCGGCGACGAGGTGGAGCTTGGCCAGCCAGTCGCGGGCGGTGTGGGCGACCTCGGGTCGCTCGTCGAGGCCGGGCCACACTCCCATCAGCCGGTCCTGACCTGAACCGGCGCTCCCGATCCAGCGCTGCCCGCGCAGGTCGTCGACGTCGACGAAGTCGCCGCGGGCCAGGGGGTGACCGGCGGGCACCGCGAGACGCAGGGCACGTTCGCTCAGCGTCTGCAGGGCGAGCGGGGGCGAGTCGGTGTCCGGTGGGCGGAACGGTGGCATCGAGGCCAGGAGCGCGAGGTCCAGGGTGCCGGCCCGCAGGGCGCGCACCAGCGCCGGGGTGGTGCTTTCCCGGCTGACGACGTCGAGCCCTGGGTCCGTGCGGCGCAGCATGGCGAGGGCCGTGGGGAGCAGGACGGCTCCGGCGCTGGGGAACCAGCCCAGCCGGACCGTGCCGGACTGCTCGGGCAGGCCGGACAGTTCGCGCGCGGTCGCATCGATCTCGTCGAGCACGGTCGTTGCGCGGCGCATCACGACGCGGCCGGCCGCGGTCAGACGTACACCGTCGCGCCGCCGTTCCAGCAGCTCCGCGCCTGCCGCCCGTTCGATCGCGGCGATCTGCCGGGACACCGCCGACTGGGTGTAGCCCAGCGTTGCGGCGGCCGCGGTGAACGTTCCCTGTTCGGCCACCGCACGCAGGACCCGCAGCGCGGTCAGCGACACATCCGTGAAGTCCATGACGATTACGCATACTAGCTGTGCCCAACTTTCGTTGGACTCATGGATGTGGCCGTTTCTAGCGTGGCAGGCATGAATGCTTCGCGAATCGCTCTTGTCACGGGCGCCAACCAGGGGCTGGGCCGCGCACTGACCGAGGGGCTGGCGGCCCGTCTGAGCTCGGCCGACCTGGTGCTGCTCACCGGCCGCGACCAACGGCGCGTGGCGGACGCCGCCCGCGCGGTGGCGCAGCTGCCCGGCACCCGCAGCCAGGTTCAGGGCCGGGTCCTGGACGTCAGCGACACCGGCGCCGTCACCGCACTCGCCGATGAACTGCGCACACGGTACGGCGGTGTCGACGTCGTGTTCTCCAATGCGGTCGCCCGCGTGCTGCCCGAAGAGTCCCAGGCCGCACGGGCCGACGAGTTCATCGACGTCTCCAACACCGCCACCCACGCGATCCTGCGCTCCTTCGGCCCGATCCTGCGCCCGGGCGGCCGACTGCTGGTGGTGGCCAGCAGCCTGGGCACCCTCGGCCACCTCGACCCGCGGCTGCACCACCTGTTCGACGGCGCGAGCCTCGACCAGGTCGAGTCCGCCGTCGAGTCCTGGCGCAGCCGCATCCACGACAAGACCGCCGAGGAAGCGGGCTGGCCCCGCTGGCTGAACGTGCCCTCAAAGGTCGCCCAGGTCGCCGCCGTCCGCGCGGTCGCCGCCGGGCGCCGCGAGCGCGACCTCGCGACCGGCACCCTGATCGCGTCCGTGTGCCCCGGCATGGTCGACACCGCCACCTCCCGCCCCTGGTTCAGCGACTACAGCCACGCCCAGTCGCCCGACCAGGCCGCCCGCGCCGTACTCGACCTGGTCTTCTCCGAGCACGTCGATCCGGCGCTCTACGGCGAGTTGGTGCGCTTCGGCAAGGCCCTGCCCTGGCACGACGGCACGCCCCCGGTGGAGCAGGACCGGCTGCTCACCCCCTGAGGTCATGGGGCGCGCCGCCATGCGGGGAAGGTGTACGCCATGGCGACGATCCTCGTACTCGGTGCCGCGCTCGGCGGCCTGCAGACGGCGCTGCTGCTCGCCGCGGACGGTCATGACGTGACGGTCCCGGAACGCGACGCGGATCCGGCGCCGGCGGATGCGGAATCTGCCCGGTCGCGATGGCGGCGTCCCGGGATCCCGCAGTTACGGCTCACCCACCTTCCGCGGCCCGCCGGCTCCAGCTGGCCGAGGCCCATCTGGCGGGCCTGGTGGGGCAGTTGACGGCGGCCGGGGCCGTCCGGATGAACGTCCTCGCGACCGAACCGGGGCTACGGGGTGTGCTGCGGTCCGGTGACGAGCGGTTCGACATCCTCGCAGCCGCGCCGGCCGTCCCGCACGGGAGGACCTCCTCGCCGCCCTCGCGGGCTGACGGGCGGCACCGGGCACAGCCCGACGACGGGGCGCGTCAGCGCCGGGCCACGACGGCGACACTGCCCCCGTGCTCGCGCCAGGCCTGCTCGCGCAGTTCGGCCGACAGCAGCAGTTCCACCGCTGTGCAGGCCAGCGCCTCGGTCGCGGCGAGCATCACACGGCGGGCGCGGCCGGAGGCTGCCGCGGCGGCGAACTCGGGGGTGTGGTCGGAGCCGTCCGGATCCATGATGGCGACGAAGGGGTGGATCGCGGGCGCGCGTCCGCTGACGTTGCCGATGTCCGAGGAGCCCAGGAACACGCCGGGCGCCGGTGGCGTGAGGTCGATGCCCGCGCGGGCCAGGTGACGGGCGAACCGTGCGGACAAGGCCGCGCTGTCGCGGAAGTGCTCGTAGCGCGGTGTGGCCCGTCCGAAGGTGACCGTCGTGCCCATGGCGCGGGCCACGCCCTGTGCACAGGTCAGCACCTCGCCCGCCAGGTCCTCCAGAGCGGTGGTCGTCGCGGCGCGCAGGCCGAACAGCCCTTCCGCGTACTCGGGGACGATGTTCGTCGCCAGGCCGCCGTCGGTGACGATGCCCTGGACGTGCGACCCCTGCGGGAGGCGTGGGCCGACGGCGGCGAGGGCGTTGAACAGCTGGATGAGGGCCGCGAGGGCGTCGATGCCCTCGGTGGGGTTCCCGGTGGGGTGGGCGGCTCGGCCGTGGAAACCGATGCGGTACTGCGTCTGTGCGGTCAGCGGCGCCCACTGCCAGTTGTGGACACCGGGATGGAACATCAGCGCGGCGTCCACGTCGTTGAAGACGCCCGCCTCGGTCTCGGTGACCTTGCCGCCGCCGCCCTCCTCCGCGGGCGTGCCCACGGCCCATACGGCCCCTGCGCCGTCCCCGAGGACGGCCCGTGCCGTGAGCGCGGCGCCGAGGCCGGCCGCGGCGATCAGGTTGTGGCCGCAGGCGTGCCCGAGCCCGGGCAGCGCGTCATACTCCAGGAGGAGGGCCACCGCCGGCCGGCGGACGGTTCCCGCCCGCGCGGCGAAGGCGGTGGGCAGGCCCGCGAGGTCGCGCTGCACCGTGAACCCCGCGCGTTCGAGCTCGCCGCTCAGCAGCCTCACCGCCCGGTGTTCCTCGAATCCGTACTCGGGGTCGGCGTGCAGGGCCAGGGCGACCTCCCACAACCGCTCCGCGCGGGCGGCCACCTCCCTCACCACCCGTCCGAGCGCCTCGTCCACCGCGTCTGCCACACCGGCCTCCCGAGGTCTGCCAGGTACGTCTGTGTCTCCGTACGAGTTCCAACAAGGCGGCCTCCCACACCGTTAACCCGCTGCGGGACGGGGCACTCGGGGGCTCCGGCGGATCCGGAGGGGGAGCCGCCGCATCTTGGCTGGAGGTGAACAGGATGGGACACGGTGGAAACGTCATCGACGAGCTGATGACCGATCACCGGGAGGTCGAGGAGATCTTCGGCCGGATCGAGGCGCTGCCGTCCGGTGACAAGGACCGCAAGGTGTACGCCGACCAGGCCACGATGGAACTGGTCCGGCACTCGGTGGCCGAGGAGGAGTACCTCTACCCGGCGGTGCGGGAACACCTCGTCAACGGGAACACCATGGCGGACAGGGAGATCGACGACCACGCCGGCGCCGAGCAGATCATGAAGGACCTGGAGAGCTGCGACGCGGGCGACGCCGAGTTCGACCGTCTCGTCGCGAGGCTGATGAGCGAGGTCCGCGCGCACATCGCCGACGAGGAGGAGAACCTCTTTCCCCAGCTGCGCACGGCATGCACGCCGCAGATGCTCGACGAGCTGGGAGACAAGGTCCGCCAGGCCAAGAAGCTGGCGCCGACCCGGCCGCACCCCTCCGCACCGGACACGCCTCCGGCCAACAAACTGCTGGCGCCTGGGGCCGGGCTGGTCGACCGGATGCGTGACGCGCTGAGCGGGCGCGGCAAGCACGAGTGACGGGACCGCCCCGCACCTGGACGGCCGGCTCTCAGGCCGGCTGTCCCGGCTTGAGCAGGGTCATCAGCTGGTCCTGGTGGAGTGCGGTCACCGGGGCGAGCAGGTCGGGGTGGCGCAGCAGGGCCGCCGCCCGCCGGTCGCTCTCATCGGGGGCGACCAGGCGCCGGAACGCGGCGGGGGTTCCGGCGGTATGGCTGCCCTCGGCGACCGCGGCCACCGCGAGGCCGGCCAGTTCCGGGTCGCTCAGCAGACAGGCAGCCCAGCTGGCCACGACCTCGTCGACCCAGGTACGCCAGGCGTGGGCGTCGACGTCCTGGCCGGTGGCGTCGTCCGCGCCGGCGATCCAGTCGAGCCGGGCGGATCCTCCGGGGCCCGCCATGCCGACCAGGGCGGCGTCCACCGGGGTGGGGTAGCGCAGCCAGGCGGCGACCGTCACGGCCTGGCGGGCCTGCACCTCGCACAGGGCCGAGGCCAGTGCACCGCCGCCCGAGGGGTAGGCGCAGGTCAGCCACTGGGCGGTCGCCGCAATGAGCGGGGAGAGGTCTGCGAGCACTGCGGGGCCGTCCGTACTGCGTGGGAGAGGGCAGGGGCTTGTGAAAGACGGTAGCTGGCCGGCTCGGGCAGGGACATGCCCGCATCCGCTCCGGTGACGTGGCATCGACCACAGCGACGCGGGAACCCGGTGGGTCTCTGCACGCACCCACCCCTGGGAGAGGGTCATGAGTCTTCTGCGTCTGGTCGGCCGCCCCATGCTCGCCTCCATGTTCGTCTCCGGTGGTCTGAACACGCTGCGCGCTCCCGAGGAGGTCGCTCCCGTGGCCGAGCCCGTGGCCCAGCCGGTCACCGAGCGGGTCGAGGCCCTGCCGGACCGCACCGAGCAACTCGTGCGGCTCAACGGGGCCGTGCAGGTGGTGGCGGGTCTGCTGCTGGGCAGCGGCCGGCTGCCCCGCCCGGCCGCGCTGGCCATCGCGGCCACGCTGGTGCCGACGACGCTTGCGGGTCACCGTTTCTGGGAGGCGGACGACCCCGAGGAGCGCGCCCAGCAGCGCATCCACTTCCTGAAGAACCTGTCGATGCTGGGCGGTCTGCTGATCGCGGCCGACGACACCGCAGGTGCTCCCTCGCTGGCCTGGCGTGGCCGTCATGCCGCGCATGATCTGCGGCGCGATGCCCATCTGGTACGCCGGTCCGTGCGGGCCACGGCCCGGCCCGCCGCCGCCGTCGGCGGTGTCCGGGCCCGGCTGGCCCGCTGATCACCTCACCCGCGGGCGGCGACCAGGAAACGGTCGAGGGCCGTGGTCAGTTCCGCCGGTTTCTCCACCGGCAGTTCGTGGCCTGCGTCGATGATGCGGACCTCGGCGTCCGGATAGGCCTTGGCCATGCGCAGCATCTGCTGCACCGGCAGCTGGATGTCGTGGTAGCCGTGGATCAGGAGGGTGGGTACACGGATCTCGCCGACCCGGTCCAGGACGTCGAAGGCGCGCATGGCGCCGTAGAGCGTCATGACGACCTCGCGCGGGGTGGCGGCGGAGGCCTTGATGCAGGCGCGGACCTCCTCGCGGGGGTAGCCCGGCGCGAAGGCGCGCCGGATGTTGGTGGCGACGAACAGCTTGTACGGGACGAGCGTCGAGGCCGCCATCAGCAGGCCCCGGCCGCGGCTGTAGGTCATGCGGGCGATGGAGTCGACCAGCACGAGGCGCTCGACGCGCTCGGGGTGGTCGAGGGTGATGGTCTGCGCGATCATGCCGCCCATCGAGTGGCCCACGAGGACGGCCCGTTCGACCTCGAGGTGGTCGAGGAGGGCGAGGACATCGATGGCGAGTTCCGCGACGGTGGGCACCCCCGCGCCGCTGCTCTCGCCATGGCCGCGCAGATCGAGGCGGATCACCCTGCGCTTCTTTGCGAAGTGCGCCATCTGGTGGTCCCAGCGGTGGCGGTTGGCGGTCCAGCCGTGGATGAACACCAGGGGCACGCCGTCGCCGTCGCGGGGGCCCTCGTCGTCGTACGTCAGCGCTGCGCCGTCGACTTCGAGCTGCGGCATCGTGCCTCCTGGAAACGGTCCGGTTACTGGCGAGTACGTTAGCGGTCGGCGGGGCCCTCGTCACCGGCGTTCGCCGAGGAAGTCGAGGATGTGCCCGAAGACGTCGAGGGCGGCGCCCCGGCCGAGGAAGGTGTCCAGGTGGCCGTAGCCGGGGATCTCGGTGCAGGTCACGTCCAGGTGCGGGTGGCGGCGGGCCAGGACGTCGCGGCACAGCTGCTGGGAGTCCAGCCAGAGGCCGTTGTCGCTGCCCGTCAGGAGCAGCAGCGGGGTGTCGATGCGGCCGGCCGCGTCCAGGGCGTTGGCGGGCAGGGCCGCGTAGCGGTGGTCGGTGTCGTGCCAGCGGACCACGGTGCGGGCCAGTTCGATGCGGCGCAGGTGCGGCAGGATCCACAGGGGTGCGGGGCCGAGGAGTTCGGCCAGCCGGTTGTGGGTGGTCTCGGTCAGGTGCTCGTGGACGAAGAGTGAGGCGCCGGTGCCCCATGCCGAGTGGTGCAGGATCTGGCAGGTGGGGTCCGGGCAGCTCGCCTTGCGGGAGGCCAGTGCGAACAGGGGCGTGTACCTGGAGCGCAGACCCACCGTGCGGAAGTCGACGGGGATGTGGTCGAGGCGGGACTTGAGCAGTTCTCCGGCCAGGGACATGCGCAGCGAGGTGCGGCCCGCGAGTTTCGGGGTGAGGAACACGCCCTGCGCCACCACGCCCGCCAGGCCCGGGACCAGACCCGCCGCCATGCTCATGGAGAGGGTGAGGGCGCCGATGCAGTGGGCCACGGCGAACAGCGGACGGTCGTCGCCGATGCGGGAGCGGATGTGGGAGACGGCTGCGGGGATGTCGTGGAGGGCGACGTCGTCGTAGGTGTATTTCTGGCCGGTCGCGTTGTAGGGCAGGCGGCAGCTGCCGCGCCAGTCCAGCAGCCACGGCTCGTAGCCGTCGTCGAGCAGGACGTCGACGAGGTTGCGGATCTCGGGCAGCAGGAACATGTCGGCGGAGGCCGTGTGTCCGTGCAGCAGGAGCACCGCGGGGCGGTCCCGCTCGCCGGTGTCGATGCGGGTCAGTCCGAGGCGGACGCCGTCCGGGGCGTGGAAGGGAATCTCCTCGACCCGCTGCGGGTCGAGACGGTGATGCAGGGGGCGCAGGGTCGGGGTGGTTCTGACCTTGCGGAGGGCCGGCCTGGTGGTGGGTTTCGTCGCCTTGAAGATCATCGGTTGTGCTCCGTGGGGTGCGGGGTGCGGCGCAGGTCGAGGAGGTCGGCGGCGGCCCGGGTGAAGGGGCCGAGCAGGCCGCGGCCCATCTGGAGGCCGAACCAGGCGAGCCAGGTCAGCTTGGCGGCGCGCTGCTCCCGGCCGGTCAGCCGGGGGTCGACCTTGATGCCGTCGATCTGGTCGCGTACGTAGCTGTCCGCAGGCACGACCAACTCCCCGGCCAGCAGGGCGGGTTCGCCCTCGCGTCCGATCTCGACGGTCAGGGCGCGGGTCTGGCGCCAGACATCGCGGCGGGCGCGGGCGTGTTTGCGGCCCTCCAGCCACCAGCTGCCGCCGTCCGCATCGCGCAACAGCAGCCGGTAGCGCAGGAGTTGGTGGGTCATGCCGTGCCGTTCGGGGATGCCCTCCTCAGGGCGGATCCACACGTCCCCGCGTTCCACGGTGAGCGGGTCGGGGTGTACGGCCGGGCAGGCGAGGTGTCCTCGGACGTCGATGCGGCGCTCGGTGACCAGCTGGTGCATGCTCGCGATGGAGAGCGTGAGGTTCATCGAGCAGGGCGTGTCGGCGGGGGCTGCGACCGGGCCCACGTGGCCCTCGGTGGTCTCGGTGAACCAGAGGTAGGGCTGGTCGTCCTTGTGCGGCAGCCGGGCCAGGCCGTCGCCCGCCAGCCGCTCGAACGTCTTGAGCTGGGCGCGGGCGTCGTAGCGGGTGGCCGGTGGCAGGCCGAGGGCCTCGACGAGGTGCGCGGTGCGTTCGCCGGTGGCCGCCGGTCCCTTGAGTGTCGCCTCGCACAGCTTCAGCGCGGTGGGGCTCTGCAACACCCGGGACAGGAAGGTCAGTTCGGGTACCGGTTCGGCCTGCAGACGGGCCAGAGTGTCGGTGCGCCACTCGTCCCAGTCCTTGACGCGCACATGCATGCCGCCCAGGGCCATGTCCTGTACGACGTCGTCGAGCGTGTTCGGCACGCCGGTCAGGTTGTAGTCGAAGCCCCAGGCGTCGGGTTCGCAGATGACGCCGACCGCGACCCGGCTGACCCAGTCCACCGGGGCGACGTTGAGATGACGGAAGGCGGGCACGGTGCGGAAGCGGCCGAAGGCCGACACCAGGCCGCTGGAGAGGTCCTGGGGGTTGTAGGCGCCCGTTTTGGTGTGGCCGCCGATGCCACCCGGGCGCAGGGCGGTGACGATCAGGCCGTGGTCGCGGGCGCGGCGCAGCGCGACCTCCGCCGCCCACTTGGTCTGGTCGTAGCCCGCGATGAGGCGGTCGGCGTGGGCCAGGGGGTCGTCCTCGCCCATGGAGGTGATGCCGACCTCGTTGAAGACGGCGATGGAGGAGATGTGGTGCAGGGGTTTGGGGCGGCCGGCCGCCGCCAGTTCGGCCAGGGCGAGGGTGCCGAGGACGTTGCCGGCGCGCAGTGACTGGTAGCCGCGCAGGAAGTCCACGGCCGCGGCCACGCCCAAGATGCCGTCCAGTTCGTGGGCGAGCCGGTTCCACTCCTCTTCGTTCAGGCCCAGGTGCGGGCGGCGGATGTCGCCGGGCAGCACGGTGATACGGCGGCGGACCTCCGTCGACCACGGCAGCCGGTAGCTGCGCAGGGCCTCGCCGAGCCGGGTCTCGGCCGCTTCCTCGTCGGCGGCGCGGACCAGGCAGTACACATGGGCGTCGCTGTGGCGCAGCAGGTCAAGCAGCATGTGGCTGCCGAGGAAGCCGGTCGCGCCGGTGAGCAGGATCCGGCGGGGCGGCAGGGGCTCGGGAGCGGCGATGAACGGGAGGCGGTCGGCGAGGGCGAGGTCGGCCAGGATCTGGTCGAGGTCTTCGCGGCGGGCGGTGGTGTGCGGCGCGCGGGCAGGTTCGGGGAACCGTGCGGCCGGGGGCGGTGACGTGCGGGGAGAGGGGACGGGCAGCGCAGTCGTCGTCCCGGCCGCCGGGTGTTCCGCGGTGGTGAGCGTGGGGGGAACGGCCCTGATTCCGGGGATCCGTGCCCAGCGGCGGGCGAGGCTGCTCGGGCGGGCGTCGGCGAACACCTCGTCCAGATCGACCTCGATGCCCAGCGCCTCCTCCAGCTCCGCCACGAGTTCCACCGCGTGCACGGAACTGCCGCCGGCGTCGAAGAAGTCGGTGTCGGGCGAGAGATGGCCCTCGGGCAGATGGCGGCCGGCCGCCGTGGCGATGACGGCGGCCAGCACGTCGACATCCGGAGACGGATCCGCGTCGGGCGACCCGTCCGTGGCTGTGGCGGAGTGTGCAGGCACGGCAGCCGGCACGACCCTCGCCAGCAGGTCGCTCACGCTGAGTCCGCCTCCGCCGCGCTCGATCGACTCCGCCGTCGCCCGCTGACCGGCGTACGCCGACGCGTCCTCGTTCATCTCACGCATCAGTGCCCTTCACCATGTCCGCAACCATTTCCGCGGTCCCTTTCTCTTGCTGTCTGCTTCGTTTCACTGCTGCCAGGAGCGGAACGCCCGCAGGTGTTCGGGCGTGACCACGCACTCCAGGCGCTCGTCGTCCTGCTCTCCCCCGCCCAGGCCGGCCAGCAGCCGGCGGGCCGGTGCGTTGCGCTCGGTGCGCTGCGCGGTCAACCGGACCTTGGTGCAGCCGAGTTCCTCGGCGCGGCCGGCGAGCCACTGCAGCAGGCGTTCCTCGACGCCCCGGCCGAGGGCGCGGCAGCTCATCAGCCAGGCCGGTACGTCGAGTCGGTCGCCGTCCGCACGCAGGGCGAGGAGGGCGATCTGGCCGTAGTCGCCGAAACGGTCCCGGGCTGCGGCCGTCCACACCTCGCCGTGCTCGCGCCAGCGGGCGACGTCGAGGCCGTCGTCGGAGCGCGGATGGAGGGTGAACTGGTTGGTGCGGCGCACCAGTTGCTCGGCCCGCGGGACGTCGGAGGCGGTCAGGGGCCTGATGTCGACCTCCAGTTGCAGCCCGGCCAGGAACTCCTCGAAGCCGGCCTGCTCGCGGACGGTGTCCCGCTGCCGTTCCTGTTCGTAGAAGCGGGCGCGCAGTGCGTCCTCGGCGGTCGCCGCGCGAGGCACCAGCGGCCACAACCGGCCCAGGAACGCTTCGAGTTCGGTGGTCGGCGGGCAGGTGACCGAGAGCACCTGGGGCAGGGCCGAGCGGACCTTGGCGATCTCTGCGGGGTTGTCGTCGAGGAACAGGAAGCTGTCCAGGCCGAGGTTGAGCGTGCGCGCCGCCTCGGCGAGGCGGTCCGGCTTGGGGCCCCAGGCGGCGGAGAGCACGCTGAAGTGTTCCGGCTTCAGCAAGCTGTCCGGGCGGTCCAGGACCGCTCGCACCGTGTCCTCGTCGTTGTTGCTGACCAGCACCAGCAGCGCGCCGACCGCACGCCACTCGAGCAGCCTGCGTGCCAGCAGGGCCCGGGGACCGGTCAGGTCCACCGCCCCGGGGCCGATCTCCCCGGCCACCCCGCCCCACAGGGTCTCGTCGCCGTCCACCGCGATCACCTTCGGCGCGGGGCGGCGCACGGCCTGCACGACTTCGGCGAGGCGCAGGGCGACGGCCGCCTGGAAGTGCGCGGTGAAGGGGAGGTGGGCCAGGCGCTCGGTGCGTTCGTCGAAGCGTTCCTCTACGGGGTGCCGGCTGGTCCAGTCGTCGGGGCCGAGCACTGCTGTCGCGGGCAACTCGGCGAGTTCGGCGGCGAGTTCGTACTCCCAGCGCCGCAGGCGGTCCGGGGTGTGTGCGGCGGGCAGGAAGCCGACGACCAGCGCCTTACGGGTGCGCTCGGCCAGGGTCCGCAGGGCGGCGGGGTAGGCGGTGCGCAGCTCGGCGAGCAGCGCGTCGTCCACCGGCCCGAACCGCTCCAGGTCCGCCGCCCGCAGCAGCACCACGCCCACTGCCGTCGCCGGGTCGGCGAAGACACCGGACGGATCCCGCAGGCCGGCCAGCACGTGGTGGTACGGGGCTTCCGCGATGGTCGTCGCGGTGCCGTCCGGCGCCCCGTCGTCGAGGGCCGCCTCGCACATCACAGGCAGGTTGCCGAGGGCGAAGGTGGCGGCGAGGGCGAGTACGGGGCGCGGGGCGGCTGCCGCGGCAACCTCTTCGCCGGGGCCCGGCCGTTCGGCGGCAGGTGTCGCACGCACCGTCGGCGAGGCGTCCTCGACGGTCTGCGCGAGCAGCCGTACCAGCTCCTCCCCCAGCCCGGTGGCCGCGGCCGTGTCGAGGATGTCGAGGTTGTGGTCGAGCCGGATGCGTCCGGCCTCCGGCGTCACGGTGATCATGAGGTCGAGGTCGGAGTAGCCCGTGCCCACCGGCAGCACGTCCAGCCCGGTGAGGCTGCCCGCGGCACGGACGTAGTTGAAGTACACCTCCACCAGTGGCGCGTCGGGCCGGTACAGGCCCTGCTTGGCCAGCACCGGCAGGACGTCCGAGAACATGGCGCCCTTCGTGAGGATCTTCTCCAGGCGGCTGTCGGTGCGGCGCAGCACGTCCTCGATCCGCTCCTGCGCCCTCGCCTCGGCGGGGAAGGGCACCGGTACGCCGAAGAAGCCCAGCGCGTCGAACGCGTCGGCGTGGATACGGGTGTCGACCGGCACGGCGAGGACGAAGCGCTCCCGCTCCCGCAGCCTGGCCAGCAGCACGGTCAGGGTGCCCAGGCAGAAGGCGGCGGGTGTCACAGCGAGGTTGCTCGCGGCCGCCGCCACCCGTGCCATGAGGCCGTCGGGGATCGCCACGCTCACGCTGCCGGCCCGGTAGGAGCGCGCGGCCGGACGGGGGTGAGTGAGCGTCAGGTCGAGGCGCTCACTGCCCTGGAATGCCTCGCGCCACTCGGCCGCACCGGTTCCGGGGCCCTCCCCCGGCTGCTGCGCCTCGATCAACAGGTCCAGGTCGCGGTTGGTGACCGTGGCGGGGAGGGAGGTTCCGGACAGTTCGGTGTCGATCTCGGCGGCAACCAGCAGCAGGGACTGCAGGTCACTGACCGCGTGGTGGGCGCCGTACAGCAGGATCTGGCCGCGCACACCGCCGTCGAGGAGTTCGAACCGCCACAGCGGGGGTTGCGCGAGGTCGAACGGCGGCTCGAGCAGCCTGCGCAGCCGGTCGGCGGCGTCGAGTTCGTCGGCCGCGGGAACGGCCGTCCAACGCAGCAGCGGCTGTACGGGCTCCCGCTCCACCTGCAGCCGCCTGCCTGCCTCGCTGCCGGTGACGATCGCGGTGCGCAGCGCTGCGTGCCGGGCGGCCAGGCGGGTGAGGATGCCGGTGAGCGTGGCACGGGTGGTCGCGGTGGTGAGCCGTACGGCGAGGCCGACGGCATGGGCCGCGGCCGGCATGTCCGGCCGGGCGCTGCGCAGCAGGCGCACGACGTCGCGGGTGGCCGGGCGCTGTTCGCTGTCCGGCACTTCGGTGGCCGCTTCGGTCTGGGTCTCTACTGTGCTGCGTTCGGGCAGGGCTGTGGCCAGGGCTTGGGCGAGGCCTCGGATGTCGGTGGCCGAGAAGACTGCGGCGGACGGGAGTTCGGCGCCCAGTTCGCGGGCGAAGGCGTTGCGCAGCCGCACCAGCATGAGGGAGTCCAGGCCCAGTTCCTTCAGGGCCGTGGTGGCGGAGGCGTCGACAGCGCCACCGGAGACCTGGCCGACGCGGGCGCGCACATATGCCTCGAGCCGTACCGTTCGCTGTTCGTGCGTCGTCGCCGTGAACACCTGCTTGACCAGGTCGTCGGAGCCTTGCGGGCCCGTCGGGACGGTGGCCAGGTCGGCGAGGAGGGGGCGGGTGCGGGCCGCGTCGGGGTCGAGGGCGAGCAGCTCCCAGTCCAGGGCGAGGGGGGCGAGTTGGCGGCGTTCGGTGGCCAGGACGCGGTCGAACAGTTCGCCGCCCTCGGCGGGAGTGAAGGCGACGAGGCCCGAGCGGCTGGTTTCGGCGGCCCGGCCGGCATCGGCGGCGACCATGCCGACGCCGGTCCACGCGCCCCAGTCCAGGCTGAGCGCGCGCCTCCCCGCGAGGCAGAGGTGGTGGGCCCAGGCGTCGAGGAAGGCGTTGGCCGCCGAGTAGGGGCTCTGCCCGGCCGAGCCGAACAGGCCGGCCGCCGAGGCGAACAGGATGAGGTTCTCGGCCTCGGGGACGAGTTCGGTGAGCAGGGTGGTGCCCAGCACCTTGGGGCCCAGGACGTTCAGGACGCGTTCGTCGCTCAGGTTCGCCACCGTGGCGTCGTCCAGGACGCCTGCGGTGTGGACGACCGTGGTGATCGGTCCGGCTTCCCGTCGTACGGCAACCAGGGCGGCCGTCAGGCTGTCACGGTCGGCGACGTCGGCACGGGCGACGTGCACGGTGACGCCGCGCTCTTCCAGCCCCTTGACCCAGGCCGCCGCTTCCGGGCTCGGCGCGCTGCGGCCCAGCACGGCCAGCTGCCGGGTGCCGCGCCGTGCCAGCCGCTCGGCGACGACGCGGCCGAGGCCGCCGAGACCGCCGGTGATCAGGTGGACGCCGTCCGAGGTGAAAGCGTCACGGGCGCCGTCGTCCGGACGGGTGCGGACCAGACGCGGCACCATGCGGTCCGCGCCGCGCAGCGCGACGAGACGTTCGTCGTCGGCGTATCGCAGTTGCGTCCACAGGGAGTCCACTCCGTCCGTGGGCGGCAGGTCGATCAGGGTGGTCCTCAGCTCCGGGTGCTCCTGGGCGAGGGCGAGCCCGAAGCCCCAGGCCAGGGCCTGTTCGGGCCGGGTCACCTGTGTGCTGTCGCCGGCGGCCTGACTGCCCCGGACGACCGTGAACAGACGGGGCGCCGGCCCCTGCGCCCGGTCGGTGAGCATCCGTACCAGGTGCAGGGTGCTCAGGCAGCACAGCCGCGCCGCCTCCTGCTCGGTACGTGAATCCCCGATCGGCGGGGCGTCGAGCGCAGACAGCTGCACGATGCGCTCGGGTGCCGCGTCCACGAAGGCGTCGTCGAACAGGCGGGTCAGGTGCTGCGGATCGGCCGGGTCGAGCACGTACCGGCCGGGGCCCTGGACGCCGTATGCCTCGCCCCTGCGGGCGATCACATGGGGCACCGAAGCGGCGTCGAGCCGGTCGGCGAGTTCGGCGGCGACGCCCGTCCCGTCCGCCAGGATCAGCCAACTGCCCTGGGCAGGCGTCTGTTTGGCGGGCGGGCGCGGCTGCCAGCGGGTCTCGAACAGTGCGCCGTCCAGGGGGGAGAGCGCGGCGAGCTCGAACTCCTCGACGGCGAGCAGGAGTTGTTCGTGTTCGTCGTACAGTCGCAGGTCGAGGGTTGCTCTGTCGCCGTCCACGGAGCGCAGTCGGCACGTGGTCCATACGGGAGTCGTCCTGCGTCCGGTGAAGTGCAGCCGTCCGGCTCCGGCGGGTACGAAGGCCCGGCCTTCGGGTGTGTCGTGCGGCAGGGCGGCCGTATGGAAGGCGGCGTCGAGGACGGCCGGGTGCAGCAGATGACCGGTGGCGGGCCGCGGGGCAAGCCTTGCCCATGCGGTCGAGTCGCCGGAACGGGCCTGCTCCAGACCGCGGAAGGCGGGGCCGTATGCGATGCCGAGGGCGGCGAGTTGGGCGTAGACGGCGGACAGGTCGGCCTCTTGGCCGCACTGTTCGCGCAGGGCAGCCGGCGATTCGCGCTCGTCCGGCGCTCGGTCGCCGCTCAACGGGGTGACGCGCCCGGTGACATGGCGCTCCCAGCGCGCGGAGGCTGCCGCCGAGGCGATGGTGAAGTGACGCGAGTCGTCCGCGGCGGGCCGCAGGACCAGTTGCAGCCGCACCGGCCGCTGCGCGTCCAGACGCAGCGGCTGGTCGAACCTGACGTCGGCCAGTGCCACTTCGCCGCCGCCCTGCACGGCTGATGCGGCCTCGACCGCCATGTCCAGGAAGGCCGCGGCGGGCAGCCAGACCTCGCCGGTGACGCGGTGGTCGGTGAGATAGGCGAAGCGGCCGTCGCGCAGGTCGATCTCGGTCTGGAAGATGTGGCGGTCCGCCTCGTCGCTGGCCTCGATGTGTGTGCCCAGCAGTGGCGAGAGGCCGCCTGTCGAGGCGGCCGGCGTGCGCCAGTGGCGCTCGCGGGCGAAGGCGTAGGTGGGCAGGTCGACGCGGCGCCCGGCCGGGCAGAGGGCCTGCCAGTCGGGGATGTGGCCGGCCGTGTACAACTCCCCCACCCTGCGCAGCAGGTCGTCGAGAGCGCCCTCCTCTCGGCGCAGGGAGGCGATGCTGACGGCGTCGATTCCGGCTTCTGCGGCGACCGACTCGATGGCGGAGCCGAGCGAGGGGTGCGGGCTGAGCTCGACGAAGTACCGGTACCCGTCGTCCAGCATCCGCCGGATCGTGTCCTTGAAGCGGACCGGCTCACTGAGGTTGCGGTACCAATACCCGGCATCCAGCCCGTCTCCCGGCTCGGGCTCTGCCGTCACGGTCGAGTACAGCGGCGTCCCGGTCGGCGTACCCCGGACGGTGCGGATGCGGTCGAACAGGTCGTCGCGCAGCGCTGCCATCAGGGGGGTGTGCGAGGCGAACGGGGTGGACAGCCGCCGGACGGCGATCTGCTGCTCCTGGCACTGGCCGAGCAGGTCGCTCAGCGCGTCCGCGTCGCCGGACACGGCCGTGGACTGCCCGCTGTTGACCGCCGCGACGAACAGCCGCCCCGCATACGGCTCCAGCAGCTCCTCCGCCCGGGTGCGCGGGAGCTCCAGGGCGAGCATGCCGCCCTTGCCGACCAGCGGTACGGCCGCCCGGGCCCGGCCGCACACCACCGCCACGGCCTCCTCGAGCGTCAGGGCGCCCGCGCTGTATGCTGCCGCGATCTCACCCAGGCTGTGTCCGACCACGGCGTCCGGTGCGACACCGAGTGCGCGCCAGGCGGCGGCCAACGCCGCGTTGACGGCGAAAAGGGTCGGCTGCAGGTACTCGGTCCGGCCCAGCGGCGCAAGCTCTTCCGGCGCGCGCAGTACGTCGAGGACCGACCAGCCCACGTGCCGGCGGACCTCCTCGTCCACGCGGGCCAGCTCCTCGCGGAAGGCATCCGAGTCGGCCGCCAACTGCAGGCCCATACCGGGCCATTGGCCGCCGTGCCCGGCGAAGACGAAGGCCACCTTGCCGGACGGCTCCTCGCGACGCGCCGTCACGGGGCGTCGTCCACCGGCCAGCTCATTCAGCTCTGCCAGCAGTTCGTCCCGGTCACCTGCCACCAGCGCCGTGCGCCGCTCGAAGTGGCTGCGGTGGAGCGCCAGGGTGTGGGCCACGTCCGGCAGCGCCGTGTCACCGGGCAGGTGCTCCGCGAGCCGGGCGGCCTGCCCGCGCACCGCCTCCTCGGTGCGCGCCGACAGCACGAACAGCCGCTTGAGCGGCGCGGGTTCGCCCTGCTCGGAGGGTGTGTCGACAGGCGGTGCCTCCTCCACGATCACGTGTGCGTTGGTTCCGCTGATGCCGAAGGCGCTCACTCCGGCACGCCGCAGCCGTTCACCCGCCGGCCAGGCCACCGCCTCCCGGAGCACGTGCAGCCCGCTGTCGGCCCAGTCCACGTGACGGCTGGGGGTGTCGGCGTGCAGCGTGCGGGGCAGCATCTCGTGCCGCAGCGACTGGATCACCTTGATCAGCCCGGCCACGCCCGAAGCCGCCTGCGCATGGCCGATGTTGGACTTGAGCGAGCCCAGGTACAGCGGCCGGCCGGCGGGGCGCGAGGCGCCGAAGACCTCCGCGAGGGCGTTCGCCTCGATCGGGTCGCCGAGTGTGGTGCCGGTCCCGTGGGCCTCCACGTAGTCGATGTCCGCCGGGGCAAGTCCGGACAGCTCCAAGGCCCGGCGGATCACCTGTTCCTGTGCCGGGCCGTTCGGCGCGGACAGCCCCTGGCTGCGGCCGTCCTGGTTCACAGCGGTGCCGCGCAGTACGGCCAGGACCTCGTCGCCGTCGCGGCGGGCGTCGCTCAGCCGCTTCAGTACGACCATGCCGGCGCCCTCGGCCCAGACAGCTCCGTCGGCGGCATCCGAGAAGGAGCGGCACCGGCCGGTCGGGGACAGGCCGCGCAGGCGGCTGAACTCCACGAAGGTCTGCGGGGTGACCATGAGCGTCACCCCGCCCGCCAGGGCGAGGTCGCACTCGCCGGCGCGCAGCGCCTGCGCCGCCAGGTGCACCGCCACCAGGGAGGACGAGCAGGCCGTGTCCACGGTCAGGGCCGGGCCGTTCAGCCCGAGCGTGTAGGCGAGCCGGCCCGAGGCCACGCTCAGGGCCGAGCCGGTGCCGACGTAGCCGTCCAGCTGGTCGAGCCGCGCCCCGGCGAGATAGTCGCCGGCGAACATACCGACGTACACGCCGGTGGTGCTGCCCGCCAGTTCGGCGGGCACGATCCCGGCGCGTTCCACGGACTCCCAGGCCGTCTCCAGCAGCAGCCGCTGCTGCGGGTCCATGGCCGCGGCCTCGTTCGGTGTGATGCCGAAGAACGCCGCGTCGAAGGCGTCGATGTCGTCGAGGAAGCCGCCTTCGCGGGCGTACGACTTGCCCGGCGCCTCCGGGTCGGGGTCGTACAGCGACTCCACGTCCCAGCGCCCGGCCGGGAACGGCCCCACCGCGTCGCGGCCCTCCGCGACCAGCCGCCACAGGTCCTGCGGGGAGTCGGCCGCGCCCGGCAGGCGGCAGGCCGTGGCGATGACGGCCACCGGCTCGTCGGAGGCGGGCGCGGTCGTGCGGACCTGCTGCCCGTCCGGCGCGGCGTGGCGGAGCCTGCCGCCGTCCGGTGCGAGCGCGGTGGCCAGCAGGTGATCGGCGAGGCGGGCGGGAGTGGGGTGGTCGAAGAGCAGGGTGGCGGGCAGCCGGACGCCGATGCGGGTGCCGAGGCGGTTGCGCAGGTCGACAGCCGTCACCGAGTCCATGCCGAGGTCGCGCAGCGGCTGGTCGGGGCGGACGGACCGGGACGAGGGCAGCCCCAGGGCGCGGGCTGCCTCCTCGCACACCAACTCCAGGACCCGGGCGGCGCGTTCGCTGTCCGTCAGCCGGGCCAGACGGTCGGCCAGTCCTCGGCCGATCTGCCGGTCGGGGCGGGGCGAGGACAGCAGGGAGGTCCACAGTGTGCCGGTGGCGGCAGCGTTGTCGCGCAGGCGGGGCAGGTCCAGGTGCCAGGCGAGCAGGTGCGGTGTGCGGCGGCGCAGGGAGAGTTCCACGAGGGCGCGGCCCTGCTCGGGGGTGAGGGCCCGGTGGCCCAGGCGGGCCATCCGCTCCAGGTCGGCGTGTTCGGCGGCAAGGCCCTCGCCGGCCCAGGCGCCGAAGGAGATCGAGACGGCGGGCAGGCCCAGCGCCCTGCGGTGGTGCGCCAGTTGGTCGAGGTAGACGTTGGCGGCCGCGTAGTTGGCCTGCCCGGCGTTGCCGACGACACCGGCGGCCGACGAGATCAGCAGGAACAGCTCCAGCGGCAGCCCGGCGGTCATCCGGTGCAGATGGGCGGCGCCGTCGACCTTCGGGCGCAGCACCTGCGCGAGTCGTTCGGGAGTCAGCTCGGCGAGCACGCCGTCGGCCAGGACTCCGGCGCAGTGCACCACACCGCGCAACGGCAATGCCTCGCCGACGCCGGCCAGCACACCGGCCAGGGCGGTCGCGTCCGCGACGTCGCAGGAGCCCACCTCGACGTCGGCACCGAGTGCGGACAACTCCGCGACGACCTCGGCTGCCCGAGGGTCGGCCGCCCCTTGACGGGACGTCAGCAGCAGCCGCGGTACGCCCTGTTCGGCCAGCAGGCGGGCGATCTGCCGGCCGACCGCGCCCAGGCCGCCGGTGATCAGCACCGTGCCGTCGGTGGGCACGAGAGCGGGACGGCCGACGAGGTCGAGGACGACGGGACGGCCGGACGCCTTGCGGCGGCGCACCGCCTCGCGCACGGCGGTGACCGGGAAGACCTGCGGATGTACGGGTGCGTGCACGGCGGCGCGCAGGGCCTCGGCCAACCGCTCGCCCTCGGCCGCCCCGGGAGACACGGCGGCCGCGACCGTGAACGGCAGGTCGTCCGGAACCCCGGCGACCGGCCGCGCGTCCGCGACGAGCTCGGAGCCGGGCGTGGCGCCGGCGAGCACGTCGCCCCGCGCGCCGGGCCCACATCCCGGCGCCGCGGGCACGAGGGACACGGCGACCGCAGTCGTGAACGGCAGGTCGTCCGGAACCACGGCGACCAGCCGCGCGTCCGCGACGAGCTCGGAGCCGGGCGTGGCGCCGGTCAGGACGACGCCCCGCGTGCCGGGCGCCAGACCCTCCACCTCGGAGCCGACCTCGGTGAGCACACCGGCGCAGGAGGTGTGCGTGGGAGGCAGGCCGACGGCGTGCACCTCGATCCGCACCTGGGCGGGACCGAGCGCCCGACGCGCCGCCGGGCGCAGGGTGGCGTCGGCCGGAAGGCCGGTCAGCTGGTAGCAGTCCCCGGCCGGGGTCCGCAGCACGTCGGCCGGGCGGGCGCGCACCAGCCGTGGCGCCAGCACCTCGCCCTGCCTCAGAGCGAGTTCACCCTCATCGCCGTGAGTGACAGCGGCCGATATCGCAGTCGCGGCATCGTCCCCGTCGATGCCGCCGTCCAGGTCGAGCAGGGTCAGTCCCAGGTCCGGGTGCTCGCTGCGGGTGCTGCGGGCCAGGCCCCACAGCACCGACTGCGCCAGGCCCGGCACCGTGTCGCCGTCACCGGTAGCGACCGCACCGCGGGTCACCCAGAGGGTCCGCGCGGGCGCCCCGTCGGTCGCGAGGGCGATGAGTTCCTGCACCTCCGTGAGCGCTCGGGCCGCCAACTCGCCCGCCACAGCGGCCGTTTCGGCGTCCGCCGCCGCCCGCGGCCACACCCGTACGACGATGTCGGCACCCGATTCGCGCAGTTCGACTCCCGCCGCTGTGAGGCCGCGTGCGATCGCCTCGACGTCCGGGTCCGAGCGGTCACCGATCACCGTCCAGGACGCCGCCCGCTCGCCTGCGGCGGGCGCTTCGGGCAGCGCGGTCCAGGCCACTTCGTACAGGTGCCGGGCGTGCTCCGAGCCCGCGCGCAGGTCCGCCGGGTCGGCGGCCCGTAGCCGTACGCCGTCAAGGCGGCCCGCCGGGATGCCGTCCGCGTCCCACAGCGTCACGTCCAGGAGGAGGTCCGTCCCGGAGCCACCGGTGCGGCGCACCATCGCGGTCAGCTCGCTCGCCCCGCCCGGCGGGAGGACACAGCGGCCCACCGCCACCGGCAGCAGAGCCCGCCCCGCCGACGCGTCGAACGCGGCGGCCGCCTGCAACGCGGCATCCAGGAGTGCCGGATGCACCGGATACGCCTCGGCCGCGTCACCGGTCACAGGGGGCAGCGCGAGCCGCGCCAGCACCTCGTCCCCGCCGGTCGCGACCACCGAGCGCACGCCCCGGAAGGCCGGGCCGTAGCCCAGCCCGAGCGCGGCGAGCCGGTCGTACGTGTCCTCGCCCCAGACCTCCTCGGCCGCCTGCGGCCACACGGGCGGCGGTGTGCCCGGTCCGGGGCCGGGTTCGGCCGCCGACGCGGTGGCGTGCAGGGTCCACTCCGCCGTCTCCCGGCCGCGCGGGCGGCTGTGCACGGTGATCTCCGGTACGGGGGCGGAGGCGTCCACCTCGACCGACACCTCGACCGTGCCGGAGGCGGGCAGGGTCAGGGGGGCTAGCAGCAGCAGGTCGGCCAGGTCGTCGGGAGCGTCGGGGCGGGCGACGGCGAGCGCGGCGCGGCACAGCTCCATCAGGGTGGTGCCCGACACCACCGTCTGCCCGAACACGGTGTGGTCCGGCAGCCAGGCGGCGGTGGCCGGGGACCACTCGCCCCGGAAGGTCCAGCGGGAGGCGTCGGCCGACTGCAGCTGGATGCCGAGGACCGGGTGGGCGGCGCGGTCGAAGAGGGCGGGTCCCGCTGCGGCGGTCTCGGGTTCGGTCCAGTGGCGCTGTGCGTCCCAGGCGTACGTCGGCAGGTCGGCGGCCGCGGTGACGGGGACCAGGCGCCGCCAGTCGATCGGGCGGCCCTGGACGTGGAGTTCGGCGGTCGCGCGGTCCAGGCAGACGGGTCCGGGTTCGTCGCGGCGCAGCGATCCGACGGCGACCAGGTCGTGGCCGTGGTCCTCGCCGACGGTGGTGACGGCGGTGAGCAGGGAGGGGTGGGGACTCAGTTCGACGAAGCAGCGGTAGCCGTCGGCCGCCATCCGCTGCACGGTCGGCCCGAAGCGGACCGGCTCGCGCAGGTTGGTGTACCAGTAGTCGGCCTCCAGCTCGTCGGTGACCGGTTCGCCGGTGACCGTCGAGTACCAGGCGACGGACGTCGGATACGTGATGACGCCGTCGAGTTCGTCGAGGATCGTCGCGCGGACCGGGTCGACGTGGGCGCTGTGGGAGGCGTAGTCGACGTCGAGACGGCGCGCGAACACCTGGCGCCGGCCGAGGTCGGCGAGGAGGGTCTCGAGTGGTTCGACGTCGCCGGCGATGACGGTGGAGCGGCCGCTGTTCACGGCGGCGATCGATACCCGGCCGTCCAGCGCGGCAAGGAGGGGCTCGACCTCGGTGTGCGGGAGGGCGACGACCGCCATGGTTCCGGTGCCGGACAGCTCGGTCAGGGCCTGGCTGCGCAGGGCGACCACGGCCGCGGCGTCGTTGAGGCTGAGCGCCCCGGCGACACAGGCCGCGGCGACCTCGCCCTGGCTGTGCCCGATCACCGCGTCCGGGCGTATACCGCGCGCCCGCCACACGGCGGCCAGGGACACCATCACGGCGAACAGGACCGGCTGGACGACATCGACACGCTCCAGCGAGGGGGCTGCGGCTTCGCCCCGCAGGACGGACGTGACCGACCAGGTGGTGAACGGTCGCAGGGCCGCGTCGCAGCGGTCGAGCTCGTCGGCGAAGACCGGGTCGCTGTCGAGCAGATCGCGGGCCATGCCCGCCCACTGGGCACCCTGGCCGGGAAAGACGAAGGCCAACTTCCCGGTCGGGAGCGCCTGTTGTGGGCCCACGGTCCGGTCCGGGTCCGGTTCCGCCGCCGCAAGTCCGTGCAGGGCGGCGAGCAGTTCGTCGCGGCCGCCCGCCCGTAGGACGGCCCGGTGCTCGAAGTGCGTGCGGTGGTGGGTGAGTGTCGACGCCACGGCGGACAGCGGCAGCTGCGGTTGCCGCGCGAGGGCCTGCCGGAGGCGTTCCGCCTGTCCGCGAAGGGCCTCAGGGCTGCGGGCGGAGAGCGGGAAGAGAGTCTGCCCCGTCGGCTCGTCGGCGCCGGGCTGGGCCGAATCCTGCGGCGCCTCCTCCAGAACCACGTGCGCGTTCGTCCCGCTGATCCCGAACGCACTCACACCGGCCCGCCGCACCCGCTCCCCGTCCCGAGGCCACTCCCGGGGGCCGCAGACCAGGCGCAGGCCGCTGTCCGCCCAGTCGACGTGCCCGGTCGGAGTAGCGGCATGCAGTGTCGCGGGGAGCACGCCGTGCTGGAGCGCCAGCACGGTCTTGATGATGCCGCCGATGCCCGCCGCGGCCTGCGCGTGACCGATGTTCGACTTGAGCGAGCCGATGCCGAGGGGCCGGTCCGCGGGGCGGTCGGGCCCGAAGACGGCGGCCAGCGCGCGGACTTCGATGGGGTCGCCCAGGGGCGTGCCGGTGCCGTGGGTCTCGACGTGGTCCAGGTCGCCCGGCTGCAGTCCGGCCGCGTCCAGGGCAGCGCGCAGCACCCGCTCCTGCGCCGGGCCGTTCGGGGCGCTCAGTCCCTGGCTGCGCCCGTCCTGGTTGATCGCGGACCCCTTGATCACGGCAAGGATGCGGTCGCCGTCCCGGCGAGCGTCCGGGAGCCGCTTGAGCAGCACCAGGCCGCAGCCCTCGGCCCACACGACCCCGTCCGCATCCGCGGAGAACGGACTGCACCGCCCGGACGGCGACAGCCCGCGCAGCCTGCTGAACTCGACATGAGCGCGCGGCGTCACCAGCAGCGACGCACCACCGGCCAGCGCCAGGTCGCACTCGCCTCCCGCCAGCGCCCGCGCCGCCAGATGCAGGGCGACGAGCGAGGACGAGCAGGCGGTGTCGACGGTGACCGCCGGTCCCTGCAGGCCGAGGGAGTAGGCGATGCGTCCGGAGGCCACACTGGACGCCGAGCCCGTGCCGACATGACCGTCGAGCTGCCCCAGTGAGGCGGAGGCGAGGTAGCCGCTGTCGTACAGGCCGACGTAGACGCCGGTCGAGCTGCCGTTCAGCGTGCCCGGCACGATTCCGGCGCCCTCGATGGTCTCCCAGGCGGTCTGCAGGAGCAGCCGCTGCTGCGGGTCCATGGCCGCGGCCTCGCGCGGGGAGATCCCGAAGAAGGCCGCGTCGAAACGGTCGATGCCGGTCAGATAGCCGCCGCGCAGCGAATAGGCCGTGCCGGTGGCCTCCGGGTCGGGGTCGTACAGCCCCTGGGTCTTCCAACGGCCGGGCGGCACTTCCGTGATGACGTCCGCACCCGAGGCCAGCAGCCGCCACAGCGCCTCGGGGTCATCCGCGCCACCCGGGAAGCGGCACGCCATGGAGATGATCGCGATGTCGTCGTCCGCGCGCGCGGGCGTCTCGGACCGCGACGGGCCGGCCGGCCCTGTCACGGCGGGCGGGTCGCCGAGCACCGCCTCGGCCAGCGCTGCGACGGTCGGGTGGTCGAAGACCAGCGAGGGGCTCAGTTTCCGGCCGGTGCGGTCGGACAGCTGGGCCGCCAGGGTCACCAACTGGCGTGATCCCAGGCCGAACTCCGCGATCGGCCGGTGCGGGTCGACGGTCAGCGGGTCTAGCCCGGCCGCCTCGGCGACCGAGGAGATCAGCCAGGCTCGCACGCTCTGCGGTGTGGTGAGGGGCGGCTCGGCGGGCTGCTTCGCGGACTCGTTCGCAGGCATCGGGGCAGGTGTCCTCGTGAACTCGGGCTCGGGGTGTTTTTCCGTGCGAGCGATACGGCCGGTGTGAGGGCATGACGGAGCCATGGGCGGCCGAACGGGCGGGCGGCGTACGGGTGTTGTGGTGGAGGGCGGCGCGTGAAGGGGGGTGGTGTCAGCGCGCCGCGGGTGCGGTGACCGGGGACAGGGAGCCGGCCAGGTGGGCCGTCCGGGTCGCGTGGCGCTGGATCTTCCCGCTGGAGGTCTTGGGGATCGTGCCGGGGTGCACCAGGACGACCTCGCGTACGGACAGGCCGTGGGCCTCGCCGAGCGCGCTGCGGATCAGGTCGGTGATCTTCTCCGAGTCGCCCGCGGCGTCAGGGGCCACCTCGGCGACGAGGACGATCTGCTCCCCTTCGCCTTCTGCGTCGGCGGGGACGGAGAAGGCGGCGGTGCAGCCGGGGCGCAGGGCCGGGTGGCACATTTCGGCGGACAGCTCCAGGTCCTGCGGGTAGTGGTTGCGTCCGTCGATGACGATCAGGTCCTTGAGGCGGCCGGTGACGAAGAGTTCGCCGTCGCGCAGGAATCCGAGGTCACCGGTGCGCAGGAAGCGGCCTTCGCGGCCGGTCAGGGTGGCGCGGAAGGTCTCGCGGGTGGCCAGGGCGTTGCGCCAGTAGCCCTTGGCGACGCTGGCGCCGCTCACCCAGATCTCCCCGACCTGACCCTCGGGCAGTTCCGTGCCCTGTTCCGGGTCCGCGATCGTCACCGTGAGGCCGGGGCCGGGACGGCCACAGCCGACCGCGGCCGCGTCCGCCTCGCCGGTGTGCGGCCCGAGGTCCTGGGCGGCGAGAAGGGTGGGCGGGACGTCCACGGAGGCGCCGGTGACCATCACGGTCGCCTCGGCTAGGCCGTAGCAGGGGTAGAAGGCCTCACGGCGGAAGCCTGCGGGGGCGAAGGTATCGGTGAAGCGACGCAGGGTGGCGGCGCGTATCGGTTCGGCGCCGTTGAAGGCGACCTTCCACGAACTCAGGTCGAGGCCGTCGACGAGTTCGTCGGTGGCGTGCTTCAGGCTCAGTTCGTAGGCGAAGTTGGGGCCGCCGCTGGTGTGCGGGCGGTAGTGGCTGACGGCCTTCAGCCAGCGGTCGGGCTGCTGCAGGAAGTGCAGCGGGGAGAAGAGGGTGGTGGTGAGGCCGAGGTAGACGGTGTTCAGGACCGGTCCGATGAGTCCCATGTCGTGGTACACGGGCAGCCAACTGACGATCAGTTCGCGGCCGTACTCCTCGATGACCTCCGGGGTGTGCCCCATCCGTTCGGTGATGATCCGCTCGTTGTCGAGCAGGTTGCCGTGGGTGACGGCCACGCCCTTGGGGGCGGAGGTGGAGCCGGAGGTGTACTGGAGGAAGGCGACCGAGTCGGGGGTGAGGTCGGGGACACGCCAGGCGTCGGCGGCCTCGTCGGGGATGTCCTCGGTGGCGAGGCAGGTGATGCCGGCCAGCTCAGGCAGGTGCTCCGCCATACCGGCCAGGGCAGTGACGACTTCCCGGCCGCCGAGGATCACCTTGGCGTCCGCGTCGGCCAGCAGACGCCTCATTCGGGTCAGGGCGCGGTGGTTGTGCGCCCGGCCCTGCGGGGGCACGCCGGGCACGGCGACGACACCGGCCGCGAGGCAGCCCAGGTAGTCGCTGATGAACTCCAGGCCGGGCGGGTGCAGCAGCATGGCGCGGGAACCGGTCAGCCCGCGCTCCTGCAGCCAGGCTGCGACGGCCCGGGAACGGTGTGCGAGCCGCGCGTAGGTGATCTCCTGGATCTCTCCGTCGCAGTCGCCGGACACGAGGTAGCGGTATGCAGTCCGGTCGGGCTGTTGGGTGGCGTGCTCGGTCAGTAAGTCGACCAGGGAACGAGCCATGGGAAGAGTCTCACCTGTCTGAATCGGCGGATGGGGAACTGGAGTTCGAGGACTGCGCGACACGGATGCGCAGCAGCCGCGAGCGGCCCGGCCCCCTTGCCGGACTGCGCGCCTCGACCAGCCGTCCGGGAAGTGGCGACACGCCGGCTCCCCGCGCCCCGTACAGCTTGCTACCGGCGAGTAGCACTGTAGCAACTCTGTTCGGCCCGTCGACCCGAACTCTGTAAACGCTGGGTGTCAGACGGGAGTTGGGCATGCGGAAGGCCCGGTCACCCGCGGCATGCACGGGGCCGGGCCTGAGGACGGGAAGCCGGCGTCAGCCGCCGTTCAGGCGTCCGCGCAGCAGTCCCTTGCCGATTTCCGCGCCCTTGCGGCTGTCCGCCTGGGCCTTGCGGAACAGGTCGGCCACCTCGGTGTCCTTCTCGCGCTCCGCGTCCTGGATGTAGGTCTCCAGGCGCAGGGCATTGCTCAGGCACGCCTCCACGTACCAGATGAGGTTGTAGTCCTTGTCCGGCGTACCGGTCACGCCGCCGGTCTCCGTGCTGCTGGTCATGCGGACCTCCTCCAGCGATAGTCCTTCCGGAGCTGTCCGAGTACCCGTCCCGCACCCGGCAATCAGCCGACGTCCCGGAGGAAACGGTGCGTGTGGATGCCGATGTCCGGGAGCGACTGGACCTGCCGGACCCCTTCGATCGGCCGTATGACGTCGTTGACGAAGTCCAGCAGTTCGCGCGGGCCCGACGCGACCACCTCGGCGAACAGGTCGAAGCCGCCGGAGGTCAGTACCGCGCAGACGGCCTCGGAGCACCCGGCCAGTCCGTCGGCGAGCGCATACAGGTCGCCGCCCACGCCGATACCCATGCCGATACCGATGCCGAGCAGGGCCATGGCCGAGTTCGCGTTCCAGCTGTTCCAGTTCGTGGAATTCCGCGACACGGCTGGTCAGCGTGACGTCGCAGGGAGCGCCGACGTTTCCGGGCGGGCCGCTCCCGGCTGTAACTGTTCACCAGGATCTTGGACCGGCCTGTGACAGCCCGGGCCGGCCGGACAGCCCACCCGGTCGCGTCGGTCGCCGTCAGCGAGGTGGGCGGCAGCGCGGTGGGCGGCATCGCGGTGGCACCCCCCAGACGGCCACGACCGCCGGGGAGTGACTGCCATCGCTCCGGTGTCACTGCATGGCAGGGCGCGGCAGGAATGGCGAAGAATCGCTCAACCGTACGAGAGTGATCGGTGACGGTGTGTACTGTGCTGCGCGTGACCGTCACCGAGCGCACCGACCGCATTGCCATCGACCCGTTCGGCGCCGACATCCCCGGTGAGAGTGCCCGGCTGCGGGCCCTCGGCCCGGTCGTTCCCGTCGAGCTGCCGGGCGGCATCCCCGCCTGGGCACCGACCGGCTACGACACGCTCAAGGACCTGATCCTCGACCCGCAGGTCAGCCGGGACCCCCGGCTGCACTGGAAACTGTGGCCCGAGATCGGTGAACACCCCTCCTGGGGCTGGATATTGGGCTGGGTGGGCGTGGTCAACATGCTCTCCACGTACGGCGGGGATCACGCGCGGCTGCGCAAGCTGGTGGCGCCGAGTTTCACGCACCGGCGTACCGAGAAGATGCGGGCACGGGTGGAGGTGGTCACCCAGGAGCTGCTGGACGCGCTGGCGGCGGCCGGGGCCGACGGCCGGGTGGTCGACGTCAAGGCGGCGCTCGCACAGCCCCTGCCCATGCGGATCATCTGCGAACTGTTCGGTGTTCCGGACGAGTTGGTGGACGACACGCGCCGGCTGATCGCGGCCATCATGGACACCTCCGACCCGAGCCCGGAGCACGCCGCGTTCGTGCAGCAGCAGATCGGGACGGTGCTGCCGGCCCTGATCGCCCACCGCAGCGAGCACCCCGCGGACGATCTGACCACCGAGCTGATCCGGGTGCGGGACGAGGACGGCGACCGGCTCAGTGACGAGGAGCTGCTGTACACGCTGTTGCTGGTGATCGGCGCCGGGTTCGAGACCACCGTCAACCTCATCGGCAACGCGGTCGTCGCCCTGCTCCGGCACCCCGAACAGCTGGCCGCCGTACGGGCCGGGAAGATCGGTTGGGAGGCGGTCGTCGACGAGACGCTGCGGGTGCACCCGTCGATCGCCTCGCTGCCGCTGCGGTTCGCCGTCACCGACATCGCGGTCGGCGACGTCACGATCCCGGCGGGCGACGCCATCATCACGACGTATGCCGCCGCGGGGCTGGATCCCGCGCATTACGGGCCGGACGCGGACGCCTTCGACGCGGCGCGCGGGGCCGACGACCATCTGGCGTTCGGGATCGGTGTGCACCGGTGCATCGGTGCTCCGCTCGCCCGGGTGGAGGCACTGACCGCGCTGCCGGCTCTGTTCGAGCGCTTCCCCGAGGTCCGACTGGCCGTCGGCGAGGACGAGTTGCGGCAGGTGCCGTCGTTCATCGCGTTCGGCTGGCAGGAGGTGCCGGTGCGGCTGCGCGCGTAGAACCGCAAGGGGGCCCGACCGGTCCCCCGTTCCGGTCGTGCCCCCGCGGTCCGTCGAACTTACGTGTCGGGTGGATCCGTTGTGAACCGTGTCAGTGCCCGCTGCGGTGTCCGCACGGCTCACCCGTGCACAGGTGAGTCCGGATGGTCCCGGTTCGCCCGGCGCAGGTCGGGCTGGTCGAGGTCGCCGAGGGCCAGATGAGCGAGCACTACCTCGTAGAGGTCGCTGCCGGCGGCGAGCAGCTGGCGTTCGAGGACAGGCTCCGCGCTGCGCACGTGCTCCCGCACCGTCTGCGCGTGCACGCCCAGGTTCTGCGCGGCGCGTTCGGCGTTGCCCCCGGCGGCGATCCAGGTGCGCAGGGTGCGGCGCAGATCGCGGGCGTCGGTATCGAGGCGCGCCAACAGGTCACTCGCCCAGGTGCGCAGGGCGGGGCCGGTCAGCAGCTCGCCGAGCCGGGGGTGGCCAGTCGCTGCGGGGCCGGTCTCGTGCGGTTCCGTCGCGAGGCCGATCCAGGTGTTGAGCGCGAGGTGGACGACGGCGCGGGCGGCGAGATCGGAGAAGTCCGCCTGCAGCAGTGCCTCCACCCGCTCCATGCGGGCACGGACGGTGTTGCGGCTGACGCCGAGCACCTTGGCGGCGTTGACGGCGGTGAACTCCAGACCCAGGCGGGTGGTGGCGAGGAGTTCGGCGCGGGTGTGGTGCGCCAGGGTGTCCAGCGGCCGCAGCACGTGGGTCGTCCAACCGTGCAGTTCGGCGGGGTCCATCAGGCGCTCGGGGTGGGTGCGCTCGGCGTACACGGCCTGCTTGTCGGGCCGGAAGCGGGCGACGGCGAGCGCGCTCACGGCCTGTCCGTAGGCGGTGGCGGTGCGGGCCAGGCTCTGCGGGGCGCTGCCGCCGAGGAAGGTGCCCGGCCGTCGGCCGATCAGGGAGCGCAGTTCCGCGGCGGCCGCGTCGTCGGGAGCGACGACGATGACGTGCGCATCGACGGCCGGGCAGCGTACGACCAGCACCTGCTCCTCCGTCGCGGTCAGGCACTCCTCGGCGAGGTGGTCGCGGTCCTCGGCGCAGCCCTCGAGGACGTAGACGCAGGCGGTGTCGGTGTCGAGCAGGCCGGGCCACAGACCTGCGGCGACGCGACGCGCGGAGACGGTGTCCTCGACCATCAGCAGTTGCAGGATCGCCAGGCGCAGATCGGAGGTGGCGCGTTGGAGACGGCGCCCGGCGGTGGTCGACTCGCGTGCCCTGAGCAGGAGTTCGACCACCTGGGCGGTGTGGGTCACGATGTCGGAGGTCCGGCGGTCGAAGGGGGCCGGGCGGGACACGGCCAGGACGCCGGCCGGGGCGGGCTGCGGCTGCTCCACCCTGACGAGCCGCAGATGGCGTCCGGTGTCGTCCCAGGCCGCGGAGGCGATCCGGCCGGAGACGAGGTCCGCGAGGAGGTTCTCGTCCAGCGGTGTCGGTGTTCCGGCGATGAGCCGGCCGGTGCCGTCCTGCAGCCAGGCCGTCCCCTGCACGGCGTCCGCGAGCCAGGCGACGACCCGGCGGATGTCCCGCCCCGTGGGCCGCAGGTGCTCGAGCAGTTCCTGCGCCCACGTCGGGCCGCCGTCGGCGCCCGTCACCTGTGCAGGGCGGGCCCCGTCCTTTCGGCCAGCCATGTCGGCCTTCTCCTCGTCCATCGCATCGACCTCGGCTTTTCGGTCGGGGACGTTACCTCAGGGTGCCCGGTGGTTGCGTACCTACGGGTACGTGCGACGGGGAACGGGCCTTTCAGGCGGTGCGGTCGGCGAAGGCACCGCCCGGGGGGAAGGCCAGTGAGGCGAAGCGTTCACCGATGCGGAGGTGGGTGGCGGCGTCCGGGTGGAGTTGGTCGGGCAGGGGCAATTCGGCGTGGTCGGCCTCGCCGTAAAGTTCCCGGCCGTCAAGGTAGTTCAGGTTCGGGTCCTCGTCCGCCCGCTGGGCGACGATACGGGCCAGCTCGTCCCGGATGACGCCGAGGGCCAGTTTCCCGCTCGCCCGTTCCCCGGGATCGCCCATGGCCTGGAACTGCAGTTGACCGTCGCTCAGGGAAGTGAAGTCCAGGACGCTGGGGCCGGGCGTGTCCTCGTGTATCGGGCACAGGATGGGCGAGACGACCAGCAGCGGAGTCGTGGGGTGTCCTTCGCGGACGGTGTCGAGGAAGCCGTGCACGGCGGGGGTGAAGGCGCGCAGGCGCATCAGGTCGGTGTTGACCAGGTTGATGCCGATCTTGACGCTGATGAGGTCGGCCGGGGTGTCGCGCAGGGTGCGCGCGGTGAACGGGTCGAGCAGGGCGCTGCCACCCAGCCCCAGGTTGATCAGGTCGACTCCGCCCAGGGAGGCGGCGAGTGCGGGCCACGTGGTGGTGGGGCTCGCCGCGTCGGAGCCATGGCTGATCGAGCTGCCGTGGTGCAGCCATACCCTGCGGCCGCTGGGCGGGCTGGGCTCCACGGGGGCATCGGTGCGCAGGGCGAGCAGTTCGGTGGTCTCGTTGTGCGGGAGCCAGATCTCGACGTCCTTCACTTCGTCGGGCAGGTCGGTGAAGCGGAGCGTACCCACGGGCCCGGGCCGGAGTTCGGCGGTGCCGGCGACCATGTCGATGGTCACGGTGTTGCCGCCCTTGACACTGCCCCGGCCTGCCGGGCGGCCGTCGAGGAGGAGGTCGTAGACGCCGTCGGGACGGGGCGGGGCGCCGACGTAGTCGCGTTTGGTGGGCAGGGTGTCGAGTTCGACGGCCGTCGCACGCGTGCGGAACGCCAGCCGTACGCCCGAGGGCTGGGACTCGGCGCTGGCCAGCTGCGGATCGGTGCACTGGGCGCGGGCCCGGGCGGGCAGCCGGTGCGGCAGCACGCCGCGCTCGGTGGGCTCCACGTCGAGGGCGCCGCGCAGCAGTTCGGCGGTGACGGGCGTGGTGATCCAGTCGTGCTCGGTGGGCATGTCCTCAGCCTGTCGGTCAAAGGGTCGGGGTGGTGGGCCAGTTGCACAGCAGCGCGTCCAGGGCGTCCAGGATCCGCGTCCAGCTCTCCTCCGAGTCGGGGGCACTGTGGCTGAAGCCACCGGCCGTCTCCAGACTCGAGTAGCCGTGGAAGACGCTGCCAAGCAGCCGGACGGCGTGCGTCTGGTCCGGTTCCCTCAGGTCGTAACCGCGCAGGATCGCACGCGTCATCTGGGCGTGGCGCACGCCCGCGCTGGCGGCCGCGGTCTCGGGGTCCATCCGCAGCCGGGCCGCTGCGGCGCGCCCGGGGTGTTCCCGGCCGTAGTCGCGGTACGCGTTGGCGAAGGCGATCAGGGCGTCCTTGCCCGCGCGGCCCGCGAGGGCGTCGGCCGCCCGGTCGGCGAGCTCCTCCAGGGCGAACAGGGCGATCCGCGTCCTGAGGTCCTGGGAGCTCTTCACATGCGAGTACAGGCTCGCAACCTTGACACCGAAACGGCGGGCCAGCTCGGAGACGGTCACCTGGTCGAAGCCGACCTCGTCCGCCAGCTCCGCACCTGCCCGGACCACACGTTCCGTGGTCAGCCCTACGCGCGCCATGGCCGCCCTCCTCTCTCGCCAGATCCGATTATGCATTTGCCTAAAGCATTTAGGCAATTTAGCGTTGCCTTATGGAACCGTTGACTGAGCAAGAGATCCGCACCGCGTTCGTGAACTGCACCAAGGGCGAGGCAAAGCGCCTGTCCGTCCCACGCGACCTGGCCGAGCAGCCCTGGGACGACCTGGACTACCTCGGCTGGCGCGACCCCCAGGCCCCCGACCGCGCCTACCTCGTCACCGAGTGGACCGACGGCGGGCCCCGAGCCGTCGCGCTGCGCGGCTCCGGCCCCGCCGTGGGGCAGACGCGGCGCAGCATGTGCTCGATGTGCCTGACCACCCACTCCGGCGGCGTCTCCCTGATGGTCGCCCGCAAGGCGGGCAGGGCCGGGCAGCAGGGCAACTCGGTGGGCGCCTACATCTGCAGCGACCTCGCCTGTTCGCTGTACGTACGGGGCTTGCGGGACGCGGGCATGGGGGCGCGGCTGCACGAGACGATCACCCTGGAGGAGAAGATCCGGCGCACCGTGGCCAACGTCGCCGCGTTCGTCGCCAAGGTCGGCACGGCATAAGCTCGGCGAATGGCGAAGTACTTCGATGTGCACCCCGAGAACCCGCAGCCGCGCACCATCGCCCAGGTCGCGGACAGCATCCGGGCGGACGCGCTCATCGCGTATCCGACGGACTCCTGCTACGCACTCGGCTGCCGGCTGGGCAGCCGTGACGGCATCGAGCGGATCCGTACGATCCGCAAGCTGGACGACCGGCACCACTTCACCCTCGTGTGCCAGGACTTCTCGCAGCTCGGCCAGTTCGTACGGGTCGACAACGACGTGTTCCGCGCCATCAAGGCGTCGACACCTGGCAGTTACACCTTCATCCTGCCGGCGACGAGGGAAGTGCCGCGCATGCTGCAGCACCCCAAGAAGAAGACGGTCGGTGTGCGTATCCCCGACCACGTCGTCACCCAGGCCTTGCTCACCGAACTCGGCGAGCCGCTGCTGTCCAGCACGCTGCTCCTGCCCGACGAGGACGAGCCGATGACCCAGGGCTGGGAGATCAAGGACCGCCTCGACCATGTGCTGGACGCGGTGGTCGACTCCGGGGACTGCGGCACCGAGCCGACGACGGTCATCGACTTCTCGGGCGGTGAGGCGGAGATCGTGCGGCGGGGGGCCGGGGACACCACACGGTTCGAGTGAACTCGCACGTCGTACGAGGCCGGGGGCGCCGCGGGGAAGGTGAGTGGCGCATGCAACGATGGCCGCACCCGGCCCGTCGGGCCGCAGAGTTGGTCGCCGCCGCGCGCAGAGAGGCAGCCCCCATGACCTCCGTACAGGGAACGACTGTGGACATCACCACCGAGGACGGTGTCGCCGACGCCTATGTGGCACACGCCGCGGACGGCAGCGCCCGCCCCGGTGTCCTGCTCTACATGGACGCGTTCGGGATCCGTCCCCATCTGACCGGGATGGCCGACCGCATCGCGGAGGCCGGCTACACCGTGCTGGTGCCCAACGTGTTCTACCGTCACGGGCGGACACCCGTTGTCGAGTTGCCCGAGTTCATCGACCCGGAGGCGCGTCCGGAGATCTGGGGCAAGGTCGGACCGCTGGTCCAGTCCGTCACGCCCGACCCGGCCATGCGGGACGCGGCCGCGTACCTGCAGTGGCTGGCCGACTCCCCTCTCGTCGCCGACGGCCCGGTCGCGCTGACCGGCTACTGCATGGGGGCACGGCTGTCCCTGCTGACCGCCGGCCACTATCCGGACCGGGTGGCGGCCGCGGCCGGCTTCCACGGCGGGCGAATGGCCACGGACGACCCGGACAGCCCGCACCTGGCGGCCGAACACGTCACCGCCGAGGTCTACTTCGGCCACGCCGACGAGGACCCCTCGCTGCCGCCCGAGCAGATGCAGCGCCTGGAGGACGCACTGACCGCGGCGGGCGTACGGCACCGCTGCGAGGTCTATCCGGGCGCGCACCACGGCTTCACCCAGGCGGACACCTCCGCCTACAACAAAGAGGGCGACGAGCGGCACTGGGCGGCGCTTCTCGACCTCCTCGAGCGCACGTTCTGACGCGCATCGACTGAACCGGCCACGGCGCCCGCGGAGTTCCTTCCGCGGGCGCCGACCGTTGCCCGTTGTTCAACTTATTGACATGCACGCATCCCGGTGCCAGTTTGAGAGCGCTCTCAAAGAGGTCCGGACCAATTTCTCCGGGTGATCCCCCCACAACAAGTGAATTCCCAACCCCCCACGGAGGTGGAGCGTGCTCAGAAAGCTCTCCCGCCGGCTCCTGGTACCGGCTGCTGCGGCAGCCCTGCTCGCCGGGGCCCTCGCCATCCACGCGCCCTCGTCCGCCGACGCGGCCGTGCCCGACACGATCCCTCTGAAGCTGACCAACAACTCCGGCCGCAGCGAGCCGGTCTACGTCTACACGCTCGGCACCCTGCTCTCGACCGGGCAGCAGGGCTGGGCGGACGCGAACGGCGCCTTCCACGCGTGGCCGGCCGGCGGCAATCCGCCGACTCCCGCGCCCGACGCGTCCATCGCCGGGCCGGCCGCCGGGCAGTCGAAGACGATCCGCATCCCCAAGTTCTCCGGCCGCATCTACTTCTCGTACGGCCAGAAACTGGTGTTCAAGCTGACCACGGGCGGCCTGGTGCAGCCTGCGGTGCAGAACCCGAGCGACCCCAACCGCGACATCCTGTTCAACTGGTCCGAGTACACGCTCAACGACTCCGGCCTGTGGCTCAACAGCACGCAGGTGGACATGTTCTCGGCGCCCTACGCGGTCGGGGTGCAGCGCTCCGACGGGAGCACGGTCAGTACCGGGCATCTCAAGTCGGGCGGCTACAGCGGGTTCTTCAGCGCGCTGCGAGGACAGTCGGGCGGCTGGGCCAAGCTCATCCAGACGCGCTCCGACGGCACTGTACTGCGGGCGCTCGCACCCGGATACGGCCTGGAGAACGGAGCCCTGCCGGCGTCCGTCATGGACGACTACGTCAACCGTGTCTGGCAGAAGTACGCGACGTCGACACTGACGGTCACGCCGTTCGCCGACCAGCCGAACACCAAGTACTACGGCAAGGTCTCGGGCAACGTCATGAACTTCACCAACAGCTCGGGCGCGGTCGTCACCAGCTTCCAGAAGCCGGACGCGGACAGCATCTTCGGCTGCCACAAACTGCTCGACGCGCCCAACGACCAGGTGCGCGGACCGATTTCGCGCACTCTGTGCGCGGGCTTCAACCGTTCCACGCTCCTGGTCAACGCGAACCAGCCGGACACCTCGACGGCGAACTTCTACAAGGATGCGGTGACCAACCAGTACGCCCGGAACATCCACGCGCAGATGGCCGACGGCAAGGCCTACGCCTTCGCCTTCGACGACGTCGGCAACCAGGAGTCGCTGGTGCACGACGCCGGTCCGCAGCAGGCGTATCTGACGCTCGACCCCTTCAACTGACGCCGAAAGGGCCTCACCCCTCCCGGAGTGAGGCCCTTTTCGTGCGGGTGGTCAGCCCGTCGTCAGCGCCGTGTCGTCGACGACGAAGCCGGTCTGCAGGGAGGAGTCCTCGACACCGCTGAACTTCAGGGTGACGGTGGAGCCGGCGAGCGAGGACAGGTCGAAGGACTTCTGGGCGTAGCCCGAGGCGGCGTTGAGGTTCGAGTACGTCGCCAGGGTCTTCGAACCGGCGGTGACCGTCAGTTTGTCGTAGGCGACGCTGCTGGTGGTCTCCGATGTGTCGATGTGCAGATAGAAGGTGAGCGTGGCCTTGCAGCCGCTCGGGATGGTCACCGACTGGGACAGCGTGTCGGTGTGGGTGGAGCCGTAGCCGTCGAGCCAGGCGTAGTAGGAGCCGCCGTGCGCCGATTCACCGCTGTCGTTGGTGATGACGCCGCTGGTCGCGGTCCAGGTGGTGTTGCCCGACTCGAAGCCCTGGTTGCCGAGGAGTTGGGCCGAGGTGCAGCCGCCGCCTCCGCCCGAGCTGACGGTCCAGGTGAAGGAGGCGGTGCCGGTGGCGCCGGTCGAGTCGGTCGCCGTGACGGTGGTGCTGTAGGTGCCGGCCGTCGTCGGCGTTCCGGAGATGACTCCGGTGGAGCTGTTGATCGACAGGCCGGTGGGCAGTCCGCTCGCGGCGTACGTCAGGGAGCCGCTGTTGGTGCTGCTGGCCGAGATCTGCAGGCTCACCGCCGTGCCGACGGTGGAGGACTGACTGCCCGGGTTGGTGACCGTGACGCCGGACGAGGGCGGGGTGATGTGGCTGCCGACGTTGATGCCCGCGAAGGCGTTGCCGACACCGGCGTACTGCGTGGAGCTCGTGCCGTACAGAGCGGCGGCCGCATTGAGGGCGGCGGTGCGTGCTCCGGCATAGTCGGTGCTGGACGTCATGTACGTCGTCAGCGCCTTGTACCAGATCTGCAGGGCTGCGGCCCGGCCGATGCCGGCGACGGCGACGCCGTCGGAGGTCGGGCTGTCGTAGGTGACGCCGTTGATGGTCTTGGTGCCGCTGCCCTCGGAGAGCAGGTAGAACATGTGGTTCGCGGGGCCCGAGGAGTAGTGCACGTCGAGGTTGCCGACGCCTGAGTACCAACTGTCCGCGGAGCCGCCGTCCTTGCTCGGCTTGTCCATGTAACGCAGCGGTGTGCCGTCGCCGTTGATGTCGATCTTCTCGCCGATGAGGTAGTCGCCGACGTCGCTGCTGTTGTTGGCGTAGAACTCCACACCGGTGCCGAAGATGTCCGAGGTGGCCTCGTTGAGGCCACCGGACTCACCGCTGTACTCGAGTCCTGCCGTGTTGGACGTGACGCCGTGGCTCATCTCGTGCCCGGCCACGTCCAGCGAGGTCAGCGCGTGGGTGCCGCCGGAGCCGTCGCCGTAGGTCATGCAGAAGCAGTCGTCGTCCCAGAAGGCGTTGACGTACGCCGTGCTGTAGTGGACGCGGGAGTAGGCGGCGACGCCGTCGTTCTTGATGCCGCTGCGGCCGAAGGTGTTCTTGTAGAAATCCCAGGTCTCCTGGGCGCCGTAGGCCGCATCCGCGCCGGCGGTCTGGGTGCCGGCCCCCGACCCGGTCCCCCAGACGTCGTCGGAGTCGGTCATCAGGGTGCCGGTGCCCGAGGTGCCGTTGTTGAGGCTGTACGTCTTGTGGCCGCCGCGGGTGGTGTCGTACAGCTGGTACGTCGAACCGGACAGTGTGGTGTTCAGCGTGACCGTGCCGCTGTACTGGGTGTTGCCGGTGCCCGTCTTGATGCCTTGGTACCGGTAGAGCTCCTTGCCGGTGGCGGCGTCGGTGATGACGTGCAGCTGGCTGGGCGTGCCGTCGTCCTGCAGGCCGCCGACCACCGTCTCCCAGGCGAGCTTCGGGGTGCCGGTGCCCGCCCAGATGACCTTGCGGGCGCTGTCGGTGGTGGGCTGCTCGGCGTGGAGGGACCTGGCGGCCTTGAGGGCCTTGGTCTGCGCGGCCGCCTTGGTGAAGGTCGCGGTGGTGGAGGCGACCTTGATGGTGCGCTTGTGGTTGAAGGTCGTGCTCACGGTGCCGGCGGCCAGGGAGGCCGGCGGGGTGTGCACGACGAGGTCGCCGCCGAGGACGGGCAGGCCGGCGTAAGTCCGCTCGTAGCGAGTGTGCAGGGTGCCGTCGTTGTCCTTGACGACGTCCCTGACGACCAGTTTCTCCTTGGCGCCGAGGCCGATCGTGCGGGCGGTGGCGATCGACTTCTGCTTGGCGCTCTTGATGAGCGCGCTGTGCTGCGCCGGAGACAGTTTTGCCTCCAGTCCCCCGGCGCGGAGGGGGCTGGGATGGGGGGCGGCGGGCTGCGCGTTCGCCGGGACCGACTGGATGCCGACGGCGAGGAGGGCCGCGGTGGACACCAGGGTTGCGACCGAGGTCCGCTTGCGGGGGATGCGTCTCACTCGTTCTCCTACTGCTGCGGCCGCGTGGGGCGGCCGGTGACAGACCGGGCAGACGGGTGTACTGACCGGGACGAGCCGAGCTGTGCGGGATCGTCACTGCGTGATGAGAACGTGGGGGGTGTGCGCGGCAGTTGGGGAGGAGGATGACAGTATTGACCAGAGCATGTCAGCAGGGTTCCGGTCATTCGAGGGTTATCCCTCTGTACGGCAAGGCGGCCTGCCCGCTGGGAATGCGGGCAGACCGCCGGGTGGTGCCGCCGAAGGGTCAGCTGAGGCCGAGGGAGGACAGGGCGGTGGTCCAGTCACTGGCGACGGCGCTGCGAGCGTCGTCGAGGGTGACGGTGCCGGCACAGACGGCCTTCTTGAGCTTGTTCTCCACCGAGTCCTTGCTGTAGGCGGTCTCGTCTCCGTACCGCGGCTCGGGCCACAGGTTCTCCGCGTCCTTGGGGGCGCCGCCGAGCTCGAGCGGGACGAGGTGGTCCTCCTCGTAGTCCGAGGTGCTGGTGTCCGAGTAGCCGTACTCCGCTATCTGCTTGACCTTGAGGGCGTTGGTGTACGAGGTGGAGGGGCGCACGGTGGCGGTCCAGCCGGACACACAGATCGTCGTATCGATCGTGGACTGGGTGACGTCCGGGTTGTAGGCGCCGGGCTGGCAGGTCGGGTCCGGCAGCGGCAGGTAGGACTGCGAGCAGCCGGCCGCGTGTGCGGCCGAGCCCGTGCCGATGATGAGGCCGGCGACGGAGAGGGTGAGGGATGCCGTGGTGGCGGTGAGGCGGCGCATGGCACGCATGGGGGTTCTCCCGCGATGGGCCCGGGGTTCCGGGCGGGTGTGTGCATGACAGCACCACCGGGTCTATGCGGGTAGAAATAGGAAGTGAAGAATCAGTGACCTCACTGAATCCTTGCCACCCCTTGGCTTTCGGCTGCCCAATACCTGGGGTGCGCTTGGGTGTTCGATAACATGGGGGTAACTCTCGGCTCGGCACTTCGGGGATCACACTGCGCCTCGGCCGCTGGGCCACGCCCGGCGGGAGGGGTGCCTGGTGCCGGCTCGGGGGCCCCGGCTGCCGCTGAGGCCGCGCGGCAGACATCGAGGCCCGTAGGGTGGCGGCTGTCCGCTGCGCGGGCGGTGCCACGCGGGGAAGTGCAGCCGGGCGCGCAGCCCGCGCGACCCGAGACGAGTCCGGTCATGTGTAGACCGAGCACCAGCGGCTCAGCGAACGGGCCGCCGGCGACGGCCGGTTATCTGGCCCACAGCACCTACGCCCGGCCACCTGGCCGCCGAACTGATGAGCCACCATCCTCGACTCTGGCAAGATGCCGTTGCAGGTCGATGTGCCGAAACTGGTAAACCGCTCCAACTTGCCTCAGTACACCCCGATGCTGGTGAGCGTCGGCGAGGAATGCCATGAGGTTGCGAGGAATGCGGTGGCGTGAGGCCAAGTAAAACCTGGCTGCTGAGAATGGGCCCCAGGCCGTCCTAGTGAAGGCGATGGTCAGGCCGAGCCATAGGGCACCCGCCAGAACGGCCGCTTGGGCCACTGCGTTTGCATCGTTCAACACGAGGAGTATCGACGGACCGAGACCCGAAGAGGCTGCGACGCCGAGGGTGAGAGCCCAAAAGACGCGCCTGTCCCGCGACCAGAGCGCCACAGGGCCGACAGCCACCGCAGTGTCGGCTGAAGTCACTCCCAGCCCGAAGGCGACTGACAGGCCGAGGCCGACTGCCACAGCCGAGGCAAGGGGCAGCCCGATGGGTGCGGCCAGCAGGACGGTGGTGGCCAAAGCTGTCGCCGCCCCCGGCCAGTTCGGAGCCCACCGCAGTCCCGATGCGGGACGACGTGGTTCTTCGGCGAAAGCCAACCAGCCTGGCACCCCCAGGACTACGCCGGCGAAGACTCCGAGGGTGGGTCCCACGACCAGGGCAAAAATCCAGTTGCCGGCATCGGGATCGACGAAGAAGGTGATGGCCGTAAAAACAACGCTGAGGAATAGGCACAACGCCTGGGTGACCATCGCGGGGATGCTGCGTTGAACGGCTCGCCGCAGCCTCCACCAGGCCAGGTCAGGGGTGGCGTTATGGACGCGGTGAAGGTACCGCGCGAGGAAGACGAACGTTGTCTGGGCCTGTTGAGGCGTCCACCGGCATGGATAGCGGGGGTGGGAGCGGTAGGCAGCCATGACGAATGCGGAGAACAGGTGGCGCTCGACAGCGACACGGGTGGGAAAGCGTGTTGTGTCGCAGAGTTCTCCAGGGTTGGGCAAGCCGTGGGGACTCTCGCCAGGGCGGGGGTTGTAGATGGCCCGGGCCAGGAAGAGCATGAGCGGTGTACGCAATGCCTCGCCCACCGGAGTTGTGGTACCCAGCTGAGCAGCCACAGGGCCCCAGCGGTCGGGAGCGTATGCGCCGGCGCCGGCATCGCGCCGCAAGTACGCTGCGATGTCTTCGGCGTCCAGAGGACGTAGCTCAATGCCCGCTGCTCCAGCCAACCTGACCGGCAAGCCGGTGGGAGGGCGCAGCACGTCCCGGTATTCGCCGACTCGGCTGGACAGAACGACGGGATGCCCCATCGGAAGAGCCTCATTGATCCCACTGAGAGCTGCCGCCCGAAGGGGAGTAGGGATCTCGTCGAAGCCGTCCAGGACGGGGAGGATCAGACGGCGGCCGAGCAAAGCGCGGGCGCGATCTATCCGCCCGTATCGCGTCGGTGCGGCCTCAGCCAGGGTGGGATAGTCGGAGGCAAGCCGCTCCGCCATCCAAGCGTAGAGGTCCTGTCGTGTGGGATTCCACGTCGCCAACGGAAACAGCACTGGCACGGCGTTGGTGTGCGGACTGGCGGCGCTCGTCATCCGTCGGTGAAGCAGCCCCAACACCAGCCGTGAGAGAAGGACGGTCTTTCCCGCTCCAGGTCCTCCCAGCACCAAGAGTCGCCGAGTAGGGACCCGTTCTGCGAATACTCGCGTAATTTCCGCCCCAGAGCCTTCCAACTCTGCTGCGGAATTCGCCCACCCGTCAGGGACAGTGCCCAGATCGCCAGGCCAGTCGCCGGCAGTCGTCTGAAGCAGCGGCCAGGATTCGACCAGGTCGTCCGGGGCGGCGCTCCACTTCACTGTCATGGGATACGGATCGTTCACGCGCCGCACCTGAACCTCGGTCTCCCACTGATTCTGCACGGCCTGCGCCAGATGCTCCGCGATCTCCTCCAGTGGCTGCTCTGCAGCATGTTCCGCACCGGAGCGGAAGGTCACCCAGGACAAGAACAACGGAGCCAGCGTAGGAAGCAGTGACGCTGCAGTCGCGGCCGCCCCGAGGTGAAAACGGTGTGTGACCCACAACGCGCCGATGATCCCGCCCACTGCCAGCGCAAAGTAGACCGCACTAACTCGCCGTGTTGCGCTTGCCCATCCCCCCATGCCGCCATCATCCCGCGCCGGTCCGCGCCCAGGAAGGCAGATGGTGAACTGGGTGGATCGACTCCTTCTCCCCCCTGCGATGTGGCTGGACCAGCGGCCCGGCTCTGACCATTCGGCCACGTCGAGAGCCGAGGTGACGGCCGTTTGACAGGACTCGGCGGTTTGTCGTAGCGCCCGGCGACGGCGCCTGCACTGGGGATCGAGTGAACGCTGTCCCGCAGGCGGAGCCAGGTGGGGATCACCTTCGACTGTAGCCCGTCAGCGGCATGTGCTGCCCTGCCCGCATCGTCGCGGCCAAGGGTCCGCCTACGGGCCGGGCCTTGGCGCCCTGTGCTCCTACGGCCGATCCTTCCCCGCGGAGGCCGGGCCGCGGCATGCCACCACCGGTCGGACGAGAATCAAGCGCGATGGGGGTCGTCGCTGCGGGCGGGCCCGGTGATGTCGTACACGCGGAAGGCGCCGCACGCCACGCCGGGCTCGTGGCCGAGCTGCTCAGTCTTGGCCCGCTAGCCGCATGCACCGCGAAGCCACCGATGATTGGCCGGAACTCGCCCCTTTGCGACCGGAGTTAACCCCTGGTAGTTGAGAGTTATTCAGTTACCAATGGTAAGCCCTTGCACTTACGCGGCTCTTACCCGTAGACCTGGCTCCACAAATTGCCAGGGCTCTGGGGGGAGTTGGCAGATGCAAGGCACGATTGACGGGTTCCGCTATGGTGCGGTGACCCCGGTGGCGGCCTATCTGATGGCCTGCCTGGGAGGGGCGCTGGGACTGCGCTGCATCGTTCGGTCCCTGCTCAACGAGGAGTCCTGGAAGCCCGGTTGGCTGGCGCTCGGTGCCGCCTCGATCGGCTGTGGGATCTGGACGATGCACTTCATCGCCATGCTCGGTTTCCAGGTCGAGGAGACCGGGATCCGCTACGACACCGGGCTCACTCTGCTGAGCCTGGCCGTGTCCATCGTCGTGGTCGGCATCGGCGTGTTCATCGTCGGCTATCGGGGCGCCGGCAAGGTCACGTTAGGTGCCGCCGGCGTGGTCACCGGTCTCGGTGTGGCGGCGATGCACTACCTCGGCATGGCGGCGGTGGAGGTGAACGGGGACTTCCGGTACGACCCGCTCACCGTCGGCCTGTCCGTCGTCATCGCGATCGTCGCCGCGACCGCCGCGCTGTGGGCGGCCGTCAGCGTCCGGGGCTTCATGACGAGTCTCGGGGCCAGTCTGGTCATGGGGGTTGCGGTCTCCGGCATGCACTACACCGCCATGGCGGCTGTCAGCGTCCATGTCCACGGCGCCGGCGCCGGCAGCGGGGCGTGGACGGGCGATTCGCCCACCTCCTTACTGTTGCCCATGCTCCTGGGGCCGACCGTCTTCCTGCTGCTGGCCGGTGTGGTGGTCATGTTCGACCCGCTTCTGGTGCTGGGCGAAGGCGAGTGGAACAAGTCCGCCCCGGCGCGGCGAACCTCCGTCGCCGATCAGGTGGCAGAGCCTGCACCGCAGCACAGCATCGCCCCGTTCGGCGGACGGGTCGCCCCCGCACGGCCTCGGCAGGATCAGTACGGGACCGCCACGCCGTCCGCGCCGCAGTGGGCACCGCCGCCCAGCCGCGAGTGGTGAACTGCCGCCGGGTGCCACGGGCGGACGGGACGGCCGGCCCAGGCCGGGTGCGCCGGGCTGCACCCGCGACGGCGATTCGAGGCGCACCGAACAACCGGGATCGGAAGACCGCTGAGCAGGTCGGCCCCTTGGCGGTTTCGGCGATCGGACTGCCCTAGTTCCGCGGTGAGTTGCCGCCGGGGGAGGCCGTTCCCTGCCGTGCGCGTCCCCGATGTGCGCAGGCACGGCCGCTCCGGCGCGCCGAGCACCCGCACCCTCTTCCCGGCCGCCACTTGATCGTTGTTACGGTTCACCGGTGTCTGACTCTTCACGCGATACCGCCCACGGCGCCGGCTGGGGCACCGCAGAACGCGGCGACTACAAGCGGCTGATGCCGCAGCACGTCGAGAAGCTCTCCTGGCTCAATCCCAAGACGCTGTGGGCCGCCCGGAACGGCGTACTGGCCTCCTGGTTCGGGGACCCCACAGGCAGCACCCGCAGCAGATGGGTGGCACAGCGCCAGGCGGCCGGCGCGCCCGCCGACAAGGTGATCCGGCGCGCGGAGGCGGACCGGTTCTCCTTCATGGTCATCGGCGACACCGGCGAGGGCGACGATCCCCAGTACTCCGTCGTACCAGGGTTCCTGAAGATCAGTCAGGGCACCGACTTCGCCGTCATCGCCAGCGACGTGATCTACCCCGTCGGCAGCGCCGACGACTACGCCACCAAGTTCTTCCGCCCCTACCAGGACTACCGGGCCCCGATCTACGCGATACCCGGCAACCACGACTGGTACGAGGACCTCGGCGCCTTCATGCGCGTCTTCTGCGCGGACGCCCCGCCCCTCGCCCCCGAGCCGGCACCACGCCCCCTGAGCCGGGCCTGGATGCGCTCGCTCCTGTGGCACCGGCCACGCCCCACGGACGGTCAACACCTGGACCAGGCATGGCAGTTGCGGTCCGCGCAGGCCCAACAGGCCGTCCAGCCGGGCCCGTACTGGGCCATCGACGCCGGACCCGTGCGGATCATCGGCATCGACACCGGCCTGCTCGGCACCATCGACGCCGAACAGGGCGCCTGGCTGCGCGAGGTGTCCAAGGGCCCCCGCCCCAAGATCCTCATCACCGGATCACCCCTGTACGTCGACGGTGAACACCACCCCTGCACCATCGAGGGCGGCAACGGCACCGTCGATGACATCGTCCGCGATCCCGACCACCACTATGTGGCGGCGATCGGCGGCGACATCCACAACTACCAGCGCTACCCGGTCCAGGTGGACGGCCGCACCATCCAGTACGTCGTCTCGGGCGGCGGCGGGGCGTTCATGCACGCCACGCACACCATCCCCCGCATCGGCATCGCGGACGTCACCGAGAAGGACTTCCGCTGCTATCCGCTGCGCGGCGATTCCCTCGCCTTCTACAGCAGGCTCTACGGGCGGCGGCTGCGGCTGCGCCGCTTCTTCACCCTCACCGAGGACGAGGCGATGGCCGTGATCGCCGAGCGGCTCGGCATCCCGCCGACCCGCACCCCGGGCGGAGCGGTGCGCGTCACCCGCCGTATCCGCATCGTGGCCAGTCTGCTCGGCGCCGGCGGCCGCCCCGACCGCACCTCACGCTTCCGCCTCCCGGTGCGCAAGATCTACACGCAGTTGTTCTCGCCCGGTTCGGCGACGTACAGCCCGCCGTTCTTCAAGCAGTTCCTGCGCCTGGACGTCACCCCGGAGGCGGTCCACCTGCGCTGCTACGCGGCCACCGGCAACCGCGCGCAGGAGATCGAACCGCCCGTCGAGGACGAGGTCACCATTCCTCTGATCTGAGATGACCTGATCTTGACCCCGGCACGGGGAACAGTTCCCGCGTCCGCCTGGTTGGCACCGCCGTAATACTTGATACATCAAACAACCATGGAGGAGCCCGTGCCGCCGTCCTCTCGTCCCCTGCGCAAGCTTGGTTTCCTGACCATCGGTCTGTTCGACGAGGCGGATCCGCGCCGCGGCCACGAGTCCACTCTGGAGATCATCGAGCTGGGCGAGCGGCTCGGCTTCGACAGCGCGTGGCTGCGCCACCGGCATCTCCAGTACGGCATCTCGTCCCCGGTCGCCGTCATGGCGGCGGCCTCGCAGCGCACCAGCCGTATCGAGCTCGGCACCGCGGTCATCCCGCTCGGCTGGGAGAACCCGTTGCGGCTGGCCGAGGACCTGGCGACGGTCGACATCCTGTCCGGGGGCCGCATCAACCCGGGCGTCAGCGTCGGCCCGCCGATGCACTACGACCAGGTCAAGGAGGCGCTGTACCCGGACACGGCGGACTCCGAGGACTTCTCCTACGAGCGGGTACGGCGGCTGCTGGACTTCGTGCGCGGCAAGAGCGCCACGGACTTCAGCGGTGTCGAGGGGTTCGAAGTGTTCTCGGACCGGGTGCAGCCGCACTCCCCCGGGCTGGGCAAGCGGCTGTGGTACGGCGGCGGCAGCCTGGGTTCGGCGCGCTGGGCCGGCGCGCACGGCATGAACTTCCTCACCAGCAGTGTCGTCAAGGCGGAGAGCCCGCAGGGAGCGGACGGGAAGGCGGACCTCGACTTCGCGGAGATCCAGCTGTCCCACATCCGCGCCTTCCGCGCCCATCACCCCGACGGCGACAACGCCCGTGTCTCACAGGGTCTCGTCGTCATCCCCACCGACTCCGCCTCGTCCGAACAGCGCGCCAAATACGAGGAGTTCGCCGCCAAGCGCACCCCTCGTACGGCCTCCCCGCAGGGCCCGGCCCGACTGATGTTCGCGCCCGACATCGTCGGCAGCTCGGAAGAGATCGCCGAACGCCTCCACGCCCATGCCGCGTTCCGCGAGGTGGACGAGGTGGCGTTCGCGCTGCCGTTCACCTTCGAGCACGAGGACTATGTGCAGATCCTCACCGACATGGCCACGAGGCTCGGGCCGGCGCTCGGCTGGCGGCCCACTGCCTGAGAGTCTGCGTCACCAGCGGCCGGGTTCGGTCCCGACAACCGGCTCCGAAGGCTTGCCGTCCACGCCGACCGGAACGTCGCCCGTGAGCATCACCCGGTGCATGATCCGCGGGAAGCCGAGGTGGGCGTTGTCGCTGGGAGCGAGGTGGATGGTGGCCCGGTTGTCCCAGAAGGCCACGCTGCCCGCCTCCCAGCGGAACCGCACCGTGTACTCGGGCCGCACCGTCTGCTCCAGCAGCATGTCCAGCAGCGCCCGGCTCTCCGGACGGGAGACGTCGGTGATCTGCTCGAGGTAGTAGCCGTTGACGAACAGCACCCGCTCCCCCGTTTCCGGGTGCACCCGCACGAGCGGGTGCACGGAGGCGACCTGATGGTCCAGCAGGTGCCGAAGGTAGGCGTCGTCACCCGGCCGCGGCTGGTAGCCGACACCGAGCCGGTGTTCGGCGCGCAGCCCGTCCACGAACTCCCGTACCGGGCCGGAGAGTCCGGCGTAGGCGGCCGCCAGGTTCGACCACGTCGTGTCGCCTCCGTACGGCGGGACGGTCTCGGCGCGCAGGATGGTCGCCGCCGGCGGGTCGATGCGGGCGCCGTGGTCGCAGTGCCAGCCGCGCAGCAGGGTGTGCCGGCGGCGCTGCAGCCACTCCTCGTGCTCCATGCCGAACTTCCCGCCCAGCTCCAGCCGGTCGGCGGTGGTCTCCACCTCGGGGAAGTCCGGCGGCGAGGCGCTGCCCCGCTTGCGCAGCACGACGGGCTCGCCGAACCGGCGCGCGAACTTCACGTGCCCGGCGTGGTCCAGCCGCTGCCCGCGGAAGAACACCACCTTCCAGCGCAGCACCGCCGCCCTGATCGCGGCGACCACGGCGTCGTCCAGGTCGCCGGCCAGGTCGACGCCGGTGATCTCGGCCCCGATGTGCCCGGCGACCGGTTGCACCTCGATGCCCGCGGTCCGTTCGACACCCGTCACCCTGTCCCGCTCAATCGTCATGCGCACTCCGCTGATCGCCCGGACCGGCTCCGCTCGGCCGGTAGCCGTATCCGATCTTCGCAGGGAATGCGACAGACGTCCCGTGCCCCCGTCCCGGCTCCTCCGCCCCCGACGGGATCGCTGCCGAGACGCGGCCCGACACGCCCGGCGAAGCTGGTCCGCCCCCAACTGCCGGCCGGGGAAGCCTCCTGTGGATCAGGCCCGGAACGTACGAGCGGGCTTCGGCGCCGTCCGGCGGTGGATGGGGCCACCGGGCGCGTACCAGCCCGCCTTCTTGCGCACCGTCGGCGAGGGGTCCTCGTCGCGGGCGCGTACCAGGGCAGCGACGGCTTGCGGGTCGCTGTGCACCCACAGTCCGACGAGTTCGGCCGCCCTGGCCCTGACCTGGGGGTCCGGGTCGTCGCGCAGGATCCGGATCGCGCGCGGCTGGATCACGGCACGATCGGGGCGGCAGGCGTCCGCGTCCGGCTTGCACCGGTCGCAGGACAGGGCGTGGAGCGCCGCCACCCGCACCCGGGCGTCCGGGTCGTCGAGCATGGCGGTCAGGTCGTCCACCGCCTCGGGCACCAGCAGTTGGTCCAGCAGCCTGCAGCATTCCTCCCGCACCCGGGGAACCGGGTGCCTCAGCCCTCGGCGGATGTCGGGCACGGCCTCCGTCCCGCGCCGCAGGAGTTCACGAAAGGCGTCCGGCCGGCGTGGCTCACTGCCCAGTGCGTCGACGAGGGCGACGGTTTCGGCCGTCGGCATGTCGTCCTCCTTCCTCCCTCGTCGAGTCTGCGCGTCCGGCCGCCATGACTCCAACGGGTTTTCCGTGGTGCGGGACGGCCGTCCTCACACGCTGAACTCCCGTATGACGGTGTTGCGGAACACCGCCGTCCCGTCGATCGTGAACAGCGCAAGGCCCGTGTCGACCAGGTACGGGAACACCTCGCTGGAGTGCACGTACCGGCCGTCGTCGATGTACATCTCCACGGATGTGCGGTCCACCAGGATGCGCAGCTTCACCGTGCCTGCCGAAGGGCTGAACGGGGTGTGGCTCTCCTGCCACTTGCCGGAGGTGTCGGGGTTGACGGTGGTGCGGCGGTTGAGGAAGGCATAGTCGTTGTAGATACCGGCGTCGATATGGCGCCCGCCGTCGGGTGAGCGGCGCAACTGGAGTCCGGCGCCGGTGAGTCGGTTCCAGGTGATCTCGGTCGTGATCTCGTAGGAGATGCCCGTGTAGTCGAGCACCTTGGTACCGTCCACGGTCACGTCGCCCAGGTCCACTGTGCGGGAGACGTACGCGTCGAGGGCGGCGACGGGACGGGAGGCCAGGTAATAGGTGCCGGCGGAGTCACGCTTCAGGGTGAGTTCGCGGACGATCGAGTCGGTGCCGTTGAAGCCGTCACAGTCGATGGTGGGTGTGGTGTTCGCGTAGTCCCAGTTGTTGAGCCAGCCCATCGCGTAGCGTGCGCCGGGGTCCTGCGTGCCGTTTGCGTTCCGCTTCTCGAAGGTGACGGCGCCGTACCAGTCCCAGCCGTGGTCGAGCCATTGCGGGCCGGCGGCGTCGGCGGTGAAGACGCTGCCGTCGAAGGAACCCGTCCAGTAGGCGTACGTGTTGGGCAGCCCCGAGCCCTTGCCGTTGGCGCTGACGCCCAGCACCCACTTCACGGTGCCGTCCTCGGCGGTGATGCGGAACAGGTCGGGACACTCCAGCGTGCCGATCCCGTCCTTGATGAATCCTCCGGCGTACGTCCAGGACTTGAGGTCGGCGGAGTGGTAGAAGCCGACCTTGGTGCCCTCGGCAAGGGCCATCACCCAGCGGTCGCGGTCCTCGTCGCGGATCAGCTTGGGATCGCGGAAGTCGGTGACGCCGGGGTTGGGCAGGACCGGGTCGGTGCCGTGGTTGGTGAAGGTGCGGCCGCCGTCGGTGGAGTAGTACAGGAACTGCTCCTGGTGGTCGGTTCCGCCGCCGGGCGACAGGGTGGCGATGACGATCACCGCGTCGGCGCCGAAGCCTGCCGTGTTGTCCGTGTCCACCACCGCCGAGCCCGACCAGACGTCGCCGTTCGGGGTGGTGTCCTTCGGCACGGCGACGCCCCGGTCGGTGAAGGAGACCAGGTCGGTGGTGGTGGCCAGGCGCCAGGCCGTGCCCACGACGCCGCTGAAATAGTCGGCGTTGTAGAGGTAGTAGTAGTGGTACTCACCGTCGATCCAGACCGGGCGCTGGGGGTCGTTCTTCCAGGCGTCGGGGACCGTGAAGTGGTACGCGGCGCGGTAACTCGCGCAACTCGACCTGGTCGCCTTGGGTTTGGCGGTGGCCGGCGCTGCAGGAAGCAGCACGGCGGCTCCCCCGGCAGTGGTGACGGTCAGCAGGGCTCTGCGGGACATCCCACGCATCATGCTTCGTTCCTCTCGTCGTCGAGTGGAGAACGGCGGCTCTTGTGGTGCAGGACTGTGCGACCTAACTCGTTAAAGGTCAAGGGGTGCACGACCCTTGACAGGTCCGTGGCGGGCTTCACATCATCTGGGGCATCAACCCTGATCTAACACGAGTTAGGCATGTTGGATGACCAACCCGCACGTCACCCGCCGCACGCTGCTGCGGTACGGCGCCTACGGAGCGGGGGCCGCCGCGCTGGCAGGCACCGCCGCGAGCTGGGACCGGCTGACCGGAGCCGACATCCCCGGCCGCGACGACGGCTCCCTCGTCGTCGCCACCCTCGGCCCCGCCTACGGCCCGGAGGCCATCCGCACCCTCACCGAGGGTTTCCGGAAAGTGCACCCCGACATCAAGCTCCGCATCAACGCGGTGCAGGCCGTCGACTGGTCGGACTTCTTCGCGAAGATCCTCACCCAGATCGCGGCGGGCACCGCACCCGACCTCGTCTATGTCGCCACCGAGGGCGTGCAGCTGTTCGCCAAGAGCCTCGGGGTCGCACTGGACCACTATGTGCAGCGGGACGCGGCCGAGCTGAAGGAGTACTTCGCCGACGTCCACCCCTCGCTGGTGGAGTCGATGATGTACGAGGGGAGCCTCTACCAGCTGCCGGTCGAGTTCAACGCGGCCGACATGTATCTGAACCGGCAGGTGCTCGAGCGGGCGGGTGCGGACTTCCCGGCTCCCGACTGGACCCGCGACGACTTCACCGCGTTGCTGCGGGCCATGAAGAAGTCGAGCGGCTCGCAGTTCACGCCGTACTTCTGGACCAACCGGCTGTGGGGCGGCGTGGTGCCCTGGCTCTTCGCGGGCGGCACCAACCTGCTCACGGAATCCAAGGCACCGGGCGGTGCATGGCTGTGGGACTCCTTCTATCCGGCCGCCCAGCGGAAGGGCCGCGGCGGTGGCTTCCGATGGACGACGCCGCAGGCGACCGCCGGGCGTGTGGAGGAGGCGTACGACTATCTCGCCTCCCTGATCCAGGAGGGCCTGTGCACCCGCCCCGAGGGCGGCAACGGCCAGAACCTCGTCGGCGTGTTCTCCACCGGCCGGGTCGGCGTCACACCGGCGGGCGGCTTCTGGGCCGGCGGCCTGCACCTGGCCGGGATGCAGGCGGACGCCTTCGACGTGCAGTACTTCCCGCGCTGGCGCACCCAGCGACACCAGTTCGGCGCGGCGGGCTATGCGCTGCTGCGCACCTCCAAGAGGCAGGACGAGGCCTGGGAGTTCATCAAGTACGCCGCCCGCAGGGACACCCTGATGCGGCTGTTCGACACCAACCAGACCACGCCGGCCCGCCGCTCGATGCTGACCGCCGCACGCTACAAGGACAGCGGCCCGAAGCACTGGCAGGTCTTCTACGACACCCTCGACAAGTTCCCCGACACCGGGCCGATCCCCGCCCCGCCGCAGGTCGCCGAGGTGACCGAGGTGCTGCTCAAGCACACCGGCACCGCTCTTGCCTCCCCGCGCTCGGTGCGCCCCGCACTGCGCCGGATGCAGGGCGACCTGGAGAAGGCCATGGAGCGTGACGCATGACGAACACCCAGGTTCCCGCCGTACGGCCGCGGGCCGCCACGCCGGCCGTAGACGTCTCGCGGCCCTCACCGCTGCGCACCCGCGGCACCCGGCTGCTTGCCGCCCTCTTCCTCGCGCCCACCATCGTCGGCATCGTCGTGTTCACGGTCGTGCCGATCGTCGGCTCGGTGGTGCTGAGCCTGTTCCACTGGAACGTGATCGACTCGCCGAGCTTCGCGGGGATGGCGAACTACCGTGAGGTCTTCACCGACTCGACCGTGCGGGTGTCCTTCCTCAACACACTCGCGTTCATGGTCTTCGCGGTCGCCGCGCAGCTGCTGATCGCCCTCTCGCTGGCGCTGACCCTGAACGGGCGGATGCCGGTGTGGCTGCGCTCAGTGTTCCGCTCGGCGTTCTTCTTCCCGCTGGTGCTGTCCGCCGCGTCGATCTCCGTGGTGATGAAGTACCTGTTCAACCAGGACTTCGGGGTGGTGAACTGGCTGATCGGGCTGGTCGGGATCTCGCCGGTGCCCTGGCTGACCTCGGAGCACGCGGCACTCGCGACCGTGATCATCGTCTATGTGTGGCAGCAGTTCGGCTTCTCGTTCCTGCTGTTCATCGGCGGCCTGAACAACATCCCCAAGGAGGTCCACGAGGCCGCCTCCCTGGACGGTGCGACCGGCCTGCGCAAGCACCTGCATGTGACGCTGCCGCTGCTGTCGCCGACGCTGCTGGTGGCGACCGTGGTCGGCGTCATCAACGCCCTGCAGGTCTTCGAGCAGCCGTACGTGCTGACCAACGGCGGGCCCGGCGACTCCACCCGCACCGTCGTCATGGTCATCTACGAGACGGCGTTCGAGCAGCTGCGCTTCGGCGAGGCGTCCGCGGTGGGCGTGCTGCTGTTCGTGCTGATCATGGCGGTGACCGCCCTGCAGTTCCGGCTCAGCCGGCGTTTCGTCCACTACCAGTGAGCCGGGTGAGTCCATTGAGCCAAGCAACCGTTTCCCTGAGCCGTGCCCGGTATTCCCTCGGGCCGTGGGCGCGGATCACCGCCCTGGCGGTGTGCGCGCTGCTGACCCTCGGCCCGGTCATCTGGACCGTGTCGACCTCGCTGCGCACCCCGGCCCAGTCCTTCGACCTGCCCCCGAAGATCATCCCGACGCATCCGACTGCCGAGGCCTACCGCGGGGTGTTCGACCAGATCGACGTGTGGCTGCTCGCCCTGAACTCGACGCTGGTGACCGCACTGATCGCGGTCGGCCAGATGGTCACGGCGGGTCTTGCCGGGTACGCGTTCGCGCGCCTCGAATTCCGTTTCAAGAAACCCCTGTTCGGGCTGGTGCTGGCGACGATGATGGTGCCGCTGCAGGTGACCATCGTGCCGGTGTTCCTCGTGCTGAAGTCGATGGGCCTGACCGACACCCTGCTCGGTCTGATCATCCCGGCCTTCCCGACCGCGTTCGGCACCTTTCTGATGCGCCAGTACTTCCTGGGCATGCCCAAGGATCTGGGCGAGGCGGCCATGCTGGACGGTGCCGGACCCTGGCGGATCTTCCGCTCCGTGTACGCGCCGCTGGCCGCGCCCGGCCTCGCCATCGTCGGCGTGCTGGCCTTCAACTATCACTGGAACGAGTTCTTCCGGCCGCTGATCCTGGAGACCTCCGGTCAGAACTACACGCTGCCGCTGGGCCTGGTCTCCCTCCAGGGCAACCTGGGCACCGGCTCCATCTCGGTGGTGCTCGCCGGTGTCGTCCTCTCCATGCTCCCCGCCGTCGCCGTGTTCGTCGTCGGCCAGCGCCCTCTGCGCGAGGGCATCACGTCCGCAGGAGTCAATCGTTGAGCCACGACCCCAACGCCCCGCGCTTCAGGGTCCGACCGCCCGCACAGTGGGTCAACGACCCGAACGGGCCATTCCGTTGGCGGGACCGCTACCACCTCTTCTACCAGCACAACCCGGACGCACCGGTGCACGCGAACGTCCACTGGGGCCACGCCTCCAGCGCCGACCTCGCGCACTGGGAGCACCATCCGGTCGCGCTCGCCCCGACGCCCGGCGGCCCGGACGAGGCGGGCTGCTGGTCCGGCTGCGTGGTCGACGACGACGGAGTGCCGACCGCCGTGTACACCGGCGTCGACCGCCACCACACGGGACTGGGCACCGTCTGTCTGGCGCGGGCGGTGGTGCCGGACGACGAGACGCTGACCGACTGGAAGCCGCTGCCGACACCGGTGGTGACCGGCCCGCCCGCCGGTCTGGACGTGGTGATGTTCCGCGACCCGTTCCTGTTCCGCCACGGCGGGCGACGGTGGGCGCTGGTCGGTGCGGGTCACGCGGACGGGACCCCGTCGGTCCTGCTGTACGACTGCGACGACCTGCTCGACTGGCGTTTCGCCGGGGTCCTCCTCGACGGCAACGACCCCGTCGCGGCAGAGGTGTTGGGCGACAAGGCGGTCGGCTGGGAGTGCCCTCAGCTGTTCGCCACGGCGAGCGGGCAGTGGGTGCTCGTGCTGTCGCTGTGGGACGGCGATCCGTGTGCCACGGGTTACCTGACGGGCCGTCTGCAGCCCTACGGAGAAGACGAGTTGCACTTCGCTGCGCGGTCCGGCGGACGACTCGACCACGGACGGGACTTCTACGCGCCTGCCGTGCTCCAGGAGCCGGACCGGGCCCTGATGTGGGGCTGGTCCTGGGAGGCCCGCACGCAGATCGAGGTCGAGCGCGCCGGCTGGGCCGGGGTGCTCACCGCGCCACGCGTCGTGGACGTCCATCCGGACGGCGCGCTGCGTGTCGTACCGGCACCGGAGCTCCAACTCCTGCGCGCCGCCGAGCCGTTCGTCACCGCACCCGCACGGGTTCCGCTCCCGCCGGCGTACGACCTGACCGTCACCGCACGCGGGCGGACCACCGTGGGGCTGCTGCGGTCGGCCGCCGGCGCGCGGCTCACGGTCCGGCTGGACCCGGACGAGGGCACCGTGACACTGGACCGCGGCGACTGGCCGCGGACCCGGCCCGACGGGTCGGCGCCGATCGTGGTGCGGGCCCCCGCCCGGCAGGTCCGGGTGCTCGTCGACGGTTCGCTGTTCGAGCTGTTCGTCGACGACCGGGTCACCCTCACCGAGCGGGTCTACCTGCGCCCGGGCGATGTGCCCGAGCTGGTCGTGGCCGGGAACGCGGACGCCGTCACCGGGTGGGAACTGGTCCCACCGACGCGCGAGTGATCACCGGGCAGGCCAGGCGCCGCACGGTCGCGGGCGGCGTCCGTCCGGTGTCGATGGCGTCCAGCAGCAGCCGGGCGGCCGCCTCGCCCATCGCCCGGTGCGGCAGCGCGACCGTGGTCAGGGGCGGGGAGAGGAACGCGGCCATGTGCTCCTGGTCGTCGTAGCCCACCACCGAGAGGTCACCGGGGACGGCGATGCCAAGACGGGTCGCGGCGTGCAGGACGCCCGCCGCGACCCGGTCGTTGTAGCAGAAGACGCCGGTCGGGCGCCGGCCGGCCGAGGCGCCGTCGAGGATGCGCAGCGCGCCCTCGTACCCGCCGGAGATCTCGCCGCCGCTGCGCACCACCCACTCCTTGGGCACGGTGATCCCCTCGGCGCGCAGCGCGTCCCGGAAGCCGCGCAGCCGCTCCACCGACGCGATGTCGTCGTGGCCGCCGATCATGGCGACCCTGCGGTGGCCTTCCTCCAGCAGCAGCCGGGCGGCGGTACGGCCCCCGGCGCGCTCGGCGGGGATGACGGCTGGCAGGGAGTCGTCCTCGGGCAGGCAGTTGGCGAGGACGGAGTGGGTGCGGTGCAGGCCCTCGGGGACGCGGACCCGGCGCAGCGACATGGCGGCGTAGATGATTCCGTCCACGCGGCGGTCGAGGAGTTCGGCGACGGCGGCGTCCTCCTTGGCCCGGTCGCCGCCGGAGTCGACGGTCAGCACGAGGTGTTCGCTGCCCCAGGCAGTCTCCATGGCGCCGCGCAGCAGCCGGCCCGCGAAGGGCGAGGAGGCGATCTCGTCGGTGATCAGGCCGATCACGGCGGTACGGCGGCGGCGCAGGCCGCGGGCGACGGGATCGGGGCGGTAGCCGAGCTGGGCGGCTGCCTGGCGGATGCGTTCCTGGGTGGCGGGCGAGAGGTTGCCCTCGGCGCGGCCGTTGAACACGAAGGAGACCGCGGTGTGCGACACGCCCGCGAGCCGGGCCACGTCCCGTGACGTGGGGCGCCCGGATCCCGCCGGCTGCTTCTCCTCGGTGCCACCCATGCAGTGCGCCGCCCTCATCCCCACCTGTGCGTTTGATCAAGCCTCACCCTATCCGTGACGCTGGAGCTCCGGCACAGTCGAGGGAAAGGTCCCACCGTGGTCAGCATCCCGACGCACACGCTCAACGACGGCACGCAACTCCCCGCCATCGGCTTGGGCACCTGGCCGATGAGCGACGCAGAGGCGGAACGCGCCGTGCCCGAGGCCCTGGGCCTGGGCTACCGCCTGGTCGACACGGCCACCAACTACCGCAACGAGTCCGGAGTCGGCCTCGGCGTCGCCCGCAGCGGTGTCCCCCGCGAGGAGGTCGTGGTCACGACGAAGCTCCCGGGCCGCCATCACGGATACGAGGAGACCCTCGCCTCCTTCGAGGAGTCCCGCCGCCGGCTCGGCCTGGAGTACGTCGACCTGTACCTGATCCACTGGCCGCTGCCGCGCGTCGACAAGTACGTCGACTCGTGGCGCGCCATGGTCAAGCTCCAGGAGGACGGCCTGGTGCGCTCCATCGGCGTCTCCAACTTCACGGCCGAGCACATCGAGCGGCTGGAGAAGGAGACCGGGGTGCTGCCCTCCGTCAACCAGATCGAGCTGCATCCGTTCTTCCCGCAGGACGAGCTGCGCGCCTTCCACGCGGCCAAAGGCATCCTCACCGAGAGCTGGAGCCCGCTCGGCCGGGGCACGGACCTGCTGACCGACCCCGCCGTCACCAGTGTGGCCGACGCGCTCAAGGTGACGCCGGGGCAGGTCGTCCTGCGCTGGCACACCCAGCTGGGCGCGGTGCCCATCCCGAAGTCGTCCGACCCCGAGCGGCAGCGCGCCAATCTCGACGTCTTCGGCTTCGAGCTGGACCAGGAACAGCTGCGGGCCGTCGGCGACCGCGTCCACCGGCGCGTCGGTGGGGACCCGGAGGTGCACGAGGAGTTCTGAGCCGCCGGGCGGGTACTCGGGGGCCCACGGGGACAGGGCGCAGGGAAGGAGCCGGAGGTGTCCGAGCAGAACCGGCTGCGGGACTATCACCGCAAGCGCGACTTCGGGCGGACCGAGGAGCCTCGCGGGGGATCCGCGTCCTCGGGCGAGGAACCCCGGTTCGTCGTGCAGATCCATGACGCCAGCACCATGCATTTCGACTTCCGGCTGCAGGTCGGCGACGTGCTGAAGTCGTGGTCGATCCCGAAGGGCCCGTCCGACGATCCGCAGGACAAGCGGCTCGCCGTGCCCACGGAGGACCATCCGCTGGAGTACGAGGAGTTCGAGGGCGTGATTCCGGAGGGCGAGTACGGCGGCGGCACCGTGATCGTGTGGGACCACGGCAGCTATGAACCGCTGAGCCACGACCGCAAGGGCAGGCCCGTCGGCTTCGAGGAGTCGCTGGAGCACGGGCATGCCCGCTTCCGGCTCAAGGGGTCGAAGCTGCACGGCGAGTATGCGCTCACGCGGTTCCGCGGCGGCAAGGACGGTGCCGGCGGGGAGGCGTGGCTGCTGGTCAAGGCCGGCGGCGGGAAGTCCCACGGGCACGGGACGCCGGATCCGCGGCGGGCCCGCTCGGTCAGCAGTGGCCGTACGCTCGCCCAGGTCGCGGCGGCTGCCGGAGAGCAGTGACCCGCGGTGCCCGGCATCCTGGACTCGCTTCCCGACGATCAGCGCAAGCTGCTGCACAAGGCGCGCCCGGGTGCGGAACTCGCCGCCCGTCCGATGCTCGCCACACTCAGTGACCGCCGGGACTTCGACAGCGGGTGGATCTTCGAACGCAAGCTGGACGGCGTACGCCTGCTGGCGGTGCGGGACGGCGAGCGGGTCACGCTGCTGTCGCGGACGGGGCGTCGCCTGAACGACACGTACCCGGAGATCGTGGCGGCGCTGGCCGCCCAGTCCTGCACGGAGTTCACCGTGGACGGGGAGGTCGTCGCGTTCAAACGGGGCCGCACCGACTTCTCCCGGCTCCAGCAGCGCATGGGCCTGACGCGCCGAGCGGACATCGCGGCGAGCGGTGTCGCGGTGACGTACTACGTGTTCGACCTGCTCGGGGTGGAGGGAGCGGACCTCACCCGGCTGCCGCTCAGGACCCGGAAGTCCCTGTTGCGCCGCACCCTGGCCTACCGCTCTCCGCTGCGGCTGACCTCCCACCGCAACGAAGGCGGCGCCGACCTGCTGGCCACCTCCTGCGCCCGCGGCTGGGAAGGCCTGATCGCCAAGCGGGCCGACGGTGACTACCAGCCGCGCCGGTCCACGGACTGGCTGAAGCTCAAGTGCTCCCAGGGGCAGGAGTTCGTCGTCGGAGGGTTCACCGAACCGGCGGGCAGTCGGGTCGGCCTGGGGGCGTTGCTCCTCGGCTACCAGGAGCACGGGAAGCTGCGGTACGCGGGCAAGGTCGGCACCGGCTTCGACCGCGCCACGCTGCTCTCGCTGCGGGAGCGGCTCGACGAACTGCGCACCGCCGACCCGCCGTTCGACGGCCGGGTGCGTGAGGCGGGCGCCAGGTGGGTGCGGCCGGCGCTGGTCGCGCAGATCGACTTCACCGAGTGGACGCGGGACGGAATGCTGCGGCATCCGCGGTTCCTGGGTCTTCGGGACGACAAGAAGCCGGAGGACGTCGTGCGGGAGCGTCCGGCCGCCTGAGAGGGGGCCCGGAGCAACGTGAGGCATTCCAAGGCGGATTGGGTCGTTCCGGCCCCAACAGGCCGCCCGGGCCTCTATGTTCACGGCGGTACTCGATCTTCGTCCCTCGTCCCGGGAGGCCTTTCCGCATGCGCAACGCGCTCCGTACCGCCGTCGTCGGCGCTGTCGTCGCCGGCACCGTCCTGACCTGCGGCACCGCCGGCGCCACTCCTCCCGGACCGGGAGTGACCGCCAAGCTGATCAGCACCACCACCATCGGGAACACCGACTACGTCATCCGGGAGATCACCGTCCCGCCCGGGCAGGCCACCGGCTGGCACTACCACGACGGCCCGGTCTACGGCTTCGTCCAGCAGGGCACGCTCAGCCACTACCACTCGGACTGTGCCGAGGACGGCGTGTATCCGAAGGGGACCACGGTGCGCGAGCCGGGCGGGCCGAGCGACGTCCACCTCGGACGCAACGAGGGCGACACCCCGCTGGTCCTCGACGTGCTGTACATCCTTCCGCACGGCTCGCCGTATTCGGAGGACGTGCCCAACCCGGGCTGCTCCTTCCAGTGATCAGACCGGGGGCAGCGTCTGTTCGGCCCAGATGGTCTTCCCGCGGCCCGTCTGGCGGCTGCCCCAGCGCTGGGTGAGCTGGGCGACCAGCAGCAGTCCGCGGCCGCCCTCGTCGAAGGCGTGGGCCCGGCGCAGATGCGGTGAGGTGGAACTGCCGTCGGAGACCTCGCAGATGAGGCTGCGGTCGCGGATCAGCCGCAGCTGCACGGGAGGCGCACCGTACCGGATCGCGTTGGTGACCAGTTCGCTGACGACCAGTTCGGTGACGAAGGCGGCCTCGTCCAGTCCCCAGGCGGTCAGCTGCTCGGTGGCCGCCTGCCGGGCCGCGGCCACGCGTTCCGGATCGGGGGTGATGTTCCAGGTGGCGACCTGGTCCTCGCCCAGCGCCCGGGTGCGGGCCACCAGCAGGGCCACGTCGTCACTGGGCTCCTCCGGCAGCACGGCCTTGAGGACCGTGTCGCACAGCGTGTCGAGGGTGTCGGCGCGGGCGGTCAGTGCGCGGCACAGTTCGGCCTGCGCGTGGTCGACGTCGCGGTCGCGGTCCTCGATCAGGCCGTCCGTGTACAGGGCGACGACGGAGCCCTCGGGCAGTTCCAGCTCCGTCGACTCGAAGGGCAGGCCGCCTACGCCGAGCGGGGGCCCGGCGGTCATGGGGACGAGGCTCGCGGTGCCGTCGGGCAGCAGCAGGGCGGGCGGTGGATGGCCGGCTGCGGCGAGGTCGAGGCGGCGCGAGACGGGGTCGTAGACGGCGTAGAGGCAGGTGGCGCCGAGCTCCGCGACCTCGTCGCCGGTGTCGTCCGACGCCAGGTGGGTGACGAGGTCGTCGAGGTGGGTGAGGAGTTCGTCCGGCGGCAGGTCCACGTCCGCGAGGGTGCGTACGGCGGTGCAGAGGCGTCCCATGGTCGCCGAGGAAGGGATGCCGTGTCCGACGACGTCGCCGACGACCAGAGCGACGCGGCTGCCGGAGAGCGGGATCACGTCGAACCAGTCGCCCCCGATGCCGACCAGTGAATCGGAGGGCAGATAGCGGTGGGCCACCTCGACCGCCGCCTGCCCGGGCAGCCCTCTGGGCAGCAGGCTGTGCTGCAGGGCCAGTGCGGTGGTGCGTTCGCGGCAGAAGCGGCGGGCGTTGTCGATGCAGACGGCGGCGCGGCTGGCGAGTTCCTCGGCGAGGACGGCGTCGTCGCCGCCGTACCCGTCCGGATTGGCGATGCGGACGGCGACCGCGACGCCCAGAGTGGTGCCGCGGGCCCGCAGCGGTACCGCGAGCATCGAGTGCACACCTGTGCGGTGGGGGCGGCCCGCGGGGGCTCGCGCGTTGCGCTCGGCGACCCAGCGCATGAATTCCGGCTCGCCCGCGTGGCTGAGGACGGCCCGCCCGGTGCTCAGTGCTTTCGCGGGCGGCGAGAACGACGGGTAGAAGTCGGTGTCGCCCACGTGCACGGCGGCTTCGGGCGTGCCCTCGGTGACCGAGCCGTGAGCGACGCGGTGCAGCACGATGTCTCTCTCCGGCAACGCGGGATGCTCATCGGCGCCGAGGACCCAGTCGAGGAGGTCGACGCTGGCGAAGTCGGCGTAGCGGGGCACCATCAGTTCGATGAGCTCCTCGGCGGTGCGCACCACGTCCAGTGTCGTGCCGATGGAGGCCGCCGCCTCGTTCAGCAGCGCCAGACGCTCCCGGGCCCAGTACTGCTCGGTGCTGTCGAAGGCCGCGATGCCGGTTCCGATGACATTGCCGTCGGCGTCCCGGACCGGCCACATCTCGGTGGTCCAGGCGTGCTCCCGGTTCGAGGACGGTGCGTGCGCGTAGCTCTCGTATCGGACCGGCCTGCCCGTCTCGATGACCTGCTCCAGATGCCGCAGAAATCCCCGGTTGTACCCGACGTCCTGAACGGTGTCCATGAAGTACCGGCCGACCAGGGTCTCGGCGGGCACCCCCATCACCTGGCAGGAAGCGTCATTGAGCCGCAGATAGCGCTGGTCGGCGTCGAACACGGACAACGACATGGAGGCCTGCTGGAAGGCCTGCCCCGCAAGCGTCGGCTCCGGCCTGCCGGGCTGCTCGGCGGTCACCACGTATCGGTCGGGTGAGTCGTCCCCGCCGGACAGGGCGCATGCACGGAGGGCGAGAGGCACCGAGGAGCCGTCACGGTGCCGGAGGACGACGGTGCCGGTCATGGCAGCCACGGCGCCGGGCGACGGGCCCTCGGCGAGCAGGTCCCGTACCGCGCGGCCCACGGCCTCCTCGGCCGGGTATCCCGTCAGCCTCCGGGCACCTTCGCTCCACCCGGTCACGATGCCCCGGGCATCGACGATCGCCGCAGCGGGGGCGTGCTCCATAGAGTTCAGGATGGTTCTTTTGTCGCACCGCTTCAACCGAAACGGAGAGCCGGGCGGGCCCTCCGTTTCGGTTGCCGTCACTTCTTTCGGTCGCGCAGGGCCGCGAGGGCCCGGTCGGCGTGGGTGTTCATCCGCAGCTCGCTGCGGACGATCTCCAGGACGGTGCGGTCCTCCGCTATGACGAAAGTGACCCGCTTGGTGGGGGCCAGGGTGAAGCCGCGCTTGACGCCGAACCGCTCGCGGATGGTGCCGTCCGCGTCGGACAGCAGCGGCATGCCGAGGTTGTGGCGGCCGGTGAACTCCTGCTGTTTCTCGACGGAGTCGCCGCTGATGCCCACGGGCCGGGCGCCGGCGGCCGCGAACTCGGCCGCCAGGTCACGGAAGTGGCAGGCCTCCGCGGTGCAGCCCGCGGTGAGGGCGGCGGGATAGAAGAACAGCACGATCGGTCCGTCGGCGAGCAGCTCGGACAGGGCGCGGCTGGTGCCGGTCTCGTCCGGCAGCTCGAAGTCGTCGATCTTGTCGCCGACGTTCACACGCTCGCTCACCTACCGGCCCTCCCCGTTCTTCGCAACGCTGCGGGCCCACAGCACGAGGGGCAGCTGCAGCGGCAGCCGTCCGATGGCCGCGGCCTTCTGCGGGGTGGGGCGGTGCCGCCAGTCGACGGCCATCTTCACGTTGGCGGGGAACACGCCGACGAAGAACGCGGCGGCGGCGAGGGCCGCGGGCTTGCGGGTGCGGGGCAGTGCGATGCCCGCTGCAAGGGCCAGTTCGGCGGCGCCGCTGGCGTACGTCCATGTCCTGGGCCTGCCCGGCAGGGCCTGCGGGATGGTCTCGTCGAACTGGCGCGGCGAGGCGAAGTGGGCGACACCCGCGGCGGCCAGCAGGCCGGCGAGCAGCAGGGGCGAGCGTTCGGACCGTGGCACGGTTCCTCCTCTGATGACCTGCTGCCGGATGTTACCCGAGGGTAGAGGGGGTGGTTCGGGCGGCCGGGTCCGGTCCGGAAGTCGGGCCCGGCGTGCGGCGGTTGTGGGTTCCCGGTGTGTAGCCGAAGGAGCGGCGGAAGACGTCGATGAAGGCGCTGGTGGAGGACCAGCCGCAGTGGTGGGCGACGGTTGTGACGGGTGTGCCGTCGGCCAGCATGCGCAGGGCGTGGTAGAGGCGGGACTGGGTGCGCCACTGCGGGAACGTCATGCCGAACTCGCGGCGGAAGAGGCGGCTGAGGGTGCGCTCGCCGGCCCCGGCGGCGGCGCCGAGGGCGGCGAGGGTGCGCCGGTCGGCGGGGTTGGTGTGGACGATCGCGCAGACGGCGGCCAGGCGGGGGTCGGTGGGGGTGGGCAGGCGCATCGGCTGCTGGGGCGAGGCGCGCAGCTGGTCGCGCAGGACGGCGAGCAGACGGCGGCGTTCGGCGGTGTCGTCGTCGGGGTCGCGGGTGTAGGCGAGGATCAGTTCGCGCAGCAGCGGGCTGACGGCGAGGACGGTCGGGGCGTCCAGGCCGAGGGGGTTGTCGTCGGCGGGCAGGCCCACCAGATGCAGTTCGAGGTGGCCATGGGCCCTGTGGGCGTGGACGGTGCCGGCCGGGACCCAGAGGGCGCGGGTGCCCGGGGCGAACCAGGTACCGGCGTCGGTGGTGACGGCGAGGACACCGGAGCCGGCGTAGACGATCTGGTGCTCGTCGTGCCGGTGTGCGTCGATGCGCTCTCCGGCGGCCAGGCTCCGGGCGCGTGTGCGCGCCTTCGGCGAGTGGCGGATGTTCGACACAAGTAGGCAGATTATCGAAAGCGGGCCGGGTACCGCCGCCGGGACGATCGCAGGGTGACCATGCCTCGCAACCGTCCCATCGCCCTGCTCTCCCTCGGGCACGCCTGTGTCGACGTGTACCAGGGGGCGGTGGCGGCGCTCGTGCCGTTCTTCGTCTCCGAGCGTGCCTACAGCTATGCCGCCGCCTCGGGCGTCGTCCTGGCCGCCTCTTTGCTGTCGTCGGTGGTGCAGCCGTTGTTCGGAGTGCTCACCGACCGGTGGCCGATGCCGTGGCTGCTGCCGGTCAGCGCGCTGACCGGGGGTGCCGGTGTGGCCCTGTGCGGGGTCGGCGACTCGTACGCGCTGACGCTCGCGGCGGTCGCCGTGTCCGGGGTCGGTGTCGCCGCCTACCACCCGGAGGCCGCCCGGGCGGCCCGCGCCGCCGCGGGTGGCAGCAACACGGCGATGGGCTGGTTCTCCCTCGGCGGCAATCTCGGCTTCGCGGCCGCACCGCTGCTTGTCGCGGCCGTCGTCGCCACCTCGGGCCTGAGCGCTTCTCCCCTGCTGGTCGTTCCGGCGGTGGTGGGAGCGGCGCTGTGCGCGGCCGCGGTGCGCTCATCGGGAAACGGCGGCGCGGTCGCCCGTGCGACCGGATCCACCGGCAGCGACGACTGGGCCTCGTTCCTGCGGCTGTCCGGTGCGATCGTGTGCCGCTCGATCGTCTTCGTCGGGCTCAGTGCCTTCGTCTCGCTCTACGTCCGCCAGCGGGCGGGGGGCGGGGAGGCGGCCGGAACGGTGGCGCTGTTCGTGCTGTACGGGGGCGGTGCGCTGGGCACGGTGGCCGGGGGCCGGCTCGCCGACCGGTTCGGGCGGGTCGCGGTGGTGCGCCGGTCGTACGCCCTGACCGTCCTGGCCGTCGCAGGCGTGATCCTGGTACCCGGCCCTGCGGTCTACCTGTTCGTGGCGCTCACCTCGGCCGGACTGTACGTCCCCTTCGCGCTGCACATCACGCTCGGCCAGGACTTCCTGCCGCGGCGGCCGGGCACGGCGAGCGGGGTCACCCTGGGGCTGACGGTGAGCGTCGGCGGGCTCGCCGCCCCTGTCCTGGGGGCGCTTGCCGACGTCTCCTCATTGCGGGCCGCCCTGGTCCCGCTGATCGTGCTGCCCGCCCTGGGGCGGCTCCTGCTGTGCGGTCTGCGGGAGCCCGCCGCGGCGGTGGAGTCGGCGGCCGGGCGGCGGCCCCCTCGCGGACGCTTCCGCGAGACCTCGGCGTGAGGCCGCCGTCGGATCAGGCGGTACCCGCCGACGCGGTCGTCTGCTCCTGCGCCTCCACCTCGACGGCGGCGGCGAGGAAGTCGTCGACCATGCGGTGGAAGAGGGTGGCCAGCTGCCGCAGTTCCTCCGGCTCCCAGTGGGACAGGGCCACCTGCATGCCCCGCGAACCGGCGTCACGGATGCGGTCGATGGCCTGCTGTCCGGCCTCGGTCAGCTCGATGCGCTGGGCGCGTCGGTCGTCGGGGTCCGGGACGCGGGTGACGTAGCCGGACTTCTGCAGTTGCTGCACGGTGCGGGTGACGTGGGACGCCTCCACTCCCAGCCGGGCGGCCAGCTCCCCCGGGCGCAGCGGCTCCGAATCGGCGACCTGCCGCAGCAGCGCCACGGCCGCCCGGTCCAGCGGTACACCGGCCAGGGCCATCAGCCGGTCGTGCTGCCGGGCGCGCGTGCTCAGATAGGTGATGCGGGTGAGCGCACGCTCGATCTCGATCACTTCGTCCGAGGCGGGGGTGTCGGGGATCTCGGGGAGCCGTGGAGTGGACATGCGATCAACTTTACCATCTTGTTGCGTAACTCAAGTAATCCACTGCGGGCGTCTCCCCTTCGCGCTGCGGCCGCATGACGCCGACTGCACTACGCCCCCGGGCCGCCGGGGCATTGTGTTCCCGTTCCCCGGATGTCGAGCCCGTCCGGCCCGGTGACGGTCACCGGCTGCGGGTCGGCTCCCGGGGCGGTGACGCGCTCTGCCGCGACGGTCGTGCAGATGAGCTGCGCCGCGGCGAGGTCGCCAGAGTCCCCCGGAACGGCGGACAGCCGGATCGTCACGCGGCCTTCGCGGGACGTCACCGTCACCCGGGACATCATGGACGCCTCGGGCGGCAGCACTGTGTACAGGCCCGCGGCCTGTTCCGCCCGGTTCGGCCCCTTCAACAGCACCCGTACGGCCGACTCGGGATCGACCGGTCCGGCAATGCTCCGGTCCACACCCCGCAGCGCACCGTCGGCCACGAAGTAGACCCGCAGCGTCGGCGCGACCCCGCTCGCGGGTCCACCCGCCTCCACCACGCCGGTCGTGGGAATGCCGCAGGAGGCGAGCGCGCCCAGCGCCGGGAGCCACATCAGGATTGCGGATCGGCGTCCGGCTCTCATGGTCTGCTCCCTCGTGCCCATGCGCCGCCGTCGGCCTGCCCTTGCGACAACTGCTCGTTGTGCAGCGGGAGTTCGACGGTGAAGACGGCGCCGCCCTCCGGCCGGTTGGCGGCGCGCACGCTGCCGCCGTGCACGCGGACGTTCTCAGCGGTGATCGCCAGGCCGAGGCCGCTGCCCTCGGTGCGGGTGCGGGCGGCGTCCGACTTGTAGAAGCGCTCGAAGACATGGGGCAGCACGGCCTCCGGGATGCCAGGTCCGCTGTCCAGTACCTCGATGACCGCCAGGCGCTCCACTGCGGACCGTCCTGCCTCGGTCAGACGCACCAGGACAGGGCGGGCGCCGTGCCGCAGGGCATTGCCGACCAGGTTCGCCACGACGACGTCGAGGCGGCGGGGGTCGACGCGCCCGCGCAGTGCGTCGGGCGGCGGCAACTCGGCGTCCACCAGGCCGGTCCAGCCGCGGGCGGCGAGGGTGCGCCGCAGTGACTCGGCGAGGTCGATCTCGTCCAGGTGCAGCACTGCCGCGCCCGCGTCGAAGCGGGAGATCTCCATCAGATCGTCCACGAGACGGGCCAACTTCACGGTCTCCTCACTGATCAGCCGGACCGCGGTGGCGGTGTCCGGGTCGAGGCGGGCGGCGTCCTCGTCGAGGACGTCGGTGACCGCGGACATGGCGGCCAGCGGGGTGCGCAGTTCGTGCGAGACGTCCGCGGCGAACCGGCGGGCCCGGGCCTCCATGCCGCGCAGTTCGGCCACCGACGCCTCCAGGGCGGCGGCCGTCTCGTTGAACGTGTGTGACAGATCGGCGAGTTCGTCGGAGCCGTCGACGGCGAGCCGGGTGTCCAGCCGCCCCTCGGCGATGCTGCGGGTGGCGCCGCGCAGCGCCCGCACCGGCCTCAGCACCCCGCGCGCGGCGAGCAGGGCCAGCAGCACGGCCAGTACCAGGGCGGGCACGGTGGCCCGTTCGATGGCGGTGACCAGGGCGTCGACGTACGCCTGTTCCTTGGTCTGGGCCACGATCAGGAAGATCTGGAGGCCCGAGTCGCCCACGCCTCCGGCGAAGGTGACCGACATGCCGACGACGAGCGCGGTGTGGTCGCCGCTGTTCACCCGCTGGAAGACGGTGGCCAGTCTGGTGTCCACCGCCTTGCGCAGAGCCGGGGTGAGTTCCTCGAACCGGTCGCCTGCGAAGGATGTCGCGCTCAGACCGCGGTAGGTGGCCATGACACGCCAGGTCCCGGAGGGGTCGGTTGCGGCCATGGCGGCCGCGAACCGCCGCAGTTCGGCCCCGTTCGGCGGCGCGACGACCTCGGGGGCGAGCCGGTTCGCCTGAGCGCGCAGCTGCGCGATCACCGTGTCCTGGCTCTGCTGGAGCAGACCTGTGCGCGCCTCGCGGAAGCTCAGGGCGCCGGTGGTCGTCGCGGTGAGCGCGGCGACGAGCGCGAAGGCGACGACCAACCGGGTGCGCAGACCGCGCAGTTGGGGCATCCGGAAGCGCTCCGCGAACGCGCGTCGGGCCTTCGGTGTGCGCGTCACAGGGAGGCGAACCGGTAGCCGAAGCCGCGCACCGTCTCGATGTAGCGGGGTTCGCCCATCTTGGCGCGCAGCCGTTTGACGCAGGCGTCCACCAGCCGCGCGTCCGCGTGGTAGCTGTGTTCCCAGACCGCTTCCAGGAGTTGCTGCCGGCTGAACACCTGGCCGGGTGAGGCGGACAGGGTCATCAGGAGCCGCAGTTCGGAGGCGGCGAGCGCCACCGGCGCACCCCTCAGGGTGACCGAGAAGCCGGCCCGGTCGACGGTCAGGTCCCCGTAGCTGTCGAGTTTGGGTATGCCGCCGTCGCCGGGTGCGCCGGCCACCCGGCGCAGCACTGCACGGATGCGCGCCTCCAGCACCCGGGCCTGCACGGGCTTGACCACGTAGTCGTCGGCTCCGGCCTCCAGCCCTACGACGATGTCCTCGTCGTCGCCCCGCGCGGTGGCCATGATGATCGGCAGCGTCTGGTCGAGAGCACGCAGCGCGCGGCACACGTCCAGGCCGGGCATGCCGGGCAGCATCAGGTCCAGCACCACGACATCGGGCCGGAAGGAGCGCACCAGCTCCAGCCCCTCCTCCCCCGTCACGGCGGTGGCGACCTCGTGCCCCTGACGGCGCAGGGCGAGGGCGACGCCCTCCCGCACGGCACGGTCGTCTTCGATCAGCAGAACTCGCGGCATGGGCTCAGTATCGGCATCTCCCCCGGCCGACCGGGTTTCTGTTACCGGATGATCATATGCTGGCGCAGCCGACAGGGCGTTATCTTTTCGTTATCGCTCGGGCCAGGTTCGATCACATATCGATCACAACCTGAACGACCATGACCGCGCACAAAGCAACTCGCTCGCCCAGCCGCCGTCGCCGGAACGGTGTCTCGCACGCCGCCGCCCGTCGGTCGAGGACGAAAGTGTGGGGAGGTCTGGCCGCGCTGACCGTCCTGAGCGTGACCGGTTTCACGGCCGTGGGCTGGACGTCCGCCGACGGGCACAACGACCGGGCCCGATCCGCCGCACACGCGAAGCCGGGCTCCGAGCCCTCGCGTTCACCCCGCCCCGCCACGAGCTCGCCCGGCCCGTCCCACAGCGCCTCCACCCCGCCCGCCCCGAAGATCCCGGCCACGGGGCCGGACACGTTCACCACCGCGGCCGGCGGCAGCGCCAAGGCCGGTACCGGCACGGCACTGCGCTACCGGGTCGAGGTCGAGGACGACATCGACCTGTCCGCCGCCTCCGTCGCCAAGGAGGTGGAGCGCATCTTCGCCGACCCGCGAGGCTGGACAGCCGACGGCCACTCGGCGTTCCAGCGGGTCTCCAGCGGCGCCACCGACTTCGTGGTACGGGTCGCGACCCCCGGGACGGTGGACAGGAAGTGCGCCGAGGGAGGCCTGGACACCGAAGGCAGGTACAACTGCAGCGTCAACCACAAGGTGATGGTCAACCTCGAACGCTGGCTGCTCGCCACCCCCGTCTACGCCAAGGACGTCACCGCGTACCACGCGCTGATCATCAACCACGAGGTCGGCCACTTCCTCGGACACGGCCACGTCACCTGCCCCGGCCCGGGAGAGCCGGCCCCGGCGATGATGCAGCAGATCAAGGGCATGCACGGCTGTGTGCCCAACGTCTGGCCGTACGACGAGCGGGGACGGTACCTCACCGGCCCCGCCGCCCCTTGAGGGTCAGGCCCGCGTCACGGTCGCGTCGGTGCGCACGGCCTCGCCCCAGGCGGCTCCGGCCGCGATCGCCTGCCGCCACGGCCGGAGGGCCCTGGGCGGCATGCCCACCGCAAGCGCACCGCGCACCCGGTCGCCGGTGCGGTACGCGGCCACGAAACCTGCCCTCGGCCAAGTCCCCGTCGACGACGGCGACTTCGTCGTGCCCGCGCAGCTGGCCATAGGCCTGGATCTTCATGTCGTACTGGTCCGACCAGAAGTACGGCACCGGCGCGAACGGCTTGCGGGCGTCGGGCCGGAGTAGGTTGCGGGCGGCGGCCATGCCCTGTTCGGCGGCGTTGGTGCGGTGCTCGATCCGCATCGACGTACCGAACAGAGGGTTGTGCCAGCGGGCGACGTCACCGGCCGCATACACGTTCCGGGCGGCCTCGCAGTACTCGTCGCAGACCACGCCGTCGCCGACGGCCAGCCCGCTGCCCTCCAGCCACTCGGTGTTGGGCCGGGAACCGACGGCGACCAACACCTCGTCGCCCTCGACGAGTTCGCCGTCCGTGAGCCGCACCCCGTTGTGCGTCACCTCGCTCACGGTGCCCCCGCAGCGCAGGTCCACGCCCCGCTCGACATGGGCGCGGGTGAGCATCGCGCCGATCTCGGCACCGACGGCGTGGGCCAGCGGCACGGGGGCCGGTTCGAGGAGGGTGACCTTGGCGCCGAGCCGCCAGGCCACGGCGGCGGCCTCGGCGCCGAGGAATCCGGCGCCCACCACGACCAGGCGCAGCCCCGGCCCGAGCCGGTCCCGCAGCAGGAGTGCGTCGTCGAGGGTGCGCAGCACGTGCGCGCCCGCACCGGGCAGCCGGCGCGGACTTACGCCGGTGGCCACGATCAGCCCGTCGTACGGCACTTCCGTGCCGTCGGCCAACTGCACCGTGCGCTCGGCGAGTTCGAGGCGGGTCGCGGCCACACCGAGGCGCAGGTCCAGGTCGAGTGCGGCCAGGTCGGCGGGCGGGCGCAGGGCCAGCCGCTCGGGCTGCCACTCCGCGGCCAGCACCTGCTTGGACAGCGGCGGGCGGTCGTACGGGGCCTGCCGCTCGTCGCCCACGAGGGTGAGGGCACCGTCGTAGCCCTGGCGCCGGAGCGTCTCGGCCGCCGCGAGTCCGGCGGCCGAGGCACCCACCACGGCGATCCGCTTCACTGCTCGACCAGCCGGATCGCGGCGGCCGGGCAGACCGCGACGGCCTCCTTGACGTCGTCGAGGAGTTCGGGCGCGGGCGTGTCCTCCAGCAGGACCGCGATGCCGTCGTCGTCCTGGTCGCCGGCGGCGGAGCACTGAGCACCGCAGGCTGCGGGCTCAGCCGGCGGAGAGCTTGTCCAGCCACTGTTCCAGCAGAGCGGACTCCGCCGGTGTGAACACCGGGGAGTGTGCGGCGCGCAGGCGGGCCGCGAGCGTTGCGGCGGCGACCGGGACGGCGCTGTCCGGCTCTCCCGGCTCTCCCGTGCCGGCCGGGCGGGTCAGCGAGCCGAGCACGCTGTCGCGCAGCCGCTCGGAGAAGTGCGGGTCCGGGTACTGCTCGGGCCTGGTCAGCATCGACAGGGCCGCCCCCACATTGGCGGACATGATCATCTGGGTGGCGAGGGCAGGCGGGACGGTGAGCCGGCCGGCGGCGGCGCAGCGTTCGAGAATCCCGTGCAGCAAGGCGTGCGCCTCCTGGGCCGCGGCGGGCGGGGCCGTCAGCTCCGGCGAGTACATCAGGCGGTAGTGGTTGGGGTGCTCCAGTGCGAACCGCATGTGGTTGTCCCAGCCGCTCCTGAGGTCGGCGACCGGGTCGTCGCTGGGTCGCGCCGCCCGCTTGGAGGCGAGGTACTCCTCGAAGCCCCGGTCGACGACGGCGGCCAGCAGTCCGGCCTTGTCGCCGAACAGCCGGTAGAGCATCGGCGCCCCCACCCCGGCCGCCTCGCACACCGCGCGGGTCGAGACATCGGCGACCGGCGCTTTGGCCAGCAGGTCCGTCGCCGCTTCCAGGATTTTTTCCCTCGCATCCATGCGTCCACCGTACGCCATCCGTAGCGCCGATACGAAATAGGCAGCATCAACGCTACGAAGCTGTGTTATCGTCGATACGAGCAATTCGTAGCAGCGCTAACAGTGAAGGGTGCAACCATGACCACTCAGTCCCCCACGGGTCGGCGTGTCGCGATCGTGACGGGCGGATCGCGCGGCATCGGCAGGCAGGTAGCCGAGCGGCTCGCCGCCGACGGGTTCGCGGTCGTCGTCGGATACGCGGGCAACAAGGACGCGGCCGACGACGTCGTACAGACCATCGAGGCCGCAGGCGGCTCGGCGTACGCCGCCCGCGCGGACGTAGGCGACGAGACAGCGGTGGCCGCCCTGTTCGACCTTGCGGAAGCCACCTACGGCGGCATCGACGCGGTCGTGCACGCGGCCGGTCGGATGCCCCTCTCCCTCGTCGCCGAACTCGACCTCGGTGAGCTCGACGCCCTGTACCACACCAACATCCGCGGCACGTTCGTCGTCGACCAGCAGGCCGCCCGCCGCCTGCGCCCGGGCGGAGCGCTTGTCAACTTCTCCACTTCGGTGGTGGGTCTCGCCTTCCCCGGCTACGGCGCCTACGCCGCGAGCAAGGGGGCGGTCGAGGCGCTGACACTGATCCTCGCCCGGGAGCTGCGCGGCCGTGACGTGACCGTGAACGCGGTGGCGCCCGGCCCCACCGCCACCGAGCTCTTCCTCGACGGCAAGGACGAGGAGACGATCGCCCGTCTGGCCGCGCAGCCGCCGCTGGAGCGCCTGGGGACGCCGCAGGACATCGCGGGCGTCGTGTCCTTCCTGGCCGGCCCCGAGGGCCGCTGGATCAACGGACAGGTGGTGCGGGCCAATGGCGGCATCATCTGACGGCGCGCGCCGTCCTTCGAGAAGCCCAGGTTCGATAGTTCGAAAGGAACAGTCGTGAGCGACAGCAAGGTCATTCTCGTCACCGGCGCCTCCAGCGGTTTCGGCGCTCTCACCGTCCGCGCGCTCGCCGAGCGCGGGCACACGGTCTACGCGGGCATGCGCGCCCTCGCCGCCCGCAACGCTCAAGCCGCCGCCGACCTGGCCGCCCACGCGGCCGAGCACGCGGTCGACCTGCAGGCCGTGGAACTGGACGTGACACGGCAGGACAGCGCGGACGCGGCCGTCGCCCGCGTCGTCGACGAACAGGGGCGCCTCGACGTCGTGGTCCACAACGCCGGACACATGGTGCTGGGCCCGGCCGAGGCCTTCTCCCCGGGGCAGCTGGCGGACGTCTACGACACCAACGTGCTCGGCACCCAGCGCGTCAACCGGGCGGCCCTGCCCCGGCTGCGCGCGCAGGGGCAGGGGCACCTCGTGTGGATCGGCTCCTCCAGCACGCGCGGCGGCTGCCCGCCCTTCCTCGCCCCGTACTTCGCGGCGAAGGCCGCCATGGACGCACTCGCGGTGAGCTATGCCGCCGAGCTCATACGGTTCGGGATCGACACCTCGATCGTTGTGCCGGGCGCCTTCACCTCGGGCACGAACCACTTCGCCCACGCCGGCTCACCGGCCGACGCCGAGCGGGCCGCCGCCTACGACGCCCGCTACAAGGCGCTGATGGACGACGTGAACGTGCGGCTGGCCGGGCTGATACCGCCGGACGCCGATGTCGCCGAGGTGGCCGAGGCCGTCGTCCGGACCGTCGAACTGCCGCCCGGCAGGCGGCCGTTCCGGGTTCACGTGGATCCCAGCCGCGACGGCAGCGAGGTCGTCTCCGCCGTGGCCGACCGCGTCCGTGCCGAGTTCTTCCGCAGGGTGGGGCTCGACGACCTGCTGACGCCGACGAGCAGCCTGTAGGCAGCGCCGTTCCCAGCCGGCCCGCAGGCAGCGCCGTTCAGGGGAACCCGGCCGCCGGGGCGAATGGCGGCGGACCACGCCGTCGACAACTGACCCCGTGACGCTCCCCCTGATCCCGCCCATGCTCGCCACACCCGGGTCCCTGCCACCCGCCGCGCAGGACTCCCGCTGGGCCTACGAGACCAAGCAGGACGGCCAGCGCGTGGTGGCCTACCTCGAAGGGGACGGCAGCATCCGGCTGCGGGCGCGGTCCGGGGAGGACATCACCGGCGCCTATCCCGAGCTGCGACCGCTGGGCCACGCGCTCGGTGCGACGCCTGCCGTGCTCGACGGGGAGGTGCTGGCGCTGGACGAACGGGGCCGCGCCGACTTCCAGTTGCTGCAGCCCCGCATGGGGCTGGCGCACACACCCGGCAAAGCGGCGCGCCAGGCAGCGAAGGCGCCTGTGCACCTCGTCCTGTTCGACGTGATGCATCTGGGCGGCGAAGACCTCACCGCGCTCCCCTATGCCCGGCGGCGCGGGCAGTTGGAGCGGCTCGGTCTCCACGGACCGTTCTGGTCCACCCCGGCCGCGCTGGTCGGGCACGGCGAACAGGCCTTGCAGGCCACCCGTGAGCACGGTCTGGAGGGCCTGGTCTGCAAGCGGCTGGACTCGGCGTACGAGCCCGGGGTGCGCTCCCGGGCCTGGATCAAGATCCGCAACATGCGCAGCGAGGACGTGGTGGTGGGCGGCTGGCTGCCCGGCAAGGGACGGCTGTCGGGGCTGCCCGGCGCCGTCCTGATGGGGCAGCGGGCCGCGGGACGCCTGCGGTACGTCGGGAGTGTGGGCACCGGCTGGAGCGAGGCCGAGCGGTCGCAGCTCGCCGCACTGCTGCGGGCCGCCGCGACCGACGTGTGCCCCTTCGATCCCGTGCCGTCGGTCGCGGGGGCCCGCTGGGTGGCGCCCCGGCTGGTGGGCGAGGTCCGCTACAGCACCCGCACCCGGGCGGGACTGCTGCGCCAGCCGTCCTGGCTGCGGCTGAGGCCCGACCTGGCACCCGAGGACGCGTCGGCCGACATCCCTGACGACTCCGTCTGAGCCCCTCCACCAGACACGCCGTCACGCCCCGGGCTGCTCTGAGCCCCCGGTGGGTACGCCGTCAGGCGGGGTGGCCGGGGCTGATGTCCCGGGCGTCGTCGAGCCGGAGCAGGGGTCCGTCCGTGCGGCTGCCCCAGTCCTCGGGCGTGAGGACGAAGCCCACGTGATCGCCGCCGTCGACGCACTGTTCGACCCTGCCGACGAACCAGGCGGCGGCCTCCTCCAGGACGACCGAGCCGCCGTGCCCGCGCGTCCAGGGCACGTGCGCGAACTTGTCGGTCCGATCACCCGTCTGCCCGCCGAACAGCGCTGCCAGCTCATGCTGTTCACGGGTGAGCAGATGGACAGCCAGGTGGTCTGCGGCACGGGCCACGGGGTAGGTGTGGTTGGCCTTGGAGATCCACACCACGAACCGCACCGGCTGGATGGAGCACTGGGAGGAGAAGGAGACCAGACAGCCCGACCGCTCCGTGCCCGCCGCGGCCGTGACGACACACATGTCAGGACTCAGCCGGCTCATGAACGCGTCGATGTCCGTCATGTCTCCTCGCTCCTCACCCTCGTCGACGAGCCGGCGAGCCCTGGCGGGACCTGCGCAGCCCGCCCCTCAGAGCGGTGTGCCGGGGTTCTCGGGACGGATGCGGCCACGCCAGCCGCCGGTGGTGCCGCCCTCGTGCTCCACGTAGTCCTTGAAGCGGTGCAGATCCCCCTTCACCCGCCGGTCGATCAGGCCCAGCGCGTCCGCGCTCTGCTCGGCGATCCCGCTGGGTTCGACCTCCATCATGAGTTCCACGCGGGTGTGCGTGTCGTCCAGTCGCTCGAACCGGACCGATCCCCGCTGTTGCGTGTCGCCGCCGACGGTCCGCCAGGTGATCCGGTCGTCCGGCAGCTGGTCGACGATCTCCGTGTCGAACTCGCGCCGTACTCCGCCGATGCTGGTGGTCCAGTGGTTGTGCCGGTCGTCGAGCTGCCTGACCTCGTCCACGCCTTCCATGAAGTTCGGGAACTCCTCGAACTGAGTCCACTGGTTGTACGCCATGTGCAGCGGAACTCCCACGTCCACTGCCTTCTTGACCGTGCCCATCGATGCCTCCTTGCCCGCTCCTTGCCGGGGCCGGCCGCGCCGGACGACCGGCCTCCTGCGCGTGTGCGTGGCACCGGGTACCCCGGAAAGGCGTCGGTCAGCCCGTGCGGGGAACTCCGTGGGTCATGGCTGAGCACCCCGACCCCGACAATGTCGTGCTGTCGTCACACGAACGTCTTGCCCTGCGGAGTATCGAAGCGGAACTGAGCTGCGACCGGCGCCTCGCCCGAGTCATGCGCCGCCGCCCGGGCTCGCGGCTCTGGCTCCCGCTGTCGGCGGCCCTGCTGGCGTGCAGCTCGCTGTTCCTCGTCGTCATGGGAATCCGCACCGCGGACCCGGTCGTCGTCTGGTGCTTCGCCGGGCTTTGGCCCTTCACGGTGTTGCAGGCGTTCCGGCTGTTGTGCCGTCCGAGCGGGGGCGGAGACCGCGTCACCTCGTGGCTGTGAACTCCGCACGGCGCCGCCCGGCTCCACGACGGACGGCGTTCGGGGGCGGTTCCGTGTGTCCGGGGCATGGCTGCGGGAACTCGGCGGTCATGACCGCCGACACCGAAATCCACGGCTCGTACTGGCTCGAGTCGGCGCCGCCGGGTGAACCCGCTCCCCCGCCGTCCGGTGACATCGCCGTCGAGGTCGCCGTGGTCGGCGGTGGCATCGCGGGTCTGAGTACGGCGTGGGAGCTGGTCCAGCAGGGACGCAAGGTGGCCGTACTGGAGGCGGACCGGCTGGCCGCCGGGGTCACGGGCCACACGACTGCCAAGCTGACCGCTCTGCACACGCTGACCTACGACCGCCTGCGCCGCACCCGCGGCCCCACGGGGGCACGCCTGTACGCGGACTCGCAGAGTGCTGCGATCCGGCACGCGGCAGAGATCGTCGACGAACTCGGCATCGACTGCGACTGGGAAGAGGCCGCGGCCTACACCTACGGCGAGCAGCCCCGGCTCGTGGGAAAACTGCAGGCGGAGGCGGAAGCGGCGCGGGAGGCGGGACTGGCGGCCGAGTTCGTGACCGAGACCGAGCTGCCCTTCCGGGTCGCCGGTACGGTCCGGGTGAGGGACCAGGTCCAGTTCCATCCCCGCAAGTACCTGCTGGCCCTCGTCGAGGACATGCGCCGGCGGGGTTGTGCCGTGTACGAGCGCACACGCGTCGTGGGCCTCACGGAGAGCGAGCCCTGCGTCCTGGCGACGGACCCGGGTGTGTCGGTGCGGGCGGACGAGGTCGTGATCGCCACCCACTACCCGGTCTTCGACCGTGCTCTGCTCTTCACCAGGCTCTCCCCGCGCCGCGAACTGGTCGTGGCCGGGACCATCGACGAGGAGCGGGCGCCGCGCGGCATGTACATCACGCCGGAGCAGAACACACGGTCCGTGCGCAGCGCGCCGCACCGTGACGGGAAACGCCTGCTGATCGTCACCGGCGAGCACTTCACGCCCGGCACCGCCGATGTCGAGGAGAGATTCGCACGGCTCTCCGCCTGGGCCGAGGACCATTTCCCGGGATTCACGATCAGCCACCGCTGGGCCACGCAGGACAACGACGCCACCGACTCCGTACCGCTCGTCGGCCCGCTCTGGCTGGGCAGCCGCCACACCTACGTGGCCACCGGGTTCGGCGGCTGGGGGCTGAGCGGCGGCATCATGGCGGGCCGTCTGCTCAGCGATCTCATCAATGGTCGCGAGGTCGCCTGGGCCGGTCTCTACGATCCGCGCCGTCTGGTCTCCGTGGTCCGCGAGGGAGCCTCGTTCCTCAAGCACCAGGCGCATGTGGCCCGGCACTTCGTCGGCGACCGGCTGCCCGCGATGACGGGGCCCCCGACGGCGGACATTCCGCGCGGCGGCGGTGCCGTGGTGCGCGTGGGCGGGCGGCAGTGCGCCGTGCACCGTGACGAGAACGGTCAGCTGCAGGCGGTGTCGGCCCGCTGCACCCACCTCGGCTGCCTTGTGGCGTTCAACCGCGCGGAACAGGCCTGGGAATGCCCCTGCCACGGCTCCCGATTCGCCCCGGACGGGCGGATCCTGCAGGGCCCGGCCGTACGGCCGCTGGAGAAGCGGGACATCTGAGATGCCCGCCTGCGGTATTCACCGCGGGTCACGCGTGGTCCGCTGCCCGGTTCGCTTCCCGCACCGGAAGGTTGTAGACGTGAAACGCCCGCCGGATGACCGGCTGTGCCACGTTCCGCACCTGCACTCCGCCGCTGGTCATCCCGTGCTCGGTGCCGGAATGGGCGTGTCCGTGGACGGCGAGGTCGGCGCCCTCGGCATCGATCGCCTCCGCCAGCAGATAGCTGCCGAGGAACGGATAGATCTCCAGAGGCTCGCCCGCCAGCGTGTCCGGCACGGGCGAGAAATGGGTGAGCGCAATCCGCACGTCGCACTCCGCCCGGGCCAGTTCCCGGAGCCCGGTCCGCAGGCCGTCCGCGCACCGACGGGAGTACCTGACGAACTCCTTCATGACGGGCTCGCCGAACTCTCCCGCGCACCTGCCTGCGAACCCGCCCCCGAACCCTTTGGTCCCCGCGATCCCGACACGGGTGTCCCCGCAGGTCACCACGGTGAAACGCCCTTCCAGGACCCGTACGCCGGAATCCTCGAGGACGGCGGCCACCTCGTCCGGGCATCCGCCGTGATGGTCGTGGTTGCCGAGGACCGCGACGACGGGGACTGCCAGGTCCTCGACCTCCTTGGCGACGACCAGGGCCTCTTGCGGTGTGCCGTGGCGGGTGAGGTCGCCGGCCAGCAGCAGAAGATCGGCGCATTCGGGCAGCGTCTCGAAGGCGGGGCGGAGCACACCGTGGCTCTCCGGCCCCAGGTGGATGTCCCCGACGGCTGCCACGCGGGTCATACGAGGTCCTCCGCGTCGTCGGGCGGGGCGGTTCGCGCCAAGACGATGTCGCAGTGCAGCGGCACGTCCGGGAAGGCCTCGCGGGCGATGCGCATGATGTCCTCACGGCACCGGGCCGAGGGGACCGTGCCGGTGAGCAGGACGGCCTCGCCGCGCAGTTCGGCTCGTACGCCCAGTTCGCCGGGGAGACCGGCCGCGAAACGTTCGGTCAGGTGGGCGACCCGGTAGTCGAGGCCTGCCGGGGTGCCGGAGGAGGGATGGACCGCGTGCTCGCTCATGGCTGTTCCTTCGGGGCTCCGGCTCGATGCTCCGGCTCGGAATCGATGACGTCCAGACGCTCCAGGAGGAAGAGGAAGGCCGCGGGCATGGGCTGGTCGCCGCAGGTCCGCCGTACCTCCTGCCAGTCGACCTTCTCCCGCAGCGAGCGGGCGACGGGGAGAACGGCCCCGAAGTCGCAGTGGTGTTCCGAGAACGCTTTCAGCAGGCTCACCAGCATGTCTGTCGGCGACAGCACGGGCATGTGGACCGAGTCGACGGGCAACTCCCGGGCGCGTGCGAGCAGTTCCGGGGTGACGGGGTGGTCGGACAGTTCGAAAATGATGTCGACACTCTGGCCGAGGCAGCTCGCCTTCAGCAGCCAGTCCTCCGGGGCATGGTGGACGGTGAGACCGCCCGCGCGCAGCGTGGCCGCCACGGCGTCGGCGTCCTCGGGAAGGATGCAGAAGTCGACGTCGTGCTGCAGCCTTCCGCTGACGCCATGGGCGTAGGCCGCCACGCTTCCCGCCAGCGCGAATCTGTGCTCCTTCTGCTTGAGGAGGGCGGCGACCTGTTTGGTCGCCTCCAGGATCGCCTGAGTACGGTCACGGGGCAGGTCCGCGTCCGGCCCTGCAGCGGGCGACGGCTCCCCCGGGGCAAGACGCAGGCCGGGAGGTCCCGAGTCGTCGGCGCGGGCCGCGCCGTGCGCGTCGTGCACCATGGGCGCTCCCTTCGCGATTCCCGGCGTCGGGGCAGGGCACGAGCGGATCCGTCTGCCCCCTGCCCGTGTGTACGTCCGGGTACCCACGGGCCACCTTCGCGACACGGTCCGTGCTCCTGTCGGCGGGCGGTGTCAGTCGCCCCCTGCCTGGTCGGGCGCCGGTCCGTTGAGGTGGACGATGAGCAGGGCCAGATCGTCGTCGGGGTCGGCGGCGTGACGGATGAGGGTGTCGGCCATGACGTCGGGGTCTTCGGGATCCGTGCGTGCAACGAGTTCGGCGAGCGCGTTGGTGGCGTCGTCCAGGTCGACGCCGGGCCGTTCGATGAGCCCGTCCGTGTACAGGACTAGGACACAGCCGGGGTGCAGGGGGAACTCGGCCGCCAGGTAGTCGGCCTGGTGGTCGATGCCGAGGAGCAACCCGGGAGGGGGGCTCAGGACGTCGGCGTGGCCGTCTGCGTGCCGCAGCACGGCAGGCGGGTGGCCCGCGCTGGCCAGGCACACGGCGTGGCGGCCCAGATCCAGGTGGGCGTAGAGGCAGCTGGCAAACCGGCCGGGGTCCAGGCCGACGAGCAGACGGTTGGTCCGGCCGAGCACGTCTCCCGGGGAGGCCCCGGCCGCCGCCTGGCTGTGTACGGCGGTGCGGACCTGTCCCATCAGGGCCGCCGCGTCGATGTCGTGTCCCTGGACGTCACCGATCGCGGCGGCGACGGTGGTGTCGTTCAGACGGATGAGGTCGTAGAAATCCCCACCCACCTCCACGCCGTGGCCGGCCGGCCGATAGCGGGCGGTGACTCGCAGCCCGGGGACGGAGGGAAGCTGCCGGGGCAGCAGCGCGGCCTGGAGCTGATGCGCCACGGCGAACTGGGTGTCGTAGAGACGGCCCCGTTCGAGGGCCTGGCCGACGAGCCCGGCCAGGGCGGTGATCACCGCACGCTCGGTGGGCGGGAAGTGCCGGGGGCGGTCGTAGGCGAGGACGAGCGAGCCGACGGCCCGGCCCGAGGCGATCAGAGGGAGAAAGGCCCAGGACGTCTTGTCGTCGAAGTGGACGGCTTCGGGATACGACCGCCGGAGTTCGTCGAAGCTCCTGAAGAAGTGCGGACTGCCGCTCCCCATCACGCGCACGGCGGGCGTGTCGGCGTTCAGGGGCATGCGGTCGAAGCGCTCCATGAGCTCGGCGTCGTAGCCGCGGTGGCCGAGGATTCTCAGCCTGCCGCCCCGTGGTGCCATGACGGCCATGGCCGTGGCGCCGAGGGCGGGCATGAGCTGGTCGGCGGCCTGGTCCACCACGTCCTGGACGCCGACGGCCTCGGTGAGCGTGGCGGCCATGTGCATCAGGTGGTACAGGGAGCCGGCCCGGCTCGGTCCACGTGCACCGGATTCGGACGTCCCGGCGGGGTGGGCGGGGGCGCTGTGGGAACTCGCCGCGCCCGGCGACAGTTCGTTGCGCGGGTCGCCGCGGGTGATCCGCACACTGATGCCGGACGGGTCCGGGTAGAGCGCGAAGACCAGCCGGGTGTCCGGGGGGCGCAGTGCGCTGAAGGTCGTGGGCCGTTCGCTCACCAGCGTCGACCGGTAGGAATCCTCGATCTCGGGGACGTCCATCCACGGCAGCGCTTCCCATGGCAGGGCGCCCAGCAGGGTGTCGGCGTCGGCGCCGAGCAGGCGTGCCGCCTCGGGTGTCACGAAGGTGAACCGGCCGGTGTCGTCCAGCGCGCAGGCACCGCCCGGCAGCCGGGCGATGAACGCCGCCTGCTCGCTCCCCTCGGCTCGCAGGGCACGGGCGCGGGAGGGGTGGGACAGGATCCGCGGTTCACCGGGCGGGCGCAGAGCGTTGCGGTCCGCCGCGTGGTGCAGCAGGCGGCCCAGTCGCCGGCAGCCGGCATCGATGACCGCGCGCTCCGCGCCGCTGAGCCGCGTCGGATGAGCGGCCGGCCACAACAGCACCAGACCGCCCACGACTGAGCCGCGGGCGGCGAGGGGAGCGGCCGCCAGTGCGAAGGCGTACGGCAGCACGAGTGCGGTGCGCGGGTAGCGGCGGGCCATGTCCTCCGTGTCGCCGATCCAGACCAGGCGACCGGCTCGCACGGCGTCCGCCACCGGAATGCTGTCCGCCAGCCCCACCCGGGTCCACGGAACGGCCATTTCTCGGGGGGTCCCCGTCAACGCCACCAGCCACAGGGCGTCACCGTTCCTCGGCAGGACGTACAGCAGACCCCTGGACGCACCGCAGTCCCGGACCACGTCCAGCAGCACCGTGTCGACCGACTCGGGTGCGACATCCGCCGTAGCGTCGCTCTGGCTCACAGCACCTCCTGTCGAACATCCGACGAGTTCCCAGGTGGATCCACCCAAAGCAAGGGCAGCGGGCAGCGCTGCCGACCCCCGGGGGACGCGCGGCGTACCGGGGGCCGCGAGCCCGATCGTCACGCTCGGGTGCCAGGACCGGGAAGGTGCTCTGCGGCAGGCTGTCGGGGAGATGCACGCGGCGATGGACGGCCTGCACCGGCAGCTGCCGGATTCGGTCCTCGGCGAGCCCGAGGAGGCCTCGGCGTACGGCATCCTCCTCCTGCAGGCCCAGCGACTGGCCGAAACCTTGAGGCGTCGGCACGGCAGGAGGCTCCCCCGGGCACGTCTGAAGCGGGCTCCGCGGCCGGCACGAACGTCCGCAGGTGGTGCGGCGCGTGCGAGCCGACCGGTGCTGCCGGCGGCAGCCGGGCGGCATGCCGTTCTGTGCAGGGGGCCAGGGAACTCGTCCGGCACGACATCGAGACCCGGGCATTGTGCGGCAATGGTGCGCATAAGCCCCGCGGCCCGAGGGCGTATGAAGCCAACCGGCACCCCGGTGACAGGGAGCCGTCCCAGGCCGAGGAACGCGCGCGGGTCACCGAGACGTTGGCGGCCGCGGCAAAAGGCCTCGCTCTCGACGACGTTCCCCAGGCGCTGTGCCGCGCCTGCGTGGCACTTCTGCCCGTCAGCGGCGCGTCCGTGTCGATCGCGAGCGGTTCGACGGTGCGTGCCACCTGGTGTGCCGGCGACCCGACGGCGGCCCGGCTGGCGGAGGCGCAGTGCACGCTCGGGGACAGCTCTTGCCTGTCCGCGATCGAACGCGCCGCCACCGTGCCGGCGGACGACCTCACCAAGGCGCCGGACGCCGGCCCGTCTTCGCCCACGAGGCCGTCGAGCTGGGTGCGCGCGCGATGTTCTCGCTTCCCTGACCCCCTGCCCCGCCAGTGCCGGTTCCTCGGACGGCCGGCGGTGGGCGAGAGCGCCGAGCCGGATCGAGCGATGCTCGGAGTCCCGCGGGAACGCCTGCTGCATCCGGGCCTGCGAGGTGAACACCGGCGCCGGTTCGGTGCCGTCCTGCTGCTCACAGACGAGCAGAGTCACCGTCCCGGGAGCCTGGTCTCCGGTGGGGACGCCGGCGGGGTATCAGCACCTCGTCGCCGACCGGGGTATCCAGTTCCGTCTCGTCGGCGTCGCCCTCGACCACGGCCCGCAGGGCCAGTTGCAGAGCCTGTCAGCGGGCCACGGCCGTCGCCCACAGCGCGGCCACGACCACGACGGCGGCTGCCACCGTCATGACGCTGCGCACCACCGCCGGCCACCGCCCCACCACAGAGGCATCGTGTCCGCTGTCGTGACGGGCCCGGACGGCCCACATGCGCTGCGGCGGCCGACGCGCTTCCTCATGCATGTATCCCACTCCCTCGTTCCGGACGGCCGGGCGGGTTCCCTCCGCGGCGGCTCCCATGCCCGCGTACACGGTTGTTCCGTGCCGGTGGTCCGCGGCAGGGGCACAGGCTCCGAAGTGACGAAGCCGGCCTCCTGGGAGGCGAGGTGGACGCAGGCGGGGGCCCGGCCGGCGGGCTGCTCACGGCGGCGCTCGCGTTGCTGATACGGCCGGAGGCCCGGGCGTCGTCGGCCGCCGTGCGCGCACCCGTCATCCCTGCCGAGTGATTCGGATTCCCCAATGGGGCGGTAGCGGTCAAACACCCTCCGGCGACGGTCTATCGTGGCCGCATGTCCGTCCCCGAAATGATCCGCATCGTCTCCCGCGACTCGCCCATGGCGCTGGCCCAAGTGGAGCGTGTGCGCACCGAGTTGGCGGTCCTGTATCCCGGTGTGCGCACCGAGGTCGTGCCGGTGAAGACGACCGGTGACAAGTGGATGGGTGTCCTGTCCAAGGTGGAGGGCAAGGGGGCGTTCACCAAGGAGGTGGATGCCGCGCTGCTCGCGGGCGAGGCCGATCTCGCCGTGCACTGTCTCAAGGACGTGCCCGCCGACCGGCCGCTTCCGGCCGGCACGACGTTCGCGGCGTTCCTGAAGCGGGACGACATCCGTGACGCCCTGGTGCACCCGCGCGGTCTCACCCTGGACGAGCTGCCGGACGGCACCCGCATCGGCACCTCCGCGGTGCGCCGAGTGGCCCAGCTGTCCGCCACCCATCCCCACCTGAAATGTGTGCCGTTCCGCGGCAACGCCAACCGTCGGCTGGCGAAACTGGCGGCCGGCGAGGCGGACGCGTTGCTGCTGGCGGTGTCCGGTCTTGAACGCATCGGACGCCAGGACGTGATCAGCGAGGTGCTGTCGCCGGACACCGTGATGCCGTCCATCGGCGCGGGCATCCTCGCCCTGCAGTGCCGTGAGGGCGACAGCGAGCTCATCGAGGCGGTCAGCGCACTCGGCGACGCGCACACACACCAGGAGGCCACCGCGGAGCGGATGTTCCTGCACGTCCTGCAGGGGCACTGCAACAGCCCGATCGCCGGGTACGCGCGCGTGGAAGCCAGTGGCGAACTGTCGCTACGGGCCTGTGTGTTCACCCCGGACGGCAAGACCCGCCTGAACGCCCACGAATGGGCCGGACGGCTCGACCCCGCCACCCTGGGCACGTCGGTGGCCGTGGCGCTGCTGCGTCAGGGTGCCCGCGAGATCATCGACGGCATCCCGCACTGAGCGGGCTCCGGGACGGGCGGGGTCAGGCGGTGCCCTCTTCGGCCTGGTCCCGGAGGAAGTTGCTGACCTGGTGCGCCAGGCCGCCGTCCCGGCCTGTACTCGTGTGGGCGCCGACGGGCTCCTCGTGCAGGCCGAGGCCGCCCGTCCACAGCCGGCGGTCGGCCCACTCCTCCTCGACCCGCAGCTGGATCTGCACGTCGACCTGGCTGAGGCAGGTGTCCGGGCCGGCCGCGTACAGCACGGCGGTGGCCCGGCGCAGCGGGTAGACGTCGAAGCCCTCGATGAACTGCGAGTTGCGCCAGTCGATGAACGCGGCCTCGCCGTCGGGGCCGAGACGCACGTCGATCTGGCCGTCCTCGAGGTGGATGCCGAAGGAGCGGCTGCCGCGGTTCTCGACGGTGACCCGGAGGCTGAAGTACGTCAGCCCGGCCGCCGCGTCGTCCCGTCCCCGTGGGGGCTCGGCAGCTTCCAGACGGTGGACGCGGACACGCAGGCCGGCATGCTCGTCGTACTCCTGCCAGTCCCCGACCACGTTCGGCTCGTACACAGTCCACCTCATCGACCTCAGAGAGCTGCTTCCTATCTGTGCGCTCAGGGCACTGTCAAATGAGCAGAATGCGCTGTGGCCAGCGCATTCACCCCCTTTGATCACTGATCAAGCCGTGCGCAGGAACAACGGTCGGAACAGGCCCCACGTACGCGCACATGTGCGTGGGGCACATCACGTTCCGAGGGCGGCGCTCAGCGGGCCAGCCGGCCGAGGAGCGAGGAGGCCGCGGTGACGCCGAGTGCGCCGGCCACGAGCAGCACTGCGAAGTCGAGGGCCACGTGCGCATGGGTGCCGAGGAGGAGGCCGCGCAGGGCGTCCACCTGGTAGCTCAGCGGGTTGACCTTGCTGACGGCCTGGAGCCAGCCGGGCATGACGGACACGGGGTACAGGGCGTTGGAGCCGAAGAACAGCGGCATCGTGATGGCCTGCCCGAAGCCCATGAGGCGGTCGCGGTTGAGGACGATGCCGGCGATGCTCATCGACAGGCAGGAGAAGAACGCGGATCCGAGGATCACGATCGCGGCGACACCGAGCAGCTTCAGCGGGTTCCAGGTCAGCGCCACTCCGAGCACCGCGGCGATGAGGATGACGACCACGGCCTGGATCAGGGACTTCACTCCGGCCGCGAACGCCTTGCCGGTGATCAGGGCCGAGCGTGGCGTCGGCGTGACCAGCAGCTTGTCCAGGATGCCGGCGTCGCGCTCCCAGATGATCTGGATGCCGTAGAAGATGGCGATGAACATCGCGGACTGGGCGATGATGCCGGGTGCCAGGTAGTCCACGTAGGGGATGCCGCCGGTGGGGATCGCCTTGATGCGGGTGAAGGTCTGGCCGAAGATCAGCAGCCACAGTGCGGGCTGCACGGCACGGGTGTAGAGCTCGGTGCGGTCGTGGCGCAGCTTCTGCAGTTCGACGGCGCACATCGCGATCACGCGGGCGGGCAGCAGCCGCCAGCCTGCGCGCGGCCGGGGCGGCCGCAGCAACAGGTCGATGCCGGGTGCGCCGGCGGGGTCAGCCGACGCGGTGCGCGGTGCGGCGGGTGCTTCGGACATCGCGGAAACCTCCTGCCTGCTCGTCGAGTCCGCTGCCCGCGACATCACGGAAGACGTCCTCCAAGGTGGGCAGCGGGTCGGTGGCCGCCGCGCCCGCTGCGCGCCGGCGCTCGCCGAGCCCCTCCCTGAGCTCGTCCGGGGTGCCGAGGGCCCGGATGCGGCCGCGGTGCATCAGGGCGACCCGGTCGCAGTACTGGTCGGCCTCGTCCATGTAGTGGGTGGTCACCAGCACGGTCATGCCGGTGGCGGCGCGCACGGCGTTGATGTGCTCCCACACTCCGGTGCGGGCTATCGGGTCGAGGCCGATGGTCGGCTCGTCGAGGATCAGCAGGCGGGGGGCGCTGACCAGCGCCTGCGCGAGCTCGAGGCGGCGGACCATACCGCCGGAGTAGGTGCCGGCCAGCCGGTCGGCGGCGTCGCCGAGGCCGACGGCCGCCAGGGCCTGACCGACGCGGTCGGCGCGTTCGGCGCGGGGCACGTCGAAGACGCGGGCGAACAGGGCTACGTTCTCGCGGCCGGTGAGTCCGGCGTCGGCGGACAGCTGCTGCGGCACGTAGCCCAGCACGCGCCGTACGGCCATCCGGGCCTTGGCCGCGTCGTGGCCGAACACGCGAACCATTCCGGCGGGGACCGGCAGCAGGGTGGTGATGCAGCGGATCGCGGTCGTCTTTCCGGCGCCGTTGGGTCCGAGCAGGCCGAAGACCTCACCCTCGCCCACCGACAGTTCGAGTCCGTCGACCGCGTTCGTCTCACCGAAGGCGTAGGCGAGTCCGGTGCAGGTGACGGCCTCGGCCTGCCCGGTGTCGGCGTTCCGCGTCATGTCTCCTCGGCCTCCTCGTGCAGGGTGTCGGCCAGCCTGCGCAGGGCGGGGATCGCCGTGCGCAGTGCCTCGCGGTCCGTGTCGTCGAGACGGGACAGCCCGCCGCGTACGAGTTCTCCGCGCCGTTTGCGCCACTCGGCGAGCCGGGCCTCGGCCGCGGATGTCGGCATCAGCCGGGCGGCACGCCGGTCGGCCGGGTCGGTCTCGCGGACCAGGTAGCCCTGCCGGGACAACTGGTTGACCAGCGTCGAGACCGAATTGCCGGCCAGGTACAGCTCCTTGGCGGCGTCGGATATACCGATGCCGGGCCGGGTGACGAGCAGGCGCAGCAGCTCGACCTCGGCGCCGCGCAGCTGCGGGGCGATCTGCGGGCGCAGGCGGCGCCGGACGAGTCGCTGGACGCCGATGAGAGCGTCGATCAGCTCGTCCGGGAAGGTCTCGGGTTCCACATCATCAGGTTATCTCTGTAGCAGAGGTAATGAACCCAAGGAACGGTCAAGCACACGACGGCCGTCCGTAATGTCTCCTTTGTTTGTGATGCGCAGATTCCGGGCATCAGTAGGAAGTGCTTCGGACAGGAGGCACGTCCGTGGGAGCCGGTCGGGCCCCGGATGTCTCCGCAGGTCCGAACCCGCACCTCCCATGGCGCCCGTCCCCCCATGCACCGCCTCAGGGAGGTGCGCATCATGCGTGTCGCCAGCGCCAGCACGAAACCCCACCCGCACGACGACGCCCCCGACACCGCCGAGGCCTTCGCCCGGCTTGCACGGCTGTCCGAAGGGCCGCAACGCAGGCAGCTGCGGGACCAACTGGTCGAGGCCTGGCTGCCGATGGCCGAGCGGATCGCCGTCCGGTTCAAGGGGCGCGGAGAGTCCCTGGAGGACCTCTACCAGGTCGCGGCCCTCGGACTGGTCAAGGCCGTCGACCACTACGACCCCGCCCGCGGCCACGCCTTCGAGGCGTACGCGGTCCCGACCATCACCGGCGAGATCAAGCGGCACTTCCGCGATCACATGTGGACGCTGCATGTGCCGCGCCGGGTCCAGGACCTGCGCAACAGGGTGCGTCAGGCCGCCAAGGACCTGTCCCAGACGACCCCGGGGCGCAGACCGACCGTCGCCGAGATCGCCCGGCACGCGCACCTGAGCGAGGGCGAGGTGCGCACCGGAATGGAAGCCCTGGAGTGCTTCACCGCACTGTCGCTGGACGCCGAGATGCCCGGCACCGACGGATACGCCCTGACGGACGCGATCGGCGGCCCCGATCCGGCCTACGACGTCGTCGTCGACCGGGTGGCCGTCAGACCCTGCCTGCAAGCGCTCCCGGAACGCGAGCGCACCATCCTGTATCTCCGCTTCTTCGGGGGCATGACGCAAAGCCGCATCGCCCAGCACCTCGGCATCTCGCAGATGCATGTCTCCCGGCTGCTCAGCGGCTGCTGCAACCAGCTCCGTGCGGAACTCCTCGCGGAGACCGGCTGAGCGTTGCACCGTTCGGCCGCACGCGGCCCCGTCGCCTCACCGCTCCGGTGGGGCCTCGGGGATCTGCGTGGGGCCGTAGCGGTCCAGGGCGTCTTCCAGCCCGGCCTTGATCTCCGGGGGCAGGTCTCCGTTGCGCCCCCAGATGAGAATGAGTTCGGCGACATTGCGGAGCTTGATGTTCGTGTGCTGGGAGACGTCCTTCAGCACTGCCCATCCCTGGTCCGGCGTCACCCGGCCCAGCGCGACCATCATCCCGATCGCCTGGTCCACGACGGCGTGCGAGACGACGGCTTCCTTCAGCTGATCGACTTCTTCCTGCAGCGCGAAGATGCGATCCGTCTCGTCGGCAGGTTCATGCGGTACCGGTGCCACTCATCCATAGTGGCACTCACCCGGCCCGCTGCCACCGGCGACCGCCACGGCACCCGTTTCGGCCCCACCCACGGGGTACTCGGCAGGCGCATCGTGCGGTTCCGGTTGGACACTGGTACGAGACCGGTGGCCGCCGGTCGACGAGACCAGGACGCAACTGCCATGAACCACGACACCTCACGCCCGCGCGGCGTGACGCGCATCGTCACCTCGGCCTCCGTGTTCGGGGCGCCGTGCTGGGTGAGCCTGACCAGTCGCGACGTCGACGCCACCGAGGACTTCTACGGGGCCGTGCTGGGCTGGGAGTGGCGCTCCGCCAAACTCGGCGACCGCTTCCGGATGGCCATGGTGGACGGAACACCCGTGGCCGGGATCGCCGCCGTCGCCGACATGTGGCAGATGGCGGTGGCATGGACGCCGTACTTCGCCGTGCCCAGTGCGGACGAGGCCGCGGCGCGGGCCCAGGAGCGGGGCGGGACGGCGGCGGTCGGCCCGATCTCGTTCCCGCCGGGGCGGGCGGCACTGCTGGCCGACCGGGACGGGGCGACCTTCGGGATCTGGGAGGGGATGCTGATCGCCGACTGGGAGAAATGGCGGCACGCGGCCCCGACCTTCATCAGACTGCACACTCGCGACGCCTTCGACGCCGCGATCTTCTACGGCGAGGTACTGGACTGGGCCACCAAGCGGCCCGGCGGCTGCGAGGTCCAGTACGAGGGCGGCGAGGTGGTGCTGCGCAGCCAGGGCGCCATCGTGGCGCGCATCGAGTCCGGGGCGCTGGGGGCGGCGCCCGACCCCACCATCCGGCCCCATTGGCAGATCCACTTCGCGGTCGAGGACGTGGCGGCCTGTGTACGGGCCGCCGAGGTGCACGGCGGCAGCGTCCTGTCGAAGGGCAGCGACGAGGCGGTGCTGCGCGATGCGGACGGCGCGCAGTTCACGGTCACCTCGCGCCGCGAACGCTGAGGTGACGCCCCGCCGGGTCAGCCAGGCGACTACGGATGTGCCGCACCTGTCGTTGGTCGAGTGCGGCGCGGTCGTGGTTGCTCGCGCCCCGCGGCAGCCCCGCGCCCCTTGGGGGGATGCACGGAGGGGCGTGACAAGAGCACCAGGCTGCGGCGCTCGACCAGGAGCCCGGTGTTCGCCTTGTACTCCGACTCGTCCGGCGGCCCGTGCGGCTCCGCGGTGTCGATCAGGGTCGTCCAGCGTTCGCCGTACCTGACGTCCGGCAGCCGGAACTCCACCGGCTCCCAGTAGCTGTTCAGCAGGAGCAGGAACGAGTCGTCCACGACGGGGCGGCCGCAGGGGTCGGGTTCGGCGATGGCATCGCCGTTGAGGAACACGCCGACGGAGTGTGCGTCGGAGCGCTGCCAGTCCTCCTCCGTCATCTCCTGCGCGTCCGGCGCCAGCCACACCAGGTCCGGCAGCGGCTGGCGCGGGTGGGTCGCGGTCTCGCCGCGGAAGAAGCGGCGGCGGCGCAGCACCGGGTGGGCCGCACGCAGTGCGATGACATAACGGGTGAACTCGGCGAGGTCCCGCTGCTCCTCGGTCAGCTCCCAGTCGATCCAGGAGACTTCGTTGTCCTGGCAGTAGGCGTTGTTGTTGCCGCGCTGGGTGCGGCCGAGTTCGTCGCCGTGGCTGAGCATCGGGATGCCCTGCGAGAGCAGCAGGGTGGCCAGGAAGTTGCGCTGCTGGCGGGCGCGCAGCTCCAGCACGCCCGGATCGTCGGTGTCGCCCTCGACGCCGCAGTTCCAGGACCGGTTGACGCTCTCGCCGTCCCGGTTGCCCTCGCCGTTGGCCTCGTTGTGCTTGTCGTTGTACGAGACCAGGTCGCGCAGGGTGAATCCGTCGTGCGCGGTGACGAAGTTGACGCTGGCCCGGGGGCGGCGGCGGCTGTGCGCGTACAGGTCCGCGGAGCCGGTCAGCCGCGAGGCGAACTCGCCGAGCGTGTACTCGCCGCCGCGCCAGAAGTCCCGTACGGCGTCACGGTACTTGCCGTTCCACTCCGACCACAGCGGCGGGAAGTTGCCCACCTGGTAGCCGCCCTCCCCCACGTCCCACGGCTCCGCGATCAGCTTGACCCTGCTGATCACCGGGTCCTGCTGGATCAGGTCGAAGAACGCCGACAGCCGGTCCACCTCGTGGAACTGCCGGGCCAGCGTGGCCGCGAGGTCGAAGCGGAAGCCGTCGACGTGCATGTCGGTGACCCAGTACCGCAGCGAGTCCATGATCAGTTGCAGCACGTAGGGGTGCCGCATCAGCAGGCTGTTGCCGGTGCCGGTGGTGTCGTAGTAGTGGCCCCAGTCGCCGTCCACCAGACGGTAGTACGAGGCGTTGTCGATGCCGCGGAAGGAGAGCGTGGGACCCTTCTCGTTGCCCTCGGCGGTGTGGTTGTAGACGACGTCGAGGATGACTTCGAGGCCGGCCGCGTGCAGCGCCTTCACCATCGACTTGAACTCGGTGACCTGCCGGCCGCGGGTGCCGTGGGCGGCGTAGGCGTTGTGCGGGGCGAAGAAGCCGATCGTGTTGTAGCCCCAGTAGTTGGACAGGCCGCGGCCCTGCAGCACTCCGTCCTGGACGTACTGGTGCACCGGCATCAGCTCCACCGCGGTCACGCCCAGCTTCGTCAGGTGCTCGACGACCGCGGGGTGCGCGAGTCCGGCGTAGGTGCCGCGAAGTTCGGGCGGGACGTCGGGGTGGGTGCGGGTCAGGCCCCGTACATGGGCCTCGTAGATCACACTGTCGGCGTACGGCTGCTGCGGCGGCCGGTCGTCGCCCCAGTCGAAGGCCGGGTCGGTGACCACGCCGAGCATGGTGTGTCCGGCGCTGTCCGCCCGGGAGCGGCCGTGCGGTGCGCGCTCGAAGAGGGATGCGTGGTTGTCCACCTGCCCGTCAACGGCCCTGGTGTAGGGGTCGAGGAGCAGCTTCGCCGGGTTGCAGCGGTGGCCCGACTGGGGATGCCAGGGGCCGTGCACGCGGTAGCCATAGCGCTGTCCGGGCCCGATGTCCGGCAGGTAGCAGTGCCAGACGAAGCCGTCGACCTCGGTCACCGGGACGCGGCGCTCGCCGCCGTCGTCGACGAGGACGAGTTCGACGCGTTGGGCCACCTCGCTGAAGAGCGCGAAGTTGGTGCCCTTCCCGTCGTAGGAGGCACCCAATGGGTAGGGGTGCCCGCTCCAGACGGGCACCCCTGGCTTGCGGCGGCGCTTCGCCGTCACCGGGCATCCTCCAGGATGCCGTCCGGCTCGCGCACCTGCCCGGCCAGAGCCACGGCCGGCATCTCGCGGGGCACCTGGAGCACCTCGCGCAGGCTCGGTGCGGGCGCCAGGGGCACCAGGGGCACCCGTTCGCCGGCCCTGGCCCGCTGCGAGAACCAGATGACCTTGCTGCCGGTGTCCGTGGCGCAGCAGCCCCAGCCGTCGCTCATCGCGGCGATCCGCTGCAGACAGGCCCGCAGGTCCTGGTCGGGGCGCAGATCGCAGTCGTTCTCCCCCACGGCGGTGATCAGATGCTGTCCGTTCCACCACATCTCGACCGAGGTGTTCTTGTCCGTCGCGTGCTCGTCGATGGCCTTCAGCAGCAGCTCGGCGCCGCTGCAGACGGGCTCGACCAGTGTCTCGAGGTCCCAGAGCCGGAGATGCGCGGCCAGGATGCGCCGTACCTGTCCGACCCGTTCGGGGCTGACTTCCACATCGAGGTGGTAGTAGCAGGGCACTGCGGTCTTCATCTTCGTTGGCTCCTCACCCGCGAAGCTCCCGCTCCTTCTCGTCCCTGTGGGACGAGCCCCGAACGCGAAGCGTGAGCGTTGATCGCTTCTGAGTCACCTCAAGAGTGGGTGAACTAGACCATTCGTGCAACACGAGCGCGTACCCGGGGTGACGGAGGCCCGCCAGACATAGTTGAAGATCCAACAAGACGCTGAGTCGCCGCCCGTGCACCATGTGTGAAGACCTCGATACCCGTAACGGATCCGTGCGTGCCCACGCGCGGCCGCCGCCCGACGGTCGGGAGACGTGCGATCGAGCCCCGGAGAAAGTGAAGAGCGTCATGCTGCTACCGGCCAAAGCCGAAGTGGCCCGGCAACTGCGGCGGTACCGGGCCTGGGAACGCGTCATGCTCGCGTCTCCCTCCGACCGCGCGGTGCGCGCCACCTTCGAGGACTCGGGTTACACCTTGTGCGTGCTGATGGGCAAGCGCTGTGCCCGCGAGGCCGCGGACGCCGCCGAGCGTTATCTGGGGTCCACCCTGGGCGCCTATCTCCGGGAGCAGAACGAGCGGCCCCGAACGGGTGCGGCCGACCGGCGCGGGCCCCCGCAGGCACAACAGCATTTCGCCGCAGGGAGGTAGATCCCCCCTGCGGCTCAACGCGTATGTCGCAGTTTGTATCCCTCGACCGGGCCACCGGCCCGGTCTCCAGCACGGCGGAGGTGAGACCCATGAGTTCGATTACGGCCATCGGCCGCATCCCGGTGCGGGACGTCCACCCGGCGGTGGAGTGCGGAAGGCGCCCGGCCAAGGCGGTCGTAGGGGAGACGTTCGAGGTCACCGCGACCGTGTTCCGCGAGGGCCATGACGCGGTCGCCGCCAACGTCGTCCTGACGGATCCGGAGGGCCAGCACGGCCCGTGGACGCCGATGCGGGAACTGGCCCCCGGCTCCGACCGCTGGGGCGCCGAGGTCACGCCCACCTCTGCGGGCCACTGGACGTATCGGGTGGAGGCCTGGAGCGACCCGGTGGCCACCTGGCGACGCACCGCCCGCATCAAGGTCCCGGCCGGCATCGACACCGGACTGGTGCTGGAGGAGGGCGGCGACCTGCACGAGAAGCTGGCCGCGGGGGTGCCCGAGGGTCCGGGGCGTGCCGCGGTGCTGGCGGCGGCGGAGACGTTGCGCGACGACTCGCTGCCGGTCGCCACCCGTCTGGCGGCGGCGTTGACGCCGGAGGTGGACGCGGTGCTGGCCCGGCACCCGCTACGGGAGTTCGTCACCGCCTCACAGACCCTGCCGCTGCTGGTGGAACGCGAACGCGCCCTGTACGGCGCCTGGTACGAGTTCTTCCCCCGCTCCGAGGGAACCGAACAGCAGCCGCACGGCACCTTCCGCACCGCCGCCCGCCGCCTGCCGGCGATCGCCGCCATGGGCTTCGACGTCCTCTACCTGCCGCCCATCCACCCCATCGGCACCACCTTCCGCAAGGGCCGCAACAACACCCTCTCCGCCGGCCCCGACGACGTCGGCGTGCCCTGGGCCATCGGCTCCCCCGAAGGCGGCCACGACACCGTCCACCCCCAGCTCGGCACCATGGAGGACTTCGCCTGGTTCGTCCAGCAGGCCCAGGCACACGGCCTGGAGGTGGCCCTGGACTTCGCCCTGCAGTGCTCCCCCGACCACCCCTGGGTCCAAAAACACCCCGAGTGGTTCCACCACCGCCCCGACGGCACCATCGCCCACGCCGAGAACCCGCCCAAGAAGTACCAGGACATCTACCCCATCGCCTTCGACGCCGACCTGGACGGCCTGATCACCGAGACCCTGCGAGTGCTCAGGGTGTGGATGGGCCTGGGCGTGCGGATCTTCCGCGTCGACAACCCCCACACCAAACCGGTCGTCTTCTGGGAGAAGGTGATCGCGCAGATCAACGCCGCCGACCCCGACGTGATCTTCCTGGCCGAGGCGTTCACCCGCCCGGCCATGATGCACACCCTGGCCCAGATCGGCTTCCAGCAGTCCTACACCTACTACACCTGGCGCAACACCAAGCAGGAACTCACCGAGTACCTCACCGAGCTGTCCGGCGAGGCGGCCGCCTACATGCGGCCCAACTTCTTCGTCAACACCCCCGACATCCTCCACGCGTTCCTGCAGCACGGCGGCCGCCCCGCCTTCGAACTGCGCGCGGTCCTGGCCGCCACCCTCTCCCCCACCTGGGGCGTCTACTCCGGCTACGAACTGTGCGAGAACGTCCCGCTGCGCGAGGGCAGCGAGGAATACCTCGACTCGGAGAAGTACCAGCTACGCCCACGCGACTGGGAGACAGCCGAACGCGAGGGCCGCACCATCACCCCCCTGATCACCCGGCTCAACGCCATCCGACGGCGCCATCCGGCCCTTCAACGCCTTCGGAACCTCCGTTTCCACCACACCGACAACGACATGGTCATCGCGTACAGCAAGACCACGGGCCGGGACACGGTCCTCGTCGTCGTCAACCTCGACCCGCACCACACCCAGGAGACCACGGTCTCGTTGGACATGCCGCAACTCGGTCTGGAGTGGCACGCATTCATGTCCGCGCACGACGAACTGACGGGTGAGACCTATCACTGGGGCAGAACCAACTATGTGCGCCTGGATCCCGGGCGGGCCCCGGCACACGTGCTCCACGTCCAGCAGTCGTCCGCGTAGCCACCGATCGGAGATTCAGAGCGACATGACCGTCAACCAGCCCGTCCCGGACACCTTCGAGGACACTCCCGCCAAGGACCGGGACCCGGAGTGGTTCAAGCGTGCGGTGTTCTACGAGGTCCTCGTCCGTTCCTTCCAGGACAGCAACGGCGACGGCATCGGCGACCTCAAGGGCATCACCGCCAAACTCGACTATCTGCAGTGGCTGGGCGTCGACTGCCTGTGGCTGCCGCCCTTCTTCAAGTCACCACTCCGCGACGGCGGTTACGACGTCTCCGACTACACCTCGGTCCTGCCCGAATTCGGTGACCTCGCCGACTTCGTCGAGTTCGTCGACGCCGCCCACCAGCGCGGCATGCGCGTGATCATCGATTTCGTCATGAACCACACGAGCGACCAGCACCCGTGGTTCCAGGAATCGAGAAAAGACCCCGACGGGCCCTACGGTGACTATTACATGTGGGCCGACGACGACAAGCAGTTCCCGGAAGCGCGGATCATCTTCGTCGACACCGAGGTCTCCAACTGGACCTTCGATCCCGTCCGCGGGCAGTACTACTTCCACCGCTTCTTCTCCCACCAGCCGGACCTCAACTACGAGAACCCGGCCGTCCAGGAGGAGATCCTGGCCGCCCTGCGCTTCTGGCTGGACCTGGGCATCGACGGCTTCCGCCTCGACGCCGTGCCCTACCTGTACGCGGCCGAGGGCACCAACTGCGAAAACCTGCCCGCCACCCACGCGTTCCTCCGGCGCGTCCGCCGCGAGATCGACGCGATGTATCCGGACACGGTGCTGCTGGCCGAGGCCAATCAGTGGCCGGAGGACGTGGTCGACTACTTCGGCGACTACCAGAGCGGCGGCGACGAATGCCACATGGCATTCCACTTCCCGGTCATGCCACGCATCTTCATGGCGGTACGGCGGGAATCCCGCTACCCCGTCTCGGAAATCCTCGCCAAGACCCCTTCCATTCCCTCGAACTGCCAGTGGGGCATCTTCCTGCGCAACCACGACGAGCTGACCCTGGAAATGGTCACCGACGAGGAACGCGACTACATGTGGGCGGAATACGCGAAGGACCCGCGTATGCGCGCCAACATCGGCATCCGCCGCAGGCTCGCCCCGCTCCTCGACAACGACGAGAACCAGATCGAGTTGTTCACCGCCCTGCTGCTCTCCCTGCCCGGCTCGCCGATCCTCTACTACGGCGACGAGATCGGCATGGGCGACAACATCTGGCTCGGCGACCGGGACGCCGTACGCACCCCGATGCAGTGGACACCCGACCGGAATTCGGGCTTCTCGTCCTGCGATCCGGGGCGGCTGTTCCTGCCGACCATCATGGACCCGGTCTACGGCTACCAGGTCACCAACGTCGAGGCGTCGATGTCCGACCCGTCCTCGCTGCTGCACTGGACCCGTCGCATGATCGAGATCCGCAAGCAGAACCCGGCCTTCGGCCTCGGGTCCTACACGGAACTCCCGTCCTCCAACCCGGCGGTGCTGGCCTTCCTGCGGGAGTACGGCGACGACCTGGTGCTGTGCGTGAACAACTTCTCCCGGTTCGCGCAGCCCACCGAGCTCGATCTGCGGGCCTACGACGGGCGCCATCCCGTGGAGCTCATCGGCGGGGTGCGCTTCCCGGCCATCGGTGAGCTGCCGTACCTGCTGACCCTCGCCGGCCACGGCTTCTACTGGTTCCGGCTGACCCGGGTCGCATCCCGCATCGGCCGCCGACCTCGAGCGTGAGGCGAGGAAAGGACGCGTCACCATGCCGAAGACCGCATCGCTTCGCCCCAGACCCAGCGTCGCCGCCGGGCCGATGGCCTCGCTCGCCGGGCTGCTGCGCGAGTGGCTGCCGCGGCAGCGCTGGTTCGCGGGCAAGGACCGGCCTGTCACGGACCTCGGCCTGCTGTCGATGACGGAGTTGTTCCCCGGGTGTCTGCATCTGCTGGTGCACACCGGTCAGAGCGGCGTGCCCGCGCCCAGCGGCGCCGCGCCGGCCGGTGACTGCTACCAGCTGCTGCTCGGCGTGCGCCGGCACCTGTCGCCGAGGCTCGGACGGGCCCTGATCGGCAGGGCGGAGGAGGGTCCGCTGGCCGGCCTGACCGTGTACGACGCGCTGCAGGACCCCCGCTCGGCGCAGTTGCTCCTGGAGCGGCTGCGGCAGCCCGGTGCGGCCGGCCCGCTGCGCTTCGAGGCCGATCCGTCCGCGCATGTGCCCGCCGGGCTGGTGCCGCGGGTGCTGGAGGCCGAGCAGTCCAACTCCTCCCTGGTGTACGGCGACGAGTTCATCCTGAAGGTGTTCCGGCGCGTGCAGCCCGGCGTCAACCCCGACCTGGAGGTGCCGGGAGCACTGGCCGGGCAGGGCTGCGGCCGGGTGCCGGCGCCCGTGGCGTGGTTCCGTACCACGCATCCGCAGGAGGCGACGCTCGGTGTGCTGCAGCCGTTCCTGCCCGATGCCTCCGACGGCTGGGCGCTGGCCCTGCAGGCGCTCGCCGCCGGTGACGAGTTCACCGTGCAGGCCCGCGAGCTGGGCCGGGCCACCGCAGAGGTGCACCTCGCCCTGGCGGCCGCCTTCCCGGCCGGGGCGCACGACGAGAGCGTGCGGACGGCGGCGGCCATGACCGAGCGCCTGGACGCGGCGGCCCACTGTGTACCGGCGCTGCGCCCGTACGTGCCCCGGCTGCGCACCGCCTTCGGCGCGCTCGTCGCCTGCGACCCGGGGCCGCCCGCCCAGCGCATCCACGGCGACCTGCACCTGGGTCAGGTGCTGCGGGCCGGCCGGGACTGGTTCGTCATCGACTTCGAGGGCGAGCCGTCCAGACCGCTCGCCGAGCGGCGCAGCACCCAGTCCCCGGTGCGGGACATCGCGGGCATGCTGCGCTCCTTCGACTACGCCGCCCGGCAGCGCCGCCCGTGGCGCCCGGAGTGGGCGCGCCGCTGCCGCGAGGCCTACTGCGCGGGGTATGCCGAGCGGGCCGGCTGGGACCCGCGCAAGAAGCACGGACTGCTGCGTGCCTATGAGACCGATCGAGCCGTGTACGAGGTCCTGTACGAAGCCCGGCACCGGCCGGACTGGCTCCCCGTACCGATGGCGGCGATCGAGCGTCTCGCCGTAAGAGGAGGCTGAACCCGTGGCCCTGCGTGACACCTCACTGCCCGAGCCGTCCGGACCTCTCACCGCCGGATGCGCGGCCGCGCCCGCCCTGGATCCCGGCGAACGCGAACGTCTGCTCTCCGGCCGGCACCACGACCCGCACGCGCTGCTGGGCGCCCACCCGGTCCCGGGCGGCATCGTCTTCCGGGCGCTGCGGCCGTACGCCCGCGCGGTGAGCGTCGTCGTCGACGGTAAGCGGGCGAAGCTGGCGTCTGAGGGCGACGGGCTGTTCTCCGGCGTACTGCCGCTGGATGCGATCCCGGCATACATGCTGGCCGTGACGTACGCGGACGGTGAGCACGAGACGGCCGACCCGTACCGTTTCCTGCCTGCTCTCGGTGAGCTCGACCTTCATCTCATCCGCGAGGGCCGGCACGAGCAGCTGTGGAAGGCGCTCGGCGCCGAGCCCATGGAACACGAGGGCGTGACCGGCACCCGGTTCACCGTGTGGGCACCGAACGCCCAGGGGGTCCGGGTCGCCGGGGACTTCACCTGCTGGGACGGAACAGCCCTGCCGATGCGGTCCCTGGGCGCTTCGGGGGTGTGGGAGCTGTTCGTGCCCGGTATCGGGGAGGGCGCGCTGTACAAGTTCGAGATCACCTCCCGCTACGGCGGCCGTTTCCTCAAAGCCGACCCCATGGCGCGGTACGCGCAGGTCCCGCCCGACACGGCGTCGGTCGTGCACGCCTCGCACTACGAGTGGGGCGACGATGAGTGGATGACGCACCGCGGTGACCTTCCGGTGCACGAGGCACCCTTCTCGGTCTACGAGATCCACCTCCCCTCCTGGCGGCACGGGCTGACCTACCGTCAACTCGCCGAGCAGCTGCCGCCGTACGTGAGCGGCCTGGGATTCACCCACGTCGAGTTCATGCCGGTCGCCCAGCACCCCTTCGCCGGTTCCTGGGGCTACCAGGTCACCGGCTTCTACGCGCCGATGTCGCGGCTGGGTACGCCCGATGACTTCAAGTACCTGATCGACGCCCTGCACCGGGCCGGCATCGGCGTGATCATGGACTGGGTGCCTGCCCACTTCCCCAAGGACGACTGGGCGTTGGCGCGGTTCGACGGGGATCCGCTGTACGAACCGGGGGACTCGCGGCGGGCCGAGCACCCGGACTGGGGAACCTACGAGTTCGACTTCGGGCGCATCGAGGTGCGCAACTTCCTCGTGGCGAACGCCGTTTACTGGTGCGAAGAGTTCCACATCGACGGTCTGCGGGTGGACGCCGTGGCCTCCATGCTCTACCTGGACTACTCGCGCGACTCGGGCCAGTGGACACCGAACGTGCACGGAGGGCGCGAGGACCTGGACGCGGTGGCATTCCTGCAGGAGATGAACGCGACCGTGTACCGACGGGCACCCGGCGTGGTGACCATCGCGGAGGAGTCCACGGCATGGGACGGGGTCACCCGCCCCACCGACAGCGGCGGGCTGGGTTTCGGGCTGAAGTGGAACATGGGCTGGATGCACGACTCCCTCGGCTACATGGAGCACGAGCCGGTGCACCGCAAGTACCACCACAACGAGATGACGTTCTCGATGGTGTACGCCTACAGCGAGAACTACGTCCTGCCCATCTCGCACGACGAAGTGGTGCACGGCAAGCAGGCGCTGGTGTCGAAGATGCCGGGCGACTGGTGGCAGCAGCGCGCCAACCACCGGGCGTACCTCGGGTTCATGTGGGCCCACCCCGGCAAGCAGCTCCTCTTCATGGGACAGGAGTTCGCCCAGGGTTCCGAATGGTCCCAGGAGCACGGTCCGGACTGGTGGCTGGTCGATCGCGGCTACGGTGCCGAGCCCGACCACCGCGGGGTCAGGGACCTGGTGCGCGACCTCAACGCCGTCTACCGCCACACCCCCGCGCTGTGGCAGCAGGACACCCGGCCCTGCGGCTTCCAGTGGGTGATGGGGGATGCAGCCGAGGACAACGTCTTCGCTTTCCTGCGGTTCGCCACCGACGGCGGCCCGCTGCTCGCGGTCTCCAACTTCTCCCCCGTCGTGCGTCACGACTACCACCTCTGGGCGCCGGACGAGGTGCCCGCCTGGCGGGAGATCCTCAACACCGACGCCGCGCGCTACGGCGGCAGCGACGTCACCAACCCCGACGACGTCAAGGTGGAGGAGGGAAGGATCACGCTCACCCTGCCGCCGCTCGCCACGATCTGGCTGGCTCCGTTGCTGTGACCGGTCGGCGGGGTACTCGGTGCTCGTCGTAGCCGCAGCCCGGCCACAGAAAGGCGGCATCACGTGCGCACCGTCGGAGTGGAGGAGGAGCTCCTCCTCGTGCACCCGGAGACGGGCGAGCCCAAGGCGCTGTCCGCTGCGGTGCTCGCTCGTGCGGCGCGGGACGACACGTGCGAGGGCGTGTTCGAGAAAGAGCTGTACAACCAGATGCTGGAGTTCAACACGCATCCCCAGGCCGACATGGCGGACCTGAACGCGGAGATCGTGCGCTGTCGCCGGGAGGCCGCCCGGCACGCCGGGGAGATCGGGTGCACGGTGGCCGCACTCGCCACCTCACCCCTGCCCGTCAGCCCGTCCGTCACCAGGGGAAGCCGCTACCAGTGGATGGAGGAGCAGTACGGCATCGCCGTACAGCAGCAGCTCGTGCTCGGCTGTCACGTCCATGTCTCCGTGGACTCCGACGAGGAGGGCGTCGCGGTCCTCGACCGCATCCGGCCCTGGCTGTCGGTGATCTCTGCGCTCAGCGCCAACTCTCCGTTCTGGCAGGGCAGGGACACCCGCTACCACAGCTATCGCAGCCGGGTGTGGCAGCGCTGGCCGTCGGCCGGCCCCACCGAGGTCTTCGGGTCGGCCGAGCGCTACCACGGCCGGGTGGCGGACATGGTCGCCAGCGGGGTGATCCTCGACGAGGGGATGATCTACTTCGACGCACGGCTGTCCCGGCAGTACCCGACCGTCGAGGTCCGGGTCGCGGACGTCTGCCTGCACGCCGACACGGCCGCCCTCGTCGCCACGCTCACCCGAGGGCTCGTGGAGACCGCCGCGCGGGAGTGGTGGGCCGGCCACCCGCCCCTCGACCACAGCGTCAGCCTGCTCCGGCTGGCCGCCTGGCAGGCCGCGCGCTCCGGTCTCGCCGCCGAGCTGCTGCACCCCGTGACCATGCGGCGGCTGCCCGCCGAGAGCGTGGTGCGCGCGCTGCTGGAACACATCGACGGCGCGCTCGCCGACACCGGCGACCTGGAGCGTGCCCGGGAGACCTGCGTCCGGCTGCTCAAAGACGGCACCGGCGCACAGGTTCAGCGTGAACTCCTGGCGCGCAACCGCAACCTGCGGGAGGTCGTCACGGCCTGCGTGCGCCACACCCAGACCTGATCATCACGGATCCGCAACTTCGCAGGTTCCGGTCACCATGCGCACCCACCTGGGCTAGATTCGAGCACCGTCGACAACGGAACTCGTCGGCATGGTCACCCTCCGTACAGCTCAGGAGCAGCGCATGCGCGACTTCGCCCTCGCTCCCCCCACCGTCTCGCCCCTGACCGGCGGACTGGCCGACAGCATCTTCGACGCGGCAGCCCTCAACCCCACCCTGCCGATGCTCGCGCGCCGCCCCACCCCGTCCTCCACCACCTGGGAGGAGCTGACCGCCGTGGAGGTGCGGGACGAGGTGGTGGATCTGGCCAAGGGGCTGGTCGCGTCCCGGATTTCGCCGGGCCAGCGCGTCGCGATCATGGCGCGGACCCGGTACGAGTGGACAGTGCTCAGCCACGCCCTGTGGGCGGTCGGTGCCGAAGTCGTACCGCTCTATCCCACCTCCTCGCGCGATCAGGTCGAGTGGGTCCTGCGCGACGCCGGCTGCGTGGCCGTGGTGGTGGAGGACGAGCAGGCGGTGATGACGGTCGGCTCCGTGTGCGGGTCGTTGCCGCTGCTGCGCCACGTCTGGCAGTTGGACGCGGGGGCGCTCAACGACCTGCGGGAGCGCGGGAGGTTCATTCCGCTCGCCACGGTCGACTCGCTGCGCCGCATCGTGCTGCCGGACTCCACGGCCGCCATCAGCTACACCTCCGGCACCACGGGCCGGGCGCTGGGCTGTGCGCTCAGCCACCGCAACCTGGCGAGCGCCTGCGACACGCTGCTGGCAGGCTGGGGCCACACCGTGATCCCCCCGGGCGAGCAGCAGGCCTCGGTGCTCGCCTTCCTGCCCTTCTCGCACGTCTACGGCCTTCTGGTCCAGACCCTGTGCATTCGCGGCGGCATGGTGATGGCACACGAGCCCGACATGAGCGAGGAAGCGCTCTCGGCCTCCCTGCTCTCCTTCCGCCCCACCTATCTCTGCGCGGTTCCCTCGCTCCTCGAGAAGATCTACAAGAACTTCCTGCGCGTCGCCCAGGAGGCGGGCCGCGGAGCGCTGTTCGAGCGGGCCGCGGACACGGCACGGGACTTCGCCGCGGCGCTGGAGCGGCAACGGCTGGGCGGTGGTTCGGGGCCCGGTTTCGATCTGCGGCTTCAGCACGCCCTGTTCGAGCGCACGGTGTACCGCAAGCTGCGCGCGGCGATCGGCGGCCGGGTGATGCGGGCGTCGTCCGGCGGCTCGTCCCTCAGCCGTGAACTGACCCTCTTCTACGAGGGCATCGGAATCTACGTGAACGACGGTTACGGCCTGACGGAGGCCGCCGGCGGCGTCACCGCGCAGCCGCTGGGCCGGGAGATGTCAGGAACCGTCGGGCAGGCGCTGCCGGGCAACGACATCGCCGTCGCCGAGGACGGCGAGATCCTGGTCCGCGGTCCCTCGGTGTTCCAGGGCTACATCAACGCCGAGGCGGCGACGCGTGCCGTCCTGCGCGGCGGCTGGCTGGCCACCGGCGACCTCGGACGGATCGACGGGCAGGGCTATCTGACGATCACCGGCCGCAAGAAGGACATCATCGTCACCAGCAGCGGCAAGAACGTCGCCCCGGCCGCCCTGGAACAGCGGTTGAGGATGCATCCGCTAATCCACCAGGCGGTCGTCGTGGGCGACAACCGGCCCTGTGTGGGGGCGCTGATCACCCTGGATCCGAAGTTTCTGGCGTACTGGCGCGGTTCCCTGTCGCTGCAGAGCGACATGCCGAGCCGGGAGGCCCGCGAGGAGAACGCGCTGCGGGAGGAGATCGGGCGGGCCGTGGCCGCGGCCAACAGCGCCGTGTCGCGCTCGGAGTCGATCCGGGTCTTCCGGGTGCTGGCGGAGCAGTTCGACCTGTCCAACGGGCTCATGACGCCGTCCATGAAGCTGCGCCGGGACGCGATCGTGCGGCACTACGCGTTCGAGATCGACGCGATGTACCAGGCACGCACCCGCGCTCCCCGGCAGACCGTGCCGGACGAGCTGTCGAGCTGGGACGAGGCGGACAACGTGTTCCGGTGAACACGCTGAACACATCGTCACCACTTCCGGTGCAGTACGTGATCCAAAAGGTTCACTCCTGACCGGTGCGTTTCGGCACGCGGACGGGCATGGTGGTGCTCGACGCGTTCGTCTGCCTGCCGCACCCAGCTGGCGGAACGGCTGAGGCCACGGTGGGATCGATGTGGTGCACGCAGCGATCCAGGGCATGCGTAGGGCGTTGGATGCAGACCGCCTGGAGCCGCAGAGAGGGATGAACACCGTGACACGACCCAGGATCCTGGTGGTTGGCGCAGGTTTCGCCGGCGTGGAGTGCGTACGCCGGCTGGAGCGGAAACTCGCGCCCGACGAAGCGGACGTCACCCTGGTGACGCCGTTCGCCTACCAGCTCTATCTGCCCCTGCTGCCGCAGGTCGCCTCCGGCGTGCTGACGCCCCAGTCGATCGCGGTCTCGCTGCGGCGCAGCAAGAAGTACCGCACCCGGATCATCCCGGGCGGAGCCATCGGCGTCGACCTGAAGGCCAAGGTCTGCGTCATCCGCACCATCACCGACCAGATCGTCAACGAGTCGTACGACTACATCGTGCTGGCCCCCGGCAGCATCACCCGCACCTTCGACATCCCGGGGCTCACCGATCACGCCTATGGCATGAAGACCCTCGCCGAGGCCGCCTACATCCGCGACCACGTCATCTCCCAGCTCGACCTGGCCGACGCCAGCGACGACCCGGCGGAGCGCGCCTCGCGCCTGCAGTTCGTGGTCGTCGGCGGCGGATACGCCGGCACCGAGACGGCCGCCTGTCTGCAGAAGCTGACGCACGCCGCGGTCAAGCGCTACCCGCGCATCGACCCGGCGCTGATCAAGTGGCATCTGATCGACATCGCCCCGAAGCTGATGCCGGAGCTGGGCGACAAGCTCGGCCGCAGTGCGCAGGAGATCCTCAAGCGGCGGGGCATCGACGTCTCACTGGGCGTCTCCATCGAGAAGGCGGGCCCCGAGGAGGTCACCTTCACCGACGGCCGGGTGGTCCCCACCCGCACCCTGATCTGGACCGCCGGCGTCGTCGCCAGCCCCCTCATCGCCACACTCGGCGCGGAGACCGTGCGCGGCCGGCTCGCGGTCAACGCCGAGATGCAACTGCCGGGTCACGACGGCGTGTTCGCGCTCGGCGACGCCGCCGCGGTGCCCGACAAGGCGAAGGACGAGGCGGCGGCGGTCTGCCCGCCCACCGCGCAGCACGCGATGCGGCAGGGCAAGAAGGTCGCCGACAACGTCATCGCGACTCTGCGCAACCAGCCTCTGACGCCGTACGTCCACAAGGACCTCGGTCTGGTCGTGGACCTCGGCGGCACGGACGCCGTCTCCAAGCCGCTCGGCATCGAACTGCGCGGCCTGCCCGCCCAGGTAGCGGCCCGCGGCTACCACTGGGCGGCCCTGCGCACCAACGTCGCCAAGGTCCGCGTCGCCACGAACTGGACGCTCAACGCGCTCGCCGGCGACGACTTCGTCCGCACCGGCTTCCAGGCCCGCAAGCCGGCCAAACTGCATGACTTCGAGTACACCAACGCCTATCTGACGCCGGACGAGGTGCGGGCGCACGTCGAGGGGACGGACCGCATGGAGTGAGCCGGGTGGCGGCGCTCCGGTCGCGTCGTGTCATGCTGAGATCCGGATCATGACGTGAAGCGGGAGTGAGTACGGCGGCGTGAGGGCAGCGGGATGGTCGGTCCGGGCACGGCTGCGCGATCTCGTCGCGGCCTCCGATCCCGGCCTGCTGCGTCTGGCAGCGGGCCTGAGAACGGTGGGCGCCATCGCCCTCACGCTGGCCGTGCTCTCCCTGCTGGGCGCCGACGTACGCCATCTGGTGGCGGGGGCCATCGCGGCGATGGTGTCCACCTTCGCCATCCGGGAGAAGCAGCGCGGCCGGCAGGCCGTCACGCTCGCGCTGGGCCTTCCGGTGGCGCTGGCCTCCGTGTCGCTGGCTGCGGTGCTGCACTCCCGTGTGGTGGGCGGTGACCTCTTCTTCGTCGCCCTCATCTTCTGCGCCGTCTACGCCCGCCGCTTCGGCGACCGCGGCACCGCGCTCGGGCTGATCGGCTTCCAGGTCTACTTCATGTCCCTGTTCGTCGGGGCCACCGTGTCGGCACTGCCGCAGCTGTGGGGCGTCGTCGCCGTCGCCGTCGCGTCCAGCGCCGTGGTGCGCTTCGCGCTCGTACCCGAGACGCCCGCGGGCATCCTTCAGCGGCTGCGCGAGGCCTTCCGCGCCCGCCTGGCGCAGCTGGTGACCGCACAGCTCACCCTCCTCGACGCCGGGCCGGACGAGATCGACAAGGCGCTTCAGGACGTGCGCGACGGCACCGCCCGCCTGAACGAGACGGCCATGATGATCCAGGGGCGGCTGGAGGAGGGCACCGCCGACGAGGCCGTGGCGCGGCTCGTGCAGCGCCGCATCGCGGACGCCGAGATCGCCGCCGAACGCCTCGGGCTGCTGCTGCTGACCGCCCGCAGCGCCGAGCGCGCGGACACCCTGACCCTGCACCTGCCGGGCGCGCCCGTCCCGCCGGGTGGCCGGCTGCCCGTACAGGAGGAGTCGACCGCGACCCTGCGCCGCGATCTGGAGGCGCTGCGCCTGCTGGTCCTGCGGCCCGTCTCCGAGGACCTGGGAACCGGTCTGGCCCACCTGCGCAACCGGCTGCTCGGATACCGGGACGAGGAGAACCTGCCGAAGGCCTCCCCCGCCGTCCAGGACGTGTTCCGGGGTGTCGGCGAGGCCGCACGGGCGGTGCTCGGACTGCGGATCGCGCTCGGCGGCCCGCAGGACGATACGGACGACACGCCGTCGACCGCCCGCTCACGCGAGGAACTGGACGCGGAGGACGCGGCGATCGACGCGGGCGAGGAGGCCGCCGAGGAGGCGCCGGCGGGGCTGCAGCGGCCCACCACGCGCGCTGCCGTGCAGGTCGCGGTGGGATCCGCGCTGGCCATCGTCGGCGGTGAGTTCCTCTCCAGCCAGCGCTGGTACTGGGCAGTGCTGACCTGCTGGATCGTGTTCATCAACACCGCCTCGACCGGCGAGATCCTGGTCAAGGGCTACCGACGGCTGCTGGGCACGGTGCTCGGTGTGGTGGCCGGTCTGCTGCTCGCGGGGCTGGTCGGGCAGCACACCTGGACCGCGTTCGCGCTGGTGCTGCTCTGCGTGTTCGCGATGTTCTACACCGCCCCGCTGTCCTACACGCTGATGTCCTTCTTCGTCACCGCGGCGCTGGGCGTGCTGTACACGCTGCTGCACACCTACAGCCTGTCGGTGCTGGTGCTGCGGGTGGAGGAGACGGCGCTCGGCGCGGCCTGCGGGATCATCGCGGCGGCGTTCGTCCTGCCGGTGCACACCGACCGCCGTACCAACGACCTCCTGGTCACGACCCTGGACCGGCTCGCCGACGTCACAGAGGCCGCCATCGACCAGCTCAGCGGCGGGGAGCCGGCCGAGCTCCTCGACAAGGCGCGCGACCTCGACCAGGCGCTGGCCGATCTGCGCACCGCCACCCAGCCGCTCACCCACCCGGTCACTCCGCTGCGGGCCCGGCGCAACACCGCACGCTATGTCGTCGCGCTGCTCGAGACCTGCGCGTACCACGCGCGTTCGCTGGCCGCGATGGCCGAGCTGCTGCCCACGCATCCCTCGATCGCGGCGGATCCGCGGCTGCGGCGGGCCGGCCGGCGCATCCTCGGCAACATCGGGATGATCGCCGCGCGTGTCGCGGACGGGCGGGCCGCCGTCGAGGTCGAGACAGGGGCGAGCATCGCCGCTCTCCTGGAGTCCGATCTGCGCGGCGGCTCACGCTACGGCCGCATCACCGACCGGGTGCTACGGCATCTGCAGCGCCTCGACGAGGCGGTGGTGGGCCTGGCCCGGCCGCTGAAGGTGCCGGTGGCGGCGCCGAAGCGGTGAGCGTCCTCAGAAGTCGGTGGGCAGACCGCTCACCTCGGCGATGCCGCGCAGCTCCTCGTCCTGGCGGTGCCGTTCCCTGATGTAGTCGGCGATCTCCCCCAGCCGCACCGGGTCGGCGGCGGTGTCCGCATCGGTGATCACTCTGATCGGGCCGGTCCCCTCGAGGTCGATCTCGACGACCTCGTTGTCGAGCCGTCCGGTGACGGCGGCGGCGATGACCAGGGCGGCCTCGTCGCGGACCTCCTGGGACAGCCCCTCCCCCCGGTCCCCGCCGAGCGCGAAGTCCACGGAAGGCATGCGCTGTTCCTCGATCGCCCGCAGGACCGGTTCGACCACGTCCAGCAGCTGCCGGAAGTCCTCCGTGTCCATCCGGGTGCGCAGGAGACCGAGGTAGAGGTCGACAGGCCGGTGCTCCGGTGGAAACTCGGATTCGCTCATCCGGTTCGTGTTCCCCGTGTGGCCCGTGTCAGACCCTGCTCCAGCGGGCCAGGGCGAAAGAGAACAACCCGAACAGTGCGAGACCTGCCGCGACACAGGCGAGCAGCGACGGACCGAGCGGCGTGCGGGCGAACGAGCGCAGGGTGTCGTCGAGCCCCTTGGCCCGGTCCGGGTCGTAATCGACCGCGGCGCGTACGGCGAAGGTTCCCGCTGCGGCGAACACCAGGCCGCGCGCCGCGCCGCCGGCCACGCCGGTGACATCCACCAGCCGGCGGGCCCATGGGGACATCTCACCGAGCTTGAGCTGCTCGTGGAAGTCGCGCTGCACCGCGCGTGCGGCGATCCACACGCCCGCCACGATCACGCCGACCCCTGCCGCGCCCACGAGCCACTGCCCGGCGGGCAGGTCCAGGACCCTGGCCGTCACGTCGCGGGACTGCACGTCACTCGAGCGGCTGCTGCCGCCGTGCGGGCCTGCCGCGAACGTCAGCACCGAGTACGCGACCACCGCGTAGAAGGCGCAACGGACGACCGCGAGCAGCCGCTTTCGTGGCGTACGGCCGTCACGGCCGACCGAGCCGAAGACGGCCTCCGACAGCCGCCACACCGCCATGCCGGCCAGCCCGAGACCGAGCGCCCACAGCAGGACGGCGCCGAACGGCTGCTTGGCCAGCGTGGCGAGGGCGCCGCCGCGGTCCGCCTGCCGGCTGCCGTCGCCGAAGGCGATCTTCAGCGCCAGGACGCCGACCAGCAGGTAGATCACGCCGCGCGCGGCAAGTCCTGCCCGGGCGGCGCCCTCGGTCACCGTGCCGCGCGCCGCCCGCTCGGCCCCGAGCCTGCCGTTCCGTGCCATGGCACTGGAGTTCACGTGCGCCTCCCGGGGTCCGTATGGCAGGTGTGCTTCCCGATGACCGAGGCGCGCTCCGCCCGGCCGGCGACCTGGACGTCGCCCATGCCCGATGTCACCGGATGCCGATCTCCGGCGCCTCCGGCCGGTTCGAGGGCGTGGCCGCGAGCAGCCGGTGTGCCGCTTCCAGGGCCCGTCCCACGTTCCGTGTGCCGGTCGACACGCACAGGGTGTAGGCCAGGTCCTGAAGCCGTGGGCTCGCCCGGCCGCCGCGCTCGGCCTCCCCGGCCAGGGCGGTCTCGTACTCCTCGACAAGCCTTCGCAGAACGGCCGGATGAGGGATCAGCATCGGTCTCCTCCTCGCTGCGGGCCGCTCAAGCCGCGGCCGCCCGCCCGTCGCCGGCCGACTGCCCCAGTGCCTCGGCCCGCACCCGGGCGCAGCTGCGGCTGATGAGGCGGGAGACATGCATCTGGGAGATGCCGAACCGGTCGGCGATCCGGCTCTGCGTCATGTCCTCGAAATAGCGCAGGTAGAGGATGGCGCGGTCGCGTTCGGGCAGGTGGCGCAGGCCTTCCTTGGCGGCCTCGCGGTCGATCACGACGTCGTAGGCGGAGTCCGCCGCGCCGAGAGTGTCGGCGAGGCTGTAGCCGTCCTCGTCGCCCGAGAGCTCGGCGTCCAGCGACAGGGTGCTGAAGCTTTCGAGGGCTTCCAGGCCGGAGTTGACCTCGTCCTCGGTGAGCCCGGTGTGGGCGGCGATGTCGGCGGCGGAGGGCTCGGGACTGCCCGGGGTCTGGGTCAGCTCACGGCGGGCCACCCGCACCTTGTTGCGGAGTTCCTGGATCCGGCGGGGCACCCTGAGGGCCCACATCCGGTCCCGGAAGTGGCGCTTCACCTCGCCGGTGATGGTGGGCACGGCGTAGCTCTCGAAGGCACCCCGCTCGGGGGCGAACCGGTCGATCGCCTTGACCAGGCCGAGTGCCGCGACCTGGCGGAGATCCTCGATGGACTCCCCGCGGTCGCGGAACCGGCCGGCGATCCGGTGGGCCATGGGCAGCCAGGCCGTGACGAGTTCGTCGCGGACCGCCTCCCGCTCGGGGCCGTCCTCCAGGGTGACAAGGCGGGCGAAGAGGTCCGCCGTGTCGGGGGCGTCGTCGTGCCGCCGGGTGGATGCGGTCGTCTTGGCCTGCGTGCCGGAACTGCTTGTCGACATGTCGATGAGCATGCGGATTCGCTCCTGAACGAGGGTTTCAGGGACTACCGCGGGAACGCCGCCACCCGGACCGACTGGAGGGCCCAGGGCAGCCATGTCGCTCCCGCTGGCGCGCCTCCGGTCCGAAGCACGAACATCCGTATGCCCTGCCCTCGCGGGAACAAACGCCGCCGCCTCGTGGAGGGCGTTCAGCGGAAGGCGACCACGGCGGTGATGCACTTGCCGCCGGCGGGCAGTTCGGACACGCGCACGTCGCGGGCCAGCCGGCAGACGATGGGCCAGCCGTGGCCGCCGACGCGCTGCCGTCGCCGCGGATCCGAGGGCTGCCTCGTCATCGGCAGCCGGTCGCTGCGGTCGCTCACCGAGACGCGCACGCCCGTTCCGAGGACGTCGACGCAGAAGTCCGTGACTCCGCCGCCGTGCAGAATCGCGTTGGTCGTCAGCTCGGTGGCGACGAGCAGAGCGTCCCCCAGAGCCTCCTCGTCACAGTGGGTGTGGGTGGCCCTGCAGCGTTCGGTGACCGCCCGCTCGACCGCCCTGCGCGCCTCGGCGGGTTTGCACGAGCGCGGCGGTCCGGTCCGCTGTGCGCCCGGTCGCCCGAGGGCGGATTCGGTCCCGTGCTCCTCGCACATCGCCTGGCTCCCTTATCGGTGAAGAACCGGCCTCCTTGTGCGCGGGAGGGAAGCCGGACCCTGCCACACCCGCGGCCGCCGCAGTCCGGGCAAGAGCCTCTCGGACACGGCTGTTCCCCCGCCCGTTCGCAGCGATGTCGCCTGCCGCCGCGCGAGCACCGCAGGTCTCCTTGTTCGGCTCACCTGCGCGGGCCCCGCCAAACCTCCCGGCCGAAAGTACGTGCCTTGGCCATCGGGGGGTACGCGGATGTCATGACCGATGTCGTGGACTCAGACGAACTACTGCGGCGCATCCAGCGTGCGCGGGCCTGCGCGCAGCAGGAGAAGCGCCGGTGGCGGGCGCAGGGCGAGGGCCTGGGGGCGGACGAGCCGGAGGCGCGCGAGGCCGCCGTACGGACGCTTGCCTACGAAGCCGTCCTCAGGGTGCTGGACGAGATCCTGACTCCGGGCAAAGCCGGCTGACCGGGCCGGCGGACAGGGCGGGCGTCCGCTCCGACGGCTCGGTGTGCGCCCGATTGGCCGTGCCCCATGCCGGGAACCCGGGTGCGCATGACAGTCGATCACAGCCGAGCGCCCGTTCTGGAAGCCCTGGTCGAGTACCGCCGCCGTGGGCGGCTGGGGTTCACCCCGCCGGGCCACAAGCAGGCCCGCGGCGCCGACCCCGCCGTACGGGAGGTGCTGGGTGATGCGGTGTTCCTCGGTGACGTGCTGGCATCGGGCGGGCTGGACGACCGGCTCACCCGGGGGAGGGTGCTGGTCCGTGCCGAGGAGCTGATGGCCGATGCCGTGCACGCCGAGCACACGTTCTTCACCACGTGCGGCAGTTCGCTGTCCGTCAAGGCGGCGATGCTGGCGGTCGCGGGACCGCACGAGAAGCTGCTGGTCGGCCGGGACGCCCACAAGTCGGTCGTGGCGGGGCTGATCCTGTCCGGCATCGAGCCCGTGTGGGTCGAGCCGCGCTGGGATGCTCAGCGCCACCTCGCGCATCCTCCGTCCGCGGACGGCTTCGAGGCGGCCTTCGACTCTCACCCCGACGCGAAGGGTGCCCTGGTCACCAGCCCGACGCCGTACGGCACCTGCGCAGAGCTGCAGGCGATCGCCGAGGTCTGCCACCGGCGCTCCGTTCCCCTGGTCGTGGACGAGGCCTGGGGAGCCCATCTGCCGTTCCATCCGGATCTGCCGACGTGGGCGATGGACGCGGGCGCGGACATCTGTGTGACGAGCATCCACAAGATGGGCAGCGGGCTGGAACAGGGCTCCGTCTTCCACCTCCGCGGCGACCTCGTCCCGCCGGAGCTGCTGAAGACGCGGGCCGACCTGCTGGGCAGCACCAGCCCCTCGGTCCTGATCTACGCCGGACTCGACGGCTGGCGCCGCCAGATGGCCCTGCACGGGCAGGAGCTCATGGGTGCCGCGCTGGACCTCGCGGCCGAGGTCCGTGCCGCGGTGGAGGAGATCGACGGAATGCACGTCCACGGCCGGGAGGACTTCTGCGGTCCGGGCCTGGCCGACGACTTCGACCCGCTGCCGGTGATCATCGACATCGGCGAGCTCGGCATCACGGGGTTCCGGGCCGCGGACTGGCTGCGGGACCAGCGGGCCTTGGATGCCCATCTGGTGGACCACCGCCGCATCGGCGCGCAGATCACCCATGGCGACGACCGGCAGACGACCGGGGAACTGCTCTCCGCGCTCAAGGACCTGGCCCGCGCGGCGCCGGGACTCGGACCGGGCCCGCAGGTGGACGTGCCGTCGCCGTCCGAGCTGCGCATGACCCAGGCCGCGCTGCCCCGGGACGCCTTCTTCGGCCCCGCGGAGAACGTGCCCACCGGGGAGACTGCAGGCCGCATCGCGGCGGAGATGATCACGCCGTACCCGCCCGGGATCCCGGCCGTACTGCCCGGCGAGCGGCTCACCGAACCTGTGCTGCGCTACCTGCGCACCGGCCTGGAGGCCGGAATGTACCTGCCGGACCCCAGCGATCCGGAGCTCGAGACGATCAGGGTCGTGGCCGCCGGGGAAGAGGCCACGGAGTGAAACCGGTCACGTGACCCGCTTGTGGGTGAGCAAAACACCTGCAGATGGTTTACGGTTCATCCATACGTGGTGACGGAGTCGACCGTATCGTCCTCCGACGCCACCGCTTACGGCCCTGGCTGGCCTCCCCCGTCCAGCCAGGGCTTTTTCATGTCCTGGGGATTCTGGGCGGGAACTGCTGTCCGCCGAGGTGCTCGGGGCGCCGGCAGCGGCTGAAATGGGCGTAGGGAAAGCACCGGAACCGATCCCCGGCGAGGAGCCCCGCGTCATGACCAAAGCGATAAAACTGCTGACCGCCCTCCCCCCGCCCCAGCGGCAGAGCCTGATGACGCTCGCGCAGGAGGTCTCCTTCCCGGAGGACACCCGGATCTTCGAGGCGGGCGGCAGGGCCGACCGCTTCTGGGTCATCCGCTCGGGCGCGGTCTCGCTCGACCAGCGGGTCAACTCGCTGCAGCGGGTGACCGTGGCGAGCCTCGGCGCGGGCGATCTGCTCGGCTGGTCCTGGCTGTTCCCGCCGCACGAATGGGACTTCGGCGCGGAGGCCTTCAGCCCCGTCCGCGCCTACGAGTTCGAGGCGGCGGCGGTGCTGCGGCTGTGCGAGGAGGACACCCAGCTCGGGCTCGCGCTGGTGCGCAGCGTCGCGGAGATCCTCGCGCACCGCCTGGAGATGACCCGGGGCAAGCTCATGGAACAGCACGCGGGCCGCGGGCGCAGCGTGCTCTAGGCCTGTACGGCGGATCAGGTCGGCTGTGGAGAACTGCGCGTCGTGGCTGCCCCGAGCGGGGTCATGGAGCCCCGCTCGAGCGAGGCCGAGAGTGGAGGGCGTGCAGCCGCAAGGCGGAGGAGGCTGTGACATCAGCCGCTGCCGCGGCGGGCGACGCGAAGCGTAGGCAACCGACGCCGCCGCCTGGGCCCCCACGCCCTTGAGGCAGTGCAGGAGCGCACGCCGGGGCCCGCGACGCCGAGCCGGTCCGCCGGGCGGGCCCTGGCCCGGCCCCGACGTCAGATGCGGTAGCGGCGCAGTGCCGGGATCGCCGCGGCCAGGGTCAGCATCACCGCGACGACGAGGAGGCCGCCGCCCGCGACGGCCGTGCGTGGGCCGAAGGCCGAGCCCGCGGTGCCGTGCAGGACGTCGGCCAGGCGGGGCCCGCCCGCGACGACGACCGTGAAGACGCCCTGCATGCGGCCGCGCATCTCGTCGGTGGCGGCGGACAGCAGGATCGCCCCGCGGAAGACCATCGAGACCATGTCGGCGACGCCGGCCAGGGCCAGGAACGCAGCCGCGATCCACAGGTTGCCGCTCAGCCCGAAGCCGGCGATCGCCGCGCCCCAGGCGACGACCGCGCCGATCACCATCAAGCCGTGCCGGCGGGCCCGGGAGAACGTGCCCGAGAACAGTCCGCCGAGCACCGCGCCGATGGGGATCGCCGCGAACAGCAGGCCGAGGGCGAGCCCTTCGCCGTAGGAGGCGTAGGTCTGGGCGGCGAGCTGGGGGAACAGGGCGCGGGGCATGCCGAAGACCATCGCGATGATGTCGGCGAGGAAGGACAGCAGCAGCACCTTGTGCAGGGAGATGTAGCGGAAGCCTTCCGCGATCTCCCGTAGGCCCGCGCGTCGCGTCGCCGAGCCCGCCAGGGGCGGCAGTGAGGGCAGCTTGTAGACCGCCCATACCGTGACGCAGAGGGCGAGCGCGTCGATCAGGTACAGCTCCGGCAGTCCGACGACCGGGATCAGGGCGCCCGCGAGCAGCGGTCCGGCCACCTGTCCGGTCTGCATGACGGTCGAGCCGAGGGCGTTGGCGGCGGGCAGCTGGCCCTCGGGCACCAAGCGGGCTATGGAGGCATTGCGCGCGGGGGCGTTCAGACCCCAGAACGCCTGCTGCATCGCGAGCAGCACCATCAGTGCCGCCACGGACTCGAGGCCGGTGAAGGCCTGGAGCCAGAACAGCAGCGAGGTGACGGCGATGCCGCTGTTGGTGATCAGGAGCAGCTTGCGGCGGTCCATGCTGTCGGCGACCGCGCCGCCCCACAGCGCGAACACGATCAGCGGCAGCAGCCCGGCCAGGCTCGCCGCGCCGACCCACGCGGAGGAGCCGGTGATGTCGTAGATCTGCTTGGGAACGGCGACCGCGGTGAGCTGGCTTCCGACCGCCGTGACGATCGTCGAGGACCACAGCCGGCGGTAGGCCGGAATGCGCAGCGGGCGGGTGTCCATGGCCCAGCGGCGCCAGCCGCGCCGAGGCGGGTCGACCGCGACCGGGTCCGGTGTCTGCGGTTCGGTGCTGCTCTCGCTGGTGTCCACGGGCTTCCTGGTTGCTCCATACATCTTTCGGGTCCGGGGCCCACTATCCCAGCCCGGCAAGACAGTTCGGGCGCCCAGTCTCAGGTGGTGGACTTCAGGCCCTGACGACGAGCAGGCCGCCGAGCGTGATCATCGTTGCGGCGACGAGGCCGTCCAGGACGCGCCAGGCCGCGGGCTTGGCCAGGAAGCGGCCGAGCGCCCGGGCGCCGAAGCCGAGCGCGGCGAACCAGCACAGGCTGGCGAGGGCGGCGCCGAGGCCGAACGTCCAGCGCAGTGGGCCGCGGTCGGCGGCGATCGAGCCGAGCAGGAACACGGTGTCGAGGTAGACGTGCGGGTTGAGCCACGTCAGCGCCAGACAGGTCAGCACGGCCCGCCTGCGCGAGACAGCCGTCTCCCCCTCGGTGCGCAGGGCGCCGCCGCCCGGCCTCAGCACCCGGCGGGCGGCGAGGGCGCCGTAGCAGAGCAGGAAGGCGCCGCCGATCCAGCCGACCGCGGTCAGCGCGCCCGGCCAGGCGACCACCACGGCGCCGACCCCGCCGACGCCGAGCGCGATGAGGACGGCGTCGGACAGGGCGCAGATGCCGACGACGGCGAGGACCGCGTCGCGGCGGATCCCCTGGCGCAGGACGAAGGCGTTCTGGGCGCCGATGGCGACGATGAGTGAGAGGCCGGTGCCGAAGCCTGCGGCTGCGGCGGTCAGAGCGTTGGTCATGGCATTGACGCTACGGAGACGATCACTCCACGTACAGCTAAAGATTCTTACGTATCATTAGGAGTTATGAAGACAGAGCTGACGGAGCTGCCCCTCGACCAGGTGCGGACGCTGCTGGCCGTGGTGGACGAGGGCACGTTCGACGCCGCGGCCGCGGCGCTGCATGTGACGCCCTCCGCGGTGAGTCAGCGGGTGAAGGCGCTGGAGCAGCGCACCGGCCGCGTGCTGCTGATGCGCACCAAGCCGGTGCGGCCGACGGAGTCGGGCGAGGTCGTCGTGCGGTTCGCCCGTCAGCTGGCGCGGCTGGAGCGCGATGCGCGCGCGGAGCTCGGCATGAGCGGGGCCGGGGAGCCGACCCGGGTCTCGATCGCGGTGAACGCCGACTCGCTGGCCACCTGGCTCCTGCCGGCGCTGACGCGGGTGCGGCACGAGCCCCGGCTCTGTTTCGAGCTGCGCCGTGAGGACGAGACCCGTACGGCGTCACTGCTGCGGGAGGGGCTGGTGATGGCGGCGGTGACGTCGTCCGCCGAGCCCGTCACGGGCTGCAGCGTGCGCGCGCTGGGACGGCTGCGCTATGTCCCGGTGGCCAGTCCGGACTTCGCCCACGAGCACTTCGGCGGGCCGTTGCCGGAGGCGCTGGCGGTGGCGCCGACGGTGGCCTTCGACCGCAGCGACGACCTGCAGGACGCCTTCGTGCGCAGGCTTCGGCGCGGCACGGAGGGCGCGAGTGCGGTGCGGCATTTCGTGCCCACCTCGGAGGGGTACGCCGAGTCCGTCGCGCTGGGGCTTGGCTGGGGGCTGGTGCCCGAGGTGCAGGCCGAGCCGCTGCTGCGGGCCGGGCGTCTGGTGCACCTCGCGCCGGACCGGTCCCTCGACGTCCCGCTGTACTGGCAGCAGTGGAAGCTGGACTCCCCGGCGCTCGCGGCGGTGGCCGAGGCGGTGACGGAGGCGGCCGCCGGGGCACTGCGCGGCGGCGTCCTCCCTCACTGACTTGCGTGATGCAATCGACGTACGATGGGGGCGTGCTTCCTCGTACGTACGAAGGTCAGGTCTGCTCGATCGCCCGGTCGCTCGAAGTGGTGGGTGAGCGCTGGACGTTGCTGATCGTGCGGGACGCGCTGCGCGGCACGCGGAGGTTCGAGGACTTCCGGGGCAGTCTCGGCATCGCGCACAACGTGCTCTCCGACCGGCTGGGCAAGCTCTGCGAGGCCGGGATTCTCGAGCGGCGGCTCTATCGGACCCGGCCGGAGCGGTACGAGTACGTGGTGACTGCGACGGGCCTGGACCTGTGGCCGGTGATCATGTCCTTGCTGCTGTGGGGGGACGGGCACCGGGCGCCTCAGGGGCCGCCGCTGATGGTCCTGCACCGCGGCTGCGGCGGCCGGCTCCGGCCCGGGCTCACCTGCTCCGCCTGCGGGAAGCCGCTGGGACCGTACGACTGCGACATGGAGCCCGGGCCCGGTGCTCAGCCGGCGGGTGCCACGGTCAGTCCCGCGAGCCCCGCGTAGTAGGCGAACCTGAACGGGCTGAAGAGCTGGTGCCGTTCGACGAGAGCGCGCAGGATCCGTCCCCGCAGCCCGGCCAGCGCCGTGTCGTCCGGGTGGCTCAGCAGGGCGCAGTCGACGATCCTGAGCGCCGCGGCCGGTTCGCCGCGCGCCAGCAGTTCCTCACCCGCCGCGGCGAACGCCTGCGCCCGGCCGCCGGCCAGCAGATCCAGCGCTGCGGCCCACTGCGCCCGGCCGAGGGGGTCCACACCGTCCCCGTCCGCCTTCCAGTAGCCGGTCCTCTGGTCATGGAGGCGCTGGACGAAGCCCTCGCGCATGACCAGGTACGGGAGGATCGCGGCCGGATGGCCGCGCAGCACCTCGGGAAGGTGGTCGCGGTCGAGCACGTCGGTCAGTGAGCGGCCTGCGACGATGTCGTCCGCGACGACGGCGTGCAGGTCGCGCAGTGCGGCGAGCAGGCCGGGCAGCGCCGCTGCGGTGAAGTTCTCGGTCAGCGGCGGGTGGCCGTGGATCAGCAGCCGGGGTCGCAGATCCCGGACCGTCCGCAGGGCGTCGAACAGCCCCTCGGCGGAGCCTTCGGCGAAGAACGGCGCACCCAGGTACGGCATGCACATGTCGCCGGTGAACACCACGCCCTCGTCCGGCAGTTGCACGAGAAGGCCGTCGCGGGTCTCGCCTCCGGCGATGGGGATGAGCGTGAACCGACGCCCGCCGACGGACAGGGCCTCGGGCTGTTCGACGAGCCGGTCCGGGACGACGTTCGGCCGGCGGTCCTGCCCGTCCGGCAGCAGGGACGGGAAGGGCGGCGGGCTCACGGCCTGCAGCGCGAGTTCGTCGGGGAAGGCGGCCTGGGCGACGACCTGGGTCTCCGGTCCGGCGAGGGCCTCCAGGCCGCCGATGTGGTCGAAGTGTGCATGGGTGAGGATCACATGGGTGATCGGTGCGCGGGTGACGGCCCGCAGATCACGCAGGGCCGCCTCGACGTGCCGGGGGTGGCTCGCCGCGTCGATCGCCACGATGCCGTCGTCCGTGCCGACGAACGCGAAGTCGGCGAGGTCGTAGCCCTGGGCGACGTGCACGCCCGGTGCCATTTCCACGAGCCGCGGTGCGGTCATGCGCAGGCCGTCCTCGGCGCTGACCAGGTAGTCCGTGACGAGTGACAGGTCGGGGGCGTGTCCGAGGCGCTCGAGCGCGGCCCGGGCTTCCTCCGTACGGCCCCGGCAGGCGTAGGCACGGGCCAGGGCGGCGTGCACGGAGTGCAGGAACCCGGCAGGGAACTGGTCCCGCACGGCGAGCACGAACTCGAGGTCGGCGATCGCCGTGTCGGCCCGGCCCGCGCAGTCCGGGAAGCCCGCGAGGACGGTTCCCCTGAAGTACTGCGGCAGCCCGAGACCGCGTTCGGCGGCCGCGTCGAGGCGGGCGATCGCCTTCTCGTCCGGCCCGTCGAGACGGGCCTGGAAGACGCCCGCCAGGCTTTCGGCCAGGGCCGATTCGGGGCGTTCGGCGCTGAGGGCGGTGAAGTAGTCGTGGCCTTCGCGGAATTGGCGGGCCGCGAGCATCTGCTGGGCGAGCACGGCGATCAGCCGGTCGGGTATGCCGGGCCAGCGCACGGCACGACGCAGGGCGTCGGTCTCGTTCATGACCTCTCCTTCGACGTCATGGTGCTTCGTTCAGGGGCGCTGTCCGCTCTCGGGCAGGCGTCTCGGGTTCCGGCCGCGGTGCACGGACGCGCCCCAGGGCGAGCGAGACGACGGCGGCGAGCCAGCCTGCGCCGGTGATCATGAGCCAGGCGTGGCGGAAGCCGCCGAGGGCCTGGGGTCCGGGCGTGCCGAGGAGGGCGACCAGGGCCGCGACGCCTACCACGGCGCCCAGTTGTCGCAGGGCGGACGTCATGCCGATGCCGGTGGCCAGGCTCGGCGGCGGCAGCTCCAGGACGGCGGCGCCGCCGAGCGCGGGCAGGGACAGTCCCACTCCGACGCCGGTGATCGTCGCCGCCGGGAACAGCACCGGCCAGTAGTGCGGTTCGGCCGTGGCGGTCAGGGCCAGGAGGAGCGGGCCGGTGCCGAAGAGGAGGGTGCCCGGCACGGCGGCCACGCGCGGTCCGTACCGGTCCGTGAGCCGGCCCGCCAGTGGAGCCATGAGGGCGGCCATCACGGGTCCCGGTGTCACCGCGGCTCCGGCACGCAGGACCGGCCAGTGCCACACGGTGGTCAGGAACAGCACGTTGCACAGCAGCGAGGCGAAGAACCCGGCGCCGAAGACGAACGTGCCGATGGTGGCCACGGTGAAGGAGCGGAGGCGGAACAGGCCGAGGTCGGCCACGGGTGTGGCGTGCGCGAGGGACCGCACGACGAACAGCGGCAGCAGTACGGCGGCGGTCCCGAAGGCGGCGAGCACTCCGCCCGAACTCCAGCCCCAGTCCGCGCCCTTGACGATGCCCAGTGCGAGGCCGCCCACGGCGCCCACCAGCAGCAGCGCGCCGAGGGCGTCGGGAACGCCTTTCGCCCGCTCTTCGTGGCTCTCGCGCAGCAGCCGTGCGGCCGCCCCGAGCGCGGGCAGGCCGATGACGAGGTTGACGAAGAACACCGCCCGCCAGCCCTGCCAGTCCACCAGCAGCCCGCCGAGCGAGGGTCCGACACCGGCGGCGACCGCGCCCGCGGCCGTCGACAGGGCGATCGCGGTGCCGCGCCGCTCGGGCGGGAACTCCGGCAGGGTCAGGCTCAGAGAGGTCGGCAGCACGGTCGCGGCGCCCAGCGCCTGTACGACGCGTGCCGCGACGAGGACCGGCACCGACGCGGCCAGGCCGCTGGCCACGGACGCGGCCAGGAACAGCAGCAGGCCGGCGAGGAAGAGCCGTCGGCGTCCGTACCGGTCGGCCAGGCGGCCTGCGGGTACGAGGGCGGCGGCGAACACCACGCTGTATCCGTTCAGCACCCACGACAGGTCGGCAAGGGAGTCGTGCGGGAACGACCGCCCGAGGTCGGTGAACGCGATGTTCACGATGGTGACGTCCAGCAGGGCCATGAAGACCACGGCCGAGGTGACGAGAAGGACCTTCCAGCGACGCTCCATGTTCCGCCTCCGTCACCGCGCTGTCGATTGTTTGATGCAATCGACTCGACCGACTATAGAGACGTGACTTGCATCAAGCAATCGACTGGGCGGATCCCGTCAGGAACCCAGTGCCGCCAGTTGCGCCGCGGCGCTGTCCAGCAGCATCTCCAGGGCCGTCGGATACGCGCTGTCGACCATGCGGGCCGCCAGCAGGGCCGCCGCCTCGGCGATCCGCGGGTGGGTGGTGCGGGGCAGCCGGGCGTACGTCGAGCGCCACATGTCCTCGTCGGCGCGGAGGGCGGCGCTGGGCAGGGCGAGGGAGGCGGCGTCGAGGGCGGCGAAGGCCAGGGTCTGGTCGATGAAGGCGTGGTAGATGCGCACCGTGTCCGGGAGCGGGAATCCGGCGGTGCGCAGGACGTCCAGCACGGCCTCGTCGGCGGCCAGTTCGTTGGCCCGGCCGGTGACCCGGCTCGTGGTCAGCACCGCGGCCTGCGGGTGGGCGAGGTAGGCGGCGTGGATGCGCAGGCCGACGGAGCGCAGGTCCGCCCGCCACTCGCCCGTCGGGCGCCAGCCGTCGAGGGCCTGGCCGATGAGTGCGTCGCCGATGGCGAGGGTGAGCTCGTCCATGCCGCGGAAGTAGCGGTAGAGGGTGCTCGGGTCGGCGTCCAGGGCGAGGCCCAGGCGGCGGGCGGTGAGGCCCGCGCTGCCGTGTTCGCGCAGCATCCGCAGCGCGGTCTCGACGATCAGCCGCTCGGACAGCACCGTGCCGCTCTTGGTGGGCCGGCGCCTGCGCCGTTTGTCCTCGGGCACCACCGGTTTGGGCATGACAAACCTCCCGGGCCCTTATGCCAACGCCATTGACCTTACGCGAACCGGCGGCGTTGTATCTCCGGCGGGGCCCCTCGTCATCAACCCTCCGGACAGGGAGATCTGTCATGCGTGTACTGCTCGTGGGCGCCGGCGGAGTCGGCACCGCCATCACCCGGATCGCCGCCCGGCGTTCGTTCTTCGAGGCGATGGTGGTGGCCGACTTCGACCGGGCGCGGGCCGAGGCGGCGGTCGCGGCCGTGGACGACGGCCGGTTCAGCGCCGAGCGGGTCGACGCGAGCGACGAGTCGGCAGTGGCGGGGATGCTGCGCCGGCACCGCTGCGACGTGCTCCTCAACGCCACCGACCCGCGCTTCGTGATGCCGCTGTTCCGCGCGGCGCGCGCCGCCGGCGCCACCTACCTCGACATGGCCATGTCCTTGTCGCACCCGCACGCCGAACGGCCGTATGCCGAGTGTGGGGTCAAGCTCGGCGACGACCAGTTCGCGCAGGCCGAGGAGTGGGAGAAGGCGGGCGCGCTGGCCCTGGTGGGCATGGGTGTGGAGCCCGGACTGTCGGACGTCTTCGCCCGGTACGCCGCCGACGAACTCTTCGACGAGATCGAGGAGATCGGGATCCGCGACGGTGCGAACCTCACCGTCGACGGCTACGACTTCGCCCCCTCCTTCAGCATCTGGACCACGATCGAGGAGTGCCTCAACCCGCCGGTGGTCTACGAGGCCGACCGCGGCTGGTTCACCACCGAGCCGTTCAGCGACCCGGAGGTGTTCGACTTCCCCGAGGGCATCGGACCCGTGGAGTGCGTGAACGTGGAGCACGAGGAGGTGCTGCTCGTCCCGCGTTGGGTGGACGCGCGCCGGGTCACCTTCAAGTACGGGCTGGGCCGGGAGTTCATCGAGACGCTGAAGACGCTGCACCTGCTGGGCCTGGACCGCACCGAGCCGGTCACCGTGCCGAGCGCCGCCGGACGGGTCGCCGTCTCGCCCCGGGACGTCGTCGCCGCGTGCCTGCCCGACCCGGCCACGCTGGGCGAGCGGATGCACGGCAAGACCTGTGCGGGCACCTGGGTGCGGGGCGTCAAGGAGGGTGCGCCGCGCGAGGTGTACCTGTACCACGTGGTCGACAACCAGTGGTCCATGGCGGAGTACGGGAGCCAGGCGGTGGTGTGGCAGACCGCCGTCAATCCGGTCGTCGCGCTCGAACTCCTCGCCACCGGCGCCTGGTCGGGCTCGGGTGTGCTCGGCCCGGAGGCGTTTCCGGCCCGCCCGTTCCTGGATCTGCTGACCGCGTACGGCTCCCCGTGGGGCATGCGCGAGCAATGAGCACCGTATCTGCGTGATTTCCGTCGTTTCACTCGCGCATCGACAGGTGACTCGAAACCGAGTAAGCCATTCGCGAGGGCACGTACGACTTCGATCGCAGGTGACATTTCATGGACGACTGGCGAGACCAGGCCGCGTGCCGTAACGAGGACCCCGAGCTGTTCTTCCCGATCGGCACCTCAGGCCCCGCGTTGTTGCAGACCGAGAAGGCGAAGGCGGTGTGCGCCCGCTGCCCGGTACGGGAGCAGTGCCTTGCATGGGCGCTGGGCCACGGGGAGATCCTGGGCGTGTGGGGCGGCACCGGCGAATCGGAACGGCACGCCATGCAGCGCAGGCGACGTCGGCGCGCCGCCGCGACGCGCAACGGCTAGCCGCGGGACGGCTCAGCTCTCCGGGGCCGGGGCGCCCGGCACCCGCAGGGTGAACACGGCACCGCCGCCCGGCTCGCACTCGGCGACCACCGTTCCGCCGTGCGCGACGACCAGGTGACGCACGATCGGCAGGCCGAGACCGCTGCCGCCGGTACGGCGGCTGCGGGACTTCTCGGCCCGCCAGAACCGGTCGAAGATTTGCGGCAGGTCCTCCGGCGCGATGCCCGTGCCGGTGTCGGTCACGGTGAAGACGACCTCGTCGCCGGCGCGGCGGGCGGCCAGCGTGACGGTGCCGTCGGCGGGCGTGTGCCGCAGCGCGTTGGAGACCAGGTTGCCCAGCGCCTGCCGCATGCGCACCGGATCCGCGTCGAGCCACGGGCTGCCGTCGTCCTCTGTGCGTACGGTGACGCCGGCCGCGTCGGCGGCGACGCGGTGGGCGGCGGCGACCTGGTCCAGCAGTTCGTCGGCGCTGACCGGTTCGCGGTGCAGGCGCAGGGTGCCCGCGTCGGCGGCCGCGAGGTCCTGGAGATCGTCGATGATGCGCTGCAGTACCAGCGCCTCCTCGTGCAGGGAGCCGAGCAGCGCGGGATCCGGGTCGACGACGCCGTCCCGGGTGACCTCCAGCCAGCCTCGGATGTTGGTCAGCGGGCTGCGCAGTTCGTGCGCGATGTCGCTGACCATGGCCTTGCGCTGGGCCTCCAGGCGTGCGCGCCGCTCGGTGAGGTCGTTGAACGCCTCGGCGAGGATGCCGGTCTCGTCCCGCGTGGTCACCGGCACCCGCACATGCCTGTCCGGCGGCTGCTGCGCCGCCTCGGTCAGCGCCCGCAGCGGCCGTACGAGCCGGGTGGCGACGACGGCCGTGACGGCGAGGGTGACGGCGAGGACGAGACCGGCCGCACCGACGATCTTGGCCTTGTTGGCCGGGGACATGTCGAAACGGGGCGGGGTGGTGTCGTCGCCGCCGAGGTACAGCTCGGCCACGGGGGCGACATACGGGTCGAGTTGGGCGCGCAGGGCGTCGTCGCTGCAGGTCTGCGCCGTCTTCATCGCCTTCGCGTCGCCCGCCTTGGCGAACTTGGCGATGGCGTACCGGCTCACGGGGGCCTTGCCGGTGGGATTGAGCATCAGGTAAAGGGGGCTGCCGAGGCCCAGACCGTGCTGCTGCATACAGGCGCGAGCGCCTTCGGTCAGGTCGTCGAGTGCCTTCTTCTCGGTTCCTGTGGGGTCGCTGAGCAGTCCGTAGCCGCAGTCCACGGTCGGGTAGTCGGGGGCGGGGCCGCCGTCGGAGCCGACGATCACGGGGCGGCCGCTCGGGCTCTGCTCGACCTTGGTCTCGACACCGAACCGGCGGTAGCACGTCCGCTGTTTCTCGGCGACCGCCTTCAGCTGGGCGCGCTCCTTTGCGGTGAGCCGGTAGGGGCCCACGGCACGGGGATCGATCCCGCTCAGCTGTGCACCGGTCTCGGTGTAGGTGTCGGTGTGCAGGGGGTCGACGGTGGCGGCCGCACCGAGGGGAAGCGAGGTTCCCTTCCGCGCCGAGTCGGCGATGAGGGTGCGCTCGGCGGTGGTCAGGGCGATGCGCCTGCCCATGGTGGCGGCCAGGGACCGGACGGTGGCCTGGACGCCCTTCCAGTCGGGGTGGGTTGCCGCGTAGCCGCTGAGCTCCGCAAGGATCCGCATGTCGTCGGCGAGGTCCTGGCCCTGTTCCTCGCGCAGGGCACGGGTGGTGGTCTCCACGGCCAGCCAGGCCGTCGCCGCCACGGAGCACACCGCGATCAGCACCGACGCGATCAGCAGCCGCACCAACAGCCGCTTGCGCAGCGGGATGCGGCGCTTCACGGACGGCCGCCGCTGAGCTTGTAGCCGACCCCGAACACGGTCAGCAGCCGCACCGGCCGGCGCGGGTCGGCCTCGATCTTCTTGCGCAGGTTCATGATGTGGACGTCGACGGCCCGCTCGGTGGAGGCCCGGTCGAAACCGCGGGTGCACTGCAGCAACTGCCGCCGGGTGAAGACCCGTTCGGGTTCCGCCGCCATGGCGAGCAGGATCTGGAACTCGGCCGGTGTGCACTCCACGGGTACGCCGTCGCAGCGCACCTCGTGCCGTTCCGGATCGACGGCGAGCCCGGCCGTGCGGACGACGGGATCCTCCCGCACGCCGGCCGTCCGGCCGCTGCGCCGCAGCACGGTACGGATGCGGGCCATCAGCTCGCGCGGGCTGTACGGCTTGGTCATGTAGTCGTCGGCGCCCAGTTCCAGGCCGAGCAGGACGTCGTCCTCCTCGGACCGTGCGGTCAGCATGAGCACCGGTATGTCCTCCTCGCCCCCGCGCAGCACCCGGCACACGCCGAAGCCGTCGACCACGGGCAGCATCAGGTCGAGGACCACGAGGTCGGGTCTGAGCCGGCGGGCGGCGGCCAGGGCGGCCCCGCCGTCATGGACCACCGTGGCCGTGTGGCCCTCCGCCAGCAGGGAGCGGCGTATGAGTTCGGCCTGCATCTCGTCGTCCTCGGCGACCAGCACATGTGCGCACACGCGGCGGATCCTAGGCTCAGCGGGCGAGGGACTTCGCGTCGCCCATGACGACGACGGGGTGGAGGCCGGGGTCGAGCGCGCGCAGCAGTTCCTTCATGTGCTGCTCGGAGACGCTGACGCAGCCGTGGGTGGGGCCGCCGTGGTCGACGTGGAACCAGATGCCGCCGCCGCGGCCCGCGCCGAGGGGGCGGGTCCAGTCGAGGGGCGAAGTGCCGGGCTCGCGGTTGTAGTTGATGGCGATCACGTAGTCGAAGGAGCCCGCGAGGGGCTCGCCTTCGAAGCCGGTGCCGGGTGAGGTGAATGCGCCGGAGCGGTGGTACGGCAGCCGGGTGCCGGGATCGCCGAGCAGCCCGCCGGCGTCGGTGAGGCCGTACACGCCGATGGGCGAGCGCAGGTCGCCTCCCGTGTGGTGGTCGGACCAGCCCTTGAGCGCGTTGTGCGCGGGCCAGCTCGCGCCGGCCCGCCAGCCGGCCGCGGTGCGCTCGTACAGCACGACCGTGGACTGCGGGGAGTTCCTGCCGCGTCCGGTGACGACGACTGTCTGGCGGGCGTCGGCGGGGATCGCGGCCAGTGTCTTCGGCCCCAGGCCCTGCAGGTGCAGCGGGGCGGCCTGGACGGACATCTCCGGCGAGGGCGGGGCGAGGGTGGAGATGTTCGGTGTGCTGGTCCTGGCCGTGGGGGCGCCGGACGGGTGGCCCGGCGACGCCACTGCCCCGCCGCCGCATCCCGTGAGGAGCAGGGATGCGGCGAGCAGGGCGACACGGGGTCTATTCATGATCACGGATCGACTGTGACCGACACATGTGAGGAACTCGTCAGGTTCTAGGCTTCGTTCGGCTTCCCGGGACTGTACAGCCACGAGGTGAACAGGTGGTCGAGGTCCTTGCCCGACTTCCGCTCCGCGAGGCGTACGAACTGCGCGGTCGTCCCGTGCCCGTCGTGGTGTTCGGCCGCCCAGGCCCGCAGGATGCCGAAGAACGTGCGGTCGCCGACGGCGGTGCGCAGTTCGTGCAGGGCCATGGCGCCGCGCTCGTAGACGGGGGTGTCGAAGATGTTCTTGCCGCTACCGGGGTCGCCGGGCGGGAACGCCCACAGGTGATCGCTCGCCGGGCGGGCGTAGAGGTCGTCGAAGGTCTCCTGGGCGCTGTCGCCGCCGTGCTGCTCGCTGTAGAGCCACTCGGCGTAGGTCGCGAAACCCTCGTTGAGCCAGATGTCCTTCCAGGTGGTGAGCGACACGGAGTCGCCGAACCACTGGTGGGCGTTCTCGTGGACGAGGGTGCTCAGGTCCGGCGCCGAGTCGTACAGGGGGCGCGACTGGGTCTCCAGCGCGTACCCGACGTCCGGCGCGTGGTCCACGATCGACCCGGCGTTGCGGAACGGGTAGGGGCCGAAGAGCTTGCTCTCCCATTCCAGGACGGAGGGCAGTTTCTTCAGGACGGGCGCCGCCTCGGACGCCTCGCGCGGGTCGACCGCGTTGTAGACGCGGATGCCGTCGCGGGTGGTGTACTGCTCGACCTTGAACTTCCCGATCGTCGCGGTGGCGAGGTAGGCGGCCATGGGTTCGATCTGGCGCCAGTGGAAGGTGGTGTGCCCGTGCGCGGTCCGCTGCCCGACCAGGACGCCGCCCGCGACCGCGGTGCGGCCCTCGGGGACGGTGACCGTGATGTCGTACGAGGACTTGTCCTTGGGGTGGTTGTTCGCCGGGAACCAGGTCATGGCGCCCTGCGGCTCCCCGGCGACGAAGGCTCCGTCGTCGGTCTGTATCCAGCCGTCGGCCGAGCCGTCGGGGTCCGTGACCTGCTTGGGGATGCCGCTGTAGGTGACGGTGACGCGGAACTCCTCGCCCTTGTGCAGGGGGCGGGGCGGAGTGACGACGAGTTCCTGGCCCTCGCGGCGGTACTCCGCCTGCGCGTGGTCGACGGTCAGGCCGGTGACCTTCAGCCCCTTGAAGTCGAGGTCGAAACGGGTCAGGTCCTGGGTGGCGCGGGCGGTGAGGACGGCGGCGCCGTCGAGGTGACGGCGCGTCGGGTCGTAACGGAGGGTCAGGTCGTAGTGGTCGACGTGGTAGCCGCCGTTTCCCGCGAGCGGGAAGTACGGGTCGCCGACGCCCGCTGCGCCGCCCGTGCCGGCGGTCGCGGGTCCGGCGGCGGCTAGCAGTGCCGCGAGGGCGACGGGGACGGTCGCGGTCAGGGCCTCCCGGCGGAGGACGGCGGTGGGTCTGACGGACTGTCGGCTGGACTGCCTCACATGCGCTCCTGGGGGGTGGCCGATGATCACACAAATCCAGGTTATGGGCAGCCCGGCTCGGTTTCCTTCTCAATTGGGTCAAGTGATACGGCGTCATCCGAAGCCTCCGCACTACGCTCGACGTCACCCGCCACCCAGAAAGGCTTGATCGTGAGCGTTCGCGTGCGTCGCGTCTACGAACCGCCCGAGCCGGACGACGGTGTACGCGTCCTGGTCGACCGGCTGTGGCCGCGCGGCCTGTCCAAGGACGCCGCGCACGTGGACGAGTGGCCCAAGGCCCTCACCCCGTCGACCGAGCTGCGCCGCTGGTATCACGCGGGTGAGGGGTCGTACGAGGAGTTCGCCGACCGTTACGAGGCGGAGCTGGACACCCTGGAGGCGGCCGAACTCCTCAGCCATGTCCGGGAGTTGGCGGCCAAGGGACCCGTGACGCTGCTGACCGCGTCCAAGGAGCCCGAGCAGAGTCATGCGGAGGTGCTGGTGCGGCTGCTGGGTTCGCGTTCCAAGTAGGTCTCGGTGACGGCCAGGGCGGCCGCCATGATGCTCAGTTGGGGGTTCACCTCCGGGCAGCCCGGCAGGACGGAGGCGTCGGTGACGAGGACGCCTTCGACTCCTCGCAGCCGGCCCTCGGCATCGGCCGGTGCCCGCTCGCGGTCGCTGCCCGCGGCGACCGTGCCGGCCGGGTGGAAGGCCGACAGGTGCAGATCGCGCGGGGTGATCCCGGTGAGCAGCGCGTCGAGTTCCGGGAGGGTGCGGGCGCGCGGCGCCCGTGGGATGCCGGTGAGCACCTCCAGCGCCCCGGCGGCGAAGAGGATGCGGGCCATGGCTCGTACGGCGGTCATCAGCCGGGCGCCGTCGCGGGGGTGCAGGCGGTAGCGGACAACGGTGCGGTCGCGGCCCAGGACCCGGCCCCCGGGCCGGTCGGCGATCATGGCGCCGAGGATCCCCAGCCGGTCGGCCCCTTCCAGCTCACGGCGCAAAGCGCGACCGACGCCGGGCAGGACGAAGCTGCTCATGCCGGGCGGGCTCGCGGTCGCCTCGATCAGGATCCCGCGGTCGTGCAACTCCTCGACGCCGGTGCTCTGCAGGACGCCTTCCCAGGAGGTGACCGGTTGCATGAAGCGGCCGGCGACGCTGGTGGCCGGGTGCACACTGAGGTTGCGGCCCAGCCGGGGATGGCCGCCCAGGCCGCTGCGGCGCAGCAACGGCGGGGTCTGCAGGGCACCCGCGGCCGTGACGACCAGGGGGCTGAGGATCTCCAGCTCGCTGCCGTCCGCCCGGCGGGCCCGGATGCCGGCCGCCCGTGGCCGGCCCGGGCGGTCGTGGTCGAGCAGGATCCGCAGCACGCGTGCGCCGGTGACGATGCGCGCACCGTGGGCGCACGCCTCGGGCAGGACGGACAGCTGCACGCTCTGCTTGGCGCCGGTGGGACACCCCACCACGCACTGGCAGGAGCCCTTGCAGCCCGGTGCGTTGCGGCGCAGCGGGCCGGCCCGCCAGCCGAGTCGGCGGGCGCCGGCCAGGGCGAGCAGGCCGTTGGTGCCGAGGACGTCGAGGGGCTGGGTGGCGACGCGCAGGGTGCGTTCGATCTCGTCCAGCCGTGCCGGAAACCCCTGGGCGAGGTGGAAGCCGTGGCGGCTGCTCCAGCGGTCGACGACATGATCCGGAGTGCGGTAGCAGGTGCCGGAGTTGACGACGGTGGTGCCGCCGACGGCCCGTCCGACCGGCAGCAGGAGCGGCGGATCGCCCAGGGCCGCGGTCGCTCCGCCGTCCCGGTACAGCTCGGTGAAGCGGTCCAGCGGTGCGCGGCGGCCGAAGGAGGCCGTGGTGTGGTGCTCGCCCTCCTCCAGTACGACGACGGCGAGTCCTGCGCGGGCGAGGGTGCGCGCGGCGACGGCTCCTCCGGCGCCCGATCCCACGACGACGGCGTCCGCGGTGGCACGCGCAGGCCACTCCTCGGCCGGGGTGCAGTCCAGGGGCGGGTCCTCGGGGGCAATCCGCGCCCGTGGGGCGGGTGTTCGCTCGGTGGCTGCGGCGAGCAGCACGGGCACCTTGAGGAGGTCCAGCGCCGGTACGAGTCCGGGTCGCGCGACAAGGGAGTCGAGCACCGTCTCGCGCTCGCCGGGAGTGAGGGCGGCCAGGCGACGCCCGCTGTGCAGGACGGCGTAGGCGTCGACGGCGGTGGCGGCGGCCTGCACCGCTGCGCGTACGGGACCGGGCAGTGCGGACAGGAACGTGTCGAGTCTGCCGGGCACCCGCGCGAGCCACTCCTCGTCCCCGGTGTCGGCAAGCAGGGCGGCGACCATCCCGCGCCCGTTCACCGGTCCCCCACCTCGGCGTGTGCGGTGCCCTGCAGCGCCCACGAGGCTTCGGTGCGCCAGTGGCCCCACCAGCGTTCCAGGAGGATCTTCGCGTCGGCGCTCTCGCTGTTGCGGCAGACCGCCGGGGCGCCGTCGGGATCGCGGTAGTCCAGGGTGAGGGTGCGCTCGGCCGGCTGGCTGACCTCGACGCGGATGCGGCGCAGCAGCGTGCGGCCGGTCACCGTCCACTCGGGCAGTCCGATGCGGGCGCGGAACCGTCCGATGCCGAACAGGCCCGCCGCGGAGCGCTCGGCCCGGCGCGGCCAGGTGCGGTCGCGGTGCCTCAGGCGCAGGAAGACAAGCGGTGGCAGCCGTCGCAGTACGGGCCGCGTCGACACCGCGGCGATCACCTCGAGTACATCGCCGTCGCCCAGTTCCGCGTGGAGCCACGCCCAGCGGCGGGCGTTGCCGTGGCCGTGGATGCGCGCGGAGGCGCCGGGCGCGCCGCGCAGGGTCAGCGTCTGGTGTCCGTCGCTGAAGGTTCCGTCGTACGTGGCCCGGGCCGCCGGAAGCATATGGGCGGCGGGGAGCAGAGGGTGCCGCCAGGACCAGCGGGGAAAGGTGAACAGGGGCTCGGCCAGGGGCTGTTCGGCAAGATTCCAGTGGAAGTCGCCCGCACTTCCGGTCAGTTGCCCCGGGGCGGTAAAGACGCCGCCGGCTGTGAATCCGTGCGCGGTGTTGTTCCAGGGGGTGGGCCCGAAGCGGACGTGGCGGACCTCTCCGTCGGACGGGAAGGCGGCGGCCCAGCCGTGGGCGTGGGGTGCGGATCCGTCGGCGGGCGAGACCAGTTCGTGGTGGAGCCAGATGCCGGTGCCGGTGGTGGGGTCGGTCAGGGTGGTGTACCAGACCTCGGTGCGGCCGGGGCTGCCGTCCCAGCGCGGTGCGAGGTACTGGGCGGGGTCCTCCTGCCGGGGAAAGCGGAAGCTCAGGAGGAAGGGCGCCAGCCCGGTGGTGACGGGGAAACGGAGGGTGCCCTGGCCGGCCCGTGCGCTGTTCTCGTACAGCGTGAACGGCAGCACGGTCATCGACTTCACCGGATGACGCGGGGTCACCGACTTCCAGCCGTCCAGGGTGAACCGGCGGCCGTCGGCGGTGAAGTTCACCCGGTAGCGGATGCGGCGGCGGGCGAGTGGCGAGATCTCCAACTCGCCTGTGGCGTCCGGGTCGTCGGCCAGTCCGCTGATGCGTATACGGCCGCTGAGCCGGGCCCGGGTGGTGCGGTGCGGGCGCAGGACCTCGTCGGCCTGGGCCCGCAGGTCGAGGCGGATGCGGCGAACCGCGTTCCGGCCGTCGAGCCGTACCGTGCCGAGCATGGTCTCCGTGAACGAGGTGCCCCTCATGCCGGCCCCTCCAGCATGATGCGCTCGGTGTCGCGCAGATAGGCGTCGGCGGCCGTGTGGGCCTGACGGCTGTCGCCGGACGTCACTGCCTCCACCACCGGGGCGAGGCGTCCGTGGGCGGTTGCGGCGTCGGTGAACGGCCCGCGGAGGGCGGCGCGGACGGGGAGGTAGGCGTTGAAGAGGGTGTTGGTCAGCAGGACGTAGACCCGGTTGCCGGTCGCGCGGGCGAGGGCGCGGTGCACCTCGGCGTCGGCCAGCTGCACGGCGTCCGCGCCGTCCGCGTCCCGTACGGCCTGAAGCAGGCGGCGCAGTTCGGCGTGGTGCGCCTTGGTGGCCCGGGCCGCGGCCCGCTCGGCGATCAGCGCGCCCACGGACCTCCGCACTTCGAAGATCTCGCGGATCCATTGCGCGTCGTGCCGCACGAGCATCGGCAGGAGGTCCGCGCCGCCGAGCCGGGCGTAGTCGCGGACCTTGGTGCCGACGCCGTGCCGGGTCTCCAGGAGACCGGCCTGGACGAGGCGGCCGAAGGCGTGTTTGAGGGTGGTGCGGGTGACGCCGTAGCCGTCGGCCAGCCGGCGCTCCGGGGGCAGGTAGCTGCCCGCCGGATGGCGTCCGGCCAGGATGTCCTCGCGCAGCCGGGCCTCGAGAACGTCCACGATCGTCTCGCGGGGCAGTGCCTCCACGGATGCCTCCTCGCAGCGAAGCAGTGGATGAGTGGCTCAGCCACTGAAGCAGTGGATGTGTCCGTCGGTCAATCCCCTTGCAGCAGCGGGCTGTTCACGCGAGGACGCGGCAGGGGCGGTCGGGTTTCCCCGACCGCCCCTGCCGCGCGTCCGTGGCTCAGGCGGTCTGCTTCGCCGCCGCCCGTCCGGCGGCTCGCCCGGAGAAGAGGCAGCCTCCGAGGAAGGTGCCCTCCAGGGCGTTGTAGCCGTGGACGCCACCGCCGCCGAAGCCGGCGACCTCGCCGGCCGCGTAGAGACCGTCGATCGGGTTGCCGTCGGCGCCCAGGGCGCGGGAGTCGAGGTCGGTCTGGATGCCGCCGAGGGTCTTGCGGGTGAGGACGTGGAGTTTGACGCCGATGAGCGGGCCGGCCGCCGGGTCGAGGATGCGGTGCGGGGTGGCGACCCGGCCGAGGCGGTCGCCGATGTAGCGGCGGGCGTTGCGGATGCCCTGGATCTGGGAGTCCTTGCTGTAGGGGTTGGCGATCTGCCGGTCGCGGGCCTCGATCTGGCGGCGCAGGCCGTCCGCGTCGAGCAGCGGCTTGTCCGTCAACTCGTTCATCTTCGTGACGAGTTGCTCCAGGGTGGGTGCGGTCACGAAGTCGGCGCCCTTGCGCAGGAACGCCTCGACCGGGGCCGGGGCGCCCTTGCCCAGGCGGTTCTTCAGGACCGCGCCCTTGTCCTTGGCGGTGATGTCGGGGTTCTGCTCGGAGCCCGACAGCGCGAACTCCTTCTCGATGATCTTCTGGGTGAGGATGAACCAGGAGTGGTCGTGGTCCGCGATGTCCGCGGTGGTGCGCAGGTACTTGAGGGTGCCGAGGGTGTCGTAGCCCGGCAGGCAGGGGTCGGGCAGGCGGCGGCCGAGGGCGTCGAACCAGAGGGAGGACGGGCCGGGCAGGATGCGGATGCCGTGGCCGGGCCAGATCGGGTCCCAGTTCTGCAGGCCCTCGGTGTAGTGCCACATGCGGTCGCGGTTGACCAGGCGGACGCCTGCCTCGGCGCTGATGTCGAGCATGCGGCCGTCGACGTACGCGGGTACGCCGGTGACCATGTCCGTGGGCGGGGTGCCGAGCCGCTCGGGCCAGTAGCGGCGGACGATGTCGTGGTTGGCGCCGATGCCGCCGGTGGTGACGACGACGGCCTGGGCGGTGAGTTCGAAGTCGCCGATGCCGTCGCGGTTGGAGGCGACACCCCGGGGCGAGCGGTCTTCGGCGAGTACGGTGCCGCGCACTCCGCGGGCGGCGCCTCCCTCGATCACCAGCTCGTCGACCCGGTGGCGGTGGTGGAAGGTGAGCAGTCCCTCGCGTGCGGCCTGCTTGGCGTGGTCGACGAACGGCTCCACCACGCCGGTGCCCGTGCCCCAGGTGACATGGAAGCGGGGAACCGAGTTGCCGTGCCCGTCCGCCCGCAGGTCACCTCGCTCGGCCCAGCCGACCGTCGGCAGCAGTTTGATGCCGTGGCCGTCCAGCCAGGACCGCTTCTCCCCGGCCGCCCACTCGACGTAGGCGCGCGCCCAGCGCACCGCCCAGGAGTCCTCGTCGTCGACGCGGTCGAACTGCGCGCTGCCCTGCCAGTCGTTCCAGGCCAGGTCGAAGGAGTCCTTGATGCCCAGGCGGCGCTGCTCCGGGGAGTCGACGAGGAACAGCCCGCCGAAGGACCAGAACGCCTGGCCGCCGAGGTTGGCGGCGTTCTCCTGGTCGACCAGCGCGACCCTGCGGCCCCGGCTGGTGAGCTCGTGCGCGGCGACCAGGCCCGCGAGGCCCGCTCCGACGACGATGACGTCCGCATCCATGGCGAGGATTCCTTTTCTCGTTGGGGGGTCTGATTGAGGGGGCTCGTTCGGAGATCTCATCGGGAGGTGCCGCTGCCGTCGGTCAGCAGCGCGGTGAGCAGTTGCTTGAGCCAGCCGCGGGCGCTGTCGACGTCCTTGTCCAGCAGCAGTTGGGTGGTGACGCCGTCGTACGCGGCCACCACAGCGTGCGCGGCGCCGTCGATGTCGCCGAGTACGGCGGGCAGCTGGGCGAGGCCCCGCGCGCGGGCGAGCCGGTCGGCAACTGCCCGCCGCAGCCGCGACCGGTGTTCCAGCAGGGTCTCGGCGACCTGCGGATCGCGGGCGGCGTGCACCAGGAAGTCCGTCTTCACCAGGAGCCAGTCCAGGTCGAGGAGCAGTACTTCGGTGACGCGGTCGACGGCGGCGGGCACGTCCAGGTCGGGCCCGTCCAGGGCGAGGGCACCGGAGACCTGGTCCGCGATGAGGTCGGCGCGCTGCTGGTAGAGGGCGAAGAACAGCTCGTCCAGGCTGTCGAAGTTGGAGTAGAAGGCTCCCCTGCTGTAGCCGGCGGCCTCACAGACTTCCTCGATGGAGACCCGCCCGAAGCCCTTGGCGGCGAACACGGCGAAGGCGGCATCGAGGAGGTTGGCGCGTGTGCGGATCCGGCGCCTGGTCACGCGTGGGGGCGTTTCCTCCGTCGTCATCTGCGACCTCCGTTCGATACAAGAATGTATCCGATACATCGATGTATCGGAAAGTGGACCCGACGCCACTCCGATCGAGCGCGATAGGAACAGATTTTCGAATATAGGAGTACGCTGAATCTGTGACCACGCACCTCCAGGGCTCGCTCTTCGACCAGACCGACGAGTTGCGTCTCGGCTCTCTCCGCGGGATCCGCCGGACGCATCTCGGCCTCGGCGCCTGGATCGACGTCCTGCCCGGATGGCTCGGCGGCTCGGACATCCTGTTCGAACAGCTGGCCGCCGAGGTGCCCTGGCGTGCGGAGCGCCGCAAGATGTACGACCAGGTCGTGGACGTACCCCGGCTGCTCTCGTTCTACGGAGCGGACGACGCCCTCCCCCACCCCGTGCTGGACGAGGCGCGCGACGCCCTGTCCGCGCACTATGCCGACGAGTTGGGCGAGCCGTTCACCACGGCCGGGCTCTGCTACTACCGCGACGGGCGGGACAGTGTCGCCTGGCACGGCGACCGGATCGGGCGGGGCGCCCGCGAGGACACCATGGTCGCCATCCTCTCCGTGGGCGCGCCGCGCGATCTGCTGCTGCGTCCGATGCGGGGCGGCGAGAGCGTGCGGCGCCCGCTGGGGCACGGCGATCTCATCGTGATGGGCGGCTCCTGCCAGCGGACCTGGGAGCACTCCGTCCCGAAGACCACACGCGCGGCGGGACCGCGCATCAGCATCCAGTTCCGCCCGCACGGCGTGCAGTGAGGCGGAGAGGCGGCCGCTTCGGCTGCGCGCAGGGGGCTGCCTCCGGCGGACGGTGCCGGAGGCAGCCCTCACTCTCCGAGCCCGCAGATTGGCGCGGACCTGCCGCTTCCGGTCCGGGCCGGGTCTGCTTTGCTGGTGCCGTCGGGCAGGGACCTCACCACGCGGGGCAATCATGCAGGCAGACGTGCGGCAAGTCGCCGACGGCATTCACCTGGTACACGGCAGCAACACCAACTGGGTGATCCTCACCGAGGGCGACGAGATGACCCTCGTGGACACCGGCTACCTCGGAGACCGGGAGCAGTTGCTCGCGTCGCTGGCGGCGGTGGGCGGTGCACCGGAGGCGGTCGCGGCGGTGCTGATCACCCATGCGCACAACGACCATCTGGGCTCCGCCGAGTATCTGCGCTGCACCTACGGCACACCCGTGTATCTCCACGAGGCGGAAGTGCCGCACGCACGCCGGGAGTTCCTGCAGCAGGTCACCGTGGGGCAGGTCGTGAAGAACAGCTGGCGGCCCGGCGTCCTGCCCTGGTCGGTGCACGCCCTTCGCTCCGGCGGCACGGCCCATGTGCCGGTCGCCGATCCTGAGCCGTTCCCGGCGGCGGGCCCGCTGGACCTGCCGGGCCGCCCCGTGCCGGTGCACACGCCCGGCCACACCGACGGCCACGCGGCCTTCCACCTGCCCGACGCCGGGGTGCTGATCTCGGGCGACGCCCTGGCCAGCGGCCACCCCACCTCACGGATCCAGGGGCCGCAGCTGCTGCCCGACATGTTCCACCACGAGCGGGCCCGTGCCGTGGCCTCGCTGGACGTCCTGGCCGCGCTGGAGGGCGAGCTGCTGCTGCCCGGGCACGGCCCGTTGTACTGCGGTCCAGTACGTGAAGCGGCACTTCAGGCCAAGGAGCGTGCCCTCTAAGGTGAGGTGACGATCACCCGCGAGGCAAGGACACGCGAGCCATGGCACTGCAGATCAGCGCGACGAACCCGGAGCACCCCGCGCTCCTGCTGGCCCTGCCCTGGCACCTGCCCCTGGAGGAGTGGCCCGACGAATACCTCGTCCCACTGCCGCGCGGCATATCCCGGCACGTCGTGCGCTACGCCCGCGCCGGCGACGAGGTGATCGCCGTGAAGGAACTCGCCGAACGGCCCGCCCTGCGCGAGTACGAGCTGCTGCGCGACCTGGACCGGCTCGGCATCCCCGCGGTGGACCCGCTGGCCGTGGTCACCGGACGCGCCGACCAGGAGGGCGACCCGCTGGAGCCGGTGCTGATCACCCGGCACCTGCGCGGCTCACAGCCGTACCGCTCGATGTTCGAGACGACGATGCGCCCGGCCACCATGCACCGCCTCATGGACGCACTGGCCGTGCTGCTGGTGCGCCTGCACCTCGCCGGGTTCGCGTGGGGCGACTGCTCGCTGTCCAACACCCTCTTCCGGCGCGACGCGGGCGCCTACGCCGCCTACCTGGTGGACGCCGAGACCGGCGACCTGCACCCCCGGCTCAGCAGCGGGCAGCGCGACTACGACCTGGACCTCGCCCGGGTGAACATCAGCGGTGAACTCCTCGACCTGGAGGCCTCCGGGGCGCTGCACCCGTCGGTGGACCCGGTCGAGTTCGGCATGGAGATCTGCGCCCGCTACGGGGACCTGTGGCAGGAGCTGACCCGCACGTCCGTGTACCCGGCGGGCAAGTACCACTACATCGAGCGTCGGATCCGCCGCCTCAACGACCTCGGTTTCGACGTGGCCGAGATGCAGATCCAGCACTCCACCAACGGCGACACCGTCACCTTCGTGCCCAAGGTCGTCGACGCCGGCCACCACCAGCGCCAGCTGCTGCGTCTGACGGGCCTGGACGCGGAGGAGAACCAGGCACGGCGGCTGCTGAACGACCTGGAGAGCTGGATGGCCACCCAGGACGACTACGCGCCCGGCGACCCCCTCGCGGCCCGCCCCGAGGTACTGGCCCACCGGTGGGTACGGGACGTCTTCCGGCCCACCGTGCGCGCCGTGCCCCTCGAACTGCGCGGCTCGATGGACCCGGCGGAGATCTACCACGAGCTGCTCGAACACCGCTGGTACCTGTCCGAGCGGGCGCAGCACGACATAGGGCTGGACACGGCGGTCGAGGACTACATCGAGAACGTGCTGCCCAAGGCGCGCGAAACCCTGGAGCCGGTCACCCCCGAGTGACTCAGGCGTGCGGGACCACGGCCACCGGGCAGTTGGCGTGGTGCAGGACGCCGTGCGCCACCGAGCCGATGCGCGCACCGACGGCCGTGCGGTGGGCGCGCCGGCCGACGACCATCAGCTGGGCCCGCCCGGCCACCGACAACAGCACCTGGCCCGCGCTGCCCATCTCCAGATGCTCGATCACGGGCACGTCGGGGAAGCGTTCCCGCCAGGGCTCGAGTGCGGCGGCCAGTGCCTTCGTCTCGAACGGTTCGAGGCCGCCGGCCTCGTCGAGGAGGTGCATCGAGCCCGGGCTGTACGCGAACACCGGCGGCAGCGTCCATGCCCGCACCGCACGGACCGTGGCACCGCGGGCGGCCGCCGTCTCGAAGGCGAACCGCAGCGTGTCGGCGCTGTCGTCCGGTTGGCCCTGCTGGCCGACGACGACCTCACGTCCGGCGGCCTCGCCCGTCGGCTGATCACCCGCGCGCACGAGCACCAAGGGCCGTGTCGCTTCGGCGATCACCTGCTGGCCGACGGAGCCGAGCAGGAAGCCGACGACGGGCCCGTGCCCGCGTGAGCCGAGCACCAGCATCTCGGCCTCCGCGGCCGCGTCGAGCAGCGTGTCGACCGTCTCCCCCGCCACGACGTCGGTGGTGACGTCGAGGTCCGGATGGAGCGCGGTGACACTCCGGACGGCCTCGGCCAGCGCGTCCCGGACCCATCCTGCCTGTGTGTCCGGGTCCGCCGCGTCGATCGCCTCGTACGGCTGGAAGCGCCAGGCCTGCACCGCACGCAGCGCCAGCCCCCGGCGGACCGCCTCCCGGGCCGCCCAGTGCAGTGCCGCGATGCTCTCCTCGGTTCCGTCGACGCCTGCGGTGATGGGGCGGGTCATGCGGCTGCCTCCCAGTCTCGTGGTCAGGGCACTCGGACCCAGTCTTCACTACGCTCCTGCCATGGCCTTGGAATGGGAGCAAGTGAACGTCGACGCGGCCGACCCCGTCGCGCTGGGACGGTGGTGGACCGAGGCACTCGGCTGGGTCGTGGTGAACGACGCGGCCGACGAGTACGAGATCCGGCCCGAGAAGGACCGCCTGCCGGGACTGATCTTCACCCCGGTGCCGGAAGGAAAGACCATCAAGAACCGCCTCCATCTCGACTTCCGCCCCGACGACCAGGACGCCGAGGTGGCCCGGCTGCTGGCACTGGGCGCGCGGCACGCGGACGTCGGACAGGGTGAGCAGCCGTGGGTGGTGCTGGCCGACCCCGAGGGGAACGAGTTCTGCGTGCTCTCGTCGAGGCGCCGCTGAACGGGGGCCGCGCCGTATACCGGAGCGAAGCAGGACGATCGAACATACGATGGGCGGGAGCCGGCGTGGTGACTGCCTTTGCGACAGGGCTCGCCGGCCGTCAGTCCGACCACTCGGGGTGGGAGACGTATGGCACAGGCGTCCGACGCAGCGCGGACCGTCATCATGACCGTCGACGACGATCCGGGAGTCTCCCGGGCCGTCGCCCGTGATCTGCGGCGGCGCTACGGCGAGTCGTACCGGATCGTGCGCGCGGAGTCCGGCGAGTCCGCGCTGGACGCGCTGCGGGAGCTGAAGCTGCGCGGCGACCTGGTGGCCGTGATCCTGGCCGACTACCGCATGCCGCAGATGAACGGCATCGAGTTCCTGGAGCAGGCCCTGGATGTGTATCCGGGTGCCCGGCGGGTGCTGCTGACCGCGTACGCGGACACCAGCGCGGCCATCGACGCGATCAACGTCGTCGACCTGGACCACTATCTGCTCAAGCCCTGGGACCCGCCGGAGGAGAAGCTCTACCCCGTCCTGGACGACCTGCTGGAGGCGTGGCGCTGCAGCGACTTCCGGCCGGTGCCCAGCACCAAGGTGGTCGGGCACCGCTGGTCGGCGCGTTCCTCGGACGTACGGGAGTTCCTGGCCCGCAACCAGGTGCCCTACCGCTGGTACTCGGCGGACGAACCCGAGGGGCAGCGGCTGCTGGCGGCGGCCGGGCAGGACGGGCAGCGGCTGCCGCTCGTGATCACCCCGGACGGGACGCCGCTGGTCGAGCCGGAGGCGCCCGAGCTGGCCGCGCGGGTGGGGCTGGCGACCACGCCGGCCGAGGACTTCTACGACCTCGTCGTCATCGGCGGCGGGCCCGCCGGGCTCGGGGCCGCGGTGTACGGGGCCTCGGAGGGGCTGCGGACCGTGCTCGTGGAGCGGTCGGCGACCGGCGGGCAGGCGGGGCAGAGCTCGCGGATCGAGAACTACCTGGGCTTCCCGGACGGCGTGTCCGGGGCGCAGCTGACCGATCGGGCGCGGCGGCAGGCGGCGAAGTTCGGCGCCGAGATCCTCACCGCGCGCCAGGTGACGGGACTCGAGGTCAACGGGGCCGCGCGGACCGTGCGGTTCTCCGACGGCTCGGCGGTCGCCGCACACAGCGTGATCCTGGCGACCGGCGTGTCGTACCGGCAGCTGGACGCGCCGGGCTGCAACGACCTGACCGGCTGCGGGGTGTTCTACGGCTCGGCGCTGACCGAGGCGGCGTCCTGCCAGGGCCACGACGTGTACATCGTCGGCGGCGCCAACTCGGCCGGGCAGGCGGCGATGTACCTGTCCCGGGGCGCCAAGTCGGTGACGCTGCTGGTGCGCGGGGCGGACCTGTCCGCGTCGATGTCGTACTACCTGATCCAGCAGATCAACGAGGCTCCGAACATCTCGGTGCGCGCCCGCACGGTCGTCGAGTCCGCGCACGGCTCCGGCCGGCTGGAGCAGCTCACCCTGCGCGACACGGAGACCGGCGAGACCGAACTCGTCGACGCCCAGTGGATGTTCGTGTTCATCGGCGCGGCACCGCTGACCGACTGGCTCGACGGCACGGTGCTGCGCGACGAGCACGGGTTCATCCTGGCCGGGCCCGACCTGACCCCGGACGGGCGGCCGCCTGCGGAGTGGGAGCTGGACCGGCCGCCGTACCACCTGGAGACCAACATTCCCGGCGTGTTCGTGGCGGGCGATGCCCGCGCCGAGTCCGCGAAACGGGTCGCGTCCGCCGTCGGAGAGGGAGCCATGGCCGTGATGCTCGTCCACCGGTATCTGGAGCAGTCGTGAGCGGGCAGGTCATGCCCTGCAGCCCGCAGGAGATCGGTTCGCTGTTCCTGTTCGAGAAGCTCACCCCGGAGCAGTTGGGGCGGCTGTGCAGCGAGGGGCGGGTGGAGCGGTTCGAGGCAGGGCCCGTGTACACCGAGGGCGAGCCCGCCACCTGCTTCTTCGTGATGATCGAGGGCACGGTCGTGCTGTCCCGCCGGGTCGGCGGTGACGACGTCGAGGTGACGCGCACCTCGCAGCCCGGCGTGTACTCGGGGGCCATGCAGGCGTATCTCGGCGACCGGGTCCGGCAGGGCTACAACAACTCGATGCGCGTCACGGAGCCGACGCGGTTCTTCGTGCTGCCCGCCGACACGTTCGCTGCCATCATGCAGGAGTGGTTCCCGATGGCGGTGCATCTGCTGGAGGGGCTGTTCTTCGGTACGAAGAGCACCCAGCGGGCCATCGGGCAGCGGGAACGGCTGCTGGCGCTGGGCTCGTTGTCCGCCGGGCTCACCCATGAGCTCAACAACCCGGCGGCGGCGGCCGTGCGGGCCACCGCGACGCTGCGCGAGCGGGTCGCGAAGATGCGGCACAAGCTGGGCGTCATCTCCGCAGGCCCGTATCCGCGCGAGGCCCTGGCGAACCTCATCGAGGTCCAGGAGCGCACCGCCGAACTCGTCGCCAAGGCACCGACGTTGAGCCCGCTGGAGGCCTCGGACCGGGAGGACGCCCTCACCGACTGGCTCGACGACCACGGCATCCCGGACGGCTGGCGGCTCGCGCCCACGTTCGTGCAGGCCGGTCTTGACGTCGACTGGCTGGACCAGGTCGCGGCGGAGGTGGACCCGGAGATCCTGCCCGGGGCGATCGGCTGGCTCAACTACACGGTCGAGACCGAGCTGTTGATGGACGAGATCGAGGACTCCACGACGCGTATCTCGCACCTGGTCGATGCGGCCAAGCAGTACTCGCAGCTCGACCGGGCCCCGTACCAGAACGCCGACGTCCACGAACTCCTCGACAGCACGCTGCTGATGCTGTCGGGCAAGATCGGCCCGCGGATCGAGGTCGTCAAGGACTACGACCGCACCCTGCCGAAGATCCCGGCCTACCCGGCCGAGCTCAACCAGGTGTGGACCAACCTCATCGACAACGCGGTCCACGCCATCAACAGCGCAGGCGGGGAGGGCACGTTGACGGTGCGGACGGCTCTCGATCACGACCGGCTGCTGGTGGAGTTCCGCGACACCGGGCCCGGCGTGCCGCAGGAGATCCGCGGCCGTATCTTCGACCCGTTCTTCACCACCAAGCCGGTGGGCGAGGGCACCGGGCTGGGTCTGGACATCTCCTGGCGGATCGTCGTCAACAAGCACCACGGCACCCTCCAGGTGGAGTCCGAGCCCGGGGACACCCGCTTCCAGGTCCTGCTCCCCCTGACCGCGACGGACGACGACACACCGGAGGAGCCCGCATGACCAGTGCCAACGGCATCGACCCCGCCGTCCCCCCGAGCGGCAACGGGTGCGTCGAGTGCGACGCGGCCGGCGGCTGGTGGTTCCATCTGCGACGCTGCGCGCAGTGCGGGCACATCGGCTGTTGCGACGACTCGCCCGCCAAGCACGCCAGCGCCCACTACCGGGACACCGGCCACCCGGTGATCCGCAGTTTCGAGCCGGGTGAGGGCTGGTTCTGGGACTTCGACACCAACGAGCTGTACGAGTCCGGGCCCGACCTCGCTCCCCCGGTGAGCCATCCCACGGACCAGCCGGCGCCGGGCCCTGCCGGGCGGGTGCCGGAGGATTGGGCTCGGGAGCTGCGGTGATGGCCTAAGGGGTTGGGACGGACTGTGCTGCGACGGGTGCGGGCTGTCTGTGGCTTGTCGCGCAGTTCCCCGCGCCCCTGAAGGGCCGTTGCAGCGCCCCTGTTACAGAAGCACGTCAGTGCCGCGTGCCAGGATGGATCCGTGCCGTAGACCATATCTACTCAGGATTGCCTCGCGATGCCCGCACCAATCACCCCCGCCGACATGCCTTCCGGCCGGGGGCCCGGGGGTTGTCCCCCGGGAAATCGCAGTACCACGCCGCTGATCGGCCGGGACGAGGAGATCGCCCGGCTCGCCGGGATGCTGGAGCGTGCCCGGGGCGGGGAGGCCCGGGCCGTGCTGCTCGCCGGGGACGCCGGGGTGGGCAAGACGCGGGTGCTGGACGAGGTCGCGGGGCGGGCCGCCCGGGCCGGGATGACGGTCCTCACCGGTCACTGCGTCGACCTCGGTGACGTCGGGCTGCCGTATCTGCCGTTCACCGAGGTCCTGGGCGCGCTGGCGGCCGACGAGCGGTTCGCGGACGTGCTGGCCGCGCATCCGGTGGTGGACCGGCTGCGGGGTGCGGGCACGGACGCGGCGCGGGACGAGGGGGGTCCCCCCACACGTTCGGACAGTGGCGGAGGGCGGCTGCGGCTGTTCGAGGGCATGGCGGGGCTGCTGGCCGACCTGTCGGAGATCGCTCCGCTGCTGCTGGTCCTGGAGGACCTGCACTGGGCCGACCAGTCCTCCCGGGATCTTCTGCGCTTCCTGCTCAGCCGCGGCATCCTGCAGCGACCGGCCGGAGGTGCGCCCACGCACCGGCTGGCGGTGTTCGCCTCCTACCGGGCGGACGACCTGCACCGCCGGCATCCCCTGCGCCCGCTCCTGGCCGAGCTGGTACGGCTGCCGGCCGTGGAGCGGCTGGAGCTGCGGCCCATGGCGGATGCCGAGGTGACCCGGCTGGTGCGCGCGCTGCAGGAGCGCCCGCTGCCGGAGGCCACGGTCCGCGGGATCGTCGAGCGCGCCGAGGGCAACGCCTTCTACGCGGAGGAGCTGCTCGCGGCCACAGGCACGGAGGCGGGCGGCGTCCCCAGCGGCTTGGCCGACGTCCTCCTCATCCGCATCGAGCAGCTGTCCGACACCGCCCAGCAGGTGCTGCGCACCGCCGCGGTCGCCGGGCGGCGCGTGGAGCACGACCTGCTGCGCGAGGCGGTCGGGCTGCCCGAGGACGAGCTGGAGGCGGCCCTGCGCGAGGCCATCGGCCGCCAGCTCCTGGTCCCCGGCGACGCCGACACCTACGCCTTCCGGCACGCCCTGGCCCGGGAGGCGGTCTACGCGGATCTGCTGCCCGGCGAACGGTCCCGGCTGCACGGCGCGTTCGCCCGGCTGCTCGCGGGACGCGGGCACCCCGCCGAGAGCGCCGCCGAGCGCGCCCATCACTACCGCGAGAGCCATGACCTGGCCGAGGCGCTCGCCGCCTCCCTGGAGGCGGCCGGGCACGCCGACCGGGTGGGCGCGCCCGCCGAGGAGCTGCGGCACCTGGAGACCGCCCTCGACCTGTGGGTGTCGGTGGACCCGGCGGCCCGGCCCTCGGGCGACGGCATCGACCGGGTGACGCTCACACTGCGCGCCTCGGCGGCGGCCGCGCACGCCGGTGAGTCGCACCGGGCGGTGTCCCTCACCCGGGCCGCGCTCGCCGGCATCGGCCAGGACGCGGACTCCGAACTCGCCGCCCGGGTCCGGTACACGCTGGCGGGCAATCTGATGAGCGTCGACAGTCTGACGGCCGCGTTCGCCTACAGCAGCGAGGCACTCGCCATGATCCCCGCCGAGCCGCCGACCCGGACCTGGGTGTGGGCGGCGGCCACGCATGTCATGGCGGCCCGCCACATCGGGGATGACGAGACGGCGGTGCGGGTCGCTCACGAGGCCCTGCGGATCGCCGAGCAGCTGGGTGTCGCGGACGCGCAGGCCGACCTGCTCATCTCACTGGCGATCCTGGAGGGCGGCGGCCGGCGCACCGTCGAGGGCCGTGAGCGGCTGAAGGAGGCCCGGGAGCTGGCCCGGCGGGCGGGGAACGCCCCGGTGGAGATGCGCGCCCTGTTCAACCTCGCCGTCGGCTGCTTCGAGGCGGGTGACCTCGAGGGCTGTCTGCCGTGGGTGACCGAGGGTCTGGAGCGCGCCCGCCGGGCCGGGCTGCTGTCGTCGCCGTATCCGCTGGAGATGCGCTATCTGCATCTGCTGGTGCTGTACACGCTGGGCCGCTGGGACGAGTGTGTACGGGCCGGGGCGGCGGACGCGGCCGTGCTGCCCTCGGCGGGCGGGTATGCGTTGGGACCCGCCCTGTATGTGGCGCTGGCCCGTGGGGATCTGGGTGCCGTCGAGCGGGCGCGGGTCCTGCTGGAGGGGCCCTTCGACTGGATGGCCACGCTGGTTGCGGGCATCGCGCTGACCGAGGCGGCCGTGCTGCGTGGCGAGCCGCAGGCGGCGGTGGAGCGTACCCGGGCGACGGTCGGCGCGCTGACCGACGACGCGGGCCGCCGTCCCAGCGCCACGGTGCGGTTCGCGGCGCTCGCCCTGTCGGCGGTGGCCGACGCGGCCATGGAACTGCGCTCGTCCGGTGGCGAGTGGCACCGCTGGAAGGACACCGCGGACGAACTGGTCGAGCTCGCCCGGCAGACGGCCCTGCACGGCGAGGACGGCACCCCGCAGGGGCCCGAGGGGATGGCCTGGCTGGCTCGCGCCGAGGCGGAGTGGCTGCGCGCGGTGTCGGGGCCGGACGCGGGCGCCTGGGAGAAGGCAGTGACCGCGTTCGGCTTCGGGGACGTGTACGAGCGGGTCCGCTGTCAAGTGCGGTTCGCCGAGGCCCTGTTGGCGGCAGAGCGGCGTGAGGAGGCAGCCGTGCAGGCCCGCGAGGCCAGAGCGGTGGCCGAGCGGCTCGGCGCGGCGCCCCTGCTGGAGCGGATCGACGGTCTGATACGCCGCGGCCGTCTCGCCACCGCCCCGTCGGACGGGGAGCGCCCCTCGCCGCTGACCGCCCGGGAGCAGGACGTGCTGCGGCTCCTTGCCCGCGGCCGCAGCAACCGGCAGATCGGCGAGGAGCTCTTCATCACCGGCAAGACGGCGAGCGTCCACGTCTCCAACATCCTGGCCAAGCTGGGTGCTTCGAGCCGTACGGAGGCGGTGGCGATCGCCTACCGGCAGGGGCTGATCGCACCGGAGCCGACGGCATCGGGATGACCTCAGCCGCCGGGGTGCCGGGCGGCGCAGTCGAGGCTCGTCAGATCGACGGCGTCGGCCATGGCCTGCATGCCCTTGTCGTTGGGGTGCAGATGGTCGCCGCCGTCGAAGACGGGACGGATGCGCTCGGGGTCGTAGGGGCTGCGAAGGACATGATCGAAGTCGGTGACGGCGTCGAACTCGCCGCTGCCGCGGATGAATTGGTTCACTGCCCCGCGTACCTTCTCGCCGGCCGGATCCCATTCCGGCCAGCCCTTGTACGGGGCGACGGTCGCGCCGACGACGCACTTCCCGGCCGCGTGCGCGCGCTCGACGATCTCGCGGTAACCGGCGATCAGGTCCTGGGCGGTGACTCCGGTATGGGCCTTGACGTCGTTGACGCCTTCGAAGAGGAACACGGTGCGGACGCCGGGCTGGGAGAGGACGTCGCGCTGCAGCCGCTTCAGGGCGCTCTGGCCGCCGCCGTCCGCGAGGACCTGGTTGCCGGAGATCCCTTCGTTCGCCACGCCTTTGACGTGGCCGCCGAAGGACCGCAGTCGGCGGGCGAGGTAGTCGGGCCAGCGGCGGTCGAGGTCGGTGGTGGACTGCCAGCCGTCGGTGATGGAGTCGCCGAGGGCCACGACCGCTGCGGTACCGGCGGGCGGGCGCACGGAGACGGCGTCCAGGTAGAACCAGGAGCCGGTCGTCTGCGTCCAGTGGGCGGCGCTCTCCTCGGCGGTGTGGTCGCCCTCGGTCGTGTAGGACGTCTGCATGGCCATCCAGTGACCGGTCGCGGGTCCGGCCGCGTCCGGTGAGTGGATGCTGACCACGAGGTCGGTCGCGGCGGGCAGTCGGCCGGGCAGGGGGTCGCTGAGGGCGGCGGCGCCCGCGGGGACGGTGACGGAGCGGGCGCCGTCGAAGGTCATCCGGCGGTTGCTGCCGGGGACGAGCCGGGCGCCCTCCTGCCGGAGGCCGGCGTAGACGCTGTCGAAGGTCACCGGCCGGTCCCCGAAGGCGTTGGAGAGGCGAATCCGCAGGTCGCTTCCGCCCGTGCTGGTGTGGACGACGAGCCGGTAGCCGCGGTCGGCGGCCGCGTCGTCCATGCGGTCGGCGCTCGCACCCCAGGTGACGACCCCATGACGGTCCGCGGGCGCTCCCACCACGGTGAACGGGGGCTGATCATCGGTTGCGTGCACCGGGGTGGCCTGGATGGCGCCGGCCAGCAACAGGAGGGCCCCCAGGCGGCCGGCCCGGGCGTAGCGGGCCCGCACCGGGCGAGCTCCTTCGGCGTGACGGAGCCACCGCGGGCCCCGACGCCCCTCACCGGTGGTTTCGCCGGGGTTGTCGGGGGACATCCACTCCTCCAGCCGGACGGGCTTCGGGCTCACCTGCGGGAGATACAGCTGTGTGCGGGGACCGGCAACGGTGGCCGCGTATGCATTGTCGCACTCGAGTTCGGGCGCCGCAGGGCAGTGGTGACCGGGCGCCCTTCAGAAGAGGGTGGGTCTGCCAGATCCGGGCGCCCACTGACAGGGGCACCCGGACCGGTGTCATGGTTTCGCAATCAGCGGTGCGCGGCCGGGGTGTTGGCCGAGGTGACGTTGACGGCGGCCCAGGCCAGGTCCACCGTCTTGTACTCCGTGCTGTTCGCCCCGTAGAGGTCCTTGGCCGCCTTCAGCGTCGCGTTGCGCGCGTCGTGGAAGTCGGTCGTGGAGACCATGTAGCGGGTCAGGGCCCGGTAGAAGATGGCCGTGGCCTTGGTGCGGCCGATGCCCTTGACCGTCGAGCCGTCATAGGTCGGCGAGTCGTACCTGACGCCGCCGATCGTCTTCTGGCCGCTGCCCTCGGCGAGCAGGTAGTACGCGTGCGAGGAGACCCCGGAGCCGGCGTGGACCTCGGCGTCGTACGCCTCGGGCGACCAGTAGTCGATGGTGCCCTCGAGCCGGTCGAGCGACGGGTGGTCGAGGCGACGCAGGAACTTCTGGGCCAGCCCCATCTTCTCGCCGATGAGGTAGTCCGGCTTGTCCGACGCGTTGTTCGTGAAGAACTCGACGTTGGAGCCGAAGACGTCGGCGAGTGACTCGTTCAGCGAGCCTGGCTCGCCGTACTGGTTGCCCTGCGCGTCGACACGGGTGGGCTCCAGCTTGGCGGTGGCGTCCACGACGCCGTGGGTCAGCTCGTGGCCGGTGACGTCCAGGGCGACCAGCGGCTTCTTGAACATGTCGCCGTCGCCGTCGCCGTAGAGCATGCAGTCACAGGTCGAGTCCCAGAACGCGTTGGCCACCTTGTTACCGAAGTGGACCATGGCGTGGGCGCCCTTGCCGTTGTTCTCGATGCCCTTGCGACCGAAGGTCTTCTTGTAGAAGTCCAGGGTCTTGGTGATGCCGTACTGGGCGTCGGCGGCGGCGCTGTTGCGGCTGGTGACCCTGCCGTTGCCGAAGACGTCGTTGTTGGTGGTGATCTTTTTGCCGCGGGCGAAGCTCTCCAGCTCCTGACCCTTGGCGTCCCGGGTCTCGGTGCCCCAGCGGGTCGGGTCCTTGAGGAGGTAGGTGGTGCGGGCCGTGCGGGTGGTGGTCAGCGGGACCGTGCCGACGAAGAGGGACTTGCCGGTGCCGTGGGCCGTCGACGGATAGCGGGTGGCACCGGCCGCGGACGAGGCCGACGCGGCCGTGAGTCCGGCCGTCTGCGAACCGGCGCCCGTGGCGGGGTCGAGCCTTTCGCCGCGCTCGCGCAGGGTGTCGAGCAGCCCGGGCGAGAGGAACTCGTCACTGTCGGGCGTGTTGCTGCGCACCTTGCCGGTGACAGCGTCGACGACGACCGTCCGGGAGCCGCCGCCCTCGGCGGTGCCGCTGTCGCTGACCCGCACCTGGTAGGCGAGGGCGGACGCGCCGTCGCGGGCGTCCACGACGAGCTCGGCGGTGCCGGCGTCACCCTTGGCGGCCGTGGCCGCCTTCTGCCGGGCCTCCGCGGCCGACAGCCTGGCGGCGGTGGCGGCAGCGGGCTTGACCGTGTGTCCGGCGGCCCGGGTGACACCCGCGTACTCCAGCTGCCCGGTGAGGTGGACGACGAGGTCGCCACCGAGCACCTGCATGCCCTGGTGCGCCCGGGTGAACCGGACGTGCCGGGCACCCTCCGGGTCGATCATGACGTCCTCGGCCTGCAGTTCGTCGCCCTGGGAGACGCCGGTCGCGGACGAGTGGGCGAAGGCGGCTGCGCGGGCGGCGGACACCACGGACGCGGCCGAGGTGCCGGCAGCGACAGCGGTGTGACCCGTCCCCGTGGTGGTGCCGAAGGCGGTGCCGGCCAGGCCAGTGGCGGCCGTCGTCACGGCGACGGCAACCGCCACGCTGCGTATGTGCGGTCTACGCACTGATGAGGGTTCCTTCCTTGCAAGGCGGCCGGGATCACCAACCGCCTTGATGCATGGCGCCGTTGAGCGCCATGGGGGCTGGTCGGGCCCCGGCAAGAAACCCTTTCGGACGAGTCATGTACATGTAAAGACTAAAATATCGCTTTCCGTGCGATATATGGCAATACTTTGCAAATCCACATCGCTCAGTGATCAGTGGGTGACCAACTGTGCGTCGACTGTGGAGATGTGACGACACGGAAGAAAGTTGCCTCACGTGAATGTGACTCATCTCGCATCCAAGGGCACGGTCCTGGGAACGGTCGTGCTCTCCCTGCTCGCGGTCCCCTCACATGCCACCCCCACCGTGCCGCTGCCCAAGCCCGACCTGATGGGCCTTCAAGGCCGCCTCGTCACCGCGCTGAAACAGGGCGCACCGGGCGCGACCGCCCGGATCGACGACCACGGCAGAGTCGAATGGGCCGCCATGGGCATCGCGGACCGCAGGAGCAGACGGGCGATCAGCAACGCCGACCGGTTCCGTATCGGCAGCGTCACCAAGCCCTTCACGGCCGTCGTGCTGTTGCAACTGGCCGACGAGGGCAAGCTGAGACTCGACGCCCCGGTCAACCGATATCTGCCGGGGCTGCTGCCGGACCGCACGATCACAGTGCGCGAGATTCTGGGCCACCGAAGCGGCCTGTACGACTACACGAACACGATGTTCGCGAAGACGGTGCCCGGCTTCCAGGAGGTCCGCAGCAAGGTCTTCACCTACCGTGAGCTCGTCAAGCGCTCGTTGTGGCACCCGCGCACCAGCGCCCCGGGCTCGTTCTCGTACTCCAACACCAACTTCGTCGTCGCCGGCATGCTCATCGAGAAGCTGACCGGCCACTCCGTAGGGACGGAGTACGAGAACCGCATCATCAAGCCGCTGAAACTGCGCGACACCTTCTACGTCCACCCCGGCGCGCAGATCCCCGGCCGCCACGCCAGGGGCTATCTCACCCCGGACGAGAAGGACGCGCCCCTGATCGACGCGACCGAGCAGACGATGTCCTGGGCGCAGAGCGCGGGCGCGGTCATCTCCACCACGAGGGACCTGAACACCTTCCTGTCCGCCCTGCTCGGCGGCCGGCTCACCTCGCCCGCGCAGCTGCGGCAGATGGAGCGCATGGTGCCGGTCAGCAGCACCCAGGGGTACGGGCTGGGGCTGGGTCGCCGCGACCTGTCCTGCGGGGTCTCGGTGTACGGGCACACGGGCGTCGTCCAGGGCTACTACACGTACGCGTTCGCCACGAAGGACGGCCGGCGCAGCTTCACGGCCGTGGCCACCACGTCCAACAACGCTGCCGTGCTCAACACGATGCAGGGCACGATGGAGTCCGCGTTCTGCGGCAAGCAGTCGAAGGTACGGCGCGCCGCACCGCCCGTCGAGCGCTACGAGGACATCGCTCCCGGGATTGCCCGGCACTGAGCCGACGGGGAACCCGGCCGCCCCGGTGGACGTTGTCCGGTGGAGCCCATCGAGGGGTGAGCGACGACACCGGGGCGGCGGGATGAGCGAGTTGGTGCCCGGGGGCAACATGCCCCTTCCGGACGGTGCCGTGACCGTACGGGTGCCCGGCCCCTTCGACGTGTCCGCGCTGATCACGGACGACGGGGGCAGGGTCCGCGGCGACGGCGACTTCGTGTTCTACAACCAGCCCTCCGCGCCGGGCGCCCGACTCGGCGGCGACACCCTCACCGTCGACCCGCCGAGGCTGCGCCCGGGAGCCACCAGGGTCACGGTGGTCGTCAGCCCCGCCGAGCCCGGCACTCCCCTCGCCCGCCTGCCCGCGCCCACGCTCCACGTCTCGGCTGCAGGCGGCCGCCCACTCGCCCGCTTCGCCCCGGCGCACCCGGGCCAGGAGACGGTGCTGCTGCTCGCGGAGATCTACCGGCGGGGCGGCGGCTGGAAGCTGCGGGCCCTGGGGCAGGGCTACGCCGACGGACTCGCCGGGCTTGCGCGGGACTTCGGCGTGGATGTCCTCGACGACGGGACCGCGGCGGCGCCGGCCACGGCACCCGGGGTGCAGACCGGCTCTGCGACGCGGACGGCGCCCGGAGGCGTGGCCACGTCCTCGACGCCACCGTCCCGGCCCATACCCCCGACCACGCCGCGCGTCGGAACCCGGCCGGCATCCTCGACGCCGCCGATACCCAGGGCCCGCTCCCACTCCCCCACCCCGGCCCCCGCCCCTGCACCGAACTCCCCCGGCCCGGACGGCTTCCTCGGCCTGGTCAACTCCGCCCGTGCCGAAGCCGGTTCCCCGCCCGTGGCCCTTGACGCCCGTCTGACATCGGCGGCCCGCGCCCACGCCGACGTCATGGCCTCCGCAGGCTGCCTGGGCATCGAGGGCCGGGACGGCCCCTCCGTCTACCAGCGCGTCACGGCCGCCGGATACACGTATCTCACCGTCGGCGAGCACCTGGTCTCCGGTCCACGTACACCCGCCGAGTTCGTCCGCCACTGCCTGAGCGAAGAGCAGTCCGGCCGCACCCTGTGCGACCCGGCCTACCTGCATGCCGGCCTGGCGTACGCCCGCGACGGCCGGTCGGGCGCCACGTACTGGACCGCGCTGTGGGCCAGGCCGCTCACCCCGGGCGACCTGGCGCGGACGGCGGCCGAGGTCGTCGACCTCACCAACGGGGAGCGCGCCGGTGCGGGGCTGCCGCCCCTGGCCACCGACCCCCTGCTCACCACCGCGGCGCAGGCGCACAGCGCGGACATGGTGGCCCGCGTCTTCTACTCGCACACATCGCCGGACGGAAGCCGACCCTGGGACCGTGCCGCGGCCGCGGGTGCACGACGGCACTCGATCGGCGAGAACATCGCCTGCGGTCAGCGCTCCCCCGCCGAGGTCGTGGACGGATGGATGAACAGCCCCGGCCATCGCGCCAACATTCTCAAACCCGACTTCACCCACATCGGGATCGGCTTCGCGGGCGGCGGCCCGGCAGGCATGTACTGGACCCAGCTGTTCGGCGCCTGACCACCGGAAACCGACCCTCCCCGCGATCTTGGCGGAACGGAATCTTCCGGGACAGGATGCCCACATGAAGGGTTCCCTCTTTTCCAGCGAGCACATGGTCCAGCCGGCCACCGCGCCCGGCATGACGATCGAGAACGCCAAGTGCGTCAAATACACGGTGAACGGCGAGATGCTCGCCCGCCAGGGTGCGATGGTCGCCTACCGCGGCAACCTCCAGTTCGAGCGCAAGGGCCAGGGCGTGGGCGGCATGCTCAAGCGCGCGGTCACCGGGGAGGGGCTGCCGCTGATGGCGGTGCGCGGGCAGGGCGAGGCCTGGTTCGCGCACGAGGCGCAGAACTGTTTCATCGTCGAGGTCGACCCCGGTGACGAGTTCACCGTCAACGGCCGCAACGTCCTGTGTTTCGACGCCTCGCTGTCGTACCGGATCGCGACGGTGAAGGGCGCGGGCATCGCCGGCGGCGGTCTGTTCAACAGTGTCTTCACCGGACAGGGCCGGCTGGGTCTGGTGTGCGAGGGCAATCCGCTGGTCATCCCGGTCTCGGCGCAGTTCCCGGTGTATGTCGACACGGACGCGGTGGTGGGCTGGACGGCCGGTCTGCAGACCTCGCTGCACCGTTCGCAGTCCATCGGATCGATGCTGCGCGGCGGCAGCGGGGAGGCCGTGCAGCTGATGCTGCAGGGCGAGGGGTACGTGGTGGTACGGCCGAGCGAGGCGACGCCGCAGAAGGCCCAGCAGCACTGAGTCCCACGGAGTGATCTGCGCCTCAGGAGCAACCTCTCCGGCGCCGACGACGTCTTGATCCCCAGCAGGTGACGCCCTGGCCCCTTGGGCCAGGGCCTATTTCCGACGCGCTATACACGCCATGTATACACAGAATGTATAGATGGGGTGTATACAGGCCACCGAAAGGGATCCATGTACGGCAAGGCATTCGCCCCGGAATACCAGGGCGCCCTGAACACCCTCTCCGTGAACTCCTCGCTGACCGATGTACTGGCCGTCGGCACACGGGAGTTGAGAGCCGCCGAGCGGGCCGGGCAGCACGGAGAGGTGGCCCGGTCCGGCCTCGCGGTGGCCGAGGCGCACCGCCGGCTGGGGCAGGTCGGGGACGCCGACCGGGCGTGGAAGGCGAGCTACCGTGCGGCCCGCGCGGCCGGGGACACGGCCGCGATGGCGTGGGCGCTGTGGAGCGGCGGCACCCTGGCCCGGCAGCGCGGCGCCTTCCCACTGGCCTGGCGGCTGCTGGGGCTCGCGGCCGAACTCGGCGAACGCGGCGGTGACGTCGTCGTACGCGGCTACTCGCTTGCGGGACTCGCCGAGACCGGCCGCATCCAGGGCGACTACGAGGCCGTCCGCAGGCTGCACGAGCAACTGCTCGCCGAGGCCCGGCGGCGCGGCGAGGCGCGGCACACGGTGTGGGCGCTGGAGGGCATCGCGCAGATCCACCGCAACACGGGTGAGTACGACACCGCGTACGCGTTGTTCGAGGAAGCGGCCGAGATAGCCGCGCGCGCCGACGACCGGCGGGGCCACGCCTGGGCACTGCGCGGGCTCGCCGACATCGTGTCCGTGCGGGACGGGGACGTCGAGCGGGCGCTGACGCTGCTGTCCGAGGCGGAGACGGCCTGCCGGGCGATGAAGCTGTCCAGCGCACTGGCCTACAACCACAAGATGCGCGGCAACGTCCTGTACCGGGCGGGGCGTTGGGCCGAGGCCCGGGGCCTGTACGAGCAGGCTCTCACGGAGTTCCGTGCGATGAGCGAACCACGCGGGCAGGCGCTGGCGCGGCTGGGGCTCGCCAAGTCCCTGGCCCGACTGGGCCGCGACCGCGCCGAAACGGCAGCCGAACTCGCTGACTTGGCACGCGAGTTGGAGCGGATCGGACTGCGGCATGCGCGGGAGATGGTGGCGCGGGCGCAGCAGGAGTTCGGCGTGGCTGCGGAGGTCGTACGGTGACGGCGTTTCCCTCGACGCTGCGGCCACCGGCCGAGGCGCCCCACCTCCTCGCCCGCTGCCGCGAGTTGGTACGGCCGGCGCTGATGGAGGCCGTGGAGCGCATGCATCCCTGGGTGGGTGAGATGGCCGCGTACTCCTTCGGCTGGTGCGAGGTGGGCGGTGCACCGACCGGCGCGTCGGGCGGGAAGGGCGTGCGGCAGGCGCTGGCCGTGCTCGCAGCCGAGGCCGCGGGCGCACCCGGTCGGGCCGGGGTGCCCGCGGCGGTCGCGGTGGAGCTGGTGCACACCTTCTCCCTGCTGCACGACGACATCATGGACGGTGACGCGGCCCGGCGCCGCCGCCCCACCGTCTGGAAGGCGTACGGCACCGGGCCCGCAGTCCTCGCGGGCGATGCGCTGTTCGCGCTGGCCGTCGAGACCCTCGCCGCGGCACCGGGCGGGCCGCAGGCCGTGCGGGTGCTGTCGGTGGCGCTGGGTGACCTGGTGCGCGGCCAGGCGGACGACCTGTTGTTCGCCACGCGCCCGTGGACGGGGCCGCAGCGGGTGCGGCCGGACGAATACCGGGCGATGGCCGAGCACAAGACCGGCGCGCTGCTCGGCTGCGCCGCGGCGCTCGGCGCCCTGCTCGGCGGCGCTGCGCCTTCGGTGGTCGACGCTTTCGACCGTGCCGGGCGGCACCTCGGGATCGCCTTCCAGATCGTCGACGACGTCCTGGGCATCTGGGGCGACCCCGCCATCACTGGAAAACCCGTGCACGGCGATCTGCGGGAACGAAAGAAGACGTTCCCGGTACTGGCCGCACTCGACTCCGGCGCCCCCGCGTCCCGCCGACTCGCCGCACTTCTGGACGCGGGCGGAGAACCCGGGGAGGCGGCCGCGCTGATCGAGACGCTGGGCGGCCGGACGGAGGCGCTGGCCGAGGCGCGCGCACACATCGCCGCGGTGGAGGCGGCTCTCGCCGACGCGACCCTGCGGGCACGGCCGGTGGAGGAGCTGCGGTCCTTGCTGGAGTATCTGGTGCGGCGGGATCTCTGAGGGGGTGGCCGGGCCTGCTCGCGCTCGGCGGCGGACGCCGCCGCCCCTCGCCCGCCGCGAAACGCCAAACCGTTTGACCTACGCCGCCTCCGGCGTCAGGGTGCGAAGTGGTGCGGGCCCTTGTCTCCCCCGTGCCGGGAAGGGTGACTGTCTTGATCGGGATCTCCGAGGTCGAAGCAACGGCCGAGCGCATCGCCGGGCACGTCGTGCGTACACCGACGCTGCCGAGCCCGGGACTGGCCGCGCTGCTCGGAGCCCCGGTCACCGTCAAGCTGGAACTGCTGCAGCGCACCGGTTCGTTCAAGGCGCGCGGCGCGACGGCGAAGCTGCTGTCGCTGAGTGCCGGTGAGCGGGCCGCCGGAGTCGTGGCGGTCAGCGGCGGCAACCACGGGATCGCCCTCGCGGTCATGGCCGCCGCCCTCGATGTGAAGGCCACGGTGGTCATGCCGCGCTCGGCACCCGCCCGCGCGGTCGAGATCGCCGAGGCCGCGGGAGCGTCGGTGCGCCTGACGGACGACATGGGCGAGGCGTTCGCGCTGATGGAGCGGCTGCAGGAGGAGGGACTGACGCTGGTCCATCCCTTCGACGATCCGGTGGTCGTCGCCGGACAGGGCACCGTCGGGCTCGAGTTCGCAGCCGACGCGGGTGAGGTCACCGACGTGCTCGTCAGCATCGGGGGCGGAGGACTGATCTCGGGTGTCGCGGCGGCGCTGCGGGACCGGCGGCCACAGGTGCGGATCTGGGGTGTGGAGACCGAGGGTGCGCAGGCCATGTCGCAGGCGCTGGCGGCGGGCGGGCCGGTGCCGGTCGCCCTGTCGTCCATCGTGAGCACGCTCAGCGCACCGTCCGTCTCGCAGCTGACCTACGACCATGTGTCCGCGCTGGTCCACGAGGTGCTCGTGGTGCCGGACCGGGAGGCGGTGCAGGGCACGCTCGACCTCGCCGACCATGCCAAGGTGTGGGCCGAACCCGCGGCCGGCTGTCTGCTGCCCGCGGCCCGGCAGGTCCTGGAACGGGTCGGTGAGGGCGCACGGCTCGGACTCGTCGTGTGCGGGGGCAACGCGACGACCGGCGACGTCATGGGGTGGGCGCAACGCTTCGGACTGCGCTGAGTTTCCGTCGCCACCTTCCTGAATTCCGGTCAGCTCTCCGTGGCTTCGGCGAATTCACCCAACGGCACATGACCAAATGACTTTACCGGCCAGTCAGTTGCGGATTCATTGAACGCATCCCGTCGCAGCCCCCGTACCTCTTGTGAAAGGTGAGACCCAGGGTTTCGACGAGGGATGACCATGGTCAAGGCGCATGTCTTCACGCACGAGTTGGTCGCCGGAAGGTACCGGCTCGTCGATGTCGTCCACCAGGAGACGAACCGCATCTGCTGGTACGGCAAGGACGTCAACGTCGGACGCGCCTATCTCCTCACCCAGATCGCCCTCCCTGACGACCCGGACGCCGAGGCCGCGCCCCGGGCGACCGCCCGTATCATCCGCATGTCCGAGACCATGGGGCTGATGTGCCCCGGCGCGGTCGCGACGGTCGTCGACGCCGTGGAGCAGGACGGCATGCTGTGGACCGTGACCGAATGGATCGACGGGACGCCCCTGGGCGAACTCGTCGCCCAGCAGGGCATGTTCAACTATGTGCGGGCGGCACGCATCGGGCTGGAGCTGCTCGATGTACTGGAAGCGGCGCACGGCGAGGGCATCACCCACGGCGAACTCAGCCCGGGGCAGGTCTATGTGCAGGACCGGGGTGGGATCGTCGTCACCGGCTTCGGCCTGGCCGGCGCGACCCTGGCACCGAGGCTCTCCGCGCCGTCGTACGCCTCCCCGGAGCAGGCCCGCGACGAGCGTATCGGCCCGGCGGCCGACCTGTGGGCGCTGGGCGCGATCCTCTACACGATGGTCGAGGGACGCCCTCCGTTCCGGGACCGGGACCGGCCCGAGGCCACCTTGAAGGGCGTGGACCGGCTTCCACTGCGCACCCCGGTGCACGCCGGGCCCCTCACCCCCACCGTGCAGGGGCTGCTCCGCAAGAACTCCAGGGAGCGGCTGACCCGCCCGGTGGTGCGCGAGGCCCTCACCCGCGTCCTGACCGAGGACCCCGACACGCTCTCGGGCACCGTGGCGCGGCCCCGGCTGCGCGGTGTCTACACCGCCGCCTGCCATGCCGCCCCCAGCTGGAGCAGACGCACCATGGCCATCGGCACCGCGCTGGCCGTGGTGACCGTGGCGGCCGCCGTGCTGGCCGCCACCGATCAACTGCCGGGCACCGGCACCGCCGCGACCGACACCGCGCCCCAGCCGTCGGTGTCCGCCACCGCGTCCGCCACGCCGCCGGACAGCCGCACCGACGGCAGGAACTCCAGCCCGTCCGCGTCACCCACGCCGACCGCATCGCGGACGACATCCGCGCCGTCGCCCTCGTCCTCCCCGTCGGCCGGCGCGCTGCCGCCGGGTTTCCACCGCTACACCGCACCCGAGGGCTTCTCCGTGGCCCTCCCCAAGGACTGGAAACGGGTGCGCACCTCACGCGTCGCCGACCTTTCGACCCGCGTGACCTTCGGCGCGGACGGCGATCCCCGCACCCTCGCGGTCACCTACAGCACCGTCGTGGGCTCCGACCCGGTCGCCGTCTGGCGCGACGACGTCCAGCCCCGGCTGGAGAAGGACGACGGCTTCCAGCGGATCGGCGAGATCAAGGCCACGACGTACCAGGGCCACAAGGCCGCCGACATGGAGTGGCTCTCCGAGGCCGACGGCACACGGGTGCGGACCTTCGGGCGCGGTTTCCTGCTCGGCGGCGGCCGTGGCTTCTCGCTGCGCTGGACGACTCCGGCCGCCGACTGGAACGACTCCGCGAACCGGCTGGCGCTGGACACCTTCCTGCGGACCTTCCGGGTGTCCTCAGGCTGAGGCCCGGGGTGCACACAGCGCGCGCAGTGGGGTGCTGTGCAGCGGAGTGGTGTGCCACCGCGCTGTGAAGGTGCGGTCCGGCAGCGAGCACGTCACGGTCAGCCGGTGCGGTGTCTCCAGGAACAGGACGTCCACGGCGAGGGTGTCCTCGTCGGTCCATCCGCCGCTCACCGCGGTGGGCAGCGGCTCGTCGGTGACGGTCCAGCCGCCCTCCCCGACGTGCAGGCCGAGCTCGTGCCCGTCCTCGGTGAGGCGCAGGGCCCAGCCGTCCGAACCCACCGTCACCTGGGCGCCGGTCAGCTTCGGCTGGGCCGCGCAGACTCCGCCGTACGGCGTGAATTCGGCGCCGGACCAGTTCTGCGCCCGCTCCGGCGGTGCGGGCTTCCCTGTGGCCGGGGGCAGCGCGAGTCGCGTCAGCCGCTCACCGAGGGCCGTGTCCTCGTGCTCCCGGCCCTGCAGCGGTTCGGTGCCGAAGGCCGGCAGAAGGTGCTGCCAGGCCAGATCGAGCACCTGCTGCATCTGCTCGGTCGCCGCCGTCGTCGCGATCACGGCGTCGTGCTCGGGCAGCACCAGGCAGAACTGCCCGTACGCGCCGTCGCCGCGGTAGCCGTGCCGGGAGGTCCAGAACTGCAAGCCGTAGCCCTGCTGCCAGTCCGACAGCGCACCAGCAGCCGTACCGTCGCCGTTGCCGATGTGCGGGCGCGTGGCCTCGGCCACCCACCCCTCGGGCAGCAGGCGCCGCCCCTCCCACACCCCGTCCTGCAGATACAGCTGGCCGAGCCGGGCGACGGCATCGGTGGCGGCGTGCAGCCCGCTGAAGCCCAGTTCGCGGCCGGCGCGGTCGCGCAGCCAGGCCGCCTCGCCCATCCCGAGCGGGTCCAGCAGCCGCGGGCGCAGGTACTCGGTCAGCGGCTGACCCGTGACACGCTGCACGATCGCGGCAAGGGTGTAGGTCGCGGGCTGGTTGTAGGCGAAGACGGTCCCCGGCTCCCGCTCGGGCGGGAGCAGCAGGAAGCCGCGCACCATGTCCGCTCGGTCGGTGGCGAGCGCCCGGTCGAGGGTCTCCGCCTCGTGCCCGCTCGCCATCGACGCCACGTGCCGCACCAGCATCGCGCGACTGCGCGGGTCGGTGATGTCGGCGTCGAACTCGGGAAAGTACGAGATCACCGGGTCGTCGAAGCGCAGCAGCCCCTCGCCGGCGGCGATCCCGGCGGCCGTCGCCGTGAAGCTCTTGCTGAGGGAGTACAGCAGGTGCGGTCGATCGGAGGTGTACGGCGCCCACCAGCCGGAGGCCACGAGGTGACCGTGCCGCATGATCATCAGGCTGTGCGGTTCGATGTCAGGCGCCGCTTCGAGGGCGTCGAGGAAGGCGTGGACGCCGGTGGCGTCGACACCTTGGGCGGCGGGGCTGCCGACGGGCAGCGGGCGAGCGCTCATGAGGGCATCCTCCCCGGTGAACCCTGGTTGATCGAGAGGCTGTTTTCCGCCGCCGGTCCAGGGGACTCGACGTTTATGGTGCAAATCGGATACACGATGATGACCGAGCAGGCCGGCCCCCGTGACCTCGTCGACCATCTGGTGCGGGCCGAGGGCGCCGGTTACGACTTCTCCGTGACCTCGGACCACTACTTTCCCTGGCTGCGCTCGCAGGGGCACTCGCCGTATGCGTGGAGCGTGCTGGGCGCTGCGGCTCAGGCGACCTCGAGCATTCCGCTGATGACCTATGTGACGTGTCCGACCGTCCGCTACCACCCGGCGGTGGTGGCGCAGAAGGCGGCCACGATGCAGTTGCTGTCCGAAGGCCGCTTCCGGCTGGGGCTGGGCTCCGGCGAGAACCTCAACGAGCATGTGGTGGGCGGCGGATGGCCGTCCGTCGACGTGCGGCACGAGATGCTGGAGGAGGCGGTGGAGATCATCCGGGCGCTCTTCAAGGGCGGCCATGTCAACCATCGCGGCACGCACTTCGACGTGGAGTCGGCCCGGCTGTGGGACCTGCCGGACCAGCCGCCGCCCATCGGCATCGCCGTCTCCGGCGAGCAGTCCTGCGCCCTCGCGGGCCGACTCGCCGACCTGGTCATCGCCACCGAGCCCGAGGCGGGGCTGCTGACGGCGTTCGACCGGCACGGCGGTGAGGGCAAGCCGCGCGTGGGCCAGCTGCCCGTCTGCTACGACCCCGACCGGGACACGGCGGTGAAGCGCGCGCACGCGCAGTTCCGCTGGTTCGGCGGCGGCTGGAAGGTCAACTCCGAGCTGCCGCACCCCGATTCCTTCGAGTCGGCGACCCAGTACGTCACCCCCGACGACGTCGCCGCGTCGATTCCCTGCGGCGACAACCCCGACGACTTCGTCGAAGCCGTACGCCCCTACGCCGACGCCGGATTCGGCGAGATCGCCCTCGTGCAGATCGGCGGCGAGTCGCAGCCGGCGTATCTCGACTGGGCGGAGAAGACGCTGTTGCCGGCCCTGCGCGACAGCTTCGACTGACCGGGAGGCCTCCGGGACGGCGCCCTGTTCAAAGCCTTGCCAATGGGGCCATATAGGCTGCCGGTCTGCACTTCTGCAGTCCGACCAGCTTTGCACAGGAGAGTCGTCCGTGGCCCTAGCGATCGTCCCGTCCGAGTCGTCCCCCGTCCCGCTGTCCGACCTCGTCGCGCGGGACGCGCGCGAGTTCGGGGTGTATGCGCGGACCGGAGGATGGGCCTTCGGCCTGATGGTGGCGCGCAGCGTACGGCCCGGTGGGCAGGGCGCGGAGGAGACGCCGAAGGTGTCCGCGAAGGAGTTCGCGGAGCTGGCCGGGTGCTCCCCCGAACGCGTCATGCGCTACTACAAGGCCTGGGACCGGGCAGCCGACGACGGCATGGTCCCGCACTTCGAGGCGCTGGTCCCGGGCCAGGAGGTGGAGCTGCCGGACGCGGACGTCTGGCTGAGCTACTACGTGTCCCGCAACAGCGCCACCTCCGAGCGCGGCACCGCCATCGCGGAGGCCGCCGAGGCGGAGGGCATCCGGCCGACGAAGGCGCTGGAGGTCGCCGAGAACCCCACCGCCCTGCGCGCCGCGATCCTCGCCGACCCCTCCACCGCCCGGGCGGCACGCCAGGCGCTGCTCGACCGCGTCCGTGAAGACCCGGAGCTGCAGGCCGAGTTGGCGCGGGACGTCGTCCGCACCGACGACCTGAAGAAGGCCGTCGCCACCGAGAGCCGGGCCGCCGACCGGATCGGCTACGTGCGTCAGATCGCCGAGTCGGGGCAGGTCAAAACGCCCGCGGGGCAGACCATCGACGCGCCGGTCGACCTGCGCCAGGAGGCCGAGCGGCACCTGTCGCTCATCGACGAGCTCGAGGAGGACGAGGACAGCGGCGAGTGGGCCAGCGAGGCCTACGACACCATGAAGTCCCTCGTCGCCGAGGCCGTGGAGGCCGATCCCGAACTGCGCGTCCAGGAGCGGCGGACGAAGTTCTACAGCAGCCTGCAGAAGGCGACGAAGGCGTTCGAGGAGCTGACCTTCGACGATGTGCAGGACTTCGTCGAGGACGACATGGTCCAGCGCCTGGAGGAGCTCCAGCAGGCCATCGTCATGTGCCTGAGCGCGCTGCGCGGCGACAAGGGCTGAGGATCCCGGCCCGGGCGGGGCTGAGTAGCCGTACTCATGCCGTCGTCCAACCGCTCGGCCAGCATGGGGGCTTCCACGAGGAGGAGCCCCCATGACTGCTGTCCTGCACTCCGCCGTCCCGCGACGGCGGCTGCCCGCCCTGCTGGCTGTCGTCGTGGCACTGGGGCTGGCCGCCTCGGCCTGGGGGGCGCGCGATCGCACCACCTGGTTCCTGGAGACGGTATGGGCGCTGGTCGGGTTGCCGCTGGTGGTTCTGGCCTGGCGCCGCTTCCCGCTGACGAACCTGTTGTGCTGCCTGCTGGCCGTCCATGCGCTGGTGCTGGCGGTGGGCGGCCACTACACCTACGCACAGGTGCCGCTGGGCGACTGGGTGCGGGACACCTTCGGCCTGGCCCGCAACCCGTACGACCGTTTCGGCCACCTCATGCAGGGCTTCGTGCCGGCGGTTCTGGTACGGGAGTTGCTCAGCCGTACCTCGCCGCTGCGCGGCAGCCGCTGGCTGGCTCCGCTGACCGTGTGCGCGTGCCTCGCCTTCAGTGCTGTCTTCGAGATGCTGGAGTGGCTGGCCGCGGTGACCGGCGGGCATTCCGCGGACGCCTTCCTGGCCACGCAGGGCGACGTGTGGGACACGCAGTGGGACATGTTCTGCGCGCTGATCGGCGCCACGGTCTCGGTGCTGGTGCTCTCCCGCCTGCACGACCGGCAGCTCGACGCGCTGGGTGTCACTCCGTATGGCGGCGCCGGGTCCACAGAGGCACCGCGTACCAGCACAGCGCGTACCACGCGACCACGCCTGTGACGAGCCAGGGCACGGCCCCGTTGTGGGTGGCGACCCGGAGGATCAGCAGCAGCGAGGAGGTCATGGTGGCGAGCAGGAGTGCCAGACCGACGAAGGTCATCCGGGAGGCCCACTCCACGGCCTGCGGCTTGACCCGCTGCCCTGCGACAAGGCGGTGCAGGGAGACGGGCCCGATCAAGGCTCCGGTGGCGGCGGCGCCCAGCACCACGGTCACGATGTAGATGGTCTTGTCGGTGGATTCCAGCGAGTCGTACTTCTGCTGGAAGACGACGGTGAGCAGGAAGCCGAACAGGATCTGCACCCCGGTCTGGGCGACCCTGACCTCCTGGATCAGCTCACCCCACTTCCGGTCGGCCCTCTCCTCCTCGGTCTCGTGCCGCCCCCACTCGTTCAGTTCTTCTCTGCTGTTTGTGGCCGGCAAGGTTCCTCCCGGCTCGATCGCCCCGGATGTCTACCCTGACCCGGGTTCCCTCTTCGCGCAGGATTGACCGGGCCGGGCGCAATCGGCCCTGTTTGGGCGATCACCGGGCGGTTACACGGAGCGCATGGCGTACGACGACCACCCGAGGAGTCCGACGACCATGTCCGGCACCGAGCTCACAGTCACTGTCAGCGGCGGCACCGCCGCGGACGCACGCGCAGTCGTGCGGGTTCTGGAGCCCACCTTCGGTATGGCGAAGGAGGACCTTCCCGCCGACGACGAGGTCACCGTCCACACGGCGAGGTTCGAGCACGAGCCGGCAGGGCCGCCGTCCGAGGCCGGCCCCGCCGGCCATCTGTCCGGGGCGGTGACGCTGACCGTGCAGGGCTCGCCGGTGGCGGTGGCGCAGGCGCGCGAGACGCTCACCCACGCCTTCACGGCCCAGGATCAGGGCTCGGTCTCCGGCGACCAGGAGCAGGAGTGGCAGCTGCTCCTGGAGCCGTGAGCCGGTCGCCCCGGTCTACCAGCGGGCTTCCACCTGGTCCTTGATCCGGCGGTCGTAGAGGTCGCGGATCGCGGTGAGTGTCTCGTCCGTGAGCTGCGGGAGCCTGGCGGCGGCCGCGTTGGCGCGGGCCTGCTCGGGTGAGCGGGCGCCGGGGATCACGGTGGTCACGCCGGGCTGCTGCACGATCCAGCGCAGGGCGAGCTGGGCCGGGGTGTACCCCTCGGGCGCGAGCGCGGAGAACTCGGCGGCGGCCTCGACGCCGGTCGTGTAGTCGACGCCGGAGAAGGTCTCGCCGACGTCGAAGGACTCGCCGTGCCGGTTGTAGGTGCGGTGGTCGTTCTCGGGGAAGACGGTGTCCTTGGTGTACTTGCCCGACAGCAGACCGGAGGCGAGCGGGACACGGGCGATGATGCCGACGCCGGCCTCCTGCGCGGCCGGGAGGACCTCGCGCAGCGGCTTCATACGGAAGGCGTTGAGGATGATCTGCACGCTCGCCACGTTCGGCCGGGCGATCGCGGTCAGCGCCTCCGCGCAGGTCTCCACGCTGACGCCGTAGGCCGCGATGCGCTCCTCCTCGACCAGGGTGTCCAGGGCGTCGAACACCTCGTCCGTGGAGTACACGGGCGTCGGCGGGCAGTGCAGTTGTACGAGGTCGATGCGGTCGACGCCGAGGTTGCGCCGTGAACGGTCGTTCCAGGCACGGAAGTTGTCGAGGACGTAGTTCTCGGGGATCTGCTCGACGCGGCGGCCCATCTTCGTGGCGACCAGCACATGCAGGTCCGGCCTGCCGCTGAGGAAGGCGGCGATGGTCTGCTCGCTGCGCCCGTCGCCGTACACGTCGGCGGTGTCGAAGAAGGTCACCCCAGACTCGGCCGCCGCCTCCAGCACCGCCAGGGCTTCCTTGTCGTCGACGTCTCCCCAGTCGGCACCCAGCTGCCATGTGCCCAGACCGACGACGGATGCGTGCTGACCCGACCTACCGAATGTGCGCTCGTCCATGGGTGCAGTCTGTCATCCGTCACGCCTGCACACGGAACCGGAGGGTCCGAAGAGCCACCTGTGAATCATTCACTCGGACGAGTGATGTTGTTGGACAGGAATCCTGCACGTGTCAACGGCCCCCTAGCGTGAACCCGTGACTGATTGTTCAGTGAGCAACTTCCCGTCCGGGCCGTCGGAGAAGACGTCGTTGAGCCGTCGCGGCTTCCTGGTCGGCGCGGCCGCGCTGGCAGCCGGCCCGGTGCTGATCGCGGCCGATCCGGCGGTCGCGGCGCAGGAGCTGCCGGACTTCCCGGCGGATGTCGCCCTGTACCGATCGGCGTACCGCAACTGGGTCGGTGAGATCACCGCGGACGGCCTGTGGGCCTGTGCTCCGGGCGCCGCGGATCAGGTGGCCGAGGTCGTCAACTGGGCCTGGCGGCACGGCTGGAGGGTGCGCGCCCGGGGTTCCGCGCACGGCTGGTCGCCGCTGACGATCACCGAGGGCACGGCGTCGGACGCCCCCGTTCTCCTCGTGGACACCGCGCGTCATCTCACCGGCCTGTCGCTGGACTCGGCGAGCGCGGTGCGCGCCGGCACCGGCGTCACGATGGAGGCCCTGCTCACCCATCTGGAGGGGCACGGCCTGGGGGTCACCGCCGCGCCCGCTCCCGGTGACCTCACCCTGGGCGGCGCGCTCGCCATCGACGCGCACGGCAGCGCCGTACCGGCGCAGGGCGAGCAGCGGCTGCCCGGGCACACGTACGGCTCGCTCAGCAATCTGGTGCTGTCGCTGACGGCGGTCGTGTGGGACGAGAGCTCGGGCGCGTATGTGCTGCGGACGTACGACCGCGCCGAGGCGGACTGTGCCGCGCTGCTCACGCACCTCGGCCGTGCGCTGGTGACGGAGGTCGTGCTGCGGGTGGGCGCGAACGTCAATCTGCGGTGTGTGAGCCGTACGGACATCCCGGCGGCCGAACTCTTTGCGGCGCCCGGCTCCGGCGGGCGCACGCTGGCGAGTTACCTCGACACGTCGGGCCGCGTGGAGGCCATCTGGTTCGCCTTCACCGAGTTCCCCTGGTTCAAGGTGTGGAGCGTCGCGCCGACGCGGCCGCTCACCTCGCGGCATGTGACATCGCCGTACAACTACCCGTTCTCCGACAACGTGCCGACCGTGGTGGCGGACCTGGTGGGGCGGATGACCTCGGACGCGGCCTGGTATCTGGCTCCGGTGCTGGGCAACGCGCAGTACGACGTGGCGGCGCTCGGGCTGGTGGCGACGCTGTCGGCGGACATCTGGGGGCCGTCGAAGAACACTCTGCTCTATATCAAGCCGACGACGCTGCGGGTGACCGCGAACGGCTACGCCGTGCTCACCACGCGGACCCAAGTGCAGCGCGTGGTCGCCGAGTTCACATCCTTCTACCGGGAGCGGCTCGCGGCGTACGCGGCGCTGGGCCGCTTCCCGGTGAACGGTTCGGTGGAGATCCGGGTGACCGGCCTCGACGACCCGGCCGATGCCGAACTGGCGGGCGCCCGCGCCCCGTTGCTGTCGGCACTGCGGCAGAGCGACACGCATCCGGAGTGGGACACGGCGGTGTGGCTGGACGTTCTCACCCTGCCGGGCACACCGTACGCGGAGGCCTTTCTGCGCGAGCTCGAACAGTTCCTGCTGCGCACGTTCGACGGGGAGCACGCGCTCACCCGGGTCGAGTGGTCCAAGGGCTGGGCCTACACGGACGAGGCGGCCTGGAGCGACGAGGAGGTGCTGGGCACGGCGGTGCCCGCGTCGCTGGGCGAGGCGGCGTGGGGGCAGGCGGCCGGAACCCTGGACCGACTCGATCCGCACCGCGTCTTCGGCAACGGCTTCCTCGACCGGTTGCTGCATTGAGCGCTGCCGTTGCCGCACGCGCCCGAGCGGGCCGAAGCGGGCGTCCGCATACCTGGGCGAGCTCGGGAGCCTGTCCGCGCAACGGCAGCTGATCATGACTTCCGAGGCACCGGTGAGTCGGCGCGAAAACGGCCGTGCTGCACGGGGCCCGGCGCCAGAGCCCGCCCTGCAGCCCCTCGCCACCTGCCAGGTCCCGCACCGGAGCTGTGACGCCGTCGCGCCTTTCCTGTACGGCCGTTGGGACGAGGCGGACCGATCTCACCCCGCCGGCGGTGCCCGGCAGAGGAACCAGGAGGCCGCCGCCCGCTCGACGCTCGCACGTTCAACGTGCCGGTTCGTGGCTACGGCCGCGGCATTCCTTCGCCCGGTGTGAGGTGTGCCTGCACCGCGGGCGCGTAACGGGCCACCGTCTCCTCCAGTGCGGCGCCCCGCACATGGGCGCCGCGTGCGATGCCGTACATCACCCCGAGGCCCAGCAGGTTCGCGACGGCCAGCTCGGCGCGCAGGCCCGCTTCGGGGCCGTCGAGGCGTTCGGTGAGGCGTTGGGTGACCTGGGTGCGGAAGTTGGCACGCAGGATGTCGCCCTGTGCGCCGTGCAGGGGCGCGAACACGATCCGCAGGAGCGGGTCGGCGCCCTGCTGCGACTGGCTGACCAGCACATGTCGGACCATGTGCCGGCCGAGCTCGTCCAGCGGTGCGTCGAGCAGGGCGTCGGCGTCGGTCTCGAAGGACATGACGCGGGCGAAAAGGGTGTCCTTGTTGCCGAAGTACTTCAGGATCAACGGGGGGCTGACACCCGCTCGTTCGGCGACCGCCTTGAGTGTGATGTCGGCGTGGGCGTGGCGGGCCAGCAGGTGGCGGGCCGCCTTGAGGATGGCCGTCTTGGTCGCCTCGGCGTCCCGGCGGGCCGGCGCGGACGTGGTGGGGGGAGTGCTCACGGACTCATGCTCCCTCCAGCGCCCCGTCGCGGGGGTCCCGGGTCCGCCCGCGGCTTCGGGGTGTCCCGCCCGTCGCCGGGTCGCCGGGGATGGTCAGGGCCGCGGCACTGGCCGCCAGGGCGACCGCGCCGGCGATGCCGAAGGCGAGCAGATAGCCGTGCAGGGTGGGCACGGGGGCTGAGCCGACCAGGCTGGTGTGGTGGACCAGCACGGCGGCGACAGCGGCGCTGGAGACCGCCTGGCCGATGGTGCGCATCAGGACGTTGACGCCGTTGGCGGAGGCGGTCTGCTCTGCAGGGACGGCGCGCAGGATCAGGGTGGGCAGGGCCGAGTAGGCGAGGGTGGTGCCGGTGGACACCACTGTCGCACCCAGGATGATCATCCAGAGGTCGCGGCTGTCGGCGATGCGCACCGCGTAGCCGCAGGCGATGACCGCGGCCCCGAGGGCGAGGGTGATGCGCGGGCCGCGGGCCGCGGAGATGCGGGCCGAGACGGGTGAGAACAGCAGCATGGTGACGCCGCCGGGCAGCAGACACAGGCCGGTCTGCACGATCGACAGTCCGAGCCCGTACCCGGTGGCCTTGGGCGCCTGCACGAGCTGGGCGGTCACCAGGGAGTTGGCGTAGAAGGCGAACCCGGTGAGCAGGGCCGCCACGTGCGACAGGCCCACGCGCGGCCTGGACACCAGCCGCAGGTCGACCAGCGGGAGTTCGGTGCGCAGCTGCTGCCACCACCACAGTGCCAGTACGACGACAGCGCCGAGGAACAGGCCGACGACACGCGCGCTTCCCCACCCCCACGGCCCGCCCTGCGAGACGCCCAGCAGCAGGCACACCAGCCCTGCGGCCAGACCCAGCGCGCCCGGCACGTCGAAGCGACCGGGCTGCCGCACGGGCGACTCCTTCACCGCCCACCACACCGCCGTCACGCCGAGCGCGCCGAGGGCGCTGGTCAGCCAGAACATGGTGTGCCAGTCGGCGTACTGCACGACCAGCGCGGCCAGCGGCAGGCCCAGGGCGGCGCCGATGCCGACGGTGGAGCTCATCAGCGCCACCGCGGAGCCACGGCGCTCCGGCGGCAGCTCGTCGCGCAGGATGCTGATCGACAACGGCACCACGGAGGCGGCGGCGCCCTGCAGGGCGCGGGCCGCGATGAGGACGGCGATGTCGGACGACAGGGCGCACATCACCGAGCCGAAAGTCATCAGGACGAGGGCCGACATCAGCACCCTGCGCTTGCCGTACATGTCGCCGGCCCGGCCGAGCACCGGGGTGAGCACGGCGCCGGACAGCAGCGTCGCCGTGACCATCCAGGAGACCGTGCCGGCGGAGGCGCCCGTCAGCCGCGGCAGATCGGGCAGGAGCGGTACGACGACGGTCTGCATGACGGCCATGAGGATGCCGCCGAACGCCAGCACCGGAATCGTGAGCCGGTCACGCAGGGCTCCCGTTCCGGAGGCGCGGGGTATCGGGCCTGGCTGGTCCATCGGCACTCCAGCAGCGATGCGGCGAAGGTTCGGGTGAATACTCATTCACCTTAGCCGGTGAATTTCCATTCACCAAAGAGGGCGGGCCGCCGCGACGCCGGATGCGCCCTTGGGGATGGTGCGGACGCCGAGCAGCGGGATCACGTCGATTTCCCGAGGTGAGGCAGGCCACTGACGGCGCATTCACCCGCCAAGGACCACCCGGAACGCAGGGGCGGCGAGAAGGAATTTCCCCTTCCGGGTGTCGCGAGGTACCCCGCACGGCGAGATCATCTTCGTTCAGCCTTGTACAACATGTCGGCAATTGTCCTGATCGCAGCCAACCGCTCCCGACGGATTTCTCCTGGTCTCGGCGAGGCCGATAGGCATTCCGGGTCGTCAACCGAACGAACCCTGGAGATCACCCGTGCCGACCCTGACCCGACGCCGCGCGCTCACCGCGGCGGCCGCCCTGACCGCGGCCGCCGCCGCGCACACCGCCGCCGCCCCTGCCGCAGCCGCAGCGGACCACCAGCACCCCGGCTCCCCCGAGCCGTTCGACGAGGTCTACAAGGGCCGCCGGATACAGGGCCGGCCTGCCTCCGGGGGCGGTCACCACCACGGCACCGGTTACGCCGTCCTCGTCGACGGGGTCGAACTGCACGTCATGCAGAACGCCGACGGCACCTGGATCAGCGTCGTCAGCCACTACGCCCCGGTGCCCACGCCGCACGCGGCCGCACGCGCCGCCGTCGACGAGCTGCAGGGCGCCCGGCTCCTCCCCTTCCCCGCCAACTGACCTTTCGCGAAAGCACCTTGGGAGCATCCGCACCATGACCGTCCGCAAGAACCAGGCGAGCCTGACCGCCGACGAGAAGCGGCGCTTCGTCGCCGCCCTCGTCGAACTCAAGCGCAGCGGCCGCTACGACGCCTTCGTCACCACCCACAACGCCTTCATCCTCGGCGACACCGACACCGGCGAACGCACCGGCCACCGTTCACCGTCCTTCCTGCCCTGGCACCGAAGATTCCTACTGGAGTTCGAGAGCGCACTGCAGTCGGTGGACGCATCGGTCGCGCTGCCCTACTGGGACTGGAGCACCGACCGCTCGCCGCGTTCCTCCCTGTGGGCACCTGACTTCCTCGGCGGCACCGGGCGCAGCCGCGACGGCCAGGTGATGGACGGTCCGTTCGCCGCGTCCGCGGGCAACTGGCCGATCAACGTGCGGGTGGACGGGCGTACGTTCCTGCGTCGCCAACTGGGTGCGAACGTACGGGAGTTGCCGACCCGGGCCGAGGTCGAGTCGGTGCTTTCCACAGTGATATATGACATGCCACCGTGGAACAGCGCCTCGGACGGCTTCCGCAACCACCTGGAGGGCTGGCGCGGCGTGAACCTGCACAACCGGGTCCATGTGTGGGTCGGCGGGCAGATGGCCACCGGGGTCTCCCCCAACGACCCCGTGTTCTGGCTGCATCACGCCTACATCGACAAGCTGTGGACCCAGTGGCAGCGGCGCCACCCGGGCTCCGGCTATCTGCCGACCGCCGGAACACCGGACGTGGTCGACCTCGGCGAGACGATGAAGCCGTGGAACGACGTACGGCCCGCCGATCTGCTGGACCACACCGCCCACTACACCTTCGACACCGACTGACGGCCGGGACGAGGCGGTTTGCTCCGCAGGTCAGGGGTACCCGCGCCGGACGCAACCGATGTGAGAGCGAAGGAGGGGTTCACCCGTGTCGCAGGTCGAGGAATCCATCGAGGTCGGCGTCCCGGTGCACACCGCCTACAACCAGTGGACTCAGTTCGAGACGTTCCCCGAGTTCATGAACGGCGTGGACCGCATCGAACAGCGCACGGACACGCTCACGCACTGGGTGACCAGCGTCAACGGCGTGCACCGCGAGTTCGATGCGGAGATCACCGAGCAGATCCCCGACGAGCGGGTCGCCTGGACGACGGTCGCGGGTCAGGCCCGGCAGGCCGGGGCGGTGACCTTCCACCGCCTCGACGACAACCACACCAAGGTCATGCTGCAGATGGACTTCCATCCCGACAGCGTCACCGAACAGGTCGGCGACAAGCTCGGCTTCGTGAAGCGGCAGACCAAGGGCGACCTGGAGCGCTTCAAGAAGTTCATCGAGGCGCGCGGCCAGGAGACCGGGGAGTGGCGCGGCGTGGTCACCTGACCTGCACCCGGTCCTGAACGGTGTGCCGTACGGCCCCGGCCCTAACCGGCCTCCGCCGTACGGCACTCCGGGTGCCCCCAGCCCTGCCCGTTCTTGGCGATGGGCTCGCCGGCCCCGTAGGAACGGCCGCACAGGCAGCGGCCCGGGAACTTCGCCTTGATGGTGCGGGACGACGAGCCCGCACGCTGCCGGGACGCGGCCTGCTTGCGGCGCGGGGCGCCCGCGGCCGGAGTGTCCGGGGAGGGCGGCGGCACCGGTGAACCGAGGTCGCTGCCTGCGGGCTCCTGGACCTTGGCGGCCTGGCTTGCGGCGCGGTCGGCGAAGTCGTTGAGCGGGTCGCCGTCGACCTGGTGGGCGGGCACGTAGCGGAAGTCGACGGAGCGGCCGTCGAGCAGTGCGTCGATGCGTACGACCAGTTCCTGGTTGGCGACCGGCTTGCCGGCGGCGGTCTTCCAGCCGTTGCGCTTCCAGCCGGGCAGCCAGGTGGTGACGGCCTTCATGGCGTACTGGGAGTCCATGCGGACCTCGAGCGGGACGTCCGGGGCGGTCGCTGCCAACAGACGTTCCAGGGCGGTGAGTTCGGCGACGTTGTTGGTTGCCGTGCCGAGCGGCCCCGCCTCCCAGCGGGCCGGGGTCGCGGAGTCGTCGGAGACCACCCATGCCCAGCCCGCCGGTCCCGGATTTCCCTTCGAAGCGCCGTCGCACGCGGCCACCACACGTTCACGCATGGCCTCGATCATGCCACGGGCGGACGGGGACCTCGACCATCGTCCGAGAGACGCCTCGTAGGCCCTAGACGTCCTTCGTCTTGGGCAGCTCTCCCTCGGTCCGCGTGATGTCGATCACCGAGAAACTCGCCCCCTGTGGGTCGCTGATCGCCGCGAAGCGGCCGTAGGGGCTGTCCATCGGCCCGAAGCGCAGGACGCCGCCGAGCTTGGTGGCCTTGGCGACCGCGTCGTCGCAGTCGGGGACGACGAAGTAGAGATTGATGTAGGACGGCACCTCGGGCGGGAACTCCTCGCCCATCTTCATCCGGCCGAGGACCGTGGTGTCGCCGAGGTTGAACATGCGGAAGTCGACATTGTCGTCGACGATCTGCTGGGCCGTGTACGGGAAGACGGCACTGAAGAACGCGTCGGCCTTCTCGGGTTCACGGGTGAAGACCTCGGCCCAGCCGTAGGCGCCCGGCTCGGCAGTCGCCTCGAAGCCCTCGTGGGTGCCGCCCTGCCACACGCCGAAGACGGCGCCGCTGGGCTCGCGGGCGATGCACATGGTGCCGAACTCGCCGACCTGCATGGGCTCCATCAGCACCTCGCCGCCGTTTTCCCGGACCTTGGCGGCGGTGGCGGCCGCGTCCGGTGAGGCGAAGTAGAGGCACCACTGCGACGGGGCCTCCTGGCCCGGCATCGGCGGTACGACGGCGGCGACCGCCTTGCCGTCCGAGTAGGCCTGGGTGTAGTTGCCGTACTCCGACGACGCCTCGCCGAACGTCCAGCCGAGGACGTCACCGTAGAAGCTCTTCGCTCCCTCGACGTCGCCGAACATCGCGTCGGCCCAACAGGGGGTTCCCTCAGGTTGTACGGCCATGGCTGCGGCCCTCTCCCGAATCGGCGGATGGTCCGTTTCCTCACGCTAGTCATGCGTCGGGCGAAGCGCGCGCCGAACGCCCGGGTCCGTTTCAGACTGGACGGGAAGGGCCTCGGCACACTTTCGACGCTGCGGACGGGGTGCGGAATGGCGGACGGGACGATGCGTGCGTGGTCGGCGGTGACACCGGGACCGGTCGAGGAGATGGGTCTGCAGCTCGTGGAGAAACCGGTACCGGTGCCCGGCGACGACGAGCTCCTCGTGCAGGTGCGCGCCTGCGGGGTGTGCCGCACCGATCTGCATGTCAGCGAGGGGGATCTGCCGGTGCACCGGGCGGGGGTGACGCCAGGGCACGAGGTGGTGGGCGTGGTGGCCGGGTCCGGGGCTGGGGTCGCAGGCTTCGCGACCGGGGACCGGGTGGGGGTGGCGTGGCTGCGGCGCACGGACGGCACCTGCGGGTACTGCTCGCGCGGGGCCGAGAACCTGTGCCCGTCCTCGCGGTATACCGGCTGGGACGCGGACGGCGGTTACGCCGAGTACACGACCGTGCCTGCCGCGTTCGCCCACCGCCTGCCGGAGGCCGTCGACGACGTGGCGCTCGCGCCGCTGCTGTGCGCGGGGATCATCGGCTACCGGGCGCTGCGGCGGGCGGCGCTGCCGCCGGGCGGGCGGCTCGGTCTGTACGGGTTCGGGGGCAGCGCGCACCTGTGTGCGCAGCTGGCGCTGGCCGAGGGCGCCACCGTGCACGTCCTGACCCGCGGGGCGGCGGCGCGGGACCTCGCGCTCGGCCTGGGCGCCGCATCCGCGCAGGACGCGCACGCCATGCCGCCCGAGCCCCTGGACAGCGCGATCCTGTTCGCCCCGGTCGGCGATCTGGTCCCGGTCGCGCTGCGCGCCCTCGACCGCGGCGGCACCCTCTCGATCGCCGGCATCCACCTCAGCGACACACCGCCCCTGCACTACGAGACCGACCTGTTCTACGAGAAGCAGATACGCAGCGTCACCTCCAACACCCGCGAGGACAGCCGCGAGTTCCTGGCTCTGGCCGCCCGGCACGGCGTCCACGCCACCACCCACACGTATCCCCTGACGCGGGCCGACGAGGCACTGCGGGACCTCAAGGCCGGGCGCTTCGACGGGGCAGCAGTGCTGGTGAACGACCTCTAGCGAGGGGTGCGGCGTCGGGGGCGCACGAGGCGGGCGAGGGGCGCGGGAGTGCGGTGGTCTCGCCGCGCTGCCTCGTTCGCGAGGTTTGCGTTACAAGGCGACGAAAACGCCCCCTTCGCGCCGTACCGGGGCATCCGCGGGGCTGTTTGCCTTGTACATGCGACGCCGGGCTGTCGTCCACCGCGGCGTCGCCTTCATCTCCGACCACTCCGCCCACTTCTGTACATCGCCGTGTACGTCCCCAGGGAGGGAATGTGTCCGCCCCCGAAAGCGCCTCCGGACCCGCCACCGACGAACCCGCCCCCGAACCCGACGGCGAGGGGCAGCTGACCAGTCTCAGCACCCGGGCGGCGCGCCAGCTCGCCACGACGACCAAGTCCGAACCGCAGATGCAGGCCATCAGCTCGCGGTGGCTGCTGCGGACGCTGCCGTGGGTGGACGTCAAGGGCGGCACCTACCGGGTCAACCGGCGTCTGCAGCTGCGGATCGGCCGCGGGCGGGTGCAGTTCGAGCAGAACGGCGCCGACGACATCAAGGTCATCCCCGAGACGCTCACCGAACTGCCGGTACTGCGAGGCTATTCCGACACCGACGTCCTCAAGGAGGTCGCCACCCGTTTCCGGGTCCGGGAGGTGCGGGCGGGACAGGTGCTGTTCGAGGCCGGGCAGCCGGTCACGGAGGCCTATCTCGTGGTGCACGGCAAGTTCACCCGGTACACCGCGGGCAAGTACGGCGAGGAGGAGATCACCGGGGTCGTCGCCGACGGCGACCAGATGGGCGACGAGGCCATCGGGCAGTCCAACCCGCTGTGGCTGAGCTCGGTGCGCGCGGAGACGGCCGGCGTACTGCTGGTGCTGCCCTGGGACGTGGTCACGGAGTTCACCGACCGGGTGCCGTCCCTCGCCGCGCATCTGGAGGCGTTCGCGGCGCGGCAGAAGCTGCCGATGAACCGCAAGGGCGAGGCGGACGTCCCCGTACAGGCCGGCCATGTCGGCGAGCCGACACTGAACGGCGGCTTCGTCAACTACGACCTCGCGCCGCGCGAGTACGAGTTGTCGCTCACCCAGACCGTGCTGCGGGTCCACACCCGGGTGGCCGACCTCTACAACAACCCGATGAACCAGACCGAGCAGCAACTGCGCCTGACGGTCGAGGAGATCCGCGAGCGCCAGGAGTGGGAACTGGTCAACAACCGGGAGTTCGGGCTGCTGCACAACATCGACTACGGCCAGCGCGTCAGCACCTTCACGGGGCCGCCGACCCCCGACGACATGGACGAACTGCTGGCCATGCGCCGCAAGACCAAGGTGTTCCTCGCCCATCCGAAGGCGATCGCGGCCTTCTTCCGGCAGTGCAACCGGCGCGGCCTGGTGCCGGGCACGGCGAACGTCGAAGGACACGAGATCCCTGCCTGGCGCGGGGTTCCGATCTTCCCCTGCAACAAGATCCCGATCAGCCGCGATCACACCAGCAGCATCATCGCGCTGCGCACCGGGGAGTCCGACCAGGGGGTGATCGGGCTCTACCAGACCGGCATCCCCGACGAGTTCCAGCCGGGCCTGAACGTGCGGTTCATGGGCATCGACACGGCCGCGATCATCCGCTACCTGGTGACCGCCTACTACTCAATGGCCATCCTGGTGCCGGACGCGGCCGGGATCCTGGAGAACGTCCAGATCGGCCGGACGGCCGACTGAGGGTGGAGTACGCAATGAGCACGCCCGCCGCCCCGTCCTCGCTGCCGGGGCCGCCCAATCTGGCCCGCACCGTGCGCACCCGGCGCGGCGGGGCGATCCCCGGGCTCAAGTACCGGCAGGTCGCCCCCGCCGACCCGGCGAAGGTCGAGGAGGTCGACCGCAGGCTGGAGGCCTGGGCCCACGGCCTCGACCTGTTCCCGAAGGCGTGGTCCGGGGACTTCTCGGGCTTCCAGTTCGGCCGGGCCGTGGTGCTGCAGCATCCGGCGGCGGCCGACCTGGAACGCCTCACCGCCGCCGGCAAGTTCCTGCTGGCGGAGAACCTCGTCGACAGCTGCTACTGCGAGGAGGACGAGGGCAGGGGCGGCGCCCGCCGCGGCCTCGGTGGCCGGCTGATCCTGGCCCAGTCGGCGCTCGACCCCTTCCACAGCACTCCCGCGCTGCAGGAGCAGTGGGCGCACGGAGTGCAGGCCGACGGACCGCTGCGCTCGTACCACTGGGCGATGAAGGACTACGCCGCGGTCGCCACCCCCAGCCAGACCGACCGGTTCGTCCACGACATGGCGCGGCTGCACCTCGGCTATCTCGCCGAGGCCGCATGGGCGGAGATCCGGTACGTGCCGCAGGTGTGGGAGTACCTGGTGATGCGGCAGTTCAACAACTTCCGGCCGTGTCTGTCGATCGTCGACGCCGTGGACGGCTACGAGCTGCCGGAGGCCGTCTACGCCCGCCCGGAGATCCAGCGCATCACCGCGCTCGCCTGCAACGCCACCACCATCGTCAACGACCTCTACTCCTTCACCAAGGAGCTGGCGAGCGACCCCACCCACCTCAACCTGCCCCAGGTCCTCGCCGCCAACGAGCGCTGCGGGCTGAAAGCCGCCTATCTCAAGGCCGTCGAGATCCACAACGAGATCATGACCGCGTTCGAGGACGAGTCCGCCCTCCTGGCCGCCACCTCGCCCCTCGTGGAGCGCTACGCCCGGGGCCTGTCCGACTGGGTGGCCGGCAACCACGAGTGGCACGCCACCAACACCCACCGCTACCACCTGCCCAACTACTGGTAACACCCGCACTGCTGACACCCCGTCAGACGCTTCACAAGGAGTCCTAGTTGACCATCGCCCCCCACGCCGACACCAAGGCGGCACCGGTGCCGACCCAGTCCACGTACCAGAACCGCGTCGCGGACTACTGGAACGCCGAGGAGAACCCGGTCAACCTCGAACTCGGCAAGATCGACGACCTCTATCACCACCACTACGGCATCGGCGACGTCGACTGGACCGTGCTCGACGAGCCCGACCCCGACCTGCGGCGCGGACGGATCACCACCGAACTGCACCGCCTGGAACACGCCCAGGCGGAACTCCTCGCCGGTCACCTCGGCCCGCTCTCCGCCACCGACCGCGTCTTCGACGCCGGCTGCGGGCGCGGCGGCGGCAGTGTCGTGGCGCATCTGCGCTACGGCTGCCACGCGGACGGCGTGACGATCTCCGCCAAGCAGGCCGCGTTCGCGAGCGAGCAGGCCCGCAAGCGGGGCATCGACAGCCAGGTGCGCTACCACCACCGCAACATGCTCGACACCGGCTTCGCGACCGGCGCGTACGCGGCGTCGTGGAACAACGAGTCGACCATGTACGTCGAGCTGGAGCTGCTGTTCGCCGAGCACTCCCGGCTGCTGCGCCGCGGCGGGCGCTATGTGGTGGTCACCGGCTGCTACAACGACACCTACGGGCGGGCCTCCCGCGAGGTGTCCCAGATCAACGCCCACTACATCTGCGACATCCACCCGCGCTCGGAGTACTTCCGGGCGATGGCCCGCCACCGTCTCGTCCCCGTCCACGTACAGGACCTCACGGCCGACGCCATCCCCTACTGGGAGCTGCGACGGCAGGCAGACCACCTGGTCACGGGCATCGAGGACACGTTCCTGACCGCGTACAAGAACGGCAGTTTCCAGTACCTGCTGATCGCCGCCGACCGGGTGTGATCCCCTCGGTCGCGCGGTAGCGGCCCACACGCGCCGGGGCGCACGTACCGGCACGGGCCTGTGCGATCAATGCGGCATCCCCGCATCGCACGAGCCCGTGCCGGAACCCCCCCGAGCGGCTCCCCCTTGAACCGTGGGCATTTACTGTTCTACCTTCGCCACATGGTCGTGGCATCAACGCCCGCTCATCAGCGGCACAACGGGCTGACGCCAGACGGTCCGGGTGAAGCGGCATGCGACCGCACCTCGCTCTGATCGAGGACGACCCCGACTTCGCACTGATGTGCCGTTCCTATCTGGAGCGCGCGGGCTTCACGGTCACCTGGGCCATGGACGCGCGCGCCGGGAAGGCCGCCCTGTACGAGGGCGGTGTCGATCTCGCCGTTCTCGATCTGGGGCTGCCGGACGGCAGCGGCCTGGAGCTGCTGCGGGCGCTGCGGTCCACGAGCCGGCTGCCGGTCATCGTCGTGACGGGGCGCGGCGCGGAGGCCGACCGGGTGGCGGGCCTGGAGATCGGTGCGGACGACTACCTGGTCAAGCCGTTCTCGCAGCGGGAACTGGTGGCCCGCATCCACGCCGTGCTGCGCCGCTCGCAGCCGCCCGAGATGCCGAGCGTGCTGCAGGTCGGCGCGCTGCGCATCGACTCCGCCGCCCGCCTGGCGTCCGTCGACGGTGTCCAGCTGATGCTCCGCCCCAAGGAGTACGCGCTGCTGGAGATGCTGGCCGCCGCACCGGGCCGGGTGTTCTCGGCGGAACAGCTGCTGGAGCGCATCTGGGGCACGTCCTGGCAGCAGGCCGCGACCGTGGTGGAGCACGTGTACCGGCTGCGCGGCAAGCTCGCCGGCCTGCCCGCACCGGCGCCGCGGATCACCACCGTCCGCGGCTACGGCTACCGCCTCGACCCCTGAGTCACCGCTTCGGCCGCGGAGGTCCGACCATGCCCGATGCGCCGGACTTCCGGAGCCTGTTCGACGCGATACTCTCCCCGCTGCTCGTCCTCAGCCCCGACTTCACGATCGTCGAGGTCAACCGCGCCTACCTCACGGCGACCCGCACCGGGCGGAGCATCGTCGGCCGCCCCGTCTTCGACGTGTTCCCCGACAACCCGGACGACCCGTCGGCCGACGGCGTCGCCAATCTGCGCCGTTCGCTCCAGACGGTGGTGTCGAGCCGCCGTACGGACACCATGGCGATGCAGCGCTACGACATCCCGGCGGGCGAGGAGGGCACTTTCACCGAGCGGTACTGGAGTCCGGTCAACACGCCGGTGCTCGGTGACGACGGGCAGCTGCGCTACATCATCCACCGGGTCGAGGACGTCACCGAGTTCGTGCGTCTGCGGCGGGCGGGGCGGGAGCAGCAGAGGGCAGTCGCCGAGGCGGAGATGCGCGCCGAGGGCATGGAGATCGACCTGTTCGTACGGGCCCGGGAGATCCGCGAGGTCAACGAGCAGCTGAGCCGGGCCAATCACGAACTGGACGCGGCGGGCCGCAGGCTGCGGGAGGAGCAGCAGGCCAAGGACCGGTTCATCGCGACGCTCTCGCACGAGCTGCGCAACCCCCTCGCAGCCGCCACCGCGGCCACGGAGCTGCTGGCCCTCGACATACCGGAGGGCCATCCGGCGCTCTCCGTCCTGGAGCGGCAGCTGAGCACCCTGGCACGGATGAGCAACGACCTGCTGGACGGCACACGCGCGGTCACCGGGCGGCTGGAGCTGGTGTGCGATCCGGTCGACGTGCGGTCCGTCGTGCACGGGGCGTGCGCCGACATCCGGGGCCTGTTCGGGCACGAGGGCCGCACGCTGGACGTCGTCCTGCCCGAGGAGCCGGTCATGGTGGACGGCGACCGGCTGCGGCTGGCCCAGGTGCTGACGAACCTGCTGTCGAACGCGCTGAAGTACACCCCGCCGGGCGGCCGCACCGAGGTGGGCCTGACGGCCGCCGACGGGCAGGCCCGGCTGACCGTGCGGGACGACGGCATCGGCTTCTCCCCCGCCCAGGCCGAGGAGTTGTTCGGGGTGTTCATGCGGGCCGCTCCGGCCGGTCCTGACACCCCCGAGGGTCTGGGGCTCGGGCTCGCCGTGGCGCGGACGGTGGTGGAACTGCACGGCGGCCGCATCTCCGCGCACAGCGACGGACCGGGCAAGGGCGCGACCTTCACGGTGCTGCTGCCGACGACCGACGCCGTGAGCCCGCGCCCGTCCCGGCCGCCGGCCGTCCACAGCTCCCCTCGCCGGCTGTCCCTCCTGATCGTCGAGGACAACGCGGACCTGGCCGCCACCTACCGCACCCTGCTGGAACGCCAGGGCCACCGGGTCACGGCGGTGCACACGGGCCAGGACGCCCTAGCCGCCACTGACGCCCACGCCTTCGACGTCGTCCTGTGCGACCTGGGTCTGCCGGACATCGACGGCTACGCGGTCGCACGTGCCCTGCGGGCGCGGCCCGGCGGCGGCAAGCTGCGCCTGATCGCGGTGTCCGGGTTCAGCCGGGGCACCGACCGTACCCTGTCGCGGACGGCCGGGTTCGACGCCCACCTCGCCAAACCGCTGCCGCTGACCGACCTGCTGGACCTCCTCGAGCGGCTGCAGCGGCCGGACGACGCCTGAACTCACCCCCGTGTCTTCCGCCTTGGGCCCGCCTGTGCTTGCCTGGGAGCCGTTTTCGGTTGCCGGGGCTGGAGTTGCCGTATGCGGAAGCCGTGGATCGTGGGGATGCTGCTGACCGGAGTGCTGCTGCTCGGCGCGTGCGGCGACCCGTCGTCCGGCCCGGAGGAGGCACCGCCCTCCCCCGCCGTACCGGGAGCGTCGGCATCGACGACCCATCAGCAGGCCCCGGCCTCCGCGAGCGCCCCTGCCGTGGCGCCGCGCGTGCTGTACCTCGGGGACTCGCTCGCGATGGAGGCCCAGAACGTGCTGGGGCAGGAGCTGCGCCGTGACCTGAAGGCCACGTACACGAGTGCTCCGTACTCGGGCACCACCCTGTGCGACTACCTGGAGGGCACCGGGGCGAAGTCGCTGGTACCCGACGCGGACAAGGCGGCCGCACTGGTCCGTGCGCAGCATCCGGACTATGTGGTCATGCAGTTCTGGGGCAACGCGTGGGGCTACACGTGGTGCATGGACGGCATCACCTACAACGCCTCGCAGCAGAAGTACTTCACCCGCTACAAGGCCGACCTGCGCCGGCTCACCGAGCAGATCGCGGCGGCGGGCGGAAGCAAGCGCCCGCGGATCGTGTGGGTACTGCAGGGTCCCGACCCGATCACCCCCGACCGGGTGCGGCGCGTGAACGAGATGTACGAGAAGCAGGCCGCCGCCTCGGGGGACCTCGTCGCCGACGCGGGCGCGACGGTGAGCCCCGCCGGGGCCCGCTACACCTGGGCCCAGTACCTGCCGTGCACGGCGTACGAGCGCGCACACCCCGACTACTGCACCCAGCCGTCCTCCGACCGCACCGCCCTGCACTACGGCAAGGACTACCTGCACTTCTGTCTGGCGCCCACGACACCGACGCCCAAGCCGTGCCCGGCGCGCTCCCCCGGCATCCTGCGGATCACCCGCGAGATCACGCGGGTGATCGGGGAACGAGCTCGCGCTCGATGAAAGGCAACTTCCGCCTCTCCAGGCACTGTTGACATCACACAGCAGCCGCATAGCGTGTCCCCCGCACAGCATGTCGCACGACATTCGTCATTTCGAACAAGAGGGGGCGACGGAGGGACACCGCCGCCCCGGCTCTTCGACATGCGGAGGACATTGGTCATGACCCCACCCCTCGGCAGACGCCAGTTCCTCGCGGCCACCGGCACCGCCTCGGCCCTCGCCCTCACCGGCACGGGGACCGCACACGCCGCCTCCGGAGCCGCCCGGGCCGCTGCCACCGTCGTGCGGCCCTTCCCGCTCACCGCGGTGACCCTGCTGGACAGTCCATTCCGGGACAACCAGCGCCGCAACTCGGCCTATCTGCGCTTCGTCGACCTCGACCGGCTGCTGCACACCTTCCGCACCAACGTCGGCCTGTCCAGCAGCGCCCAGCCCTGCGGCGGCTGGGAGGGGCCCAGCGTGGAGCTGCGAGGTCACTCCACCGGCCATCTGCTCTCCGGGCTCGCCCTCGCCCACGCAGGCACCGGTTAGACCGCTCTGCGCGACAAGGGCCGCACCCTCGTCGCCGAACTCGCCAAGTGCCAGGCCGCCTCGCCCGCCGCCGGGTTCGGCAAGGGATATCTGTCCGCATTCCCGGAGAGCTTCTTCGACCGGCTGGAGGCCGGGACCGGCGTATGGGCGCCGTATTACACGATCCACAAGATCATGGCCGGGCTGGTCGAGCAGCACCGGCTGGCCGGCAACGACCAGGCGCTGGACGTGGTGCTCCGGCAGGCCCGGTGGGTCGACGCACGCACGGCGAAGCTGTCGTACGAGCAGATGCAGCGGGTGCTGGAGACCGAGTTCGGCGGAATGAACGACGTGCTCGCCGACCTGCACGCCCTCACCGGGGACGCCAAATGGCTCGAGGTCGCCGAGCGCTTCACGCACGCCCGGGTCTTCGACCCGCTGGCCCGGGGCGAGGACCAGCTCGCCGGTCTGCACGCCAACACGCAGATCCCGAAGATGGTCGGCGCGCTGCGGCTGTGGGAGGAGGGCCGGCCCGAGCGGTACCGCACCATCGCCGCGAACTTCTGGCAGATCGTCACCGGCCACCACTCGTACGTCATCGGCGGCAACAGCAACGGCGAGGCCTTCCACGAACCGGACGTGGTCGCCGGGCAGTTGTCCGACAGCACCTGCGAGAACTGCAACAGCTACAACATGCTGAAGCTGACCCGGCTGTTGCACTTCCACACGCCGGACCGCACCGACCTGCTCGACTACTACGAACGCACCCTGTTCAACCAGATGCTGGGCGAGCAGGACCCGGACTCCGCGCACGGCTTCAACATCTACTACACCGGTCTCGCGCCCGGTTCGTTCAAGCGTCAGCCGTCCTTCATGGGCACCGACCCGAACGCCTACTCCACGGACTACGACAACTTCTCCTGTGACCACGGCACGGGCATGGAGACGCACGCCAAGTTCGCCGACACGATCTACACGCACGGCGACCGCGACCTGCTGGTCAGCCTGTTCGTCCCGTCGCAGGTCGTGTGGCGCGAGCAGGGCATCACCTGGCGGCAGACCACCGGCTTCCCGGACAGCTCCACCACCACGTTGACGGTGACCGCCGGGCAGGCCACGCACCGGCTGCGGATCCGCATCCCGTCCTGGGCCTCCGACGCCCGCGCCACCCTCAACGGCCGCGCGCTGCCCGACCGCCCGAAGCCCGGCACCTGGCTCGCCCTGGACCGTGCCTGGCGCACCGGCGACCGTATCAAGGTGTCCCTGCCGATGCGCACGACCGTCGAGGCCACCCCCGACGACCCCGATGTGCAGGCGGTGCTGCACGGTCCGGTGGTCCTGGCGGGAGCGTACGGCGACCGGGCGAACTCCTCGCTGCCCCGCCTCGACGTGAGCTCCGTACAGCAGGCGTCGTCGAACCCGCTGCGGTTCACCGCCCGCGCCGACGGCGAGGCGGTGACCCTGCTGCCGATCGCCCGCGTCCACCACCAGCACTACTCGGTGTACTGGCTCACCGGCGCACCCCCGCCCCCTCCCCCTGCGTTCGCCGCGTGGCACCGCTTCGACGAGACCTCGGGCACGACCGCGGCCGACGCGACCGGCAACGCCAAGGCGGCCCAACTGGTGGGCGGCGCCTCATGGCTGGCCTCCGGACGGCTCGGCGGCGCCGTGTCCCTGGACGGCACGGACGGCCATGTCGCCCTCGCCGAGGACCTGTTGGCGGGTGCCTCCGCCTACTCCCTCGCCACCTGGGTTCGGCTGGACGGGCAGCCGGGTGCCTGGAGCAGGATCTTCGACGTCGGCACCGGCGTCACCGCCAACCTGTTCCTGACCCCGCTCAGCGGCGACGGCACCCTGCGGTATGCGATCACCGCCGGCGGCGCGGGCGGCGAGCAGCGCATCGACGCCGACCCGCTGCCCGCCGGCCGATGGGTGCACGTGGCGGTGACGTACGGCGGGGGGACCGCCGTCCTGTACGTCGACGGCGCCGAGGCCGGCCGGAACGCGGGCGTCACCGTGGAGCCGCGCCACTTCGGCAACCACATCCGCGCCGGGTACGTCGGCAGGTCCCAGTACGCCGATCCGTATCTGAAGGGCGCGGTCGACGACTTCCGGGTGTACGGCAGGACGCTGAGCGCCACCGAGGTGGCGGCGCTGGCCCAGGCCTCCGCCGCCTAGCGGACGAGCGAGTGCGGCCGGCCCGCCCCCTTCCCCGCGGAGGGCGGGCCGGGCCGTCACCCAGGAGCGACCGTCACTCGCCCGCGTAGGCCCTCTCCAGGGCGGCGATGTCGAACTTGCTCATCGCCATGAACGCCTTGGTCGTGCGGGACGCCTTCTCCTGGTCCGCATCACTGATCATGTCGATGAGCCTGTCGGGCACGACCTGCCAGGACAGGCCGTACTTGTCCTTGAGCCATCCGCAGGGGCCGGGCTCGCCGCCACCCTCGGTGAGCTTGGTCCAGTAGTAGTCGATCTCTTCCTGGTTCGCGCAGAAGATCTGGAAGGAGACCGACTCGTTGAACTTGAACTGCGGGCCGCCGTTCAACGCGACGAACTTCTGGCCGTTGGCCGTGAACTCCACCGCCAGCACCGAGCCGGCGGGGCCCGCGCCTCCCTCGACGTTGCGGCCGACACGGCCGATGCTGGAGTTCTTGAAGATCGACACGTAGTAGTGCGCGGCCTCCTCCGCCTGGCCGTCGAACCAGAGACACGTGGTGAATCCGTCGGTGGTCATGAGCACCTCCTGGGGCATGGAACGCGGTCACCTGTACCGACTGATCCTCGCCGCGGAACTCATCGGTCGGGCGGCTGATTAATCCGGGTGGCCGCATCCCCGCCCGGAACTAGGCTCGCGGCCATGACGTCTTCGCCCGCACAGACCGCGGACAGCATCCGGCCCTTCCGCATCGACATCCCGCAGAGCGACCTCGACGACCTCCACGAACGCCTGGACCGCACGCGCTGGCCGGACGAGCTGCCCGGTACCGGATGGGCCTACGGCGTGCCGGCCGACTACCTGCGCGAGCTCCACCACTACTGGCGCAACTCCTACGACTGGCGGGCCGCCGAGGCGCAGCTCAACGAGTGGCCCCAGTTCACCACGACGATCGACGGATCGACCGTCCACTTCGCCCACGTCCGCTCCCCCGAGCCGAACGCCACCCCGCTGATCATCACCCACGGCTGGCCGGGGTCCATTGTCGAGTTCCTGGACGTCGTCGGGCCGCTCGCCGACCCCCGCGCGCACGGCGGCGACCCGGCCGACGCGTTCCACGTCGTCGTACCGAGCATCCCCGGGTTCGGGCTGTCCGGGCCTGCCGCCGACACGGGCTGGGAGGCGGGCCGGGTCGCCGACGCATGGGCCGAACTGATGCGACGGCTCGGCTACGAGCAGTTCGGCGCGCAGGGCGGCGACTGGGGCGCCGCCATCTCCCGCGAGCTGGGGCGCGCTCACCCGGACCGTGTGATCGGCGTTCATCTCAACCTGCTCCCGGGCGCGCAGCAGGCCACCGAACCGACGCCGGACGAGTTGGACCAGCTGGGCACGGAGGAGCAGGAGCGGGCGCTGCTGTCCTGGCGCCGATGGAGCGAATGGTCGCGCGAAGGCACGGGGTACGCCGTCCTGCACTCCACCCGGCCGCAGACCCTGGCGTACGCGCTCAGCGACTCGCCCGTCGGCCAACTCGCCTGGATCGTGGAGAAGTTCCGGGAGTGGACGGACTCGGCGCTGCTGCCGGAGGAGGCCGTGGACCGGGACCGGATGCTCACCAACGTGATGCTGTACTGGCTGACCGGGACCGCCGGTTCCGCCGCCCGTATCTACTACGAGCGCGCCCATGCCACGGGCCGTGTCGCCCGGCCGGCCGAGCCGTCGACCGCTCCGACCGCGCTCGCCCTCTTCCCCGCCGAGCTCCAGATCCCACTGCGCCACAAGGCCGAGCGTACGGAGAACATCGTGCGCTGGACGGAGCTCGACCGCGGCGGGCACTTCGCCGCGATGGAGGAGCCCGACCTGCTGGTCAAGGACGTGCGGGCGTTCTTCCGGCAGTTGCGCGAGAAGGGCTGAGAGCGGGCTCTGCCCGTGGCGAATCTGCCACGGGCAGAGAAACCGCATGCGGGGCCGGGGCGGGGCCAAGAGTGGAGTCGACGGCATCACCGCTCGACGGGAGAAACCGAAGACCATGACTCCACTCACCACGCTCGCGCCCCGCGCCGAGGAGGGCGACACCCCGCCCAGCCGGCTCGACGACCATCTCGCGGCCCAACTCCTCGGCCAGCGCATCGTGTTCCTCGGCACCCAGGTCGACGAGGTCTCCGCGAACCGGGTCTGCGCGCAGCTGCTCCTGCTGTCCGCGGAGGACCCCCGCACCGACATCAGCCTGTACATCAACAGCCCGGGCGGCTCCGTGCACGCGGGCCTCGCGATCTACGACACGATGCGGCTGATCCCCAACGACGTCTCGACGCTCGCCATGGGATTCGCGGCCAGCATGGGCCAGTTCCTGCTGTGCGGCGGCACACCCGGCAAGCGGTACGCCCTGCCGAACGCGCGGATCATGATGCACCAGGGTTCGGCGGGCATCGGCGGCACCACCGCCGACATCGAGATCCAGGCGGAGAACCTGGAGCACACCAAGCGGACCATGGAGCGGCTCATCGCCGAGAACACGGGCCAGAGCCCTCAGACCATCGCCCGGGACGGCGACCGTGACCGCTGGTTCACGGCCGAGGAGGCCAGGGAGTACGGCATGGTGGACCGGGTCCTGGAGTCCCTTGCGGATGTCCGCCCGGCCGCCTCGAAGCGACGGATGGGGCTGTGACATGGGCAACTACACGATTCCATATGTCGTCGAGCGCACCGCGCACGGCGAGCGGTCCTCCGACGTGTTCAGCCGGCTGCTGTCCGAGCGCATCATCTTCCTCGGCACCGAGATCGACGACGGCGTGGCCAACGTCGTCATCGCGCAACTGCTCCATCTGGAGTCGTCGGCACCGGAGAACGAGATCGCGATCTACCTCAACTCCCCCGGCGGCTCGTTCACTTCACTCATGGCGATCTACGACACGATGACGTTCGTGCAGGCGCCGATCTCGACGTTCTGCGTCGGCCAGGCGGCCTCCACGGCGGCCGTCCTGCTGGCGGGCGGTGATCCCGGGCGGCGGTTCGTGCTGGAGCACGCGCGCGTGCTGCTCGGTCAGCCCGCCGCCGGTGGCAGCCGGGGCATGATCTCCGACCTCGCGCTCCAGGCCCAGGAAATGGTCCGGATCCGCTCCCAGGTCGAGCATGTGCTGGCCCGGCACACCGGGCACGACATCGCGACGCTGCGTGCGGACATGGACCGCGACAAGGTCTTCACCGCCGACGAGGCGGTGGCGTACGGGCTGGCCGACGAGGTGCTGAGCCGGCGCCTCGCCGCGGTCTGAGGCGCCGGCCCGCAAGCGTCCGTCAGGCGGCCAGGCAGAGTCCGTCGTACGGCGAAGCCGACGTCCGGCGGCTCCTGCCGGGCTGCCGGCTGCTGATCCGGACGAGCTCTCCCTGAGCCCGCGACAGCAGGTCGCCGAGGCCGAGGCCGAGGGCGTGGGCGGCGGCCGCGAGGACCTCGGAGGAGGCCTCCTTGCGGCCGCGCTCCACCTCGGAGAGATACGGCATGGAGATCCGGGCCGCGTCGGCCACGTCCTTCAGGGTGCGCTCCTGGGCGAGGCGTTCGCGCCGCAGGACGTCGCCGACGAGGTCCCGCCACAGGGGCTCCCTGGGCGGCGCAGGCGAGGCGGCGGGCCGCTCGCCCTGCGGGCGGCGCAGCGGAATGACATCGGCTTCGTTCGGCGCTTGGCTGCTCACGGCTTCAGACTAGATTCCCTCGCCTCGATGGGAAGAGATCGGCATTCCGCTCTGGGTGGAATCACAGAAGCGGGGTCTGCGGTGACGGTGTGTACCACGTCCCGGTCTCGGGCATGTCCCCGCGCAGAACGGGTACCCGCAGAAAGAAGGGCACGCCCCAGACAGACGTCGAACCGTGACTTCGTGGGAGAGGAAATGGACACCGCCGTGGAACGGTCGGAGGCACAGGTCATCGAGAAGACCGCCGGGACCTGCACGGGTGATGGACCACTGCCGGGGATCGCGGAGCCGCGCGCCGTCGCTCCGCGTGACGCACGGGAACTTTCCCGTCAGTTCTTCCAGCGCCTTTCGGAGCTCGAGGAGGGCACGCACGAATTCCAGTACGCGCGCAACACGCTCATCGAGATGAACATCTCGCTGGTGCGGTTCGCAGCCGGACGGTTCCGTGGACGCGGCGACGACATGGAGGACATCGTCCAGACCGGGATGATCGGCCTGATCAAGGCGATCGACCGGTTCGAGCTGTCCCGTGAGGTCGAGTTCACGTCGTTCGCGCTGCCGTACATCGTCGGCGAGATCAAGCGTTTCTTCCGTGACACCACCTGGGCGGTGCACGTGCCGCGCAGGCTGCAGGAGCTGCGTGTCGAGCTGGCCAAGGCGCGCGAGGAACTCGCCAGCCGGCTGGACCGGGAGCCGACGGTTCCCGAACTCGCCACCCTGATGAACATCCCCGAGGACGAGGTGATCGAGGCTCAGATTGCGTCCAACGGCTACAACTCCTCGTCCCTGGACGCGGCGCTCACCGGCGAGGGCCCGGAGGGCGGCGAGGCGGTGCTCGCCGACTTCATCGGCGTGGAGGAGAACGGGCTGCGGCTCGTCGAGGACTTCCAGTCGCTGGCCCCGCTGATGGCGGAGCTCGGTGAGCGCGACCGCCAGATCATCCACATGAGGTTCGTCGAGGAGGCCACCCAGGCGGAGATCGGCGAACGTCTCGGCTGCTCGCAGATGCATGTGTCCCGACTGATCAAGCGGATCATCGCGCAACTGCGCGAGGGAATGCTGGGCGAGCTCGGCTGCGCGTGAGGGGCAGCCGGTCGCATCCGTGACCGCCGCGGTGCCGACACGGTCGGCCGCGGCGGTCACGCGCTGGACAGGTCCACCACGGCGGAGACCCGCTTGCCGACCGGCACCCGCTCCACGGTGACCTGCCTCGCCAGCACATGGACTATCTCCAGGCCGTGCCGGCCGACGCGCTCGGGGTCGCGCGGGAAGCGGCGCGGCAGGGCCGCGCTGCTGTCGTAGACGCACACCGTGACCGCGGTGTCGGTGCCCTCGAGCTCCAGGATGTACGGCCCGTTGCTGTGCCGGTCCGCGTTGGTGACCAGTTCGCTCACGACCAGCAGCACCTCGTCCTGGGCGCGGTCGTCGATCTTGGCGCACCACTCGGTGCGGAGCCGGCCCACGAAGTGCGCGGCGAAGGACCGTGCCTCGGCGATGCATCCCGGTTCGCCGGTGTAGTGCGCCGCCCGTCGTAGCGGTTCCACGGGCACGTCGAAACCAGTCGGTATCACTGCCCCGCCCACGTGCTCGATCATGCATGTCTCTCTCGGAAGCCGGCCAGGCCGGACGCTGCTGCATCAGTGCTGCTACCCCGAGCCGCGCCCGGCAGTCCCCGTCCGGGCCGATGTGTCCGCTAACACGCGGAACGCCGGTCATGTGGTGCTCGACTCGGGAGCACTGTACGTGCCGGTGTCACCGGGTGACTCCGGCTCGGTCGTCCCGGTCTCGGTGGAGGGTGATTCGGTGCTCGGCGAGGAGGAGGAAGGGGCGGTCGACGTCGGCGGGCAGGGGGCCGGCGTGCCGGAGGCGCAGGTGGACGACGGCGACGAGGGTGCCGTCGGCGTGGAGACGCTCACCGACGGGGAGGGCTTGACCGGCGGCTTGGTCCGGTGGTCGTGGTGGCCCGTGTCGCCCCGGTGCCGGGAGATCCATTCGCCGTGGTCGGGGTCGTAGATGACGAAGATGTTGATGATCTGCGGTGCGGGAGTGACCACGACGACGTTCGAGGGGCGGTAGGACGGCCAGGTGTCACCGGTCCGCTTCGGGGTGGTCTGCTGGGCGACGGGCGGCGTCAGCGGGTTGCCGCAGGCGCAGCGCACGCGCGGCACACCGTGGCCGTCGACGAGGACGGCCGTGCCCGCCTGCAGGACGGCCTGGTAGCTGGTGGCGGCGCCGTCGCGGTAGCCGTGGTTGGTGACGCGGGTGTCCATGCGCAGCTGTACGGGGGTGAGCGCGCGGAGGTAGGCGGGGACCTGGGAGGGGGCGACGTCGGCGACCGAGGCGAACGCCGTGTTCTTCGGCGGGGCCGCTTGGAGGGCCTTGATCTGTCGCTCCACGTCGCAGCTGGAGATGTTGCGGGTGCCGCCGTACAGTCCGGGCGCCCCGCCGTCCACGGCCCGCACCGCGTTCACCGGCGCCGATCCGGTGGCCGGAGAGGCGGGGACGGCCGGGGCGGAGCTGTGCGTTGCCGTCGACTGCGTGAACGGCTCGGGGCCGGTCTTGCCCGCGGCCTGCAGGAAGACCTCTCCGCCCTTGCCCGAGCCGCCGCCGGACCGGCTGAAGACGACGGCCAGGACTACGGCGGCGACCACCACGGTGGTCAGCACGGCGACGCGGGGTGCGGACTTCCACCAGGGGCGGTGGGGCGGTGGCGAAGGTGTGCCGCCGCCGCCGCTGCCCGGTGGCTGTGAGGGCGGGCCCGAGGGGGGCTGGGAGGGGCCCGAGAGCGGGCCGGAAGGGGGGCCTGTGGGGCGTCCGGAGGACGGCGGTTCGAGGCTCACGAGCTCTTCTTCCCGATGCGGTTTCCTGCGGCCTGCCCCGAGTTGAGCCGCTTTCCTACCTGCCGCAACCATTGTGTGCTCCGGTTCGGTGCCGCCCGCAAGCCGACGCGGACGGCCCTCCCGGCGGGCGGGGCGCGCGGGCGCTGCTTAGCGTGGCGAGGGTGAGCCCGCGAACCCCCTCCGACCTGGCCGTCGCCCGCCACGGCTGGGTGCAGGCCCTGGCCGGGGTGCTGGCCGCGCTGATCGTCATGGGGGTGGTCGCCGGCCTGGGGTTGTGGGCGGCCGGGGCGGCGGATCTCCCGGACGGCGCGTTCCCCCGGGTGGTCGCGGCGACGGTGGTGACGGCCGTCGGCGGCACGATCGAGCTGTCGGGGAACGCCGGCGCGCTGGCCGAGTCGGCGGCCGGAATGACCGTGATCCCGCTGTCGGTGACGCTGGCCGGTGCGCTCGTCCTCGCAGCGGGTTTCCTGCGCCCGTTGCGGCACCGGGCCGTCGCCGGCGCCACGGAGCTGGCCGGGTGGGCGGCCCGGGTCGCCGTCGTGTGGCTGCTGGCGCTGCTCGGCGTGGCCCTCGCCGCCCGCCAGACCTTCGCGGTCGACCTCGGCAAGGGGACCCTCGGCGACATCGGCGACCTGTTCGGCGCGGCGCCGAAGGTCGGCTTCAAGACGGACGTGCCGCTGACGCTGTTGTTCGGTGTGCTGTGGCTGGCGGGTGTGCTGGTGCTGGCTCTGCTGGTCTCGCGCGGGGCCCCGCTGCCGGGGCGGCTGCTGCGCTTCCAGGAGTCGGTGCGGCCGGCCGCGTTCGCCATGGTCGTGCTGCTGCTCGCGTACGTCGTCCTGGGTGTCGTCGTCGCCCTGGTCGTCGCCGTGACCCGCGGCCACTCCGAGGAGACCCTGGCGGTGGTCCTGCTGGGTCTGCCGAACCTGGTCTGGCTGGCGCTCACGCTCGGTCTCGGCGCCACCTGGACGGGGCGGGTGCAGGGGCCGTTCGGGCTGCCCATGCCGCATGTGCTCGACGAGGTGCTGCGTACGAAGGAGGTCTCCACACTCAACCTCCGCACGCTCGCCGAGTACGACGGGAGGGTGTGGTGGCTGGTGGCCGTCGACGCGGTGCTGCTGCTGGGGGCCGCGTTCGTGCTGGCGGCGCGCTCCCCGGCCCGGATGCGGGCCTGGCAGCACGCCCTGCACATGGCCGTCGCTCTCGCGCTGACGGTGCTCATGATCTGCCTGGTGGGCCGGATCGACGCGCACTACGGACTGTCGTTGCTCGGCGTCGGGGACCTGGGCGGGGGTCTGTCCGGGGACCTGTTCCTGAAGCCGAAGGTGTGGACCGCGCTGGGCTTCGCCGTGCTGTGGGGGCTGGTGACCGGTTTCCTCGGCGCGCTGCTGGCGCGGCCGGTGCGGCGGCGAGGGAAGACCGAAAAGGAGTGGGAGGCATGATGCCGTCCGTGGCAGTGTCCGATCAGTCGAGGTGCCGAGGGGAAGGGAACGCCATGGCGTTGGCTCTCGAAGACCGGCTGGCCGTCACCGAGTTGATCGCCCTGCACGGCCATCTGGTCGACGGCGGGGAACTGGACCGCTGTGACGAGGTGTTCACCTCGGACGTCGTCTACGACCTGTCGGACTTCGGGCAGGGCGAGGTCACCGGACTCAGTTCCGTCAAGCAGGCCGCGCTGGCGCTGGGCGCGAAGAACCCGGTGGCGCATCATGTGACCAACGTGGTGATCGAGGAGGTGGCCGACGGCCGGGTCCGTGCCCGCTCCAAGGGGCTGGGGATCATGGCCGACGGCTCGTGCGGGTCCGTGACCTATGAGGACGTCGTGGTGCGGGTCGACGCGGGCTGGCGCATCTGCCGCCGCAAGGTCGTGGCGCGCCGTGCACCACTCGGGGGGCTCGGCCAGGAGGTCGCAGCGGGCTGAGCGAAGTCCCGCCGGGATTCGGCACCGCCCCCAAAGGGGCGCGGGGCTGCATCCATATGCGGTTCCGCCGCGTGGGCGCGACCAGCCACGACGGCGCTGCAGACGATCGACAGCACATCGCGGCACATCCAGCGGAGCGCTCAGCTCCGGCCCCGGAAGACCGGCGCGGCCCAGCGCGGCGGCGGCTCGGGCCGGTCCCGGCCCGGGTGCACGGCCCGCAGGTCCACCTCCGTCGGCGGATGGTCGGTGCCCGGGGCGGCGCCGGTCACGGCACCGCGCAGGGCGGCGACGAACGCGAGGCAGGAGTCGTGGCGCTCGTCCGGGCTCTTGGCCAGGGCCCTGGCGAACACGGTGTCGACGGCCGGGGCGAGGTCGGGGCGGGACTCCGTCAGCGGCGGCGGCTGGTCGTACTGGTGGGCCCACAGCAGGGCCATGTCGTCCTCGCGCCGGAAGGGCGGGCGGCCCGCCAGGCACTCGAACACGACGCAGGCGAACCCGTAGACGTCGCAGCGCCCGTCGACGGGCCGACCGGAGATCTGCTCCGGGGCCACGTAGTCGAGGGTGCCGACGAACTGGCCGACGGTCGTGAAGCCGGTCAGGGACAGCGACTTCTTCGTCAGGCCGAAGTCGGTGAGGTAGGCGTGCTCGGGGTGGTCGCTGTCGGTGCCGCGGGCGACCAGGATGTTGCCCGGTTTCACGTCACGGTGGACCAGTCCGTGCTCGTGGGCGGCATCCAGCGCGGAGGCGACCTGCGCGGCGATGCGCAGTGCGGCCGCGGGCGCGAGCGGGCCCCGCCGGTCGAGGAGATGACGCAGGTCGCTGCCTTCGACGTAGCGCATGGCGATGTACAGGAGGCCGTCCGTCTCTCCGGCCTCGTAGACCGGCACGATGTGCGGGTGGTCGATCGCGGCGGCCGCCCGGGACTCGTGGGTGAAGCGGAGGCGGAACGTGTCGTTGCGGGCGAGTTCGGGGGCGAGCAGCTTGAGGGCGACCGTGCGGTCCAGGCGCAGGTCGCGGGCGCGGTAGACGACGGCCATGCCGCCGCGGCCGATCTCGCGCTCGATGCGGTAGCCGGCGACCTGCCGGCCGATCAGTTCGGAGGGCCGGCCCGAGAACAGGCTCGTGTCACGGGCCATCGGGGGTCACGACCTGGGTGGGGGCATGGCCGGGGTCGGCCGCAGCGGCACGGGGTTCGTCGTCGGTGGCGTACGTGCTCAGGTCCTTCCCGTCGCCGTACACCCAGCGTCCCTCTTCGGTGTCGTACACCCACACGGACTCGCCGTCCACGACGACCCCGATGCGCAGTCCCTGCGTACGGCCGCGGAAGGACTCGCCGTCGAGGCCTCCGCAGGCCAGTTCCTCGACCGCGCTGCGGTAGCGGGCCAGGGTCTGTTCGGTGCGGGCGAGCAGGGGGCGCGGATCGGGGGTGCGGGCCTGGGGGCCGCCAGCGGCGGGCGGGTCCTGCGGTACGGCGACCAGGAAGCGGCCGTCGACCCAGGCGGACCAGCCGTTGGCGCACAGCACGTGGCCCCAGTCGCCGCGCCGCTCGACGAGCTGGACCGGCAGCAGCGGGTCGAGGGGCACAGTGGGGTGGGCCGGGTCGGGGTCTTCCCATGCGGGCATGCCGTGCTGGGGGACGACGTGGGTGGGCCGGAAGCCGGGGGTCGCCATCACGACTTCCGCATCACGGCGGGTTCGTGCCGGCGCAGCAGCCGGGAGACGGCGAAGCAGAAGACCGCCGAGAGCACCACCAGCATGGCGATGTTCAGCAGCCACACCCCGGTCGAGTGCTTGAACAGCGGATCGCCGGTCAGGTCGCCGGGCACGATCCGCGCCAGGCCGACGGTGCCGGCCATCGCGCCGAGCGCCCACCGGGAGGGCACCAGCCAGGACAGCTGCTCCAGACCCGGCACTCCGTGGAGCTTCAGGAGGGCGCCGCAGAAGACGACCTGGACGATGGCGAGCAGCACCAGCAGCGGCATCGTCACCTCCTCCTTGCGCACCAGCGCCGACACCAGCAGCCCGAGTGTCATCGCCGTGAACGCCAGCAGGGCGACGGCGACGGTGATTTCGACAAGGGGCGGCATCAACACGCCTTCGCCGCCGGGCGCGTTGAGGTCGACGCCCGCGAGCGCCACGAGGGTGAGCACCACGGCCTGCAGCACGGTGATCGTGCCCAGTACGACGACCTTCGACATCAGGTACGCCGATCTGGACAGGCCCACGGCCCGCTCGCGCTGGTAGATGGTGCGTTCCTTGACGAGTTCACGCACGGCGTTGGCCGCGCCGGTGAGGACCCCGCCGACGCACAGGATGAGCAGCGCGTTCATCGCGGTCTCCTGTGTGAGCCTGCTGCCGGCCAGGGCGCGGGCCATGGCGCCCATCACGAACGGCAGGGCGATCATGATGGCGAGGAAGGTGCGGTCGGCGCCGAGCGCGGAGGCGTAGCGGCGCACCAGCGTGCCGAGCTGGGCGCCCCGGCTGCGGGGCCGGGCGGGCGGGGTGATCACGACCGGGCCCGAGCGGGGTACGCGGGGCTGTGCGGTGGCTTCGGTGACGTAGTGCCGGTGGAAGGGCGAGAAGCGGTAGTCGCCGGCCCAGTCGCGGTCGTCGTGCTCGAAGGCCTCGAAGGCCTCCGGCCACTGCTCGAAGCCGAAGAAGGCGAGGGCGTCCTCGGGCTGGCCGTAGTAGGCGATCCGGCCGCCGGGCGCGAGCACGAGGAGCCGGTCGCAGACGTCGAGGCTCAGCACGCTGTGGGTGACGACGATGACGGTGCGGCCGTCGTCGGCGAGGCCGCGCAGCATGTGCATCACCGAGCGGTCCATGCCGGGGTCGAGGCCGGAGGTCGGTTCGTCGAGGAAGAGCAGCGACGGCTTGGTCAGCAGTTCCAGGGCCACGCTGACCCGCTTGCGCTGTCCGCCGGACAGGCTGTGCACCGGCTGGTCGGCGCGCTGCTCGAGGCCCAGTTCGCGGATCACCTCGTCCACGCGGGCGCGCCGCTCGGCCTTCGCGGTGTCCTCGGGGAAGCGCAGCTCGGCGGCGTAGGACAGAGCGCTGCGAACAGTGAGCTGGGCGTGCAGGATGTCGTCCTGCGGCACCAGTCCGATGCGCTGGCGCAGCTCGGCGTAGTCGCGGTAGAGGTCGCGGCCGTCGTAGAGGACGGTGCCGTGGTCGGCGGGCCGCTGCCCGGTGAGGGCGTTCAGGAGCGTGGACTTGCCGGCGCCGCTCGGGCCGACGACCGCGAGCAGGCACTTCTCCCCCACCGGGAACGACACGTGATCGAGCAGGGTCTTGCGGCCGTGGTCGACGGCGACGGTGAGGTCCTGCACGTCGAGGGAGACCTCGCCGGTGTCGACGTACTCCTGCAGCTGGTCGCCGACCAGGCAGAACGCGGAGTGTCCGATGCCGACGATGTCGCCGGCGCCGATCGGGGCGGCGTCGACGGGTGAGCCGTTGAGGAAGGTGCCGTTGTGGCTGCCGAGGTCGGCGATCTCATAGCTGCCGTCGGGCAGGGCGCGCAGTTCGGCGTGGTGCCGGGAGACCACGAGGTCGTCGATGACCAGGTCGTTGTCGGCGGCGCGGCCGATGCGGACGGTGCGGGTGGGCAGCGGCCGTACGGTGGTGGGCCGCCGGAAGGTGCCGGTCAGGCCGGGCATCGACACGGCGGAGGGGCGCTCGGGGACCGGCGTCGGAGGACTGACGAGGACGGCGCACGGGCCGTCGGAGGGGTTGCCGAAGCGGATGACACTGCCGGGGCCCACGCCCCGCTCGTGGATGCGGCGGCCGTCGGCGAAGGTGCCGTTGGTGCTGTTCTCGTCCTCGATGGTCCACCGGCCGGCGTCGGGGCGCAGCACCGCGTGGTGCCACGAGACCCGTGCGTCGTCGATGACGATGTCGCTCAACGGGTCGCGCCCGACGTGGTAGTCGCGGCCTGGGGTCATCACCGTGGAGCCCGCCTCGGTCTCCAGAACGAGTTCGGGCGCAGTCGGCGCTGCAGGCCGCTCTGCCATGAAGTGAATTCTACCGATTCGTCCACATACGCGCCCGGTGTGGCGGGCGCCGCCGGCGCTCAGCCGACGGGCAGGACGAGCGCCGGGATGGTCCGCTGCATACGCAGGGCGTCGACGGACTCGGCCAGCAGTTCGTACTCGGTGGTCTCGTCGCGGGTCGCGATCCGCACCAGCCGCCCGCCCGCCAACTCGTCGGCGACCAGCTCCTGTTGGGCCGGGTTGCGACACCACGAGCGCAGTACGGCCGGTACGTCGGGCACGGTGTCGGCGACGGGGACGAGCGAGCTCGGCGGGAAGTGCTCCGCCTCCGGTTGCGGATCGAGCCGGTCGGCGATCCAGTTCGCGCGGTCGCGCAACCACCACAGGGCGAGGGCGAGCGTGGGGGCCCGGTAGGTGCCCAAGGGCACACCGATACGCTCACCTCCGCAGGTCCCGTAAGCCGTGACGTGGCATAAGAACTCGTCGTGCACGTTCGCTCCCCCGCTGCTCGCTCGCCTGTCGGCCGGCCTCGCTTTCGGTGCGGCTCATGTGCTGTGGGTGATCGCGTCTTCGCTCGCCGTGAAGTCCCTTGACTGTTGAGTATGTTCACTACTGAATCACTGTCACCACGACTTTCCGGCCAGTCTCCTGGCATATTCACAGGGGTAGTTGGCCGAAACCCTGCGAGTGCCGCCATTACCCGAGGGGTAATCGACGCTCGCTCATGTTCCGGGCATGGTTGTCGTACCGGGTCGCCGCAACCGCGAATCCGGGTCCTGACCAGCAGCTACGACCTCGATGGAGGCTGATTTCCCATGTCCGCGAACACCGACCGTCACGAGAACGCCGTCGCCCGCTACTTCGAGGCCTGGAACGCGAGCGAGCCGGAGACGCTGGCGAAGGCGGTCGCCGCCGCCTGGGCGACGGACGGCACGTACACCGACCCGCTCGCCGCCGTCGGCGGCCACGAGGAGATAGCGGCCCTGATCACCGCGGCGCACGGGCAGTTCCCGGGTTTCGCCTTCCGGCTGACCGGCGCCGTGGACGGTCACCACGACACGGCGCGTTTCTCCTGGGAGCTGGTGAGCGAGGCCGACGGCTCGGCGCCCGTGGCCGGCTTCGACGTGATCACACTGGACGCGGACGGCCGTATCCGCTCCGTGCTCGGTTTCCTGGACCGGGTGCCCGCCGGGGCGTGAGCCGGGCGATGAGTTTCGGCGCTCGCGGTGGTCTCTTGAGTACATGACCACCGCGAGCGGAGGAACGATCATGACCACGGCCACCGAGCTGGACGAGGAGTTCACCGCCGTCCTGCGCAAGAGCCCGAGTGACAGCGGCTGGACCTTTCTCGTCTGGCCGAAGAGCGTCGAGTTCTTCGGTACCCGCGGGCTCGTCAAGGTCCGCGGAACGATCGACGGGCACCCGTTCCGCAGCTCGTTCATGGCCTTGGGCGACGGCACGCACAAACTGCCGGTGAAGGCCGGCATCCGCAAGGCCATCGGGAAGGGCGAGGGCGACAGGGTGACCGTGCACCTGGAGGAACGGCTCAGCTCCTGACGTCCCGGCACGGCAGCGGGCCGCCCCTCAGAGGTAGCGGCCCGCCTCCGGGACGTCGACGAGCGTCCTACTGCTTGATGATCGCGTCGATGCGGGCCAGCTCGTCGGCGTCGAAGTCCAGGTTGCGGGTGGCCGCGACGCTGTCCTCGATCTGTTGCGCGCTGCTCGCACCGACCAGCGCGGAGGTGACCCGGCCACCGCGCAGCACCCAGGCCAGGGCCAGCTGGGCGAGGGTCTGGCCGCGGCCCTTGGCGATCTCGTCGAGGGCGCGCAGCTGGCCGACCAGTTCCTCGGTGAGCCTGTCCGAGTTCAGGAACGGGCTGTCGCTCGCGGCCCGCGAGTCCTCCGGGATGCCGTCGAGGTAGCGGGCGGACAGCACGCCCTGCTCCAGCGGGGAGAAGACGATGGAGCCGACCTGGAGCTCGTCCAGCGTGTCCAGCAGCCCCGACTCCTCCGGGCCTCGATCCAGCATCGAGTAGCGCGGCTGATGGATGAGGAGGGGCGTACCCAGCTCGCTCAGGATGCGGGCGGCCTCGCGGGTCTGCTCGGGCGAGTAGTTGGAGATGCCTGCGTACAGCGCCTTGCCCTGCTGGACCGCCGAGTGCAGGGCGCCCATCGTCTCCTCCAGGGGAGTCTCCGGGTCGGGGCGGTGCGAGTAGAAGATGTCGACGTAGTCCAGGCCCATCCGCGCAAGGCTCTGGTCGAGCGAGGACAGCAGGTACTTGCGGGAGCCCCACTCGCCGTACGGCCCGGACCACATGTGGTAGCCGGCCTTGGTGGAGATGACCAGCTCGTCGCGGTACGGAGCGAAGTCCGCCTTCAGGAACTCACCGAGCGCGGACTCGGCCGCGCCGGGCGGCGGGCCGTAGTTGTTGGCCAGGTCGAAGTGGGTGACGCCGAGGTCGAAGGCGCGGCGCAGGATGGCCCGCTGGGTCTCGACCGGCCGGTCGGGACCGAAGTTGTGCCACAGGCCGAGCGAGATCGCGGGGAGCTTCAGGCCGCTGCGTCCGGTGCGCCGGTAGGGCAGGTTCGCGTAACGGTCGGGGTGTGCGGTGTACAACGCGACTCCAGAGGGGTTGGCACACGGTTTCCCGGTTCCCGGAACTTGAGGGAATCCGGCACCCCATATCTTTCGCGACCTGCGGGCAGTGGTCCAACAGGAGAATGCGATGGGATTGAGCGGATAGGCTTCTCAATTATGGAACTGCGCCATCTCCAGCACTTTGTCGCGGTCGCCGAGGACCAGCATTTCACCCGGGCGGCGGAACGGCTGATGGTGTCCCAGTCGGGACTGTCGGCCTCGATCCGGGCGCTGGAGCGGGAGTTGCAGACCCCGCTGTTCGTGCGGACGACCCGCCGGGTCACGCTCACGGAGGCGGGGCGGGCACTGCTGGGCGAGGCGGAGCGGATCCTGGCGCAGGTGCGGTCCGCCCACGAGGCGGTCGCGGCCGTGCAGGGCGTGCTGCGCGGCACGCTCGCGCTGGGCACCGAGCAGTGCATCGCGGGGGTGCATGTGGCGGGGCTGCTCGCCGCGTTCCGGCGGCGTCACCCGGACGTGGAGATACGGCTGCGGCAGGCGGGCTCGGGTGTGCTCGCGGAGGAGGTCGCGGCCGGGCGCCTGGACCTGGCGTTCGCCTACCGGACGCAGGCGGACACCGACCAGCTGCGCTCGGTGTCGCTGACCGGTGAGCCGATGACAGTGCTGTGCCATCCCACCCACCGTCTGGCGACGGGCGGCGCGGCGGTGACGCCGGAGGAGCTCGGCGGGGAGGTGTTCGTGGACTTCCACCCGGACTGGGGGCCGCGCCGCACCACCGACACTGCCTTCGCCGCGGCGGGCGTACGGCGCACCGTGGCGTTGGAGGTGAACGACGTGCACAGCCTGCTGGACCTGGTGGACGAGAACCTCGGCATCGCGGTCGCGCCCCGGCACTTCCGGCACAAGCGGGAGGCGCTCACCGCCCTGCCGGTGAAGGGCACCGGCGAGGCGGTCTACGAGACGGTGGCGCTGCTGCCGCCGCCCCAGGCCACCAGCCCCGCGGCCCGGGCGCTGATGGCACTTCTGGAACAGGGGACGCACGAGGGACCGTAATGCGCGATGGTGGATGCATGCATGCCAAGGACATCCTCATCGACGGGTTCAACCGTATCCAGGAAGAAGTCCACGCCGCAGTCGCCGACCTCGGGCCGGACGCCCTCAACGCCCGTCCCACCGCGGACACCAACTCCCTCGCGTGGCTGGTCTGGCACCTCAGCCGGGTCCAGGACGACCACATGGCCGACGCCTTCGGACTTGACCAGGTGTGGCTCGCACAGGACTGGGAGAAGCGCTTCGGGCTGGATCTGCCACGCCGCGACACCGGTTACGGGCACAGCTCCGCCAAGGTCGCAAAGGTGCGGGTCGACTCCGGCGAACTGCTGACCGGCTATTACGACGCCGTGCACGAGCAGTCCCTCGGCGCCCTGCGCGAACTGGCCGCCAAGGATCTCGAGCGCATCGTCGACGAGAACTGGGATCCGCCGGTCACCCTGGGTGTGCGGCTGGTGAGCGTCCTGTCCGACGATCTTCAGCACGTCGGACAGGCCGCCTATGTACGGGGGCTGCTTCAGAGCGCGGCTTCGTAGCCCGGCAGGACGACGTCCTCGATGAGGGCCTTGCGCTCGTCGAACGGGATGAACGCGCTCTTCAGGGCGTTGACCGTGACCGTGCGCAGGTCCTCGACCGTCCAGCCCGCCTGCTCCACCAGCAACGACATCTCGCGGGTCATCGTGGTGCCCGACACCAGGCGGTTGTCGGTGTTGAGGGTGACGCGGAAGCCGAGGTCCTTCAGGGCGGTGATCGGGTGTTCGGCGATCGACGTGGCGCACCCGGTCTGAAGGTTGGAGGTGGGGCACATCTCCAGGGCGATACGGCGGTCACGGACCCAGCCCGCCAGTCGGCCGAGCTTGCCGTCGACGATGTCCTCCGTGAGGCGCACGCCGTGGCCGATGCGCTGGGCACCGCACACCTGCAGGGCCTGGTGGATGCTGGGCAGGCCATGCGCCTCACCGGCATGGATGGTGAACGGGACGCTCTCGCGGCGCAGTTGCTCGAAGGCGTCGAGGTGGTCGGCGGGCGGGAAGCCGTCCTCGGCGCCGGCGATGTCGAAGCCGAGGACGCCCGCGTCACGGAAGGCCACGGCCAGGTCGGCGGCCTCCCGGACCCGGTCGAACATCCGCATGCCGCACAGCAGGGTGCCGACCCGGACGGGGGTGCCCGCAGCCGCCGCCTTGGCCATGCCGGCGGCGAGGCCCTCCTGGACGGTCTCGACGACCTCGGCCATGGCCAGCCCACCGGTGGTGTTCAGCTCGGGGGCGTACCGCACCTCGGCGTAGACGACCCCGTCCGCGGCCAGGTCGAGGACGTACTCCTCGGCGGCGCGCAGCAGGCCCTCCCGGGTCTGCAGCACGGCAAGGGTGTGCTCGAAGGTGGCTATGTAGCGCACCAGGTCACCGGAGTTGGCGGCCTCGACGTACCAGGCGGCGAGCTCGTCCGGGTCGGTGGTGGGCAGGGTGTGCCCGACCGTCTCCGCGAGTTCCACCACGGTGGCCGGGCGCAGGCCGCCGTCGAGGTGGTCGTGCAGGACGGCCTTGGGCAGGCGGCGGATCACTTCGGCGTCTACGCGCGTAGCAGTCATGGCGAGGTCTTTCCTTGAGCGGTGGTTCGGGTCGGCGTGAGGCGGGTGGTCAGTCGGCAGGCTGGAGCAGGTCCCAGCGGTTGCCGTACAGGTCCTGGAAGACGGCGACGGAGCCGTAGGGCTCGTGGCGCGGCTCCTCCAGGAAGGTCACGCCCGCGGCGAGCATGCGGGCGTGGTCGCGGGCGAAGTCGTCGGTGTGCAGGAAGAAGCCGACGCGCCCACCGGTCTGGTCCCCGACCCGGGCCTGCTGCGCCTCGCCCTTGGCCCGGGCCAGCAGAAGGTCGGTGCCCGAGGCCTCGGCGCCGGGCCGGACGACGACCCAGCGCGAACCGTCGGGGCGTGGGGTGTCCTCGACGAGCCGGAATCCGATGGCCTCGGTGTAGAAGCGGATCGCCTCGTCATAGTCGTCGACGACGAGGGTGACCAGGGCGATGCGTCTCATCGGGGCCTTTCGCGAGGTCGGAGAGGGGTGGTTGACGGGTGAGGTTATACGTAAAACCTGGACTACGCCAGTCAGTCTCTGTCACTGCCGTCGTCTACGGTTCAATAGACCGTCTACATGGCTGTAGCCGCTCGGCCGCGGCATCCTGTCGCGCCCGCATCCACCACGCGAAAGGGGCAGCCCACCATGACCGCAGGGCCCTGCGCACACACGCATGCGAGCACCCCGGTGGGCCGCTTCGCGATACCGGCGTTCCTTCTCCGCCCCAGCCCCACGACGGAAGAACGCCGCCATGTGCCCCCGACCCGCGAAGACCACCGCCGACCACCAGCCGCGACCACCGCGGCGACCTCGCACGTACGCCCTGCTCCGGGGCCGTCTCGGCGCGGCGATCGCCCTGGCCTACGCCGCCGCTGCGCTGCTGCCCGCTCCCGGCCTGTGGCTGCGGCGCCCGCACCCGATCGGCCTCCCCGGTCTCGCTGAACTCTCCCTGAGGACACCGAAGTTACTCCTCGCGTTCGTGCTGTTCAGTGCCGGCCTCCAGGTGCCGCTGCGGGAGCTGAGGCTGCTGCTGCGGCGCCCCGCCGCTCTGGTCGCCGGACTCGTGCTGCACGTGGTGGCGCCGCTGCTGATCGTCCCCGGGGGTCGCGTTCGCACTGCGGCACTCCCCCGACCAGGACGGCGGCAGCGGCATGGTCGCCGCGATTTTCCTGATCGTCGCGATGCCGGTGGCGGCCGGGGCGACGGTGCGGACGGCCAAGGGGGACGGCGACCAGCCGACGGCTGTCGGACTGGTCCTCGCCTCCACTCTGGTCAGCCCGCTGACGGTGCCGCTGGCCCTGGCAGTGCTGTGCCCTCTGCTGCGCGGCGACCACGCGGGCCGGCCGGCCGGCGCGGCGCAGACCGCCGGGCATGCCTTCGCGCTCACCTCGGTCGTGCTGCCCTGCGGCGCGGGTCTGCTGCGCCGGCTGCTCCTGCCCCGGCGGGCGTCGGACGGGCTCGTCGACGCCGCAGCCGCCGGGCCTCTCCCGGCCTCGCTGCTGCTGACGTATGTGAATGCCAGTGGCGTGCAGGGCCGTTCCTGCGCCATCCGCGTCCGGTGCTGCCGGCGGCAGCGCCGGCCGTCGCGGCGACGGTGTGCGGGCTGTCCTTCGCGCTGGGCCGGGTCGCCGCCCGCGCCCTGCGGCTGGATGCGAGGGCCGGCGCCTCCGTGACGCCGGCCTGCGGGATGAACAACAGCAGCGCCAGTGCCGTGCTCATCACCACGACGCTGCCGGACCGTCCGCACATCCTGCTGCCGGTGCTGGCGTACGGGCTGCTGCGGAAGGTGGCGGCGGGGCGGGTGGTACGCGCGTTCGGTTCCAGGAGAGAAGGAGGCCTGTGGACTTAGGGCTGCGGCCCGAGGTGCGATCCCGGACGCGCCGGTAGCGTCCCGGGCATGAAGATCACCGAGCCACCCCGCAGCCTCGAGCAGCGCAAGCAGGACGTACTGGCCCGTCTGACACGGGAGTTGGACATCTGGGTCGCCACCGCCGATCAGGGCGGGCTGCCGTGCCTGGTGGCGCTGTGGTTCGCCTGGGACGGGGAGTCGGTCTGGATGTCCACGCGGGTCACCAACCCCACGGGCCGCAATCTGCGCGACGGTGGGCGCACCCGGCTGGCGTTCGGGAACACGCAGGACGTGGTGCTCGTCGACGGGGATGTGGAGGCATTCAGCGGGCAGGACGTGCCGGCCGCGGCGGCCGACGCGTTCGTGGCGAAGACGGGGTGGGATCCGCGCCGGGACAGCGCGTCGTACGCCTTCTTCCGGGTGCGGCCGCGCGGCGTGCAGGCCTGGCGAGGCGTACACGAGCTGCCCGGGCGGCATCTGATGCGGGACGGTGTGTGGGCTGTCTGAGACGACTCGGCACGGCGACTGAGGGGCCCCGGCAAGGGCCCCTCGACCTCAACCGGCCTTGCTGTGCAGGGCGTTGAGCCGCTCCAGCTCGTCGGCGGTGAGGCGGAGCGCTCCGGATGCCACGTTCTCGGCCAGGTGGTCGGGGTTGCCGGTACCGGGGATGGCCAGGACGTGCGGGCCCCGGTGCAGCGTCCAGGCGATGCGGACCTGGCTGGGGCTTGCGTCGTGGGCGCGGGCGACGGCGAGCACTTCCTCGTCGTACGTGGTGCTCGCGCCCTTCGCCCCGCCGGAACCGGCGACGGCGAAGAACGGTACGAAAGCGATGCCCTGTTCGCGGCAGATCCGCACCAGTTCGTCCGTGACCGGAGCGTGGTGTCCCAGTCCGTACCGGTTCTGCACGCTGACCACGGGCGCGATGGCCTGCGCCTCGGCCAGGTGCCGGGGTTCGACGTCGGAGACGCCGAGGTGCCGGATCAGGCCCACCTCGCGCAGTTCGGCCAGCGCGCCGAAGTGCTCTGCGATGGAGTCCTGCCCCATGCGCCGCAGGTAGACCATGTCCAGATGGTCACGGCCGAGTTGCCGCAGGTTCTCTTCGACGTGGCCGCGCAGCTGGTCGGGGCGGGCCGGGGTGCCCCAGTCGCCGTGATAGTCGCGGTATGGGCCGACCTTCGCGGCTATGACCATGTCGTCGGGGTACGGGGCCAGCGCGCTGTTGATGATCTCGTTGGCGGACCGCAGCTGGGAGAAGTAGAACGCGGCCGTGTCGATGTGGTTCACGCCGAGCTCAACCGCCTTGCGCAGCACGGCGATCGACCGCCCGCGGTCGCCCGGTGTTCCGAGGTGGAAGGCAGCGTTGCCCGTCAGCCGCATCGCACCGAAGCCGATGCGGTTGACGGTCAGTGAGCCGAGTTTCCAGGTGCCCGGGGCGTCCGCGGTGATCATGTGGGAGGTCATCGGCGGAGTTTCGCACACGCTGGGCGTGCCGGCGCAGAGACTTTGCGGATACGTGTACGAAGTAGAGGGCGCAGGTCAGCAGGAGAGGTTGTTGCCTGGTGTGACGCCGAGGACGGCGGTGATGCGTTGGCAGGCGCCGACGCGGCCTTACCCTGGGCGGGATTTCCGCCCGGCGCGCGGTGCACGCCGGGCGCCCTTGGACGGGTCGGGTCCCCAGTGCTCAGCTCGCGCCCCCTTCGCCCGGTTCGCCGCCCTCCCCCGCTCCCGTGTAGGCCGCCGTGGTCCGGTCCGCCGCCTCACGTGCCGTTTTCTCGTCCTCGCCGCCGGCGACGTTCGCCGCGTACCAGGCTTCGCTGCTCGACGTCATGAATCGACGACCCTCGTCCGAGCCCATCCAGCCCATGAACTCCTTCGGGTCGACGGCCGCGCCACCGCTCCCGAGATGCAGGGTGAGCCCCCGGACCATCAGGTCCCATCCCACGCCGACCGCACCCGGGCCGAACTCCGCCCACTTCGTGTCGTCGACGTGGGCGATGTGCTCCAGCTGGAAGCGCGTGCCGTCCTCCTCGGGGGCCAGGCGGAGCTCTATCCAGCTGACCTCGCCGCCGTACTCCCAGGTCGCGGAGAAGCCCTTGGGCGGGTCGCAGTGTTCGATCACCCCGCCCGCATTGCCCTCGAGCTGATAGCGGCCTCCCAGCCGCAGCTCTCCGGTCACGGGCAGGAGCCAGCGAGGGATGCGCTCGGGGTTCGTACAGGCGTCCCACACGTCGTCGAGCGGGGCGTCGAAGGTCCGGGTCACGGTCACCACACGTGCCTCGCCCGCCTTGAAGGTGCGCCGGCCGACCTGCCGGCGCACGTCGCTGATGTCATGGGTCACGTCGGTCATGGGTGCTCCTCGCGGTTTCGTCGGCATCCCGCAGCCGGCGCGCGCGTCTGCCGCGCGCCAGCTCGGTGGCCAGGGCGTCCAGATGCGGGGTCCAGAAGCGACGGAAGCGGTCGAGCCAGGCGTCTATGTCCTGCAACGGCTCGGCATTGACCGCGTACAGCCGCCGGGTTCCTTCGGGGCGGACGGTCGCGAACCCGTTCTCCCGCAGCACCTTCAGATGCTGCGACACTCCGGGCTGCGATATCCCGAACTCCTCCCCGATGACCTCGCAGAGCGCCCCCGAGGTCATCTCCCCACCGGCCAGCAGCTCCAGGATCCGTCGGCGCACCGGGTCCCCGAGCACATCGAAGGCGTGCATGCGCCAACTATATCAGCTGCCACTTATATAAGCAGCGCCCGATATTATGGCTCGCAAAACGCCCGGCCGCGTCGCACGGCCGGGCGTTGTTTTCGCCGGATTCAGCGCAGCGGCTTCTGCAGCACCGCCTTGCGGTGGCTGAACGTCTCGATCGAGTAGCGGCCGTGGTAGCTGCCCATGCCACTCTCGCCCACTCCGCCGAACGGCAGGTCCGAGACGGTGAGATGGGCCAGCGGCAGGCCGTGGCCGAGACCGCCGGAGGACGTCTCGGCGGCGATCCGGCCGCGGGTCCCCTCGGACTCGGCAAAGACGTAGAGGGCGAGGGGCTTGTCGCGGTCGTTGATGAAGTCGATCGCCGCGTCCAGGTCCGGCACGGTGACGATCGGCAGGATCGGCCCGAAGATCTCTTCCTGCATGACGGGCGACTTGGGGTCGACGTCGGCCAGGACGGTCGGTGCGATGTACTTCGTCGTCCGGTCGCTGCTGCCGCCGACGACGACGCGGCCCGAGTCGAGCAGGCCGGCGAGCCGGTCGAAGTGCCGTTCGTTGATGATCCGGCCGTATTCGGCGGAGGCCGACGGGTCGGCGCCGTACAGGGACTCGACGGCCCGCTGGAACGCGGACTCCAGGGCGGCGGCGGTGGCCGGGTCGGTCAGGACGTAGTCGGGGGCGACGCAGGTCTGCCCGGCGTTGAGGAACTTGCCGCGGGCCAGCCGGTCCGCGACGACGTCGAGGTCGGTGTCGCGGTCGACGAACGCCGGGGACTTGCCGCCGAGTTCGAGGGTGACCGGGGTGAGGTGCTCGGCGGCGGCGCGCATGACGATGCGGCCGACAGCGCCGTTGCCGGTGTAGAAGATGTGGTCGAAGCGCTCGGCCAGCAGGGCAGTGGTCTCCGGGATGCCGCCCTCGACGACGGCGACCGCGTCGGTGTCGAGGTAGGCGGGCAGCAGGCGGGCGAGCGCGGCGGAGGTGGCGGGGGCCAGTTCGCTGGGCTTGGCGACCACGGCGTTGCCCGCGGCGAGGGCGCCGACCAGCGGGGCGAGCAGGAGCTGGGCGGGGTAGTTCCAGGGGGCGATGACGAGGACGACGCCGAGCGGGTCGTACTGCGTCCAGGCGCTCGCGTCGGCACCGAGGTGGGCCGGGACCGGGGCCGGTTCGGGGCGCAGCCAGTCGGCGAGGTGGTCGAGGGTGTGGTCTATCTCGCGGACCGTGAAGTCGATCTCGGTGCGGTGGGCCTCGGTGGAGCTCTTGCCCAGGTCGGCATGGAGGGCGGCGGCCAGGTCGGGGCCGTTGTCCGTGAGCAGTTCGCGCAGGCGGCGCAGTTGGGCGGTGCGCCACTCGACGGGCTTGGTGCGGCCGGTGCGGAAGGTGGCGCGCAGCCGGGCCACGACGTCGCCGGGCTGCTCGGGGGTGGAGTGGTTCACGATGCCTCGCTGCTGGAACGGTCAGGGTCAGGTGTATATGGCAACCTTTCATACACCAAAATAAATCCCGGCGCGGGAGGACTACTTTCCGAAGCCGACCCATCACGCGGAGGCGAGCCCGTCACATGCGGCCGAGTTCCTGCCGCCGGCGTTCCAGATAGGCACGTTCCGCCTCGCTCTCCGAGTGCGAGATGGCCGCCTCGTACGCCCGTACCGCCTCGGTGTCGCGTCCCAGGCGGCGCAGCAGGTCGGCGCGGACGGCATGGAAGACGTGGTAGCCGTCGAGGTCCAGCGCTTCGATTGCTTCCAGGGCCTGGCGGGGGCCTTCGGTCTCGGCCACGGCGACCGCCCGGTTCAGGGCCACGACGGGGCTCGGCGCGAGGACCAGAAGCTGGTCGTACAGCTGCCGGATCTGGCCCCAGTCGGTGGCGTCGGCCGTGGGTGCGTCGCTGTGGACGGCCTGGATGGCGGCCTGGATCTGGTACGGGCCGGGCTGGTTGCGGCGCAGGCAGCGGCGGACCAGTGACTGCCCCTCGGCGATCAGCTCCCGGTCCCAGCGGCTGCGGTCCTGCTCCGGCAGCGGTACCAGCGCACCGCGCTCGTCCAGTCGTGCGGACCGTCGGGAGTCGACGAGGAGCATCAGCGCGAGCAGGCCGGTCACCTCGGGCTCGTCCGGCATCAGCTCGGACAGGAGGCGGCCGAGGCGGACGGCCTCCGCGCACAGTTCGGGGCTGCCGCCGTAGCCCTCGTTGAAGATCAGATAGACGACCGCCAGGACGCCCTTCAGGCGGTCCGGGAGGTCCGCGTCCCGGGGCACGCGGTAGGGGATGCGGGCGTCGCGGATCTTCGCCTTGGCGCGGACGAGGCGCTGGGCCATCGTCGGCTCGGGCACCAGGAAGGCGCGCGCGATCTGCGGCGTGGTGAGTCCGCCGAGCAGGCGGAGGGTCAGGGCGACCTGCGCCTGGGGGGCGAGCGCCGGGTGGCAGCAGGTGAAGATCAGGCGGAGTCGGTCGTCGCGCACGGGGCCCTCCTCGGCCGGTGCGTCGGGGGTGTGCAACAGGGCCGCCTCGGCGTGGCGGGCCTCGCGGGAGGACTCGCGGCGCAGCCGGTCGATCGCGCGGTTGCGCGCGGTGGTGATGATCCAGCCGGCCGGGCTCGGCGGCACGCCGGTCTCCGGCCAGCGCTGCACGGCCGTCGTGAAGGCGTCCTGCACCGCTTCCTCGGCGAGGTCGATGTCACCGAGGAAGCGGACGAGGACGGCGACGGCGCGGCCGTACTCCGCGCGGAAGACGGCCTCGACGTCGACGGGAGGGGACATCACTCCTCGGCCTGGTGCATGAACGGGCGCACCTCGATGGGCAGGGTGGTCGCCCGGGTCGCCTTCCTGCCCCATTCCAGGGCCGCGTCCAGGTCGGGGGCCTTGATCAGGCAGATGCCTCCCAGGTACTCCTTGCCCTCGGCGTACGGCCCGTCGGTGATCAGGACGTCGCCGTCGCGGGGCCGCAGCACGGTGGCCGTCTCGGGGCCGTGCAGTCCGCCGGCGAAGACCCAGGCGCCGGCCTCGCGCAGTTCCGCGTGGAAGGTGTCGAGGTTGCGGACGATCTGAGCCATGGCCTCGGGCCCGGGCGGCGTTCCGTCGGTCGGCGTGATCACGCTGAGCAGGTAGTACTGCATGACGTCCTCCTTGGCATCGTGTCGTTCTCTCACCTCCTACACGAACGGCACACCCCCGGATCGACACCGCGCACGACGACATCGGGAGAATCTTCTGCATGACCGCCGCACCGCACCCCCTCGTCTCCACCGCCCGCGCCCTCGCCGACGGACTCCTCGCCCCGAACGCGGCGCGTGTCGACCAGGAGGGGGTGCCCGCGAGCCACATCGAGGCCGTCCGGCGGTCGGGACTGCTGGGTGTGAGCGCGCCCCGGGAGTACGGCGGGGCGGGCGCCCCCGACCGGGTGGCGCGGGAGGTTCAGGAGATCCTGGCGGGGGCGTGCTGCTCGACGTGGTTCGTGCAGACCCAGCACCACACGCCGGTGCGTCTGCTGGCGAGGTCCGAACTCCCCGTGCGGGAGCGGCTGTTGGATCCGCTGGCGTCCGGTGAGCTGCTGGCCGGGATCGCCTACGCCCACGTCCGTGCTTTCCCCCGCGTCCCCGTGCGGGCCACGGCGGATCGGGACGGCTGGCGGTTCGACGGCACCGTCCCCTGGTACACCGGCTGGGGACTGAACGACGTGATGCTGCTCGCGGGCGTGACCGACTCGGACGAGACCGTGTTCGCGTTCGCCGACGCCCGCGAACAGCCGGGGCTGCGCGCCTCGGCACCGATGCGGCTGGCGGCGCTCACCGCCGCCCGTACGGTCTCGCTGGAGCTGGACGGCCTGTGGCTGCCCGGGGAGAGCATGGTGCTGCGCACCCCGCGGGAGAAGTTCGCCCTGGTCGACCTGCCCCGGAGCACGAACACGTCTCCGGCCGTGTTCGGGGTGGCGTACGCCGCGCTGCGCGTGCTGGAGGACGCCGGCGAGACGGAGACCGCCCAGGGGCTGCGCGGCCGCCTCGACGAGGTGCGGCAGCGGGCGTACGAACTGGCCGATCACCCGGTCCCGCACGAGCGCGTCGCGGAACGGCTGGCGCTCAGGACGCAGTCCTACGACCTCATGCGTGCGGCCACGACCGCGGCGGTCGTGGCCGGGGGCGGCCGCACCATGGACGTACGCCATCCTGCCCAGCGGTTGGCCCGCGAGGGGATGTTCCTGCTGGTGCAGGGGCAGACGTCGGTGGTGCGGCGGGCGCACCTCGACGCGCTCACGGAGATCCAGGAGGCCTCATGATGAAGAGTCGGGCCGATGTCGTCGAAGCGGCGTTCCGGTACTACTGGTCACAGGACCGCGAGGCGGCCCTCGCGCTGTACGCCGAAGACTTCTCCTTCACCAGTCCGCAGGACGACCACATCGACAAGGCGGCCTTCTTCGAGCGGTGCTTTCCGACCGCGGACCGGTTCGTGGAGCATCGGCTGCTGCATGTCGTCCCCGCCGACGAGGAGCTCGTACTCGTCCATTACGAGTACGAGCTCACGACCGGCGACCGGCACCGCAATGTCGAGGCGATCACCGTCCGGGACGGACTCATCCGGGAAGTGCAGGTCTTCTTCGGCGGCCGCGTGGGCGCGAGGGGCTAGCTCGCGAACGGCACCTGCGCCGACGGCGCCGCCTCCTTGGCGAACGGATGCCGCCACAGCCCCTGCGCGGCCAGGCGCGGCAGCACGCCCTCGCCGAACCAGTAGGCCTCCTCCAGGTGGGGGTAGCCGGAGAGCACGAACTCGTCGATGCCGAGGGCGTGGTACTCCTTGATCCGTTCGGCGACCTCGTCGTGGCTGCCGACCAGGGCGGTGCCCGCGCCGCCGCGGACCAGGCCGATGCCGGCCCAGAGGTTGGGGTGGATCTCGAGGCCGGCGCGGTTGCCGCCCCCGTGCAGGGCGAGCATCCGCTGCTGGCCCTCGGACTCGCTGCGGGCGAGGCCCGCCTGGACGGACTGCACGGTCTGCGGGTCGAAGCCGTCGAGGAGCCGGTTCGCCTCCGCCCACGCCTGCTCGGAGGTGTCGCGGGTGATGACGTGCAGCCGGATGCCGAAGCGCAGGGTGCGGCCCTGCTCGGCGGCGAGCCCCCGGATCCAGGCGATCTTCTCGGCGACCTGGGCGGGCGGCTCGCCCCAGGTGAGGTAGGTGTCGACGTACTTGGCGGCGACCTCTCCGGCGACGGGCGAGGACCCGCCGAAGTACACCTCGGGAACCGGGTCGGGCACGCGGGCGAGCTTCGCGTCCGCGACCTGGAGGTGCTCGCCGTGCAGGTCGACGCTCTTGCCCTCCCACAACCCCCGTACGATTTCCAGGAATTCGCCGGTACGGCGGTAGCGGGCGTCCTTGTCCAGGAAGTCGCCGTAGGCCCGCTGCTCGTGGCTCTCGCCGCCCGTGACGACGTTGAGGAGCAGTCGGCCGCCGCTCTGCCGCTGGAAGGTGGACGCCATCTGCGCGGCCAGCGTCGGCGAGACGAAGCCGGGGCGGAAGGCGACCAGGAACTTCAGGCGTTCGGTGTGCTGGCTGACCATGGCGGTGGTCAGCCACGCGTCCTCGCACCAGGCGCCGGTCGGGGTGAGGGCGCCCACGAAGCCCAGGTCCTCGGCGGCACGGGCGATCTGGCTCAGGTAGGCCACCGTCGGCGGCCGGTCGCGTCCGGAGGCGGTGGCGGGGGTGCCGTGGCCGCCGCCGACCACGTGGCGGCTGTCGCCGTTGGTGGGGAGGAACCAGTGGAAGGTGAGGGACACGTGGGGTCTCCGATCAGGGGTGTCGCTGGTGTCGCGGATGGCGCTAGAGGAGTCCGTGGCGGGGCGGCCTAGTGCCGTTGAGCACGTATCGGCCGATGTGCTGGATCTTCCAGCGGGTCGGGTCGTGCAGGGTGTGGGTGCGGGCGTCGCGCCAATGCCGGTGCAGGTTCAGGGAGTTGAGTGCCGCCCGGGTGCCGGACACCTCGAACAGGGCGCTCGCCACCTCGACCGCCGTCTGCGCGGCCTGCACCTTGGCCGCGGCGACCGCGATGGATGCCTCGGCCGCCGTGTCGTCGGTGAGGTCGGTGCGCGCCGCTTCGACCGCGCGGGCGGAGTCGCGGAGGAGGGCCTCGGAAGCCCGTACCTGGAGGGCGAGTTCACCGAACCGCTGGATGAGCAGCGGGTCCTCGGCGGCGGTGTCGACACCGCTCTCGAACCAGGGGCGGCTCTTGCTGCGCACGAACTCGGCGGCTTCAGCGAGGGCTCCCCCGGCGATCCCCGCGTCGATGGCCGCGTGCAGCAACTGGGCCACGGCGCCGTGCAGTTGCGGCCCCTGGAAGGTGAGGTGGTGCGGGAGCACACGGTCGGCGGGCACCTCGACATCCTCCAGGCGCACGGTTCCGCTGGCCGTCGTGCGCTGCCCCATGCCGTCCCAGTCGTCGATCACCGTCAGGCCGGGGGCCTGACGGGGCACGTAGGCGACGTGCAGGTTGTCGTCCTCGGCGCGGGCCAGCACCGGGATCCAGTCGGCGAAGAGGGCCCCGGTGCAGTAGTGCTTGACGCCGGTGAGGACGTAGGAGCCGTCCGGCTGCGGTGCCAGGCGGGTGCGTATGTCCTGGACGTGCTTGGTGCCCGCCTCGGACTGGGCGTTGCCGAAGCGGCAGCCTGCGAGCAGCTCGGCGTAGAAGAACTTCCGCTGTTCCTCCGTGCCCTGACGGTGGATCACATTGACGTAGGCGAAGTGGCTCTGCGGGATCTGGGCGAGGCTCCCGTCGGCCGAGGCGAGCAGCCGGAAGATCTCGGCGAGGGTGAGCACGGTGACGTCCGCGCCCCCGTGCTCGGCGGGGACGGTGACGGCGAGCAGTCCGGAGGCGGACAGCTTGTCCACCTCCTCGCGCGGGAGCCTGCGTTCGGCGTCCCGGGCGGAGGCGCCGACGCGGAACTCCTCGGCCAGGGCGGCCGCGACGGCGAGGGCCTCCGTGTCGTCGGCGATGACATGGGCGGACACGGCGCTCAGCTCGCCGCGGCCAGGAGCCGGACGCGGCCCAGGGCCGTGGAGAACTGGTCGACGACCTGGGCGAGGGCCTCGGTGGCGGCCGGTGCGACGGTGAGCGAGCCGTCCTCGTGCACGGTGATGTCCTTGTCGAGGGTGAACCAGCCCTGCACGATGTGGCCGGCGCCCATGGAGGACAGGACTGGGCGCAGGGCGTAGTCGATGGCCAGGACGTGGGCGGTGGAGCCGCCGGTGGCCAGCGGCAGCACGGTCTTGCCGGTCAGGGCGTACTGCGGGAGCAGGTCGAGGAGCGCCTTGAGGACGCCGGAGTACGACGCCTTGTAGACGGGGGTGCCGACGACGACGCCGTCGGCCTGCGCGAACAGTTCGGTGGCCCCGACGATGGCGGGGTGCTTGAAGTCGGCGCCGAGAAGGGCCTCGGCGGGGATGGTGCGGACGTCGAGCGGAATCACCTCGTGCCCCTGCGCGATCAGCCTCTTGTCCAGGTGACGCAGCAGGCGGTTGGTGCGGGAGGAGGCGGACGGGCTGCCGGAGACGGACAGGACGGTGGCCATGGGTCCTCTTTCGGGAATGCGCGGGGTTGCCTCGTGTGGCGAGGAGGCGGGGCGCCCGCGCGTGGCGGACGCCCCCCGGGAAGCGGTCAGGAGTACCAGGTGGGTTCGGGCAGTTCGCCTTCGAGGACCCAGCGGCCGACCTCGCGGCGTTTGTAGGCGACGGGGTCGTGCAGGGTATGGGTGCGGACGTTGCGCCAGAAGCGGTCGAGGCCTTCGGAGGTGGCGGTGGCGCGGGCTCCGGTGACCTCGAAGATCCGGTTGCCGACCTCCAGGGCCACGTCGGTGGCGCGGGCCTTGATCGCCGCGACGCGGACCTCGAAGGCGCCCCGGCTCTCGGGTGTGACCGCGTCCGGGTCGTCGTGCAGCTTCTGCCCCTCGGCGGCGACGGCGTCGGCGAGCGCCTCGGCCGCCCACAGCTTTGCCGTGAGGTCACCGTAGGTGTCGATCACGTACGGTTCGTCGACCGCACGCTCGTGGCCGCCGTGCAGCCAGGACCGGGACTTGGTGCGGGTGTAGGTGGCCGCCGTCTCCAGGGCGCCGCCCGCGATGCCCAGGTAGAAGTTGACGAAGACGAGTTGGATGGTGGGGACGTTCAGCGTGTTGTACGTCCGCGGCCGGAACTGCTTGTCGACGTAGCCGGCCGCTGACGACCACGGGGTGCGCACGCGGTCGAGGGTGACGCCGCCGCTCTCGGTGAGGCGCTGGCCTATGTTGTCCCAGTCGTCGAGGAAGGTCAGGCCTACGCTGTCGGAGGGCACGATGGCGAAGACATGCTGGTCGGTGCCCTCCAGGACGCCCTCGAGGACGGTGACGTCGGAGACCTTGCTGCCGGTGGAGAAGGACTTGCGGCCGGTGAAGACGAGGTCGTCGCCGTCCTCGGTGACGATCACGTCCTTGTCGCGGGGGTTGACCGCTCCGCCGAAGAACCAGCGGCTGCGGCTCGCCTCGGCCTCCACCTGCTCCCACTGCTCACGGGTGCCGACCAGACGGGCGGCCCAGAACCACAGGTAGTGGTAGCCGAGGAGCTGGCCGATGGACCCGTCGGCCTTGGCGACCTCGCGCACCACGCGATAGGCGGTGGGCCAGTCCTGGCCTGCGCCGCCGTGTTCGGTGGGGCCGAGCAGGGTGACGAGGCCGGCGTCCTTCAGCAGTTGGACCTCGGCGTACGGGGTGGCTCCGGCGCGGTCGCGCTCAGCGGCGTCAGCGGCGAGGACGGCGGCGACCTCGGCGGCGCGGGAGATCCAGTCCTGGGCGGTCCGCGGGGCGGGGAGGGTGGTCCAGTGGGTGGGCGTGGCGGTGCTCATGCTGATGACCTCTTTCGCGGTGGGGCGCTCAGGCGTGAACGGGGACGGACTCGGGCTCCGCGTCCGGAAGTTGGGCCTCCAGTTCACGCACGAGCGGCAGCACCCGCTTGCCGAAGTACTCGACCTCCTCGTGGTAGTGCAGGAAGCCGAGGAGCAGCAGGTCCACGCCGAGTTTCCGGTAGGCGACGATGCGCTCCGCGATCTGCTCCGGGGTGCCGATGAGCCCCGTACGGAAGCCGTCGTTGTACTGGACGAGGTCCTCGAAGGAGGAGTCCTGCCACATGCCCTTCTTGTCGGCGGTGGACTGTCCCGCCTGCTTCACCGCGGCGCCGAAGCCCTCGACGGCCTCGGTGTCCGCCTTGGCGACGATCTCGCGCAGCGTGTCACGGGCCTCGGCCTCCGTGTCACGGGCGATGAGGAAGCCGTTGAGGCCGAACTTCGGTGCCCTGCGGCCGACTTCGGCAGCCGACTTCCGTACGTCGCCGATCTGCTCGGTGACCCCGTCGAAGTCCTTGCCGTTGGAGAAGTACCAGTCGGAGACCCGGCCCGCCATTGCGCGGGCCGCGGTGGAGTTGCCGCCCTGGAAGATCTCCGGGTGCGGCCGCTCGGCGGTGTTGAGGGGCTTGGGCTTGAGGGAGAAGTCGCGCAACCGGTAGAAGTCGCCGGAGAGTTCGGTGTGGTCCTCGGTCCAGATCTGCCGCAGGGCGCGGATGAACTCCTCGGAGCGGCGGTAGCGCTCGTCGTGCTCCAGCCACGGCTCACCGAGGGCGGTGAACTCGCCCTTGAACCAGCCCGATACGACGTTGACGGCGAAGCGGCCGTTCGAGAGATGGTCGGCGGTGGCGCCGAGCTTGGCGAGGACGCCGGGGTGCCACAGTCCGGGATGGACGGCCGCGATGACCTTCAGGCGCTGGGTGGCCAGGAGCAGGGCGAGGCTGAAGCTGGTCGACTCGTGCTGGTACTCGGCGCCGTAGCTGGCCATGTAGCGGACCTGGCTGAGCGCGTAGTCGAAGCCGTTGTTCTCTGCGAGGACGGCGAGTTCGCGGTTGTACTCGTATCCCCAGTCGGTGCGCTGCTCGATCTTGCTGGTGACGAGTCCCCCGCTGACGTTGGGGACCCAGTAGGCGAATTTCACGGGTGCGGCAGGCATGCGTGACTCCTGTTGCGGAATGTTTCCGGGCACGCCGAATTCAAGAAGTGCGGGGGCACGGCGAATTCAGGCGGAGAAAGGGAAAAAGGGGCGGCGGATCCAGGGAGAGGTTGATCAGGCCGCGGCGCAACAGGAGGCGCTGGAGACGCGCGCGAGGTCGACATGGCGTCGCCGCGTGAGGTCCAGTCGCATCTTCATGCCGTAGATCGTGGCAGTCGGCGCCGCGGGCCGTCAAGGAAAACCCGACCGGTCTCGCATCCCGGACCATTGAATTTCACGAACGTGTGACAGGGAAACCCTTGAACCCGCCGTGAAAAGGCCTGCATTGTGCTGGGTGTGCGGACGGAACAACTGGAATACATCGCGGCCGTGACCCGGCTCGGTTCACTGCGCCGGGCCGCGGATGAACTGCGCCTTTCCCAGCCGGCGTTGAGCGAGACGGTGCGCAACCTGGAACGCGAACTGGGAGTCGACCTGCTGGAGCGCAAGCGGTCGGGGGCGACGATGAGCGCGGAGGGCCGGGAACTGCTGCCGCACATCATCGATGTCCTGGACGCGGTGGACCGGCTGCGCAGCGCGGCCGGAGAGCAGCACAGGATCAGCCGTATGGTCAGGGTCGGCACGGTGAACGCCGCAACGGTCCCGCTGCTCATCCCGGCCGTACAGGCGTTCCGCACGGCCCATCCGATGACGCAGGTGGAGGTGGTGGGCGCCCAGCAGTCCGAGATCCACCGGGCTCTGCTGGAGGGCGGTTTCGACCTCGGTCTGGTGAACCATCTGGACGGCGACGACCTGCCCGCAGACTTCGAGAGCACCGAACTGCTGCGCGGACGCCCGGTGTTGTGTCTGCGCCCGGACAGTCCGCTCGCCACCTTGTCCGCCGTCACCGTGGACGATGTCCTGAATGGTCCGGAGCCGGTGATCGCGATGCGCTCCGGCTATGTCATGCACCGTTATGCCCACCGGCTGCTCCGGGGCCGCTCCCCCGACTTCTCCTTCTCCACCGACGGCGCCGAGATGGGCAAGCTGATGGTGGCCGAGGGGCTGGGCGCCACCCTCCTGCCCGATTTCAGTGTCATCGGCGACCCACTGGAGCGACGGGGCTCGATCACCTGCCGTCCGATCTCCGACGACTCCACCGAGGTGCTCCTGATGCTGCAGCGCCGTCGCGCCGTTTCGGCGCCCCGAGCGGCCCAGGACCTCTACGAGGTGTTCGTGCGCAGGGCGCGCGAGTTGGGCGCCTCCCTGACATGACCGCGCGCCGGGTCAGTCCTCGTCGGCCGGCACCACCACGAGGAACGCGTCCGACTTGAGATCCATGATCACCGTTGCGGGCCGGCCCTCGGCGCGGCACCGCGCCGCGTACTCCTCCGCCGGCCACGATCCGCGCGGAGCTCCCGCAGGAAACCGCTCCAACACCTTCGCGCCCATAGCGGCAGCCACCTCCAGTTGCGACATGCGGTTACAACCCCTCTACGGTCCGCATGCCCGCGATCTGCGCAGACATGTGCTGTGAGCCGGAAGCTCCCCCCACAGCCCCTCGCTTCCACCCCAAGCGACCCGCCGACCACTACACATAAAGATGAAATAAGCGCAGAATGTACTTACGCGGCGCTTACCCGCATACCGCACCAGACGCGGTCAGGCCTGCGAGTCAAAGGAGACGAGTCATGGCCAACGTCTCGCCCACCAGCAGGGGGGACATCACCACCCACCCTGATGTTTCCGAAATGCGGGATCGCTATGCCCGCATGCTTGGCGGTCGCGATGTGACGCTCTTGGACGGACCGGTGTTCCTGCTCGGTCTGTACTGCGCCGTATCCCCGTGGATACTCCACTACACGACGAGCCAGCCCCCGCTGGTGACTCACAACCTTGTCGTCGGCATCGCGATCGGCCTGCTGGCCCTCGGATTCACCCGGGCCCCCGAGCGCATGTACGGCCTCAGCTGGGCGTTCTGCGCGGTAGGCATCTGGATGATCATCGCGTCGTGGGTCGTCGGCACCAGCCCGGACACCGGTGTCGCCCTCAACAACATCATCATCGGCGCGCTCGCCGTGATCCTGGGGCTGATGTGCGCCGGTGCGGCGGCGAGGAGCGCCCCCAGGCCGTAGGAACGGACCAGGAAAGGACGGCGTTGCGGCCGGTCCGCGCTCTGCGCGGACCGGCCGTCCTGTGTCCCGTGGCCGCTCAGTGGCCGGGCACCGACCAGGGCTGCTGCGGCAGCGGACTGCCGGTCTCCAGCAGCGACTTGAGGTTCGACAGCACGGCCGGCCAGCCGCGGGAGACGTCGGACAGCGCGCCTTCGTCCCAGAGGTCCTCGTGGGTGACGGTGAGGCGGACGATGTCCTCGTGCGGCGTGATGTCGAAGGTCACCCGGGAGTACTTGTCCTCCTGCCCCTCGTTCTGGGGGTCGACCCAGGTGGTGACCAGGCGGGTCGGGTGTTCACTCTCCACGACGGTGCCGACGGCGTCGGCGATGCCGGAGCCGTCCGTGCGGACGTGTTCCCAGCGTGAGCCCTGCCGCCAGTCCGATTCGTTGCGGTGACCCCAGTACGCGGCGGTCAGGTCCGCGTCGGTGAGTGCCTCCCAGACCTTCTCGGGCGTGCTGCGGATGTAGGTGACGTAGACGTAATGGGGCTTGTCGGTCATGGTGGCTTCCTCGGCTCGTCGTTTCAGGTCGCTCAGCGCGCTCAGGCGCGGGCGCTCGAACTTGTCGATCCACCGCTCCTGGATCTCGTGGAGCGGGACCGGGTTGAGGTAGTGCAGCTTCTCCCTCCCCCGCCGCACGGTGCTGACCAGGTTGGCGTCCTCCAGGACGCCCAGATGCTGCGTTACGGACTGGCGCGTCATCGCGATGCGCTCGCACAGTTCGCCCAGCGTCTGACCGTTCTGCTCGTGCAGCCGGTCCAGCAGCCGTCTGCGGGTCTCGTCGGCCAGCGCCTTGAAGACCTTGTCCATCCCGGAGTCACTCTCTGATCGCACACTCAACGTTATGCAGGCAATTACTTGCATGTCAAGGAGGGAGCAGCCGTACGGCACTTCTTGCGTCCCGTAGGCAGTTGAGCGGGAAATTATCAACCGTTTCGAGCGATATGCGCTGGATATCTGTTACGCGGCGTATGGGGACTCTTGATGAACGGTCCGTAACTTCGGATGCGTCATCACGAACCACCACCGAAGGACAGCTTCTGATGCGTGCTCGCCGCACTCTGCGTACCGCCCTCGTCGCCGCCGGCGTCACGGCCGCCCTGGGCGCGTCGGCCACCGGCGCCTTCGCCCACTCGGCGCCCGCGGCCAGGACCGCCGCGTCGGCCACGCACGCGAGCGGCCACTGCAAGACCGAGCGGGTCTACGTGAAGACGGTGAAGCTCGCCGACAAGGTCTCCCGCGCGAAGGTCTTCAAGACCGGCAAGCACCGCTACGAGGCCGAGATCTGGGGCAAGGGCCTCAAGTACGGCACCATGGCCGCCAAAGACAGGACCGCGCACGCCGAACACAACGGCCTGCACATGACCCTCCACCCGAACGGCACGATCACCTCCTGGGTCGAGCGTGCCAAGCCGCAGCCCAAGCCGGTCGTCCAGCGCAGCCTGATCGCCTCCGCGCCGCTCGCGGACGGCACGTCGACGGCGAAGATCTACAAGGTGACGGCCAACCACTACGAGGCCGACCTCTACGCGGACGGCGCCAGGTTCGACACCCTCGTCGCCGACGGACGCGCGGCCTACGGCGAGCTCAACGGCCTGCACGTCGTGCTGCGGCCGGACGGTCAGCTGTCGTCGTGGGTCGACCAGTCGCCGACCCCGGCCCCGTCCGGCACGCCGAGCGCCGCGGCCGAAGCCGGCTGACGCGCAACTGCACACGTCGGCGCGCTCGCTGTGGAGCTTCCTGGTGCGGTCCCCGCGCCCCTCAAGGGGCACGGGGAACTGCGCGACCACTCCCCACCGGCCCGCGGTTCCGTCCCGGCGGACGTTTACGCGCCCGCGGGCTCCGCGTCCGACACCGCCGAGGCCGCCAGGTACTCCTCCGCGATCTCCTTGGGGCCGAACGGCCACACCTTCTCGAAGCGCGCCCAGAGCACGTACGCGATGCAGCCCAGAGCCAGCCAGGCCAGCGACCACTCGATGGGATGGCGGCCGGGCGAGTTCTTGTCCGCGTAACCGTAGATCACACACCAGCCGGCGAACGCGACGATGCTCGGCACCGGATAGAGCCACATGCGGTACGGCCGGTGCAGGGCCGGCTGGCGCCTGCGCAGCACCGTCAACGCGAGGATCTGGGCCAGCGCCTGGACGATCACCATCACCGTCGTCAGCAGCTGGATCAGTGTCGCCAGGTCCGTGTGCCGGCCGATCAGGAAGCCCACGGCCGTGATCACGCCCATGGTCGCCAGGCCCAGCATCGGGAAGCGGTGCTTGGGATGGAGCTTGGCGTAGGGGCGGAAGAAGACACGCTCGCGGGCCGCGTCGTACGGCACCCGCGAGCCGCCCAGCAGCCCGGTGAAGACCGAGGCGAAGGCCGTGATCAGGATGAGGACGGTGACCGTGTCCGCCGCGCCCTTGCCCCAGGTCTTCTCCAGGACCGCCGAGGCCACCGACGTGGACGCGATGTCGTCCGGGGCGGTCATGCGGTGCCAGTCGATCACACCGAGCGTGCCGATCTGCAGCAGCAGGTAGATCGCCATGATGCCGACGATGGAGAAGATGATCGAGCGCGGCAGGGTGCGTCCGGGGTCCTTGATCTCGGCGCCCATGTAGGCCGTCGTGTTGTAGCCGAGGTAGTCGTAGATGCCGATGGTCAGGCCACCGGCGAAGCCGAGCCAGAAGTGGTTGCTGCCCAGGTCGAAGGCGTGTGCCGGGTAGGTGAAGGCCAGGTGCGTGCTGAAGTCCGTGGCGGCGGCCAGGATGACCAGCACCACCGAGGTGATCATGACGGCCCACATCACGGCGGTGATCCGGGCGATGTGCTCGATGCCCCGCCACAGCAGGATCACCACCAGGGCGATGACGCCGAGGCCGATCAGGTCGCCGGAGCTCTGCCCCAGGCCGGGGGCGAGATACCCGAGGTACTGGACGAAGCCCACCACGCCGGTCGACATGATCAGCGGGATGAACAGCATCGCCGTCCAGACGAACAGGAACGGCATGAGCCGGCCCGTGCGGTACTGGAAGGCCTGACGCAGATAGACGTAACTGCCGCCGGATCCGGGCATCGCCGCACCCAGCTCGGCCCACACCAGCCCGTCGGCGAGCGCGAGCAGCGCACCGGCGATGAAGCCGATCACGGCCTGCGGGCCGCCGAACGCGGCGACCATGAGCGGGATCGTGACGAACGGCCCGATGCCGCACATCTGGCTCATGTTGATGGCGGTGGCCTGGAACAGGCCGACGCGACGGACGAAACCACCGGTGGGTGGCGGACTACCGGACATGAGGACTCCTGAAGCACCGGGCGCTGGGCTGCCCATGGCTGACCTTGGCCGACTTCGACTCGCCCGGCGAGGCTGTTGGCCGATAAAGTTAAGGAGCCTTACTTGATGCGTCAAGAGGCCCATCGAACGGCCCCGCGGATACGTGAGAATGGTGCGATGCCCGCCAGTGACGCCGTAGACCAGCAGGAACAGCCCTGGAACCGCCGGCGGCTGCGCAGCACCAACGAGCGGTTGCTGCTCGACCGGCTGCGCAGCGGCGGCGCCGCCTCGCGCGCCCAACTGGCCCGGGAGACCGGCCTGTCCAAGCCGACCGTCTCCAGCGCGCTCGCCGCACTGGAGACGGCCGGGCTGGTCCACGAGGTCGGCACCCTCGCACCGGAGCGCGGCCGCACCGCCGTCCTGTACGCGCCGGACCCGGCAGCGGGTTACGCCCTCGGCATCGACGTCGGGCGCAGCTGGCTGCGGGTCGCCGTCGCCGACCTGGACGGCACCGTCGTCGCCCGCTCCGACGTCCGCAACCGGGCCCGCAGCTCCGGCACGATGGCGGACCTGGTGGTGGCGACGGCCCGCCAGGTGGTCGGCGGCTCGGGCGTGGCCGCTCAGGAGGTGGTGCATGCGGTGGTGGGTACGCCGGGCGTGTACGACGAGCAGCAGCGCCGGGTGCGCTATGCGATGCACCTGCCGGGCTGGGGGCGCGCCGGGCTCTTCGACCGGATGCGCGAGGAACTGGGCGTTCCGCTGGAGGTGCACAACGACGCCAATCTGGCGGCACTGGGCGAGTACACCTACGGCATCGGCGCGGGCAGCCGACTGTTCGCGTACATCCTGATCGGCACCGGTCTGGGGATGGGCGTGGTCAGCGAGGGGCGGCTGTTCACGGGGGCGCACGGGCTGGCCGGGGAGATCGGGTTCCTGCCCTGGCCGGGACAGCAGAAGCCGGAGCGACTGGAGGACGCTGTGTCGGGGGTGGCGGTGGTCGAGGCGGCGCGCCGGTTCGGCATGAGCGGGCAGCTCACCGCGAAGGCGGTCTTCGATGCGGCCCGGCAGGGAAACGACGCCGCGGTCAAGGCGGTTCAGCTGGAGGGGGAGCGGATCGCGCACACGGTGGCGGCGGCAGCGGCCGTGCTCGACCCGGATCTCGTGGTCCTGGGCGGCGGGGTGGGCCACAGCGTGGACCTGCTGCTGCGCCCGGTGCGTGAGCACCTCCGCTCGCTCACCCCGCTGCGACCCAAGGTCGTGCCCAGCCGGCTCGGCGAGGACGCGGTGCTGCTGGGGGCGGTGGCCACGGCGCTCGGGACGGCGCGGGACGTGGTGTTCGAGCGCCGGTCGGCCGGGCCGTGACGAACTCGGGTACGGACCGCGGTGATTGACAGGGCCCACTCGGCGCCCCTAGCGTGGCCGCAGTTAGTAAAGTTTCCTAACTTTACGAAGGGGCTGGAGACTCCGTGAACAGACACCGTCTCGCCACGGCCGCCGTAGTCCTGGGTCTGTTGGGTTCCCTGACGACCAGCGCCTGGGCCGGGCCCCATGCCCGTCGGGCCGCCCCACCGGACCGGGACACCCGCGTTTCCTCCGTGCCGGGCAGTTCGACCGCGTTGACGGGCTACACGATCCAGTCGACGGCCGAGGTCTCCGACCCGCCGGCCGAGGTCTCCTCTCCCGGCTACCCGGCGGCCGGTTGGTACCCGACAGGTTCGCGCTCCACCGTCCTGGCAGCCCTGCTCGCGAACGGCGTGTACGCGGACCCGTTCTACTCGACGAACCAGCAGAAGATCCCCAAGGCCGACTTCCAGGTCCCCTGGTGGTACCGCTCGGACTTCACGGTCACCGACACCTCCGAGCGCACCTACCTCGACTTCAGCGGCGTGATCTCGGCAGCCGACGTCTACGTCAACGGCGACCAGGTCGCCACGGCGAAGGACGTCACCGGCGCGTACACCCACCATGAGCTGGACGTCACCTCACTCGTCCACGCGGGCTCGAACACGGTCGCCTTCCGCATCCAGCCCAACGACCCGGACAAGAACCTGACCATGGGCTGGATCGACTGGCTCCAGCCGCCGCCCGACGAGAACATGGGCATCGTCCGCGACGTCCTCGTCCGTCGCGGCGGCCCGATCGCCCTGCGCGATGCGCACGTGGTCACCAGGCTGGACGTGCCCTCGCTCGCTTCGGCCGACCTGACGGTGAAGGCGCAGGCCCGCAACGACTCCGGCGCGCCGGCGACCACCACGGTCTCCGGCAGCATCGGCACGACGACCTTCGAGAAGACCCTCACGCTGGCCGCGCACGAGACGAAGACCGTCAGCTTTGGCCCGTCCGACGTTCCCGGCCTCCACATGACCTCGCCGAAGGTGTGGTGGCCGGCCGGCATGGGCGAACACCCCCTGTACGAGCTGAAGCTCACCGCGTCCGTCTCCGGCACCGTCTCGGACACCACACAGCAGACCTTCGGCATCCGCGACGTGCAGGCACCCCTGAACTCCGACGGCGCCCGTCAGTACCGCATCAACGGCCGCAGGTTGCTGGTCAAGGGCGGCGGCTGGTCGCCGGACGAGTTCCTGCGCTGGGACCGGACGTACGTCGAGGACCGGCTGAAGTACGCCCTCGACCTCGGCCTGAACACCATCCGCCTCGAAGGCCACCTGGAGCCGGACGAGTTCTTCGACCTCGCCGACCGCTACGGCATCCTCACGCTGCCCGGCTGGGAGTGCTGCGACAAGTGGGAGGGCCAGGTCAACGGCGGCGAGTCCGGTGACAAGTGGACCGCCGCGGACTATCCGGTCGCCAAGGCGTCGATGGCCGCCGAGGCCGCCCGGCTGCGCGACCACCCGAGCGTGATCTCCTTCCTCATCGGCAGCGACTTCGCACCCGACGCCACGATCGAGAAGAACTACCTCGACGCCCTCGAGGCCGCCGACTGGCCGGTCCCGGTGGTCGCCGCCGCCTCCGCCAACTCCTCACCGCAGCTGGGCAGTTCGGGCATGAAGATGACCGGCCCCTACGACTGGATCCCGCCGAACTACTGGTACGCAAAACGCGAGGGCGGCGCCACCGGCTTCAACTCCGAGACCAGCGCGGGCCCCGACATCCCGACGCTCGACACCCTGCGCCGCATGATGAGCCCGGCCGAACTCGACACCCTGTGGAAGAACCCGAACGCCAAGCAGTACCACCGCTCCCCGTCGTCGACCTTCGGCACCCTCAAGCTCTACGACGACGCCCTCACCGGCCGCTACGGCGCCCCGACGAGCCTGGCCGACTACGTCCGCAAGGCGCAGCTCGCCCAGTACGAGAACGTCCGCGCCCAGTTCGAGGCGTACGAGCGGGGCGCCACCGACTCGTCGAAGCCGTCGACCGGCGTCGTGTACTGGATGTTCAACAGCGGCTGGACCTCGCTGCACTGGCAGCTGATGGACCGTTACCTCGACCAGGGCGGCGCCTACTTCGGGGCCAGGAAGGCGAACGAGCCGCTGCACGTCCAGTACTCCTACGACGACCGCTCGGTGGTCGTCGTCGACAACCGGCACTCCGCCGCCTCCGGGCTCACCGTCCGGGCCACGCTGTTCAACCCCGACGGCACGCAGAAGCACGACAGGACCGTCACCGGGGTGAAGGTGAGCGGGGACGGCGCGCACAGCACCGCCCTCACCCTGCCGACGTCGGTGACCGGGCTGGCGAGCACGTATCTGGCGCGTCTGACGCTGAGCGACTCCTCCGGCAAGGAGATAAGCCGGAACGTGTACTGGCTGTCCACCAGGCCCGACACCCTCGACTGGTCCCACACCGACTGGTACTACACGCCGACGACGAGCTACGCCGACCTCAAGGGCCTGAGTGCCATGGCGCAGGTGCCGGTGTCGGCGACGGCGTCGACGGATGCGTCGGGCGAGACGGCGACGACGACTGTGACCCTGCGCAGCACGGGCAGCGGGAAGACGCCGGCGCTGTTCACCGACGTCCATCTCGTGGACGCGCAGGGCAAGCCGGTGCTGCCCGTCGAGTGGTCGGACAACGAGGTCGGGCTCTGGCCGGGCGAGGCGGTCACGTTGACCGCCACCTACCGGACGGCGGATCTGCACGGGTCGGTGCCGCGGGTGCGGGTCTCCGGGTGGAACACGCCGGAGCGGACGGTCCCGGCCGCATGACCGTGCGGGGCCCGGCGCAGGAGCCGGGCCCCACGGGCGTCAGCTGACGTTGAGCGCCGTGTCGTCGATGACGAAGGACGTCTGCAGCGTGGAGCCCTCGGTGCCGGTGAACTTGAGGGTGACGGTCTGGCCCGCGTAGCTCGCCAGGCTGAAGCTGCGCTGGGTGTAGCCGCTGGCGGCGTTCAGGTTCGAGTACGTCGCCAGAGTGCCCAGCACGGTCCCCGAGCTGTTGAGCACCTGGACCTTGAGCGTGTCGTACGCAGTGCTGGTGCTGGTCTCCGCCGTGTCGACGTGCAGATGGAAACTGAGCGCGGCGGTGGTGCAGCCGGCCGGGATGGTCACCGACTGGGAGAGCGTGTCGGTGGTGGCGGTGCCGTAGCCGTCCAGCCAGGCGTAGTACGAGCCCGTACGGGCCGACTCGCTGCTGGAGTTGGTGATGACGCCGCTGGAGGCGCTCCAGGTGGTGTTGCCCGACTCGAAGCCGTTGTTGCCGAGGAGCTGGGCGGCGGTGCAGGTGCCGGAGCCGCCACCGCCGCCCCCACTGCTGCTGCCGTCCCCGGCGAGCCAGGCGGTGGCGTTGAGGGCGAGGGCTGCATTGGTGGCGCTGGTGTCGTTCCAGCCGTCGTAGAGGGTGTTGCCCGACTGTCCGGTGCCGTCGTCGATCGGCGAGCTGTCGCCCCAGAAGGCGACCCGTCCGCTGCCGAAGGTGCTGGTGAGGAAGAAGGCGCCGGTGTTGCCGGAGTAACCCGTGCGGTAGAGCAGGCCCTTGACGGCGGAGTTGTCGGAGGGCTTGAGGGTGGCGGTGGTGCCGCTGGCGATGAGGCTCTTGGTGACGGTGCCGAACGAGCCGTGCAGCACGGGGTCGCTGCTGTCGCTGATGGCGGACGGGTGGTCGGAGCTGATGCTCAGCGAGTCGATGGAGAAGCCGAACGGGTCGGTCGAGTCGACGCTGTTGTTGGTCATCAGGTCGTTGAGGATCTCGACCGCGTCCTCACCGTCGTTGTTGCGGTCCGCTCCGGTGTGGTCGGAGATCATGAACAGTCCGCCGCCGTTCTTGACGAAGGTCATGATCGCCGTCTTCTCGGCGGTGGTGAAGAGGGTGTTGGGCTCCGGCAGGACAAGGGTGTCGAAGTTCGACAGGTCGGTGGAGGACGAGCCGCCGTAGGTGAGGGCACTGGTGGCGGTCTTGAGGCTGTAGCTGCCGGTCTTCTGCAGGGCTACGCCCCAGGAGGACAGCGCGCCCGTCCAGTCGGTCTCGGAGGACGGGGACGAGTCCTCGCCCAGCGGGTCGGGCTTGCTGGTGGAGATGATCCAGTCGGCGTTGCCGGCCTCCTCGGCGTGGCCGTCGTCAAACAGGATGCGGTGCGTGGTGGCCGCGTGGGCGGGCGTGGCGACGACGGTGGCCTGGGCGGCGGCCGCCGCGGTGAGCAGACCGAACGCGGCAAGCGCGGTGGTGAGTCTTCGGCGGGATCTGGTGAGTCCGAGCATCCGGCGTACCTCCGTGTGGGGTTGGGGAAGAGCGGGCGGTGCGGGGCCGGACCTACGCGCGTAGACACAGGTCATCTGCGCGCGTAGACATTCGGCCGCACGACTGGCGGGCGGCCGATCGATTGAACCGTACATGGCAGAAGTGGAGCTGAACAGGAGTCGCCGGCCCCATCGGACGGAGATTGACCCGGCGTTGACCCGTGGTTGAAGCGGAACGGACTGTCCCTCGCGGCACGGGGCATCCGGATAGTGCGGGGGCCTTGACAAAGAGGGGCGGAGATGGAGATCTCAGGCATCATCAGTGCCATCGTGATCGGCATCGTCATCGGTGTGCTCGGCCGGCTGGTCGTCCCGGGCCGGCAGCGCATCGGCATCCTGCTGACGATCCTCGTCGGCATCGTGGCCGCGTTGATCGGATCGGCGATCGCCAATGCCTTCGACGTGGCCGACACCAACGGCATCGACTGGATCGAGTGGCTCATCCAGATCGGCCTCGCCGCCCTCGGCGTCGCCGCCCTGGACCGGTCGAGGGCGCGCCGCTGACCCGACAACCACGGTGACGCACCGACCGTTTCGAGCCCGGGCGGGGGCGCTGCGCGCCTAGGCCCTCTCGTTTGGATCAGCTCGGCGTCGCGGGGCCTGGCACGCACCGATTCCTACAGCCGGCCTGATCCAAACGACGGGACCTAGCCCGGGTGTGGTCGGTGTTGCTCGGCGGCGCGCGGAAAGCAGCCGAATTGCGCGTTCCGCATCCTCGTCCCGGCCAAGTAGCGTCGTGTCGGGCAGCGGGAGGGCCCGGAGTCAGGCCCGCCGACGCGGCTCCCCTCGGCAATCGGCGGGCCTGCCGCCTCGACCGAGCACCCTCAGCGGGAGAGTCGGGCACGTCGGGAGGCTGTCCCCGGGGCGGCTGATTCCTCTCACGAGGTTTCCAGCCGGAGCGGCCCGTGAGGCGGGGTCGTTCGGCCCTGGGCAAAGGTCCGAACGGCCCCAGTTGGAATTCACCGTCGGGCCGCCAGCGCGGCGAGCCCTTCGCGGCTGGACGGGTAGCGGGGCGTCCAGCCGAGTTCCTGCTCCGCCTTCGCCGACGACACGCGCATGCTGGTCAGGAACATCGTGTGCGCGTAGGACATCGGCTTCGTGAACCACCGCGGCACCGTCATCGGCCTGGGCAGGCCGAACTGCTCGGCCACGCACAGGACATGGGCCCGGAACCCGAGCGGGGTGCGGTCCGTGATGTTGTACGCCTGGCCGGCTCGGCCGCGTTCGACGGCGGCGACCACCGCGCGTGCCGCGTCGGTGAGTTCGGTCCACGGCAGGACCCGGCCGTGATCGTCGGGGGCGGGCAGCTGCCGCTTGCGCAGCATGGGCAGGATGGCGTCGGTGCCGCCGGGGCCGTAGAACAGGCCGAAGCGCAGCGAGATGCCCGCCAGCCCGGCTGCCTCGAAGGTGAGCTGCTCCTTGATGCGCATACCCTCGACGTGCCGTTCCAGTTCCGCCGTGGTGCCGCGCGGGCCGAACGGGTCGTCCTCAGTGATCACGTGCTCGCCGAAGTCCCCGTAGCCGTAGCCGAAGACCATCGACTCGCTCACGAAGCGGTCGGCGCCGGTGGCCTGCGCCGCCTCCACGAGGTGGGCGGTGCCGGCGATGCGCAGCGCGTCGGTGGCATGCATGTCGCGGTGGCGCATGGGCGCCTTGCGCAGGGCCGTCGCGGCGTGGATGACGGTGTCGAAGTGCTGTCCGTCGACGGCGCGCAGCAGTGCGTCGCGATCCATGAGGTCGGCCCGGACGCCGTTCCCCGGTCCCCGGCCGAGGTCGGTGACCTTGTGGCCGGCCTCGGTCAGGGCGCGGGTGATGTGACCGCCGAGGATGCCCCTGGCTCCGGCGAGGAGGATGCTCTGGTTCTTCTGGTTCGTCGTCATGACCGTGCGACGGATCGAGCGGCCGCGGATGTGACATCGCGGCGCGGCGGGGACGGCCTCGCAGGTCGCTGCCGGGCGTCGTGGCTACGGCACGTAGGTGTAGGGCGTCGTCGTGGTCAGCGGCTCGAAGCCCAGCCGTTCGAGGATGGGGCGGCTCTGGCTGGAGGCATCCACCTGGAGGTAGCGGTAGCCGCGCTGCCCGGCGGCGCGGGCCCGGTGGGCGACGAGGGCACGGTAGACGCCGCGGCCGCGCCAGGCCTCGACGGTGCCGCCGCCCCACAGGCCGGCGAACCGGGTGCCGGGCACGAGCTCCATACGGGCCGCGCTCACCGGCTCGTCGCCGGCGAGGGCCACAGTGGCAACCACCGTGTCCGGCTCCCCGGTGAGCCGGGCCAGCAGCTGGTGGCGTAGGCGGGAGCCGTCGGTGCCGAAGGCCTTCTCGTGCACGTCCGCCACCAGGTCGACGCCCGCCGCGTCGGTGACCGGCAGCAGACGGATGCCCTCGGGCGGCTCGGCGTCGAGGTCGAGGCCGGCCACCTCGGCGATCATCAGCGTCTCCTCCGGCTCGGGCTCGAATCCGGCGGCCCTGAGCCGCTGTCCCATATCCACCGGCCGGTCGTGCCCGTACAGCTTCCACTCGAACTCACGGCCCAGCCCGGAGAAGTACGCGATCTGCTCGGCGATCGCCGCATCGGCGCCCGTCTCGTCCAGGTCGGACCAGACCACGCCGTTCCAGCCGAGGGCCGAGGAGACGTGGCGGACCACGCTGCCGACCCGCTCCACGCGTGCATCGGGCCCGTCGGGCTGGGCGCCTTCGCGCATGTCACGGTCGAACAGGGCGAGCACCCCGGCATGATCCATGTGCTCACTCCAGCATCCGGGTGCGGCCGCGGCAACAGGTTTTCGGGCCGCGAGGTCTTGCAGGAGCGCGGCGGTATCGGGCGTCGGGCACTCCCAGCAGGAGCTCGTCCGGGCCGGACAGACCGAAGCGGGGTCGCCCGGGTCATGGCCGTGGTCAGGCCGGAGTCCAGCAGCCCGCGGATCTGCAGGACGTCCTGGACCGCGGGCGCGCCGTAGTCGGTGTGGGGCCTCGGACGGGACCGTGTCCGTGGCGTCGTCGCAGCAACTGTCGTCATGGCCGATCAAGTTCGGGATGTCCGCTCCGCCGTTGCGGACCCTGCCCGTCAACCGGTCGCGCCGGGCATGGGCGTGGACCTCCGCTCCCGAGATGCAGCCGCCCGGCCACAGTGCCTACGATCTAGAAAGCCAGGACGACCAGACCAGGTGGACGGCCCGGCCCGGTCCCCTCCAACGGGGGAGGCGCTTGCCCTTGCTGCCGGCAAAGCGGCTGATGGCCGCACATATAGCGCTGGTGGCCGCCGCCACGGCCGTCTACCTGACGGTGCCCGCCGCGCGCGCCCCCGTGTGGGCCGTCATCGGCCTCTCCGGCACCGCCGCCGTGTTCATCGGCAGCCAGGTCAACCGGCCCGCGCACCGCTGGCCCTGGTGGGTTCTCGCAGCCGCCCTGCTCACCTTCATCGCGGGCGACACCTACTACAACGTCGTGGAGGAGTACTTCCACGCCTCCAACCCGTTCCCCTCCCCCGCGGACGCCGCCTACCTGAGCACCTATCCACTCTTCGCCCTCGGGCTGTCCGGCCTGGTCCGATACCGCTGGGCGGGCCACGACCTGCCGAGCCTGCTCGACGCGCTGATCATCACCGCGGGTCTGGCGCTGCCCGTGTGGGTGTACCTGGTGCAGCCGCTCGCCACGGTGGAGGGGCTGACCTGGGAGCAGCGGGCCATCAGCATCGCCTACCCGCTCGGCGACGTCCTGGTCCTGGCCCTGCTGGCCCGCCTGCTGACACCGAATCCGGTCGACCGGCACAACCGGTCGGTGCAGTACCTGGTCGTCGGCACGGTCACCCTGCTCGGCTTCGACATCGCCTACGGGATCCTGCAGCTCAACGAGACCTGGCAGGCGGGCACGGTGCTGGATTCCGGCTGGATCGTCTTCTACACCGCCTGGGGCCAGGCAGCGCTGCACCCTGACATGGTGCAGCTGACCGCCGCCCTGCCCCAGCAGGGCTCCGTGCTGCCGCCGCCGCGGCGGCTGCTGATGCTGGCCCTGGTCACGCTCATCGCGCCGGGAATCCTGCTGTACGAAGGGCTGAGGCGCTCGGCGCACGATGCAGCCGTGATCGCCGCGTTCTCCGGTCTGCTCTTCCTGCTGGTGATCATGCGGCTGGCGGGGATGGTGGTGGCCCACCGCAAGGCGGTGACGCGGGAACTGGCACTGCGCAGGGCGGGCGCCTCGCTGGTCTCGGCGGTCCGGCAGCAGGAGGTCGCGCGCTCCTGCGAGTCCGCCGTCGACCGGCTCCTGGGCACCACGGTCGTCCACCGGACCCTGCTGCTGCCCGCGGAACACGCGCCGGATCTGGCCCCGTATCACGCGCAGATCGTGCGCGCCCGCGAACTGGGTGCCGACACCGGCGCCGAGCTGGACGAGGCGGCAACCGTCCTGGTCTGCCTGATGATCCCGCCCGACCGCCCGTACGGAGACGTCCCGGGTGTCCTGCTGGTCGCCGGGCCGGCCGAGACGCTCGCCGAGACGCGGGGCTCGATGGAGATCCTGGCCTCGCACGCGGGGCTGGCCATGGAGCGCATCGCCCTGCGCCAGGAGATCGTCCGCAGGGAGTCCGAGGCGTACTTCCGCACGCTGGTGCGCAACACCTCGGACGTCATCCTCATCGTCGAGGACGACAACACCATCCGGTACGCCAGCCCCTCGGCGGCCACCGTCTTCGGCACCAACGACGTGGTCGGCGAATCGCTGCCCGACCTGGTCGACCCGCGGGACCGGCACCGTGCCGCGCGGGAGCTGACGGCCGTGCGGGACACCGGGCCGCGGGCCACCCACGACCACTGGTGGGTGCGCCACCGGGCGGGCCGCGTCGAGGTGGAGGTGCGGTGCAGCGACTTCCGGGACGAGCGGACCGTGGCCGGGCTCGTCGTCACCCTGCGCGATGTGACCGAGCAGCGCCGGCTGGCGCACGAGCTGACCCAGCGGGCCTTCCACGACTCGCTGACCGGCCTGCCCAACCGCACCCTGCTGCTCGAGCGGATCGAACGCGCCCTGCTGCGCGGCCGCCGCGAGTCGTCCATGACCTGTCTGCTCTTCATCGACCTGGACGACTTCAAGCTGGTCAACGACACGCTCGGGCACTCGGCCGGCGACCATCTGCTGATCGCCGTCGGTGACCGCCTCTCCAAGACGCTGCGGCGCACCGACACCGCGGCCCGGCTGGGCGGCGACGAGTTCGCCGTCCTGATGGAGGACGCCCGCGAACCGCTGGACGCGGAGCTGCTGGCGGCCCAGGTGATCCAGACGCTGACCAGGCCGTTCGCCCTGGCGGACGAGTCGGTGACGGTCTCCGCCAGCGTCGGGGTGGCCACGGCCCGCGACAGCACGGACGCGGAGGAACTGCTCAGCCACGCCGACCTCGCACTGTATGCGGCGAAGTCGGCCGGCAAGCGGCAGTGGCGGCGCTTCCAGCCGCTGCTGCACACTCGCATGGTCGAGCGGCACGACCTGCAGAGTCGGCTCGCCCAGGCGGTAGCCGGCCACGAGTTCGCCCTGCGCTACCAGCCGGTCGTGGACATCGCGGCGGGCGAGGTCGTCGGCTTCGAGGCGCTGATCCGCTGGCCGAAGGCGCCGCACCGGCCCGTCACTCCGGAACAGTTCATCTCGCTGGCCGAGGAGACAGGGCACATCGCGGTGCTGGGGGCGTGGGTCCTGGAGAACGCGGTCAGCGACATCGTGGGACTGCAGCAGTTGCCCGGCACCGTCAGCCCGCCGTACGTCAGCGTGAATGTGTCCGCCCGCCAGTTCCGCGACGCGGGCTTCCTGGACCAGGTCGGACAGGCGCTGCGCACGCCGGGCCTGGCACCCGGTTCCCTGCAGCTGGAGCTGACCGAGACGGTGCTGCTGCGCCGCGACACCCAGATCCAGTCGGTGCTGCGCTCCCTCAAAGAACTGGGCGTGCACATTGCGGTCGACGACTTCGGGACGGGCTTCTCCTCGCTGCGCTATCTGCGGGACTTCCCCATCGACGCGCTGAAGATCGACAAGACGTTCATCGACGACATCACGCGCGACCCGCAACAGGTCGCGCTCGTCGAGGGCATCGTGCGGATCGCCGACACCCTGGGCCTGCAGGTGATCGCCGAGGGGATCGAGGAGGCGGCGCAGCGCGACTTGCTGGCCGGCATGGGGTGCCGGTTCGGGCAGGGCTATCTGTTCGCCAAGCCGATGACGGTGGAGCAGAGCGAGCGTGTGCTGCGGGAGAGCGAGGGACACTGCTATGCGCCCGGCAACGGTGCGGCCAAGGCGGTGGCCGTACCGGCGGCACGGCCCGCGTCCCGGGAGCGGCGGGCGGCGCTGTGGGCGGACCTCGAGCACCTGCGGCGCACCAGCCCGATGAGCGACGCGGTGCTGGACGAGGTGCGGGGCCGGCACATCCGCAGCCGTGGCCACTGGCTGGTCGACTTCGCGTCCTGCAACTACCTCGGCTTCGACTGGGACCCGGAGATCATCGAGTCCGTCGATCCCGCCCTGCAGCGGTGGGGCACCCACCCCAGCTGGTCGCGGCTGCTGGGCAGCCCCCGCCTGTACCCGGAGATCGAGGCACGGCTTGCGGACCTGTTGGGCGCCTCGGACACGCTGCTGCTGCCGACACTGACCCTGATCCACGCCTCGGCGATCCCGGTGCTGGCCGAGGGCGGCCACGTGTTCGTGGAGTCGACGGCGCACAGGACGGTGTACGACGGCTGCGTGGTGGCCCGCGGCCAGGGCGCCACCCTGCACCGTTTCCACGCCGAACGCCCCGACGAACTGGAGAACCTGCTGGCCTCAGTGCCCGCGGGCCTGCCGCGGCTGGTGTGCCTGGACGGCGTGAACAGCATGACCGGCAACGTCCCCGATCTGCCCACGCTGGCCGCGGTCTGCCGCGCCGGGGGCGCGACGCTCTACGTGGACGACGCGCACGGGTTCGGTGTGATCGGGGAACGCGGCCCGGACGAGCTGTGTCCCTACGGCTCTCGCGGCAACGGAGTGGTGCGGCACACCGGCGAGTCGTACGACGGGATCGTCCTGGCCGCCGGTTTCTCGAAGGCGTACTCGTCGCTGCTCGCCTTCCTCGCCCTGCCCACCGAGCTGAAGAACCGGCTGAAGACGGCCGCGGGGCCCTACCTGTACTCGGGCCCCTCCCCCACGGCCTCCCTGGCCACGGCGCTGGCCGGACTGGACGTCAACGACCGCCGCGGGGACGTCCTGCGCGCCGAGCTCTACCGCAGGACCTCGCGGGTGCTGGATCACCTCGACGGGCTGGACGTCAGGACGCTGAACACGGACCGCCTGCCGATCATCGAGATCCCGCTGGCGAACGCGGACGACCTCGACGCGGTCGGGGCGTTCCTGTGGGAGGAGGGCATCTACGTGACGCTGGCCGCCTATCCGCTGGTGCCGCGGGACCGGGTGGGCTTCCGGATCCAGATCACTGCACTGAACTCGGACGAGGACATCGAGCGGCTGAACGGCACCCTGACCCGGCTGGCCGCGCGGTTCCCGCTGAGGGCGAAGGTCTGAGACGGCCATGAAGACGCACAACGACGATGTCGACTGGGACCGTTGGCCGGTCGCGGACTACCTCGCGGAGAACTACCGCGACCTGCACCCCTCCGACGCGGCGGTCATCACCCACCACTCGGCGTTCTATCGCCGCTTCGCGCCGGGCTCCGTCCAGCGCTCGGTGGAGTTCGGGGCCGGACCCAACCTGTATCCCCTGATCCTCGCGGCCGCCGCGAGCCGCCGGATCGAGGCCGTCGATGCGAGTGCGGGCAACATCGACTACCTGGAGCGCCAGATCCAGTGCGGCCCGGACGCCAGCTGGCTGCCCTTCCACGCGCTGTGCCGACGCCTCAACCCCGACCTGCCGGCCACGCTGGCCGGGGCGCTCGCGCACGTCAACGTCGTCCACGCGGACGTCAGGGAGCTGGAGCCCGCCGGGTACGAACTGGCGTCCATGCACTTCGTCGCCGAGGGCGCCACCGAGGACTACGCGGAGTTCACGGACTTCTGCCGCGCCTTCGTCCGCTGCGTGGTCCCCGGCGGGCACCTGGTGGCCGCCTTCATGGAGAACATGCCCACCTACCGCATCGGCCCGGCGTCGCGCTGGCCGGGCTGCCCGGTGGACCCGGACATCGTCACCAGGGTGTTCACCCCCATGACCCGCGACCTGTCCGTCAGCCACATCGACACCGACCCGACCCTGCCGGACTACGGGGATTCGGGGATGGTGCTGCTCACGGCGGTGGCGCGTTAGCCGAGTTCCAGGGTCGTGACGCCGAAGACGCGGTGCTGGGCGTAGGGGCGGACCGGGCCCGTGTACATGCGGGCCGTCTCGAAGGAGGGGGTGAAGCCGGCCCGTTCGGCCAGGGCGATGCCCGGCGCGTTCGTCTCGGGAATGTCCACGGCGACCTCGCTTCCGGCCGCCTCGGCGGTCAGGGCGGTGAACAGGGCCTGCGCGTCCTCGGAGGTGTCGGCGAAGAGCGGGCCGATACGGAGCGAGTCGTGGCCGGGTCGGATCACCCCGTAGCCGGTGACGCGGCCGCCGGTGCGGCGGACGAGGGCGCGGTGTCCGGTGCCGGTGAGCCAGTGGGCCAGGAAGCGCGGGCGGTCGGCCGGGGAGCAGGCGCTGTCGTAGGCGGCGAGGTCGGCGAGATCGGTCTCCTGCACGGGGTGCACGCCGGCCGGGGTCTTTGCCGCGGGCGCGGTTCCGGTGAACCGGACAGTGCGGTGGGCGAGTTCGAAGCCGGAGCGGCGGTAGTTGTCCTGCTGGGCCACCACACCGTCGAGGCCGATGGTGCGGCTGCCCGCGTGGGCCAGCGCGGTCTTCCAGGTGGTGAGGCCGTGGCCGCGGCCGCGAAGGTCGGGCCGGACGAGGTAGCAGCCGAGGAAGGCGTAGTCGGGGCCGTAGTTGACCACGGAGATCGCCGACACCGGTTCGCCGTCGATCCGGCCGAGGAAGAAGCCGTCGGGGTCCTGCGCGAAGAACGCCGCTTCGTCGGCCGCTCCCGGGTTCCACCCTTCGTCCGCGGCCCATCCGCTGATCACCGGCCAGTCGTCGGGTCCGGCCTGGGTGACGACGAGGTCTTCGAGGGCAGCGGAGGTCATACGTGCGCTCCATTCCGTGGTGGTACGGCGGACAAACGGGGCGCGATGATCGACCGCGCCCCGCAGCATCCTTGCGGATCTTGCGGGGCGCGTCACGGTGGGTTTGAGCCGTTGCCGAGCGAGCTCAGCGCCCGGGCCCTGGGCGGAAGCGCCGACGGAGGGCGGCTCCACCCAGCACCAGCGCGGCACTCGCCACGGCGGCGGGCAGGGTCTGGTCGGTGCCGGTATGGGCGAGGGCGGCCGGCGCCTTGCGTGGGGCGGCGTGCTGGGCGGGCACCGACCGGGTATGTGCCTTGGGCGGGGCGGCCACAGGCTTCGGATCAACCTTCGCCGGGACCTTCGCAGGCTGCGGAGGCACCTCGGCCGGGACGGTTTGCTTCGGCTCCGGCTTGCTGCAGGAGCAGGCGTGACCGCCGGAGTCGTTCGTGGCCTCGTCTTCGGCGGCCTCATCGCCGGCGCCGACCACGTTCGCCGTGTTCCCGTCGGCATTCACCGGGAGGTGGACCGGGAGCTGGGCGGTGTCGCCGGAGAGCACGCCCGGCGAATCCTCGCTGCTGCCGTGGGCTGCGCCGTCGTCGGCTGCACGTTTGCCGGCCGCGCCCTTGTTGCTGCAGCTGCTGCCCGCGGCCGGGTTGAGGAGCCCCGCCACGTTCGCGGTGTTCCCGCACACGTTCGCCGGAACGTGGGCCGGGAGCTGGGCGGTGTTGCCGGAGGTCGCACCGGGCGAGCCGGCGGTCGCACCGTCCGCCCCGGCCACGGCGTACGCCGGAACCGTCAACGCCATCGCTCCCGAGGCAGCGGCGACGGCGATCACACCGTTTCGGGTAACCCTTCTCATAGGTTCCCTGCCTTCCAGACATGGCCGCGGGTACATACCCGAGCCGGAGAAGCGGGCACTCACCCGCACCGGATAAAACGCCCAGAAACCGTCCGAGTTATGGCTTATTCACCTTTCACCCCATCGAGTGGCGCGGTTGTCGAACCGGCAGCAAACCCGCCGTATCCGCAGCGAAGGAGCGGAGGGTAAGGCATCCCGCGCGGTCCCGCTCGCCCGGAGGCGCGCCCTGCGGCATCCGCTTATCGTGATCGAGGGCGCCGTTCTCCCGGTCCCCGGCGGGCGCCCCGGGAGGCATTGATGCTGGTCAAGCAATCAACGCGGCCCGCTGTCCGACGCTTCACCGTCACCGGAGCCGTAGGTCTGGCCCTGCTGGCCGCAGGGCTGCCCACGGCGGCCTCGGACGGCACCGGGCCCGACCTGTCGCGGTTCTACCGGCAGAAGATCACCTGGTCCGGGTGCAAGGGCGACGACATGCCCAAGGATCTTCAGTGCGCAAAGGTCACCGTCCCCCTCGACTACGCCAGGCCCAAGGCGGGCACGCTCGACCTGGCCCTCGCCCGTTACCGGGCGACGGGCAAGAAGCGGGGTTCGGTGCTGCTGAACTTCGGCGGCCCCGGCGCGGGGGGCGTCAGCGAACTCGCCTCCGGCGGCGACGATTTCATGGGCCTCACCAACGGCTACGACGTGGTGACCTTCGACCCGCGCGGTGTCGGAAGGTCCTCGCCGGTCAGCTGCGGCGACGGCGCCGAGGAGGCCGCAGCCGCGGCCGACGGGATCGCGGACAGCAAGAATCCGCGGGCCGTGCTGCGGCGGTTGGAGAAGGCGGCCACCGAGTGCGCGAAGCATTCGGGTCCGGTACTCCCCCACATCGGTACGGTGAACGCCTCACGCGACCTGGACGTGATGCGTGAGGCGCTCGGTGACAAGAAGCTCAACTACCTCGGTTTCTCCTACGGAACCCGGCTCGGCGCCGTGTACGCGGCCCAGTTCCCCAAGAAGGTGGGGCGGTTGGTCCTCGACGGAGTGGACACGCTGACCGAACCGATGTCCGAGCAGGGGGTGGCGGGCGCCGAGGGACAGCAGACGGCCCTGGACGACTTCATCACCTGGTGCACCAAGGACATCGCCTGTCCGTTCGGCCAGGATCCGCGCGATGCCCGGCAGCAGGTCGTCCAGCTCGTCGGCTCCCTCGACAAGGACCCGTTGCCGACGGACTTCGGCCAGGAGTTCACCGGGCAGGATCTCGTGGGTGCGATCGGCCAGGCGCTCTACAGCAAGGAGCTGTGGCCGTCGCTGGAGCGCGCTGTCGCGCAGCTGGTCGAGGACGGCGACGCACGCGGGGTGATGGGTTTCTCGTCCGGCGGGGCCGCACTTCCCTTCCGGCAGCACGCCGGCGCCGGCCTGGTCGACGAGAACGACGTCCCGCTCGACAATCTTCCGGCGGCGCTGATGGCGATCAACTGCGCGGACGATCCGGATCGCCCCGCCGCCGACCGGATCGTCAAGGATCTCGGCCGGCTGCGCGCCGAGTACGAGCAGGCCTCCCCGGTCTTCGGCCGCTACCGCCTCACCGAGCTGCTGATGTGCTACGGCCGCCCCAAGGGAACCGACTTCATCCGCGACAAGGTGCGCGACGTCCACACCCCGAAGATGCTGCTCGTCGGCACCCGCGGCGATCCGGCGACGCCGTACCGCTGGACCGTGGAGACGGCGAAGCGGCTGGGCTCCTCGGCCGTGGTGCTCGACAACAAGGGCGACGGCCACACCGGTTACGCGTCCTCCAAGTGCGTGCACGGCAAGGTCGACGACTTCCTGCTCTACGGCAGCCTGCCGCCGACCGGCAGCTCCTGCGGTCCGGAGGACGACGAGACCCCGGCCACCTGACGTGTCAGCCCTGCCAGAAGGCGAGCTGCTGCAGCGCCCCCGCCGTCCGCACGAACCCGTCGTCCCCGAGCAGCGCCCGCAGTTCCGCGCTCAGGCGGTCGACCTCCGGCTGCGCGGCACGCAGGGCAGCGGCGCCGGTCTCGGTCAACTCCAGCCTCACGGCCCGGTGTTCACGGGGGTGCGCCTGCTTGAGCAGGAGACCCGCCGCGGTGAGCCGTCCGACGAGTGCGGTGACGGCGGATTCCCGCAGGCCGAGGATGCGGGCCAGCTCCTGCTGGGTGAGCCCGGGCTGGTCCTGTATGGCGAACAGCGCGCCGAGCTGGGCGGTGGTGACGCCGGCGGCGGCCAGGCAGCGGCGGTCGACGGTGGTGCGCAGCTGGTGCGCCGCCCGCTGCAGCAGGAAGTAAAGGCGCTGATCAGGCTCGGACATGGGCCGATGTTGACAGACGGCGCCGGTCCGCGCCACCCTCACTTCACCAGTGAAGTGAGATGGAGAGGTGGGCAGGACGATGGATCTGGACCTGGCCCGTAAGGTCCTCGCCGAGCAGCCGTTCAGCAGACTGCTGGGCGCCCGGGTGACCGCGCTCGGGGACGGCGAGGCCACCCTCGAACTGGACATCCGCGAGGACCTGCTCCAGCAGTACGGCTTCGTGCACGGCGGGGTGCTCTCCTACGCGGCCGACAACACGCTCACGCTCGCCGCGGGGACCGTCGTGGGAACGGGACTGATCACGTCCGGGTTCACCATCGACTACCTGCGTCCGGCCACGGGCGAGATCCTGCGCGCGCACGGCCAGGTGGTGCGGGCCGGCCGCACCCGGGTGGTCACCCGCTGCGACCTGATCACGATCGACGCCGCCGGGGCGCAGACCCTGTGCGCGGTGGCGCAGGGGAACATCGCGGTGATCGAACCGAACGGCGAGAAGCGCTAGGCCGGAAGCCAGGTCAGAACTCGACGGGATCCCGCACGATCGGGCATGTCATGCAGTTGCCCGCCGCCCCGTCCGCGCCCCAGTTCCGCGCCCACGATGGTGATGACCTCGACGCCCGCCTTGCGCGGCAGTGTGTTGGTCTGGGTGTTGCGGTCGTAGGTGAAGACCACGCCGGGCTCCAGGGCGACCGCGTTGTTGCCGCTGTCCCACTGCTGGCGATGCGTACACGTCGCCGCCGGTCTCCACGATCCGCAGCTTCGGCAGTCCGAGCGCCTTGGCGACGACGTCGACGAAGGGTGTCTGGCCCTCGTCGGTGACGTCGAGGCCGGGTGCCTTGCCGCTGGGCCGCAGGGAGAAGGTGCGGACGGCGTTCATGATGACCGGGTACAGGGTCACCAGGTCGCGGTCCTCCTTGACCCCGCGGCTGATCAGCGCGAAGAACAGCCACAGGCCCATCGAGGAGAGCACCACCGCGAGCACCGTGCCGCCGTCGCCGAGCGCGGGCGCGATCGCTCCGATCGTCGACATGATCAGCACCCAGTACGTCACGTTGCCGACGCAGGCGCTCGCCCAGTAGCCGAACGCCGAGAAAAAGCCCAGGTATTCGCCGAAGCCCGCCTTGGCGTACGCATACACACCCGCGTCGAGGTCGGGCCTGCGGACCGCGAGCGTCTGGAAGACGAAGGCCGGCATCAGCATGCCGGTGCCGACGAAGGCCCAGGCGATGAGGGCACCGGCCACACCCGTCTCCTGCGCGAAGCGGCGCGGGAGGGAGAAGACGCCGGCTCCGACCATCGAGCCGACCACCATGGTGGTGAGCGTCGGGAGGGTGAGCCTGACGGCGTCCGGGGCCCGGGTTTCCTTCTCGACCTGCGTCATGAGACGTCCTGCGACGGTCGGGCATCGACATGGACCGGCGATACGGAGAGCGCCATCCGGCGACCTGAGCGAGTTCAGCAATGAATTGTGCCGATTGCCCGGCGTGGCTGTCCCTAATGCCCTCTGGGCGAAACGGCCCTATCGTGCTTGGTATGGAGCACGACCTGAGTCCCTCAACCCTCTCCGAGCTCCGGCGCCCGCGCGCCTATCCGGCCGTGTCGGTGCTGACGCCCACACACCGCCGGGAGCCCGAAAACGCCCAGGATCCGGTCCGGCTGCGCAATGTGGTGGCCGAGGCCAAGAAGCAACTGGAGTCCGATCCCGCGGTGACCCGCGAACGGCGCTCCGACGTGGTCCGTCAGCTCGACCAGGCTCTTCAGGAGGTGGATCTGGCGCATGCCGAGGACGGCCTGGTGATCTTCGCCGCTCCGGGTGAGCACCAGGTGTGGTCGCTCGGCCGTACGGTGCCGGAGCGCGTGGTGCTCTCGGACACCTTCCTGACCCGCAACCTCGTCTCCGCGCAGGCCGCCGAACGGCCGTTCTGGGTGCTGTCGGTCTCCTCCGACCGGGTCACCCTGTGGAGCGGCGGCACCGACCGCGTCACGGAGGACCGAACCGGCGGATTCCCCATGACCAGGCGTCCGGTGAACTTCGACGCCGAGCGGCAGGAGCGGATCGGCGACATGCCGAGCACCTTCCGCGACGAGGACACGCGCCACTTCCTGCGGGAGGCCGACGCCGCGATGGGCATGGTCCTGCGCGAGCAGCCGCGGCCGCTGTACGTCACGGGCGAGCAGGCGGCCCTGTCCGCCATGGACGAGGTCGGCAGCGTCACCAAGGAGGCGGTGCACGTGCCGCACGGCGGCCTCGCGCACGGCACCCCCGACGCCGTGTGGCAGGCGGTACGGCCGAAGGTCGCCGCCGAGGCCCGCAGAAGCACCGAGGCCGTGGCCCGGGAGCTCGAAACGGCCCGTGGGCGCAAGGCGTTCGCCGCCGGTGTCGACGAGGTCTGGCAGAGCGCCCGCGAGGGCCGCGTACGGCTGCTCGCGGTCGAGGAGAACTACCGCGTGACCGTGCGCGACATCCTCGGCGGCCATCTGATCCCGGCCGAGAGCGGCGACCTGGACTCCCGCGAGGACATCGTGGACGAGATCGTCGAACAGTGCCTGGAGACGGGCGCGGACGTCCGCTTCGTTCCGGACGGGATGCTGGGCGACGCCCACGGGATCGCGGGAATCCTGCGCTACTGAACCTCGCCCGCCTCGATGCGGGCCACCGCCGGCCGATTGGCCCGCGACCCGGGCACGGCACCGCTGGGAAACTGCGACCCCCTGGTGCCGTGCCCCGAGGAGATGTTCATGCAGGTCGCCGTGGTCACCTTTGACGGATTCAACGAGCTTGACAGTTTCATCGCCTCCGCGCTGATCAACCGGTGCCGCAAGGACGGTCTGGAGGCGTTCATCACGACGCCTACGCCGGTGGTCACTTCCATGAACGGCGTGGAGGTGACCGGGCAGCGCCCCATGGAGTTCGTGACCGAAGCCGACGTCGTGCTGATCGGCAGCGGGGTGAAGACGCGGGACGTGGTCGCCGACGACCGGCTGATCTCCCGGCTGCCGCTCGACCCCGCACGCCAGTTGATCGGTGCGCAGTGTTCGGGCGCGCTGGTGCTCGCCCGGCTCGGGCTGCTGCATTCCATGCCCGCCTGCACGGACAGGAAGAGCCGACCCTTTGTCGAAGCCTGCGGCGTCAGCGTGCTGGACGCGCCGTTCCATGCCGAGGGGAACGTCGCCACGGCGGGCGGCTGTCTGGCCTCGCAGTACCTCGCCACCTGGGTCATCACCCGCACTCTCGGGGAGGACGCCGCGCGCGACGTCCTCGACTACGTGGCCCCGGTCGGCGAGAACCGGCAGAGCGTCGAGCGCGCCCTGCACGCCGTCCGCGCGGGCGAGGCCGCACTGCGCTGACGCCCCGCGAACCGGCCCTCAGACGCTGCCGAACAGCGAGTTCAGCCCCTCCTCCACGGCCGCGCCGAGGTCCTCCTGGCCGGCCGCCACCACGGCATAGCTGCGCAGCAGGAACCGGCGCAGGGCGGCGGTGTCGAACTGGAGCAGGGCCAGGCCGTGGGGAGAGTGGAACTCCACGACCGTACGGGCCTGTCCGCACGGCCAGATGTGCACGTCACCGCTGCCGGCGGGAGCGCGCAGCCCCTCTTCCAGCAGGGCGCGGCCGAAGGTCCAGGTGACTCCCGTGCCGTCCAGGGAGACCTCGGGCGGGAAATCGACGTGCACGGCCAGCGGGTCCGTGGCGGCATAGCGCAACGTCGCGGGAACCGGGAGCTCTCGCTCGTCGGCGGTGATCAGACGTCCGCGGGCGGGCTGCTCGAGGGTGAGGTCCATGGTCGGTCTCCACTGCGGTCGGAGGTCGGCCGGATTACCGGTGTGCTTGTACGACCCCGCAGAAGCCGTTTGCATTACGTGGAAGCGCTTGCAGTTTTGTGTGACCTGCGTCACGTATCGAGACCTAGAACAAGTAGCCGTCGAACGCGCGACTGAACGCGCACCGGAAATTCTCAACAACCCTTCAAATCGCGTACGCTGCCTACGACTTGACCTGGCCCGCGACGTACACCATTGGCACCGCACGACCACTCCGTGAAGACTGTGGCATATGCCAGAAGCACCACCGTATCGTGTGTTGCCAAATCCCTTACGGGGCGTCGCGGGCTGTGCAACAGTCGTAACGGTCCTTCAAGTCGCCGGCCCCGGTCGTACCGTCCCCGCATCGGAGTGCGTCATGCCGTCCCACCTCTCTGCGGATCACCCAGCCGCCCAGCCGCCAGGACGCGGCTCGGTCGAGGCGCTGATATCGCAGACGCGGCAACTCAAGGGCGAGGTGGACGCCGTACGGCGGGACTCCCATGGCGACGGCTCGGACCCGCAGGAGCGGTGGCAGCGCGCGCTGTGCGAGCTGGCACTGCACCAACTCACCGACCTCGACACCCACTTGGGGCAGCTGCGGGACGGCCCGCCGCCCGTTCTCCCGGCCGCGGACACGGCGCACCTCGCCCGGGCCGTGCCCTCCGCACCCCGGCACGACTCGCTGCTCAGCCGGGTCGGCAGCGCCGAGTGGAACCTGCTGACGGACGAGGCGAGCTGGTCCGGCGAGCTCTACCAGATCCTGGGCCGCGACCCCGCCACCCCCGCACTCACCCTCGACGAACTGCCGTCCCTGGTACTGGACGAGGACCGCGCGAAGCTCACGGCGATGGTCACGGACTGCCTCGTCGACGCCAAGCCCATCGACGGCGAGTTCCGCATCGTGCGCCCGGACGACGTGGTGCGCACGGTGCACATGATGGGCGAGCCCGTGCTCGACACTGACGGCAGCACCGCCTCGATGTGGGCGGTGCTGCGGGACGTCAGCGAACTGCGCCGCAGCCAGAAGGTGGTGAGCGAGACCCGTGACTCGCTGCAGCGCCACCAGCACCGCGCGCAGACCGAGCGCCGGCTCGCGGTCGAGCTGCAGGAGGCCGTGCTGCCGCCGTGGCGTGGCTCCCTGCGGCTCCCGCAGCAACGGCCCGAGACACTGGATCTGGCGGCGCACCATCTGCCGTCGTCGACCAGTGCACTGATCGGCGGAGACTGGTACGACGCGCTCGAACTCCCCGACGGCCAGACCCTGCTCAGCGTCGGCGACCTCACCGGACACGGCGTGGCCGTCGCCTCGGGCATGGCGACGCTGCTGGGCGCCGTGCGCGGAATGGCGATGGCCGGCACCGAGCCCGGGCAACTGATGTCCTGGCTGAACCAGTTACTCGACGCCACCGCGCAACCCGCCCTCGGCACCGCCGTCTGCTGCCGCTACCGCCCCGAGACCCGCACGCTGACCTGGGCACAGGCAGCACACCCCGCCCCGCTGCTGTTCCGCAACGGGACGGGGCGCAGGCTGCACGCACCGAACGGCGTCCTGCTCGGAGCGACCTCACAGGTCTCCTACCAGCAGGCGGAAGAGACCCTCGAGCCGGGCGACGTGCTCCTGCTGCACACCGACGGGCTGGTGCCCGGGCGCAGGCGTACGGAGACCGTGACCGTGGAGCAACTCCTGGACCTGGCCCCCCGCTTCGGCGAGGCAGCGACCGCGCAGGACTGCGTACGGATGGTCGTGCAGGAGTACGGCGAGGCCGACCGCGAGAACGACGCGTGCCTGCTCGTCGCCAAGGTGAGGTGAACCGCCGCGGTGCCCTGGTGAGGTGAAGCAGCGACAGCTGCACGGGCCCCCTATGCCCGTGCGCTGTTGCCGCCCTTCGCCGTCCTGGGCAACGCGAGTTTGATCTCCTCCCGCAGCTCGTGGATCTTCGGGTAGCTGGAGTACTCGGCGGTGAGCCGGTACATCTGGCGCAGCCGGTCCCAGGTGCGGTGGGAGGAGTTGGATCCCATCGACATCAGGGCGAGGCGTGCATAGCGGTCGGCCTGTTCGGGGTCGTCTGCGATGAAGCAGGCCGACGCCATGGAGAGGAAGTCGAAGATCTTCGACCGCTGCCGTCCGTCGACGCGCAGGGCCAGCGCCTTCTCCGCGTAGTGCTGGGCGTGCACGGCCGCTCCCGGCTCGTGCTCGGCCAGGGTGCGGTAGGCCAGGGCCTGCATTCCGTACAGGTCCTCCTCCTTGAACATCTGCATCCAGCTCGGCGGCGGTACATCGCCCCGGTCGGAGACGAAGAGGTCCTCCGCCCGGCCGAGGGTGCGGCGCATCGCCTGGCCCTTGCCCATCGATGCCTGTGCCCAGGCCTCGATCGTGTAGAGCATCGCCCTGGTGCGCGGCAGCACCTCGTCACCTGAGCCGGACTGGGCGAGCTTCATCAGGTCCAGTGCGTCGTCGGGCCGGCCCAGGTGCACCATCTGGCGAGCCGCCCGGGAGAGTGCCTCTCCGGCGCGGGGCCGGTCGCCGCCCTCTCTGGCGGCGTGGGCGGCGATGACGAAGTACTTCTGGGCCGTGGGCTCCAGGCCGACGTCGTGCGACATCCAGCCCGCGAGGACGGCGAGGTTGGCGGCGACGCCCCACAGGCGTCGCTGGAGATGGTCGGGGTGACGGTAGGCGAGCATGCCGCCCACCTCGTTGAGCTGGCCCACGACTGCCTTGCGCTGCAGCCCGCCGCCGCGGGCAGCGTCCCAGGCCCGGAACACCTCGACCGAGCGCTCCAGTTCCTCGATCTCCTGCGACCCGATGGGGGCTGCCTCGTAGCGGTCGAACCCGGCGGGGTCGGCGTGCAGGGGATTGTCGAAGTCGGGTGCGTCGGCGGAGAGGGTGGGATCGGTGTGCAGCCAGTCGTACATGGCGCTGCTGAGTGCGGATCCTGCGGTGAGCGCGACACCCGCGCCCACCAAGCCGCGTCGGTTGAGCATGAGGTCCATTCCCGTGAATTCGGTGAGGACCGCCGCGGTCCGCTCGGGCGCCCACGGCACACCGTCGGGATGTTCCACACTCCCGGCGTCCTGCCGTTTCCCCGCACGCCCGTGCCGGACCAGACCGAGGTCCTCGATGGTCACGACACGGCCGAGACGCTCGGTGAACAGAGCCGCCAGCACCCGCGGCACCGGATCGCGCGGGATCTCTCCCATGTCGATCCAACGCCGTACCCGGGAGGTGTCGGTCGACAGCTGCGGGTGGCCCATGGCCGCCGCCTGCCGGTTGACCAGCCTCGCGAGTTCACCCTTGGACCAGCCGGCCAGGCCGAACAGGTCCGATAGGCGGGTGTTGGGTTGTCCGCTCACGTCAAGCCCCCAGGTTCTCGGCTGAGTTGACAGTAGCCCGGTGCAAGTTGCCGGGCGACTATTCGCCAGGGTTCGCCAGGGTTCGCCAGATGGTGTGCCACTGGGCATCGGGTGTCAGGTAGGAAAGCGCCACCCCGACCCGGTCGCCTTCTTGAACAAGGGATGCATTCCCCAGGGTGCATCCGAGGTGCCGGGCCGGGTAGCGCATTGTCGTCGCAGGCACACGAAGGGATCTGTTTCGCCCATGTACGCAGCATCGTCCTCCGTGTCCGCCCCGCCCCGGTCGCTGCATTCCCGCCCGGCGGGCAGCGGCCCCTACCTCGATCCCGCCGCGCGTCCGGCGGCTCCCGCGCTCGGCGCGGCCCGGACGCGGCGCGTGCCGGGTCTCGGCACCCAACCGCTCAGCGGGAGACTCGACTTGTCCGGCCCCCAGGGCGCCCAGCTGCGTACGGCGATCGCGTCGGTGCACCGGATCTGTCCCGAGTTCGCTCCGGTGCAGGTGCTGCGCCGCAGCGGCCGATCCGTGCTCCTGGTCGGCACGACCGGACGCAGTACGGCCGTCGCCAAGTGTTTACTGGACCACTCCCCCGCATGGGCCGAGCGGATCCGCCATGAAATAGCGGCATACCGCTCGTTCGTCCGGCACCGCCCGCCGGTGCGGGTGCCGAGGCTGATCGCGGCGGACCCGGACAACTGCACACTGGTCATCGAGCGGATGCCGGGACGGGTCGCGGCACTGCAGCGGCACCCGGCCGAGGCCCCGCCGCGCGCGGACATCAGGGCGGCCCTCGGCGCGATCTGCCGACTGAACGCGTGGCGGCCGCCGGCAGGCACCTTCGACGCCCCGCTCGACTACGCGGCCCGTATCTCCCGCTACCACGAACTGGGGCTGCTCACCGACCGCGACATGGGCGACCTGCAGAAGCTGCTGCACGGCATCGCGCACTCGGCGGGCCGGCAGGGCATGGGCCAGTTCTGCCACGGCGACGCACTGCTCTCGAACATCCTGCTCTCACCGGCCGGTCCAGTGCTGGTGGACTGGGAGCACGCGGGCTGGTACCTGCCGGGCTACGACCTGGCCACGCTGTGGTCGGTGCTCGGCGACGCGCCGGTGGCCCGCCGCCAGATCAGCCAGATCGCGCAGTCGGCGGGCCCGGCCTCGCGGGACGCGTTCCTGGTGAACCTGATGCTCGTACTGACCCGTGAGATCCGTACCTACGAAACAGCCGTGCAGCGTTCGATGCACGACACGACCCCGGCGGCACCGGGAGTGGCCCACCCGGGTGCTGCGCCGTCCGGCGAGGAACAGCGGCTGCTGCTCAGGCGGCTGCACGACGACTGCCAGCTGGCCCGACGGGCCGTACGCGCGGCGGTCGGCACTCGCTGACGGGGACGAAGGTCCGCGGTGCGCCCAGGACAGCGGCGTACCGCGGACCTTCGTATGTCCGGACCTGCTCGGCAGACCTTCTCGGCGAAGCCTTCGCGAGGGGCCATTGGTGTACGCCACTGACGCCCCGCAGGCCCGAACACCGCCGCCCGGAAACTCCTCCACGCTCGTGTTGACATGGGAAATCTCCTGCCTCTGGGCATGATTGACGGATCGTCGGCCAGCGGGTACCACTGACCCACCGCTCGGCCCTGCACGCCCCGCCACGCTCGTTCGTCCCAGGAGGCTGCATTGCGAGGATCTGCCACCGACCCCACGTCCGCACGCGGCCACAGACGCGCCCGCAGAACCGCCGGCGCCCTCGCCGCGGCGGCCCTGCTGCTGCCGCTGCTCGGCGCGGCCCCGTCCGACGCCCGGTCCGACGAGGACCGGCTCCAGCAGGCGTTCGCCTCTGCGTCCGCCAGGTATCACGTGCCGCAGAGCGTCCTGCTGGGCGTCTCGTATCTGCAGTCCCGCTGGGACGCGCACGGGGGCGCGCCGAGCGTGTCGGGCGGTTACGGCCCGATGCACCTCACCGATGCCCATACCGCGATCGCCCGCACCGCGCGCCTCAGCGACGGCACGGGGGACGCCCGCGGGGACACCGCCCGCGCCGCCCTGCACCCGGACACGAAGGTGCCGGAGAACTCCGAACTCCCGCCCCGGCTCAAGACGTTGCCGAAGGCGGCCGGCCTGACGGGGCTGAGCGCCGAGCGGCTCCGTACGGACCCAGGCGCCAATGTGGCGGGCGGTGCCGCGCTGCTGGCCGCCGAGCAGAAAGACCTGGGCGAGCCGCTCAGCGCGGACCCCGCGCAGTGGTACGGCGCGGTGGCCCGCTTCTCGGGCGCGGACGACTCGCGGACGGCGGCGGCGTATGCGAACGACGTGTACGAGGTGATGCGCACCGGCGAGCAGCGCACGACGGACGCCGGTCAGCACGTCGTCCTGACCGCCCAGCCGGACCTGGCGCCCGACACCGCGCAACTGGAGAAGTCCGGCCTGCGCACCGTCTCCGCCGACGGCACGGAATGCCCGAAGTCCGTGTCGTGCCAGTGGATCCCGGCGCCGTACGAGGAGTTCGGGAACAACGACTACGGCAACCACGACGTGGGCGACCGCCCGGCCTCGCAGGGCATCAGGTACCTCGTCATCCACGACACGGAGGGCACCTGGGACGGGGTCCTGAAGCTGGTCCAGGACCCCACCTACGTGTCGTGGAACTACACCCTGCGTTCCACGGACGGTCTCATCGCCCAGCACGTCAAGGCGAAGGACGTGGCCTGGCACGCGGGCAACTGGTACATCAACGCCAAGTCGATCGGCCTGGAGCACGAGGGCTTCCTCGCCGCGCCCGACGCCTGGTACACGGAGGCGATGTACCGCGCGTCGGCGCGCCTGGTGCGGTATCTCGCCGCGAAGTACCGCATCCCGCTGAACCGACAGCACATCCTCGGCCACGACAATGTGCCGGGCCCGACGACGTCGGCCATCCCGGGCATGCACACCGACCCCGGCCCGTTCTGGGACTGGCGGCATTACTTCGAGCTGCTGGGCCACCCCTTCCGCAAGACCGCCGGCCGCAGCGGCGGGCTGGTGACGATCCGGCCCGACTACGAGGCGAACCAGCCGGAGTACACGGGCTGTGTCACCAAGGACGAGCCCTGCGCGGCGCACGGCTCCAGCGAGGTGCGGCTGTACTCCGATCACGACGAGGACTCCGCCCTGATCAAGGACGTGGGTCTGCACAAGAACGCCGACTCGACGATCGACGTCAATGACGTGGGCTCGCGGGCGTCCACCGGCCAGCAGTTCGCCGTGGCCGGCCACTACCGCGACTGGACGGCGATCTGGTACCTCGGCCAGAAGGCATGGTTCAAGAACCCCAAGAAGCACCGGACCGCGGTGAACGCGTCGGGTTACGTGGTCACCCCCAAGCCGGGCCTGGACAGCGTCCCGGTGTACGGGCGGGCCTACCCGGAGGCCACGGCCTACCCGGCCGAGGTGCCCGCGCAGGCGGTCTCGCCGCTGCCGTACACGCTGCCGAAGGGACAGAAGTACGTGGTCGGCGACAAGGTGCCGGGCGAGTACTACTACGCGGTCACCTTCACCACCGACTCGCACCGGGTCGTGGTCGGCAAGGACCTGTACTACGAGATCCAGTTCGGACACCGGGTGGCGTTCGTACGGGCGGCGGACGTGCAGGTGGTGCGGTCCCGCCGGTAGTCGGTGTCAGCCCTGCTGGAACAGCTCCGCCGGGAGCGGCTTCAGCAGGGCGTACAGGTCGTCGGTGATGGGGCGGTCCCAGGCGGCGATGGTCACCAGGACGTTGTCACTGCGGTCGAACTGCACGCAGGAGATGCGGCTCTCGGAGAGCTTGAGGCGGCGCACGATCAGGAGATTGTCGCCCTGCATGACCGGCATGTCCTCGACTCCGACGACGCTGACCTCCTCGTCGTTCTCCAGCGCGATCAGCAGCTGGGCCACCTCGAAGGGGATCTCGTCCTCTGCGGTCTCGCGGGCCGGGGAACCCTCGGGCAGATTGCCGATGATCATCGCGGGGCCGCGGCCGCCGAACAGGTCGTAGCGCAGGAAGACGCCCTGACAGGTGCCGTCGGGGGCGGGCAGCAGGCCGGCGCCCAGATTGCCGGGCCAGTCGCCCGGGTCCATGGCCAGTACGTCGAAGTCGGGCCCGGCGGGGGTGGCGCTGCGGCGGCGGAGGAACGACATGTCGCCAATGGTACGTGGTGCCGTTCGGCGATGGGCGGGAGGTCGCGGGGGTTTCGAGGCCGTCGTGTGGGTGCGGGTTGTGGGGGCTGGTCGCGCCCCGCGGCGCAACCGCATATTGATATAGCCCCGCGCCCCTAAGGCGTTGCCCCTTGCGTCGGCTGTTCAGGACCCAGCGCTGCCCTCAAGCCCGTGCTCTCCGTGCCCATCTTTCGGTAGACCGCCGAGAGCAGGCGTACGACCGTCGGCTCGTCCAAGTGCAGTTCCTTTGCGATCTCTGCCTCGGTGCTGCCCTCGGCTGCAAGATTCGCGACAGTACGCTCTCGGGACGTCAGCATGTCCGTCTCGGTGCTGTGGAGGCGGCGGGGCCGGAGGCCGGCAGCGGCCAGTTCGTCTCGGGCTGTTTCGGCGAGGCCGTCGGCGCTGCACTGGACGGCGGCGTCAAGGCCTCGGTAGAGGTGTTCGGCGGCGTCTGTGGGGCGGCCGGTGCGGCGGAGTTCGGTGCCCAGGGCTACGAGCGCGCAGGCGAGTTCGTAGGCGGCCGGGGAGCGCTCCAGGTGGGCGACGGACTCCTCCAGGTATTTGATGCGGGCCGATCCCGAGGAGACGTCGGCGGCTGTCCGCAGGGCCTGGCCGATGGCGGACGGGGTGCCGAACTGGCGGGCGCGGGCGAGCGCTTCGAGGGCGGTGGCGACGGCGCGTTCGGGGGTGTCGTGGCTCTCGGCGCGGGCGAGGTGGAGCTGCCAGGGGCACCAGGCGGGGTTGCGCATGCCGCGCGGTTCCAGGCGGCGCCCGGCGGCGGCCAGCTCCTCGGCCGCCTCCTTGGTGCGGCCGCGGGCGAGCAGGAGTTCGCCGTGCACGGTCTGGGCGTCGGGGAAGACGACGGCGGCCGGGAAGGGTGCCCCGAAGGAGTAGTCCTCGGCGACCTGCGCGGCCTCGGTGACGCGGCCGCGGGCGAGGAGGACCTCGATGAGGATCCCCACGGCGTACCAGTGGGCGGGGGTGCCGGGGCCCACTCGCTCGGCGAGCCGGAGTCCCGCCATGACGAAGTCCTGGGCTTCGGAGAGCCGGCCGCGGCGGTAGCGGACGTAGGCGAGGAGCGTGTAGGCGAAGGAGAGGTGGGCGCCGCGCCAGCCCTGGCGTTCGAAGTCGGCGATGCCGGTCGCGAACAGCTCTTCCGTGCGCCCCGGCCGGTCCGCGTACATGAAGGCGAGCGCGACCAGGACGGGCACCTCGAAGCCGCGGTCGGGTTCGGCCCAGCCTAGACCGCCGGCCAGGGCGCGTTCGGCGTGGTGGAGGGCGACGTGGGCGGGTTCGCCGCGCAGGACCGCGTCCCAGGAGCGCAGACCGATGATGTAGCGCTCGGTGAGGTCGCGGCCGCTGAGGCGGTCGGCCAGTTTGGTGAGGCGGCGGGAGCGGGAGGGGTGGTCGGGTTCGTCGGCGCGGAAGGCGTCCCACATGAACTGTTCGGCGACCATGCGCAGCTTGACGCGGGCGTCGTCGGTGACGCGGATCTCGCGGGCGAGGGTGTCGGAGGCCTCGGCGAGGCGGTCGCTGTGGGCGAGGACCTGGGACAGCCGGTAGACGATGTGCTGGCGCAGGTGGGCGTCGGCGATGGGTTCCTCGAGGGCGGCCCGCAGATGGTTGACGGTGGTCGCGGGTTCGGTGAGCAGGGAGGCGGAGCCCAGTTCGTACAGGACGGCGGCGCGGTCGTCGTAGGGCGGGGGTTCACGCAGTGCGCGGGCGAGGTAGCTGCGGGCGGCGTCGGGGGCGCCGGCGCGGAGGGTCTCCTCGGCTGCGGCGCGCAGTTGCTGGACGACCCAGTTGTCGCCGTCGGGGTGGGTCTCCAGGAGGTGGCGGGCGGCTGCGGAGGGCCCCTGCCCCTCGTTGATCACGCACCAGGCGGCCTGGCCGTGCAGGGCGACGCGGACGCCGGGCGGGATGGCCCGGTAGACGGCGGTGGCGATCAACGGGTGGACGAACTCGAGGGTCTCGGCGCCGGTGAGGATGCGGGCGCCGCGCAGGGCGTCTGCGGCGTCGGCGGCCTCCTCGTGGCCGAGTCCCGCGACGGCGGCGGCGAGCAGCGGATGGATCTCGGTGCCGAGGACGGCACAGGCCCAGGCGAAGCGCACGGTGGAGGTGCCGAGGCGTTCGAGGCGGGCGATGAGGCCGCTGCCCTTGACGGCGGCGGCGAGGTCGCGCAGCAGATGGGCGCCGGTCTCGGTCGGGGTGAGGCCGCGGTCGCGCACCTTGGCGACGAGCTCGACCGTCTCGAACGGGCTGCCGGCGGTGACGGCCCAGCACTCGCGGCAGAACGCGTCGTCGGCGTGCGCACCGAGCGTCTCCCGTACGAGGCGGGCCACGGCGGCGGCGCTCAGCGGTTCCAGGTCGAGGGGGCGGCCGCCCGCGCGCCCCGGTAAACCCTTGAACGACTCGGCGTGGTCGGGGAGTTCGTCGGGCCGGTAGGCGACGACGACCAGCAGCGGCAGCTGTTCGGCGCGGGGCGCGAAAGCGGCGAGCCAGCCCAGGGATTCGGGGTCGGCCCAGTGGGCGTCGTCGAGGACGAGCACCATCGGGGCGCGCAGCACGGCGAGATGGGTGAGCACCCAGTCGAGGCCGTCGCGCAGGCCCTGCTGGTCGGGCGGCGCGCCGTCGGTGGGGGCGCACAGGCCGAGGGCGGGGCCGACGATGTCGTACCAACTGCCCAGCGAGGCCCGCAGATCGCTCTCCGCGGACCCGGCCAGTTGGGGCTGCAGCAGCTGGCGGGCGACATGGAAGGCGACGCGCTGCTCCTGGTCGCCGCCGCGGGCGGACAGCACGGTGCAGCCCCGGGTGGCGGCGCGCCGGCGGACCTCGGCGAGGAGGGTGGTCTTGCCGATGCCGGCACGCCCGGCGAAGGCGAGGAGTGCGCCGCGGGGGCGGTCGGACGGTTCGGCGCCGTCCGTGCGCAGCCCGGTGAGCTCTCCCAACGCCTCGTCCACTGCGGCGAGTTCACTCTCGCGTTCGAAGATGGTGCGGCTGCTCCGCACGCTGCGCTGCCCCATGGCGTACCCCCCGCCACGGTGGTGCGCCCGCGCGGGGAGCGGGCGCGCACCGTGACCTACAGGCACCTCAGCGTACGCCTCGCGGGGGTCGCGCGACCCGGACTGTGGATTACTGACCGAACCGCTTCAGGGGCTGTTCCGCCAGGCGGTGGCGTCCGCCCTGAACACCGGGGCATCTCCGTCCGTATCCCCCATAGAGGGTCTTCCATGGCAGACACGGACAAGCCCGACGGGTGGCGGGCGGACCCGGAAGGGGATGAGCCACATGGCACTCACCGCATGCAAGGTCCGTACGACGGGTACGGCACTCCGGGTCACGGCGTCGGTCTTCGCCGCCGCTCTCGTCCTGGCCGCCTGCTCCAGCGGGGGCGGGGGCGGTGGAGGCGGCTCGGCCTCCTCAGGCGCGAGCAAGGCCTCAGGGACGCGGGTGACGGTCACCGAGACCGAATACGGGCTCAAGCTGTCCCGGTCGTCGTTCACACCGGGCACCTACACCTTCGTCGCCGACAACAAGGGCAAGATCACGCACGCCCTGTCCGTCGACGGCCCCGGCGTGGAGGACGCCAAGACCAAGAACATCCAGGGCGGCCAGGAGGCGAACCTGACGGTCACCCTCAAGAAGGGCACGTACGACCTGTACTGCCCGATCCCCGGTCACAAGCAGCTCGGGATGAACAAGAACATCCAGGTCGGCTGAACCGTCAAGACCCCCGGACGGTCTTGTGCCGGTCGTGGTGGCGGGCGACGCGTGCGCGGTTGCCGCAGGAGGGCCTGCACCACTCCTGGCACGGGTGCTCCTTGAGGAAGTAGCGCCCGCAGCGCGGCGCGTAGCAGGCGCGCAGCCGCCGCCGGTCGGGGCCGGCGAGGAAGGCGATCGCGGCCTGCGCGAGGGTCGCGGTGAGGTCGTGCGCGCAGTCGGCCGCCTTTCTGTGGACGGCGGGTTCGGCGTCCTCGGGCCAGTGCAGCACGGGGACGGACTGGGTGCGGGCGGCCGCGGCGTTGAGGAGTGCGACGGCTTCGGATAAGGGCAGCAGGCGGGTGGCGTCGGCGCGGCTGGGCTCGGCGGGGCGTACGGCGTGGGCGAAGAGGGCGCGGACGGCCCCGAGCAGGTCGCGCACGGCGGTGAGGCTCGGCTGGTCGGCGACAAAGGCGGCGGCGTCCGGCACGGTCTCGGGGTGGCCGCAGCAGGCCCGCCAGGTCCGTGGAACCGTGGGGGCCGCGAGCCGCCGGGACAGTGCGGCCGACTTCCGCGCCGGGGCGCGGGGGCCCGTGCGGATGCCCTGCTGGGGCGCCCGTCACAGCCGCTCGCCGACCTCGACGAGCGCGACAGGGCGGTGAGGGAGTCGCCGGCCCGGCTGGGGAGGGGGCCGGACCTGGTCGCTCCGGGCTGGACGCTGCACACCGTGCAGCCCGAGTCGGTCGAGTTCTGGCAGGGCGACCAGGAGCGTCGGCACACTCGTCTCGTCCACCTGCGGGAGGACGCGGGCCGGCGCCGTCACCTGCTGTGGCCGTGGACCATGCCGGCGCTCGCTGCCAGACCCGCGGGTGTCCTCACTCCTCGCCCATGGCCGGCGGTACCACCGCCACCGGGGCCGCCGCGTGCAGCAGGACCGCCTGGGCGACCGAGCCCATCATGCGGGCGGGGGCCAGCAGGCGGCGGCGGTGACGGCCCACGACGACCAGGCCGGCGTCCTTGGAGGCCGCGACCAGCTGGCCCGCCGCGTCACCCGGCATCGCGTATGTGTCGACGGGGACGTCGGGGTGTCGTGAGCGGTGCGGGGCGAGGAAGCCCTCGGCGAGGGTCCACGTCTGGCTCTCGACGGCGTGCTGGTCGACCATCGGCGGGACGAGTTCGCCGGGGGTGGCCCAGGTCTGCACGGGCCACATGTAGGCGGCGACCACATGGAGGCGTGCGCCGCGCAGCCCGGCCTCGGTGAAGGCGAAGGCCAGGGTCGCCTCGTCGGGGCTGTCCACCTGCAGGCCGACGACCACGCGCGGGCCGGGCTCGACCGGTACGTCGCCGTGCACCTCACGGCCGGGCCGGGGCACCACCACGACGGGGCACTCGGCGTCGCGGGCGGCGGCCATGCCGTTGGAGCCGAGCAGCAGACTGGCGAAGCCGCCGCGCCCTCGGGAGCCGAGCACCAACAGCTGGGCGCCGGTACCCAGTTCGGGCAGCAGGGCGCCCGGCGCCCCCTCCAGCCCGTGGTATTCCACGGCGGGGAGGTCGGCCCGCCCCTTCAGATACCTGCGCACCTGGCCGAGCACCGGATCGTCGCCCGGCTCCGGAGGCCCGGCGGCAAGGATGTCGGGCTGCGCCCAGACGGCGTACTGCCGCACATGGACCACCCGCAGCGGCACCCCGCGTCTGCGGGCGTCGTCGAGGGCCCAGTCCAGGGCGCGCAGGCTGTCGTCCGAACCGTCGACCGCCGCAATGACCGGCAGGGTGCTGCTCATGGTTCCTCATCTCCGGGAGACGACCTTCCCTTCCCGGGCCAGCCTCGCTCAGGCATCGGCCCGGGAAGGGCGCTCAAGGTCGCGTGTCCGCAAAGACGGGTGGAACACCCCCGGATCGGCCCGTCGGCTCAGCCGCAGGGCCGCCGGGTCACGTCAGGTCGAACTCTCCTTCCCGCGCCCCCGACACAAACGCGCCCCATTCCGCAGGCGTGAAGATCAAGGAAGGGCTTTCCGGGCGGCCGCTGTTGCGCATCGCGATGAATCCCTCGACAAAAGCGATCTGGACATCCCCCAGGCCACGGCTGCTCGAGTGCCAATCGGCGCTGCTGAGGTCCAGCTCAGGCTTGTCCCAGCCCGCAAGCGGGTGCTGCTGGATGGTGCTCTCGGCCACGTCCGTGCTCCTCCCGATTCGTCGTCCGCGGCCAGCCTAGCGATCGGTTTCTGATGCCAACAGGCCACGTGAGGGGGACCTTTCCGGAGTCTTTTACGAGTCCGGAGGTTCGCTCCCCACGAGCCACATAGAGAAGAACTGCGATCCGCCTCCGTAGGCATGTCCGAGGACCCGTCGGGCCCCTTCCACCTGGTGTTCTCCGGCCTGCCCGCGCACCTGGAGCGCCGCCTCGGCAAAGCGGATCATGCCGGAGGCTCCGATGGGATTGGTCGACAGGACGCCGCCCGACATGTTGACGGGCAGGTCGCCGTCCAGCTCGGTCACCCCTGATTCGGTGAGTTTCCAGCCCTCGCCCTCGTCGGCGAAGCCGAGGTTCTCCAGCCACATGGGCTCGTACCAGGAGAAAGGCACGTACATCTCGACGGCGTCGATGTCGCGGCGCGGGTCGGCGATACCGGCCTGCCGGTACACGTCGGCGGCACAGTCCTTGCCGGCCTGCGGCGACACGGCGTCCTTGCCGGCGAAGAGGGTGGGCTCGCTGCGCATGGCGCCGCCGAGCATCCACGCGGGCGGCCGGGGCGCGCGTGCCGCGCCCGCCCGGTCCGTCAGGACCATGGCGCAGGCGCCGTCGGAGGACGGGCAGGTCTCGGAGTAGCGGATCGGGTCCCACAGCATGGGCGAGGCCTGGACCTTCTCCAGGGTGATGTCGTGCTCGTGGAGGTGGGCGTAGGGGTTCTTCAGGGCGTTGCGCCGGTCCTTGTAGGCCACCAGCGAGCCGACCGTGTCGGGCGCGCCGGTGCGTCGCATGTACGCGCGCACATGCGGGGCGAAGAAGCCGCCGGCCCCGGCGAGCAGCGGCTGCTGGAAGGGGATCGGCAGGGACAGGCCCCACATGGCGTTGGACTCGGACTGCTTCTCGAAGGCCAGTGTCAGCACGGTGCCATGGACGCGGGCCGCGACCAGGTTGGCGGCGACGAGTGCGGTCGAGCCGCCGACGGATCCGGCAGTGTGCACCCGCAGCATCGGTTTGCCCACCGCGCCGAGCGCGTCGGCGAGGTACAGCTCGGGCATCATCACGCCCTCGAAGAAGTCGGGCGCCTTGCCGATGACCACGGCGTCGATGTCGGCCCACGTCAACTCCGCGTCGTCGAGCGCCCGCCCGGCCGCCTCACGGACAAGTCCCGCGATCGACACGTCCCGCCGGGCCGCCACGTGCTTGGTCTGGCCGATGCCTACGACGGCCACGGGCTCCTTGCTCATCGCGGATCCCCTTCGAGTACGGCGACCAGGTTCTGTTGCAGACAGGGCCCGGAGGTGGCGTGGGCGAGCGCCCGGTCGGACTCGCCCCGGTGGATGCCGGCGGCGGCCTCACCGATGCGGATGAGCCCGGCGGCCATGATCGGGTTGGCCGCGAGAGCCCCGCCGGACGGGTTGACCCGCACGTCGTCGCCGAGCCGCAGCGCCTTGCGCAGCACGACCTCCTGCGAGGTGAACGGTGCGTGCAACTCGGCGGTGTCGACGGGCCGTTCGAAGGCGCCGGCCTGCTCGGCGGCCAGGCGGGTGGAGGGCGAGTCGGTCAGGTCGCGGACGCCGAGGCCGTGGGCTTCGATGCGGTGGTCGATGCCGCGGATCCAGGCGGGCCGTTCACACAATTGCCGAGCCCGCTCCCCCGCCGCGAGGATCACGGCGGCCGCCCCGTCGCCGATCGGCGGGCAGTCACCGGTACGCAGGGGCCGTACGAGGTAGTCCCCTTGCGGCACCGAACCGCGCAGCTGCGCGTGGGAGTTGGCGGCGGCGTCCGCACGGCTGCGGGCGGCCACGGCGGCGAGTGCGGGCTCGTCGGTGTCGCCCGCGTCGATCAGGGCCTGTGCCTGCAGCGCGGCCAGAGCCACGGAGTCGGGCCACAGGGGCGCCACGTAGTACGGGTCCAGCTGCCGGGTCAGGACGTCGCGTACGGAGCCGGGTGAGGACTTGCCGTACGAGTAGACGAGGGCGGTGTCTGCGTCCCCGGTGAGGAGTTTCGTCCACGCCTCGTACAGGGCCCAGGCGCCGTCCATCTCCACGTGCGACTCGGAGATCGGCGGCCAGGCGCCCACGCCGTCGAGAGCGAGGGTGAAGGAGAACGCGCGCCCGGCCAGGTAGTCGCTGGAGCCGGAGCAGGTGAAGCCGATGTCGGCGGTCTTCAGCCCGGTCTGGGCGAGGACGTCGTGCAGCACCGGCATGAGCATCTCCACCTCGGAGAGCTCCTCGCTGGTGCGCCGGTGGTCGGTCTGCGCAAAGGCCACCAGTGCTATGTCACGCATCACAGCAGCTCCTTGTAGGCGTCGTACTCCGCGTCGGGCTCTCCCGTGGGCCGGTAGTGGTCGGGATAGCGGGCCCCGTCGGTCCACACCGGTTCGACGCGCAGCCCCATGCGCACCTGGTCGTAGGGAATGCCGCCGATACGGCCGTGCAGCGCGAGGTCGGCGCCGTCGAGGGCGATGTGGGCATAGACGTACGGGACTTCGATGTCCAGGTTCTTCGCCTTGATGTTGACGATGCAGTATGTGGTGACCGTGCCGCGCGGCCCCACCTCGACCTGCTCCGAAGTGGCGACGCCGCAGGTGGGGCAGGCGCCCCTGGGCGGGACGTACACCTTGCGGCAGGAGGGGCAGCGTTCGCCGACCGTGCGGCGCTCGGAGAGGGCGTTGATGTAGGCGGTCTGGGCTCGGCCGGGCGAGTAGGTGTAGTCGAGGCGGGCGGGGGCAACGATGCCGCTGATCGCGTCCTCGAACTCGCCGGTGTGACCCGTCGGTTGGGCCGGTTCGCCGTCGTACGGCTCGAAGCAGGCGATGTCGGTGATGGCTCCCTCGCGCGCTTCGGCCCAGCGGATGCGGACGCGCATGCCGGTGTGCACGGCGTCCGGTCCGGGGACGTCGAGGGCGTGCAGGAGGGCGATGTCGGCGCCGTCGAGGCGGACCAGGGCCCAGGCGAAGGGGGTGTCGAGGGGCTGGCCGCGGCGGGGGGCGTGGTTCCAGGCCCAGGTGGTGACCGTGCCGGTGGGGGCGACCTCGACCAGGTCGCGGATCTCCTCGGCGGTGACGGGGTCGTACTCGACGGGTGGGACGAGGACACGGCCGTCACCGGTCCTCACCCCGAGGACGACACGCTCACGCAGACCGGTCAGAAAGGCACTCTGGACTGGGCCGAGGGAGCGGGTGAAGGGGAATTCAACGGCGAGGGGAGCCTTGAGGACTTCGGCCACCGGGCTACCTCCTTGAGAAGTCGACGGTGAGGACGCGCCCTGTCAGGGGCGGGGCTGTGACATGTGCGGCTCCGCGGCGTGGGCGCGACCAGCCGCATCCGGCCCGCAGTGCCCGAACCGGCCTGAGCCGACGCAGCGCTACGCGCGCCGGTAAACGGGCGGCCGTTTCTCCGCAAAGGCACGGGCCCCTTCCTTGGCGTCGGCCGTGTCGAAGACCGGCCACCCCCGCTTGAGTTCGGAGGCGAGCCCGTCCGTCTCCGTCATCTCGGCGGTCTCGTAGACGGACGCCTTGACGGCCTCCACGGCGAGCGGGCCGCAGGCGTTGATCTGTTCGGCGATCTCCAGGGCCTTGGCGAGGGCGGTGCCGTCGGGCACGACATGCCCGATCAGGCCCACGTCGGCGGCCTCCCGGGCGGTGTAGGGGCGCCCCGTGAGCAGCATCTCCAGCGCGTGGGTGCGCGGGATCTGCCGCTGCAGGCGGACCGTGGAGCCGCCGATGGGGAACAGCCCGCGTTTGACCTCGAAGAGTCCAAAGGTCGCCGACTGGCCCGCGACGCGGATGTCGGTGCCCTGGAGGATCTCGGTGCCACCCGCCACGCAGTAGCCCTCGACGGCGGCGATCACCGGCTTGCGGGGGCGGTGGTGGCGCAGCATCGCCTTCCAGTGCAGGTCCGGGTCGGCCTTGAGGCGGTCCCGGTACTGCTCTCCCTCCATGCCCCTGCCTGCGAGGGCCTTGAGGTCCATGCCGGCGCAGAACGCGCCGCCCGCGCCGGTCAGCACGATCGAGCGGACGGCGTCGTCCTCGTCGGCCTCGATCCAGCCGTCGTACAGGCCGACGAGCATGGACAGCGAGAGCGCGTTCTTGGCGTCCGGCCTGTTGAGCGTGAGCACCAGTGTGGCGCCTTCGCGCTGCACGGTGAGGTGTTCGGTCCCACCCATCACCCATCTCCCCTCTCAAAGAACGAGAACAGGTTGCAGTAGGCGGGGAGCCACTTCAAGAGTTTTCTGACAGACAGTCAGATTTCTTCGCGCGGACCCTTCACAGTTGTCGTCCCCTTTGCTCTGATGACCGGCGAACCGACGGATGCGCCTTTCTTCGTCATGGCTGCCGGCGTCAGGAGGAGCGGTGGAGTACAACCTTGCCGACCTGTTCGAGTCGGTCGTCGACGTGGTGCCGGAGCGAGAGGCCCTGGTCTATGTCGACCACCCGGGCACGGGCGCGGAGCGGCGTCTGACGTACGAGGAGCTGGACGCGGCGGCCAACCGCATCGGCCACCATCTGATCGACGCCGGGATCCGACCCGGCGAGCACCTCGGGCTGCACCTCTACAACGGCATCGAGTATCTGCAGACGGTGTTCGGGTGCCTGAAGGCGCGGATCGTCCCGGTCAACGTCAACTACCGTTACGTAGAAGATGAGCTGGTGTATCTCTACCGGGACGCCGATCTGGTGGCGCTGGTCTTCGACGCGGAGTTCGACGGGCGGGTGGCGACGGCGCTGCCGCAGTGTCCGAAGTTGCGGCACCTGGTACGGGTGGGCGGGGCGCAGGACGGGGTCGCTGCCGTGCCGTTCGCCGAGGCCGAGGCGGGCGGGTCGCCGGAGCGCGGCTTCCCGGCGCGCTCGGGCGACGACCAGTTCATCATCTACACCGGCGGCACCACCGGGATGCCCAAGGGCGTGATGTGGCGTCAGGAGGACCTGTTCTTCTCGGGTCTGGGCGGGGGCGCGCCGACCGGTGAGCCGGTCAAGAAGCCGCAGGAGCTCGCCGAGCGGGTCGCGGCCGGCGGCTCGGGGATCACCTTCTTCCCCACTCCCCCGCTGATGCACGGCACCTCCACCCTCACCTCGTTCATCGGTTTCAACTTCGGGCAGCGGGTCGTGATCCACCGCAAGTTCGTGCCCGAGGAGGTGCTGCGGACGATCGAGAAGGAGCAGGTCACCAGCATCTCGCTGGTCGGCGACGCGATGCTGCGGCCGCTGATCGACGCTCTGGCCGGCGCCATGAAGGGCACGGACTGCTCGTCGGTGTTCAGCGTGTCCTCGTCCGGCGCGGTGCTGTCGGAGACGGTGCGCCGGCAGTTCCAGGAGCTGCTTCCGAACGCCATGCTGCTCAACAACTACGGCTCCTCCGAGTCCGGCTTCAACGGCACGGCGACAGCCGACTCCGGGGCCGGGCAGTCCTTCCGCATCCGCGTCAACTCCCGTACGCAGGTGGTCGATCCTGCCACCCACGAGCCGGTCGCGGTGGGCGAGGTGGGCCGGGTCGCACAGTGCGGTCATGTGCCGCTCGGCTACTACAACGACCCGAAGAAAACCGCCGAGACCTTCTTCGAGAAGGACGGCGAGCGGTGGGTGCTGCTCGGCGACATGGGAACCGTGGACGAGCAGGGCGTGGTCACGGTCCTCGGCCGTGGCTCGCAGTGCATCAACACCGGGGGCGAGAAGGTGTATCCCGAAGAGGTCGAGCAGGCGCTGAAGTCCCATCCCGACGTGTACGACGCGCTGGTGGCCGGGGTGCCGGACGCGAAGTGGGGCAATCACGTGGCGGCGGTGCTGCAACTGCGCGAGGGCGCGCCCCGGCCTTCGCTGGAGGACGTGCAGTCCTACTGCCGTACCCAACTCGCCGGTTACAAGATCCCGCGGCAGCTGGTGATCACCGAGGCGATACGGCGGTCGCCCAGCGGCAAGGCCGACTACCGCTGGGCCCGGGAGGTGGCGGTCGCGGCGGACCGCTAGACGGAAGGCCGGGGCCCCGCAGTGGGCCGGCCGTGGGCGGCGGGCGTACTCTTTGCGCGCGGTTGACCCGGGAGTTTGAACGGAGGGTGGCGTAGGGCCGTACGCGAGGTTGGCGGCTCGGCCCTGCGGGCCCGGTCCGCCGTGCCATCAGCGGTTTCGCACGGAAGGACCCACGGGTGTCGCACCTCACGCCCCCTCGTCAACTGCCGGAGACGGACGCGGACGCACCGGACAGGACCAGAGCCGAGGAGGCCTCGACCGCTCCCGTGGTGACCGACCCGGAGCCGGGCACCTCGGCGGACGGGGAGCCGGCGGAGCTGGTGGCGAGCGGCGCGGCGGACGAAGCGACCGGGCCCACGACGAAGCCGGCGGCGAAGGAAGCGGACGAGCCGGGCGGACACTCTGCGGCGGAGGAGACGGCAGAAGGCGCGGAGGACGGGGAGGCGCCGAGCGGGGCCGTCGTCCCGGACGCGGCTTCCACCAGCGACGGTTCCGCCGACGAGGCGGCGGCCGCTTCCATGTCCGCAAACACCGACGAACCCGACCCGTTGGGGGCCGGCTCCTCCCCCACCCGCCCCGGCTGGTTCGGCTGGCGCCGTCGCTACCCCCGCACGGCAATGGCCGTACACGTGGGCACGACCGTCCTGGCCGCTGCGCTGGTGTTCGTCGTGCTCCTCGTGCCCAACCGCCTCGACTGGATCACTGTCCAGTCGTTCCTCCGTCTCCCCGTCGAGGCGATCTTCCTCGCGGCCGCGCTGCTCGCACTGCCGTCGAGGGGACGGCGGATCACGGCCGTCGTGCTGGGGGCGTTCGTCGGGCTGTCCGGGGTTCTGAAGTGCCTCGACATGGGCTTCCGTCAGACCCTGGCCCGGCCGTTCGACCTGGTCTTCGACTGGGTACTGCTGAGCGACGGCGCGGACTGGGTGAAGGACTCGTTCGGGCGCTCGGGTGAGGTGCTCGCGGTGGTCGGGGTGATCGTCCTGGTCATCGCCGTGCTCACGTTGAGCGCGCTCGCGATGGTGCGGCTGGCGAACGTGCTGGCCCGGCACCGCCCCGTCGCCGTCCGCTCCACGCTGGTCCTCGGCGTCGTGTGGATCATCTGCTTCACGCTGGGCGTGCAGTTCGGCGGTGTCCCCGTCGCCACCAAGGGCTATGCCCAGTACCTCGCCAACCGTGTGCAGTACGTCCGCGACGGCCTCGGTGACGCCGACGTCTTCAAGAAGGAGATGGCCGTCGACGCCTACGCCAAGACACCGCCCGGCCAGCTGCTGACCGGGCTGCGCGGCAAGGACGTCATGTTCACCTTCATCGAGAGCTACGGCCGGGTGGCGATCGACGATCCGACGATGGGTCCGGAGGTCGACGCCACGCTCAAGGCGGGCGACGCCAGGCTCAGGGCGGCCGGTTTCGCGGCGCGCAGCGGCTGGCTCAAGTCACCGGTGACGGGTGCCGGCAGCTGGCTGGCTCACTCGACGTTCCTGTCCGGCCTGTGGATCAAGAACCAGCAGCGGTACCGGACCTTGACCACCAGTGACCGCGCGACCCTCACCAGCTACTTCCAGAAGACCGGCGCCTGGCGCACGGTCGGCATCGTCCCGGGCGTGCGCAAGGCCTGGCCCGAGGGCACGTACTTCGGCCTCGACCACATCTACGACTCCACGCACCTCGGCTACCAGGGCCCGTACTTCAGCTGGACGCCGGTCCCGGACCAGTTCAGCCTGGAAGCCTTCCAGAAGTTGGAGCACAGCAAGAAGAACCGCGACCCGATCATGGCGGAGATCATCCTGGCCTCCAGCCACAATCCCTGGTCACCCATCGCCCACATGATCGACTGGAAGGACCTCGGCAACGGCAAGGTCTTCTACAAGATCAAGAAGGAGGGCACGAACCCCACGGAGGTCTGGAAGAGCGCGCAGCGCGTGCGCACCGAGTACCGCAAGGCGATCCAGTACTCCCTGGACAGCCTGACCCAGTGGATGCAGCGCTACGGCGACGACAAGACCGTCCTCGTCTTCCTCGGCGACCACCAGCCCGTCCCGACGGTCACCGGGGGCACCAGCAACCGGGACGTGCCGGTCACCATCGTCGCGCGCGACCCGAAGGTCCTGGACCGCGTCTCGAACTGGGGCTGGACGGACGGGATCAAGCCCGCGGACAACGCCCCGGAGTGGACCATGAACAAGTTCCGGGACCGCTTCATGACGGCATACGGACCGCAAGGCGGGTGAGCTGATCGGCAGGGGTCCTTCGGACGACTCAGCACGACGCGCCGGGGCGGGAAGCCGTCCCCAGGGTCGCAGTGACGGTGATCGGATCACCGGCCCTGAAGGGGACCCCACATGCACATACGTACGCGCGTGCTGAGCACAGCTGCACTGACCCTCCTCGTGACCACCGGCCCGACGGCCGTCGTGGCACATGCACAGACCGACCTGGACTGCCGCGACTTCACGTTCCAGGAAGACGCGCAGGCGGTACTCAACCGCAATCCGAGCGATCCGTTCCGCCTGCACGCGGACCACGACGGCATCGCCTGCGAGGAACTGCCGCACAGACCCTCGCCCTCGGCCACGGTCACCTCCACGCCGGTCACCCCCGCCACGCTCACCCCGGCCCCGGCCACCTCCACGCCGGTTCCGCAGCGAGGGATGAACGCAGGCGTCGGTGGCGGCACGGGACCGGCCGGCTTCGAGGTGGCGGGCGGTGTCGGACTCACCGTCCTCGCGCTGAGCCTGGTCGGCGGTCATGTCGTGCTGCGGCGGCGCCGAGCCGCTGCCGGAGCCGGGCCGCGAAGGCCGTGACCCCGGCCGCTGTGCTGCTCACCTGCTGCCGGATCCGCCGGTGAAACACACGCGCCGGCCTTCGGCCGGGATCAGGCACACGCGGGCGTCGCCCGGGTCGTGCGGCGGTGTCAGAGCCGTCATCGGGGTCGCCAGGTAGGCGTTGCGCTCCTTGTCGGTGTCGACGTGGATCTCCTTGCGGGGTGCGCCCGGCAAGGTGAGTTCGACCCGGTCGCCGAGGTGAAGACGGGAGGCGCGGGCCCAGACGGCGTGGCAGGCCGTGCCGTTGCGCAACTGCACGCTGCGTCCGTCGGCGGCGGTACGCGCCGCCAGGGTCCTGACCATCTGCCGGCCGCCGCATCCCATGTCGACCGGGTTCTTCCCTTCGCAGGTACGGCCCGAGCAGCCGGGACCGGGCGTGAAGGTCGCCGGGGCGGTGCCGGTGGTCGCCGACGACGACCCGTACGGCCCGGACAGCAGTACCGCGACGGCTGCCACCGCGGCCGCCGCCAGCCCGGCCGCGGCGCCCCACACGTACGGCGTACTGCGGACGCTCCGGTGCTCGGGACGCGGCTCAGGCGTCGCCCGGGCCCGCCCGCTCCAGCGGGCGTCGGCCAGCTCCCACAACGCCAGCAGCCGTTCGGGGCGTACACCCGCCACCTCGCACAGCGCCTCCACGGCGCGGCGGGGCACCGGCTGCGTACCCGCCAGATAGCGCGCCCAGGAGGATTTGCTGTAGGGCGTGCGCCGGGCCAGCTGGGCCAGGCTCAGTCCCGCCGCGGCGCGCACCTCGCGCATGCTCGCGGCCAGTTGCGCCGTCTCCGGGCTCATGTGCGCAGCTTCTTCCAGGTGTCAGGGCCGACGATGCCGTCCGGCGCGAGCCCGTGCCGCTTCTGGAAGGCGCGCGCGGCACGCCCGGTCTTCTCGCCGTACACCCCGTCGATCCGCCCGCTGTCGAACCCGTGCCGTCGCAGCAGGCACTGCGTCTCCACCACGTCCCAGCCGGTGCTGCCCCGGTCCAGGAGCACGTCGCGGCTGGTGGAGTAGCCCGCGGTGATGACGCCGTGCTCGCGCCGGATCCGGTCGCAGCCGTACGTGTGACCGCTGGGGAAGGCGGAGGCGCCGGACGCGGCGTGCTGCTTCGCCCTGCTGCCGTCGTCTCGGTGCCAGGCGGCTCCGCTCAGGAATCCGGCGCCGAACACCACCAGGACCGCTGCGACGGCGACGGCCGGAAGGGCGTGAGCGGTCCGCCGTGATCGGGGCGCGCGGCGTGGGGCCCGGGGCTCGTCCTCGACTGCCGCCGTTCGCTGTGCCCGTGCCGTCTCGGCGACCTCGTGCAGCACCAGCAGCCGCTCCGGCGGCGCCCCGCAGACTTCGGCGAGTTGCTCGGCCGCGGCGCGCGGCACCGGCTTCTTCCCGTTGAGATAGCGCTCCCAGGACGAGGAGCTGTACGACGTCTTGGCCGCGAGCGCGGCCAGGCTGAGGCCCGCACGGTCCTTCAACCGCCGCAGCTGTGCGACGAGTTGCCGCTCCGCCTCGTCCAGCCCGGCGGGCAGTTCCTTCCAGCGCGTCATGTCACTTCCCCGTACGCGTGCGCAGTCGCCGTCGTGGAGGAGGACGCGGTTCCTCCGGGGCTGCGGTTGCGGGTCCCGTCCACTATGACCGCTTCCCGACCCCGCCCACCGTCCCACTGTTTTGTCAGGGGACACGGCGTCCCAGCAGGTCAGCGCGTGGGCCGTGCCGCTTGCCACCGGTCCTGCCGCTTGGCCTGGCCCCTACCGGATCCGGCCGGGCAACGTCGGTGGTGCCACCGAGGGGCACGGCCCGGGAGCCTCCTCCCGGGCCCTCGCATTCCAACGGAAGCGATACGGCCCCTCAACTCACCGGAAAGGAACCGGCCATGACCATGCGCAGGACCCTTGCACTCGCGACCGTCACCGGAGCGCTCGGCGCCGGCCTGGTGCTGGGCTCGGTCGGCAGCGCCTCCGCGCGGCCCGACGTGCCGAACATCAGCCGCGGCGACACGGGCGTGCCCGTGCTGTGCGTCCAGCACGGGTACAACGACTGGGCCAAGCGGACCCATCACCACACGATCGGCGAGGACCGGATCTTCGGCTCCGGCACCTACAGCGCGGTCCGGCTCTTCCAGCAGAAGTCCGGCCTGCACGTCGACGGCGTGGTCGGCAAGAACACCGGCGACAGCCTCCTGGACAACCTCCAGGGCGACGGCGGCTGGCGCTCGGGCTGCTACGAGCACCTGCCGAGCTCGCACCACTGAGCGAAGCGGGCACGCGCAGGGCCCTGTCCTCTCGGGGGAGGACAGGGCCCCTCGCACTCTTCACTCCACCTCAAATGTCACGGCAGCCGACGCATCCCGCAACTCGAGCCGGGCGCTCCCCGGGCCGGGCTGCTACTTCGCCGACGGCAAAACGGCACCGTCCCGGTCCAGAAACCCGGCGACCCGGCGTGCGAACCACTCGGGGCCGTCCACCCACGGATAGTGCCCCGCACCTGGCTGGACGGTGAATTCGGCGTTCGGGAAGACGTCAGCCACGGTGCGCGCCAGTTCGGGGCTGGGGCCGCCGTCGAGCTCGCCGGCGAGGACGAGGACCGGTGCGGCCACCTGGGCGAGTGCCGCGCTGGTCGCCGGCGGGTCGTAGGCGCCGTCGGAGCCGTAGACGTCGAAGGCATCGTCGTTGAACTCGGCACCGGCATCGTGCTCCGCCGCCGCGTCGTCCCAGCGACCGTAGAAGAAGGGAGCGAACGCCGGGTCGAAGTCGGCCTTCCCCGCCAGCCAGTCCTCGAAGGCCGGGAACACATCCTCGAACCACGGCTCGCCGCTCCTCAGCCGTGCCGCGGCCAGCCGGTCCTCGGCGCTGGGCTGCCTCCCCAGTGCCCACGGGATGCAGGTGACCAGGACCAGTCGCGCCACCCGCACCGGGTGCCGGGCGGCATACAGCATCGCCAGGCTGCCTCCGGCCGAATGGGCGAGCAGGTCCATCTGTTCCAGGCCCAGGTGGGCGCGCAGCGCCTCCACGTCGTCCACGAGCCGGTCGCACCGGTAGGTGGCGGGATCCTCCGGTACCGCGGAGTCGCCGGTACCGCGCAGGTCGAGCAGGACCAGCCGGCGGTGCGCCGCGAGCCCGCCCAGGTCTCCGAGGTAGGAGGAGGCCTGCATCGGGCCTCCCGGCAGGACGACGAGCGGGTCCCCGTCGCCCCGGACGTGGTAGGCGAGCTCGGTCCCGTCGGTTGCGGTGAAGGTCGGCATGCGCCGATCTTCCTGTCCCCCGGCTCGCGGCCGCAACGCGATTCTGGGGGCGCTGCAGAAAATGCGGGCCGCCCTCTTGCCTGCCCCGACGTGGCCTGAATTACTGATCCCGAACAGCACGACCGAATGATCGGTCGCCCGTATTGATATGGTTGGCGGAGGAGACGTCCCCATGGTGGATGCGACGGAGCTGCTGGACGCGGGGGAACGGCTCGACGCCGGTGCGCTGCGGGCGCTGCAGCTGGAGCGGCTGCGGGCCTCGCTGCGGCACGCGTACGAGCACGTCTCCTTCTACCGGGAGTCCTTCGACAAGGCCGGCGTCCGCCCGGACGACTGCCGGTCCCTGGCCGACCTGGCCCGTTTCCCGTTCACCACGAAGGCGGATCTGCGCGAGAACTACCCGTACGGCATGTTCGCCGTGGAGCAGGACCGCATCCGCCGTATCCACGCCTCCAGCGGCACCACCGGGCGCCCTACCATCGTCGGCTACACGGACAACGACCTCTCCCTGTGGGCCGACATGGTGGCCCGCTCGATCCGCGCGGCGGGCGGCCGGCCCGGCGACAAGGTGCATGTGGCGTACGGCTACGGCCTGTTCACCGGCGGCCTCGGCGCACACTACGGCGCGGAACGCCTCGGCTGTACGGTCATCCCCGCCTCCGGCGGCATGACGGCCCGCCAGGTGCAGCTGATCCAGGACCTCGAGCCGCAGATCATCATGGTGACGCCGTCGTACATGCTCACGCTCCTCGACGAGTTCGAGCGCCAGGGCGTCGATCCGCGCGGCACCTCCCTGCGCGTGGGGATCTTCGGTGCCGAGCCGTGGACCGAGCAGATGCGGCGGGAGATCGAGGAGCGGTTCGCGATCGACGCGGTGGACATATACGGGCTGTCCGAGGTGATCGGCCCGGGTGTGGCGCAGGAGTGCGTGGAGACGAAGGACGGGCTGCACATCTGGGAGGACCACTTCTACCCGGAGGTCGTCGATCCGATCACCGGTGAGGTGCTGCCGGACGGCGAGGAGGGCGAGCTCGTCTTCACCTCGCTGACCAAGGAGGCGATGCCGGTCGTGCGGTACCGCACGCGTGACCTGACGCGGCTGCTGCCGGGCACGGCGCGGGTGTTCCGGCGGATGGAGAAGGTCACGGGGCGCAGCGACGACATGGTGATCCTTCGGGGCGTCAATCTCTTCCCGACGCAGATCGAGGAGATCGTGCTGCGCACGCCCGGGGTGGCCCCCCACTTCCAGCTGCGGCTCACCCGCGAGGGGCGCCTGGACGCCCTGACGGTGCGGGCCGAGGCCCGTCCCGATGCCGCACCCGAGGTGCGGGAAGCCGCCGCGCGGTCGATCACGGCGGCCGTGAAGGACGGAATCGGCGTCTCGGTGGCGGTGGAGATCGTCGAGCCGGAGTCGCTGGAGCGGTCGGTGGGGAAGATCCGGCGGATCGTGGACCTGCGGTGATGCCCCGCTGGTTGTGCCGCGGGATGTCGTCGGTCGTCTGCGGCTCCGTCGTGGCTGGTCGCGCCCGCTCGACGGAGCCGCACATCGATACGGCCCCGCGCCCCTTCAGGGCGCTGCGAACCGGCCCCGCAGTTCCCTCTTGAGGATCTTTCCGCTGGCGTTGCGGGGCAGTTCCGTGACGAACTCCACCCGCTTCGGGGCCTTGAAGTGGGGGAGCTTCTCCCGGGCGTGGGCGATCAGTTGGTCCTCGGTCACCTCGCCGCGCGGGACGACGACCGCGGTGACCGCCTCGATCCAGCGTTCGTCGGGCAGGCCGATCACGGCGACCTCGGCGACGGACTCGTGGGTGTAGAGGGCGTCCTCGACCTGGCGTGAAGCGACCAGTACACCACCGGAGTTGATGACGTCCTTCACACGGTCGACGATCGTGTAGTAGCCGTGGGCGTCCCGCACCGCGAGGTCGCCGGAGTGGAACCAGCCGTCCCGGAAGGCGTCGGCGGTCTCCTCGTGTTTGTCCCAGTAGCCCTCGCACAACTGCGGGGAACGGTAGACGATTTCGCCGGGTGTGCCGTCGGGGACGTCCTTGCCGTCCTCGTCCACCACGCGGGCGTCGACGAAGAGGACGGGACGGCCGCAGGAGTCCATGCGGCCCTTGTGCTCGTCGGGTGCCAGGACCGTGGCCAGGGGGCCGATCTCGCTCTGGCCGAAGCAGTTGTAGAAGGCGAGCCCGGGCAGTCGTTCGCGCAGCCGCTCCAGAACGGGCACCGGCATGATCGAGGCGCCGTAGTAGGCCTTGCGGAGTCCGCCGAGGTCGCGGGTGGCGAAGTCGGGGCGGTTGGACAGGCCGATCCACACCGTGGGCGGGGCGAACAGGCTGTCCGCGCGGCCGGTTTCGATGAGGTCGAAGAGCCGGTCGCCGTCGGGGGCGTCGAGGATGATGTTCGTTGCGCCGACCGCGAGGTACGGCAGCAGGAACACGTGCATCTGCGCGGAGTGGTAGAGCGGGAGCGAGTGCACGGGGCGGTCACCGGCGCTGAGGTCCAGGGCGGTGATCGCGCTCAGGTACTCGTGCACCAGGGCGCGGTGCGTCATCATCGCGCCCTTGGGCAGGGCGGTGGTGCCCGAGGTGTACAGCAGCTGCACCAAGTCCTCGGTGCGCGGCTCGGGTCCGTCGTATGCGGGGGCCGCAGCCAGGCGGTCCAGCAGTGAACCGTCGGCGTCGCGCAGGGGCAGCGTCCGTACGTCGTCGGCGAGTCGACCTGCCGGGTCGGGGTCGGTGAGGACCAGCGAGCTGCCGGACTGGCCGACGATGTACGCGAGGTCGTCGCCGGTCAGGTTCTGGTTGACCGGCACATGGACGAGGCCCGCGCGGGCGCAGGCGAGGAAGCCGATCAGATAGGCGTCCGAGTTGTGGCCGTAGGCGCCGACCCGGTCGCCGGGAGCGAGTCCCTGCTCGAGCAGGACGCTCGCCGCGCGGGAGACGGCCTCGTCCAGTTCCTCGTACGTCCACCTGCGGTCGCCGTACTCCACCGCGACGCGCGCGGGGGTGCGTCGGGCGCTGCGCCGCAGCACCCCGTCAACCGTGCTGCCGTGTCCCTGCGTCATGACTGGTGATCCTCGGTCCGTGGCCGGGGCAGGTCAAGCACCGGGAGGCTCACGCACCCGCCCGTCGCACGCTCAACCGCTCCTTCCCCCATCCACGTTGGGAGGCACCTTTGCGCACCCGTATCAGACGACTGGTCGTGGCGGCCGTCGCGTTACTCACCGCCTCGACCGCGCTGCAGGCCACCGCGGCCGAGCGCCCGAGCCGCCAGGACCATCCCTCGCACGGCGGGTTGTCCGCCGTCATCCGCTACACCGAGTACGGCATTCCGCACATCGTTGCGAAGAACTACGCGGACCTCGGCTTCGGCACCGGCTGGGCGCAGGCCACCGACCAGGTGTGTCTGCTCGCCGACGGTTTCGTGACCGTGCGCGGCGAGCGCTCACGCTACTTCGGCCCCGGCGCGGTGACCGACCGCTCACTGTCGTCGGCCTCCACCAATCTCTCCAGCGACCTGTACTTCCGCGGCGTACGGCAGACGCGGACGGTGGAGAAGCTCCTCGCCGAACCGGCGCCGCGGGGCCCGAGCCGCCAGGTCAAGGACATGCTGCGGGGCTTCGCCGCCGGGTACAACGCCTGGCTGGCGCAGAACCGGATCACCGACCCGGCGTGCCGGGGCAAGGCCTGGGTGCGGCCGATCTCCGCGACGGACGTGGCCGCCCGTTTCTACGCCATCGTGATCCTCGGGGGCCAGGGCGGCTCGGTGGACGAGATCACCGGTGCCAAGCCGCCCACCGGCTCCACGGCACCAGGCACGGAAGTCGACGCCAAGGCCCTGATCAGGGCGGTGCGGGAACGGTCCGCGAGCGCGGACATGGGGTCCAACGCGGTCGCGTTCAGCGGCGCCACGACGGCGAACGGCCGCGGTCTGCTGCTGGGCAACCCGCACTACCCGTGGCAGGGCGGGCGCCGCTTCTGGCAGTCGCAGCAGACCATCCCGGGCGCGCTGGATGTCGCGGGCGGCTCGCTCCTCGGCTCGCCGACCGTGTCGATCGGCTACAACTCCCGTGTGGCGTGGAGCCACACCGTCGCGACGGGCGTCCCGTTCAGCCTGACCCGGCTGACCCTCGATCCCGCCGACCCCACCGTCTATCTGGTGGACGGCAAGCGGGAGCGGATGACGAAGCGGACCGTGACCGTGGCAGTCCAGGACGGCGCCACGGTGACGCGCACCCAGTGGTGGACGCGTTACGGCCCGGTCGTGGCCGATCCCGACGGTGATCCGCCGCTGCCGTGGACGGCGACGACGGCGTACGCGCTCAACGATCCGAACGCCGTCAACTTCCGCTTCGCCGACACCTCGCTCGGCTTCGCCAAGTCGCGCTCCACGGCGGACGTGCTGACCTCCCTCGACCGGCACCAGGGCCTGCCGTGGGTGAACACCATCGCCGCGGACTCCGCCGGGCACTCCCTCTACACCCAGTCGCAGGTGCTGCCCCGGATCACCGACGACCTGGCGGCCCGGTGCTCCACCGACCTCGGCAGGCTCACCTACCCGCAGGCGGGTCTCGCGGTCCTGGACGGCTCGCGCGGCGACTGCGCGATCGGCAGCGATGCCGACGCCGTGCAGCCAGGCGTCTTCGGGCCCGCCCGCATGCCCACGCTCAAGGACGCCCCGTACGCGGAGAACTCCAACGACAGCGCCTGGCTGGCCAACACCGACCGGCCGCTGACCGGGTACGAGCGGATCTTCGGCGATGTCGGGACACCGCGCTCGCTGCGGACCCGCGGCGCGATCGAGGACGTGGCGGCGATGGCCGAGCGCGGCGGGCTGACCGTCCGCGACCTGCAGAAGCAGCAGTTCGCGAACCGGGTGCCAGCGGGAGCACTGGCCGCGGCCGACGCGGCGAAGGCGTGTGCCGCGCTGCCCGGTGGCACGGCGACCGCGAGCGACGGGAAACCGGTCGACGTCACGCAGGCCTGCAAGGTGATCGCCGCCTGGGACCGGACGATGGACACCGACAGCCGGGGTGCCCTGTTCTTCGACCGCTTCTGGCGGAAGATGACCACCGCGGTGCCGGCCGGCCGCCTCTGGAAGGTGCCGTTCTCGGCCGCGGACCCGGTCCACACACCGAACACGCTCGACACCGCCGCGCCCGGCTTCGCCACGGCCCTCGCCGACACGGTGGCGGAACTGCACGGCTCGGGCACACCGCTGGACGCCCGGCTCGGTGACCACCAGTACGTCGTCCGAGGCGGCGAACGCATCGCGATACCGGGCGGCTCGAACAGGCTCGGCGTGTGGAACGTGATCGAGCCGACGTGGGACGCGGCGAGCGGGGCGTACACGCAGGTGCCGTTCGGATCGAGCCACCTGCAGGCCGTCGGCTGGGACGGCACCGGCTGCCCGGTGGCCCGCACCCTGCTGACGTACTCCCAGTCGTCGAACCCGGACTCGCCGCACTACAGCGACCAGACCCGGTTGCTGTCCGACGAGCGGTGGGTGACGGCCCGCTTCTGCGAGAAGGACATCCTGTCCTCGCCCGCGCTGCGGGTGATCCGGGTCGGCGAACACCGCTGACCGCCGCACGGCCCTGTCCCGCGCGGCATGCGCGGGACAGGGTTCAGGTTCAGTACTGCCGCTGCGCGGGCGGTATCGGCCGGCCCGTGAACGCGTCCAGGAGGATGCGGCCGCCGAGCGGCCGGCGCAGTTTCACCGTCGCCTTCTGCATGAGCAGTTGGCCCGTGCAGGGGCCGTCCTTGCTTCCGGTGATCGACGCGGAGAGCACGACGCTGTCGTCCGTCTCCAGGGCGTCGACGGCCGCACCGTCGTCGCAGGCTCCGTGTCCGGCGAGCACGGTGAAGGACCGGGCGTCGCCGGCCACCTCCACCAACCGTTCCAGCGGCCACAGTTCGTCACTCGGCGAATCCGCGGCCGGGGCGATCGGAGGCTTGGGCGGCTTCGACGGGGTGAAGGCCACCCGCTTCAGCGGGGTGTCGTAGCCCTTGAGCTTGAACAGCCAGGCCGGGACGGTCGCCGCGCCGCGGCCGGTCAGCACCGTCGTTTCGCCCAACTTGGCACCGGTCACGGTGAGGTGCGGTCCGTCGTTGCCGCCACGAGCCACGCTGTCGTATGCCTTGCGTGCGCCCATCAGCGGCAGTGTGAGCGAGTCGCCGCCGTCCCACTTCACCACGCCGTTCCGCTCCGGGGTGCCGGGGAGGGTCGTCTGCAGCACGAAGTTCTGGGTCGTGTAGGCGCGTTCGTCGGCGTGTGTGTGGAAAGCGTCCTCGGGCAACTGGATCACGTCGTCCATGGGGTAGTAGCCCTTTGCCATCGCCTCCGCGGCCTCGGAATCGTGCCAGGCGTCGGCGACCGCGCGGGCGCGGGCGTGCGAAGCCCGGTCCGAGTCGACGCCGTGGCCGACGGGCTTCTCGCTGCCGCAGCCGACGGCGGCTCCGCTTCCGACAGTGAACAGGGCGAGTACGGCCAGCAGTTTTGCGGCGCGTGCGGTGTGCCTGCGCATGGGTCCCCCAGGGCTGATGGTGACGGTGACGAACGCGGTGCCGTTCCTGTGACGCGCCGGCACCGCGTCGCGTTCGATCCGTCCGCCGTCAGTCGTTCCCGGGGTCACACGGGGCGGGTGCGCCCCTCCCAGTACGGGTCCCGCAGCCGCCGCTTGTACAGCTTCCCGTTGGGGTCGCGGGGCATCTCGGCGATGAAGTCGACGCTCTTGGGCCGCTTGTAGCCCGCGAGCTGCTCGGCGCAGTGGTCGAGGACGGAGGCTGCCAGGGCGGGGCCCGGCTCATGGCCCGGGGCCGGTTCGACGACCGCCTTGACCTCCTCGCCCCAGTCGTCGTGCGGGATGCCGAAGACGGCTGCGTCGGCGACGGCGGGGTGGGCCAGCAGGGCCGACTCGATCTCGGCCGGGTAGATGTTGACCCCGCCCGAGATGATCATGTCGATCTTGCGGTCGCGGAGGAAGAGGTAGCCGTCCTCGTCGAGGTAGCCGAGGTCGCCGACGGTGAAGTAGTCGCCGATGCGGTTCTTCTTCGTCTTGGCCTCGTCCTTGTGGTAGGCGAAGCCGCCGGTGTTCATCTTCATGTAGACGGTGCCGAGTTCGCCGGGCGGCAGCCGGTTTCCGTCGTCGCCGAAGACCGCGAGCTCGCTGATGGGCCAGGCCTTGCCGACGGTGCCGGGCTTCTTCAGCCAGTCCTCGGCGGTGGCGAAGGCGCCGCCGCCCTCGCTGGCCGCGTAGTACTCCTCCACGCTGTGACCCCACCAGTCGATCATCGCCCGTTTCACGTGGTCGGGGCAGGGGGCGGCGCCGTGGATGGCGTGCCGCATGCACGAGACGTCGTACGAGCGACGCACGTCCTCCGGGAGCGCGAGCAGGCGGTGGAACTGGGTCGGGACCATGTGGGTGTGGGTGCACTTCTCACGGTCGATCAGCCGGAGCATCTCCTCGGGCGTCCACTTGTCCATCAGGACCAGACGGTGGCCGATGTGCAGGGACGCGCCCGCGAACTGGAGTACGGCGGTGTGGTAGAGCGGGGAGCAGACAAGGTGGACGTTGTCGTCGTACGGCTTGATGCCGAAGATGCCGAGGAAGCCGCCGAGATAGGCCTCCTCGGGGGTTTTGCCGGGCAGCGGGCGGCGGATGCCGCGGGGGCGGCCGGTGGTGCCAGACGTGTAGTTCATGACCCAGCCGAGCTCGCGGCCCGAGGGCGCCGACTCCGGTTGGCCGTCGAGGAGTTCGGGGTACGGGCGGAAGCCCTCGACCGCGCCGACGGCATACCGGTGGGTGGCCGGGAGGCCGGCCTCGTCGGCGGCGTGGCGGGCGGGGCCTGCGAACCGTTCGTGGGAGATGAGCACCTTGGCGCCGGAGTCGGCGACGATCCAGCCGATCTCCGGACCGACGAAGTGGTGGTTGACCGGGACGAGATAGAAGCCGGCCTGGCTGGCGGCCAGATACGCGGTGAAGAACTCGATGCCGTTGGGCAGCACCACCGCGAAGGCGTCGCCGCGTTTCAGTCCGGCGGCGCGCAGTCCGTGCACCAGACGGTTGGCGGCGGCGTGCAGGCGTCCGGCGGTCCACTGCTCGCCGTCGGGTGCGATCAGCACCGTGCGCTCGGGGTCGGCGGCGGCCTGGGCCCAGAATCCGGCCGGGGGCGTACTCGTCGTGCTCGTCATTCACCGCTCCTTCCGGCGATGCGGTCGATGCGGTCGACGGCCTGCTCGAAGCCGCGGGTCAGGTCGTCGAAGACGGCCTGGACGGTGCGCTCGCTCGTCATGCGGCCGACGATCTGGCCCACGGGGGTACCGAGCAGGGGTTCGACCTCGTACTTCTGGATGCGAGTGAGGGCGTCGGCGACCAGCAGGCCCTGCAGGGGCATGGGGAGGGTGCCGGGTCCGGCCGGGTCGTCCCAGGCGTCGGTCCATTCGGTACGGAGCTGGCGTGCGGGTTTCCCGGTCAGGGCGCGGGAGCGGACGGTGTCGCCCGAGCCGGCGGCGAGCAGTTTCCGGGTCACCGCGGGCGAGGACATGTCTGCCTCGGTGCAGGTCAGCCACAGGGAGCCCAGCCACACGCCCTGGGCACCGAGGGCGAGTGCGGCGGCCACCTGCTGCCCGCTGCCGATGCCGCCGGCCGCCAGGACGGGCAGTGGATCGACGGCGTCGACGACCTCAGGGGTGAGCACCATGGAGGCGATCTCACCGGTGTGCCCGCCGGCCTCGTAGCCCTGCGCGACGACGATGTCGATGCCGGCTTCCTGGTGTTTGACGGCGTGCCGCGCGCTGCCCGCGAGGGCGGCGACGAGCACGTTTTGTTCGTGGGCACGGGCGACCACGTCGGCGGGCGGAGAGCCCAGGGCGTTGGCGAGCAGCCGGATCGGATAGTCGAAGGCGACGTCGAGCTGGCCCCGGGCGACCTGCTCCATCCACCCGGTGATGCGCCAGCCGGACGCCTCGCCCTCGGCCAGTTCCGGGACGCCGTACTTGGCGAGGGTGTCCTTGACGAACTGCCGGTGCCCCTCGGGGATCATCGCCTCGACGTCGGCCTCGGTCACGCCCTCCACCTTCTTGGCGGGCATGACGACATCGAGGCCGTACGGCCTGCCGTCGACGTGCGCCTCCACCCAGTCGAGGTCGCGCTTGAGCTCGTCGGGGGCGGTGTAGCGGACCGCGCCGAGCACTCCGAAACCTCCGGCCCGGCTGATGGCCGCGGCGACGGCGGGGAACGGCGTGAAGCCGAAAATGGCGTGCTCGACTCCCAGTTTCTTGCTCAGCTCCGTCTGCATGGGCGCAGAATGCCGCAGTCCTCCGGCCGACGGAAGAGCTTTTCTGATACACCGTCAGATTTATTGAACGGCAGGCCTTGTTGACATGGTTCACAACCGACACGAGTGTTTCCCGAGTGACCGACGACGCAGCGCCAGGAGACGTGAGCGACCGCCGGATGCCGACGCGTCGCCAGATCGGACGAGCCGCCCTCGCCCTGGGCGGCGCCCTGACCATCGCCCCCTTCCCCGCGGGACCGGCCGGTGCGGCCACGGCCTCGGCGCACCCGATACTGCGCCACGGCACCCCGGAACGCGCCGGCCTGCTCGCCGCCCACCTGCGTCAACTGGTCACCGACGCCGAGGCGTTCCTCGGCCCCTCCCCCAAGCACCCGTGGTACGCGGGCGCCGTGCTGCTCGCCGGCCGGGGCGGCACCGTGGCACTGCACCGGCCCATCGGGATGGCGGTGCGCTATGCGGCGTACGACGAGAAGACCGACACCGGTGTCGAGTTCCCGCCCGACCGGCAGATCCCCATGGCCGAGGACACCGTCTTCGACCTGGCCTCGGTGTCCAAGCTGTTCACCTCGCTGCTGGCCGTGCAGCAGCTGGAACGGGGTGCACTGGAGCTGGAGGGGACGGTCGCCTCGTACCTCCCGGAGTTCGGCGCGGCGGGCAAGCAGGACATCACGATCCGTCAGCTCCTCACCCACACCTCGGGGTTCCGTGACTGGATCCCGCTGTACAAGGCGCCGACGCACGAGGCGAGACTTCAGCTCGTCTTCGACGAAGCCCCGATCAATCCTCCCGGCACCAAGTACCTCTACTCCGATTTGAATCTGATCTCGCTCCAGCTGGTCCTGGAGAGGGTCACGGGCCGCACGCTCGACACCCTCCTGCGCGACGAGATCACAGGGCCGCTCGGACTCAACCGCACCCGCTACAACCCGCCCGCCTCCTGGAAGCCGAAGATCGCGGCCACGGAGGACGAGCGCGGGCCCTGGTCCGGTCTGGAGCGGGGGCTCGTGTGGGGCGAGGTGCACGACGAGAACGCCTACAGCCTCGGCGGGGTCGCCGGACACGCCGGGGTGTTCTCGTGCGCCTGGGACCTGGCCGTGCTCGGGCGGACGCTGCTCAACGGCGGCTGCTACGGCCGGGCGCGCATCCTGCGGCCGGAGTCCGTGCAGCTGATGTTCACCGACTTCAACACCGCGTTCCCCGGTCACGAGCACGGCCTGGGCTTCGAGCTCTACCAGCACTGGTACATGGGCGCCATGGCCACCCCGCGCACCGCCGGGCACACCGGTTTCACCGGCACCTGCCTGGTGCTCGACCCGACGACCGACTCGTTCCTCGTCGTGCTCGGCAACTCGGTTCATCCAGTGCGCAGTTGGCGCTCGGGCTCTGCTCCCCGGGTCGCTGCCGGCAACAACCTGGCGCGCGCCGTGCCGGTACGCCCGGCGTACGGACGTACGGCGTGGTTCTCGGGCATGGCGAACACCACGACCGCCACGCTCGCACTGCCCACGCTCGACACGACGGACGGCGAAGCACGGCTGGCCTGCGCCCTGTGGTGGGACACCGAACCCGCATCGGACGTCCTCGTCCTGGAGGCAACAACGGACGGCGGCACGACCTGGCAGCCGCTGCCCTTCACGACCGGGCGCCACGGCGAGGAGCCGCAGGAGCACCCGTCGGGCTCGGTCACCGGCTGGTCGGGCCGCGTCTGGCACCGGCTGGCAGCCGATCTGCCGGCGCACGGACAGCTGACCCTGCACTGGCGGTACACGACCGACAAGCTCTACGTCGGCCGCGGCGCATACGTCGACGGAATCCGCGTCGGGACGCCGGGCGCCGTCCTGTTCGACGAGGCGCGTCCGGCGGACTCGGCGCGGATCGTGGCGGCGGGGTGGGTGAAGTCGACCGACTGATGGCGTCCCTCGTACAACACGCATCGAGACAGGGTGCTCACCGGGAATCGCACGCCATCCCGCTACCGTGAGTGTCGATCAACGCACGGAACGTGGGAGGCACCGGATGGCCAGAAGGGTGACGCCCGCACTCGCGGTCGGCGTGGCGGTGATGTGCGCGACCGGGGCAGCGGCCACGCCCCCGAACTCCGACCTGGAGGTGGTCCGGCTCGACCCCGCCGCCGCGCCGCCCGGCGGCCGTACCGTGGTGCACGCCTTCGTGGCCAACAGGGGCCCGGAGCAGACCGCCTCGCCGTTCACCGTGGTGGTGCGGCTGCCACCGGGCTTCACCGCCCGGGGACCGTACTTCCCCGAGGACTGCCGTGCCGAGGCCCGCGGCCGCCTGGTGCGCTGCACCTTCGGGCCCGGTCTGGCGCTACTGCGGACGGCCACCGCACTGGTTCCGGTCCGGGTGGACGCGGACATGCCCCCCGGCACCAAGACCGAGGGGCACGTCCAGGTGATGAGCGTCGACGACCGCGATCCGCGCAACGACCGTACGCCGTTCACCCTGTCCGTCGACTGCTGATCAGCGGTACACCTTCACGTAGTCCGCCTGCATGGTCAGCGGCGTCGAACCGCTCGGCGCGGGGTGGTACTGGCCGGCGCTGACCGACAGGTTGAGGATCAGGTACGCGGAGAAGTCGCTGCCCACACCGTGGCCGTCGGAGTAGACCTTCTTGCCGTTGACGTACCAGTCCACCGAGCTCGCGCCGTAGTGGGTGCCGATGGTGACCCACTGCCCGGGAGCGACGGCGGCGGAGTCCGTGTAGTACTTGGAGCCGGAGGTGACGTGGTTGGTCAGCTCCAGCAGGTTCGGGTTGTCCGGGTGGTACTCGAAGGAGTCGATCTCGCCGTTGCCGTCCTTCCAGGTCCACAGCGCGGGCCAGGCGCCGCTGCCGGAGGGCATTTTGACCCGGGTCTCGGCGTAGTCGCCGGTCTTCACCTGAAAGCCGCCGCTGGAGCCCTCGGTGGTGAGCAGGCCGGTGGTCCAGGCCTGCTTGCCGCTCTCCAGGGTGTGCGAGGAGGGCTGGGCGGTGAAGGTCGCGATGCCACCCGAGGTGGTGACCTTGCTCTGGTCCAGCCAGTCGAGCTTGTTGTCGTCCGGGTTGTGGTTGCCGTAGCGGTAGGACGAGCTCTTGTCGCCGACCCACTTCGAGCCCCAGGCGATGCTGCCCGAGAAGTCGTCGGACCAGACCACGGACTGACCGGAGACCGGCGAGCCGCCGCTGCTCGACGTCGCGGTCGAGGCCGCCGCGACGGTCAGCTTGTGCGAGGGCAGGTTGTGCCAGGCCCCGCCGGACTCCTGCCAGAAGCCGAAGATCGTGTACGAACCTGCCGGCAGTGTGCGCGGGGAGCTCGTGAACTTCGCACCGCCGGGGCATATCCGGACATTCGAGGCGTTTCCAGGGAAGTCCAGGTTCTTTCCGGCCGCGTCCCGGACGCCGACACCGAGGGTCTTGGCCGTGAAGCAGCTGGAGGAGTGCACGGTCAGCTTGGCCGACGCGGCGACGCCCGCGGTCATGGTGGCCGGCGTCAGGCTGTCCTGGGTGACGGAAGGGGCGGCGGCGGCCTGGCCGGCGAGCGGAAGGAGCAGCAGTGCGGCGGCTGCACCGACGACACCCAAGCGGGCAGGAGAGATGAACTGGCGCATGGTGGGGGGCTTCCTCAACGGCGCCTGCGAGATGAGCTGTCCTGGGCGGACCGCTGTCGTGTCCCGCAGGACTCGGCGTTCCGGCGGCGAAGGCCACCCGGGACGGACCCCCGGAGCCTAGGCAGATCCGCTGTCCACGGACAACGAGATCTCACTCACACACTCATGATCAACAGCCTGTAGGGGCCGACGCTCCCGCTGCCAGTCGGCACTACCTGGTCTGGCTGACCATGTCGCGGCCGTCGTACGCCTGCTTCCTCCGCGACGCGCTAACCGTGCAGTTCCCGATAGGCGGCGACGGCCCCGGGGTGCAGGGGAACCACGCCGGTGGAGATCAGGCTGCGGACGTCGAGGAACTGGGTGCCGAGCGCCGTGGTGGGGACCAGGCGCGTGGCCCGGCGGACCAGTACGCGGGTGAGGGCGGCGGCGACGGGCGCGGGCAGATCGGGGCGGCACAGGAGCAGGTTGGCCACGCCGATGGTGGCCACCTCGGGCGTTCCCCGGTAAGCCCCCGCCGGCACCGTCACCGCTTCCAGACCCGAGCCGGCCCGTCCCGGGCCGGTGCGCAGTCGCGGCAGCAGACCGGCCAGCGGCAGGAGGCGGATGCCCGGGAGCGTGTCGAGGCGGGTCAGCACTGGCAGAGGTACCCCGCCTGCGACCAGCAGGGCGTCGACGACGCCGTCCCGCATCGCGCGCGCCGCCTGTGGCATCAGCAGGTGGCGGACCTGTACGTCGGTGCCCGGGACGAGGCCCGCGGCGCGCAGCAGGCGGTCGCCGAGCACGGCTCCGCCGGATGCGGGCGCACCCAGTGAGACGGTGCGCCCCGCCAGCTCGGCGACGCTGCGGACGCTCGCGTCGGCGCGCACGGCCAGCTGGACGTAGTTCTCGTAGACCCGGCCGATCGCGCGCAGCGGGACACGGCGGCCGAATGGTGCGGAGCCCTCGTACGCGGCCCACGCGATGTCGGCCAGGGCCAGGGCCACCTCGGTCCGGCGTGACTGAAGCAGCCGTACGTTGGCGACACTGCCCTCGCTGCGGATCACCTCACAGGACAGCCGGGGATGGGCCGCCGTGACCTGCTCGCCGAGCAGTCGGCCGAAGGCCGCGTAGAACCCGTCCGCCTCACCGGTCGCGATCCGCAGACCGCCTTCCGCGCCGCGGTCGGCGTGCCGTGCGTCGGCTGCCGCGGCGCCTGCCAGCAGTCCGGTGCATGCCGTGCCGAGCGCGGCCCGCAGAGCGGTGCGGCGGGCGGTGCGGGCGTAGGCCGCCTGCGCGCCGGGTATGCCGTGTCCTCGCTCTGCGCTCATCTCGTGGCCCCCCTCTGCTCCTTGGGGACCACGACCCGGACCACCAGGCCGTGCGGCTCGGCCGCCGCGAACTCGACGTGTCCGCCGCGGCCGCCCACCAGCTGCTCGGCGATCGCCAACCCGAGGCCGCTGCCGCGTACGTCGCGGTTGCGCTCCGAACGCCAGAAGCGGGTGCCCGCCCGGGCGAATTCCCCGTCGGCAAGGCCCGGCCCGTCGTCCCGTACCTCGAACACCGCGTCCGGGCCCCGGGTGAAGCAGCGCGTCTCGACGCGGGCGCCGTCGCCGGCGTACTTGATCGCGTTGTCGAGGAGGATGTCGGCCACCTGGGCCAGTTCGCCCTCCGTGCAGGTCATGAGGACGGACGGGCCGGGGGTGAACTCCAGGCGCACTCCGCCCTGTTCGGCCACCGGCTGCCACAGCCGCGCCTGGGCCGCAGCGACCGCCGTCGCGTCGCAGCATGCTCCCCGCACATCCGTGACGGACAGTTCGCCGGCGCGGTGTTCGGCGTTCGCGAGCGCCAGCAGGTCGTCGAGGAGATGCTCCATGCGTTCGAGTTCGGCGGTGACTCCGCGGTAGGTGCGGGTCGCGGAGGCGGGAAGGCGGGACTGGAGCGAGTCGATGCGCAGGCGCAGTGCGGCGAGCGGATTGCGCAGCTGGTGCGAGGTGTCGGCCACCAGACGGCGCTGCTGTTCCAGTGCCGTGGTCACTGCGTCGGCCATGCGGTTGAAGCCGGTGGCCAGTTGGCGCAGTTCTGGTGGCCCGCCGGTCCGTGCGTGCTCGGCCGGCAACCCGGCCGCCAGCGCGCCGACCGCACGGTCGAGGCGATGCAGGGGGCGTACGACCCACCGCGTGGCGGCGCGGGCGAGCAGCACGCAGGCCACGGCGACCAGGCCCGCGCCCGCGAGGACCAGCGCCCAGCGCAGGGCGATGTCGGCGGCGGCGGCCTGGACCGAGGCGCGCAGGACGACGGCCCCGGACACCCGGGTGCCGGTGCCCACCGGGCGAGCCAGCAGGTCCGCGCCGTGGGACCAGGGGCGCAGTGTGCCCCCGGGCGAGACGCGCTGGTTGCGCAGCGCCGCGTCGACCAGGCGGGCGACGGCGGGGTCGGCCGCGCGCATGCCGCCCGTCTGCACCACCGGGGCGCGGCGGGCGTCGACGACCACCACCGCCTCGCCGTACAGCTCGGTGTAGCGGGTCACTTCGGCGGTCAGCGTGCCGGTGTCGCCGCCCTCGGCGGCGTGCTCGGCCAGCGAGGCGAAGCGGTCGAGATCGGCGGTGCGCGCCGCGACGAGCTGCTGGGTGCGCTGGGACGCCGTGACGCCCAGCAGTGGTACGGCGAAACCGGCCACCGCGAGCACGGCGAAGGCCAGGACGACCGTCAGTACCCGGGTACGCATGGCAGGACCCGGCCGGCTCAACCGCCGAACCGGTAGCCGAAGCCCCGGATGGTGGTCAGCACCTCGGGACGGCCGAGTTTGGCCCGCAGCTGGGTGAGGTGGACGTCGAGCGAGCGGGACACGGCGAGGTAGGCGTCACCCCACACCTCGTCCATCAGCTGCTGACGGCTGACCGCGGTACCGGGCCGGGCCGCCAGCGCGGCGAGGACCGCGAACTCCTTGGTGGTCAGCCGCACTTCGCCGCCGCCGACCGTCACCCGGCGCGCGTCGAGGTCGACCTCGACGTCGGCGGCGCGGACCGTGCGCGGCGCGGGAGCGGCCGGTGTCGTGGCGCGGCGGGTGACGGCCTCGATACGGGCCAGCAGCTCGGCGAGCCGCACCGGCTTGACCAGGTAGTCGTCGGCGCCCAGCCGCAGACCGCGCACCACCGACCGCTCGTCGCCCCGCGCGGTGAGGACCACGACCGGAAGGCCACTCACGGTGCGCAGCTTGCGCAGCACCTCCAAGCCGTCGAGATCGGGCAGACCGAGGTCGAGCAGCAGCAGGTCGGCCTGGCGGTGGCGGACGAGGACCTCTTCGCCGCGCCGCACCCGGGTGGGCAGGTGACCGTGCTCGTAGAGGACCTCGGTCAGCGCACCGGCCACACCGTCGTCGTCCTCGGCCAGCAGCACGCGCACGGTCACCTCCTTTCGTCCCGTCGGCCTTACGACCGGGAGACATCCTCGTCCAGCGGCGATCCGTCCGACGTCTCGCGCATCCGAATGTAGACGACCAGCGAGATCAGAACGCAGGCGGTGACGTAGTAGAAGTACCAGCTCTCGTGTCCGGCGTTCTTGAACCACAGGGCGACGTACTCGGCGCTCCCGCCGAACACGGCCACGGTCAGCGCGTAGGGCAGGCCGACCCCGAGCGCCCGGATCGAGGTCGGGAACAGCTCGGCCTTCACCACCGCGCTGATCGAGGTGTACAGCGAGCTGACGGCCAGTGGCACAACCATGAGCAGGAACGCGTACACGGGATCGCTGGTGTGGGAAAGGAGGGTGAGCGAGGGCACCACCACGGCGGCGCCCAGCACCCCGAAGGCGATCAGCATCGGACGGCGCCCCAGCCGGTCGGACAGCAGACCCACGACCGGCTGCAGCACGACGAACACGAGCAGCGCGAAGAAGTTGATCCAGGCCGCCGTCGGCTTGGCGATGCCGCTGGTGTTGACCATGAACTTCTGCAGGTACGTGGTGTACGTGTAGAAGAACAGCGTGCCGCCCATGGTCAGTCCGACGACGACCAGGCACTGCCGCGGGTAGGACAGCAGCAGCCGCACGCTGCCCCGCGCCGGGCCACCGTTGCCCTTCTCCTTCTCCGCACCCTCGGCGGCGGCGCGCTCGAAGCTCTCCGACTCGTCCATGCCGCGCCGCAGCCAGAGCACGACGACCGCTCCCGCGGCGCCGACGACGAACGCGACCCGCCAGCCCCAGGCCTCCAGCTGAGCGGTGCTGAGCACCTGCTGCAGGATGATCTGCAGGCCCAGGGCCGTCAGCTGGCCGGCGATGAGGGTGACGTACTGGAAGCTGGAGTAGTAGCCACGGCGGCCGGGCGAGGCCACCTCGGACATGTAGGTGGCCGAGGTCGAGTACTCACCGCCGACCGAGAGGCCCTGCAGCAGCCGCGCAGTCACCAGCAACACCGGCGCGACGGCCCCGATCGAGCCGTACGACGGGGTCAGTGCGACGATCAGCGAACCGGCGGCCATGAGGGTCACCGACAGGGTCAGGGCCGCGCGCCGGCCACGGCGGTCGGCGTAGCGGCCGAGCACCCAGCCGCCGATCGGCCGCATCAGGAAGCCGACGGCGAACACCGCGGCGGTGTTCAGCAGCTGGGCGGTCTGGTCGCCCGAGGGGAAGAAGACGGCGGCAAAGTAGACGCTGAACGCGGTGTACGCATACCAGTCGTACCACTCGATCAGGTTGCCGATCGATCCGCGCAGGATGTTGCTGACGACCCTGCGTTCATCACGGCGCTGCTTTTGCGCGCGCCCGGTCATGCTCTGTGTGGCCATCGGAACTCCCTTGTCTGCGGCCCGGGAGCTCACAGGCTCGACGGCAACACAGGGGCGCTCAACATCGGGAACCAAGTCCTAACAGTCCCTTAGGACGGAGACGGCGGCCTGCGCCCACAGGCCGTCGGCGGCGGCTACGAACCCGTCCGTTGCCCACCGCGACGTGGGGGCCGGGTGCCGAGTCCGGCGTCGCGGCGCATGCTCGCACTGCCGGCCGCGACCCCGGCCGAGGGAATGGAGTCCCTCGCCCGCGCGGTTGAGGAGCTGCGCGCCGCGGTCGGCATCGAGCCGACGTTCCAGGCCCTCGGGGTCGACGAGCGCACCTTCCTCGACGGGCTGCCGCAGCAGGCCCTGAACGCCTACGAGGACCAGTGCGCACCCGCCAACCCGCGGATGCCGATGCTCGACGACATGCAGAGGCTCATGCGCACGGCCTACTACGGCGGCGAGGGAGACGGATCGCAAGCGTAGGAGCACCGGACGGCGACCGGTGGCGTGACACCGGCCTGGCCCCCAACCACCTTGAGAAACAGGGCGGTTGGAGGCCAGGCCGGTCCTGACGCCATTCTCGAGGCTCAAGGGCGGGTATGCGGTCGCCCACAGCCGGAGCGGGAAGGACCCATTCGCTTCTCGCGAATTCCGGTTGCGCGGTGCGTTCCGCCCGCCGCTGCTCCACGCCCCTTTTCAGGTCCTTCCCGCTGTATCCAGCGAACCATCCGGTGTTCTGCGCCGCCAGGGCCACTGGTCCCACAAGGGCGGGCCGTTCGGCCCGAGCGGTCAGTACGCGTCCAGGCCCAGCTCGCGGAACTGGTCCCGGACCCGCCCGACCAGGTCGGGCCCCGGGGTGGGCGTGTTGCGCAGGCGGAAGGGGATGCCGAGTGCGTCGTACTTCGCCGCGCCGAGCTTGTGGAAGGGCAGGACGTCGACGCGGTCGACGTTGCCGAGGCCGGCGAGGAAGCGGGCGAGGCCATACACCGCGTCCGGTGAGTCGGTCCAGCCGGGCACCAGTACGTACCGGATCCACATCCGGTTGCCGAGCCGGTCCAGGCGCCCGGCGAACTCCAGGGTGGGGGCGAGTTCGCCGCCGGTCAGCTCCCGGTAGGTGCGGACGTCGAAGGACTTGATGTCCAGCAGGACCAGGTCGGTGTCGGCGAGCAGTGCGTCGGTGGCGCGGGCGCCCAGGAAGCCGGAGGTGTCCAGGGCTGTGTGCAGTCCGGCCTCCTTGCAGCGGCGCAGCACGGCGGCCGTGAAGGCCGGCTGGAGGAGCGCCTCGCCGCCGGTGATGGTCACCCCTCCCCCGGCCGTCGTGAGGAACGCCCGGTACTTGCCGATCTCCGCCATCACCTCGTCGACCGTGGCCTCCCGCCCGTCGCGCATGTGCCAGGTGTCGGGATTGGCGCAGTACAGACAGCGCAGTGGGCAGCCGCTGACGAAGAGCACGAACCGGGTCCCGGGACCGTCCACGCCGGTGGACAGGTCCCAGGAGTGGATCCGGCCCGTTGTCCGGGCGAGGCCGGTTTCCCGTTCGGGCCCCGGGACAGTCGACCGGTCGGTCGCGGTGGTCACAGCGATCCGTGGAAGGTGCGGCTGATCACGTCGAGCTGCTGCTCGCGGGTCAGGCGGACGAAGTTGACGGCGTAGCCGGAGACCCGGATCGTCAACTGCGGGTACTTATCCGGGTGTTCCATGGCGTCCTCGAGGACCGCCCGGTTCAGGACGTTGACGTTCATGTGGAATCCGCCGGATGCCATGTAGGCGTCGAGGATGCCGGCCAGGTGGCCCGCGCGTTCCTCGGGGACGTGCCCCAGGCCCTCCGGGGTGATGGTGGTCGTCAGCGAGATGCCGTCGCGGGCCTGCTCGTACGGCAGTTTCGCCACCGACAGCGCGGAGGCTGCGACGCCGTGCCGGTCCCGGCCGTTCATGGGGTTGGCGCCGGGCGCGAAGGGCTGTCCGGCGCGGCGCCCGTCGGGGGTGTTGCCGGTGTGCTTTCCGTAGACGACGTTGGAGGTGATCGTCAGCACCGACTGGGTGTGCTCGGCGTCCCGGTAGGCGGGGTGTTTGCGCACCTTCGCCATGAACGACTCCACGAGGTCGACGGCGAGGGCGTCGGCGCGGTCGTCGTTGTTGCCGTACGCCGGGAAGTCGCCCTCGGTCTCGAAGTCGACGGCCAGTCCGGTCGCGTCCCGGATGACCTTCACGCGCGCGTACTTGACGGCCGAGAGACTGTCGGCCGCGACCGAGAGACCGGCGATGCCGCACGCCATGAAGCGGTGCACGGGGTGGTCGTGCAGGGCCATCTCGATGCGCTCGTAGGCGTACTTGTCGTGCATGTAGTGGATGACATTGAGTGCGTTGACGTAGGTCTGCGCCAGCCAGTCCAGGACCCGGTCGTACGCCGCCGACAGCTCCTCGTAGTCCAGGTACTCGCCGGTCAGCGGGGGCATCTCGGGGGTGATCCGGTCGCCGGTCATCTCGTCGCGGCCGCCGTTGACGGCGTAGAGCAGGGCCTTGGCGACATTGACGCGGGCGCCGAAGAACTGCATCTGCTTGCCCACCGCCATCGCCGAGACGCAGCAGGCGATCGCGGTGTCGTCGCCGGTGCGCGGGCGCATGAGGTCGTCCGACTCGTACTGGACGGCACTGGTGTCGATGGACGCCTGGGCGCAGAACTCCTTGAATCCCGCGGGCAGTCGGGGGGACCACAGCACGGTCATGTTCGGTTCGGGGGCGGGGCCGAGGTTGTACAGGGTCTGCAGGAAGCGGAAGGAGGTGCGGGTGACCAGCGGGCGGCCGTCCGTGCCGATGCCGCCGATCGACTCCGTCACCCAGGTCGGGTCGCCTGAGAAGAGCGTGTCGTACTCGGGTGTCCGCAGGAACCGTACGATCCGCAGCTTGATCACGAAGTCGTCGATCAGCTCCTGGGCGAGGGTCTCGTCGATGACGCCCGCCGCCAGGTCGCGCTGGAGGTAGACATCCAGGAAGGTGGAGGTGCGGCCCAGGGACATGGCGGCGCCGTTCTGCTCCTTCACGGCCGCCAGGAAACCGAGGTACAGCCACTGCACGGCCTCCTGCGCGGTGGCGGCGGGCCGGGAGACGTCGCAGCCGTAGGCCGCCGCCATGCGGGTGAGCTCCCCCAACGCCTTGATCTGCTCGGCGAGTTCCTCGCGGTCGCGGATGACGTCCGCGGTGGAGGGCCGGGTGTCGAGCCGGGCGCGTTCGGCGCGCTTGGCCTCGGTGAGGCGGTCGGTGCCGTACAGGGCGACGCGCCGGTAGTCGCCGATGATCCGGCCGCGGCCGTAGGCGTCGGGCAGGCCGGTGATGATGCCGGCCTTCCGGGCGGCTCGCATCTCGGGGGTGTAGGCGTCGAAGACGCCGTCGTTGTGCGTCTTGCGGTAGGTGCCGAAGACCTTCGTCACGAACGGGTCGGGCTGGTAGCCGTACGCCTTCAGCCCGTTCTCCACCATCCGCAGACCGCCGCCCGGCATGATGGCGCGCTTGAGCGGAGCATCGGTCTGCAGGCCGACGATGAGCTCACGTTCGCGGTCGATGTAGCCGGGGGCGTGCGAGGTGATTGTCGACGGGGTCGCGGTGTCCACGTCGAGGATGCCGCGCGTGCGCTCCTCGGGGAACAGTCCGCTGACCTTCTCCCAGACGGTCCGGGTGCGCTCGGTGGGGCCGGCCAGAAAGGCCGCGTCGCCCTCGTAGGGCGTGTAGTTGGCCTGGATGAAGTCACGCACGTCGATGCGCTCACGCCACCCCGTCCCGGCGAACTCCCGCCAGGCGTCGGCGGTCCGGGGGCCGGCTGTCACGGTCGCGGTCATCACGGATCCTCTCCTGTACCTGTATCTCGCCATCAAGGTTCCTCGTCCGGGCTGATCGTGAGCAGTGCCGTACAGGGCACCGGCCGGTCCCGTCCGGCACGGGCCTGCCGGGACCTTCGACCCACCCGGCGCGACGGACCGCCGGCAACCCGGTCCAGGATGTGGATCTGCGTCACCCTGCGTCGGGGCGACCACGATCAGCTCCCGCCCTGCCGCCCGCACGGCCCGGCCGAAGGCCACCGGCACCCCTGCCCCGCGCGTACCAGCCCGGGCAGGCCTTCCGGCAGACGCTCCAGCGCGGCACGCAGATCGGCTTCCGCCACCGTCAACATGTCCGGGGTCAGCTCCGAGTACCCCACCGCTGCGGTCACCCCTTGTCCCTTCCCGCCGTACGGTGATTCCGGGCTCGTTCCCGCATGTGCGGCTCCGCCCTGTCCCGGCCTCGGGTGCCCCATTGCTCTCGACCCGGCGCGAGCCGACGGAGCGGGCCAGGGATGTGCCACCGCCTGCGGAGAGGACCGCCCGACCGAGTCCGAAGACGGGATCCGAGCGGCAGGGGCGAGGCCACGAAACGAGTCAAGTCAGCACGCCCGGCTGATGACCAGGGTCCAATGGCCCTGGCACAGGATGCCCGACGCACCTTCCATGGAGGCCGTCAGACAGCACAACCGTGGCGGTGAACGCCGACACCACAAGGGCCCGCGGTCAGCGACGGGACGGCGCCCGCGGGCCATCGCGGTTGATCAACAAGTCATCGGGGCCGAGCCCTCGCGGCCAGGACAGGTTGATAGAAACCACTGGTTTCCGGCATCTGCCATGTGACGTCGGTGAAGTCGGCCGCGGTCACGGCTTCGGTCACCTCGCTGCGAGTGAGCGCCCAGGAGGCGGTGCGGCGGACCCGCACCTCCCAGCCGTCTCCTTCGGGCACGAGCTGGAAGTATTCCTGGTCGTAGCGCTCGCCGTCGTCGTGCCAGTGCCACAGCTGGAAGGTGATCGACCGGCCGTCCGTGCCGTGCGAGACCTGGGGCGGTGCGGAGGCGGGGCGGGTCCGGCGGAGGTCGTCGTAATCCCGGAGTGTGAGCAGGAGCAGGCCGCCGTCCGTCAGCACCCGTCGCATCTCGCGCAGGGCCGCCGCCACGTCCCGCGCCGTCAGCAGGTGGGCGAGCGAGTTGTCGGCGCACACGACCACGTCGAAGGCGCCCGGTCCGAAGGGGAGTCGACGCATGTCCGCCGCCACCGCGGGCAGGGCGACGCCGCGGGCCGCGGCCTCGACCGCGGCCCGCGCGGCTGCGACGGGGCTCACGTCACTGCCGGCCACCCGATGTCCGGCGCGGGCGAGCCCGATCGCCTGGGTGCCGATGCCGCAGGCGCAGTCGAGCAACCGGTGCGGTCCGGCGCCGAGTTCCCTGCGGACGAGAGCGTCCAGGGCCGCGGCCTGGCGGGTCATGCTCGCATCCCAGTCGGGAAAGATGCGGTGGTAGTCGGCGGCTAGTGAGTCGTAGAAGTCCCGCGCCGAGTCCTTCACTCGCCCGTCGCCTCCAGCACCGCCATCGCCGCGTTGTGCCCCGGCACCCCGCTCACGCCCCCACCCCGCACCGCGCCCGCCCCGCACAGCAGCACGTTCGCGTGCCGGGTCTCCACGCCCCAGCGGCCGGTGCCGTCCTGGGCGTGGGGCCAGGTCAGTTCGCGGTGGAAGATGTTGCCGCCGGGCAGGCGCAGGTCGCGTTCCAGGTCGAGCGGGGTCTTGGCCTCGATGCAGGGGCGGCCGTCGGCGTCGGTCGCCAGGCAGTCGGCGAGGGGTTCGGCGAGGTGGGCGTCGAGCTGGGCGAGGGTCGACTTGAGCAGTTCCTCCCGTACGGAGTCGTTGTCCCGCTCGAAGAGCCGGGCCGGGGTGTGCAGGCCGAACAACGTCAGCGTCTGGTAGCCCTGTTCGACGAGGTCGGGGCCGAGGATCGTCGGGTCGGTGAGGGAGTGGCAGTAGATCTCCGAGGGTGGCGCGGCGGGGAGTTGGCCGGAGGCGGCCTGGGCGTGGGCGGCTGCGAGTTGCTGGTAGCCCTCCGCGATGTGGAAGGTGCCGGAGAACGCCTCGCGCGGGTCGACGGAGCTGTCGCGCAGCCTCGGCAGCCGCTTGAGGAGCATGTTCACCTTGAGCTGGGCGCCCTCGGCAGGGGCCGGGGGCGTGTCGCCGGTCAGTTCGGCGAGGGCCTGCGGGGAGGCGCCCACGAGGACGTGCCGGGCGGCTGCGACGCCTTCCCCGTCCGCCGTGCGGTAGGTGATCTCGGCGATTCGGCCGTCCGTGTCGATGCGTACGGCCTCGTGGCCGGTGGCGAGGACGGCGCCCGCGTCCCGGGCGGCCCCGGCCAGGGCGTCGGTCAGGGCGCCCATGCCGCCGACAGGAACGTCCCAGGCGCCGGTGCCGCCGCCGATCACGTGGTAGAGGAAGCAGCGGTTCTGGGCCAGTGAGGGGTCGTGGGCGTCGGCGAAGGTGCCGATGAGGGCGTCGGTGAGGACGACGCCTCGCACGAGGTCGTCGGCGAAACGGCTCTCGACCGCGGTGCCGATGGGCTCCTCGAACAGCGTCCGCCAGGCCTCCTCGTCGTCGATGCGGCGGCGCAGTTCGTCGCGGGCGGGCAGCGGTTCGGTGAGCGTCGGGAAGACCCGCTCGGCGACGCGGCCGGTCATGCCGTAGAAGCGCTGCCAGGCCTCGTACTCGCGGTCGGAGCCGGTGAGCCGGGCGAAGGCCTCCCGGGTCCGCCGCTCGCCGCCGCCGACCAGGAGTCCGGTGGGCTGCCCGTCCCGTTCCACGGGGGTGTACGAGGAGATGGTGCGGGCGCGGACACGGAAGTCCAGCCCGAGGTCGCGCACGATCTTCTTCGGCAGCAGGCTGACCAGGTAGGAGTAGCGCGACAGCCGTGCGTCGATGCCGGCGAAGGGGCGGGTGGAGACCGCGGCTCCTCCGGTGTGGTCCAGCCGCTCCAGGACCAGTACCGACCGTCCGGCCCGGGCCAGGTAGGCGGCGGCGACCAGGCCGTTGTGGCCTCCGCCGACGATCACAGCGTCGTAAGTCCGGTGTCCCTCGTGTGCAGCCATGGTTCTTGGTAACACGCGATGATCGTCAGCGGCCAGGGGTGTACGGCGACGGGGTCAGCGCCCGCCCGGACGCGCGCTGCCGGCGCAGTACCGCCACCCGGCGGTACAGCTCGACGGCCTCGGCGCCCCGGCCGAGCTGTTCCAGGCAGTGGGCCTCGTCGATGCGGCTGGCGAGCATGCGGGGTGGCCAGGGCCCTGAACATGTTCGCGGACGGCAGCCACACCACGCTGCACGGCCCACCCATCGCGCCCACGACCCCGCCGGCCAAGGCCCACGGCTGCCCAGGCGACCATCGACAACCGGCCACGAGGATCGCGACGCGCGTCAGCGCCCGCCGGTCCCGCGCTGCCGGCGCAGTACCGCCACCCGGCGGTACAGCTCGACGGCCTCGGCGCCCCGGCCGAGCTGTTCCAGGCAGTGGGCCTCGTCGCTGCGGCTGGCGAGGGTGTCGGGGTGGTCGGGGCCCAGCACGCGCTCGCGGGCCGCAGCGACGCGCCGGTATTCGGTGAGGGCGTCGGACCAGCGGCCCAGCCAGCCGAGGCCGACGGCGACCTCGCGACGGCTGACCAGGGTGTCGGGGTGGTCGGGGCCCAACACGCGCTCGCGGATCGCGCAGACGTCGCGGGACTCGGCGAGGGCCTCCTCCCAGCGGCCCAGGCGGCCGAGGTTGACGCCGAGGCCGTGGCGGGCGCGCAGGGTTTCGGGGTGGGTGGGGCCCTGGACGCGGGTGCGGTCGTCGATCAGGTCGCGGTACAGGGTGAGTGCCTCGCCGCTGCGTCCCAGGCGGCCGAGGCTGATGCCGACCTCGTAGCGGGCGGCGAGGGTGTCGGCGTGGTCGGGGCCGAGGGCCTGGGCGCGGGCCTCGGCGACCTCGCGGTAGGTCTGCAGGGCCTCGGGCCAGCGACCCAACTGGCCGAGCGCATAGGCCACTTCGTAGCGGGTGACGAGGGTGTCGGGGTGGTCGGGGCCGAGCACGCGGGCGCGGGCTGCGGCCACGTCGCAGGCCATGCGGTACGAGTCCTCGAGGCGGCCGAGTCTGCTGAGGTTGAAGGCGAGGTTGTGGCGGCAGCGCAGGGTGTCGGGGTGGTCGGGGCCCATGACGCGCTCCCGGGCTGCGAGCACGGACGTGTACACCTGGTGGGCGTCGAAGTGACGGCCCAACTGGCCCAGCACGTATGCCATTTCCTGCCGGGCTGCGAGCGTGTCGGGGTGGTCGGCGCCCAGGGCGCGGGTTCTCGCGGCGGCCACGAACTTGTACTCCTGCAGGGCGTCGGCGGCGCGGCCGGTGCGGCTGAGGGTGAAGGCGACCTCGTAGCGGCTGGCGAGGGTGTCGGGGTGGTCGGGGCCGAGCAGATGGGCGCGTTCGGCGGCGACCGCGCGGTGCACTTCGCCCGCCTCTGCCCAGCGGCCGAGGCGTCCCAGGCTGAGCCCGGCGTTGTGCCGCCCGGCGAGGGCAGTGAGGATCTCCGCGGAGGGCGCGGGAGGCCGGTCGGGGGCGGGTTCCTCGCTGTGTCCGTTCGCGGGACGAGGAATCCATTCGCCGGTGAGGGCCGCTCCGGCGTCCGGGGGTGTGGTGCCGAGGCCGGCGCCGGTGGCCTTGTGCCCGGTGGTCATGCCGCGGGTCCAGGAGGGCAGCCGGGCCTCGCGGGAGGGGACCTGCTCGGGCGGTCGGAGCACCGGCTGCGGGGTCACGACGGTCGGTACGTACGCCGGTGTCGTGCGGCCCGTGCTGATCCGGCGGCCCAACTCCCGGGCGTCGTGCGGGCGTTGCTCAGGGAGTTTGGCCAGCAGATCCAGAATGATCTTCTCGAGGTAATCGGGCAGTTCGGCCCGCCGGCTGCGCGGCGGGCGGGGCGGGGTGTCGCGGTGGCCGACGAGGATCGCCCAGGCGTCGTCGAGGTCGAACGGCGGTGCGCCGGTGGCGATCTCGTACAGGACGCAGCCCAGCGAGTACAGGTCGCTGCGCTGGTCGACCTCCAAGCCGCCGATCTGCTCCGGCGACATGTAGTGCGGGGTGCCCATCGCGATGCCGGTGCCCGTCAGCCGGGAGGTGAAGCCGATGTCGGCGCCGAGGCGGGCGATGCCGAAGTCGCAGATCTTCACCGTGCCGTCGGCCAGCCGCATGATGTTGGCGGGTTTCAGGTCGCGGTGCACGATGCTCTGTTGGTGGGTGTAGGCGAGGGCGGAGGCGACCTGGTCGGCGATCTCGACGACGTCGCCGACCGGCAGCGGGTGGTGCTTGTTGTCCTCCAGGAGCTGGGAGAGGTTGCGGCCCTCCAGGAGTTCCATGACCAGGTAGAGGATGCCGTCGGACTCGCCGAAGTCGTGCACGACGGTGATCCCGCGGTGCTGGAGGGCTGCGGCCACGCGGGCCTCGCGGCGAAAGCGTTCCCTGAGCACGCGGGTGAAGGACTGGTCGTGGTGCGGGCCGAGGGGCTTGAGGCACTTCACGGCGACATGACGGCCGAGCGACTCGTCGCGCGCACGCCACACCTCGCCCATCCCGCCCCGCCCGATCAGGTCGAGCAGCCGGTACCGGCCCTGGATCAGCCTGTTGTCCCCCATCTGCTGCGATCGCCCCCGTAACTTTTCGCCCGCCCACCCCTGGCTCGTCCAGTATGGCGAGCTATCGTCCGAGTTTGTACGGTGCCGGGCGGGACCCGGGGCCGAGCCGTGACATGGCGCGCAGGATGTGTTTGGGCGGGAGTTGCCAGCGCAGACGTGCGGGAATGCAGCGAAGCACGTTGCCTGTGGCACGCAGTTGCAGGGTGACGGTGTCGGGTTTCGGGGCAGGCCTGCCGTACAACTCGTGGGCGTACGGCGGCAGGGCGGCGTACGCCAGTCGGGCCGCGCGCCGCCACAGCACCTCGCGCGCGGGGACGAGGAGGGGGTGCGTCGGCGGGCGGAGCAGGAAGTCGTCCACTTCGCGTGCCTCGGGTCCGACGGCGAGTTCGGGCCGCACCTTGTCGAAGTAGGCGGCCATCTCCTCCTGATCGGCCGGTACGGCGTCGGGGTCGAGGCCCACCAGTCGGGCGCCGGCGCGCTGTTCACCGATGTAGCGGTCGGCCTGCGCGTCGGTGAGCGGGAAGCCGGAGCGGCGCGCGACCTGCAGATAGGAGTCGATCTCGGCGCAGTGCACCCACAGCAGCAGGTCCGGTTCGTCGACGCCGTACCGCTCCCCCGTGTCCGGGTCGGTCGCCGACAGCATCGTGTGGATCTTCCGGACGCGGGCGCCGGCCCGTTCGGCGGCCTCGGTGGTGCCGTAGGTGATGGTGCCGACGAAGTTGGCGGTGCGCATGAGACGGCCCCACGCGTCGCGCCGGAAGTCGGAGTTCTGCATGACGCCGCGCACGGCTCGGGGGTGCAGGGCCTGGAGGTAGAGCGCGCGGACGCCGGCGACCCACATCATCGGGTCGCCGTGCATCTGCCAGGTCACCGAGGACGGCCCGAAGAGCCCGGGGTCACCTGCCTGGATGTCCGTCACCTCTGCAGGCTAACGCCGCACCCTCGGCATCCCCAGACCGATCCACGAGATGATCTCCCGCTGGATCTCGTTGTTGCCGCCGCCGAAGGTGAAGATCACGGCGGACCGGTAGCCGCGCTCCAGTTCGCCGTGGAGCACCGCGCCCGCCGAGCCCTCCTTCAGCACGCCCGCCGCGCCGACGATCTCCATCAGCCAGGCGTAGGCGTCCCGGCGCGCCTCGGAGCCGTAGACCTTGACCGCGGAGGCGTCCTGAGGGGTGAGCGTGCCGTTCTGGACGGCGTGCACCATGCGCCAGTTGAGGAGCTTCATCGCGTCCAGCCTCGTGTGGGTCTGGGCGAGGCGGCGGCGCACCCAGGGCAGGTCGATGACGCGGCGGCCGTCGGCGAGTTTGGTCTCCGTGGCCCAGCGCTGGACGTCCTGCAGGGCGCGGATGGCCATGGTGCCGTGAGCGGCGAGGGTGACGCGCTCGTGGTTGAGCTGGTTGGTGATCAGGCGCCAGCCCTGGTTCTCGGCGCCGACGCGGCGGGAGACGGGGACGCGGATGTTCTCGTAGTAGCTGGCGGTGGTGTCGTGCGAGGCGAGGGTGTTGATGAGGGTGCAGGAGTAGCCGGGGTCGGTGGTGGGGACGAGGAGCATGGTGATGCCCTTGTGGGGTGGGGCGTCGGGGTCGGTGCGGGTCGCCAGCCAGACCCAGTCCGCGGTGTCGCCGTTGGTGGTCCAGATCTTCTGGCCGTTGACGACGTATTCGTCGCCGTCCCGTACGGCACGCGTCTTCAGGGACGCGAGGTCGGTGCCCGCGTCGGGTTCGCTGTAGCCGATCGCGAAGTCGATCTCGCCGGCGAGGATCTTGGGCAGGAAGTAGGCCTTCTGCTCGTCCGTGCCGAACTGCATGATGGTCGGTCCGACGGTGTTGAGCGCCATCAGCGGCAGCGGTACGCCGGCCTGGGCGGCCTCGTCGAAGAAGATGAACTGCTCCATCGCGGTCAGACCGCGCCCGCCGTACTCCTTCGGCCAGCCCACGCCGAGCCAGCCGTCGCTGCCCAGGCGCCGGATGGTCTCGCGGTAGAAGCGTTTCTGGGCGGCCGGGTCGCCGTGCCGGGCGTAGGCGTTGTCCGGCACCAACTCGGCGAAGTACGAGCGCAGTTCGGTGCGCAGCCGCTGCTGCTCGGGCGTGTATTCGAGGTGCACGGCGCCTCCAGGCTTCCCAGGCCGGTCCTGACGGCGCACACCGTAGAACGTGTTTCAGAAATTGGGAATGGCGAGGGGCATGGAAAGGGCCCGCGGTCGTCGACCGGGGGCCCTTTGCCGTGTGAACGGGTGGAACCGATCAGTGGGTGACGGGAGTTGGCCGGGTGGCGCCGTTCGCCCGCGCCGGTTTCGGGACGAGCACCCGCTCCGCCAGCACCCCGAAGACCAGCCCGAAGGAGGTCCACAGGGTCAACTGGACGGCCAGGGCCGCCAGTCGGAACTGCCAGAGCAGGGTGGCGGAGAAGTCCTTGGGGACCTCGTTGAAGGATGGCAGGAACGCGTACGCGAGCCCGATGGCAAGGACGAGGAACGCGCCCGCAGCGAGCGTGGCGTTCCAGTTGCCCAGGCGTGGTGCGAGGCGCTTGCCCAGGATGACGGCGGCGACGGCCAGCAGCACGCTCAGCACCACCATCAGGAAATAGAGCGTGGTGCGTTTGCCGATGGTGTCGGGGTCACCGACGGACGGCGGGTTGGCCGGGTACTTCAGGAACGGCACGACGTACACGGTGATCAGACCGGCGGCCGCCAGGAGCAGCGCGCTCGCGCGCGGCCCGAAGCGGCCGATGCGGCCGAGCGCAAAGCAGTACGCGAGGGCGGCGATGCCGCCGAACGCGACGCCGTAGACCAGGACACCGGTGGACAGGCCCGCGGTGGACTGCATCGTGCGGCTGACGGCTTCGACGCCGTGCTCGTGGGAGTGCGCCTCCTCGTAGGCGATGGCCGCGTCGACGCGCGGTTCACCGAGGAAGTAGGCGACGACGAGGGCGAGCAGGCCCGCGGCGAGTCCCGCGAGCATGCCACGCACCAGGAGGTTGCGGACGGTTGCCGAGTTCATGGGCGGTGGTGTTTTCTCGCCGTCCTCAGTGGCAGGGGAAGCCGAGCAGGTGGCGGGCGTCGTGCACCCACTCGTGGACGTTGTCTCCGTTCATCACGGAGGTGGCGCCCTGCTCGGCGCCGACGAAGTAGAGCAGAACCAGCATCAGGATGCCGAAGAAGACCGCCCAGGGGACGATCGCGCCGATCGGCAGCTTTGCCGGTACGACGGTGGGGGTGGTGGTCGGCTGAGCGACAGACTGCGCCATGGCAGGCCCTCCTGGGGAACTCGCGTCCCGTCTCGGTGGTGCACACGACGACGGGTGCGGGTCTGACTCACCCGGCACGCACCCAGGGTGCATGCCCGGCATACAGTGGCGCGACCGTGCCGGAGTTCCACCGGCTTCCGCTGTGCCGTCGTCAATATCCACGAGAAGGTACCGCGAAGCAGAGGTGTGGCCAAGGGCGCACGGGGCGGCCGTGAGCGCCCCTGGTGAGCCGTTTTCGCCGCCCGATCATGGTCAGTTCAAGGATTTCGAAGCGATTTCGAGCGCGGGAGTGGACACATGACGAGCCGAGTGATCTTGATCTCACCCGCGATCACCGCGGCCCTCAGGGAGGCCCGCTTCGACGACGGCTGCCCGCTGGACGCCTCCGGGCTGCGGCAGGCACGGGCGGCCGCCGGCACGCTCCCGGCGGCGGAAGGGGTCTGGGTCTCCCCCACCGTGCGCTGCCGCGAGACGGCGGGGGCCCTCGGCCTCGATGCCGTGGACGCGCCGGAGTTGGCAGCACTGGATACGGGCCGCTGGCGCGGTGCGACGCTGGCCGAGGTGAGCGGGCGGGAGCCGGAGGCGCTGGCCCGCTGGCTCTCGGACCCCGGGGCCGCGCCGCACGGCGGGGAGTCGGTGGCGGCGCTGTGCGACCGGGTGGCGGGCTGGCTGGAGACGGTCGCGCAGACGCCGGGCCGCACCCTCGCCGTGGTCGAGGCCGAGGCCGTACGGGCAGCGGTGATCCGGGCGCTCGGGGCGCCGGAGTCGGCGTTCTGGCGCGCGGATGTCCCGCCGCTGACGGCGGTCGAACTCAGCGGCAGGTCGGGGCGGTGGAACGTACGGCTCGGGCAGCCGCTCGGTGCCTCGCTGTGAGCCTCAGTTCAGCGTGGCGAGGAAGTCCGTGCACGCCTGTGCGCACTCCCGGCCCGCCTTCGCGCCGTCCTCGGCGCCCGGCAGCCGGTCGAAGGCATGCGCGCACTCCAGACACACGGTGCGGCACCACTCCACCTGGATGCGGATGGCGGCCTCGTCCAAGCTGTTCTGCTCGGACAGCACACGGCAGGTCGCGTCACACACCTCCGCGCACATGATGCCCTTGCGTCGTACGAGTTCCTGCTCCTCCGTGCCGTCCGGGTCCACGAGGCTGGCGCGCAGAGCACACGCGCGTGCGCACTCGGTGCACGCCTGCGCGCAGGCGAAGCGGTCCTCCAGGAACCGGAAGAGCTCCTGCTGGGTCGTCGAAGTCACACCTGGCGGGTTGCCGTCGTCGATCGCCTCAAACACCGGTGACCGCGGTCCGGCCCGATCGGGCCGGGACGGATCGGTTCGCGCCGGGTCCCATGGGTACCCGCGAGCCCATGAGCACCTCATGGATGGACATCGCCGCAGGCCGCGGCGCACTCGGGATCGGCCTGGTCGTCGTGGGGGTGGCGGTCGTGGCCCTGCTGATCGGTGCCTTCTTGCTGGGCGCCCGCATCCGTCGCCGCGAACCTGCTCCGCCACGCCCGGAGGAGCAGCCGCAGCTGCCGGAGGACGGCCCGGTCCGCGAGGTACGGGAGAACCGTGAGCCCGCCGAGATACCCCGCAGCGAGCACCGGCTGACCCCGCACGAGCTGCCCGGGCACGGCAACTCGCCGAGCCGGACCAGTGCGTCGCAGCAGCGGCGGCGCTGGAGCGAGGGCAGCAGCGGGGCGTTCGGCAGTGGTGGGCCCGGGAGCCGCTGACGCCGACCGCGTCCACCGGCACCGGGAGGAAGTGCGAGCCATCGCTGCCCTCGCCCGCAGGTGGTCGTGGTCGGGCAGCGGCAAGGTGCCGCCCAGCGGCGGGCTCGAGACGTCGTGCCCCTGACCCCCGAGGAGGGGTCCAGGAGCTGATCACCCACGCGCACGCGCAGGGCGACCGGCTCCCGGGCACCGCGCTGTGGATGGTGAACAGCCGGCTGCTCCGGTGCTCGCTGAACAACGGCAGCCCCGGACGGGCTGCGCGAGCGGGTTGCCCGCGGCGGCGGAGGCACCCGCCCCCGGAGACGGCTCACCTGGTGTCACTGGTCGCGGTGGTCTCGGTCAGGGCCGCGCGGCCCGCCTCGAGGCGTGCCGCCGGGATCCGGAACGGGGAACAGGAGACGTAGTCCAGTCCCACGCGGTGGAAGAAGTGGATCGAGTCGGGGTCGCCGCCGTGCTCCCCGCAGACCCCGGTCTCCAGGCGGGGATTGACGGCACGGCCCGCCTCAACGCCCAGCTCCACCAGCCGGCCGACGCCCTCCTGATCGATCGTCTCGAAGGGCGACACGGAGAAGACACCCTTGTCGATGTAGAGCGGGAAGAACGACGCTTCCGCGTCGTCGCGGGACAGACCCCAGGTCGTCTGGGTGAGATCGTTGGTGCCGAAGGAGAAGAAGTCGGCCGCCCGGGCGATGCGTCCGGCGGTGAGCGCGGCGCGCGGCAGCTCGATCATCGTGCCGATCGGGCAGTCGAGGGTCAGACCGGTCTCGGTCTCCACCTCGCCGAGCACCAGTTCCGCCTCAGCACGGGCCAGTTTCAGTTCCTCGACCGTGGCGACGAGCGGGATCATGATCTCGGCGCGCGGAGTGCCGCCGTCGCGCAGCCGCTCGACCACGGCCTCGGCGATCGCCTGCACCTGCATGGCCATCAGGCCCGGCACGGCCAGGCCCAGGCGGACTCCGCGCAGGCCCAGCATCGGGTTCTGCTCGTGCATCCGCTCCACGGCGGCGAGCAGTTCCCTCTCGTGCGGGTCCGGGTGCTCGGTGCGGGCCAGGCGGACGGCCAGTTCGGTGCGGTCGGGCAGGAACTCGTGCAGCGGCGGATCGATCAGCCGGATCGTCACCGGCAGCCCGTCCATCGCCTCGAGGATGGCGGTGAAGTCGGCCCGCTGCAGCGGCAGCAGGGCGTCCAGGGCCCGTTCGCGTGCGACGTCGTCACGGGCCAGGATCATCGCCTCGACGAGTTCCCTTCGCTCACCGAGGAACATGTGCTCGGTGCGGCACAGACCGATCCCCTGCGCCCCGAGCGCGCGGGCGCGGACGGCGTCCTCGGGTGTGTCGGCGTTGGCCCGCACCTGCAGGCGGCGCCCCGAGTCCGCGCGGGCGAGAGCGCCCAGCACGGCGTCGGTGAGCGGGTCCGTGGCGGTTCCGGTCTCCAGGGCGCGTCCGACGAGGGACGCGGTGAGCGGCAGGGCACCGAGGTGCACAGTGCCCGCCGAGCCGTCGACGGAGACGACGTCGCCCTCGCGGACCACGGCTCCGGACGGAGCGGTGAACTGCCGCGCGACCGGGTCCACGGCCAACTCCTCCGCGCCGCACACGCACACCTTGCCCATGCCGCGTGCGACGACCGCGGCGTGGCTGGTCTTGCCGCCCCGGCTGGTCAGGACGGCCTGTGCGGCGATCATGCCGGGCAGGTCGTCGGGGGTCGTCTCGCGGCGGACGAGGACCACCTGCTCGCCGGCCGCGGCACGCCGTACGGCCTCGGTGGAGTCGAAGACGACGGCGCCCACCGCGGCGCCCGGCGAGGCGGGCACACCGTGGGCGAGGGGCACGTCGGTGGTCTTCACGTCGAAGCGGGGGAACATCAGCCGGCTCAGTTCGGCGCCGTTCACACGCCCCAGCGCCTCGTCGGCGCTGATCGTCCCTTCCTCGCGCAGGTCGTGGGCGATGCGGAAGGCGGCCTCGGCGGTGCGCTTGCCCACCCTGGTCTGCAGGATCCACAGCTTGCCGCGTTCGACGGTGAACTCGACGTCGCACAGGTCGCGGTAGTGCTGCTCCAGGGTGCGCAGGTGGTCGCCGAGCTCGACGTAGGCGCGGGGGTCGAGCGACTTGAGCTCGCTCAGGGGCAGCGCGTCGCGCACGCCTGCGACGACGTCCTCGCCCTGCGCGTCGGGCAGATAGTCGCCGTACATGCCGCGTTCTCCGGTGGCGGGGTCGCGGGTGAAGGCGACGCCGGTGCCGCTGCTTTCGGATGTCACAGTGCTGCCGAGGTTGCCGAAGACCATGACCTGCACGTTGACGGCGGTGCCGAGGTCCTCCGGGATGTGTTCGCGGTGGCGGTAGACGTGGGCGCGTTCGGTGTTCCAGGAGTCGAAGACCGCGCGGACGGCGCGGGCGAGCTGGTGGGCCGGGTCCTGCGGGAAGTCCTCGCCGGTCTCCTTGCGGATGATGGCCTTGAACTCCTCGGTGAGTGCCGTGAGTTCGCCGACGTCGAGGTCGTGGTCGTCCGTCTTGTGCGCGGAGATGGCCTGCTCGAACAGGTCGCCGTCCACGCCCATCACGGTGTGACCGAACATCTGGATGAGGCGCCGGTAGGAGTCCCAGGCGAAGCGTTCCTGCCCTGATGCCTTGGCGAGCCCGGTGACGGACCGGTCGTTGAGCCCGATGTCGAGGATGGTGTCCATCATGCCGGGCATGGAGAAGCGGGCGCCCGACCGCACGGACACCAGCAGGGGGTCGTCGGGGGCGCCGAGGGTCCGTCCCATGACCCGCTCCAGACCGGCCAGGGCCTGGGCCGCCTCGACGCCGAGTTCGGGCGGCTCCTCGCCCGTGGCCAGGTAGACCTTGCAGGCGTCGGTGGTGACGGTGAATCCGGGCGGGACGGGCAGGCCGATCCGGGTCATCTCGGCGAGTCCGGCACCCTTGCCGCCGAGCAGGGCGGCCATGCCGCGGCCGCCCTCGGCGAATCCGTACACGTACTTCGTCGGCTTGGTCATTGCGGCCTCTCAGTCGTGGGGTACGACGGCCACGGGGCAGCCGACGTGGTGGATGGCGGCGTGGGCGACGGGGCCGGTACGAGGGACGGTGGGCCGCTCGGTCCTGCGGCGGCCGACGACGAGCAGGCCCGCCCCGGACGCGGCCCGCACCAGCACGGAGGCCGCCCGGCCCTCGGTCACGGTCTCGACGACCTCGACCTCGGGGTACTTCTCGCGCCACACCTGCAGTACGGCGCTCAGGAAGCCGAGCCACTCCTCGGCCCGGTCCGGACGTTTCACCAGGCCGATGTCCCCGGCACCGAGGCCGATCGGTGAGGGCTGCTGCCAGGCGTGCACGGCCTTCAGCCGTGAGCGCCGGAGCCGGGCCTCCTCGAAGGCGAACTCGATCACCTCGTCGCAGGGGTCGGCGAGGTCGATGCCGAGGACGACGTCCCGGTACCCGGTGCGGGTGGACTCAGCGCCGTCGTCGTCCGGCAGATGCTCGTCGGCGGCCTCCTCCCCGGACCGCACGAGGACGACCGGCCGGCCAGCCCCCGCCACCACGTCCAGTGCGACCGAACCGACCAGGAACCCGGTGAAGCCGCTGAGACCGCGCGAACCCAGGACCAGCAGGTCGGCCTGCTCGGCCGCCTTCAGCAGGGCGGCGGTCGCAGGGCCCTCGACCTGCTCCTGGTCGAGCTTGACGGCGGGGCAGGTGCGGCGGATGCGGTCCTCCGCCTGGCGCAGCGACCGCTGTGCAAGGTGCCTCTGGGCGGCCGTGGCGATCTCGCCGTCCTGCTGACGGGGGTGCCAGTTCCAGGCGTGCACGAGCCGCAGCGGCCGGTCGCGGCGCAGCGCCTCCCGGGCGGCCCACTCGGCCGCGGCGAGGCTCTCGCTCGATCCGTCGACTCCGGCGATGACGGGCGGAAGCATGGTGCGCACCTCCTGCGCTCGGTCTGCTCCTCACCACCAGCTTCGTCCCGCGGCCCACCGGCAGGCATGGGCCGCCAGGTCTCCAACCGGGTCCGTTCGGCCCCTGCGCACGGCGGGGACGGACGGCGAGTGTGGAAGGACCCCGGCCCGGAAGGCGGCACGCCATGCAACGAGTGATCATCGCCGGTGTCGACCGGTCGGCACGCAGTCGTGCCGCCGCCGACTGGGCCACACGCGAGGCGCTGCTGCGCGGGCTGCCGCTGCGAGTGGTGCATGTGGTGCCGGCGGCCTCCTTGGACCCGGTGGAGCAGTGGCCGTACCGTCCGGCGGCCGTGGCGGAGCATGTGGTGGCCGAACTCGTCGAGCGGCACCCGGCGTTGCGGGTGCGCGGCGAGAGCCACACCGGGATGCCGGCCCCGGTGCTGCGGGCGGTGGGCGAGGGGGCGGAGCTGGTCGTGCTCGGCCTGCGCGGCGAGGGCGGCCGTGCGGGGATCACGGTGGGCGCCACCGCTGCGGCCCTGGCAGAGGGGTCCCCCGGGCCGGTGGTCCTGGTCCCCGGACCGATCGTCGGCCAGGGTCCGCCGCGCCCGTCCGCCGGAGTGACCATCGGCGTCGACGTCCGGGACCCGGTCGGCGGCGCGCTGGACTTCGCCTTCGAGGCGGCCCGGCTGCGCGGTGCACGGCTGCATGCGGTGTACGCGTGGAAGCTGCCCGCATCCGCCGCCGCTTCGCCCTTCCCCGTCCTGGAGGAGGACCGCGCCACCTGGGAGGACCACGAGGTGCAATTGCTGTCCGACGTGCTGCGGCCGTGGCGCACGAAGTACCCGGACGTCGACGTCCTCGAGGACGTCGTGCTGTTCCCCCCGGTGGAGGCCCTCGTGCACGCCTCGGAAGGTGCCGAACTGGTGGTGGTCGGGCGGCGTTCCGCCCCGGGTGCCAAGCTCCCAGAACTGCTGGAGCACTCCCGTTGCCCGGTCGCCGTCGTCCCCGCATGATCAGGGGAGGGTCGGCCCCGGCACTTGGGTCGTTCGGCCCCTGTGGGGCCGGATGGCGGCGGCGCACGGTGAGGACCATGAGGACGCGCACTCGGATCGCCGTCATCGGCGTCGGCAACGAGTTCCGGCGCGACGACGGCGTGGGCTGGGCCGTCCTCGCCCGGCTGCGGGAGCGGGCCGGGCAGCGGCCGCTGCCGCCGGGCACCGCACTAGCCACCTGCGACGGTGACCCCGGGCGGCTGATCGGGCTGTGGGAGGGCGCGGATCTCGCGGTGGTCGTGGACGCCGCCCATGCGCACCCGGGCGTGCCCGGCCGCGTACACCGCCTCGAACTCGACAACGGCCTCATCGCGCAGCCGCAGACGACCAGCTCGCACGGCCTCGGCCTCGGCGAGGCCGTCGAACTCGCCCGCGTCCTGGGCGTGTTGCCCGTCCACCTCGTCGTGTACGCGGTGGAGGGCGCCGAGAGCGCGCTGGGCAACGGCCTCTCCCCCGCGGTCCAGGACGCCGTGGAACCCCTCGTCCGGGCCGTCGAGTCCGAGCTCGCCCGGCACCGTGAGACCGCGGCCAGGAGGCCGGCATGACCGTGCGGCGCTTCCATGTGGAGGGGATCGTCCAGGGCGTCGGCTTCCGCCCGTTCGTGTACCGCACCGCGTCCGCGCTCGGCCTGGACGGCTGGGTGGCCAACGTCAACGGGCATGTGGAGGGCGAGGTCTCCGGACCGCTCGGCACCATCGACGAGTTCGCGGCCAGGCTGCGCACCGACGCTCCGGCCCTGGCCCGGGTGCGCCGCGTCCGGCTGGCCGGCGGCACCCCCCAGCCGGCGCACGGCCGGGGTTTCCAGGTACGGCACAGCGCGCCGGCCGGTGCGGAGACCGCGCCGCGCGAGATCCCGCCCGACGCGGCGATCTGCGACGCCTGCCTGGCCGAGCTGCACGACCCCCGCGACCGCCGCCACCGCTACCCGTTCATCAACTGCACGGACTGCGGGCCGCGCGCCACGATCATCGAGGACCTGCCCTACGACCGGATCCGCACCACCATGCGCCGCTTCCCGCTGTGCGCCCGGTGCGCCGCCGAATACGCCGATCCGGGCGACCGGCGCTTCCACGCCGAACCCGTCGCCTGCCCCTCCTGCGGTCCCCGGTTGGCCTGGGAGGACCTGCGTGCAGAAGAGGCGCTGCGGGCAGCGGTGAAGGCTGTCGAGGCGGGTGGGATCGTCGCGCTGAAAGGTCTCGGCGGCTACCAGCTCGTGTGCGACGCGGGCGATCCGGCGGCCGTGTCGGAGCTGCGGCGCCGCAAGCACCGTCCGGCAAAACCATTCGCCGTCATGGTCCGCGACCTCGTCACGGCCGCCCGCCTGGCGCAGATCGGCGCCACCGAGCGGCAGTCTCTGGTGTCCCCGGAGCGCCCGGTGGTGCTGCTCGCCCGGCGCCGGTGGCACGGCGCTGCCCCGCTCGCCCACGAGGTGCACCCCGGTCTGACCCGCATCGGCCTGTTCCTGCCCACCACCGGCCTGCACCACCTCCTCGTCGACGAGCTGGCCCGCCCTCTCGTGGTGACCAGCGGCAACCTCAGCGATGAGCCGATCGCCGTCGACGACGCCGAGGCCCGGCGCACGCTGACTGATGTCGCGGACGGCTTCCTCACCCACGACCGGCCGATCCGCTCCCGCTACGACGACTCGGTGGTGCAGTTCGCGGGACGGATCCGGATCACGGTCCGCCGGGCGCGCGGGCTCGCTCCCGCCCCCTTGCCGCTGTCCGTCCGTGAGCCGGTCGCCGGGGCCGGTGCGCAGCTCAAGCACACCTTCACCCTGGCCGCGGACGGCCGGGCCCATCTCGGCCCGCACACCGGAGACCTGGCCGACCTGGCGGCCCACGAAGCGTTCCTGGCGTCGTATACGCACCTCAAGCGGCTCACCGGCATCGAACCCGCGGTCCTCGCCCACGACCTGCACCCCGGTTATCTGTCCACGCAGTGGGCCGAGGCGCAGCCGCTGCGCCGCATTGCGGTGCAGCACCATCACGCACACGTGGCCGCCTGCGCGGCCGAGCACGGCGTGCAGGGGCACTTCCTCGGTGTCGCCTACGACGGCCTGGGGCTGGGCGACGACGGCACCCTGTGGGGCGGCGAGATCCTCGTCGCCGATCTGAGCGGATACCGTCGCGTGGGCAGGTTCGCGACCGCGCCCCTGCCCGGCGGCGACGCGGCGGTACGCCATCCTTCCCGCACGGCGCTGGGCCATCTGTTCGGCGCGGAGACGCTGGGCTCCCCGCGCCCGTATCCCTGGCTCACCCGGGCCTTCACGGACCGGCTCGATCCGGCCGAGGTCGCCGCCGTGCGGGCGATGGTCGCCAAGGGCGTGAACTGCCCCCGCGCCTCCAGCGCCGGACGGCTCTTCGACACGGTCGCCGCGCTTCTGGGGCTGTGCGACCGGGTCGGCTACGAGGGCGAGGCGGCCGTCCTGCTCGAAGCGGCCGCGGGCGCCGAGCACGCCGCGGCCCTGACCCATCGGGTGGTACGCGCGCAGGGCCTGTGGGTGTACGACTCCGCGCCGACGCTGGCCGATCTGCTGGAGCGGCGGCTGGCCGGGGAGCCGGTGGCCCGGCTGGCCGCGGCCTTCCATCTGACCCTCGGGATCGTCACCGCGGAGCTCGTCGCGCGGGCCGTGGCCGAGGGCGCGCCGCGCACGGTGTGCCTCGGCGGTGGCTGCTTCGTCAACCGCCGTCTGCTGACGGAGGTGAGGCGGCGGCTGCACGCGCAGGGGCTGCGCGTGCTGGTCGGCGGTCAGGTTCCGGTCGGGGACGGCGGCATCAGTTACGGGCAGGCGGCGGTTGCGGCCGCACGACTGGCCGGGGAGAGGTGAGCGCGTATGTGCCTGGGCATCCCGGGACGGGTTGTGGAGATCCACGACGATGCGGGGCTGCGGATGGCGACGGTGGACTTCGGCGGGATACGGCGCGAGGTGTGTCTCAGCTGTACGCCGGAGGCCGACGTGGGGTCGTACGTGATCGTGCATGTCGGGTTTGCGATCACCTTGGTCGACGAAGCGGAGGCCGGGCGGACGCTTGACGTGCTGCGAGCGATGGCCAGCGCCGTCGAGGGCGAGTTGGGCGAGCCCCTGCCATGACGTTCCGCCGGTGCTGGTCCAAAGGCGACAGTCCGTCCTCACAGTGCGGGCCGTCTGTGGCTGGTCGCGCCCACACGGCGGAGCGGCATATCGACGCAGCCCCGCGCCCCTTAGGGCGTTGGGGATCCGGTCGGCATGTTTGCCAGGGCCGGTTGGCCCCTGCCGACCGGCGTGAGCCCGGGCCGAAGCTGAAAGTGGAGCCAGCGACGAGGAGGAGCGACATGAGCGCAGCCCCGGCCGTCCTCGATCGGGACGGGCTTCGTGCCCTGGTCGCGGTGCTGGTGGCGGACGGACGGACCGTCGTCGGGCCGATCGTCCGCGACGGTGCGATCGTGTTGTCCGAGCTGACCTCGGCGGATGCGCTGCCTTACGGCTGGGGTGTCGAACTGGACGCCGGGCGGTACCGGTTGGTGCCACGCGAGGACGGCGCCGCCTTCGCGCACAGCGCGGGCCCCCAGTCCTGGAAGAACTTCCTGCATCCGTCCCGGGAGCGGCTGTGGAGTGCCGACCGGACGGCGGAGGGCGAGGTGACGTTCACCGCGCACGAGCCTGCCGCCCCGGCGTATGCCTTCCTCGGTGTCCGGCCCTGTGACCTGCGGGCCATCGCCATCCAAGACCGTGTGCTGACCGGCGGCCGGTACGAGGACACCGGCTACGGGAGGCGGCGGTCCGGCGCCCTGCTGATCGCCGCCGAGTGCACCGAGCCCGGGGCGACCTGCTTCTGCGTCTCCACCGGCGGCGGACCCGCCGCCGACCCCGGCTACGACCTAGCGCTCACCGAGGTGGTCGACGAGGACGGGCACCGGTTCCTGGTGCGCGTGGGCAGCGAGGAAGGCGCCCGGCTGCTGGAGCAGGTCCCCCACCACGGCGCAGACCTGGTCACGGAAGCCACCGCCCGCGCCTCGGTGGACGCAGCCCGCGAACGGATGGGCCGCTCGCTCCCCCCGGTCGACCTGCGCTCCCTGATGGGCGCGAGCCTGGACGCCGAACGCTGGAACGACGTCGCCGAGCGCTGTCTGACCTGCGGCAACTGCACCATGGTCTGCCCGACCTGCTTCTGCACCACCACGGAGGAGGTCACCGATCTGACCGGTGACCACACCGAGCGCTGGCAGCGCTGGGACTCCTGCTTCGACCTGGACTTCTCGTATCTGCACGGCGGTTCGGTGCGCCACTCGCCCCGCAGCCGCTACCGGCAGTGGCTCACCCACAAGCTCTCGACCTGGCACGACCAGTTCGACACGACCGGATGCGTGGGCTGCGGGCGCTGCATCGCCTGGTGCCCGGCCGGCATCGACATCACGGAGGAAGTGGCCGCACTGCAGGCCGAACGCGGAACGGAGTCAAACTGATGCCCCCCTCGATCGCCCTGCGCATGAACCACGCCCTGCCCGCCGAGCACCGCGAGCGGCTGCTGCGTGTCGGCCGCGAGGCCGCCTTCCCGCAGGACAGCCGACTGTTCGAGGAGGGCGGGCACGCGAACCGGTTCTGGATCATCCGCAGTGGGACGGCCGCCCTCGACATGCACGTCCCCGGCCGCCGTCCGCCGGTCGTCGAGACGCTCGGCATCGGCGATCTCCTCGGCTGGTCCTGGCTGTACGAGCCGTTCGTGTGGCAGCTCGGCGCGGGGGCGGTGACGTCCTTGCAGGCCTACGAGTTCGACGCCGTCGCCGTCCGTCTGATGTGCCTGGACGACCCCGAGTTCGGGCGTGCCGTGGAGCACTGGGTCGGCCGGGTGCTGGCCCACCGGCTGGATGCGGCCCGCGCCCGGCTGGTCGACCTGTACGGCGGCTACGACACGAAGGCCGAGCGATGACCGCGGTGCCGGTGCCCCACCGGGTGGTCGCCCGCCGGGCGGAATCCGCCGACACGGTCACGCTTCGGTTCGAACCGGTGGGCTCGGCGCTCCCCGACTTCCTGCCGGGGCAGTTCGCGATGGTGCACTCCTTCGGGCGTGGCGAGATTCCGGTGTCCGTCAGCTCCGTGCAGGCCACCGGCGGTCTCGCGCACACGGTTCGCTCCGTGGGGGCGGTCTCCGACGGGCTGTGCGCGGCCCGGGTCGGCGACGTCGTCGGCATCCGCGGTCCTTACGGCACCAGCTGGGAGTCGGTGCGGGCGCGTGGCCGTGACGTCGTGATCGTGGCGGGCGGCATCGGTTTCGCCCCGCTGCGGCCGCTGATCCTGGCAGTGCTGGCCGAGCCGGCCGCGTACGGGCGTGTGAACGTCCTGATCGGCGCGCGCACCCCGAGCGATCTGATCGCCCGGGCGGAGGTGGCGAGTTGGGCCACCGCGTACACCGGCGTGACGGTGGACCAGCCCGAGGTCGACTGGCGGGGCGACGTCGGCGTGGTCACCCAGCTGCTCGGGCGGGCGCAGTTCGAGCCGGAGGAGACGACGGCGTATGTGTGCGGTCCCGAGCCGATGATCCGGGCCACGTCCCGCGAACTCGCCCACCGCGGTGTGCCCCGCGACCGCATCCAGGTCTCGCTGGAGCGCAACATGCGATGCGCGACCGGTCACTGCGGCCACTGCCAGCTCGGTCCCCTGCTGGTGTGCCGGGCGGGACCCGTCGTGGACTGGGAATGTGCGGAACCGCTGCTCTCCGTAAGGGAGTTGTGAGATGACCGCCACGAAGACCAAGCCCCGGCTCGCGGTGTTCAAGCTGGCCTCCTGCGACGGCTGCCAGCTCACCCTGCTGGACTGCGAGGACGAACTCCTGGCGCTGGCGGGCGAGGTGGACATCTCGCACTTCCTGGAGGCGTCCAGCGCGGTGGAAGCGGGTCCCTACGACCTCTCCCTGGTCGAGGGTTCGATCACCACGGCCGAGGACGCCGAACGGATCCGGACGATCCGCGCCGCCTCGCGCCACCTGGTGACCATCGGGGCATGCGCCACGGCCGGCGGCATCCAGGCCCTGAGGAACTTCGCGGACGTCGACGAGTTCCGGCGCACGGTCTACGCACATCCCGAGTACATCTCCACCCTCGCCACCTCCACCCCCGTGTCGGCCCATGTCGACGTCGACTTCGAGCTGCGCGGCTGCCCGATCGACCGCAGGCAGCTCATAGAGGTGATCACCGCGTTCCTCGCCGGCCGCAAGCCGGACGTGCCGAACCACAGCGTGTGCTTCGAGTGCAAGCGGCGCGGCACGGTCTGTGTGACGGTCGCCCATGGCACGCCGTGCCTCGGTCCGGTCACACACGCCGGGTGCGGTGCGCTCTGTCCGGCGTACCACCGCGGCTGCTTCGGCTGCTTCGGCCCGTCCGGGTCGGTGAACCTGCCCGCACTGATCCCGCTGCTGCGCCGCGACGGCCTCGACGAGGACGACGTCGAGCGGTTCCTGCACACCTTCAACACGGCGGCCTTCGAAGAGGAGTTGGGCAAGTGACGCACCGCGGATCCCGTGTCCTGCACGTCGGCTCGCTGTCCCGGGTCGAGGGCGAGGGCGCCCTGCGTCTGAAGGTGCACGACGGCACCGTCACCGACGCACGGCTGGAGATCTACGAACCGCCGCGCTTCTTCGAGGCTTTCCTGCGCGGACGTTCGTACACCGAACCGCCGGACATCACGGCGCGAGTGTGCGGGATCTGCCCGGTGGCGTACCAGATGAGCGCGTGCGCGGCGATCGAGGACGCGTGCGGGGTGGCGGTCGACCCGGTGATCCGGGATCTGCGCCGGCTGCTGTACTGCGGGGAGTGGATCGAGAGCCAGGTCCTGCACATCTACCTGCTGCACGCCCCGGACTTCCTGGGACGTGCGAGCGCGATCGAGCTGGCCCGCACTCACCGGGCAGAGGTCGAGCGCGGGCTCAGGCTCAAGAAGGCGGGCAACTCCCTGATGGAGCTGATCGGCGGGCGGGCCGTGCACCCCGTCAACGTACGGCTGGGCGGCTTCCACCGGGTGCCGACGCGTGCCGAACTACGGCCGCTCGCCGAGCAGTTGAAGCAGGCGCTGGACGACGCGTGGGAGACCGTGCGCTGGGTGGCCGGCTTTGAGTTCCCGGATGCCGAGGTCGAGGCCGATCTGCTGGCGCTGGCCGCCCCGGACACGTATGCCATCGAAGGCGGTACGCCGACGGTGCTGCGCACGGACGGCTCCACTGCTTCCTTCCCGGTGCGTGAGTTCACCGGGCATGTCGCCGAGACCCATGTGGAGCACTCCACCGCGCTGCACTCGCGGCTGGACGGACGGCTGCATCTCACTGGCTCCCTCGCCAGGTTCGCGATCGGCGGTGCACGGCTGTCGCCGGTTGCGCTGGAGGCGGCCGTGGAGGCGGGGCTGGGCGATCCGCGCGAAGGCGCGGTGTGCCGCAATCCGTTCCGGTCGATCCTGGTGCGGGCGGTGGAGAGCGTGTACGCCGTCGCGGAGGCGCTGCGGATCATCGACGCGTACGAGCCGCCCACACAGCCGTACATGGATGTGCCCCCGGTCGCGGGCGTCGGCCACGGCGCCACCGAGGCGCCCCGCGGACTCCTCTATCACCGCTACGAACTGGACGCGGACGGTCTCGTGACCAGTGCGCTGCTGGTGCCGCCGACGGCGCAGAACCAGGGTGCGATCGAGGACGACCTGCGTCGGCTGGCCCAGCGGGCGATCGGCGAACGCGACCCGGACGACGCCGAGTTGACGGCCTTGTGCGAGCGGGCGATCCGCAACCACGACCCGTGCATCTCGTGCTCCACCCACTTCCTCGACCTGACGGTCGTGCGTACCTCGTCAGACACCTCGGAAGACATTTCGGGAGGCTGTGATGCCTGAATCTCCGTACACCGTGAGCGATGTGATGACGCACACCGTCGTCGCCGTCGGCAGTGAGGCGCCCTTCAAGGAGATCGTCGAACTGCTCGACCAGTGGAAGGTCAGCGCCCTGCCGGTCCTGGCGGGCGAGGGCCGCGTCGTGGGGGTGGTCTCCGAGGCGGATCTGATGGCCAAGGAGGAGTTCCGGGACACCGAAGAGGGTGATCCGGCCGCTCGGAGGAAGGCCGGCGCGATCACCGCGGGCGAGCTGATGAGCGCCCCGGCCGTGACCGTGCACGCCGACGCCTCGCTGGCGGAGGCCGCCCGGATCATGGCCCGTCGGCACGTCAAGCGGCTGCCCGTCGTGGACGGGGTCGGCCTGCTGCAGGGTGTGGTCAGCCGCAGTGATCTGCTGAAGGTCTTCCTCCGTGACGACGAGGAGATCGCCCAGGAGATCCGGCACAGCGTGCTGGGCCAGTTGCCGGTCACCACTCCCCTGACCGTGAGCGTGAAGGAGGGCGTCGTGACGCTGGCCGGCTCCCTGCCCGACCGGATGCTCGTGCCCGTGGTGGCGCGGGCTGTGCGGGCGGTGGAGGGGGTCGTGGACATCCGGCTCGACCTCACGCATCGATGACGGACGCGGAGGGCCGATGAAGTACCTCGACGAATACCGCGATCCCGTCCTCGCCCGGCGGCTGCTGGACGAGCTGCGGCAGACCGCCACGCGGCCCTGGCGGATCATGGAGGTGTGCGGCGGGCAGACCCACACGCTGGTGCGCCAGGGCATCGACGAACTGCTGCCCGCCGGGATGCGCATGATCCACGGGCCCGGCTGTCCGGTGTGCGTCACCCCGCTGGAGACCCTGGACCGGGCCATGGCGATCGCCGCCCGGCCCGGCGTGATCCTCACGAGCTTCGGCGACATGCTGCGCGTGCCCGGCACGGACACCGACCTGTTGTCGCTGCGGGCGCGCGGCGCGGACGTACGGGTGGTCTACGCCCCGATGGACGCCGTGCGCCTGGCCGCCGAGCAGCCCGACCGGGAGGTGGTCTTCCTCGCGGTCGGCTTCGAGACGACCGCCCCGGCCAACGCGATGGCGGTGCTGCACGCGGCCCGCCTCGGGCTGACGAACTTCTCGATGCTGGTCAGCCATGTCCTCGTGCCGCCCGCCATGACGGCGCTGCTCGAGGACCCCGACTGCGAGGTGCAGGCCTTCCTCGCGGCCGGGCATGTGTGTGCGGTGATGGGCTGGACCGAGTACGAGCCGATCGCCTCCCGCTACCGGGTACCGATCGTGGTCACCGGCTTCGAGCCGCTGGACCTGCTCGAGGGCATCCTGATGGCCGTGCGGCAGTTGGAGGCCGGCCGGGCCGAGGTGGAGAACCAGTACGTGCGGGCCGTACGGCGGACCGGCAACACCGACGCGCAGGACGCCGTCCGCGGGGTCTTCCGGGTCACCGACCGGGCCTGGCGCGGCATCGGGGCACTGCCCGACAGCGGTCTCGAACTGGCCGAGGAGTACGGGCAGTTCGATGCGGCCCGCCGCTTCGACGTGACCGGGCTGTGCCCCGTCGAGGACGCGGAGTGCATCGCGGGCGCCATCCTCACCGGGGCGAAGCTGCCGACCGACTGCGCCGCGTACGGCACCCGCTGCACCCCCCGCCACCCCCTGGGCGCACCGATGGTGTCGTCCGAGGGCACCTGCGCCGCCTTCCACGCGGCCGGACGCACTCCGACGAGGAGCACGGCATGAGCATCCAATGCCCCACCCCGAACCACGAGGACGAGGTCGTCCTGCTGGGCCACGGTGCCGGCGGACGCCTCACCGCGGAGCTGCTCGACCAACTCGTGCTGCCCGCCGTGGGCGGCGGCACGGGCCCGCTGGAGGATGCCGCACTGCTGCCCGGTCATCCCGGCCTGGTGATGAGCACGGACAGCTTCGTCGTCAGCCCGCTGTTCTTCCCCGGCGGGGACATCGGATCCCTCGCCGTGCACGGCACGGTCAACGACCTCGCCATGCGGGGCGCATGGCCGCAAGCCCTGTCCGTGTCCCTCATCGTCGAGGAGGGCCTGCCGCTGGCCGAACTGCGGTCGGTCATGGCCTCCTTGGGCAAGGCGGCGCAGGACGTGGGCGTGCCCGTGGTCACCGGGGACACCAAGGTGGTGGGCCGTGGTGCGGCCGACCGTCTGTTCATCAACACCACCGGCGTCGGGCAGCGGCACGAGCTGCTGTGCCCGTCGGCCGCGTTGGCCCGCGCGGGCGACGTGGTGCTGTTGTCCGGGCCGGTCGGGCTGCACGGCACGACCGTGCTGAGCACCCGTGAGGGGCTCGGCTTCGAGAGCGACATCTCGTCCGACACACGGCCACTGCACCGGCTGGTGCATGCCCTGGCGCCGCTGGGCGCCGCGATCCACGTGCTGCGCGACCCGACCCGGGGCGGGCTGGCCGCCGCGCTCAACGAGATCGCCCGGGACTCGTCCGTCGCCGTGGAGATCGAGGAGAGTGCCGTCCCGGTGCCCCAGGCGGTGGCCTCCGCCTGCGACCTGCTCGGTCTGGACCCGCTGGTCGTCGCCAACGAGGGCTGCCTGGTCGCCTTCGTCGACGCCGGCGCGGCCGAACGGGCGCTGGCCGCCCTGCGGTCGCTGCCGGAGGGGGCGCAGGCGGTGCAGATCGGCGAGGTGCTGCGGGAGGGGCCGCGCGGGCGGGTCACCCTGCGGACGCTGGTCGGCGCCCGCCGCATCGTGGACATGCCGCTCGGCGAGCAGCTGCCGCGGATCTGCTGAGGCTAGGCCCGGCGAGCGTCGTCGTGGACCAGGCCTGCGATGTGGGTGGTGACCGTGTCGAGGATGTCGGTCCAGGCCGATTCGTCGCCGAGGACGAGGTAGTTGAGGGTCAGCCCGTCGGTCATGGCGGCCAGGTAGCGGGCCAGCACCGAGGCGGGGACGGCGAGTTGGAGATCCATGGTGCGGCGCAACCCGTCGATGAGCTCGGCGTAGGCGGCGCCGTACAGCTCGTACTGCCGTCGCGCCAGGTGCTCGAAACCCGGCTCGCGCAGGGCGTACTGGGTGAGTTCGTAGGTGAGCATGTGCTCGTCGGGGTGGGAGCGCACATGGTCCCAGTACGCCTGGAAGCCGGCCCGGACGGTCTCCACGAGCGTGGCTCTGGGCCGCAGGGCCTGCTTCACCACGGTCACCGAGTGGTCGGTGAGGGTGGTGATGACGGCCTCGACCAAGGCCTGCTTGGAGTCGAAGCAGTAGTGGAAGACGCTCAGGGACACGCCCGCCTCGGCGGCGATGGACCGGGTCGTCGTTCTGGCGACGCCGTCCCGGGCCATCGCCCTGATCGCCGCTTCCGTCAGCTGTCTGCGCCGCTCGGCCGACGGCATGCGTGCCATGTGTGTCCTCGGTTGTGGTGACGGGCCTCAGGCGCTGTGGACGCCCACCTCGTAGAGCGAGTATCCCCAGTCGGTGCCGCGGCCGAGGCCGTGGATGCGGACGTAGCGGGCCGGTGTGCCGGTGAAGCGGGCGGTGTCCAGGCCGCCGTCGCCGGACGTGGTGGACCAGACGGTCTGCCAGTCGGTGCCGTCGGTGGAGAGTTCGATGCGGTACGACTTGCCGTATGCGCGCTCCCAGTCCAGCGTGACCCGGCTGACCCGGTGGGTTGCGCCCAGGTCGACCTGCCACCACTGGTCGTCGCTCCAGTCGCTGGCCCAGCGGGTGCCCTCGTCACCGTCGGCGGCCCGGCCCGGCTGGTAGCTGGTGAACGGGTTCCACTCGGACGAACTGGCGGTGGCACTCGCACCCTTGGCCAGATTGACCGATGCCTGGTGCTGCTCGGTCGCTCCCCAGGTGTCGAGGTAGGACTCGGCGCCCCGCATCAGGTCGTTCACCACGGCCTGGCCGCCGTTGAGTCGAATGTCCTCGATCCAGTCGGGGATCATGCCGACGTGGGCTGCGCCGTCGGTGTTGAAGTCGAAGGTGCGCTCACCGGTGGTCTGCCGGTCGATGACCGAGCCGCCGTCGGCGCTCTTGAAGGGGTAGGTGACCTTGTCGGGGGCGTCGGCGCCGCGCGGGGCCGGATGGTCGCCGATGCCGTTGAAGTCGGTGCCGTAGCCGTAGCCCACGTGGTACTTGTCGCGCAGCGCCTTGGTGCGGCCGGCCTCCGCGACGAACCCCTGGGAGCCGTGCATGTACTGGGCGACGAAGCCGCCGAGGGAGTAGACCCGCTCCGTCCAGTTCAGGTCCATCCAGCTGTGCGAGGAGAGCACGCCGGGGTAGGACCCGGCCTCGAAGATGTCCAGGGCCTGGCCGACCGCCTTGACGCCCATGTGGTCGATCTCCAGCATCATCTTGCGTTTCATCATGCCGCGCACGGCGTATGCGCCGAGGTCGGTGAGGCCGCGTTTGTTGCACTGGGCGTCGGAGTCGTACGAGGGGACGTCCACGCCCGCCGGCAGGTCCTTCTCCGCGGCGGAGGAGGCGGTGCCGATGGGGTTGTCGTGCTGGGGGCCGGTGCACTTCTCCGTCTGCCAGAAGGTGCCGGTGGAGAGGAACTGCCCTACATTGATGGCCGTTCCGAGGCCCCCCGAGTCGAAGCGGACGCCGCACAGCGCGTTGTCGAACTTGTGGCACAGGAACATCGAGCGCACGCCCATCGCGTACAGCTCGTCGAGCCCCTTGTCGATGTCGGCCTTGCTGCACTGCGGGATGTCCAGGATCTGCTTGCAGCCGAACGGCTCGGAGGTCTCCACGCCCAGGACGACGGCCAGCTTGCCCTGCTTGATCACCTCACGGGCCTGCGCGCTGTCGGTGACGATCCGGAACCAGCCCTTGCCGGGGCCTCCGTACATCTTGTCGATGTAGTCCTGCAGTTGGTACGTCAGCTTCGCCTGCAGCCGGATGGAGGTCATCTCGTCGCAGCTGCGGTCCTTGAAGGGGTAGACCGAGCAGATCATGCCGTTGGTGACGAGGTCGTTGACGAGCACCCGCTGTCCGCCGCGCCAGGCCCGCTCCAGCCAGGCGTAGTAGTTCGCCTGATGGGTCATCGAGTCGTACGCCGGCCAGTCCTTGAAGGTCGGCCAGCCGACCGGGTCGTGCCTGCCGTCGCCGCCGTGGGTGATGTAGTCGAAGATCGCGAGGGTGCCGTCGGGGTAGTGCTCGGGGCAGTCCTTGAGCGCGTCCGCGACCCCGGCCTCGGAGTACACCTTGCCGCAGATCAGCCTGCCCCCGAAGGCCTCGTTGGAGAACAGGTGGTTGTGCGCGTCGACGAATCCGCGCACGTCGCCCGCGGAATCGGTGCCGGTGAACGGCTCGCCGGTGACGTTGACCTGGGCGTCCGGGGCTGGGCGTGAGGCCGGGATCCACCAGTCGTTGCCGGCCGCGGAACTCGGCGCGGGGCCGAGGACCAGGGCCAGGAGAAGGAGAAGCAGCGACACCACGGTGACGTTCTTGCGCTTGCGATACGAGCGTCGAGTCGGCGTCACGGCCCACGTCCCTCGGTCGGCGGGATCGCGCGGTCGACCAACCCATGAGGTTGTCATGACCTGCGCAAGATATGGGACGAGGATGGGTGCGGGCACCTTCCGAGTCAAGGGTCCGGGACGCTTGACCTGATGGCGCGCGGCTCCCGCCGGCCACGCGCCACGAAGCCGTGCCCCTCAGCTGCCCGCACCGCGTTCAGTGCGCAGCCCGCTGTTCAGTTATTCGCCCGTTCCGCCACCAGTTCGCCGGCGACACGCGCCGACCATGCCTCGATCTCGGGGAAGTTGCGGAAGTCCCCACCCTTTCCGTTGCGCACGATCATCGTGGCGATGCGGCCCTTGGCACCCTCCTGCAGGCAGCCTCCGAAGGTGACATGTCCCCTGGCGTCGAGCCGGGTCATCGCTCGGCGCACACCCGGCACGGGCGGGATGTCCCGCTCCGAGGCCGAGGGGTCGAGCGGGCCGCTGCTGAAGAACCACAGCGGGCGTTCGGCCAGTGCGCGGCGGTGCCGGCGCACGAACCGGCGGGCGTCCTTGTGCCAGCGTCCGGCGTACAGTCCGCCGCCGACCACGACGGCGTCGTACCCCGTCAGGTCCACGACGGCCCCGGCCGGCAGTGCGGCGGCCGTGAGTCCCTCCTTGCGCAGGACCTCGGCCACGGCCTCGGCGATCTGCGCGGTCGATCCGTTCGTCGTCCCGTAGGCGACCAGCACGTTGACCGGCATGGCGGTCCGCCTCCTCTCACAGCTTGCGCAGCCAGTCGTCGGCCACGCCGTGCAGGGCCTGCTCCTGGGGCTGGATCCTGGCGTCGTCCAGCCGGTAGGTGAGCTTGTCGACGACAGCGACGACTCCGTCGATCTGACGGGTCATGGAGACGGCGATCTCCGTCTCGCTCTTGCGCTCCATGTGACCGGAGAGCGTGACCACGCCCTCCACCACCTGGACGTCGATGCTGCGCGGCGGCAGCCACAGCGTGCGCACCAGCACCTCTTCGACGACCTCGGTGCGGATGTCAGCGTCGGGCCGCAGGAAGACCTGGAGCAGGTCGCGGCGGGTGACGATGCCGACCAGCCTGTGCTCCTCGTCGAGGACGGGCAGCCGCTCGATGTGGTGCTGTGCCATGGTGCGGGCCGCCTCGACGATGGTGTTGTCGGCCTGCACCGTCAGGGGCGGCTCTGTCATCAGCTGACCGGCGGTGCGGGCCCTGACCTTCGTGGCCCGCTGCCGGGACGCACGCGTCACCGAGGCCGGCCAGTGGCGCTTCTTCGGCTCGAACGGGTCCGGCGTCTCGGCCTGGCGGACCATGAGATCCGTCTCGGAGATGACCCCGATGACCTTCTCGTCCTCGTCGACCACCGGCAGTCCGCTGATGCGGTGTTCGCCGAGCAGCCGTGCGACCTCCTTGAACGGGGTGCCGTACTCGGCGCGGACGACCTCCGTGGTCATCACGGAGCCGACCTTGTTGTGCTTCATGACGTTCCTCCTCAGCGCAGGCGGCGCAGATACGGGTCGTGGGGCCTGCGCGGCAGCAGGCGCACCCGTGCATCGAGCACGGTCACTCCGCCCGGTGTCGCGAGTACGGGGTTGAAGTCGGCCTCGGCGAGCTGCGGCAGGTCGCTCGCCATCCGGGACAGGCGCAGCAGCAGCTGTTCGAGGCCTTCGAGGTCGACGGGCCGCGCACCGTTCGCGCCGAACAGGAGCGGAGCACAGCGCGGCACCGTGATCAGGTCGTGCACGTCGTGGTCGGTGAGCGGGGCGAGGCGCGCGGCATGATCGGCGAGCACCTCGGTCGCGGTGCCGCCGAGGCCGAACAGCACGAGCGGGCCGAAGACCTCGTCCTGGACGACGCCCGCGAACAGTTCGGTGCCGCGGTCGGCGAGCGGCTGCAGCACCACACCCGTCAGCAGGCCGGCGAACCGGGTCTCCAAGTCCCGGAAGGCGGCGCGCACTTGGGAGTCGCCGCGCAGGTCGAGATGGACGGCGTGTTCGGCGGTCTTGTGCAGCAGACCGGGCCAGTGGCCCTTCATGACCACCCGGCCGTCGGCGCCGCGCAGCCGGTCGGCGGCAAGGACGGCATCGTCCTCGGTCTCGGCCCAGGCCCACGGCAATTGGGGTATGCCGTAGCAGTCGAGCAGTGCGGCGCACTCCCGCGGACCGAGCCAGCCGCCGTCCGGGAGGGCTTCGAGGTAGGTTTCGACGGCGGATCGGGCACGTGCCGTGTCGACGCCGTCGAGGTCGGGGACCGTCCCGGCGGGACGGGCGAGCCATTCCGTGCGGCGAACGGCATGGGCCAGCGCTCGTGCCGCCGCCTGGGGTTCGGCGTACGACGGGACGGTGCTGCCGTCGGTTGCGGGCAGCAGCTCCACGGGCAGTGCCTGTTCGAGGCGTACGGCGACCACCGCCTTCGGCCGGGGTCCGGACACCTGGGTCACGGCCCGTACGAGGTCGTCACCGGTGGCCGCGGCCACGGCGGTGGGTACCAGGGCGACCAGGACAGCGTCGGCGTCCCCGTGCCGCATGAGACGGTCGACGCACTGCGCGAGCTGGTCCTCCGTGACGGCCGCGGTGGCGTCGACGGGGTTGCCGGCGGCGGCGCCGCCGGGCAGCAGGGCGAGCAGGTCGTCGACCAGCTGCGGGGTGGGCGCGGGCACCGTCAGTCCGGCCTCGGCGCAGGCGTCCGCGGCGAGGACTCCTGCTCCGCCGGCGTTGGTGACGATCGCGATCCGGGGTCCGGCGGGCAGCGGCTGGGAGTGCAGCAGGGCCGCGGCGTCGAGGAGTTCACCGACCGAGCGGGTGGCGGTGATGCCGGCCTGGGTGAAGAGCGCCGCGCGGGTCATGGTGCGGGTGGCTGCCGCGGCGGTGTGCGAGGCGGCGGCGCGCCGGCCCGCGTCGGTGCGCCCCGCGTCGACGGTGAGCACGGGCATACGGCGTGCGACACGGCGGGTGGTGTGGGAGAAGGCCCGGGGGTTGCCGAACGACTCCAGGTGCAGCAGCGCCAGGCGGGTGCGGCCGTCGCTCTCCCACCACTGGAGCATGTCGTTGCCGCTGACGTCGTACTTGTCGCCGAGCGACGCGAAGGACGACACACCGATGCCCAGCCGGGACAGCCCGTCCAGGAGGGCGATGCCCACCCCGCCGGACTGCACGGCGACGCCGGCCGTGCCGGGGCGTGGGTGGTTCGCGGCGAAGGTCGCGTCCAGGCTCAGCTCCGGGTCGGTGTTGGACAGGCCCAGGCAGTTGGGGCCGACCAGTCGCATGCCGTAGGTGCGGCACGCCGTCAGGAGCGCCTGCGCCTGGTCGGCGTCGAGCCCGGCGGTGACCACGAGCAGGGCCCGTACGCCCGCCTTGCCGCACTCCTCGGCGGTGGCGGGGACCGCGGCGGCGGGTACGGCGACGACGGCGAGGTCAGGGGGCAGGGGCAGGGCGCTGACCGAGGGGTGGCAGGGCACGCCGAGGAGGGAGGTCGCGGCGGGGTTCACCGCGAACATGCGGCGGGTGTAGCCGCCGGCCTTCAGATGGTGCAGGATCGCCCGGCCCACGGAGCCCGGTTTGCGCCCGGCCCCTATGACGGCGATCACCTGCGGCCGCAGCAGGGGGCGCAGGCTGAGCACGTCGGCGGCCCGGCCACGCTCCTCGACCGCCGAGAAGTAGGTGTCGTCCTCGTCGAGCGCGATGGTGCAGCGCATCTCGGGGCCCTCGAAGCGCCGGCCGAGGTGCAGGCCGAGGTCGGCGAAGAGCCGGAGCACCTCGCGGTTCTCGCTGAGCGCGTCTGCGGTGAACGACGTGATGCCCTCCGCGCGTGCGGCGGAGACGAGGTGTTCGACGAGGAGGGTGCCGACGCCGCGGTGGTGCAGCCCGTCGGCGACCGCAATGGACATGTCGGCCTCGGTGCCGACGCCGCCGGAATCGTACTCGGCGAGACCGATCACCTGGCCCGCCCGCTCGGCCAGCAGCGCACGGTATCCCCGGCGGGGTGCGGCACAGGCACGGTCGGCGGCCATCTCGGCGGAACGCGGGCTGACACCGAAGAACCTCAGCCGCAGGTTCTCCGGGGACATCTCCTCGTACAGCCCCTGCAGTTGCTCATGGTCGGCTGCCACCGCCGGACGGATGCACACCGTGGTGCCGTCCGCGAGCAGGGCATGGACCGGGGGCGCGCTGGTCGTGTGGTCCGTCATCGCGGTCTCCTCCAGGTTTCTCTCCACCTCGAGCGTCCAGCGGAACGGGGCGAGGTCCCATGGGCTGACCGGCGGTGACACGGGGGCCGGTCGGCCCTCGGTGCCGGCTGCTCCACCGTTCGCCCGGCCTCGCAGGACCGTCTGTACGGCGCGCACGGCCGGTTCGGCGAGCGGCACCGTGGACGCGGTGCCCGGGAGCACCGCCCACCGCGCCGCATAGAGGGGCATGGTCCCGAAGACGGTGCGTGCCCAGGCAGATGGTCGGCGGCACACAGCTGATACCGGACGACCGCCGTGAACGCCATGGTCAGGGCGGTGTCCGTGCCGCCGAGAGGACGGGCCGGGGCCGGCAGGGCGACGGTGCCTGCGGCCATGACCGCGCCGGTCCGGCCGATGACGGACAGCCTCCGGGCGTCCAGGATGTGCGACCGTGTCCGGCGCCGTCGTCCGGGCGGCCCCCCTCTCGCCTTCGAAAGCCGGCGTCCGTCGCACGGCATCGCCTCGCAGGGGGCCATACGGGCCCAAGGGACGCACCGTCCGGCCCTCCCTCGCCGGTCGTGCGGCCGCCAGCCTTGAGAGTGGGAGGTATACGCGCGGCATTCGCCGTGCCGACACCGGAGGTGCGCCATGGCCGGACCTGTCGTCGTCGGGCTCGACGGCTCTCCCGCGAGCGTGACAGCCGCATGGTGGGCGGCACACGAAGCCGTGGTCCGGCACCTGCCCGTGCTGCTGCTGCACTCCTGGACCACCCAGCCGCTCGACGTGCCCGTCGCGCAGGAAGCCCTCAGCAAGCAGCGCCACGGAGGACGGGTGCTGCAGCGGACGGAGGCCGAGCTGCTGCACCGGCACGCCGGCCTCTCCATGGTCACGGAACTGGTCTCGGAGCCCGCCTCGAAGGCCCTCGTGGACGCGGGCGAGACCGCGACGCTCCTGGTGCTCGGCTCCCGAGGCCACGGCTCCGTGGCCGGCTTCCTGCTCGGCTCCGTCAGCCTGCACGTCCTCGGTCTGGCCCAGTGCCCCTCCGTGACCGTGCGGGCCGGCGATCCCGCCGTGGCGCACGGCTGGAGCCACCCGGCGGCGATAGACCGGCAGGAGGTCGTCGTCGGTGTCCAGCAACCCGCGCCGACCGCGGATGCGCTGCTGGAGTTCGCCTTCACGGCAGCCGAGGCCCACGGAGTCCGGGTGCGCGCGGTCCGGGCGCTGCCGCCGTCGTCGCTGGTGACGCATCCGCACGCACCCAGTCCCGGGGACGGCTACGAGGCGGACGAACGCACACGGCTCGCCGCCGACCTCGCGCCGTGGCAGGAGAAGTTCCCCGGCGTCGAGGTCGTCGACCATGTCGCCCGGGGTTCTGCGTCACAGGTTCTGCTCGCGGCATCCGCGCGCAGCAGGCTCACCGTGGTGGGCCGCCGACGCCATCCCTCGCCGCTCACCTGGAAGCTCGGCCCCGTCGCACACGCGGCCCTGCACCACCTGCCGTGCCCCGTCGCCGTGGTAACGCACGACTGACCCGCAACCAGCCGCCCGATCGAGGCTTGTCATGGACCGAAGCACCATGGGGAAACAGCAGCAGTGCCGGCTGTTCGGCGCGGCGGGGCTCGAACCCGTCCTGCTGACCGTGACGGCGGCCGCACTCGTCGCCGGCGGCGTCGGCCGGCTCGCCGGCGCTCCCGGTCTCGCCGATCTGTGCTGGGCTCTGGGCACCGTCGCCGCCGTGGGCCCGGCGCTCGGCTGGGTGCCGGCCGACCTGCGGCGCGGCCACGCCGGCGTCGACGTGATCGCTGTGCTGGCACTCGGCGGCCCTTTGCTCGTGCACGAGTACCTGGCCGGAGCGCTCATCGCGCTGATGCTCACCATTCAACATTCCGGACAAGGCCGACCAGATACACAACCGCAGGAAGCGAGCGTCCGAGCGGTGGCCGGCCACCGAAGTGCGCCCCAGAGGACCACAAGACCCGGCACGCGGTCGAGTGCGGCATCAATCGCCTCAAGAGACATCGAGCCGTGGCCACCAGGTACCACAAACGCGTCGGCCGCTACGAGGCTACCGGCCTCGTAGCCGCCATCAACGAGTGGTTGTGACGTACTGGTCCGACGACAACTCGAACACCCGGACTCGCCGACCCCCGGTGGGATTGACGGTCTCGCGAACGGGATGCATCCCCAGTTTGGTCATGATCCGTTCGGAGGCCTCGTTGCCCACTTGAGCGATGCTGACGATCCGGTCCAGCCCTCGCTCTTCGAACCCGAACCGTACGGCGACTGCAGCGGCCTCGGTGGCCAAGCCCTGCCCCCAGTGAGAACGCCCCAGCCGCCAGCCGACCTCAACCGCCGGTAGCACCTCCGGCAAGTAGTCGGGCACCGAAAGGCCGGTGAACCCGGCCAGCTCGCCAGTGGACCGGATCTCCACGGCGAACAGGCCGAAGCCCTGTGACTCCCACTCGCTCTCCCACGCCTGGATCCCGCCGCGAGTCTGCTGTTCGTCACGGACACTGCCGTCACGGATCCACCGCATGACTTCGGGGTCGGCATTGATGGCAGCCATGGGCGCAACGTCTTCCTCGCGCCAGCGACGCAGGATCAACCGGGGAGTCTCAAGCGTGACCATCCAATCATTCTGGATCACCGGCTGGACCAGGCGGTGCCGGCGACACCGCGGGGGGCGTTCTCGCTGCGGGGCGGGCGTGCTGCCTTAGGCGGTTCGATGGTGCCGGGGGCGGGAGGTCGCCGGCCCCCCGGGCCCTGGATCAGCTGCAGTGGCCGGAGTCTTCGGCTGAGGCGTTGCCGATGGTGCCGCCCCAGGCGACGCAGGAGTCGCGGCCCTCGACGTAGACCGGGCCGGCGTAGCTCGTGTACGTGCCGGAGTCCACGGCGGGCTCGTCCGAGTCGCCGAGGGCGTCCAGGGTCACCCTCATGTTGATCCTGCTGCCCACGGCGTTGCGGACGGTGACGGCGCAGTTCTTGCCGGTCGATGCGTTCCAGGTCAGGAACACCTTGCCGGAGTTCCCGACCGGCGTGGAGTCGATGACCGTGTAGCCGGAGCCGCAGGCACCGTTGTACGTCGCCGCGGCCGCCGCCTTGGCGGTGGGCTTGGTGGTGGCCGCCGAAGCCGGAGTGGTCGCGGCGAGGGTGCCTCCGAGGGCCAGCGCAGCCAGGGCGGTGGCGGTGACGGCGCGACGGGACAGTTTCATGGTGTTCCCCCTGCTGATGTGTTCGACGAGGTGTCATGTGGGTCAATGCCACCGGGACGGCTGGTCGTTGCCCCCCACGCATGGTGAGATCAGGGAGCGCCTACGAGGGTGGGCCGTTGTGTCGCTGTTCTGTCGCGGCATGCCTGGCGGGCCATCAGGTCACGAACCATTCACCTGTGACCGGTAAGCCCGTGTGTTTCTCTCATCCCGTCATGCCCACACCACTCTGCGACCTCAGCAACACACGGTCCATCTTTTCGAAGAGCATCGAAAGGATGGACCTGGACGGACTCCTGTCGGCGGCAGCCGCAATTGGCCGCCGCAGGCTGCTGACTCCATTGGGACCCGAACGGAATTTCAGCAGCGGGCATGGAGCGCCGATGTGCCGGTATGCGGAGAGCCCCCGTGCTGATTGCATGCGACGCGCTCTTTACTGGCGTTCTCTGGCTTCGCCGGCCACGGACGGCCGGTGAGGCACCGGCAGTTGTGGGGAAGTCGCTGGCGCGGGGTAGCTGCGGGGCGTCAGGACTCCTTCCATCTGATCCCACACCTCCGGCTGGCGTTTGCCTGGCCCGCGGGTGACCACGTGTGGGAGGGCACCGGGAAGACCTGAAGCTCTCCTTGCGGATGCGAATACGAGACGCGCTCTGCGTCAGCAACCGCATGGGCCCGTTCGGTGTCGTGATCACGTGGCTGGGAATGGGACCGACCTGGGCTTGTCCCGGAGGCGGGGCGGACACCTGCAGGTCCTGCTGCACCACCGCCGGGCAGAGCAGCAGCAGGCCGAGCAGCTCGCCCTCAGCCGGCATGAGGAGGCCTGCCGGGCTCGTGCGAATGGCGAGCGCCTCGGAGCCCAGGTCCGGTCATCGGAGCAGCCCCGCCGATGAGGCAGGCAGCCTCCCACAGGTCCCAGCGGTAGACCGCCTCGCGCAGACGGGAGAAGAGGCGGTGTTCGAAGGCGAGGATCTCTTCCGCGGGCGGGGCCGACCGATGGTCGAGGACGGCGACATCGTGCAACTGGTCACTGCCCTTGGCGGCATCGAGCGCGCCAGAACGCTTCGGTGCCCATGGCGGGCAGAGTCTGCCAGGGGCGCTACGACAGCCTCCTCCGCACCGGCGCGGAGGTTGAAACTCAAGGTCAGATCCTGTTCCTGACACTCCCATCGGGAGCTCCGGCGGAGGCCTTTGGGGCGTTGTCGCGCCACGCTCAAGGCCACCCTTTCGATCCTCGTCGAATAGCTGGATCGCCCGCTTGAGCGCCTGCAGAGTGGTGCTCGCCTCAGACGCAGCGAGATCTGTCGACACCGGCGGTGAAGCGGTTCGTGTGCGCCATTTCCGCGGGGACAACTGCGGGGTTGTAAAGGCGATCGCGCAGTCCTTGCGTGAAATGCCTGCACATCCCCTCAGGGTCGATGGCTTCGTCCCGCGTGCGATGAGCGGTCAATCGCCGGTGTGGGAGGGGGCGGAACGCTTGGAGAACGGATGGGTGAGTGGACAGCATCTTCTCAGGTGAAGGGCATTCCATCGGCGGGTTCCTCTGCGAACGCTGGACCGAAATGTGCGACGGGCTCGGCCTGCCGGAGGCCATGAGCGGGCCTGTGACGGACCAGGTCCACGATCTTCTGCGGCCATGGGCCGACATGCCCGTCGGGCAGGCGTGCCCGTTCCCCTCGTACGTCGCCGGTGACGGTTTCCCCGCAGAAATGTCGGTGAAGTGGTCCCAGGGGAGACCGGAGTTGCGCATCTTGTTCGAGGCGCTGGGCGCCAACAGGCCCATCACCGCGGCTTCCAACCGGACCGCCGCGGCGGCGCTGACGGACCGGTTGGCCGGGGAGCCGCTGGTCAGTCTCGACCGCTACGGGAAGGTAGCCGATGTGTTCGCGCCGGGCGCCGGCCCGGGGACAGTGCCAGTACCCGTGTGGCACTCCCTGGCCTGGCAGCCAGGGCGCCCTCCGGCCTTCAAGATCTATTTCGGGCTGTACGCCGTGTCCCTGCAGGAACGTTACGCTCTGGTGAGCGAGGCGATGGAACGCCTCGCGATGGGCGCCGCGTGGGCCGATACCTGCGCACGGGTGGCCCGAGGGACACAGACGGACGGAGCCGAGCGCGAACTGGAGTTCTTCGCCCTCGACCTGGACACCAGCGCGCGGGCTCGGGCCAAGGTCTACTACCGCAATCACACCAGCAGCGTCGCGGTCCTTGAACAGATGGCCTCGCTCGCCCGGGCCCATGAACCGGACAGGGCTCGCTCGGCTTTCCGGACTCTGCTCGGCACAGGCCCCGAAGCCGCCGGGAAAGCCCCGCTGACCTGCTTGGCCTTTCGGCCGGACGCCGCATGCGCCGACGAGTCGACCACCTACTTCCGGGTGTCGAGTTTCACCGCGTCCGATGAGGAAGCCGCGGCCAGGATCGGCGCACTGATGGTGCACGAGGGCCTCGACTCGCAACGTCACCACGCCCTCCTCCACGCCGTGGCGCCACGGCCGCTGAACCAGAGCCGGGGCCTCCAGGAGCTGGTCAGCTACCGCTCGCTCGGCCATGACGGCGATGTGTCCGTCTACTTCAGGTTTCCGGTCTACCCCCTTCAGGCCGACGAGCCCAGCCCGCCGCCACAGCCGTCCCAAAGCGCCCTCCTGGAGGACGAATCCCTATGACCACCATGCCCGCGCCCCTACGGGAAGTCGCCGACAGGAACGAACAGCACGTCCGCGACTACCGCGCCAGTGACCTGATCGTCCTGCTGGAGGACCCCACAACACCGTCAGCCACCAAGGACGCCGTACTGGCACACGTGGCACCGTGGTCGGACGCGTTCCAACGGATGATCAGTGCCCGGGTCGCGTTCGAGACCGACCCGCAGCTCAAGGAACTCGCCCTGCAGCACCAGCAGGAGGAGCTCGGCCACAACGACATCCTGGCGGACAGCCGCCGCACCAGCCGGACCGCCGACTGGGACCCGGTCGTCGAAGCCGGAGCCGCCTGGTTCGTCGACCAGTTCCGCACCCTGCCCGGACTGCAGCGTGTCGTCCTGGCCCACCTCGTGCTGGAGGCCGGCAGCCTCACCTTCAGTAATGCCGGCTCCCTGGCATTCCCCGGCAACGCCTACTTCGCGCTGCACGACGAAGCGGACGAGGAGCACATCGAGATGGGCTACCGTCTGCTCTCCGAGCGCCCGGAGTGGCAGCTCGGCGATGTCACTGAACTCCTTGACCGCGCCTGGCAGATCATCACCATGGTCTCCGACCGGATCGCCGAGCTGGCGCGCCGCGACACCGCCGCCCCAGCATGAGCACGTTCCCCCAGGAGGCCCTCGACGCAGGCTCCGCCACAAGGATCGCCGAACGCTGCGCGAGGCTGTTCCGGCAAGCCCTCGGCAGCCGCCTCGTCGCGGCCTACGCCCTGGGAAGCCTCGCGCACGGAGGGTTCGCACCCGCCGTCAGCGACATCGACCTCGGACTGGTTCTGACGGACCGCCATCACGACGACGACCGGACCATCCACCGTGCAACCCGCGACCTCCAGGAGAAGGACAGCTCCCACCAGCGCCTGTCGGTGTTCTGGAGCTCTCTGCCGGCCCTGCGCACGAACCGGGACGACGGCAGATTCCCAGCTGTCGACCGGCTAGACCTCAAGACCAGCGGCAAGCTGCTCCTGGGCGAGGATGTACGCCAGGATGTGAAACAACCGGGCGCCGACACGCTGCTGACCGACAGCGTCCGCTTCGCGCTTGAGGTGCTCGCGACGGGCCCCGTACTGGCCGAGTTCCACAACCCCGCGCGCCTGGCGAACGACATCAGACGGTTCACCAAGGCTGTCCTGCTCCCCCTCAGGTTCCTCTACACCGCCGCCACTGCGGATCCCGGATCCACCGACGACGCGATCCGTCACCACCTCGCACACCCCTCACCGGTAGCCGTGGAGCTCGTCCGTGCCGCGACGGACGCACGCCACGGACAGCCGGCCTCGGCAGAGCACCTCACCGAACTCCTCCACGCCGAGCTCGTTCCGCTCTACCTCCACTACATCGACAGCTGCCTTCCCAGACTGACTCCCGCAGACAGCGACCTGTCACAAAGCCTCACCCACTGGCGCGCACGACTCCTGGACCGGTAGAACCCACACCCCGCACACCGACCTCCACGGCCCGACCTCCCAGATCAGGGCCTCGGACACATAGCAGGCACCTCACCGGCTCCACCGTGACCCCCGGCCCGAGTGAAGGTCATATGCGGTGATCCGATCGCCTGACAGTCACAAGATCTGCCGGGCAGGCCATAGTTCTGGCTCGCCACTACGGCGTCGCCTCGTCCGAGCTACCGCAACCGCACGTGGCCGCCTCCACGGCTTCAGCGAAGCTCGGGCCAGGGGTATGGGGTCTGCGGTGCGCCGGACGAGGGCCCAGGGGACGGGTTCGGCGTCCTCGACGGGTATGAAGGCGAGGCCGGGCCATGGGTGGAAGCGGACGGCTTCGGCTGCGACGCCGACCACTCCCCTGTCCGCGGCCTCGATGGCCGGCGATTCGTGCCGGGTGGTGGGCACGGGGCCGCGCGGGATCGGACGGCCCGCGGGGGTGTGGAACGGCTGGAAGGACGCTTCGAGGCCTCCCCGGCAGGGAGCTGCCGGGGAGGGAAGGAGCAGTGGTCGCCGAGGTCCTCCAGCCGGATCGAGTCGCGTCCGGCGTACGGGTGAGTGGCGGCCGCCATCAGATACACCGGCGAGACGTGGGTGACCCGGCCAACGGTCAGGTCGCGTTCCTGCACCTGCTGCCAGAGCAGGGTCCATCGAGGCGAACAGCCTGGTCCCCGTCATCGAGGTTGTGCAGGTGCGTCAACGGACCACCGTCGCTCATGATGGAGAGGGAGCCGAACCACGCTTGGAGTTCACGTCTGCAGAGGTGAGCAAAGCCATGAAGGTGGGAGTGCTGACCGGCGGCGGCGACTGTCCCGGTCTCAACGCCGTGATCCGCAGCGTCGTCCGCAAGGGCGTCCAGGAGTACGGCTTCGACTTCGTCGGTCTCCGCGACGGCTGGCTCGGTGCGCTGCGGGGCAACGTGGTGCCACTGGGCATCCCCGAAGTGCGCGGGATCCTTCCCCGCGGGGGCACCATCCTCGGCTCCTCCCGCACCAACCCGTTCAAGCACGAGGACGGGGTGCAGCGCATCCAGGAGACCCTGGCCGCGCACGATGTGGACGCGCTCGTCGTGATCGGCGGTGAGGACACGCTCGGTGTGGCCACCCAACTGAGCCGTCACGGGATCGATCTGGTGGGCGTGCCGAAGACCATCGACAACGACGTGTCCGGTACGGACTACACCTTCGGCTTCGACACGGCCGTCGGGATCGCGACGGAGGCGATCGACCGTCTGCACACCACTGCCGAGTCGCACATGCGAACCCTGGTGGTGGAGGTGATGGGCCGGCATTCCGGGTGGATCGCGCTGCAGGCCGGTGTGGCGGGCGGAGCCAACGTGATCCTCGTGCCGGAGCGGCCCTTCGACATCGACCAGGTGTGTGCATGGGTGAAGAGCCGGTTCAGGATCAACTACGCGCCGATCGTCGTGGCGGCCGAGGGGGCCGTCCCCAAGGACGGACGGATGATCCTCAAGGACCGGACACTGGACGAGTTCGGCCATGTGCGGCTGTCGGGCATCGGCGAGTGGCTGGCCCAGGAGATCGAGCAGCGCACGGGCACGGATGCCCGCACCACGGTACTCGGTCACATCCAGCGCGGCGGCACCCCCAGCGCCTTCGACCGCTGGCTCGCCACGCGCTTCGGGCTGCACGCCGTCGACGCGGTCAACGACGGTGACTTCGGCATGATGGTGGCCCTGCACGGCACCGAGATCACCCGTATTCCCCTCGCCGAGGCCACCGCGCGCACCAAGCTGGTGGATCCTTCGCTGTACGACGAGTTCCAGGTGTTCTTCGGCTGAGGCCCTGCCCGGTCAGCCGGTGTGCGGGACGACCGCCACGGGGCAGCGGCAGTGGTGCAGCACGGCGTCGGCGACCGGCCCCAGTCGGCCCTCGGACGCCCGCGAATCGGTGCGGCGGCCCACCACGAGCCGCTCCGCGCCCCGAGACGCGTTCAGAAGTGCTTGCGCGGGATGCAGCAGGACCACATCGGTGCGGGCCGTCACCTACGGATACTTGTCCTGCCATACCCGCAGGGCGTCGGAGAGCCGCAGGACCTCCTGGTCCTCCCAGCCGGCGCGGTCCTCCCCGGTCACGAACAGCATGCGGGGCGACACGGCCTCGGCGGGAAAGGCCCAGGCCTGCACGGCCCGCAGCCGCGCCCCACGCGCCTCGGCGGCTGCGAACGCGAAATCGGCCACCTCACCGGCCGGGCGGTGCGCGTCCAGGCCCACCACCACCTCGGCGGGACCACCCGGCACCCGCGTCCCGTCGCCGAAGCCCCCTGCGGGCTGTGCGGGGATCAGCACACCAGGAGCCCGGCGCTGCGCGCAGCGGCGAGCAGTGCCACGGCCGGGCCGTCGGCGGTCAGCTCTCCTTGTACCTGGAGGTCCGGGTGCCGGGCGGCGAGGTCGGCGATGGTCCGCTGGAGCATGCGCTCCCCCACGTGGTGCAACGTTTCCACGGCCGAGGCCGGGACCGCATCGCCCGGAAGCGGTGGGGAGGCATGCACGAGACGCAGCGGAACGTCACGCAGCGCCGCTTCCCGTGCGGCCCAGTCGGCCGCTTCCAGGCTGCGTTCGGACCCGTCGATGCCCGCCATGACAGGGAGACTCATGTCGTCCTCCTTCGCCCGCCGTGCACCCCGGCGGGCGGATCCGGCACCCCCCGTGACCGCTCTTCCACTGTTCCACGGCGACTCCCGGCGGTCCTGGCGGTCCTGGCGGTCCTGGCGGTCCTGGCGGGAGACCGTCCAGCCCTCGGCGGCCACAGGCCCCGGTCATCCGGTCATCCGGTCATCTTCTTCCGCCACTGGGGTCCGACGCGCTCCCACTCGGCCTCCCAGGCGCGCAGGCGCCGCCGGTCGAGCCGCTGCCGTGTCAGTCGTCCGCAGCACAGGATTGCGCCTCCGGCACCCGCCGCGGCCAGCGCACCCGTCAGCGCCGACTGCAGGCGCGCCGCCCCCTCGGTGGGAGGCCTGACGGCCAAGCCGCCCCGGCTGTCGATCCACACGGAGACCGAGGTGCCCGCGGTGCTGCTCGGGTCGACCCTTGTCAGGCCGGTGTGCGTGGTCCCGTCGGCGGCCCTCCAGCGCACCTTCCCCCACACCGTGTCACCACCGTCTGTCGACACGTACGCGGTCCTGTCCGCATTCCGGGTGAGTTCGGCCGGCACGGCGTGCACTTCAGCGCGTCGTACGGCGAGGCTGTCCTGCATGGCCGCATCCGCCGCAAAGCCCGCGAGCAGGCCGCCCACCAGGGCGATGATCCAGGTGGCCAGGACGATCCAGGCCTCCACGACGTCGCTGTGCCGACGCAGCGGATTGTTCCGCCACCGCCAGAACCGCACCTTCATCAACCGGGTGGGACGCGTCAGTGCCATGGCCCGACACCCCTTTGTCTCTCTTGTCTCTCGACTCGAAGATCTCCCGTGCGGTGACTGCGCCTCCTCGTGCCTCGCGCCGACGCGGCGGACGTCACGGAGGGACGTCGCCTTCTTCCAGGCTCGGTCACGGCGGCCGGGAACGCATGGGCCGATCGGTCCCTGTCGAGAAGTCCCCGCTCAGCCGCTCCAGGTCCAGTCCGCGACCTCCGGCAGGTCGGTGCCGTGGATGCGGATCCAGTCGTGGTGGCGCAGGCGCGCGTCTTCCATGCGCTGGCGCACGGCCGCTGCGCGCACCGCCAGCCCGGGCACGCGGTCGATGACGTCCATGACCAGCCGGTAACGGTCCAGGTCGTTGCGGACGACCATGTCGAACGGCGTGGTCGTGGTGCCGGACTCCTTGTAGCCGCGCACGTGCAGGTTCTGGTGGCCGGTGCGCCGGTAGGCGAGCCGGTGGATCAGCCACGGGTAGCCGTGGTAGGCGAAGATCACCGGCTTGTCCTTGGTGAACAGGCCGTCGTACTCGAAGTCGCTCATGCCGTGCGGGTGCTCCTCGCGCGGCATCAGGCGGGCCATGTCGACGACGTTGACCACGCGGACCGCGAGGGCGGGCAGGTGCCGGCGCAGCAGCTGGGCGGCGGCGAGCACCTCCTGGGTGGGGACGTCCCCGGCGCAGGCGAGGACGACGTCCGGTTCGCCTCCGTTCTCGGTGCCCGCCCACTCCCAGATGCCTGCTCCGCGTGCGCAGTGGGTGCGGGCCTGGTCCATGGACAGCCAGTCGAAGCAGGGCTGCTTGCCGGCCACGATCACGTTGACGTAGTCGCGGCTGTGCAGTGCGTGGTCCGCGACGGACAGCAGCGTGTTGGCGTCCGGTGGCAGGTACACCCGTACGACCTCGGGGCTCTTGTTCAGGACGTGGTCGACGAAGCCGGGGTCCTGGTGGGAGAAGCCGTTGTGGTCCTGGCGCCACACGTGCGAGGTGAGCAGGTAGTTGAGGGAGGCGATCGGTGCGCGCCACGGCAACTGCCTGGATGTCTTCAGCCATTTGATGTGCTGGTTGACCATCGAGTCGACGATGTGCACGAAGGCCTCGTAGCAGGAGAACAGGCCGTGCCTGCCGGTGAGCAGATAGCCCTCCAGCCAGCCCTGGCAGGTGTGTTCGGAGAGGATCTCCATCACGCGGCCGTGCCGGTCGAGGTGTTCGTCGACCGGGAGGAGCTGGGCCTGCCAGGCCTTTCCGCTGGCGTCGAAGACGGCCTGCAGCCGGTTGGAGGCGGTCTCGTCGGGGCCCACGACCCGGAAGTCGCGGCGGGTCGAGGTGTCGTGCATGACCTGTGCGAGGAGGTCGCCGAGGATCCGGGTGGGCTCGTGGAGGGTCGCGCCAGGCTTGTCCACCGGCACAGCGAACCGGTCGAGGGACGGGACGGGCAGGTCGCGCAGGAGCAGGCCGCCGTTGGCGTGCGGGGTGGCGCCCAGACGCCTGGCCCCCTCGGGGACGCAGGCCAGGGCGTCGGCGACCGGCCGGCCGTCGGCGTCGAAGAGCTCCTCCGGGTGGTACGAGCGCAGCCACGCCTCCAGCTGCCGCAGGTGCTCCGGGTTCTCGCGTACGCCGGCCAGCGGCACCTGGTGGGCACGCCAGGTGCCCTCGACCGGCACCCCGTCGACCTCGGCGGGCCCGGTCCAGCCCTTGGGGGTGCGCAGCACGATCACCGGCCAGTGCGAGCGCTCCGCCACGCCGTCCTCGCGGGCCGACTGCTGGAGCGCGGCGATGCGGTCCAGCGCGTCGTCCATTGCCTCCGCCATCGCGCGATGGACGGTGGCCGGGTCGTCGCCGCTGACATGGATCGGCGCATGGCCGTAGCCGCGCAGCAGCTCGTCGAGCTCGTACTCGGGCAGCCGCGCGAGCACCGTCGGGTTGGCGATCTTGTAGCCGTTGAGGTGGAGGATCGGCAGCACGGCCCCGTCGTGGACCGGGTCGAGGAACTTGTTGGAGTGCCAGGAGGCGGCCAGCGGTCCGGTCTCCGCCTCGCCGTCGCCGATCACACAGGCGACCAGCAGGTTCGGGTTGTCCAGGGCCGCCCCGTAGGCGTGCGAGAGCGAGTAGCCCAGTTCACCGCCCTCGTGGATCGAGCCGGGGGTCTCCGGCGCCACATGGCTCGGCACACCGCCGGGGAAGGAGAACTGGCGGAACAGGCGGTCCATGCCGGCCCCGTCGCGGCCGACGTCCGGATACGTCTCGCTGTAGGTGCCGTCCAGCCAGGAGTTGGCCAGCACGGACGGCCCACCGTGGCCGGGCCCCCAGATGCACAGAGCGTCGATGCCGCGGGCCTTGATGACGCGGTTGAGGTGGGTGTAGACGAGATTCAGACCGGGCGAGGTGCCCCAGTGACCGAGCAGCCGCGGCTTGATGTGCTCCGGCAGCAGCGGTTCGCGCAGCAGCGGGTTGGCCATGAGGTAGATCTGTCCGGCGGACAGGTAGTTGGCGGCACGCCAGCGCGCGTCCAGGGTGCGCAGTTCGTCGTCGGTCAGTACGGTGCTGCTGTTCTGGTGTTCGACCTTGGGCATCAGGGGCTCCGGAAGTCATCGGCGTAGGTCAACGGGGCAGTGGAGGCGGCATGGCCGGCAAGAAGGCGGCGAAGGTGCCGCGCGAGACGTATGAGAAGGAACTGCTCCGCCTGCAGACGGAGTTGGTGAAGCTGCAGGAGTGGGTGCGTGCGGAGGGCGCCCGCCTCGTCGTCGTCTTCGAGGGACGGGACGCGGCCGGCAAGGGCGGCACCATCAAGCGGGTCGCCGAACACCTCAACCCCCGCGTCGCCCGGATCGCGGCCCTCCCGAAACCGACCGAGCGTGAACGCACCCAGTGGTACTTCCAGCGGTACATCGAGCATCTGCCGGCCGCCGGGGAGATCGTGCTGTTCGACCGGTCCTGGTACAACCGGGCCGGGGTCGAGCATGTGATGGGCTTCTGCACCAAGGAGGAGTACCAGCTCTTCCTGCGGCAGTGCCCCATCTTCGAGCGGATGCTGGTGGAGGCCGGGATCGTGCTGCGCAAGTACTGGTTCTCGGTGAGCGACACCGAACAGCAGGAGCGCTTCCGGCGCCGGCTGGAGGACCCGCTGCGGCGCTGGAAGCTGTCGCCGATGGACCTGGAGTCGATCACCCGCTGGGAGGCGTACTCCCGGGCCAAGGACGAGATGATGGTGCACACCGACATCACCGAGGCGCCCTGGTTCGTCGTGGAGAGCGACGACAAGCGCCGGGCACGGCTGAACATGATCGCCCATCTGCTGGATTCCCTGCCGTACCACGATGTGCCGCCCCCGGTGCTGGAGCTGCCGGACCGGCCGGACTCGACCGGCTACCAGCGCTCGCCGCGTGACCTGCAGACGTACGTCCCCGATCACGCAGCGAACCTGTAAACCGGTCACGGCGCTCACGCCCGCTGCGGTACGACGGCGACGGGGCAGGCGGAGTGATGCAGTACCGCGTGGGCGACGCGGCCGAGCTGGAGCCCGAAGCGCCCCTCGCGCCGCTTGGCCCCCACGACCAGCAGGTCGGCGCCGTGCGAGAGGTCCGCCAGGACCCTGCGGGCGTGGCCCTCGACGGTGCGGCGGTGCACGTCGGCGTCCGCCGGCACGTCGAGCAGCGCCTTCTCCAGCGCGGCCACGGCCCGCTCCTCGTGCAGCCGGGCGGGTTCCCCGGCCATGAGCGGGTGGTCGGTGCTCTCGTGCGCGGGGCACCGCCAGGCTCGTACGGCCTCCAGGCGCGCACCGCGGCGGCGCGCCTCGTCGACGGCGAAGCGCACGGCCGACGACTCGGCCCCGTCCTCGCCGACGCCGAGGAGGACACGGCGCTGAGTGCCCGGCACCGCCTGCTTGTCGTGGCTGCCGCGCAGCACGATCACCGGGCAGTCGGCGTGCGCGGCCACGGACAGACTGACGGAACCAAGCAGAAACTCCGCGACGCCGCTGCGGCCACGGCTGCCCACCACCAGCGCGGAGGCCTGACGCCCCTCGTGCACCAGGGCGTACTCGGGCTCCTCCGCCAGCACCGCCGGCGTCACCTTCAGGTCCGTATGGCGCTCGTGCGCCCGCCGGGCCGCTAGGTCGACGACGTCCTGGGCGAGCACGGCCTCGGACGGCTTCCCGAGGTCCGTGGCGAGGGCGGTGCCCTCGTAGCGCTCCCACAGCGAGGCGTACACGGCCCGCAGCTCCACCCCGCGCAGCACGGCCTCGTCGGCCGCCCAGTCGACGGCACGCAGGCTCGGCTCGGAGCCGTCCACGCCCACGACCAGAGGGAGATCCATCGTCCTCACCTTCCCGTACCGAGGTCGAACACGATGCGGGCCTTGACCTGCCCGCGCAGCACCTCGTCGATGGCTTCGTTGACCGCGGCCAGCGGGCGGGTCTCGTGGATGACCCTGGTGCGGCCCGCCGCATGCAGTTGGAAGACCTCGGCGAGGTCTTGACGGGTGCCCACGATCGAGCCGATCACCGAGGTGCCGTTCAGGACGGTGTCGAAGATCGGGACCTGGATGGTGCCGTGCGCCGGCAGTGCCACCATCACCAGCTTCCCGCCCCGCCGCAACCCGGAGTTCACGGCGGTGAACGCGGCCTCGTTCACGGCCAGGGCGATCGCCGCGTGGGCGCCGCCGTGCTGCCTCAGCACCTCGCCCACGTCCTGCTTGCGGGCGTCGATGACGAGGTCCGCGCCGAGTTCCCGGGAGAGTTCGAGCTTCTCGTCCGTGACGTCGATCGCCGCGACGGTGGCTCCGGCGATCTTCGCGTACTGGACGGCGAGGTGGCCGAGGCCGCCGATCCCGGAGATCGCGACGAGCTGGGCCGGCTGGACGCCTGCGACCTTGAGTGCCTTGTACGTGGTGACGCCGGCGCAGGTCAGTGGGGCGGCCTCGACGGCGCCGACGCCCTCGGGCACCGGTTGCGCGAAGTCGGCCCAGGCCAGCATCTTCTCGGCGTATCCGCCGTCGCAGCCGTAGCCGGTGTTGATCTGGTGCTCGCACAGCGTCTCCCAGCCGGACAGGCAGTGCTCGCACCGCCCGCAGGCCCTCCCGAGCCACGGCACGGCGACCCGGTCCCCCACGCTCAGGTGGGTGACGCCGTCGCCGAGCTTCTCGATCAGGCCGACGCCCTCGTGACCGGGCACGAACGGCGGGGTGGGCTTCACCGGCCAGTCGCCGTGCGCCGCGTGGATGTCGGTGTGGCACAGCCCGGAGACCTCGACACGGATGCGGACCTGGCCGGGGCCGGGTTCGGGGTCGGGGCGCTCCTCGATGACCAGGGGCTCGCCGAAGGCTCGTACGACCGCTGCCTTCATGGGGTCAACTCCTCAGTGACGGACGTCAGTTGTGGGCCACGACCGCGACGGGGGCGGCGGCGTGGTGCAGGACGGCGTGCGTGACGGGGCCGATGTGGAGGCCGACCGGCCCGCGGCGGATGCGGCGGCCGACGACGACCAGCGAGGCGTCCCGGGAGGCGTCGGTCAGGTGGTCGGCGGCGCTGCCGGCCCGGGACTCCTCCACCACGTCCACGTCCGGGTACTTCTGGCGCCAGGGGCGCAGGGCCTCGGCCAGGGCGGCGCACTGCTGCCGGATGATCTCGTTGTGGTAGTCCGGGTCGGCGGCCAGGCCGTAGGTGTAGTACGGCGGCAGGTTCCAGCCGTACAGGACCCGCAGTACGGCGGAGCGCCGGGTCGCCTCGTCGAAGGCGAATCCGATCACCGAGTCGTCCGGGTCGGTGGGGTCGAGGCCGAGGACGACGGGCCGGTACCCGGTGGCCGCCGAAGGGATGCCTACCGGGTCCGGCTCGTGCTCGTCGGCGGCCTGTTCGCCGGCCCGGACCAGCACCACAGGACGCCGGGCGTGTGCGAGGACGGAGTGGCCGACGGAGCCGATCAGGAACCCGCCGAGGCCGCTGAGTCCGCGGGAGCCGAGCACGAGCAGTTCGGCGTCCTCGGCCTCCTTGGCCAGCACGTCGGCGGGCCGGCCGGTCAGCTGCTCCACGGTCACCTGCACTCCGGGGTGGCGCATCCGGGCGCCCTCGGCGGTCTCGCGCGGGATCCGTTCGGTCCAGTGCTGCAGCGTCTCCGGGCCGAGCAGCGGGGCCTGGGCCATGGGCTCCGGCACCGGCTCCCACACATGGACGATCTTCAACGGCAGGCCGCGCAGCTTCGCCTCGCGGGCCGCCCACTCCACCGCGGCGCGGCTCTCGGGCGAGCCGTCCAGGCCTGCGACAACGGTGCGCGCCATGATTCTTCCTCCTGATCGGGGATCCGCATCCATCGTCGGATCAGTGGTGGTCGGTGCTGCAGGGGCCGCATGTCCCCGGCCGGGGCCGAGCGGCCCAACGCCCTCGCGTGGCGGGCCCCTGCACGGGGTCCGCCACGCTCCCGCGGTCGGCATGCTCTGCCACCGCCACGTCCACCCTGCTACCGACCCGCCGTCGTGGCCCGAGGCCGAAGGTCGGTCTCGAGGGGGCTGAACGGCCCCTTCCATATGTCCTGTTGGACCACCGGGGCGGAAACTCTCGCGGTCGGCGGCACCGCAGTGGATTCTTGAGGCAGGCGGCGAGAGGAGATCCATGGCGCAGGCTTCGCGGTGGCGCCGTGCGGCGCCCGGGATCGCCGCGCTGAGCGGATACCGCCGTTCCTGGCTGCGCGGCGACCTGCTGGCCGGGGTGACGGTGGCCGCCTATCTCGTGCCGCAGGTGATGGCGTACGCAAGCGTGGCCGGACTGCAGCCGGTTGTGGGGCTGTGGTCGATCCTGCCCTCGCTCGCGCTGTACGCCCTGCTGGGCACGTCACGGCTGCTGTCGGTGGGCCCCGAGACGACGGCCGCGCTGATGACGGCCACCGTGGTGGCTCCCCTCGCCGGTTCCGACCCGGGCCGCTACGCCACGCTGGCCACCGCACTCGCGGCCACGGTCGGTCTGCTGTGCCTGGCCGCGCGGGTACTGCGCCTGGGCTTCGTCGCCGACCTGCTGTCCCGTCCCGTCCTGATCGGCTATCTGGCGGGTGTGGCCCTGATCATGGTCGTGGACCAGCTGCCCAAGCTGACCGGGGTACCGACAACAGGCTCGACGTTCTTCCCCCTGCTGTGGTCCTTCCTGCGGCACCTGGGGCAGGCCCACCCGGCCACGGTGGTGTTCTCCGCCGTCACGATCGTGCTCCTGTTCGCGGTCCGGCGATGGCTCCCGCTGGCGCCCGGACCGCTGCTGGTCCTGGTGCTGGGCACCGCGTCAGTGGCCGTCTTCGACCTGGACGGCCGGCACGGCATCAAGGTGATCGGCGCGGTCCCGGCGGGCCTGCCCGACTTCGCCCTTCCGGACCTGACGGAAGTGCCGGACCTGGTGCTGCCCGCCCTCGGCGTCCTCCTGGTCGCCTACACCGACTTCATCCTCACCGCCCGAGGCTTCACCGCTGCCGACGACGACGGCTCGGAACTGGATGCCAACCAGGAGTTCCTGGCCCTCGGCGCGGCCAATCTCGGGGCCGCCTGTCTGCACGGCTTTCCGGTGAGCAGCAGCGCCAGCCGCACCGCGCTCGCCTCCTCGGCAGGGGCACGGAGCCAGGCGTACTCGCTGGTGGCGGGTCTGGCGGTCGTCGCCGTGCTGCTGTTCCTCAGCCCGCTGCTGACCCACACGCCGTCGGCCGTGCTGGGCGCGATCGTGGTGTACGCCGCCGTCCGCATGATCGATCTCGCGGGCTTTCGCCGGCTGGCCTCCTTCCGGCGGCGCGAACTGCTGCTGGCGCTGGGCTGCCTGGCCGGGGTGCTGACCCTGGACATTCTCTACGGCGTGATCGTAGCCGTCGGTCTGTCCGTGGCGGAGCTGCTGAGCCGGGTGGCGCGCCCGCACGACGCCGTCGAGGGGCTGGTGCCGGGCGTCGCCGGCATGCACGACGTGGACGACTACCCGCAGGCCCGCACCGTCCCGGGCCTGCTCGTCTACCGCTACGACTCCCCGCTCTTCTTCGCCAACGCGCAGGACTTCCACCGCCGGGCCCTGGCCGCGGTGGACGAACAGACCACCCCGGTCCGCTGGTTCGTCCTCAACACCGAGGCGAACGTGGAGGTGGACATCACCGCCCTGGACGCGGTCGACGAGGTGCGCCGCGAACTCACCCGGCGCGGCATCGTGTTCGCCCTCGCGCGGGTCAAGCAGGACCTCCTGGACGACCTGGAGGCGTACGGGCTGGCCGAAGCAGTGGGCAGGGACCTGATCTTTCCCACCCTGCCGACCGCCGTGGCCGCCTATCGGGAGTGGTGCCGCGGAGGCTAGACCGTGTCAGCTCTTCACGGGCGTGCGCATGACGGTCCGCTCCGGCCGGCGCGGGGCCGTCCGGGCCGCTCCGGCCCTTCCGTTCGTCCCCGGGCCCGACGGCCGCCGTGCGGCACGGCGCTGCTGCGCCCGCAGGACCAGCGCGTCCAGTGCCGCGCTGAGCACGAAGGTGACGGCCATGGCGATCACCAGGAGAAGGGCGGACTGCCGCCAGAACTCCGGAGTCAGGCTCGTACGCATGGTGTTCCCCCTTTCCGCTCTGTCGGGTGGCTCTCTCACCACCATCGAACTGCGGGCGGGCGGGTAGGCACAGGGTGCCACAGGGGTGGAGCGCGCCGCCGGTCGGCCCGGTCGTGGGGCCGGGTGGCCCCTGGTCCGTTCCGGGGCGCGCGCACACGCTGGGAGTGGTAGCTCCGTACGCCTGAGTGGAGGCACGCCATGAACGCTCCCGCAACCACAAGCTTGCCGCGGGCGCTGCCTGCCGAGCACCGGCAGCGGCTGATGCAGACCGCCCGGGAGGTGTCGTTCCCCGAGGGCACCCGGCTCTTCGAGGAGGGCGGCCACGCCGACCGGTTCTGGATCATCCGCACCGGCACCGTCGATCTCGACATGCGCGTGCCCGGCCGCCGGGCCGCCGTCATCGAGTCCCTCGGGCACAACGAACTGCTCGGCTGGTCCTGGCTGTTCGCCCCTCACGTCTGGCACCTCGGGGCCGAGGCGGCTTCGCCGGTGCGGGCGTACGAGTTCGACGCCACGACCGTGCGGACGATCTGTGAGGAGGATCCCGCGTTCGGACGGACCATCGCCCGCTGGGTGGGCGAGGTCGTGGCCCACCGGCTGCAGGCGGCCCGGGTGCGGCTGCTCGACCTGTACGCCCCCTACGGCAGCGGCAACGGGCGGTGAACCCGCCCGCGGCCGCGAGGACCGAAGCGATCAAGGAGGCGCCGTGCACGCGTTCCCGCACATCGTGAGTGACGTGATGACCCGCACCGTCGCCGCAGTCGGCCGCGAGGCCGCCTTCAAGGACATCGTGCGGACCATGCAGGACCGGAAGGTCAGTGCGGTACCCGTGGTGGACGGCGGGAACCGGGTCGTGGGGGTCGTCTCCGAGGCCGATCTGCTGCCCAAGGAGGAGTTCCGCGACAGCGATCCCGACCGGTACACGCAGCTGCGGCGGCTGTCGGACCTCGCGAAGGCGGGCTCGGTCACCGCCGGCGAGCTGATGACCTCACCCGCCCTCACCATCCGAGCGGACGCCACTCTCGCGCAGGCCGCGCGGGAGATGGCCCGGGCCCGGGTCAAGCGTCTGCCGGTGGTCGACGACGGCGGGCGGCTGGAGGGCATCGTCAGCCGGGCGGACCTGCTCAAGGTGTTCCTGCGGGACGACGACGAGATCGCCGAGGAGGTCCGGCGGGAGATCGTCTCGTATCTGTTCACCACACCGCTCTCGGAGGTACGGGTCGAGGTCCGCGACGGGGTCGTGACGCTCGGCGGCCGGGTCCGCGACACCTCCCTCGTGCCGGTGGCCGCGCGCCTGGTCCGGGCGGTCGAGGGGGTCGTGGACGTGGAGTTCGCGCTCGACTGACGCGACGGGCTCGACGGACACGACGGACAGGACCGCCCGGCGATCTGATCGGCGCCACCATCCCGGCCGTCGGCCAGGCGTCTCAGCCTGTCCTGTGCCCCCACTCCCGTTCGACCCGCTCCCATTCGGCTCCCCATCGCTCGGTGGCCCGCCGCTGCACGCGCAGCCGCACCAGCCTTCCGCCGCCGAGAACCGTCAGCCCCGTCGCCAGCCCCACTCCGGTTCCGGCCAGCACCACACGCGTTGCCGCCTCGGTAGAACTCACCGGCGCCGCAACCAGCCGGCCACGCCCGTCCGTCCAGGCCCGGACCCGACTGCCCGGCTTCGCCGTGGGCTTCACGTCCACCGTGCCCGCACGGGCCGGCCCCTTCCCGTCGCTCCAGCGCACCGTCGCCAGCACCCGGTCGTACCGCACACCGGTGACGACGTCCCGCCCGCTTCCGGGCACGGTCTTCACGACCACCGCCGACACCGGCCGACGGCCCGCCCGGTCCTGGTTCACCACGTGCTCCGCGGCCTGCGCCCCGACCACCCCGGCGGCAACCCCTCCGGCCGTCGCGGCCGTCCAGGCAGCCAGCACGATCCACGCCTCCACCACATCGCTGTGCCTGCGCAGCGGATTGCTGCGCCAGCGCCACCCCATGACCTGCGTGCGTCTGACCTTCCGCATCGGTCACACCCCCTTACGGGCGCAATGAGGACGGACACACCTAAAAGGTCTCACCAGATCGCCGTCTACGGGAGAGGCAGCCGCCTCTTCGGGCCACGAGACCGGTCGGCGTACGGTGGCGGTGAGTGGGGCCGGTCGGCCCTAGTGCGTCCGGTCCTGACAGGTGATGATCGTCGTGACGTGCGGCCCGCAGCCCGTGCGTCATACATCCGGGGAACGAGGGGTCGACATGACCGAGGCACGTACCTTCACGGCGCAGGACCCGATCCGCGTCTTCCTGCTCGACGACCACGAGGTCGTCCGACGCGGGCTGGCCGACCTGCTGGACTCCGAGCCCGACATCAGCGTCGTCGGCGATGCCGAGAACGTCGAGCACGCCCTCGTCCGCGCTCCCGCCGTGCGCCCCCATGTCGCCGTCCTGGACGTCCGTCTGCCCGACGGCGACGGCATCTCCGTCTGCCGGGACCTGCGCAGCCGTATGCCCGAGCTCGCCGTGCTCATGCTCACCTCGTTCGACGACGAGGACGCCCTCCTCGACGCCATCATGGCCGGCGCCTCCGGCTATGTCCTCAAGCAGATCAAGGGCTCCGACCTGATCTCGGCGGTCCGCACCGTCGCCTCCGGCCAGTCCATGCTCGACCCGGCCACCACCGCCCGGCTCATGCGCTCCCTGCGCACGGAACCCGCCGAAGCCCCCGCAGTGGCACCCGAGTTGGCGGGGCTGTCGCCGCGCGAGCGGGAGATCCTCGCGCTGATCGGGGACGGACTCACCAACCGTGAGATCGGCAAGCAGCTCTATCTGTCGGAGAAGACCGTCAAGAACCACATCTCCCGACTGCTGGCCAAGCTCGGAGTGCAACGCCGCGTGCAGGCCGCGGTCCTCGCCACGCACCTGGACCAGCCGGAGACGGGCGACCGACCCACGCGCTGATCACACCTTGCCGTACGGGACCAGAGCGACGGGGCAGTGTGCGTGCCGCAGGATCGCCCGGCCGTCGGGGCCTGACAGTGCGGCCGCGCTGCCGTTGCGCCGTCGTACGCCGACCACGACGAGCTGCGCGCCGACGCTCGCCTCGACCAGGGAGCGGTGATACCGGCCCCGGACCGGGCGGGCGCGCACGGCGACGTCCGGATACTGCTCGCGCAGCCCGGCCAGGGGGCGTACGGCCGCTGTCCGGTGCAGGACCACCAGGTCCGCCCCGCGCTCCGAGGCCGCCGCGAAGGCGAACTCGGCGGCTTCGCGGGCCCCTGGTGACGCGTCCTGCGCAAGGACGACGGGGCCGGTCCGGCTCTGTCTGCCGCACACCACCAGCACCGGGCAGCCCACACGGGCCGTCAGATGGCCGGCGACCGAGCCGTGCAGGCGGCCTCGCATCCCGTGCGCGGGGCGGCCGCCCACCACGATGAGGGACGCGGCGCGCGACTCGGACCCGAGCACCGTCACCGGCTCGCCGACGAGGACTTCGCGTGTGATCGTCAAGTCGGGCGCCACCCGGCGGGCCCGCCACTCGGCATCGGCCAGTGCCTCGTTCACCCGGTCCCGCAGCCCGCCGCCGTCCGGGTCCCAGGGCACCGCACCGGCCGGCACCAGCTCCTCGGACCACGTCAGGGCGTGCGCCAGTTCAAGGCCCACTCCGCGCCGGTCGGCCTCCCACGCCGCGGCTTCCACGGCCGCCAGACCCGACGGCGAACCGTCCACTCCCACCACGACCGGACCGTTCATGGTGCCCCTCCCTCGTCTGCGGTTGTCACCGTTGTCAGCCTTCGCCTGCCCGGCCTTGGCCGCACTGGGCCGACGGGCCCCGGGGGACGCGCCGACCGGCCCTCTCGTGGGCCCGGCCGTGCGCTCAGCCGATCTCCAGTACCTCGTGCACGGGGCGGCGTGGTGTCCCCGTCCCCGCGGGCCCGTAACCGAGGCGCAGCACCATGTGCACGAAACCCATGGCCGATCGTGGATCGCGGGCCAGCTCCCGCAGGTCCGCCCGCTCCAGTGCGTGGGAGGTGAGGGAGGTGGCCAGGCCGTCGAGCGTGGCCAGCAGGAGGACCCGCTCGAGCGCCTGTCCCGCGCGCAGCCAGTCGTCGGGGTGGTCGTTGTGCGTGCCCAGCAGTGCCAGGTGCGGGGTGGTCTCGAAGACAGCCGTCGGACGGCCGGGCACAGGCCGGCGGCCGGCGAAGTCACGGACCGGAGCGCGGCCGCCCTGCTTGCGCGGCCCGAAGGCCCCCTCGGGAATGCCGTCCACGGCCGTGCCGGCGCTCTCCGCCCCGATGCGGGTCCACCGCTGCACGTCCTCGAGACGCTCGGGGTGCAGGCTGTCGCGCCCCTCGACGTCGCGGACGTGTTCCAGCAGCGACTCCACGTGCCAGGCGTCGGGGAAGGCCAGCTGAGCGCCCTCCCTGAGGGCGGCGTCGCGCAGGGCGTCCCGCAGTGCGGCAGGGATCGGCTTGTCCTGGAACGGATGGCGGCTGGTGTGCCGGCGGGCGATCGCCGGGAACAGCGCCGCCAGGTCGCGGTCGGGCCGGTCGCTGTCGTTGAGATGCACGACGGCGAGCAGCTCCCGGTCGGCGGGATCGGGCAGCAGATGCACATCGACGTGCAGGCCGCTGTCGGCCGCGGCGACACGGAGGTTGAACAGAGCCGCGCCGCAGCCGATGTGCAGGCCGCGGTTGTCGGGGTCGGTGTGCGGCATGGCGCGCTCGAAGTCGGCACGCAGTTCGATCGTGCCGACCTTGGTGTGATGGCGGAATCGCCACGGCTGCGCGTTGTGCAGCGAGGGCGCGGCCGTGGCGGCGGCCACCAGGGCCGTGACGTTCGTCGTGTCGAGTGGTTGCGCCGGCATGGGGCGCACCTCCCCTCGGGCAGGCGGGGCGGTTCTGTCAGTGTTTGGCGAGAGTGGGGCCGTCCCCGCGCAGCACGGCCAGGCTTCGGCGGTACTGCTCCTCGTCGATCTCCCCTCGGGCGAAGCGCTCGGCGAGCAGTCGCTCGGGCGCGGCGGCGGAGGGGGTGGGGGTGCGCGGGGGCTCCGGGGCCCGGTTCAGGGTGCGGAAGAGCAGCACGGCCACAGTGATGAGCAGGGCCCACAGCAGGACCGTGCCGATCGACATCGCGAACCAGCCCCATCCGTTCATGTCGTGACCGTTCCAGTACATCGCGGACCGCTTCCTTTGTCTCGGATGTCTCGGACTGCTTCTCACGGCCACCTTCACACGCAGCACGACCAGCGAGTATGGGCCGCCCGGTGTCGACCCGGGACCATCCGGCCCAAGCCCGGGCCCCGTTCGCCCTCAGTCCCCGAGCAGCAGCCGGCCCGTCTCCCCCGGCTGCAGACAAACCGCCCGGTCCGGCAGCCGTACGTCGATGGGCGTGCCGTCGGACGACGGCACCGCGATCTCCAGCAGACCGCGCTCCAGCCTCAGCCGTACGCCCCAGTGCTCGTGGTGGCGCAGCGCGAACCCGTACGAGGACAGCTCGGGCAGCGGCACCGGATCGAGCCACAGCGCGCCGCCCTGCGTCTCCAGGCCGGTCAGTCCGCGCTGCACGAGGTCGAGGGTGCCGGCCATGGCGCCCAGGTGGATCCCCTCACCGGTGGTGCCGCCCTGGACCTCGGCGACGTCGCCCAGGAGGGCTTCCAGGCGGAACTTCCACGCCTCCGCCCGCCGGGCCCGGGCCAGGCCCCAGCCACATGTCCTCGTCGAGCCGCAGCCCCAAGCCGACGGAACAGCCCTGCAGTTCGGCCGGTGCGAAGAGATAGCCCAGCATCGTCCCAGTCGAGCTCGGCGAGGTCGCGGTAGCCCCCGAACCGGCTGATGACACCTTCGTGAAAGGGCACCTGAAGGGTGCGGGAGCCGTCCTCCCACTGTTCGAGTTCGCCACCGTCGAGCCCGGTGCGTTCGACGGGTTCGCGCCGCCGTGGCTCGGGCAGCGACTGCATCAGTTCGAGGCCGGGCGCGCGGGTCACCCGGTCGACGGCGGCGAAGAGCGGGTCGCCGATCGCCGGGTCGCGCGAGGTGTGCAGGGCGACCGTCTTGTCGACGACGGCGGTGCGCCCGGCGGCCGATCCAGGCTCAACCGCTGGACAGCGGAAGGTACTTCGTGGCCGGTCGTAGCGGGTGCGTCGGCCGTCAGGCGGGCCGCCGTGCCGATACGGATGTCCGACGTGCGGGTACGGCAGCGCAGCCACACGGTGTCCGGGCAGCGGTTCCGGTGTGCACGTGGGTGAGGTGGCGGCCGTCGAGGTCCCGGTAGCAGGGCACGCCGCTGTTGGTGACGCCGCCGTCGAGGGCCGCCTCGAAGTCGAGCCGGCCGGCAAAGCCTTCGGCCGTGAACTCGGTGCGCAGCACGGCCAGATGGACGTGCCCCCGGGCGGAGCCGCAAATGGATACGGCCCCGCGCCCCTTTGGGGCGCCGTCGAACCGGAGCGGAATTCATCGAGGCCGTTCAGGGGGCTGCGCACGGTCACACCTGCTGCGGCACGATTGCCACCGGGCAGTCGGCGTGGTGCAGCAGTGTGTGCGCCACCCGGCCGAGTTGGAGGCCGCCATGGCCTGTACGGCGCTGCGCCCCGACGATCACGAGGTCCGCGGCGGCCGAGCGGTGCAGCAGCACCTTGCGGGCCGGCCCCTCGACCGTGACGCGGCGCACCAGGACCCCGGGGTGGTCAGCGATCGCGTCTGCGAGCAGGGCGTCGAGCAGCCTGGACGCCTGCTCCTCGTGGCGGTGCGCGGGGTCGTCCGCCAGCCGCGGGTGGTCGCCGGTCTCGTGTGCGGGACAGCGCCAGGTGCGCACGACGTCGAGGGTGCATCCGCGCGCCTCGGCCTCGCGGAAGGCGAACCGCACGGCCTCGCCGCCGGTCGCCGGCTCCCCCGCGCCGAGCAGGATCCGCTCATGGGTGCCCGCCAGACCGGCCTTGTCGCCGCGGACGACGATCACCGGACCGTGGGCGCGGGCGGCCACGGCCAGTCCGACCGAGCCGAGCAGCAGGCCCGCCAGCTCGCCGCGGCCGTGCGAGCCGGTGACCAGTACGGAGGCGTTGTTGCCCTCATGCAGGAGCGCTGCGGCCGCCTCCTCGGGGAGCACGTCGGTGGTGACCTTCACGTCGGGGTTGCGCCGCCCGGCACGTTCCGCGGCGGAGGTGACGACGTGTTCCGCCATCACCTGCTCGGACGAACGTTCAAGACTGCTGCCCGGCACTGTGCCCTCGTAGCGTTCCCACAGCGAGGCGTACACCAGCCGCAACGGCAGGCCGTGCCGGGCCGCTTCGTCCACGGCCCAGTCGACCGCGGCGAGACTCCCGTCGGATCCGTCGACGCCCACGACCAGGGGCAGCTCCATCTTCCCCACCGCCTTTCGTCGGTCTGTGCGGGAGCTCAGCACGGAGCTCCACTCCCACCGTGGCACCGGCGGGCCGGCCTCAGCAGGGGTGGATCGGCCCCGGCTCGGGGCCGCTCGGCCCAGGCGCGTGCCTGACCTTCGGGTACAGCTCGTTCGTCGCCGGCATCGTCCTGTTGGCGGCCAGATGTCGGCCAGCAGGACGACGTCCTCGTTGTCCACCGCGCTCGGAGCGGATGTATCGAGAGGTCTGCGTAAGGGACCCGGACGTACTCGGCCTGGGGCGGAGGCGCCCCATTATTGGGCGCGGCGGATCCTGCGCGGAGCCATGGACCAGCTCAACGAGCGTCACCCGCAGGTGTATCTCAGTGCCGAGCAGATCGCCCGTCCCGCGGCGGACGCGCTCGTCGAGGCGGGCGCCGAGGCCGAGCTGCTGGTCCTGGGCAGCCGGGCGTTCAGTGGCTTCGGCGGCTTCATGGCCGGGTCGGTGGCGCTCGCGACGGTGGCCCGCGTGGCGCGGCCCGTGGTGCTCGTGCGGGCGGACCGGACCGCAGAGGACGACCATCTGCCGGACGAGAAGGGCCGGCCGTCGCTGCGCACGCCGTATCGCGACGTCGTGGTCGGTGTGGACATCGCGCACCCGTGCGAGGAGCTGCTCGCGTTCGCCTTCGAGAGCGCGACCCTGCGTTCCGCACAGCTGCAGGTGCTGCACACCTGGCACGTGCCTTATGCCCCGCCCGCAGCGGCGGCCACGATGAGTGGCGCTGCACAGCAGGCCGCCGAAACCGCACTGGACGGCGCGCTCCAGCCGTGGCGGGAGAAGTACCCGGCGGTGAAGATCCGGACGCCGGTGGAGAACGACCGCCCGGCCCAGCAGCTGCTGCGCGCGGCACAGGACGCCCGGCTGCTGGTCGTCGGCCGCAGGAACCGTCCGGCCCGGCTGGGCGCACACACCGGGCCGGTCGTGCACGCGGTGATGCACCACGTGCGCTGCCCGGTCGTGATCGTCCCGCAGGACTTACTCGCCCGAAGACACGAAAAACCCAGCCGTCACGGCCGCTGAGTTGTTGTCGGCGGCGGCGTTCATGGAGGACCGCCACGCGCAGGCGTTCCCGAGCTTCGGATCAGAGCGGACGGGCGCGCCGGTGGTGGCGTTCTGCCGGATCGACGACCGGCCGATCCGGGTGCGCGAGCCCGTCATGCGACCCGATGCTCTGGTCGTCCAGGACCCCACGCTGCTGCCAGGTGAACGTCTTCGAAGGGCTGCGGCCCGGCGGCGCCGTGCTGATCAACTCGCCGCGGTCCGTGGGCGAGTTGAGCCTCCAGGACCTCGTCGGCCATGCCCTCACCGTCCCGGCCACCGCACTCGCCGTCCGCCACTTCGGCCGGCCCGTGCCGAACGCCGTCCTGCTCGGCGGGCTCGCCGCGCTCACCGGCTGCGTGAGCATCGAGTCGCTCACCGCCGCCGTCCGCGAACGCTTCGCCGGCGGGCTCGGGCAGGCCAACGCGGCCGCGGCCCGGGAGGCATACGACCACGTCCGGAAGGCCCAGCGGGAGGAGCGGGCGCATGCTCAAGCAGACTGAGGGGTCTCGTGCGGTCGCCGAAACCATCGCCTGCTGCCGGCCCGAAGTGATCGCCGCGTATCCGATCTCGCCGCAGACACACATCGTCGAGGAACTCAGCCGCCTGGTGAAGTCCGGGGCCCTGAAACCGTGCGAGTACGTCAACGTCGAGTCGGAGTTCGCCGCGATGTCGATGTGCATCGGGGCCTCGGCCGCGGGCGCCCGCACCTACACGGCGACCGCGAGCCAAGCACGGCCTCGCGTCGGCCGACCGGCTCAACACCTGGTACTACTCCGACGCCCCGGCCTCCGTACGGCCGACGCTCGAACTCGCCCGCCACGTCTCGACGTTCGGCGAGGTGGTGCAGGGGCCCGACGAGTCCACGGCACTGTTCGAGGCCCGGCGCTGCATGTCCTGCGGTCACTGCTTCGAGTGCGACAACTGCTACGGCGTCTGCCCGGACAACGCGATCACCAAGCTGGGGCCGGGCAAGGGTTTCAGCATCGACCTCGACTACTGCAAGGGGTGCGGGCTGTGCGCGGCCGAGTGCCCGTGCGGGGCGATCGACATGGTGCCGGAGGAGTGAGCCGGACCCATCTGATCGCTCATTCCCCGGAGGGAATTGTCGGTCTTGTCCTTGGGTCGGAGGATCAAGCCGAAGTGACCTTCATCCTTCCGGCAAGGAGACGCACGTGATCGAGATCGACCCACAGGACCTGGCCCACCGCTACGCAGCCCAGTGGACGGAACCGGACGCCGCAGCACGCCGTACGGCCATCGAGCGGCTGTGGGCCGAGGACGGCACCCATGTCCTCCAGCCGCCCGTGGAGATCCGGGAGATCGCCGCGGGCCTCGGCTTCCGGCACCCGGTCTTGGAGGCCCGGGGGCACGACGCCATCGAGATCCGCATGGCGCGCAGCTACGAGGAGTTCGTGGCGAAGCAGGGCATCACCTTCCGGGCACGCCCCGACGCCGTGCGCCTCGACGACCTGATCAGGTTCGGCTGGGAGGCGGTGTCCGTCGAGACCGGAGAGGTGGTCGGCGGCGGTTCGGAGATCCTCGTGCTTGACGAAGAGGGCCGGATCAGGACGGACTACATGTTCCCCGGCTCGTGAGCGAGGGTCACCGGAGCGTCTGCACCGGCGGCCGCCGAGAGCGCCTCGGCGGTCTCCGGATCAGCCGGCAGGAAGGCCTCCAGCCTCAGCTCCGCCAGCGTCACGTCCACGGCGGTGGCGAAGGTCGTCACCGTCGTCATCAGGTGCAGCTCACCGTACGAGGACGCGAGGCGCAGCGGGACCGCGAAGCCCAGCTGTGCGTCCGAGGGGTGCAGGTCGGGGACGTGGCAGGCGAGTTCGGCGCGCAGTTCGGGCAGGTGGCCGAGGGCGGCCAGGATGTGCCGGGCCCATTCGGCGAGGTTGCGGATGCGTGGCGCCAGACCGTCGGGGTGCAGCGCGAGCCGGTAGACGTTCTTGCCCGCACCGACCAGGTCGGGCGACGCGCCTTCGGTGATCAGGTCGAAGGCGGCGTTCGCAGCGACCAGGTCACCGCCTCGGTCCACGACCACCGCCGGATACGGCAGGTGCCCACGGAGGATGTGGTCGATCGCCGTGCGGACGGGGGCCAGTGCGGGGGCGTCGAGGGAGCTCTCCGGGTAGACAGGTGCGTAGCCGGCGGCCAGCAGCAGCTCGTTGCGCTCGCGCAGCGGCAGTTCGAGCGACTCGGCCAGCCGCACGACCATGGCGCGGCCCGGGGCGGACCGGCCGGATTCGATGAAGCTGAGGTGGCGTTGGGTGGTACCCGCCCGCAGCGCCAGCTCGAGTTGGCTGATCCGGCGGCGGGTACGGCGTTCGCGCAGCGCGCTGGGGAAGTCCACAGGCCTGTTGTAACGGCCGCGAGGCGTCGCTGCCATTCCCTGCGGGGAATTGTCGCTGTTCGGGCCCGGGGCCAGGATCGCCGGCATGGACATCGGCATCCTTCTTCCGACCGGCAACGCCCAGTGGGACGCATCCGACGACCCCCGCGAACTGATCGACTTCGCGCGTCGCGCGGAACGCTCGGGGTTCTCCTCGCTCTTCGTCAACGACTCCCTGATCAGCCCGCGTATCGAGGCCCTGACGATGCTGGCTGCGCTCGCCCCGGTGACCGACGCTGTGACCCTGGGCACCGCCGCGCTGCTGCCGTTCCTGCGCCGGCCGATCCAGGCCGCGCAGTCCCTGGCCTCGCTCGACCTGCTCTCCGGCGGCCGACTCGTCGTGACCGTGGGTGCCGGCTTCCCCGGCCGGTTCGGGCGGCCCTTCTACGCCCTGTCCGAGGTGCCGTGGGCACGGCGCTTCGACCGGCTGGACGAGACGGTCTCCCTGTGGCGGGCGCTGTGGGCCGGCGCCGGATCCTTCCAGGGGGAGATCCTCCAGTACGCCGACATCCCGCCGGCGACCAGACCGTACAGTCCCGGCGGGCCACCCGTCTGGCTGGGCGGCGCGACCCCCGCGGCGCTGGCCCGCACCGGCCGGATGTACGACGGCTGGCTGCCCTACCCGCCCGACCCGGGCGACTACGCAACCGGGCTCTTGGACGTCCGGAAGGCTGCGGCCGACGCGGGCCGTGCGCCCGAGGACGTCACCGCGGCGCTGTTCGTCACGGTGCGCGTCGACGAGGACGCCGAGCACGGCCGGCGGGCGCTGGATGCCTACGCACGGGCCAGCTACGGCATGCCGCTTGAGGAACTGGAGCAGATCCAGGCCGTCGTCACCGGCTCGGGCGCCCAGGTGCGCGAGGGGTTGGCACGGTACGTGGCCGCGGGTGCGCGACACCTCGTGTGCCGTCCGGCCGCCGTCGGTCTGCGCGCCCTGGGCGACCAGATGGAGCGGATCGCCGACCTGATCCCGCTGCTGCGGGCATCCTGACCGGGCATGCCGCCGGGGCCGCCCGGAGAGCGGTCCCGGCGCGCGGGCCGTGGTCAGCCGACGAACTCGCCCACGGCCGTCTTCAGTTCGTTCAGTCCCTTCTTCGCGTCGATGAAGAACATCCCGGTCTTCGGGTCGGTGTAGAGCTCGTTGTCGATGCCGACATAGCCGTCGCCCATCGAGCGTTTGATGACGACGACGCTGTTGGCTGGCCTGTCGACGTCGAGGATCGGCATGCCCGAGATCGCGTTGCCGGGACGGCCGGCGATCGGGTTGGTGACGTCGTCGGCGCCGATGACGAGGGCGACGTCCGCCTGCGGGAACTCGGGGTTGACCTCGTCCATCTTCCTTCAGCTGGTGGCGTCGGTCCGCTGCGGCGCCGTCCTGGCTGGTCGCGCCCACGCGGCGGAGCCGCATATGGACACAGCCCCGCGCCCTTTCAGAGCACGGTAAACCGTGACGGACTTCGCCCGACCCGCTCAGCCCCTGGGCAGCGGAACGTGCCAGGCCAGAACGGTGCCGCTCGCGGGCCCGGTGTCGAAGTCCAGCGCTCCGCCCAGCTGCTCGGCCCGTTCGGCCATGTTCCGCAGACCGCTGCGGCGGCCCCCGGGCGGGATGCCCACGCCGTTGTCCGTGACCGTCAGCCGGATCTCGCGGCCGTCGGTCTCCAGGACGACGTCGGCACGGCCGGCGCCGGCATGCCGGGCGATGTTGGTCAGGGCCTCGGAGAGGACGGCCTCGACATGGGCGGCGACATCCTGTGGCACGTCCGTGTCCAGCAGGCCTTCCATCCGGACACTGGGTGCGAAGCCCAGCACCGGGGCCGCCTCGCCGACCACGCGCACCACCCGCGCCCGCAGCCCGGTTCCGGCACCGCCCTCACGCGCCCGCAGGCCGAAGATCGTCGACCTGATGATCTTGATTGTCTCGTCCAGGTCGTCGACCGCCCGCACCACGCGTTCGGCGGCCTCCTGGTGCTCGATGAACCGGCCCGCGCTCTGCAGCGTCATACCGGTGGCGAACAGCCGCTGGATCGCCAGGTCGTGCAGGTCCCGGGCGATCCGGTCACGGTCCTTGAGCACCGCGATCTGCTCGGCGTCCTGGCGGCGTTCGGCCAGTTCCATCGCGATGGCGGCCTGTGCGGCGAAGGACTGCAGGGGCATGGTCTCCGTCTCCGTGAACATCGGCCGTCCGGCCTTGCGGGCCAGCAGGACCACGCCCCGGGCCCCCGCCTCGCCCGTGCCGATGGGCACCGCCACGGCGGGGCCCAGTCCCTCGAAACGCGGCGGCTCCGGCGAGATCCGTTCGTCGTGAGCGGCATCCGCGCTGGTGACCGGGGCCGCTTCGGAGAACGCCAGCCCCATCAGGCTCCGGTCCATGGGCAGCACAAGGCCTCGATGCGCCTCGGCATCCAGCCCGACGGCGATCTCCACGGCGAGTGAGGCGGTGTCCTCCATGGGCAGCGCGACCGCAGCCAGGGCCGATCCCGTGATCTCCGAGGCCCGCTCGGCGATGAGGCGGAGGATGTCGCTGCGCGCACGGCCGGACATCAGGTCGTGCGCGATCTCCGCGTTCGCCTGCAGCCAGCGCTCGCGCAGCCGTGACTCCTCGTACAGGCGGGCGTTGTCGATGGCGACACCGGCCGCAACGGCCAGCGTCGCCAGGACCGACTCGTCCTCCTCGTCGAACTGCACCCCGCCCCGCTTCTCGGTCAGGTACAGGTTGCCGAAGACCTGGTCGCGCACCCGGATGGGAACCCCGACGAAGGTGTTCATCGGCGGATGGTGGGCCGGGAAGCCGTACGACGCCGGATGCTGGGAGATCTTGGCCAGCCGCAGCGGCTCGGGGTGGCGGATGAGCTCCCCGAGGATGCCGTGTCCCTCGGGGAACGGCCCGATCCTGGCGATCTGCTCCTCGGTGACCCCGACCGTGTGGAATGCCGACAGCGTCTTGCCGTCCGCTCCGATCACGCCGAGGGCGGCGAACTCCGCGTCGACCAGCGTCGCCGCGGCCTCCACGATGCTGCGCAGTGCCTGCTCCAGGTCGAGCTCCCGGCCCACCGAGAGCACGGCCTCCAGAAGGCTGTGCACCCGGTCGCGTGTTCCGCGCGCCGCGTCCAGGCGGGCCTGCAGCTCCTCCAGGAGGTCGTCCAGCCTCAGCTGCGGCAGGCGCACCCGCGCCGCCTGGAACTCCTCAGGGCTTCCCACCGCAGATCCTCCAGCTCCCCGTGCCATGCCGGCGGCCGACCGCCCGGTCATGTGCCACCGTAACGGTCCAGGGCAGGGGAGGGTACGGGACGGTCCGGGTTCGGGTTCGGGGGGCTCCGTCGCCGATCAGGGGCGCGGCAGGCGGGCGGCGACGTACTCGGTCAGGTCGAGGAGGCGGTTGGTGTAGCCCCACTCGTTGTCGTACCAGCCGAATACCTTGACCAGCTCGCCGTTCGCCTGGGTCAGCGGGGCGTCCAGGACGCACGAGGCGGGGTCGCCGACGACGTCGCGGGAGACGATCGGGGCGTCGGAGACCCGCAGGACGCCCTTGAGCGGACCGTCCGCGGCCTCCCGGTATGCGGCGTTGATCTCGTCCGCGGTCACCGGCCGCTCGAGAAGCACGCTCAGGTCGGTCAGCGAGCCGTCCTCCACGGGCACGCGTACGGCGATGCCGTCGAGGGTGCAGGCCAGCTCCGGCAGGACGAGGCCGACGGCCCGTGCGGCACCGGTGCTGGTGGGGATGATGTTGACCGCGGCGCTGCGGCCGCGGCGCAGGTCCTTGTGCGGGCCGTCGAGGACCACCTGGTCGTTGGTGTAGCCGTGGATGGTGGTCATCAGGCCCTTGACGATGCCGAAGTACTCGTCCAGCACCTTCACCATGGGGGCCACGCAGTTGGTGGTGCAGGAGGCGTTGGAGACGACGTGGTCACTGTCGGGGTCGTAGGTGCCTTCGTTGACGCCCATCACGAGGGTGGCGTCGACGCCCTTGCCCGGCACGGACAACAGCACCTTGCGGGCGCCCGCCCTCAGGTGTGCTGCGGCCTGCTCGCGGGTGCGGAAGCGGCCGGTGGACTCGATGACGACGTCCACGCCGTGCCCACCCCAGGCGAGGGCGGCCGGGTCGTGTTCGGCGGTCACGGCGATGCGGTGGCCGTCGACCGTCAGGGAGCTGTCGTCGTGCTCGACGGTGCGGTGCAGCCGGCCGTACGTGGAGTCGTACTCCAGGAGATGGGCCAGCGCCGCCGGTGAGGTGATGTCGTTGACCGCCACGACCTCGACCGGTGTGCCGGTGCCGCTGTCGGCCCGCTCCAGCACCAGCCGCAGGTAGTTGCGTCCGATGCGGCCGAAGCCGTTGATGCCCACGCGTACGCTCATGTCCGTCGCCCTCCCGATCGTTGCCCGGCTGTGTCCGGGGTCTGCCGCCAGCCTGCTGGCGGCGGGCCGGGCGGGGCTTGGGCCGCACGGGGGCGAGCGGGGGACGTTCGGCCCAGGGTCTCAGCGGCGTTGCTGCCGGAGCCGGTCCTGGGCCTGGGTGGCGATGACGGCGGCCTGGATGCGCCGTTCCACGCCGAGTTTGGCCAGCAGGCGGGAGATGTGGTTCTTCACCGTCTTCTCGGCGAGGAACAGCCGCCGGCCGATCTGCCGGTTGGTCAGGCCTTCGCCGATGAGGGCGAGGATCTCCCGCTCCCGGTCGGTCAGGCCCGGCAGCGGGTCGGGTTCCTCCTCCTGCTGCTGCCCCCCGCGCAGCCGGGCCATCAGCCTGGTGGTGGCGCTCGGATCGAGCAGGGACTGGCCGGCGGCGACCGTACGTACGGCGGACACCAGGTCGGAGCCCTGGATCTGCTTGAGGACGTACCCGGACGCACCCGCCATGATCGAGTCGAGCAGGGCCTCCTCGTCGTCGAACGAGGTCAGCATGAGGCAGGCCAGCTCGGGCAGGCGTGAGCGCAGCTCCCGGCAGACCGTCACGCCGTCGCCGTCGGGCAGCCGCACGTCCAGCACCGCCACCTGCGGGCGGAGTGCCGGAACACGGACCAGGGCATGCTCGGCGGTGGAGCCCTCACCGACCACGGTGATGTCCGGCTCGTCGTCGAGGAGGTCGCGCACCCCGCGGCGTACCACTTCGTGGTCGTCCAGCAGGAAGACCCGGATCGGGCCGTCGGGGCCCGGCCGCTCGCCGTCCGCCATCGAATGCTCCTTGTCCTGCGCTCCGCGCCTGATTGCCTGCGCCGGATTCCGAGATATTCGCCCCTGAGCGCCCGGACGACCAGGGCCGGACGGCCCCGACCTCTGTGCCTGTCTCCATCCCCCCGGTACCCGTTCGCCCCACCGTCAGACGCGCTCGCCAGGCCCCGGGGCCGACCGGACGCGGAAGAGGGCCGAACGGCCCTTACCCCTGGTGCGGCAGGACGGTTGCATGGACGGTCAGCAATGAGCCGCCGACCCGTACGGAAACCCGCCATGCGCCTCGACAACACCCAGCCGGTCCCCGTCGGGCCGCGCCGGAGCATCGAGCTCGACAGCGATGAAGCGCTGCGCCTGCTGGGCAGTGTGTCCGTGGGGAGGATCGTCTTCACGCGGCACGCGCTGCCGACCATCCGCCCGGTCAACCATGTCCTGGACCGCGGTGACATCGTCATCCGCACCCATGAGGGCGCGGCCCTGACCTCCCGAGCGCGCGAGTCCGCCCCGTCGGGCGTGGTCGTGGCCTACGAGGCCGACACCATCGACCCGGCCACGCACCTCGGCTGGAGCGTGGTCGCCACCGGCTACGCCCAGCTGGTGACCGAGCCTGAGGAGCTGGCCCGCTATCGGCGGCTGCTGCATCCGTGGGTCCAGCAGACCATGGACTACGCGGTCCGTATCCGGCCCGACGTGGTCACCGGCATCCGTCTCACGGACACCTGGGCAAGCCGTCCGGACGGCGGCTGAGGCGGGCCCAGCGACCGGGACAGACGGCCCCCGGGTCGACCCCCAAAGGCCCTCGCCCGTGCCGGGGCTTCGCGCCCACGCTGGACTTGGGCCCAGGTCGCCGCGGCGGCGCCACGGGCCGAAGGAGCTGATCGCCATGACGACCCTGGTGGGAACACCTGACCGTCCTGTACGGGTGAACGCGGTGCTCGACGCACCGCTGTCCCGATGGCTGTGGCTGGTGAAGTGGATCCTGGTGATTCCGCACTACGTGGTCCTGTGTTGCCTCTGGATCGCCTTCACCCTGGTGAGCGTGGTCGCGTTCTTCTGCATCCTGTTCACCGAGCGCTATCCGCGGTCCCTGTTCGACTTCAACCTGGGCGTGCTGCGCTGGAGTTGGCGGGTGGCGTACTACTCGTACGGTGCCCTGGGCACCGACCGGTATCCGCCGTTCAGCCTGGGCGAGGAACCCGACTACCCCGCTCGGCTCGACATCGCCTACCCCGAGCGGCTCTCCCGGGGACTGGTCCTGGTGAAGTGGTGGCTGCTTGCCATCCCGCACTACATCGTCATCGGGTTCTTCCTCGGCGGCTGGCACCTCGGCTGGTGGGACGGCGGGCTGGTGGGCGTGCTGGCGGTGATCGCCGCTGTGACCCTGGCCTTCACCGAGAAGTACCCGCGGGCCCTGTTCGACCTGATCCTCGGGCTCAACCGGTGGGTGCTGCGGGTGGCCGCCTATGCCGCCCTGATGACGGACACCTATCCGCCCTTCAGGCTCGACATGGGCGGCACCGAGCCCCACGAACCCTTCGCGCCCGAGGACCTGGCGTGACCACCCTGCTGGTGGGGGCGTTCCTGATCGTGCACGGGCTGCTGCACCCCGGTGCGTGGACGGCGCCGCAGCAGCCCGGCACGGCGGCCCCGTTCACTCCCGGGCACTCGTGGGTGCTGACGGCCGTGGGCGTCCGCCCTGCCCCGGCCTGGGCCGCGGCGCTCGTGCTGGCCTGGTACACGGCGGTGGTGTACGCCGTCGCCGGCGCCGGAGTGCTGGCGGGCGCCGGTTGGTGGCCCGCGGCCGCCCTTGTCGCCGCGTCGAGCGGCCTGGTGCTCAAGGCGGTCTGGTTCGACCCGTGGCTGAGCGTCGGTGTGCTGCTGGACGTGGGCGTGATCACCGCTGTGGCCTGTTCGTGGCCCGCCTCCGTCTACTGACGTCCTCGGCCCGCGGGCGAGCTGCGGGGGATCATTCGTGCGGCACCACCGCGACCGGTGCGGCGGCATGTTGCAGCACCGCGTGGGCCACGGGGCCGATGTGGCCGCCGACGGGTGTGTGGCGTTCACTGCGGCCGACGACGACCAGGGCAGCATCACGTGCGGCCTGTACGAGATGACGGCCGGCGCTGCCGATCACGGCCTGTGCATGCACCTCGACGCCGGGGAACTTGTCCCGCCACGGGCGCAGGGTGTCGGTCAGCGCGTGCCGCACCTGCTCGGCCAGTTCCTCGTTGAGCCCGACGTCCATGGCGTTGCCGTAGCCGTAGGAGGTCGGCAGGCTCCAGCCGTGGACCACCCGCAGGCCGCTTGCGCGGCGCAGGGCCGCCTCGAACGCGAAGCCGATGAGTGCGTCGCCGGGGTTGTCCAGGTCCAGCCCGAGCAGTACATCGCGGTACGGCGTGGTGGTGGACGTGCCGCCCGAGGCGTCCGGCAGATGCTCGTCCTGGGCGCGCTCGCCGGCCCGGAGGAGAACGACGGGCTGCGCGGCACGGGCCACGACGGCGAGGGAGACGGAACCGACCAGGAACCCGGCGACCGTGCCGAGACCCCGGGATCCGAGGACCAGCAGGTCAGCCTCCTCTGCGGCGGCCAGGAGGGCTGCCACCGGCTGGCCCCCGGTCAGCTGTATGCCGATGTCCAGACCGGGGTGGCGTCGCGCGAGCCGGGACTGCGCATCGTGCAACAAGGTCTTGGCCCACGAGTGCTGCGTGTCGATCGCGCCCGGGGCGGGAACTCCGGCGAGGGTCGGGATCAGGTGGGACTGCTGTTCCCAGGCGTGCAGCAGACACAGCGTTGCCCCGCGTCGCTCTGCTTCGCGGGCGGCCCAGTCGGCGGCGGCGAGGCTCTGCGGTGAGCCGTCGAGGCCGACGGTGATGGTGGGCATGTGGGACCTCCTTCGGGGTTGCTCTGCCAGTTTCCGGGCGGCGTGGCTGAGGTAGGAGGGGCCTCAAGTCCCTGCAGGGGACCGGTCGGCCCACGCACTGCGGGGCATTGACATCCACTACGGCCTGACGCTTCTCAAGCTGCGGGCAGGGCGGGCCGCACCAGCGTGCCGGAGCGGCCGTGCACGATCTCGTAGGCCGCATCCAGGGCGCCGATCGCGGCCGGGCCCCCGGTGCGTTCGACGAACCGGGCGGCCGCCTCGGCCTCGGGGCCCATCGAGCCGGCCCGGAAGCCGGCCCGGCGCAGCTCGGCGGGGGTGGCGTCGAGCACGGGCCGCTGCTTCGGGGTGCCGAAGTCGGCGTAGACATTCGGCACGTCGGTGAGGATGAGCAGGAAGTCGGCCTTGAGGTCCTCGGCGAGCAGGGCGGCCGTCAGGTCCTTGTCGACGACGGCCTCGACGCCGCTGAGGGCGCCGGTGTCCTGGTCGGCGGTGACGGGGACACCTCCGCCGCCGGCGCAGATCACCAGCGTGCCGCTGCTGAGGAGTTCGTGGATGGTGTCGGTCTCCGCGATGCGCGCGGGTGCCGGGGAGGCGACGACGCGCCGCCACCCGGTGCAGCGGGGCCCGCCCCGGCCGCGGCCGAGTTCGGCGCCGGCGACGGTGACGATCTCGATGCCCTGCTTGCGCAGGTAGGTGTTGGTGGTGACGTTGCGCTCGTAGCCGACGACCACTCAGGGGCCGGGGCGAGAAAGCTGCTGCCGTCGTCCCACGTCCGAGTACCGCACTGGGAGTGCCCCGCTCCGTCTGGTGGTGACCATGAGCGGGCTCCTTGTGCGGGTGGCTGCGGTTCCGTCTCTCCGTGATCGAACCTGCTGCGCGGCCGGGACCTGGGGTCAGCGGCCACTGGTCCCCGCACGGACCCGATGGTCCCCTGGCCGGATCCCCGCTCGGCCCCTGTCGGGCGCCGCCGCGGCGCGCGTGTTCGCCGGCCAAGGGGCCGCGGTCGTTCTTTCCGCCCGCCGCGAGGACCGGTTACTGGACCTTGTCGCCCGGCTGCGCCAGGCCGGGGCAGAGGCGAGTCACTGGGTCGCGGACGTGCCCGGGGCATGCGCAGCGGGCACCCGATGGGAGCTTGCCGAACCTCGCCGGCCGAACAGTCACCTCCGGCCTCTCCGCCGCGCACACGTGCCGCGCTCCCCCTGAGAGCCCTGCGCGGCAAGGACCCGACCGTCCCTCGGACAGGTCCGGTCGCCCCTCTTCCACCCGCGGCCACGGAGTGATCATTGAGTTGGGCGCGGACGCCGAGCAAGGCATCCGAAGGGGTTCCCCCGCCCCCGCCGGAAACGGCGTCCGCGCCAGGGGGCGGCCCTGCGAGGGGCCGTGGCCGCAGGTGGGTCGTCGGCCGCGTGCCCGCGCGATGCGCAGCCGCGCGGGCACGTCCCCCGGCCCGACGGTGGACAGGGCCGGAGGGACAGGTTCATGGCGCCGCACGGCCCCACGGTCCGGGCGGGCCATGGGGCCGGAGTTCCCCAACCCATGGGGCCATGTGGCCCCTCTTCCGCCCAACGCCCCGAAACGGCACCGAAACACGGGGGGACGACTGCTACACAGAAGGTCGCCGCGCATTCGACGCGGCGATCTTCGCACCCCATCCCCCGCGCCCGGGAGGCTCCATGCTGTCCGCAGAATCCGCCGCCGTGATACGTGCCACCCTGCCCGCCGTGGGCGGAGCGCTCGACGAGATCACGACGCGCTTCTACGGGGCGATGTTCCGGGACCGGCCGGAACTGCTCGACGGAATGTTCAACCGCGGCAACCAGGCCAGCGGAGACCAGCGGCGCGCACTGGCCGGCTCCATCGCCGGGTTCGCGACCGCGCTGCTGGCCGACCCGGACGCACGGCCCGACGCCCTGCTGGCCCGGATCGCGCACAAGCACGCGGCCGTCGGGGTCACCGACGACCAGTACACGATCGTGCACAAGTACCTGTTCGGTGCCATAGCCGAGACCCTCGGCGACGCCGTCACCCCGGAAGTGGCGGCCGCCTGGGACGAGGTGTACTGGCTGATGGCCGGCGCCCTGATCGGCCGTGAGGCGCGCCTCTACCAGGACGCGGGCGTCGAGCCGGGCCGGACCTGGCGGCAGTGGACGGTCGTCGAGCGCCGCACCGAAACCGCCGACGTGGTGTCCTTCCTGCTCCGCCCGGTGGACGGCAGGCCGGCGCCGCGGGCGCGGGCGGGCCAGTACGTGAGCGTGCGGGTGCTCATGCCGGACGGGGTCCACCAGCTGCGCCAGTACAGCCTGTCCTCGGACCCGGACCGGGAGCTGCGGCGCATCACCGTCAAGCGGGTCGCCGGCGACCCGGACGGCGAGGTCTCCAACCTGCTGCACGACCAGGTCCGCGAGGGAGCCGAACTGACCCTGTCCGCACCCTTCGGGGACGTGTTCCTCGACGGCCCGGCCGCCGGCACCGATCCGCTGGTGCTGGTCTCGGCGGGCATCGGCTGCACGCCCATGACGGGCATCCTGGCCCATCTCGAGGCGGGCGGCTCCACCCGCCCGGTGCTGGTCCTGCACGCCGACCTCTCCCCCGCCGACCACGCCCTGCGCGCCGAGACCCGCGAGCTCGTCGGGCAACTGCCCCACGCCCGTGCGCTCTTCTGGTACGAGCGTCCCGGAGCCGAGGAGCCCGACGCCCGCGAGGGCCTGATGAACCTCTCCGGGGTCGGACTCCCCGAGGGCGCCACGGTGTTCCTGTGCGGCCCGCTGCCCTTCATGCGCGACGTCCGCGCCCAGTTGCTCGGCGCCGGGGTTCCTGCACGGCGTATCCGCTACGAGGTCTTCGGCCCCGACCTGTGGCTGCCCGGCAGCGCGGCCTGAACCGCACTGCAACCTTCCAGGAAAGGATCCACGATGACGAGCGACAACTCCCCGTCCGCAGCCGCGGTGCGGCTGCGTTTCGACGGCCCGGTGGACCAGGAGACCCTCGCCTACGCCCGTACGAAGATCGACGCCGTAGTCGGCCGTTCCGGCCTGCCCGCGATCACCGGTGAGGTACGGATCGTACGGGCGGCCATCCGCCATGCCGACCGGCCTTGGCTGGCCACGGCCGACCTGCACGTCGGCGGCCGGCAGGTGGTGGTCCTCGCAGAGGAGTCCAGCGGCCGGGAGGTCGTGGACCTGCTGCAGGACCGGCTGCGCCGCCAGACCGACAAGGCCGCCCACGCCTGGCACGACGGCCACCGGACCGAGGCGCCGCCGTGGCGCGGCGGCGGTCAGCAGTCGGCGTAAGGCCTCAGTGCGAGCGGCCCGATCGGTCACGGTCCACCGGTCGGGCCGCTGTCATGTGCTGCCTCGCCGGGACGCGGGCCGACCGGCCCGCACAGGTGACCAACGGCCCACTGACCAGGCCCCCGGGCGCACGAAAACGTGGGCGCCGTGGTTCCCGATCGGTCGGCGAGGACGAGGAGTTGTGTGATGGCGAAGGCGTATCTGGTGGGCAGCGGGATCGCGGCGCTCGCCGCGGCCACGTTCCTTATCCGTGACGGTGGATTCGACGGGGCGGACATCCACCTCTTCGAGGAACAGCACACCGTCGGGGGCAGCCTGGACGCGGGCGGCAGCGTGGACGCCGGCTACAGCATGCGCGGCGGGCGGATGTTCGAGGCCGAGTTCCGCTGCACGTACGACCTGCTGTCCGCGATCCCCACCCTCGACGATCCCGCGGTGTCCGTGACCGAGGAGATCCTGGCGGGGCACGAGGAGTTCGCCTGGGACGACGTGGCACGTCTCGTCGACGGGGACGGAAAGATCGTCGACACCGCCTCGATGGGGTTCTCCGAGCGCGACCGGCTGGAACTGGTCCGCTGCCTGGCGAGCCCCGAGGGGCACCTGGACGGCAAACGCATCACGGACTGCTTCGGCGAGCACTTCTTCACCACGAACTTCTGGTTCATGTGGTGCACCACGTTCGCCTTCCAGCCCTGGCACAGCGCGATCGAGTTCCGCCGCTATCTGAGGCGGTTCATTCATCTCTTCCCTGAGTTCGCGTCGATGTCGGGCATCCACCGCACCCGCTACAACCAGTACGACTCGATCGTGCGTCCCCTGACGGCCTGGCTGCGCGAGCGCGGCGTCACCGTGCACACCGGAAGCCGGGTCACCGACCTCGGGTTCACGCCGGGGCACCACGGCACCACGGTCGAGACCCTCCGCGTCTCCCACGGCGGCCGCGACGAGAAGATCACCGTGGCTCCCGAGGACCTGGTCCTGGTCACCAACGGCTCCATGACGGACGCCTCCGGCCTCGGCTCGCACACCACGGCGCCGCCCCCGCCCGGGCACCGCTCGCAGGCGTGGCTGCTGTGGCACCGCATCGCCCGCGGGCGCGAGGACTTCGGCAACCCGGCGGTCTTCGACAAGCACGTGAAGGAGTCCCGCTGGGAGTCGTTCACCGTCACCGCCAAAGATCCCGTCTTCCTGGACGCACTGGCCGAGTTCGCGGGCCGTGAGACCGGCAGGGGCGGGCTGATGACCTTCACCGACTCCAACTGGCTGCTGACGATCGTCGCCAACCGCCAGCCGGTCTACCGCGACCAGCCCGAGGGGGTCTCCGTGTGGTGGGGCTACGGTCTGTTCCCCGGCCGCGCGGGCAACCACACGCCCAAGCCGATGACGATGTGCTCCGGCCGGGAGATCCTCGAGGAGGTGCTGCACCATCTGCACTTCGACGAGTCGCAGGCGGCCCGGGTCCTGGAGACCTCCACCGTCGTGCCCTGCCTGATGCCGTACATCACCAGCCAGTTCCTGGTCCGCCGCCGCGAGGACCGGCCCCATGTCGTGCCCGAAGGATCGGTCAACCTCGCCTTCATCGGGCAGTTCGCGGAGGTACCGGACGACGTCGTCTTCACTGTCGAGTACTCGGTGCGCACCGCGTGGACCTCGGTGGCCCGGCTCCTGCACCTCGACCGGCAGCCTCCCGCGGTCTACAAGGGTCACCACGATCCCCGTGTCCTGGCTGCGGCTCTGGAGACGATGCACCGTCGGTGACCGGTTTCGGGTCGGTCGGCGGGCCTTGTGTACGCGGCCGGGAGTGCACACCGGCCGCACGGGCCGACCTGCTCAGGCTGGGATCCGGTCGGCTTCCGTCAGCCGAGCATCCGCTTCCTCCATCGGGGTCCGACCTGCTCCCACTGCGCGTCCCACTCCGCCAGGCGCCGCCGGTCCAGCCGGCCGCGCACGAGCTGCCCGCCGACCAGGACCACGGCCCCGGCTCCCACGGTGGCCGCGGCGCTGAAGAGCGCCGTCTGCAGCCATGCCTCGGACGGGCTCGCGGGTTCGAGGACCAGCCTGCCGGAGTGATCGGTCCAGCCGGTGACCCGGGTGCCCATGGCGGTGCCGGGCTCGACCCTCGTGGTGCCGGTGTGTGTCGAACCATCGGCAGCGACCCAGCGCACCTTCGCCCACACCTTGTCGTCGCCGTACCCGTACGTCGAAACCGGCGGGATCCGTGGCGCGTCCTCGGTCAGCTCCGCCGAGACGGAGTGCACGTCCGCGCGTCGTGCGGCGAGGTCGTCCTGCACCGCCCCTTGCGTCGCCAGCGCGGCGAGCAGACCGCCGAGCACGGCGAGTGTCCGGGCGGCGAGCACGATCCACGCTTCCAGCCGGTCGCTGCGGCGCCGCCCGGCCGCACAGCCATGCCCGCCGGGCCGTCGGCGCCTGCCTCCGCCTGGTCCTCCGCGTCGAGGACGCCGAGCCGTGACAAGCCCGAGACCACCGCCGCTCAGGTCAGCGGCAGCGGCTCCGACATGGCCGCGCCGACCCGGGCGCGTCCCGCCTCGACCGTCTCCCACTGCCCGGCGTCCAGAAGTGCCAGGGCGGCGGGGAAGACACCGTCCTGTTCCTTGAGGATGTGCTCGCGCAGCAGGTCGAGGGTCTCGATCGGCCGGTCCGGCCAGGTCGGGTCGGCCAGGTACGGTCCGTTCGCTTCGGCGAGCGCCGCTTCAATACGACGGTGCTCGTCCTCCAGCGCGGCGATCTTCTCGGGGAAGTCGACGGCCAGCGCGGGGAAGAGTCCGTGCTCCTCGACCTGGGTGTGGGGCCGAGCACGGCGGAGATCTTGTGGGCGAGATCCGCCATGTACGCGATCTTGCCGTCGCGGTGGGCGTCGCGCACCCGGCTGATCAGCTTCACGACCCTGTCGTGTTCCTGGGTGAGTTCGTCGATGGTTTCCAGTGCCTGGCAGCCGCAGTACTCACACATGCCCGTCTCTCTTTCTCCGTGCTGGTACGCGGGTGTCAGTGCTGCTGCGCGGGCCTGCGACGGGAGACGGCGTGGCGCACGCCGGTCTGCGTGAAGGTCAGCGCCGCGGCTGCGACCAGGGCGAGCAGGACCAGGCCGGCCGCATAGGAGCCGTAGACGCCGTACAGCGAGCCCATCAGCAGCGGCGGAACGAAGCCGCCCAGGCCGCCTGCGGCGCCGACGACACCGGTGACGGAACCGACCTTGTTCGCCGGCGCCAGCAGCGCGACCAGGGCGAAGACGGCGCCACTGCCCGCGCCGAGCGCGGCGGCCATCGCCAGGAAGGCGATCGTGCCCACTGGTGCGAGGGACGGCGTGAACGACTGGGTGCAGGCTCCGAGCAGCACGACGGCCAGCGCTGCGGCCAGGACCCGCACGGGGCCGAGGCGGTCCGACAGCCAGCCGCCGATCGGACGCATCGCCACCGCGAACAGGACGAACCCGGCCATGCGGTTCGCGGCGTCGGCCTGGGTGAGGCCGTAGCCGGTCTTGAGATAGGTGGGCAGGTAGACGGAGAAGGCGACGTAGCCGCCGAAAGCGACGGCATACAGGGCGGATGCCTGCCAGGTGACGCCGAGCTTCAGGGTGGCGGCCAGGCGCTGGGTCAGCGGCTCGGTGGGCACGGTGCGGCCGGGTACGTCCCTCAGGACCAGGGCGGCCAGCGCGGCGTAGGCCGCGAGCACACCTGCGGTGATCAGGAACGGGTTCGCCATGCCGTGCGCATCGACCAGCTTCACCGTGGTGAGCGCGCTGATCGCGGTGCCACCCATTCCGGCTCCGAAGATCCCGATGGCCAGTCCGCGTCGCTCGGGCGGGAACCAGGCACTGACGAACGGCACACCCACGGCGAACGCGGTGCCGCCGATGCCGAGGAAGAAGCCACCGGCCACCAGTGCGGCCAGCGAGTCGTGTCCGGCCAGGCCCAGCTAGAGCACGGGGACAATGGTGGCGGCCGACACCAGCGGGAACATCACCCGCCCGCCGAACCGGTCGGTCAGCGCACCGACGGGGATCCGGCCCAGTGAACCGACCACGACCGGCACCGCCACCAGCAAGGACTGCTGGAAGGAGGTCAGGGCCAGGCTGTCCTTGAGCCGTGGGCCGAGCGCGCTGAGCAGCGCCCATGCCCAGAAGTTGACGGCGAAGCCCGTGGTGGCGAGCGCCGGCATCAACCACGACCGGCGGGTGACGGCCGCGTCTTTCGGCGGTGCGTCGTTGTGCTTCCTCGATGGCTGCAGCATGCCGCCCGTTCCTTCCGCTCGCAGTGGTGCGGCCCCGATGATCATCTCGGGGCCGCAGTCCCTCCGACCGCACGACGCGTGCCGGTGGCCGGCTGTCACTATCTGCTGCGGTGCGTCGTGGGAACGTGGGCCAAGAGTCCTCGTCGCCGGGCCCGGGGGTCCTGGTCCGCGGGGTGCGGATGAGGCGGACGGCCCTGTCGGGTTCGTGCCTCGCCGGCATCGGGCGCGGCGGCGCTCAGGGCGACAGACGGACCCCGTACAGGCTGCGTCCGCCCACGAGTTCGCGGCCGGTGATCAGTTCGGGCTCGATGCGGACGAAGACCTCCTCGGGTGAGGGTGCCCAGGAGCGGGGGCCGGTCCGGGTCAGGCGCTCGTGCTCGTCGGGGTCGCGCACCACCGTGGCCGCCCCGGTGACGACGACGCTCCAGCCGGAGTGCGTCACCGCATCGACCTCGTCGACCTCGAAGGCGACCACCGTGCCGTCGACGGCACGGGCCAGTTCGGAGGCCGCCGAGGTGCACAGCAGCACCGCGCCGTCACTGTCGAGGGAGAAGTTGACGGGCAGTACCGCGGGCAGGGCCTGCCGGGTGTGGACGATGCGGCCGACGGGCACCTGCGCCAGGAGACGCAGGCACTCCTGCCGTTCGAGTTCGCGGAAACCGTCGTTCGGATACATGAGCCAGCCCGTCTCTCACCTGGATGCGACGCTGGAGCGTCCGGTCCATCGTCCGTCGGGTCGGGGCGGCGGGTGAGGGTCCATCGGTCCCGGCCCGGCCGCAGAACGTCCCGCCTCACACCGTGATGCGTCGCCCGGTGAGGGCGAGGGGATCGATGCGCACCCACTGGTCGCGGTGGCCGCCGGCCCAGGGCTCGCTGCGGGCGCCCTCGGCGAGTCGGCGCACCTCGTCGGGGTCCGTCACGGCCCGGGCATGACCCCGCACCAGCACGCTCCAGCCCCTGCTGAACGCGTCGTCGATGCGGTCGACCTCGAAGGCGACCTGACAGCCGGACGCCTGCGACGGAGTGCTGCCGGGTTCGGTGCGGAAGACGATCGCACCCTCGACGACGCTGTAGTTCACGGGCACGACGACGGGCCCCGAGACCGTGGGCACTGCGATCCGGCCCACTCCGTGCGTGGAGAGCAGAGCCCTGCACTCCGGGACGCTCAGCGACGTGAAGTCGGGACTACGGGAGGCCTGCCCCAGGCCGCTCGGCGGTTCGGTGTCGCCACCGGCGAGGTACCGCACTGTGGTCTCCAGGACCTCGGCCAGCCGGAGCAGGACGCCCCGGCCCGGTGCGGCGCCGGGGTGCTCCTCGAGGTACTGGAGGTAGCCCGGCGCCATGCCGGCGCGGGTGGCCGTCTCCCTCCGGCTCAGTCCGAGTTCCGCGCGCCGTGCGACGAGACGACGTCCGAGATCGCCCAGCGCATGTTCCTCGGCCGTCCGAGACGGTGCCTTGTCCGCCATGGCCCCTCACTCCCTCTCGCCCGGCCGGGCCGCACGCGGCACCCGGATTGACCTTTAGATCCAGCATGTCCGGATCTGGTGGGGCGGGCTTGGGCCGGTCGGCCCTCACTGCCAGGCCGGACGGGACCGCTTATGAGCCGCCCCGGTCAGGTGTGGATGATCTGGCCGCCGGCCGGGTGCTCGTAGAACTCGTCGACTCGGGGCACTTGAGCGGCAGGTTCGCCAAGTCGATCACAACACGGCCGCAGTCGAAGCGCTCCGGCGCGTGATGCAGGCCGACCGCGCCGGGCAGGTCGTAGAAGGTGAAGACCTTCTTGCCCCTGCCGGGCCGGGGAACCCCCCGGTCTCCTCCGGCGTGAGCCTGGCTCCGGTGGCCACGAAGAGGACGTCGTACGCCGGCAAGCCGGCGACGGCGAAGTGCACGGTCCGCGCGTCCAGATCCACCTGGTCGATCCGCGCGCACCGGTGGTCGATCCCGTGGTGCAGCCGGCGCGGCCGGGACCGCACCAGTGCGTGCGGTTGAGCCAACCCGAAGGGGACGAACAGCAGCCAGGCTGGCAGACGTGGTCGTCGCCCTCGTAGACGACCGTGATCCGGCACTCGGCTTCGTCGTAGGTCCGGCGCAGCCGGTTCGCCGTCAGGGTGCCGGCGGTGCCGCTGCCGAGAATCACGATGTGATTGCTCAGGCCCCCACTCTCGTACGGGAGATGGGGCGCAGTGAGGGTTCATTGGTCCCCGCCCGGGTACGCGCGGGGGTATACGCGAGAGGGGGGCACCACCGCATCGTTGCGGCGGTGCCCCCCGTCGGGGACGCTGCGGTCACAGCAGCCAGCGGTTCCGGCTGACGAAGGGCAGTCGCGCCCAGACCTTGCCCAGGCCCCAGGTGGCGCCGGCGCCGGCTGCCGCGAGGGCGATGATGACGACGGCGTAGATGACGTGGTAGTCGGCGAACGGGTTGGTCGACATGCTCGGCGACCCGTCGGACAGGTGCTTGGCGGGCGGCCATTCCGCGATCCACATCAGCACCATCATCGCGGTGCCGGCCACGGCCGCGAGCCGTAGGCCGATGCCCGCGATCAGGGCGAGGCCGATGCCGAGCAGGCCGAGCATGAACAGCCAGTCCGCCCAGCCGGCGCCGGCCCAGTCGTGGAAGGTGGATTTCATCGGTCCGGTGGCGACGGAGCCGAGGAATCCCCTGGTCGGTGAGCCGCCGTCGATCCAGCCCTTGCCGGACGGGGTGGCGTAGCCGAAGCCGAACGTCTTGTCGAGGAAGGCCCACAGGAAGACGAACCCGGTCAGCAGGCGAAGCCCGGCGAGGACCTGTGCGCTGGTCGCCGTGAGTGCGACAGCGCCGGTCTCGTCGACGGGCCGCTGAGCCGTCGCCGGCCTGCGCACGGACGGGAGGTGGAACCGCACATGCCGGTGCGGTTGGTCGTGGATTGCCATGGTGCTCATCTCTCTCTGGGGGTGACGCGCGGGTTGAGGACTCTCGTTGCGCCTTGAATGTCCCGCTCCGGCAGCCGACGCCGCAGGGGCTGCGCGGCCCGTGGTGCAGGGCCGAACGTCCCTGCTGTGAAGGCCTGTTCAGCTGCCCGCTGCGGTCTCGGTCATCCGGTGGGCACAAGGGCCACCGGACAGTGCGACCGATGCAGCAGGGTGTGCACGACGGGGCCGAGGTGCGGGCCGGGCCGGTCTGCGTGGCGGTGGACGCCGATGACGACGACACCGGCTTCGCGGGTGGCTTCCAGCAGCGTGTGCGCCGGCCCGGCGGGGACGGTGTGCGCCTCGACGCCGACCTCGGGGTGTTGCTCCCGCAACTCGGCGAGGGTGAAGCGGGGCACTGCCTCCTCCGTGGCGCCGCGTTGGGCAAGTTCCCGTTGTCCGGGGCTGGTTGCGGCCACCGGCGACGGCATTTCGGGAGAGACGTGCCGGTGTGACCAGGAATGCAGGACGCGCAGCCGGGCGCCGCGCCGCTCCGCCTCCTCGAAGGCGTAGGCCGCCGCGTCCGCATCGGCGTCGCTCGCCAGGCCCAGCAGCACCTCGCGGCCGTCGTCGCACCGGTGGTCACCGCGTACGACCAGCAGCGGGCTGCGGATGTGTGCGGCCAGGCGCAGGCTCACCGACCCGAAGAGCAGTCCGGTGATTCCGCCCAGCCCGCGGTTGCCCACGACGGTGAGGGCCGCGCCGTCGCTCTCCCGTATCAGGGCCTCCGCCGAGCCGCCCACAGACGAAGCGGTCTCGACCTGCAGGGCGGGATGGTGTGCGCGGACGCGTGCGGCGGCCGACGCGAGGATCGGTCCGGCCTCGTCACGGTCGCGGACGGCATGGACGATGCGCAGGGCGGCGCGGCGGCGTACGGCCTCCTGCGCCGCCCAGTCCAGCGCCCGTACGGCGGTCAGTGTGCCGTCGACTCCGACGACGACGTACTGGGCAGTCATGTCGCTGTTCCCTTCTGTGCTCCCGTTCTGTGCTTGCCTGGGGCCCCAGCCGGACGGGTGGGCATGGCAGGGCCCTCCTGTCATGCTCCGGCGGTCGGTCGGGCAGGAAGTGGGGCCATCGGTCCCACGCCTGCCGGCGAGCGGCCCTGGCCCCGGCGTCCGCGCTCGCACGGGGCCGCCAGGTCCCCGCCGGACGTCCGCCGAGGGCCGACCGGCCCTAGCGCCGGGCCGGCCCTCCCGCTTTGCTCGGGCCATGTCCGAAACCCACGCCGGACCCACGCCCTGCCACTCGGAACGCCTCATCGGCGACACGACCGTGATGGAGGTGCGCGGGGAGATCGACATCCTCACGGCGACGCCGCTTTCGGCACGTCTCGACACCCTGACCGCCGGGCCGTGCCCCGACCTGGTACTCGACCTGCGCCCCGTGACCTTCATCGACGGCAGCGGCCTGCGCCTGCTGTGCCGGGCGCGGAACCGGATCCTGGCCCGGCAGGGCAGGCTGCGGCTGGTGGCCGACAGCGATCGCGTGCCACGGATCCTGCGGCTCGCCCTGCTGGGGGGCGTCTTCGAAATCCTCCCCGATCTGCACACGGACCTCTTCGATGCTCCCGAACAGGGGACCGCCTGCGCTGTGGCGGGCTGACCCCATCGGCCTGTGTGGCGGAGTCCTCGCTTGCAGCGGCTCCCGCCCGGGACGAGGATCGGAGGGCGGGTGTTTTGCCGCTCCGCTACCACTGAGGCACGTGATGGGTCCCACATCACACTCCGTTGAAGGCGGTCGCCCGGGCCCCACCGTGGGGGCGCTGACCCCCAACGGCGACCCGGTGCTTGCCGCACGGTTCGGCGTGCCGGTGGTCCCGAAGACGTTCGTGCGCAGGCCCCGGCTCACAGAGCAGCTGAATGCAGGAGTCCAAGGGCCGCTGACCCTGGTCGACGGGCCTGCCGGAGCGGGCAAGACCCTGCTGGTCGCGGACTGGGTCACGGCAGGGGGCCTGCCGGGGCCCGCCGCCTGGCTGATGGTGGAGCCCGAGGACAGCGATCCCGGCGTCTTCTGGACCTATGTGCTGCAGGCCTTCCGGCACCATGGGATCGCCCTGCCCGACCGGATCGGCAGCCCGGCCCGCGCCGGCAAGGTGGACCACTCGCTGCTGACCCGCCTCGCGGCCTGGCTGGACGGGCGGGACGTGCCGGTGATCCTCGTCCTGGACGACTTCGACGGGGCGCCCGGGTCCGCCGAGGTCGCCGATGAGCTGCAGTTCGTGCTCCGCCACGCGGGCGAGGGCCTGCGCCTGGTGATCATCTGCCGTGCGGAGCCGCTGCTGCCCCTGCACCGCTATCGGGCCGCCGGCGAACTCGTCGACATCCGCAGCGCCGACCTGGCGTTCCGTTCTGAGGAGACGGCGACTCTGATCGATCGCCACGGGCTGCCGCTGTCGGCGAAGGGGGCGCGTGCGCTGACCGAGCGCACGGGCGGCTGGGCGGCCGGACTGCGGCTGTGCGCCTTGGCGGCCGAGCACACCGATGACCCGGAAGGCTTCCTGAAGGACTTCGAGGCCGGTCAGAGCACCCTCGCGGACTTCCTCCTGGCCGAAGTGCTCCGCACCCGCCCGGCCGAGACCCAGGACCTGCTGCTGCGCACCAGCATCGTCGAGGAAACCCATCCGGATCTGGCCAATGCCCTCACCGGACGGAACGACGCAGAACCCATTCTGGCGGAGCTGCAGCGCGCAAACGCATTCGTCGAGCCCATCGGGCACTCCTGGTACCGGCTGCACCCGCTGTTCGCCGAGATCCTGCGGGCCCATCTGCGTGTCCGCCACCCCGGCCTGGAGCCGGAGTTGCACCGGGTAGCCGCCCATTGGCTGAGCGGGGCGGGCTTGCTGAGCGAGGCCCTGCCGCATGCGGCGGACGCGGGCGACTGGGATCTGGCCGCCGCCGAGTTCATCGACGATCTGGCGATCGGCCGGATGCTCACCGGCCTGGAGGCCGAGCGTCTGGACGGTCTCTTCGCCCCGATGGACCCGGAGGCCTCCGGGCTCGCCACCGATCTGGTGCGCGCGGCGCGCGAACTGACCCGCCACGACGTGGAGCGAGGTGTCGCCTACCTGCATGATGCGGAGGAGAAGCTGCCCGACGACCCGCGCGAGGCCGCGGCCGCGCAATTCAGCTGTGCCGTGTTGCGGGTGCTCGCCGCCCGGGTGGCGGGCTCGGCGGACAAGGCCGAGACGGCGGCCGCGGCGGCAGGAGAAGCCGCGCGTGCGCTGCCTGCCGACCGGCTGGAGCAGCGCCCGGAGCTGACGGCTCTCATGCTCACCGACCTCGGATCGGCCCAGCTGTGGGCCGGCCGCTTCGACGCCGCTCGTTCGACGCTGTCCGCCGCCGTCCAGGCCGCCGAGGTGCCGTCGACGGCCTTCCCCCGGCATGAAGCCCTCGGCCGACTGGCACTGATCGACTATCTGCACGGCTGGCCCGGCCACGCCGAGTCGCACGCCAGGGCGGCGATCTCCGAGGCTGAGCACGCCGGCCTGCCGGCGGCCGTGCGCACGGGGGTGGCCGAGCTCGTACTGGCCGCCGTCGCCATCGACCGGGGCGACCTCGTGGCAGCGCGCGGCCACCTCGAGCAGGCCGTCGCCTCGTCCGCCGCGTCCCGCGATCCCATCGCGGCCGTCGAACTGGCGCTGCTGCGTTCCAGGATGCGGCTTGCGAAGGGGGATCCCCAGGGGGCGCTCCAAGACCTCGACGCGATGACGGAGAAGCCGTTGGCCTCTGCGGACCCTTCCCCCTGGGTGAACGACCGGATCGCGATGGCCCGGGCCGCCGTTCGACTGGCCGAGGACGACCCGCGGGCCGCGGTGCAGGTCTTCGAGGACCAGCCGCCGCACACCCCGGAGGGCCTGGTGGCCGAGGCCCGGGCGCACCTGGCTGCCGGTGCGGGCGAGCGGGCGCTGGACATCCTCGACGCACTCTCCGACGACCCCCGCCGCGGACCGGCCGTCACGGCCTGGGCTCTGCTGGCCCGGGCGCAGGCCGTGGACGCACTGGGGGATGCCGCCGCCGCGGAGAGCCTGGTTGTACGGGCCCTGGCGGTCTCCCGGCCGCATCAACTGCGGCGGCCCTTCCTGGAAGCCGGGCCTTGGCTCGGGCGGCTGCTGAGCCGCCGGCCCGCGCTCACCCAGGGACATGACTGGCTGGCCATCCCGCCGGAGGGGCACCCCCCTGCCCCGCGTCCGAAGCAGGGATCCCTGAACCCTTCCCGGGAGCCCCTCAGTGAGCGGGAAAGGGAGGTGCTCGGGCGGGTGGCGCAGCTGATGTCCACCGACGAGATCGCTGACGATCTACATCTGTCGGTCAACACGGTCAAGACGCACCTGAAGAGCATCCACAGCAAGCTGGCCGTGAGCCGGCGGGGCGAGGCGGTCCGCCGGGCCCGGGAACTGGGTCTGCTGTGACCCTGAGCAGCACGGACGGACGAATGCGGCCCGTTCACCTGTCCGGGGTGATGTCCCCCGTCCCTCGCCGCCGCAGCATGGGGGCACAGAGACACGAAGGACCGGACGACGTCGAGAGAAGCCTGCTCATGCGCTATGAGATCCGCGTCGAGGGGCAGATGTCGGAGACGCTGTCTGCGGCGTTCCCCGAGTTGGACACCAGCCTCGCACCTCGCCAGACCGTGCTGTCCGGCGAGGTCACCGACGAGGCCCATCTGTACGGCCTGTTGGCGCGGTTCCAGTCGCTCGGTCTGCACGTGGTGGAGATGCGCCGGCTCCCGGCGTGAGAAGCAGGAACGCCGTACGCACGGCTGGGCCGGCCCCGCTCCTGATCCTCCGGGACGAGGACTTGGAGCGGGGCCGGCCCTGTCGGCTGTCACGTGCCCAGCAGCCGCGCCTTGGCTGCGGCGAACTCCGCATCCGTCAGCACTCCTTGGTCGCGCAGTTCGCCGAGCCGCGTGAGCTCGTCGAGCAGGGCGCTGCCCGCGGACGGCTGGGGGGCGGCAGCGGGCGCGGCAGGTGCGGCGGAGGCCTGCTGAGCCTGGAGCTGGTCGATGGCGGCCTGCTGGTCCACTTCGTGCTGCTGGGCCTGCGTGGCCCGGCGTCCGGCGGCGTATGCGGTGCCGCCGACCAGAGCGCCGCGCAGCAAGGGGCGGCGTCGTCCGAGAGGCATCGTCCTGTCCTTTCTGTTCCGCGGTTGTGCTGCGGTCTGCAGGGATCCGTCACGTCAGTGTCTGCGGCGTGGCCGTGCCGCTCAGTTCGGCCTCCACCTCGGCGATCTGCTCATGGGGGATACGCACCGTGGCCAGCAGACGGCCGTTGTGACGACGGACCTCTTCGGCGGCCTCGCGGGCCCATACGTTCTCCACCAGCAGGGCGAGGACGCTGGTGTCGGGGTCCATCACCATGGCGATCTCGTTGACGTCGTCGAGGCCGACCATCCCGAGCGTGCGGCGCGCGGCGATGTCGGCGGCCACGTCACCCAGGTTCGCGATGTCCGACAACTCGGTCCTTCCGATGCGCCCGTCGGGGTCCTTCGTCACCACCAGCGCATCGAGGATGCGGACGTCATTACGGCGTTCGATTTCCTGCACTGCCGCCAGGAAGGAGTCGGGAGGCTGACCGGCCGGGAACGAAAGAATGATCAGGTCGATCGGTCCGAGAATGCTCATGCCGGGGCTCCGTTCTTCCTCGGGCTGTATGCCGTGCGCGGTCAGTGCGAGGCGAGGATCTTCGCCTTGGCCTGCGCGTACTCGGTGTCGGTGATGTCGCCGTGGTCGTGCAGCCCGGCGAGCCTGGCCAGTTCGTCCGTACTGGTCCGCCCGGCCGCGGGGGTCTCGGCGGCGGCTTCCTGGACGTAGGAGCGGAAGGCCTGCTCCTGCCGCTGCATCTGGCGCCGGTCGCGTTCGCCCATGCCGCGCCCGCGGGCGATCAGGTAGACGAAGACGCCGAGGTACGGCAGCACGCAGACGGAGAGTGTCCAGCCGGCCTTGCCCCACCCGCTCATGCGGTCGTCGCGGAAGATGTCCCCGATGACCCGGAAGAGCAGGACGAACCACATGATCCACAGGAAGAACCAGAGCATGGTCATGAACGCGTTCAGGAGGGGGTAGTCCACGCTTGCCAGGGGGTAGTCCACGGTTGCCTCCACGTATCGGCCGCCGTGCTGCCGCGGCGGTGCCAGGGCCTTACCTGCTCCACGCTGCGCCCGCCGACCTGCGGACACATCACCCGGTGCGGGTGGGGTGCGGCCGGCGCCCGTGGCAGCGCGCCCACTTGCGCCCGCCTCCGCAGGGGCAGGGGGCGTTGTGGGGCCGCCGGGCGTCGGCGGCCGCGTACTGCCGCATGATCAGGGCGGGCGGCAGGTTCTGGCGCAGGAGCGCGGCCATGGTGCGCATCGGCAGGTCGACGTGGTGGAAGAACTCCTTGAAGCCGGGGCACAGGTGGTTGAGGCCCGGCTCCCCGTCCGGCGTCACGTCGAAGCGGTCCTTGGGGCAGCCGCCGTGACAGGCGAACCGTACGTCGCACTCGCGGCAGAAGCGCGGCAGGCCGTCCCGCTTGTGCTGCCCGAACTCCTGCTGCTCCGGCGAGTCCACCAGCTCCAGCAGGTGCCGCTGCCCGATGTTGCCCAGCAGGTGGCGCGGTTCGACGAAGTGGTCGCAGGAGTAGACGTCCCCGTTGTGTTCCAGGGCGAGGGCGCGGCCGCAGGTCTCGGAGTGCACGCACAACGACGGTGGCGCGCCGTACCAGTTGGCCAGGGCCACGTCGAACATCTGGACGTAGACGGTGCCGACGTCGCTCCGCACCCAGTCCTCGAAGACGTCGACGAGGAAGCGGCCGTACTGCTCCCCGGTGATCGAGCGCCGGGTGACCTGGTCGCCCTCCTGCCGGTACAGCGGCCGGTCCTTGGCCCGGGCGCCCCAGCCCGCGTCCGCTGCCGGCAGGTGCTGTGCGATGGTGCGCTCCACGATCGGGATGAACTGAAGGTGCCGTGCGCCGCATTCGTCACGCAGGAAGGCGTAGACCTCGCGGCCGTGACCGGCGTTGGCGTCGTGCAGCGTGGTGAGCGCGTTCCAGTCCACGCCTGCCGCACGCAAGTGGCCCAGCCCGCGCATGACCCGGTCAAAGGTCGGCTTGCCGCCCTTGTCGACGCGGTAGGCGTCGTGCATCGCGCGCGGCCCGTCGATGGACAGCCCGACGAGGAAGTCGTTGTCGCGGAAGAATCGCGCCCATTCGGCGTCGATCAACGTGCCGTTGGTCTGGACGGTGTTGACGATGCGTTGCCCCGCGCGGGCGTGGAGGCGTTCGTACTCCAGGGAGCGGCGGAAGAAATCGAGTCCCATGAGGGTGGGTTCGCCGCCCTGCCAGGCCACCGTGACCTCCGGTGCCGGGCCGTGCGCCTCGATCAGCTGGCGGATGTACTCCTGCAGCAGTTCGTCGGCCATCCGGAACCTGCTGCCCTCGTACAGCAGTTCCTTGGAGAGGAAGAAGCAGTACGTGCAGTCCAGGTTGCAGATCGCTCCGGTGGGCTTGGCCAAGAGATGGAAGGGGCTGCGAGGGGCCACCGGGTCGGGGCGCCGGACAGTGGGGGCGGGCAGCCATACGGTGCTCATGGCTCCCAGCGTGGCGGCGCGATCCGGCCGGGGGGTCACCCGTGGTGGGTGACCCCCCGCCGGAGAACGCCGTGGTCAGAGAATCAGGATGATGAAGATCACGCAGACTACGATGTTGACCAGCCAGCTGTGGGTGTCCATCCAGTCCCGCACCCGTGGCATCGCCGCGACCGCCCTGTGGTGGAACAGCAAGAAGAACAGCAGCGGAAGGGCCGCGACGAGCACGGTCGTCGCGATGAAGGGCAGCGCTTCGGCGAAATTCGCATTGGCCTGCGCCAGGTTCACTCCCACCGTCAGCATGACGACGATGTCCGACGGCATCAGGAAGATGACGAACAGCCCGGTCTTGAAGGCCGTCTTGGGCCCCGCCGACATGAGTGTGCCCAGCCACTTGGGCGGCTCGACGGTTTCCCGCCGCACCCAGTTCTTGATCGCGGCGAGGGCCAACAGGCCGACCAGCACGTACTGGACGATGCTGCCGCTCGACCCCGAGTCGCCGGGATCACCCAGGTTGAACACCGAGGCGATGGAGAAGGTGATCGCCGTGCCGATCGTCGTCGCGAGCGCGACACCGGCGAGGAAGCCGGCCGACACCCGGACGGCTCGCGGCGCCGTGACGAAGATGATCGCCGACATGATCTGCGGTCCGACCATCATCGTCACGGCCAGGGGCAGTACGTTGATTCCGTCCACGGAGCACCCCGCTCGCCTCGGCGGCGGCGCGGCACCCGCACCGTGTCCGCGCCGCCGCGCGTCAACTGGTCAGACGGCCAGCACCTTGGTCTTGGCCCGCTCGTACTCGGCGTCGGTGATGGCGCCCTGGTCGTGCAGGGCGGCCAGCCTGCCGAGTTCGTCCGCCTTGGTGGCCCCGGCCGTCGGGGTTGTGGCGGCGGCCTGCTGAACATATGTGCGGAACGCCTGTTCCTGGGCCTGCACCCGGCGCATCTCGCGCTCGCCCATCCCGCGCCCGCGGGCGATCAGATAGACGAGGACGCCGAGGTACGGCAGTGCGCAGACCAGCAGGGTCCAGCCGGCCTTGCCCCAGCCGCTGAGCGCGTCGTCCCGGAAGATGTCCCCCACCACGCGGAACAGCAGCATGAACCACATGATCCACAGGAAGAACCAGAGCATGGTCAGGAACACGTTGAGCAGGGGGTAGTCCATGGTTGCCTCCGCACGCCGGTGGCCGCGACGACGGCTGCGCGACCGGTGAGGGCCTGCGCCTCATACGGTGCGCCGGGCCTCACCCCTACGGCATCACCCCGTGCGGGTGGGCCACGGACCTGGGCCCGGGACGGCGAAGTCTCAAGAGGCGTCATGCGGCTGCGGTGGGGGTGTCTGCTCCCCGTTCAGCGTGGCGCGGCCGCCCGCTGCGAGGAGCGCCAGGAGCGCCAGGACGACGAGCAGGACGAGGCAGAGCAGCACGATGGTGAGCGCGGTGGGGTGGTTCCACAGCGCGAAGACCAGAGCCACGATCAGCAGGGCGGCCAGCGCGATCCACCGGCGGTAGGTCTGCGCCCAGACGCCGATCTTTCCGGTGCGGACCTGATGCGCGTATGCCCAGGTGGCGGCGGAGTCCGCGGTGCGTTCGGAGGTACTGCGGATGGCCACCGGCAGCCGTCCGGGACCGATCAGGTAGGCGCCGAGCGCGATCACGATCCCCAGCACGATCGCCGTGCGCAGGCTGACCTTCAGGAAGTGCAGCAGGGTGTCGAAGACGGCTGCCGCGGCCGCCTCCGACTGCACCTGGGGCGGGAGGTGGTCCAGGTAGTAGCGGCGTGCGACGACCAGGACGATGGCCACCACCAGGCAGGCGAAGGCCGCGCCCAGGGCGGTACGGGCCAGGGCGCGCCGCCTGCGGCGGGCCAGGAACACCCCGGCGGCGCCGATCAGGACGACGAGGACGGGGAACCAGTTGCCGGCCACGTCCAGGGCATGGGCACCCTTGCGGATCTTGGAGAGCTGGTCGGACTTGATCAGCACCAGTTGCTTGTTGACGTCGGGGATCTTCTCGGCCGGGGACAGACCAGCGTCGACCAGCTGCTGTTTCACCTGGTCGACGACGGTTCCGACGTCGAGTGTGACCGTGCCGTCACTGACGCCCAAGGCGCCGCGCCCCTCCCCGGTGAGCGCGTGCACCACCGCGTTGTGGGCGCGTCGGTTGGCGTTCGTCCACACCGTGGCGAAGGCGTCGCTGTGCACCACCCTGGTGACGACCTTCGTGACCGCGCTGTCGGTGGCGGAATCGATCTGCGGTCCCAGCCCTCGTACCGCGGCGGTGGCCCGTGGCGGCAGACCCTGGGAGTGCAGCCAGCCGGCGAGCTCCGCGGCGGCCTGGTTACCGTCGACACGTACGTCCGCCGCCTTGGAGATCCGCTTGACGGCCGCATCCTGGATCGCCGGGTCGGTGGCCAGCGGGGAGACCGTGGACACGTACCGGTCGGTGTCGAGCGCGATGTCGTGCACCCACACCGTGAGCAGCGCGACGGGGACGAGGATGCAGGTCAGCACGATCAATACGGCGGAGGCCGTCGCGCGGACGGTCCTCCCGGGTGCGGGGCTCATGCGAACTCCAGCTTCTGCGGCGGCGTTCTTCTGCCTCCTCTCCATTGCCGCCGTGCATCCGGCACAGCGCACACCGGGCAGGTCCGTACGAGTGAGGATCCGCGCTGATGGCTTGTCTCGGGACCAGTACGTCGGTGCCGATCACGTCGCTGCCGTGTCCGCGGCGTGACGGGCGCGTCGGCCGGCCGAGCGCAATGCCAACGCCACGGCGACCTCTGCGACACCGAGCAGCACCAGCCAGAGTCCGAGCAGCCGGGCGAGAGCCACGGCCGACTCGGCCGGGTAGCCGAGCACTACGATGCCGGCGACGACACCGAGGGTTCCGACGCCGAACGTGAGGCCGCGGTGTGCCCGGCCGCGGTCCGCGACCGCGATGTACACGGTCACCAGCCCCGACAGCAGCCAGAACACCCCCACGACGAGGGACAGCGCGGCGATGGTCTGCAGCGGATGGCGCAGGCACACCACCCCGACCAGCACGGAACCGAAGGCCAGGAGGATGCGCATCAGCCGGCTGCCGCTGTCCCGGTACGAACGCGAGAAGGCGGACACGAACGAGAAGACGCCCCCGAGCAGGAAGTGCAGACCGATCACGACGGCCAGCACATGCAGCGTCTCCTGTGGCCACACGAGCACGACGACGCCCGGGACCAAGGTCGCCAGGGCCCAGCCGAGCGCCCACAGCCATGCATCCCCGATGTCCGCCAGGATGTCCTGGGCGTCGGCCGGTGCGGGCGTGGGTGTCGAGGTCATGGTGTCGCCTCCGACGTCGAACGTAGGGGCCCTGTGATCACCCGCGCCGGGTGAGAGCGCCTCACATCCGCTGATCGGTGACGTCGTCGCGCCGCACCACGCACAGCGCCCAGATGATGAACGAGAACATCGCGATCAGCGTCAGCGACCAGACCGGGTAGTAGGGGACGGACAGGAAGTTGGCCACGATCAGCAGCGCCGCTATGGCCACACCACCGACCCTGGCCCAGGTGGCCGCCGTGAACAGGCCGAGGCTCACGATCACCGCGACCGCCCCGAGGGCGATGTGGATCCAGCCCCAGCTGGTCAGGTCGAACTTGAAGACGTAGTTGGGGGTGTTGACGAAGACATCGTCCTCGGCGACCGCCATGATGCCGCGGAAGATGTCGAGGAAGCCGGTGATGAACAGCATCACCGCGGCGAACACGGTCAGGCCGGAAGCGGCGGCCATCGCAGTGGGCGAGTGCCGGGGAGGAGTAACGGTGCTGGCCATGGCCGGCCTCCATTCCTCACGGGGGCTGCTGCTCGCAGCCGTTCACCCCCGAGCCTGCACCCGGCGCGCCACGCCGTGATCACCCGGAGAGGGTGAGGTCGCGCCGGTCTCCTCCCTGCTGTGCTGGGAGTGCACTCCCACCAGCCCGAGGAGGCTGAGATGGCTGCTGAGTTCCGGGGCAGGATCGCGCAGGACATCCGCGACTCGGTGCCCGACTGGGAGCCGTACCGGGAGCCGCAGGCACCAAACGGGGCACCCAACGTCCTCTACATCGTCTGGGACGACATCGGCTTCGGCACGTTCGACTTCTTCGGCGGCCTGGTCAGGGCCCCGGCAATGCGCCGCATCGCCGACGCGGGGGTGCGCTTCACGAACTTCCACACCACCGCCCTGTGCTCCCCGACCCGGTCCTGCCTGATGACCGGCCGCAACGCCACCAGCAACAGCATGGCCTGCGTCACCGAGATCACCAACGGCTACCCCAACAGCAACGGCCGCATCCCGATGGAGAACGCCGGCATCGCCGAGGTGCTGGTCGAGCGCGGCTGGAACACCTACTGCGTCGGCAAGTGGCACCTGTGCCCCTCGGAGGAGGCGAACATGGCCTCCACCAAGCGCCACTGGCCGCTCTCCCGCGGCTTCGAGAGGTTCTACGGCTTCCTCGGCGGCGAGAGCGACCAGTACTACCCGGATCTGGTCTACGACAACCACCCGTACGAGGTGAAGCAGACCCCGGACCAGGGCTACCACCTGTCGAAGGACCTGGCCGACCGGACGATCGAGTTCATCCGCGACGCCAAGGTCATCGCGCCGGACAAACCGTGGTTCACCTACCTGTGCCCCGGCGCCGGACACGCCCCGCACCACGTGCCGCGCGAGTGGGCCGACAAGTACCGGGGCGTGTTCGACGACGGCTACGAGGTCTACCGCGAGCTGACCCTGCGGCGTGAGATCGAGCTGGGGATCATGCCCGAGGGCACCGAACTCACCCCGGTCAATCCGCATGGCGAGCCGTACGCGCTCGGCCCCGCCGGGACGCCCTGGCCGGCCGGCGAGTTCGTCCGCCCCTGGCAGACCCTGGACGACGACGAGAAGGGCCTGTTCGCCCGCATGGCGGAGGTCTTCGCCGGGTTCGTCTCCTACACCGACGCCCAACTCGGCCGTGTCCTCGACTACTTGACGGAGTCGGGACAGCTCGACAACACCATCACGGTGGTGGTGTCCGACAACGGGGCGAGCGGTGAGGGCGGCCCGAACGGCTCCCTGAACGAGAACAACTTCTTCAACGGCGTGCCCGACGACATGGCGGACAACCTGCGCCACCTCGACGACCTGGGCAGCCCCAGGACCTACAACCACTACCCGACCGGGTGGGCCTGGGCCTTCGACACACCCTTCAAGTACTGGAAGCGGTGGGCCTCCTACGAGGGCGGCGTCGCGGATCCCATGTTCCTTTCCTGGCCGGCCGGGATCCGGGCCGCGGGCGGGATACGGCACCAGTACACGCATGCCATCGACATCGTGCCGACCCTGTACGACCTGCTCGGTGTCGATCCGCCCGAGACGGTCAAGGGCTACCGGCAGACCCCGCTGCAGGGCGCGAGTCTGCGCGGCGTCCTGGAGAACCCCGGGGCACCCGACCCCCGGGACACGCAGTTCTACGTCATGCTGGGCACCCGCGGCATCTGGCACGACGGCTGGCACGCCTCGGCGCTGCATCCGCCGGCGCCGTCCGGCTGGAGCAGCTTCGACGACGACACATGGGAGCTGTACCACCTGCGGGAGGACCGCTCCGAGGCCCGCGATCTGGCGGCCGAGCACCCGCAGAAGGTGGAGGAACTGAAGCGGCTGTGGGCGCAGGAGGCCGAGCGCCACAACGGGCTGCCGCTCGACGACCGTACGGCGATCGAGATCTTCAGCACGCCACGGCCTCAGCTCTCCGAGCCCCGCGACCAGTACGTGTACTACCCCGACTGCGCCGACGTGCCCGAGTCGGTGGCGGTCAACATCCGCGGCCGGTCCTACACCCTCGCCGCCGATGTCCGCCTCGACACCCCGGAAGCCCGCGGTGTGCTGTTCGCGCAGGGCGGCCGGTTCGGCGGGCACAGCCTGTATCTCCTCGACGGACGGCTGCACTACGTCTACAACTGGCTGGGCCGGATGGAGCAGAAGGTCGTCTCGCCCGGCCGGGTGCCGGTGGGCGACCACATTCTGTCCGCTGCCTTCCGCGCCGACGACCGCAAGGACAACGGCCTCACGGTGGGAACCCTGACTCTGCACGTCGACGACCGTGAGGTGAGGGCGATCCGGATCAGGACCCAGCCCGGCATGTTCGCCTGCGACGGCGAGGGGCTGTGCGTGGGCCGCGACAGCGGCCAGGCCGTCTCCGCCGAATACGACCCGCCCTTCCACTTCCTGGGCGGCACCATCCGCCGTGTGCTGGTCGACGTCAGCGGTCAGCCCTTCGCCGACCTGGAGAAGCAGGCCAGCGGCGCGTTCATGCGCGACTAGCGGGCGGGAATGCAACGACGGCCGGAAGAAGGACGGCACGATGAGCAGTGGCGCCTGGACCGTGGTGGCGGTGGCGGGCGTCACCGCCGCCTACGCCCTCGGTTCGCGTCGGCTGTCGACCACACCCGTCACCTCGGCGATCGTGTTCACCGGATGCGGCATCCTCATCGGTCCCGCCGTCCTCGACATCGTCGGCATCGAACATGACTCCGCGCCCCTCACGGCCCTGCTGGAAGCCGCCCTGACCTTGGTACTGTTCACCGACGCCATGACCGTACGGCGACGCGACCTGGCCACGGGCGGCTTCCTGCCCGGCCGGCTGCTGGGCATCGGCCTCCTGCTGAGCATCGCCGCGGGCTGGCTGCTGGCCTGGCCACTGCTGCCGGGGCTGACCGCATGGGAGCTGGCCCTGGTGGGCGTGATCCTCGCCCCCACCGACGCCGCTGTGGGCAAGAGCGCCATGTCCGATCCCCGGGTGCCGGCACTGGTCCGCGCGGGCCTCAATGTGGAGAGCGGCCTCAACGACGGGATGGTGCTGCCGTTCTTCGTCGTCTTCCTCGCGGCCATCCCCGGCACGTCCTACGCGCACGAGGGCGTGGCGGGCACCTTCTGGCGGTCCCTGCTCCTCAGCAGCGCGCTGGGCCTGCTGGTCGGCGGCTGCGGCGGGCGGCTGCTGCAGGCGGCCCGGGCCCGCGGCTGGGTCGCTCCTGAGTGGCGGCAGGTCCTTGTCCTCGCCGTCGCCGCGGGCTCGTACGAACTGGCTGTGATCACCGACGGCAGCGGCTTCATCGCCGCCTGGGTCGCCGGGTTCGCCTTCGGATACGCCCTTCGGCGCTTCCCCTTCGCCACCGGCACCGAGCCGGAGAGCGGGGAGGACACGTCCGAGTTCGCGGAGAACCTGGCGGGTCTGCTGGCGTCGGTCAGCCTGATGCTCTTCGGGGCGGTGCTGCTGGGACCTACGCTGCAGCACCTGACCTGGAAGATCGTGCTCTACGCCGTGCTCAGCCTGACCGTGGTGAGAATGCTGCCCGTGGCCGTCTCCTTGCTCGGCAGCGGGCTGCGGCCGCCGACGGTCGCCTACATCGGATGGTTCGGGCCGCGCGGTCTGGCCTCCGTCGTACTGGCCTTGCTGGTGGTGGAGGAGCATGTGCCGGGGACGCAGGAGATCGGCCGGGTGGTCGCCGCAACCGTGGCGCTCAGCGTCCTGCTGCACGGCGTGTCGGCCGTGGCGCTCGCCGAGCGGTACGGCGCCTGGTTCCGGCGCGCGGGCGCCGCTGCCGGGCGTGAGCTGCGGGAGGGCGCCGCGGCGCCGGAGAGGCCGGCGCTGTCCGCTGGGCCCGGTGCTACGCGGTGAGGTCGGTCCTCGCCCTCACCTGTCCGGCGGCCACGGCATCGGCCAGCGCCCGGTGATCGCGCTCGTTCTGATCGGCGTAGGCCTGCGCGAAGCGAGCCAGCGCCCGGTCGAAGGTGTCGCCGCGACCGAGATAGGCGCCGATGGCGATCGGATCGCCGGAACGGGCATGCGCACGCGCCAGTGAGGCGCCGCACAGCCGGCCGAAGAGCGCCAGGGTCGCAGGATCCATGGTCTCCGGCCGGGCGATGCCCTTCCAGTCCCGCAACTGCCGTACATAGAAGTCGCGTTCGCGGCCGTCGATCCCCGTCATGTGCTTCCATCCGAGGAAGATGTCGCTGGCGGCCTGCATCAGCCGCTGCCCGGCCACCACCCGCTCGCCCTGGTTGTCGTACACGCTCGCGCCGCTGTAGGGGGCGAGGACCGAGTTGCCTGCCTCCTTGGCCTGCAGCAGCAGCGGATCCTCGTCGTCCCGGCCCAGTAGCAGAATGATCCAGCAGCGGGTGCCGACGCTGCCGACGCCGACCACCTTGCGCGCCATGTCGACCACGTGGAACCGACCCAGGAGGTGCTGCCTCTCCGACGACAGGGTGCGCGCGTAGTCCGCCACCAGGGCGCGCAGCGTCTGTTGCAGCTCGTCGCCCTCGGTGCCGGGCAGCAGCTCGTCGAGCGGTGTGATGAGCGGGGGGTCGGAGATGATCCGGGGCCGGCCGTCGACCAGCCGGGTCAGCTTCCCGGCGGCCTGCCGACTCGTCCGGGTACGGGCCTTGGCCGATGCGGTGTCGACCCGCCGGCGCTCGCTGCGGCTCAGCCGCTCGGACAGGATCGCCTCGACCTGGGCGGCGTCGTCGCGGGCGTACCAGATGTCGAGGGTGCGCATCCCCGCGAACTCCCGCATCCGCTCGCGGTAGGCCCGGACACTGTCGCGCACGACCGTGGCGCAGTCCGCGGCCGGGAACGAGTTGGCGCGACCGGCGATCACCAGGCTCGCGGCGAGCCGTTTGACGTCCCACTCGAAGGGGCCCGGCAGGGTCTCGTCGAAGTCGTTGATGTCGAAGACCAGATGCCGCTCGGGGGAGGCGAGCAGCCGGAAGTTCAGCAGATGGGCGTCACCGCACAGTTGGGCCATGAGCCCGGTGTGCGGGGACGCGCCCAGATCGGACGCCATGATCGCCGCCGCGCCGCGGTAGAAGCGGAACGGCGATTCGAGCATCCGGCCGTAACGGACCGGGACCAGTTCCGGGACCCGGGCGGCGGACTGCCGCTCGAGGATGTCGACGGGATCGGGCCGCTTGGCGTCCGGCTCGAAAACGGCATGGGCGGAGCGCGGCAGCAAGGCCCGCGTTTCCTTGCCCAGCGCCGCGCGCTCGGACGAGGACGAAGGACTCTCGTTCATCGTGACCATGACCGTCCCTCCTTTCTGGCATCGTCGCGGTTCGCCGGCTGCGTGGGATCACCCCGGGCAGGTGATGTGCCGGCCAGGGCGGGGCGCTGTGATGCCCCTGTGCGCAGTGCCGAGACCCCCGCTCGGACGGCCGGCCCGGGCGACCGCCGCCCCGGGACGGTGCAGAGGTGGACGGCTCGTCTGGCGCTGCTGGTCGCGACCGCGGCGATCGTGGTGCTGCTGGCGGCTGCCGGGGTCAGGAGCGTGGCCCTGCTGCTCGTCGGTCTGGCGGGACTCGCCGCCACGGCGGCCGCCGCGTGGTGGGCGCTCACCCATCACGGTCTGCTCCGGGCGCTTTCCTCCGCCCTGGCCTCGGTGGTGCCGCTCGCCGTGCTGGTGTACTACGCCGCACTGCACCTGCTGTGGGCCGCCCTGTCGGCCCTGGCGCTGGCGGCCGTGGCAAGGATGACGGGACGGGTGGCCCTCGGCGCGGAGGTGGGTCCCGCGGGGCCGCCACAGCAGCGAACTCCGCCCCCGAAGGCGCCGTTCCTGATCATGAACCCTCGCTCGGGCGGCGGAAAGGTCGGCAGCTTCCACCTCGTGGAGAGGGCCCGAGCACTCGGTGCCGAGGTGGCCGTACTCGACCCCGCTCACCCGCAGGACGTCGCCGCACTGGCCCGCCGAGCCGTGGCCGAGGGCGCGGACCTGCTGGGCGTCGCCGGAGGGGACGGCACCCAGGCGCTGGTCGCAGGGGTCGCCGCAGAGCACGACGTGCCGTTCATGGTGATCCCGGCGGGCACCCGCAACCACTTCGCGCTGGATCTCGGCCTGGACCGTGCCGACCCCTCGAGGTGCCTCGACGCCCTCACCGACGGATTCGAACTCCGCATCGACCTCGGCTTCGTCTCCGACCGGGTCTTCGTCAACAACGCGTCCTTCGGTGTGTATGCGCAGGTCGTGCAGAGCGACGCCTACCGTGACGACAAGGTGGGCACGATCCTGCAGCGGCTCCCGGAGCTGCTGACCCACCGGTCCGGCCCGCGGCTGACCGTGCGCGCCGGCCACGTGCTCTTGGACGCCCCGCAGGCGGTGCTGGTCAGCAACAACCCCTACCAGGTGGGGGATGCGGCCGGCCTCGGTCGCCGCACGCAACTGGATTCCGGCGCGCTCGGCGTCCTCGGTGTCAACGTCGACAACGCGGCCCAGGCGGTCGACCTGCTGCGCGGCCCGCATGCCCGCGGGCTCACCGCGCTGACCGCGACCGACGTGGTCGTGGACGCCGATGCTGCCGAGATACCGGTCGGCGTAGACGGCGAAGCCCTCGTCCTGCCCGCCCCCGTCACCTGCCGCATCGCGCCGGGTTCGCTGCGCGTACGGGTACCCAGCGGCCGGCCGGGGCCGCCCCGGACAAATCCGCCGACGGACTGGCGGGCCCTGGGCCGACTCGCCTTCGCACGCCGTACCACGGCAGCGGCGCGCTGACCGCGACCGGCGGGAACCGGTCGTCGCGGCTATCGGTGCGGCACCTGAGCATCCAGCACCGCTCGGGGGACGCGACGCGGGGTGGCGGGGCCCTCCGGGCCGTAGCCGAGCCGGATCAGCATCTGAGCATGACCGATGTGGTGAGGGTCCGGGCTGAGGAAGCGGCGCAGGTCGGGCCATTCCATCGGCTGGTGCAGCAGCGACGCACGCAACCCCAGGGCGGTGGCCACGAGCAGGACGTGTTCGAGTGCCTCTCCCGCCCGCAGCCAGTCCGTACGACGGTCGTGCTCGGTCCTGAGCAAGGCGAGGGCCGGGGCGGTCTCGAAGTCCTGGGCGGGCAGGCGGCCGGGGTGGCGTGCGGCGGTGAAGTCCCGCATGGGGATGCGTTCGCGGGCGTCCTGCGGGCCGAGTGCGGTCTGCGGGAGGCCCGCGGCGAACGGGCTGTCCGGGTCCCGGTGCACCCAGCGGCGGCTCTCTGTGCCGCGGTCGGCGTCGGCGCGGTTGCGCTGCTCGGCCTCCGCGGTCACCCGCAGCAGCCGGACCGTCTCGGCGGCCTCCGGGAAGACCAGTGAGGCGCCTTCCGCGTGGGCGGCCTCGGTGAGTTCGGCGCGTGCCTGCGGCGGCAGCGGCCTGGCGGAGAACGGGAAGCGGCTGCTGTGCCTGCGCCAGATCGCCGGGTAGAGGTCGCCGCGGTGTTCCGTGTCGTGGCCGCCCCTGGCTCCGGTGGGCCGGACGACGGCGAGCAGGCCGGGGTCGTCGGGGCGGGGCAGCAGCCGGACGACGGGTGTCCAGCCGAAGTGGGACACCGCGATGCGGAGGTTGAAGACGGAGGCACCCACCGACAGATGCAGGGCACGGCCGGCCGGATCGGCATGCCGCAGGCCGCGCTGCGGGTCCGCGCGCACCTCGAAGGCGACGGTGTCGGGGTCCAGCCTGAAGCGCCAGGGCTGCGTGTTGAAGAACGAGGGCGCGGCCACGGCGGCCGCCACGCAGGCTTCCAGGGTCTCGGCGTCGAGAGGCACGGATGGCATGGTGCCCTCCTCCCGCACGGGTTTCGGAACAGGTGGTTGTCCTTCGAGGGTGGGCGCCCGGCGGCCTCCGGGTGAGGGGCCGATGGTCCCGGGCAGGTGGCCGGTCAGGCCACCGATGACGACGGCCGTGGGGACGGAGCGCTCCGCGCACGGACGGACGGCTGCTGCGGGCCGGCGGGCGGCCGCAGGGCTGAAGGGCCCACGGCCGTCGCAGACTTGGTCCCGGTCGGCCCCATGACTCCCTCTGCCCGGCCCATGCCACGACCCGCACCCGGCTGTCACCTTGCTCGGAGTGACGACGAGGAGGTGCGGACCGATGCGGACCCGCAGGCGAACCAAGAGGTGGCTGTGGAGGTGGCGGGCCAACCCGCTGCGCAGGCGCGACGACGTTCTCGAGGCCTGGCTCGTGCTGGCCCTCTGGACGCTGGTGGCCGTGGGCGGAACGCTCGCCGGTGTGCTGACGGCCCGGGCCGCCGACGACGCCTTCACGGAGCAGCGCGCCGAGCGTAACCCCGTAAGGGCCGTACTCCTCACGGACACCCCGCCCTCGGAGGCGAAGAGCTACCGGGCGTTCACGCAGGTCCGCTGGACCGGAAGGGACGGATCTGCCCGCACCGGCAGGACGCTGGTGGACGGCGGGCTCAGGGCCGGATCCACGACGGTGCTCTGGACCGACAGGCAGGGGAACCTCACCACCCGACCGCCGAACCGCACCGATGCGGCAGTGGAAGCGGGACTCCTGGGAGCCGCGTCGGCGCTCGCCGTGACCGGCCTCGTGTTCGGAGCCGGAGGCGCCGCACGCTGGTGGCTCGACCGGCGGCGCATCGACGAGTGGGGCAGGGAGTGGGACCTGGTCGGCCCGCGGTGGGGGCACAAGACGGGCTGACGACCGACCGTACCGGAGCCGACGGACGCCTGAGCAGGGTGCGCGATGTCTGCTGCGGTTCGACGGCGCCCCCAAAGGGGCGCGGGGCTGTGACATCAGCGGCTCCGCCGCGATGGGGGTCCCCCGCTCGAGCGAAGTCGGGAGTGGGGGAGCGACCGACCACAACGGCGCCGCAGACGAAAGACAACGATCCGCGGCCCAAGCAGCGGTGCGCTCCGCGCCGCGATCCTCCGGACACGTGACCTGCGCCGCCCGAGAACGGATACTTCGGACTGTGGCTGCGGATCTGTTCGCTGAGCGGAACTGGAGGAACCCATGAAGATGCTGATCAATGTGCCGGAGAGCGTGGTCGCGGACGCCCTGCGGGGCATGGCCGCCGCCCATCCCGAGCTGACCGTCGACGTGGAGAACCGGGTGATCGTACGGCGGGACGCCCCGGTCGCCGGAAAGGTCGCCCTGATCTCCGGGGGCGGCTCGGGGCACGAGCCGCTGCACGGCGGATTCGTGGGTCCCGGCATGCTGTCGGCGGCCTGTCCGGGCGAGGTGTTCACCTCCCCGGTTCCCGATCAGATGGCGCGCGCCGCGGCGGCCGTGGACAGCGGGGCGGGCGTGCTGTTCATCGTGAAGAACTACACCGGCGACGTGCTGAACTTCGACATGGCGGCCGAGCTCGCCGAGGACGAGGGCATCCAGGTCGCCAAGGTGCTGGTCAACGATGACGTGGCGGTCACCGACAGCCTCTACACGGCCGGGCGGCGCGGTGTCGGCGGCACGCTGTTCGTGGAGAAGATCGCGGGCGCGGCGGCGGACGAGGGGCAGCCGCTGGAGCAGGTGGAGGCGATCGGCCGGCAGGTCAACGAGAACTCCCGCAGTTTCGGCGTCGCGCTCAGCGCCTGCACCACACCCGCCAAGGGCAGCCCCACCTTCGATCTGCCCTCCGGCGAGCTGGAGTTGGGCATCGGCATCCACGGCGAGCCCGGCCGGCAGCGGCGGGCGATGATGACCTCGGGTGAGATCGCCGAGTACGCGGTGAACGCGATCCTGGAGGACATGCCCCCGCGCAACCCGGTCCTCGTCCTGGTCAACGGCATGGGTGCGACTCCGCTGCTGGAGCTGTACGGGTTCAACGCCGAGGTGCAGCGGGTGCTCGCCGAGCGCGGTGTCGCGGTCGCCCGGACGCTGGTGGGCAACTACGTCACCTCGCTCGACATGGCCGGTGCCTCGGTCACCCTGTGCCAGATCGACGAGGAGCTGCTGCGGCTGTGGGACGCGCCGGTCAAGACGCCCGGGCTGCGCTGGGGCATGTAGACCGGCGGGCCGAGGTGTCAACGTACCTACCACGCAAGGAGATCCAGTGCTCGACGCCGACTTCTTCCGCCGTTGGATGACGGCGACCGCCGCGTCCGTGGACCGCGAGGCGGAACGGCTCACCGCCCTCGACTCGCCCATCGGGGACGCCGACCACGGCAGCAATCTGCAGCGCGGGTTCCGGGCCGTGGCCGCGACGCTGGAGAAGGAGGCGCCGGACACGCCCGGTGCCGTCCTGACGCTGGCCGGGCGGCAGCTGATCTCGACCGTCGGCGGTGCGTCGGGGCCCCTCTACGGCACGCTGCTGCGCCGTACGGGCAAGGCGCTCGGGGACGCCGGCGAGGTCACGGAGGCGCAGTTCGCCGAGGCGCTGCGGGCCGGGGTGGAGGCGGTGATGACGCTCGGCGGCGCCGCACCCGGCGACAAGACCATGATCGACGCGCTGGTGCCGGCCGTGGACGCGCTCGACGCCGGCGGGTTCGCCGCGGCCCGCACCGCCGCCGAAGAGGGCGCCCTCGCGACCACGCCGTTGCAGGCTCGCAAGGGCAGGGCCAGCTATCTCGGAGAGCGCAGCATCGGGCACCAGGATCCCGGCGCCACCTCGTCGGCGCTGCTCGTCGCCGCCCTCGCGGAGGCCGACGGTGAGTGACGGGAAACAGGTCGGGATCGTGCTGGTGTCGCACAGCGCCGAAGTGGCCTCCTCCGTGGCCGAGTTGGCGAAGGGGCTGGCGGGCGGCGGGGTCTCGGTGCCGGTCGCCGCGGCGGGCGGCACCGAGGGCGGCGAGCTCGGCACGAGCGCGGAGCTGATCGCCGCCGCGGCCGCGTCCGTGGACCGGGGCGCGGGGGTTGCCGTGCTCACCGACCTCGGCAGTGCGGTGCTCACGGTGAAGGCGCTGCTGGCCGAGGGCGACGAACTCCCCGACCAGACACGGCTGGTGGACGCCCCGTTCGTGGAGGGGGCGGTGGCCGCGGTGGTCACGGCGGCCACGGGCGCGGACCTCGCGGCCGTGGAGGCGGCCGCCGCGGAGGCGTACACGTACCGGAAGGTCTGAAGCCACCGAAAGGTCCGAGAAGACCTCTCACCCGAGTCCCTCCGCAGCGACGGCGAGGGCCGAGCGCATGGTTGCCGTCAGCTCGGCTTGCGCCGTCACGCGGTCGGTCTCCGCGTCTGCGGTGCGCCACGCGTAGTGCTCGACGGCCGCGCGCAGGGCCGCGTTGAACATCGCCGCCTGGATCGTGGGCCTCAGGTCCTCCGCAGGCAGCCCGGCGCGCTCGGCGAGGGCGCGGGCGAACGCCGGTTCCGCCTCGTCGTAGGTCTGGAGCCAGACGGCGCGCAGGTCCGGCTCGGTGCGGGTCAGCCGTACCAGGGCACCGACGGTCGCGCGGTCGGGCCCGGCGACGACGCCCAGGTCCGCGGTCAACTCCGGCGCGAAGATGTCATCGAGGGGCTGTCCGCTCGCCCATTCCCGCAGCCGGGCGGCGATCATGTCGATGCCTGCCGTGAACAGCGGCCGTACGCAGGCCTCTTTGCTGGGGAAGTAGCGCCACACGGTGCGCGCGGAGACGCCGACGGCCTGCCCGATCTGCTCGCCGGTGGTCGCCGCGACGCCCTGGGTGACGAACAGGTCCACCGCGGCCCGGGCGATCTCCAGCCGGATCTCGGCCTTGCGCTCCTCGGTCAGGGGCGGTCGTCCCGTCCGTCCGCGGGCTGCGGTCATGTGTCCCTCCGGGCTCCGGTGATCACTCTCCCGGAATTCTCCCCCACCCATTTATGTCACTCGCAGACATTAAATCGTAGGGTGTGCCCACACCGGGCTCGCGGGCATCTGCGCGGGTCCTCGTACGCATGGACAGGAGCACCTCATGGCCAGTGGACTCGACGGGCGCAGCGTCATCGTCACCGGAGCGGGCTCGGGCATCGGGCGCGCCGCCGCTCTGGCCTTGGCGGCACAGGGGGCGCGGGTCGTGGTCGCAGACCTCAACGCCGAGGGCGCGGACGCGGTCGTCAAGGAGATCGAGCAGGCGGGCGGCGCCGCGGTCGCCGTGGTGGGCGACCTGAGTGAGCAGGCCGTGGTCGACCAGGCGGTCCGGACGGCCGTGGAGAGCTTCGGCGGCGTGGACGTCCTGGTGAACAACGCCGGGATCATGGACCGGATGTCGGCGCTCGCGGACGTCGGCGACGCCGAGTGGGAGCGGGTCATACGGGTCAATCTCACGGCTCCCTTCCTGCTCACCCGAGCGGTGCTGCCACACATGCTTCAGGCGGGCAGGGGCGCGATCGTGAACACCGCCTCCGAGGCCGGCATCCGGGGCAGCGCGGCGGGCGCGGCGTACACGGCCTCGAAGCACGGAGTGGTGGGCCTGACCAAGTCCCTCGCGGTGATGTACCGCAACCAGGGCATCCGCACCAACGCCATCGCCCCGGGCGGCACCGCCACGGGAATGATCCCCGACATCGACGGGAGCGCCCACGGCCCGGCGGCTCTCGGCCCGTACATGGGCAATGTCGGACGCGTGTCCCAGCCGGAGGAGCAGGCCGCCGCGATCGTGTTCCTCGCCTCGGACGCGGCGAGCAACGTCAACGGTGTGATCCTGCCGGTCGACAACGGGTGGGCGGCCGTCTGACGACGCCCCGGGCGTCTATCCGCCACGCACGAACTGCTGTGCCAGCCGCCGGCCCACCGCGACGGCGGCGGCATGGCTCTCGATCGGTTTGACCTGCGAGTACTTGAAGACGATGTAGGTGACGCCCGAGGGCGTTCCGCCGTTCGCGCCCGGGCGGATGCCGAGGCCCTTGGCGGTGGCGTAGGACGCCTCGCCGATGATGTCGTCCGGGCCGATGTCGCCCACGACCGCGTACTGCACCCTGCCCCGGTAGACGACGGCGGCGACCGATCCGCCGCGGACGCCGTCGTCCAGGTGGTCCCAGATGCGGCTCGGGGCGGGCACGACGATGTACGGGAGGCGTTCGGCGCTCAGGTAGCGCCCGTCGGACTGCTGGTAGGCGGTGGCCTCGGAGAACGAAGGATCGGTGCGGCGGTTGCAGCGCGGACCGGGCTGTCCGTCACAGTCGATGTCCATGTCGGCCTTCCAGAAGACGGCGCGCCGGGTGCCGCACACCGCAATCGTGGCCGGTCTGCCGGCGTCGCTGCGGAAGCGGCCGCGGGAGATCCGGGTGCAGTCACGCACCCTGGCCAGCAGATCGGCGGCACGGACGTCGCCCTCGCGCCAGGCCACCGGCTCCGCCCGGCCGCGGGTCGCGGCGTCGGACAGCATCGGCGGGGCCAGTAAGACGGCGCCGGCCACGGCCAGGGTCAGCGACTGGACACGCACCATGAGAAGCCCTTTCCCGAAGGGGCCCTGACGGGCATTCAGCCCGGGCGGGCGCCGTAGCGATCATGGGGCCACCGTAGGCGGACCTGGCGGCGCACAGCTCCAGGCAGCTCACGGCGTGGCGTGTCGTCGGACGTCCGGCAGGGTGCCGGGCGCCTGAGCCCGTATCGGCTCCGGCGGCCCGGCCACCCGCGTCCGGCGCGGGAACAGCGACGACAGCGGTCCGCGCCACCGGCATGAACTCGCCGTTCCTCAGGGAGAGTTCAGCCGTGAGGAGCTTCAGCATACGTAACTCCGGCGGGCGGTCCGCAACGCCGTCACCCATGCTGTCGGCCCGCAACCAACCCCTTGATGCGATCACGTCAGCCGCGCCATATTGGTCCGGACCATTACCGCCGTGCCGTGCGGGGAGGGAGCAGTGCGTCACGACACCGTGCTCGTGTGCCGGTCCCTCGCACTCTGTGCCGCACTGGCCCTGGCCGCATCCTGCGGCGGGAGCGGCGCCGGGGAGGACGACGGCGGGCTGCCGGCGGCCCCCACGGGAGTGACCGCGGCGGCGGGCAGTTCGACCAGCGTCCACGTGATGTGGAACGCGGTACGCGCGGCCCCGCGCGTCAGCCTCTACGAGGTGTATCGCGGCACCACCAAGGTCGACGAGGTGCCCGGTTCCCGGCACATGGTGGACGTCACCAGGCTCAGGCCGTCCACCTCGTACGTCTTCACCGTGCGGGCCAGGAACAGCGAGGGCCGGCTCGGGCCGCCCGGCCGCCCGGTCCGGGCGGCGACCCCGGCGACCGTGGCGGCCGACGACATGGCACCGACCCGGCCGGGAAAGGTGCGCGGCCGGGCGCTCGGCAGCAGGGCCGTCGAGCTGTCCTGGTCCGCGTCGAGGGACGACCGGGCCGTGGTGTCGTACGACGTCTACCAGGGCACCGCCAAGATCCACAGTGTGGGCGGAGCACAGACGGCGACCGTGGTCACCGGGCTGCGGCCGGGCGCCCGCTACGCCTTCACCGTCCGCGCCCGCGACGCCGCCGACAACCTCTCGCCTCCCGGCACCCCCGTCCGCCTCACCACGCCGGGCTCCGACGACGGGCACAGCACGGCACCCACCGCCTTCCGGGCGACGAGCCACCGCGCCGGCGGGGCGTACTACCTCGACCTGCGCTGGATCCCACCACGCACCGACGGCGTGGTCACGGAGTACCAGGTCCGCCTCGACGGCAGCGCGGCCACCTCCCTGGTCTACGGCGGAGACGCGCCGCGCGACCGGGCGTCGTACTCCTTCTACGTCGGGCGGGATCCCGGCGTGCGCCTCCGCGTACGGATCCGGGCCAGACTGCCCGACGGCACCTGGGGCGGCTTCTCGGTCGAGCGGACGGTGACCACCGGGGCGGCCGGCGGCTGACGGCCGTGACAGGCCTGCGTCATGGGCCGGACGGAGGAATCCGTCACCTGCCCGGAGGCGGTCCGCATGCGGGGAGCGCCGCGGAGACGTTGGCTGCCCCTGAGGCAGCACGGGCGTTTCCCGACTTCGGCGGCGCAAGGGATGTACCGCCAACCGTGCCGTCGGAGGGCAGTCCAATGCGCAACTCTCAGCAAGTCGTTCGCTCCGCCCTGACCGCGGCAGCCGCCGCCGCGCTCCCGCTCGCCCTGGCCGCCGTGCCGGCCGCGGCGCAGGGGACGGGGATCTCCGTGAGTACCAGCGGGTCCACTGTTTCGGTGACCACGAGCGCGTGCCCCCCACGCGGCGGCGGGGCACTGGGCACCGCCACGCTGCTCAGCAGCAGCCAGCCGGCCCGTCAGACGGCACTGACGGGCACCGCCGCCCTGCAGTCGGCGGCCTGGTCGAATGTGAGCCCCGGGACGTACACCGTGACGGTGGTCTGCGCGAACGGCACCCCTGCGGGCACCCAGAGCGTCGTCGTCTCCTCTGCCTCGACTCCCACCGCCACGCCCACGGCCACCATCTCGGCCACCACCAGGCCCTCGCCCTCGCTCGGCGTCAGGGGCGGTGTCGGCGGCGCCGTCCAGGACTACGGCCCGCTGACGGTCGGGGTGGGCGCCGCCCTGGTGGGCACGGGCGTCATCGCGACGGGCTGGTACCTGCGCCGGCGTGCGCGGCCGAACCGGCTCTGAAGGCGGCCGACCCACGAGCCATGGCTCACGCCGGTTCGGAACCGGGCAGTTCGGCGAACTCCTCCAGGGCGTGCGTGAGCCACTGCGTCCAGAAGGTCTCCAGGTCGATGCCGGCTCGCAGCACCAGGTGCCGCAGCCGGTCCTGGGGAGCGTCCTTCCCTGGCGGGAAGTCGCGCTGCTCGATCTCCTGGTACTCGGCCAACTGCAGCCGGTGCAGGTCGAGATGGCGACGCAGGTCCGCCTCCAGGCCGGCGGTGCCCACCACGGCCGCCGCCCGCAGCCGCAGCAGCATCACATCGCGGTGCGGCTTGGGGTCCTGGGACGCGGCGGTCCAGCGGGCCAGTTCGGCGCGGCCCGCGGGCAGGACCTCGTAGCTCTTCTTCTGTCCGCGGGCCGGCTGCTCGGACGGCAGCGCCCGGATCTGGCCGTCGGCCTCCAGTCTTCCCAGCTCGCGATAGATCTGCTGATGCGTCGCCGACCAGAAGTAGCCGATCGACTTGTCGAACCGGCGGGTCAGCTCCAGCCCCGAGGACGGCTTTTCGAGCAGGGCGGTGAGGATCGCGTGCGGGAGTGACATGGAGTCATCCTAGGGACGGCCGCAGGGCCCCCTAGAGGGCCGCCGCCAGCTCCGTGCCCTGCTTGATGGCACGCTTGGCGTCCAGTTCGGCGGCCACGTCGGCACCGCCGATCAGATGGGCGCCGACTCCGGCGGCGACCAGTTCCTCGTACAGGCCGCGGCGCGGTTCCTGTCCGGTGCACAGCACGATCGTGTCGACCGGCAGGACCGTGCTCTCCTCGCCGACGGTGACGTGCAGCCCGGCGTCGTCGATGCGGTCGTAGCGGACGCCCGGGACCATGGTGACGCCCCGGTGCTTGAGCTCGGCGCGGTGGATCCAGCCGGTGGTCTTGCCCAGGCCCGCGCCGACCTTGCTGGTCTTGCGCTGCAGCAAGTGGACGGTGCGCGGCGGGGCGGGCCGCTCGGGGGCGGCGAGTCCGCCGGGCGCCTGGTAGTCCATGTCGACGCCCCACTGGCGGAAGTACGTCGCCGGGTCCTCGCTCGCCTTGTCCCCGCCGTCGGTCAGGAACTCCGCGACGTCGAAGCCGATGCCGCCCGCGCCGAGGATCGCCACCCGGTCGCCGACGGGCGCGTTGTCGCGCAGCACATCGAGGTAGCCGACGACGCTCGGGTGGTCGACACCCGGGATGTCGGGGGTCCGCGGGGTGACGCCGGTGGCGACGACGACCTCGTCGTAGCCCGCCAAGTCACCTGCTGTCACCAGCGTGTTGAGGCGGACGTCCACGCCGTGCGCATCGAGCTGGTGGCGGAAGTAGCGCAGGGTCTCGTCGAACTCCTGCTTGCCGGGGACCTTGCGGGCCACGTTGAGCTGGCCGCCGACCTCGCCAGCGGCGTCGTACAGGGTGACCTCGTGGCCGCGCTCGGCCGCCGAGACCGCACAGGCGAGCCCGGCCGGGCCGGCCCCGACGACGGCGACGCGCTTCTTCAGCCGGGTGGGCGAGAGGACCAGTTCGGTCTCGTGGCAGGCGCGCGGGTTGACCAGGCAGGAGGTGATCTTGAGGCTGAAGGTGTGGTCCAGGCAGGCCTGGTTGCAGCCGATGCAGGTGTTGATGGCCTCCGGCTTGCCCTCGGCGGCCTTGTTGACGAAGTCGGGGTCGGCGAGCATCGGGCGGGCCATGGAGACCATGTCCGCATACCCCTCGGCGAGCAACTCCTCGGCCAGTTCCGGGGTGTTGATGCGGTTGGTGGTCACGAGCGGGACGGACACCTCGCCCATGAGCCTCTTGGTGACCCAGGTGTAGGCGCCGCGCGGCACGGAGGTGGCGATGGTGGGGATGCGCGCCTCGTGCCAGCCGATTCCGGTGTTGATGATCGTCGCACCGGCCGCCTCGACGGCCTTGGCGAGGGTGATCACCTCGTCGAGGGTGGAGCCGCCGGGGACCAGGTCGAGCATGGACAGCCGGTAGACGATGATGAAGTCCTCACCGACGGCCTCGCGCACCCTCCGCACGATCTCGACGGGGAAGCGCATGCGGTTCTCGTACGAGCCGCCCCAGCGGTCGGTGCGCTGGTTGGTCTGGGCGGCGATGAACTCGTTGATGAGGTAGCCCTCGGAGCCCATGATCTCGACACCGTCGTAGCCGGCCTGCCTGGCGAGGCGGGCGGCGCGGGCGTAGTCGTCGATGGTCCGCTCGACGTCGGCGTCGGTGAGTTCGCGGGGCGGGAAGGGGCTGATCGGTGCCTGGAGGGGGCTCGGGGCGACCAGGTCCTGGTGATAGGCGTACCGGCCGAAGTGCAGGATCTGCATGGCGATCCGGCCGCCCTCACGGTGCACGGCCTCGGTGATCTGCCGGTGCTGCTCGGCCTCCGCGTCGGTGGTGAGCTTGGCGCCGCCCTCGCCCGGGCGCCCCTCGTCGTTGGGGGCGATGCCGCCGGTGACGATGAGCCCCACTCCCCCGCGCGCCCGGGCGGCGTAGAACTCCGCCATCCGCTCGAAGCCGCGCTCGGCCTCCTCCAGGCCAACGTGCATGGACCCCATGAGGACGCGGTTGGGCAGCGTGGTGAAGCCCAGGTCGAGCGGGTTCAGCAGGTGCGGGTAACGGCTCATCGGGCCCTCCATGCGCGGTGTGATGCCTCTGTTGTAGAGGACCCCGGCCATGTTTTGCAACTAGTTGCATAAGCGGGAAGGGGTGACACGGACCACCCACGGGCACAGTGGCCTCATGAGCCCCGAAGACACCGAGGTGATCGAGCTCGCACAGGCACTGGTCCGCCGCCCGAGCCGGGCCGGGATCGACGACTACGGTCCCGTCCTCGCCGTCCTCGAAGACTGGCTCGGCACCCGTGACCTGCCCTATCGCCGCCTTTACGACGACGCGGGCCGGCCGGTCGCCCTGCTGGTGGAGGTGGCGGGTGGCCGGCCTGGGCCGTGGTGGGCGCTGGATGCCTGCGTGGACACCGCCCCCTACGGCGACCAGGGCGCCTGGTCGTTCCCGCCGGACTGCGGGGACGTCGTGGACGGGTGGCTGCGGGGGCGCGGCGCGGCCGATTCCAAGCTGGCGGCGGCGATGTTCTGCCGGATCGCGGCGGAGCTGCGCGCCCGGGCGCAGGACCTGAGCGGCGGGCTCGCCGTCCTGCTGGACGCCGACGAGCACACCGGCGGGTTCGGCGGAGCCCGGGCCTATCTCGCGGACACGGCCGCGGTGCGCCCGGCGGGAGTGATGATCGGCTATCCCGGCCCGGACGAGGTGGTGGTCGGCGGGCGGGGGCTGTGGCGGGCCACGATCGCGGTGCACGCGGAGTCAGGGCACTCCGGGTCGAGACGCACGGCGCTCGGTGCCGTCTCCCGGGCGGCGCGGCTGGTGCAGCTGCTGGAGGAGTCCCAACTCCCAGGAGTGGAAGGCGAGTTTCCGCTCCCGCCGAAACTGACGGTTACCTCCTGCCACGGCGGCGAGGGCTTCTCGGTGGTGCCCGGCCTGTGCGAGCTGGGCGTCGACATCCGCACCACCCCGGCTTTCGACGCCCGCGCGGCGGAGAACCTGGTCCGCGCGGCTTCGGCCGAACTCGACCGGCGGCTGCCCGGCCCGACCCCGACGGCCATCACCCAGGTGGCCTCCTGGCCGCCGTACCGCCTGGCGGAGGACGAGCAGCCCGCCGCCGCACTACTGGCCGCCGCCACCGGCGAGGGCCTCACGGTCCGGCCAAAGACCGCGGGCCCCTCGAACATCGGCAACCTACTGGCAGCCGAGGGCATCCCGGCCACGGCGGGCTTCGGCGTACGGTACGAAGGCCTGCACGGCACGGACGAGCGTGCATATCTGGCGGACCTGCCCATAGTCCACGCTGTCTACCGCAAGGCCCTGCTGCGGCTACTGACTGACGGCCCTGCACTCCTCTGAGGGGCGCCGGGCTGTGTTGAATATGCGGCTACCGCCGCGTGGGCGCGACCAGCCACAACAGCGCCGCAGACGACAAACTCACCGGCTTTCGAGCCGTACGTGCAACTCCCGCTCCTGGTCCCCCGATGCCGACGCAAGGTCACGCACCGTGAACAGGGGATCCAGCGTGCTGCGCAGCCGCTCGATCGCCCAGTAACCGCCCTGCGCGTCAACCTCGACCGAGGACGACAGAACAGCAGGAGGCGGGCACTCATGGGCGTCGGTCACCTCGAAGGTGCCGAGCCACACCATCGGCCGGGTCTCGTGGAGCTGCTGCGGCACCTCTTCGGGGGTCCGGTCGGACTCGAAACACGCACACAGGGTGTCGAACACGATGCGGGCGTCCTCCTTGCTGCATCCGCTGATCTCGAGGGATACGGGCTCCTCGTGCGGTCGCACACGGTCCATCGTGATCGCTCCTCTCGTGGCGGCGGCGCGGCGCCACGGATTTCCCGCGAACCGCGCCACATCCCTAGAAAAGCACCACTGCGCGGGCCGGACCAGCGAGCGGCTCAGCTCCGTGTGAAGCGGTACGTCTTGCTGTCCGTCAGGACGCAGAAGCCCGGCGACACGACGATCACGCGCAGGGTGCCGTCCCGGCGGTCGTAGTCGATGCCCTCGGCCTCGAAGGTGCCCGAGCAGGAGCTGCGCAGCGGAAGCTGCCGCAGGGCCGTGACATGGCCGGAGACGTCCGACGTGCCGTTCGGCCGGGCGGACAGGTCGACCTGGAGGAGCGGCTTGGTCATGCCGAACAGCGAGCCGGCCGGGTCGTCGGAGGAGCACAGCAGCGTGGTCGGGCCGGAGAAGTCGCAGCCCTGCACGTCGCGCACGGCGTGGTCGAGATTCACGGTGGAGGCCTGCGGGAGGTTCGCCGCGGGTGAGGTGCTCGCGTTGACGCCCGGGGTCGGGAACACCAGGAAGCGGCTCATGGTGCCGTACTCGCCGGCCAGCATCCACTGCCCGTCGGGCGAGATCGCGACCCAGGAGTTGTTCAGTGCCTCGCCGGAGCTGAGCATGTGGACGTACTCCGACCAGGTCCCGCCCGGCGCCTGCACCCGGAACATCTTCGCGTTGCCCGAGTCCGCCTGGTAGGGCTCGACGTAGTAGCCGTTGTAGGAGGCGTCGGGGTCGCCGACGTGGTTCCAGCCGCGGCTGGAGACGCCGGCGGGGATCGTGCCGATGCCGGTGTACCGGTTGGGGCTGTTCGCCGGGACCTCGACGGAGGTCAGGCCCTGGCTCTCGGTCAGCGGATCGGCGCGGTCCGAGCCCACTTCCGTCCAGGTGTCGGCCGCCGACGCGGGCGGAGCGGCGGACAGGATCGTGGCGGCCGCGAGGGCGAGGGCCGCGGTCAGGGCCGCGTGACAACGTTGCCGGGCGCGTAGGGGCATGGGGGCTCCTCCATGGGGGGCGGGCGTGCTCGGCGGACAGTCTGGCCCCGTGACGTAGTCATGTACAGACCAAATCGGTAACGGGGGCTGTCGGCTCGGTGACGGTCCGTACCGGGTACTGTCGTCACGGCTCCGGGGGGACGGCCGCCGCCGTGTTGAGGGATGGTGGAGGTGGGCGACGGGGTCGTCACAGGGACGGTTGAGCGCGGTAGAACTTGGGGAGTCGGCACGGGGGACGGCGTGCCGCGTGAGCGGGCGAAGGCGGTGCGTGGAATGAGTGCACCTGGGTTTCCGGTGGCCGAGGGCGAGGAGTCGGTACGGCCGAGCGGGCTGCTCGACGTGCTCGGCGTGGCCTCGGTGGTGCTGGATGCCGAGGGACGCATCGTGCTGTGGAGCCCGCAGGCCGAGGAGCTGTTCGGCTATCCCGCGCAGGAGGCCCTCGGACAGTTCGCGGCCCGGATCATGGTGCACGAGCAGCATCTCGACCTGGTGGTCAAACTGTTCGCCGATGTCATGGTCACCGGTCAGAGCTGGGCCGGGGCCTTCCCCATTCGGCGCAAGGACGGCAGCACGCGCCTGGTGGAGTTCCGCAACATGCGGCTGCTGGACGACCACGGCGACGTCTACGCGCTGGGGCTGTGCGCCGACCGCTCGACCGTACGGCGGCTGGAGCGGGACGTGGCACTGTCCACGCAGGTCATCGCCCAGTCCCCGATCGGTCTGGCCGTTCTGGACACCGATCTGCGGTACGTGTCGGTCAATCCGGCACTGGAGCGGCTCAACGGCATCCCCGCCAAGGACCACATCGGCCGCTCCGTCCGCGAGGTCCTGCCGCACCTCGACGTCGACGCCATCGAGTCCGCCATGCGTCACGTACTGGAGACCGGACATCCCCTCGTCGACCAGCAGACCATCGGCCGGACCCCTGCCGATCTGGAGGACGAGCACGCCTGGACGATCTCGCTCTACCGGCTGGAAGACGCCACCGGGACCGTCCTCGGCATCGCGGGCTCGGTCGTGGACGTCACCGAACAGCACCGGGCGAGCATCGAAGCGGAGACCGCGCGGCGGCGGCTGGCCCTCATCGCGGACGCCTCCGCCCGGATCGGCACCACTCTGGAGCTGGACCGCACCGCGCTCGAGCTGGCCGACGTCGCCGTGCCGGAGCTCGCCGACATCGCGGCCGTGGACCTGCTCGACGCGGTGGTGGAGGGCAGACGCAGCAGCCTGGGCCCCACGGAACCGGCCGTGATCCGGGCCCTGGCCGTACGGGCCCACAACGCCCCGGAGGCGCTGCGGGCGGCCGACGCGCCGGGGCAGGTCGCCCGCTACGGCCCCGACCGCCTGGTCACCGAGTGCGTGCGCACGGGGGAGCCGGTCCTGGTGGCTGAGGTCGAGAACGCGGATCTGCCGCGCATCGCCCGCTCCCCTGAGGCGGCGGAGCTGCTGGCCCGCGCCGGCGTGCACTCCTATCTGGCCGTCCCGCTGATCGCCCGCGGGGAGGTGCTCGGCGCCCTCGACCTCAAGCGCACGCACAACCCGGAGCCGTTCAGCGAGGACGACCTGCTGCTCGCCCGCGAGCTGGCATCCCGCGCGGCCGTGCAGATCGACAACGCCCGCTGGTACCAGAACGCCCGCGACACCGCCCTCACCCTCCAGCGCAGCCTGCTGCCCAGTCACCCGCCGGTGACCGGCGGTCTCGAGGTCGCCTCCCGCTACCAGCCCGCGGGAGCCACCAGCGAGGTCGGCGGCGACTGGTTCGACGTGATCCCGCTGGAGGGCGGCAAGACGGCGCTGGTGGTCGGCGATGTGATGGGCAGCGGCATCAACGCGGCCGCGACCATGGGCCGGCTGCGTACCGCGACCAACACGCTGGCCTCCCTCGACCTCGATCCGGCCCGGCTCCTCGAACACCTCGACAAGATCACCGAGGGCCTTGACCACTCGATCGCGACCTGTGTGTACGCCGTCCACGACCCTCAGCTGCGGCAGTGCCGGATCGCCAATGCCGGGCACCTGCCGCCGGCCCGGCTGCGGCCCGGGCGCCCCCCGGAGCTGCTGGAACTGCCCACGGGCGTACCGCTGGGCGTGGGCGGGGTCGCCTTCTCGACCACCACGGTCGACCTGGAACCCGGCGACCGTCTCGTGTTCTACACCGACGGCCTGGTCGAAACCCGGCAGCATCCCCTCGACGAGCGCCTGGATGCCCTGCTGTCCCTCCTCGAAGGGCCCGACCGCCCCTTGGAAGAGGTCTGCGACCTCCTGCTGCGGACCCTGCACCAGCCCGACAACTCCGACGACGTGGCACTGCTCATCGCGCGAGTGCAGCAGCCGAGCTGACCGCCCGGGGCGGCAACGGGTGGCGCCCGGGCTCTCACAGCTTCTGATTACGGGTTCCTTATCGTCCGCGTTCGACAATCACAGCAAGGCATGGCATGCAGGCTCCGCCTGCCGTGGCCGATGGGAGCGAGCCGTGATGCACGAGCCGGAACAGGAACCCACTGCCGGGGGCGAGCGGCCTGACGGGCACTCCGAGACGACCCCGGGAATGGAAGTCATGACCGGTCCGGGCGGCCCGGACCGCGAGCCGGGGCGATGGCGGTCCCGCCGGGCGCGCGCCGTGGCCGCGGCAGCCACGGTCGCCGTGCTCGCCCTCGGCGGCACGGTCGCCTACGCCGCCACCTCTGGCGGCTCCGGCCAGGGCGCCACGCCCTCCGCGTCCGGGACCGCCTCCCCGTCACCGGACCACCCCGGCGGCCGGCACGGTGTCGGCCCCTGGTTCGGTTTCGGCCTCGGCGGCATGGGTGTGCACGGCGAGACGACGGTCAAGGACCAGGACACCGGCAAGTGGGTCGTACGGATCTGGCAGCGCGGCACCGTCGAGAAGATCGACGGCGACCAGGTCACGCTCAAGAGCGAAGACGGCGCCCGGTGGACCTGGACCGTGAGCTCCGACACGACGGTCTTCCGCGACGGTACGAAGGGTTCGGGCGCCGGCGACCTCAAGAAGGGCGAGACGGCCCTCCTGGCCGGCACCCGCTCCGACGACGGAACCCGGACCGCCTCCCGCGCGATCTCCGGCGCCTTCGACCGCAAGGGACCCGACGACCGGCACGACAGGTTCCGGGGCCCAGGCAACAGGGACTGGCGTAACCACCCACCGTCCCCGAGCCCGACGGGCAACGGCGCGACAACCTGACCCGGCTGCAGGCTCCGCGGCGCTGTCCTGGGGTCTTGCGCACGTCACCGGCCGGATCGGCGCACGATCATGAGCCCCGGCTCGAACGAACCCAGGGCTGAGCGAACATGCAATCACCGCGCGCCAAACCGCCCCCGGCGGCACAGCGCATGCCATACGCCATCACCGAGCCCGTCGGGCAATGGCGCGCGACAACGTGACCCGGCTGCCGGCTCCACGGGGCCGTCCCGGGGTCTTGGGCACCTCACCGCCCGCATCGGCGCACGACGTCATCAGCCCCGGCTCAAGCGGGCCCAGGGCCTGAGCAAGCGTGCAATCACCGGACACCGAACCGCCCCCGGCGGCGCAGCGCATGCCCCACGTCGTCCCCCGAGCCCGACGGGCAGCGGCGCGACTACCTGACGCAGCGATAACCTGCGTCATCATGATGCGCCCTTGGAACCTGTCGCTTCTGCTGGTGCTCTGCGGCTCAGTCGCTGCGACTGCCCTGCTCCTCAGGGGCAGCCCGGTCGCAGCAGTAGCCCTCCTGCTGGTCTTCGTGGTGCTCGCAGGCGTGCACTCGCCCCTGGCCTTCCCGAAGTCGATCGGTGCGGTGGAGGCACGACGCCGCAGCGCGGTAGACGGCCGACCGGTCGTCTTCTGGCGCTCCGGCTGCAAGTACTGTCTGCGACTGCGCCTCCGACTGGGCCGCAGCGCCCGTCAGTTGCACTGGGTCGACATCTGGCGTGACCCGGCCGGTGCGGCGGCGGTGAGGGCGGCCAACGACGGCAACGAGACCGTACCGACTGTCCTCGTGGCGGGCCGGCCGCATGTCAACCCCGATCCGGAATGGGTGCGCGAACAGCTCTCACCTTCCGCGTGACCGGGAGCGGTGTCCAGCCCGCAAAGGCGAGCTCAGGGGCGGACGCCGATCACGACATTGGTGTACAGCTCCTCGGAGGCCGCCAGCCGTACCCTCAACCCGCCGGTGGTGAAGGCGTCGACGGCGGACGCGGCCTGCCGTTCACTCGTCTCGACCAGGAGGCAGCCGCCAGGGGCGAGCCAGCGGGACGCCTCGGCGGCGACCCGGCGCAGGACGTCGAGTCCGTCAGCGCCGCCGTCGAGCGCGACCAGCGGTTCGTGGTCGCGGGCCTCCGCGGGCAGCAGGCCGACCTCGCCGGTGGGAACGTAGGGCACATTGGCCGCGAGGATGTCGACACGGCCACGCAGTTCGTCCGGCAGCGCCGCGAACAGGTCGCCCTCGTGGACCCGGCCGCCGACGGCGCCGACATTGCGGCGGGCGCACCGCACCGCGGCCGGATCGATGTCGGCGGCGTGCAGCTCGACCTGGCCGAGTGCGGTGGCCAGGGCCACGCCGACGGCGCCCGAGCCGCAGCACAGGTCCACGACGACGGATGCGTCGGGGGCCTGGGCGAGGCCCTGTTCGACGAGGAACTCGGTACGGCGCCGGGGCACGAACACGCCGGGTTCCACCGCGATGCGCAGCCCCCGGAACTCGGCCCAGCCGACGACGAGTTCGAGCGGCAGCCCGGTCACTCGGAGGTCGACCAGGGCGGCAAGTTCCTCCGGCGTGCGCGCGGCGGCGAGGATCAACTCCGCCTCGTCCTCGGCGAAGACACAGCCCGCGGCGCGCAGCGCGGAGACGACGGCCTCACGGATGGAGGACGACGGCAGGGAGGAAGGTGAAGGAGACAAGGGAGGCATGAAAGCCGAGAGCCTTTCGGTAAGTCGAAGGGCGCTCTCGCGGTCGCCTACTGCCGGCGGCCCGCGTCGACTCGAGGCGTGAGCACCCGACCTGACACAGCGGTAATGGGTCTCACCTCCTCGGTCTTCGGTGGCCTGGAGATTCCACGGCCGGGCGCCAACACTACCGCAACGCTTCAGACGCCGACCGTCTCCTCGACCTCCTCCTCTGCTTCCTCCTCGGCCTTCAGTCCGGGCTTCTGCTCCTCGGCCGTACGGACTGCCGCGGCGGCGGCCACGGGCGTCTCGGCCCGGCCCCGCGCCCGCTCGTACGCGGCGGCGATCGCCGTGACGACGAGACCCAGCAGCAGCCACGCGGTGAGCGTCCATACGTTGCGGGACAGGCCGTCGCTGTGGAAGTACAGGAGGCTGCGGGCCCCCTCGACGAATCCGGCACCGTTCCAGAAGGCGTGCAGGGTGCCGAAGAAGCCGTTCTGCAGGTCGGGGCGGAACAGACCGCCGGAGCTGGTGAAGTTGAGCATGACGAACAGCACCATCATGGCGAGGGTGGTCCAGCGCTTGAGGAAGGTGTGCAGGCCGACGCCGACGAAGAGGATGCCCGCGGAGTAGAGCCAGGCCATCCCCCACAGGCTCGCGAGGTCGTGGTGGGCGAGGTGGAAGACCGGCCCGGCGAGCAGCGCGCCGATACCGCTGACGACGGCGGAGACGCCGAGTGCCAGCAGGGCACGCAGCCGGATGGGCAGGCCCGCGCCGGCGGCGCCGAGCGCGGCGACGGAGGCGTAGGAGCCGATGCTCAGCGCGATCAGCAGGAAGAACAGGCCCTGCCCGGTGGGGTCGTCGTCGACCGGTGCGGCCACGTCGGTGACCTTGAGTGCGACACCCTGCCCGGCGGCGATGGGTGTGAAGACCTTCTCGACGGCCGTGGCGTCCATGTCGGAGGCGGCGCTGGCGACCACCAGCTCCGGCGTCTTCGCACTGGGCACGTAGGCGCCCGTGATGTCACGGGAGTCGAGCAGCCCGACGGCCTCGGAGCGGGTGGCGACCGTGCGGACGTCGAGCCTGTCCCCCGCCTTGTCCTTGACGGTCTGCGCGAACACCTTCGCCTGCGGGCCGGAGCCGACGACGGCGACGGGCAGGTGGTGGGGCTCCGGGGTGACAAACGCCCCCATGTACGCGAGTCCCATGCCGATGCACATCAGCAGCGGGGTGATCAGGTGCGTGATCACATGGCGCAGGGCCGGGGACCTCATCGCTCACAACCTCCAGATGGTTGGCTTATACAACTCTCACTTCAAGTTGTACTATACAACCAAACGGGGTGGGGTGGTATTCCATGGTGAATGAGGGAGGTCCGGTGGAAGCAGACGAAACCGTGGAGACGATCCAGCGCGAGATGACGGCCTTCGCCCGCCGCGCCCGTGCCTCGGCGGGCCGTATGCACCCCGAGCTGTCGCTGGTCTCGTACACGCTGCTCGGGCATCTGGAGGAGAGCGGCGGCTGCCGGGCCACCGACCTGGCGGCGCACTACGCCCTGGACAAGTCCACGGTCAGCCGCCAGGTGGCCGCCCTGGAGCAGGCCCGGCTCATCGAGCGGCGCCTGGACCCGGACGACCACCGCGTCCAGGTCCTGCACCTGACCGAGGCCGGGCGCCAGATCCTCGCCCAGGTCACCGACAGCCGCCGAGCGGCCTTCCGGGAGCGGCTTGCGGACTGGCCGGCGGACGATCTGGAGCGGTTCGCCGACTATCTCGTGCGGTACAACGCCTGGGTACGGCCGGAGGGCGAGGACTAGGGGACGGCCAACTCCCGCTCGTCCGTGAGGTGTTCGGGTGCGCGGGCCCCGCCGAAGACGGTGGTGCGGCGCAGCCGGAAGCCGAGGGACTCGTAGAGGCGGATGGCGTTGGTGTTGCCCGCGCCGGTGTGCAGGAACGGGGTCTCGCCGCGCTCACGGATGCCGTGGGCCACCGCCAGGATCAGCCGGGTCGCGAGGCCCTCGCCGCGGAAGGCGGGGTCGGTGCAGACGGCGCTGATCTCGGTCCAGCCCGGCGGGTGCAGCCGCTCCCCCGCCATCGCTATCAACGCGCCCTCCCGCCGGATGCCCAGATAGGTGCCCATTTCGATGGTGCGGGGCAGGAACGGGCCGGGCTGGGTGCGCGCGACCAGGTCGAGCATCTCCGGCACGTCGGCGGGGCCGAGGCGGACCGCCTCCGGCTCCGGCTCCGCGGCCAGGCCGTCGTCGACGAACTGCACGCCCTCGATCTGGAAGGTGACCTCCCAGTCGTCGGGTATCTCGCCGCGGAAGCCGAGCAGCGGGACCTCGCCCCCGGGGCCCGCGAGGGCCGCCAGGTCGGCCCAGTCCCCGGCGTCGAGCTCCTCGGGCAGGGCCAGCCACGGCGACACGTCGACGGGATAGCGCAGCACCCGGCCGCGCCGTTCGGCGAAGTGCGCGTGCGGTCCGGTCAGCGAGGCGAGGGCGGGGTTGTCCAGGACGTGGCTCACCGGGCGACCTCGATCACGAGCTTGCCGCGGGCGTGGCCCTCCTCGACGGTGCGCAGCGCCTCGCCGGCCCGCTCCAGCGGGAAGGTCTGCGTCACGTGCGGGTCCAGGTCGCCGCGGACCACGAGGTCGGCCACTGCCGCGAGGCGGTCGGAGGTGCGTACCCGCGCGACGCGGGAGCCACCCAGCTTCTCCACGACCTCGGGCGGGGCCCCGGCCGTGATGAGCCTGGTCCGGTCGGTGAGCAGCGTCGCCGCCTCCTCGAGGACGTCGCCGCCCACCAGGTCGTACACGCCGTCCACACCGCCCGGCACCCGCCCGGTCCAGCCCGGTCCGGACGCCACGTGCTCGGCTCCCAGCGATTCGACGAAGTCCTTCTTGGCCTCGCTCGCCAGGCCCGCGACCCGCAGACCGAGCGCGCGGGCGATCTGCACCGCCGCGACCCCGACCCCGCCGCCCGCGCCGGTCACGAGAACGGTCGCGCCATCCGGCAGGCCGAGCTGGCGGATTCCGTCGTACGCCGTCACGGCCGCCACGGGCAGAGTGGCGGCGTCGGTGAAGGACAGCTCGGCGGGCTTGTGCGCGATCAGGTCGACCGACAGCAGCGCGTACTCGGAGTACCCGCCGACGACGGGGCGGCCGAAGACCGCGTCCCCCACGGTGAACCCCTCGACGCCTTCACCGACCTCCTCAACGACGCCCGAGACCTCGTTGCCGAAAAAGGAGGGGAAGTCGCGCTCGCCGCTCTCGCCGGGGCGGCGGTAGCCGGTGCGCTGCTTCCAGTCGACGGGGTTCACCCCCGCGGCACGCACCGCGACGAGCACCTGACCGGGGCCGGGGCTCGGCCGGTCCACGTCGACGAGGGCCTCGGCCTCCGGTCCGCCGTAGCGCGTGAAGACGTACGCCTTGGGCATCTGCTCCCACTCTCCTTCGCTGCCGCTGGTCACCGGTTGTACGGGGCACCGGTTCCGGCACCAGTCGGCAAGGAGGATCAGCGGCCGGCTATTCCCGGGCCGCCGGAGTCTTCATACGGCCTTAATGATCCCGGGCCGGCCCGGGGCCGGAGCACGCCTGACGAGCACGTACGGTTGAATGCGTAAGCAACCACTTCCGTCCCGCTGGATCCCTATGAACGTCACCCGAGGCTTCACCGGGCGCGCCCGCGTCGACAATCCGGGCCTGCCGCCCGGCCAGTACGACGCGGGCGACGACTGGCCCGTCCTGTCCGCCGAGGTCACTCCCGAACTGGCGCCCGCCGACTGGACCTTCCGTGTCGACGGGCTGGTGGAACGCCCGCACACCTGGGACTGGGAGCAGGCGCACACACTGCCGGCATCGGCGTACGAGGGCGACATCCACTGCGTGACGAGCTGGTCGAAGTTCGGGGTGCGGTTCGCGGGCGTGTCCCTGGACGCCTTCCTCGACGTGGCACGGCCCCACGGCTCGGCCACCCATGCCGTCGCCTACTCGCACACCGGCTACACCACCAACCTCCCCCTCGCTGACCTGACCGGCGGGCGGGCCTGGATCGCCTGGGAGTACGACGGGCAGCCCCTTGCCCCCGAGCACGGCGGACCCGCCCGGCTGCTGGTGCCGCACCTGTACTTCTGGAAGAGCGCCAAGTGGATCGCGGGCCTGACGCTCCTCGACCACGACGAGCCGGGCTTCTGGGAACAGAACGGCTACCACGCGCGCGGCAACCCCTGGCAGGAGCAGCGGTACTCCGGTGACTGAGCAACTGACGCAGCTCTCCCCTTCCCCCGGGTTCACTCCCCCGGCCCGCTTCGCCGTGCCCGGCCGGATCGCCGTGAGCAGCCGGGCGGCCGCCGAGTGGCAGACCGCCACGCTCACCGAGATCCGGCGGGAGACCACGCACGCGGCCACCTTCCGGTTCGCGGTGCCCGCCTGGGCGGGGCATCTGCCCGGCCAGCACCTGATGCTGCGGCTGACCGCACAGGACGGCTATGTGGCCCAGCGCCACTATTCGATCGCGTCCGCGCCCGACGACCCGGGGCACATCGAGCTGACCCTGGACCATGTGGAGGGCGGCGAGGTCTCGGGCTGGTTCCACACCGTGGCCGAGCCCGGCGACCGGGTCGAGGTGCGCGGCCCGCTCAGCGGCTTCTTCGCCTGGCCGGGCGACCGGCCCGCGCTGCTGGTCGGGGCCGGCTCCGGGGTCGTACCGCTGATGTCGATGGTGCGGCACCACCGGGCGCGCGGGCTGGATGTGCCGCTGCGGCTGCTGGTGTCCGCGCGCAGTCCCGAGGAGCTCATCTACGCGCGGGAGTTCGGCGCGGAGACGACGCCCGTGTTCACGCGGCGCGCACCGGCGGGTGGGCCCGTGGGACGTATGGCGGCCGCACATGTGGCGCCGCTCCTGGCCGAGCAGCCACCCGGTGGGTGGGAGGCCTATGTGTGCGGTTCGAACGCCTTCGCCGAGCACGCCTCGCAGCTGCTCGTCGAGGCGGGCCAGCCGGTGGAGCGGATCCGGATCGAACGCTTCGGCTGACGCTCCGAAGGGGCTGTCTGTCTCCCGCGATGTTGCCGACACGACAAGGGGACCGGGCGGATGGAGCGATCTCCCGTGTGCGGGGTACTCGATCCTCCTGGGCACTCGCGCGCATACGCGGCGCGGAGGGACAATACGGACCGAAAGCGATACGGCCCCTCCGGCTCCGGCGACGGCGAGGAGGTCGACATGCGAACCCGGGTGCACGGCTGGCGCTGGCGGCGCAATCCGCTGCGGCGCCGGTCGGACGTGGTCGAGGCGTGGACGGCGCTGGTCGTGGCCGTCCTGTTGTTCGTGGGCGCGCCACTGGCGGGGGCGGTCGCGGGCTGGTGGGCCCATGACGAGGCGCGGGCCGTGGCGGCGGCACAGCGCGCCGAACGTCACCGGGTGCGGGCCGAGATCGTCGGCAGGACACCCGAGAGGCTGCCGTCGGTGCAGGGCGGCCGGGACCACACATACCGCGTGGATGTCCGCTGGACGGACGCCACCGGCACCCACACCGCGAACGCACGCGTCCCGGCGGGCTCCAAGCACGGCGACAGGGTCGACGTCTGGTTCGACGCCGGGGGCAGGGCCGTTCAACCGCCGCCGGGCGAGACGCAGGTCTGGCAGCACACCGTGACCATCGGCATCTGCGCCGCAGGCGGAGCGGTCGCCGGGGTGCTGCTGGCGCGCACGGTCGTACGCCGTGTGTCCACCGGGCACCGGCTGGTCGAGTGGGAGCGGGAGTGGGCACGGACCGAGCCGGAGTGGACACGGCGTCGGGCGTGATGGCCTGTATCAGGCGGAGAGCCAGTCGGTGTAGCGCGTGGGCGCGAGGTGAGCTTCCTTGTCGGTGAGGACATCGCCCTTGACGACGGCGAACATGCCGGCGGTGGGGTCGGTGACGACGATGCGGTTGTCCCCCTTGTGGGACAGAGTGATCCGGCCCAGTTCGTCCAGGCTGAAGATCTCGGGGCCGCCGATGTTGCGAATGCCCTTCAGCGGGGTGCCCACGGCGACCTCCGCCACCGCGGCGGCCACGTCCTTGGCGGCGATCGGCTGGATGGGCGTGGCGGGCAGCCGGACGGTGTCGCCGTCGGCGGTCCAGGACAGGACGGCGTCCATGAACTCCATGAACTGCGTTGCCCGGACGATCGAGTAGGGGATCGGCCCGGCCTCGAGGATGTTCTCCTGGAGCGCCTTGGCCCGGTAGTAGTCCAGCTCCGGCACCTGGTCGGTGCCGACGATCGAGAGGATGACGAAGTGGCCGACGCCGCCCTTGTGGGCCGCGGCCAGCAGGTTGTCCATCGAGGTCTGGAAGAAGGCCGGGGAGGCGCCGTCGAAGGTCGGGGAATTCGTCAGGTTGACCACGACGTCGGATCCCGCGACGGCCTCGTCCAGCCCCCGGCCGCTGATGACGTCGACGCCGGTGGACTGCGAGTGCGGTACTGCCTCGTGCCCGACGGCATTCAGGTTCTTCACGACCTGTGAACCGATCAGCCCGGTACCGCCGATGACTGCGAACTTCATGACACGCCTCTCGTCGGGGACATGCGCGCAATGCGATCTATGCCCCGCCAGGCGGACGCGACAGAGCACGAGCCCCATTCGGCCGAGGGCAGGCGATGTCAGGAGCCGTGGACGGACGTGACCGTCTCATCGAGCGGCACGCTTCTCGGGTTCAGCCGGCGGCTGCACCCGCAGGTCCGGATGTGGCTGCCGCCGGCGGCCCGGCCCCCTTCGGGTGACATACGGGGGCAGGGCCACCGGGTCTCCGGTCGGTGGTCAGGCGCGGCAGCGCAGCATCTCGAGTGGGGCGTTGGCGGTGAAGTCCGCCCAGAAGTCCGCACCGAACGCGCGTACACCGGCGTCGGACACCTTCAGCGGGACCCAGGTCGGCTCGCCGAATCCGGCCGTCCGCAGACAGTGTTCGTAGACCTCGCGGCGCGGGGCGGTGGAGACGATCTCGATCGGCGGGTCGAGCAGCGCTGTGACCCGGACGCGCGGGCCGGTCTCGGTCTCCTCGCCGGTCGGTTCGCAGAGAAAGCCGCTTCCGCATACTGCGTCAGCGGCAGGGACTTGAAGCCCTCGAAGGCCTCACCGATCTTGTCGTACTGCTGGACACTCACGTTGCTGTTCTCCCCTGTGCTTGGTCATGTCCGTGGGCCCCGGCCCCCCGCGCCCTGGGCACGCCGCAGCCACCGACCGGCAGTCTCCAGGCCCCCGACGGACCGTCGTACTGACAGAAGCCACAAAGATCCGGCCCCCGTCCCGGCCTCATGCACAGCCCGGCCTCAGGGACACGACGCGCTCGCACTCATTCGGGCTGCCACAGCTCGATCCGGTTGCCCTCAGGATCGGTGACCCAGCCGAATCGGCCGACACCCTCCATGTCCTGTGTCTCCTCGGCCACGACCGCTCCCTTGGCGCGCAGTTGAGCGAGCATCGCATCCAGGTCGCGGACCCGGAAGTTGAGCATGGTCTGCTGGGTGCGGGACCCGAAGTAGTCGGTCTCGGACTCGAACGCCGCGAACACCGTCGGCCCGGCCTCCGGACGCCACAGACCGTTCTCGTCGGCGTCGAGGCCCAGGCTGTCGCGATACCAAGCGCTCAGGGCCGCCGGATCGGCGGCGCGCAGGAAGTAACCACCGATTCCAAGCACACGTTCCATGCCGCCATCCTGCCAGGACGGCGATCCGGCGAGCCGGCACCACGCCTGCTTCGCCCCCGCCCCGATCGCGGGGGAACGCGTCAGCCCCCACCGGCCTCGGCGCGCGCCAACCGGGCGGGCACAGTCGTCGGCAACTCAGGTCCGACAGGCCCCAGTTCGGCGGGCGAAGGATCAGCCGGCGGCTCAGCCGCCACTCCCGCCGGTCGCCCGGCGCCGCTTTGTGTACGGCCGGCCCCAGGCGCTCCAAGTCGTCCACGCCCCGCCTGTTTCCGGCCCCCCTTGTCCGGCTCCGTCGCAGCAAGCCGGGCTTGCGGGCTACGCCTCCTGCTGCATCCTCCGCGCGATCCGCCCGTGGTCCCGCAGTGCCTCCGCCAGCCCCGGCAGCACCGGCTCGCCCCGGTCGACGAGGACCCGGCCCCCGACCACTGTCGTCCAGGCACGGGCCGGCCCGCAGCGCAGCCACGCCTCGACGGGGTCGCTCAACGCCCCCGCGAGGGCGACCTCATGGAGATCCCAGACGACCAGGTCGGCGCAGGCGCCCGGGCGCAGATGCCCCAACTCGTCGGCGCGGCCGAGGCAGCGGGCGGAGCCGCGGGTGGCGATGTCGAGGGCGTCGCGTGCGGTCATCGCGCCGGGTCCGCCGCGGTAGCGGCCCAGCAGCAGGGCACCGCGCGTCTCCATCCAGAGGGAGGCGTGGTCCGTGGAGGCGGAGCCGTCGCAGCCGATGCCGACGGGCAGGCCGAGTTCGCGCATCTCCTTGACGCGCGCGGTGCCGCCGCCGATGAGCATGTTGGAGCTGGGGCAGTGCGCGACGCCGACGCCCGCTGCCGCGAGCCGGCCGAGCTCGTCGTCGTTCGGGTAGATGCAGTGGGCGACCCAGGTGCGGTCGCTCATCCAGCCGCAGTCCTCGAAGTGCTCCACGGGCCGGCAGCCGTAGGTCTCGAGACAATAGGTGTCCTCGTCGTGGTCCTCGGCGAGGTGAGTGTGCAGGCGTACGTCGTGGTGCTCGGCGAGTTCGGCGGTCGCCGTCATGACCTCCTTGGTCACCGAGAACGGCGAGCAGGGCGCGAGCGCGACCCGGATCAGTGCGCCCGGCTTCGGGTCGTGGTGGGCCTTGATCAGCCGCTCGCTGTCGGCGAGCACCTCGTCGAGGGTCTGGGTGACGCTCCTGGGCGGCAGTCCGCCGTCCTCGACGGAGCGGGTCATGGAGCCGCGGGTCGCGTGGAAGCGGAAGCCGATGTCACGGGCGGCGCGGATCTCGGCGTCGACAAGGTGCGGGCGGGGGTGGACGTAGAGGTGGTCGCAGGACGTGGTGCAGCCGCCCATCAGCAGCTCGGCCATGCCGACGTACGCCGAAACGTAGGCGGCCTCTTCGTCAAGAGCGGACCACAGCGGGTAGAGGATGGTCAGCCAGTCGAAGAGGGTGCCGCTCACGGCGGGCGCATAGGCGCGGGTGAGGTTCTGGTAGATGTGGTGGTGCGTGTTGATCAGGCCTGGGGTGACCAGTCGTCCGGCCGCGGAGACCGTCGTACGGGCCTCGGGCTCGGTCCCGGCAGTACCCACCGCGGTGACCCGACCACTGGTGACGGCCACCCAGCCGCCAGGGATCTCGCTCTCCCCGTCGACGACCAGCAGACCGGCGTCCTTGACCAGCAGATCCACGGCTGACGTCATGGCGCCCATCGTAGACAGGTACGGCCGGAAAGACCTGGCGAGTCGTCCGACCACCCACGTACGGTGTGATCACCGCACTGCCCCTTGGTAACTGTCACTTCGCAAAGGCGGTCCTACATGGCCCTGTTCGACCTCCCCCTCGACGAGCTCCGCGAGTACCGCAGCGCCTCCGTCGAGCCCGAGGACTTCGACGCCTTCTGGTCCAAGACCCTGCAGGAGGCCCGCGAGCACGACCTGGACGCCCGATTCGAACCGGTCGACACGGGCCTGACGACGGTGGACGTGTACGACGTGACGTTCGCGGGCTTCGGCGGGCACCCGGTGAAGGGCTGGCTGACGCTGCCCGCCGCGGCCGAGGAGCCGATACCGCTGGTCGTGGAGTTCATCGGATACGGCGGCGGGCGCGGCCTCCCGCACGAGCACCTGCTGTGGGCATCCACGGGCCGGGCGCACTTCGTGATGGACACGCGCGGGCAGGGCAGCGGCTGGGGCGGGGGCGGCGGCACCGCGGACCCGGTGGGCGGTGCGCCCGCATACCCGGGTTTCATGACCCGCGGCATCGACGCGCCCGAGAACTACTACTACCGGCGGGTGTTCACGGACGCGGTGCGTGCCGTCGAGGCGGCCCGCTCGCACCCCCTGACCGACGCGGCCCGCACGGTCGCCCTCGGCGGCAGTCAGGGCGGCGGCATCACCATCGCAGTGGGCGGTCTGGTCCCGGACCTGACCGCGATCGCCCCGGACGTGCCGTTCCTGTGCGACTACCCACGCGCCGCGACGGTGACGGACCGGCACCCGTACCGTGAGATCGGCCTGTTCCTCAAGACCCACCGCGGCCGCACCGAGGACGCCCTGCGCACCCTGTCCTACTTCGACGGCGTCCACTTCGCCTCCCGCGGCCGCGCCGCCGCCCTGTTCTCGGCGGCCCTGGAGGACCAGACCTGCCCGCCCTCCACCGTCTTCGCCGCGTTCAACGCCTGGGCGCACGACGACAAGGCGATCGAGGTGTACGACTTCAACGACCACGAGGGCGGTGGGCCTTTCCAGGAGGCGGCCAAGCTGAAGTGGCTGCGGTCGTACGTGTGAGGAGAGAGCGGCATGGACACGCGTGAGGCCGCAGAACGCTTCGTGCGTGTCTGGGAGCGGGCATGGGCCGCGCACGACGTGGACGCGCTGCTGGAGTTGTATGCCGAGGAGTGCGTCCACCGCTCGATGCCGTTCCGCGAGCCGCACCGGGGGCGGAGCCAGCTGGCCGGGTATCTGCGGTGGTCGTTCGCCCAGGAGCGGGTGACGGACGTGCGGTTCTCGCCGCCGGTCGTCGGCCAGGACGGGGTGGCGGTGGCCGAGTTCCGTGTCCTGGCCGAGGAGGGCGGCGTCGCCTCGGCCCTCGCAGGCTGCGTGTTCGTGCGGTTCGACGGGGCGGGCCTGGCCGTCGAGACGCGGGACTACTGGCATACGGCCGACGGTCACCAGGAGCCCGCCGGGAAGCTGTTCCTCCTCTGACCTTCCCTCCAGTCCGACCAGTCGGTACGTTCAGGTTGCCCGGGCCGCAGTGTCGCGGCCGGGTTTCCGGCGGACGACGGAGGGCCCATGGCGGAGCACGAGCCCGAGGTGCACGGTTACTGCGACGAGCGGTTCGCCGCGGTACGGACGGCGCTGGAGGAGAACTTCCGGGACCGGGCGGAGCTCGGCGCCGCGGTCGCCGTCACCGTCGGCGGCACGACCGTCGTGGATCTGTGGGCCGGGTGGGCCGACGCGGCGCGCACCCGGCCCTGGGAGCGCGACACGCTGGTCAATGTGTGGTCGACGACCAAGGGCCCGGTCGCGCTGTGCGCGCACATCCTCGCCGACCGGGGGCTGCTGGACTTCGACGCGCCGGTGGCCGCCTACTGGCCCGAGTTCGCCGCGGCCGGCAAGGACAAGGTCCTCGTACGGCATCTGCTCTCGCACCGGGCGGGATTGTCCGGGCTGCGGGAGCCGCACTCGCTGGAGCAGCTCTACGACTGGGAGTTGACCACGCAACGGCTCGCGGCGACGGAGCCCTGGTGGGAGCCAGGGACGCGGTCGGGGTACCACGCGCTCACCTACGGATTCCTCGTGGGTGAGGTGGTGCGACGCGTCTCGGGGCTGCTGCCGGGTGCCTTTCTGGAGCGGGAGGTGACCGGGCCGCTGGGGATCGACTTCACCGTCGGGCTGCCGGAGAAGGCCGCCGTACGGGCAGCCGAGCTGGTCCATCCACCGGCCGCGTCCAGCAGCGAACAGGCGGCGATCTTCGGCCAGTTGGGGCCGGAGGCGATCGCCGCGCTGGCCAATCCCCTGGTGGGCGCGAGCGAGGCCAACACTCCCAAGTGGCGGGCCGCCGAGATCCCGGCCGCGAACGGGCACGGCACCGCACGGGCGGTCGCCGCACTGTACGGGATCTTCGCGGGCCGGGGGACCTACGACGGCCGCCGCATCCTGTCCCCCCAGGCCGCCGAACGGGTGCGTGAGGGGCAGGGCAGCTGCCGGGACCTGGTGCTCGGCGCCGGGCTCGCGCACGAGACGGAGATCGGGCTGGGCCTGTGGCTGAGCGGGCCGAACGGATCGTACGGGCCCAACCCGCGGGCTTTCGGACATGACGGCTTCGGCGGCTCCTGCGGGCTCGCCGACCCTGAGGCGGGGGTGTCGGTGGGGTATGTGATGAACCGGATGGGGCCTCATATCGCGGACGACCCGCGGAAGATGGCCCTGATCGAGGCCGTGTACCAGGCGCTGTGAGCGCCGCTCGGCGCGGACCGGTTTCGGCCGAACCACCGGGTCGGTCTTCCCTGGTGGTTTAGACCAATGCTAGATCTGGTGGCGCAATGAGCCCGCACGGCTACGTTCCGTCACCAACAGGAGGCGCGGCATGGCCCGCACCACCCCGCACGACCTTCCCCTGCCCGAAAGCGAACACGGAGGGGATCCGCTGTACTGGCGCGTCGCGACACGGCTGCTCGGCGAGCTGCGCGACGGCACGGTCCCGCCCGGTGAACGGCTGCCGGGCGAACGGCAGCTGGCCGGGCACTTCGGTGTCAGCAGGGAGACCGTCCGGCAGGCGCTGGAGGTGCTGCGCCGGGACGGTCTGGTCGCCACCGACCGGCGGGGCAGCCACGCCACGCTGCCCGGCCTGCCGGTGGAGACGGCGTCCTCGCTGACCTTCCCGGTCGGCGCCCGGAGCACGGACGCGTACGCCGTCGACCGGACCACGGTCACCTGGGAGACTCCCCCGCCCGAGCATGCCGAGGCCCTGGGGCTCGCCCCGCACCGGCAGACGCTCGTGCACCGCTACGAGTCGGCCGGCGCCGACGGAGGCGGGCGCCGCACGGCCGTGACCTCGTTCTCCGCCGTGGCCCTCTCCGAGGTCGAAGAGCTGGCCCGCTACCGCGACCGCGCCGACGGCGCCGCCTCGGCCCAGCTGCGCCGCGCCTACGACTGGATGCGCAGGGCGGGCCTGACCCTGCACCATCGGGACTCCATCACCCCACTGGCGGACGCACCCTCGGTGCGGGTCAGACGGCGCGTGCACGACCAGTACGCGCGGCCGCTGGAGATCACCGACCTGGTGGTGGACGCCCAACCGGACGCCCTGGTCTATGAGTTCACGCTGCCCGCCGCGGGATGACCATCCCCGGACGCCGGAAGTACAGCCGTACGACAGAGCCCGAGGAATCGAGGCCGTCGACGACCAGGTCGCTCAACTGCCGTACCAGCCACATGCCGGGCCCGCTCACGGCGGCCGGCTCGGGCGGCAGATGACCGGGGAAGGGCGGGCGGGGCGGCGCGGTGCGCGCAGCGCCGTCGCAGACCTCGCAGATCACATGGTCGCCGTCGCTGTGCAGCCGCACCACGCCGTGTCCGCCGCCGTAGCTGACGGCGTTGACGACGGTCTCGTGCACCGCCGTCACCAGGTCGTACGTCCGCTGCTCGGTCAGGCCCAGGCGGCCGGTGTACGCGGCGAGGGCGCGCCGAACGGCGGCGGTGCGGCCGCGGGCGAAGGGGATGCCGGCTGCGGCGGCGGGCAGGAGGGGGCCGGGCCGTCACGGTCCTTCTCCTTCCTGTCCTTCCGGCTCGATGTGCAGTCCCGGGACCCGGTCCCAGCCGGTCACCCGCATCACCCGCCGGACGTGCGGGGCGACGCCGGACAGTTCGAGGGTGCCGCCCGCCGCGTACAGGCCGAGCGCCGTGAACACCAGCAGGCGCAGCGCTCCGACGTCGATGAAACGCAGCTCGTGCAGGTCGAGATGGGTGCGGGCGCCGTCCGCGGCGCGTGCCCGGGCGCGGGCCGTCTCGGCGCGCAGGGCGCGGGCAACGGCCGTGACGTTGGTGTCGTCGACCTCTCCGGCGAGGGCGAGGCCGGGGGGTGCGAAGGTGCGGGTGATGGTGAGGAGGTCGTCGCGCCACACGTCGTCGGCGCCGACCCGGCCGTGGTGCAGCCCGGCGAGCGGGGCGAGTTCCGTCTCGTCGAAGTTGCGGCGGTCGTACTGGCAGATGCCGAGGACCGGCAGCGAGGAGAAGACGGGGTCGAGCAGCAGCTCGCTGTCGTGCAGTGTCTTGAGTTCCTTGCCGGCCTGGGAGCGCAGGATCTCCGTGCACACACGCAGACCGAGGTAGCCGTCGCCGACGGCGCGGCGGGTTTCACGGCGGATCACCTCGTCCAGGTCCCACAGTCCCTCGGCGTCCGCGAGGTGCGGGTCGACGCACAGTCGGCCGGCCGCGAGCTCCTCGTCGACCCGGCAGCCGTGCGCCTCCAGGAAGGACAGGGCTACGCCGGCCGGGATGTCGGCGGGCGGCAGCAGGAGTCCGCGCTGCCCGCTGGCCAGGCCGTCCAGCAGGAAGGCGACGAGGACGGTCTCGCGCTCCTCGTCCGTGTCGTAGCCGAGGAACAGGTGGTCGCCCTGGCGCATCTGCCCCACGGTTTTCAGGGTGGGTGTGACGGCCATCCCCCTACCTCCCTCGGTGGACGGACCGCTTCCACGCTACGCCGGAAGCAGTCCTGCCGTGAGGGGTTATCGTGTCCGCCATCGGTTCCGGGTGAGGGGGGACGATGGCGGCCTCTGTGCAGGGCGGCAGGATCGGCAACCTTCCCGCCGAGGCGAACACGTTCGTCGGCCGTCGGCTCGAACTCGCCCAGATCGCGGGGCTGTTGGGGACCGAGCGGCTGGTGACGCTGACGGGGCCGGGAGGTGTGGGCAAGTCCCGGCTGGCGCTGCGGGCCGCACACGCCGCGAAGGCCGGCTTCCCGGGCGGGACATGGCTGGTGGAGCTGTCGGAGCTCAGTGATCCGGATCTGCTGACGAACACCGTGGCGCAGGCGACCCGGCTGACCGAGCAGACACTGCGGCCACTGCTGCAGGCGATCTGCGAACACCTCGCGGGGGCGCCCGTGCTGCTCGTGCTGGACACCTGTGAGCACGTCCTCGACGAGTGCGCGCGGGTCGCGCAGGAACTGCTCGCGAGCGTTCCGGAGTTGCGCATTCTGGCCACCAGCCGGCAGCCGCTGGGCGTGCCGGGCGAGCATCTGCTGACGGTGGCGCCGCTGCCGCTCGGGGAAGCCGACGACGCGGTGGCGCTGTTCACGGCCCGGGCGGCGGCCGCCGTGCCGTCGTTCGCGCTCACCGACGCCAACCGGGCGCATGTGGCCGCGGTCTGCGCCCGCCTCGACGGGATCCCGCTGGCGCTGGAGCTGGCCGCCGTACGGTTGCGCGGCTTCCCGCTGCACCGGCTCCTGGAGGGCCTGGACTCCCGCTTCGACCTGCTCGTCTCGCCCGCCCGGCCACGTCTTGCCCGGCACCAGACACTGCGCACCGCGATCGGCTGGAGCCATGAGCTGTGCACGCCGCTGGAACGGCTGCTCTGGGCCCGGCTCTCGGTGTTCGCGGGCGGCTGGGACGCGGAGGCGGCCGAATTCGTGTGCCACGGCGGCCCCCTGGACGCCGAGGAGATCCTCGCCCTGCTCGCCTCGCTCACCGAGAAGTCCATCGTCACCCGGGACGGCGAGGGGGCGGCGGTGCGCTACCGGATGCTGGACACGGTCCGCTCGTTCGGCGCCGAATGGCTGACCGGGCTGGGCGAGGCGGAGGCGGTGCGCCGCCGCCACCGGGACTACTTCCGCTGGATCGCCCGCCAGGGCGAGGCGGAGTGGCTCGGGCCCGGCCAGCGGATGTGGGCGGAACGGCTGACCGCGGACCACGCCAACCTGCGTCTGGCGATCGAGGAGTGCCTGACAGCGCCCGAGCCCGAGACGGCGCTGGAACTCACCGGCACGCTCTGGTTCTTCTGGTTCGCCTGCGGGTTCGCCGAGGAGGGCCGCACCTATCTGGAGCGGGCGTTGCGCCACTCCCCCGAGGGTGGCGGGCCCGAGCACACCCTGGCGGTGTGGGCGCACCGGCTGGTCACCGTCGTCCCGGACGACCTGGAGGCTGCCGAGTCGGTGAGCGCCGCCTATGTGTGGCTGGCCGAGGAGCGTCGACTGCCGGTGCCCGCGCTGCCGTTGACCGGGGCGAGCCTGGCCGTGCGGGGGGAGTCGGCGCGGTCGGCGGTGCTGTACGGAAGTGCCCGGCAGGCGCCTGCCGGGGACGGGGGCGCCGAGTTCTTCCAGCTGCTGACGCTCGCCGTGCAGGCGTATCTGCTGGCCGGCCAGGCCGCCTTCGAGCGGTGCGCGGCGGTCGCGGAGCGGCTGCGTGCCGAGTGCGCCAAGCGCGGGGAGCTGTGGATGCGGGCCTGGGGCGACTTCTTCGTCTCGCTCGCCGGGATCGGTCTCGGACACCCGGACGAGGCGGTGCTCTCGGCGCGCGAGGCACTGGCCGCCAAGTGGCGGGTGCACGACCGGATCGGCGCCGCGGCGGTCGCCGACCTTCTGGTGGTGGCGCAGGCCTCGCGGGGCGAGGAGGAGCTCGCCGCCCGCCTGCTGGGCATCAGCAGGCGCCTGTGGCACGCGGCGGGCCTGCCGCAGCTCGGCAGGCCCGACCGCACGGTCTTCCACCGCGAGTTCGAGCGCCGTCTGCGCGCCTCGCTGGGGGACGCCCGGTTCACCGAAGCGGTGCGCGAGGGGCGGGAGTTGGGGCCGGACGCGGCGATCGCACTGGCGCTGGGCGGCGTGGCCGACGTCTCCGGCCTGTGACCGCTCTCCTCGCCTCGGTCAGGACCGCACGGCCGTGACCATCCGCACGCGCGGGCTGCCGTCGCCGCGCCGCCCGAACTCCGGCAGCTCCTGAAGGCCCACCCGGAACCCGGCCCACTCCAGCTCCCGTCGCACGTCCCCGAGCCGGAAGGCCCGGTAGTACATGACGAACGGCGGCCGCCACAGGGCGTTGCGCACCCGCATGACGGTGTCGAAGCCGAGCAGCGTCCAGTACGCCGGGGAGGTGGGCCTCGGCGGGGCCAGGACGGGGAAGGCGAAGCGGCCGCCGCGACGCAGCACGGAGTGGACCTGGGCGAACAGCCCCGGCAGTTCCCCCAGCACGAAGTGCCCGAACGCCCCGAAGCTCACCACCAGGTCGAAGGCGCCGGGAGCGAACGGGAGCGCGCGGGCATCCCCCCGCACCCAGGAGACGGTCGGCCCGGCCGGCCGTACGCCCTGCCGGGCCATGCCGAGCATGCCCGCGCTGAAGTCGACCCCCGTGACGCTCCGCCGGCACACCCGGGCCAGCACGTCGACTCCCGCACCGGTGCCGCAGCACAGGTCGAGCCCCGCGTCGAAGGACCCCGTCCGCGCCAACGCCGAGGCGACGGCGTCGAGCACCGCGTCGGGGGTCCGGAAGGGGGTGTGGTCGAACTTCGGGGCGAGCAGGTCGTAGCCGTGCTCGACGGACGAGAGCGCCTGGACGGCGAGCTCGCGCAGACTGGGACCTTCGGGGCTGAACATCAGCGTCAGCTTAGGGGAACCGTCGCTGGACACGCCCTCCATGGCTGATTATTCTCATCGGCACCTACTCAACTAATTCACTATGAGGTGATCGGATGCGTGCGTTCCGCGAGGCGGTCGAGGCAGGCGACATGGACGCCGTCGAGGCACTGCTGGCGGAGGACGTCGTCTTCACCAGCCCGGTGGTGTTCAAGCCCTACCCGGGCAAGGCGATCACCGCGGCGATCCTGCGCGCGGTCTCGCAGGTCTTCGAGGACTTCCGCTACGAGCGCGAGCTCGCCGGGGCCGACGGCCGCGACCACGCGCTGGTGTTCGCGGCACGGGTGGGCGACCGCGAGCTGAGCGGCTGCGACTTCATCCATGTCGACGAGGAGGGCCTGATCGACGAACTGACCGTCATGGTGCGCCCGCTGTCCGCCGCGCAGGCTTTGGCAGCGGCCATGGGCGCACAGTTCGACCGGATCGCGAAGGAGGCGCAGGCGCGGTCCTGACGGCTCAGCTCGTCTTGAAGAGCAGCTTGGGGTGGTTCGGTTCCTTCCTGAAGGCCTTCAGCAGCAGGTAGAGGAACTTCTCGATCAGCCAGAACAGGACGAGCCAGACACTGATCACGACGGCCGGGACGGCCAGGAACACCGCGGCCGGTACGGCGACCAGGAGCCATCCCGCGACCCTCTTCAAGACCGCAGGCGAGCGGACCGCCCGCCACATTCCACCTGCTCGCACGACCTTCCACATGCCACCCGCACGGACCCCGGCCCACATCACCCACCGGCGGACGACTGCCACGTCGAGTTCCCTCATCGAGACGCGGAAGATCCTGTCGGCTTCCGCTCGCTGCACCGACTCGTCCGTGCACAGGGAGTCGTGCAGGATGGCCGAGCGGGTGTACACCCCGTAGCGCGGAAACAGCCAGACGAAGGCACGCGGCACCGACGCGAAGTCGGTGTCGAGGTGGGCGGCGACCGTAATGCGGTCGGTCTTTCCCCCGTGTTCGAGATGCTCCGGGTTGTTGTAGCAGAACTCCTGCCGGAGCTCCCATCGCTTTCCGGCCACCGTCGCCTTGACCACCACATCGCCGGTGAAGGGATCCGTGCGATCCATGCTGCCCGCCTTCCTCGGATCGAGTCCCGCACCGGAGATATAGCCGCAAATCCACCACGGCAAGCACCGCGTGCCGACCGGAGCGGCGGGCACCCGAGGCGACCGGGCCCCGGCCGGTCCGTCGAGGCAGGCGACGGCCAGGGTGATCGCCCCCGTGTACGTCTTGCCGGAGGCTGACGGCCGTCTCGGTGCCGTCGACCCTCATCTTCACCGACTTCCGCGCGGCACCCTCACGGCGGCGTCGGAGGCGAGGTTGAGTGCGGTTAGATACGAGGTTCCTCTCGAAGGTCAGGACCATGTCCCTGCCCTTCCGGCACTACCATTACGTGCGCACTCGGTGCTCCACGAGCGCCCGGTCCTTCGTCGACTGCTCTCGCGCTCGGTGCAGGAGGACCAGGGCGCACGCCAGCCCCGTCGCCGCGAGTGCCGCGCAGGCGGAGAACGCGGTGCGGTAGCCCCTGGTCAGGGCGACGAGGTGCTCCGGGCCATCGGTCCAGGAAACGGCGACGGAGGTGACGACGGCGACCCCGAAGGCGCCGCCGATCTGGAAGGCCGCGGTGTTGATGCCGGCGGCAACCCCGGATTCCCGCTCCCCCACGCCGGTCAGGGCGGCGATGGAACCGGCCACCGCGCAGGCACCGAGGCCCGGCCCGAAGAGCAGCAGCCCGGGCAGCAGGTCACGGACGAAGCCCCCGTGCACCGGAACGCCGGTCAGCAGCAGGCTGCCGGCGCCGACCAGGGCGAGTCCGCCGACGGCGACCGGGCGGGAGCCGATACGGGTCACCAGGGCCTGGCCGGCGTAGGAGCCGACGACGGCGCCGGCCGGCATCACCACGTTGGCGAGACCGAACTGCAGCGGCGAATAGCCGAGGACACCCTGCCCGTACTGGGACAGCGTGTACGACATCCCGAAGGCGGCGGCGCCGAGCAGGAAGACGACCAGGTTGCCGCCGCTGACCGTGCGCGCACGCAGCAGGCGCAGGGGGACGAGGGGCGCCGTGGACCGGGCCTCGACACGGATGAAGAGCGCGGCGAGCAGCACGGCCGCGGCCAGCAGGCCCGTCGTGCGCACCGACAGCCATCCGGCGCGGGGCGCCTCGACGACGGCGTACACGCAGGCGACGAGCGCGGCGGTGGCGGTGAGTGCGCCGGCAGGGTCGTATGCGCGGGAGCGGGTCCCGGTACGGCTCTCGCGCAGCAGGAGGGGGCTGAGGGCCAGCAGGAGCAGTGCGACCGGAACGTTGAGGAAGAAGACCCATTCCCAGCCGAGGACGTCGGTGAGGGGTCCGCCGATCAGCAGGGCGGCGGTGGCACCGAAGCCGCCGCTGCCGGACCAGATTGCGAGCGCCTTGTTGCGGTCGTGGCCCTCCTCGAAGGTGTCCACCAGGAGGGAGAGCGCGCTGGGCGCCATGACGGCGGCCGACACGCCCTGGACGGCGCGTGCCGCAATCAGCACTCCGGCACTCCAGGCGCATCCGCACAGCAGCGAGGACAGCCCGAACAGGAGCGTTCCGGTCATGAACACGCGGCGGCGGCCCAGCAGGTCGGCGGTGCGGCCCCCGAGGAGCAGCAGCCCGCCGAAGGTGAGCAGGTAGGCGCTCATCACCCACTGGGCGCCGTCCGCCGACAGGTCGAGCCCCTCGGCGATCGATGGCAGGGCGAGGAGGACGATCTGCGCATCGAGGATGACCATGAACCCGGCGACACAGAGCAGGGCGAGGGCATACCAGCGGCGGGCGTCGGTGGCGGGCATGGTCAGCCTCCCAGGCGGAGGCCGGCCAGCCACACGTCCGGTGTGCCCCCGGGCGTCCTGGGTTTGCGCAGCAGCGCTGCGAGTGCCTTGCGAAGCCTGGTGGTGCGGCGCGGATGCCGGTGAGCCGTCATCGGGGTTCTCCAGTGTCGTAAGGATGCTTTCACCCCACCGACGAACGGCCCCTACGCGGATCGACACTCCGCGAGCCGCTTCTCCAGAAACCTCCGCTCGGCGTCGTTCTCCACGAGTTCCAGCGCCCGCTCGTACGCCTCAGCGGCCTCCGTCCTGCGTCCGCTGCGGCGCAGCAGGTCGGCGCGGGTGGCGGGCAGCAGGTGGTAGCCGTCCAGGTCGCCTTCGTCTTCCAGTTCGGTGACCAGGGCGAGGCCCGCGTCGGGGCCCTCGGACATGCCGACGGCCACGGCCCGGTTGAGGCGGACCACGGCGGAGGGCACGAAGCGGGCCAACTCGCCGTACAGGCCCGCGATATCGGCCCAGTCGGTGTCCTCGGCCGTGGCGGCGGTGGTGTGGCAGGCGGCGATGGCGGCCTGGATCTGGTACGGGCCGGGGCTGCCGCGGCGCAGTGCCGTCTCCAGCAGGGCGGCGCCCTCGTCGATCTCGGCGCGGTCCCAGGCGCTGCGGTCCTGGTCCTCCAGGGTCACCAGCTCGCCGGCAGCGTCCACGCGCGTGTGTCTGCGGGCGTCGTGCAGCAGCAGGAGGGCGAGCAGGCCCAGAGTCTCGGGCTCGTCGGGCATCAGGCGGGCCAGCACGCGCGCGAGGCGGATGGCCTCGGCGCACAGGTTGGTACGGACGAGGTCGGCGCCGGTCGTGGCCGCGTACCCCTCGTTGAACAGCAGGTAGAGCACGCCGAGTACGCCCGTGGTGCGTTCGGGCAGGAGGTGCGCGGGCGGCACCCGGTAGGGGATGCCGGCGTTGCGGATCTTCTTCTTGGCGCGCACCAGGCGCTGCGCCATGGTCGCCTCGGGGACCAGGAAGGCGCGGGCGATCTCAGGTGTGGTCAGTCCCGCGAGGGTGCGCAGGGTCAGGGCGACTCGCGCCTCGATGGCCAGCGCCGGATGACAGCACGTGAAGATCAGCCGCAGCCGGTCGTCCTGGACGCCGCTGTCGTCGCCGTCGTAGTCCGGGTCGTACGGTCCCTCGTCGCGCGCCAGCACTGCCGCCTCCCGCAGTTTCGCCGCCCCCACCGCCTCCCGGCGCAGCACGTCGAGGGCGCGGTGGCGGGCGGTCGTGGTCAGCCAGGCCCCGGGGCGGCGCGGCACTCCGTCACGCCGCCACCGGTCCAGGGCCTGAGCGAAGGCGTCCTGCGCGCATTCCTCGGCGAGGTCCCAGTCGCCGGTCACCCGGATCAGGGTGGCGACGACCTGGCCCCACTCCTCGTGGAAGGCGGCGGCGACGGCCTCCTCGACATCGGGCACGTTCATTCCCGGACCGGCCTCACCTCGACGGTGCCGCCGCCGAGGGCGGCGGAGTGCTTGGCGGCGAGGGCGATGGCCTCGTCGAGGTCGTCGGCCTCCACGAGGTCCACGCCCGCGATGTACTCCTCGGTGCGGGCGAACGGCCCGTCGCCGAGGAGGACTTCGTCGCCCGCGACGCGCACGGTGGTGGCATCGGCGGGCGGACGAAGGCGGGCCGTGACCCGTGTGGGGGCGGGCTCCTCCTCGTCCGCGGGGGCGCAGACGAACAGCACGTACTTCACGGCCTGTCCTTCGCCGGGTAGGCGTCCGGGGCGGGCGAGACGTGCTCGTGGGTGATCAGCCAGCGCAGGCCTGCGTTGCGGTAGCCGGTGGTCACGCGCAGCACGTCGTCCAGGTGGGTGCCGTCCGTGCGGGTGGCCCGCGTCCGCACGAGGGCGTGGGCGAACGCGATGCTCTCGTCGACGTGGATCCGCAACTCCAGGACCTCGCGGGTCACGGGGCCGGTGACGGTGGCGAACTCGTCCTCCACCGCCTTGCGGAAGGCGTCGAGGCCCTGCCGCTGTCCGCCGTCGGCAAGGTGGAAGATCTCGACGTCCGGTGCGTAGCAGGCCAGCATCCGCTCCACGTCGCGCTCGCGGGCCGCCTCGGTCAGCTCCGCGTCGAGCCGACGGACCGACGTTTCCTCGTCCTCCTCGTCCCACATCGGCCAGAAGGGGCGTACCTCCATGGCCCCGATGGTGGCCACCGGGTGCTTGGCGGCGGCCTCGACGGCCTCCTCCAGGCTGTCGCACTCGAGGACGTCGAATCCGGCGACGTACTCCTTGGTCTCCGCGAACGGGCCGTCGGTGCGCAGCACCTCACCGCCGCGCACCCGCACGGTGACCGCCTCCGAGGGCAGTGCCAGCCGGTGGCCGTGCAGCCGAACGCTGCGGTCGCCGAGCTCTTCCACCCAGGGTTCGACGGGTGCCATGCCCGAGGCGTCGGCGGTGTCGTCGCCGCAGACGAGCAGCATGTACTTCATGGGTCCTCCCGGTCGTCATGAGCTTCCTACACCCCACCGACGAACGGGGGCCGCCGCAATCGACAGCCCGGGTGAACCATCCCTGGACGGGCTCACTCAGGGCCGTCGAGCTCCCGCACGAGTTCGATGGCCCGGCCCAGGGTGGCGAGCCGGTCGTCCAGGGTCTGCCCGGCGGGATAGAGACGAACGGTGTTCACGCCCGCCTCCCGCCACACCCGCAGTCGTGCGCGGACCATGGACTCGGTGCCGATCAGTGTCGTACCGAGCACCATCTCGTCGCTGACCAGGTCGGCGGCACCGTCCCGGTCGCCCGCCTGCCACCGCTCGCGCACCTCGGCGGCCACCGCCGCCCAGCCCTGGCGGCTGTAGGCATGGTTGTAGAAGTTGGTCGACGCCGAGCCCATGCCGCCGAGGCTGAAGGCCAGTTCCTTCTTGCGGCCCGTCACCATCGCGCCGAGTGCCTCCTCGTCGGGGGCGAAGGCGACCTCGGCGCCCTGGCAGACGTCCAGGTCGCTGCGGCTGCGGCCGCCGAGGGCCAGACCTTCGTCGAGGTGTGCGAAGTACGCCCCCGCCGCACCCTCGGGTACGAAGCTGGTGCCGAGCCAGCCGTCGGCGATCTCGCCGGTCAGCCGCAGCATGGCCGGCGACAGGGCGGCGAGGTAGAGCGGGATGTCGTGTTCGGCCCGCGTCGACAGGCGCATGGGGACGGCGTCGCCGCCGGGCAGCGGGATGGTGAACTCCCTTCCGGAATAGGAGAGTTTGCTGCCGTCGAGCACCCGGCTCACGATCTCCACGGTCTCCCGCACACGGGACAGCGGCCGGGCGAAGGGGACCCCGTGCAGCCCTTCCATCACCTGCGGGCCGGATGCCCCGAGGCCCAGCAGGAATCGTCCGCCGGAGAGGTTGGACAGTGTGATCGCGGTCTGTGCGACGGCCACCGGGGTGCGGGTGCCCACCTGTATGACGCCGGATCCCAGCAGCATCCGGTCGGTGCGGGCCGCGTAGTACCCGAGGGCGGAGGGCGCGTCCGAGCCCCACGCCTCGGCCACCCAGCAGATGTCGAGGCCGAGCTTCTCGGCCTCGACGACGAAGTCGGCCTGCCCCGACCAGTGTTCACCGGCGGAGGCCTCGATCGTGGTCGCGGTACGCATCAGTGGGCCTCCGCCAGCTTCTTGATGTGCTCGAGGGTGACGGTCATGTTGTGCTCGAACTCCCGCATCCGCACGAACACGATCTTCTGTTCCTTCTCCGGCATCCGGTCGATCGCCACGGACAGACCGGAGCGGCCGGGTCCCAGCTGCATCCACTGCGAGAGCTCGGTGCCGCCGCCTCCCGGGTGCAGCCGGAAGCGCCAGATCGCGGAGGGCTCCGCGGGATCCTGCACGGCCCAGGCGAAGCCGCGCTCCGGCTCGTACTCGATGACGTACGAGGTGGTGGACCACTCGCCGAAGGCGGGGTGCTTGCTGCGGCCGAGGAACCGGGCGCCGACCACCGGCCCGGTGGCGCCGTCGAGCCATTCGACCGACTGGAGTTCGTCGCTCAGGCTGGGCATCAGCCCGATGTCGGTGACCAGCGCCCACACCCGCTCCGGCGGGGCACCGATCCAGGTCCGGACCTCGACGGTGGGTTTGTCCGTGTAGTGCGCGCCGGTCCACTTCACACCGGTCAGCCTCCTCGCCATTAAGGGGTCTGACCACCAGGGTTGCTTTATAGAACTTGGGCTGTCAAGAGTGACCGGGGGGCCGCCGGCACTGCCGGCGCCGTCAGGCCGCGCCGAACCGGCGCTGGATGTCAGGCCGTTGCCGAAGCCGTTCGGGATAGCCGGGGCCCATCCGCATGGAGGTGTCCTCCGCCCGCAGGGGCTCCCGGCACTCGGCGCAGACCACCTCGGCCTCCGTGTCGTGGCCGCACAGGTCGTGATGGAAGACGACCGGGGCGCCCGCCTCCTGCGCCAGCCACCGGTCGCCCCACCGGGACATCGCCGCGAGCACGCCGAAGAAGTCCCGTCCCTTTTCAGTCAACACGTAGTCGTGGCGCAGGGGTTCGTCCTGGTACGGCCGCTTGTCGAGCAGACCTTCGTCCACGAGGAGGCGCAGCCGGTCGGCCAGCGTGTTGCGGGCGACGCCCAGCTCCTTCTGGAACTCGTCGAAACGGCGGATCCCGTAGAAGGCCTCGCGCAGCACGAGGGGTGTCCACGCGTCACCCACCAGGTCCATGGTTCTGGCTATGGAGCACGGCCAGTTCGAGAACGACGTCCGTTTCATGTCCTCACGATAGCCAGTCTCACGATGAGACCCAGGGTTTCAGCCATCAACTTCACCTCTTTCCTTAAGTATTGACGGCCATCATCCACCCTGTCATGGTCTGGACCAGCTCGCATCACTCTCCCCTTCCGCAGCACCTGCCAAGGAGCGAGGTCCACCATGGCCACCCCCCACCCCCGTTGGTTCCGTCACAGACATGCCACCGTCCAGCGCCTCACCCTTGCGGCCGTGCTCGCCGCCCTCCTCACCGCCTTGCTGAACGTCACGCCCGCCTCGGCGGCGGACGGCCAGATCACGGGCCTCGCTGGAAAGTGCGTCGACGTAGCGGGAGCCAACAGCGCCAACGGAACCGCCGTCCAGCTCTACGACTGCAACGGCACCAACGCCCAACTCTGGTCCGACCCGGGCGACGGCACCCTGCGGGCGCTCGGCAAGTGCCTCGACGTGGTCGACCGGAGCACCGCCGACGGGGCCGCCGTCCAGCTCTGGGACTGCTCGGGCGGCGCCAACCAGCAGTGGGTGGTCACCGGCGCGCACGACATCGTGAACCCGGCCGCGAACAAGTGCCTGGACGTGCGGGACAACAACAGCGCCAACGGCACTCGTCTGCAGATCTGGACCTGTTCGGGTGCCGCGAACCAGAAGTGGAACGCTCCCGCGAGCGGCGGTGGCGGAGGCACACCGTCAGGCTTCGTGGTGAGCGAGTCGCAGTTCAACCAGATGTTCCCGAACCGGAATTCGTTCTACACCTACAGCGGACTGACCGCCGCGCTGGCCGCCTACCCAGGCTTCGCCACCACCGGCAGCGACACCGTCAAGAAGCAGGAGGCCGCCGCCTTCCTGGCCAACGTCAGCCACGAGACCGGCGGCCTGGTCTACGTCGTCGAGCAGAACACCGCCAACTACCCCACCTACTGCGACTGGAGCCGGCCCTACGGCTGCCCGGCCGGCCAGGCCGCCTACTACGGCCGCGGCCCCCTCCAGCTGTCCTGGAACTTCAACTACAAGGCCGCCGGCGACGCCCTCGGCATCGACCTCCTCGACAACCCCTACCTGGTGCAGAACGACGCCTCCGTGGCCTGGAAGACCGGCCTGTGGTACTGGAACACCCAGTCCGGCCCCGGCACCATGACCCCCCACAACGCCATGGTCGACGGCGCCGGCTTCGGCCAGACCATCCGCTCCATCAACGGCTCCCTGGAATGTGACGGCAAAAACCCCGCCCAGGTCCAAAGCCGCGTCGACGCCTACCAACGCATCACCGCCGCCCTCGGCGTCGCCCCCGGCAACAACCTCTACTGCTGACGCGAAACCGTCCAACCAGGAGCTGCCATGGGCAAGTCGACCTCACTCAAGGACCTCACGAAGGCCGTCGTCGGCACTCTCGGCGCGCTGACACTCGTCGTGGCGATCCCGGCGAGTGCCCACGCGAACGTCCTGCAACTGCTGCCGCAGAACGCCGACGGCCTGGAGCAGACCTTCTCCCCGGCCTACGACTACGACGGCGACGGGTGTTACGCCACGGCCGCCATCGGCGCCGACGGCACCGTCAACGCCGGGCTGAAGCTGGGCGGTGACGTCAACGGCCACTGCCACGACATGGCCCAGCTGGCCAACGCCAACACCTACTCACGCGAGAAGTGCAACAACGGCTGGTGCGCCGTGATGTACGCCAGCTACTTCGAGAAGGACCAGGCCACCCTGGGGCCGGCCGCCATCGGGCACAGGCACGACTGGGAGCACGTCGTGGTGTGGATCAGCAACAACGAGGTCCAGTACGTGTCGGTGTCGCAGCACAGCGGTTACCAGGTGGCCGCCCGCTCATCCGTTCGCTTCGACGGCACCCACCCGAAGATCGTCTACCACAAGGACGGCGTCTCGACGCACTGCTTCCGCTTCGCCAACACCAACGACGAGCCGCCGGAGAACGCCACCGGCGGCTGGTTCTACCCCCGTCTGGTCGGCTGGAACGGCTATCCCGACGGCTTCCGCGACAAGCTCCTGAGCGCCGACTTCGGAGCCGCCACGATCAAGATCAAGGACGCTGATTTCTCCTACGCCCTTGCGCATTCCATGCCTGCCGGGATCCCGTTCGACCCCAACGCCTGAGCGACAAGTCCCGTTCACGAGAATCGGCGGGGTCACGGATCCCGGCCTCTCCCCCACCATGCCCGTCATGCCGACGCTGTCCGCACCGTCGGCTCGCCCGCGCCCACCGCCGGGCGTCCGGTGTTCCTGCGAACCAGCAGGAGCGTGACCAGGGCGGCCGGCAGGGAGGCGCAGCCGCAGATCACCACGCCGGCCAGTCGACCCATGATTGCCCAAGCCCCTTGTCCCATGCCCGCCGACGTGCGGTGGTGGCAGCGTAGCTAGGGGCCTGTGCCGGAACAAGAAACAGGTCAGTGAAGGGCCATCGGGGGTTCGTACGGCTTCGTACGGCTGGTATGCGGGACGGACGGAACTCACAAGATGTCGAGGATCGCCTTCCCGCGCAGACTGCGGCTGCCGAGTGCCTCCACGGCATCCGCGATCTTGTCCCAGGGGCCCCGCCAGCCGACCGGCACGCGCAGTTTCCCGGCGGCGACCAGGGTCAGCAGCCGCTCCAACTGCGCCTGCCGGTCGGTGAGTCCGCCGCCGTTGTAGACCGACACGATCGTCTTGGGCGCCGGGCTGCCGAGCGTCGACCCGACGGGCAGCACGGCCTCCCGCCCGGAGGCCCAGCCGATGCTCTGTACGCTGCCGCCCGACGCCAACAGGCCGTAGGCGGCGGACAGTTGGTCACCGCCCACGGTGTCGATGACCACGTCGACCGGCCCGGTCACCTCACCGGCCGCGCCCACCACCTCGTCCGCCCCGAGCTCGGCAACCCACCGCCGCCCGTCCTCGGAACCGGCCACCGCGACGACCTGCGCCCCGCCCAGCCTCGCGAACTGGACCGCGAACCCGCCCACCCCGCCGGAGGCCCCGGTCACCAGTACCCGGCGGCCCAGCACCGCCCCCGCCTGGTCGAGCGCCCGCAGCGCGGTGCCCGCGGCGACCGGCAGCGCGGCGGCCTCGCCGAGGTCGACGCCAGCCGGAACGACGGCGACATCGGCCACGTCCATCGCCCGCAGTGCCCCGAATCCGCCGCCCTCCGCGAATCCCACGACCCGGCTGCCGGGCGCCGGCCCGGTGCCGTCCGCCGCGGCGCCCACTACGACGCCGGCCGCATCGAAGCCGATCACCTCGCCCGGCGCCGCCTGCTGCGCGAACCACAGCTCGGCCGCGTTCAGCGAGGTGTGCCGGACCTCGACGAGGACCTGGCCCGGTGCGGGTCGCGGGTCAGGGGCCTCCCCCAGGCGCAGCCGTCCGGGTGCCTCGGGGTCCACGATCAGTGCGCGCATGACTTGCCCTTCTCATCGTCGGACACTCGTCCCACGCCAACTGTGACCGATCCGGAGTTCTTCCCGCCTGCGCAGGACGGCGGCCGACTGCATCTCGTCGAGTTCCGCCGGAAGCGCGGAATAAGCGAGGCCATCACCGCGTTGGCCGCTGCAGAAGAGTGGTTTGGCGCCGTACATGCTGTGGTACCGTCCAATCAGCACTTGTGTACGCCCCCCTTGAGGGCGCCGGTGCCAGTTCCTCTTCAGTTCGCCGTATCGCCCACCGTCCGCGGTCGGCGCACCGGCTTTCCAGCACCGCCTCGCGACCGGCACGGCTGTGCCCTCTCCGAGGTGCTGTTCCCGCCGCCGAAGGCGCTTTGTCCGCCTCCGTTCCGCGGCCTCCCACCCCTTCCTTCCGCATGTCTCATGCCATCCGTCCTCGAAAGGACCGATCCCCATGACCACCACTCTCGAACACCCCCCTGTCAAGCAGGAGCCCACGACCCAGGTAGCCACCGGTGTCCTCGACATCGATGCGGGCGGGAAGGGGCACCTGCGCGCCGCCGGCCTGCTGGCCTCGCCGTCCGACGTCTCGGTCTCGCCCGCGCTGATCCGCCGTCACGGCCTGCGCAAGGGCGACTTCGTCGAAGGCGTACGCGACGGCCGACGCGCCCTGACCGAGGTCGTACGGGTCGACGGGCGCACGCCCGACGAACTGCGCGGCCGCCCTCACTTCCGCGACCTCACACCGCTGCATCCGCGCGACCGGCTCCGCCTGGAACACCCCGCGGCCGGCCTGACCGGGCGCGTCGCCGACCTGATCGCGCCCGTCGGCAAGGGCCAGCGCGGCCTGCTCGTTGCCCCGCCCAAAACCGGCAAGACGGTGCTGCTTCAGCAGATCGCGGCCGCCGTCGCCGGCAACCACCCCGAGTGCCGCCTGATGGTGGTGCTGCTCGACGAACGCCCCGAGGAAGTCACCGACATGCGGCGCTCCGTGCGCGGCGAGGTGTACGCCTCGACCTTCGACCGACCGGCCAAGCAGCACATCGCCCTGGCCGAGCTCGTCGTGGAGCGGGCCAAGCGCCTCGTCGAAGCCGGCGAGGACGTCGTCATCCTGCTCGACTCACTGACCCGGCTGTGCCGGGCGCACAACAACGCGGCCGCCGCCGGTGGCCGCACACTCACCGGCGGCGTCGACGCGACCGCGCTGCTCGGACCCAAGCGGTTCTTCGGCGCCGCCAGGCTGGCCGAAGAGGGCGGCTCACTCACGATCCTCGCCACCGCGCTGGTCGAGACCGGCTCCCGCGCCGACGACTACTTCTTCGAGGAGCTCAAGAGCACCGGCAACATGGAGCTCCGCCTCAGCCGCGACCTCGCCGCGCGCCGCGTCTTCCCGGCCGTCGACATCAACCCGTCCGGCACCCGCCGCGAGGAACTCCTGCTGCCCCCGGCCGAGTTGACCGCCATGCGCGGCCTGCGCCGCGCCCTGCAGACCCGCGACGGCCAGGCCGGCCTGGAAACCCTGCTGGAGCGCATGCGGGACACCCCCGACAACGCGACGTTCCTGCGCCGCATCCAGCCGACGCTGCCTGCCGACTGACACGGCCCCAGCGACGACGGCTCACGCCCACCGGCACCGACGAGGTCCACGTGGTGCGGCGGAAGTCTGGCAGTCTGCTGGTCTTCTGCTCTCCGTTTGCCGGGCTGTCTCCTCCTGTGGGACCGGTTCAGCGCTGTGCCGGGGCCTGGGCGGATTCCTCAGGCCGCGCCGGGGCTGGGGCGGTGCGCCGGGCCACGATGCGGGGGACGCGCGGGGTGGTGCCGACCAGGGGCGGGCCGGTGAGGCCGAGCGGGGAGGCCAGGGCCGCCGCAGCTGCAGCGCGTCCTGGACGACCTAACCGCCACCCCGGCCATCGTGCAGGGCGGGCGGGGGGACATCCTGGCCTGGAATGCGCTGTCCGCCGCTCTCGTCATCGATTTCTCCCGCATCCCGGAAAAGCACCGCAACTACCCGCGCATCCAGTTCACCGAGCCGGCGATGCGCACCTTGTACGCCGACTGGGAGACCTCGCAGATCTCCGTGGCGCAGCTGCGCATGGAGGCCGCCAAGTACCCGGAAGACCCGCGTCTGATCGAGCTGGTCGCTGAACTGTGCACGCGCGACGAGCAGTTCGCCAAGTGGTGGGGAGACCACAAGGTCGCCGCCCGCACCGTGAGCACGAAGACCCTCCACCATCCGGTCGTCGGCGAACTCGTCCTGGACTGGGACACCTAAACCGCCAACACCGACCCCGACCAGCACCTGACCATGTGGACCGCAGCCCCCGGCTCCCCCACCCACGAGCGGCTGCGCATCCTCGCCTCCTGGGCCGCCGACCAGGACCTGTCGCCCTCCTCGGCCCTCGGCTGACCATGGCAGAGTTCGCGATGGCAACCGCTCGCCGGGCGGCGGGGAGAAGGCCCATGAGCACCTTCACCGCTCCCCACCAACTGAGGCGATCTGTAATTGGTTTGCCGCCGGTCGGCCCGGTCGGATAGGAAGCTTGCGTGCTTAGAGGGAGCAAAGTCGGGCTCAGGGCCCGGCACGAGGACGACATCCCGATACTGCGGGCCGAACTCTACGACGACGTGGTCAACGCCTCGCGGGCCGAAAGCGGGCCGTGGCGGCCGATCACGCCCGGTTCGAAGGACCCGCGGCTCTTCGTGGACGACACGAATGAGGGAAGCGTCCAGTTCTCCGTGGTGGAGCTGGAGGGTTACGCCCTGGTCGGCACGGCGACGCTGTGGGGCATCGACAACCACAACCGGTCCGCACACATCGGGCTGGGCCTGCTGCCGTGCTCCCGCGGCAAGGGCTACGGCACCGACGTGGTCGCGGTGCTGTGCCACTACGGTTTCGTCGTGCGTAGCCTGCAGCGACTGCAGATCGAGACGCTGTCGGACAACGCCGCGATGCTGCGCTCGGCCGAGCGCAACGGCTTCGTCCGCGAGGGCGTCCTGCGCTCCTCGGCCTGGGTGATGGGCGAGTTCCTGGACGAGGTGCTGCTCGGGCTTCTCGTCCAGGACTGGAAGCCCGGCCCGACGAGCTAGACCGCCACCGCCCAACGGCAAGGGCCGACCACGAGCTGCACACACCCTGTCGTCAGGGCTCAGCCTGTCGTCAGGGCTCAGCGTCAGGACAGGGCGAGGACGCAGAACTCGTGGCCCTCCGGGTCGGCCAGGCACGTCCACGGGACGTCACCCTGGCCGACGTCGAGGTCGGTGGCGCCGAGGGTCCGCAGCCGGGCCACCTCCGCTGACTTGTCGTCACCGGCGTATGGCAGCAGGTCGAGGTGGACGCGGTCCGGCACGGTTTTCACGTCGGGCGTGCGGAGGAACTCGAGAAACGGGCCGACACCCTCGGCGGAGCGCAACGACGCATGGTCGTCGCTCACCTCGTGCAGGGTCCAGTCCAACACCTCAGCCCAGAACCGGGCCATGGCCCGCGGGTCCGCGCAGTCGACCACCACCGCGGCGATCGGCCCCGTGTCGCGGTAAGTGTCCAGGGGTTCCAGCACGGAGAACTCGTTTCCCTCCGGGTCGGCGAGGACCGTCCACGGGAGCTGGCCCTGGCCCACGTGGGCGTCCGTCGCACCGAGGGCCGTCAGGCGCGCGGCCAGCTCCGCCCGATGGGCCGTGGACGTGGTGGCGAGGTCGAGGTGTACACGGTTCTTCGTTGCCGTCTTGGGTTCCGGGACAGGAACGACGTCGATGCCGACGGCGACCGGGTGCGGCCAGACGAGGGCGCCGGCGGGTCCGACGTAGGTGGTCACGCCGGGGCTGTAGGCACTCCAGCCGAGCGCCTCCGCCCAGGACCGGCCGACCGCCGGGGCGTCGACAGCCTTGATGTTCACCTGAACAGGTCGCAGTGCCATGCCGGCGATCCTGGGCATCCGCTCTGCCACGCCGGGCGGACTGTCCACCCGCCAGAAAAAAGATTGGACGGCGGTGTCGAGAACCCGTGCCGGGCTCCGTCCCCGGGGTGAACGCGACCACAATGGGTCGCACGAGCACCGAGGAGATTCACGATGGCCAAGTACCTGCTGCTGAAGCACTACCGCGGAGCCCCGGCTGCGGTGAACGACGTGCCGATGGACCAGTGGACCCCGGAGGAGATCTCGGCGCATCTGCAGTACATGAACGACTTCGCGGCCCGGCTGGAGAAGACCGGCGAGTTCGTCGGCGGCCAGGCGCTCGCCCCCGAGGGAGCGTGGGTCCGCTACGACGGTGAGGGGCGCCCGCCGGTCACCGACGGACCGTTCGCGGAGACCAAGGACCTGATCGCCGGGTGGATGGTGATCGACGTCGACAGCTACGAGCGCGCCGTGGAGCTGGCCGGGGAGCTGTCGGCCGCCCCTGGGGCGGGCGGCAAGCCGATCCACGAGTGGCTGGAGGTGCGCCCGTTCCTGGCCGCGAACCCGAGCACCACGGAGTGCCCTCATCGATGAACGAGGTCCTGCTCAGGAGCCTCACGCCGAGTGTGCTCAGCGTCCTCGTCCGCCGCGGAGCCGACTTCGCGGCGGCCGAGGACGCCGTACAGGACGCGCTCGTCGAGGCACTGCGCGTGTGGCCGGCCGATCCGCCGCGGGATGCCAAGGGCTGGCTGGTCACCGTGGCCTGGCGCAAGTTCCTCGACGCCACGCGCGCAGACGCCGCCCGCCGCCGGCGTGAGGACCGCGTCGAGGAGGAGCCGGTGCCCGGGCCGGCGCCCGCGGTGGACGACACGCTCCAGCTCTACTTCCTGTGCGCCCATCCCTCGCTCACACCGTCGTCGGCGGTCGCGCTCACGCTCCGCGCCGTCGGCGGGCTCACCACCCGCCAGATCGCCGAGGCCTACCTGGTGCCCGAGGCGACCATGGCGCAGCGGATCAGCCGGGCCAAGCGCACCGTCTCCGGCGTGCGCTTCGACCGGCCTGGCGACGTGACCACCGTGCTGCGCGTCCTCTACCTCGTCTTCAACGAGGGCTACTCCGGCGACGTCGACCTCGCCGCCGAGGCCATCCGGCTCACCCGGCAGCTCAGGGCCCGGGTGGACCATCCGGAGGTGGCCGGGCTGCTCGCTCTCATGCTGCTCCACCACGCCCGGCGCGGCGCCCGGACCGCGCCCGACGGCAGCCTGGTGCCGCTCGCCGAGCAGGACCGTAACCGGTGGGACACGAAAATGATCGCCGAGGGCGTGGCAATCCTGCAGGCCGCCCTCGCCCGCGACCGGCTGGGCCCGTATCAGGCCCAGGCCGCCATCGCGGCCCTCCACGCGGATGCGCCCGCCGCCGAGGAGACCGACTGGGTGCAGATCGTCGAGTGGTACGACGAGCTCACGGCCCTGACCGACAGTCCCGTCGTCCGTCTCAACCGAGCGGTGGCCGTCGGCGAGGCCGACGGCCCGCGCGCAGGCCTGGCCGCGCTGGCGGAGCTGGACGCCGCGCTGCCCCGCCACGCCGCGGTGGCGGCCTACCTCCACGAGCGCGACGGCGACCTGGCGACGGCGGCACGGCTGTACGCCGAGGCGGCCCACAAGGCATCCAACCTCGCCGAACGCGACCATCTGACCCGCCAGGCCGCCCGCCTCAACGCCCGCCTACGACTCTGACCGCTCGCTTCCGGGGTTCCCGGCGCGTGTGCGAGGGATTTCGGCACGGCGCGTCGCTCGGGGCACGGCCGTGCCCCGAGCGTCATGAGCGGTCCCGACGTCAGTGGTCGGTGGGGTACGACGGGCGGTCGCGGCCGACCGTCAGCCGGGCCGGGCGGTACGGGGCGTATGCCGCCCCGTCCAGACCGAGCGCCGTGGCGGACCGCTGGAGCGCTGCCGGGGTCGCCGCGTCGTCCCAACGACCGGTGGTGACGCGGTGTTCGAGAGCATGCAGGGCGGCCACGGTCTCGGCGGTGGTGAACGTGCAGTGGCCCTGCCGCTCGACGTACGCCTGCCGCAGCAGCGCGCCGTCGCCGGAGGCACGCACGCGGGCGGCGAAGCGGTTCTCCTGCTGCACCGGGACCAGGTTGTCGGCGGTGGTGTGCACGTCGAGCAAGGGCACCTGAAGTCCCTGGCCCGCGGAGGACGTCCGCTGCGCGGTGCTGACAGCGGCAGGGTCGGCGGTGATGGTGGCGCCGTCGGTCAGCGTGCGCAGTTCGGCACGCAGGTCGAGACCGGCTGCCCGGTAGAGGGCACGCACCTGAGAGGCGTGTTCCGAGCCGGCCAGCAGACGGGCGTAATCCACGCCGCGGTTCCAGGAGTTGTTGCCGCCGACGGACTGCTCGACGGCGTACCGGCCGCCCTCGACGAACGACAGGATGCCCTGCGCGAACCAGTCGTACTGCTGCTCCTCCTGACCCGCCCAGTCGGTCGCGGCGGGCCGGTCCTTTCCCGGCGACCAGGCCGGCAGGTTGAGGAAGGCGGCGGCCAGCGCGACCCGGGCCCGGCCCTGCGGGGTGGACTGCGCGGCGGTGACCGCCTTGGTGAGCAGGTCGGCGGTGGCGGACGCCTCGGCGGAGGTGCCGAACCGCACCAGCTTCACGTCCTGTTCAGGCAGCAGCAGGCGGGCAATGGTGTACTCGGCGTCCAGTTGGTAGTTGTCCAGATCCGTGCCGCCCGCGACCAGACCGCACTGGCCGAGCGCACCGTCGATGCGCCCGCCGCCGTCGCGGGCGAGCTGCGCATTGACGAGACCGCCCATGGACTGGCCGATGGCCAGGGTGCGCCGCGGCGCTCCGATCTTCGCGGTGACGGCGCCGAGCGTGGCGAACTGGTCGCGTTCGGCGCTGTTCAGGGCCCACATCGAGCCGTGGGGGTCGTACGACGAACCGGCCATCGCGTAGCCCTGGGCGAGCAGCTCGGTGCGTACGGCGTCGGTGGGGGCGTCCCTGGCGACGGTGGGGCCGAAGCCGTGGCTGAACAGCAGCAGCGTGCCGTTCCAGCGCTCGGGTACGTCCGCGATCCAGGTGGCACCGTCGGCGAGGATGCCGGTGAGATGGGTCGTGGCCGGGGTGTCCGCCTGGGCGGCCGGTGACGGGAGGGTGGTGAGCGCCGCGGAGGCCAGCGTGACCAGGGCGGTCAGGGCGATGCGCAGACGAGTGCGGGGAATGCGGGTGCGGGTTCCGGCAGGCATGGTGCGGCTCCTTGAGGGCGGATGCGGGCGTGCGGGGCGGGGCCGGAGCAGATGCTCAGCGCACTGAGCGAACGCGTCGAGGAATGCAGGGCCCTTTTATTACTGCCGTCAAGAGAGTGCACAACCTTTGGGGGACATTCAAGACCCTGCTCAAGCCCTCACGGTCCACCCGCCACCGGGCCCGACCTGGCCCGGCCCCGAGGCGCCCCTGATCCGACCCGCTCAACGGCACGGCAACCGCTGGGCTTGGAAGCTGCGTTCAACCGATCGATTGAACGCAGCTTCCATCTCTGAGAGAGCTCATCGGTCCACACGGACGACGCGAAGCCTCGTCGGGCCGCACAAGAATGACGACGGCTCGTGGCGCGCACCGGGCCCTTTACGCCACCCCCTGAGAGAGGTCTCCTGGCATGCCCAGTTTCCCCAGCAGACGACGTGTCCTCGCCGTGGGTGCCGGTGCCGCCCTCGGCGCCGGTGCCTTCGGAGCCTCGGCGCTTCCGGCGTCGGCCTCCCCCGCTGCGTCGGGGCGATCGTCCCGGCGGGAGGAGACGAGGTCGCTCGACGAGCTCTACCGGGCCGCTCTGGCAGAGGGCGGGAAGCTCGTCGTCTATGCCGGCGGTGACACACCGACTCAGCAGGACGGCACCAAGGCCGCCTTCAAGGACCGCTTCCCGGACATCGACCTGACGCTGATCGTCGACTACAGCAAGTACCACGACGTGCGGGTGGACAACCAGTTCGCCACCGGCACCCTCGTTCCGGACGTGGTGCAGTTCCAGACCCTCCAGGACTTCGACCGCTGGAAGCAGCAGGGGCGCCTGCTGCACTACAAGCCCGCCGGGTTCTCCAAGGTCTACGACAAGTTCAAGGACCCGCAGGGCGCCTGGGTTGCCACGGGTGCGATCGCCTTCAGCTTCCTGTACAGCACAGCGGCGCTCGGCTCGGACGTCGAGCTCACCCCGCGCGACCTGATCGACCCGAAGTGGAAGGGCCGGATCGCCTCGTCGTACCCGCACGACGACGACGCCGTCCTGTACCTCTACACGCTGTATGCCCAGAAGTACGGATGGGAGTGGGTGGCCGAACTCGCCGCGCAGGACGTGCAGTTCGCGCGCGGCAGCAACTCCCCCGGTGACGCGGTCTTCGGCGGCCAGAAGCCGATCGGCATCGGCACCGCGGGGTCGGCAGCCGGGTCGTCCCCGGTGAAGTTCGTGATCGACGCACAGCACCCCTTCATGGCCTGGGGCCAGCGGACGGCGATCCTCGAGCAGGCCAGGAACTCCACGGCCGCCAAGCTGTTCCTCAACTGGCAGTTGTCCAAGGAGCACCAGCAGGGGTCCTTCAACGGCTGGTCGGTACGTACCGACGTCACTCCCCCGGCCGGTCTGAAGCAGATCTGGGAATACCCCAACGCGCACGTGGACGGCTTCCCCCGCTTCATGGCGGACCGCGCCGAGGTCGAGCGCTGGAAGCAGACGTTCGCGCTGTACTTCGGCGAGGTCAAGGGCGACCCCACACCGGGCTGGCTCGGCCTGCACCCGGGAGCCTGACCGCCGGCGGGGCTGCCGTCTCCGTACGCCTCGCGGGCGGAAGCGAAGCCCCGCTCTTCACATGAGCCATACAGACCGTGGATAGACTCGAACCCCTGTCCCAATGGATCTTTCATCCAGGGGGTTTGTCGTGTCCGACCCCGGCCCCGTCCGCGCTTCCATGGCGTCCGGCCGCAGACGGTTCGCTCCGAGGCAGATACCGCACCTGTTGTTCTTCCTCGTGGTCGGCGCCGCGCTGGTCCGTCTTGCCCGGCTGAACATCTCGCTGTGCTGGGACATCGTGACCGTCAGCGGGCTGCTGGCCGTGACCTACGCGGCCGGGCTGGCGCTGCGTCCCAGGCTGGACCGGCGCGCCCGGTACGCCTGGGTCGCCGTCCTCCTCCTGCTGTGGACGATCCTCGTCATGCTCACCCCGCCACCCCTGACCGGTGCCTACGTCTGGTGCGCCGTGCCGCTGGCGTGCGTGGCCCTGTACACGCTCGGGGACCGTGCCGCCGGTGTGGCACTGGCCGCCATCACGGCCCTGCTCGCCGGTCAGCTGACCCGGACCGCTGGCGGGTTCGACCCGGAGATGGTGCTGATCCCGGTGGCGGCCGTCTGGGGCACGGCGGCTCTGTACCGCACACAGCAGCGGAACGTCGCGCAGCGTCAGCGGCTGGTCGAGGAACTGCGCAGTACGCGGGACGTACTGGCGGACGAGCGGCACCGCAGCGGTGCGCTCGAGGAACGCGCGCGCATCGCACGGGACCTGCACGACACGCTCGCCCAGGAACTGTCCGGGAGCCTGATGCTGCTGCAGGCGGCCGAGCGGGACTGGGAGGAACGGCCCGAGGTCGCCCGGGCCCGCGTGCGCGCCGTCGCCGACGGCCTGGACGCGGGGCTCGCCGAAACCCGGCGGATCATCCAGGACCTTGCCCCGCCCACGGTCACCGAAGACGGCCTGGCGGCTTCCCTCCGGTTGCTGTGTGCCCGGGCCCAGCAGCTGGGCGGGGCCGGGCCCGTGCGGTTCCACACGGTGGGAACCCCGGCCCTCGGTCTGGACGAACAGGCCGCCACCACCTTCTTCCGGGTGGCGCAGAGCACGCTGGCGAACGTCCGCGAGCACGCCCAAGCGTCCAGCGTGTCGGTGACGCTGCGCCATCTCGCGGACCGGGTCGAGCTGGAGGTGTGCGACGACGGTGTCGGCTTCGATCCCGCCTGCCTCGGCGGGTCGGTCCGGTCGGGCCGGGGGTTCGGTCTGCCCTCGGCCCGGGAGCGGCTGCGCCAAGAGGGCGGCGACCTGGCTGTCGACAGCACCCCGGGGCGGGGCACGCGGATTCGGGCCAGCGTCCCCTTCCACCCGTCGCGGCCCGGCCCGCAGGTGCCACTGTCGGTGGCGATGGCCCGATGACCGGCGCAGCACGGCGCGTTCTGATCGCCGATGACCATCCGGTCGTACGGGCCGGGCTGCGGGCCCTGCTGGAGGGCGCATCCGATCTTGACGTGGTCGCGGAGGCAGGCAGCGGGGAGGAAGCCGTGCGGCTGGCCCTCGAGCTGGTACCCGATGTGGTGCTGATGGACCTGCGGTTCGCTGGGACGATCTCTGGCATCGACGGGGTCGAGGCGATCCGCCGGCTGGCCGACGAGGCTCCGGGCATGCCTGTGGTGATGCTGACGAGTTATTCCGGACGGGCCGACGTCGTGCGCGCGTTGGAGGCCGGCGCGCGCGGCTACGTCCTCAAGGCGGGTCCGCCCGAGGACCTGTTCCGGGCCGTGCGCAGCGCCGCCGAGGGCGGTCTGGGCCTCGCGCCGGAGGTGGTCGGCGACCTCGTGGGGCAGGTTGTCAGCCCCGCGCCGGAGTTGACGCATCGGGAGAGAGAGGTCGTCCGGTTGATGGCCGACGGGTACAGCAACCGCTCCATCGCGGATGCTCTGTACCTGGCAGAGGCGACCGTCAAAACACACCTGGTGCGCATCTACCGGAAGCTCGGCGTCGACAACAGGGCGGCTGCGGTCGCCGAGGCCGTCCGCCGGGGCCTGCTGGAACTCACCTGACGCCCGGGACAACCGTGAACGCATCCTCGCCGTGACCCGCACGGTGTTCGATCCACGCCGACTACTCCGAGTTCCGAGCCGCCGGCTTTTCTCCCTCCGGTCAGACCATTGCCGTTGCGACGAGCAGCGATCTGGCTCTGTGGACACGCAGGTCGGTCTGACCCCGGCCTCCCACAAAGGATTTGTGAACACGGCTTGAACTGGGCGATCCAGTTCCCGCGGCGGACGCTCGCCACGGGAGCGGATTCTGCACGTCTTCGAGCAGGTCGAGTTGCAGGCGGGCGCGCCCGAGTTCCAGGGCTGCCAGTACCTTGCTGTGCTCATCGAGCTCAAGTATCCGAGCCGTCCAGCGGGCCGAGTGGACCACCGGGTCGAGGAGGATCCAGCGGGCTTCTTCCGCGCCGGGGCCGCCAGAGGCCGCGCGGGCGATCGCGACCTGCTGGCCCGGCAGTTCAGCCTCGTCTTCGATGGGGCCCAGCGCCAGATCTGAACCGATACCGGGAATCAGGCCGCGACGAGCTCCTGCTCGCGGGCCGGCGTTTTGACCTTGGGCTTCTTGTTCGGCAGCGAGAGCCGGAAGACCTTGTGCCACGCGGAGAACACCTGCTTGGGCAGCGACCCGGTGACGTACTCCAGCTCGTACTTCTCGAACAACGCGCGCACCTTCACCGCGACCTCGGCGTACCGGTTGCTCGGCAGGTCCGGGAAGAGGTGGTGCTCGATCTGGTGCGACAGGTTGCCGGTCATGAAGTGCATGGCCTTGCTGCCGCTGATGTTCGCCGAGCCCATCATCTGGCGCAGGTACCACTGGCCGCGCGTCTCGCCCTTGATCGACCGGCGCTCGAAGACCTGCACGCCCTCGGGGAAGTGCCCGCACATGATCACCGAGTGGGACCAGATGTTGCGGACCAGGTTCGCGGTGAACGTGGCGGCGAGCGTGGGGAGGAACGACGGGCCCGACAGCAGCGGGTGGATCACGTAGTCCTTGAGCACCTGCTTGCGGATCTTGCGGCCCACCTCCTTGGCCCGGGCGCGGAACTCCGGGTTCTTGCGGCGGCGCTTGTGCAGGTTCTTGCCGAGCTCCAGGTCGTACGCTGCGATGCCGTACTCGAAGAAGCAGGCGTTGATGAAGTTCCACAGCGGCTGGCCCAGGTGGAACGGGTGCCACTTCTGGTCCTCGTCGACGCGCATGATGCCGTAGCCGAGGTCGTTGTCCTTGCCGATCACGTTGGTGTACGTATGGTGCAGCTCGTTGTGCGAGTGCTTCCACTGCTCGGCCGGCGAGACGTGATCCCACTCCCAGGTGGTGGAGTGGATCTTCGGGTCCCGCATCCAGTCCCACTGGCCGTGCAGGATGTTGTGGCCGATCTCCATGTTGTCCATGATCTTCGCCACGGACAGACCGGCGGTGCCGATCAGCCACGCGGGCGGGAAGATCGAGAACAGCAGCACGCCCCTGCTGACCAGCTCGAGCTTGCGCTGCGCCGAGATGACCTTACGGATGTAGGCGGCGTCTTTCTCGCCGCGGCCGGCGATCACCTCGTCGCGGATCGCGTCCAGCTCGCGGCCGAGCTCCTCGATCTGCTCCGCGGTCAGGTGGGCGGTGGGGTCGATGGCGGTCAAGGTGCTCCTACCGTTCGATGTCGCAGGGGCCCGCCGCGGCGGACACGCAGGTCTGGATGAGGACGCCCGGCTCGGCCTCGGTGATCTCGCCGGTGCGCAGATCGCGGACGGCGCCCGCCTTGAGCGGCGAGACGCAGCCGAAGCAGATGCCCATACGGCACCCGGAGGGCATGAGCACACCGGCCTCCTCGCCGACGTCCAGCAACGGCGTGGCGCCGTCCGCGTCGACTGTCTTGCCGGTGGCGCTGAATGTGACCTCGCCGCCGTCGCCGGCGACGACGATGCTGGGGCGGAAGCGTTCGGTGTGCAGGCGCTCTGGGATGCCGTGCTCGTTCCAGTGCTTTTCGGCGGCGTCGAGCAGGCCCGCGGGCCCGCAGGCCCAGGTCTCGCGCTCGGCCCAGTCGGGCACGAGTTCGTCGAGACGGGCGATGTCGAGCATGCCGTCGGTGTCGGTGTGCACCTCGGTGAGCTGCAGCTTCTTGTCCGCGACCAGGTCGTGCAGCTCGTTGCGGAAGATCACGTCTTGCGGCCGTGGCGCGCAGTGGACCATGACGACGTCGTTGAACTCGGTGTCGCGCAGCATGCCCATGACGGGCGTGATGCCGCTGCCGGCCGTCAGGTAGAGCACCTTGGCGGGCTTGGCCTGCGGCAGCACGAAGTCACCGGTCGCCTGGTCGAGCTGGATCAGCGTGCCCGGTTTCGCCCTGCGGACCAGGTGGTTGCTGACCTTGCCGTCCGGGATCGCCTTCACGGTGATCGTGACGCGGCCATCCTGGCGGTTGGCCGGTGAGGTGAGCGAGTACGCACGCCACAGGCGCACCCCGTCGACGTCGACCCCGATCCGCACGTACTGACCGGCCGTGTGGCCGCGCCAGCCCCGTCCCGGCCTGATCACGATGGTCGCGGCGTCAGCCGTCTCGGGGTGCACGGCCTCGATGCGCCCCCGCAGGTCAGCGCCCGCACGCAGCGGGCTGATCAGGTCGAGGTAGTCCGACGGCAGCAGCGGCGTCGTGACCATCTCCAGCACTTTCCACGCCCTGCTGCGGAGGGCTGCACTCGTCATGACTCCAGCTTGCTGTGCCTCGAGGCGTAAAGTCCTGACCGCAGGATGTGAATCTGGTCGGCTGAATTGTTCGCAGGGAACAAAAACATGAGCCATGCAATCCGAAGGGCCAGCGAACTGACCCTGGACGAGACGACGGTCACCGCACTGCGGGCCGCGCTGAAGACCACCGCCGACGAGGTCGTCCAGGCGATCATCGACGAGGTCCCTCCCTACGCCAACGCCCTGTCGGGCCACATGGGCGCCACCATCCGCCGAGCCGTCCGCACCGCCCTGGGGCACTACCTGGACCTCGCGAGCGGGAACGCCACAGGCGGCGACGCCGGTGACGCAGCCTACGAGCTGGGCCGCGGCGAGGTGCGCGACGGCCGTTCGATGGACGCCCTGCTCAGCGCCTACCGCGTCGGCGCCCGCGTGGCCTGGCGATGCCTGGCAGCGGGTGCCGTACCCGCAGGTCTGCCCGCCGCCGAGGTCGCCAAGTTCGCCGAGCTGACCTTCGCCTACATCGACGAGCTCTCCGCCGCGAGCGCCGCGGGCCACGCCGACGAACTGGCCGCCCAGGGCCGGGCCCAGGAGCGCCACCTGGAACAGCTGGCCCGCGACCTCCTCGCCGGCGCGAGCCCGGACGTGCTGCTGGCCTCTACGCAACGGGCCGGGTGGCAGCCTCCGGTTTCGCTGACCGCGGTCCTGCTGCCCGCCGCCCAGGCCCGGCCTGCCTACCGTGCGCTCGACCCGAGCACCCTCGTCCTCGACGATCTGCCGGACGCCACCGGTGTGCTGCTCGTCCCCGATGCCGACCGATCACATCTCCTGCGGCAGCTGACCGACCGCACCGCCGTGGTCGGCCCGGCCCGGCCATGGACTCGTGCGTCCGCCTCGTACGCACGAGCCGTACGCGCGCGCTCCCTCTCCTGCGATATCCGCGACACCGAGGACCATCTGCCCGAGCTGGTGCTCAGCGCCGACGTGGACGCGTTCGCAGACCTGCGTGCCCGAGCCCTGGCACCGTTGCGGACCTTGCCTGTCGCGACCGCGCGGCGGCTGGAGGAGACGTTGCGGGCGTGGCTGCTGCACCAGGGCAGGCGGGACGAGGTGGCGGCGGCGTTGTTCGTCCATCCCCAGACCGTCCGCTACCGGATGTCGCAGCTGCGGGAGCTGTTTCCGGATCTCGCATCGCCGCACCGGGTCCTTGAACTGACGCTGGCGGTCGGTCTCCAGGTCGGCTGACGCGTACTTCGACCGTCCAGGAACGCGTCCGCGAGCGGTCCAGGAATCGTGCCTCGTCCTCGGTGCCCCCACGCTGTTACTGCCTTTCGGTGCCCTACAGGTCCTGCTGTAGCCGTCGGTCCCGGCTACTGCCGGCTTGCGCCGGTTCCTTGATGCGGGGGTGCGGGTGCCAGCCGGCCGACGGCGTGCTGTCGGCGTCGGCGTCCGTGCCGTGGCGCCATGACAGAAGCTCCGTCGGACCGGGCTGGCCCCGCGCCGGCGCCCGCGGGCCGGGACGCTTGACCCGTGTGGGCACGTCTTTGCATACGTGGGCGATATGTTGCGCTGCTTAGGCTGCGCACATGCGTGTGCTGATCGTGGAGGACGAGCCCTACCTGGCCGAAGCCGTCCGTGACGGTCTGCGGCTGGAGGCCATCGCCGCCGACATCGCCGGCGACGGAGACTCCGCCCTGGAGCTGCTCAGCGTCAACTCCTACGACCTCGCGGTGCTCGACCGGGACATCCCGGGCCCGTCCGGTGACGAGGTCGCCCGGCGCATCGTCGCTTCCGGCAGCGGTATCCCGATCCTCATGCTCACCGCTGCCGACCGGATCGACGACAAGGCTTCCGGGTTCGCGCTCGGCGCCGACGACTACCTCACCAAGCCGTTCGAGCTGCGGGAGCTCGTCATGCGGCTGCGGGCGCTCGACCGCAGACGCGCGCACGCCCGGCCCCCGGTCCGCGAGATCGCGGGCCTGCGCCTGGACCCCTTCCGCCGGGAGGTCTTCCGCGACGGACGCTACGTCGCGCTCACCCGCAAACAGTTCGCCGTGCTCGAGGTCCTCGTCGCCGCCGAAGGCGGTGTCGTCAGCGCCGAAGAGCTACTCGAGCGGGCCTGGGACAACAACGCCGACCCCTTCACCAACGCCGTCCGCATCACCGTCTCCGCCCTGCGCAAACGACTTGGCGAACCATGGCTCATCGCCACGGTGCCGGGCGTCGGCTACCGCATCGACACCGCCACCCACCCGGGCGGCCCTCATGAATAGACGCCCAGGGCTCAGCGCCCGACTGAAACTGACCCTCAGCTACGCCGGATTCCTCCTCTTCGCCGGTGCTCTCCTGCTGGCCGTGGTGTGGGTTTTCGTGCTGCGCTGGCTCCGGACCGACGACCCCAAAGCCATCCAGCACAAAGTCGGCGCCGTGATCATCACCGGCTTCGACCGCTCCGATGCCCTGCGCGGCTTCGTCCCCGCCGCGGCCGCGGCACTGGCCTTCCTCCTCGTCTTCGGTCTCCTGGGAGGATGGATCCTCGCCGGCCGGATGCTCGTACCACTGACACGGATCGCGGACGCGGCACGGATGGCCGCGAGCGGATCGCTGTCCCACCGGATCCACATGGAAGGCCGCGAAGACGAGTTCCGCGAGCTCGCCGACGCGTTCGACACCATGCTCGAACAACTCGAGTCCCACGTCGGCGAGCAGCAGAGGTTCGCCGCGAACGCCTCCCACGAACTGCGCACCCCGCTGGCGATCTCCCAGACACTCCTCGACGCCGCCCGCAACGACCCCACGCGGGACCAGGGCGAACTGATCGAGCGCCTCCACACCGTCAACTCGCGGGCCATCAACCTCACCGAGTCACTCCTGCTGCTCAGCCGCGCCGACGGCAAAAGCTTCACCCGCGAGCCCGTCGATCTCTCCCTCATGGCCGAAGAAGCCGCAGAAACACTGCTTCCTCTCGCCGAAAGGCGCGGGATCACGCTCGACGTCACCGGCGAGGCGACGCAGACCGTCGGCTCCGCGGCGCTCCTCCTGCGGATGGTGACGAACCTCGTCCAGAACGCCATCGTCCACAACCTCCCCGCCGGGGGCACCGTGACGGTCCACACCGAACCGCAGCAGGACGCGAGCGTGCTACGGGTCGAGAACTCGGGCCCTGCGCTCCCGCCGGAGCTGGTACCGACCCTCACCGAACCCTTCCAGCGCGGAACGGAACGCGTGCGCACCGACGAGCATGCCGGCGTCGGCCTCGGCCTGGCCATCGTGCACAGCATCGTGCGGGCACACGACGGAACCCTCAAGCTCACACCCCGCCCCAGCGGCGGCCTCGTCGTCACGATTCGGCTTCCCGGCACGCCGCAGTCATCGTCCCCGGGCGGGGCCCACTAGATCGCTGCGCGGCGGTCATGCAGTGCCCGACCACTCCCCGATGAGCCGCGTGGCGCGCTCGGGACATTCCTCGTGGAGGTAGTGCCCGACGCCGGGCCAGTGATCCACACGCGAACCGGGCACATGCAGGGTGTTTCGCTCCCAGTCGGCGGCCTCCGCCGAGGTCCACACCGTCAGGGCCGGATGCGGTCGCCGACGCAGGTACGCCTCGCTGTGCGCGCGGATGCCGACGGCGCCGGGGTCGGTGTACATGCCCGCGTACGCCTGGGCGATGACGTGGTCCGGGGTGCCGAGCAGGGTGCGGAGGCGGGCGGTGCGCAGCCCGGGCGGCGCCTGCGCAGAGAACGCTGCGGCGACGAAGTCCGCGGCCGCCCGGGCGCCCTGCTCCCGGTAGGCGGCCGACCGCCCCGGGATCTCGTCCACTTCGACGCCGTGCGCGCCGTGCGCGGGGTCGAATGCGCCGACCGACCGGACCAGTTGCGGGTGCCGTACGGCGAGCAGGTTGACCACCTGTCCGCCCATGGAGTGGCCGACGGCCATCACCGGGCCGTTACCGAGGGCCTCGACGAGGGCGGCCAGGTCGTCCGCCATCTCCCGCGGTGTGTTGCCCTGTTCCGGCACCTCGGAGCGGCCGTGGCCGCGCAGATCGGGGACGATCACACGGAAGCGGTCGGCCAGCGTCTCGGCATGGACCGACCACTCCCGGCCGCCGCCGCCCCAGCCGTGCACCAGCAGCAGGGCGGGGGCGGCAACGGGCCCCAGGCTCATGCAGAACAGGTGGATGCGTCCGAGGTCGATCACGCCCGACCCTCCAGGTAGGTGGCGTACGGGACGACTGCATGCACTCAGGAGCCGTCCAGACAAAGGCATGCTCCGGCCCTCGGACGACAGGCTCAGTCCGCGGCCGCCCGCTCCCCGGCCGGGCGCCTGCGCAGCGCGCTCTCGGTGAGCGACGGCGGCTGCCACACGCCGTCGGCCTTGTAGAGATCGGTGCCGGGCGCCACGATCTCGTCGATACGGTCGAGGACCGCGTCGTCGAGCAGCAGGTCGGCCCCCTCGAGCAGCGAGGTGAGCTGGTCCATGGTGCGCGGACCGATGATCACCGACGTGACGGCTGGATGAACCAGCGGGAAGGCCACGGCCAGTTCCGGCAGGGTGCGGCCCATCTCCTCGGCGAGGGCGACGAGTTGCTCGACGGCGGCGAACTTCGCCGGGTTGCCCGGGGCGTCGGGGTCGAAGCGGTGCGGGGTCAGTCTGGCGCGACCGGTCGTGAGGTCGACGGGGCGGCCCGCGCGGTAGGCGCCGGACAGGAATCCCGAGGCCAGCGGCGACCAGGTCAGCACGCCCATGCCCAGGCGCTGCGCGGTGGGCAGCACGGCCCGTTCGATGCCGCGCGCGAGGAGCGAGTACGGCGGCTGCTCCGTACGCATCCGCATCAGCCCGCGCCGCTCCGCCACATGATCGGCCTCGACGAGGTCCTCGGCCGGGAACGTGGAGCAGCCGAATGTCCGGATCTTGCCCGCCCTCACCAGATCGGTGAGGACGGACAGCGTCTCCTCGATGTCGGTGGTGTGGTCGGGGCGGTGCACCTGGTAGAGGTCGATCCAGTCGGTGTCCAGGCGCCGCAGGCTGTCCTCGACGGCATTGAGGATCCAGCGGCGCGAATTGCCGCTGCGGTTGCGTCCCTCCCCGAGGGGAAAGTGCACCTTCGTGGCGAGCACGACGTCGTCGCGTCTGCCCTTGAGAGCCTTGCCGACGATCTCCTCGCATTCGCCGGCCGAGTACATGTCGGCGGTGTCCACGAAGTTGATGCCGGCGTCGAGCGCCGCATGGATGATGCGGGCGCCGTCCTCGTGGTCGGGATTGCCGACGGCACCGAACATCATCGTGCCGAGGCAGTGGGTGCTGACCTCGATGCCGGTCTTGCCGAGGACTCGATAGCGCATGGGGATGCTCCGTCGCAGGCGGGGGCGGGTCGGAAGCGTGACTCTAGGACTTGGAGTGCACTTGACCGCAAGGGCGACCTGACCGATGGTCACAAACGGGTCACGAGGTGGAATATGCGGGTGCCCCCGGTGACGGATCAAGAACAGAATGTCGCTCTCCGTTTTTTGCCGGACTTGTCCGGCGGCCTGGGTGCTGGGGACGCTCCAGGGGCAAGGGGGGATGGGGAATGACTGCATATCGCTTCAATCCGCCGCCGGGTTGGCCCGTGCCGCCTGCGGGATGGATGCCGCCACCGGACTGGCGGCCCGATCCGTCGTGGCCTCCGCTGCCGGCGGGATGGCAGTTGTGGGTTCCGGAGGCCGAACCCTCCGCCGATGCAATCGCCACCGGCGCCACCGCAGGAGCCTTCCCGGTGCCGGACGCGACGGTTGCTGGGAGCACGACGGCGGTGCCGGCGCCGCGCAAGGGCGGGCTGTTCGGGCGGCGGCGTGCGGATGCCGTCTCCGAGGCCGAAGAACTGCGGGCGTGGATCACCAGGACGCAGGGGCTGGATGCCGAGCGGGTCGCCGGCCTCGTACGGCAGGTCGAAGCGGAGGCAGCGGCGCTGCGCGAGAAGGCGGCGGCCGAAGCCGCCGAAGAGGCCGACGGGATCCTGAGGGACGCGCGCGAGACGGCAAAAGAGATCCTCGACGACGCGCGCCGGACGGCGAAGGAGACCGAGCGGATACGCAGGGAGGCCGAGCGTCGCCGCAAGGACGTCTTCGACACTGAGCGGCGGCTGGCCGAACTCCAGGCCCGGATCGTCGTCACCGACGAGACCGCCCTGCTGCAGGAGGCCGGGATCTATGCGTACCGGCATGCGCTGCAGGACGCGATCGCCTACCGCAGCCGGCTCGACTCCCTGCAGAACGAGATCAAGACGCTCGCCCGCGCGGGCCGGGCCGTCCACGCGGCCACCGACTGGACCGTCAACGGCTCCAAGCGCGAGGGCCAGAAGATGGTCCGCGACTTCTCCAAGCTCATGCTGCGCGCCTACAACGCCGAGGCCGACTATGCGGTGCGGTCGATGCGGCCGCACCGGCTGAGCTCCCTGGTCGACCGGCTCTACAAGAGCCGCGAGACGATCGCCCGGCTCGGCGCCACCATGCACATCCGCATCACGGACGAATACCACAACGCGCGGGTACGGGAGTTGGAACTCACCGCCGACTATCTCCAGAAGAAGGACGAGGAGAAGGAGGCCCAGCGCGAGGCACGTGCCCGGGAACGCGAGGAGGCCGCGGTCCAGCGGGAGCTCGACCGGCAGCGCGAGAAACTCAACAAAGAGCTCAGCCACTACCAGGCGGCGCTCGACCGTCTGCGCGAGCGCGGTGACGAGGCGGGCGTCGCGGAGATGCAGGCCAAACTGGCCGAGATCGAGAACGCGCTGCAGGACGTAGAGTCCCGCGCAGCCAACGTCCGCACCGGCTATGTGTACGTCATCTCGAACATCGGCGCCTTCGGCGATCGCATGGTGAAGATCGGCATGACGCGTCGGCTCGAACCGCTGGAACGCATCTATGAGTTGAGTGGAGCCGCGGTCCCCTTCCGCTTCGACGTCCACGCGCTGATCTTCAGCAAGGACGCGGTCGGCCTGGAGACGGAACTGCACCGGCAGTTCGCTTCGCAGCGGGTCAATCAAGTGAACAACCGCAAGGAATTCTTCTATGCCACCCCGGCCGAGGTACGGGACGCGCTGCAGCGTTTCGCCGGACAGCATCTGATCGAATTCACCGAGGAACCCCAGGCGTTGGAATGGCGGGCCGGCCAACGCATGGCAGAAGGCGGTGCGCTCGCGGCCGGTGCAGCGGGAGCCGCAGCCCGGACCGGGTGATGTGCGGCGAGGCGTGACTACGATCATGGTCATGGACTGGCTGGAGCGTGCCGCGAAGCTGAGGCAGTGGAGTCGGGACGGGGTCCGGGCGCCGCACAAGCCGTTGCTGCTGCTGTACGCGCTGGGCCGGTTTCAGGCGGATGCCGGGGGCGAGTTGCGGTACAGCGAGGTGGAAGGGGATCTGAAGCAGCTGCTGGCGGAGTACGGTCCGGCCCGCGGGAGCACGCCCGCCTACCCCTTCCACCATCTGGTCAGTGACGGGGTGTGGGAGGTGCGGACCGATCACGGCGTCGGCAGCCCCGGGACCGGGGTGCGGGAACTGCGGGCCGGCCGGGCCACCGGGCGGCTGGTCCCGGACCTGCGGGCCGCGCTGCGGCGGGAGCCCTCGATGCTGGGCCGCATGGCCAGGGTGCTGCTGGATCTGCACTTCCCTCCGTCGCTGCACCAGGACCTGTGCGACGCGGTGGGCCTGGAACTGGAGCTGGCGGAGACAGCAGCCCTGGCGACGCCCGAGCGGCGGCAGCGGGACCGGCGAATGCGGGAGATGGTGCTGACCGCCTACGAGTACCAATGCGCCTTCTGCGGCTACGACGGCATGATCGGCACGGTGCCCGTCGGGCTGGAGGCCGCGCATGTGCGCTGGTGGGCGTTCGACGGCCCGGACGACGTCGACAACGGGCTGTGCCTGTGCTCGCTCCATCACAAGCTCTTCGACAAGGGCGTCCTCGGCATGGGCGACGGCCACCGCATCCTGGTCTCACAGCACTTCGTCGGCCGCAGCACCGTCGCCCGCGAGCACGTCACCGCGCTCGCGGGCCGTCCGCTCATCGGCCCGCAACCCGGCGTCCGGCCCGTCGCGCCGGGCCACCGCTCCTGGCACACCCGCCAGGTCTTCCGGGGCTCTCCACGTCCCAGCGCCGTCTGAACCGGTTGGACGTCAAGTCGTGGCCGTCGCGGGCCGAGTGGGCGCCTGCGCCGGGAACCGTCAGGTGGCCGATTCGTCCGGCGTGGAGGCTCCGGCGGCAGTGCGGTGGAGAATTTCCTCGGTGTGCTGCCCCAGGCGCGGTGGCGGCAGGCGGTACTGGGCGGGTGTCCTGCTCAGTGCGATGGGGTTCGCGATCTGACGGGAGGGCGTGCCCTCGGCCCCCTGGGCGGGTGGGGCAGGAACATCGACGATGCCGGGAAGACCGAGTTTCCGGGCGAAATCGAAGGCCTCGTCAAGGGTGTTGACGGGTCCGGCGGGCACGCCCGCGGCCAGCAGGACCGACGACCAGTGGTCTGCGCCGGCGGCGTGCAGCCGTTCGCTCAGGATGTCCCTCAGTTCGGTGCGATGGGCGACCCGGTCGGCATTGGTGCGGAAGCGGTCGTCGAGAGCGAGACCGGGCTCGCCGACGATCTCGGCGAGCGCCGCGAACTGGCGGTCGTTGCCCACCGCGATCGCGAGGGGACGGTCGGCGGTCGGGAAGGTCTCGTACGGCGCGATGCTCGGATGCGCGTTGCCCAGGCGGCCCGGAACCACACCGGCGACGGCGAACGCCGACGCCTGGTTGACCATGGCCGACAGCAGCGAGCCGAGCAGATTGACCTCGACCCGCTGTCCTTCCCCGGTGGCGTCGCGGTGCCGGAGGGCGGCCAGGATGCCGAGCGTGGCGTGCAGGCCGGTGATCACGTCGACGAGTGCCACGCCCGCCTTCGTCGGCTCTCCCTCCGCGTCCCCGGTCACGCTCATCAGACCGCCGACGGCCTGCACGAGCAGGTCGTATCCGGGGATCGTCGCGCCGGCACCGGCCCCGAAGCCGCTGATCGAGCAGTAGACCAACTCCGGGTGCCGGGCGAGGAGTTCGCGATGGCCGAGCCCGAGCCGTTCCATCGTGCCGGGACGGAAGTTCTCCACCAGGACGTCGGACTCGGCGACCAGGGCACGGGCCTGCTCGAGGCCGGCCTCGGTCGTGAGGTCCAGGGTGACGGACTTCTTGTTGCGGTTGACGCTCAGGAAGTACGTCGACGTGCCGTCCTGGTCCGTCGGGGGCTGCCAGGCCCGGGTGTCGTCCCCCGTGCCCGGCCGCTCCACCTTCACCACGTCGGCGCCGAGATCGGCGAGCAGCATGGTGGCGTAGGGCCCCGCGAGGACCCGGGAGAAGTCGGCGATGCGCAGACCCTCCAGCGCGCCACGCCCGGCTCCGCCGAGAACGCCGGACCGTCCGTCCGGCGCGTTGTCCTGAGTGCTCACGCACCCTCCTCACTGATCGTCCCGCTCACGAGAACCTTGCTCCACGGGAGCCGTACCCATCACCACCAGCGTTCCAGAGGCGGTGCGGGTCGGGTGAGCGCGACGACGGAGAGATCCTGACCGGCTGGTCCTCATGGACTTCGCCCGGTCGACCAGCGACCCCATGGAACGCGAAAGCCCTGTCGGTCACCGACCGGCGTCGCGGCGCTCGACGCTGAAGTCGAACGCCAGGGTTCCCGCGTCGCGTGCCGAGACTCCGCCGTCCACCGTGAGTACCGCACCGTTGACGAACGACGCGGCGGGCGAAAGCAGCCAGGCAATCGCCTCGGCGACCTCGGACGGGTCGCCGGGGCGCCCCGCGGGCACCAGCTTCGTCGCCTCTTCGTAGGCCTCGTCCACGCCGTTGCCCAGTCCGGATTCCTCGGCGAAGCGGGCCATACGACGATCAGCCATCTCGGTGCGTACCCAGGTGGGGCACACCGTGTTGGCGCGCAGCCCCTGGCTGCCGTAGTCGACGGCCAACGAGCGGCACAGCTGAAGCAGCGCGGCCTTGGAGGTGGCGTACGCGGCGTTGCCGACCCCGTTGCGCAGTGCCGCGACGGAGGCGACGGCAACGACCGAACCGCGGGTCTTCAACAGGTGCGGGAGTGCGGCGCGCAGCAGCAGGAAGGGGCCCGTCAGGTTGGTGCGCATCACCAACTCCCATGTCTCGTCCGAGAGATCTCCCACCGCGCCGCTGCGTCCGACGCCCGCGTTGAGGACCAGTCCGTCGAGCCTGCCGTAGCGCGAGACCGTGGCCTCGACGAGCTCACCCACGGCGGTCGCATCCGTGAGATCGGCGGCGTGCGGCAGGGCGCCGGTCTCGTCGGCAACGCGCTGCAGCGGCTCGGGCCGTCGTCCACCGATGACGACGTCGTGTCCGCCGGCCCGCAGCAGCCGGGCGGTTGCGGCGCCGATGCCGGTACCTCCGCCGGTGACCACCACAACGCGCTTGTCAGTCATGGCCGTTGGCCCTCCTCATCGACACGAAACAGGACTGCATGATCTTACGCAGACCCGCTCGGGAACCTCAGCTCACGCGTTGTTCGGCCAGGTCAAGCCAGTGCTCCACTTCGCTGGGGGTGAAGTGCCTGATGGCCCAGTCGACCATGCGAAGGCTCATGTGAGCCCATGCGGGCCGCAGGATGTCCTTGGGCAGCGAGTCGAGAACGGCGTCGAGACGCCGTGTCACCCCCGGGTCGGTTTCCTGCGCGTGGATGCCGAAGCGCAGGGTGACCAGGTCGAAGCGACGATCACCGCGGGCGGCGCCGTCCCAGTCCACGATCCCGGTGATCGCCCCGCCGCTCGCCAGCATGTTTCCCGGATGGAAGTCCATGTGCACCGCGTCGGGCCCGGCCAACCGGGGCGGGCTGTCGGCACCGACGGCGGTGATCCAGCGTTCCAGCGCCGCACTGCGGCGGTTGTGATCACGCAATGGCCCGTGCAGGCAGTACCCGGCGCCGTCGTCGTGCAGGTGGAGGTCCACGGCGGGGATGTCCGGCCGCTCGCAAAGCCGGCCGGCCTGCAACTCGTTGAGTTGAAGCACCTGGTCCAGGCTCCGGTGGTCGAGACGGCCGATCTTCCGTCCTGGCAGCAGCTCTTGCACCATGACCACCGCGTGGCCGACCTGGGCCACCAGTTCGGTGGCCGGAGCCGGATAGCCCGCCGGCCGCAGGGCCTCGGTCACGGCGAGGGGTCCGGCCCGCATCTCTTCAGCCCGGCTGTGGGGCCGCCACTTCAGAACGGACCGGTGACCGTCCGTCCAGCGCACGTAGGCGGCACCGACCTGTCCACCCGGGCAGGCTCCTTCGAGAGTCAAACGGACGCCGGCCCGCGCGTGAAGGGCGTCCACCATGCGGGCGGCATCGAGCCGCTCGGCACGCGCCCACCTTTGAGGAGAAGGACTCATCGTCATCACGGCATCCCATCAGACACGTTGACCTCAAGTGCGCTTGAGGGTGGAGCCTTCAGGCATGGACATCGAAGAGATGCAGCAACAGGTGCAGGCCCTGACCGACCGCGCCGAGATCACCGATCTGTTGGACCGCTACCTGCGTTCCCTGGACGAGGGGGTGTTCGACGAGGAATGGGCTCGTGCGTTCCACACCGAAGACGTCACCGCGGAGATGCCCATCGGCACCGTCCATGGTCGCGATGCTCTGCTGGCCCGGGTCCGGCAAGGCATGGCGCTGTTCGACCGGACCGTGCATCTGGGCACCAACGCCGTCATCGAGATCGACGGTGATCGGGCAACCACCCGTGGCGCACAGCTGAGCACCCACGTCCTCGCAGACGGCACCGGCACCGTCTTCATCTCCGCCGGCCATGCCGACGCCGTGCTGGTCAGGACGGCCGAGGGTTGGCGGATCTCCGCCTCGAGCCTGCGGGTGGCGTGGACCCAGGGCCCGCCTCCGCAGGTGCCGGCACCGACCACCGTTGAGCCAGACCATGCCGGCCCGTCCTCCGCTACGACCCCGGCTTGATGGTCTTCATCGTGAAATGCGACGTCACGTTCTTGATCCGGGGGATGGTCATGACCCGCCGGCTGAGGAAGGCCTCGTAGGCGGGCAGATCGGCGACGGCCACGCGGACGAAATAGTCGGGGCTGCCGAACAGCCTCCGCAACTCCAGCACTTCCTCCGCCTGCGCCAGGGTCTCCTCGAAGCGCTCGACCGTCTCCGCGTCCTGCGCTTCGAGACTCAGGTCGATCAGGACCTCGAACGAACGCCCCACGGAAGCCGGGTCGACCACGGCCCGGTAGCCCCGGATGACGCCGTCGGCCTCCAGCCGCTGGACCCGGCGCAGACACGGCCCGGTCGTCAGCCCGACACGCTGGGCCAGTTCCACGTTGGTCAGCCGCCCGTCCCGCTCCAGCTCGGCAATGATTGCCTTGCGCATAGCCCTCGGCCTGCTGATCATCCAGGCCGGACTGCCCTGGTGGCTCGCCCCCGCCCTGTCCCTGGCCGCGTTCGCCGGCTCACTGGAACTGCTGCTGGTGGGCATGATGGCCACCGTCACCCCGCTCGCCGCGGTCGCCCTGACCGTGCTCGTGGTCAACTTCCGGCATGTCTTCTACGCCTTCTCGTTCCCGCTCCACCTGGTCAGGCATCCGGTGGCCAAGGCGTACGCCGTCTACGCGATGATCGACGAGGCGTACGCCGTGAGCTCCTCCCTGCCCGAGCAGGAGCGGTCGGCGCCCCGGCTGCTGGCCATGCAGATCGCCTGCGAGACGTACTGGGTCGGCGGCGGACTGGTCGGCGTCGCCCTCGGCGCGGCTCTCCCGGCGCCCGTCAAGGGCCTGGAGTTCGCGCTGTGCGCGTTGTTCACCGTGCTGACGTTGGACGCGTTCCGCTCCCGCAAGGAGCTGACGTCCCTGCTGCTTGCAGGTGCGAGCGCCGCCGTCGCCCTGGTCGTCACCCCGGGCATGGCCATGTTCACCGCACTGCTGTTGTTCGTGGGCCTGCTGCTGGCCCGCCATGCCGTCACCGCCCGCCGCACGGTCCAGGAGGCCGCCGGTGCCTGGCACCTCGTATCTCGTCGCTGTCCTGGCGATCGCCTTCAGCATCACGCTCGCCCTGCGGGCCGTGCCCTTCGCCGTGCTGGGCCGGCTGCGCGGCTCGGTGATCGTGCGGCGGCTGGCAGGCGCCTGGTACGCGCTGCTCGCCGTCGCCGTCACCATCGGCGTGCATCTGGCCTTCGGCCGTCGCACCATCCTCAGCGTCGGCGCCGGCACGGCCGTGTACGTCGTGCTGCTCAACTCTCTTTGAATCCGCCGTACCTTCTGAACTCCTCGAGGAGAAACACCCGTTGAGCCCCGACAGCTACTACGAGCCCGTCGCCGACCACCGTTACAAGCCGACGACGCATGCAGGCGGAGCGTGGGCCCCGGACGAGCAGCACTTCAGTCCGCTGGGCGGGCTCGTGGTGCACGCCCTCGACCGTCACCGGGCCCGCCGCCCGGACGACGGGCTGGTTCTCTCCCGGATCAGCTACGACATCCTGGGCCGGCTCGCCCTCGACGAGTGCGAGATCGAAGTGGAGAGCGTCCGCCCCGGCCGGACCGTCGAGCCCCTCGAAGCCGTCGTACGGATCGCCGGCCGCCCGGTCGTCCGGGCCCGCGCCTGGTACCTGGCCGCCCTCGACACGAGCGCGGTCGCGGGTGGCCCCGAGGACCGTCTCGCCCCGCCCGAGTCACTCACGCCGTGGCGGATGTCCGACGTCTGGCCCGGCGGCTACATCGACTCCGTGGAGGTCCGCCCGGGCGGCTGTCGCCCGGGCGGCCCCGGGCTCGTTCAGTCCGTGCTGGGCCGGGCGAGACCGAGGTCGTAGGCGAAGATCACGGCCTGGATGCGGTCCCGGGCACCGATCTTGGCGAGGACGCGGCCCACATGGGTCTTGACGGTGGACTCGGACAGGACGAAGTGTGCGGCGATCTCGCCGTTGGTCCAGCCCTTGCCGACGGCGACGAGGATCTCGCGCTCGCGGTCGGTGAGGGAGCTCAGCCTCTTGTCCTCGGCGAGGTCACCTCGGTGCGCGGGGACGTACTGGGTGAACTCGTCCAGGAGGCGGCGGGTGAGCGCGGGCGCGATCACCGCGTCGCCGAGCGCGACAGCACGAATGCCCGCGAGCAGCTCCTCGGGGCGCGCGTCCTTGAGGAGGAAGCCGCTGGCACCGGCGCGCAGGGCGGCGTGGACGTACTCGTCGAGGTCGAAGGTGGTGAGCACCAGGACGCGCGAACGCTCGCCGGCGGCGACGATGCGGCGGGTGGCCTCGATGCCGTCCATGCCGGGCATCCGGATGTCCATCAGGACGACGTCCGGGCGCAGTTCGGCCGCCTTGCGGACGGCCTCGGCGCCGTGGGCGGCCTCCCCGACGACCTCGGTCTCGGGGACGGAGTCCAGGAGGATACGGAATCCGTAGCGCTGCAGCGGCTGGTCGTCCACGACGAGCACCGTGGTCACCGGACACCGCCTTGGGGCGTGAGGTCGAGGACGGCCTCGACGCTCCAGCCTCCGCCGCCCGCCGGTCCCGCGCTGACGGTCCCGCCATAAAGCGCCGCCCTCTCCCGCATGCCCACCAGTCCGTGCCCTTCTTCGTGCAGTCCCGGCGGCGTCGCCGGGCCGGTGTCCTGGACCCGGATGGTCAGCCGGGTGTCCGCCTCGATGATCGCCAGGTGTACCCGGGTGTCGGCGTCGGCATGTTTGAGGGTGTTGGTGAGGGCTTCCTGGACGATGCGATACGCCGTCAGCTGCACCCCGCTGTCCAGGGCGTCCACGTCGCCGGAGGTCCGGTAGACGACCTCCAGTCCGGCGGCGCGCACCTTGGCGCACAGGGCGTCGATGTCCGCGATGCCGGGCTGCGGACTGAGCTCGGGCCCGGTCCAAGGGCCGTCCGCCGCCTCGCGCAGGACACCGAGTACGCGCCGCAGCTCACCCAGGGCCTGGCGTCCGGTGTCGCCGATGAGCTGGAGGGCCTCCTTGCCGCGTTCGGGCGCGAGGTCGGTGGCGTAGGCGCCCGCGTCGGCGAGCGTGATCATGACGGACAGGTTGTGGCCGACGATGTCGTGCATCTCGCGGGCGACGCGGGTGCGTTCGGTGGCCGTGGCCAGCCTGCTGCGCTGGTCCCGCTCGATCTCCAGCCGGGCGGCCCGCTCGCGCAGTCCGGCCAGCTGGGCCCGGCGGATGCGGACCATCAGGCCGAGCGCGAGCGCCGCGGTCGTGGTGCTCAGCAGGAAGAACAGCGCGTCCCAGACGGACATGGCCGCGGACACCCGTACGGCGACCAGCACCATGGCACCCGCCATGGCGGCGCAGGCCCAGGGCAGCTGCTTCAGCCGTCCGTGCAGGGCCAGGCTGTACAGGGCGATGAAGAGGGCGATGTCCGCGCGCAGCACCGCGTCCAGGGACCACTGCAGGACGAACACCGCGGCGATGACCCCGAAGGCCGCCAGGGGCCTGCGCCGCCGCCACAGCAGGGGCAGTACGAGTCCGGCCTGCAGCGCGAGCATGCCCGCGACGGGCAGGTGGGTGAAGGCGACCCGGAAGCGGGGCGGGCCGTCGCCGTCGCCGGCCCCGTCGTGGATCAGGTCGGGCAGGCAGAACATCAGGAAGACCAGGACCACGACCGCGGTGTCCAGCACCCACGGACGGTTCCGGTCGGCCTGCCTGAGCCGCTGGCCGCCCCGGGACAGGCGGGCGACCAGCGGTCCCATCCCGCTGATGTCATCGGTGGTCACGGACGTCACCTGTCCATGGTGCGTCAGACGTCGCTGCGCGCGAGCCGGTAGGCCGCGCCGCCCAGGGCCAGCGCCGTCCAGCACAGGAAGACCAGCAGCCCGGCGCTGGGTGACAGCGTCGTCGAGTCGTGGGTCAGGGCGAACATCGACTCTCCTGCGTTGGACGGCAGGTAGGGGCTGATGTTGTCCTGCCAGGAACTCGGCAGCAGCGAGATCAGTCCCGGGATCAGCATGAAGGTGGCCACCAGCACCGAGATCCCGCCGGCCACGGAGCGCAGCAGCGCGCCCAGCGCGGTGCCGATCACCCCTACCAGGCCGAGATACAGCCCGGCCCCCAGCAGACTGCGCAGCACACCCGCGTGCGAGAGGCCCATGGCCGCGGGAGTGCCCGAGACGATCCCGCTGCCGAACCCGAAGGCGACGAACGCGCCCAGCGTCCCCACCGCCAGCGCGACCAACCCGAACACGGCCGCCTTGGACCACAGCACCGGCAGCCGGCGGGGCACCGCCGCCAGCGTGGACCGGATCATGCCGGTCGAGTACTCCCCCGCCGTGACCAGCACGCCGAGTACGCCCAGGGCCAGCTGGGCGAAGTTCGTGCCGAACAGAGACAGGCTCACGGCCGTCGAATCGGCGAAGTCCCGGTCGATGTGGCCGGAATCGATCCCCGACTTGTAGCGGCTTGCGGCGATCAGCCCGAACGCCACCAGGAACAGCAGGCCGAGCCCCAGGGTGATCCAGGTCGAGCGCAGGGACCACAGCTTGGCCCACTCCGAGGACAGCACGCGCCGTCCGGTCACCCGGTAGGCAGGGCGAGCCTGGGCGGTGCGGGGTTCCTCGGCGGTTGCGGTGAGGGTGCTCATGCCGGCCTCCCGAGGGTCTCGATCCCGGTGGTGGATCCGTGGTACTCCACGGCCTCCCTGGTCAGGTCCATGAATGCCTCCTCCAGCGACACCGTCCGCGCGCTCAGCTCGAACAGCGGGATCTGGTGCTCGGCCGCCTTCAGCCCGATCTGACGGGCAGTCAGTCCGGTCACCTGCAGTTCCTCGCTGCCGACGCGTCCCGTGATGTCGACGCCCGGTCCCGCCAGTACGTCCCGCAGCCGCGCCGGGTCCTGGGTCGCGACCTTCACCGTGTCGCCGCCCGCCTCACGGATCAGCTCCCCCACGGTCGTGTCGGCCAGCAGCCGGCCCCGCCCCACGATGATCAGATGATCCGCCACCAGGGCCATCTCGCTCATCAGATGCGAGGAGACGAACACCGTGCGGCCCTCTCCGGCGAGCGCCTTGAGCAGGTTTCGGATCCAGAGCACGCCCTCCGGGTCCAGACCGTTGACCGGCTCGTCCAGCATGACCGTCTGCGGATCGCCCAGCAGCGCCGCCGCGATGCCCAGCCGCTGGCCCATCCCGAGGGAGAAGGCACCGGCCCGCTTCTTCGCCACACTGGCAAGGCCGGCAAGGTCGATGACCTCGTCGACCCGGCCGCGCGGAATGCCGTGGGTCAGCGCGAGGGCCCGGAGGTGGTTGTAAGCCGAGCGGCCCGGGTGGATCGACTTCGCCTCCAGCAGGGCCCCGACCTCCTGGAGCGGGGCGCGGTGGCGGGCGTAGGGGTGGCCGTTGACGGTGACTGAGCCGCTCGTCGGGGCGTCAAGCCCGACGATCATCCGCATGGTCGTGGACTTCCCCGCGCCGTTGGGTCCCAGGAAGCCGGTCACCGTTCCCGGCTTCACGACGAAGTCCAGCCCGTAGACGGCCGTCTTGTCGCCGTACCTCTTGGTCAACTGCCGTGCGTCGATCATGCGCGTTCTCTCTGTCGGCCTGCGGCGTCCGTCGCTTCCGACGCCTCACCGGAACGCTAGGAGCCGATCCGCCCGATCCCGTGGTACCGGGAGGCCGACCCGGGCGGGGCACGTGGTACCGCGGTACTACGCGGCTGTCATCCGGCCGCAGGCCGCGGGGGCTGAGGAACTCCGTGAGGGCGCAACCGTGCTACGAGGCGACCGTAGTGGTCGCAGTCCTCAACGAGTGGCTGTCACCAGCAGCCTCCCGCCAGAGCCTAGGAGCGGATGTGCGTGCGGGCTTGCTCGATCCACCCCGAAACGGCCTTGGCACCGCAGCTTTCAGCGACCGACTGAGCCTCGTCGAGGTGGTGCAGCGCCGTCGAGGGGTCGCCGGTCTCTGCCGCGAGGTAGGCCAGCGCCACCAGGCCGGCCGCTTCACCGGGCCGGAATCCGATCGCCCGGCGCAGCGTCACCGATTCGGTCAACCGGTCACGGGCCAGATCGAAGTGGCCTGCGTCCTTGTCGGCGAAGCCGAGATGGCGGATCGCATAGGACATCGTCATCCGGTCCTCGACGGATTTCGCCAGCGCGTATGACCTCTCCAGGTAGGGGCTTGCGGCGGCGCCGTCGCCCTTGACCACCTGGTGCCAGCAGCCGATCCAGAACAACGCGTCCGCCTCCCCCGACGCGTCCCCCAGACGCCGGTACAACTCGGCCGCCCGCTCGAACAGCACCAGTTCCTGGCTGTTCTCTTCACGGTCGTTCAGGAAGCGGACGTGCAAGACCTTGCCCCGCGCCATGGAAAGCGGCGCCTCGATCGCGTCCAGCACGTCATCGGAGCGGTCCAGCGCGGAGGTGTCCCCACCGAACATCGCCACTTCGAACAGCTCACCCGTCTGTTCGATCCAGTCCTGCCCTGGCATGCCCTGCCCCTCCCCGTTGGACGACGACCGTGCTGAGGTTATCTCCGCGCTCGTGGCGGAAGCCGGGAATTTCCGGAGGGCGGCTCTCAAACATCCCATCGCCTGCGTTCTGCCTCACGGCATGGCGAAGGCCCGGCGCGGTGTTCGGGTTCTTCGTGGTCGTTGAGGTCGTGAGCGGCAGGTGACGGGCACGAGGTCAGCCGTTCGGCCGAGGACTTCGCCGGGGGCTGTGACCGTTCGGCCGAGGCGCCGCCGGTCCGGGTGATCGGAGAGTGGGGGACGGCGCCGTCGCCCCTCCTGTCCGCAGCGGTCCGTACCCGAGAAGGACGCCTTCATGCCCCGTGCCTCCCGCCTGGTCGCTCTGGCGGCCGCCGGTGTGCTCGCCGCCATCGCCCTGCCCGTCGCCCATGGGGCAACCGTGCACACCGCCCGGCCCACTGCCACGGACCACCCCTCGCGTGTCACGCCTGGTGTACGTCCGCGGCGGCCGCGGCCATACCGTCTACGCCCTCCCCGGCGGCCCGCCCTGCGTCACCCGCACCGTCGACGCCTACCTCACGGACGGGCACCTGCCGAGGACCGACGTCACGTGCGGCAACTGAGATCAGTGATCGTACGGTGCGATCGGTAAGGCGCTCCCGCCGGCATGAGCAGCGCCCATGTCGATCCGGCCTCGATCAGGGTGCCTGCCGCCGTTCCCGACAACCAGCGGATGGCTGACCGGGGATGACCGGCCCGATCGGCGGCGGAAAGGGGCCCGAGGCACGGGTCTCCGGTCAGATGGCCCATGGCGGGCAGGTCGAGTGGTGCGGCGAGGTCGGTGGCGGTGACGGGGACGACGGTGCCCGGTGCCGCCCCGTCGATGGCCCGGCGCAGGCACAGCAGGTGGCCATGGACCCGCGAGGTCGCAGTGGAATCCGGCGTCGACCCGAGACGGCACCCGGACCCTCGGCCTACCCGGAGGAGGCGCCGGACGCCAGCATGGTTCCCTGTGCCGTGCACCTCATTCATGTAGTGGGAGACGTTGGGGCGGGCCACTTCCATGAACTCCGGTCCGGCCGGCCCCAGAGCGACCGGATACAGTGCGCGAGACGGCAGCCTGGTCAAATGGGGGAAGCATGACCGACACCAGCAACACCCGACCCGCCGACCGCGAAGTACAAGCTCCGCGGCAGAGCCGAGTGCACCGTCTGATGCGCTACCTCCCCCTGGTCGCCCCCGTCCTGCTGTGGACCGTGCCCTGCTGGGTGCTCCTGTACACCGGCCAGGGCTGGCCGCTGCCCGTCACGCTGGTCGGCACCGGCCTGTTCGTCCTCGGCCTCGCCGGTATGCCGCTCGCGATGGTGCGCGGCCACGGCCGGCGCCAGCAGGACGGGGCGGCGATCGTCGGTGACGCCCTGCTGGGCACGAGCTGGGTTCTGTTCACCTGGGCTGTCCTGCTCGGTGTCCTCTTGCGGCTCGCCCTGACCGTGGCCGGCGTCGGCGAGAGCCAGGACCGGGCCCGGATCGTCACGTGGGCCGTCCTCGGCGTAACAGCCCTCCTACTCGCCTGGGGGTACGCCGAGGCCCGCCGCGTGCCACGCGTGCGCCGACTCGACGTGCAACTCCCGCGGCTGGGCGCCGGATTGGACGGCACCCGCGTCGCCCTCATCACCGACACCCACTACGGCCCCCTCGATCGCGCCCGCTGGTCGGCACGGGTGTGCGAGACGGTGAACACCCTGGAAGCCGACCTGGTCTGCCACACCGGCGACATCGCGGACGGCACCGCCGAACGCCGCCGCGCCCAGGCCGTCCCACTCGGAACCGTGCGAGCCACCCACGCCAGGGTCTACGTCACCGGCAACCACGAGTACTACAGCGAGGCCCAGGGCTGGGTCGACCTGATGGACGAGCTGGGCTGGGAGCCGCTGCGCAACCGCCATCTGCTGCTCGAGCGCGGAGGCGACACCCTCGTGGTCGCCGGCGTGGATGACGTCACCGCCGAGTCCTCCGGCCTGGCAGGCCACCGCGCCCACCTCGCCGGAGCCTTGGACGGCGCCGACCCCGACCTTCCGGTCCTGCTCCTGGCACACCAGCCCAAGTTCGTCGACCGGGCCGCAGCCGCCGGCATCGACCTCCAGCTCTCCGGCCACACCCACGGCGGCCAGATCTGGCCCTTCCACCATCTGGTCCGCATCGACCAGCCCGCCCTCGCCGGTCTCAGCCGCCACGGCACCCGCACTCTCCTCTACACCAGCCGCGGCACCGGCTTCTGGGGCCCGCCGTTCCGCGTCTTCGCCCCCAGCGAGATCACCCTGCTCGTGCTCCGCTCCCCGCACCTGCCCACCTCGCCGTAGGACAGGGCGGGCCAACCCATCCGCGCGCGATGCCCGCAGACTTCCGCCGTGGGACCGGGTGGTTGCGTTCTTCCGCCGCCGGCGCGAACACGGCCTGGTCAAGGGGTTCGACGGCTGGCTGTACGGACAGGTCCGGTGAATGCATGATCGACGGCCGCTCCGGCGGCGGTGCCGGTGGCCGCAAGCGCGGTGGCCGCCAGGAACCTGCCTGGTCCTGGGGCAGTCCACGCCGCCGGGCGCGAGGGAGCCGGCTCGGCAGTGGTGTCGAGAGTTGCGATACGACGCTGCAGATCCTGTACGAATTCCTCCCGTGGCCCGGCGGCGTCCGGGCTCGCAGCCCGCAGCTCGATCGCCGTGCGGGTGATCGCCAGTTCCTCCTGGGAGGGGGCGAACGGCGAACGGCTTGGGCCGGCGCCGGCCCGAGCAGGCGCTCGACGTAGCGGTCCACCGCGGACTTCATCAGCGTCCCCTTCCAGGTCGTTCTCCTTGCCCAGGCCCGCGGCATGGTGCAGGACGCGATGCTGCAGGACCTTCGCGTTCGCCACGGAACCCCGAGTTCGGCGGCCGCCCGGCGGATCGTGCAGCCCCGCAGGAACCGCAGTTCGAGGATCGCGCGCGACCGTTCGGGCAGCGCGTCGAGAATCCGGCGATGCGTTCCGGCGCGTCGCCAACTCCCCCGGACCCGTTGCAGCACGCCTCGAACAGCGCGGCTGGCAAGAGCGGCCGGGTCGTCTGGCAGCTGACGGGCGGCAAGGTCACCGAGCCCGCGGCCGAGCGGGCGATGGCCGGCGCGCTCGGGAAGATCGCCCGCGCTCCGGGTGTCGTCTCCGTGATCAGCCCCTACACGGCGGTCGGGCGGGCGCAGATCAGCAAGGAGGGCAGGACGGCCTACTCCACGGTCGCGTCCGACGGGGACGTGGCGGACGGTCAGATCGAGCACGTCAAGGAACTGACCACCGCGCCGGAGTCGGCGAGCCTGTACATCGCGCTGAACGGGCAGGCGTTCACCGTCAATCCGGCGCCGAATCCGGCCCGCAGCCACCTGGAACGGCCCGACTCACCGCAGCCCGCCGCCGCAACGCCGTCCGTACGCGCCGTCGTCGATTGGATCACCCGCCCCCAGGCAGGTGGCGCGCCCGGTGCAGCAGTCGGCCATCAGCGGTGGAGCTGGGTCCAGGAGCAACCGGTACCTGTGTCAGGTTTGCCGGCAGTTCTCTGCGACTTGGATGAAGCCACGTACCAGTGGGCTGCGTGCTGTCCTCGGCCAGGCCACGACGAGATCACTGGGCGGGCGGTCACTGAGCGGGACGACGACCAGGCCGTCGGGCATCGGTTGGCCGATGGGAGCGAGAGCTGATGTGTTGTTCCACAGGACCGCTTGCAGGCACTCCTGGATCGTTCGCATGACCGGCGATGCGTCGTTGTCTCCGCTGCCGGTCCAGTACGACGTCCACGCCGGATCGGCGCCCTCCGGCAGCCGGACCCATCGGCGGCCGGCGAGGTCGGTCGACGAGAGAGAGGCATGGGCGGCGAGCGGATCATCGCCACGCATGACTACGCCGACGGGTACCGAGCGCAGGACGTGGGTGCTGATGCCGGTGTCGTCGAAGGGAGTTCGGGTGATGGCCACATCGACCAGTCCGGCGCGGAGCCCGGCTGTCGGGTCGCCGAGGTCGGATTCGTGGATGGTGACGTGGACGTGCGGATAGCGGGCCCGGAAGAGCGAGACCAGTCGGCCGCCGACCTGTTCGGCCGCGTCCGCCAGGGTCCCGACGGCGAGGAGCGCCGTACCCGCCGCAGCGGCCACTCGCCTGCGGAGCCCGTCCACTCGCCCCAACAACGCCCCCGTTTCGCCGTACAGAACCTCTCCAGCGGGCGTGAGAGTGACGCCCTTGGGAGTGCGTTCGAACAGCAGGACGCCGAGTTCGTCCTCAAGCTGCCGGATCGCGCGGCTCAGTGGCGGCTGCGTCATGTGCAGGCGGTTCGCCGCCCGGCCGATGTGACACTCCTCGGCGACGGCGACGAAATACCGCAGCGAGCGAAGGTCCACCTCAAGCACGATACCCGTGCGGTATCGGACGTTCCCAACGGGTCTTGGACAGCCGACAGCGCGACGGCCAACGATGGAAACAGCAGAGCCGACGAGAAGGAGTATTCATGGCCGCCCCTGCCCTCACGGTCGGGTGCTTCCCGTACGACACGACGCGGGCACTGTTCGATGGAACCGTAAGCACCGACGGCATCGGCATCACAATGAAAACCGCAGCGACCCTGCCGGAGCTCTTCGACCGGCTGATCCGCGGAAACGAGTTCGACGTCGCCGAACTCGGTCTCACGTTCTACCTGCGGCTGCTGGAGACCGGCCTGCCGTACGTAGCGTTGCCGGTCTTCCCGAACCGCGTGTTCCGTCATTCGTGCATCTTCGTCAATACCCACAGCGGGATCAGGGAGCCGAGCGATCTCGCGGGCCGGACCATCGGCGAGTTCGGCGTCTACGGTCAGGACTCCGGTGTGTGGGCCAAGGGGATCCTGATGGACGAGTACGGTTTCAAACCCGAGGAGAGCCGTTGGGTGATCGGCGGCCTCGAACACCCCGCGCCCCCCTTCGACTTCATCCCCCATCCGCATCCGGCCGAAGTCGACGTGGCTGTCGCGCCTGAGGGAAAGACACTGAGCGCGATGCTCGACGCCGGTGAGATCGACGCGCTGTTCTCGGCGAACGTCCCGCAGTGCGTGCTCGACGGATCCCCGAACGTCATCCGGCTCTTCCCCGACTTCGAGCCGCTGGAACGCGACTACTACCGGCGAACCGGCATCTTCCCGATGATGCACACCATCGTCATCCGGCAAGAACTGCTGCGGGACCATCCTGAACTCGCGCACGGCGTCTACCGTGCCTTCTCCCGGGCGAAGGACGCCGCTGCCGAACGCTACCGCCAAAGCCGCAGGCTCTACCAGGTCCAGACCATGATTCCCTGGATGAACGCCCTGGTGGATCGCAACGGTGAAGAGTTCCCCGAGGACTGGTGGCCCTACGGCATCGCGGCCAACCGCGCAGCCCTCGACACCTGCCTGCGCCATCACCAGCAGCAGGGCCTGACCAGCCGGCAGTGGAGGATCGAAGACGTCTTCGCTGCGGAATTGATCGACACGTAACCGCCCTCCTTCACGAGGAGCGATCTTCACCAGGCAGGGCCGATTCGAGGCACCTCCGTGGTCCCAAATGACGGTCCTGGCACCCATTCCGTGAAGGCGATCACGCGGCTCGTGTGTATGACACGGTGTGTGAGCGTCGGGAGGCAGCGACGAGCAGGACACGTTTTATCAGCAGCGGGAGGCCGGCCCGGTTGAACATCTGCCGCTTCAGCATCTTGAGTTCGCTGACGCGCCCTTCGACGATTCCCGAGCTCCAGTCGGTGGTGAAAACGGCGGTGACCGCGTCCAGGTCCAGATCGGTGTCGATGTACTGCGCCGGATGCCCGGTGACCTTCTCGAATGCCGCAGCCATATCGGTGCAGGTCATGTGTTCGATGGCGGCTTCGAGGTCCATGCCGTCGGCCCGCTGCGGATTGTCGAAGAGCCGACGGACATGGAATCCGCAGTCTTCAAGAGCGGCGTGCGGAACGGATTCCTCGCCGAGCGGGACTCGCCACGTGACGACACGGTCCTCGATGCTGGGCTCGCGTCATCGCGAAGCAATGCGGAACTCGAATTCGGGACGGTCCCACGGCACGGCGGGCGGGTTCGCGAACGCGGTCCCGGTCCGCACCGCACCGACGCGGTGGTAGAAATCCGCGGCGGGAAGGTGTGACACGACCTTGAGACGGTCGATCCCGGCGGCACGGGCCTCGGACTGCATGTGCGCGACGAGCAGCCGTCCAATACCCCGCCCTTGCACGTCGTCGGCGACGAACAGCAGGTCGAGCTCCGGTGGAGCGAGGACGAGCGAGTAGAACCCGAGGATCCGGCCGCCGTGCTCGTCGGCGCCGACGGCCACGAAGGCCCGGTGGGCCTCGATGTAATCAGGACCGACCCGGTAGCCCGCGACTGCGGCTGCATACTTCCCCGCGTAGGCGCCTGAGCCACGCACGAGCCTCGTGAGCCGTTTGGCATCCCGCGCGACGGCCCTCCGGATCGTGATCGGCTGGCTGACCGGGGAAGTGCGTGAACTCATCGGGAGAGTATTTCGCACCGGGGAGTGCCTTCGTGCGGCGGGTCGGCTGCTCCCGCAGACGCTCCTGCACCGCTCCCGGGAAAGGCGCGGGCGTCGGCCTCGGCCTCGGCAGGCCAGGTGACCGGCGTCCGCGTAGGCCGACAGGTCAACGGCGGCCACGACGAACCCCGCAAAAGCCCCTTCGGGATGGGTTCCCGACGGGGCTCCGCCGTATCACTCGCCGGCACACAGCTGTCACCCACTGGGCGGCGCCTCCCGGACGTGAAGGCCATGACCTGCGGTTTCGTGCTCGAGATGGAAGGACTGGACGCCGATGGAGGGCCGTTACGACCGGTGCCACGTAGGCACGGGGACAGGCAAGATCCAGACCATACCCGGACCAATCTAGCCACAATAACCACCTCTTCCGCCATCACCGCAGTTCAGGGGCTCGCAAGCGCCGTACGACCAGCAGACCAAGAACCTGCTGGTGTCGCACTCGCCGAAGAAGCTGGGCTTCTTCCAGAGGCACGGGCAGCGGCGCCTGGCCTGGCTTCCCTCGCTCCTCGTCGGGCAGAGAGCGCCGGAACGCGGTGCGGCTCGGTGGCCGGGACATCGCGACCGAACCCGCGCCTTCGCCGCCCGCGGTGCCGCGCATCCGTTCCGGCATGGGAAGCGGCGCACGACCACGGGCGCGGAGTGCGCCCGGCGGCGCTCGCCCGTGGCTGTCATCAGGCCCGTCCGGGAGGAGTGCCCGGTAGTTGCCGGAACACAGCTCCTAACGTTTCTTCCAGCCAGTGCACCGGTGAGCCGCTCGACAGCGCAGCGCCAAAGAGAAGAACCAGGCGAGGTGCAAGCACTCCAAAGAATTTTGATTTAACGCATTATACGACCTTTATAGATGTCCTTCCCATGTGCTCACGTTCTGCGCCTACCTGGTTACTGCGCCCACTTCCGCCCGGGGCTCCCGATGAACCCTGGGCAGACCGACCGGCAGTTCCTGGGTCGTCGGTCAGGGAGGTGGTCGGGAAACCCGCACGCGAGGAGTGGTCATGAAAAAGGCATACGAGGCACCGACGCTCGTCAGGCTCGGCACCTTCCGGAAGGAAACGGGGCTGCTTCAGCGCCACGGCAACGACCGGCTGATCCTGAGCAAGAACTGACGTCCGACGGTCCTTGACCCGACGTCATGACTGAACTGCACGAAAGTGCGGGGACGGGCCCCGGCGACGCGCACTTCGCGGTCTTCACCGACCATGCGGACGCGGCCGCCGTGGCCCGCTCCTTCGCCCACCCCGGAAGCCGGATCCTCGCGCATGCGTCGGGCCGGCCCTGGCTGGTCGGCCGCTGGCACGACGACGACATGGTCACGGCGACCGCCGGCGGCACCGCCGTCGCCGTCGTCGGCTGCTGCCCCGTCGACGCCGAAGAACTGCGCCGCCAGGCCGGTCGGTTGCGCGATCTCACGGAACTCGACGCGCTGGCCCGGTCCCTGCCCGGCAGTTTCCACCTCATCGGTGCCCTCGACGGACAGATCAGGGTTCAGGGCACCGCCTCCGGACTGCGGCTGGTCTTCCACGCACAGATCGACGGTGTACGGGTGGCCGCGACCCGTGCCGACACACTCGCCGCCGTCCTGGGCGTCGACCCCGACGCGGAAGAGCTGGCCGTGAGGCTGCTGTGGCCCGCCCCGTATCCGCTGTTCGAGACGTCTCTGTGGCGTGCGGTCACCGCCGTTCCTCCGCAGGACGCCGTGATCGTCGCCGCGGACGGGCGCCACGTACGGCACACCCGGTGGTGGACCCCGCCGGAGCCGGTCCGGCCGCTCGCCGAAGCGGCGCCCCTGATCCGGACCGCGCTGGAGGAGGCCGTCGGCGCGCGTACCCGGCAGGGCGGCGTGGTGAGCTGCGACCTGTCCGGCGGCCTGGACTCCACCTCCGTCTGCTTCCTGGCCGACCGCTCCCCCGCCCGCGTGGTGGCCAGTACCTGGCCGGGACGTGATCCGGCGGACACCGACCTGTACTGGGCCGAACAGGCGATGGTCCATCTCCCGGACGTCGAGCACGTGGTCTGGGACGCCGACGCATCGCCGCTGGTCTACGAGGACCTGCTCGACATCGACGACCTCCTCGACGAGCCCACCATCGGCGTCATGGACCGCTCCCGGGTCCTGCACCATCTGCCCGGCCTCGCCGCACGCGGCAGCAGGTTGCACATGACCGGCATCGGCGGCGACCACGTGGCGTGGTGCTCCGAGGCGTACTACCACCGCCTGCTGCGCACCCGTCCGTTCTTCGCTCTGCGCCAACTGCGCGGGTTCCGGGCACTGTGGCAGTGGCCGCTCGTCGGCACGGCCCGCGCTCTCGCCGACTCCCGGCCGTACGGGAAGTGGCTCGCCGACGCGGCCGGTCACCTGCGTGGCCCGTTGCCCCCGTCCGTCGCGACGGGTCTCGGCTGGGGGATGACCCCGCGTCTGTTCGGCTGGGTGACCCCCGACGCCGAACGGATGGCCCGTCGGGCGCTGCTCGCGGCCGCGGCGACGGTCTCGCCGCTGCATCCGGACCGTGGCCTGCACGCCGACCTGGAGCAGATCCGCTCGTGCACCCGCGTCATCCGGCAGTGGGACCGGATGGCGGCCCGCGCCGGCCTGCCGATGGCCTCTCCCTTCCTCGACGACCGCGTCATCGAGGCGTGTCTCGCCGTACGTCCGAGCGAGCGCGTCACGCCCTGGGCGTACAAGCCCGTCCTGAGCGCCGCGATGCGCGGGATCGCGCCCGAGGCCTGTCTGCGGCGGGCCAACAAGGCCACGGCCGCCATGGACGCCTCCAACGGACTGCGAGAACACCGCGCCGACCTGCTGGCCCTGTGGGAGGACTCGCGGCTGGAGGAGCTGGGCCTGGTGGACGGCGCCGAACTCCGCCGCCTCGCCCGGCGGCCGGCCTCTCCGGGACTGTCGGACGCCATCCTCTACTCCACGATCGCCGCCGAGGTGTGGCTGCGGGGACTTGCCCGCGGCCGTATCCATGTCCCACACCCCTGACCACCTCCCCCTCATCAGAAAGGTCCCCACATGCCCCTGCGGTTCGGCGACGACGTCTCCACGGCCGAGACCGACTACGGCACGGTGCTGCTGGACGAACGGGCCGGCGCCTACTGGGAGTTGAATCCGACCGCCACCCTGGTCGTACGGACCCTGCTCGACGGCGGCGAGGAGTCGGACGCGGCCGCCGCCCTGGTCCGGGAGTTCGCCATCGACCAGGAGCAGGCCCTGCAGGACGTCGAGGCGCTCGTACGGGAGCTGCGGAAGTCGGGGCTCGCCTCATGACGACGCCCAGCGCGCTGCAACGACCCACCGGTGTTCCCCTGGTCCGGCGTCTGGCCGCCCGCCTCGTCCTGCTCCCCGCCATCGCCCTCGCCCTCCTGCCGCCCCGCCGGATCCGCGCGGTGCTCGGCGTCCTGCGGCGCGGCGCCGCCCCGGCCACCGCAGCGCAGACCCAGAACGCGCGCGATGCCATGTGCGCGGCCAGCCTGCGCTGCGCCGGACCGAAAGGGTGCCTGCCGCGCTCGCTGGGGGCGGCACTGCTGTGCCGGCTCGGCGGAACATGGCCGACCTGGTGCACCGGCGTACGCATCGTCCCGCCCTTCACCGCGCACGCCTGGGTCGAGGCGGAGGGCCGTCCCGTCGGCGAAGGTGTACCGGAGGACTACTTCGCGCGGCTGGTGGCCGTCCACCCACGGCCACGGCCGACGGACCGATGACCGGCGCGGCGGCGGTGAAGGGGGGCCGGGCCGCGGCCGCCGAGGGCAACAAGTCCACTCGGGCGGCCGTGGCCACGATGTACCGGCTCACCGCCGGCCACCGCAGCGCCGTCGCGGTCGCCACGGCACTGACCCTCGTGGGCTCCGCCCTGGGACTGGCCCAGCCGCTCGTCGCCAAGCGCGTCGTGGACGCGAGCGGCCACGGGCAGGTCATCTGGCCGCTGTTGGCCCTCCTCGGCGCGCTGTTCGTCACGGAGGCGGCGACGGGAGCAGCGGGACGCTTCCTTCTGGAGCGGATGGGAGAAGGCGTCGTCCGGCAGCTCAGGCACGGACTGGTGGGGCGGCTGCTCCGGCTGGAGATGAGGGAATACGAACGCCGCCGGTGCGGCGACCTCATCTCCCGGGTGACGGCCGACACCACACTGCTCCGGGAAGTCGTGTCGCAGGCCCTCGTCGATCTGGTGACGGGCAGCCTCGTCGCGGCCGGGGCGGTCGTCCTCATGGCGTGGCTCGACCCTCTGTTGCTGCTCCTGGTCTCGGTCACCGTGGCCGGGGCGACCCTGGTCGTGGCATCGCTGCTCACCGGGATCAGGTGTGCGTCCGAACAGATGCAGGACTCGGTCGGCGCCATCGCCGCCGCCCTGGAACGAGCCCTCGGCGCCCTGCCGATGGTCCGAGTGCACCGAGCCGAGGAGCGTGAAGCGGCGGTCATCGGCGCACGTGTCGAGGCGGCCTACGGCGCGGGGGTCCGCACCGCGAAGCTCGCCTCCGTCATGAGCCCCGCCGTCGAACTCGCCGTCCAGGGCTCCTTCCTCATCGTCCTGGTCGTCGGCGGGCTGCGCGTCAACAGCCGGGACGGCTCTCTGGGCGACCTCGTCGCCTTCCTGCTGTACGCCTCGTTTCTCGTCCTGCCACTGTCCTCCGTCTTCCGTGCCGTGGGCCTCATCCAACGCGGGATGGGCGCCTACCGGCGCATCGACGAGGCGCTCCGTCTGCCGGTCGAACCCACCGCACCCCGGAGCACAGGAGACCGCACGCACGGCCGCCGGCCGGCCGTACTTTCCGCGCCCCCCACTCGGCCCGCTCCCACGCAGTCCGCCCTCGCTCTTCACGACGTCCACTTCGGCTACGCCCCCGGCAGGCCGGTCCTGCGCGGCGTCTCGTTCGACGTCGCGCACCGGCAGCACGTAGCCCTGGTGGGTCGCTCCGGAGCCGGCAAGAGCACGGTGTTCGCCCTCGTGGCAAGGTTCTACGAGCCGGACGCGGGCCACGTCCTCTTCGACGGGCGGTCCGCGACCGAACTCACCCGTGCCGCATGCCGCCGACGCATCGCCATCGTCGACCAGAACACGCACATCGTCCACGGCACTCTGCGCGACAACATCGGCTACGCCGTGCCCGACGCGACGGAAGCGGAGATCCGGCGCGTCACGGAACTGGCCCGACTCGAGGAAGTCGTCGACCGGCTGCCCGGCGGCCTGAGCGCCGTCATCGGGGAACGCGGCAGCACCCTGTCCGGCGGCGAACGCCAACGCGTCGCCCTCGCCCGCGCATTGCTGGCCCGCCCTGCGCTGCTCCTGCTGGACGAACCCACCTCCCACCTCGACGCGATCAATGAATCGGCGCTCACCGCCGTCATGAAGGACGTCGCCCAGGAGTGCGCTTTGCTGGTCATCGCCCACCGTCTCTCCACCGTGCAGCACGCAGACCACATCATCGTGCTGGACGACGGCCGCATCGCCGCCGGCGGACACCACGAGGAACTGCTGGCCGACAGCCCCCTCTACCGCGAACTGGCCGCCAGTCAGATGCTCCGGCCGGGCGGGAAGCCCAGGAGCGGCGGGGCGGGGACGGCCGGTTGAAGCTGTGCCGTCCCCGCGGCCCTGCAGACCGACCCCTCGGCCGGATCACGTCTGGAATCAGATCCGGACCGTTCCGAGGCCACAGCCCGCCAACCTTTCCGCTCTGCCATGACAATCAGGGCCGCGCCCTCCGTGAGCGAGGCCGCCCCACACTTCGGGGCGAACCTCACTGTGATCCACACACCGGAGCCGGCGACCGCGGCGACTCGGGGCATCGAGCGCAGCAGGTCCGCCCGCCCGGTCGGCGTGATGTCGTACGAGGCGCGGATCGCTGGCAAGGGGACGCCGTTCCGAGCCGGCCGATCCTCAACCGTACGATCCGGCTGATGGAGGACAGGTCTCATCGCGGGCACTCCCGGGAACTGCGGCACGACCTCCTGGACCACGCCGCAAGGACGGGGCAACTCAGCACTGCCCGGCGCCCCACAGGCGCCGGGCAGTGTGCGCTCAGGTCAGGACGAGCTCGAGTACGGTGACCGAGAGTGGTGGCACGATGCTGGTGAAGGATGCTGCTGCGCCCGTAACGGTGCTTGTTCTGGGCGCCAGTGTGTCGGGGTCCGTCAGCGTGTTGGTGGCCGTGCGCGAGGTGCCGGTCAGGACCGTCGCGGTGGCCTGCCGCTTGACCCCCTTGGCCAGCCCCTTGAGTTCGACCGGCACGTTCAGCTTCTGCGTCCCGGAGTTGACGACCGCGAGGTAGAGGCGGTTCCCGGAGCGGGTGGCCACGGTGGCGAGGCCGGGCAGCGCACGTGCGGTGGCCGGCAGAACTGTCCTGCCGAGCCTGCTCGTCAGCATGTGCTGGGCCCAGTAACTGGGCGACACATAGCTGTTGAGGTTGTCGTAGGCGATCAGGTTGGTGGCCCAGACGTTGTTCTTGACGTGCGAGAAGAGCGGCGCATAGCACTCCATGAGGACCTGGTCCGAGTTGCGGATCAGTCCGGCCAGCCAGGCGGCGTCACCGAGCGCCGCGTTGAGGTCGGGTGTGGGGCGGCCCTCCTGGGCGGCCCATTCCCCGACGAAGACCTTGGTCGAGTTGCGGTCCCGGTTGTCGTACTTGTGGGTGGCCGCCTGGGCGGCGGACGGTGCCAGGTAGTAGTGCTCGTCGATCAGGTCCGGCGTGCGGCTCGTCACCGTCGTCGTGGCGATCAGCTTCAGGTGCGGGTACTTCGCCTTGATCGCGTCGTGGAAGGCCGCGAACCGCTCGTCGTACGACCCCGAGGTGTCGAACCAGTCCTCGTTGCCGATCTCCACGTACTCCAGGGGGAACGGCTCCGGGTGTCCGTCGGCGGCACGTCGTGCGCCCCAGGTGCTGGTGGCGGGACCGGTGACGTACTCGATCTCGTCGAGGGCGTCCTGGATGTACGGCTTGAGCGCGTCGCCGGTGACGTGTTCGCCCTTGAGCGCGTAGCCGGCGAACACGGCGAGGACCGGCTGGGCGTGCAGGTCCTCGACCCATTCCAGGTATTCGAGGAGTCCGAGGCCGTCCGTGGACCAGTAGCCCCAGGCGTCGTCCATGTGGCCGGGGCGCTCCCAGACCGGGCCGATGGTGTTCTTCCAGTTGAACCGGGTCGCGATGGTGTTGCCCTCGAGGAAGTTCCCGCCGGGGAAGCGCAGGAACTTCGGCTTCAGGGCGATGAGTTTGTCCATCAGGTCGGTGCGCAGGCCGTTGGGGCGGTGGTTGTGGGTGGGTGGGAAGAGGGAGACGTGCTGGAGCCACAGGGTCTCGCCCGCGGCGGCGGGGTCGGCGGCGGTGACGGTCAGTCTCGCGTCGCCGGTCACGGGGGTGCGCGCCCCGGTGCGCAGGGTCAGTTCGTACGGGCGGCCGGGGAAGGCGGTGCCGATGTGGGGCACGTGGGCGGACGCGTACACCGTCGCGCCGTCCGCGGACTCGATGGTCACCGTGAGCGCGCCGATGCGTCGTGACGCCTTGGCGAACAGCCGGGCGGTGTAGGTGGTTCTGGGCCGCACCGGTATGCCCCAGAAGCCGTCGTTGGCGACACCGGCTCGGTTCCCGGCTCCGGTGTTGCTCGGCAGCACGACCTTGAGGGAGCGGTTGAGCGCGGCGTTGAGCGGGTTGGTGGTGTCGAGTGCGAGGGTCGTTCCGCCGACGGCGGACCAGTGGACGGGCGACGTGTCGCTGGCCATCATCGAGCGGTTCTGCACCAGTTCGGCGTAGATGCCGCCCTCTCCGGAGTGGTTGATGTCCTCGAACATCAAACCGGGGAGGATGGGGGACACGGCGTGCGCGGGCGTGCCGACGTCCACGCTCAGCAGCGGTGTCGTGGTCTCCACCGGTACCCCGGCCAGCGCCGCGACCTGCTCGGAGGTGAGGACGGACGGGAACATCCACACGTCGTCGATCAGGCCGTGCCACTGGTCGACGTGCCCACCGCCGTAGAGCGCACGGCCGATGGCGGTGTCACCGCTGCTGGCCCAGCCTGCCGTGTAGGCGGTCTCCCCCTCCAGCACGCCGTTGACGTAGAGACGGATGACGCCGGCGGTCGGGTCGCTGACGCCGACCAGGTGGGTCCAGGTGTTGGTGGTGGGAGCTGAAGCAGCGGCTGCCACGGCGGCACCCTGCGTGGCGTCCGAGTCGAGCCGGGCGAAGGCGAAGGTGCCGGTGTCGTCGCGCAGTCCCAGGTAGAAGGAGCTGACCACCTTGCCGTCGATGCTGACGGCGGTCTGGTAGCCGCCGAGTTGAGCCAGGTTGACCCAGACGCCCACCGAGAACGCCTTGGAGGTGTCGAGGGCCGGCCCGGGCGCGGTGGCGTTGCCGCCCGCCGTGAGGCTCAGGCTGTGGGTGCCGACCTTGCCGGTGTCCCAGCCCGCGGCCGCTTGGAGCGTCGCGGTGCGACTGTTGCCGGAGACGTCGGCGGCGGAGGTGCCGGCGCCCTCGTCGAAGGTCCAGTGGGCGGCCGCGGCGGGGAGGTCCGCGGCAGTGGCATTTGCGGTGGCGCTGGTGGGATCGGCGGCCCTGGCGGGGACGGTGGCGGCGAACGTCCCGGCGAGGGAGGCGGCGCCAAGGACGGTGAGGACGGTTCTCCGGGGCACTCCGGCTTCTGAAGGCATGCGGCTCATTCCTTTGTGACAGACCGTTGTGTTGTGTACCTGCCGGAGTCGGGCGGCCTGCCTCAGCCGTCAGCCGACATTGTTCGATATCTCGTACGATGGTCGGTACTTCGAGCAGCAGGGATCTTAGGGTGTTGGTGAGGTCCGTCAACACCCCTCGTACGGCAATGCTTTTGCGAGTCCCTGTGCCGGACGGGGCTGCCGATGTTCGCGGCGGCCAAGCCACGATCCCCGGCGGCCACGCCACCGACGCCACCCCCCGGGGCTTGGCGGGTGCGGGGCCCGAGGGCTTCCACCACAGCCCCGAGCCGATCCACCGCGACGCCGTCCATCACGGTGGCATGATCGGCCCGGTCCTCGGTCCGCGGACTGGTCGCGCGGTCCTGCGCGGCGCCGTCGAGCTCGACGTTCAACCGCATCGACACCGCCGCCTACTACGCAGGCAACTCTGTCACCGTCAGCGCCAACACCCTGATTCGCGAGGCCATGCACCCCTACCCGGCCGGCTTGGTGTGGTGCGGCTGGAGCAGGAGCGCGCCACGAGCCCTTCGGCGCAGGTCGTCGCGAGCCTGGCCAGGGCACTGCAGCTGCAACCGGTGGAACGCGATCACGCCTACCGGCTGGCCGGCCTTCTCCCTTCCCAGGAAGGGGGCGATCTCCACGCATGTTCCGGCGGGAGTCCAAACGGATGCTGGCTCGCCTCGGCGAGTTCCCCGTGGGCGTGTTCAGTGCCGACTGGACCTTGCTGTCCTGGACTCCCGCATGGGCAGTGCTGATGGGCGACCCCAACGCACGGACACACGTCGAGCGGAACCTGGTGCGGGCGGTCTTCTCCGCAGGGCCCAGCGGGCTGGCGGCCTGGCTCGTGCTCCAGGACGGCGTCGAAGTCCCGGGCAGCTGTGTGCAGCCGGTCTCGGTGGTCGGGCAGTGCGCGGCCTGCTGCTGCTGACGCCCTGCGCCCCGCCCTCGTTGCCGATCTGCGGACGGCTCTCGTCGACTACCCCGGCGACCGTGCACTGATCGACCTTGTCGAAGAACTGCGCTTCACCAGTGCTGAGTTCACTCGCCTGTGGGACGAGGGTGCGGTCGGTCCGCACGTCTCGGCCCGAAAGACCGTCGTGCACCCCCAGATCGGCGAGGTGACGTGCGACTGCGACGTGCTCACCGTCCCGGGCTGCGACATCCGCCTCGTCGTCTACACGGTGGCAGCGGGCTCCGCCGATGCGGAGAAGCTGGAGTTCCTGCGGGTCGCCAAAGGCCTCCGCGCCGACGGCCCCTCGTCTCCGGGGCCGGGCCTGTTCTCCACGCCGTAGCAGTCGGGCCGGCCGGCCCCCGTCCGGCCGCCGGAGGTCGGGCCATCGTGGACCCCCACGGCAGGTTCGCGCCTGACAAGGGTGGCTTCGCCGGTGAGGCGGCGGCCCCGTATGAGTCGGGCGACGATGTGTTCGATCGTCCAGTGTCCGAGAGAGGTGCAGTCCGACGTTGCCGGTGGATGTATGCGGATACGCTGACGCATCGTCATTGCTGGAGGAGCGGATAAGCCTCGCGATGCATGCCGTCCCACTGCACCTGCGGGTCACCGCCACGCCCGGCTCGTCGACCGCAGAGCGTGCCCAGGACAGGATGCGCAAGCCGAAGAGGTCCGCACAACCACCGGCCGCGCCGAGCCGACGCCACGACGTGCCCGGACCGCAGGTCAGCGGGTTCGCCTGCTGGACCGTCCTGCCACGCGGAAAGACGGCCACTCGCGGTGCGGTGTACCTGCACGGCGGGAGAGCACCGAACAGCACTGGGCCTTGGTCGGCGCGCTGGCCGACGAAGGCGTCCGGGTCGAGGTGCCGTTCTACGGCCTGACCCCGCAGCACACCTACCGCGAGGCGTATCCGGTGGTGATCGAGAGATACCGGCAGCTCCTGGAACGGTTGCCCCCGCAGTGGCGAACGTCGCCGGCGACCAAGCCGACGGCGGTTTTGCGGTCGTGGCGCGATCGCAGGGTCTCACCGATGGTGCCGAGCAGGATCAACAGGATCGCGTGACGAACAGCGCGAGCCCCTGCCGAACGACGGAAGCCGGCAGGATGAAGCGGTGGGCGAGGGTGCCGCCTAAGTCGGATCCAGATCGGCGTGCAGCAAGTGGTGGTCCGAGTACCGGCTCGGATGCACACCATGCCCGACAGGGACGATGCTGCGCAGGAAGACGTAGTCGAACTTGCTCTGCCAGTCGGTGGTCGGCTTGCAGGTGCCGGTGGACGAGGGACGGCACTGTGGGTCTGCATCCGCGGCCAGGGCCCACATCGGGGTGAGCTCGGGGGCGTCCGGCACGGCGTTGAAGTCGCCCAGAACGATCGCGCGGTCGTGCCGGGCGACGGCTGCGGCGAGTACGGCGACCTGGTCAGCGCGGATCGCCTCTTGGCGCCGTTGAGCGAGGTGAGTGTTGAAAACCCGGACGGACCGGCCGCCCACCGTGGTGGTGACCGCCATGTACCCACGGTCTTCGGATCCACCGTCGGGGTACTCCACGTTGACCGCGTCCGTCATCGGCGCCGCCGAGAGGACCGCCTGGCCGAAGCCCCCCGGACTCCACGGCACTCCCCCGCAGCGGCCCCAACTCCGAAGAACCGCCCCGTACTCGACGTGGTAGACCAGCCCGTAAATGCTCTCCAGATAGTCCCGGATCCTCTCCACGTCACGCACGCACGCTTCTTGCAGACCGACGACCTGAGGCGCATACCTGGCGATCTCCGCTGCCCGGTCGACGTTGCCTTCCTCGCAGGGGTTGCACAGGTTCCACGTCATGACCCGGTTGGGCACGACATCCCTGACGGCATCTGCGGGCAGCGCTCTGGCAAAGGGGGCACCGCTCGGTGCGCTGGGGCCGACGAGCACCATGCAGGCCACGATCACGGTGCCCGCGAGCATCCGCGTGCCCCTCCCGAACACCGTCGCCTCCCCAAGGTGGACCCACGTGGCATCTGCCGTCTCCCTGCACGAGGTTATGAGACGGGGCCGCTTACAACGTGCGGTGTGCCGGATCTCGTTGCCTTAGAAGCCGTATCTCAACCGAACGTGATCACTTGATTTCCGCTGGTCAGGCATGGTCTAGCTCGGAATGAGGGAGGCATGCGACGTCTTGTTTCGGCTCCGTGATCGAGGGGTGCACGATGGCGTCGGTGTTGGGAATGCTGGGGGAGCGGGAGACAGCGGCCCGGGTGCGGGTGGAAGGACTGCGCGAGGAAGTCGCGCGGCTGTCCGAGGTACTGGAGGCTGCGGAGATCGAGCTGGACCGGCGGGTGATCGCGCGGGAGGAACTGGTCGAGGCCCTGGCGGCCACGGCTGCCGAGACCACCGCTGTGACCAAGGCGGAGACGGAAGCCGTGTCCTCACCTGCGCCGGTGCCGGGCTCGATCGTGCCGCCTTGGCGCGAAGGACTGCCGGTGACGGTGCTGGCGCCGGACTATCAGCGGATCCTGGGTGTGCTCGAGGAGCGGCAGTCGGCGGGCCAAGGACCGGTGAAGGCCAAGGAGATCGCGGTGGTGCTGGGCCTTCAGCCGACGTCGGCGAAGGTCGAGGGGGTGCGCTCGAAGGCCAGGCGCCTGGCGGAGCGAGGGTGGCTCGTGCAGGAGACGTCGGGAATGTTCAGCGCGGGCCGGCGGCCCGCGGCCGTGCCAGGCGCCGTCCCATCCGCGTGACCATCGACCATCGGATCATCGCCTCGCTGCTGGCCGGCAACGTCTCGTAGTCCCGGGCCAGCCGGCGTGAATGCATCAGCCATGCGAACGTGCGCTCTATTACCCAGCGCCTCGGCAGCACCACGAACCCCTGCATGTCGTCGGTTCGCTTGACGACCTGAAGGGTAAGCGCGAGTTTCGCCCGTGCCCAGTCGACGATGCCGCCGGTGTAACCGCCGTCGGCCCAGACCAGGCAGATGTCACGGTGCAGGCGCCGCAGCCGTATCAGCAGGCCCATCGCGGCATCCTGGTCCCCGACGTTCGCGGCGGTCACCGCGACGACCAGCAGCAGACCGAGACAGTCCGTCACGATGTGCCGCTTGCGGCCACCCACCTTCTTCCCGCCGTCCCAGCCGCGCGAGACGGACGGCACCGAGGCGGCGGCCTTCACCGACTGCGCGTCGATGATCCCCGCCGTCGGCTCCGCCTCACGGCCCTCGCGCTCACGCACCCGTCCGCGCAACCGGTCGTGGAACTCGGTGAGCAGCCCGTGCTCGCGCCAGCGGCGGAAGAAGGCGTAGACGCGGCCCCAGTCGGGGAAGTCCGCGGGCAGCGCCCGCCAGGAGATCCCGCCCGCGACCAGGTAGCGGATCGCGTCCAGCAGCTGGCGGTGGCAGTAGCCCTCGGGCTGTCCGCCTCTGCCCTGGAGCCAGGCCGGCACCGGCAGCAAAGGCCGGATGGCCGCCCACTCCGCATCCGTCATGTCCGACGGATACCGGCGCACCCGATCGGGATGATCGGCCGCGTTGCCGTACACGTGCGCGAGGCAATCACACGATGGAGCAGCCGAGTTGAACTGAACGGGCTCGGACGCGTACAACAAGGACACTAGGGCCTCCCGGCACCACTCGGTTAGATTCGCATCCCCGAGCTACCGAGAGGCCCTAATCCGTTGCTAAGGGCGTTCCGGGGAAGCGGTTGGTTCCCGGGATGTTCGAGTACCGGACCGTGACACCTCGTGGCTGCCGGGCGGGCAACGCCTCGCTTTAGACAGCGTGCACGGTCCTGGTGCTCATGGTGGTGGCGGTCACGTGGGCGCCGTACGGATGCCCCAAGAGGCCCTGGCGTGTGATGCCTCAAGGCAGAGCGGCGACATGCGGGAGTTGGACGAGACGGGGACCGTGACGCGAGACCGGAACAACAGGACCTCCTGGCACTCCAGTGGTCGCAAACCCGAGCTAGGGGCCCCGTACTCAACACCCGGCCGAGATCGCCCGGCCAAGGACCGTGTTCGATCAGAACCAGCCTCACGATCGGTAGAGGGTTGTTACTCTGCGTTACGAATGGCGCTGTGTTGGCTCGTAGCCCCAGCTGATCGGGAGTGCCGGCGACGCAACCCGATGTCAGCCCGACATGACCTCGGGGTACCGGCTTGGGCTCACCAGGTCTTCGCAGCGGCGAGCAGATGCTCACGGACGAGCGTGACGTGAGGATTGATGGAACTGCCTGGGCGTTGGACGAGGTAGGCAGTGTTGATCGGGGGGTCCTCCGGCTGGTGCAGTAGCCGGAGGGCGCCGGAGGCGAGTTCGGTCCGGCACAGGTAGCTGGGCACGACGCTCCAGCCGGCGCCGGCCGTGAGGGCGGTGAGGACGCTGCGCAGGTCGGGGATGGTGATCGCGGCCTGGACGCGCAGGCGGCGGTCGAAGACGTGGCGCCAGTAGCGGCGGGCGATGGGCAGGTCCTCGGCGTAGGCGATCATGGGCAGGCTTTCCAGGGCAGTAGGCAGTTCCTGTCCCATGAGCTGTTCGGCCCAGACGGGGGCAGCAACCAGGACGAACTCCTCGTCGGCGAGGAGTTCGGCCTGCAGCGTCCGGCCCCGGGGCCGGCGGGTGGCGACGACGAGGTCGTGGCGTCCGGCCCGCATTTCCTCGAGCAGCGGTTCGGTCAGTCCGATGGCCACCCGCAGCCGGACGCCCTGCGCGACCAGCGGAGCCAGCGTCTGAAGGCCGAGGGTACTCATGAACTCTGCGGGCCCGGCCAGGTGCACCGGTCCCGCGGTGCTGCTCGGCTCCTCGCCGGTGATGTCGGCCAACTGATCCAGGGGGCCTGACAGTCGCGTGGCAAGTTCGTCCGCGTGGGGCAGCGAGGTGACACCGTGCGCCCGGCGTTCGAACAGTTCACGGCCCAGACGGTTCTCCAGCGCCCGGATCTGCGTGGTCACGGTGGACTGCGACAGCCCCAGCCGCCGTGCAGCGGCGGTGAAGGACCCCAGGCGGTGCACGGCAAGGAAGGTGCGCAACAGGTTCAGGTCCAGCGGACCCAATCCATGAGTGTCCTGATCGCTCACGGCGTCGAGCCTACGAGGTACGCACGGCAGCCACCTGCCATTCGTCCCCGTGCAGGGCATCGGTTCGTCGATACCTGGTATCGATGCCTTCATTGGCGCGATTTCTTCGGCGGCTTTAGTTTCGAACGCAGGAGCGCTGACGTTCTGAAGTCGAAACGTCAAAGCGTGAACCCCCAGCTCTCGGAGACCACCACACCATGTCGAAGATCCTTTTTGTGATGACCGGCGCCGACCACTGGACGCTGGCGGACGGCACCAAGCGCCCGACCGGCTTCTGGGCCGAGGAGGCCGTGGCCCCGTACCAGGCGTTCACGGCCGCCGGCCACGAGATCGTCGTCGCCACACCCGGCGGCGTCGTACCGCCTCTGGACCAGGGCAGCCTGGCGCCGCAGTTCAACGGCGGAGAGGTGGGGGCGAAGAAGGTGGCGGACGCCCTCGCCTCGATCGACGAGATTCAGCACCCCATCAGGCTGGAGGACGTCGACCTCGCCGACTACGCCGTCGTCTTCTACCCCGGTGGCCACGGCCCGATGGAGGACCTGGCCGTCGACGCCACATCCGGCAGGCTCCTCATCGACGCCCTCGCCTCGGGCAAGCCGCTCGGCGTGGTCTGCCACGCACCGGCCGCCCTGCTCGCCGCCACCACGGCCGACGGCGGCAACGCCTTCGCCGGCTATCGGCTCACCGGTTTCAGCAACGCCGAGGAGACCCAGACGGGCCTTGCGGCCAATGCCAAGTGGCTGCTCCAGGACCGTCTGGTCGAGATCGGCGCGGACTACCAGGAGGGCGAGCCGTGGGCCCCGAACGTGGTCGTCGACCGCAACCTGATCACCGGCCAGAACCCCGCCTCCGCCGGACCCGCCGCAGCCGAAATCCTCAAGAAGCTGGCCTGAACCTCGCATATCCGCTTGCGCCTGGGAGGGGCACCAGACGCTGCTTTCGCCAGCCGGCCCCGTACGGGCGCAGTGAGGCACGCGGACGACATCGGCACCTATGACAACGGCGACTGAGGCGGCCGACTCCTCACAAGCCGTCTCACTCTTGGCAGGTCGTGGCCATGAAAAAAGGCTCGTGATCCGGGCAGCCGCCACAGCCCTGCCTCACCGCCGGAGGCACACAGATGAGCAAGATCCTCGCCGTAGTCACCAACCAGTCGACCTACGGAACGAACCCCCACCGGACCGGGCTGTGGATCGCAGAGCTGGTTCACTTCTACGACCGAGTCCGCCAGGCTGGATTCGAGGTCGACATCGTCAGTCCGGAAGGGGGACAGGTACCGCTGGATCCGCGAAGCGTCAGATTGGCCGACAAAGAGGTTCGCAAGTACATGAACGATCGCGCGTTCATGTCGAGCCTGGACCACACCAGGAAGGCGGCCGACGTCGACCCGGCCGAGTATGCAGCGATCTTCTACACGGGCGGGCATGGCGTCATGTGGGACTTCCCCGGCAGTGCCGCGCTTCAGCAGGTCGCGCGGGATATCTATGAGAACGGCGGCGTGGTCTCCTCGGTCTGCCATGGTGCCTGCGGACTGCTGAACATCACGCTCTCCGACGGCTCCCTGCTCGTCGAGGGCCGCACGGTCACCGGGTTCTCCACCGCGGAGGAGCGAGTCGCCATGGTGAAGAGCCGGGTGCCGTTCCTGGTGGAGGACGAGTTCCGCAAGCGGGGCGCGAACTATGTCAAGGCCACCATCCCGATGACCCCCTTCGCCACCGCTGACGGCAGGCTCGTGACGGGACAGAACCCCGTTTCCACCAAGGTCGTCACGGCAAAGATCATCGAGACGCTGCGCCAACTTTGACCTTGATCCGCATCGGCCGGACCGGTCCTGCTCGTGAAGTGTCTCGGGGCGTTTGACGGTTCTGCTCGCGTCTTGTCGGTGACAGGTGGCTTGTTCTTCGAGCTCAGGGCTGTCCGGGTCCTGGGCTCGTCAGTTTCCAGTGCGCGGGCTGGACAGTGCCCTCTCACTCGCATTTTCACAACGTCGGACCGGCGTATGTGCCGTCCGTCAGGCGGCGCACTCGGAGGAATGTCTTGAAAGCAGTTTCGATCAAGGAACCCGGTGGGCCGGAAGTCCTGCAGTGGATCGATGTGGAGGACCCCGTCCCCGCGAGGGGTGAAGTGGTCATCGACGTCGTTGCCAGCGCCGTCAATCGGGCCGATGTGGCACAGCGGCTGGGGCTGTACCCGGTTCCGGAGGGAGCGTCACCTTACCCGGGCCTGGAGGTCTCCGGACGGATCAGCGCTCTCGGCGAGGGTGTGACGCGTTGGCAGCCCGGCGACGAGGTGTGCGCACTGCTGACCGGAGGCGGATACGCGCAGAAGGTCGCTGTCCCTGAAGGGCAGCTGCTCACGGTGCCCAAGGGCGTCAGCCTGGTCCAGGCGGCAGCGTTGCCGGAAGCCACCGCAACGGTGTGGTCCAACGTCTTCATGACCGGTGGGCTGAAGCCAGGCGAGACCTTCCTCATGCACGGCGGAGCCGGCGGCATCGGCACGACAGCCATTCAGATCGCCAAGGCCCACGGTGCCCGCGTCGTCACCACCGTCGGCGGGCCCGAGCAGGCTGCCAGGGTCCGAGAACTCGGCGCCGACCTCGCGATCAACTACCGCACCGAGGACTTCGCCGAGCACGGCCCCTACGACGTGATCCTCGACGTCATCGGCGGCGACTACCTTCCGCGCAACATCCACTCCCTGGCCCTCGACGGGCGCTTGGTCGTCATCGGGCTGCAGAACGGCCTGACGGCCGAACTCAACCTCGTCGAACTCCTCGCCAGGCGTGCATCCGTGCACGGCACCACCCTGCGCTCCCGCCAAGCTGGACAGAGGGCAGCCATCGTGGCCGAAGTCCAGGAACATGTATGGCCATTGATCGAGAACGGAACGGTGCAGGTCGTCATCGACCGGACCCTGCCCATGGACCAAACCGCAGAAGCCCATCGCATCCTGGACGCCCACCACATCGGCAAAATCGTCCTACTCAACCCCGACGCGGCATGACTCCAAGAGTCGGCCGACCGACCCCGAACCGGTGCACGAGGCGATCGCACCGCGCCAAGCGGGAGGTTTGGACGGAGCGGGGACCGGCACACGGGACTGGAACAACAGGGACTCCACTCGAGTGGCGGCGCGACCCCGAGCTGCCCAGGAGGCTCTGTTCTCGTGCCAGCCACCCGGCCGAGATCACCCGACCTGGGCCGTTGTTCGATCCCAAATGTCCTGATGACCGATAGAGATACGGCTTCTTACGACACTCCCGGGAACTGCGGTACGGCCTCCTGGGCAACGTCGCAGTTCAGCAAGGGTGCAGCTCAGGCCCAGGCCGTCACCGGCACAAACGCGCTGTCCGGCCGGTTCCAATCAAATGATGCAGTCGTCAAAACCTGTGGGTGGGAGTGTCGGCCAGAGGCGATTCATCGGGCCACTCACGGTGATCGCTTCAGGAGAAGTCTGCTTCGGTGATGCCGTCGGGGTGCCCGGGCGGCCACTGCACCAACTCGATCCGGTAACCGTCGGGGTCGGTCAGCCACGATGTCTTCGGCCCGTGCGGACCGGCAGGGTGCTGGATGGGTTCCGGCTCCAGACCGGCGACGGTCAGCATCTCCAGGGTGGTGGCCAGCGTGTCCACCTGGATCGCGAGGTGGTCGAAACCGCTGCCCACGTCGACGCGTCCGTCACCTGGGCGGTGGACCAGTTCGAGCGAGGCCGCCGATTCGCCGGGGAACTTGAGGATCACCAGGCGAGTGCCGTCGCCGCCCTCGACCCTGCCTACCTCGGCGTAGCCCAGGGCGCTGTAGAAGTGCAGCGACTGGTCCAGGTCGGTGACACGGTAGGAGACGAAGAGCGTCTTCACGTCGCCTCCTGGTCGGAGTGGCGTGTGGTCGAACAGCCGCCGGCCGTCCCCGAGGAGCACCTGCACCAGGTGGATCTCCATCTCGTCGAGCTGCCCCGCTCGCAGCAGGGCTTGGGCCGCACCGGCCCCATGGACCATGACCGGCCGGTCCCCGGCGGCCTCGCGGGCCTCACGGGCGCAGTCCTCCACATCGGTGACGAATTGCGCATGGCCGGGTGGTACGTCTCCGTCGTCCACGTGGTGAGTGAGGACGAAGATCGGTACGCCGTCATGGTGGTCGCCCTGCCAACGCCCGGCGAGTTCGAAAGTCCGCCGGCCGGAGATCACCGCGCCGGTCGCCAGCGCTTCGCGGTAGACCTGTCCGTTCGGGCCGTCGGATTCTCGATCGTCGAGCCAGTTGAAGAGACGCCCGCCGTCGCGTCCGAGCTCCTGGCCCGGTCGATCGTCCGGACCCGCGATATAGCCGTCGAGCGACATCGACATGTACAGCCGAATCGGATTGCGCATCCTGGCCTCCATCTCTCCTCCATGACATCGCGACACATCGGTTCCTGGTTCCCGCAGAGGCGGTAGTGCCGCAAGGGAAGACTGCAGGCAAACGGCAAACTCATCGGCCCGGAGCTCAATTGTCAGTTGTGCTGCGGTTGAGGTTCCTCAGGCGGCGCTGAGCTCGGGACGTTGGGCGAGGCGGCCGCGTTCGAAGCGGACTCCGGCGCAAACGCGGGCGACGAGGTGGGGTGCGTTCATGGCCCGCCACCGCTGCCGGGCGGGCTCGAGGAGCTTGAACACCATCGCGAGGGCGGCGGGGTCGGGAGCCAGCCCCGCCGTTACCGACATGCCTGAGCTGGCCGCCGGGTTCACCGACACATTCACCAGCCACACCGTCAAGACCACCGAGCTGACCCTCCACGCCGTCATCGGCGGCGACGGCCCGCCGCTGTCGCTCCTGCCCGGCTGGCTCCAGTTCTGGTACAGCTGGCGCCTGGTCATGCCCGCCCTGGCCGAGCACTTCACCGTCATCGCACCCGACCTGCGCGGCATGGGCGCGAGCGACAAGCCCGCCGGCGGCTACGACGCCGCCACGCTCGCCGACGACATGGCTGAGTTGATGACCGCCCTGGGCCACGACCGCTTCGCCGTCGTCGGGTACGACCTGGGCATGCTGGTCGGCTACGCCCTCGGCGCGGGCCACCGCGACCGCGTCACCCGTGTGGTCGGAGCCGAGTCGATCCTTCCCGGCCTCACTCCGTTCCCGCCGATGCTGACGGACCCGACCACCAACGAGGTGATGTCGCACTTCGTCACCAACCGCCTCGCAGACCTCAACGAACGCCTGATCGCCGGCCGCGAGGAGATCTACTTCGGCTACCAGTTCGCGACCAAGACCGCCACACCCGGCGCCATCCCGCAGTACGCCGTGGACCTGTACGTCGACCACCTGCGCGACCCGGCCGCCCGGCGCGCCAGCTTCGAGTACTACCGCACCCTCGACACCACCGCCGAGCACGTCCAGCGCTCGCGTGACGAGGGGCTGTTGACCATTCCGGTCCTGGCCATAGGCGGTCGGCACAGCACCGGCACCATGCCGGAGGAAACCCTGCGCCTGGTGGCCACGGACGTCACCGGACTGGTCATCCCCGGAACCGGCCACTTCCTGCGCGAAGAGACGCCGGAGCAAATCGGCACGGCAGTACTGGAGTTCCTGCGCTGACCCGGCAAGCCAGAGACCGCCCCCGGTAGCACCACCACGGATGGTGACCGCGGCCCCACGTGCCGACGGTCGCCACCCGCTCCTGCTGCCTTCCCACACCGGAGGAAACACAGACAGTCGTACCTCTGCATAACCCCTTCCGGCCTGAAGGCTGCACGCAATGACCCGCACGACCGCAGACCAGCCCGCCCAGAGACACGCCGCAGCAATCGTTCCGGTGCCGCCCTTCGCCGGAATCGTGGCCTCGGTGATCGGGACCATGTTCGTTCCGGTCATGTAGGACCTGCCGACACCGCTGGACGCCGCATGCTCCAGGATGGCCGACATACTGACCAGCGCCTTCCGGTCCGCCGCTGTACGCCGGCGTCACCACGGGGCGGCTGGTGCGCGATTCTCAGGCATCCTCACGCCGGGGCAGTGATGGCGCGATGGATGGGCCCATCGGTCGCGCGCAGGGCAAGGCACGGGGCTGAGGAGCGGGCGGCGATGATGTCGGCTGCGATGGAAACCGCCGTCTCCCCTGAGGAGTTGGCGCCGATGTCCCGGCCGATCGGGGAGTGCAAGCGGAGTGCAGGCGGGTCCGTTGCTCGCCGGTCAGGTCGGTGGCGCGCAGGGCCTTCATCGGTTGCGCGTGAGTGCGCCGGGAGCCCATGGCACCCACGGGCGCCACGTCCAGCCTCAGGGCCAGTTCCAGCAGCGCGAGGTCGACCGGCACGGCGTTGAAGTCACCAAGGACGATCGGTCAGCGGTGTGGGTCGGTGATCTCCCGCAGGGCTTCCAGTGCCTGTCTCAGCTGCCGGGTGCGTCCGGGGCCCAGGTGGGCTGTCCATTGGCTCTGGATGTCGCGGACGACGGGCAGGCTCAGTTCGACGAGTTCGTGGCCGCGGGCGGTGATGGTGACCAGTCGGGCTCGTGCGTCGCGCGGGTCGGGCACGCGTCGGACGTATCCGGCTCGTTCGAGCTGGTCGACGATCGACCCGATGGTCTGCTTGCTGACCTGTGACGCCTCGGCCAGCTCGGCCAGCCGCGAGCCCTCCGGGCCGATCCGCTGGAAGACCCGTGCCTGGGTGAGCGAGATGTCGTGCCCGGCGGACTTCAGGGCGGCCATCACGGCCGACTCCATGAAGCGGTACGGGATGAACATCAGCAGTGCCAGGTTGAGCTCGTCAGCGTCGTCGTCGGTCATGCCTCCATCATTGCAGAAGGTCCGAAGCTCGTACTAATATGGTCCGAGATTCGGACCTTTGGAGGCTGTCGTGGACGACTCCGACTCGTACTGGGCCACTGTCCGCGCGACCCGTCTGCAGATCGCGGACCTGCTGGAAGAACTCGCCCCGGCCGAATGGGAGCAGGAGTCGCTGTGCCGGGGCTGGCGTGTGCGGGACGTGGCGGGACACCTCGCCCTGGTCCCTACCATCACCACCTGGGACATGGTCGCGGTCGCACCGCGTGCACGGTTCAGCCCCGACCGGATCAATACCGTCCTGGCCCGCCGGCACGGCTCCCGCGATCCCGCGGACCTGATCGCCGCGATCCGCAACGACGCCGGCACCCGGCGGACGGCGAAGGTGCTGGACACCCGCAACGCGCTCTTCGACGCGATCGTCCACGGCCAGGACATCGCCCTCCCGCTCGCTCGTCACTTTCCCGTCCCAGCCGAACACAGCCGCGAAGCACTGCGGCGGGTCTGGGCGATGGGCTGGCCGTTCCACGCCGAGCGCCGCCTGGCCGGTTTCGCGCTCCGGGCGACCGACACCGACTGGGCGGCGGGCGACGGACCGGAGATCGCCGGGCCCGCCCTGGCCCTTCTGCTGCTCTCGACCGGACGCACCGCCTGCCTGGACACCCTGCAGGGCGACGGCGTCGACCGGCTCAAGGCCTCGTACGCAAATCGCTGAGACATCCACTTGCACGAGAAACGGAGCATCTGATGCGTCGCACCATCGGCATGACCCTCTGCGCAGTTCTCGCCGTACTCGACCTGGCCGGCATCGTCGGCCTGTGGCAGCACCCCGGACCGCCGCCCGCCGTCGCCATCACCGGCGCGGTGCTGGGAGCCGTCACCCTGGCCGCCTACCGGCCCGCCGCCCGGGGCAACACCCGCGCCCTGCGGGTCGTCGTCGGCTCACGGCTGATCTCGGCACTGCTCGGCCTCCCGGTGTTCTTCACCACGGACGCACCCGGCTGGGCCCGGATCGTCGTGGCGGTCCTCATTGTCGGCACCGCCACCGCCATCGCGCTGCTGGCGCCTGCCGCCCGTCCGACCGCCGCCGAGCAGGCCTGACGCCACCGCCGCCGCCGGGCCGCTCGCAGTTGACCCTGACTCGGCCGGAGGAGGCGAGACCCATGAACGCTGTATCGAGGCGGGTGCTCCCTCATTCCGTCACGGCGTGCGATGAATCCGGGTGTCGTCGGGAGCGCCGCTCCAAGAAGGCACTCCGGAAAGGCGAACACCCATGAACACTCTGGCGATTCCGCGGGTCGCGGAGACGCAGTGGCAGGCCGTGGCCGACGATCGGATCGTCGGCCACGGCGATGTCTCGCACCGGCCGGACGGGCGGCTCTTCATCAGCATCGACGTGAAGCAGGACGCGGTCTTCGACCAGCTCGCCCCCGATGCCGTCAGGCCTCCCTGAGGCGCTCCAATTCCCCCGCCACTGCGGCATCCGGGTGCTAGCACCCCGCGCCCGGCCCGGTCTCCGTCCCGCACGCCAGGTCGATTCCTAGGTTGATCGTATGATCATCCACTTCTCGTCCCGGACAGCCCTCACCGCCTGCGCGCTCTGTGCGGCCGGCGTCCTGGCGTTCACGCCCATCGCGGTCGCCGCCGGTGCGGAGCCCACCCCGCCCGGCGTGCCGCGGGGCGCGCTGCCGGATCCCTCGTTCCTGTATCGCGAGGGCACTCAGGTGCGGGCCCATCACGGGGCGCCCGGGGTTCCGGACGTGTCCGCGCTGTCCTGGCTGGTCGCGGACGCCCATAGCGGGGACGTGCTGGCCGCGCACGACGCGCATCGCAAGCTGCCGCCCGCCAGCACACTCAAGACCCTGTTCGCGCTGACCGTGCTGCCGACGCTCCCCGCGAACGCCCGGCACACGGTGCGGGAGGAGGAGATGGAGGACATCGGTGAGGGCAGCAGCAGGGTCGGGGTCGCCGAGGGGAGGACGTACCGGATTGCCGACCTGTGGCGCGGGGTCTTCCTCAACTCCGGGAACGACGCCGTGGACGTGCTGGCCTCGCTGAACGGCGGCTGGCGGGCGACGGCCGCGCAGATGCAGGCCAGGGCCCGTTCGCTGGGGGCCCTCGACACGCAGGTGCGGTCGCCCGACGGGTACGACACTCCGGGCCAGGTGTCGTCGGCGTACGACCTGGCGGTGTTCGGCCGGGCGGGGCTGCGCAATCCGGACTTCGCACGCTACTGCGGTACGGCGGTGGCGAGGTTCCCGGGCGGGGGCAGCTGGTCGTACGAGATCGAGAACACCAACCGGCTGCTGACCGGGGCGGACGGTGTGCAGCCGTACCCGGGGCTGATCGGGGTCAAGAACGGTTACACGAGCAACGCGGGCAACACCCTCGTCGCCGCCGCCCGCCGGGGCGGACGCACGCTCGTGGTCACCGTGATGAACCCTCAGGCGGGCGGTGGCTTCGCCGTCTACGAGGAGGCGCGCGAACTGCTCGACTGGGGGTTCGAGGCCGCGGGGCGTGTCGAACCGGTGGGCTCGCTGGACGCGCTGCTGGACAGACCCCGGCCGGGGCCGCGCGCCACGCCCGTGGCCGTCGCGCCGGACGGCGGGTCGGGGTGGCCGACGGCGGGCGTCATCTCGGGTGCCGTCGCATTCGGCGCGGGGACGGTGGCGCTGGTGCTGCGGCGCAAGGGCGGGCTGTCGGCGCGGAGTTGACCCACCGGCAGCCACAGCAGAAGCCCCAGAGTGATCCACGTGTAGATGTTGCTGCCCAGGAAACCGTCCACTCCGGACGCGTCGTGGAACCACAGCCACACCACGCTGGTGCACAGCACCGCGTACAGGGCGCCGGCCACGCGTGGGTGCCCGGCGCGGATCAGCACCGCGAAGGACGGCAGCAGCCACACCAGGTGGTGCACCCAGGTGATGGGGCTGACGAGGCAGGCGGTCAGGCCGGTGAGGGCGAAGGCGGCCGGCCAGTTGGCCGCGGTGACGGCCCGGCGGGTGCGCCACGCCCAGACGCCGAGGACCACCAGGACCGCCGCGGCCCAGACCGCGCGGTCCGCCACGCCGAGCCGGGCCAGGATGCCCTGCAGCGACTGGTTGGAGACGTAGTCGAGGCGGCCCACCCGGTTCGTGTCCCACAGGGCCTCGGTCCAGTAGAAGCGGGAGGCGTCCGGGGCCACCCAGGCGGCGAGTCCTGTCGCCGCCGCGGTGACGGCCGTCGCGACCGCCGCGGCACGCCGGCGGCCGGCCAGCAGAAGCAGGCCGATGAAGAGGGCCGGCGTGAGTTTGATCGCGGCCGCCAGGCCGATGCCGACGCCTGCCCAGCGTTCCCGCCCGGTGGTGAGCAGCCAGGCGTCGGTGAGGACGAGGGCCAGGAGGAGGAGGTTGACCTGGCCGAAGCTGAAGGTGTCGCGGAGCGGTTCGAACAGGGCCAGCAGGCAGGCGCCCAGGGCGCATCCGAACCAGCCGTAGCGGCGCCATGCCCCCTCGGTGAGGATGTGCAGGACCCAGGCCAGGGCCGCCAGGTTGAACAGGAAGGATCCGGCGATCGCCGTGCGCAGGCCGACGAGGGCCATGGGCAGCATGCTGACGGCGGCGAACGGCGGATAGGTGAAGCCGTACGTCGTCCCCGGCACCTGGTAGTCGTAGAGCCGTCCGCCGTGGTGGATCCAGCTGTTGACGGCGCCGTGGTAGACGCGCAGGTCGAACCAGTCGCGCAGCAGCGGCACGGTCGCGGTGAAGGCGGTGACGGCGGCGGCGAGGGCGAGGACCAGGAACAGTCGGCCGCGGTCAGTGCGGGGCAGGGTCATACGGTTTCTCCGAGCGCGGGTGCGTGGGCCGCCTGGTGGACCTGCCACAGGACCACCACGGCCAGCGCCCCGCCGGAGACGGCCAGCATCAGCTGCCCGCTGTCGACCGGGCCGCCGCTGGGCAGGGTGGCGAGCGCGAGCACGCCCGTCACGGCCGCCACCCGGTGCCGTACCGAGGTGGTGGGTGCCGCGGCCGCGATGAGGAACAGCCCCCACAGGGCGTACCAGGGGCGGATCGCCGGGCCGAAGGCGGCCACGGCGGCCAGGCTCAGGCCGAGGGCGTAGACCGGGCGGGGGCGCAGCCGCCACCATATGGCCGCTATCACCAGCGCGGTGATCGCCAGGCCGAGCAGGTGCCAGACCGGCAGGGCGAGGGGCGCGAGGTCGCTACCGAGGTGTTCCAGCATGGCTCCGGTGGCCCGGCCGAGGAGGCTGGTCAACGCCCAGTTGTGCGGGGAGACGGGGGTGTCGAGAGCGCCTATCCAGCCGTATCCCGTGCCTGCGAGGGCTGTTGCGGCGGCCGTGGTGGCCGCGGCGGCAAGGGCGGTCGACAGGACGGCCTTCGCCGGACGGTGCCCGGCTCGCACCTGGAGGACGACGACCGCGGCGAGCCCGAGCACGGCGGGCGCCTTGACCAGGGCCGCGAGGGTGACGAGTACGGCTCCGAGGACCGGCCACCGGCCCAGTGCCGCGACCAGGCCGACGCCCAGCAGGCCGAGCATGATGGCGTCGTTGTGGGCGCCGGCGACCAGGTGGAGCAGCACCAGCGGGTTGAGGGCGCCGAGCCAGAGCGCGGCGGCCGGATCGGCGCCGCTGTGCCGGGCGAGCCGGGGCAGGGCGGCCGCCATCAGTGCCACTCCGAGCAGCGCGACCAACCGCATCCCGACCAGCCCGGCGGGGAGTTCACCGCGGGTCAGGCCGGACAGCGCGGAGGCGACGGCGAGGAACACCGGGCCGTACGGGGCGCCGGTGTGCTGCCACAGCGGGGCGACCTCGTCGGCGAGGGGGCCACCGAGCTGGGCGGGCCCGTATGCGTAGACGTCCATGTGGGCGTCGACCATGGCGCCCTGGGCGAGGTAGCTGTAGACGTCCCGGCTGAACAGCGGCGGGGCGAGCAGCAGCGGGGCCGCCCAGACGGCGAGCACCAGCAGCAGTTCGCGCGGGGTGGGCGCGTCGGCGCTGCGCACGAGCCGCCCGAGCAGCATCCAGGCGGCGATCAGCAGCACCACGCCGAAGTACACGCCGACCAGGCCCAGCGCCGCGCGGGCGGTCGCCGGGGACAGGAGATCCCGCACGGGCAGGGCGCCGGCCGTCTCACCTCCGAGGGCGAGGAAGGCGGTGCCGGCCAGGCCCAGAACCTGACAGCGGCGGAGATCGACGGGGAAAGCCATGGCCAACACTCGGAAAGCGTGTCAACGCCGGGTGGCCGGAAATTGACGCGCCGCCTTCCGGGCGGGGGCCTGCGTGTGACCGGCACGTGATCGTACGACCGGAGCGATGACTTCCGGCGCACGTCCCAGCTGGTGCCGCTGCTGACCGAGTTCCTGGGCTGAACCCCTCGTTCGAACGGACCGAGCCGCCGGTTCAGAACACCGACAGGCCGGTCAGAGTCGTGAAGCGGTCCAGTGCCGCTACGCCCGCCACCGAGTTGCCGCGCTCGTCGAGGCCCGGGCTCCACACGCACAGGGTGCAGCGGCCGGGCACGACCGCGATGATGCCGCCGCCGACGCCGCTCTTGCCGGGCAGCCCCACCCGGTAGGCGAATTCGCCCGCCGCGTCGTACGTCCCGCAGGTCAGCATCACCGCGTTGACCTGCTTGGCCTGGCTCTGGGTGAGCAGTCTGCTGCCGTCGGCGCAGACGCCGTGGCGGGCCAGGAAGCCGGTGGCGAGGGCGAGGTCGGCGCAGGAGGCGGTGAGGGAGCACTGGCGGAAGTACTGGTCAAGGAGCACCGGGATCGGGTTGTCGATGTTGCCGTAGGAGGCCATGAAATGGGCGAGGGCGGCGTTGCGGTCGCCGTGTGCGGCCTCGGAGGCGGCGACGTCCTTGTCGAAGTCCAGGGCCGGGTTGCCGCTCTCCGTGCGCAGAAAGGTCAGCAGTTCGCCCGCCGCGTCGCCGGTACGGGTCTGCAGGCGGTCGGTGACGACGAGGGCGCCCGCGTTGATGAACGGGTTACGCGGGATGCCGTTCTCGTACTCCAGCTGGATCAGGGAGTTGAAGGGATTGCCGGAGGGCTCGCGGCCGACGTGCTCCCACAGCTCGTCGCCCTCGCGGGCCAGGTCGAGGGCGAGGGTGAAGACCTTGGTGAGGGACTGCGTGGAGAACGGCTCGCGCCAGTCCCCCACGCCGTACACCGTGCCGTCCAGTTCCGCGACGGCCATGCCGAAGCGGCGCGGGTCGCAGGCCGCGAGTGCCGGGATGTAGTCGGCGGGGCGGCCGCGGCCTGGGGTGCGACCGATCTCCTCGGCGATGCGCTCCAGGACCGGCTGGAAGGCGTAGGACGACGTCGTTGTCATGATCACTATTGTGCCTCCGGGTCGGTCCTGGCGCGCGGCCGTGACTCAGGCGAGGGCGGGGCCGCTGCCCGCGAGGACCTCGGGGCGCAGCAGGTCGGCGAGTCGCTCGGCGGGCAACAGGCCCTTCTCCAGGACGAGTTCGGCGACCCCGCGGCCGGTGACGAGGGCTTCCTTGGCGATGTCGGTGGCGGCCGTGTACCCGATGTGCGGGTTGAGGGCGGTCACCAGGCCGATGGAGTTCTCCACGCTCGCGCGCAGTGCCTCGGTGTTGGCGGTGATGCCGTCGACGCACCGCTCGGCGAGCGTCAGGCAGGCGCTCTGCAGGTGCGTGACGGACTCCGACAGGGAGTGCAGGATGATCGGCTCGAAGGCGTTGAGCTGGAGTTGTCCGGCCTCGGCGGCCATGGTGATGGTGACGTCGTTGCCGATCACCTCGAAGGCGACCTGGTTGACGACCTCGGGAATCACCGGGTTGACCTTGCCCGGCATGATCGACGAACCCGCCTGCACCGGCGGCAGGTTGATCTCACCCAGACCCGCCCGCGGCCCCGAGGACAGCAGCCGCAGGTCGTTGCAGCTCTTGGAGAGCTTGACGGCGATCCGCTTGAGTACGCCGGACATCTGCACGAACGCACCGCAGTCCTGGGTGGCTTCGACCAGGTTGGCGGCAGTGACCAGGGGCAGGCCGGTGATGGCGGCGAGGTGGCGGCGGGCCGACTCGGTGTATCCGGCGGGGGCGTTGAGTCCGGTGCCGATGGCCGTGGCGCCGAGGTTGATCTCATGGATCAACTGGACGGCCTCGTCAAGGCGGTTGCGGTCCTCGTCAATCATGACGGCGTATGCGGAGAACTCTTGACCGAGCGTCATCGGTACCGCGTCCTGCAACTGTGTACGGCCCATCTTGAGCACGCCACGGAATTCGACGGCCTTGCGGGCGAAGGCGTCCTGCAGTACGGACATCGCCTTGAGCAGTCCACGGACCGCGAAGACCGTCGCGATCTTGACGGCGGTCGGGTAGACGTCATTGGTCGACTGGCCCAGGTTGACGTCCTCATTGGGGTGCAGGTGCTGGTACTGGCCCTTCTCGAACCCCAGCAGCTCCAGCGCCCGGTTGGCGACGACCTCGTTGGCGTTCATGTTGGTCGAGGTGCCCGCGCCGCCCTGGATGACGTCGACGACGAACTGGTCGTGCAGCTTGCCGTCACGGATCTCCCGGCAGGCCTCCACGATGGCGGCGGCCTTCTTCGGCTCCATCAGGCCGAGTTCCTCATTGGCGAGGGCGGCGGCCTCCTTGACGGCGGCGAGGGCGTCGATCAGGTGCGGGTAGGCGGAGATCGGGGTGCCCGTGATGGGGAAGTTCTCCGTGGCGCGCAGGGTGTGGACACCCCAGTACGCGTCGACGGGGACGTCGCGGTCTCCGAGCAGGTCGTGTTCGCTGCGGCTGGCGGCGGCGGTCATGAGGTGCGGGTCCTCTTTCTGAGGGTGGTGAGGGTGGGTGTGGCCGGCAACGTCGGGGGCGGGGTGGATCCGGCTCGGGCGGTACGGGGTGACGCCCGCCCGAGCCGGTCGAGGCACCGGCCCGGTGGTGACGGGACCGGTGGTTCGGGGGCCGGTCGTCGGTGTGCCGGCAGCGTGGATCCGGCGGGCACACGACCGGATCGGGTGGTCCGCCGGTGGCCACCGCGCACACTCGGTGGCCACCGGAGCCGTCAGAGCCTGTGTCAGGCGCAGGCCCGGACCGTGAGGGGCTCCAGCGCGCGGGCCGGGCGGACCGCGCCGACCGGTTCGCCTCCGCCGAGGAGGGGTTCGCCCGCGAACCGGGTGAGGAGGGCGGGGTCGACGCCGGCCCGGGCGAGGGCGGCGGCCGTGACGGGGATCCGGGCCCGGTTCGCGCCGTCGGAGATCTTGACGGCGACCGCCCGGCCGTCGGGCAGGGCGGCGACCTCCACGCCCTCGAAACCGTCCTTCGCGAGAAGCCCGGGGACGGCCCGCATCAGGGCGGCGACGTCACGGCCGGCGCCCGAGGCCATCTCGGCGTGCTCGCGCATGGCGTTCGCGACCCGGGCCTCCGGAGTGCCCTCGGCCGCCGTGGTGATGCGGGCGGTGGCTCGGGCAAGGCCGTGCAGGGAGATGGAGAAGAGAGGAGCACCGCACCCGTCGACGGTGACCTGGGCGATCCGCTGCCCGGTGAGGTCCTCGACGATCTCGGCGATCGCCTGCTGGAGCGGGTGCTCCGGGTCGAGGTAGCCGTCGAGGGACCAGCCGTTGAGCTTGCAGGTGTACAGCATGGCCGCGTGCTTGCCGGAGCAGTTATGGGCCAGCCGGGAGGGCAGACGGCCCGTACGGATCCACTCGTCGCGGACCACCGGGTCGAACGGCATGTCCGTCACGTTGCGCAGATGGTCCTCGGTGAGGCCGGCGAGCTCCAGGATGCGCCGGGTGCCGGCGAGGTGGCGTTCCTCGCCGGAGTGGCTGGCCGCGGTGAGCGAGAGGAGCTCGCCGTCGAGCGGGAGCCCGGCGCGGACCATGGAGACGGCCTGGACCGGCTTGAGGGCCGAGCGCGGGTAGAAGGCGGCCTCGATGTCGCCGAGTTGGAGCTGGACCTTCCCGTCGGCGCCGAGGACGACGACGGAGCCGTAGTGGATGCCCTCCACGACCCCGCCGCGTATCAGGTGGGCGACGGGGGCGTGGAGGGGTTCGCGGATCAGGGGTGCGACCGCGACGGAACTGCTCAACATCACTGCCTCTTGTCAGGGAGCGGCGCGTGGCTCACGCGCCGGCTCCGGTCGATGTGCTCTCCGTGGACTTGCGTGCGACCCGGCCGCGGACGGCGAACCATCCGCCGACCAGGGCTCCGACGATCAGCGGCAGGCACAGCACGGTGGTGCGGCCGGCGCCTCCGTCGGCGTACATGAGGACCAGGACGGAGGCGAGGAAGGCCAGCGTCACGAGTTCGGTCCAGGGGGACCCCGGCAGTCGGTAGCCGGGGCGGGTCAGCTCGCCCTTCTGAGTCTTCTGCCAGAAGAGGAGGTGACAGATCATGATCATGCCCCAGGTGGAGAGGATGCCGATCGCCGCGAAGTTCAGGACGATCTCGAAGGCGTCCGCCGGGACGACGAAGTTGAGGCCGACGCCCAGGACACAGATACCGCTGGTGAGCAGGATGCCGCCGTACGGGACCTGGCTGCGGCTCATCACCGAGGTGAACTTGGGGGCGGATCCGGACATCGCCATGGAGCGCAGGATGCGCCCCGTGGAGTACAGGCCCGAGTTGAGCGAGGACATGGCCGCCGTGAGGACGACGAGGTTCATCACGCCGCCGGCGGCCGGGATGCCGATGTGGGACAGCACGGTCACGAAGGGGCTCTCGGCGGCGCTGTACTTGTTCCAGGGCAGCAGCATCGAGAGCAGGACGACCGAGCCGACGTAGAAGAGGCCGACGCGCCACATGATCGAGTTGATCGCCTTCGGCATGATCTTCTCGGGGTTCTGGGTCTCACCCGCGGCGACGCCCACCAGCTCGACGGAGGCGTAGGCGAACACGACGCCCTGGATGATCAGCAGCATGGGCAGCAGGCCGTTGGGGAAGACGCCGCCGTTGTCGGTGATCAGGGCCGGGCCGGGGTGGGCGCCGTCGACGGGGTGCTGGGTGACCAGCAGGAAGATGCCGATGCACATGAAGATCACGAGTGCACTGACCTTGACGATGGCGAACCAGAACTCCAGCTCACCGAAGATCTTGACGGAGATCAGGTTGACCGTCAGGACGACGGCCAGGGCGATCAATGCGATCAACCATTGAGGGATGTCGGAGAACATGCCCCAGTAGTGCGTGTAGGTGGCCACCGCGGTGATGTCGGCAATGCCGGTGGTCGCCCAGTTCAGGAAGTACATCCAGCCCGCGGTGTACGCGCCCTTCTCCCCCAGGAACTCACGGGCGTAGGAGACGAAGGCGCCGGACGAGGGCCGGTACAGGACGAGTTCGCCGAGGGCGCGCACGACCAGGAAGGCGAAGATGCCGCAGACCGCGTAGGCGATGAACAGGGACGGGCCGGCGTCGGCGAGACGGCCGCCCGCGCCGAGGAAGAGACCGGTGCCTATCGCGCCGCCGATGGCGATCATGTTGACGTGCCGGGACTTCAGCGACTTGCTGTAGCCCGCGTCGCCTGCGTCGACATGTGCGGCCGGTGTGCGCGTCTCGTCTTTGAGGTGCTGCTCGCTCACGCCTCGGGTCCGCCTTCCGTGGGGATGTCCGTGCGCGCGGGGCGCACGATGTCGGTGAGGGTCGTCTCGACGCGGTCGAGATGGTGCGCCATGGCGTCGACCGCGTCGAGTTCGGAACCGTCCATCAGCGCCTCGACGATCGCCCGGTGCTCGCGGTTGGACTGCTCGCGGCGTCCGCCCAGCTCGTTGAGGAAGGCCGACTGACGCGCCAGTGCGTCGCGGATCTCCTCGATGACCCGGCGGAAGACCGGGTTCTGGGCGGCCTGGGCGACAGCTAGGTGGAACAGTGTGTCGAGGGCGACCCACGAGGTGGTGTCGGTCTCCCGCTCCATGCGCTCCAGCAGGTGCGCCAGGTGGTCGAGGTCCTCGGGCGTGCGGCGCACGGCCGCGTAGCCCGCCACCGGGATCTCCACGTGGCGGCGCACCTCCAGCAGGTCGCTGGCCGCGTAGTCGCCGAAGGTGGGGTCCTCGACGGTGCTGGCCACGACGAAAGTGCCCTTGCCCGTCTTGGAGACGGTCAGGCCCATCGTCTGCAGCGCCCTGAGGGCCTCGCGCAGCACGGGCCGGCTGACCTCGAGGGTGCGGCACAGCTCCGCCTCGGAGGGGAGCTTGTCCCCCACGGCGTACTCGCCGTTCTCGATGGCGGCGCGCAGATGCGCCAGGACCGCTTCCATGGCGCTGATGCGCCGCGGACCCTGACTGGCTGTCTTGCTGTCTGACAGGTTCACGGGAGCGATCCTGCGGGTGACGGGCGGGAACTGTCAAGGGGGAAGCGAAAGGCGAAATTCATGGGGCGCGGCGCCTGAAAACAGACTTCCCGATCGGGCATCGCGTCCGCGCTCTCGCCACCGCCGGGATTACGGAGGCCGCTCCGCCGCCTCAGGCAGGGACGGCCCCGACGGCCGAGCCGTGTCAGACGCGCGCAAGCAGGCGCTCCAGCGGCCGGGGAACCCGCTCGAGGTCGAGATGCTCGACCAGTGCCTGCGCGTAGAGCGCCTTGCGGCCGCTGTGGGTCCCCATGAAGCGCCGCAGCTGGTGCTCCACGGGCCGGTTCCGCTGGGCCGGCTGGCCCTGGAAGGTGTGGAAGGGGCGCGTCTCGCCCTGTGCCTCGATCACCTGCTGCACGCCTTCGGCCCCGAGCGCGCGGATCAGTTCGTCCTCCAGGTCGGCGACGCACAGGTGGAACCCGAGTGCCTCAAGGCCGACGCGGGTGAGACCGGAGCCGAGCCCGACCCGCTCCAGATGGCGCCGGAAGTGCCGTTCCTCGCCGATGTCGCAGAGGCCGGCCAGCGGAAGGTCGAGTCCCGCAGGTCCGCACACGTCCAGGAAACGCCCGATGTTCGTCGCTCCTCCGAGCGGCACCACCGCAACGCCCTGCGTGCCGAGGTCGCGGCCATGGCGCGCGGCCAGCGCTTCGAGGGCGGCCTGATCGCTGCTTCCCTCGACGAGCACGATCGTCCGCACACCGCCGGCCAGATGCCGCGCCGCCTCGGCGGCCGCGCTCGCCCCCGCTCCCCCGGCCGCCCACGCGACCAGCGCCCTGCGAAATCGCCTCATCTCGTCCACGAGACCTCGCTTCCCCGCGCCATCGTGGCACGGCGGAGATCCCGTACGCACGCGCGTTTTTCCGGGGCGGGGTGCGAGAAATCAGCGGATACGGCGCCTTCTCGGCATCGCCGCGCACCAGGGGCTCGTCCGCGACGCTGTCCGGCTCCCCGAGAGGCGCCCGTTTCCGCGACCGCCGTCAGCTGCTGAGGCCACCCGTGCTGAGCAGACCGAGCAGCAGCACGCCGACGATGATCCGGTAGACGACGAAGGCGTTGAAGGAGTGCTTGGCGACGAACTTCAGCAGCCAGGCGATGGAGGCGTAGGCGACGACGAAGGAGACGATCGTGCCGACGGCGAGCGGCGCGGCGCCCACGCCCGTGCCCAGGGCGTCCTTGAGCTCGTACAGGCCGGCGCCGGTCAGCGCCGGGATGCCGAGGAAGAAGGAGAGGCGGGTGGCGGCGACGCGGTCCAGGTCGAGGATGAGTGCGGTGGACATGGTGGCGCCGGAGCGGGAGAAGCCGGGGAAGAGCAGGGCGAGGATCTGGGAGCCGCCGACCAGCATCGCGTCCTTGAAGGTGGTGTCGTCCTCACCGCGCTTGTGCCGGCCCATCTGGTCCGCAGCCCACATGACGCCGCTGCCGACGATCAGCGAGGCGGCGACCACCCACAGCGAGGCGAGCGGGCCCTCGATGAGCGGCTTGGCGGCCAGGCCCACGACCACGATCGGGATGGTCGCGTAGATCACCCACCAGGCGAACTTGTAGTCGTGGTGGTAGCGCTCTTCCTTGTTGACCAGGCCACGGCCCCAGGCGGAGACGATCCGCACGATGTCCTTGAAGAAGTACAGGAGCACGGCTGCGATCGCGCCGACCTGGATGACGGCCGAGAAGCCGACGACGGCCTTGTCGTCGACCGGGATGCTCATGAGCCCTTCGGTGATCTTCAGATGTCCGGTGGAGGAAACGGGAAGGAACTCGGTCAGCCCTTCCACGACTCCGAGGACGGCGGCCTGACCGACGTTGATGACGCTCATGGGATCCAGTTCTGAGGAGTTGGTCGACAGTGCTGTAGACAGTCTTACTACGCGCGGGAGTCAGGCCGGTCGCCTACCCCCACAAGGCCTGGGCGATCGACACCCCGGCGAATGCCGCGCCGAGGCCTGCCGTCACGCTCCCGACGACGTTGGCGGCAGCGTAGAGCCCCGCCCCGGTCTCGGTCAGCCGCAGGGTCTCGTAGGAGAAGGTCGAGTACGTCGTCAGGGCTCCGCACAGGCCGGTGCCGAGGAGCAGCTGCAGATGGGAACCGGCGACCACCTCGGCCACCGCGCCGGTCAGCAGGCCGAGGATCAGGCAGCCGGTGACGTTCACCGCGAAGGTACCCCAGGGGAAGACCGAGTCGTGGCGGGACTGCACCGCGCGGTCGGTGAGGTAGCGCAGCGGGGCACCGACCATGGCGCCCGCGACGACCAACACCCAGTTCACAACGACTCCTTACCCTTCATATCCGTTTTGCCGGGGCTGTCCTCGCGGCCGACGTACCGGATGACCTCGCAGTCGTCGAGGATGACCAGGCCCTCGCCGACGAGCTCGTCGAGCTGCGGCAGGAAGGCGCGGACGCGTTCCTCGGTGTCGACGATGACGATCGCGACGGGCAGGTCCTCACTCAGCGACAGCAGCCGCGAGGTGTGGATCATGGAGGAGGCGCCGAAGCCCTCGATACCGCGGAAGACGCTGGCGCCGGCGAGGCCCGCCGCGTGGGCGCGGTGCACGATCTCCGAGTAGAGGGGCTTGTGGTGCCAGGTGTCGTTCTCGCCGATGAAGACGGTCACGCGCAGGGCGCTGCCGGTCAGCCTCGTCATGGCTGCCTCCACTTCAGGACGCGGCGGGCCGCGGTGACCGCGAGCCACACCGCCGTGAGCGCCGCGAGCAGGGTCGCGGCGAGGTAGGCCAGCCCGGTGCGCGGGTGGCCAGCGTCGACCAGCTTCTGGATGTCGACGGCGTAGGTGGAGAAGGTGGTGAAGCCGCCGAGCACGCCGGTGCCGAAGAAGGGGCGTACGAGGCGGTGGGCGGCCCATACGTCGGTGATGACGACCATGAACACACCGATCACGGCGCAGCCGACGACGTTGGTCCAGAAGGTCGCCCAGGGGAATCCGCCGGGCTGGGTGGGCCACCACAGGGACAGGGCGTAGCGGGCGGTGGCGCCGAGGGCGCCGCCGAGCGCGACCACCGCGACGACGGGGGCCTGGGTGCGCCAGGCGGGCGGTCGCGGGGTGTGGGGGCGGGCGCGGAGGCTCTCGGCGTCCGGGGCTGTCATGGTCGTACGTCTCCTACTCGCCGGGGCCCGGGGCATGCGGGCGCCGCTCCTTCGCAAGTAGGGACCGTTGGCGGCACCACTGCCGCGGTTCGGGTACGGCGGGCCCCACCGCCGCGCCGCGAGGGGTGCTCGCGGCCGGGCAACAGGGTAGCGCCCGGCCCTGACCCGGGTCACTTCGGGGCCGGTCGCTCGCACACCGCGATGCCCCGCTCCCACAGGGAGCCGAGGACCAGGTGGCCGGCGGCCTCGCAGACGCTGGTCACCATGCGGTAGCCGGAGTGCCGGCGGGCGAGGTGGTGGACGATCGTCCCCTGGTCGTCGACCGCGAGGACGCCGATGGTGCCGGTGGGGCGGAAGGGGGCACGGACGGCGATGCGGGCGGCGGCGCCGCGGACGGCGGGGGCGGTGCGGTGCAGCAGGTCGAGCGGGGGCACGCGGGGCCCGGCGAGGGAGACCCAGACCGGGCCGTCCGGGCCGGCCCGCCAGAGATTGTCGGGCATGCCCGGCAGGTTCTCCACGAAGGGTTCGCTCCGTCCGGACTTCTCGCCGGTGAGCCAGTAGCGGGTCAGTCTGCGGGCGCCGGTCTCGGCGACGACCAGGAACGATTCATCAGCGCTCAGCGCCAGCCCGTTGGCGAACTGGAGCCCCTCCAGCAGCACTTCCGGGCTCTCGCTGCCCGGGGCGAGGCGCAGCAGGCGGCCGGTCCCGGTGTGTTCGACGAGGTCGCCGATCCACTGGTCCAACGGGTAGCGGCGGCTGGAGACGGTGAAGCAGACACTGCCGTCGGACAGGGCGACCGCATTGCTGCAGAACCGCAGCCTCTCCCCCGCCACCGAGTCGGCGAGGATGCGCACGATGCCCTCGCCGAGGTCGACGCGCAGCAGCCCGAGTTCGGCGTCGCACACCAACAGGGCATCGTCGGGGAGAAGTTCGAGGCCTAGCGGTCGGCCTCCGGTTTCGGCGAGCACCTCGACGCGGGCGGCCGAGGGCTCGGCCAGTCCGTCGATGCGCAGGATGCGGCCGTCCTCCACTCCGGTCAGCACCCGGCCGTGGGCGTCGGCGACGACGTCCTCGGGGCCACGGCCGCCGATGGCGACGTACCGGAGCGGAACGAGTTCACTGGGACGGTCCATGAAAACCTCCTCGTCGAGGTCGGGACAGTTCATGCTGGCATGTGTAGGGATGCCCACCGGGTGCCGGGTCACCCGATCAGGTTTACCGGGACGCGTTCCTGGCCACTCAGGACACCACCACCGGTAGCCCCGGCCGGAGGAAGGGGTGGTGCCATGTCACGGCTGGCCGCCTGGCACCGGCTGGGGTTCGCCGAGCTGCACCGACGCGGCAAAGAGCTGGAGTTGATGCACCGGGCCATGGGGTTTGCGACGCTCGCCCTGGTCACCCTGGCTCCGCTGCTGATCGTGGTGGCCGCGGCGGATCCGTTCGGGCACGGCGGCTTCGCGCTGTGGCTGGTGGACGGCATGGCCCTGAACGGCCGGTCCGCCGACGCGCTCGCGCATGTCTTCGGCCCGACCCGCAAGGTGATCAGCACCACCAGCGCGCTGAGCCTGGCCCTGCTCGCACTGTTCGGCATGTCCTTCGCCTCCAGCGTGCAGAACGGCTATGAGCGGATCTGGAGGACGGCCGCCGCTCCCTGGCACCACCTCTGGCGGCACGCGGTCTGGCTGGTCATGCTGATGGCGTACCTGTACGCACAGGTGCAGACCCGGACCGTGCTGGAGGGCCCGCCCCGCATTCTGCTCAGCGTGGGGGTCGGTGTGCTGTTCTTCTGGTGGGCGCCGCACTTCCTGCTCAGCCGCCAGGTGCCCTGGCGGTATCTGCTGCCCGGTGCGCTCGCCACGATGGCGGGCCTGGTGGGCCTGCGCGGCTTCTCGTATCTGGTCTTCACCCCGCTCCTGGTCACCAACGCGATCAGCTACGGCCCGGTCGGCACGGTCCTGGTGGTGGAGTCCTGGCTGGTCGGAGTGGGGTTCGTCGTCTACGGCGGTGCGCTGCTGGGGCGGCTCATATGCGAGTGGCTCGGACACCTCGACGAGCCGCCGGACCCGCCCGACCGGGCGGCACGGGCACCGACGGACCGCGGACAGGGGCCTTCGGCCCTGCGCTCCTAGCGGGAACATGGGCGAGGACCCGGCCGCTCCCCTGCGACCGGGCCCTCTCCACACAGGTTCAGCGGTGGCTGAACCAGCTCGTGGCCGAGGTGGCCTTGTTGTCGTAGTCGAAGAGGGCCTGGTTCTCCCAGCCGTTGCCGGAGGTGGCGTCGGTCGGGTCCCAGCCGTTCCCGGTGACCGCGGTCCAGGTCGCCTCCCAGTAGAAGACGCCGAGGCCCTTGTTGCCCGGGACGGCCTCCACGATGTTCGCGACGGCGTTCATCCAGGCCAGCTGGCCCGCCTGGGTGGCCGGGTAGCCGGAGACCAGTTCGCCGGTGGTGTCGATCTGGTTGGTGAGCGAGTCCTTGCTGTCCAGCCGGAACGGGTAGGCCGTCTCGGCGATGAACACCGGCTTGCCGTAGCGGGAGACCACGTCGTCCAGGGTGGTCTGCGCGGCGGCCAGCGAGCCGTGCCAGTAGCCGTAGTACGACAGGCCGATCACGTCGTAGTTGATGTTGTACGTCTTGGCGCTGTCGAACCACCAGCGGACCGTGGAGTCGTCACCGGCGTTGGCGAGGTGCAGCGCGACCTGGGTGCCGGAGGAGACGGCCTTGACCGCGCTGTAGCCGGAGTTGATCAGGCCGGCGAGCTGCGACCAGTTGTCCGTGGAGCCCTCGGACCACAACATGCCGCCGTTGATCTCGTTGCCGACCTGGACCATGTCGGCGGCGGTGCCCTGGGCCTTGAGCGCGCTCAGCACGTCGTACGTGTGGTTGTACACGTCCGTCTTCAGCTGGCTGTAGCTGTGCCCCGACCAGGCGGCGGGCTTGCTCTGGGCTCCCGGGTCGGCCCAGGTGTCCGAGTAGTGGAAGTCGACCAGCAGCTTCATGCCGGCCGCCTTGATGCGCTTGGCCATGGCCAGCACGCGCGTCTTGTTGTTGTAGCCGTCGGCGGGGTTGACCCACACCTTCAGGCGCGCGTAGTTCATGCCCGTGTTCTTGAGGATGGTGACCGCGTCGCCGGTCGTGCCGGAGCTGGTCCTGTAGACGCCGCCGAGGGCCTCGCTCTTGGCCAGGGAGGAGATGTCGGCACCCTTGATGGACAGGCCCGTGGAGCCGGACGCGAAGGTCAGGTCGTCAACATTGATCCAGTTGCCGGCGTTCGCGTCACTGTTGATGCTGATCGTGCACTGGTTGTTGGTCACATTGATCGACGTGACGATGCGGATCCAGCTGCTCGTGGACACCGGAAGATCGGTGCGCTGGTCGGAACTGCCGCAGTTCTTCAGGGCTATGTAGGCGGAGTTCTGCCCGCCGCTGGAGCGGGTCCAGGCGGTGAGGGTGTAGGCGCCGTTGGTCAGCCCCGACAGGTACTGGTACGTCTCGACCTTGTAGGCCGAGGCGGAGTAGTGGGACAGACGGTAGCTGCCGCTGTGGCCACCGGACTCGGTGTACGAGGCGGAGTTCTGGCCGGCTGCCGAGTACGTCGACCAGCCGGCCGGCGTGGCGGTGCCGGTGCCGTCGGACTCGAAGCCGCCGTTGGTCAGGGTGCCGGCCGCCTGCGCGCTGGGTGCGGGCAGGGCGACCAGGGCGAGCCCGGCCACCAGCGGCATCAGCAGGGCTCTGAGGGTGCGTCTGGGATGGAACATCGTCGTCCGTCGTCCCTTCGACGAATGGGGATGGGGAGATCCCTGAGGATGGGGGTCCCTCCGGTGGGTGCGGAAGGAGGGCCCCTCCGCCCGCGGCTCTCGTGGCACACGCGGACGGAGGGGAGTCGGCTCAGCCGTCGAGGCGTACGACCCGGACGGCTCCCGCGGGGACTTCGAGGCGGCCCGCGGCGCGTTCACCGGTCAGCAGCTCGGTGCCGTGCGTCTCCAGCGGCACCTTGGCGTCCGACGCGGAGTGGTTGACCGCGAACAGATAGCTGCCCGACTCGCCGGTGCGGCGGACGACCTCGACGTCGCGTGGCAGGTCGGCGCGCGGGGTGACACGCGCGTCCTCGATCGCCCAGCCGAGCAGGGCGTCCAGGCCCTCGGCGCCCAGGCGGGTGGAGACGTACCAGGCGGTGCCCTCGCCGAGGCGGTGGCGGGTGACGGCCGGGTGGCCCACGGTCAGGCCGTCGGCGTACGTCCACACGGTCTCGGCGCCGCGCGGGACGACGAACTCCGTCCACACGTCGCCGCTGAGCTCGGAGCCGTCCGGGCCGCTCAGACGCACCGACCGGCCCTGCAGCAGCGGCGAGAACTCCTCGACCGTCAGGCCGAGCACGTCCCTGAGCGCACCCGGGTAGGCGCCCTCGTGGACGGCGTCGTGCTCGTCGACGATGCCGGAGAAGTACGAGACGACAAGCGTGCCGCCGCCTTCGACGTACTCCTTGAGGTTGTTGCCGGCCGCCTCCGTCATCAGGTACAGGGCGGGCACGACGACAAGGGGATAGGCCGACAAGTCGGCTTCCGGATGGGCGAAGTCGACGGTGAGGTGGCGGTCGTAGAGGGTCTCGTAGAAGGCGTCGGCGCGTTCGCGCGCGTCGTGGTCCTCGCTGGGGCGCCAGTCGAGGTTCTGCGCCCACCAGGAGTGCCAGTCCCACAGGACGGCGACATCGGCCCGGGTGCGGGTGCCGAGGACCTGGCTCAACGAGTCGAGGGCGGCGCCCAGTTCGACGACCTCGCGCCAGACGCGGGTCTGAGTGCCGCCGTGCGGGAGCATCGCCGAGTGGAACTTCTCGGCGCCGCGCCGGGACTGGCGCCACTGGAAGAACAGGGCGCCGTCGGAGCCGCGGGCCACATGGGCGAGGGAGTTGCGGGCCATCTGGCCGGGGGCCTTGGCGGGGTTGCGGGGCTGCCAGTTGACGCCCGAGGTGGAGTGCTCCAGGAGCAGCCAGGGGGCTCCGCCGGCGACGGAGCGGGTGAGGTCGGCGGCCATCGCGAGGTTGACGTGGGTGCGGCGGCCGTCGGTGATCAGATAGTGGTCGTTGGTGACGAGGTCGACCTCACGGCCCCAGGCCCAGTAGTCGACGGAGTCGCACTGGCTGAGGGCGGTCATGAAGTTCGTCGTCACCGGGACGCCGGGCGAGAGGCGGTGCAGGATGTCCCGCTCCATACGGAAGTTCTCGCGCATGGTGGCGTCGGCGAAGCGCTTGTAGTCCAGCGCCTGGGCCGGGTTGACGGCCGTCGGGGTGGAGCGGGGCGGGTTGATCTGCTCGAAGTCGGTGTAGCGCTGGCCCCAGAAGGCCGTGCCCCAGGCCTCGTTGACGGCTTCGACCGTGTCGTACGTCGAGGCGAGCCAGCGGCGGAAGTGGGCCGCGCAGGAGTCGCAGTAGCAGGCCGAGACGGGGACGCCGTACTCGTTGTGCACGTGCCACATCGCCAGGGCAGGGTGGTCGCCGTAGCGCTCGGCGAGCCGGGTGGTGATGCCGGCGGCGGCCGCGCGGTAGTCGGCGTTGCTGTGACAGATGGCAGCGCGGGAGCCGAACTCGTGGCGCACGCCCTCGGGGGTCACGGGGAGGGCCTCCGGGTGGGCCCGGTAGAACCAGACCGGCGGGCACACGGTGGGGGTGCCCAGGTCGGCGCGTATGCCGTTCTCGTGCAGCAGGTCGAGCAGGCGGTCGAGCCAGCCGAAGTCGTACACCCCGGGTGAGGGCTCCAGCAGCGCCCAGGAGAAGATCCCGACGCTCACCATGGTGACGCCGGCCTCCCGCATCAGCCGGACGTCCTCGTGCCAGACGCTTTCCGGCCACTGCTCGGGGTTGTAGTCCCCACCGAAGGCGAGCCTGGTGAGGCCTCTGGGGCTGGTCTCCGGCATGGATCTCTCCCGTTTTATCGATCATTTGGGAACGTGCACACACAGCGGCGGCGGTATGAGCCCAACATAACCGCACAGCAACAACCATTGACAAGTGTCCGGGATGTTTCTCTACTGTGAACGCTCACAGAGAGCATCTCAGGTCCTCGCGACGGGCGAGAACCCGGCTCAAGTGATTCGCATGGCAGGTTTCCGCACCAGGCGGGGACCCAGGTCAGGGGAGAGATCCATGCCCAACACGAAGCGCACTCGCCTCGTGGCATCCACCATCGCCGTCGCCCTCGGCGCCACCGCCCTCGCCGCCTGTGGCTCGTCCGACTCGGACAGCAAGACCGAGTCCGGTCCGGTCTCGCTGACGTACTGGACCTGGACGCCCGGCATGGACAAGGTCGTGGACCTGTGGAACAAGGGTCCGGGCAAGAAGGACCAGATCACGGTCACGGTGAAGAAGCAGGCGTCCGGCGACTCGCTGATCACCAAGATCCTCACGGCGCACAAGGCGAAGAAGGCCCCCGACCTGGTGCAGGCCGAGTACCAGGCGCTGCCGACGCTGGTCAGCAATGACGCGCTGGCCGACATATCGAAGGACGTCGGCGACACCAAGAGCAAGTTCGCCGACGGCGTGTGGCAGCAGACCACCCTGGGCACGGACGCGGTCTACGCGATCCCGCAGGACATCGGGCCGATGATGTTCTACTACCGCCAGGACCTGTTCAAGAAGTACGGCCTGACGGTCCCCACCACCTGGGAGCAGTTCGCCGCGACGGCCCGCGCGCTGAAGAAGAAGGCGCCGGACATGGACCTCACCACCTTCTCCGCCAATGACTCCGGCCTCTTCGCGGGCCTCGCCCAGCAGGCCGGCGCCAAGTGGTGGACGACCTCCGGCGACAAGTGGAAGGTCGGCATCGACGACGCGGCCACCAAGAAGGTCGCCGGCTTCTGGGGCGGCCTGGTCAAGGAGGGCGCCGTCGACAACCAGCCGATGTACACCCCTGCCTGGAACAAGGCCCTCAACACCGGCAAGCAGATCGCCTGGGTCTCCGCCGTGTGGGCGCCGGGCACGCTGACCACGGCCGCGCCCGAGACCAAGGGCAAGTGGGCCATGGCCCCGCTCCCCCAGTGGTCCGCGGGCGACAACGTCACCGGCAGCTGGGGCGGCTCCTCCACCGCCGTCACCACGGACTCCGCCCACCAGGCGGCCGCCGCCGAGTTCGCCGCCTGGCTGAACACCGACGGCTCCGCGCTGCAGGCGCTGGCCAAGGAGAGCGGCATCTACCCGGCCGCCACCAACGCCCAGACCAGCGGCGCCTTCGCCCAACCGCCGGCCTACTTCTCCAACCAGTCGGACTTCTACACCAAGGCCGCCGCGATCGCGAAGACCACGGCGCCCTCCGCCTGGGGCCCGAACGTGAACGTCGCCTACACGACCTTCAACGACGCCTTCGGCGCCGCCGCCAAGAGCAAGTCGGACTTCACGGCCGCCCTGGCCAAGATGCAGGACGCCACGGTCGCCGACCTCAAGAAGCAGGGCTTCGAGGTCTCCGAGTGACCACCGCACGCCGGAGGTCGTACGGGGTCAAGGGGGCCCCGTACGCCTTCCTTCTCCCCGCCACGCTCCTCTTCGCCCTGTTCTTCGCGCTGCCCATCGGCTACGCGGTCTACCTCAGCTTCCGCAAGGTGCACGTCTCCGGGCTCGGCCTGGGCGCGGGCGCCCGCAAGGAGGTCTGGGCCGGCCTGGAGAACTACACCGACACTCTCACCGACAGCGAGCTGGGCCACGGGGCTCTGCGCGTCCTCGGCTACGGCTGCATCGTCGTGCCGGTGATGCTCGGCCTCGCCCTGCTGTTCGCGCTGATGCTCGACTCGGACAAGGTGCGGTTCGCGCCGTTCACCCGGCTCGCGATCTTCCTGCCGTACGCCATCCCCGGCGTGGTGGCGGCCCTGATGTGGGGCTTTTTGTACCTGCCGGACGTCAGCCCGTTCTACTACCTGCTCGAGAAGCTGCACATGCCGCAGCCCGACCTCCTCGACGGCGGTCCGCTGTATCTCGCCATGGCGAACATCGCGGTCTGGGGCGGCACCGGCTTCAACATGATCGTCATCTACACCTCGCTGCAGGCCATCCCGGCCGAGGTGTACGAGGCGGCGAAGCTGGACGGCGCCACCCCGCTGCAGATCGCCCTGAGGATCAAGATTCCGATGGTGGCACCCTCACTGGTGCTGACCTTCTTCTTCTCGATCATCGCGACGCTCCAGGTGTTCAACGAACCGACCACCCTCAAGCCGCTGACCAACTCCCTGCCGCTGACGTGGAGTCCGCTGATGAACGTGTACCAGGACGCGTTCCGCAAGGGGGACATCTACCAGGCCGCCGCCGAGGCCGTGATCATCGCCCTCGCCACGCTCGTCCTGTCATTCGGCTTCCTGCGGGCCGCGAACCGTCGCCAGAAGCAGGAGGCAGCACGATGAGTTCTCTTGCCGTCCACAAGGCCCCGTCGGCGGCCGGCACCACCGGTGCCGCCCAGGGCCGTCCGCCACTGCGCCGCCGTATCGCACTGGTCCCGACGATCACGCTGGTGCTCGGCGCGGTCTACACGCTGCTGCCGGTGGCGTGGGTGATCATCGCGTCCACCAAGTCCGGGCGTGAGCTGTTCTCCACGTTCACGTTCCTGCCGGGCACCGGCTTCGCGGACAACATCAAGCAGCTGGGCACCTATCGCGACGGCGTGTACTGGAAGTGGATGGACAACTCCGCCCTGTACGCCGGTCTCGGCGCCCTGTTGTCCACAGTGGTGTCGTCCTTCAGCGGTTACGCCCTCGCCATGTACCGCTTCCGCGGCCGCGAGACGATGTTCAACATCCTGCTCGCGGGCGTGCTGATGCCGCCGATCATCCTCGCCATCCCGCAGTACCTGCTGCTGGCGAAGGCGGATCTCACGGACTCCTACCTGTCCGTGATGCTGCCGCAGATCCTCTCCCCGTACGGCGTCTACCTCGCCCGCATCTACGCGGCCGCGGCCGTCCCGGGTGATGTGGTGGAGGCCGGGCGGATGGACGGGGCGAGCGAGTGGCGCATCTTCACCCGGGTCGCGCTGCCGATGATGGTGCCCGGCCTGGTGACGGTGTTCCTGTTCCAGTTCGTGGCGATCTGGAACAACTTCCTGCTGCCGTACATCATGCTCAGCGACGACGAGAAGTTCCCGATCACGCTCGGCCTGTACACACTCCTGGAACAGGGATCGAACCAGCCTGCGCTCTACACCCTGGTGATCACGGGTGCGTTCCTCGCGGTACTCCCGCTGATCGCGCTGTTCCTGGTCATCCAGCGCTTCTGGAGCCTCGATCTGCTCTCCGGAGCCGTAAAGTCATGACCATGAGCAACACGGGGGGCCGACGCAGACCGCCGACGATCCACGACGTGGCCCGCGAGGCGGGTGTCTCACGGGGCACCGTCTCACGGGTGCTCAACGGCGGGCACTATGTCAGCCCGTCCGCCCAGGAGGCGGTCAACGCCGCGATCCGCAAGACGGGTTATGTCGTCAACCGGCACGCCCGCTCGCTGATCACCGGACGTTCGGACTCGGTCGGCTTCCTGCTGACGGAGCCTCAGGAGCGGTTCTTCGAAGACCCCAACTTCAACGTCCTGCTGAGCGCGTGCACCCAGGCGCTGGCCGCGCACGACATCCCGCTGCTGCTGATGCTGGCGGGCACCGAGGACGAACGGCGGCGCATTACCCGGTACATCACGGCCGGGCACGTCGACGGGGTGCTGCTGGTCTCCAGCCACTCCGGGGACCCGGTCGCGGAGCAGCTGCGCGAGGCGGGGGTGCCCCTCGTCCAGTGCGGCAAGCCCATGGGGCTCGGCTCCAAGGTGAGTTATGTGGCCGCGGACGACCGGGACGGCGCCCGTGACATGGTGCGCCACCTGCTGTCTCGGGGGCGCCGCCGGATCGGCATGGTGAGCGGCCCGCTGGACACCCCGGGCGGAGTCGATCGCCTCGCCGGCTACAAGGAGGTGCTCACGGAAGCGAGCATCGAGATCGACGAGCGGCTCATCGTCTCCGGCGACTACAGCCGGGCCAGCGGCGAGGCGGGCTGCGAACGGCTGCTGGCGCAGGCCCCGGACATGGACGCCGTGTTCGTGGCCTCCGACCTGATGGCACAGGGCGCGCTGACGGCGCTGCGCCGTGCGGGCCGACGAGTGCCCGAGGACGTGTCGGTGGGCGGCTTCGACGACTCCATCGCGGCGACGGAGGCCACCCCCGCCCTCACCACGATCCGCCAGCCCTACGACCGCATCAGCTCCGAGATGGTACGGGTACTGCTGGCCCAGATCGGCGGCGAGGACCCGGCGGCGGTGATTCTGCCGACGGAGCTGGTGAAGCGGGAGTCGACGTGAGGTGACCGGGGCCGGTCCGTGGGGGCGGTCCCGGTGCCACAGGGCTTGGGCTATACGTTCACCGCGGTCTCTCAGGTCGGCGATTTCTTGCTGCCGCCGGGTACAGCCGAGGCGGGTGTCCGCCTGCCGGGCGTGGCTGAGCGCTGCGCCGCACGCCTCGTGGAGCACGGCCAGCCGCTTGCCGATCTCGTCCGGCAGGCGGATCCGGTCGAGGTCGGTCGGGGGTCGGGCTGTCGGTCGTAGGCGTGGTCAAGCGGGGCCATGCCGGCCGCGTCGCAAAGGCTCGTGAGTTCGGGGCAGACGAGGACGTGGTGCCGGTTGTAACGGTCCCCGACCGTCCGTACGCCGTCGTCGGTCTGCTGCTTCAGCCGCAGACGCGCCCAGTGCGCCGGGCAGGCAAGGATCTCCCTGCGGTTCCTCGAGCAGGAGGGCATAGACAGCGAGATCGGTGGCACCGGCGCGGTCGGCAGGTTGTTGGGGCGACACGAGCGCTTCGAGGGCCCACGACGCCGCTCTGCGCCGCCTGCGCAGTGATCATCTGCCCGGTCGCCAGGGCCGCGCTGTGGTAGAGCGCCAGCATCAGCTGCTGACCTTCTCGTCCGCCGCCTCCTGCAGCGCTGCCAGGCGCTGGACCAGCGGATTGGCGGCGTTGATCGTGAGCAGCTGTCCCGCGCCCAGCGCCATCCGGGACACCGCCTCCACCAACTCCCTTACGCCGGGCTGCGCGTTCGGACCGAGGAGCACCTGCTCCGCCTTGCGCTGGGCCTCGGTGCGCGCGTCGGTCCGCAGCACCGCCGCGATGGTCCACGGATCGAAGGCACGGGCCTCGGTCCTGGTGGTCTGGTTGAACGGAGTGTGCAGAATCACGCTCATCCGCTCCGCGAGGCGCTCGACATCCGCGCTGGCTTCACCGGCGGGCGGGCGGAAGATGACGCCGCCCGACGGCGCGTCCTCGCGGTCGACGTGGACCAGTTGCCCCCGCGCGCTCGCGCGACACTCCGTGAGGCCCCCTCACTCAGTGTTCCGACGGTAGCGGACCGGTCAGGATTGGAGAAGCCGCCGGAGCACCCTCCGCCCTAGCGTGGAATCACCGACGAATTCCGTCGGGCCACCCGATGCGGAGGAGCCATCATGACCGCCGGCCTCAAGACGATCATCTACCCCGTCAAGGACATCGCCCGGGCGAAGGCCCTGTTCAGCGCCCTGCTGCAAGTGGAGCCGTACGCGGATGCGCCGTACTACGTCGGCTTCAAGGACGCCGGGCAGGACGTCGGCCTCGACCCCAACGGACACGCGAAGGGCCTCACCGGGCCGGTGCCGTACTGGCACGTCGACGACATCCGGGGGCGGCTCGCCGCACTGGTGGACGCGGGGGCGGAGGTGGTCCAGGACGTTCAGGACGTCGGCAACGGCAGGTTGATCGCTTCGCTGAAGGACGCCGACGGCAATCTGGTCGGGCTGCTCCAGGACCCGCCCGCCTGACGACCGCCGGGCTGCATGCACCCGCATTCATTGCACAGTCAACTAATGGCTGATTCGGTGTTACCGTGCAGGTATGGCAGTGAAGACGGCCGAGTCCGGGCTCGAGGAGAGGTGGCGGGACATCCTCTCCGTGCACGCCCGCACGATGTGCGAGATCGACCGGGTCCTGCACCCGCACGGTCTGGGCGCGAGCGATTTCGAGGTGCTCGACATCCTCGCGTCCGAGGCACCCGGCGAGGGCGACCAGTGCCGGGTGCAGAACCTCGCGGGACGGGTCCATCTCAGCCAGAGTGCGCTGTCCCGGCTGATCGGCCGACTGGAAAAAGACGGCCTGGTGGAGCGTTCCGTCTGCGCGGAGGACCGGCGCGGTGTGTATGTCGCCCTCACCGGCAAGGGCCGCGACCTGCACACCGTGGTGCTGCCGCTGCAGCGTGCGGTGCTGGCCCGGCTGCTGGGCAGCCGGGCCGCGGCCCACGGTTCTTCCTAGAGCTCGGGGTGAGCCCTCTGCATGCTCGGCGTCACAGCTGTGCGGTCGTCTGCTCCCCGGCCGCGCTGCCTGCGAGCCACTGGGACCAGCTCAGGTTGAACGCGGCGTAGCCGTTGTCGGCCGCGGCCTTGCCACGGGGCGAGCCTGTGACGGTGACCGGGTCGCCCTGCTTGACCTGGCCGTAGAACCACTTGGCGTCCGACATGGACAGATGGACGCAGCCGTGCGAGCCGCGGGCACTGCCGCTTCCCGGGTTGGGGTCGCCGGTCGAGTAGTGGACGTACGTGCCGGACTGGGTCAGGTGGATGTCCCAGGGCAGCGTCAGGTCGTAGAAGTTGGGGCTGCCCTTGTCACAGCTGATGCCGACGCTGCAGGAGGTCATGTGGACCTTCTCCTGCTTGTCGATGACGGCCATCGTGCCGTCCCACGTCGGGTACTGGGCGCTTCCCGCATTGATCGACAGGGTGCGCACCAGCTTGCCGTTCCGGGTCACCTTCATGGTGTGGCCGGTCACCGAGACGTCCGCGCGCACGTCGTCGCCGATGGTGAAGGTGTGCGTGTAACCGTGCACGCCGTAGCGGCCGTTGCCGTTGCTGACGCCCTTCAGGTCGGCGTCGATCTTCACCTTCGTGCCGGAGGGCCAGTACGTCTTCGGCCGCCAGTCGGCGCGCCTGTCGCCCATCCAGTGCCAGGCGCCGGCCACCGGCTGCGAGGCGCTGACCTTCATGTGCTTCTCGACGGTGGCCCGTGCCTTGGCCGCCACCGGGTTCGTGAAGATCACCGAGATCGGCATGGCCACGCCGACCGTGGTTCCCGTCTGCGGGGTGATCGTGTCCAGCAGCATCGGCGGGCCCGCGGGCTTCGTCGGTGACGGCGAGGCGCTCGCACCCGCCTTGCCGCCCGCCTTTCCGTCGTCCGCGCCCGCCTTGCTGCTGCCCGCTCCGCCGCAGGCACTCGTGGCCGCCAGCATCGCCACCGTGACGAGTGCGATCCCTATGCTGCCCTTGCGCCGTCCCACGACCTGCCCCGCTCTCTCGCTCCTCGGCCCCGAAGGGCCCGCCTCCCTGTCAGACAGTTACGGCACGGGCGGCAGTTGCAGCAGGCGGGTAGATCTTTAGTGATCCATGTCACGCCGGAGCGCATCCCTGGAGCATGAACGCAATCACGTCGTCCAGCCCGTGCTCGTCCACCTCCGGGGGCAGCATGCCGGTCACCGCGAGGTCGGCGTAGCCGTGCAGGGCCGCGAAGACCGGGAGGCCGACGCGCTCCATCGGGCCCTCCCGCACCGCACCCTGGGCCTGACCCTCGCCGATCAGCCGGACGACCAGGTCCGACCAGCGCTGCTCGGCCTCCTGCAGCGCGTCGGAAGCCTCCGGATCATGCTTGATCGAGTACATGAGGTCGAGCAGCTCGGCGTTCTCCCGCGCGAAACCCACATACGCCCGGACCATCGCGTCGAGCCGCTTGGCGAACGCCTCCCCCACGCCGTCCTGCGAGGCCCCGAGGACGGCGGTCAGCCGCTCGAATCCGGTCAGCGCGAGCGCGTCCAGCAGTGCCTGCTTGTCCTTGAAGTGACGGCTCGGCGCGGCATGGCTGACGCCGAGGTCACGGGCGAGTTCGCGCAGGGACAGCGCGGCCGGCCCCTTCTCGCGGAGCGTTTCCTCGGCACGGGTCAGCAGGGCGGCGCGGAGGTCTCCGTGGTGGTAGCGGCGATTGCGGGTGTGCATGGGCGTCAGTGTATCGGTCATGTTTGTGGCGCCTACATTGTTGTCGGCGTCACCATTGTTGTCATTGACAGCATTGTTGGCGCCGCCTACATTGGCGGGCATGACTACTCAACCCAGCAAGTGGAACGTCACCGACATCCCCGACCAGACCGGCCGCACCGCCGTCGTCACCGGCGCCAACAGCGGGCTCGGCATCGCCACCGTCGAGGCGCTGGCCGGTGCGGGCGCACATGTGGTGCTCGCCGTACGGGACGTGAAGCGCGGCGAGGCCGCTGCCGCAGGCGTGCGAGGGAGCGTGGAGGTGCGCCGGCTCGACCTCGCCGATCTCACCTCGGTGCGCGAGTTCGCCGCCGGCTGGCAGGGCGGCCTTGATCTGCTCGTCAACAACGCCGGTGTCATGAACATCCCGGAGTCCGCCACCAAGGACGGCTTCGAGATGCAGTTCGGCACCAATCACCTGGGGCACTTCGCCCTGACGAACCTGCTGCTGCCGCACATCACCGACCGCGTGGTGACCGTGTCGTCCGGCGCGCACAAGATGCCGGGCACGCCGCGCATCCACTTCGACAACCTCAACCTCACCGGCGAGTACGCGCCCATCACGGCGTACAGCCAGTCCAAGCTGGCCAATCTGCTCTTCACCCTCGAACTGCAGCGCCGCCTTGCCGAGTCGGGCTCGTCCGTACGTGCCCTCGCCGCCCACCCCGGCTACGCGGCAACGAACCTCCAGAGCCATGACGGCAGTGCACTGCGACGGGCCCTCATGCGGGTCGGCAACCGTTTCATGGCCCAGGACAGCAAGGCAGGCGCCCTGCCGACGCTGTACGCCGCCGTGCAGGACCTGCCCGGTGCGAGCTATGTCGGCCCGGACGGCCTCGGCGAGATGCGCGGCGCCCCGACCCTGGTCGGCCGCTCACCGGCGGCCAGCGACCCGGCCACCGCCCGCCGCCTGTGGACGGTCTCCGAGGAGCTGACCGGCGTCACGTTCCCGCAGCCGGCCTCGATCCCGGCTTGAGCTCTCCGCGGGCTGTGCCGATTTGCGGCTGCCCCGCGGGGCCGCGATGGGCCGTCGATCGCCTGCGCACCCCCTCAGGGCCGCTGCCGCACCGCCGCGGACTTCGTCGGGGCCAGTCAGCCCGCCATCAGATCCTTCTCGACGGCGGGTGCCACCCGGTCGAACCAGACCTGCGTCTGCGCCGGTTCGAGTACGCGGTCCAGTTCGAGCGTGGGCGTCATGTGCTCGAAGACGCGGCCGACTCCCATGCCGAAGGTGCCGCCCGGCGGATGCAGGACGAGCACACGGGTGCCGTCGAGTGGCTCGATGTCGGCCGGGATGCCCTCGGGGTACACATGGCCGCCGTGCCCGTCGAAGAGGCGGAAGCGGCGTATCGAAGGATCGCTCGTTCCCAGGTTCGGGTCGCCGTCGGTGGCTGCCTTGACCCACGTGCGCGCGGGGCGCTCCCCCGCGACCAATCCCTGCTCGGGATCGCCGATCAGCCGGTCCGCGAGGAGGGTGTGCAGCTGGAAGTTGTCCCCGATGCCGCCCATCGTCAGGGCGTACCCCCTGCGGGTGCGGGGGTCCAGGACGAGCAGCGGCTCGTCGTCGAGGACCGCGGCCAACTGACCGACCCAGGCGGCACGTTGTGAACGGTCGGCGACCGCGGCGCCGTGCTCGCGCAGCTCGGCCTTGACGGGTGCGGCGACGGCCGGCCGGAAGGGATCACGGGCGAGGACTGTGATCAGCGCCTTGAGCCAGTCCTCCACGTCGAACCAGGACATGGCCATCCGGGTCAGGAACCCTTCATCGACGCCCTGCCGGACCAGCTTGCCCAGGGTCTTCACAAGTCGGCCGGAGCTCGCGCTCACCGGCTCCGGCAGCGGTCTCCACCGGGTCGCCCTGGCCCAGAACTCCGGCAGCGCCGCATTGAGCATCATGGCTTCAGAGGCTCGTTGCGGCAGGACGTCTACCAGGGCCATGGGCGAGCCGCCCCACTCCACGCACGCCCCCGCCAGCACGGCCGTCATGGCGTAGTCGCCCTGCAGGCCGCGCAACCACGGGGCAAGGGCCTCGATCACCGCGGTCGCGCTCTCGGGGCCACCGGTTCGGGCGGCCTCGGCGAGCCGGCCCATGGCCTGGCGGCAACCGTGGCCGTTGCGGGATCTCATCTGCGCGACGAGTTCGTCGACGAGCCGGGTGATCTCTGTGGGCACGACCGCACGCCAGCAAGCACTCCGGACGGCCCGTGATCAGGGATCACTGCCACCGGAGGGGCCGCCCGGCTGCCCCGGCCGGTCCTCGCCGGGCCTACGATCCGCCGGTCTGCGCGGCGGGATCGGCGTCGACGCGAAGGCGCGCGGTCCCGTCCACAGCGCGGGTACCGCGTCACAGCGGCGGCACATCTCGTACGCGATCGCCTCGTAGTTGACCCGCCAGCCGTGGAAGTGCGGCCAGGCGTCGGCGACGCTGCGTTCGGCGCTGAAGCCCGCCGCCTCCAGCATCGCGACCGCGGCCTCGAACTCGACGTAGGTCAGACGCAGGGCGGCGTCCGGAGGGGGATCGGGGTCGAAGGGGAAGCGCTGGACGCGGGCGATGTCACGCAGGGCGGTGAAGCCGGCCCGCAGCACCAGACGGGCCTCCGGCGGGGCGCTGCGCGGGGTGAGCGCCAGCTGTATGGCCGCCGCGTCCATCACGGCGACCAGACCCACCAGCCAGTGCCGGTAGGGCCGCGGCGAGCGGAACGCCATCAGGACCGGGTACGTGGAGTGGCTCTCGCCGATGTCGGAGGCCAGCCGCTCCCAGGCCCGGTACAGCTCCGGCAGCGCGGTCTCGGTGTCGACCAGCCACTGCCGGGCCAGGATCTCCGGACCCCAGGCGGGCTCGCCGGCCCGGGACTGCAGCAGGGTCACCTCCAGCTCGCGCCGGTTGTAGGCGGCGTAGAGCGTGGGCAGGTAGGCGATCTGCAGGGCGATCAGGACCGGTCCCGTGGCCGCCGCGACGAAGTCGAGCGCGGACAGCCGCAGCCGGTCGCCACTGGCGAAACCGAGGGTGAGCAGGCTGGAGCCCGCCTCCCGGAAGGAACCGCCCCACGACAGCCCGGACACGGCGTGCAGCAGCAGCCCGAAGCCGGCCAGCGCTCCGCCGAGCCAGGTCGCGAGCATGCCGATCAGGATCAGCGCGGCGAGCCAGGTCTGCGCGCGGTCGACGGCGCCGTAGCCGCCGCGTATCGCCGCCAGCCGCAGAATTCGGCGCAGCACCCACCACAGCCGGTACACCAGCATCGAGTAGAGCCCTCGCGGCACCACCAGGGTCCGCAGCACGCTGGCGGCCGTGACCGCCAGCAGCAGCCCGCCGGCCACGCCGGAGATCCACGTCATGCGGCCATTGTGGACCGCTGCGGCATGCGGTGATCAGTTACGGCCGCGGAGGCGGAAGACGGGGTGGTCTGCGGGGTCGGGCAGGGCGGTCAGGACCTCGGACACCGTGGGCATGCTGCCGTGCTTCTCGCGGCAGGTCCCCATCAGGGGCGGACGCCCGGCAGGAGACGAGGTAGCGCTCGCCCTCGTGCTCCAGGACGGCGACGGGCACCGTCTGGCACGGGTTGCCGATGTGCCGTTGCATCCAGGGCAATTTGAGGTAGGTGCGGTCCTTCAGCGGTGTCCACTCCCGATCGATCATCGGTTCCACCTGCCGCACCCTGGGATCCTGAACGGTGAACGGACGGTTCACCAGGCCCTATTCGGCGCCGAAATCGGGAAGCGTGACCGACCCGTCCTCGGCCAGGGGAAACCCGGGGTTGTGGGCGATCTCCCAGGCGTGGCCGTCCGGGTCGACGAAGGCGCTGGAGTAGAACCCGATGGCGTTGGTGGCGGCAGGCTTGGTGATGGTGCCGCCTGCCCGCTGGACGGCGGCGAGCAGTGCGTCGACCTCCGCCTCGGAGCGGACGTTGTGCGCGAGGGCGATCCCGCCGAAACCCCCGGCAACTCCCGGTTCCAGGCCGCAGTCACGGGCGAGTTTCTCGCGGCTCCACAGGACCAGCCCCATGCCGCCCGCCTGGAAGAAGACGGTCTCCTCGACTTCCTGGCCCCGCCAGCCCAGCGCCTCGTAGAAGCGCTTGGCGCGGGCGAGATCGGACACTCCCAGCGTGATCAATGTGATGCGCTGTTCCATGCGATCACGTTACTGCGGCCGCATGCGTCCCACTTCTGCCGCACCAGATCCCGTACGGCGGCGAAGGCGGCCCCGTCCGTCGCCGGGTCGGCGCCGGGGCAGGCACGCCGTGTGCGACGGACGTCGTGGTCGCGCGGCGGCGGATCGCGCACGGGCCCTCGACCGCGACCAGCGACGCCGGAGCGGCACGGCCTGGCGCCCTGGGACGGCGTGCCCGGTCAGCGGGAGGCCGCCGTCGGCGCGGGCCCGCCGACCACACCTTGCAGCGGCGGCTCAAGGACGTGTTCGACCCGCAGGGGATCCCCAACCCGGGCAAGGGCTTCTGACGCTCCAAGAACCTCTGGTGCTCAAGGAAGGAGGCACCCGATGAAATGCCGCAATCCGCCGTGTTCTGCGGGCGGTCGCGGCGCGTCCGGGAGCGACGCGGCGGCCGTGCCAGTCGTATCGTCTGGCACGGCGACTGCGGGCGCCCGGGCATGAGCGGGGTCGGCGCCGTTCATCTCCCGGGCCCGGCGCCGTCCACTGTGTCGTCAGGGCCGGACCAGCAGGGTCCGTACGCCCTCGGAGGTGAGCGTCAGCGGGTGCTCGGACCCGGCGTCGATGGTGAGCGACAGATCGTCGGCGGGCCACTGCGAGGCCAGCGCACCGAGCGGCACCAGACGGTAGCGGGAGACGAACGGCAGCAGCCCGGCCATCTCCCCTTCCGAGGTGAACACAGGCACCACCGGGTCGCCGCCCGGCTGCTCCAGGACCGGCAGCGCCACCGCGCTCGGATCCCCTTCATCCTCCTGGCTTGCGTCGTCGGGCACGGGAACGAGCACCTCGCTGCCGGCGAGCGTGTCCAGCGCCGCCGTGTCCTCGGTGTTCACGGCCAGCGCGTCCAGCGCCTGCCGGGCCGGTGTGGCGGTGTGGTCGTTGGCAGGTATCTCCATGGCAGATCCCCTGGTAGCGGCGGTCGTACGGCCCGCCCGGGACAAGATCGGCCCCCGGCACGGTCTTGCTCGCGTACCCGATCCCAACCAGCCCATTCATCCGTTTCCCAGGAATTCACCACGGGTGGTTGCCTCAGGGAATCAGCGGGATGTCCTGCGAGGGCAGCCCCAGCCGGTCGCAGCCGACCCGGCGGGTCAGCGGCTCCGCCATGCCGGCTCCCACATGCGTCCAGTACGTGGCCGCGTCCCGGAAGTAGCGCTGCATCCGCTCGCCGTCGCGGGCGTGCCGGGAGCCGGCCGTGCGGAAGAGGGTGCCCTGCAGCACGTCCCAGGCGGCGCGCCCGGCGTTCAGGAACATCAGCGCGAGCCGGTTGTCCTCGACGACGGTGAAGGGGGCCTCCCCAGTGACGTTGCGTCGGCAGGTCTCCATCCAGTCCTGCGCGGTCTGCCGCAGCGCCGCCTCGGCCATGTCGATGATGCCGAGCGCCTCGCCGAGGTGACGCTGGTAGTCGTGCAGGTCGGCACGGGTGCGGTCGGGTTCCAGGGCGAGGGGGCGGGCGGCGACGATCCGGGCGTACTCGTCGGCGGCCGCGTACGCGGTGCCGATCATGATGGCGGCCAGCTCGCCGTGGAAGAAGCTCGGCGCCCGCCCGGCGTACATCGGATTGCCGTGCAGTGTCGAGCCGACGCTGCCGCCCTCGACCGGCAGGTCGAGCAGGAAGGCCTCGCGGGTGAGGTGGGCCGGGATGCGGGCCTGCTCCATGTGGATGCTGTTGGAGCCGCTGCCGCGCAGGCCGAGGACTCCGTGCCAGTCGTCGAGCACCGTCCACACCGAGCGCGGCGCGACGAACAGCACGGGCGGCCCCGGTGCCTCGCCCGGTGCGGCCGGGGCGCGCAGGGTCTGGCCGACGTAGTGCGTCGAGTAGGAGGCGCCCGAGGAGTACGGCCAGATGCCGTCCAGGACGACATGGCCGTTGCCGTCGGGCTGGGCGACTCCGACGGGTACGACGGTGGACGCGGCCCGGAAGTCTCCGTCGGCGCCGAAGATCTCGTCCTGTGCCTGCTCGTCGAAGAGGGTGGCGACCTGGAGCACATGGGCGGCGGTCAGCGAGAGCGCCCACCCGGTGGAGGGGCAGCCGCGCGCGATCTCGGTGACCACGCGGTAGAAGACCGGCAGGCCGAACTCGTAGCCGCCGTAGCGCCGCGGCTGGAGCATCCGGTAGAAGCCGGCCCTGAGGAAGTCCTCGTGGGTGTCCTTGGGGTAGTGCGTCAACCGCTCGGTCTCCGGCTGACGTTCGAGCAGGACGGGCCTGAGCACAACGGCGCGCTCGATGATGTCGTCTTCGGTGAGGTCGGGTTCGGGAGCGGCGAGCACGGTGCCTCCTGACGGGTGGAGCCGTCGGTCACGTCACGCGATAGAAGTGATTGAACCCGGCAAGTGCCCTGCGGGTACCGACCGGATAAGGCCAAGGTCGCCCGACACTCAGGTGAGCAGGCGGCACGGGAGCGCCCGCTCGTCGGCGCCGCCTCGCCCGTCCGGCTCCACCCGGTACACCTGGGCGCCCGGCACCCGCGTCACCGTCTCCGTCAGCTGCCTGTCCAGGAAGAGTGCGCCCACCCCGTCGTCCAGTGCCCATCCGGCGGGCAGCGAGCCGTCGGCGACCGCAGTACGGTACGAGGGACGGCGGCCCGGCTCGCTGTCGTAGTGCGGGCAGACCGAGCCGGGCAGCAGGCCCAGTCCGTCCGGGAGGAAGGTGAGGGGGCCGAAGGAGTCGGTGTGCGATCCCTCGGCCCAGCAGTTGGCGCCGGCGCTGATGCCGCACAGCAGGGTGCCCCGGTCATAGGCCTCGCGCAGCAGCCGGTCCACGCCGTGTGTGCGCCATACCGCCAGCATGTTCGCGGTGTTGCCCCCGCCCACGTACACGACGTCCTGCGCCAGGATGAACGCCCGCAGTGCTTCGTCGTCCAACTCCCGCCGGAACAGCGGCAGTACGGACGGCTCACCGGTGTGGCGTGACCGGAACACGTCGTAGAACCGTTCGACATACGCGGCGGCGTCGCCGCTGGCGGTGGGTACGAAGCACACGCGGGGTCGGGTGGTGCGCGCGTGGCTCAGCAGCCAGTCGTCCAGCCGGCCGTCGTCGTCGAGGCTGAAGCCGCCGCCGAGGAGGGCCAGACGGCGCTGCTTGAGCGGGGATTCGCTCACCCCGCCTCCCCGAGGAGTTCGGCGACGGTGGTCACGCGGATCAGCGGGCGGTACAGGTCCATGACGTGCAGCGCCTTGGCGTGCGAGTCGTCGTCCGCGCCGGCGCAGGCGTCGGCTGCGACCAGCACTTCCACACCGGCATCGGCGGCGGCGAGCGCGGTGGACAGGACGCAGCAGTCGGTGCTGACGCCGGTCAGCACCAGGCGGCCCCCGGGGCCGAGGTGCCGGGCGAGCTCCGGGGTCCACTTGCCGAAGGTGGTGGCGTCGACGACATGCCGCGCGTGAGAGGTGAACTCGTCGGCCAGTTGCCAGAGTTGGGCGTTCGGCGGTTGGAGGGCGAAGGGCCACTGTTCGTAGTACGTCTGCCAGGCACCCTCGGGTTCGGCGGGGGCCAGGAAGCGGGTGAAGGCGACCCGGTCGCCGTAGGCCGGCAGCAGGCGTCGTACTCCTGCCGCGGCCTCGGTGAAGCGGGGGGTGGCCCAGGGACTTTCCGGGTCGGCGAAGACGCGCTGCATGTCGATGACGGCGAGCAGTCCGGTCGCGGACGAGGTCATGCGAGCGGCACCTCCTCCCCCGTGGCCGGGCTCGGCGCCTCGGCCTCCTGTACGCGGACACGGGCGCGGCCCAGGGCCAGAGTGCCGAGGAAGGCGAGCGCCAGGGCGGCGAGGACGCCGAGGTTGGCGTACGCCCAGGCGCCCGACTTGCCGCCGAGGCCGAACGGTTCGAGCAGGTAGCCCTGCCAACTCAGCCAGCTCGCCGCGGAGTTGGTGACCAGGCCCCAGCCGAGGGCGGTGGCGGCGAGGGTGAGGAGCAGCGGGGCGGGCGGTACGTCGCCGTAGCGGCCGCCGGGGCGGTAGAGGTCGCCCTCGTCGTAGTCGCGGCGGCGCAGGGCGAGATCGGCGAGCACGAGGCCGCACCAGGCGGCGATGGGGACGCCGAGGGTGGTCAGGAAGCCCATGAACTGGCCGAGGAAGTCGTCGGCGAAGAAGACGATGTAGATCGAGCCGGCGATCATCAGGACGCCGTCGACGAAGGCGGCCAGGTAGCGGGGGATCCTGAGGCCTGCCGACAGCAGGGCGAGGCCGGAGGAGTAGATGTCGAGGACCGCGCCGCCGACCAGTCCGAGTACGGCGACCACGGCGAACGGGACCAGGAACCAGGTGGGCAGGATGCTCGTGAGGGCGCCGATGGGGTCGGCGGCGACCCCCGCGAAGAGCGGGGTGGAGGAGCCGGCCAACAGCAGGCCGAAGACCAGCAGGAGCAGCGGGGCCACGGATGCGCCGAACGTCGTCCAGCCGATCACGCCGGGGCTGGACGAACTGCGCGGCAGATAGCGGGAGTAGTCGGCGGCGGCGTTGACCCAGCCGAGGCCGAAGCCGGTCATCATGAACACCAGCGCGCCGATGAACTCCTGGGCGGAGCCCGACGGGATCGCGCTGACGGTGCTCCAGTGGATGTGGTCGGCGACCAGCACGATGTACACGACGGTCAGGACGCCGGTGACGACCGTGATCACGGTCTGCAGCCGCATGATCAGGTCGAAGCCCATCACGCCGCCGATGACGGTCAGCGCGCCGACCAGGACGAGAGCGACCACCTTGGTCTCCGTGCCGCCTCCCCAGCCGAGCCGTCCGAACACCGTCGCGGTGGCCATGGTGGCGAGCGCGCACAGCACGGTCTCCCAGCCGACGGTGAGCACCCAGGAGATCACCGAGGGCAGGCGGTTGCCGCGCACCCCGTACGCGGCGCGGCTGAGGACCATGGTGGGCGCCGACCCGCGTTTGCCGGCGACCGCGATGAAACCGCAGAGCAGGAACGAGAAGACGATGCCGATGACGCCCGCGATCAGCGCCTGCCAGAAGGAGATCCGGAAGCCGAGCGCGAAGGCGCCGTAACTCAGCCCCAGGATGGAGACGTTGGCGCCGAACCAGGGCCAGAACAGGGTCCGCGGGGTGCCCTTGCGCTCGGCGTCGGCGATGACGTCGAGGCCGTGCGTCTCCACCTGGAGCTGTCGGCCCGCGCCTCTGTTGTCGGGAGTGTCCGGCGAGTCTGCCATCGTCGTCCTACCTGTCCGGGCGGGTGTTGCCCGAAGCCTTGTCGGCGCAGGTCGGGGCGTCAAGGCTGCACAGGACGTACCCGTTCGCGCACCGGGACCCTCAGGAAGCGTTCACGGCCCCGGTGCGGACCTTCCCGGTCAGGCCGTCGTTTCGGAGCGTTCCGGTGCCGTCCAGTGGGTGTGGAAGGTGCCGGGGCGGTCCGTGCGGAGGTAGGTGTGGGCGCCGAAGTAGTCGCGCTGGCCCTGCAGGAGGGCGGCGGGCAGACGGTCGGCGCGCAGGGTGTCGTAGTGGGCGAGGGCGGCGGAGAAGGCGGGGACGGGGATGCCGCGGCGGGCCGCCGAGGCGATGATCTCCCGCCAGGGGACCTGCGCGTCGGTGATCTCCATGGCGAACTCCATCTCGCCGAGCAGGCTGACCAGCTCGCGGTCGAAGGCGTAGGCGGCGCGGATGCGGTCGAGGAAGGAGGCGCGGATGATGCAGCCGCCGCGCCAGATCCGGGCGACGGTGCCGAGGTCGATCTTCCAGCCGTACTCGGCGGCCGCGTCCTGGATCATCTTCCAGCCCTGGTCGTAGGCGATGACCTTCGACGCGTACAGGGCGTGCTCGACCTGTGAGGTGAAGCGTTCGGCCTCGGTGCGGCTGAGCGGCGGGCGGGTGCCGCCGGGCAGGCCCGAGTAGGCGGCGCGCAGGTCGCGCTGGCCGGAGGCGGCGCGGGCGAAGGTGGCCTGGGCGATGGCGGTGACCGGCGAGCCCAGGTCGAGCGCGGTCTGCACGGTCCAGCGGCCGGTGCCCTTCTGGCCTGCGGCGTCCGCGACGACATCGACGAACGGGGCGCCGGTGACCGGGTCGGTGTGCGCCAGCACCTCGGCGGTGATCTCGATCAGGTAGGAACCGAGCCGGCCCTGGTTCCAGCGGCGGAAGATGTCCGCGATCTCGGCCGGGGTGTAGCCGGCGACCTGGCGCAGCAGGTCGTAGGCCTCCGCGATGAGCTGCATGTCGGCGTACTCGATGCCGTTGTGGACCATCTTGACGAAGTGCCCGGCGCCGTCGCTGCCGATGTGCGCGGCGCACGGTTCGCCGCCGACCTTGGCGCTGATGGTCTCGAGCATGGGGCCGAGGACGTCGTATGCCTCCGCCGAACCGCCGACCATGATCGACGGTCCTTCGAGGGCGCCTTCCTCGCCGCCGGAGACGCCGGTGCCGACGAAGTGGATGCCGCGCTCGCGCAGGGCGGCCTCGCGGCGGCGGGTGTCGGCGAAGTGGGCGTTGCCCCCGTCGATGATCATGTCGCCGGGCTCCAGCAGCGGGGCGAACTCGTCGATGACCGCGTCGGTGGCCTCCCCCGCCTGCACCATGATCATCAGGCGGCGGGGGCGTTCCAGGGCGGCCACGAAGTCCGCGGGCGTCTCGGCGGGGACGAACGCGCCCTCGTCGCCGTACACCTCCATGAGCGCGCGCGTGCGGCCCGCCGTGCGGTTGTGAACGGCGACGGTGAAGCCGTTGCGGGCGAAGTTCCGCGCCAGGTTGCGGCCCATCACGCCCAGGCCGGTCACGCCGATGGCTGCGGTTGCGTTCATGGTGTACGTCCCTCGGTCGGTCCGATGGCGGTTGCGGGGCGGGCGTGCCCCATGCCCGTCAGGTACGGACGGGCGGCCGGATCGTCTCGATTCCGGGCGCGGACGGGTGTGAGGGACGGTGTGACGAACCCCGCTCAAACGATCGATCAAACAGGGATTAACATATGAGCGCCGCCTAGCTCGAAAGATGGATCTGTGACTGTCAACGACGACTCGTTCACCAACTGGAAGACCCGCGAGGAGATCGCGGAGTCGATGATCCCGATCATCGGGAAGCTGCATCGCGAGCGGGACGTGACGGTCCTGCTGCACAGCCGCTCCTTGGTGAACAAGTCGGTGGTCAGCATCCTCAAGACGCACCGGTTCGCCCGGCAGATCGCCGGCGAGGAGCTCTCGGTCATCGAGACCCTGCCGTTCCTGGAGGCGCTCACCGCGCTCGACCTCGGTCCCTCGCAGATCGACATCGGCATGCTGGCGGCAACGTACAAGAGCGACGACCGCGGTCTGTCGGTGGAGGCTTTCACCGCTGAGGCCGTCGCGGGCGCCACCGGCGCCAACAAGATCGAGCGCGGCGAGGGCCGTGACGTCGTCCTGTACGGCTTCGGCCGCATCGGCCGTCTGGTGGCCCGCCTGCTGATCGAGAAGGCGGGCTCCGGCAACGGTCTCAGGCTGCGCGCAATCGTCGTGCGCGGCGGTGGCGACCAGGACATCGTCAAGCGGGCCTCGCTGCTGCGCCGGGACTCCATCCACGGCCAGTTCCAGGGCACGATCACGGTGGACGAGGCGAGCAGCACGATCTTCGCCAACGGCAACGCGATCAAGGTGATCTACGCGAACGACCCGTCCGAGGTCGACTACACCGAGTACGGCATCAGCAACGCCATCCTCATCGACAACACCGGCAAGTGGCGCGACCGCGAGGGCCTCTCCGAGCACCTGCGCCCCGGCATCGACAAGGTCGTGCTGACCGCGCCGGGCAAGGGCGACGTCCCGAACATCGTGCACGGCGTCAACCACGACACGATCAAGCCGGACGAGCAGATCCTGTCCTGCGCGTCCTGCACCACCAACGCGATCGTGCCGCCGTTGAAGGCGATGGACGACGAGTTCGGTGTGCTGCGCGGCCATGTGGAGACGGTCCACTCGTTCACCAACGACCAGAACCTGCTGGACAATTACCACAAGGCCGACCGCCGCGGCCGTTCCGCGCCGCTGAACATGGTGATCACCGAGACCGGTGCCGCCTCCGCCGTCGCGAAGGCGCTGCCGGACCTCAAGGCGCCCATCACCGGCAGCTCGATCCGCGTCCCGGTGCCGGACGTGTCGATCGCGATCCTCAGCCTGCGGCTCGGCCGCGAGACCGACCGCGAAGAGGTCCTCGACTACCTGCGCAATGTGTCGCTGACCTCGCCGCTGAGGCGCCAGATCGACTTCACGACCGCTCCCGACGCGGTCTCCAGCGACTTCATCGGCTCGCGCCACGCCTCGATCATCGATGCGGGTGCGACCAAGGTGGACGGCGACAACGCCATCCTCTACCTCTGGTACGACAACGAGTTCGGCTACTCCTGCCAGGTCATCCGTGTCGTCCAGCACGTCTCCGGGGTGGAGTACCCGACCTTCCCCAGCCCGGCGGCCTGACCTCGGTGAGCCGTCCGGTCAAGGGTCGGCAATGACCGCTTGACCGGACGCCTCCGGGGAATGAATCCGGCCACAGGGGCGGGTCATCTCTGGAGGTGCCGTGACCACTTCGTCTCAGCCGCGGGTGTCGGGCCTGGAGATCCGCTCCATCGACTATGTCCCGCTGGACGAGCGCCACGGCAAGCTGTGGCATCTGGGCCCCCTGTGGTTCATGTCGAACGCACAGATCGCCACGCTCGCAGTGGGTCTGATCAGCATCACCGAGGGCGGCAACCTCATCTGGTCGCTGATCGCGATCGTGGCGGGCACCGTCCTCGGCACCTTCTTCATGGCCTTCCACTCGGCCCAGGGCCCGCAGCTGGGTCTCCCGCAGATGATCCAGTCGCGGCCCCAGTTCGGCTATGTGGGCGCCCTGCTGGTGTGGCTGTTCGCCTACGTCCAGTACGCGGGCTTCAACGTCTTCAACACCATCCTCGCCGGTGAGGCGATGCACACCACGGTGCACGGCGGCGTCAAGCTGTGGGTGGTCGTGGTCACCGTCGTCGCCCTGGTGATCGCGCTCGTGGGTTACGACGTCATCCACAAGGCCGAGCAGTTCCTGACGTACTCCTTCCTGGTCGTCTTCGGCATCTTCACCGTGGGCGTCCTGGTCACGCTGCACTACCCGGCGGGCTCCTTCGACCTCGGCGCCTTCAAGGCCACACCGTTCCTCGCGCAGTTCGGGGTGGTCGCCGGCTACCAGATCAGCTGGGCCATCTATGTCTCGGACTACTCGCGCTACCTCCCGCCGGGCGTGACCGTCCGCAAGACCTTCTACTGGACCTACTTCGGTTCGGCGCTGGGCGGCATCTGGCTGATGGTCCTCGGGGCGCTGCTCGCCGCGTGGGCGGGCAAGGACTTCGAGACGATCCGGTCGATCAACGCGGCCGGCGACAAGGTCTTCAGCGGGTTCGGCGCGATCGTGCTGCTCTTCGCCGTCCTGGGTCTGGTCTCCGTCACCGCGCTGAACATGTACGGCGGCTCGCTGACCCTCATCAGCGCCATCGACTCGATCCGGCGGGTGCGGCCGACGCTCGGCGTGCGGCTGGTGACCATCGGGCTGACCGCGGCGCTCTCCCTGGCCGGCGCGCTGGCCGCCACCTCCAACTTCCTTGAGAACTTCAACAACTTCCTGCTGCTGGTGCTCTATCTGTTCATCCCGTGGACCGCGGTCAACCTGATGGACTACTACGTGGTGCGCCGCGGCCACTACGCCATCGCCGAGATCTTCAACCCCCGTGGAATCTACGGCCGTTGGGGCTGGCACGGCATCATCGCCTACCTGGTGGGCTTCGCCGTGATGATCCCCTTCTTCTCCGTCGGCACCCTCTACACGGGCCCCGTCGCCGACGCGCTCGACGGAGCCGACATCTCGCTGTTCATCGGACTGCCGGTCGCCGCGGCGCTCTACTGGCTGCTGACCCGTTCGATCGACGTGGAGGCCGAGCAGCGGCTGGCCGAGGCCGAGGCGGAGGCGCTGGAACAGGCGGCACACGAGCACCGCGAACCCTGACCGTTCCCCGGGAAGCAACGTCCGTCCACGACGGTCGAGAGATGTGACCCAGACCATAAGGAGAACGATGCCGTTTCGCTAACCGAGAGCGCTATTCTGATCTCCAAGTGAACGAAACCGTTTCGTTTAGAGGCGGGAAGGACAGACATGGTCTCCGTACTCATCGTCAACGACCAGTCCCTGCAACGCGTCGGCCTGCGCATGCTCCTGACTGCCGAGCCCGACCTGACCGTGGTCGGCGAAGCGGCGAGCGCAGCCCAGGCGGTCGGCATGTGTTCGGCGCTCCGTCCGGACGTCGTCCTGTTGGACAGCCGCCTCGCCGATACGGACGACATCGAAGCCATCCGGCGCATCGCACGCCCCGCGGACCTCCCGCGGTTCCTCCCGACCCCCGAGCCCGCAACGGCCGGCGGGCCCCCTCCCCGCGTCCTGGTCCTGACTTCGACCCCGCACGAGAGGCATGCCTATGCCGCCCTGCGCGCCGGGGCAGCCGGATTCCTCCTCACGGACGCCGCCCCGGACGAACTGACCGCGGCCATCCGCGTGGTGGCCGCCGGAGACGCGGCGATCACCCCGGCCCTGACCCGTGCGCTCATCGACGCGGTCCGCGAACAGCCGGCCGACCGCACCGCCGGGCGGGAGGTCGGACTGAACACCCTCACCGAACGCGAACGCGACGTCCTGACCGCCGTCGCCTCCGGTTGGTCCAACACCGAGATCGCCGTACGGCTGTCCATCGCCCCCACCACCGTCAAATCCCACGTCAGCCACATCCTCGCCAAGATCGGCGCCCGCGCCCGCGTTCAGGCAGTGGCCTTCGCCTACGAGTCCGGGCTGATACGGCCGGCGGCCTGAGGCCCGGGGATCACGAGACCTTCCACAGCCGATCGGTCGAGCCGACTCCGCCCGGGTGCTGAAGAACCGGCTGTCCGGCAGAGGCGTCGCCCCTGTTCCGCCCGTATGTGCCGGTCGTGCGTCCCGGAACTCCCGCGGAATTGTCCGTGATCAGTAACAGACGGATCCCGGAGCAACCTTTCGCCGTCCTGACAGGTGCACAAGAACCACCGGGATGACAAGGGCGGGACAGACATGGCGCGGCATGGCGGGCGGGGATGGTACGGCCGGGTATTCGCGGCGGCGGTCGGGGTGACGGCGGTGGCGGCGGCCACCTCGGTGTGGACCGCACAGGCCGGCCCCTTCAGCGGGCAGCACTCGGGCGCCACGGCGCACCCCTCCTCAGCGGCCGCCGGTGCCGGCCGGTCCCCGGTGGCGGTGAGCATCGTGCACGCCTCGGACCAGGGCGCCCGGGGCGTCAACATCACCATTGACGACGGGCCGGACCCGGTCTGGACACCGCAGGTCCTGCAGGTGCTGAAGGACAACGGTGTGAAGGCGACCTTCTGCATGGTCGGCGCTCAGGCCCAGGCGCACCCCGACCTGGTCAAGGCGGTGGTGGCGGCCGGGCACCGGCTGTGCGACCACACGGTGTCGCACGACACCACCATGGACAAGAAGCCCAACTCCTATCAGTCCAAGGAGATCCTGGACGCCGCCGGCATGATCACCAAGGCCTCCGGGGGCGTCCGGCCGCTCTACTACCGGGCCCCTGGCGGTGCCTTCACGCCCTACAGCAGGCACCTCGCCGCCTCGCAGGGGATGCGGCCACTGGGCTGGAACGTGGACTCCAAGGACTTCGAACGCCCCGGCACCGCCGCCATCATCGCCACCGTCAAGAACGAGCTGTCCAACGGCCCGACGATCCTCTTCCACGACGCCGGCGGAGACCGTTCCCAGACGGTGGCCGCCCTGCGCGAAATCCTGCCCTGGCTGAAGCAGCAGGGGCACTCCTTCGGCTTCCCGGTGCGCTGAGCACCGGCCGGGCAACGGCCTCTCGCACGTCAGAGCTCGGCGCCGAAGTCCTGCGTCCACCACGGTCCGCCCGACCCCTTGTGGACGCCCACGCCGATGTCCTTGAACGAGCAGTTGAGGATGTTGGCGCGGTGGCCGGGGCTGTTCATCCAGGACTCCATCACCGCCTGAGGCGTCTGCTGCCCCTGGGCGATGTTCTCCCCGTACGTGGACCACTTGTAGCCCGCGGCGGTGATGCGCTGCCCGGGGTCGGCGCCGTCCGGATTGGTGTGGTCGAAGAAGTTGCGGGCGGCCATGTCGTCGGAGTGGCCCTGCGCTGCCTTCTCCAGTTGCGGGTCCTCGGTGAGCGCGCCGCAGCCGTTGGCCGCCCGTTCCTTGTTCACCAGCGCGACCACCTGCGCGACGGTGTCCGACGGCGCCGGCGACGCCTCGGGTGTGCTGGTCGCCGTCCGCGACGGGCGAGCGGACGGGCGGGGAGCCGGCGCGTCCTTCTTCGCGGGGCGCGGGCTCTTGGAGGCGCTCGCCTTCTTCGTCGGTGATGCGGACGGAGACGGCGACGTGGAGGCCGACGGAGATGTCTCGACGGCACCGGATTCCGACAGGTCGGCGACGGGGGCGCCCGCGGTCCGCTCTGCGCTCGCCCGTTCGCTGCCGGTCCCGGGGTCCGTGCCGAAGTACCAGAGGCCGCCGCCCGTCACACAGGCCGCCACGACCGCACCGCCGACGGCCCGCCGACGGTTGCGCCGGCGTCGGCGCACCTCGCTTCGGGATGCCGTCCGGCCGCGGGCGGCACGGTGTCCCGTTCCCGGGCCCGATCCGGTGTGGCTGCCGGAGGGCCGGGTCCCCGCGCCGGGCGCTGCCATCGCGGTCTCGGCCATCCCTCCGCGGGCGGCGCGCACGCCCGCCAGCAGCGAGGGCGCCGCAGCAACCAGTGCCAGCCCTGCCAGCAGCCCCTCCACGGGCATCAACCCGCTCCACAGGCCGGAGCACCGCCCGCAGCCACGGGCGTGCCGGGCTATTCGTTTGCGCCACAGTGCCGAGGGCCGCCCGTCCCAGGTGCCCAGCATGCCGCGCAGTTCCAGGCAGGGCAGCTGCGCGTCGAGCGCCCGCACCACCACGCGGGCCGCCTCCAGTTGCGCCTTCATCCGCTGCACCCGTACCGCGGTGTGCTGCGCCGACAACTCCAGGGCGGCAGCCACCTCGGCCCGGGTCAGTTCCCCGGCACACTCCAGCCACCACAGCGACAGCAGTCCCCGGTCCTCCGGCTCCAGCCAGCGAGTGGCGCGCGCGGTCTCCTGGCGCTGGCCGGAGAGCTGAAGCTGGACGAGGGTCAGGTCCACGAAGTCGGCGCCCGGATCAGCGAGTTCCTCGGCCTCCTCCACGGTGCCCGGGGCGCCCTGCCGGTCCTGCCAGTGCTTGCGGATCTCGTTCATCGTGATCGCCACGAGCCAGGAACGGAAACTCTCGGGGGTGCGCAGACCGCCCAGTCCGTCCAGGGCACGCAGCATGGTCTCCTGCACCACGTCGTCGACGTCGACCGAGCCGTTCAGCGCCCGCCCCGCGATGTTGTAGACCAGCGGGAGGTACGCACTGACCAGGGCATCCTGAGCTTCCGGGTCGCCCCCTCGAGCGGCGGCCACCAATGCCGCCGGCTCCACCGTGCGCTGTGTACCCATGAAAACTGTCCCGTCCTCGACGCCGAACGTTCCTGCCCGATACCTGGGAGACCGGTCGATGGGTCTCGGATAACAGTTCTTCGGACACACGCTCCACAAAGCGTCCACATCACCGGGACAAGAACCTCGCTGTCAACCACACGATGCGTGTGAGCGCGTCAACCAGTGACGTTCCAGTGGATGTCTCGCTGGAGGTGCCGGGAGTAATTCGCTACCTTCCGTTGCATCTGTAGCCCATTGTCCCTTCTGTGGAGGAGAACTTGACGTCCATGAGGAACGTTGCAGCCACCGTGGCGATCGCTGTCACTGCGTTGGCCGGCGCGTCCGTGCCGGCCGGCGCGTCCGGCACGGCCGTCGGCGATGCCCAAGCCCAGGCCACCAACGTCGACGGGCGAACCATCCAGGAGAGCGCCCCACTGGAGCACTCCCTGCTCGACTTCGTGCAGCGCGCCTCGGCCCCGGAGGAGAGCGAGCTCGGGGTGGCTTGCTTCAATGGGCGCACCGACGGCAACCGAAACGTCTACCTGACCTGCGACAGCCACACCTACCCGGTGTATGTGGACTGCACCGACGGCCGCCATGAGTTCCGGCGCTCCTACTCCGGCCGGTGGGACTTCCGTCTGACCTGCCCTGCGGGAACCCGGGCGGTGTGGGGCGGCAGCTGGTTCGGGCATGCGTAGTCCGCGACCGGCCATGTGGGCATGACGTGCGGGCCTCGGACCGCCGGGCGCAAGGGCGGAGACGGCTGATCCCTCTCCGTCCTCCACGTCGTCCTCAAGCGTCATCCAGGACGTGAGGGCCCAGCGCTCCCAGGCGGGCCAGTGGAGAGAGGGCCATCAGGGCCGGCGAGAGCAGCATGCCTGCGGCGGTCACCAGAAGGCTGCTGTGCGTGCCCCACACTTCCGCGAGAAAGCCGCCGAGCAGCGAGCCGAGCGGGGTCATCCCCATGCCGACAAAGTTGATCGTCGCGGCCGCCCGGCCCTGCATCCCGTCCGGAGTGACGCTCTGCCGGACGGCCATGACCGTGACATTCACCAGCTGACTGAAGGTCCCGAAGACGAAGTTGACCGCGACGAGCGCGGCAACCGTCACCACCGAGGACCCGTGCAGCGCGGGCACGAACAGGAACACGCCGTCGCCGAGCGGCGCCGCGGACACGAGCACGGCGCCGTATCCGAAGCGGCCCGGTAGACGGGCGGCCAGCAGCGAGCCCAGGAGCGCGCCCGGCCCCGTCGCCGCGAGGGCGAGCCCGACGGCGGCGCCCGACAGGTGCAGGTCCCGTGGCAGGAACAGCAGATAGACGGTCATGGCAGCCGCGAAGAAGAACTGGAAGGCGGCTGATGCGAGGCACACGGTCCGCAGCAAGGCCTCTCCGGCGACAAAGCGCAGGCCCTCTTGGATGCGCCGCCAGAGCCGAGGAGGACGTTCCGAACGTTCCGGGACCGATTCGCGGCGCCCCATCCGTCGGATCGACAGGAACGACAGGGCGAAGAACACTGCGCTGGAGTCGGCGGCGATCGGCGCCGACAGCGCGGACACCAGCGCACCGCCGAGGGCGGGGCCGCCGATCTGCGCAGCGGACCGGCTGCCCTCGAGTGCGCTGTTGCCCCGCACCAACTGATCGCGTTCGACCAGCCGTACCAAAGACGCCTGGTATGCCATGTCGAAGAACACGGACAGAGCTCCGACGGCGAAGGCCACCACGAGCAGCGCCGACAGGCCGAGCCATCCCAGGAGAGCGGCCACGGCGGCGGCGCCCAGTGCCAGGGCCCGGCCGGCGTCCGTCAGCACCATCACCGTGCGGGTCCGCCACCTGTCCACCCATGCCCCGACGCACAGCGACAGCAGCAGGATCGGCGCCTGCCCCGCCGCGCGCAGCGCGCCCAACTGGCCGGCGCCGGCGTTGAGTGTCAGCACGGCGAAGAGCGGCAGGACCACCAGGCTTGCCTGCTCGCCCAGTTGAGAGGCCGTCTGACCCACCCAGAGCCGGCGGAAGTCTCCGTCCCGCCACAGGCTTGACGGAGCACGTCGGCCGGAAGCGGATGCGGCGGCGGAAGAGAACGGCACAGGGACCTCTCGTACGACCGAAGACGGGAAGGCTCGCTGTGCCTGCCCGATGGCTTCTGCCGGACAAGGTTCGTCCTCAACAACCCGCACATGCACGTCATTTGCGCTTCGAGTCGGCGCATATCGTCGGTATATCGAAAACCACATACGTGCCGGCAACACCCTGCTGCCTTGACTGGTGGCATGACTCGAACACGACCATCGGCACCTACCACGAACCGCCGGATGCGCGGCCTGCTTGTCGTCGGCCTGATCGTCGTCATAGCGGTGATCACCACAGTCCTCGGCTACCAGCTGCCGAGGTCCTCGTCCTCCTCGTCGCTTTCGCCTCCGTCGGCCGCATTACCTTCGGATGCTCGTCGCGGTGCGCACAGTGGTGCGCTGGGCGAGGCCGACGGGATCGTCCCCGACGGTGTGACGGTCTTCGACGACACGATTCCGGCTGTGGCCAAGCTCGATCCGGATCTGCTCAAGGCACTGCGCCGGGCGGCGTCGGGCGCCGCGCACGACGGAGTCGAGTTCTACGTCAACAGCGGCTGGCGTTCAACGGCGTACCAGAACCAGCTGCTTCGCCAGGCGGTCGCCAAGTACGGATCCGAGAACGAGGCCGCCCGATGGGTGGCCACCGCGGCGACCTCTCCGCACGTTACGGGAGACGCCGTCGACCTCGGGCGTTCGGATGCGACGGCGTGGCTGGCCGGGCACGGCGCCGAGTACGGGCTGTGCCAGATCTACCGGAACGAAACCTGGCATTACGAGCTGCGGATCAGTGCGATCGAGCGTGGCTGCCCGCGGATGTATGCCGACCCCACCGAGGACCCGAGGATGCAGCAGTGACCGGCAGTGAGCGAGGACAGACGATGACGCAGGTGGACGCGGCGGGGACCGGACAGGACGGAGCCGGCCGCCGGAACACCGGCTCCGGTACGTGGCGCCCGCCCATCCGGCAGGCGATCCGTAGAGCGTCCCGGCCCGATCCCTGGAAGCGCGGCCCGGTCCTCGCGGCGTCGGCGCTGCTGCTCGGCCTGCTCATGCTGCTGCACGCCGAGATCCCGAACCGGGTCGGGAACCTCGGCAGCCTGGCGGAGACCTTCCTGCCGTGGTTCGGCGTGTTCATCCCGGTGCTGCTGGCATGGGCGCTCTGGCGCCGCTCCGCCTCCGCGGTGGCCGCGCTGCTGCTGCCGGTGACCGTGTGGCTGTACCTCTTCGGCGGGATGCTCAGCGACAAGTCCCACGCGGGCAGCTATCTCACCGTGGCCAGCCACAACGTCGGCGCCGACAACCCGGACCCGGCCGGCACCGCCCGCGACCTCGTCGCATCCGGCGCGGACGTGCTGGCGCTGGAGGAGATCACCCCGCAGGCTCAGGGCGCCTACGAGAAGGGGCTGGCGAAGGCGTACCCGTACCACACGGTGCTGGGCACGGTCGGGCTGTGGAGCAAGCTGCCGATCTCGGAAACCCGGCCGGTCGACATCGGGATGGACTACGGGCCGCTGGCGGCAACCAAGCCGGCCGCCGTGAAGCTGACCTACAACCGGGGGCTGCGCACCACGGTGACCACGCACCACGGTCCGCTGGCGGTGTATGTGGCCCACCTGGGATCCGCGCGGGTGAATCCCCGAGCGGGCTTCGCGACGGATTCGCGGGACAGGAACGCGCAGGCGCTCGGCAAGGCCGTCGCCGCCGAGAAGAGCAAGCGGGTGGTGCTGCTCGGCGATCTCAACGGCACCACGGACGACCGTGCGTTCGCCGGCCTCACCTCGCACCTGCGCTCGGCGCAGGAGGTGGCCGGGGACGGTTTCGGCTTCAGCTGGCCGGCGAAGTTCCCGGTGGCGCGGATCGACCAGATCCTGGTCCACGGCGTACAGCCGCAGAGCTCGTGGGTGCTGCCGGCCACCGGCAGCGACCACCTTCCGGTGGCGGCCGGAATCAGCTGGTGAACCCCGGGCCATAGGCTGGTCTTCGTTGCGAGATCACCACTGGTGAGAGGACGTCCGACCATGCCACGGGCCCGGCAACAGCCCCCGAGCGGGGAAAATACTCAGGCAGCGATCGAGGAGTTCCTGCGCGACCACGGAGCCGGCCAATTGCCTCATCCGGGCGGCACGCTGCTCGAGCACCTGCTGCGGGTTCAGCGGCTGCTGGCCGAATGGGGAGCGGGCGCCGCCCTGCAGACGGCGGGACTCTGTCACGCGACTTACGGAACCGACGGCTTCGCCACGACACTGCTCCCCCTCACCGAACGGGCGACGCTCGTCGCCCTGATCGGTGAGTCGGCGGAGGCGTTGGTGTACCTGTACGCCAGCTGCGACCGCGCCACCGTCTACCCACGGATCGACGGCACCGCGGCAGTCGCCTTCCGGGACCGCTTCACCGGCCGCGAGCACCACCCCTCCCCCGCCGGCCTGAGGGCGTTCCTCGAGATCACGGCCGCCAACGAACTCGACGTACTGGCACACAACGCGGATCTGGCCGAGCAGCACGGCCCCGGTCTGTACGGCTTCCTCAAACGGGCCGGCTCGCTGCTCTCCCCTGCCGCGCAGGACGCCGTCGACCGGCAACTCGCGCACCTGCCGTAGGCTCCACTGCCGCCGTCAGGTGCCGAGTCGTCTCGACAGACGCGCCATCCGTTCGTCCCAAGGAAGCTCCGCGAGCCCCTGGTGATGCCGCCGTCTGGCCAGGACGGCGGGGTGTTGTGCGCTGTCCGGCTCAGGGGCCTGGCGGACGTCCACCACATGCGGGAATCCGGCGAGGGCCGGGGACTCAGGGGTGAGTTGCTCGCGTGAGGTTCTGACCTGTGTCATCAGATCGTTCGCCAATGACCGGACCGCGTCATGGTCGTCACTGTCCTCCCCGACGATCTGCTGCGCCAGGGCGAAGGCGATCGGGGCCCGTTGTGCAGGGTCGTCGTCCAGCTTCTCGATGAGGACGACCGCGTCCTGCGTGCGTCCTTGGGCTCGTACGGCAGCCATCTCCTGTGCGAGTGCGGGTGTCATGCCTTCGGCCCAGATGATGATGGTTTCCGCGAGGGTGATCAGGTGAGTCACCGTCTCGAACCAGCTGTCGTTCGAGAGGTACAGCTGGGCCTGGGCCAGGGGCTCGCCGTGGAATCGCCAGGAGTCGAGCTCGAGCCCTGCCGATTGCGAGGCGGCCACCTGCACGATGGGGACCTCGTGTCCCAGCTCTCGCACCACGTGATCGCCACGACGCTGATAGGTGAACGTCTGAACCTGGTGGAAGCCTTGTCCACCCGCGTAGTCCGCCCCGGGCTGCCGGACCGTCCACTCCAGCAGGCCGAAGTTGCGCAGAAGCAGCGCAAAGGGCTGCCCGCAACAGCACCAGGTCTTGACTTCACCGACCGACCTTCTGTGCCGGTGCTGCGCGGCGCGGACGAGTTCCTTCGCCTGATGCCGCTCGCGTCCCCTCTCCCACCGGTCTGCGGCAGGCCTCATCAGCTGCTCTGCGGTCAGGTTCGCCGCACGGCCCGGGAGTTCGACGGCACGAAGGACGCGGCGGGCGTACTCACCGCGGGCGAAGTACTCCGTGTCGAGTTCCCCGGCGACGGCAGCATCGACGGCGAGGCCGTTCGACTGTGCTGCCGCGTCGGCGAAGCTGGCGTCGGCCGACGTGTCCTCTCCCAACAGCAGGTGGAACAGGCCGATGTGGAAGTGCGCCTGGGCAAGCCGCCAGCGCAGAATCACGTCCCTGCTGCCCGACCAGCGGTCGAGGATCGTGCGCCACGGCTCGGCCTGCTGCCTGACACCCCGGTCCCCCTCGGCGACCCGGGCCGTGCCGGTGAGGAACGCTGCATGGGCGAGCGCTCGGCACGCTGCTCGCTGAATCGCCACGTGCGCCTGTGGTGCAACCTGGTCCGCCGCCCGGTTCAGGACCGCGACGGCATGGCCCGGGTCCTTGTCGTGCGCTGCCAGTGCCACGGCCGCGTCGGTCAGAGCCATGAGCGCGGGCACGGCCACATCGGCATCGCCATGACCGGCGTACAACTCCGCGATCCACTCAAGGACGGTAAGAGCGTCACCGGCCCGCTCCAGTTCTGCCAACCGCTGCACGATCAGAAACAGGAACTCTGCGGCGTCCTGGAGGGAGCCACCGGCCCGCGGAAACACGTAGTCCACGAGATAGTCGCGGACGGTGCGCTGTGCCGCCGTCTCGTCGGAGATGCGTGCCAGCGCCTCGTCCCAGCGCGTGATCACGGCCTCGATGCCCTCATGGACCTGGGCCCATGAGGTATCGCTCGGGTCTTCCATGGCCACTGGACAACCTCCGGCCGCTGATCCCTGTGAGGACAACCAAGCTCAGGCGCATCAGTAAGTGTGCATGAACTCTGCCCTACGGCAGGAGAGTTGAGGTTGTTCGTCCGGGCGCATTCCCGTCGGTTCAACGCGTCGTCACGGCGTTGTCAGGTCCAGCGGAGCAAACATGTGCCGCTCCCAGAGCCGACGGGAGGCTTCCTCGGGGTAGGCGGCCACCCTGGGTTCGGCATCGAGGAGTTGGACGAGGCGCCGTTCGCTGTCGTAGGCGGGCCAGCCCGGGTCGCCGGTGGTGGCGAAGGTGGTCCAGGCCGAGCGGAAGCGGGCGGAGAGTTCCTCGGTCCCGGGTGCGGGTGTGGGTCCGATCAGCATGGCTCCCAGGCCGCCGTACACGCCGAAGGTCAGGGGCACGTCCAGGCCGTGGCAGGCGCCCAGGGCGCCGCCGTTCGCCGGGGCGGACCAGGTCAGTTCATACAGGTGCGCCCGGCCACCGCCCGTCACCTGTGCCTGAGCGAGGTGCAGCGTGGGCATGCGGAACAGCCAGTCGGACTGGACGAGTTCGAACAGGGACTCCGCGGAGGCCTCGGGGAAGGCGGCCCGGTAGGCCTGCCCGGCGTCCGGTGTCGGACCGAACACCCCCAGCGCCATCGATGCGAGGTTGTCGTCCACGCGGCCGAGCAGCCCGCCGAGCAGGAGGAAGAGCCGGTATTCGTCCCGGTTGTGCCCGGTGATCAGCTCGATGTCCCGTGCGGATCCGCCCGCCAGTGCCTCCCATGGAGTGGTGGGCAGGACCTCGCCGTCGACGACCGGCGAATACGGGGTCGGGGTGAGGGCGACCGGTCCCCAGCGGTGCAGGTACTCGCGCATCCGGGCGCTCAACGCGGCCCCCGCCTCGGTCAGTTTGCGCGGGTCCACACCGGACAGGTCGGCCACCGTCGGGCGCAGCCCCAGCTCACCCGCGACGGCCTGGGCGATGTCCGCGGCCAGCGCGTCCGAGAAGAACGTGCCGGGCACGCTCTGCGCGATGGCCCGCCGGAACAGGCCCCGGGCGCGTGGCATGGCCATCAGCGAGGCGATGGATCCGGCGCCGGCCGATTCTCCGAAGACGGTGACCTGGTCGGGGTCGCCGCCGAAGGCGGTGATGTTGTCGCGCACCCACTCCAGGGCGGCCACCTGGTCGAGCAGTCCCCGGTTCGCCGGGGCCCCCTCGATCCGTGCGAACCCCTCCATGCCGACGCGGTAGTTGAAGGTCACCACGACCAGCTCGCCGTCCCGGGAGAGACGACCGGCGTCGTAGGCGGGGTCGTCGGCGGAGCCGAACTTGTAGGCGCCGCCGTAGATCCACACCATCACCGGCCGTCGCGCCGCCGGATCCGCTTCCGGCGTCCAGACGTTGACCGTCAGCCAGTCGTCACCGGCCGGGAGGGTGCCGACAGGCTCGGCGTCGGGTCCGAGGGGCTCCTGCGGAGGCGGCGGACCGAACGCGAACGCCTCCCGGACGCCGTCCCAGCGCTCCGCCGGTCGCGGCGCGGCGAAGCGGGCCTCGCCCACCGGGGGCTGCGCATACGGGATGCCGCGGAAGACCGCCAGGCCCTCCTCGCGACGGCCGCGCACTGAGCCCGCCGTGGTGTCGGCCTCTGGAAACTCCGCACTGCTCATGATGGCTCCTCAGGCGCCGCCCCTCGGCGGCCTCCGTTCCGTACCCAGATGTACTTGAAGTATCAATTAGTCGCCGCAAGATCAAGGGCTCGGGGATTCCTTGTTCCGCGCCATTGACACCCGCTGGGTGCGACCCGAGACTCACGCCAGGCTTCAGTGAAGCACAATTCACCAGACGAACAGAAGGGAAGAGTCAGCCTCTCCCCCCGGACGGACACGCACGTGCAGATCACCAAGGACCTCGCCCACGCACCCGCCCGACCACCCGGCACCCAGGGCCACCTGCTGGACCTCTACGTCCCCCCGGTCCGAGCGCCCGGCACCGCTGGTGATCTTCACCAGCGGCTCGGGCCGGCTCGCGGACAGCGGACGCACGGGCGCCGACAAGGTGGCCGCGCAGCTCAACCCGCACGGGTTCGCGGTCGCGGGATTGGCCGTCCGCTCCAGCGGCCAGGCGCGGTTCCCGGCCCAGTTGTACGACGTCGAGGGCGCCATCCGCCGGCTGGGCACGAACGCGAAAAACCACCTGGACCCGGACCGGGTCGCGATCATGGGTGACTCCTCGGGCGGCTGGACCACCGCGATGGCGGCCGTCACCGGGGCCATTCCGGCGCTGGAGGGCGAGGTCGGTGTGCGTGGCCCGTCCAGCGCCGTCCAGGCGGCCGTGCCGTTCTACCCGCCGACCGACTTCCTAGGCCTCCCTCATCGGCCGCAACGTCGAGGTCACTCCCGCGCCACGCAAGCCCGCCTCCCACCATTTCGTCCTCCGCGACCGCAGCAAGGTGCAGATCGCGTCGTGACAACCACTATGTGGAGACGGTCCTACGGGAGACCTGCCGGTTGCTCCACCCGCCGAGAGGGCCGGCAGAGCAACCGCGTGCTTGCGTCGGCAGCGAAGACCTCAGCGCGTGGCCCGTGCCGCCTTTTCGATGACATCGGCGACGAGACGGGGATGTGAGACGGCCACCGAGTGCGAAGCGGCGACTTCGAGGGTGTGGGCGTGGGCGCGCCGGGCCATGAAGCGCTGCACGGCGACCGGGATGTTGAGGTCCTGGGTGGTGACGATGTCCCAGGCGGGCCTGTCCTTCCAGGCGGCGACGGTGACCTTCTCCTCCAACGCAGCCTGAGAGATGGGCCGTTGGGCCGCGGCCATCAGGGCGGCCTGGTTCGCGGGAACGTCGGCGGCGAACTGGTGTCGGAACTTGTCCTGCTTGATGTACAGGTCGGTTCCGGTGGTGCCGTCGGCGTTCGTGCAGGGAACGGGGTCGAGGGCGTCGGGGAGAGTGGAGCCCAGGTACTTGTTCGTGAGACCGAGGGCATTCTCGCCGGGGGCCGGGAGGAAGGCCGCGACGTAGACCAGGGCCTTCACCTGGGGATCGTCGGCGGCGGCCTCGCTGATCACCGAGCCGCCGTAGGAGTGGCCGACGAGGACCTTGGGGCCCTTGATGTCGTCTAGGACGCTGCGCAAGGCGGCAGCGTCGCTGTGCGGACCGCGCAGCGCGTTGGCTGCCGCGACGACCGAGTAACCGTCGGCCTGTAGCGTTTGGATCACGCCGTTCCAGCTGGAGCCGTCGGCGAAGGCGCCGTGTTCCAGGACGATGGTCGGCCTGGCGTGCCGGCCCTCCGCGACAGGCCGGGATGCGCCGTTCGCGGTGACGGCGAGCGTACCGACCGCGGCACTCGCCAGGACTGTCGCGGCGGCAACCGTCGCGAACTGCCGTCCACGCGCCCGCTTCGTACCCTTGTCGGTCTTCACCGCAAGTCACCTTTCTCGGAGGTCGTGGCCACGTTGATCGTCACGGGAATGTTGTCGCGGGTGGCCTTGGAGTACGGGCAGATCTGGTGGGCGGCCTCGGCGAGTTCGCGGGCGGTGCAGTCGTCGACGCCGCCGAGGACGGGGTTGAGCGTGGCGGAGAGGGTGAACTCGCCGTCCTCGCCGTGCGTAAGCGTGATCTCGGAGGTGATGGCGGTGCTGGTGAGCTTGATCCTGCGAGTGGCGGCGGCGCGGCGCAGGGCGCCGAGGAAGCAGGCTGCCCAGCCGGCGGCGAGGAGTTGTTCCGGGTTGGTGGCGTTGCCCGCGCCGCCGAGTTCCTTGGGTATGGCCAGGTTGTGGTCCAGGAGGCCGTCCTGCGAGCGGACGGTGCCGCCATTGCGGCCCTCCCCGGTGACATTGACGACGGCTGTGTAACTGACTGCCATGACGGGTCCCCCATCTTGGGTCGGGATGTGTCGGGATGTGCTGGGAAGGTGGTCGAGACGCTTTACGCCGGGACGCCGGTCAGCGCCGGTTCGGCGGGACGCAGCGGAAGCTGTCGGCGTCGGCAGGGTCGCCCTGGCCCTTGTAGTGGGAGATCAGGGGGTAGCGGCACAGGTCGCGAGTGAGCGTCCGGCCGGAGGTGTTGGTGAGGGAGGCGGTGAGTGTTGCGGGTGCCTTGCCCTGCTCGACCCACTTGGTCAGAGCCGCCAGGTCGTCCACCGAACCCTTGAGTGCACAGTGTGCGGTGCCCGGAGCGAGGAAGAGCCGGTAGAAGTCGTCGACCCGGTGTGAGCCGCCCAGCTTCCGTTCGACGCGCTCGCGGTAGTCGACGGTGCCCCGAGTGGGGATCAGCTGGTCCGCCTGACCGTGGTAGGTGAGGAGCTTTCCTCCGGCCTCACGGAACGCGGACAGGTCCGGGTCATCCGTGCCGATGACCTTGCCGTACTCGTCCTGGGACTGCCTGAACACCTGCGTGAACTGGTCGTACGTCAGCTTCGAGGTGTCGAAGGAGGGCTGCTTCTTCACCCACGACGCGACCCAGGCGGCCGGGACGGAGAACGGGGCGTCGCCCGCGAGATACGTGAAGTCGGCGCCGACGGGGAGTCCGTACCACAGCCTCTTGCCCGACGGGGTCCGCGGACCGTCCCAGATCTTGCGCACCACGGCTGCGTCGGCTGCCGTGACGGTCTCCTGCTTGCCGGCGCACACGATCTTGGTGCCGATCAGGCTGCGGGGATCGTAGGTGCAGCGCTCCGCGTCGGAGACCAGACCGTCGTTGATGCCGTCGAGCTTGTCGCAGGCCTTGAGGGCCGCCTGGTTGAAGGCGTTGAGCTTACAGATGCCCGGGCGGGTCTTCGCCTCGTTCATCACCACCTGCGGCCACAGGGTGGCGACCTCGAACTCGTCCCAGTTGACGGCGGGTGCGTCGGCGAGAATGCCGTCGAAGTCGTCCGGGTGGCGCTGGGCCTCCATGTAGCCCTGGCGTCCGCCGGTGGAGCAGCCGGTCCAGTAGGAGTAGGAGGCGGCCCTGCCGTAGACCTCGTCGACGACCTGCTTGCCGACGAGCGCCATCTCGTGCTGGGAGCGGTCGGCGAAGTTCTTCAGCAGCGCGATGTCGACCTGCCCCTTGCTGGTCAACGCCCAGCCGGTGTCCAGGACGTCGCCCACGCCTGCGTCGGTGGTGGCGGCGGCATAGCCGTTCTTGACCGCCGTTCCCAGGCCCACGCCATTGTCCCCGGCGGCGTAGGCGCTCCCGCCGAGCGCCTGGAAACGGCCGTTCCAGCCCTGCGCGGGCAGCCACGTCCGCACCTTGGCGTGGTCGCCGTCGCCGGTATGGGTGAGGGTGACGGTCACTTCGCAGTAGGCCGGTACGCCGGAGACCGAACCGCCCAGGATCCCGGTCCCGTTCACGGTGCCTCCCCCCTGGCGGGTCACCGTCACGGACTCCACCCCGGTGCCGGCCGGGGGCCGCACCGAGACGGTCGAGCAGTTGAAGGGGGCGGCGGAGCCTCGGGTGTCCGCGGAAGCGCCGGCCGGCATGCATAAGGCCGCCGCCAGCGGTACTCCGGCCGCGAGAAAGGTCAGAAGTCGTCTCATTGGCTTTCCTGTCATGGCGAACGGCCTCCTACAGCCCCAGGTCCAGGGCGAGGCACGAGTAGTACTTCCAGGAGCCCTCGGGGTTGTACGAGGCCGCCGCCCCACCGCCGTGGCCGGCTTCCACCTCTTCGGTCATGTCCTCGAAGCGGATGCGCTCGGGAAGCGTGCCGTACCGCGCGTGCCGAGCCGACGCGGCCGGGTCCGTCATCGGTTCCTTGTTCATGGCCGAACTCCACTTCTTTGTCGGTCGATGCCCTCGATCACGTAACCACCCTGACAGGTGACGGTCTGGGCCACAAGAGCAATCACCGTTCTAACCGGTTATCAAACTCACTTCGTAACCCCTTTGACAGGTGATGCGCGCTGTGTCAAAGTCGCCCTGCCGTCGAACTCTCGGCAGCTGTGCGGAACTTGTCCCATACACGGGAGGCTTCAGATGATCAACAGGCGTACCTTCAACACAGCCCTGGGCCTGGGCACGGGAACGGCCGCCGTCTCACTGGCCGGCCTGCAGGGGGTTTCGAGCGCGGCGCCGGCCCTCTCGACCACTCCGGGCGCCCACACCTCGTTCCCCTCGCTGAAACAGGTCAAGGCCGGTCTGCTGGAGGTCGGTTACGCCGAACTGGGCCCCGCGCACGGTCCGGTGGTCATCTGCCTGCACGGCTGGCCGTACGACATCCACAGCTATGTCGACGTCGCTCCCCTGCTGGCGGCCAAGGGTTATCGCGTGATCGTGCCCTACCTCCGCGGTCACGGCACCACTCGGTTCCTGTCCTCCCGCACCTTCCGCAACGGGCAGCAGTCGGCGATCGCCCTGGACATCATCGCGCTGATGGACGCACTCAAGATCCACAAGGCGGTCATCGCCGGCTTCGACTGGGGCTCACGGACCGGCGACATCCTCGCGGCGCTGTGGCCCGAGCGCGTCAAGGCCCTGGTCTCGGTGAGCGGTTACCTCATCACCAACCGCAAGGCCCAGCTCGAACCGCTCGCGGCGGCCGCGGAGCACACATGGTGGTACCAGTTCTACTTCGCCACCGAGCGGGGCAAGAAGGCCATGGAGGACCATGACCACCGCCTCCAGTTGACCCGGCTCGTCTGGGATCTCGTCTCCCCGACCTGGAACTTCGACGACGCCACCTTCGCGCGCACCGCGGCCGCCTTCGACAACCCCGACTACGCCGCGGTCGTCATCCACAACTACCGCTGGCGGCTCAGCGTGGCCGAGGGAGAACCCCGCTACGACCGCTACGAGGAGAAGCTGGCCACGGCACCGCCCATCACGGTGCCGGCCATCACCCTCGACCCCGAGAAGGACCCCTTCACCCTGCCCGGCAACGGGTCCATGTACCGCGACAAGTTCACCGGCAAGTACGAGCACCGGACGCTGACCGGCATCGGGCACAACCTGCCGCAGGAGGCCCCGACGGCCTTCGCCCAGGCCGTTGTCGACGCGGACCGCCTCTGACTGGGGAGGTCAGTCCGTCGCACGCTCCGCGAGGGAGTACGACACCGCCCGCTCCCGCTTGTGGCGACGCACCCGCCCCTTCGCGACGAGTGATTCGAGGGCGCTGCGCACGACCTGCGGGGTGGGCGAACGGTCCGGGTGCCGCTCCTTCAGCTCGTCACACAGAGCCTTCGCCGACCGCGGCCCGTCCTGGGCGCCGAGCAGTTCGATCAGGACGTCTCTGAGCAGACGTGTGGGAGAAGGGTTCGCCTTCTCGTTCCGTTCGGCGAGCCTGAGGATGTCCGTCAGGAGGGCTTCCTCCTGCTTCAACATCTTGAGCTTCTCGGCCAGTTCGCGCTGCCGGCGGCGGTTCTCCGCCAGATCGGACACGGCTTGTTCGACATACCTCGTCCGGAGAGAGGCGGATGGACCAGTCACGACCGTTCACTCCCCCGGCGTCAGCTCGTCGTGCCGTGCTGGCGTGCCCGGTAGGCGGCGGCCTTGACCCGGTTGCCGCAGGTTCGCATGGCGCACCACTCCCGTCGGTGGCCGCGCGAGCGGTCGAGGTAGACCTGGGTGCACTCGGGACGGGAACACTCGCGCAACAGCGCGGCCTCTTCACCGCCGACGATCTCGACGGCCTCACGAGCGAGGGCGGCGAGCCCTTGGACGACCGTGCCGGTACGGGTCGCACCGTCGGGACCGAGCCGCACGGTCACGGGGAGACCTGACGCCTGCAGGTTCACCTCGGCGACCGCCTCGGCAGGCAGTGGCCGTCGCTCGATCCGGGCCGCCACCAGGGAGTAGACCGCCTCACGCAGGTCCACTGCGAGGGAGAGGTCGGCCTCGCTCGCCCCGGGCGCCAGATCGAGCATCCCGGACTCCAGGAACCAGTCGTCGAGCAGTTCGGGGGAGGCGAGCTTCTCGAGCGGCTCGCCGTTGCGTCGCGCGCGCAACGTGCCGACGAAGTCCAGAGGAAGCGTCCCGCAGGGAAAAGCATGATTCACGTAACCATACTGACGGGTGACACCTGGATGTGCAACATCCTGCCTGCCGATGCGGCACGCCCGAGACGCAGGCCTTCGATTACGCGCCCTGGCGCATAAACAGCCCTACTTTCGTCGGCTCAACACCGCTTCCGCCATGCCTTGGAGCAAGTATGGTTTTTTTATTGACAGCGGAAAAGATCCGACCTTAGGTTTCCGGCCATGCGCCCGACCTTCGCCCACGAGTCGGTCCCCACCATGACTCCGGCCGCCTCCCTGGTCTTCACCACACTGCTCTCCCACGGTCCGCTCACCCGGACCGAGGTGGGGCGGCGCACCAAGCTGTCTCCGGCCGCGGTCACCAAGGCGGTCCGTCCGCTGATGGAGCTCGGCTATCTCGTCGAGGGCGCGGACGAAGAGGCGCGGCCCGCGGTGGGGCGTCCGGCCACCCTGGTGTCGGTGGACGCGGGAAGGGCGCTGTTCATCGGCGTCAAGGTGACAGGCGACGAGATCATCGCCGTGCTGGCCGACCTGTGTTGCCGTATCCGGGTGTCCCGACACGTGGCCCTCACGGGCCGCGAGCCCCAGGCCGTGCTCCCCGCCATCACCGCGCTGGTACAGGAGTTGCTCACCGAGGCCGTCGGATTCGGTGTGCAGGTACGGGGGCTGGGCATCGCGATCTCGGGGGACGTGGACCGCGCGGACGGTCTGGTTCGCTACTCCCCCTTCCTGGAGTGGCGCGACGTACCGCTCGCCGAGCTCGCCGGTACCGCGACCGGGCTGCCGGTCACGGTCGACAACGATGTGCGGGCGCTCACGGTCGCCGAGCTCTGGTTCGGGGCCGGAGTCGGGCTCTCGGACTTCGCCCTGGTGACCGTGGGCGCCGGCATCGGCTGTGGCCTGGTGGTGCACGGCCGGGTGGTGTCGGGCGCGCACGGCGTGGCGGGCGAGATCGGGCATCTGTCCCTCGACCCGAGGGGCCCGCTCTGCCACTGCGGCAACCGCGGTTGTGTGGAGGCGATCGCGGCGGACCCCGCGATCCTCCGCGCTGTGAGCGCGGCCACGGGCAGGCAACTGACCGATGTGGCCGAGGCGTTGGATCTGGCACACGGCGGAGACCCCGGGGCCCGGGCGGTCTACGCACAGGCCGGCGAGGCCATCGGCAAGGCCATCGCCTCCCTGGTGAACCTCCTCGGCCCCGAGCGGGTGGTCATCTCCGGGGAGGGCCTGGCCGCATACGACCTTTTCGCCGAGGGCATCCGGGACGCGTTCGCCGCGTCCGCCTTCGGTACCGCTTCGCAGTGTGACGTGATGACACGTCCGCTGCCCTTCGAGGAGTGGGCGCGTGGGGCCGCGGCCACCGCGATCCAGTCCTTCATGGGGTCGGACACGTACGAGGAGCAGCCATGACGCTGCAGAGCCGCAGCCCGCGAGCCGCCGCAGTCGCCGTCCTGTTTTAGCCCGGACCTCACCGATACCCGCCCCCACCGGGTGCCGTTCGCACAACCCCATTCACTCACCAGGAGGCGACCCATGCCCTCATCCCCCTCCAGAGCCCTCCCCGGATTCATGCGCCGTCCCCTCAGAGCCGTCCTGGTCCTGGCCGTCACGGCCGGACTCGGCACAGCGGTCCCGGCCGCCGCCACTCAGGTCACGCCCGTCACCTCCAAGTCCGCGACCTCAGCGGCCAGTTCGGCTCCGGCCTCGGCGGACGCCACCGCCGCCGGCCCGGCGGCCAAGCCGTACATGGGCTGGTCCAGCTGGAGCATGCAGTCCTCCCAGTACCCGGGCCTCAACCCGGACGGCAACTACAGCTACCTCACCGAGGCGAACGTACTGAAGCAGACGGACGCCCTGGCCGCCACGCTGAAGAAGTACGGCTACGACTACGTCAACATCGACGCCGGCTGGTGGATGGACAAGAACTGGACCTCCGAGTTCGACCAGTACGGTCGGCAGACACCCGACCCGGTGCGCTTTCCCCACGGCATGAAGTCGGTCGCCGACCACATCCACGCCAAGGGCCTCAAGGCCGGCATCTATCTGCCCGTCGGCCTGGAGAAGGGCGCGTACGGCGACGGCAAGGTGCCGGTCCACGACGCCCCGGGCTGCACCACCGCGGACGTCGTCTACCCGGACCTGCGGACCACCAACGGCTGGGACAGCGCCTACAAGCTGAACTTCGACAACCCCTGCGCGCAGAAGTACATCGACTCGCAGGCGCAGTTGCTCGCGGGCTGGGGCTACGACTTCCTCAAGCTCGACGGTGTGGGCCCCGGTTCGTCCAAGTCCGGTGACAACTACAACAACGTCGCGGACGTCGCCGCCTGGCACCGGGCCATCGCCGGCACCGGGCGGCCGATCCACCTCGAGCTGTCCTGGTCGCTCGACATCTCCCACGCCGCGGACTGGAAGAAGTACTCCAACGGCTGGCGCATCGACACCGACGTGGAGTGCTACTGCAACACCCTGGTCACCTGGGAGAACTCGGTCGACGACCGGTGGAACGACGCCCCCGCGTGGAGCGGCAAGGCGGGCCCCGGCGGCTGGAACGACCTCGACGCGATCGACGTCGGCAACGGCGCGATGGACGGCCTCTCCAAGGCCGAACGGCAGAGCTACATGACACTGTGGGCCATCAACAAGTCGCCTTTGTTCACCGGTGACGACCTCACGCAACTCGACAGCTACGGCCTCTCTTTGCTTACCAACCAGGAAGTCATAGCGGTCGACCAGAACGCCTCGCCCGTCGCACGTCCGGTCACCCCGATGGGCGACCAGCAGGTCTGGGCAACCAAGAACCCCGACGGCAGTTACACCGTGGCCTTGTTCAACCTCGGCGGCTCGTCGGCCTCCGTCACCGCGGACTGGGCATCCTTCGGCTTCACCGGCGCGGCCGCCGTACGCGACCTGTGGAACCACCAGAACCTCGGCACGTACAAGAACCGGATCACCTCGACGCTGCCCGCACACGGCTCCCGATTGTTCACCGTCAAGCCCGGCGGCACTCCTCTCGCGACCACCCGCTACGAGGCCGAGTCCGGCAACAACGCCCTGACCGGGAACGCCTCCGTCGCCTCGTGCGACGCCTGTTCCGGCGGCAAGAAGGTCGGCAACCTCTACCTCGACAGCAGGCTGCAGTTCAACGACATCACGGTGAAGAAGGACGGCATCTACACCGTCAACGTCGCCTACGTCAGCGGCGATCCCCGCTCGGTGACCGTCTACTCCAACAGCGGCCACGGCACCAGCCTGAAGTTCCCCTCCACCGGCGACTGGAGCACGGCCGACACCGTCAGCATCCAGTTGGCCCTGACGGCGGGCTCCAACACGATCACGTTCGACAGCGGCTGGGACTACTCACCCGACATCGACCGGATCGACGTACCCAAATCCGCCTGATCAATCCGCCTGATCAATCCGGCTGATCAATCCGGCTGATCAGCCTGCCTGATCAGTCCGCCGCCGACGGCCCGTATCCGTCGTTCCCGCATGCGCCGTTCCCCCGGATCTGGAGTGCACACCGTGGACACCCAGCACACCGAATCACCCGACGACCACCCGAGCCGCAGACGCTTTCTGACCCTCGCCACCACGGCCGGCGCGGTCGCCGCCCTCGGCGGGCTGCCCGCCTTCACCGCCTCGGCGGCCCCCCTCCGCCCCGCTTCCTCCCCCATGCTGTCCGCGGCCGCCGCCGCGAAGAACCAGTTGTGGTGGCGGGCCCCCGGTTCCCCCACCTCGATGATCCAGCAGGGCCTGCCGGTCGGGAACGGGCGCCTCGGAGCGCTCGCGAGCAATGACCCCGCCGCCGAACTGCTGACGCTCACCGACGCCACCCTGTGGACCGGCGGCCGCAACGACACCCTGCAGAGCGACGGCCAGTTCCCCTACGGCCGTGACGACTTCGGCTCCCTGACCCTGCTGGCCGAGCTCACCGTCGACATCCCCGCGCACGACCTGGGCTCGGTCAACAACTACCGCCGTACCCTCGACCTCGCCCAGGGCTTCGTCAGCGCCTCCTACGACCTGTCCGGCGTCACCTACCAGCGGCAGGTCCTCGCCAGTCGCCCCGACGACGTCATCGTTGTGCACTTCTCCCAGCAGGGCGGCGGCAGTTACACCGGTACCGTCTCCCTCGCCGGCACCCACGGCGAGACCACCACTGCGAACCGCGCGGGGCGCCATGCCTCGTTCGGTGCTTCCTTCGCCAACGGATTGAAGTACGGGGCCGCCGTCACTGCCTACAGCAGCGCGGGCACGGTCGCGGTCGACGGTCCGTCGATCTCGTTCCGCAACTGCAAGGACCTGACCGTCGTGGTCAGCGGGGGCACCAACTACGCCCCGGATGCAGCCGCCGGGTTCCGCGACCCGTCCGTGGACCCTGAGCGCCTGGCGCGGACCAAGGTCCTGGCCGCCGCCGGCCACTCCGCGAGCACACTGCTGGCCACCCATGTCGCCGACTTCCGCCCGGTGTTCGAGCAGCAGGACATCAACCTCGGCACGTCGTCCACCGCCCAGCGCAGACTGGACACCTGGCAGCGGGTGCAGGCGCGCTACCGGGACGACGTGCCCGACCCCGAACTCGAGGCGGCCTACCTGCAGTTCGGCCGCTATCTGATGATCTCCGGGTCACGGGGCAGCCTGCCGATGGGCCTGCAGGGCCCGTGGCTGGACGGCAACGACCCGGACTGGATGGGCGACTACCACACCGACGTCAACGTCCAGATGAACTACTGGATGGCCGACCGGACGGGCCTGTCAGACTGCTTCGACGCCTTCGCGGACTACTGCCTCGCACAGCTGCCCTCGTGGACGGACGTCACGCAGCGGCTGTTCAACACCTCGACCAACAGATACCGCAACTCCAGTGGAAGGGTCGCCGGTTGGGCCGTGGCCTTCTCCACCAACCCCTACGGCGGCAGCGGTTGGTGGTGGCACCCGGCGGGCAATGCCTGGCTCTGCCAGAACCTGTTCGAGCACTACGAGTTCACGCAGGACCGCGCCTACCTCGAAAGGATCTATCCCCTCCTCAAGGGCGCCGTGGAGTTCTGGGAGGCCCGCCTCATCACCACGACCGTCACCGACGCCACGGGAACCTCGCGCGAGGTCCTCATCGACGACAGCGACTGGTCGCCCGAGCAGGGCCCGCAGGACGCCAAGGGCATCACCTACGCCCAGGAAGCGGTGTGGAACCTCTTCGGCAACTACCGGACCGCAACCCGGGTACTCGGCAAGGACCTCTCCTACGGAGCGACCGTAGACGGCCTGCGTGAGCGCCTGTACCTGCCGGTGGTCAGCCCCACGACCGGCTGGCTGGAGGAGTGGATGTCGCCCGACAACCTCGGCGAGACCACGCACCGTCATCTCTCCCCGCTGTTCGGCCTCTTCCCCGGCGACCGGATCCGCCCGGACGAATCCACGCCGAAGGACATCCTCGCCGGGGCGACGGCCCTGCTGAACGCCCGCGGCATGAACAGCTACGGCTGGTCCAACGCCTGGCGCAGCCTGTGCTGGGCGCGGCTGAAGAACGCGGAGAAGGCCTACCAGCTGGTCGTCAACAACCTGAAGCCGTCGGTGGACGGCAGCAACGGCAGCGCGTCCAATCTCTTCGACATCATGGACATGGGGCAGGGCCGCGGCATCTTCCAGATCGACGCGAACTTCGGCACCCCCTCCGCGATGATCGAGATGCTGGTCTATTCGCGGCCGGGTCACGTCGAGTTGCTGCCCGCCCTGCCCGCCGCCTGGGCGGCATCCGGCTCGGTGACAGGCGTCGGCGTCCGCGGCGGCTTCGTCGCCGACCTCAAGTGGCGAGACGGCAAGGTCACACAGCTGACGCTGAAGAGCGTCGGTGGCCGCGACACGACCGTCTTCGCGGGCAGGACCGCTCGAAAGATCAGCCTCAAGCCCGGGGCGTCCGTCACGCTGCGCAACTTCGGCTGAGTCCGGTCCTGCCCCCACCCCCCGATGAGACGACGACAAGCAAGAGCGGAGAGAACGACGATGTCCTCTGCAAAGGGAAGACCGGCGGCGGGACGCGGACCGCGTCGCAGATCATTGCTGTCCGTGTGGGGCGCACTGACCGGCATGGCGCTCACGGTCGTTCCGTTGAGCACCGCCGACCTGGCAAGCGCGGCCACCTCGTCTTCGCAGGGCAAGGCCACCAGGGTCAGTGCCTGGTCGCCCGGCATGACGACCGGCGGCCCGTCCTTCGACGACCAGACCATCCGGATGGTGGTGCACAGTAGCGTGGCGGGCTCGGGCGCCCGCATCACCCTGTCCAACCGGTACAGCAACACCCCGCTCGACGTGGGCGCCGTGGACGTGGCCGTCCAGGCGAGCGGTGGCGAAGCGACACGCGGGACCATCCGCAACGTCACCTTCGCCGGCTCCCGCCACCTCACGATCCCGGTCGGCGAAGAGGCGGTCAGCGATGTCGTCCCGATCCCGGTCGGCGCGGGCGAGAACCTGCTCGTCAGCCTCTACGTCCCCGGTGCGACAGGCATGTCGACCTGGCACTCCGACGCCTTCGACACCACCTACATCGCCTCCGGCAACCATACGGGTGACGACAGCGCCGCCGCGTTCGGCACCACCACGACCTCGTGGTACTACCTGGCGGGCCTTGACGTTCTGTCATCGACCGCCAGGGGTACCGTCGTTGCCTTCGGCGACTCCATCACGGACGGCTACCACTCCTCGACCGGTACCTACACCCGGTGGCCCGACTTCCTCGGACGCCGGCTCGGCGCCGGACCGGGCCCGCAGCGGCTGAGCGTCGTCGACGCCGGCATCGGCGGCAACCGCGTCCTCACCGACGTCCCGAACCTGTGGCAGGGTGTCAGCGCCCTCAAGCGCTTCGGCCACGACGCCCTCGGCCGGCCGGGCGTCAAGGACGTCATCCTCTTCGAAGGCATCAACGACATCGGCAACAACGCCGGCCCCGACGGCCGGCCGCTCACTGCCCAGGACCTCATCGACGGCTACCGCACCCTGATCGGCCAGGCACACGTCGCACACGTCGACGTCATCGGCGCGACCCTGATGCCCGACGAGGGCAACGGCTACTACATGCCCGCCGCCGAGGCCATTCGCCAGAGCGTCAACCGGTGGATCCGCACCAGCGGTGCCTTCGACGGCGTCATCGACTTCGACCGGACCATGCGTGACCCCGCGAACCCGGCCGCCCTCAACCCGGCGTACGACTCGGGCGATCACATCCACCCCAACGACGAGGGAATGAAGGCCATGGCGGACGCGATCGACCTTCGGCTCCTGCGCAGCTGACGCCCCGCCACTCAACACGACAGTGTCCGCACGCACACAGAGGGCGGGCGGACACTGTCTCCCGAGATCCGGTTCGGGGTCAGGAAGCGGTGTTCAGATAGATGCCGTTGAGGCGCGAGTTGACGGGCACGTCCTGGTTGCGGTCGCAGCGGGTTGTCGGTGGATCGACGGTGCCGGGGTAGACGACCGCGCCCCAGCTGTTGTTCGTCTCGATCTTCCGGACGGTCCAGTCCGGGTCGTTCGGGTCGAACCCGACGAAGCCCTGGCCGCTGAGGCACGAGGTGTCCCCGTCGGCGAACGTGACCTTCACCGATCCTGCCGGTGCCATCCAGCAGAAGGCCCAGTGGTCCGCGCCGTCTTGCTGCGCCGCGCCGGCGGCCGGTGGAGCGGCCCCCCACGGTCGCCGTCGCGACTCGGACCGCAGCAACTCCCTTCCATCAACTCTTACTTCACACCTTGACGAAAGTGGTCCGTACCTTTAGTTTCACCGGCAGCCCCAACCCCGCGCGTGCAATGCCCCGTTCACAAGGTGAACGCGGCTCGAGTACCCCACCCCCCACGAAAGGGCGCCCCGCCATGCCCAGACGCAGGCCACTCCCCGCATCCGCCGCCCTGACGGTCACCGCTCTCACCCTGTCCACCGGCCTGCTCGCCGCGTCCCCCGCCCAGGCCGCCACCGGCACGATCACCGGGCTCGCCGGCAAGTGCCTCGACGTCGCCGGCGCCGACTCCGCGGACGGTACGGCCGTCCAGCTCTACGACTGCAACGGCACCGCCGCCCAGCAGTGGACCGTGGGCTCCGACGGCACCGTCCGCGCCCTCGGCAAGTGCCTTGACGTGACCGGCAATTCAACTGCCGACGGCGCCAAGGTCCAGCTGTGGACCTGTTCCGGCGGTGCCAACCAGAAGTGGACCGTCACCGCCGCCCACGACATCGTCAACCCGCAGGCGAACAAGTGCCTGGACGTCACCGACAACTCCTCGGCCAACGGCGCCCGCGCCCAGATCTGGTCCTGCACAGGCGGCGCCAACCAGAAGTGGACCGCGCCCGCGGCCGGTGACGGCACCGCCCCGTCCGCGCCGATGGCCGTGGCGCCGTACCTCTACAACGGCTGGGGCGACCCGCCGAGCCCGACCACGATCACCAACGCGACCGGCGTGAAGTACTACACGCTCGCCTTCGTCCTCAGCAACGGCTACTGCAACCCGCAGTGGGACGGCAGCCGGGCGCTGACCGGCGGTGTCGACCAGCAGACGATCAACACCGTGCGCAGCAACGGCGGTGACGTCATCCCGTCCTTCGGCGGCTACAGCGGCAACAAGCTGGAGAGCTCCTGCTCCAGCGCGAGCGAGCTGGCGGCGGCGTACCAGAAGGTCATCAACGCCTACGGCGGCCTCAAGGCCATCGACATCGACCTGGAGGCCGACGCCTACAGCAACGGAACCGTGCAGCAGCGGACCGTGGACGCGCTGAAAACCGTGAAGGCCGACAACCCCGGCCTGAAGGTGTACATCACCATCGGCACCGGCCAGAGCGGTCCGGACACGAGCCTCATCAACCGGGCCGCGTCCTCAGGGCTGACCGTCGACGCCTGGGCCATCATGCCGTTCGACTTCGGCGGGGCCGGCCAGAACACGGGCAACCTCACCACCCAGGCCGCCGAGGGCCTCAAGAACGCGCTGAAGAACGCGTACGGCTACAGCGACGACACCGCCTACCGGGACATGGGCATCTCGTCGATGAACGGCATCACCGACAACAACGAGACCGTCACGGTGGCCGACTTCCGGACCATCCTCGGCTACGCCCAGCAGCACCATCTGGCCCGGCTCACGTTCTGGTCCGCCAACCGCGACCGGCCCTGCACCGGTGGCTCCGCCGACACCTGCTCCGGCGTGAGCCAGTCCGACTGGGACTACACCCGCGTCTTCGCCGGATTCACCGGCTGACTTCCCCGCACGAGACCAGGAGAACAACCCATGCTTTCCCTCCCATGGCGCGGCAGATCCGCCGCGGCCGCAGTGGTGGCCACGGCCGCCGCGTCCCTGCTCACCGGAGCGCCCGCGCACGCCGCGGTCACCGCCCTGCCCACCGGCTTCGCGACCGTCATGAACGCCGCGAGCGGCCGGTGCCTCGACGCCAAGGCGGCCGCCACCGCGAACGGCACCGTCGTGCAGCAGTACTCGTGCAACGGCACCACGGCGCAGCGGTGGAGCTTCACCGCCACGAGCGACGGATACGTCCGGATCAACAATGCCAACGACACCAACCAGGTCGCGGACGTCGCCGACGTCTCCACGGCCGACAACGCCCTGGTCCACCTGTGGACCTACGGCGGCGGCGCCAACCAGCAGTGGCTGCCGGTGGACGAGGGCGGCGGCGCCTACCACTTCGTCAACCGCAACAGCGGCAAGTGCCTCGACGACCCCGCGGCCTCGACCGCCGACAGCGTGCAGTTCGTGCAGTACACCTGCAACGGCACCGCGGCCCAGCGCTTCCAGGTCGTACCCGTGACCCAGTCGGCCGCCGACCCCGACCTGGGTCCGAACGTGGTCGTCTTCGACCCGTCGATGTCGTCCTCGACGATCCAGAGCAGGCTGAACACGATCTTCCAGCAGCAGGAGACCAACCAGTTCGGCTCCCAGCGCTACGCCGTGCTGTTCAAGCCGGGCGCCTACAGCGCCGACGTCAACGTCGGCTTCTACACACAGGTGCTGGGCCTCGGCCTGTCGCCCGACGCGGTGACGATCAACGGTGCGGTGCACGCCGAGGCCGACTGGTTCCAGGGCAACGCCACCCAGAATTTCTGGCGCGGCGCGGAGAACCTGTCGGTCAACCCGGCCGGCGGCAGCGACCGCTGGGCGGTCTCACAGGCGGCGCCGTACCGCCGGATGCACCTGCGCGGCAACCTCGCCCTCGACGACGGCGGCTGGTCCAGCGGCGGTCTCATCGCCGACAGCAAGATCGACGGCCAGGTCGACTCGGGCAGCCAGCAGCAGTGGCTGACCCGCAACTCCCAGCTGGGCAGCTGGACCGGCTCCAACTGGAACATGGTCTTCACCGGCAGCACGGGAACCCCCGCCACCAGCTTCCCCAGCCCGCCGGACACCACCGTCGCGCAGAGCCCGGTCTCCCGCGAGAAGCCGTTCCTGTACGTGGACGGATCCGGCAACTACCAGGTGTTCGTGCCGTCCGTGCGGTCCAACTCCTCAGGCACCAGCTGGTCGAGCGGCACGTCGGGCTCCTCGCTCTCGCTGGACTCCTTCTACGTCGTCAAGCCGGGCGCCACCGCCTCGCAGATCAACTCCGCCCTCGCGGCGGGCAAGAACCTCCTGGTCACCCCCGGCCTCTACCACCTCGACCAGACCCTGCAGATCAACCGCGCCGACACGGTCGTCCTCGGCCTGGGCCTGGCCACCTTCGTCCCCGACAACGGCATCACCGCCATGAAGGTCGCCGACGTCGACGGGGTGAACATCGCGGGCCTGCTGTTCGACGCCGGCGCGACCGCCTCGCCCTCCCTGCTGGAGGTCGGGCCGAGCGGCTCCTCCGCCTCCCACACGGCCGATCCGGCCTCCCTGCACGACGTCTACTTCCGCGTCGGCGGTGCGGGCGTCGGCAAGGTGACCACCGGCCTCGTCGTCAACAGCGACAACGTCATCGGCGACCACATGTGGATCTGGCGCGCCGACCACGGCAGCGGCGTCGGCTGGACCAGCAACACCGCGGACACCGGCATGATCGTCAACGGTGACAACGTGACGATGTACGGCCTGTTCGTCGAGCACTTCCAGAAGTACCAGACCGTCTGGAACGGCAACGGCGGCCGCACGTACTTCTTCCAGAACGAGATGCCCTACGACCCGCCGAACCAGGCGGCATGGATGAACGGCTCCACCCAGGGCTACGCGGCCTACAAGGTCGCCGACTCGGTCACCAGCCACCAGGCGTACGGCCTCGGCAGCTACTGCTACTTCAACGTCAACCCCGCTGTCGTGGCCGCGCACGCCATCGAAGCGCCGAACCACCCCGACGTTCGTTTCACCAGCATGGTGACGGTCTCCCTCGGCGGCACCGGCACCATCAGCCACGTCATCAACAACACGGGCGGCCCGTCCAACTCCGGCACCAACGTGGCGAACCTGACCAGCTATCCGTAGGAGTGGACGTACGCACCCCCCCGTCTCGGCGCACGGACTGACAGCCCCACGGAGTCGTAAAGGCCCAGAACAGGTGTCCGCACGACGGTTATGATCGCTGGAGGGGGAGTCGGACACGACGGGGGGCTCGCGTTGGATCGCCTGGCAGGAGCGGGCCTGGAAGGCGGCGCAGGCCGACCGGACGCGGTGGGCGCGTGACCGGCCGGCCGACGCCCGCGGCACTTCCCTCGTCGCTGCGCCCGTTGCTCGGGCTGATCGCGGTTCTCGCCGCGCTGGTGGTCGCCGCGATCGGGGTCCTGTACGCCGGTCACAGCGAGCCCGGCAGGGTGGACCGGTGGTTCATCTCGCCGACGGCGGACAGTGTGCGGCCGCCGTGGCGGTATGTCGCTCTGACCCTGGACTTCTTGGGAGAGCCCGCCGGATCGGCGATGGTGATCGTGGCCGCCGTGGCGGGCTGCCTGCTGCTTCGGCGTCCTCGCGCGGCGGTGCTCGTCGTGGCCGGGGTCGGCGTGACCGTGGGAACGGCGACGCTGCTCAAGCACGTGGTGGGACGCACCATCCACGGCGCCGACAATCTGTCCTACCCGAGCGGGCACACCGCCTTCTTGACCGCGCTCGCCCTCACGGCGGCACTGCCGGCGACCGGCCGACTCGGCCTCGGCAAGGCGGCCGGCATGTCACTCGTGCTCGCCGCGGCGCTGGTGGCCGGCGCCGCGATGGGGTGGGCACAGGTCGCCCTGGGCGCGCACTACCCGACCGATGTCCTCGGCGGCTGGTGCACCGCACTGGCGGTGGTACCGGCGACCGCATGGCTGGTCGACCGCACGGCCGACCGGCGGGCCGTTCGCACGGCCGACGCCGGTCGGCTGGAGCATCGCTGACGTCACGCCAAGCGGCGGAACACCGGCTTCACCGGTCGTCCGGCCAGCCAGGGGGTGGGGTCACCGGCGTCCAGTGCCTTCCGGTACACCGCACATGCCTGGGCCACCACATCGACGGTGTGATCGATGTCGTCGTCGCTGAGCGCACTGCTCACCACGAACGACGGGGCCAGCACCCCGCCCTCGAGGAGCCGGCGCAGGAACAGGGTGCGGTACTCCTGCGACGGCTGACCGTTCTCGTCGAGAGTGGCGAAGACCAGGTTGCTGGCCCGGCCCCGGACGACGATGTGCTCGCCGACGCCCATGCCGGCCGCGGCCTCGCGGACACCGGCGGCCAACCGCTCGCCGAGCATGTGCAGTCGCGCGGTGACGCCCTCCTCGGCGTAGATGGTCTGTACGGCCATCGCGGCGGCCAGCGAGTGCGTTTCCGCACCGTGCGTGGTGGACAGCAGGAAGACCCGCTCGCCGGAGTGCCGCAGCCCGCCCCGCTCCATCAGCTCGCGCCGCCCGGCCAGCGCGGAGACCGCGAACCCGTTGCCCAGTGCCTTGCCGAAGGTGGAGAGGTCGGGGACCACGCCGTACAGGCCCTGGGCTCCCGCCTCGGACCAGCGGAAGCCGGTGATCATCTCGTCGAAGATCAGGACGCAGCCGTGCCGGTGGGCCAGTTCGCGCAGACCCTCGAGGTATCCGGGCGGCGGCTCGGTGTGGGTGGCGGGCTCGAGGATCAGGCAGGCGACCTCGCCCTCGTACCGGGTGAGCAGTTCCTCCGTGGCGGCCAGGTTCCCGTAGGGGAACGACACGGTGAGCTCGTTGGTGGCCGTCGGAATGCCGGCGGACATCGGTGTGGTGCCGATGAACCAGTCGTCGACGGAGAAGAACGGGTGGTCGGCGCAGAGGGCCACCCGCGGGCGTCCGGTGGCGGCGCGGGCGAGGCGCACCGCGGCGGTGGTGGCGTCGGAGCCGTTCTTCGCGAACTTCACCATCTCGGCGGTCGGCACCGTGGCGAGGAAGCGTTCCGCGGCTTCGACCTCCACGAAGGACGGCCGGACGAAGTTGCTGCCGCGGTCGATCTCCCGCCGCACCGCCTCGGTCACGCCTGGGTGGGCGTGGCCGAGGCTGACCGAGCGCAGGCCGGACCCGTACTCGATGTAGCGGTTCCCGTCGACGTCCCACACATGGGCGCCGCGGCCGTGGCTGATGACCGGGGCCAGGTTCTCGGGGTACTGGTCGTCGCCCTTGGCGTAGGTGTGCGCGCCTCCGGGGATCATGGCGTGCAGCCGCTCGTTCGCCGCCTGCGACCGGGGTAGTTGGAACTCTTCGGTGTCCAAGCCGACTTCACCCTTCCTGGTGCTTGAGGACCTCGGCGAGGCTGGGCGCCTCCCGGTCCCGTTGGGACATGGATGTGACCGGCAGCGGCCAGGGAATGGCGAGTTCCGGGTCGTCGAAGGCGATCGTCACGTCCTCGGACGGATCGTGCTGACGATCGATACGGTAAGAGGTATCCGCGATTTCGGTAAGAGCCTGGAAGCCGTGCGCGCATCCCGCCGGGATGTAGACGGTCTTCTGCGTCTCGCCGGACAGCTCGAAGAAGGCCCGGTTGCGGTAGGTCGGCGAGTCCGGGCGCAGGTCCACGACGACGTCGAAGATCTTCCCGTGCGAGCAGCGCACCAGTTTGGCCTCGCCGGCGCCCGAACGCAGGTGCAGGCCGCGCAGCACGCCCCGGACCGAGCGGGACACGCTGTCCTGGACGAAGGCGTTGGGGTCGAGGCCCACCGAGCGGACCACGTCGGCGTCGAAGGTGCGGCAGAAGAAGCCGCGTTCGTCGGCGTACGGCGTCGGCTCGAACAGGTACGCGCCGGCGATCTCCGGGACTTCGGTCGCTTTCATCGAGCCTTCCGCAGGGTGTGAGGGTGGTCGGTCGTCGGGAACAGGGCCGCGGTCAACGCGGCGAACTGGTCGGCGAGTTGCTCTGCTGCTGCCTGGTTCCGCTCGGTGAGGACCTGCCGCAGTTCCGTCGATCGCTTCTCCAGCGTCCGGAACTGTTCGAGCAGCCGGTCGGCGTCGACCTCGCGGGCCGGGTGGCAGAACGCGCCGAGGCCCATCCGCTCCATGAGCGCGTCGCTCTTGGCCGCATAGCTGAGCGCGAGCACCGGGGTGCCGGTCTTCAGCGCGCAGATCAGGTTGTGGTAGCGGACCGCGACCACGGTGTCGGCAGCCGCCATCTCCTTCATCAGGTCGGCCAGTGAGGCCGGCTCGGCGGCGGTGACCAGGGGCGAGTCCACCGCGTCGAGGATCGCGTCGACCACCGCCACATCGCACTGGTCGCCGGTGAGCAGCCGGATGGGCCTGCCCTCCTCGACCAGCGTACGGACGAAGCGGATCGTCCCGTCGAGGTAGCGCCGGTATATCTCGTCGGCCCGGGCGCGGTCGTCGTTTCCGCCATGGAAGTCCATGACGCCGACGCAGACGGTGCCGGGCGAGCCCGAGGGCGCGCTCGTCTGCGGTGTCGGCAGGGAGAACGCGAGGTCGGGGTAGACCTCGTCGCGCGCGGTGTCCACGCCCATCGCCCGCATCGCGTCACGGCTCTGGGCATCCCGGTAGGACCGGTACGTGGCCAGCCGCGCCGACCAGCGCACCAGTGCCCGGGTGGGCCGGTTGCGGATCTCGGCGGCGCCGACGCTGACCAGCGCGACCCGGGTGCCGAGCAGCCGGCCGCTCGCGCAGAGCAGGAACAGGGAGTACGGGAAGCCCCACGGCCGCAGCGGCAGTGTGGCCTCCAGGACGCCCATGCCGGGCACGATCACCACGTCGTGCCGGCGCACCCAGGCGGCGGTGCGGAAGACGTCGACGAGTTTGCCCAGGCCCTTCGACACGATCGCGCCCGCACGTGACGCGGTCCGGTACTCCGCGCGGTTCCAGTGCAGCCGCGTGGCGGGGATCCCGAACCGGGTCGTCACGGCCTCGGGGCCGCCGCACAGCGCGTCGACGGCCGTATCCGGGTGCTCGGCGCGCAGGTAGCCGAGGACGGCCTCCAGCGAGCCGTCGTTGCCGAGGTTGCCGGAGCCCAGGAGGCCGAACACCCCCACATGCGTTGCCGTCTTCATGCCCGCCGCCCCTCGCGGCCCGCGACAAGGGCGTCGACGGAGACGGTGAGCAGTTCCGGGTCGATGGGGGCGCGGTCCTCGACCCGCTCGCCGGCGCCCGGCCGGACCCGGCTGGTCATCCATGCACCCAGGTGGCGGTAGCACTCGCGGCGGTCGGCCGGGGACAGCGGGGCCCGCCGGATCGCCGAGGTGAAACCCCAGATGTACTCGGCGAGCAGCCGGGGCGTCGGGTGCAGCAGGCCTGCCCGGCGCGGGTCCAGGTTGATGCACCGGGCGCGCTTGGAGGGGTTGGCCCGCTCGGCGCGGGTGGGGTGGTCGCGGCGGAAGTACAGCAGCTCCGGCACCTGGTGGAAGCGCCCGTGCAGGGCGATCTCGGCGACGAACGTGCGGTCCGCGTGGTGGTAGCTGTCCATCGGCTTCACCCGGCGCAGCGCGTCGGCCCGGATCACCCCGTAGAAGTCGTCGCCGCCGGGCTCGAACAGCATGCTGCGGAAGCGCTCCGGCGCGTGCGGTGAGCCGGTGGCGAGGGTGTACTCGTAGGGGACCTTCACCTGGCCGTCGCCGTCGATGACCGCCTGGTCGGCGTGGGCGAGGATCACGTCGGGCCGCTCGTCCAGCGCCTCAATGCAGCGTCGCAGCAGGTCGCGGGCGTAAAGGTCGTCGTGGGAGGCCCATTTGAACAGCTCGCCGCGGCACTGGGTGAACACGTAGTTGTGGTTCGGCGTGGCGCCGACGTTCCGGGGCAGCCGCAGGTAGCGGATGCGTGCGTCCTGCGCGGCGTACTTGCGGCAGATGTCCTCGGTCCCGTCCGTGGAGGCGTTGTCGGAGATGACCAGCTCGAAGTCCTCGTAGGTCTGGCCGAGGAGGGCGTCGAGCGATTCCGCCAGGTATTCCTCGCCGTTGTACACGGGCAGGCCGATGCTCAGCCTGGGTCGGTCGGTCATGAGGTCCTCACTTCGCGGATGGAGTCTTGGTGGTGCTCGCGCAGGGCGGACCGCAGCTGCAGCCACCACACGGCCGAGCCGCTGACGGTCGCGGTGGCGACGCCCCAGGCCGAGCCGACCGTGCCGGCAAGGGCCGCCCCGCCGAGCCCGCCGCTGACGTAGCAGGCGGAGGCGAACAGCTGTGAGCGCAGGCTGCGTCGGGCGGCGCCGAGCGCGCGCAGCCCGGCCGCCGCGCCGGTACCGAGGCCGGCGCCCGCGACGCCGAGCGTGATCGGCACGATGAGCTGCGAGGCGGAGTGCCAGACGTTGCCGAGGGTGAGTTCGCCGAGCCGGGTCGGCATCAGCAGCAGCGCCGCGCCCCACAGCAGCGCTGCACCGGCCTGCCCGCCACCGAGGAGGAGGCAGAACCTGCCGAGGCGGTGCGGGGCCTGCCGCAGCACGCGTGCCGCTTCCGGGACCGTGACCAGCGAGAGACCCATGAGCACGGCGAGGAAGGGACCCATCAGGAGCTCGGCGCCCCGCACCGCACCCACCGCGCCGAGCCCGACGATCGCGCCGAGCCCGTAGGCCCGCAGCTGGCTCGCGCCGCTGAGGCTGACGTTCTCGACCAGGTACCGGTAGCCGAGATCGCGCTGCTCGCGAAACCACCCTCGCGCCTCGGTCACCCGGGGCCCGATGTCGGACTGGAAGTAGCCGTACGCGGCGGCCACCGTGGCGGACGCGCCCCAGGCGAGCACGAAGGCGGCCACGGTGCCCACGCGGGCCGCCACGAGCATGGCCGGCACGAGCGCGACGCACCACACGAGGTCGTTGACGAACGCCTTGCGCCCCATGCCGGCGGCGAAGAACGAGAACCTCCAGGCATCCTGCAGCAGCAGCCCCGGCAGCAGGACACCGAGGCAGGCGAACGCGGGCCCCACGCGGCCGCCGAGACCGAGCCCGCCCACCAGACACACCACGCCGATGGCTGCGCCCACGCCGAGTGCGGTACCCGTCGAGCGGGCCACCGCCCCGCGCCAGGACGCCTCCGGCACGCCGCTGAAGCGCACCGTCAGAGGGTCGGTGGCAAGCCCGCGGGAGACGTTGAGCACCACGCCGTAGGTCACCCAGGCCAGGCTGAACACGCCGAACGCGGTCACCCCCAGCGAGCGGGCCACGTAGATGCCCACCGCGAAGTTGCTGATGCTGGAGGCCGCCTGGTCGGCCAGTCCCCACGACAGCCGGCCGACCAGGGCCCGCTTGGCGGATCCGGCCGGTGGCGCCGTTGTCTGCGCGTTCTCCCCCTCGACGGGCATGGACGTCATGTCTTGATCAGCCCTGCCTCGTGCAGGGCACCGGCCGCGTCGGCGACGGTGTCGAAGGGCAGCCCGGACCGCTCAGCGACGTCCAGCAGACTGTGCTCGCCGTCGGAGAGGCTGAGCACCCAGAGCATGGCCATCTGGGCCTGCTTGGTGTCGCTGCGGCCGCCGAGCGCGTCGTACAACCCGCGCCGGCCCAGCTGCGGTTCGCCGTAAGGGCTGAGGTTCAGATACCGCCGGTTGCGGTCCAGGACGGCGAACGCCTCGCGGCAGACCGCGAGGGTGTCCGCCATCGCCTCCGGGGAGACGAAGTCCAGGTTGTCCGCCGAAGTGTGGTACTCGGGGTAACCGGCGTACGGGGTCCGGGTGAGCGAGCCCACGCCGAGGTTGAACCCGGGCGAGCAGTACTGCCGCTCGTCGTAGCCGTACGGCGTGAACTCGTTGATGCGGTGCGGGCGTTCGGATGCGGTCAGCACGTGCCGCATCACCCGGTCGATCTCCGCGTCGCCGCGCCTGCTCTGCTTGTACGTCAACTGGCCCGGGTCCCCGGCGCAGGCCAGCACGACGCCGTGCTTGACCCGCTCCACCCGCTCCGCGTTGCGGGCCAGCCAGGTGATCGCCCCGATGGTGCCGGGCGCGAAGATGAACCGGTAGGTGTAGTACGGCGTTTCCTCGGCCAACGCCTTGGCCAGGAACGTCGCCACTGCCACGCCGGCCATGTTGTCGTTGGCCAGCGCCGGGTGGCAGATGTGACAGGAGACGATCACCTCGTCGGCGACCTGCCCGGGCACCACGTGCTCGGCGTAGGTGAGGTGGCCGTCGGCGAGCGTCGAGTCGATGACCACCTCGTACTCGCCGTCCGGCATCGCGTCCAGGGTGTCCTGGGCCAGGCAGAAGCCCCACTCCGGCTTGTAGTAGCTGGTGCGGTACGGCACCCAACTCGGGTGGTCCGGCAGGGTGTGCAGGTGTCCGCGCAGCTCGGCGAGCGGCATGGTCGCCGACACCGGCACGCTGTAGCCGAGCACGTGCAGACTGGACGCGGCGAAGTCGACGACCCGGTTGCCGGCGCTGTCGGCGATGTATGCATCGCGGATGTTCCACTCCTGCGGCACCGTCCAGTCGAGGACCTGCGTCCCGGTCGGCACCTCGTGCACCTGCAGCGGCAGGTACTCGCCGACGATGTCCAGGGTGGCGCGGACACCGTCGCCGGTGATGCTCCGGCACAGCGGGTACATCCGCTCCACCAGGGCGTGCATCTCTTCGCCGGGATGGGTCATCGGCGCCACCGCAGGGTGTCGTCGACGGTGCCGGCCTCGGACGCCGCGCGCAGCACGGCGAGCCGGGTGAAGCGCTGGTCGAAGGCCTCCTTGGTCAGCCCGAACTTCCGGTAGGCGTCGGCGAGTTCGAGCGCGCCGCGCTTGACCGACCACTCGATGTCGAAGCCGGGGATCGCGGCGCGGAACCGGGAGAAGTCCACCCGGTAGGAGCGCGGGTCGGCCCCGTTCTCCCCGGTGATCCGCACCTTCGCGCCGGGCACCGCCTCGGCGACCTGCTCGGCGATTTCGGCGACCGTGACGTTGTTGGTCTCGCTGCCGATGTTGAACGCCCGGTCGTGCACCGCTTCGCGCGGCGCGGTCAGCGCGGCCGTGAAGGCCCGGGCGATGTCGCCGGCGTGCACCAGCGGGCGCCAGGGGGTCCCGTCGGAGAGCACCAGCACCTCGCCGGACAGCAGTGCGTGGCCCACCAGGTTGTTCAGCACGATGTCGGCGCGCAGCCGGGGCGAGTAGCCGAAGGCGGTGGCGTTGCGCATGTACACCGGGGTGAAGTCGTCGTCGGCCAGCTCGTGCAGGTCGTCCTCGACCCGCACCTTGGACTCCGCGTACGGCGTCACGGGGCGCAGCGGGGCGTCCTCGCCCACCAGGTCGTCGCCGCCTGCGGCGCCGTAGACCGAGCAGGTGGACGCGTACAGGAAGCGCCGCACTCCGGCGTCGCGGGCCAGCCGGGCCAGCCGTACGGACGCGTGGTGGTTGATGTCGTAGGTGAGTTCCGGGGCCAGCGAGCCCAGCGGGTCGTTGGACAGGGCGGCCAGGTGGATCACGGCGTCCACGCCGGCCACGTGTTCGGCCGTGACGTCGCGCAGGTCCACCCGGTGCCCCTGGGGGTCCGCGGGTGTCTCGCCGAGGACGGAGTCGGCGAACAGGCCGGAGTCGAGGCCGACGACCTCGTGTCCGGCGGCGGCGAGGACCGGGGCCATCACGGTGCCCAGGTATCCCTGGTGTCCGGTCAGTAGTACGCGCATGGTTCAACCCCCCAGGTTGAGCGTGAATTTGGTGACGGCGAACGCCTCGGCGTATCGCTCGTGGCATTCGATGCCGCGGATCCGTGCCAGCCCGAGGAAGGCTTCGCGGTCGTACCAGGGCCGGTGCCGCTGCGAGGCGTAGTGCTCCTGCAGCAGCCGCACCTTCTCTTCGGCGATCTCCGTCGACAGCGGCTGGTACGCGGCCATCCGGCCGAGGTCGCCGTCCCACTTGACGATCTCGTAGCCGAGGACCAGGTGGTCGCGGAACGCGGTGGGTATCAGCTGCGCCAGGCCGCGGTGGTCCTGGTGGGCGTCGTCGGTGCGCGGGGCCAGGATCAGATCCGGGTCGGTCTGCGCGCGCAGTTCCTCGACGGCGGCCTTGGCCTCGTCCCAGTGCACGGGCAGCCGGCCGTCCGGCAGCTTGTGCACGGTCAGCCGCAGGTCGGCGCCCGGGCAGAAGGCGGCGAGGGCGGCCTGCTCCTCCTGCTCCCGCTCGCTGCCACCGCCGGAGAGCACCAGCGCGTCGACGCGGAGGCCCGGCCGGGCGTGACACAGCGTCAGCAGTGTGCCGCCGGCGCCGATGGCGATGTCGTCGCAGTGCGCGCCCACTGCGACGATCCGGTCCGGGCGCCCTGCTCCGAGGGGGATCACGCGCTCACCCCGGCGTTGTCCCGTTCCCACACGGCCCACGGTCGGTCGCCCCGGGCGTAGGCCTCGTCGAGCGCGGCCCGCTCCTTCACGGTGTCGGTCGGCTTCCAGAAGCCGCGGTGCTTGTGCGCCACCAGGCGGCCCTCCTTGGCCAGTTGGGCGCATCCGTCGGCGACCAGGTCCCCGTTCTCCGGGATGTGGTCGAAGACCTCCTGGCGGAGCACGAAGTAGCCGCCGTTCTCCCACAGCGGCATGTCGCTCACCGCGGTGATGCCCCCCACCAGGCCGTCCTCGCCCAGGTCCACGCAGTGGAACGAGGACTGGGGCGGCACCACCATCATCGACGCACCGGCGTCGCGCCGGGCGAAGTTGTCGATCATCTCGGGCAGCGGGGCATCGGTGAGCACGTCGGCGTAGTTGGCGAGGAACATCTCGTCGCCGTCCAGGTGGTGGCGCACCCGGCGCAGCCGCTCCCCGATCGGCGACTCGATGCCGGTCTGCGCGAACGTGATCGTCCAGTCGGCTATGTCGGTGGACAGCAGCTCGGTCTTCCCGCCCCGCAGCACGAAGTCGTTGGACGTCGTCTCCTCGTAGTTGAGGAAGAAGTCCTTGATGTGGTGGGCCCCGTAGCCGAGGCACAGGATGAACTCCTTGTGCCCGAAGTGCGCGTAGTAGCGCATGACATGCCAGATCAGCGGCCTCGGCCCGACCATCGCCATCGGCTTGGGCACGTCGTCGGAGGCTCCGTTGCGCATCCGCATCCCGTAACCGCCGCAGAACAGAACGACCTTCATGCTGTGACCTTTCGGGACGCGACCTCGACAACACTCAGTTCCGGGATGGGAAAGACCAGCCGGCCGCCCCAGTCGTGCACGAAGGACAGCTGCTCGACCAGCTCTGCCCGCAGGTTCCACGGGAGGACGAGGACGTAGTCCGGTTTGTCGGCCGCGATCTGCTCGGGCGGCAGGATCGGGATGCGGGTGCCCGGGGTGAACCTGCCGTGCTTGTACGGGTTGCGGTCGACCGTGTACGCGAGCAGGTCGGGCCGGATGCCGCAGTGGTTGAGCAGGGTGTTGCCCTTGCCCGGGGCGCCGTAGCCGACGACCGTCTGGCCGCGCTCGGCCGCCTCGATGAGGAACTTGAGCAGGTCCCGGCGCACCTTGGCCACGCGGGCGGAGAACTCGGTGTACCCGGACAGCTCCTGCAGACCGGCGGCCTTCTCCCGGGCCAGTGCGTCGGCCACCCGCTGCGTCGGCTCGCCGGCCACCTCGGCCGGGCGGGCCCACAGCCGGATGGAGCCGCCGTGCGTGGGCAGCAACTCGACGTCCACGAGCGTGAGTCCGCCGCTCGCCAGCGCCTGGATCGCGGAGGCGACCGTGTAGTACTGGAAGTGCTCGTGGTAGATCGTGTCGTACTGGTTCTCCTCGATCAGGGTCAGCAGGTGCTGCACCTCGATGGAGACCCAGCCGTCGTCGGCGACCAGGGCGCGCAGCCCCTGGGTGAACCCGACCACGTCGGGGATGTGCGCGTACACGTTGTTGGCCACGACCAGGTCCGCCGGGCCGTGCTCTGCACGGACGGCCGAGCCGGTCTCCGGGCTCAGGAACTCCGTGAGCGTGGGCACGCCCGCCTCGCGTGCCGCGGCGCCGACGTTCACCGACGGCTCGATGCCCAGGCAGCGGATCCCCCGGTCCACCACATGCCGCAGCAGGTACCCGTCGTTGCTCGCGACCTCGACGACGAAGGCGTCGGTGCCGAGACCCACCCGCTCTACGGCGTCGGCGACGAACGTGCGGGCGTGCTCCACCCAGGAGGTCGAGTACGAGGAGAAGTACGCGTACTCCTTGAAGGTCTCCTCCGGCGTGATCAGCGGCGGGATCTGCGCCAGCCAGCACTCGGTGCAGACCCGCAGGTGCAGCGGGTACGCCGGTTCCGGCTGGTCGAGTTGGTCCGCGGCGAGAAAGCTCTCGCAAGGTGGCGTCGCCCCGAGGTCGACGACGCTCGCCATCGCCTCCGAGCCGCACAGTCGGCATCGTGTCATCTGTTGTCCCCATCCCCCCTGCTCGCGCGGGTGTCCCCGCCGCGAGTCTGTGCTGACCGCCCCGCGATCGCGGTGCGGTACTCATCAACCAGACGGTCGAGGCCGACCGCCGGGCTGAAACCCTGTTCGTAACGGAGCCGGGCCGCCTGGCCCATCTCCCGGCCCAGGTCCGGCTCGGCCGCGATCCGGCGTATGCAGGACGCGAGGGAGGCGGACTCCCCCGGCTTGTGCAGCAGCCCGGTCACCCCGTCGTCGACGAGTTCGACGAAGGCGCCGTGACCGGCGGCGACGACCGGGACCCCGGCCGCCATCGCCTCCACGACCACCAGGCCGAACGCCTCCAGCCACGTCGACGGAGCCACCACGGCGACCGAGCGCGCGATGGCCTTTTGGCACTCCGCCGTGTCGTACAGGCCGACGTAGCGCACGTCGTCCCGGCCCGCCGCCCAGGCGGTCACCTCCGGCTCCAGTGGCCCCGTGCCGGCGATGACGAGCGGCACGCCCACACCGCCGCCCGCCGCGATCTCGTCCCACGCGGCCATGAGCAGCCGTACGCCCTTGGCCTCCGCGAGCCGGCCGAGGTAGAGCAGATGCTCTCCGTCGCCTGCTCGGCGGTCGTCCGGGTCGGGTACGAAGTTGTGCTTCACCGCCAGCCGTTCGGCCGGCATGCCGGCCCGCACCAGGGTGTCGCGCTGGGCTGCGGAGATGCAGAAGAACCGCTCCACGCCGGACCACCAGCGCCGCCGGTTGGCCGTCAGGCTGACCGCGAGCGGCACCGTGGCGAGGCGGGAGCCTCGGTAGCAGCCGTGCCGGACGGCAGGCAGCGGCACCGCCGAGCCGACGCACTCGGTGCACGGCCGGCCGTCCCGCTGCAGCGTGCCGGGCGGGCAGACCTGGGTGTAGTTGTGCAGCGTGGCGACGGCGGGCACGCCGGCGTCGGCGCAGGCGGCAAGGACCGCGGGCGACAGGAGCGGGAAGACATTGTGGACGTGCACCACGTCAGGCCGCTCGGTGCGCAGCTTGGCGGCGAGCTCCGTGCGGACGGCCGGGTTCCACGGCACCCGCAGGGGCACCGCGACCTTGGCGAGGAGGGACATGGCGCCGATGTCGTCGCTGCGCCGCTCGAACACCTCGACCCGGTGGCCGGCCGCGCGCAGCAGCTCCACCTCCTGGTCGACGACCTTGTTCTCACCGCTCGGCTGCGCCGAGGCGTAGCGGTTGTGCACCACGAGGATGTGCATGCTCAGGTCACCTCCGATCCACGGGCCCAGCGCGGGACGCGTTGTCGAGGGACTTCGCGTGTCGAAAGCCGAGGTACTTCGGGCGTCGAGAGGACGGCGGCCTCGGCGGGTGCCGCCAGCAGCGAGGCGGCCAGCGCCAGATGCAGCAGATACGGCGAGGCGTCGCCCAGACCGGCCTCGGTGTACGAGGCCATCGCGCAGTAGCTGATCAGGAAGATCGCGCAGGCCCGCTGCAGCGACGGCGGCCGCAGCAACGCGACGCCGCCCAGCACGATGATGATGATCGCGACCAGGGTCACGCCGATCAGACCCTGCTCGTTGTAGACGGCCAGCCAGCTGTTGTCGATCGGCAGCCCGCCGAACGACTTGTCGCCCAGGCCCACGCCGAACAGCTGCTCCGAAGTCGACCGGGGCGCGGACAGCAGGGCGTCCCAGACCTTGGCGCGGCCGGTGAGGCTGGAGAAGTTCTCCTTGCTCTGTCCGCGCAGGAACCACGACTGGAGCATGGAGGCGAACCCCACCGCGGCCACCGTCGCCAACAGCACCGCCCAGGTGAAGAAGCGGCGGGCGGCGGCGCTGGTCAGCAGGAGCGAGCCGATCGCCAGCACCAGCCCGACGAGCAGGCCGAGCGTGGCCGTGCGGGTATGGGTCAGGGCGAGCAGGACGAGGGACGGCACGATGACCACCGCCGCACCCTTCTTGTCGGTCCGGCGGCCCAGGAGGAGCAGCACGGTGAGCCCGATGATCACCGCCGCGTACTGTCCGATCTGCGGCGGGGTGAGCGGCCACAACGCGCCGACCAGGCGTCCGCCGTAGAGGTCGGGCAGGGCCGCACCCGGTGAGACGGCAAGTCCTGCAGCCACCGATCCGAGCACCGCGAAGTACATCCGGATGTGGTGCCGGACGAACGTGAGGCCGCCGTCCCACCAGCGGGTGAGCAGCCACAGTGTGCCGACGAAGAGAGCCAGCCGGAAGCAGCGGAACAGCGCGCCGAACCCGGACTCCAGATTCGCGCTGGAGATCACGCTCGACACCAGCAGCAGCGTGAGCATGAAGACGTACGCGCTGGATCGGATGCGCAGCCGGAGATTGACCGCGAGCGCCAGGGTGAACGCGGCGACCAAGGCGCCCATCGTGACCATCTGGATGAGGGAGCGGGGCAGCGGCACGATGGTCTTCGCCCCGGCGGAGCCGAGCGTGTTGAGGACCAGCAGCCCCCACACGATCCCGATGATCCTGGATGTGCCGGCAGGGCGCGGTTCTGTGCCGGACAGCGTGCTCATCTCAACCACCGGCCTGTCCGCTGAAGGTGCTGCCCGCGTCCTGCCGGTACGGCGCGCCCTGCCAGCCCTGGAAGTCGAGGACCTTGCTCGGGTCGTGAACGACGAAGGCCCAGGGCCCGACGTAGACGTTGTCGTGCCAGCGGTTGTGCTGCTTGAGGGTGATCGCCTCGGCCACCTTCTCGCCCTTGTACGGCGACCAGTCCGGATAGGTGCCGTAGTTGGAGAGCACCGCCATGCGGTCGCACTTCGTCGTGCACTTCATGACGGCCTTGTCCAGCACGAAGCGGTTGTCGTGGATGTCCACCCGCTGGGTCTTCCACCGGCAGTCGGCGTAGAGCGGTGCCTTGGCGATCGCCGGCTTCCCGCAGCGGCCGGTCTTCTTCACCAGCAACGTGCAGTCGCCGGAGGAGGTGTTGGCCGGGCTGTTGCAGAACCGGTCGGCGTTCTCCCACAGGGTGATCCCGGACCAGTTGTTCTCCAGCAGGTTGCCGTAGATCTCGATCTTGTCGGTGCGGGCTTTGATCCGCGGTTCGCCGCCGGACTCGGACAGGTAGACGGTCGCGAACGGGAAGTTGTCGCCGCGGCCGGCTGCCTTGCGGCCCTCGACCCAGTTGTTCCGCCGGATCGTGTTGTTGCGGATGACCGCGTTGTAGCTGGTCTCGTAGATCAGCGCGGCGCCGTCGTTGGCCTCCAGCACGTTGTCCTCGATGCGGAAGTCATTGTTGTTGGTGTCCGCCCACAACCCGGTTCCGCGGTTGTCGTGCACCCAGTTGCCTGTTACGTCGGCTCCGTCGACGGCCCAGAACTTGATGCCTCCGGTGCAGCCGCAGCCCTGCTGCCGCCGCTCCCAGTCGCCGGTGTTGTTGCCCACGATCTCGTTGCCCTCGACCACCAGGCCGCTGATACGGCCGCTGCCCTTGTAGGCGTTCATGCCGTACTGGCCGTTGGCGCGCAGGCAGTTGCCGCGGACCTGCTGGCGGGCACCGGCCATCAGCCCGGCACCGGAGTTGTTCTGGATCGTCGCGTGCTCGATCACCCACCCGTCGGCCGAGTCGTGGTTGACCACGCCCTCGTTCTGCGGCGGGACGAAACCCTGCACGGTCAGGTAGCGGATGGTGACGCCCTGGGCGGTGCCGGCGAACGCGTACTGGTTGATCTTCCGGCCGTCGAGCACCGCGCCGGGCGCGCCGAGGTAGCGGTCCCCCTTCTTGGGGACGACCTGGGCGTAGCGGTCGGCGTCGAGCCTGTGCTTGCCCGGTCGCAGCCAGAACGTGGTGCTCGGGGGGCTGCTCTTGGTCTTCGCCGCCAGGTCACCGACCTTCGCGGGGTCGACCGTCACCGCGCCCGCCGGCGCCTTCTCCGGACCGGCCTCGGGCTTGGCGCACACCCGGGCCACGGACGTGGACCGCGCCCCGGAAGTGGTGGGCGCAGCGGTCGCCTTTGCCTCGGCGCGCTGCGTGCCGTCACAGCCCGTCAACGCCAGCAGGGCCAGCGTCAGCGGTGCCGCCGCCCACGCCCAGTGCCGCCTCTTGATCGCCACGTGCCCCCCTAGCCGCGGAACCTGAGCACGGTGGTGAAGCCCTCCGTGCCGTCGGTGAAGCCCGTGCCGACCAGGGTCGTGGCGGGTTCCTTGCGCCCGAATCCTGAGGAGTACCAGCCCAGCGGTGGATCGGTCTCGCCGCGATGCGCCTGCCAGGACAGCTGTCCGGGCAGGTCGAGCACCGCGCGGCGGTCCTCGCCGTCCCTGGTCCAGGTGAGCTCGGCCCGGTTGTCCACCAGGTCCGCGGTGATCGCCGGGCCGAGGTGGAAGGCCAGACGCACGGCCCCGCCCGGGCCGCGCACCTCGTCGACCACCTTCAACTCCTGGCTTTCGGCCGTGAGTTCCACCTGGCGGCGGTGCACCGAACCCTCGTAACCGTCGTGCTCCGCGCTCCAGCGGGCCGCCCCCTCGCCGGAGGGGTCCGCGACCAGGACGCGGCTCTCGGCATGCCGGGTCCACAGGAACGGGCCGCCGGAGACGGACTGGTCGGCGCCGTCCAGCTCAAGGGTGTTGTGGCCGAGGGTCGAGCGGAAGTACTGCCGCCACTCGGGCTGCCCGTGGTAGCAGTACGTCCCCGGGTCGGCGAGCACGTCGACCCCGTCGTGGCGGACCTCCACGGACAGCGCGTCCGCGTGGGCGTGCGCGGCGATGGACAGGAAGCCGTGTGGGCCGCCGTCGCAGCGGCACCAGATCTCCTCCGGGCCGCGCAGGATGGTCATGCCCGCATCGGCGAAGTGACCCGGCCGGTTTGCCGGGCGGGACACGGCCGGTCCGGTTCCGTTTTTCTGATACGGCCGGATGAGCGCGGCCAGCAGGGGGGTGCGCACATCGGTGCCGGTCACGGCCGGCCACCAGGCGAGCCGGCCGAACACTGCCTCCCCGGTGGACAGCAGCGAACCCCAGCGGTCGGTGCCCGCGCCGTCCAGGACCAGACCGTGCCCGTCGTCCGCGTCGCCCTGGCGCGGCGGCCGCAGCCGGTTGTCCACGACGGCCGCGAGCGCGTCGGTCATCCGCAGCAGCACCAGGCGCACGGTCCCGGGGACCGGCACGCCCGCGGCGTCCGCCTCGGCCAGCGCGGCCAGGCCGAGTTCCAGCACCAGGCCGTGGTACTCGGAGGCCAGCTCACGGTTGATTCCGGAGAGGAAGGTGTTGCTGCGCAGGTGCCGCTCCAGCGACCGCAGGGCGTCGGCCCGCCAGCGCTCCGAGGCGGGGAACCAGCCGAACGCGCAGGCCGCGGCGAACTGTCCGGCGGCCTCGGCGATGACGTGGTTGTTTGCCGACGACCCCCGGCTGGGGAAGGCGGCCAGCCAGCGCTGATGGTGCCAGATCTGGTTCAGCGCCACTGGGTTGTCCTCGAACAGCGCGGCCGCGCCCGGCCAGCCGTCGAGCAGCCGGCGCACCCACACCCAGGACAGCAGCCTGATGCCCAGCTCGATGCCGCTGATCCAATGGACGCCGCGCAGCGGTGGGTTGGCCTCCCACCACGACCGCAGGTGCTCGGCCACGCGCTCGGCGTACCGCTCGTCCCCGGTGATCGCATAGGCGGCGGCGAGCTGGGTGAGGTAGTGGTGCCGGGACAGCTCCCAGATCTGCTTGATGTCCCCGACCGCGTCCTCGCTGCGGTACGGCACGTCGAAGGCGTAGCCCGACGGGGCCCGGCGCCCGGTCTTGGGGTCGTACCACCAGTCCGGGTCGACGAGGTCGTCGCGGGCCACCCCGAAGTACTCGACGTGCCCGTCCATCAGCCGGTCCGCCTCGGCCACCAGGCGTTTCGCGGCGTCCGACGGCACCGCGGCGATCGCCCCGGCGGGCAGTACCGCGGTGAACCGGGCGCCGGTCACGCTCGGGCAGTTCGGCGGCGCCGACCGCCAGCGCCGTCTGCGCACCGTGTCGCCCACCCGGCCCGCGACCTCCTGCGGTCCCATCCGGGACAGCCGTCGCAGGTACCAGCCCGCGCTCATCGTCATCGTGCGTTCTCCAACGTCACCGGTGCGCCGCCGGCCAGGCCGGCCTGCACGGCGAGGGTGGCCGCCGTGGTGGCGACCAGCGACTGAAGCGGCACCGGCATCGGTCCGCCGGTCCGCACGGCCTTGATGAACGCGGCCAGTTCGGCGTTCTGGCCCTTGTCCCGGGCCTTGGGCAGCCTCGAACTGACCCACTTCTTGCGGCCGTACACCGAGGCACGGACGAAGTCGTCGAGGCGCAGCACCTTGCCGTCGGCGACCAGGTCGAGCGTCTCCTTGGGGAAGCCGGGCGCGCCAGTGGTGACGTAGCTGATGGTGGCGGTGGACCCGTCCGGGTAGCGCAGCACGACCTGCAGGTCTTCGTTGCCGGACGGGGCGACCGCGTAAACGGAGACCGGGTCGGCGTCGAGCAGCCAGCTCGCCGTGTCGATGAAGTGCCCGCCCTCACCGGCGAACCGCGAGCCCTCGGTGCCCTGCTGGAGGTACCAGCTGCCGTGCTGCAGCTGGCCCGCGTTGACCAGGTAGCGCAGGCTCGCCGGGCCGCTCCGGGCACCGAACCGCTGCTTGGCCTCCTGCAGCAGAGGCGCGAAGCGGCGGTTGAAGCCGACCTGCAGCCGGTCGTTGCCGGACTCCTCCACCGCCGCGAGCACGCCGGACAGTTCGTCCTCGGTGAGCGCCAGAGGCTTTTCCACGAACACCGTCTTGCCGGCCAGCAGTGCCTGCCGGGTCAGTTCGGCGTGCGAGCTGTGCCGGGTGACCACGAACACCGCGTCGATGGACTTGTCGCCGAGCACGGCGTCGAGGTCGGTGGTCGCGTCGGCGAAGCCGAACTTCCGCTGCGCGTTGGCCGCGGACAGCGCGGTCGTGGTGACGACGGTCGACAACTCGACGCCCTCGCGCTGCGCCAGGTGCGGCAGCAGCATCGACGTCGCGTAGTTCCCGGCGCCGACGAACGCCAGCTTCACCGGAGTCCTGGCGGCGCGAGCCGGGTTCGGCTTGACGTTCACCCCGGGCACGGCCACCACCGGGGCCTTCGCCTCCTCCGCTTCCCCCGCCTGTTCGGGGTATCGGAACAGCGCGGTGATGGCCTTCAGGTCGCCGTCCTTCAGGCGCTGATAGGTCTCGACGGCGTCGTCGAAGTCGGCGACATGGGAGATCAGGGGCTCCACGTCGATCTTGCCGCGGGCGGCGAGGTCGAGGAAGCAGGCCAGGTTGCGGCGCTCGGTCCAGCGGACGTAGCCGATCGGGTAGTCGCGGCCCTCCAGTTCGTACTCCGGGTCGTAGCGTCCGGGGCCGTACGAGCGGGAGAAGCGGACGTCGAGTTCCTTCTCGTAGTACGCGTTCCACGGCAGGTCGAGGCGGCACTTGCCGATGTCGACGACCCGGCCGCGGTCCCGGGCCAACTTGGCGGCCAGCTCGACGGGCTGGTTGCTGCCGCCGCCGGCGGCCAGGTACACCTGGTCCACGCCGTGGCCGTCGGTGAGTTCGGCGACGGCGTTCTCCACGGCGGCGGAGGCGGGGTCGCCGCACGCCGCGGCGCCCAGGCGCTCGGCGAGTTCGCAGCGCGCCGGGTCGGGGTCGGCGCCGACGACGCGGACTCCCGAGGCGGCCAGGAGCTGCACGACCAGCTGCCCGATCAGCCCGAGGCCGATGACGAGGGCCACTTCGCCGAGCTGCGGCTCGCCCTGGCGGACGCCCTGCATCGCGATCGACCCGACGGTGCCGAAGGCCGCGTGCCTGGGCGCGAGGCCGTCCGGCACCGGAACGTAGAGGTTCTTCGGCACCCAGTTGAGCTCGGCGTGCAGCGCGTGCTCGTTGCCGGCGCAGGCCACGAGGTCGCCGACCTTCACGTCGTCGATCCCGGCGCCGACCTGCTCGACCACCCCGCACAGCGAGTAGCCCAGCGGCGTGTAGGAGTCCAGCTTGCCCATCACCTTGCGGTAGGTGGCGGGCACCCCGTTGGTGGCCACGCTCTGCATGACCTTGGCCACCTGGTCCGGGCGGGAGCGGGCCTTGCCCAGCATCGACATGCCCGCCTCGGACACCTTCATCATCTCGGTGCCGGTGGAGATCAGCGAGTAGGCGCTGCGGACCAGCACACCGCCCGGCTTGCACCCCGGCACCGGAACGTCGAGCACCGCCAGCTCGCCGCTCTTGTAGTTCTGTACAACCTGCTTCACTCGAACTCCCCTGATTCCTAAGCCGTTTGCCGAGTGCTCTGGCCGGACCCAGAGGTCGCGTCGCGATACCAGTACTCGAGGGTCAGCACATGCCACAGATGCTTGGAGAAGTCCTGCTGCCCGGCGGCGTCCTCGGCGACCATCCGCTTCAGTGCGTCGCGGCGCAGGATCCCGGAACGGACGAGCTCGCCGTCGTTGACCACCTCGCGCACCAGCGGTGCCAGATCCCGGCTCATCCAGGCCCGCAGCGGGGCGCTGAACAGGCCCTTGGGCCGGTACACGATCTCCCGGGGCAGGATCGAGGTGGCCGCCTCCTTCAGGACCGCCTTGCCCTGCCGTCCGACGATCTTGCGGTCGCCGGGGATCGCGAACGCCGCCCTGACCACCTCGACGTCCACGTACGGCGTCCGCACCTCGGTCGACGCGGCCATGCTGGAGCGGTCCGTGTACGTGAGGTTCAGGCCCGGCAGGAACATCCGGGCGTCGGTCAGGCACATGCGGTTGACGAAGTCGTCGAGGTCGTTGTCCTGGTAGACGTCCTGATGTTCGGTCAGCACGTCGTCGACCGTCCCGGCCAGGTCCGGATCGAGCAGGGCGAGCAGCTCCTCCTGGTCGTACATGGTGTAGCTGCGTCGGAACGCGGTCTCCTCCGGAAGATCGGCGAAGGACAGGAACCGCTTCGCGAAGCGCACCGACCGGAACCCCCGGCGGGAGGTGGCGACCGGCAGCCGGCCCACGGCCGCGGACACCCCGCGCCGCAGGGGCCGCGGGACGCGCTGGTAGCGCAGCGCGATCAGGTTGGCCAGGTGCTTGCGGTACCCGGCGAACAGCTCGTCGGCGCCCATCCCCGAGAGCATCACCTTGACCCCGGCCTCGCGTGCGGCCGTGCAGATCAGGAACGTGTTGATCGCGGCGGGGTCGCCGATCGGCTCGTCCAGGCTGTACGTCATCTGCGGCAGCAGGTCGAGCACGTTCGGGGCGATCTCGATCTCGTGCAGGTCGACGCCGAACCGGGCGGCCACCTGCCGGGCGTAGCGCAGGTCGTCGGGCATCGCCTCGAACTTGGCGTCCTCGGCGCGGAAGCCGATCGTGTAGGCGGAGATCCCCGGCTGGTGGCGGGCCGCCAGCGCGGTCAGATAGCTGGAGTCGAGGCCACCGGAGAGGAAGGTCGCCACGGGTACGTCGGAGAGCAGGTGGCGCCGGGTGGACTCCTCGACGACGGCGGCCAGGTCGGGCTGTTCGCCGGCGCGGGCCCGCTCCCGGCCCTCGGCGGCGACGTCCTTCAGGTCCCAGAACCGGCCGCGCTCCACCCGGCCGTCGGGCCGGCACCGCAGCCAGCTGCCCGGCGGCAGCTTCTCGGCCTCGCGGAACGCGCAGCGCGAGTCCGGCACCCAGTAATAGAGGAGGGAGGCCACGAGCGCCGCGTGGTCCACTTCCAGCTTTCCGCCGGTGGCGGCGGCGAGCGCCTTCAGTTCGGAGGCGAACACCAGGCCCTCGCCGCGCCGCAGCAGGAACAGCGGCTTGATGCCCAACTGGTCGCGTGCCAGGACCAGTTCACCGGTGCGCTCGTCGAAGATCCCGAACGCGAACATGCCGCGCAGCCGGGGCAGGCAGTCCGTGCCCCAGCGCCGCCAGGCCTCCAGCAGCACCTCGGTGTCGGAGGTGCCGCGGAAGCGCACCCCGGAGGCTGCCAGCTCGGCGCGCAGCTCGGGCGCGTTGTACAGCTCGCCGTTGTACGTCAGGGCGAGACCGTCGGAGACCATCGGCTGGGCGCCGGTCTCGGTCAGGTCGATGATGGAAAGGCGGCGGTGCCCGAGGTGCACCTCGCCGTCACCGACGGGGTGGCCGTACCGGCCCGCCCCGTCCGGGCCGCGGTGGGCGAGGGTCTCGGTGAGCCGGTCGGTCACGACCTTTCCGTCCGGCCAGCGGTAAGTGCCTGCGATGCCACACATGTCCTACCGCCCGTCCTGGTCGTTGCCCGGGACGCGTGCGGCCCAGATCGGCTGCCGCTCCGTCCGCGGCTGGTTGGTGCCGTTGTGCCGGGTCGACCGCTCGGCACGGCCGCGCAGCGCGATGTGCAGCCCGTCCCACAGGGTGCCGTCGGTCCGGTCGCGCGGATCGGGGTCGATCAGCACCACACCGATCACCGGGATGCGCTGGTCCGCGAGCTGCCGCGCGACGGTGTGCAGCCAGGCGGCGCTGCCGTGTCCGGCCCGCACGACGAGCACGGTCTGGGTGCCGAGGTGGCGGAGGTCGGTCCATGCCGTGCCGGGCGCCACCGAGCCGACGCCGATGCGGCGCTCCTGAGGCGACAGGGTCGCGGCACGCTCGCCACCGACCACGGTCGGATCCCCTGGCTTTTTGCGGCCTTCGAGCTGTGCGCCGGGCAGACCGTCGACGACGGTGACCGGTCCCTGCGCGGCCATGGCCCTGGCGAGATCCAGGGCGATCACGCCGGTGCTGCGCGCGCAGCCCAGTTCCAGCAGCGACACCGGTTCCGCGGAGTCACCCGCGGTGCGGGCCAGGGTCGCGGTGAGCCGTTCGCGTGTCACCCGGGTGCGTCGGCGCTGCCACAGTTTGCCCGAGCGGCGGGGCAGCTCCGCGATGACCGAGGCGCCCAGGTTCGCGGCGATGTCCCGGCGCAGCACGGGGCGGTCCGCCACCACCGTGCCGACGGCGGCCAGCGCGAGCCCGAGGACGAGGCCGAGGACGAGCCCGACCGCGGCTTCGGTGACCAGGGCCTTGGGCAGGGAGTGGCGCACCGCGCGCGGTGTGTCCACGATCTGCGTGCCGGCGATGACCTGGGGCGTGCCGGTGCGCGCGTCCGCGGCGCGCTGGTCGAAGTCGGAGATGCGCGAGTTGAGTTCGGCCCGGCGGGCGAAGAGCGACTCGATGCCCGCCGACGCCTTCGGGTCGCTGTCCGGCGATCGGTTTCCTATCTCCTTGTTGACCTGGGCGAGCTCGACCCGCATGCGGTCACGCTGGTCCAGCAGGGCCTTGGCCTCGGCCTGCGCGGTGTCCCGCATCCGCCGTACATGGTCCGCGATGAACGAGTCGGCCAGTGCCTTGGCGCGGGCCACCGCTTGTGCGTCGTTGTCGCCTGTCACGGTGATCTGCAGCAGGTTGTTGGTCAGACCGGCACCCTGGTAGTCCTTCATGAAATCCTCCGGTTTTTCCGGGGACTTCAGGGACTGCAGGGCCTTGTCGGCGATCTGCGTGGTCTGCAGCAGCTGGACGTCGGTGCGGATCAGCGTTCCGGTGTCGTTCGGCTGGTCCTCCGCGTGCGCGACCAGCACCTTGGTGACCGCGGTCGGCGGCGGCGGCATCAGGACCGCCACCGCGGCGCCGGCCAGCAGGCCGAGGAGCGCCATGGCCGTCCACAGGCGGCGGCGCCTGCGCACCGCCACCACCAGCGCCTGCAGGTCGATGAGCGGGGTGGCCGACGACTCCGAAGTCGTGCTTGTCGTCATGCTGAACCTCCCGTTGCGTGGCCGCGCACCGCGAGAGCCAGCGTGGCGTCGTCAGGAAGTGGGCCGGCGGACCGCGTGGGGCGGGACCGAACCAGGTCGGCGACGACGATGCCGACAACCTCGTGCCTGCCGTCCGCGCATGCCTCCGCGATGCCGGCGAGCTCCTCCGCGGTCCAGCTGTCCGCACTGAGGACCACCACCGCGCCGGACTCGTTGTCGCGGTCCGGCACCACCGGGCGCTCCACCGAGACCTCCACCATCCGCAGCGTCGGACCGCTCCTGGCCTCGGCGACGAGCTGTCCCGCAGCCCGGCGGGCGATCTCGTCGCCGTCGGGTACGACGACCAACAGCCGCTGGGCAGAGGGCAGTCGCTCCCTCAGCCGGGCACACACCCGCCGGTAACGGAGCCGTCTGCCGGCCTCGTCGCCGGACTTCTGCAGGGCCGGTACGTCCCACGGGGTGTCGACGCCGAGGAGTCGGCGGATCCGGGCTCGTGGGCCGCCGCCTTCCGGCCGGTGCGCGCGCCGTTCACCGGCCACGTCGACGGTGCCGAGGAGCGTCGAACCCAGCGCCGCGGCGATCTCCGGTTCGGTGCGCAGCCGGCGGTTCATCCGTGCGGCCACGAGATGGCCGATGACCGCGAGCAGGAAGAACAACAGCGCTCCGCCGACGATGAGCTGGATCCTCGTCGGCGCCGCCTCGCCGGTCGGCGGGGCGGCGGGCCCCATGACGACCATGCCTGCCTTGTTCGTCGCCGGGTTGGCCTCGGCCACCTTCTTCATGGCCCCCTCCAGCGAGGTGCGCAGGTTCTCGAGCGCGGTGCGGGCCTGCACGCTCTCCACGGTCTGACCCGGGTCGGCCGCCTTGGCCAGGTCGCTGATGCGGCGGTTGGTCTCCTCGACCTTCTTCCGCAGCGCGTCGTTTGCCGTGGTCGCTGCGGAGTCCGTACCGCTGCCCGCGATCTGCGCGGTGTACTGCACGAATTGCTGGGCCACCTGGTCGGCGAGCTGCTGCGCGCGCTTCGGGGTGTCGGCCGTACCCGCGATCGTGATGATGTTCCCGTCCGCGGCCTTGGCGCTCACCTGGTCGCGCAGCTCGGTGCCGCTGACGCCGGACCAGTGCAGAGTGTCGGCCGCGCGGTCGACCACCGCCGAACTGGTCGCGATGTCCACCTGGGTGAGCAGCTCGCGCTCCTCCCACAGTCCCGGCAGCAGCACCGGTGCCGAGGCCGTGTAACGCGGTGGGAACACCACGACCGAGGCGCCGAAGCCGACCAGCGCGCCCACGACGGCGAGGACGGCGAGGAGCCGCCAACGCCGATGGAATATCCGCCCGATGGTGACCAGGCGTATCGTGTCCTCGCTCAACTGCGCTGCCTCTTCCCTGTCCGGACCCGGCCGATCGCCGACACCGGGGTGTGGTCACGGCAGGCGGCCGCGTAGGCGGCGAGCAGCGACGCTTGTGAGTTCTGCCAGGAGAGCGGACCGCTGATCCGCTCCTGGCCGATCTTGCCCATCCGGGCCCGCTTGTCCGGATCGTCCATCAACTCCGCGACGAGTTCGGCGAATCGGGCCTCGTCATTGGCGGGTGCGTAGACGGCGGCGTCACCGGCGGAGACGCGCGCCTCCTTCAGGTCGAAGGAGACGATCGGCCGGCCCATCGCCATGTACTCGAGGACCTTGTTCATGGTCGACACGTCGTTGAGCGGATTGCGCGGGTCGGGGGAAAGACACACGTCAGCGGTGGACAGATAGCGCACCAGGTCGGCGTCCGGAATGCGGCCGGTGAACTGCACCTGCTCGGTGAGCCCGAGCTTCTTGGACAGCTCCACCATGGCGTCGAAGGCGTCGCCGGAGCCGACGAACACCGCATGCCAGTCGGTCCGCCCGAGCTCGTCGCGCAGCTTCGCCAGGGACCGCAGGGCGTAGTCGACGCCGTCCTGGGGGCCCATGACGCCGAGGTAGCACAGCAGATGAGACTTGCCGCGCTTCAACTCCGGCTCGGGCGGCACCGGTTGGAACCGCTCGATCTGGGGCGCGCTGCGCACCACGAAGACGTCCTCCGGGCGCTTGCCGCCTCGGCGCATCGCGACGTCCCGGTAGCTCTCGTTCGTGGCGAGGACGATGTCCGCGGCCCGGTAGGTCCGCCGTTCCAGCGCGCACACGCCGCGGTAGAGCAGGTCCTTGCCGCGGTCGAACCGGGACAGGTACAGCTCGGGCACCAGGTCGTGCTGGTCGAAGACGAACCGGGCACCGCGCCGCTTGAGCCACAGGGCCGGCAGGAACAGCAGGTCGGGCGGGTTGCAGGCGTGGACCACGTCGACCGGGCCGACCTTGCGGGCCAGCCGGGCCGTGTGCCACAACGCCGATCCGTACTCCTTCAGGTAGCCGGCCGGTCCGCCGGTGGCCGCGCGCAACGGGTAGCGGTGGATCCGCACCCCGTCGATCTCGGCCTCCGGCTCCGTGTCGCGCTTGGTGCCCTGCGGACAGATGACGTGGACCGTCCAGCCCGCGTCGCGCAGCGTCGTGCACTCCTGCCACACCCGCCGGTCGAAGGGCACCGACAGGTTCTCCACCAGGATCAGGGCGCGTCGCCCCGACCCCTCACCGCTGATTGCATTACCAAGCAAGGCCCACGTACCCCGGTTCGGTCCGGCGCGCATCGGCGTCGGGAAGGTGGATGAGGTCGACGATCACCGGGGCGTTCCCATGGGGCAGCACCGACAGCACGGCCGGATCCCTGGTCCCGACCAGGCAGACCTCGGCATGGTCGAGCACCTCCTCGACGGACTCCGCGAGCAGCTGCGCGAGGTGCGGCAGCCGGCTCTCGATGTACTCGCGGTTCGCGCCGAGCAGCCGGGAGAGGCTCACATTGGCGTCGTAGATCTTGAGGTCGTATCCCTTGCCGAAGAGCCGCTCGGCCAGCTCGACGAGCGGGCTCTCGCGGAGGTCGTCGGTGCCGGGTTTGAAGGACAGCCCGAACATTCCCACGCGGCGCTTGCCGGTGCGCTCGACCAGGTCCACCGCGCGCTGCAGATGGTCGGCGTTGGAGGGCAGCACGTGGGAGAGGATGGGCACCGAGACGTCGGCCCGCTGTGCCGCGTGCACCAGGCTGCGCAGGTCCTTGGGCAGGCAGGAGCCGCCGAAGGCGAAGCCGGGCCGCAGATAGGCGGGACTGATGTTCAGCTTGCGGTCGGCCAGGAACACGTCCATGACCTGGTGCGAGTCCACCCCGAGCGCCTGGCACACCGCACCCAGCTCGTTCGCGAAGCCGATCTTGAGTCCGTGGAACGCGTTGTCCGCGTACTTGATCGCCTCGGCCGTCGGGACCGGCACCCGGAACACCTCGCCGGGCAGGCCGTCGTACAGCGCCATCACCGCGTCGCCGCTTGCCGGGTCGAGCTCGCCGACGACGGTCTTGGGCGGGTCGAAGAAGTCCCGCACGCTCGTGCCCTCGCGCAGGAACTCCGGGTTGACCGCGACCCCGACGTCCACCCCGACCGTGCCGCCGAGGTTCTTCTCCAGGATCGGCACCAGCAGGTTCAGGCAGGTGCCCGGGAGCATGGTGCTGCGGAACACGACGGTGTGCCGCCCGCCCCGCTCGGCCAGCGCTGCGCCGATCTCCTCGGTGACCCGCTCCAAGTACGTGGTGCACAGGCTGCCGTTGGGCTCCGACGGCGTGCCGACGCAGATCAGCGAGATCTCGCTGTCCATGATCGCCTCGCGGACGTCACCGGTGGCGCGCAGGGCTCCGGTCCGCACGACGTCGGCGATGAGCTCGCCGATCCGCTCCTCGACCACCGGGGCCTTGCCGTCGTTGACCAGGTCGACCTTCACCTGGTTGACGTCCACGCCGATGACCTCGTGCCCCATGCTGGCCAGGCACGCGGCCGACACGCAGCCCACGTAGCCGAGCCCGAAAACGCTGACTCTCATGACCCGTTCCTCCCCCCACACAGGCCCTTGTGGCCTGCGGTCCCCCCAGTCAGGCCCTTGCGGCCTGCCGTCCACATGTCGGCCGGACGACGCCCCCCGCGCATCAGTAGGCCCCCTGCCCGTGAAGCACCGCACGCATCGTCTTCCACAAGATCACTGTGTCGAGGGCGAGCGACCAGTCCTCCACGTACCGCAGGTCGAGGCGGACGGCCTCCTCCCACGGCAGATCGCTGCGTCCGCTGATCTGCCACAAGCCGGTGAGCCCGGGCTTGACCAGCAGTCGCCGCCGGATGTCCGGGTCGTACGCGGCGCACTCCTCCGGCAGGGGCGGCCGCGGACCGACGAGCGACATCGATCCGGTCAGTACGTTGAACAGTTGCGGGAGTTCGTCGATCGAGTACCGGCGCAGTACTGCTCCCACCCGGGTCACCCTCGGGTCCCGGCGGACCTTGAACAGCAGTCCTGCGCCCTCGTTGCGCTCGGCGAGCTCGGCCCGTGCTCCGTGAGCCCCGGAGACCATGGTGCGGAACTTGAGGATGGTGAACTCGCGGCCGTCCTTGCCGACCCTGCGCTGGCGGTAGAAGGCCCCGCCCCTGCTGTCCATCAGGACGAGCAGCGCGACGAACACCATCAGCGGCGCGAACACCATCAGCAGGACCGCCGCGCCCACCCGGTCGACGACCCCCTTGATCGCCCGGCGGCCCCCGGTGAAGGTCGGCATGCTGACCCGCAGCAGCGGTATCCCGAGCACCGCGTCGACGTGCAGCCGTGGGCCGGCCACCTCCATCAGCACCGGGGCCACGACCATCTCGGCATCACTGCCTTCGAGGTTCCAGGCCAGGCGCTGCAGCCGGTCCGGTGTCCAGTACGGGTCCGGTGTGACCGCGACGACGCGGTAGCCGTCGTGGCGGACGTGCTTGGCGACGTCCGTCAGCCGGCCGACGACCGGCACGCCGTCCAGTTGGTCGCCGTCGATCCCGCGACCGTCCGTCGTGCACACCGCCTCCACCCGCCAGCCTATGTGCGGGAACTTGCGAGTTCGGCTGATCAGGTCGCGCACGGTGGCCGGGCTTCCGGCAGCGAGCACCGGTCTGAGGCACTGCCCTTCCTTGCGCTGTTTGTGCAGCCAGAGGCGGAGCAGATACCGCGCCGTCATGGTGACCAGCGCGATCGCGGGGATCGCGACGAAGATCCAGAGCTTGATGTTGCGTGAGGTGAGGGCTATCCCGCCGAGCGCCAGTACGACGGTCGCCGCGAACAGTGAACGTCCGAGCCGGCGGAATTCCTCGGCTCCCTGCCCGAGCACGGCCGGAGCCCACGCCCGGCCCACCGCAAGCGCTCCCAGCACCAGCAGTTCGGTGCCGAATGCCAGAATCCCCCACTTCTCATGCCAGTTGGCCGCGTCCCGGGCCCCGAAGAAGTTGCCTATGGCCGCCACCACCAGGGCGGTGGCCACGGTGTCGCTGGTGATCACGGTACGGCGGTACCGCTGCTCCCAGTCGTTCGCGGGCTGGCTGATCGCCTCTTTCGCCAGACGCCCGCGCGCCGACGAAAAAGGGTCGACTATTCCCCCCTGCCGCACAGAAACCCCCCGGTCCCCAGTGAAACGACGTGTTCGCCCAACACAGCCCCTCCCCCCACGGGAGGCCCCCGCCTCCCGCACGCTTCCTCCCCTCGGGAGGCCCCCGCCCCCCGCACTGCGCTGTCCCTTCCCGCGACAGGCCCCCGCCTCCCGCGCACGACATCACGGCTACTGCAGCCCAACCTGAACAACGCGTCCTGGCCGCAGCGGACTCACATGCCCGGCCGGACTCTCGAGCTGCACGGAAACCCGTCGAAACCTCGGGTGCTCCCCGCACCCGAAGGCCCTCTCGGGCCCCAAGAATTGATCACCCCCACGTCGGCGCCAGAAACGCGGCTACTGGCCCTCTGCATCGCCGACCCATGGATCACCATTTGTCGCCTCGTGTCCCAGCATGCGAAGCAAGGTCAATCTAGACCATCGGAACCCATCTGGAGAGAGGAACGTGTGGAATTTGTGCTCAAGATTTGAAGATGGCTCCAATGAGTCGGTGACGGCCTGCGGGTGCGTGCCGACGGAGGACGTGCCTTGTGACCTGTGCTGCCGCGCGCACCCAGGGTCTGCCCGGCCGATCTTGCTCGGTGGGCAAGGGGTTGTGGTTACGGGTGGGGGGCAACCGACGCCACCTGGAAAGCGGAACCTCGCCGCCCCGTTCACGCAGGCAGACGCAGAGGCTCGCAAACGGCGCCTCCCTGGACCACGGGGAAGTCAAGAGTCCTTTTCAGTCTGGACGGAAGTAATGGAAGTTGGCGATGTTGCGGGTGGTCGGCTCGCTCGAAGCGCACAACTGCCCGGGACTCGGCGCTTGCGCCACGGGGCCACCGTCGGAGCCTTGTCGCGACGGAGCTTGCGTACCGGAGCTCATGATGGGCCGGGGCGAGCAGGGCGGCAGCGCCGGCCAGTACCTGGTCGGCAACTCGCCTCGGGGCCGTACGCCGTCGGGGTCACCGCGACCGGTCGGGCCCCCGGAGCTGACGCGGGCACGCGGCTCGGGGCCAGGCCGAACGGCTCAGGGCACCGAGGTCCACGTCACCGCCGCTTCTCGATGACCTTCGCGTGCAGGAGCGTTCCGGCGAGTTCGATGCGCAGGCGCGGATCGGCAGCGGATTTCTTGGAGCGGAGCTTCACCTTGGAGTAGGTGAGGTTGAGCCGGTCGGTATCGATCACGATGTCCGGTGAGGCGACGAGAATCAGCTTGCCGTGCATCATGTCCGCCTCGATCCGCAGGACGCCCGAGGTGGTCACCGCGTGGGTGAAGTCGAAGGTGACACGGCACAGTTGCGTGCGCACGTCGATGCGTGGAGGCACCGACCAGCGTCCCTCGCGTACGTACTTGCCGCCGTGTTGCTCTACCACGAGGAGGTCCTTGCCCTTCAGCGTGGGCGGGACCGGCAGGTCGGTGATGAGCTCGGCCAACTCGCCCAGCGTCCGGGCCGACAGCGCGCTTTCCAGCCGGCTGTCGAGTTCCTCGGCGCTGAGCCGGCCATCGCCGGCGGCGACCCGCAGCACATCCACGACGCGGTCGCGATCCGCATGCGATGCCCGCAGGCCGGGCGGCTCGTTGGACATGGCAGCCACGTTGGCAGCGCCGGGTGGAGCCGGGTCTGGAGACCGCAGCGGAACCGGGCCGCCATGACCGGCCGAATGCGAACCACCAGGCGAGGACGCCGATTTGAGACACGCCCTGACTTGAGTTTCAACCTCTGACTAGGTGTTGAGAGTTGCGCGTGGCACGAATGGGCAGGTCCCATCCCGGCTCATACGACGCGGCCACTACGGCCGAGGCCGACCGCTCTCGCGTGGACCGACTGGGCCGGCCGCTCGATGATTCGCGCACCCCGTGTGATCGCCGACCACGACGAGCTGTTCGAGCCGCTGCGCGCCCGGCGCATCCACGGCAGCGGGCACCAGCCGGGCGACCCGGACAAGGCCGCGGCCGCGGTGCTGCGGATCGTGGCGGCCGACCAGCCGCCGACGCGCCTGCTGCTCGGTACCGACGCGCTTCGGCTCGTCCAGGCCGGACGCGACGCCTTCGAGCGCGAGATGGTGACATGGGCCCAGCTGTCGGCCTCCACCGACTTCGACGACGCCAGCCGAGCCGCCTGACGTCACTCGCTGTCGGCCCCCCAGCGCGGGGCCTCGACGGCGGCCGTCATCGCCGTCGCCGCCCAGGTGGTCGGTGTTGTCGCATGACGGTCCTCGGCGACTGGACCCCGGACGTGAAGCGGTCCAACACCACGGGCAACGGCACCGGAGTCGACGACGTCGCCTGGGACGCCGTCGCAGTTGTTCCCGGCGACTTCAGCGGCACGCCGGAGGTCGACGAAATGCCGCAGGCTGCGAGGCGTGTACTTCGCTCTGCCGTCTACGTCGACCAGGCCGGCCGACCGGCACGTCTTCGTGAAGTGGCAGCCGCAGACGCAGGCGCTGAGCTTGCTGCCCTTGCCGCGCCGGCTCAGGGCGAAGAACATCTCAAGCCACAGCCGGTTGGCCCCTCTGGAAGGTGAAGCCCACGAGCCCGGCGCCCGACGCGCCAGGTGGGCGTCGATCTCCTGATCGACGACCGGGGTGGTTGGCGTGCGCCCTACGATGCCGTCGCCCGTCGAAAACACCCGCCACGTCGTTGAGTTGAAGAACTTCTGTTGCGGCGTCAACGCCGGGTGGATGTCGACCGACACTCCGTCGGCCCCACCCTCACCGTGGCGTTCGGTCTTGTGGGTCCGCTTCGGCACGGGCCTCGGGGCGTCGCCTCACCGCTGAGGACTGCAGTCGTAGAGGCCGAAGCTGCCGTCGGCGTGGCGGGCGTAGTCGGTGGGCCGGATGCGGGTGCAGTGGGACTTCACCCAGGTGGTGGCGGGAGTGGCGGGGCGCTGGGTGGTGAGCAGCGCATAACGCAGTTGGTGGGTGGCGACGAGGCTGCCGAGCTGCTGGGCGGTGGGGAAGGGTGTGCTGCCGGTGAAGCCGCCCATGACGAGGATGGGCTCGGACTTCGCGCGCAGCAGGGGCTCGGCGGTGTAGGCGGCCTGGGTGGCGAGCAGGTACTTCTCGCCGTGGCGGTGCGTGGTGAGGTAGTCGAGCAGGGCGGTGTCGCGGGCGTTCGGCCGGCCGAGCCCTCTCCTCCGCGGAGCGTGGCGGGGATGCTCGTAGTACGACTTGCCGACCGGACCGGCCATCGGCGAGGTGGCGGCGCCCGCGTAGAGCGGGTTGAGGCCGGAGACGGCCCAGCCGGCCGGCACAACCAGGGTGGCCGCGATTCCGGCGGCGAGGGCTGCGTGGACCATCCGCGGGGAGGTGCGCGGTCCGCGGTTCCACAGCCCCACCACGCCGCACAGTGCCAACATCACGGCGACCGGCAGCAGCCAGGAGACGAACCGGGTCGGCCAGTCGAGCACCAGCGCCCACACCGCCGTCAGCACGATCGCCGCCGGCAGCACCAGGTGCCGCCGGCCGCCTGCCTCGTGCTCCGCCTCCGGCGCAGGTTCATAGCTCGCCTCCGGCGCCGGTTCGTACCGCGCCTCCAACTCCGGTTCGTACTGCGCCTCCAACTCCGCTTCGTACTGCGCCTCCAGCTTCGGCTCGTACTGCGCCTCGTACTCCGATCGGAAGAGCGCGAGCCCGCCGCCGGCCAGCGCGGCGAGCGCCGGGGCGATGACGGCCGTGTAGTAGGCGTGGTTGCCGTTGGAGGCGCTGAAGACCAGGGTGTGCACGGCCAGCCAGCCGCCCCACATCACAAATCCCGTGCGCAGCAGGTCGGTTCGCGGCTGCCCGATGCGCCAGAGGACGCCCAGGACCGCGGCGAGCACGGCGAGCGGCAGGAACCAGGCGACCTGCGGGCCGACCGTGTGGTTGATCAGCATGTCCCAGCCGGTGTTGCCGGTGGTGCGGCTGGCGGCGGTGCCCGCGACGGCGCCGAACGCGGTGGAATCACTGCTGAAGCGGCTCAGGCCGTTGTAGCCGAAGACCAGGGCGAACGGATCATTGTCGGACGTGCCGTCGAGGTACGGGCGGCTCGCGGCCGGTGTCGCCCAGGCGATCAGCACCCAGGAGCAGGAGACCACCAGGGCGACCGCACCGGCCAGCAGAACGCGCAGCGCCCGGTTCAACCGGGTTCCGGGCGCGGCGAGTTGGTAAACCGCGGCGAAGACCGGCAGCACCAGCCACGCCTGCAGCATCTTCGCCTGGAAGGCGAGCCCGACCCAGATCCCGCACGTGATCAGCGGCAGCAGCCGCTCGGTGCGCACCGCCTTCTGCAGCGCGCCGGCGGCCGCCACCAGGAGCAGCGTGAGCGCGGTGTCCGGGATGGTGGCACGGTTGAGCGCCACGGTGACCGGGGTGAGAGTGAGCGTCAGTGCGGCGATCAGCGCGGCGAACGGACCGGCCCAGGCCCGTACGATCCGGTGCAACAGCCATACGGTGAGCACGCCCTCGACGACCTGCGGAAGCGCGGCCGCCCAGGTGTGCGGGCCGAAGAGCCAGACGGAAACGGCGTCGGGCCAGAAGGCACCCGGCAGCTTGTCGATGCTGATGGAACCGCTCGCGTCGAGCCCGCCGAAGAAGAAGGCACGCCAGCTCTCGGCCATCGACCGGATCGCCGCGCCGTAGAAGGGGTGGAGCGCGGCGTGCCCGATGCCCCAGGAGTACAGCACCGTGGCGACGACCAGCACCGCGGCGAGCGCCGGGCGCTCCCAGCGCGGGGCGTCTTCCGGCGGGCCGGAGCGGCGGTTCGCCGCCCGGCGGCCTCGGTGCGCGCCGGTGGGCTGGACGGCGGGGATGGCGGTCATGGCAGTGGTCCTCGGATCAGCAGGTCAGGTGAGGCGGCGGTGCGCGGGCGGTGTGGTCACAGGCGGCGGGCCGCGCGGAAGCCGCGGGCGTAGAAGTCGGTGCCGTCCAGCAGCGCGTGACCCGACATGTCGCCCATGGTCGGGCCGTTGGCGGCGGAGCGACTGGAGTAGAAGCGGTGCCGGCCCTGGTCGTCGAGGCCCATGTACATGCCGACGTGGTCGATGAAGTCCGGCCGGTCCTTGATGATGGCGAAGAAGACCAGATCACCGGGTTGCAGGGCGCTCAGGTCGGTGGCCCGCTGCTTGCCGGTGTGAGGGATCACCAGGCGGCCGGGACCGTCGGCGGCGATGGCGAACGCGCGGCGCGGCAGGCCTGCGCCCTTGGTGTTGGTGTTGTGCAGGGGAATGCCCATCCGGTAGCCCCACACCAGCCGTTGGAAACCGGAGCAGTCGGCGTCGCCGTAGCGGTCCTTCTCCGGCTGCACGCGCGTGCCGTCCGGGAAGGTCCAGGGAATACCCAGATAGTCGTAGAAGTCGGACTTTTCGTCGTAGTAGGCGAAGTCCAGCGGGTTCTTGACCGCGGCATTGCGCGGGCCGAAATGTGCGGTGCCCGCGTAGCGCACGCCGGCGGCGTTGTGCTTGTCGGGCGCCCCGGCGCTGCTGTACTGGAACGCCACCGCGAAGACGTCCGGACTGGTGTCGCCGAGCGCCTTGCGGAACCAGCTCTTGAACGAGGCGGACTTCTCCATGCCGCGCTGCCACTCGTGCGGCAGCACCCGCACCCAGGCGTCCGTCGTCACCTTGGCCTCGGTGGTCCGCGGCTCGCTGAAGGTGCGGGTGGGACCGGTGAGTACGGCCGTACGGGCTCCGTCGGTGAAAGTGGCGAGCGTGCCGCCGTCGGCGGCACGGACCACGGTGCGGGCGGGGGCGGACAGCCGCTCGAAGGTATGGGCCCCGGTGGACCGGGCGCTCGAGCCGGTGCCCGACCCGTCGGCGACCGTACCCCCGTGGTCGTCGCTGCCCTGCCTGAGCTGGTCCCAGGCGTACCCGCCCACCGCCCCGGCGGCCGCGACGCCCGCGATCGTTCCGAGCACGGCGCGGCGAGTCGGGCTGCTGCGTCTGCCGACGGGGTTGGAGTGCATGGCCGATCCTCCTGGAAGTGTGAGGTGAGAGGGGGTTGGGCAGGTCAGCCGGTGGGCAGGGCGCCCATCAACAGGCCGGAGACCAGCACCACGTACGTGGCCAGCGTCACCGCCGTGGTCGAGATGACCGTGGCCGCCATGGGCTGCCGGACCATCTGGTAGGAGACCAGGCCGGGGACGATGAAGCCAAGGGTCTGTGACGTGTACAGCAACGGGAACTCGTGGCTGAGGGCGAGCATCACGGTGGTCTGCATCACCACCGCGCACAGCACCACGGCGGCGAAGAGCCGCTTGCCGTAGAGAATCACCGTGCGCTGCAGCAGCTTCGTCATGAAGTACGTGGCCGCCGCCACGCCGACCATCAGCCCGGCCATCCGCACGTCGGTGACGAGCGTGAGGGCGATCCAGCCCGGAGTGATCATCCCCCCGGGAGAGAGGTTGGTGGTCAGATAGCAGACGAGCGAGAAGACCAGCCCGAGGGCGATCCCGAGTGCGGCGGTCTGTGCGGTGAGGTTGGCGGGGATCACGGTTTCCTCGGGGACTGGGGCGGATCGTAGGCGTGGTACCGGTCGTGGGAGTGGTGCGGGTCGTCTGCGGTGTTCTGGTCGTCGGACCGGCCGTGGCGAGCGGCGAACCGGCGGGCGAGTTCGCGTTGTTCGGGGATGCGGAGGGCGTACGTCGGTGTCTCCAGCGGGGCCACCCAGCTGTACGGCTCCGGCTCGGGCGGCCGGGCCACCGAGACCCGCGGCCGGGGCAGGGCGATCTGCATGGTCTCCTGGTCCAGGCCGTCACCGTCGGGGACGGCGTCGAACAGGTCCTCGGACTCGTCCAGCGGCAGCTCGGCGAGGCATTCCAGGAACAGCTCGCCCTGACCGTGGATGTTGCCGATCGCCACCAGCGAGGAGGCCGGGCCGAGTTCCGCGAGCATCGCCGCGGTCAGCTCATCGGGGTCGCGGCGATCACCGCCGAGATCCACCACCCGTCCGGTGAAGCCGGCGGGGATCGCATCGCGGGCGCTCCGAGTCGGGTGGCCGATCAGGAACACCGTCTCGGCGGCGAGGTCGGAGACGATGGCGCCCATCTGGCCGTTGCGCTCCACCCGGTCCGGGCGGCAGTTGATGACCACGTTGATCGGCCGCTTGATCGCGCCCAGATCCTCCAACTGTTTCACGTTCATCAGCGTCGACTCGGGGTCGTTGGCAGCGAAGACGTTGGCGAACCGCAGCTTCTTGCCGTCGGGGGTGACGTAGCGCTCCACCGACAGCACGCCCGGGTCGGGGGGCGCGTCCCACATGCCCTGCATCGCGGTCTGCCGCTCCACGCCGAGCAGTGCGGCGACGGCGAGTGCGATCGCCACGTTCTCCTTGAATGTGAACCAGCTGAAGCCGCGCAGTTCGGCGTCGGTCACCGACTCCGGATCGACCGCGATCAGACGGCAGTTCCGCTTGTCGGCCTCCTCCTGGAGGATGTGCAGCCGGTCCTTCTCCGCCGTCACGCACACCCCGCCGACGGGCATCGAGCGGGAGAGCGAGCGGGCGACGTCGTCCAGCGTCGGCCCCATCTCCTCCAGATGGTCCTCGCGGACGTTGCACAGCACGCCGATCGTGGAACGGATCAGCTTCTCCTGATTGGTCTCCTGCAGCGCGGGCATCACCGCCATGCACTCGATGACCAGCGCGTCCGGCCGGTAGGTCGCGGCCCGCCGTACGATGCCGATCTGCTCGACGATGTTGGAGATGCCGAACTTGCGGTAGATCGGTTCCTCGGTGGCATCCGGATGGATGAACCGGGCCGCGGTGCCGGTGGTCTTGGCCACCGTGACCAGGCCGCCGCCGCGCAGTGCGCCCGCGCACAGCCGGGTGATCGAACTCTTGCCGCGGATGCCGTTGACCAGCACCCGCGTCGGTATCTGTTCCAGCGAGGCGAAGTGCCGCCGCTGCTCCAGGATTCCGGCGATCCACAGCCCGGCGCAGCACAGCAGGACGATGACATAGAGGAAGAGCACGCCGATTCCGTCCTTACTACCGCTGGAAGGTGTTCTCACGCAGGGGCCGGGAGGGCCCGGGGGCGTGGCCGGATCTGGCCGCCCGGTCGCGTTCCGCCAGGGCCTGGCGGATCAGCTCCAGGCTGCGGGTGACCGAGCCGATCTCGTCGTGGTTGACCGGATGCAGCACGGTACGGCGGTCCCCGCCGGCGAGCCGCTCCACGAGCACGGCGACCGCGCGCAGCGGCCGGATCACCACGACATGCAGCCAGCCCAGGCAGGCTGCGCCCATGGCGAGGCCCAGGATGCCGGCGAGCATGGTGCGCTGCTCGGCCTGCACCGCGGGGATCTGGAGCGCTGCCGCGGGCTCCGCGGTCACCACGTGCCAGCCGAGGCGGGCCGTGGGGCCGCTCTGGGCCAGCGGCGCGGCGGCGTCGACCGAGGGGCCGGAGGAGGTGGGGTGCACCGCCGAGGTCGCGATGCCTGCGGTCCCCGGGGCGCTCTGGGTGGAGCGGGCGAGACGGGTCAGGCCGGGGTCGGGAAGCGGCTGGAAGGCGCGGTAGCCCACGCTTGCCGCCAGCACCTTCTCCTCCCCGTCCGTCACCCAGACGCTGCCCAGCTTCGGCCTGGGCAGGATGGAGTTGAGCGTCTTCACGTCGATCTCGCCGAACAGGACCACCCCGGCCGCCTTGGCCTTGCCCTTGACGGCCCGGACCTGGGCGTAGGCGGCGATCGCCGGGATCCGGCCCGAGATGTTGACGGTGGTGATCCCGCCGCCGGAGGGCACATGGACGCGGGTGCGCAGCGGTGTGCCGCCCACCCTCAGCGTGATGCCGCCCGAGCCGTCCAGCAGATACAGCGAGCGGTACTGCCTGTGGTCGGCGAGGGACTGCCGCAGAACCTCGGTCTGGGCGGCCCGGCTCCTGCCCGGCAGGCTTGCGGCCGCGGCGCTCAGGTCGCTGTAGGACTGGTCGAGGGACTGCCGGATCCGGTTCGCCACGATCTCGGTGCGCGTCTGCTGGTCGGCGAGGACCGGAGCCGGAACCGCGGTCGCGGAATCCGCCCGGTTCAGCAGGAAGACCATCGGCACCGCCCAGCAGCCCACCACCACCACGCCGAGCACGGCCAGCGCCCGCAGGCCCGGTCCGCGCCGGGCCGGGAACTCCTGCGGGCCGCTCTCGCCGAGCAGTTGCCGGCGCAGCGAGTCCAGTGCCCGCCCGATCCGGGCCAGTTCCCCGAAGCCATGAACCGGAACCGGCCGGGACAGCTCCGCCCACGCGCCGTCCCCGGTCGCGCCCCGCGCGATGCGGCCGGCGGACAGATACAGCCGCAGCAGTGGCCGCTGCACGGAGAAGTACAGCGCCAGCCCGAGCAGCAGCGCGACTCCGGCCAGTGCCCCGGCGGCCTCGAGCGCGAAACGCGAGTAGTCGGCGGTGGTGGTCGTGGCGGGCACCGCGCGGGAGGTGAGCACCACCAGACCCAGGTCGTCGGTGGCGCCCGGACCGGTCGCCGAGGCGACCTGGGCCCAGCCGGCCACGGTGCGCCGGCTGCCGGTGGCGGCGCCCAGCAGGCTTCCGGAGGCGTCGGAGTCAACCCCCGAGCCTTTGGCCGCGCGGGCCGCCGCCGCGGACAGGCCGCCGCCGGCGACGCCCGGCGACGCCTTGCCCTGGACCGCGGTGGCGAGCGCGCTGCCGCTCGCGTCCAGCACTTCGGCAGTGCCGCCCTCGCCGTACGCCGCAGGGGCGGGGAGCGCCTCGGTGACGACGAGCAGCCACTGTCGCTCGGGCCGGTTCGGGGCCTGGTAGTCCTGGTCGGGGTCGTCCCGCTGTGCGGGCAGCGTGACCCTGGCGAAGTACAGCAGTTGCGGACTGCCGCCCGACGTCACCAGCCGGGGCGGGACCGTCCCGGAGGCCGTCCTGGCGACGTCCACGCCGGCCAGCGGCACCGTCTTGCCGCCGGCCGCCAGCAGTCTGCCGTTGTGCCGGTCGAGCAGCGCACTGCCGAGGACCGTCTTCCTGGCAGAGGTCAGGGCCTTGAGCGTGGTCACGGGGGTCGATGTGCTCGTCGCGGGGTACGCGCCCGCTGTACGGCGTACGGTGCTCGCCTCGGCGTCGATCGCGGTGCGCAGCGACTGCGCGGTGTCCGCGGCGATCTGCTGCTCCCCGTTCAACACGGCCTGCGGGATACGCACGTTGTGGATGCCGTCGAGACCGATCACGGTCAGGGCGGCGACCACCAGCAGGAGTACGACCAGTGAGGCTATCGGCGGGCGCACCCCGCCGAGCATCGGCATATCGGCGCGGCGGCGGATTCGGTGGCGGCGCGGCGCCCGGGGTGCGGAGGGCAGGGGAACGGATCCTTCCTCAACTGGCGCCGAGCGCCCAAACGTTCGATAGAACGAACATCTTAGCCCCCGCCTGTCACATAACCATCACACGTTCGCCGCATGTGACGTACGCGTTAATTCGAAATCACGGGGCCACCGGGAGGCGGCGACACCTGCCCGCCACCGCGGCACACAGAAGGGCGGGCCCGCGAGCAGGCCCGGCCCTTCGAACGCATGGTCAGCTGTCCGGTCGACTCTCCGGTCAGCGGACGAAAGAGATCTCCGGGTACTTGTCGGCGGGCCCGTCGAGCAGGGTGCTGTGCTTGTGACGCAGCGTCTGGTCGAAGAAGGCGGCGAGATAGACGCGCTGAACCTGGACCGCCCGGGCCGGGTCGATCGTGCCGTACTGCTGCTCGATCTGATCCTGGGAGAGCCCGAGCAGGCCCGCCTCCTGCGGCACCATCCACTCCTGGTCGCAGAACGACAGGTGCGCCGCGCCGTGGAGCTTGATGTCGACCCGGTACCCCTTCAGATGCGACCACAGCGTGCGCCACGAAGCGTCGTTGTTGCGGTTGTGGGTGCCCGAGCTGAAGAGCATGAAGGGGCGGTCCAGATCCTTGCTCGGCGCCGTCCCGAAGAACTGGCCGTCCAGGTCGGCACCGGCACCGATCCGCTTGTCGAGCTGCATGGCGGTGTCGACCGCCCCGCCGCCCAGCGACCAGCCGAACATCCCGATCCGGGACATGTCCACGTTCTTCGACAGCCCGGAGGGCAGCGTCGCGTGGCCGTAGTCCGGGTTGCCGCCGGTGCTGATCTTGCCGAGGGCGTTGATGACAAACTTGATGTCGGCCGCGCGGATCTTGAGCGTGTCGGAGGAGTGGGTGCCCGGCGGCATCCTGTTGTACTCGACACGGTTGCCGGGGAACTGCACCTCGTTGGCGTCGTGGGTGTGGTCGACGGTGACGACGAGGTAGCCGCGGCTGGCGAGGTCCTGGGCGAGCGCGGTGCCCTGCGCGCGGTCCGAGTGCAGCCCGGTCGAGTACAGCAGGACGGGCAGCTTGCCGAGCGAGGTCTTCACCGGGGCGAGGACATGGCCCGCGGTCTTCGGCAGGGTCACCTGCTGCGGCGACATCCCGTGCGTGGTGAGGTAGTGGGCCCCGGAGAGCGAAGGCATCCACGGCGCCTGATAGTGCCCGGACGTGGCGGTGGCCGGATACCAGAGCGACACCATCACCTCGCGCTTGCCGCCCACATACGGATCCGTACGGGACGAGTCGACGAGATGCAGGCCGACCATGCCCACGCTGTTCGGCCCGGTCGGCGCGGGCATCTTGAGCTGCAGAGGGGACGCGGCCGTGCGGCCGGCCGCGAAGGCCTCAGGGTGTGCTGACTTCCGGGGCAGCAGCCCCTCGTCGTTCTCGGGCGCCCAGTTCGGTTGCGGGTCGGGCTCGTCGGGCGAGAACCCGGTCGCCGTAGGCGTGGCCGACGTCTTCCCGGCGGCCATCGCCGGCGTTATCCCCACGCCCAGCGTGACGGCCAGCGCACCCGCCGAACCGACCGCTCTGGCGATCGCTCTGCTACGTGGACGCGGGCGGCGGTGCTTCATGAAACCCCCTGATCGGTCAGCGACCGCAGAACGCGCGATCGACTGCCGCACACCGTACCGCTACGGCGAGGGACGGACTCACGCGCACTGTCTCTGCCCCAGTAGCGGCTCCATCCCCTGAGGTATGGCTTGAGCTCCTCCGGCGTGGGTTCACGTATGTGCCGCGTCTTTGGAAGCCTGCTCAACCCGATCGCTGAGAAGACCGCCGAGCGGGCGGTTGCCCTGGCAGAGATCCACGGTGAACGGTGCGCTCGCTCACCCGCGACGCGGACGCCGAGCTGGGTTGTCTGGAGACGCGGGATCAGGAGGCCGCTTCGCGGGCGGGCATGGTGGTCCGACGCATAGCCGCGCCCGGAACTATGTTGCCCCACCAGATGTGCCCCTGACCTGCGCCTTCCTACAGTGTGCGAACACGTACCCGTCCCCACCGCACATGAGGAAGTAGCGCACATGGCCTCCGGAACCACCGCTCCCCCACCACCCACGAACCTTCGTCGCATCGTCGCCGCCAGCCTCATCGGCACCACCATCGAGTGGTACGACAACTCATTCGATCGGGGCCAGGACCTGCGGGTTTGACTGATCTCGAGCGTTCGAGTCAGCACCAAACCAGCACCGGGATCTCCCCGTGCTGGCACAGGTCCACCAGACGATCCAGGGCGCACCTGCGACGCACTCCGGCCAACCTCGGCCAGCGGTAACAGACCGTATTCATAGAGCGGCGGTCGCTGATGCAGTCAGCCTCCCCTTGGACGTGTCCAACGCGGTTCATTCGATCGAGCTGCCCTTGAGCACGCAGGGGGGCCTCGCCTCGTGTCGCGTGTCCCGCCAGCAAGGAGACGCGGTCTCGTGCAGCGCTTCGCCCTGCAGCGGCAGAACGAGCTGGGTCCTGAGGCTGAGTACGTCGTCCAACACCGACCTCAAGCGCTCAGGAGCGTCGGGCAGGACGTGCGCATAAGTCTGGTAGGTCGTTCGCGAATCACTGTGACCGAGCCATACCGCCATGTCCGTCACGGGTACGCCCTTGGCGAGGCCGACCGAAGCGAAGAAGTGCCGCAGCCAAAGCGGCGTGATCTTCCGAGAGACACCCGCGGCCTTCTGGCCGCGTTCCAGAGCCGATGCACCAGCGCGTACATCAGGATGTTCGTTCGCCCGATGTTGGCGAACAGGTAGTCCCCGGGCATGCGGTTCGGGCTGTCTGCGACACGGAAGGTTCTGTGCCTCCGGATGTGCTCGCGGACCTTGGCCGCGACCGTGCCCGGCAGCGGCACGAGGCGCCCTTCACCCGGCGCGCGCCACTTGAGGTGCCGGATCCGATGCGCCCGGCCCCCGCCCTGCACGGCGGTACCCGGACGTCCTCGCCGGCCGACCGTCGGCGCGGCAGCGTCCTGCGTGATCTGCCGGTCCCACGAGCAGCATGCCGGACACAAAGTCGAGCTGCTGCAGGCAAACTGCGCTCGCCTCCCCATTCCGCAGCCCGCATCCAGCCATCAACCACACCAACAGCTGGTAGGGGGCCGGAAGATGCTCCGCGATGGCCACAACTTCGGCCAGCGCCGGCAGCCGCACCGCCTGTCGCCTGCCCCGCCTGTTGTAATGGCGGCTCGTGCTCCAGCCCCGGGACGGATCCCTGACCAGGTAGCCGTTGGCGACGGCGTACCCGAGCACCACGCGCAAGATCCCGTACCGATTTACCACCGTGCTGCGCGCGTAGCCGCACTCCTCAACCATCCACGCCAGCCGGCCCCGAAGGTCCTTGGGCTTCAGAGACCCGATGGTGCGGTGCCCGAAATACGGTTCAATATGCAGGCGCAGGCTCGCCTCGTACTGATATCGCGTGGAACCCGCATACGGCCCGCTGCCGATGTACTCGCGATACACGTCAACCAAGGATCGTGACGACCCGAATACGCTGGCACGGGTACTGAGAAGCTTCCGTAGGGGATCGCCCTCGGCTGGTCGTTGGTGGTGAACGTGTGGCAGTCCACCTTGATCGCGTTCTTGCCCGGTCGCCAGGTGCGACCGGGCCGGTCCCGGTTGCCGAGCCATTCCTTGGCCTTGGTGTCGACGCTGATCACCGGCTGGGCATCGTTGAGGAACGTGGCGGCGGTGGCATTCAGGTGGGCGAACTGGGCATCGCGGTCCGGATGGCTGATGCCTTCTGTTGTCTTCGCGGTTCCCTGCAGGCTGTAGCCCAGGGTGTGCAGCAGGTGTCCGACAGTTGAAGCGCTGATCGGGTGGCCCTGTGTGGTGAGGGTCGAGGCCAGGGCCCGTAACGACAGCGTGGTGCACCGCAACGGGGAGACGGGGTCGCCTCGGGTGTGCGGCTCGATCAGCGACTCCAGCGCGGGCAGCAGACCACGGTCGGTGTCTGTCAGCCGCTTGCGGCCCGCACCTGGAGCCCGGACCCGCAGGGTCGGTGAGGAGTAACCGGCCAACTCGGCCAAGCCTCGCGCGATGGTTGCCGTGCTGGTGCCGGAGGCGGCGGCGACCCGGACGATCCCGCCGCGGCCGAGGGCCGTCGCCTCACTGGTCAGGTACAACCGACGGCGACGCTCATCGAAGTGCGGCAGATCTGATCGAACTTGGCCCGCAGAGCACGAGCGGCAACGCGGCCTGACAGACACGGAGTCATATCTCAGACTCCCACCAACACCCCTCTGCCGAGCACCTATTGAAATACGGGCGGGGTCGTCTGCCCGGCCCACTCCGCGATCGTCCAGCAGTTCTTGCGCGGCAGGTCCGACAGCAGGCCCAGCACCAACCGCCCGGCCCGCAGCCGGGGTTCGACCCGGGCGAACCGGCCCGCGATTCGGTCCATGACCACCTCGTTCGTGTTCACAAACGACGATGATCAACGGTGGCCGTACCCGCGCCCGGACCTGCAAGATCACGATCTACAGCTGGAGTACCAAGCCGGGGCGAGCCGGGCACACGCCAGGGCCCTGGGGAGCGAAACCCTCTGATGTATCGATCTTGACGCGGCCCTGAACGCCCCGGTACGTTACGCGTCCAGTGATCTTCGGGATCAAATGATTGGACGACATGGGGATTCGCAAAAATATGCGGAGCGTTCTGATTACCGGGATTCTGCTTGGGGCATCCATCTTCACGCCAGCCACTCAGGCTGGCGCTGCAGCTGGGCAGTACCACTTGAACCTCGGTCAGAAGCTGACCGTCGGGAAGTGCATCGTGTCCACTGCTGGGCAGCGCGGGGCTGTCGCAAAGCTTTGCATGGGCAATTACGCCAACGCGCTCATCTACTACAAAGGTGTTCTCGTGGATGAGTTCGGACCGAATCACGTGACGTCGGCTCAGCCCAGGGCCTACATCACGCTCGCGTCCGACCACAACGTCAAGATTTATAAGTACTCCGGTGGGCCACTTCTGTTCAACAGCAGGACCGCCGGGAAATTCCCGGCGACCCAGCTGTGGATCGACTCCTGCGCGGCTCTTCCCTACTGGAACGTCGCCCTGGTCAAGCCTGGAAGCTTCAACTGGCCCTGGAAGGGCGAACACTGCGTCGGCTAGTTGTACCCGGCCACCCCGATCTGACAGTTGTCAACCTTGCCTGGGGCCCGTATTTCAATACAACGAGTACCCTCCGGGTGGACGACCGTCGACCGTTCACGGAGCAACGCCGACACCGCCTGGAATTCGACCGGCAGAACAGTCAGGATAACTACGTCCGGGCTCGGCCCCATGTCCCCCACCTCAACCAGGGTGAAAGGTTCTCCGCAACACCAGCTTGGCCGGGGAACTCCGCTGTCCTCGGCGCTGCAGCACCGGTTGTGACGCCGCCGCAGGCCGGGGCGGCGGCCTGCGGCGCTCCGTGTCGGTCGGAGTGACGTGAGCCGAGCGTCAGCAGCGTGAGGACGACTGAACGGTTGCCTTCGACGGGGCCGGGGACCAGGGTCCCATCAGCCGCGACTTCTCCGAAGGTCCCATGGCCGAACTCCTCACCGACAAGCCGACCTCGCACCCCTGGGCGGGCGTTCTCTGCGCTTCGGGAGTCTCAGCAGCAGCTTCGCTAGACGTAGCTGGGGACGCGCTCGTAGTACCGGTTCATGGTCGGCGTCGTATGAATCGCTCCCACGATTGACCCGCCTGAAAACGATGTCGAAGTGATCGAACTGCCCGTCATCAAACGACACCCCGTCATCCCCAAGCTGACGGAGTAGTTTGTGCTCATCCACCGGCGGCTCGATCTCCTCGCTCTGCCAGCCGCGAGGGCCGTACAGGTAGTCGAAGTACCAGGTGAAGCCACCGCGCTTGTCGTCATAGAACACACCTCGGGGGCGGATCTCATGACCGACCGGCAGCTCGATCGAGGCGGCCCTGTCCAGACGTTCGGCAACACTGCCAAGCTGGAACCCCAGTGCGCTGCCGTGCCGGTTGGCGATACGGATGTAGAAGCCGCGCGTGATACCGATGAAACGGTTCGGCTCACCCGTGGCAAAGATCCTCCATCCGCTGGCCTCACCCGACATACGTGACCTCGGGAGTCACCCCCGCGCCGGGAAGGCATGGGCGCCCGGGGTGTGTTGCCGCCTACTGGTAGCAGTTGCCGCTGCACAGAACGGTGACCGTGCCGCCCTCGCTGTCCGCCGCGGGGGTGCCGTGGGTGATGGCCGTGGGGGTCTTGCTGGTCTTGCAGGGCATGGGTGCGGCCATGGCCTGGGTTCCCAAGGTGGTGAAGGCCGCGGTGGCCACGAACACAGCGGCCAGTGCCCGCTTGCGCAGATGCATCTGAACTCCTTGACCGATCAGTGAGGTTGGGCTGTCGGCGCTTCTTCCGTCACTCCGAACGGTCAGAACGTAGGTTCTGCCAGAGGACAACCGCCAACGTTTCGAACTCCATCGAAACGTTGGCGGCCGAGGCTCTCTCCCGGCTTCGGCCCGTTCGTTCCCTTCAGGCGAAGGGGTGCCTCTGCTCCAGCAGCGCGATGCCCAGTGACGTGACGGTGTGGAGGACCGCCTTGCCTTCGCGTCGGGTGGTGACCAGGTGGGCATTGCGCAGCACTGTCGCGTGGTGGCTCGCGGTTGCCGGCGAGATGTTCAGGCGGCGGGCCAAATCCGTGGTGCTGCATCCGCCGACGGCCGCTCTCAGCACCGCGGCCCGGGTGCGTCCCAGCAGATCGTCGAGTGACTGGGTGGTGAACTCGCCGGCGCCCTCCCACAGTGCGGTGTCGAGTGAGGTCCCGCTGAGAGTGGGGACGGCCAGGGTGGGGGCCTTGGCCGGGTCCAGTGGCGGGTACCAAAGTCCGACCTGTGGTGTGGAGAACACCGTCGGCGCGATGACGAGGCCTCGCCCATTCAAGTGGATGTCTGCATTGTGCGAGTGGGCCAATTCGAGCACGGGCGGCCGCCAGCGGACGAACGGACTGCCGAGTGCGGTGAGGAGCTGTTCGACTCCATCATCGGCCATCGTGCCCGCGTACGCGGCCCGGGTCTCGTTCAGATGGGAGCGCACCCTGCTCCAGTAGGGGGCGACGGTGACGCTGTTGCATGCCCTGAGCGCTGTGGCCACCTGGAGGCGAGTTTCCCGGTCGCCGTCCATCAGGGACCGGGCCCAGGATCGGTGTGAGGGGTGGAAGTCGATGTTCTCCAGTTCGAGGCGCATCAGGGCACGGGGAGCCGCCATGAAGTTGTCCACCGCCTCGTCGATGGAAGCCGTGTCTCCCATCAGACTCATCGCGTCGATCAGCGGACCACGTTTGGGTAGCAACGCGGCGAGTGGGCCGGCCTGTTCGCCCAGCCGTCCACGCACCGACACGTGCCAGCGGCGGAAGGCGAGACTCGTGTTGCGGTCTTTCAACAGCTTCACACTGTCGAACGTCTCCGCCGCCACGCCGATAGTCCTGGCCACGCGGGTCCGCGCCAGGTCCTCCGCCGTGAAGTGAATGCGTTTCACCGAGCGCCCCGTCCTACGCTTCGCTGTTTGCCCCACAGCAGTCTCAGTTCTGGACGGAAATCACGCAATGATCAATCTGGCCACAGCACGGTCGACCCGGATCGCAAACAGGTACTCACCTTGTTCTTTATGGTGTGAGTCGGTTTCGTTCGGTGATGCTCTCGGGTCGTTTCACGGTCTTGCCCACGTCGTAGTGGGTGGCGGGCCGCCGGTTCTTCGAGCCAAGTGGCCGTCCCGGGCCGGGTGTTGAGGGTTTTGGTGCACGAGCAGGGCAGTGCAGGTGCGGGCGGAGGTTCCGAAATCCCCGGCGGACTCGGGCCGGGGTGAGCCGGCCGGGCTCGGCGGACTTCTCCCACGGCCGCCGCAGGTCGGCGGTTGCCCCGCGCAGGAGGCGGATCTGGGTGTGCGCGGCGATGATCAGCCAGGTCCAGCGCTCGCCGGCCTCGGGGGTTCGCAGCCTCGGACGGGTCCAGCCGAGGGTCTGTTTCATCAGCCTGAAGAGGTGCTCGATGTCGAACCTGCGTAGAAACGCCTGCCAGCGCACGTCGACGTCCTCGCTGTCCAGGCCGGTGGCGGACGAACCAGAGCCAGAGCGGGAGCGGGTCGCCTCCGCCGGGCAGGCGGTCGACCTGGAGGCGGATCAACGTGCCTTCGATGACGGGGAGTTCGCCGGTGTGATCGATCCAGGCGGAGCGGGTGGTCAGGCGGGGGTGGATGCGGTCCCAGGCCATCGCGTGGGTGGTGCCGTACCGGTCGGTGACCTGCGTCGTGGCCGCGTCCGGCTCACCCCAGGTGTCCAGCTCGGCGAAGCGGAACTCCTTGCCGTGCTTCGGCGGTCGCCCGCCCTGGGGATAGGCCAGGGCGTACTCCTTGAGCGTGGGCGTCGGCCGTCGCATGACGCGGTCGGAGCGCATCCGTCCGAGTACTTCGACCGGGAGGCCGGTCAGGAGGTGGGCCATGCGCGGGGCGTCGTAGCCGGCGTCGAAGACGATGAGGATGTTGCGGTCGCCGGCGTGCCAGCGGCCCAACTCGATCAGGTCCTCGACCACACGGCGGAGCTGGGCGGCGGTGACCTCGGCGACGTCGTCCTCGGGGCCGAGACGGACGGCGTCCAGGAGCTGGCACCAGGACGTCCGGCCCGATTCGAGGGCGGCGACGAAGGAGTACGGCCAGCCGGGGATGAACTGGTCCGAGGACCGACCGCTGCGACCGTAGACGTGGCAGAACAGGCGGTCCACGCTGGTCGGCGCGTCGGGGCGGAGCCAGTTGCTGACGTCGACCGCCAGCACCAGGCGGCCGTCGGCGGCCTGCGGCATCGGCAGGCCGGCCAACACCTGCCGCAGCCGGGGCACGTCCACGTTCCCGCAGTTCAGCGCCTCGTACATCGCGCCGTGCCAGTGTGGACCGAGGACGCGTCATGCCCGATAGACCACGATGTCGTTGCCGCGGTGGATGACGCCTTGAGCGCCCTGAAAGCGGCGGGCACGAAGGTCGAAGTACGGCCACCAGCCTGCCCGTCGACATGACGACCAGTCATGCCCTGTTCCAGCGCCTGCTCTTCGGCGCCTTCACCTACGACCGGTCCGGACTGACAGCGACCTCCAACGCCGCGACCCTCGCGCGTCTTGTCCAACACCCTCGTGGAGAGGCGCTGGCCGCGGTGAGAGGAACCTTCCAGTCCCACTACAGCTGGCTGCAAGCGGACGTTGCGCGCCATGAACTCCGGCACCGGTGGGCCGAGTTCTTCCGTGAGTTCGTCGTCCTGCTCATGCCGGTGACTCCGACCACGGCGCCGCCTCATCACACCAAGCCGATCGACAGGTTCGGCCGACGGATCCAGGTGGACGGGCATTCCCGTTCCTACTGGGATCAGGTCAAGTGGAGCGCCATCGCCAATGTGGCCGGCTCTCCGGCGACGACCATCCCCGTCCGAACGGGCCGGGACGGTCTGCCCGTCAGGCTGCAGGTGATGGGGCCGAGCGGCGGCGACCTCACGACCATCAAGTTCGCCGAGCTCCTGGGCCGGGAAGTCGAGGGCTACCAGCCCCCTCCGGCCTTCGCGTGACGATCAGCCGCCCGTCCTCGCATGGGTGAACGGCCACCGGATCGGCCCGCACGGTTTCACTCGCCGTCGGGCACCATCGAGACCACGACCTTGCCGGCCTTGGTGCGGCCCTGCTCGACGTACGCCATCGCCTCGAGCGTCTGGTCGAAGGGGAAGGTGCTGTCGATGACCGGGCGGAGCTTCCCGCTGTCGTAGAGGGCGCCGAGCTTGCGCAGCTGGGAGCCGTTGGCCTGCATGAAGAGGAACTCGTAGCGCACGCCCAGTGCCTTGGCCTGCTTGCGGATCTTGCGGCTGAGGGTGTTCATGACCAGGCCCAGGACGGAGGGTGCGCCGAGCTGCTTGGCGAAACCGGCGTCGGGCGGGCCGACGACACTGATGGCCAGGCCGCCGGGCTTCAGTACGGTCAGTGACTTCTCGAGGTTCGCCCCGCCCAGGGAGTCCAGCACCAGGTCGTAGCCCGAGAGCACCTTGGAGAAGTCTTCCTTGGTGTAGTCGACGACGACGTCGGCGCCGAGGCTCCTGACCAACTCCTCGGACCTGGTGTTCGCGGTCGTCGCCACCGTGGCGCCGAGGTGCTTGGCGAGCTGGATGACTGTCGACCCGAGGCCGCCGGCTCCGGCGTGGACGAGCACTTTCTGCCCCGGCTTCACGTGCGCGCGCTCGACGAGTATCTGCCAGGCGGTCAGGGCCACCAGCGGCACCGCGGCCGCCTCCTCCAGGGAGAGTGAGGCCGGCTTGGGGGCGACATCGTCCGCGTCGATCGCGATGTACTCCGCGAAGCCCCCGACCCGCAGGTCGCGCGGGCGGGCGTAGACCTCGTCGCCGACCTTGAAGCCGTGCACGGCGGAGCCGACCTGTGTCACGACACCGGCCACGTCGTGGCCGAGCACGAACGGGCGCTTGTACTTCAGGATCTGCTTGAACTCCCCGTTGCGGACCATCTTGTCCAGCGGGTTGATGCTGGCGGCGCTCACTCTGACCAGAACGTCGCGGGCTCCGACGATGGGCTCGGGCACGTCGGCGGCGCGGGCGCCGTCCTTGCCGTACTTCTCGACGACGAATGCCTTCATGGCGGCCGCCCTTCTGCGTGGGTGTCTCGGTGGTCGGTGTGATTCCTGGGACGGGTCCCCTGTGCGCCTGCTTCTCGTCTGCGGCAGGGGTGACGTGCCGATCATGACGGTACTAGCTGAGTATGGAAAAGTAAACTCAGAGGAGGTTAGAATCACCCCCATGGACGCAACGACCGAAGCCCTGCAGGACGACGCCGGCACGTTTCCCCATCTCGACCGGGACACGTCGAACTGCTCGATCGCCCGAACCCTTGAGGTCGTGGGCGAGAAGTGGACGATCCTGATCCTGCGCGAGGTCTGGTACGGCTCGTCCCGTTTCAGCGAGTTCGAACGCGTCCTCGGCTGTCCTCGCAACCTCCTCGCGGCGCGACTCAAGATGCTCGTGGAGGAAGGGATCCTGGCCACCGAGACCTACAAGGAGCCGGGCTCGCGGAGCCGGCCGAAGTACGTGATCACACCCAAGGGCGTGGATCTGGTCCCGGCCGTGATGGGGCTCCTGCAGTGGGGGGACCGCTACCGCGCCGACCCGGAGGGCCCCGCCATGCTGTCCCGGCACCGTGGATGCGGCGCGCACGTCGACGCCCAGATCCGCTGCGAGCAGGGCCACGCCGTACAGCCGGAAGACATCGAGAGCATCCCCGGCCCCGCTTTTCGCCTGAGGCCTGCCGAGTGAACTGAGCTCGGTGGCGCCGGGAGTTCGCGACGGGCTGGGTCCGTCCAGGTGCGCTCGCGCTCGCCCGGTCCGGCCCGGTCCTCTGCGAGCCGGTACGGCGTGGCATGGTGCCGACGCATTGCCCACCAGGGGGCGGTGGAGTTGCACAGCACGAGGTCGGTACCCACCTCCGTGTGCTCCATGGGCAGCTTCCGCCCCTCGATGGGGACAGAGGCGGTGGTCCACGAGGCGCCCTGCTGAGGCGAATTGAGGCTCCGGTCGTGCGGAGTCGCCGCCGACCTGCGGATTCCGGCGACTTGGGACCGGCCACACCACCCGGCGGGACGCCATCTGAGGCCATCGCACCGATGTGGGCGGCCGGCAGTCGCAGGACCTTCTCCAGGCCGGGTGAATCAAACTGGGCGCCGTGGTGAGGACGCACACCGGGTGGCACACACGGCCAGCCGTCGCACACGGTGACGTAGTAGCCGAGGAACTTGCCCGTGCGCACCAGCGCATGCCCAGGTACGCGTTGAACGGATGTCCGATCGCGGCTGCGATGTCGGCCCGTACGGCCGGTGGCGCAGCCGTGAGCGGGGTGTCGCGCACGCCTTGCGCACCGGGGCGCGGATCGTCGCCGTCCGAGAGGGGGAGTTCCGCCCACGCCCCGAAGCGGAGCGGGATCAGGCCGGATCGACGAAGATGTCGAGGGCGAGATCCCCGTCGAAGCCGGCAGGGCTGTACCCGGAGAGGTCGGCGACGCCTTCGTCCGACAGGACCTCGTCGTCGATGAACAGGTTGCCGGTGCACTTGCGCGCGTCACGCGTGAGGACGGCGTACGCGGCGTCAGCCATGATCCGCGGCGACACGTCACCTCCAGGACCTCGGGATCGGCCCCGGCGATGTCGTGGCTCTCAAGCTCACCAATCGCGTGGAGTTCGTGCTTCTGCTGTTCGCCGCCTGGCGGCTCGGCGCCACCATTACGCCGGTCAACCCGAGCATGACCGACGTCGAAGTGGCCCGACAGCTCAAGGACTCCGGCGCACGCCTCCTGGTGGTCGAGGACGGTCAGGCCCCCGTGGCGGACGGAACTGCCGTCCTCGCCGTCAACGAACTGCGCGACATCGGAGCGGCGGAACCGGATGAAGCCCCCCTTCCGGACCCGTCCGCACTGGCCCTGCTCATCTACACCAGTGGCACGACCGGGGTTCCCAAAGGGGCGATGCTCGACCACGCCAACATCGACGCCATGGCGGACATGGGGCGTCGGGCGCTGGAGGTCGGGCCGGCCGACCGATGCCTGCTGATCCTGCCGCTCTTCCACGTCAACGGCATCGTGGTCAGCATCCTCGTACCGTTGCTGGCGGGCGCGAGCGTCGCCATCGCCGACCGGTTCAATCCCCAGACGTTCTTCGACGTGGTCGAGCGAGAGCGTCCCACCTTCTTCAGCGCCGTGCCGACGATCTACAGCATGCTCGCGGCGCTTCCGGACCAGGTCCGCCCCGACACTTCGTCCCTGCGCTTCGGAGTCTGCGGCGCGGTACCCGCCTCCGCCGAGCTGCTGACCCGGTTCGAGGCCCGTTACGGGTTTCCGCTCGTCGAGGGGTACGGGCTGTCCGAGGGAACCTGCGGATCCACCATGAATCCTGTCGCGGGCCCTCGCCGCGCCGGAACCGTGGGACTGCCCTTCCCCGGCCGGGAGATCCGGATCGTCGACGCCGACGGCAGCGAGGTGCCGCCGGGCGGGGACGGAGAGGTCGTCGTGCGGGGCCCCAACGTCATGCGGGGCTGTCTCGGCCGCCCGGAGGAGACAGCCAGGGTCATCGTCGACGGCTGGCTGCACACCGGCGACGTGGGCCGGCTCGACGCCGACGGATACCTGACCCTGGTCGGACGTTCGAAAGACATGATCATCCGGGGTGGGGAGAACATCTACCCCAAGGAGATCGAGGACGTCCTCGTCGGTGACCCGTCGGTGCTCGAGGCCGCCGTGATCGGCGTCCCCGACGAGAAATGGGGAGAGGTCGTCGTCGCCTACGTCCAGGCCCGACCGGGTTCGACCGTCGATCCGTCGGCACTGCAGTCCCTCTGCGCGCGCAGCCTCACCGGCTTCAAGCGCCCGACCGCGTTCTTCGTGGTGGATGCCATCGCGAAGAACGCGGTCGGCAAGATCGACAAGGTCTCGCTGCGCGCTGCCCACGCCGAGGTCTCCGCGCGGTCCTGACCTCCACGGATGGCGCTTGGGGCCGTCTCCGGTGGCGGCCCTCGGCTCCGTGTCAGGGACCGAGTCCAGATCCGGGACCCCCAGAACTTCGCGAGCTTCGCCACTCGCCCGGCCTGCCCGGGACATCCGCGGAGTTGCTCGCAAGGATGGCCCAGCCCTATCGGTGCGCTCGCTCCCAGGCCGCTCCGGCCGGAGCAGGTCGGTAAGGAGACACCATCAAGATCCGGACCATACAGGGACCAGCTCCCGCCAACTCTCTGCAAACCCCGCATTCGCGCAGGTCAGCGCCATACGTGCGATGTACCACCAGCAGGCGAAGAACCTCCTGGCACCGTGTGCATCGACTGCCCTGCAAGCGCGGGGGGGGGGAGCAGGGCCGAGCCGGGGCGCCCCGATCACCCGTCGCAGAACGACGCTCCGCGGTTAACCACCAAATGCCCGAGTTCAACGGAGCGTAGTCAGCACCAAGTCAGCACAGGAGCGACGAAGACAGGTGATGACGTGGGCTTTTAGTCAGCACCAAACCAGCACGGGAGTCAGCACGCCCCCGTCGAACCAACCCGATTTACGCAACACAGACAGGGCCCGTTCCTCCACCGACCAAGCCCCCAGGGTCGTCCTCCACGCACTGACATGGAGGCAACACGCACACCCCGCCCCCGAACTATGTAGTCCCACCACATGTGCCCCTGACCTGCAGATTCCTACCGTGTGCGAACACGTACCCGTCCCCACCGCACACGAGGAAGTGGCGAACATGGCCTCCGCAGCATCCGCTCCACCACCGCCCGCGAACCTCAAGCGCATCGTCGCCGCCAGCCTCATCGGCACCACCATCGAGTGGTACGACTTCTTCCTCTACGGTTCCGCTGCCGCGCTCGTCTTCAACAAGCTGTTCTTCCCGGACTCGGACCCCCTGGTCGGCACGCTCCTCTCCTTCCTGACGTACGCCGTCGGATTCGCCGCCCGTCCGCTGGGCGCACTCGTCTTCGGGCACTACGGCGACCGCATCGGACGCAAGAAACTGCTGGTGCTGAGTCTGCTGCTGATGGGCGGGGCGACGTTCGCGATCGGGTTGCTGCCGACGCACGCGACGGTCGGCGCAGCCGCACCCGTGCTGCTGACCACTCTGCGCCTGGTCCAGGGATTCGCGCTGGGCGGTGAGTGGGGCGGGGCCGTGTTGCTGGTGTCCGAGCACGGGGATGCCCGGCGGCGCGGTTTCTGGGCCTCGTGGCCGCAGACCGGCGCGCCCGCGGGGCAGTTGCTCGCCACCGGTGTGCTGTCCCTGCTGACGGCCGTGCTGTCGGACGACGCCTTCGTGTCCTGGGGCTGGCGGATCCCGTTCCTGCTCTCCGGCGTGCTGGTGATCGTCGGTTTGTGGATTCGTCTGTCTGTCGATGAATCGCCGGTGTTCCGGCAGGCGTTGGCGCAGGCCGAGGCCCGCAAGGCCGACCGGAGTGCGGAGGCGGAGAAGCTGCCGCTGGTGTCCGTACTGCGCCACCACTGGCGGGACGTGCTGGTCGCGATGGGCGCGCGCATGGCGGAGAACATCAGCTACTACGTCATCACCGCGTTCATCCTCGTCTACGCCACCACGTCGGCCGGCGTCTCCAAGCAGACCGCGCTCAACGCGGTGCTGATCGCATCGGCCGTGCACTTCGCGGTCATCCCGGCCTGGGGCGCGCTGTCGGACCGGGTCGGACGGCGTCCGGTGTATCTGCTGGGCGCGGTCGGCGTCGGGCTCTGGATGTTCCCGTTCTTCTCCCTCATCGACACCGGCGGCTTCGGCAACCTGATCCTCGCGGTCACCGTGGGCCTGGTGCTGCACGGCGCGATGTACGCACCCCAAGCCGCCTTCTTCTCCGAGATGTTCGCGACCCGGATGCGCTACTCGGGGGCCTCGATCGGCGCCCAGTTCGCCTCGGTCGCGGCGGGCGCCCCGGCACCCCTGATCGCCACCGCGCTGCTCGACGACTACGACAGCTCCACCCCGATCGCCCTGTACGTCATCGCCGCGGCCGTTCTGACGGTCCTCGCGGTGGGGGTCGCCAAGGAGACCCGCCACCGGGACCTGGCCGAGGTGGAACCGGCCGCGGGCGCGGACCATTCGACTGCCCCGGCGGACGCCCGCACCGTGTGACCCGCCGTCAGCCTCCCCCCGTACGCCTGGCGTACGGGGGTCAGTGCTGTGTGCGTGCCGACAACCGGTGCAGCCGCAGGGCGAGTTGGATCTCCAGGGCGCGGGCCGGGTCCTGCCAGTCGTCGCCCAGGAGACGGGCGACGCGCTCCAGGCGCTGCGCCACCGTGTTGACGTGGACGTGCAGTTCGTCCTTGGTGCGGGCGGGGCTCATGCCGCAGGTGAAGTAGGCGTCGAGGGTGTGCACGAGGTCGGTGCCGCGTCGTTCGTCGTAGGCGACGACCTGGCCGATGGTGCGGTCGACGAAGCCGGCGATGTCCCGGTCCCCGGCGAGCAGCAGGCCGAGGAAACCGAAGTCCTCGGCTGCGGCCCCGTCTCCGGGGCGACCGAGCAGTCGCAGGGCGTCCAGGCAGCGTCGGCCCTCCGCGTAGGCGGCGGCCGCGGTGTCGGGGTGGGCGGCGAGGTCCTGGACGGGGGCGGAGGCGCCGACGGTGACCGCCTCGTGGACTGCCGTGCCCAGCTGGTGGGCGGTGCGGCGGGCCAGGTCGGTGGCGGTGTCGCCGGGGGCCAGCGGCAGCAGCAGGACGGTGCCGCCGTCGCGGGCGGCCGCCAGGCCGTGCCGGGTCGCTGCGAGATGGGAGGCGGCGGACCACAGCCGGCGGCGGGCGGCCGCCTCCTGGTCGGCGTCGGGCGCGGTGCCGTCGAGTCGGGCGGCGAGCACCACGTGGGTGGCGTCGAGGTCGGCGTGCAGCCGGGACGCGCGCTCGCGCAGCAGGCGCGGGTCGCGGTCGCGGGCGTCGAGGAGGTCGTCCAACAGCTCGCCGCGGACGCGCTGTTCGGCCTCGGCGGCCGAGCGTCTGGCGAGCAGCAGCAGCGAGGTGACCATCGCGGCCCGTTCCAGGGTGAGCTGGTCGACGGGGTCGAGACCGGGGTGGCCGCGCAGGACGAGCGCGCCGAGCAGCTCGCCGCCGGCGGCCACGGCGGCGATCCAGTCGTCAGCGTGCCGTACGGCGTGCCCTTCGGCCCGGGAAGCCTCCAGGGGTGTTGCAGGCGCGTCGCCCGCCTCGGTGAACTCGACCGTGCCGTCGAGGACTTGGGAGACGGCCGCGGCCACGTCATGGACCCCGCCGCCGCGCAGCACCAGCTCCGCAAGCCGGTCGTGGACGTCGGAGGCGCGCTCGATGACGGCGCTGCGGTCCTGGATGATCTCGTTGGCGCGCTCCAGGCCGGCCAGGGCCGAGCGGGTCTCGGTGAGGAGGTTGGCGGTGTCGATGGCGGCCGCGGCCAGCGCGGCGAACGAGCCGAGCAGCGCGATCTGTTCCCGTTCGAAGACCCGGGCGCGCCGGTCGGCCGCGAACAGGACGCCGATGACGTGGTGGCCCAGCATCAGGGGCACGCCGAGGATGGCGACCAGGCCCTCGTCGCGCACACCGGCATCGATGGCGTGCGTGTGCTGGAAGCGGTCGTCCTCGAAGTAGTCGTCGGTGACATACGGGCGGGCCGTCTGGGCCACGAGGCCACCGAGCCCCTCCCCCATGCCGAGCCGCAGCTCCTGGAAGCGGGCGGCGACCGAGCCCTCGGTCACCCGCATGTAGGTGTCGCCGCGCTCCGGGTCGTTCAGGCTGAGGTAGGCGACGTCGGTGCCGAGCAGGGAGCGGGCGCGCTGCACGATCGCCTGCAGTACGGCGTCCAGGTCCCGCAGGCCCGCGAGGTCGTGGGCGGTCTCGAAGAGCGCGGACAGCTCGGCCTCGCGGCGGCGGCGCCCCTCCAGTTCCGCGCGCACGCGCAGCGCGAGCAGCTTGGCGTGCTCGAGCGCGGCGATCGCCTCGGCGCTCCGCCCCTCGGCGCGGGCCAGCAGCACCGGCTGCTCGTAGGCGTCGGCGGACGCACCCCTGGCCAGCAGCTGAAGGAACGGCGTCTCCGCGCCGGTGAGCGCCCCAGCTGCGGCTTCGGCATCGGTGCGCTCGGCGGACGGCACGTGATCGCGGGACATGCCCACAGGATTACTCATCCCGAGGCCGCCCCGTCAGCCCTGTGGACACCGTGCCTTTCCGGGGGCTGTGACATCGACGCCTCCGCCGCGGGCCCCCGGACCCCCAGCAGAGATGCAGGGCAGTCAGGACGGCCGGTACGGATGTCGCGAGGCGAACCTGCGTAACTCGTGGCTGCACCGGTGCCTGCCCGGTCAGTGTGCGGTCCAGCCGCCGTCGAGGGCCAGCGAGGTGCCGGTCACGAAGGAGGCCTGCGGGCTGCACAGATAGGCCACGGCCTCGGCGACCTCCTCCGGTTCGATGAGCCGTTTGACGGCGCTGTCCTGCAGCAGCACCTCCGTCAGGACGCGCTCCGCGGGAATGCCGTGCGCCTGCGCCTGGTCGGCGAGCTGCTTCTCGACCAGCGGGGTGCGCACATAGGCGGGGTTCACACAGTTCGAGGTGACGCCGTGGGGTGCGCCTTCGAGGGCGGCGGTCTTGGACAGGCCCTCCAGACCATGTTTGGCGGCCACATAGGCCGACTTGTAGGCCGAGGCGCGCAGTCCGTGGACGGAGGACACGTTGACGATGCGGCCCCACCCCTGGCCGTACATATGGGGCAGCGCTCCGCGGATGAGGCGGAAAGGTGCCTCCAGCATCACGGTGAGCACCGTGTGGAAGACCTCGGGCGGAAACTCCTCGATGGGGCGCACCAGCTGCAGCCCGGCGTTGTTGACCAGCACGTCGGTGCCTGCCGCGGCCAGTTCGGCGGCGTCGAGGTCGGTGAGGTCGAGGACCTGCGGTTCGACCGTGCCCGCGAGGCCCCGGGCCTGCTCGGCCAGCGTGTCCAGGCCCTCGGCGTCCCGGTCCACCGCTCTCACCTTGGCCCCGGCGGCCGCGAGGCGCAGCGCACAGGCGCGGCCGATGCCACCGGCGGCGCCGGTGACGAGGGCGGTGCGGCCGCCGAGGTCGAGGGAGGGGGCGGGGGGAGCCGGGAGGGCGCTGGGCGGGGTCATGTCTCGACCCTAAGCAGCAGCCCCGCCTCCCCACATGTGCTCATCGCCCATACTTCACTCGGAACTCATGGGCTCGAACCATGTGGGTTCGTCAGACAGGGCCTGCTTGATCCGGAAGTAGTGGTAGTCGGTCATGTCCGGCAGCTCGTCCAGGGCGAACCAGCCGACCGCCAAGGACTCGTCGTCGTTCACCCGGGCCTCGCCGTCGATGGCGCGGCAGCGGAAGCAGAGGTCCATGAACTGGCAGATGTCACCGTTGGGGTAGGTGACCTGCCGACCGGACCGGACCGTGATCAGCCGCTCGACGGCGACCTGGACCCCGGTCTCCTCCTGCACCTCGCGCACGAGGGCGGCGGCGGGCTGCTCACCTGGATCCGGGATGCCGGAGATCAGCGCCCACCGGTGGTTGTCCGCACGCTGCCCGAGCAGGACTCTGCCCTCGTCGTCGAAGACGACGGCGCTCACGCCGGGAAGCCAGAGCAGTTGGTGGCCTGCGGAGGCCCGGATCTCGCGGATGAAGTCAGGAGTTGCCATGACACCGACCCTAAGGGCCGGTGTCCCGATCCCGGCGCACTTCATGGGGCGTGCGCAGGGCGTACGGCTACACGTTCCGGGCGCGCCGCCCGCGTACGCCGGCGCCGATCGCCCAGCCGAGGCCGCCCGCGGCGACCAGCACCAGGGCGATCTCCGGCAGGATGCCCACCCGGGTGGCGGGCGTCTCCGAGGAGCGCAGCGGCACCTTCTGCACCAGGTGGGCGTGGACGAACATGCCGGTCTTCTGGGTGATCTTCCCGTCCGGCATGATGACCGCGCTGACGCCGCTGGTGACCGGCACGGTGACGGTCCGGCTGTGCTCCACGGCGCGGACGCGGGACATGGCGAGCTGCTGGTAGGTCATCTCGCTGCGGTCGAACGTCGCGTTGTTGCTCGGCACGGAGATCAGCTGCGCACCGTCGGTGACCTCGGAGCGCACGGCCCAGTCGAAGGCGGCCTCGTAGCAGGTGACCAGGCCGACCTTGGCGTGGTCCATGCTGAAGACACCCGGCTTGGTGCCCCGGCTGAAGTCCTGGCGGACCATCGAGGTCCAGTTGCTGTTGATCGCGCCGATGAAGGAGCGCAGCGGCAGGTACTCGCCGAAGGGCTGGATCTGCCGCTTGTCGTAGGTGTCGGTGGGGCCCTTCTTCGGGTCCCACAGGATCTGCTCGTTCCACAGCTTGCCGTCCCGCGCGACGACGCCGCCGACCGAGATGGGCACACCGATCGCCTTGGCCGCGCCGTCGATGACGGCGTACGCGTCGGCGTTGGCGAAGGGGTCGACGTCGGAGGAGTTCTCCGGCCACAGCACGAAGTCGGGCTTGGGCGTCTTGCCTGCCTTGACCTCGGCGGCCAGGCGCTTCGTCTCGCGCGCGTGGTAGTCGAGCACGGCGCGCCGCTGGGCGTTGAACTCCAGCCCGGAGCGCGGCACATTGCCCTGGATGAGCGCGACGGTCGCATAGCCGTCCTCGGCCTTGTCGCTGACCAGGGAACGGGCAGCGACCGCACCGACCACCGGGACGGCCACGCTCAGCAGGGCGACGGCCGCGGCCGACCGCTGGACGGCCCGGGTGCGCCGCGCATCCAGGGCGAGACGTACGACCTCGTAGAGGCCGAAGCCGCACAGCACGACCGCGAAGCCGAGTACCGGGGTGCCGCCCACCGCTGCCAGCGGCAGGAAGACGCCGTCGGCCTGACCGAATGCGATCTTGCCCCAGGGGAAGCCGTTGAACGGCACGCGCGCGCGTGCCGCCTCGCCCGCTATCCATACCGCTGCTGCCCACACCGGCCACGCGGGCAGCTTCGACACCACGGCGACGCCCGCTCCGACCAGCGCGATGAAGATCGCCTCGATCGCGACCAGCGCCAGCCAGGGAACGGAGCCGACCTCCACGCCGGTCCACACCAGCAACGGCAGCAGGAAACCGAGGCCGAAGAGGTAGCCGAGGCCGAGGCCCGCCTTCCAGGTGCGTCCGCGCAGCACCCAGCCGAAGAGGGCGAAGGCCGGAACGGCCAGCCACCACAGGGTGCGGGGCGGGAAACTGACGTAGAGCAGCACTCCGGAGAGCGCCGCGGCGAGGGCCGGAACCAGGCGTACGAGGCGCGCCGCGCGCGATGCGGGCGCGGTCTGCGGCTGCAACTGGTCCGACTCGTCCACGGAGGTTGCGGTGACGGTCACTCCGGGAGTGTACGGCGCGTGACCTTGACACGGACAGCGCGGTCCGCGGGGCGGCACGGGGCGCTGCGCGACGCAGGTGCCGCATCGTTCCTGCGCAACTCGGCCCAACTCATCCACAAAACGTCCATCAGCCGTTACGGTGTGCCCAGCCACAGTCGCGCGGCCGGTCACGGCCTCGGCGGCCTGGGTCGTGCGAGGTCGGGGGGCTTCGGTCCGGTTCGGGGGGCGGGGTGGGTTCCACAGGGATGACGTCTGAAGCCGGTCCTGGGGAGGTCGGCGAGAGACGAAACGTTTTTGACGCGGTGGGCGTGGTGGTGCTCGGGGCGTGTGCCACCTGGTCGCTGGTCACGGCGACCGTGCATGACGGCCGCCCCGAGGGTGTGCTGCTCGCGGTGCTTGCCGTGGCGGCCGGTTATGCCGCGGGGCGGATCTGCGGGGCGCTGCTGCCGGTGGCCGCGCCGTGTGCCGGGGCGCTGGCGGGGCTGGGCCTGGCGGTGGCCGTGCCGCACCTCGCCCCAGGGCCGCAGATCGTGGCACCGCTCGGACATGCCGGTGCCACTGCGGCACTGCTGACCCTGTGCGTGGGCGCTGCGTGCTGCGCGGCCTGGGCCGCCGACTCGCCGACCGGGCGGTTCGCCCTGGGGGCGCTGGCGGCCGGCATCACCGTGACCGCGGCCGTCCTGGGCTCGACCAGCGGTTTCGTCGTCTGTACCGCCGTGTTGCTGTGCTCGCTGGCTGCGGGCCGCATGCACAGCCGCGGAGCAGGTATCGCCGGACTCGCCCTCACCGCGGCCCTGGTCACGGGTCTGACCTGGGCCGTCGCCGCACATACCCTGCCCGAGGGACTGACCGCGTCCTTGGACGGCCCGCTCACCCCGCACCGCATCCAGCTGTGGCAGGACGCCCTGCATCTGGCGCACCGCAATGCAGCGCTGGGCGTGGGACCGGAGCGTTTCGGTGAACTGAGCACGACGGCCACCCGGACCCTGCTTTCGGACGGCAAGCCGCACTCGGCGCTGCTGCAGCAGGCCTCGGAACAGGGCGTCGTCGGCGTGGTGCTGCTGGGGGCGTCCTTCTGCTGGGTGCTGTATGCGCTGTGGCGGTCTCCTCGGTCCACGTCGGTGGTGCTCACTGCGGGGGCGGCCCTGACGGGACTCGCGGCGATCGCCGCGGTCGGCAACGCGCTGAGCTTCACCGCCGTGTCGGTCGGCGCGGGCCTTCTTGCCGGCCTGGCCACGGCCCGTCCGCTCGCCGAAGAGTCACCGCGGCAGGAGGCGGGCGTACGCCCGCGCCGTGACCGGCTCACACCATGACGGGGGTGCTCAGTGCAGTGCGCCGGTCGTGCCCGGACGCAGCCGGTCCTTGATGACCCGGACCGCGGCCTCGGCGTTGTCCACGGTGACCGTGAACGTGTGGCCGTCCCACAGGCGCAGGACGACGCCCTCGCCGCGCCGCACGACGACCGCGGTGCCCTTCTCGGGCCGCCACCGGTAGCCCCAGCCGCCCCAGTGGCGCGGGTTGACGTGCGCTGTGAATTCGGCGCCTGCGACATGAGAGAGGGGAATGCGGCGGCGCGGCACACCGATGTGGCCGCAGCGCACCTCGAGGCACTCCGTGTCCAGCTTCAGATCGACGTGCAGGAAGGCGAGCGTGCCGAAGAGGACCAGCAGCCCGGCGGCGATACAGCCGACGACGGCCATGACGAGCGGGACGATGCCCGACGTCCAGGCGGAGTCGACGGCCAGCTCGATGCCGAGGCCCATGACGGCCGCGCCGGCCAGCGCCGGCAGCCACTGGACCCGCTTGGTGGCGTGTCCGGTCCAGACGTCGGAGTGCTTGGCTTTCTCACCGTGGGGGTGGTCCCTCATGGATACGAGGTTACTCAGGTTTCGCTGCGCGGGCACCGAGTCGCGGAGTGTGACCGTGCCCACCGGGCGAAGCTCGGACCGCGGGCGTCTGTTTCGCGGCTTTCGGTCACCGTGCGGGACTGACCGCCTTGAGGAAACGTCCCTCTTCATAGGTCAGCGCGGTCTCCGGCAGCTCGGCCTCACGGCCGCTGAGTAGCACCGTGAGGGTGCCGTCGGCGGGGGCCTCGGGGGCGGGCTGCGCGCCGATCCTGCGCAGGCCCTGGGCGACGACCGCGCCGGCGGTGCCGTGCAGGATGAGCGGCGGCCGACCGGGCTGCTGCACGGCGGTGCGAATGCGCTCGGCGACCAGTTCGTAGTTGGTGCAGCCGAGGACGAGGGTCGTGATGTCGTCGGGGGTGCGTGCGGCGGCCGCGGCAATGGCGGCCTCCACCGCCGCCTCGTCGGCGTGGTGCACGGCGTCCGCAAGCCCGGGACAGGGCACTTCGGTGACGTCCACACCCGCGGCGAACTCGGCGATGAGACCCCGCTGGTAGGGGCTGCCCGTGGTGGCGGGGGTGGCCCAGATCGCGACGGGGCCGCCGCCCGCGGCGGCGGGCTTGATCGCGGGCACGGTGCCGATGATCGGCAGCTCCGGCTCGAAATGAGCGCGCAGCGCCGGAAGGGAGTGCACGGACGCGGTGTTGCAGGCGACGATCAAAACGTCGGGCTTGTGCGCCGCGGCAGCTCCGGCGACGTCCAGGGCGCGCTGGGTGATGTCCTCAGGGGTACGCGGTCCCCAGGGCATCCCGTCGGGGTCCCACGACAGGACGAGATCCGCGTCGGGCCGCAGACGGCGCGCCACGGCGGCGGCAGGCAGCAGACCGATTCCGGAGTCCATGAGCGCGATCTTCACCCGGCCACGATAGACGATGGGCCCTTGCGGGCAGGTCGGGTGGGGCAGACTGCGCGGGTGAGCGCCATCGTGTGGATCGCCGCCGTATCACTCGCCGCCTGGCTGTGGCTGCTGCTGTGTCAGGGCTTCTTTTGGCGCACGGACGTAAGGCTGCCGCCCCGCCGGGATCCCGACGAGTGGCCGTCGGTGTGCGTCGTCGTCCCCGCGCGTGACGAGGCCGCCGTGCTGCCCGCGAGCCTGCCGTCACTGCTCGCCCAGGAGTATCCGGGCCGGGCGGAGATCTTCCTGGTCGACGACGGCAGCTCGGACGGCACCGGGGAGCTGGCCCGCGAGCTGGCGGACACCCGCGGCGGACTGCCCCTGACCGTCTCCTCCCCCGGCGAACCGCCCGTCGGCTGGACGGGCAAGCTGTGGGCCGTGCGGCACGGCATCGACCTGGCACGCGCGCGTGGACCCGAATATCTGCTGCTGACGGACGCGGACATCGCGCACGCGCCGGACAGCCTGCGCGCATTGGTCGCCGCCGCGAGCAGCGGCGGCTTCGACGTCGTGACGCAGATGGCGCGGCTGCGGGTGGAGAGCCTGTGGGAGCGGCTCGTGGTGCCGGCCTTCGTCTATTTCTTCGCGCAGCTGTACCCGTTCCGCCGGATCGGCAGGAAGGGGACACGGACGGCGGCCGCCGCGGGTGGCTGCGTGCTGCTGCGCACCGAGGCCGCCGAGCGGGCGCGGATCCCGGACGCGATCCGGCACGCCGTCATCGACGACGTGGCGCTCGCGCGCGCGGTCAAGGGCAGCGGCGGACACATCTGGCTGGGACTGGCCGAGCGGGTGGACAGCGTGCGGCCCTATCCCCGGCTGCACGATCTGTGGCGGATGGTGTCACGCAGCGCGTACGCGCAGTTGCGGCACAACCCGCTGCTGCTGGTCGGGACGGTCGCCGGGCTGGTCCTGGTGTATCTGGTGCCGCCAGCGGCCCTGGTGGCAGGTCTGGCCGCCGGGGATGGGGCAGCGGGACTCGTCGGGGGTGCCGCGTGGCTGGTGATGACGGGAACGTATATCCCGATGCTCCGCTATTACCGCCAGCCGCTGTGGCTCGCTCCGCTGCTGCCGTTCACCGCGTTCCTCTATCTCCTGATGACTCTCGATTCCGCGGTGCAGCACTACAGGGGGCGCGGTGCGGCGTGGAAGGGCCGCACCTACGCCCGCCCGGACGCCGTCGCGGACGAGCACCCTCTCTAGTGCTTTTGACCGGGAAGGCTTGCCGGCTGGTTGAGCGAGCGCTGCATTCAGCGGTGCCTGTGCCGACTCGCGCATGAGCGTTGCGGCCTCCGTCCGTGACACAGCGGCGATGTCGACCAGCCAGACCCATGCCTCAATTCCCCAGCCGGCACGAATCGCAACGGCGATTCGCCTGCGATCGATGTCGGGGTGCGAAGGGGCCAGTGGCTCCAGGGCGTCCTCGATCCACCCGATGGCTCTGCCCTGACGCAGCACCGGACGAGCATCGCGCGGCGTCTCGGGTCCCTGATCCAGGGACAGTCGCAGCGCGGCCCGCAGTTGCGGTTCCCACCTTTGCAGGATCGCCGTCTGCTCGGTGACGACCAGATCGAGGCGGGCGTGGACATCGCGGGGTGCGTCCTGGCCCAGCAGGCTTGGCACCCAGTTCCCGCCGGCCGAGGCGAGCAGCATCGTCGCGCGCCATCAGCGCACAGAGGTGCTGCTCCGGCGCACGATCTGCTGCACCTTCTGCCCCTCCTGGTCGGTCGGTCTGCGCACCCGCACAGGCTCGGCCACCGCGCCTCCACGGCTCGGATCGGATGGTGGCTCACATCCAACCGTCCCAGACCCGCAGAGACGGCCACCAAGCCGGCGAACCTTCCAGGTCAAGTCACCAGGCGCTCACTTCCTGCCGGGAGTCCAGTTCATGCCCCACCCGTAGGCGTAGTCGACGGTCCGCTGGGGGCTCACCCCGCGCTCGGGCACCAGGTAGCGTGCCTCGCGCTGGACGACGAGGTCGCTGCCCGTGTTGGTGATCAGGGCGAGCGCGCACACCGTCGAGGGGACCGTGCACTCGTCGAGCGAGAAGTCGATCGCGGCGCCGAACTGCGGCTGGAGGGTGACCGTGGCGTGCAGGTCGGCGAAGGAGCGTGCGCCCTGGTAGATGGTCACGAAGACGAGGATCCGCCTGAAGGACTGTTTGTGGTCGAGGTTGACGGTGAGGTTCTCGCCGCTCGCGACGGCGCCGGTGCGGTCGTCGCCGTCGAGATGGATGTACGGCGGCCGCTGCAGGGCCCCGAAGGCATTGCCGAGGGCCTGGACGACGCCCTTGCTGCCGTCGGTGAGTTCGTACAGGGCACACAGGTCGAGGTCGAGGTCTGCGTGCATGGCGACCGCGCGGCCACGTTTGCTGCCCCATCCCGAGAACTGCTTGTGCACCTGCCAGTTGAGGTTCACGCGCATGGCGCCCGAGGTGCCGCCCTGTTTGGTCAGCGAGACCGCGGGGGCCGCCTTGGTGAGCGTCACCTTGCTCAGGCGGACCGGCTGCGCCGGGGGTGCGGGCGGCGGGGGTGGCTGCACGGCGGCCGGAGGTGCGACCGGCGGGGGCATGTGGACCGGCGGTGCGGTGGGCGGCGGCATGGTCACCGGCGGCGCGACGGGCGGGGGCGTGGGCATCGGCGGCGCGGGGGCGTTGTGCTGCGGTTCGTCCACCGTGATCCCGAAGTCCGTCGCCAGGCCCTCGAGTCCGCTGCTGTAGCCCTGGCCGACGGCGCGGAACTTCCAGGCGCCCTGGCGGCGGTAGAACTCACCGAGCACGAAAGCGGTTTCCACGCTTGCGCCCGTGCTGTCGAAGCGGGCGACCACGCCGCCCTGGGCGGCATCGCGGACCTCGATGTAGAGGTCGGGGACCTGTCCGAACGTGCCGCCGTCCGCGGAGGCGGCGAGGACGATCGTCTCGATCGCGGGCTCCACGCGCGCGAGGTCGACGAGGAGGGTGTCGACGATGCGGCCGCCGCCGTCCCGCTTGCCCTCGTGCCGGACCGCCCCTGAGGCGTGCGCGGGCTGGTTGTAGAAGACGAAGTCGCCGTCGGAGCGGACCTTGCCTCCCACGAGCAGAAGTGCCGAAGCGTCCGCGTCCGGCACACCGGGACCGGAACGCCAGCCCAATTCCACCCGCAGTGCCGTCGTCGGCACCGGCGTATTCGATCCTTTCGGCATTGACATGTCCGCCCCCATCACGTGTCACTGCGCCAGTCCGGGTCCCGGCGGCTCTTCCGTTCGCTACCCGCACAACCTATTCCCCGGGACGGCGAACTCCCACGAGGAGCACAGGAAGACCGGTGACCAACCCGCCGGTAACCGTCCCCGAGCTCGGCCTTTACAGGACCGGTACCTCGTTCGACGCCCTTTTTTGCCAAGTTCGCTCGCATTGGGGATCCCGCGTCACTGCGAACACTCAAAACAACCCTCTTATCGGTCTCCCCAACTAGCACATCGAGGGCTTAACTTATGAGCCATGACCTCCCCCCGCTCCACCTTCGGCGGCGGTTACTACTCCGCCTTCCCGGACACCCCGATCTACGACCGACTCGTCGCCGAGCGGGGCACCCCGCAGATCGCTCCGATCCGGGTCCCCGCCGCGTACGACGCGCCGGGCAGCTACCTGCCGGCCCTGCCGTCGGCCCTGCCCGCCCTCCCGGCGGGCCCCTCCCAGTCCTCCTACGGCTATCCGCAGGCGCAGCAGCCGGCACCGCTGCAGCAGGCGCCCGCGGCCTACATCCCTCAGCAGCCCACGGCGCCGCGCGGCTATCCCGGCCCGCAGCCGCCGCAGCCACAACGTCCGATGGCGGCCGGCACGGGCTACGAGGCGATGCGCCCCGCGGCTGCCCGGCCCGCCCCGGCTCCGTATCAGGACCCGTACAACAACCAGCAGCAGTACCGCGGCTACTGATCCGTCCACCCGCGCGGTCACTGCCGCCTGGCAGGATGGCCTGATGGGGAACGCGCAGCTGCAGTCGATTCACGTGCATCCGGTGAAGGCGTTCCGGGGCCTTACGCCCCGGGAAGCCGTCGTGGAGCCCTGGGGGCTGGCCGGAGACCGGCGCTGGGTGCTGATCGACGACGGGGGAAAGGTCGTCACACAACGTCAGCAGCCGCGCCTTGCGCTTGCCGCCGCCGAGCTCGTGCCCGGCGGCGGCGTTCGTCTGTCCGCGCCGGGCATGGACCCGCTGACCGCGCCGGTGCCCCGTCCGGTCGGCACCGTGCCGGTGGAGATCTTCGGCGACAAGGTCGCGGGGGTTCTCGCCGCGGGGGCGGCCGCGCACGCCTGGTGCAGCGAGTATCTCGGCACCCGTGTGCGCCTCGTGCACATGGACGACCCGGCCACGCGCCGACCGGTGGACCCGGAGTACGCACGGCCGGGCGAGACGGTCAGCTTCGCCGACGGCTACCCACTGCTGCTCACCACGGTCGCCTCCCTCGAGGCTCTCAACTCCCTGATCGCCCAAGGTGCTCACCCGGGCGAGGGCCCGCTGCCGATGAACCGCTTCCGGCCGAACGTGGTCGTGGCCGGCACCGCGGCCTGGGCCGAGGACGACTGGTCCCGCATCGCGATCGGCGAGGTCACCTTCCGCATCGCCAAGATGTGCGGGCGCTGCGTGGTGACCACCACCGACCAGGGCACCGCCGTGCGGGGCAAGGAACCACTGTCCACGCTGGGACGCCACCGCCGCATCGACGGCAAACTGGCCTTCGGCCAGAACCTGGTTCCCCTCTCCCCCGGCTCGATCCGCGTCGGCGATCCGGTGACGGTCCTCGCATAGCTCGCGGAGCGGTCGGCGGCTGCGCGGCGGTCCGCGAGAAAAGATCCGGGCAACGACCGGTGTGCGGGAACCGGGGGCGGGGGCCTCGGCGTTGAGTTCTCGTGAGAAGTTCATGAGAGGCCCCGGCGACAGGTGATTTCGCTCTCTCTTTGACCGGGCCCGCGGGTGAACGGCTCCACCGGGGGTTATCACGGAGCGGGAAGGGGGTGTGGGACAGTGCGAGCAATCGGCGGCCTCTGGCGCTGGCGGCACAATCCGCTGCGGCGCACGAGCGATCTGATCGAAGCCTGGGTGGCGCTGCTGGCGCTGCTGTTGATCCTCGTCGTGGCGCCCGTGATCGGATCTCTCGTCGGCGGCGTCGCCCAGGACGCCCTGCAGCAGTCCGTCCGGGACCAGCGCACGGCCCGCCACCCGGTGACGGCCACCGTGGTGCGCAAACTGGACCGCTCCCCGCTGGACACCGACCCCGAGACGTCCTCGGCGCGGGACCTGCGCAGCCGCGTCATAGCCGACTGGACCGCACCGGACGGCTCCGGCCACCACGGCGCGACCCTGGCGGAGCTCAAGACCCCGCACCGCGGCGACCACTTCAAGATATGGACGGACCTGCACGGCCAGATAGTGGCCCGTCCGCTGGACTCCACGACGGCGACGACCCACGCGGTGCTCGCCGGGTTCGGTGCCGCCATGCTCACCGCGGGTGCCGTCGAGGGCGGCAGGCGGCTGATCGTCTGGCGCATGGTCCGTCGCCGGTACGCCCGTTGGGACCAGGCCTGGGACCGGGCGGGTCCGGACTGGGGCAGGACCGGGACGGGCAGCTGACGGCCTTACGGCTCTGGTCAACCCACCGCCCGCGCGCACGCTACGGTGGACCGGCCGAACGCAATCGGCATCAACCCGCGTACCACGAGGTGGGGGCACAGCAACGCCATGGCACAGGGCACGGTCCAGGTGACGCACACCGGCACATCGCGGTGGCGACGCCGCACGGGTGAGTACGCATCGCTCGCCGCCGCCCTGGAGGCCGCCGCCGACGGTGACGTCCTCACCGTCGCGCCCGGCACCTACCGGGAAAACCTCGTCGTCCAGCGGTCGGTGACCCTGCGCGGGCCCGAGGGCTCTCCCGGTTCGGTGCGGATCGCACCGGTGGACGGGGTGCCGCTGACCGTGCGGGCCTCGGCGGTGGTCCAGGACCTGCACGTGGAGGGGCAGGACGCTTCGGTGCCCGCCCTGCTGGTCGAGGAGGGCACACCGGAACTGCTGGACGTTCGGATCATCACCCGCTCCGCGGCCGGCATAGAGGTGCGCGCAGGCGCGCGTCCGACCGTGCGGCGGTGCACCGTGGACAATCCGGCCGGCATCGGTATCGCCGTACTCGACGGCGGAGGCGGGGTGTTCGAGGAGTGCGAGGTCGTGGCCGCCGGTCAGTCGGGGGTCGCGGTCCGCGGCGGTGCACACCCGCGCCTCGAGCGCTGCCGGATCCATCACGCCTCGGGGGCGGGGCTGTCGGCGACCGGGGAGAACTCCGCGCTGGAAGCGGTGGGTTGCGAGGTGTACGAGGTCCGGGGCAGCGGCGTCCAGGTCACCGGCCGGGCCACCGCGCACCTCACGGACTGCGATGTGCACCGCACCACCGCGGACGGTGTCACGCTCGACACGGACGCGGTGCTCACCCTGGCCGACTGCCGTATCCACGACATCCCGGAGAACGCGGTCGATCTGCGCTCGCGCTCGGTGCTCACCCTGACCCGGACGACGGTGCGTCAGTTCGGGCGCAACGGCCTTTCGGTGTGGGATCCCGGCACGCGCGTGGACGCCAACCAGTGCGAGATCTTCGACAGCACGGGCGACTACCCGGCGGTGTGGGTCAGCGACGGCGCCACCGCGGTGCTGGAGTCCTGCCGGGTGCACGACGTGCCGGACGCCCTGTTCGTCCTGGACCGCGGCTCGCGCGCGGACGTCGTCGACAGCGACCTGTCCCAGGTCCGCAACACCGCCGTGTCGGTGAGCGACGGCGCGACCGCGCAACTCGACGACTGCCGCATCCGGGACGCCGCGACGGGCGCCTGGTTCCGCGACCACGGCAGCGGCGGAACGCTGAGCAACTGCACCATCGACGCCACCCAGACCGGCGTGATCGTCACCAAGGGCGCGGACCCCACCATCGAGCGCTGCACGATCGACTCCCCCGCCGAGGCGGGCTTCTACGTGTCTGCGGGCGGCCGCGGCAGCTTCGTGGGCTGCCGGGTGACGGGCAGCGGCGGCTACGGCTTCCATGTGATCGACGGCAGCCGTACGACGCTGCGCAAGTGCCGCACGGAGCGGTGCGCGCGCGGTGGGTACGAGTTCGCGGAGGGCGGCGACGCGGCCCCCGGTTCGGGCCCGGTCGTCGAGGACTGCACCAGCGACGAGAGCTCGGGCCTCAGGCCGCCCGCGGCCCGGGAGACCGCCGTACAGACGGCCGCACAGTCGCCCGGCCTGCTGGGCGCGATCCCCGGGCAGCGCACCACCGAGCAGGAGCCCCTGCTTCCCGCCGCGCAGCCCGAGCAGTCGGCGCGGACGTCGAAGGCCGTGCTGGGTGAACTCGACGCGCTGGTCGGCCTGGAGAGCGTCAAGCGCGAGGTGCGGGCCCTGACCGACATGATCGAGGTGGGACGGCGCCGGCAGCAGGCGGGCCTCAAGGCGGCCTCGGTCAAGCGGCATCTCGTTTTCACCGGCTCCCCCGGCACCGGCAAGACGACCGTGGCCCGCCTCTACGGCGAGATCCTCGCCTCGCTCGGCGTGCTGGAGAAGGGGCATCTGGTCGAGGTGTCGCGGGTCGACCTCGTCGGCGAGCACATCGGCTCGACGGCGATCCGCACCCAGGAGGCCTTCGACAGGGCGCGCGGCGGTGTGCTGTTCATCGACGAGGCGTACGCGCTGTCACCGGAGGACTCGGGCCGGGACTTCGGCAAGGAGGCCATCGACACGCTGGTGAAGCTGATGGAGGACCACCGGGACGCGGTCGTGGTGATCGTCGCGGGCTACACGGCCGAGATGGAGCGGTTCCTTTCGGTCAACCCCGGTGTGGCGTCCCGTTTCTCACGGACCATCACCTTCAGCGACTACGAGCCCGACGAACTGCTGCGGATCGTCGAGCAGCAGGCCGACGAGCACGAGTACCGGCTGGCGCCGGGCACCGCGGACGCGCTGCTGAAGTACTTCACGGCGATCCCGAAGGGCCCGGCGTTCGGCAACGGCCGGACCGCCCGCCAGACCTTCGAGGCGATGGTCGAGCGGCATGCCGGCCGGGTCGCCCAGGTCGACGAGCCGAGCACGGACGATCTGACCCTGCTCTACGCCGAGGACCTTCCCGACACCCCCTGAGACCGTGTCTCGGGGCGTGGAGCGGGTACCTCCGAGCGCAGGCGGGCCAGCAGCCGTTCCCGCTCCTCGGCGAACGCCGGATCGGCCTGGTAGTCGCCGTGGCCCAGGATCGGGGCGGGCAGCGGGTGCTGTGCGGTGCGGCCGTAGGCGAGGGGGTCCTTCAGGGGTGCGCGATCCACCTCGGGGCCGCAGTCGCCGGACAGCCGGACCGGGCCGCCGATGGGGTCGGTGAGCCGGTACAGGTTGCGCCAGCAGTCGACGTCGTGGTGCAGGGAGCTGAGGGCGGCAGGGCCGAAGTGGGCCGGGAACCAGCGGCCGTAGAGGCGCTCGAGCGGGGAGCCGTAGGTCAGCAGGGCCACCCGTCTGCGGACGGACGGCTTCAGCTGCCAGGCCGCGGCGGCCGCGAGCACGCTGCCCTGGGAGTGCCCGGAGAGCACGAGGCGGCCGCCCGTGGCGCGCGTCCAGGTGGCCATCCGCCAGGTCAGGTCGGGTACCGCGCGCTCGGCGTAGCAGGGCGGGGCGAAGGGGTGGGCGGCGCGTGGCCAGAAGGTACCGACGTCCCACAGGATGCCGATGGTGCGCCGGGCGGAGGCGTCCTTGTAGGCGCGCCGGCCCCAGGTGACGAAGAGTATGAAGCCCAGACCGATCAGCCAGGAGCCCAGAGCCTGGGCGGTCTGTGCGGCGCCGTGCACGAAGGCGAAGGCGTGCTGCGCGGCCTCGCCGGGCGCCTGTTCGGTGATCTTCGCGCCGAGGAGGGCTCCGGCGCCCAGCAGCAGGGTCGTGGCAGAGGTGACGGCGACGACCAGGGGGCCGCGGTCGGTGAGTGCGGCCAGCGCGCGGGTGGTGGCGATGCGGCGGGTGCGCGCCGTGTCCTTGGGTTCGCCGGGGTAGTCGAGTTCGACGGTGCCCAGTTCGGTGCGGCGCAGCAGCCAGGCCCGCCGGCCCAGCCCGGCGCAGAAGACGAGCAGGACGAGGAGCAGTACGGGGATCACGGACGCCTGCCAGGTCAGCAGCACCGGCGGGCCGTCGATCGAGGTGCCGGTGCCGTCCAGCCAGTCGGACACCCGCTGGGAGACGCCACCGGACATCACTCCGCCCAGGGCGCAGGCCAGCATCGCGACGGCGGGTCCGCCCTGGCCGCGCAGCACGGTGCGGGCGTCGGGGTGGCTGCGGTACAGCAGGTGGGCGACCACCGCGAGGGCGATCACCAGTAAGCCCTGGACCAGGGCGAGGGCGCCGAAGGTGGTGCCGCCGCCGGCCAGCAGGCCGGCCGACTGCCAGCCCGGGCGCTCCCAGCCGGCGTACACCGCGGAGAGCAGCAGCAGGAGGAGGGCGGTCAGCGGCAGGCGTCGTACGAGGTGCTCGTCCAACTCCTGGTCGAGGCGGTTCTCGGTGCGCCCGCGGCGGCAGACCACCCACACCACGACCGCGGCGGTGGCGACGAGCGCCACCTCCAGGAGCTCGCCCGCGAGGTCGAGTGCCGCGGGGCCGCCTGATCTGCCGTCGAAGCGTGCCGCGGAGGACGCGACCGCCGCGGCGACGGTCAGCAGGCCCGCCGCGGTGTGGGCGGCGCGCAGCCGGGCGACCAGTCGGCGGCCGTACCAGAAGCCGGGCCGGCCCAGGGCGGTGCGGCCGGTCTCCTCGTCGGGTTCGGGCCGGCGGTCGATGGGCTGCTGGGACTCGTACGCGCTCCAGGTGCGGTGGGAGAGGTACCACAGCAGACCGGTGAGCACGGCGGGCACCAGGGCCGCGACGGCGAGCCGGCGGCCGGGCCTGCTCCACCAGCCGTTCTGCGACACCTCGGGCGACAGGAAGCCAAGCCAGGAGTGCCGCTCCGCGCACGCGCGGGTGCCCGCGCACTGCCAGGCCGCCAGGTCCAGGGCGACCTCGCAGGCGGCCGCGACCAGCAGCACCGTCAGCGTCAGGCCCGCCAGCCGTACGAGCAGCCCGTACAGGCGGACCGGCCGCTGGTGGCCGCGCGCGGTGGGCCGCATCCAGTGGGCGAGGTTGACCACCATGAACGGCAGGAGCAGCAGCCACAGGGCCCGTGCGCTGTTGCCGGAGGTGAGATTGCACCAGACGTACGCCTCCGGCACCGGTCTGCCGCGGTAGTCCTCGGGTCTGCTCTCCGCGTCGACGTCCTCGGCGCGCCGGAAGACGGCCGCCGTGTCGTCGCCGGTGATCCGCACCGTGCGCGGATCATTGAGCATCTCCTGGGGTGTGGTGCCGCCCACGCCGTGGACCAGGAGTTCCAGGGCGGTTGCGGATCCCTCGGGCCCCGGGACGGGGCCGCTGGTCGGGACACGTTCCTGCGCACGTTCCACTGTTCGCACTTCCCCCGTGACGCGCCGTCTTCTTGTGTCCGTGCGGGCACAAGGGTCTCCGCTCGGGCGGGGGCGTACACCCCTGAACACGGAATCTCCCCGATCCGGGTGATCTGCGGGTAACAGAAGGGGCATTGGTGACATGTGCGCGTCGGGCAGGTGGCGTCCTGGGGGCCCACCCGTGCAAGGATGGGGCGTCCGCGCACCGGGACAGGGGAGAATGTCCTTGTCGGAGCAGGTGTGCAGGGCGTGTCGGACGGCTTGAGGCGAAAGGACCGGAGCGTACGTGAGCGAGAATCAGAACCTCCTCGCGGAGCAGCGGCGCGCCCTGATTCTGGACGAGGTCCGGCGCCGGGGCGGGGTCCGCGTGAACGAGCTGACCCGCAAGCTCGGCGTGTCGGACATGACGGTGCGCCGCGACCTGGACGCGCTGGCCCGCCAGGGCGTGCTGGAGAAGGTGCACGGCGGCGCGGTGCCGGTCGTCGAGGCAAGCACGCACGAGCCGGGCTTCGAGGCCAAATCCGGCCTGGAGCTGACGGCCAAGGAGGACATCGCGCGCTCGGCGGCCCAGCTGGTGGCGCCGGGTACCGCGATCGCGCTGTCGGGCGGTACGACGACGTATGCGCTGGCCCACCATCTGCTGGACGTGCCGGATCTGACCGTCGTGACGAACTCGGTGCGGGTGGCCGACGTCTTCCATGCGGCGCAGCGCACCTCCGGCCCCCGGCAGGGTGCGGCCACGGTGGTGCTGACCGGCGGGGTGCGCACGCCCTCCGACTCGCTGGTGGGGCCGGTGGCCGACCAGGCGATCGCGGCACTCCACTTCGACGTGCTGTTCCTCGGTGTGCACGGCATATCGCTCGAGGCCGGCCTGTCGACGCCGAACCTCGCGGAGGCCGAGACCAACCGGCGCCTGGTGCAGTCGGCGCGGCGGGTGGTGGTGGTCGCCGACCACACCAAGTGGGGCGTGGTGGGCCTGAGTTCGTTCGCGGCGCTGGAGCAGGTCGACACACTGGTGACGGACGCGGGCCTGGCGGGCGACGCGCGCGAGGAGATCTCCGAGCATCTGCGTCGGCTGGTCGTGGTGGGCGAGCCGGAGAGCTGATCCCTCCAGGCGGTGCTGACATCTGACGGGTCGCCAGCTATCGTGACGTGCCCCGGTCAACCACCCTTCTGTGTCAAGGGGGTTCGCGTTCATGGCCCACCGTCTGCGTCCCGTCGGGCTCGACTTCGTCGACACCGCCCCCGTGCGTCTGGTCTTCGCCCAGGAGATCTCCGCGGCACCCGAGGCGGTCTTCCACGCCCTCAACGACGATGTGCCGGGGTGGGCGGAATGGTTCGCGGCCGTGACACATGCACGGTCCCTCGACGGCGGTGCAGGGCGCGACATCCGGCTCAAGGGAGGCGGGCGCTTCCGGGAGACGGTCATCGCGGCGAAGGAGGCGGAGGTGTACGCCTACCGGGTCGACGTCACCAACGCACCAGGCGCCCGCGCCCTCGCCGAGGAGTGGCGGCTGATACCGGCCGGGACGGGCACACGCGTGCGGTGGACCTTCGCTGCGGACGGGACGGCACCGTTCCGGTTCGTGGTGAAGGCGGCACGCGCGGGGCTCGGGCGCGCCTTCCGGGACGCGGTGACGTCGCTGGACCGGCGGCTCGCACACCAGGGCTGAGCAATTCCGGCGCGCGCTCCTTGCGGTTCGGCAGCGCCCCGACGGGACGCGGGGCTGTGTCCATATGCGGCTCCGCCGCGTGGGCGCGACCAGCCACAACGGCGGCGCAGACGATAGACGGCACTCCCCGCGGAGCGGCTCAGCAGGGCCAGACGCCCGTCTCGAGCAGCGCGTCGATCGCCGCCGAGTACGGCTCAATCTCCAGCCCCTGCTCGGCGAGCCACGCGTCCGAGTAGTACTTGTCCAGATAGCGGTCGCCCGGGTCACACAGCAGCGTCACCACGCTCCCCTTCCGCCCCTCGGCCACCATCTCGGCGACGATCTTCAGCGCGCTCCACAGTCCGGTGCCCGTCGAGCCGCCCGCCTTGCGGCCGATGGCCTGCTCCAGCGCCCGTACGGCGGCGACGCTGGCCGCGTCGGGGATCTTCATCATCCGGTCGACGGCGCCGGGCACGAAGCTCGGCTCCATACGGGGACGGCCGATGCCCTCGATGCGTGAGCCGCACTCGCTGGTGACGTCCGGATCGCCGGTGGTCCAGCCCTCGAAGAAACAGGAGTTCTCCGGATCGGCCACACAGATGCGGGTGTCGCGCTGGGTGTAGTGGACGTAGCGCGCGAGGGTCGCCGAGGTGCCGCCGGTGCCCGCCGTCGCCACGATCCACGCGGGCTCCGGGAACCGCTCCAACTCCAGCTGGCGGAAGATGGATTCGGCGATGTTGTTGTTGCCGCGCCAGTCCGTGGCCCGTTCGGCGTAGGTGAACTGGTCCATGTAATGGCCGCCGGTCTCCACCGCAAGGCCCGCCGACTCCTCGTACATTTTGCGCGAGTCGTCCACGAAATGGCACTGCCCGCCGTGGAACTCGATGAGGCGGCACTTCTCCGCGCTCGTCGTGCGCGGCATGACGGCGATGAAGGGCACGCCGATCAGCTTGGCGAAGTACGCCTCGGACACGGCCGTCGAGCCGCTGGACGCCTCGATCACCGGGCGGCCCGGCCGGATCCAGCCGTTGCACAGTCCGTAGAGGAAGAGCGAGCGGGCGAGCCGGTGCTTGAGGCTGCCGGTCGGGTGGGTCGACTCGTCCTTCAGGTACAGGTCGATCCCCCACTTCTCGGGCAGCGGGAAGCGGAGCAGATGCGTGTCGGCCGAGCGGTTGGCATCGGCCTGGACCTTGCGGACGGCTTCTTTCAGCCAGTCGCGGTAGGCGGCGTCACTGTGGTCGACATCGAGGGTTTTGCCGGTCCGGGTCTGCTGGGAGGTGCTCACGACGGGTGCTCCTTAGGCTGTGCGCCGACGGCGCGTCGCGCGGCCGACGCATCGATCATAAACACCTTCCGCACGCTTCTCACCTGCATAAACGCACCTTTGAGCACCCCAAAGAACACCCTGGGGCCAAAGGGCCGGCGAAGGTGGGGGCGCATTCGCGCGAGTGCTCCGGGCGCTCACTCCGAGCGTGTCGTGCGTACTGGTGCTCGCCGTCGGGTGCAGGCAGACTGCACCGAACGGGGGCGCACACTGGATCACGACACGAGCTGGATCACGCCCACGCAGGAGCACGGTCCAGCGCACCGGACGGCCAAAGGGGGCGGGCGGCATGGCGGAGCCGGAGTTCACGGCGACGGGCGTGCGGATCGGCAAACGGCTGCGTTCGCTCACGCGGGCCGGGCAGGTCCGGATCAGCGACGGCAGACTTGCGCTGCTCACCAGTTACGGCACCGAGATCGACAGCGCGCCGGTGCAGGCGGTGCGCGCCTCCAAGCCCTGGTTCTCCGCGGAGGACCGGGCGCTCGCGGACCTCAACGGCAAGCGGTACCTGCTGACCCTGGGCGATCACGACCCGGCGCCGGGCGAGCCGGGGCCGCCCGCGGCACGCCGCTTCATCGAGGCCGTACGCAAAGCCGCGGGACGCGGCGGCTGACACAGCCCACAGGACGGCGGCGGGCTCGCACCCGCGTGGTCGGCGGAGCCGATCGCGAGTTGCGGTCCCGCGCCCCCTGGGTCACGCTGTTCTCACGTCACTCTGGGTTTACCGGCGATAACGCTGCGAACCAGCCCGCCGGGCACGACGGCAGGTGGCCAGGCCCTCAGGCACCTGCTGGATCCGTACTCCGTGTTCTTCCGGACCTCTTAAGTCGGGGAGTCGCAGCCGTGATCAGTCACCCAAGCAGGCACTGCACGGTAGAGCTGCAAGCCCTGCCGTCGCGGATCGGCCAGGTCCGCAGAATCGTCTCTGCGCAGTTGCGCTACTGGCATCTGGACCCCCTCATCGACCGGGCCGCGCTCGGTGTGACGGAGCTGTTGACCAACGTCCACCTGCACGCCCAGCCCGACAAGCTGTGCACCGTCGAGATAGAGCTGGTGCTGGACCGGCTCATGGTCTCCGTGCGCGACCACGACCCCCGCCTGCCCGAAGTGCGGGACGTGGAAGCTTCCGCCACCACCGGGCGCGGGCTGGCCATGGTGGCCGCGGTGAGCGAGAGCTGGGGGGCGCGTCCGGACGGCGAGTCGGGCAAGGTCGTCTGGTTCGCGCTGCCCACCACGCCCGCTCCGGTGGCTGCGCCGGCCCGCCCTCCGCGCCGTACGGCCGACAAGCCGGCCCGCCGTCTCGTGGAGGTCGAGCACGCGGCCGACGGCCACAGGTCCACGCACGCTCCCGCCCGGTCCGCCGTTGCCGGCTGACCGGGCGGTGATTTTGGGTCGGTCGCCTTCGGGGCGCCTCAGCCGATGTCGAGAGGCCGATCGCCCTCAGCGCTCCCCCACTCTCGGCTTCGCTCGAGCGGCAGGTGCCCCCATGCCCCCTCGACACCGGCGCGCCCCCTGCGGCTCCCTCCCGGCCGGTGTCCGGCGGTGCAGTGGGCGTTGGAGTGCCCATGCCGTTGAGCCGGTCGGCCGTCGCAGTGCCGTTGGGCAGGGCGACTCGCCGACCTTGCTTCCGGGCGTCGGTCACTCGGTGGCGATGGCGCGCAGGACGTCCAGGCGTGCAGCCCGGCGGGCCGGGCGCAGGCCTGCGAGGGCGCCGGCTGCAAGGCCCACCAGCGCCACGATCACCAGCTGCGTGGGCGGAATCGCGAAGGCGAAGGCGCTGTCGCTGGCGCCGTCCGAGGCCTTGACCAGCACCCAGCCGAGGAAGGCGCCCAGGCCGAGGCCGCCGGCCGTGCCGAAGGCGGCGACGAGCACCGACTCCCAGCGGACCATGGCCCGCAGTTGGGGACGGGTCTGGCCGACGGCCCTGAGCAGGCCCAGTTCGCGGGTGCGTTCGTGGATCGCCAGGGTCAGGGTGTTGGCGATGCCGAGCAGCGCGATGAGGACCGCGAGGGCGAGCAGGGCGTAGACGAGGGTCAGCATCATGCCGATGCCACCGGCCGAGGACTGCGCGTACTCGCTGCGGGTCTGCACCTCGGGGTTGCCGTACCGGTCGGCGACCTTCTGCACAGCGGCCTTGCCCGCGTCCGTGCTCACGCCGCCCTTGAAGGAGACGGCGACCAGGCTGTCGGAGTCCTGGGTGCGGTGCGGGGCCCAGGCGGCGCGCGTGATGACGTAGTCGCCGGCGAGTTCGGACTGGCCGTAGACCGCTCGGACGGTGAAGGTCTGCTTCTTGCCGTCGGTGAAGGTGAGTTGGGCCCGGCTGCCGGTGGACAGGTGCTGTTTGTCGGCTTCCGCCCTGGTGATGGCGATGCCGTCGGTGCCGAGGGCGCGGAGTGAACCGTCGACCTTGCCGAGGTCGAACGTGCGCTCCAGGGCGACCGGGTCGCTGACGGTCAACGCCCGTCCCTCGCCGTCGACTTCCGCGACTCCGCGGCCCAGGCCCACGGCCGTGTCGACCTCGGGGAGTCGTTGTATCGCGCCGGCGAGCCGGGGGCTCAGGCCGCTGCCGCCCGCGCCGAAGGACGGTGTGCTGACGGCGACGTCGCCGGCGAAGGACCGGGACACGGTCTGGTCCATGGTCGCCTTCAGTGAGGCGCCGAAGACGGTGAAGAGAGAGACGACGGCTACGCCGATCATCAGGGCGCTGGCGGTTGCGGCCGTCCGCTTGGGGCTGCGCAGGGCGTTGCGGCGGGCGAGACCGCCGGTGACACCGCGGAGTTTGTCGAGCGGGCCGCCGAGGATGCGTACGGCCGTGGTCGAGGCCACCGGGCCGAGGACGACGAACGCCACCAGGGCAAGGACGGCGCCAAGTCCAGCCATCCAGATGGAGGGTGAGACGAGGACCCCGCTGAGCGTGCCGGCGACGGCGAGGGCGGCGAGGCCCATGCCGGTGACTGCGCGGGTGCGGGAGGCGCCGGAGGTGTCGACGGCCGTCTCGCGCAGTGCGGCCAGTGGGGCGGTGCGGCCGGCGCGTGCGGCGGGCAGCAGCGCGGAGCCCAGGCAGACCACGATGCCGACCGCGAGCGGAAGCGTCATGGACAGGGTGCTGATGACCAGGTTGCCGTCGGGGAAGGGGAATCCGATCGCCGGGAACAGGGCCTGCAGTCCGGCGGCGATGCCGATGCCGCCCGCGAGGCCCGCCATCGAGGCGGCCACGGCGACGGCGGTGGCCTCGATCAGGGTCGTTGCGGTGACCTGTCGGCGCGAGGCACCGAGGGCGCGCAACAGGGCGTTCTCTCGGGTGCGTTGGGCGACGACGATCGCGAAGGTGTTGTGGATGGAGAAGGTCGCGACGAGGAGGGCGATGCCGGAGAAGACGAGAAGGAAGGTGGTGAAGATGGTCAGGAACTGGCTGGAGATCATGTCGGTGTTCTCCTGGGCCGACGCCTGACCCGTGATGGCCTCAACTCCCTTGGGAAGTACGGGAGTCAGGCGGTCGACGAGTTCCTTCTCGCTGACGCCGGGGCCCGCCCGCACCTTGATGCTCGCCGCCTCGCCGGGGCGGGCGGTGAGGTACTTCTCGGCGTCGGCGCGGGTCATGCCGGTGAAGGTCACCTGCGCCATGCCGTCCTCGCCGCCGAAGGTCGCCAGGCCGACGACCGTCACCTTGACCGGGTCGGGGGTTCGGAGGGTGGTGGTGTCGCCGATCCTCAGGTTGCCCTTCTTCGCGGCGCCGCGGTTGACGACGACCTCGCCGGACTGCTGCGGGGCGCGGCCCTCGGCGAGCTGGTAGGGGTTGAGCTTGGCGTCGGTGATCCAGTTGCCGGCGAGGGTGGGCGGGCCCTGGCCGCCGATGGGCTTGCCGTTCTTGCCGACGAGCTGGCCGGCGCCCTCGATGTCGGGTGCGGCGGCCGCGACTCCGGGCACCTGCTCGAGGGTGTTCACCAGGGCCGTGTCGACCGGCTGGCGCACGCCCTGGCTCTCGCCCGGTGTGGTGATGGCGTCGGCGCTGCGCACCACGGCGCCCGTGCCGCTGGTCGCGTTGCCGAACATCGAGTCGAAGCTGGCGCGCAGCGTGTCGCCCATGACGAGAGTGCCGGCCAGGAAGGCGACGCCGAGGAAGACGGCGAGAAAGGTGCCGGCGAAGCGCCGCTTGTGGGCGCGCAGGGAGGACACGCTCAGGCGTACGGAGGCGTTCATGAGGGCACCTCGAAGGCTTTCATGCGGTCCAGGACCTTGTCGGCGGTCGGGGATTCCATGCGGTCGACCAGGCGTCCGTCGGCGAGGAAGACGACCTCGTCGGCGTGGGCTGCGGCGACCGGGTCGTGGGTGACCATGACGACGGTGCGGGAGGTCTGACGCACCGCGCGGCCGAGCAGGCCGAGGACCTCCTCGCCGGAGCGGGAGTCGAGGTTGCCGGTGGGCTCGTCGGCGAAGACGACGTCGGGCTGCCCGGCGAACGCCCGTGCCACGGCGACGCGTTGCTGCTGACCGCCGGAGAGTTCGGAGGGCCGGTGGTGGAGGCGGTCGCGCAGGCCGACGACGTCGATGAGCGCCTCGATCCACTCCGGGTCGCCGTTGCCGCCCGCGAGGTCCAGGGGCAGCGTGATGTTCTCCGCGACGCTCAGCGTCGGCACCAGGTTGAACGCCTGGAAGACGAAGCCGACGCGGTCGCGGCGCAGCAGGGTGAGCCGGCGGTCGTCGAGCCCGCCGAGGTCGGTGTCACCGATGTACGCGGTGCCCGAGCTGAGTGTGTCGAGGCCGGCCGCGCAGTGCATCAGGGTGGACTTTCCGGAGCCCGAGGGCCCCATGATCGCGGTGAAGCGGCCGACCGGGAAGTCGACGCTCACCCCGTCCAGGGCCCTCACCTCGGTGTCGCCGCGGCCGTACACCTTCACGGCGTCGACGACCCGGGCGGCCGTACGGATGGCGGTCGTGGTGGTCACGCCGCACCGCCCTTGGTGCGGCCGAACTGCTCGTCCAGCACGGACAGTCGGCGCCAGTACTCGTCCTCGTCGATCTCACCGGAGGCGAAGCGACGACCGAGGACGGCAAGGGGCGAGTCGCCGGAGGGGCGGGTGTCCCCCATGGCCCGCCACGGGCCGCCACGGCCGCGCCACGCGGTGCGGCGCAGGACGGTCACGACGCCGATCACGACGGCCGCCCAGATCAGCGGGAAGAAGAGGATCCACGGGCCTGGGCCGCCGTGCCAGTCTGCGAGGGTCTGCATCTCGGGTCATCTCCTGAACGGGTCTGTGGTGCGTCTGGTGGTGATGGCTCGAGACTCCCGCCGGGGAGGGGTCCGGGTCGTCGTACGGCCAGCGGCAGTACGCATACCTCCCGGGGAGTACACGGGGTCGGGTCCGTTGCTCCCCAAAGGGCTCGACTTCTGTAACTACTAGTATGTACAGTCGGTTCATGAGCACCTCGGAGAGCACCTCGGACCGGCTGATCGAGTCCACCCGTGAGCTGCTGTGGGAGCGCGGTTACGTGGGCACCAGCCCCAAGGCGATCCTGGAGCGATCGGGCGCCGGACAGGGCAGCATGTACCACCACTTCAAGGGCAAGCCGGATCTCACGCTGGCAGCGATCCGGCGGACGGCCGAGGAGCTGCGGGCTACCGCCGAGGGAGTACTGGGCGGGCCGGGAACGCCGTACGAGCGCATCGAGGCCTATCTGCTGCGCGAGCGTGACGTGCTGCGCGGCTGCCCCGTCGGGCGGCTGACGATGGATCCGGACGTCATCGCCAGCGAGGAGCTGCGCGCACCGGTCGACGAGACGCTCGACGCGATCCGCGAGCTGATCGCCGGGATCGTCGAAGAGGGCAAGGAGCAGGGCCAGTTCGCGCCCTCGCTGGACGGCGAGGAGCTCGCCGCGACCGTCCTCGCGACCGTCCAGGGCGGTTATGTCCTCGCCCGCGCCTCCGGCTCCCCCACCGCCTTCGACGCCGGCGTCCGAGGGCTGCTCTCCCTTCTCGCCCCGCGTTAGGAGTTCAGGTCTGTGCACATCACCAGGAAGCGCCCCGACACCCGGCAGGGCCCGGCGGAGAACTTCACCGGCTCGGTGTGGCTCGACGAGATAGCCGCGCCCGCGGCGCCGTCCCGGCTGCGCATGTTCAACGTCCACTTCGCACCCGGCGCCCACACCGCCTGGCACCGCCATCCGCGCGGTCAGGTGCTGCACGTCCTGGAGGGCGAGGGGCTCGTGCAACGCAAGGGCGCTGCACCGGAGTTGATCCGCGCGGGTGACACCGTGTGGATCGAGCCGGACGAGTGGCACTGGCACGGCGCCGGGCCGCGCACCTTCATGACGCATCTCGCGGTCGTCGAGGCCGCCGAGGACGGCACCACCACCCAGTGGGACGCGCACGTCGGCCCCGAGGACTACCCCGCCTGAGGAGGCACCCGATGCACGCCATGCAGTACGAGCTGACTCTGCCCGCCGACTACGACACGGACATCATCCGCGGCCGTGCCGCCCGTATCGGGCATCTGCTGGACGACTGGGAGGGCCTCGGCCTCAAGACGTATCTCCTGCGGGAGCGCGGGGTGAACGGCTCGCCGGTCAACCAGTACGCGCCGTTCTACCTGTGGAACACCATGGAGGGTATGAACGCCTTCCTCTGGGGCGGCGCCTTCCAGGGGCTCAGCAACGACTTCGGGCGGCCGTCGGTCCGGCAGTGGACGGGCCTGGCGTACGAGGAGGGCGGCGCCCCCGGCCCACCGGCGCGGTTCGCGGTACGGCGGCGACAACCGGTGCCCGAGGGCGTGGTGTTGGCCGACGTCATGGCGGACGCGGCGCGGGAGACCGCGCGGCTGGCCGGCGAGGACGGCGCGGTGCTTGCGGCGGCGGCCGTGGACTCGAGCCGCTGGGAGCTCGTCCACTTCTCGCTGTGGGAGCACGACACGCCGAAGGCCGACGGCGACGTGTTCGAGGTGCTGCACATGTCGACGCCGGGGCGTGACGAGTTGCCGTGCGGGCGGCAGTGGTGAGCACCGTCCGTTCGGTGCTGGGGGACGTACGGCCCGAGGATCTGGGCGTGTGCGACGCGCACGACCATCTCTTCCTCAGCAGCCCGCAACTGCCCGGCCAGGAGCTGAGCAACGCCTCTGCCGCGCGGGCCGAGTTGGAGGCGTTCCGTGCGGCGGGCGGGGCCAGCGTCGTCCAGTGGACGCCTTGGGGGATGGGGCGTCGGGCCGCCGACCTGCCCCTGCTGTCCCGGGCGGCCGGCGTACACGTGGTCTGCGCGACCGGACTGCATCAAGCCGCCCACTACGCACCGGAGTTGCTCGACGAGCTGCGCGGCAGGCTCGCCGACGTGTTCGTTTCCGAACTCAGCGACGGCATCGGAACGTCGGGCGTCCGCGCCGGGCTCGTCAAGGTGGCCGGCGGCTTCCATGCGCTCGACGCTCACGCCCGCTGGACCATGACCGCGGCGGCCGAGGCCCACCACGCGACGGGGGCGCCCATCGCCGTGCACCTGGAGATGGGCACGGGCGCGCTCGACGTACTGGACCTGCTGTGCGGCGAGTTGGGCGTCCCGCCGGAGCGGGTGATACTCGGCCACCTCAACCGCTCCCCCGACCTCGTGGTCCAGCGGCAGGCCGCCGAGGCGGGCTGCTGGCTGGCGTTCGACGGCCCGTCCCGCCCCCACCACGCCACGGACTGGCGCATGCCGGTCGCGGTACGGGCCCTCGCCGAGGCGGGTTTCGGGCACCGGCTGCTGCTCGGCGGGGACACGGTGGTGGCCGGGGCGCGGTCGGTCGACGGCGGTCCGGGGATGCGGTATCTGCTGGGCAGAGTGCGGCCGCGGCTCGCGCTGGAACTGGGTGAGGAACTCATCGACCGCGTCCTCACGGAGAACCCCGGCCGGGCGTTCGCCGTCGAGTGGCGCTGAGCGGAAAGGTGGACCACCGCCGATGCCCCTGGTCCGTATCGACGCACTGGGAGCCGACCCCACACGCCTCGACGCGCTCGGCCGAGCCGTGCACGAGGCTCTGGTGGAGACGCTCGGCATCCCCGCCGACGACCACTTCCAGATCCTGGTCGGACACGACGGCACCAACAGCACGCTGCGGTACGGCAGTTACCTCGGCGTGGAGCGCGACCACGGCATCGTCTATGTCGCGATCACCATGCGCTTCGGCCGCACGGCTGCTCAGAAGCAGGCGTTGTACCGGCGGATCGCCGAACTGGCCCAGGCCTACGCGGGGACCGAGCCGCGGAACGTCTTCGTCACTGTGACCGAGAACGGTTCGGCCGACTGGTCGCTCGGTCACGGGGCGGCACAGTACCTCCAGGCGGCCGACACGTGACCGGCCGCATCAACGGCAGAGCTCGTCCAGGTCCTCGGAGAAGGCCGGGAACTCGGCCTGCGCCTCGGCGATGATCTCCCGGGCGGTCCGGCGCGGGGTGCCGGCGTGCCGCTCGGCCAGTACGGCCAGCGTCGGGTTCGGGCGGGCCTCGCGCTGCTCGTACTCGATGACCTCCATCGGGCCCAGGCCGTCGGCCAGCACCCACAGGAAGTCGGAGAGGTTTCCGGCGACGACACCCCGCTCCCCCTCCGACCCCAGGAACACCACGGGCTGTTCCGCGAGTGGCCGGCCGGGCCGCACGCACCAGAGGGCGGCGAGGCCTCCGGTGCCGTCCTGTCCGAAGACCCGGTAGGCGTCGCCGTCCAGCTCGTGGTTGCCGGTCCAGTGACGGATCCAGTCGGTGGTCTCCTCCGCGGAGTCGAAGGCGTTGTAGGGCTCGAAGTCGATGCCCTCGCCGTCGTCGTAGTCGAACGCCACCTCGGCCACGGCGACCAGGGCGGGCGGAAAGCGGCGGTCGTCGCCGGTCGTCTCGATCATGCAGGCAGGCTAACCACCGCCACTGACAACGACCTCAGGAGACGGCGATGTCCACGGACGGCCGCAGTTTCGCCGCCGCAGCCAGCGCCTCGTGCGCGGGGTGGGTGTCGAAGGCCGTCAACAGGGCTTCGTCCGCCGGGCGCTCGGCGGCCGGGTAGGCGATCTGCTCGTAGGCCGACTGGAAGCGGGGGCCCCAGCGGCGGGCGCCGAGACGGGCCGTGCGGGAGCAGTTGTCGACCATGTGGGCGACATTGCGGGCGTGCATGTAGGGCAGCAGGGAGTCGACGGCCTCGATGACCGACTCGTTGACGATCTCCGACCAGGGGTGGCCGCGGTCTGCGAACTCGTCGATCTGAGCGGTCATGGTGGCGACGAAGACGCCCGCGGTGAACGGGTCGACCGGCAGGTCGCGTTCGCCGCGCCGGGCGTGCACCTCGTCGCCGGCCGACCACATGGGCGAGCCGCCGATCTCGCTCATCGGGCCGCTGCCGAGCCGCCGTTCGGCGAGGATCACGCTGCGCAGCTCGGTGCCGTCGGCGACCTCGTCGTAGATCTCGGCGACGATCTCGCGGGCGGGCGCGTACGTCGCGGTGTACGCGCGGTCGAAGACGTCCCGTCCGGCCGAGTCGAGGCCCTCTCGCACGGCCCGCAGCCCACTGTGCGAGATGGTGCGGGCGATCGGTCCGGTGATGTTCTCGCAGGTCTTCTCGTACGCGGTGACGGGATTGTCGCCGTCGAGGCGGGCGCGGGTGTAGAGGCTCTCGACGATGCCGTGCACGGCGCCGAGCAGGATGGCGCGTTCGCCGACGATGTCGGAGAGGTACTCGCTGTCCAGCGTGGTGCGGAAGGTGTACGGCGATCCGAGCGCGACCGACCAGCCGAGCGCGAGGTCGGTGGCACGGCCGTCGGGGTCGGCGTGGACGGCGTGACTGCTGTTGATTCCCGCGCCGTTGATCTCCTCGCCCTGCTGGTACAGGCGGCGCACGGAGTCGCCCATGCCCTTGGGGCACACGGCGATCACCCCGTGTCCGGGCGGGAACTCCCCGCCGGTTTCCCGGAGATGGCCGAGCAGGAAGCCGTGCGAGAGGCCGATCACGGCGCCGGGCTTGAGGGCGGCGAAGATCTCCTGGTGGTGGGCGGCGAGGGCGGCGTCCGCGATCAGGAGGATCAGGAGGTCGCTTTCGGCGGTGACGGCGAGCCAGTCGCCGAGCGTGCCGTTCTCCTCCGTGAACCCGTGGGCGCGGGCGTCGGCGGCCGACGCGGAGCCCGGGCGCAGTCCGACGGCCACCTGAATGTCCGTACCGGCCAGCGAGTCGCGCAGGTTGAGGGCCTGGGCGCGGCCCTGCGGGCCCCAGCCGATGACGCCGATGCGGCGGACGCCGGCGAAGGCCTGCGGCAGCACCGGGAAGAGGTGCCGGCCGCCGCGCAGGATGGTCTCGGTGCCGCCGGGCACGTCCATCGTTTCGAGGGGGAAGACGCGGGAGGTGTACGTGGTGGAGGTCATGGTCGAGTTGTAGGCTCCGGGAGTTCATTGCAGCAAGCGCAACATGTGCAGCGCGGTGTTGCGCGAGGTGAAAGAGCGAGGTCACGGCGTGCGGGACGACCATCGGGAGCTGCGTCTTTTTCTGCATCTGGCGCAGACGCTGAACTTCGGACGGACGAGCCTCGACTGCCATGTCAGCCCGGCGACGCTGACCCGTACGGTGCAGCGCCTGGAGACCGGTCTCGGGCACCGGCTGTTCGAGCGCGGGCCGCGCGGGGTGTCGCTGACGGCGGAGGGGCATCGCTTCCGTGAATACGCCGTGCAGGCACTGGAGTTGTGGCGCTCCTACCGCGAGGAGCATCCCGATCCGGCCCAACTCACCGGCCGACTGGCGGTGTTCGCCACGGTGACCGCCTGCCAGGCCCTGCTGCCGGATCTGCTGGCCCCCTTCCGGACCGCCCACCCCCAGGTCCTGCTCGACCTGCGCACCGGTGACGCGGCGGCCGCGCTGGCCCGCCTCGACGAGGGCGAGGTCGACGTGGCCGTGGCAGGGATCCCGGCACGGCTGCCGGAGGGACTGGTGAGCCGTACGGTCGCGGTCACCGAGCTGGTCCTCGTCACCGCACGGGACCGCCCGGACCCCGGTCTCGACGGCCCGTTCGTCCTCCCGCACCGCGGGCTCGTCCGCGAGGCCGCCGACCGCTGGTTCCGCACCCGCGGCATGCGACCGGAGGTGGCCTGTGAACCGGACGGTCACGAGGGGCTGTTGACGCTCGTCGCCCTGGGCTGCGGCACGGGCGTGGTCCCGCGGCTCGTACTGGAGCACAGTGCGGTGCGGGACCGGCTGGCGGTGGTTCCCGCAGATCCGCCGCCGGAGCCGTTCCCGATCGGGCTGTGCGTACGGCGGGCGGATCTGCGGCGGCCGTCGGTGGCGGCGCTGTGGAGCCTGTGAGCCGCGGCGGGGTTCTCAGCCGAGCTTGGCGTACTCGACGGCGATGCGCGCACCGAGCCGGGCGTTGTTCTTGACCAGCGCGATGTTGGTGCGCAGGCTCTCGCCGCCGGTGAGCTCGACGATCCGGCCGAGGAGATAGGGGGTGGTGTCCTTGCCGGTGATGCCGGCCTTGTCCATCTCGGCCAGGGCCTGGGCGATGACACCGTCCATGCGCTCGGCCGGGACCTCCTCGTCCTCGGGCACGGGGTTGGCGATGCTGAGGCCGCCGGGAATGCCGAGGTCCCAGCGGGCGTGCATGACGGCGGCGATCTCGGCGGGCGAGTCCACGCGCATGGGCGAGGTGAAGCCGCTGCGGCGCGAGTAGAACGCCGGGAACTCGTCCGTGCCGTAGGTCAGAACCGGCACGCCGAGGGTCTCCAGCGTCTCCAGGGTCAGGCCGATGTCGAGGATGCTCTTGACGCCCGCGCTGATCACCGCGACGCCGGTCGCGGCCAGCTCCGTCAGGTCGGCGCTGATGTCGAACGTCGTCGGCGCGCCGCGGTGCACACCGCCGATGCCTCCGGTGACGAAGGTACGGATGCCGGCGAGCGCGGCCAGCCGCATGGTCGCGGCGACGGTCGTCGCACCGTGGGTGCCGCGCGCGATGACGTACGCGAGGTCGCGGACGCTGGCCTTGGTGACGTCCGGCGCCGTCGCGAGGAGCTCCAGGTCCGCCTGGGTCAGCCCGATGTGGGGCCGGCCGTGCAGGACGGCGATCGTCGCGGGGACGGCGCCGCCGTCGCGGATGATCTGCTCGACCTCCACGGCCATCTGCACGTTCTGCGGGTACGGCATGCCGTGGCTGATGATCGTCGACTCCAGCGCCACGACGGGCCGCCCGTCGCGCAGCGCCTCGCGGACCTCGTCGGTCAGCACGAGACGCGGGTGCGGGACGGGGGTCGCGGGGGTCGGGGCGGGGGTGGGCGTGGTCATCTCTGGCTCCGCATCGGATCGTTCAGGTCGTTCGGGTCGGTCGGGTCGGTCAGCGCGTCCTCGATCAGACGCGGGGTCAGGTCGGGGCGCACCGTCGCCGGGCTCTGCACCGTCAGGGCTGCGGCCGCGTGTCCGTAGCGGGCGGCGTCCACCGGGTCGCCTCCGGCCAGCAGGGCGTGGACGAACGCGGCGAGCATCGCGTCCCCGGCGCCGGTGACGTCGGCGACCTCGGCGGGCGGCGCGGGCAGGAAGGTCGCCTCCTCGCCCGCGGTGCTCAGCACACTGCCGCGCGCCCCGAGCCGTACCCACACATGGCGCACCCCGCGGGTGTGCAGCGTGCCGGCGGCGGCCGTCACGTCGGCCTCGCTGTCGCCGATGGGGTGCCCCAGGAGGGCGCGCAGTTCGTCGAGGTTCGGTGTCAGGGCGAAGACCGGGCGGCGGGCGGTGAGCAGTGGCGCGAGCAGGGCCGCCTTGGGGGCGCTGACCGGGTCGATCACCACCGGTACGGCGGCGGGCTGCGCGACGTGCATCGCGTGGGCCAGCACCTCGGCGGGCAGATTGCCGTCCAGGACCAGCATGTCGGCGTGGGCGATCAGCTCGCGGGCCGGGTGCAGGTCATCGGGCGCCAGAGCTTCGGTGGCCGCCATGTCGGCGACCGCCACGACCAGGTCTCCGTCGGCGTCGAGGACCGCCGTGTACGTCCCGGTCGGGTGGGCGCTGCGGTGCACGTGGTCGAGGCGCACCCCGGCCGCCGCGGTCTCGGCGAGGAGCCGCTCGCCCGCCGCGTCCCGGCCGACGGCGGCGATCAGATGGGTCGGGGTGCCCAGCCGCGCCAGGTTCTCCGCGATGTTGCGGCCCACACCGCCCGCGGTGGTGCCGGCGCGCCCCGGGTTGCTGGTCCGCTGCCGTACGGGGGCGAGGCTGCGTACCTTCACGTCGACGTTGGCCCCGCCGACGACCACGACGGCGTTCTCCTCGCGGAGGATGTAGCCGCGGCCGAGGATGGCGCCCTTCTTGCCCAGATTGGACAGGTGCACGTTCACCGCGGCCCGGGTGCTGCCGAGGGCGTCGGCGATCGCCTGCGGCCCGGCCAGCGGGTCGCGGCGCAGCAGCGCGATGATCTCGCGCTCCCGCTGGGTCAACATCATGCTGACTAAACTAAAGCGCCTTTATTGCAGTAAGCAAGGGGGTGCGTTCAGTCGGTGCTCCTGTCGGCGTCGAGCCGTCCCACGCGCTCCACGTTCGCCCGGTCCTCGGCGTCCTCGCTGGCCGAGCCGGCGAACCAGGCGTCGAGGATCTCCTTGAGCAGCGGCTCGGACGTCAGTCGCAGGCTCAGCGCCAGCACATTGGCGTCGTTCCAGCGGCGGGCGCCGTCCGCCGTGTACGCGTCGGTACACAGGGCGGCCCGTACACCGGGCACCTTGTTGGCGGCGATGGACGCGCCCGTGCCGGTCCAGCAGCACACGATCGCCTGGTCGGCGGTCCCCGCGGCGACCTCGCGGGCCGCGGCCTCGGAGCACGCGGCCCACTGGGGGTCGCCCCCGGGGCTCAGCGCCCCGTGGGGCACGACCTCGTGGCCGCGCCTGTTCAGTTCCGCGACGAGCGAGCGCGCCACGGGCTCGTCCATGTCCGAGGAAACGGAGATCCGCATGTCCGGAGCCTAACGCCGCGCGGAGCGTCAGCCACAGTCCGGAGCTGCGGCTCCGATCCGGTGCATCGAGGTCTGCGGGGCCAGGCCCGCACGGTGGCGTGCCTGGCCCCGGTGGGTCAGTTCTGCAGACGCCAGTGCTGGTTCGCACCGCCCGAGCAACTCCACAGCTGGACTTTCGTCCCGTTGCCGGTCGCCTGGCCGCTGGCGTCCAGACAGAGCCCCGACTGCACGGCTGTGATCGTGCCGTCGGGATTGATGTTCCACTGCTGGTCCGCCTGCCCACTGCAGTCCCAGATCGCCGCCGCGGTGCCGTTGCCCGCGGACTGGCCGACGCCCAGGCACTTGTTGCCGTAGACGACCAGCTGCTTTCCGGCGGAGTGCGTCCACCGCTGGTTGGAGCCGCCGTTGCAGTCCCACAGCTGTGCCTGCGTGCCGTTGGCCGTCGTGGAGTTGTTGATGTCGAGGCAGCGCCCCGACTGCTGGCCGACGATCTCCTGGTTGCCGGAGGGCGGCGGTGGCGGCGGCGGCTGGTTCGAGCCGAACTGTGTGAAGAACTGCCACACCGCTGCCGACGTCCAGGTGCGCCAGCCGTCACCGGTGGAACCGTCTATCGGGCCGGGGTCGTGGCCCGCTCCGTCGAACGCGGCCCAGACGACGGGGTATCCGGACCTGCATCCGGAGTAGGTGGTGATGATGTGCGTCAGGCTTCCGTAGGCCGGCTCGGGCGGGTTCTGCGGGGTGCAGCCGTTGTTCCGGACGAAGGTGTCGCGCAGGTCTCGTCCCGACTGGATGGGCAGCACGTTGTCCCTGAGGCCGTGCAGTCCCATGTAGGCGATGGGCTGGTTGCCGCCGCTGCACCCGCTGAGGTTCGCGCCGGAGTAGACCGCGACCGCGCGGAAGACCGTCGCACGGGAGCAGGCGAGGGCGTACGACATCGCGCCGCCGTAGCTGAAGCCGCCGGCGAACAACTGGGTGGTGTCGACGCACAGGCCCCCTTCGATCTGGTTGACCAGGGCGTCGACGAAGGCCACGTCCTGGCCTCCGGGGTTGGCCCAGCCGTTGCCGTTGCCCTGGGGGGCGACGAAGATCGTGCCGTTGTTCGCGTTGTCCGCCAGGCGCCGCAGGCCGTAGTAGGACCAGTTGTATCCGTCCGTTCCGCCCGAGTCGACGTCGTTGGCGGTGCCGCCCCGCCAGTGGAAGCCGAAGATCAGCCGGTAGGGGTGGTTGCTGTCGTAGCCGGCAGGGACCCGCAGGATGTAACTGCGGGTCTGGCCGCCGCTCTGGATCGTATGGGTACCACTCGTCAGCGTCGGGGCCTTGCCGCAGCCGGCGGTGGCCGTGGCCGACGCGGGTGCAGTGAGGCCTCTGCTGAACGAGGTGCCCGCAGCTGACAGGACGAGAAGCAGCGCGGCCGTGATGGTCAGTAAGAGCGGTTTGCGTTTCATGCAGACCTGCTTCCTTGGTCGGGGGTTGGACAGGGAGCGTCGGTCGCCGGGGGGTCAGACGGCGGTGATGGTCCACTCGTTGTTGGTGCTGGAGTTCGGTGTCCACAGCACCGTCGTCGAGCCGACCGTGGTGCTGCCACTGCCGTCGAGGGCGGTGCCGGTGCCCCGGTTGACGATCTGGTAGCGGTTGTCACCGAGGCTGTTGAGCGACCACTGCTGGTTGTTGCCGCCGTTCCAGGTCTCCTGCCGGGCGGGAGCGCCGTTGGCGGAGTTGCCCCAGCTGTCGGCGGCCATGCCGTTGGTGCGGTTCATGATGCGGTGGTAGCCGTTGCCGAGGTCGATCAGCTGCCACTGCAGGTTGGTGCTGCCGTCGTAGTTCCACTGCTTGAGGTTGGATCCGGAGGCGACGTTGCCTCCGCTGTCGAGCACGAGTCCGCTGGTCGCGTTGGCGATCTTCACCCAGGTCGTGGAGCCGCCCGGTGCGCCGAGGACGGGGATCTCGCCGGAGAAGGTCAGCTTGACCGTGTACGCCAGGGCGCTGAACGGCGGGTTCGACGAGGGCATGGCCAGGTGCAGGCCGGAGGCGTCCTGGGTCGGCGCGGGCAGGTTGACGTAGGTGCCGGCGGCGTTGTTGAGCAGTTGGGCGCCGGTCAGGCTGCTGAGGTTGATCTGGTTCGAGTTCAGCGTGTTGACGGTCATCGTGCCGCCCTGCCAGCCCAGCGCGGTGACGTAGAGGACCTTGTTGTCCTGGCTGCGGGTGAACCGGATGTCCTGCGGTTTGCCTGCCACGGGTCCGCTGAACGAGCCTCCGCCCATCTTGGTGGGGCCCTCGCCGTAACTGGTCCAGGAGCGGGTGCCGTAGACCGCCTCTCCGAAGCGGCCGAGCCAGTCCCCCATGGCGAGCAGGATCGACTGCTGCCCGGAGGGGATGGTGCCGTCGGCCATCGGGGCGATGTTCAGCAGCATGGTGCCGTTCTTGCTGACCCGGTCGATCAGCGAGTGCAGCAGTGCCTGCGTCGAGTAGTAGCCGATGCCGACCGTGTAGCACCAGCTGGAGGAGGAGATGCTGTCGTCGGTCAGCCAGTACGGAGTGAGCAGTCCGGCCGGGCCGCCGCGCTCGAAGTCGAAGACCTCACCCTTGTTGTTGAGGCCGTCCTTGTAGGTCGCGACGACGTCTTTGTTCCAGGCGACGGCCCGGTTGTAGTAGTACGCCAGGAACTGGAGCCGGTCCGATTCCTGCACCAGGTTGAGGTCGAAGTCCTGCCAGATCAGGTCCGGTTGGTAGCCGTCGACGACCTCGACCAGCTTGTCGTACCAGAGCTGGTTCTCGGCGGCCGACCCCTGCTGGCCGAAGAGGATGCGCAGGTTCGGGTCCGACTGGTTCGGCACGTGGTCGTAGAAGCCGTTGAAGTGGTAGGCGTGGTGGAGGGAGGCCATGAACTTCAGGCCCTGCCCGCGGATGGCCTGCGCGTGCAGCCCGACGAGGTCGAGCCTGGGACCGTGCCGGACCGAGTTCCACGGGTTGGCGCGGCTGTTCCACATGGAGAAGCCGTCGTGGTGCTCGGCGACCGGGCCCGCGAACCTGGCCCCCGCGGCCTTGAACAGCCGGGCCCACGCGTCCGGGTCCCAGTTGCCCCCCTGGGAGGCCAGTCTGGGGGCGAACTGCACGAAGTTGCCTGCCTTGTCGCGGGCTCCGTCGATGAAGTTGTTGTACGGCCATGCCGAGGGGTCGCCGTAGGTGGCCTTGTGGTGGTTGTTCTCGGCCGAGCCGCCGATGTACATGTTGCGCGGATACCACTCGTTCCCGAACGCGGGGACGCTGAAGACGCCCCAGTGGTAATAGATGCCGAACTTGGCGTCCTTGAACCAGGCCGCGGCCGGGGGATGCTGGTCCACGGAGGACCAGCTCGCGGTGTAGCTCGCGGGGCCGTCGGTGGCGGCGGCCTCGGGGGCGAACCGCAGCAGCCCGAAGGCCGTGGCCGCGCCGGTCGCCGCCAGCAGCCGGCGCCGGCTGATCGGGAGGGGGGAGGAGGTCATGCGGAGCCTCTCTGCGTCATTGACGGGGTGGGTGATCTCGGGCGTCACCGGATCAGTTGCGCGTCCACTTCTGGTTGCCTGCGCCGGTGCAGGTCCACAGCTCCAGCAGGGTGCCGTTGGCCGTTCCCGCGCCGGTGGCGTCCAGGCACAGACCGGACTGGCCACCGGTGATCGTGCCGTCGGCGTTGAGCGTCCACTTCTGGTTGCCACCGCCGTCGCAGGTCCAGATGTCGACCTTGGTACCGGGGCTGGTGCCGCCCCCCGAGGCGTCCAGGCAGGCGCTGCCGTAGACCCTGAGCTCACCGGCCGCGGTGCTCGTCCACTGCTGGTTGCTGCCGCCGTTGCAGTCCCACAGCTCCACCTGGGTGCCGGACGTCTGCGACTGGTTCGGCACGTCGACGCACCGGCCGGAGGCGACCCCGACGATCGTGCCGGTCGTGCCGCCGTCGTTTCCGCCGCTGCCGGGCGTGATGGACAGGTTGTCGAACTGTGCCGTCTCGCCCTGGCTGGTCGCGTAGCCGACCTGTCCGGCGGCCCAGGTGCGGTCGCTCACGGAACCGACCGTGGCACCGTCGATGACGGCGGTGATCGTGGTGCCGGAGAAGGTGAGGGCCAGGGTGTGCCACCGGTTGGTGCCCAGCGCCGCGACCGTGCCGCGGGCCAGGGTGGAGACGTTGCCGCCTGTGTTCGTGCTCAGGATCGACCAGGCCCCGGTGTCGCTCACCCGCAGGTGGTAGGCGTTCAGCCCTCCGGTGCGGTCGTAGTCGTGCCCGCCCGCACGGCCGATCAACTCGGCGTACCCCGGCTGCTCGAGCAACACCTCGGACGAGACGGTGTAGTTGCCCCAGCTCACGTCACCGAGCAGGGCGTGCGGATCGGTCAGTGAGTCCCAGGTGATCGGCTTCTGCGGGCTCATCTGGCGCACGCACCTGCCGCTGCGGCCGCCGCCGCAGGCCACCGCTTCGAACGCGCCCTGCCAGTCCATGAGGTATTTCGCCTCGGTGCCGTTGGCGTAGCCGTCGAAGGAGTCGCTGTACGGCAGCTTCAGCGCGCCCTTGGCAGGACCGGTGGCGGTGCCCTTGCCCTGTCCGGTCGTGGTGGTCAGGGTGTACAGGTGGCCGGACTGTACGGTCAGGCTGAAACCGCCGCCGGACGGGGTGATGTCCGCGGCGTGCACGAAGTGGTCGGCCGGGTTGGCGGACCTGACGTCGGTGGACCAGACGTGGACGGTTCCGGCGGAAAGCCCCCCGGTGACGTTGAAGTTCAGCGTCTGCGCGCTGCCGGCGTCCATCGTCTCGATGACCGTGGAGTAGTCGGAGTTGTTCGGGGACTTGAGCGAGACGTAGCTCCCGTTGTTGCGGTTGCCGCCGATGTAGCCGCTGGAGGCGTCGAGGTACCGCCACCCCGGCTCGGTGAACTGGCTGGTGTGCGCCATCACCCAGGTGTTCTTGCCGATCGAGTAGGAGCCGGACCACGGCTGCGCGGCAAGGGCGAGACCCATGGTGGGGTACGGCAGGTTGGGGGTGAGCGCGGCGACCACCGGCCAGTTGAGGTACGCGGTCATCCGTCCGTCGATGTACCCGCGGTTGATGCCGCGGGCCATGGCCTGCGCTCCGCCGTTGTAGTCGTCCGAGCCGTTCTCGCTCGCCCACAACGGCTTGCCGGACGACATGGCGGCCGACGGCACCGAGCAGGTGGACTGGGAGGACCGGTACCCGCAGGGATAGTGCGTGCCGATGGCGCTCACCGCGGAGGCGAACGCCGGGTTGGAGTTGACGTCGTTCGCCACGGCCCAGTCCGAGTCGGCCGCGACGATCTTGACGCTGCCGTAGCCGTTGCTGTTGAGCGCGCTGCGCAGCTGCTCGTACCAGGAGACGTTGTAGCCTCGCTCGTTCCAGCCACCGAGGTAGTCGACGCCGAGTCCGTGCTGTTTGGCGCAGCCCAGCCACGAGACCAGATAGTTGATCATGTCGGTGGACCAGAAGTTCCCGCCGCCGATCCAGCCGGGCGCACCCCAGGCGAGCCCGTACAGCTTGATGTCCGGGTTGCGGGCCTTGGCCTGCTCCATCAGCCACCATTCGTAGCCCCGGTCGCAGTTCAGGTCGGAGCGGGTGTGCTGGTGACTGGGTTCGGCACCGGAGGTGGAGTTGGTGTCCCCGCCGATCTCGGCCTTGAGCATCTGCAGGGAGGCGCCGTAGCCGGGCCGGAAGAGGTAGTCGAGGATCTGGCCGCGCTGGGGCTCGGGATAGTCGATCAGGAGTCTGCTGTTGCCGCCTCCGCCGCTGATCGCGCCGACGCCGTCGAAGGTCCGTCCGCCGGACGCGCCGTTGAGGGTGATGGAGGTGGCGGCCCGGGCCGGAGCGGCGGCTGTGCCCACGACGCCGCCGGCGGCCAGGACGAGGCCCGCGACCACGGCCGTCGGGACGCGCAGGCGCTGTAACAGGCGTCCGAATGCTGACACGGTGGGTTCCTTTCGCAGGTGGGGGTGTCCACGGCCGGCGGGTCAGCGGACGACGAAGTCCTGGTTGGTGCCCGGCGCGTTCTTGCACTGCCACTGGTCCAGTTGCTGTCCCGCGTTGCTGCCTGCGCCGTAGACGTCCAGGCACAGGCCGCTGTTGCGGTTCTGGAACGCGTAGGAGCCGTCGGACTGACGCACCGGCAGCCACAGGCCGTTGGCCGCCGTGCCGGGGGTCTGTTGGACCATGTCCGGGGTGCCTGCCGCCGTGGAGCTGCCGGCGACCGCCACATCCTGGCCGGAGCTCTGGGCCCGCAGTTCGCCGTAGCCGCCCGAGGCCGGCACGAACTGGAACTGCTGGTTGCCCTGACCGTTGCACGTCCACTGGTCGATCGCGGCGCCCGCGCTGGTGGAGTTGCCGTACACGTCCAGGCACAGGTTGTCGCTGGCGACGACGAGTTGGTGGTAACCGTCCGGGAAGGTCCCGCCGCCGGACGAGGCCGGGGTGAGGTGGACGGAGAACGCGTCGTGCGCGCTCTGGAACGTCAACGGCACGGTGATCGAGCCGCCGGCGGCGCTCACGTTCTGGTCGTACACGGTCTGTGGCGCACTGAGCGGTGCCTGGTCCGGGATGCGGTGGACGGTGACGTGCACGCTTCCGGCGTTCGTCAGCCAGGGCAGGGACGACAGCCCGTTGAAGGTCACGGACGCGGCACCGGTGTAGCCATTGGAGTCGCCGATGACGGCCACCGCGCGATTGTTGGCGGAGTCCTCGGAGGCCGCGATCGCCGTAGAGCCGACCTGGCCGGAGGTGTCGACGAGGGTGCCGGTCATGTCGGCGTAGTCGCGAAGCGCCCACCAGTTGCCCGTCGGCTGCCAGGTGCCTCCGCTCTGGGTGAGGACTCCCGTCAGGTTGGGGGTGACGCAGCACACCCAGTTGCCGCGCATCGCGTTGGTGTATCCGGACTGCGCAAACCGCGCCAGGTACCAGGCCGTCACCCCGGCGGTCTGCCGGTCGGCGGGCTGGTACTCGTTCGCGGACAGCGGCAGCGGGCCGATGCCCGCCGCGGTCAGGGCACTGTTGAGGGACTGGGAGACGGTGACCGGATCGTCGACATCACCCTCGTCGTGGTTGGTGATCATGTCCGGCACCGTCCCGGCCGCCTTCACGTGCGCGAGCCAGGTCCGCCATTCACCCGGGTTGCGCTGCGGGGTGAACGCGAGGGACGGCCCCACGATCTGCGCCCCGGGCGCGATGCGCCGGATCTCCCGGTAGGCGGTGTCCCACATCTGGAAGTACTGGGCGCTGTTGACACCCCGGGTCCAGAAGACGGAGATGTCCGGCTCGTTCCAGATGTCATAGGAGAACGTCAGGCCCGAGGTCTGGAGCGCTCCCACCGTGGAGTCGATGAAGCTGATCCAGTTCGAGCAGTTGCCGTTGTCGCAGGGGTACGTCGTGTTCGACGGCTGGCCGCCGTTCGCGCCGTAGATGTCGCTGACCAGCACCTGGTACTGCGCGTGGTACGGCGGCCGGGTGAGCCGTTTCGCCTGCGCGATGATCGAGTCGAGGTCGGCCCGGGTGGCCGAGCCGTACTGGTAGCCGTCCTTGATCCAGCCGCCGGAGAACCATCCGCCGCCGCGGAACGCGTTGATCCCCAGCGGCTGCAGGAACTGGTCCACGGGCCGGCTGCCGTCTTCGCTGATGCCGTAGAGGAACCCCTCCCCCACACCCGTCGACGCTCCCCTGGGCGACGTCAGGTTGACACTCAGCGACGTGCCCGAGGCAGCCTGGCTCGGGGCCGTCGACAGCAGCGGCAGCACGAGTGCCAGGACGATGCCCGCCAGCAGTGCCGGACGGCCGGGTCTCGCTCTCGTCCTCATCCGATCCTCCTGAGTCGGGGCGGCGTTGGGATGCCGCCCCGAGTCGAGCACGGGTGCCTCACCGGTCAGCTCAGCGACCATTGCTGGTTGGTTTGGCCGTTGCAGGTCCACAGCTCCACGGGGGTGCCGTTGGCGGTGGCGGCGCCCGTCACGTCCAGGCACAGCCCGGAAGGAGCGCTGGTGATGGTGCCGTTGGCGTTGAGCGTCCACTGCTGGTTGCTCTGGCCGTTGCAGGTCCAGGTGATGACCTTGGTACCGGGGCTGGTGCCCTGACCTGAGGCGTCCAGGCACAGACGGCTGCCGCCGACGGAGACGGTCAGCTCGTGGGAAGCGCTCTGGGACCAGGACTGGTTCGCCGCTCCGGTGCAGTCCCGGATCTGAGTCTGTGTGCCCGGCGTCGTGGATCCGCCCGGCACCTCCAGGCACCTGCCCGCGCCCACCGCGTGCAGCGCGCCCGTCGTGCCGCCCCCGCCGCTTCCCGTCCCGTAGCCGGCGGCGATGATGCCGGCCTGGACGGCGTTCTCCGTGGCGTCGGAGGGGTAGCCCGAGGTCATCGCGCCCTCGAAGAACTCGCCGACCCCGTTGGGGCTGTTGTCGCCGCCGGTGCCGAGCAGAACGGAACTGTCGACCTTCATCGGCGAGTAGCCGTTAGGCAGGGGGCCGGAGAAGGTGGTGGTCAGCCCGCCGGCGGCACCGTTGCCGTACTTGAGAGTGAAGTTGCTGGTGCCGTTGTTCTTCAGCCACGCGCTGACGAACGGGTAGTGCACGCCCTGGTTGTTGGGGTCCTTGTTGGAGCCGGTGTTGGTGTGGAACATGCCGTTCTCGAGGTCGGCCTCGACCCACGGACCGCTGCCGGTGCAGCCGCCGAACCAGCAGGCGTTGCCCCAGTAGATGGCGTTCATGGTGGCGTTGCCGGTGTCGGTGTGGGAGTTCTCACCGCTTCCGTAGTCGAAGCAGCACCACTGGTTCGTGTAGTTCGACGAGGTCACCATGTAGATGCCTTCGGGCTGGGAGCCGGTGGCCACGCCGCTCGCGTGGTCGATCCGGTAACCGACACCGGGGGTGACCTTGACGCCGAAGACCTGGTGGCCGGCCGCGGTCACCGGCAGGGCCATGGCGTCCGCTCCGACATCGGCCCCGTTGGGACCTGGACCCTTCCAGTAGCCGCCCCAGGAGATCGGCAGGTCGTTGTGTCTGGCGGTCTGGTCGTAGATCTTCGTGATCGTGCACGACGTGCCCGCGCAGAACGACACCTGGGACGCGGCGTCGGCGTACCCGCCCGCGGCGAGCACCCCGATGTCCCGGTAGCCGTGGTCGGAGGACCGCTGGATCTGGTACAGCGGCCCGTTGTACGCCGCGAAGAGCGCCCTGGTCGTGGCGTGCGCGGTCACACACGGCGTTCCGCCCGCGGCATAGATGTCGCAGGGAAGCGACGCGTCGGCCGCGGAGGTGTTCACCGCCGTTGGACGGACCCCGGGGGGCGTGCCGGTCCGCGGGGATGTGGCGAACGCCGGTGTGCCCAACGCGGCCAGGGCCATCGCCAGGGCGATCAGGAGCACGGCCGGGAATCGCCTTCGTCGGCGATCTGTTGCTGATCCGGGCAAGGTGACCTCCTCTGTGGCGGTGCCGCCGCACTGGCGGCACCGAAGCTGCCGTGGCCGAGGCAGGGGCCGGTCAGCCCAGCGTCCAGCGCTGACCGCTGCCGCCGTTGCAGGTCCACAGCTCGGCGAGGGTTCCGTCAGCCGTGGCTTCGCCCGTGACGTCCAGGCACAGGCCCGACTGGACGCCGGTGATCGTGCCGTTGGAGTTCAGCGACCACTGCTGGTTGCTCTGGCCGTTGCACTGCCAGATCTCCACCTTCGTCCCCGGTGTGGTCTGGTTGTTGTAGGCGTCCAGGCACATCTGACCGCTGCCGGAGTAGACGGTGAGCTGGTTGGAGGTGGTGTGCGTCCAGGTCTGGTTGGCACCGCCGTGGCAACTCCAGATCTGCACCTGAGTACCGGCGGTTGTGCTGGAGTTCGGTACGTCCAGGCACTTGCCCGCGCCGACCGCGTGCAGCTCACCGGTCACGCCGGTGCCTCCGCCGCCGCTGGTGCCGCCCGCGACCCGGTACATCACCGTGCCGTGCGCAGGCACCGAGGCGCTGATCGTGCCGGAGGTGGTCGAGGACGCGCCCGACCACAGGTCGGTCAGGGTGTAGGCGGATGCCCCGGTCTTGCCGATCGCGGCCGCGGTGGTGGTGATGGTCGCCGTCGAACCCGTCTCGTTGAACAGCGCCACCGACACGTCCCCATTGGCCAGCGGCTTGGCCAGCACGTCCAGCCCGCCCGAGGAGGACACCATCGTCCCCTGTTTGCCGAGCGGGTCCTGGTCGACCGCGATCACTCGGGAGTTGGTCAGGACGGACAGGGTGTCGGCACTGGCCGAGGGGATGTTGGTGCCCGCGATCAGCGGCGCGGCCATCTCCGCCCACAGACTGAACTCGCTGCGGCTCTCGGTGGCCGTCATCGAGCCGTTGCCGACCTCCAGCATGTCCGGGTCGTTCCAGTGGCCGGGTCCGGCGTAGGAGGCCAGTCCGACGTTGCTGTGGAAGATCGACAGCATGCTGGAGAAGGTCGGGGTGATGTCCCCGGTGGTGCGCCAGCTGTTGCCCACGTCCGCGCCCCAGGTCCACACGTTCTCCTGGCCCCAGTTGCACAGGCTGTACAGGATCGGCCGGCCGGTGGCCGCCAGCGCGTCCCGCATCGCGGTGTACCGGGTCCGCGCCGGCACTCCGTTGTTGTTGCAGTTGTCGTACTTCAGGTAGTCCACGCCCCACGACGCGAACGACTGCGCGTCCGTGGTCTCGTGCCCGAGGCTGCCCGGGTATCCCGCGCAGGTCGCGGTGCCGGCGTCCTCGTAGATCCCGAGCTTCAGCCCGAGCGAGTGCACGTAGTCGGCGGTGCCCTTGATGCCGTCGGGGAACTTGGCCGGGTCCGGCACCAGGTGGCCGCCGGAGTCGCGGTTGTGGGTCATCCAGCAGTCGTCGATGTTGACGTACGAATAACCCGCCGCCTGCATGCCGTTGGTGTGCATCGCCTGGGCGGTGGACTTGATCAGCGACTCGGAGACGTTGCAGCCGTACGCGTTCCAGTCGTTGAAGCCCATCTGCGGGGTCGGCGCGAGCCCGTTGCCGAGCGCCGCGGCGGGCTGCGCCGTGCCGAGCGAGAGGACAGGGAGGGCCGCGGTGAGCAGCAGGGCCGAGAGGGTGAGCGCCAGGGTTCTGCGCAGGGACAGCAGTGGGGGCAGCAGCCGAAGGCGCCTGGCTCTCGAAGTGGTCGTGGGCATAAGTCATCGGCTCCTGGGGCGAGTTGGGAAGGCTGAAAGGCGTTCAGCGGTAGCCGGCGGCGGTGATGTTGGCCTGGACCGCGTTGTCGGTCGCGTCGGAGGGGTAGCCGACGACCATGGCTCCCTCGTAGAAGGTGCCGGCGCTCAGGTTGGCGCCGCCGCCGGGCTTGCAGCAGTCGCCGCCGCTGCCCAGGACGATGGCCCCTTGCTTCTTCATGGGGCTGTATCCGCCGGGAAGTCCGCCGTCCCACAGGGTGGTCAGACCGCCTGACTGGGCGTTGCCGCCCTTGAGGGCGAACCTCGACGTGCCGTTGTTCTTCAGCATGGCGGTGACGAACTTGCCCGGAAACGCCCGCTGGTTGGGGTTCCAGGACTGGCTGCCGCCGGAGTACAGGCCCCATTCGAGATCGGCCTGCACCCAGGGACCGCTTCCCGAGCAGCCTCCGAACCAGCACTGGGTGCCGAAGTTGATCGCGTCCATCGCCCCGGCGGCGTCGGCCTTCCTGGTCGTCTCGCTGTTGCCGTAGTCGAAGCAGCAGCCACTGTTGACGTGGGTGCCACTCGTCACCATGTACGCCCCTTCGGGTGCGGCACCGGTCGGCACGCCCGTCAGGTGGCCGTCCCGCCAGTAGCTGTTGCCGGGGTTGATGTACAGCGAGTACGCCTTGGTCCCCCCGGCGGTCAGCGACTCGGAGGTCGCCTTCGCGGGGCTGCTCTGACTCGACCCCGGGACCTGGGCCGAGCCCTGGTACCACAGGTCGTTGCCGTGTCCTGACTGGTCGCGGACGACGGTGATCACGCAGCTGGTGCCCGCACAGAACGAGTCCTGCGCCGCGGCGTCGGCGAAACCGCCCGGCGCCAGCACGCCGACGTCCTTGGTGGCGTTGTCCGAGGCGCGCCTGACCTGGTACAGGGGGCCGTTGTACGAGCCGTAGAGCGCCCGCACCGTGCTGTGCGCGGCCACACACGGCGTACCGCCCGCGGCGTACAGGTCGCACGGGCCCGACCCGCCGGGCGGGGGCGGAGGCGGTGGTGTCGACGTCGTCCACTTCTGGTTGCTCTGGCCGTTGCAGGTCCACAGGATGACCGCGGTGCCGTTGGCCGTGCCCGCCCCGCTCACGTCCAGGCAGAATCCGGAGGCGGCACCGGTGACCGATCCGTCGGAGTTCTGCCGCCACACCTGGGTCTGCCGCCCGTCGCACGGCCGGATGACCACCGGGGCTCCGGGTGCTGTGCGGTTGTCGTAGGCGTCCACGCACCGGGTGCCGTTCATGGTCCTCAGCTCACCCGCCGACGTCAGCTCGAACGCCTGGTTGACCTGGTCGTTGCAGTCCCAGATCTCCAGCACCGTGCCCGACGTGTCGACGTTGCCCTTGACGTCGAGGCACCGTCCCGACGCCGAGCTCACCAAGGCCGCCGCGGCCGTCGGCGCCGACCAGGTCGGCGCGGACGCCAGCAGCATGGCCAGCAGAGCCATCACGCATACGGCGGCCGCCGCCGGTAAGCGTGGTGCACGAGCCGTGGGACCGCAGGGCGGTGTGGATGAAGGCTGCATTCTGTGTCCTCGGATATGCCGGGGGGTGCGGACGGAGAGTGCCGTGCCTGTCCGAAGAGTTCGGAAGGGGGTCGACCGCTCCCGTCAGCGTGCCCGTGAGCACTCACAGGGAACACTCAGACATCCCATGTCGCATAGTGATCCCACAGGCCCAACACACTGTCAATAGACCTGACTTGGTGATTCCGATCCGATCCATCCCATGTTTTTTTCCTGGTCAGGACGATCTGAGGGCATGCCGAGACCCGCGTCCGGCGACGGCCGTCGTGCCGGGCGCGGGTGTTCGTCAGGGGAGCAGGAGCGCGGGGGCGCCGATCACCTCACCTGAAGCTCCAGTGCTGGTTGGCGCCGCCGTTGGAGTCCCAGATCTGGACGGGGCTCCCGTTGGCACTCTGCCCGGCCGGGACTTCCAGCGCCCGGCCGGAGGCCGCGTTGGTCAGGGTGTACGAACCGTCGCCGTTCCGGCTCGCCCGCCAGTGCTGGTTCGCACCGCCGTTGGCGTCCCAGATCTCCATCCGCGTGCCGTTGCCCGTCTGGCCGCCCGGCTCGTCCAGGACCCGTCCGCTGCCTACGTTGGTCAGGGTGTAGGAGCCATCGCTGTTCTGGCTCGCCCGCCACTGCTGGTTGGCGCCGCCGTTGGCATCCCAGACCTGCAGGGGCGTGCCGTTCGCGGTCTGCCCGCCCGGCACGTCCAGCACCCGGCCCGCGGCGACGTCGGTCAGCGAGTACACCGTTCCGGAGACGATGCCGCCCGAGTTCCCCGTACCGCCGCCCAGCGCGGACAGGACCGCGTCGTAGGCCGGTTTCTTGTTCCCGCCGTTGTCGAACAGCAGTGGGTTCTCCCCCGTGCGCCACGAGTCGCTGTCCCTGATCCCCCACACCGTGATACCGGTGCAGCGGGCGACGTTCATGCACGCCTTCACGGTGTTCGCGTACGCCGTCGCCGGTGCCTGCGCGATGTCCAGTTCGGTGATCTGTACGTCCACACCGAGGGCAGCGAAGTTCGACAGCGTGGTCTGGAAGCTCGACGGCGGTCCGCCGGTGCCGAAGTGGGACTGGAAGCCGACGCAGTCGATGGGCACGCCGCGGGACTTGAAGTCGCGCACCATGTTGTAGACGCCCTGGGTCTTGGCGTCGGTCCAGTTCTCGATGTTGTAGTCGTTGTAGCAGAGCTTGGCCGAGGGGTCGACGTTCCGGGCGGTGCGGAACGCCTCCTCGATGAAGCCGTTGCCCAGCACGTTCTGGAACACCGAGCTGCGGTGCTGGCCGCTGCCGCCGTCGGCGAACGCCTCGTTGACCACGTCCCAGGCGTAGATCTTGCCCTTGAAGTGGTTCATCTCGGTGGTGATGTGGTTGTTCATCACGCTGCGCAGGGTGTTGGCGTCATTGATGGAGCTGACCCAGCCGGGCAGTTGGGAGTGCCAGACCAGCGTGTGGCCGCGCATCCGCTGGCCGTGGGCGGTGGCGTGGTTGACGATCTGGTCGGCGGGCCCGAAGTTGAAGTTGCCGCGGGAGGGTTCGGTGGTGTCCCACTTCATCTCGTTCTCCGGGGTGATCATGTTGAATTCCCGGTCGAGAATCGTGGAGTAGGTCGAGTCGCCGAGCTTCCCGGCGGCCACGGCCGTGCCGAAGTAGCGGCCGCTGTCGGCCGCTGCCGCGCCCAGTGTGCCGGAGGCCGCGTGGGCGGCGGGGTTCGCCGGGCCGGCCACAACCAGTGCCGTGCCGGCTGCGAGTACGGCGGCCAGGGCCAGGGCCTTGCGCGGACGGGGCTCTTCGTTGAGCCAGGACATGACGGATCGTTCTCCTTGTGTGTGTTGGGGGGTTGGGACACCGACCTCAAGCCGGTGCCGGGGTCGAGTCGGGCCGGTCACGAAGCCGAGCTGACCGGCAGTGCGCTCCACTGCTGGTTGGCTCCGCCGTTGCAGTCCCACAGGATCAGTTGCGTACCGTCGGTGGCAGACGCACCGGGGTCGTCGAGGCAGCGGCCGGAGACCGGGTTGCGGTAACCGCCGTTGTACGCCTGCCATTGCTGGTTGCTGCCGCCGTTGCAGTCCCAGATCTCGATCTTGGTGCCGTTGGCGGTACCACCGCCCGTGGCGTCGAGGCACTTCCCGAGCGCCCGCAAGGTGCCGTCCGAGCGCGCGGACCACGCCTGCGCATCGGCGCCGTTGCAGGACCAGATCTGCACGGCGGTCCCGTTGGCGCTGTTGCCGCCGTTGACGTCCAGGCACTTCCCCGCGACCCCGGAGCGCACCGGCCCGCCCACGGAGACCGGCGGCTTGATCCAGCCTGCCGCGTCGGCGGCCTGCACCCCCGCGTGGAAGGCGTCCGCCATCTTGCGGAAGCCGTTGTCGTTGGGGTGCAGGGCGTCGGAGAGGTCCGCGGTGGTCACAGCGCTCATGTCCACCAGGCGTACATGCTTGCCGGCAGCCTGCTCGGCCTGGACGATGCCGGGCAGCCTGGCGTTGAAGGCGGGGCGGGTGGCCTCCTCGGTGCTGCTGGTGGAGACGATCACGGTGCCGACGAGGACGGTCGCGTCAGGGGCGTCGGCCGTGATCTGGTCGATGAGCGCATGGAGCCGGTCGGCGGCGGGATCAGCCTGAGAGCCGCCGTTCAGATCATTGGTGCCGATCTCCAGGGTGATCACGTTGGGCCGGTACCGGGCCAGCACGGAGTCCGCAATGCCGGCTATCTCATTGATGTGCCAGCCGGAGTGGCCTTCGTTGTCCGGGTCGGACATGGTGCCGTTGCGGCCCGAACCGACGAAGTCCACAGCGTGCCCATCGGCGGCCAGTTGGTTCCCCAGGAAGTCGCGGTAGCTGTTCCCGGACGGGCTGCCGACGCCCCAGGTGATCGAGTCGCCCAACGGCATCAGCCGCAGGGCGGTGGGAGCGGCCGCGGCCCGTGCGGCGGAGGCCGGTGACCCGGTGCCGGTGGCGGCCGCCGCGGGCAACGCGGTGCCGGTGCCGACCGCTGCCGTCAGCGCGGCCGCCAGGAGTGCCGAGTACTTCTTCATATGCGTTCCTCACTGGGTGCGGGACAGTGGGTGGGGGGTGAACGAGCGGGTGAGTCGGTCAGCGGGGGGTGAAGTCCTGGTTGCTGCCCGCCGTGTTCTTGCACGGCCACTGGTCGAGCTGCTGGCCCGTATTGCTGCCGCCGCCGTAGACGTCCAGGCACAGGCCGCTGTTCTGGTTCTGGAAGGAGTACGAGCCGTCGGACTGCTGTACCGGCAGCCACAGACCGCCGGCGGCTGTGCTCGGGGCCTGTTGCACGATGTCGGGCGTACCGGCGGCCGTGGAGACGCCGGACACGGCCACGACCAGCCCGGAGTTCTGGGCCTGCAACTGCCCGTAGCCGCCCGAGACCGGCACGAACTGGAACTGCTGGTTGCTCTGCCCGTTGCAGGTCCATTGGTCGATCGCGGCACCGGCGCTGCTGGATTTGCCGTACACGTCCAGGCACAGGCTGTCGCTGCCGATCACCAGCTGGTGGTAGCCGCTGGGGAAGCCGCCGCCACCGCCGCCCGAGGACTGGACGCCTGCCTGCTGGATGACCTGTCGCGCGCCCTGCGGCCAGTTGGTGCCGCTGACCTGGACGTTGCCCGTCAGGACGTTGTTGTGCGGAGGACCGGTGGCCACGTAGGTGTTGCCGCCGTTGTACCAGTTGCCGGAGAACGAGCTGTCGTCGGTGTGGTTGTTCGCATTGGCGTTGGTGAGCGCCCAGTTGCCGGCGTCCTGCACCACGTTGTGCGACAGCGTCAGATACCGGGAGCCCTCGTCGAGGTAGAGGGCGGTGGTGTGGTTGTTGTCGTACATGTAGTTGTCGGAGATCACCGAGCCGGGACTCGCGGACAGGTTGTAGATGCTGCCGCCGTCGAACATCGCGTTCTTGGTGTCGTAGATCAGGTTGTGCGAGACGGTGTTGTTCTTCAGCGTGGTGGGGGTGCTGTAGACCGGCTGGTAGGTGTACGTGCCCCGGTTGACGTAGTCCTGGCTGCCGCCCGGGTCGTTGACGCCCCAGCCCCAACCGATGTCGATCCCGTCGTAGGGCAGGTGGTCGCACTGGTTGTGGGTGATCGTCGCGTTGGTGACGTAGGTGGACAGGATGGCGGCGGTCTCCTTGTAGTCGGTGCCCACCCCGCTGACCGTGTTGTTGCTGATGGTGATGTTCTGGTTGGTCATCTGCGGGTTGCCGGGGTGGTGCGCGTCCGGCTGGATCCCGCCGACCTGGATGCCGCTGCCGGCGATGTCGGTGAACGTGTTGCCGGTGACGGTGACGCCGCTCGCGCCGAGTCCGGTGCCGGAGGCCGTGGCGACGCCGTCGTTGCCCACGCCCAGTCCGGCCTGCCCGAGTCCGGAGAACGTGTCGCCCAAGAACGTGATGCCGGTGGCGGCGGAGACCTGGACGGCCGCGGGCATCTGCGCCCAGTGGTTGCGGGTGGCCTCGAACTGCGTGCACCCCGACTTGCAGGTGCTCAGCCAGTTGGCGGGCATCGCGTAGGCACCGGTGATGTGCGCGCCGCTCTGCTGGTCCGCGTAGCCGTCGGGTCCGCTCGGGCCGAGCCAGGAGGTTCCCGTGAACCGGATGCCGGCGAAGCTCAGTCCGGTCGCGGGTGAGCCGTAGCTGCCGCTGATGCCGAGCAGGCTCTGCAGTCGGGGCAGTTCGACGTCGAGGCTGTTCGGGTTCTGCCCGGGCTGGGCCCGGTAGTACAGGTCGCCGGTGGACGAGTCGAGATACCACTGTCCGGCCTGCTGCAGGAAGGCGTAGTTGTTCTCCAGGTACATCGTCCCGCCGGCGAACGGCGCGTTGATGGTGTCGTAGCCCCAGGAGTTGTTGTTCCAGGCGGGCTGCTGCATGGTGACGGTCCTGCCGCTGATCGACTGGACCGGCGCGTAGCGGTCGGTGAAGGAGTTGATGCTCTCGACTTCCATGTGGTTCTGGTCCGAGAGGCCGGCCAGGTAGTCGAGGGAGGAGTCGGTGATGGTCAGGCCGCTCTGGGTGAAGGTGAAGCCGGAGCGGGGCACCTGGATCGCCGCCCGCGGCGCGCCCTTGCCGTTCACGTACAACTGGCGTGTGTTCACGCCGGTGCCGACGTGGGCCGACCAGATGTTCTTCGCCTGATCATGCACCTGCCAACCCATTATGTGCTGGGCACCGGTCACGACCGGCTGCTGACCGGCAGCGGCCTGGTAGGTGATGGTGTGGCCGTTCTGGCCGCCGTCGCCGGAGCCGAAGGTCAGCGGCTTGGACAGCCGGTAGGTGCCACCGGCCAGATGCACGACGACGTTCGAGTCGGCGGAGAGCCGGTGCGCGGGCTGCTGCGCCTGGTCGATGGTGGCGAACGGCCGCCCGGCGGTGCCGTCCCCACCGGGAGCCGCATCCGGCGCCACATACAGGTCGGCGGCAGCCGCTTGGCGTGCTACCGGTACGGCGTACGCGGCCCCCGCGGTGGCCGGGCTGCCGGCCAGTAGAGCGAGCAGCGCTACGGGGGCGGCCCACAGGCCGCGGAGCGCTCTGGCTCTGGACATGGTCATCCTCCGGTGCTGACGCGTGTGGCGGTCCGTGACCGGCGGTGAGGCGGCCACGGACCGGAGGCCGTTCAGGTCAGTTGAGGCTCCACTGCTGGTTGGAGCCGCCGTTGCACTGCCAGAGTTCCGCCAGGGCACCGTTGGCCGTGGAGGCCCCGGTGACGTCGAGGCAGAGCCCGGACTGGACGCCCGTGACGGTGCCGTCGGAGTTGATCTGCCACTGTTGGTTGGCGCCGCCGTTGCACGGCCAGGTCACCACCTTGGTGCCGGCGGACGTCTGGTTGTTGTACGCGTCCAGGCACATCTGGCTGCTGCCGCTGTAGACGGTCAGCTGGCCCGAGGAGGTGCGGGTCCAGGTCTGGTTGGCGGCGCCGCTGCAGTCCCAGATCTGCAGCTGTGTGCCCGCCGTGGTGGACGAGTTGGGCACATCGAGGCACTTGCCCGCGCCCACTGCGTGCAGCGCACCGGTGCTCGTCCCGCCGGGGGAGTTGCTGTAGCCGGCCGCGGTGATGTTGGCCTGGACCGCGTTCTCGGTGGCGTCCGACGGGTAGCCGGAGGTCATCACGCCTTCGTAGAAGGTGCCCTGGGCGCCCTTGCTGTTGTCGCCGCCGATGCCCAGGATGATGGCCCCCTGCTTGCGCATCGGGTTGTAGCCCGCGACGTTGGGACGCGGACCGTCGTAGAAGGTCGACAGGCCACCGGACTGCGCGTTGCCGCCGCGGATCGCCCAGTGGTTGACCCCGCCCTTGATGATGGCGGTCGTGTACCGGTAGTTGATGGTCGGGTCGCCCGCGTTGTAGTGCTGGTTGACTCCGGAGAACAGGCCGTTCTCCAGGTCGGCCATGATCCACGGACCGTTGCCCGAACCGTAGCCCCACACCTTGATGTTGCCGAAGTAGATGGCCTCCATGGTGCCGTTGCCGTCGTCGTTGCTGTCCGTCTCGGCGTTGCCGTAGTCGAAGCAGCAGCCGCCGTTGTAGTGCGTGCCGTCGAAGATCGCGTACATGCCCTCGGGGTTGTCCCCGGTCGCGATGCCGTTGGTGTGGTTGTTGCGGTAGCCCGTGCCGGGTGCCACGAAGACGCCGTAGGCCTTGTGACCGGCCACTGTGGTGGGGGCGGCGGTCGCGTTCGCGAGGTTGTCGGGGCCGCCCGCGGCACCGCCGCCGGGCGCCTGGGTGAGGTTGTTGCCACGGCCGGACTGGTCATAGATGATCGTGATCAGGCAGGTCGTCCCCGAGCAGAACGAGTCCTGGGCGGCGGCGTCGGCGTACCCGCCCGCGCTCAGGACGCCGATGTTCCGGGTGGTGTTGTCCGAGGCACGCCGGACCTGGTAGAGCGGCCCGTTGTACGAGGCGTACAGCGCTCGCGTCGTGCTGTGCGCGGCCACGCAGGATGTACCGCCCGCCGCGTAGATGTCGCACGGGCCGGACGTGGCGGCCCGGGCCGTGCCGGACGTGGCGCCGGCCAGAGCTCCGGCGACGAGCGCAGTCGCGGCCCCTGCCCGGGCGACCGTCTTCCAACGGGTGCGTGCCGAGCGGGCCGGCGAAGGCACGTCTGCCTGAAGCGCCATGTCGGCCTGCCTGCCACGGTGCCGTACCGCTGCCAATAAGCCCTGGATGCCACCGCGTCCGAACAGCATGCGGCGTCTTGTACGCGTGGTTCCCATCTGATCTCCCTACCGTGCCGGCGCAACCCGGTCGGGTTGTGGCGGTGGCTCTGACGGATGCGGAAGCGCTGGAACGTGCCGTATTTGCAGTGGGATTGCAGAGAGGTTTCGGCGGGGAGGCGGTGCTCCCGGTGTCACGGGGCGGTCAAGGGCACGGAGCCTCCTGCTGCGAGTGTTGTTTGCGGAATCGATTCGACTGCTGATTCCTGTGGTGCGCAAGCCATCGGCGCCGTCGAAAAGTTGCGGTGTGGCGGCAGGCAGACGACGGCGCGATCGCCTGCCGCGCGGACGCCGAGGGGAAGAGGGTGTGGGCCCAGGGTCCTCCGCAGGTCCTACGATCACGCCGGTGAGCAGGGATTCAGTCGGTAGGCCGGGCCACGGAGAGCCGGTTGGAGGGCACTGGCCGAAGCTGCCGAGCCTCGACCCGCGAGTCGGTGACGCATTCGCCTCTCGACACGCCATTGACTCCGCAGACAGCCAGTCATGGGGTCCCGTCGAAGCGCTTGCGTCGAACCGATTCGCCCACGCCGTCCGGTGCCGCGTGTGACCCGAACGTATGCTGTTGGCCAGCGGCTCGGCGCCGAACCAGCGGACTGATGGCACTCGGGCATTCGGCTGGCGGACGACGTTCGCCGTCGCCTGAAGGAACGCCTCGCGACCGACCGGCGGCCGGTGCCCACAGCCCACCCGACGTTGCCGTGCACCCCGCATCCGCGCTTGGGCCGCCGGCGGACGAGTTGGCCAAGGCGTTCCAGCCGTGCACCTCTACCGGCTGAGCGCGCCCAGCGGGTCGTCCAGTACCGGCTGCCACGCCAACTCGGCCGCTCCGACCAGGCTGTTGTGGTCGAGGGTGCAGGCGAGGATGGGGACGCCGCCGCTCTGGCCCCACAGGCTGCGATCGGCGACGACGGCGCGCAGGCGCCCGGGGTCGGCGTCGAGGAGGGTGCGGTGGAGGCCGCCGAGGATGATGCGGTCGGGGTTGAGGATGTTGACCAGACCCGCGAGGCCGAGGCCGAGACGGTCGATGAGGGCCTCGGTGGCGGTGCGGACCGTCGGGTCGTCGTAGTGGTGGCGGATCAGGTCGATGGCCTGCTGGAGGAGGGAGATCTCGGGGCCGGGGTCACGGCCCGCGGCCGTGAGCAGGGCCAGCGGGTCGGCCTCGACGTCGAGGCAGCCGCGGCTGCCGCAGTGGCAGGGGCGGCCCTCGGGGTTGACGGTGAGGTGGCCGACCTCCAGGGCCAGACCCGAACTGCCGGTGTGCAGACGGCCGTCGAGGACCAGCGCGCCGCCCACGCCCCGGTGGCCGGTGGCCACGCACAGCAGGTCCCGGGCGCCGCGGCCCGCGCCGTGCCGGTGCTCGGCGAGGGCGGCGAGGTTCACGTCGTTGCCCGCGAAGGCGGGCCCGGTGATGCCGGCCGTGCGCACGCACTCCGAGAAGATCCGCCGGACCGGCGCGCCCACGGGCCACGCCAGGTGCAAGGGGTTGAGGGCGAGCCCGTCCGGCTCGGCGACCGCGGACGGTACGGCGAGTCCGGCGCCGACGCAGCGCCGTCCCGTCGAGCGCAGCAGCTCGGCGCCCGCCTCCACGACCGAGCCGAGGACCTTCGCCGGGTCGGCGTCGACGGTCTCGCAGCCCGGCGCGGTGGCGACGATGCGGCCGCCCAGGCCGACCAGCGCCGCCCGGAACCCGTCGGCGTGCACCTGCGCGGCCAGGACGACCGGCCCGTCCTCGGCGACTGCCAGCCGGTGCGAGGGCCGGCCCTGCGAGCCGGCCGCCGCGCCGGGCCGGGCGTCGACCCGGATCAGTCCGAGGGCCTCCAGTTCGGCGGCGACCGCACCGGCCGTGGCCCGGGTGACGCCGAGCTCGGCGGTGAGCACCGCCCTCGTGGGCGCGCGTCCGGTGTGCACGAGCTCCAACGCGGGTCCGAGCGCCCCGCGCCCCCGGTCCAACCGCGTCCTCGAGGTGGTCCCTTCCCCCGTCGGCCGGGGGTCCGCCTTGCCGCTCATGAGGGCGAGTCTCCCATGATCCGCAGTTACGCCGGGCTACAGGCCGCTGACCCGAAGCGTGATGTTCAGCCGTCCCGTCAGCCCCAACTCCGGGGGCGCGGTGCCCGCGTACACCCGCGGCACCCCGTGGTAGGCGAGCCGGGACGGTCCGCCGAACACGAACAGATCGCCGCTGCGCAGCTCTACGTCCGCGTAGGGCTTGGTGCGGGTCTCGGTGTTGCCGAAACGGAAGAGGCAGGTGTCGCCGAGGCTGAGGGACACCACGGGCGCGTCCGAGTTCTCGTCGCTGTCGCGGTGCATGCCCATGCGGGCGTTGCCGTCGTAGAAATTGATCAGTGCTATGTCATATGACACTGCCGCCTGTGCAATGTCACATGCAACTGCCGCCTCTGCCGCCTCTGCCGCCACCGTGCTCAGTGCATCGGCGACCCCCCGACGGCCCAGTTCGCCGAGCCACCCCGGAAACGGCTTCACCGGAGCACCGTCACCGTCGACCACCGTGCGGGCATAGCCGTACGGGTACCAGTGCCGGCCCAGGCAGACCTGCCGGGCGGTCATCGTGCCGCCGCCGGGCGTGCGCACCGTGCGCAGGCCGGCCGGTGGGCGCGCCCACTCGCGACAGGCGTCCAGCAGCTCGCGCTGGGCATCCGCGGCCAGCCAGCCGGGCACATGCACCGCGCCGGGCGCAACTTCCGTCCGCCCCCGTGGGAACAGCTCGGCATCCATGTCGCCCATCCTCCCCCACCGGCCGTGAGCTGGGGCTCGGCTAGCCTTGACGCACGATGAACGACCGTATGACGACGCCGTGGGGCGAGCTCGCGCTGGCCCGTTTCCCCGAGGACCCGCGCGAGAGGCTGCGTGCCTGGGACGCCTCCGACGAGTACCTGCTCAGGCACCTGGCGGCCGAGAAGGTTCCGCTGTCCGGCACGGTCGTGGTCCTCGGCGACCGCTGGGGCGCCCTTGTCACCGCGCTCGCGGCGCACCGGCCCGTGCAGATCACCGACTCGTTCCTGGCGCAGGAGGCGACCCGCGCGAACCTGGCCCGGGCCGGCGTCGAGGCCGGTGCCGTACGACTGCTGACCACCCAGGATCCGCCGCCCGACCGTATCGACGTCCTCCTGGTGAGGGTCCCCAAGAGTCTCGCGCTGCTGGAGGACCAGTTGCTGCGGCTGGCGCCCGCGGTGCACGAGGGGACGGTCGTCGTCGGCACCGGGATGGTGAAGGAGATCCACACCTCGACGCTGCAGCTGTTCGAGCGGATCCTGGGGCCGACCCGCACCTCGCTGGCCGAGCGGAAGGCCCGGCTGGTCTTCTGCACGCCCGATGCCGCGCCGGAGCGGCCCGCGAACCCGTGGCCGTTCAGCTATGCACTGCCCGACGGCATCGGCCCGGTCTCGGGGCGCACCGTGGTCAACCACGCGGGTGTGTTCTGCGCCGACCGCCTCGACATCGGCACCCGCTTCTTCCTGCAGCACCTGCCCGCCGCGGCCGGCGGACGGCGGGTGGTGGACCTGGGCTGCGGCAACGGCGTGGTCGGTACGGCGGTGGCGTTGGCCGATCCCTCGGCCGAGGTGCTGTTCGTGGACGAGTCGTTCCAGGCGGTGGCCTCGGCGGAGGCGACGTACAAGGCGAACGGGGTGCCCGGGCACGCGGAGTTCCGGGTCGGGGACGGGCTGACGGGGGTGCCGGACGGGAGTGTCGACCTCGTGCTCAGCAATCCGCCGTTCCACTCGCACCAGGCGACGACCGACAAGACGGCGTGGCGGATGTTCACCGGGGCGCGGCGCGTGCTGCGTCCGGGCGGCGAGATGTGGGTGGTCGGCAACCGGCACCTGGGGTACCACGTGAAGTTGCGCCAGGTGTTCGGCAACAGTCAACTGGTCGCCAGCGACCCGAAGTTCGTGGTGCTGAAGGCCGTCAGGAAGTGATCAGGCGGCAAACCGGCCGACGGTCCGGATGATGCCGGTCACCGCCCGCACCATCGCCTCCCTCCCCACGCTCAGGTACTTGCGTGAGTCGACCGCCTCGGGATGGGCGGCGAGGAAGTCGCGGATCGCGCCCGTCATGGCGATGTTGAGGGCGGTGCCGACGTTCACCTTGGCGATGCCGGCCGCGACCGCGGCGGCGAGTTCGTGGTCCGGCACGCCCGAGGAGCCGTGCAGGACGAGTGGCACGTCCAGGGCTGCCGACAGGCGTTTGAGCAGGTCGTGGTCAAGGGTGGCGGTGCGGGTGGTCATGGCGTGGGTGCTGCCGACGGCGACGGCGAGGGCGTTCACGCCGGAGTCGGCGACGAAGGCGCGTGCCTCGGCCGGGTCGGTGCGGGCGCCGGGCGCGTGGGCGTCCAGCGGGGGCTCGCCCGTCTTGCCGCCGACCTGCCCCAACTCGGCCTCGATCCACAGTCCATGGGCGTGTGCCCAGTCGACAGCGGCTCTGGTCGCGGCGAGGTTCTGCTCGTAGGGCAGGCGGGCCGCGTCGTACATGACGGAGCTGAATCCGGCGTCCGCCGCCTGGCGCAGCAGGTCGTCGCTCTGGACGTGGTCGAGGTGCAGCGCGACGGGCACTGAGGCGCGCTCTGCGGCGACGGCGGCCGCGCGGGCGAGCGGGAGCAGTCGGCCGTAGCGGAACTTGACGGCGTTCTCGCTGACCTGGAGGACGACGGGGGCCTCGGCGGCCTCGGCGCCGGCGATGACGGCCTCGACGTGTTCCAGGGTGATGATGTTGAAGGCGGCGACGGCGGAGTGGCCGGCGGCGGCCCGGGTGACGAGTTCGCCGGTGGTGACGAGGGGCACGGCTTCTCCCTTCGGGCTTTTCGGGGTGCGTCAGGGCGCGAGGATCACCGAGCGGGCCGGACGGCGCCGCTGGTCCAGGACGAGACCGCACGCCGCCGCGACGGCGGAGCGCTCGGCGACGGCCCGCATGACGAGCGCGCCGGTCGTGACGAGAGGCACAGCCTCTCCCTTCGGGCTTTTCGGGGTGCGTCAAGGCGCGAGGATCACCGAGCGGGTGAGGTGGCGCGGCTGGTCCGGGTCGAGGCCGCGGGCCGCGGCGACGGCGACCGCGAGGCGCTGGGCGCGGACCAGTTCGGCGAGCGGGTCGAGCGTGCCCGCGATCCACAGTCCGCCGGTGGCGCGCACCTGCTCGGCCAGGCCCTCCGGGGCTTCCCCGAGCATCCAGGTCGCCGTGCCGTGGGTGGTGATGCTGATGGGGCCGTGCCGGTACTCCATCGCCGGGTAGGCCTCGGTCCAGGCGAGTGAGGCCTCGCGCATCTTCAGCCCGGCCTCGTTGGCCAGCCCCACCGTCCAGCCCCGGCCCAGGAAGGTGAACTGGGTGCAGGCGACGAGCCCTTCGGGCAGCGGGGTCGCGAGGGCGGTGCGGGCGTCGGCGACGGCGGCGTCGGTGTGCAGGCCCAGATGGGCGCGGAGCAGGGTCAGCGCGGTCGTCGCGAACCGTGTCTGCACGACGGACCGTTCGTCCGCGTAGTCGAGCACGACGAGGTCGTCGGCGGCCGCCATGACCGGCGTGTGCGGGTCGGCGGTGATCGCCGTGGTTCGCGTGCCCTCCCCCAACCGGCCGATCAGGTCGAGGACTTCGGTGGTGGTGCCGGAGCGGGTGAGGGCCACGACACGGTCGTACGAGCGGCCGTAGGGGAACTCGGAGGCGGCGAAGGCGTCCGTCTCCCCCTGTCCGGCACCCTCGCGCAGTGCGGCGGCCGCCTGCGCCATGAAGTACGAGGTGCCGCACCCGACGATCGCGATCCGCTCCCCGGGCGCCGGGAGCGCCGCGCGGTGCCTGTCCGCTTCCGCAGCGGCGCGTATCCAGCACTCGGGCTGGCTGGTCAGCTCGCCCTCGACATGGGTCATTGCCGGGCCCTCCCCTGTTCCGATTCCTGACCTGATGGTGCGTGATTGTTCTTGCAAGATATAGCCAGCTTTCGAGCAGAATCAAGCATTCGATCGCATGCGGGGTGCGCTAGGGTCGCCGGAAGATCGAGGAACGGAGGGTGGGCATGTCCCGGGACGCCCGCTGGAAGGCGCTGCTGGAACTGCTCGTCGAGCGCGGCCGGCTGGACGTCGAGGAGGCGGCCGCCGAGCTGGAGGTCTCGGCCGCGACGATCCGGCGCGACTTCGACCAGCTCGCCGAGCAGCAGATGCTCGTCCGCACGCGGGGCGGCGCGGTCGTGCACGGGGTGTCGTACGAGCTGCCGCTGCGCTACAAGACGGCCCGGCACGCCTCCGAGAAGCAGCGGATCGCCAAGGCGGTGGCCGGCCTCGTCGAGCCGGGCGAGGCGGTGGGGCTGACCGGCGGCACGACCACCACCGAAGTGGCGCGTGCCCTGGCCGTGCGCAGCGATCTCGCCTCCGGTTCCCCGGCCCTCACCGTCGTCACGAACGCGCTCAACATCGCCAACGAGCTTGCGGTGCGCCCCCAGTTCAAGATCGTGGTGACCGGCGGGGTGGCGCGCCCGCAGTCGTACGAGCTCATCGGGCCGCTCGCGGACGGCGTGCTCGGCCAGATCACCCTCGATGTGGCCGTGCTCGGTGTCGTCGCCTTCGACGTCACGCACGGCGCCGCCGCGCACGACGAGGCGGAGGCCGCGATCAACCGGCTGCTGTGCGAGCGCGCCGAGCGGGTGGTCGTCGCCGCCGACTCCAGCAAGCTGGGCCGGCGGGCGTTCGCCCGGATCTGCGCCGCCGAGTCGGTCGACACCCTGGTCACGGACACCGCGGCGAGCGCGGACGCGATCCGCCGCTTCGAGGAGGCCGGGATCGCGGTCGTCACGGTCTGACTCCCGACAGTGCGCCCCGGCCGACGCGATCCTCACCCCGGCCGGCTGATTCCGCCTAGGCTGGGGAGCGGGATGCGTGTCGGGGCAGGGAGGCTGCGATGGGCTCAGAAGCGATCGACCAGGGCGTCCCGGGGGCCTCTCCCCGGTATCTGCCGATCGCCGAGCACGGACTGATCGGCGATCTGCGCAGCGTGGCCCTCGTGGGCACCGACGGCACCATCGACTGGTACTGCTGCCCGGCCTTCGACGCACCGAGCGTCTTCGCGGCGATCCTGGACGCGGAGCGCGGCGGCTCCTTCGAGCTCGCGGCGTCCGTACCGGCGAAGACGAAGCAGTTCTACTTCCCCGACACCAACGTCCTGATCACCCGGTTCTTCACCGAGGACGGCGTCGGCGAGGTGCAGGACTTCATGCCGCTCAACGGCGGAAACGCCGAGACCGAGCGCCACCGGCTGATCCGGCGGGTGGTGTGCGTGCGCGGCTCCATCCCGTTCCGTACGCGGGTCGCCCCGCGCTTCGACTACGGCACCCGCCCGCACACCCTGCGCCTGGTCGGCGAGGTCGCGGTGTTCGCATCCGAGGGACTGTCGCTCGCACTGACGGCGACGGTGCCCCTGGAGGCCGACGGGCCGGACGCGCACGCCGACTTCAAGCTCTCCGAGGGCGAGACCGCGGTGTTCGCGCTGGACCAGGTCGGCGGCGACGTGGAGCCGCGCCGATGCGCGAAGCTGGAGGCGGAGGAGCAGTTCGGCACCACGGTGGCGTACTGGCGGCGCTGGCTCTCGGCCTCCAAGTACCGTGGCCGCTGGCGGGAGATGGTGCACCGCTCCGCCCTCACCCTGAAGCTGCTCACCTACGCGCCCACCGGCGCGATCGTGGCCGCGCCGACCACGAGCCTGCCCGAGCAGCTGGGCGGCGAACGCAACTGGGACTACCGGTACGTATGGGTGCGCGACGCCGCCTTCGCCGTGTACGCGCTGCTTCGGCTCGGCTTCACCGAAGAGGCCGAGGCGTTCATGAAGTTCCTGACCCGGCACGTCAGTCCGAGCGCCGACGGCACCTCCGCACCCCTGCAGATCATGTACGGCATCGACGGCCGCACCGACCTCACCGAACTCGAACTCGGCCACCTGGAGGGGCATCAGGGCTCCGCGCCGGTACGGATCGGCAACGCGGCCGCCGACCAGCTCCAGCTCGACATCTACGGCGCCCTGATCGACTCGATCTACCTCTACGACAAATGGGCCAAGCCCATCTCCAGCGCCCAGTGGGACGACGTGTGCACGCTGGTGGAATGGGTGTGCCAGCACTGGGACCAGCCCGACGAGGGCATCTGGGAGACCCGCGGCGGCCGCAAGAACTTCCTGTACTCCCGCCTGATGTGCTGGGTGGCCATCGAACGGGCCATCCGCATGGCCAACCGCCGCGGCCTGCCCGCCGACCTCCTCCGCTGGCGCGAGTCCCGCGACACGATCTACCGGCGGATCATGAAGCGCGGCTGGTCCGAGACCCGGCAGGCGTTCGTCCAGCACGAGGACGGCGACGACGTACTCGACGCGGCCGTCCTGATGATGCCGCTGACGAAGTTCATCGCCCCCACCGACCCCAAGTGGCTGTCCACCCTCGACGCGCTCACCCACGACCTGGTGTCCGACTCCCTCGTCTACCGCTACGACCCCATGGCCAGCCCCGACGGGCTGCGCGGCGACGAAGGCACGTTCTCCATCTGCTCGTTCTGGTACGTCGAGGCCATGGTCCACGCCGGCCGCATCGACGAGGCACGCCTCGCCTTCGAGAAGATGCTCACCTACGCCAACCATCTGGGCCTGTACGCCGAGGAGATCAGCCACACCGGCGAGCAACAGGGCAACTTCCCCCAGGCATTCACCCATCTCGCCCTCATCAGCGCCGCCTTCAACCTGGACAAGGCCCTGGGCTGAGGTGTTGCTGAGGACACCGTGAATCCGGTCCCCAACCCCAGGGACGGCGGGCCCCGCGGCCGGAAGGATTCATCACGTCGGCAACCGGACCGACGCGGAATCCACCTCACGGACTCGGGGGAACACCCATGACCGAAACCTTCGCCAGGCGCCTGACCGGCGCCGCCGGCATCGCCGCCGCGGCCGCACTCATCGTCGAAGTACCCCTGTACTTCGTCTACTCGGGCCCGCCGCCGGACGCGAACGTACTCACCCGGCTGCTGCTCGGAATCGTCGCCCTCGCCTGCCTGGTCGTGTTCGTGACGGCCTTCCGTGAACTGATCAAGCGCACGCATCCCGCCCACGAGTGGGCCGGCTCGATCGCCTCCGCCACGGGGCTGGTCTACGCGACGATCACCCTGGTCTCCATGGGACTGGAGGCCGGCGCGGTCATCGCCACCGACCACCCGATCGATCCGACCATCACGGTCAGCGGCACGTACATCCTCTACGGGTCGATCTCCCGGCTGATGCTGGGCCTCTTCCTGACGGCGGTCGGCTACATCGTCGCGCGCACCGGCGTGCTGCCCCGCTGGATCGGCCGCTCGGCCTACGTCCTCGCCGCGATCAACCTGGCCTTCGTACCGTCCCTGTTCTTCGGCAACACACCCGCGCACTTCTACGCGGCGAACGGCTGGGGCACGACCGCTCTGATGGGAGCGATCCTCAGCTACTGGCTGCTGGCCGTGGGCATCTCCACCTACCGGAGCTCCACGCGCCTACAGTGCTTCGTCGCCGCGTAGCCTCAGAAGCCGATCACCGGGACCTCACCACTGGAGCCTTGATGACGAGCCTCGACGGCATACCCGGCCCCGCTGCGGACGAACTCGAGACGCCGCCCGCGCTGACGCTCTCCCGAGTGCGGTTGGGCGCCGGTGGGCCGCTGGGCAGTGTGCGCATCGCGGACGGCCGGGTCGTCGCCGTCGAGGTGGACAGGGAGCTCGGCGGCCTGGTGCTCGACATGGACGGGCGGACCGTACTGCCGGGCCTGTGGGACGCCCATGTGCACGCGGCGCAGTGGGCCGGCAACCGTCATCGGGTCGATCTCGCCGGGCTGGAGTCCGCGCGGGCGGTCGCTGAAACCGTACGACTGCACGTCGTCGGTCTGCCCGCCGACGAGTTGCTCATGGGGCAGGGCTTCCGGGACGGCCTGTGGCCGGACGTGCCCCACAAAGCGTTGCTCGACTCCGCGTGCCCGGATCGGCCGGTCGCGCTGATCAGCGCCGATCTGCATGCCGTCTGGCTGAACTCGGCGTGCCTGGCGCTGGTCGGCCGCGGCGACCATGCGACGGGACTGCTGCGCGAGCACGAGTGCTTCGAGGCCCTGCAGGCGCTGCCCGAGGTGCCCGACGAGGTCCTCGACGAGTGGGTGGCGCAGGCCTGCCGGGATGCGGCCGGCCGGGGCGTGACGGGCATCATCGACTTCCACTTCTCCGACAACCTCGCCGACTGGAGTCGACGGGCAGCGGGTTCGGCGCTCGCTGTGCGGGTGCAGGCCGCCGTCTATCCCCGGCACCTGGACTCGGCCGTCGAGGGCGGGTTGAGGACGGGTGACGTACTGCCCGGCACCGGAGGCCTGGTCCGAGTCGGCCCGCTCAAGCTGTTCACGGACGGCTCCCTCAACACGCGGACGGCGCTGTGCTGCGACCCCTACCCGGGGCTGGAGGGCACGAAGGAGGCATACGGCGTCCAGGAGACCTCGTACGACGAGCTGGTCCGTCTGATGCGGCGTGCCGCCGCCCATGGCATCGAGCCGGCCGTGCACGCGATCGGCGACCGGGCCAACACCCTCGCGCTCGACGCGTTCGCGGACGTCGGCTGCCGGGGTCGCATCGAGCACGCCCAGCTGCTGTCGGCCGCCGATGTGGCGCGGTTCGCGGAACTGGGCGTCACCGCCGGGGTGCAGCCCGCGCATGCCGCCGACGACCGCGCTGTGGCGGACCGCCACTGGGCCGGGCGCACCGGGCGCGCCTTCGCCTACGGTGACCTGCTGGCGTCCGGTGCCCGGCTGGAGTTCGGCTCCGACGCTCCCGTCTCACCGCTCGACCCGTGGCTGGGCATCGCGGCGGCCGTGCACCGGACGGACGACGAGCGGCCCGCCTGGCATCCGGAGCAGCGGATCCCGGTGGCGGCGGCCCTCGCCGCGTCGGCACAGGGACGCTCAGAGCTCCGGGTCGGCGACGCGGCCGACCTGGTGGTCGTGGACGTGGACCCGTCGGAGGCGGACGCACGCACGCTGCGGGAGATGCCGGTGCACGCCACCATGCTGGCCGGGCGGTGGACGCACGGGCCGCACTGACGGGTACGCCCGGTCCGCGCTCGCCGGTGTCCTTGCCGCGAGCGCAGGGCGGGTGTCTCTGACCGCCCTGTTGCATTCGTGGTCCCCCGGCCTGGGCGACGACCAGGACATCAGCAGGCTCGGCAACTGGCTCAGTCATCCGACAACGTCGGTGCCGCCCCCGTGCCGCCCGGAGGGTTTCTGAGCATCACCGACGAGGACTGGCCGGCCTCGCTCACCCTCGACCTGCCGGCGGCGATCCGGACGACCCGCGCCGCGCTTCCCGTCATGCTCGCGCAGGGCTGCCGCGGCAGCACCGTGAACATCGCCTCGGTGAACGCCGGGCTGCCCGATCCCACGGTGCTCGACCACAGCGCGGCCAAGGCGGCGCTCCTTGCCATCTCCAAGGGCCTGCCGACGGTGGGTGAGCGCCCGCGGGATCCGCATCAACACGGTCAGTCACGGCTCGGTCGCCACCGACCTGTGGCCGGCCGACGACGGCGTGGCGGCCACGGTGAGCCGGGCGCCCGGCGCCGAACCGTCGACGGTGGCGGCAGGCGCCGCGAACGCGATGGTCACCGGCCGGTTCCCGCAGCCCGCCGAGGTCGCGGACGCCGTCCTGTTCCTCGCCGGTGCCCGGCCGCGAACACGGTGGGTGCCGACCTGCGGGTCGACGGCGGATTCGTGCCGACGTGGTAGCCGACGGATGCGGCGTGAGCGGATACTGCAGATAACCGGCCAGAAACCGCAACCTTTCAGCCACCCTGTATGTCTCATCAAATATCCATACGAACCATGCTTCGGGGGACGTGATGAGACGAAGCAGAGCAACACACAGCAGAACCGCATGGGCAGCGCTCATGCTCCTGGGCACCGCGATGGGAGCGACCGCGGTTCCGGCCGACGCCGCACCGGCCGCCACCACCCAGACCGTGATCTGCCCCACCGGCTGGGGCAGCCTCGCCAAGACACGCGCAGCATCCACGACGACGCCGGTCAGGAACGTCAGGACCGGCCGCCACACCTGCTACGACCGGATGGTCATCGACATCCCCGGCGCGGGCCGGAGCAGCCTCGGCTACTCCGTCAGGTACGTCAGCCACCTCTACCAGGACGGATCCGGGCGCCTGATACCCGTCGGCGGCGGCGCCGTCCTCGAGGTGCGGGTGCACGCACCCAGCTACGACCCCGACACCGGGGCACCCACCTATCCCGCCCGGGCGGGCCGTCCGCTGCCGGGCGTCGACCTCACCGGGTACCGCGCCTTCAGGGACACCCGGTTCGGCGGCAGCTTCGAGGGCGACACCCAGCTCGGACTCGGCGTCCGGGCCCGGCTGCCGTTCCGCGTGCTGCGGCTGGACGGCCACGTGATCGTGGACGTGGCCCACAGCTGGACCGGCAAGCCCTGAAGCGCATCATCCGCCAAGAGAATCGAGAGAGCCGAGCCAGTCGATCAGTAGCCGGCTGACCTCCTCGGGGCGTTCCTGCTGGATCCAGTGGCCGCAGCCGTCGAGGACGTGGGAGGAGGTCAGACCGGGAAGAGTGGTGGGGTACGCCTTGATCGCGTCCGCCAGCCAGGTGGTGGACGCGTCGAGGGATCCGCCCACGAACAACGAGGGCTGCGCGACGGGGGCGCCGTGGTGGGCGGCCAGGTCCTCCCAGTCGCGGTCCATGTTCCGGTAGCGGTTCAGGGCGCCGGTCAGGCCGGTCCGCTCGAACTCCCCGGCAAAGACGTCGAGTTCGGCCTCGCCGAGCCAGTGCGGCAGGCGGCCTGCCGGAAACCTGTCGCGCAGCGTGCCGCCGCGGCCGACGAAGTGCGGGTCGGGCGCGCCGGGCGCGGGCATGGTGTCGGCGGACAGGGCCGCGTAGAAGCCGGCCAGCCAGCCCCGCACGTCGGGTTCGATCTCGGCCTCGGCCCTGCCGGGGCTCTGGAAGTAGGAGACGTAGAACTCCTCCTCGCCGCCCATCCCAGCGAAGGCCTCGCTGGGCCTGGGGCCGCCGGGCGGGGTGTAGGGCACGCTCAGCAGCCCGACCGCGCGGAACACGTCGGGCCGCAGCAGAGCCGAGGTGGCGGCAATGGTGGCGCCCCAGTCGTGCCCGACGATCACCGCGGACTGCTCGCCGAGGGCGTCGACCACGGCGACGTTGTCCGCGACCAGGTCGAGCATGCGGTACGCGGCCACGTCCCCGGGTTTGGAGGAGCGTCCGTAGCCGCGGACGTCGAGGGCCACGGCACGGTGGCCGGCGGCGGCCAGGGCCGGCAGCTGGTGCCGCCACGAAGTACCAGAACTCCGGAAAGCCGTGCACGAGCAGCACCAGGGGCCCGCTGCCCTGCTCCACCAGGTGGGTACGGCCGGCGGGTGAGGGCACAAGGCGGTGGTGCAGGCGGTCGGCGGCGGGGGTCTGCGGCATGGGTCCCTCCCGAGGCGAGCGTGACCGAAGGCACGGGCGACGATCATGCCGGGTGCGCGGCGATGCGGTCGATGTTTGTTGCTGTTTCGGCAAAGCGAGAAAGGCGTGCGCCGGGCTGCAAGCCAAGTTCTGCGCAGCGAGCGCGAGCGCCGGCCAGCAGGCCCCGTCCTCGGGCCGCAAGCCCGTGTGCACCGGTCGCCTGGCCGGTACCGGGAGGCGGACTCATGCCGGGCGGGCAGAGCCCATTGCCGGGCGACAGGCACCTTGACGGGCCCTGCATCCGGGCGCCGGGCCGCAAACGCCCATGCCACGACGAGCACAGGCGCTGGACGGCGGACGCCTGCGCCAGGCCGCAAGCCCAGGCGCACAAGCCCCCTGCCCATCGACCAGCCCAGGCGCCAGACACCGCATGCCTGCGCCAGACCGCAAACCCACGCACCCACCAGCGGGCCAGTGCCAGCCAACGGACGCCTCCCCCGCACCGCACGCCCGGCCGCACAAGCCCCCATGCCCGTCAATCAGCGCAGGCGCCGAACACCGCATACCTGCGCCAGGCCGCAACCCCAGGCGCCACGCCGTGCCTCGCAGCGAACGCCTCCCCACATCGCAAGCCCAGGCGCACAAGCCCCCTGCCCATCGACCAGCCCAGGCGCCAGACACCGCATGCCTGCGCCAGGCCGCAAACCCAGGCGCCAGGCCGCAAACCCGCGCGCCACGCCGTGCCAGCAGCGAACGCCTCGCCAGGCCGCAAGCCCGGGCGCCGGCCGTAGCCGCGAGAAGCGCGGGCCCCAACGGCGGATGCCATACCGGGCCGCAGAACCAGGCGCCGGGCCGCAAGCCCCCGTACCAGCGCGGACGTCGGTCGCGAGGCGCGTGGAGAGGGCGGGCATCCGTCGGCAGGCCCGTGCACCGCGGCCCGCCGGGATTCTCGGCCGCTCAGTCGTCCGCGAGCAGTTCCACCGGTGTGGCGATCACGTCCACGAGGGCGTCGCCGCGTAGTGCGGTGAGGGCGAGAGGGCGTCCTATGGCGTCCTCGAGCATCAGACGCTGCAGGGCCTGTGCGCTGGTCACCGGTTCGCCGTGGGCGGTGATCAGCAGGTCGCCGTCCCGCAGCCCGGCCCGGGCGGCGGGGGACGCGGGCACGACCTCGACGATCCGCAGGCCCGTGGGGCGGCCCGTGCGTGCCCGCAGCAGTGGCGGCAGCGGCGCGGGGGTACCGGCGAGGCCGAGATAGGCGCGGCGGACTCTGCCGTCGGAGAGCAGGGTCGTGATGATCTGGCGGCTGGTGCCGTTCACGGGGATGGCAAGGCCCAGGCCGACGTCGGCGATGGCGGTGTTGATGCCGACGACGCTGCCGTCCGCCGTGGCGAGTGCCCCGCCGGAGCTGCCGGGGTGGAGGGTGGCGTCGGTCTGGACGACGTCGTCGATGACGCGGGTGGCCCGGCCCGCGCTCGCCGGCAGCGACCGGCCCAGCGCGCTGACCACACCGGCGGTGACGCTGCCGGTCAGCCCGAGGGGGTTGCCGACCGCCACGACCAGCTGTCCCACCCGTAGTGCATCGGCCTCGCCGAGCCGGGCCGGGGGCGGGGTCGGCCCGTCGGCACGGACGACCGCGAGGTCGGAGAGCGGGTCGGCGCCGATGACGTGGAAAGGGGTGGTCGTGCCGTCCGCGAAGGACGCCGTACCGGCGTCGGAGTGCCCGACGACATGGGCGTTGGTGAGCAGGAAGCCGTCGTCGGTGAAGACCACGGCGGAGCCGGTCCCCATGACGAATCGGCCTCTGGATCGGCGGTGCGCGACGTTCAGAGCCGCCACCTTCGGCGTGAGTTCGGCGGCGACGGAAGCGACGATCTGCGAGTAGGAGTCGAGCGCGGCCTGCTCCTGACGGGAGCGGTCGGGCTCGGAAAGTGTCTCGGCCACGAGTCGGCCTTTCCGCTGGCCCAAGGCTTGCATTACATGCTTACACCCTCGCTCGGACAGACGGACCGGACTTCGCTGCGAGCTGACGCCAGGGTCTGTTCAGCGTGTGCGGGGCCCCGCGGTGCCGGAGTTCGTCCGACTCGATGTGCGCAGGGTGCCGACCGTCCTCAGCAGCCGGTCGGCGGGTGCGCGCAGCTCGGGGTGGGCATTGACCGTGTTCCGCAGGCCGCGCACGGGTCTGCGCCACAGCCGGTGGGCCGCGGCGACCGGGTGGGGGCGGCCGGCGAACCCTTCCGCCACGCGCAGCTCGCGGGTCTTGAGCCAGTCCTTGTACTCCTTGTCGCCGCGCCCCAGGTCCATCAGCGTCACCCCGTGCCGGGCCGCCGCCTCGGCGGTGCGCAGGTGCATCATCAGCCCGGGCGAGTAGTAGTGCAGGTCGGGGTCGTACGCGGTGAACCAGGCGGCCAGCACGGTGCGCGACCTGGGCCCGAAATGTGCCGCCACCGGCCGGTCGCCCGCGTACAGCACCGACAGCACACCGGTGAAGTGCTCCTCGCGGACCTGGAAGAGATGGTCCACCAGGTCGACGATCCACGGCCGCGAGAAGCGGTCCATCCGGCCCGTCCTGCGGTACTGGGCGGACTTCCACTGCATGAGCCGGCGCAGCATCCGCGGATCGCGCTCGTCGAACTCGAACCGCACCTCACCGACGTCGCGCCCGAGCCGGCGTTCCTTCTTCAGCGTCGTCTTGGCCAGCCCCGGGTACGCACCGCGCAGCCACGTCGCATAGCCGCTCTCGTCGGGCTTCAGATCGACGACCGGGGAAGCGAACATCCCCGTGACATGCCGGCCGAACGGCTTCTGTTCCTCGACGAGATGGTCGAACTCGAAGATGGACAGCCCGCAGGCCTTCAGCAGGTCCTGGGCGTCCCAGGTGACTCCGGGGCGGTGCACCAGCGCCTGGCAGTCGGACAGGCCGAGCCCGATGGCCCGGCCGACGCCGAAGGCGTTGCGCTCGTACGGGAGGAAGCCGACCGGCGCCCCGGCCTCACGCAGGACGGCGATCCGTGTGCCGGCGCGGTACCTGCCGATCCCGAGCGCGAACTCCGGAGCCAGGAAAGGATTGGCGTACTCGGGGGATTCGTCCATCGCCGCATGCCACGCCGTACGCAGCGAGGTGCTCAGTTCGTCGACTCTGTGGATCGTGACGTCCACGTCAGATCATCCGCCCTTCCACAGGCTCCGCGAGGGACGACCCGGCCGCAGCGCAGGCCGGTAGAGCGTGTGGACCCCTGTTCATTGATCGCATCCGCGACCGCTCCCCCCGTGACGTCCCCCCGCGGCGCGCTGTCCGCGTCCTACCACGTTCTTTGAGTATCAGCCGGTTCCCGGCCGTGTACACGGTCGTTCCGCGGTTGATCCTCAGGTTCCGAACTGTCCGCCGAGGATCAAACGTCGCGAAACAGTACGCATGTTGTCAAGAGTGCCTGCCGCTACAAAACGGCAGCAGAAGAAGTGGTCCTTGCCGCCGCACGTACATTTCACGCCGTCCTCATGTGCGGGCCGTTTCGCCGGGCCGGGGTCCAACTAGCGTCGTGCAGTGGCCCGAACCGACCCGAGTGAGGTTTCGATGTCCGCAAGACACACCCTCGCCGCCCTGGCGCTGGCTCCGGTGCTCGCCTTCCCGGCGGCGGCTCAGGCGACGACGTACGACGGTTCCCTCGTGCCGCCCCGCAAGACGCACTTCGACCTGCAGGCCCACCGCGGCGGCATCGGCATGACGACGGAGGAGTCCCTGGAGGGATTCGGCAAGGCGATGCGCCTCGGCGTGTCCACCCTGGAACTGGACACCCAGATCACCAAGGACGAGAAGGTCGTCGTCAACCACGACCGGCAGATCAGCGCCCAGAAGTGCCGTGACACCGCGCCCGTCACACCGGGCGACCCGATGTATCCGTACGTCGGGAAGTACGTCAAGGACCTCACGCTGGCCCAGATCAAGACCATGGACTGCGGTTACCAGCAGCTGCCCGGTTTCCCCGAGCAGGAGGTGGTCAAGGGGTTCCGGATGGTCGAGCTGAAGGACGTCCTGAACCTGGTCAGGAGCTATCACGCCAAGCAGCTCAAGCTGAACATCGAGACCAAGGTCGAGGCGGGCGCCCCCGAACAGACCGCGCCGCGCGCGCTGTTCGCGCGCCGGGTCTACGAGGAGATCCACCGCTCCGGCATCGAGCGCCAGGTCACCATCGAGTCCTTCGACTGGGGCGCGCTGAAGGCGATGCACGAACTGGCGCCGAAGTGGCCCCTCGTCGCGCTCACGAACTACGACTTCCTCCAGGTCGGACAGCCCGGCGCCTCCCCGTGGCTCGGCGGGATCGACGCCGACGACTACGGCGGCGACTTCGTGAAGGCGGCCGCCACCGTCCCCGGCGTCAAAGCCCTCTCCCCGAACTACGGCTTCCCGCAGAACGGCAAGGTCGGCGACCCGGACTTCCGCTTCTACTCCGACCGGACCATGGTCGAGGAGGCCCACGCACGGGGCCTGAAGGTCATCCCGTGGACCTGCGACGATCCGGCCACCGTGGAAGCGCTGATGGACATGGGCGTCGACGGCATCATCACCAACTACCCCAACCACGTACGACAGATCATGGCCGACCGGGGCATGCGCCTGCCCAAGCCGTACGAGCCCCGTTGACGCAGGCACAGCGCCGGCGCTCCCCGCTTCATCGGCCCAGCGATGCAAGTGATCTACGTCTCAGCGGGTGAACCGGCGGGCGGCAAACGCGGTCACAGCAGATGACGTAGTCATCGAGTGCCCGAGGCGGATGATCCGTGCCGGCGCATAAGGACGCCCCCCACCGTGCCCAACACGCAGCAGGACACCCCCACTTCGCTCCTCCCCGACCCTTCCATACCGGCGCCGGTCGCGCCTCCCCCGCGTGACCGGCGCCCCCGTCCGCCCGGCCGCCGTGATCCCCACCTCCTGGCGACCGCCCTGTTCGCCGCGTATGCGGCCTTGTCCGTCATCCGGTACGAGCATCTGGCGACCCGGTCCTGGGACCTCGGCATCTTCGAGCAGGCGGTCCGCGCGTACGCCCATCTGCAGGCGCCGGTCGTCGATCTGAAGGGGCCCGGGTTCAACATCCTGGGCGATCACTTCAGCCCGGTGCTCGCTCTGCTCGCCCCCGTCCACCGGCTCTTCCCCTCCCCTGTCACACTGCTGGTCGCCCAGGCCGCCCTCTTCGCGCTGTCGGCCGTGCCGGTGACCCGTGCGGCAGCCGGGCTGCTGGGGCGGCCGCGCGGGCTCGCCCTCGGCATCGCGTACGGCCTGTCCTGGGGTCTGCAGCGGGCCGTCGACTTCGACTTCCACGAGATCTGCTTCGCCGTACCACTGATCGCCTTCAGCCTGGAGGCGCTGCTGGCCCGCAGGTGGCGGCCCGCGCTGTGGTGGGCGCTGCCGCTGGTGCTGGTCAAGGAGGACCTGGGCCTGACAGTGGCGGCGATCGCTCTGGTCGTCGCCCTGCGCTGCCGCCGCTCTCCGCGCCCGCTCGTGTACGCCCTCGCGGTGGCGGTCCTGGCCATCGCCGCCACCCTCGTCACCCTCACCGTCGTCATCCCCTCCTTCAACACCACCGGCGGCTACGGCTACTGGACCAAGGTCGACAGCGGCTTCACCCTCTTCGACGGCACAGGCACCAAACTCCGCACCCTGGCCTGGCTGTTGATCCCCACCAGCGGTCTGCTCGCCCTGCGCTCACCCCTGTTCGCCGTGGCCCTGCCCACCCTGGGCTGGCGCTTCTACTCCGCCGACGACCACTACTGGGGCACCGACTGGCACTACAGCGCGGTCCTGATGCCGGTCGTCGCGCTGGCCCTCGTCGACGCGCTCGCCCGGGCGCGTATGAGCTCCCGGCCCTGGCTGCGTTCGTACGCCCAGCACGCGCCCGCGGCGGTCGCCGGAGCCGCACTGGCCCTCACGACCACCCTCCCGCTGTCCACGCTCACGGACTCCGCCACCTACGACACCCCCGAAGGCGTCCCCCGCATCGAACGCGCCCTGGCCCGCATCCCAAACGGCGCGACGGTCGAGGCCGACATCGGCCCGAGCAGCCGTCTCACCTCCCGCTGCCGTGTCTTCTGGATCGGCGACACGCGGGGCATCGCTCCCGACTACATCGCCTTCAACAACACCAGCAAGTGGGTCGGCGACGTCCGGGCCTACGCCCGTCAGCTGCACCCCGATGCCCGTTACGTGATCGACGACGCCGCCTACGGTTACTTCGTCCTCAAACGCAGCTCGTGATCGGCAGGCGCCGGACGTCATTGACAAGCCGGATCCGCCAAGGTTGTCATGTGCACATGCTGCGATGCCCTGGGACCTGCTGCACTCACCGCGGGTACCGTCATTGAGCGGGCGCCGCGCGCTGCTCGACGCCGCCCTGGCCGAATTGACGGCCCGTCCCGGAGTGCTCCTCCACGGTCCCGCGGGCATCGGCAGGTCCACGCTCCTGACTGCCCTCTCGGCGTCACTGGCCGCGCAGGACGCGTCATGCACGGTGTTGCACTGCTCGCCCGCCCAGGAGGACGCCCGGCTTCCGTACGTCGGCCTGATCGACCTGTTCACGCGGGTGCCGGAGAGCTGCCTGGAGGCCCTGGCACCCCAGCCCCGGGCGGCCCTGCGGGCGGTTCTGCTGCGCGGTCCGGAGCCGGCCGACGACCAGGGCCGTCTCGCGGTGCGCGTCGCCGTGGTCGACGTACTGCGCGCCCTTGCCGCCACCGGTCCCGTGCTGCTGGTCGTCGACGACCTCCACTGGCTCGACGCGCCGAGCGCCGAGGTGCTCGCCTTCGCCGTACGCCGTCTCGAAGGTCTCGCCGTCCGGGTGGTGGCCGCCGAGCGGGTGCCCGACGGCGATCAGCCCGAACGGCTGCGCTGCTGCCCGCCGGGCACCGTCGAGCTGCCGGTGCCGCCCATGGCGGACGGCGAGGTGGCCCATCTCGTGCGCACGGCGATCGGTGCCGATCTGCCGCCGGCGGTGCTGCGCGCGGTCCAGGACACGGCTGCCGGAAACCCGTCGTACGCACTGGAGTTGGGGCGGGCGGCCCCGCGCGATGCGGCGTCCGTCGGCTTCGGGCGGCCGCTGCCCGTGCCCCCAAGGCTGCGCGCCCTGCTGCTGCACCAGGTGCGTACGCTGCCGGAGACCGTGCGGCACACTCTCCTCGTCGCGTGCGCCGCGGCCCGCCCCAGCCTCACCGTGCTGCGTGCCGCCGGGCTTCCCGACCCCGCCGCGGACCTCGCGGAGGCCGAACGGCTCGGTGTCGCGGCGGTCGACGCCGACGGAACCGTACGTTTCAGCCATCCACTGCTCCGGGCCGCCGTCTGTGCCGACGCCCCGGAGTACAGCCACCGGCAGGCGCACGCCCTGCTGGCCCGCGCGGTCACCGAGCCCGTGGAGCAGGCCCGCCACCTCGCCCTCGCGCACCCGTACGAGGACGAGGCCACCGCGCGCATGCTGATGTCCGCGGCCGAGCTGGCGCGGCGCGACGGCGCACCCGATGCCGCCTTCGAACTGGCCGGGCTCGCCGCCCTGCGCACTCCCGGCGACCGCCCCGCGGACCGTGCCGACCGGCTGCTGGCCGCGGCCGACTACGCATGTGACGCCGGGCAGTCGGAGGAGGCGGGACAGGCGGCCGAGACCGTGCTCGCCGGGTCGGGATCCGCACGGCAGCGGGTGCGGGCCCGGCTGATCCTGCTGCGCAACGCCGGGCAGGCGCTCGGCGGTGCCCGTGACCTGATCGAGGAAGGCCTGCGGGACGCCGCCGGCGACCCGGAGGCCGAGGGCTGGCTGCACCACTGGGCGGCCGTACGCGGTCTGCTGTGCGGGGAGTTGGCGGAGGCGGCCCGGCATGCCCTGCGCGCTGCCCGGCAGGCGGGTTGGGCAGGCGACACCGACACCCGGATCGGCGCCCTCGCCACCCTCGCGCGAGTGCAGTCCCTGGCCGGGGAGCCGGCCGCCGCCGGCGCCGCACTCGAGGAGGCCCTCAGCCTGGTCGGGGGCGCCGACGCCGGCCCGGAGAGCTGGGGACTGATCCGGATGCGGGCGATTCTCGCCCTGGACTCCGACCAGGTCACCGAGGCCGGGCAGCAGGTCGCCGAACTCCACGCGGACATCGGCGAGTTCGCCGGGGTCGAGGAGGTCATGGCGACCTTGGTGGCGCTGACCCGTATCCAGGTGCGCGCCGGGCACTGCCGGGAGGCACTGCGCACCGCCGCCCGCTGCTCGCGCGCCCTGGCCGAGACGGGCGTCCAGGCGGCTCCCGCGCTGTATGCGGCGGCGCTCGCGGCGACCGCGGGCGGCACCGCCGACGAGGCCCGGCGACTGGCCGAGCAGGCGGTCAGGGCCTCGGAGGCGGACGGCGACCGGCTGTTCCTGCTGCGCGCACTGGCGGTGCTCGGACAGGCCGAGCTGCTCACCGGCGACCCGCGGGGCGCGGCGGCCGCGGCCGAGTCGCTGCACCGCGTCAGAGAACTGGGCGAGGCGATGGGCGCCGCCGATCCGCCGTTGCTGCACTGGTACGGCGACCTGGCCGAGGCTCTGGTGATCCTGGGCGAGACGGACACCGCCGGGGCTGTGCTCCGTGAGGCCCGCACACGGGTGTCCGGCGATACGCCCGGCAGCGTACTGGCGGCTCTGGAACGGGCGGAGGGGCTGCGGGAGGCGGGGCTCGGCCGCGCGAAGGAGGGGGCGGTACGGCTGCGTGCCGCGGTGGACCGCCTGCGTCAACTCCCGCTGCCCGTGGAGCTGGTGCGCACCCTGATCGCGCTCGGCGCGGTCGAGCGCCGCGCCCGCCGCAGGACCGCGGCACGGGCGGCCCTCGGCGAGGCACTGGAGACCGCGACACTGATCGGCGCCGCACCGCTGGCGGCCCGGGCCGGGGACGAGCTGGCGCGGCTGGATGCCGGGGACCGCAGCGGCGAGGCGGGCACGGGCGGCCCCGAACTCACCCCCACGGAAGCCAGGATCGCCGAACTGGTCCGCGGCGGAGCCACCAACCGCGAAGTCGCCGCGGAGCTGTTCATCAGCGTCAAGACGGTGGAAGGCGCCCTGTCGCGGGTCTACCGCAAGGTCGGTGTCCGCTCGCGCACCGCGCTCGCCCATGCGATGGCCGTCGCCGTCATCGCGTCCGGTACGGCGGCCGTGAACTCCGGCGACGACGACCAAGTCAGGGTCGGTACACAGGCGGTGACGGCGAGCCAGTCCGTTCGGGTCCGGACGGCCCGGGCGCTCGACCGCCGCCGCTGACGTGACATCCGGCGTTCACGTGACATCAGTTGTTAACACGTGAAGCAAGGGTTCCCCCGCTTATGCGGGTGGGGCGGATGTTCCTACGTTGAAGCCGTTCCGCTTCCGGGACACCACCCCCCACCTCCGGAGGACCTCAGTGAAGTCACGTCTGAAACTGCTCGGCCTGGTCACCGTGCCCGCCCTGCTCGCCGCCGCCGTACCCGCCGCCTACGCCGCCGGCACCGCCCAGCCGCACGCAACGCGCGCGGCCGTCACCGGAGATGTCCTCAAGGGACTGAACAAGAACGCGATCCGCACCGGCCACGTCGCCGCCGGAAAGCGCATATCGGTCGCCATCAGCCTGACCCCCAGAAACAACAAGGCGCTCGACACCTTCGTCGCCAAGGTCAGCGATCCGCGGTCGAGTTCCTACGGCCACTACCTGACGAAGCGCCAGTTCGCCGCTCACTTCGGCCGGACGGACGCCGAGGTCGCCCAGCTCAAGGACTACCTGCGCGCGCAGGGCCTCACCGTCGGCAAGATCCACTCGGGCAATCTGCTGGTCGACGCCAGCGGCACGGCCGCCCAGCTGGAGAAGGCCTTCGGCACCAAGCTGTCGACGTGGAAGGACTCGGCGTCGGGGCGCTCGTTCTACGCCAACGACACCGCGCCGACCCTGCCGACGTCCGTCGCCTCCCTCGTCAGTGACGTGGCCGGCCTCAACGACCGCCTCACCCTGCACCACCAGGCGCCCTCCACCGTCACCCCGCACAACGGCCCGGGCGGCGGCTACACCCCGGCCCAGCTCAAGGGCGGCTACAACGTCTCCGGCACGTACACCGGCAGCGGCCAGAAGATCGCACTGCTGGAGTTCGACGGCTTCCAGCAGTCCAACATCACCGCCTACGACAACAACTACAGCCTGGGTTCGCCCGCTCCGACCGTGCAGAAGGTGAGCGGCGGTTCCGGCGCGCTCGGCGACGGACAGGTCGAGGTCGAGCTGGACATCGAGGTCCTGCACGCGATCGCCCCCAAGGCCGACGTCACGGTCTTCGAGGGCCCCAACTCCGACGCCGGCGAGGTCGACACGTACCAGGCCATCGTCGACAGCGGAATCCCCACCACCTCGATCAGCTGGGGAGCCGCCGAGAGCGCCCGCACCACCTCCAACATCAACGCGGTGGACGCCGTCTTCAAGGCGGGCGCCGCCCAGGGCCTCGGCTTCTACGCAGCCTCCGGCGACGACGGCTCCGACGACGCGGGCAACGGCGGCACCTCCGTCGACTACCCGGCCAGCGACCCCTACGTCACCGGCGTCGGCGGCACCAAGCTGACCGTCACCTCGTCCAACGCCTGGAGCAAGGAGGTGGCGTGGTCCGGGGGCGGTGGCGGCAAGTCCTCCGTCTTCAAGATCCCCAGCTGGCAGACCGCGGTGCAGAAGAGCGCCGGCGGCGGCTTCCGCCAGGTGCCGGACGTCTCGGCCCACGCCAACCCCAGCCCCGGCGTCTCGATCTACTCGCAGGGCTCGTGGTCCTCGGTCGGCGGCACCAGCGCCGCGGCCCCCGAGTGGGCGGCGTTCGCGGCCCTGTACAACCAGCAGGCCGCGGCGGCCGGCAAGGCCAACCTCGGCTTCGCCAACCCGGCCCTGTACTCGGCGAGCGGCACCGGCTTCCACGACATCACCAGCGGCAGCAACGGCGCCTACTCCGCAGCCACCGGCTGGGACTTCACCACCGGATGGGGCTCGTACAACGCCGCGACCCTGGCGAGCAAGCTGCTCGGCTGACGCCTGTCGACTGAAGACGGACCGCCGCAGCGCGGGGCCGGGATCGCTCCCGGCCCCGCGCTGCGGCGTACGACGTGAAGTAGGCCTGGCCGGCCGTCAGTCAGGGGTTGAGGGCGGTGATGGGCATGGGCAGATCAATGGGTGCGCCGGGATCCGGCCATCAATCCCTTGTCAGCCCGCCGACGGGAAATTGTCAGGTCGGTGGGTTTGCATGGCGGCGGCTCCCCTTCCCCCACCATCAGGAGTGACCTGCCATGACCGACGTCCTTGCGGGCGCCGCCGACGAGACGATTCCCCGCTTCCCGATGCCGCGGGCAGCCGACTGCCCGTTCGCCCCGCCGCCGGAGATGATGCGACTGCACGCCGAACGGCGGGTCTCCCGGGTCCGGTTGTGGGACGGCAGCACTCCCTGGCTGGTCACCCGCTACGACGACCAGAGGGCCCTGTACGGCGACGCGCGTCTGAGCGTCGCCCCCAGGCGGCCCGGTTACCCCCACTCCAGCCTTCCGCCAGGCCTTCTCCCAGAACCCGCCGTCCTGCCTCAACATGGACGACCCCGAACACGCCCGCATCCGCCGGATGGTCACGGCCTCTTTCACCATCAAGCGCATCGAGGCCATGCGCCCGTCGGTCCAGCGGATGACCGACGACTTCATCGACACCATGCTGGCCGGCCCGAAACCGGTCGACCTGGTGGAGGCCCTCGCACTCCCGCTGCCGTCGCTGGTGATCTGCGAACTCCTCGGAGTCCCTTACGACGACCACGCGTTCTTCCAGAGCAAGAGCAAGGTGGGCGTCCGCCGCCGCGACGCCTCGCTCGAGGAATCCCGGGCCGCCACCGGCGCACTCCTGCAGTACCTGGACGAACAGCTCGAAGCCAAACTCGCCGCCCCGGCCCACGACATGCTCTCCGACCTGGCCGCCCGGATGCAGGCGGGCGACCTCACCCGCCACGAGGCCGCCATGCTGGGCCTTCTGCTGCTCGGCGCCGAGCACGAGACGACCGCCAACATGATCGCCCTGGGCGTTCTCGCCTTCCTGGAGCACCCCGAGCAGCTCGCCGCCGTCCGCGACACCGCCGACCCGAAGGTTCTCGCGAACGCAGTGGAGGAGATGCTGCGCTACCTCACCGTCGTCCACAACGGCCGGCGCCGCGTCGCCCTGGGGGACATCGAGGTCGGCGACCGGCTCATCCGCCCCGGCGAGGGCGTCATCATCCCGGGCGCCACCGGCAATTGGGAGCCCGGCGTCTTTCCCGACCCGGAACGCCTCGACGTCCACCGCGACGCGCGTCGCCACATGGCCTTCGGCTTCGGCATCCACCAGTGCCTGGGCCAGCCGCCGGCCCGCCTCGAACTCCAGGTCGTCTACGGCACCTTGTTCCGTCGCATCCCCACTCTGCGCAGGGCCACCGGGGGCCGAGCAGACGTCGAGCCCGAGCCCTTCCTCGTCCATCCAGTGGATCATTGCACGGCACAGGAACGCCTTGGCCGCGTACAGGATCTCGGTGTCGGGGAAGGCGTTCCGGTAGGTACGGCAGCGGTCGCGGACCTCGGCCTCGTCGAGGACGTAGACGGGTGTGCCGAGGCGGTCGGCGATCTCGGCGAGCGGTACACCGCCGACCGCCACTTCGCCCCGCCGGCATTCGGCGGTGGACGCAGGCCAGACCGAGAGTTCGCCGTCGATGGTGGTGACGGAACTGTCGTGAAGAGCGGTCATCGTGGCCTCTCTTCAGCCGACGCGCACAGCGAGCGCGGGAACGACGGGGTTCACCGGCCCGGCCGCCCGGGCCGTGAACTGGGGATCCAAGGTGACGGTGGTGACGCCGAGCGGTTCGGTCAGCGCGCGCAGAGCCGGCTCGGCGAGCCTGATCCACGCCTGCCCGGGGCCGAGCGTCGCGACGAGCCGGTTCTCGGAGGTGAAGCCGACGGCCGTACGGTCGCCGAGAGGTGTGCGGAAGACACGCGTCACACACCCCGAGGGCCCCGGCCGGACGGGAACGAACAGTGGTCCGGCCGGGAACCGATCAGAAGGTTCCGGGTCTTCGCCGTACAGGATGTCTGCCATGGGATGCCTCCGGGGACCGGGACCCGAGTGGGTACGGACTGGTCGAGTGGCTTGACGGCCCCGAACGCGGGGAGGCGGAACGGGGCTCGCCGCTGACGCTACGCCCGCCCGCCCCGGAGATCCGTCGGCTCATGACGCAACGCTGACGGGCATCGGGCAAACGCTGACGTGGCGCTGACACCGGCAGTGGCGGCTGCCTCCAACGCCGTCAGAATGACGCCAAGAACTGGCTGGCGGACTGTTCGAAAGCCTCGGGACGGAGGTGGGATGGACGTGGTTTCGATGAGGTTCGCCGACGCGGAACACCGTCCGTCGGCGTGTGAAGAACGGTGAAGTGATGTCCGAGTCCGTCTCCCCCCTCAGGAGGTGGCCGCGGCCGGCAAGTCCGGCCGCTCCGGCTGACGCTGCGTTGCCGCCGGCACGCTCAGCACCATCGTGAGGCCGCCGCCGGGCGTGTCCTCGGCGCTGAGGGTGCCGCCCATGGCCTCGACGAAGCCACGGGCCACCGCCAGGCCCAATCCCACTCCGGCGCCCCGCGGGGAGTCGCCGTAGCGCTGGAAGGGCTCGAAGATGCGGGGTCCTTGGCCTCGTCGGGCACGCCCGGCCCGCGGTCCACGACCCGGACCTCGACCCGTTCCGCGATGGCGCTCGCCGCCACGAGGACCTTCTCCTGAGGGTGCTCCCTTCGGGGCCGCCGGTGAGGCCGACCACGATCCGCTCGCGCGAACCCCAGATCGTCGGCACCTGGTGCTCGCTGCGGTACTCAGTCAGGTATGCGTCGACCCGGTCGGCGACCCACAGCAGCGCCAGCTCCCGCAGGGCGGTGAGGTTCCCGGGCCGGAAGTAGTTGGACAGGGCCGCGTCGACCTCGTCCGGCTTGTAGATGTTGCCGTGCGCCATACGGCGGCGCAGAGCCTGAGGCGACATGTCGACCAGCTCGATCTGGTCGGCGCGGCGTACGACCTCGTCCGGCACCGTCTCGCGCTGCCGCACCCCCGTGATGGACTCCACGACGTCGCCGAGGGACTCCAGGTGCTGGATGTTGACGGTGGAGACCACGTCGATGCCGGCCGCGAGGAGCTCCTCCACGTCCGGCCAGCGCTTGGTGTTGCGGGAGCCGGGGATGTTGGTGTGGGCGAGTTCGTCGACCAGGGCGACGGCGGGGGCGCGCCGCAGCACGGCGTCCACGTCCATCTCCGTGAAAGTGCTGCCCCGGTACTCGATCTCCTTGCGCGAGATCTGTTCCAGGCCGTGCAGCATCACCTCGGTGCGCGGCCGGTGGTGGTGCTCGACGAAGGCGACCACGCAGTCGGTACCCCGTTCGATCCTGCGGTGCGCCTCGGAGAGCATGGCGTAGGTCTTGCCGACGCCGGGTGCCGCACCGAGGTAGATCCGGAGCTTTCCACGTGCCATGTCATCCCTCGAAGCGGTAGCCCATGCCGGGCTCGGTGATCAGATAGCGGGGGTGGGACGGGTCCGTCTCCAGTTTGCGGCGCAGCTGGGCCATGTAGACGCGCAGGTAGTTGGTCTTGTTGCTCTGCGAGACGCCCCAGACCTCCTGAAGGAGGTGCCTCTGGGTGATCAGCCGCCCCGGGTTGGTCACCAGGATCTCCAGCAGGTGCCACTCGGTCGGGGTCAGCCGCACGTCCCGTCCGCTCCGGACGACCTTCTTGGCGAGCAGGTCGATGCTGAAGTCCCCCGTCTCGACGAGTGACATCTCCGGGACGAGCGGGGTGTCCTCGGTGCGGCGGACGGCGGCCCGCAGCCGGGCAAGCAGTTCGTCCATGCTGAACGGCTTGGTGACGTAGTCGTCCGCGCCGGCGTCGAGCGCGGCGACCTTCTCCTCGGACGCCTGCCGGGCGGACAGGACCAGGATCGGCACCCGGGTCCACCCGCGCAGCGCCTTGATGACGTCGACTCCGTCCATGTCGGGCAGCCCGAGGTCGAGCATCACCACGTCGGGCTGCCGCGCGGCGGCGAGCCGCAGGGCCGTGGCGCCGTCGGGGGCAGCGTCCACGCCGTACTGGCGTGCCTGCAGGTTGATGACGAGGGCCCGTACGAGCTGCGGGTCGTCCTCCACCACGAGCACCCGGGTCATGGATGTGTGCCCTTCCTGTCGTACGTCGGGCCGGGCGACGCCGGGCACGAGCCAATCGACGTCATGGCGGCGGGAGTTGAGGGGGCCGGATGGCTCCCGGCCGCCAACTCCCGCGCCTTTCGCGTCATCCCATCAGCGCTTCGCCACAAGGTCCTTGAGCGCGATGTTGAGTTCGAGGACGTTCACGCGGGATTCGCCGATGAAGCCGAAGGTGCGGCCGTCGGTGTGGTCCTTGACCAGTTTCTCGACCTGGGCGACGGAGAGGTGGTTCTTCTCGGCGACCCGGTGAACCTGGAGCTCGGCGTAGGCCGGGGAGATGTCCGGGTCCAGGCCGGAGCCGGAGGACGTGACAGCGTCGGCGGGCACCTGCGAAGGCCTGACGGTGTAGCCGGGGACCGAGTTGTCCTTGATGACGGCCGCCTTGGCGTCCGTCACCTGCCGGATCAGGTCCTTGTTGTCGGCGGACAGGTTGGTCGCGCCGGACAGCAGCAGCTTGTACTGGGTGTTGACGCTGTTGCTGCCGAGGCCGTTGGCCGGACGGCCCTGGAACCACTTGAGATCGGGGTCCGGGGTCTGCTGGCCCTTCTTCAGCGGCAGGTTGTACGACTGCCCGATCAGGGACGAGCCGACGACCTTGCCGTCCGCCTTGATCTCGGAGCCGTTCGCCTTGCTGTTGAACAGCGCCTGGGCGATGCCGGTGACGACCAGCGGGTAGATGACGCCCGTCACCAGGGTCAGCACGAGGAGGGCGCGCAGGCCCGCCCCGAGCAACCGGGCGGTGTTGGTCACGGAGTTGTTCATGGCGATCAGCACGCTTTCAAGAAGTTACAGCCCGGGGATGAGGGAGATGAGCAGGTCGATGATCTTGATGCCGATGAACGGGGCGATCAGCCCGCCCAGTCCGTAGATCGTCAGGTTGCGGCGCAGCATCTTGTCGGCGCTGACCGGCCGGTACTGCACGCCCCTCAGGGAGAGCGGCATCAGCGCGATGATGATCAGCGCGTTGAAGACGACCGCCGACAGGATCGCGGAGTCCGGCGAGGACAGACCCATGATGTTGAGCTTGTCCAGGCCCGGGTAGACGGCCGCGAACAGCGCCGGGATGATCGCGAAGTACTTCGCGACGTCGTTGGCGATGGAGAACGTCGTCAACGCGCCCCGGGTGATGAGGAGTTGCTTGCCGATCTCGACGATCTCGATGAGCTTGGTCGGGTTGGAGTCGAGGTCGACCATGTTGCCGGCCTCCTTGGCGGCCGACGTACCGGTGTTCATCGCCACGCCGACGTCTGCCTGCGCGAGCGCGGGCGCGTCGTTCGTGCCGTCACCGGTCATCGCGACGAGCTTGCCGCCCGCCTGCTCCCGCTTGATGAGCGCCATCTTGTCCTCGGGAGTGGCCTCCGCGAGGAAGTCGTCGACGCCCGCCTCCTCGGCGATCGCCTTGGCCGTCAGCGGGTTGTCACCCGTGATCATGACGGTCTTGATGCCCATCCGGCGCAGCTCGTCGAACCGCTCGCGCATGCCCTCCTTGACGACGTCCTTGAGGTGGATGACGCCCAGCACGCGCGCACCCTGGTCGTCGTTCACGGCCACGAGCAGGGGCGTACCGCCCGCCTGCGAGATGGCGTTGGCGACGGTGTCCGCGTCCTCGGGGACCGTGCCGCCCTCGTCCTGGACCCAGGCGATGACCGAACCGGCCGCGCCCTTGCGGATCTTCTTGCCGTCGACGTCCACGCCCGACATACGGGTCTGGGCGGTGAAGGCGATCCACTCGGCGTGCGACAGCTCACCCTGGTGACGTTCGCGCAGCCCGTACATCTCCTTCGCCAGTACGACGATGGAGCGGCCCTCGGGCGTCTCGTCGGCCAGTGACGACAGCTGGGCGGCGTCGGCGAGTTCGGCTTCCGTTACGCCGCGCACCGGCACGAACTCGGACGCTTGCCGGTTGCCGAGGGTGATGGTGCCGGTCTTGTCGAGCAGCAGGGTCGACACGTCTCCGGCGGCCTCGACTGCCCGGCCTGACATGGCGAGTACGTTGCGCTGGACCAGGCGGTCCATGCCCGCGATGCCGATCGCGGAGAGCAGCGCCCCGATCGTGGTCGGGATCAGACAGACCAGCAGGGCGACCAGCACGACCATCGTCAGATGTGTGCCGGCGTAGTCCGCGAACGGCGGCAGCGTGGCGACGGCCAGCAGGAAGACGATCGTCAAGGACGCGAGGAGAATGTTCAGCGCGATCTCGTTCGGTGTCTTCTGCCGGGCCGCGCCCTCGACGAGGTTGATCATCCGGTCGATGAAGGTCTCGCCGGGCTTCGTGGTGATCTTGATGACGATGCGGTCGGACAGCACCTTCGTGCCGCCGGTGACGGCCGACCGGTCGCCGCCGGACTCGCGGATGACCGGGGCCGACTCACCGGTGATCGCCGACTCGTCGACCGAGGCGACTCCCTCGACGACGTCGCCGTCACCGGGGATGACGTCCCCGGCCTCGCAGACGACCAGGTCGCCGATGGTCAGCTCGGTGCCGGGCACCCGGTCCTCGGTCTCGCCGTCCTTGGACAGCCGGCGCGCGACCGTGTCGGTCTTGGCCTTGCGCAGCGTGTCGGCCTGCGCCTTGCCGCGGCCCTCGGCGACGGCCTCCGCCAGGTTGGCGAAGACCACGGTCAGCCACAGCCAGGCGCTGATCGTCCAGCCGAACCAGTCGCCCGGGTCCTTGAAGGAGAAGACGGTGGTCAGGACCGATCCGACGAGGACCACGAACATCACGGGGGACTTGACCATCACCCGCGGGTCGAGTTTGCGGAAGGCGTCCGGAAGCGACTTGAGAAGCTGCTTCGGGTCGAAGAGGCCTGCGCCGACACGTCCTTCGGCGGGCTTGTGCCCGGCGGGTACGTCGCTGTGCGGCGCCCGGGTCGGGGTGGCTGTGGACATCGGGTCCTCTTGCTTGGTTGCGTCGGTTGTCATGACGCCAGCCCCTCGGCCAGCGGACCCAGCGCGAGGGCGGGGAAGTAGGTCAAACCGGTGATGATGAGGATCGCGCCCACCAACAACCCGGTGAACAGCGGCTTTTCCGTGCGCAGGGTGCCCGCGGTGGCCGGCACCGGCGTCTGCTCGGCGAGCGAGCCGGCCAGCGCCAGCACGAAGATCATCGGCAGGAAGCGGCCGAGGATCATCGCCAGACCGGTCATCGTGTTGAACCAGTCGGTGTTCGCGTTCAGGCCCGCGAAGGCGGAGCCGTTGTTGTTGGAGGCGGACGTGAAGGCGTAGAGGATCTCGGAGAAGCCATGCGCGCCCGAGTTGAGCATCGAGTGCGGAGGCGTCGGCAGGGCCATGGAGACGGCCGTGAAGATCAGCACCAGCGCCGGCGTGATCAAGATGTAGCAGGCCGCCAGCTTGATCTCGCGGGAGCCGATCTTCTTGCCCAGGTACTCGGGCGTACGGCCGACCATCAGACCGGCGATGAACACCGCGATGACCGCCATGATCAGCATGCCGTAGAGGCCGGAGCCGGTACCGCCGGGCGCGATCTCGCCCAGCATCATGCCGAGCATGGTGATGCCGCCGCCGAGACCCGTGAACGACGAGTGGAAGGAGTCCACCGCACCCGTCGAGGTCAGCGTGGTCGACACCGCGAAGATCGACGAGGATCCGACACCGAAGCGGACCTCCTTGCCCTCCATCGCCCCTCCCGCGAGCTGCAACGCCGGGCCGTGGTGGGCGAACTCGGTCCACATCATCAGGACGACGAAGCCGACCCAGATGGTGGCCATCGTGGCGAGGATCGCGTAACCCTGCTTCACGCTCCCGACCATCACGCCGAACGTCCGGGTGAGCGAGAACGGGATGACGAGCAGCAGGAAGATCTCGAAGAGGTTCGTGAAGGGCGTCGGGTTCTCGAACGGGTGGGCCGAGTTGGCGTTGAAGTAACCACCGCCGTTCGTACCGAACTCCTTGATGGCCTCCTGCGAGGCCACCGCGCCGCCGTTCCACTGCTGATGGCCACCCATGCCGTGCCCATTGAAGAATTGCCCGACCTCATGGATGCCGGAGAAGTTCTGAATGGCACCGCAGGCGACCAGCACGATCGCCGCGACAGCGGCACCCGGTACCAGGATCCGGATCGTGCCGCGCACCAAGTCGGACCAGAAGTTGCCCAGTTCACCGGTCCGCGAGCGTGCGAACCCTCGTACGAGCGCCACGGCGACGGCGATGCCGACGGCCGCGGAGACGAAGTTCTGCACGGCCAGCCCGGCCGTCTGCACGACGTGCCCCATGGCCTGCTCGCCGTAGTACGACTGCCAGTTGGTGTTGGTCACGAACGAGGCGGCGGTGTTGAACGCCTGCGCCGGCTCGATCGAGGAGAACCCGAGCGAACCGGGCAGGACGCCCTGCAGCCGCTGCAGCAGGTAGAGGAAGAGGACGCTCACCGCGGAGAAGGCGAGCACGCCGCGTAGGTACGCCGACCAGCGCATCTCCGCGTCAGGGTTGGCACCGATGCCCTTGTAGATCCACTTCTCGACCCGCCAGTGCTGGTCGGAGGAGTAGACCTTGGCCATGTAGTTGCCGAGGGGGACGTAGGCGAGCGCCAGTGCGCCTGTCAGGGCAAGCAGCTGGAGGAAGCCAGCGAGTACGGGACCCATGTGGTGGCTCAGAACCTCTCCGGGAAGATCAGGGCGAGGACGAGATAGCCCAGCAGGGCGACGGCCACGACCAGGCCGACGATGTTCTCGGCGGTCACAGCTTGGTCACCCCCTTGGCGACAAGGGCCACCAGCGCGAAGACCGCGAGTGTGGTGACGACGAAGGCCACGTCGGCCATCGCGAGCTCCTAGAGCAGGTACGGAAATCCGCGAGCGGATCGGACGAATAGAGGAAACCTCGTCCCTGGCCGGATCCGACCGTCGTTGACGGCTCCCTTACGGTGGTCCGTACACCTTTGACGCAACTCATACGGCACCTGCGGCGACCTGTGGCAAGGAGCCGCCGACGCGCATCGGACCACGGTGTACGGCTGCGCTGGCGTCGAGATGCAACAGTTGTCCGTCAGAGGCGCGTCAAAGTGTGCCGATCGCCTTTTCCGGATCTCTACCGTCACCGGTATGGGACGCCGCGACGACGCGCGACAGGAACCGGTCGACGCGCACGGAGAGAAACCCGGTGAGGCGACGAACCACCTCCAGTGGACACGGGAGTTGTGGAGCTCCGTCCGCTGCGCGGGGGTGCTGTTCGTTCTGCTTCTTCTGGTCGACTGGGGCTCCGGCCGGCTCGCCGTGTGGCGTGCTGCCCTGTGGCTCGCCCTGGCAGGTCTGCTGTTCGTCGCGCTGTACCCCGCCCGGGTGTCCGCCGGCGAGGGCTGGCTGTCCTCACGTCGGATGCTGCGCGAGCGCCGGGTGCGTACGGATCTGCTGGTGTCGGTACGCTGCCTGGACGGAGTCTCCCAGCGGCTTGTGCTGCGGGACGCGTTCGGCGGACGCATCGAGATCGCCTCGGACGTCCTAGTGATCAATCCCCGGCTGTGGCACCGTCTGGACGCGGACGCGCGGAAGTGGCCGCATCGACCGCGAGACCGCCCGCGCCGTGTTCAAGGTGTCCGGCCTGGAGTGACAGGCCCCGCTCACCCCTGGCTGACCGGCCCCGCCGCGTCCAGAGCAGCGCCCGTCTGGTCGGCCGGCGTCACCGCGACGAGGCGGCTCCGGAGCGGCGGTACGGGGCCCGGGCCGGGAGTGAGCATGAAGCGGCCGAGGTAGTGGCCGTTGCCGTACGCCCGGAGTTCGATCTCGCCCTCGGGCCAGCCCGCCGCGTCGACGTCCCAGGGGCGCCGGCCCGCCGTCAGGCTGCCGTCCTTGTGCAGCCTGGGCGGTTGCCCCAGCAGGTTGCCGTACTCGAAGCGGCACGCGCGCAGGCCGAGCAGGTCGGTGAGCTCCCGGCGCACGTGGTCGACCACGGTGTCCGCGGAGCCGGCCGACCGGGCGAGGTCGGCGGTGCGGTGGATCCGGGAGAGGTGAGCCGCGTCGGTCACCGTGATGACCTCCAACCTGCGGGCCCGGGCGGCCAGTTGGGAGACGATGACACCGACGACGAGCAGCAGAAGCGCCGTCTCGATGTCGGCCGACGCGCTGATGTCGAACGTCTCGTACGGCTGAGTGAGGAAGAAGTCGAACCAGGCCGCAGCCGACAGCGCCGCAAGCGCCCCCGCCGTACGGCTGCCCAGCGCGGCGACCGCGACGACCGCCACGACGAGCAGGAGGGCGGCGTTGGTGTGGGACAGGTCCGTGCGAATGGGGACGAGCGCGAACGCCGCGAGGAACGGGGCGGCCAGGCCCGCTGTGAGGGCGAGTCGGTCCCGCGGCGGCCAGGTGCACGCCGACGCGACGCGGGACCCCGCCGTGCGGGACAGCAGCCGCCATGTGCCGGTCTCGGTGGTCATCAGGCACCTCCTTCGCTCTGCGCACCGTGGAGGTGCGGGTACGTCGGTTCGTCGTCCGCTTCGGCGAAGGGCAGCGACACGACCATGGTCAGGCCTCCACCGGGGGTGTCCTCGGGGGTGAGGGTTCCGCTCATCGCCTCGGTCAGGCCGCGGGCGAGGGCCAGTCCAAGGCCGAGTCCGGTGGTGTTGTCGGTGTCGCCGAGCCGTTGGAACGGCTCGAAGAGCCGGTCCCGTCCGTCGGTGGGAAGGCCGGGTCCGCGGTCGACCACGCGCAGCTGCACCCGGCCGGCCAGGGCACTGGCGGTCACCAGAACCTTCTGTCCCGGAGGGGTGTGGCGGGCGGCGTTTCCGACCAGGTTGGCGATCACCCGCTCCAGGAGCGGCGGGTCCGCCTGCGCGGCCGGAATCTCCTCCGTCTCCGTCACCTCGACGCCGGGAGTGTCCGCGAGCCCCATGGGGAGGACCTCCTCCAGGGTGGTGGCGCGGAGGTTGAGAGTGAGGGCACCGGCTTCCAGTCGGCTGAGGTCGAGAAGGTTCTCGACCAGCCGGCTGAGCTTGGCCATGGACTCGTCGGCGGTGGCGAGGAGTTCGTCGCGGTCCTCCGGTGAGAACTCGACGTCCCGGGTGCGCAGCGAGGTCACCGCTGCCCAGCCCGCGGCAAGGGGGGTGCGCAGGTCGTGGCCGACGGCGCGCAGCAGTGCCGTGCGCATCCGGTCGGCGGCCTTGACCGGCTCGATCTCGGCGGCTGCCTCGGCGAGCCGGGCCCGCTCCACGGCGGATCCGACATGCGCGGCGAGTGCCGCCAGCATTCCGTGCTGAGCAGATTGCTCGCCCGGCAATCGCGGACAGGTTCCTGTGGTCCGCCACCGAGATGGGGGCTTCAACGGCCGCACCGCCTCCGGCCTCATCGCCCGCGCCGGACTCATCGCCCACCTCGTCGAACAGCCGGCCGTCGCCTCCGACGCGGCCCGCTTCCGTCTGCAGGCCATGGCGGACCACACCGACGACGACGTCGACACGGCGATCGACATCCTCGACACCTGCATACGCGTGGCCGGCAGACCATCGCCTCGACCCGCTGAGCCGGGCCTCACACCCGCGGCCGGACAGGACCCGTTCCAGAGGGTTCCGCCCGGCTCGCGCAGGTGCAGGGACGTTCGGTGACCGATTTCCCCGTCCCGCTGTGTGCCCTTGGCATGCCCGGCCGGCTCTTAACGCAGTCTTGACGCCGATGGAGCAGTCTCCCGTGGGCCCGCGCGTCGCTCTCTGCCTGCGCTGGTGCCGCCGTCCGCGTGATGGCCCAAAACCACACGCTGAGCAGCACATCAGGAGCACTCCGATGGCCACGACCGAACACCCCCCTGCCAGTCGCCTGCGCGCCTGGATGCTGGAGGGGCTGTCCGACTTGGGCAGGAGCGGCGGCCACACTTCGAGTGGACCGAGGGCACCCCCTTCGCCAACTTCCTTCGCTTCTTCCTGCTCGGTCAGGGCGAGGTCGCCCCGGTCACCCGAGAGGTGCTGCGTGAAGCGGAACCGGACCGCGCGCGTCGACCTCGCGTGCACACCGGCTGAGGGCGACTCCGGCGACCGCGTAAGGATCCCGTCAAGATTCGCCCGTACGGCGCTAGGACACCGTTAGCAACACGCGCCGACCTGCGCCGGGGCGCATAGCGTCGGCGGCATGCAATGGAGCGGTCCGGCCGGCTCGGCCGGCGACCGCCACTGGCGTGGCAGCGCTCGGCTCGCGGTGAGCTGCGCCCTGGCGTTCGGTGTCGTGAGCGTCCTGGTCGACTGGGACGCGGGAAGCCTGACGCCCCTCCGCACCCTGCTCTGGCTCACCCTGTCAGCGGCCGTATGCGCGGTCCTGCTCCCGCCGCGAGTGAGTGCGGGCCCCGGCTGGCTGGCGGTACGCACCCCCTGGCGCCGGCGAGTGATCCACACGGACGCGCTGGCGGCCGTACGGCAGTACGACGGCGTCTCCTCCCACCTGGTCCTGCGAGACGTCCACGGCCATCGCCTGGAACTCGACCCCCGGATGCTCGCGGCCAATCCGCTGCTCTGGCACGAGCTCGACACGGGTGTCCGCCGCTCCTTGGAACACGGAACGCTCCGCTTGGGAGCCGATGTCATGGCGCGGCTGGGGGATCACATCGACCACGAGGCGGTCCAGGCGGTACTTCGGGCCTCGGGACTTTCCTGACCCGCAGATAACGCCTTGCCCCTCCGGATCTCTTCTCCGTCGGCCTCCACGCGACCAAGACGACAGAAATAAGTGTCATCTCAGCGATGGAGGCCATATTGCTGCTGTGCCGGAGGACACCCCTCGCGACTCACATGGTCGTGCAGGCACTGCCGTTGAGCGTGAACGCCGTCGGCGCCGTGTTGCTCGCCCCCTTGTTCGCGATGAAGCCCACGGTGACCGAGCCGCCCGCGGGGACGGTGTTCGTGTACGAGGCGGGGGCGACACTCACCGCGCCGCCCGACTGGGTCGGCGTCCCGCCCCACATGTTCGTGACGCTCTGGCCGTCGGCGAAGGAGAAGCCGAGCTTCCAGCCGTCGATCACCTAAGGCGTGGCCGTGCGCGGCCGGAGCATCGTCGCCGTCGGCAGCGACGCCGAGATGCGCGCCCTGGCCGGGCCCGGCACACGGGTCGTCGGGCTGGGAGGGCAGACCGTCCTGCCGGGCATCAACGACTCCCATCTGCACGGGGCTGCTTACGGCATGACGAAGCCGCCGTTCGCCATCGCCGTCGGCCACCCCGCGGTGGGCTCGATCGCCGACATCACGGCCGCCGTGGGCCGGGCGGTGCAGGCCGCCCGGCCCGGCGAGTGGATCATCGGCCTCGGGTGGGACCCCGGTTACCTCGCGGAGTGCCTCGCCGACCCGCGCCGCTTTCCGCACCGCCGGGACCTGGACACGGTCGCGCCCGACAACCCGGTCTGTCTGACCGACTTCTCCTCGCACATGGCGTGGGTCAACAGTGCGGCGCTGCGCCGGTGCGGCGTCGGCGCGTCGAGCGTGCCTCCGGGTGGCGGTGTCATCGACCTCGGCCCGGACGGCGAGTCCACCGGCATCCTGCGCGAGGCGGCCCAGGGGCTCGTCCAGGCCGCCCTCCCCTCCCCCACCGTCGAGCAGCGCCGCCACGCCATCCAGAACGTGATCGCCGAACTCCACTCCCGCGGCATCACCGGCTACACCGAGCCCGGCCTCGGTCCGGGCGGCGCCACCACCCTCTTCGGCGGCCTGAGCACCGACAACTGGACCGCCTACGCCGACCTCGCGGCCACCGGTGAGCTCCGCGCCCGGATCAGCGTCCTGCTGCTGCGTCAACGAGGCCGCGCCCCGGCCCGACGCCCGGCACTACGTCATCCACGGCGACTTCATCGGCGCCGGCAGCCTCGCCAAGCTCGCCGCGCACGGCTACGGGCTCAACATGAACCCCGCCATCAAGTGGACGATCTCCGACCTGATGGACGAGGTCGTCGGGCCCGAGCGGTCCGCCGACCAGTGGCCCGTACGGTCCGCCGTCGAGGCCGGGATCGCGGTCTGCGCCAGTTCGGACGCACCGATCACCGAGCCCGACTGGCGGCAGGGGTGGCCGCGATGATGCTGAGGGAGTCGAAGGCGAGCGGCCGGCCCAGCGGCCCCGACCAGTGCGTAGGCCTCGCCGAGGCCCTTCGGGCGTACACGGTCAACGCGGCCCGGCAGGACTTCGCCGAGGAGTGGAAGGGGACGGTCGAGGCCGGCAAGGTCGCGGACCTGTGCGTGCTGGACCGCCCGCTGCTGGACCTGGACCCGCACGCGATCGCGGACGCGGAGGTGGACCTGACGGTGTTCGACAGGTGCATCGTCCACGAACGCTGACGCCCTTCGTGGCCCTTTTCGTGGTTCGCCACGTGACTCGCTCGGTCATTCTCTTCGTACAATTTGAGTCCGAACGGTCAATGAAGAGCGAGGGAGCTCCCGTGCCCGGCCAGCGATCCATCACCGAAGCCGAGAAGCTCGCCGCGGCGAAACTCGGCGGCATCCCGATACGACGGGACCAGATGGCCGCCGTGGCCAACATCTACCGGGCTGCCTCCGCCGTGCGCCAGCACGTGGAGAACTCGGTGCTGCGCGGCTCCGACCTGACCTGGACGGCGTTCGTCGTGCTGTGGGTCGTATGGGTGTGGGGCGAGTCGGAGACCCGGCACGTGGCCGAGGAGGCGGGCATCTCCAAGGGAACCCTGACCGGGGTCTCGCGGACCCTGGAGTCCCGCGGACTCGTCAGGCGGGCCGGCCACCCGACGGACGGCCGGCTGGTGCTGCTCAGCCTCACCGAAGAGGGCGAGCAGCTGATGCAGCGGCTGTTCCCGGCCTTCAACGAAGAGGAGGCCTTCGTCACCGGTCAGTTGACGGACGAGGAGTGCCGGACGCTGGCGGAGGGCCTGCGACGCGTGGTGATCCAGGTGGAGGAGAACGGCGAGGAGCGCCGCCAGTCCCTGCTCAACGGCGCCGAGCCCGCCCCTCGCCGGAGCGGGCGGCGCCCGAAGGCCTGAGCCTCAGCCGCCGGCCGAGCTGTGGACCGACACGTAGTCGACGAGCATCGGCACGCCGGACCGCGTGGACGAACTGGGGGTGGCGTGACCGGCGAGCGGGTCGGGGAACGCTCCGCCCATGGCCAGGTTCAGCAGGATGAAGTGGCCGTGCCCCGTCGCTGCGTTCCAGGTGGCCGCGTCCATCTGCGAGGCGTTGACGGAGTGGTACTGGACCCCGTCGACGTACCAGCGCAGTTCCTGCGGAGAGCCGCTGCGGTCCCACTCGAAGGCGTAGGTATGGAAGTTGCCCGTGCAGGCGGTGTCCGGGCAGGAGCGTCCGGCGCCCAGGCCGCTGCTCTCGTTGCAGGGGCCGCCGGGGTTGGTGCCGCAATGGAGGGTGCCGAAGACCTTGTTGACGCCGTTGGCGTTCTCCATGACGTCGAACTCACCGATGCCGGGCCAGTTCTGGTGGTTCCCGCGGAAGGGCGCACCGAGCGTCCAGAAGGCGGGCCAGTAGCCGTCGGCCGCGTCGCCCGTGACGTCGGGGACCTGGATCCGGCTCTCGATACGCAGCTTGCCTCCGGCCGGCGGTTCGAAGTCGCTGCGTTTGGTCTCGATCCGGGCGGAGGTCCAGTTGCCGGCCGCGTCCTTGATCGGCGTGATCTTCAGATTCCCGGCGCCGTCCTGCTGGAGGTTGGCGGGGTCCGAGGTGTAGGTCTGCACCTCACCCGTGCCCCAGTGCGCGGCGCCGCCCGGGTAACTGGTCCCGGTGTCGACGATCCAGTTGGCGCCGGAGGGCGGGCTGCCCGCCGAACCGGCGAAGTCGTCGCTCCACACCAGGCTCCAGCCATGGGGAGTTGACGGGACGTCAGCACTGGCGAAGCCGTACAGACCGCCGCCGAGCAGGACGAGCCCGCCCAGCACACCGATCGCCGCCCTCAGCGGCCGACGCGCCTTCCTTGCATGCTTGCTGCGCAACACGGGATGACCTCCACGAGGTGGGGGGAGCAGGAGGTGACGGCTTCAACAGAAACCGCGTCCGTCACTGTGGTGCTCGCCATGGAGGCCGTCAATGGCTCTGCCTGAGAGCGCTCTCACTTTCACGAATGTGACCGGCCGGTGAAAACCGGGCAAGGTACGGGGAGTTGGGACGTGAGCCGGCCCACCCCAACATCGGAGACCCCGACCCCCTCCCCCCGCGCATCACCTTGACCACCACCGCCCGCGCCAGCAGAATGTGGCCACTTGAGAGCGCTCTCAGATCAGCGCTCCGAACCGAGCAGCGTCACCGACCCCGAGGAGAGCAGCCATGGCCGAGATCGCCCGCAGGACGATCATCGGGGCCGGGAGCGCCGCTGCCGCACTGGCCGTGTTCGGCAGTGGCACAGCTCGCGCGGCCACCGGCTCAACTCCCGCCGCTGAGGCGGAAGATGCCCGGATGCGCGGCTACGCCTTCCTCGATGCGGCGATGGACGGCTACCCGGACCACGGCAGCATCCGCCTGGCCCAGAGCTACACCGATCAGGCCGGGCTCTTCAGCACCGCGTTCACATACGACAACGCCCTCGCGATCCTGGCCCACCTCGCCCACTCCGGCCCCGGGTCGCGCGCCAGAGCCGTGGCTCTCGGGGACGCGCTGCTCTACGCACAGGCCCACGACCCGCAGCACACGGACGGCAGGCTCCGGCAGGCGTACAACGTCGGGCCGTACGTCTTCTACGACGGTTCACCGCAGCCGGACGGCTTTGTGCGCGCGGACGGCACCGTGAACGTCGGCACCCAGTTCGGCTTCACCGGTACGGCTGTCGGCGACATGGCCTGGGCGGGCATCGCGATGGCTGCACTGGCCGCACGCACGGGGGCGGCCCGGTTCCTGAAGGGCGCCGTACGGATCGGCGAGTGGGTGGAGGCGCACGGCCGCACCGACGAGCCGCTCGGCGGCTACAAGTTCGGGGTCGACGGGAGCGATCAGAAGCTTCCCTTCACCTCCACCGAGCACAACATCGATCTGACCTGCCTCTTCGCGCGTCTCGCCCGGCTCACCGGGAACGGCGTCTGGCTGGAGCGGCGGGCCCGCGCGCAGGCGTTCCTCGGCAAGATGTGGAACGAGTCCGGCGGTTTCTTCTACACCGGCACCAACGACGGCGTCACCGTCAACACCTCGCCAGTGCCCGAGGACACCCAGACCTGGAGCTATCTGTCCCTCCACGACCGCCGCCGTGCCCGGTCGGTGGACTGGGCGGCAGCCAACCTCGCGGTGCTGGACACCGCCGACCGGCCCAACAGCACGGTTCCCGCCGGGCAGTCGTACGCAGGTGTCACCTTCAGCTCGGCATCCCTAGTCGCGGACGAGAGCTCGCCCATCGCAGCCTCCCAGCCCAAACCCGACCGCAACGGCGTGTGGTTCGAAGGCACCGCCCACCTCGCCCTGGCCCTGCGGGAACGCTGCGCGTCGGGCGACGAACGGCGTGCCGCGCGCCTCGTCGCCTCCATCGAGCGGGCCCAGGACCAGCTCGGCGCGGGCCAGACGGTGGGGAGCAAGGCCCTGCCCGAACGGTCGGGCGTGGTCTCGGCCAGCAGTCCTCTGAACACCGGTTTCAGCTTCGGCTACTACCCGTACCGGCACGTCGGCGCCACCGCCTGGTATCTGCTCGCGGCGGCCCGCGCCAATCCGCTGCGGGGACACTGAGCCGCCCCGGGGATATGCCCTGCCTCTGCGTCGGCGGGACCCTTCTGCTGCGCGCCGTCTCTCCGGCGTCTGACGGGCCAGGCCGTCGGCTGGACGCCGTGCCGCGTGTCGCGGCGGCGGATCGAGCCGACACGGCAGCGAGCCGCCCACCCCAACACGAGGCCGGAGGTCAAGTGCAGGGGAGCCGAGAAGAGAGGTTTGCCTCTTCCCGCTCCCCTGCCTCACACGGCGTTCGCCTGCCACGGGGTTCGGCACGGGCATTCGTCGCTGTCCGGCAGTACCCTCATCGCCCCGCCGGCTTCGACGGCTCGCCCGCTTCTGGCCACTTGGCGTCACCGTGGGTCAGGCAGCGTACTTCCGCTGGTGTCCTAGCTGGTGACGCGGTAGGCGCTGACCCAAGCGCCGATGCTGTGGTAACCGGATCCGTCGATGGTGATCGAACCCCCGGTGCAGTCGGCGTTGTCCCACAGCTCCACCTTGACGTCGGCGCCATTGGCGCGGGCGGAGCGGACGTTGTCGTTCCAGTTGTCGCCGACGTAGTGGCACTCCCCGGTGTTTCCGGAGAACGTCGTATTCGGACCCTCCCAGTCGGTGTCCGAGTAGGCAGTCCAGCTGGCGCTTGCCAGACGGGCGTGGCCGGTGGAGGAGTGGGAGGACGAGGAGGTGAGGGCCTGGGCGGATGACGGGTAGGCGCTGATGGCTGTGGCGGCCAGGACCGCAGCCGTGGCCATGATCTTACGCAAGACGGGCATGACGTCTCCTTCAACGATGAGCCCCGGGATCTCGGTGTCTGTCCCCGGGCAAAGCAGACAGGGTTTTCGGCCGTGCTCCGCTGCCCGCCAGGCCTCTTCGAAGCCCCCGTAAAGCGACCGCAGCGTCGCTGGTCTGTCGCCCAAACTCGCAGGCTGCACCTGCCCCAGCAACACCTTTCGACCCTGCTCGAATCCGCTGCTTGGACGTTGAACGGGCGGCTGCGGAGCGGGAGTTGCGGGCGGCTCGCCGCGAGGAGCCGCTTGCCGAGCGGCGAGGGGCGGCGCTCACCGCCGCGGTTTCCGGGCATGGCAGGCGGTCTGCAACCAGCACGTCAGCCGTTGGATCCTGACACACCCGCCGTGAAGGTGATCACGCTGCTCGTGTCTCCTCACTTGCACGGCGCTCCACCTTTGACAGCGCAGCCTCCTTGGCCCCGACCGAGTCCATGACCTCGCAGCGCAAGGCCGACCGTCAGCAATGCGCCGGCCAGGCACGATGGCCGGCCCTGCGGCGATACCGGCACCCGGCCCACTGAGTCACGCCGGCATCAGTGGCGCAACCGCTCGAAGCGGAACGGTTCCAGGGCTTCGGGGCGACGACCCGTGCGGACGTACTCAGTGAGGCGGCGCCCCGTGACCGGGCCCAGGGTGACGCCGAGCATGCCGTGTCCGGTGGCCACGAAGGCGTTGTCGTGGCCGGGGACGCGGTCGATGACCGGAAGGCCGTCGGGGAGGAAGGGACGGCCGCCGACCCAGGGATCGCGGATCAGGCCGACCAGGTCGTCCGGGTCGTCGAACCAACGGCCGAGGTAGTGCCGGCTCGCGAGGGCGACGGCGACGACGCGGCGCCAGTCGAGACGGTTGTTGTTGCCGCTCAGCTCCATCGTGCCGCCGATCCGTGTCGTGCCGCCGATCGGTGAGGCCACGGCCCGGCGTTCGCCGAAGTACAGCGTGTGCCGGGGGGCGGGGTCCAGGTCCACGGAGAAGCTGTAGCCCTTGCCCGCCTGGAGGGGCAGTGGGTGTCCCAGCGCGCCCAGGAGGCCGGAAGAGCGCATGCCGGCCGCGATGACGACGGCCCGGCACGGTATCTCGCCCAAGTCGGTGCGCACCGCGGTGACTTGACCGCCGGACGTGCCGAACCCCACCGCCTCCGCGTTCTCGTGGACCTTCACCCCGGCCGCGGCCAGCGCCTGCCCGAGCCCGAGGGCGAATGCCTCCGGGTCGACCACGCCCTCTCCCTCCACGAGATACGCCGCGCGCACCCCGGGCGACAGCGCGTCGTCGAGCAGCCGGGCCTCGTCCCCGGTGGTGACGTCGTCGGGCAACGGGTAGCGGCCGTCGGCCATCTCCCGTTGTACGGCTAGGTGGTGGCGGGCCTCCGCCGCGGAGAGGAAGGCGTGGACCATGCCGGGGCGGGTCAGGGTGGTGTCGACTCCGGCGTCGCGCAGGCCGTCGAAGAGGTCGAAGGTGGTGCGGTTCAGCTCGGCGATCGCCGCGTAGCCGCGCCGGAAGGCGGCCGGGGTGCTGCTGCGCCAGAACCGCCACAACCAGCGGACGAACGCCGGGTCGGGCAGAGGACGTAGATAAAGGGGCGAGTCCGGTCGGCCCAGGGAGCTCAGTGCGTACCGTACGACCCCCGGGGCCGGGACCGGCGTCGAATGGCTGAGGCAGATCCAGCCCGCGTTGCCCCGGGACACTCCCGAGCCCAGGCCGCGCCGTTCGACGACCTCCACCGCGAGGCCCGCCTCGGCCAGGTAGTACGCGGTACACAGTCCGACGACGCCGCCGCCGAGGACCACCACGGGCGCGGTCATGAGGCCGACTCGTAGGAGGCGAGAAACTCCCGGGTGCGGGCCTGGGCGGGGCGGTCGAGGACGTCCTGCGGCGCTCCCTCCTCCACGATGCGGCCGCCGTCGACGAAGACGACATGGTCGGACACCTCGCGGGCGAAGGGCAGTTCGTGGGTGACCAGCAGCATCGTCATGCCGTCGGCGGCCAGTTCACGCATCACGCCGAGCACTTCACGGGTGGCCTCCGGGTCCAGGGAGGAGGTGGGCTCGTCGAAGAGCAGCACCTCGGGCCGCAGCGCCAACGCACGGGCGATGGCCACGCGTTGTTGTTCTCCGCCGGAGAGCTGGTCCGGCTGGGCGAGGCCGCGGTGCGCCACGCCGACCCGGCGCAGCAGCGCGACGGCCCGCTCCAGCGCCTCCTGCTCCGGCACGCCGGCCCTGCGCTGCGCCAGGACGACGTTCTCCACGGCGGTGAGATGGGGAAAGAGGTTGAAGCGCTGGAAGACCATGCCGACGGTACGGCGCAGCCGCGGCAGGTCGCGGCACACCGTACGGCCGCCGCCGTGCACCACCTCGCCGGCCACCTCCACCGTCCCCTGGTCGGGGCGTTCGAGGAGGTTGATGCAGCGCATCAAGGTGGTCTTGCCGCCGCCGCTCTGCCCGATGACGCTGACGATGCGGCCGCGGTCGACCTCCAGGTTCACGTCGTCGAGCACCAGGCGGTCGTCGAAGGACTTGCTCAGGCCCTCGATCCGTACGACCGCCTCGGGGCGGGCCGGTGGCACGGTCTTCGCCGTGGTGACGGGCTCGGTCATACGGCAGCCTCTTTCGGGTCGGCCGGTGCTCCGAGGTCGGCGGCGAGCAGCGCACGGGCGGCGCGCATCCGGTGCCGTCGCCGGGGAGACAGAGGGATGCCGGCGCGTACCTTCCGCTCCAGCAACAGGAGGAGTTGGGAGAGCGGATAGCACAGGGCGAAGTAGATGGCCGAGATGACCAGGTACACCTCCAGTGCACGGAAGGTGGCCGAGGTGATGAGCCGGCCCTCCGACATCAGCTCGGCGGCGGACACGGTGACCAGCAGCGAGGTGGACTTGAGCAGGTCGACCAGCATGGTGTTGGTGCCGGGCAGGGCCTGGCGTACGGCCTGCGGCAGGACGACGTGCGCGAAGATGCCCGCCTTCCCCAGTCCGAGCGCCTCGCCCGCCTCGGTCTGTCCGGCGTGCACGCCGCTGATCGCGGAGCGGAAGATCTCGGACAGGTAGGCGGCGTAGAAGACGATCAGGCTGAGGCAGCCGGCGGTGAACACGTCCAGCCGGACCCCGGCCGAGGCCAGGCCGAAGTAGGTCAGGAAGATGATGGCCAGCAGCGGGACGTTCTTGAACACCTCGGTGTAGACGGCGGCAAGGGCCCGCGCGGGCCAGGCCCGGTTCAGCCGCAGCAGCGCCACAGCCAGGCCGAGGAGGACCGCGCCGGCGAAGCTGACCAGTGTGTAGGAGACGGTGCGCCAGAGCGCGTCGAGGAGGTCGGACCGGTAGTCGGACCAGGGGACTTGGAAGAGACCGGACATGTTCGCTCCCCTCACTGTCCGATGGACGGCGGCGTCCAGCTGCTCGGACGGTCCACACCGCGGCGCGCGGTGGCGACGTCGGCGGCGGGCTTGAGGAACTGCTCGGGGTCGCCGCCGTACTTCTTCACGAGCTCGGCCATCTCTCCGTTGGTGTACATGGCGTCGATCTGTGCGGAGATCGCCTTCTCCAGCCTGGTGGCCTTCTTGGGGAGGTAGAAGCCGGTCTGGTACGGCTGGAAGTACGCGTAGGCGGGCTTGGCCTTGACCTCGGCGGCGGTCGGCGGTGTCAGGTACTCCGTCTTGATCTTCAGTTCCGGGCGTTGTTTCTGCGCCGCGATGATGATCAGCGGGTCGAGGAAGCCGACGTCGACGCGGCCCGCGCCGAGGTCGTCGAAGACGCCGGTGGCGTCCGGGTAGGCGTGCAGCTTGGCGCCGGGCACGGACTGGATGGACTTGACCCAGACGTAGCCCTCGACCGTGCCGAGGCTGAGGCCCTTGAGGTCGTCGACCGTCTTGTAGGTCTTGCCGCTGCGGACGGCCATCGCCGGGGGCGAGTAGTACGGCGGGTCGGTGAACAGCCCCTGTTTCTGCCGGTCGGCGGACCAGGCGACACCGCCGACGGTGATGTCCACCCGGCGGGACTGCACTCCGGCGAGCATGCCGGCGAAGTCCGTCACCTGCGGCCTGACTTGGAGGCCGAGCTTCTTGGCGACGTAGGCGAGGATGTCGCCGTCCAGGCCGACGATCTTGCCGCCCTGGACGCTGGTGTAGGGCGCGTACGGCTGGACGGCCACCTTGATGACGCCGGGCGTGAGCGTGCCCAGGGCGGCGGTCTTCGCGGACACGTTCTTCGGGGAGTCGTCGCCGTCCGAACTGCAGGCGGCGACCGTGGAAATCATCAGCATCGCGGACAAAGCGATGGCGAGTGAGCGCACACGGATCATCGGCGTGGGCCTTCCGTATCGGCACTGAGGGGGCCCGCCGTTCACCGCGCTGTGCCCTCGGCGGGAGGTTGATTGGGCCCATACGCTAGAGATCGACCGTGCGGTGCGTCACCGTTCACTTCGTACGAACTTGTGGCCGGAATCGTGCGCTGCCCTGTACGATGCGTCCAACCCCGGCCCGCTCTCCCCCACGGGAGGAACCGTCGTGCTGAGCCCGTCACTCGCCCAGGAGATCGCCGGGGACACCTCCGCCGTCATCGGCTTCAACGTGCTGATCACCGATGCGGAGGGCATGGTCATCGGCAGCGGCGACAGCAGCCGGGTGGGGTCCTTCCACGAGGCGTCGGTGGAGGTCGTGCGCACCCAGGAACCCGCCACGCACAACGCCTCGCAGGCCCAGCAGCTGCGCGGGGTACGCCCCGGCGTCACCCTGCCGCTGGTCGCGGGCGGGCAGGCGGTCGGCACCGTCGGGATCACCGGCACCCCCGCCCAGGTACGCCGCTTCGGACTGCTGGTGAAGCGCCAGACGGAGATCCTGCTGAGGGAGTCCGTGATGCTGCGCTCCCGGCTGCTCTCGGAGCGGGCGGCGGAGAAGCTGCTCGCCGACATCGCCTCCTACGATCCTCAGGTCGTCGAGGGCGACTTCCTCGTGTTCCGCGCCGCCGAACTCGGCTTCGACCTGCGGCTGCAGCGGATCGCGGTGGCCGTCGAGGTGACCGTGCCCGAGGGGACCACCCGGCGCCGGGGCGGCGGGCCCACCCAGGATGTGGCACTGGTCCGCACGGAACTGCTGCGCACCGTCCGCGAGGTCTTCGCCGACCCTCAGGACATCGTCGCCGGTGCGGCGCCCGGGTGGATCGGTGTCCTGCACCGTGTTCCGGCCCGCCGCCGCACGGAGTCCCTGGTCGCCGACTGCCGGCGGGTCGTCGACGTCATCGCCGCGCAGGACGGTCTCACCGCCCGGGTGGGCATCGGCGAGCCCGCCTCCTCGGTGGGTGGTCTGCACGACTCGTACCAGGACGCCTGCGACGCGCTGCGCCTGGGCGGGCGTTCGGCAGGGGACTCCCCCGTCCAGCTGATCGCCGATCTGCGGGTCCACCAGGTCCTGGCCGCGGTGAACCAGTCCGCCCGCAACCGCCTGGTCGACCTCACCACCGCGGATCTGCGCGCCCAGCCGGACTGGCCGGCGCTCCGCGACACGATCACCGCCTGGTGCGAGAGCGGATTCAACCTCGTACGGGCCTCCGCGGCCCTGCACATCCACCGCAACACAGTCGTCTACCGCATGAACAAGATCGAGCAGCTCACCGGCCGGCCGCTGCGCGAACACCGCACCACCATGGCCCTCTACCTCGCCTGTCTGGCCGACCAGATGGGCAGTGGCTGACGCGCCGTTCCGTTCAACTCCGCTCCCCGCAGGCGCCGTTGACAGTGCGCGCGATCCGCGTCACGGTGAGGGCCCGTCGTGCCCGGAGTGCCCGGAGGTCGTCCATGGCTCCGTCGTCAGCACCACGTTCCGACGCCGGCATCGTCGAACGCGCACGCGCGATCGCTCCGCTCATCCGCGAGCACGCCCTCCGTACCGAGCAGGAGCGAAGCGTGCCCGGCGACGTCGTCGCGGCGCTGACGGACGCCGGGATCTACCGGATGAACGTCCCCCGGCGGTACGGCGGTTACCAGACCCCGCTGCGCACCCAGGTCGACACGCTGACCGAGATCGCCGCCGCGTGCGGCTCGACCGCCTTCACGGCCCTGATCCAGGCCGGCTGCGCCTTCATCGCGGCGCTCTTCCCCGACGAGGCCCAGGACGAGATCTTCACCGGTCCCGACGTACGGGTCGGCGGCACCCTGATCCCGGACGCCACCGCGGTCGCCACGTCCGGCGGCTATGTCGTCAACGGCACCTCGGGCTTCGCGACCGGCTGCCGGCACGCCGACTGGCACTTGCTGACGGTTCGCGTGGAATCCGGTGAGGGGCCGCCCGAGGTGCTGTGGACCGCCGTACCGATGGCCGAGCTGGAGATCCTCGACGACTGGCATGTCTCCGGGCTGGCGGGCAGCGGCAGCAACAGCGTGGTCGCCCGTGACGTGTTCGTACCCGCGCACCGGGTGCTGCCGGTCGGGCCCCTTCTCAACGGCGAGTTCCCCTCCAAGTCCAACGCCGACGACCCCTTCTACCGGATGCCCGTCCTGCTGATGTTCTGCGCCTGGACGGCACCGAACGCACTGGGCCTGGCGCGGGCGGCGCTGGAGGAGTTCACCGGGCGCATCCATCGGCGGGGCATCACCTACACGTTCCACCAGCGGCAGAACGAGGCGACCGTCACCCATCTCCAGGCGGCCGAGGCAGCGCTGAAGATCTCCTGCGCCGAATTGCTGACCAGCGACTTCGTCGCCCGTATCGAGGCCGGTGAACCGTACGCACTGCAGGAGCGCGCCAGGATCCGCGCACAGAGCGGCTATGTGGCACGGCTGTGCAAGGAGGCCGTCGACCTGATCGCCTCCGCCTCCGGGGCGTCCTCGCTGCGCCGGGAGGTGCCCATTCAGCGGATGGTGCGCGATGTGCAGGCCCTGAACCTGCATTCCTTCGTCAATCCCGCGACCAATCTGGAGATCTACGGCCGGGTCCTGTCGGGGCTCGATGCGGGCACGCCGTTCCTGTGAGGCGCAGTCGGCACGCTTCTACGGCCGTCCTGCCCCCGGTACCTCGACCGGCACCGCGAGCACCTGCCCGCTTCCCGGTGCCACCATCTCGGTCTCGGTCATGCCCTGCCATCGTGCCGCGGTGATGAACAGAGTGCTGCGGTCGGGTCCGCCGAGCACACAGGCGAAGGCTCCGCGGTCCAGCGGCACGGTCTGCAGGACGGTGCCGCCTTCCGCGACGCGCACGCACCGCCGACCCGGCACGTCCGCGTACCAGACGGCGTTCTCCACGTCGATGCAGATGCCGTCCGGGGTGCCCTCGCCCAGGTCGGCCCAGACACGTCGGCGCGACAGGGTGCCGTCGGCCTCGATGTCGAAGGCGAGCAGCCGGCGGCGGTAGGAGTCGGCGACGATCAGGGTGGAGTCGTCGGGGGTCACCGCCATGCCGTTGGGAAAGGCGATGTCGTCGGCCACTTCGCGGACCGAGCCGTCGGGCGCGGCCAGGTGGACCGAACCGGGTTTGACGTCCTCCCCTGCCATCAGGTCGAAGTGGGCGCGGTTGACGTAGGTGTTGCCGCGGCCGTCCGCCACGATGTCGTTCCAGCCCGGGATGCCGAGATCCGCGTACTCGACCAGGCTGCCGTCGGGGTCGCGGCGCAGCAGCCGCCCTTCCGCGGACGAGACGACCAGCAGCCGGCCCTCGGGCAGCCAGGCGGTACACAGGGGCAGCGACGGGACTCGCGCGACGACCTCGCTGCGGCCGTCCCGGTCGACGGCGAGGACCTCGCCGGCGGTCCAGTCGGAGAAGTACAGCCGGTCGCCGTGCCAGCGGGGTGACTCGACCAGTCCTCGGCCGGTGAGCAGCGTGGATACGTGGGTCATCGTCCTCACAGCCCTGCGCTCGGGCCGGCCCGGTGCCGGCCTCTCACCCTCTACACGAACGAGGGCCCACCGAATCGACAGCGCGCGGCGGCCGGTACCTGAACACTGCAGGACCGGCTATGCGCCCCTGCGGCCGACTCCCGCATACACCCAGTACTCCGACGGCTTGTCCGGGATCCGGTCGCCGGGGTCCGGGCGCCACAGGGGGACGTAGACCAGGCCCGGCTTCACGAGGTCGAAGCCGGTGAACAGGTCGTGGATCTCGTCGTGGGAGCGGGCGGTGACCGGGGAGGTGGCCCTGGCGCTGTAGAGCTTGCTCACGGCGGCGGCCGTGTCCGGGCGGTCCTCGTTCGTGGCGTGGGTCAGCGCCAGCCAGCTGCCTTCGGGCAGGGCGTCCCGGAAGGCGGCGACGATGCCGGCCGGGTTCTCCTCGGGCGTGACGAAGTGCAGGATCGCGACCATCAGGACGGCGACGGGCTCCTCGAAGTCGATCAGTTTGCGCAGCTTCGGGGAGGACAGCACGTCGGCCGGCCGGCGGATGTCGGCGTCGACGATGTCCGCGTCCGGGTTGTCAGCGAGCAGGGAGGTGCTGTGGGCCACGGCCACGGGGTCCTTGTCCACGTAGACCACCCGGGCCCCGGGGCTCGCCGCCTGGGCCACCTCGTGCACATTGCCCTGGGTGGGGATGCCCGAGCCGAGGTCGATGAACTGCCGTACCCCGGCGTCGACCAGGTGGCGCACGGCCCGTCCGAGGAAGGCGCGGTTGGCCCGGGCCAGCGTGCGCACCTGGGGATCGATGCCCGTGACGGCGGCCACCGCCTCCCGGTCGATGGCGAAATTGTGCTGCCCGCCCAGCATGGCGTCGTACATGCGGGCCACACTCGCCTTGTCGGGATCGGTCCCCGGCGGAATCCGTTTGTTGTCGAGCACTACAACTCCCTTTCCGGCCAGGGGCCTTGACGCGACATCATATAGTTGCCGACGACGCACGGCGAGCCACCCTCATCGCCGCGCGCCCGGAGCCCCCCCACCCCGAAAGGCACGACCCCTGCGGAACGAACCGCGCAGCCGCACCGACGCACCCCCCGCCGCACTGCCCTCGCCCCGCCGGTCGGCCTTCTCCCCCGCCGCCGACGCCATCGGCTCGGAACTCGACCTGGGGCTGACCGGCACCCATGTCGTGCACGCGCTGACCCCCGGCTTCTGCGATGCGGCATCGATCTATCTGCTGGAGCGCTGGCTGCGCGACGAGAACGCGTACGCCGTCGCGGACCCGCCCCAGATAGAGGCGCGCCGTCTGGCGCTGCGCATCGGCACGGACGCGGTCGAGGACTGGGAGGGTGTGCTGCCGGTCGGCGAGGTGATCGTCTTCCCGCGCGAGACGCCGTACGCGCGTGCGCTCGCCGCCGGGCACGCGCAGTTGCTCGACACGGTCGACCCGCACACCTCCCAGCGGCTTGTGGCCTCCGCGGGCGGCGACGCGCGGATCAAGGACCTGCTACGTGTGTCGTCCTTCCTCGTCGTCCCGCTTCAACTGCGGGGCACCGCGGTCGGCTTCGTCGCCTGCTCACGCGGCCCGGACCGGGCCCCGTTCCGGCCCGCGGACGTCGTGGCCGCGGACGCGCTGGCTGCACGAGCCGCCACGGCCCTGGACAACGCGCGCCGTTACGAGCGCGAGCGCCGCACCGCCCTGGCCATCCGGAACAGCCTGCTGCCCGGCACGGCACGGGAGGTCGAGGGCTGCCGCATCGCCCACGGCTGCCTGCCCGCCGGGCAGGGCAACATCATCGGCGGTGACTGGTTCGACGTGCTGAGACGGCCGGGTGACCGGGTCAGTCTGGTCGTCGGGGACGCCATGGGGCACGGCCCGGAGTCCGCCGTCGCGATGATCCAGCTGCGCACCGCCGTCCGCACCCTGGCCACCCTCGACATCCCTCCGGCCGATCTCATACGCCGCCTCGACGCACTCGCCTGCGACACCCCGGGAGCCTCGTTCGCGACTTGTATCTACGCCGAGTGGGACGCCCGGCAGCGCACCTGCACCCTGGTGGGGGCCGGCCACCCGCCCCCGCTGCTGCGCGGCCCCGACGGCCGGACCGCGCCGGTCGCGCTCACCGGCCCGGGCCTGCCCCTGGGGCTGGGCACGGGCAGCTACGAGGCGACCGTGCTGACCCTGGACGAACCCGCTCTGCTCGTGCTCTACAGCGACGGCCTGGTCGAGTCCCGGGACGCCGACATCGACCAGGAGATCACCCGCCTCGCCCGCGCCCTGGACACGGCAGCCGTCGACCCCGCGTCCGCCGGCGAACAGGACCCGCTGCAGTCCCTGTGCCGACGGCTGCTGGGCACCCCTTCCGCCGCGGCCGCCGCCGACGACCGCACCCTGCTGCTCGCCGAGTTGACGCCCCAGAAGGACTGAACGCCCCTCCCCGGCAGGCTCTCAGGCCGTCAGGTGCGCCCACACGGCATTGCCGCCGGTGAGTCTGGACCGGTCGACTCCCCAGCTGTCCGCGATCTCCTCCACGATGAGCAGTCCGCGGCCGCTCTCGTCGTCGGGGTCCGGCTCGCAGCGGGGCAGGCCGCGGTCCGTGCGGTCGTGGTCGTGGACCTCGAGGCGCAGGCACTGGTCGGTGATGAGCCCGATGCCGCACAGGACCCGGGCGCTCAGCGTGTGCCGTACGGCGTTGGTGGCCAGTTCGGACACGAGCAGGACCGCGTCCGCGCACAGGTCGCCCGGCAGGCGCCATGCGCTCAGCCGCGCGCCGATGGAGCGGCGGGCGACTCTGATGCTGGAGCGGTGCGGCGGCAGTTCGAGCCAGTGGGTGCGCTCCGGGTTCGGGGCGTCTAACAGCTGCGGGGAGGAAGTCGTGTGGGGGGACACGCAGTTGCCTTCCATGGGGAGCGGGGCGCGCAGTGAACGTCGAAACGATTCACACAAGTAACTATGCTCACAGGGCAGTTCAAGCTGCAACCAGCTGCCTGATAATTTCATGGAGCCGGTATCTGTCCGTCCGCTTCGCCAAGTCGATTCCCTCGGCGGCGCGGTGACGGCCACTCAGGAGGTAGGGCGTGGTGAACGAAGGTCGGTCGGGCGCGGGCAACAGCCCCAGTGCACCTACCGTTCTCCGCATGATCCTCGGCCGGCGGCTGCAGGAGCGGCGCCAGGAAGCGGGGCTGACGCTGGACGACGCGGCCAGGGCCCTGCGGGTGACCTCCTTGACCATCCGCCGACTGGAGAAGGCGGAGGTCGGCCTCAAGCCCCTCTACGTGGACAAGCTGCTCGAGACGTACGGGGCCGACCGGCAGGAGATCGACGAGTTCGTCGACCTCGCCGAGCGGGCCAACGAGCCCGGCTGGTGGCATGTGTACCGCGATGTGCTGCCGAGCTGGTTCAGCGGCTACGTGAGCCTGGAGGCCGGGGCGACGACGCTGCGCACCTACGAGCCGCACTACGTGACAGGACTGCTGCAGACCCACGACTACGCGCGCGAGGTCCTGCGCGGCGGCTTCCCGGGCGGCAGTGAGGAGGAGCTGGAGCGGCGGGTGGATCTGCGGCTGCGTCGCCAGAGCCTGCTGAAGAGACCCGACGCGCCCACGCTGTGGGTGGTGCTCGAGGAAACGGTGCTGCACCGGGTGGTGGGCGGCCCCGAGGTGATGCGGGAGCAGATCGACCGGCTCCTGGAGGTCTCGGAGCTGGAGCACGTCAGCGTCGACGTCGTGCCGTTCTCCGCGGGCGCCCACGTCGGAGCGTGCGCCCCCTTCACGTACTTCCGGTTCAAGGAGCCGGAGCTGCCCGACATCGTCTACAGCGAGATCCTCTCCGGCGCCATGTACCTGGACCAGCGCTCGGACGTCGCGGCCCATCTCGAGGCGCACAACCGCATGTCCCTGCTGACCTCGGACACGGACAGCCGGGCGCTCCTGAACCGCATGCGAAAGGAGTACTCATGACCAGCGCCGACAGCGTTGTCAGCGGCGTCTACAACGGCATGCCGGCGTCGGACCTCGGTGAACAGGGCTGGGAGTCTCCGTGGAGCGGCCCCAACGGGGGCCAGTGCGTGCAGACGAAACAGCTCGCCGACGGCCGTGTGGCCCTGCGGCAGTCGACCGATCCGGCCGGCCCCGCGCTGATCTACACCCCGGAGGAGATCACCGCGTTCGTCGCGGGAGTCAAACGAGGTCTCGCCGATCATCTGACGGCCCTGTACCCCCCACGCACCCCACCGAAAGGGACAGCATGACCAACTCGCACGCGGCGCGGGACATCGACACCAGCCGGCCCCACTCCGCCCGGATGTACGACTACTACCTCGGCGGCAAGGACCACTTCGAGGTGGACAAGCGGGCCGCGGAGACCGTCGCTTCGGCCTACCCGGCCATCTTCGTGTGCGCCCGTGAGAACCGGGCGTTCATGCATCGCGCCACCCGCGTGCTCGCCCAGGAGCACGGCATCCGCCAGTGGCTGGACATCGGCACCGGCATCCCCACCGAGCCGAACCTGCACCAGGTGGCCCAGTCCGTGGTCCCCGAAGCCAGGGTGGTCTACGCGGACAACGACCCGCTCGTCCTCAAGTACGCCGAGCGCCTGATGCGCAGCACGGCCCAGGGCCGCACCACGTACATCGAGGCGGATGTCAACGACCCTGCCGCGCTGCTGGAGTCCCCCGCACTGGCCGAGGTCCTGAACCTGGACCAGCCCGTGGCCCTGTCCCTCAACGCCCTGATGCACTTCGTGACGGACGCGCAGGACCCGTACGGCATCGTGGACCGTCTGCTGGCCGTCCTCCCCTCGGGCAGCGCGCTGGCCCTGAGCCACTGCACGCCCGACTTCGACCCGGCCACCTGGCAGAAGGTCACCGACATCTACACCAGTGCGGGCACGCCGGTGCAGTTCCGCTCGAAGGACGACGTCGCCCGGTTCTTCAGCGGACTGGACCTGCTCGACCCCGGAATCGCGGTCGGCCACCGCTGGCGCCCGGACAGCGACTGTGGCGCCACGGACGCCGAGGTCAGCCTCTGGACCGGGGTGGGCATCAAGCGGTAGCCCCGAGGTGCAGGGGGGCGGACGGCCCCGGACCCGAGCGGGTCCGGGGCCGTCCGGCAGTTCGACGGGCGACGGGTCAGGGCTGGACGGGCCGGCCGCGTCCCCAGGCCCAGGCGAGACGGTCGGCGCCGGACTGGTTGGTGGTGGCCAGCCAGGGGCGGGCGGAGTCGCCGATCAGCTTCTGGATCGAGTAGGTGTCGTCGGTGCGCAGACCCGGCCAGTAGACGGAGCCCATCCCGAGCTTGCGGAAGGTGTCCGTGTCGGCCTGGATGAAGTTGATCGAGTTGTTGGTGGCGTCCGGCTTGTTGTAGTTCAGGCCGGTGGTCATCGGGGCGCCGAACTCGTCGGCGACGGTACGGCTCGCGCAGTTCCCGAGGCGCTCCTTGAGGTCGGACACCCACTGGTCGTAGGTGGCGTAGTCCTTCCAGAAGCCGTAGTGGTGCAGGGACAGGTAGGTGCCCTTCAGGCGCGGGTCGGCGCAGACCGAGGTGACGTGGTCGTTGTAGCCGGCGCCGCTGACGAAGACGCGGTTGCGGGGGACGGACCCGTACGTCGAAAGCCACTTGGCGGCCATGTCGGCCCACTGGGTGTCGGTGTAGCCGTGCGGCTCGTTCATCGGCTCGAAGTAGACCTTCGAGTTGCCCTTGTAGGCGCCCACGACGGTGTTCCACATCGGCCAGTAGGTGGCCTCGTCGTCGATGAAGCCGTCCTTCTGGGCGCCCGTGCCCTCCCAGTACGACAGGATCACCTTGAAGCCCTTGTCCGTCGCCGCGTCGATCACGCCGCGGTACGACTTCCAGTAGGAGCCGTTGACGGTGTACGGGTTGATGGGCAGACGGACGGTGTTGGCACCGAGGTTGGCGCGGAACGCGGAGATGACCCGGCTCGCCTTGGTGTACGTCTGGGCGTAGGTGTCGGAGAGCGACAGGCCGGACAGGACGACGGGGTCGTTGGCGTAGTTGTCGCGAGGGTCGGCCCAGTTGACGCCCTTGAACTGGGTGGTGTCCGTTGTCGGCGCGGCGGAGGCCGGGCTGCCGGTGAGGGACGCGCCGCCGACCGCGGCGATCGCGACCGCCGCGCAGGCGGCACGCAGCCGGGGAGCGAGGCGGTTGGTGGGGGTCTTGCGCATCGACGTGGCCTTTCAGGAGGTGGCGGCTCGGCGCCCCGCATGTTTACGTAAACATGCGCTGTCGTCGCAACGGATGTTTACGTAAACTCGGCGGCGCCGGAATCGTGGCATCCGCCTCAGCGGCCGTCAAGGCTCCTCACGCGTAACATCCGGTGCGTCGCGCAACAGGTCGGGCACCCGAGGGAGGCACCAGTGGTGGAACGGGGCAGCACCGGCGTTCCGGGCGGACGCCGCAAGCAGCGGGTCTCCATGGCCGATGTCGCCAAGCTCGCCGGAGTCTCGTCACAGACGGTCTCGCGGGTCTCCAACGGCTACCCCGGAGTGATCGGCGCGACCCGGGAGCAGGTGCTCACGGCGATGCGGGAACTGGGCTACCGGCCCAACAGCGCGGCGCGCGCCCTGCGCTACGGCCAGTTCAACACCATCGGCGTGATCCTCTTCAGCCTGTCCTCCACGGGCAACAGCCGCACGGTGGAGGCGATCGCCACCCATGCAGCGGCCGAGGGCTACGCGATCACCCTGATCCCCATCGACGTCCCCACCCAGGACAACGTGCTGGGGGCGTTCACACGGATGGGAGAGCTGGCCGTCGACGCCGTCATCGTCATCATGGAGATCCATCTGCTGGACACCGGCACGGTGCAGCTGCCGCCCGGTGTGCACGTCGTCGTCGTGGACTCCGACGCCGGAGACCGCTACAGCGTGGTCGACACCGACCAGGCCGACGGCACCCGCAAGGCCGTCAGCCACCTGCTCGACCTGGGTCACCGCACCGTCTGGCACGTGACCGGCCCGGAGACGTCCTTCGCCGGGCAGCGCCGCACCCAGGCCTGGCGCGCCGTCCTCCAGGAGGCGGGACGCCCGGTGCCGCCGCCGCTGCACGGCGACTGGTCGGCCGAGTCCGGCTACGCGGCCGGTCTCGCGCTCGCCGAACAGCCGGACTGCACCGCCGTGTTCGCCTCCAACGACCAGATGGCGCTCGGGCTGCTGCGCGCCTTCCACGAGCGCGGCCTGCGGGTGCCCGCGGACATCAGCGTCGTCGGCTTCGACGACATCCCCGACGCCGCCTTCTTCGTCCCGCCCCTGACCACGGTCCACCAGGACTTCGCGGAGGTCGGCCGCCGCTGCGTCCAGGACGCCCTCCAGCAGATCCGCACCCGCGGCGACTCGAAGCCCGGCACCGATCTCGTCCCGACCAGCCTGGTGGTCAGACACAGCACCGCGCCCCCGCCGGACCGGCGCCGATGACTGTGCCGTTGCGCACAACGCCGGCGAACCCGGGCCTGTTCGAGCAGCCGGGCCGCTGCCCGCGTGCTACAAGGCTGGGCATGGAGATCGAACCGGTCACGGCGTCCACCCCGCGGCCCGTACGACGGCCGACGCTGGTGCAGGGCTGGCATGAACTGACCTTCCTGCACTGGCCGGTGGAGCCGGAGCGGGTCGCCGCTCTGCTGCCTTCCGGGACCCGGCCGGACACTCTCGACGGGGTCACCTACGTCGGCCTTGTGCCGTTCCTGATGCGCGGCGTGGGCCTCGGCCCGGGGCCCGGTCTGCCGTATCTCGGAACGTTCTGCGAGACGAACGTACGGCTGTACTCGGTGGACGAGCGGGGCCGCCGCGGTGTCGTGTTCCGCTCCCTGGACGCGACCCGGCTGCTGCCCGTGCTGGTGGGGCGGCTGGGCGTGCGGCTGCCCTATGTGTGGTCGGCGATGGGCCTGCACCGCGAGGGCGGCAGGCTCACCTACACCTGCCGTCGCGGACGGTCCGCAGGCCGCGGCCCCAGAAGCCGGGTCGTGGTGCGCCCTGGCGCGCCCATAGCGCAGCCCACACCGCTGGAGCTGTTCCTCACCGCCCGCTGGGGCATGCACGTCCCCTGGCACGGCCGCACGGTGCATCTGCCGAACGAGCACGCGCCCTGGCCGCTGCACCGGGCCGAATTGCTCGACCTGGACGACGAGTTGATCACGGCGGCCGGACTGCCACGGATGACGGACGCGCCGGTCAGCGTGCTCTACTCGCCGGGCGTCTCGGTCCGGTTCGGGACGCCGTCCCCGGTCCGATAGAGGATCCGGGAACCGGCGTCACGACGAACCCGGCTGTGGTGTCGGGCCCGCAACGCCCAGTCGCCTGATGGTCCCGCCGAGCCTGGGCCGGAACCGCTCCAGCATCTTCGGCTGCGCGCTGACCACCCAGCGGGTGCCCACGAGGTACTTGCCCCCGTACATGGCGGCGCTGTCGAGCCAGACCTGCTGGAACCCGTCCTGGGGGAAGGTGGTGATGAGGTAGTCGGCCTTCTCCGTGTGGCAGACGCCCTGGCGCAGTTCCTCCGCCTCCACCCGGATCCTGGCCTTGCAGCCGGTCAGTTCGGCGATGACCTCCACCTTCGCCGGTGCGACAACTCCGGCCGCCGGGGCAGCAGTTACGGCCGTCCTGCTCGCCCTGGACCGTTCGTGGGTGTCGTCCTCTCCCCCGCTGCAGGCCGCGGCCAGGGGAAGGACTGCCAGACTGCCGGCCAGTGTCGCGCCGCGTACGAGCCGGGTCGTGGGCGGGATGCGTGCGGTGCGTCCTCGCGTCGGGTGCGGCAACACGTGCGTCTCCCTCTCGGCGCTGTTCGGCCCCGCCCCGGACGGGCGGGCGTACCACAGGGGTACGCATGATCACCGGCCGCTGTTCACCGACGACCGCAGCCAGAGCCATCAGGAATCGAGAAGCGCCGCCCCGCCGGCCCCGCCTAGCGTGACCGGGGTGATCCGACGCTTCGTTCCCTCCACGTACCGGCCGGTCCTCGCCCACCGGCTGTTCCGGCGGCTGATCCTCGGCTTCGCGGTCTCCTGCCTCGGCGACGGCATGAGCTTCGTCGCGGTGGCGTGGCTCGCCGTCGAGCTCGCGCCGCCGGCCGGGGCGGGGCTGTGGGTCGGCGGCGCGGTCGCCGCATACACCCTGCCGGGCGTGGTCGGTGCGCTCGTGCTCGGCCGCCGGCTGCGCCGGGTGCCGGCCAGGCGGCTGCTGATCGCCGACAGCGTGGTGCGCGGTGTGTTCCTGGGCGCCGTACCCCTCGCCTGGTTCGCCGGGGTTCTTTCGCCGTCGCTGTACGTCGTGCTGCTCGCGGTCTCGTCACTGCTGCACGCCTGGGGCAGCGCGGGCAAGTACACCCTGCTCGCCGAGCTGCTGCCGGAGGAGCAGCGGCTCGCAGCGAACACCCTCGTCGGTTCGCTCGACTTCGCCGCCACGATCGCCGGGCCCGCCCTCGCGGGAGTGCTGGTCACGTACGCGAGCTCCGCGCTCGTACTGGGCCTGGACGCGCTCACCTACGCCTTCCTCGCCGTGCTCGTCGCACGCACCCGGCTGCCTGAGTCGGGGCAGGTCTCCCCCGTCGACGGGGCGGCGGCCCGCGGCGGGCTCGCGCTGGTGCGGTCCCGTCCCGAACTGCTCGGGCTGCTGGCGCTCACCTGGTTCTTCAACTTCCTGTACGGCCCGGTCGAGGTCGCCCTGCCGCTGCACGTGACCGAGGACCTGCACGCACCCGGCACCCTGCTCGGCCTGTACTGGATGCTGTTCGGCTTCGGAGCGGTGCTCGGCACGCTGGCGGTCGGCGCGCTGCGGCGGCTGCCGCTGTGGCCCGTGACGGTCGGCATCGTGACGGCCTGGGGGCTCATGCTGGTGCCGTTCGGGGCCGATGCACCGACGGCCGTGACCGTCGCGTGCTTCACGCTCGGCGGCGCGATCTACGGCCCGTTCGTGGCGCTCTCGGTGACGCTCATACAGGCGAAGTCGCCCCCGCAGCACCTGGCCGCGATGCTCGCGGCCCGCAGCGCGGTGCTGCTCACCGCATCGCCGCTCGGCACGGCGCTCGGCGGACCGCTCACCACGGCGCTGGGCCCGCGCGCGACGCTCGGCGGCTCGGGGCTCGCCACCGTGGCGCTCGGCGCGCTCGCGTGCGTCCTGCTGCTGGTCCGGCGCAGCAACCGATCAGGAATCGAGAAGCGCGCTCTCGTCAGCCGCGGCTAACGTGACCGCAGAACGACGACTCCCGCGCCCGCCCGGCCCGACCCATGGAGAGACGATGACCACGGCGAAGAGGACGAACGCGCAGGTGCCCGCGGTGCACGCCGCCGACAGCCACGACATGATCCGCGTGCACGGCGCGCGCGAGAACAACCTCAAGGACGTCAGCATCGAGATCCCGAAGCGCCGGCTGACGGTCTTCACGGGCGTCTCCGGTTCGGGCAAGAGCTCGCTCGTGTTCGACACGATCGCCGCGGAGTCGCAGCGTCTGATCAACGAGACCTACAGCGCCTTCGTGCAGGGCTTCATGCCCAGCCTGTCGCGGCCCGAGGTCGACGTCCTGGACGGCCTGACCACCGCGATCAGCGTCGACCAGCAACGGATGGGCGCCGACCCGCGCTCCACGGTCGGCACTGCCACGGACGCCAACGCGATGCTGCGGATCCTGTTCAGCCGGCTCGGCAAGCCCTACGTCGGCCCGCCCGGGGCATTCGCCTTCAACGTGCCCTCGGTGTCGGCGGCCGGTGCGATCTCGGTGGGCGGCGGCGCCAAGCAGAAGGTCACCTTCAACAAGGTGGGCGGCATGTGCCCGCGCTGCGAGGGCCGCGGCTCGGTCTCGGACCTGGACCTGACCCAGCTCTACGACGACAGCAAGTCGATCAACGAGGGCGCGTTCACCATCCCCGGCTACACCGGCGGCGGCTGGAACTCCCGGCTGTATGCGGAGTCCGGCTTCTTCGACCCGGACAAGCCGATCCGCAGGTTCACGAAGAAGGAGCTGCACGATCTCCTGCACCGTGAGCCGACCCGGATGAAGATCGCGGGCATCAACATGACCTACGAGGGTCTGATCCCGCGCCTCCAGAAGTCGATGCTGTCCAAGGACAAGGAGGCGATGCAGCCGCACATCCGGGCCTTTGTGGAGCGTGCGGTCACCTTCACCGTCTGTCCCGAGTGCGAGGGCACCCGGCTCGCCGAGCACGCCCGCTCCTCGAAGATCAAGAAGATCTCGATCGCGGACGCCTGCGCCATGGAGATCAGGGACCTGGCCGACTGGGTGCGCGCCCTCGCGGAGCCGTCGGTGGCGCCACTGCTCACCTCGCTGCAGCAGACCCTCGACTCGTTCGTCGAGATCGGTCTCGGCTACCTCTCGCTGAACCGGCCCGCCGGCACGCTCTCCGGTGGTGAGGCGCAGCGCGTCAAGATGATCCGCCACCTCGGCTCCTCGCTCACCGACGTCACCTACGTCTTCGACGAGCCGACCGCGGGCCTGCACCCGCACGACATCCAGCGGATGAACGGTCTGCTGCTGCGGCTGCGGGACAAGGGCAACACGGTGCTCGTCGTGGAGCACAAGCCGGAGGTCATCGCGATCGCCGACCACGTCGTCGACCTCGGACCGGGCGCCGGCACGGCGGGTGGCACCGTGTGCTACGAGGGCACGCTCGACGGGCTGCGCGGCAGCGACACCGTCACCGGCCGCCACCTCGACGACCGCTCCAAGCTCAAGGAAGGGGTGCGCAAGTCCACCGGCACCCTGGAGATCCGCGGCGCCACGGCGAACAACCTGCAGGACGTAGACGTGGACGTCCCGCTCGGTGTGCTCGCCGTGATCACCGGTGTCGCGGGGTCCGGAAAGAGCTCGCTCGTGCACGGGTCGATCCCCGAGGAGCTCGGGATCGTCTCCGTCGACCAGAGCCCGATCCGGGGTTCGCGGCGCAGCAACCCGGCGACCTACACCGGTCTTCTCGAACCGATCCGCAAGGCGTTCGCCAAGGCCAACGGCGTCAAGCCGGCGCTGTTCAGCGCGAACTCCGAGGGAGCCTGCCCGACGTGCAACGGCGCGGGCGTCATCTACACCGACCTGGGGATGATGGCCGGGGTCGCCAGCACCTGCGAGGACTGCGAGGGCAAGCGGTTCGACGCCTCGGTCCTGGAGTACCGGCTCGGCGGCCGGGACATCTCCGAGGTGCTCGCGACGCCGGTCTCGGAAGCCCTGGAGTTCTTCGCCGAGGGGGAGGCCCGCACCCCGGCCGCGCACAAGATCCTGGAGCGCCTGGCGGACGTCGGGCTCGGCTATCTCACCCTCGGCCAGCCGCTGACCACGCTCTCCGGCGGTGAGCGCCAGCGCCTGAAGCTGGCCACGCACATGGGAGAGAAGGGTGGCGTCTACGTCCTCGACGAGCCGACGACCGGCCTCCACCTCGCCGACGTGGAGCAACTCCTCGGTCTGCTGGACCGGTTGGTCGACTCCGGCAAGTCCGTGATCGTCATCGAGCACCACCAGGCGGTCATGGCGCACGCCGACTGGATCATCGACCTCGGCCCCGGCGCCGGCCACGACGGCGGCCGCATCGTCTTCGAGGGCACCCCGGCCGACCTGGTCACCGCCCGCTCCACCCTCACCGGCGAGCACCTCGCGCAGTACGTCGGCGCCTGACCGGGGCGCCCCATGTCCGGTCGGCCTTGACCCTGCCCAAGGGGCAGGGCCGACCGTGGCGGTATGGATGACGACGCACTGCTGGCCGAGCAGTTGGCCTACTACCGGGCGGGCGCGGCCGAGTACGACCGGCCGTATGCCGAGCACGCCGAACTGCAGGCGCTGCTCACCGCCGTCGACGATCTCCCGATAGTCGGAGATGTGCTCGAGTTGGCCTGCGGAACGGGCCAGTGGACCCGGCTGCTCGCCGCCCGGGCGCGCTCGGTGACGGCCGTCGACGCGGCAGCCGAGGTGCTGGCCCTCGCTCGTGCGCGCACTGCCGCCTCCACCGTCGAGTTCGTCGAGGCCGACCTGTTCGCGTGGCAGCCGCCGCGGCGGTACGACACCGTGTTCTTCGCCTTCTGGCTCTCTCACGTCCCGCCGAAGCGGTTGCCCCGCTTCTGGAGCACCGTCGCCGACGCGCTCGCCCCGGGCGGCAAAGTGATCTTCATCGACGACGGGCCTGCCGGGGCCGCCTCCGAGGACGTCCTCGCGGATCATCCCGTCCCGGCGGCGGTGCGGCGGCTCGACGACGGCAGCGAGTACCGCATCGTGAAGGTCTTCCACGAGGCGCGGGCGCTCACGAGCGGCCTCTCCGCGCTGGGGTGGTCGGTTCGTGTCCGGACGGTGGCCGGGCAGTTCATCGGCGTCGCAGAATCTGCAAACGACACCCGTACATCGGATCAATCTATGGCGTGTTGAGACCGTTGACGCCCACTGTGCGCCAGTCCTACGCTTCGCCGGAAAATAGATCCGATGAATCGACCCGTCAGGAACTGTCCCGTCGCATCGTGGAGGCACCCTGCAATGACCTCTAGACGAACCGTGCTCGGCTCAGCGCTCGGCGGTGCGACCGCCGCGGCCTTACCCGGCGTCGCCGCTGCCGCCACCGCTCCCCCGGAAGCCTCCGCGCCCGGCGGCCGCTGGCGGCTCCGCAACCGGATGGACTCCGACGGCGCGTGGGCCGGTTTCCTGCGTGGGCAGGATCTGGTGTGGCACCGGTTGCCCACGGTCTGGCACGAGGGCCCGTTCCTCGGCGACGGGCGCCTGGGCAGCATGGTGTACCGGGAACCGGACGCGAACAGCATCCGCTTCACCGTGCAGCACGGCGAAGTGCAGGACCACCGGCCCGAGTTCGGCAGCGGCTGGGGCACCGCCCGGCTGCCCGTGGGGCACCTGACCCTCGACCCGGCCGGCACCATCGCCTCCGTCGACTGGCGATTGAGCCTGTGGAACGCCGAGTTCACCGGCACGGTCACCACGGACAAGGGCACCCTGACGCTCTCCGCACTCGTCCACGACGGGATCCTCGCCGCACGCGTGACGGCCGACGGCGAGGAGCAGGTCCGCTGGACCTTCCACCCCGAGGAGGCCATCAGCCCCCGGAAGATCCAGGAGGCGCCACCGGCCGGATACGTCGCCAACCCGCCCTGGACCACACAGACCACCGGCGATGTCGAACAGGTCCTCCAGCCGCTCGTCGGCGGCGGCCAGACCGCGACGGCCCACCGCCGCTCGGGCGACACCCTCCTGCTCAGCGTGGCCCACAGCCACCCCTCCGACACCCGCGCCGGGGAGGTCTCGCTCCGGAAGATCCAACGCGCCGGTTCCTACGGCGAGCTCCGCTCGCAGCACACCCGCTGGTGGCATGCGTTCTACCGCAAGAGCTTCGTCTCGATCCCCGACCAGCGGCTGCAGAGCTTCCACTGGATCCAGCTGTACAAGGTCGCGTCGGCGAGCCGTGCGGGCGGACCCGTGATGGCCACCTCAGGGCCGTGGCTGGAACCGACGCCCTGGCCCGCCGTGTGGTGGAACCTCAACGTCCAGCTCGAGTACTGGCTCATCCACGGCTCCAACCACCTCGAACTCGACTCGCTCGTCAGCACGTTGAGGCAGAGCCAGGAGCAACTGGTCGCCAACGTGCCCTCCGCCTACCGCCCGGACAGTGCCGGCATCGGCCGCAGCTCCGACATGTTCGCCGACCGCAGCGTCGGCATGCCCGGCACCGGTGCCGAAGTGGGTGACCTGACCTGGGCGTTGCACAACGCATGGCTGAGCTACCGGCACACCATGGACGAGACCCTGCTGCGCGACACCATCCACCCGCTGCTGCGCCGCACGATCAACTACTACTGGCACTTCCTCCAGCCCGGCGACGACGGCAGGCTCCACCTGCCGTCGACACTCTCGCCGGAGTACCCGGTGGTCCCCCCGCGGGACACCAACTACGACCTGGCGCTGATCCGTTGGGGCTGCACCACACTCCTGGACGCGACCGCACGGCTCGGAATCGACGACCCGCTGAAGCAGCGCTGGCAGGAGATACTGGCCCGACTGACCCCGTACCCGGTCGACGAGAACGGCTTCATGATCGGCGCGGAGACTCCGTACGCCCAGTCCCACCGCCACTACTCGCATCTGCTCATGGTCTATCCGCTCTACCTCGTCAACTGGGACCAGCCCGAGCAGCGGGAGCTGATCGAGAAGACGGTGGTGCGCTGGCACGCGCTGACCGGGGCGCACCGCGGCTACAGCTACACGGGCGCCGCGTCGATGTACGCGATGATGGGCCGCGGCGACACGGCGCTGACGTATCTGAAGAAGTTCTTCGACCCGACCACGCGCTACCCCTGCCGGGCCAACACCCACTACACCGAGGCCGGTCCGGTCATCGAGACACCGCTGTCGGCCTCGCAGTCCCTGCACGACATGCTGTGCCAGAGCTGGGGCGGCGTCGTCCGGGTCTTCCCCGCCGTCCCCTCCTCCTGGCCGGACGTCACCCTGCACGACTTCCGCGTCCAGGGCGCCTTCCTGGTCAGCGCGGTCCGCACCAAGGGGGTCACCCGCTTCGTGCGCGTCCGCAGCCTGGCGGGCGAACCGCTCGAACTGCGCCACGGGCTGCCCGCCGGCCGGCTGACCGCCGTCCTCGACGACGGCCGCCCCGCGCACACCCGCACCACCTCCGACGGCACCCTCGCCGTCGACCTCCCCAAGGGCCGCGAGGTCCTGCTGTACACCGGCGAACGGCCCGATCTCGTCGTCGCTCCCGTGACTGCGAGCGAGCCCGGTGAGGCGTGGGGCCTGCCATAGCGCTCCGCTGGTGGCGCGGTGATGCTGTATCGATGTGCGGCTCCGCCGCGTGCGCGGGCCGATGGGGGCTGGTCGCGCCCACGCGGCGGAGCCGCATATCGACACAGCCCCGCTCCCCTTACGGGGCGCGCGGAGGCCGTGTAGCGCTACCCGCGTCCGGCGCCGGACAATGACCGCATGGGCGGCGAACTCGTGGACGAGGCGGTGCGGGCGGTGCCTGCGCCGCCGCTGCGCGGGCTGGTCGGCTGGTACTCCGGCTACCGTCAGCGCGGCATCCCGCACGGCCGGCACCGGGGACTGCCCTCGCCGTGGCTGACCCTGATCATCACCCTGGACGAGCCGCTCAGCATGGCCGCCCATCCCGATCCGGGCGCCGCCCCCGGCGACTACCCCACCCTGCTGGGCGGCCTGCACCTGACGCCCGCACTGATCGACATCCCCGGGCGGCAGTCCGGCATCCAGGTCGCGATCAGCCCGCTCGGCGCCCGCGTCCTGCTGGGGCTGCCCGCGGGAGAGCTGGCCGGGACCGACGTCCACGCCGACGACGTGCTGGGCGCGGGCGTACGCGAGGTCCACGACAAGGTCCGCGAGGCACCGGACTGGGCCGCCCGGTTCGCCGTCGTCGACGCCTGGCTGCTGCACCTCATGGTCCAGCGCGACAGTGTGGGGACGGTCCTCGCCTCCCCGGTGGCGGACGCCTGGCAGCGGCTGCTGTCCGCCGGCGGTCGCCTGCGCATCGACAAGCTGGCCGCCGACACCGGATTCAGCGAGCGGCACCTGCGCAACCGCTTCCGCGCCGAGATCGGTCTCACCCCCAAGGCCGCCGCCCGGGTCATCCGCTTCGACCTGGCACGACGCCGCCTGGCGACCCTCCCCCACTCTCGGCTCCGCTCGAGCGGGGGGACCCCCATGAGCCTGCCCGATCTCGCGGGCCTGGCCGCCGACTGCGGCTATGCGGACCAGTCCCACCTCGACCGCGAGTTCGCCGCCCTGGCCTCCTGCACGCCGAGCGCCTGGCTCGCGCAGGAGTTCCGAAACATCCAATCCGGGCACCATCCGCCCGCGTGACCCTGGTGAGACCGGCCGGGCACCCCGGCAGGCTCCCGGTTCCGCGAAACGGAGGCACATCGCCATGACGACCAGTACGCCCGACACCGCCAAGCAGCCGCCCGCTCCGCAGGTCTGGCCCACGCTGCGCGCCCACGACGCACGCGCACTGATCCGCTTCCTCGTCGACGCCTTCGGCTTCGAGGAGACCGTGGTCTACGGAGACGGCGACCTGGTCCAGCACGCCCAGCTCACCTGGCCCGAGGGCGGCGGCATCATGCTGGGCTCCGTACGCGAGGAAAAGGAGCCCGGCACCGGTCCGACGCCGCCCGGTGCCTTCAGCGCCTACGTCGTCACCGCCGACCCGGACGCCGTCCACGCCCGTGCCAAGGCCGCCGGCGCCGAGATCACCGCGGATCTGCACGTCACCGACTACGGCTCCCGCGACTTCGCCGCCCGCGACCCCGAAGGCAACCGGTGGTACTTCGGAACATATCGGGGCGAACCACGCTGATCATCATGAGGTGAGCATTCTCACCCGGACCGGTCGCAGGCGGGCCGACCTGGGAATTGTCACCCTCCGTCCCCTGTCCCGCCGTCCACATCACTGTCGTCGTTCACTGCGGGCGGGCACACTTGGGCATGCGCTGCTGCCTGTCCGCTCCCCTCGCCGCTCTCTCGGCCCTGCCCGACCCCTGTCAGATCCTGCGTTCCGGCGCCCTCCTCACCCCCGCTCTGCTGCGGACCGCCGCCGATGCCCTGCGCGGCCCCGCGGGCAGGAGCAGGCACAGCCACCGCGACGGCCTGGCCGCCGTCCATCTGGAACTTGTCACCCTGGCCGAGGACCGCGCCGTCATCACCTGGTACACCGGCGTGCCCGGCACCGACGACGGCTTCGGCCACATGCTCCCCGCGGTCACGGAGGGCGAGGTCGTCTACGGCACCCATCCCGGCCGCCTCACCCGCGTCGCGGCGGAGGACGGTCCGGTGGCGCACCACTACGTGGAGCTCACGGACCTGGAACCCGGGCAGACGTACTACTACCAGGCCCGCACTCGGGGCGTGGCCGCGACGCCGACGCCGCTGCATCTCGTGCGCGGCAACGCCGTCGGCACCAATCGCCACGGGCTCGGCTCGGCCGGAGGCCCGTACTCCTTCACGACGCCGCAGCCGCCGCCGGGGCGGCACCTGCTGTCGATCGCGCTCTGCAACGACCTGCACCTGGGCGAGACCACCGCCGGCCTGGTGACCGGCATGCCCCTGATGCGCGGGATCACGCAGGAACACGGCCGCGCGCCGTATCCCGAGATCATGAGCCGGGCCGTGGTCGAGGAGGCCCGACGGCGTGGAGCGGACGTGCTGCTGGCCGCCGGCGACATCTCGGCCGGCGGGGCGGCGCAGGACCTGGCCGAGGCCAAGCAGATCCTGGACGGTTTCGGCACCCACGGTCAGGACTACTTCGTCGTACGGGGAAACCACGACCGGCCCGGGCACGGCAACTGCCGCTCCTGTGACGGCGGTTGCGGGGACTCCTTCCGGGACGGGTTCCTCGGCGGTGACGGGCCCGCGTACTTCGCGCGCGATCTCGGAGGGCTGCGGATCGTCGGACTCGACACCTACGAGAAGGACGGCAACGGCGCCGACTCCGGGGGCCTCGGCGCCGAGCAACTGGCCTGGTTCCGGGCCCGGTTGAGGGAGAACAAGGACCAGCCCACGGTGGTGTTCGGGCACCATCCGCTGGCCGTGCGGGACTCCGTCTTCCCGGTGACCGGCGGGCAGCGCCTCGGCCGCCGTCAGGCCCGCTCCATCCTCGACGCCTACGCGAACGCACCCGGCGTCTTCCTCCATCACGCGGGCCACACCCACCGCAACAAGCGCACGGTGCTGCCGCAGGCCCCGCACGTCACGATGCAGGAGGTCAGCGCCGTCAAGGACTATCCCGGCGGCTTCTGTCTGCTGCGGATCCACTCGGGCGGGTACGCCGTGAACCACTACAAGGCCGGCAGCGCCGCGGCCCGCGAATGGACCGAGCGCAGCCGCCGGGTGGCCGCAGGTCTGTGGCCGCACCACGCCCTGGGCCGCTCGGTCACGGACCGCAACAGCATGACCGCCCGCGACCTGTCCGGCATCACCCGCCCGACTCCGGCGATCCCCTCCCAGCGCCAGGCCGAGATGCACGTGGTGCGTCCACAGCAGTAACACAGCTGACGCCGGCGGGCCGGAGGCCGGGGATGCGAGCCCGGGCATCCACGCATGCCCCCTCCCCCGCCTGCTACCGCGCCCGGCTCATCGCATTCCACGTACCCGATCAGGGACGGCCGGCCCACCGCACATCCACAGCAGTGAGCGCCAACGCCAGCGGCCCCGGCGCCAGAAACGCCAGCGGCACCAGCACCCAGGCACACACGGCGGCCGTCGCCACCGCGAGGAGCACCAGGCCGCTGCCGCCCACGTCCCGCACCGCGTCCCGGGCGGCCTCGCGCAGGGCGGCCGGCCAGTCGTCGAGGGACTCGGGGCGGGCGCAGGCCCTGAGGGCGACCACGGTGGCACAGGCGCCGATCGCGGCGGCGGTCACCGCGAACAACGGTGCCCCCGGCAGTCCCGCGCCTGCCAGCGCCAGGTCCGCGACGAACAGCAGCGCACCCGCCAGGGCAGCGGCACCTACGACCAGGTCGCCCGCCCGCAGGCGCCGCCGCAGCAGGGCGAAGTAGCGGCCGGCGGTGACGGGTTGGTCCTCCTGCGCGCCTCGCAGCACCGCGCAGGCCGTCGACAGCGCGGCCGGGGCGGTCAGCAGCGGCAGACAGGCCGCGGCCGTGGCGAGGCCGACGCTCAGCATGTCGGCGAACAGGGTCATGCGCGGCCCGAAGAGCTCGCCGGGCTCACGCGTACGCGTGTCGCTCATCCCGCTCACCCCTTCAGTCCGGAGCTGGCCATGCCCTCCACCAGGAACCGCTGGAAGGCGAGGAAGAACAGCACGATCGGCAGCAGCGCGATCACCGACATCGCGAACATCGGGCCGAACGCCGACTGGCTGGAGGCGTCCACGAACGAGCGCAGCGCGAGCGTGAGCGTGAACTTGTCCGGGTCGAAGAGGTAGATCAGCTGGGTGAAGAAGTCGTTCCACGTCCAGATGAACGTGAAGATCGCCGTGGTGATCAGCGCAGGGCGGGTGAGCGGCAGGATCACCTGGAAGAAGCTGCGGAACGGGCCACAGCCGTCGATGCGCGCCGCCTCCTCCAGCTCCCTGGGCAGTCCGCGCATGAACTGCACGATCAGGAAGACGAAGAACGCCTCGGTCGCGAGGAACTTCGGCAGGATCAGCGGCCAGTACGTGTTCACCATGCCGAGCTTGTTGAAGATGATGTACTGCGGGATCAGCACCGCATGGTGCGGCAGCATGATCGTCGCGATCATGAAGGCGAACATCGGCCCGCGGAAGCGGAAGCGCAGCCGGGCGAAGGCATAGGCCGCGAGCGAGCAGCTGATGACGTTGCCGACGACCGCACCGCCCGCGATCAGCAGCGAGTTGCCGAGCAGCCGCCAGATGGACACGTCGTTCACGCCGTCCAGGGCGGTCTTGTAGTTCGACCACTCCAGGTGGCCGGGCAGGAGGTTGAGGCTCGCGATGACCTCGTCCGCCGGTTTGAGGGACGTGGCGAGCAGCCAGGCCAGCGGGTAGAGCATGACCAGCAGTGCGGCCAGACAGCCGAGGTGCACGGCGATGCGGCCCCAGCGAACCGGCTTGCGGGATACGACAGTTGAGGCAGTCGTGGTCATCGGTCCCCCTCGGAGGCGTAGAAGACCCAGGAGCGCGAGGTGCGGAACAGCACCGCGGTCACGGCACCGATCACCAGCAGCAGCACCCAGGCCATCGCGGAGGCGTAGCCCATGTGGGAGGCGACGAAGCCGCGGTCGTAGAGGTAGAGGGTGTAGACGAGGGTCGAGTCGGCGGGACCGCCCTTGCCGCCGCTCACCGCGAAGGCGGGAGTGAACACCTGGAACGCCTGGATGGTCTGCAGCACCAGGTTGAAGAAGAGCACCGGCGACAGCATCGGCACGGTGACGGACCGGAACTGCCGCCACCTGCCTGCCCCGTCCACGGCCGCCGCCTCGTACAGCTCGGCCGGTATCTGCTGCAGGCCCGCCAGGAAGATGACCATCGGCGCGCCGAACTGCCACACCGTCAGCAGTGCTACGGCGACCAGTGCCCAGCCGGGTTTGTTGACCCAGCCGCCGGTGCCGAAGAGGTTGTCCACGGTGCCGCCGTCGTTGAAGACCGCACGCCAGACCAGGGCGATGGACATGGACGCGCCGAGCAGCGAGGGGGCGTAGAAGGCGGAGCGGTAGAAGCCCTTGCCGCGCTTCATGGTCTTGAGGGCCAGCGCGACCACGAGGGCGAGCGCCAGTTGCAGGGGCACCGCGATCACGACGTACGTCAGGGTCGTCACGACCGACCGCCAGTAGCGCGGGTCCTCGGTGAACATCTGCGTGTAGTTGCGCAGGCCCACCCAGTGCGGCGGGTTGAACAGGTCGTAGTCGGTGAAGGAGAGATACAGCGACACGGCCATGGGCAGCAGCGTCAGGACGGTCGCGCCGAGCACCCACGGGGACAGGAACACCCAGGCGGCGCCCTCGCGTTCGCGTTTGGGGCGGCGCTTCGGGGTGACGGTGGCGGCGCGTTGTGACTCGGCAGGGATCGCGGTGGTGGTCATGACCTCAGCTCCGCCTTCGCCTCGGTGACGTAGTTCTCGGCCGCCTGGCGCGGCGACATGCGCCCGTACGACACCTGGTCGTAGTCGCGCTGGAAGGTGGTCTGCAGGGCGTTGTCGCCGGAGGGCGGGGCCTGCGGCGGGTCCTTGAGGGAGCCTTCGAGCGAGGACTGGTAGTCGGCGACGGTCTTGTCGAAGTCCTTGAGCTGCCCGGCGGTCTGCTCGCGGATGGTCTCGTTGACGGGAATGCCGCGGGTCGCGCCGAGGATCTTCGCCGCCAGCTGGTCGTTGAGGAGGAAGTCGATGAGTGCGGCGGCCTCCTTGCGGTGGCCGGTGTGGGCCCCGATGCCGAGGAACATCGACGGCTTGAAGTACTGGCCGGGCGTGCCGTCCTCGCCCGACGGCATCGGCGCCAGCGCCACGCCGTCCTTGACGAGCGCGAGGTAACCGCTGGACGGCGCGTCCCAGTTGAAATCGGCAGTGGCCTTGCCGCGGCCGAGCGGGGTGTTCTCGACGGAGCCGTCGAGCTGGGTGGTCTGTTCCGCCGGGGAGACGGCGCCCTCCCGGCGGAGCCCGTCGGTGAAGGTCCACCAGCGGGCGAGGTCGTCGGCGGTGAAGCCGAGGCCGCCGGACCTGGTGTAGAGGGCCTTGCCCTGCCCGCGCAGCCACACCTCGAAGGCGTCCTCGCTCTGGCCGGGATCGGTGGAGCCCGGCTTGCCGGTCGTCCTGGCCAACGCCCGTATGTCGTCGGCCCATTGGCTCCAGGTCCAGCCCTTGCGCGGGAGGGGTACTCCGGACGCCTTCCAGGCCTTGACGTCGTAGACGACGGTCTCGGTGCCGCGGCCCTGCGGGATGGCGTACTGGGCGCCGTTCACCCGGCCGGTGGCCAGCAGGCCCGGGTCGATCTCGGCCGTGCGCAGGACGTCCTTGGCCTTGCCGAGGTCGAGCAGGACATGTCCGGAGGCGTACTGGTCGATCTGGCGGTAGTCGAGCTGCATCACATCGGGTGCGTCGCCGCCCGTGGCCTGGATGGCGAGCTTCTGCTTGTAGGCGTCGTAGCCCGAGAACGACGTCTGCACCCGAACGTTCGGGTGCTGTTTCTCGAACAGGGCGACGGCCTGCTCGGTGCGTGCCGCGCGGTCGGGGTTGCCCCACCACGTGTAGCGCAGCACGACCTTGCCGCCGCCGGCCGACTCCCCGGATCCCCCGCAGCCGGCCAGCACCGCACTGAGCACGAGTGCGGCGGCCGCTGCGCAGAACCCCTTTGTCCTGTGTCCGGGCATGCCGAGGTCACCTCTTTTCCTTCCTCACAGCTGCTTGCTCTCAGGGCCGGTCGGTCACCACGCCAGACCCTCCAGGTGGCCGGCGACGCGCTCGCGGTCCCAGGCGCCGTCGGCGATGACAAGCCGATAGCGGTAGGCGAAGGAGTCGCCGGGCGGCAGCTCGAACTCCTCGAAGAACGCCCAGGAGAACGCGACCGTGGGGATCGGTTCGGAGCGCACGAACCAGTGCGAGTCGTGGATCGCGGACCGCGCGTCGAGGTTCTCGGGTGCGTGGGCGAAGACGAGTGTGGAGTGCGCGTCGATGTCGTCGTGCTCGGTGGTGAAGGCCAGCCAGGGGCCCTGGGTGCCCATCAGCTTGCCGGCGTCCGCGCCCGCTCCCCCGTCGAGGTCGGCGGCGAAGGCGGTGCCGCCGGTGAAGTCGCGGGGGCCGCGCCACTGCAGTCCGGTGTAGCCGGCCAGCTCGCGGCCCTCGGTGGTGGGTGAGCCGAAGGCCAGGGGCTCGTCGCGGAGGTTGGTGAGGTGGATCGACCAGTCCAGGACCCAGGCGCCGGCTTCCTCGTCGACCGAGTGGACGGTGAGGCCGCGCTCCTCGCGCGCCCATTCGGCGCCGCCGTTCTCCACCCAGGTGAGGGCCTCGGTGAAGGCGAGCCGGTCGTCCTCGACCGTGAACGCGGGGAAGCCGTCGTGGCGCATCGAGCCGATGCGGTCGGGCAGCGGAAGATAACCCCGGCCGTGGACATAGCAGTTGCCGCCCCAGAAGTTCTGCCCGGACAGGTGACTCGCCGTCATCTGCAGGCCCTTGTGCCAGCGGTGGTCGCTGGGGCGGTAGCCGGTGACAGTGCGTCCGGAAAGGGTGCGCACCGGGTGCGCGTAGGGCTTGCGCGCCTCGAAGGCGTCGGGGTCGGGACGGTACACGTAGCGGAGGATCTCGGTGCCGTCCGGCGCCGCGACCGCGATGTGGTCGCCGTACGCGTGACTGACGCGAATGCTCATGCGCACTCCTCGGGGCCCGGTGTGGGGGTGGTCGCCATGCATGGCCTGGTAGCAGAAAGCGCTTGCGCCCGAAGGTGACCTTAGGTGCGAGGGAATGTCAGGACAACCCCTGTGCAGTCATGGGCGTTCGCGCGAGAGAACAGGGCCGACGTGATCGAACCCCTCCCTTCTCCACCCCGCCCGGAATTGGTATGGACCTTCCTTGGATCCCCCGCTAGGCTCTGCCGCGCATGAAGTGAGAGCGCTCTCAACGTTCTGCTGTTCCACCCCCACCCCACTGGAACAACGAAGGGACCACTCCCTTGAGACGCACAACAGCCATGCGTACCGGCCTGTCCGCCCTTCTCCTGCTCGGCACCTGGGCCACCGCGAGCGCCGTGCCGGCCTCCGCCGCCGACTCCCCCTCACACTCCACCGAACCGCCGGCCTCCGCCCCGCTCCTCTCCGCCATGCAGCACGACCTGGGCCTGACGAAGAGTCAGGCCGAAGCACGTCTGGCCGCCGAGAAGAAGGCGACGGCCGTGGAACGGAAGGCGAAGCGTGCCGCCGGGTCGTCCTACGGCGGCTCCTGGTTCGACGCCACCAGCGGCAAACTGACCGTCGCCGTCACCCGTGGCGCGAACACCGAGGCCGTGCGGGCGACCGGCGCGGCCGTACGCCTCGTGCAGCGCAGCGCGCGGCAGCTGGACGCGGCGAAGGCACGCATCGACGCACTCTCCGCGCCCGCAGGTATCGGCAGTTGGTACGTCGACGCGAAGACCAACAAGGTCGTCGTGAACGTCGTCGCCGCACACCGTCATGACAACGATGTCCGCGCCTTCCTGGCCCGGGCCCGCCAGGCCGGTCCGGTCACGGTGCAGCAGACCGCCGAAGCGCCGCAGACCTTCGCCGCCGGCACCGTGGGCGGCGACCCGTACTACACCGGCAACGTCCGCTGCTCCATAGGTTTCTCGGTCTACGGCGGCTTCGTCACCGCCGGGCACTGCGACCAGCACACCGGCGCGGTGTACGGCTGGGACCACTCCTATGTCGGCAACTTCCAGGGCTCGTCGTTCCCGGACAACGACTACGCCTGGGTGAACGTCGGCAGCGGCTGGTGGACCGTGCCGGTGGTGCTCGGCTGGGGCACGGTCTCCGACCAGCTCGTGCGCGGTTCCGCCGAAGCCCCCGTCGGTGCGTCCATCTGCCGCTCCGGCTCCACCTCGCACTGGCACTGCGGCACCGTCCTGGCCAAGAACGAGACCGTCAACTACAGCCAGGGCGCCGTCCATGAGATGACGAAGACGAGCGTCTGCGCCGAGCCCGGCGACTCCGGCGGCTCCTTCATCAGCGGCGACCAGGCACAGGGCGTCACCTCCGGCGGCTGGGGCAACTGCAGCTCCGGAGGCGAGACTTGGTACCAGCCGGTCAACGAGATCCTCAACCGGTACGGGCTGACGCTGCAGACGGCCTGAGTCTGCGCCGCCGTGGCCGAGCGGGCTTCGCCGGGGACCAGCCGGCGGAGCCCGCTCGGGCAGCGTGGGGCGAAGGCTTATCGGAACGCGGCGACATGGCTCTGCGCCCAGTCGGCGAACGTGCGCGGCGCGCGGCCGAGGACCTGCTCGACGTCGGGGCTGATGCGCTGCTCGGCAGGTGTGGGCTCGCCGAGGATGTCGAGCGTCGTGTCGACCACGGGCTCGGGCAGGAACTGCAGCATCTGTGCGCGGGCCTCGTCCCGGGACTGCTCGATGAAACGCACCGGTTCGCCGAGCGCTGCGCCGATCTCCTCGGCCTGCCGCCGGGCAGTGGTGAGGGCGGGCCCGGTCAGCTCGTAGGTCTGTCCGGCGTGGCGGTCCTCGCGCAGGGCCGCGGCGGCGACCTCGGCGATGTCGTCGGGGTCGATGGTGGGCAGGCCGATGTCGGCGAACGGCGCGGCGATCGACCGTCGCGTGCGGACCGACTCGGCCCAGGCGTAGGTGTTGGAGTTGAAGCCCCCCGGGCCGCAGGATCGTCCACTCCAGACCCGACTGCCGGACGGCGTCCTCGATGGCGCGTGCGACGCCCCCATGCGAGGCCGACTGCGGCCGGGTCGCGACCCCTTGGGAGGACAGCAGCACCACGCGTCCGATGCCGCCGGCCTTGGCGACATCGAGGATGTCCTGCGGGCTGAGCAGGTGCGCGCTGGGGCCTCCGTTCTGCAGGAACAGTGCCTCGGCGCCGTCGAACACGGGCCGGAGGCTTTCCGGATCGGCCAGGTCCGCCTGTCGGTGCCGGACGCCGTGCGGCGCGTCCGCGGCCGAGACGGCCCGGGATGTCGCGGTCACCTGCGTACCCGTGGCTGCGAGGGTCTGCACGAGCGATCGGCCGACGTTGCCAGTCGCCCCCGTCACTACGATCACGGTCAACTCCCCTGTTGATTCGGTGTGTTGTCGATGCCCGAGCGGGCGAGAACGCCGCGGACTGCTGCTCTCCGGGCGCCTTCTGGACGCTAACACCGCCGGTATAGTAGGTACCTAGAGGAAAGTGGCTATCCCGGAGGGATGCGCATGGCGGTCAAGGACATGCGGGCGGCAACTGCCGGGACCGATCCGGAAGTTGCCTGTCCGATCGGCCCGGTCGTGGACATCGTGTTCAGCCGGTGGACCACACCGATCCTGTGGAGCCTGCACACGCACGGCCGCCAGCGGTTCGTCGAGTTGGAGCGGCGTATCGCCCGGATCACGCCGAAGGTCCTGACCCAGCGGCTGAGGCAGCTGGAGCGCGACGGTCTCGTGGTGCGCACGTACCACCCGGAGGTGCCGCCTCGCGTCGAGTACGAGATCAGCGAACTCGGCCGCAGCCTCGGCCCGCTCTTCGCGCATCTCGCCGAATGGTCCGCCGACAACCTCGAAAAGGTCGAGCAGTCCCGGCACGACTACGACGCCGATTCGGCCTGAAGGCGCTGTCGGCCCGCAGAATCCGTCAGCGCTCCTTCGGTGACCGCGGGGCCCGCTTCCTCGGTACGACGACAGTGCCGGAGGCGGCGGCGTTGAGGAGGCGGCGGAAGGTGGGGCATTCCATGTGGCTCGGCGCGGGGCAGGCGGCGGCGTGCCGCAGGGAGTCGCGCAGGACGCCGAGTTCGCGGATCGTGCGGTCCAGCTCCTCCGCCTTGGCCGCCAGCACCTGACGGTCGATGCGCGGCTGCCCGTCCGGCGCGAACATGCGCGCGATCTCGTCGAGCGAGAACCCGGCGGTGCGCCCCATCGCGATCAGCGCCAGGCGCTCCAGTACGGCGGAGTCGTACTGACGGCGCAGACCCCGTCGGCCACTCGCGGCGATCAGCCCCTTTTCCTCGTAGAACCGCAGTGTGGAGGCGGGAACTCCGGCGCGCTGCACCACCTCGGCGATGTCCAGTTCTGTCATCCTCTTTACCTCAAGTCGACTTGAAGTGGCACGGTGTCATCCCGACCGGACGAAGGCAAGCCGAGGAGGCGTTCATGGACGTCACGCACAGGAGCGACGACGATCAGGCGGCCCGTTGGAAGGGGCCCGGTGGCAACGCCTGGGTCGAGCTGCAGGCGGTGCTGGACGAAATGTTCCAGCCCTTCGAAGAACTGCTCGTCGATGCCGTGGCAGCCGCACATGCGGGCCATGTGCTCGATGTCGGCTGCGGCACCGGCGCCATCACGCTGGCCGTCGCGCGCCGGCTCGGTCCGGGGGGCCGCAGTGTCGGCGTCGACATCTCCGAACCGGTGATCTCCGCTGCCCGGGCGCGCGCCGAACGAGAGGGCACACCGGCGTCCTTCGTCCTCGGCGACGCCCAGGACCACGCCTTCGAGCCCGCCACCTTCGACGCCGTCATCTCACGCTTCGGCGTCATGTTCTTCAACGACTCCGTGCGGGCGTTCGCGAACCTCCGGCGTGCCGCGGCGGACGACGCCCTGCTGCGGTTCATCACTTGGCGCGGCCCTGCGGAGAACCCGTTCATGACGACGGCCGAACGTGCCGCGGCACCGCTGCTGCCCGACCTGCCCGTCCGCCGCCCGGACGAGCCGGGCCAGTTCGCCTTCGCGGACCCGGACCGGATCCGCCGCATCCTGGCGGAGAGCGGCTGGACCGGGATCGGCATCCGGCCGGTCGACGTGGTCTGCTCCCTGCCCGAGAGCGAGTTGGTGCACTACCTCACCCGGCTCGGTCCGGTCGGTCTGGCCCTGGGCGGAGTCGACGAAAAGACCCGCGCCCGCGTCATCGACACGGTCCGCGCCGCGTTCGACCCCTTTGTGCAGGACACGGAGGTCCGCTTCACCGCCGCCTGCTGGCTGGTCGACGCCCACGCGCCGGCCACCTCGGCCGCCCGCTGACCCGGGAGGAAGTTGTGGTCGGCCGGTAGGGGACGGACGCGAAACTTTCGCGCATCCGGCAGCCCGTTGCCGGGCGCGGGCGACTGGCGCATAGTGAGGGCTCCGTACGGGTGAAGGAACGCGATGCAGCCGAAGAAAGCCCTGGTGGTCCGAGGCGGTTGGGAGGGGCACCGGCCGGTCCAGGCCACGGAGTTGTTCCTGCCCTTCCTCGAAATCAACGGTTTCACGGTCCGGGTCGAGGAGTCGACCGATGTCTACGCCGATGCCGGCGAGATGGCACGCACCGACCTGGTGGTGCAGTGCATCTCGATGTCGGAGATCAGCGCCGAGCAGCTGGCGGGACTGAGCGCGGCGGTCGCGGCCGGCACCGGTTTCACCGGCTGGCACGGCGGCATCGCCGACTCGTTCCGTGCCTCCTCCGACTATCTCCAGCTGGTGGGAGGCCAGTTCGCGTGCCACCCGGGCAAGGAGCCGTGCGAGCGTCGCGGCGAGGCGGAGGACAACTTCCTGCCGCACACCATCGACATCACCGACCTCGGGCGCAAGCACCCCGTCACCGAGGGACTCGACGACTTCGAGCTGTGCACCGAGCAGTACTGGGTGCTCCACGACGACCTGATCGACGTCCTGGCCACCACCACACACCCCGCCCGCTCCTGGCAGCCCTGGCAGCGGCCCGTCACCTCACCGGCGATCTGGACCCGGCAGTGGGGCGCCGGGCGGATCGTGGTGACGACACCGGGGCACAGCCTGGACGTGTTGGAGAACCCGAACGTCCGCACCGTCATCGAGAGGGGCATGCTGTGGGCGACGCGCACCGCATCGGCGTCGTAGGTCTCGGAGTCATCTCCCGCGCGTATCTGGACACGCTCCTCGGCCATCCCGCCGTACGCGTCACCGCGGTCGCCGACCTCGACGCCGCGAGGTCGGCCGCGGTCGCCGCCGAGCTGCCCGGCGCCCGGGCGTTGACCGTCGAGGAGTTGCTGAGCAGCCCGGACGTGGACACGGTGCTGAACCTGACCGTCCCCGCCGCCCACGCCGAGATCGCCCTGGGCGCCATCGGCCACGGGAAGAACGTCTACGGGGAGAAGCCACTGGCCGCCACCCTCGTCGACGCCCAGGCCGTCATGGAAGCCGCCGGGAAGGCGGGAGTCGGCGTGGGAGGCGCCCCGGACACCGTCCTGGGCACCGGAGTCCAGACGGCACGTGCGGCCGTGGAGGCGGGGAGCATCGGGCGCCCCCAGTTCGCCTCGGCCGTCATGGTCACGCCGGGACACGAGCGCTGGCATCCCCACCCCGACTTCTACTACACCGCCGGAGGCGGCCCGCTGCTCGACATGGGGCCGTACTATCTCGCGTCCCTGGTGCATCTGCTGGGTCCGGTGCGTGCCGTGATCGGGGCGGCCGGCCGGCAGCGCACCGAGCGCGTGATCGGTTCCGGCCCGCGCGCGGGCGAGCGGATTCCGGTCGAGGTGGACAGCCACGTCTCCGGTGTGCTCGAGCACGTGGGCGGCGCCCTGACCACGATCACGACGAGCTTCGACGGCGTGGCCACCACGGCCGCCCCGATCGAGGTCCACGGCGAGAGCGGCACGCTCACGGTGCCGGATCCGAACCACTTCGACGGCGAGGTGCGGCTCTTCGAACTCGGCGGCACCCAGTGGCGCACGCTCCCGCCGTCGGCGGGTTACGTCGACGGCGCCCGCGGCCTCGGTCTGCTCGACTTCATCACCGCCGACGGGCGGCGGGCGCCTCGCGCGAGCGGCGATCTCGCCCTGCACGTGCTGGAGACGATGACCGCCCTCCTCCGCTCGTCGGCCGAGGGACGCCGTATCGAGCTGACGACCTCGGCGCTGCCACCGGACCTGGTGCCGCTCACTGCCGTCGAGGCGTGGAGAGCACCGGCCGCCGGCCGAACCGCCGCACGGTGAAACCGGCAGCGGGTCGCACACTCGTCACGCAGCTTCGGAGGCGAGGTCCCTGCCGCCCGGCTCGGCCTCGGCGGCGGGCTCACTGAGAGCCGGTTTGCGGATCAGGAGCAGCGCCGCATCGTCGTGGAGGCGGCCGCCGACATGTGCCAGCAGTTCGTCATGGAGCGCACCGAGAGTGCGGGCCGGGTCGTCGGACACATGGCGTGCCAGTCCCTCGTCGAGCGGATAGAACGCGCGGCCGCGGTCGCGGGCCTCGGTGACGCCGTCGGTGTAGAGCAGCAGCTGGTCCCTGTCGGCGAAGGGCAGCACCTGGAGGCCGGGGGTGTGATCGGTGAGCGCCCGCAGTCCGAGGGGCGGGGCGGGGTGCGTGGACTCCACCGCCGTGACGCTGCCGTCCCCCCGCACCAGCAGCGGTGGCGCGTGTCCGCAGTTCACCACCTCCAACTGCCCGGCCCTCGGGTATCCGGCGACCACGGCGGTGACGAAGTCGTCGCTGCCGAGATTGCGCGCGAGGCTCCGCTCGATCCGGTCGACGACGGCGAGGAGATCGGGCTCGTCGTAGGCGGCCTCGCGGAAGATTCCGAGCACCAGCGCGGCGGTTCCCACGGCCGGCAGCCCCTTGCCGCGCACGTCGCCGACGATCAGCCGTACCCCGTACGGGGTGGGAATCAGCGCATAGAGATCGCCGCCGATACGGGCCTCGGCCGCCGCGGCGCTGTAGCGGACGGCCACCTGGAACGGGCCGACGGTCGCCGGGACGGGCGTGAGCAGCGCGTGCTGGGCGGTCTCCGCGACGGAGCGGACGGCGGCGAGCACCCGTTCGCGGCGGCCGCGCAGAGCGCTGGCCAGGCTGCTGGCCAGGGTGACGGCGGCCAGAGCGGACAGTACGGCCGCCAGCTCGCTGCCCGGGACGCCGTTGCGGGAGCCGAGCGTGGCGCCCAGCGCCGCGGCGAGGAGGCCGACGCAGAGGACACCGCGCGGACCGTTGGTGGTGGCCGCCAGGGCGGGCCCGGCCGCGAGCATCGGCAGCCAGGTGATCCCGGATCCGCCGGCCAGGTCGGCGAGCACGATCACGGAGACGATCAGCACGGGCAGGACGGGCGCCCCCGCGGCCAGCTGCGCGACGGCGCGCCTGAGCGACCGTATCGGCCAGTGTCCGCCGCCATGGTCTCGGGCCTGACTCATCTTGTGTCTGCAGTCCTCACCTGTGTGGGGCACGTCGGTCCTGGGGCCCACCACTGAAATGTCTGTTTCATCCAGGAAACGCGGTGAGCCCGGGCGGTCACAAGCAGAGGATTTTCAGATAGTGAGCGACAGGCTCCTCGTCACGCGGTCCGCCGTCGGGAGCAGCCGCGCCCGGATCGCCGGGAGCCGGGAGAGCCGCTCCACCGGCATCGAGACACCGAGCGAGCCGAGGGTGTCGCCGCTGTAGACGGGGACGGCGACGCAGACCGTGCCCAGGGTGTACTCCTCCATGTCCGTGACGGCCGGGGCCACGGGTGAGGCGTCCAGCCGCCGCAGCAGCTCCGGCCGGCTGGTGATCGTCCGGGGGGTGAGGTCCGCGAGGTGGTGCCGGGAGAGGTAGTCCTTGCGGGCCTCGTCGTCCAGTTCCCGCAGCACGGACTTGCCCAGCGCTGTGGCGTGCCCCGCGTCCTCGAACCCCACCCACAGGTCGACGCGGGGTGCCCGGGCGCTGTCGACGATCTCGGCGACCCGGATCTCGCCGTCCTCGTAGAAGGTGAGGTAGGCGGCGGTCGCGAACTCGTCCCGCAGTGCGGCGAGCGTGGGGCGGACGCGGCTGAGCAGTGCCTGCCCTCGGCCCGTGGTCCGCAGCGTCTGCAGTCTGTCGCCGAGCACGAAGCCGCCGTCGCCCAGCTTCCGCAGGTATCCGTCGTGGACCAGCGTCCGCAACAGGTGATAGGCGGTGGCCAGGGGCAGCCCCGTCTCACGTGCCAGCTGTTTCGCCGGCGCGCCGTTCTCGTGCGCGCTCGCCGCCTCCAGCAGCCGGAAGGCCCGCTGGACGGAAGTGATCAGCGTGGGGCCGTCGTGCTCACCCATGTGACCAGCGTGCGTCAGGCGCACAGGGCGCGCAACAACTCGCCCGACGTCCGGCCAAGTTGGCAGGCCCCCAATATCCGCTTGGCTCGCGGTTCGCTCACCGGGCGCAATTCCCGGCCATCGACCAGGGTAGTGAGTGATTCCCCGAATTCGGCGCGCCGCCGGATGTTCCGGGGATATTTCTTATTAACCTCCACAACTGCACGAAGTCGATCTATCGCAGGTCGCATCCACTTCACTCCACCGGAGATGACATGCACCAGCTTCGCAAGGCTGCCGTCCTGGTCGCCGCCGTCAGCGTCGGCCTCCTGGGTGCCGGCACCGCTCAGGCCCACGATGGCGGCGGCAAGGGCGGCGGCAGCACCGTCATGCAGAGCACCACCTGCAGGTCGCACGACCTGAACCTGGACGTTCTCGGCCAGGTCGGCCTGCTCAACGGCCTGCTGGGCGGCGCTCTGAACGGCGAGGGCAACGAGGGCGCACAGTCGACCTCGCTCGGCTCGTCCATGGGCTGCAACAACAGCGTCGGCGGCAAGTAAGACAAAAGCTCACCCCGGTGCCCCGGCCGCAAGCCGGGGCACCGGGGTTTTCGCATGCCCGGAAAACCCGGTCGACCGCCGGGACCCCAGAAAGCCGAAATACCGGAGCGGGAACCCGGCCCGGCCCGGCATTCGTGAATACAGATGATTGTTTTCCCTTGACGGAGGTCTTTCCATCACGACTCTCCGGCCGACAGGACGTGTGCTTGTTCCCGCGCACGATCGAGGCCCGGGTGCCGGCGCCGTCGACCTCCGTGCAACCGGGCCTTGGAGAAAGCGCAAATGACAGCAGCCCAGCCGCGCACCCTGTGGGTCTCTGCGCGTCCGGGCTGCCTTTTGCTGCTCTGACGGATGTGGGCCGGCCGGGGTGCGGACTACGGAGCCGCTCGCCCCCTTGGCGCCTGGCTACTTGTCGGTCGAATCCTTGGAGGCCGGGGCGACGAACGCATCGATGAACCGATTGAGATCCAACTCCGGCACGGTGTATCTGGGCGTCTGCTCCGGCGTCGCCTTCTTGGAACTGTCCGGCGCGAAGTGCCACTGCGGGGAAACCACCTCGGTGCCCCCCCGCGGCCCGTCGCCGGCGTCGGCGAAACCGACGCCGACGCCGGCGATGGACAGCCCCGCCACCGCTGCGGCTACGACCGCAGCGCGCTGAAACTTGCGCATGGTTGACCCTTTCTCACCTGGGCGCGAAGCCCTGGATTGACTACTTAATGTGAGCATATACATGCACTAAGTAGTAATTTGGGATCTTGGGCGCCTCTATACTCCATTTCGGCCCGCAGCGCATCCTCAGGAGTCCGGCGCCACGACCCGGGTTCCGCGTCCAGCACGGCCGCTCGCGCCCCAGCACAGGCCTCAGCCCCGTCCGGCCTACCGCACCGATGCGCTACGCCTTCCGGGGGCGGGCGTGTCGGAGCAGGCGCCGGCGGCGCATGCCGTGAGCCACTGGTCGAAGTCGGCGTCGTAGCGGGTACCGATGTCGGAGTTGTAGACGGCGTATCCGCCCGCGTAGTCGCCGACCCGGAAGCGGGCGAGCATGCGCTGGATGTCCGCCGGGTGGTTCTCGAACATGTAGCGGACCGCGAGATAGCCCCAGGGGTAGGTGCGGATCACGTCGCTGTTCGCGTAGGTGTTCTGGAACAGCGTGCTCAGCCGGTAGGTGTGTTTGCCCGCCTCGCCGACCGCCTGCTCGTCGGTGATGCCTCGGTAGCCGTAGGAGACGTATTCGGCCAGGCCCTCGATCCACCAGACGTCCGGCACCGACGTCTGCCGGGTGAAGTCGCCCTTCATGTCGTAGCGGGCGTCGAGGATGTGCGTGTACTCGTGGTTGAGGTTCCAGATGCGGGCCGTGAAGCCGTCGTCGGAGGCCTTCTGGTACATGATCGAGAGCGGCTGGTTGGCGGGATCGGCCGGGTCTCCGGTCAGCGTGATGCCGCCGTTGTCCGTGCTGACGCCGTAGATCGCCCCGGCATAGGTCTGGTAGTCCGCGCGGCCGGCGAAGACGACGAACTGCGCCGTCGACAGGTGCTGGCCCGGTATGGGGCCGTCGTCCTTGACGAGGTCGTCGAAGTACGGGTCCTGGGCGCTGAGGTTGGCGCATACGGCGTCGAGTTCGGCGGAGGTGAGCGCCTGGGCCCGGACGGTGTGGGTCGCGTCGCAGGTGTGGGTGAGGGGCAGGGCCGCGTCGGTCAACCGGGCGGGCAGGTCGCAGATGTCGTAGTACGAGCAGTCGGGGCGGTCGTAGTAGTCGGCCTGCGTCGCCACGGCGACCCACAGTGCGGCCGAGGGACCGGTGATCTTCGAGGCGTTCAGCAGGTCCTTGGCCAGCGGCTGGACCGTGGCGCGCAGCGCGGTGTGTTCGACGTAACGGGCAACGTTCATCCCGGCGTTGGAGTCCAGGTAGGCGCGGTCGGTGCCGAGCAGGTCCAGGTGCTTGAGGGCGAACCCGTGCAGGGTCCGGACGATGCCCGGGTCGGCGGTCACCGCGTTGACGTAGTCCGGGTTCCAGTTGCCGCGCCACAGCGGCGTGTAGACGTCGTTGACGGCGGTGAGCATGCTGGGGACCGCGTCCCAGGAGCTGTCGTAGGCGTTGAGCAGGCGCTGATAGGCCGTCAGATAGCGGGCCTGCTGGTCGGCGCTGTCGGTGAGGACGACGGTCTCGCCCAGCACGTCTCCGTTCGCCGCGGTGACGTCCCGGGAGTGCCGGCCCGCGAAGAAGGCGTCCAGGCCGCGGGTGGTGGCCTGGGCCAGGGGTGCGCCGTAGGGGCCGACGTCGGACGGGTTGTTGAACTGGACGTAGTAGCCGGCCCGCAGGAACAGGACGAGCTGCCACACCCCGGAGGAGTTGTCGCCCCGATAGCGTTGCGCCTCTCGGGTGAAGGCCTTCGCCACGGTGACCATCTGGGACTGGCGGAAGATGTCTCGGGCGTTGATGCCGGTCACGGCGAACAGGGTGTTGACGCAGCCCGTGGTCGAGGCTTCGACGAAGGTGACGAGCGCCGAACCGGTCCTGCTTGCGAAGTCGGCCGGGGTGCACGAGACCGGCTTCGGTTTGGATTTCGGTCCGGTCTGCGTGGTGGGCCGGGTCCGGGACGGGGTCGGTTGCAGCGGGGGCAGTTGGGCCGTGGTGAGCGGTCGGGCCTGCAGGGCCGGCTGGTCGGCGGCGGCGGTGGCGGTCGAGCCGGTGGGCGGCGGAGGTGACGTCGTCTTCCGGGCCACGGTCATGGGGGTGGAGCCGTGCCGGGCGGGAGGTGCCGCGAGCGCCGGCACCGACAGCAGGCCCGCGAGTGTGATGCAGACGGCGAGGGTGACGGCGGCGCGTCTGGGCAGCGCAAAGAGGTAGCGCATCTCTGGACTCCTCTGCGGAGGGATGCGCCTCGGTATGGGTGTTGAGGCGCGTGAGGCACCATCTCAGCGCCGACTGCCCTCAACAATGGAATGTGACATAGCACTGTGCAGCGGCCGGCCATAACACCCGGCCGACCTGGGGTCGCGACCCCGCCCCGACCCCAGCCTCGCCCCGCCCCGCCTACGCCCCGCTCCCCCGCCAAGTGCGTGCAGCCCACGCCTTCAAGTGCGGTGACCGCCCCGCGAGTTCGCGATATGCGGAAGCGGCGGAGTGGAACAGTTCCTCCACCACGTCCTCCGCAACCGCATCTCGCCGCCAGGCCAGCACATAGCGGCACCACAGCGGCGTACCGATCAGCGGTTTGATCACCACGTCCGGGATCGGCCGCAGCGTCGGCTGTACGACGGACACCCCGAGGCCGTCGGCGATCATGCTCTGCAACTGCACCTGGTCACCGAGGAATTCATGGACGGCGACCGGCGAGAAACCGGCCGCTGCACAGGCCGTGTAGAAGACCCCCGGCCAGCCCGCTCCGTCGTCCGGTGTCAGGAACCAGGCATCCTCGGCCAGGTCGGCGAGCGAGACCTGAGCGCGATGTCCGAGGCGATGGCGGGTGGGCAGCGCCACGAATGTGGGCTCGGTGACGATCCCTCGGTGGGTCACCGTGTCCGCATGCTTCAGTTCCATCCCGGGGTAGTCCGCGGCGACGGCCGCGTCCACCTCGCCGTCCTCCAGGAGTTCGACGATCCGCGAGGAGGCGTACACGCTGCTGACGGCGAGCGTGACGTCCGGCAGCCGGGCCCGGACCCGCGAGACCATGCCGGACAGCACCGGCGAGTTGGTGGCCGCGACGCGCAGGGTCCTACGGGTACTCGCAGCGTCGGCGGCCGGACGGCGCCCGATCGCTGCGGCACGGGCCAGGACGTCGCGGGCCTGGGCGACGACCTCGACGCCGTACCGTGTCGGTCTGACTCCTGTCGCCTCGCGCTCGAACAGCGACTGGCCGAAGTAGCGCTCGATCCGCCGGAGTTGGGTGCTCATGGCGGGTTGCGAGTAGCCGAGGTCCGCGGCGGCGCGGCCCACGCTCCCGGCATCCGCGATCGCACACAGGACACGCAGATGCCGAAGCTCCAGGTCCATCCGTACGCTCCCCCTGCCGCCGTGGACAGGAAGCGTTCCATCACACCGCCCCGTACACAAGTCGCAGGTCAGCCACCCTCCGAGCCAGGAGGGCGACCGGCGCGCTACGTCGGCGGCGGCTGCGTTCCAGCAGTCACATCCTCCTCGCCGGCGCCAGGAGCCGTCGGGACCTCCTCACGCTGCTTCTTCAGGGCGAGTTCCCTGGCCGTCTTTTCCGAGTGCAGCCTCATCTCTGCCTCTGTCCGAAGATCGAACACCGTCGCCTCCTTTGCCGTACCGCGAATGTTCCTTTGCCTTTAGATTACTCTATGGATGAGGTCGGAGTCACGGTCGAATTGGCGTTGTGCCGCAGGTGGTTGACTCGCTCATCTCGGTGTCCGGGCAGATGGAGTGCGTGTTGACGCTCGGGCGCGCGGCCCGCCTCTACTCCGGGGGCGTCGGTGTGTCGTGGGTGCGGTACATCGCCTGGACGTCCAGTTCCAGTTGGACCGTGGGGCCGACCACCGCGATGCCGCGGGCCAGCATGGTCCGCCAGTTGAGGGTGTAGTCCTCACGGTGCAATTCCGCCTTGGCGAGGGCGGCGCAGCGCAACTCCTCGCCGTAGCCGCCGTTGACCATGCCCAGGTACGTCGTGTCCAGCGACACCGACCGGCTCACTCCGTGCATGGTGAGGGTGCCCAGCAGCGACCACTTGCTGCCGCCCCGATAGGCGAAGCGGGTACTCGTGAAGTCGATGTACGGAAAGCGGTCGACGTCCAGGAAGTCGGCGGAACGCAGGTGTGCGTCCCGGGTGTTGTTGCCCGTGGTGATGCTCGACGCGTCGATGCGCACATGGACGCGGGAGTCGGCCACCTCCTGCATGACCTGGATACCGCCCTCGAAACGCTCGAAACGGCCGTGCACATGGGCCATGCCGACGTGCTTGGCGATGAAGCGGATCGCCGTGTGCGGCGGGTCGAAGAGCCAGGTGCCGGGAACCGGGAGTTCGGCCTGCCGGGCCGGCTGGAGCCACACCCGCTGGGACTCGACGCCGGCGTCGGCGACGACCTCGACCGTCTCCCGATGGGGTTCCAGCCCTTCGGCCACGACCATCAGGCTGTAGGCGCCCGGCGGCAGGACGGCCATGAACAGTCCGTACGGATCGGTGGTGCCCCGCGCCGCAACCTGGTGACTGCGAAGCTCCGTCACCGTCACATCGGCGGCACCCAGGGGCTGGTTCACCGGATCCAGCACCTCGCGGACGACGATGCCCGCGCCGGACGGGACGGGAAGCGTGAGGCCCGCGGCGCTTCCGGGGGCATTCCTGAATCGCCGCCGGAGCAGTCCGAGGGGCATGGATTTCACCTTTCAGTCTTTCGGGCCGGGTGGGGCCGGGTTCAGTACGAGGTCGAAGCGCGCGTGCCGGAACGGGTTCGGGATGCCGAACTCCCGTGCCAGGGACGGGTCGTCGGTCTCGGCGAAGTCCTTCACGAGGCTTGCCTTGACCGCGAACACGGCGTCCGAGTCGAGATGGTCGCTGCCCGCCACGAAGATGTGCGTGGTGACCGGCGCATGCCCCACGGCGGAGGCGATGAAGTGGATGTGGGCCGGGCGGTAGGGGTGCCGTCCGGTCGCACGCAGAAGGCCGCCGACCGGGCCGTCCGTGGGGATCGGATAGGGGCTCGGCACACAGGTGCGGAACCAGAATCGGCCCTCCGCGTCCGTGGTGAACAGCCCGCGCCCGTTGCCGGCCGGCTGGACCTCGGGCTGCTGGACGTCGTAGTAGCCCTCGGCGTTCGCCTGCCAGACGTCGAGGACCGCGCCGGGCAACGAGGTGCCGTCCCGGGACAGTACCCGGCCGCTGACCACGCACGGCTCCCCGCCGCCCACCAGGTCGATGTCCGCACCGAGTTCACGGATCGGGGACTCGGTCATGTGGAAGGGGCCGAGCACCGTCGACTCGGTCGCCGATCCGCGGCCGTCGCTGTTGATCGTCTCCACGAGCATCGAGACGCCGAGCACGTCCGACAGGAGGACGAACTCCTGCCGGGTGTCCGTACACGTCTGACCGGTCGCCGTCAGGAAGCCGATCGCCTGCTCCCACTCCTGCTGAGTCAGCCGCGTCTCGCGCGCAAAGGCATGCAGGTGGCGGGTGAGGGCGGCGAGGAGCTCGCGCAGCCGGGGTTCGGTGGTGCCCTCGAGGCTGTCGACGACGGCCTCGGTGAGGCGCGTGATGGAGGTGGATTCAGTGGTCATGTCCTGCGCCTTCCGGTCAGGCATGCCCGAGGATCCGCCGCACCGCCCTGTTCAGCAGCCCCTCGGCGTCCTCGCCGGAGGCAGCCGCGGTCGGGTGCCGGAAAGCGACGTAGCCGTCCGGCCGTACGAGGAGGGCTCCCCCGTCGGCCACCTCGCTCAGACGGGCCCAGTCGCCGTACGGGTCCTCGTACTCCTGGCCGGGGCCGATGACGACGGTGGCGATCTCCAGGTCCTGGGCCTCGGCCGCCCGTACCCAGTCCGCGCCGCCGATACCGGTGATCAGGGTGAACCGGCCCTGTCCGACGGTGTCGAGGGTGGACAGGGTGCGGCTGCCCGAGGTGATCCAGGCGTGCGGGAGCTTGGCGCCGGGGCGGGAGGTGGGCTGGTGGTACAGCTCGGGGTCGCGGTCGAAGCCGGGGTCGGGGGTGCCGTCGGGGACGATGGCCGCGGAGGTGTAGCGCTGGTTGAGGTCGACGCCGTGTGCGTTGAACTCGTACACCTTGAAGGCGATCGCCTCGCGGAGCTTCACGCGCTGCTTCTGCGCGGCCTCGGTGTCGTCCTTGCGGGCGGCGATGTTCGCCCACAGCTGCTCGGGGGTCTGCGGGGACAGGCCGTCGAGTGCCTCGAAGACGGGGGCCGTCTCACCGATGGACTTGTTGGCCCGCGTGACGATCTGCCGGCCGATCGGGGCGCGTTCCGCGGTGTAGGTGTCCAGGAGCCTGGGTGACGCGGTGCCGTCGAGGACGAGCTTGAGCTTCCAGGCCAGGTTGTAGGAGTCCTGGATGGAGGTGTTGGAGCCGAGGCCGTTGGACGGCGGGTGGCGGTGCGTGGCGTCGCCGGCGCAGAACACACGGCCGTTGGAGTAGGTCTCCGCGTACATCTCGTTGACGGTCCAGGCCGAGGACGACCTGATGGTCACCGGGATGTCGTCGTCGCCGACCAGCTGGCGTACGACGGACTCGGCGTACTCGGTGGTCAGGTCGGGCGCGCCGGCGGTGACGTCGTAGCCCCAGACGATCAGCCACTCCTTCCAGGGCCGGACGCAGCGCACCAGGCCCGCGCCGATGCCACCGACGGTGGCGCCGGGCGCCAGCACCCAGTAGAGGGTGGAGGGGCGATGCGCGGTGTACTTGCTCAGATCCGCGTCGAAGACGATGTTGATGCTTCCGGCGACCCCCATCTGCCCGCCCATCGGCAGCCCGGCGTCCTCGGCCACCTGGCTGCGGCCGCCGTCGGCGCCGATCAGGTACTTGGCGCGGATGGTGTATTCGTCGCCGCGCAGCCGGTCCTCGACGGTGACCGTCACGCCGAAGGCGTCCTGGACGAAGGACTTGTAGACGGTGCTGAAGCGCAACTGCGTGCCGCGTGCGACGGCGGCGTCGATGAGCACGGGCTCCATGAGGTGCTGCGGCATGTCGCACATGCGGGTGGGGCTGGCGAGTTCGTGCGCGGCCTGTACGAGGGGGTCGTTGCCCCAGGAACGGACCCGGCCGAGTTCCTCGCCGGCGAGGCTGGTGCAGAAGGTCGTGTTGCCCATGAGGTGCTGCGGGGTGGCTTTGGCGACGACCTCCTGTTCCACGCCGAGGTCACGCAGCACCTCCATGGTGCGCTGGTTGGTGATGTGCGCCCGGGGCGTGTCGGCGAGGCTCGCGTAGCGGGTGACGACGATGTTCGGTACGCCATAGGTGCTCAGGGCGAGCGCGGCCGAGGCGCCCGCTGGGCCACTGCCGACGATCAGTACGTCGGTCACGACATCGGGCTCGACGGTGTGCACGGGGAAACGCTCCAGGAATTCCAGAATGAGGACAGGCGTCGACTGCTCATGATCATGTAGGGAGACGGGTGAAGCCGGGTGTCTCAATACGAGACAGTTCCCCGGTCGGCACCACAGGTTGTTGTGCGTTCAACCGTCCCCGATAGGGTGAGTCGTGCCGTGACCACCGCAGAACACCCCGCCGTCCACCCTGCTCTCGCCTCGCTGCGCAGGGCCCGCGAGCTGTTCCTGCTGGGGCGGCAGCTGCCGGACGGGGTGCCGCAGGACGTCGTCGCCGCCTGGAAGCGAGCCCGTTTCTTCGGCGTACGGCACGACGCGAAGACCCCGGCGCCGGAGGTGCCCCGCCTTTCCGTGCGGGCGCCGGAGCCCCCTCTGCTCACCGCGGCACGGCCCGTACTCGAACGGATCGCCCCCGCGCTCGGCACCGGGCAGAGCTCGTTGGTGCTGACGGACGAGCGGCTGCGGGTGCTGTGGGCAGCCGGGCTCGGGCCCGGCGACCCCTGCCACGACCTCTCCGAACAGGTCGTCGGCCACAACAGCGCGGCCCTTGCGCTGCACACCCGGCGCCGTGCCGAGGTGCACGGCCCCGAGCACTTCCTCGACCTGTGGCAGGACGTCTCCGCGGTCAGTGTGCCGGTGCGGGAGCCGGAGACGGGACGGGTGCTGGGCACGGTGACGGTCTCCTGCGGACTGTGCGCCGAGTGCGGGCCGCATCCGGGCGCCCCGCTGGCCGAGGCCACGGCGGTCGCCGTCGAGGCGGAACTCCTGTCCCGGTCGCGAGCGGCCGAACGGGTGCTGCTGGACGCGTACCTGAAAGTCGCGGGCGAGCTGGGGCGCACCGTGGTCGCCCTCGACGGTCGTAACCGGCTCGTCAGTGAGGCGGCCGGACAGCTGCTGTCGCCGGAGGCGCTGGAGGTGCTGGAGCGGGAGGTGGTGGCCCTGCTGCGGGAGGGGGGCCGTCGCCGTGGCGCGCAGGAGGAGCCCGAATCGGCCTCCGGAGCCGGCGGCGTCTCCGAGGCGTCGACCGCTCCGGCGCCTTCGGCCTCGTACCGCCTCCGGCTTCCGGTCGGGACGGGCTGTACGGCGATGCTCATCCCTGTGACGCACGAGGGCTCGGTCGTCGGGGCGGTTGCCGTGCTTGAGCCGGTGGGGAATACAGGGGCGGCGCCCACCGCGCGACCCGCGGTGGGACTGGCCGGGCGTTCGGCGCCGTGGCGGCATGCGGTCGGCCGCGCGGCCGAGCTGGCCGCAACTCCGGAGCCGCTGCTCCTCGTGGGCGAGCGCGGCACGGGGAAGTCCTCACTCGCACGGCACCTCGTACAGCAACACCTGGTCACCATGGACGCGGCCGAGGGTGAACTCACCCTTCACGGCGATGAGTTGGCGAACGGCCGTCCTCTGCTCATCCGGCATGTCGAGCGTCTCACGCAGCCCGGCACGGCGATCCTCAACTCGCTGCTCGAATCGCACCCGGGCGCGCGTCTGCTGGTCACCTACACGCCCGGAGTGCCGCCGGGGCCGTGTCTCCAACGGCTCCTGGACACCCTGGCCGCACGCTCGGTCACCCTGCCGGCGTTGCGGGAACGGCCCGATGACATCAGGGAGTTGCTCACCGCCCTGGCTCCCCGCCCGGCGCCGGGACGGCCCCCGCTCACCTGGACGCTGGACGCGTTGCGTGCTCTGGAACAGCACCCTTGGCCCGGCAATGTCACCGAACTCGCCCATCTGGTACGGGCGTTGGCCGAGCAGCGCCGTGCGGCCGGCCCGGTTCGGCGCAGTGAGCTGCCGGACCCCGTGCGCGAGGGTCCCGCAAACCGCCGGCTGAGCCCGATGGAGCACGCCGAGCGCGCCGCCATCCTGGAGGCCCTGCGCCTGCACGGCGGCAACAAGGCCCGGGCAGCGGCGTCCCTGGGCATCGCCCGCGCCACGCTGTACCGGAAGCTGCGGGGTTACCGAGGCTGACCTCGGCATCGGCGGCCGGCCCCCGTCTGGCGGAAAAGCCTTGTACAGCTGCGGAGTTCTGCTCGGTAGCCTGTTGCAGCCATGCAGGGCCCGCGAGTCCGCCGAAGTGAGGTCGTGTCATGAGAGCGATCGTCGTGGGGGCGGGCATCGGGGGCCTCGCCGCGACGCTGAGTCTGCGCCGCGCCGGTCACGAGGTCACGCTCCTCGAACAGACACCGCAGTTCACCGAGGTCGGCGCCGGGATCCAGCTCGCCCCCAACGCCACCCGCGAACTGCGCCGGCTGGATCTGTTCGACGCCGTCGCCTCACAGTCGGCCCGCCCCGCCGCCGTGAGTTTCCGCACCTGGTCCGACGGGGCCGAGATCTGCAGCTACGCGCTGGGCCGCGAGGTCGAGGACGCGTTCGGGGCACCCTATCTGCAGGTCCACCGGGCCGATCTGCGCGATGCCCTGGCCGCTGCGGTGCCGGGCGGGTCGGTGCGGCTGAACACCCTGGTCGTGGGAATCGACCAGGACGACAGGAGCGCGCATGTGACGACAGCGAACGGTGAACGCCTGGGTGCGGACCTGGTCGTGGCCGCGGACGGCATCCGGTCCGCGGCCCGCCGGTTGCTCTTCGGCGCCGACGAAGCGGTCTTCTCCCACACCGCCGCCTACCGGGCGCTGCTCCCGGTCGACGAGGTGGCCGATCTCGGCCTGCCGGACACCGGGGTGTGGCTGGGGCCGGGGCGGCACTTCGTCCACTACTGGGTGCGCCGGGGCGAACTCCTCAACGTGGTCGCCGTGTTCGGGACGGAGGTCGCCGCCCCGGAGTCGTGGACCGCGCAGGCCGAGCCGGGAGAGCAGCTGCGCGCGTTCGAGGGCTGGGACTTCCGGGTGCGCAGGGTCCTGGAACGCGCGGGGCAGGTCTTCCGCTGGAGCATCTACACGCGCGCCCCGCTCACGCGGTGGCACATCGGCCGGGTGACCCTGCTGGGCGACAGTGCCCATGCGATGGTGCCGTTCCAGGCCCAGGGCGCGGCGCAGGCGGTCCTGGACGCGGCCGTGCTCGGCGACTGTCTCACGGAGGCGGGGCCCGCCGACGTACCCGACGCGCTCGACCGGTATGTGCGCCGGCGCCTGGCGGCCGCCACGAGCATGCAGGCCCGCTCTGCGCGGGCGGGCGATGAGTTCCACCTGCCGGACGGGCCCGAGGCCGAGGCGCGCAATGCCCGGATGGCGGCGTACGCGGCCGAGCACAGGTTCATGCCCGTGGCGACCGCGTGGGGGGTCGACATCCTCGACGAGCAATGTTGACAGCACAACGAACGTCCACCGCGTCAGTCCACGGGCCACGTGTGCGCGGGCGCGTTCAGGTGCATGTAGTCCATGTACGTGGTGGTCATCCGGCGCAGCGCCTCCTGGCGGTCGCAGACACCGGTCTTCTCCAGGTGGTGCACCGTCTCCGCCTGCCACAGGGCGCCGTTGCGGGCCGTGACGCAGCGCTGCTCGATGATGCCGAGCAGGGGTTCGCGCCAGGTCGCATCCATGCCGGCCAGTTCGAGGCCCCGGTGGGCGAGCGGCAGCAGGCGCCGCAACACCAGTTCCGTGACCGGGACTTCGCCCACGCCGGGCCAGTACAGGCGGGCGTCGATGCCGTCGCGGGCGGCGGCGTGCAGGTTCTCCTCGGCGACCGCGAAGGACATCCGCGTCCACACCGGCCGGTCCTCGTCGACCAGGGCGCGGGTCAGGCCGTAGTAGAGGGCGCCGTTGGCGATGATGTCGGCCACGGTGGGGCCCGCGGGCAGGACACGGTTCTCGATGCGCAGGTGCGGGCCGCTGTCGGTGACGGCGTACACGGGGCGGTTCCAGCGGTAGATCGTGCCGTTGTGCAGCGTCAGTTCGCCCAGCTGCGGGACGCCGCCGCTGTCGAGCGTCGCCTGCGGGTCCTCCTCGTCGCACAGCGGCAGCAGGGCCGGGAAGTAGCGCACGTTCTCCTCGAAGAGGTCGAAGACGCTGGTGATCCACCGCTCGCCGAACCACACCCGCGGCCGTACGCCTTGGGCCTTGATCTCCTGCGGGCGGGTGTCGGTGGCCTGCTCGAACAGGGGGATGCGGGTCTCGCGCCACAGCTCCCGGCCGAAGAGGAAGGGCGAGTTGGCGGCCAGGGCGATCTGTACGCCCGCGACGGCCTGGGCCGCGTTCCAGTAGGACGCGAACTCCTTCGGGTCGACCTGCAGATGGAACTGGGTGCTGGTGCAGGCCGCCTCGGGGGTGATGGCGTCGGCGTACATGGAAAGGTGCTCCACGCCGTCCACCCGGATCCGCAGGTCCTCGCCGCGTGCCGCGAAGATCTGCTCGTTGAGCAGCTTGTACCGCGGATCGCCGGACAGGGCGGACTCGCCCACGTCCGACTCACCCAGCGTGGGCAGGATGCCGATCATGATCATGTGTGCGCCCACGGCGGATGCACGTTCCTCGGCGTGGTTGAGGGCGTCGCGGATGGCCTGCTCCCAGGCACCGGGACCGCCGGCCGTCAGCCGGCGGGGCGGGAGGTTGATCTCCAGGTTGAAGCGGCCGAGCTCGCTCGACCAGGCAGGGTCGGCGATCGCCTGGAGCACCTCGGTGTTCCGCATCGCGGGCCGTCCGTCGCCGTCCACCAGGTTGAGCTCGATCTCCAGCCCGACCTGGGGGCGCTCGCTCTCGAAGCCCGACTCGCGCAGCATCTGCGCCAGCACGTCGAGACAGGTGTGCATCTTGTCCCGGTAGCGGCGGCGGTCCTCCCGTGTGAACACCAGGGCAGGTACGTCACGTCCCATCGGGCCCTCCCGAGTGCCCTCGGCGGATACCTCTCGTCCCAGCGTCCCACCTCGAAGGGGTCCAGCACAGTCGGCGACCTGCCGATCACGGGAGGTGCCGGACGGTACGACGGAGGGTGAATGGCGCGGCACCTGTGCTGAACTCGGTCGACACAGTGAGGAGCGTCGCCGATGAGCAGACCGCAGTCCGAGTTCCGTCGTCCCGAAGCGCCCTGGCTGCGGCCGCCCGGGGCGGCCGACGGCGTGTGGGAGCAGGTGCTGGCCGAGGATCCGCAGACCGGGGACGCCACCGTGCTGCAACGGTACGAGCCGGGGACGGACACCAGCGCGCAGGGCAGCGTCCGGCACGACTACTTCGAGGAGGTGTACCTCGTCGAAGGCTCGCTGACCGACCTGCGCCTCGGCGAGACGTTCACCGCGGGGATGTACGCGTACCGGCATCCGGGCATGGAGCACGGGCCGTGGACGAGCACGGAAGGCGTGCTGATGCTCGTCGGACGACGGCTTGTATGAGGGTGCCGAGTCGGCGGTCCTCCGGACTGAAAAACGTTTTAGGCACCGTCGGGGTAGACTTGCGTCGCCCATGAGGACCACGTCGTGCCTGGTCGCACGGCTGTCACAGCGAGGGGGGTGGACGCCATTCCGGTTCGCCCCGCCCGGATCCAGGACGTCGCAGCCGCCGCCGGAGTCTCGGTGTCGACGGTGTCGAACGTGCTGAACCGCCCGGAGCGCGTCAACGCGGCCACGGCCGAGCGGGTGCGCGACGCCGTCGCGGCGCTCGACTACGTGCCCCATCCGGGCGCCGCGGGACTGCGCACGGGCCACACGTCCTCGATCGGTCTGGTCCTGCCCGACGTGACCAACTCCTTCTACGCACGCATCGCGCGGGGCGCCGCCGACGCCGCGTACGACCACGGCTATTCGCTGGTGCTCTGTCACAGCGGGGACGCCCCGGAGCGCGAGCAGGGCTACTTCACCATGCTCGTCGAACAGCGGGCCGTCGGCGCCGTGGTCGTCCCGCTCAGCGCCGACCCCACCCGGCTCACACGGCTGCGCGAGCGGGGCATCCCGCTGGTGCTGGCGGACCGTGCGATGCCCGCTCAGGACGGCTGCTCCGTCTCCGTCGACGACATCGCCGGCGGCCGTATCGCCGTGCAGCACCTCCTGGAGTGCGGGGCGCGCGACATCCTCGTCGTGAACGGGGAACGATCGATACGGCAGTGCACCGACCGCTACCAGGGCGCCCGGCAGGCCGTGCGGACCCGGCGCGAGGCACATCTGGGCCAGGTGGTCGCCGAGGAGATGACGGTGGCGTACGGCACGGAGATCGCCCAGCGGCTCGACGAGCTGCCCGACGGGGTGTTCTGCACCAACGACTTCCTCGCCGCCGGACTGTGCCGGGGCCTGGCCGAGCGGGGTGTGAAGGTCCCCGAGGACGTGCAGGTGGTGGGGTACGGCGACCTCGACATCGCAAGCTTCGTCGGGACGACCCTGACGACGGTCCGGCAGCCCGTCGAGGATCTGGGCCGGGCCGCCGTGGAGATGCTGCTCGACGAGGTGGAGGCCCGCGCCGAACACGCCCACGAGACAAGGGTGTTCGCCCCCGGCCTCGTCCTGCGGGACTCCACCCTGTCACTCACCGGAGGCTGACTCCCGGACCCGCAGCGTCACCGGTCCCAGCAGCCCGGACGTCAACTGGGAGGGGAAGGCCCAGGCGGTCGGGGTGGCTTCGGCGAGATACGGGGCAAGGGTGTTGTGGACGGTCACGTCGATTCGTACGGTGCGTCCGGCGGCACCGCGCAGCTCGAAACGGTACGGCGCGCAGAACGCCTCGCCGGCCGGCTCCCCGTCGAGAAGAACGGCGACGCTCCCTCGCACCCGCCCCAGGTCGAGCACCGGGTCCGGCCCGGCAGGCACCTCCACGTCACGCGTGTACGTCACACCGCCGCTCCAACCGCCAAGACCCAGCGACCCCCAGTCCCCGAGGGGCAGCGGCGCCGGCACGGTACGGACACGCACCGGCCCGCACCAGGCGGAGCCGCCCCGCAGCACGGCAGTCGGTTCGGTGACGACCTCGAACACCGTTGGTCCTAGGAGAGGTTGAGTCAGCGTCAGCACTCGTCCGTCGAACCGGAATTCCGCACCGTCTTCTGTCCTCACCCGTGCGGCCGGCGCCAGCGGCAGGTCGAGCGACACTGTGCCCGGCGGAGCGGTGAAGCGGAAACGCTGTGTACGCGCGCGTACTTCGTCGGTGGACCGCAGCGGCAGTACGGCGGTTCCGAGCGCCGGTCCGCCGGTCAGCCACTCGGTGTCCGGCAGCGGGTGCGGTCGTACGACGGCGTGGCAGTGCTGCAACTCCCCCCACCTGCCCTCGTGTTCGACGGTACGCCCGCGCCACTGTCCCGTCTCGGCCTCCCAGCCGGCTCCGCTGACCAGCGCGGTGACACCGGTTCCCGCTACGAGGTCGACGAACACGGCGTCCCGTGCGCGGACGCCGTCGGCCACCACGTCGAGCACGTGATCGCCCGCCGAGAGGGTCAGTTCGTGGCGGAAGAACATCGGCACCGCGCCCCAGTCGGACTCGTAGTACTCGACCTTCTCCTGCCGTGCCACGACCGCGCCGTCGAGCAGCACGGTGACTCCCGCCGCGGCGCCCACCACGAGCACCGCCCGCGCCCCGCCGTCCGGGAGACTCAGACGGCCCCGGTAGGTGACGCCGCCGTCCGGCCGCACACCGTCGGGCAGACACATGAACTGCGGACGCGGCACGAACCCGTCCGGAGAAGCCAGACAGAAGTAACTGCCCAACGGTGCCTGGGACTTGGCCGAGATCATCGAGGGGCGGTCCTCGGCGTCGGACAGCTCGTACTCCAGGACGTTGCGGGGCCGGTCCACCTCCACCAGGGCGGACGCAAGGTATCCGCGGCCCGTGGGCAGCCTCTCGCCGTTCCACCACACCCGCTTGGCCGCTGCCGCGCCGACGTGCAGACCGGCAGGCCCGCGGTGGTCGGTCTCGACGATCGTCCGGACCCGGGCGAGGGTTCCGGGGCCCGGCACCGGGACGCGTACGAACTCCTCGGTCACCAGCCCCTTGTTGCCCAGCAGCCCGTCCGGATCCGGGATCCCACGGCTCGACGAGAACAGGGCCACGGCCCAGCTCTCGTCCCAGGGCACAAGGGGCAGTTCTCCGGCCAGGACCCGTGCGACGCAGGCCTGGTCGAGCGGGTCGGGGGCCTTCGCGGCGGGTACCGGGGGCAGGACGCGTGCCCGGTTGCCGTACGTCGCCCGGATCTGCTCCCAGTGCGCGTCGGGGGCGTCGCTCTCGGTCCACCGCATGGTCCAGATCTGCGGTTCCTCGACGGACGCCCCGGCGGGCAGCGCAAGGTCGCCCCACGTGTTGTCCATGGTCGGCGCCAGGCGGCCCTCCCAGCCGCCGGACACGTCGATGGTCCGGGCCTGCTCGGGCGGTGGTGCGGGTGCCGGGGTCGCCGGGGTGCCTTCTCGCCATACGACGAGGGCGGCGGGGGCGCCTTCCAGCGGCACCTCGATGGTCGAGACGCCGTCGGTGACGGTGACGCGCACAACGCGTCGGGCACCGTTCGCCGGGTTCCAGACCTCGGCCTCGGCGACCGGGGCGCGCACGGTGAGGGACCTGGCGGGGGCATAGCGGGCGGGGTCGACGTCATGTTTGCCCCTGGGCGGATGCGCGCGGGCGTCGGGGAAGGCCCCCGTCACCAGGGCGACCGCTTCCTTGCCCTGCCGGCGCACGAGCAGCGGCACGTCACCGGTCGCGTACCCGGCAGAGTCCGCCACGGCCACCGCTCCTGCCTCGGCATCACTCGCCCGCTCCAGCCCGGGATGAGCGCACAGCGCCGCTACGACGGCGTCGTCACCGGCAAGACCTGCCGCAGCCGCCGGCGGGCGGCCCACGGCCACCACCCGTCCGCCGGCGTCGAGCAGTTCGGTCAGGCGTCGTGCCGTCTCCTGCTCCAGGACGCTCGCCGAGGGCAGCAGCACCGCGGTGTAGGCCAGGTCCCCGACTCGCAGAGCGCCGTCGGCGGGCGTGGCCCGCTGCACCGAGGCGTCGTCGATGACGTCGTAGGAGACGCAGTGCCGGTCCAGTGCGCCGATGTGGGGCCGCAGCCAGTTGTTGGTGCCGCACAGGTCGAGGTAGTGGCGCTGGGTCTCGTCGGCCTCGGCGTGGTTCTCGCCGAGGCGGCCGTCGCCGAAGTGCTTGACGGGGGCGTCCAGCGGGATGAGGGACTGCATGGTGGTGGTGGGGTGCAGGACCGCGACGTCGGCGCTGTAGGTGCCCCAGGAGAGGATCGAGCAGATGCGGGCGACGGCCCGGGAGAAGGCCGGGTACTGCGGCCAGTAGGGCTGGCGCCAGTCGGTGGACGGCGGCGCCCACTCGAACCAGCCGCCCGCGGTGCCGAAGTAACTGGCGTGCGGGTTGTACAGGTTGGCGCCGCTGCGCAGGAACGGCAGGAGCCAGTCGTAGGTGTCCTCCAGGGTGCCGCCCCAGCCGGAGGAGTGGAACGCCTCGATCCAGACGCGCTCGTGTCCGTAGAGGTGGGCCATGGAGGAGTGGACCTTGGAGTCCCCGTGGTGGTCGCTGCCCGCGGCGCCGTACCAGCGGTGGGTGCGGAAGTAGTCCGTGTAGATCTGCGTGGACTGGGCTGGGAAGCCGGAGCGGGCGGGGTGGCTCTGGTCGCAGCCCAGGAGCATGCCGCGTTCGTCGTGCCAGGCGGCGAGGGGTTTGAACAGGGCCTCTTCGGTGAGTTCGGCGCGGACCGCGTAGTAGTCGGCGCGGATCTTCGCGGCGTGAACTGCGTCGGGGGTGTCGTGGAAGAGGGCCGGCAGGTGGTCGAGCAGGTCGTAGCCGCGACGGGCGAGGAACTCCTCGGGGAAACGGTGGCTCCAGGCGTTGGTGCCGGGCAGTTCGTCCTGGAAGCTTCCGGCGATGACATTGCCCAGGTACTCGGGGACGCGCCGGTCGTACTCGTGGTGCACGGCGTCCAGGAGCAGGCGGACGGCGCCGGGGTCCAGGTAGTCGAAGGCCGTGGGCACGGCGGTCACGAGCTGCACCTGGCTGCCGTCGGCGGCCGCGATCCGCGCCGTGCCGGTGACGGGCAGGCTCCCGCCCTCCGTGGAGTACGCCCCCATCAGGGTCTCCGAACTCCGCAGGGAGACGGCCCCGTTGGAGACGCTCGCGGTGCGGCAGCGCAGGGCGAGGCCGGCCGCCTCGGGATGCCGGCGGGTCACTCCGCCCTGGACGTTGGCGCCGGAGAACCCGATCTGGTCGTAGAACCACAGGCGCATGCCCAGGTCCCGGGCGATCTCGCAGGCGTCCGTGAAGCGTGCCCACCACTCCTCGCCGAACCACGGCGGTTCGTCGGCGCGGGCGCCGAAGCTCGGGCCGGCCGGCGCCAGGTTGATCACCACCAGGTTGTGGACCCCGCCGTCGGCGAACCTGCGCATCTGCCAGGCGAGGCGGTCACGGGTGACCCTTGCGCCCGACCACCACCACAGCGGAGTGGGGCCGAAGTCCCGGGGCGGCTCGTCGAACAGCTGCTGCAGCGCGGAGGAGATCACGGACACGGTCCTTCCGGGAACGGCTGGGCACCCTCGCGGATCAAAACGTTTTACATGGGTCTGATCGCCGACAACCTGGAATGTTGGCACCGGATCCCCCAGGCGGGAAGGACGTAGGCGCGTCTTCCTGCAAATGGGCGCATGAGGGGTTGTTGGAACGTTTTTCCGACCCTATATTCACTGCACTCGGCCTCAGAGCCGCGACGTCCCCCTCCGCTCGGCCCATCCCCAGACGACGGAGTCGCATCATGGTCCGAACCCCGACCGCTCCCGAACGCTCGGAACAACCCATCCCCTGGAGGCTGTGGAAGGTGGCGGCCCTGTCGGGCATGGCCTCCTACCTCGACGCCGCTCTCATCGTCAGCATCGCCGTCAACCTGGCCATCTACCGTGACAGTTACGACATGGGTGTGTGGATGGCGGGCGCGATCAGCGCGATCGTCACCGGCTGCATCGCGGTCGGCTCCCTGGTCGGCGGGCGGCTGGCCGACATGTTCGGGCGCCGCCGTGTCTACAACTGGGACATCTTCTGCTTCGCGCTGGGCGCGGTCGTCATCACGCTCGCGCCGAACGACATCGTGCTCTTCACCGGCGTGCTCGTGGCAGGGCTTGCGGCCGGTGCCGATCTGCCGACCTCCCTGGCCGTCGTCTCGGACGCCGCTCCCGCCGACGGCCGGGCCCGTCTGGTGTCCTTCACGCAGGTCATGTGGGTGGCGGGCATCGTCGTAGTCATCTTCCTCGGCTATCTGCTGTCGGACACCGGCATGACCGGGGCGCGACTCATCACCGGTCATCTGGCCGTCGCCGCGCTGGTCACCTGGCAGCTGCGCTCCCGGCTCGACCTGGCCGACGAGCCGTCGGCCACGGAGGTCGCCGAGGAGGCGGCCGCGCTGGAGGCCCCGCGCGGCATCGAGCTGAAGAACGTGTGGACCCGTGCCGCGCTGCTGCCGATGGCCGCGACCTTCGCCTACTACGTCACCTGGGGCATCGGCGCCAACACCTTCGGCCAGTTCGGCACCTATCTGCTGGTCACGGTCAGCGGCGCCTCGCAGAGCCTGGCCACCGGGATCAACCTGGCCTTCCTCCCCATCGCGCTGGTGCTGACCTTCGTCTTCGTCCGGCTCGCCGACACTGCCTGGCGCGACCGGCTGTTCTACGTGTTCACCGTCGTGCAGATCATCGCGTTCTGCATCGCCTCCCTCACCGCCGGCGCCCTGGTCGGGATGCTGGTCTTCTTCGTGCTCTACCAGATCTCCAACCCCTTCGCGGGGGAGGCCAGCTACAAGGTGTGGTCGCAGCTCACGCTGCCGCCGGACACCCGCGGTACCACCCAGGGCCTCACCTACGCCGTTTCGCGGGGAGTCTTCGCGGGCGTCGCCTTCGTCACGCCCGCCCTGATGGAGTACAGCGCCTCCGTGCTGCTCTGGTCGATCACCGCCTGCATGGCGGCGTCGGCGGTCGCGGGCGTGTACATCGTCCGTGTCCTCATCCAGCGTGCCCCCGGTGCCGCCGCCGCTCCTGCGGATCTGGGAGTGGCCCGGGCGTAGGGAGTGGCCCGGGCAGGCGCTGAATCCGACCGTGACCTCCGAAGGAGCTGTCCCAAGCCATGGCAACTGCCGAACACTCCATGTCCCTGCAGGAGTTGCTGCCGCCAGTGCACCGGCGCCGCACCCGTATCGGCCTGGTCTCGGGTGGACTCGGCACCTACTGGCCCCAGTTTCCCGGTCTGCTGCCGCAACTGAAGGAGTCGGCCGCCCATGTCGCCGAGCGGCTCGGGCAGCTGGACGCGGAGGTCACGGACGTCGGTTTCATCTCCGACGCTCAGGAGGGCGCGGTTGCCGCCGAGGAGCTGCGCCGGGCCGACTGCGACCTGATCGTGCTGTTCCTGACGACGTATCTGACCTCGTCGATGGTGCTGCCGATCGCCCGGCGCTCGCACACCCCGGTGCTGGTCGTCGACCTCCAGCCGTCCGAGCGGATGGACCACGCCACCTTCGACACGGGCGCCTGGCTGGGGTACTGCGCGCAGTGCTCGGTGCCCGAGGTCGGCAATGTCTTCCGCCGGGCCGGCATCCCCTTCCGGTCGGTGTCGGGCTGGCTGCGCCAGGAGTCCGCCTGGCGGCGCATCGAGCAGTGGATCCGTGCGGCCCATGTCCGCGCGGCGCTGCGGCACGCCCGGCACGGCCTGATGGGGCATCTGTATCCCGGCATGCTGGACGTGTCGACGGATCTGACCCTGCTGCCCACGACCTTCGGCTCGCACGTGGAGGTACTGGAGTTCGACGACCTGCGGCATCGGGTGGAGCAGGTGAGCGAGGCGGAGACCCGCGACCGCATGGCGCTGGCACGCCAGGTCTTCACCCTCGACGACAGCGTGGCGGACGAGGACTTCTCCTGGGGCGCGAAGGTGTCCGTCGCGCTGGACCGGCTGGTCGAGGACTTCGGCCTCGACACGCTCGCCTACTACCACCGCGGCCTCGACGGCGAACTGCACGAACGGCTCGGCGCGGGCATGATCCTGGGCGCCTCCCTTCTCACCGCCCGGGGCGTGCCCGCGGCCGGCGAGTACGAACTGCGCACCAGCGTCGCCCAGTTGGCCTCGCAGAGCGTCGGCGCCGGGGGCTCCTTCACCGAGATCCAGGCCCTCGACTTCGAGGACGGCGTGGTGGAGATGGGCCACGACGGGCCCGCCCACCTCGCGGTGAGCGCCCGGGACCCGCTGCTGAGGGGGCTGGGTGTGTACCACGGAAAGCGCGGCTGGGGCGTCAGCGTGGAGTTCGACGTCCGGCACGGCCCGGTCACCCTCCTGGGCCTCGGCCAGGACGCCGACGGCAGCCTGTCGTTCATCACCTCCGAGGGCACCGTCGTGCCCGGGCCGCTGCTGGAGATCGGCAACACCACCAGCCGTGTCGACTTCGGCCGTGACCCCGGCGAATGGGTCGACGCATGGAGCGCGACGGGCGTCGGCCATCACTGGTCCCTCGCCGTCGGCAGGCACGGTGCCGATTTCCGGGCCGCGGCGAGCCTGCTGGGCATCGACCACCGGGAGGTGTGAGCTCTCCTCCTGCGCGCCCTTGTTCACTCCGGTGCATTGCGCCGTGAGCCTGATCCGCGCGCGTTCCACGGCAAGGCGCCGCGCAACCACGCCGTTAGGCCGGGAAGGTGGGCAGTCCGTCGTCGTACGCCACCGCGACGTCCCACCGTCTCGAGGAGAGCTTCTTGCGCCTGCACCCTGTCGCGGCTGCCCTGACCTCGGCCGTGCTGCTGGCCTCGCCGCTCCCGGCGGCGTCCGCCACCCCGGCCACGGCCGAGCCCGCACGCGCCACGGACGATCCCGCCGGCTACGTCAATCCGTTCGTCGGCACCGCTCCGGGCGGTACCGACTTCGGCCACGGCGGAGGGGCCGGGAACACCTTCCCCGGCGCCACGGCGGCGTTGGGCGGGATCCAGTGGAGCCCCGACACGGTCACCCGTCAGCACGGCGGGTACGCGTACAAGGACAACCGGATCCGGGGCTTCAGTCTCACCCACATCTCCGGCGCGGGCTGCAGCGACTACGGCAACGTGCCGTTCATGCCGCTCGCCGGCCGCCCGGACCCGGACCCCGCCGCCCGCCACGCCACCTTCTCCCACTCCAACGAGGAGGCGTCGCCCGGCAGTTACGGGGTCCGGTTCGACAACGGCATCCGTACGCAGATCTCTGTCACCCAGCGCTCCGGCATCGCCCGGTTCACCTACCCGGCCCACGACGCGCGGGCCGCCGGGCTGACGGTGGACGCGGGACGGGCCTTCAACAAGGCCACCGGGAAGATCAGCATCGGGTCGCGCACCCTGTCCGGCTACACCGACAGCGGTGGCTTCTGCCACTCCTCGAACCGCTACCGGCTCTACTTCCACGCCGTCTTCGACCGCCCCTTCGCGCACACCGAGCCCCTGGACGGAAAGACCTCCGGTGCGTACGTCTCCTTCGCGCCCGGGACCCGTGCGGTGACCGCGCGCGTCGGTGTGTCCTTCGTGGACGTCGCCGCCGCCCGCCGCAACGCCACCGTGGAGCAGGGCGGCCGCTCCTACACCCTGCTCCACAGTGCCGCCCGTGACCGCTGGAACGAGTGGCTGGGCAGGATCGCCGTGCGCGGCGGCACCGAGACCCAGCGCCGGGTGTTCTACACCGCGCTGTATCACGCGCTGCTGCACCCCAGCGCCTTCAGCGACACCGACGGCCGCTACCGGGGAATGGACGGCCGGGTCCACCGCACCCGGCCGGGGCATGTGCAGTACGCGGACTTCTCCGGCTGGGACGTCTACCGTTCGCAGGGCCAGCTGCTGGCTCTGATCGCGCCGCACGAGGCGTCCGACGTCGCCCAGTCGATCCTCAACCAGGGCCGCCAGGCAGGGTATTTCGACCGCTGGACAGTGGCCAACGGCGGCACCCGCGTCATGGTCGGCGACCCCCTGCCGGCCATGGCCGCCTCGATCCACGCCTTCGGCGGCACCGACTTCGACGCCCGGGGACTGCTGCGGGCGGCCGTGGCGGGCCGGCAGGACGACCGGCAGCGACCGGGGCACCGGCAGTACGACACCCTGGGCTACATCCCGGCAGGCACCAAGGGCGTCTGGGGCAGCGCGGCCACCACACTGGAGTACGCCATCGCGGACGCCGCACTGGCCCACCTGGCCGGACGCCTCGGCGACACGAAAACCCAGGCAGCCCTCACCCGCGCCTCCGGCAACTGGCGCAATCTGTTCAACCCGGTGAGCGGCTACATCCAGCCCCGCAATGCCGACGGAAGCTGGCCGTCCTTCTCCCCCACCCAGCACGGGGAGTACGTGGAGGGCAACGCCGCGCAGTACACCTGGCTGGTGCCGCACGACCTGCCCGGTCTGTTCACCGCCATGGGCGGCGACGCCGCGGCCGCCTCCCGTCTCGACACCTTCTTCACCCAGCTCAACGCGGGCGCCGACAAGCCGTACGCCTATCTCGGCAACGAACCGTCCTTCAACATCCCCTGGGCGTACGACTACGCGGGCCGCCCCGACCGCACTGAGGACATCGTGCGGCGGGCCCTCACCACTCTCTTCACCGACCGGCCCGACGGTCTCGTCGGCAACGACGACCTGGGCGAAATGTCGTCGTGGGCGGTCTGGGCCTGTCTGGGCATGTACCCCCAGGTCCCGGGCAGCCCCCAACTCGCCCTGGCCGGCCCGCTGTTCCCGTCCGCCACCGTGCGCCGCGGCAACGGGGCCACCCTCACCCTCCTCGCCCCGGACGCGTCGGCCACGAACACCCACGTACGGTCCCTGAGACTGAACGGGCTCCCCGTCAGCGGCCCCTTCCTTCCGGAAGGGGTCCTGACCTCGGGCGGTGTGCTCCACTACGGGATGACGTCGTGAGCTCTCAGGCCAGGGTCACCTCGACGGGCAGCTTCTTGATGCCGTTGACGAAGTTGGACCGTACGCGCGGCACATCGCCGGTCAGGCGGATGTCCGCCAGGCGGGGGATCAGTTCCTCGAACATGATGCGGATCTCGGTGCGGGCGAGCAGGTTGCCCAGGCACAGGTGGGGGCTGCCCTTGCCGAAGGTGACGTGGTCGTTGTGCTGTCGGGTGACGTCGAAGTCGTACGGGTTGCCGAAGACCTCCTCGTCGCGGTTGCCGGAGGCGAACCACATGACGACCTTGTCACCCTCCCTGACCTGCTTGCCGCCCAGTTCCACGTCCCTGGTCGCCGTTCGGCGGAAGTGGTAGACGGGGGACGCCCAGCGGAGGAACTCCTCGACGGCGACCGGGATCAGGGAGGGGTCCTGTTGCAGGCGGGCGAGTTGCTCCGGGTGCTGCAGCAGGGCCAGCATCGAGTGGGTGATGGTGTGCCGGGTGGTCTCGTTGCCGGCCACCACCAGCAGCAGGAAGTAGTTGTCGAAGTCCTGCTCGGAGAGCGGGATCCCGTCACGTGGTGTGGTGTTGACGAGTCGTGAGACCAGGTCGGTGCCGTCGCCGCCGCGCCGTTGCCGGGCCAGCTCGCGGCCGTAGTCGAAGACTTCGAGCGAGGCGGGTGAGCGGAAGGGCAGGTCGCGGTACTTCTCGCTCTCCGCGCTGTGCAGCAGCACGTCCGCGTAGTCGGGGTCGGTGTTGCCGATGATCCGGTTGCCCCAGTCGATGAGCTTCTGGTTGTCCTCCGGCGGCACGTCCAGCAGCCGGGCGAGGACGTTGATGGGGAAGTCGGCGGAGACGTCGGCGACGAAGTCGAAGCTGCCCTTCGCCAGGGCCGCGTCCAGCGTGGTGGCGGTCAGACCGCGCAGGAAGTCCGTGTAACCGTTGATCACGCTCGCGCCGAACTGCCGCTGGATCACGCTGCGCAGGGCCCGGTGCCGTACACCGTCCATTTCCAGGATGGAGGCCCGCTTCTTGATCTGGTCGTCGTCGACCTCCTCCAGGTTGACGAACCTGGTCGAGGTGAAGGTCTCCGCGTCGCGGTCGACGCGGGCGATGTCCGCGTGCCGGGTCACCGCCCAGAAACCGGAGTTGGGCGCCTCCTCCGGCTGCCAGTGCACCGGGTCCTGGTGGCGCAGGGTGTGGAACATCCGCCAGGGCGTCACCCCGTCGGTGAAGTTGTCGAGGTCGGCGAGGTCGACGTCCGCGAGCGGCATCGGTTCGTTGACGGCGGTGGTCAGGGTCTCGGTCATCGGTGGCTCCCAAACGTCACAGGTGGTAGGCGTACTCGGTGAACTCCCAGTCGGTGACGTGCCGTCCGAAGCGTTCGACCTCGTTGCGCTTGTAGCTGAGGTATGAGGTGGTGAAGTCCTTGCCGAGCACCTCGGCCAGGGCGGTGTCCGCCTCCAGCGCGTCGAGGGCGGCGGGCAGGCTCGTCGGCAGCACGGCGGCGCGTGCGGTGTCGTAGCCGTAGCCCTCCAGCGGGGCGGGCGGCTCCTCCCCCGCCCGGACGCCGAGCAGTGCGGCGGCGATCGTGCCGGCCAGCAGCAGGTAGGGGTTGGCGCTCGCGTCGCCGAGCCGCAGTTCCAGGCGGGCGCCGGAGCCGCGCTCGGGCGGGATGCGGACCATGGCGCTGCGGTTGTCGAGGCCCCAGTCGATCAGCCAGGGCGCGAGGGTGTCCGGGCCGAAGCGTTTGTACGAGTTGATCGTCGGGTTCGCCAGGGCGGCGAGGGCCGGGGCATGGGCGAGGACGCCGGCGAGGGCGTGGCGGGCGGTGGCCGAGAGGCCGTGGGCGCCCGCCGGGTCGTCGAAGGCGTTGCGTCCACGGTCGTCCTCGCAGGACAGGTGGAGGTGGAAGCCGGAGCCGCCGGCGTCGTTGAAGGGCTTGGCCATGAAGGTGGCGAGTCGGCCCTCCTTGCGTGCGAGTTCCTTGACGGCGGCCTTGAAGCGGAAGGCGCGGTCGGCGGCCGAGAGGGCCTCGGAGTGGGTGAGGTTGATCTCGAACTGCCCGCCGTCGAATTCGTGGTTGCCGTTGGTGACGCCGATGCGGAGGTCGCGGAGCAGGCGCAGGGTGCGCAGCAGATGGTTGTCGGGGTCGGCGCGCAGGCCGGCCGTGTAGACGACTCCGGTGGCTGCGGAGTAGCGCTTCCAGCCGCTCGGGGATCCCGGGTCCTCGTCGCACAGGAAGTACTCGAGTTCAGGTCCGGCGACGGGGCGCAGTCCCTGCTCGGCGCACCGGGCGAGGACGGAGCGCAGCAGGTCACGGGGCGATTCGGGGGCTGGTGCCCCGGTCGCCGGGTCGATGACGTCCCCCAGGCACGCGGCGACCCCCGGCTCCCAGGGCAGCGCGACCAGGGTGTCGAGGTCCGGGCGCACGGTGATGTCGGGCAGGCCCGCGTCGAGGCCGCCGGTCACGGGGACCACGTCCCCCTGGGGTGAGGTGTGGTAGACGGCCCGGCAGAAGGCGAGCCCGTGCTCGCACGCGGTCGGCAACTGGTCGAGCAGGACGTCGCGGGCCCGGTCGGTGCCGATGAGATCGGGATAGGTCACCCGGACCACGTCGATGCCCTCGGCGGCGAGCCGCTCCTGGTACTGACGGACGTCCGGTGTTTCGGATGCGCTCACCGTTGTCTCCTCGGCGGCCGGCATGTTGTTTGATACCAAACGATAAGAACGGCTTCCGTCACCCACAAGGGGGTGGCGTCAAAAAATTATCCACCTGGACAGGTATTGACCAGAGGTCGCGCGCTTCCTATGTTGTTTGAAGCCAAACGAGATCCAGGAGGGTCCGCCATGAAGGTCGTCGTCGACATGAACAAGTGCCAGGACCACGGCCAGTGCGTCTTCGCGGCCCCCGACGTCTTCCAGCTCGACGAGAACGGGCGGCTGGGCTACGTCAGCGACCCCGACGACGCGCTGCGCGACGAGGTCGAGGAAGCCGCCGACGTCTGCCCGCTGCAGGCCATCCGGATCGAGGCCTGAGCATGAGCGCACGCATCGTCGTGGCCGGCGCCTCCATGGCCGGCCTGCGCGCCGCGGAACAGCTGCGCGCCGCCGGCTGGACCGGGACGATCACGCTCGTCGGCGACGAACCGCACATGCCCTACAACCGGCCGCCGCTCTCCAAGGAGGTACTGGCCGGGAAGGCACCCTTCGCATCGCTGGCCTTCCGCCCCCGCGCGAGCGTGGCCGACGTGGAATGGCGCCTCGGCACGAAGGTCGTCGCCTCCCGGCTCTCCGAGCGGAGCGTCGAGTTCGACGACGGTTCGGCTCTCTCGTACGACGGGCTCGTCGTCGCCACCGGCATGCGGCCCCGTCGGCTGCGCTGCCCCGGCCCGCTCGCCGGCCGCCACACGGTCCGCACCCTGGCCGACGCCCAGGGCCTGCGGGACGAACTGACCCGCCCCGGCGCCCGGTTGGTCGTGGTCGGCGCCGGATTCATCGGCTGCGAGGTGGCCGCCACCGCCGTAGGACTCGGCGTCCGCGAGGTGACGGTCGTCGATCCGCTGCCGTTGCCCATGGTCGGCCCGCTCGGTGAATTGCTCGGGCGGGCACTGCTGCAACGGCACGAAGAGCGCGGGGTGCGTTTCGCGCTCGGCACGACAGTCGCCGGGTTCGAGGGCGGGGACCGGGTCACGGGCGTGGTGCTCGGCGACGGAACCGTGCTGCCCGCCGACGTGGTGGTGGAGTCGGTCGGTTCGCTCGCCAACACCGAGTGGCTGGACGGCAACGGCCTCGACCTGTCCGACGGGGTGCTCACCGACGAGCATCTGCGGGTCGGCGGTCGGCCGGACGTGGTCGCGGTGGGCGACGTGGCACGTTTCCCCAACGCCCGGTACGACGGCGTACCGCGCCGGGTCGAGCACTGGTGCATTCCCACCGACACGGCCAAGCACGCGGCGAAGGTGCTGGTGGGCCATCTCACCGGCGCCGACGCCGATCCCGCCCTCTTCGCTCCGCTGCCCACCTTCTGGAGCGACCAGCACGACTTCCGGCTGCAGTCCTTCGGCGCGCCCGCGCTCGGCGTCGGCGACGTGCGGGTCCTCGACGGCGACCCGGCCGGGGACGTCCTGGCCGGCTACCACCACGACGGCCGGCTGGTCGGTGTCGTGGCGCTCGGCGGCCCCGCCGCCGGGGCCGCCGCGGCCCGCCACCGCGCCGAACTGCTCAAGCAGCCCGCCCTCAGCGCCCAAGGGAGCTCCTGACCATGACCACCGTCCGTGGATACCTCCACCCCAAGACGGCGACGGGCACCTCGTCGCTGATTCCCTCCCCGCCCTGGCGCTACTCCGGTGACCTGCTCACCGTCGAGTACCGCACCGACCCCGCGCGCGTGCGCGAACTGCTGCCCGAACCGCTGGAGTTGGCGGACGAGGACCCGGGCGCAGTCGCGTTGATCTGGGCCGACTGGCAGTCCTGCTCGGCGTCGGGCGCGGAGCTGCTCGACCCGGTGCTGTCCCAGTACAAGGAGGCCTTCGCGGTCGTCCGCTGCCAGTACCGCGGGCAGACGTACTCGCGCTGCGTGTACATCTGGGTCGACAAGGACTTCGCGATCGCCCGCGGCCTGCACCAGGGCTACCCCAAGAAGCTCGGCTCGATCCACCAGACCCGCCCGCACCCGTACGGTCCCGCGCCGCGGATCGAGGCGGGCGCACGGTTCGGGGCGACCCTTGCCGCGGCCGACCGGCGGCTGGCGCAGGCCGTGGTGACGCTGCGGGAGCCGTCGGAGACGAACGGGTTCGTCAACGGCCACCCCATGGCCCACCACCGCTGGCTGCCGTCCATCGAGAAGGGCAAGGGCCTGGCGCTGGACGAGCTGATCGAGACGGGGGCCGCGTCCTTCGAGGCCGGGCAGCCATGGGTCGGGGACGCCGAGCTGGAGCTGTTCGAGGCGCCCACCGAGGAGCTGGCCCGCCTGGAGATCCACGAACCGATCGCCGCCTACTACCGCCAGGTCGGCGTCGTCTGGGACGGCGGGCGACTGCTGGAGTCCGGCACGTCCGGAGCCGAGTGACCACCGTACGCGTCAAGGGACTTGGAGACCGGACATGACCGAGCACCGCATCACTGTCGCCGGGGTCGCCGTCGACACCCGGCACTGGATCGGCGGTGAGCGCATCGCCTCTGCCGGCACCTTCACCGACGTATCGCCGATCGACGGCAGTGCACTCGGCGACATCGCGCGCGGCGGCCCCGGCGAGGCCGCCGCCGCTGTCGCCGCCGCCAAGGCCGCCTTCCCCGACTGGGCCGCCAGCTCCCGCGCCGAACGCGCCCGCATACTGCACGCCATCGCCGACGGCGTCGAGAAGCGCATCGAAGAGCTCGCCATCGTCGAGACCACCGACAACGGTGCCCTGCTGCGCTCGCACCGCCGGGGTGTGATGCCCCGCGTGGCGCACAACTTCCGTTTCTTCGCCGACTGGCTGCTGACGCTGGATCACGAGGACTTCGAGACGCGCGGCCACACGAACCATGTGAGCTGGGACCCGGCGGGTCCGTGTGTCCTGATCACCCCGTGGAACGCGCCGCTGATGCTGGCGACCTGGAAGGTGGCGCCGGCGCTGGCCGCGGGCAACACCGTGGTGCTGAAGCCCGCCGAGTGGTCTCCGCTGACCGCCTCGCTGCTGGCCGACATCGCGGCCGAGGCGGGGCTGCCGGCGGGTGTCCTGAACGTCGTGCAGGGCTACGGCTCGGAGATCGGCGACGCCCTCACGTCGCACCCGGACGTGCGCCGGATCAGCTTCACCGGATCCGTTCCCACCGCCCGGCGCATCGCGGAGTCGGCTGCCGCCAACCTCACTCCGCTCAGCCTCGAACTGGGCGGCAAGTCACCGCTGCTGGTGTTCGCCGACGCCGATCTCGACCTCGCCGTCGACCTCGCGGTGGAGCAGTACGACAACGCCGGGCAGGTGTGTCTTGCCGCGACGCGCTTCCTCGTCGAGGAGTCGGTGGCCGAGGAGTTCACCCGCCGTTTTGTCGGCAGGGCCACCGCACTGAATCAGGGCGACCCGCGCGACGAGGCCACCGACATCGGGCCCAACATCCACTCCCGTCAGCTGGAGAAGATCGACGGATTCGTGCAGCGGGCGCTCGCAGCGGGAGCCCGCGCGGTCATCGGTGGACACCGGGGGGACGGCCAGTACTACGCGCCGACCCTGCTCACCGATGTCCGGCAGGACAGCGAGATCGTCCAGGAGGAGGTCTTCGGGCCGGTCCTGACGCTCCAGACCTTCGCCGACGAGGACGAGGCGATCCGGCTCGCCAATGACACCCGCTTCGGGCTGGCCGCCACCGTGGCCACCGGTTCGCGCGAGCGCGCCGAGCGCATCACCTCCCAACTCGTCGCCGGGACGGTGTGGGTCAACTGCTTCTTCGTACGCGACCTGCAGGCCCCGTTCGGCGGCTCCCGCCTCTCCGGCGTCGGCCGCGAGGGCGGCACCTGGAGCTTCGACTTCTACTGCGACCTGAAGAACACCGTGACCGCCCCCAACGGATGGAAGAACCATGGGTGAGATCGTCGGCGCGGGCCTGCTCGCCCACGTCCCCACCATCGTGCTCCCCGAGGCCGACCGGCTGGAGCTCAACGAGGGCAAGGAGATCACCCTCGTCACCGGCCTGCAGCAGCTGCGCAGGGACGTCTTCGAGCGCGACGACTACGACACCGTCGTCGTCCTCGACTCCCACTGGGCGACCACCGTCGAGTTCGTCGTCACCGCGCAGACGCGCCGTGCGGGCCTCTTCACCTCCGAAGAGCTGCCGCGCGGCATGTGCCGGATGCCGTACGACTTTCCCGGCGACCCCGAACTCGCCCGCAACATCGAGAAGTTCGCCGACCGGCACGGCACCTGGATCACCGCGATCGAGGACGACTACCTGCCGATCTACTACGCCACCACCAACCTCTGGAAGTTCCTCGGCGAAGGGCTGCCGGACAAGCGGTGGGTGACCATCGGGGTGTGCCAGACCGGTGACATGGAGGATCACCTGCGGCTCGGGCGGGCCCTCGCGGACGGGATCGCCGCCACGCCCGGCCGGCGCGTCCTGCTGATCGCCTCCGGTGCGCTGTCGCACACTTTCTGGCCGCTGCGCGAGATCCGCGACCACGAGGCCAGCGACCCCGCGCACATCTTCACGCCCGAGGCCCGCGCCGCCGACCTCGAGCGCATCGGCTGGTTCAAGGAGGGCCGGCACGACAAGGTCCTCGACACCATGGACGAGTTCTGGAAGTTCAAGCCGGAGGCGAAGTTCTTCCACTACCTGATGATGGCGGGCGCGCTCGGCGAGCAGGCCTGCACCGCCAGGGCCCGCCAGTACGGCGAGTACGAGAACGCCGTCGGCACCGGCCAGGTCCACCTGTGGTTCGACCGCCCGGCCGACGGCTGGACGGGCACGGGAGCACCCGTGACAGCCGCGCCCCACCACCCGCACCGTCGCCCTTAGGAAGGCCGCCATGCCCGAATACCGCCGCATCCTCCTCGACGGCGCCGCCGTCCAGGTCACCGTCGACGGGGACGAACTCGTCGCCGGGGACGGCCGCCGCGTCAAGACCGAGGAGGCGCAGCACCTGCCGCCGGTCGTGCCGTCGAAGGTGATCGCCGTCCACCTCAACCACCGCAGCCGCGTCGACGAGTTCCAGATCGACCTCCCGGACACGCCCACCTACTTCCACAAGCCGACCTCGGCCCTCAACTCCCACCGGGGCGCGATCGTCCGGCCCGAGGGCTGCAAGTGGCTCAACTACGAGGGCGAGGTCGCCATCGTCATCGGGAAGACCGCGCGGAACATCTCCCCGGCGGTGGCCGGCGAGTACATCGCGGGCTATACCGTCGCCAACGACTACGGCCTGCACGACTTCCGCGACACCGACGCGGGCTCCATGCTCCGCGTCAAGGGCTCCGACACCCTCTGCCCGCTGGGCCCCGGACTGGTCACCGACTGGGACTTCCACGGCAAGAGTCTGCGGACGTACGTCAACGGCGAGGTCGTACAGGACGGTTCGACCGACGAGATGAAGTGGGACATGCACTATCTCGTCGCCGACATCGCCCGCACCATCACCCTGTATCCGGGGGATGTACTGCTGTCCGGCACCCCGGCCAACTCCCGCCCCGTACAGCCGGGCGACGTCGTCGAGGTCGAGGTCGAGGGCCTGGGCCGCCTCACCAACCACATCGTCACCGGGCCGACCCCGATCCGCTCCGACGTCGGCGCCCAGCCCACCGAGTCCGAGGAGGTGCTGTCCACCGCGCTCGGCGGCGACTGGGAGTTCCGCGGCATCCGGCCGCCCCGGCGCTGACTCCCGAAAGGGCTGCTCAGCCGGTGCGGGTAGGGTCACCGGCATGACCGAGTCCGCAGACGCCCCGAAGGGCCGACAGCCACGCAAGCGCCTGCAGTACGGCGAGGGGCGCGAGGCCCTGCTGAACGCGGCCGTACGCGTGGTGGCGAGGGGCGGTCTGCGCAAGCTCACCTACCGGGCCGTCGCGGAGGAGGCCGGGGTCACCCACGGACTCGTGGTGCACCACTTCGGTTCGCGCGACGCGCTGATCGAGGAGGCCCTCGCCCACACGATCCGCACCTCGCTGAGCACCAGCGCCCTCGAACCGGGCACCGGCAAGGTCGCGGACTTCTCGACCGGGCTCTCCGACATGGTCACGGCGGATCCGGGCACCCAGGCGTTCCAGTACGAGCTGCTGCTCGAGGCGCGCCGCAGGCCGGAGCTGCTGCCGCAGCTCCGCGCGCTGTACGACGAGTACTTCGATGCCACCCGGCGCGAGCTGAACCGTATGCTGCCGGCCGGCGCGGACCAGGCGATGACCCGGTTGGTCTTCGCCGCGCTCGACGGCCTGGTGCTGCACCAGCTCGTCTTCGGCGAGCCGGAGGTCACGGACGCCGCCCTGGAGCAGCTGCGCGCCCTGCTGAGGCTCCTCGACGCCGACTCCTGAGCTGCAGTTTTTCAAGGCCCCGGGGCGTTTCCCGGGGCCTTTTCCGGTTGCGGAGAAAACTCCGCCGACCCCCTTGCCAAACGGATAGTTCCAGCCCACCATGAAGCAACTCGTTTGGCCCTAAACGAACTACCTTCCCTCTTCGTCCCCGACAGGTGATCCGAGTGGACAGTCAGACGGCGGTCTCCCCGCACAGCGCGCAGGATTCATCCATGACCGGCAGGCTCAAGCCCGATTCCCTCGGTGTCCTGGGCATCCTCTTCTTCGTCCTTTCCGCCCAGGCACCGCTGACCGGCATCGCCGGAGCCGTCCCCATCGCCGTCGCCATCGGCAACGGCGCCGGCACCCCCGCCGCGTATCTCGCGGCCGGGCTCGTGGTCCTGCTGTTCTCCATCGGCTTCGTCGCCATGGGCCGCCACGTCGTGGACGCCGGCGCCTTCTACATGTACATCGGCAAGGGCCTCGGCCGCTCGACCGGTTCCGGCAGCGCCGGGGTCGCCCTCCTCGCCTACTGCGCCGTCCAGGCCGCCATGTACGGGCTCTACGGCGCGACGGTGAGCGGACTCGTCGAGCACTACGCGGACGTACACGTCGCCTGGTGGGTCTGCACGCTGGTCACCATGGCGGTCGTCCAGGTCCTCGGTGCCGCCGGGATCGAGATGGGCGCCAAGGTCCTGGCCGTGTTCGTCCTGGCGGAGTTCAGCATCCTGACCGTCTTCGCCCTCGTGACCTTCTTCAAGGGCGGCGGCCCCGAGGGGCTCGGCTTCGGCGACAGCTTCTCCCCCCACGCCGCGCTCCAGGGAGCCCCCGGCGTGGCGCTGATGTTCGCCGTGGCGTCGATGATCGGCTTCGAAGCCACCGCCATCTACGGCGAGGAGGCCCGGGAGCCCCGGAAGACGGTCCCGCGCGCCACCTACCTGGCGGTCGCGGTGATCACCGGTTTCTTCGCCTTCACCTCGTGGATGCTGATCTCCGCGCACGGCGCGTCCAAGGCGACCGCGCAGGCCGGCAAGGCGCTGGCATCGGGCGACGCCACGTCCTTCGTCTTCGCACCCATCTCCGACCGGTTCGGCGGCTGGACCGGCAATGTACTGCCCGTCCTGCTGGCCACCTCGCTGTTCGCCGGCATCCTGGCGTTCCACAACTCCGCCAACCGCTACCTGTTCTCCCTGGGCCGTGAAGGGCTGCTGCCACACCGGCTGACCTCGCTGAACCGGCGCCACTCCCCCTGGGCGGCCGGGATCGTACAGACGGTGATCGCGGTGGCCCTGGTCATGCCGTTCGCAGTGCTGGGCAAGGACCCGGTGCTGACGCTCTTCTCCTGGTTCAGCGGCGTCGCCGTCCTGGGGATCATGCTCCTGTACTTCCTGACCTCCGTCTCCGTGGTCGTCTTCTTCCGCCGCTCACGGGCCGACACCCGGCCCTGGAACACGCTGGTCGCACCGGTTCTGGGCGCACTCGGCATCGCCGGCGGTATCTGGCTGATCATCGAGAACTTCACCACGCTCATCGGCGGCGACCAGGCCACCGCCGTCTGGCTCCAGCTCACCGTCCCGGCGGTGCTGGTCCTGGGACTGGTCGCAGCGCGCCTGACCCGGCACCGGCAGCGATCCGAACCATCCGGAAACCCCCAGGACCAGGGAGCGGACAGCTGATGCCGGCCCTCGCCCACGACGACCTGCTGCGTCGCGCCAAGGATCTGGAGCTGCCCACCCGGCACCACATCGACGGGATGGACGAACCGGGCGCCGGCCCCGCATTCGCCGTCGTCTCGCCCCGCGACGGACAGGTCCTCGCCGAGATCGCCGACGCCCGGCCCGCCGAGGTCGACCTGGCCGTGGCCGCCGCACGCCGGGCCTTCGACTCCGGCCCCTGGCCACGCCTCGCGCCCGCAGACCGCGGCCGGATCCTGCTGCGCATCGCCGAACTCCTCGAAGAACAGCGGAAGAAGCTCGCGCTGACCATCAGCCTGGAGATGGGCAAGCCGATCACGGACGCGCACGACATCGAACTGCGTGCCGCCATCAACACCTTCCGCTGGTACGGGCAGCTGGCGGACAAACTCACCGACGAGTCCCCGCACACCGCCCCGGACGCCCTCGCCCTGATCACCCGTGAGCCGGCGGGTGTCGTGGGCGCCGTCGTACCGTGGAACTTCCCCCTGACACTGGCGAGTTGGAAGGTGGCCCCGGCGCTGGCCGCGGGCTGCACGGTCGTACTGAAGCCGTCCGAGAACTCACCCCTGTCGGCCCTGCTGCTGGGGCGGCTCGGCACCGAGGCCGGGCTGCCGCCGGGCGTGCTCAACGTCGTGACCGGCGACGGACCGGTGGCCGGCCGGGCGCTCGGCCTGCACCCCGACGTGGACGTCCTGGCGTTCACCGGATCCACGGCGGTGGGCCGCCACTTCCTGCACTACGCGGCCGACTCCAACCTCAAGCGCATCTGGCTGGAACTGGGCGGCAAGTCACCGAACATCATCCTTCCCGACGCCCCTGACCTGGAGAAGGCCGCCGCCACCGCCGCCTGGGGCATCTTCTTCAACCAGGGCGAGATGTGCACCGCACCCTCCCGGCTGCTGGTGCACTCCTCCGTCGCCGAACGCGTCACCGAGGCAATCGTGGCCCGGGCCCGTGCACTGCGGGTCGGCGACCCCCTGGACCCGGCGACCGAGATGGGCGCGCTGGTCGGCGAAAGCCATCTGGACCGCGTCCTCGACCACATCGCCACCGGCCGCCAGGAAGGCGCGCGGCTGCGCACGGGCGGCTCCCGCACCCTCACCGACACCGGCGGCTGCTTCCTGGAACCGACCGTCTTCGAGCAGGTGACCCCCGGCATGCGGCTGGCCCGCGAGGAGATCTTCGGCCCGGTCCTGTCCGTCCTCACCTTCGACGACCTGGACGAGGCGGTACGACTCGCCAACGCCACCGAGTACGGCCTGGCGGCCGGCCTGTGGACCTCCGACCTGTCCACCGCCCACAAGGTCTCCCGGGCGCTGAAGGCCGGCACGGTCTGGGTCAACTGCTATGAGGAGGGCGACCTGACCGTGCCGTTCGGCGGCATGAAGCAGTCGGGCAACGGGCGTGACAAGTCCGTGCACGCCATCGAGAAGTACACCGAGCTCAAGACGACCTGGATCCAGCTGTGACGCGCCCCTTGATAGCGATTCCCGCGCGCTTCTCCGCCACCACCTCAGCCCTGCGGTACGCCGCCGAGGTCAACGCCCGCGCGCTCGTCGAGGCGGTGTGGCGCGCGGGCGGCGAACCGGTCAGCATCCATCCCGCGCACTCCGAGGTCGCCTCCCGTCTCGCCCGCTTCGACGGCGTCCTGCTCCCCGGAGGCGGCGATCTGGCCCCGCACCGCTACGGCGCCACCGACATCCACGACGCCGTGTACGACGTCGACGACCTGCAGGACGCCTTCGACCTCGAACTCGCCCGTACGACCCTGGACTTGGGCCTGCCCCTGCTGGCGGTCTGCCGTGGCCTCCAGGTCGTCAACGTCGCCCTCGGCGGCACCCTGCACCAGGACATGGGCGGCCCGGAACGCGAGCACCGGCACGTCGTGCACCCGGTGGCCGTCCAGGCCGGCACCCTGTTGGAGCGGGCCACGAGCGTGCAGAAGGTGGAGGCGTCCTGCTACCACCACCAGCGGGTGGACCGCCCCGGCACGGGGCTCACGGTCACCGCGCGCGCCGCGGACGGCACAGTGGAGGGACTCGAACTCACCGGTACCCAGGGTTGGTTCACGGCCGTTCAGTGGCACCCGGAGGACACCGCCCACGAGGACGCCGCGCAGCAGGGCCTCTTCGACGCCCTGGTACGAGCGGCCCGGAACGGGCACTGACGTCAGACCCGCACGCTGCCCGCGGTCAGTCCGCCGACGATGAAGCGCTGGAAGAGGGCAAAATCGCAGACGACCGGGATGCTGACGAGCGTGGCAGTGGCCATCAGGGCACCCCAGGACGTTCCGTGCTGCCCGACGAAGGAGTTCAGCAGGACGGTGACGGGCTGGACGTCGGGTCCCTGAGTGAGCGTGAGGCCGAACAGGAACTCGCCCCAGGCGATCAGGAAGGACGGCCCCGCCGCCGCGACCACTCCGGGCACCATGAGCGGAAGGACGACGCGCAGCAGCACGCCCGGCAGTCCGCAGCCGTCGATCTGGGCGGCCTCCTCCAACTCGGGCGGCACGCTGCGCAGTACGGGACGCAGCACGATCACCGTGAAGGGGAGTGTGAGCGTCGTGTCGGCGAGGATCAGGCCCGGGTAGGTGTCGGCGAGACCGGCCCGGCGTTCCAGGATGAACAGGGGTGCCGCCAGCACAATGGCGGGCGGGAGTTGGGCGACCAGGAGCGCGAGCACCGTGGCCCCCGAACCGCGCATCCGGATCCGGGCGAGCGCGTAGGCGAGCGGAACGCCCAGCAGCAAGGTCGGCGCCACCACCCCGCAGGAGATGACCAGGCTGTTGAGCAGAGCCCGGTCAACCCCGAATGGTCCAAGGCCGTCGAGTAGTTCTCGCCGGTGACGGGAGCGGGCACCCACTGCGGGGTCGGGGCCTCGATGCGGTCCGGCCGGGTGAGGCCGGTCTTCGCCATCCAGTACACCGGCAGCAGGAAGGCCGCCGTGATCACCGTGGCGATCGCGGTGAACAGCCAGGGGTGGCGTGGCGGTTTCATACGGTGCCCCCCGCCGCGTTCATACGGCGCCGCCCGCCTCCTTCGTTCGACCTGTCGCACATCGTTCGAAACCTCTTGACGCTACACGGGACGCCGACTGACACTCTCGCAACACGACGTCACCTCCACGTAACACCAGGTTCGCAGCAAGTGCGCTGTCGGCCCGCTCCCGCTTGCCCGCATCCCGCCTTTCTCTCCGTCATCAGCCATGTCTCAGCAGGGAATCCCGACATGACGCACAGCGCACGACTTCGCGGCCGCGCGAGACGCCTGGCGGGCCATCTCGCCGGACTGACCGCCGCCGCGATGCTCCTGACCCTCGCCGGTCCCGCCCTCCCCTCACAGGCGGCACAGACGGCCGAAGCCTCGGGCCTCACCGACGGTCTGGCCCTGTGGTACAAACTCGACGCCGGATCCGGGACCACCGTGAGCGACGCCTCCGGCAACGGCCGCGACGGCACGGTCAACGGCACCGCCGACTGGTCGGCGTCCGGTCAGGGGCTCGCCTTCAACGGATCCGACACCTCCATCAAGGTGCCGGACGACGTCATGAAGGGCATGGACTCGATCACCGTCTCCCTGGACGTGCTCCTCGACTCCGCGCAGTCCACGCCGTACTTCCTCTACGGCTTCGGCAACTCCAGCGGCGGCAACGGCAACGGCTACCTGTTCACGACCGGCAACTCCCTGCGCACCTCGGTGGCGACCGGCAACTGGTCGACGGAACAGACCACGAAGCCGTCCGACTCCCACAACCTCACCCGCGCGGTCTGGAAGCACCTCGCCTACACCCAGACCGGCACCACGGGCGTGCTCTACGAGGACGGCGTCGAGGTGGGCCGCAACACGTCGGTGACCATCACCCCCGGCGCGATCGGCTCCGGCACGACCACCGCCAACTACATAGGCAAGTCGGTGTACTCCGGCGACAAGCTCTTCAAGGGCCGGATCCGCGACTTCCGCGTCTACGACCGTGCACTGGCCGGCTCGGAGGTCGAGCAACTCGCCCTCCCCGTCGACACACAGGGCGTCGCGGACGACAAGGCGGCCCTGAGCCTCGGTGACACCAGCGCCGTCACCGCCGACCTGGACCTGCCGAAGACCGGGACGGCGGGCGGCTCCACGATCAGCTGGGCCAGCGACAACACCGCAGTCGTCGCGGACTCCGGCAAGGTCACCCGCCCCGCCGCCGGTTCGCCCGACGGCCACGCCACGCTGACGGCAACCGTGAAGAAGGGCACGGTCACCGGCACCCGGACCTTCGAGGTGACGGTCCTGCCCGACTTCGACGACGCCACCGCCACCCGGCAGGCCGCCGACGCGCTGACCGTCCACAACCTCGACGACGCACGCGGCAACCTCACCCTCCCGGCGAGCGGTTCCTACGACACGAAGGTCGCCTGGTCCTCCGCGGACCCGGACGTCGTCTCCGCCGACGGAGTGGTCCACCGCCCCGCGCACGGCGACGGCGCCACGACCGTCGAGCTGACCGCCACAGTCACCAAGGGCGCGGCGACCGCCACCCGCACCGTCACCGCGCACGTGCCCGAACTGCCCGCCAAGGCGGCCCTCAAGGGCTACATGTTCAGCTACTTCACCGGCGAGGGCACGGCGGACGGCGAACAGATCTACAACGCCCTCAGCAAGGGCAACGACCCGCTGCACTGGCGGGAGTTGAACGACAGCAAGCCCGTCCTCACCTCCACACTCGGCGAGAAGGGCCTGCGCGACCCGTTCATCATCCGCTCCCCCGAGGGCGACAAGTTCTACCAGATCGCCACCGACCTCAGGATCTACGGCAACGGCGACTGGGACGCCGCCCAGCGCACCGGCAGCAAGTCGATCATGATCTGGGAGTCCACCGACCTGGTGCACTGGACGAACCAGCGGCTGGTGAAGATCTCCCCCGACAGCGCGGGCAACACCTGGGCGCCGGAGGCGTTCTACGACGCGAAGCGCGGCGAGTACGTGGTCTTCTGGGCGTCGAAGCTGTACGACAACGCCGAGCACAGCGGCGACACGTACAACCGCATGATGTACGCCACCACCCGCGACTTCTACACCTTCAGCGAGCCCAAGGTGTGGATCGACCGCGGCTACTCGGTCATCGACTCCACGATGATCCAGCACGACGGGACGTACTACCGCCTGTCCAAGGACGAGCGGAACAACACCTCCTCCACCCCCAACAGCAAGTTCATCTTCGAGGAGAAGAGCGACTCGATCCTGGGCTCCTGGGACCCGGTCGCCGAGGGCATCGGCAAGGGCGCGATGAGCGCGGCCGAGGGCCCGCTGGTGTTCAAGTCCAACACCGAGGACAAGTGGTACGCCTTCCTCGACGAGTTCGGCGGCCGCGGGTACATCCCGTTCGAGACGACGGACCTGGCTTCCGGCAACTGGACCCCGTCCACCGGCTACGACCTGCCGGCCAAGCCCCGCCACGGCACGGTTCTGCCCGTCACCCAGGCCGAGTACGACCGTCTGCTGCGCGCCTACCAGCCCGACCAGCTGGTGGAGAGCGTCGAGGGCGTGAAGGTGAAGACGAAGACCGGTCAGGCACCGGTCCTGCCGGCCACCGTGATCGCCAAGTACGCCGACGGCGTCGACCGGCCGGTCGCCGTCACCTGGGACGACGTCCCGGCCTCGGCCTACGCGCAGGCCGGCACGTTCACCGTGACCGGCAGCCTGCCGGACGGCTCCGCCGTCCCCGTCCAGGCCGAGGTGACGGTGTCCGATGAGGGCGCCGACGTCCCGGCCGACCTGCTCCTGCGCTACGACTTCGACGAGACGGGCGGCAACATCGCCCGCGACTCCAGCGGCCACGGCTACCACGGCACCTACGTCCACACGCCCGACTTCGGCACGGGTGTGAAGGGCGGCTCGTTCAAGATGTCGGGGGACGCGTCGAGTTCGCCGTATGTGAAGATCCCGAACGGGGTGCTGAAGAACGCCGACAGTGTGACCGTGTCGACGTATGCCAAGTGGAAGGGCGGCAGCAGCTTCCAGTGGCTGTTCGGGCTGGGTCCCGACAGCAACAAGTACCTCTTCGCCACCCCCTCCAACGGCGGCTCCAGCCTCTACTCGGCGATCACGAAGGCCAGTTGGTCGGCGGAGTCGAAGCTGACCGCCGGCTCGCAGCTCACGCCCGGTGAGTGGCGGCACGTCACCGTCACCCTCGACGGCTCGACCGGCACGATAGTCCTCTACGTCGACGGCATCGAGGCGGCCCGCACCACCACCACCATCAAGCCGTCCGAGCTGTACGACGCGAACAAGGACTACAGCGGCTACATCGGCCGTTCCCTGTACTCGGCCGACCCGTACTTCGGCGGCGAGGTCGACGACTTCCGGATCTACGACCGGGCCCTGTCGGCCGCGGAGGTCATGGAGCTCAGTGGCAACACGGCGGGCATCGCGAAGGCCACGCACCCTGATCTGAAGGTCGACGCCATCATCGACAACGCCGACAGCAAGATCACCCTCCCGCTCAAGGAAGGCACCGATCTCACCTCACTGGCACCGGAGTTCACCCTGGCCCACGGCGCGGCGATCAGCCCCGCCTCCGGCAGCGTCCAGGACTTCAGCAAGCCGGTGACGTACGAGGTGACGGGCTCCGACGGCAAGAAGCGCACCTGGACCGTGTCGGCGCTCGTCATGAAGAGCCCGGTGCTGCCCGGCCTGAACGCCGACCCGAACATCGTCCGCTTCGGCGACACCTTCTACATGTACCCGACGACCGACGGCTTCGAGGGCTGGAGCGGTACGCAGTTCAAGGCGTACTCCTCGACCGATCTGGTCCACTGGAAGGACCACGGCGTCATCCTCGACCTGGGCCCGGACGTCTCCTGGGCGGACAGCAGGGCCTGGGCGCCGACCATCGCCGAGAAGGACGGGAAGTACTACTTCTACTTCTGCGCGGACGCGAACATCGGTGTCGCGGTCTCCGACTCGCCGACGGGCCCGTTCAAGGACGCGCTGGGCAAGCCGCTCCTGAAGGCGGGGGCCTTCAGCGGCCAGATGATCGACCCCGCGGTCTTCACCGACGACGACGGCCAGTCGTATCTGTACTTCGGCAACGGCCACGCGTACGTGGTGCCACTGGGCGCCGACATGACCTCCATCGACACCTCGAAGGTCAAGGACATCACCCCCAGCGGTTACAACGAGGGCTCCTTCGTCATCAAGCGCAAGGGCACCTACTACTTCATGTGGTCGGAGAACGACACCCGGGACGAGAACTACCGGGTCGCCTACGCCACCGGCCCCTCCCCCACCGGCCCCTGGACCAAGCGGGGCGTGATCCTCTCGAAGGACCTCTCCCAGGGCATCAAGGGCACCGGCCACCACAGCGTCGTACACGTGCCCGGCACCGACGACTGGTACATCGCCTACCACCGCTTCGCCATCCCCGGCGGAGACGGCACCCACCGTGAAACCACCATCGACAAGATGGAGTTCGACTCCGACGGCCTGATCGAGAAGGTCGTCCCGACGCTCACGAGCATCGACCCGGTCACCATCGTCCACGCGGGTCCGGACGCGAACGGCACCGAGGGCGAAGCCATCCCGCTCGCCGGCACGATCTCCGGCGCCGGTACGCCCAAGTGGACGGTCGAGGACGGTGCCCCGTGCACGGTCACCGACCCCGACTCGGCCCGGACCACGGTCACTTGCACCGACAACGGCACCTTCAAGCTCACCCTGACCGGCGGCCGCAGCACCGACACCACCACGGTCACGGTCTCCAACGCCGCCCCGTCGATCACCTCGGCGACAGGCCCGGCGACCCCGACTCCCGTGGGGAAACCGGTGGTTGTCACCGCTGCCTTCACCGATCCGGGCACGTCCGACAGCCACACCTGCACGATCGACTGGAAGGACGGCACCAAACCGACATCGGGCCGACTCACCGGCTCCGGCGACGCCTGCCGCACCGAGCACGTCTACGGCGCCGCGGGCATCCACCGCCCGGTGATCACCGTCCTGGACGACGACGGGGGCACGGACAGCACGACGCTCCCCGAAGTGATCGTCTACGACCGTGACGCCGGTCCGGCGTTCGGCGCCGGCACGATCACGTCACCGGCCGGCGCCTACCCGGCCAGGCCGGGCCTGACCGGCAAGGCGGCGTTCACCTTCGGCGCCCGCTACCGCAAGGGGGCCGCCACCCCCACCGGGGAGGCCGTGTTCGTCTTCGGCGCCGCCCGGCTCACCTTCCGCTCCACCGGCTCCGACTGGCTCGTGATCACCGGCTCCCGGGCCGTCTACCAGGGCTCCGGCACGGTCGACGGCCACGGCGGCTACGGGTTCCGCATCACCGCCACCGACACGCCGGACACGTACCGCATCAGGATCTGGAAGAAGACCACCGGCGACGTCGTCTACGACAACCCGGACGGTACGAGGACCAGCGGCATCGTCACCGTCGGAGGCCACCGGCACTAGAACCCCGACCACGCACACCGCTGAGCCGTGCCCGGCACGCCCCGGGCACGGCTCTCGGCCAACGGGCCGGCGAGCCGCCGTCCTCCCGGCGCGGGCGGCATCGGCGTCTTCCACTGGGAGCCGACCTGGTACGCGGTCCCCGGCAACGGATGGGATCCCGCCGACATCAACAACAGCGGAGACGGCTGGGACAACATGGCCACCTTCAACTGGACCGGCCACGTGAACCCGAACATCAAGTGGACTCCGTGACGAGGACCGCGCGTTGACGGTGCCTACCCCGCGAGTCCGGCCTTCCGGCAGTCGGACCGGAGCGCGCGGGTACAGATCTCGTCGATGGTGTACACGCCGTCCTTGACGAGCGTCTGCTCGATGGTGCGGGCCGTCACAGGCCTTGGTGTGAGCAGCACGGCCGGGATACGGCTGGTGGTGGGGCTGTCGGTCGTCGTGGGGGCGACGTTGTGGGGATCGTCGCCACGTCCCAGCGCCACGGCCATGACGGCGGCCGCATCCGCCTCCGCGCGGAACGGTTTGTAGACCGTCATGTACTGCTCGCCCACGACGATCCGCCGTACGGCGTCGAGGTCCGCGTCCTGACCGGTGACCGGGGGAAGTGGCCTGACGCCGGCGCGCTTGAGGGCGGAGATGGCACCCGCGGCTATCGCGTCGTTGGCCGCCAGGACCCCGCCGATCCGGTCCGGACCCAGGGCCGCGACCGCGGCGGACATCTGGGCGTGGGCGTCGTCCGTGCTCCAGCCCTGGATGGCGTACGACCTGCCGATCCTGACCTTGCCCGCCAGGACGGACAGGGCGCCCTTTCTGAACCAGGCCGCGTTGGGGCTGGTCGGATCGCCGTTCAGCATGACGACCTGCCTGCTCTTGGCCCGCCCGTCCATCGCCTTCAGGAGCGCCTCGCCCTGGAGCTTGCCGACCTTCCCTCCGTCGAAGCTGACGTAGCCGGAGACCGGACCTTCCGCGAGCCGGTCGTAGGCGACGACCGGTACGTGCGCCCGGTGGGCTTCGAGGATGGAGGAACGGAGCGCCCTCGCGTCGGCGGCGTCGAGGATCAGGACCCGGACCCCCTTGGTGATCATGGAGGTCAGCTGTTGCCGCTGTCGGTCCGCGTCGTCCTCGGCGTTGGCGTACTCCATGCTGCAGTGCGGACACAGCTCCTTCAGCCGCTTCTCGATCAGCGGCCTGTCGGAGTGCTCCCAGCGGGGGACCGATCGGCTCGGGAGCAGCAGGCCGATGGTGAAGCTGTCCGATCCCGCCCCCTTGTCGCCTCCGCAGGCGGTCTGGGGCATCGTCATGAGTCCCACCACGAGGGCGGCGACCACGTGCCACAGGCGGGTTCTCACCGTCGGCTCCCTCGTTCCGTCCCCGGGCCCGAGGCGGTGGACGCCGGTGCTCGTCCCGGCAGGACGATCTCGCTCCACACCTGTTTGCCGCCGGCCACCGGCATCGAGCCGAACGACTCCGACATCGCCTCGACCAGGAGCAGGCCCCGGCCGCCGGTCGACTCCCAGTCCACGATCACCGGCTTGGCGGGGGCGCGGGGCGAGGAGTCGCCCACACAGACCCGTACCCGGTCGCCCCGGAGCATGAGGTCGAGGCGGACCGGGCCCTGTGTGTGGACCAGGGCGTTGGTGACGAGTTCGGACACGACCAGCAGGACCGCGTCGGCCACGTCGTCGGCCTGCCAGCTGCGCAGCGTGCGGGCGGTGAAGCGGCGGGCGTGCATGACGGCGTCGGGCAGCCGCCACACCACCCAGCCGGCCCTGATCGGCCGGGTCCCCATGCCGTCGTAGCGCAGCAGCAGCACCGCGACGTCGTCCTCGCGGCGGCCGACGTCGCCGAGCAGTTGGTCGGCCATGCGCCCCAGATCCGCCGGGTCGGCCGCGGCGAGCGCCGTGCGTGTCTGGCGCATGCCCTCGTCGAGGGGCAGGCCGGCGGCCTCGACCAGGCCGTCGGTGACCAGGGCGAGGACCGTGCCGGGAGACAGCTCCACCGCCGTCATGGGGAATTCCGCCTCGTCGAGGATGCCCAGCGGGAGTCCGCCCTCGACCTCGATCTCCTCGGTGCTGCCGTCGGGGTGGCGCACCAGGGGGGCGAGGTGCCCGGCCCGCACGAAGAGGGTGTTGCCCTGCTCCAGATCCAGTTCGGCGTAGCAGCAGGTGGCGAAGAGGTCGGTCTCCATGCCGACGAGCAGGCGGTTGGCGTGGGAGACGACCACGTCGGGTGGGTGGCCCTCCACCGCGTAGGCCCTGACGGCCGTACGCATCTGGCCCATGATGGTCGCGGCTCCCGCGCTGTGCCCCTGCACGTCGCCGATGACCAGGGCCACCCGGTCCTCGGACAGGGCGATGACGTCATACCAGTCGCCGCCCACCTGCAGGCCACGCCTGGCGGGCAGATACCGGGCCACGGCCGTCCCGCCGGGCAGGTTCGGGAGACGCCGGGGCAGCAGGCTGCGCTGCAGCATCGTGGCGAGTTCCTGCTCGGCGTCGTGCTCGTGCGCCCGTTTGAGGGCCTGTCCGACCAGCGCCGCGGTGGCGGTCAGCAAAGACCGTTCGTCGGGGGCGAACTCGTGCGGCTGGTCCCAGCCGACCAGGCAGAGGCCGGCGACCCGACCCCTGGCGGGCAGCGGCAGGACGGCCAGGCCTCCGTCGCCGATGCCCGCGAGGTTCGGTTCGAAGGCCGTGCCGGCGGGCCACAGGTCCAACCGCCCGTCCCGCAGGGCCAGTTGGAGGGTGGGCAGGGCACTGACCGGCGCGTCGGGCCATTCCGTACGCCACTCGGCACGCCATCCCTCCGGCCAGGCGGCGGGCTGCGGCGGATCGAGCACGGTGACCATGAGCCGGTCGCCCTGCAGCTCCGCAAGGGCCACCCGGTCGGCGCCGAGCGGCTCCCGCAGCGCGGTGACCACGACGCGGCCGACGTCACGGACCGTGGTGGCGTCGTCGAGTGCGGCGGTCAGCCACTGGATCCTGGAGACGTCGTCGGGGCCCCGACGCAGCACCGAGGTCGCCGTCACCACGCCCAGAACCTGCTCGGGACGGTCGTCGGTGCCCGCCACGACCCGGCAGCTCAGGCGCAGCCAGCGCATCTCCCCCGTCGGTCCGCGGACCCGGAACTCCAGCTCCCGCCGGCCGAACGCCTGGGGAGCCGGCTCCAGGACCGACACCAGCGCGTGCATGTCCTCGGGCAGGGCGTGCGCCAGCAGGGTGTCCGCCTTGCCGTCGAAGTCGGCCGGCGTGATACCGAGGAGTTCGAGCAGGGTGCCGTCCGCGTCGATCAGGCCGGTGTCGGGCACCAGCACGAACGAGCCGACGCGCAGGCTCCGCAGGGCGGGACCCAGCAGCGGCGACGGCGGCGACCGGCCGGCAGCGGCCAGCAGAAGACCCGCGACGGCATCGGCGTACCGCTCCAGGAAGCGGCGCTGCTCGTCCTCGAAGCCGTCCGCGGAGCCCCCCACGACGACCAGGCAGCCGAGCCGGCTGCCGTCCGCCTCCAGCGGCACGGCGCCGAGCGAGGCCTCCGTGTGCGGCGGTGTGGGCGCGCCCTCGGAGTAGGCGGCCAGTTCCGCGGGGCTGAGCCACAGCGGGCGGTCGGTGCGGAAGGCGTGCGCGGCGGGTGAGCCCCCCGACAGGGACAGGCGCTCGGGCAGCCGGTAGTCGGAAACGGCCCAGCGGGCCGTCTCCGCCAGTCGGAGCTCGTCCTTGTCGCCGGCGGGCACATAGACGGCTGCCATGGCCGCTCCGGCGAAGGTCAGAGCGCGCTCGTCCGCTGCCGCCTCCGGCACCGCGAGCAGCCCACCCGCGTCCGCGGCATCGGCTCCGGATGCCCGCAGCTGAGAGACTCCGGCCCGGGCACCGCCGTCTTCAGGCATGTCCGCAACCTACCTCCCGTCCGTGCCGCGGATGCGGCTGAGATCGGGCGTCCCCACAACAGAATCGCATATCGGAGCAAAGCGCCACTGCATTCGCAGATCGCCGTAGCCGGTGCCACACTGACGGCATGGTCGTCTTGCCGCTCACGTGAGAGGGCCAGGTGTCGCCGCGTGCGGGCAGCGACCAGTGCTCTTGTGGATCTCCATGCCGGCGTGACCGCCCGACCCGCGCACGGAGGGAGGTCTCGCACATGAAGGCCTGCATACGGGGCGCGGCCATCGTCATGACCGCGGTCTCGACGGCCGTTGCTGCGCCGGCCTGCGGGTCGGGCACCGGAAGCGACTCCGACGGGGGGAACGCACCGAAGATCGCGCTGCTGCTGCCGGACGCCACCACGGCCCGCTGGGAGACACAGGACAGGCCCTTGCTCGAGAAGAAGATCATGCAGCTGTGCCGGCAGTGCACGATCGAGTACGCCAACGCCAAGGGCGATGTGGCCTTCCAGCAGGAGCAGATGGACTCGATGATCACCAAGGGCGTCGATGCGATCCTGCTCGTGGCGGTGGACGCCAGATCGCTCGGCACGTCAGTGCAGGAGGCGGCCCGGGCGGACATCCCTGTGATCGCCTACGACCGGCTCGCGCAGGGCCCGATCTCGGGCTACGTCTCCTTCGACGGCGAGGAGGTCGGCAGGCTCCAGGGCAGGGCACTGCTGAAGGCCATGGGCAACCACGGCCCCACGCCCCAGATCGTCATGATGAACGGCGATCCCAGCGACCCCAATGCGGTGTCGTTCAAGAAGGGCGCACTGTCCGTGCTCGCGGGCAGGGTGAAGATCGGCAAGGCGTACGACACGCCGCAGTGGCGGCCGGAGATCGCGAACACGAACATGTCCGGCGCCATCGCCGCCCTGGGCGTGGCCCATATCCAGGGGGTCTACTCCGCCAACGACGGCCTCGCCGGGGGCAGCATCTCCGCCCTCAAGGCGAACAAGGTCGACCCGCTGCCCCCGGTCACCGGGCAGGACGCCGAACTCGGAGCCGTGCAGCGCATCGTCGCCGGCGATCAGTACATGACCGTCTACAAGCCCTTCGGCCCCGAGGCCTCCGCCGGCGCCGCCATGGCCGTGGCCGCGGCGCGCCGGAGCGCCCTCGAGCAGGTCGCCAAGGACAAGGTCACGACCAGCGGCGGGAAGACCGTTCCGGCCGTCCTGCTCACCCCCGTGTCCGTGACCGCCGCCAACATCAAGGACACCTTGGTCGACGACGGCTTCTACACCGTCCGGCAGATCTGCGTCCCCCGACTCGAGGCCGCCTGCAGCAGGTCCGGACTGACCTGACGAACCGGCTTCGACCGAGTCCGAGCCCCGGGAAGGAGATGGTCTCCGTGCCGGATTCCCCCTTGCTGGCGCTGCACGGCGTGTGCAGACGCTTCGGTGCCGTCGAGGTCCTCAAAGACGTCGAGCTGGAGATCCATGCCGGCCAGGTCGTCGCCCTGCTGGGCGACAACGGGGCCGGCAAGTCCACCCTCGTCAAAGTGATCTCCGGCGTCGCCCCCGCGGACAAGGGCGTCATCGAGTGGGAGGGCCGCACGGTGCACATCAGGCGCCCGCACGACGCCCGGGACCTCGGCATCGCCACCGTCTACCAGGACCTCTCGCTGTGCGGGAACCTCGACGTCGTCGGGAATCTCTTCCTCGGCCGGGAGATCCGCAGATTCGGGTTCCTCGACGAGATGGCGATGGAGAGCCGCACCATCGAGCTGCTCGAACGCCTCACCAGGAACGTCCCCGAACTGCGCGCCCCGGTCGTCTCCCTGTCCAGCGGCCAGCGCCAGACGGTCGCCATCGCACGTTCACTCCTCGGCGAGCCCCGGGTCCTCCTCCTGGACGAACCGACCGCGGCGCTGGGCTTCGAGCAGACCACCGAGGTCCTGGACCTCGTCGACGCGCTGCGCGACCGCGGCCTGGGAGTGCTGCTCATCAGCCACAACATGGGGGACGTCAAAGCGCTCGCGGACCGGGCCGCGGTGCTGCGGCTCGGCCGCAACAACGGCTTCTTCAACGTGAACACCGCGTCCCAGGAACAGATCATCTCCTCCATCACCGGTGCCACGGAGAACGTGCCCCGCCGGCCGGCCACCCACGAGGCGTGGTGAAAGGGATGCGCCGTATGACGGACAACAGGCGGGCCGAAGAGGCCACCGCCGCCGAGACCCGTGGGCCGCACGGCCGGGAGGCTGTCGCCCTCGCCCTGAAGGACGGGGCCGACCTCCTGCGGCGCAGGTTCCGCGCCGGTGAACTGGGCTCGCTGCCGGTGGTCCTCGTTCTCGCCACGGTCTGGATCATCTTCCAGTCCCTCAACGACAACTTCCTCTCACCCCGGAACCTGTCGAATCTCAGCGTGGACATCGTGGGGACCGGCCTGATCGCGGTCGGCATCGTCTTCGTGCTGCTGCTCGGTGAACTCGACCTGTCGGTGGGCTCGATCAGCGGCTTCGCCGCGGCCATCTTCGCCGTGCTGAACGTGAACAACGGCGTGCCCGAATGGATCGCCCTCATCCTCGCGGTGCTCGCGGGCACCGCGGCGGGAGCCGTCCAGGGCTTCTCCTGCGCCAAGACCCGGGTACCGGCCTTCGTCGTCACACTGGCGGGGCTCCTCACCTGGAACGGCCTCATGCTCTACGTCCTCGGCACCAGCGGCACGGTCAACCTCGACGAGAACGGGCTGGTCGCCGAGTTGACCAGTTACTACTTCACCGATGACGCCGTCGCCTACGGCCTGGCGGCGCTCTGCGCCGGCATCGTCTTCCTGATCTCGTACCTGGACCGGAGCCGCCGCGTGGCCGCCGGCATGCCGCACCGGTCGCTGCGGGAGATCGCCGTGCGCACGGGAGGACTCGCGGTGGTCGCGTTCACCACGGCGTATCTGCTCAACCGGTTCCAGGGCCTGCCGCTGGCCCTTCTGATCTTCCTCGTGGTGGTGGCCGGCCTCGACATCGTCCTGCGCCACACGCACTACGGCCGGCAGGTCTACGCACTGGGCGGCGGCGTCGAGGCGGCCCGTCGTGCCAGCCTCAATGTGACGGGCATCCAGACCGCGGTGCTCGCGGTCTCCGGGACGATGGCCGCGATCGGCGGCCTGTTCCTCGCCTCGCGCATCACCTCGGTCAGCCAGAGCTCGGGATCGGGAGTCCTGCTGCTCAACGCCATCGCGGCGGCCGTCATCGGCGGCACCAGCCTGTTCGGAGGACGCGGTACGACCTGGTCCGCGGTGCTCGGCATGCTGGTCATCCAGTCGATCGCCTCCGGCATGGCGATCACGGACACCCCCACGGCCATCCAGTTCGTCATCACGGGCGGAGTGCTCTTTGCCGCCGTGGTCATCGACGCACTGTCGCGGCGCTCGCAGGAGGCGCACGGGCGGGCCTGACCATCGACCTTCTTGTCGATACGTCCTGACAAACTCATTGACATCACCAGTGCGGCACTCCATAGTACGAGCACCTAGCGCGCGCTAGTAATGCGCTCTAGTCCTTTCGGAGAATCGGCCCACACCCACGGCTGCCGCAGACGACACCCCGCCACACACGGCGCTCCCGAACCGCCCGCCCGCCCGGCCGGACCGGACGGATCTCTTTCATCAAGGTTCATCGAGGCCATCAAGGCCCGCATCCCATTCCCATTCCCATCCCCCTGAGCAGCACAGTGAGGTGCAAGGGACATGCACAGACACCACCGAGCCGCCACTCTGACCGCCACGGTTCTCGTCGGCGCCCTGTTCGCCACCGGCTGTTCCAGCAGCTCCGGCGGCAAGAAGTCCGAGGAAGGCGACGCGGCGGCCTCCGCAGGCAAGGCCACCACACCCCGCATGACGGTGGCCATGGTCACCCACGCCTCTCCCGGCGACACCTTCTGGGACCTCATCCGCAAGGGCGCCCAGGCCGCCGCCGCCAAGGACAACATCAAACTCGTCTACTCCAGCGACCCCAACGCCGGCAACCAGGCCAACCTCGTCCAGAACGCCATCGACCAGAAGGTCGACGGCATCGCCCTGACCGCCGCCAAACCCACCGCCATGAAGGACGTCATCAACAAGGCCAAGGCCGCCGGCATCCCCGTCGTCGGCTTCAACTCCGGCGTCGGCGAATGGCAGAAACTCGGCATGCTCGAATACTTCGGCCAGGACGAGAACATCGCCGGCCAGGCCTTCGGCCAACGCCTGAACCAACTTGGCGCCAAACACGCCCTGTGCGTCATCCAGGAACAAGGCCAGGTCGCCCTCGAAGCCCGCTGCGCCGGCCTGAAGAAGGGCTTCGCCGGCAAGACCGACATCCTCTACGTCAACGGCACCGACATGCCCTCGGTGAAGTCCACCATCACCGCCAAGCTCAAGCAGGACTCCTCCATCGACCAGGTCGTCACCCTCGGCGCCCCCATCGCCCTGACCGCCGTCCAGTCCCTCACCGACGCCTCCTCCAAGGCCAAGGTCGCCACCTTCGACCTCAACAAGGACCTGGTCGCCGCCATCCAGAAGAACACCATCGAGTTCGCCGTCGACCAGCAGCCCTACCTCCAGGGCTACCTCGCCGTCGACTCGCTGTGGCTGTACAAGACCAACGGCAACTTCAGCGGCGGCTCCACGGCACCCGTCCTGACCGGACCCGCCTTCATCACCAAGGACAACGTCGAGGCGGTCTCCGAGTTTGCCGCCAACGGAACGCGGTGATGAGCATGACCCAGCATGCCGAGCCGGCGGTGACCTCACCGCCGGCCCCCGACCCCAAGGAGACCGACGGGCGCACCGCCGAACGGCCACCGTACGCATAGGAGTGACCGGCGCGGGCAGCATGCGCGCCGACCACGTGAACACCTTGCATCGTCATGTCTCCGGCGCCGTCGTCACCACCCCGCGGTCGTCAACGGCCAGACCTCCGCCCTCCTCCGCGACGCCGACGGCAACCAGGGAATCGTCCACGTCACCCTCTTCAGCACATCCCCGTCACGGCCACCATCGCCGGCACGCATGCAACCCTGAGCCTGCCCGGGCCCTTCTACCAGCCCGGTGGCCTGGTCGCTCGCGCTGGCGGGAGGCGGCGCGCAACTGACGTACACCGAGCCGCTCACCGCTCACGACGCCCTCCATTTCGAGGCCGCGCAGGTGGCCCGCCGCATCGCCGCCGACCACCTCCAGACCCCCGCTCCGCCCGCTCGACGACTCGGTGACCACATTGCGCGTGATGGACGAGATCCGCCTACAGTGCGGCATCGTCTTCCCCGAAGAGACGGAACAGCGCACGCCTCCGGCACCCACCTGAGGAACCGTCACTGCTGCCGCGGGTTCGGCTTCAGCACGGCGAACACCGCCTGGCCCGGGTCGGCCAGCCAGGCGATCCGCCCGACGTCCGGCACATCCGAGGCAGGCATGAGCACCGACCCGCCGTTCTCCTGCACCTTCGTCGCGATGACATCGGCGTCGGCCACGGCGAAGTACGGCACCCAGCGCGTCTCCTCGCCTTCGCCCTGGAGCGGGGCAACACCGCCGAAGGAGCCCTCCTGCTGGTCGCCGTCCTTGATGCTGAGCACCCGGTACGTCATCCCGGGTGCCTCCATCTCCTGGGAACGCCAGCCGAACAGACCGGCGTAGAAGCGGATCGCCGCCTCCGGGTCCCCGACGTGCAGCTCCACCCACACCAGCGTGTTGTCCTCCGAGGCCTTCTCCAGGCCCTTCGTCCTCGCGGGCTGCCATACGGCGAACTGGGCACCCTGGGGATCGGTGAACTGGGCCATCCAGCCCTCACCCATGACGTCCATGGGTTCGACGCGCACGGCGCCCCCGCCGGCCACCACGTCGCGGGCGGTGGCCTGGATGTCGTCGCTCTGGAAGTACGTCGTCCATGCCGAACCGGCGCCCTCCTCGCTCAGCGGTCCGACGGCTCCGACGGTCTTCCCGTCCTTCTGGAAGAACCCGTACCCGCCGGCGTCGGGCCCGGCGGACGCGAACTGCCACCCGAAGACGGCGCCGTAGAAGGCGGCGGCCGCGCCCGTGTCGGGGCTGCCGAGGTCGATCCAGTTGGGTGATCCGGTGCGGAAGTCGGTGCCGAGCATGCGTGTTCTCCTACGAAGTCGGGTGTCGAGACTCCGCCACGATGCCGCCCCCATGGACGGGGCCCGGTGCACCCGCCCGGAGACCCAGGGGGTTTCACCCGGGCGGGCGTCCCGCATCCGGCCGGACCCTGCGCAGGGCAGATGTCAGGAAGCGAGCGACTTCCGCAGGCCGGGCTTCGACGCATCGGCCCATGCGGCCGGCAGTTCCCGTTCGCGCTCCCTGGCCACCCCCTGTTCCTGGCCGTAGAGCAGACCCCAGGTGAAACCGGGCTCCCCCGCGGCGTGCGCCGCCAGGGCCAGCTTCCGCAGGGCGTCCCGGGCCACGACGCTGTCCTGATGGTCCCCGAGCACCTTCTGCACGGCCTTCACACGCTTGCCGAGACGTTTCGCGGGCTTGCCGAGCGAGGCACGCGCCGGTTCGGTGGCGTAGCGCGTCTTCTTGGCCGACTTGCGGGCCTCGTGAAGGGCCGTGTCGCGTTCCGTTCCGGGCGAGAGCTCCAGCGCGTGTGCCACCCGATCGGCCAACCGGTCGTACTCCTTGAAGATCCCCTTGACCATCACCTTGTCCGGTTTGCGGGCGGCCTTACGGCGCAGCGGCGGCTGTTCGGTGAGCGCGGCCAGGGAATCCAGCAGAGCCAGGTAGCGAGGTGTGTGCAGTGCGGCCAGGGTGCGCCGGCGCGCCTTGTCGGTGTTGGCGACGTTCCACGCCTTCAACCGGGCCGCGACAGGCCCGAGGACCAGCTCCCCGGGCAGGGCCTCGACATGCGAACCGAGGCGTTCCATGAGGACCTCCTGGTCGCGTTCCGCGCCCAGCTCGCCGCCCAGCCACTTGAGGTCGTCGCGGATCGGATCGGTGACTTCACGATCCAGCACCGACCGGTAGGAACGCAGGATGCTGCGCAGCCGGCGGCAGGTGACGCGCATCTGGTGCACCGAGTCGGGCACGTCACGGCGCACGGCGGGATCGAGACGCACCAGGGCGTGCACCTGTTCGTCCACGTACCTGAGGACATCGTCACTGGCCGAGCCTGGTACGACGGCCTCGGCTCGGGAGTCCGGCAGGCGCGGCCCGCCCACTCCTGTCTCCTCCAGGGCCCGGGCCAGCTTGGACGGATTGGCCGCACGATCGATGCCGTTCTTGTGCAGCGTCTTGTCCACGACGTCCAGCAGTGCCGGATCGGCCTCGTCGGCGAGCTCGACCTCCATCTCGGTCCAGGCGGCCAGTGTGGTCGTGCCGCGCAGGGATTCGGCGCGGACCTCGTCGACGGTCAGGTCGGCGAGGACCGCACCTTCGGAATCGACGAGGTGCCGCGTGGCGCGGGTGGACCTGATACGGACGACTGGCGTCAGCTCTGCCCCACGGGTACGGGATAGGGCCAGGTCACGCAGGGTGTCCGGAATCGTCTCGGACAGCGGGGACTGCACCTCCTCCCGGCTGTCCTGCGACAGGGGCAGCTTCAGGTGCCAGCCGGCATCGGGCCCGCCCGTCCTGCGCCGCAGCGTGGCCGACGCGCCGGCCAGCCGCAGGTCCTCGGTGTCGTGGTACACGGCCTCCAGCTCATCGGTGCCCTGTTCCACGACCGACACGATGCCGTCCACGCCGGTGAGCTCCGGGAGCCACGAGGTGTCATCGGCCGACGGAGCATCGTACTTTCGCTCTGTCTCACGCTTCGACTGGGTCATACCGGTCGCGTACACGCCTCAGCGCGGCTCAAACACAGGTAGGGCCCCGAACAGGCCCTCGCCACCGAGCCACCCGTGCGGGCGGGGCAAATCCCTTGCCCTGCTCCCTGCATCCCCCTAGCGTAGTTTTGTGCCGCAAATAAACAAACCCCGAACGCACAACGTCGTGCCGGGCCCCGACAGCACCGACCCCACCCGGCTCCGCATCGCCCTCACCGTCTTCTTCGCCCTCGACGGCTTCGTCTTCGCCGGCTGGGTCGTCCGTATCCCCGCGATCAAGGAACAGACCGGCGCCTCCGCCAGCGCCCTCGGGCTCGCCCTGCTCGGCGTGTCCGCAGGCGCCGTGATCACGATGATGCTCACCGGACGCCTCTGCCGCCGCTACGGCAGCCACGCCGTCACCGTGATCTGCGGCATCCTGCTGTCCCTGAGCGTCGCCCTGCCGCCGCTGACCCACTCGGCGGTCGCGCTCGGCGCCGTCCTCCTGGTCTTCGGCGCCGCCTACGGCGGCATCAACGTCGCCTTCAACAGCGCGGCAGTCGACCTCGTCGCCGCCCTGCGGCGGCCGGTCATGCCGAGCTTCCACGCCGCTTTCAGTCTGGGCGGCATGCTCGGCGCAGGGCTCGGCGGGCTGGTCGCCGGGCATCTCTCCCCGACCCGGCATCTCCTCGGCCTGACCTTCATCGGGCTTGTGGTGACGGCCGTGGCGGGACGCTCTCTGCTGCGTCAGCAGCCACCCAAGCGGCCCGAGCCCGCAGCCGGAGCCGGAGCCGGGCAGGACGGTCCGCGCCGCCTCGACGGTCGTCGCCGCGGGCTGGTTGCCGTCTTCGGGCTCATCGCCCTGTGCACCGCATACGGCGAGGGGGCCATGGCCGACTGGGGTGCACTGCACCTCGAACAGGACCTGGGCGCCTCCGCGGCAGCCGCGGCACTGGGGTACTCCTGTTTCGCGCTGGCCATGACCGTCGGCCGGTTGACGGGAACGACCCTGCTCGAACGTCTCGGCCGTACCCGCACCGTGATCGCGGGCGGCGCGACCGCCGCGCTCGGCATGCTGGCCGGCTCTCTGGCGCCCTCGCTGTGGGCGGCTCTGATCGGCTTCGCCGTCACGGGACTTGGTCTCGCCAACCTGTTCCCGGTCGCCGTCGAACGCGCCGGGATGCTCGCCGGACCGAGCGGTGTCGCGACCGCCTCCACCCTCGGCTACGGCGGCATGCTCCTCGGCCCGCCCGCGATCGGTTTCATGGCCGACTGGTTCTCCCTGCCCACCGCCCTCACCAGCGTCGCGGTGCTGGCAGCGGTCGCCGCGCTCGTCGGACTGGTGACGCGCCGCACGGCCGCCGGATGAATCGGCTGCTCAGCTCACCACTGGAGGCCCCGTCCAGAGCAGATCGCGTGCCACCCGGTCCAGGGACGACATGCCGGTCAGGCGCATCGCCTCGGCGAGCTCGCCGGTGAGTTCGCCGAGCAACCGGGCAACTCCGGCGTCCCCGGCGACCGTCAGTGCCCACAGCACCGGCCGTCCGACGAACACCGCGCGGGCGCCGAGCGCGAGAGCGGCCAGGATGTGCGTGCCACGGCGCAGCCCGCCGTCGACGTAGACCTCCGTGCCGGTGCCGGCCACCGCGTCGGCGACCTCCGGGAGCGCCCAGGCGGTCGGCACCAGCCCGTCCAGCTGCCGTCCGCCGTGGTTGGAGACCAGCAGGCCGGAGGCCCCGGCTGCCGCGAACTCGCGCGCGTCGTCGCCGCGCAGTACGCCTTTGACCACGACGGGCAGCCCTGTCTGCTCGCGCAGCCAGCCGATCACGTCCGGGGTGAGGTCGGGCGCGTGCTCGGCCGCCTCCCGGGCGGGGATGCCGGTGATGTTGCCGTAAAGGTCCTCCGGTCCGACGAAGTCCGCCACATGGGCTCCGGGCTTACCCTGCGAGCCGATGACCGGGTTGTCGACCGTGAGCACGACCGCCCGGGCTCCGGCGGACTTGGCCCGCTCCAGCACCTCCACGGTCAAGGACCGGTCCCGAGCCACATAGACCTGCACCCACCACGGTGCCTCGCTCGCCGGCAGGGCGGAGAAGAGGATCGCCGTGTTGGAGGTGACCGCCAGCAGCGATCCGGCGCGGGCAACACCGCGCGCGGTGGCCGCCTCGCCCTCCGGGTCCGCGCGGCGCTGCAGGGTACTCGGGGCGACGAGGTCGGGCGTGCCGACCGGTGTGCCCAGCACCGTTGTCGAGGTGTCGCAGACGGAGACGTCGCGCAGCACATGGGGCCGCAGTCGCAGCCGGTCCCAACTGGTCGCCGCCTCCGCCGCGCTGAGGCCCTGACCGGCGCCTCTGCGGAAGTAGCCGTAGATCTCGGGCGGCAGAGCACGGGCGGCCTGTTCCTCCAGGCCGTCCGTCCAGCGGCCGATCTCCGTCACAACGCCCCCAGTCGAATCACGGCCCAAGGAGGGCGCAGGTGGCGCCCACCTCAAGCGGTCGCCTTGGGCAGTCACCCGATGGGCCGGTCGGGCGGGTGCCTTCCCGGGGTACCAGGAAAGCGACAAAGCAACGCACCTAGAAACGCAAGAAGCCCTTGGGGAAGGGGAGAGTCCCATGCCACAGCGCCTGCCGGCACCGTGGGGCCGCCGGACCGCGCCTCCGCTCGCGTTCGCCTCGGCCGCCGCCGTCCTTCTCGCCGCGTGCAGCTCCGGTGGCGATGCGGACGGCGGGGACAAGGGCGGACCGCCCGCGATAGTCGTGCAGCCCGATGCCGGCAGTGCGAAGGTGCCGGTCGGGCGGAAGGTGACGGTGCACGCACGGGGCGGATCCCTGATCTCCGTCGAGGTCGGCTCCCCGGGGCCGGGCCGGATCTCCGGCACCTGGTCCGACGACAAGTCGGTGTGGACCTCGACCACACCGCTCGCCCCGGGCGCCACCTACACGGTGAAGGCGCACGGCAAGGCGGACGGCGGATCAGCCCTCGACAAGACCGCCTCCTTCACCACCGAGACGCCGAAGAACGCCTTCGTCGGCGAGTACCACCCCGACAGGGGCACGACGGTCGGCATCGCCATGCCGGTCTCGATCACCTTCAACAAGCCGATCCGCGACAAGGCGGCGGTCGAGCGGAAGCTCCGTGTCACCGCCTCCCCCGCGGTTCAGGGCGCCTGGAGCTGGATGAGGGACCGCGACGGCAAGGACCGTATCGACTACCGCCCGGCGAACTACTGGCAGCCGGGCACCCGTGTCACGCTGCGCATGGACCTGGCAGGCGTGAACGCGGGCAACGGGCTCTACGGCACCCAGCAACGCGTCGTGGACTTCCGCATCGGGGACGCCGTGACCAGTACGGTGAACGTCACGACGAAAACGATGACGGTGAGGAAGAACGGGAGGACGCTGCGGACCCTGAAGGTCTCCAGCGGCAAGAAGGGCTACGAGACCTGGAACGGCACCATGGTCGTCCTGGGCAAGGTGCCGACCATCCGCATGAACTCCTCGACCGTGCGGATCTTCGGCCCCGAGGCGTACGACCTGGGCGCGGTCAAGTGGGACGTCCAGCTCACCCCGTCCGGCACGTACGTGCATGCGGCACCCTGGAACGCGGGCAAGTTCGGCGTGGTCAACGGCAGCCACGGCTGCATCGGCATGAGCACCGGCGACGCACAGTGGTTCTACGGCCGGGTCCACCTCGGCGACCCCGTCACGGTCGTCCACTCCGTCGACACCGTGGCGACCAACAACGGCTACGGCGACTGGAACGTCCCCTGGGCCACCTGGAAGAAGGGCAGCGCTCTCAACTAGAGCCCAGCTGTGAAACTTGGCGGCGGTCCGCTGCTGCCGGCCGGGTTCCGCGGGATGCTGTGTTCGGTACGAGCGGGTCGGGAGGTGCTGGGATGCGGTGGTGGTCCGGGGTGTGGATGATCGCCGGGATGGTCGTCCTGGCGGCGTGCGGCACGTCGGCGGGCGGCGGATCCACGGGATCGGCGTCGGCGTCCGGGAGCAGCTCGGCGCGACCGTCCTCCACCGCACCGACGGGCGCGCCCCCTTCCCCTTCCGGGGCGGGCCCGAGCACGTCGGCCACGGCGCCCTCGACTCCGGCAGCCCACTGCGCTGCCGGGCATACGGAGATCAGCGTCGCCCCCGGTGACGCGGTCGAGCGGCGGCTGTGCGTGCGGCCGGGGACGGTGGTGTCCCTCGTCCTGCGGCCCCGGACGGACGACAAGCGGTGGAAGGCCGTACACACTTCCGCACCGGCCCTCGTGCTGGCTTCCGGCTGGCGGCTGGACGCGGACGGAACGGCCCACGCCGCACTGCGGTGCGCCGGCACCCGCGGCGGCGAGGCCGAGGTCACCGCGCTGGCGAAGGCCCCGGACGTGGCGGGCGCGGCACGCGCCGTCTTGACGCTGCACGTAAGCGTGGTGCCGTACACGACGCAGGGATGAGTCCGGAGCGACAACTCCTGTGAAAGAGCGACCAAACACTCGACAGGCCTGTGGTAACCGGCGGTAACTTCTGTCAGGCTCACGCCGAAACCGCTTTCCCTCCACAGGAGACACACCCCATGCGCAGACTCCTCGCCTGCCTGGCGGCGGCCACCGCCGTCCTCGGCGGGCTCACCGCCGCTGCGCCCTCCGCGGCGGCGGCCGACTCGGGCAGCTTCAACGTCCTCAGCTACAACGTGGCCGGCCTGCCCGCGGCGGTCAACAGCGCGCCGACGCCCCGCGAGTCCAGCACCACGACGATCGGTCAGCGGACAGCCCCGTACGACATCGTCCACGTCGAGGAGGACTTCAACTACCACGCCTACCTCTACGCCGCCGACACGGCGCACGCCTACCGCACCCCCACCAGCGGCGGCGCAGGCATCGGCAGCGGGCTCAACACCCTGTCGAAAATCCCCTACGACACGGACGACTTCGAGCGCGTCCACTGGAACTCCTGCCAGGTCGACTCCGGTGACTGCCTGACCCCCAAGGGCTTCACCTTCATGCGCGAGCGCCTCGCCGAGGGCGTCTATGTCGACTTCTACAACCTGCACACCAACGCCGGCACCAACGACGGCGACGAGGCCTCCCGCGCCGACAACCTCAACCAGCTCACCGCCTTCATCAACTCCCACTCGGCCGGCAACGCCGTCGTGGTCATGGGTGACACCAACACCCGCTACACCCGCTCGGCCGACACCATCGCCGAGTTCGCAGCGGCCAACGGACTCACTGACGCCTGGGTGCAGCTGATACGGGGCGGCACCCCGCCGGCGAAGGGCAGTGACGCCCTGGTCTGCGACCAGTCCGGGGCGACCGTGCCCAACACCTGCGAGGTCGTCGACAAGGTCCTCTACCGCAGCAGCAAGCTCGTCTCGCTCAACGCGACGTCGTACAACAACGAGCACGCCAAGTTCCTCACCGACGAAGGGAAGATGCTCTCCGACCACGACCCGATCTCCGTCGGCTTCACCTGGTCGCGCAATGCGGCCTACCAGCTCAGCGATCAGTTCGGCGGCCCGCACGGCGACTACTACAACGACATCAACAGCGTGCCCGCCGGCGCCCGCGCCACCACCATTGCGCTGCGCTCCGGCTCCCGGGTCGACCAGATGAGCCTCACCCTCGCGAACGGCACCACGCTCACGCACGGCTCGACGGGCGGCACCGCGTCCTCCCTCTCCCTCGGCAGCAGCGAGTACGTCACCAGCGCCTACCTCTGCCAGGGCGCGAAGGACGACCACACGCGGATCTTCTACGCCAAGTTCACGACCAACCTGGGCCGCACCCTCGCCGGCGGCACCACGACCTCCGACTGCGTGACCCGCACCGCCCCCTCGGGCTGGCAGATCGCGGGCTTCCACGGACGCACGGGCGACGAAGTCGACAAGGTCGGCTTCATCTACACCCAGCGGTAAGGCAGTTGACGAACACTCAGGGGCGGCTTCACGCCGGCCGCCCCTGAGCAGGGCCGTCTCGGAGTCGGCCTCGGGTCCGGTTCAGGCCTGCTCGGTGGGCCGTACGAGGAGCTCGGCCACGGCGACGTGGCGGGGGCGGGTGACGATGTAGCCGACGGTGTCGGCGATGTCCTGGCTCTGCAGCCGTTCGATGTCACCCAGGGCGGCGACGATGTGCTGCTGGATGACGTCCGGGTTGTGCGTGCGCAGTTCGGTGTCGACGCTTCCCGGTTCGACGACGGACACGCGGACATGCCGGCCGGCCAGTTCCTGGCGCAGTGCCTCGCTGAACGCGCCGACGCCGAACTTGGTGGCGCTGTACACGGCGGACATGGCGTAGGCGTTGCGGCCGGCCAGCGAGCCGATGTTGACGATGTCGGCGACCCGGCGCGGCTCCTCGGCGGCGGCCTTGACCAGGTGCGCGACGGCCGCATGTGCGGTGTACATCAGGCCCATCAGATTGACGTCGATCATGCGCCGCCAGTCGTTCAGGTCCGCGGCGGGGGCGGGTCCGAGGAGCATGAGGCCGGCGTTGTTGACCAGGGTGTCCAGGCGGCCCAGGTTCTCGACGGTCCGCTCGACCGCCTCCGCGGCGGCCTCGGCCGTGGTGATGTCGGCAGGCACGACCAGGGCCTTGCCGTCGGCCTTGGAGATCTCGGCGGCGAGATCGGTGAGCCGGTCCTCGCGCCGGCCGACCAGGGCCACGGCCGCGCCCTCGCGGGCCAGCTCCAGGGCGGTGGCACGGCCGATGCCGCTGGAGGCCCCGGTGACCAGGGCGACGGTTCCTTCAAGACGACGAGTCATCGTTCAAGCCTTTCGATACACAGCACGGCCGCCCTTGCTGCGGGCCGTGCGGGACAGGGGGGTACGGTCCTGCTGATGGGGGCCGTACGGGGGTGGAGGCCGCTCAGGGCCGGGCCGCGGGCACAATGGCCGAGTGAGCATCACTGGGCAGAAGACGACCGACACCGCACGTCACGGCACCGGGACCGGGACCGGGACCGGGACCGGGACCGGGACCGGGACCGAAAAGGATCTGCCGCCTCGCGAACGCCTGGTGCAGGCCGCGTCGCGGCTGTTCTACTACGAGGGCGTGCGCGCGATCGGCGTGGAGCGGCTGATCGCCGAGGCCGGAGTGACCAAGGCGACCTTCTACCGGCACTTCGCCGCCAAGGACGACCTGGTCGTGGCCTATCTGCAGACCAAGGACGCCTACTACCGGCAAGTGGCCGAGCCGCTGGCCGCCGCGCACCCGCCCGCCGAGGCGATCGACCTGATCTTCGAGGCGATCGCCGAGCACGCCCGCGAGCGCGGCTTTCGCGGATCGCCGTTCATGAACGCGGCCGCCGAGTACCCGGACGCCGACCACCCTGTCCGCGCTCTGGTGACCTCCCACCGGGACTGGATCCGCGGCCTCTTCCGGGAGCAGCTGACCCGGCTCGGCCACGCCGATCCTGCATCGGCCGCCGGTGCGCTGCTGATGCTGTACGACGGCGCGATGGCAGCCGGCTACCTCGACGACCAGACCGCCGCCCACAAGACCCTGCTGGACGCCGTCCGGCTGATCCGGTCGGAAGGCTGATCCCGCCTCCGTAGAGGCCGCCCTGCCCCTGGAACGCATTGGCTTCATGGAGCTTTTTCATCTCTGTTCGACTTGCCAGGGGAACGCCGAGAGGCCCCCGCCGAAGAGGTAGGAAGACCGGTCGGTCTACCTAGCGACGATAGCCCCGCCGACGCACTCGCGCCAGCGGGGAGCTTGTTTGTGGGATGCCTCACCGACCGTCGCCGGCAGGCATTCACGCCGGCGAGGGTCTGCGCCACCGTCTGGGTCTTCGTGGCCTGGGCGAGGTCCATTCCGAACGGCTCCTTCACCAGCCAGAACCCGGGGTCAGGGACAGCAGCAGGGAGATCAGCCGGCCCAGTCTGCCCAAGGACCTGAGCGTGGAGAGCGCTGAGCTGATCGAGCGCGCCCTGCGCGACAGCGACGGCACCCTGTCCGCGGCCGAGTGCGCGGCCGCCACCGGTATCTCCCGCGTCAGCGCCCGCCGCTACCTGGAGCGCTTCCACACCATGGGCAACGCCGACGTCAGCCTGCGTTACGGCAGCGCCGGCAGCCCGGAACGCCGCTACACCTGGCGGGCGTAGTCGCCCGCTCTTGTCTTCGACCGCACTCCATCAGGCAGACTCGCCCCATGGAGACAGCCGAGTTCGTGGAGATCCTGGACCGGGAGGGCCGGTTGCTGGCCGCGGCCGCCGAGGAGGCCGGCACCGACGCCAAGGTGCCGACGTGCCCGGACTGGCAGGTGAAGGACCTGCTGCGGCACATCGGGATGGTGCACCGATGGGCGGCCGCCTTCGTCGCCGAGGGCCACACCTCCTACCACCCGGACGGCGGGCTGCCCGACCTCGACGGCGACGCACTGCTGACCTGGTTCCGCGAGGGGCACCGGTATCTCGCCGACACCCTCGCCTCCGCCGCGCCCGACGTGCAGTGCTGGCACTTCCTGCCGGCGCCGTCACCACTCGCGTTCTGGGCCCGACGGCAGGCGCACGAGACCACCGTGCACCGGATCGACGCGGAGTCGGCGAGGGGCGGAGCGCCGAGCGGGATCGACCCCGGCTTCGCGGCGGACGGCATCGACGAGTTGCTGCGCGGCTTCCACGCCCGTCCCAAGAGCAAGATCCGCAGCGACGAGCCCCGGGTGCTGCGGGTACGGGCGACGGACAGGGACGGTGCGGTGTGGACCGTACGGCTGTCTCAGGAGCCGCCGGTGGCCGTGCGGGACGGGGCGGGTGATGCAGACTGCGAAGTGGCCGGGCCCGCCGCGCAGTTGTACTTGGCGCTGTGGAACCGGCTGCCGTTCGAGGCCGTGACCGGGGACACCTCGGTCGCCGCACTGTGGCGCGAAAGGTCGGCCGTCACCTGGAGCTGAGGTCGACCGCCAGCATCCGCGTCAGGACTTCACGGTGCACCGGCAGCACCTCGCCGTGCAGCGTGCGCCCCTTCGCAGTGAGGGCGACGCGGACACCCCGCCGGTCCTCCGCGCACATGGCGCGCTCGACGAGGCCGTCCTTCTCCAGCCGGGCGATCAGCCGCGACAGCGCGCTCTGACTGAGATGGACCCGCTCGGAGATCTCCTGCACGCGGTAGTTGCACGAGTCGCCGGACAGCACGTCCAGCACCTCGAAGTCGCTGGCGCACAGGCCGTGTTGATGCAGTGCGCGGTCGAGTTCGCACTGGGTGCGGGCATGCAGGGCGAGGATGTCCCGCCACTGGTCCACGAGCGCCTGTTCGGCCTTCTTCGCCACCATTCGCGCACCGTAGCAGAGGCACCGTTTTTTTGCATCGGAATTAAATGCATTTGCATTCGATGCATGCGCATGTAGTGTCTGTGTCCATGACCTCTCCGCTCTCCACCCCTGCGGCCCCGTCCTCGGCGGCTCGCTGGACTCCCCGGCTGTGGGGCACCCTGCTGGTGCTGTGCGCCGCGATGTTCCTGGACGCGCTCGATGTGTCGATGGTCGGCGTCGCGCTGCCGTCCATCGGCTCCGACCTCGATCTGTCCACCTCGGCGCTGCAATGGATCGTCAGCGGCTACATCCTGGGCTACGGCGGTCTGCTGCTGCTCGGCGGACGCACCGCCGACCTGCTCGGCAGGCGCCAGGTCTTCCTGATCGCCCTGGGCGTGTTCGCGCTCGCCTCACTGCTCGGCGGGCTCGTCGACTCAGGTCCGCTGCTGATCGCCAGCCGCTTCATCAAGGGCCTGAGCGCGGCCTTCACCGCGCCCGCCGGCCTGTCCATCATCACCACGACCTTCGCCGAGGGCCCGCTGCGCAACCGGGCCCTGTCCATCTACACCACCTGCGCGGCCACCGGTTTCTCGATGGGTCTGGTGCTCTCCGGTCTGCTCACCGAGGCCAGCTGGCGCCTGACCATGCTGCTGCCCGCGCCCATCGCCCTGATCGCCCTGGTGGCGGGCCTGAAGCTGCTGCCGCGCAGCGAACGCGAGAAGGACCACAACGGCTACGACATCCCCGGCGCCGTCATCGGCACCGCGTCGATGCTGCTGCTCGTCTTCACCGTCGTACAGGCACCGCAGGTCGGCTGGGCGTCGGCCCGTACGCTGCTGTCCTTCCTGGCCGTCGCCGTACTGCTGACCGTGTTCGTGCTCGTCGAGCGGCGCTCGGCTGGTCCGCTGATCCGGCTCGGCGTGCTGCGTTCCGGCAGCCAGATCCGCGCCCAGCTCGGCGCGATGGCCTTCTTCGGGTCCTACGTCGGCTTCCAGTTCCTGGTCACCCTGTACATGCAGTCACTGCTCGGCTGGTCGGCGCTGCACACGGCGCTCGCCTTCCTGCCGGCCGGCGCGCTGGTGGCGGTGTCCTCGACGAAGGTCGGCTCGATCGTCGACCGGTTCGGCACCCAGCGGCTGATCGCGGCGGGCTTCGCGCTGATGGTCGTCGGGTACGCGCTGTTCCTGCGCGTGAACCTCGACCCCGTGTACGCGGCCGTCATCCTGCCGTCGATGCTGCTGATCGGCGCGGCCTGCGCGCTGGTCTTCCCCTCGCTCAACATCCAGGCCACCAACGGCGTCGAGGACCACGAGCAGGGCATGGTCTCCGGGCTGCTGAACACCTCGGTGCAGGTGGGCGGCGCGATCTTCCTTGCCGTCGTGACCGCGGTGGTGACCGCCGGAGCCCCCGAACACGCCACCCCGCAGGCCGTGCTGGACAGCTACCGGCCCGGGCTGGTGGTGGTGACGGGTATCGCCGTCGCCGGGCTGCTGATCACGCTCACGGGCCTGCGGACGCACCGTCCCCAGCAGTCCGTCGTGGTCGCCAAGTCCACTTCTCCGGAGGCGGAGCGCGTACCGGTACGCGACTAGGCGCTCCACGGGCTGCATCTGATCTGCGGCTCCGCCGCGGGGCCGCGATGGGCCGTCGATGTCTGGCGGCCCGTCGTGGCTGGTCGCGCCCACGCGGCGGAGCCGCATGTGTCACAGCCCCGCGCCCCCTTGGAGCGCGGCCGAACCCGCAGCGGACTTCGCACGACCCGAATGGGGGCCCTTGCCCTCTGCGCGCCCGGCGGGACCTGCTTGTCCCGCCGGGCGCCCCGCTGTGAGACTGGGGGCATGGACGGGTACGGGGGACGGGGCCGCAAGGCCGAACAGGACGCGATGACTGTCGAGATCGGTTACGCGGTGGTCAGTGCGGTGTTCGCGGCCGGAGTCGTGTTCGGGGCCGTCGCCGGACCGGCGTTGCTCTTCGACCTGCCGGACCTGCTGTCGAGGCTGCTGCTGCGGGCGGGCCTGACGCTCGCCCCGATCGTGTTCGTCGTGCGGGCCGTGAGCGTCGTGGTGCGCTTCCGGCGGGGAGCTCAGCCCAGCCAGCCCGGCCGCACCAACCCCGACTCGTAGGCCAGGACGACCAGTTGGGCCCGGTCCCGGGCGCCCAGCTTGACCATGGTGCGGCTGACGTGGGTCTTCGCGGTGAGGGGGCTGACGACCAGACGGCGGGCGATCTCCTCGTTGGACAGGCCGATGCCGACCAGGGCCATCACCTCCCGTTCCCGCTCGGTGAGTTCGGCGAGGGCGTCGGCGGCCGCGGGCTCCTTGGAGCGGGCGGCGAACTCGGCGATCAGACGGCGGGTCACGCCGGGTGAGAGCAGTGCGTCGCCCTCGACCACCGCCCTGACGGCGCGGAGGAGTTCGTCCGGTTCGGTGTCCTTGACCAGGAAGCCCGAAGCGCCGGAACGGATCGCCTCGAAGACGTACTCGTCGAGCTCGAAGGTGGTGAGCATGACCACCTTGACGCCCCGCAGGGCCTCGTCGTCGGTGATCCGGCGGGTCGCCGCCAGGCCGTCCAGCAGTGGCATGCGGATGTCCATCAGCACGACGTCCGGGCGCAGTTCGCGCACCTTGCGCACCGCCTCCTCACCGTCGGCCGCCTCCCCGGCCACCTTGATGTCCGGCTGCGCGTCGAGCAGCGCCTTGAAGCCGGCCCGCACCAGTGACTGGTCGTCGGCGAGCAGTACACGGATCACCGGTCGTCCTCCTTGGCCTTGACCTTGAGCGGCAGTACGGCGAGCACCCGGAAGCCGCCGTCCGTGCGCGGACCCGCCTCGATCGTGCCACCCAGCGCCGCGGCACGCTCCCGCATTCCGGCCAGACCGTTGCCGCTGCCGCCCGCGTCGGCGCCGGTCGCGGGCCCGTCGTCGTCGATGCGCAGCCGTAGCGTCTGCTCGTCGTGGTCGACGTGCACGCGCGCGTGGCGTGAGCCCGAGTGCCGTACGACGTTGGTGAGGGCCTCCTGGACGATACGGAAGGCGGCGAGGTCGGTGCCGGGCGGCAGGAGGGGAGGTTCGCCTTCGACGTCCACCGTGAGGCCCGCGCTTGCCGCCTGTTCCACCAGCTCGGGCAGCCGGTCGAGGCCGGGTGCCGGAGCGCGCGGGGCGTCTCCCGGCGTGCGGAGCGTGTCGAGGACCTGGCGGACCTCGCCGAGCGCCTCCTTGCTGGCGGCCTTGATGGTGGTGAGCGCGGTGCGCGCCTGTTCGGGGTCGGTGTCGAGGAGGGCGAGGCCGACGCCCGCCTGCACATTGATCACCGAGATGCTGTGGGCGAGGACGTCGTGCAGCTCCCGGGCGATCCGCAGCCGCTCCTCGTCGGCCCGCCGCCGCGCCGCCTGTGCCCGCTCGGCCCGCTCTTTGGCCCACTGCTCGCGCCGGATCCGGGCCAGCTCCGCCACCGCCACGATCGCCGCGACCCATGCGGCGATCACGGCCTCCTGCGCCCAGGGGGCCGCCGGGTCCCGCGACGGCGGCAGCCAGCGGTAGAGCCAGTGGGCCACCAGCATGTGCCCGGCCCACAGCATCGCCACCGCACCCCAGGCGGCCCGCCGATGTCCCGAGACGATTGCGCTGAAGCAGGCCACCACCACGGTGAAGAAGACCGGCCCGTACGCGTATCCGGCCCCCAGGTAGACCATCGCGGCGGCAGCGGTGCCGTACACGACGAGCACCGGATGGCGCTGCCGCCACAGCAGCAGTCCCGAGCCCACCAGCAGCAGCACGCGCGCGAAGATGTCGAGGGCAGCCCGCCTGCCCTCCTGCTGATGCGCCGCGTAATGGGAGCCGGCGAGCACGAAGACGGTGAGCAGCGCGGTGGAACGCCACGGCCACCGGGCCTGCTGGTGCTCGTCGCCCCAGCGGTTCATCCACGGCGGCCCGTGCCGCCACCACTGGGGCGGCCCGCCCCCGTGCACACGCTGCTCGTCCATGACCGCCACGCTAGACGTGGCCGGGCACGCACGGCGTCCGCCGGGCGTGGTGATCAGCTGTACTCCCGGGGAAGTACCACCCCGCGCCTCGGCTCACGTCAGCCCGACGCCGAGGGCGAGCTGCTCCGCCGCATGCCGGAAGAACGCCGCCCGGTCCTCCACGACCCGGTGGAACTGGCCGAACAGCTCGAACCCGATCAGCCCGAAGAGCTGGGCCCAGGCCGCGACGAGGGCCGGGGCGACGGCGGGCGGCAGGTCGGAGGCGAAGTCGGCTGCCATCCGCTCGGCCTCGGGAACCAGTTCGGCGGGGAGAACGGGCAGGGCGAGGCCGGGGCCCAGCCGGGCGTCGCGGACGATGCCGATCAGGACGAGAGCGACGCGGGCGGCGGCCGGGACGGTGGTGTCGGGCGCCTTGTAGCCGGGCACCGGGGAGCCGTAGATCAGCGCGTACTCGTGGGGATGCGCGAGGGCCCACTCGCGTACGGCCTCGCAGACGGTGGTCCAGCGCTGCACGGGTCCGGCCTCGGCCGCGGCGGTGTGCGCCGCCTCGGCCGCCTCGCCCACGGAGTCGTACGCGTCGATGATGAGGGCGGTCAGCAGGTCGTCGCGGCTCGGGAAGTAGCGGTAGAGCGCGGAGGAGGCCATGCCGAGCTCGCGTGCCACGGCGCGCAGCGAGAGCTTGGCGGCACCCTCGGCCGCGAGCTGTCTGCGCGCCTCTTCCTTGATGGCAGCGGTGACCTCGATCCTGGCTCGGGCGCGGGCGCCGTGTGCGGTGCTCATGGGAAGCAGTCTCCCACGAAACGAGAGCAGTGCACACAACAGAGAGCAGCGAACAAAAAGGAGAGCAGCGCTCTTGCTTTCGATCGCCGATCCAGTGCAGACTCTTCATCAAGCGAGAGCAGCGCTCACAAAAGCGAGCGGCGCTCTTTCACTCACCGATGGGGGTCCCCATGTCCACACACGTCAAGAAGCCCGGCTGGTTCACCGTCAACGTCTTCAACCGCGCCGTGGCGTGGATGACGCGCCGCGGCATCAGCGTCTGGGGCTCACGGGTCCTGGCGGTTCGTGGACGCAAGAGCGGCGAGTGGCGCACCACCCCCGTGAACCTGTTGACGGTGGAGGGGCAGCAGTATCTGCTCGCCCCGCGCGGTCACGTCCAGTGGACGCACAACATGCGGGCGGCGGGCGGCGGCGAGCTGCGCCTCGGCAAGAGCGTCGACGTGTTCACCGCGACCGAGGTCGCCGACGACGACAAGGTCCCGCTGCTGCGCGCCTACCTCAAGCGCTGGAAGGCCGAGGTCGGGGTCTTCTTCAACGGGGTGGGCCCCGACTCCCCCGATGCCGAGCTGCGCCGCATCGCCCCGGACCACCCGGTCTTCCTGATCACGGTCAGGAGCTGACCTCGCCGCCGGCCACCGGGCGCCGGTCGAGCGCGGTCAGCGCCCGCTGGGCCATCGGATGGGTGCGCACGATCTCGGCGAGGGACGTCGAGCCGCGCGTGATGTCCCTGAACGCGTTCCACGCGGGCCTGAACCCGGTCAGCGCCGCGTGGAACAGGCCCGGCCGGCGCTCGAACGCCGTCATCAGACGCTTGCCGACGCTCATCTCGATGCCGAGTCCGGCCTTGATCGCGAACGCGTAGTTCAGGGCCTGGCGCCGGGCGTCCACCGCGTCGTGCGCCTCGGCGATCCGCACCGCCCACTCCCCCGCGAGCCGCCCCGAGCGCAGCGCGAACGAGATGCCCTCGCGGGTCCACGGCTCCAGCAGCCCCGCCGCGTCCCCGCACACCAGCACCCGTCCCCGGGACAGCGGCGAGTCATCGGCCCGGCACCGGGTCAGGTGGCCGGAGGAGACGCTCGGCTCGAACCCGGCGAGACCGAGCCGTCCGACGAACTCCTCCAAGTACCGCTTGGTGGCCGCGCCTTCACCGCGTGCCGAGATCACCCCGACCGTGAGCGTGTCCCCCTTGGGGAACACCCATCCGTAACTGCCGGGGATCGGGCCCCAGTCGATGAGCACCCGCCCCTTCCAGTCCTCGGCGACGGTCTGCGGCACCGGGATCTCCGCCTCCAGGCCGAGGTCCACCTGGTCGAGCTTCACCCCGACGTGCGCCCCTATCCGGCTGGCGCTGCCGTCCGCGCCCACCACCGCCCGCGCGAGCAGTGTCTCGCCGCCCTGCAGGAACACGGCGACCGTACGCCGGTCCGGCACCGCCGAGCCGTGCTGCTCCACGCGCTGCACGGTGACGCCGGTGCGCAGCTCGGCTCCGGCCTTCTGCGCGTGCTCGACGAGCTGCTGGTCGAACTCGGGCCGGTTGATCAGCCCGAACAGCATCTGCCTGGAGCGCCGGGTGCGAGTGAAGCGCCCGTTGTTCGAGAACGTCACCGCGTGCACCCGGTCCTGCAGCGGCAGCTCGAAGCCCGGCGGCAGAGCATCACGCGAGGGGCCGATGATCCCGCCGCCGCACGTCTTGTAGCGCGGCAGCTCCGCCTTCTCCAGCAGCAGCACGCTGCGTCCCGCGACCGCCGCCGCGTAGGCGGCCGAGGCCCCCGCGGGCCCCGCCCCCACCACGACGACGTCCCACACCCGCTGCACGTCGTCCGCCGAAGAGTTCTCGCTGCTCACGATGGTCTACTGCTCCCGATCAAGCCGCTGCCGCACCTGTCCCCCGCATCCTACGGCGGACATCACCGCAGGCCGCTGTGGGAGGATCCCGATATCCACACGTACAACGTCGCACCCACAAGGAGCGTGCCCATGTCGTCGAATCCGGTCGCCGAGACCGTCGCCTCGCTGATACCGAGGGCGCAGACGGAGCTCGCCGAACTGGTGGCGTTCAAGTCAGTGGCGGACTTCGACCAGTTCCCCAGGAGCGAGAGCGAGGGCGCCGCGAACTGGGTCGCCGACGCGCTGACCGCCGAGGGATTCCAGGACGTCGCCCTCCTCGACACCCCCGACGGCACGCAGTCCGTGTACGGCTACCTGCCCGGCCCCGAGGGCGCCAGGACCGTCCTGCTCTACGCCCACTACGACGTCCAGCCGCCGCTGGACGAGGCCGCCTGGACGACCCCGCCCTTCGAGCTGACAGAACGCGACGGCCGCTGGTACGGGCGCGGCGCCGCCGACTGCAAGGGCGGCGTGATCATGCATCTGCTCGCGCTGCGCGCCCTGAAGGCCAACGGCGGCGTGCCCGTGCACATCAAGGTCATCGCCGAGGGCTCGGAGGAGATGGGCACGGGTGGTCTGGAGCGCTACGCCGAGGCCCACCCCGACCTCCTGGCGGCCGACACCATCGTCATCGGCGACGCGGGCAACTTCCGCGTGGGTCTGCCGACGGTCACCTCCACGCTGCGCGGCATGACCCTGGTCCGCATCCAGATCGACACCCTCCGCGGCAACCTCCACTCCGGCCAGTTCGGCGGCGCCGCCCCCGACGCCCTGGCCGCGCTCATCCGCGTACTGGACTCGCTGCGCGCGGAGGACGGTTCGACCACCGTCGACGGGCTCACCCCCGAAACCCGCTGGGAGGGCCTGCAGTACGACGAGGAGCAGTTCCGCCAGGACGCCAAGGTGCTGGACGGCGTGCAGCTGATCGGCTCCGGCTCGGTCGCCGACCGTATCTGGGCACGCCCGGCCGTCACGGTCCTCGGTATCGACTGCCCGCCCGTCGTCGGCGCCACCCCGTCGGTGCAGGCGGGTGCCCGCGCCCTGGTCAGCCTGCGGGTGCCCCCGGGCGTCGACGCGGCCGAGGCCACCAAGCTGCTGCAGGCCCACCTGAAGGCGCACACCCCGTGGGGCGCCCGGGTGCGCACCGAACAGGTCGGTCAGGGCCAGCCGTTCAGTGCCGACACCACCAGCCCGGCGTATGCGGCGATGGCCGAGGCGATGGCGGTCGCCTACCCCGGCCAGGAGATGCAGTACGCCGGTCAGGGCGGCTCGATCCCCCTGTGCAACACCCTCGCCGCCCTCTACCCGCAGGCGGAGATCCTCCTGATCGGCCTGAGCGAGCCGGAGGCCCAGATCCACGCGGTGAACGAGAGCGTCTCGCCCGAGGAACTGGAACGGCTGTCGGTGGCGGAGGCGCTGTTCCTGCAGAACTACGCCGCGAACTGACGGCTCTGCAACGCGGAAAGGGTCCTCGTCCACGGACGGGGGCCCTTCTGCGTCCGCCGCCTTGGGCGCAGCCCGCCCGGAGCCGTCGGCGTGAACCCGCGCTCCTCGAACCCAGACCGTCCTTGCCCTGGTCGAGGACCGGCCTTCCCCCGGCTCCCCCGGCCGCCGGGTCGTACCCGACCTGAACTATCCCTCTGCGGCTGTGCCGGTGAGGGTGACGAGCGCTGCGATGCCGGTCACCTTGAGGGCCTCCTCGCGGGCGTCGGTGATCAGGGCCCCGTCGAAGCGGTCGAGGACCAGGCCGGACGCCTCGAAAACTGCGGAGCCGTCCAGTACGACCACGAGCAGCGTCGTCTCAGCGAGAGCGGAGAGCGCCACCCGGTCCCGTACGATCGCGACCTGCGCGGTGGCCCGTCCGCGCCGGACCATCACGTTGAAATCGACGAGCGGACCGCCGAGCAGCCGGCAGTCGGTGACTGCCTCCCCGGGGAAGGGGAAGGGGACGTACCGCTCGGCCACGGTGTGCGAGGTGCCATCGACGGTCAGCACCATGCCTGGCCCGTCGACCAGGGTGATGATCCGGTCGACACCTTCGAAGCGGGAGAAAGGACCCGGCTCGGCCACGTCGGCGAGACTCACCCGCCACACAAAGTCCGACATCCCTGCCTGGCTGGGAGAAGAGGCGACCTCGCGGGTCAGTCCGCCCCCGTTCTTCCACGGCACGGCCGGGCGCTCGTCCGCTCTCAGCACGCGCACCGTCATCTCACACTCCTCTTCGTCCAAGAGCCGCGTCGGCGGCCACGCGCGGCGGGCACGTCTGCGCTGATCACCTGGCCCGCACCAGGATAGGCAGGTCCAAGGAGCGCCCCTTGGGCACCGGCGCCAGGCACCGGGCGCGTGGGGCCCCGGCCTCGGCCAGGACCCCACGTTCAAGGCGACGCCTGTCACCTACCGGGTCATTCGAGTTCTCGCGGCTTCGCCGCACCAGCCTCAAGTTCGCGCTGCCTGGCGGCCAGTGCCCTCGCCAGCATCTTCTCCCGGTAGGGGTTCGCCGTGCTGAGGGCCTTCGCCACGTCCACGGCCTCGTTCAGCAGGGCCAGCCGTCGCTCGGGCAACTCCCGCACCAGGGGTGAGCCGCTCTCCTCCACCAGGACGTACACCAGCTTCGATCCGTACACCGCCGGCTCGACCTGCGTCAGCAGTCGGTAGATCCACAGTCCCTCGGCGCCCCGCACCACCCGCCGGTTGGCACTGAGCAGCCGGACCTTTGCCAGCACGATCATGTCCCGGTCCATCGATCCCCTTCGTCCCGTCCCTCCCCGACTGGTGCGTGTCACACGGCGAGACAGCACAGCGAACGTGCCGGCAGCCGATGACGGTTGCCGGCACGTGGGCCGGAGAGTGGATGACGACGAGTCTGCGGGTACGGCACCGTCCGCCACAAGGTCGAACGAGCGTGCGCTGCGTCCTACCGAAAGCGTCTCCGACCAGGCATGATGGACCTGACACTCGCTCAACCCCCGTCCGACGGGCGGCGGTCGCGACCGAGGTGCCCTGGGTGATCACGGCGATCGCAGGCGCGGCGACCAGGAACCGGTGGTCCGACACGTCGGCAACGACACGCGTCCGTGCCCCCTGATGCCTCCTGCTCGCGACCCACTGATCGCACACGCGAGGACGGCACTTCGCCGATCGGCAGACACGCACCCGTCGTCACCCTGACCATGGAGGTCATGTCCTCCGCCGCGCGCCGCGCCGCCCACACCGACATCGCCACCTCCCTGGGCCTGCTCAGCGACCACGAGCTGGCGGGCCTCCTGGCCTCGGGAACCCCTGCGGGCGTCGGCATCGGCGGGCGTTACGTGCTGGTCGAGGTGGACGGCAGACGGGTCTTCGTGAAGCGGATGCCGCTCACGGACATCGAGTTGCTGCCCGAGAACGCGCGGTCCACGGCGAATCTGTTCGAGCTGCCGCCCTTCTGCCATTACGGCACAGGCCGCAGCCCAGGCTTCGGCGCCTGGCGCGAGCTGGCCGCACACACGATGACGACGAACTGGGTGCTCTCCGACCGCTTCACCGGCTTCCCCCTGATGCACCACTGGCGGGTGCTGCCGGACACCGTCCAGCCACTTCCCGAGGAACTGGCCGACGTGGAAGGGACGGTGGCCTACTGCGGTGGCTCCCCACCGGTCCGTGAGCGCCTCGAGGCCCTGCGGACATCGTCCGCGAGCCTGGCCCTGTTCCTGGAGTACTTCCCGCACACCCTCCACGACTGGCTCGACACCCAGGTGCGCGCCGACGACTCGGATCGGATCTGCAGGCAGGTGGACGAGTGGCTGGGCGCGCTGACCGGCTTCCTCCGCGAACGCCAACTCCTGCACTTCGACGCCCACTTCCAGAACGTCCTCACCGACGGCGAGCAGTTCTTCCTGACCGACTACGGGCTCGCGTTCAGCTCCCGGTTCCGGCTGTCCCGGCCGGAGCGCGCCTTCTACGACCGTCACCGCGACTACGACCTCGTCTACTCCCGCGCCCACTTGGTCAACTGGCTCGTCACCGCCCTGTACGGGTACGACCGGCGCGAGCGGGAGGCGTTCGTGCGCGCCTGCGCGATCGGCGCGCACCCCGACGGCATCCCCCGGACCGCCGCCGCGATCATCGCCCGTGATGCGCCGCTGGCCGCCGTCCTCAACGGCTTCCTCGGCCGACTGCGCACGGAGAGCCGGCAGACCCCCTACCCGTACGAAGAGCTGCGTCTCGCCTACAACAGCTCGACGCTCTCCGCGTAGTGGCAGGCGACCGGGTTCCCGCAGCCCCGGTCGATCAGCGCGGGCACCTCCTCGATGTAGGTCTCGCGCTCGCTCTCCGTCAGCCGGTTCGCGAACAGCCGCCGCTGCAGGCGGCCAGAGCCAGCACGAGCCCGGCGGCAAGAGCAAGTCCCCTTGTGAGGGCAGACAGTTGCGGCATGTCCCTCCTCCGGCCGACGGAGGCTCCGCGGCCTTGTCGAGGCGGCCGAGCGGCCGCGAGAGAGCTGAGCTGCGCACTGACGGTAGAACTCGTGTGTACCTCTTTCAGATCACGCAGGGCAAAGTCGCCTGACAACCACTCAGAAGCCACAGAAGTCACGTCGGCATCGCGGGGGTTCGGCCGAGGTCAGCCGACCGGGACGCCCGCTTCCAGATACAGCGCCGCCCCGCGCTCGCGCGCCCGCAGGGCCCAGCGCAAGCGCTCGTAGCGCACCGGCGGCAGCAGGTCCGCGGCCTCCTCCTCGGTGGCGAACCGCCAGTCGCGCAGCTCGGGTCCGGGCAGCAGGAGCCGTGCGGCTTCGGTGGCGTCGAGGCGGCCGCCGTCGAAGAGGAGGCGCAGTCCGCCGTAGCCGGGCGGTGCCGGGGCCTCCCAGTCGACGACCAGAAGGCGGGGAACCTCGTCGAGGTGGATGCCGGTCTCCTCGGCGACCTCGCGCATGCCGGCCCGGGCGGGGGCCTCGCCGGGTTCGACGACACCGCCGGGAAACTCCCAGCCGGCCTTGTAGGTGGGGTCCACGAGGAGAACGCGGTCCTGCTCGTCGAAGAGGAGGACGCCTGCGGCGAGCGTCTCGGCGGTGGGTTCGGGAGTTTGTACTATGTCACATACCACCACCTCTCCCGCGCTGACGGCCTCAGCAATACGGAGCGCACTCTCATACGGAGTGAGGGCCCCCGTGTCGACGGGATAGGCATCGGCAGTGAGCCAGGACGCGAGGGCGGCACGGTAGGGCTCGATGTGGTCGTACGACCACTGCCGTACCCGTATCTCGCCGTCCGCCAGGTCGGACGGCACCTCGCGGCCGGCTATTCGCTCCCGCAGGATCGTTTCCGCCGGGGCGAGGAGGACATGCCGGACGGAGATACGGCGTGCTGCGAGGCCGCCGAAGATCTCGTCGCGGTACTCCTGGCGCAGCAGGGTCATCGGAACCACCAGGGTTCCGCCCAGTTCGGCGAGCATTGCGGCCGCCGTGTCGATCACGAGACGTCGCCAGATCGGCAGGTCCTGGTAGTCGCCGACCTCGGCGAGGTGTTTGGGCGGCAGAAGGTGCGTGAGCGCAGCGCCGATCACCTCGGGGTCGAAGAGCGTGCTGTTCGGGATCAGCTCGATCAGTTCCCGTGCGGTGGTGGTCTTCCCCGCACCGAACGCGCCGTTGATCCAGACGACGGTCACAGGTCCCCCTCTTCTATTGGCCCCCTGAGGCTTGCCCGCTCCACCCTGCCACGGAAACCAGCTCCAGTTGAGGACGCACAAAAGGGGGCGCCGGTGCCCCTGCTGCAGGGGCACCGGCGCCACGATCCGGCCTCGAACGCGTCGGTGTTACCGGCCGAGGGTCTTGCCGGGGCCGGCGAGGCCCTCGTCGCCGGTCGTGTGGGTGACCGTGCCGACGGTGTCCTCGACGCCCAGGTCGCCGAGCGTCTGGTGATCACCGACCACCTGGTGGTCGGCGTGTTGCGAGGGGGTGATGGCGGCGACGACGAACCCGGTGGCGAGGGAGGCGATGGCGAGCATGCTGCGCTTCTTCATGCCCGGTTCAACTGGGAAACCGCCCGCGGGTCACGCCCTCGTCCGTCTCGTACTTGGCGCACCAGATCGGCGGCCGCCTCGGGCCACCGGGCGTACTCGAAGGCGAACTCCGCTTCGAGCAGACGGCCGGGGACGACCCGGCGGCTCTTCAGCAGCAGTTCGGTGTCCGAGCGCAGGGCGAACGCGCCGAGCTCCGCCATCCAGCGCGTGGCGGGCAGCCCGACCGGCATGCCCCAGGCGGTGCGCAGGGCCCGCATGAAGGCGCGGTGCGGCAGCGGTCCGGGAGCGGCGAGGTTCACCGGCCCGGCGAGGTCGTCCCGGTCGACGAGGAACTCCACCGCGCGGACGAAGTCGCGCTCGTGGATCCAGGACACGTACTGCGCACCGCCCGCGACCGGGCCACCCAGGCCGAGCCGCGCCAACCGCAGCAGCACGTCGAGGACTCCGCCGCGATCGGGGCTCATCACCATGGCGGAGCGCAGGGCGACCTTGCGGGTGCGGGGCGTGTCGGCGTCCTCCTGCGCCCGTTCCCAGTTCTTGGCGATCTCCACGCTGTAGGCCCAGTAGCCGGGGACGCCGGGCTCGCTGCCGCCGATCACGCCGGCCGTCTCGTCGTTGGGCGCGTCGAAGCGATGCGCGTACACCGTGGCGGTACTCATCTGGAGCCAGACGCGGGGCGGCTGCGCGGCGGACGCGATCGCCTCGCCGACGACCCGGGCGGAGTTCACCCGGGAGTCCATCATGGCTTTCAGGTTGGCCGGGGTGTACCGGCAGCTGACGCTGCGCCCCGCCAGGTTGATCACGACGTCACTGCCGTTGATCTCTTCGGCCCAGGGGCCCAGGTTCTCGCCGTCCCAGCACACCTCGCCCGCGCGCAGCGGCCGCCGGGTGAGGATCACGACCTCGTGACCGGCGGCCGTCAGCGCGCGCCTCAGGATCGCGCCGACCTGCCCCGTCCCACCGGGAATGACGATCTTCATCAGGCTTCCCCCTTCGTATGACGGGAAGCCTAAACCAGAAACTTGAACACGTTCAAAACGTCTTGCCCGCTGACGCAAGAGATCCTGCTGGGACATCCGACGACTTTCCGCATCTTGGACTGGGCCAATGAACCGAAGGGCGGCCGAGCCATACACCCCGCGCAGGGAGTGCCACCCAACACAACCAAACGCACGGCTTGGATCTCATCCCGGTGCGCATCACACCACCGGGACCTGACGGGATATCGAACAACTGCTACGCACTCTCTTCCAACACAGTCCGACACGTCCTACCGTAAACGCGCAGCGATGACGCGGACATGACGTCATCCCACCTCTCGTGTGCTCGGAGGAACGTAACGATGCGTCACCTTCCCACCCGCACAACCCGCCGAAGAGTGGTCGGAGCGCTCGCCGCAGGACTGCTGGGCGCGGCGGGACTCGCCGCGCCCGCCCTGGCGGCGCCCACCACCGCGCCTGCCGCCCCCACCCTGGCCGACGGCCTCGCCCTCACCCCTCCGATGGGCTTCAACAACTGGAACTCCACGCACTGCCGTGCCGAGTTCAACGAGTCCATGGTCAAGGGAATCGCGGACATCTTCGTCGAGAAAGGCCTCAAGGACGCCGGATACCAGTACGTCAACCTCGACGACTGCTGGGCCCTGCCGGCCCGGAACGCGGACGGCAAACTCGTACCGGATCCGGTCCGCTTCCCGAACGGGATCAAGGCGGTCGCCGACTACGTCCACGCCAAGGGGCTCAAACTCGGCATCTACACCAGCGCGGGCACGAAGACCTGCAACAGCGCAGGATTCCCGGGCGCGCTCGGTCACGAGTACAGCGACGCCCGGCAGTTCGCGGACTGGGGCGTGGACTACGTCAAGTACGACAACTGCAATAACCAAGGCGTGGACGCCAAGGTGCGCTACACGACCATGCGCGACGCCCTCAAGGCGACCGGTCGCCCGATCGTCTACAGCATCTGCGAATGGGGCGAGAACAAACCCTGGGAATGGGCGGCCGACGTGGGCCACCTGTGGCGCACGACGGGTGACATCAGCGACAACTGGGGTTCGATGCTGTCCATCCTGAAGAAGAACCTTCCGCTCGCCCCGTACGCGGGCCCCGGGCACTGGAACGACCCCGACATGCTGGAGGTCGGCAACGGCGGCATGACGGACACCGAGTACCGCTCGCACTTCTCGATGTGGTCGATCATGGCCGCGCCGCTCCTGATCGGCTCTGACCTGCGCAAGGCCTCCCAGGCGACCTTCGACATCCTCGACAACAAGGAGGTCGTCGCCGTCGACCAGGACCCATTGGGCAAGCAGGGCACGGTCGTCTCCTCCCAGGGCGGGCGCTGGGTCGTCGCCAAGGAGATGAAGGACGGCAGCCGTGCAGTGGCCCTCTTCAACGAGTCCGGAACCGCCCAGCACATCAGCACGACCGCGAAGGCCGTGGGCCTGCCCGCCGCCGACGCCTACACCCTGCGCGACCTGTGGCAGCACAGGAGCTACAACACCGCCGGCACCATCTCGGCGACCGTACCGGCGCACGGCACGGTCCTGGTACGCGTCTCCGCCGACCCCAAGTGGGCCGTGCACCCGCCCGCCGTCGAACTCGGCCTGGACGGCGGCCCGTTGGTCGAGGCCGGCAAGGCGGCCGGGCTGACGTCGACCGTCACCGACCTGGGCCGTACGCCTGCCGAGCGCGTGTCCGTCTCGCTGACCGGGCCCCGGGGCTGGGCGATCCAGGCGACCTCACGGACCACGGCCGCCTCCCTGCCGACCGGCCGCTCCCTGCGCACCAAGTGGTCGGTCACCGCCCCGGCGGGGACGCCGACGGGGTCGTACGACCTGACGCTCAGGGCGAGTTACCGCTCGACGACCGGTATCCGCGTCGACAGCACGGTTCCGCTGACCGCGTCCGTCGTCGTGCCACCGCCGTCGGGGACGTCCAGGCTGGGCGACCTGCCTTGGCTGTCGGCCACCAACGGATACGGTCCGGTCGAGCGCAACACCAGCAACGGGGAGAGCGCCGCGGGCGACGGCCATCCGATCACCATCGGCACAGTGGTATATGACATGGGACTCGGGGTCCACGCCGAGAGCGCCGTCGAGTACTACACCGGCAAAGCCTGCACAACGGTCACCGCGGACGTCGGCGTCGACGACGAGAAGGGCGCAAACGGCACCGTCGCCTTCGAGGTCTGGGCCGACGGCACCAAGGTCGCCTCGACCGGCGTCCTGACCAATACGATGCCCGCCCAGCCGCTCACCGCTGATGTGACCGGCGCCCAGGTGGTCCGCCTCGTCGTCACCGACGGCGGCGACGGCATCGACTCGGACCATGCGGACTGGGCGAACGCACAGCTGACCTGCTGAGCCCGCTTCGGAGAGCCCAGCAGCGCACGTGAACGTTCCTGCTGTGCACGCCCCTCAGACCGCGGCCGCGTCCGCCCGCTTGGCGAGCGCGGCCGCGGCCGCCCCGACCAGCCCGGCGTCCGTGCCCATCTGGGCCGGCGTGATCTCCAGGCGCCGTACGAAGGACAGCGTCGCGTAGTCGCTGAGGGCCTTGCGCAGCGGCGTGAACAGCACGTCACCCGCCTTGCCCACGCCCCCGCCGATCACCGCGATGTCGATCTCGACGAGCGTGGCGGTGGCGGCGATGCCGGCGGCCAGTGCCTGGGCTGCGCGCTCGAAGGAAGCGAGAGCGACCGGGTCTCCGGCGCGGGCGGCGGCGGCCACCGCGGCCGCGGAGGTGTCGCCGTCGGGGCCGGGCTGCCAGCCGTGCTCCAGGGCGCGGCGGGCGATGTTGGGGCCGCTCGCAATGCGCTCCACGCACCCGCGTGATCCGCACGGGCAGGCGTCGCCGTCGAGATCGACGCTGATGTGGCCGATGTGGCCCGCGTTGCCGGTGGGGCCGGGGTGCAGCTGACCGTTGAGGACCAGGCCGCCGCCGACGCCCGTGGAGACCACCATGCACAGCGCGTTGTCGTGACCGCGGGCGGCGCCCTGCCAGTGCTCGGCCGCCGTGATCGCCACGCCGTCACCGATCAGTTCGACCGGCAGTCCTCCGGCCGCGTCCTGGACCCGCCGGACAAGGGGGTAGTCGCGCCAGCCCGGCACGTTCACCGGGCTCACCGTGCCCGCGGAGGCGTCCACCGGGCCGGCGCTCCCGATACCGAGGGCCGTGGCGCGGCCCCACAGGGGCGCGGCGGTCAGCTCGCCGAGGACGTCCTGCACGGCACCCATCACGGTCTCGCCGTCCTGCTGCGCGGGTGTCGCACGCTGAGCGCGCACCACGATCTGGCCGTGGCCGTCCACCAGCGCCCCGGCGATCTTGGTACCGCCGATGTCGAGCGCTGCCACGAGGTCGGTGTGCATCAGTGTCGGATCTCCCCGAAAACAGTCGGATCCCCGTCGACCAGGGGAAAGTTCCCCCTTCAACTACGGAGACGGGCGGGCCGGTCTGGCGGTGGGGGCGCAGGCCGGAGATTGCGATGGACAGTCTCTCGTGCATATGACAACGTTGTCCAGGCTCTATGCTCGACGCCACATCCTCATACAAACTCATGGTCTGACGCATCCCCGTGGACGAGACCCGTGGACGAGACAGGACAGGACAGCGCATCGTGCCCGAGACCGCTCGCCGAACAACCCCCCTCTCCGCAACGCGTTACGGCAACCGTCCCACCATGAAGGACGTGGCGGCGCGCGCCGGAGTCGGCCTGAAGACCGTCTCCCGTGTGGTCAACGGCGAGCCCGGCGTCACCCCCGAGACCGAGCGCCGCGTCCAGGAGGCCATCGACGCGCTCGGCTTCCGCCGCAACGACAGCGCGCGCGTGCTGCGCAAGGGCCGCACCGCCAGCATCGGCCTGGTCCTCGAAGACCTCGCCGACCCGTTCTACGGCCCCCTCAGCCGGGCCGTCGAGGAGGTGGCCCGCGCGCACGGCGCCCTGCTGATCAACGGCTCCAGCGCGGAAGACCCCGATCGCGAGCAGGAGCTGGCGCTGGCCCTGTGTGCGCGACGGGTGGACGGCCTGGTGATCATTCCGGCCGGTGACGACCACCGCTATCTCGAGCCGGAGATCAGGGCGGGCGTCGCCACGGTGTTCGTCGACCGGCCCGCCGGGAAGATCGACGCCGATGTCGTCCTGTCCGACAGCTACGGCGGCGCCCGCGACGGCGTCGCCCACCTCATCGCCCACGGCCACCGCCGGATCGGTTTCATCGGCGACATGCCCCGTATCCACACGGCCGCCGAGCGGCTGCGGGGCTACCGGGCCGCCATGGAGGACGCGGGCATCCCGGTCGAGGACTCCTGGATGTCCCTTGGCGTCACGGACCCGCAGCGGGTGCGCCGGGCCGCCGAGGAGATGCTCTCCGGCCCCGCTCCGGTAACCGCTGTCTTCGCGGGCAACAACCGCGTGACGGTCACCGTGGTCCGTGTCCTCGCCGAGCAGCCCCGCCGGATCGCCCTGGTCGGCTTCGACGACTTCGAGCTCGCCGATCTGCTGCAGCCGGGTGTCACCGTCGTCGCCCAGGACGCGGCGGCCCTCGGCCGCACCGCCGCCGACCGCCTCTTCCGCCAGCTGGACGGCACCCTGCTCACCCCGGAGCGCATCGAGCTGCCGACCCGGCTGATCACCCGTGGCTCGGGCGAGCTGCCGCCGGCGGACTGAGCCGCCCGTGGACGCTGAAGCGGATCACAGCCTCGAAGCGCTGGGCCTCGCGGTGGCCCCGCGTGACCACCCGCTGCTCTACCCGGGGGCCTGGCCCGCGCGGTCCGGGCTCCTCGAGGGCGACCGGTTCCTGCCCCTCGACCTCCTGGTGCACGAGGACCGCGTCCCCGTGGTGGCGGTCGGCTCCAACGCCTGCCCGGGCCAACTGCGCCGCAAAATGGACGAGTCGGGGATCGCCTCGCCCATCCCGATGGTGCGCGTCCGGGTCACCGGGATCGACGTGGGCGTCTCCGCGCACGTCAGCCGCCTGGGCTATGTGTCCGCGTCACCGGTCGAGGCGCCGGGAGCCGCACGGGAGTTGTTCGTGACTTGGCTGGACGCCGCGCAGCTCGCGGTGATCGACGCGAGCGAGGGCGTGCCGCTGCGCTACGGCAACTTCCGGCGCGCCTGGCTGCAGGAGCCCGAGGTGCGGATCGAGTTGGAGGACGGGACGCCGCTGCCCGGTGCGTACATCTACGTCAACCGCCGCGGGGTCCTGCGCAACGGTTCGGGGGCGCCTCGCGGGCATCCCGGTCAGCGGGCGCTGATCACCGAACTCCTTGTCGGTTCGGCCCGGTTGCGGGAGCTGTTCGGTGTCACACCCGAGGAGTTCTGCACGCGGGCGCGTGCCGACGCCGAGCTGTGCGAGCGGGGCACCCGGGTGTTCGCCGAGGAGAAACTGGTGACGGTGTCGGGGCTGGAACGGTACGTGGCGGACAGGTGAGCGTGACGGGCGTCAGCACACCGGGAGGCCGGGGATCGGCTGGTCGTTGTCGCCACCCTTGATGTAGACGTCGCTGATGTAGACGTTCGTGTTGCCGCTGTCGTCGTCCGTCTTCGCCCACCAGACGTTGGTCCACTGGCCGTACGTCTCGCGCCGGCCCAGGTTCTGCTGGCAGTAGAAGTAGTTGGTGCCCGCGCCGAGGACACCGACCTCGGTGCCGGAGGCGGTGTAGGACTTGGCGGTGCGCCAGACCGTGCAGTTGTACTTGCCGCCGCCTATGGAGGTGCAGGCCGGTGCCGGGGTGGTCTCGCCCCCTCCGCCCGTCGTACCGCCGCTGCCGCCTCCGGTGGTGCCGCCTGACGACGTGCCGCCCGTGGTACCACCCCCGGTGGTGCCGCCGCCCGGGGACTTCGCCGTGGACGAGGACGAGGCCCGGCTCGTGGGCGTGGCCTCGCTCTTCTGACCGTCGGCCTTGGTTGGCGTCGGGCTCTTCTTGTCGCCCTGTTCCGTCGGCTTGGGGCCGTCCGAGTGGTCGGCGTCGGTGCGGTCGGAGACGGATGCGGACGCCTGGGCCTCCGTGGAGGACGAGGTGGGGTGCGCGTTCGCTGCCGTGTTCCGCGAGTTCAGCAGGGCGACGGTTCCTCCGGCCGCCGCGAGGACGACGGTGACGGCCACGGCGGCGAGCAGGGCGCGGCCCTTGTGGCGCGGGGAGGTCGAGGGAGGTATGGGCCCGGTGGGGGCCGTCGCCAGGTCCGGTGCCCGGTTTTGGGAAGCGGGCGGGCCGAAGCCCGGCATCGCGGGTGCGGCGTACGGCGTCGGGTTGAGGCCGGGCGCCGCCTGGTCGTGCTGTCCGGCCGGGGCGGAGCCGGGCGTCACCGGCCCGCGCTGCTCGGTGGGAGCGGAATCCTGCGCCGCCGGCGCCGGTCCCTGCGCGGCCCCCGGCATGAAGAACCCGGGAGGCAGCGAAGGGACGTCGGGCTCCGTCTCCGCCCTCGGCGCCGTGTGATCGCGCAGGGTGGTCGTCGGCGTGTCCGTGCCGCCCGCGTCCGCCACCGCCTGCAGCAGAGCGCGCCCCTGCTCGGCCTCCGGACGGGTCTCGGGCCGCTTGTCCAGCAGCTGCTGGAGTACGGGGGTGAGCAGGCCCGCGCGCTCCGGCTCCGGAAGGGGCTCGCTGACGATCGCGGTGAGCGTGGAGTACGTCGAGGTACGGCGGAAGGGCGAGGAACCCTCGACGGCCGCGTACAACGTGGCTCCCAGGGCCCAGACGTCGGAGGCCGGGCTCGCCTCGGCGCCCTGGGCCCGCTCGGGCGCGAGGTAGTCCAGGGAGCCGACGAGCGCACCGCTGCGGGTCAGGCGGGTGGCCGCGCCGTCGCCCGGCTCGTCCATGGCCGCGATGCCGAAGTCCGTCAGGACGACGCGGCCTGACCCCTCGAGCAGAATGTTTCCGGGCTTCACGTCACGGTGCAGGACGCCGGCCCGGTGGGCGGCCGCCAGCGCGTCCATCACCTTGGCACCGATGCCGGCGGCCTCGACCGGGTCGAGGGAGCCGCGCTCGCGCAACACCTGTTCCAGGGACGGCCCGTCGACGAGCTCCATGACGATGAGCGGACGGCCGTCGACCTCGGTCACGTCGTGAACGGCGACGACTCCGGGGTGCCGCACCCGGGCCGCCGCGCGCGCCTCGCGCTGCATCCGCAGCCGCAGGTCGGCGAGTTCGGGCCCGTCGGCGTCGGTGTAGGTGCGCAGCTCCTTGACCGCGACCTCACGGCCCAGTACCTCGTCGACGGCTCTCCAGACGACGCCCATGCCGCCGCGCCCGAGTTGGGCCACGACGCGATAGCGCCCCGCCAGCACGCGACCGGTCCCGTCGCCCTTGTTGTTTCCGCCTGAGGTCTCCCCCGAAGACACCGCCCGCCCCGTTCCTGTGACCCGTCAATGCGTGCGGTACAGACTACGGGGCGGGTGTGACAACGCCTGCCGGTGGTGACTGCTGTGACGGGTCTGCTACTTGGCGGACGCGGTCAGGTCGCCGCGCCGGGGTGCCGCAAAGCCCTCCAGATCGGTGCGAGTCAGACCGGTCAGGCGGGCGACCTCGGCGATGTCCAGCGCGCCGCAGTCCAGACCCCGCAGCAGATAGCCGCTGAGGGCCTTGGCGGTGGCGGGCTCGTCCATGACGTCGCCGCCGGCCCGGTTCGCGTACCGCGCGAGGCGGGCGGCGGCCTGCTCGAAGCCCTCGCGGTAGAAGGCGAAGACGGCCGCGTACCGGGTGGGGATGTGGCCGGGGTGCATGTCCCAGCCCTGGTAGTAGGCGCGGGCGAGCGCGCGGCGGGTGAGGCCGTAGTGCAGGCGCCAGGCGTCGTGGACCTTGGCCGTAGGGCCCACGGGCAGCACGTTGGTCGAGCCGTCCGACACCCGGACGCCCGTCCCCGCGGCCGCGACCTGCATGATCGCCTTGGCGTGGTCGGCGGCCGGGTGGTCGCTGGCCTGGTAGGCGGCCGAGACGCCGAGGCAGGCGCTGTAGTCGAAGGTGCCGTAGTGCAGTCCGGTGGCGCGGCCCTCGCCGGCCTGGATCATGCGCGCGACGGTCGCGGTGCCGTCGGTCGCGAGGATGGACTGGCTGGTCTCGATCTGGATCTCGAAGCCGATCCGGCCGGGCTCGAGCCCGCGCGCCTTCTCGAAGGCCTCCAGCAGCCGCACCATGGCGGTGACCTGTTCGGCGTACGTCACCTTGGGCAGCGTCAGCACCAGTCCCTCGGGCAGCCCGCCGGCCTCCATCAGGCCGCTGAGGAAGATGTCGAGGGTGCGGATGCCCCGGTCGCGTACCGGTGCCTCCATGCACTTCATGCGGATGCCCATGTACGGGGCCGCAGTCCCCTTCGCGTACGCCTCCGCGATCAGCCGGGCCGCGCGGGCCGCCGCCTCGTCCTCCTCGGCGTCCGGGCGGGGGCCGTAGCCGTCCTCGAAGTCGACGCGCAGGTCCTCGATGGGCTCACGCTCCAGCTTGGCGCGCACGCGCGCGTAGACGGGCTCGGCGAGCTCGTCGGACAGGCCGAGGACGGCGGCGAAGGAGGCGGCGTCCGGGGCGTGTTCGTCGAGGGCCGCAAGGGCCTGGTCGCCCCAGGAACGGATGGTGTCGGCGGCGAAGACGTCACCGGGGACGTAGACGGTGTGGACGGGCTGGCGGGTGCCGGGGTCCCCCGGGTAGCGGCGCTCCAGTTCGGCGTCGACCGGGGCGAGGGAGGCGCTGATCTCCTCGCTGATCGCGCCTGCGAGGCTCGTCGCCACCTTCTCCTGCTGACCCTGACCCATCCCATACCCTCCTGTTTTCCACTGTGCGGAATCAACAATCCGTAGAATGAAGTTATCTGGGCGCCTTCCGGTGGTCAACACCATGTCCACGGGGAGCAACGCCGCGATCTCGGCATGTTCACGCCCATCTCACCCCCGGGTATGACACTTCCCTACGCACGACTCGCCCCTCGCACGACACGTCCGGCTGCCGCCACCGAAGGAGCCTCCGTGCCGAACCATCGCCGAGTCACCCGCCGTCTGGGCCTCAAGGCCGTCTTGGCCGCGGCGGTCACCGTGCCGCTCTCCAGCGCCGCGATCTCCGCCTCGTCGGCGTCCGTCGCGCCCGCGCCGCCCTCCTCGACCGAGGCGCACCGGGCGCCCCGTCTCGAGGTCATGACCTTCAACTTACGTTTCGCGAGCACGAAGGAACCCAACAGCTGGAGCGACCGCAGACCGGTGATGCGTGACCTGCTGCGTCGCGCGCACCCCCACGTCATCGGCACGCAGGAGGGCCTCTACCAGCAGCTGCGGGACATCGACTCCGACCTCGGCCCGTCCTACGACTGGATCGGCACCGGCCGCGAGGGCGGCAGCCGCGACGAGTCCACGGCGATCTTCTACGACACCCGGCGCCTGGCCCCCGTCGAGCACTACACCTTCTGGCTCTCCGACACCCCGGAAGTCATCCGCTCGAACACCTGGGGCGCCGCCTTCCCCCGCATCGTCACCTGGGTCCGCTTCCGCGATCTCGCCGACGGCGGACGGGAGTTCTATGTCCTCAACACCCACTTCGACCACGCGAGCCAGTACGCACGCGAGCGCAGCGCCACCCTGATGATCCAGCGGATCGCCCAGCTCGACCGCTCGCTTCCGGCCGTGGTGACCGGCGACTTCAACGTCGCCGCGCACCGGAACCCGGTCTACGACACGCTGGTGGGCTCGGGGCTCCTCGACACCTGGGACGCGGCGGCGCACCGCAGTGCACCGTACGGGACCTTCCACGGCTACAAGGGGCTCACTCCGGACGGCGACCGCATCGACTGGATCCTCACCACGCCCTGGGTGACGACGCACCGAGCGTCGGTCGACACCTTCTCCGCCGACGGCCAGTTCCCGAGCGACCATCTGCCCGTGCAGGCCTCGCTCAGTCTCGAATGAGCCGAGGCCCCCGCGACTGTTCGTGCAGTCGCGGGGGCCTCGGCCGGCCTTCGGGTGATCAGCCCTTGCGGGCGTTGATCTCCTCGGTCAGCTGCGGGACGACGTCGAAGAGGTCGCCGACCACGCCGTAGTCGACCAGGTCGAAGATCGGGGCCTCGGCGTCCTTGTTGACCGCCACGATCGTCTTCGAGGTCTGCATGCCGGCCCGGTGCTGGATCGCGCCGGAGATGCCGTTGGCGATGTACAGCTGCGGGGAGACGGACTTGCCGGTCTGGCCGACCTGGTTGGTGTGCGGGTACCAGCCCGCGTCCACCGCCGCACGCGAGGCACCGACGGCCGCGCCGAGCGAGTCGGCCAGGGCCTCGATGATCGGGAAGTTCTCGGCGCCGTTGACGCCACGGCCGCCGGAGACCACGATCGCGGCCTCGGTCAGCTCCGGACGCCCGGTCGACTCCCGCGGGGTGCGGGCGGTGACCTTGGTGCCGGTCGCCTTCTCCGAGAAGGTGACCGCGAGCGCCTCGACCGCGCCGGCGGCCGGGGCGGCCTCCACCGCGGCGGAGTTGGGCTTGACCGTGATGACCGGCGTGCCCTTGCTGATACGGGACTTGGTGGTGAAGGAGGCGGCGAACACCGACTGGGTGGCGACCGGGCCCTCATCCGAGGCTTCCAGGTCGACGGCGTCGGTGATGATGCCGGAGCCGATGCGCAGCGCGAGCCGCGCGGCGATCTCCTTGCCCTCCGCGGACGAGGGGACCAGGACGGCGGCCGGGGAGACGGCCTCGTAGGCGGCCTGCAGCGCGTCGACCTTGGGGACGACCAGGTAGTCGGCGTACTCGGCGGCCTCGTGCGTGAGGACCTTGACGGCGCCGTGCTCGGCGAGCGCGGCGGCGGTGTCACCGGCGCCGTTGCCGAGCGCGACGGCGACCGGCTCGCCGATGCGACGAGCGAGGGTCAGCAGCTCCAGGGTGGGCTTGCGGACGGCACCGTCCACGTGGTCGACGTAGACGAGAACTTCAGCCATGGGATTGCTCTCCTGCGGGATACGAAGTCTGAGGGGCGGTAAGGGAGTTGAGCCTCGAAGGGGCCAAGGGCCCTTAGATGAACTTCTGGCTCGCGAGGAACTCGGCGAGCTGCTTGCCGCCCTCGCCCTCGTCCTTGACGATCGTGCCCGCGGTGCGGGCCGGGCGCTCGGCCGCCGACTCGACCTTCGTCCAGGCACCCGCCAGACCGACCTCTTCGGCGTCGATCTCCAGGTCGGACAGGTCCCACGACTCGACCGGCTTCTTCTTGGCCGCCATGATGCCCTTGAAGGACGGGTAGCGCGCCTCACCCGACTGGTCGGTCACCGACACGACCGCCGGAAGCTGCGCCTCCAGCTGCTCGGACGCGGCATCCCCGTCGCGGCGGCCCTTGACCGTGCCGTCCTCGACGCTCACCTCGGACAGCAGGGTCACCTGCGGGACACCCAGCCGCTCGGCCAGCAGCGCGGGCACGATGCCGGCGGTGCCGTCGGTGGAGGCCATCCCGGACACCACCAGGTCGTAGCCGGCCTTCTCGATCGCCTTCGCCAGCACCAGCGAGGTGCCGATCGCATCCGTGCCGTGCAGGTCGTCGTCCTCGACGTGGATGGCCTTGTCGGCGCCCATGGACAGCGCCTTGCGCAGCGCGTCCTTCGCGTCCTCGGGCCCGACGGTCAGGACGGTGATCTCCACGTCGTCGTCGGAGTTCTCGGAGATCTGCAGCGCCTGCTCGACCGCGTACTCGTCCAGCTCGGAGAGCAGACCGTCCACGTCGTCCCGGTCGACGGTCAGGTCATCGGCGAAGTGCCGGTCGCCAGTGGCGTCGGGCACGTACTTCACAGTGACAACGATCCTCAAGCTCACGCCGGCTCTCCTACTGCAATCGTCATTTCGGTGCTGCCTACTTTCAGGCAGCATAGGCGCCTCAAGCGGCCGATCCCGATCGGGGCGACCCGCGCTCCGAGCGAAATATTACTCGTCAGTACACCCAGTTCATTCCCGCTAAGCAAGCGCTTTGAACTGTGACCTTTGCAACGCAGCGTAATCGGAACTCGACCGCTTCGCAGGCGGAGCGGCCAGGCGGTCAGTCCCGCAGGCCGTTGAAACGCCCCTGGTGGTAGACGAGCGGGCGGCCGGGGCCCGTGGGGTCACCGAGCACGACCTCGGCCAGCACGATGCGGTGGTCCCCGGCGGGGACCCGGCCGACGATCCGGCACACCAGCCAGGCGAGGACGTCGTCGAGCACCGGAACGCCTTCGGGGCCCGTACGCCAGGCGGTGGACGCGCCGAAGCGGTCGGCGCCGCTCCTGGCGAAGGTGGCCGCCAGGTCCTGCTGATGCTCGCCGAGTATGTGGACGCCGATGTGGTCGGTCGCCGATATCGCCGGCCAGCTGGAGGCACCGGTGCTGATGCCGAAGGACAGCAGCGGCGGTTCGGCGGAGACGGAGGTGAGCGAGGTGGCGGTGAAGCCGACCGGGCCGGCGTCGCCCCGCGCGGTGATCACGGCGACTCCTGCCGCGTGCCGCCGGAAGACGGAGCGCAGCAGGTCGGGAGAGGCGAGCTGAGGGGTACGGGTGCCGAGGTCGGGCGTGGCCGTCATGGAGTTGTCCTTCTACGAGGAGGGGCGAGCGATGTCGTGGCTGCTCAACAGCTCGGACAGCGCGCGCTCGCAGTGCGGGCGAGGTCGACGTGCACCCGCCCGTAGAGAAGGAGTTCCGTAGGCATACGGTCAGGCTGACGATAGGTGGTGCGCACAGTCAAGTACGTTCCGGCATCTGGGAGATGCCTCACCGTCCGCGTCACAGCCGTCAGACCGCCTCCCCCAGTGCGGCGATGACGTCGGCCTTGCGCGGCAGGCCGGTGGCGCGCCTTACAACCCGGCCGTCGGCGTCCAGGACCAGCACGGTGGGGGTCTTCAGGATGTCGAGTTCGCGCACCAGGCCCAGGTGTTCCTCGGCGTCGATCTCGACGTGGGTCACGCCCGGGACCATGCCGGCCACCTCGCCGAGGACGCGTCGGGTGGCCCGGCAGGGCGCACAGAAGGCGCTGGAGAACTGCACGAGCGTGGCGCGTTCACCGAGTTCCTCACCCAACTCGGCCGCGCCGAGCCGCTTCCCGCCGTCGCGCCCACGCACGCGTACCCTCCCGCTCCGCTGCCGATGAATCACTCCGTAGGCGCTCGCCGCCACGAGCACCACTGCGCACACCACAAGTCCGGTCATCACCTGCACAAGCATTCACGAGACTGCAAAGATTCCCGCCTCCCCGGATCTTTTCCCATGCGGAATGCTTGCTTCATGGACATTGACGTGAGGGGGCCCCGCTTCGGGGCGGCCGTGACGACCGTCGTGCTGGCGGTCGTGCTGATCACCGGGAGCGCCTGGCTGCTGGCCTGGCAGACGCTGGCGTTCGCGCTGGGCGCGGCGGGCGGGGTGGGCCGTTCGCCGTACGGCTGGCTGTTCCGGAAGGTGGTACGTCCGCGGCTCGGGCCGCCGAGCGAGTTCGAGTCGCCGGAGCCGCCGCGGTTCGCGCAGGCGGTGGGGCTGGTCTTCGCCGGCGTGGGGCTGGTCGGTTTCGCGGTGGGTCCGGCCTGGCTGGGGCTCGCGGCGACCGCCGCCGCGCTCGCTGCCGCCTTCCTCAATGCCGCGTTCGGGTACTGCCTGGGCTGCGAGATGTACCTGCTCGTACGGCGGGTGACGGTCCGTACGGAGTAAAGGCGGCTTAAAAGTCCGAGGTGGATCAATTGTCGGACGTGACGAGGATCTCGCCGTTCTGCGGCGCCAGGACTGGCCACCCGTTCGTTCTTGGGGCACGATCTGCGCAATGCCGTAAACCTACGGCTGCGTAACTTCCCGCCGGGAGAACCCATCCAGGCAGAGAGAAGGGTCCACCCCGTCCATGGCTGAGCTTGTCTACCGTCCCGTCGTCGGTCTCGCCCAAACGTTGTTCAAGGCCTGGGACCTCAAGATCGACTGCAGGGGATCGGAGAACATTCCGCGGTCGGGCGGCGCCGTGCTGGTGAGCAATCACATCAGCTATCTGGACTTCATCTTCGACGGTCTGGCCGCGCTGCCGCAGAAGCGCCTGGTGCGTTTCATGGCGAAGGAATCGGTGTTCCGGCACAAGATCTCCGGTCCGCTGATGCGCGGCATGAAGCACATCCCGGTGGACCGCAAGAACGGCGAGGCGGCGTACCAGCACGCGCTGCAGTCGCTGCGTTCCGGCGAGATCGTGGGCGTCTTCCCCGAGGCGACCATCTCGCAGTCCTTCACCCTGAAGAGCTTCAAGTCGGGTGCCGCGCGCATGGCCCAGGAAGCCGGCGTCCCGCTCATCCCGGTGGCACTGTGGGGCACCCAGCGGCTGTGGACCAAGGGCCACCCGCGCAACTTCAAGCGCAGCCACACGCCGATCACCATCCGGGTGGGCGAGCCGGTGGAGGCCCCCCAGGACCAGTACGCGGGCGCCATCACCCGGCGGCTGCGCGAGCGCGTCCAGGAGCTCCTGGAGGCGGCGCAGCGCGCCTATCCCGTACGGCCCAAGGGCCCGGACGACACGTGGTGGATGCCCGCCCATCTCGGCGGCACGGCGCCGACCCCCGAAGAGGTGAAGGCGGCCGAGGCCCGCTGAATCGTCACGCCGGGGCACGGACGGTGATCCGCGCCCCGGGCTGAAACGTCGCCGACAGATTCCGCCAGTTCCACACGCCCCACTGACCCCGTCACACCAGGGCACCCCAAGCCCTCAGGCTGCGGACGACATTGGGTCGATGCCGGACCGTCACACCGGAACGACACCCACCCCGAACGGGCCAGGCGGCCAAAGCCCACGCAATCGTCACGCCGGAGCGCGGACGGTGATCCGTGCCCCGGGGCTGAACTTCTCCAGCAGTTCGGCGAGTTCCGCACCTGCCCTCTCGACCTCGGCGACCGGCATCGGGGCCAGGCTCTCCAGCAGGAAGATGCCCGCGACGGTGTCTTCGGTGAGGCGGGTGCGCGGGCCCTGGCGCCAGTTCCAGCGGCGGCAGGTCACGCCCGCCTCGTCGCGCCACACCACCTCGCCCGCGTCGGGGTGTTCAACGACCTCCTCGCCACCGGCCACGGTCACGAAGTCCTCGTCGCCGGTGGCCCGTACGAGCCTCATGCCGCCCTGGATGCGGTCGGTGTCCTCGCCTCCGACGGGGATCAGGTGGGCGACGCTGATGGCGTTGTAGAGGTCGACGAGCAGATTGATGCGAGGCAGTCCGGCGTCCGACAGAGCCCTTTTCGCCAGCGCCTCGGCCGAATTGCGGGTGCGCGAGGGCTTGGAGCCGAACGCCGTGTAGATCTCGCGCCAGGCCGCCATGTGCGGGTCCTCGTGCGGGGCGCGCCCGTCCAGGCGGGCGGTGAGGCGGGCGGCCGCCTCGTCCAGGAGGGCCGAACTCTCCTCGGTGCTGGGCCCGTTGACGAGGCCGTGCGCCTCGACGGCGACATGGGTGAATCCGGGGGCGAGGGCGCGTACCTCTTCGGACACGGTCAGGGAGAGCGTCATGGTCTGCCTCAGAGTGCGGTGGGGAGCGTCTTCCAGAGATGGGGCCTGTCGGGGGCGGCCGTGAGGGCCTCGATGACCGCCGGATGCGGTTCAGCGTACAGGACTGGATAGTCCACCTCATTGGACTCCGGATCGGGGATCCAGGCCAGCCGCTCACCATCGAGGGAGAACTGGGCATCGACACCCGGTTTATTGCCGCGCGGATCCTGCCGGTGCCAGGCGCCGTTGAAGCGGACGGCGATCAGACCGTGCACGGCATGGCCGCCGCCGTCGTCGTGCGCCAGCCTCTGGTAGCAGAGCGCCGTGGGGATGTCCTCGGCCCGCAGCAGGGCGGCGAGGGCGTGGGCCTTGGCGTAACAGATGCCGGTACCCAGCCGCAGCACGTCGGAGGCCCGCCAGGTGACGCGCAGATCGCCCGAGTCCTGGGAGTGCGGGATGGCGTCACGTACGTACTCGAAGGCAGCCCGCGCATAGGCATACGAGTCCGGTACGCCCCGGGCCAGACGGGCAGCCGTCTCCCGTACCACTGGATGGCCATGATCGATGACCTCGTCAGCAGACAAGTAGGCGGACAGGTCAGGGGTTTTCTGGATCAGCTCCATGCCCGCAGAGCATAGAAATACGATCACCCACCAGTCAATCAATTTACGGAGCAATGCATATTCATGCATTGCTCACCACTCGCCGCTCACCTCTCGTCGCACATCCTGTTCAGGTCCTTCGCGATCCGATCGACTCGTGACTCGCCCTCGCTGCGCAAGCCGTGCACGCCCGTGAGGGTCACGACGCTCCCGTCGAAGAGGATCGCCACCGGGCACTCCCACAGGGCGCCGTTCGTCCACCAGTCGATCCCGCTCTCGACCACCACCAGGTCGTCCCACGCCACGAACCGGGTCCGCCCCAGTCCACGGCTGCGGATGCCGTCGCGGGACACCCGCAGCCGACTGGAGAGGGCGCGCCAGGCCAGCCATGTCACAGCCACCGCCGGCACAGGGCAGAGAAAGAGCCCGAAAGGTTCCGGAGCCTCCGTGACGAGGCTGAGGACCACTGCGCCGAGCATCAGGAGCCCGGCGCACCTCAGCCCGTTCGTCCACGGGTTGCGGATGGTCGCGTCCATGCCTCATGGCATACCGCCGGTCGTTCTGCACCGATACTGCCGCCGCGGAGGCTTGACGGAGACCTAACGCGCCATCTCCTCCTTGAGCGCCGCCACGAACGCGTCCACGTCGTCCTCGGTGGTGTCGAAGGCGCACATCCAGCGCACGACGCCCGCGGCCTCGTCCCAGAAGTAGAAGCGGAACCGCTTCTGCAGCCGCTCGCTCACGTCGTGCGGGAGCTTGGCGAACACCCCGTTGGCCTGAACCGGGTAGAGGATCTCCACGCCGTGCACGGCGCGCACGCCCTCGGCCAGGCGCTGGGCCATCTCGTTGGAGTGGCGGGCGTTGCGCAGCCACAGGTCCTTGGCGAGCAGGGCCTCCAACTGCACCGAGACGAAACGCATCTTGGAGGCGAGCTGCATGGACAGCTTGCGCAGGTGCTTCATGTGGCTGACGGCGTCCTGGTTGATGACGACGACCGCCTCGCCGAACAGTGCGCCGTTCTTCGTCCCGCCCAGGGAGAGGATGTCGACGCCGACCGCGTTGGTGAACGTCCGCATCGGGACGTCCAGGGACGCGGCCGCATTGGCTATGCGGGAGCCGTCCAGGTGCACCTTCATGCCGTGCGCATGGGCGTGCTCGCAGATCGCGCGGATCTCGTCGGGCGTGTAGAGCGTGCCGAGCTCCGTGCTCTGGGTGATCGAGACGACCTGCGGCATCGCCCGGTGCTCGTCGTCCCAGCCGTACGCCTGCCTGTCGATCAGTTCGGGGGTGAGCTTGCCGTCCGGAGTCGGCACCGTCAGCAGCTTGAGGCCGCCCATGCGCTCCGGTGCGCCGCCTTCGTCGACGTTGATGTGCGCGCTCTCGGCGCAGATCACCGCGCCCCAGCGGTCGGTGACGGCCTGGAGCGCGACGACGTTCGCGCCGGTGCCGTTGAAGACCGGGAAGGCCTCGGCCGTGGCCCCGAAGTGGCTGCGGATGATGCCCTGGAGGTTGTCGGTGTAGTCGTCCTCGCCGTACGCGACCTGGTGCCCGCCGTTGGCCAGGGCCAGGGCGGCGAGCACCTCCGGGTGGGCCCCGGCGTAGTTGTCGCTGGCGAAGCCGCGGACCTCCGGGTCGTGATGGCGACGCGCGTCGGTCCTCGCGGGGTTCACGGCTTCTCGGTCAGCCACAGACGCTTTCCGTTCACTTCGGCGGCGGGCTTGCTCCAGACGTCGGCGATGGCCTCGGCCAGCTCCTTGACGTCCGTGAAGCCCGCGAACTTCGCATTGGGTCGCTCGGCGCGCATCGCCTCGTGCACCAACGCCTTCACCACCAGGATCGCAGCCGCCGACGTGGGCCCCTCGGCGCCTCCCGCCTTGCGGAAGAAGTCGGCCATGGCCAGGGTCCACGCCTCGGCGGCGGCCTTGGCGGCGGCGTACGCGGCGTTGCCCGCGGTGGGCCTGGTCGCGCCCGCCGCGCTGATCAGGACGTAGCGGCCGCGCTCGCTGCGCTGCAGCGCCTCGGAGAAGGCGAGGGAGGTGTGCTGCACGGTGCGGATGAGCAGCAGCTCCAGAAAGTCCCAGTCGTCGAGGCTGGTCTTGATGAAGGTCTCGCTGCCGCGCCAGCCACCGACGAGGTGGACCAGGCCGTCGACGCGGCCGAACTCCTTCTCGATGTGCATGGCCCACTCCCGCGTGGACTCCAGGTCCAGCAGGTCGACGGGCTCGCCGGTCACGGTGGCGCCCCCGGACGCGTAACGGGCCGCGTCCACGGCCTCCGCGAGCCGCTCGGGATCGTTGTCCGCGGCGACGACGGTCGCACCCGCCTCCGCGAGCCGGACCAGTGCCGCGCGCCCGGCGGGTCCGCCCGCGCCGGCCACCGCGATCACCGCACCGCTGAGAGCTCCGTTCCCCGCCATGGTCTTCGCCTCCTGAGCAGTGGTTGTGGTGTTGCGGTCGCTCACGCGGCGACTCGCTCGGCGCTCTCGGCCGTGATGCCCTTGGTGGAGGCGATCACGTTCTTCAGCTTCTTGGAGAGGGCCTCATAGAACATGCTCAGGGGAAACTCGTCCGGAAGCACGTCATCGACGAGCTTCCGCGGCGGCCGGCTCAGGTCAAGGGCGTCGGGGCCCTTGGCCCAGCGGGAGCCGGGGTGCGGGGCGAGGTACTGCGACACCAGGTCGTACGCGGCGAACCAGTGGACCAGCTTCGGGCGGTCGATGCCGGCCCGGTAGAGGTCCTCGATCTCGGCGCACAGCTGGTTGGTGACCTGCGGCGCGCGCTGCCAGTCGATGTGCAGCTTGTTGTCGGTCCAGCGGACGACGTCGTGCTTGTGCAGGTAGGCGAAGAGGAGCTGGCCGCCGAGACCGTCGTAGTTGCGCACGCGCTCGCCGGTGACCGGGAAGCGGAACATGCGGTCGAACAGGACCGCGTACTGCACGTCACGCGCCTGCGGAACGCCGTCCTCCTGCAGCTTCACGGCCTCCTTGAAGGCGGTGAGGTCGCAGCGCAGCTCTTCGAGGCCGTACATCCAGAACGGCTGCCGCTGCTTGATCATGAACGGGTCGAAGGGCAGGTCACCATGGCTGTGGGTGCGGTCGTGGACCATGTCCCACAGCACGAAGGCCTCCTCGCAGCGCTTCTGGTCGTGGACCATCGCGGCGATGTCCTCGGGCAGTTCGAGGCCCAGGATGTCGACGGCGGCGTCGGTGACCCGGCGGAAGCGGGCGGCCTCACGGTCGCAGAAGATGCCACCCCAGGTGAAACGTTCCGGCGCCTCGCGCACGGCTATGGTCTCCGGGAAGAGGACGGCCGAGTTGGTGTCGTAGCCGGCCGTGAAGTCCTCGAACTTGATGCCGCAGAACAGCGGGTTGTCGTAGCGGCTGCGCTCCAGCTCGGCCAGCCAGTCCGGCCAGACCATGCGCAGCACGACCGCCTCCAGGTTGCGGTCCGGATTGCCGTTCTGCGTGTACATCGGGAAGACGACCAGGTGCTGCAGGTCGTCCGCGCGGTTCGCGGCGGGCTGGAAGGCCAGCAGCGAGTCGAGGAAGTCGGGCACCTCGAAGCCGCCCTCGGCCCACCGCAGCAGGTCCTTGGCCAGCGCCTCGTGGTAGTCGGCGTCGTGCGGGAGCAGCGGGGAGAGCTCCTCCACGGCCTCCACGACACGCCGTACGGCCGCCTCGGCGTCCGCGCGCCCGGGCGCGCCTTCGGCCGCCAGGTCGATCGATCCGTCCTTGGCCTGCCATGGCCGGATCTGCTCCACGGCATCCTTGAGCACGGCCCAGGCCGGGTGCTCCACCACCCTGGTCACGGGAGGAACCTGCTCCCCCGAAGCCGCCTGCACAAGAATTTCCGTCATGTCCCATCCTCCACGGGAGAAGCTCACGTATGGAGACCGTATACATACGGACTTCCTCTCAGCAAGAGGTGTCTCGGGAGATTATCCTGCGCCTCTCCATGGTCACCGAACTTTTTCCTGCCGGAAACCGATCCGGCAGACATTTGGGTATCGCGCGGCTACCCGGCGCCGGAGCGCCGAAACCGGCCACCGGTCAATCCCGGAAGGACTCGCCCACGCCAGGGTGATCGTCCGACGGGTACAGGCCAGGCCTGCCCCAGGCGGCACCCCAATCCCCTGTGTACGCGCGGGTTCATCGCCGGGCCGGGCCGTTAGGCTGCGGCTCTGCCCGCGCGGCCGTCCGCTCCGGTCCGCGCGCGGAGCCGAGCCGCCGTCGACGGAAGCGAGTTGAACCTTGAACTTCCTTACCATCGGTCATCGCGGAGTCATGGGTACCGAACCCGAGAACACCCTCCGTTCCTTCGTCGCCGCCCAGCACGCCGGGCTCGACATGATCGAACTCGATCTGCATCTGAGCAAGGACGGCGCCCTCGTCGTCATGCACGACACCGACGTGGACCGCACGACCGACGGCACCGGCCCGATCGCCGAGAAGACCCTCGCCGAGCTGCGCGCCCTGGACGCGGGCCGCGGGGAGCGCGTCCCGGTCTTCGAGGAGGTCCTCGAAGCCGTGCGGGCACCGCTGCAGGCCGAGATCAAGGACATCGCGGCGGCACGCGCGCTGGCCGAGGTCATGCTCAAACGGGACCTGGTCGCCCGGGTCGAGGTGTCCTCGTTCCACGACGAGGCGATCGCCGAGGTCACCCGCCTGGTGCCGGGCGTACGGACCGCTCTGATCGGCAGCCGCTACGGCACCGACATCGTGGAACGCGCCGTGGAAGCCGGTGCCGCGACCGTCTGCCTCAACATCCGCCGCCTCACCCTGGAGGTCGTGGAGCAGGCCCGCAAGGCCGACCTGCGGATCATCGGCTGGGTGGTGAACACGCAGGACCATCTGCGGCTCGTCCGGGCGCTGCAGCTGGACGGCGCGACCACCGACTACCCGGAGATCAAGCGCACCGGCCGCTTCACGGCCTGAGCCTCAGACCAGCTCCTTGACCAGCAGCTCGAACTGCAGGTCTGCGCGCTGCGGGATGCCGAAGCGCTCGTCGCCGTACGGGAACGGGGTCATCCGGCCCGTACGGCGGTAGCCGCGGCGCTCGTACCAGGCGATGAGGTCGTTGCGGACGGAGATCACGGTCATGTGCATCTCGCGCACGCCCCAGCTCTCGCGCACCGTGCGCTCCGCCTCCGTGATGATCAGCTTGCCGAGGCCCGCGCCCTGCAGTTGCGGGCTGACGGCGAACATCCCGAAGTAGGCGTGTTCACCGCGGTGTTCGAGCTGGCAGCAGGCAACGACCGCGCCGTCCCGCTCGACCGTCAGCAGGCGGCTGTCGGGCGACTTGATGACGGCGAGCACGCCCTCCGGGTCGGTGCGCTGCCCTTGCAGGATGTCCGCCTCGGTGGTCCATCCGGCCCGGCTGGAGTCCCCGCGGTACGCCGACTCGATCAGCGCGACCAGCAGGTCGACGTCGGCGTCGGTGGCGTCGCGGAAGGTCAGTCCGGCGGCGGTGGTCTCCATGGGCGGCACTCCGGTTTCTGGCTCGGCACGGGCAGGGACGAGGGTAACCCTGTCGCTGGGACCTGTCCGATGGATCAGCTCGGCGTCGCGGGCCCGGGCACGCACTCCCCCACTGCCTCAAGGCGTGGGGCCGGGCCCCCAGCGGCGTCGCCGTCGGTTGCCGACGCTCCGCCTCGCCCGCCGCGGCAGCGGCTGATGTCACAGTCTCCTCCGCCTTGCAGCTGCACGTACCGGCGCCCGCTCGGGTCGGCCAAGACGCGCCGCACCTTGCAGCCGATCTGATCCGCCGGACAGGCCCTAGGCTCCGGATGCATGGTGCACGTTCTCAGCAGCCGGACCCTTCTCCACCCGAGCGATCCCGAGCGCTCCCGCACGTTCTACGGCGAGCAGTTGGGCCTCGCCGTCTACCGCGAGTTCGGCACGGGGCCGCAGCGCGGCACCGTCTACTTCCTGGGTGGCGGCTTCCTGGAGGTCTCGGGCCGCTCCGAGACTCCGTCCTCCCCCGCCGTCCAGTTGTGGCTGCAGGTCGAGGACGCGGCCGCGGCGCACGAGGAACTGCGGGCCAAGGGCGTCGAGATCGTGCGGGCGCCGGTGAAGGAGCCGTGGGGGCTGGTCGAGATGTGGATCGCGGATCCGGACGGGACACGGATCGTGCTGGTGGAGGTGCCGGCGGACCATCCGATCCGCTACCGGCCGGGCATCTGACGGCCCGGAACGAACCTGCCGGGACCGCCGTTTCTCCCGGTCCGCAGGGAGGGGTTCACGGTCCGGAGAGACAACTTCACGCCGTACGCATGATGAACAGTGGTATGCCACGGCAGCCGACTCTGGAATGCTCGTGAGTGATCCCGGGTGAACGTTCCCCCACAACGCCAGATTGCTCTACGAACCGCAGGAGCAAGCCCGTGGACGCCGGGAGAAGTGCTCGCGGCGAGCGAGTACGCCGCCATGGCGGTCGGGATCGGCGGCGTGTTGTGGTCGGTGAACCAGCTGGCCCAGGCCCGTACGACGGCGGGGCGGATCGCCGAAGTACTGGCCGAACCTCCGTGGCCTACGGCCACGAGTGCCTCCCCGAAGGCCCCGGAAGGCTGGAGTTCCAGCAGGTGACCGTGCTGGGGACGGACGGTCCCCTGCTCCGGGACTTGAGTCTGGTCGTCCCCGGCGGTGCTCTCGTCGCCGTCGTGGGACGCTCCGGGGCCGGTAAGTCGCTGCTGGCCGCGCTGGCCGGGCGCCTCGTCGACCCGCCCGTGACCCCCGGGGACCTCTCGGCCGGCGAGCGACAGCTCCTCGCCTTGGCCCGCGCCCTGCTTCCGGCGCCCTGGCTGACCCTGCTGGACGAGGCCACCTGCCCTCTCGATCCGGTCGCCGAGGCGATCGCCGAGGAGGCCTTCGCCCGCCGCCCCGGCACCCTGGTCGTCGTCGCCCACCGCATCAGCTCGGCGCTACGGGCCGACCGGGTCCTGGTGATGGACGGCACACGGGTCGGCCTCGGCACACACCAGGAGCTGCTGACCGGGTCTGCGCTCTACCGGGACCTGGTCGGCCACTGGGGCGTGGCGCCGCCGTCCCCGGCACCGCTCGGGGCGATGGTCACACCCAGCCCGACTCCCTGGCGATCCGAATGGCATCGATCCGGGTCCGTCCCCCGATCTTCCTGGTGATCGCCGACAGGTGGTTGCGGACCGTGGCCACGGACAAGGACAACCGCTCGGCGACCTCCCGCGTGGGGATGCCGTCGGCGGTCAGCCGCAGGATCTCCACGTCCCGCGGGGTCAGCGGGTTCGCTCCCGCGTCGAGCGCGGCCAGCGCGAACTCGGGGTCGATGAACCGCTGTCCCCTGACCAGCTTGCGGATGCCGTGGATCAGCCGGTCCGCCGGAGCGTTCGTACTGATCACCCCGGCAGCGCGCAGATCGAGCATCCGCCGCAGGCGCGCCGGTGTGGTCGAGGCCATCATCAGCATCACTCGGCAGTCGGGCAGCCGCCGCTTCAGCTCGCCCCGCGCGGCGAGTTCCTCGCCCTCCTTGGAGTCGACGTCGATCACGGCCACATCGGGGCGGCACATCAGCGCCCGTGCGAGCACCTCGCCGTCGCCTGCGGCCTCCGCGACCACCTCGATGTCGTCCTCGCCGGAGAGAAGGGCGGCGAAGGCTCCCCGCACCAGGCGGGTGTTCTCGACGAGAAGCACGCGAATCAATGTCGCTCCACCCTCCGCAGACCTGGAAGAAATTATCGACCCTTGTGTCCGGAATTTCAGTTCGGTGGTCTCGTCGCCCGACGGGTTCAGTGCGGGCGGTGTTCCCAGCGGCGGTCGGTGCGGGTCAGTTCCCGGAAACCCGCGGCGAGCAGGAGGTCGACGGCTGCCTTGTCGTCGGCCTGCTCGTAGGCGAAGAGACGGTCCGTGCCGCACAGGCCCAGCCAGTCGGCGGCCTGGGCGAGCAGCTGTCGCTCCAGGCCCTCGCTGTGGGAGGCCGGATCGATGTGCAGGTTGCCGATGTCGGCGAGGCCTGCCGCGCGGGCATGGCGTTCGGGGCGGGTCAGGGCGGTGTCGACCTCGATGAAGCCCGCGGCGCGTGTGGGGTCGACGTAGGCCGTGAAACGGGTGCCGCACTCCCCCAGCGACCGCTCGAACCGCACGCCCGGACGGGGTTCGAGGGCCGGCAGGTCGGCCACCCGCGCGATCAGGACCACCTCGGTGTCTCCGATGTGGCGGAAGCCCGAGCGTTCGTAGACGGCGCGGATGTGCGGCCAGTTGCGGGGCAGGCCGTAGACGATCGGGGCCGGGACGGCGCCGTCGGCGTAGCGGACGCGTACGTCCCAGCGGGCGAACTGGGCCAGGCACGCGGCCATCAGCTGGTCCGCGGCTTCCTCGGCGTCGGGCCAGAAGGAGGCCGGCGGCCGGTACACGAACCAGTCGATCTCACCGGCGTCCCGGTAGTGCTCGCCGACCTCGGCGCCGGAGCGGTAGCGCAGCAGGTGTGCGGCGGCCACGACATGGCGGCGCTGCTCGGCGACGAGGGTGACGCGCTCGGCGACCCAGGGGTCGGTGATGAACTCGCCGGGCTGTCGCTCCAGGTCGCTGAGGACGGTGTTGACCGAGACGGAGACGCCGGGGACGACGGCGGCGACGTGTGCGTTGATCAGGTCGGTGAGCTGGTCGCGGTCGTCGCGGCGGAAGGGGCGCACGGTGGGCGCGGGCATGCGGAACCTCCGGGAAGCGGAGACGTGGGCTGGAGGCCGCCATGCGGTGCGGTACGTGGGCGAGGGTACGTCGGGGCGGTGCCGAGCGCGAGGGGTTCGGCCGGATGGCCGGAGGGCGGGCCGGGCTCAGCGTGCTGGAGGGGTCAGGAGGCGGGCGGATACACGGCCGCGCACCTGGGGATCGCCGCGGTCGCCGCGCTGACCCCGCTGTACCAGGAGTCGCAGCCCGTCGCATGGAACGTGTCGCTCGCGGTGGCGGACGCGGATGCCGCAGCCGCGCAGGTGACCGCGGCCGGCGGGACGGTTCTGCTGGGTCCGATGGACGTGTTCGACGTGGGCCGTTTCGCGGTGGCGCTCGATCCGGCGGGTGCTGCTTTCCAGTTGTGGCAGGCGCGGGCCTTCCCTGGTGCCGGGCTGTTCAACGCGCCCGGCTCACCGGGGTGGGTGGAGCTGCTGACCCGCGCGCCCGAACGGGCCGAGAGCTTCTATACGACCGTGTTCGGCTGGAGCGTCAGCGCTTCGGAGCACTACACGCAATGGGGCATCGACGGCGCGGACTTCGGCGGCATGGTGCGCATGAACGAGAAGTTCCCGCCCGAGGTGCCGCCGCACTGGCTGCCGTATTTCGCGGTGGCCGACGTGGACGCCACGGCGACAGAGGCCGGCGGCACCGTCCTCATGGAGCCCACCTCGGTGCCGGACGGCCCGCGGATCGCGGTGCTGCGGGATCCGCAGGCGGCGATGTTCGGGGTGTACCGGGCGGGCGACGAGCACTGATCAGTGCGGGAGCCGTACGGTCATCTCGACGCTGATCTCGTCGCCGACGGTGATCTGCCGGGGCCTGCGGACGGCGGCCTTCAGCGGCAGCAGATAGCCGCCGTCCTTGGGGAACAGCGACGTCTCGAAGTCGACCTCGCCGATCCGCGCGACCACGGGGATGACGCCCCAGCCGTAGCTGGCCATCGCCGCGACCTCACGGATCTCCGCGGACTCCTCTTCGGGCACGGGCAGGTAGTAGTAGGGCGCCGGGCCGCGCCACTCGATCACCCGGCCGGCGAACGTGAACTCCAGCATCGGGCCCCTTCCTCGTGACCGTCACGATAGGTCCCCCCGGGCCAGCGGTGTCACCGTCACCTGGTCGATGACCGGGGCGTACGCCGAGCGCTGGCCGTATGCGTTTTTGGTGTGGCCGTCGAAGTCGGGGAGTTCGTCGGCGGAGAAGGTGAGCGTGTTGGCGCCTTGGCCGAGGGTGACGGGGACGGAGAGGTTCCAGAAGTTGTTGAAGTGGAAGGTGGTGGGGAACAGGACGCGCTGCGGGGCGGCGCCGTTGACGGAGATGTCCGCGTGGCGGCAGACCGGGTCGGGGTTGTAGTGGGTGGCGGGCGCCTGCTCGCCGTTGGAGTAGCGGATGGTGAGCGCGTGGCGTCCGGCGCATTCGGCCGTCACCGTCAGGGTGAGCGCGTTGCCGGGGCCGGCACCGATGCCGTCGACCGCCTTGCCGCCGGTGGCATACGAGCGTCCCGTCACCCTTGCGGTGCCGGTCAGGATGCCTTCCTCGGCTGCGGCTACGCATGTGGGCAGCAGTCCACGGGAGGGGGCGACGCACAGCCGGTCCACGACCAGGCGGTCCGAAGTCCCGGTGACCGTGACCTTGTTTATGCCGCCGGCCAGGAAGAGCGGGACGGCGGCTCGCTGCACGGGTCCGAGCTCCTCGCCGTTGACCGTGAGCAGGCCCTCGCCGGGGCCCAGCAGGTCGACGGTGACCGTCGCCTCGCCGTCGTCGGCGGCGTGCACCCAGAAGGTGACGGTGCCGCCTCGGGGGAGGACGACGGCGCCGGGTCCGGAGGCGCCGAGGTGGGCGTAGCCGACCCGTGCGCCCGCGTCGAGGGTGGCGAACTCGGCGTCGTACAGGGCCTCCTGGTCGTCGCGCAGGACGAGGTCCAGCTTGTCGACGACCGCGTCCCCCTTGGTCGTGCCGAGGTCGGGGTCCTGCGCGGCGAGGGTGATCCGGTGCGGGCCGGCGCTCAGCTCGACCTCGGTGTCGGTGTGGCCCCACACCGCCCACTTGTAGCCGAGCGGCAGCCGCAGTTCGCGCGCGTCCTTGCCGTCGATGCGCAGGAAGACGTTGGTGGGGCCGTGCTCGCGCACCAGGTCGGCCAGGTTGTGGGAATTGGCAAAGACCCGCAGGTCGTACGTGCCGTCCTGCGGGGCCTCGACGTCGAAGGCGAGCACGCCGTCGGAGCCGGTGCGCAGGCCGCCGATGTGGTGGCCGCCGGAGGTCGCGAACTTGTCGACGTCGGAAGGGGATCCCTCGGGTCCGTGCTTGACGTAGCCGCCGCCCGTGTACGTGGCGTCCTCGGCCTCGTAGGTCAGCCGCCGGCCCGCCGCGGGCGGCAGCAGCGTGGCGCCGTGGCCACCGGGGGCCAGGATCAGCTGGTAGGCGGACATCTCGTCGAGGTCGGTCAGGGGCAGTGTCACCCGGCCGTCCGTGACGGGCAGTTCGGCGTCGAGCAGCCGCAGCGGCTGGGCACTCGCGCCGACCTGACCGCTCCAGGGGATCTCCTGGAGGCGTACATGGGCGGCCGTACCGAATACGTCCGGGTCGATGCCTTCGATGACGAGGTCCGCGGCGCCGCCCGCGCCGCCGAACAGCACGCGGGCCTGGCGTTTGAGCCGGTCGAGGGTGGCGACGCCCTGCAGCGTGTACTGGACGTTCGGGTGCGGTGCGATGACGCGGACGGTGTTGCCGGACAGCTGCCCGTAGGCGTTGAACAGCCACCACTGGCCGTTGCCCTTGTTGGCCTCGACCGCCGAGTCGTTGAGGTTGCCTGCGATGTTCCAGTACGCCATGTCGGCGTCGACCTTGGACTCCTCGATCGCGGCGATCCACTGGATCATCTGCCCGGGGACGGACAGATGGTAGTTGTGCGCGTACTCGTTGAGGTTGACCGGCAGCGGGCCGATGCCCAACTCCCGCTCCAGCTCGCGGTACTTGGCGACGTTCCTGCGGACCTCGTCCGGCGAGGACAGCTCGTGCCAGGTGATCACGTCGGGGAGCACGCCGTGCTCGCGCGCGAACTCCAGGAAGCCGCGCACCTCCGGGTAGAGGATGCAGGTGTTCGGGCCGGCGATGCGTGCCTCGGGGTCCAGGCCCTTGATGAGGTCGTACGCCTGCTGCCAGGCCGCGAAGTAGGGGCCGGGCTCGGTGCGCCAGGAGACCTGGTCGTAGCTCCACTCCCCCGTGCCGAACATGTTGCCCTCGGGCTCGTTGAACGGCACGTACACGACATGGGACTTGAGGGCGCCCAACGTCTGCACCTGGGCGACCTGGCGGCGGATGCTCGCCAGGTAGGCGGTGAGCCGTTCCTCGCCGGTGGCGCCCGGCCACTCGTAGGGGAAGCCGCGGTGGATGTCGGTCAGGTAGACGTAGACGTCCTTGCCGCCCGCCGCGACGAAGGACGGCAGGATCTCCAGGGCGTCGGCCCCGGGGTGCTGGATGCCGTCCTGCGCCTTGGTGGTGACCGTGCGGACGTACATGCCCTCGACGACGGCACGGCTGGGCACGCCGTCGCCGTACAGGCCGTAGAGCGTGCCGCTCGCGCCGCCGTGGAAGGGGCCGGTCTCCGTGCCCAGGTCGACAGTGAGCGTTTCGGCTGTCACGGCATCGCCCTTCGTTCGACATGTCGTACGCCAGTCGCCGATCCGAACCGGCCTGGTCGAACGTAGGGAGTCGGTGTCGATCACGTCAACGGGCTCACGGCCTCCGAAAGTTCCGGAGGCGCCCGTTCAGACGCGCAGCGCGCCGAGGCGGCCCTCGAGTCGGCCGAGCAGCTCGCCCAGCAGCCCGGCCAGTTCACCCTGTCCCTGTGGATCGAGGACGGCCAGTACGGAGGTCTCGTAGGCCAGCTGTTCGGGGAGGATGCCGTCGACGAGCTCGCGGCCGGCGTCCGTGAGGCGGAGGTGGGCGACGCGGCGGTCGCGGGTGTCGCCGCGGCGCTCGACCAGGCCGCGCTCGGTGAGCTGCTTGAGGCGCTTGGTGACGGCGGCACCCGAGGAGAAGGTCTCGCGGGCCAGTTCGCCGGGGGTCAGCTCGTGGCCGGTGCGGCGCAGCGCGCCGAGCAGGTCGAACTCGGGGCGGCTGAGGCCGGCCCGGCGCAGCGGGGCGTCCTCGGCCTGCTGGAGGAGGGCGGCGCAGCGGTTGATGCGGCCGATGATCTCCATGGGGCCGGTGTCGAGGTCGGGGTGGACGGCCTGCCACTGCCGGACGACCGCGGAGACGGTGTCCTCGCCCCTGGTCGCCCCCGCCTGCCGTCCGTTCGCTGCCGTCATGGCCGTACGCCCTCCGCTCTCGCGCTCCGGTGCAGTCCCTGGTCTCTCAGAGCCTGTGGCTGACCCCCGGCCGGGCGCCCGCCGCCTGGCACGCACGCTCGCCGCGTTGCCGGAAGGCCCTGGTAGCTCCGCTACGAGGGCCTTCCGGCGCCTTGCGATCGCACGCGCCAGACGACGTGCGCTGATCCGGCCGGGGGTCAGCCACAGACTCTTGCCGTCGCCGCGAGCGTACGGTGTCCGGCCTGCTCGGCGCGCACGACCCGCTCCTGGGGCAGGGCGCGCTGCCACCACTCGCCGGACGTGGCGTCGACGGTGGCGCGCAGGTCGGCCAGGGAAGCGGCGAGGGAGCGGCGGGCGGCCTCCAGGTCGGCGGGTGCGGGGGCGGGCTCGGCCAGCAGGCGGGCGGTGTGCTCGCGGGCGCGCTCGGCGGCGGCCAGGGCGTGCTCGACGCGGCTGCCTGCGCGGCGGTTCGTGACGGCGACAGCGGCGAGGAAGCCGACCAGGGCGCCGACGAGGGTGTCCACGACGCGCTCGGTGATCAGCTGCCCCGGCTCCTGGAATCGGGTGAACTCGGTGATGAGCAGGGCCATCGGGGTCACACAGACGCTGCCGAGCCAGTAGTTGCGGCCCATCAGGGCCTCGGCGCCGAAGTTGAAGGCGAGGCAGCACAGCACGAGGGCCGCCGGGCCGAGGTGGGCGAGCGGAACGACGGCGGCGAAGAGCAGGACGCCGACGAGGTTGCCGACGACGCGCTGGACGCCCCGGCTCCAGGTGAGGGCGAGGTTGGCCTGGTAGAGGGAGGCGGCGGTGACCAGCGCCCAGTAGGGGCGGCCGATGCCGAGGGCGAGAGAGGCGTAGCCGGCGAGGGCGCAGCCCAGGGCGGTGCGTACGGCGATGGGGGCGAGCGGGCCGAGTCGATGCCACAACGGGCGGGGCGAAGCGGCGAGTTCGGCGTCCACGCCGAGCAGTTCGGCGGCGGCTGCCGGGTCGTGGACCTGCGGGACAGGTCCGGTCCCGGTCAGCTCGCGGGCCCAGGTGCTCAGCTGCTCGGGGTCGGTGTCCGCGGGGACGGCGAGGGCGACTTCGGCGCGGACGACAAGGCGTTCGAGGGCACGCCGGGTGCGGGCGTCGCCGACGGCCAGAAGCGGCTGCCAGGCGGCCTGGACGGCGGCGGCCGCCGCGGCACGGGCCCGGGCGTGACCGTCGCCGGTCCCGCGGGTGACGGCGTATGCGGCCGCGGCCCTCAGGGCAGCCGCCGTGGCCCGGCGCTCCGGTCCGTGCGGGCGCAGCAGCCCGGGGGCCATGCCGACCACCCAGGCCCAGCCGCCCGCGGCGAGCGCCAGCGCGAGGTGGGCGGGGACCTCGCCGAGGGTCTGCGGGGCGAAGAGGGACGCGGAGGTGATGAAGGTCAGGACGACGTTGCCGGGCGGGCCGATGCGGGTCGCGTCGCACAGCGCCTTCTGCAGGGCGGCCAGCAGCGCGCCGATCGTGACCAGCAGGACGGCACTGCCCGTGAGCGAGGCAGCGACCAGGGAGACGGCGAGACCGCCGACCATGCCGAGGACGACCCAGGCCAGGGCGCGGGCCCGGGCGGCGTAGGGGCGGTTGTGGGCATACAGCGCGCACAGCGACCCGGCCATCGTGTACATCGCCAGGTCGAGCCTGCCGAGCGCCAGCAGCACCAGATTGGGCGGGGCGACCGAGGCGACCACGCTCAGCGCGGGCTTGAACCAGATGTCCGCGGGGCGGCCCACACGCAGCACGCCCGCCAGCGGGAGACGGCGGACACGTGGGGTGGCGGAGGCGGGGGTCGCACGGTTCATGGTGTATGAGCTTAGCAGGTGTTTTACCCGTAAAAGATTACCGCGACACCCGCTCACCTGCCGTGCTCCCTCGAATGCTCCCCGTGTACATCCTTGCGCTTGCGTGCGCGCCGCGTGCTGCGGGCAACCACCGACTGTCGACACCGTCGAGCGGGGAGGTGCGCGTGCACGGACCGGCTTCGCCCGGCTGGCTGCTGGTCGCGCTGTGCGCGGCGACCGGGGCCTACTGCCTGCTGCGGATGCGCAGCGCGGTCGAGGAGCAGCGCCGGTCCGCGGGCGGCGAGGCGCTCATGGGCTTCGGCATGGCCGCCATGGCCGTGCCGGCAGCGGCATTCAGCCCGCCGGCATGGGCCTGGCCCGGCTACGCGGCCGTCTTCGGCGCCGCCGCGCTGCGCGCCCTGTGGGCGGCGCGGACGAACGCGCACCACCTGCACCACCTGGTGGGCACCTCGGCCATGGTCTACATGGCGGTCGTGATGGCGGCCACCCCGGGACACCATGCCGGGCACGCGGGTTCGGGCGGAGTCCCGCTGGTGACAGGGGTGCTGCTGCTCTACTTCACGGGATTCGTGCTGCTGGCAGGCGTCCGGCTGATGCCCGTCGTGGCCACGGCCGGCGGCGGGTCGGTGGGCTGGGGCGACCGTCCGGAGCTGGCGCGGGCGTGCCGGCTGTCGATGGGGATCGCGATGGTGGCGATGCTGATCACGCTCTGACGCGGGGCACGTACTCCGCCGGGGAACATCGGCATCGACCGGGGCATTGGCCTTGCACCCCGCCGGTCGGCGAGGATCAATGCATGCACCGCCCGCCCGTCGACTCCCCGCCCCGCCCGCCGGACCACCGCACCGCCCCCCGCGCCGCGGCCGCGCTCACTCTGTGCTCCGCGCTGCTGCTCACCCTGGTCGCCGTCAAGTGGCACCCGTTGATCACGGTCGACGGCGACATCGCCCGCACCACCCACCGCTGGGCCGTCGACGAATCCGGCCTCACCCACGCCTTCCGCATCCTGACGGACTGGGCCTGGGACCCCTTGACGATGCGTCTGGTGTGCGCGGCCGCCGTGGTGTGGCTGGTGTGGCGGCGCTCGGCATGGTGGACGGCACTGTGGCTGGCGGCCACCTGCGCACTGGCCGGCCTGCTGCAGCAGACCCTCAAGGCCACGGTCGACCGTCCGCGCCCCGTCTGGCACGACCCCGTCGACTCGGCGCGTTACGCGGCCTTCCCCTCGGGTCATGCGATGACCGCAACAGTCGTCTGCGGCCTCCTGCTGTGGCTCCTGCACCGCTACGGCCCCGGCCGCGCCGTGTGGCGTACGGCGCTGGCCGTGGGGGTGGTCTCCGTGCTCGGGGTGGGCCTCACGCGCATATGGCTGGGCGTGCACTGGCCCTCCGACGTGGTGGGCGGCTGGCTCCTGGGGGCGATGCTGGTGGCGCTGGCCGTGGTGGTCCACCAACGTAAGATCCACTCATGACGGCTGTCCTGTTCGACTTCTCCGGCACCCTCTTCCGCATCGAGTCCACCGCGTCCTGGCTGCGTGCCGTGCTGGACGACGCCGAAATCACGCTGCCGGAGCCGGAGTTGACGCAGGCGGCAAAGGCGCTGCACCTGGCGGGGGCCCTGCCCGGCGGTGCGAATCCGGCGCAACTGCCCGAGGAACTCGCCGAGGTGTGGCGGATCCGGGACCAGAGCGCCGAACTGCACCGGGCCGCCTACACCGGGCTCTCCCGCCAAGTACCGCTCCCCGACCCGGGTTTGCACGACGCGCTGTACGACCGGCACAAGACGCCGGCCGCGTGGACCCCGTACCCCGACGCAGCCGAGGTGCTGCGCGCGCTGTGCGAGCGCGGGATCGGCATCGGTGTGGTCAGCAACATCGGCTGGGATCTGCGTCCGGTCTTCCGCGAGCACGGTCTCGACCGGTACGTGGACACCTACGTCCTGTCGTACGAGCACGGCATCCAGAAGCCCGACCCACGGCTGTTCGCGGTGGCCTGCGAGGCGCTGGAGGCCGATCCGCGCGAGACCCTGATGGTCGGCGACGACCGGCGGGCGGACGGCGGCGCGGCGGCTCTGGGCTGCCGGGTGCACCTGGTGGACCATCTGCCGGCGGCCGAGCGGCCGGACGGGCTGCGGCCGGTACTGGAGCTGGCAGGCTGAACGCCGGGCCGCCCGGTCAGCCCTGATAACCCTCCACCTGCGAGGACGGACGCACCTGCGCGTCGTCCGGATTCTCCCCGAACTCGGCCTTCGCGCGACGCTGCCGCAACAGGTCCCAGCACTGGTCCAGTTCGCGTTCCAGCACGCCGAGTCGCTCGTGTTCCGTCACGCTGTCGATCTCGCCGGACGCGAGGGACTCGCGGAGCCTGCGCTCGTCCTCGACCATCTGCGTGATCCTGGCCAGGATCAGCCGGTCCTGTCCCATGTCCCGGACCTCCAGTACACGCGCGCCGGCCCGGAAAGTAGCCTGAGGACACCTTCAGGGCGAGGAGGCCGCCCGCCTCGGACGATCCCCCGCGTCGCCCGAAGCAGACGGCAGCCCTGACCAGCCCCTATGGAGCTCCGATCAGGACGTTCTGAGTATAGTTGGCTGGCAGCCAGTCAACGCAGGAGTTACAGCATGTCCCCGCGCAGCGCCTCGGTCAATGAAGAGTTGCGGAGACGTTCCCGGGAGCGGCTCCTGCAGGCGGCCGTCGAACTCGTCGGCGAGCACGGCTACGAGGCGACGACGCTGGGCGACATCGCCGACAGAGCGGGGTCCGCGCGCGGCCTCGTGTCGTACTACTTCCCGGGAAAACGCCAGCTCGTGCAGTCCGCGGTGCACCGGCTGATGCATCGCACGCTGGAGGAGGCGGTGGAGCGCGAGCCGCACACCGAGGACGGCCGGGAGCGGATGGCGCGGGCCATCGACGCGATTCTGCGTCTGGCCCGGGACCGGCCCGTGCTGATGCGCCAGCACATGGCCGGGCTGCTGCAGGCTGAGGGCTTCGTGCAGTGCCCGGAGCAGCAGCGCCTCGCCGAAGTGCTGCGGGACGTCGTCGCCCGGAACGGGTCGCAGGACGTCGACGTGGACTACCCCATGCTGCGATCCCAGCTGATGGGTGCCGTCTACGCGATGGTGCTGCCGAACGTGCCGATGCCGATCACGCCCCTGCGGGCCGAGCTGTTCCAGCGCTACCGGCTCGACTGGGAGATGGGCGTGCCGCCGGATGCCGGGGCGGCCTCCGGCGCGACGTACGAGAAGGATCTTTCGCGGTTCTTCGCGACCGGTGAGGAGCCCGGGGCCCAGTCCGGTCAGCGGCGCGCGTGACGAGGAGACAGAAATCCCGAGTCGCGCGCCTGCGAGATCAGTCTGAGTGACTTGCGGCGACTGTGGCCGGTCGCGCACATCACCGCAAGAACGGGGTCGAAGCCCCCTTCCTGTGCCGCGCGGTACTCCTTGGCGACGAGCCAGCGGCCCTCGACGCCCGGGGGCCAGGCGGGGCGGGCCCGCCGGGGGACCACGGGTCCGTCGCCCCCGGCGGCCGGATCCACCCCGGGGCCGCACGCCTCGAAGAGCGGCTCCTCGATCCACTCGGCGAGTTCCGCGAGGTCGTGAAGGGACAGGGCCGGCTGGGAGCGGACCTCCTCCAGCGAGGCACAGCCCTCGCAGACCATGGCGAGCGCGTCGATCCGGGCACCGTCGGTGAACGCAAGCCGGACGGTGAACCACGAGGTGGCGCGCTCGTCCTCCCGCACTTCCCACGCGGGCCATACGGACACCGTGCCGTCCGTCGGACAACGATCAGAAAGATTAAGAAAGGATGCGTCTAGCACACGCGGAACGTAACCACTTGATCACATTCAGCGAGGGTGGACACGCACGTCGGTACCGCGCCTGCACCCTGTCAGCGGAGCACCGGCGGTGCGATGCTGGAGCCGTCAGCGATCTCCTCTCGTAAGGAGCTCCGCCGTGTTGCGTGTCGCCGTCGTCGGTTCCGGGCCGAGCGGGGTCTACACCGCCCAGAACCTCGTCCAGCTGGACTCCGGGGTGCTCGTCGACGTCCTGGACAGGCTGCCGTGCCCCTACGGCCTGGTGCGCTACGGCGTCGCACCGGACCACGAGAAGATCAAGTCGCTGCAGAACAACCTGCGGACCGTGCTGGAGCACGAGCGGGTGCGGTTCCTCGGCGGCATCCAGGTCGGCCCCGGCGGGCTGCCCGCCGCCCGGCTGCGCGAGCTGTACCACGCGGTCGTGTTCTGCGTGGGTGCCGCCACCGACCGCCATCTGGGCATCCCGGGCGAGGACCTGCCGGGCAGCTGGTCGGCGACGGAGTTCGTGTCCTGGTACAGCGCCCATCCGGACTCCGCCGACGACGGTTTCGTACGCGACGCCCGGTCGGCCGTGGTCATCGGCCTGGGAAACGTCGCAGTGGACGTCACGCGGATGCTGGCCCGGGGTCCGGCAGAGCTGAGCCCGACCGACATGCCGCAGGCGGCGCTCAGCTCGCTGGCCGCCAGCCGGGTGAGCGACATCCACATGGTGGGCCGCCGCGGCCCCTCCCAGGCCCGCTTCACGACCAAGGAACTGCGCGAGCTGGGCAGCCTCCCGGACACCGAACTCTCCGTGGATCCTGCGGAGTTGGAGCTGGATCCGGGTTACGCGGATCCCGCCGCGCTGCCGGCGGTCCAGCGCCGCAACGTGGACGTGCTGCGCGACTGGGCCCAGGCGCCGCCCCAGGACGCCCCGCGCCGCATCCGGCTGCGCTTCTTCCTGCGCCCGGTCGAACTGCTCGCCGACGGCGGGCGTGTGGGGGCGGTGCGCTTCGAGCGGACGGAGCCCGACGGGCAGGGCGGCGTGACGGGCACGGGACGCCATGAGGACATCGAGGCGCAGCTGGTGCTGCGTTCGGTGGGCTATCGCGGGGTGCCACTGGAGGGGCTGCCGTTCGACGCGGCGAGCGGCACCGTGCCGCATCTGGCCGGACGCGTTCTGCGCGCGGGCGTGGTCGCGCCGGGCGAGTACGTGGCCGGCTGGATCAAGCGCGGCCCGACGGGCGTCATCGGCACCAACCGTCCGTGCGCCAAGGAGACGGTGCTGTCGCTGCTCGAGGACGCCCCCGTGCTCGTACGCAAGGAGGTTCCGGAGGATCCGGTGGCGGCGCTGCGCGCGGAGGGGATCGAACCGGTGTCGTGGGCGGGTTGGCAGGCCATCGAGCAGGCCGAGGCCGCCCTCGGGGCCTCCCTCGGGCGCAGTGTCGTCAAGCTGGCGGACTGGGAGTCGCTGCTGGCGGCGGCACGGGCGGCGGGCTCGCAGCAGGCGTCGTAGCAGAGTCGAACGGCGTCGGGTGGGCAGGACACACATCGGCAACAACCCGGCAATCAACAAACTGTTCAAGTCGCCTACGGTCTCGTCCTGTTCGGATGTCCCCCTCCCCCGCCGCCGCTCTGGAGTGCCCATGGCCACGACCACCCCCGTCCATCCCGTCGACGAGGTCCCGCCCGTACGGCAGTTGGCCGCCTTCGGGCTGCAGCACGTGCTCGCGATGTATGCGGGCGCGGTGGCGGTGCCGCTGATCGTGGGCGGTGCGATGAAGCTGTCGCCCGCGGACCTGGCGTATCTGATCACCGCCGATCTGCTGGTGTGCGGCATCGCGACGCTCATCCAGTGCGTGGGCTTCTGGCGCTTCGGGGCGCGGCTGCCGATCATGCAGGGCTGTACGTTCGCGGCCGTGTCACCGATGGTGCTCATCGGGACGACGGGCGGCGGACTGCCTGCGATCTACGGCTCGGTGATCGTCGCGGGGCTCGCGATCGTGCTGCTCGCTCCGGTCTTCGGCAGGCTGTTGCGTTTCTTCCCGCCGCTGGTCACCGGAACCGTCATCCTGATCATCGGGGTGTCGTTGCTGCCGGTCGCGGGCAACTGGGCCGCGGGCGGCGTCGGTGCGAAGGACTTCGGGGAGCCGAAGAACCTGGCCCTGGCCGGATTCGTACTGGCGGTGGTGCTGGGTGTGCAGCGGTTCGCGCCGGCGTTCCTGAGCCGGATCGCGGTGCTGATCGGCATCGCGGTGGGGCTGGCGGTGGCGGTTCCCTTCGGGTTCACGGACTTCGGCGGGGTCGGGGACGCCGACTGGGTGGGCATCAGCACGCCGTTCCACTTCGGGGCGCCGACGTTCGAGGCGTCGGCGATCATCTCGATGCTGGTGGTGGCGCTGGTGACGATGACCGAGACGACCGGTGACCTGATCGCGGTCGGTGAGATGACCGGACGGAAGGTCGAGCCGCACTCGCTGGCGGACGGTCTGCGCGCCGACGGTCTGTCGACCGTCCTCGGTGGCGTGTTCAACACCTTCCCGTACACGGCGTACGCGCAGAACGTGGGCCTCGTCGGAATGACCCGGGTGCGCAGCCGCTGGGTGGTGGCCACCGCGGGCGGCATCCTCGTCCTGCTCGGTCTGCTGCCCAAGCTGGGCGCCGTGGTAGCGGCGATACCCGCGCCGGTGCTGGGCGGGGCGGGACTGGTGATGTTCGGGACGGTGGCCGCGAGTGGCCTGAGGACCCTCGCCCGGGTGGACTTCAAGGACAACCACAACCTCACGGTCGTGGCGGTGTCGGTGGCCGTGGGCATGCTGCCGGTCGGCGTGCCGACGGTCTACGCGAAGTTCCCGGACTGGTTCCAGACGGTGATGAACAGCGGCATCAGCGCGGGCTGTCTGACGGCGATCGCGCTGAACCTGCTCTTCAACCACCTTCCCTCGAAGGCGACTTCAGCCGCCGAGGCGGACGGCCTGCCGAGCGGCGGCGGCGAGCAGGCTGTCGAGCAGCCCCGGGAAGAGATCATCTAGGTCCTCCCGGCGCAGGCCGTTCATCTTGGCCGTGCCCCGGTAGCACTGCCGGACCACCCCCGCCTCGCGCAGCACGCGGAAGTGGTGCGTGGACGTGGACTTGGTGACCGGCAGCTCGAACTGCGAACACGAGAGCTCGTCGCCGTCGGCGGCGAGCTCTCGCACGATCTGCAGCCGCATCGGGTCGGCGAGCGCGTGCAGCACGGCCTCCAGCCGGATCTCGGCACGCGAGGGGTGCGGCAGATCACGGCCGGCGGCAGCAGGGGCGGGGGTACTCACGCCGTCATTGTACGAGAGGCATCGTAGTTTGACACCTGCCGTACTACGATGCCTATCGTACGAACCGTCCTTCGGTCCCGCGAGAACGGAGCAGCTCCCCATGAGCGCCCTCTTCCAGCCCTTCACCCTGCGTGAGGTGACCATCCCGAACCGGGTCTGGATGCCCCCGATGTGCCAGTACTCGGCCGCTCCTCAGGGCCCGGAGACCGGCGCACCGAACGACTGGCACTTCGCGCACTACGCGGCCCGCGCGGCCGGCGGCACCGGGCTGATCATCGTCGAGGCCACCGGCGTCTCGCCCGAGGGCCGTATCTCGCCGTACGACCTCGGCATCTGGAACGACACCCAGGTCGAGGCCTTCCGCCGCATCACGCGCTTCCTCGTCTCGCAGGGCACGGTGCCGGGAATCCAGCTCGCACACGCCGGCCGCAAGGCCTCGACCGACCGGCCCTGGAAGGGCGGCGCGCCGGTCGGCCCGGACGCCCACGGGTGGCAGGCGCTCGCGCCGAGCGCGATCGCCTTCGACGACAAGCACCTGGTGCCGACCGAGCTGACCGCTGATCAGATCCAGGAGGTCGTGGGCCAGTTCGCGGACGCCGCACGCCGGGCCCTGGCCGCCGGTTTCGAGGTCGCCGAGATCCACGGCGCCCACGGCTACCTGATCAACGAGTTCCTCTCCCCGCACTCCAACCACCGCACCGACGCCTACGGCGGTCCCTACGAGAACCGCACCCGCTTCGCCCTCGAAGTCGTGGACGCCGTACGGCAGGTGTGGCCGGAGGACAAGCCGCTGTTCTTCCGCATCTCGGCCACCGACTGGCTGGAGGACGGGGGCTGGACGGCCGACGACACCGTCCGCTTCGCCGCCGACCTCCACGCCCACGGCATCGACCTCGTCGACGTGTCCACCGGCGGCAACGCGTCGGGCGTCCGCATTCCGGTCGGCCCCGGCTACCAGGTTCCCTTCGCCGCCCGGGTGAAGGCCGAGACGACGATGCCGGTCGCCGCTGTCGGGCTCATCACCGATGCCGAGCAGGCGGAGAAGATCCTCGCCAACGGGGAGGCGGACGCGGTGCTGCTCGGGCGCGAACTGCTGCGCAATCCGTCCTGGGCACGGGCCGCCGCGCGGGAGCTCGGCGGTGAAGTGCACGTGCCCGACCAGTACCACCGGTCCGTCTGAACGCCCTCACCGCATCCCGGGAGGCACATGGCGGAGCACGGCCCGCTCCACGTGCGGCACCGCCCGCTGTCCGGCCACCGCGACCGCGATCGCCGCGGCGACACCGGTCCAGGCGAGCGGCCCGAGCGGGGTGCAGCCGAAGAGCCGGCTGAGGCCCGGGGTCTCCACCACGGCGAACAGGGCGGCCGCCGAGCCGAGAGCGGTGGCGGCCACCAGCGGGCTGTTGCGGCGGTCGGCCAGTGTCTGGGCGAGCTGGGTGCCGACGAGGGCGCACAGCGCCATCGTGGCGGAGCGGCGGGCCGTGCCCGGTGTGAAGCGGCCGAACAGCCAGGCCGTGGTCGCGCCCAGGGTGGTGGTGAGGGCACGGTGGCGGATCTTGCGCATCAGGGGGGCGCCGAGGAGTGAGGTGCCCAGCGGCTCGGTCCCTTCGGCGCCGTTCGCGCCGTCCGGCGAGTCGGGCTGCTGGTCCCCCGCCGCTTGCGGTGTCACCGACACCGCCATCGCCGGGAACAGGTCCGTGAGCAGGTTCACCAGCAGCATCTGACGGGTGGACAGGGGTGCCGCGCCCGACAGGAGGGTGCCCAGGATGCCGAAGCCCACCTCGCCCGCGTTGCCGCCGATCAGGATGGTGGTGGCGTCGGCGACGCTGTGCCACAGGGCCCGTCCTTCGGCGACCGCCTCGATCAGAACCGTGAGGTCGTCGACGGTGAGGACGAGGTCGGCCGCGTTGCGGGCGGCCGCCGAGCCGCGGGCGCTGATGCCCACGCCGATGTCGGCGGCGCGGATGGCCGCGGCGTCGTTGGCGCCGTCGCCGACCATCCCGACCACCCGGCCCGCGTCCCGCAGCGCCTCGACGACCTGGAGCTTCTGTTCGGGCGCGACCCGGGCCACGACCCCCATGTCGCGCAGCATCCGGGCGCGCGCCTCCCGGTCCGCGGACGCGAGTTCGTCGCCCGTGACCACGCCGGTGTCCGCCGGCCAGCCCAGGTCGGCGGCGATGGCCCGGGCGGTCTGCGGGTGGTCGCCGGTCAGCACGATGGGGCGTACGCCTGCCGCCCGCAAGCCCTGGACAAGGGCGGTGGAGGTGTCGCGCGGTACGTCGGCGAACGCGAGCAGCCCGGTGAACTCCAGGTCCTGAAGGGGCCGTTCGATGATCTCCGGCGCCTTGTCCGCGCTGTCCAGGGGGCGCCGGGCCACCGCCAGTACGCGCAGTCCGTCGCGGGCCAGGGCCTGCGCCGCCTCCGACGCCTCCGGGGACAGGCCGGGGCAGGCGAGGAGCACGGTCTCGGGGGCACCCTTGACGACGAGCTGGGGGGCGCCGTCCTCCGCCCGGCCGACGGCGGCGGCATATCCGCGGCCGGCCTCGAAGGGCAGCCCCGCTGTCTGGGTCCACTGCGGGTCCGGGGCGGCCGCGTCCAGGACGGCCTCGTCGGTGGCGTGCACGGGCCGTTCGGTGCCGCCGTTCAGCCGGGGACACGCGCGGGCCGCGGTCCGCAGCGTGGTGTCGGCCGCCTGGTCGTCCGGCGCATGGACCGTGCCACCCGCGTCGCTCACCCGCACCAGGCGCAGTCGGTTCTCGGTGAGGGTGCCCGTCTTGTCGAAACAGACGGTGTCCATCCGGCCCAGTGCCTCCAGGGTCCGCGGAGTGCGGACGAGAACCCCGCGGCTGCTCAGCCGGCGGGCGGCAGCCATCTGCGCCACGGTCGCGACCAGCGGCAGCCCTTCGGGGACCGCTGCCACGGCCACCGCCACGCCGCCGCTCACCGCACGGCGGATGGGCGTGCCGCGCAGCAGCGAGAGTCCGGTCACCGCAGCCCCGCCCGCCAGCGTCAACGGCAGCTCCTTGCCGGTGAGTTCCCGCAGCCTGGCCTGCATCCCGCCGGCCGGCGGCGTACGGGCGGCGAGGTGGACGGCACGGGCGGCCTCGGTCCGGTCGCCGGTGTCCACCACGACGGCCCGGGCCCGTCCGGCCACCAGGGTGGTGCCCTCGAACACCATGCAGTGCCGGTCCGGCACGGCGGCGTGCGGTGTCGGATCGGTGCCCTTGTCGGTCGGCAGTGACTCTCCTGTGAGAGCGGACTCGTCCACCTCCAGGCCGTCCGCCCACAGGAGGCGGGCATCGGCGGGTACGACGTCGTCGGCCCGGAGCTCGATCACGTCACCGGGCGTGAGCTTGGCGGCGTCGACGAGGTGCGGTTCGGCCGGCGTCTCCTCCTCCGTGACGCGTGCCTTCGGTTTCTGCTCGGCCAGCAGCTTGGACAGGGCCCGCTCGGCCCGCAACCGCTGGACGCCGCCGACGAGGGCGTTCAGATCGAGCGCGCCGACCACCAGCAGGGCGTCCACGACGGAGCCGAGGATGGCCTCGGCGGCCGAGCCGACCGCCAGCACCGGAGTCAGCGGATCGTCGAGTTCGCGGCGCACGGCCCGGGCGAGCTGCAGGGGCCCGCGGACCGGCGCCAGCACGGGCTGCCGGCCCAGAGTACGGATCGCGGTGCGGGCCCGGTCCGTGAGCTGCTCGGCGAAGGTCGGCTCCGGGTCCGTCTCCTGCTCCAGCCGGTCGCGCACCTCGGCCGGCCGCAGTTCGTGCCAGGCCACGCGCGGCCGGGGGTGCGGCGCGCGGGCCGCTGCCACACCGAGGGCCGCTCGCGCTCCGCTCAGCAGGGCCCAGGCCGCGCTCGCGTCGACCGGTGTGTGCCGCAGGCCCGGCCAGGGGGTGGGGCGTCCGCGCCGGGATTCGCCGATGGCCACGAGAAGCCCGGACAGCGTGGCGCCGGACCGTGCGAGTGTCTGCGACCTGCGGCCCACCGCGCGTGCGGCCGGGACCGCGGTCAGCAGCCGCCACACGTCGACGAGGCCGTGCAGGGCCAGCACGTCCGCGCCCCACAGGACGGCACTGTCGCCGTCGCTGACAGAAAGGGCCAGGTCTCCGGCGAGCAGCCCGGTCAGGACGTCCTCGGCGGACGCCGTCGGCCGGGCGACCGTGACGACGACGGCGCCCTCGTCGTGCAGCGTGTTCACCACCTCGGCGAGCGGCCGCTCGGCGCTCGCCACCTGGTCGACGAGGCTCGTGAAGTCGGCCAGGGCCGGGTCGTCCACCATCACGACCCGCAGCCGGGCCCGTCGTGCCGCGTCAAGTACGGCCTCGGCCCATGGGTCGGCGCCCGCTTCCGGGTCCCGCAGCGCGCTCGGATGCAGGACGACCGTGTCGGCCATCTCCAGCTGCCGCAGCCGTTCCGGGTCCCGCACCAGCACGCCCGCGCGGGACAGCGCGCCGCTCAGGACGGCGTGGAAGGCGGCGGGCCCGTAGCGCGCTGCCTTGGGAGAGCCCGCCAGCAGCGCCTCCGCGGCCTCTGTGCCGTCGTGCTTGACCAGCAGCATGGCAGCGGCGCCGAGCACGCTGCCGGTCTCCGCCTTCTCGGCGTACTCCTGGGCCGGGGAGGTCCGCAGCGGCGGGCGCGGACAGTGGTCCGTGGCGATGCTGTCCCGCTCCGGCACGCAGACCTGGTCATGGACCGCGTCGAACGCAGCCGTGCGGGCCACGGTCTCCGCGAGCTGAAGGCCACGCAACGCGCCGTCGAGGACCAGCGCCGTCGGGGTCCGGCCCGCGCCATGGGCTGCCGCGTTCGCGACGGCCAGCGCCAGGTCCATGCGGGAACGGCCGATCCGGGACCGCAGCCAGCCGCGGAAGCGCGGGTTCTCCCGCACCATGGTGACCAGCGCGGTCACCACCCGCGGCGAGACCGGCAGCCGCAGACCGTAGCCGACCAGTGCGGCCGCGATGCCCGCCCCGTCGACCGCGAGCGCCGTCGCCGCGGCCCGCACCCCGGCGGGATCGGCCGGGTGCGGGAGGTCGTCGACCCCCTCGTCGGTCTGCGCCAGACCGTGCCGGGCCGCGAGTTCCGTCGCCTTCTCCACGACCCGGTCGGTCAACGCCTCCTCGCTCGCGGTCACCACGAGCCGTCGCAGTCCGCCGTCCCAGTACGCGAGGGCCACGTCCGGCTGCTCGGCCAGGGCCTTGGCGACCCGACGCGCCGCACGCTCCATGCCGCCCGCCCGCCGTACCCGGTCCGGTGCGGCGGGCCGCAGGGCGAGGTGCGCCCGGGATCCGGCCCGCCAGGGATGCGGGGTGAGCGGCACCGCGTTGCGGGCGACCCGTACGACACGTACGGCGGCGTCCGCGCTCCGGACCCCGGCCCGTGCCGTGCCGGCCGCCGCCCCGGCGGCGACACCCACCGCGGGAGCGGCGCCTCTCGCGAGCAGCCGCGGGCCGGCCGACACGATCCCGGCGGCGGCGCTCACGGGGCGCGTGAGCAGTTCCAGAACCATCGCTCACCCTCAGCCGGTTGCGCTGCTGCGGCGGCCCGTCGAGCCGCTGCGCGCGGTGGACTTGCCGGGACCGGAGGTCGTCCTCTTCTGAGCGGTGGACCTGCTTGCCGGACCGGTGGATTTCGTGCTCCGGCCCGTGGATTTCCCGGCCGAGGCCGTGGCCTTCTTGGCTGGTGCCGTGGACTTCTTGGTCTGTGTCGCGGCTGTCCTGCCGCGGGTGCCGGACGTGGTGCGCCCGCTCCCGGCGGACGAGCTCGGCTTGTCGTGCGGCTTCGGCTGGGTCAGCCAGGCCACGGCTGCTCCGGTGAGGGCGACCGGCCACTCGACCACACCGGCGACGCCGAGCACCCCGGCCCCGGTGTACACGGCTATCCGGCGCCCTTGCGGCGAGACGGCTCCGATCCGGTCCAGCGCTCCTTCGGTGGCCCTGCTCACGGCCCCCGTACCGGGCACCCTGCGCAGCGCCGAGGCCGCGGTCCGCAGCGGCTCGAGCAGACTCGTCGATGCTTGCTGCGTGTCCATAGCTCTCTTCACCTCGTATGACGTGGCCTTTCGTGTGCGGACCGAGTTCCCGCGAAATGCGACGTCACCCGCCCTCGGGCGGACCGACATGACATTCCTGCCGGCCGCGAGAAGAGGCTGATCACTCCGGATCCATGCCGGGCCCGAAGTTCACGGCGGCCGGAGCCGGGCGCCCCGGCCGTCGTCGGTGCCGGACCTCAACTGCTCGTGCAGGCTGTCCCGTTGAGCGTGAAGGCGGCCGGGGCCGCGCTGTTGCCCGTGTGGCCGGCCTGGTAGCCGATGGTGACGCCCGCGCCCGGGGCGAGTGCGCCGTCGTACGAGGCGTTCGTGGCCGTCACCGCGCCGGTCGCGGGTGTGTAGGTGGCGCCCCAGCCGTTGGTGATGGCCTGACCGGCGGGCAGGGTGAAGCCGAGCCGCCAGCCGTTGATCGTCGTCGTGCCGGTGTTGGTGATCGTCACAGAGGCGGTCAGACCCGTGTCCCAGGCGTTGGTGGTGGCGGTCACCTTGCAGGCGCCGGGCTGGGGTTGAGGTGCGGGTCCGGCCGTGTCGAGGCCGAAGAAGGCCAGTGCGCGGGAGGCCATGCCGTAGCTGTAGAGGTTGTGGCCGACGCCCTGGAGGCTGATGGCCTCGACGGGAGCCTGGTCACCGGTGGAGCCGTAGCGCGTGCGGGTCCAGCCGGAGGCGGGCGAGTCCGTGGCGGCCGGGGTCTGGCCGACGCCCAGGACGTTGGTCCACTGCTTGATCTCCTCTCCGAAGTTGGGATAGCGCAGCGTCGCGTCCTCGGTGCCGTGCCACAGCTGCATACGGGGGCGGTGGCCGGTGTAGCCGGGGTAGGCGCCGCGGGCCAGGTCGCCCCACTCCTGCGGGGTGTGGGTGACGGTGCCGTTCGCGCACGCGCTGTTCCACTCGGAGCCGTCGGTGGTGGCGAAGCAGCCGAACGGCACGCCGGAGAAGGCGGCGCCGGCCGCGAACACGTCGGGGTAGTCGCCCAGCAGGACGTTCGTCATCATCGCGCCGGAGGAGATGCCGGTGGCGTAGATCTTGCTCTGGTCCGCGTTGTAGGTGCGGGTGACCCAGTCGATCATCGACTTGATGCCGACGGGGTCGCTGCCGCCGTTGCGTTTGAGGGCCTGGGGCGAGGAGACGTCGAAGCACTTGCTGGCGCGGGTGACTGACGGGTAGATCACCACGAAGCCGTGGGTGTCGGCGAGTTGGGCCCATTCGGTGCCGTTGTACATGGCCGGTCCGGAGCCGGTGCAGTAGTGCACGGTGACCACGACCGCGGGGTGCGCGGTGACGCCGGCCGGCACGTACAGGTACATCTGCAGGTTGCTGGGGTTGGTGCCGAAGTCGGTGACCTCGGTGAGGGTCGCGGTGGGGACGGCGGTGCGTGCGGCGGCCGGTGGCGCGGTGAGGGTCACCGCGGCGAGTAACGGCACCAGCACGGCGATCAGCGTCAGAAGCGCCGTCCGCAGGAGTCTCCCGGTGGAGGTGCGGGTGGGGGTGGGGGTGGGCACGTCGGGTCCCTTTCTCGGCAGAAGGTGTGGGCAGGGGCGTTCTGAGGCAGGGGGCGTTCTCAGACAGGATCCGCCCCGCATGGTGGCATGGACACGACTGTCGTGGAAGCGCTCCCACGCGACTCTCCATGGCTCGCCCGCACGGTTCGAGACAGCCCTTGCAGCTCACCGGGCCTTCCCTGATGTCTTCTGCGCAAAGCGTTGACTAGAAAGCGCTTGCCCCCTACGTTCCGTTCAGCAGTGTGACCGACAGGCGCTCCCTGCAGGCCCGCCTGGCCGCTCTGCTCGCGCGAGGAGTTCAGCACGGCGTACGTCGTTCACGTACACGATCGAGCAAGTCCTCCTGAAGGGACGCACCCGCATGCGTACTCACCCCCCACGTACACACGCGCAAAGGTCCGCCCTGGTGGTGGCCGCGGCGGCCGCCCTCGCGACGGTGTCCGCCCTGACGCTCCCCCAGCCGGCCGGGGCGGCCGAATCCTCGCCGGTCGGGTTCGGCGCCGGGACGACCGGCGGCGGCAGCGCCACGGCGGTGACCGTCTCGACGCCGAGCGCCTTCAAGTCGGCGGTCTCCGGCAGCACCGCGAAAGTCGTCAAGGTGAGCGGCCTGCTCTCGCTGAGCGGTCAGGTCGACATCGGCTCCAACACCACGGTGCTGGGCGTCGGTTCGTCCTCCGGGTTCACCGGCGGCGGACTGCGTCTGAAGAAGGTGTCCAATGTCGTCATCCGCAACCTGAACCTCAGCAAGGCGGTCAAGACGGACGCGATCACCGTCCAGGCCTCGACGAAGGTGTGGATCGACCACAACTCGCTGTCGTCCGACCGCGACCACGGCAAGGACTACTACGACGGCCTGGTCGACATCACGCACGCCTCCGACTACGTGACCGTGTCCTGGAACACCTTCAAGGACCACTACAAGGGCTCGCTCGTCGGGCACAGCCACAACAACGCGAGCGAGGACACCGGGCATCTGCGGGTGACGTACCACCACAACTGGTTCAACAACGTCAACTCCCGCATCCCCAGCCTGCGGTTCGGGACCGGGCACTTCTACAACAACTACGTCGTGGGCGCCGAGACCGCCGTGCACTCGCGCATGGGCGCCCAGATGTTCGTGCAGAACAACGTCTTCCGCGACACCCAGGTCGCCGTCACCACCAACCGCGACAGTGACGAGGACGGCTACGCCAACCTGAGCGGGAACGACCTCGGCGCGGCCGCGACCGAGATCTCGCGGGTCGGCACCTTCACCAGCCCGCCCTACAGCTACAGCGCCGAGCCCGCCTCGTCCGTGGTCGCCTCGGTGACCGGCGGCGCGGGCGCCGGAAGGCTCTGACCACCACCCCCACCGGAGGAAGGCATCGGGACATGACTTCACCAGCACTTCCGCGCGCCCGCCGACGCGCACTCGCCGGAGGCCTGGCCGCACTCGGCCTCTCGGTTGGCATGATCATGGCAGGCGGCACTTCGCCCGCGAGCGCCGCCACCTGGCCCACGGCGAACGGCAGCCAGGCCGTCACCGCCACCATCAAGCTCTCCGGCACCAAGGACTACGGGATGAAGCGCCTCTACGGCAGCGGAGACCTGGGCACCGGAGGCCAGAACGAGGACCAGGACCCGATCCTGGACCTGGCGGCCGGGACCGTCCTGAAGAACGTCATCATCGGCGCTCCCGCCGCGGACGGCATCCACTGCGAGGGCAGCTGCACGCTGCAGAACGTGTGGTGGGAGGACGTCGGCGAGGACGCGGCGACCTTCCGGGGCTCCTCTTCGTCCAACGTGTACACCGTCTCCGGCGGCGGCGCGAAGGAAGCCGGCGACAAGGTGTTCCAGTTCAACGGCGCCGGCACGCTGAACGTCTCCAACTTCGCGGTGCAGAACTTCGGCAAGCTGGTCCGCAGTTGCGGCAACTGCAAGACGCAGTACAAGCGGACCATCAACCTCAACACCATCGAGGCGACCTACAAGGGCAGCGCGCTGGTCGGGATCAACACCAACTACGGCGACAGCGCGACCCTGAAGAAGATCACCATCGTCGGGGACAGCAGCAAGAAGATCGTGCCCTGCCAGAAGTACATCGGGAACAACACGGGCGCCGAACCGCCCAAGAACGGCTCGGGCCCCGACGGCACGTACTGCAAGTACGCGAGCTCGGACATCACCTACAAGTAAGCCCCCCACGGTGAACCCGGCCGTACGAAGCGCACCCGCACGGCGCTTCGTACGGCCGCCGCCGTGTCGGCGTCAATCGATTCAGTGCCCGATCGACCGGGTGATCTCCCCCTGGTACGTCGCGTACGCGGCACGCAGCCGCGCGCCCGGCCAGCCCTCGGGCAGGAGCTCGGGCGGCAGCACGGGATCGGCGAGCAGGTGGCGGACGACCGCGGCGAAGGCGGCGAAGCGGTCGGCCGGGCGGTGCGCCTCGGCCACATGAGCGAGCAGGGACCGGGCGGTGGCGGCCCAGGTGTCCAACGGCCACAGCTGCGCGGCCAGTTCACGCGCGGGCCGGTCGGGGCGGGCGGTGTAGGACTGGCCCACCTGCTCCAGGTGGTCCGGCAAAGGACGGCTGAGGTTGGCGGGTCGCAGCCAGACACCCTCGCGCAGTTCGGCCAGGCGCAGGGCGGTCAACCGGGTGCGCAGGTCGGCGCGTTCGGCGGGGCCGCGGCCCGTCGCCGTGATCACCACCATCTCCCAGTCGCCGTCCCACGCGCGCGTGCGGGCCTCCACCGCCTCGTCCTGGCGGCGCTGGCGCGCGAGTAGGCGGTCGCTGAGCCGGTAGACGGCATCGGTGCGCCGCAGGTCACCGGCGGCCACCATCCGGCTGAGCGCGGCACGCAGCGTGGAACCGCCGACACCGAAGGGCTCCACCGCGCGGACGAGCTCCTTCACCGGAAGCTCCGGAGGATGCGTGCCCAGCAGCAGACTCAGCACGACCGACCGCGCGGACAGCGGCGGCAGATCGACCTCACCGGGCTGCGCCGCCATGTTCATCCGCATGGGCAGGTACTTTACGTGCGAGCCTCTTGTTGCAACATTGCTACGGCCGCAGGAAAGGTGCAACATGGCCGTATGGTCTCGACACCCGCGCCCGCGCAGCCCCGCCGGCAGTACGACACGCACGACGTCACCAACCAGCCGCCCGCCCTGACGCCGTACGACGCCTCCGAGGACACGGCCCTGCTGGAGGGGCTGCGCCGGGAGGGCGCCGGATGGGCCGAAGAGGACGTCCGGCGGCTCGGGCTGCGGGCCGGCAGTGCCGAGGCGCAGGAGTGGGCCGAGCAGGCCAACGTCCACGAGCCGGTGCTGCGCACGCACGACCGCTACGGCAACCGGATCGACGAGGTCGACTTCCACCCCAGCTGGCACCATCTGATGCGGGCCGCGGTCGCCGAGGGCCTGGCCGCCACACCATGGGCGGAGGACCGGCCCGGCGCCCATGTCGCCCGTACCGCGGGCGGGCTGGTGTGGGGACACACCGAGGCGGGACACGGCTGCCCCACCTCGATGACGTACGCGGCCGTACCCGCCCTGCGTGCCCAGCCCGAGCTCGCGAAGATCTACGAACCCCTGCTGACCAGCCGGGTGTACGAGCCGGGCCTGCAGGTGCCGACCGAGAAGCGCGGCCTGCTCGCCGGCATGGGGATGACCGAGAAGCAGGGCGGCTCCGACGTCCGTACGAACACGACCACGGCGTGGCCCACCGCCGAGCCGGGCGTGTACCAGCTGCGCGGGCACAAATGGTTCACGTCGGCGCCGATGTGCGACGTCTTCCTGGTGCTGGCGCAGGCCCCGGAGGGTCTGTCGTGCTTCCTGGTGCCGCGGATCCTGCCCGACGGGAGCCGTAACACCTTCCGCATCCAGCGGCTCAAGGACAAGCTGGGCAACCGGTCCAACGCCTCCTCGGAACCCGAGTTCGACGGGACGGTGGCCTGGCTGGTCGGGCCGGAGGGCCGTGGCGTCAAGACGATCATCGAGATGGTCAACTGCACCCGGCTCGACTGCGTGATGATGTCGGCCACCCTGATGCGCAAGACGCTCGTCGAGGCGGGGCACCATGTGCGGCACCGCAGCGCGTTCGGGGCGCGGCTGGTCGACCAGCCGCTGATGCGCAACGTGCTGGCGGACCTCGCGCTGGAGTCGGAGGCCGCCACGACGCTCACCCTGCGGCTGGCGGGCTCCGCGGACCGGGCGGTGCGCGGGGACGCGGGCGAGGCGGCGTTCCGGCGGATCGCGACCGCCGTCGGCAAGTACTGGGTCACCAAGCGGGGCCCGGCCTTCACCGCGGAGGCCCTGGAGTGCCTCGGCGGCAACGGTTATGTGGAGGAGTCGGGCATGCCCCGCCACTACCGCGAGGCTCCGCTGCTGTCGATCTGGGAGGGTTCCGGGAACGTCAACGCCCTTGATGTCCTACGGGCGCTCCGGCGTGAGCCCGGCACCGCACAGGCCCTCTTCGACGAGCTCGCCCTGGCGCAGGGGGCGGACGCCCGTCTGGATGCCGCCGTGACCCGGCTCGAGGGCCTGCTCGCCACGGGGTCCGAGTCCGGCGCCCGACGCCTGGTGGAGCTGATGGCGCTGACCCTGCAGGCCTCCCTCCTGGTCCGGCACGCCCCGCCCGCCGTCGCCGACGCCTTCTGCGCGACCCGGCTGGGTGGCGACTGGGGACACGCCTTCGGCACCCTGCCGGACTCCGCCGATCTGGACGCCGTGATGAACAGGGCACTGCCGGGCGGGAGCTGAGCCGACGTAGGAGGCGGCGGCGGGACTGAGGCGTCGTGAGCCCGGGTTCTTCGCAGGTGAGACGCCGCCACGCTGCAGGACGAGCAGGTGAACCCTCGCCGAATTCTGGCCCTTCCCCCGGTCAGGAACCGGTCAGGAACGCTGTCGCGGTCCTCCGGCCTGCTTAGGATCATTCGGCGCCGACTCGTTCGTACGACTTCCAGGAGGGCCGGCATGCCCGAAACCGCATCCGGTCCACCCGCTCCCCGGGCCCGGCGGCGCACCGCGCTGCTCGCAGGTGGTGCCCTGGCGGCAGTGGCTGCGGTGACGGCCGGGGTGGTGGCTGCCGGTGGTTCCGGCGGCGGGCGTCAGCAGGCGAGGCCGGCCGACGGGCTGCGGCACACCGCCGTCGAGGTCACCTCCGCCTACTGCGGCCGCGGCTGGACCCATCCCGAAGCCGGCCGTCAGGTCTTCGAGCTGCGCAACACCTCCGGCACAGCGGCCGAGGTCTATCTGACCGACGCGAGGACGGACGCGGTCTACGGCGAGGTCGAAGGGCTGGCCCCGGGGACCGAGCGCCCGATACGGGTGACGCTCGGCAAGGGCTCGTACGCCTTCAAGTGCCTGCCGGACGACGCCGACGCCGTCACCGGCCCCACCGTGCACATCACCGGCGGTCATGTGCACAGCGGTCCGGCCGCCGTCCCGGTGACCCAGCAGCAGCTCATCCCGCCCACGCTGGCCTACCAGAAGTGGATCCAGGCCCGCACGGTGGAGCTGTCGCACAAGACCGACATGCTGCGCGACGCGATCGACCGCGGGGACCTCTCGGCCGCCCGCGCCGCCTGGCTTCCCGCGCACCTCGTGTACGAGCGCATGGGCGCGGCCTACGGCACCTTCGGTGACGCGGACTCGGCGATCAACGGGACCACGGCGGGACTGTCCGGCGGGGTGCACGACCCGGGCTTCACGGGGTTCCACCGGGTCGAGTACGGGCTGTGGCACGGCGAGTCGGCCGGCAGCCTGCGCGGGCCGGCGGGCCGGCTCGCCAAGGCCGTGCACGCCTTGCGTGACAGCTGGCCCGACCAGCGGATGGATCCGGCCGACGTCGGTCTGCGCGCGCACGAGATCCTGGAGAACACCGTGCAGTTCGAGCTGACCGGCCGTACCGACTACGGCAGCGGCACCAATCTGGCCACCGCCCGCGCCAACCTCGACGGCACCCGCGTGCTGCTCGGCTGTCTGCGTCCGCTGCTGAAGACCCGCGACAAGGGCCTGTCCGGCCTGGACTCCTGGATGGCCCGGGCCCGGCGCACACTCGACGGCGGCGAGCACGACGGCCACTGGACACCCCTGGACCGCCTCCCCCGCGCGCAGCGGGAGAAGACCGACGCAGACCTGGGCGAACTGGTCGAGCAGCTCGCCGACGTTGCCGCCCTCACCGACGTACGGAGGACAGCGTGACCCCGCCGCCCGACATCGCACGCCGCGGCCTCCCGTCCACAGACCACCAAGCCGCCTCCGCCATGGCCGCCCCCACCGACATACGGAGAACCGCGTGACCCCGCCGCCCGACATCGCACGCCGCGGCCTCCTGGCCGGTGCGGCCGCCGTGGCCGGGGCCGGGCTCGTGGGCGCCGACCACCAGGCCGCCTCCGCGCCGCCCGGCGAGGGTGCGCGGGTGGCCTTTCACGGTCGGCACCAGGCGGGCATCATCACTCCCGCGCAGCGGGCCACGGCGTTCGTGGCCTTCGACGCGACCGCGGAGAACCGGGGCGAACTGGCGGATCTGTTGCGCACGTTGACGGACCGGGCCCGGTTCCTCACCTCCGGCGGCAGCCCGGAGGAGTTGGGCATCACCGGCCCGCCCGCCGACTCCGGCACCCTCGGCCCGGACGTCCCCACGGACGCCCTGACCGTCACCGTGGGCGTCGGCGCCTCACTCTTCGACGACCGTTACGGCCTGGGCTCCCGCAGACCTCACCGGCTCACCGCCATGCCGTCGTTCCCCGATGACGACCTTGATACCGCCTGGTGCCACGGCGATCTGAGCGTGCAACTGTGTGCGGCCAACCAGGACACGGTGCTGCACGCCCTGCGCGACCTCACCCGGCACACCCGCGCTGGCATGCAGGTGCGCTGGCGCATGGACGGCTTCGTCAGTCCGCCCCGGCCTTCGGGCACGCCCCGCAATCACATGGGGTTCAAGGACGGCATCGCCAACCCCGACCGGCGCGACGCCCGGGCCATGGACCGCCTGGTGTGGGTGGGCAGCGGCACGGGCGAGCCCGACTGGGCCGTGGGTGGGAGCTATCAGGTCGTACGGCTGATCCGCATGCTCGTGGAGTTCTGGGACCGGGTCTCGATCACCGAGCAGGAGCGGATGTTCGGCCGCGCCCGCGACACCGGCGCACCCCTGGACGGACGCCACGAGACCGACGCCCCCAACTACCCGCAGGACCCCCAGGGCGACGTGATCCCCCTGGACAGCCACATCCGGCGGGCCAATCCGCGCACCGGCGCCACCGAGGACCAGCGCATCCTGCGGCGCGGCTACAACTACGACCGCGGCACGGACAGCAACGGCAACCTCGACATGGGCCTGCTGTTCTGCTGCTACCAGCAGGACCTTGCCCGCCAGTTCGAGACGGTGCAGAAGCGGCTGGCCGGCGAGCCGCTGGTCGACTACATCACCCCGTTCGGCGGCGGCTACTTCTTCGCCCTGCCCGGTGTCCGGGACGGCTCCGACTGGCTGGGGCGCACGCTGCTGGTCTGACCCCGCCCCTGCGATTCCGGTCAAGGGCACGCCAAAAGACAATGAGGATTTCCTGACCCAACATTCGCTGACGCGTCATTGCCACTCCCCCGCCCCGCCGCCACCATTGCCCAGGATCCAGCCGTAGATGTCATGGCCACCGATCCCGTGGCAGGGATTCGGTGGAATGCAGTGGAACTCGGTGCTCCCGGAAGGCGAGACAGCATGATCGGCACAGGTAGGACCCCAAGGGTGCGGCGGCAGTTGACGCGCATAGGCGCCCTGCTCGGCGCGGCGGCCCTGGCGAGCGCGGGCGGTGCCGTCCCCGCCTCGGCGGCCTCCGGCGCTCAGGCCCACTCCGGCGCGCACACCGCCACACCGATCAAGCACCTGGTGGTGATCTACGACGAGAACATCTCGTTCGACCACTACTTCGCCACGTATCCGAAGGCCGCGAACACCGACGGCACCAAGTTCAAGGCGGCGGCGCACACCCCGAAGGCGGACAACCTCCTCAACGCCGGGCTCCTGAAGAACAACCCGAACCTCTACAAGCCCAAGCGGCTGGCCAGTTCGCAGGCCATGACCTGCGACCAGAACCACTCCTACGGCCCCGAGCAGTACGCGGCCGACGGGGGCAAGGCCGACAAGTACGTCGAGAACACCGAGGTCAACAAGTGCAGCGGGCTCTTCGGCGAGCCCGGCCTGGTGATGGACTACTACGACGGCAACACCGTCACGGCGCTGTGGAACTACGCCCAGCACTACGCGCTCAACGACAAGTCGTTCAGCTCGGTCTACGGCCCTTCCACCCCGGGCGCGCTCAACCTGGTCTCCGGCCAGACCCACGGCGTGATCTCCGTCGACCCGGCCTCGGGCACGGAGAACCCGAAGCAGACCTCGACCCCGGACCCGTACGCGGTGGTCTCCCCGAACGCCGAGGGCGTCGGCACGCTGATCAACGACCCGGACCCCGCCTACGACGACTGCTCGGACAAGGACCACACGTCGACCAACGCCCTGGCGGCCATGCAGGGCAAGAACATCGGTGACCTGCTCAACTCCAAGGGCGTGAGCTGGGGTTGGTTCCAGGGCGGCTTCCGGCCCAGCACCGCCTGGGACGGCAAGCAGGGCGACTACGCCAAGTGCGGCGGCACCACCCACGCCAACGTCGGCGGCGCGGCCTCGGAGGACTACAGCCCGCACCACTCGCCGTTCGAGTACTACAAGTCGACATCCAACCCGCACCATCTGGCCCCCAGGAGCGTCGCCGAGATCGGTCACGGCGGCCGGGCCAACCACAACTACGACCTGACGGACTTCGATGCCGCCCTCAAGGCCGGCCACCTGCCCGCGGTGAGCTTCCTGAAGGCGGCCGAGTACCAGGACGGCCACGCCGGCTACTCGGACCCGATGGACGAGCAGCACTTCCTGATCAAGGAGATCAACGCGCTGCAGCAGTCGCCGCAGTGGAAGTCCACCGCGGTCGTTCTCGCCTACGACGACTCCGACGGCTGGTACGACCACGTGGCCGCCAAGGTGCTCAACGGCTCCAAGGACTCCACCGTCGGCTCCAACGGCAAGGCCGTGGACAGCCCCGCCTGCCAGTCCGGCCCGGCCGCGGCCGGCGGCTACGCGGACCGCTGCGGCCCCGGCACCCGGCAGCCGCTGCTGGTCATCTCCCCCTACAGCAAAGTCAACTCGGTCGACCACACCGCCACCGAGCAGGCGTCGATCACCAGGTTCATCGAGAACAACTGGCACACCGGCCGCATCGGTGACGCCTCCTTCGACCGGCGCTCCGGCTCCCTGAGCGGTCTGTTCGACTTCAAGCACCCCAACAACAAGCAGGTGCTGCTGAACTCGGACGGCTCGGTCAAGTCCGTGCAGGGCATCCCGCACCACAGCGGGACGGTCACCCCCGCCTCCGCATTGGGCGCCTACCCGCCCTACGTCCAGGACCTCAAGGCGCAGAACGTCGCCGACACCGGCTCGGCCTCCCCGACGCTGCCTATAGCCGTCGCCGCGGGTCTGCTCACCGCCGGTGCCACCGGCACCGCGTTCGCCCTGCACCGCCGCAAGCGGCGCATCGGGCACGCCGCCCTCTAGAGGTCTGCACCGGACGGTCCGCGGGCACTGGCCCGCGGACCGTCCGCGCATTTCAGGACGGACGCCCCGGGCGGGTGACGGCGAGCAGAACGAGCGCCAGGGCCTGGATGGCCACGGTGACGACGATCAGTGCCGGGATCGAGCGGGCGTACAAGGCTCCCGCGAGGATGCCGCCGAGCAGCGTGGCAGCGCCCATCACGGCGGCGAACAGGCCGTACGCGGTGGCGCGGCGCCCGGGCGGCACGAGGTCGGCGACGGTGGCCCGCAGGGTCGACTCCTGTACGCCCATGGCGGCGCCCCACAGCAGTGTGCCCGCAACGGTCAGGGCGACCGTGTCGGTGAAGGCGAGCAGGGGCACGCCGACGGCGAGGACGGGCAGTACGGCCAGGGTGCGGGCGCCGTACCGGTCGTAGGCCCAGCCGGTGGCCAGCGCGGCGAGCGCGTCGACGCCCATGGCTGCGGCGTACAGCACCGGCACCGCGGCGGTGGGCAGCAGATGCCGCTCGACCAGGTGGTAGGAGAGCACGCCGAAGGTCGCGAACCCGGCCAGTGTCGCGGCCGTGAAGGCGGCATACACCCAGAAGGTGCGCGGCAGCCGCGCCCGTCCGACCTGCCCCACGGCGGCCGTGGCTTCCGGCTCCGGTTCGTAGGCGGCGGGATCCGGCACCCGGTGACGCAGCCACACCAGCAGGGCCAGTACGGCGACTCCCGGGGCGGCCAGGACGCCCAGCGCGGGCGCGTAGTCGTCGGCCGTCGCGGCCAGCACCCCGGCCACCACCAGTGGGCCGATCAGCGCTCCGACCTGGTCCATCGCCTCGTGGACGGCGAAACCGCGGCCGCGCCCGGTGGCGGCGGTGGCGTGCGACAGGAGCGTGTCCTTGGCCGGCGAGCGCACCGCCTTGCCCACGCGTTCGGCGATCACCAGCGCGCTCGCCACCCACAGCACTCCGGTCAGACCGAGCACCGGCACGGAGACCACCGTGAGCGTGTAGCCGGCGATCGTCCACGCCCAGAAGCGGCGGGTGCGGTCGGTGAGCGGCCCGGAGGCCAGCCGCAGCACCAGCGCGGCGGCCTCGCCGACGCCGGTGACCACGCCGACGACCAGGGCGGACGCACCGAGCGAGGCGAGCAGGGGGCCGGTGACGGAACGGGCGCCCTCGTAGACGAAGTCGGCCAGCAGGCTGACGGTGCCGAACATGCCGACGAACCGCCACGGCCGCATCCCCGGCCGGGCCGCCGCGGCCTTCGGCGTGGCTCTGTCGCCCGTCCCGCGCATGCCCGTGGCGCTCCTCGCCCGGCGTGCGGCACTTCGTCGCCCTGCGCGAACGGGCGCACCCCGCTGCGTACGACGGTAACTGCTCCATTCGGGACGACAGCGGCCGGACGGGCGGCGGGCGCTACTGCTGGACGCGGGCGCCCGCCCGGCTCGGTAAGGCTGTCCCCACTAGTCCGTGTGTTCGCCGTCCGGAGTCGGGATCCGGCCCGGCTCCTGTTCCTCCTCGCCGGTCAGATACGGCGAGATGAACACCTTGTAGACGGCGGCACCGATCACGCCGCCGACCAGGGGCCCGACGATCGGCACCCAGAAGTAGATGTTGCCGTACTGGTCCCGCCAGGCGGTCCCGTACCCGGTGATGTAGCTGGCGAGCCGCGGTCCGAAGTCGCGGGCCGGGTTGATGGCGTAGCCGGCGTCGGTGCCCCAGGCCATGCCGATCGCCACGACCAGCAAACCGATGATGAGCGGGGCCAGGTTGGCGCCGGGCGGGGTGTTGAGCAGGTCGGTGACGGCGAAGATGACCAGGACCAGGATGGCGGTGCCGATCACCTGGTCGCGCAGGGCGCCGAGTTCGCTCACCGGCAGGGCGCCGTTGCCCGGAAGGGTGGAGAAGACACCCTGTGTCTTGATGGTGTGGCCGGGGTCGGTCTTGGCGAGGACCTCGGTGTAGTTCCAGCGCACCAGCAGCGCGGCGACGAATGCGCCCGCGGTCTGCGCCACGATGTAGGGCCCGACCTTCTTCCACTCGAAGCCCTTGAAGCAGGCCAAGGCCACGGTGACTGCCGGGTTGATGTGGGCGCCGCTGAGCCGGGCAGCGACGTACACGCCCATCGTGACGCCGAGGCCCCAGGCCCAGGCGATGCTGTCGTGGTCGCCGATCCCGGCGGCCACGACCTGGGCGACCACACCGCAGCCGAAGAGGATCAGGATCATCGTGCCCAGGAACTCCGCCGACAGTTCGCCGACCAGTTCCCTTCTGGAAGTGTGCTCCGCCATGAGGCACCGCCTTCCGCCAGAAATGGTTGTGTCCGCGAGGGTAGTTGTCCGACGCGAGGCGTCCAGGGGCCCAGCATCAACTGGAGTAACCGCCACCACTTCTGCCCTGAGGCAACGCCTGCATGCGCCGCCTCGAGGGCGTCACCTACGACGATGGCACAGGGGCCCTGAGCCCGCAGCGCGGCGCCTTGCCGCGGGCCCGTCGGCAGGCGTCCTCGTCAGCTCGTCTTGCGCCCCCACAGGGGCCCGAAGCGGGCCCACTCCGTGTCCCACTGGGACATACGGCGGCGTTCGAGGCGGCCGCACAGGACGCGGCCGCCGATGAAGGGGACCGCTGCGGCGCTCATGCCCACCAGGGCGCCGATCAGCGAGGACCGCAGCTGGGCCTGGGCGGCGGTGGCGGGCCTGGAGACCAGGTGGCCCTGCGGGTCGGTCCAGATGGTGACCGCCGTGCCGGCGCTGCTGCCCGGGCCGACCCGGACCTGCCCGGTGTGCGTGGTGCCGTCCGGGGCGGTCCAGCGCACGTTTCCCCACACCTTGTCACCGCTGGAGGTGGAGGGGTGGTCGGAGGTCGTTCCGGGCGCCTTCTCCGTCAGCCGCGCCGCGACCTGCCGCCACTCGACGCGCTCGCGGGCCAGGCCGTCCTCGACGGACCTGGTGGCCGTCAGACCGGCGAGCACGCCGGCCAGGACGGTGACCAGCCAGGCACCGAGCACGACCCACGCCTCCACCGCGTCGGCGCGACGCCTGAGCGGGTTGCGCCGCCAGCGCCACAGCCACACCTTCGGACCACGGAACGCCATCGAAGGCATCCTCCTCATGAGCGCACGATCATCCGGAACCTCCCTCCCATACGGGCGAAGGCCGCCGGATGCTCAGGTCGACTCCACCGACTCGACGGTCGCATGCGTCACCCCGACCGCGCAGGCGTCTTCGCAAAACGGGGCCGGTTATCGCCCCTCGAGCCGACGACACCTCTCTGACCTGCGGCGATGACGATTCCAGAGGTGACTGTCAGTGGCGGGGTGCAGACTGGCCGGTGTCTGGGACAGAGCCGTCACAGGCACAGCGGAGGTGATTCGGCATGACCGAGGTACTGCTCGCCGTGGGCACGCGCAAAGGCCTGTTCATCGGGCGTCGGCGCGGTGGCACATGGGAGTTCGACGAGACTCCTTACTTCAACGCGCAGGCCGTGTACTCGGTCGCGGTCGACACCCGGGGCGACCGTCCGCGGCTGCTGGCCGGCGGCGACAGCGCCCACTGGGGCCCGTCCGTGTTCCACTCCGACGACCTGGGCCGCACCTGGACGGAACCGGCCCGGCCGGCCGTCAAGTTCCCGAAGGACACGGGGGCCTCGCTGGAGCGGGTGTGGCAGCTGCACCCGGCGGCCGCGGAACAGGACGTGGTGTACGCGGGCACGGAGCCGGCCGCGCTGTACCGCTCCGAGGACCGCGGGGAGACCTTCGAGCTGGTGCGCCCCCTGTGGGAGCATCCCACCCGCTCGAAGTGGGTGCCGGGAGGCGGCGGTGAGGGCCTGCACACCGTGCTCACCGACAAGCGCGACCCGCAGGCCGTGACGGTCGCAGTGTCCACGGCCGGGGTGTTCAAGACCACTGACGGCGGTGCGAGTTGGGCCCCGTCCAACTCCGGTGTCTCGGCAGTGTTCCTGCCCGATCCGAACCCGGAGTTCGGGCAGTGCGTGCACAAGGTCGCGCGGGACGCGGCCAACCCGGACCGCCTGTATCTGCAGAACCACTGGGGCGTGTACCGCAGCGACGACGCGGGCGCCCACTGGAACGACATCGGCGAAGGGCTGCCGTCCACCTTCGGCTTCGCCGCGGCCACCCACCCGCACCGCGGCGACACGGCGTACGTGTTCCCGATCAACGCGGACGCGGACCGGGTGCCCGCCGGCCACCGCTGCCGGGTCTTCCGCACGGCCGACGCGGGCAAGAGCTGGGAGCCGCTGTCGGCGGGCCTGCCGCAGGAGGACCACTACGGCACGGTGCTGCGCGACGCGCTGTGCACCGACGGCGCGGACCCTGCGGGGGTGTACTTCGGCAACCGCAACGGCGAGGTGTATGCATCGGCCGACGACGGCGACAACTGGCGGCAGTTGGCCTCGCATCTGCCGGATGTGCTGTGCGTGCGGGCCGCGGTGATCGGATGAGCGCTGCGGGGGGATCGCACGGCCTTGGCCACCGGTTGATCTCCGCTGCCCGTACGGCAGTAGGGTGACGCGCGTGGCACCACGACCGTTGCATGAAATCGTCGAAGCGGGCTGGGCGAAGGCCCTGGAACCGGTGGCCGGACGGATCGCCGGGATGGGGGACTTCCTGCGCGCGGAGATCACCGCGGGACGCACCTATCTTCCGGCCGGACCGAATGTTCTGCGGGCCTTCCAGCAACCCTTCGACGACGTACGCGTCCTGATCGTCGGGCAGGATCCCTATCCCACGCCGGGGCACGCCGTGGGGCTGTCCTTCTCGGTGGCGCCCGAGGTGCGTCCGCTGCCGGGCAGTCTCATCAACATCTACCGGGAGTTGAACACCGACCTGGGCCTGCCCCAGCCGTCCAACGGGGATCTGACGCCGTGGACACAGCAGGGCGTGCTGTTGCTCAACAGGGCGCTCACCACCGCCCCGCGCAAGCCGGGTGCGCACCGCGGCAAGGGCTGGGAGGAGGTCACCGAGCAGGCCATCCGCGCCCTGGCCGGACGCGGCAAGCCACTGGTGTCCATTCTCTGGGGCCGGGACGCCCGCAATCTGCGCCCGCTGCTCGGCACTCTGCCGTCGGTGGAGTCCGCCCACCCGTCCCCGATGTCGGCCGACCGCGGCTTCTTCGGCTCGCGTCCCTTCAGCCGGGCCAACGACCTGCTGATCAGACAGGGCGGACAGCCGGTGGACTGGCGCCTGCCGTGAGCGGTGCGGGGGACGGGTCTGGGACGGACACGGCGGGGCACGGGGCGCGGGCGGGCACGACCGGGATCCTCGCGGTCGACTCGGGGGGCTCGGGTCTGCGGGTCGTCGTCAAGCGCACGGACGGCGGTCCGCCGGCCCAGCGGGAGTCCCGGGAGCCGGTGCGCACCGGAGCCCGGGGGATCGATCCGGGGCATCTCATGGCTCAACTCGTGCCGATGATGCGGGAGTTGACGGCCGAGGCCGGTGTCTCCGCGCTGACCGCGGCGGTGGTGGGTGCCGCCGGGCTCGCCTCCCTCGGCGATGCCCTGCGGGCCGAACTCCCCGGTGCCCTGGGGCGGGAGTTCGGCATCCGCTCCGTCGCCCTCGTCGCTGACGCCGTCGCCGCTTATGTCGGTGCCCTCGGGCCACGCCCCGGTGCCGTGGTCGCGGCCGGGACAGGCCTGATCGCCATCGGTACCGACCTGACGCGCTGGCGCCGCGCGGACGGCTGGGGGCATCTGCTGGGCGACTGTGGCAGCGGCGCCTGGATCGGGCGGGCCGGGCTGGAGAGGGCCCTGCGCGCGTACGACGGAAGACCCGGCGGTTCGGCCGGACTGCTGGCTCGCGCCGAGGAGATGTTCGGTCCGATGCCGGGGCTGCCGGGCAGGCTCTACCCCCGCCAGGACCGGCCCGCCGTGCTCGCCTCCTTCGCACCCCAGGTGGCCGCCTGCGCCGACGGTGACCCCGTTGCCGCGGACATTCTGCGCGCGGCGGCCCGGCACATGGCGGAGTCCGCGGCCGCGGTCTGCCCGACCGCGGGAGGGTCCCAAGTGGCCCTCACGGGCGGCCTGTTCAAGATGGGGGACCCGCTGCTCGTCCCGCTGGCGGAAGAGCTGTCGCAGCGGCTGCCGCACGCGCCGCTGGTGCCGGCCGCCGGCGATCCGCTGGCGGGCTCGGTGCGTATCGCCGACGATCTCGCCGCGGGAACGCTCACTCTCCCGAGTGATGAAGCGATGCTGAGCGTCATGACCGGCACAGGGGGCTGATCCTCTTACGTCGCAAGCTTCTGATCCGTATGTAACTCATCAGACAAAATGGGACAGAAACCGCTCACCTGCACCCTCCCCGAACAGGGGAGCCCAGGAAGCCAGTAACATGCGTCGCCATGAGCTCCCCCACTGGGCCCGCGTCCGGCCTGCCAGTACGAATGCCGCGACCTCGCCAGCCCGGGCGGCACCGCCGACCCGAGCCGCTGGCGGCTCCTGAGGGCGCGCCCGCGCTCGTCCTCGCGGTGCCGGGCACTCCCGGCGCCCCCACGCGCAGCCTCGCCGAGGAGGTCGTGAGCATCGCCCGCTCCGAGCTGCCCGGCCTCGATGCGCGGATCGGGTACCTGGACGGGGACGAGGCGGAGTTCCCCTCGCTGCAGGCTGTGCTCGCGCACGCCGCCGAGGAGCGCGCGGCCCGCTTCGAGCACGCGCGCGCTGCCGGCCTGGACGTCAAGGAGCCGGACGGCCCCGTCGCGGTCGTCGTGCCGCTGCTGGCCGGCCCCGACGGCGCGCTGCTGCGCCGTATCCGGCAGGCCGTGATGGACAGCCGCGTCGCTGCCGATCTGACGGACGTGCTGGGCCCGCACCCGCTGCTCGCCGAGGCGCTGCACGTGCGCCTGTCGGAGGCCGGGCTGGCCCGCGCCGACCGTGCCCGCCTGTTCACCGTGGCGACCGCGGCGGACGGCATCATCCTGGCCTCGGTGGGCGGTGACGAGGCCGTTCAGGCGGCCGGGATCACCGGCATGCTGCTCGCCGCGCGGCTCGCCGTGCCGGTGATGGCGGCGGCTCTGGACCAGGACGGCTCGATCGCTGCTGTCGCCGAGCAGCTGCGCGGCTCGGGCTCGCAGCAGCTGGCGCTCGCGCCGTACCTGATAGGGCCGGAGATCGACCCGGGCCTGATCGATGAGGCGGCCAAGGAGGCGGGCTGCTCTGCCGCCGAGGCCCTCGGCCCCTACCCGGCGATCGGCAAGCTCGCGCTGGCCAAGTACACGACGGCCCTGGGCATCGCCCCGCCGCAGCCGCAGGGCACGCCGGTGCGCTGAGGCACGCGGCAGCACCGCTGCTCAACGTTCACGTACGGCGAAGGGCCCGCTCCACGCACTGGAGCGGGCCCTTCGCCGTACTCCTCGCGGCCGGGGCTCTCCGGCGGGTGGGCCGATCTGCGGCTCCGCCGCGGGGTCGCGATATGCCGTCGATCGTCTGCGGCAGCGCCGTGGCTGGTCGCGCCCGCGCGGCGGAGCCGCAGATCGATACAGCCCCGCGCCCCTTTGGGGCGCTCCCCGACCGCCGACCTTGCGCTCAGCCGAAGACCACGCAGGACGCCGCAGGGACCGCCAGAGAACCCTCATGGCGCGGCAGGCCCGTGGTCGGGTCGAGTGCGAACCAGGTCACGTCGCCCGAGCGCTCGTTGGCGACGTAGAGGAATCCTCCCGACTCGGCGATCGCGCGGGGCCAGTGGCCGCCGCAGGGCACCGTGCCGATCAGCCGCAGTTCGTCTCCCTCGACGGCGAAGGTGGACAGGACGTCCTCGCCGCGGGTGGCGGTCCACACGAAGCGGCCGTCGGGGGAGGTGACGATGCCCGAGGGGTAGGCGTCGCCGGCCGGGGCGTCGGGCAGGACATGCCGCTCGGTCAGCGGCACCAGGGAGCCCTCGCCTGGGTCCCAGTGGCAGACGGTGACGGTCGGGGTCAGTTCGTTGAGGACGTACGCACGCGTGCCGTCCGGGTGGAAGGCCAGATGGCGCGGTCCGCAGCCCGGCCGCAGGGCGATCTCCCGGTGCAGTTCGAGGCGACCGCCGGTCAGCGTGCACACCCGGACCGAGTCCGTGCCGAGGTCGACGCTGACGACCCACCGCCCGCTCGGGTCGGGCTGCACCTGGTGGGCGTGCGGCCCCTGCTGGCGCAGGGTGTGCGGGCCCGAGCCCTTGTGCTGGAGGACGTCGGACGCGGCGCCTGCGAGGGTGCCGTCGGAGCGGACGGGCACGGCGGTGACGCTGCCGGAGCCGTAGTTGGCGGTCAGGACGTGGCCGCCGAACACGCTGAGGTGCGTGGGGCTGTTCCCGCCGACCGGGACCGGCGCGCCGGCCTTCTCCGGCCGGTCGCCCGTCACCCGGTACGCGGCCACCGCGCCCTCGGCGGTCTCGCTGACCGCGTAGAGGGTCCGCCCGTCGGGTGCCGGTGCCAGGTAGGAGGGGTCGGGCACGCCGTCCACGCTGCTCAGCGCGGTCAGCGCCCCGCTGTTTGGGGCGACGGCCGCGGTCACGATCCCGGGGCCTCCCGCTGCCGTGAACGACCCGATGAAGGCCCGCCGTCGCCGCCCGCCGCCGTCTGTCACCGCTGTCCCCTCTCGGTCCTGTGCCGTCGGGGCGACGTTAGCAGTCGATCACCAGCGGTCTAGACCATACGCGGGGTATTTCACCGGGCCGCAACCCAGGCGCCTGTTTCTCCGCGGGCCCGGGCGAGAGCTTCGGGGTGGTGAACGTAGGCGGGGCGGTGCTCGACGGTGTCGTAGGTGCGGTGGAAGACGGGGGTGGTGCTGCCCGAGATCGGCGGCACGATCCACGACCAGTCGGCGCCCACCCGGCGGCCCTTGCGCTCCTCGCGGCCGAGGTGGTCGAGGAAGCGCCGGGACTCGGTGTGGTGGTCGGTGACGGTGACGCCCGCACGGTCGAAGGAGTGCAGCACCGAGCGGTTCAGCTCGACGAGCGCGCGGTCCTTCCAGAGTGTGCGGTCGGAGCGGGTGTCCAGGCCGAGACGGCCCGCGATGTGCGGCAGGAGGTCGTAGCGGTCGGCGTCGGCGAGGTTGCGGGCGCCGATCTCGGTGCCCATGTACCAGCCGTTGAAGGGCGCCGCCGGATAGCAGATCCCGCCGATCTCCAGGCACATGTTGGCGAGCGCGGGCACCGCGTGCCAGCGCAGACCGAGCTCCTGCCACCACTGGTATTCGGGGTGGGTGAGGGCGACTTCGAGGACGGCGCCGTCCGGAATGTCGAACCAGTCGGGCCGGTCGTCGCCGGCGCCCTGGACGATCAGCGGCAGGACGTCGAAGGGGGTGCCGGGGCCGCCGGGCCAGCCGAGGCGGAGGGCGAGAGCGGTGATGCCGGCGTTGCGCGGGTCTCCGGTGACCGTGCCGTCGGGGCGCGTGTAGCCGGCGTAGCGGACGAGCTGTTCGTTCCAGATGCGAGGTCCGGGGCGGCCGGGTTCGTCGGGCGCGAAGACCGAGATGAGGGCGCGGATCCGGCCGTCGCGGGTGGCCTCCCGCAGATGCCCGGCGGACGCCTCGGCCACGTCGTCCGCACCGCGCACATCACGCAGGTCACGCACCCGCAGGGAGCGCCAGTACAGACGCCCTATGCACCGGTTGGCGTTGCGCCAGGCCACCCGGGCCCCGAAGACGAGCTCCTGCGTGGTGTGGCGGTAGCTGCCGGTGGCCGCGATCTCGGAGTGAGCGGCGGCGATACGGCGGGCGGGGTCACCGAGCCGTTCCTCGGTGTGGTGCAGGGTGAGGAACTCGGCGGCGGCGCGCAGGAGTTCGTACGGTGGCGGGCAGCGGCCCACGTCCTCACCCACACATGTGCGATGTCCGTTGCTCAGCGGGAAGTTCCGCATGGTGCACCCCCAGGAGGATCACCCGCGCGCCGCTCCCGCACGGCACGCGGGGATCGGGCGTCCGATAGCGGCGGAGTTACCCAAGGGGTGGCCTGATCCACCCTCTACATGGCCGATAAAAGTGCCTTGGGGGCTCACGCCCCCACGAGCGGAGACCCCGACGGCGTCCGCAGGGGTGTGGCCAGCTCCGCGAGGGCCCGTTCCAGGCCGTGCAGGTGGGCCAGGGCGGGTTCCGTGGCCGGTGCCTCGACGGCGGCGGCCGTGACATGGGCGCGGTCGCCGCCGGTGAGCGCCTCGACCGCCGCCTCCACGCGCCAGCAGGCGGCTGCCAGCCGGGCGTCGTGGGAGGCCTCCGGGTCGGCGGCGACGGCGACCAGGCCGCGGGTCTCGCGGGCGCAGTCGTCGAGCAGGGCCAGCACCCGGCGGGCGCGCCGCTTGCGGCCCAGCATCGGGTTGAGCGGGTGCACGAGGGGTGCGACGGACAGCCGTACGCGGCCGAGGAGTTGCTCCAGTTCTGCGATCCGTCGCGCCGGGTCGGCGGCCGTGGAGCCCGCGAGGCGCGCGGCGGCCTCAGCCGTGCACGCATGGACGCAGCGCAGGGCGCGCTGGATCCAGGCGTCGGTGATGGTGTGCGTGGTGACGGGCAGAACGAAGAGCACCGCGAGTACGGCGCCGAGCGCGCCGACGCCGGTCTCCGCGAGGCGCAGGGCGAGCAGGCCCGGGTGCAGCACGCCCAGGAGGCCGTAGAGGAGTTCGGCGAGAAGGGTGACCCACAGCATCATCCAGGTGTACGACACCGCGGCCGTGTAGAAGATGCCGAAGACGCAGACGGCGAGGAGTACGGCCGTGGGGACGGGCGCTCCGTGCACGGGGACGGCGATCAGCAGGCCGAGGCCGATGCCGATCACCGTGCCGAGGACCCGGCGGAAGCCGCGGACCAGGGTCTCGCCGCGCGAGGCGGTGTTGACGAAGATCCACCAGGTGGCGCCGACGGCCCAGTACCAGCGCTGCCCGGACACCAGCTGGCCCACGACGAGCGCGAAGCCCGCGCCCGCGGTGGCCTGCACGGCCTGGCGTGTGGTGACGCGGGCCAGGCCGGTGCCGGCCGGTGGGGCGGGCACGGGCGCCGGGGGCAGCCGGTCCTCGTAGCACCACAGGACGAAGCGGACCGCTGAGGCGCTGAGCACGGACAGGAGGACGGCGGCGTACAGCTCGGGCAGCCGGTCCGTGGTCGCGTGCAGGAACTGCGCCACGAAGAAGGTCATGAACGCGAACACACCGAGGCTGTGCCCGCGCGGCCCGAAGCGGCGCGCGTACACGCCCGCGCCGATGACGGCCAGGAAGGTGAGGTCGCGGGCCACGGGGTGGTCGTGCAGCTCGGCCGCGGCGGCGAGCACCGGCAACCCGACGGCGGGCAGCAGCGCGGTGGTGACGGCCTGCCCGCGGACCGTGGCGTCCGTGACGGTGAACAGGGCGAGCAGGGCGGCCAGCCCGCCGGTGACGGCGCCGACGAGGGAGAGTCCGGCCAGAGAGCAGACGACGACCGCGAGCCCGATGCCGAGGACCGCCCGCGCGGCGAAGCGCAGCCGTATCCGCCCCGGATCCGGCGCCACGAACACCCTCTTCAGCACTGCTTCCCACCCCTCGACATCACCGGCATGAAAAAGGCGCCGCGGGGTCCGCAGCGCCATCGACGCGAACATTGCAGCATCAAGGCGTCGCCTGGCTCAAGTCGCCTCCAATATACTGGGCCATTGGCACAGAGATATCTGTCCGTAGGCAGCCATGAGCGAGCCAACGGACCACGTACGAGGAGGCCGGGCACCATGGCCGTCGACGAGCTCGACACCCGCATCCTGCGGCTGCTGATGGAGCAGCCGCGCACGAGCGTGCGCGAGTACGCCCGGATCCTGGGCGTCGCCCGCGGCACCCTGCAGGCCCGCCTCGACCGGCTGGAACGCGACGGCGTGATCACCGGCACGGGCCCGACGCTCTCCCCCGCCGCGCTCGGCCACCCGGTGCTCGCGTTCGTGCACATCGAGGTCACCCAGGGACATCTGGACGACGTGGGTGAGGCGCTGGCCTCCGTGCCGGAGATCGTCGAGGCCTTCTCGATCACGGGCGGCGGCGATCTGCTCACCCGGGTCGTGGCGCGCGACAACGCGCATCTGGAGGACGTGATCCAGAAGCTGATCAGCCTGCCCGGCGTCGTCCGCACCCGCACCGAGGTGGCCCTGCGCGAGCGCGTGCCGCAGCGGCTGCTGCCGCTGGTCGAGTCGATCGGCCGTGCGGCCCGCAAATGAACTTGCCATGGTGCGCTGCCATGCTGGAGCCATGAGCAGGCTCGGCGCCACTTCGGTCATCTTCGATCTCGACGGAACGCTCGTGGACAGCGAGCCGAACTACTACGAGGCGGGCCGCCAGACCCTCGCCGAGCACGGCGTCCCGGACTTCACCTGGACCGAGCACGAGCGGTACGTCGGTGTCAGCACCCAGGAGACGGCCGCCTTGTGGAAGCAGGAGTACGTGCTCGCGGCCCCCGTGGACGAGCTCCTCGCCGACACCAACCGCCGCTATCTGGCGCTGGCCCGCGCCGCCACCCGCGCGTACCCGGAGATGCGGAAGTTCGTGGAGCTCCTCGCGACCGAGGGCGTACCGATGGCCGTGGCCTCGGGGTCCTCACCGGAGGCGATCGAGGCGATCCTGGCCGGCACCGGCCTGGACGCGTATCTGCGCACCGTCGTGTCGGCCGACGAGGTGCCCCGCGGCAAGCCGGCCCCGGACGTCTTCCTGGAGGCGGCCCGCCGTCTCGGGGCGGCCCCGGCCGACTGTGTGGTCCTGGAGGACGCCGCCCCCGGCGCCGCCGCAGCGCACGCCGCCGGTATGCGCTGCATCGCGATCCCGTACGTCGCCGCCCAGGCCGACGCCCCGGAGTTCGCCACCGCGGACCTGCTGCTGCGCGGCGGTCAGGGGGAGTTCACGGCGCGGGGCGCGTACGACTGGCTCGTGCGCTCAGCTCCGTCTTCCTGATCTTTCCGGTCGGGGTGAGGGGCAGTTCGGGCACGATCTCGACCAGCGGCACCTTGTACGTCGCCATCGCCTTCTTCGCCCAGGTACGCAGCTCGTCGGCGGTCAGCGCCGAACCGGGTGCGGTCCGTACGAAGGCATACGGCAGTTGTCCGCTGTGCTCGTCCTCGACGGCGACGACGGCTGCCGCGAGCACTTCGGGATGCCGTCCGAGCAGGGTCTCGACCTCGGTCGGGAACACGCTCATCCCCTTCACCTTGATCATGTCCTTGTTCCGGCCGAGGTAGCGCAGACATCCGTCCTCGTCGAGGCTGCCGATGTCCCCGGTGTGCAGCCAGCCGTCGCGCAGCGCGCGGGCGGTGGCCTCGGGTGCGCGCCAGTAGCGGGTGAGGACCGAGGGGCCGCGGACGACGATCTCGCCGGGTTCGCCCAGTGGCAGCGGCTCACCGCTGGTGAAGTCGACGACCATGAACTCGGTGCCGGGCACGGGCAGTCCGCAGAACACGGGGTCGCCGAGCAGGTCGTGGTCGCCGTCCTGGAAGCCGAGGGTGTTGGTGTCGCTGGTGTGGGTCTCGGTCATGCCGTACGAGGCCTCGCGCAGGATGCCGCAGGTTGCCTGCCGCCAGCGTGCGCGCACTTCGGGGGTGAGTTTGCGGATGAAGGAGATGGCGAGCGGGGCGCTGAGGCTGCTGAGGTCGCGGTGCGGGAAGTCCGGGTGGTCGAGGAGTTCGAGGTAGTTCTCGACGGTTCCGGCCATGGTGGTCACCCGGTGCGTCTGGACCGCGTCGAGCACGGCGGCCGGGTCCCAGCGGGTGAGCAGCACGCTGGTGCCGCCGGAGACCAGCGGGGCGAGGATGCCGAGGTTCTCGCCCGCGATCCAGAAGACGGGCAGGTAGCACAGGGAGACGATGCCGTCCTCGGCGCCGGGCATACCGTTCTGGATGGCGGTGGCCGTGTAGACCATGTGGCGCTGGGTGTGCTCGACGCCCTTGGGCAGTCCGGTCGTACCGCCCGTGTAGTTGAGGGCGGCCGGCGCGTCGAGGTCCTCGGCCGTCGCGGCCAGGGGCGGGTGCTCCATGATGGCGGGCCACTCGTCCTCGAGCAGGACCGCGCGTGCGGCCGTGCCGTCGAGCGCCTCGGCGAGCACGTCCCGCAACGACTCGAAGGACAGCACCAGTTCGGCGCCGGAGTCGTCGATCTCGTGCCGTGTCTCCACGGCCTTGAACATGGGGTTGACCGGAACGTGGACCGCTCCGAGCCGAAGGATCGCGAGAAACGCAACCGCGAAGAACACGCTGTTGGGCAGCTGGACGGCCACCCGGTCACCGGGGCGCACACCCCGGCTCTCCAGCCACCCGGCCAAGCGGTCGGTGGCGTCGTCGAGTTCGCGGTAGGTGAGCGCCTGTCCGTGGGCGACGAACGCGGGCCGGTCGGGCTTCTCGCGCGCCCAGTGCCGTACATACCCCGGCACCGTCCGCTCGCCGGCACGGTGGGTCGTGGTGTCGGGCTGCCTGCCCCGCCTCGACTTCGCCCAGCGGGCCCGCAGATCGGCGAGGTATGCGTCGGTGCGTGGCGTTGCCGTCATGGTGTGGCTACTCCTGACGTGTTCGTGCGGCTCCGAGCAGGTGCAGATACATGCTGGTGACGTCGCGTACTGCGTCCTCGTACGTGTCGGGGCGCGCGGCGACGCGGCGGGCGAACTCGACGCACATGCCGCCCACCGCGCGGGCCAGTGCAAGGGGTTCGGCGGCCGGGGCGGCCAGGCCGCGGTCGGTGAGGCGGCGGATGTAGCGGGCGTGGCGGTGGACGGGCCGTTCGCGGATCTCGTCCCACAGCTGGGCCATGGCGGGGTCGGTGCGGGCCTGCTGCTCCAACAGGCCCAGCAGCGGCCGGTGTCGGGCGTAGGCGGCGATGAAGGCCCCGATGGACGCCTCGGCGACGGCGTGCGGGTCGTCCGTGTCGACGCCCGGCACCTCCTGCGCGGCGAGGAACGCGTCCCGTACGCGTACCGCCAGGACGCGGAAGATCTCCTCCTTGGAGGCGAAGTACACGTAGAAGCCCGCCCGGGAGACCTCCGCCTCCGTGGTGATGTCGGCGACGGTGGCGGGGCCGAGGCCGAGCTGCGCGAAGACGGCCTCGGCTGCGTCCAGGAGCCGGGCGCGGGCCGGGGCCTCGGTGCGGTCGCGGGCGGTGCGGACCGCCCAGGCCTTGTGTGTGCGTGCCACACGGTGAGCGTATTGACGTTGACGTCAATGTCAATGAGCATGGCGGGGCCGGTCGATGAGGTCCGCTGAGGTCCGTGTCCTGGAGGGCTCCCATGGGTAGTGCCGCCGTGCTCGTCGCCAACCGCGGGGAGATCGCCGTGCGCGTCCTGCGGGCCGCCTCGGAGGCCGGGCTGCGCTCGGTGGCGGTGTACGCCGAGGGCGACGACGCGCACGCCCGACTGGCCGACGAGGCCGTGCCGTTGGACGACTATCTCGACGGCGGCGGACTGCTCGCCGCCGCGCGCGGCACCGGCTGCGACTTCCTGCACCCCGGGTACGGCTTTCTGAGCGAGGACTCGGACTTCGCGCGTCGCTGCGCCGCGGCCGGGATCACCTTCGTCGGGCCCACGCCCGAGGTGCTCGCGGTCTTCGGGGACAAGGCGCGGGCGCGTGAGTTCGCCGTCGAGGCGGGGGTTCCCGTGCTCGCCGGGGCCGACGGCCCGGACGGCGCGCGGGAACTGCTGGTCGCCGGACCCGTGATGATCAAAGCGGTGGGCGGGGGCGGCGGACGCGGGATGCGGGTCGTGCGGCGGGCCGAGGAGCTGGCCGAGGCGTGGGAGCGATGCGCCTCGGAGGCTCAACAGGGCTTCGGTCGGGGCGGGTTGTATGCGGAACGGCTGCTGGAGGGCGCCCGGCACATCGAGCTCCAGGTCGTCGGGGACACAACCGGAGCCGTCACGCATCTGTGGGACCGGGACTGCAGCGCGCAGCGCCGCCACCAGAAGGTGATCGAGATCGCGCCCGCCCCCGAACTCTCCGATGGCACCCGGGAGCGGATCCTGGGCGCCGCACTGCGGATGGCCCGTGCCGCCCGCTGTTCCAGCCTGGTCACCTTCGAATTCATGCTCCGGGGCGAGGAGTTCTGGTTCATCGAGGCCAATCCGCGGCTTCAGGTGGAGCACACGGTCACCGAGGAGGTGACCGGGGTCGACCTGGTCGCCGTCCAACTGCGCCTGGCGGCCGGGGCCACGCTCGCTGACGTGGGGTTGCCGGGGCCACCGGCTGCACCGCGCGGGTTCGCCGTGCAGGCGCGGGTCACTGCCGAGGGGGCGGGACGGATCACTCGGTTCGACCTGCCGTCGGGGCCCGGTGTGCGGGTCGACACGGCGATCCGGGCGGGGGCCGAGGTCGGTGTCCGGTACGACCCGTTGCTCGCCAAGGTGGTCGCGCACGTCCCGGCGGGCGATGCGGAGGCGGCTTGTGCGCGGGCGCGGCGGGCGTTGGGGGAGTTCGCGGTGGAGGGGGTGCGAACGGGGATTCCGCTGCTGCGGGAGGTGCTGGCGCGGCCGCGTTTCTGGGAGCACACGGGTGTGGTGGCGGAACTGGCGCAGGCCCACGTCGTTCCGCAGGAGGCGGCCGGTGACGGCACGGTCGTCGCACCGCTGAGCGGCACTGTCGTCTCCGTCGACGTCTCCCCCGGTGAACCGGTGCGGCCCGGCCAGCAGTTGCTGGTGCTGGAGGCGATGAAGATGGAGCACGTGGTGCGGGCTCCCGGTTCCGCAGTGGTACGGCTGCTGCACGCACGCGTGGGCGAAACGGTCGGTGAGGGCTCCCCGCTGGCCACCCTGGACGACCTCGGCGGTGCACAGGGCGAGGGGCCCGCGGCGGAGCCGGTCGATCCGGATGCCGTGCGCGCGGACCTCGCCGAAGTCGTACGGCGGCACTCCTTCGGTCTCGACGAGAACCGGCCGGAGGCCGTCGCGCGGCGGCACGCCCTCGGCAGGCGCACCGCCCGCGAGAACATCGAGGACCTGTGCGACACGGGCACCTTCACCGAGTTCGGCGCCCTCGCGATCGCCGCCCAGCGCAGCCGCCGCTCGCTGGACGACCTGATCCGGTCGACGCCGGCCGACGGCATGGTCACCGGCACCGGGCAGATCAACGGCCGGCCGTGCGTGGCGATGTCGTACGACTACACGGTTCTCGCCGGTACCCAGGGACTGCAGAACCACCGCAAGACCGACCGGATGCTGGAGATCGCCGAGGAGCGGCGGCTGCCTGTGGTGCTGTTCGCGGAGGGCGGCGGCGGGCGGCCCGGGGACACCGACACCACGGCCGTGGCGGGCCTCGACGTGACCACCTTCCGGCGGATGGGGCGGCTCAGCGGGCTGGTCCCGCTGGTCGGCATCGCCTCGGGGCGGTGTTTCGCCGGTAACGCGGCGCTGCTGGGCTGCTGCGACGTCGTGATCGCCACGCCCGACGCCACGATCGGGATGGGAGGGCCCGCGATGATCGAGGGCGGTGGCCTCGGGGTGTTCCGGCCGGAGGAGGTGGGGCCGCTGTCGGTGCAGGTGCCCAACGGGGTGGTGGACCTCGCGGTCGCCGACGAGGCGGAGGCCGTGCGGGTCGCGCGCCGGTATCTGTCGTACTTCCAAGGGGCGCAAGGCAGTTGGGAGGCGCCGGATCGGCGGCTGCTGCGGCAGGTGGTGCCGGAGAACCGGCGGCGGGCCTACGACGTGCGGGCGGCGGTCACCGGGCTCGCGGACACGGACTCGGTGCTGGAGCTGCGGCCGGAGTTCGGCGTGGGCGTGCTGACCTGTCTCGTACGGATCGAGGGACGGCCGATGGGGCTGCTGGCCAGCAACCCGGCGCATCTGGGCGGGGCGATCGACCGGGATGCGGCCGACAAGGCGGCGCGGTTCCTGCAGTTGTGCGACGCGTTCGGGCTGCCGGTGGTCTCGCTGTGCGACACCCCGGGGTTCATGGTCGGCCCGGACGCCGAACGGACCGCCACCGTACGGCACTTCGCGCGGCTGTTCGTGACGGGCGCCAATCTGCGGGTGCCGCTGGTGAGTCTGGTGCTGCGCAAGGCGTACGGGCTGGGGGCGATGGCCATGATGGGCGGCTCGACGCGGGCTCCGCTGGCCACGGCGGCCTGGCCGAGCGGCGAGTTCGGCGGGATGGGTCTTGAGGGTGCGGTGCGGCTCGGCTACCGCAGGGAGCTGGCGGCGATCACGGACCCGGCCGAGCGTGCGCGTGTCTTCGCGGAGCGGGTCGCCGAGTTGTACGAACGCGGGAAGGCGGTCAACGCGGCGGCCGCGCTGGAGATCGACGCGGTGATCGACCCGGCCGGGTCGCGGGCCTGGATTCTTGCGGCGCTGGAACGGTGCCCCGTGCCGGAGGCGGGACACCGCCCGTTCGTCGACACCTGGTGAACCAAGGCCCGGCGGTGTCCCGTCCCCCGCCCGGGGCACCGACCGTTCATCGGCGCCTGGTTCAGCTGGGCCGGATGTTCTGGTTGAGGCGGAACACGTTGTCCGGGTCGCGGTCGGCCTTGACGCGGGCCAGACGGTCGTAGTTGCCGCGGTAGCTGGCCCGGACGCGGTCCTGGCCCTCGTCCATCATCATGTTCACGTAGGCGCCGCCCGCCGAGTACGGGTGCAGGGCGTCGAAGTAGTCGACGGTCCAGCGCTTGACGAGTTCCGCGCCCGCGGGGTCGGGGTCGACTCCGGCGTAGACGGTGGACCACTGGGCGCCTCGGTAGGCCCAGGGTGTGTCGTCGGGACCGACGTCGTGGGCTGCGCCGTCGATCGGGTACAGGTGCATGGTCGACTGGACGGTCGGCACCTCGGCGCCGAACTTGGCGTGGAGTTCGACGGCCTCGTCGGGGATCTCGTTGACGAAGTCGGCGCGCCAGTACCACTGGTGGCCGGGCGGGTAGAGCCCGTCGAACATGGACTGCAGGGCGGGGTGTGGCATCGGTCCGACGGCGTGCAGCATCGGTGTCGGCAGGGCGTCGAGCAGCGGGGCCATCTCGCGGGCGGCGGCCTCGGGGTCCTCGCCCGCGTAGCACCAGACGACTCCGGCCGTCTTGCGCAGGTGGATGTCCTCGGGGAACGGCGGGGCGGGTGGGACGGTGCCGAACAGGAAGAAGGCGTTGAGTTCGCGCGGTGCGTTCGGGAGGAAGTCCCGGTAGGCGCTGAGGACTTCGGGGCTGATCTCGACGGGCCAGAAGGTCGGGCCGCCCACGACGGTGCCGACCTCGTGCAGCCGGAACAGGAAGGAGGTGACGACCCCGAAGTTGCCGCCGCCTCCGCGGATGGCCCAGAACAGGTCGGTGTTCTCGTCGGCGCTCGCGCGCACCTGCCGGCCGTCGGCCAGGACGATGTCGGCGGCGAGGAGGTTGTCGATGGTCAGTCCGCACTTGCGGGTCAGGTGGCCGAGCCCGCCGCCGAGGGTGAGGCCGCCGACTCCGGTGGTGGAGACGATGCCGCTGGGGGTGGCGAGGCCGTGCGGGTTGGTCGCGCGGTCCACCTCGCCCCAGACACAGCCGCCGCCGACGCGGACGGAGCGGCCCACGGGGTCGACGTGGATGTCCTTGAGGGGCGACAGGTCGGCCACCACACCGCCGTCGACGGTGCCGAGTCCGGCCCCGTGGTGGCCGCCGCCGCGGACGGCGAGGGGCAGGTCATGCGCTCGGGCGAAGCCGATCACGCGGGCCACGGCGTCCGCGTCGGCGCAGCGTGCGACGAGTGCCGGGCGCCGGTCGATCATCGCGTTGTAGACGGTGCGGGCCTGTTCGTAGCCGGAGTCCTCGGGTCCGATCAACTCCCCGGTGAAGTCGGCCAGTTCCCTGCGTGCCGCCTGGGCGGGTGTGCTGGACATACGGATTTCCCCCGTTTTTTCGGAGTCGGGTCGATCCGTCCGTTCTACTCGGGTTGCGCGGGCCCGGGTATCCGTGGGTGTCACCTAGCTCGGGCGCGCGGGGTACCTACGTTTCGCCCTCGGCGAGCAGTCCGAGCTCCGCGGCGCGGACGGCGGCGTGGCGCCGGGTGGGTGCCTCCAGCTTGTCGAGGACCGCGCGGACGTGGTTGTCGACGGTGCGGACGGAGACGACGAGCCGGGCGGCGATCTCGGAGTTGGTCAGGCCCTCGGCGAGCAGCCGTATGACCTGCAGCTGGCGTTCGGTGAGGCCGGCCGGGTTGCCGCGGGTGGCGGGGAGCGGACCGCGCGGGATGCGGCGCACGCCGAGCCCGCGCAGTTCGGCGCGGACCAGCCGGGCCAGCGGTTCGGCGCCCAGCGCGTCGAGCCGGGCGAGGGCGGTGAGTTTGTCGGCGGGCTCCGGGCTCTCGGCGAGGGCGGCGGCGTGTTCGTAGGGGCAGCCCGCCGTGTGCCACAGGGCCGCGGCCCGCCGCCACTGCCCGCGGGCCTGCAGTGCGTACGGATGTCCCGAGTCGTCCGCCGGGATCGCGTGTCCGGCCTTGGTGAGCCAGTAGCCGAGTTCGGCGCGGTAGGGGACGCCGGCCAGATGGCGGGCCTGGGCGTGCACCGGGGCGACGGCCTCGACGACGGCGGCGTGGTCGCCCCGCAGCCAGGCAGCCTCCGCGAGCGCGGCGGCGACGGGGCCGGTGCGCTGGAGTTCCCGGGTCCGTACGGCGATCTCCCGGGCCTCGGCGAGAAGTGCGTCGGCGCCCGGACGGCCGCAGCGGGTGCGGATGCGGGCGAGGACGGTCAGGGCCGGGCAGCGCGCCGGCAGGAAGTCGTGGATGCCGAACTCGGCGTGCCGCTCGGCCTCGTCCCAGTCGGCGGCGGCGAGCCGGCGTATGGCCAGCTCGACATGGAGGTAGGTGAGGAAGCCGAGATGTTCGGCGCGGTCGGCCAGGTCCATGGCCGGGAGCAGGAAACGGTCGGCCTCCGCGTACTGCAGATGGTCGAGGAGGGTCCAGATGAGGTTGGCGTAGGCGCGGCAGGCGTGCTCGACCTCACCGGCGTCCAGGGCGACCTCGAGGCTCTCCTCCAACTGGTGCCGCCCGCCGGGGTCTCCGCCGCGCCAGCGGGCCGTGCCCATGTTGTTGAGGGCGTGCGAGAGGATCGCCGCGTCCTGCGTCTTCTGAGCGAGCACGATGGCCCGTTCGGCGTGTTCGACGGCTTCGGGGTAGCGGTCGGACAGCATCCGCAGCTGGGCGATGTTGCTGACGGCAAGAGCCAGCAGCCGGTCGTCGCCCGCGTGTTCCAGGACGGAGACGGCCTCGCGGGCGGCGTCCTGCGCCTCGTCGGCGTCCCCGGCCCACCAGTGGATACGGGAGAGCCAGCGCAGGTCGGCGCCGAGGGCGAGGGTGTCGCCGAGGGAGCGGCGCAGGGCGACCGCCTCGCGCTGGGCGGTGACGGCGGCGGCCGACTCGGCGATGGTGTAGCTCTCCACGGCGTAGCGTTCGAGCAGGTCGGCGAGGTCTGCCGGGGCGTAGCGGTGCCGTTGCTGCAGGACGAGCCGCAGCTGGGCGGCGGCCTCGCGGTGGGCGCCTGCGGAGGCTGCGTCGCGGGCCGCGTCGGGCCCGTAGCGGGCGATGGCGTCCTGGTCGCCGGCCTGGGCGGCGTGGTGGACGATGCGGGCCGCGTCCGAGCCGGGCCGGGCGACGAGGGCCGCGAGGACGGTGCGGTTGAGGTCGATGCGCCGGGCGGTGGGCACGGAGTCGGCGACCGCCCGCCGGATCAGCTCGTGCCGGAAGGCCACCCGTTCCGGGGCCACGGTCAGCAGCCCGCGCTGCTCGGCCGCCGCGAGGACGGTCACCCCGCCGCCCAGCAGCGCGTCGACCAGCGGGCGTTCGACCGCCGAGGGGACGACGGCGAGCTGCTCCAGTGCGTCGACGGTGGCCGGTTCGAGTCCGCGCAGCCGGGCGAGCACGGCGTCGACGACGGTCGGGGGCACTCCCCCGGTGCCGCCGGCCGCGAGGACCTCGGCGACGAAGAAGGGGTTCCCGGACGTGACTTCGTAGACCTGAGCGGGGTCGAGCCGGCCGGCCGCGCTGAGCGTGCGGACGGCGTCGAGTGACAGCCTGGCCAGGGGCAGGCGGTGCACTCGGGGTGCCCGGGAGACCTGGCCGAGGAGGTGGCGCAGGGGGTGTCCGCGGCTCAGCTCGTCGTCGCGGTAGGTGAGGACGAGGAGGGCGGGCAGCCGCTCCATGCGCCGGACGAGGAAACGCAGGGCGTCCAGGGATGCCTCGTCGGCCCAGTGCACGTCCTCGACGACGAGTACCGCAGGATGCGGGGTCACGGCCAGCTCGCCGTGCAGGGCCTCGTAGACGCGGTGGCGGTCTCCACCCTCGGTGACGGCGCGGGCGAGTGCGGCGCCGACGCTGCCGACGAGGTCGCGGAACGGGCCGAGGGGTCGCCTGGTGGCGAGGTCGTCGCACTGTCCGACGAGCACGCGGGCCTGCCCGGGAAGGTGCTCGGGCATGGCCCTGACCAGGCTCGACTTGCCGATTCCGGCCTCCCCGAAGACGAGCACCACCGAGCCGGCCCCGTCCGCCGCCTCCCGTGCGGCCGTGGCCAGCTGTGCCAGCTCGGGCTCGCGCTCGAGGATCCCCCGGTCCACGCCGCCGATTCTGCCACCGGGGCGGGGCGGGATGAGGTGTCCTGCCGGTCAGATGTCACACTCCGGGCCGCTCGGCCCTCTTGAGTGCGGACACATGGCGGAGACGCACGGGAGGGCCTCATGAACACCACTGCCCGCACTGCGGACACGTACGAGATCGAGCTGTCCGCGGGCACGGTCGCGTACCAGGACAGCGGCGGCGACGGTCCCGTACTCGTGCTGCTGCACGGCCTGATGATGGACGCCTCGCTGTGGGAGGGGCCGTCGGCCGACCTGGCCGCCGACCACCGGTGCATCGCCCCGACGCTGCCCCTCGGCGCGCACCGCCACCCCATGCGCGCGGACGCGGATCTGTCTCTGCCCGGGGTGGCGCAGCTCGTTGCGGAGCTCCTGGAGCGGCTGGATCTGAGGGAGGTCACCCTGGTCGGCAACGACACGGGCGGGGTCCTCGTGCAGTTCCTGATGGCCGACGGGGAGGAGCGGGTGGGGCGGGCGGTGCTGGTGTCCTGCGATGCGTTCGACAACTTCCCACCGGGGCTGACGGGCCGGACCCTGGTTCTCTCCGGTCGGCTCTCGCCTCGTCTGTTCGGGCTGTTCATGCAGCAGATGCGGGTGCGGGCGGTGCGCCGGCTGCCGATCGCGTTCGGCCGGCTGACCAAGCGCGGCGATGCGGCCACCGCGCGCTGGATGCGGCCGGTCCTGCGGCAGCCGGCCATCCGCCGTGACGCCGTACGCCTCCTCCGCAGCGCGAACCGGGCCACCCGCCGCCTGCTCGAGGCCACGGCCGAACGTCTGCCGCTCTTCGACCGGCCCGCCCTGGTGGTCTGGGCGCGCGAGGACCGGGTGATGCCGCCCGAGCACGGCCGTCGTCTTGCCGCGCTGCTGCCGCAGGGACGGCTGGTCGAGGTGGACGACGGCTACACGCTGCTCCCCCTGGACCGGCCGGCGGAACTGGCGCGGATCATCCGGGAGTTCGTGCGCACCACGCAGGTGCACTGACCGACCCGCCCCAGGGTGGACGGCCACCGGGGAGCGGCCGAGGTTCTGCGTGAGCGTCGACCGCCTGGGCGCCTCCGTCAGTGATTCTCGCTGAGGAGGCCATGACGTGGATCCGCGGTACGGAATGAACCCGCAGCAGGTGGCGGATGCAACGCCGGTGCGGCCAGGCCGTGTGGTGCATGGAAGCCCGTCGTACATCAGCCTGCTCGACGCCCTCAACGGCTGGCAGCTGGTGCGGGAGGCGAGCTGGTCCCTCGGCCGGCCGGCGGCCGCTTCCTTCAAGCACGTCTCGCCCGCCGGTGCGGCCGTGGCAGGGCTCGTCGACGACGTGACGGCAGAGCTGCACGGTGTCGACCGGGCCGAAGCCGGGGCCCTGACCAGTGCGTATCTGCGCGCCCGCGACGCCGACCCGAAGTCGTCCTACGGGGACTTCGAGCGCACACCAGATCTCGTCCAACAGGTCAAGCAGTTGAGGCTCGCTGCCGCCGTCGTCGACCCTGCGCAGGGGCCGGGGTCCGCCGTTCGGCGATCCTGAGCCGCCTGTCCGGGTGGCTGCTCACCGAGGCGGACGGGCGGCAGGTCGTGGGCACGGCGGAGAAGGCCACGTACACGCCCTGATGCCGATGTTGCGTCACGAGGGCGTGATCGGCAGGTCGTCCGTGTATGCGTTGACGGGCGGGGAGATGCGCTCGGTGCGGTGGACGTCGAGGGCGGCCGTCGCGGACTTCGTGCCGAGCGTGCCTTTGGGGTGCCAGGTACCGGTGACGGCCACCCAGGTGTTGGCCGGCAGTACGGACGTCCCGTACATGCGGACCTTGACCGACTGGGAGTCCGCCGCGCAGCAGGTGAAGATGATCCGGGTCAGATACCAGCCGCCGCCCTGCCCGGCCGGGGTGACGAATCCGGTCATGCGGATGCTGCGGCCTTTGATGGCCTGCTCGCCGTCCTGCTGGACCCGGGCGGTGAAGTCGGTGAGGGTCATCGGCAGCGGGACGGTCGCGGGCAGCGGATCGAACCGCTGCGCCTTCGGCACGGCCTTGTTGTTCGCGTGCGAGGCCGTGTACGCGCCGAGGGCGGGCGGGGCGTAGAGGAGCAGGCTGAGCGCGGGCAGGAACAGCAGCCAGGCGATGCGGGGTGCGGTGGAGTGGTCGTGACCGTGTGCGTGTGCGTCGGCTTCGGGGGCTGCGCGGTCCAGCGCTGCTCCTGCCAGGCCCAGCAGCAGGAGCAGCACCCCGGAGGCGATCAGCAGGGGGCGCAGGCCTTCCTTGACGTAGCGCAGACAGAGGTCGCTGAACAGGGCGGCGTGCAGCAGGCCCAGGCCGGTCAGGACCAGCAGGAGGACTTGGGCGTGGCGCTTCACAGCAGTGCGCCTCCGATCAGGACGCCGGCGGCCACGGCCACCAGCGTCGTCGCGGTGGAGAAGCGGACTGCGAAGGACCGGCCGAACGTCCCCGCCTGAAGGGCGATCAGCTTCAGGTCGACCATGGGGCCGACCACCATGAACACCAGCCGCGCGGTGGGCGAGAAGCCGGTGAGCGAGGCGGCGACGAACGCGTCGGCCTCCGAGCAGACGGCGAGCAGGACGGCGAGCGCGGCCAGGAAGAGCACCGACAGCAAGGGCGAGCCGGAGAAGGTGTCGAGTACCGAGCGCGGCACGGCCACGTTGAAGGTGGCCGCGGCCATGGCGCCCAGCACCAGGAAGCCGCCGGCGTGCAGGAAGTCGTGCTGGAAGCCGAGGCGGAACTCCCGTCGGCGGCTGTGTCCCGACCGGTGGCCGGTGTGGCGGACGGACGGCCGCAGCCACTCCTCACGTCCCAGCCACAGCCACAACCAGCCCATCGCGGCCGCGGTGACGAGGGAGGCCAGCAGCCGGGCGGCGACCATGGCGGGGTTTCCGGGGAAGGCGACGGCCGTGGCGGTGAGCACGATCGGGTTGATCGCGGGCGCGGAGAGGAGGAAGGCGAACGCGGCGGACGGAGTGACACCGCGGCGGATCAGGCTGTTCGCGACCGGCACCGAGGCGCACTCGCAGCCCGGCAGGACGACCCCCGCGACGCCGGCCACCGGGACGGCGAGTGCGGGCCTGCGGGGCAGGATCCGGGTGAACAGGTCGGCCGGCACGAAGGCGTTGATCGCCCCCGACAGGACCGTGCCCAGAAGGAGGAAGGGCAGCGCCTGGAGGGTGATGGCCAGACAGACCGTGCGCCAGGCCGCGACGGCGGGCTGGTTCAGCCATCCGACGCCGGTGAGAGAGAGGACTGCCACCGAGCCGACTGTGGTGACGATGACGACGGGCAGGGGCCGTCCGGTGACGCGGCGCTCCTGATGACCGGCCGGGGCGACGAGCGCCACTTCTTCCGCCACACCAACCAGCTCATCCGTTTTATTCATATTTACTCCGGATGTCAGATTTCGTGGCGAAGATAAGCCAGGATCACTCCCCTCACGGTGCGCACACGCCGCCGGAGGCGGATGAATGAACGGGACCGGGAACATACTTGACCTTGCGGGGGGGGGACTGTCCCGCGGTGGCTGATCGAGAGGGGCGGCGTCCGGGTGAGCGGCGGCGGCAAGATACAGGGAAAGATCGAAGTGCGGCTCAAGTGGGATCCCAGCCCCTGGAACCGGCCGCCTCACCATCTGGACATCATGGCGACGACCTTCTCGGCGGATGCCCCGTACGGACGCCCGGTGTACGTCGTGCACACCGAGAGCCGCTCGCCGGACGGCACCATCAGCATGAGCAGGCACAGCGAGACCGGCCTGGGCCTCGGGTTCGTCGAGGTGATGGTCCTGGAGCTCGATCGCCTGGCGCCCTCCTTCGCGCGGGTGGTCGTCGGTGTGGCGATCCATCAGAGCGGCGGCCCCAAGTCCTTCGGTGACATATCGAACACGGGCGTGCTGGTCGTCGACGGGTACACGGAGCTGCTCAGGGACGACTTCGGACAGGTCGCCGACGCCACCGCGGCGACGGTCGCCGAGTTCACCCGGGATGCCTCCGGCGCCTGGGAGTTCCACGAGATGGTGCGGGGGTTCGACAGCGACCCGACGGCCTTCGCGGCGGAGATGGGCGCCACCCCGCAGACGTGAACTGCGCCGGACGCGCACCGACCGCGCTCACCCGACCGGGACGTGATCGTCCGGGCAGGGGCGCCCGGCCCTCGCCCCCGGCTCCGCCCGGCGTACGGGGAGGAGGGGCCGGACCGATGCCCGCTTGCGGCCGCGTTCGTGGACCAGGGCCAGGACGATCGCGGTGCCGACCGCTATCAGGTGCTCGCGGCCGGCCAGATTGGGTACGGCAATCGACTCCCACACCATCGACCCGCCGGTGAGCGCGAACACGATGGGCGCACGCTGTACGACGGCGAGATAGGTGAAGAGGCCTACGACGGCGGCGGACGGCCCGGTGTCCAGCACCTGCCCGACCTCACGGGGCAGACCCAGCCCGCCCCAGCCCGGCCCGAGCGCGATCATCACGCGCACCATGAGGGTGCCGGCGAGTGTGGTCGCGTACGAGACGACGAGTGTCCTGGCCCGGCCGAGGATGAGCTCGGCCAGTGCGAAGGCGAGGGACAACGATGTGATCCCTCCCCACACGGGCAGATCCAGGGCGGGGACGTACAGCGACACCGGCGTGCGCAGCAGGGCCAGCCACAACGGCAGGTCGCCCTTGACGCCACCGAGAACCCGTACCGCCACCGCGCCGGCCGGCCGCTGCGCCAGCGCATGGAAGAAGATGACACCGAAGGCGGCCAGGAACGCCAGGAACAGTGCGGGCAGCCCACGACGTCTGAGTTGCCGCACCGGATCGACCACGATGCCCTGCCACTCGCCCCGCAGCGTGCGCCCGACGAACGCCGCCACCCGCCACAGTGCGCCGCGCGGCCGCCCGTTCCCCTGACCAGCCAGATCGCCCCACAGCTTGTGGGCACGCAGCCGGTCCGCGGCGCCGCCTGCGCACCGCACGCCCTTGCGAAGCAAAACTCCCCGCCTTCCGTCCATCACCCCACCGGATGGATCGGAACGGGGCGAGGCCGCCCCGAGGGAGGCTATGCCCGGCGGCGGGGTTTCCTGCGCTTGGCGCCCTTGGAGACGTCGGATCCGGCCCGCGGGTTGCGCGCCGCCGGCTTCCCTGCCGTCTTCCCGGTCGCCTTCCCCGCCGCCGGCTTGCGCCGTGCGCCGGCCGCGTCGCCGGTCCTGCCGCCCGCCTTGCCCTTCGGTTCGGGCGTCTGCGCCTTGCGGCCGCGGGAGCTGTTGACCGTGCGGCCGCGGACGATTCCGATGAAGTCCTCGACCAGATCCGTGGTCGCGTCCTCGGGCCACGCCAGGGCGACGCTCGACTCGGGGGCGTCCACCAGCGAGCGATACGTGAGGTCCTTGCGGTGGTACAGACGGGCCAGCGACTGGGGGACGACCACGAGGCCGACGCCCGCCGCGACGAGTTCCACGGCGTCCTCGGTGGTGGCGGGCCGCTCGAAGGCGGGCTCGCCCGGCGGCCGGTCCCAGTCGAAGACGTCGTCGAGGGGGTGGAAGACGACCTCGTCCGCAAGGTCCTGAACGGTCACCTCGTCCGCCGCCGTGATCACGTGATCCTTGGGGACGACGACGACCGTCGTCTCGGTGTAGAGGGGGATCGCGCTGAAGAACGTACGGTCGACCGGCAGCCGTACGAGTCCCGCGTCGGCCTCACCCGCGCGCAACACGTCGGATGCCTCGGCGGCCGGTACGGCGAGGAGGTTCAGCGGGATGCCGGGCTGGCGCTCGTTCCAGATCCGCACCCACTTGGCGGGCGTCACCCCCGGGACGTACGCGAGCCGGAACGCCTGGGATTCTTCCGAGCCTGTCACCAGGCCAGGCTACCGGCCGTGGTCAGAGGTCTCGAACATGCTCGATACCCTGGACGGCATGAAGTCGCACCAGAGCACCCAGACGATGAAGCCCGCGACCGCGGCGAAGAAACTGGGTGTGTACCTCGAGGCCACCCCCGCCGAGTTCCGGGAGGGTGTCGTCTCGCGAGCCGAGCTCGACCAGCTCCAGGCCGAGCCGCCCGAGTGGCTGCGCGAGCTGCGGGCGAACGGTCCGCACCCCCGTCCGGTGGTCGCGGCGAAGCTGGGCGTCTCCATCGCGGGTCTCGCCCGCGGCGGGATCACCGAGGCGCTCACCACCGAGCAGATCGAGGCCCTGAAGCAGGAAGAGCCCGAGTGGCTGCAGAAGGAACGCGCCACGCAGGCCGAGGTCCGCAAGGAGGCGGCGCGCATCAAGAAGCGCAACGCCGAGCGCGAGGCTCGCAGCGACGGCCCGCGTCCCTGACGCGCCCTGCTCGCGACGGTCGGTCGCCGTCCGGATCCGCAGCGTGCACGACACACGGATCTGACGGTGCGTCACGACGAAGGTCACAAAAGCGTATCGGACATTACGGCCATCAACCTTCACACGAGCCGCACAAGTTGGCTAGCGTGGCGTCAGGCCGCACGAGTTCCTCCGGCGAACCCCGCCGGGACGCGTGGCCTCCGCCGAATCCGGTGCGCCCTCGTGGCAGCCGGAGCCGGGGACCCAACCGAACGACGGGGTGAATCGGCCCAACTGCCCGCCCGGGCAGGGGCCGTAGGGCATGCCTTCCGGAACCGACCGCCCGAACCCGACAGCTAACTCGGTAGGCGGAGTACGGAAGGAGTACGGCTCCCATGGCGCCGGATCGACCATCGCGCGCCGGAGGCTTCGGCCTGCCCGGTATGCGCAATTCCGCTCTCGCGACGGCCGCCCTCACCTCGGTGGCCCTGTTCTCGCAGACCGCCGACGCCGCACCGACGACGGGGGACGAGGGCCCGAGCCGGGAAGCCGTCCGGCAGCGGGTGAGCAGCCTCTACGACCAGGCCGAGTCCGATACCGGCAACTTCAACTTCACCCGGGCCCAGTTGATGGGGACGCGGCCGCCCGCGGCGCCGGCCCGCGAGCGTGGCCGCTCGGACCCGGCACTCGACTCGGTGTCCCGGCGGTGGTTCGACGGAGTGCGTGCCTCGCTGGGTCCGACGGTGCCTGCGGTACTGCCGGCCGACCGTACGCCGGCCCGCCAGGCCGAGCCGCGGCCCCCGCGCCCGGCGGACAGCCGTACCCCCGCCCTTGAGCTGGAGGCGACCGTCCGGCCCGTGGCGGAGCTGCCCTCCGCGGAGTCCCGCCGTCCGGTGGCCGAATTGACCGCCGGACCCACGGCCCCGCTCCCCGCCGTCCCGCAGCCCCGCCAGGAGGCCGCCCCCGCGCTGCCCACGGCGGCCCCCGAGTCGAAGCAGACCTCCCTGCGCAGGTCCAAGGAGCAGAGCCAGCGCAAGATCGCGGCGGCCAGCGAGCTGCTGTACCGGTACACCGCGCGGCAGACCTCCGCACCGCGCCCGGCTGTTGAGGCCATGCCGGCCCAGCTTCCCTGGCAGGACCAGGCGGAACAGACCCGCCGGGCGAACGAGGAGGCCTGGCGGCTGCAGCAGCCGACGGTCCTCGACATGGGCGCGCCCCCGGCCGGGGAGCAGCGCATGCAGCCGTCCGTCCTCGACACCGGCATACCCGCAGTCGGGGAGCAGTTCATGCAGCCGTCCGTGCTCGACACCGGGGTACCCGCGGTCGAGGAGTGGCGCATGCAACCGTCCGTGCTCAACACGGGCGAAACCCCGGCCGGGGATTGGCGTACGCAGCCATCCGCCCTCGACACCGGCACAACCGCGGCCGAGGAATGGCGCACCCAGCCATCCGTCCTCGACACCGGCATACCCGCGGTCGGGGAGCAGTTCATGCAGCCGTCCGTGCTCGACACGGGCGTAACCCCGGCCGGGGATTGGCGTACGCAGCCATCCGCCCTCGACACCGGCATACCCCAGGCCGGGGGATGGACCATGCAGCCGTCCACCCTGGACACGGGTGTGCCCGCCGTCGGCACCTCCGCCGTCACCAAGGCGGACAGGGCGATCGACTTCGCCCGTGCACAGATCGGCAGGCCGTGCCTGTGGGGTGCGGTCGGGCCGGAGTCGTACGACAACGCCGGGCTCACCCAGGCCGCCTGGCGGGCCGCCGGGGTCACCCTGCCACGCACCACGTACGAGCAGGCGAGCGCCGGCACGGTGATTCCGCTCGCGGAGAGCCGCCCCGGAGACCTGATCTTCTTCAACGACAACTTCAGCCACGTCGGCATCTGCACCGGCAACGGCTTGATGATTCACGCGCCCGGCCCGGGCGCGGTCATCCGCGAGGACTCGGTCCACTACGCCGGCGAAGCCGCGGTCCGAATCGCCGTACGTCCCGCGTGAGATCAGGGACGCCGGTCGAGGCGTGACACCAACAGCTCGATGAACTGCGAGGCCGCCGACGGAAGTCGGCGGCCTCCTCGTTGTTCGTTGCGGGCACCCTTCTCATCTCGGTCCCGGTCACGGGCCCTGCGCGCCGCCCGCCTACATCACGGCATCCAGTGACGCATGCACGGGCTCGGTGAGATGTTTCAGCTATGTCTTGACATACCCGAGCGGCTCCTCGCTGTCCTTCCTCCCGCACCATCCCACCCTGCTGAAGATCAGGGTGGCGGGCGAGCGCGGCATCTGGGACTACTTCACCAACTCGCTGGTCATCGCGGGCGGCGGACTGCTGCTGCAGCTCGCGGAAGCGGTGCCGGCCGCCTACGCGCCGGCCCGGCACCGCTTCCGCGGCCAGGCCCTGGTGCTGACCCTGTTCATGCTGACGATGATGCTCCCCGAGGAGGTCATCGCGATCCCGCTGTCCCTGGTCCTCGGTGATGTCCCGGTCGTGGGGCTGGACCTGAAGGGCACCATGTGGGCGGTGATCCTGCCGCTCGGCGCCTGGGGTTTCTCGATCATGCTGCTGACCGAGTTCATGAAGGACATCCCCACCGAGATCGAGGAGGCGGCCCGCATGGACGGCGTGGGCGAGTTCCGGCTGCTGTGGCAGGTCGTCCTGCCGCTGTGCAAACCGGCGCTCGGCGTGGCCGGCGTGCTCGGCTTCATCATGATCTGGGACCAGTACCTGCTGCCGCTGATCGCCGCCAAGGACCCCACCGACTACACGGTCACCGTCGCCCTGTCCATCCTGCGCACCGACCCCGAGGTCGGCTCCGGGGTGGTCCTCGCCGGTGCGGTCATCGCCCTGATCCCCAGCCTGATCGTCTATCTGCTCCTCCAGCGCTCGCTGGTCACCGGCATCGCCGCCGGGGCCACCAAGGGCTGACAACCCCCCACGTTCGAGGGAGACATGAAGTTCCAAGGAGTGCTGTTCTTCCCGGTCACACCGTTCGCGTCGGACGGCTCACTGGACGAGGAACGGCTTGCGCAGCACATCGCCTCCGGCGTCGCGGCCGGCGCGGGCGGCGTGTTCGTCGCCTGCGGCACGGGCGAGTTCCATGCGCTGACGCCCGAGGAGATCGAACACGCAACGCGCGTCGCGGTCGGGGTCGTCGGCGGCCGGGTGCCGGTGCTGGCCGCCGAGGCGGCCCTTTGCCGGTCGCCCGCGACCAGGCCGCCCGCATCGAACGCGCGGGCGCCGACGGCATCCTGCTGCTGCCGCCGTACCTGGTCAGCGCCCCGCAGCAGGGCCTGGTCCGCTACGTCGAGGAGGTCACCGGCGCGAGCGACCTGCCGGTGATCTTCTACCAGCGCGGCACCGCCCGGCTGACAGAGAAGACGGCTGCCGAGATCGCGGCGCTGCACAAGGTGGTCGGCCTCAAGGACGGCCTCGGCGACATCGAGCGCATGCACCGCATCGTCCGGGCCGTACGTGCTGTACCGGGAGCCGAGGACTTCCAGTTCTTCAACGGCCTGCCCACCGCCGAGATGACGGCGCCCGCCTACCGCGGCATCGGCGTCGAGCTGTACTCCTCCGCGGTGTTCGCCTTCGCCCCCGAGATCGCCCTGGCCTTCCACCGGGCGCTCGCGGAGGACGACAAGGAACTCACGGAAACGCTCCTCGACGAGTTCTACGGCCCCCTCGTCCGACTCCGCGACGAGGTCCCCGGATACGCCGTGTCGCTGATCAAGGCCGGGGTGACCCACCGCGGCCTGGACGTCGGTGGCGTACGGGCGCCCTGCTCGACCCCACGCCGGAACACACGGCACGGCTGGCGAAACTGATCGACCACGGTCTGGAGGTGGTGGGCGCGTGAGCTCCACCGGTGGCACGAGGATTCGCGAACTGATCGTCACCCCGATCGCCTTCCGTGACCCGCCCCTGCTCAACTCCAACGGCGTCCACGAACCCCTGGCCCTGCGGATCATCCTCCAACTCGTCCTGGAGGACGGCACGGTGGGCCTCGGCGAGTCCCCGGGCGGAACCGCCCGTCTGGAGCGACTCGAGGCCGCCGCCAAGGTCGTCGTGGGCATGGACGTCTTCGACACGACGGCTGTGGCCGCCGCGATCGACGCCGCCCTGCTGCCGGCCGTGCCCAGCTCCCACGAGAGGGGTGGACCACCTCGGCGGTGGAGGTGGCCTGCCTCGACGCGCAGGGCAAGCTGCTGGGGCGGCCGGTCAGCGATCTGCTCGGCGGCAGGGTCCGTGACTCCGTGCCGTTCGCTGCGTACCTCTTCTACAAGTGGGCGGAACATCCGGCGCTCGACGGCAGGGTGGCGATCGGTGACGACTGGGGTGCGGCACTGGATCCCGCGGGGATCGTCGAGCAGGCCCGGCTGATGCAACAGCGGTACGGGTTCCGGTCGTTCAAGCTCAAGGCGGGTGTCTTCCCGCCGGACGAGGAGATCGCCGCGATCAGGGCGCTGGCGGAGGCGTTCCCCGGGCAGCCGCTGCGGCTGGACCCCAACACCGCCTGGACGGTGGAGACGTCGAGGTACGTCGCACGCGAACTGGACGGTGTGCTGGAGTACTTGGAGGACCCGACCCGGAGCATCGAGGGCATGGCCGCGGTCGCGCAGGAGTCACCGCTCCCTCTGGCCACCAACATGTGCGTGATCGCCTGGGAGCATCTGAAGCCCGCGATCGAGCAGAACGCGATCCAGGTGCTCCTCACCGACCACCACTACTGGGGCGGACTGCGCCGAACCCGTGAACTGGCCGCCGTCTGCGAGGCGTTCGGGCTGGCCCTGTCGATGCACTCCAACTCGCATCTGGGCATCAGCCTGGCCGCCATGACCCATGTCGCGGCGGCCGTCCCCAACCTCGACCACTCCTGCGACACGCACTATCCGTGGAACTCGGCCGACGACGTGATCGTCCCCGGGGTGCTGGAGTTCCGTGACGGCGAGGTGGCGGTCCCGGCCGGACCTGGCCTGGGCGTGGAGCTGGATCACGAAGCCCTCGACCGGCTGCACCGGCTGTACGTGGAGTCGGGGGTGCGCAGCCGCGACGACACCGGATACATGCGGCGGATCCACCCGGAGTACGAGCTCAGGCTGCCTCGGTGGTGAAGGATGGCCGCGTGAGCAACGAGAACACACAGCGGCTGGCCGGGAAGGTCGTGGTCGTCACCGGGGCCGCCGGGGGCCAGGGCGCCGCCGAGGCGGAGGCGCTGACCCGGGCCGGCGCCCGGGTGGTCGCCACCGATGTGCGTCCCGAGGGCGACGTGCGCCGGCTGGACGTCAGCAGCGAGAGCGACTGGGCGGCGCTGGCCGCCGAGTTGAAGCAGTCGTACGGCGAGATCCACGGACTCGTGAACAATGCGGGCGTCATCCGGCGCGAGCGGCTGGGCGAGGTGCGTCCCGAGGACTTCGCGCAGGTCCAGGCGGTGAACACGACCGGCCCCCTGCTCGGCATCCAGCACCTCGCCCCGCTGATGCCGCCCGGTTCGTCGATCGTCAACGTCGGCTCGTCCGCGGCGCTCACCGGCTACTACCCGGTGGCGTACACGGCCAGCAAGTGGGCGCTGCGCGGGGTGTCGAAGATCGCCGCCATGGAGCTGGGGCCGCGGGGCATCCGCGTGAACACCGTCCACCCCGGTTACATCGAGACCGAGATGACGGCCGCCGCCACGCCCGCCTTCCGGGAGACGACCATCCGCGAGACCCCGCTCGGCCGCAGCGGAAGCGTCGACGACATCGCACCGCTCGTCGTCTTCCTGCTGTCCGACGAGTCGTCGTTCATCACCGGTGCGGAGATTCCGGTGGACGGGGGCCTCACGGCGCACGGTGGCGTCAAGTCGATCTCGGATGCGATGCGTACGGATCCGCCCGCGTCGGACTGAGCCGTGCGGGGCCGCCGGTCCCCCGCGCCGGCGGCTCCGCACGGTGTGGGGATCACGGCGTCCTCCCCAGGCGCCGGGACTCCCCCGCTGCGGCTGCCGTGGCGCCGATGTGCTGGAGTACATCCAAGAACGTCGTTGTTGCTCGAGGGTGCTCGAATGCAGTCTGGAGCAGCGGACGGCGTCGCCGGTATGGGTACAACTGCGTACGCGGCGGATGAGCGGAGAAGAACGTGGCACAGGTGCCGGGCGGGGCCCACGAACGCATGCTGTCGGTGGCCGTCGCCGCCCTCAACGAGCGCGATCCGGAGCGGCTGTGGCCGCTGCTGGCGAGCGCCCTGCCCGGCCTGTGCGGCGGCGAGACCCTGATCTACAAGCTCGACGACTGGAACGAGGCCGAGGGCACCGTAGGCATACCGTCCGAGGTCGCCGTCGAGTTCGACAGGCTCGGGGAGGAGGACCTCGGACTCCTGCGCGCGGGTTTTCCGTTCGCGGACCACTACGCGGGCGGGCGGGACAGGACTCCCCTCACGGCGCGCGGGGCGGCCGGCGCCGCATGGTCCACGAGCCCGACCGCGCGGCTGGTCGGCGACATCATGGACGCGGACCACGTGCTGGCGATTCCGCTGCCCGAGACGACCACGCCGATCACCGGATGCATGGTCTACCGCTCCGGTAGGGACTTCACCGACGACCACGTCCGCGTGGCCCGGCAGCTGCAGCCGCTGCTGGCGGCGGTGGAGCAGCAACGGCAGCTCCTGGAGCGCTGGAAGCGGACGGCCGCCCCGGAATCCGCCGGTCGACCGGCAGTGGACTGCCCTCTCACTCCCCGGGAGATGACCGTCCTGCTCCTGCTCACGGACGCCCTGACCGCGGCCGCGATCGGCCGGCGGCTCGGCATCTCGGACCGTACGGTCCACAAGCACGTGGAGAAGATCTACCGCAAGCTCGGCACCCGTGACCGCATCAGCACGGTCCTGCGGGCCCAACAGCTGGGGCTGGTCCCCACGCCGTGACCCGCGGCGGCGCGGTCAGGGCTGTCGCGCGCGGTACAGGTCGCGCAGCAGTGCGATCTCGGCCCCGTGGTGCAGTACTTCCTGGTTGACCCACCACACGATGTCGACGAAAGGCTCTTCCGGGTCGCTGCCGTGCGGATACGTGCAGTGGCCGACCGTGTCGAGCGCCGCGTCGCCGCTGGTCAGCAGTGCCTTGCGCCAGGCCGTGGCACCGGCGTCGAAGGCGGCGACGGCCGCTGCCGCGTCCCCGCCGACGAGGTAGTCGTCCCGGGTGAGGCTGTGGCCGCCTGCTGTGTGGTCGGCGCGGAGGGTCAGCATCTCGCTCAGATGGCTCAGCCGCCACGCGATGGTGGTGAAAGGCGGCGGCCAGGGATGCGGATACGACGCCGCGTCACGTCCCCAGTCCCCTTCCGCGGCGCCGGCCAGCAGGGTGGCGCGCGGCCCCGGCCCGTCCGTCCGCCGCCGCACCGACCAGCCGTCCGGCACCGGCTCCCACAGATACTCCTCATCGGTCATGGGCCCGACCTCGGTGTCCGAACCGTCGCCGCTGTCCATCACCGGCCCGGTCAGGCGGGCGGCCAGACGCCCGCAGGCGAAGTCGAACTGCTCCAGCAACGGAGCCAGGCGAGACGCGGTCACCGACACTCCAATGGCGGACTCGTGGACGCACGGCGCAGGCATGAACCGACCGGCTAGCCTGGCACAACCGGCGCACCCCCCGCCTCTCCTTTTCCGAGGGCAGGTATTGCGGCGACAGGTTCCCGATGACAGGGAGTCGGCCATGAAGCCGAACCGCTCCATCCCCTCCTCGACCGTCATCCCGGTCCTGATCTACCCCGACGTACGCGCGGCGGTCGCATGGCTCGGTGCGGCCTTCGGGTTCGTCGAACGGGTACGGATCGGCGAGAACCACCGCGCACAGCTCAGCTTCGGTGACGGCGCCGTGATCGTCGGGGACACACGCAAGGACCGCCGTCCCCCGCGCCCCGCCGAGGTCACGCACTCGGTGACGGTGCGCGTCGACGACGTCCGCGCCCACTGCGAGCAGGCCCGGGCGCACGGCGCACGCATCGTCATGGAACCGACCGACTTCGCGTACGGGGAACGCCAGTACACGGCCGAGGACCTCGCGGGCCATCAGTGGACGTTCTCGGAGACGCTCGCGGACATTGCGCCGGAGGAGTGGGGCGGGCAGACGGTCTCGGCCGGCTGAGGACCCCGGCCCGGCTGAGGAGCGTCAGCCCGGCCCCGGCCCCATCCCGCCCTTGAGGCGTTCCAGGTCGGAGGGGCGGACCTGGATGACGATCAGGGCGATCAGGGCGGCGAGGACGGTGAAGATCGCTGCCATGATGAAGGCCGCCGAGATCCCGGACGTGAGCACGTGGTCGGACCAGGGGCTCGGGAGCTGTCCGGTGTGCTTGAAGCGCAGGCGTTCGGCCGGGGTGGCCTGGGCCAGGAAGCGTGGTATCTGCTTGTGGGCCTCGTTGGTGCTGGCCGTGCCGAACATGGTGACCAGGATGGACAGGCCGAGTGAACCGCCCACCTGCTGGGTGGCGTTGAGGAGTCCGGAGGCCGCGCCGGTCTCCTGGACGGGGACGTTGGACAGCGCCATGAGGGTCAGCGAGACGAACTCCATGCCCATGCCCAGGCCGAAGACACAGATCGGGCCGAGGATGCTGCCCGCGTAGGTGGAGTGGACGTCGGTCAGCGTCAGCCAGGCCAGCCCGGCGGCGGAGAGAACGGCGCCGACCACCATGAAGGGTTTGGGTCCGAACTTCGGCAGGAACCGCGAGGCGAGCGCCGCACCGACCGCGATGACCCCGCTGACCGGCAGGAAGGCGAGCCCGGCCTGCAGCGGGCTGAAGTCCAGGACGTCCTGCACGAAGAGCGTGAGGAAGAAGAACATGCCGAAGATCGCGGCGGCCAGGCTCAGCATGATGCCGTACGTGCCCGCGCGGTTGCGGTCGGCGAACATGTGCAGCGGGGTGATGGGCTGCCGGGATCCCCGCTCTACCAGGATGAACACCGCCAGGACCACGATCGCCGCGGCGAACGAGGCCAACGTGAGGGGGTCGCGCCAGCCCTCCTGGGCGGCTCTGATGAACCCGTAGACCAGCAGCACCATGCCCACGGTGGAGGTCAGGGCACCGGCGATGTCGAAGTGCCCCGGATGGCGTTCGGACTCCTTGATCCAGCGTGGTGCGGCGAGGGCGATGAGCAGGCCGATCGGGACGTTCACGAACAGCACCCAGCGCCAGTTCAGCCACTCGACGATCATCCCGCCGGCGAGCAGCCCGATGGCGCCGCCGCCCGAGGAGACCGCGGCGAAGACGCCGAAGGCCCGGTTGCGTTCGGGGCCTTCGCGGAAGGTCGTGCTGATCAGGGCGAGGGAGGTCGGGGAGGCGATGGCGCCGCCGACTCCCTGGAGGGCGCGGGCGGCGAGGAGTTCACCGGAGTTCTGGGCGAGCCCGCCCAGCAGCGAGGCGAGCGCGAACAGCAGCACCCCGAAGACGAACATCCGCCGCCTGCCGAGGATGTCGCCGGTACGGCCGCCGAGCAGCAGCAGGCCGCCGAAGGTGAGGGTGTAGGCGTTGACCACCCAGGACAGGCTGGTGGTGGAAAAGTCCAGGGCGCTCTGGATGTGCGGCAGCGCGATGTTCACGATGGTGATGTCCAGGACCACCATCAGCTGGCACGAGGCGATGACCAGCAGCGCCATGCCGTTTCCGCCGCCGCCCGGTTCGCGGGTGGCGGCCTGTGATGCGGAGGTCGGCTGCGGGCTGCTGCTCATGGCATGTCGCACTCGGCGTCAGTGAACGGTTCCGTCCACCGTGGCGTCTACCGTTCGACCGTACGCCCCTGTCGTGACCGTCACCACTTGATTGACTCGGTGACGGTTTACACCGGTTTACCGCGAGTCGAGCGGCGGCTCAGGAGCGGGTCTTGTGGGTCATGGCGAACTCGTCGGCCTCCGGCAGGTCGAACTCCCCGTGGTCGCTGCCCAGCCCCTGCGCCACCAGTGCGGCCGCGGCACTGCCCAGTACGGCGGCCTCGCGCGGGGTACGGCCGAGGCTGATGCCGCGTATGAAACCTGCCGAGAACGCGTCGCCGCAGCCGGTGGTGTCGACGACGTCGACCTCGAAGGCGGGCACCGTTTCCGTGCCCTCTGCGGTCACCAGGAGCGCGCCGTCGCCCCCGCAGGTGACGGCGACGAGGCCCGCCCCGGCGGCAAGGAGCTTCTTCGCGCCGGTCACGAGATCCTGCTCCTCGCTGAAGCCGAGGACCTGGTCGTCGTTGGGGAGCAGATAGTCGACGTGCGGGAGCAGCGGTTCGATCTGGTCGAAGGTACCCAGCTCGCCGGGGGCGAGGAGGTCCACGGAGGTGACGACGTCGTGTTCCTTGGCGTGCGCCAGGATGCGTGCGGCGACATCGGCGCCGATCAGCTCGGGGCCACCCAGGTGGAGGTGGCCGGCCTCGGCCACTGCGTCCCAGGCCACGTCGTCGAGGCCGTAGGTGATGTTGGCGCCGAGGAGGTGGAGCGAGGGGCGGTCGCCGTTCGGGCGGATGGGCAGGACGCTCGCGGAGGTCGAGGTGTCGATACGGCGGACGAGCAGCCCGGTGTCGATGCCTGCCCTGTTGAGGAGCTGGACGAGCATGTCGCCGGTCGGGTCGGTGCCGATCGCACCGGCGGTGCGCACCGAGGCGCCCAGCTTGGCGAGGGTGAGGGCGGTGCCGCCGGCCGTCCCGGCGGCGGTCATCCGGATGTCGTCGACGAGGGTCGCGCCCTGGCCCTCGGGTATCTCCTCCACCGGCCGTACCAGTACGTCCAGCACGTGCACGCCCATCGTGACGACCTTCATCGCTGTTCCTCCTGCGCGGATGGTACGGGGTGGGTGGTGCCGTAGTTGCGGGCGATCGCGGCCTCGATGACCGCGAGTTGCTGCTGTTCGTCCAGGACGCGGGGCGCTCCGAGCGCGGCCGCGTGCTGGTAGACACCGCAGGCCCACTCCAGCAGCAGGGCGTGCTCGACCGCCTTGTCGAGGGTCGGCGCGTGGGTGAGTGCGCCGTGATTGGCCATCAGTGCGGCGCTGCGGCCCTCCAGTGCGGCGAGCACCGACTCGGCGAGTTCGGGGGTGCCGAAGGTGGCGTACGGCGCGACCCGGACGGTGCCGCCGAGAGTGAGCAACTGGTAGTGGACGCACGGCAGTTCGTCGAGGACCAAGGAGAGCGCCGTGGCCATCGGGGCGTGGGTGTGGACGACCGCGCCGGTGCCGTAGCGCCGGTAGACGCCGAGGTGCAGGTCCAGCTCCGAGGTCGGCTCCAGGGTTCCGGCCACGATCTTCCCGTCGAGGTCGACCACCGTCACCTGGTCCGCGGTGAGTTCGGCGAGCACCGCCCCGGTCGCGGTGATCGCAACCCGCTCCCCCACCCGCACGCTCACGTTCCCTGCCGTACCGATGAGCAGGCCCTCGGCCCCCAGCCGGCGGCAGGCGTCCGCCACGGCCGCCCGCTCCCGCCCGAGCGCCGTGCTTGAGTCGGTCATGTGCGGGACCGTAACCTAAACGTGAAACAAAGTCACGTTCAGGTTCGGAGGTTGTTCGTGGGAGAGCCGACCGCGGAGGTCAGCGGGGCCGCTCCCCTGCGCCGCACCCCCCAACAGGCGCGCAGCAAGGCGCGCTTGGCGCGGGTCCTGGAGGCCGCCGAGCGCGTGACGATCGGTGAGGGGGTCGAGGCTCTGACCACCACCCGGGTCGCCGCGGAGGCCAAGGTGTCGGTCGGCTCGCTGTACCAGTACCTGCCCGACCGCGACGCGATCATCGACGCCCTGGCGGCCGGCTACTTCACGAAACTCGAGGCCGCCATGGACGGCCTCGTCCAGGCCGCCACGGCGGAGCGCTGGGAGGACCCGGTGGGCGTGCTGGTCGACGCGTTCGCCGGGATCTACCGCAGCGAACACGGCTTCCGTGCCCTCTGGTTCGGCAGCGGCCTGACCGAGCGGACCCGCGCCGCGGACCGCGCGCACAAGCGCCGTATGGCCGACGGAATCCGCCGCGTCCTGCTCGCCCTCGACATGGCGCACGACCACGAGACCCTCGCCGCCGCCTGCCACGCGGCGGTCCTCGCGGCCGACGCGCTGGCGCAGGAGGCATTCCGGCGGGACGCCGAGGGCGACGTGGCACTCCTCGACGAGGCCAAGGTCATGCTGCGCGGCTATCTCGCGGACGTCACCGCACGCCATCGACGCCGCTGACCGCGCTCACGGGCAGCGGGGTGTTCCTGCCGATCGGTGGCGCCCTCGTGCTGCGGCATCCGCCGGCCGCTGCGGCGGTGGGGTGCGCCGTGGCGGCCGGGGTGCTCTCCTCTGCGGTGCCGTATCTCGCGGACCTGTTCACTCTGCGCCGGGTGCCGGCTCAGGCGTTCGGTCTGTTCATGAGCGTCAACCCCGTCGTCGGGTGGATCGGCCTCGGTCAGAACCTGGGCTGGACGCAGTGGGCGAGCATCGGCGCCATCGTGGCCGCCAGCTGTCTGAGCATGCTCGCGCGGCGCGGGTGACCTTCTAGAGGAAGCTGACGTTCTGTGCCAGGGCGAGTCGGCCGGAGTAATTGATGGTGTTGGTGGCCGACCGCATGTACGCGCGCCAGGCGTCGGAGCCCGACTCGCGGCCGCCGCCCGTCTCCTTCTCCCCGCCGAAGGCACCTCCGATCTCCGCGCCGGAGGTGCCGATGTTGACGTTGGCGATGCCGCAGTCGGAGCCCTCGGCGGAGAGGAAGAGCTCTGCTTCCTGCTGGTCGCGGGTGAAGATGCTGGAGGACAGGCCCTGCGGGACGTCGTTGTGCAGGGCGATGGCCTCCTCCAGCGTGTCGTAGGTCAGGACGTAGAGGATCGGCGCGAAGGTCTCCTCCCGTACGACGTCGGTCTGTTCGTCGACGCGGACGACGGCCGGTTCGGCGTAGGCGGCGCGGGGTGCGGCGTCGGCCAGTCGGCGCGCACCGCCGACCAGGAGCTTGCCGCCCTGCGCCTGGACGCGGGTGACGGCGTCCTGCATGTCGTCGAGGGCCTTGGTGGAGATGAGCGGTCCGACGAGGGTGTTCTCGTCGAAGGGGTCGCCGATGGGGAGCTTGGCGTACGCGGCCGTGAGCCGTGCGACGAGCGTGTCCGCGATGTCGCGGTGCACGATGAGGCGACGCAGGGTCGTACAGCGCTGCCCGGCCGTGCCGGCCGCGGCGAAGACGATGCCCTGCACGGCGAGGTCGAGGTCGGCCGAGGGCGCCACGACGGCGGCGTTGTTGCCGCCGAGCTCCAGCAGGCTGCGGCCGAACCGTGCCGCGACGCGGGGGCCGACCTCGCGGCCCATGCGGGTGGAGCCGGTGGCGCTGACGAGGGCGACGCGCGGGTCGTCCACGAGCTTCTCGCCGACGGTGCGGTCGCCGAGCAGGAGGCGGTGTACGTCCCGCGGTGCGCCGGTCTCCTCGGCGGCCTGCACCAGCAGCCGGTCGCAGGCGAGAGAGATCAGCGGGGTGAGCTCGGACGGCTTCCAGATCACGGTGTCGCCGCAGGCCAGGGCCACGGCGGTGTTCCAGGACCACACGGCGGCCGGGAAGTTGAACGCGGAGATCACGCCGACCACGCCCAGCGGGTGCCAGGTCTCGGCCAGGCGGTGGCCGGGGCGCTCGGAGGCGATGGTGCGGCCGTAGAGCTGACGGGACAGGCCGACCGCGAAGTCGCAGATGTCGATCATCTCCTGGACCTCGCCGAGCGCCTCCGAGCGGATCTTGCCCGCTTCGATGGTGATGAGGTCCGCCAGGTCGCTCTTGTGGTCCCGCAGCAACTCGCCCAGTCGGCGCACGAGTTCACCGCGGCGCGGGGCCGGTGTGGTGCGCCAGGTGAGGAAGGCCTCGCGGGTGGCCGTGACGGCCTCCTCGGTGTCGGCGGCGGTGGCGGCCGTGAGGCCGAGGAGGTCCTCGCCGGTGATCGGCGTACGTGCCTGGAAGTCGGCGCCTTCGGGGACGATGACGCCGATGCGCTCCAGGCTCGTACGGGCGCGGGCGCGCAGGTCCTCGGTGCTGGGCAGGGCGGTGCTCGTCATGATGCATCCTCGGGGTTCGGTGAGTGGGAAAGGGCGGTCAGCCGAGCGGGCCGTCGAGTTGCAGCTTCCGGGCGACCTGGGCGAGGGGGCGGGGACTTCGCGGTCGATACGACGGGGACCGCGCTGGAGGCGGCTTCGCGCAGGTCGTGGAAGCCCACCGGGTGCATGTCCCGGGCGCCGAAGACACGGGCGACCTGGTGCAGTTCGGGGGGACGATGCAGATGGCACCGTGGCGTTCGGCGGTCACGCGGCTGTGGGAGTCCAGGCGTTCGGCGTCGGCGCCCTGTGCGCGCAGGACCTCCTCGGTGGCCTTGCGCGAGACGTCCACGAGCGTGGTGCAGGCGGGGGCCTCCCGGCCGTACATGCCGGAGAGCCGGGCGGCGAAGGCGTCGCGCAGCTGCCACTGGCTGATCATCCAAGCCTTTCGATCGGGGGGTTCACGCCGCATGGACTTCGGGGGATTCACACCACGTGCGCTTCGGGACGGATCTCGGCTCCGGAGCGGAAGCGGTCGGCGCTGAGGGGGGAGATGTCGGTGAAGGGTGCGCGGTCCAGGTGGAGGTCGCGCAGGATCTCGCCGACGGCAGGGGCCTGCAGGAAGCCGTGGCCCGAAAAGCCGGTGGCGTAGAGGAAGTTGACCAGTTCTCCGGAGCGGCCGATGAGGGCGTTGTGGTCGGGGGTGACCTCGTAGAGGCCGGCCCAGCCGCCGACGGTCCTCATGTCGGCGAGTTCGGGGGCCCGCCTGCGTACGGCGTCCCGGAACAGTTCGAGCCACTGGGGGGTCCAGGTGGTGTCGAAGCCGTCGGGCTGGCGGGGGTCGGCGAGGCCGAACAGCAGGCCGTCGTCGCTGTTGTGGAAGTAGGCCGACGAGGCGAAGTCGATGGTGAAGGGGATACGGGGCGCCGGGGGCACGAGCGGTTCGGTGAAGGCGAGTTGGCGGCGTACCGGCCTGACCGGGAGGTCGATGCCGACCATCTCGCCGATCAGGCCCGACCACGCGCCCGCCGTACAGATGACGGTGTTGCAGTCGATGCGTCCGTGGTCCGTATGGATGGCGGTGACCTGGTCGCCTGCGGTGTCGATGCCGGTCACGGTGGTGTGGGTGGCGAAGGTGGCTCCGGCGCGGGCGGCCGCGTCGGCGTATCCGTTCACGACCAGGCCGGGCCGGGCATGGCCGTCGGTGGGCGAGTAGGCGGCGGCCACGAGTCCGTCGGTGCTGACGTAGGGACAGAGGCGACTGGCCTCCTCCGGGGCGATCATGCGAGTGGGGACGCCGAGGGCGTTCTGGGTCCTGGCGCTTGCCTCGAATTCCGCGGCCTGCCGGTCGGTGGTGAGCAGGAAGAGGTAGCCGACGGTGTCCAGGCGGATGTCGGCGCCGGGGCGGTGCGGGAAGTTCTCGTAGGCGCGCAGGCTCCGGCTGCCCAGCTCGATGTTGAGGGGGTCGGAGAACTGGGCGCGTACGCCGCCGATCGGTTTGCCCGAGCTGCCGCAGGCCAGGTCGCCGCGCTCGACGACGACGATGTCGGTCACCCCCGCTTCGGCGAGGTGGAACGCGGCACTGGCGCCCATCACGCCCCCGCCGATGATCACGACGTCTGCGGTCGGCGGAACGGAGCGGAAGGCGGATGTGGAGGACAAGGGGCCGTCCCTTCCGGAGGCCGGCGCCCGGCCGGGGGGCAAGACGCTGATCAGCTGTCTGCCCGTCATCGTGACGCAACCCGACCTTTGACGTCCATGAACAGTTACTGCGCCCGATCTATTAGTGTTCCTATATGGACTGGACGAGCTCCCAGCTTCGTTCCCTCGTGGAGCTGACCAGGCGCGGAACCATCACCGCGGTGGCGCAGGCACTGGGGTACACACCCGGCGGGGTCTCTCAGCAGATCGCCGCGCTGGAGAAGGCGACGGGCATGGAGCTGCTGCAGCGCGTGGGCCGACGGGTGGAGCTGACGGACGCAGGGATGACGCTGGCGCGGCACGCCGAGCGGATCCTGTCCACGGAGGCCGAGGCGGTCGAGGCGCTGGAGCGCAGCCGGGGCGAGGTCTCCGGGGTGCTGGTGGTGGGGCTGTTCGCCACGGCGGCCGCCGAGATCCTGCCGCCGGCCCTGCAGCGGGTGCGCGAGACGCATCCCGGGCTCGCCGTGCACAGCCGCGACATGGACGTGGACGAGGTGTACGACGCCGTCGCCTCCGGCGCGGTGGACCTGGCGCTCGGCCTGGACTACCCCGACGTGCCCATCCCGCGTGATCCGGCGCTGCGGGTGATGCAGCTGGACCGGGAGCGGTTCTCCCTCGCCGTGCCCACCGGGTGGCTGGAGGGCCGCGAGGAGGTCGCCCTGGCCGACACGCAGAACCTGGGCTGGATCCTGCCCTCCCCCCACAGCTACTACGGCCGCGCCGTGCGCACCGCCTGCCGGCGGGCCGGCATCGAACCCGACGTCCGGCACGAGGTGACCGACACCGCGGCCACGCTGGCGCTGGTCGAGGCCGGCATCGGCATCAGCACGGTGACGGAGCTGATGCTCAGGCTGCGCGCCTCCCGCTTCGACGTGGTGCGGCTGCGGGAGGTTGTCGAGCGGCACATCGTGGTCGTGTTCCGCTCGTCTGCGGAGCACCGGCCGACGGTGCGGGCGCTGGTGGACGTTCTGCGGGCGGTGACCGGAGCCCGGGCGCCCCGCGGGTAGCGCCGCGTTGTGCCGTCGGTCGGCTGCGGCGCTGCCGGACCGTAAGAAGTGGAACCGGTCGGGAGATGACCGGTGAGCAAGGAGGGATTTCCGCTGTGATCACCGTTCTGGAGGGCGCGCCGCCCATGGAGGCGGCCATCGGCGCGCTGCGTGCGAGCCTGCTCGGCGGGCTCGACCCGGAGGCCGGTCCGCCGCGTTCGGCGGTCCCGGTGCCACGGGGGCAGCTCCTGCTCATGCCCGCCCACTGGGGCTCCTACGCCGGGGTCAAGGTGGTGACCGTGGCGCCGGACAACCCGGCGCGGGAACTGCCGCGGATCCAGGGCAACTACCTGCTGCTGGACGGCGAAACCCTCACCCCGCTGGCCCTGCTGGACGGGATCGCGCTCACCCGCGTACGTACCGCGGCGGTGTCGGCCGTGGCTGTCGACGCGCTCGCCGAACCGGACGCGAGCCGACTGGTGCTGTTCGGGACGGGACCGCAGGCACGGTCGCATGTCGAGGCCCTGCGGTGCGTCCGGCCGATCCGGGACGTCGTGGTCGTCGGCCGGAACGCCGAGCACACCCGTGCGTTCGCCGATGACGTCGAGGCGCGAGTCGGCAGTGCGGACGAGGTGGCGGACGCGGACGTCGTGGCCTGCTGCACCACGGCGCGCACACCGTTGTTCGACGGCTCGCTGCTGCCCGCGCATGCGACCGTGGTGGCCGTCGGATCGCACGAGCCGGACGCCAGGGAGGTCGACGACACGGCTGTCGGGCGTTCGACAGTGGTGGTGGAGGCGGTTTCGGCGGCGCTGCGTGAAGCGGGCGACATCGTGCTGGCCGTGCAGGCAGGGGCCCTCGATCCCGGCACCCTGGTCGGCCTCGCCGATCTCGTGCGGGGCCGGTCCCAACCACCTTCTGAGCGCCCGCGGTTGTTCAAGAGCGTGGGCATGGCCTGGCAGGACCTGGTGGTCGCCGCGGCCCACTTCGAGGCGGGGCGGGCATGACGGCGACGGTCCGGAGCGCCGACGGCCCCGACGCGGCGACGGCGGGCCCGGGGCGGCCTCGCCGGGCTTCGAGACGATCTCGACGAGGCTGCGGGCCGCCACGGTCACCGGGGACGTCACCCCGCATGCCGCGGGCCGCACCCTGACCGAGGAGCGCGCCCGCACGGCGAGGCGGAGCAAGGGCCGCCTGCCCCGGACAGGGCTCAGCCGGCTACAGGGCATAGACCTGCCCGGTCTGCGCGCCCTCGACGGACCGGACGTACGCCTGCGTGACGTCGGCGAGATCGACCGGCGGCATGCCCGGGAAGTAGTCCCCGTACTTGGCGAGGCTCTCGGTGAAGACCGTGGGGCTGACCGCGTTGATGCGCTGCGGGGCGATCTCGATGGCGGCGGCCCGGACGAACGCCTCCAGCGCGCCGTTGGCCATGGAGGCCGCACTGCCCGTGGGGATCGGCTCGCGGGCGAGCACACCGGTGATGAGGGTGAAGGAGCCGCGCTCGGCGATCCGCGGGATGCCCTGGCGCACCAGGTCGATCTGGCTGAGCACCTTGCCGTGGAAGGCAGCCAGATAGTCCTCGGGGGTCAGCTCGGTGACCGATTTGTACGGCACGTGGCCGGCGGCGCTGACCACGGCGTCCACCCGCCCGGCGCGGTCGTAGAGTTCGGTGACCTGCGCGGGGTCGGTGATGTCGTAGTGCAGGTCGCCGCCGCTGCGTCCCACGCCGAGGACCTCGTGGCCGCGGGTGTCGAGTGTCTTGTGGAGGGCCGCGCCGAGCGTGCCGGTGGCGCCGATGAGCAGAATCTTCATGACTGCGACGCTAGGCCCGGCCCCCGGCGGGAGGGAAATACCTTCTGGGGAGCACTTATGCTTCCAAGTTATGAATGTGGAGCTACGGCATCTACGGGCGCTCGCCGCGATCGGCGACGAGGGCACCATCACCGGCGCGGCGGCCGTGCTCCACATCAGCCAGCCCGCCCTCTCGCGCACCCTGGAACAGCTGGAGAGCCGGGTCGGCGTGCGGCTGGTGGACCGTACGACCCGCACCCTTTCCCTCACGGATGCCGGTCAACGGCTGCACGAGAGGTCCCATTTGATCCTCCGTCAGCTGGACGACGCACTGACGGAGGCCGCGGCGGGGGTGCGCCCCCTGCGGATCGGTTTCGCCTGGGCGGCGCTCGGCGACCTGACCGTGCCGCTGCTGCGCACCTGGCGGGAGGCGCACCCCGGGACCCCGGTGCAGGTGTACCGGCGCGACGATCCGGAGGTGGCGCTGCGCCGCGGGGAGATCGACGCGGCACTGGTGCGCACCGCACCCGCGCCCGGCGCCGGGCTGGAGGTCCGCTCGCTGTACCGGGAGCGGCGCATGGCCGCCGTACCCGACAGCGACCCGCTGGCGACCCGCCCGTCGGTGCGGCTGACGGATCTCGCCGACCGGCCGGTGGTGCTGTGCGCCACCGCCGCGACCACCGCCGAGCTGTGGCCCGAGGGGCGGCGGCCCCGCACGTTCGAGGTGGCCAACGTCGACGAATGGCTCACCGTGATCGCCACGGGGGAGGCGGTCGGCGTCACCGCGGAGGCCACGAAGCAGAGCCATCCGCACCCCGGGGTCCGCTATCTGGCCCTGGCGGACGTACCGCCCGTAACGGTCCGCATGGCCTGGCCGCGCACTCCCACGCACCCGGCCACGCTCGCGTTCCTCGGCCATCTGCAGTCCATGACTTCCGCGCAGCTGCAGGCCTGACCTGCGCGGTTGTCCGGTTCGCGGAGATCGGGGCAGGTGGGTCGTAGGTCGCGGCGATCACGACCCCCACCACGCATGACCTGTACATGACCAGCATGTCGTGCGATGTTTGCCCATCGGGGTCCGGCGTTCGTCTGGGCTTCACGCAGTACCGGTCTGAGGCTCCTATGGTTGCGGCGCCGCCTCCCCCCGCACGTGCCCGTCACTTCTGTCCGGAGGACAGTCATGACCGCCGTAAAGGCTTCCCAGCGCACCCGACGCCCCCTCACCGCACTCGCCGGGGCCGTCGCCCTGACCGCAACGTCGATCGGTGTGTGGGCCGCAACCACGTCAGCCGCTCAGGCCGCCGCTCTCCCCACCCCCGACCACGTGGTGGTCGTGGTGATGGAGAACCACGCCTACTCGCAGGTGATCGGAAGCTCCAGCGCCCCGTACATCAACAACACCCTCAAGGCGGGTGGCGCCAACCTCACCCAGTCCTACGGCCTCACCCACCCCAGTGAGCCCAACTACTACATGCTCTTCTCGGGCTCCAACCAGGGCCGCACCGACGACAGTTGTGTGAGCGTCGGGTCCATCTCCGCACCGAACCTGGCCTCCGAGCTGATCGCCGCCGGCAAGACCTGGAAGAGCTACAACGAGTCGCTGCCCAGCCAGGGTTCGACGACCTGCAGCAGCGGCAACTACGCGCAGAAGCACAACCCGTGGTTCGGCTTCTCCAACGTGCCGACGAACACCGCGATGACCTTCGCGCAGTTCCCGACCGACTACACGACCCTGCCGAAGGTCTCCTTCGTCGTGCCGAACCTGTGCAGCGACATGCACGACTGCTCGGTCTCCACGGGCGACACCTGGATCAAGAACAACCTGGGCGCGTACGCCACTTGGGCCCAGACGCACAACAGCATCCTCGCCGTCACCTTCGACGAGGACAACAAGCTGTCCGGCAACCGCATCCCGACCGTCCTCTACGGGCAGCACGTCGCCGCCGGCAGCTCCAGCTCCACCACCTACAACCACTACAACGTCCTGCGCACGGTGGAGGACCTGGCCGGTCTGACCAGCCACGCGGGCAACGCCGCGTCGGCGTCAGACATCACCGGCATCTGGAACTGACGCCCGTGTATCTCGCGGACTCCCGCAGCACCAAGGCCGCCGTCGCCCCGGACACCCGTCCGGGGCGGCGGCCGGCCGCTGTGCCCGGCACCGTGCTGGCCCTGGGTGCGGTCAGCCTGATCACCGACGTCTCCTCGGAGATGGTCACCGCCGTGCTGCCGCTCTACGTGGTCGCCGGCCTCGGCCTGTCCCCGCTCGGCTTCGGTCTCCTCGACGGCATCAACAACGGCGTGGGGGCGCTGGTCCGGCTGGCCGGCGGTCACCTCGCCGACCACGGCGGCCGCCGGCACAAGGTCGTGGCGGGCCTCGGCTACGGCCTGTCGGCGCTGTGCAAGCCGCTGCTGTTGCTCGCCCACACGCTCCCCGTCATCAGCGCCGTGCTCGCGGCCGACCGCACCGGCAAGGGGCTGCGCACCGCCCCACGGGACGCGATGATCTCGCTGGCCACCGAACCCGCGCACCGGGGACGGGCGTTCGGGGTGCACCGCGCCATGGACACCACCGGCGCACTGCTCGGCCCGCTGGTCGCGTTCGCCGTGCTGCGGGCCACCGTCGACGGCTACGACGCGGTCTTCGCGGTCAGCGGCTGCATCGCGGTGCTCGGCGTCCTGGTGCTGGTGCTGTTCGTGCCCGGCCGTATCGCGCCTGCCGGTCCCGTGCAGCTGCCCGAGCCGGTCCGGCCCGCCCTGCGCGACTCGCTGGGCCTGCTGCGCCGCCCGGAGCTGCGCCGGCTCACCCTCTGCGCGGCCCTGCTGGGTCTCACCACCGTCAGCGACTCCTTCCTGTACCTGCTGCTCCAGCGGGAGGGGGACCTGTCCGCCGACCTGTTCCCGCTGCTGCCCCTGGGCACCGCCGCGGTCTTCCTGCTGCTCGCCGTCCCGCTCGGCGCACTCGCCGACCGTCTCGACCGCCGCCGGCTGTTCCTGGCCGGCCACGGCGTCCTGCTGCTCGGCTACGGACTGGTGCTCTCCCCCTGGCACGGCATTCCCGCCGTGGTCGCCGTCCTCGTACTGCACGGCACCTTCTACGCGGCCACCGACGGAGTCCTCGCGGCCGCCACCGCCTCAGCCGTGCCGGCACAGCACCAGGGTGCCGGGCAGGCACTGGTGGGCACCGGCCAGGCACTGGCCCGGTTCGCCTGCTCGCTCGCCTTCGGCGCGGCCTGGAGCCTGTGGGGCGGGTACACCGCGCTGGCCGTCACCGCCGCCGCGCTGGCCGTCAGCGCCGTCGTGGCCGCGTTCGTCCTTCGTCCCACCGACGACGTGTCCCCCGCCGAGGTGTCCGCATGACCCGAACCACCCGCCTGGTGATCCTGCTGGCCGCCGTCCTGCTGCTCGGGGGCGTCGGCACCGGGGCGGTCCTGTACGCCGCCCACCGGTCGGGAATGCGGGACGAGCAGCAGGCGAACGGCCCGACCGTGCGCACCGGCACCGTCTCACTCCGGCCGACGTCCGACCGCCGGCTACTGGTGCGCAACCTGGCCTGGGGCCCGCACCGCGACGAGATCGCCACCGTGCCCGCCGACGATCCGCAGGGGCCGCGCACCGCCTCGGGCGTCAAATGCCTGCGCTTCCACGCGGCCGCCGGAACCGGCATCTGCCTGCAGGCCGTGCACGGCACGCTCAGGGACACCTACCGGGCGGTGGTCCTCGACGCGCACCTGCACGAGCGGCACCGCTTCCCGGCCGCGGGCATCCCCACCCGGGCCCGCGTCTCACCCTCCGGCCACCTGATGGCCTGGACGGTCTTCGTCAGCGGAGACTCCTACGCAGGAACCAAGTTCTCCACCCGCACCGCCATCGTCGACACCCGCACCTGGAAGATCGACGACAACCTGGAGACCTTCCGCATCATCAGGGACGGCCGGACCTACCGCGCCGCCGACACCAACATCTGGGGCGTCACCTTCGCCGACGACCACCGCTTCTACGCCACGCTGGCGTCCGGCGGCAAGACCTACCTCGTACAAGGAGACGTCGGGGCACGCACCCTCACCACCCTGCACCGCAACGTCGAATGCCCCTCCCTCTCACCCGACGGCACCCGCATCGCCTACAAGAAGCGCGTCAAGGGAGCCTCCCCCGACGCCCCTTGGCGGCTGTACGTCCTCAACCTGCGCACCATGAAGGAGACCGCGACCGCGGAGCAGCGCAACATCGACGACCAGGCCCTGTGGGGCGACGACTCCACCCTCGTCTACGCCCTCCCCGGCGACTACGGCTCGGACCTGTGGACCGTCCGGGCCGACGGCTCCGGAGCGGCCCGCCGGCTGATGACCTCGGCCGTCGCCCCCGCCTACCTGGGCTGACGGCTCCTCACAGGTCCCATGTCCTTGGGCGCCACAGCGTCTCCCACTCGGGGCGCAGCAGCGACAGCACCGCAACGTCGTGGCGGCGCCCCCGGTGCAGACACGCCGAGCGGCGCACGCCCTCCCGTACGAACCCGGACTTGGCGAGGACCTTGAGGGCAGCGGTGTTCTCGGCGTGGGTGACTGCCTGGAGGCGGTGCAGGGGCAGTTCACCGAAGGCCAGGTCGACCATGGTGTCGAGGGCGTCCGCGCCGTGCCCTTGCCCGCGGTGCTCGGGAGCCAGCAGCATGACGACCTCCGCCGTACCGTCGGCCAGGTCCTGGTCGACGAGGGCGGTGCAACCGATCGGCGTCCCGTCGGGGAGCAGCACGAGGAAGTCATCGCGGTCCGAGTCGTCGAGGTCGCGCTCCACACGCTCGCGGAGCCAGGACTGGGACCGGGGCCAGACGCCGATCTCGTGCGCGGCCACCGGGTCGGACCGCCACCGCTGCAGCATCTCGACGTCGTCGACCTCCAGAGGGGCGAGGGCGATCTTCCTCCCGCGCCGGCAAGGCACCCTTTCACTCGCCGCCGCCACTGCTTCCCGCCCGTTGTCGTCCACGCGCGGAAAGGTTAGAGGCCGGTGAGGGGTATCACCACGCATTTTCTTCAACCACAGGAGAGTTGAACATGTTCAATTAATCGGTGATGATACGTGTGGCCATCGGGGCGCCGGAGAGAGGACCACCGCCATGACGAGCTCGCTTCTCACGCCACGAGGCCGTTCTCGCGCCCACGCGACGGCTGGGGGAACGGCGGTGGGGAGCACGGCCCCGACGCGGATCCTCGACTGGCGGCACCCGCAGGTCACTTCCCTGCTTCAGCAGATCGACACGACAGCGGACGCGGGGACGGCCGCGGCGCTCGACCGCAGGACGGCGGACCTGCGCCGGGCCCACCGGGTCATTGCCGCAGCTGTGCGGCCGGTGTACTCGGTGCAGGACGAGCGGCCCGTGTCCGAGGTGCTGCGCCGCGGCCGGGGTTCGTGCAGCCAGCGGCTGGCCGTGCTGGAGGCCGTGGCGCGGGCATCCGGGGTGGCCACGCGGGTGCGCGGCCTGCTGGTCGACGGGACTTTCTGGTATCCGCGCTTTCCTCGGCTGCGCCGGATCGTCCCGGACCAGGTTCTCCTGGCCTGGCCGGAGTTCCGCCTCGACGTACTGTCGCCGACCGCCCACGCCGCCGACTCCTGGCTGACCGTCTCGGAACTCTTCGGCAGTCTCGACGAGTTGAGCGACGGCCGGGGTGGCGGCTTCACCAACGCCGGTACGGAGACGCTGTTCGAGGCGCTGTCCAGGACGGCGATCGACTGGGACGGGGTGACGCTCTGCCCGGCCGACGGTGCCGCGTGCGACCTCTCGGCGTACGTCCTGGCGGACCTGGGCCACTTCGACTCGCGCGACGAACTCTTCGCCCGGCACGGCCAGACCCTCTGCCGGGCGGCGAGAGTGCTGGCCGAGCCCGTCCTGGGCCGGCGACGCGCGGCGGGCACCTGAGGGCACCGTCAGCGGACCGCCGAGCCCAGGGCGGCCTCGAAGGTCGGGTGCTCGAAGGTGAAGCCCGAGTCGAGGAGGCGTCCAGGCACCACCCGTTGGCTCATCAGGATGCCGTCGGCGAACTCCCCGAGCACCAGCCGCAGGGCGAAGCCAGGCACGGGCAGCACCGTGGGGCGGTGCAGGGCCCTGCCGATTGCGGCGGTGATGTCCCGGTTGGTGGCGGGGTGCGGGGTGGTCATGTTGACCGGTCCGCCGACCGAGTCGGTGTCGATGAGGTGACGCAGGGCGCGGACCGTGTCGGGCAGGGAGATGTAGCTCCAGTACTGGCGGCCGCTGCCCAGCCGCCCGCCGAGCCCCGCCCGGGCCAGGGGGAGCAGGCGGCCCATCGCCCCGCCCGCGCCCGACACGACGATCCCGAAGCGGGTGGTGACGACCCGCGTTCCGGCCGTCCGGGCGCGGTGGGCGGCGGCTTCCCACTCCTGGCACACCCCGGCCAGGAAGTCCTGGCCGGGCCCGCCGGACTCGTCCACGACGGCCTGCCCGGTCTCACCGTAGTAGCCGACGGCGGACCCCGACACGAACACCGGCGGCGGCTTCTCGCAGCCACCGATCGCCTCGGCGAGGGCGCCGGTGCCGCGCACCCGGCTCTCGCGGATCTCCTTCTTGTACGCGGCTGTCCACCGGCGGTCGCCTACCCCGGCCCCGGCCAGCCCGACCACCGCGTCCGCGCCGTCGAGCACCGCCGGATCGACCGCTCCTGCGTCCGCCCGCGGGTCCCACCGCGCCTCGACGCTTCCGTCGGCCCGGGTCTGCGGCTCGCGCCGGACCAACCGGGTCACACGGTCACCGTCGGCCAGCAGCGACGCAGCGAGCGCGCCGCCGATCAACCCTGAGGAACCACTGATGACGACGTGCATGAGAACCGGCCTCGATCCGGGAGCCAAGAACCAATACGTTTGACTCTTCAAACATACACCCGGTGCCGGACACAACGACGGGGCCGGGACTCCCTTACAGTCCTGGCCCCGCCCCAGTCAGCGCGTCTCCAGCGGCTCGCACGCTACTTTCAGGTGTCCGGCCGCTGCTCAGAGCCTGAGGAACTCGGACAGTCCGGTCAGCAGCCGGTCGACGTCCTCCGCGTTGTTGTAGGGCGCGAGGCCGATGCGGAGGCCGCCGGTGTCGCCGAGGCCGAGCCGGCGGGAGGCCTCGATGGCATAGAAGGATCCCGACGGGGCGTGGACGCGGCGCTCGGCGAGGAAGCGGTAGGCCTCCGTGGTGGAGCGGCCCTCGAACGTCAGCAAGAGGGTGGGCGTGCGGTCGGCCGCCCTGGAGTGGACGGTGATGCCTTCGAGCGAGGACAGTCCCTTGTCGATCTGTGTGCGCAGGGTGTGTTCGTGTGCTTCAAGGGCCGCGAAGGCGGCGGTCAGGCACTGTCGGCGGGTTCCCGTGGCGCTCGGGTCGAGGCGGGTGAGGAAGTCGACCGCGGCGGTGGTGCCCGCAAGGAACTCATAGGGCAGCGTGCCCAGTTCGAAGCGTTCGGGCACCGCGTCGGTGGAGGGCAGGAGCTTGTCCGGCCGCAGGGTCTCCAGCAACTCCGGCCGGGCGGCGAGGACTCCGTGGTGCGGGCCCAGGAACTTGTACGGGGAGCAGACGAAGAAGTCCGCGCCGAGCGCCTCCAGGTCGACCAGCGCGTGGGCGGCGTAGTGGACGCCGTCGACGTAACTGAGCGCCCCCGCCTCGTGCGCCAGGTCGGAGATCGCGGCGATCGCGGGACGTGTGCCGATCAGGTTGGAGGCGGCGGTGACGGCGACCAGCCGGGTGCGTTCGGTGAGGACGGCGCGGATGTCGTCGAGGGTCAACTCCCCGGTGGCGGGGTCGAAGTCGGCCCAGCGTACGGTGACGCCGGCCCGGGCGGCGGCCTGGACCCAGGGGCGGATGTTGGCGTCGTGGTCGAGGCGGGTGACGACCACCTCGTCGCCGGGCTGCCAGGTCTTGGCGAGGGTGCGGGAGAACTCGTAGGTGAGCTGGGTGGCGCTGCGGCCGAAGACGATTCCCGCAGGATCCGCGCCGAGCAGGTCGGCCATGGCCCGGCGGGCCCCGGTGACGATGGTGTCGGCGTTGCGCTCCCCCTCGGCCACCTGGCCCCGGTTCGACAGGGGGTTGGACAGTGCGGCGGCGACGGCCCGGATGACGGGCTGCGGGGTCTGGGTGCCGCCCGGGCCGTCGAAGTGCGCCGTTCCGGCGGCCAGGGCCGGGAATTCGGAGCGGATGGCGGTGATGTCGTACGTCACGAGAGAGCTCCTGTGAGTGCCGGGCCGGGGCAAAGATCCTCCGCGATCGCAGGCGGGCGTGGCAACAACCCCGTGTCAGCCACCTGTGCGCAGGACGCGGGACAGACCCAGTGCCGCCGTCCGTACGGCGGGGGCGAGCTGGGCGGGGCTGAAGCGGGTGCGGGGCACGGCCACCGAGAGGGCGGCGACCGTGCTGCCGCCGGCGAAAACGGGGGCGGCGATGCAGCTCACTCCTGCGGCGGCCTCCTGCTCCTCGTAGGCGAGGCCGGACACCTGGATCTTCTCCAGGGCCAGGCGCAGGCGGGCCGGGTCGGTGATCGAGTGGGGTGTGAGGCTGGGCAGGGGGCGGGAGAGCACCTCCTCGGTGAGTTCTGGGCCGGAGAAGGCGAGCAGGGCCTTGCCGACCGCGGTGCAGCTCAGCGGCAGGCTGCCGTCGATGCGGGAGGGCAGCTGGAGGGCCTCGTGGCCGTGGATGCGTTCGAGGTAGACGACGTCCATGCCCTGGCGCACGCCGAGATGGACGGTCTCGCGGGTGGCCTCGAACAGGTCCTGGAGGAAGGGCAGGGCCGTCTCGCGCAGGTCCAGCCGGTGCGGGACCAGCGAGCCCAGCTCGAAGAGCTTCGCGCCGAGCCGGTAGTGCGGGCCCGTCCGCTCCAGCCGGCCCAGCCGGACGAGGTCGGCGGCCAGCCGGTGCACGGTGGGCTTGGGCAGCCCCGCCCGCTCGGAAAGTTCCGAGAGACGGAACGGACCACCGCTGGGGCTGAAGCATTCGAGGATGACTGCCGCCTTCTCCAGCATGCTGCCGCCGTTGCTGTTCCGTTTCACGGAACAGAGTTCGGCGCTCCGCGCCGACGCTGTCTGTACCGGAGTCGTCCCACCGCTCCCCTGGAGGCATCGCATGCCGCCTGCTCCACCTGCCGGCGACATCGCGGCCGCCTACGCCGTGCAGCAGCTCAACGTGCGGCGCGGACTGGACGCCGGACGACGGATCGTCGGCCGCAAGACCGGCCTGACCTCTCCCGCCGTGCAGGCCCAACTGGGCGTGGACCAGCCGGACTTCGGCGCGCTGTTCGCGGACATGGCCGTGCCCGACGCCGGCGAGGCGGCCGGCGGGCGGCTGCTGCAGCCCAGGGTGGAGGCCGACATCACGCTGGATCTGCTCGCCCGCGCGGAGACATCGTCCTGAATTCCCTGATCGGAAAACTCCTGGCCGAGCGCGACGGGGGAACGCTACGATCCCTCGCGATGACGACTCATTCTGTTGACAGATTGGGGGTCCCGTCCGCGCCAGGTGAGTGCTGATGCTCACTCGGACCGCAAACGGAGACTCCCGCCATTCCCTCTGGCGACTTTCCTTCTGGCAGCGCGTGCGCGAGTTCGCCGTGCCGCCCTCCATGATCGAGACTGCGACCGCCCGCCGCCTCGTCGGCGACTGGGCGGGGGCTTGTGCCGCCGCAGGCCTCGATGTCGATCTCAACCTGCGCTCCGTGGCGCGCAGCCATGGGCGGGAGCTTGCGGCCCAAGTCCGGGCCGATCTGCGCCGCTTGGCTCCCGACCTGGTGCGCTGGCACCTGCCGAGGATCGCTCCCGACGGTTTGCTGCGCCCGGGGCTGACGATCGCCCTGGCCCGGTACGACGCTGCCGGGCGGGACGGGCCGGGTCCGCTGCACCTGGTGGTGCGGACCCCGCCGGCCTGGGCGGATGCCGGGCAGCGGATCAGCCTGGCGCTGTGGGACGGATCCCGTCCCGAGGCCGCCGCCCGGCGTCATCCGCATCCCCGTCCCAGCCGGCGCTTCCGGCTCGACCTGCACCGGCATCTGTGGGATGCGAGCAGAGCCCATGAGCTGCGCATACGGTCCGGGGCCGATCGGCGGAGCGAAGACAACAGCCCTGCAATGGCACGGGAGTTGCCCGTGTCGGTGCCGGAAGGTCAGTACTGTGCCGTCGACCGGTGGGCGGCCGAGGCGGGGATTCTGCTCGGCGCCGAAGGGCGGCGCGAGGTCGGCGTCTGCGTTCTCGTACGGCTCGGGGGCAGGCACCGGCTGGTCCTGGACCTGACCGCGGGCAGCGATGACGTCGGGCCGCCCTCGGTGCGACTCGCCGAGGGGGCAGGGTGCGGCGACTGCTCCGCGCTGCCGGTCCTGCCCGATGCGGCGACCTGGGTCCCGCCCGACCTGGAGCTCCTGCGCACCGGTTCGATCACGCCCGAGCGGCTGCACCCGCTGGTCGCTTCCGCCCTCGTACCGGACCACTCGCCGGCCCGCCCGCCCCCTGCTCCGGAACCGGCAGGGCAGCCGCGTCTCGTGGAGTGCCGTGGAGCTCGGCACCGGATCGGTCTGGTGGATGGCGTACTGGCCCCGCTGGACCATGACCCGGCCGAGATCCGACGGGAGGAGCTGCTGGTCGCGCTGACCGGGACTCCGCTGCCCTGCCTTCAGGCGATCGACGAGGCGCACCGTCGTCCGGACTGTCTCCCGGGTGTCCGCGAACGCCTGGACCACGGCGACATCGCCGGGGCACTGGCCGTCGTGGAGGGCCTGCTCGGTCCCGATGCGGTGCTGCGCGACGGACCGCTGCGGGACGAGCTGGAGGCGGCCGCGGAGCGGCGGATCACCTACGGCCTGTTCAGGGCGGGGCTGACCGGGCTCGACCGCGGGCCTGCGCGCTACCGCCACCGCCCCGGGGACCTCGTCCGCACCCCCAACCGGCGTTCGCGCCCGCGCCACGCGAACTTCCGCTGACCTCACCCCCGTACACCCGTCTCACTCGGCTCACCCCGACGAAAAGGTGACCAAACATGCCTGCACACACCCCGTTCGCTACCACCGTCCCCGCCTCCGCCGAGGCCTCTTCCTCCCAACTCGAAGTCGCCGACGAGCTGTTGACCCTGCTGCGCGACGCCACAACCGAACCCCGCCCCGACGCCCAGCTCGAGGCGCTGACGCTGGCCGTGGCCGCCGATCTGCCCGTGCTGCTGTGGGGTGAGCCGGGGATCGGCAAGACCGCGGCCCTGACTCAGCTCGCCGAGGCCCTGGACCTTCCGCTGACCACCGTGATCGCCAGCGTGCACGAGCCGTCCGACTTCTCCGGGCTGCCCGTCGTCGGGGACGATCCCGCCGAGCAGGGGGTCCCGATGGCCCCGCCGGACTGGGCGGTTCGCCTGGTGCGGGCCGGGCGGGGGCTGCTGTTCCTGGACGAGCTGTCCACCGCGCCGCCCGCGGTCCAGGCCGCGCTGCTGCGCCTTGTGCTGGAGCGACGCATCGGGGCCCTCCGGCTGCCGCCCGGGGTACGGATCGTGGCCGCCGCCAATCCGCGGTCCTCGGCGGCCGACGGCTGGGAGCTGAGCCCGCCGCTGGCCAACCGTTTCGTGCACCTTCAGTGGACCCACGACCACGAGGTCGTCGTACGCGGACTCGGCGGCATCTGGCCGCGGGCCACGCTGCCGCGGCTGTCCCCGGAAAAGCTGTCGGAGGCGGTGGACTTCGCCCGCCGCGCGGTGTGCGGGCTGCTCACCGCGCGTCCCAAACTCGTGCACCAGCTGCCCAGCAACGAGATGCGGCGGGGCGGCGCCTGGCCGTCGCCCCGAAGCTGGGAGATGACGCTGCACCTGATCGCCTTCGCTACCGCGGCCGGCTCCTCCCGGGACGTGCTCTCGCTGCTGGTGCGGGGCACGGTGGGCGACGGTCCGGGCCTTGAACTGCTGGCCGGTCTGGACCGGTTGGACCTGCCGGACCCCGAGGTGCTTTTGGCCGACCCTGCGAACGCCGAGCTGCCCGAGCGGGGCGATCTGCGCCAGGCCGTGCTCGACGGTGTGGTGGCGGCGGTCCGCGGCCGCCCCGAGAAGTCCCGCTGGGACGCGGCCTGGGCGCTCCTGGTCCGCGCGCTGGAGACCGGAGCGCCGGACCTGGTGGTGGTGCCCGCGACGACGCTCGCCACACTGCGCCGCGAGGACTGGGACGTCCCGGCGGCGATCGAGAAGCTCGCCGGAGCGGTGTCCGTGTCCCGGCGGGCGGACCAGGCGGCGGCCCGCACCGCCCTCACCGCGAAGGCCGGCCGATGAGCGCCGACGAACCCGGGGCCCTGGACCTCGACAAGCTCTTCGCCGCCCGGCTGCAGGCCGCCCGGGCCCGCCCGTACCTGGCGACCGCGCTGTTCGCCCTGCACACCGTGGAGTCACGACAGGTGCCGACGATGGGCGTCGACCGGTACTGGCGCTGCTATGTCTCGCCGGGATTCGTGGACCGTATGCCGGTGGAGGATCTGGCGGCCGTCTGGGTGCACGAGGTGTCGCACCTGCTGCGCGACCACCACGGGCGCAGCGACCGGGTCGCCCGGGAGCGCGGGCTGACCGGCCCCGGCGAACGACTGCGGATGAACATCGCCGCGGACTGCGAGATCAACGACGACATCTACGGCGACGGGCTGGTCCGGCCCCGGGGTGCGGTGCGGCCGACGGCCCTGGGGCTGTCCGAGGGGCAGCTGATGGAGGACTACCTGCGCCAGTTCACGCTCGGCGCGCGAACGCAGAGCATGGCCTGGCTGGACTGCGGCAGCGGCGCCGACGGGCTGGCGCGGGAGTGGGAGCTCGGGCCGGACGGCGCGCACGGCCTGAGCGCACAGGAACAGGACGCTGTGCGGTTCCGGGTGGCACAGGGGCTCAAGGGCCGCCCTGGGAACGCTCCGGAGGGGTGGCGGCGGTGGGCGGAGAAGGCGTTCCATCCGCCGCAGCCGTGGCGGGAGTTGCTGGGCGCGGCGGTCCGTTCCGCCGCCTCCGGGTCGGGCGCGGGCGAGGACTACAGCTACGGCCGGCCCGCGCGGCGCTCGGCGGGCCTGCCCGGCGTCGTACTGCCGAGCCTGCGGCGCAGACCGCCCCGGGTCTCGGTGATCATCGACACGTCCGGGTCGGTCAGTGACACCGAACTGGGCAGCGCGCTCCTGGAGGTCGCCGCGATCTCGCGTGCCGTGGGCGGCCGCCGCGACCTGGTGACCGTGGTGCCGTGCGACGCTGCGGCACGGATCGCCCACCCGCTGTGCCGGGCCGAGGGCATCCCGCTGATGGGCGGCGGTGGCACGGATCTGCGCACGGGCTTCGCCAAGGCGCTGCGCACGCGCCCGCGCCCCGATGTCGTGGTGGTGCTGACCGACGGTCAGACGCCCTGGCCGGACTCGCGACCGGCCTGCCGGACGGTGGTGGGTCTGTTCCCCCGGCAGGGCGCGAGCTGGGACGAGGAGGATCCCGACTATGTGCCCGATGCGCCGCCCGCCTGGGCCCGGGTGGTCGACATCGGGTAGGCGACCGAGGCCCGGCGGGCACTACGAAGTGGTAACAGACAGCAACCGTATGGGAGTTGCACGGGTCCAGCCCACCATGAGGATCTCTTTCCTGCTGCACAACGCCTACGGGATCGGAGGCACGATCACCACCACGTTCAACCTGGCCCAGGCACTGGCAGAGCGGCACGAGGTGGAGATCGTCTCCGTGCTGCGGCACCGGGAGCACCCGAACCTCGCCCTGGACCCGAGAGTGACGCTGCGCCCGCTGGTGGATCTCAGGCACGAGAGGGAGCACGCGTCACATCTGAGACCGGCGAGGGTCTTCCCCCGCGCCGAGTACCGGTACGGGCAGTACAGCGAGCTGACCGACCGGCGCATAGGCGAGTGCCTTGCCACGACCGACGCCGACGTGGTGATCGGCACCCGGCCCGGGCTCAATGTGCACCTCGCGCTCGAGGCTCCCCGGCATGTCGCGCGGATCGGGCAGGAACACCTCACCCTCGACAACCACTCGCCGCGATTGCGCTGCGCGCTGCGTCGGGCCTACCGCCGGCTCGACGTGGTCACCACGGTCACCGAGGCGGACGCCAGCGCCTACCGGCGCAAGATGCGGCTGCCGGGCGTACGGGTGCAGGCGCTGCCGAACAGCGTGCCGGACCCCGCGCTGCCGGCCGCGGACGGCAGCGCGAAGGTGGTCGTCGCGGCCGGCCGGCTGGTCCCGGTGAAGCGCTACGACCTGCTGATCGAGGCCTTCACCGTGGTCGCCGCCGCACACCCGGACTGGCTATTGCGCATCTACGGCAAGGGCGAGGAGCACGACCGGCTGCGCCGGCTCATCGCGGAACTCGGCCTGTGCAACAACGTGTTCCTGATGGGTGCGGCGGCCCCGATGGAGGCGGAGTGGGTCAAGGGTTCGATCGGTGCGGCCTCCTCAGACTTCGAGCCGTTCGGCATGACGATCGTCGAGGCGATGCGCTGCGGCCTGCCCGTGGTGAGCACCGACTGCCCGCACGGCCCCGGCGAGATCATCGAGGACGGGGTCGACGGCCGGCTGGTGCCCGTCGGTGACAGTGCCGCGCTGGGCGCCGCCCTGCTGGAGCTGGTGCGGGACGACGAGCGGCGCCGCCGTACCGGCCGGGCGGCCATCGAGAACGCGCGGCGGTTCGCTCCCGGCCCGGTGGTCGAACAGGCCGAGGAACTGCTGACCGAGGCGGTCTCGGCGAGGAGGACGGGCCGCCGGGTGGCACGAGGACGCGCCCGTGTGCACCACGTGCTGGCCGGCCAGGGCTTCGCGGCCCGCGACGCCGCACTGACCGCGGCCGGCACCGTGCGGCGCGCGGTACGGAGGGGGCAGCGGTGAGTGCGGAACCACGCGTGGGCTGCGCGGTCGACACGGACGGACGGATCACCTTCGACCTGCCCACGACGTCGGCGGACGGTCGGCAGTTGCTGCTGCGGCTGCGTCCGGCGAAGGGCCGGCCCGAGCAGTCCCTACACGTCCTGGACCTTGAGCCCGTCGAGGACGGCCGCAGTCGCGCCGTCCTGAGTATGCAACCCCTGCTCGAGGAGGGCCGCTGGGACGTGTACCTGCTGCACGGGCCGGGAGGCGAACGGCAGCGTCTGCGCCCCGGCCTGCGCGATCTGCGGGCCCTGGTCGACGGCCGTCTACGGGACCGGCCGTCGCCGTTGGCCGTGCGGATCCCCTATGTCACCAAGGACGGCCATCTCGCGGTACGGGCCTGGCTGCGCCCCGCGCATGCCGAGGTCGACGGCATCGATGTCACGGACCGGTCGATCACGGTCGGCGCCCGCCTGCACGGCGCATCCCTCGGGGCAGGAGCGGCCGTACGGCTGCGCCTGCGCGGGCGCGACGGAGCCGTACACCCGCTGGATCCACAGGTCGCAAGCGACGGCCGGACCTTCTCCTTCACGGTGGACCACGCGGAGTTGGCCGCCGCGACGGACACCGGCGGCGGTGTCTGGGACGTCTTCGTACAGCCTGCGCCGGAGGCACCTCTCATCCGGGCCGCCCGTCTTCTCGACGACGTGGCGGACCGCAAGGAGGTCTTCGTCTATCCGCCGGTCACCGTCGCAGACGCCGTGGTGCGCCCCTATTACACGGTGGACAACGACCTGTCCGTCGAGGTGAGAAGGACCGGATCTACCCTTGCCCGGTGACCAGCTTCGATCCGCCGGACCAGGCGGGCAGTGCACCCCGGCCGCAGTCGCTGATGCTGAGCTTCTTCGGCATCCACGCCCTGGGCCGGGACGTCGCTCTGTCGGCGAGCAGTCTGATCGACGTGTTCGGGCAGGCCGGGATCACCGAGGACGCCGTGCGGTCGACGCTGACCCGCATGGTCAAGCGCGGTCTGCTGGAACGGCACCGGCGCGGCCGTAAGACGTACTTCGGCCCGACGCCCCGCGCCACTCGCGTCCTGCAGGACGGATACGACCGGGTCTGGCACACCGGCGCGGTCAACCGCACCTGGGACGGCACCTGGACCCTGGTCGGGTTCTCCCTCCCGGAAGCGTGGCGCCGTGAGCGGCACGATCTGCGTTCCCGGCTGCTGTGGAGCGGTTTCGGCCCGCTGCAGAACGGCCTGTGGGTGGCGCCGGGCACGGTGGACGTGCCCGGGATCGTCGCCGGGCTGGACCTCGACCCGTATCTGCGGGTCTTCCAGGGAGCCACGGCCGTCGCCCCGACCGACGCCCGGACGATCCTGCACACGGCGTTCGACGTGGAGTCCGTCGCCAAGGGGTACGAGGCCTTCCTGGCCCGCTGGAGCACGGACGCCGACGAGCCGGCGAACGCACTCGTACGGCAGCTGCTGCTGCACACCGACTGGCTGGACCAGGTCCGCCAGGATCCCCATCTGCCCGCCGAGCACCTCCCCGAGGACTGGCCGGCGGCCCGCGCCGAGGAGCGGTTCCACGAGCTGGCGCGCCGCTGCGAGGAGCCGGCCCGTCAGGAGGCCGCGAGCGCACTGGACGTGATCGCGGTGGCCGTCCCGTAGTACCGCCCGGACATCCGGTGGCACCCCCGGGCACAGCCATGTCCATCGTTACTGGGCAATCTATTGACCGCCGTCGAAAAACTGCCCTACATTCGTCGCGTTCTCGGCGTCCCCACATCGCTCGAAGCCGCCCAGCCGCTCAAAGGGGAGCACACGTGTCCACCGAAACGCGCACCCAAACCGGCGCCACCGCCGCCTCGCAACCATCCGGCGGCCTGCCCGTCGGCACTCTGATCGCCGGCTGTTTCGCGGTCTGTCTGGCACAGATCGCCCTGGCCATGCCGGCCACGCTGAACGGGCTCTTCCAGGAGGACCTGCACCCCGTCGGTTCGCAGCTGACCTGGATCTCGGATGCGTTCCTGCTGCCCGTCTCCGTGCTGGAGCTGACCTTCGGCGTCCTCGGTGACCTCTTCGGCCGCAAGCGGCTGCTGGTCGGCGGCGGTGCCCTGCTGGTGGCCGGCGAGGCGCTGGCCGCCGCCAGCACCGGCATCCACATGCTCTGGGTGGGCCAGGCCATCGCCGGTCTGGGCGCGGCGGCGCTGTTCCCGACGTCGCTCGCGATGATCGCCGCGGGCACCCACTCGGCCAAGGACCGCGCCCGCACCATCACGATCTGGGCGGCGGCCCTGTCCAGCGGCGGTTTCGTCGCCCCCGTCCTCGGCGGCATCACCGGCAACTACGGCTCCTGGCGGTGGGCATTCATCGTCGTCACGGGCCTGGCCCTGATCAGCACCGTGCTCAGCCAGCTGCTGGCGCACAACTCCAGTGCCCCGGAAGGCCGTTCACTCGACCTGGCCGGACAGATCACCATCGGCATCGGCATGTTCGCCCTGCTCTACGCGGTGATCCAGGGCCCGGCGGACGGCTGGACCGCGACGCCGGTGGTGATCGCGTACGTGGTCGCCGTGGTGTTCATCGGCCTGTTCATCGTGGCCGAACGCCGAGCCGCCTCCCCGCTGTTGCGCCTCGATCTGTTCAAGAACCGGGCCTTCGCGGTGGCGTCCTTCGTCGCAGTGGTCGGCATGTTCAGCTACCTCGGCACCGCCTACGCGACCAGCATCCGGCTCGGCCCGATCCAGCACCAGAGTCCACTGCGCGGCTCGTTCGCGTTCATCCTGCTCAACGCCTGGACGCTGCTGCTCATGCCGCTGATCTCCCGGCTGCTGGAGAAGGTCAGCCCGCGCTGGGTGCTCGGCGTCGGACTCGGGCTGATGGCGACGGGAGACTTCATCGCCGCCACCCTCTCAGTCCACGACCGCGCCCTGACCTCTCTCATCCTCCCCATCGGCCTGGTCGGCATCGGCTTCGCGCTGACGGTCTCCTCGATCACGGCGACGGCCGTCAACACGGTGGAGGTCCACTACGCGGGTATGGCCAGCGCATCGACGAGCCTGTTGCGCGACTTCGGCTTCACACTCGGTCCGGCGGTCATCGGCGCGATCGCGCTGAGCCACGCGGCGAACGAGTTCACCTCGAAGCTGGCCACCTCCCACCTGTCCGCCGAGGTCAAGGCGGCCGCAGGGCAGGTGGCCGCAGAGGGCGGCCCGCTCGCCTCCAACTCCGTACCGCCGTCCTCCCCGCCGGGAGGCGCCGTTCCCCTCGCTCTGGAAGCCCTCGGCAACGGGTACGCCATCGGCTACGTGATCTGCGGCCTCTCGGCCCTGGCCTGCTGCCTCCTCAGCGTGATCGCGCTGCGCGGGAAGGGCGACAAGGACGCGACGGTGGGCATCGCGGAGGAGGAGCCGGCGGTTGCCTGACGGCCCATGAGACCCACGTAAGAGACGGTGCGGCGAAGTCTGCTGCGGTTCGACCGCGCCCCAAAGGGGCGCGGGGAACTGCGCGACCAGCCACAACCGGCCGGCAGACAATGGACGACCATCGCGGCACAACCCGCGGAGCGATCGTCACCGCACTGTCACAGAAGATCCACACGTGTCACAGCTGGCCCACAGGAGAAACCCCCGGCGAGGCAGTCATGTCTCCATGGTCGGGCGTCGGCGAAGGACCGGCCCCGCACCATCCGAACTCGGGGGACTCCATGCAGTACGTGAACGGCATCCGCAAGGCCGCGCTGGCGATCGCCGCACTCTCGGCCGCCCTGTCGGTGACCGCGTGTCAGGCCGACGGCTCCAAAGCGGCGGCCGAAACGGCGTCGAAGGCGCCGAGCAGCGCGCCGTCCGCTTCCACCACACCGGGCACGACGACCCCGGACCCCTCCCACGCCCCCACCTCGAAGGCCCCGACCGCGACGGCATCCCCCATATCCGGCTCCGGTTCCACGGGTACGGCCGTGAAGGCATGCGCGGCGACCGCCCTGAAGGTGACGGCGCACGAGGCCGCCGACCGCCCGGCGGGCACCGGAACCGGAGCGGCGGTGATCGAGTTCACCAACGTCTCCGCCAAGCCGTGCACCCTGCAGGGCCACCCCACGGTGGCCGGCGCGGGCAACGGTTCCCCGGACCACAACGCCCCGCTGAAGGTGACGCCCTCCGGCTCCGCCGCGCCGGTCAAGCTGGCCCCGGGCGCCAAGGCCTCGGTGAAGCTGACCTTCGTCCAGGTCCAGGGCGAGGGAGACGGCTACTGCAAGTCCGGCGCCAAGCCGGTCGCCTACCCGACGCTGGTGGTCGGCCTGCCGGGCTCCGGGGCACACCAGGTCGCCCTGGACGACGGCGTCTTCGCGGAGTGCGACAACACGGTGACCGCCACCGCCGTAGCGGCCGCGTAGTCCTGAGCGCACAGGACATTTTCACCATGGACACCGAAGGCGTTCGCCTTCTCCTCAATTCGGTCTGCCTGTCCTGATTTATTGGCTGGTCGGTCACGGGATCCGTGACCGACCAGCTCATGACGGAGAAGGACCAGACTGTGATACCCAACCCGACCGGAAACGATCACCTGCCGGTGTACGAAAGCCTGCTGCGTGAGCGCGGTGACGTCGTGGCGGAAGCCCGTGTGGCCGCGGAGCAGATGCAGGACCAGGCCCCGCAGGCGCCGAGCAGCAATGACTGGGATCCCTCGGACTTCGGCCCCCGATGAGAGGGGAGCCCCGCCGGTAAGGGAGGGGCTCCTCCTTTGCGCCACCCCGCCGGAATGTTCGATCACCGGGCCCTCGTCCCCGTAGGCTCAACGTCATTGACCTGCAAGGGGATTGACGGCTGCCGTGCCGAGCACGCGCCGGAGGGGCAGGAACATGACGCACGACGGGCTGATCCGGCCGCTGCCGGAGCTGCTGAAGGCGCACGCGTGGGAGGCACCGTCACGTGTGGCGTTCGCCGACGACGTGCGCGCCGTCACCTACGAGGAGTTGGAGCGGCGCACCGGTCGACTTGCCGCGTACCTCGCCCGGACCGGCCTGCGGCGGGGCGAGCGGGTCGCGATCTGCCTGGGCAACTGTGTCGAGACGGTGGAGAGTGTGCTGGCCGTCGTCAGGGCGGGAGCGGTCGGCGTACCGCTCAATCCCCGGTCCTCCGATGCCGAACTCGCCCATTTCCTCGAGGACAGCGGCGCCTCGGTCCTCGTCACCGACCCCGCGCACCTGGCCCGGCTGCACCGCCTGGGTCCCGGACAGGACCGTCCGCGCATCCTGCTGGCCGGCCCTGGCCCGCTCCCCGAGGACGCCCCGGACGGCGCCGTCCTCTTCGACGCCATAGCCGCCGATCCCTCGCCCACCGGGCCGCCCCGGGACGATCTCGGCCTCGATGAGCCCGCTTGGATGCTCTACACCTCCGGCACCACCCACCGGCCCAAGGGCGTGCTGTCCACGCAGCGCGCCGCCCTGTGGTCGGCGGCAGCCTGTTACGCCCCGCTCTTCGGGCTCTCCTCCGCGGACCGCCTGCTGTGGCCGCTGCCGCTGTTCCACAGCTTCGGGCACTCTCTTGCCGTCCTGGGGGTCACCGCGGTCGGCGCGAGCGCCAGGATCACCGCCGAGCTCCTCCCGCCCGACGGCCTGTTGCAGGAGCTGCGGACACCGCGCGAAGACCTGGGCGGTCCCTACACCGTCCTGGCCGGGGTTCCCGCCACCTACCACCAACTGCTGGCGTCCGCCCAGGAGGAGCCGTCCCCGACCCTGCCAGGACTGCGGACCTGCATCGTGGCGGGCGCCCCGAGCGCAGCCGCCCTGCGCCGGCAGGTGGAGGACCTGCTGGGGGCTCCGCTGCTCGACGCATACGGCAGCACCGAGACCTGCGGCATGATCGCGGTGAACCGTCCGGACGGGCCGCGGGTCGACGGTTCCTGCGGCCCGCCGGTGCCGGGCATGGAGGTGCGCGTCGTCGATCCCGGCTCCGGCAACGATGTCGCGGACGGCGGCGAGGGCGAGATCTGGGTGCGCGGCCCGAGCCTGATGACCGGCTACCACAACCGGCCCGAGGAGACCGAGGCCGCGCTGCGGGACGGCTGGTACCGCACCGGGGACCTCGGCCGACGCGGCGCACACGGCCATCTCACCCTCACCGGCCGGGTCAGCGAGCTGATCATCCGCGGCGGGGAGAACATCCACCCCACGGAGATCGAACAGGCCCTGCTGCGCTGCCCCGGCGTGCGGGACTCGGTCGTGGTGGGCGCCCCGCACGACGTCCTCGGCGAGGTCCCGGTGGCCTACGTCGTCCCGGGACCGGAAGGGTTCGACCCACGGCAGGTCCTGGACGCGTGCCGTACTCGGCTGGCCGCGTACAAACTGCCCGTCGAGATCCGCGAGATCGCGGCCGTACCGCGCACGGCGTCCGGCAAGATCGCCCGCCACGCCGTCGTGACGGGAGCGGTCCGGCCGACCCCGTCCTCCCCCACGGCCGCCGCGGGAGCCCTGCGGCAGCGGCTGCTGTCCCTGCCGCCGGAAGGGCGGGAGCGGGCGCTGCGCGAGGCGGTGCTCGCTGAGACGGCCGCGGTCTGCGACAGCGGACCGTACGAACGGCTCGACGCCGACGGCCCGTTCACCGACCTCGGCCTGACCTCCGTCGGCGCCGTCACGCTCGGCGACCGACTCGGCGAGGCGACGGGGCTGCGGCTGCCCTCGACGCTGGTCTTCGACCACCCCACACCGGCCGCGCTGGCCCGGCACCTGCACCACACCCTCTTCACCCCCGGCACCGCGTCCGTCCCGCCCTCCGCCGCAGAGGCGGGCACAGACGATCCGGTGGTGATCGTCGCCATGGGCTGCCGCCTGCCCGGCGACGTCGACTCCCCCGAGGACCTGTGGCGGCTGGTGTCGGAGGGCAGGGACGCCACCTCGGACTTCCCCACCGACCGGGGCTGGGACCTGGCCGCCCTCTACGATCCCGACCCGGACCGGATCGGCACCTCGTACACGCGGAGGGGCGGATTCCTGCACCGGGCCGCGGAGTTCGACGCGGGTCTCTTCGGGATCTCGCCGCGCGAGGCACTGGCGATGGATCCGCAGCAGCGGCTGCTGCTGGAGACCTCGTGGGAGGTCTGGGAGCGGGCGGGCATCGACCCGGCCACGATCCGCGAGAGCGACACCGGCGTGTTCGTGGGCGTGATGCACGGCGACTACTCCGCCCGCTTCACCACCCACGAACTGGAGGCCCATCTGGGCCTGGGCTCGTCAGGCAGCGTGGCCTCGGGCCGCATCTCGTACGTCTACGGCCTGCGCGGGCCCTCCATCACCGTCGACACCGCCTGCTCCTCCTCGCTGGTGGCGCTGCACTGGGCGGCGAAGGCACTGCGCTCCGGGGAGTGTTCCCTTGCGCTGGCGGGCGGGGTCACGGTGATGGCGACGCCCAAGCCGTTCACGGCGTTCAGCCGTCAGCGCGGTCTCGCGCCCGACGGCCGCTGCAAGTCGTTCTCGGCCGCGGCGGACGGCACCGCGTGGGCCGAGGGCGCGGGCCTGGTGCTGCTGGAGCGGCTGTCCGACGCCCGCCGCCACGGCCACCCGGTGCTGGCCGTGCTGCGCGGCTCCGCGGTCAACTCCGACGGCGCGTCCAACGGGCTGACGGCCCCCAACGGCCAGGCTCAACAACGGCTGATCATACGGGCGTTGGCCGACGCGGGACTTCGCCCGCAGGACGTGGACGCGGTGGAGGCGCACGGCACGGGCACCACGCTCGGCGACCCCCTGGAGGCGCGGGCCCTGCTGGCCACCTACGGCCAGGGGCGGCCCGAGGGCCGGCCGCCGCTGTGGCTCGGCTCGGTCAAGTCGAACCTCGGACACACCCAGGCGGCCGCCGGCGTCGCCGGAGTCATCAAGATGGTTCAGGCCCTGCACCACGAGGAACTCCCCCGGACCCTGTACGCGCAGACCCCCACACCACACGTCGACTGGTCCGCAGGCCGGGTGCAGCTGCTGACCGAGGCCCGCCCGTGGCCGACGACGGACGCCGGGCCGCGCCGGGCCGGTGTGTCGGCCTTCGGCATCGGCGGCACCAACGCGCACGTGATCCTTGAGGAGCCGGGGGCAACGACAGTGCCCCAAAGGGGCGCGGGGCTGTATCGATATGCGGCTCCGCCGCGGGGCGCTACCAGCCACGATGACGCCGCAGACGAAAGAGGGCACATCACCGCACCTCCCGCGGACCTCTCAGCGGCAGCGCCCTGGCTGCTCTCCGGTGCCGACGAGACGGCCCTGGGGGCCCAGGCCCGCCGACTCGCCGACCGCCTGGAGGCCCGCCCCGACCTCTCCGCAGCCGACATCGGCTTCTCCCTGGCCGTGTCCAGGTCGGCGCTCGCCCACCGGGCGCTGGTGCCGGCCGACGACCGAGCGCGCATGCTGACAGCCCTGGAGGCACTCGCCGAGGGCGGTGACGGCATCGGCTCGATGCGTGCTGTCGCCAGCCCGGGCCTGCGCACGGCCTTCCTGTTCACCGGGCAGGGAGCCCAACGCGTGCGGATGGGCGCGGAGTTGCGCACCGTGTTCCCCGTCTTCGCCACCGCTTTCGACGATGTCTGCCGGGAGCTCGACGCCCGTCTCGAACTGCCGCTGGGCCAGGTGCTGTCCGCGGAGCGGGGTTCGCCCGAGGCCGCGCTGCTCGACCGTACGGACTTCACGCAGGCCGGTCTGTTCGCCTTCGAGGTGGCGCTGTTCCGGTTGCTGGAGTCCTGGGGCGTGCGGGCCGACTTCCTGACCGGCCACTCCGTGGGAGAACTGGCGGCGGCCCATGTCGCCGGAGTGCTGGAGCTGCCCGACGCGGCGCAACTGGTCGCGGCACGCGGCCGGTTGATGCAGGCCCTGCCCGCCGACGGGGCGATGATGGCCCTGCACGCGACCGAGGAGGAAGTCCTCTCGGCGCTCGAGAACGCGGGCGACCGGGTGGCGATCGCCTCCCTCAACGGGCCGCGCTCGGTGGTGATCTCCGGCGTACGGGAGACGGTGCTCGCCGTCGCGGCCGGGTTCGAGGCGCGCGGCCGCAGGACCGTACGCCTGCGGGTCGCCCACGCCTTCCACTCACCGCTGGTGGAGCCGATGCTCGACGACTTCCGCCAGGTTGCCGAGGGGCTGGCCTTCCGGCCGCCACGGATACCCGTGGTCTCGGCGGTGACAGGCCGCCCGGCGGAGGCCGCGGAGCTGTGTTCCCCGGAGTACTGGGTGCGGCACGTCCGCCGGCCGGTGCGGTTCGCCGACGCCCTGCACTGGCTCGGGGACAACGGCGTCTCGGCGTTCCTGGAGATCGGCCCCGGCCCCGCGCTCACGGCGGCGGCCGAGGAATGTCTGACCGGCCCGGACGGCGACGGGCCGTTGTGCATCACCGCCACCCGCGGCGGCGAACACGAGCCGCAGACCCTCCTGACCGCCGTGGCCCGTCTCCATGTGCGCGGGGCGCGGGTCGACTGGCCCGCGGTGTTCACGGAAAGCCGGGCCCGGCGGGTGGACCTGCCGACGTACGCCTTCCAGCGCCGCCGCTACTGGCTGGACGCGCCGCAGATCCCGGCCCCTGTGGCGGCCGCCCACGAACACCCATTGCTGGGCCCGGCGTTCACCGTGCCGGACACCGACCGCACGGTGTTCTCCGGACGACTCTCGCCCACCACGCACCCATGGCTCACCGACCACGTGATCGCCGGGGCGGTCCTCGTCCCCGCGACGGCGTTCGTGGAACTGGCCGTACAGGCGGGCCATGAGACCGGGTGCGGCACCCTCGACGAACTCGTCGTCGTGGCCCCGCTCACCCTCGCGCCGGACACCGGGGGGCGCGTCCAACTCGTCGTGGGCAAGCCGGACGAGTCCGGCCGACGGCCGTTCGACGTCTACGCCCGCCCCGACGTGGACGCGGAGCCCGCCTGGACCCGGCACGCCACCGGCCTGCTCGGCCCGGACCCCGCAAAGACTCCGCCGCCGGACCCGGAACTCACGGCATGGCCCCCGGACGGTGCCGTCGAGGTCGATCTCACGGACGCCTACGACGGTCTCGCTGAGAGCGGCCTCGCCTACGGGCCGGCCTTTCGGGGCGTACGGTCGGCGTGGCGGCGCGGGGACGTTCTGTTCGCGGAAGTGCGGCTGCCCGAAGGAGAGTTGACCGACGCCGACCGCTTCGGCATCCATCCGGCACTGCTGGACGCGGCACTGCACGCACCGCTGCTGACGGGCTCCGCGGCCGGGGCGGAGGCTCTGCGGGTGCCGTTCGCGTGGACCGGCGTGCGGCTGTACGCGGTGGGGGCGTCGGAGGTACGCGTACGGGTCGCCCCGACCGGAGCGGACGCCCTCTCGGTGACGCTCGCCGACCGGGCGGGTCGCCCGGTGGCACGCGTGGACTCCCTCGTCACCCGGGAACTCCCCGTCCCGACGGCCGAACTCGACGTGGTGCGGCAGGCCTTGTGGCGCCCCGACTGGTCCCCCGTGGAACCGTCCGACGGCGAACGGGACATCACAGCACGCTGGGCGGTTCTGGGTCCGGACGAGTTGGACCTGTGTGCGCTGCTCCCGGATGTCGTGGACACCGCCGTACACGAACCGGACACTGTCGTCGTCACGGCGGTCGGCCCGGCAACTGATCCCGACCCGGTGCCCGCCGTACACGCGCGGACGGCCCGGGTACTGCGCACGCTGCAGGACTGGCAGGACGACCCGCGCACGGCGGGCTCGCGCCTGGTCGTGCTGACGCGGAACGCAACCGCACCGGACCCGGACCTGGCCGGTGCCGCGGTGTGGGGGCTGGTGCGCACGGCCCAGTCCGAGGTACCCGGGCGTGTCACGCTCGTAGACGTGGACGGACGGCCCGAGTCGCTACGGCTCCTGCCGGCGGCCGTGGCCACAGGTCACCCTCAATTGTCCATCCGATCCGGGCAGTTGAGCGTTCCGCGACTGGTCCGTGCCACCGGCACCGCATCTGCAGACACCCCTCTCTGGACCGGCACGGTACTGATCACCGGCGGTACCGGCGCTCTGGGTGCGGAGCTCGCCCGCCATCTCGTCACCTCGTACGGCGTACGACACCTGCTGCTCACCGGGCGCCGGGGTGCGCAGGCGCCGGGCGCCGGGGAACTGCGCGCCGCGCTGGAGGAGTTGGGTGCCGAGGTGCGGATCGTGGCCTGCGACGCGGCCGACCGTGCCGCGCTCGCCGCGGTGATCGACAGCTGTGTGCCCGCGCTGACCGCCGTGGTGCATGCCGCCGGGGTGCTGGACGACGGGGTCCTGACAGCGCTGACCCCGGAGCGGATGGCGGCGGTGCTGCGGCCTAAAGCGGACGCGGCCTGGCATCTGCACGAGCTGACGCGCGACCTGGACCTGTCGGCGTTCGTCCTGTTCTCCTCGGCGTCCGGTCTGTTGGGTCGCGCGGGCCAGGGCAACTACGCGGCGGCGAACTCCTTCCTGGACGCCCTGGCCTGCCATCGCACCCGCCTCGGGCTGCCGGCCGTGTCCCTGGCGTGGGGGCCGTGGGAGGCCTCAGGGGGTATGGCAGGGGCACAGCAGCGGAAAGGTGACGTAGTCCGGCCGCTGTCCACGGCGCAGGGGCTGGCCCTGTTCGACGCGGCGCTCCGCGACGGCGGGTCCGTGCTGGCGCCCGTTCTGCTGGACCGGGCTGGCCTCCGTTCCGCCCAAGGACCGCTGCCGCCGCTCCTGCGCGGACTGGTGCGCCCTGGTACGCCCGCTGTCGAGAAGGCCCGGTCGGGCCCGGAGCAGCCGTGGGAGCCGGGAGCATGGCGCGAGGTCCTGGCCGAGCTTCCCGCCGATCAACGAGAGGGCAGGCTTGCGGAGTTGATGAGCGCCGACGTCGCGGCGGTGCTCGGATACCCGGACGCCGACGCGCTCCCGGCCGGCAGGTCCTTCGCGGAGCTGGGCTTCGACTCGCTGATGGCGGTGCAGGTCCGCAACCGGCTGAGCATGGCGCTGCGGCTGCGGCTTTCGGCCGCCGTGGTGTTCGAGCATCCGACGGCTCAGGGGCTGGCCCGTCACATCCTCGGTCTGCTGGAGGACGACCTGCCGTCGGCGGCACCCGACGCCAAGGGGACAGCGGGCCCGCGGCCCGCGCAGAGCCTGTCCTCGCTCTACCGGCGGGTCTGCGAGGCCGGTCAGGTGGTCGCCGCGATGCAGATGCTGGTCACGGCGTCCTGGGCGGTTCCCACGTTCGACGCGGGTGAAAGTCGTCGGCACGCGATCCCGCCGGTGCGGCGCGCCACCGGTGCCGGGGACGGCGGGCCGGTGCTCGTGTTCTTCACCGGTACCCACCCGACGTTCGGCGCGCCGGGCGGGGAGTTCGCTCGCTTCCACGGTTGCTTTCAGGGGGAGTTGGACGTTCTCGAATTCCCGCACCCGGGTATCGGTGCGGGCAGCGCGGTGCCGGCCGACCGGGAGACCCTGGCCCTCACCCATGCCGAGTCGGTGCTGCGGCACGTGGGCGGCCGGCCCTTCGTGGTCGTCGGCGTCAGCACCGGGGGCGCCGTGGCACACGCCGTGACCCGGCGGCTCGAAGCGCTGGGGGCCGCCCCGGTGGGGCAGGTGCTGCTGGACACGTACCTCGTCAACGACGGCAACAGCGACAAGGACTGGCTGCTGTCGCTGCCCGCGGTCATCGCGCCGCGGCTGGGCGGCACCGAGTTCGCCGCGGACGAGGACGCCGGGGTTGCGGCGCTGGGGGCGTACACCCGCATGTTCCTGGGCTGGAACCCCGAACCGGTCGACAGCCCGACCCTGCTCGTGAGGGCGAACCGGCCCACCGCCGAGATGGCGGCGAGCGCGGGCCCGGACGAGTGGCGGACGTCCTGGCCGCTGCCGCACACCCGGGTCGACGTCCCGGGCGACCACTTCTCGTTCATGCAGGAGCACGCCCGGACCACCGTGGCGGCCGTCCGCGCGTGGATCGACTCCCTAGGAGAAGCATCGTGACCGTTGCACAACCCGCCAGTGAGCACTCGGCAGTTGAGGAGTTCGACGTCATCGTCGTGGGCGGTGGCCCGGCCGGGTCCACCGCCGCCACCGCCGTCGCGCTGCGCGGCCACCGCGTCCTGCTCCTGGAACAGCAGACGTTTCCCCGCTACCAGATCGGCGAGTCGCTGCTGCCCTCCACCGTGCACGGGGTGTGCCGCATCCTGGGCGTCGAGGACGAGGTCGCGCGGGCGGGCTTCAAGCTGAAGCGCGGCGGGACGTTCCGGTGGGGCCGCAACCGGGATCCGTGGCAGTTCTCCTTCGCCCTCTCTCCCCGGCTGGCCGACCCGACCTCGTTCGCCTACCAGGTCGAGCGGTCCCGGTTCGACGCGATCCTGCTGGACAACGCCCGCCGGGTCGGCGTCGACGTGCGGGAGAACTGCCGCGTCAAGGGCGTGCTCGCCGACGAGGAGCGGGTGCGGGGAGTCAGCTGGAGCGGACCCGGCGGCGAGTTCCGCGAGGCCCGGGCCCGCCATGTCGTGGACGCCTCCGGGAACGGCAGCCGCATCCACACCGAGGTCGGCGGCAGCCGGACGTACTCCGACTTCTTCCGCAACATCGCGGTGTTCGGCTACTTCGCCGGGGGCAGGCGGCTGCCCAGGCCCAACGACGGCAACATCTTCTGCGCCGCCTTCGACGAGGGCTGGATCTGGTACATCCCGCTCCGCGACGACCTCACCAGTGTGGGGGCGGTGGTGAGCCGGGAGAGCGCCGCTGCGATACAGCGGGACCCGGTGGCGGCCTGGCGCCGCCTGATCGACTCGTGCCCCGAGGTCCGCGACCTCCTCCAGGGGGTTCCACAGGCCACCGAGATGCCCTACGACCAGGTCCGCGTACGCAAGGACTGGTCGTACTGGAAGTCCCGGCTGTGGCGGCCCGGCATGGTCCTGGCCGGCGACGCGGCGTGCTTCGTCGACCCGGTTCTCTCCTCGGGCGTGCACCTCGCCACGTACGGCGCCCTGCTCGCGGCCCGCTCCATCAACAGCAGCCTGGCCGGGACGCTGGACGAGAGTCGCCTGTTCGACGAGTTCGAGGCCCGCTACCGGCACGAGTACAGCCTGTTCTACGAGTTCCTGGTCTCCTTCTACGACATGCATCAGGACGAGCGTTCGTACTTCTGGAAGGCCCGCAAGGTCACCAACGTGGGCGCGACGGAACTGGAGGCGTTCGTGGAACTGGTGGGCGGTCTCGCCTCCGGCGACGCGACCTTCGGCGGGCTCGGGGAGGCGGGCGCCCGGCTGACGGCGGCCTCCTCGGAGCTCGGCACCGCGGTGGGCCGGCTGCCGGACTCCGACGGCCTGCGCAACCCGCTCTTCGAGTCCGCCTCCATCCGTCAGGTGTTCCAGGAGGGTGCGGTCCTGCAGGAACGCGGCGTGTTCGGCGGCCCGTTGGAGGAGGAGACGCCGGTGCGGCCCGGCGGGCTGGTGGCTTCGGAGGACGGGCTCACATGGGTGGACCCTGCTCACTGACCCTGCGGCCCATCACTTCCGCACGTCCTCGTCCACGGCCCTGAGACTCACCACCGTTCCCCGTACGGTCGGGTGGCGGTACAGCTCCCGCAGCCGCGGGGACGGCAGACCGCGGGCGCGCAGGGCGGCACCGATGCGGACGGCGAACAGGGAGTTGCCGCCGAGTTCGAAGAAGTCGTCGTCCGGGCCCACGGGCACGCCCAGCACGTCGCTCCAGATCTCCGTCAGGCTTGCGGTGAGGTCGTCGTGGGCGGGAACGACCGGAGCCGTGTCCCGCTTCGGCGGGCGCAGCACGGCCGGAGCGGGGAGCCTCGCCGCGTCGAGCTTGCCGTTGGCCGTCAGCGGGAGCGTGTCCAGCGCGGTGACGGTGGCGGGGAGCATGTACTCGGGCAGGATGCCGGCGGCCCGCTCGCGGACCCCTGCGGGGTCGACCCCGGGCGCAAGGGTCACATAGGCGTCGATCCTGGCCGTGGCGGCGCCAGCCGGATCATCGCGGTGGACCAGGACGGCCGCGGTGCGCACGTCGGGGTCCTCCAGCAGTACGGAGCGGATCTCGTCGAGCTCGATCCGGAAGCCGCGGATCTTCACCTGGCTGTCGATCCGTCCGAGGTGTTCGAGCCGCCCGTCGGGGCGCAGTCGTCCGAGGTCGCCGCTGCGGTACATCGTGCCGCCGCTGTACGGGTCCGGTACGAACCGCCGGCCGGTCAGCTCCTCCTGACCCAGATAGCCGAGCGCCACGCCGGCACCACCGACGCATATCTCGCCCGCCACCCCCGGCGGCAGCAGCCGTCCGGCCGGGTCCACCACGTACAGGTGCCAGCCGGGCAGGGCGCGCCCGACGGAGCGGGTGGCGGCGAGCGCCAGTTTCCGGGTGAGGGTCTGCTCGGTGACATGGACGGTGGTCTCCGTGATGCCGAACATGTTCACCACCCGGCAGGACCGCTCGGGGTGCCGGTCGAACCAGGGCAGCAGCATCCGCGTGTCCAGCGGCTCACCGCCGAAGACGACGAGCCGGACGGACACGTCGGTGTGGTCGACGTCGAGGAGCTGGGCGAAGGCCGACGGGGTCTGGCTGAGTACGGTGACCTTCTCGGCGACGAGCAGGTCACGGAAGTGGTCCGGTTCACGGGAGACGAAGTACGGCACCACCACCAGCCGCCCTCCGGTCAGCAGGCAGCCCCAGATCTCCCACACGGAGAAGTCGAAGGCACTGGAGTGGAACCAGGTCCAGACGTCCGCTGCTGAGAGCCCGTACTCGTCGCGGGTCGCGTCGATCAGGGCGATCACGTTGCGGTGCGGTACGACGACGCCCTTGGGCCGACCGGTGGAGCCCGAGGTGTAGATGACGTAGGCGGCGTCATCGGACGAGGGGGGCGGAGGGCTCGTGTTCTCCTTCGGCGCCGGCCATCCGCCTGCCGGCTCCTTCGCCAGTTCGTCCGGAGTCACCTCCAGGCAGTCCGCCACGGCCGGGAACTCCGGGAGCCGGGTAATCACCAGGCCGAGACCGGCGTCCCGTGCCGTGTGGGCGAGCCGTTCCGCCGGGTAGGCGGGGTCGATGGGCACGTACGTCGCGCCGGCCATCAGCACGGCGAGCAGCGTGACGACGAGTTCGGCGGAGCGCTGCAGACACACCCCCACCCGATCGCCGGCGCAGACTCCGCGTGCGCGCAGGCCGTACGCCAACCGGGTGGCCCGCTCGTCGAGTTCGCGGTAGGTCAGACCGGTGTCCCCGTCGGTGACGGCGATGCGTTCCGGCGCCGCCGCCACCACCTGGGCGAGCGCCGCGGGGAGGCTCACCGGCCTGGTGGTCAGGGAACGGGGCGGGCGGCCGAGCGCCGCCGTGCGGGCGCGCTCCGCCTCGTCGAGAAGCTCGACGTCGTCCGACGGAGTCTGCGGGCGGTGCAGAACCTGCTGGTGTACGTGCACGAGGTGCCGTACGAACTGGGCCGCGATGTCCGCGGAGAAGTGACTGCTCAGGTGGTCGCAGCGCAGCCGCAGCCCGCCCGAGTCCCGCAGGATCGAGACGGTGAGCGGGAACGGGGGCGCGAGGCAGGGTACGTACTCGGTCTCGCCCGCACCGGGAAGGGCGGTGTTGTCGGAGAAGAGCAGTCCCGTGAGTGCGGGCCCGGTCGCGGAGGAGGGCTTCGACTCGCCGAGCGTGGCGGCCGGTTCGACGGTGAAGCTGCCGTGGTCGGTGCCGACGACCGGTGGCGTGTCGGGGTCGTAGCGACGCAGGGTGACGGCGAGTGCCGTGAGCCAGCTCGCCTCGTCGCCGCCTTGGTCCAGGGCGACGACATGGGACGTACCTGGGCCGTCGCCGCCCAGCCCCCAGGCGGGAGCGGGCGCGGCCGGGGCGGCCTCGGGAGCCGGGCATGCGTCGTTCGGTGCCACGGGCTCCCCGGCTGCCAGCCGGTTGAGGGCCGTACGGTCCCAGCGCCCGCGCGGGGCGACGACGACCAGGTCGGACAGGCCGTCGGCGTAGCGCAGGAGGACGCTGCGCGGATCGCGGCCGGGGCGGGCGAGTTCGGTGGCGCGTCGGCGCTCGGCAAGGGGGTCCGTCGCCGGGACGGAGAGGTCCTCGATCCACAGCCCCGGCCGGCGGGCGGGGTCCGAGGAGTGGCCCGACCGCACGCGCAGCGCATGGCAGTGGGTCGCGTGGGGGTGGGGATCGGGCAGCAACGCGGACACGGGCCGTACTCCTTGTTGTTCTTGTTGTTTCCGTGTTGTTCTTGTTGTTTCCGTCGGCCTGGGCAGGGGTCTCAGCGGACGCTGAACCCGCCGTCGACGGTCAGGACCGATCCGGTGATCTGCCGGGACTCGTCCGAGGCCAGGAAGACGATCGCGGCGGCGACGTCCTCGGGTTCGATCAGCGCGTTCATGGGCTGTGCCTCGACGAACGTCTTCTCGTGCTCGTGGACGGGCACCTCCAACGCCCTGGCGATCTCGGCGAGCATCCTGCCCTCGGCCCAGGCGTCGTCACGCACGGACCCCGGGCAGACCGCGTTCACGCGCACCTTCGTCGGCGCAAAGTCGAGCGCGGCGGCTTTGGTGAGGCCGACGACGGCGTGCTTGGCTGCGACATAACCGGCGAAATGGCGGTAGCCGACGAGCCCGGCGGTGGAGGCGACGTTCACGATGCTGCCGGCGCGCCGGGCGCTCATCGCCCCGCCGACCTCACGGATCACCCGCCAGGCCCCGGAGAGGTCCACGTCGATCATCAGGGACCACTCGTCCTCCTCGATCTCGTGCACCGGTCTGCCCGAGGGGGCGGCGATGCCCGCGTTGTTGACGGCGACGTCGATCCGGCCGAACCGGTCCTCGGAGAGGGTCACCGCCTCCCGTATGCCATGGGTGTCGCGGATGTCGGCCACTGCGGTGAGGACGGCCGCGCCCGCGTCCCGGCACAGTGCGGCGGTGTGCTCCAACTGCCCTGGGGTGCCCAATGGGTAGGGCACTCCAGGCAGGTCGGCGCAGATGTCCAGCAGGGTGAGGTCGGCGCCCTCGGTCGCACAGGCGACCGCGGCTGCTCTGCCGAGTCCGCGGGCCGCGCCGGTGACGAGGACCGACTTGCCGTGCAGGCGCATCGGGTACTCCCTGGAGGTCGTGAAGGGGCAAGGGGGGCGAAGGGGACGGCTAGGGCAACTTCGAGACGATCAGGCGGACCAGGTCGGGTGCGGACTCGGTCAGGTACATGTGGCCGCCGGGGACCTCCACGTGCTCGAAGTCGCGGCCGGTCGCCTTGTTCCAGGACGCGGCGTCCTCGTGGCCGACCAATGCGTCGTCCTCGCCCCGGACCACCGTGAGGGGCGCGTCCAGCGGAAGGGGGGTGCTCGGTACGTAGGTCTCGTGCATCTCGACGTCCGCGCGCAGGGTGGGCAGGAGCATCTCGCGCATCTCCGGGTCGTCGAGGGCGGGATGGCTGTAGCCCGCGAACTCGCCGACGCGGGCGAGGAAGTCGTCGTCGGACAGGCCGGTGGCCCGCTGTGCACGGCCCTGGCCGGGGTGCGGCGAGCCGCTGACGAACACGCGGACGAGCTCGATGCCGGGCTCGGCCACCAGGCGGTGTGCGAGTTCGTAGGCGAGTACGGCGCCGAGGCTGTGCCCGAAGAGGGCCACCTTGTGGTCGCCGGCGCCGAGCCGTTCCCGCAGCTGGAGAAGGAGTCCGTCGACGGCCTTGTGCACGTCCCGGTGGGGCTCCTCGTCGATCAGCCGTTCACGGCCGGGCAGTTGGAGCGGCACGATCTCCAGCGCGTCCCCGGCCAGGTCGGCCCAGGGACGGTAGAACGAGGCACCCGCGCCGGCGTAGGGAAGGCACACCAGCTTGGTCGCCTCCCCCATGGCCTTGATCAGACTCTTGGGACGCATGTCGGTCCAGTGCTCGTTGACGTGGTCCACGCAGGACTGACGGCTCGCACGGCCGTGGACGACGGTCCAGCCGGCCGGGACCTCGGCGAAGGCGGGCCACAGGGAGTGCTGGCCCTCGTCGTTCACCAGGACCAGGTGCTCGATGCTGTCGTCGTCGAAGGGGCTGGTTGTCATGACGGTTCCTTCTGTGGTGCGCGGTTGCGGCCAAGGGGTGAGGAGGTTTGTGTTCGGAGCCGGCTGTCCAGGACGGGGCCGATGCGGTCCAGTGACGTGGGCCGGGTCATCTCTCCGTGCGTGCAGGGGATGTCGTGGTTGTCGATGCGGCCCTCGACGTACCGCTGCCAGGAGCGGTGCCGGCCCGGGACCGCGTCCGGATCCTGTGCGGCGGTGAAGAAGAGCAGGTCCCCGTGGTAGGGCCTGGGGGCGAACTCGCCCAGCAGACGGCGGTTGTTCGCCGTCACGTCGACCAGGGCCGCCAGTTCGGCGTCGTCGAGGCTGCCGGGCATGTCGGGCACTCGGCGGACCAGCTCCGCGAACCGGCTCTCGGTCAACGGTTCCGTGTCGTCCTCGGGCACCTGCCGGCCGAGAATGGTGAGGAGGCTGCGCAACAGCGCCGGACGGTCGGACACGGCGGGGCCCTGCCGGATCCAGGCCCCGGGGAAGGAGTCGAGCAGCGCGAGGAGTGCGACCTGCTCTCCGGCCTCCTGGAGGCCGACGGCGACGTCGAAGGCGACGAGGCCGCCCATGGAGTAGCCGAGCAGGTGGTAGGGGCCGTGCGGCTGTACTTCGCGGATGAGGGCGGTGTGCTCGGCGACCACCTCGGCCAGGCTTCCGGCCCGCTCCTGACCTGGGATCAGGCCACGGGACTGCAGGCCGTACAGCGGGCGGCCGGCGTTGAGGTGGCGGGCCAGCCCCGCGAAGCCCCAGGACAGCCCGGAGGCCGGAGGAAGGCAGAAAAGGGGCTCGTGGTCGCCTCGGGTGCGCAGCGGGAGCAGGGGCCCCACGGGGGCCGTACCCGAGCCGCGGGATTGGCCGTGCCCTTCGGGACGGTCCAGCTCTGCGGGCTGGTCGTCTGCGGCCGGATGCCGGGCCAGCGCCGCCACGGTCGGTGTGTGGAAGAGGGCGCGCAGGGGCAGTTCGACGCCGAGTTCGGCGCGGATGCGTGCGGTCAGGCGGGGTGCCAGCAGGGAGTGACCGCCGAGGTCGAGGAAGCTGTCGTGGACGCCGACCTGGGCCGGGGCGAGGCCGAGGACCTCGGCGAAGATTCCACGCAGGGTCTCCTCCCGCTCGGTACGCGGGGCCGTCTTCGCGGCGAGCGGCGCGTCGGGGGCGGGCAGGGCCTTGCGGTCCAGCTTGCCGCTGGCGGTGTGCGGGAGTGCCTCGAGCGCGACGAACGCCGAGGGGATCATGTGGGCGGGGAGGGTGCGGGCGAGGTGGTCGCGGAGACCGTCGGCATCTGCTGCCGGTGCCGCCCCCTCGGCGGGTACGACGTAGGCGACCAGTTGTTTCTCGCCGCGCCGGCCCTCCCGCACCGTGGCCGCCGCCTCGGCGACGGCCGGATGTGCGGCGAGTACGGCTTCGATCTCGCCCAGTTCGATCCGGAAGCCGCGGAGTTTCACCTGCTGGTCGGCCCGGCCCAGGAAGCGCAGTTGCCCGTCGGAGCCGCGCACGGCCAGGTCGCCCGTGCGGTACATCCGCTCCCCCGGTCCGCCGAACGGGTCGGCGACGAACCGTTCGGCCGTCAGACCCGGCCTGCCGAGGTAGCCGCGGGCGGGGCCTCCGCCCGCCACGTACACCTCGCCGACGGCCCCGTCGGGCACGGGATGCAGCGCATGGTCGAGGAGGTGGACGAGGTTGCGGGCGAGGGGGCGGCCGATGGGCGGCGCGCCCTTGTCGTCCGGTTCGGCGTCGGACTGCCAGGCGGTGGCATAGATGGTCGCCTCGGTGGGCCCGTAGAAGTTGACGAGCCGTGCCCCGGGGAAGGCGGCCTCGATGCCGGCCCTGAGCTGTTCGGGGATCGGTTCGCCGCCGAGGGCCACCGTGTTCGGTGAGACGGTCGGTCGCTCGGCGAGCACGCCGGCCATGACCGTGGGTACGCCGCTGATCAGGCCGGCGTCCCGTGGGATGCCGTCGGTGAGTGCGAGGAGATTCTCGACGATCTCGATACGGCCGCCGCACAGCAGCGGCGAGAAGATCTCGAACACCGACACGTCAAAGTTGAGCGAGGTCGAGAACAGCACCTCGGCCAGCCGCTCGGGACCGAACTCCGCATGGGTCCACTCGACGAACTCGACGGCGTTGCGGTGCGTGGCCAGCACACCCTTGGGGCGGCCGGTGGAGCCGGAGGTGTATGTGATGTAGGCGAGATTGTCCTGTGTCAAGGTGCGTGAGGCGGACGGGTTTTGAGGGCTCGTCACCTTGGTCCCGGGCTTGAGCAGCGGTGTGCCCGGCGGTAGTGCCTCCGCCGTCTCAGCGGTCGCGAGGACGACGACCGGGCGGGCGTCGGCGACGATGTACGCCAGCCGGTCGGCCGGGTAGGCGGGGTCGAGTGGCAGATAGGGGGCACCCGACTTCAGTACAGCAAGCACGGCGACGACCAGCTCCGCCGTACGCGGCAGTGCGATGCCCACGACCCGCTCCGGGCCTGCTCCGAGGGCGGCCAGGCGAACGGCCAACTGCTCGGCCCGGGCGTCCACTTCGCGGTAGGTGAGACGGGTGCCGCGGTCCAGGACGGCGTCGGCGTCCGGGGTGGCCGCGACCTGCGCCGACCAGAGGCCGGTGAGGGTGCGGGTCGCCGGCGGCGTGAGCCGGGCCCGCTGCGGGAGTTCCCGGGGCGCCAGGAGCCCGAGACGGCCCTGCGGGAGCTCCGGGTCGGCCGCCATTGCCTCGATGATCCGCACGAGGCGGGCGAGCGTGGCGTCGGCCCAGCCTGCGTCGAACAGTCCCGGGTGGTAGGCGAGCCGGAAGCGGGGCCGGGGGCCGGGGAGCGCCACGAGGGTCACGGGGTAATGGGTGGCGTCGCGGCCGCCGGAGCCGACGACGCGGAGCCCGTCGCCGTCACGTCCGTCGCCCTTCGCCTCCGGATCCACCGGATAGTTCTCGAAGATGACGAGGCTGTCGAAGAGCTCCGGGACGCCCACGGCCCGCTGGATGTCGGCCAGGCCGAGATGGTGGTGGTCGAGGAGGCGGACGTAACCGTCCTGGACCTGGCGGAGCAGGGCGCCCAGGCTCTCCTCGGGCCGCAGCCGGACCCGCGTCGGGATGGTGTTGATGAACAGGCCGACCATCGACTCGACACCGGGGAGTTCGGGCGGGCGGCCGGAGACGGTGGCACCGAAGACGACGTCGTCGCGGCCCGTCAGGCGGCCGAGCAGGATCGCCCAGGCGCTCTGGACGAGGGTGTTCACGGTCACGCCGAGGCTCCTGGCGCATGCCGTGAGGGCGGCTCCGGTGTCCGCCGACAGCTCGGTCCGGGCCTGTGCGGGCTCGGTGGCGCCCGGCGTGGCGGCCGGGGCGAGTCGGGTCGGTTCCGTCACGTCGGCCAGCGCGCGACGCCAGGCGGCCTCGGCGGCGATACGGTCCCTGCGGTTCAGCCACTCCAGGAAGGTGCGGTACGGCGGGGCGGGTGCGAGCACGGCCGGGTCGCCGTCGGTTGCGTACAGGGCGAGTAGTTCCCGCAGGAGCACGGAGACCGACCAGCCGTCGAGCAGGATGTGGTGGTGGGTGACGAGCAGCCGATGGCGGTGCTCGCCGGTGCGGACCAGGGTGCAGCGCAGGAGGGGAGGAGTGGCGGGGTCGAACCCGAGGCCCCGGTCCTCGTCTAGCAGTACGGTCCACGCCTTCTCGGTGTCGATGGCTCGCCCGGTCAAATCGGCCTCCGCCCAGGGCAGCGTCGCCCGCTGCGGGACGACCTGCACCGGCTGGCCGCCGCGGCGCCGCCGGAAGGCCGCCCGCAGGTTCGGATGGCGGTCCAGCAGTGCCTGAGCGGCCGCGCGGAGGCGGCCGGCGTCCACCGGACCGTCGAGTTCGAAGACCAGCTGCACGACGTACACATCGGGGGCGTCTCGTTCGTGCTCGTACAGAGCATGGAAGAGCAGGCCCTCCTGGAGCGGTGTCAGGGGCAGTACGTCGACCGGCCCGGGCTGCGTCATGTCGCCTCGTCTCGCTGTGTTCTGTGGCTGCTGGGCTACTGGGTCGCGCCCCGAAGGGGCGCCGGGCTGTGTCGATATGCGGCTCCGCCGCGTGGGCGCGACCAGCCGCAATGGCGCCTCAGACGATCGAACGGCATATCGCGGCCCCGCGGCGGAGCCGCACATCGACAGGGCCCGCGGAGCGCTACTCAAGGCCCGCGGTCAGCTCGTCCAGCTCGTCCCGGGACAGGCCCGCGACCGACGGACCGGATGCCTTGCCGGCCCGGGACACGAGTGCGGTGAGCGCCGTGAACCACGACTCGGCCAGCGCCCGTACCTCCGGCTCGGTCAGCACGTCCTCGGGCCACACCCAGTCGGCCACCAGCCGTGGTCCGGTGAGCGTGTCGTGGACGACCGCGTTGATGGCGAGGGCATGGGCGGCGGCGAGGCCGGGGTCGCAGCCGGTACCGAGTGCAGACGACTCGGGGGCGAAGGCCCACGGCTCGGTGCCGGTGGCGGCGGGGGCGGTGAACCGGCCGAGGTAGTTGAAGCCGATCGCCGGTGCGGGCGCCTTGGCCAACTCGGGTGCCGTGTCCGGGTTGAGGTGGCGCAGCAGACCGTGGCCTACGCCGTGGTCGGGCAATTCACGCAGCCGCTCCGCGACCCGGGTGGCGGCGAGGTCGGCAGCGGGTCCGGCAGCCAGGGCGTCGCTCACGTCCACGCCCTGCAGATCCAGGTGGACCGGGTAGAGCGAGGTGAACCAGCCGACCGTGCCCGACAGTTCGAGCCCGGCCGCCAGCTCCTCGCGGCCGTGCCCCTCGACGTCGAGCACGACGTGCGGGGAGCCCTGCCGGTCGGCGACGGCCAGCGCGAGGCCGGTGAGCAGGACGTCCTGGACACCGAGGTGGAGGGCGGCCGGGACGGCGGTGAGCAGCGGTCCCGTGGTCTCGGCCGGCAGGGTGAGCCGCAGTGAGCACGTGGTGGCGGCGGTGTCCCGGTCGGAGTCGAGCGGACGTCGGCCCAGCGGGGCGCGCGGGGCGTCGCCGATGCGGCGCCACAGCTCGGCCTCGGCGACCCGCGACGGCGTACGCGCATGCCGGCCCAGCGCCAGGGACCAGTGCCGGAACGATGTGCCGACAGGCGGCAGTTGGGGGCTTCGTCCGGCCGCGACGGCCTCCCAGGCGGCTTTCAGATCGGGCACGAGGATGCGCCAGGACACGCCGTCCACGGCCAGGTGGTGGACGACCAGCAGCAGCCGCCCGGCGTGATCCGGTCCGGCGTCGAGCCACACCGCCCGGATCATCGCGCCGGCCCCCGGATCGAGCAGTGCCACAGCCCGGTCGAACTCCTCGGCCACGCACGCGTGGAGGTCGTCCGCGCCGGATACGCCGGAGACATCCCGTCGGTCGAGCAGGTCCGCGGCACGGACGCGGCCGACCGGGCTGACGTCGAGTTCCGGGGCAGGGGTGAGCCGGGAGCGCAGCATGTCGTGGTGGTCGAGCAGCGCCTGCAGGGCCTTGGTCAGCCGCGACAGACCGGCGTCCGCCGGGACCGTCAACAGGACGGACTGGCTGAACCGCCCGATCGGGCCGCCGCGTTCGAGCAGCCACCGCATGATGGGGGTGAGCGGGACCGGGCCCACTCCGTCGGTCGCGTGGACACCGGACGCACCGTCGGCAGTGCCGCCGACCGGCCCACGGGCCACCGCCGCGAGTTCCTTCACCGTCTGGTGCTTGAAGACGTCCCGGGCGCTGATCACGACTCCGGCCTCGGCTGCGCGGCTCACCAGCCGGATCGAGGTGATGCTGTCGCCGCCGAGGGCGAAGAAGTCCTCGTCGAGTGGGACTTCGGGCAGCCCCAGCAGCTCGCGGAAGAGCCCGGCGAGGATGCGCTCGGCCGGGGTGGCGGGTGCCTGTCCCCCCGCGGTACCGGGCGCGGGCGGTGCCTCGGGGACTTCTTCGGAGGCCGCGCTCGACTGACCGCGCCGCCGCCGTTCGTCGTCCTCCGGGAGGTCCACGTCCTCGACGCGCAGGTCGGGGTCGGCGGCGACAGCGGTCAGGAAGCGGAGGAGCCGCCGGGTGAGCCACTCGACCGTGGCCGGGTCGAACAGGTCGGTGCTGTACTCGGCGATGCCGTCGATGCCGGCCGGGGTGCCGTTGTCGTGGCGGCGCTCGCTCAGGTAGAGACAGAGGTCGAAGCGGGCCGCGCCGGTCTCGACGGGCTCGCGCACGACGCCCAGGCCGGGCAGGGACAGGGCGACGTCCGAGGCGTGACCGGTGAAGGCCAGCATCACCTGGAACAGCGGATGGCGGGCGAGGGTGCGCCGCGGGCTGAGGGCGTCCACGAGCAGGTCGAAGGGCACGTCCTGGTGGGCGTAGGCGGCGAGGTCGAAGTCCCGGACACGGTCCAGGAGTTCTCGGAAGGTGGGGTTGCCCGAGGTGTCGGTGCGCAGCGTGAGGCTGTTGACGAAGAAACCGACCAGGTCGTCCAGCGTGCCGTCGGCGCGTCCGGCGACCGGCGTGCCCATGGTGATGTCGGTGCCCGAACCGAGCCTGGTCAGCGTCGCGGCGAGGCCCGCCTGGAGCACCATGAACAGGGTGACCCGGGAGGCTGAGGCGAGGTCGGCGAGTGCGGCGTGCAGCTCCGCGTCGACGGTGAGGCCGGCCCGGTCGCCGCGTCCGCTGGGCTCGGCCGGCCTGGGACGGTCGGCAGGGAGCGGCAGCTCCTCCGGGGCGTCGGCCAACGCCTCGCGCCAGAAGGCGATCTGAGGTTCCAGCAGACCCGGTGTGTCGCCTGCGGTCGCCCCGAGCAGTTCGCGCTGCCAGTGGGTGAAGTCGGCGTACTGGACGGGCAGTGGCCGCCACTGTGGGGCACATCCGGTGGTCCGGGCCGTGTACGCGGTCTCCAGGTCGCGCATCAGCGGCGCCATGGACCAGCCGTCGACGGCGATGTGGTGGGAGAGCAGCAGCAGGACGTGCGTGTCGTGGCCGAGGGTGAACAGGGTGGCGCGCAGCGGTGTTTCGGCGGACAGGTCGAAGCGGTGCCCTGCGGCCTTGGTGAGCAGCGCGGGCAGTTCCGCCTCGGCGACCGGTACGACGGTGAGCTTCGGACGTCCCGCCTCCGGGTCCAGGATCCGCTGGTACGGGATGCCCTGGAAGTCGGGGTGGAGGGTGCGCAGCGGTTCGTGACGGGTCACGACATCGGCGAGCGCCGCCTCCAGCGCCTCACGGTCGAGGGGCCCGGTGAGGCGCAGGGCCCAGGGGACGGTGTAGGTGTTGGCGCCGTCGAGACGGCTCAGGAACCACAGCCGCTGCTGGGCGTAGGAGAGCGGAATCGGATCGTGCCCGCGTTCCCGCGCCGTGAGTTCGGGGCGCCGGGCGCCGCCCTCGCCTTCGCCGATCCTCAGGGCCAGCGCGGCGGGCGTCGCCGCCTCGAACACGGCCCGTACGGGCAGCGCGATGCCCAGGGCGCCCCTGATGCGGTCCGTGAGTCGCATGGCGAGCAGGGAGTCGCCGCCGCGGTCGAAGAACCCGTCGTCCGCGCCCACCAGATGGGGATCCAGGCCGAGGACGTCGGCGAAGAGCCCGCACAGGATCTCCTCCTGCGGGGTGCGCGGGGCGCGGCCGCCGCTGTGCACGGAGGGTGCCGGCAGGGCGGCTCGGTCCAGCTTGCCGTTGGCGGTCAGTGGCAGCCGGTCGAGGACGACCACGGTGGAGGGGACCATGTGGTCCGGCAGCGTCCGCGCCGCGTGGCGGCGCAGGGCGTCCGCGTCGAGGGCTCGTCCGACGGCGTAGCCGACCAGCCGTCCGTCCCGTACGAGGACGACGGCCTGCGCCACGGCGGGGTGGTCGGCGAGCGCCGCCTCCACCTCGCCGAGCTCGATGCGGAAGCCCCGGATCTTGACCTGGTCGTCCGCCCGGCCCAGGTACTCCAGCCCCCCGTCGGCCGACCGCCGCACCAAGTCGCCCGTGCGGTACATGCGTTCGCCGGAAAGGGCGGCGAACGGGTCGGCGACGAAACGGCCCGCTGTCAGCCCCGGCCGCCCCAGGTACCCGCGCGCCAGGCCCGATCCCGCCACGTACAGCTCGCCGGTCGCGCCCGGCGGCACCAGTCGCAGGCCCGCGTCCAGGACGTAAGCGCGCAGGTCGGGGATGGTCTGTCCGATGCCGCCGGCCTGCGGCCGGTCGCCCACCGCGGCCTCGGTCAGCGGCAGGCCCGTGACATGGACCGTCGTCTCCGTGATGCCGTACATGTTGACCAGTACGGGCGCGTCCTGCGGGTGCCGGGTGTACCACTCGGCGACCCGTGTGAAGTCGAGTGCCTCACCGCCGAAGACCACGTACCGCAAGGCCAGTTCGCGCCCGAGCTCCGGCAGTGCGGCGTCCGCGCGCAAGAGTTCACCGAAGGCCGAGGGCGTCTGGTTCAGCACGGTGACGCGCTCGCGTGCCAGCAGCCGCAGGAACTCCTCGGGGTCCCGGCTCACCGCGTGCGGGACGACCACGAGCGTGCCGCCGTGCAGCAGCGCGCCCCACAGCTCCCACACCGAGAAGTCGAACGCGTAGGAGTGGAACAGCGTCCACACGTCGTCCGGGCCGAAGTCGAACCAGTGCCGGGTGGCCGAGAAGAGCCGTACGACGTTGCGGTGCGGGACCGCGACGCCCTTCGGGCGGCCGGTCGAGCCCGAGGTGTAGATGACGTAGGCGAGGTGGCCGCCGGTCAGGAACGGCGCCTCGGGTGCCGTGCCGGGATACGCCTGCGACTCGTCCGGGGTGACCACGGGGACCTCGCACGGGGGCAGGCCCGCTGCCACGTCCGGCGTCGTGAGCAGCAGCACCGGATCGGCGTCGGCCAGCATGAACTCCAGTCGGTCCGACGGGTACTCCGGGTCCATCGGGACATACGCGGCGCCGGTCTTCAGGACCGCCAGGACGGCCACCACCAGCTCCGGGGAACGCGGCAGCGCGAGAGCCACCAGCCGCTCCGGGCCCGCACCGCGTGCCGCCAGCAGGTGTGCCAGGCGGTTGGCCCGCGCGTCCAGTTCCGCATAGCTGAGGCGGGTGCCCTCGTGCACGACTGCGGTGGCGTCGGGGGTGCGGGCCGCCTGGTCCGCGAACAGCTCGGGCAGGGTGGCCGACGATGGTACGGCCGTAGGGGCGGTCCCGCCCAGCAGCCGCTGCCGCTCCCCCGGCAGCAGGATCTCGACCTCGCGCACGCGCCGCGCCGGATCGGCCACGAAGGCCTCCAGTACGGCGGCGAACCGGTCGAGGAGCTGCCGGGCGCCGGCTTCGTCGTACAGGTCGGGCCGGTACGACAGGCGCAGGGCGAGGCGGCGGGCGGGCAGGACGGCGAGGGTGAGCGGGTAGTGGGTGGCGTCGCGGCCGGTGAGCTGGGTGACCCGGGAGGCCCCGGGGCCGGTCGTGGCCGGGTGGTTCTCGAAGGCCAGGAGGGTGTCGAAGAGTTCGCCGCTGCTTCCCGCGGAGCGCCGGATGTCAGCGAGTCCCAGGTGCTGGTGCGGGAGCAGGACCGCCTGCCGCTGGTGCAGCGTGGTGAGGAGGTCCGTGACGCTGCCGTCCTCGTCCCACCGGACCCGGGTGGGAACGGTGTTGATGCAGAAGCCGACCATGGAGGCGATGTTGGGCAGTTCGGGCGGGCGCACGGTCACCGTCTGGCCGAACACCATGTCGGTGCGGTCGGTCAGACGGCCCAGCAGTACACCCCAGGCGCCCTGGACGAGTGTGTTGAGGGTGATGCCGAGGGAGCGCGCGGTGGTCTCGCCCGCGCTGCTCAGCTGTTCGGGGAGTTCGAGGACGAGTTCGCGGGGCAGGGCGGTGGTGGCGGGGCCGGGGGCGAGCAGGGTGGGCTCGTCCGCATCCGACAGGGCGTCGCGCCAGGCGGCCTCGGCGGCGGTGCGGTCCTGCCGTTCCAGCCAGGCGAGGTAGTCGCGGTAGGCGGGCGCCGGCGGCAGGGCGGTGGGGTGCTCGCCGGCGTGCAGCGCGGTGAACTCCCGTACCAGCAGCTGCTTCGACCAGCCGTCCAGCAGGATGTGGTGGTTGGTGACGAGCAGGCGGTAGCGGTCCTGGGACCACCTGACCAGCAGGTACCGCAGAAGCGGCGGCTTGGCGAGGTCGAAGCGGCGGGCGCGTTCCTCATCCAGCAGCCGTGTCCACTCCTTGGCGCGCTCGCTCTCCCCGAGGGCCGTCAAGTCGACTTCTGCCCAGGGGAGTTCGACGTCCGTGGGCACGATCTGCAGGGGCCGTCCGGTGTCGCGGCGGCGGAAGCAGGCGCGCAGGTTGGGGTGCCGGTCGAGCAGGGCCTGTCCGGTGGCGCGTACGGCCGCGGGGTCGACGGGACCTTCCAGATCGAGGATCTGCTGGGTCGCGTAGAGGTCGGGGGACTGCTCGTCGTCGTACAGGGCGTGGAAGAGCAGGCCCTCCTGCAGCGGTGACAGGGGCAGGATGTCGGCGATTCCGGAACCGGACCGAGTCACCTGGGTTACCTCCACTCATTGCCGAACTCGGCTTCGAGTTCGTCGATCTCTGCTTGGGACAGCGACACAAGGGGCAGGTCGGACGGGGTGTGCCCGCCCGTCGCGCCGGTGCCGCCCTCGGCCTGCGCGGTCAGCTCCGCCATCCACCGGTCCGCGAGGGCGCGTACGTCGTCCTCGGACCAGATGCCGGGGGCCCAGGACCAGGTGGTGTCGAGCCGGCCGTCCTCGGTGGTCACGGCGGTGATCTCCAGGCCGTGGGCCACGGGCATGGCGGGGTCGTGCACGGCGCCCAGGTTGCGCAGCGACTCCGGCGCGAGGGACCAGTCGCCGTCGGCCGAACGGGCCGTCCTGCCCAGGTAGTTGAAGCCGACCTCTGGCGTCGGGAGTGCGGCGAGGAGCGGCCCCTTCGACGGGTCGAGATGGCGCAGCAGGCCGAATCCGATGCCGTGGTCCGGGACGGACCGCAGCTGTTCCTTCACGGCCTTGAGGACCTGGGCCGGATCTGCGGGGTCGACTCCGGTGAGGTCGAGCCGGGCGGGCACGACGCTGGTGAACCAGCCAACCGTCCGCGACAGGTCCAGTCCGTCGGCGAGCTCCTCGCGGCCGTGCCGCTCGACGTCCAGCAGCAGGGCCGGACGGCCGTCCTTGGAGCGCCGCCAGTACACGAATGCGGCGGCCAGCGCGGCCAGCAGGACGTCCTCGGGTCCGGCGTGGAAGGCGGCGGGCACGGTGGTGAGCAGATGGTTGGTGGCCTCGGCCGGGAGCTGCCGGGTGAGATGGCGCATCCCGCCGACGACGTCTCGCCGAGGGTCGGGTCGACGCGCGCCCAGCAGCGGACCGGGGTCCTCCAACACGCGGCGCCAGGCGTCCACTTCGGCTGTCCGTGCCGGGGCGCGGGCCTCCCGCTCCAGCAGGCGGGCCCAGTGCCGGAAGGAGGTGCCCCGCTCGGGCAGGTCCTCCTCGCGCCAGGCCGCGGCCAGGTCGGAGCACAGGATGCGCCAGGACACGCCGTCCACGGCGAGGTGATGGATGGTCAGCAGCAGCCGTCCGGGGCGGCCGGGACCGGCATCGCACCACACTGCGCGCAGCAACTGGCCCAGGCCCGGCCCGAGTTGTGACGCCGACTTGTTCAGTACCTGTGCGAAGTCGACCGGTCCGGCGATGCAGTCCAGCACCGTGGCCGCGTCGACGGTCCCGGGAGGCGGAATCTCGGCCACCCGTCCGTCGGGTGTCAGACGCATCCGCAGGACGTCGTGGTGGTCGAGCACAGCCTGCAGCGCCGCGGTCAGGCGCTTCTCGTCCGCGCCCGCCGGGGTGACGAGCAGCACCGACTGGCTGAACGCACCGATCGGACCGCCGCGTTCACGCAGCCGGTGCATGGCCGGGGTGAGGGGCAGGGTGCCGATCGGTGAGTCCTGTTCCGGGACCGAACCGGGAGTCGGCCGATCGGCCGCCACGGTGGCGAGACCGGCGACCGTACGGCGCTCGAACACGTCTCGCGGGGTCAGCCGCAGCCCTTCGGCGAGCGCGCGGCTCACCAGGTGGATGGAGGTGATGCTGTCGCCACCCAGGTCGAAGAAGCCCTCGTCGACACCGACGGCGTCGGCAGGGACCCCGAGGACCTCGGCGAACACGTCCCGGAGGGCCGCCTCCTGCGGGGTGCGCGGGGCCCGTCCCGTCGTCGTCTCCCGGGTGGCGGCCGGTGCGGGCAGGGCGGCTCGGTCCAGCTTGCCATTGGGGGTCATCGGCAGCGCGTCGAGCGCCACGAGCGCCTCGGGGACCATGTGGGCGGGCAGCCGACGGGCGGTGTACGCGAGGACGGCTGGGCAGTCGGCCTCGGCGGCTCCGACGACGTATCCGACCAGGCGCCGGACGCCGGCCCGGTCCTCGCGCACCACTACCGCCGCCTGGGCGACGGCCGGATGGGCGGTGAGCACGCCCTCGACCTCGCCGGGCTCGATCCGCAGTCCGCGGAGCTTGAGCTGGCCGTCGGCCCGCCCGCGCAGCTCCAAGGTGCCGTCGGCCCGCCACACGGCCAGGTCACCGGTCCGGTACATGCGCCCGCCGGACGGATCGAAGGGGTCGGCGACGAACCGCTCGGCGGTCAGACCGGGCCGCCTCCAGTAGCCGCGGGCCACGTGATCGCCGGATACGTACAACTCGCCCTCGACACCGACCGGTACCGGGTTCAGCCGGGCGTCGAGCACATATGCCCGGGTGTTCCACATGGGGCGGCCGATGGGCACCGGCCCGGTCGGCAGTTCTTCGCCGGGCTCGATGCGGTGGTCGGTGCAGCCGACGGTGAGCTCGGTCGGGCCGTAGTGGTTGATCAGGCGTACGGCGGGGTGGTCGCCTCGCCAGGTGCGCAGGGCCTCGCCGACCAGTGCCTCGCCACCGAGCATGAACTCCTCGGTGGGCGAGAGGTCGTGCGGCAGGGCGGGCAGCAACGGGAGGTGGCTGGGGGTCGCCTTGAGGAAGGTGTATCCGCCGTTCGCCGGCGTCGCACCCGCGTCGTGGAAGCCGGCGACGTGCACCCGGCCGCCGGCGGCGAGCGCCCCGTGCAGGGTGGTCACGGTGGCGTCGAAGGACATCGTCGCGTGCAGCAGCGAGGTGCCACGCAGACTCGGGTACGCCTCGACGCAACGGGCCACGTAGGTGGTGAGGTTGCGGTGCTCGACGACGACGCCCTTCGGGCGGCCGGTGGTGCCGGAGGTGTAGATCAGATAGGCGGGGTCGGAGGGTCGGGCCTCGGGAAGAGGCGCATCCGGACCGTCCGGGGCCGCGTCGGGATCCACGACGGCACAGCCGACGCGGCAGTCGGCGGGAAGCCGGTCCCGGGCGATCAGACACACCGGATCTGCGTCCGCGAGCAGATAGGCGGTGCGCTCGGCAGGATGTTCCGGGTCCAGCGGCAGATACGCGGCGCCGGCCTTGAGAACGGCGAGCACGGCGACCGCGAGATCGACCGACCGGGGCAGCGAGAACGCGACGATCCGCCCCGGACCGGCACCGTGCGAGATGAGGACGCGCGCCAAACGACCGGCTCGCTCGCTCAGTTGACGATACGTCAGCGCGTTGGTGCCGTCCTCGACGGCGACGGTGTCCGGCGCCTCGGCGGCGCGCGCCTCGAAGAGGCGGGGGAAGGTGGTGTCCGGCACGTCGCGTGCCGTGTCGTTGAACTCGGTCAGAAGCCGGTGGCGCTCGCGGTCGGCGAGGATGTCATGGGTGCCGATGGCGCGGTCGGGATGGTCGACCGCGGTCCGCAGCAGCCGCTCCAGACGGGCGGCCAGGTCCTCGGCCGTGCGCCGGTCGAAGAGGTCGGCGCTGTACTGGAGGATGCCTTCGATCCCGTCCGGGGAGCCGTCGGGGGCTCGCTGCTCGCCCAGGTTGAAGGTCAGGTCGATCTTGGTGGCGCCGGTCTCCACGGGCAGCGTCCGGGCGTGCAGTCCGGGGAGGTCGAGGCGGGGTCCTGCGGTGGGGCGGAAGGCGAGCATCACCTGGAAGAGCGGGTGCCGGGCGAGTGAGCGGGGCGGATTGAGGGCCTCCACCAGGTACTCGAAGGGCAGCTCCTGGTGGGCGTAGGCCGCCAGGTCGGTCTCCCGGACCCTGGCGAGCAGTTCCCGGAAGCTGGGGTCGCCCGAGGTGTCGGTACGCAGCACGAGGGTGTTGACGAAGCAGCCGACGAGGTCGTCAAGCGCCTCGTCGGCGCGGCCGGCGACCGGCGTGCCCAGCGGGATGTCGCTGCCCGCCCCCAGCCGGGTCAGCAGGGCGGCAAGGCCGGCCTGCACCACCATGAACACCGTCGTGCCGGTCTCGTCGGCCAGGGTCCGCAGCCGTCGGTGCAGGTCCGCGTCCAGCCGGACGGGGATGTCGCCGCCCCGGTGGGTGGCGCGGACCGGGCGGGGGCGGTCGGCGGGGAGCGGGAGTTCGTCGGGAAGTCCGGCGAGCGCCCGGCGCCAGTGGTCGAGTTGACGCTCCTGGTCGTCGCCGAGCACCTCGCGCTGCCAGACGCAGTAGTCGGCGTACTGGACGGGCAGGGGCACCCGGTCCGGCTCCCGGCCCTCCAGCCGGGCCCGATAGGCGGTCGCCAGGTCGAGCAGCAGCGGGTCGAGGGACCAGCCGTCGGCGGCGATGTGGTGCAGGACGAGGAGGAGGACGTGGTCCTCGGGGCCGAGGGCAAGGAGGTGCGCGCGGAACGGGACACCCGCAGAGAGCTCGAACCCCTCCCCCGCCAACTGGGCCAGCCGCTGAGGCAGTTCGGCCTCGGTCACGTGATCGGCTTGCAGATCCGGCAGACAGGACTGCAGCAGCCGCTGGCACGGCAGACCGTCGGCATCCGGGTAGACGGTGCGCAGGATCTCGTGCCGGGCGACGAGGTCGGCGAGGGCCGCGCGCAGGGCGTCCACGTCGAGGCCGGCGCCGGTCAGCCGTACGGCGACGGGGATGTTGTAGGCCGCGCTCGGGCCCTCCAGCCGGTGCAGGAACCACAGCCGCCGCTGGGCGGACGACAGCGGGGTCTCGCCGAGAGCGGTGCGCGGAGCCGGCCGCAGGGCGGGGCGTACGGCCGCCCCGGCGCCCGGTGACAACCGGGCGAGGCCGGTCGGAGTGGGCGCCTGGAAGACGTCACGCAGGGTCAGTTCGACGCCCAGGGTGGTACGGATGCGTCCGAGGAGACGAAGGGCGAGCAGCGAATGTCCGCCGAGCGCGAAGAAGCTGTCGCGGGGGCCGACGTCCGGGAGGCCGAGCAGGTCGGCGAAGAGGGCGCACAGGACGTCTTCGTGGGGCGTGCGCGGCGCGTGGGCCTGCGGGGCGGCAGCGGTGGGCGGGGCGGGCAGCGCGGCCCGGTCGAGCTTGCCGTTGGGGGTCAGCGGCAGCCGGTCGAGGACGACGACGGCCGAGGGGATCATGAAGTCGGGCAGGCAGGCGGCGAGGTGGTCGCGCAGGGTTTCGGGGGTGGGGGCGGCACGGTGGGCGGGCTGGGCGCGGAGGGTGGGAGCGGGGTGCTCGGTCGCCACAACACCGGAGGCAGGAGCCGGACGGCCAGCCGCCAACGCACCAGGGACAGAAGCCGGATCGTCGGCGGGCGAAGCACCGAGGGTGGGCGCGGTGGCGTCGAGGGCCGGGGCGTCCGGGTTCGATCCGGCGTCCTCGGCCCGGCGGGGCTCCGGCGTTGATACGGCGCCATCGGCGCGCTGAAGCTCCGGGTCGGACTCGGCAGCTTTGGCGGACGGGACGTCCAAGGTCGACCTGGCGCCGACGGTCCTCTCGGCCCCCGACCCCGCCGCCCCCGCGGCCCGCAGGATCACGACCGCGGACCGCGCATTTCCTGCAAACCCGGCTTGCGACGCAGCCGCGGGACCTTCGGCGAACGGGACGTCCGAAGCCGACCCGGCGCTCCCGCCCGCCTGCTCCGGCGCCGGATCCGCCGCATGCCCGGCCTCTGTCACCAGCCCCGCATCCTCGATGCGGCCGGCCGCCCACACCGACGAGGCACCTTCAGCTCGCCGGGTCTCCGGCGCGGATGCCGCATCCTCTGCCGAGGGGACGTCCGAGGTCGACGTTGCAGCTGCAGTGCCGGGGGCCCGCGGTTCACCCGTCGTCGTGGCCTTGCCCTCGGTACAGACCGCGTACGCGACCAGTCGGCGAGCGCCCGGCCTGTCCTCGCGGACGACAACCACCGCCTGGGTGACCTCGGGGTGGGCGGCGAGTGCCGTCTCGATCTCGCCCAGTTCGATGCGGAAGCCGCGGAGTTTGACCTGGCCGTCGGTGCGGCCGTGGAACTCCAGCTCGCCGTCGGCCGTCACGCGCGCGTGGTCGCCGGTGCGGTACATGCGGGCGCCGGGCGGGCCGTACGGGTCGGCGGTGAAGCGTTCGGCGGTGGTGCCGGGGCGGCCGAGGTAGCCGCGGGCCACACCGGGTCCGGCAATGTACAACTCCCCCACGGTCCCCGGTGGGAGTGGCTGCAGGGCGCCGTCGAGGACGTAGGCGCGCATGCCGTCCAGAGGGCGGCCGATCGGCAGCGGGTCGGGCACGGGCGCGTCCGCCGTGCAGGGGCGGGAGGTGGCGAAGGTGGTCGTCTCGGTGGGTCCGTAGCCGTCGGTGACGGTCAGCCCGGGGCAGGCTGCCAGGACCCGGCGGACCGCCGGCGCGGGCACGGCCTCTCCGCCGGTCCACACCTGGCGCAGCCCCGCGAAGCAGCCCGGGTCCTCCTCGGCGGCGAGGCGGAACAGCCCGGCGGTGAGCCACAGAGCCGTCAGCCCGTGCCGCTCCGTCAGGCGAGCGACCGCGGCCGCGTCCACGTCCTCCTCCGGCCCGGCGACCACGGCGGTGCCGCCGTTCAGCAGCGGCACCCACATCTCGTAGGTGGAGGCGTCGAACGCCGTCGGCGAGTGCACCAGCACGCGCGCGTGCGCGCCGTCTGCGAACGCCGAGTCGGCGGCCAGGGCGGTGACGTCGCGATGGGTGACGGCGACGCCCTTGGGGGTGCCGGTGGATCCGGAGGTGTAGCTGACGTAGGCGAGCTGGGCGGGGTGCATGAGCACCGGGGGGTCCGTGTCCGGTTCGGCGGCGAGCCCCGGGGCCCCGGGACCGACCGTGGTCACCCCGTCGTACGGCTCGGTCGGCTCGGTGTCGGTCAGCAGGACGCTCGCGCCGGTCTCGGCCAGGATCTGCCGGGTGCGGGCAGCCGGTGCGCGCGGGTCGAGGCCGACGTATGCGGCGCCCGCCTTGAGTACGGCCAGGAGCACGGCGAGGAGTCCGTCGGAGCGGTCCAGCAGGACCGCCACGCGGTCCTCCGGGCGGACGCCGAGGGTGATCAGCCGGTGCGCGAGCCGGTTGGCGCGGGCATTCAACTGCCGGTAGGTGGTGGTGCGTTCGCCCTGGATGAGCGCCGTGGCATCGGGGGTGGCCGCGGCCCGCGCCGCGAAGAGTTCCGGCACGGTCGTCGCTGCTCCCGCGGGCGCGCCGGAGCCGACGAGCCGGGCATCCGCACGCTCCTCCGGCAATGCCACCTCGACCCGGCCGACCGGGGTGCCGGTGGCGACGACGGCTTGGGCGAAGTGCTCCACGAAACGGGCGAAGCGCCGGTGATGGGCGGCCAGTTCGGCTTCCGTGTAGTGGTCGGGACCCGCGTCGAGGTCGATGCGGATGCCGTCGCCGTCGGCACGGTCGTACACGTTGACGGCGAGGTCCTCGACGGGTCCCGTGGACAGGTTGTGGCGGGTGGTGGCATGCCCGGCGAACCGCAGCTCCGGGCCGAACGCCATGATGTTGACGACGGGCCCGAAGAAGCGCGGCCCGTCCTGCGGCCGGTCCCGGTCCCGGCGCAGGTCCTCGCCGCGGTACCGCTGGTGCGCCAGCAGGTCGCGGGTGGCGGACGCCGTCCGGCGTACGAGGTCGCGGGCCGTGGTGTCGGGCCGTACGGACAGCCGCAGCGGAAGCACGTTGGACGCCATGCCCGGCGTGGCGAGTTCCGTCTCGCTCTCGCGGGCGGTGACGGCGAGGCCCAGAACGATGTCCCGGGCTCCGGTGAGCCGGTGCAGATAGGCGGCGGTCGCCGCGAGCAGGACGCGCGACCAGCGGGTACCGGCCTGTTCGGCGGCGGCGTGCACCAAGTTCCCTGCTGCCTGAGGGAGATGACCGGTACGGCGCAGGAAACTCCCGGCGACATGCGGCGGACGGGCGGACAGGCTCACCGGGTCGGGGCGGTCGGCGAGCGCGGACGTCCAGAACTCCCGGTCCGACGCGTGCCGTTGGCCGGCGCGGTAGGCCTCGTCCGCGGCGACCAGCGGGGCGAGGGGCGCGGGCGGCGGGGTGTGCGGCGTGCCCGCGACGAGGGCGCTGTAGGCGTCGGCGACCCGGCGCGCGAGGAGGGAGCAGCTGTAGCCGTCGACGGCGATGTGGTGGTAGCGCTGGTACCAGATCCAGTGGGTGGCCGTGAGGTGCAGCAGGGCGTACCGGAAGAGCGGTGACCGTTCGGCGTCGAACGGTGTGGTGAAGTCGGCGGCCATCCAGGCCTCGGCGGCCGACCGGGGGTCGGCTTCGCCCGTGAGGTCGACGACGGGCAGGTCCCAGGCGGGGTCGGTGTCGACGAGTTGGCGGACGGTGTCGTCCTCGGCCGTGAACCGGACCCGCAGTGTCTCGGTGGCCGTCACCACCTGCCGGACGGCCGTCCGGAAGCGGACGGGGTCGACGGGGCCGTGGATCTCGGTGTATTCGCCCACGTTGTAGGCGGGCCCGGCGGGATCGAGCCGCTGCCCGAACCACATCGAGCGCTGGGCGGCGGACACGTCCAGAGCGTGCGGGAGCGTCATCGGGCGGCCTCCGTGACCGCCGCGGGGCCGGTCAGCTGCCGGGCCACGAGCTCGGCCACGACCCGCGGGCCCTCGTCGCGGCCGGGCCAGGGCACGCGCAGCCAGGGCTCGGCGGGGATCAGCGGCAGGTCGCGGGCCTGTCGGGCCCGGCCGCCTCCGGTGATGTTGAGGAGGACGAGTTCGTCGCGGCGGACGTGGCCGCCCCGTGCCGCCTCGGCCAGGGCGGCCAGTGCCACTCCGGCACCCGGCTCGATATCGATGCCCTCGACCTCCTCGAAGAGGGCCATGGCGGCGAGGGCCGCAACGTTGTCGGTGCACAGGACGTCCCCGCCGCTCTCGGTGAGCACGTCGCGCACACCGCCGCGGACGGCGAACGGCGGGCGCCGGTTGGTCAGTTCGCGTGCCAGCGGCTCCAGCTCGCGATCACTGTCGCTGTCCCGGTCCTGGTGAGCCGGAGCCGCGCCGGTACATCGCCAGGCGTCGTACAGCGGCGCGAAGGGCGCGTTCTGGCACATCAGCAGGCGGGGCAGTCTCTCGCCGTCGGCGCGCAGCCTGCGGGCCGCCTCGTGGGCGCCGATGGCTCCGGTGCCGCTGCCGACGGCCTGCACATAGGTCTCCGGCAGCCGCCCCAGGGCATCCGCTGCGGCCAGCATGACGGTACCCAGGCCGTCGCGCCGGCCGACGTTGCGCGCGCCGCCCTCGGCATGGTGGCCGGGCAGGGCGGACAGCAGGTCGGCGCAGGCGATGGCGTCGCTGTAGGTGGCGGTGCCGTCGAGGACGACGAGCCGGACGCAGGGCTCGAGCGGTGCGGGGAAGCGCATCCGTTCCAGGGCCGGTGCGGGCACCACGAGCAGGCAGGGCACCTGGTGGCGGGTGGCGGCCCAGGCGAAGGCGGCGGCGGTGTTGCCTGCGGAGGGAATCACGAGCACGGGCGGCCCGGCGGGCAGCCGGCCGAGCACCGTGTATGCCTCCAGGTCCTTGAACGTACAGGTCGGCAGGGCCGCCCTGCGTTCGGGCCAGTACCCGTTGAAGGCGACCCACAGCCGGTCGAGACCGATACGGCGCCCGAGCCGCTCGGCGCGGTAAACGACCGGGCCCGGAACGTCGGGGAAGGAGCGCGCCACCGGCAGCAGCGGGGCATGCCGGAACAGGCCGGTGCTTTCACCGACGCGGGTTCCGGTTGTGTTCTGCTCGCTGTTGTACTCGGTGCGCAGGAATGCCGGTTCGTGCCGACGGGAGCAGTCGAGGAGGAGACCGTCGTCCTCGTAACGGGTTCCGCAGGAGGAACAGACAACGGTGTAGTGACGTGTTCCCGGGCCTACTCCGGACATCTTCGCTTGCCTTCCGCAGTGCCGCGTTTCGCTGATCAATTGGAACCGGTGCTTCAGGACGGGCGGGCGACGCACGAATTACCTTTTGACGACGCCTGGTTGACGGACAGGAAGCGCTTACCCCCTTCTTACGCGGAACGACGGACTGTTCAGTTCCGCTTCATCCGCCCTTAGCTGCCTGACAGTTGAGAAAGCGCATGCCCGTGGAGATCATCCGAAGCGCGAAAGCCGTTCGGAAAGGGTGGCGGATACATGGGCAACAAGCCGACGGGGACGAAAGCGGGGAATGAGACGGAGCCCTCGCCCTGGCTCCCCTCCCCGGTTCCGGTTTCCCTTCTCTCGCCGGATGGCGGGACGGTGAGCAGGACGTACTCCGAGCCTCCGGCCGAGTCGCTGCTGACGGCGTACCGGAAGATGGTCGTCGGGCGCCGCTTCGACGAGCAGGCGACGGCGCTCGCCCGGCAGGGCAGGCTCGCCGTCCATCCCTCCAGCCTCGGCCAGGAGGCCTGCCAGGTGGGCGCCGCGCTCGCCCTGCGCGCCGGCGACTGGCTGTTCCCCACCTACCGGGACTGTGTCGCGCTGGTCAGCCGCGGGATCGATCCCGTCGAGGCGCTGACGCTGCTGCGCGGGGACGCGCACTGCGGCTACGACCCGGTACGGCACCGCACGGCACCGCAGTGCACCCCGCTGGCCACCCACGCCGCGCACGCCGCGGGACTGGCCCACGGCGAGCGCCTCAAGGGCGCGGACACGGTCGCCCTGGCGCTGGTGGGCGACGGCGCCACCAGTGAGGGCGACTTCCATGAAGCCCTCAATCTGGCGGGTGTGCTGAAGGCTCCGGTGGTGTTCCTGGTGCAGAACAACGGGTACGCCATCTCCGTCCCGCTGTCCGAGCAGTGCGCTGCACCGAGCCTGGCGTACAAGGGGGTCGGCTACGGCATCCGGTCGGAACAGGTGGACGGCAACGACGCCGCGGCCGTACTCACCGTGCTGACCACGGCGGTCGAGGACGCCCGGGCGGGCGGTGGGCCGTGGCTGGTCGAGGCGCACACCTACCGGATGGGCCCCCACACCAGCGCCGACGATCCCTCCCGGTACCGCACGGCCGCGGAGGCCGACGGCTGGCGGGAGCGTGACCCGATCGCCCGGCTGGAGTCGGCGCTGCGCGCGCGGGGCCTGCTGACCGACGAGGAGGTCAAGAGCGCCGCCGCCGAGGCGGAGGCGTACGCCACCGACGTACGCGAACGGCTCGGCGCGGGCCCGGAGTTGGACCCCGCGGCTCTCTTCGACCACGTCTTCTCTTCGCCGACCCCACACATCGCCGATCAACAAGCCATTCTGCAGGCCGAGTTGACCGAGTCGGAGGAACGCTGACATGACCACGGTCGACACGGGAATGGCCCAGGCGCTCAACGCCGCCCTGCGGGATGCGCTGGGCGCGGACGAACGGGTCGTCGTCTTCGGCGAGGACGTCGGGCGCCTCGGCGGCGTCTTCCGGGTCACCGAAGGGCTGCGGGCTGCCTTCGGCGACGGCCGCTGCTTCGACACGCCGGTCAGTGAGGCCGGCATCGCGGGCCTCGCGGTCGGCATGGCGATGGCCGGCTGGCGGCCGGTGGTGGAGATGCAGTTCGACGCGTTCGCCTACCCGGCGTTCGAGCAGATCACCTCCCACATGGCCAAGATGCGCAACCGCACCCGCGGCGCCCTCGCGCTGCCCCTGGTCGTCCGGATCCCCTACGGCGGCGGCATCGGCGGCGTCGAGCACCACAGCGACTCCAGCGAGGCGTACTACGCGCACACGGCGGGCCTGAAGGTCGTGACCCCGGCGACGGCGGCAGATGCGTACTCCCTGCTGCGCGAGGCGATCGACGACCCGGACCCCGTGATCTTCCTCGAGCCGAAGCGCCGCTACTGGACCAAGGAGCCCCTCCAACTCCCTGTCCGGACCGGGTCGTTCGGCACCGCCGCCGTACGCCGGGCCGGGGCCGACGTCACGCTCGTCGCCTACGGCCCCTCGGTCGCCGTAGCCCTGGAAACGGCCGACCTGGCCGCCGCGGAAGGCCTGGACGTCGAGGTGCTGGACCTGCGCACCCTCGTGCCCCTCGACGACGACGCGCTGACCGCGTCGGTGCGGCGGACCGGCCGGTGCCTGGTGGTGCACGAGGCGCAGGGGTTCGCCGGGGTCGGCGCCGAGATCGCGGCGCGGGTGCAGGAGCGGTGCTTCGACGCGCTGCGGGCGCCGGTGCTGCGGGTCACCGGGTTCGACATCCCGTATCCGCCGCCGTTGCTGGAGGACACCCATCTGCCCGGCGTGCGCCGGGTGCTCGACGGCCTGTACCGCCTGCTGCCCGCCTCCGCGCGCCGGGCCCCACGCACCCTCCCCGCCGCCTGCGCCCCCGCGCCCGGCCGTACGTTCCTCCTGCCCGACCTGGGTGAGGGGCTGGCCGAGGCGGAGGTGCTGGAGTGGAAGGTCGCCGTGGGCGATCCCGTCGAGCACGATCAGGTCGTGGCGGAGGTCGAGACGGCCAAGTCCGCGGTGACGCTGCCGAGTCCGTTCGCGGGGACCGTCACGGCCCTGCACTGCGAGGCGGGTCAGGTCGTCGAGGTGGGGGCGCCGCTGCTGACCGTGGAGGAGTCGGCAGAGGCATCCGGTTCGGGCGCCGTCCTGACCGGTTATGGGACGTCGGGCCGATCCGGTCGTCAGCCGTCGGCCCTCCCGGCGACCACGACGGGGGCGGCCGACGCCGTGCACGAGTCGAACGATCCGGCCCGTGTGACGGCGTCCGCCACCCGGATCCCGCTGGGCCCCTCCGCCGACAAGTTCGTCCGCGGGCACCGTGACACTCCTGCGGTGACCATCTGGGCGGACGCCGACGCCGGCAGCCTGCTCGCCGCCCGCACCACCCTCGGTACGGGCCTGATGCCGCTGCTGGCCCGGGCCTGCCTCGACGCGCTGGCCGCCTTCCCGGAGCTCAACTCCCGTGTGGACGCCGACCGCCGGGAGCTCGTCCGCCTGCCGCAGGTGCATCTGGGCTTCGCCGCGCAGACCGACCACGGCCTGGTCGTCCCCGTGGTGCGGGACGCCGACCGCCTCCCGCTCGACGGCCTGGCCGCCGAACTACGGCGGCTGACCGACCTCGCCCGCCGCGGTGCGCTGCCGGCCGAGCACCTCACCGGCGGCACGTTCACCCTGAACAACTACGGCGGCTTCGACGTCGACGGCGCCACGCCGATCCTCAACCACCCTCAGGCGGCGATGATCGGGGTGGGCCGCATCACGGACCGCCCCTGGGTGACGGACGGCCGCGTCGAGGTGCGCAAGGTCGTCAACGTGTCCCTGACCTTCGACCATCGCGTCTGCGACGGTGGCACCGCGGCCGCCTTCCTGCGGCACGTCGTCGACGGCCTCGGCTGTGCCGTCTGAGCGTCAAGGACGCGCCTGGAAAAGGTCGTTGAGGTCCGACTGCGGGATCTGGTCGTCGGCGTAGGAGAAGGTGCCCCGGTCGGCCAGTTCCCGCGCGGCGCTCAGCAGGTGGCGGTACATCGCGCGGGCGATGCTGCCGCCGACCGTGACCCGTCGTACGCCGAGTTCGCGCAGGTCGTCCAGTGACAGCGTGCCGCCCGTCAGGCCCATCACCACGTTGAGCGGGCCGTCGAGTTCGCGTACCAGTGTGCCGATGGTCTCGGCATCGGCGGCACCCGGCACGAACGCACAGTCCGCCCCGGCCGCCAGGTATGCGTTGGCCCGCCGGACGCACTCGTCGAGCGTGCCCCCGACGAGCAGCACGTCGGTCCTGCCGACCAGGACGAAGGGCTCGCCGCCCGCGTCCACGGCGGCGCGCGCGGCACGGATGCGGTCGGCCGCGAGGGCCGGGTCGTAGAGCGGCGCCTTGCGGTCGCCGGTGAAGTCCTCGATGTTGCCGCCCGCCGCGCCGGCCGCGAGCGCCATGGAGATCGTGGTCGCCACGGTCTCGGGCGCCTTGCCGTATCCGTCCTCGAGGTCGGCGCTCAGCGGCACCCTCACTTCGCCGGCGATCTCGCGGATGCGGCGCAGCATCGTCTCGCGGTCGATGCGGCCCGCCGGCTGATCGGCGAAGAAGTCGTGGTCCGGGCGTCCCAGGGAGAAAGCGACTCCCGCGCTGGTGGTCGCCACCGCGGGGAATCCGGCCGCCTCCAGGATCCGGGCGCTGCCCACGTCCCACGCATTGGGGAGCAGGAAGCAGCCCTGCTTGTGCAACTGGACGAATTGTTCCGCTCGTTCTCGGCTGTCGCTGTTCACATGGAGAACCTACGAGCCGTGGGCCCGAGCCCGGAACCCTCGTCCCGGGCGTGTCACTTCCGGACCACGACGTTGCGTCGGCCGCTCAGCGGAGGCTGTCCCATTGCACATGCAGGGCGGCCGGCTTGCGGAAGACCAGGCCGTGCGGGGCAGCGGGGCGGTCCGGGTCGAGGCGCAGGGCGGGGAGGCGTTCGAGCAGGCGTTGGAGGGCGATGCGGGTCTCCAGGCGGGCCAGGTGGGCGGCGATGCAGTGGTGCGGGCCGTGGGCGAAGGCCAGTTGGAGGCGCGCGTTCTCGCGGCGGACGTCGAAACGGTCGGGGTCGGGGAAGACGGCGGGGTCGCGGTTGGCGCCGGCCAGGGAGACGGTGACCAGATCGCCCCGGCGGACGCCGGCCGGGCCCAGTGCCGTGTCACATACCGCGTACCGGTCCACGACGGCCGCGCCGGGTTCCAGGCGCAGCGACTCCTCGATCGCACCGTCCAGCAGTTCGAAGTCGCCGAGTACGAGGGCGAGTTGGTCGGGATGGCGCAGCAGATGCAGCAGCGCATTGGTGATCATCGCCTCGGTGGTCTCGATGCCCCCGAACATCAGGACCGCGGCATTGGACGCCACCTCGGGCAGCGCCAGCCGCTCGGCGGCGGAGACCAGCAGCGAGGAACTGCCCCGGTCGGCAACGGTGTTCTCCACGGCGGCCCGTAGCTCCGCGTACGCGGCGGCTCCGGCGGGTCCCGCCTCGTGGCCGGCGGTGATGTCCGAGACCGACCGCACGATGGAGTCGTACCAGGAAAGCACCGTGTCCGTGCCGGCACCGGACAGCCCGAGCGCCTCGGTCACGACGGCGACCGCGAGCGGTCCGGCGAAGCCGCGTCTCAGTTCGGCGGCGCCGGCCGACTCGAGTGCGGTGATGAGCCGGCCGGTCTCCTGCTCGATGAACGAGGCGAAACCGTCCCGCACCTGCCGCGGGCGGAAGGGGGCGTTGAACGGCTCGCGGTGGCGGGTGTGCTGCTCTCCGTCCAGTGACAGCATGCTCGGCCCGACGACCTGCGCGGTGGAGAAGCGGGGATCGTCGACGGTGAAGGTCGCGGCGTCGCGCATCACCTGCAGCGCGAGGTCGCGGCGGGTCACCAGCCAGCCGCCCAGCTCGGGCAGCCAGGACACGGGCTCCTGTGCCCGCAGCTGCGCCAGTCGTGGATGCGGATCCCGGGCGAGTTCGTCGAGCGTGGTGGCGGCACCGAGCGGGAAGGAGTCGGTGACGCTCATCGTGCGGGACCGTTGCGCATGGCGGGAAACACACGCCTCTCCGGAAGTTCGAATACGGCTGTGGTCGTGATTATCCCCGCCCCCGGGTGTGCGTTCGTCACAGGGGCCCCGGGTGATTCCCACGCCCGTCAGGTGACAGACGCACGATGTCCTCGTCTGCGCCTTCTGCCATCGTGGGAGGTGAGAGGCACCAGGGAGGCGGACTGAACCCTTGGAGACTCCCGTGGACAAGCGGTACGAGGTCTACTCCCTCACCGACCCCCATTTCTACGACGCACCGCATCACGGCCGGACGCGTGGCAGCTTCCGGCAGACCGGCCTTCCGCTGCCCGATTCGTGGGCGCGAGAGGAGCTCGGCGACTGGGTGGTGTGCCGTCCCACCGGCACCGTCTTTCCCCGGCAGGGCTGGAAGATTCATGTCTCGGCCTGTCCGGACAACGCGCAGTCGATCCTGGACGAGGTGTGGGACTACTGCGTCCCGCGCCGCATCGCCTTCAAGTTCCTGCCCGGCATGGACGCCCTGTTCCTCGCCAATGCGAAGTACGCACACCGCGGCTCCAGCGGCAAGTTCGTGACCGTCTACCCCGTGGACGAGTCCGAGTGCGAGCGCATCCTCACCGAGCTGGGCGGCCTGCTCGACGGCCGGGACGGCCCGTACATTCTCAGCGACCTGCGCTGGGGGGACGGTCCGCTCTACGTCAGGTACGGGGCCTTCGCCGACCGGTACTGCGTGTCGGACGACGGCGAGCTGGAGCAGGCGGTGGAGGACCCCTCCGGCCGTCTGGTGCCCGACGTGCGCGGCCCCACCTTCCAGGTGCCCGAGTGGGTGCAGCTGCCCGGCTTCCTCGAACCGCACCTCGCCGAGAGCAGGCGCACCACCGTCGCCGATCTGCCCTACCGGATCGAGAAGGCGTTGCACTTCTCCAACGCCGGCGGACTGTACGCCGGAGTGGACACCCGGACGCAGGAGCGCGTCGTCCTCAAGGAGGGGCGCCCGTACGCGGGGCTCACCCCGGACGGCGCGGACGCCGTCACCCGGCTCCGGCGCGAGCGGGAGGCCCTGGAACGGCTGGCCGGACTGCCCTTCGTGCCCGCGGTCCGCGACCACTTCGAGCTGGGCGGCCACCACTTCCTCGTCGAGGAGCTCGTCGAGGCCACGGCTCTGTACAACGAGTTCGTCAAGCGCTATCCGCTCGCCGCACTGGCCCCTGACTCCGCCTCTTTCGCCGACTACACCGACTGGGCTCTCGACATCCACCGGCAGGTGGAGGAGGCCGTCGCGGCGGTCCACGAGCGGGGCATCGTGATCGGGGACGTGCACACGGACAACATCCTGGTCCGCCCGGACGGCAGGGTGGTGCTGGTCGACTTCGAGGGCGCCGCCGACGTGACGCAGGCGCGGCGCCAGGTCCTCGCGGCACCGGGCTTCATCGCCCCGCGCGGCGCCACCGGCTTCGACATCGACCGCTACGCGCTGGCCAGTCTGCGGCTGTTCCTGTTCCTGCCGCTGACCGGCCTGATCGAACTGGACGTCGGCAAGGCGGGGCAGCTCGCCAGGGAGGCCGCCCGGCTGTTCCCGGTCCCCCGCGCCTTCCTCGACGAGGCCGTACGGACCATCACCGGCGACGGCGGCATCGATGCCGGGGCGGGCGACGCGCCCCGGCTGGACCCCGACCCGGCGGGCTGGTTGCGCGCCCGGGACTCGATCGCCTCCGCCGTCCTCGCCGCCGCCGCGCCGGAGCGCGACGACCGGCTCTTCCCGGGCGACATCGAGCAGTTCCTGCTCCCGGGAGGCGGCCTCGGCCTGGCCCACGGCGCGGCAGGCGTGCTGTACGCGCTGGACGTGACGGGCGCGGGACGTCATCCCGACCACGAGGACTGGCTGATCCGGCACGCACTCGACCCGGCACCGGGCACCCGCCTCGGCTTCTACGACGGCCTGCACGGCGTCGCCCACGTCCTTGAGCACCTCGGACACCACGAGGAGGCCGCCAAGGTCCTCGACATGTGCCTGGGCGAACGGTGGGAGCCGCTGCCCCTCGACCTCAAGGGCGGCCTGTCCGGCATCGGCCTCAACCTGCTGCACTTCGCGATCACCACCGGCGACGCCACCTGCCGTGACACCGCCTGCCGGGTGGCGGAGGTCGTCGCCGACCGCCTGGGCCCGGCCGACGCCGTACCGGAGACCAGCGGCGGCGCCCACCCCCGGGCGGGGCTGATGTTCGGGTCGTCCGGACCCGCGCTGCTGTTCCTGCGCCTGTACGAGCGCAGCAAGGACCCGGCCCTGCTCGACCTGGCCGCCACGGCGCTGCGCCAGGACCTGCGCCGCTGCGTGGTGCGCGAGGAGGGGTCGATGGAGGTGAACGAGGGCTGGCGCACCATGCCGTATCTCGCCGACGGCAGCGTGGGCATCGGCATGGTGCTCGAGGACTACCTGGCCCACCGCGCCGACGAGGAGTTCCTGGATGCCGCCGCGGCGATCCGCAAGGCGGCGAGGGCGTCCTTCTACATCGAGCCCGGCCTCTTCGACGGTCTCGCCGGGATGATCCTCCACCTCAGCCGCCCGCACCCGCCCGGCACGGCCGCAGCGCGGGACCCGCTGATCGCCGACCATGTACGCCGCCTGGCCCGTCACGCCTGTCTCATGGACGGTCAACTGGCCTTCCCCGGCGAGCAGTTGCTGCGGCTTTCCATGGACCTGGCCACCGGCGGCGCGGGTGTCCTGCTCGCCCTGGGTGCCGCCTTCCACTCCCGGCCGGCCGGACTGCCGTTCCTTACGCCTGACCTGCCCGCTCATGACTTCCCCGTCCCCACGCGAGTACGAGAGAGGAGGTGAGGACACATGTCGCTCCTCGAACTGCAAGGTCTCACCATCGAGACCGAAACCGGGCACGCTCCGCCGCCGGGCAGCCGCGCGAGCAAGGGCTGCGGAGGCAGCCGCCTGAGCCTGCTGCTCTGCTAGTTCTCACCCCAACGGCGGGGACACCTCCGGTGTCCCCGCCCCTTTCCGCTGAAACCATCCGACGACGGCAGACGGGAGCGGCCCGTGGACCGACGTGCGGCGGACCGACTGCTGCTGACGGCGGTCCGGCGGGGCGGCACCTGGGGCGGCTTCCTGGCCGCCACCTCCCTGGTGCTCGCCGGGGTCTACGTCGTCCTGCCCGCCGTCATGGGCCGCACGGTCGACGCCGTGCTGGGACGCGGTGACGCCACCCTGTGGCTGACCCTGTCCGCCGTCGCCGTCACGCTCCTCGTGGTGTGCGACGCGGCGGACGACTACGCGGGCGCCGTCGCCAACTCCCGCTCCACGGCATGGCTGCGGCACACCCTGCTCGGGCACCTCCTCGACATGGGCAGCCGTGCCACCCGCCGCCACACTCCCGGCGATCTGGTGACACGCCTGGTGAGCAACACCGCCAGGACCGGCAGCGCCCCCTCGGGCCTGGTGTGGGCGGTGACCGAAGTACTTCCCCCGGTCGGGGCGGTGGTGGCCCTGGCCCTCATCGACCCCTGGCTGTGCCTGACGTTCCTCGCCGGACTGCCGCTGGTCGTCCTGGTGGTGCGCGCCTTCGTCCGTGACGTCGCCGACGTCAACGACCGCTACTTCGCCACGCAGGGCCGCATCGCCGCCCGGCTCGTCGACGCCCTCACCGGCATCCGCTCCATCGCGGCCGCGGGGACCACGGCCCGGGAGGCCGAGCGGATCCTGCAGCCGCTGCCGGAGCTGCACCGCCACGGCATGGGGATGTGGCGGGCGTACGCCCGGGTCTCGGCGCGGGACGCGGCGGTCGTCCCCCTGCTGGAGGTCGCCGTGCTGGCGGTGGCCGGTCTGGAACTCGCCCGGGGCCGCATCACACCGGGTCAGACGCTCGCCGCGAGCGAGTACGTGCTGCTGGCCACGGGCGTGAGTTCGCTGGTCGCCTCCGCGCACCGGCTCGCCTTCGCGCGCGCCACCGCGGGGCGGGTCGCCGAGGTGCTGGCCGAACCCGCGGTGGCGTACGGCGATACGCCACTGCCGGACGGGGGTGGCGGCCGGCTGGAGTTCCGCCGGGTCACCGTCCGCACGCCGGAGGGCGGCACGGTGCTGGACGGAGTCGACCTGGCCCCGCCCCCCGGCATGCTGACGGCCGTCGTGGGGCGTTCGGGATCCGGCAAGTCGCTGCTCGCCGCGCTGGCCGGGCGGCTGACCGACCCGGACGAGGGCGAGGTCCTGCTCGACGGCGTGCCACTGCGCGACGTGGACCGCGCGGCGCTGCGGCGGGCCGTGGCGTACGGCTTCGACCGGCCGGTGCTGCTGGGCGAGACGTACGCCGACGCGATCGCCTTCGGGACACGCGCCCCTGCGCACGCGGAGGTGCTGGCGGGTGCGACCGCCGCGCGCGCCGACACGTTCCTCCAGACCCTGCCCGAGGGGTACGGCACCCGGCCGGCCACCGCACCGCTGTCCGGCGGGGAGACCCAACGGGTGGGCCTTGCACGCGCGTTCGTCCAGGCCGGCCCGGCCGGCCGTCTCCTGGTGCTCGACGACGTGACGGCCGGCCTCGACACCGTCACCGAGCACCACATCGGCAAGGTGCTCACCGGATCCGGGCGGCTCGCCCGCCGTACCCGGCTCGTGGTGACCCACCGGGCGTCGACCGCGGCCCGCGCGGACCACGTCGTCTGGCTCGACACGGGCCGTGTCCGCGCCCAGGGCACACACCGCGCGCTCTGGGCGGACCCGGCGTACCGGGCCGTCTTCCGCCCGGAGCCACCACCCGGCAGGGGCACACCATGAACCCGGCGGCCCACAGCCTGCTTCGCTCCACCCTCCGCGCTGGGCGCCGGAAGTTCACACGACTCACCGGCTGGTCACCGGCCCAGGCGATGCCTGCGCTGCTGAGCGGCTGGCTGGCCGCCCGCGCCGTCCTCCGTCCGGAGCCGCCACCCGGCGGGGGGACGCGATGAACCGGGCGGCGCACGGCCTGCTTCGCTCCACTCTCCGCGCCCGGCGCCGGGAGTTCGCACGGCTCACCGGCTGGTCGCTGGTCCAGGCGGTGCCTGCGCTGCTGAGCGGCTGGCTGGTCGCCCGCGCCGTCGACGACGGCTTCCTCGCCGGCCGCAGTACCGAGGGTCTCGGCTGGCTGGGGCTGCTGGCCTGCACCGTCCTGCTCGGAGCCTGGGGCACCCGGCAGGCCACACTCCAACTCGCCGACGTCGTCGAACCGTTCCGCGACGACCTGGTCACCCTCGTCACCACGGGCACGCTGCAGCGCTCCGCCCGCCTCGCCGGGCCGGCCGACACGGCGGGCGTGGCACGGCTGACCGAACAGGTCGAGATCGCCCGTGAGTCCTACGGGGCGATCGTGATGTTCGTGCAGACCTTCTCGGTCACCGCGGTGAGCGTGCTGTTCGGGCTGGTCGTGCTCGATCCCGCCCTCCTGCTGTTCGTGCTGCCGCCCCTCGCGGCCGGGCTCGCCCTCTTCCTGCTGGCCCTGCGCGCGATGGCCGCACGACAACGGGCCGTCGTGCTCGCCGACGAGGCCATCGCCGAGCAGGTGGGCGCGGTGGCCGACGGGCTGCGGGACGTCACGGCCTGCGGCGCCGAGGACGTCGTACGCGCTCGGGTCGGCGCCCGCATCGACGCGGCAGCCGGCGCGGCCCGCGCCCTGGCCCGGCTCACCGCCGTACGGACCGCCGCACTGGGCGTCGGCGGCTGGCTCCCGATCGTGCTGATCCTCGCCGGAACCCCCTGGCTGGTCCACGGCGGCATGACGACCGGCGCCATCCTGGGCGCCCTGACCTACGTCTCCCAGTCCCTGCAGCCGGCCCTACGGGGCTTCGTCCAGGGTCTCGGCGGCAGCGGCCTGTGGCTCCTGGTCACCCTCACCCGAATCCTGGAAGCCTCCGCCCCGACGCCAACAGGCCCCTCACCCCGACCTGCCGACACCGGGCCGTACAACCCCCCGCCCGCCCTCGGCACCGCGGGAAGCCACAGGGCCACCGACCGCTCCCCAGGAACGGTGACGGGCGGGCAGCAGGGGTCGCAATCCCTGGAGCCGGGCAGCAAGCCTGCCAAGGCCCCACCCGCTGACCCCGCGGGCAGACGCAGGGCTGCCGGCCTCTTCCTCAGGACAGTGAGAGGCAGGTCCGGCGGGTCACAATCCCTGGAGAAGAGCGCGGAGCCGGACAACGCCCCACCCACCGCCCCCGCTCCGGAAAAACACAAGGCCGCCGGCCTCTTCCCCAAAACGGTGACAGGCAGGCCCAGGAGACCACCGTCCCTGGAGCAAGGCGCCCAGCCCACCGCCCCGGCGGGAAAGCGCAGGGCTGCCGCCCTGTTCCCCAGGGCGATTTCGGGCGGGTCGAGCCGGCCACAATCCCATGAGAGGCGCACCGAGCCGGGCGAGGCCTGGTCTGCTGCTGCCGCAGCGGCAAGACGCAGGGCCGCCGGTCTCATTCCCAGGACGGTGACGGATGGGCCCTCAGGGCCGCACCCCCAAGAGAGGGGCAGCAAGCCGGACGACGCCCCGTCTGCCGCCTCCGGTCCGGGAGCATTCCGGCCCGTCGGGCCGCGGCCCCAAGCCGCGGGTCCGCCCGGAGGCGTGCTGCCGCCGGACGGCAGCCCCGAACCGGACGATCGTCCCGCCACGGGCTCGGGGGCACCCGCCCCCTCCCCCGTCGCACCGCAGCCCCGCGACGGGAGTGTGGAGTTGTGCGGGGTCACCTTTGGCTATGCCCGTTCCGCCGAGCCGGTCGTCCGGGATCTCGACCTCGTTCTCGCGCCGGGCACGCACCTGGCGGTGGTGGGTCCCAGCGGGGCAGGCAAGTCGACGCTTGCCGCGCTCGTCGCGGGGGTGCTGGAACCGCGGGCCGGACGTATCCGGCTGGGGGGTGTACCGGTGCGGGAGCTGGATCGGGGCCGGTTGTCCCGGGCCCGTGTGCTGATCCCGCAGGAGGCCTACGTGTTCACCGGCACCCTGCGCGAGAACCTCGCCTACCTTCAGCCCGCGGCCACCGAGCCCGAGCTGGACGCGGCGGTCCGCGCCATCGGTGCGCAGGCCCTCGTCCGACGCCTCGGCGGCTATGCCGCGACCGTGGATCCGGCCGTGCTCTCGGCGGGTGAGCGGCAGCTGATCGCCCTGGTCCGGGCCCTGCTGCCGCCGGCCCGGCTGGTCCTGCTGGACGAGGCGACCTGCCACCTCGACCCGGCGGCGGAGGCGGTCGCGGAACGGGCCTTCGCCTGCCGCCCGGCCACCCTGATCGTCTGCGCCCACCGGATCAGTTCCGCGCTGCGCGCCGACCTCGTCCTCGTCATGGACGGCTCGCGCTGCCGCCTCGGCACGCACGACCGGCTGATGGCCGACTGCGCCCTCTACCGCGACCTGATCGGCCACTGGGACGGGCCGACGGATGCGGCGCGACCGGCCGCGGGCGGCGAACTCGCCCACCCCAAAGGGATGTGAGCCTGCCGGCCGCGGCCCCGGCTAGAGCCATCCCGACTGCCGGGCGATCCGGATCGCGTCGATGCGGTTGCGTGCACCGGTCTTCCTGGAGACAGCGTTCAGATGGTTGCGGACCGTTCCGACCGACAGGGACAGCCGGTCGGCGATCTCCCGCGTCGGTGTGCCGTCCGCAGCCAGCCGCAGCACCTCGCGCTCCCTGGGGGTCAGCGGGCTCGTGGTCGAGGAAAGCGCCCGCAGTGCCAGCTCCGGGTCGATGAACCGCTCGCCCGCTGCCAGCTTGCGCACGCCCTCCGTCAGGAAGTTGCTGGGGCTGTTCCTGCCGATGAGTCCCGCGACGGGCTGGGCCAGCGCCTGGCGCAGATACTCGGGCGTCGACGTGCCGGCCACCAGCAGGATCCGGCACTCCGGCAGCCGCTCGCTCAGCTCCTGCGAGGTGCCGAGCGCCCCGTCCTCGACGGCATCGCCGTCACAGTCGATGACGACGACGTCGGGCCGGTACGACAGCGCCCGTGTGAGGGCCTGCCCGCACCCCGGTGCCGCTGCGACCACCTCGATGTCCTCCTCACGTGTCAGCAGGGCAGCCAGTGCCCCGCGCACCAGATCGGTCTCCTCGACGAGAAGAACACGGATCAACATCGCTCCCGCCCGGCCCGCAGCGGCCTGCTCCCGCGACACGCCCCGGACACTCCGACGACGCCGTACGAAGTATCTCCGGTTATCGCCCTATTTGACGGATGCCGCCCCGCCCCGAGCAAGCGACAGAGGCAGCGCACACGCAGGACACGCCGCCGAATGGCCCATCCGGCAGGTAAACGGTCTATCAGGTCATAGCGTTCGCGGTATGGAGAAATACCGCATTGCGTACATGATGTGCACCGCCGTGGTGGTCGGGACCGGGCTGGGTGCCGCTCCGCCGGCCGCCCGTCATGCGTTCCATGTGGTCATGCCGGGCCAGTCGATCCAGAAGGCGGTGGACGCCTCCCAGCCCGGGGACACCGTTCTCGTGGCCCCCGGCACGTTCCACGAGAGCATCAAGGTGACCACGCCCGGGCTGACCCTGCGCGGCATGGGGCGCAGCACAGTGATCGAACCGAGCGTGAAGAAGGCCGCGAACAGCTGCGCCGAGGGCGGCAACGGCATCTGCGTCGTGGGCACGAAGGACCGTAACCTCGAGGGCGTCACCGTTGCCTCGCTGACCGTCACCGGCTTCGCCAGGACCGGGGTGTTCGCCATGGCGACCGACCGGCTGGTCGTGCAGAACGTGACCGCGGCGGGCAACGGCGTGTGGGGCATCGCCCTGGAACGCTCGGTCCGCTCGCTGATCCAGGACAACAGCGCCGTGAACAACGGTGACGCGGGTGTCTTCCTCGCCAACACCATCAAGGAGGAGGCGGGCGCCACGGACACCGGGGGCACGCTGATCGACCACAACCGGCTGGAGGGCAACCGGGTCGGCCTGACCGTCCGGCGGCTGCGGAACCTCACCGTCGCGCGCAACCGCCTCACCGCCAACTGCGCGGCCGTGTTCGTCGTCGGTGACGAGAACAAGCCGAAGGCAGGCGCCCTGACCGTGCGCGACAACCTCGTCGTCCGCAACAACAAGTCGTGCCCGAAGACAGCACGGCTGGACGCCCTGCAGGGCTCCGGCATCGTCCTGACCGGCGCCGAGGACACCCTGGTGACCCGGAACATCGTCAGGGACAACGTCGGCAACTCGCCGCTGTCGGGCGGCATCGTCCTGTTCAAGAGCTTTGTGGCCGTCACCAGCGACCGCAACCGGATCAGCGACAACGTGGTCGAGGGCAACTCCCCTGCGGACCTCGTCAACACCGACCACGGCACGGGCAACACCTTCGAACGCAACTCCTGCCGGTCCTCCCAGCCCGCAGGACTGTGCTGACCCACAGGTCACGGCCCGTCCGCGGGCCCAGTAGGAAGGAAGCGGCACATGACGACCGCACAGACAGCCCCACCGCCGTCCATGCGGCTGAGGGAGCTCGCGTTCGCGGCGGCATGTGCCGCCGCCCTCCGGGCGGCCGCCCGGCTGGGAGTCCCCGACGCCCTGGGTGACGACCCCATGACCGCGGAGGACCTGGCCGCCGCGGTGAAGGCCGAGGCCCGGCCGCTACGACGGCTGCTGCGCACCCTGTCCTGCTACGGCGTCTTCGCCGAGCTGCCGGACGGGACCTTCGCCCACACCGACGTCTCCCGGCTGCTGCGCGAGGACGACCCGAACAGCCTGCGCGCCATCTCGCTGTGGTGCACCGAGCCATGGACCTGGGACGCCTGGCCGAGGCTCGACGAGGCGGTGCGCACCGGGCGCAATGTCGTCGAGGACCTGTACGGCAAGGAGTTCTTCCCCTACCTGAACGAGGACGCCCCGGAATCGGCCGACGTCTTCAACCGGGCCATGACGACGTCCAGTGTGCAGTCGGCGCGGGACGTCGCCGACTTCCTCGACCTGTCGGGGAGTTCCTCGGTCGCCGACCTCGGCGGCGGCCAGGGGCATGTGCTGGTGAGCCTGCTGGACAAGTACCCCTCGCTGCACGGCAGTCTGCTCGACCTTCCGCGAGTGGTGGAGAACGCGCTGCCGAGGCTGCGGCCGGGCGGCGACCTCGCGGACCGCGCGTGCGTCGTGCCCGGCGACGTCCGGGTCTCCGTCCCCGTCGCGGCGGACGTCTACGTCATCAAGAACATCCTGGAGTGGGACGACGACAGCACCGCGCGTACGCTGCGCAACGTCCGTGCGGCGGGGGGCCCGAAGGCCCGGGTCGTGGTCATCGAGAACCTCGTCGACGACTCGCCCTCGATGCGGTTCAGCACCGCCATGGACCTGCTGCTGCTCCTCAACGTCGGCGGGGCGAAGCACACCACCGAGAGCATGGTCGGCCGACTGACCGACGCGGGGCTGGTCATCGACGACATCCGTCCGGTCAACCCCTATCTGCACGCGTTCGACTGCCACGTCCCGGCCTGATCGGACCCCCGAGGACCACCGGTCGCCGGGCCCGCGACGCTGCGGGTCCGGCGAGCGGTGAGGCGCGGCAGGGTCAGCGGGCCGGGTCGCGCTCCCAGAGATAGAAGCGCTGCGCCATGGCGTCCTTCGGGGAACGCCAGGTCTCGGGGTCGTACGCGCTGACGTACGCGGACAGCCGCTCGCTGACGTCCCGGAACTCGGGGTGCCGGGTGACCTCGGCGATGGCCGGGCCGGGTTCCCGCTCGGACTCGATGAGGTGCATGTACACGTCGCCGAACTGGAAGAGGCTGCGCCGGACCACCCCGACGAGGTGCGGCAGTTCTCCCCGGTCGGACTCCGCGAACACCTTGGCGATGTCGGGCGCCGACCCCGGGGCCATGCGGGCGACGATCAGTGCTTGGTGCATGGGGGCTTGTTCTCCGTCCGGCTCAGTCGGTCAGACCCGGGGTGGCGCCGCGCTCGGCGGCAACCTTCTCGATGCGGTCCCGGATCAGCCCCATCTGGACCTTGGAGTTCCGATTGATGTTGTCGGTCATCCAGGCGTCGTCGACCGGCGCTTCCGGCTTCATCGCGAAGTCCTGCGTCCACACCATGCGGGTGCCGCCCGGCACTTCCTCGTACTGCCAGTGGATGTTCATGTGGGCGAAGGGCCCCGTCTCCACCCGGCGGGCCCTGACGGTGAGCGCGTCGCGGTCCGGCTCGCGTTCGGAGACCCAGCTCCACACCGTGCCGTTCTCGTCGGGGTGCATGGTCAGCCGGAAGGTGGTCTTCTGCCCCTCCCGGGCCAGGACTTCGACGGAGGCGTACTCGGTGAACAGCCGCGGCCAGTTCTCCAGGTCGTTGGTCATCTCCCAGACCAGGTCCAGCGGCGCCGCGATGGTGATCTCGTTCTGCGTGTGTCCGGTCATCTCACGCTCCTGTCATGAGGGCACTGTTGACGAGGTCGAGGAACTGCCGGGGGGTCTTGGAGCGTTCGGCGTCGGGCGGCATCGCTGTGCCGTAGCGGTTCTCCAGTTCGCCCACGATGCCCAGCAGGCCGAGCGAGTCGACGCCCAGGGTGTCGAAGCCGGGGTTGTGCAGCCCGAGTTCCTCGGGACTGACGGTGACACCGGCGGACTTCTTCATGAGTTCGGCCAGCTCTTCGACGGTTATTCGGTCGGACATGCGCTTCTCCTCTACTGCTTGCGGCGCCTCAGGACGAGGCGCCGGTGGCGCCGTGCCGCAGCACCAGCGCCGAGTTCGACCCCATGAGGCCCCGGCTGAGGACCAGCGCCGTGCGCGCCTCGGCGACGCGGGCCCGGCCGGTCACGAGGTCGAGTTCGTGGCAGATGTCGTAGACGTTGGGGGTGGGCGGGATCAGGCCGTGCTCCATGGCGAGCACCGCCGCCGCGGCGTCGAGCACCGCCGCCGCGCCGTAGCCGCGGCCGATGCCGGTCTTCGGTGCGGTGACGGGCACACGGGTGCCGTGCGCACCGAGCGCGTCGGCGATCGCGAGGGCCTCGGCGCGATCGGCCTCCGGCACGCCGAGGGCGTCGGCGAAGACGACGTCGATCTCCTCGGGGGCGCAGCCGGCTTCGGCCAGGGCGCCCCGGACGGCGTGAGCGAGGCCCTCCCGGGACTGTTCCCAGCGGGAGGCGCCGGTGAAGGTGGCCGCGTGTCCGGCGAGGACCGCCTGCACGCGCGCACCCCGTGCCAGGGCCGTCCCCTCGTCCTCCACGACGAACATGGCACCGCCCTCGGCGGGTACGAATCCGCAGGCCGCGGAGGTGAACGGGCGGTAGGCGCGGGTCGGGTCGGCCTCCGTGCTGAGCTCCGCGTAACCGAGTTGGCAGACGACGGAGTAGGGAGCGAGCGGCGCCTCGGTCGAGCCGGTCACGATCACGTCGGTACCGCGCCGCACGGCCCGCGCCGCGTGCGCAAGGGCATCCAGGCCGCCGGCCTCGTCGCTGGCGACGACCGAGCAGGGGCCCTTGAAGCCGCGGCGGATGGATATCTGGCCGGTGCTGGCGGCGTAGAACCAGGCGATGGACTGGTAGGGGCCGACGAACCGGCTGCCCTTTCCCCACAGTTGCTGCAGTTCCCGCTGTCCGAACTCGCCGCCGCCGGACCCGGCCGCGGTGACCACACCCACGGAGAACGGGGAGCCGTCGGTTGCGGGCCGGCCGAGCCGGGCGTCGTCCAGCGCGAGGTCGGCCGCGACCATCGCGAAGTGCGTGAACCGGTCGGTCTGGACGAGGAAGCGCTCCTCGACGGCGGTGGACGGGTCGAAGGCGCGGACCTCGCCCGCCACCCGCAGCGGCAGATGGGTGCAGCCCTCGCGGGTGACCCGGTCGAGGACGCTGATGCCCTCCTTGACCGACTTCCAGAAGGTTTCCGTGCTGGATCCGTTGGGTGCGACCACGCCGATTCCGGTGATGGCCGCCCGCCGTGGATGCGGTTCGCTCATCGTGTCTTCTCCCTCGGCCGGGTCAGGACCACCGCGGACTGGAAGCCGCCGAACCCGCTGCCCACCGAGAGCACACTGTCCAGTTTCCGCTCGCGTGCGACGCGCGGGACGTAGTCCAGGTCGCACTCGGGATCCGGGGTCTCGTAGTTGGCGGTCGGCGGGACGACCTGGTGCGCCAACGCCAGTACACAGGCGACGAGTTCGATGGCGCCGATCGCGCCGAGGGAGTGGCCCACCATGGACTTGATGGAGCTCATCGGGGTGTCGTAGGCGTGCGGGCCCAGGGCCCGCTTCACCGCGGCGGTCTCGTGGCGGTCGTTCTGCTGGGTGCCCGATCCGTGCGCGTTGACGTAGTCGATCGCAGTCCCGTCCAGCCGGGCGTGGTCGAGGGCGGCCTCGATGGCCTTGGCCATCTCGACGCCCTCACGGGTGAGTCCGGTCATGTGGTAGGCGTTGCCGAAGGTGGCGTAGCCGGCGAGTTCGCAGTACACGTGCGCGCCGCGGGCCCGGGCGTGCTCCAACTCCTCCAGGACGAGCACCGCGCCGCCTTCGCCCATGACGAACCCGTCGCGGTCGGCGTCGAAGGGGCGCGAGGCGTGCGCGGGGTCGTCGTTGTTCGCCGACGTGGCCTTGATCGCGTCGAAGCAGGCCATGGTGATCGGGGAGATCGGCGAGTCCGAGGCGCCGGCGATGCACACGTCGGCGCGACCCTCCTCGACGGTGTGGAAGGCGTATCCGACGGCGTCCAGCCCCGAGGTGCAGCCAGTGGAGACGGTCTGCACCGGGCCGCGCGCCCCGAACCGCTCCGCCACCGTGGAGGCGAGGGTGCTGGGTGCGAACGCACGGTGCAGATGCGGGCCGGCCTCCTCGGGGTCCACGTCCCAGCGCTGCCCGTGATGGCTGACCAGCACATAGTCGTGCTCCAGCCGTGTGGTGCCGCCGACCGCGGTGCCCAGCGAGACCCCGACCCGCCAGGGGTTCTCCCGCTCGGGCTCGAGGCCGGCGTCGCGTATCGCCTCGGCCGCGGAGGCCAGGGCGAACTGTATGTAGCGGTCGCACCGTGCGGTCTGCTCCGCGTCCAGCCCGTGAGCCGCCGGGTCGAAGTCGCACTCGGCCGCGATGCGGGAACGCAGGCCGGCCGGGTCGAAGAAGGTGATGCCCCGCGTCGCCGTTCGCCCGGCGGCCAGGAGATCCCAGAACGCCGGTACGCCGATGCCGCCGGGTGCGACGACGCCTATGCCGGTGACCGCCACCCGGCGTGTCATGACCGGACCTCTTCGACGGCGTCGCTCTCCTCGGTGTCGACGTGGCCGAGCGGCGGGCTCGGGGCGAGCGGGCCGAGGTGGAAGACGATGCGGGCCTCGACGTTGCCGACGTTGCGGAAGCGGTGCCGCATGTGCATGGGGATCATCAGCCCCTGTTCGGGCCGCAGCGGCTGGGGGACGCCGTCGAGGTCCACCTCCAGGTCCCCGCACACGACGTACACGAACTCCTCGGAGTACGGGTGGTAGTGCTCTCCGATGCGCTCGCCGGGCTGCACGATGGCGACGCCCATGAATCCGCTGGTGGAGCCGACCGTGGCGGGGGTGAGCATGGCACGCAGGTCGCCGCCGCGCCGACGGTTGGGCTCGACCTCGCTGAGATCCACGATTCTGGGACGGGATGTGATCACGGCGTTCCTCCGATCAGGTCCTGCATCGACGTGGGGGCTGTGGCCCGCCACGGCCGGCTGATGGCAGCTCAGGCCTCGGGCGAGCGGCGGTCGGTGACGAGGTCCATCCGGGCGCGCTCGATGCAGCGTGCGAACTCGCCGTGCCGGGGCGCGGACGCGTCGATGCGGAAGGTCGTCAGCTCGGCCAACTGGCCAGGGTCCTGAAGGCCGAGGGCAAGGGCGGGGTCGGCGGCCGCCAGTCCGCCGCGTACGTCGATCAGCCGTACGACGACGTCGTCGCGCTGGAAGATCGTGCTGCGCAGGATCGGGCTGCGCGGGTCGTCCGCGGCGGTCTCGTCCTGCCGGGCCAGCGCCTCGGCCAGGCGCATGCCGCGGCCGGGCCGGACCGGATAGGACAGGGCATGCCGCTCCTCCTGCGGGTCCTGCTGCTCCAGCGTCACGTGGTGGACGGCGGGCAGTGCGGCCCGGGTGAAGAAGACGCGGGCGGATTCGGGGTCGTCGAGGTCCCGGTCCTGCTCCAGATACGGGTTGATGGCCTCCTCGACGGCGCGCACCTCGGGCTGCCGGGCGACATGGCGCAGTGCGGCGAGCAGGTCACCGCGCACCTCGATGGCCCGGACCACCCGGTTGCCGTGCATGAACAGCGAGGTGCGGCACAGCCGGGTGGAGTCGTCGACCTTCGGCTCGGGCGAGGCGTAGTCGGCGAGGATCTTCGCGACCTTCTCCTCGCTGCCCGGCTTGACGGTGAAGGTGAGGGCGTGCCGGATCAGGCCGTCGCCGATCCTGGGCGACGCCTGGAGCCGGCGCTTGCTCTCCGCGTCGGGGGCCGGGCTGCCCGTCTCGCGGACGATGTGGAAGCGCAGCGACCTGGTGTCCCGGACGCAGCTGTGCAGCGGCTCCACCATCCGCACGTGCTCCTCGCTGTTGACCCAGGCGAGGAAGGGCGGGGCGCTCTCCCACTCGCTGGTGATGAGCCATTGCGAGGGGTTCTCGATGGACTGGCACAGCTGGTCGCTGACGTGTCCGGGGACGGATGCGACCTGGTTGCACAGGAGCTCGTACGCCTCCAGGAACTGCTGCTGGGCTCCGTCGTAGACGTCCACCAGCAGGACGACGCGGAGTCTGGAGCCGTCGAACACGGACTGGGAGACCCGGGGCGACACCTGTCGGGCCGGCGGACCGGAAACACGTTCGGACGTGGTGGTCATCCTGCGCACATCTCCTTCGCGGGGCGGAAGCGACGTCGGCCGCATTCGGCGGCGTCGACATTCCTCGATCGTGTGCCCGTGGCCCGAAGCGCGCGACTCGTATGGCCTACGCGGGTGATGCTCAGACGAGGTGGGCGAAGACCACCAGGTTGTCCGTGTAGTCCATGACCGACCGGTCGTAGTTGCCCGCGCAGGTGATGAGCCGCACCTGGGCCTGGGGCGTGTCGTCGTACACGCGGTCGCTGGGGAAGTCGTCCTTCTCGAAGGTCTCCACGCTGTCGACCCGGAAGGTCGCCGTGCGCCCGTCGGCGCGCAGGACGTAGAAGACATCGCCCTTGGCCAGCTGGCCGAGGTTGGCGAAGACGGCCGCGGACGTCTTGGTGTCGACGTGCCCGGCGATGACCGCCGTCCCCGTCTCTCCGGGGGCGGCCCCCTTGGTGTGCCAGCCGACGAGGTTGGTGTCGTCGCCGGGGGGAGGCTGCAGCTGACCGTTGGGGCCGAGGGAGAGGCCCGTGAAGGGGGCGTCGACCCAGATCTTCGGGATGCGCAGGCGCACGGGCCTCGACCGGGGCAGGTGCTTGCCCACCGGCTGCGCGGCGGAGTGCGGGACGGACGCAGCCTGCTGCGGCGCCGACGCCGCGGGCTGCGCGCGGGAGGCGTCGGCGGAGGTGTCGTGGCCGCTGATCATGCTCGCTGCCAGCACCAGGCAGGCGGCGGCGCACATCATCATCACCCCCGAGCGGGGGACTCCCGGTTCGGCGGGCGAGGCTTGGTCGTCGGAGGGAGGAGAAACTGCCATCGGAGAGCACCTCATTCAGGCACGGCGGCAGAGCTGACGGGGCGGGCGGCGCGCGAGCCGCGGCCGCCGCACGGGGCTCGGGTGACGGCCGCGGCTGCGCTATTGCATCGGGCACGGGTCAGGCCGTGCCCACGGCCGGCTTCTTGCGCCGCACCGCGTACAGCCCAGTGGCAACGACCCCCAGCACCGCCAGCCCTCCCGCGGTCGCGGTCGGCGCGGCAAGCGCCCCGCCGCCGGTGTGCATGCCGCCCCTGGGCTTCTCGTGGTCGCCGCCGCCCCAGGAGTCCTTGCCCCGGCCGCCGCCCTCGTCGTCACGGCCCTCGTGGTCGTGGTCACTGCCCCACGAGTCGTCCCGGTAGGTGTCCGGATCCGTCTTCGAGTCCCGCGGGCCGCCCCAGTCGCCGTCGTCGTTCACCGCGGTCAGCGCACCACCACCGGTGTGCACGCCACCGCGCGGTTCCTCGTGCCTGGACTCCTTGCCGTGTTCCTTTCCGTGCTCCTTGCCGTGCTCTTTCCCGTGCTCCTTCCCGTGCTCCTTGCCGTGCGAAGAACCGTCGTGATCCCAGTCGCCACCGCTTGCGAACGCACCGGGCGCACCGATGGCGAGGACGGCGGAAGCCGCCGCTGTGGCCAGAAAAATGCGAGCAGAACGCATAGGAACGTCCTTCCGCCAAGGCCCGGCAGCTGGTACTTCATCAGCTGACTTGACCGGACCCCGACGTGAACCACCGTCAGTCAGTCGTCACCTCACCACCAGTCGGGACGATCACCTGGGTGACGGGCCCAGGGGCTCGGGCAGGGGTGCCGCCGCCGGTGATCAAGCCAGTGCGAGCACGGTCTTCAGGACCTGCCGCAGCACCGATTCGGCGTCCGGGTCCGGGCCGGGCGACCGCCATGCGACGAACCCGTCGGGCCGCACGAGCACGGCGCCCCCCACTGTGATGCCGTGCCGCTCGGTCCACTGCGCCTCCCCTTCCGGCACCAGTTCGGCCCCGGGTCCGCTGCCCACTCGGTACGACCGGATCGGCACCGACAGCTCCACGGCGAGGCGGCCGGCCGCCCGGTGCCATCCGCTCGGGTCGCGGGCGTCGCTGAGCAGGACCAGGGACCGTTCGTAGAGGTCGAGGGTGGAGATCCGTTCGGCCCCGTGCCGCACCCACAGGTGGGGCGCCCTGCTGCCGGGCTCGCCGGTCAGTTCGAGGTTCTCCGGAACGACCGCGGCCGCGGGGTCGGTGCCGACGACGGCGCCCTGCCGGTAGCGGTAGCCGAGGGCGACGTTGAGGATGCCGCGCCGGGGGCCGCCGGCGCCGGCGTCGGGCGGCGGGGTGAATCCGGGGTGGCTGTGCTCGGCCGACCGGTCGGCGGCCCGGGCGCTGGTCGCCTCCGCCACGGGGCGGCGTTCGGCGTCGTAGGAGTCCAGCAGGCCCTCCCCGGCCCAGCCGCCGAGCACCGCGGCCAGCTTCCAGGCGAGGTTGTGCGCGTCCTGGATTCCCGTGTTGGAGCCGAAGGCCCCGGTGGGTGACATCTCGTGGGCCGAGTCCCCGGCCAGGAAGACCCGTCCGGACCGGTAGCCGCGGGCGACGCGCTGGGCGGCGTGCCAGGGGGCCCGGCCGGTGATCTCCACGTCGAGGTCCGGCACGCCGACCGCGCGGCGGATGTGCTCGATGCACCGCTGGTCGGTGAACTCCTCCAGCGTCTCTCCGTGTTCGGGGTGCCAGGGGGCGTGGAAGACCCAGTTCTCACGGTTGTCCACCGGGAGCAGCGCGCCGTCGGCGGCCGGGTCGGTGAGGTAGCAGACGATGAAGCGGCGGTCGCCGACGACGTCCGCGAGGCGGCGGGAGCGGAAGGTGACGCTGACGTTGTGGAACAGGTCGCCGGGCCCGCTGTGGCCGATGCCGAGCTGCTCGCGGACGGGGCTGCGGGGACCGTCGGCGGCGACGAGGTAGTCCGCGCGGACGGTGCTGTGCTCACCCGTCTCCCGGCTCTTGACCACCGCGGTGACACCGGTCGGGTCGCTCTCGAACGACATCAGTTCGGTGGCGAAGCGCAGGTCGCCGCCGAGCGCCGCGGCCTGCTCGAGCAGAACCGGCTCCAGGTCGTTCTGGCTGCACAGACACCAGGCGCCGGGGCTGAAGCGGGCCAGTCCGCCGCCGGGGTCGATCTCCCGGAACAGCCACTCGCCCGCGTCGCCCACCAAAGTGGGTGTCTGCAGGATGCCGTGGTTGTCGGCCAGGATGGCGGCGGCCTCATGGATCGCCGGCTCGACGCCCGCGACACGGAACAGTTCCATCGTGCGGATGTTGTTGCCGCGGCCGCGGGGGTGGATGGAGGTGCCGGTGTGACGCTCCACCAGCAGGTGGCGCACTCCGAGCCGCCCGAGGAACAACGAGGTCGACAGGCCGACCAGAGAGCCCCCGACGATGAGCACCGGGACCCTGTGGGTGTGCTGGCCGGCCTGATCGGCTCGTTCGTACGTCACGCTCGCCTCCCGCGCATGGTGCCCCGCCGTCCGGCCGGGATCCTCATGCATGCCCCGGGAAGCGGACGGCACCGCAGGCTTCACCCCCCTGTCACCCGGTGGGCAGGCCAAAGGGCGGGGAAGGCGGGGAGTGAGTAGGACGAGCGGCGATCCGGCAAGGACAACACGCCGGATCGGGCCGATGAGCGATGGCCCGAACGGGCGACCCGCCGTCGTGAGCGCTACAGGCTCCCAGCGGGGCGGTCGAGTCCGTTGCACAGGTCCGGCGCGCGCCGCCGGGCGGAGAGAGCGGGACCGGAAGAGGGCGAAGGCCGGTCGTAGCACTCCACGGCGGTGGCGTTCCGGCCCAGGTGCCGGTGGATGTGGCCGAGGCAGTCCCAGGTGTGGGCCCGGCCGCTGAGGTCGCCCGTCGCCTGGACGAGCGCCTGCGCTCGTCGGCAGTGGTCGAGCGCCTGGCACAGCTCGCCGAGTTCGGCGAGGTGTCGGCCGATGTCGTTGAGGGCGACCGCCTGGCCGCCGCGGTCATGGCACCGATCGTCGCTCCGCGACGGCGGCGCGGCCCACCGCAGCGCCGGTCGACCTTCCGCTAGGCGGTATCGGCCGTTGCGGTGCTCGGGACGTGCGTACCGGTGCTGCCGAACCGGATGCCCTTGGCCTCCTTGCCGACGGCGCTCAGGACGATCACCACCGCAAGGGCGGGCACCACGGTCCACGACATCGCCGCCGGATAGCCGTGCCGCTCGGCGATGGCCTCCTGGATCGGCAGGTTGAGGGCGGCGATCAGATTGCCCAACTGGTAGGTGACGCCCGGGTAGAAGCCCCGGATCGCATCCGGGCTCATCTCCGTCAGGTGCGCGGGGATGACACCCCAGGCGCCCTGTACGCACACCTGCATCAGGAAGGAGGAGAGCATCAGCCAGCCCACGGCGGTGGACAGCACGAAGAAGGGCACCACGGCCAGACCCGCGGCAGCCGCGACCATGATCGTGCGACGGCGGCCCAGCCTCTCGGAGTAGGCGCCGAGCACCATGCCTCCGATGATGGCGCCGATGTTGTAGACCACGGCGATGGCGATCGCGGTGTCCGGGGACAGACCGAGGCCCTTCTTGACGAAGGTCGGGTAGACGTCCTGGGTGCCGTGCGACATCCAGTTGAAGGCGGTCATCAGCGCGACCAGATAGACGAAGCGCTTGAGCACCGCCGGGTTCTTGAACACCTGGTAGGCGGGGGTGCGGTTGAGCGCCACGCTCTTCTCCCACACCTCGCTCTCCTCCACCCGGGTACGCACCCACAGAGCGACCAGGGCGGGCACCAGACTGAAGGCGAACAACCCCCTCCAGCCGAAGGCGGGTTCGATACCGAAGAAGGCCACGGCGGCGAGCAGGTATCCCAGTGAGTAACCGCTCTGCAGCAGCCCCGACCAGAAACCGCGCCGCTCGGCCGGGATCTTCTCCATGGCCAGCGCCGCACCCAGGCCCCACTCGCCGCCCATGCCGATGCCGTACAGCAGGCGCAGCACCAGCAGCACGGCGTAGTTGGGCGCGAAGGCGCAGGCGAACCCGACGACCGAGTAGAAGCAGACGTCGACCATCAGCGGGAGCCGTCGGCCCTTGCGGTCCGCCCACATGCCGAAGAGCAGGGCACCCACCGGGCGCATCACCAGGGTGGCGGTGGTGAGGAAGGCCATGTCGGTGAGGGAGACATGGAAGTCGTCGGCGATCTCGCTGTAGACGAGGACCACCAGGAAGTAGTCGAAGGCGTCCATCGCCCAGCCCAGGTAGGCGGCGACAAATGCGTTGCGCTGATCTTTCGTGAGACCCGATGCCTGCTCGCGGACGGTCTTCAGCATGCCTGCCCTTCCCACGGTTTCGCAGGTGAGGCTAGGTCCGGGCGGCGAAGCGGGCAACGCAAGCACAGGCAAAGCACGAACCACAATTCCCCAAAACCGACGCCCGGTTCACGTGGGACGGACCGGGCGTCAGCAGGTCTGACGGACGTAGCCGTCGGCCCCCTTGGGCATGACCGACTCGTCACGCCGCACGATGCTCAGTGTGCCGCCCCAACTGGTGCACGCTTTCGCCATGCCCTTCGCCGTGTACTCGACGACGAGCACGTTGCCGCCGAACGCCTCGGCGAACTCTCCGCACTCGTTCCACTCGGCGCACTCCTCGGCCACGGCGAAGTCGAGGCCCACGGACGCACGGTCGGACAGGAGCTCAGCGGTGTTCTTCTGGGCGATGGCCAGGCCCTTGTCGTGGGCGTGGACCGACAGCAGCTTCATCAACGCCTCGGCCTGGCCGGGCTTGAGGTAGGTCGGGAAGCGCGTGAAGGCGTCGTAGTTGTCGGGCTCCACGGCCTTGTACCCCCTGGCCGCACACTCGTCGATCCAGCCGTTCAGCTTGGCGGCGATGCGCTGCCGCTTGGCGGCCGTGCGGATGTCCAGGATCGCCTCGCCCCACTCCTTGTCATGGACGACGTCTCCCTTGGCGTCGCGCAGCAGCAGGTCGGAGGCCCAGTCGTGCTCCTCGCCCTTCTGCGCCTGGAAGGCGTTGATGTTGCAGATGTTGTAGACGCCCGGCGCGGGCTCGCTGTCGTGGTCGCGGCTCACGACTCGCGCACCGGCCGCCAGGGGGTAGGCGCCGCCGATCTGGTAGTCCCACTGCACATGCTTCGGCGGCAGGGTCACCGTGGCGGCGGGACCGGTCGAGGGCGAGGCGGACGCGGAGGTATCCGGGGACGGGGAGGCGTCGTCGTGGTGCGGCCCGAGTCCCACCGCGGCGATGCTCACCCCGGTGACCGCCAGGGCAGCGGCGAGGCCGATGAGGACGCGCCGCCGCCGGCGTCCGTGACCGGTCCGGGTCCCGGCCGCTTCCGTCCTTCCCTCGACGGCGGCAGGGCCCGGCACGACGGGGTGGGTGAGGGAGGTACGACGGTCGGCTTCCGCGGAGTCGGACACTCCCGGTGCGACCGGCACGACCGAGACGACGGCCGGCACATCGGAATCCGGCAACTCCTGGAGCATACGGCGCAGTTCGTCGAGGCCGGGCCGCGCGGCCGGGTTCTTGTCCAGGCACCGCTCGGCGATGCTCCGGAGCGGTTCGGCGACACCGTTCAGGTCCGGGGCCTCGTGCATCACCTGATAGCCCGTCAAGTACGGGCTGCTGCCGTCGAACGGACGGTTTCCGGTGGCCGCGTACACCAGCACGGACCCCAACGAGAAGACGTCCGAGGCCCCGGTGACCTCGCGCGGGGCGGCGAACTGCTCCGGAGACATGAAGGGCGGGGTGCCGATCAACCGGCCGGTCATGGTGAGGGCCTCGTTGTCGACGGCGTACGAGATACCGAAGTCGATGACGCGGGGCCCGTCCTCGGCCATCAGGACGTTGCTCGGCTTCAGATCGCGGTGCACCATGCCCACCCGGTGAATGTCCCGCAACGCCTCGACCAGCCCCAGCGCGAGCACCCGCAAGGCCCGTCCCCGCAGCGGGCCGTCCTTGGCCACGGTGTTCGACAGCGTGCGGCCCGGGACGTACAGCGTCGCCATCCACGGCTGTTCCGCGTCCGGATCGGCGTCCACGACCGGTGCGGTGAACGCGCCGCTCACCCGGCGGGCCGCCGCGACCTCCTGCCGGAAGCGCGTCCGGAACTCCTCGTCCTGCGCGTACGGCGCGTGCACGACCTTGACCGCGACCTGCCGACCCGAGTCCGAGCGCCCCAGATAGACGATCCCCATGCCGCCACTACCGAGCCGGTCGACCAGCGCGTAGCCGCCTATGGACTCCGGATCGCCGAGGCTCAGCGACATCGCGGGTCACCTTTCCCATGTGCCGTGCTTCGAAAAGCTGTTCAAGTGCATCCGAAGATCAGACTAGTACTGAGACGGCTGGGTCCGGTGTGCAACCTCGATGCAAAGGGAGGGAGCAGGGAGCTCTCGATCCGCGGCATCAAGGAGTACTCGCCCCGCACGAAGATCATGGCGGTGGGGCAGAGCGCGGCAATCTCCTGGGCGTCGTGTCCGGCGCCGGAGAGCAGGGAGATGTGTTCCAGGCCGTGGTCGTCGGCTGCCTGCGCAACGACCTTCTGCACGCCCTCGTCGAAGGGAACGTAGGGCGTCGTTGCCATCCGGCGCGTGGTCAGTGTCAGGCCCGGGCGGCTGCCCTCCAGTCGGTGAGCAGCGCGCGTCCGCGGTGCCGGCCGCGAGCGCACGTCGTCGGGTCACCGGCGCCGGGGCTGGGCCGGGCGAGTATGACGATCAGCGGCCCACGGACACCGAGCGCGGCCACGGAATGGGTCAGCGGGCTGTCGGCCAGTGCTCGGAGTGCGGGTTCGCGGCTGTTCCCTCGGTGCTCAGCGGTACGACGACCGAGGCCGGCCCAAGTCCCAATGCCGTACGGCGCTTCTCCGGTCCCCGGCCGGTGAGCACCGCGAGCAGACACAGCGAGACGCCCGAACCACGGCAGCATGCGAGGGGAGGAATGGTTGTCGGACAGACGATCAGAGTCCGATGCCGCGCATCATCGGTCCAGCGAATGTTTCCGACCTGTACCCATCGGAGACGCCGACCGTTCAGAGGTCCGCGAAGGTACCGGTCGGCACACCGCCTCCCCCATCGCTCTCCCTCCGGCGCCCGTGTCCCAAGTTCATCCCAGCCGTATTCCGTCACCGCAGGTCACGGGCGCGTGGCTGTCCCCGCGTCCCAATGCGGGACAGGGGGATCCGGCCTTCGAACCACCGCTGCCAGCATGATCTGCGCCGGGGGTTCCGGTCACTCACCAGCAAGAGGGGGAACACCAGATGGGACAGAGGACGACGCTTCTGCGGGGACTGACCCTCGCCGCAGCAGCGGTCCTGCCTTTGTACGGGCCAACGGCGGTGCAGGCGGCGGAGTCCGCCGTCACCGCGGTCGCGGTCTGCGGGCACACGAGCGCACAGCCCACGCTGCAGCGGGGATCGACGGGGAGCTCGGCGGTCGAGGCACAGTGCGAACTCAACCTGGCGACGAAGCCGAGCCGCTACACACCGATCGCGGCGGACGGCTCGTTCGGGCCGGCGACGGAGACACGGGTCAAGGAGTTCCAGCGGTGCGCCGGGCTGGGCGTGGACGGCGTGCTCGGCCCGCAGACCTGGGCTGCGCTGAACACCTGGGCCGCCCAACCGCACACGTGCGCCACCCAGGGCACGTCGGGTACGGCGCAGTCGACCGTGTGCGGCCACACCGGCACACGTCCGACGCTGCGTCGAGGGGCGACGGGCAGCGAGGTCAAGGAAGTTCAGTGCCGGCTGAACCTGGCCATGGAACCGTTCCACTACCCGCCGCTGACCATCGACGGTGACTTCGGCGGCGGAACCGAGGCCCGGGTCATCGAGCTCCAGAACTGCGCCGGCCTCAGTGCCGACGGCGTCGTGGGCCCCAACACCTGGGCCAGACTGGTGGATTGGTCCAGCCGCAACACGTACTGCACGCCCCCGCGGCCCGCCGGCTATCCGATCGACGGCCTGGACACGGCCAAGTACCAGCACCCCGGCGGCGCGCCGATCGACTGGAAGGCCGTCCGGGCCTCGGGTGTCGAGTTCGCGACCGTCAAGGCCACCAGGGGCACGAACGTCACCGACGAATACCTCGCCACCGACCTCGAGGCGGCCAGGACGGCGGGGCTGGCCGTCGCGCCCTACCACTTCTACACGGGCACCTCACCCGACACGGGTGCCGCGCAGGCCGACCGGTTCATCGCCGCGGTGCGGGCGACCGGCTACACCGGGCAGCGTGCCGGTGACCTGCCGCCGGTCTTCGACCTGGAACGCATGGACGACGGCAGTGGCCGCTGTCCCACCTACGGCACGGTGGACGACACCAAGGCATGGCTCGACAAGGTCGAAGCTGCCTTCGGCCGCACGCCGATCATCTACACCCAGAAGTCCTTCCTGGACGACTGCCTGGGGTCGACCACCGCCTTCGCCCGCTATCCGCTGCAACTCGCGGACTACCGCCAGTCGATCAGCCAGCCGCCGCTGCCGAACGGCTCGACGACCTGGGCGATGTGGCAGTACACCGACGCCGCGCTGTTCCCGGGCATCAAAGCACCGGCGACCGCGGACGTGTTCAACGGCACCCAGGACGATCTGGACCGTCTGGCCAACCGCTGATCCGCCGGAAACAGGAGAGCCCGACCGCTTTCTGCCCCCCCCTCACCACCGGAGACCACCATGGCCCGCAAAAGGGTGTTCGCCTCTGCGCTGTTCACCGCGGCCGCACTGCTGGGAGCGGGCGCCGCGCCGGCCTCGGCCCAGCCCTCGGCCGCCGCCGTCAGCTGCTACGGCGGCGCCAGGACGCTGACGTACCACTACCAGGCGGCCGCCAAGGAGTACGGCACCTACACCGCGTCCTCGCGGTGCAACGACATCAACATCCGGCTCATCACGGACGAGCCGGGGGTGTACCTGGACGCCTGTGTGGTGTTCGTCGACCACACCAGCAAGTGCAACAACGACGACGCGTACACCACACACGGAACCGAGTGGGGGACCGTCGCGACCGACGTCAAGGACGGCACCCACTTCGTTCTGCGCGTGCACGCCTATGACACCGACGCGCAGAACGTCACGTTCCAGATCGCCTACTGACCTCTCCCGCACCACCGTTCCCCGAAAGGGCAATCATGGCTTCCTCCTTCCGGCCCCTCAACCGCCGCGCCATGCTGCGTGGCACGCTGGCCGCCGGTGCCGGCGTCGCGTTCGGGCAGCTGCTGTTCTCGGGCACCGCACAGGCCTATGCGTGGTCGCGCACCCTGACACAGGGCGACAGCGGCGCCGACGTGACCGAGCTGCAGATCAGAATCGCGGGGTGGGCGGCGGACAGCGCCGGCCACAGCCGGGTCGGCATCGACGGGGACTTCGGCCCCGGCACGGCGGCGGCCGTACGGCGGTTCCAGACGGCGTACGGCCTCAGCGCCGACGCCAGCGCAGGACCCAACACCCAGGCGAAGCTCAACGCGCTGGAGCAGACGGACGGCTCCACGCTCCACTTCAACTGGAGCGAGTTCGTGGACCAGTCGAGCGGCACCTTCGACGGCGGCAAACTGAGCGCGTCACAGGTGAAGGAGAACGTCCGCCGCTGTATGTACAAGCTGGAGGCGCTGCGCAAGAAGCTGGGCGACAAGCCGATCACGGTCAACTCCGGCTTCCGCAGCATCGCGCACAACGCCGACATCGGCGGGGCCACCGACAGCATGCACCTGTACGGCACCGCCGCCGACCTCGACGTGCCCGGCGTGGCCAACAAGACCGTCTATCAGAAGGCGGAGACCTGCGGGTTCTCCGGGCTGGAGAGGTACACCGTCGACCACCAGCACGTCGACAGCCGGGCCGATCTCGGGCGCGACTGGTGGTGGGAGAGCGGCACGATCTGACGCCGCCGCGGGATCCGGGGTCCTCGGGTACCGCGGAGGAGTATCCGAGGACCCCGGCGTTCAGCTCTTCGGTGTGTCCTTCAACGCCGCCTGGCAGGAGGGCCAGTCGTGGAAGTCGTGCCGGACACTCCACAGCCGGTGAGCCGCCTTGATGTTCCAGTCCGGGTCGAACGCCCGGCGCGGTGTGCCGTCGAGGTCCCGCAGGCGGGCGTCGGAGATCTGGAACACGCCCCAGTTGCGGCTGCCGTTGGTGTTGGGCAGCACCCACAGCGGGTCGAGGAACGACGCACAGCGGGCGATGGCCACGGCGGTGTCGGGATCCTCGACGAACACCTCCCGGATCCGCTTCGTCACCTCGGCCGGCGACCAGGTCGTCATGCTCACCTTCTGCGCATAGAGCGCCTTCTTGGTGTCCTCGTCGACCACGCCTCGGGCCGTCACCCCTGCCAGCACCTGGAACGCGGTCACTCTGCGCAGGGTCTCCGGCCCGAAGTCCCCGTCGACGGCGAGTCTGCCCTTGGCCCGCACCAACAGGTTCTGGACCTCGCGCACGCACTCGTCGTGCTCCCCCATGCTCACCGTTGCGCACGCCGGGGACTCCAGCACCTTGTCCTTGGCCGCCGGCTCACCGGCCGGGCCACTGCCGGGCAGCCACACGAAGCCGGCCACCAGTACCACCGCGGCGACGGCGGCCAGTACCGCCACACGGGAGGACAGCTTCTCGGGCATCCGGGACCGTCGCGGCTCGTCGGTCCCGTCGGGGGTGATCTCCGGCGGGCTGTTCTCCTCGGCGGTCGCAGCCGGCACGTCCCGCTCGGTGTCCGCCAGCGCCCACAGCCGGTGCAGTTCGCGGAGCTCCTCCGCACTGGCGCCGCACACCTTGGCGAAGGCGTGCACCACCCGGTAGTCCGTGGGGACGCTGAGGCCGGAGCAGTACCGATGCAGACTGGAACCACTGACGCCGGCCTCCTTGCCGAGGCGGTCGTAGCCCCGACCGCTGCGGTCCTTCAGCATCCGAAGGCAGGCGGCGAACTTTTCGGCATGCGGAGAGGCAACCACACATCCACCCTTGCTCAAGCCTCTACTGACGGGTAGAAGCTACACGGTGTGAAGGTAATGTGTACGCCCTTTCACGTCCGAATGCGACCGTCAACTTCCTTTCCAATAACGGCATTTGACAAAGAGTCAACCGGCTGGCCACGGGCGGGTGCGGTCAGGGATCCGGCGCGGTGGTCAGCGGGACCGGGTCAGCTGCTCGACCCGGTTGTGCAGGTGCTCGACGTGGTCTTCGGACTCCGGCTTCATCAGGACGCTGCGGAGGATCCTGGCGGCGTCGGCGTCGGCTGTGATCTTGGGATGGCGGGCGGTGAACGCCTCGCGGCCGGCTTTGAAGGTGCTGACGTACACGGGATCGGGGGCCGTCATGCCGTCCGCCAGGATGCGCGCGGACGTCGCGTCGATGCCGCTGAGGGTCGCGGGATCGACGGCGGGGAAGTAGGTGACGATGTCCAACTGGGGCTGCTGGTAGAGCTCCAGAAGGTCTGATGTCTCGATCAGGTCCGCCCACTTCAGGGCTGCTCGGCGGCCGGCCGCCAGGACCCGGCCGAGGCCGTCGGGAGTGGGCGGCAGGAGCTGGAAGGTGAGCCACAGGGCGGCCGCGGAGGCGCCGGCGCGGGAGCATTCCAGGCTGATCTCGCCGAGGTGCAGCTCGGCGGAGGTGAAGTAGGTGTACGGCGAGTCATGGAGGTAGAAGCGGCCCACCTCGGGGTCGCGGAAGAGGACGGCTCCGCAGCCGTAGGGCTGCAGGCCGTGCTTGTGGGGGTCGACGACGACCGAGTCGGCGCGTGCGATGGCCCGCCAGGGCTCGGGCGGCAGCCCCTCGATGCCGCCCGCTCCGGCCAGGAGCGTGAAGAAGCCGCCGTACGCGGCATCGACGTGGACGCGGACGCCGTACCGCTCGGCCAGGGGCAGGATGTCGTGAACGGGGTCGACGGCGCCCAGTCCGGTGGTGCCGGTGGTGACGACGACGGTGCCCACCTGACCGGTGCGCAGTACGCCCTCCAGCGCTTCGAGGTCCATCCGTCCCTGGCTGTCGGTGCGGACGGGGTGGCTCGTCATGCCCAGGACGTGACACATGCGGCCGTGGGTGTAGTGGGCGTCGGCGCTGTGGGCGATGCCGCGGCCGGGGTGCAGTTCGCGGGCGACGAAGAGGGCTTCGAGGTTGGCGATCGTGCCGCTGGTGGTGAGGTGGCCGAGGTGGGTGTCGTAACCGAACATCGCGGCGAGCTGCGCGACGACCTCCCGTTCCATCGCGGCGGTGGCGGGGCCGCCGTCCAGGGCGTGGTTGTTGGGGTTGATCAGCATGGCGGTGAGGTAGCCGACCACCGCCGCGGGGTGCGGGGGCTTGAGCATCTGGCCCGCGTAGTGCGGGTGGAAGAAGGGGTAGTTGTCCTTCAGCCTCTCGGTGAACCCTGCGAAGACCGACGCGAAGCGGTCGTCGTCCACCTGCAGGGACGGGTGGCGCTGGTAGGGACCGAAGGCTTCGGTCCAGTCCTGTATCGCGTGAGTGGCTCGGCCGAGCCAGTGCTGCAGGTCCACGTGGATCTCCCTCTCGCTCGCGGTGTTGAGCTCACTCTGAGAATTTAGCTGAGCAGTCAGCAATTGACTAGTCAGTGATTGAGACAGCAGTAGGTGAGGAGGCAGTAAAATCGACGGTGATGAACCCGACGCCGCCACCCAGCGACGAAGTCGCAGCCCGTGCCGCCAACAGCCGGCTTGTGCGCGACTTCGGCCTGCTGATCAAGTCCGCCACGCGCCTGGAACAGCGCATCGACAGCGCGCTGCGGCAGGAGTGCGGGATCAGCCACACCATGCTTGAGGTGCTGATCCGTCTCTGCCGCCGGCCCGGCGAGGAGGTCTCCCAGCGGCAGCTGGCCGACGACCTCACCCTCACCAGCAGCGGCACCACCCGCCTGATCGACCGCATGGAGGACGCCGGCCTGGTCCGTCGCGTGCCGTCCGCCGAGGACCGGCGGGTGGCCCTGGTGGAACCGACCCCCGAAGGACGTACGGCGTTCGTACGGGCGGCGGCCGTCCACGCGCAGGTGGTGGAGAAGTACTTCGTCAAACCGCTGACAGCCGACGACTACACGCAGCTGACCGGAGCACTGGGCGAGATCGACAAGGCCCTTCGCGAAGACAACGGTTGAGACACACGCCAGGCAGGCTCCGGACGGCCCGCCGACCCGGCACCGGGTGGGTCAGGAGAGGACTACGTCCAGCGTTTCCAGGAGGTTCTGCTCGACCCCTGAGGGCGAGCACACACGGCTCGGTTTTTGCACTACGGGCCGCATCCAGCACTCCGTCAGGACACGCAGCCAACGCCCGCCCCCGAGGTGCCGGCCGCCCCAACCGTGCGAGCACGCCCGCACAGGTGGTGAGAGGAGGTGGGGACAAAATCGGCTCACCCATACCGGCCCGACATCCATCCACAGAGAGGTGCGAATAACCCTAAACTGGGAAAAGCACTCCATGGATGATCGAGGGCAGCGTGTCGGCCAACGGTATGGCATCGAGCTCATACCCGCTCAGCGCCGCGGGTGTCGGCGAAGCGCCCGAGCGCGACGACGCGTTGGTGAGGGCCGTGGTCCATGCCGTGGAGGTCACCGGAGCACATACCGGAAGCGTGTTCCTGCTCTCCGGCGACCATCGCTCGCTTGTCGTGGCCGCGTCCTGCGGGACACCGCCCTCCCTGCTCAGCGGGTGGCGTCGGATCCCGGTCAACAGCCGGATGCCAGTGGCGGAGGCGTGCCGCTCCGGGCGCATGGTCCACCTGGCCGGCGCGGAGGAGACGATGCGGCGCTTCCCCCAACTCTCGATCGCCCTGCCCTACCCGTTCGGCTCTGCCTCGGTCCCCGTACGGGCGGGCGAGCGGACCTTCGGCGCCATCGCCGTGGTGTGGACGCCCAGGCCGGACGGGACCGGACTGTCGAGGGCGCAGCGCGGGCAGTTGCGCTCCGCCGCCGACCGGCTGGGCACCGCCCTCGCCGGACTGCGGGCCCGCGGCACGCTCGGTGAGTACGACGAGCGGACGGCTCCGGTACTGGTCCCGCTGCCGTCCGCTCCGGCGATCCGGGTGGGCCTGTTCGACTGGAACCTCGACACCGGAGCCCTCACTGCCGACGACGAGCTGTGCGCGATCTTCGGGATTGCGCCCCGCGCGTTCGACGGTCGCGCGGCCACACTGGCGGCCTACATCGAGCCGGCGGATCTGCCCGGTTTCGGGTCCGCCGCCCGCGCCGCGGTCGAGGAGGGACACCTACTGGCGCACCGCCTACGCATCCTGGACGGCCGTGGTGGACACCGCGTCGTCGAGCTGTGGGGCCGGGTACCGGAGAGCCCCGACGACTCGGAGGCCTCTTGTCACCTGGTCGGCGCCGTGCTGGACTCCGGGAGCGGCATGGCCGCCGTGGCGGCGATCGAGCGGCTCGCGGACGGTTTCTTCGCGCTCTCTCCCGACGGACGCCTCGCCTACGCCAACCACAGCCTGGAGGATCTGCTCCGGGTCCGCCAGGACGAACTGCTCGGCCGGCGCCCCTGGGACATCCTGCCTTGGCTGGCCGATCCCGTGTACGAGGACCGCTACCGGGCCGCCGCCGTCTCCCAGCAGCCGGTCTCCTTCCTGGTCCGCCGCCCGCCGGACGAGTGGCTGGTCTTCTCCCTCCACCCGGGCGCTCAGGGCATGACGGGATGGGTCTCACGAGTGCGGCAGCCCGTACCGGCCGGCACCGTACCCGGTGCACCGGTCACCGGGGAGGGGCCGCCCATCTCCTCGGCGCCTCCGCCCGCGGCCCCCCGCGTGGGTTCCCTCTACCGGGTGCTCACGCTGGGCAGCGCCCTCACCGAGGCGGCCACCGCGGACGAGGTGTTCGATGCCGTCGCCGACCAGTTGCTGCCGGCGTTCGGCGGCCAGAAGCTCGCGATCGCCGTGGTGGAGGAACGGCGCCTGCACCTGCTCGCTCAGCGCGGCTACTCGAAACGCTTTCTCGCCCGGTTCGAAGGCACCCCGCTGCACGCCCGGCTGCCCGTGACGGACGCGCTGACCTCCGGGGTCCCGCTCTTCTTCGAGTCCCGGGAGCAGCTCCTCGAGAGCTACCCCGGGCTCATGGTGGGTCACACCAACTCCTGGGCGTTCCTGCCGCTGATCGCCTCGAACCAGCCGGTCGGCGCCTGCATCCTCGGCTTCGACGACATCCACCGGTTCCCCGACGAGGAGCGCGGAGTCCTCACCGCGCTGGGCGGCCTGATCGGCCAGGCGCTGGAACGCGCCAGACTCTACGACACCGAATTCGCCCTCGCCCGCGGCCTGCAGGACGCGCTGCTGCCGCACCGGCTGCCCACTGTGCCGGGGCTGCACGTCACCGGGCGTTACCTTCCGGGCACCAGGGGGATGGACATCGGCGGCGACTGGTACGACGTCATCCCCACCGGCGACGAAGTCGCACTGATCGTCGGGGACGTCGAGGGGCACAACGTCCCCGCCGCGGCCGCCATGGGCCAACTGCGCAGCGCCATGCGGGCATTCGTCGCCGCCGGCCACCGACCGAGCGACGTCGCCGCCGGCACCAACCGGCTCCACATGGACCTCGACCCGGTGCTCCTCGCCAGCTGCTGCTACGCCCAGTTCCATCCCCGCTCGGGGATCGTGCGCATCGTCCGCGCGGGCCATCTCCCGCCCCTGCTGCGCCTGCCCGACGGGCACACCAAGATCCTGGATGTGCCCGGCGGCCCGCTGCTCGGCATCGACGCGACGGCACGCTTTCCGGAGTCGGAGCTGCGTCTCGCTCCCGGGTCGGTCCTGGCCCTCTATACGGACGGGTTGATCGAGAGGCGCGACTCGGACATCGGCTCCGACGTCGAGCGACTCCGGGGGGCGCTGGCCCGGCTCGGCGGGGGCGGCCTGGACGATCTGGCCGACGGGCTGCTGCGGGATGCCTGCCACGCTTCCCCCGACAGGGCGGACGACATCGCGCTCCTGCTCACCGAGTACGCGCCGCCACGTTGACCGGTCCCCGCCGCCAGTGTCACGTGCCCCAGATCTTCCGGTACGCCTCCCGGTATCCCGCCGGATCCCAGGTCGTGGCGCCGTGGCTGTTGTCGGCCGTGCTGATGTGGACGGGGGCCACATAACCGCTGGCCGGGCGGCCGGAGAAGGCGCGGTTGAACTCGTCGACGATCTGCCAGCCCTGCAGGGACAGCGGCTCTGGCACGGTGGCCGCCTGGTACTGCTTGCTGTTGATGCGCTGGAAGGCGGAGGGGTCGCCGTCGCCGGCGCCGATGTTGAAGGGCGGGCCGGAACCCTTCTTGCCGGCCGCGCGGAACGCCGGGGCGGCATCGGCGAAGTACAGGTCGTTGATGGCGACGGAGTGGGTCCACCTCCCCTGGAAGCGGGAGAGCAGTGAGGAGATCTCCCGGGGCGTGCGGCTGCCGGCATCCGGGATCGGGATGTTCTCGTACGCCAGCAGCTTCACTCCCGCGCAGGTGGCCAGCTCCTTCCTGATCAGGTCGGACTTGTACTTGGCGAAGGGGATCGAGGCATCGGTGAAGACCACGGCCCCGGCTGTGCCGTCGGAGCTCGAGATGACCCACTGCGCACTGGCTCTGGCCACGTCCTCGACTTTGGTGGTGACGTTGGTGAAGAGCCTGGGGCGCCGGCTGGGGCCGGGGGAAGCGACCGCGTGCCAGCCGATGAGCGGGATGCCTGCCGCGTTCGCACGCGCCACCTGCTGCGAGGTCGAGCCCGGGTCGAAGCCCCCGATGACGATGCCCGAGGGTCTGACGTCCACGGCCTCGCTCATCGCCGCCTGGATGCCGGCGGGGGTGCCGCCACCGTCGATCACCCGGACGTGCCAGCCGATGACGCGCGCGGCTTTCCGCACGCTGTCCGCGGCGCCCGCGACTCCGGGATTGGTCATGGTCTGGGCGACGTAGACGATGGTCTTGCCGGCCACCGCGGTGGGACCGCTGGTCGGTCCGTTCCAGGGGATGTCGGTCCGCTCAGCCCGGCTGACGGCGGCCTGGGCCCTGGTCTGGGCCGCGGGGCAGCCGCTCGGACCCGAGGTGGAGTGCGCCGGGCCGCTCGACGAGCCGCGTTCACAGCCGGCCAGCACGAAGACCGCGACCACCAGGGCGGTGGCAGTCGACCGCGCGTTGCGGACGGTGGGGGTGTTGCGGTTGCGGTGCACGGAAGCTCCTTGCGGAGGATGCCGCCCGGGCACTCCGGCGGTGCCCGCGGCGTGGGTCATGGAGGGCTGCCCGGCGTGCCGTCGTCCTGTGTCACGGCGGGCGAATCGCGGGCGACGACCGCGCCGGTGCGCAGTCGGCGACGAGCGGAGTAGCCGGCCAGTCCGACGGCGAGGAGCAGGGTGCCGCCGTAGAACAACGGGACCGTCCAGAAATCGCCGCCCATCTGGGCGATGCCGGTGAGGCCGACGGCGAGGACGGCGACGGCGACGAGGGTGCCCAGGGCGTTGGGGCGCCCGGGTTTGATGGCGGTGGAGCCGAGGAGGGCCCCGACGAACGCGGGCAGCAGGTAGTCGAGGCCGACACTGGGATTGCCGATCTGCTGCTGGGCCGCGAGCAGCACTCCGTCGAAGCCGACGATCAGTCCCGACGCGGCGAAGGCGTAGACGGTGTACTTGCGGGTCGGGATGCCGACCAGGTCGGCGGCGCGCGGGTTCGACCCGACGACGTGCAGGTACCTGCCGAGCGGCAGCCGCTCCAGAACCACCCAGAGGGCGACCGTGAGCGCGAGCACGTAAAAGGCGGGAACCGGCAGGCCGAGGAACGTCGAGTCGTAGATGTCGGTGAAGGCGGCCGGGAGGCCTTGCGGGCCGGGGACGATCCGGCCGCCGCCGGTGACCCATCCGGTCACCGCGTACATCATGCTGCCGGTTCCGAGCGTGGCGATGAACGAGTCGATCCGTCCGAATTCGACGACGACACCGTTGAGGACGCCCACGACGCCCCCTCCGGCGATCACCGTGAGGCAGGCAAGCGGCCAGGGCCACCCGTCGGCCACGACGAGCTGCATCACCATGACGTGCGCCAGGCCGAGACCGTAGCCGATGGAGAGGTCGAACGCGCCGGTCACGATGGGGACCATCGCGGCGAGCGCGAGGACGGCCGGGATCGACTGGTTGGACAGGATCGAGTCGACGGTGTCCCGGGTGGGAAAGGTACGCGGCAGGGTGAGGGAGAAGATCAGGAAGAGCAGGGCGGTGAGGGTCAGGAGGCCGTAGGCGCCGATGAGTTGCCCGCTCCGGCCGTGCGGTCGGGCGAGTCGCCTCGGTGAGCCCGGGCGACGCGGCCGTGGCGGGGGCGCAGCCGGAGAGGGGGAGCCGGTCACGGATTCGCCGCGGTTCCGGAGGAGGGCAGGGCCGAAGCCGCCCGCGTGAGCTCGGTGACCGTGAGGGCCGGGCCGGTCAGCTCGGCCGTCACGGATCCGCGGACGAAGACCAGGGCGCGCCGGCACACGCCCGCGACCTCCTCGAAGTCGCTGGAGACGAGGAGGACCGCGAGGCCGGCAGCGAGCGCCTCGTCGAGCAGGCGGTGGATCGCGGCTTTGGCACCGATGTCCACGCTCGCCGTCGGATCCTCGAGGATCAGCAGGCGCAGGGCCAGCCGCAGCCACCGGCCGATCATGACCTTCTGCTGGTTCCCCCCGGACAGGGTGACGATGGCGGCCTCGCTGTCGTGGGGACGCACCGAGAACCGTTCGATCAGGGTGCCGGCCTCGGCGCGTTCGCGGCGGGGGCTGAGCCAGCACAGCGCCGACATGCCTCCCGCCCGGGGGTTGGCCAGGAGGTTCTCCCGTACGGTCAGCTCGGCGAGGCACCCCTCCCGCTGTCTGTCACCGGGTACGAGGGCGACACCCCGTCCGACGGCTTCCGCGACCGTACGGGGATGGTACGGGCGACCGCCGAGAAGGGCCCGTCCGCCGAGGAGGGGCCGGGCGCCCGCGAGGGCTCGGGCGAGGCCCATGTGCCCGGCGCCCGTGAGGCCGACCAGGCCGAGGACTTCGCCCCGCCTGAGCTCCAGACTCACCGGTCCCGCGTCGGGGGTGCGCACCCCGTCCAGGGTCAGGACGGCCGGGCCGTCGGCCGGGGTGGTGGCGGGGCGGTGATCGGTCGGCCCCTCGCCGGTGATGGCGCGCACCAGGCGGGCAGGAGTGTGGCCCGCCAACGAGCCGTGGCTGACCAGGCGGCCGTCGCGCAGCACGGCGAAGGTGTCGGCGACCTCGTACACCTCGTCCAGGCGATGGCTGACGTAGAGGATGCCGTGCCCCCGGTCGCGCAGGGAGTGCAGCACCCGGAACAGCCGGGTGCAGTCCGCGGCGGGCAGGCGGGCGGTCGGCTCGTCGAGGACGATGAGTCTCGCCCGTGCCGCCAGGGCTCGTGCGACGGCGACAAGCGAACGCTCGGCCGGGGCGAGGCGGGAGATCGGCGTGTCGGGGTCGAGATGTCCGGCGACGACCCGCAGGGCCTCGGTGCAGTGTTCTCGGGTGAGCCGCCAGGAGATCAGTCCGGCGCGGCGTGGATACCCGGTGCTCAGAGCGATGTTCTCGGCTACCGTCATCCACTCCACCAGGCCGAGATCCTGATGGATGAAGGACATGTGCCGGGAAGCGGCGTGACTCCCGAGCGGGTGCCCGGCCACGGTGACCTGCCCCGAGTCTGCGTGGTGGACGCCGGCGAGCACCTTGATGAGCGTGGACTTCCCGGCTCCGTTGGGACCGAGGAGGGCGAGGACGCTGCCGGCGTGGACATCGAGGTCGACCCCGGCGAGCGCGAGGGTTCCCCCGAAGCGCTTGGCAAGTCCGCGGACACGGACCAGAGGTTCCGCCCCGAAGGGCGGGACCGCATGCGCAGAGGTGTCGTGGGCCTCGTGCACCGACCTCTCCGGAGTTGGACCTGCCGTGTTCTTCCCGATGTACATCAGTGACATTAGCGGCACATGTCGCACATTTTCTGACATCTGGCCGCTCTCTCTGACCCCAACGGAGCAGCGAATCGCCGGGGTCGGCGCCTCAGGTCCCCTCGAGCCCGCATTCGGCCCAGATGACCTTGCCCTGCTGGGTGTAGCGCGTGCCCCAGCTCTGCGTCAGCTGCGCGACGAGGAACAGGCCGCGGCCGCCCTCGTCGGTGCTGGCCGCTCGGCGCAGGTGCGGGGCGGTGTTGCTGGTGTCGGAGACCTCGCAGATCAGGGTGCGATCGTGGAGCAGCCGTACCCGGACGGGCCCTGCGCCGTGGCGGATGGCGTTCGTGACCAGCTCGCTGAGCACCAGTTCGGCGGCGAACGCGGCCTCGTCGAGCCCCCAGTCGGTCAGTTGCCGGGTGGCGGAGGCGCGGACCTCGCTGACCAGGGCCGGATCCGCGGGCAGGTCCCAGGTGGCTATCCGCTGGGGGGCCAGGGCGTGGGTGCGGGCGACGAGCAGGGCGATGTCGTCGCAGGGGTGGGCGGGAGCCACCGTGTCGAGTACCGCCTCGCAGGTCTCGTCGGGCGTGCCGTTCGCTTGGGCCAGCGTGGCGCGCAGCTGATCGAGGACCACGTCGACGTCGCGGTGACGGTCCTCGATGAGCCCGTCGGTGTAGAGGACCAGCCGGCTGTTCTCAGGGAGGTCGAGCTCGGCGGATTCGAACGGCAGACCGCCGAGGCCGAGCGGGGGTCCGGCGGGCAGGTCGGGGAACGACACGGTGCCGTCGGGGCGGACCAGAGCGGGCGGGGGATGGCCGGCGCGGGCCATGGTGCACTGCTGTGTGGTCGGGTCGTAGATGGCGTAGAGACAGGTCGCGCCGATGATGCCTGCGTCCACGGCGCCGGGGTCCTCCCGGTCCAGGCGTCCCACGAGTTTGTCGAGGTGGGTGAGGACCTCGTCCGGGGGGAAGTCGAGTTCGGCGAAACTGCGGGCGGCCGTGCGCAGCCGCCCCATGGTGGCGGCGGAGAGCATGCCGTGGCCGACGACGTCGCCGACGAAGAGCCCGATGCGGGTGCCGGACAGGGGTATGACGTCGTACCAGTCCCCTCCGACGTCGGATTCGGCGGGCAGGTAGCGATGGGCGACCTCGACGGCGTCCTGGTCCGGCACACCGTGCGGGAGCAGGCTGCGCTGCAGGGCCAGGACCATGGCGCGTTCGCGCGTGTAGCGCCGGGCGTTGTCGATGGACAGTGCGGCACGGGCGGCCAGTTCCTGGGCCAGCGACCGGTCGTCGTCCCCGAACGGTGGCGAGTCCTGCGCGCGGTAGAAGCCGGCCACGCCCAGGACTGCGCCGCGGGCGATCAGGGGCACCGCGATGAGGGAGCGGACGTGGCTCAGCAGCTGTGCGGAGTGCTCAGGGTCCTGCCCGAACCAGCCCGCGGCAGCCTTCAGGTCCGGTTCCAGCACTGCCCGGCCGCTCGTCAGACACCGCGACTGCGGCATCGTCGGACCGTAGTCGACCTGCTTGCCGACCGGGTGGAAGGGACAGTCGTCATGGATGCCGTGGACCACCGTACGGCGTAGGTCACTGCGGGGATCGGCGGACTCCTCGCCGCGGAGCACGGCTTCCGGCAGGTCGATGGTGACGAAGTCGGCCAGTTGCGGCACCGCCGACTCGGCGAGTTCCCGGGCGGTACTGCGCACATCCAGGGTGGTGCCTATGCGGACGCCGGCCTCGGACAACAATTCCAGGCGGCGGCGCGCGGCGAGGGCGTAGGTCCCCACGTGCGGCTCCCCCACCATCACGAGCCCTCTCGCCGGGGGTGGGGAGTCGGAGTGCTCGTCCGTCGTGCCGTCGCCGGCCGTGACGCGCTCGACGCCCACGGCGACAGGGCCGTGCTCCGTGCCGGGAAGATACTCCGACGGCGGGGTGACGTGGAGCTGCCCGGGCGCCACGTCGGGAACGCCCCCGGAGAACGTGAGGGAGGTGGCGACGGCAAGCTCGGCAGGGAGGCCCAGCGGCTCGTGGACCTGATGCGGGAAGGCGAGGGGCTCGCGCGGTGAGGGACCGGGGACAACGGCCTCGATGGCGAAGCCCTCCACTCCGGAGGCACTCGTCATCGGCCGGCTCACGAGCGTGACCCGACGGCCGTCGGACAGGGGAACGTCGACACAGGCCCGCTGCGCGCAGGCGATCAGCTCGGCGGCCTTCTCCATGAGGATCGCCCGGTCGCGGGGGCTCATCTCCACTGCCAGTTCCCGCACCCCTGTGCGGTGCCGAAAACCTGCGGCGGCCTCGGCTCCGCTGTCCAGGTACGCCCGCAGCAGAGCGCGCTCACGCGAGGAACTCTGCCCCAGCAGCCGCCGCTCGATGGCCTCGGCCGCCTTGCGTATCACGGTGTCCAGCGCCGGGTCCTCGGCGCTGCGCGGATAGCCGAAGCACAGGACGCCCTCGATGCGGCCGCTGAGCGGGTCGCGGACGGGAAGCGCGCGGCAGGCACTGCCCTGGGAGCGCTCGGCGAAGTGCTCGGCACCGTAGACCCGGATGGGTTGGCGCTCGGCCAGGGCGAGACCGATGCCGTTGGTACCTGCGACCTTCTCGGCGAACACGAACCCGGGGACACTCTGGATGGCCGGGAGAATTCTGGCCAGCGACGCTTCTCCGAAACGGCGCAGGAGTACCGTCCCGCTCGCGTCGGCGACGGAGATGTTCATCGCGCTGCCGGCGAACATGGCCTGCAGCCGGTCGAGCACCGGAACGGCCGCGCGGACGATACGTCCGTCCGGTTCGAAGTCCTCCCGGAAGGGAAGGTCGGACTGGTCCGGCGACAGCCCCAGGGTCCGGCAGCGCCGCCAGGAATTCAGGATCGACGTGCGCACACCCGTCTCGACCGGCTCACCCTGCAGGAACCGCTCACGGAAACTGGCGGGCCCCGTGCCGCCTGGCGCACGCCCCGTCGGTATCGGATCTTCGCCGGCCCGAACCACGCTCCGCCTCACTCGCGCCTTCGACAGTCAACCCTTCCGAAATGTCTGATATGGACGAGGATACGGGTATTGGAGGCGCGAGTCACCGTTCACAAGGCCCCTCACACACGGTGACCGGACCGGATCGGTGTCACAGGACAGCGACCGGGTTGACGGGCGAGCCCGTCCCGCCCGGGACGTTCAGCGGCGCCACGACGAGCATGAAGTCGTACCGCCCCGCCGTCGCGGTCGCGGCGGACAGCGCTTCCAGATCGAGGTTGTCCAGCAGTGGCAGCCCCATCGCGGCCACAGCCAGGGCGTGGACCGGCGAGTGCACGCCGTCCACAGGTGAGGGCCGTACGTCACTGTCGCCGTCTCCGCCGAGCAGCGCGATGCCACGCTCGGCCAGCAGCGGCAGGGCGTCCACATGAAAGCCCGCGCTGGCCGTGTCGGGGTCCCAGGCGCCGAGTTCCTCGCGGCGCCGGACGTGTCCGGAGCGCAGCAGTACCGCGTCGCCATCGCCGATCGTCACATCGAGCGCCTTCTCCACAACGACGATGTCCTTGGCGTGCACCGCTCGCCCCGGCTCCAGCCAGTGGATCCCGAGGACGGCGGGCAGGTCGAGGAGCACTCCCCTCGTGACGAGGGACCCGAGCGTCGACACCGCGCCGAAGCGGGCGCCTGCGGCATCGACGACCTCGTGTGCCGTGCGGCCGTCGTAGAGCTGCCCCCGATAGGCGATGTGGCACAGCGCGTCGAGATGGGTGATGCCCTTGCCGTGGTAGTCGGCGGCGATGAAGTCCTTGTGGGTGGAGGGTTCCGGCGCCTCCACGTCGCCGAGGTCGGTCATGTGGTGCAGGGCGGGCTTGCGGTTGCCGGGGCCGGGCCGGGTGTTCCACGGCAGCGCCAGCGGGACGACCGTCCCGGTCCGCACGCGCGCTGCGGCCCGCCGCACGTGGTCCGCGGTGACGCGGTTCCAGGCACCGCGGTCGGCCGGGGACCAGCGACCCCACGTGCGAACCGCCTCGAAGAGTGCGTCGAACTCCCGACGGGAGACGGCGGGCCCGTTGCCGACGCCGGTCGGCGCGGGATTCGCGGCATCGGCGGAACTCGGACTCATCTGTACTCACCGCTCCCAGGCTGGAACGGCTCCGACGGCAGGACGTCACCGGACGCGGCACGGATCGGGCTTACGGGGTGTGCGCCCGGCTGACGCCGTGACACGGAGAAGCACCGTCCTCGTGATCGGAAAACCAGCTTCGCACATTCACGGGTGCTCTTGGAGAGGTGTGCCCGCAGGGAGGGGTTGTGCAGGTTCCGTCCGCCACCGCGCCGGGTCCCCCATCCCGGCGCACGTGCACCGCGGTGCAGGTGTTCAGGGTTAAACCTGGGCTCCGGTACCGAGGAAATGAGTCGCCCGGAGACCGAGGTTGCAGTCAGGCGCCCGCAAGAAACGAGAAACGCACCTTGCGCTCCGCATTATCCCTGTTCGTATCCACCAGACACACCGACTGCCAAGTCCCCAACTCCAGCCGGCCACCCACCACGGGCAGCGTCGCATGCGGCGGTACGAGCGCCGGGAGGACGTGGTCGCGGCCGTGGCCGGGGCTGCCGTGGCGGTGCTGCCAGCGGTCGTCGGCGGGGAGAAGGGTGTGGAGGGTGGCAAGGAGGTCGTCGTCGCTGCCGGAACCCGTTTCGAGGATCGCGATTCCGGCCGTGGCGTGAGGGACGAAGACGTTCAGGAGGCCGTCGCGGCCTGCGGCCGCCTCCCGCAGGAAGGCCTCGCAGTCGCGCGTCAGGTCGACGACCTGCTCCGTGGAGCCGGTGGCGACGTTCAGGACTCGGGTGGTGAAGGCATCTGACATGCACCCCATCCTGACCCATACGCCGGGTTTCGCAGGTCAACGGCGGTTCGCCTGCCGATATGGGTGGTCCAGTCCGCGAGACGCCATTGACCGTGCACGGACGACCTGGCTACTTTCGCCGCATGTTGCGTTCAGCCATGCTCACCACGCGCGGTCACATCGACCTGCTGCGGGTGGCCTCCGCCGCGTGTCGCCGCGGCTGCTGACGCCTTCCCCACCTTTCACACTCCCCCTTGCCTGTACTGCGCCGTACCCGCACGCTCCGCGTGACGTGGCGGCGCTGAGGCGCGTACCCCCTCCCTCACCGGACGCTCTCCTCCCCATGGAGCACCCATGAGCATCAGCCATGCCCCGCCTGGCTCCTCCGAACCCGATATTTCCTCCATATCCGCACCGAAGGGAGCCGATGTCGGCATCCCCGACCCGGCATCCCTGGACCTCATCCCCATCGTCCCCGCATCCTCCCGCCACACCCGCGTCCCGCGCTGGCTGCGCCGCACCGCAGGACCGCTCCTGCTACTCGCCCTGTGGCAACTCCTCAGCTCCACCGGTGTGTTGGCGTCGGACGTCCTCGCCTCGCCCGGCCGGATCGCGCAGGTCGCCGGGGATCTGATCGGCGACGGTTCGCTGGCCTCCGCCATGGGCACCTCGCTGCAGCGCGTGGCGTTCGGGCTGCTGCTGGGCACCGTCGTCGGAACCGGACTCGCCCTGGTCTCGGGCCTGTTCAGGATCGGCGAGGATCTGGTGGATGCGCCGGTGCAGATGCTCCGGACTGTGCCGTTCGTGGGTCTGATCCCGCTGTTCATCATCTGGTTCGGCATCGGCGAGGCCCCTAAGGTCGCCATCATCACGCTCGGCGTGACCTTCCCGCTCTACCTCAACGTGTACGCCGGAATCCGCGGCGTGGACGCCCAGTTGATCGAGGCCGGGGAGTCCCTGGGCCTGTCCCGCTGGGGGCTCGTGCGGCATGTCGTGCTGCCGGGGGCGCTGCCCGGCGCGCTGACCGGGCTGCGCTACTCGCTCGGCATCGCCTGGCTGGCGTTGGTCTTCGCCGAGCAGGTCAACGCCGACTCCGGCATCGGCTTCCTGATGGTGCAGGCGCGCGACTTCCTGCAAACCGACGTCATCGTGGTCTGCCTGATCGTCTACGCCTTCCTCGGCCTGCTGGCCGACTTCGTCGTCCGCTCCCTCGAAAGGCTGCTGCTGCAATGGCGACCGACGTTCACCGGCCGGTGACCCCGCAGACCGCGGTACGGGTCGAGGGGCTGACCCGCTCCTTCGACGGTCGTACCGTCATCGACAACCTTCAACTCGACGTGCGTCCGGGCGAGTTCGTGGCCCTGCTCGGCCGCAGCGGCTGCGGCAAGTCCACCCTGCTGCGCATCCTGGCGGGCCTCGACCGCGACATCGAGGGCACCGTTCTGGTGCCGCGCCGCAAGGCCGTCGCCTTCCAGGCGCCACGGCTGATGCCCTGGAAGAAGGTGTGGCGCAACGTCCTGCTCGGACTGCCCGGCAAACCCGCACGCGCCGTCGCCGAACAGGCCCTGGACGAGGTCGGCCTGAGCCACCGCTCCGACGCCTGGCCCAAAACCCTCTCCGGCGGCGAGGCCCAGCGCGCCTCCCTCGCACGGGCGTTGGTCCGCGAACCCGATCTGCTGCTGCTCGACGAGCCGTTCGGCGCGCTCGACGCGCTCACCCGCATCAAGGCGCAGCGCCTGGTGGGCGAGTTGTGGCAGCGCCGGGGCTGCGCGGTACTGCTGGTCACACACGACGTCGAGGAGGCCGTCCTGCTCGCCGACCGCGTCCTGGTGATGGACGACGGCGTCATCGCGCACGAGCAGGAGATCGCTCTCGACCGGCCGCGCGACATCACCGACCCCCGGTTCGCCGAGCTGCGCGCCGGGCTGCTGGAACGGCTCGGCGTCGACACTGCCGCCGAAGCCGCCTGAACTCCTCCTCCTCCTCCAAACTCAGTTGCACAGAACGGATCCACCCATGCGACGACGTCTCGCCCCTGCCGCTCTGCTCCTCCCCTTCGCTCTCCTGCTCACCGCCTGCGGCGGGAACTCGTCCGCGAGCACGGGGACCGACACCGACGGCAAGGGCTCTCTCACCCTCAACGTCGGGGATCAGAAGGGCGGTTCCGAGGCCATCCTGCGGGCCGCCGGAGAGCTCAAGAACCTCGACTACAAGATCAAGTGGTCCACCTTCACCTCCGGACCGCCGCTGCTGGAGGCCGTCAACGCCAAGGCCGTCGACATCGGCGGCGTCGGCAACACCCCCCCGGTCTTCGCCGCCGGCGCAGGCTCGAAGATCACGGTCGTGGCCGCCTTCCACGGCACCTCCAAGGGCGACGCCATCCTCGTACCCAACAGCTCCAAGCTGTCCAAGCCCCAGGACCTCAGGGGCAAGTCGGTCGCCGTGGCGCAGGGTTCGTCCGCCAACTACCAGCTGGTCGCCTCCCTCAAGGCGGCCGGGCTGAGCCTGAGCGACGTCAAGGTCAAGTATCTGCAGCCGGCCGACGCGCTGGCCGCGTTCACCTCCGGCAAGGTGGACGCCTGGGCGGTGTGGGACCCGTACACCTCGCAGATCCTGCAGGCCAAGCAGGGGCGTGTCCTCACCACCGGCGATGGCATCACCAACGGCCTGACCTTCCAGGTGGCGGCGCCGAGTGCGCTGCAGGACAAGAAGAAGGCCGCCGCCATCAAGGACTATCTGGAGCGGCTGCGGCGGGCCACGGCGTGGGTCTACGGCCACCAGGAGGAGTGGGCGAAGGTCTGGGCGAAGGACACCGGTCTGCCGTACGAGGTGGCGCTGGCCTCGGTGCGGCGCACCAACGCCACCCGGATCTCGGTCGCCGTCGACAAGCCGCTCATCGCCTCCGAGCAGCAGATCGCCGATGCCTTCACCGACTTGAAGCTCATCCCGAAGAAGGTCGACTTCGCCGACTTCGTGGACACCCGCTACAACGGCGAGCTGCCTGCCTCGACCACGCCAGCCCGGGCGTCCGAGGGCTGAGCGCCTCACACTCTCCCGGGCCCTGACCCCTCGTCGCGGGCGGGCGGTGATTCGGCACACCACGGACCCGCCGCGGGAAGATCCACGGCTTCCGCGCGGTTGGTGGAAGCGTGAACGATGCGCGCGAGGTCGAGGTAGTCGTCGTGGGCGCTGGTCAGGCGGGTCTGTCCAGCGCCTATCACCTGCGGCGCACCGGTTTCGAGCCGGGGCGCGACTTCGTGGTGCTGGACCACTCCCGCGGACCGGGCGGCGCCTGGCAGTTCCGGTGGCCGTCGCTGACGTACGGCAAGGTGCACGGCATGCATGCGCTGCCGGGCATGGAGCTGACCGACGCCGATCCGGCGCGGGCCTCGTCCGAGGTGATCGCCGAGTACTTCGCCTCGTACGAGCGCACCTTCGACCTGCGGGTCCGGCGGCCCGTCGATGTGCGTGCCGTGCGGGAGGGCGCGGGCGGGCGGTTGCTCGTCGAGACCTCGGACGGCGACTGGTCGACGCGGGCGCTGATCAACGCGACCGGTACCTGGGACCGTCCGTTCTGGCCGCGCTATCCCGGTCAGGAGAGCTTCCGGGGGCGGCAGTTGCACACGGCACAGTATCCCGGGCCCGAGGCGTTCGCCGGGCAGCGGGTGGTCGTGGTGGGCGGGGGTGCCTCGGGTACGCAGCATCTGCTGGAGATCGCCCCGTATGCGGCTGCCACCACGTGGGTGACCAGGCGGCCGCCGGTCTTCCGTGAGGGCCCCTTCAGCGAGGACGTGGGGCGGGCGGCCGTGGCGCTCGTCGAGGAGCGCGTGCGGCAGGGGCTGCCGCCGAAGAGTGTCGTCTCGGTCACCGGGCTGCCGCTCAACGACGCGATCCGGCAGGGCATCGCGGACGGGGTCCTCGACCGTCGGCCCATGTTCGACCGGATCACACCGGACGGGGTGGAGTGGAACGACGGGCGGCGGGTGGAGGCCGACGTCATCCTGTGGGCCACCGGGTTCCGGGCGGCGATCGACCATCTGCGGCCGCTGCGGCTGCGAGAGCCGGGCGGCGGGATCCGCGTCGAGGGCACGCGTGCGGTCGCCGATCCGCGGGTCCATCTCGTCGGCTATGGCCCCTCGGCCAGCACCATCGGCGCCAACCGTGCGGGCCGGGCAGCCGTACGGGACATTCGGCGGCTTCTGGCCGGGCAGCCGACCGAGCCCGTCGCCGCCTGACGACCGCCCCGCGGGCTACTTCGTGGCCTGCGGAGCGGGGGCGTTCTGCTGGGCCGGGCTTTGCTGCTGAGCGGGGCTTTTCTGCTGGGCCGGGCTGTTCTGCTGGGCGGGGGCGTTCTGCTGGGCCGGGCTTTGCTGCTGAGCTGGGCTTTGCTGCTGAGCGGGGCTGTTCTGCAGGGCGTTGAACTCGGCCACATTGCGCTGGTGCTCGGCGAAGTCTGCGGTGAAGCGGGTGTCGCCCGGCCTGACCGTGACGAAGTACAGCCAGTCGCCCGCGGGTGGGTTGATCGTGGCGCGCATCGCCTCCTCGCCCGGGTTGTCGATCGGCGTCGGGGGCAGGCCCATCCGCTGGTAGGAGTTGTAGGGGCTGGCGAGCTTCGTGTCGTCGGCGCTGGTCTTCAGGGTGGCGCGCTTGAGGGCGTAGTTGAGGGTGGAATCCATCTGCAGCGGCATCCCGCGCTCGAGCCGGTTGAAGACGACCCGCGCCACCTTGCCCATGTCGGCCTTCGAGGCGGCCTCGGCCTGCACGATGCTCGCGACCGTGACCGCCTGGTAGACGTTCATCGCGTTGCGCTGCGCGCCGGCCGCGACCGGCGCGCCGTTGAACTTCTTGTTGGCGGTGTTCACCATGAACGACAGCAGCGACTCGGGCGTCGTCTTCTTCGTGAGGGGATAGGTCGCGGGGAAGAGGTAGCCCTCCGGGTTGCCCGCCGCGTCCCTCGGCAGCTTCAGGCGGGCCTTCGCCAGGGCCTTCTCGGTGCTGCCGGTGGGCAGGGCGAGGGCCTTGTCGACGGCGCCGTAGACCTGACTCGCGCGCCAGCCCTCCGGGATCACCAGGGAGGCGGGCTTGGCCTCCTCCACGCCGTGCCGCACGGTCAGCAGCGGCACGACCACGGCGGCGCCGGCCACCACGGCTCCGGTCGCGAGGAGGATGAGGACGAGTCTGCCCCGGCGCGTCAGTCGAATCGTGCCCCGTGGCGGAGTGTTCTGATGCATGCGGGCACGGTAACCCGCATATCACCATAAACCCGACAGATCTTCAGCCTGTCGGTTCCAGTTGGGCATCCCGGCGTACGAGGGCCGCATACCGCCCGTCCTGATCCAGCAGTTCTTCGTGCGTGCCCCGTTCGGCGACGCGGCCGGAGTCGAGGACCACGATCTGGTCGGCGCCGCGGACGGTCGAGAGGCGGTGCGCGATGGTGAGCGTGGTGCGGTTGGCCGACAGGGCATCGATGGCCTCCTGTACGGCCGCTTCGGTGCGGTTGTCCAGGGCGCTGGTCGCCTCGTCGAGGATCAGCACCGGCGGGTCGCGCAGGATCGTGCGGGCTATCGCCAGGCGCTGCTTCTCGCCGCCGGAGAAGCGGTGGCCGCGCTCGCCGACGATCGTGTCGTACCCGTCGGGCAGCGACGCGATGTGGTCGTGGATCTGGGCCGCCCTGGCCGCCGCGTGGAGCTCTTCGTCGGTGGCGTCCGGCTTGGCGAAGCGCAGATTCTCGGCCACCGAGGCGTGGAAGAGGTACGTCTCCTGGGAGACGACGCCGACCGCGCGGGCGAGGGTGTCGAAGTCGAGGTCGCGGACGTCGACGCCGTCGAGGGTGACCCGGCCGCCGGTGATGTCGTAGAGCCGGGGGACCAGATAGCCGAGCGTCGACTTGCCGGCGCCGGTGGGGCCGACGACCGCGAGGCTGCTGCCCGCGGGGACGGTGACGTCGATGCCGTCGAGGGTGGGGGCGCTCTTCTCGTCGTAGCGGAACTCGACGTCCTCGAAGCGGACCTCGCCCTTGATCCGGTCGAGGTGGACCGGGTTCTCCCGCTCGGTGATGTCGATGGGCAGGTCGAGGTATTCGAAGATGCGCTGGAAGAGCGCGAGCGAGCTCTGGATCTGCACGCCGGTCGACAGCAGGCTGACCGCCGGACGGAACAGGCCCTGCTGGAGCGAGACGAAGGCGACGATGGTGCCGATGGAGATGTCGGGGCCGCCCGCCTGCAGGGCGATGCCCGCGGTCCAGTAGATGACGGCCGGCATGGCGGCCATGACGATCGTGATGACGGCCATGCGCCACCGGCCGGACATGTTCGACCGCACTTCGAGCTCGACCAGGTCCTCGGACTCCTCGGCGAAGGACTTCGTCAGCGAGTCGGAGCGGCCCATGGTGCGGCCCAGCAGGATGCCGCTGACGGAGAGAGACTCGGTGACCGTGGCGGCCATGGCGGCCATCTGCTTCTGGCGCTCGGTGGTGATCTTCTTGCGTTCCCTGCCGACGCGGCGGCTGATCCACACGAAGACCGGGAGCAGGAGCAGCGAGACGACGGTCAGGCGCCAGTCGAGGGCGATCATCGCGACGATCGTGGCGACCACGCTGGTCAGGTTGGAGACCAGGGAGGTGGCGGTGGAGGTGACGGTGGCCTGCATGCCGCCGATGTCGTTGGCTATGCGGGACTGGACCTCGCCGGTGCGCGTGCGCGTGAAGAACGCGAGCGACATGCGCTGCAGACGGCCGTAGACGGCGGTGCGCAGATCGTGCATGACGCGCTGGCCGACCGTCGTGGAGATCAGGGTCTGCAGCACACCGAAGACGCTGGTGAGGACGGCGCTGAGGATCATCCCGAGCGCGAGCAGGCTGAGCAGGCCGGTGCGGCCCTGGGGGATCGCGACGTCGAGGGTCGCCTTCAGCAGGAAGGGGGTGGCGACGGAGACCAGCGAGGCGGCGCCGACCAGCAGGCCGACGACGGCGAGACGGGCGCGGTAGGGGCGGAAGAGTCTCAGGATGCGGCGCACCTGCCGGGGTTGCTCCTTGGCATCGGCCGGCGGTGTCCAGCGGGGTTCTCGATCGGGATGCAATGGACTCCTAGGGAGTGAGGTGGCGAAGACTGGCGGAGCTTAGCTCATTGTTACCTACGCTCACAATGAATTAGGTCCTGATATTGTTCCCGCATGGCCACCCCCGATTCCGACAGCCTGCTCGCCGAGCAACTGCTGCGGTTCACCCGCCGTGTGCACCGCATCCAGAAGCGGCACATCGAGCAGTGCGGCCTGGGCATCACCCCGGCCCAGTCCCGGCTGCTGCGCACACTGGCGCACTGGAGCTCACCGCCGCGCATGGCCGATCTGGCCGAGCGCCTGGAGGTGGTCCCCCGGGCCGTGACCACACTGGTCGACGGACTGGAGGCGAGCGGCAAGGTGCGGCGGGTGCCGGATCCGACCAACCGTCGGGTGATCCGGATCGAGCTCACGGACGACGGCCGCAAGGCGCTTCGCGAATTGCGGGGAGCGCGCAGGTCCGCGGCGGCGGAGATCCTTGCTCCGCTGAGCGATGATCAGCGTGTTGTCCTGGGCGGACTGCTGGACACGCTGGTGGACGGGGCGCCTGAGAGGCACTGCGGTAGGGGGCCAAAACGGTAGGCGGGCGGCTGCGGGTATGTGGGGGTCGCTCGCGCCCACGCGGCGGAGCCGCACATAGATGCAGCCCCGCGCCCCTGAAGGGGCGCGGGGAACTGCGCGACCAGCCACGAATCACCCGCAGCCGCCCGCGATACAGAACGCTCCGAGCTATTGGGCGACAGGCACCGGTTCCTCGGAAACCGGCGCCTCCTCGGCAGCCTCGCCGCTCAGCACCTGCTTCGCCCGCTCCACGTCCAGTGCCCGCTCCCAGCGGGACACCGCGAACACGGCGACACAGTTGCCGAGCAGGTTCGTCACCACCCGCATCGAGTCCATGATCCGGTCCACGCCCAGCAGCAGCGCCACCGCTCCGGCCGGGATGGCCCCCAGCGAGGAGGCGGTCGCGGACAGGGCGAGGAAGGCGGAGCCGGGGATGCCCGCCATGCCCTTGCTGGTGAGCATCAGCACCAGGACGACGGTGATCTGCTGGCCCAGGCTGAGGTCGACGCCGACGGCCTGGGCGATGAACAGTGTGCCGATGGAGAGGTAGAGCGAGGCTCCGTCGAGGTTGAAGGAGTAGCCGGTGGGCAGCACGAGGCCCACCGCGTCGTCGCGGGCGCCGGCCTTGCGCAGCTTCTGCATCACCCGCGGCATGACCGACTCGGTGGACGCGGTGCCGAGGGCGAGGAGCATCTCCTCACGGATGTAGCGCAGGAACTTCCACAGACTCAGCCCGGTGACCATGCGCAGGGCGACGGCGAGCAGGGCGATGAACAGCGCGGCGGCGACGTAGCACAGGATGATCAGCTTGGCGTAGGTCTCGATCACTCCGAGCCCGTACTGGCCGATCAGGACGGCCATCGCGCCGAACACCGCGATCGGGGCCAGTCGCATTACGAAGCCGACGATCGCAAAGATGATCTCCTGGGCCTGCTCGATCGCGGGCAGCACCTGGGGCACCTTGGTGTGGCCGAGGTGCAGCAGCGCGGCGCCCACCAGGCAGGCCAGGATGAGCACCTGGAGCAGGGAGTTCTCTGCGAAGGCGCCGATGAAACTGGTGGGCAGCGCGTTGACGATGAACTCGGTCGTCGAGGGCAGCGCGCCGCCGCCCGTCTTCGCGTCGACCGCCTTGGCACTCAGCGTGGAGGGGTCGACATGCATGCCCGAGCCGGGCTGGACCACGTTGGCGGCGACCAGGCCGATGATCAGCGCGGCGGTGCTGGCGACCTCGAACCAGATCAGGGCCTTGAGCCCGATGCGGCCGAAGGCCTTGAGGTCACCGGCCTTGGCGATGCCGACGACGACCACGCAGAACACCAGCGGCGAGATGATCGTCTTGATGAGCCGGGTGAAACCGTCGCCGAGCGGCTGGAGATCCGCGGCGAAGCCGGGCCACACCTTCCCGACGACGATTCCGAGTACGAGCGCGCAGAGGACCTGCACGAAGAGAGAGGTACGCAGTATGCGTGCGACACGTCGCGGGGCGGACGGGACGGACGGCGGCACGGGCACTCCTAGTGGGGACGTCAACCTCACAGAAGCCGTGGGGACTTCTGCGATACGGAAAGCGGTTTCCGTGACGATCACTTTCGCGCTCCGGGTGATCCCTCCCGCAACCTCTGTGTTGCGGACATGTAAATCACGCCCCGTGTGACGCATCACACACAACTGGCCTCAGCAGCCGTCCCGATCCCCCGAGAGCACGCCCTGAACGGTCGTCAGGGAGTGGTCGTAGCAGCCCGCCGAGCCGTACAGCCGGTAGCGCTCGCTCGTCGTGCCGACCGCATGCCGCTGGTCGCGCGGGACGCCCGTCGTGTACGTGGCGTCGCCGGTGACCGTGTCGTCCAGCCGCGACCAGCCCGTGCGCCGGCCACCGCGCGTCTCGACGACGGCGGCACGGTCGCCGAGCGTCAGCACGGTGCGCAGCCGGGCGTCGTCACCGATCGTGGTCGAGCCGTTCATCGTGTACGTGCGGTGGGTGAGCGTCGTGCGGGCCGGTCCCCGCCCGTCGACGGTGACCGACTCGTCGTCGGTCCATGTGGCGTCGAGCCCGTCCACGTTCTCGCCGTCGGTCCACCGGTGGGTGGAGGTGTTGGCGAGCGTACGGCCGACCGTGGTGGTCACCCGCCCGTGCGAGGTGTCGACGTATCCGGAGACGGTCAGCCGGTGACCGGCCTCGGTGTCCACCCGCTCCGGTGAACCGGCCGTATACGTCGAGGAGTTCGCGAGGTCGCCCGCCCGGTCCACGGTGAGCTTCCCGGGCACGTGCGCCCGCCCGGCGTCCTGCCACACCAGCACATCGACCGGTGCGCTCCAGCCGCTCTGCCCCTCGGGCACACCCACGACCGAGACGTCGACCTTGTGCGGGCGACCGTCGTTGAGCAGCCCCGCGAAGGGTGTCAGGTCGTATTCGATCGGCTTGACGTCGAAGGCGCGCGGTGCCGGAACGACGTACCAGAGGAACGGATTGGACCAGCCGCCGGTCCACACGTGCGGGAACGGCGCGGCGATTCCGGCCAGTTGGCCGTCGACCTTGATCTGCACCTCGCGGTACGGTCCGCCGTCGGCCTGGCAGGAGTACGGCGCCTTGTCGGGCACCGCCAGATACCAGAACTCCTCGCAGCCGCCGCCCGATCCGGTGGCGTACACCTCGGCGAGGATGCGTTCGCTGTTGCGCGGGGCGGTGAGGGTGTTGCCGTCGCCGAGGGTGAGGACTTTGTCCGCGGGCGCTGCGGCCGGCTTGCCCGGGTAGAAGGTCAGCGTGACCTTGACGTCGAGCACGCCGGTGTAGGTGTCGTCGACGACGTTCCCGATGAGCATCTCGACGTCCTGGCCGCTGCGGAAGGTGTCGCTGTAGCGGGTGACGTCCTTCTCGACGGACCACGCGATGCCGTCGGGCGAGGGCTCGGGGGTGGAGGTGCGGAGGATCTCGACTCCGCCGACGTGCAGATAGCCGAGCCGGTCGAACTGCCGCCCCTTGACCTTGCCGTCGAGGCGCAGCACCACCTTGCTCCAGCGGTCGCCGCAGCCCTCGGGGGGTGTGTACGTTCCCCTGTAGGGGGTGAAGTCCTTGAACTGCGCCTCGGCGAGCGTGACTTGGCAGGACTTGCCGATCGGTCTGTCGACATGCGGAGCCGCCGTCACCGGGTCGTGCCAGTCGGTGCCGAACTCGGCGGGCACATCGGCGGCCCGAGCCGGCCCCGCCCCGAGGAGGGTGCTCGCCAGGAGGGCCGCTCCGGCGAGCATGGACATGACGATCCGTCTCTTCATGGCCGATGTTCTACGGGGGGTTGGCACCTCGTGGCAATGAGGCCTCCGTCAGAAGTACGCAGCGCTCCGCGGGCTGTGCCGCCATTGGCCGTCGGTCGTCTGCCGGTCCGTCGTGGCTTGTCGCGCCCACGCGGCGGTAGCCGCATGTTCGACGCAGCCCCGTTTCCCTTCAGGGCGCTCCCCGAGCCCCTTTGGGCGCGGCCGAACCGCAGGGGAATTTGCCCGATCTACTCAGACCCCCAGGTCCCCCCTGTCCCCCATCACCACCACGGGATGCCGGTCCGGGTCGAGTGTGCGCAGCAGGTACTCCATCGCCGCCTTGGACAGGCTGACGCAGGCCGACGTACCGCTGCCGTGGTCCATGTGCAGCCAGATGCTGCCGCCCTTCGCGTCACCCTCGGGGCGGGTCGGGTCGTTGGGCGCGGTGCCCTTGACGCGGTTGTAGTCGATGGCGATGACGTAGTCGAAGTCGTGCCAGTGCGATGCGGCCCACCGGCGCGGGGCCGCGAAGGACGCGTCGCGCGTGTACGGGAGCCGCGCGCCGGGGTCGGGCAGGACGCCGCCCGCGTCGGTGAGGGTGAACACGCCGACGGGGCTGCGCCGGTCGCCCTCGTGATGGTCGGTCGTCCAGCCCTGCTTGCCGTTGTGCGCCGGCCAGCTGCGGGTCCGCTCCCAGCTCGAGCCGTGCTTCGTGTACAGCACGACCGTGGAGTCCGCAGAGTCTCTGCCCGCGCCGTAGACCGTCACGACCTGACGCGAGTTCGCGGGAATCCGCTGTCGCAGGCGGTCGCCGATGCCGGGGACACGGGTGCCCTCGGCGGTACGCGCGCGCGTGGCGACCGTATTGCCGGCGGCTCCTGCCTCTGCGGTGCTGTTGCCCTGAACTCCACCGCACGCGGTCAAGGCCGTCAGAAGGGTTCCCAGGGCCGCCGCCGCGGCCGCCGCACGCGGTGCACCGATCTTTCGCATCGCGCCATTCTGTACGGCTCCACGGAAAACCGTTTGCTTCCGACCACGCTGCGACGCGAACCTGTCACGGTTTGCTGCCGCCGTTCGCGGCTCCCCCCACACCCCCTGACACGAGCCACTGGGACGTCAGTCGTCATGCAGATTCAAGACCTTCCGTATCCCGACCCGGGCGTGCCGGACGCACGCTCCGGTCCCCGATTCCTGTGGTGGCTGGGCCGTAACCAACTGGGCGGTCAGTTCAAGTCGCTGGCCTGGGGCCTGCTGCACTTCGCGTCGGTCTCGGCGCTGCCCTTCTGCGTCGGCACGGCCATCCAGGCCGTCGTCGACCGCTCGGGTACCCGACTGGCCCTCGCGGGCGCCCTGTTGGCGCTGGCCGGCTTCGGCACCGCACTCGGTGACACGTTCCTGCACCGTGCCGCGGTCACCAACTGGATCACGGCCGCCGCCCGCGTCCAGCAGCTGCTCGCGCGCAAGGCCTCGGTGCTGGGTTCGGCGCTGACGCGGCGCGTCGCGGCCGGCGAGGTCGTGGCCGTCTCCACCGGTGACGTCGAGAAGATCGGCTGGTTCGTGGAGGCCGTCTCCCGGTTCACCGCGGCGGCCCTCACCGTCGTGCTGGTCTGCGTCGCCCTGCTCGTCTACCAGCCGGCACTCGGCGTGGTCGTCGCCGCGGGCCTGCCCCTGCTGGCGATCGCGGTGCTGCCGCTCCTGCCCCGGGCGACCCGACGGGCCGACGTCCAGCGCGAGAAGGCGGGCCGGGCCACCGAACTGGCCTCGGACACCGTCGCCGGACTGCGTGTGCTGCGCGGCATCGGCGGCGAGGAGCTGTTCCTCGACCGCTACCGCCGTGCCTCCCAGGAGGTCCGCCACGCGGCCGTACGCAGCGCCCGCATGTGGGCCCTGATCTCCGCGATCCAGGTGCTCCTGCCGGGCCTGCTGATGGTCGCGGTCGTCTGGTACGGCGTCCACCTGGCCCGCCAGGGCCGCATCACCGTCGGCGAACTGGTCACCGTCTACAGCTCGGTGATGGTCCTGACGTATCCCTTGCGGCACTTCGAGGAGATCGCCATGGCGTATTCCTTCTCGCGGCCCTCCGCCAAGCGGGCGGCGCGGGTGCTGTCGCTGGAACGGGCCACGGACACCGAGGGCTCACGCACCGCCGACGTCCCCTCCGGGGACCTGTACGACCCGGCGACCGGTCTGCTCGCCCCCGCGGGCCGGCTGACCGCGGTGGTGTGCGGCGACCCGGACGCGGCGGGCCTGCTCGCCGAACGGCTGGGCGGACACCCCGCCGAGCAGGGCACCTCCGTCCTGCTGGGCGGCGTACCCCTCGACGAGCTGCCGCTGGACACGGCCCGCGAGGCGGTGCTCGTCCAGGACAAGGACCCGGTGCTGCTGTCCGGTTCGCTGCGCGAGCTGCTCGACGTGCCCGCTTCGGGCCACGTCGCCGCCGCCGACGCGCTGGCGGCCGCGCAGTGCGAGGACGTCCTGGAGGCGCTCGCCCAGGGGTCGCTGGACGCCACGGACCCGATGGACACGCGGATCACCGAACGCGGACGCTCGCTGTCCGGCGGGCAGCGACAGCGGCTCGCGCTGGCCCGGTCCCTGATCACCGACCCGGAGGTGCTCGTCCTGGACGAGCCGACCTCGGCCGTCGACTCGCACACCGAGGCGCGGATCGCGGAGGGGGTGCACGCGCTTCGGGAGGGGCGCACGACGGTGGTGTTCACCTCCTCTCCGCTGCTCCTGGACCACGCGGACCGGGTCGTCCTGGTCCACGAGGGCGAGGTCGCCGCGGTAGGCGTGCACCGCGAACTGGCGCACACCGAGCCCCGCTACCGGGCCGTGGTGACCCGGGAGACCGAGGAAGAGGCCGCCCGGAGCGACGTACTCGAAGACGACGACGTTCTCAGAGAACTGGAAGAGATCGAGGAGACAGCATGATCGGCGTGGCGCCACCGGCGTACGATCCGGCGGCCCCGACGACAGCGCACACCCTGCCCGTCGGCGCCCCCGCGACCGTACGCGCCTATGTGGCCGAGCTGTTCCGCCGGCACCGCCGTGCCTTCCTGGCCCTGATCGCCGTCAACACGGCAGCCGTGCTCGCCTCGATGGCGGGCCCATGGCTGCTGGGCGACCTGGTCGAGCGGGTGTCGGACAACGCACGGGAGCTTCATCTGCCGCTCACCGTCTCGCTGTTCGTCCTCGCGCTGCTCGTCCAGGCCGCCTTCGTGCGACAGGTGCGGCTGCGGGGGGCGATGCTCGGCGAGCGGATGCTGGCCGATCTGCGCGAGGACTTCCTCGTACGGTCGGTCGGACTCCCCCCGGGCGTCCTGGAGCGGGCCGGCACGGGCGACCTGCTGTCCCGGATCACGACGGACATCGACCGGCTCGCCAACGCCATGCGCGAGGCGGTGCCGCAGCTGGCGATCGGCGTGGTGTGGGCGGTGCTGCTGCTCGGCGGTCTCGTCGTGACGGTGCCACCGCTGGCACCCGCCGTGCTGGTCGCCGTGCCGCTGCTGGTGGCCGGCTGCCGCTGGTACTTCAAGCGGGCACCGTCCGGCTACCGCTCGGAGGCCGCCGGGTACGCGGCCGTGGCCGCCGCTCTCGCCGAGACGGTCGACGCCGGGCGCACCGTGGAGGCCCACCGCCTCGGCGAGCGCCGCATCGAACTGTCCGAGCGCCGAGTGAAGGAATGGACCGCCTGGGAGAACTACACGCTCTGGCTGCGATCCGTGCTCTTCCCCGTCATCAACCTCACCCATGTGACCGTGCTCGCCTCGGTGTTGATGATCGGCGGCGTGTTCGTCCTGCAGGGCTGGATCGGGGTGGGCCAGCTGACGACGGGCGCGCTGATCGCGCAGATGCTCGTCGACCCGGTGAACCTGATCCTGCGCTGGTACGACGAGCTGCAGGTGGCTCAGGTGTCGCTGGCCCGGCTGGTCGGCGTGCGGGACATCGAGCCGGACGCCGGCGAGGAGTCGCTGGCTCCGGACGGGCGCGACGTGCACGCCGACCAGGTGCACTTCGGCTACCGCGAGGGCGTGGACGTGCTCCGGAAGGTGTCTCTGCAGGTCGCCCCCGGCACCCGGCTGGCGCTGGTCGGCCCCTCGGGAGCGGGCAAGTCCACGCTGGGCAGGCTGCTCGCCGGGATCTACGCACCGCGACAGGGCCGCATCACCCTCGGCGGCGCCGAGCTGTCCCGGATGCCCGCCGAGCGCGTCCGCTCCCATGTGGCCCTCGTCAACCAGGAGCACCACGTCTTCGTGGGGTCCCTGCGCGACAATCTCCTGCTGGCCCGGACGAGTGCCGGGGATGCCGAGCTGTGGGCGGCGCTGGGCGCGGTCGACGCCGACGGGTGGGCACGTGCCCTGGACGACGGTCTGGACACGGAGGTCGGCTCGGGCGGGCTGGCGCTCACCCCGGCCCAGGCCCAGCAGATCGCGCTGGCCCGCCTGGTGCTGGCGGACCCGCACACGCTGGTCCTGGACGAGGCGACCTCGCTGCTTGACCCGCGCGCGGCACGCCACCTGGAGCGCTCCCTGGCCCGCGTCCTCGACGGCCGCACGGTGGTCGCCATCGCCCACCGGCTGCACACCGCCCATGACGCCGATGTGATCGCCGTCGTCGAGAACGGCCGTATCAGCGAGCTCGGCAGCCACGACGAGCTGGTCGCGGCGCAGGGCGCGTATGCGGCGCTGTGGCGGTCGTGGCACGGGTGAGCGTTCCCGGCCCGGTCGGAGGCTGCCGCCCAGCGGCCTGCGACCGGGTCAGTACCCGTAACCACCGCCGCCGCAGCCGGCGAGCGCCAGACCTGCAAGTGCAATCCCCGCCACGGTGATCCTGCTTCGCCTCATGGTCTCTCCGTCCCTTCTGACGGAGGTTGTACGGGCGAGTGATGTGGACGGATGGGGTGGATTGCGGTCAATCCTTTCGGTGCTCCCGTGCGTACATATGAACGTGGAGCTGTTCCCGCGTGCCGACCGGGTCGACGACGCCGCGCTCGTCGCCGGATTCGCGCTGGGCGACGAGCAGGCTGCGGTCGCCTTCGTGTGCCGCTTCCAGGACGCGGTCTTCGGGCTGGCGCTGTCGGTGACCCATGATCCGGTCCTCGCCGAGGACGTGAGCCAGGAGGTGTTCGTACGGGCCTGGCGGGCCGCGGGGAACTACGACCCCCGGCGGGGCTCGGCGCTCACCTGGCTGCTGACCATCACCCTCCCCCGCTGCCGCGATCGACGCCGTGCGGGCGCGGCGCTCCACTCCCGTCCTGGCCGAGACCATGGAGCGACTCCTGGATGTGACCCTGCGGGCCGAGAACGACTCCGCCGGCACGGAGCGGCTGGCCCTGATCACCCTGGAGAGCGAGCGGGCCCTCGACCGGCTGCGGGCCCTGCCGGTCGAGCAGGCCCGGGCGGTGGCGTTCGCCGTGCTCGGCGGCTGCACCGCCGCCGAGGTGGCCCGGCACGAGCACATCCCCCTGGGCACCGCCAAGACCCGCATCCGCACCGGCCTGCGCAGGCTGCGCGACGCACTGAAGGAGGGAAGCCGCGATGGAACACCCTGACGAGGACGAACTGACCGCCCTGGCCCTCGGCACCCTCCCCGGCGTACCGGCGGAGCTGCTGCGCCACCTCACGGTCTGCGCCACCTGCCGCACGGCCTACGACGACCTGTCGGCGGCCGTCGACGCGGTGCTGCCCGCGGCTCCTGCGGTCGCGGCCCCGCCCGGCTTCGACGCCCGGGTCCTCGACCACCTGGAACTGCGCCGCCCCTCCCCCGCCCGCCTCCGCCGCCGGACCCCGCTGGTGGTCGCCGCTGCCGCCGCGGCCGGGCTGTGCCTGGGCACGGCCGGCACCGCACTCCTGCACCACGAGTCGGCCCCGGTCCAGGTGACCGCGAGCGACCACGGAGGTCTGCTGCTCACCGGCTCGGGGCGCGGGTGGGCACCGTCGAACCGAGCCGGGCCGGGCACGAGCACGTCTTGGTCATGCAGATCACGGCCGGCCGGCCCGGCACCCACTACACCTGCCGGCTCCTCCTCAAGGACGGCTCCTCCCGTACCGCCGGCCAGTGGTGGATGCCGGCGTCCGGCCGGGCCACCTGGATCGCGTACGGGTCGTCCGGCGCGATCGACCGCGTCGATCTGGTGAGGGACGGCGGCCACGTCTGGGCATCGGCCGTGCTGCGCAGCTGACGTCGGCCGCGCCCCGCGACTCTCGGGCATGCCCCACGGAGCCGCTTCCGCCTGCGCTGCGTACCTCCCTGGTGCCGTGCCGTTGCGCAGTCCCGAAAAGGGGTGGAAGGCTGGATATCGGCACCGGCTCGGGGAGCGCCCTGGGACCGACGGTTCCCCCCGGGCGCAGCCTGTGCTCCGCGTCACGGCGCACCGAAGCCCCGCGCGGTGAGAAACGGGCCCGTCCCCACCACCTGGAGGTACCCGTGAACAGCGCCGACGGATGGGGAGACGACGTCTACCAGCCCGACGGATCAGAGATCCAGGAGGACTCCGGGCTGCTCGACGTGGAGGACACTCTGGTCAACGACGGTGTCGACGACCCCCTCGACCGGGGCTGGTCCCCTCCGGACCGACCATGGGCGGTGGAGCGCGCCGATGTGACGGCGGCGGAGCGGCAGCACGGGGAGACCCTCGACCAGCGGCTCGCCGAGGAACTGCCGGACGTCGTGATGCCCGACACCGACGGCATCGGCGACTGCGAGGGCACCGACGGCGAACTCCTGGACAACGAGGTCGGCGCCGCCCGCTCCGGCCGTCTGGTGGCACCGGACGAGGGCGCGCACGAGGACGAGGAGAGCGCCCTGGTCGCCCGGGATGTCGGCATCGACGGCGCTGCGGCCTCCGCCGAGGAGGCGGCCATGCACATCGTCGACGAGGACGCCCTGTCCGGCTGACCAGCCGCCGACCAGCCAAGGAGCACCGTATGCAGCAGCACAAGCACCCCGACTACCACCAGGTCGTCTTCCGCGACCGCGCCGCAGGCTACGCCTTCCTGACCCGGTCCACCGCGACCAGCGACCAGACCATCGAGTGGGACGACGGCGAGACATATCCGGTGGTGGACGTGGAGATCTCGTCCGAGAGCCACCCGTTCTACACCGGCAAGGCACGGACCGTGGACACGGAGGGGCGTATCGCCCAGTTCGAGCGGCGCTACGGGGGCGGGAAGGACGCCTGAGGTCCGCGCGGACATCCATGACGCCGGGCGGTCACATCCGCCCTCCGGGATCCGTCAGTGCGACGGAAGCATCCCGAAGATTCCGGAAGGAAACGTCATGACCACGCAGCCGCGCCTGTCCAACCCCGTCAAGCTCGTCCCCGAGTTCGGTCCGGTCACCGGAGCGCTGTTCAAGGCCACCGGCAACGGCTCCGTTCCGCAGGGCACCATCAGCCTGGTGCAGCTGCGGGCCGGCCAGCTGGTCGGCAACACCTATCTGACCGTGATGCACAGCGGCAACCTGCGCAAGGCCGGTGAGTCCGAGGAGCGGATCACGGGGGTGGCGACCTGGCAGGACGCCCCCTATTTCACCGACGCCGAGCGGGTTGCGCTGGCGCTGGTGGAGGCCGTGCTCACCCCGAATCCGCACGGTGAGCGCGTCTCGGACGACCTGTATGCCGAGGCGGCCAAGCACTATGACGAGACGGCGCTCACCACATTGACGATCGCCATCGGCCAGGTCTGCTTCTTCATCCCGCTCGCCGTGATCGGCAGGCCGCTGCCGGGTGTCTCCCCCGCGCAGCAGTGGAGGAACTGACTCCAAGCGCTTCGAGGAGTGGGGCGACGGCAGGCGCGCCCCACTCCTGCGGGCCGGTTGCCTCAGATGAAGTTCAGCGCGGCCGCGCAGCCCACCCCGCCCAGCAGCATGAACACCGGCATCAGCACCTTGAGCTCGACCCAGCTGCCGGCCCGGAACCGCATGACCTTCGGCGGGCCGATCGGGTACCAGCGCTTGCGGCCCACCGGTATCGGCCACAGGATCGGGCAGCCGGAGACCGTCAGCGCGTCCCCGATGTCGTGGACTATCGCACCCAGCACGATCGGCAGCCCCAGCCACAGGTACTGCTGGCCGGGCTGGGTGAACAGCCAGTCCGAGCCGTTGCCCGGCTTGTCCAGGATGCCGGCGAGGATCCAGGCGCTGGTCGCGGCCAGCAGCCACACCAGCACGTCGCTGCTGGAGCCGCGGGCCGCCCGCCACAACAGGCCCTCGATGGCCAGCACCATGTGGACGAAGAGGATGGCCAGCACCGCCCAGCGGCCACCGGTGATGGCCGCGACCGACGTACCCGCACCGATCAGGACCGCCCAAAGCCAGGTGTGGGTGAGCGTGCGGTGGCCGCCGGAGCGGCGCGGGTCGCCCTGCTTCCTCGTCGCCTTGTAGACGGCGTAGGAGAGCTTGTCGACGATCTCGCACAGCCCGCGCGAAAGGGGGCCGAAGGCCCTGGAGATGGTGGCCGCCTTGTGGTCCAGGTCCGGGGCGAGAGCGGCTCCGGCGCAGATCAGAGCGCCGACCAGGATGACCGGCCAGGGCATCGGGTGCCCGGCCGCCGCGGCCGCCGCACCGACGCCGAGCCAGGCGGCAGCGCCCGACAGTGAGTGTGCTGGTCCCATCATGGCCGTTCCCCGCCCCATTCCTCTTGTGCCGCTGTCCAGTTGACCGGGTGCGCTGACGCTCCGTCGGCGTCACAGCGTACTGGTCGTGATCTTCCTGCCGACAACCGATTCCCCTATGGGGGAGGACGCCAGGCAAGATGGGTGCGTGACCCTCATCGATCAGCTGCCGCCGACCGCCGACCCCGACGCCCTCTACGAAGCCTTCGAGTCGTGGGCCCAGGAGCGAGGTCTCACCCTCTATCCCCATCAGGAGGAGGCGCTGATCGAGGTGGTCTCCGGTGCGAACGTGATCGTGTCGACGCCCACCGGCTCCGGCAAGAGCATGATCGCTGCCGGTGCGCACTTCGCCGCCCTGGCCCGGGACGAGGTCACCTTCTACACCGCTCCGATCAAGGCGCTCGTCTCGGAGAAGTTCTTCGAACTGTGCAAGATCTTCGGAACCGAGAACGTCGGCATGCTCACCGGCGACGCATCCGTCAACTCGGACGCGCCCGTCATCTGCTGCACCGCCGAGGTCCTCGCCTCGATCGCGCTGCGCGACGGCAAGGACGCGGACGTCGGCCAGGTCGTCATGGACGAGTTCCACTTCTACGCGGAGGGGGACCGCGGCTGGGCCTGGCAGATCCCCATCCTGGAGCTGCCCCAGGCGCAGTTCGTCCTGATGTCGGCCACGCTCGGCGACGTCGCGATGTTCGAGAAGGACCTCACCCGGCGCACCGGCCGCCCCACGTCGGTGGTCCGCTCGGCGACCCGCCCGGTCCCGCTCTCCTACGAATACCGGCTCACCCCGCTCACGGAGACGCTGACCGAGCTGCTGGAGACCCGGCAGGCTCCGGTCTACATCGTGCACTTCACGCAGGCGCAGGCCGTGGAGCGGGCGCAGGCCCTGATGAGCATCAACATGTGCACGCGCGAGGAGAAGGACCAGATCGCCGAGCTGATCGGCAACTTCCGCTTCACCACCAAGTTCGGCCGCAACCTCTCCCGCTACGTGCGGCACGGCATCGGCGTCCACCACGCCGGGATGCTGCCCAAGTACCGGCGCCTGGTGGAGAAGCTGGCGCAGGCCGGTCTGCTGAAGGTGATCTGCGGAACGGACACGCTCGGTGTGGGCGTCAACGTGCCCATCCGCACGGTGCTGTTCACGGCGCTGACCAAGTACGACGGCAGCCGTGTGCGCACGCTGCGCGCCCGTGAGTTCCACCAGATCGCCGGCCGTGCCGGGCGGGCCGGTTTCGACACGGCCGGCTTTGTCGTCGCCCAGGCCCCCGAGCATGTCGTGGAGAACGAGAAGGCGCTCGCCAAGGCGGGCGACGACCCGAAGAAGCGCCGCAAGGTCGTCCGCAAGAAGGCTCCGGAGGGCTTCGTCGGGTGGACGGAGAACACCTTCGAGAAGCTCATCGCCTCCGATCCGGAGCCGCTGACCTCCCGCTTCCGGGTGACGCACACGATGCTGCTGTCGGTGATCGCCCGCCCGGGCAACGCCTTCGAGGCGATGCGCCATCTGCTGGAGGACAACCACGAGCCGCGCAAGCAGCAACTGCGGCACATCCGGCGGGCGATCGCCATCTACCGCTCGCTGCTGGACGGCGGCATCGTCGAGAAGCTCGACGAGCCGGACGCCACCGGCCGCATCGTCCGCCTCACTGTTGATCTGCAGCAGGACTTCGCGCTCAACCAGCCGCTGTCCACGTTCGCGCTCGCCGCGTTCGAACTCCTCGAACCCGAATCGCCGTCCTACGCCCTGGACATGGTGTCCGTCGTCGAGTCGACACTGGACGATCCGCGGCAGATCCTCGTCGCCCAGCAGAACAAGGCCAAGGGCGAGGCCGTGGCCGCGATGAAGGCGGACGGCGTCGAGTACGAGGAGCGCATGGAGCGCCTCCAGGACATCAGCTACCCCAAGCCCCTGGAGGAGCTGCTCTTCCACGCCTACAACACGTACCGCAAGAGCCACCCGTGGGTGGGCGACCATCCGCTGTCGCCGAAGTCCGTCATCCGGGACATGTACGAACGGGCCATGTCCTTCACGGAGTTGGTGTCCTTCTACGAGCTGGCCCGCACCGAGGGCATCGTCCTGCGCTACCTCGCCAGCGCCTACAAGACCCTCGACCACAACATCCCCGACGACCTCAAGTCCGAAGATCTGCAGGACCTCATCGAGTGGCTCGGTGAGATGGTCCGCCAGGTCGACTCCAGCCTGCTGGACGAGTGGGAGCAGCTCGCCAACCCGGAGGAGATGACCGCCGAGGAGGCCCAGGAGAAGGCCGACGAGGTCAAGCCGGTCACCTCCAACGCCCGCGCCTTCCGGGTCCTGGTCCGCAACGCCATGTTCCGCCGCGTGGAGCTCGCCGCCCTCGACCAGGTCGAGGAACTGGGCGAGTTGGATGCCGACTCGGGCTGGGACGCCGACGCATGGGGCGAGGCGATGGACAAGTACTGGGACGAGTACGAGGACCTGGGCACCGGCCCGGATGCCCGCGGCCCCAAGCTGCTGCTCATCGAGGAGGAGCCGGAGCACGGCCTGTGGCGCGTTCGCCAGATCTTCGCCGACCCGAACGGCGATCATGACTGGGGCATCAGCGCGGAGGTCGACCTCGCGGCCTCCGACACCGAGGGCCGTGCGGTCGTCCGCGTCACCGACGTCGGCCAGCTGTGAGCCGAGTCGCGAGTCAAGGAGAATCCCCCGCATGACGAACCCGGCCGAGAGACTGGTCGACCTGCTCGACCTGGAGCAGATCGAGGTCAACATCTTCCGCGGCCTGAGCCCGCAGGAGTCCCTGCAGCGGGTCTTCGGCGGCCAGGTCGCGGGCCAGGCACTGGTGGCCGCCGCCCGCACCACGGACGGCGAGCGTCCGGTGCACTCGCTGCACGCGTACTTCCTGCGCCCGGGCCGCCCGGGTGTGCCGATCGTGTACCAGGTCGAACGGGTGCGGGACGGCAGGTCGTTCACCACCCGCCGGGTCACCGCCGTGCAGCAGGGCCGCACGATCTTCAATCTCACCGCCTCCTTTCACAAGCCTGAGGAAGGTTCCTTCGAGCACCAGCTCCCGCCGGCCCGTAAGGTCCCGGCCCCGGAGTCCCTGCCGACGGTCACCGAGGAGATCCGGGAGCATCTGGGTGCACTGCCCGAGCAGTACGAGCGGATGGCGCGCCGTCAGCCCTTCGACATCCGCTACGTGGACCGGCTGCGCTGGACCGTGGAGGAGGCCAAGGACGCCGAGCCGCGCAGCGCCGTCTGGATGCGCGCGGTCGGGCCGCTGGGCGACGACCCGGTCGTGCACACCTGCGCGCTGACCTACGCCAGCGACATGACCCTCCTGGACGCCGTCCGCATCCCGGTCGAACCCCTGTGGGGCCCACGGAGCTTCGACATCGCCTCGCTGGACCACGCCATGTGGTTCCACCGCCCGTTTCGCGCGGACGAGTGGTTCCTCTACGACCAGGAGTCGCCTGTCGCAACGGGCGGCCGGGGCCTGGCCCGCGGGCGGATCTACGACGTCGAGGGCCGGCTGCTGGTGTCGGTGGTCCAGGAAGGTCTGTTCCGGGCGCTGTAGCTCACGGAGTTCTGCGGCGTAGCCAGCCCAGCAGGCCGTGTGAGCGTCCCGGTTCCTCGGGGACGGGCGGGGCTTTTTCCACGGCCGTGAAAGGCATGGGCGGGGCCTGCGCCGCGGCCGTCGAGGGCACGGGTGGGTCCTGTGCCGCGGCCATGGAGGGCATGGGCGCGTTGTGTGCCGCACCCGCCGACGGTGCGGGTGAGGGCTGTGCCACCGCCGTGCACGGCACGGGCGAGTCGTTTGCCACAGCCGTCGACGGCACAGGCGGGTTGTGTGCCGCAGCCGTCGGCGGTGCGGGGCGTTCCTGATCCCGTGCTTCCGCCGGCCTGGGCCTGGCGGTCGGGCGGGGCGCGGGCTGGAGTGCGCGCGCATGGCTGACTGCCTGTGCGAGATCGGCTCGCAGCCAGTCGATCTCGTCCGGGTCCTCCGCCATGGTGAGACTCTCGGCCAGGTGCGCGGCGGGCGAACCCGGTGCGCCGTGGCCCTGCGGCCTGGGACGGAACCGGTTCAAGTGGACCCTCTCGTAGGGGTCCTGGACGATTTCCGCGACCTGGACGGCGTCGAGGAGGGAGGCCACGGCCGCGGCGCACGCCCACGGATGGTTGTCGGCCCGCCGCAGCAGGAATCCGAGGTGCCGCGAGCGCCAGTTACGGGGCCGCAGGTCGAGCCCCGCCACGAGCTGCTCCCGCGCACCGGAGGGCGTTCGGCCCATCAGCAGCGGGGCGTTGTTCTCGTCGGCTGCGAACTGCCTTAGCTCTTCTGCCAGATAGAGCCAGACCACGGCCCGGTACCGGTTGAGATAGAACTTGACGGGCCTGACCACGCCGAGCCGGGCCAGCCGAGTGAACTTGCCGGGCGTCACCTGCAGAAGGGCCGCTGCCTCCTTCGTGCCCACGGTTTCGACCCGTCGTTTCAGCGCCTCGGGGAAGCCGTCCTCGGCGTGCAGCCGGTCGATCTCCGTGCGGGTGACCCGCCGGCCCCCGCCCCCTTCGTCGGGCAGGGTGCGGATGCATCCGAGGTCCACGGCGAGGTCGAACTCGCCTCGCCTGAGCCCCAGTTCGCGTGCCGCGCGGCTCGGCGTGCAGGAGGTGCTGTGCGGTTGTGTGACAGTGTTGCCTGACATGGCCGGTCTCCCCCGTGGAGTCTGTGGCTCGCGCCGTTCGCGCGGCCTCGGGAAAAACCGTAGCCGCTGCGGCGGATCTCGTGGCGAGCCTGTGGATAACTCCACGGGAGACGGCAAACCTGCAGGTCAGATCTCTGTGGTCGGTGTTCGCTCGGGCTGCCTGGCCTCCACGCCGAGGTGTTCGCCGACTCGGTTGACGAGCAGGGTCATCTCGTAGGCGATCTGGCCGATGTCGGCCTCGGCACCGCTGAGCACGCACAGACAGCTGCTGTTGCCGGCGGCGGTCACGAACAGCACCGCGTCGTCGAACTCGACCATCGTCTGGCGCACTCTGCCCGCGCCGAAGTGGCGTCCCGAGCCCTTGGCCAGGCTGTGCAGTCCGGACGAGACGGCGGCAAGATGTTCGGCGTCCTCGCGCCGCAGTCCCGTACTCGCTCCCGTCACAAGGCCGTCGTTGGACAGGACCAGTGCGTGCCGCACATGTTCGACGCGCTCGGTCAGGTCGTCCAACAGCCAGCCAAGTCCCTGGTTCTGCACCATGATCCGGTCTCCCCGCGTGATGACTCCCCCTGGCCGGAGGATCTCCACGCCAGCCTTCACCACGACCGCGGCCCGGGCAAGGAGGATAGGGGCATGGCGCAGAAGATGACCGACAAGGAATGGCGGGACTTCGTCTCGCACGGCACCCGCACCGGAAAGCTGGCGACCGTCCGGGCCGACGGCAGTCCGCACGTGACCCCGATCTGGTTCGTGCTCGACGGAGACGACGTGGTGTTCAACACCGCGAGCACGAGCGTGAAGGGGCGCAATGTCGTGCGTGACGGCCGGGTCGCGCTGTGCGTGGACGACGACCGGCCGCCCTTCGACTTCGTCGTCCTGCAGGGCCGTGCCCGGATTTCGGAGGATCTCGACGAGCTCAGGCAGTGGGCCGCCCGCATCGGGGCGCGCTACATGGGCGAGGAGCGTGCCGAGGAGTTCGGGGCCCGCAACGGCGTGCCGGGGGAACTCCTCGTCCGGGTCACGATCGACAAGGTGCTGGCGGAGAAGGCCGTCGCGAGCTGAGCAGGGCCCCCACCGGGAGTGCCCGTCAGCCGACCGAGTCGAGCAGCCGGGCGGTGTGCATCCGCCCGGCGTACTCGACGAGCCGGATCAGCACTTCCTTCCCCGAGTCGCGGTCACGGGCGTCGCACAGCACCACCGGTGTTCCCCGGTCGAGGTCGAGGGCGCGGGAGACGTCCTGGGCGCCGTAGGTGCGGGCGCCCGTGAAGCAGTTGACGGCGACCACGAACGGGATGTGCCGGTGCTCGAAGTAGTCCACCGCCGGGAAGCAGTCCTCCAGGCGCCGGGTGTCGGCGAGGACCACGGCACCCAGGGCTCCTTGCGACAGTTCGTCCCACAGGAACCAGAAGCGGTCCTGGCCCGGTGTGCCGAAGAGGTACAGGGAGAGGCCGGACCTGATGGTGATGCGTCCGAAGTCCATGGCGACGGTCGTGGTGACCTTCTGGTCCACGCCGTCGGTATCGTCCACCAACTGGCCTGCCTCGCTGAGTAGTTCCTCGGTGCGCAGCGGCCTGATCTCGCTGACCGCGCCCACCAGGGTAGTCTTGCCCACGCCGAATCCGCCGGCGACCAGGATCTTCAACGCCAGTGCGGCCGTCTCGCCGCCCTGCTCGTCGGAGTGCTCGGAGACCATCGATCACTTCTCTCGGGAGTGCCGGGTTGCCCCGTACGGGACCGGGTGGTGGTGAACTGTCATCTACAACGCCCGTAGCCCTTCGATCACCTCACGCAGAATCCGTTCGTCAGGAAGCTGTGCGGGCGGTACGGGACGGCTGACGGTGACGCAGCCGAGTTCCAGCAGGTCGCCCAGGAGCACCCGGACCACGCCTACGGGCAGGTCGGCGCCCGCGGCGAGTTCGGCGACCGACTGCGTCTCGGTGCGGCACAGGTCGATCAGGGCCCGGTGTTCCGGCCCGAGCCCGGTGTCGTCGTCGACGCCGGGCGCGCCCGTGTCCAGGGTGACCAGGGCGATCAGGTCGAAGCGAACCCCGGTGGGGCCGGGCCTGGTGCGTCCGCCCGTCATGGCGTACGGGCGGACGAGGGGGCCGGCCTCGCCGTCGTACCACTGGCTGCCCGGCTCGAGCGGGGTGCCGGTGCTGTCGGCGTTCATGTGCGCGCGCCACCCTTGTGTCTCATCGGGCGGCCGGCGGCCGCGCTGTGACACGGGTCGGCGTGTACAGGTGCTCGCCGACGCGTTTGACCAGTCGTGCCATCTCGTAGGCCACCAGGCCGATGTCGGCGGTGACGGCGGTGAGTACGGCGAGGCAGGAGCCGTCGCCCGCGGCGGCCACGAACAGGAAGCCGTCGTCCATCTCCACCATGGTCTGGCGGACCCCGCCGGCGCCGAAGTGCCGTCCCGCGCCCTTGGCCAGGCTGTGGAAGCCGGAGGCCACGGCGGCGAGGTGTTCGGCGTCCTCGCGACGCAGGTCGCTCGAGGCGCCCACCGCGAGCCCGTCGTTGGACAACACCACGGCGTGCCGAACCTCGCTCACGCGCAGCACCAAGTCGTCCAGCAGCCAATCGAGTTCGCCGGAACGCCGGTCGGTCCTCGTGCTCGGGTCCTGGATCATGCGCGGTCTCCTTCGCTGCTGTCGCTGCGCGGTGTGGGATCCGGTCCCACGCCGCGGCCGGGTTGCCTGCCGCCGCCGCGCGTCCAGCCGTCGCGGTAGGCAGCCATGCGGTCCCGCACGACCTCGGGGGTGCGCCGGTCGTCGCGGGCGGAGGCCGGCGGTTGGGCGGGCTCCTCGGAGCGCTGTTCGCGCAGTTGGGGGGCGAGACTTGCCTGGCGTACGCGGCGGGGCAGGTCGTCGGACTCTTCGGTGTCCTCCGGGGGACGGTGCAGGCGCAAGGTGGTGACTCCGGGGGGTGGGGTGTCGGACGTCGTGTCCACCGCGGCCGGTGCGTGGGCCACCAGGGCGGGCCGCTCGGTCGTCGCCGGGACGGAGTCCTGGTGGGGGACGGCGCCGGGCACGCGCGCGTACTCGCGTTCCGCCGGCCGTTGCTGGTCCGCGGCCTTGCCGGGGGAACGTTCCGCCGCGCCGCCGTGCAGCAGGGCGGTGGGCAGCAGGACGACCGCGGTGGTGCCGCCGTAGGGGGAGGTGCGCAGGTGCACCTTGATGCCGTGGCGGGCCGCGAGCCTGCTGACCACGAAGAGGCCGAGCCGGTCGCTGTCGAAGAGGTCGAGGGCCTCGGACTGTTCGATGCGGCGGTTGGCCTCGGTGAGGGTCTCCGTGCCCATGCCCAGGCCGCGGTCCTCGACCTCGATCACATAGCCGTTGCCGACGGGTTCGCCGGTGATGCGCACGCGCGTGTGAGGCGGCGAGAACTGGGCCGCGTTCTCGACGACCTCGGCCAGGAGGTGGGTGAGGTCGGCGACGGCCGAGCCGACGACGGCTGCCTCGGGGAGCTGTCGCACCTCCACGCGCGCGTAGTCCTCGACTTCGGACACGGCCGCGCGCACCACGTTGGTCAGCGAGACCGGCATGCGCCAGGCCCGGCCGGGTGCCGCTCCGGAGAGGATGATCAGGCTCTCGGCGTGGCGTCGCATGCGGGTGGTGAGGTGGTCGAGCCGGAAGAGGTCGCTGAGCTCGTTCGGGTCGTCGGAGCGGCGTTCCATGCTGTCGAGGAGGCTCAGTTGGCGGTGGACGAGAACCTGGCTGCGGCGGGCGAGGTTGACGAACACCCCGGAAATGCCGCTGGCGAGTTCGGCGCGTTCGACGGCGGCGCGCAGGGCGGCGCGGTGGACCGTGCTGAGGGCCTCGGCGACCTGTCCGGTCTCGTCCTCGGCGGGTGGTCCCGGCGGGGCCTCGGCCTGGATGTCGATCTCCTCGCCGGCGCGCAGCTTCCGCATGGCCTCGGGGAGGTTGCGGCGGGCGATCTCCAGGGCGCTGTTGCGCAGGCTGACCAGTTCGACGACGAGGCCGCGTCCGATGCGGACCGAGATGACGAGCGAGGCGGCCACCGCGGCAAGGCCGAGGAGCACCGCGGCGCCGGCCGGGGTGAGCAGTCCGCGGGTGAACGGGTCGGCGCGGTGTGCGACGCCGCGCCCGGCGTCCTGCTCGATCGTCCGCATCCCGTCCTGCACGCGCGCGTGCGCCGGGTTCCAGGTGGCTTCGGGTGCCGCGGCGATCGCGCGCCCGCCCGGGGCGGCGGCGAGGATCCGGTCCTCCGTACGGCCCAGGGTGGCGTAGGCGTTGCCGTCGGCGAGGGTGCGCCAGGCGGTGCCCTCGGGGCCGCTCAGGTCGGCGACGGCGGCCTCGGTGAGCGTGCGGCGAGTGTCGACGGCTCCGGTGAACAACCGCAGCCGCTCACCGCTGAGCCCACGGGTCAGGCGGGCACCCGAGAGCACCGAGTCCTCCTGGGCCAACGCCTCGCCCGCACGGGAGAATTCGAGCAGCACGCGCGCGTCGGAGCCCAGATCGGCGTCCTGGATGCCGGTGAGCGCGCCGCCCACCGCGAAGGCGCTGTTGATGGTCCTGGTGTACTGCCCGTACGTCGTGTCCCAGTTCGCGCGGCGGTCGAGCACCGCGGCGCGCAGGGAACGCAGTTGTTCGGCCCCGGCGACGAAGGCCTTGAGCCGCTGGGCCACTCCGGAGGGCAGTTCCTCACTGTCGGCGACGGTGTGGTCGCCCCCGAGCCGCAGCCCTGCCACGGCCTGGTCGGTGCGGTCCGCGAGTTTCCTGTAGTCGTCGCTACGATCGGCCGAGGGTGCGGTCGCAGAGCGCACCGCGGCCGAGCGCTCGGCCTGCAGTGCGGCGACGGCCGTGGCCACCGGGGTGCGGATCTGGGAGTCGACGCGCTGCAACTGCCGTAGCCGGGCCACGTCCTGGGCGGTGCTGACGGTGGCGTACGCCCACAGGGCCAGCAGCGAGACCACCGGAACCATCAGCAGGCACACGATCTTGGCGCGGACGGTACGCGGTCGTATCCGCCAGCGGCCCCCGGGCGCGGGTGCGTCAGCCGACGCCGCGCCCGCGGTCTCGTCCGGGACCTCGTCGGCGGGCGGGCCGGCGTGGGCGCGACGGCCGCGCACGGGAGGCGAAGGCGGCGCCTCGGCGCCGGGGCTGGGGGTCCTACGGGGTGTACGCATGGCCTCCTCGCTCGGGAGTGGTACGGGGCGGGGCGGGGCGGGCCGTCGCTAGCGGGCGACGGCGCTCTCGACCGGCCGCTGGGCCGAGGCGGATGCCTCGCGCTCCCCGGTCGTCGGCGACAGCGCGACGAAGGCCGAGGTCAGGAACAGATAGGAGCCGAGGCCGACGGCGAGGGGGAAGATGAACTGCATCGCCGTGGCCCCGGGCAGGGCGTGGCCGGAGGGTGTGACGCGGACGCTCACCGCGAACATCGCGGTGTAGTGCATGCTGGTCACCGCGGCGCCCATGATCAGGGAGGCGACGGTGACGGCAATGGGCGACTTGATGTTGAGCCCCGCCCACAGGGCCGCCGTCGCCGCTACGACGGCGATCAGGACGGAGAGTGCGACGAGCGCCGGGTCGTAGCTGACGTGGCCGTGCAGCCGCACCGCGGCCATGCCGAGATAGTGCATGCTCGCGACGCCGACGCCGGTGGTGAGTCCGCCGAGGAAGAGCGCGCGGGTGCGGTCACGGCTGTAGCCGACGGCGAAGACGCCGGCACAGACCACGATCATGGCGACGAGCAGGCTCACGATGGTGAGCGGCACGTCGTAGCGGATGTCGGTGCCGCTGACGCCGAAGCCGAGCATGGCCACGAAGTGCATGGTCCAGATGCCGGTGCCGATCGCGGAGGCCGCGGTGATGAGCCAGTTGCGGCGCGAGCGCCCGGTGGCGCCCAGCGCACGGACCGTGCAGCGCAGTCCCAGTGCGGCGCCGATGCAGGCCATCACATACGACAGCACGGGGGTAAGCCAGCCGAAGGTGGCGTGGTCCAGGTGTCCCATGGCCCCGGGACGCTAGTCCTGGCAGGGGCGCACAAAGGGCGCGCATTTCGAAAGGTGTTGGAATATGACGCAGAGATGCACCTGAACGATCGCACCCCGCTCGAACATGTGCGCCGCAGCGTCATCCGTGTCGGTGAGGGATCATGCGGAACATGAGCGACGACCACACACATGTCCAGGAATTCTTCGGCGCCCGAGCCGCCGACTGGGACAGCCGGTTCCCCGACGACGGTCCCGCCTACGCCGCCGCGGTCGCCGAGCTCGGGCTGCGCGAGGGCGACCGGGTGCTCGACGCGGGCTGTGGCACCGGCCGGGCCCTGACGCCGCTGCGCGCCGCCGTAGGCCCCTCGGGAGTGGTCGTCGGGGCCGATCTGACCCCCGCGATGCTCCAGGCCGCCGTACTGGCCGGCAGAGGCCACGACGGGCAGCTGCTGCTCGCCGACGTCGCCGCGCTGCCGCTGCGGTCCGAGGCGCTGGACGCGGTGTTCGCCGCCGGGCTGATCGCTCATCTTCCCCAACCGGCGGAGAATCTACGGGAGTTGGCCCGCGTCGTCCGCCCCGGCGGCACACTGGCGCTGTTCCACCCCATCGGCCGGGCGGCACTGGCGGCACGGCAGGGCCGCCGGATCACTCCGGACGACCTGCGCGCGGAGCCCAACCTCCGTCCGCTGCTGGCCGTTTCGGGCTGGCGGATGACCTCGTACGTCGACGAGGACGCCCGCTTCCTGGCGCTGGCCGCGCGGGAAGACTGACGGCTCAGCAGCGGCCGGCGACTGCCGCCGCGAAGACGTCGGGGTGGTCGAACATGACGTTGTGGCCCGCGCCGGCCACCGTCACCACGCGCACACCCGCCGCCTCCAGGGCCTGCCTGCCCGCGAGTTCACCGCTCAGCTCGCCCTGCAGATAGACGCGCTCGATCGGCAGCCGTTCGAGGATGCTGCGCATGACGGGCTCCGAGCCGCGCCGCAGGCCGACGGCCGAGCGGTGCAGGGCGCGCGGATCTGCCAGCCGCATGGTCGCCGCCCACAGAGGGCCGACACTCTCCAGCACGCGCGCGTGGCCGCCGTCGACGAACGCGTCCTCCTCGTGGGCGGCGATGCCGCTGCTGCCTGCGGTGGGCGGCGGGGAGGCGTCGAGGTTGGCCTCCGTGAGGACCAGCCGGGAGACCAGGTCGGGCCGCCGGTGGGCGAGCACGATGGCGACGGCTCCGCCCATGCTGTGCGCCACCAGCTCCGCTTCCGTCAGGCCCGCCGCGTCCAGGGCGGCGGCCAGGGCTTCAGCGTGCTCCTGGAGGGTGTAGCCGAAGTGGTGGGGGCGATCACTGGTGCCGTGCCCGGGCAGATCGACGAACAGGCTGCGTCGGCCCGCGAGTTCGGGGCGGGCCGCGATGTGCGCGTGGTACACGGCCGACATCGAGCCCAGTCCGTGCACGTACACGCGTGCGGGTTCCTCGCCGGGCGTCTCCGTCCAGCGGATGCAGCTTCCCCTGCCGTCGAACTCGGCCTGCTTCATGGCGTCCTCCCTGGTGCACGACGGTCACTCTCGACTCGCCAGGAAGATACATCGCCACCGAGGTATAGCGAAGTCGATATACAAGACTGGCGATGTACAGCGCTCGTGAGGGAGAATGCGGGCATGCTGGAGCTGGCCATCCTCGGATTCCTGTATGACGCCCCACTGCACGGCTACGAGCTGCGCAAGCGCATCACCGCGCTGACGGGTCATGTGAAGCCGGTCGCCGAGAGCACCCTGTACCCGGCGATCAAGCGCCTGGAGAATGCGGGCCTGCTGGCACGCGCCACGGAACCCGGGGCCGTGGCCGCCCCGCGTCACGTCCTGACGCTCACCGAGAAGGGCAGAGGTGAGTTGCGGCGGCGGCTCGCCGAGCCCAACCTGCGCGACATCACCGACGAGAACCGGTGGTTCACGGTCCTCGCCTTCCTGCGCCACCTCGACGACCCGGCAGCACAGGCGGCCGTGCTCCGGCGCAGGCTGGCCTTCCTGGAGGAACCGGCGAGCTTCTTCTACGACGGTGACCGGCCGCTGCGCGCCGAGGAACTGGATGATCCCTTCCGCCGTGGGCTGCTGACCATCGCGCGGGCCACGTCCCGGGCCGAACTCGCCTGGCTGCGGGAGACGATCGGGTCACTCGACGGCTGATCCGTTCACGCGCCGCACGGGGCAGCCTTGCACCCCGGGAACCGGACGGGTGCCCAGTTCGTTCAGCTCGTAGCCGTTCGGACAGCTCTTGATGCCCATGTGCCGGCCCAGGCTGCGGTAGTGGACGGCGGCGGCGACGGTCTCGTGGGGCGACGGCCGGAGCGCCTGTAGGCGTCGATCCACCACCGGTGAGTTCCGCCGTCTCGGCGAGCATCCGCCCGATGCCGGGTACGGCGTACGAGCCGCTGGACGCGCTTCACCCCGACGTCCCCCTTCTGTCGCCGGAGGTCCAACTCTACGTTGAATAGCAGGAGATGAACGATCGGCCAGGGCAACCACGCAGGGGGAAGGTGGTCAGCATGTTGGGCAGGGTGCGCAAGTCCTGTGCGAGATTCCTCAACGCCGTTCGCGCGGACATCAGCGACCGCGGGGACAAACGTACACACAATCTTTTCGAAGCCGCGGCCGCATACGTCTCGGCGTGCGCGGAGGACGACCAGGACCGGATCGAGGAGGCGGCGGGCTGGGTGTCGCCGGAGGCGCTGTCTTTCGGGGTCAACGAGCTGGCGTGCCGTGCGGTCATTGCGCTCGCGCGGGAGCGCGACGAGTCACCGGGGACGGTGGCCCGCGCGCTTCTGGGGCTCCCGGCGGCCTGACGCGTCGGATCAGGTGCGGTCGATTCGCCCCGTCCAGCCGGAAAACTGCAGCTCCGGGTGTGCTTGTGAGTCGTGACAAGCTGCTTCCGCTCGCACTAGGGTGCGCGCGATCGGATGAATCGATGGGGAGGCTGGGATGGCCGGGACGGACGAGGACGCCGTCGCCGCCGCGGACGATGCGCTTTATGTGCTCACGGCGGTACTTCTGACGCCGGCGAAGTTCCCGAGCGTGCTGGGCGACGACTATCCGGAAGCCTGCGCGGCGCTCGGCCTCGCGCCGCTCGCCGACGGATACGGCCTGGTGCTCGGCCAGGACGGCGACGGCGCCCGGTGGACGGTCGTGGTCGACGACGTCTCTCTGGTCGCCGTCGCGATCGCGTCCTGGGACTGCGGGATGGAGTACGACCTGTCGCCGGACGAGCGCTCGGTCGTGGCCGCGCTGCCGGGCTGGCCCCTGGCGGTCGCGGTGGCGGCTCCCGGCGTGCCCGAGCCGCACGATCCCGGCCCCGAGGTCGCGGACGGTCCGCCGCTGGCGCCGCCGGACACCAGCAGGTGGGGGCCGGCTCAGCGGCGGCTGGGCGCTGACGAGATCGCGCTGCAGTGGGCAGTGTGGCGGGAGCAGATCGACGACGCCGCTTTTTCGACTCCTGACGGGGCCTCGGAGGACGCAGAAAAGGCTGCGGAGGACGCCGAGCAGGAGGACGCTCAGGCCGCGGCGGGCGAGCAGGTGGACGGGCGTGCGGACGGGCAGCCGCGGCACGGCGGAGTCCGGCGGGTGCTCGCCGAGGCGCGCGCGTACGTGGACACTCCGCCGCCTCTCGGCCGCGTCCGGTCGTCCTTCGCCCCGGGCGACGCGCGGACCCTGCGTGCCGACGGTCCGGGCTGGTCGCTCGTCGCCCGTACCGACGACATCGCGTTCGTGCTGCTCGACGCGGAGCCCGGCGAGGTGCTGCCCGTCGGCCGCGGACCGGAGCTGCCGGGTCTGCTCGAGGCGCTCGACAAGATGGCCGTGCGGCCCAGCTGAGTGAGCGCAGGACCCGCGCCCCGCACGCGCTGCCGCGGCGGGGCGCTGTCCTGTACACCAGGGTGCTGACGGGCACGTTGACGTGCGTGCCGGGCAGGGCAACAACCAGGACCCCCAGGCGTACGGACGAGTCCGCGGCATCGGGCGGTCGTGAGGCTGTCGGGACAGGCTCTGCGACGGCACGGCACGATCGTCGGCAATAGCGCGTCGGCAACAGCGGCGAAGCTTGCGCCGGAGTGCTTGCGTCGATCTCCTTCCCTCGCACGGCACTTCACCCGCGGCCCCTGTTCTGAGACGCCATGCGGCGGGCGCGTGCCATGTGGTCCCGGCCCATGGATGCCGTGGAGGCCGGACCGCACGATGGGGCAGCCGTCGGCGCCAGCTCCCCCGCGGGCGTCGTTCTCTGCCGTCCTGCCCTGGAGGTCCGTCATGCGTCCGTCCCGTGGTGTTCCGCTCGCTGCCGCCGCCCTGGTGGCGGCGGCCATCACCTGGCCGGCTCCCGCCCAGGCCACGGCAGTCGGCGGGGATCACTGTGTCCACCAGGAGCGGGTGCACGTGCCGGGCGCCGCCTTCCAGCAGAGCGCCTGTCTGCCCGACCTGACCACGACCGGGCTCGCCGGTACGCCTTACACCGACATGGCCGATCAGGCCGGACTGACGGCCAAGGCGACCCGCACCCCCTCCGGGGTTCCTGGGTTGCAGATCGACGGCTATTTCCCGGACTCCTCGCACTTCAACACCACCCATGGCCTGCGGCACGACGCGCAGTTCGTGATCCGGCTGCCCGACCACTGGAACGGCGGCCTGGTGGTCACCGGTGCCCCAGGTACGCGCAGGCAGTACGCGACGGACACGGCGATCTCCGACGAGGTGATCGCCCACGGGTATGCGTACGCGGCGACCGACAAGGGCAACAGCGGTGCCGACTTCTACCGTGACGGATCGCGGCCCGGTGATGCGGTCGCCGAGTGGAACGTGCGGACCACTCAGCTGACCCGGGCGGCCAAACGCGCGGTGGCGCAGCGGTACGGGCACGCACCGCGCCGCACGTTCATGACCGGTATCTCCAACAGCGGTTATCTCACCCGCTGGCAGTTGGAGAACCACCCGGAGCTGTACGACGGCGGCGTGGACTGGGAGGGCGCGCTGTGGACCGCGGACGGCCCGAGCCTGCTCACCTCGCTGCCGACGGCGGTGGCGCGGATGCTGGGCTCGGCGCGGGACGAGGACCTGTACGCGGTGGGCTTCGCGCGTGGCTCGGAGTTTCTGTGGCCGTACCACGAGAAGGCGTACTGGGGCGTCACACAGAAGATCTACCGCGCCGAGTTCGACCCGACGTACGACCCCGGCTGCCCCGGCCCGTCCGCCGGCAGCACCGCGGAGCAGATCCTGTCGCCGTGCCCCGCCGACGCGGTGTACGACTATGCGTCGCGGCCAGCATCCGTCCATCGCGCGGTGGCCCGCGTGGCGCTCACGGGGCGCATCGGCCGACCGCTGATCACGCTGCACGGCGACCTGGACGCACTGTTGCCCAAGGCCGCCGACTCGGACGTGTACGCGCGCATGGTGGCCGCGAGCGGACGGGGTGCACTGCACCGCTACTACACGATCCAGGGCGGCACGCACGTCGACGGGTTGTACGACACCTATCCGGCCCGGCTGCGGCCGATCCTGCCCTGCTACCGCTCGGCGTTCGACGCGCTGGTCTCCTGGGTGGAGACGGGCGCGCAGCCGCCCGCGGACCATACCGTCGCACGGCCCGCGGACGGCGATGTGGTCGACTCCTGCGCGCTGGCCGACCGGGCCGATCCCTTGAGGTAGTGCTTCAGCGGCCGAGCTCCTTGCGGGTGATGCGGCGCAGCCTGCGCCGCTGCGAGGGGTCCAGCGTGAGGTATGCGGCGGTCGGGACTCCGAGGACGATCAGGACCACCGCCCAGAAGGGCAGCCAGATCCACAGGAAGAGCCCGAGCGCCACACCTCCTATGGCGATCTTCGCGTTGTTCGACATGTACGTCGCCTCCTTCGCGGCCTGTGCCGCTCTCTGTCCTGAAAACGGGCCCGCGCCTCCCGCGGTTCCGGACCACGACCCTGAGACGTCCCTGAGGTACGACCCCGACTCGTCCCTGAGAACACTGTCCGTCATTCCGCCCTGAGGGGCTCCCCCACTGCATGCAGGTGACGCAGGGCCTGCCGGTAGGAGTCGACGAGTCCGGTCTCCGCATAGGGAATACCCAACTCCCGGCAGTGTGCGCGCACCAGGGGCTGGGCGAGCCGGAGATGGGGGCGGGGCATGCTGGGGAAGACATGGTGCTCGATCTGGTAGTTGAGGCCGCCGAGGAACCAGTCGGTCAGGATGCCGCCGCGGATGTTGCGCGAGGTGAGCACCTGCCGGTGCAGATGTCCCCAGCGCTCGCCGTTCGGGTCGGGCATCTCCATGCCCTTGTGGTTGGGGGCGAAGGCCAGCCCCAGGTGCAGGCCGAACAGCGCCTGGTGGAAGGCGGCGAACGCGAGGGCCTTGCCCGGGGAGAGCGAGGTGAGCAGCAGCGTCGCGTAGGCGGCGACGTGGGTCACCAGCAGCAGGCCCTCCACCGCGCGCTCCCGGGGTGACTGCCGGCGCAGGTCCTGGAAGCCGTGGATCTTCAGGGCGACGCCTTCGAGGAGGGTGAGGGGGAAGAAGAGCCAGGCCTGGTTGCGGGTCAGCCAGCGCCGGAATCCCGACCGGTCCTTGGCCTGCGCGCCGGTGAAGACGAGGACGTCGGCGACGACGTCCGGGTCCTTGTCGATGTGGTTGGGGTTGGCGTGGTGGCGGTTGTGCTTGTCGTTCCACCAGGCGTAGCTCATGCCCAGGAGCAGGTTGCCGTGGATCAGGCCGATGATGCGGGCCGCCGACTTTCCGGCGGATATCTGGGAGTGGCCCGCGTCGTGGCCGATGAAGGCCGTGCGGGCACCGAACACGGCGAGCAGCGGCGCCAGGAGCAGGGACCACCAGGAATCGCCGGTCAGGACGATGCCGGTGACGATGCCCGCCAGGGCGAGTGCGTTGCCGGCGATGCCGAGCGCGTACCAGGTGCGGCGCCGTTCCAGCAGTCCCTGGCCGCGGACCGTGCGCAGGAGGGGCGCGAACTCGCTTCCGGCGGGCGGTGCGTCGCGCGTTCCCCAAAGGGGTTCGGCGACCGCTGTGGTGGGCTCGGGCATGTCCGGTCTCCGGCTCTCTGGGGCAACAGGCTGACCTGAGGAAACGTACGAAACGATGACCTGTTGCGACCATGACGCCACCACCCGTGTACGGGCGGGGGGCAGCCGGTGGTGCGCCGGGGGGCTTACGACACCTCCGAAGCGAGACGGCCGGGTGGCGACTCGGCCGTATCCCGGTTGCCCGCCGAATGCTGTACCCTCGGCGACCCCGACCCCAGTAGTCAAATTTGAGGAATGCGGCTTCGCAGTGCAGAGGATCCCCACGGCAACACCGTCAGAGATCTCCGAACTGGCCAACTCCTGGTCCGTTTTCGTGCCCGGTGACCCGGCCCGCACCGGCCGGGTCGCCTTCTGGGGCTCGGCTGCGGTGCTCGCCCTGCAACTCCTCGTCGACCCCCGGGAGGCGCGCCGCGCCCAGCAGGACCGCAAGATCACACCCATCGACGCGATCGGAGCCGCACTGACGGGCTCGACGGAGGTCGACGGTCGCCGGGTCGACGTACATCCCACGGGGTGGCTGGCGGCCCTGCGGGAGCGGCTCGCGGCCCCGGAGTCGCAGGAGCCGGTCGCGCAGCCCAGGGCTCTCGCGGCCACCTTGCGGGACTACCAGCGCCAGGGCCTGAGTTGGCTGGCCCGGATGACGCCCCTGGGCCTGGGCTGCTGTCTGGCCGACGACATGGAACTCGGCAAGACGATCACTCTGATCCTCCCTGTCAAGTCAGCATGTGCCGCGTCGCACAACCGGATCACGGCGGCCGCCGGTGTCCGCATTGGGAATGCAGGCCAGCCCCGTCCCGGCCTGCGACGCGACCACGAACCTTTCCCGTGGATTCACTGCCTTTCCCATGCACGGGAAAGCAACACCGGCATTCAAGGAAAACGACGGAATGCATGACACGAAGTGCGGTCAGCCGTAAGGACATAGCCGCGACAAGTAATTCAAGACTTACCTTCAGGGAACTTTGTCCGTATGGTGCGGCTCGAATCGAAGGAGTCCCTTGTTGTCAAAGATAAATGATTCTGCCGTGCGTGCGGTTGAATCGGAGCAAGGTTACGTGTCCTCATTGTATGAGCTGCTCACCGAGCGGCTTTCCGAGGCGCGAGCGAACCGGGCGAGTGTACTGAAGGCCCCGGCGGACGGCGCCGGGGCAGCGTACGAGAGAGAGATCGCCGCCGACCGTCTGACCAAGGAGATCGGCCGGCTGGAAGGCGCCAAAAACGGGCTGGTCTTCGGGCGCATCGACTGGACGGACGGGACGGCCCTGCGCATCGGGCGGATCGGACTGCACACGGAGGAGGACGAACTGCCGCTGCTCGTGGACTGGCGCGCGAACGCCGCGCGGCCCTTCTACGAGGCGACACCGGTCCACCCGATGGATCTGCGGCGGCGCCGGCACCTGCGCCTCGAGGAGCGCACGGTCGTCTCAGTGAGCGACGAACTGCTGGACGGGTCCGCTCCGACCGACGAGGACGTCGTGGGGGACGGCCCGTTGACCGAGGCCCTGTCGGCACGGCGTACGGGCAGGATGCACGCGGCCGTCGCGACGCTGCAGGCCGAGCAGGACGAGATCGTCCGCTCCGCCCACCGCGGAGTGACCGTGGTGCAGGGCGGGCCCGGCACCGGCAAGACGGTGGTCGCCCTGCACCGGGCGGCCTACGTCCTGTACGCGTTCCCGCGCGCCGCGGAGGAAGGCGTCCTCGTGGTGGGCCCAAACGCCCGTTTCCTCGACTACATCTCCCAGGTCCTTCCCTCGCTCGGGGAGAACGACGTCGATCTGGCGACCTGTCAGGAACTGGCCGGAGTGTCCCCGGACGCGGTGGACCCGTTCGACACGGCGCGCCTCAAGGGCGGATTGGACCTCGCCGACGCCCTGGCCGGCCTGCTGCGAGACCACCAGGCCCCCGCCGGTGACTTCACCGTCCGGGTCGGGCAGGAACTGGTCCGCCTGTCCGAGAAGGAGGTCGCCACTGCACGCGCCGCCGCCCTGGCGGCCGCATCCGGCCACAACCCCGCGCGCCAGACGTTCAAGGAACTCCTGGTCGACGCCGTCACCGACGCGATGCAACGGGACATGGGCGATCTCCTGGAGCAGATCGACGCCGATGCCGAGCAGATGACGGGCCTGAACCTCGACCGGTTCACGGGGGTCGCCCAGCGCCGTGCCGAGGGCGCCGCCGACCCGGGTCCGGTCCACGAGCTGGACCTGGAAGCCATCGGGGCCGATCTCCTCGACGACGCCGGTGTCGACCGGGCGGTCGATGCGCTGTGGCCGAGGCTGGTACCCGGCGACCTCGTGAAGGCACTGCTGACGGATGCCGACGCCCTGGCCGAGCGCCTGCCGACCTTGACCCCGCAGGAGCGGTCCCTGCTCCTGCGTGCCCCGGACGCCCCGTGGACCGATGCGGACGTGCCGTTGCTGGACGAGGCGGCGAGCCTGGTCGACGGCCCGCCCGAGCGGACGTACGGGCACGTCGTCGTCGACGAGGCGCAGGAACTGACCGCCATGCAGTGGCGGATGATCGTCCGCCGCTGCCCGGCGAGGGCGATGACGCTGGTGGGTGACTTCGCCCAGTCGGGCCCGGCCACGACGGCACGCGACTGGAAGGAAGCCCTGAGCCCGCATGTCGGGACACGGTTCAGACTGCACGACCTGACGGTCAGTTACCGCACCACGCAGGAAATCCTGGAGAACGTCCGGGACATGCTCGCGCGGATCGCTCCGGACCAGCGGCCCACACGGTCACTGCGCAGCGGTGAGAGCCCGCGCACCGTGACCGCACATGGGGACGGGTTGGTCACCGCCCTCGTGGAGGAACTGCGCGCCCAGAGCACCGCGCAGCCGGACGAACTCCTGGGAGTGATCTGCGCGGACACCCGGGTGAGCCAGTTGACGGCTCACGGCATCGCCGACCGCGCACGCATCGTGCCCGCGTCCGAAACACGTGGCCTCGAGTTCGACGGGGTCGTCGTCCTGAACCCCGAGGAGATCATCACGGCCCGCCCCGGCGGGGAGAGGGACCTGTACGTGGCCCTGACCCGGGCCACCAAGCGCCTGTGCACCATCACCACCCAGCCCGCATGACGGCGCGGCGCCCGCGTGGTCGCCGCGGGCGCACAAGTGCCCCAACGCGCCGTCAACGTGCGCACTGGTGCAGCCCTGGCCTCCCTGCTCAGCCTGATGTCCTGCCTTCCGGCGTGCGTCGTCCAACGAGAGGCAACGTTGGACAGGAGTGTGAGTCAGGTTTTCTCGGGCACTCGTGCACACTCGCGTGCATACTGGAGATCGCGAAAAGGCCCGCGACCGGCATTCCTGCTGGTCACGGGCCTTTCATGACAGCAGCCCAGACGGGTCACACAGCAGATGGATGCTGGACGTGCCGCTGGTCATCAGATCCGTTTGCCCGCTGGACCGATCTGTCGCATGAGTACCGGTTCGCGGTTCGCTTCGGGCGAGCGTGAGTTCTGCCGACGAGGCCAGCGGGGCCGCCAGGCCGGCCTGAACGTCAGTGCGCCGGTCAGTCGACGCCTTCGACGATGCGGAAGTCGCGCTCGACGGCGTCGGAAAGGGTGACCAGCGCCTCCTGGTATGCCGCGCTCTCACGTGCCGCGACCGCCTGTTCAAAGGTGTCGAACTCGATCAGGACGGTGCGCTCGGCGATTCCGTCATCGTGGGCGACGACTCGACCGCCGACGGCGAGCCTCCGCCCGCCCCCGGCCTGGACGGCCGGACCAGCCAGCTTGTTGTAGGCGGCCAGTTTCTCGGGGTCGGAAATGGTGCGGTAGACGCTGACCCAGTAACCCTTGGCCATGGAAACCTCCTGTGTTCGGACAAGCGTGCCAGGCTTCGAGTCGACACTCAGATTGATCGGCCCCGGCGACGGATCACCGGGCATTCAGAGGGCGGTTCGCAAGGAACTGGCTGATTGTGGTGTGCTGTTGAGACAAGACGATGTCTCAGTTGGCGATGGAGCCCTGCCTGCAACTCGTACCAATCGCTCAATTCACCAGGCATCCCTGTCTGGATGAAGTCGTGAACGATGTCCCGCCCAAGCCGTCCTCGCTCTACATCTGGCCGGCTCAGCGTGAAGTTGGAAAGGGCTCACTGCGCCGGGAACGGGGCACCCCAGGGCTCTTCCTCCAGGAGGAGCCCGTTGGCCAGGTAGCTGATGGTTCGGTACCAGCCGGCCAGCACGAGGAACTCCAGGAGTTGGGCGTCTTCGTAGTGGACGCCCAGCGAATCCCAGGCGGGTTGTGAGAGTTGTGCTGTGTCGTGCAGTTCGTCGACGGCGTTGAGCAGTGCCGCATGACGAGGCAGCCACGCGGTGTTGGCTGCGACGTCGATGTCGGTGGTGGCCTGGAGCTGTTCCTGGCTCAGTCCGGCCTGCTGTGCGAGGGTCGCGGCGTGTGCCCCCCATTCGTAGGCGCAGCCGGTGCGTGCGGTTACTCGGGCGATGATGATCTCGCGGTCGATGGCGGGAAGAAGTCCGTGGCCCAGCAGGCCGGCCCCCAGGGCGAACATGCGTGAGGCCAGTTCCGGGTTGCGGTGCAGTACCCGGAACAGTGTGAGCGGCTCGTGTGTCACGCCGGGAGGCATCCATCGGCGCAGTGCCTGGTCGATGGGCGCGGGATATGGCGGGGTGAGCGGTTCGATGCGCGGCATGGGCACCTCCTGCTTCGGTTTTCGAATCACTATGGCGCTTCGAAACCCGAAGCGCAAGGAGTAGGCATGGAAGCCAGAACGCCTCGGCCGGCTTCACCGGTACGAGGGCCCGATTCAGGGCGCCCGGCCATGGCTGCACTCGATCTGCTCGGGCGGCGCTGGACGCTGCGCATCCTGTGGGAACTGAACCAAGCCCCGGCAGGCTTCCGGGAGTTGCAGCGCCGTTGTGAACGCATGCCATCGAGCATGCTCAGCACCCGGCTGGGCGAGCTGACCGGCGCCCGCGTGCCCACTCTGCACGGCGACGCCTATCACCTCACCCAGCTTGGCAAGGACCTAGGGCCTGCGGAGGTTCCGAGCGCGCCGTCAACCCAGGCCGCGCGGGCGTCAGCCGGCAGAACCCCTCTCGGGCGTCCCGTCGCCCACGGCGTCGGGATGCGAGGTGCCGTCGGCGGGCCGCTCGCTGTCGCGGTGCGCCGGTTGCGGGTCGAGCATCGCCGCCCAGCGCTCCGACCACTGGGCAAGGGGGTTGAGTGCGAGGCAGGCATCCCGCCCCAGCGGAGTGAGCTCGTACCGACTGTCGGGCAGTTGGTGGACCACGTGGGCATCCAGCAGTTCGGTCAGGCGCTGCCGCATCACGCTGGAGGACATGTCGTCGCACTGCTTCTGCAGGGGGCGGAACCCAAGGGGGCCCTCGCGCAGCTCCCAAAGGATGCGCAGGCTCCACCGCCGTCCGAACAGGTCGAGTGCGGCCATGAGGGGGCGACCGGTGGTCGAACCACGAACTGGCTTGCCGGGTTTTGGGGTTGGCATGGCGTGGAGTCCAGCCTCCAAGGTTGATGCTTCGGATTCCGAAACGCTACCATCGGCGATCGCTTCGGAAAACGAAACGAAGGGGTCCGTCGTGGCAACCACCCACCCGCGTCGCCCCGCACCGTCCGCTTCCGAATCCCACGATCACCGCCTGGGAGCACTACCTGCGCTGCAGCTGCGTCAGTGGTGGTGACCGCCAGGCTCAACGCCCACCCGGAGACGGAGACCAGATGACCACGACACAGTTTCCCTCGGCTGCGGGACGGGCCGCCGTCGCCGCCGCCCTGGCCGAGGACGCCTCGGGGAACGACATCACCACCGCGTGGAGTGTTCCCGAAGACCTGGCGGCCACGGCCGAAGTCCGCACCCGGCAGAGCGGCATTGCCGCCGGCCTCCCCGTGGTCGCCGAGGTCTTCGCGCAGGTCGATCCCGAGGTCGAGATCGAGGCGAGCGTCGCCGACGGCGCCCGGCTGACCGACGGCGACGTCCTGTTGCGCCTGTCCGGTCCGGCGCGCAGCCTGATCACCGGCGAGCGCACGGCGCTGAACTTCCTGCAGCGCCTGTGCGGCATCGCGACACTGACCGACCGCTACGTCCAGGCCGTGGCCGCGACCAGGACCCGCATTCTGGACACCCGCAAGACGGCACCGGGCCTGCGTGCCCTCGACAAGTACGCGGTGACCGTCGGCGGTGGCCACAACCACCGGCTCGACCTCGCGGCGATGGTCCTGCTCAAGGAGAACCACATCGCCGCGGCGGGCGGGGTCACCGCAGCGATCGAGGCAGTCCGCCGCGGGATGGCGCGTACCGGGCAGACGGTGGAGGTCGATGTCGAAGTGCAGACCGTGGCAGAAGCTGCTGAGGCGCTCGATGCCGGGGCCCGCTGGATCATGCTCGACAACATGCCGTTGGCCGACATCGAGCAGGTGGTGAAGATCCGGGCCGGACGGGCCGACGCTCCCCGGATCCTGCTGGAGGCCTCGGGTACCGTCCGCCTGGACAGTGTCCGCGCCATCGCCGAAACGGGCGTCGACCTGATCTCGGTCGGAGCGTTGACACACAGCGCACCCGCACTCGACCTGACGATGCTGCTGACCACCGGCCCGGTGCCATGCCCGAGGTAGCGATCGTCGACGCGTGTCAGCGACAGCGCAGGGGTGGCAGCCCGACCGCCGTTCTGGACGACGCGCCGCTGACCGACGAGGAACGATGCCGTGTTACCACGGAGTTGGGAACGTCGCACGCCGTCTTCCTCCGCCCGACCGGAACCGAGCGCGCCCATCCGCCGTACACCCTCCGGTTCTTCACCGCCGCAGGCGAACTGCCCGCCTGCGGCCACGGCACCGTCGCCGCCCTCGCGCTGCTCGCCGAACGTGAAGGCAGCGACGACTACCGCGCCGTCCTGCGGACGGCCCACCGCAGCTTCGACGGCCGGGCCACCCGAAACGGTGACAGCCTGACAGCATCGTTCGATCCAGGCCCGGTCAGCCTGAGCGACGCCCAAGGGCCCGAACTGGAGGCGATCGCACACGGCCTCGGTCTGCCCGAGGACGCAGTCGCCGGGGACGCCTGCGTGGCGTCGAACGGGCGGCCGAGGCTTCTGCTGCCCCTCCGGTCCCGCGCCGTGCTGGCCGAGCTCACCCCGGACTTCGCCCTGCTGCGCGCAGCCTGCGACCGCCACGGTCTGCTGGGCTGCTACGCCTACTCGCTCCCGGACCGGCACGGCCGGGCGGCAGCCCGGATGTTCGCGCCGTCGATCGGAGTCCCCGAGGACATCGCCAACGCCAACAGCACGGCCTGCCTGGCCGCGCACGCGGCCGGATCCGGTACGGACCGCCTCATCGTCGACATGGGCGACCACCTCGGCTGCCCGTCGACCATCACAGCAACCGTTCACCACGACGGCGTGGAGCACCGAATCCGGGTCGGCGGCCAAGCGACGATCGCGCGAACGGTCGTGCTCTGAGTCCTGCGGTACTCAGGGCCGGTCAGGCTGCGTGCCGAGCAGAGCCGCCACCTCTCAGGCAGGCATCAACCGGGTCGCGTCCACTGCGCCGCAACCCGACGCCCCGTGTTCACCCGGCGGTCGCGACGCGTTCGCTGCAGTGCCCAAATCTTGCCGCTGTCAACGAACTTGTCACACAGGAGGCCCGATGTTCCCGCACGCCACCGGCCGGCTCCGCGTCCGGCGCTCCGTCGCAGTGAGCGTTCCGCTGGTCGTGATCGCGGCCCTGGTGGCGGCCGGTCCGGACGCGAGTGCGTCGGACGAGGATGCGCATGTCGTCCGTACGGCGACGCTCGGGGACATTCCGCTGGGCGGCTTCAGCAACAGCCTGTTGCCCGGGACGGTGGACGAAGACCGGGGCATCGACCTCGGCGGGATCGGCAGCGACATCTACCCGGCGGGCCGCAAGGGTGAGTTCTGGACGGTCACCGACCGCGGGCCCAACGGCCAGATCAAGGTGGCCGGTACGAAGCGCCGCACCTTCCCGGTGCCGGGCTTCGATCCGGCGATCGTGAAGATCCGGGTGGTCGGCGACACCGTGAAGGTGCTGGACGCGATTCCGATCACCACCGCTTCCGGGAAGGCCGTCACGGGGCTGCCGAACCAGGCGGGGCGCGACGAGGTGCCGTACTCCTACGACGCCAGGTCTGCGCTGTCGTACAACCCGAGCGGGCTGGACACGGAGGGCATCGTGCGGGCCGAGGACGGGAGTTTCTGGCTCGTCGACGAATACGGCCCGAGCCTTGTCCATGTCTCCGCGCGCGGGAGGGTGCTCACGCGCTACGTGCCGAAGGGGCTGAACCTCACCGGCACCGAGTACCCGGTGGTGGAGGCGCTGCCCGCGATCCTGCTGCACCGGAAACTCAACCGCGGTTTCGAGGGGTTGGCCCAACTGCCCGGCGGCGACCTGGTGATGACCGTGCAGAGCCCGCTGTCCCTGCCCGACACGGATGCGGGTGCAGCGTCGCGCACCACGCGTCTGCTGCGTTTCTCGCCGAAGAAGAAGGCCGTCACCGCCGAGTACGCGTACCGCTTCGATCCGGTGAACGTGGTGGACCCGAGCGAGGACGACACCTCCGAGCTGAAGATCTCGTCGGTGGTCGCCGTGGGCGGCAATCGGCTGCTGGTGGAGGAGCGCACCGACAAGGCCGCGCGGCTGCAGCTGGTGAAGCTGGAGCGAGGCGCGAACATCCTGGGTGGTCCCTACGACGACGACACGACGTCTCCGTCCCTGGAGCAGCTCGACGACCCGGCGGCCTCCGGCGTCCCGGTGCTCGACAAGCGGCTGGTCGTCGACCTCGGTACGGTCGCCGGGGTGCCCGGGAAGATCGAGGGCATCGCGCGCGTGGATCACGACACGCTCGCCCTGATCAACGACAACGACTTCGGCATGACGGACGGCGCGGGCGCTTTCGACGCGCAGGGGCGGCTGGTGGACAGCGGCATCGAGACGACGGTGACGTATGTGCGGCTGCGCCGGCTTCAGCCTGGCATGTGACCTGCGGCGGGGCTGAACACTTCCCGACGGTGGCCGGGCCCGCGCGGCCCGGCCACCCGTTGCTGATGCGCAGGGCGCGCCTACGGGGCCATCTCGTACGCGCCGGACAGCGCCTCGACCCGCTGCCAGACCCGCTCCGTGCGTGCCTCGTCGACGACCGGCCGCCGGATCGAACCGAGCGCCCACTCCTGCTGCTGTTCGGTCGCCGAGTCCTTGCCGTGCAGTTCGACGGCGTGCGCGGAGAAGTCCCGTACGAGGACGGCGAAGAGTTCGTCGAGCACGTCCTCGTCGAGGCCGGTCAGGGCGGCCTGCTCCAGGACGAGCTGTCCGTGCACGACGAGGGCGAAGAGTTGACCGACCGCGAGGAGGAGGTCGAGGTCCCGGCTCTGCTCCGCGTCGGGCGCGGCCGTGGCGACGAACTCGCACAGTGCGTCGGCCTGTTCGCGGAAACGGGACACATTCGGCAGATGCGCGTACGTGTCGAAGGCGGGCCGCCAGTCGTGGAAGCGCACCGAGCCGAGGCCGCGGGCCGGGCCCTGCCGGAACAGGAAGTCGTCGTCGGCCGCGTCGAGGCGGGTGGGTACGGCGGGGTAGTCGACCGGGTCGAGGAGGTGGCTGCGCAGGAACTTCAGGATCAGCGCCAGGTTGACGTGGACCGTGCCCTCCAGCTTCGGAAGGCCGCGGATCTCCACGGCAGCCTGGGCGAAGTAGTTGTCCTTCTCGAAGCCCTTGGCCGCGATGACGTCCCACATCAGGTCGATGACCTTCTCGCCCTCGGTGGTCACCTTCATCTTCGTCATCGGGTTGAAGAGGAGGTAGCGGCGGTCGTCCGGGCCGGCGGAGCGGAAGTAGTCGACGGCGCGGTCGCTGAACAGCTTCATGCCGACGAGCCTGACGTACGCGTCGGTCAGCTCACGCCGCACATGCGGGAAGGCGGTGACGGGGCGGCCGTAGAGGATGCGGTTGTGGGCGTGGGTGACGGCCTCGTACATCGCGTGCTCGCAGATGCCGATCGAGGCGGTGCACAGGTTGAACTTGCCGACGTTGACGGTGTTGAGCGCGGCGTCGAAGGCGGCGCGGCCGGTGTGCAGGACGTCCTCGCCCGCTACGGGGTAGTCCTCCAGCCGGAACTCGCTGACGAACTTCGAGGAGTCGACGACGTTCTTGACCAGGTGATAGGCCGGGTGACGGCTGTCGGCGGCGAAGAAGACGTAGCCGTCGGGGCCCTCGACGTCGGTACGGCGGCCGAAGACCGAGACGAGTCCTGCGGCGTTGCCGTTGCCGATGTAGTACTTGGAGCCGGTGGCACGGAAGCCGCCGTTGCCGTCGGGCTCGAGCAGCATGTCGGTGGAGTAGATGTCGGCGCCGTGGGCCTTCTCGGACAAGCCGAACGCGAACACCTCACCCTGGGCGAGGAGTTCGGCGGCGCGGGCGCGGGCGGCGGCGTTGTCGCTCTGCCAGACCGGGCCGAGGCCGAGGATCGTGACCTGCCAGGCGTACCAGTAGTCGAGGCCGTAAAAGCCCAGGATCTCGTTGAGCGCGGCGATCCGGCCGGTGTCCCACCGCTTGTCCGGTTCCCCCTCCCCCGCGGCGGACGACGGCGTCAGGAAGGTGGCGAAAAGGTTCTCTTTCGCTGCGAAGGCGAGGAAGTCGCCGAGCCAGGCGCGGGTCCGGTAGTCCTCGATCAGCCGCCTCTTCCCGCGCTCCTCGAACCAGTCGACGGTGGCACGCAGCAAGCGGCGCGTCTCGGGGTCGAAGTGCGCGGGGTCGTAGGTGCGCGGGTTGAACAGCAACTGGTCGGCCATGGGATGACGCCTTTCGGCTGGTGGACGGGTGGGAAACGGAAGATCAGACGGCGGGAAGGGCCGGACGGGCCGGACGGGCCGGACGGGGGATCGGGAGGAGCGGCGGGGGAACGGCGGCGATCAGCGGCCGGGACCGAACCGGGCCAGCGTGGCGAGCACGTCGTCCAGCCAGTCGATCATCATCCGCTCGTACGCGATGCCTCCGCGCAGGACGACATGCTGGAGCTCTCGCTCCGCGTCGAGCGGCGCAGCAGTACCGGCCGTGCTTGCTTCGGGCGTGCTTGCTTCGGGCGTGAAGTCGCGCGCCTCTCCTGCGAGATAGCGCGCCAGCCGGTCCCGGTGCGCCTGGCGGTGCCGCTCCACCTCGCGGATCAGGGCGGCCGGGTCGTCGAAGGCGGCGCCGCGGATCTTCACGGCCAGGTCGTGGCGGACGCTCTCCGGCTCGATCGGATCCTGCAACCAGGAGGACAGCGCAGCCCGGCCGAGGTCGGCGACGGAGTATTCCTTCTTGTCCGGCCGGCCCTGCTGCGCGACGTCCCGCACGTCGACCCAACCGTCGTTCTCCATGCGCTTGAGCACGCGGTAGATCTGTTGGTGGGTCGCGGTCCAGAAGTAGCCGATGGACCGCTCGAAGCGCCGGGCCAGCTCGTAGCCGGAACCTGGCTTCTCCAGAAGCGACACCAAGATCGCGTGTTCGAGCGCCATGCCGTCGATCCTTCTATGCAACTCGTTGCATAGCAAGCCTCGCCCGCTCCGATGCGACGTGGCTCACGCCGGCAACATGCCCGAGGAGAGGCGCCTCAAGGACAGACGTAGGTGAAGCTCGCCTTCGCCTCCATCGGGGCCGACTGGTGCGCGATCCTCAGGCGGGCGGTCCCCCGGAAGCGACCGGAACCGCGGACCGTCCAGCGCAGGTGCACCCTGACCCTGCGCTCACCACTGTGGGCGGTGCGGACGAGCTCGCCAGAATCCTGACCGTCCGCGCGCAGCCACCGGTAACTGACGGGGCCCCCGTGCCCGTCAGTGGTGACGACACCGACGAGGTCGGCCGTCTGACCGCAGTGCAACGGCCCGGCGGGGGCCTGGACCCGGACAGCGACGATCGCGGGAGCGGGGGCCGGGCGAAGCAGCAACCAGAGCAGGACGGCTGCGATCGCGACGACGGCGGTGGTGACGATCCAGCCCCGGCGTTTGCGGCGCGAGCGCGGGGAGGCGGGAACCGCTGCCTCGGTCCGCCATCGGGCACGCAGGACGTCCTGTTCCTCCACCGGGACCCCAGGCCCGAACCGGAGCAGGATCCCGTCGGAGCCCTCCCCTGCGTCCACCGGAGGCATGGCGACACGGTTGCGCTTGCCGAGGACGGTCACCTGGGGGTCCGCGGCATGGGGACGGTGAGCGCGGCCGACCGTGGTGGGCGGGTCGGCGACGGCTGAAGGGTGCGGTCCGGGGGCGGCCAGGGAGGCTCGCGGGTCCGGGACTGCGGCGGTGTGGGCGTGGTCCGCCGTGGCGGGTTGGGCGACGGCGGCTGAGGGGCGGGAAGAACGGTCGGGTGCGGCAGCAGGATTTTCGGGGACGGTGGGGCGTGGGTCGGAGTCGGTTGCGTTCGGCGCCGGGTGAGGGTCCGTCCGCTGAGCCGGGCGACCAGGAGTCACTGTGACGGACGGTGCCGGTGCCTTCGGCGGCGCGAAGTCCGGGGTCGACGCGGCCGCCGCCGCGCGGAGCGCCGTGCGGCGCAGGAAGTCCGCCGGGAGCGCTGCGCGTCCTGCGACCAGCTCGGCCCGGGCCGCCGCCAGCCCCTGCGACTCGGCGATGGCGGAGCAGCGAGCGAACAGGTCCGCCGCGGGGGTTTCGGGCTGCGCCCAGGCGTCTCCGAGGGAGCGGGCCAGGGCGGCCCAGGCAGCGGTGGCGACTGCTGCCCGGCGGTCGGCGTACGGCGCGTCGCCCGACATCGGTACGACGGCCTCGTCGCCCGACACCGGTACGGCGGCCGCGTCGCCCAGCACCGCGCCCGGTTCCGCCTCGGCCAGCAGGGCGACACCGTCCGGGGCGATGACGACGGTGTCGGGGCCGAGTGGGCCGTGGGGCAGGCCTGCCGTGCGCAGGGCGAGGATGGTCTGCGCGGTCTCGTTGAGAACGCTGGCCGCGCTGCCCGCGTCCGGGCGGGGGCCGCCTGCCGACGACAGGACGTCGGCCAGGGTGGGGGCCGGCGGCCGGGCCGTGAGCAGCCACACCTCACCTGCCTCGGCCACGAGGTCGACCGTGCCGAGCAGTCCGGGCAGCCGGAGCTTCGCCGTGGCGAGCACCACGGCTGCCAGGCGCTCGCGCGTGCCGTCGGGCGCCAGCAGGGCGCGGTCGATGCGCAGCGCGCCGAGGGTCCGCTCGCCTGACCGGGCGGGGAGCAGGGCGTACCAGGTGCCGTGGCGCGTGTGCCGTGACCAGCCGGACAGGGGCCGGCCGGCCACTGTGGTGGCTGTCGTCATGTCGATCCGTTCTCGTCGCGGCGGGGAGTGGCTCTCGGATTCCTCGGGAGCGTGGTCAGCACGGCGGTGCGTCCAGGGAGGCCGTCTGGGGACCGTTCGCTGCCGCCGGGTCGCTGCTGAGCGAGACCTTCCAGGTCCCTCGGCACGGGTGGTTGGAGAAATCGGCCTCGAAGGTCAGGTCGTACCGCGTGCTCCCGGACAGGGACTGGGCCTGGGAGCCGTACGGGTCGGCGGGTGTGTCGACGTAGTAGTTCGCGGTGACGGTCAGCGGACCGGTGCCCGTCGTCTCGACGGTCACCGCCGCGATGAGCGTGCCGGGTTTCTGTCCACGCTGCCAGGAGCCGATGGTGAGGGTGACGGTGCCGGGGGTGGCCGGGCCGGGGGACTCGGCCGTCGGCGTCCCGGCCGGTGCGGTCGTCTCCGTGGACGGCGTGGGCGAGGACGACGGGCTTTCCGAGCGAGTGGTGGTGGGCGAGGTGTCGGCCGTGGGCGGGGCACTGCTCACCGAACTGGACGGGGAGGGTGAAGTGACCGGTACCGTCGGCGAGTTGACCGGTGCGGGGGTCGAACTCGCCACCGTCGTCGACGTCTCGTGCGGGCGGCCCGTCGCGTACGTCGCTCCGCCCGCGACGACCACCAGCGCGGCCACCCCACCGGTCGCCACCTTCCATCCCCCGCGCTTCAGCCGGCCCAGCAGGGTGAGCGCGGTGGCCGGCCCTTCCAGGGTCGCGGTCGCGGTGAACGGGAACAACAGGGCGAGCAGCGCGGCGAGTTCGGCCAGTCGGCGGCGGCCGCGCTCCTCCCAGCCGGCGCCGTAGCCCTCGGTGGCGGACCGTTCCAGGTCGGCGAGGAACGTCTCGACGCCGGGCCGGTCCGCCGAGTCCTTCGCCAGGCCCGCGCGCAGCAGTCCGCGCACCGGCGCGGGTACGTCGTCCAGCGGGGCCGGTGCGCGCAGGTGCTGCAGGCGCAGCGCGGTCATGTCGTCGCCGGGGAACGGCCGCCGGCCGGTCAGGCACTCGAAGAACACCACGGAGGCCGCGTAGATGTCGGCCGCCGGGCCGGCGGGCTCGCCGTTCCACTGCTCGGGGGCCATATAGGCGGGCGTGCCCGCGACGTCGGTCTCCCGCCCGCTGCGCACCGCGATGCCGAAGTCGGCGAGCGCGCTGGTGCCGTCGGCGCGGACCAGGACGTTCTCCGGTTTGTAGTCGCGGTGCACCACCCCGGCCGTGTGGGCCGCTCCCAGCCCCAGCAGGGAGCCCTTGAGCAGGACGAGCGCGGCCTCGGGGCCGGTAGCCCCGTGCCGGCGCAGCAGGTGGCGCAGGCTGACGCCGTCCACGGCCTCCATCACGATCGCGGCGCCGGCGCGTGCCTCGACGTACTCGTAGAGCCGCACCACGCACGGGTGCCGGAGCTCGCCGAGCAGCCGGGCCTCGGCGCGGAAGCGGGCCAGGAACTCCCGGTCCGCGCGGAGGCGTTCACTCAGGTACTTGACGGCGACGGGGACGCCGGTCGCGGTGTGCCGGGCGAGGACGACCCGGCCGCCGGCTCCCTCTCCCAGCGTCCGGACGGCCGCGTAGCCGGGTACGGCCCAGCCGCCCTCGGCGGGCGTGTCCTGGATCATGCGGTCCCCTCCACAGGCGCGGGGAGCCCGGCGCCCTGCTGCCGTACGTCCTTCGCGTCCCGTCGGCGCCGTACCCGGCGCAGCAGCCAGCGCGCGGGCGCGGACCACACCGGGAAGGCGACCAGGGCGACCACGGCCGCCTCGATCAGCGTGGGCCACGGCTCGGCCAGCCGGCCGTCCAGCAGGTCGCCGATGCGGGAGCGCCAGGCCAGCAGGGCGAGGCCGAGGAAGCCGTAGGTGCCCACGACGACCGCGAGGCCGTAGGCGGCCAGGCCGGCCTGACGGGGGCCGGGCCGGTTGCCCGCGCGCAGGTCCCGCCACAGGCCCGTGCGGAAGTAGGCGCTCGCCTCCTCGCGCAGCCGCGGCACGCGCAGGGCGTCGGTCAGCGCCTGGTAACCGTCCAGCGGCATCAGCGGGTTGAAGTTGTAGAGCGTGTTCAGGTAGAGGCCGAAGGCCAGGTGGTAGAGGACGGCCGAGGCGGGTCCGGCGGGCAGCAGGGCCGCGCCCGTGGCGCACCAGCCGGCCAGCGCCGCCGTGGACAGCGGCCCGGAGAGGGCCACCACGACCCGTGACCAGCGGGAGCCGAACCACATGTCGCTGGTGTCCACGAACGCGAACGGCATGCCCATCATCAGCAGGAACCCGCCGCGCCTGACCTTGCGGCCGTACGACTTCACGGCCAGCGCATGGGTGAGCTCGTGGACGAACAGCGCGCTCACATATCCGGCGGCCAGCAGGACCGGGCCCCACACGCCCGCCCCGCCGAAGTCCAGCAGATGGTGCCGCCCCTGTGCGGCGAAGAACGCGACGAGACCGCCCGCCACCGACAGCCAGGCGAGCAGCACCCCGGTCCGGCTGAACAGACGCCAGCCGGAAGCCTGGTAGAGCCGGGTCACCAGCCGGTCGAGGCCGGGGACGGACACCTCCAGCTTCATCAGCGCCCCGTACACGGCACCCGCCGCCCGCCGCCAGCCCGTCGGCCGCTCCTCCGCCGGCCGCCCGGGCAGGCCGCGCAGCAGCCCGGCGTCCGCGAACGCGGCCAGCGCGGACTCGATGCGGGGCAGGGCGAGTTCGCCGTAGCGGTCGGCGTAGGCGAACAGCAGGTCCCGTACGGAGTTCTCGCCGTCCACGGCATGCCACAGGAAGACCTGGCGCTCGTCCAGTTCCAGATAGCGGCCGGTTCGGGTGCTGCTGAGCACCCAGCGGGGTGCGCCGCGTTCGGTGGGAATCTGCTTGAGGGCCCATCCGGAACGGCGGCGGGGGCGCGCGGTGAGCGGGCCGTTCGCCTCGGGAGCCTCCTCCTGCCCGGCCTGTCCGGCGTTGGGCAGTTGCGTCAACTCGGTGCCGACGACCATCGTGCGCGAGCCGATCCGGGTGTCGCGGGGCTGCTCGAACACCAGGCGTACGTCGCCGACGGACAGCTCGGTGCCGTCGGCGAGGCCGGCCGCGCCGCCGTGCAGGTCGACGCCGCCGACGGCGGTGCCGTTGAAGGAGTCCAGGTCCTCGATCCGGAAGCCCTCAGCGGTGCGGACGATGCGGGCGTGGCGGCGCGAGACGCTGGTGTCGGACAGGACCACGTCGTTGTCCTCGCCCCGGCCCAGCGTGGTGACCGGGCCGGTCAGCGAGACGAGCAGCGTGGGTTCGTCGAGGCCGCGCAACCGGGGTGCGGCGAACGAGGTCGGTGCGGCACCCCGGCGCGGGGTACCGCAGTGCAAGCAGTACGGGAAGTCGCGCCGCACGTGGACGCGGCAGACACGGCAGAGCATGCGGTGGCTCAGCCTGCGCCGGAACCGCTGCGGAACGTACCGCCGCTGAAGCCTGCTTCGCCTTCCGCGGCGGGGCCGGAGTCCGGCAGGTGCGTGGCGGCGTTTCCGAGGCCGGAGGCGGGTAGGCCACCCTGGACGATGATGTGATCACCGCTGTCACTCTCGCCCGAGGCGGGCAGACCCCCCTGGACGATGATGCGGTTACCACCGCCGGGCTCACCGACACCGCCGGGCCGCCGTCCGATGTTCTCGTGGCTGCCTCCGCCGTTTCCGTCGCCGCCACTGTCACCGCCGCCATGACCACCACCGCTGGGACGGTTGGTGTTCTCGGGGTCACCACCACCCTCACCGCCACCGCCACCACCCTCACCACCGCCGCCATGACCACCACCGCTGGGACGGTTGGTGTTCTCGGGGTCACCACCACCCTCACCGCCACCGCCACCACCCTCACCACCGCCGCCATGACCACCACCGCTGGGACGGTTGGTGTTCTCGGGGTCACCACCACCCTCACCACCGCCGCCACCACCCTCACCACCGCCGCCATGGCCACCACCACCGCTGGGACGGTTGGTGTTCTCGGGGTCACCACCACCCTCACCGCCACCGCCACCACCCTCACCACCGCCGCCATGGCCACCACCGCCGCTGGGACGATTGCTGTTCTCCGAGTCGCCGCCGCCCTCGCCGCCGCCACTCTCGCCGCCGCCGCCTTCGCCGCCGTCACGGTCGTAGATGCCACCGTGGCCGAAGTGACCGGCGTCCCCGCCGCCTTCCCCACCGGCACCTCCGAAGCCGCCATGGCCCCCGAGGTCGCCGAACCCACCGGAACCCGCGCCGCCGTCACCGAAGCCGCCGGAGCCGACACCGCCGTCGGCAAAGCCACCGTCACCGAAGCCGCCGGTGCCAAGGCCGCCATCGCCGAACTCGCCGCCGGCAGCGCCGAACCCGCCATCGGCACCGCCGCCGAACCCGCCGAAGTCCCCTTCGACGCCACCGAACCCGCCGTCACCCCCGGCGCCGAAGTCACCGAAGCCCCCCTCGGCGCCACCGCCGAGATGCTCCCCGAGCCCTCCGAAGTCACCGAAGTCAGCGAAGTTGCCGCCCTGGCCCAGCTCGCCGGCCACTTCGGCCGGGGACCGGTCCAGCAGGGGGCCGCCGAGCAGGCTGTGGGTACCGGTGGCTGCCGTGTCCAGGCCGGCGGCGCCCTCCTGGCCTCCGGCGGGACCTGACAGGTCGTAGCCCTGCTCGGCGGAGGCCGGGGCACCGGCATCGTGGTCGCCGGAGACCTGCTCAGCCGGGACGGCGTGGGTCGTGGAGGCCTCGTGCGTCACCTCGGCCTGGTGCTCGACCGGGACGGTGTGGTCAGCGGTGATGTCGTGATGCGCCAACACGTGCGCCGCGCTTCCGAAGAACAGGGACGACTTGGACAGCCGTGGGTCGAGAGCGGCCGGTCCCCCGTCGGTGGCGGACTCGACGCGGAGGGAGCGGAGTTCGGCGACCTGGGCGGGCGACAGGCCGAGTCTTCGCGCAACCTCACCGGTGTCGCCGTCGAGTTCGGCACGGAAGGCCGGGTCGACGGCCAGGCGGGTCAGGGCAGCACGATATGCGTCGTTGGTCATGGTCCGGTCTCCGTCGCTCTGGGGGCACTGATGCCGATCGCGACGGAGCCGAGGATCCCCCCTGGTCGGCGGCAACTGCCATTTCCGGCCATCCCCGCCGATACCTGCAGGAGACGTTATAGAGCCTTGGCATGGACGGCGCAAGTGCAACGAGCAGGGCGGTTGCGGGGGCCGGGCACCGCAACCGCGCCGCGCACTCACCGATCAGATATCGCCACCGACCCACCGACCCGCCGACGAAATGGCGAACAGTCGGAGCCGGCCCCTGCCAGCTCTCCCGGCCTCCGTGGAGGAAGCGATCGAACCCACTGCGCAGGGCCCCACAGGCCACCGAAGGCGCAGACCGTCAATAGCGGCCTGCGCGCGGGGCGATTCTCGGGTGGCGTCCCGCCGAGTGGTCTCGTCGGTGCGTCCTTCTCCCACTGCTTCACGCCGGCACTGAACGCGTCCGTGGAGACCTGGCCCTGGGCAGCGTCGTTCCGGTCGATCGCAGCTTGCGCCCCGGCGGCGCTGTCGCTCATGGACCGGCTGTCATTGGCGAGAGCGCGGATCGTGGAGTTCACATCGGGGTCGTCCGCGGCGTCCGCGGCCGCGTCGAGGTTCGACGCGAGGGAGCTCAATGAGGCCGCGGACGCCTTGTCGAAGGTTTCATTGTCGCTCGCGATCGCCTGGTTGGCCTGGTCACAGCCCGGGGCGGTTGTCTCCTCACGGTGCCTGACCTCGCGTCAGGGCAGGTCGACGTCCCCCAGGGAAGGAATCAGCGATTCGAGGTCGCTCGGGACACTGCTCGGCAATCCGCTGGGCAGCCTCGACGGCAGTCTGCTGGGCAGCTTGCTCGGCAGTTCCGTCGGGATGCTCAGGGACGGCGACGAAGTGCGGCCGGAGCTCGCACTGGTGTCGTTGGGTGTCTTCTTGTCGGGCGAGTCGTCGTGGTCGGAGGCCATCAGGACGACGACGACCACCGCGGCGACCGCCGCGAGGGCGACCAGGAGGACGAAGAGCGGGCTGCGCCGTCGCCTGGGCGGTGGAGGGGGCGGCTGCCAGTCGCCGTAGGTGGGAGGTGGTCCGAACCCGCCGCCCGCCGGCGGTGTGTCACCCGGCGGGCCGGGCGGTCGAGGCGGTACCGGCGGTGTGGCCATACCGTCCAGAGTCGCCGCAGATCGGCCAGGCGGCGACCCCCGCACGGAAGTTGATACGGCCCCATGCCATGGACCGTACGGTTCCGGGGCATTCCGCGCGGGCGTCGCCCAGGCACGCGCGCGTGCGCATACGGATCAAGCACGCACGCGCACGTGTACGCGTGCCGTTCAGCCGCGAGCCCCCAGCAGATGATCCATGGCCAGCTGGTCGAGGTGCTCGAAGGCCATCCCGCGCGCGGCGGTCGCCTCGACGTCGAACTCCTCGAAGGCGCTGCGGTCGGCGAGCAGGGCCTCAAGGCCGTCGCCGGCGGTCGGCTGGGCGAGCTGGTCCAGGCGCGAGGCGCGCAGGGCCTCCTGGACCTCCGGGTCGGCGCGGAAGGCGGCCGCGCGCTCCTTGAGGATGAGGTAGTTGCGCATGCAGCCGGCGGCCGAGGCCCACACGCCGTCGAGGTCCTCGGTCCGCGGCGGCTTGAAGTCGAAGTGGCGCGGGCCGTCGTAGCCGGCGCTCTCCAGGAGGTCGACCAGCCAGAACGCGGCGCGCAGGTCGCCGGCGCCGAAGCGCAGGTCCTGGTCGTACTTGATGCCGGACTGGCCGTTGAGGTCGATGTGGAAGAGCTTGCCCGCCCACAGGGCCTGCGCGATGCCGTGCGGGAAGTTCAGCCCGGCCATCTGTTCGTGGCCGACCTCGGGGTTGACGCCGTACAGCTCCGGGCGCTCCAGGCGCTCGATGAAGGCGAGGGCGTGGCCGACGGTGGGCAGCAGGATGTCACCGCGGGGCTCGTTCGGCTTGGGCTCGATCGCGAACTTGAGGTCGTAGCCCTGGGAGGTGACGTACTCGCCGAGGAGGTCGAAGGCCTCCTTCATGCGGTCGAGGGCGACACGTACGTCCTTGGCGGCGCCGGACTCGGCGCCCTCACGGCCGCCCCAGGCGACGTAGGTCTTCGCGCCGAGCTCGGCCGCGAGGTCGATGTTGCGGATGGTCTTGCGCAGGGCGTAGCGGCGCACCTCGCGGTCGTTCGCGGTGAACGCGCCGTCCTTGAAGACGGGGTGGGTGAACAGGTTGGTGGTGGCCATCGGCACGGTCATGCCGGTCGTGTCGAGGGCCTGGCGGAAGCGCTTGATGTGCGACTCGCGCTCGGTGTCGGAGGATCCGAAGGGGATCAGGTCGTCGTCGTGGAAGGTGACGCCGTAGGCGCCGAGCTCGCTCAGGCGCTGCACCGTCTCGACCGGGTCGAGGGCACGCCGCGTGGCGTCGCCGAACGGGTCCCTTCCCTGCCAGCCGACGGTCCACAGGCCGAAGGTGAACCTGTCCTCGGGGGTGGGCTGGTAGCTCATGCCGCGGCTCCTTGCTTGTTTGCGACGGTTGCCTTACGACTATTTCGTCATGGCGGTTTACAAATTAGTATGCGGACGCATCCCTGGGAAGGGACAAGATGTCCCCGAAGGGGTGAGGTTCCGGGTCGCCATGGCCCGGGAACCCTCGAACCAGCAGGTCAGAGCCCGCAGAGCCGCGGAAAAAGGGAGAGCCCGATGTCAGCAGCCGAGGGTCCGCTCGTCGTCGGCGTGGACACGTCCACCCAGTCCACCAAGGCGCTCGTCGTCGACGCGGCCACCGGTCAGGTCGTCGCGAGCGGCCAGGCACCGCACACCGTCTCCTCCGGGGCCGGCCGCGAGAGCGACCCGCGCCAGTGGTGGGAGGCCCTGTGCGAGGCGCTTGACCAGTGCGGTGACGCGGCACACGAGGCCGCCGCGGTCTCGATCGGCGGGCAGCAGCACGGCCTGGTCACTCTGGACGAGCGGGGCGAGCCGGTGCGCCCGGCGCTGCTGTGGAACGACGTGCGCTCGGCGCCGCAGGCCCGCCGCCTGGTCGAGGAGCTGGGCGGCCCGAAGGCCTGGGCGGAGCGCACCGGAAGCGTGCCCGGCCCCTCCTTCACCGTCACCAAGTGGGCCTGGCTGGCCGAGAACGAGCCGGAGGCGGTCCGCGCCACCAGGGCGGTGCGCCTGCCCCACGACTACCTCACCGAGCGGCTGACCGGACAGGGCACCACCGACCGCGGCGACGTCTCCGGTACGGGGTGGTGGGCTTCGGGGACGGAGTCCTACGACGAGGAGACCCTCGCGCACGTGGGGCTCGACCCTGCGCTGCTGCCCCGGGTGGTCCGGCCCGGTGAGGTGGCGGGCACCGTGCGCGACAGCCACGACCTGCCGTTCTCCAAGGGCACCCTGGTCGCTCCGGGCACGGGTGACAACGCCGCTGCGGCGCTCGGCCTCGGGCTGCGTCCCGGTACCCCGGTGCTCAGCCTGGGCACGTCGGGCACGGTGTACGCGGTCTCCAAGCGGCGCCCGGCCGACCCGACCGGCACGGTGGCGGGCTTCGCCGACGCCCACGGCGACTGGCTGCCGCTGGCCTGCACCCTGAACTGCACGCTCGCCGTCGACCGCGTCGCCACGCTGCTGGGCCTGGACCGCGAGGCCGTCGAACCGGCCACCGGCATCACCCTGCTGCCCTACCTGGACGGCGAGCGCACCCCCAATCTGCCCGGTGCCTCCGGTCTGCTGCACGGACTGCGCCACGACACCACCGGCGGCCAGCTCCTGCAGGCCGCCTACGACGGCGCCGTGCACTCGCTGCTCGGCGCGCTCGACCTGGTCCTCGACGAGGACGCGGACCGCTCGACGCCGCTGCTGCTGATCGGTGGCGGCGCCCGGGGCACGGCCTGGCAGCAGACCGTACGCCGCCTGTCGGGCCGTCCGGTCCAGGTGCCCCAGGCCAAGGAACTGGTCGCGCTGGGCGCCGCGGCGCAGGCGGCGGGCCTGCTGACCGGGGAGGATCCGGCCTCGGTCGCCCGGCGCTGGAACACCGCCGCGGGCCCGGTGCTGGAGGCCGTGCAGCGGGACGAGGCGACGCTGGCGAGGATCGCCGGGGTACTCTCCGACGCGGCCCCGCTGCTGGAGCGGAGCACCGACAGCTGAGGACGGGGGCATGACCGCACCGCTGCACGAGGCCCACCCGGCCGGCCCGGGGCGGGCGCTGCCCGACACCCAGCAGGGCATGCGCCGCCGCAATCTCGCCCGGGTGATGCACACCGTCAGCGCCGAGGGACCGCTCTCCCGGGCCGCCGTCGCCTCCCGCATCGGGCTGACCCGGGCGGCCGTGTCGACCCTCGTCGACGAGCTCATACGCACGGGGCTGCTCGAGGAGCTCGGTCCCGAGCGGCCCGGAAGGGTGGGCCGTCCCGGCTCGGCGCTCGCCGTCAGCGGGCACGGCCCCGCCGGCATCGGCGCCGAGATCGGCGTGGACCACCTCGCGGTCTGCGCGGTCGACCTGCGCGGACAGGTACGCGCGCGTGCCGTGCGACACGGCGCCAACCGCGGCCGCTTGCCCGAGCCGGTGATCGAGGAACTCACCGATCTGGTGCGCCGGGTGGTCGCCGAGGCGGAGCGCGAGGGGCTGTGGCCCGCGGGGCTCGCGGTGGCCGTGCCGGGCCTGGTGGCGCGCGACGCCCGCACCGTCGTACGCGCCCCGAACCTCGACTGGCACGACACCGACATCGGGGCGCTGCTGCCCACCGACATCCCGCTGACCGTTGACAACGAGGCCAACTTCGGTGCCCTCGCCGAGCTCTGGCTCGGCGAGGACACCCCGCACGACTTCCTGCACGTGTCGGCCGAGATCGGTATTGGCGCGGCGGTCGTCGTGGCCGGGGGGCTGCTGCGCGGGACGCGTGGTTTCGCGGGCGAGCTGGGGCATGTGCCGGTGCAGCCGGAGGGGCCTGTGTGCCCGTGTGGCGGGCGCGGCTGTCTGGAGCAGTACGCCGGTGAGGAGGCGGTGCTGCGTGCGGCGGGTCTGGAGCCGGGCGAGGACCGTGTAGGGCTGCTCGCGGGCCGGGCCGCCGAGGGCGACGAGGACGTACGGGGTGCGCTGCGCGACGCAGGGAAGGCGCTCGGCATCGCGCTGACCGGGGCGGTCAACCTGCTGGATCCCGAGAGCGTGGTGCTGGGCGGCGCGCTGGCCGGGCTCGCGCCGTGGCTGCTGCCGTCGCTGGAGGCCGAGTTGGACCGGCGCACCGCGGGTCCCGCCTGTCCGGTGTCCGTGTCGCGGCTGGGCCCGGAAGGGCCCCTGCTGGGCGCGGCGAACTCGGTGGTGCGGGCGGTGCTGGACGACCCCGCGGCGGTGGCCGAACGAGCCTGACCCCGGCACCCGCGCCGCGGTTCCGGATCAGCACCCTGCCCCCGCCTTAGGCTTTCCCCGGCACCGGCACGACCCGAGGAGCGCAACCGTGTTCGACCCAGCAGCTGAGCACCCGTACCCCGACAGCCGGCGGCCGGACGCACCGCCCGCACCACACCCGCTGCTCGCGCCCGTGCTCGGCCTCCTGGGTGCATGGCAGGGCCGCGGCGAGGGCGGCTACCCGACGCTCGACGGGGACTTCGCGTACGGGCAGGAGGTCGTCTTCAGCCATGACGGGCGCCCCTTCCTCCACTACGAGGCCCGGGCATGGCTGCTCGATGCCGGCGGCGCACCGCTGCGTCCGGCGGCCCGGGAGAGCGGCTGGTGGCGGCTTCAGCCCGAGGGCCGGGTGGAGGCACTGATCACCCAGCCCACCGGGATTGCGGAGATCGCCGTCGGCCAGGCGGGCGAGGGCACGGTGGACCTCTCCACCCACGACGTGGCGCTCACCCCCACCGCGAAGGAGGTCACCGCCACCCGCCGCCGCTACACCCTCGCCGACGACGACACCCTCACCTTCGCCTTCGACCTCGCGGCGGTCGGCCGGCCGTTGCAGCACCATCTCTCGGCAAGCCTGCGGCGTACGCAGTAGATCGCGCCCAGCCGTCGGCTTCACCCGTACGGGTGGCCGGGTTTTCCACAATCGCACCGTCGTCCACCGAAGCACGCTGCACCCTTCTGCCCAACTCGCAAGCGCCGTACCGTGATTCACGCGAGGCACTCCCGCCGGGTCGGGCGGCGTCGGGCAAGTCGGCGTGGTGTGAGGGGGATTCACATGTCGGGGGATGTGACAGCGGACGTAGGTCTCAGGCGCGACGCGATCGGGCTGCGCGAGGTGCTGTTCCAGAGCATCACGGCCATGGCACCGGCCGCAGCCGTCGCCGCGTCCATTCCGTCGGGCGCGGCCTTCGCCGGCGGAAGTCTGCCGCTGGCCGTGCTGATCGCGCTGGTGGCCTGCCTGTTCACCGCGTCCTGCGTGGCCGAGCTGGCGCGTGAGCTCCCGGCGGCTGGCTCGGTGTCGACGTATGCGGCGCAGGGACTGCATCCGGCGGTCGGCTTCCTCGTCGGCTGGGGCTATGTGTTCGTGGAGGCGCTGGTGCCGCCGCTGCTGCTTCTGCAGCTCGGCTTCACCACGGCCGGCACGCTGCACCAGGAGTGGTCCTCGTATCCGGCGGACCTGTGGTGGCCCTGGGCACTCGCGGGTGCGGCGATCATCGCAGCCGCAGGGTACTTCGGGGTGCGTGCCTCGGCCCGCTTCGGCACCGTCCTGGGCGTCTTCGAGGTCCTTGTCTTCCTGGTGTTCGCCGTCTGGCTGATCGGCAAGGCGGGAGCGGACAACACCCTTTCGGTGTTCGGCACGTCGCACACGGCCGAGGGCTACCAAGGGATCAGCGGGGTATTCGCCGGGTCGGTGTACACGGTGCTGGCCTTCGCCGGGTTCGAGGCCGCGGCGCCGCTCGCCGAGGAGACGCGCAACCCGCGCCGCACGATGCACCGGGCGGTGCTCGGCGCGGCGCTCGGGATCGGCCTGTTCTACGTGGTCACCACCTACGCCATGACGGTGTACGTCGGGCCGGACCGGTTCGCGAAGTTCGGGGCCTCCGGCGCCGCGTCCTGGGAGGGTGTGGCACGGGCGTCGTTCGGCCTGTTCTGGGTGCTGGTGTTCCTGGCCGTGGTGAACTCGACGATCGCCAACGCCAACGCATGCGCCAACGTCTCCACCCGGACGGCCTTCGCCCTGGCCCGCATCCGCGTCCTGCCTGGCCTCTTCGCCACGCTCCACCCCGGATACCGCTCCCCCGTCGCCGGAATCGCCGTGCAGACCGTGGTGGCGGTCGGTGCGGTGCTGGGGCTCGGCTTCGGCTACGACCCGGTGACGGCCTTCCTGCTGCTCGCCACGGTGATCGTCACCGTCGTGATCGGCGTGTACATCGTCGTCAACCTCGCCTGCGCCGGCTATTTCCTGCGCCGCAGGCGGGAGTTGCTCAAACCGGTACGGCATCTGCTGCTGCCGCTGCTGGGCATCGTCGCGTTCGTGCCCGCGCTGCTGACCGCGGCGGGCCTGCCCGTCTTCGACTTCGTCACCGAGCTGACCGCGCCCGTCTCCTACGCGGGACCGGTCGTCGCCGTGTGGATGGCCGTCGGCGTCGTGGTGCTGCTGGTGCTCATGCGGCGGCATCCCGAGCGGATATCCGAGACCGCCCGCGTCCACCTCGACGACCCCTCTCCCACCGGCCCTGTGCAGAACGGAGCAGCACACCCATGAGCGATCCCCACATCCTGACCATCCGGCCGGAGCCGGGCGAGTACGCCTGGACGTTCGGCGGCGCGCCGCCCGTGGCGCGTATCGCGCCCGGCACGGTCCTCGACCTGTACACCGAGGACTGCTTCGCCGGACGGGTGCGGTCCGAGAAGGACCTGGTGTCCGAGGTGTGCGAGTTCCCCTTCCTCAATCCGCAGACCGGACCGTTCCACATCGAGGGCGCCCAACCGGGTGACACGGTCGCCGTGCACTTCGTGTCCGTCGAACCGGCCCGCGACTGGGCCGCCTCGACCACGGTCCCGCTGTTCGGCGCGCTCACCTCGACGCACACCACGGCCACGCTCCAGCCGCCGCTGCCGGAGACGGTGTGGATCTGGCAGCTCGACCGCAGCCGCCGCACGACGCTGTTCCGGGCGCATGACAGCGACATCGAGATCGAGCTGCCCATGGACCCGATGCACGGCACCGTGGGCGTGGCCCCCGCCAACCTCGAGGTGCGTTCGGCCCTGGTGCCCGACGCGCACGGCGGCAACATGGACACGCCCGAGATGCGGACCGGCGTCACCTGCTACCTCGGCGTGAATGTGGAGGGCGCGCTGCTCAGCCTCGGCGACGGGCACGCTCGGCAGGGTGAGGGCGAGACCTGCGGGGTCGCGGTCGAGTGCGCGATGAACACGGTGGTGATCGTGGAACTGCTCAAGGGGATCGCCACGCCCTGGCCGCGCATCGAGTCGGACACGCACATCATCTCGACGGGGTCGGCCCGCCCACTGGAGGATGCGTTCCGGATATCGCAGCTCGACCTGGTGCAGTGGCTGGTGCGCGACTACGGCTTCAGTGAGCTGGACGCCTACCAGTTCGCCACCCAGGCGGTGGAGTCACCGCTGGCCAATGTGTGCGACACCAACTACACCTGCGTGGCCAAGATCCGCAAGGAGTGGCTGCCCGCGCGCGAGACTCATCGCGGCGTGCACGCGCAGCTGCGCGAGATCGCGACGAGTTTGCGGGGCTGAGCCTCCCCCGCTGACCGAAAGGCACGGCTTCATGGAACGGGCAGGACCCAGCACATCCAGACGGCGGTTCCTGAAGGGCGCTGCCCTGGCCGCCGTCCCGTACGCGTTGCTTCCCGACGCGCGGGCCGGGGCGCAGGACCAGGCCGTCGACTACCCGGGCGCCGAGTGGCAGCCGGCGAACAGGTCCAACTACACGGCATCGGACCGCCCCACGTCCTATCCCCTCGACTGCGTGATCATCCATGTCACGCAGGAGACGTACGCCAAGACGCTCGCCATCTTCCAGAACCCCGAGAAGAAGGTGACCGCGCACTACCTGGTGCGTTCGGCGGACGGGCACGTGGCGCAGTGCGTTCGGGAGGCCGACATCGCCTGGCACGCGGGCGACTGGGACTACAACACGCGCAGCATCGGCATCGAACACGAGGGCTGGGTGGACCGGCCCGAATACTTCACCGACGCCCTGTACGAACAGTCGGCCGGACTCACGGCGGCGATCTGTGCGAAGTACGGCATCCCGAAGGACCGGGACCACATCATCGGGCACTACGAGGTGCCGGGGACGGACCACACCGACCCCGGACCCCACTGGGACTGGACGCACTACATAAAGCTCGTCGACCTCGCCTGACCGCGGCGGGAGATCATTGGCCCCGGCGAGAAGACCGCTGGCCGGGTGGGCAGGCCGTCATTCGGGTGACCTGGTCGAAACGGTTGTCGGGGCGCGCACCGGGAGTGACGATGTCCTCAGCCGCATCACCTTTCGGGGAGGCCGAGTTGACCGATCCGTGGGTGGCCCTGGAGCCGGGGGCCGACCCTGCCGAGCACGCGCGGATGCTGCGTCGCGCGCACGAGACGTTCACCGAGGCGGGCACGGTGACGCGTCCGGTGCGTTCGGTGGTGGCCGAGTCGTGGCGGCGCTCCGCCCGGGCCGGGGTGGGGCCCGACGGCACGGCGAGCGTGGAGCTGGTGGACGGCGATCTCGGCGCCTACCGGGCCGAGCATCCGCTGGCGCGGGTGATGCCGCTGTTCCGTGAGCTGATGGGGACGTTCGCGGCCGATGGGGAACATCTGCTCGCGGTGTGCGACGCCAACGGCAGGCTGCTGTGGGTCGAGGGGCATCCGGCCACCCGCCGGGATGCGGGGCGGATGAACTTCGTGCCGGGTGCCCGCTGGGCGGAGACCGCGATGGGCACCAACGCTCCGGGGACCGCGGTCGCCGTCGACCGGCCGGTGCAGGTCTTCGCGGCCGAGCACTTCATCCGCCGGGTGCAGCCCTGGACCTGCGCGGCGGCTCCGGTGCACGATCCCCGGACCGGGCGGGTGCTCGGCGCCGTGGACATCACCGGCGGTGACGGTCTCGCGCATCCGCACAGCCTGGGCTTCGTACAGGCGGTCGCGCGCGCCGCCGAGTCCCAGCTGGCGCTGCTCACCCCGGAGCGGCCCGGCGCCGACACGCCCGAGCTGTCGGTGCTGGGCCGGGACGAGGCACACCTTCTCACCGGCGGGCGCAGGATCAGGCTCAGCCGCCGGCACAGCGAGATCCTCGTCCTGCTGGCCCGTCACCCGGAGGGGTTGACCGGGGACGAGTTGCTGTGCGCGCTGTACGAGGACGAGTCGGTGACGCCGGTGACGCTGCGCGCCGAACTCGCCCGGCTGCGCAGGGTGCTGGGCCCGGGGCTGCTGGCCTCGCGGCCGTACCGGCTGACCGTACCCGTCGAGTGCGACGTGGCCGTCGTCGAACGGCGGCTGGAGACCGGTGCGGTCACGGCGGCCGCGACGGCGTACGCGGGGCCGCTGCTGCCCGGCTCGCAGGCCCCGGCAGTGGTGCGGCTCAGGCACCGCCTTGCCGAAGCCCTGCGTACGGCGCTGATCGCCCGCCGCGACCCCGATCTGCTGGCCGACTGGGCGCACGCGCCGTGGGGCGAGGACGACCTCGACGTGTGGCGGGCTCTCGCAATGGTGCGTCCAACGGCGACGGTCCGGGCCCGACTGGCGGCGCTGGAGGTCGAGTTGGGGGCACCGGCCGACTGGCCCGGCGCCGCAGTTCGCCGGGGAGGCATACCGTCGTAGCGCCCGCGTGCCGGTCCCCGGCGCTCGCGGCAACGTAGTTGCAACGTCGCCGTCCCTAGCCTCCCGACCGGAGCTGCCCAACGGCGGGCAGCGCTTCGAGGGAGGCAGACCAGCATGACCCGTTACGCGGCGCCCGGCACCGAGGGCGCGATCGTCTCCTACCAGGCGCGCTACGACCACTTCATCGGCGGCGAGTACGTAGCGCCGGCCCGCGGACAGTACTTCGAGAACCCGTCGCCGGTGAACGGCCAGCCGTTCACCGAGATCGCGCGTGGCACGGCGGAGGACGTGGAGCGGGCGCTGGACGCGGCGCACGCGGCCGCCCCCGGGTGGGGCCGCACGTCGGTCACCGAGCGCTCGGACATCCTGCTGAAGATCGCCGACCGGATGGCGGCGAACCTCGAGAAGCTGGCGGTCGCCGAGAGCTGGGAGAACGGCAAGCCGGTGCGGGAGACGCTGGCCGCCGACATCCCCCTCGCCATCGACCACTTCCGCTACTTCGCGGGCGCGATCCGTGCGCAGGAGGGCTCGCTCGGCGAGGTCGACGACGACACCGTGGCGTACCACTTCCACGAGCCGCTCGGCGTCGTCGCGCAGATCATCCCCTGGAACTTCCCGATCCTGATGGCGGTGTGGAAGCTCGCCCCCGCCCTCGCCGCGGGCAACGCCGTCGTCATCAAGCCCGCCGAACAGACCCCGGCCTCCATCCACTACTGGATGAGCCTGATCGCGGACCTGCTGCCGCCGGGCGTGGTGAACATCGTCAACGGTTTCGGCGTGGAGGCGGGTAAACCGCTCGCGTCCAGCCCGCGGGTGGCGAAGGTGGCGTTCACCGGTGAGACCACGACAGGGCGGCTGATCATGCAGTACGCCTCGGAGAACATCAAACCGGTCACCCTGGAACTGGGCGGCAAGTCGCCCAACATCTTCTTCGACGACGTCTGGGCGCAGAACGACGACTTCCGCGACAAGGCCCTGGAGGGCTTCACCATGTTCGCGCTCAACCAGGGCGAGGTGTGCACATGCCCGTCCCGGGCGCTCGTGCAGCGTGGCAACTACGCCGAGTTCATCGAGGCGGCGGTCGCCCGCACCGAGCTGATCAAGCCGGGCCACCCGCTGGACACCGACACGATGATCGGCGCCCAGGCCTCCAACGACCAGCTGGAGAAGATCCTCTCCTACCTCGACATCGGCCGTCAGGAAGGCGCCCGGGTCCTCACCGGCGGCGAACGCATCGAGTACGACGGCGAGTTGAAGGGCGGCTACTACGTCCAGCCCACCATCTTCGAGGGTGACAACCGCATGCGGATCTTCCAGGAGGAGATCTTCGGCCCGGTGGTCTCCGTGACATCCTTCGACGACTTCGACGACGCCATCAAGGTCGCCAACGACACGCTGTACGGCCTCGGTGCGGGCGTGTGGACGCGGGACATCAACACGGCGTACCGGGCGGGCCGGGCGATCCAGGCGGGCCGCGTCTGGACCAACTGCTACCACGCCTATCCCGCGCACGCGGCGTTCGGCGGCTACAAGCAGTCCGGCATCGGTCGCGAGACGCACAAGATGATGCTGGAGCACTACCAGCAGACGAAGAACCTCCTGGTGTCGTACTCGCCGAGGAAGCTGGGCTTCTTCTAGAGACCCAAGAAAAGGCGCCTGACCTGGAGCTTTTCTCGTCAGGCGCCTTTCGCTCGCATCACTCAGAACGAGGCCCGGTTTACACCGTAACTCCCAGTTCCTCCCGCCCGTATCCCGCTACTGACCAGCGCTTCCGGACCAGTCACGGACCAAACCCCCAGTTACCCAGCAGGTGCCACGTCCTCGGTGACGCTGTCCCACTCCTGCAGGGACTGCTCGATGAGGCGATTGGCCTGCCCCCGGACTCCATCCAGGAACTTGGCGTAGTGGCGGAAGAGAACCTCGATGCTCTGGCCCGCGCGGCGAGCGCATTCGGCCGGCTCCACACCGGAGTACAACCAGAAGGAGATCCCGGCGTGCCGCAGATCGTATGGACGCTGGGCCAATCCGGAGGCGAGTTCGCTGCGGGTCAGCACGTACTTCCGTGCCCGCGACCACGTCGTACCGTACGCAGCTGCGTCCACGTAGTTGCCGGCCTGATTCCGGAACAGGCGGCCGTCAGGTGCCACGCCGAACCGTTCGATGTGTGCACGGAGGGTCCGCACGAACTGGGGTGGGATGGGCACTGGCCGGGTGGCCGTAGCCGCACGGCGCTTGAGCGAGTGCACCTCGTGTACAGCGCCGTCGTCCGTCCATCCCTTGCCCGCGGTGACCACACCGCCCGACAGATTGAGCATCCCCCACCCAGTCTCCGGCAGATGGCACTGTTCGAGGCGGAGGTGAATGACCTCTGCCAGCCGCATCGCCGCGTAGTACATGCAGCCGAAGAACGCCTCAAGGTGAGGGCCTCGCCCAGGGTGCTGAGCAACCGCCGCGAGCAGCCGGGCCATCTGGGCTGGGTTGGGAACGGAAGCCGGGTCTACCTCCTCGTTGACCGGCGGAGCGTTCCACCTGAGCCCGTTGAGCGGGTTCTCCGTGAAGAATCCTCTCTCCACTGCCGTGTTGAGCACCTCGTTGAACGCAGCCCTCTTGCGCCGTGCCGTCTTGGCCGCAGCAGCCTTGCCATCCAGCTTGCGACACAGTGCGTCCAGTGCCCGTCGCAGCACATCGGCTTCCGCAAGAGCGCTGACCGGTAGGGAGTTCCGCTTCATCCAGTCGAGAGCCTTCCGCCACTCCTCCGTCGGCTCTTGGGACCAGGCGTTCTTGTTGAATGCCCACGCAGGACCGAGACCGGCCCTGACGGCAAGAGTGGTGGAGTAGCGGCGTGACTTGGTGGAGAAGTGGCCGCGGAAGCCGAGCATGTGGGCCCAGGCCCACAGCCGCCGGTCGGGGTAGAGCGGGTCGAGGTCGCGGCATGCGGAGATCAGGCGGCGGGCGTGGTCGGGGACGTGGTGGCGGTCGAGTTCGGCGAGTTCGCCGATGCGGCGGTCGAGGGTGCCGGTGTTCTCGGCGGCTTTGGTGGCGTACTTGGCGACGTAGGAGGCGGCGGCCTGTTCGGTGAGGTCGGAGGCATCGCCGAAGGCCTTGACGGGACGGATGTCGAGTTCGCGGCCCCAGCGGAGGGTTCGGGCGGGTTGGTCGCCGGCCGCGGGAAGGCGGACGCTGGTGTAGGAGTGCCGGACCGCGGCCAGGATGGCGTCGGTGAGCAGGTCGATGTTCGCCCAGGAGGGCGGCGGGGAGTCGGATCCGTCGGGTCCGTCGAGGCGAATTACGGCGTGGAAGTGGATGGCGCCGCGTTTCTGGAACTCGGCGACCTTGCCGTAGGAGAGGCGGCAGGCCTCTTTGAGTGCGTGTTGGGTGAGGCCGGCGCGGGCGGCGATCTCTCGGCTCGGTCGGTTGGTGAAGCGCTGCCACAGGTCGCCGGCGTGGTTGTTGAACAGCACGGCGCCGGCGTAGTCGTAGCTGTCCGGGTCGGGGGAGGTGCCGAGGGCGGGATCGTCCTCGCGGTGGCGGCGTCCGCAGCGGCAGGCTCCGTGGTCGGGCCGGTTGTGGACCGGGCCGAACGAGGAGGCGGTGAGGGTGGCGAAGACCCGGGGGTGATCCCGGACGGCGGCGGGGATGTCGCGGCGGTCGTCACCGGCGAGTCCGGCGCGGATGAGGTGGTAGGTGTCGCCCGCGTAGGTCCAGGCGCAGGACGGGCAGCGGGAGGCGCGGCGATTGCCGCACGCGATACGGAGACGTCCACCCGGCTCTCCGTGGGTGGTGTAGTGGTGCAGGTTTCGCCGGTGGTCTTGTCGACGCGGGTGTTCCAGCCGGTCAGGTGGATGGAGTCGGCGCAGCCGCCGGTGCGGTGGATCTGGTGTTGCCAGCGGTCGAAGTCGGGGGCGGAGGCCACCCGCAGCAGGTCGCGGAGGGCGATCGGGGCGGTGAGCAGGTCAGGCACGGGCCGCCTCCCGCACCAGGTCGAGGAGGGCGGGGGTGGGGGTCCACAGGCCGCGGGCGCCGGGGCAGGAGACGGGGCGGGCGAGGCGGTGGACGTCGGCGAGGTGCCAGTGCCACTGCCCGGGGGCGGACCACAGGGTGCACATGCCGTCGTCTTGGTGGCAGTCGTCCAGGCGGGCCCAGCCAAGGATGGCGCCGGCGTGGATGAGGAGCCAGCCGCGGTAGTCGGTGGCCCAGCGGCGGTTTTCGATCCGCTTGGTGCCGTAGGCGATGCAGGACGCCCACGGTTGCCACAGGGTCAGGGCACACACCTCGGGACGCTCGGGGGCGGTGGTCATCAGAGGACCTCCAGGAGGGCGGTGGCGATCCACTGGGCGACGTTGGCGGGGACAGCGTTGCCTGCCTGTTTGGTTTGCTCGCCTCCACGGCCAAGGACGGTGTAGTCGTCGGTGAAGCGCTGGGCGCGCAGGTGCTCGCGCGGGGAGAGCATGCGGAAGTAGCAGTCATCGACCGCAAGTTCTTGCGGGGTGGTGTCGGTGCCGAGGACGAGTCCGGCGGATTCACGGGTGGCGCACGGTTGAGACGACGGAACTGCCGGCGTCCCGAGGAACGCTCGACGGGACTGACCCCGCACAGCGCGGCGAAGGGCGCCTCACTGTCCAGCCGTTCCGGGTTGTCCCCCACCGTGATCAGCAACGTGACCGCCGTGTCCGGACCGATCCCCACCGCGTCGAGCAACTGCGGGGCATGGCATTCCACGAGCCGCGCCGGGGGGCGCGGTCTGGATGACCCAGGACTTCTCCGGCTGACAACGGCCAAAGTGACGAGCAGAGTTGTTGCCCCAGGCGGGGAGTCATCCCTGCCATTGAGCCATACACCCGACGCGGCCACACTGCGCGGCGATCCCGGGACCGCCGCGCCTTGCTCACCGAGATCGTGACCGAGGACGACGTCCTCCGGCATCAGCTGGGGTCGGACCCTCTACACGATGACTCGCCCGCTCACCAGCCTGGCCCGTGCACATCGTCGATGAGCGGGGGCCGCCTGATATAGGCCGCCCGCCCAGCCGCACCCACGACAGCGAATTGATGGGATCATTTTGGCAGTTACATGTGTCAAGGGACCCATCACTTTGTCGGCCTTCCCGCAGCCAAGCCGGTGGCCAGCCCCCTAGATTGACGCCCGCACCCGAAATGAACCGGGCGGAACCCGCAATCTCATCGGCGGCATACATCCCATCTAGGCCTTTCAGAAAGGCCTTCTTCGGGTGCCCGGGAACCGTGGCGGCTGAGTTGCGCTGCTTCCCACCATGTCTCACCCCATGCTGTTCGGCATTTCGGACCCCCCAAACAACTGAAAGTGCACCAAGTGATGAGATTCCTCCAGCGTTTCGGCCCCGGACTGGCCATCTCTGCTGCGGCGATCGCGTTGAGCACGCCCGGACCGGCCATCGCCGACGAGGCGACCAACGGCAAGGACGCCACGTACTACATCTCGCTCGGCGACTCCCTGACCACGGGCTACCAGCCGGACGTCGACAAGGACACCGACCTCGCCTACACCGACCAGCTCTACGCGCAGCTCAAGCAGCGCACCCCCGGACTGAAGCACATACGCCTCGGCTGCACCGCTGAGACCACCGAGTCTCTGATCAAGGGCGGCAAGTGCGACTACCCGAACGCCAAGTCCCAACTGGACGCCGCCCTGCAGGCCTTGGCCCAGCACCGCGGCAAGGTCGCCTACGTGACCCTCAGCGTGGGCGCGAACGACATCCTCCTCAACTGCGTCGGCCCGGCCGGCACCCTCGACGGGGCGTGCCTGAACAGCCGGAGCCAGACCATGGCGAAGAACCTCGCCCAGATCGCGGGCACACTCCGCAAGGCGGGCACGAAGAACACCCAGTTCGTGGGCTCGACGTACTACAACCCGTTCCTGTCGACCTGGCTGCTCGGCGCCTCCGGTCAGCAGGCCGCCAAGGAGTCGGCGCCCCTGGTCGAGGCCACCAACACGGGCATCACCCAGGTGTACAAGTCCACCGGCTTCAAGGTGGCGGACGTGGCCGGGGCCTTCTCCTCGGACGACTTCACCACCCAGGTCAACATGCCCGGCGCGGGCGAGGTGCCGGCCAACGTGGCCAAGATCTGCCAGCTGACCTGGGCGTGCACGAAGAAGGACCCCCACCCCAACGCCGACGGCCACAAGCTGATCGCCGGCGCCTTCGCGGCGCAGCTCGCCGACAACGACGTGCCCGGTGCGAGTCCGTCCCCGACCCCCACCCCTGACGACTCGGCCACGCCCGAGCCCGGCACCAGCACGGGCAGCGACACGGGGGCGAACCAGCCGACCACGAACGGAGACCTCGCCGAAACCGGCGCGTCGAGCAGCACCCCCGTCCTCGCGGGTGCCGGTCTCGCCGTCGTGGCGGCCGGCAGCGCCGCGGTCTACTTCGCGCGCAGGCGCCGTACGACCAACGAGAGCTGACAGCCAGTCAGTAGATCCCGGACGGCAGCAGGCCGCCCGCGATGTCGCGGGCGGCCTGCTGCCCGGCTACGGACGACCGGGCAGCCCGGAGGGCGGGGCCGGCCCTGCTGCGCAAGGCACAGCGCGATGGGCACGGTCACACAAGGGTGTTCTCCATCCCCCGCTCCTACGCCCACCAGCTGCTGACCAATGTGGGGCCGGCGAAGAAGGCCGGCGTTTTCAACTGAGAGGTTTCACATGACCGAACCAGCCGCAGCAGTTCTGGCCCGCTTCAGTGAACAGGCGCTGGGTCTCCCCCTGCCCGTGGGAATCCGCCTCTGGGACGGCAGCACGGCCGGTCCCCAGGACGGGCCGGCCTTCGTCCTGCACAACCGCCAAGCCCTGCGGCGTCTGCTGTGGCGGCCCGGCGAACTGGGGCTTGCCCGCGCCTGGGTGGCCGGAGACCTCGAAGTCGACGGTGACCTGTACGAGTTGCTGAAGCGCATCTCGACGTTGCTGTGGGAACGGGAGGAGTCCGGCCGCCGCACGGCGGCGCTCCGCGGAGCGCTGAGCGTGCTGACCACACCCGGCAGCCTGGGTGCCGTGAGCCGGACGCTCGGCCTCGCGGGGGTCGGGCTCCCGCCGGCACCGCCCGCCGAGGAGGTGGTGCGCCGTCGCGGTCCCGCGCACAGCATGCGCCGTGACAAGGCGGCCGTCAGCCACCACTACGACGTGGGCAACGACTTCTACGCCCTGGTCCTGGGCCCCTCGCTCGTCTACTCCTGTGCCTACTGGCAGGGCGACCCGTCCTCCGGCTCCGACAACACTCTGGAGCAGGCCCAGGCGGCCAAACTGGACCTGGTCTGCCGCAAGCTCGCTCTGCGCAAAGGGCAGCGGCTGCTGGACGTGGGCTGCGGCTGGGGCTCGATGGCCATGCACGCGGCCGAACGCTACGGCGTACAGGTCGTAGGGGTCACCATCTCGGACGAGCAGGCGGCACTGGCTCGCGAGCGTGTTGCCACGGCGGGGCTTGAGCACCTGGTGGAGATCAGGGTGCAGGACTACCGCCAGATCGACGACTCCCCCTTCGACGCGATCTCCTCGATCGGTATGGCCGAGCACGTGGGCGGGAAGCGGTACCGAGAGTACGCGGACATCCTGCATCAACTGCTGAAGCCCGGCGGGAGATTGCTCAACCACCAGATATCGCGGCGTCCTGTGCGGGACGAAGGGAAGTACCGGATGGACCCCTTCATCGACCGGTACGTCTTCCCCGACGGCGAGCTGGCTCCCATGGGCTCCACCGTGTCGCTGCTGGAGGAAGCGGGCTTCGAGGTGCGCGACGTCGAGTCCCTGCGCGAGCACTATGCCCTCACGCTACGTGAGTGGGCGGCCAACCTCGAAGCGCACTGGGACGAGGCGGTCAAGCTGACCTCGCCCGGGCGGGCGCGGGTATGGCGCCTGTATATGGCGGCGTCGGCGGTCGGGTTCGAGACCAACACGATGGGCGTCAACCAGGTGCTGGCGGTCAGGACCGGCGGTGACGGCCGGTCCGGCATGCCGTTGCGCCGGGACTTCCTGGGGGTCTCGGCCTCGACCTCGACCTCGGCGCTCGCCTGACGAGGGCGTCGGTCCGGTGCCGGCGGTGGGTGGGACACGCCGCAGCCCGCCTGACGTGCTGCCTGCTGACACCGTCCTGCTCAACCGTCATGTCTGGACCGTGGACGCCCGCGACAGGATCCGGAAGACCGTCGCGATCCGCGCGGGCCGGATCGTTTGTGTCGGTACCGACGCCGGCGCGCGCCGGTACGTCGACGAGCAGACCGAGCTCGTCGATCTCGTAGGTGGTTGTCCTCCTCCAAGGTGTCGGTGATGCCGCGGAAGCAGCGACGGAGGCTGCGAGTTCGTGGGTAACGAGGACTGTGGCCCGTAGGCGCGGCCCGGCCGGAGTTCGGTTGGGCCGCGCCCCTGGCTCAGGTCCGGATCCGGGGAGTCCGCGCCATGCGCTTCACCGGTGTGTCCCCGTGCCCAGCAGGCCGGGGAGCGGATCGACGAGGTCGCCGGTCAGCGACTTCCGCTTGGCCGTGGGTTCGGTCGGCCAGACCGCGGGGCAGTGCGTGCCGGTGCGGGGGGTCTGCAGAGTGACGAGGTAGGTGTCGATGGCGTCCCGTGCGCACGGGCTCCGCCAGTAGTCACCGTGTCCGACACCGTCGTAGGTGAGGAACGCGGCCTCGCGGCCGAGTTGGCGGGCCACGTTGACGCCCCAGGGGTACGGTGTGGCCACGTCGTAGCGACTGTTGGTCACCAGGAGCTTCGGGGTGCCCTCGACCTGGAGCCCGCGCTGCGGGTTGGTCACCTTCGTCGGCCAGTTCTGGCAGCCGACCACGTCATCCCAGCCGATGGAGCTGAGACGGGTGACGGGGGCCAGGCGGGCCAGAGCGCGTTCATGGCGGGCCAGGGTGGCGTAGGACGGGAGGTTGAAGTCGTAGTCCTGGCACAACACCGGGTAGTAGGCGAACGGGGTCGGATCGCCGTGCTTCCCGACGGCCCGTGCCGCTGCGGGAGAAGCCGCGTCGATGTCCTTGAGCCTCTGAGCGAAATCGAACCAGGAGGACGGGGTGTACATGTTCCCGACCACGAGTTCCTGGAGGTCCACGGTGGTGGCCTTCTGGGGCGGGTCGCCCGGCAGGACCAGTTCACCGGCCTCCGCGCGCTTGTAGAGCGAGTCGAACAGTGCGCGAGCGTCCCGGTCGTGGATCGCGCAGGACGGCGTGCGGGCGCACCAGTCGGCGAACTGGCCGTACGACTCCTCTGCCGCGACCGTCTCGGTCTTCTGGTAGGACCACGGGCCCAGGCTGTGGTCCATGTTGGAGTCGAGGGTCATCGCGCGGATGCGGCTCGGGTAGAGCTCGGCGTACTGCTGGCCGATCAACGTGCCGTAGGAGACGCCGTAGTAGCTGATTCGCTGTTCGCCGAGGCCAGAGCGGATCGCGTCCATGTCGCGGACGACGCTCGCGGTGTCCATGTGGCCGACCAGCGGTCCCGTGAGGCGTCGGCAGTCTTCGCCGAGAGCGTGGTTCGCCTTGCGCAATGCAGCGAAGGAGGAGGCACTGTCCGGATGGATCGCGTTCCGCTGGGCGTTCAGGAGATCCTGGTCGCACGTCACGGGGTTGCTGCGGCCGACGCCACGTGGGTCGAAGCCCACGATGTCGAAACGCGCCCGCAGTTCGGGAGAGAAGGCGGCAGGCGCCTGGAACGCGAAGTCCACACCGGAGCCACCCGGGCCGCCGGGGTTGATCAGCAGCGAGCCGATCCGATGCTCGGGGTCGGTGGCGAGGTGGCGGGTCAGGGCTAGGTCGATGGTTGCGCCGTGGGGCCGCTTCCAGTTGACGGGCACCTTGATGGTGGCGCACTCGAACGTGGCCGAATCGCTCTTGCCGGAGGGCGGTTCGCAGGGCGTCCAGGCTATGCGCCCGGGTGACGTCTGCACGGACGGTGCGGCCGCGGCCGTCCCGGCGAGCAACTGGCCGAGCAGCGCGGTGGCGAGCGCTCCGACAGCCAGTCGTCTGCGCGTTTTAGCACGCGGCGACAGTGGGGGGTTGGATGGCACGGGTGTTCCTCCATGAATCAGGAGTTCACAGACGCAACACAGCATGGGCTCAACTAACCTGCAGTGCAAGGAAAATGATGTTGAATCAGACAGCGAGGGGAATCGAAGGGACGGTGCCCAGAGCGCTCCGGCGCACTGCCCCTGCAGGCTGTCTGTCCACATGGTCAGCAGGTGGTCAGGAGGCCGAAGTCCGTGTCCCCGGACATGGGGTTGAACCGCTGACTTGTACTGGCTGTAGTGGCGCGTGGTCCGGTTTGCTGCCCGTAGCGTGCTGCAGGGTGCCGCCGGAGTGGCTCGTGAACCGCTTGTCGAAGTCTGGCTCTCCCGGGGTGTGTTCTCCGTCCGGTGCCCGTCCGCGGCCTGACTCAACAGAGCCGTGATCCGGGCTTTCTCAGTTCCGGAAGTCGGCGTGTCGACCGTGGATTCCCCCGTCGTCCCGCCGATGAGGAGGCTTCTGGTGATCACACTGGGAATCGACCCGCACAAGGCCACGCACACCGCCACTGCAGTGGATCCAGCGACGCACCAACCGATTGCGACCATCCGAATCGACGCAACCCTTACTTGCGCGCGGCCGAACGCTATGTCGACGCCGGCGACATCGTCACCAGCGCGGGCGTGTCCGCCGGCCAGCAACGGCCAGGATGCGGCAGCGGCCCCTGGGGAGCTGGCTTCGGGAAGGCATGGGCGCCTGGCTTCAGGGCCTCGGCGAGCTGGGGCCGCAGCTCCTTCCCCATCATCACGCAGGCCCGCTCCCTGGGGAATCCGGCTGCCTGGGTGACAACACATTGATCATCGGGCACGCCCGTGACGGCGTGCTGGAAGAAGACGTGGCCGTCCGAACCGACCCGGAGTGCGGTAAGAGGCCATGGCTCCGGCATTTTCACGACGTAAGCCTCTTCGAGGCACCCCGCCAAGACCTGGCGCGCTGCAAGTGGGCCCGTGATCGACTCCGCCAGCCCCTGATCCGCCAGCCGTGTGGGAACGTGATCCGCACACGGCGGCCAAACATAACTTACTGCAGCAGTACTTGAAGGCATGGGCGCCGATTCTGATGTCACGGCACGACGTGATCAGCTATGCGGAAGGCTTCGCAGGGGCTGGCGTCTACAAACGGGGTGAGCCCGGCTCCCCCGTCATCGCCTACGAGGTCTTCGCCGACGCTCCGCACAGGCTTCCGAAACGTATGCGCGTGACCCTCGTGGAAGAGGACGCTCGGCGCGTCAAGGAATTACAGCATCAGATGGAGCTCGTCCGCTCCCGGCAGACGGACAGCATCCCCCAGCGAATGACCGTGGACATACGCCACGGAGACTTCCACCCGGCGCTCCCGCAGAAACTGCGAAACACCGGCGCGTTGGGCAAACCTCGGTTCGTCCTACTCGACAGCTTCGGTGGACCTGACATCCCTTTCTCACTTCTGCAGGAGTTGGGGCATCACCCCAGGACCGAAGTGATGGTGACCTTCGAGCCCGCCTTCCTCACACGGTTCGCCGAGAACCACGACGGCCACCGCCAACTCGGCGACGCCGCCTTCGGCAGCCAGCAGTGGCAAGCCGTATTCCAGCAGCTTTCCCCGCACAAGTTCACGTCCCTACGCGAGCAATACCGAGCGACGCTACGCCAGCCGGCTTCACACACACGCTGTACTTCGAAGTGAACGACGAGGGCAACAGGAAGCTCTACCTGATTTTCGGCACCCAGCACGAACTGGGCCTGGAGAAGATGAAGGACGCCATGTGGAAGGTGGACCCTTCCTACGGCGTCCGCTACCGCGACCCCAGAGACGAAAAAGGGCGCCTGACCCGGGCAGATGCCCGTCAGGCGCCCTTGCCGACGCGCTTGCGGGTCCGCTTCGACAGCAGCAACGGCACCGAAGCGCAGGCAGGGTGGGAACCGTCAACAGCTCGAGCCGACCTTGTCCGGCACTCGCACTCCTCGCACAGCCGCATGGTACATCCAATGTTTGGCCCGGCGTCAGGGGCGCCGGTCGGACACTCCCCTGACGAGTAGGCGAGTCAGGCACGGATTTTGTGTCGCAAGACTAGACACCGGACACCTTCATATCCGTTAATCCATCCCATGTGTCACTGGAGAGGACCGAGGGGTCCGAGACCTCTACGGCCCCCGGGCCTCCATGCCGAGCCGCGTTGCCGCCTTGCCCACGGTCGCCGACTCCGGGCGGGTTCCGACGATCGAACAGGACGAACCACCGTCCGGTTCAGTCTCAAGGGATCAGTCCGGCCTGGTGGCGGTATGGCGCCGCATCGGCAGCAGACAAGCCCGTGACGTGCTGCACCAGATCGCCGGACATGCGAGCCGCCCCATCACGACCAAGCAATCGTGATGCCGTCACCGAAAGGTGCAAGATGTCTTCGTCCGTCAGCAGACGGCGCCTCCTGCAGGTTGCGGGGGCCACCGCCGCCGCCTCAGCCACCGGATCCTTCATAGGCGCATCTCCCGCCCACGCGGCCATACCTCCCGCAAGGGCCGACATCGGGGTCTCCGCGCACCCCTTCGCACTCGACCAGGTCCGGCTCACCGCGAGCCGGTGGCTGGACAACCAGAACCGTACGCAGAACTACCTGCGGTTCGTCGATGTAGACCGGCTGCTGTACAACTTCCGCGCCAACCACAAGCTGTCCACCAACGGCGCGGCCGCGACCGGCGGCTGGGACGGGCCGACGTTTCCCTTCCGCACTCATGTCCAAGGGCACTTCCTCACGGCATGGTCACAGCTGTACGCCGTGACCGGGGACACCACTTGCCGGGACAAGGCCACCTACATGGTTGCGGAGTTGGCCAAATGCCAGGCCAACAACAGCGCCGCCGGTTTCAACGCCGGATACCTGTCCGGCTACCCCGAGTCCGACTTCACCGCTCTCGAGCAGCGGACCCTGACCAACGGCAACGTGCCGTACTACACCATCCACAAGACCCTCGCCGGCCTGCTGGACGTATGGCGCCACATCGGCAGCACACAGGCCCGGGACGTGCTGCTCGCCCTGGCGGGATGGGTCGACTGGCGCACCGGCCGGCTGAGCAGCCAGCAGATGCAGGCCCTGCTGCAAACCGAGTTCGGCGGCATGAACACCGTGCTGACCGATCTCTACCAGCAGACAGGCGACGCGCGATGGCTCACCGTCGCCCGGCGGTTCGACCACGCCGCGGTCTTCGACCCTCTGGCATCCAACCAGGACCAGCTCAGCGGTCTGCACGCCAACACCCAGGTACCCAAGTGGATCGGGGCCGCCCGGGAGTACAAGGCCACCGGCACGACCCGCTACCGGGACATCGCCACCAACGCCTGGAACATCTGCGTCACCTCGCACACCTACGCCATCGGCGGCAACAGCCAGGCGGAGCACTTCCGTGCCCCGAACGCCATCTCCGGCTACCTGAACAAGGACACCTGCGAAAGCTGCAACACCGTCAACATGCTCACCCTGACACGGGAGTTGTTCGCGCTGGACCCGAACCGGGCCGCGCTGTTCGACTTCTACGAGCGGGCGTGGCTGAACCAGATGATCGGCCAGCAGAACCCGGCCGACGACCACGGTCACGTCACCTACTTCACCCCGCTCAACCCGGGAGGCCGACGTGGTGTGGGCCCGGCGTGGGGCGGTGGCACCTGGAGCACCGACTACGGCACCTTCTGGTGCTGCCAGGGCACGGGCCTGGAGATGCACACCAGGCTCATGGACTCCGTCTACTTCCACAGTGACGACACGCTGATCGTGAACCTGTTCGTGCCCTCGGTGCTCAGCTGGTCGGAGCGCGGCATCACGGTCACCCAGACCACGTCGTACCCCGTCAGCGACACCACGACCCTGCAGGTCACCGGCAGCGTCGGCGGAACCTGGGCGATGCGCATCCGTATCCCGGGCTGGACCACCGGGGCCACCGTCAGCGTCAACGGCGTCGCGCAGAACATCACCACCACGCCCGGCAGTTACGCCACCCTGAGCCGCTCCTGGACCTCCGGCGACACCGTCACCGTCCGCCTGCCCATGCGGATCGTCATGCGAGCGGCCAACGACGACGCGAACGTCGCCGCGATCACCTACGGTCCCGTGGTTCTGTCCGGCAACTACGGTGACTCCTCGCTCAGTTCCCTCCCGACACTGAACACGTCGTCGATCAAACGGACCAGCAGCAGTTCGCTCGCCTTCACCGCCACCGCCAACGGCTCCACCGTCAACCTGGGCCCGTTCCACGACGCGCACGGCTACAACTACACCGTCTACTGGAACACAGCCGGTAATACCGTCCGTCTCGGCAACGTGGGCAGCGGTCTCGTGCTGGGCATCCAGAACATGTCCACGGCCGACGGTGGCCGCGCCCTGCAGTGGACCGACTCGGGCACCGCCGACCACAACTGGCAAATGATTACCGACGGAACCGCGGTCCGCTTCCGCAATGCCCACAGCGGCAAGGTGCTCGGCGTCCTGAACATGGCCACGACGGACGGCGCGACCGTCCTGCAGTGGTCGGACAACGGCACCGCCGACCACAGATGGACGCTCCTCGACCAGGGAGACGGCACCTACAAGATCCGCAACGAGAACAGCGGCAAGCTGCTCGCCATCGCGGACAACTCCACCGCCGTAGGCGCGTTCGCGGTCCAGGACTCGGACAACGGCACCGCCGACAACCGGTGGCGCATCTTGTCGAACTAGGTCTCTTGCGGAACTTGGCCGTTCTCGGCCCTCCAGCTTGCTCGACGCTTCGACCATCGTTCGGGATGCCGAACGCTACTCAAGGAATACGAGGTCCCCATGCGCAGACGTAGTTTCAGCCGCAGACGGATGTCTGTGGTGCTCGCCGCCGCGGTTGCGGTCCTGGTCTCGTTGGCGGCGCTGCTCGTCGCCGTCCCGGCTCAGGCGGCCACCAGCGGCACACTGCGCGGTGTCGGTTCCGGCCGGTGTCTCGATGTGCCGGGCGCCGGCCAGAGCGACGGCACGTTCCTGCAGATCTGGGACTGCAACGGCGCCAGCAACCAGCAGTGGACGCTGACGGACAGCAACCAGCTGACCGTGTACGGCAGCAAGTGCCTGGACGTCCCGGGCCACGCCACCACGGCCGGGACCAAGGTGGAGATCTGGTCCTGCAACGGCGGTGCGAACCAGCAGTGGCGGGTCAACGCCGACGGCACGGTCGTCGGCGTGGAGTCCGGGCTGTGCCTGGACGTCTCGGGCGCCGGCACGGCCAACGGCACGGCGGTGCAGCTGTGGAACTGCACCGGCGCGGGCAACCAGAAGTGGACCGGCCTGTCCGGCACGACCAACTCGTGTGCTCTTCCGTCGACGTACCGGTGGAGCTCGACCGGTCCGCTGGCGCAGCCGGCCAACGGGTGGTACTCGCTGAAGGACTTCACCACCACCACGTACAACGGCAAGCACCTGGTCTACGCGACGTACTCCGACGGAAACTGGCACTCGATGGGCTTCAGCCCCTTCACGAACTGGTCGGACATGGGCTCGGCCGGCCAGACCGCGATGAGCTCGTCCGCGGTGGCGCCCCAGCTGTTCTACTTCGCACCCAAGAACATCTGGGTGCTGGCCTCTCTGGGGTGGGGTACTCAGTGGCCCTTCACCTACCGCACGTCCAGCGACCCCACCAACCCCAACGGCTGGTCCGCACCGCAGCCGCTGTTCACCGGCAGCACCCCCACCGGCGGCCCGATCGACCCGACCCTGATCGCCGACGACCAGAACATGTACCTGTTCTTCGCCAATGACAACGGCAGCATCTTCAAGTCGACCCTGCCGATCGGGAACTTCCCGGGCAGCTTCGGCTCGTCGTACACCACGGTCATGAGCGACACGGTCAAGAACCTGTTCGAGGCACCGCAGGTCTACAAGGTCCAGGGCCAGAACCAGTACCTCATGATCGTCGAGGCGCGGGGCGCGACCGAGCAGCGCTTCTTCCGCTCCTTCACCGCCTCCAGCCTGAACGGCCCGTGGACCGCCCAGGCCGCCACCGAGTCCAACCCCTTCGCGGGCAAGGCCAACAGCGGTGCCACCTGGACCAACGACATCAGCCACGGCGACCTGGTCCGCAACAACCCCGACCAGACCATGACCGTCGACCCCTGCAACCTGCAGCTCCTCTACCAGGGCAGGTCCCCCAGCTCGGACGGCACTGCCTACGAGAAACTGCCGTACCGGCCCGGCCTCCTCACCCTGCAGCGCTGACCCGCACACACAAGCTTGTGACCGTGCCTGACAGGCACGGTCACAAGCGGCTTCCGCTCCATCTCCCAGGAAGGAACCTTCCGTGGTTCCCATACACAGACGACTGCTGCGTCTCGTCGCGGCCACCGCGCTGACGCTCACCGCCTGCGTCACCGCCTCCGCCGGCACGACCGCCGAGGCCGCGCCGGGCAGCCCCGCACTGACCCCGCCGCTGGGCTGGAACAGCTGGAACAGCTTCGGATGCGGTGTCAACGAGACACAGGTCCGCCAGGCCGCCGACGCGATGGTGTCCTCGGGTATGAAGGACGCCGGCTACCAGTACGTCGTCGTCGACGACTGCTGGTTCGACCCGCAGCGTGACAGTGCGGGCAACCTCCGGGCCGACCCGGCCAAGTTCCCCAGCGGGATGAAGGCGCTCGGGGACTACATCCACAGCAAGGGCCTGAAGTTCGGCATCTACGAGGCGCCCAACGAGCGCACGTGTGCACAGGGCGTGGGCACCTACCCCGGCTCCACCGGCAGCAAGGGCCACGAGACCCAGGACGCCACCACGTTCGCCTCCTGGGGCGTGGACTACCTCAAGTACGACTGGTGCTCCTCCAGCGGCACCCTGGACCAGCAGGTCGCCCAGTTCACACTCATGCGCGACGCGCTGCGCGCGACCGGCCGCCCGATCGTCTACAGCATCAACCCCAACAGCTTCCACGCCATCACCGGTGCCACCTACAACTGGGGCCAGGTCGCCGACCAGTGGCGGACGACCGAGGACCTGCTCGACATCTGGCAGAACGGCAACACCAACAGTTACCCGATGGGCGTCGGCAACGTCCTCGACATCGACGCGCCGCTGGCCGCTCAGTCGGGTCCGGGCCACTGGAACGACCCCGACATGCTGGTCGTCGGCCGCCCCGGCCTGTCACTGACCGAGTCCCGCTCCCACTTCGCCCTGTGGTCGCTGCTCTCGGCCCCCCTCATCGCGGGCAACGACATCCGCACCATGTCCGCCGACGTGAGCGCGATCCTGCGCAACCCCCGCCTGCTGGCGGTGAACCAGGACCGGCTGGGCGCGGGCGGACGCCGGGTGCGCGACGACGGCGACACCGAGGTGTTCGCCAAGCCCCTGTCCGACGGCTCGGTCGCGGTCGGCCTGTTCAACCGGGGAGGCGGCACGGCGACCATCACCACCACGGCCGCCCAAGTCGGCCTGTCGGGCGGGCCGTTCACCCTCACCGACCTGTGGACCGGCGGTACGTCGAGCACCTCCGGCCAGATATCGGCGAGCGTCCCGGCGCACGGTGTCGCCGTGTTCAAGGTGACGGGTGGCAGCCCGCTGGCCTCCACCACAGCACGCCTGCGCGGTACCGGCTCCGGCCGCTGTCTGGACGTGGATCGCGCCTCCACCGCGGCCGGGACGACGACGCTGCTCTGGGACTGCCACACTGCCGCCAACCAGCTGTGGACCACGTGGGCCGGCGGCGAGATCCGCGTCTACGGCGACAAGTGCCTCGACGCCTCCAACCAGGGCACCAGCAACGGCACGCCGGTCATCATCTGGCCCTGCAACGGCCAGGACAACCAGAAGTGGACCATGCAGGCCGACGGATCGATCCGCAACGTCCACGCCGGGCTGTGCCTGGACGCCCAGCAAGCAGGTACCGCCAACGGAACCCCGCTCATTCTGTGGACCTGCAGCGGCCAGAACAACCAGAAGTGGACCGCGCTCCCGTAACCCGCCACCCCTGCCGCGCAGGCAGATGACCGACCGGAAGAGGGGCAGTCCCACGGCAGCAGGCCAAGCTGCGGGGACTGCCCCTTCCCCCGGCCGGGACCGGGACTTCGAACGCCTCGCCGCAGTCACCGGCCAGGCGCTCCAGTGGCAGGTCACCTCCGCCTAGTCGTCTCTGCCGTAGGTGAGACGTTGGACCTGGCCGGCCTCGAAGTCGTCCGGGACCTCCTTGCCGTTGACCACAAGCCGGACGGCGGAGGCATCGCCAAGGACCAGGGTGATCCGGTCCTTGTCCGTGAAGTTCTTGGTCTCGCCGTTGTGCAGCAGTCCGTCGAACAGCACTCGGCCGTTGTGGTCCTTCGCCGAGATCCAGCTCTGACCGCTTTTGGCGGTCACCCCGACGGTGACCCGGTCCTTCGGGGCTGCGCTCACCCGGGACGATCCCGGCGTGGACGGCGGAGCGGAAGCCTGCGATGTGGACCGCCGGGTGTCCGAAGCGGTTACGGAGGGTCCGCCGCCCTTGTTGTCGTCCCCTTGCCGGGAGAGGGCGAGGAGGCCGCCCACCAGCGCGCTCGTCACGGCCGCGGCCACGATCAGCAGGGTGACCACGCGGCGCGTGCGGGAGCGTCCGGCCGGGGCGGGCCGCGGAGGCTCGTCGACGCGGCCGGGAGCGGCGAGAGGCACGACCGGAACGGGCGGCTCGACACGCGGCCGATCAGGCGTGGCGAGCGCGAGCGTGGTCGGCTCCGGGCTCGGGTCCGCACTGAGCGAGGCCAGGAGCGCCTCGGGCGTGGGACGGCCGGCCGGATCCTTGGACAGGCAGGCGGCGACCAGCGACCGCAACTGCTCCGGCAGCGCGGAGAGATCCGCGGGCTCGTGCACCGACCGGTACATCAGCCCCATGGGCGTGCCGGTGCCGAAGGCGCTGCCTCCGGCCGCCGCGACGAGCACGGCCCCGAGCGCGAACACATCGGCGGCACCGTCGACTTCGTCGCCCTGCGCCTGCTCGGGAGCGAGGTATCCGGGAGTGCCGAAGGCCGCTCCGGTGGCGGTCAGCCGGGTGGACTCCACGGCCCGCGCGATGCCGAAGTCGAGGACGCGTGGGCCGTCGTCGGCCATGATGATGTTGCCCGGCTTCAGATCCCGGTGTACGAGCCCGCAGGCGTGGACCGCTTGGAGCGCCTCGGCGAGCGCTGCCCCGAGGGACCTCAACTCCCCTTCGCCCATGGGATCTTGACGTCTGATCAGCTCTGCGAGCGTCGGTCCGGGGATGTACGCGGTCGCCAGCCAGGGTGCCTCCGCATCGGGATCGGCGTCCACGACCGGAGCCGTGTGGAAACCGCCGACTCTGCGGGCGGCCTCGACCTCTGCGCGGAACCGGTCGCGGAAGTGCGGGTCGGCCGCAAGCTCCGGGCGGGCCACCTTCACCGCGACGGCCCGACCGCCCCGTGACCGGGCAAGGTAGACCGTCCCCATACCGCCCGCGCCCAGCTCTCGCTCGACGGTGTAGACACCGATCCGCCGCGGCAGGTCCGCGTCGTTCTCCATCGCTTGCACGCCTCCCCCTGCGCACGGTCACCCGTGCGCGACGCAGGCCGGTGCACCCCGGCCGATCTTCGCTCCCGCGTATCCGCCCAGCAGCGTAGACGAAGACACGACCCGGCAGTCCCGGAAGCCGGGCTCAGCCGCCGCGCCGCACCCGGGCCGCCTTGCGCGCCTCCGCGAGCTTGCGGGCCTCGCTGCTCTTTCGGGACGGCCTGCCGCCTGAGCCGCTCTTCGCGTCCTTGGTGCTGCCCAGGCCGCGGAACGGGGCGTTGTGGTTCTTGGGGCGCGCTGCGGACGGCTCTGTGTCGAGCGGCTTTCCGGAGGGGACCTTGGCGCCGGTGATCCGGCTCAGCTCCGCCTCGCCGGACCGCACGGTGGTGACCTTGGCGGCGACGTCGGCATCCGCCATGACCTGGCTCGTCTCGCGGCGCTGTCCCGACAGGACGAGTGTCACGACGGTGCCGGAGCGGCCGGCCCGGGCCGTGCGGCCCGCGCGGTGGAGATAGTCCTTCGGGTCGGTGGCGGGGTCGACGTTGACCACGAGCTCGAGGTCGTCGACGTGCAGGCCGCGTGCCGCGACGTTCGTCGCCACCAGCGCGGTGACCTGCCCGTTCTTGAACTGGGCCAGGGTCCGGGTGCGCTGCGGCTGGGACTTCCCGCTGTGCAGGGCGGCGGCGGCCACGCCGCTGGCCCGCAGATGCCGGGTGAGCAGGTCGACGCCGTGCTTGGTGTCCAGGAACAGCAGGACGCGGCCGTCCCGTGCGGCGATCTCCGTCGTCACGGCGTACCGGTCCGGGCCGTGCACGACGAAGACGTGGTGCTCGATCGCGGAAACCGCGCTGGACGAGGGGTCCACGGAGTGGACGGCGGGGTCACGCAGATAGCGCTGCACCAGCTGGTCGACGTCGCGGTCGAGGGTGGCGGAGAACAACATCCGCTGCCCGTCCGGATGCACCTGGTCCAGGATCTCGGTGACCTGCGGAAGGAACCCCATGTCACACATCTGGTCGGCCTCGTCCAGGACCGTGATGCGCACCCGTCCCAGTCGGCAGCCCTTGCGCTCGATGAGGTCGTGCAGCCGACCGGGCGTGGCGACGACTATCTCGGCGCCGTCCCGCAGCGCGGCGGCCTGCCGTCCGATGGACACTCCGCCCACCACGGTCGCGAGCCGCAGCCGCAGCGCCTCGGCGTAAGGCGTGAGCGCCTCACCGACCTGCTGCGCCAGCTCCCTGGTGGGCACCAGCACGAGGGCCAGCGGCTCCTTGGGCTGCGCGCGCCGCCCGGCCGTCCGCGCGAGCATCCCCAGGCCGAAGGCGAGCGTCTTGCCGGATCCTGTACGGCCCCGGCCCAGGACGTCCCGTCCCGCGAGGGCGTTCGGCAGCGCCGCCGCCTGGATGGGGAAGGGCACCGTCACACCGCGCTCGTCGAGCACCCGCAGAACCTCGGCCGGCAGCCCCAGCTGAGCGAAGGACGACGCCGTGGGCAGCGCCGAAGTGGCGCCCGACGCCTCGGACACATCGTCCTGCTGCCGGGCATCGGCACGTGCTGATTCGCTCACAGAAAGCCTTCCTCCAAAGGGACCGTACCGAGGAAGGCGCGGCGAGGACGCGGCCACCGGTCAGGGACACCGAAGGGTGCACCGACACAGTGACGCTGCAAACGCGCAACGCTAGCACAGAGTATGCCGCCCGGGCCTCCCGTGGCCGCGCCGCTCAGCCGAGGAACGACAGCCGAACCCGCCGGCCCTTCCCTGGGCCTTTTGGACGCCCGGCCACCTCGACGGCAGCCGTCCGGACCCGGCCGCGGCCGTGGTGCTCGCCAATCGAGACGGCCGGTACCTCCACGTGATCGGCCACTCCTTCGGCTGCCGCTTCCTCTGCGAAGCCGTCCAATGGAAGGCGCCTTTGTGCGGGGCCGGTGGTCGCCGCCTACTCCCAGCACGACCGCGGGCTTCTGGCACCTGCGGGCGAAGAAACGGGCCGGCATCGGCCCTGCGGCCATCGGGACCGCGCCCGCCCCCGTGTCCGGCAGCCGCATGCAGGGCACCGGCAACACGTACCCCATGGACGACCTCGATCACCGCTTCGTCGGCGTCGACGCGCGCGAGACTTCCGATCTGCAGCCGGAGACCGCGCACCTCCCGCTCTCCCTCGCCGATCACTCGCGCTGAGGGATCGGCGGGGGCGGGCAGTCAGTCCGTCACTTCCGCGCCGTCCCGAAGGGCAGGGGTTCACCCGAGCGCAGGTGTTCCCGCAGCCACTGCTCGGTGTTGCTGACGTGCAGCAGGGCGGCGGCCTGGCTGAGGGCGGCGTCACGGGTGGACAGGGCGTTGAAGATCGCCTCGTGCTCGGCGAGGGTGCGGCCCGCGGCCTTGTCGTCGACCAGACCGCGCCAGATGCGGGCGCGCAGGGTGCGGCCGGAGATCCCTTCCAGGAGGGTGAGGAGGGTCTCGTTGCCCGTGGCCGAGACGACGGCACGGTGGAAGGCCGCGTCGTGGGCGTTGAGCTGTTCGACGTCGTCGCGGGCCTCGCGCATCGCGTCCAAGTGCCGCTTCACTTCGGCCAGTTGGGCATCCGAGATCCGGGTGGCGGCAAGGGCCGTGGCGAGCGGTTCGAGGAGCCGCCGTACCTCCATGAGGTCCTGCAGGGCGACCGAGTCGCCCTGCAGCAGTTCCACCGCGCCGCCGAGCCCCTCCAGGAGCAGGCTCGGCTGCAGGCTGGTCACATACGTGCCGTCGCCGCGCCGGACCTCCAGGACGCGGGCGACGGCCAGGGCCTTGACCGCTTCGCGGGCGAGGTTGCGGGACAGCCCCAACTGTGCGGCCAGGTCCGGCTCCGGCGGGAGCTTCGAGCCCGGCGGCAGCGCGCCGGTGCGGATCAACTCCCGGATCTGCTCGATTGCCTTGTCCGTCAGAGACACCGCGCGTCCCTCCCGCCACCGCGCCCCACGAGCGCGTCCGACCTGATCAGCCCCTGAGTGCGGAGATCGTCCCAGAGGGCGTCCGGGACGCGCTGATCATGGAGTTCCACGTTTCGTCCGACCTGTTCCGCAGTCCGCATGCCGAGGGTGACGTTGATGATACTGGGATGCGTGTGCGGGAAGGCGATCGCGGCGGCGGGCAGGGTGGTCCCGTGCGCCTCGCAGACGTCGGCGATCGTCCGGGCGCGGGCGACCAGAGCGGGCGGGGCGTCCTGGTAGTCGTACTTCATGCCCTCGGCGGGCCGGTCGCGGGAGAGCAGTCCCGAGTTGAAGACACCCACCGCCACCACGCTCTTGCCCAGTTCCCGCGCGGCGGGCAGGACGTCGTCCAGCGCCGACTGGTCCAGGAGCGTGTAGCGCCCGGCCAGCATCACCACGTCGGCGGCGGTCTCGCGCAGGAGGCGGGCGAGCATCGCCGACTGGTTCATGCCTGCGCCGATCGCGCCGATCACGCCCTGGTCGCGCAGTTCCGCGAGGGTGGGCATGGCCTCCTCGGCGGCCTGCCGCCAGTGGTCGTCGGGGTCGTGCAGGTAGACGATGTCGAGGCGGTCCAGGCCGGTGCGCTCCAGCGTGTCCTCGATGGAGCGCAGGACGCCGTCCCGGCTGAAGTCCCACTGCCGGCGCAGGTCGTCCCGTACGACGAAGCCCTCCGTGTCGACTCCGCCCGGTTCCTCGTTGGGCACGAGCAACCGGCCCACCTTGGAGGAGACGACGTACTCGTCCCTCGGGCGCCCTCGCAGAGCCGCGCCCAGGCGGCGCTCGGAGAGGCCGAGGCCGTAGTGCGGTGCGGTGTCGAAGTACCGTATGCCTGCCTCCCAGGCCGCGTCGACGGCGGCCGTCGCCTCCTCCATAGGGGTGACGCGGTACAGGTTGCCGATCACGGAGGCCCCGAAGCCGAGATCGGTGAGCGCGACGGACGTGTTCTGGATCATCCCTTGGTGCAAGACGTGCTCCTGGAGTGACGGGTGGTGGGGCGCGGGTCAGCGTCTGACGTGGGCCGAGCCGCCCGCGACGAGCGCCTCGACCTCGGCGAGCGAGGCCATGGACACGTCTCCGGGCGTGGTCATGGTGAGCGCACCATGGGCGGTGCCGTAGGCCAGGGCCCGTTCCAGGTTGGTGCCGCCCAGCAGTCCGTGGATCAGACCGGCGGCGAAGGCGTCGCCGGAGCCGATGCGGTCCAGGACATGCAGGCCGAGCATCCGCGGGCCGGTGACGAAGCCCGTTTCGGCGGACCAGGCGGCCGAGGACCAGTCGTTGACTCCGGCCGAGGGAACCTCGCGCAGGGTGGTCGCCAGTACTTTCGCCGCGGGCAGCAGGCCGGCCACCTCCGCGAGCGCGTCCGCCACCTCGTCGGCTCCGAGGCGCTTCTGGCCCGGGCAGGTGCCGGCCAGGCCGAGGGCGCCCACCACGACGTCGGCCTGCCGGGAGAGCCGCAGGTCGACCTCGCGTGCCCGTTCGGCGCCGCCCCGGCCGGCCCAGAGGCTGGGGCGGTGGTTGGGGTCGTAGGAGACGGTGACCCCGTGACGGCGGGCCGCCGCCATGGCCTCGTCCGCGACGTCCGCCGTGGTGTCGGACAGGCCCGCGAAGATGCCGCCCGTGTGGAACCAGCGCACCCCGGCCGAGAACACCGACTCCCAGTCCACGTCCCCTTTGCGCAGCTGGGAGACGGCGGTGTGCGCGCGGTCGCTGACGCCCAGCGCACCGCGGATGCCGTAGCCGCGTTCGACGAAGTTCAGGCCGTTGCGGGCGGTACGGCCGATGCCGTCGTCGCGCACCCAGCGGATCAGCGAGGTGTCGACACCGCCTTGGAGGATCAGGTCCTCGACGAGCCGGCCAACGGCGTTGTCGGCGAGGGCGGTCACGACGGCGGTGCGCAGGCCGAAGCAGCGGCGCAGTCCGCGGACGACGTTGTACTCGCCGCCGCCTTCCCAGACCTGGAAGGTGCGGGCGGTGCGGATGCGTCCCTCGCCCGGGTCGAAGCGCAGCATGACCTCGCCGAGGGCCAGCACGTCGGTCACCTCATGCTCCTTTCCACGGCGTCGGCGGTCAGCCGGCGGATCTCCTCGTAGTCGCCGCGCTCCAGGTGGTCGGCGGTGGCCATCCAGCTGCCGCCGACGGCGAGCACCGCCGGATCGGCGAGGTAGGCGGCCATGCGGTACGCGTCGATCCCGCCCGTCGGGACGAAGCACACCCGGGGGAAGGGGGCCGCGAGCGCTCGCAGCGTGCGCAGGCCGCCGAGCGGCTCGGCGGGGAAGAGCTTGACGGTGTCGAGGCCCGACTTCAGTGCGCGCATCAGCTCGGTGGCGGTGGCGATGCCGGGCACCACGGGTACCCCCAGCTCGCGACACTTCGCGACGACCTCCTCGTCGAAGCCGGGCGAGACCACGAAGCGGGCCCCGGCCGTCACGGCCCGCTCCGCCTGCTCGGGGGTGAGCACCGTGCCGGCGCCGACGACGAGGCCACCGTGGGCGGCCATCGTCTTGAGTACCTGCTCGGCGCCGGGGGTGCGGAAGGTGACCTCGGCGCACCGGGCGCCGCCCGCCGCGAGCGCGTCGGCCAGCGGGCCGGCGGTCACGGTGGACGGCACGGTCAGCACCGGCAGGAGGCGGGCTCCGTCCAGTACGGAAGCCAGGTCGGTGCCGCTCATCGGCCCAGCCATCCGCCGTCCACGGGCAGGACGACGCCGTGGACGTAGGCGGCGGCCTCGGAGGCGAGGAACACCGTGGCGCCCGCCAGGTCGTCGGCGTCCCCCCAGCGTCCGGCCGGGATGCGGTCCAGGATCGCTCGGCTGCGCACCGGGTCGTCCTGCAGCGCCTGGGTGTTGTCGGTGGCGATGTAGCCCGGCGCGATGGCGTTGACGTTGACGCCGTGCGGGGCCCACTCGTTGGCCAGGGCCTTGGTCAGGCCGGCGATGCCGTGCTTGGCGGCGGTGTAGCCGGGGACGGTGATGCCGCCCTGGAAGCTGAGCAGCGAGGCGGTGAAAATGATCTTTCCCTGGCCGCGGGTCACCATGGTCGTGCCGACCGCACGGGTCAGCGTGAACTGCGCGTTGAGGTTGACCTGGAGCACCAACTCCCAGTCCTCGTCGGCGTGTTCGGCAGCCGGAGCGCGGCGGATCGTGCCCGCGTTGTTGACCAGGATGTCCACCGGCCGTTCACGCCCGGCCAGGTCCGCGCCCAGGGCCCGCACGGCCTCGGCGTCGGCGAAGTCGGTCCGGATCGCCTCGAAGGTACGGCCCGCGGCGTGGACGTCCTTCTCCACCGCGCTGCCGGACTCCTCCAGTGACGCGCTGACGCCGATGACGTCCGCGCCGGCCTCGGCGAGTGCGCGGGCCATGGCCCGGCCGATGCCGCGCCGGGCGCCGGTGACGACCGCGAGCTTTCCGCTGAGGTCGAAGGCGGTCATACGGCGGCTCCCTGGGTGTCGTCGGTGCAGTCCACGAGGATCTTCATCACGTCGCCGCCGCCCTCCAGCGCCTCGAAGGCGGCGGGCGCCTGGGTGAGCGGCACGACCTTGCTGATCAGCCGCTCAGCCGGGATCGTGCCCTCGGCCACGAGTTCCACTGCGCGCTCGAAGTCACCGCGGTCGTACAACCGGGCGCCGACGAGGGTGAGTTCGCGCCAGAAGAAACGGTGCAGGTTGACCTCGCGGGGGCGGGGGTGGATGGCGACGAGGCAGAGCCGGCCCCGCACTCCCAGTACGTCGACCGCCGTGTCCACGCCGCCCGCCGCGCCGGACACCTCGAAGGCGACGTCCGCGCCCGCGTCCCCGGTCCACTCCCGCACCAGCTCCGGCACGTCGTCGTCGGCCGGGTTCCAGGACGTCAGTCCCAACTCCTCGGCGAGCAGCCGGCGGTGGGCGTTCAGCTCCACGATGCGCACGTCGGCGCCCGCGGACCGCGCGACCAGTGCGATGAGGACGCCCACGGGGCCGCCGCCGACCACGACCGCCTTCTCGCCGTCCTGCACGGCGGCCCGGCCCACGTCGTGCACGGCGACCGCCGTCGGTTCGACGAGTGCGGCCCGGTCCAGGGGCAGGGTGTCGGGCAGTCGTATCAGGGTGGAGGCGGGGACGGTCCAGCGCTGCTGCATCGCGCCCGGGGAGTCGATGCCGATGAAGTCGAGGTGCTGGCAGACGTGTTGGTGGCCGGCACGGCAAGCCGGGCAGGTGTCGTCCCAGCGCAGCGGCATCACGGTGACCGAGTCGCCGGGCCGCCAGCCCTCGACGTCCGGGCCGACGCGTACGACACGGCCGGACATCTCGTGTCCCAGCACGGCGGGCGCGGCCACCCGGGCGTCCATGTCGCCGTGGAAGATGTGCAGGTCGGTGCCGCAGATGCCGACGAAGGCGGGGGCGAGTTCCACCTCGCCGGGGCCGGGCGGCGCAGTGCGTGCGGGAGCGGTGTCCAGGGTGCGGGCGGACGTGTAGCGGACGGCGAGTGTCATCGTGTCGTCAGGGTCCCTTCAGCGCGGACGCCGATGGTCAGCAGCAGGTTGGCGTAGGTGCGGGTGTCGGCGGTGACGATCGCCAGGGCCAGGTCGGGCGAGCGGGCGGCGTCGTAGAACTCGAAGCGGCCGAGCGTGTCGACCGGGAGGGGCGCCAGCATCGAGCGGTACTCGGCGATGGCGGGCGGCTCCGGTTCGCCCTCGGGCGGCACCATCACGTGCGCCGCCTCGACGGGCAGGGCGCGCAGCAGGACGTCGAGCACGGTGGTGACGTCGAGCAGGCCGGGGGCGAGGTTGAGGTGGACGGTTCTGGCGCGCTCGCCGGTGGCGGTGCTGGCGGGGTAGTGGCCGTCGGCGAGCAGGACACGGGCGCCGTGGCCGGCTCCGGCCAGGGATGCGAGGATGCCGGGGTGCAGCAGTTCGGTCAGGAGCACGGCGTCGCCTTCTTCGTCGGGGCGGGGGTCAGGTGGTAGAAGGCGGTCGCGGTGCCGGCGAGCACCGCCTGGGTCTCCGTGTCGGAGCAGTCGTCCAGGAGTTCCTCGACGGTGGCGGCCCAGCGGTTCCAGCCGCCGGCGAGGACGCAGACGGGCCAGTCGGAGCCGAACATCAGCCGGTCGGGACCGAAGGCGGAGAGCAGGACGTCCCACACCGGGCGGATGTCGTCGGAGGTCCACTTCTCGTGGTCGGCCTCCGTGGCCAGACCCGACACCTTGCAGTGGACCTGGGGATGCCCGGCCAGTTGCCGCAACTGCCGTTCCCAGTCGGCCAGTTCCCGCCGTGCGACGGAGGGCTTGCCCGCATGGTCCAGGACGAGCGGCAGCTCCGGCAGCCGTTCCGCGAGGCGGATCGCCTGCGGGAGCTGGTGGGTGCGGACCAGCAGGTCGTATCCGAGACCGCGTTCCGCGACCGCCCGCAACCCCCGTTCGACGTCCGGGCGTTGGAGCCACCGCGGATCGGACTCGCCCTCCACGACGTGCCGTACGGCCCGCAGGTACCGGCCTGCGGGCCCGGCAAGCAGGCCGTCGAGTACGTCGCCGATCTCGGGGGACGTCAGGTCCGCCCAGCCGACCACGGCGCCGATCAGCGGATCGCTTTCGGCCAGGGCGAGCAGGTCACGGGTCTCGGGCACGGAGGCGATGCACTGCACGACCACTGTGCTCGTCAGTCGCCGTCCGGCGATCGGCCGGGTCGCGGCCGAGCGCAGGGCGTGTGAGCTGAAGTTGCGGCGGATCGGCTCGTGACCGGGCTCGTCCAGCCAGGGCTGCGGCCTGAGGTCCAGGTCCCACACATGGTGGTGGGCGTCGACGAGGGCCGGGGTGTCAGACACGGGCGGTCCAGACGGGGCCGTCGGGGTAGGCGTACTCCTTGAGGGACTCGGCGTGCATCTGCGCGCTCAGGCCCGGCAGCGTCGGCGGCAGGTAGTGGCCGCGGGCGATGCGCACCGGGTCGACGAAGTGTTCGTGCAGGTGGTCGACGTACTCGATGACGCGGTCCTCGGTGGTGCCGGAGACGGCGACGTAGTCGAACATCGACAGGTGCTGCACCATCTCGCACAGGCCCACGCCGCCGGCGTGCGGGCAGACCGGGACGCCGAACTTGGCGGCGAGCAGCAGGATCGCGATGTTCTCGCCCACGCCGCCGACCCGTGCGGAGTCGATCTGCACGATGTCGACCGCGCCGGCCTGCAGGAGCTGTTTGAAGACGACCCGGTTGGCGATGTGCTCGCCCGTGGCGACCTTGATGGGGGTGACCGCCTTCCGGACCGCGGCATGGCCGAGGATGTCGTCCGGGGAGGTGGGTTCCTCGATCCAGTACGGGTCGTACGGGGCCAGGGCCCGCATCCAGTCGATGGCGGGCTGCACGTCCCATCTCTGGTTGGCGTCGACGGCGATGCGGATGTCCGGGCCGACCGTCTCGCGGGCGGTGCGCATGCGCCGTACGTCGTCCTGCAGGTCCGCGCCGACCTTCAGCTTGATCTGGGTGAAGCCGTCGGCGACGGCCTCGCGGGCCAGGCGGGCCAGCTTCTCGTCGGAGTAGCCGAGCCAGCCGGGGGTGGTGGTGTAGGCGGGGTAGCCCCGGTCGAGCAGGTGGGCGATGCGCTCCTCGCGGCCGGGCTCGGCACGGCGCAGGATCTCCAGGGCCTCCTCGGGGGTGAGGGCGTCGGAGAGCCAGCGGAAGTCGACCTGCGCGACCAGTTCCTCGGGCGACATCTCGCCGAGGAAGCGCCACACCGGCTTGCCCGCACGCTTGGCCGCGAGGTCCCAGGCGGCGTTGACGACCGCGCCCGTGGCCATGTGGATGGCGCCCTTCTCCGGGCCCAGCCAGCGCAGTTGCGGGTCGTGGACGAGGGAGCGGGAGAAGGCGCCGAGGTCGGCGCAGACCTCTTCGACCGAGAGGCCGACCACGTGCGGGGCGAGTGCGGCGATGGCGGCGGCCTGCACGTCGTTGCCGCGGCCGGTGGTGAAGGCCAGGGCGTGGCCCTCCAGTCCGTCGGAGGCGTCGGTGCGCAGGACGACGTAGGCGGCGGAGTAGTCGGGTTCGGGGTTCATCGCGTCCGACCCGTCCAGGTGCTCGGACGTCGGGAAACGCACGTCCAGTACGTCCAGGGCGGTGATGCGGGCAGAGGCCGGTGAAGCGGACAGGGCGGATGACATGGCGGCAACTCCTGTGACGGCAGGGGCGATACGGCCCCTTGCGACGAGATGGCGGTGCGGCGGGGGTGCCGGGCGGCCGGGCGGGCCGCCCGGTTCACTCCTGGACCTTGCCGCCCGTGATGCGTGAGATGGCGAGGGCGACCAGGATGATCAGGCCGTTGAGAGCGCCGATCCACTGCGCGGGGACGCCCGCCAGCGTGAGCACGTTCTGGATCATGAAGAGCAGCAGGATGCCGCAGAAGGCCCCGAACATGGTGCCCTTGCCGCCGTTGAGGCTGATGCCGCCGATGACTGCGGCGGCGAAGACGGTGAAGATGTAACCGTTGCCCTGTGCGGAGGCGACCGAGGCCAGGCGTCCGGAGAGCATCAGCCCGGCGAGGGCGGCGAGCAGGCTGCCGGTGACGATGACGATCCACAGCACCCGGTCGGTACGGATGCCGGCGGCCTTCGCGGCGTCGACGTTGCCGCCGATGGCGTACAGCGAGCGGCCGAAGCTGGTCCAGCCGAGCACTACGATCGCAATCGCGAACAGCGCCAGGCAGATCCAGATGGAGGCGGGCATCCCGAACCATTCGGCGGTGCCGGGGTAGAGCATCGACTGCGGCAGCTGGAAGAAGGTCTGGCCGCCGGAGATACCGGTGAGGACACCGCGCAGCACGATCAGCATGCCGAGGGTGACGATGAAGCCGTTGAGGCCGAAGCGGATGATCAGCAGCGAGTTGACGACGCCGACGAGCGCGCCCACGGCGAGGGTGACGGGGATGGCCCAGGCGCCGGGGAGCAGCCCGAGTCCGTGTCCGGCGCCGGCCGGGACGACCAGCCAGGCCGCGACACCGGGCGCCAGGCCCATCGTGGACTCCAGGGAGAGGTCCATCTTCTTGACGATCAGGATCATCGTCTGGGCGAGGACCAGCAGGGCCATCTCGGACATGGTCTGCAGGACGTTGATGAGGTTGTCGGCCTGCAGGAACACCGGGTTGACGATCTGTCCGACGATCGCGATGACCACGATGGCCGGGACGAGCGCGAGGTCGCGCAGCCGGGCCAGGGGGATGCGGCCGCCGAGCAGCGCGGTCCGCTTCGCCTCGGGCTCCGGGGCGCCCGCCGCGGCGGTGTCCACGAGGACGGTTTCAGGCATGGAGGTCCACTCCTTCCATCGCGGCCACGAGGTCGTGGTCGTGCCAGCCGCGGGCGATCTCTGAGGTCACACGGCCCTGGAACATCACCAGGACCCGGTCGCACATGCGCAGGTCGTCCAGTTCGTCGGAGGCGATGAGCACTCCGGTGCCGGTCTGCGCGGTCTCCTCGACCTTGCCGAGGAGGAACTCCTTGGAGCGCACGTCCACGCCCGCGGTCGGGTTGATCAGGACCAGCAGCCGGGGGTCGTTCGCGAGGGCGCGGGCCATGACGACCTTCTGCTGGTTGCCTCCGGAGAGAGAGGAGACGGGCAGGTCGGGGCCGGGGGTCTTGATGGCCAGGTTCTCGATCATGCCCTCGGCGAGCCGGTCCCGGCGGGTGCGGCTGAGGAAGCCGTTCGCACCGATCCGCTTCGGCACGGACAGTGTGGCGTTGTCGGCGATCGACATGTCGGGTACGAAGCCCTGGTGGTGCCGGTCCTGCGGGACGAACCCGGCGCCTGCGGCGAGCGCGGCGGGCACACTGCCCGGCCGGGGCCGACGCCCGGCGATCTCCACCTCCCCCGCCGCTGCCGCCCGCAGCCCCACGACGGTTTCGGCGACCTCGGTGCGGCCGCTGCCGGCGGCCCCCGCGAGGCCGACGATCTCGCCGGCGCCGATCTGGAAGCTGACGTCGTCGTACCCCTCGCCCTGCAGCGCGCGGATGTTCAGTGCGGCGGTGGCGCCGGGGTCGAGGGTGGCGGCCCGTTCCTCGCGCCGGTCGGCCGCTGCCTCGCCGGTCATGGCGGCGACGAGTTCGGCGCGGGGGAGGTCCGCGACCGGGGCGGTGACGATGTGCCGGGCGTCGCGGAACACGGTCACCATGTCGCAGATCTCGTAGACCTCCTGCAGGTGGTGGCTGATGAACAGGAAGGTGACGCCCTGGCGTTGCAGGTCGCGGATGCGGTCGAAGAGGCGGTTGATGGCCGCCCCGTCGAGCTGGGCGGTCGGCTCGTCGAGGATGATGAACCGGGCACCGAAGGACAACGCGCGGGCGATCTCGACGAACTGCCGCTGCTCGACGCTCAGTTCACTTGCGGGAGTCTGCGGGTCGACGTTCACCGACCAGGCCGACAGCAGGTCCTGTGCGCGGCGGCGGGTGGCCCGCCAGCTGATGAGACGGCTCGATCCGTGGTCGTGCCGGTTCAGGAAGAGGTTCTCGGCGACGGTCAGCGTGGGGATGATCGTCGACTTCTGGTAGACGCAGGCCACGCGCCGGCGCCAGGCGTCGCGGTCGCCGAGCCGGGGGGCCGGCTCGCCGCCGAAGGTCACCGTTCCCTCGTCGGGGGCCTGAAGGCCGGTGAGGACGGACACCAGCGTCGATTTGCCGGCTCCGTTGCGGCCGACGAGCGCGTGGGTCTCGCCGGGCCTGATGGTGATCCGGGCGCCGTTCAGGGCCACCGTCGGACCGAATCGTTTGACCATGCCCGTCGCCTCGACGACGGGCGGGGCTGCCGGGGCCCGCCCGTCGTCCGCCGGGGCGGGCGCGGGGGTGACTGCTCGCTCCCCGTCGCTCATCTCAACCGCCTTGTACTCGTGGGCCGTTGTGTTCGGAGGGGGATCAGCCGAGGTTGTTGCCCCACAGCGATTTCTCGTCGCTCTTGACGCTGGGCACGCCGCCGTAGGTGGCGCCGTCGGCGGTGACGAGCGGGGCGGAGAGCTGGTCCTCCAGCACGCCCTCACGGACCTGGATGATGGTGCTGTCGTGGTCGGTCTTGCCGGGCTTGAACGTCTTTCCGTCGATGGCGGCCTTGAGGTAGTACAGGGCGTACTTGGCGTAGAGGTCGGCGGGCTGGGAGACCGTGGCGTCGATCTTCCCGGCGGCGATGGACTTGAGCTCCTCGGGGATGCCGTCGTTGGACACGATGAAGACGTGTTTCTTGTCCTTCGGATCCACCAACAGGCCCTTCTGCTTGAGCAGCTGGAGCGTGCCGGACAGGGCGAAGCTGGACTCCATGTAGACACCCTTGATGTCCGGGTTGGCGGTCAGGTCGGTCTGGAGCTTCTGCGCGGCGACCGCGCCGTCCCAGTTGGTGGCCTCGCCGAGCACCTTGATGCCGGGGTAGTTCTTCTTCATGCAGTCGTTGAACGCCTCGGTGCGGTCACGGCCGTTGATGGAGTCCAGGCCGCCCTCCAGCATGACGACCTTGCCCTTGCCGCCGAGCTTGGTGCCGAGGTACTGGCAGGCCTTCTCGCCGTAGGCGCGGTTGTCTGCACGCACCACCATGAACACCTTGCCGGTGTCGGGGCGGGTGTCGACGGTGACGACGGGGATCTTCTTCGCCTCCAACTGCGCGAGGGTGGGCGCGATGGCGGCGGTGTCCTGCGGGGCCATCGCGATGCCCTTGACGCCCTGGCTGATGAACGTCTGCGCGTTGGCGGTGAGCTTGGCGACGTCGTTCTGCGAGTTGGTGGTCTTCAGGTCCAGGCCCAGCTGCTTGCCGTACTGGGGCGTGTACTTGATGTAGGAGTTCCAGAAGTCGGTGTCGGAGCGCGGGTAGTCGACGCCGACCAGCGGCTTGTCGCCCGACGACGCCGAGGTGGTGGAGCCGCTGCTGCACGCACTGAGCAGAGCCAGTGCGGACAGCGCGGAGACGGCTGAACAGAGGGCGGTTCTGAGTCTCATCGATGCTTCCTCGCGCTCGTCCCTGGGCGGGAGATGTTTCGCCTCGACGACATCTGTGTATCGCCGCGCGATAGAGATGGGATGTTTATAGGCTCGGCTCCGACGCGTTGTCCAGCCCCTTGCTCAAGCCATTAAGAAGTACCAGCTCAGAGGCGGCTCTCCAGGAACACGAGCTATGACCCGGAGACGAGATCCATCCCATCAATCGTTCCGGTTGAATGCTTGGGTCAACCACGAAGGCTCTGACAGACATGCCATGTTTGGGCGGCCCCAAATCGCCTCACAAGACACACAAGTGTGACGAACTGCCCTGCAGAACAGCGTCTTTCATCCCTGCACGCATGTTGACATCCCAAGGAGACATGGCCGACCTTCATGCGTAACAAGCGCCGCTCCACATTCCCCTGTCCCCTTCTGCACCAGGGATGTTCCATGTCAAGTTCGCTCAGCAGACGCCACTTCCTGGCCGGCGCCACCTGCGTGGCCGCTGCCGCTGTCGCCGGAGGTGTGTTCGGTGCCGGCACAGCCCAGGCGGCGCCCAGCACGTACACACCGGACTGGAACTCGGTCGACCAGCACCCGCCGGCCCCGGAGTGGTTCCAGGACGCGAAGTTCGGGATCTACTTCCACTGGGGCGTCTTCAGCGTCCCCGCGTACGACAGCGAGTGGTACCCGCGCAACATGTACCAGGCGGGCAGCAACGCCAACCAGCACCACGTCGCGACCTACGGTCAGCCCTCGGCATGGCCGTACCACAACTTCATCGACGGAGCGCGGGACCTGGCGGGCAACTTCGTGAAGTTCGCGCCGAAGCTGAAGTCGGCAGGCGGGAACTTCGATCCCAACGAGTGGGCGCAGCTGTTCGTCGACGCGGGCGCCAGGTTCGCCGGCCCGGTCGCCGAGCACCACGACGGCTTCTCGATGTGGGACAGCCAGGTCAACGAGTGGAACTCGGTGAACAAGGGCCCGGGACTGAACCTGCTGCAGCTCTTCTCCACGGCCATCCGTGCCAAGGGCCTCAAGCTGCTGGTGGCCATGCACCACGCGTACCACTTCAACGGCTTCTACGAGTACGCCCCGGCCCAGACGGACCCGAGCCTCAAGAAGCTTTACGGGCAGCTGGGCTCGGCCGCGGAGAACCAGCTCTGGTACGACAAGCTCAAGGAGGTCGTCGACCGTGCCCAGCCCGACATCCTGTGGCAGGACTTCAAGCTGGACGCCGTCGACGAGACGCAGCGCCTGAACTTCCTGTCGTACTACTACAACCAGGCCAACAGCTGGGGCCGTGAGGTCGTCGCCACCTACAAGGACGGGTTCGACGACAAGGGCGAGGTCTTCGACTACGAGCGCGGCGGCCCGGCCGACATCACCACGCCGTACTGGCTGACCGACGACAGCATCTCCAGCAGCAGCTGGTGCTACACCCAGGGCATCGGTTACTACAGCATCCAGCAGATGCTGCACTCGTTCATCGACCGGGTCAGCAAGAACGGCAACATGCTGCTGAACATAGCGCCGATGGCCGACGGCACCATCCCCCAGGCACAGAAGGACGTCCTGCTCGGCATCGGCGACCATCTGAAGCGCTTCGGCGAGTCGATCTACTCGACCCGCGCCTGGAGCGTGTACGGAGAGGGCCCGACGAAGATGGGCGGCGGCGCCTTCACCAATCCGACGGCCGGCACGGCGCAGGACATCCGCTTCACCCGCAACAAGGACAACAACGTCCTGTACGCCACCGTCCTGGGCTGGCCGGGCAGCTCGCTGACGATCAAGACCCTCGACTCGGGCCGCATCAACCTGTCGTCGCTGACCTCGGTGAAGCTCCTCGGCTCCACCGCCGGCACCTACATCGACCTGCCCACGCCGGCCCAGAACTCCTCCGGCCTCACGGTCACCCTGCCCTCCTCCGCGCCGTACAGTGCGGGCGCCTACGTCCTGAAGCTCTCTTTCTCCGGCACCATCCCGGCCATGGTGCCGCTCGCCGGAGCCGCCGCCTTCGCGGACGTCAACTACACCGGCAGCTCCGCCACGTTCGCCCTCGGCGACCACACCGCGGCCGACCTGACCGCGGCGGGAGTGGGCCCGCGCAACATCTCCTCCCTCCGTCCGGCCCCCGGCTACCAGGTGATCGGCTACTCAGCAGACAACTTCACCGGCACCGCCTGGACGTTCACCGCCGACAACTCCGACCTCAGGGTCACCGGCAACAACGACCAGATCGCCTCGCTGAGGGTCCAGTTCAACCCGTCGACCTACTTCCGGCTGACCAACGTCACCGACGGTCTCGCCCTGGACAGCGGCGGCAACGTCGCCTCCGGATCGAACCTCAAGCAGTGGTCCTGGGACGGCAGCCCCAACCTCCAGTGGCAGGCGGTCGATGTGGGCGGCGGCTACTACAAGCTGGTCAACCGCACCAACGGCATGGTCGCCGACGGCTGGGGCGCCACCGCCGACGGCTCCGCCGCCCGGCAGGCGGCGTGGAACGGCGGCCCCAACCAGCAGTGGACGATCACGCCCCGGGGCGGCAACAGCTACTCGATCGCCAACCGCACCACCGGCCTGGTTCTCGACGGCGGCGGCAACGTCGCCTCGGGCTCCGTCACCAAGCAGTGGACCTACGGAAGCAGCACCAACCTGCTGTGGACCTTCACCGCGCTCTGATCCTCGGGACGTGTGAGCGGCTGCGGCGGCGTACTTCTGGTGCGCTGCCGCAGCCGCGTTCAGCCGGGGAGACCCGCGCGACCGACACGCCGAGAAAAACGTCGGCAACCTTTTCGCTGCCCGCGGCCACTGAGCAGTGCACCATCGGCTCCATCTTCCGAACGGACGGGTATGAAGACAGCGAGACAGGCCGCGCGGCAGCGCAGGCAGAGACGGCGACTCGTGCTGGGCACCACGTTGGCGCTGACCGCCGCGGGCGTTCTCGCCTACCTGGTCATGGGCGCGTTCCCGGGCCGCGGGGTGAATGCAGGGCCTGCCGCGGCCACACCCGCCACCACCACCCAGGTGACGGCCGCCGCCTCGACCGAGTCGCGCGCCGCGACCACGTCGGCGTCCCCGGCCACGACCGGCAAGCCGACGCCGACGGCCGCTGCGACCACCCCTGCAGCTCGTCCGTCGGCCAAAGCCAGCCCGCGCTCCCCCGGAACGGCGTCCACCACGACATCACTGTCAGGGCGGATTCGGCCCAGGACCACCTACACGGGCGTCGCCACCGCCTATGAGGCGGCCGACGGAGACGGGGCCTGCCTGTTCGGCCCCAGCGACAACCTCATGATCGCGGCGATGAACACCACCGACTACGAGACGTCCAGGGCGTGTGGCGCGTACGTGCTCGTGCGCGCGGCCAACGGCGCATCCGTCACCGTGCGGATCACCAACGAATGTCCGCTGCCCTGCGCACCCGGGCAACTCGACCTCAGCCAACAGGCCTTCGCCAAACTGGCCGACCTCAAGGTCGGACGGATACCGATCACCTGGAAGCTGCTGAGCCCCAGCACATCCGGCCCGATGTCCATCAGGTACAAGACCGGGTCCAGCCCCTACTGGTGCGGCATCCAGGTGATCGGTCACCGGAATCCGGTGGCGCGGCTGGAGGTCCGCACCCCGGGCGGCTGGCGACCGTTGCCGCGCACCGACTACAACTACTTCATTTCCGCCGACGGCAGCGGGTGCGGCGGCTCGATCAGAGTCACGGACATCTACGGGGAACGGCTGACCGTCAGCGGGATCGCACTGCGGCCGAACGTCGTGCAACCGACCCAGGTCCAGTTCGCCCGGCACTGATCGCCCCGGCCACACGGTCGATGGCTCGGCTCGGCTTTTCCAGGCACGTCCGCGGCCGAGCCGGCCGCCGTTACGCCCCGGCCGCCTCGATGAACTCGCGCACGGCGGTGCGCGGGTTCCCCGAGCGGACCAGTGCCTCGCCGACCAGGACCACGTCGGCTCCCCAACCGCGGTACTCCGCGACGTCCTCCGGGCCCGTCACTCCCGATTCCGCGACCCTGACCGTGCCTTCCGGAATGGCCGTCACGAGGTCGGCGAACACTTTGCGATCCACGTCCAGCGTCGTCAGGTCCCGCGCGTTGATGCCGAGGAGCTCGGCTCCTGCGGCCGCGGCACGCCGCACTTCCTCGGCCGTGTGCGCCTCCACGAGCGGAGTGAGACCCAACTCCTTGCACAGACCCATCAGATCGGCGAGTTGGCCGTCGTCCAGCGACACGACCATGAGGAGGGCAAGGTCGGCGCCGTGTGCGCGGGCTTCCCACAGCTGGTAGGGGTCGACGATGAAGTCCTTGCGCAGGACGGGCACATCGACCCGGGCGCGTACGGCGTCGAGATCGGCGAGGGAGCCGCCGAAACGCCTGCGCTCGGTCAGCACGCTGATCGCTGCGGCACCGCCGGCCGCGTACTGGGCCGCGAGGGACGCAGGGTCGGGGATGTCTGCCAGTGCCCCCTTGCTGGGGCTCTTTCGCTTCACCTCGGCGATGATGGACACCCCCGGAGCCCGGAAGGCGGGCAGCGGGTCGAGCGCGGGCGCCGCGTCCGCAGCCCGGGAGCGCAGCTCCGCCAGCGGCGTCGCGCGCTGACGCTCCTCCAGATCTTCGCGAACTCCCGCGAGAATCCCATCAAGAACGCTCATCGTCTTCTCCTTGTCAGGTCGCTGGGATCGATCATGACGTGCGTCCCTGCCGCCCGGACGACCGGGTGTGCCGTGCCTTCGCCGCCGGTATCGGCCCAGCCGTCTTGAGGTCCGAACTTTCGCTGGTCGTTCCGAAACTCAAGCGTCACGGATATTAGACAGGCGGACGAACATCTCAAACCTCACCACCGGAGCAGCTTCGCGTCGCAACCACCGAAGCCGACCCGAAGCGGCCCAACCGCAGCATCCGGCGACTGGCCTGCATCGTTCCGAGATCAGAGGCCTTCGAATGTTTCGAAGCAACTGACGAATCATGCGAGAGGTATTGACGAGCTTTACCGCGTCCCTATCATCCGAGGTGCTCGACAAGTCGACTAATGTTCGACATCCCGCACGAGAACTCGCACCTCCGAATGTCATGCACGCGTCAACGATCACCCGCACCCGACCGTACGAGGAGAAGAATGAACCCGCTGAAGCGGCTCGGCCGTCGCCGAGCCTCGGTCTTAGGTCTGCTCGCCGTGGCCGCCCTGGTGACACCCGGGACCGCCGCCGGTGCGCCCGGCCCCACGATCCAGGCATCCACGCTGGGTGCCCAAGCCGCACAGTCCGGACGGTACTTCGGGACCGCCGTGGCCGCCGGACGGCTCGGCGACGGCACGTACAGCCGGATCCTGGACCGCGAGTTCAACGCGGTCACGCCCGAGAACGAGATGAAGTGGGACACGACCGAGCCGTCCCGCGGCAACTTCAACTTCGGCCCCGCCGACCAGATCGTCAGCCATGCCGCGGCGCACGGTCAGCGGATGCGCGGCCACACCCTGGTCTGGCACTCCCAACTGCCCGGCTGGGTCAGCTCCATCAGGGACGCGAACACGCTGCGCAGCGCCATGAACAACCACATCACCTCCGTCATGAACCACTACAAGGGCAGGATCTACGCCTGGGACGTCGTCAACGAGGCCTTCGCCGACGGCGGCAGCGGCCAGCACCGCTCCTCGGTGTTCCAGAACCTGCTGGGCGACGGCTTCATCGAGCAGGCCTTCCGCACCGCACGGTCGGCCGACCCGGCGGCCAAGCTCTGCTACAACGACTACAGCATCGAGAACTGGAGCGACGCCAAGACCCAAGGCGTCTACCGCATGGTGCGCGACTTCAAGGCGCGGGGCGTGCCCATCGACTGCGTCGGCTTCCAGTCACACTTCGGCACCGGCGGCCCACCGGCCAGCTTCCAGACGACGCTGTCGAACTTCGCCGCGCTCGGCGTGGACGTACAGATCACCGAGCTGGACATCGCGCAGGCCTCGCCGACGGCGTACGCGAACACGGTGCGGGCCTGCATGAACGTGCCGCGGTGCAACGGCATCACCGTCTGGGGCATCCGCGACAGCGACTCCTGGCGCAGCGGGGAGAACCCCCTGCTGTTCGACCGCAACGGGAACAAGAAATCGGCCTACCAGGCGACGCTGTCGGCGCTGGGCGGCACGCCCGCGGCGCAGAAGGCCACCGCCCCGTCGACCCGGTCCGCCGCCGCGCTGCCCTCCCGCTTCTCATGGAGCTCCGGCGGCCCGCTGATCGCACCCAAACCGGACGCCACCCACAACATCGCCGGGATCAAGGATCCGACGGTCGTCCACTACAACGGCAAGTACCACGTGTTCGCCAGCGTCGCCAGATCCTCCGGATACAGCCTGGTGTACCTGAACTTCAGTGACTGGTCCCAGGCAGGCTCGGCCACGCACCACTATCTGGACCGCACCGCCATCGGCACCGGATACCGGGCCGCACCCCAGGTCTTCTACTACGCGCCGCAGCGCCTGTGGTACCTCGTCTACCAGACCGGCAACGCCTCGTACTCCACCAACTCCGACATCAGCAATCCCAACGGGTGGAGCGCCCCGCGCAACTTCTACTCGTCGATGCCGGACATCATCCGGCAGAACATCGGAGGCGGCTACTGGGTCGACATGTGGGTGATCTGCGACAGCGCCAACTGCTACCTGTTCTCCTCCGACGACAACGGGCACCTCTACCGCTCGCAGACGACCGTCGGCCAGTTCCCGAACGGCTTCACCAACACCGTCATCGCGGCCCGGGACTCCAACAAGTACGCCCTGTTCGAAGCGAGCAACGTGTACAAGGTGCAGGGCAGCAACCAGTACCTCCTCCTCGTCGAGGCCATCGGCTCGGACGGGAGGCGCTACTTCCGCTCCTGGACCGCGAGCAGCCTCGCCGGCTCGTGGTCGCCCCTGGCCGCGTCCGAGAGCAACCCGTTCGCCAGGGCGAGCAACGTGACGTTCCCCGCCGGCACCTGGACCCGGGACATCAGTCACGGCGAGATGATCCGCGCGGGCTACGACCAGACGCTCACGATCCCGTCCTGCAAGCTGCAGTACCTGTACCAGGGCAAGGACCCCAACGCCGGCGGTGACTACAACAGCCTGCCGTGGCGGCTGGGCCTGCTCACCCAGACCAATTCGACCTGCTGACCATGTGGGCCCCGCCGCTCGTGCGGGGCCCATCCCCCTCAGGGGAGTCAGGAAGTCATGGCGGCCCGGTCGGACTCGCTGCGCAGAACGCAGAATTCGTTTCCTTCGGGATCAGCGAGGACCGCCCAGCCGGAGCCATCAGGATTCCGGTGATCGGTGACGAAGGTGGCACCGAGGGCCAGCAGCCGTGCCACCTCCTGCTCACGCGAGGTCTCCGGGCGCAGACACAGATGGAGCCGGTTCTTGATCGTCTTGGCCTCGGGCACCTGGTTGAAGTGCAGCACCGGGCCTTCCGCCAGCAACACCTGCACCTCCGGATCACCCGGTTTGTCCTCCGGATGCAACGGACGGCCGGTCACCCTGCTCCAGAACCGGGCCAGCTCATAGGCATCCGCACAGTCGATCGCCACGTTCTGCACCACCGAGACCATGGGCGCGAGCCTTCCCGATCTCCTCTCCGGACGCCACCGGTTTGCCCTCGTCCTGGGCGGATGTACTCTCCTCGCCGCACCCCGTCTCTGCAGGTCGGAATGACGGTCGAACACCGAGGGCACCGCAGCGCGATGTTGAGTACTGGAAAGGCCCGGGTCCCATGGCTGAGCTTGCTGTCGTACGCCGGATCGGCGTCGCCTTCATGTCGCTGGCCGCGCTCGGGACCACCGCGGGACAGGTGTGGGCGCAGCCCCAGTCGTCCCCGTCGGCCGACTACGCCCCTGTCACCGCAGCGGTCAAGGGCAGGGTGGGGGACACCGTCGTGGTCCGGCTCGGTGTGGCGAACCTGGGTCCCGGTTCGCCCGATGGGCAAGGCCCTGGATCCTTCGCGGTGGTACCGCCGCCCGGGACCACGATCACGTCCATTCCGTGGGAGGGGGACGACGACGATCGGACATACTCATGCCGGCCGCCGCAGGACGAGGACAACTACTACTTCCTGTGCGACCTCTCGGAGCGGGCCGCCCCATCGGCCGGATCCTCGGTCACCGTCGGTTTCCACATCCGCATCGACAAGCGGATTCCCGGCGCCAAGGGCTCCATCACCGTGTACGGCCCGAACGACCCCGAGCCCGGCAACGACCGCGCCGCGATCCCGGTAGAAGCCACGCCCGCACCGCTCTGGCGGTGGCAGCATTGGGCGGTCGCGGCAGCGGCACTGGCCCTTGTGGTCCCAGCGGGCAGATGGTTCGTGAAGAGACGGCGGCAGGACAGGTCCTGGCATCGCCTCCAGGCGGGCACATGCCGGGCACTATTGGGCGTATGGAGCACGCCGAAGGCGAGGGGCCGAGACCGGGCGCCCCGGGGCCGGAGTCCCGTGGGGAAGCCGGGCTGCGGGTCGGTGTTCTCGGTGAGTTGACCGTGACGCACGGCGGACGGGCCCTGAGTCTCGGTGGACCCCGGCCGCGTGCGCTGTTCGTGCTGCTGGTGCTGGCACGGGGCGCTGTGGTCCCCTGCGACCGGCTGGTCGACGCCATGTGGGGCGAGGAGCCGCCGCCGAGTGCGGTCGGTGCTCTGCAGGCGTACGTCTCGCGGCTGCGGCGGGAGCTGGAACCGGCCCGGACGACCGGTTCCCGCAGCAGCGTCCTCGTGCGGGAGGGCGCCGGTTACGCGATCCGTCTCGCCCCCGACGAGGTCGACACCTGGCGGTTCCAAGCGCTGCTCGAACAGGCCGGCCGGCCCGCGACGTCGGCTACGGAGAAGGTCGGCCTGCTCACCGAGGCGCTCGCCCTCTGGAGGGGCCCGGCCTTCTCGGGGTTCGAGGACGCGCCCTGGGCACGGTCGGAGGCGGCGCGCCTTGCGGAGCTGCGGGAGGTGGTACGGGAGCGGCTCTTGGCGGCCCGCCTGGAGCACGGGGAGCATGGGAAGGTTCTGCTCGACGCGGCGGAGGACCTCGTCGCCGAACAGCCCCTGCGCGAGGAGCGCTGGTCCCTGCTGGCCCTCGCCTGCTACCGAACCCGTGGCCGGACCGAGGCCCTCGCCGTACTGCGTCGCGCCCGCCGCACTCTTGCCGACCAGTTGGGCATTGATCCCGGTCCCGCTCTGCGTGGCGTCGAGGCCGAGGTCCTGTCCCATGCGCCGCGCCTCGCCTTGCCCGAACCGCCGCCGGTGCCGGCGCCCGCCTCCGCGTTCGGGCAACTCGTCGAGCGGGAACACGAGTTGGCCGAGCTGCAGGAGTGTTTGTCGGACGCGGTCGCCGGCCGCGGCGGACTGGTGTGTGTGCAGGGCCCCGCCGGAATCGGGCGAACCGCACTGCTGGCTGAGGCTGCCCGTCTGGGCCGGGAGTCGGGCGTACGGGTACACGGTGCGCACGCTTCCTGGCCCACCCGCCCGCGTGAACCCTACGACGTCGTACGCCAGTTGCTCGGCCCGGAAGTCGCCGAGCAGGGCGGTCTGCTGCCGGCCGCGGGGACGCCGGTTTCCGAGGGGCAGGCCACCGACGGACCGGACGGCTTCGATGCTCTGCACGCGCTGTACCGACTCACCGAACGCCTGGTCACCGTCGACGACCCGTCGCGGCGGCCCCTGCTCCTCCTCGTGGACGACCTGCAGGCATGCGATACGGCGTCCCTGCGCTTCCTGGCCCATCTGCTGCCGCGCATCCAGACGCTGCCGATTCTCGTCGTCACCGCGCTGCGCACCGGGGAACTCTCCGCCCTGGCCGAGAACGAGCAGGTACTGGCCGACATCGTGCAGGATCCGACGGTGGTGCACATCCGGCCGGAACCGCTCGGCGCGGCAGGTGTCGATCTTCTCGTACGGCGACGGCTGGGCGCCCTGGTGCACAAGGACGTCGTCCAGGCCTGCCACCGGGTGTCGACGGGGCTGCCGCTGCTGCTGACACACGTACTCGGGACGCTGGAGACGGCGGGAGAGGCGACAGACCCGCGCGTCGTGGAGGAGGCCGGCATCCGTGCCGTCACCGACCTCTTGCTCGCCCGGCTGCCGTCCGCCACCGCGGATGTCGTACGGGCGATCGCGGTCCTCGGCGGCGGGGCCACGCTGCCGGCGGTCGCCGCCTTCGCGGAACTGTCCGAGCAGGACGTGGCCACCGCGACGGCGGCGCTGGTCCGGGCAGAAGTGGTCCGTGACCGGTACCCGTTGGACTTCGTCCATCCCCTGACCGGCGAGGCCGTGCTGCGGACGGTGTCCCAGCAGGAGCGTCCCGGCCTGCACGAAAGGGCGGCACGGCTCCTCGACCGTGCCGGGGCGGCTCCGGAGCGGATCGCCGCGCATCTGCTCCTGGTCCCCTACCGGGGCGACCCCTGGGCGGTCGACGTCCTGCGCACCGCAGCGGCACGCGCGCGTGCCCGCGGCGCCAACGACGCCGCCGCCACCCTGCTCACGCGGGCGCTGCTCGAACCGCCCGCGCGGGAGGTCCGGCCCGGAGTGCTGCTGGAACTCGGCCGGGCCGAAGCCCTCGTCGACGGACCGGCGGCGGCCCGGCATCTGCGGGAGGCGTACGAGACGTCCCCTTCGGCCGCGGGCGCCGCGCGCCTGCTCGCGCAGACGCTGATCTACACCGGCAGGCCCGGCGAGGCGGCAGAGTTCGCGACACGGGCAGCGGCACAACTGCCGCCCGCCGGGCAGGACGCCGCGGACGATACGGCCGACGAGTGGCAGGGGTTGGTGGCCCTGGCCCGGCTCGGCGCCTTCGTGCACGGCCTCTGCACGGCGGGCGCCGACGGCACGGACGGTCAACCCCCACCTCCCCGCGGCGACGGGCCCGGCGCCCGTATGCTCGCCGCCGAGACGGCGAGGGGGGCCACCGTCCGGGGACTCGACCGCGCCGCAGCCGTCGTCTCCGCCCGTTTCGCCCTCACCGAACGGGTACTGCTGCACAGCGGCGAGATCCTCTCCTGGTGCACGGCAGGCGTTGTGCTGCATCTGTCCGGCGAGGACGTCCGGCGGCTGTGGGACGAGACGCTGACGTACGCCGGGCAGCGGGGGTCGCTGATCGCGGCACTCTCGGCGCACCTGTGGCAGGGGTTCACACGGTGGCGGCACGGCGAGTTGGACCAGGCGCGCCGGTCGCTCGATGCCGCGCTCGAACAGTTCGGCGCGTGGGGCGTCACACCCGGCGCGCCGCAGTGCCGGGCCTTCCTGACGGGTGTGCTGCTCGACCTCGGGGACATCGCCGCAGCCCGCGCCTGTCTGGAGCGGATGCGGCAGCGGAGCGCGGGTGCCGAGGGGGCGCGGTTGCGCGGGGAGAGCGAGGCTCGCGTGCTGATCGCGGAGGGCCGGTACGCGCAGGCGCTGGCGGTGCTGGACGGCGTACGGCATCTCCAGCCCGAGGTGGTGAACCCGGTGTGGTGGGACGGGGAACTGCTGCGGGTACGGGCGCTGACCGGGCAGGGTGAGCGGGTCCGGGCCGAACAGCTGGCACGGGAGCAGCTGTTGATGGCCCGGCGGTGGGGTGCGCCCGCCGCCGTCGCCCGGGGGCTGCGGCTGCTCGGTGAGGCGCGTGGGCCCGACGGCGCGGCCGAACTCCGGGAGGCGCTCGCCCTTGCGACCGACGGCCCGGCCCGTCTCGAGCACGTGCGAGCCCGGCAGTCCCTGCATGCCGTGACCTGCGGTGATACCTCGGATGACGGCGTCGTACGCCGATTCCCCCCTGTCTGACCGGCGTACGACAGTCCGTCGGCAGGAGAATCCGACGCCCGACTTGCGATCGGCTTGCAAGCGGTTCGCAAGACGGATGGTGCATCCTCCATGTCCCAGACGAAGCAGACGCGTCACGAAGCAGAAGCATCACGAGGCAGACGCACCGCAGAGCACGAACGGGGGCGGTCCGGGGGACGGGCCGGATTCAAAGGACATGAGCGAAGCGATACGCGGCGGGGGCCCGTGGGCGGTCCCCGGCTACACACAGAACAAGGAGCTGGGCTCGGGGGCCAGCGGGCGGGTGGTCCTGGCCACGCACGACACCACCGGCACCCACGTGGCGATCAAGTATCTCGCCGAACAGCTCTGTGACGACCCCGCCTTCCGTGAGGTCTTCCGCGCCGAGGCCCGGCTGCTGGGCGAGCTCCGCTCTCCCCATGTCGTGGCGCTGTACGAGTACGTGGAGAGTCCGCGCGGTGCCGCCATCGTCATGGAGCTCGTGGACGGCGTGCCGCTGCGCAAGCTGCTGCGCGAGCACGGCGCCACGACCCCCGAGGCCGCGCTCGTCGTACTCAAGGGGTCGCTGCTGGGCCTCGCGGCGGCCCACGCGGAAGGGGTCGTGCACCGCGATTACAAGCCGGACAACGTCCTGGTCGCCGCCGACGGTTCCTCCAAACTGGTGGACTTCGGTATCGCCGTGCCGAGCGGGGTGGCCGCCAATGCCTCGGGCACCCCGACCTATATGGCGCCCGAGCAGTGGACCGGCGGTGCGGCCGCGCCCGCAACCGACGTGTACGCGGCGACCGCGACCTTCTTCGAGTGCCTGACCGGAATGAAGCCGTACCCGGGCCAGACGCTGGCCGAGCTGGCCGTCCAGCACATCGAGGCACCGATCCCGGACGACCTGGCTCCCGAGCCGGTGCGCCCGCTGATCCGCAGGGGCCTGGCCAAGACGCCCGAGGAGCGCCCGGAGAGCGCGGCGGCGTTCGTCGATGAGCTCGAGGCCGTCGCGGCGGTCGCGTACGGAGCGGAGTGGGAGGAGAACGGCCGCCGCGAACTCGCCGCCCTGGCCGCTCTGTTCCTCCTGCTCTTCCCGCTGGCGGACGGTACGGCCTCGGGCACGACCGCCCTGGCCACGACCACCCTCGGGTCGGGGGCCCGTCGGCTGCCCGGCAGGAGGGGGAAGGTCCTGGCCGGACTGGCGGCGGGGGTCGTACTGGTGGTCGGCGGGGTCGCGGTGACGGCGGTCGCCACGGGTGGGGGCGGTGGGCACCGCACGAGGCACGGTGCCGGCTCCGATGCGGAACCGGGCGGCTCCGCCGACGGGACCGGTCCGAGCGGTTCGGCAGGCTCCCCGGACGGGAGCCCCTCGGCATCGGGCGGCTCTGCTTCGCCCTCGGGGAGCGATTCGCCCTCCGCGTCGGCGTCCGGGAAGGACGGTGCCTCGCCCAGTGCCGACGGAACGTCCGGTGGCACGGGCGGAGGATCGTCCGGTACAGGTGGGACGACGTCCACGACGGGCGGCGGTACGAGCAGCACGGGCGGCGGTGGGTCCACCGGCGGCAGCACCTCCGGCGGCGGGACGACCACGAGTGGTTCCTCCACCAGTGGCGGCGGGACGACGAGCGGTGGTTCCACGAGCGGGGGTGGCACCTCCACCCCCGCACCCGCCCTCGACGTCACCTCGGCGCAGATCAACGCGGTGGGGCCGACCTCGGCCACCTGCACGATCGTGGCGTCGGTGAGCGTGACGACCGACGGTGCCGCCGACGGCACGCTCTACCTCAGCTGGTACGTCAGCGACTCGGCCGGCGCCGTGGGGACCGTCGTCGCCACCGACCCGGTCGCGCTACCCAAGGGGAAGACGCAGATCTCGGGCCGCTACACCCACGCCTTCCCCGTCCCGACCCGCTACGACTACCTCGGCGTCAGGGTCACCACCGATCCCGCGGCCGACTCCGGCAACGGTTCCTTCCAGTCCACTGCGGCACCCGTCGATTGCGACCCGCCCCGATGAGCACACCTTCCGAGGACCCCCGACTGCGGTTCGCCCGTACCGACCCGGCGTCCCGCTCCGGCGACCCCGACCTCACCGCCACCCCCCCGCCGCCGGATCCCGCCGCCACTCTTCACCTTCCGCCCTCGGAAGCGGCCCAGGCAGAGACCCGTTTCGGGCCCGGTGTGCCCGGTGCGCCGGGCACGGCCGACAACCGCGCGACGGGCATCTGGCGGGGCACGGTCACACCGGGTGTCCCGTCCGGCGTGACCGTCCGCCGTCCCCGGCCGTGGTGGCGACGCGAACTGCGGTTCCTGCTGGTGGTGGTCGCCGTCGTCGTGGCCGTCGTACTGGTCATGCGCTCCTGCACGGCTGCCGGGTCACCACTGAACGTGCTGGACGCCACGGTCACCGCACCCGAGGTCGGCCACTGCGCGAAGACGGTCGTCGTCACCGGAGTCCTCAAGACGGACGGCGGTTCCGGCACCGTCGACTACCGCTGGAAGCGCAGCGACGGCACGGAGTCGGCCGTCCTCCACCAGGAGGTCGGCAGGAACGTCACAAGCTCAAAGGTCGTGCTGCGGTGGAGCTTCGACGGCCGCGGCACCATGAAGGCCACCGCCACCCTCGAAGTCCTGTCGCCGGACCGGGTGACCGCTTCGACCAGCTTCGCCTACGCCTGTTAGGCCGTCTTCCGCGAGGCCCACGGCCCCGCACTCCCGCGCGATGCTCCGCCCCCGGCTCAGCAAGGAGGCGGCCTCGTCCTCGGGGGCGTGCTCGGCGAGTGCATACAGTGCGCGGGCGTGCTCCAGGCGTGCCGGGCCTTGTGCCAGGAGGGCGACTGCCTCACGCAGTTGGGGCTCGCCCGCGGGCCCGCGCAGCAGTCCGACGATCCGCAGCACCCGCCCCAGCGTGCTGGGGGCTCCCCACCCGCGGGCGACCGTCAGTTGCTCCTCGGCCAGCGCAAGCGCCTCGGTCCGGCGGCCGACGCCTGCGAGCGCGCGTACCCGCAGCAACGACCAGGGCCACCAGGCCGGGTTGGCCAGCGCGGGCTGGAGGTGCCCCACACCGTCGAGGGCGGCCAGGGCCTCCTCGTGGCGTCCCTCCGCGTTCAGCACGCCTGCCTCGCTCTCCCCCAGCAGCCGCTGCCCCTCCGTTCCCCGGATCCAGCCGCGCATCCGTTCCAGGCAGGCGCGGGCCCCCGCGGTGTCGCCGAGGTCCAGCAGGACGGCGGTGAGGAAGGTGCGGCCCTGTGGGGCGCCCGGCGCGAGACCCCAGATCTCCGACTGTCCGACCGCGGTCTCCAGTGACTGCCGTGCCGCGTCCAGATCCCCGTGGTGCCACTGGGTGAAGCCGCGCCAGAGGTGTGTGGCGAGCACGGAGAACAGCGAGCCGCGCTCGACGGCGCGGGCCACGGCCGCGTCCCACAGTTCGCCGACTTCCTCGTCGGCGAGGTGCAGCACGATGGCGGCGGTGTACCAGAGCATCTCCTCCCCGGCGGCCTGGAGCACTCCGTCGGCGACGGCGAAGCGGGCCAGTTCGACGGCCCGGGCCCGGTTGCTGCCACACGAAGCCGCCTCCCGGGCGAGGTTGGCGGCGAGCATCCGGGCGCCGGGGCCTTCGCCCTCGACGACGGGGTCCTCGACGGTGCGCCACAGTCGCTGGTCCAGGCCGTGCATGAACCCGCTGATGCGCTCGAGCGCCAGCAGCCCCTGCCGTTCGTCGCTCAGTTCGGCGGGCAGTTCCGCCGCCGCCCGGCGGGCGAACTCGGTGGCCTGGCCGTGGCCGCCGGCGAAGACCAGGATCCGGGCGAGCAGTAGGGCGGCGACCGCCCTGCGTTCCGGGTCGGCGAGGGTGTCGTGGGCCTGACGCAGATGGTCCACGGCGGCCGGGCCGTTGCCGAGCATCTCGGCGCGCCCGAGTTCGAGGAGGACTTCGGGGCGGCGTTCGGGGGCGGGCGGTTCGTCGAGAACGCGGGTGAGGTAGGTGGCGGCGGCGTCGGGGGCGCCCCGGCCGACGGCCTCACGGGCCGCCACGCAGAGGATCTCCACCACCCCCGGGTCGCCCCGGTGCGGGGCGAGCAGCAGCTGGGCCGCCGTGCGCTCCGGCGGTGCGCCCGCGGCGGACAGCGCACGGGCCGCCCGCTCATGGCGCAACTGCCGCTCCCCGGGAGGCAGTTCGCGGTAGACGGCCTCGCCGACGAGGGGGTGCACAAAGGCGTAGGGCTGACCGTCGCGCAGGATCTCCGCGTGCACGAGCGGCACGATCGCCTGTGCCGCCTCCACCTCCGGCCGCTCCATGAGCGCCGCGACCTCGGCGAGCGTCGCCGCCCCGTCTCCCAGAACGGCGACAGCCTGCGCGGCGGCCCGTGCGCCTTGGGGCAGCCGCGCGATCCGGCCCAGCACCAGCCCGGACACGGCCCGCGCCCCGGTCTCGGCGACCTCCGCGCTGTGCGCGGCGTCGGGCCGTGTTCCACGTGCGTGCAGCGCCCGTAGCAACTGCCGCAGCAACAGCGGGTTTCCGGCCGTGGCGCGATGGCAGGCCGCGGTGAACTCCTCCTGGGGCTCCGCGCCGAGCGTCCGGCGTACGAGCCCTGCGACCCCGCTCGCCGTCAACGGTGTGGGCCTGATCCGCACCACCGAGGGATGCGTCGTCAACGTCCCGGGCAGTTCCTCGCCCTGTTGCTGCTCCCCCGTCCGCAGGGTGAGGGCGATGAGCACCGGCAGCCCTTCGAGCCGGCCCGCCAGATACGCCAGGAACCGCAGCGAACCGCTGTCGCACCACTGCACGTCGTCCACGGCCAGCACGAGCGGCCCACGGGCCTGCACCAGCTTCCGCGTCAGCTCGCACAGGCCGTTGAGCACCGCGAAACTCTGCGGCTGCTGCCCCCGCATCCCTCCGAAGACCGCGCCCGCTGCGACAGCTGTCCCGGCAAGGAGGGACTCCTCACTGCTGCTCACCACCCGCTCGAACAACTGGCGTACGACTCCGAAGCCGTAGTCCTTCTCCCGCTGGCTGCCCCTGGCGGTCAGGGTCAAGGCCCGTTCCGCGGTGGCCAGTTCGGAGACCTCGCCGAGCAGACGGCTCTTGCCGATGCCGGCCGGGCCCTCGATGAGCACGACGCCGGGTCTGCCGTCCAGGGCCGCGCGCAGACTGCCACGCAGCTCGGCCAGGTGGAGGTCGCGCTCCACGAGTACGTCGGTGCGCGGGGCGGGGCGAGGGGCGAACCCCGGCCCACGGGGACCGGATGTGCCGGCCGAAGCAGGGGCGGTGTCCGGTATCTGCCGGGAAGGGGGATCCAGCTCAGGAGACTGGGCCAGGATCCTGGCTTCCAGGTCGCCCAGTGCCGTCCCTGGAGCACACGATCCTGCCGGCAGCAGCTTCCTCCCGCGGCAGAGTGCCTCCAGGGCGTCGGCCTGGCGGTGGGAGCGGTAGAGGGCGAGGGCGAGAAGACGCCGGCGTTCCTCACGGAGTGGGTCCTCGGCGACCAGGGATTCGAGTTCGGGGACGAGAACGGCGTCCTCGCCGCGGGCGAGACGGGCGGCGAGCAGGCACTCGCGGGCCACTTCGTGCAGTTCGGTGAGGCGCACCGCCTCCGGGCGGGCCCAGGACTCGGCGGCGTACTCCGCGTAGGCGGGGCCCCGCCACAGCGCCAGCCCCGCCTCCAGGACGGACACCGCCTCCGAGGGCCGCCCCAGATCGGAGTGGACGGCGGCGGAACGCACCGCCGCCTCGAACCGCCAGGCGTCCACCGCGTCGTCAGGCAGCCGCAAGGCGTAACCCGCCCCCTCGCTGGCGATGACGCCGGCGCGCGCCCTCGCCTCCCGCTCCGGTTCGAGGCAGCGCCTCAGATGGGAGACGTGGGCGTGCAGCGAGGCGGTGGCACTGGGCGGCGGCGTGCCACCCCAGACCCGTTCGACCAGCCGGTCACGGGTGACGACCGAGCCCCGGGCGACGATCAGCACGGCGAGCACGGCACGCTGCCGCCGCCCGCCCAGCTCCAGCGGCCGGGCCCGGAATCCGGCGCCGACCTCGCCGAGCACCGTCATGCGCAGTTCGTGCAGCGACACGTGGGGCATCAAACCAGAACATCGCCACACTGCTCCACAGCAGTCTCACAACAAAGACACTTCTCCCGGCGGTGTCGGCCGCCCCCCTTCAGCGGAGCACCACCGTCCGTCTGCCCGGGACGAACACCCGGCCCTCGCAGTGCCGGCGGGCCAGTGCGGCCGGGCTTGGCTCCGTTGAAGCTGGGCAGGAACGGGTTGCGGCCCTTCACGGTTCAGGCGCCTTCTTCCCAGGGCAGCGACGGCCCGCAGCACTGCTCGACGAGTCGCCAGACCTCTTCGGGGGTCTCGCGGGTGAGGGCGACGGCGGCCAGGGAGGCGCACGTGTCGTGGCGCAGGCGGCGGACGCGGGCCCGGACCTCGTCGAGGGCGGCGGGGCCGACGGAGAGGCTGTCGCAGCCGAGCCCGATGAGGAGGGGGATCACCAGGGGGTGTGCGGCGGCGTCGCCGCAGACGGAGACCTGGCGATCGTGGTGCTGGGCGGCGGTGACGACGCGGGCGATGGCGTCGAGTACGGCGGGGTGTGCCGCCATGGCGGGGGTGGCGGCGGGGTCGCGCCGGTCCAGGCCCAGGATCTGGCAGGTGAGGTCGTTGCTGCCGATGGAGAAGAAGGAGGCTTCGCGGGCAAGGTCGTCGGCGGCGGCGACCGCTTCGGGCAGTTCCACCATGATGCCCAGGGGTGGCATCGGGACGCCCGCTTCGTTCGCCGCGGTCTCGAGGAGGCGTCGGCAGGCGCGTAGTTCGTCGACGCTCGCGACCATGGGGATCATGATGCGCAGGTCGGTGTCGGCTCCGGCGCCGAGCAGGCTGCGGAACTGGTCGGCGAATGCGTCCGGTTGGGCGAGCATGAGGGGCAGGCCGCGCCCGAGCCGCCCGTCCCCGCGGCTTTCGACGAGGAACGGCGGCAGCTTGTCGTCGGCGAAGTCGAGCGTGCGCGCCGTGACGACCTGCCCGGTGAGAGCGCGAAGGACGGGCACGAGGGTGGCCGCGTGCTGATCGCGGGTGGGCCAGGCGGGATGGTTGAGGAAGGGGAGCTCGGTGCGGAGCAGACCGACACCTTCGGCGCCCGCGGTCAGGGCCGCGCGGCACTCGGCCGGGGTGGCCGCGTTGGCCCGCAGCACGATGCGGTGACCGTCGATCGTCTCGGTGGGCAGGTCACGCTCTTCGGCGAGGGCGAGCCTGCGGGTCTGGGCGGCGTCCATCGCCCGCAGGGCCCTCGTGCGTTCCTCGTCGTCGGGGTGGGCGACAGCGCAGGCCTGTGCGGCGTCGAGCAGGATCTCCTGCCCGTCCGGCAGTTCGAGCAGCCGCGGGTCCACGGCCAGGAGGAAGGGGACGCCCAGCGAGCGGGCGACGATGGCGGCATGGGAGTTCGGGCCGCCGGTCACGGAGATGGCGGCGGTGACCGTCCGGCCGGGTTCCAGCAGATCGGCGGCGCCGACTTCGTGGGCGACCAGGACGAGGGGCCGGTCCGGGGCGGGGCCTGTGTCGCCGTGGAGGTGTGCGAGGACGCGGCGGCCGACCTGCCGGACGTCTGCGGCGCGTTCGGCGAGGGTGGGGTCGTCCAGGGCAGCGATGGTTCCGGCGTAGGCGTCGATGGCCTGCCGGACGGCGACGGGTACCGGCCGGCCGTCCTTGGCCCCCTTGACGGCCTGGTCGCGCAGATCCTGGTCCTGGGCGATGTAGCTGTTGACCTCCATGATGTCGGCCTGTTCGTCCTTGCCCTGTTCGCGCAGCGAGGTGGACAGGTCGAGCAGGCGGGCGGCGACGGCGTCGAAAGCGTCCGTGATCTGTTGCGCGGGATCGCCGCCGGCACGCTGGGGCAACGCCGTTCTCGTGAAGGGCCGGTCGGTGCGGTGGACGACGCCGAGGGCTGTGCCGGGTGCGGCGACCTGTCCGGTGAAGGTGTGGCGCTCGGTCACCGGGCCTCCAGCGTCTCGGCGAGGGCGCGGAAGACCAAGGCGGTGGAGGTGGCCCCCGGGTCCTGGTGGCCGATGCTGCGGGCACCGAGGTAGGAGGCGCGGCCCTTGCGGGCCTGCATCGGGCTGGTGGCGCGCATGCCCTCTTCGGCGGCGTCGGCTGCGGCCGCGGCAGCGGCGCCCAAGTCGGCTCCGGCGTCGGCCTGTTGCCGGAAGGCGGCCAGAGCGGGGGCGTAGGCGTCGATCATGGTCTTGTCGCCGGGTGCGGCCGCTCCGAGTTTCTCGATGCTCGCGAGGCCGGCGGCCAATGCGGCGGCGAACTGCCGCGGATCGGCGGTGGCGGCGTCGAGGGCCTTGCCGATGGCGCGGAAGGCGCCGCCGTAGAGCGGTCCGGAGGCGCCGCCGACGGTGGAGATGAGGGTGGTGCCCGTCTTGACCAGTACGGCCCCGACGGTGTCCGGCTCGTAGTCGGCCAGGGCCGTGACGGCGGCGGAGAAGCCGCGGTGCATGTTGGTGCCGTGGTCGGCGTCGCCGATGGCCGAGTCGAGTTGGGTGAGGTGGTCCTTGTGCTGGTCCACGGCGGCTGCGATGGCCTGCACCCAGGTGCGGGCGAGGTCGGTGTCCACGGGGTCTCCGTTCGTGGTCGGTACGGGGTTGGCCGGCGGTTGTGGTGAGCCGGGGGCGGGGGCGACGGCGCGCGGGATGCGGTCCGGGCGGATGGCAGCGGGAAGGCACCCGCCCGGCCCTCGCGTGCGGCGCGGCCCGCCCCCGGCTCGGTTCAGATGCCCCAGCGCAGAGCCGGGGTGTTCACGGGTGCGTCCCACAGGGACAGCATGTCGGCATCGGCCTTGCACACGGTGAGGGAAACACCCGCCATGTCCAGGCTGGTCACGTAGTTGCCGACGAGGTTGCGGGCGATGACCACGCCCTTGTCCGCAAGTGCGGCGGCAACCTCGTTGAAGACCACGTACAACTCGATGAGCGGGGTGCCACCGAGGCCGTTGACCAAGACGATGGTCTCGTCACCGGTGTCGAGAGGCTGGTCGCCGAGGACGGCGTCCAGGGCGGAGGCCACGATCTCCCTGGCCGGACGGAGCTTCTCGCGGCGCCGTCCGGGTTCACCGTGGATGCCGACGCCGACCTCCATCTCGTCCTCGGGCAGGTCGAAGCCGGGCTTGCCGGAGGCGGGCGTGGTGCACGCGGTCAGTGCCACGGCGAAGGACCGGGAGGAGGCGTTGACCCGCTTGGCCATCTCGGCGACGGCGGCGAGGTCGGCGCCCTGCTCGGCGAGGGCCCCGGCGATCTTCTCGACGAAGACGGTGGCCCCCGTGCCCCGGCGACCGGCCGTGTAGGTGGAGTCCTGGACCGCGACGTCGTCGTCGACCAGGACGGTCTCCACGGTGATTCCTTCCTCGACGGCGAGTTCGGCGGCCATCTGGAAGTTGAGGACGTCACCGGTGTAGTTCTTCACGATGAACACCACGCCCGCGCCGCCGTCGACGGTCTGGGCCGCGGTGAGCATCTGGCCGGGCACGGGCGAGGTGAACACCTCACCGGCACAGGCCGCGTCCAGCATGCCCCGTCCCACGAAGCCGCCGTGCAGGGGTTCGTGTCCCGAACCGCCACCGGAGACAAGGGCGACCTTGCCCGGCCTGGTACCCGAGGCGCGGGCGATCACCCTGTTCTCCGCGTCGACCTTCAGGCCGGGATGGGCGGCGGCGATCCCTGACAGCGCGTCGGCCAGTACCGCTTCGGGGGCGTTGATCAGCTTCTTCATGACAGGGCTCCTTCAGCGGCCGCGACGGGCTCGGGCGTCGACTCGGCAATGGTGGTGATACCTCGGCGGGCGTTCAGGGCGACGTACAGGAAACCGGCGGCGACCGCGCCGACGACATCGCCGATCAGGTAGACCGGCAGCTGGTTCCAGTGGACCGTGCCGTTGAACAACTGGCCGACCAGCATGGGCCCGACGACACGGGCGGGGTTGATCGCGGAGCTGGTGGCGGGTCCGACCACCATGATGACGGCGAACACGGCCAGGCCGATGGCCAGCCCGGCGAATCCGCCGGCCGAACGGCGGTCGATCGCGCCGAAGACGACGAAGGCGAGTATGGCCGTGCCGACGGCTTCGGCGAAGAAGGCCTGGCCGGCACTGACTTGAGAGCCGTAGGAGGCGATGCCCAGACCGACGGTCACGGCCTTGCGGCCGAGCACCCCGATGATCGCGAGGGCTCCCAGTACGGCGCCGGCGACCTGTGCGCCTATGTAACCGGGGACGTCCCGCCACGGCATCTTCCTCGTCGCGGCGAGCGCGAGGGTGATGGCCGGGTTGATCTGACAGCCGGAGATGTGGCCGATCGCGTAGATCATCGCAATGACGACCGTGGCGAACGCCAGCGAGATCATGCCCAGGTCGGCGAAGGTGAACGGGGCCTTGCCGTTGACGATGAGAGTCGCGGGAACCGAACCGACGCCGATGAACACCAGCATCGCGGTGCCCAGAACCTCGGCCAGAAGCTTCTGTGGGTAGGTGTTTTCTTCCATGAAAGGCGCCCAGCGCCGAGCGGCGGCCAGGGCGTCTCACCTCCTCCGCGGGGAGCGGGCTGTGAAGGGAGGGAAGCCGGGCGGCTTTAAGCGTCCGGCTGCAGATTGTTCACTATGAATGAACGTTGTTCCGGAAATTAAGCCCACGTTTCCGGCCTGTCAAGAGGTTCGGCAGTCCTCGCGTTCCGTTGACGACCAAGCCGATACGAAGAAGACCCCACGGCGGAGTGCCGAGGGGCCTGGGTCAAACGGGAAAGGGCGGCAGCCACCGACTGCGCGGCGGGTCAGCTCAACGTGGTGCGCGCGGCCGCCCCGCGGGGGGCGCCCAGATCGCGGGAGAGGTTGCGGGCGGTCTCCCGGACGGCGACCGCAAGCTCCTGACGTGCGGATTCGGCCAGAATCCGCTCGACGGGGCCGATGATGCCGAGAGAGCCGACCACCTCGCCGGAGCGGTCGAAGACGGGAGAGGCGATACCGGCGTCCCCGATGGCGGATTCCTGGTCCTCGATCGCGTAGCCCGTCCTGAGGACCTCCTTCAGCTGCCCGGCCAGCTCCTCCGGGGCGGTGATGCTGGCGCCGGTGAGCACCGCCGGCTCACCCGCGAGCAGCCGCTCACGCTGGCCGGCCGGAAGGAAGGCCACGATCGCCTTGCCCAGGGCACACGTGCTCCACGGAATACTGGCGCCCACCTCGAGGATCTGCACGGCACCCTCGGGCCGGAAGGCATGGTGCACCACCAGGACGTGGTCACCGGTGAGCACGGCCACCCAGACCGCCTCGTTCGTCCGGTTCGCGAGCTGGTCCGCCCAGGTCAACGAGCGGGTCCGCAGCTCCTGGGTGTCCAGGTAGGCGTTGCCCAGCTGCACCAGTTCCGGGCCGAGCTGGTACTTCGAGCTGTCCCGGTCCTGCACCACCAGCCCCTCGGCCTCCAGCGTCCGCAGCAGCGCGTGCACGGTCGGCTTGGCCACGCCCAGGCGGTCGGCCAGCTCGGTCACTCCGAGCCGCGGACCGGTGGACGCGAGCTCCCGCAGTATCTGCACCGCTCGCTGCACGGCCTGCACCATCGAAAATTTCTCCTCGGTTCACTATTGCTGAACGCTGTTCCGACATCTACGTTAGCTGTTCATGAGCACATCTGTCGGCATCGTACTCGTGTCCCACAGTGCCGAGCTCGCCGCGGGCCTTCGCCTGCTGGTGGAGCAGATCGGCTCCGACGCGGTCCCCCTCGCCACGGCCGGAGGCACCGACGACGGCCGGATCGGCACCAGTTACGACCTCGTCCTCGCCGCCATCCGCAGCGTCGACCGCGGCCAGGGCGTCGTCGTCCTGCCCGACCTCGGCAGCTCCGTCCTGACCGCCCGCACCGTCCTGGAAGACCATCCCCACCCCGACGCGCTGATCGTCGACGCGCCCTTCGTCGAAGGGGCCGTCGCAGCCGTCGTCACCGCCGCATCCGGCGCCGACCTGAAGACCGTCGCCGACGCCGCCAAGGAGGCCCGTCATGTCCACAAGCTCTGAGCCCACCACCACGACCGCGACGACCGTGTCCAGGCATGAGAGGGCTGTCGTCCTGCCCGCCGATCTCCATGCCCGCCCGGCGGGTCAACTCGCCCGGGCCGCAGCGACCTTCACCAGTGCGATACAGCTGGAGTACGGCGACCGGACGGTCAATCCGACCGGTGTGCTGGCCGTCATGGGCCTGGGAGCCACTCTCGGAAGCACCGTGACCGTCCGCGCCCAAGGCCCGGACGCCGAACAGGCCGTCGCGACACTGGCCCAGATCCTCGCCGCCGCCGAGTGACCCGACCGCCACCAGCGGCACGGACCCGGCTGCCGGCCGGCGACATGCGAAGCAGAGACCAGTGGAGGTGACCGAGGTGAGCACCCCGGCCACGCACATGCCCGACGCCGAGACAGAGCCGGCCTCGCGGGTCGAGGATCTTCGGGTGCCGCACATCCCCGAGGCCGTCTCCGCCGTACGCCGACGGGCACGCACCGTTCTCGCCCAATGGCGGGTGCCCGCGTCGACGGCCGACGACGCCCTCCTGGTGATCTCGGAGTTGACCACCAACGCGATCGTCCACGCGCTGCCGCCGGCAGTGCTGCGCTTGTCCATGCCGGAGGACGGCAACTGCCGCGGGCTCCGCATCGAGGTGACCGACGCGGGGCCGGTACGTCGACGACGTCCGTCGCCCGGCGGCCCCCACATCGCCGAGCACCACGAAAACGGTCGCGGGACAGGCATCGTCACGACCCTCTCCACCCGACACGGAATGTTCCGTCATTACGAGACGACCACCAGATGGGCTGTTCTCCACGTGACGGCTTGATGTCGCCGACGCGCCGTCAACGCGTCGGCGGCCAGATGACACCGAGGATCACCTGCACTTGGTCGACCAGGTGCGACGGATCGAATCTGCCGGGATCGGTGAGTGCGATGCGGCCGAAGTGTTCTGCGCAGGCGACGAGGGCGTGGGCGAGGACCTGCGGGTCGAGCGCCGGGCCGCTCCTGTCGGCCAGGACGATGGAGATCCATTCCTCGACCTGGAGCCGAAACCGCTCTCGGTCCGCCTCGATGCGGTCGCGGACGACCGTGGGCATGTTGCCCGGAGTCAGCAGGATCAGCCGCCAGGTGTCCGGGTCCTCGCGGAGCATCGCGGACATCCGACGCACGGCCTCGGAGACGAACGCAGCGGGGTCGCGCAGATCATGCGCGCTGGGGATGGTCTCAAGCAGGCGTCCGAAGGCCCGTGCCTGCTGCCGGTCGAGCAGCGCGGTCAGGAGGGCGTCGAGGTTCTCGAAGGCGCCGTAGACCACAGACCGGGCGACATCGGCCCTCTTCGCGATGGCATCGATGGAGACCCGGTCGTAGCCGTCGCTCACGATCACGGCGAGGGCCGCGTCGAGCAACTGCTCTCGGCGTTCCGCGATCGGGACGCGCGGGGCGTAGGGGCGTCGCTTGCGTGGCCTGTCTTCCGAAGGTGCGGGTGCTGACACCTTGGCATCTTACGACATGCGTGTCTTATTTTAAGACAGTAGTGTCGTAATCGAGGGCGGCATGCGCCCGGACGCATGAGGAGCGGCTCCATGGCGAAGTCGAAGCGGAGTGAGGTCGAACCGCACGAGGACTACGGCTTCTTCGGCCCGGGTTCGGTGGTGTGGAAGGTCTGGAGCCATCCGACGGCGCCGACGGTCGGTTTTCAGCGGGCCGTGGTGGTGGAGGAACTCGACCCACCACTGGTGGCCGCCGTCCACGCGACCCAGGGCATCTACCGGCGCTCCCGCACCCGCTACGACCGCACCCTGCGCTACTTCGCGATGGTGGCCTTCGCCGGCTCCCGGGAGGTGTGCAAGGCCGCGGACGTCCTCGTGAAGGTCCACTCCAAGGCGATCGGCGAACTGCCCTACGGCGGCGGGACCTACGACGCCAACGACCCTGCCTCGCAGCTGTGGATCCAGCTCACCGGCTGGCACTCGATCCTCTACGCGTACGAGAAGTACGGCCCCGGGAAGCTCACCGCGCAGGAGGAGAAGGAGTACTGGGAGGCGTGCGCGGTCGCCGCCGAACTGCAGACCTGCTCCCCCGACGACATCCCCCGCAGCCGGGAGGGCGTCCGGGCGTACTTCGATCACATGCGCCCGCGGCTGTCCGCCAGCCCGATCGCCCGGCAGGCGATGCACCACCTGCTTCGGAGTGAGCTCGTACTGCCGCCGACACCATGGTGGGCGAAACCGGCGAGCCTGGCTGTCGCGAGGGCACAGCGGATCGCCACGATCGCCACCATGCCGCGCTGGATGCGCGAGATGGCGGGGATCCGGCAGTCACGCCTCCTCGATCTGCTCATCGTGCCCGTCATGAAAACGGCCTTCGCGCTCGCCCACCTCAGCCCCAAGGCCGAACTGCGCCTGCTGGCACGGCTCTCGCCCTCCACGGTTCCGGTGATCGCGCCGATCAAGCTCGGCATCCCTCCCCGCAAGGAGGAAGTGCTGGCGCCCGCGGAGGCCCGCGCCCGCTACGGCTACGCCAAACCCGCCGAAGCCCACCTCGAATTCCGGGCCCGGCAGGCCGCGCGCGTCTTCGACGACGGCAAGGCACCCAGCGACCAGGGGCTCATCGAGTCCCAGGAGATCCTGGGACCGCTCTCGTAACCAGGACCGATCTCCTGTTGCGGGGCGCTGACGGTCCGCGCACGGACGAGGGTGCAGCCAACGCCGGCACGGCAAAGGCCCTGCTCTGAAAGGAAGTTCTGCGCGCAAGCCGAAATGGCCCCGGTGCCGGGGCAGGCCGTCGCCCCGGCACCGTCGCGTCACTCCTCGTCGCGCAGCCGGGCCGCCAGGGAGGTCAGCGGCTCGCTCTCCTCGGTGTGGCCCAGGGCGGTCAGGTGGGAGATCGCCGCGTCGAGGCGGGTGAGGGCGGGGGCGGGGCGTTCCAGGTAGAGGCCCTCGACGGCACCCGCGAGGCGGATGCACTCGGCCCACTCGCCTGCGCGGCCGTCGTCCGTTCCCGGTTCGCCGAGCAGTGCGAGGGCCTTGTCCAGGGCGGCCAGGGCGTCCTCGTACTCGCCGGCGTAGGCGTTGACCCGTCCGTGCTCGTAAGCAAGGGCGGTGTCCAGGGAGCGGCCGTGCGCCTCGTATCCGGCGGTGCGGGCCTCGTCGGCGATCCGGCCGGCGTCGGCGAGGAAGGCGAGGGCGTCGGCCAGGCCGTCGGGGCCCTGCTGTTGGGCCTGGAGGCGGGCGAGTTCGCGCAGGCAGTTGCTGAGCTGCTCGTAGCGCGGGGCCCGGGCGTGGGCGGCGAGGGCCTGGTCCGCGGCCTCGCGGGCGCGGCCGAACTCGCCGGCCTCGCCGAGGAGTACGGCCGTCTCGGCGGCGATCATGGCATGGCTTCCCGGGTCGTCGTCCCAGTCGGCCGACTCGGCCGCGAGGGCGACGAACTCCGCGGTGGCGGCCTTGAGGTCCTCCCCCGCGTGCAGGGCGCGGGCGCGGGTCAGGCGCAGCTGGGCGACGAGCCGGTCGTCCACCTCTCCGGCGGCGATGTCCGGTTCGGCCAGCAGGGAGTCGAGCAGGGCGATGCAGTCCTCGACGCGGTCCAGGTCGAGGCTGAGTCGGGCTGCGTTGCTGTAGGTGCAGTAGGCGTCCGTCCGGCTGCCGTGGCGAAGGTCCAGCTCCGCGGAGCGCGTCAGATGCCGCAGGGCCTCGTCGGGGCGGCCCAGGTGCATGCAGGCCTCGGCCAGATCACCGTGGAGGCGGGTGGTGTCGACGGAGTCGGCCGGCCAGTCGGCCGCCAGTCGCAGGCCCTCGGTGAGGTCCGCGTGCGCGGTCTTCGCGTCCCGCAGGCCGAGGTGGAGGCGGCCGCGCAGGCCGAGTGTGCGGGGCAGGTGCCAGGCGGGTCCGTGAGCCTTCAGCCGGTCGAGGAGCGCGTCGGTCTCGGTGACCGCGGCGGGCAGGTCGCCGGAGATGGCGTAGGTGCTGGCCCGCAGCTGCAGGGCGCCGGAGATCTGCCCGGCGATGTCGTGCCGGTTGGCGAACGCGTGCAGCAGGTCCACCTCGGCGAGGACCGGTGCGACGTCCTCGTCGCTCCGCGACGTCTGCAGGCGCAGGGCGAGCGCGGTCGCCCGCAGCCGCAGCAGGCGGGCCTCCTGGTACGGGGCGAGGCCGGGCGTCTCCTCGTGCAGACGGACCATGGACGTGTGGGCGGCGGTCAGAGCGGCAGCCTTCGCCTCGGCTTCGTCGGCTCCTTCCGTGGGGCTCTCCGCGGGGATCTCTGCCGTGGCGAGCAGAGCGCAGGCACGGGCGAGAGCCGCGTCACCCGGCTGTCCGGCAGCGTCGTACAAGGCCGCGGCCTCCTCGTGGAGGTCGGCGGCGACGGCGAACTCGTCCTTGTTGCCCGCCCGGTTCGCCTCGTCGGCCAGCAGGTCGGCGCGCAGTCGTACGAGCGGACCCACGGCCGGGTCGTCGGGGTGGGTGTAGTCGCGGCCGGCGACGAGGGTGCGCAGCCGCGCCCAGCAGGCGTGTGCGTCGGGGTGTCCCTGCTCGTCCAAGGTCCTTGCCCGGAGGATGAGTTCGGGCAGCGAGTCGGGGACGACGGCGGCCGTACGGGCGGCGGGCGCGGCGACCGGCGCGGCCGGGGCCATGTCGTCGAGGCTGCGGGGACGCAGGGTCAGTTCCAGTGCGTCCAGGAGCGGGGCACGGTCGAGGCGGGCCCGGCGGCGGTCGGCGTGGGCCGTGGTGCCGTTGCGGGCGTCGAAGCGGGCGGCGAGGTCGTCGGCGCTGCCGCGCACCTCGGCGCGCAGGCCGGCCACCGTCCAGGTGCGGCCCGCGTAGCCGGCGGCGGGCTGTTCGCCGTGGCCGAGGAGCTCGACGCGCTGGAGGAGGACTTCCACGCCGGTGAGGAAGCCGAGCTGGTCCAGCGGCGAGTCGACCTCGTCGAACAGGCTGCGGTTCTCGGCGAGCAGTTCCAGGCCGCGTGCCTCGTTGCCGGTCAGCGCGCAGAACTCCAGGTGCCGGGCGACCTCCTGGGCCATGGAGGGGTTGCGGCGGCAGCCGCGGTAGCCGGCGAGGTGCAGTTCGCGGGCCTGGTCGGTGCGGCCGGTGCGCAGCAGGGGCAGCAGTGCGTACGAGATGGAGCGGGCCGGCTCCTCGTGACAGGATTCCTTCCCGGCCAGGACCGGCTCCCAGGTGCGCAGGGCCCGCTCGTCGTCGCCTGCATCGAGGTGGTACAGCGCACGCTCGCAGATCTCGCAGGCCTCGCAGTCGCTGAGCCTGGTGCGGGTGCGGCCCGCCCACAGCTCGTAGGCGAGGGTGGTGTCCTCGCCCACGTGGGCGGCGAGCTGGTAGGCCTGGCCGTAGTAGGGCTGCAGGCCGAGGTCGGCCTTCTCGTACCGGTCGCGCATCTCCGTCAGCCACTGGCGCAGGCTGGCCAGCGGTATCTCGGGCAGCTGAAGCAGTGCGTGGGCCACCCACTTGAACCGCCAGAACAGCTGGTGGCGCAGGCGGTCGTCGAAGACGTCGGGCTGCTCGTCGAAGAGGGTGAGCAGGCGGGCGAAGACTACGGGCGACTTCCGGGGTTCGGCGCCGTAGGTGTACGCCTCCTGGAGTTCGAGGAGTGCGTGGACCAGCGGGAGGGGCTCCGCGAACTGCTCGGCGGCGTCGACGAGTTCCTCGGCGATGACGGTGCGGGTGCGGCCGTAGGGGCGCCGGTCGTTCTCCTGGAGCGCCTGGTACAGCTCGTCGGTGTTCTGGGGTGCGGTCGGCATCGTCAGCTGTCCTTGCGGAGGGCGTGGGCGAGAAGGTCGAGGAAGGAGCGGTTGATGAGGCTCGACTCGGCGGGCCTGAGCGGGCGCCGGGACAGCATCGCGGCCTGCCCGTAGAGGGCTTCGGCGCTGGTGCGGGCCAGCTCGGGCTCGTCGATGGTGACAGCGGTGCGCACCAGCGGGTTGAGCTGGTTGAGGATCAGCTGGGCCCGCGGTGCCTCCTGGCGCAGAGCGCCGAGGATGTCGCCCCACACGCCGCCCTGCTGCTCGCGGGCGAGCTGGGAGCGGGTGCGCTCGTGACGGGCCTCGCGGCTGTCGAGGAGGAGGGCGGGCGCGGAGGCGGGCTGGAAGGTGCGCAGCGCGACGTCGCAGTCGAAGACGGCGAGGGCGTCGCGGGCCTGGGCGAGGTAGGCCGCGGCGGCCAGTTCGGTCTCCCGGTCGACGGGGTCGAGATGGGCGGTCAGGGTCGCCGGGTCGAGGTCGGCGACGCTGACCTCGGGCCTGATCTCCGGCAGCCGGTGGACCAGTTCGCGGTCGTAGGTGTAGCCGCCGTTGACGACGCCGAGCCCGGCGGCCGAGGCGATCGCCGCGACCTGCCGGAACTCCTCCACGCTCGACGTCACGAGCACGGTGCGGTGGCTGCGCGCGAACTCGTCCAGTGTGGCGTGTCCGTCGGTGGTTTCGAACGGCAGCCAGAGCAGCAGCATCCGCAGGATCTCGTCGTCGTGCACAGCGAGCGACTTCACTGCCAGGTGGTGGGCCTGAAGGAAGCGGCCGAGCAGGTCCGGGTCGCTGGCGGCGGCCCGTGCGATCCACGCGCGCAGCCGCTCGGCGAGGGCGTCTCGGACCGCGGCGAGGGTGTCGTCCTCGTACAGGGACTCGCGGGACGCCGTCGGGCGCAGGCTCTCGGCGTCGACGACGCAGCGGACGAAGAACGCCCACTCGGGCAGGATCTCCTCGGCCTGCTCGGACAGCAGCATCCCCTTGACGTGCACGCGGTGGCCGTGGCGGCGTCCGGCCGGCACCGCCTCGGGCAGGATGCACGCGATGCCCTTCAGCCCCACGGCCGGCAGGTCCAGCTCGATGGTGTCCAGCGGCTTGAACCCGAAGACCTCCTCGCCGTACGCGGCCAGCGCACGCGAGCGGGCTCCCGGTGTGGGGTAGGTACGCGACCAGGGTGCGGCCTCGGGGTTGACGGGTGCGCCCGGGCCGCCCGTGCCGTCGTCGAAGGTCACCGGGTGGCGCAGCAGCGAGCCGAAGTGCCGGGCCAGCGCGTGCACCTGGGCCGGGCGGGTCCACTCGCCCGCGTCGGCGCGCGGCGTCAGTGTGACGGTGGTGCCGGGCCGGGGACGGGCCGAGGCGGGCAGGGTGCGGACGGTGTAGCTGCCGTCACCGCGACCCCGCCACTCCACGGCGGGCGCGTCGGGGGTGCGGGCGGACCGGCTCAGGACATGGATCTCGTCCGCGACCAGGAAGCAGGAGAGCAGGCCGATGCCGAACTGGCCGATGAAATCAGCGCGTTGCTCGGCGATCCGATCGGCGCGCTTGCTGCTGCGGCCGATCGTGGCGAGGAAGGTGTGCACGTCGGCCTCGGTGAGACCGACGCCGTCGTCCTCGACCCGTACCACCGAACCGTCCGCGTACAGGCGGATGCCGAAGGCGCCGGCGGGAGTGCTCGGTTCGAGGCCGTGCCGCGCGGTCAGCGCGTCCACCGCGTTCTGCAGGAGTTCGCGCAGGTAGACGCGAGGGCTGGAGTAGAGGTGATGGGAGAGGAGATCGACGAGGCCGCGCAGGTCCACCTGGAAGGTGCGGTCGGCGCCGGCGGGGTTGACGGTGGTGTCAGGCAGAGTCATCGGGCAGTCCGGGGTGAGGTGAGCGACAGGCGACGGTTGGGGTGGCGGGTTCAGGCATTGCGCCGGGCGCGGGCGTACATCTCTTCCGGCTTCGCCATGTACTTCCAGGGCCATGAGGTGTAGGCGCCGCCCAGCTCGTGGAAGACGCGCGGCAGCGCGATGCGCTCGGAGGCGAGCGACAAGGCCATGGCGAAGATGTTGAAGTCCTCCTGCCAGCCCGGGCGTCGCTCGTAGGCGGGATGGAGGATGCTGTGCTCGGCCGCCTCCAGCAACTCGTCCTGGATCTCCGGAGTGACGAGGCAGTTCTTGTTGTCGGACTCGACCCAGTCCTCGATGTGCGCCATCGCGATGACACAGCCGATGCGATGACCCTCGGGCGCGCCGGCGAACGCCTCACGGGCGAACGCGAGTGCCTCGCCCGCCTCGCCGCTCCACCGGGGCTGGAGCTGCGACACCCACTCGATGTGGGTCTCCAGGTCAAGAGGGGCGCGGCGCAGGGCGGCGTCGAGCCGGGTCTCGTTGACGGCACGGCCCAGTGACATGCCACGGCCGGAGGTGAGCAGGCGGCGCCACGGCGTGACCCATTCCGGCCTCAACTCGGCGGCCTCCAGCAGCTGTTCCTCGGCGATGTGCAGCCGCTCGTGGAAGACCCGCCACTGCTCCTGGCTCACGTTCACGGCACGGGCGGAGGTTCTTGCCTCCCAGCCCCAGATGATGTGGCGCGCTCCTGATATCAGCAGGGCCGTCGCCCGGTGCTCCTTGTCCTGCTCGACGGCCCGGCCGATCCAGTCCTGCACGCCGTCCAAGTCGGCGAGCTCGCCCAGGACCTGGTGGTCACGGCCGAGATCGAAGGGGGCCAGCGCCGCCTTGACCGCCTCCCAGTCACCCGCCTTTGCAGCCTCCACCAGCGCCAGCACCCGCGCGTCCCCCAGCGCGTGCAGCGTGTACATCCCGTTCTTGAGCCGGCGCGGAACGGGAAGGGCGTGCGGATCCGCCGCCGGTCTCTCCGCACCCCTGCCGAACAGCCTCCCCAACATGCCGCACCCTCCCCTGGTCCCGCGTGATCGTCCGGTGCAGCATAAACGGCACCACTGACACCGCTTCCACAGGGTTTTCACGGGCGCTTCACGGTGCGACGCCATGCACCCCGCCGTCCAACGGCTCGTCCTACCGGGCGTGGTGACCGAACGCGGCCGGCCGCGGGCAAGCCCGCTTCTCCACCCGAAGGGTCCGGCATCTCCTGGTGCTCACCCGCCCCGCAGCAGACGTCTGCGACGAGCGGGCCGAATACGGCGGCATCCAACCGATCTGCCCCGGGCGTCTGTCTCAACGCGGCAACCAACCACCGTGCTTGTCAGTCGTCACTCATGATGACGCTCACCGCTCTCCACCCTCGGCCAACCCCCCACTGTCCGCGAATGAGGCCGCATGCTCCGTATCCATTTCACCACCCACGACTTACAGAACATCCGAATCTCACGCCGGCCCGACCCGCTGTGGGAACTCGTCTGCGCCACCTGCCGGTTGGTCACACACCAGGGCCCGCTCGAGTTCGGGGCATGGCGTCGCTCCGTCCGCGAACGCCTCGCCACGGACCCGGTGGCCGGCCGTGCCCTGCACACGCTGCAGACACTCGTCCCGCCCGTCGGGTACATCCCCGACTTCCTCACCCCGACCGTCCTGGAAGGGGGTCTGCCCGCGGCCCTGGAGGAGATACAGGCCACTCCTCCCGGCCGACTGCGGCACGAGTTGGGCAGGCTCGCCGCCGCGCGTCCCCTGCCCGGGTGGACCACGGCGCTGGGCCGACCGGGAGACCGCGGCCTGCGGTCTCTGGCGAAGGCCCTGGAAATCTCCGCCACGACGTTGCTCGAACCGCGCTGGGCCCACGCCCGCAGAGCCATCCGTGACGAGGTCGACCTGCGTTCTCGTGTCCTCCTCGACGGCGGTGTCCTGGCTCTGTTGGAGAGCCTGCGTCCGCTCGCCCGGTGGCGGGCGCCCGTCCTGGAAGTGGAGTATCCGACCCACCGCGACCTGTATCTGGAGGGCCGCGGGCTGCTTCTGGTCCCGTCCTACTTCTGCTGGCGCAGGCCCACCGCTCTTGCCGATCCGGCCCTCGGCCCGGTTCTCGTCTACCCGGTCACCGCACGGCCGCTCGACTCGATCACCCTCAACGACAACGGACTCGACCGTCTGCTGGGCCGCACCAGGGCCTCGGTCCTCGCCGAGGTGGCCCGCGGCGGTCCCCGGACCACCTCCGAAGTGGCGACGGCTGTCGGCATCGCCCTGCCCAGCGCGACTTACCAGCTCACCGTCCTCCGGGACGGAGGGCTGGTGGCAAGCCGGCGCGAGGGGCAGTACGTGCGGCACTCGGTGACGATCATGGGCCACCGGCTCCTGGACGGCGAGGAAGGAGAGTTGCAGCAGATGGGGCAGACCGTCGGCGGCACCCCGTAGCGGGAGTGGCGGCTGTGGCGGCGGCTCCCGCACAGCCGCCGTGCACAGTGGTGCCGCCACCGGCGCAACTGTCCGCAAGCTGCCCGTAATTCGAGCAGGTTCGAAATGCTTCTCACCCACCCGGCGCAGGGGCGAACATCGGCGGCGGGGCGTGGCCGCTAAGCACCGCGGCGACCGCACGAACCGCACCACTCGACCCAACGGGGGGAACATGAACCTGCTCCGCAATCACCGTAGCCGTCGCGCCGCAACCGCGGCCGTCACCCTTGTGATGGCGGGCGTCCTCGGGACCGCCGGAGCCTCGGCCTCCAACGCCGAGACCGCGGCGCCCCAGACACAGCAGATCGCCTCGTCCGTCCTGGGCAGCGACTACAAGATCACGCTCACTGCGCTGCGATCGGCTCAGGACGAGTACGCCGCCTCGGTGCGGCTGCAGGTCTACACGCACGACAGCGGCAGGTGGAAGGAGTCCGACCGGGTCACGGTGGGCGATGTCGACGGATGGTACTGGTACCCGCTGACCGGCAGCCACGCCGTCTGCGAGTTCACGACCGCGAGCACAGAGCCCGCGCCGGTCGCCGTCAGCCTGACGATCACCCCGTCCATCGGCTGCTCCGAGCCGGCGCACTATGTCGTGAAGCAGGGCAGGGTCTACGCCGGCTGAACCGTGCTACGGCCGTCCCCATCGGGTCCAGTACCGCCACGCCGGGTCGAGCGGGTTCTCCGGCAGCGTCCCGGGCAGCGGTCTGTACTCGGCCGCGCTCGCCGAGTTCTACAAGCCTGCCGTCAACCGCTGCGGCGGCCTGGCCTCGGTCGCCCCGGCGCTCGCCGCGCTGGAGGAGAGCATGATCCACTGGAGGGTTTGGTCGCGGTCGCACCGCAGCCTGCCGGTTCCGGACGGCGGCCGGGTCGGCGGCGCCGTCGTACACGGGATCGCGGAAGAGGGGGCGCCGGGTGCGGGCATGCAGGGGTCTCAGCCGCCCGTCGACTCCCGGATCACCAGGGAGAAGCCGCCGACGACGTCCTGGTGCCGGGCCGGCGGCTGGGTCTGCTCGATGCGCCTGATCAGGAGGTCGACCGCCCGCTCTGCCATACCGTCGTGGTCCGGATCGACGCTGGAGAGCGACGGGATGAAGAACTCGCTCTCCGACACGTTGTCGAAGCCGATCACCTTCACCTGGTCGGGTACGCGCGTCCCGACGTCGGCCAGGCCCCGAAGCACGCCCATGGCGAGGGCGTCGGTCACGCAGAACACACCGTCGAAGTCGAGCCCGCTCTTCGCCATCTTCCGGGCCCGTTCGGCACCTTCGCGCATGCCGAGCCGGTCCACCTGCTGCACCAGGGCGCGGTCCGCGGACAGGCCCGCGTCCTCCAAGGCCTTCCGGTAGCCCGTGATGCGGAGGCTGGAGGTGTCCACTTCCTCGACCGCCCCGCACACGATCGCGATACGCCGGCAGCCCCGCTCGATCAGATGCCGGGTGGCAGCGTGGGACGCGTCGAAGTTGGGCATGGCGACGTGGTCCACGGGGGCGCCGAAGATCCGGTCGCCGAGGATGACCACCGGGTGGTCCACCCTGAGCCGCTCGGCATCGCCCTGCCCCATGCCCGCGGCGCTCAGGATGAGCCCGTCGTAGAGCCGGTTGCGGGACAGGGACAGGGCGTCCAGCTCGTTGTCCCGAGAGGCGGTCTGCTCGATGCTCACCCTGAGGCCGCGTCGAGAGGCCGCGGCGATGATGGCGGCGGCCAGCAGTCCGTAGTAGGCGCTGTCCACCTCCGGAACGGCGAGGCCGATGGTTCCGGTACGGCCCTTGCGCAGATTGCGGGCCGCGACGTTGACCCGGTAGTCGAGCCGCGCCATGGCCTCGAGCACCTTCTCGCGCGTCGCGGGGCGGACGTTCGGATGGTCGTTGATGACGTTCGAGACGGTCATCGGTGAGACCCCGGCCGCCTTCGCCACGTCCTGGATCGTTGTCACCCTCACCCCTGGCCTGCCGTCCCGGAACCCACTCGCATGCTAAGCCGCACCCCGGGTGCGCAGGGCGGTGACGGAGTGCGGCGGGGTCGTACTCGCGGTCGGGTCGTGTCAGACGAGCGGAGCGCTCACCGTGACGAACGAGTGCGGCGGCAGCGTGAGCGTGAGCCCCTGGTCGGTGGCCTTGAGGGCGTCGAAGGGGCGCGGGGCGACCGTCTCCGGCGTGCCGGGCGTGTTGTGGTCCTGCAGCCGGTCGGCCGTCAGGATGCGGGCGCTCGGCTCGCCGACCGAGCGGCCGCGCAGGTCGAGCGTCACCTGCGCGGGCTCCTCCGCATCCAGGTTGGACAGCGAGATCAGCACCGCCCCGTCCTTGACGCTGGCGGAGGCGGACAGAGTCTCCAGCTCCGTGTCGCCGACCGTGCGCCGCAGGGCGTCGCCGCGCAGATGGACGGCGAGCGAAGTGGCGTCCTGGTGGCCCTTGTTCATCTCGAAGACGTGGTAGGTGGGGGTCAGGACCAGGCTGTCGCCGTCGGTGAGGAGCATGGCCTGCAGGACGTTGACGGTCTGCGCGATGTTGGCCATGTACAGGCGCGCCGCGTGGCGGTGGAAGATGTCGAAGTGGGTGGAGGCCACCAGCGCGTCCCGCAGGGTGTTCTGCTGGAACAGGAAGCCCGGGTTGGTGCCCGGTTCGACATCCCACCAGGTGCCCCACTCGTCCAGGACCAGCCCGACCGTGCGGCCCGGGTCGTAGACGTCCATCACGGTGGAGTGGCCGGTCAGGATGCGGTCGAGGCGGCGGGCCGCGACCATCGTGCGGTAGTGGTCGGCGGTGTCGAAGACGGTCGCGCTGCCCTTCGCGTCCCAGGGGCCGGCCAGCGTGTAGTAGTGGACGGACAGACCCTGGAAGAAGTTCTTCGGCGTGGCCTCGCAGCCGAAGCAGCTGATCTGCTGCATCAGCGTCTCGGTCCACTTGTAGTCGTCGCCGGATGCGCCGGAGGCAATGCGGTAGAGCTTGTTGTCACCGTGGTCACGGCAGTAGGTGGCGTACTGACGGGCCAGGTCGGCGGAGTACTCGGCGCGCATGTTGCCGCCGCAGCCCCAGGTCTCGTTGCCGATGCCCCAGAACTTCACGCGCCACGGCTCCTCGCGGCCGTTGGCCTTGCGCAGCCGCACCATCGGGCTGTCGCCGTCACGGGTGAGGTACTCGACCCACTCGCTCATCTCCCGCACCGTGCCGGAGCCGACGTTGCCGCTGATGTACGGCTCGGCGCCCAGCAGCTCGCACAACGCCATGAACTCGTGGGTGCCGAAGTGGTTGTTCTCCTCGACGTTGCCCCAGTGCGTGTTGACCATGCTCGGCCGCTGCTCGCGCGGGCCGATGCCGTCACGCCAGTGGTACTCGTCGGCGAAACAGCCGCCCGGCCAGCGCAGATTGGGGATGTCCAGGGCACGCAGCGCCTGGACGACGTCGAGGCGGATTCCGCCCTCGTTGGGTATCGGCGAGTCCTCCCCGACCCAGAAGCCGCCGTAGATGCAGCGGCCGAGATGCTCGGCGAAGTGACCGTAGAGGTGACGGCTGATCCTCGGGCCCTCGATGTCGAGGTTGATGACCGCGGTGGCGTGGGACACGGACATACTCCTGGGTCGAGTCGATGACGTGGGTGGGATCTGGTGGGGCGCAAACGGTGCCGGGGAAATCGGGGCGAGTGCCATACGGCAACCGCTTTCTTGTAGCGATACAAATGTAGCCGTCGCGGTCCTGCCTTCGCCATGGGATGTGCTCAGGACTGTGGCACGTTGCGGTCGTGGTCGGCGGCGTACGCGGCGAAGACCTCCGTCGTCGTGCCGCCCGTGTGCAGAAAGCGCTGGTCGAGAATGGTGGCGAGGTCGTCCAGCGCGCCCGCGAGCAGGTCCCCGGTCAGTCGCACGTCCGGCCGTCGGGCTGCCTGCCCTCGCCGGGCAAGGGCGACGGCGTAGCCGAGGATGGCCGCCAGGGAGGAGTGGTCCTCGCCGTCGTGGAAGTAGTAGGCCTCGGCGTACTGGGTGAAGTCGATGCGCACTCGTACGACCTCGGTGGCCAGGCTGTCCAGCAGTGCCGCTCCGGCCACGCTGTCGATGTGTTCGGTCGTCGGCGCCGAGCGGTGCAGCAGCGCCAACCGGATGGCCAAGACCCGCCTACGGGTCAACGCGGGGTAGATCTCCAGCACCCAGGAGACCGTGGCCGTCAGGAGGGCGAAACCGACGAGGGCCTCCAACGGCGAGACCAGGCGGAGCCAGCCTTCGCCTGGCGTGATGTCCCCCAGCCCGAGGGTGGCGACGGTGACCAGGGACAGGTAGACCGAGTCGAGCAGTGCGGGCTCCTGCGCCGCCCGGGAACCAGGCGTGAGTGTGAACGCGCCCGGCATGTGGGGCCAGTAGATGATCGCCCACCCCAGGATGATGATGACGGCCCAGAGTCCCACCACCGTCACCATGGCCAGCGGCCCGACGAGACCGGCCACGCGGCGACGGATCCGGGAGCGCCGGGCCAGTCGCCACATGCTCGTCATGACGAGTCGGCTGACGCCTCCGTGGCGGGTGGGGTGCCAGAGCGTGTGGAACAGATCCCGCAGGACAGCCAGGACCAGTCCCACGCCGACCAGCGAGACCAGCCACTCCATCCACGTCTCCCACGGGCCTGTTCCGTGAGGCGCCTCGGCGGCCCCAGCGACTGGGAGCCTCGCACCTCCCGCCCGATTTTGCCCTGGTTTCAGCTGCTACGCCAAGGGTGGCAGCGGCACGGGGCAGCACGAGGCCGGCGAGGGCCGCGAGCGTGCAGGGACACCGCGGCTCGGTGACGATGCGCTCCGGACCAGTTCACCCAGGCGCTGCTGCTGCCGACCGCGTTGTAGGGATGCGTCCGTCCGGCAGCGGATCGAACACCGGGCTGCCGACCGCTGACAGCGTCCGGCCGCGGGAGGGCACGGGCAGGCTGGTGACGGGAAGGTCCGTCACGCTGGTCGGGTAGAACTCAGGCGGGGCGTCCGTGAGCCGGTGGCGGACGTTCGCTCCGCGGCCCCGGTACTCGTAGGTGAGCGGCCATCTGCCGTCGGTGGTCGGGGCGATGGTGGTCATGTCACCCAGGGTGCCGGGCCCGGCGGTCCGGCGTGCGGAGTTCGGATTCGCCCCAGGCGGTGACGGTCACCTCGTCGTCGACGCGGATTCTGCCGGGCCGCAGCACGGAGAGTTTCGTGCCGAAGGCGACTCCGCCCTCGGCGGCCCGTCGGTAGGCGGCGAGGGTGCGCAGGGGTTCGGGGCCGGCCCTCTTCGCCGACTCCTGCTCGACCAGGGTGACGGCGCAGCGGATGGCGAGCTTCGCATAGCCCAGCTCGGCCGTGCCCACGCTGAGGCCGCGGGCGCGGTCCTCGGTGTGTGGCTCGTCCCAGCCGTCGATCACCATGTTCGGGCGGAAACGGTTCACCGGCAGCGGTGCGGCACCGCGTTCGGCGAGCTTCTGGTTGAGCAGGTCGAGGGTGGAGCGGGAGAGGACGTGCAGGGCACAGCTGTCGGCGTAGCCGGAGGTGCCCGGGGTCCGGCCGTCGGTCACCCGGTGGTGGTCCGGCGGCACACGGACCAGGCGGCTGCGTGTGCCCAGTACGTCCGAGAGCCATTCGGCGACGGTGTCGCCCTGGTCGATGCCCTGATAGGCGGTCCCGAACAGGTCCACCGGCCGGCGCGCACCCGAGGTGTCCACCGGGAGGTCCAGCGGCTCCGCGTCCGGCGCGCGGAGCCCGAGCCGTCCGCCGTCGTCACTGATGGTGGGGCGGATCAGGGCCAGTCGGGGATCCCGGCGCTGCGTGCGGTACACGCCCGCTTCGCTGACGACCATAAAGCTCCGGTCGTGCGCGAGACCGGCGGGCGTCAGCAGCGCCTCGCGGGCCGACACCGCGGCACACCCTTTGACGGGGTAGTACGACAACTCGACGACGCGGGCCACGCCGCTGCCTCCGGCTCTGCTAGGCGGTGACGAGGGCGAGAGTGAAGCCGTCGTAGCCCTTGGCGCCGACGGTCTGGATGGTGGTGGCGGTGAGCCGGGGGTGCTGCGCAATCAGCTCTGTGAAGCGGCGGACGCCCTGGACGCGCGGATCGGCGTCGGCCGGGTCGGTGACCGCGCCGTCACGGACGACGTTGTCGCCGACGATGACGCTGCCTGGCCGGGTGAGCTTGAGCGCCCACTCCAAGTAGGCGGGATTGGAAGGCTTGTCGGCGTCGATGAAGACCAGGTCGAACGGCCCTGCCCCCTCGTCCGCCAGCCGGGGCAGAGCATCCAGGGCCTTGCCGACGCGTAGGTCGACGATGTGGTCGAGCCCTGCGCTGGAGACGTTGGCCGCGGCTACGGCGGCATGGTGCTCGTCGGCCTCCAGAGTGACCAGGCGTCCGTCGGCCGGCAGAGCCCGGGCGAGCCAGATCGTGCTGTAGCCGCCGAGGGTGCCGATCTCAAGGATCGAACGGGCGCCCTGGATCGTCGCCAGCAGGTTCAGCAGCTTGCCCTGGTTGGGGGCGACCTGGTGCGGCGGCAGCCCTGCCGCCTCGCTGCCCACGGCGGCCGCGAGCAGCGCTTCGTCCTCCTCGACCAGCAGGCCGTTGAAGTAGTCGTCGACGGCGGTCCAGGTCTGCTGAGTCACGGCAGGTTCCCCCTCGATATGCACTGAGTTCCTAAAGGAAACCTACTATGGATCGCCGACGGCCTGTCAAAGGTTTTCAGCTGGTGAGGATGACGAGTTGCTGCGTCGCCCGGGTCATGGCGACGTATCGGTCGACCGCTCCTTCGACGTCCGTGCCGAAGGCCTCGGGGTCGACGAGGACGACCAGGTCGAACTCGAGCCCCTTCGACAGCGCCGGGGTCAGCGACCGGACCCGGGACGTGGCCGGGAAGGCGGGATCGCCGATGACGCAGGCGATCCCCTCGGCATGCGCGGCGAGCCAGGTGTCCAGGATGGAGTCCAGCTCCGCGACGGAGCCGTGTACGACAGGGATGCCACTGCTGCGGATGGAGGTCGGCACGTTGGCGTCCGGGAGTACCGCCCGGATGACCGGCTCGGCCTCCGTCATGACCTCTTCCGGCGTGCGGTAGTTGATGCTCAGGGAGGCCACACTGACCCGGTCCAGACCGATCCGTCCGAGCCGTTCCTGCCACGACTCCGTGAACCCGTGCCTGGCCTGAGCGCGGTCACCGACGATGGTGAAGCTCCGGGACGGGCAGCGCAGCAGCAGCATCTGCCATTCCGCGTCGGTCAGTTCCTGGGCCTCGTCCACGACGATGTGCGCGAACGGGCCGGCGAGCAGATCCGGTTCGACGGGGGTCAGTTCGGCTTCGTCGACCAGGCTGACCTTGGCGTCCTGGCCCCGCAACATCCTCACCAGGCCTTCGCCGTCATCGCCGTCGGCACCGGAATCGGCCACCGCGTCGATGAGGTTGTCCACGACCTGCGCCATGCGCTCGCGCTGGGCGGCGATGACGGCCGCATGCCGGCGCTTGCGCAGAGCCGTCTCCGGATCGCCGAGCCGCTGCCGAGCGGCGTCCAGGAGCGGCAGATCGGACACCGTCCAGGCCTGGGCATCCGCCCGCTGCAGCTTGCGGACGTCCTCGCGACTCAGCCAGGGCGCGCACATCCGCAGATAGGCGGGCACCGACCACAGGTCTCCGACCAGGTCGGCCGCTTCGAGCAGCGGCCATGCCCGGTTGAGGGTGCCCACCAGATCCTTGTCCCGCCGCAGCGCCCTGCGGAACTGCTCCGGCGGCAGGTCGCCGCCGTCGTATCCGTCCTCCAGAATCGTGACCAGCTTCTCCCAGATCTGATCACGCGCCTCGTTGTGCGGGGTGCCGGGTTCCGGCGCGTCGAACGCCTCGGCCCAGTCGTCGGCGGTCAGCCGGATGTCGGTCCAGTCGACGGTGACCGTCATCCCTTCGGCGGGCGGCTCCTCGTAGAAGCGGACGGCTTTCTCGACTGCCTTCACCATCTCCGCGGACGACTTCAGACGGGCCACGTCGGGGTCGGTCTCGACGCTCGCGTCGGCTCCCTCGTCGACGAGGTCCCGCAGGATGCAGGTCTGCACGCCCTCCTCGCCGAGGCTCGGCAGGACGTCGGCGACATAGTCCAGGTAGGGCCGGTGCGGACCGACGAACAGCACACCGCCCCGACGGTGACCGAGGCGGGGGTCGGAGTAGAGGAGGTGGGCGGAACGGTGCAGAGCGACAACGGTCTTGCCCGTACCGGGACCACCGTCGACGACGAGAGCGCCGCGGGATCCCGCCCGGATGATGGCGTCCTGGTCGGCCTGGATGGTGGCGAGCACGTCCCGCATGCGGGAGGAACGGTTACTGCCCAGGCTGGCGATGAACGCGGACTGGTCGTCGAGCGCGGCGCGCCCTTCGAGCCCGTCGGCGGTGAACACCTCGTCCCAGTAGTCGCTGATACGACCGCGGGTCCAGCGATACCTGCGGCGGCTGGCCAGGCCCATCGGGTTGGCGTGGGTTGCCGCGAAGAACGGCTCGGCCGCGGGAGAGCGCCAGTCGAGCAGCAGGCGACGACCTGTGCTGTCGGTCAGGCCGAGTCGTCCGATGTAGACGGGCTCGGGGTCGTCCGCGGCGACGATGTGTCCGAGACACAGGTCCAGGCCGAAGCGGCGCAGGGCGCGCAGGCGACCGGTCAGCCGGTGCACCTCGATGTCCCGGTCCATCGCCTGCCGGCCGATGCCGCCGGGTCCCTTGAGCTCGGCGTCGATACGGGCGGACAGTTCGGCGATCGTCTGCTCGAGGCTCTCCGCGATCGCCGCGAAGTGCTGTTCGTCGCCGGCGATCAGGGTCGGGGCGGCCTTGTGGGCGAGCCGGTCGGGAAGGTCGAACGCACGGGTGGTCGAGGGGGTCAGGTCACCAGACAGAACATGCACTTCGTGAAACTCCCATTTCCGCAGCTTGTGGCCTCGGCGTGCGATTGTGCGGCACGACCGGGGCCTTGCCGCAAGCCCCCCAGTGCGCTATAAGTTGAGAGTGGCAAGGAGTGAGTGACCTCCTTGCCTTTGTTTTTTCTGCCTTCCTTGAGCCAGGTCTCAGGCCAGTTCGCCGCGCAGGATGCTGTAGCGCACCCCGTCGCGCCACTGTCCGTCGCGGAAGGCGATGCTGCGCAGGACGCCCTCGCGGGTGAACCCGACCTTTTCCAGGGCGCGTTGTTCGGGGATGTTGCCCGCTTCGGTGTCCGCCTCGATGCGTACGACTGTTGTGTTCGCGAAGAGGTAGTGGACCAACTGCCGTTGCGCCTCGGTTCCGATGCCCTGTCCGCGAGCCTCCGGCAGCAGGTTGATGCCCATGTTCCAGTACGTAGTGGTCCGGGTGGGCCTGACCTGCCGCCAGGCGACGAACCCGAGCGGCTGCGCGCCGCGCACGACCATCAGATGCCCTCCGTCGTCGCCGAGCAGACCGTTCTCCGCCCACTGGCGCCGCCAGCGCCCGGTGTCCGACCAGCCCCACCACTGGAAGGGCACAACGGTGTCCGGATCGATGAGGAAGCGTTCCATGACAGGCAGGTCGGGCTCGGCCACCGGACGCAGCGCAACACCGTCGATGCTCATGTGCGCCACCCTACGGCGCGGCTCGACGGCTGTCGGCGCTCCGGGGGCGGACTCAACTCCGTTGCCCCGCCCAGCCGGTGAGGGCGACGACCTCGCGCGCGATGTCCCCGACGGCGCGTCCGTCCGTCATGACACGCACCGCCTCCGCCGGGGCCCGCCGGTCCAGGATCCGGGCCTTGCGGGCGCTGCCCTCCAGCTCCTGTTCCAGCTCCGAGCCGAGTTCCCGGCGGACCAGCCGCTCTCGGGCGGTGGTATCGGAGGCGGTGAGGAGAACCCGTACGGCCCGCACCTCGGCCCCCATGGCGCGCTCGAACATGCCCGCCGCCTCAGGGAGCACACTCATCGTGTTCGTGTAGATCAGCCGGCGATAGCCGCGCCGGGCGAAGTTCGCCCATACCGCGGTCAGGTTGCTCTCGGTGATCTCGGCGCGATGCGGATCCCCTTCCGGGGCCGGGTGCACCTGCCCCATGAAGTCACCGTCGATGATCGCGTGGGCAACCGCCGCGGCCCGCAGCAGCGCCGACACCTCCCACCCGACCGTCGTCTTGCCGACTCCGGCCCGCCCTCCGATGAGCAGCACCTCCGCGTGATCCATGGGAAGCAGCGTGCCAGTTCGCAGTCGTCCGACGCGATCCATTACCGAGCGGCCCCCGAGGCCGGCGCTCACCAGGGCCTGGCCTGTCCGACGGGTCGCGGGGCCGGCTCAGGGCGTCAAAGTGCCGGCCAGGAGGGCCGGGCCGGCCTGCCGGTCCGGCCGAGCAGTCGCACCCTCCCCAGCGCGTGCTCGGTACCCAACCGGTGCACGAGCGCCTCCAGAGCGCGGCGCCGCTGCCAGAACCCCACCGCGTGGGGCGGATGGAACGTCCGGGTGCCCGCGTGCCTGGCGAGCAGGGCCTGACCCGGCGGACAGGCCCTGAGCCGGCCCTAAGCCAGGTCCAGCCCCGTCATCAGCTCCGCAAAGGCGCGGGCCGCCGTGGGCGAGGTGAGGAGGCGGTCGAGGCGGGCGCGGGCCAGGTTGCGGTGGAAGGGGCCGGAGGCGGTGTCGTCGCCGGCGTCGTGGAGGGTGCGGGTGAGCCAGTGGGAGAATTCCTGGTCGTTCCAGACGCGGCGCAGACAGCGCTGGGAGTAGCTGCGCAGGGCGGTGTCGTCGTGGTCGCGGACGGAGTCCCGGACGGCTCGGGCGAAGACGTCGGCGTCGTAGAGGGCGAGGTTCATGCCCTTGCCGCCCATGGGCGAGACGATGTGGGCGGCGTCGCCGACGAGATGGAGGCGGCCGTACTGCATGGGGTCGTGGACGAGGCTGCGGAGGCGGAAGGTCTCGCGGTCGGTGATCGGGCCGGCGGTGAGGCCGGGGTCGGCGAGCCGGGTGCGCAGGGCTTCCCAGACGCGGGTGTCGGGCCAGGCGTCGGGGTGGTCGTCGGGCGGGCACTGGACGTAGTAGCGGCTGGTGTGCGGGCCGCGGGGGAAGTGGGCGGCAAAGCCCTGCGGGCTGACGGCGAGGAGCGGGTGAGCCGGGGGCGGGGCGTCGGCGAGGACGGTGAGCCAGCCGATGCCGTGGTCGATCGCGTACGCGGTGAGGGCACCTTCCGGGACGGCGGTGCGGCTGATGCCGTGGTCGCCGTCGCAGCCGGCCACGAAGGCGCAGGTGATGGTGCGGAGGGTGCCGTCGGCGGTGCGGTAGCGGACGACCGGGCGGTCGCCGGTCAGGTCGTGCAGGGAGACGTCGGCGGCCTCGAAGCGCAGATCGCCGCCGTCGGCGAGGTATGCGGCGGTCAGCTTCTGGACCAGCACCTGCTGGGGGCACAGGCGGGCCCGGGGGCCTTCGGAGCCGTCGTTGTCGGAGACCAGGTGGCTCTCGCCGTCCACCCGGAGCTCCAGGATGCCGTCGTACGGGATGCCGCCCAGGACGCGGTCGGCCAGCCCCCAGGAGTCGAACATCCGCACGGCGCGGGTTTCGACGATGCCGGCCCGCTGGCGCTGCGCCACGTACTCGCGGCTGCGGCGTTCCAGGACAATGCAGTCGATGCCGCTGCGTCGCAGCAGGTTGGCGACCGTCAGACCGGCCGGTCCCGCGCCGATCACGACGACGGTCGTGGATTCCGGAGAATCCGCCAACTCCCTTGCGCTGTCGGCCACTTGACCACCTCCGCTGTCAGCCTAGCGGAGTGGTCCCGATCTCCGGGGGCCTGGCGCCCGGAGACCGGCAGCACGGAGGGAGTGGGCTCGCCCTGGGGATGTCAGCCGCTGCGGAGCGCCGTCAGCGTGGCGTCGAGGTCCGTCGGCCGGGGCCGGTTGTGCGGGAGCCTGCCGAGCAGAGCCGCCATGCCGCAGGTGTCGGTGAGCGCGGAGAAGACCAGGCCACCCGCTATGGCCGCCGAGACGAGCTGGAAGGCCGGGTGCACGAGAAGGCCGAGTGCCAGCCCCAGGAGTACCAGCGTGCCCGCGGTGAGACGCACCTGGCGCTCCATGCCCCAGGCGGCCCGCCCCGTGTGGGCCGCCGGCCGGTGCAGGTCGTGTCCTGCGGCGGCCCAGGCGCCGGTGCCGCCGGTCAGCGTCACCGACGGGATGCCCTGCTCGGCAAGGAGCTTGCAGGCGTTCTGCGAGCGGGCCCCGGAGGCACACACGACCAGGACGTCGCCGCGTTCGGCAGCGTGGCGGATGTCGGTCAGGGCGCGGCGGATCTGGTCCAGGGGAATGTTGAGTGCGCCGGGCAGGTGCCCGTAGGCGTACTCGCCGGGGGTGCGCACATCGATGACCGTCAGCTGGTGGAGCAGGCCATGGACCTGGTCGGCGGCGAGGGCGGAGGGAAGAGGGGAAGCAGTCACGGCAGTTGTGATCCTTTGTGATTCGCTCTGATTCCGTCGGGGTTCGACGCCGTCCCGAACCGGGACGTACAGTACCCCTAGGGGTATACGTTGACGGAGGAGTCGTCGTGGACATGGAGCTCGCGGGTGCGGAACTGAAGGCAGTGCTGAACCGGCTGCGTCGCGCTCAGGGCCAGATCGCCGGTGTGATCCGGATGATCGAGGAGGGGCGTGACTGCGAGGACGTCATCACCCAGCTCGCCGCGGCCTCCCGGGCCCTGGACCGTGCGGGTTTCGCCATCATCGCCACCGGCCTGCAGCAGTGCCTGACCGACGTCGAGTCCGGCCGCAGGAACGGCGAGGACGTCGAGCAGATGCGTGCCCGCCTGGAGAAGCTGTTCCTGTCGCTGGCGTGAGGAGGCCGCACGCGTCGGCGGCCGTCACACGGCCGAGCCGATCAGCATGAAGCCGGCCACCCCCAGCAGCACCAGGGCGAAGATCCGCTGAAGCGCCTGCCCCGACAGCTTCGTTGCGAGGCGTTTGCCGTCCCAGGCGCCGAGAACGGCGGCCCCGGCGAACGGTCCGACGACCGCCCAGTCGAGTCCGTCGGCGGTGCCCGCGCGCAGCGCGAGGGCGGCGACCGAGTTGAGGGTGATGACCAGCAGGCTCGTCCCCACCGCCGCCCGCATGCGCAGCCCGAGGACACCCACCAGGGCCGGTACGGCGAGGAAGCCGCCGCCGACCCCGAGGACTCCGGTGACCGCCCCGAGCCCGGCCCCCGCCGCGGCCGCCCGGCCGGGCCGGACCGCACGGACGGCATCGGGCGGGCCGGGCCGCGGGCGCAGCATGCGCACCGCGGCGACCAGCGCCACCAGGGCGAAGGCCGCGGTGAGACCGGCTGCCGGCAACCGCGCCGCCACGAGCCCGCCGAGCATGGCGGGCCCGATGCCCGCGGCCGCGAACAGCAGTCCCGTGCGCCAGCGGACATGGCCTTCCCGGGCGTGCGCGGGCAGCGCGGCGGCCGTGGTGACGGCCACGATGACCAGGCTGGCGGTGGTGGCCTCGACGGGGGTGAAACCGAGCAGGTAGATCAGGGCGGGGACGGCCAGGACGCTGCCGCCTCCCCCGAGCGCGCCCAGCGCCACACCGATGACGGCACCGGACACCAGAGCGAGTACGAGAACGCTCACGTCACCGTTCCGCTCTCGCCCCGCCGGTCCACCATGGGCAGCCCCAGCCCGGCCCAGTCGAGCATCCCGCCGATGACGTCCACGGCGTCGGCGCCGCGTGCGGCCAGGAGTTCGGCCGCCTGCCGGGACCGGTTGCCCGAGCGGCAGATGACCACCAAGGGCCGGCCCGCCACCCGTTCGGGCAGTGCCGCACCCGCCGCCAGGGCGGACAGGGGGACGTGAACCGCGCCCGGGGCGTGGCCCGCCTGCCACTCGTACGACTCACGGACGTCCAGCAGTACGGCGTCGCGCTCCGCCGGGACACCGTCCACGTGTCCGGTGCACTCCGCGGCCCGCCGCGCATCGACCCTGCCGGGTCCGCGCCTGACCAGGCTCAACGACACGGTCCGCTCCTCACGGTCAGTCCGGCCTTCGCTGCGGCGTCGAAGGCGTCGTCGACGGCGACGACGTCCCGGCCGGCGGCATGCAGCAGGGATGCGGCGATGGCGGCGCGCATACCGCCGGCGCAGTGCACCCACACCTGGCCGTCGGGGACCTCGCCGAGCCGTCGGTGCAGCGCATGGACAGGGATGTGGACGGCTCCCTCCACGGAGCCGCCGGTGCGTTCGCTCTCCCGCCGGACGTCGAGCACCACCACGCGGCCGTGCCCGTCGCGCCGGCGGTCCGCGAGGTCGGCGAACTTGGCGCGCGGGAAGGACACCGGGGCCTCGTCCGCGCGCACCCATCCCGACGGATCACCGGTCGCCGCAGCGGCCGGGCGGTCGATGCCCACCCGGGCCAACTCGCGCTGTGCAGCGAGGAGTTGTCCAGCCGACTCGGCCAGCAGGGTCAGCGGCCTGCCCCAAGGGATCAGCCAGGCCAGATAGGTGGCGAGCTGTCCCTCGGCCTCGAAGTTGACGGAGCCGGCGACATGCCCTTCGGCGAAGGCCACTCGGTTGCGCAGGTCCACCACCCACTCCCCCGCCGCGAGCCGGGCAGCGATCTCGTCGGCGTCGGCGACGGCGGGCGGGGTGAGGTCGAGGGGCGCGGGTCCCGCGGCATTGGCGGGGCCCATGTGCACGTAGTAGGCGGGGACGTCGTCCAGGCCGGCCAGCAGGTCGGCCACGAAGGTGTCCACATCCCGGGTGAGCGCCTCGTTGGACGCCTTCTCCTTGCCGATGGTCGTGTCCCCGCCCTCCGCCCGGGCCGAGGAGCAGAAGCTGCCGAAGCCGTGGGTGGGCAGCACCGGGGTCTCGTCGGGCAGTTCGGCCGCGAGGCGGCGTGCTGAGGCGTGCTGGGCGCGGGCGAGGCGCTCGGTCAGCCGCGGTTCGACCAGGTCGGGCCGTCCGACCGTGCCGATGAGCAGCGAGCCGCCGGTGAACACCGCGACCGCGGTGCCGTCCTCCTCCAGTACGTAGGAGGTGTGGTGCGGGGTGTGGCCGGGCGTCGCCAACGCGCGCAGAGCCAGCCCGTCGCCGGTGTCCACGTCCGTGCGGTCCCCGTCGCCGACGGGCACCCGCTCGAAGGCGACCGTGGCGCCGGCCGGGACGAGATAGGCGGCGCCCGTGAGGCGGGCCAGCTCCAGGCCGCCGGTGACGTAGTCGTTGTGCACGTGGGTCTCGACCACATGCGATATCCGCACCCCCCGCCGCGCCGCCGCCGCGATCACCTGGTCGATGTCGCGCGGCGGATCCACCGCGACGGCCGTGACCTTGCCACCCGCCAGATAGCTCCGGTTGCCGAGGCCGGCCACTTCGATCGTGTCGACGAAGAACACGAGGCACTCCCTTCCATCCCGAAGAAATACCCCCTGGGGTATGTATTCGACAGTAGCACGAGTACCCCCGGGGGTATTTTGAAGCGAGCCGACGACCAAACTCACCCCCATGACGCCCGTTATAGACCTGCTGTAAGTTCGCCTTATAACGATCGTCATAGAAGGTATGCAGTGACCGTCATCACCGTGAACGCCCCGCAGGGCCGCCTGAGCCTCGAACAGCGCCGCACGCCGGCCGAGACACTGACGGACGCGGTGCTCGTGCCCGAGGTCGGCCGCTTCGCGCAGGCCGCCCGGGTCGGATTCCAGGTGCACTTCGCGGAGCGCGCGCCGGACATGATGGCCATCGGGGGCCGGCTGCTGGCGGACGCCGGTCAGGAGCTCGACGTGATGGTGATCGACGTCGCCGCCATGGACGGGGACTGGCGCCGGGAGGTCAGAGCCGAGGTCATCGAGCGCATCCTCGCCGCACTGGCGCAAGCCTGCGGCCTGCCGGAGCCGTCGCCCACCTGGTGGGTCAACTTCCGGGTCATCGACGAGGGCAGTTGGGGCTCCGGCGGGACGGTCCTCTCCATCCTCTCCCTCCTGGAGAGCGGCGTGTTCACCGAGGAGAAGGCCAAGGCGATCCGCGCGGCCATGGGCGCCTGAGCGCTAGCCGTCGAGCGCGCCCGCGATCAGCGTCTCGAGCTGCTGTGCCACCTGGTCCAGCGGCTGCATGCTTCGCTTGGCGCGGCACATGGCGATGGCGCCCTCGACGGAGGCCACGACGAGGGCCGCAAGTCCCGGAGCCTGCTCGCTGTCGGCGCCGTGCTTGCGGAGGGCCTCGGCGAGGAGTTGTTCCCAGTCCTCGAACGCCTCGGCTGCGGCGGTGAGGGCCGGTGGCGTCTCGCCGGCCGGCGGCTCCTCCACGGAGACGGCCAGCACCGGGCAGCCGGCCCGGAAGTCGCTCTCGACGACGATGCCGCGCCACAGGGACAGGAACGCACGGAGGCCGGCGATCGGGCCCTCGTCCAGTTCCTTGCGCAGGATGCGTGACACCGCTCCCCCGGCGTACTGCACCGCCTCGGTGGCCAACTGCCCCTTGCCCTCGGGGAAGAAGTGGTACGTCGAGCCGAGCGGCGCCTTGGCGTGTTTGGCCAGCTCGCGGATGCTGGCGGCGTTCAGGCCGCGCCTGCTGATCAGGTCGGCCGCACCGGCCACGATGCGCTCACGCGACGGTGCGCTGGATTTGGCCACGCCGTGCTCCCTCTCCGAACCTCACTGGCTATAACGCCCGCCATAGTCTAGCGTGACCCTCGCTTATAACGACTGTCATGGAACGTGCTGAGCAGCAGAGAGGATCTCGTCATGCCGATGATCCGGCTCACCGTCCCGTCCGGTTCGCTGACCGAGGAGGGCCGCAAGACCGTCCAGCGCGACCTGGCCGCCGTCTTCGTCTCCCCGGACCCCGACCGCGCCCTGTTCCCGAGCACATAGGGCTCATCAGCCCATCGGGCTCACCGCTGCTGTTCGGTGAACCCGTCCCTGACGTTGTCGAAGACCGGACGGTAGGTGCTCCACTCGGTCTCCGGGGCCGACAGATAGATGTCGTACTCCCGGCCGCCCGCGGTGCCGTAGCCGAGGTCGATGGCGCGGAAGGCGCGGGCCCGGCCCTGGAAGGTGAACTCCCACACCGCCGCCGGCTTGCCCCGGAAGGTGGTCTCCTGCAGGCGCAGCCTGCGGTACACGGAGTAGTTGGCCTTGGTGTTCGCCTCGATGTCCTTGAAGTGGCCGACGGGGTGGGAACCCGCGGGGTCCACCATGCCGATGGTGATGCCGGCCAGGCCGGTCGGGTCGGTGTAGGTGACCTCGTCGTCGCTCGACTGCTTCTTCGGCTTCCAGCCGTCCGGCACGGGGAAGGAGACGCCGAGCCGGTCGGCGTGGACCTGGTGGTAGCCGTCGGGGACGGGCGAGGGCGACGCGGAGGGGGTGGGCGTGGTCCGGTGGTCGGCTCCGCCCCGGTCGGATCGGTGGGACGAGACGTAGAGCGTGGCGGCGGTGACGGCCGCGACCAGGACGACCAGGACCGGCACGAGCACACGGCGCCTCCGGCCGCGACGACGACGGCGTGCGCTCCTGCCCGTCGGCGCCGGTGGGGCCGACGGCGCCGCGGTGCTGTGGTGCGTGGTCGAGTCGTCGTCCCCCGGGCCGACCGGAACGGCGGAGGACCACTCCGTCGGCGGGCCGGTGGACCAGGTGGCCCGCAGCGCCCGTTCCGTCTGCTCCGCCGTGGGCCGGTCCTCGGGCTCCTTCGACAGCAGGGCCTCGATCAGCGGTTCCAGCGAACCGGCCTTGCGCATCGGTTCCAGCGGGTCCACGGCGATGGCGTACGCGGTCTCCATGGGGGTCTCGCGGCGGTACGGCGGACGCCCCTCCACCGCCTGGTACAACGTCGCGCCCAGCGACCACAGGTCCGAGGCCGGGCCGGGCTTGTGGCCGCGGATCCGCTCGGGGGCCATGAAGTCGATGGAGCCGATCATCTCCCCGGTCTGGGTGAGCGTCGAGGTCCCGGCGGTCTGCGCGATACCGAAGTCGGTCAGCACGACCCGGCCGCCGGGACCGAGCAGGACGTTGCCGGGCTTGATGTCGCGGTGCAGCACGTCGGCCGTGTGCGCGGCCCGTACCGCGGAGATCACGCCGAGGCCGATGCGTGCCGCCTCCTCGGGCGGCAGCGTCCGGCCGCCGTCGAGGACGTCGGCGAGGGTGCCGGCGGGGACGTACTCCATGACGATGCACGGCTGCCCGTCGTCGTCGACGACGTCATGGACGACGACCACGTTGGGGTGCACGACCCGGGCGGCACTGCGGGCCTCGCGGCGGACGCGCTCGTACAGCGTGTCGATCTCGGCGTCGGACAGGTGCGGCGGTGTGTGGAGCCGTTTGAGTGCGACGTGCCGGGTGAGTTCCTCGTCCTCGGCGCGCCACACGGTGCCCATACCGCCGCGACCGATGCGCTCGACCAGCCGGTAGCGCCCGGCGACGAGCCGCCCTTCGTCCGACACAGCTTCGCCCTCCGCCTGCTCTGCCCCCTTTGCGTCACTTAGCCATGCACACTAACCGACGTTTTCGCACAACAGGCGTGCGGTTCGTGTTGATCGCGTCATAAGGGGGTCGTATCCGCCGGCAGTGCCCCGACAAGGCGTGGGCGCGCCAGGCCGGCGTAGTGGCCGTCGTTGCGTCGAAGGAGTGGACCGTGCGGCCCTCCAAGTAACGGAGGGTGGGGTGGCCGGGGTCCCAGGCCAGGGTGCCGTAGAACTGCTGCTCGTCGAGAGGCGGCGGAAGACGGGGGTGTCGGGGGCCGCGAGCCGCCACACCTTGATCTCCGTGCCGTCGGCGGTCGCCAGGAACGGCCCGTTCGCACTGAATGCGGCGGACGTCACCCCCGGGTCCTGGAGAGCGGCCACCTCGCTTGCACCGTGCGGGCGCACAGGCCGTCGGCGTGCTGCCAGGCGCCGGGGAGGCTGCGGTGGCCGCGCACGCCCACACCTGCGGGGCCTTGCCGGTGTGGCAGACGGCGAGCCGGCGGTCGTCGGCGCTTGGGACGACTCGGCGCTCGTCGGACGCCGGGGTCTCGTACAGCAGCCGTCCGTCGGCCACGGAGCGCAGTTGGACGCGCTCGTGCGTCAGGTCGGCCGCCAGGTAGTTGTGGCCGCTGCCGCCGAAGGCGATCTCGGACGTCTTGCGGGGCAGGGGGGGCTCCGGTCCAGTGGCCTCGCGCCGTGTCCCACAGGCGCAGCGCGGTGCCCGTGCTGAGCGCGAGGACGCGGGCGCCGGGACCGGCGGCGAAGACCTGTGTGCCGTCCGGCAGTGTGCACGGCGATGACCGAGCAGCAAACCGGCGAGGTGATGACCAACCTCAGCGGCACGCCTCGCGCATTGCCGCCGTGTACACCGTCGCCGTCGCCGCCGCGGCCGTGTCCCAGCCGAAGGAGCGGGCGTGGCGGGCCGCGGCCTCGCCCATGCGGGCGGAGAGCGCAGGTTCGTCGGCGAAGCGGCGCAGCGCCTGCGCGTAGTCGGCCGGGTCGTGCCCGGGTACGAGTACGCCGCTCACGCCGTCCCGTACCGCCACCGGCAGACCGCCGACCTCGGCGGCGATCACCGGGGTGCCGCAGGCCTGTGCCTCGACGGCGACCAGGCCGAAGGACTCGCTGTGGGAGGGCATGACCAGGACGGATGCCGCCCGGTACCAGTCGGCGAGCTGGTCCTGGCCGACCGGTGGCCGGAACAGTACGACGTCGGAGATGCCGAGGCCGGCTGCCAGTTTCTGCAGACCCTCCGGCTTGGCCAGGCCGCTGCCGCTCGGCCCTCCCACGACGGGCACCACGATCCGCTCCCGCAGCTGCGGCCGCTCCTCCAGCAGCCGGGCCACCGCGCGCAGCAGGACGTCCGGCGCCTTCAGCGGCTGGATGCGGCCCGCGAACAGGGGGATGAGGGCGTGCGCCGGCAGTCCGAGGCGGGTGCGGGCCGCGGCCCGGCCGGCTTCCACTCCGTTCGCCTCGGGCCGGAAGCGTTCCAGGTTGACGCCGGGGTGGACGACCGACACACGGTCGGTGTCGGCGTCGTAGTGGTGGAGGAGTTCCTCCGCCTCCTTGTCGGTGTTCGCTATCAACCGGTCTGCGGCGCGGGCGACTTGGGTCTCGCCGAGCACGCGGTGCGCGGGTTCGGGGGTGTCGCCGTCTGCGAGGGAGGCGTTCTTGACCTTGGCCATGGTGTGCATGGCATGGACGAGCGGGACGCCCCAGCGCTCGGCGGTGAGCCGGCCGACCTGGCCGGAGAGCCAGTAGTGGGAGTGGACCAGGTCGTAGTGGCCGGGGTGTTGGCCGGCCCAGGCCTGGGTCACTCCGTGGGTGAAGGCGCACAGCTGCGCGGGCAGGTCCTCCTTGGCCAGGCCCTCGTAGGGTCCGGCGGCCACGTGCCGCACCAGGACGCCGGGCGCGAGTTCGACGCTGGGCGGGAGGGCCGCGGAGGTGGCCCGGGTGAAGATCTCCACCTCGATGTCGATGGCGGCGAGGCGCTTGGCGAGCTCGACGATGTAGACGTTCATACCGCCCGCGTCGCCCGTGCCGGGCTGGTGCAGGGGTGAGGTGTGCACGCTGAGCATGGCGACGCGGCGGGGGCGGCTGCGGGCGCCGGGCGGTCGCTGCCGGGGCGGGGCGAGGAGGGTGCCGCCGTGCAGCGGGGCGCGCCGGGTCACGCGACGGCCTCGGCGGTGAGGTCGATGCGCTGCTCGCCCGTGTACACGTTCATGGAGGCGCCGCGCAGAAAGCCCACGAGCGTGAGCCCGGTCTCCGCCGCCAGGTCCACCGCCAGGGAGGACGGTGCCGAGACCGCCGCCAGCAGCGGGATGCCCGCCATGACCGCCTTCTGCGCCAATTCGAAGGAGGCCCGTCCGGACACCAGCAGAATGCTCTGGGACAGCGGGAGTCGGCCGGATTGGAGTGCGCGGCCGATCAACTTGTCGACGGCGTTGTGCCGGCCGACGTCCTCGCGCAGGTCCAGCAGTTCGCCCTCGGGCGAGAACAGTGCGGCGGCGTGCAGTCCGCCTGTGCGGTCGAACACCCGTTGAGCGGCGCGTAGTTGGTCGGGCAGAGCGGACAGCAGGGCGGGCGTGACGCGGATGGAGAGTGTGTCGGCGATCGGCCATCGCGCGGTCGTCCGTACGGCGTCCAGGCTCGCCTTGCCGCACAGCCCGCAGGAGGACGTGGTGTAGACGTTACGTTCGAGCGAGATGTCGGGCACGGGCACGCCGGGGGCCAGCTGTACGTCGACGACGTTGTACGTGTTCGAGCCGTCCGCGGTGGCGCCCGCGCAGTAGACGATGTTCGCGACCTCCTCGGCCCGGGTCAGGACTCCCTCGCTCACCAGGAAGCCCGCGGCCAGTGCGAAGTCGTCACCGGGTGTGCGCATGGTGATCGCCAGGGGTCTGCCGTTGAGACGGATCTCCAGCGGTTCCTCCGCCACCAGCGTGTCGGGGCGCGTGCTGGTCACTGCGTCGCGGATGCGCAGTACGCGTCGTCGTTCGGTGACACGTCCCATGGCTTCAACTCCTGGTTCCGTACGGGGCGCTCCGCGGGGGCGCGATGTGCCGTCCTTCGTCTGCGGCTGCGTCGTGGCTGGTCGCTCCCCCACTCTCGGCTTCGCTCGAGCGGGGGACCCCCCATCGCGGCGGAGCCGCAAGTCGACACAGCCCCGCGCCCCTTCGGGGCGCCTCCTCAGCACTCGATGACGTTGACGGCAAGGCCGCCGCGGGCGGTCTCCTTGTACTTGACCTTCATGTCGGCGCCGGTCTCCTTCATGGTCTTGATGACCTTGTCGAGGGAGACGTGGTGGCGGCCGTCGCCGCGCAGCGCCATGCGGGCGGCGGTCACGGCCTTGACCGCGGCCATGCCGTTGCGCTCGATGCACGGAATCTGGACCAGGCCGCCGACGGGGTCGCAGGTGAGGCCGAGGTTGTGCTCCATGCCGATCTCCGCGGCGTTCTCCACCTGTTCGGGACTGCCGCCCAGGACCTCGGCGAGGCCGCCCGCCGCCATCGAGCAGGCCGAGCCGACCTCGCCCTGGCAGCCGACCTCGGCGCCGGAGATCGAGGCGTTCTCCTTGAAGAGCATGCCGATGGCGCCCGCCGCGAGGAGGAAGCGGACGATGCCGTCCTCGTCGGCGCCCGGCACGAAGTTGAGGTAGTAGTGCAGAACGGCCGGGATGATGCCCGCCGCACCGTTCGTGGGGGCGGTGACGACCCGGCCGCCCGCCGCGTTCTCCTCGTTCACCGCCATCGCGTAGAGCGTGACCCACTCCATCGCACGGGCCAACGGGTCGCCCTCGCTGCGCAGTTGGCGGGCCGCGGCCGCGGCCCGGCGCCGTACCTTCAGACCGCCGGGAAGGATGCCCTCCAAGGCCAGGCCGCGCGACACACAGCCCTCCATGACCCGCCAGATCTCCAGCAGGCCCGTGCGGATCTCCTCCTCGGTGCGCCAGGCCTTCTCGTTCTCCAGCATCAGCGCGGAGATCGACAGGCCGGTCTCCCTCGCCAGCCGGAGCAGTTCGTCGCCCGTGCTGAAGGGGTGTGCAAGCTCCGTGTCATCGAGCTTGATCCGGTCGGCCCCCACGGCGTCCTCGTCGACGACGAAGCCGCCGCCCACCGAGTAGTACGTCTTCTCCAGCAGCGGCACACCGTCGGCGTCGTAGGCGAAGAGGATCATGCCGTTGGCGTGGTACGGCAGCGAGCGACGGCGGTGCAGGACCAGCTGGGTCGAGACGTCGAAGCCGATCTCGTGGGCCGGGCCGATCTGGGCGCCGAGGAGGCGGATGCGCCCGGTGGCGCGGATGCGCTCGACGTCCAGGTCGGCCTGGGCGACGTCGACCGTGTGCGGCTCGTTGCCCTCCAGGCCGAGCAGCACCGCCTTGGGGGTGCCGTGGCCGTGGCCCGTCGCGCCGAGGGAGCCGAACAGCTCCGCCCGTACCGCCGTGGTCTGGGCGAGCAGGCCGTCCTGCTTGAGCCGGGCGGCGAACATCGCGGCGGCGCGCATCGGGCCGACGGTGTGCGAACTGGACGGGCCGATGCCGATGGAGAACAGGTCGAAGACGCTGATTGCCACGCCATACTCCGGGGGATTGGCGGGGCGTGCCGACGCGGGTCACGGGCACGCCCCTGCGGGAGGGTTGTCGGTTACAGACCGGGGTACAGCGGGTGCTTGTCGGCGAGGGCCTTGACCCGGGTCTTCAGCGCCTCGGCCTCGTAGGACGGCTTGAGTGCTTCGGCGATGACGTCCGCGACCTCGGCGAAGTCCTCGGCGGTGAAGCCGCGGGTGGCCAGGGCCGGGGTGCCGATCCGCAGACCCGACGTCACCATGGGCGGACGCGGGTCGTTGGGGACGGCGTTGCGGTTGACCGTGATGCCGACCTCGTGGAGACGGTCCTCGGCCTGCTGCCCGTCCAGTTCGGAGTGGCGCAGGTCGACCAGGATCAGGTGCACGTCGGTGCCGCCGGACAGGACGTTCACCCCGGCCTCGCGGGCGTCGGCCGCGGTCAGCCGCTCGGCGAGGATGCGCGCACCCTGAACCGTACGCCGCTGGCGCTCCTTGAACTCCTCGGAGGCGGCGACCTTGAAGGAGACCGCCTTCGCCGCGATCACATGCTCCAGCGGACCGCCCTGGAAGCCGGGGAAGACCGAGGAGTTGAGCTTCTTGGCGAACTCCTTGCTGCGGGCGAGGATGATGCCGCCGCGCGGACCGCCGAGCGTCTTGTGGGTGGTGGAGGTGACCACGTCCGCGTGCTCGACCGGGTTGGGGTGCAGCCCGGCGGCGACCAGCCCGGCGAAGTGCGCCATGTCGACCCACAGGTAGGCGCCGACCTCGTCCGCGATCCGCCGGAAGGCGGCGAAGTCGAGATGGCGGGGGTAGGCCGACCAGCCCGCGATGATCACCTTGGGGCGGTGCTCCTTGGCCAGCTGCTCCAGCTCGGCCATGTCGACCAGGCCGGAGTCGTCCACGTGGTAGGCGACCACATTGAACTGCTTGCCGGAGAAGTTCAGCCGCATCCCGTGGGTGAGATGGCCGCCGTGCGCCAGGTCCAGGCCCAGGATGGTGTCGCCGGGCTGGGCCAGCGCGAACAGCGCGGCCTGGTTGGCGGAGGCACCCGAGTGCGGCTGCACGTTGGCGTACTCGGCGCCGAACAGCTCCTTGAGCCGGTCGATGGCGATCTGCTCGGCGACATCGACGTGCTCGCAGCCGCCGTAGTAGCGCCGGCCCGGGTAGCCCTCGGCGTACTTGTTGGTCAGCACCGAGCCCTGCGCCTCCATGACGGCGGCCGGGGCGAAGTTCTCCGAGGCGATCATCTCGAGGGTGGACTGCTGACGGTGCAGCTCGGCGTCGACCGCGGCGGCGATGTCCGGGTCCAGCGTGCGCAGCGACTGGTTGAACAGGGTCATCGGCGGTCTCCTTGGGTGTGGGCGCAGTGGGCTGCGTACGCGTCGGCGGACAGGGCGCCGGCGATGTTCTCGACCCGCAGCCGGAACAGCCAGCCGACGGTGTAGGGGGCGGTGTTGACGACGCCCGGCTCGTCGGCCAGCGCGGTGTTGACTTCCAGGACCTCGCCCGATGCGGGGGCGTACAGGCCGCTGACGGCCGTCAGTGACCTGATCTCTCCGCAGCTCTCGCCCGCCTCGACGCGGCTGCCGACTTCAGGCAGCCGCAGGTGGACGACGTCGCCGAGGGCCTCGGCCGCGAAGGCGGTGATGCCGACGGTGGCGTTGCCCTCGTCCACGACCAGCCACTCGTGGTCCCAGGTGTAGCGCAGGTGCCGCGGGATGCTCGTGGTCGGCTGCGCGTCCCGCAGGGGCGGTTGAGGTGCTGGGCTCATGACACGGCGGCCGCGGTGGCAGGGGCGAGGGTGCGGCGGAGCCGGTTGAACAGCTTCGGCTGGTTCAGGGAGAGCACGGCGACGGGGACGCCCTCGCGCAGGTAGACGGAGACGAAGGAGCGGCTGTCGAGGCTGCCCTCGACGAGTTCGGGGCGGTCGCCGGGCGCGACGTGTCCGGCGAGCTGGATGCGCACCTGGTACTGGTCGGACCAGAAGTACGGTGCGGTGACCCGGGCGGGGGCGGTGGACTCACCGCTGAGGAGCGTGCGGGCGGCGGTCTTCGCCTGCTCGGTGGCGTTGCTCCAGTGCTCGATGCGGGCGTGCCGTCCGGTGAACGGGTCGGGCCAGCGGGCGACGTCGCCGACGGCGACCACACCCGGGACGCTGCTCGCGCCGCCCGCATCGCACACCACGCCGTCGTCCACCTGTACTCCGGAGCCGGCGAGCCAGTCGGTGGCGGGCCGTACGCCCACTCCGACCACGACGATGTCGGCGGGCAGCAGGCGCCCGTCCGCCAGCCGTACCCCGGTGACCCGGTCCTCGCCGGTGAGTCCCGCCACGCCGGTTCCGCACAGCAGGCGCACCCCGTGGTCGGTGTGCAGCGAGGAGACCACCAGGCCCATCTCGCGGCCCAGTTGGCGTTCCAACGGGACGTCGACGGCCTCTACGACGGTGACGTGCAGGCCGAGCCGGTGCGCGGTGGAGGCCACCTCGGCGCCGATGAAGCCGGCGCCGATGATGACGACCCGGGGCAGTCCGTCGAGGAGTTCGGCGCGCAGGGCCTCGGCGTCGTCGAGGGTGCGCAGGGTGTGGACACCGGCCAAGCCGTCCATGCCGGGCAGCAGCCGGGGGCCGGCGCCCGTCGCGACGACGACCCCGTCGCTGCGCAGCCGCCGTCCACCGGCCAGGATGACGGACCGGTCCGCGGGGTCCAGCCGCACGGCGCGCTCGCCGAGCAGCCACGTGGCCCGGAGGGCCTCGTACTCGTCGGCGTCGCCGAGCGCGAGCGCCTCGGCGTCGATGTCCCCCTTGAGGAAGTCCTTGGAGAGCGGCGGCCGGTCGTAGGGGGTGTGGCGCTCCTCCCCCACGACGACGATCTCGCCGTCGTAGCCCTCTGCGCGCAGCGCGCGGACCGTGCTGAGGCCTGCCAGCGACGCGCCGACGACGGTGATGCTCATGGGGAACCTCCGGGTTGCGGGTGCCCGACCGGGTGTCTCGAATTACACAACAAAGCTCGCTATACGCAACATGCTTGGGGTGAGGTCGGGGGCTTGTCAAGAGACGTACGGCATCAGTGCGCAATAGCGCACAAGGTTGCGCGATGTGCAACTATCAGGAGGGCTGGAACACGGTTACAGCATGGGCTCGTCCCACTGGTCGAGCAGCAGGTCGGCCATGGTCGCGTCGAGCTCTGCCGGTGCGGCGTCCAGGGACTGTTCGCTCCAGATGACCTTGCCGCGCGGGGTGTAGCGGGTGCCCCAGCGCCGGGCGTAGTGGGCGACCAGGAAGAGGCCCCGGCCGCCCTCGTCGGTGGTGGCCGCGCGGCGCAGGTGCGGGGAGGTGCTGCTGCCGTCGGCGACCTCGCAGATCAGGCTGTCCCGGTCGTGCAGCAGCCGCAGCCGGATGGGATCGCTGCCGTAGCGGATGGCGTTGGTGACCAGTTCGCTGAGGATGAGTTCGGTGTTGAAGGCGATCTCGTCCAGGCCCCAGGTCTCCAGCCGGCGGGCGCAGGCGGCGCGGATGGGGCCGAGGGCGGCGGGATCGGCGGGTACGTCCCAGTAGGCGACGCGGTCCGGGTCCAGCAGCCGGGTCTGCGCCACCAGGAGGGCGATGTCGTCGCCCGGTCGGTCGGGCAGCAGGGCGTCGAGCACCGCCTGGCAGGCCTGCTCCGGCGTCTGGCCGGGGTGCGCCAGGGCGGTGCGCAGGAGCCCGAGTCCGGTGTCGATGTCGCGGTCGCGGGCCTCGATGAGCCCATCGGTGTACAGGGCGAGCCGGGAGCCCTCGGACAGGTGCAGTTCGGCCGTCTCGACCGGCAGGCCGGAGCCCAGGCCCAGCGGTGGTGAGACGGGGACCTCGGGGAAGGTGACGACGCCGTCGGGGTGGACGAGGGCGGGGCCGGGATGGCCGGCCCGGGCGATGCTGCACCGACCGGAGACCGGGTCGTAGATCGCGAACAGGCAGGTGGCGCCGGTGATGCCTTCGCTCTCTTCGTCGGCGGTCTCGGTCTCGTCGATGTGGGCGACCAACTCGTCCAGATGGCCGAGGAGTTCGTCTGCGGCCAGGTCGAGGGCGCAGAAGTTGTGGACGACGGTGCGCAGCCGGCCCATGGTCGCGGCGGCGTGCAGGCCATGGCCGACGACGTCGCCGACGACCAGGGCGACGCGGGTGCCGGGCAGCGGGATGACGTCGAACCAGTCCCCGCCCACTCCGGCCTGGGCGGGCAGATAGCGGTGGGCCACCTCCAGGGCCGACTGCTCGGGCAGGGTGCGGGGCAGCAGGCTGCGCTGCAGGGTGACCGCCATGGTGTGTTCGCGGGTGAAGCGGCGCGCGTTGTCGACCGCGACGGCCGCGCGGGCGGCCAGTTCCTCGGCGAAGGCCAGGTCCTCCTCCGTGAAGGTGTCCTGGTCGGAGCGCCAGAAGTCCACCAGCCCCAGCACCATGCCGCGGGCCTGCAGCGGCACGGTGATCAGGGAGTGGATGCCGAAGTCCAGGACCCGTCGGGTCCGCTCGGGATCCTGCGCCTGCCAGCCCGGCGCGGCGCTCAGGTCGGGCTCCAGCACGCCGTGACCGCTGTGCAGGCCCTGCGCCTGCGGTGTCGTCGGCAGGAAGGTGATCGCCTCGTCCGCCGGGTAAAGCGGGTGGTCGTCCCGGATGCCGCGCACGGCGACCCGGTGCATGGCCGGGCCCGCCCCGTTGGGTTCCTCGCCCCGCCGGACCGCGTCCAGCAGCTCGACCGTGACGAAGTCGGCGAACCGCGGAACCGCGATCTCGGCCAGTTCCTCGGCGGTGCGCACCACGTCGAGGGTGGTGCCGATCCGCACCCCGGCGTCGTAGAGCAGCTGCAGCCGGGCCCGCGCCACCTGCGCCCGGCCCGCCAGGGCGCGCAGCTCGGTGGTGTCGCGCAGGGTCGCCACGCTTCCGGTGGACCCGCCGTGCGGGGCGGTGGGCCGTACGTTGACCGCCAGCAGCCGCTCCCCCGCCAGCAGCACCACGTCGGAGGCGGTGCGGCCCGAGGTCAGCAGGGTGGCGGTGCGCGGGGCGAGGCCGAGGTCGGTGACGGGCCGGCCCACCACGTCGTCGGGCAGGTCGAGGAGCCGGGACGCCTCGTCGTTGGCGAGCAGCAGCCGCCCTTCGTCGCTGACGACGAGCACGCCTTCCCGCACCGAGTGCAGGACCGCGTCGTGGTGCTCGTACATCCGGGTCATCTCGGCCGGTTCCAGACCGTGCGTCTGCCTCCGCAGCCGCCGGCTCACCAAAGCCGAGCCGCCCGTGACCAGTGCCAGCCCGACGGCGGCGGAACCGAACAGCAGCGGCAGCTGCTCCGCCACCCGGTGGTTGATGGCCTTGACGGTGACCCCGACGGACACCAGGCCGACGACCTTGCCGTCGGTGTCGAAGACCGGAACCATCGAGTCGACGGCACGGCCGATGCCGGGCGTGTCGTACGTGGCCTGGTGCACCCTGCCGGCCAATGCGTCGGAGTAGGAGCCGACGACGTGCTTGCCGATCAGCTTCGGGTCGGGATGGGTCCAGCGGAAGCCGGCCGGACTGAACGCGATGACGTAGGCGACGCCGGATCCCTTGCGGGCCTCCTCGGCCCGCGGCTGCAGCAGTGCGCTGGGATCGGCGGACTTCATCGCGGCCAGCGTGCCCGGGGCGTGGGCGAAGGTCTCGGCGCCGACGAGCGAGCGCTCGTTGGCCTCCTGCAGGCTCGCGCTGCGGGCCTGCAGCACCAGCGCCACCAGCGCGGCGACGACCAGCAGGAGGACCACGCCCACCTGCAGGACGAAGACCTGGCCGGCGACGCTGTGCACGTTCAGCACCGAGGGCAACCGGGTCGCGGACCGCTGGGATCTGGACTTGGCCATACCCCAAGTATTGGTCGCTGCGGCTGCGCTGCCCCCTGTCCAACAGGGATGGCCCGGTCCAACAGGGATAGCCCGTCCACCTGCCGGAGGGGGCCGCCGAACGGCAGGTGGACGGGCGGTATGGGGTGGGGCGGAAATCAGCCGGCGGGCCGGGCGTCGAGCCTGCCCTGCAGCCAGGTGTGGAACTCGCCGATGTGGTGCTCACTGGGCACCAGGACGCCGCCCTTGGCGTACGCCCGCGAACTCATCGCCGGCTGGGTGCGCTCACACGCGTCGAAGTCCTGCTGGTTCACGCGGTGGAACAGCTCCACGGAACGCTCCACGTCCTTGCCGCTCTCCACCACGTGCGGGAGATACAGCCAGTCGCACTCCACGACCGTGCGGTCGGCCGACATCGGGTACATCCGGTGGAAGATCACGTGGTCGGGGACGAGGTTGATGAACACCTGCGGCCGTACGGTGATCGCGTAGTAGCGGCGGTCCTGGTCCTCGGCGACACCCGGGATACGGTCCAGGCCCGCGGAGCCGTCGACGGTGAAGCCCTCGACCTCCGCCCCGAACTCCGCGCCGTGGCCGACGTAGTACTGCGCCGCGTATCCGTCCGCGAACTCCGGGAGCACCTCGGTGAGTTCGGGGTGGATGGTCGCGCAGTGGTAGCACTCCATGAAGTTCTCGATGATGAGCTTCCAGTTGGCCTTCACGTCGTAGGTGATTCGGCGGCCCACCTGGAGGTTCTCGATGCCGTAGCGCTCGATCGACTCGACGTCGCCGAGCCGCTCGACGACCGCACCCATCACGTCCTGTTCGAAGGACGGAGGGGTCTCGGCCAGGCACACCCACACATACCCGAGCCACTCCCGGACATGGACGTTGACCAGGCCGTACGCGGTGCGGTCGATGTCCGGCATCGACGTCAGGTTCGGCGCGGCCACCAGCTTGCCGTCCAGGCCGTAGGTCCAGGCGTGGTAGGGGCACTGGAAGGCCCGTTTGACCTCGCCGGACTCCTCCGTGCAGAGCTTCGCGCCACGGTGGCGGCAGATGTTCAGGAACACCTTGACCGAGCCGTCCCGGGAGCGCGAGACCAGCACGCTCTCCCGGCCCACCTGGAGGGTGCGGAACTGGCCCGGCCTGGCCAGCTCCGGGGCGCGGGCCACGCAGAACCACATGGCCTCGAAGACGCGCTCCTGCTCCAGGGCGAAGACCTCAGGGTCGGTGTAGTACTCCCCGGGCAGCGTGGAGATCAGGCTGGGGGGCAGGTCCATCATGGTCATCAGGTCACCTTCGGAAATTGTCGGACGCGGAGATGTCAGACGCGCACGCGGCGAGGGTCGAACAGGGCGATGGGGTGCTCGGTGGTGCCTTCGGTGGCAAGGTCGGCGAGGATCTCGCCGATCACGGGCACGAACTTGAACCCGTGGCCGGAGAATCCGCAGGCCACCGTCACCTGCGGATGGTCGGGATGGTGGGAGAGGACGAAGTGCTCGTCCGGGGTGTTGGCGTACATGCAGGCCGCGGCCTTGAGGAAGCTGCCGGGCAGGGTGGGGATGCGGGAGCGCAGATGGGCCGCCATGGCCTCGATCTCGTCCGGGTGGATCCGCCGGTCGAGGGTGTCGGGGTCGCTGGGGACGCCCTTGCGGAAGAAGGCGACCTTGGCGCCGCCCTCGGGGCCGTCGAGGGAGGGGAAGCCGTAGATCTGGGTGCCGTCCGGGTCCTCCCAGATGTAGACGGGGTGCCGGTCGGCGGTGAAGGGGCCGGTGCCGCCCTCGGGCTGGAACCAGTACATGACCTGCCGCTCCACCGTCACGCGCACACCGAGGTCGGAGAGCAGCTTCGGCGCCCAGGCGCCGGGGGCGATGACCAGCCGTTCGGCGGTGTAGGCGCCGCGGTCGGTGACCACCCAGGCCTTGCCGCCCGGGCCGTCGGCCTCCCAGCCGAGGACCATCTCGGCGAAGTGCAGCTCCGCGCCGTGGGCCCGGGCGAGATCCAGATGGGCGGTGACGGTCGCCTCCGGCCGGGCGATGCCGGCCCTGCGCTCGTAGAAAGCGACGTCCTCGGCGGCCGGGTTGAAGGTGGGGAAGCGGCGCCGGATATCGGCGGCGCCCAGGACCTCGTGGTCCAGGCCCCACTCGTGCGCACTGCGCAGGGTGCCGGCGAAGGCCTCGCTGTCCTCACGGCCGATCATCAGGCCGCCGGTCTCGGTGAAGACCTCGTGGCCGGAGTCGGCGGCGAGCTTCTCCCACAGTTCGTGGGCGCGCAGCAGCAGCGGAACGTAGGCCGGGTCCTCGAAGTAGGCCTGCCGGTAGATACGGGAACCGCCGTGGCTGGAGCCGAGGTTGTGGGCCGGGCCGAAGCGCTCGATGCCCAGTACTCGTTGGCCGCGTTTGGCGAGGTGATACGCCGCTGCGCTGCCCATTCCGCCCAGGCCTACGACGATCACGTCGTACGAAGGGGCCATGTGTCCATCTCCTGGAGTTCCTTGGGGATGTTGCGTCGGTGGCTAAGTGCGGGTTGGTGGGGCTGGTCGCGCCCACGCGGCGGAGCCGCAAATCGATACAGCCCCGCGCCCCCATAGGGCGCGGCTCGTGCCGCCTGGTGGCCCGTTCAGCGGCGGATGCGGGACATCTCCGGGTCGAACAGCGGCTCGGTTGCAGTGACGGCCGCGACCCTCGCGCCGAAGTACTCGATCTCCACCCCGGTCCCGGGGGCGGTGTGCTCGGCGGGCAGCCAGGCGTACGCGATCGGGGCGCCGATGGTGTAGCCGTAGGCGGCGCTGGTGACGTAGCCGACGGGGCGGCCGTTCACATGGACCGGTTCGTGGCCCAGCACCACGGCCTGCTGGTCCTCGATGACAAGGGGGACGAGCTTGCGGGCAACCGTGTCCTCGCTGATCCCCTCGATGGCGGACTTGCCGGTGAAGTGCTGCTTGCCGGGGCGTACGGCGAAGCCGAGGCCCGCCTCGTAGGGGTTGTGCTCGGTGGTCATGTCATGGCCCCAGGAGCGGTAGCCCTTCTCCAGGCGCAGGCTGTTGAAGGCGCTGCGGCCGGCGGCGATGATGCCCAGTTCCTGGCCGGCCTGCCACAGGGTGTCCCACAGCCGGGCGCCGAGGTCGGCGGTGGTGTAGATCTCCCAGCCGAGCTCGCCGACGTAACTGAGCCGCATGGCGGTGACCGGGACGTCGCCGAGGTGGGCCTGCCTGGCCTTGAAGTAGCCGAAGCCCTTGTGCGAGAAGTCGGTGTCGGTGAGCGGCTGCACGAGGTCGCGGGCGCGCGGGCCCCACACGCCCAGACAGCAGGTCCCGGCGGTGATGTCGCGCACCTGCACGGAGCCGTCGCCGGGCAGTCGCCGGCGCAGCCAGTCCAGGTCGAGGTTGCCGTTGGCGCCGAGCTGGAAGCGCTCGGCCTCCAGGCGGGCGATGGTCAGGTCGCTGCGGACGCCGCCTGCGCTGTCGAGCAGGAGGGTGTAGGTGACGGACCCGACCGGCTTGTCGAGCTGATTGGTCGTCAACTCCTGCAGGAAGGCGAGTGCTTCGGGGCCGGTGACCTCCAGCCGTTTGAGCGGGGTCATGTCGTACAGGGCCACGCGCTCACGGGTGACGAGTGCTTCGGCTCCGGCGATCGGCGACCAGTAGCGTGATGCCCAGGGGTTGCGGCCGGGGATGCGAGCCACCTCGGGCAGGGAGGCGTTGGCCTCGTACCAGTGCGGGCGCTCCCAGCCGCCGCCCTCCAGGAAGACCGCGCCGAGCGCCTCCTGACGGGAGTGGAAGGGGCTGATGCGCAGCGGGCGCGGGGATTCGGCCGGCTGCAGGGGGTGCAGGATGTCGTAGACCTCGACGAAGTTCTGGCAGCTGCGCTCGTGCACGTACGAGGGGGTGAGCTGGACCTCCTCGAAGCGGTTGATGTCGCACTCGTGGACGTCGGTGCCGGGCCTGCCGTCCACCAGCCATTCGGCCATGGCCCTGGCCACGCCGGCGGAGTGGGTGACCCAGACGGCTTCGGCCAGCCAGAAGCCCTGCACCTTCGCCGACTCGCCCATCAGCGGCATGCCGTCGGAGGTGAAGGAGAAGATGCCGTTGAAGCCCTCCTCGACCTTCGCGTCCGACAGGGACGGCAGCAGGGAGACGGAGTCGGTCCAGGCGCCCTCGAAGTCGGCCTCGGTGAAGCGGAGCGAGGACGGCATGACGGCGTCCCGCGGGTGTGCGACGTCGTCCAGGGAGACGGGCATGGGACGGTGGGCGTAGGAGCCGATGCCGATCCGGTCGACGAGTTCGCGGTAGTAGAGGCCGGCGTCCTGGTTGCGCAGGATCGGCAGGGATGCCTGGGTGTGCTCGTCGTTGCGCCCGGCGAGGACGGGCAGTGGTGTGGTGCGGGCGTACTGGTGGGCCAGGGGCACGAGCGGCACCGGCTGCCCGGCCATGCGGCCGATCCTCGGGCCCCAGAAGCCGGCGCAGGAGACCACGATGTCCGCCCGGAAGGTGCCCTGGTCGGTGACGACCGCGCTGACCCGGTCGCCGGTCGTCTCGATGCCGGTGACGGTGTGGTGGGCGTGGAAGCGGGCCCCGCGGGCGATCGCGCGACGGGCCTGCGCCTCGCCGGCGCGCAGTGCGTTGGCCAGGCCGTCGCTGGGGATGTGGAAGCCGCCCAGGATCTTCTCGACGTCCAGCAGCGGGTGCAGAGCGGCGGACTCCTCGGGGCTCAGCAGGCGGCTGTCCACTCCCCAGGAGGTCAGCCAGCCGTGCCGGCGCTGGATCTCCGCGAGGCGCTCGGGGCTGGTGGCGACCTCCAGGCCGCCGACCTGGTTGAAGCACCGCTGTCCGTCCAGGGTCAGCGCGTTGTACTTCTCGACCGTGTAGCGGGCGAACTCGGTCATCGTCTTGGAGCCGTTGGTCTGGAAGACCAGACCGGGGGCGTGCGAGGTGGAGCCGCCCGTGGCGAAGAGCGGACCCTGCTCCAGGACGGTGACGTCCGTCCAGCCGCGTGCGGTCAGTTCGTCGCTGAGCGCGCACCCGACGATGCCGGCGCCGATGATGACCACCTTCGGCTGTGTCGCCATGGCCTTCCTCCAGATTCGTTTGCTGTGACGGCGGTTGGGGGCCTGCCAGGCCTATGCGGGGCGGGCGGATCCGCGGCGGTTCAGCAGCCGCCCAAAGGGGCGCGGGGCTGTATCGATCTGCGGCTCCGCCGCGATGGGGGTCCCCCCGCTCGAGCGAAGTCGAGAGAGGGGGAGCGACCAGCCACGACGGCGCCGCAGACGGACGACGGCCCATCGCGGAGCGCCTCCGCCCCGATCGAGGTGGTGGGGCCGTGACCGGTGTGCACGGTGGTGTCCGCGGGGAGGGTCAGCAGCCGGGTGCGGATGGAGCCGATGATGGTGTCGAAGTCGGAGTAGGAGCGCCCGGTGGCTCCGGGACCGCCCTGGAAGAGGGTGTCGCCGGAGAACAAGGCGTCCAGCTCGGGCGCGTACAGGCAGACCGCGCCGGGCGAGTGGCCGGGGGTGTGCAGCACGTGCAGCCGGATGCCGGCGACGGTCAGCTCCTCGCCGTCGATGAGCTCCCAGTAGCCGGGCACCCGCGGGGCGTGCGCCGCCTTCCAGAGCACCTCGTCGGCCGGGTGGAGCAGGATGGGCGCGCCGGTGCGGGTGGCCAGGGCCGGGGCGGCGCCCACGTGGTCGTTGTGGGCGTGGGTGCAGACGATGGCGACCAGGCGCCGGTCGCCGACGGCGGCCGCGATCGCCTCGGCATCGTGCGCGGCGTCGATGACCAGGACCTCGCGGTCGTCGCCGATCAGCCAGACGTTGTTGTCCACCTCCCAGCTGCCGCCGTCCAGTCGGAAGGTGCCGGAGGTGACCAGGTGCTCGATCCGCGCGGTCACAGGGCCACCACCGAGCGCAGGACCTCGCCGTGGTGCATCTTGGCGAAGGCCTCCTCGACCTCGTCCAGGGCGATCACCTCGCTGACGAATCCGCCGAGGTCGAAGCGGCCCTGGAGGTAGAGGTCGATCAGGGCGGGGAAGTCGCGGGAGGGCAGGCAGTCGCCGTACCAGGAGGACTTCAGGGCCCCGCCGCGGCCGAAGACGTCCAGCAGGGGCAGGTCGAGGGTGAGACCTGGGGTGGGGACGCCCACCAGGACGGCGGTGCCGGCCAGGTCGCGGGCGTAGAAGGCCTGCTTGAAGGTCTCGGGGCGGCCCACCGCGTCCACGACGACGTCGGCGCCGAAGCCGCCGGTGAGGGCGCGGATCGCCTCGACCGCGTCGGTCCTGGAGGAGTCGACGGTGTCGGTGGCGCCGAACTGCTCGGCCCACTTCAGCTTCCGCTCGTCGACGTCGACGGCGATGATGCGGCGCGCGCCGGCCACCTTGGCGCCCGCGACGGCGGCCATGCCGACGCCGCCGCAGCCGATGACCGCGACCGAGTCGCCGCGGCCGACGCCGCCGGTGTTGACCGCGGCACCGAAGCCCGCCATCACGCCACAGCCGAGCAGGCCCGCCGCGGTGGCCGGGGCGGTCGGATCGACCTTGGTGCACTGGCCGGCGGCGACCAGGGTCTTCTCGGCGAAGGCGCCGACGCCCAGGGCCGCGGAGAGTGGGGTTCCGTCGGCGAGGGTCATCGGCTGTGTGGCGTTGTGGGTGGCGAAGCAGTACCACGGCTCGCCCTTGCTGCAGGCCCGGCAAGTGCCGCACACCGCACGCCAGTTGAGGACGACGAAGTCGCCGGGAGCGACGTCGGTGACGCCCTCGCCGACCGCCTCGACCACGCCCGCGGCCTCGTGGCCGAGCAGGAAGGGGAACTCGTCGCTGATCCCGCCCTCCCGGTAGTGCAGGTCGGTGTGGCAGACGCCGCAGGCCTGCACCTGCACCAGCACCTCACCCGGGCCGGGGTCCGGCACCAGGACGGTCTCCACGGAGACCGGGGCGCCCTTTTCCAGGGCGACGACGGCGCGTACCTCGTGTGTCACGGTCGATCTCCTCGTGAGGGGGAGGGCCGAATGCAGCCTTCGGCCGGGTGTTCTGGATGGCGGGGCTCGTAGGGCGGGGCCGGGTCGATCGCTCCCGCGGAGCGAGATGTGCTCGACGGCTCCGAGACCTCGGTCTCTGTTGCGTATTACGCATCAGACATCGCTATAAGCAACGATGAAACTGTGTTCCGCGCGGGCAACCACTGTCAAGGGGTCACCAGGCGCGGACTTCGCACAATTTCGACAGCCTTTGGACACCCGACGACGGGCGGCGACATGCGGCGGCCGGCCCTCCGGGGCCGGCCGCCGCATGTCGCCGGATTCGGCGTCGTCACACCGCCGGAACGATCAGAGCCCGCTCTTGCGCAGGGCGGCGCTGCGCTCCCCGCCGGCCGCCACGGACCGCCCGGAGCCGGGCAGGGCACTGGTCTCCGCCAGCGTGCGTCCGCGCGTCTCCTCGGCCCAGGCGAAGGAGACCAGCCAGCCCAGTACGGTGATGCCGGCACCGATCAGCATGGTCGTGCCGATGCCCAGCCTGTCCAGGGAGATGGGCAGCAGATAGGTGCCCGCGGCGGCTCCGATGCGGCTGATCGAGGTCGCCACACCACCCGCGGTGGCCCGGATGCTCGTGGGGAACAGCTCGTTGGGGTACGTCCACTCCAGCACCGTGGGACCGCCGGAGAAGAGGGCGTAGGCGCAGAAGCACGCGATCACCACGGCGACGGGGAGCGCGGAGCCGCCGCCGAGCACGGCGAGCGGCACCACCATCAGGGCGAAGGACCACACGATGACGGGGCGGCGCCCCACCCGGTCCACGAGACGCAGGGCGGGGATGCAGCCCAGCACGAACACGACGCTGATCAGCGCGGAGCCCAGGTTGCCGGCGTTGCCCTCGCCGAGGCCGAACGAGCCCAGGATGGTGGGGCCGAAGGTGTACAGGGCGAACATCGGCGTGATCTGGCACATGTAGAACAGGCCACAGAACAGCGTGCGGCGCAGATAGGCACCCTGGAAGAGGTCACGGAACCCGCTCTGCTCCACCGCCTGCTCGTCGGCCGAGGCGGCGAGCAGGTCGTCGATCGAAACGGTGCGGTCGAGGGCCTTCTTGATCGCCTTCTGCGCGTCGGCGGTACGCCCCTTGTTCACCAGCCACAGCGGCGACTCCGGTGTACCGATGCGCAGCAGCAGGATCACGGCGCTGAGCACGGCGCCCGAGGCGAGCATCCACCGCCAGGTGCCGGTGCCGCCGATCTCGGCCATCGCATAGCCGATCACATAGGCGGCCGCCGCGCCGACGTACCAGGCGAGGATGAGGATGCCGAGCAGCCGGCCGCGGTGTTTGTTCGGCACCCATTCGGCCAGCAGGGACGTGGCGATCGGGTAGTCGGCGCCGATGGCCATGCCGAGCACGAAGCGCAGGACCACCAACTGCCAGGTCTCGTTGGCGAACACCGACAGGATTGATCCGCCGACCAGGACCGCCAGGTCGATGGTGTACATGGCCTCGCGGCCGAGCTTGTCGGTGACGGCGCCGAAGAACAGGCCGCCGACGAAGATGCCGACCAGGGCGGCGGCGCCGATGAGGCTCTCGTCTCCCGTGCTCAGGTTCAGCTCCCTGCTCATACCGACGAGCGCGACACCGATGATGCTGAGCAGATAGCCGTCCAGGAACGGGCCGCCGGCGCAGGCCCAGGTGAGTTTGCGATGGAACTTGTTCAGTGGCGCCTCGTCGACGGCACGGATGGTCATCTGAACTCCCGGAATCGGGGACGGGGGACTGTCGCAGCTGTTGCGCTCACAAGAACGCGTTTCTTTCTACGCAACGGAACATCGATAGCGTGTCGACGTCAAGACAAGTCGCAGAAGCTCTTGCCGACTCTTGACGGCACCTCGGTCCGCACTCAAGATGTTGCACATAGCGAAGCGTGTTTTATATAGAGAGACAACGCCAGTCTCGCGACAGCGCAAGGGGAAGACCGTGACCATCAGCCTCAACGCCGGATCACTGGCCTCCGAGGAGCTCGAGGACAAGAAGGACCTGGCCCCGCCCACGGCCACACCGCTCGGCGATCCCATGCAGACCCGCAGCCGGCGCATCTTCACCTCGGACGACGACAGGATCGTCAGCGGGACCTGGGAGTGCGAACCCGGCGAGTCGGCCTGGGACTTCTGCGATCGCGGGGAGGTCATTCACGTGCTGTCCGGGCGTATGACCTGCGAGGAGAAGGGCGGGGAGAAGACCGAGGTCGGCCCCGGAACCACCGCGGTGTTCCCGATCGGCTGGCAGGGCACGTGGACCGTCCACGAGACGCTGCGCAAGGTCTTCGTCATCTACAAGTAGCCATCCACGGGGGGCAGTCATGGATCCACGGGGGACAGCCATGCAGGAGGCCGCGCGATGACGGACTCCTCCTGTCAGCCGCCGTACCCGCACCAGCCGGAGTCCCCGGTGCAGTCGGTCGACCGGGCCGTGAGCATCCTCGAATTCCTGGGCCGCCAGGAAGAGGCGGGCGTCACGGAGATCGCCGCCGAGCTGGGGGTGCACAAGTCGACCGCGTCACGGCTGGCCACCGCCCTGGAGTTGCGCGGGCTCATCGAGCACACGGAGGAGCGGGGCAAGTACCGCCTCGGTCTCGCCCTGGTCCGTCTGGCCGGCGCGGCCACGGTCCGGCTGGACCTCTCCCAGCAGAGCCGCCCGGTGTGCGAGCAACTGGCCGCGCAGGTCGCGGAGACCATCAATCTGGCCATCCTCGACGGCGGCGCCGCCATCAACGTCGACCAGGTGCTGGGCCCTTCGGCCATTACCACGCACAACTGGCTGGGGCGGCGTACGCCGTTGCACGCCACCTCCAGCGGCAAGGTCCTGCTGGCGCATCTGACCGGGCCCGAGCTCGACCGCAGGCTGGGGGCGCCGCTGGAGAGCTACACCCCGCACACCGTCACCGAACCCGGCGCTCTCCGGGCGCAGTTGAGGGACATCCGCTCGGACGGTTGCGCCTACAGCATCGAGGAGCTGGAGACGGGCCTGAACGCGGTGGCCGCGCCGGTCTTCACCTTCGACGGACAGGTGGTGGCCGCACTCAGCGCCTCGGGACCGTCCTACCGGCTGACCGAGCAGCGGCTGCCGGAGATCGCCGCCACGGTCCGGGCCGCGGCCGACCGGATCTCGGCCCGGCTCGGCCATCTGCGCCGGTCCTGAGACCCGCAGGCGCCCGGCGACCCCAGAACCGGGCCGCACACATACACACCAACGTCTTGACCAGCCCACCACCCCCACCCGACCATGTTGCGTATCACTCACCATGTTGCGCAATATGCACCAACGGAGGATGTCAATGTCTCCTCGACCGCAGCCCGGCCACGAGTTCGTCCTCACCCTCTCCTGCCCCGACCAGGCCGGCCTGGTCCACGCCGTGACGACGTTTCTCGTGAGCCACTCCGGCAACATCCTGGAGAGCCGGCAGTTCGACGACCGGCTGCAGGACCGCTTCTTCATGCGGGTGCACTTCGACGTCTCCGACCCGGACGTCTCACTGGAAGTACTGCGCGCCGGCTTCGGCCCGGTCGCCGAGGCGTACCGGATCAGCTGGCAGCTGCACGACGCCGCCACCCCGACCCGCACCCTGATCATGGTGTCGAAGTTCGGCCACTGCCTGAACGACCTGCTCTTCCGCAAGTCCACGGGCGCGCTCAACATCGAGATCCCGGCGATCGTCTCCAACCACCGCGAGTTCGAGCCGCTGGCACAGAGCTACGGCATCCCCTTCCACCACATCCCGGTGACGAAGGAGACCAAGGCGGAGGCGGAGGCACAACTGCTGCACCTCGTCGACGAACTCGACATCGACCTCGTGGTCCTCGCCCGCTACATGCAGATCCTCTCCGACGACCTGTGCAAGCAGCTCGACGGACGGGCCATCAACATCCATCACTCCTTCCTGCCGAGCTTCAAGGGCGCGCGACCCTACGTCCAGGCGTACCGGCGGGGCGTCAAGCTCGTCGGGGCCACGGCTCACTACGTCACCTCCGACCTCGACGAAGGCCCGATCATCGAGCAGGACGTGGTCCGAGTGGACCACTCGCGCGACCCGGACGACCTCGTCACCATCGGCCGCGACGTCGAGGCGCAGGTGCTCGCCCGGGCCGTGCAGTGGCACAGCGAGAGCCGCGTCCTGGTCAACGGGCACTGCACCGTCGTCTTCCGCTGACGCCCGCCACGAAATGCGTATAGTTGCGCCATGAGCAACTTCACGGCAGACGGCGAAACAGCAGCTCCAGCGGTGAACGGGGTTCAGTCCGTCGACCGTGCCGTCAGCGTCCTGGAGATCCTCGCCCAGCGCGGCGAGGCGGGCGTCAGCGAGGTGGCCGGCGAGATCGACGTCCACAAGTCGACCGCGTTCCGCCTGCTCGGCGCGCTGGAGGCGCGCGGTCTGGTGGAGCAGACGGCCGAGCGCGGCAAGTACCGGCTCGGCTTCGGGATCGTGCGGCTGGCCGGCGCGGTCACCGGCCGGCTCGACATCACCCAGCAGGGCCGGCCGGTGTGCGAGCGGCTCAGCGAGGAGATCGGCGAGACCGTCAACATCGCGGTCCTGCAGGAGCATTACGCCGTCAACCTCTACCAGGTCCGCGGGCCGGGCGCCGTCGGCACGCACAACTGGGTCGGGCAGCTCACCCCGGTGCACGCCACGTCCAGCGGCAAGATCCTGCTGGCCCATCTGTCGCCTCAGGAGCGCGCCGACGTGCTCGCGACATCCGGGCTGCAGAAGCTCACGCCCCACACGCTGACGGCGAGGGCGAAGCTGGAGAAGGACCTCACCGCGGCCCGTGAGCGCGGATACGCGGTGACGCTGGAGGAGCTCGAGATCGGACTGCACGCCATGGCGGCGCCGATCCGCTCCCGCGACGGCGAGGTCATCGCCGCGCTCAGCGCCTCCGGCCCTGCGTACCGGTTCACCGAGGAGCGCATGCACGAGTCGGCGCCGGTACTGCTCAAGGGGGCGGAGGAGATCAGCCATCGGATGGGGTACCTGGGCTGAGGCTTCGCTCCGCGGGTGTGCCGCGAAGTGCCGTCGGTCGTCTGCGGCATCGTCGTGACTGGTCGCGCCCACGCAGCGGAGCCGCAAATCGACACGGCCCCGCGCCCCTAAAAGGCAGGCGTCTCGGCGCCCCAGCGCGCCGTCACCCTTACCGCGTCGAGTGTCGACGTCACGTCGTGTACCCGTAGGCACCAGGCGCCCTGTGCGGCGGCGAGTACTGACACGGCGGTGGTTGCGGCGTCGCGCAGTTGTGCCGGGCGGGGCTGACCGGTCGCCGGATCCGCCAGCAGACGGCCCAGGAACGACTTGCGTGATGCGCCCACCAGGACGGGGTGCCCCAGCGCGTGGACTTCCCCGAGGCGGCCCAGCAGCTGCCAGTTGTGCTCCGCCTCCTTGGCGAAGCCCAGGCCGGGGTCGACTATCAGGCTGCCGGGCCGGATGCCCGCCTGCAGTGCGGCCTGGATCCTCCGGCGCAGTTCGTCGACCACATCGGTGACGACGTCGCCGTAGACCGCGTTCGCCTGCATTGCGGCGGCGTGGCCGCGCCAGTGCATCAGCACGTACGGCGCGTCGGCCCGGGCCATCGTCGGCAGCATCGCGGGGTCGGCCAGGCCGCCCGAGACGTCGTTGATCAGCCGTGCGCCCGCGTCGAGCGCGCGGGCGGCGACCTCGGCCCGCATGGTGTCGACGCTGACGACGGCGCCCGCCGCGGCGAGTTCTGCGACGACGGGCAGGACGCGCCGCAGCTCCTCCTCGAGCGTCGGCCGCTGTGCGCCGGGACGGGTCGACTCCCCGCCCACGTCGACGATGTCCGCCCCCTCATCGAGCAGCGCAAGTCCGTGCGCGACGGCCGCCTCCGGGGCGAACGACAGCCCGCCGTCGGAGAACGAGTCCGGGGTGACGTTCACAACGCCCATGACCAGCGTCCGGCCGGGCCGCGGCAGCCCCTGCGGATGCAGTTCCGGCGTCCCCGGCCGCGGCGGGGCGGTCGCCTGGAACGTGGCGGTCACGAGGAGCCGGCCTTCCGCGCCGCCTCGGCGGCCACCGGCCCGCGCGGGCGCGGGAACGCCGACTGCGCTACGGCAGCACCCTGAAAGGCGCAGGCCTGTATCGATCTGCGGCTCCACCGCGCCGACGCAGCCAGCCAGGACTCCTCGACAGCGAACGAAGCCGACAGCGATACGACAGCTCCCTCAAAGGCGCGGGGCTGTGTCGATACGCGGCTCCGCCGCGGTCCCGCGGACGATCGACGGCCGATCGCGGCCGTGCGGCGGAGCCGCACATCGGCCCAGCCCGCGGGGCGCTTGGCGGCCCCGACGTCCGGCCGCCTGTCGCCGGAGCGACAGGGCTCGTCGACGGCGGTCGCCACGGTCCTCACGCGGCCCCACCCGCGGGCTCGGCCGCTCGGAGGCGGGCGGCGACGCACGTGGGTGGGAGATTCGGCGGAGCGTCGGACAGCTCGATGTAGATCGTGCCGTCCTCGACGAGGACCTGGTGGGTGCGGACGGGCAGCCGGGCCGGTGGGGCGTCGACGGCGCCGGTGCGCAGGTCGAACTTCGAGGCGTGCAGCGGGCATTCCACCTCGCAGCCCTCCAGCCAGCCCTCGGAGAGCGAGGCGTCCTGGTGGGTGCAGGTGTCGTCGATCGCGTAGAGCTCGCCGTCCTCGGTGTGGAACACGGCGACCGCCGGGTCGGACTCGAGCCGGAACGCCTCGCCTCGCGGCAGATCGGCGAGACGGCACGCGGGAAGCTTCATGACCACCTCGGTGCGTATTGCGAAACTGGATGCGCGACGCGCAACGCCAGTTTCGGGTCGCCCTCACCCCTTGTCAAGGAGTCGCCCGGTGGCAGCCGTCAAGGAGCCGTCCCGCGGCTGTCATGGAGTCGCCCGTGCCGGCAGGTCCCGCCGCACGCGTCAGGAAATCTCCTGCTCGGCCCAGATGATCTTTCCGTCGGGCGTGTACCTGGCGCCCCAGCGATCGGTCAGCTGGGCGACCAGGAAGAGGCCGCGGCCGCCCTCGTCCGTGCTGCGGGCATGCCGCAGCCGGGGGGCCGTGCTGCTGGCGTCGGCGACCTCACAGGTCAGGCGGGAGTCACGGATGAGTCGTAGCCGGATGGGGGGTTCGGCGTAGCGGATCGCGTTGGTGACCAGTTCGCTCACGACGAGTTCCGTCGTCATGGCCAGGTCCTCCAGCCCCCAGGCCGCCACCTGGCGGGTGGCGCTGGCGCGGACGTCGGCGACGGCGGCCGGGTCCACCGGCACCTGCCACGAGACGACGTGGTCGGCGCCGAGGCCATGGGTGCGCGCCAGGAGGAGGGCGATGTCGTCGGGCTGCGGCACGGGCACGAGTCGCCGTACCGCGGAGGTGCACAGCACGTCGAGGTCGGTGTCGGAGCGGGCCAGCAGCTCGCCGAGCCGGGACATGCCCAGCTCCATGTCGCCGTCGGCGCCCTCGATGAGGCCGTCGGTGTAGAGGCCGATCAGGCTGTTCTCGGCGAGTTCGATCTCGGCGGCTTCGAACGCCATCCCGCCCAGTCCGAGCGGCGGCCCGGCCGGCGGCTCCGGGAAGGACACCTGCCCGTCGGGGGCCACGACAACCGGCGGCGGGTGCCCGGCGCGGGCCATCGTGCACCGCCGGGTCACCGGGTCGTAGACGGCGTACAGGCAGGTCGCCCCGAGGAAGGCGGTGCTGCTGCGGTGGGCCGTCTCGTCGTCGGTCCGCTCGGCGCTCAGCCGCAGCACGAGGTCGTCGAGGTGGGCGAGCAGTTCGTCGGGCGGCAGTTCCATGTCGGCGAGGGTCTGCACCGCGGTGCGCAGCCGTCCCATGGTCGCCGCGGCGGTGATGCCGTGCCCCACCACGTCGCCGACCACGAGGCCGACCCGCCCCCCGGACAGCTGGATCACGTCGAACCAGTCGCCGCCCACGCCGTCCGCCGGGTCCGCCGGCAGATAGGCGGAGGCCACCTCCAGCGCGGTTCCGCCCGTCAGGGCCTGCGGCAGCAGACTGCGCTGCAGGGTGACCGCCGCGGTGTGTTCCCGGGTGTAGCGGCGGGCGTTGTCGACACACAGCGCCGCCCGCGCCACCAGCTCCCGGGCCAGCAGCACGTCGTCGGGCTGGAACGGCACGGGATTGAGCGACCGCATGAACGTGGTGAGGCCCAGGATGGTGTTCCGTGCGCGCATCGGCACGGCGATGAAGGAGTGCAGCCCGAACTCCCTTATCTTTTCCGCGCGTTCGGGCTGTTCGGCGACCCACCGCTCGTCGGACGGATCGAGGACGGGCACCAGGATCGGCTCGCCGTCGACGAGCAGGTTCACATCGTGCGCGGGGGGCAGGAAGCCCGCCCTGTCCCCGACCCGTGCCACGGCCTCCGGGCAGCCCTCGCGCACCGAGCTCATTCCGGCGCGGCGCATCACCGGTCCGACGGAGGCCGGCCCGGCGTCCGTCAGCCACGCGCCATGCCCTTCGGTGCTGAGCACGGGCTCCAGAAGGTCCACGACGGCGAAGTCCGCGAAGCGGGGTACGGCGAAGTCGGCGAGCTCCTGAGCCGTCCGCATCACGTCCAGCGTCGTGCCGACGCAGGTTCCTGCCTCGTTGACCAGCGTCAGCAGCCGGCGGGCCGTCCACCGCTCGGTGACGTCCTGGACCATGTAGCAGACGCCGGTGACGGAGTCGTCGGCGTCCACCAGGGGGAAGAAGGACGTGGAGTAGGCGTGCTGGCGGTGGGGGTCGGCCCAGCTCCAGCCCAGGTACTCGTAGTCGGTGACCGGGACTCCGGTGTCCAGGACCTTGCGCATCAGCCCCTCGATGGCGGCCGCCTGCAGCCCGGGCAGCAGTTCGCTCAGCCGGCGTCCCAGCCGCTGCTCGCGGGGCACTCCGCCGAAGCGTTCCAGGGTGTCGTTGAGCCAGACATAGCGCAGTTCCTGGTCCATCACCGCCATGCCGATCGGGGAACGGGTCAGGAACCCGTCGAGGACGGACTGGCCGATCGACCACTGCTCCCGCCGCTCCCGCGCCGACATCAGGAAGCACTCGTCCTCGCCGATACGGAAGGACGCGGAGACCCGCAGGTCGGCATCGAGGGTCCGGCCGTCGCGGTGGCGTACGGAGATGAGACCGCTCCATCCCATACCGCCACGACACCGCTCCGCCACACGGGCCACCCGTACCGGGTCGGCGGGCATCGCCACCAGGCGCGCGGCGGAGCCGCCGACCACCTCGGACGCGGGGTGGCCGAGCAGTGCTTCGGCGCCCCGGGTCCAGCCGAGCACGACGCCCGCCGCGGACACGACCGCCGCCGCGTCGGTGGACGCGTCGAGGAGTTCGCGCGGCCCCGAGGGCGCCGGCCCTTCGGATGTTTCTCGCGCAGGATCCATGGGTGCCATCCGGGTGCCGTCCTCTACAGGACCATGTTCCTGCTAGTCCGCCCGATGTGCACGGCCCTGGCGGGCGCCCCCGCCCTGCCCGCAGCGCTTCCGCCCTTCCCGGACCGGAGGGAGCATGGAAGTGCCGCTGGTCGGAACCCGGGTGGCGGTGATGCCGGCCGGGGTCCGCGGATCCCGCCGAACGGTGGAGGTGGTTGCGGGATGACAGCCGAATCCTTCCGGTCCGACAGTGCTGCGCACGATTTCGAGCCGCCCGCGCCGACCGGACTGCTGGATGTCCTGAGCGTGGCCGCGACGGTCGTCGACGCCGACGGACGCATCGTGTTCTGGACCCCGCAGGCCGAGGAGCTGTTCGGATACAGCGCACAGGAGGCGCTCGGCAAGTACGCGGCCCGGCTGTTCATCCACCCCGAGCATCTGAAGTCGGTGGTCAAGCTGTTCACGGAGGTGCTGGAGACCGGCCGGAGCTGGGCGGGTGCCTTCCCCATCCGGCACAAGGACGGCAGCACCCGCGTGATGGAGTTCCGCAACATGCGGCTCCAGGACGATCTCGGGGACGTGTACGCCCTCGGTATCGCCGCCGACCACAATCTGCTGCAGCGCGTCGAGACCGATCTGGCCCTGTGCGAGCGGCTGATCAACCAGTCCCCGATCGGCCTCGCCCTGCTGGACCCCGATCTGCGGTACCTCCTGGTCAACCCGGCGCTGGAGCGCATCGACGGCATCCCCGCCGAGGACCATGTGGGCCGCCGTCTGAGGGAGACGATGCCGCTGCCCGACGTCGGCACCATCGAGAGCGCGCTGCTGCAGGTGCTCACCACCGGGACCCCGCTGCTCGACCAGTACCACGTCGGCCGCCCGCCGACCGACCCCGACCACGAACACGCCTGGTCGCTGTCCTTCTACCGACTGGAGGACCCGGGCGGGCGGGTGCTGGGTGCGGCCGCCTCGGTCGTCGACGTCACCGAACGGCACCGGGCGGCCGCCGAGGCCGACCGGGCCCGGCGCCGCCTCGCCCTCATCGCCGACGCCTCGGTACGCGTGGGCACCACGCTGGAGGTGGAGGAGACCGCCCGCGAGCTGGCCGAGATCGCCGTGCCGCAGCTCGCCGACGTGGTCGCCGTGGACGTCCTCGACTCCGCGCTGGCCTGCCGCCGCTCACGCAGACCCGACGACGGCCCGGAGCTCTTCCGCGCCCTCGCGCTCAAGGCGGCCCAGCCGACCGTGGCGCTGCGCGCCGCCGACCCGCCCGGCGGCCTCGCGGCCTACGAGGGGGACCGCCTGGTCACCCTGTGCGTGCACACCGGCCGGCCCGTCCTGGTGCGGCACGTCGGCGACCGCGATCTACCGCGCATCGCCCGGGACGCCGAGGCCGGCTCGCTGCTGGCCCGGGCCGGCGTCCACTCCTACCTCGCGGTTCCGCTGATCGCGCACGGCGAGATACTCGGCGCCCTGGACCTCAAGCGCACCACCAACCCGCTCCCCTTCGACGAGGACGACGTCGTCCTCGCGAGCGAGCTGGCCGGGCGCGCCGCCGTGGCCATCGACAACGCGCGCTGGTTCCAGAGCGTGCGCAACACCGCGCTCACCCTCCAGCGAAGCCTGCTGCCCGACCACCCGCCCGAGCACGCGGGGCTCGAACTCGCCTCCCGCTACCAGCCGGCCCAGGCCACCAGCGAGGTCGGCGGCGACTGGTACGACGTCATCCCCCTCGACGACGACCGGACCGCCCTGGTCGTCGGCGACGTCATGGGCAACGGCATCGACGCCGCCGCCACCATGGGCCGGCTGCGCACCGCCACCTGCGCCTACGCGGACCTCGACCTCGCCCCCGACGCCGTGCTCCAGCACCTCGACAAGATCACCTGCGATCTGGAGCACTACATCGTCACCTGTCTCTACGCCGTGTACGACCCCCGCACACGGCAGTGCCAGTTCGCCAACGCCGGCCACATGCCGCCCGCCCTGGCCGGCCCCGGCCGCGCCCCCGAGCTGCTCCACCTGCCCGCCGGCGCCCCGCTCGGCGTCGGCGGCATCTCCTTCGAGACAACGACCGCCCGGCTCGACGCCGGTGACCTGCTGGTCCTGTACACCGACGGTCTCGTCGAGACCCGCCACCACTCCATCGACGACCGTCTCGACGTCCTGCTCGGCTTCCTCGACGAACCCAACCGCCCCCTGGAGGAAACCTGCGACCTCCTGCTCTACGGCCTGCGTCACCCCGACGACCACGACGACGTCGCCCTGCTCGTCGCCCGGGCCCTCTAGGCGGGCGCGGCGGGGAACGCGGGTGGCGGGAGAGGCGTTCTCATGGGTGAAAGGAACGGGGGCGACAAGATGAGTGACAAGGCACGGAAGCTGTTCGAGGCGCTCGACCTCGACCACAGCGGAACACTGACCCGCGATGAGGTGATCATCGCCCTGCGGACCAAGGGTCCGACCCTGGCCGCGTCGGGAGACCTGCCGTTCTGGGCCCTGGGGGACGCCGACGCCTCCTCCGCCCTCTTCGACGCCGCCGACCAGAACGGGGACGCCGTACTGACCCTGGAGGAGTTCGCGGCCCTGGTGGACCGCCGCTTCGGCTGGCACTGACACCGGCAGGCGCAGCTTCGGCAGACGGCCAGGTCATCAGCGGGCAGGCCGCCTCTCCGCCGAGCGGGAGCGACGCGCCGCCCGGCCGAGGTCAGTTGCTCTGCCGTCGGGCCTGTTTCACCTCGCGGTCGACGGCCCAGGCGTCGCCGACCGGGCCGAGGTGGCCGAGCTTGTCGGGGTTGATCACCGCGCGGATGGTCTGGATCCGGCCGTCGAGCAGCTCGAGGGCCATGGTCTGCAGGACCCTGCCGTCCCGGTCGCGGAAGATCGCGCCGGGCTGGCCGTTGACCTCGTGCAGCTCGAACGTCACGTCGATCCGGATCAGCCAGGGGAAGACCGTGCCGAGCAGCCGGGCCACGTTCTCGGCGCCCATGACCGCCCTGGCCAGCTGCGGGGCCTTGCCGCCGCCGTCCCCGACCAGCTGAACGTCGGCGGCCAGCAGGTTCTGCAGCCCGCCGACATCGCCGTTCTTCAGCGCGTCGAAGAACCGTGTCGCCAGCTCCTCGCGGTCCTCACGGTCCGCCGCGAACCGGGGCCGTCCGGCCTGCATGTGCCGCCGCGCCCGTACCAGCAGCTGCCGGCATGCCGCCTCCGAACGCCCCACCGCCGCCGCGATGTCGTCGAACCCGAACGCGAACACCTCGCGCAGCACGAACACCGCCCGCTCCAGCGGGCTCAGCCGCTCCAGCAGCACCAGCGCCGCCATCGACACCGAGTCGGCCAGCTCCACCGACCGCTCCGGATCCTGATACGGATCGCTGAGCAGCGGCTCGGGAAACCACGGCCCGACATACTCCTCCCGCCGCACCCGCGCGGAACGCAGCACATCGATCGAGATCCGGGTCACGACGGCCGACAGATACGCCTTGGTCGACGCGGGCCGGGTTGCCGTGCCGTCGAACCGCAGCCATGCCTCCTGCACCGCGTCCTCGGCCTCACTCACGCTGCCCAGGATCCGGTAGGCGATCGAGAACAGCAGCGGCCGCAGCTCCTCGAACTCCTCGACCTTGCTCACGCCGATCCCCTTCCCCCGTGCTCCCATGTCGTGTCCATGATGTGCCCCTCTGCCGTCGTCAGTGGCCACACCCTCTGAGACGGGGCGGCCCCCACCCCTGTGACATGGCCGAATGTGACCTGCGTCTCCCCGGCCCCGGAAGCGCCCTCGGCGCGCGGTTCACACCGTGTCGGAGGCCTGCCGAACGGCGCCGCGAGACTTCGTCCGCCGGGCTCCCACCCACCCGAACACCACCACCGAGCACGCCGCCGCGAACGCGCACCAGGTCGAGACGAACTCCAGCCGCCACAGCGCCCAGCACACCAGCGCGCCCACCCCGGCCAGCACGCCGAGCGCCACCAGCCAGCGGTCGCCGGACAGCAGCAACGCGCCGACCGTGGCCAGCAGATAGCCCGCGATGAGCACGCCCGCATGCGGCAGCCCGATGACGTAGCCGACGGTGTGCCCGCGGATCTCGGCCCGCACGGGACGGGTGGCGATGGCGTACGCCAGCACGCCCGCGGTCGCGACGCCGGACGCCACGGAAATCGACAGCCGGGCTGTGGCATCCCGCGGAACGGCGCACAGGACGGCCGCCGGCACCCACACCGCAAGCAGGGGCAGGGCGATCACGGCCCAGGCGACGGTGGCCGGTCCGGTGCCGCCCCCCACCTGCCAGACCCGCGCCTCGACCAGCTGATGGACGCCGAGCAGCAACGGCAGCGCCGCAAGAGGGAGATCGCCGGTCCGGTGCACGCGTGCCACGCAGGCCACACCGACGCAGGTGATCCCGGCGCCCGCCACGAGATCGGCTGTCGCACTCCAGCACATGGCACCACCTTGGCGGCGACCGCTCGTCAATTCCAGCGGTGCCCCCGGCGGCGCGGGAGTCTCAGCCACGTTTGCGGAGGTACGCCTCCAACTCGGCGGCACCCGTCAGCATCGCCCGCCCACGGGCGGCCAGCCGGCTGCGCCAGTCGGACAGCGCGGCCTCCAGTGGCTCCAGCCCGCCGGCCGCCCTCACCTGGGCGATCAACGGGGCGATCTGCTCCAGCAGATGGCCGCCCCGTCTGAGCTGGTGGGCCAGCCGGGCGTCCCGCACGTCGGACTCGTCGTAGACGCGGTACCCGGTCAGCGGGTCGCGGCGCGGGCGCACCAGCCCGGCATGCTCCCACTTGCGCAGCGTCGCGGGCCGGATCCCGAGCTTCCCCGCCAGCGGGCCGATGAACGTGCCGCCCAAACGCTGGAGCGGGTCACTGCGATGGCGGCGAACGTCGCGAAGGCGCTGGTCGACGTCCCCGACTTCCTGCGTCTCGGCCTGATGCTCGCCCTGGAGCGCCGCCCCACGGAGCCACGAGGCCGGACGGTGTTCCTCCAGGTCCGCGACGCCCAGCAGAGGACGGCCGATGTGGTCAGGGAACTGTTCCCGGACCTGGCCGAGGCCGACGTACAGACCCTGACCAGCTACGCCCTCGCCGGCGCCGACGACCTGTTCGTGCACCGGGAGATCAACGGTGAGGCCGTCGACCTGGTGGCGATGTTCGAGCTGCACGCGCGGCTGCTCCACGACGCGGCGACCCGCATGACGGCGAGGACGAAGACCGGGACACAGCCCCCAGCTGACGGTCGGCTGTGAACCAGCACTGACGTCCGAGGAACCACAAGCCCAGGCCGCCCGCCGTATTCGCTTCTATCGTGGGAACACACTGATGGTTGGCGCCAAGGCAGGCAGCACATGAGGAAACCGCAACCGATCGACTACGCGGCGGTCTTCCAGGCCCTGCCCGGCATGGTGGCGCTGCTGACGCCCGAGCTGGTGTACGTCGACGTCAACGACGACTTCGCGCAGCTGGCCGGACGCACTCGTGAGCAGCTGCTGGGCCGCTACATCTTCGATGTCTTTCCGGAGAACCCGAACGATCCGGCCGCGGCCGGCATGCGGGAGACCCGGGAGTCGATGTTGCGCGTGGTGGCCACGGGCGAGCGGGACACCATGGCGGTGCTCCGCTACGACATCGAGGACGCCCAGCGGCCCGGCCACTGGCAGGAGCACTTCTGGAGCCCGGTCAACGCGCCCGTCCTCGGCCCGGACGGGAAGGTGGTGCTGGTCGTGCACCGGGTGGAGGAGGTCACGGAACTTCTGCGCGCCCGCGGCAGCCTGACCGACAGCGACCGGGCAAGCGTGCTGGAGGCCGAGCTCTACACCCGCGCCCGGGAGCTGCAGGAGGTCAACGAACGGCTGCGCAGGGCCCACGCCCACGAGCGTGAGGTCGCTCTGGCCCTGCAGACGGCGATGATGCCCACCCCGAGACATCTCGGTCCTCATCGGGCGGCGGTGCGCTACCGGCCCGCCATCGGTGACCTGAACGTGTGCGGCGACTGGTACGACCTGGTGGACCTGCCGGACGACCGTATGGCGGTCGCGGTCGGCGATGTCGTCGGCCACGGTCTGGCGGCGGCCTGCGCCATGGGGCAGCTGCACAGCGCGCTGAGCGCGGCCACCCAGGTCGCCGACGGACCGGCGCAGGCCCTGGAGGCCCTCGACATGTACGCGTGCTCCGTCGACGGAGCCGAGTCCGCCACGGTGGCGACGACCTTCATCGACTGGGGCGGGCGCAGCATCACCTACAGCTGTGCCGGCCATCCGCCGCCCGCCGTACTGCACCCCGACGGCACCGTGTCCTTCCTGGACCAGGCCACCGACCCGCCGATCGACGCGCGCCCCGGCCGCGTCGCCCGGCCGCAAGCCCGTGTGGCCTTCGCGGCGGGCGACACCCTCGTGCTGTACACCGACGGTCTGATCGAGCGCCGTAGCGAGGACATCGACACCGGCCTGGGCCGCCTCGCCGACTGCCTGGCCCGCCACCGGCGGACCGCTCCCGAGGCCCTGGCCGACGCCCTGCTGGCCGACCTTCTCCCCGCCACGGGCAACACCGACGACACGGCGCTGGTCGTCGTCGGCCTGTAGCCGACGGGCCCGCCCGCCACGAAGCGTTCCTGCCGAGACGGTCGCTTTCGCACTGACGCCGACCGGCGCTCACCCATGCCCGTCGTACTGCACATGGCACCCCAGGCGTCCCCCAAAGCGCGAAAGACCCTCGCCTTTGACATCGTTCCGGGCCATTGCGGCAAGGCCGCCTACGGATTCGCCTCAGTCTCCCCCGTACTCAGCAGGAGGTACACCGCATGGTCGGCAGACATGCAGCGGGCAGGCACCGCGCCGCCCTGGCCACACTCGGCACCCTCGTCCTCACCGGGATCCCCGCGGTCGCGGCGGCCGCCCCGCCGCCCGCGCCGGGGCCCCTGCCCTCCGCGGCCCGGACCCTCGGCGCCGACAAACCGTCCGCGCAGATCCTGAGCGCGATGGCGCGCGACCTGCATCTGACGCGGGCGCAGGCGGCCACCCGGCTGGTCAACGAGGAGGAGGCGGGCACCCGTGCGGGCCGGCTGCACAACGCCCTCGGCGGGCACTTCGCCGGAGCCTGGGTGAGCGGGAAGACCTCCGCCGAGCTCACCGTCGCGACCACCCATGCGGAGGACGTGCCCGCCATCAAGGCGCAGGGCGCCAAGGCCGTGGTCGTCAAGGCGCCGCTCAGCGCCCTCGAGGCCGTCAAGGCGAAGCTGGACGCGGCCGCCGTCCGCGTGAAGACGCACGACACCCCGGTCTGGTACGTCGACGTGCCGGCGAACCGGGTCGTCGTCGAGGCGACGAGGCAGTCGGCGGCCGCCGCCTTCCTCAAGGCCGCCGGGGTGGAGGACCGGGGCGTGGCGGTCCGGATCACGAAGGACCGGCCTCGGCTGATGGCGGACCTCGTAGGCGGCGAGGCCTACTACATCAACAACGCCGCCCGCTGCTCCATCGGCTTCTCCATCACCAAGAGCCAGCAGCAGGGCTTCGTCAGCGCGGGCCACTGCGGCAAGGCAGGTGACAAGACCACCGGCTACAACAAGGCAGACCAGGGCACGTTCCAGGGGTCCACGTTCCCGGGCAAGGACATGTCCTGGGTGGCCGTCAACAGCAGCTGGACCGCGACGGCCGAGGTCAAGGGGTCGGGCGGCAGGAACACGCAGGTCGCCGGGTCGGTCCAGGGGCTCGTCGGGGCGTCGGTCTGCCGCTCCGGCTCCACCAGCGGATGGCACTGCGGCACCATCCAGCAGCACAACACGTCGGTCGACTACGCCCAGGGCACCGTCGACGGCCTCACCCGGACCACGGTGTGCAGCGAACCGGGTGACTCCGGCGGCCCGTTCCTCTCCGGCGCCCAGGCGCAGGGCGTCACCTCCGGCGGCTCCGGCGACTGCACGACCGGCGGAACCACCTTCTACCAGCCGGTCAACCCGATCCTCAGCACCTTCGGCCTCACCCTGAAGACCGCGTCCGTGCAGACCGGTCCGCCCGCCCCGCAGGGCGCCGGCACGGCGACCGCATGGGCCGCCGGCCGGGTCTACGAGGTCGGCGCCACGGTGACCGTTGCGGGCGTGCGCTACCAGTGCCTGCAGACCCACCAGGCGCAGGGTGCCTGGTCGCCGGAGGGCACTCCGGCCCTGTGGCAGCGGGTGTAGCGGGTAAGGGCCCCGGTGCGGGGGCGCGGCCCCCGCACCGCCCGCTCAGCGGACGAGTTCCGCGGCCCTGGTCGCCTTGCCCAGCAGCCACTCCAGCGGGCCGCGCCGGAACAACCGGGCCCACAGCATCGCGAACACGGTCACGGCGACGATGAAGCCGAGCAGCACATCCCGGCGGGAGCGCCCGGGCGTCGTCCTGCTCGACATCCGGAGGCCCCGCGCGTTCGACGCCGACGAGTACATCGTCACCGCGCTGCGGACCGGCGCGGCCGACTTCCTGCTCAAGGACACCGAGCCCGATCAACTCGCACAGCTGGTACAGACGTTGGACCCCGGCGGGGTCGTCATGTCACCGAAGGCCGCCCGGCGGGAGGCCTGCCTCGGGGCCGGTGCAGGACACTCGGGCGTGGCCTCCGCCGCGGAGGGCGGAGGCCACATCGAGCGAGCGGTGACGCACCGCGCCCGTCAACACCTGCGGCGTATTCAGATGTATTCGGTCGCCGCGTCCAGCAGCCAGTCCGTCAGGTAGCCGGCGAAGGACGAACGGACCAGTACCCAGAATCCGGCCCCGGGTTCGTCCCTGGCGACCAGGACGACCTGCGTGCGGCCCAGCGTCGTCTGGGCGCAGCGGCCGGCGCCGAAGGCACGCGGGTGCAGGTCCAGCGCGCAGCCGTGGGCCAGCAGGTCGCGGGCGCTGGGGCCGGAGACGAGGAGGGTGGTGCGCTGGGCGGAGACGTCGGTGACGGAGACGGGCTCCTCCCCGACGGCCGCCCGGATCCGGCTCTCCAGGTCCCGCTCGCTGCCCGGCGGGCCCACCACCAGCCATTCGTCCGGGCCGAGCCACAGTGCGGTCAACTCGCCCGCGTGAATGGCCGTGTTGGGTTCGAGCGGCAGCTGCACCCCCAGGGCGAGCCCGACGGCGTCGGCCGCGCCTCCCTTGGCGTCGAGGCGGACGTTCACCTGGGCCAGGAAGGGGAGTTCGGCGAGCCGGACCGCCCCCTGGGAGGTGCGGGTCGCGGCGGCCAGGCGATCGGCGTACTGCGCCAGGGGGCTGCGGGGCGGGGCGGTGATTGCGGTGTCAGCCATCGCGGCGGGCTCCCTCGGGGTCGTAGAGGACGGGGCCGGCGACGGTCACCGGGACCAGCCGGTTGCCCACGGGGGCGTACAGCCGCTCGCCGATGCGCTCCCGGCCGCCCTTGATCAGGGCCAGCGCGAAGGTGCGGCCGAGGGCGGCGCTGCGGTAGCTGGAGGTGACGTGGCCGAGCATCGGGACGGGTGGCGCGGGCAGTTCGCTGTCGGCGACCAGCTGGGTGCCCTCCGGGAGGAAGGTGCCGGGGTCCTCCGGGAGCAGGCCGACCAGGTGCTTGCGGTCGGGGCGGACGGTGTCGGCGCGGGCGAAGGAGCGCTTGCCGATGAAGTCCGGCTTCTTCTTCGACACCGCCCAGCTCATGCCGAGGTCGTGCGGAGTGATCGTGCCGTCGGTGTCCTGGCCGATGATCGGGTAGCCCTTCTCGGCGCGCAGGACGTGCATGGTCTCGGTGCCGTACGGGGTGATGCCGTACGGGGCACCGGTCTCGTACAGCGCCTCCCACAGAGCGAGCGCCTCCCACGGCGACACATTGATCTCGTAGGCGAGTTCACCGGAGAAGCTGATCCGGCAGACGCGCGCCTCGATGCCCGCGACGGTCGTCTCCCGCCAGGCCATGAACGGGAAGTCGTCGTTGGAGACGGCCAGTTGGGGAGCGAGCGAGCCGAGGACCGCGCGCGACTTCGGGCCGACCAGGGCGACCGTGGCCCACTGCTCGGTGACCGACGTGCAGTGGACCTTCAGCTCCGGCCACTCGGTCTGCAGCCACTCCTCCATCCAGTCCAGTACGGTCGCCGCGTTGCCCGTGGTCGTGGTGACCAGGAAGCGGTCGGGGGCGAGGCGGATGACCGTGCCGTCGTCGAAGACCATGCCGTCGGGCTTGCACATCACGCCGTAGCGGATCATGCCGACCTTCAGGGTGCTCATCATGTTGGTGTAGAGCAGGTCGAGGAAGACGCCGGCGTCCGGGCCCTGTACGTCGATCTTGCCGAGGGTGGAGGCGTCCATGAAGGCGACGCTCTCGCGGGCGGCGGCGCACTCGCGCAGCACGGCCACTTCCATGTCCTCGCCGTCCTGCGGGTAGTACCAGGGGCGCTTCCACTGGCCGACGTTCTCGAACAGCGCGCCGTGTTCGACGTGCCATCCGTGCAGGGCGGTGGTGCGGACCGGGTCGCTCAGCACCCCCCGGTCCCGGCCGGCGAGGGCCGCGAAGGAGACGGGCGTGTAGGGCGGCCGGAAGGTGGTCGTGCCGAGCGCGGAGATGTCCACACCGAGCAGGTCGGCGACCACGCCGCTGGCCAGGACGCCGGAGGTCTTGCCCTGGTCGTTGGCGGTGCCGGCCGTGGTGTAGCGCTTGGTGTGCTCGACCGAGTGCATACCGGCGCCGGTGGCGCGGGCCAGGTCGTCGATGGTGACGTCCCGCTGGAGGTCCACGAAGCGGGGGGCGCCCTCGCGGCCGGGGACGGTGAAGACCTGCATGGGAGGCGTGGGCTGCGGCTGGGCGGGCACGGCCGGGAGCTCCGGGACGTCCGGGGTGTAGCCCTCGGCCTCGATCGCGCGGGCACCGGCGGCGGCACCCTGGGCGAGCACGGCGGCCAGGTCGAAGATGCCGTTCGCGCTGCCCGCGACCTCGACGGCCTGACGGACGACGTCGGGCACGAAGGTGCCCAGCGCCTCGTCGTAGCGGAGCTTGCCGCCCGCCTGGCTGAACAGGTGCGCCACCGGGTTCCAGCCGCCGGAGACCAGCAGCAGGTCGGCGGCGAACTCCCGCCGTGCCGCGGTCTCTCCGAACGGCGCCACGCTCACGGCGGTCAGCCGCGCCTCGCCCTCCGTGCCGGTCACCGCGTACCCGGCGAGCACCTCGATGCCCGCCGCGCGGGCGCGGTCCGCCCACTCGCCCGGTGCGGGGCGGGTGTCGACGATCGCCGCGATCCGGACGCCCGCCGCGGCGAGGTCCAGTGCGGCCGCGTAGGCGCTGTCGTTGGTGGTGAACACGACCGCGTGACGGCCGGGCAGGACGCCGTGGCGGTGCAGGTGGGTGCGGGCCGAGGTGGCCAGCATGATGCCGGGCCGGTCGTTGTCCGCGAAGGCCAGCGAGCGCTCGTGGGCGCCGGTGGCGAGGACGACGCGGCGGGCGCGGATGCGGTGGACGCGCTCACGGGAGACGTTCTGAGGGGCCTGGGCGCCGAGGTGGTTGGTGCGGCGCTCCACGGCGAGGAGGTGGTTGTCGTCGTAGTACCCGAAGACGGTGGTACGGCGCAGCACGCGGACCTCGGGGGCGGCCTCCAGCTGGGCGCCCGACTCGGCTGCCCAGTCGAGTAGTTCGCCGGTGCCGAGGAGGCTGCCGCCGAGCTCGGGCCGGTCGTCGGCGAGGATGACGCGGGCGCCGCTTCTCGCCGCGGCCGCTGCCGCCGCGAGGCCGGCCGGGCCGGCGCCGACGATCAGCAGGTCGCAGTGGGTGTGTACGGCGTCGTAGCGGGCGGGGTCCGGTTGGGTGGCGAGGCGGCCCTGGCCGGGGAGGCTGGTGGCTACCAGGCCGTCGTAGAGCTCGACGGTGGTGGCCGGGAGCATCGGCTCGGGGAAGGGCTCCTCGATCTGGATGACGGCGTTGGGTTCTTCGACGCCTGCCGAGAAGATGCCGCGGGGGCGGCCGAGTTTGATGCTGGTCGACGCCTGGATCACGCCGTTGGCCAGGAGGGCGGAGGCGAGGGTGTCGCCTCGGTGGCCCTGGTATTCGATGCCGTCGAAGGTGAAGGTGAGGGGGATGTCGCGGTCGATTCGGCCGCGGGTGGGGTGGCGGAACGGGAGAGTCTCGCCCCCGCCGCCCCTACCCGTCCCGTCCTGAAGGGGCTCCGCCCCTTCGACCCCGCTGGGGGCTGCGCCCCCAGGCCCCCCTTCGGTCTGAACGGCCTCGTCCTCAAACGCCGGACGGGCTGGATGCGCCGGCCGGGGCTCGACAGTCGCCGGACGTTCCTCCCCCGCCCGGTACACCGCCAGGATCTCGTTCGTCGACGTGTCCCGGACCGCGTTGAACCAGCGGCGGCAGCCCGCCGAGTGGCTCCAGCGTTCGGCGAAGGGGCCCTTGGGGTTGTCGCGGAAGAAGAGGTACTTGGCCCACTCGTCGTCGGTCAGGGACGACGGGTCCTCCGGGTAAGGGACGTGGGCCTGGCCGCCGTAGTGGAACTCGGCCTCGTCGCGGGGCCCGCACCACGGGCATGGGATCAAAAGCATGGTTCGGGCTCCCTAGTGGGCCACCGCGGCAGCGCCGTGCTCGTCGACGAGCGCGCCGGTGGTGAAACGGTCGAGCGAGAAGGGGGCGTTGAGGTGGTGAGGCGTGTCGTGGGCGATGGTGTGGGCGTAGACCCAGCCGACGCCCGGGGTGGCCTTGAACCCGCCGGTTCCCCAGCCGCAGTTGAGGTAAAGGTTGTCGACGGGGCTGAGGCCGACGATCGGCGAGGCGTCGGGGCTGACGTCGACGATGCCTCCCCAGGTGCGCAGGACGTGGGCGCGGGCGAAGACCGGGAAGAGCTCCAGGGCCGCCGCCATCTGGTCCTCGATGATGTGGAAGGCGCCGCGCTGGGTGTAGGAGTTGTACGCGTCGATGCCCGCGCCCATCACCAGCTCGCCCTTGTGCGCCTGGCTGACGTACACGTGGACGGCGTTGGACATGACGACGGTGGGGTGCACCGGCTCCAGGAGCTCCGAGACCAGAGCCTGGAGTGGATGGCTCTGGACCGGGAGGTCGATGCCGGCCATGGCGGCGAGGACCGAGGTGTGGCCCGCCGAGCAGAGGGCCACCTTGCCGGCCGCGATCGGGCCCAGGTTGGTCTGGACCCCGACCACTCGGCCGCCGACCACGTCCAGGCCGGTGACCTCGCAGTTCTGGATGATGTCGATACCGGCCGCGTCCGCGGAGCGGGCGAAGCCCCAGGCCACGTAGTCGTGCTTGGCGATGCCGGCGCGAGGCTGGTAGGTGCCGCCGAGGACCGGGTAACGCACCTCGGGTGAGATGTTGACGATCGGGCAGACCTCTTTGACCTGCTCGGCGTCGAGCCACTCCGCGTCGACGCCGTTGAGGCGGTTCGCCTCGACGCGGCGGACGCTGTCGCGGACGTCCTGGAGGCTGTGGGCGAGGTTGAGGACACCGCGCTGGGAGAAGAGGATCGGGTAGTCCAGCTCCTCGTCGAGGCCCTCCCACAGTTTGAGGGCGTGCTCGTAGATGCCGGCGCTCTCGTCCCACAGGTAGTTGGAGCGGATGATCGTGGTGTTGCGGGCCATGTTGCCGCCCGCCAGCCAGCCCTTCTCCAGCACGGCGACGTTGGTGATGCCGTGGTTCTTGGCCAGGTAGTGGGCGGTGGCCAGGCCGTGGCCGCCGCCGCCCACGATCACGACGTCGTACGACGGCTTCGGCGCGGGGTTGCGCCAGAGGAAGTCCGGGTGGTCGGGGAGGTCGGCGCCGGGGGTGGTGGGGCTCATCGGGCGTCTCCTGAAGTACCGGAAAGGTGCGGGTAGAGCGGGTGCTTGGCGGCCAGGGCCTCGGTGCGGGCGCGCAGGGCCGCGATGTCGGGCTCCGGCTGGAGGGCCAGGGCTATCACGTCGGCGACCTCTGTGAAGTCCTCCTCCGTGAAGCCGCGGGTGGCCAGCGCCGGGGTGCCGATGCGCAGGCCCGAGGTGACCATCGGCGGGCGGGGGTCGAAGGGGACGGCGTTGCGGTTGACGGTGATGCCGATCTCGTGGAGGAGGTCCTCCGCCTGGCGGCCGTCCAGCGACGATTCCCGCAGGTCCACCAGGACCAGGTGGACGTCCGTGCCGCCCGTCAGGACCTTCACCCCGGCTGCCGCCGCATCCGCCTGCGTGAGACGCTCGGCCAGGATGCGGGAGCCGGCCAGCGTGCGGGCCTGGCGTTCGGCGAACTCCGGGGACGCGGCAACCTTGAAGGACACCGCCTTCGCGGCGATGACGTGCTCCAGGGGGCCGCCCTGCATGCCGGGGAACACCGCCGAGTTGATCTTCTTGGCGAGGTCGGCCTCGTTGGTGAGGATGACTCCGCCGCGCGGGCCGCCGAGCGTCTTGTGGGTGGTCGTGGTGGTGACGTGGGCGTGCGGGACCGGGTTCGGGTGCAGTCCGGCCGCCACCAGTCCGGCGAAGTGCGCCATGTCGACCATCAGCAGCGCGCCGACCTCGTCAGCGATCCGGCGGAACGCCGCGAAGTCCAGCTGCCTGGGGTAGGCCGACCAGCCCGCGATGATCATCTTGGGGCGGTGTTCCTTGGCGAGCTGCTCGACCTCGTCCATGTCGATCAGGTTGTCGGTCTCGGACACGTGGTACGGCACCACGTTCAGCATCTTGCCGCTGTAGTTGATGCGCATGCCGTGCGTGAGGTGGCCGCCGTGCGCGAGGTCCAGGCCGAGGATCGTGTCGCCGGGCTGCAGCAGCGCGAAGAACACCGCGGTGTTGGCCTGGGCGCCGGAGTGCGGCTGGACGTTGGCGTAACCGGCCCCGAAGAGGGACTTGATCCGCTCGATCGCCAGCCGCTCGGTGACGTCGACGTGTTCGCAGCCGCCGTAGTAGCGGCGGCCGGGGTAGCCCTCGGCGTACTTGTTGGTGGCGACCGAGCCCTGGGCCTCCATCACGGCGGTGGGGGCGAAGTTCTCGGAGGCGATCATCTCGAGGGTGGACTGCTGGCGGTGCAGTTCGGCGGCGAGGGCTTCGTGGACCTCGGGGTCCAGCTCCGCCAGCGGGGTGTTCAGCGCGTTCATACGGCGTTCGCGTTCCTCTCGGCGGCCTCGACGACGTTGGCCAGCAACATCGCGCGGGTCATGGGGCCCACTCCCCCGGGCATCGGCGCGAGCCAGCCGGCGACCTCGGCGGCCTCCGGGTGGATGTCGCCGACCAGCCCGTTCTCGGTGCGGGTGATGCCGACGTCCAGGACGGCCGCGCCGGGGCGCAGCATGTCCTTGGTGATCAGTCCGGGCGACCCGGCCGCAGCGATGACGATGTCCGCCTCGCGCACATGCCAGGACAGGCCCTTGGTGCCGGTGTGGCAAAGGGTGACGGTGGCGTTCTCGGAACGGCGGGTGAGGAGCAGGCCGATGGGCCGTCCGACCGTGATCCCGCGTCCGATCACGCACACCCGGGCGCCCGCGAGGGGCACCTCGTAGCGGCGGAGCAGTTCGACGATGCCGCGCGGGGTGCAGGGCAGCGGCGCCTCGGTGCCCAGGACGAGCCGGCCGAGGTTGACGGGATGCAGTCCGTCGGCGTCCTTGGCCGGGTCCATACGGGCCAGCACGGCGTTGGCGTCCAGGTGCCCCGGCAGCGGGAGCTGGACGATGTAGCCGGTGCAGGCCGGATCGGCGTTGAGTTCGTCGATGACGTCCTCGACCTGCTCCTGGGTCGCGTCCGCGGGCAGATCACGGCGGATGGAGGCGATCCCGACCTGCGCACAGTCCCGGTGCTTCCCGCCGACGTAGGCATGACTGCCGGGATCGTCCCCGACGAGGACGGTGCCAAGGCCCGGCGGCCGCCCACCGGTCGCGGTCAACTTGGCGACACGCTCGGCCAGTTCGCGGCGGATGGCGGCAGCGGTCGCTTTGCCGTCGAGCAGTTCTGCGGTCACCGAGGGCACTCCTTCGCATAGGGGAACTGCAGCTTCCGTAGGGGCGCGGGGCTGTGTCCATTTGCGGCTCCGCCGCGGGGCGCGACCAGCCACGACGCGCCTACAGACGAATGACGACCCATCGAGGCACCCCCTACGAACGACTCACCCACGGAGACGGGACATCGTCGGGTCGAACAACGGCTCCTCGGCGACGACCGCTTCGATGCGCTGATCGAAGTAGCCGATGTGCAGCGCGTTGCCGGGCACGGCAACCTCGGCCGGTAGCCACGCGTAAGCAATCCCCTTGCCGACGGTGTAGCCATACGCCGCACTGGTGACGTACCCGACGGCCCGCTCACCGTCGTACACCGGCTCCTTGCCGAGGACGACCGACTGCGGGTCATCGATCGTGAGGCAGGTCAACCTGCGCCGCACCTCGGCCTTGCGCCGCTCAAGCGCCGCCTTGCCGATGAACTCACCCTTGTCGAGCTTCACGGCGAACCCGACGCCGGCCTCGTAGGGGTCGTGCTCATAGGTCATGTCGGTGCCGAAGGACCGATACCCCTTTTCCAGGCGGAGGCTGTTGAAGGCGCCGCGGCCCGCGATGACGCCGCCGAGCGGCTTGGCCGCCTGCCACAGGGTGTCCCACAGCTTCTGGCCCTGGTCGGCGGTGGTGTACAGCTCCCAGCCGAGCTCACCGACGTACGACAGGCGCATCGCGGTCACCGGCACCGAGCCGATGTAGGCGCGCTTGGCGCGGAAGTACTTGAGGCCGTCGTTGGAGAAGTCCTCGTCCGTCAGCGGCTGCAGGACCTTGCGGGCCAGCGGGCCCCACAGGCCGATGCAGCAGGTGCCGGGGGTGGTGTCGCGGACCTGGACGGTGCCGTCGGCGGGGAGGTGGCGGGTGAACCAGTCCAGGTCCAGGTTGCCGTTGGCGCCGACCTGGAACAGGTCGCGGGCCAGGCGGGCGACGGTGACGTCGCTGCGGATGCCGCCGTCGTGGTCGAGCAGGAGGGTGTACGTCACCGAGCCGACGGACTTGGCGACCTTGCCGGTGACCAGCTTCTCCAGGAAGTCGGCGGCGCCGGGGCCGCTGACCTCGAGGCGCTTGAGGGCCGTCATGTCGTACATCGCGACGGTCTCGCGGGTGGCCTGCGCCTCGGCTCCGACGATGGGCGACCAGAACTGCGCCGCCCAGTCGTTGGGGGTCGGGATGTTGCGGCCCTCGACGAGGGACGCGTTGGCCTCGTACCACTGCGGGCGCTCCCAGCCGTTCGCCTCCAGGAAGAAGGCTCCGTGCTCCTGCTGGCGGGCGTGGAAGGGGCTGGTACGGATCGGGCGCGGCTTCCCGGACGGCTGGAGGGGGTGGAGGATGTCGTAGACCTCGACGAAGTTCTGGCAGTCGCGGGCCAGGACGTACTCCGGGGACAGCTGGTGCGGCTCGAAGCGGTTGACGTCGCACTCGTGCAGGTCGAAGGAGGAGCAGTAGCCGTCGACCAGCCATTCGGCCATGGCCCGGCCGACGCCCGCGGAGTGGGTGACCCAGACGGCCTCGGCGACCCAGAAGCCCTTGACGTCCGTCGACTCGCCGAGCAGCGGGAAGTTGTCGGTGGTGAAGGAGAACAGGCCGTTGATGCCCTCCTCGACCTTGGCCTCCTGCGTGGCGGGGAGCAGGGACTGGGTCTCGGTCCAGGCGGGCTCGAAGTCCTCCTCGGTGAACTTCAGGACCGACGGCATGTCGGCGGCCTCGTCGACGGAGAGGATCTCGTCGGCAGTGATGGGCATCGGGCGGTGGCCGTAGTAGCCGATGCCGATGCCGTCGAAGCGGTCGCGGTAGTAGAGGTCGGCGTCCTGGTGGCGCAGGATCGGACGGACCGCCTCCTCGGTCTGGCCGGCGAGCGCCGGAACGGGGCCGGTCCAGGCGAGCTGGTGGGCGAGCGGGGTCAGCGGGAGGTTCATGCCGGCCATGCGGGCGATCTTGGGGCCCCAGATGCCGGCGCAGCACACGACGATGTCGGCCGCGATCTCGCCCTGGTCGGTGAGAACGCCGGTGACGCGGCCGTCGGCCTGCTGGACGTCCAGGACCTCGTGGCGGGCCAGGAACGTCACGCCGCGCTCGGTGGCGCGGCGGATCTGCGCCTCGACGGCGAGGACTGCCTTGGCGAGGCCGTCGGTGGGGACCAGCAGGCCGCCGAGGACCTTGTCGCGGTTGACCAGCGGGTGCTGCTCCACGCACTCGTCGGCGCTCAGCAGTTTCGCCTCGATGCCCCAGGCGGTGATCCAGCCGTGGCGGCGGTGCAGTTCCGCGAGGCGCTCCGGGGTGGTCGCCACTTCGAGGCCGCCGACCTGCAGGAAGCAGGGCTTGCCGTCGACGTCGAGGGAGCAGAACTTCTCGACGGTGTAGCGGGCCAGCTCGGTCATGGTCTTGGAGGAGTTGGTCTGGAAGACCAGGCCCGGCGCGTGTGAGGTGGAGCCTCCCGTGGCGGGCAGCGGGCCCTGGTCGACCACGGTCACTTCGGTCCAGCCTCGCGCGGAGATCTCGTCAGCGAGGGCCGCTCCCACGACGCCCGCTCCGATGATCACCACTCGGGGTCCCGCCATCGCCGCACCTCCGAAATTTCAAAACCGTTGAGTTGCTTTCTGCGCAACGTGCTTCAGGTTGCGCAACTCAGCGTGCCTGTTCCCGGAAGGGGGTGTCAAGGGGTCCGTGACGTCGGAAAACGGGGCGGAACACCGCCCCGGACACGGCGATGCCCGGCGGGCGGCGCACACCAGTGCACGCCGCCCGCCGGGCATGTTCGACCGTCCGCCGAGTCCGGCTGTCAGGGCCGGGCTACTTGATCCAGGCGTCCACCTTGTCCTTGTTGGCCTCGACCCACTTCTTGGCCGCCGCGTCGTCCGTCATCTTGTCCTGGGCGATGTACTTGGCGACCTCGTTCTGGTCGTCGTTCGTCCAGGTGAAGTTCTTCACCAGGTTGTAGGCGGGGCTGCCGGCCTTGGCGAACTTCGCGCTGACGATCTTGTTGAGGTTGTAGACGGGATAGTCGCAGGCGACCTTCGCCGCGTCGGTGTCGCAGCCCGTCTTGTAGGCGGGCAGGGAGACCTTCTTCAGCGGGACCTCGGACAGGAACCACTGCGGCTCGTAGAAGTAGCCGATCACCCACTGCTTGTTCTTCTCGGCGGTGCGGAAGGCCTGGATCAGCGCCGTCTCACTGCCCGCGTACACCACCTTGAAGTCCAGCTTCAGGTTCTTCACCAGCGCCTCGTCGTGGGTGACGTACGACGGGTCGCCGTCGAGGAGCTGGCCCTTGCCGCCCGACTCGGACGTCTTGAACTTCGACGCGTACTTGTTGAGGTTCTTGTAGTCGAGGATGTCGGGGTGCGCCTTGGCCAGCCACGGCGGCACGTACCAGCCGATGAGGCCTTTGTTGCCGGTCGGGCCGGCGTCCACGGCGGTCTTCTGCTGGTCGATGTACTTCTTCACCAGGTCGGGGTGGCCCCAGTTCTCCAGGACCGCGTCGACCTCGCCGGAGCCGAAGCCCTGCCAGGCGATCTCTTCCTTGAGGTTCTTCTTGGTGACCGTACAGCCGAGGTTGTGCTGGGCGACGTACGCGACGACCGCCGCGTCCGCCTCGTAGCCCACCCACGGGTTGACGGCCAGGTTGAAGGTGCCGCACTTGCCCGAGCTTCCCGAGCCCGCGGAGGAGCTGTCTCCGACCTTCGCCCCGCCGCACGCGGTGAGGGTGAGGCCGAGGACGGCCAGGCCGGCCGCGCCGGCTCGCCAGTGTCTTGCCATGGTGTCGTGCTCCTTAAGCGCTGGCGCGGCGCGCCGCGGCCTGAGTGATCCGGTCGAACATGACTCCGAGAAGGACGATGGCCAGACCCGCGGCAAGCCCCTTCCCGTACAGCTCCCCCCGTGAGAATCCGGCCACGACGTCGTAGCCGAGGGCGCCCGCACCTACCAGGCCGCCCACAACAACCATCGACAGCACGTAGATCAGGCCCTGGTTGGTCGCAAGCGTCAGGGCACTGCGTGACATCGGCAGTTGAACCTTGGTGATGATCTGCCAGGTGTTGCACCCGGCGGAGGTGGCCGCCTCCACGGTGGTCTCGGGCACGGCCCGGATCCCGTCCGCGATGATCTTCATGGCGACGGGGGCCCCGTAGACGATCGCGGCGACGATGGCCGTGAAGCGCGTGGGGCCGAACAGCGCGAGGAACGGCACGAGGTAGACGAAGGGCGGCATGACCTGGGCGGCGTCCAGGGTGGGCCGGATCAGCCGGTCCACCATCATGCTGCGCCCCATCCACACCCCGAAGACGATGCCGAGCACCATCACCAGCACCGTCGCGACGAGCGTCGAGGCCAGCGTGGTCATGGCGTCCGACCACAGACCGGTGCCGACCAGCAGGGCCACGCACACGGCCGTGGTGGCCCCGGACTTCCAGCCGCCGAGCACCACGCCCAGCGCGACCAGCACCGCGCCGACGAGCCACCACGGGGAGTCGGTGACCAGCGTCTGGAACGGATTGAGCAGGCCGTTGGTGATGACGTCACGGATGGCGTTGGTCAGGCCCGACAGGCTGTCCTGCGCCCAGTTGGTCGCACTGTCCGCCGCACTCGCGATGTGGCTGCCGACCGTGCCGTCACCGGGGAACTCGGCCGCCCACAGATAGGTGTGCGACAGATAGATCAGGACCGCCGTGACGGCGGCACCGGCGCCCAGCAGCGGCCGCCGCCACTTCGCGAAGTCGTGCTTGGCGTTGCGCGCGTTCTCCTCGCGGGCGGCGGCCGCGGTGGTGACCCGGTCCAGGACGATCGCCATGACGACGATGGCGAGGCCCGCGTTGAAGGCCGTGCCGACGTCGAGCGACTGCAGCGACTGGAGGACGACCGGGCCGAGCCCGGGCGCGTTGATCAGGGCCGCGATGGTCACCATGGCCAGGGCGGCCATGATGGTCTGGTTGACGCCCATCACCACGGTCCGCTTGGACATCGGCAGCAGGACCTTCAGCAGCGACTGGCGGCGGGTGGCGCCGAGGGAGTCGGCTGCCTCGACCGTCGTCTTGGAGACGTTGCGGATGGCGTGCGCGGTGATGCGGATCGTCGGCGGGGCCGCGTAGATCACGGTGGCGATGGTGGCGGAGGCACCGCCGATGAGGAAGAACAGGGTCAGCGGTGCCAGGTAGACGAAGGTCGGCATCGTCTGCATGAAGTCCAGGAAGGGCGTGGCGATCCGGTTGAACCGGTCCGACAGCCCGGCCCACACCCCGAGCGGGATCGCGAACAGCAGCGCCACGAACACCGCGGAGAGGGTGAGGGAGAGGGTGTCCATGCTCTCCTGCCACAGCCCCTGCAGCCCGAAGAAGGTGAACCCGGCCACGGCCAGCAGCGCCACCCGCCAGTTGCCCACGGCCCAGGAGACGTAGCCGGCGATGCCGACGACACCGAGCCAGCCGATCTCCGGGAGCGGGCGGGCCCCGGAGGGCTGCGAGATCAGATGCTGGATGAAGGTCACCAGGTTGTCGATGACCAGCCGGATCTCGTTGAAGAAGTACAGGAAGAGCGGGTTGGAGTTGCGGTTGTCGCCGATGGAGTCGTTGAAGTCGTTGATCCACCGGTGCAGATCGGTCAGGTCGGCCGCCGCCAGCGACAGCGTCTGCTTTCCGCGCAGTACGGCGAACAGCACCAGCCAGACGACCACGATCGCGGCGAGCACCATGGGCCGGCTGATCCTGCGCGCCGCCTTGACGGGCGCAACAGGCTCTGCGGCCTCTGTTTCTTTCTCGGGTTTCTCTATGGCGACGGTCATCACGCGCCGCCTTCCTGCCCGGCGACCACCGCGAGGATCTCCTCGTCGCCGACGATGCCGAGCAGCTTGCCGTTCTCGACGACCTTGATCGGCTTGTCGGCCGCGAGCACCGCCCGGGTGGCCTCCTTCACCACGACGTCCGGGCCCAACTCGGGGCCGTCCAGCTCGTCGCCGTCCTCCGGCGCCCGCATGATCCAGCGCAGGGTGAGGACGTCGCCGCGGGGCACGTCCTTGACGAACTCGCGGACGTAGTCGTCGGCCGGGGCACCCACGAGTTCGTCGCCGGTGCCGCACTGGACCATCTTGCCGTCGCGCATGATCAGGATGCGGTCGCCCAGCTTCAGCGCCTCGGAGAGGTCGTGGGTGATGAACACCATGGTCTTGCCGACCTCGTGGTGCAGGCGGATGACCTCGTTCTGCATGTCGCGGCGGATCAGCGGGTCGAGTGCGGAGAAGGGCTCGTCGAAGAAGAGCACGTCCGGGTCTCCGGCGAGCGCCCGGGCCAGGCCGACGCGCTGCTGCATACCGCCGGAGAGCTGGTCGGGGTAGGAGTTCTCGTAGCCGGCCAGGCCTACCAGCTCGACCACTTCCATGGCCCGCTTGGTGCGCTCCGCCCTGCTCATGCCGCGGATCTCCAGGCCGAACGACACGTTGTCCACGACCCGGCGGTGGGGCAGCAGCCCGAAGTGCTGGAAGACCATGGAGAACTTGCGGCGGCGCAGGTCGCGCAGCCGGGCCCCGTCCGCCTCGCGGATGTCCTCGCCCTCGAAGACGACCTCACCTGCGGTGGGTTCGATCAGCCGGGTCAGACATCGCACCAGGGTGGACTTGCCGGAGCCGGACAGGCCCATGACGACGAAGACCTCGCCCGGCGAGACGTCGAAGTTCACGTCGCGTACGGCGGCAGTGCAGCCGGTGCGGTCCATGAGCTCACGACGGCTCAGCCCGCACAGCTCCTCGGAGTCCGGTACCCGGTCGGCCTTCGGCCCGAACACCTTCCACAGATTACGCACGGATATGACGGGCGTGCCGTCCGAGTCCTGGGGGGTGCCGCGCCGCTGCGCCACCTCGGTCTGTGTTGGGGTCACGATCGACCTCTCTTCGGCGTTCAGCCGCGGAACCAGCGCTGCGGCCGGGGTTGGATGTTCTGCCAGATGTGCTTGGGCTCTCGGTACTCGTCCAGGCCGGTCGGTCCCAGCTCCCTACCTACGCCCGAGTGCCCGAAGCCACCCCATTCCGCTTGCGGCACATAGGGGTGGTAGTCGTTGATCCACACCGTGCCGTGGCGCAGCCGCCGGGCGACCCGCTGGGCCTTGCCGGCGTCCTGCGTCCAGACGGCACCGGCGAGGCCGTACTCGGTGTCGTTGGCGATGCGTACGGCATCGTCCTCGTCGGTGAAGCGTTCGATGGTCAGCACGGGGCCGAACGACTCCTCGTGCACCACCCGCATGTCCTGCGTGCACGCGTCGAGCACGGTCGGCGGGTAGTAGTGGCCGCCTTCGAGGGCGGGGTCGGTGGGTCGCTCCCCGCCGCAGCGCAGTACGGCGCCCTCGGCGATGCCCGCGGCGACGTACGCCTCGACCTTCGCCAGGTGCTGGGCGGAGATCAGCGCTCCGGTCTCGGCGTCGGCGTCGAAGGGCCCGCCCAGGCGGATCTGCCGGGCGCGGCGGACGACCTCGTCGACGAAGCGGTCGTGCAGCGAGTCCTCGACGATCAGCCGGGCACCGGCCGAGCAGACCTGCCCGGAGTGCAGGAAGACAGCGGTGAGGGCGAAGTCGACGGCCGTCTCGAAGTCGGCGTCGGCGAAGACGACGTTGGGGTTCTTGCCGCCGAGTTCCAGCGCCACCTTCTTCACGGTGGCGGAGGCGGTGGCCATGATCCGCTTGCCGGTCTCCAGGCCTCCGGTGAAGGAGACCATGTCGACGCGCGGGTCCTCGGACAGCGGTGCGCCGACCTCCGGGCCGGTGCCCAGGACGAGGTTGGCGGCGCCGGCCGGGAGTCCGGCCTCCTCCAGTGCCTTCATCAGCAGGATGGAGGTGGAGGGGGTGAGCTCGCTGGGCTTCAGGACGATCGTGTTGCCGGCGAGCAGCGCCGGGGCGACCTTCCAACTGGCCTGCAGCAGCGGGTAGTTCCAGGGGGTGATCAGTCCGCACACGCCGACCGGCTCGTACACGACGCGGCTGACGGCGTCGTCGCGGCCGGTGTCGATCACCCGTCCGGCGTCGGTGCCGCCGATCCCGCCGTAGAAGCGGAAGCAGGAGACGACGTCGGCGATGTCGTACTCGCTCTCCACCAGCCGCTTGCCGGTGTCGAGAGACTCGGCGCGGGCGAACTCCTTGGCGTCGCGCTCGAGGATGTCGGCGGTGCGCAGCAGCAGGGCGCCGCGCTCGCGCTCGGGGGTGCGGGGCCAGGGGCCCTCGTCGAAGGCTCGGCGGGCCGCGGCGATCGCCGCCTCCGTGTCGGGACGCGTCCCTTCCGCCACGGTCGCCGAGAGGGTGCCGTCAGCGGGGCAGCGGATTTCGCGGCGCCCGCCGGCCACCGGCTCGCGCCACTCTCCGTCCACGTACAGATCTGCCACGCGCCAAGCCTTTCAAGCGAAATTCGTTGCGCATCGTGCATTCAATTGCTTGTGGTGGAACACCCTGACGAATGTCCAGACAGACGTCAAGGGGTTGACGGATGACGATTTCGCAAGAGGCCCAATGCCCCTTCCTCTCTTGACCGGGGGGCCCACCGGCCCGACCATGTTGCGTATCGCTCACCTTGTTGTGCAATACGCACCGACGGAGGCCGCACATGTCCCCTCGCCCGCAACCTGGCCGTGAGTACGTCCTCACCCTCTCGTGTCCCGACAGCGCGGGACTGGTCCACGCCGTGAGCGGCTTCCTCGTCAGGAACTCCGGCAACATCCTGGAGAGCCAGCAGTTCGATGATCGACTCCAGGGCCGCTTCTTCATGAGGGTGCACTTCGACGTTTCCGATCCAAACGCGGATCTGGAAACTCTGCGTTACCGGTTCGGTCCCGTCGCCGAGGCCTACCGCATCTCCTGGAAGCTCTGGGACGCCTCGACCCCGACCCGGACGCTGATCATGGTGTCCAAGTTCGGCCACTGCCTCAACGACCTGCTCTTCCGCCGCCGCACCGGCGCCCTCAACATCGAGATCCCCGCGATCGTCTCCAACCACCGGGACTTCGAGGGCCTGGCGGAGACCTACGGCATCCCCTTCCACCACGTCCCGGTGACCAAGGAGACCAAGCCGGAGGCCGAGGCGCGGCTGCTGGAGCTGGTGCGCGAGCTGGACGTCGACCTCGTGGTGCTCGCCCGCTACATGCAGGTCCTCTCCGACGACCTGTGCAAGCAGCTGGAAGGCCGCGCCATCAACATCCACCACTCCTTCCTGCCCAGCTTCAAGGGCGCGCGACCGTACGTCCAGGCCTATGACCGAGGAGTGAAGCTCGTCGGCGCGACGGCGCACTACGTGACCTCGGACCTGGACGAGGGCCAGATCATCGAGCAGGACGTGGTCCGCGTGGACCACTCCCTGGACCCCGGCGAGCTGGTCACGGTCGGCCGGGACGTGGAGGCCCAGGTGCTGGCGCACGCGGTGAAGTGGCACAGCGAGAGCCGGGTGATGGTGGACGGCAACCGCACGGTGGTCTTCCGCTGAGCGAACAACGACTGCGGGGCGGGTCCGAATCCGGACCCGCCCCGCAGTCGTATACAGCCGCCGGTCAGCACTCTCAGCCCGTCCGGCGTTTGAGGACGAGGCCGTTCAGGCCGAAAGCGGGGGCCTGGGGGCGGCAGCCCCCAGCAGGCCCGCTGCACCGCCCTCAGCCGCCGAGCCGCTCAAGCACAGCGCAGCGCCACGCCTCGGTCTCCGCGATCTGGTTGAAGGTGAACAGGTGCAGCCCGGCCACCCCCGCCGAGGGCGCCGTGAGGGCCCCCTCACTGCGCTCCAGCAGCCGCTGCGGTGAATAGCCCCCCGGGGCCGCGAACCGCAGGAACCACGACGCGTGCTTCGTCAGGAAGCGCGTCGACTCCCCCACCCCGATCTTCGTCGCCATCGCCAGCAGCTTGGTCCGCTGCACGGGCCCGGCGACACCCACGTACACGGGCAGGTCGACGTCCCGCCGCCGTATCCGGGCGATCCACTCCCCCAGCACGCGCGGATCGAAGCAGAGGTTGCTGACGATGTACGTGGCGTGCGCGCGCTTGTCCCACATCGCCTGGATGGTGATGTCGTCGTGGATGAGGGGGTGGCTCTCGGGATAGCCCGTGATGCCCACGCGGGCGAAGGGGTCGCCCAGCTCGGTGAGCCTGCGCAGCACCGGCAGGGCCCCGTCGTAGGCCCCGGCCGGCGGTTCCGCGTCGCCCGCCGGCACGAAGACGTCGTCCACGCCCGCCTCGCGCAGCCGCTCGACGACCTCCTTCAGATGCACCTCGTCCCGCAGCAGCCGCGCCGGCACGTGCGGCACGACGCGGTAGCCGTGCGCGGCGAGCCGGCCCGTCAGCTCGAGGGTCGGCTCCAGGCCCTTGACCGGCGACGCCGTGACCGTGACCACGACGTCGCGCGGGACATGGGCGAGGACCTTGTCCTCGGTGGCCCTGGCGGGCAGCACCTCGTAGCGGACGCTGTCCAGCAGCGCCCTCAGGCCGGCGGCACCCAAGGCCTACCCGGCCTGCTTCTGGGCGTCGCGGTGGCGGTAGTACGCGGCCTTCGACGGTGCAAGGGGCTCCTTGCCGAGGATCAGGTCGGCGGCCTTCTCGGCGACCATCATCACCGGCGCGTAGATGTTGCCGTTGGTGACGTACGGCATCACCGACGCGTCGACGACCCGCAGGCCCTCCACGCCGTGCACGCGCATGCTGGTGGGGTCGACGACGGACATCTCGTCGGTGCCCATCTTGCAGGTGCAGGACGGGTGCAGGGCGGTCTCGCCGTCCTTGGCGACCCAGTCGAGGATCTCCTCGTCCGTCTCCACGGACGGGCCGGGCGACACCTCGCCGTTGTTGAAGGGGGCGAGCGCGGGCTGGTTGAGGAGCTTGCGGGCGACGCGGATCGCCTCGACCCACTCCCTCCGGTCCTGCTCGGTGGAGAGGTAGTTGAAGCGCAGCGCCGGGTGCTCGCGCGGGTCCTTGCTCTTGATCTTCACGGAGCCGATGGCGTCGGAGTACATGGGGCCCACGTGGACCTGATAGCCGTGTCCGCCCGCGGGCACGGAGCCGTCGTAGCGGACCGCGATGGGCAGGAAGTGGAACATCAGGTTGGGGTAGTCCACGTCGTCGTTGCTACGGGCGAAGCCGCCGGCCTCGAAGTGGTTCGTGGCCGCGGGGCCCTTCCGGAACAGCCACTGCAGGCCGATGAAGGGGGCCCGCCACTTGGCCAGATACGGCTGCATGGAGACGGGCTGCTTGCAGGCGTACTGGATGTACACCTCCAGGTGGTCCTGCATGTTCTCGCCGACGCCCGGCAGGTCGTGGACGACGTCGATGCCGAGGGCGCGCAGCTCCTCCGCGTTGCCGACGCCGGACAGCTGCAGCAGCTGCGGGGAGTTGATCGCGCCGCCGCACAGGATGACTTCCTTGGCGCGGACCTGCTTCAGGGCGCCCTTGCCGCGCTGGTACTCGACACCGACGGCCTTCTTGCCCTCGAAGAGGACGCGGGTGACCAGGGCACGGGTCGTGACGGTGAGGTTGGGCCGCTTTTTGGCGGGCTTGAGGTACGCCTTCGAGGCCGACAGCCGGCGTCCGCGGTGGACGTTGCGGTCGAACTTGGCGAAGCCCTCCTGCCGGTAGCCGTTGACGTCGTCCGTCGGGGCGTAGCCGGCCTCCTGGGTGGCCTTGAGGAAGGCGCCGAAGAGAGGGTTGTCGGCCGGGCCGCGCTCCAGGACGAGGGGGCCGTCGTGGCCGCGGAACTCGTCGGCCGGGTCGGCGGCCAGGCAGTTCTCCATCCGCCGGAAGTAGGGCAGACAGTGCGCGTAGTCCCAGGTCTCCATGCCGGGGTCGGCCGCCCAGCGCTCGTAGTCCATGGGGTTGCCGCGCTGGAAGATCATGCCGTTGATGCTGCTGGAGCCGCCGAGCACCTTGCCGCGCGCGTGGTAGATGCGCCGGCCGCCCATGTGGGGCTCGGGCTCGGACTCGTACTTCCAGTCGTAGAAGCGGCTGCCGATCGGGTACGTCAGTGCCGCGGGCATGTGGATGAAGACGTCCCAGGGGTAGTCGGAGCGGCCTGCCTCCAGGACCAGCACCTTGTTCGCCGGATCAGCTGAGAGTCTGTTCGCCAGTGCACTGCCGGCCGAACCGCCGCCGACGATGACGAAGTCGTATTGGGGAGCCATGGTGCCTCGTCTCGCTCGCGCCGTAGATACGCGAGGCATGCTAGTACCAGTAGCGCTATACGCACTAGGTTGCGAGCCACGCAACTTACGAGCTGTTGATTTCGCCACGGTTACTTGCAGTGGCGTTGTTTACTGCGCGTATAGTTTCGGAGTGAGCAACCACAGCCAAGACACCGAAACGTCAAATTCGCAGGCCGGCGGAGTGCAGTCGGTCGACCGGGCCATCAGCGTCCTCGAGATCCTCGCGCAGCGCGGCGAGGCAGGGGTCAGCGAGGTGGCCGCCGAGATCGATGTTCACAAGTCCACCGCCTTCCGACTTCTCGGCGCCCTGGAGGCGCGCGGTCTGGTGGAGCAGGCGGGCGAGCGCGGCAAGTACCGGCTCGGCTTCGGCATCGTACGCCTGGCCGGCGCGGTGACGGGACGCATCGACATCACGCAGCAGGGCCGCCCGGTCTGCGAGCGGCTCGCCGAGGAGATCGGCGAGACGGTCAACATCGCGGTGCTGCAGGAGCACTACGCGATCAACCTGTACCAGGTGCGCGGCCCCGGAGCGGTCACCGCGCACAACTGGGTCGGTCAGCTGACGCCGCTGCACGCGACGTCGAGCGGCAAGGTCCTGCTCGCATTTCTGCCCGCCAAGGAGCGCGCCGCGCTGCTGGCCGAGTCCGGCCTGAAGAAGGTCACGCCGCACACCATCACCTCGAAGGCGAAGCTCGAGAAGAATCTCGCCGAGGTGCGGGAGGCCGGCTACGCCTGGACCAAGGAGGAGCTGGAGATCGGTCTGCACGCCATGGCCGCCCCGGTTCTGGACCGGGACGGCGAGGTCATCGCGGCGGTCACCGCTTCCGGGCCCTCGTACCGCTTCACGGAGGAGCGGATGCGCGAGCTCGCCCCGGTGCTGATCAAGGGTGCGGAGGAGATCAGTCACCGGATGGGGTACTTGGGCTGAGCCGCCCGCAGGAGGTGCCGCACACTGCTGCGAATCGTCTGCGGCGCCGTCGTGGCTGGTCGCGCAGTTCCCCGCCCGCGCCCCTTAGGGCGCTGCCGCGCCCAAACGCTCGTTCACCCAGTCGTGGAAGGCTCCGATGTGGTGCTCGCTGGGCACCAGCACGCCGCCCTTGGCGTACATCCGGGAGCTCATGCCGGGCTGTGTGCGCTCGCACGCGTCGAAGTCCTGGCGGTTGACGCGGTCGAAGAGTTCCACGGACCGGCTGACGTCCTTGCCGCTCTCGACGACGTGCGGGAGGTAGAGCCAGTCGCACTCGACGATCGTGCGGTCGACGGCCACCGGGTACATCCGGTGGAAGATCACGTGGTCGGGGACGAGGTTGATGAAGACCTGCGGCTTGACCGTGATCGCGTAGTAGCGGCGGTCCTGGTCGTCGGCGACCCCCGGGATGCGGTCCAGGCCCTCCGAGCCGTCGACGGTGAAGCCCTGCACCTCCTCACCGAACTCGGCGCCGTGTCCGACGTAGTACTGGGCGGCGTAGCCGTCGGCGAACTCCGGGAGCACCTCGGTGAGTTCGGGGTGGATCGTGGCGCAGTGGTAGCACTCCATGAAGTTCTCGATGATGAGCTTCCAGTTCGCCTTGACGTCGTAGACGATCCGCTTGCCGACGGACAGGTTGTCGATGTCGTAGTGCTCGATCGACTCCACGTCACCGAGGCGTGCGACGACCTCACCGATGACGTCCTCCTCGAAGGAGGGCGGGTTCTCCGCCAGGCACACCCAGACGTAGCCGAGCCATTCGCGCACGGCGACGCTGACCAGGCCGTACTCGGTGCGGCCGACGTCGGGCATCTTGGTGAGGTTGGGCGCCGCGACCAGCTTGCCGTTCAGGTCGTACGTCCAGGCGTGGTAGGGACACTGGAAGGCCCGCTTGACCTCGCCGGTCTCCTCGGTGCAGAGCTTGGCGCCGCGGTGCCGGCACACGTTGAAGTACGCGCGGATCGAGTTGTCCCGGGCGCGGGTGACGAGGATGCTCTCGCGGCCCACGTCGACGGTGCGGAAGGCGCCGGGCCTGGCCAGCTCGGAGGAGCGTGCGGCGCAGAACCACATGGTCTCGAATATGCGCTCCTGCTCCTGGGCGAAGATCGCCGGATCCGTGTAGGAGGAGCCGGGAAGGGTGGCGATCAGGCTGTCCGGCAGGCTGGTCGAGGTCACGGTGCACTCCTCGGGACACGTGGGAGAGGGGCTACGCTGCGGGCCGCAGCCGTGAGCAGCAGGCTTGGGGAAGCGCCCCGTAGGGGCGCGGGGCTGTATTGATATGCGGCTTCGCCGCGATGAGGGTCCCCCCGCTCGAGCGAAGTCGAGAGCGGGGGAGCGACCAGCCACAACGGCGCCGCGGAAGAACAACAACCCATTTCGGTGCTCATAGCGGAGCGCTGAGCTGCTTGCGCCAGCGGGTGAACAGCCGCGGCTGGTTCATCCCGAGCACGGCGACCGGCTGTCCGGCACGCCGGTAGACGGCCAGGACGTTGCGGTCGTCCGCGGCGCCCTCCTCGACCGTCACACTGTCGGCGCCGGCCGCATGACCGGCGAACTGGATCTTCACACCGTACTGGTCGGACCAGAAGTACGGCGGCCGGGGCACACCCGGCTCCACCGCGCCGCCCGCCAGCAGCGTGGCAATGGCGGCGTCGGGGCGCTCGCGCGCACCGGTCCAGTGCTCGACGCGGCGATGGGCGCCCGCACGAGGGTCGTACCAGTTGGCACAGTCGCCGACCGCGACCACGCCGGCGAGGCTGGTGCGGCCGTCCGCGCCGCACTTCACCCCGTTGTCGAGGGCGACGCCGGAGCCTTCCAGCCACTCGACGCACGGGCGGGCACCCACGCCGACGACGACGATGTCGGCGGGGACGCTGCGGCCGTCCTCGAGCAGGACGGCATCCACCTGCCGCTCCCCGCTCAGCCCCTTGACGCCCACACCGCACAACAGCCGTACGCCATGGTCGGTGTGGAGGCCGGAGACGACGGCGCCCATGGTCTCGCCGAGCGGGCCCGCAAGCGGCGTCGGGGCCGCCTCGATCACCGTCACGTCGAGCCCGAGGGCGTACGCGGTGGAGGCGACCTCGGCGCCGATGAAGCCGCCGCCGATCACCACCAGTCGTCCGCCGCGGGCCAGTTCGTCCCGCAGGGCGCGGGCGTCGTCCAGGGTGCGCAGGGTGTGCACTCCGGAAAGGCCCTCGGCGCCCGGCAGCCTGCGCGCGGCGGCACCGGTCGCGATGACGATGCCGTCCGCCCGGAGCCGGCTGCCGTCGGCGAGCCGTAGGGCGCGCTCTGTCCGGTCGAGTCCGGTGGCGCGGGCGCCGAGCAGCCACTCGGCCCGCAGGTCCTCGTCGTCCGTCTCCAGTACGAGGTCGGCTTCGCCGATCGTGCCGGCCAGGAACTCCTTGGACAGCGGGGGCCTGTCGTACGGGCGGTGGGTCTCGTCGCCGATGACGACGAGCCGTCCGTCGTAGCCCTGCTTGCGCAGTGAGCGCGCCGCCGACAGGCCGGCCAGCGAGGCGCCGACCACGGCGACCGTCCTCACGCGGGACCCCCGGCGAGACGGGAGGCGATGCAGGGCGGCAGGTTGGGAGCGTCGGTCGACACCTGGACGTAGATCATGCCGTCCTCGACGACCACCTCGTGCGTCCGCACCGGCAGCTTGGCCGGCGGGGCGTCGACGGCGCCGGTGCGCAGGTCGAACTTCGAAGCGTGCAGCGGGCATTCCACCTCGCAGCCCTCCAGCCAGCCGTCGGCGAGCGAGGCGTCCTGGTGGGTGCAGGTGTCGTCGATGGCGAAGACCTCGCCGTCGTCGGTATGGAACACCGAGACCGGCGGATCGATGTCGAGCCGGAAGGCCTCACCTCGCGGGAGATCCGCGAGACGGCACACGGGAATCATCATGACACCTCGGTGCGTATAACGAAACGGATTGCGGTAAGCGCAACATCAGTCTGAGGTCGCCCTGAACCCTTGTCAAGGAGTTCAGGGGCCCTGTTGACCCCTGCCGATTGTTGCTCTTCATGCAACTTGGCGCACTATGAGCAACACCGTTGGGGCAGGGGTCGGCACTGGGATCAGTACCTTCGAGCAGGTCAGCAGGTCAGTGACCGCGTGCGATCCAGTCCTGCAGGTGCGGGGCCTCCGCGCCGATGGTCGTCGTGTCCCCGTGACCGGTGTGCACGACGGTGTCGCCGGGCAGGGCCAGCAGCCGCTCGCGGATGGACTCGATGATGGTCGGGAAGTGGCTGTACGACCTTCCCGTGGCCCCTGGGCCGCCCGCGAAGAGCGTGTCACCGCTGAAGAGTGCGCCGAGCGCCGGCGCGTACAGACAGACCGCTCCGGGGGCGTGGCCGGGCGTGTGCAGCACGGTCAGCTCGACGCCCGCCACCGTCAGGGCCTGGCCGTCGGCCAGTTCGGCGTCGGGCGCCCGCTCCGGGTGGGTCTGCTTCCACAGCGGCAGGTCGTCCGGATGGAGGAGGACCGGGCCGCCGGTGCGCGCCGCGAGGCCGGGCGCGGCGTCGATGTGGTCGTTGTGGGCGTGGGTGCACACGATCGCCCGCAGGGTCCGGCCCCCGACGGCCTCGGCGATGGCCTCGGCGTCATGGGCCGCGTCGATGACGATCACCTCGTGGTCGTCGCCGATGATCCACACGTTGTTGTCGACGTCCCAGGTGCCGCCGTCCAGCGAGAACGTGCCCGAGGTGACGAGGTGTTCGATGCGTGCCGCCATCAGAGCACCACCACCGAGCGCAGCACGTCGCCGCCGTGCATCCGCTCGAAGGCCTTCTCCACCTCGTCGAGAGCGATGGTCTCGGTGACGAAGGCGTCCAGGTTCAGGCGGCCCTGCAGATAGAGGTCGATGAGCATCGGGAAGTCGCGGGAGGGCAGGCAGTCGCCGTACCAACTCGACTTGAGCGCGCCGCCACGGCCGAACACGTCCAGCAGCGGCAGCTCCAGCTTCATCTCCGGGGTCGGCACACCCACCAGGACGACCGTGCCGGCGAGGTCGCGGGCGTAGAAGGCCTGCTTGTACGTCTCCGGGCGGCCGACCGCCTCGATGACGACGTCGGCGCCGTGGCCGCCGGTCAGCTCGCGGATCGCCTCGACGGGGTCGGACTCCTTGGAGTTGACGGTGTGGGTCGCGCCCAGCTTGCGGGCGGTCTCCAGCTTCCGGTCGTCCAGGTCCACCGCGATGATCTTCGCGGCGCCGGCCAGATTCGACCCGACGATCGCGGCGTCGCCGACGCCACCGCAGCCGATGACCGCCACGCTGTCGCCGCGGCCGACGTCGCCGGTGTTGATCGCGGCGCCGATGCCCGCCATCACGCCGCAGCCCAGCAGACCGGCGGCGGCCGCGGAGGCGGCGCGGTCGACCTTGGTGCACTGCCCCGCCGCGACCAGCGTCTTCTCCGCGAACGCGCCGATGCCCAGCGCCGGGGACAGCTCGGTGCCGTCCTCAAGGGTCATCTTCTGCTTGGCGTTGTGGGTGTTGAAGCAGTACCAGGGCCGTCCGCGCAGACAGGCCCGGCACTGCCCGCACACGGCACGCCAGTTGAGGATCACGAAGTCGCCGGGGGCGACATCGGTGACGCCCTCCCCCACCGCCTCCACCACACCCGCGGCCTCGTGGCCGAGCAGGAAGGGGAAGTCGTCGTTGATGCCGCCCTCGCGGTAGTGCAGATCGGTGTGGCAGACCCCGCAGGCCTCGACCTTCACCAGCGCCTCACCCGGTCCGGGGTCGGGCACGATGATCGTCTCCAGGCTGACGGGGGCGCCCTTGCCCCGCGCGACGACTCCACGGACCTGGTGCGTCATGGCCACTCCTCGGCTGGTACGAGACCTGAGTCTGATGTTGCTCAATGCGGCACACATCTCATGTGCCGCAACACAGCATCGTGGAGCGCCGACCGGGGGTCAAGGTCTCGGATGCGCCGTTCGACCGGCGTCGTCGCCGCCCGACCGGTGATAGCGTTGCCCGGAATTTACGGAGAGCCGATGGAACGACGCCAGCTGGAATACTTCATCGCCGTTGCCGAGCACGGCGGATTCACAGCCGCGGCCATTGCACTCCATGTCGCACAGCCCTCCCTGTCGCATGCGATCCGGGCGCTGGAGCGCGAATTCGGCGGCAGTCTGTTTCACCGGCTGCCGCACGGCGTCGTACTCACCGCGGCGGGTGAGGCACTGGTTCAACCGGCCCAACAAGTGCTGCGGGATCTGTCCACGGCCGGCGCCCTGGTCCGCGAGGTCCTCGGACTCAGCGGCGGCCGGCTCGACATCGTTTCGCAGACGACCCTGTCGGTCGATCCGCTCGCCGGCATGCTGGGACGCTTTCACCGCGCGCATCCCAAGGTCTCCGTGCGCGTGGTCGATCCGGAGCGGGGAGCCGCCGTGGCGCACATGGTCGCGGCCGGCCAGTGCGAGCTCGGTCTGGTGGACGCCTCGGTGCCCACGGCGGACCTGAGCAGCATCGACCTGCCGGCGCAGGAGATGCATGTCGTCCTGCCCCCCGACCACCCGCATCCGGCCGGCCCCACCATCACCTCGCGCGAACTCGCCGCGCTGGACCTGATCGTGACCCCGCCGGGCACCGAAACCCGCGCGGCGCTGGACGATGTGTGCACCGCGCTCGGCGTCGCGCCGCGGATCGTGGTGGAGACCGCGCACCGCGCGATGATCGTGCCGCTCGTCCTCTCCGGCGTCGGCGCGTCCCTGCTGCCCGCCTCCATGGCCCAGGACGCAGCACTCCGCGGGGCCCGGATGCTCTCCAACCGTCCGCGGCTGCTGCGCCACGGCCGACTGGTCTGGCGCCCGGGCCCCCTGTCGCCCGCGGCCCAGGCGTTCGTGGACCTGGCATCCGCGCCCGTCCCGCCACCCGAGCAGGCAGCGAAGCTCCAGGTATAGAAACTTTCTACCGCCTTCATTCAAAACCGGTCCAGCCGGATTCACGCTCTTTTGTTGACCGGCTTCGACGGCGAATGCCATTTTTACTCCACCGCTGGCAGACCGGCCGGAAGTCCAGCCCCATCACGCCGAGAATTCGGCGAGGAAAAAAGCGTGTGACATTTCCGCGGCGTATCCCAACGGAGAAATACATGACCGAGTTCGACGCCGGACGGCACATACTCCCCCGGCCCGACGCCCGCCGGCCCCTGACGACCGCGATGGACGTCCACGACCAGGAGACCGCCTTCACCCCCATCGGCCCGGTCCCTCCACCTCAGGGCGCACCGAACGTGGTGATCGTGCTCGTGGACGACCTCGGCTTCGGCACCTCCAGCGCCTTCGGCGGACCGTGCGAGATGCCGGCCGCCGAACGACTCGCCGACGGCGGGCTGCGCTACACCCGGTTCCATGTCACGGCCCTGTGCTCACCGACCCGGCAGGCCCTGCTGACCGGACGCAACCATCACTCGGTCGGCATGGGCGGCACCACCGAGATGACCACCGCGGCCCCCGGCTACAACGGCTTCCGGCCGCGCAGCGCGGCGACCATGGCCCAGATCCTGCAGCGCAACGGGTACAGCACGGCCGCGTTCGGCAAGTGGCACCAGACCCCGCCGCGGGAGATCAGCGCGGTCGGCCCGTTCGACCGCTGGCCCACCGGCGAAGGGTTCGACACCTTCTACGGCTTCATGGGCGCCGAGATGAACCACTGGTACCCGCTGCTGTACCAGGGCACCACCCCGGTCGAGCCGGAGCGCCGCCCCGAGGACGGCTACCACCTCTCCGAGGACCTCGTCGACCACGCCATCGACTGGGTCCGCACCCAGCGCACGCTCACTCCGGACCGTCCGTTCTTCACCTACCTCGCGCTCGGCGCCGCACATGCTCCGTTGCACGTCGGCCGGGAATGGCAGGAGAAATACCGCGGGCACTTCGACCACGGTTGGGACCACCAGCGCGAAGTGACCCTGCGGCGGCAGAAGGAACTCGGCGTCGTACCGGAGGACGCGGAGCTCGCCCCCTGGGCCGAGGGCGTTCCCCACTGGGACGAACTCACCGCCAACCAGCGCCGGTTGGCGGCACGGTTCATGGAGACGTTCGCCGCCTTCACCGAACACGCCGACGTACAGGTCGGCAGGTTCATCGACGCGCTGGAGGAACTCGGCGAGCTGGACAACACCCTTGTCCTCTACATCCTCGGGGACAACGGCGCCTCGGGCGAAGGCGGCATCGAGGGAACCATCGTCGAGCACCGGCTCGGGCACGGCGTGGTGGACGACCCGGACGAGATGATCGAACACCTCGACGAGATCGGCGGCCCCCGCAGCTATCCGATCGCCCCGGCGGGCTGGGCCCTGGCCCTCAACACCCCCTACCAGTGGACCAAGCAGGTCGCCTCGCACTTCGGCGGCACCCGCGACGGCATGATCCTGCACTGGCCCGGCGGGGTCCCCGAACGCGGCGGGCTGCGCCACCAGTTCTCGCACGTCATCGACGTGCTGCCGACGATCCTGGACTGCGCGGGGATTCCGGCGCCCTTCAGCGTCGACGGGGTGCCACAGCAGCCCATGGAGGGCACGAGCATGTGGCGTACGCTCGCCGATCCCCGGGCGCCGGAGCATCGCCGTACGCAGTACTTCGAGATGTGCGGCAACCGGGGCATCTACCACGAGGGCTGGATGGCGGTCACCCGGCACGGCATCCCCTGGGAGATGGTGCCGGACGGGGGCAAGCGGTTCGCCGACGACGTCTGGGAGCTCTACGACCTCGACCACGACTGGAGCCAGGCACACGACCTCGCCGCCGAACACCCCGACAAGCTGCGCCGGCTCCAGGACCTGTTCCTGATCGAAGCGGCGAAGTACCAGGTCTTCCCGCTGGACGACCGGGTCACCGAGCGGGAGAACCCCGCCGTGGCCGGCCGCATCGATCTGCTCGGCCACCGGACGTCCGTCACCTACCGCGCCGGAATGCGCCGGTTCACCGAGGAGACCACCCCCAACATCAAGAACCGCTCGCACAGCATCACCGCGGACGTCGGCATACCGGACGACACGACGGCCGAGGGCGTGCTCGTCGCACAGGGCGGCCGGTTCGGTGGCTGGACCCTGTACGTCACGGACGGAAAGCCGGCGTACGCCTACAACTACTTCGGGATGAGCGTGTACACCGTGCGCGCCGCCGAGCCCCTGGCGCCGGGGCGGCACGAGGTCCGGCTCGAGTTCGACTACGACGGCGGAGGACTCGGCAAGGGCGGCACCGCCGTCCTCATGGTCGACGGCGCGAAGCAGGCGACCGGGCGGGTCGAGCGCACCATCCCGTACTACTTCTCCTTCGACGAGACCCTGGATGTCGGGGTGGATCTCAGCACACCGGTGACAGACGACTACCCCGCCCTGGACAACGAATTCACCGGGACCATCCACACCGTCCGCATCGACCTGGACGGCGCCACCGCCGAGTCGTCCGACTACGACGGCGGGCTGCACCGCCGGGTCATGGGGGCCCAGTGAGCTGCTGTACGCCGTCCGGCGGCCGCGCGGCGGACCGGCCCTCGCCCCGGCCGGCCGCCCTGCACCTGGCGAGCACCGAGGGCATGGTGGCCGTTCCCGCCGGCGAGTTCCTCATGGGCAGCGAGGACGCGCTCGCCTACCCCGCCGACGGCGAGGGCCCGGTGCGCACGGTGCACGTCGACGCCTTCCGGATGGACGCCTGCACGGTGTCGAACGCGCAGTTCGCGCGCTTCGCCGCCGACACCGGGTACCACTCCGGCGCGGAGCGGATCGGCTGGTCCTTCGTGTTCGCAGGTCTGCTGCCCGACGTCTTCCCGCCGACCCGGGCAGTGGTGGGCGCGCCCTGGTGGCGGCAGGTCGAGGGTGCCGACTGGCGGCATCCCGACGGGCCGCACTCCACCTGGGAGGACCGGGCGGATCATCCGGTCGTGCACGTCGACTGGGACGACGCCCGCGCCTACTGCACCTGGGCCGGCAAGCGCCTGCCCACCGAGGCGGAGTGGGAGCGCGCCGCCCGGGGCGGCCTGCACGGCAAGGTGTTCCCCTGGGGCGACGAGCTCGAACCGGGCGGTCGCCCCCGGATGAACGTCTGGCACGGCGCCTTTCCCGAGCGGCATCCGACAGCCGACGGCTGGTACGGCAGCTGCCCGGTCAACGCCTTCGAACCCAACGGCTTCGGCCTGTACAACGCCACGGGCAACGTATGGGAGTGGTGCGAGGACCCGTTCTCCCCCTCCCGCGACGGACAGCTGCGGGTGACCAAGGGCGGCTCCTATCTGTGCCACGCCTCCTACTGCCGCCGCTACCGCGTCGCCGCGCGGCAGGGCCTTCCCCCGGACTCGGCGACCGGCAACGTGGGCTTCCGGTGCGCTCTGGACATGGCCTGACCACTCGTCGACTTCATCCCTCGGACAACGGCGCGGCGCATCGCCGTACAAGCCGTACAAGGAGCAGGACCATGGCAAAGAGAACAGGACACTGGCGCGCCGGCCCGGCGGGCATGGCAGTACTCGGCCTCACCCTCACTGCTTGCGGCGGCGCGAAGGTCGGTGACAGCGCGGCCGGCGCGGGCAGCAGCTCGGGCAGGTGCGGCACCTTCAACCTCGCGGTCAACCCCTGGGTGGGCTACGAGGCCGATGCGGCTGTCGTCGGCTATGTGGCCGAGCACAATCTGGGCTGCAAGGTCGAGAAGAAGGACCTCAAGGCGGAGATCGGCTGGCAGGGGTTCGAGACGGGTGAGGTCGACGCCATCCTGGAGAACTGGGGTCACCCGGACCTGGAGAAGAAGTACATCACCCAGCAGAAGACCGCCGTCGACCTCGGCCCGACCGGCAACAAGGGCATCATCGGCTGGTACATCCCGCCATGGCTGGCCAGGGCGCACCCGGACATCGTCGACTGGAAGAACCTCAACAAGTACGCGGCCCACTTCAAGACCTCCGAGTCGGGCGGCAAGGGCCAGCTGCTGGACGGCGACGCCTCGTACCAGACCAACGACGCGGCGCTGGTGACGAACCTGAAGCTGAACTTCAAGGTGGTGTACGCGGGCAGCGAGACCGCGCTCATCCAGGCCTTCCGCACCGCCGAGAAGAACAAGCAGTGGGTGATCGGCTACTTCTACGAGCCGCAGTGGTTCTTCTCGGAGGTGCCGCTGGTCCACGTCAAGCTGCCCGAGCACACGGCGGGTTGTGACGCCGATCCGGCGAAGGTCGCCTGCGACTACCCCGTGTTCGACCTCGACAAGATCGTCAGCACGAGGTTCGCCAAGTCCGGCAGCCCGGCCTATGACCTGGTGAAGAACTTCAAGTGGACCAACGCCGACCAGAACACCGTGGCCAAGTACATCGCCGTGGACAAGATGACGCCGACGGCGGCGGCGAAGAAGTGGATCGAGGCGAACCCCGACAAGGTCAAGGCCTGGCTCGGGTAGTCCGGCTCGACCGCGCGGGGTCAGTCGTCCGGGATGCCGGCGCCGCTGAGAGCCGGGACCGTGTCCTCGGGCCGGGTGAGGGAGCGGGCGCCGAGGCGGAACTGGTCGAGTTTGTCGACGACGGTCCGGCCGACGGGGGTGTGGCCCCAGATGCTGATGCCGTGGTGGGTGGTGGGCTGCCGGGTGGTCTCGTCGATGACGACGGGGTTCCAGCCGACCTCCCGCTCGAAGCCCGAGGGGGTGCGGGCGTAGTAGGACAGCTCCTTGTCGTTGGTGTGCTGTCCCACCGACTGGGCCATGTCGAAGCCGAGTTCGCACACGCGCCGGCAGCTCTGGGCGACGTCGTCGAGAGTGGCCGTCTGGATGTTGAGGTGCTGGATGCGGGTGCGGACCGGGTCGATCGGCAGGCCGCGGACGGCGGCGATCGCGAGGGAGTGATGGCGTTCGTTCACCCGCAGGAAGCGGATCTTGAGCTCGACTCCGCTGATGCTCTCGTCGATGCAGTCGGTGTGGCGGGCGTCGAAGGCGGTGGTGCAGTAACCGCGCAGCTGGGCCGGCTCGGTGGCCACGACGTCCTCGGCCGGGCCGCGCTGGATCAGGAAGCGGCACTCCTGCTCGTCGAGGCGGAAGCACATCAGGGCGCGGGAGACCGGGTCGTGGTGCATGCCGATGGTGTCGATCCAGCTCATCCTCAGCCACGCGGGCGGCTTCGTGCCGTACGCCTCGCACCGGATGGCCGTCGCGATCGCAGCGACACGGGACGCAGCCCGCTGGACACCCTGGACGACCTGCGCAGCTTCTACTTCGACACCGCGCTGTCCTCCGGCCCCGCCGCCCTGCCCACCCTGCTCGCCTTCGCCCGCCCCGGACACGTCCTCTTCGGCAGCGACTGGCCCTTCGCCCCCACCGCGGCATGCCAGTACTTCGCCAGCGGCCTGGACACCGGCGTCGATCCCGGCACGTTGAGGGCCGTCAGCCGCACCAACGCCGAAGCCCTGTTCCCCCGCCTGGGCGGCGCCCGGGTCCCGGGTGCGGCCCAGTCCCCCGCCCTCCGCCTGCGCCAGTCCGCCCAACGGGCCGGGGCGCGGATCTTCTTCAGACTCGTCCAACCGGGCGCCCGGTGAGACCCGTAACGGCATGGACATGAGCCCTCGCCGGGCGTCCGATCGCAGTGTCACCCTTCGTCCGTCCGCCCGGCGTGGTCGTGGTCAGCGCCGGGGAGCGTCTAGCGGCCCAACCGCCGCCGTATCCGCCGTACTTGCCCGTTGTCCGCGACCGAGTCGAGGAGTCGGCGCCCGGTGCCGGGCTCGTACGCCGGGCCCTCCAGGCGGAGCAGGGCGCCGTCGCGGACGACGGCGTGGGCGACCGGGGTGTCCGTCTTCGGGAAGGTGACCGGGTGGCGGCCGTCCGGGAGTTTGAGACGGGGCGGGAGGTGCAGTTGGACCGTTGTGCCGTCGGGGGCGGGGATCAGTTCGGCGTCCAGTGTCAGGGCAGAGACCGTGACCTTGATGCGCGCCGGTGCTCCGCCTGCCCCCGCCGCCATGTACGGCAGCGGGAGCGAACGTCCACCGCGTGCGGTGTTCGCCGCGGCGGTACCGGCCGTGTCGGGGCCGAGTTTGCGCTGGCGCTGGTCCACGTCGAGGGCGAGCTGGCGGCCGGCCGTCCAGTACGGGAGCGCGAGGCGACCGCCGGTCAACGCCGGGTCCGTGGCCGGGGTGCCCGGGGTGCCGTGGCCGGTGACGCGGACCATTCGGTCCACGCCGAGGAGTTGGACGTACGCCCACACGTCGTGCACCCCGCGCTCCAGCGGACGGCCGCCGGCCAGCCGCTCGGGATCCAGGATCAGCCGCCCGGAGGCAACCAGCCGGGAGCGGCCCTCGCCGAGCGGCTCCAGGCGCACCTCCAGGTCGCCCTCGGGGTACCACCAGTCCTCACGGTCCCGGTCCTTGACCACCACTTCCGCGTACGCCAGCCGGAACGGGTCGCGGACCTCCCAGCCGTCCTCCACACCGGGCACGCCGGTCAGCAGCTCGGGGTCCAGCAGGCGCTTGCCGTCCCGCTCGACGAGGGCCAGCGGTTCGCCGTCCCCGCGCAGCAGGTCGAGGGTGACGTCGGCCACCAGCCGGCCGTCCTCCCAGCGCACTCCGCCGACCTCGCTGCGGGCCGTCACCTCGCGGACGCGCTCGGCGAGAACCAGCGCGCCGTCGAAGTCGCCACGTTCGAGGAGTTCGGCGCGTAGCCGGGACACGGCGGGCAGGCCTTCGCGGACGGCCGCCGGGAACTCCGTCAGCGCCAGTTCGCGCGCGGCCTCGAAGCGCTGCTTCTGCTCGCCCGGGTCCTCGCGGAGGATCTCGGGCTCGCGGGTGCGGGAGAGGATCTCGACGTGGTAGAGGCGGTGCAGGAGGCGGTTCTGCAGAGCGTCGATGTCGTCGGAGGCCTCGGTGCCGTCCTTGATCTGGCGGACGATGGTGCGGCAGTTGCGCCAGAAGCCGTGCCGGGAGCTGAACCGGTGCTGGGTGTTGTTGCCGCCGTCGTCCCGCTTCATCCAGTAGTAGCAGGGGTAGTCGGCGAGGATCGAGATCCGCTCCGCCTTGAGGTAGGCGGCGCTGACGAAGAGCAGGTCCTCCAGGATCCAGGGGCCCTCGGGGAAGCGCAGGCCGTGCTCCTCGACGAAGGCGCGCCGGAACATCTTGTGCGGCGACATGCTCTGCATGAGCTCGTCGTTCTCGATGGTGCAGGCGTCCACCGTGTGCCGGAACAGCCGCCGGGGCCGGACCATGGTGCTGGACATCTTGCCGAGCACCACGTCGGCGTCGTTGCGCCTGGCGAACTCGTACAGCCGCTCCAGCGCCTCGGGGCCGAGGGTGTCGTCGTGGTCGACGAACTGGATGTACTCGCCCCGGGCGTGACTCATGCCCAGGTTGCGCGGTGCGCCCGGCCAGCCCGAGTTGGGGCGGGTGTGCACCTGCACGTTCGGGTGCTTCGCCGCGATCTTCTCCAGCCGGGCCAGGGTGTCGTCCGTCGAACCGTCGTCGACGTAGATGACCTCGTACTCGTCGGCGGGCAGCGACTGCCCCAGCAGCGACGGCGCACACTCGTCGACGTACTTCCCGGTGTTGTACACGGGCACGACGACGCTGACCTTGACTCTCGGCATCCCACAGATCTTACCCGCCCCGCCGGACGGGTCAGAGGCGGAAATAGGCGCCCGAAATTCGCCAAAGTAAATAACTCGACGACAACCCTACGGATGCGGGAGTCCCATGAAGAGCCATCCAACAAGCCCGCATCGAGGCGAGCAGATGACCCGCTCAATATGCGACTGCGATTCACAATCGATTTTCCCGGCGGCGCCGGCCCATTGTCGAACGAGACACATCGGGAACTCGGGTCCGCCCATCGATGCCGTCGGCGCATGGGCCTTCGAGTACGGCGATGAGGTCATGGCCGCCCAGGAAGCAGCGTGCACTCCCGATCCGCAGTCCAGCGTGAGCACAGCCGTCGCCGGCAAATGACACGATCACGCAGCAGGGTGGGGCCGACGCCGACGGCATTGACCCCACCCTGCGCCACGGAGTGACCCGGCTCAGCCGATCTCGACGAGCAGGTCGCCGCCCTCCACCTGCTGGATCTTGTTGATGGCCAGCCGGCCGACGGTGCCCGCCTTGGGGGCGGTGATCGCGGCCTCCATCTTCATCGCCTCGATGGTGGCCACGGTCGCACCGGCGTCCACCTCGTCGCCCTCGGCGACCGCGAGGGTGACCACGCCGGCGAACGGGGCAGCGACGTGGCCCGGGTTGGTGCGGTCGGCCTTCTCGGTCGCCGGGACGTCGGAGGCGGCCGCCTTGTCACGCACCTGGATCGGACGGAGCTGGCCGTTCAGGGTGGACATCACGGTGCGCATGCCGCGCTCGTCGGCCTCGCCGACCGCCTCCAGCTCGATCAGCAGCCGGACGCCGGGTTCGAGGTCGACGGAGTACTCCTTGCCCGGGCGCAGCCCGTAGAAGAAGTCCTTGCTGTCCAGCACGCTGGTGTCGCCGTAGGCCTGACGGTGGGTCTCGTAGTCGCGGGTCGGGCCGGGGAAGAGAAGACGGTTGAGGGTGGTGCGGGGGTCCTTCGCCAGGCCCTCGCGGTCCTCCGTGCTGAGCTCCTGGACGGGCCTGGGTTCGGCGCGGCCCTCGAGTGCCTTGGTGCGGAAGGGCTCCGGCCAGCCGCCGGGCGGGGTGCCCAGCTCGCCGCGCAGGAAGCCGATGACGGAGTCGGGGATGTCGTACCGGTTCGGGGTCGCCTCGAAGTCGGCCGGGTCCACCCCGGCGCCCACCAGGTGCAGGGCGAGGTCGCCGACCACCTTGGAGGACGGGGTGACCTTGACCAGGCGGCCCAGCATCCGGTCGGCGGAGGCGTAGAGGTCCTCGATCTCCTCGAAGCGGTCGCCGAGGCCGAGCGCCACGGCCTGGGTGCGCAGGTTGGAGAGCTGGCCGCCGGGGATCTCGTGGTGGTAGACGCGGCCCGTCGGGGAGGCGAGGCCCGCCTCGAAGGGGGCGTAGACCCTGCGGACGCTCTCCCAGTACGGCTCCAGGTCGCCGACCGCCTGGAGGTCGAGGCCGGTCGGGCGGTTCGAGTGGTCCGTGGCGGCGACGATCGCCGACAGGGAGGGCTGCGACGTCGTGCCCGCCATCGACGCCACCGCGCCGTCCACCGCGTCCGCGCCCGCCTGGATGGCCGCGAGGTAGGTGCCGAGCTGGCCGCCCGCCGTGTCGTGGGTGTGCAGATGGACCGGGAGGTCGAATTCGCGGCGCAGCGCGGAGACGAGCTTTGCGGCGGCCGGGGCGCGCAGCAGGCCCGCCATGTCCTTGACGGCCAGGACGTGCGCGCCCGCCTCGACGATCTGCTCGGCCAGGCGGAGGTAGTAGTCGAGGGTGTACAGGCGCTCGTTCGGGTCGGACAGGTCCGAGGTGTAGCAGAGGGCCACCTCGGCGATCGCCGTGCCCGTCTCGCGTACGGCGTCGATGGCGGGGCGCATCTGGCCTACGTCGTTGAGGGCGTCGAAGATGCGGAAGATGTCGATGCCGGTGGCGGCGGCCTCCTGGACGAAGGCGTCGGTCACTTCGGTCGGGTACGGGGTGTAGCCGACGGTGTTGCGGCCGCGCAGCAGCATCTGCAGGCAGATGTTGGGGACGGCCTCCCGGAGGGCGGCGAGGCGCTCCCACGGGTCCTCGGCGAGGAAGCGCAGCGCGACGTCGTACGTCGCTCCGCCCCAGCACTCCAGGGACAGCAGTTCCGGCAGGGTCCGTGCGACCACCGGGGCGACCGCGAGGAGGTCCTTGGTGCGGACGCGGGTGGCGAGCAGGGACTGGTGGGCGTCGCGGAAGGTGGTGTCGGTGACGCCGATGGTCGGCGACTCGCGCAGCGCGCGGGCGAATCCCTCCGGGCCGAGCTCGACCAGCCGCTGACGCGAGCCGGCGGGCGGCTCCCCGGCGGGCAGCGCCGGGAGCTTGCTGACGGGTTCGATCAGCTCGGGACGCTCGCCGTTCGGCTTGTTCACCGTCACGTCGGCGAGGTAGGTGAGCAGCTTGGTGCCGCGGTCGGCGGAGGAGCGGGAGGTGAGCAGGTGCGGGCGCTGCTCGATGAACGACGTCGTCACCCGCCCGGCCTGGAAGTCCGGGTCGTCGAGGACCGCCTGCAGGAAGGGAATGTTGGTGGCCACACCGCGGATGCGGAACTCGGCCACGGCGCGCCGGGCCCGGCCGATCGCGGCCCTGAAGTCCCGGCCGCGGCAGGTGAGCTTGACCAGCATCGAGTCGAAGTGGGCGCTGATCTCCGTACCGGCGTGGGTGGTTCCGCCGTCGAGGCGGATGCCGGAGCCGCCGGGCGAGCGGTAGGCGCTGATGCGGCCGGTGTCCGGGCGGAAGCCGTTGGCCGGGTCCTCGGTGGTGATACGGCACTGCAGGGCCGCGCCGTGCAGCTTCACCGTCTCCTGGGACAGGCCGAGGTCGGCGAGGGTCTCGCCGGAGGCGATGCGCAGCTGGGACTGGACGAGGTCGACGTCGGTGACCTCCTCGGTGACCGTGTGCTCGACCTGGATGCGCGGGTTCATCTCGATGAAGACGTGGTTGTCGTCGCGGTCCAGCAGGAACTCGACGGTGCCCGCGTTGCGGTAGCCGATCTCGCGGGCGAAGCGGACCGCGTCGGCGCAGATACGGTCGCGCAGGTCCGGGTCGAGGTTGGGTGCGGGGGCGAGTTCGATGACCTTCTGGTGGCGGCGCTGGACGGAACAGTCGCGCTCGAAGAGGTGGATGACGTTGCCCTCGCCGTCGGCGAGGATCTGCACCTCGATGTGGCGGGGGTCGACGACGGCCTTCTCCAGGAAGACGGTGGAGTCGCCGAACGCGGAGGCCGCCTCGCGGGACGCCGCCTCGATGGACTCGCGCAGCTGGGCCGGGTCCTCGACGCGGCGCATACCGCGCCCGCCGCCGCCCGCGACCGCCTTCACGAACACCGGGAAGCCGATCTCGTCGGCCGCGCGGACGAGTTCGTCGATGTCGTTCGAGGGTGCGGAGGAGCCGAGCACCGGGACACCGGCCGCGCGGGCGGCGGCCACCGCGCGGGCCTTGTTGCCGGTCAGCTCGAGGGTCTGCGCGCTCGGCCCGACGAAGGTGATGCCCGCCTCCTCGCAGGCCTTCGCCAGCTCGGGGTTCTCGGACAGGAAGCCGTAGCCGGGGTAGACGGCGTCGGCGCCCGCCTGCCGCGCCGCACGCACGATTTCCTCGACGGACAGGTACGCGCGGACCGGGTGACCCGGCTGGCCGATCTCGTACGCTTCGTCGGCCTTGAGCCGGTGCAGCGAATTTCGGTCCTCGTGCGGGAAGACGGCGACGGTCCTTGCGCCCAGCTCGTAGCCTGCGCGGAACGCCCTGATCGCGATCTCACCACGGTTGGCTACCAGCACCTTGCGGAACATCGCCGCTCCCTTCAGCCTGCGGATGACGTCCCCCATGGTGTCGGTGACATGCCCTTCTGGCCATGTGAGCCGGGCCACTCGCACCGCGTGTCGTCGTGCAGACCTGGGAACCTGTCAGGAAGCTTCAGGCACTCCCCCGGTCGGCTGCCGCCTTTTTGACGGCCTCGCGGATACGGGCGTAGGTGCCGCAGCGGCAGACGTTCTCGATGGCGTCGATGTCGGCGTCGGTCGGCTCGGGGGTCCTCTTCAGCAGGGCCGCGGCGGCCATGATCTGACCGGGCTGGCAGAAGCCGCACTGCGAGACGTCGCAGTCGATCCAGGCCTGTTGCACGGGGTGCAGGGTGTCGCCGTCGGCCAGACCCTCGATGGTGGTGACCTTGCGGTCCACGCAGTCCTTGACCTTGACGACACAGGGCTGGATCTCCTCCCCGTCGAGATGGCTGGTGCAGGCGCGGCAGACGCCGACCCCGCAGCCGTATTTGGGGCCGGTGACGTGCAGCAGGTCGCGCAGCACCCACAGCAGCGGCATGTCGGCGGGGGCCTCGACGGTGACCTTCTCGCCGTTGAGGGTGAAGGAGTAGGAGGGCATCGGTACCTTCTCGAAGGCTGATCCGGCAACGGTCAGAAGTTGAGCGGGAAGCGGCGGGGCTTGGTGCCGGTGGCCCGGGCGTAGGCGTTGGCGACGGCTCCGGAGGCGGCCGGGACACCGAGTTCGCCGGCGCCGCCGGGCTCCCCCTTGGACGGCATGATGTGCGCCTCGAAGTGCAGCGGGGCGTGCCGCTGGCGGGCCCACCGGAAGTCGGCGAAGCTGCCCTCGCGCACGGCGCCGCGGTCGATGTGCAGGCCGGCCTGCAGCACGGTGGAGATCCCGTCCACGGCGGTGCCCATGAGCTGGGCCTGAAGGCCCCGCGGGTTGACGGCGGTGCCGACGTCGGCCGCCATGACCACCTTGGTCACCCGGGGGTGCTTCGGATCGGTGGCGTCGATCTCGGCCAGACAGGCGACGCAGGAGCCGTACTCCTCGTGGACGGCCACGCCCTGCGCATGTCCGTCCGGCATGGCCCGCCCCCAGCTCCCGGCGGCGGCCACCTTGTCGAGCACCGCTTTGACGGCCTTGCTCCGCAGCGCCGTACGGCGGAAGGCGACGGGATCCTTGCTAAGGCTCCTGGCCACCTCGTCCACGACGATCTCCTCGGCGGTGCGCACCATCCCGGAGTCCACCGACCGCCAGGCGCCGAGCGGCATCGCGAGTCCGATGCCGCCGGAGTCCCCGGAGAGGCGACCGAAGTTGTACAGCCCGGAGTCGCTGGGCAGACCGGCGGCGCCCTCAAGGGGCGCGGAGCTGTAGCGATCTGCGGCTGCGTCGCGATGGGGGTCCCCCCGCTCGAGCGAAGTCGAGAGTGGGGGAGCGACCTGCAACGACGCACTCGCAAGCTGTGACACCGCATTCCCAGCGGAGCGCTTGGGCAGCGGACCGGCCGCCTGCGCGCGCCCAGGCCGTACGAAGGCCGCCTGGTTCGCTGTTCCCTTCTTGCCGGACGACTCGCCCACCTCGGCCATCGCATGGGCGAAGGCGACCACTCTGCCGCCGGAGTGGCTGACGCGGAAGCGGTGGTGGCTGGCGGGGCGCATCCGGCCGTGGCGGATGTCGTCGCCCCGACTCCACATCAGCTTGACCGGCCGGTGGGCCGCCTTCGAGATCAGGGCCGCCTCGATGGCCGCGTCGAAGTTCAGCCGCCGTCCGAAGGAGCCGCCGCCGCGCAGCACATGCACGGTGACCGCAGACGCCGGCAGTCCGGTCGCCGAGGCGATGCTGTCCCGGGCGTCCGTGGGCGTCTGGGAGGAGAACCAGATCTCGGCCTTGTGGGCGCGTACGTCCGCGATCGCGGTCAGCACCTCCATCGGGGCGTGGCTGACGAAGGCGAACTCGAACTCGGCCTCGACCTGCGTCGATCCGCGCGGCGGGGAGCCCAGGTGCGGGACCGCGGCCTTGAGCCGGGAGCGGATCTGCGCGTCGGAGAGTGAGGCCAGCGGGCCCGGCGCCCACTTGGTCTTCAGGGCGTCGCGGGCCTGGAAGGCGTGGTGGAAGGACTCGGCCACCACGGCGACCCCGCCGGGGACCTTGACGACGGCGTGCACACCGGGCAGGGCGCGGGCGGCACGGTCGTCGACGGAGACGAGCTTTCCGCCGAGCGTCGGCGGCCGGGCCACCACGGTCGGCTTCGCCCCGGCCACGGACAGGTCCCCGGTGTACTTCGCCTTGCCGGTGACGATGTCCCGGGCGTCGATACGGGTCGTGGGCCGGCCGATCAGCTTGTGCCGGGAGGCCGGTTTGGGCTTGGCGGACACGGACGTACGGCGGATCCGGGCGGCGCTCGCGCTCAGCGAGCCGAAGGTGGCGGTACGGCCGTCCGGTGCGATCACCGTCGTGTTCCCGGTGCGCAGGCTCCAGGCCGGCAGATGCCAGCGTCTGGCGGCGGCGGTCACCAGTCTGGCCCGTGCGGTGGCGGCCAGTTGGCGGGCCGGTCCGTACAGGGAGACGACCGAGTTCGACCCGCCGGTGTACTGGTTGCCCTTGGTCCGGGCGTCTGCCAGGGGGATGTCGACGTCGACGAGGCGGGCGTCCAGCTCCTCGGCGATCATCATGGCGACGGCGGTCGTGATGCCCTGGCCGACCTCGACCCTCGGCAGCCGTACGACGATCTTGTTGGCGGGGGTGACCTCCAGGACGAGCATCTCGTCGTCGGCGCCGGTCACCAGGACGTCGGAGGGTGCGCGGGCGGGCTCGGAGCCCTGGGCCGGGGAGGTGTCGCATGCGAGCGGGGCGGCGATGGTGAGCGTGGCCGCGGACAGGGAGTACACCATGAACCGGCGGCGGGACACCGCATGCCGTGGGGCGCCTGCGTCCCCGGCCGGGCCGGTGGGTGCGGCGGAGGACTCGATGCCTTCCAACAGACACTCCTCGCGGGTCGTCCGACTGATGGGTCAACAGGTATGAGGTTCCAGTTGGGCCGTGGGTTGCCTGAGAGCCCTCACACCGCTGTCCAGTTCCGGCCTGTCGCGCGCGGCCTGGCTCCCTCCGCGCCCGCTCCTCCGTAGGCTCTGCTTGCTGCCCCTCGGGGCGCTGCCCGCCCCGCTAGGACGCTCCGACACCCGACCTACGGAGAACCATGGCCGACGCCAGCCCCCAGGCCCGTGCCGTCACACTGCTGGGCCGCCCCAAGCTGTGGCTCATGCCCACCGTCCTGACCGGACTGCTCGCCTTCCTGCTGGCCCTGCTCTACATGGGCGGCATCGTCAACCCGCAGCGCGATCTGCACCACCTGCCCATCGCCCTGGTCAACGCCGACACCGGCAAACCACCGGCCGGGCAGAAGCAGAACGCGGGCACGCAGATCGCCGCGGCCATCACCGCCGACAAGTCGAACAACAAGGCCCAGTGGCGCACGCGCAGCCTCGCCCAGGCCCAGGACGACCTCGACTCCGGGAAGGTCTACGGCGCCCTGGTCATCCCCTCCGACTTCACCACGTCCATCACCGCACTGACCACGCCCGGCGCCACCGCCCGGCCGACGATGACGGTGCTCACCAACCCCGGCAAGGGCAGCCTGGGTTCGTCGCTCGCCAGTCAGATCACCCAGGCCGCGGCGCACCAGGCCTCGCAGACCATCGGCAGGCAACTGACGGCGGCCGTGGACACCCGGGCGAACTCCACGACCAAGCTGCTGCTGGCCGACCCGGTGAACGTCGTCACCCAGGTCGGCCACCCGATCGGCAGCCACAGCGGCCTCGGGCTCAGCGCCTTCTACTACACGCTGCTGCTCGTCCTGGCCGGCTTCCTCGGCGGCAACGTCATCAGCAACGCCGTCGACACCGCCCTCGGCTACGCCGACAACGAGATCGGCCCCTGGCACACCCGGCGTCCCACCGTCCCGATCAACCGCACCCAGACCCTGCTGCTGAAGATGGCCATGACCGCCGGAATCACCGTCATCAGCGTCTCCCTGGTCATGCTCGCCACCATCAGCCTCCTGGGTATGGACGCCAGCCACATCCCGCTGCTGTGGATCTACTCCTACTGTGCCTCCCTCGCCGTCGGCCTGGGCGTGCAGGCCATCAACGCGGCCTTCGGCGGCATCGGCCAACTGGTGTCCATGTTCGTGTTCATCGTCCTGGGCCTGCCCTCCTCGGGCGCCACCGTCCCCCTCCAGGCCATCCCCGGCTTCTACCGCTTCCTGTCCCACTTCGAGCCCATGCGCCAGCTCAGCGACGGTGTCCGCGCCATCCTCTACTTCGAGGCCCGCGGGGACGCCGGCCTGACCCGCTCCTGGATCATGATCGCGATCGGGGCGGCCCTGGGCCTGCTCTTCGGCTTCGCGATGACGCGGTACTACGACCGCAAGGGGCACCAGCGGCTGACGCCGCAGCCTGCCCATGCCCACACCTGATACTGGCTGATCATGAGGACCAACGAGCCGTACCTTCCGCAGAAAAGCCCCTCCGGTCTCGTCCGGCCGCGGACCGACCATGACCTCGCCGCCTGCGTCGAGGTTCTCGCCGCCGTGCACCGACACAGCGGCTATCCGGTCAACTGGCCCGACCGCCCGGCCGATTGGCTGACCCCGCGTTCTCTGCTGACGGCGTGGGTGGCCGAACTCGACGGCCGTGTGGTCGGCCATCTCGGCCTGTCCCGGGCCGCCGAGGGGGACGCCGCGCCCGGGGTGTGGGCTGCCCGCGCGGGAGCCGGCGTCGACGTCACCACTGTGGTCGGCCGGTTGTTCGTGTCACCGGCCGCACGCGGGCACGGGCTGGGCGCCGCGCTGATGGCACGGGCCGTCGAGGAGGCCCGGGCGCTGGGACTGCACCCCGTGCTCGACGTCGTCGACTCCGATACCGCGGCGACGGCCCTGTACGAGCGCCTGGGCTGGGAGTTGCTCGATGTCGTCGAGCAGCGCTGGGCACCGGAGCAGGTGGTGTCGCTGCGTTGCTATGCGGCGCCCGGGCAGCCGTAATCGCCTTGCTGCGGTGAGGTGCGCCCACGATGCTGGTCCGGTGCCAGCGCAGCGAAAGCGAAAACACCGGCAACGCGAAGAGCGGCGGCATGCCGCCGAACGTCTCGCTCCCGAGGCCGGCCACTGGAAGGTCGTCTTCGAGACTCAGGACGAGGCCGAATGGCGGACGCATCTGCGGCAGCTGCGGGCCACAGACCCGCGGATCGACTGGTCGACGGCTCGCGTAGACACGCTCTGCGGACGGCTGAGGCAGCCGACCACCTACCGGCTCAGTGTGTTCGTGGCGGCTCGACGCCGCGCGTGAGGCCGAGGGGCGTTGCAACCCTCTCGCAACCTCCGCCGTGCTGCCCTGAACCCATGTATGAGGAGACCCCGCGCGTCGAACTCACCCCCGCCGCCGCCGACCTGCTGCGTCGGCTGCGCGCCACGCACGGCCCGCTGATGTTCCACCAGTCCGGCGGCTGCTGCGACGGCAGCGCGCCCATGTGCTACCCGGAGGGCGAGTTCCGCACCGGCGGCTCGGACGTGCTGCTCGCGGAGCTGCAGGTCGACGGGGTGCCGGAGCCGGTGACGTTCTGGATGTCGCGCAGCCAGTACGAGGTCTGGAGCCACACCCGGCTGATCGTGGACGTCGTAGCAGGCCGTGGCAGCGGTTTCTCGCTGGAAGCACCCGAGGGGGTGCGTTTTCTCACCCGTTCTCGCGTAGTCGGCGCATAGCCATGCCGCGGGCCACCGCGATCTGATGCACTTCCCCTGAGACCTGAGAAAGTTGACGATCCCTCAGGGGGAACTGTGACGCATCGTCAAAGGCGTTCCGCAGCAGGCAGATCCGAGGCAACGGTCCGGACGTCGGTCAGATCGGCACTGGCGTTTCTCACGGCATTCGGCGCGCTGGCCGGTGCGGCCCTGGTGGGGGCGGCACCGGCCAGCGGTGTGGAGAGCGGCACCGCGCTCGCGCCGGGAGTCACCTACAAGCAGTTCGACGTCCAGGGCGCCAAGGGCGTGACCCACGCCCATCTGCTCACCGTCGACCTGCGCAACAAGCACGTACGCCTCGGCCTGCTGTATCCGGGAGCCGTGGCCGCACGTGCGGCCGTCTCCCGGATGGCCGACGCACAAGGGGCCGTCGCGGGCATCAACGGCGACTTCTTCAACATCTCCGAGACCCAGCATCCGGGTGTGGAAGTGACGGGTTCGACCGACGGGCCGGCGATCGCGAACGGGCATGTGCTCAAGGCGTCGGTGCCGGACGGACAGCGCTTCGGGCCGGCCCTGCCTCCGGGCACCACCACCCGGGACGTGCTCGGCGTGGGCGTCGACCGCAGGGCCCGGCTGGACCGTCTGACGCTGGCCGGGTCGGTCCGCACTCCGGCGGGACGGGTGCCGCTGGGCGGCCTCAACCAGTACGCGCTGCCGGAGGATTCGGTCGGCGCCTTCACCTCCGACTGGGGCAGCGTCTCCCGGGTCCGTGCCACCTGCGGCACGGACACCGACCGGGCGGCCGCCTGCAGCACGGACACCTACGAGGTGACGGTCCGCAAGGGCCGCGTCGTCTCCACGTCCGACGCGCCCGGCAAGGGCGCCATCGCCGCGGGGACCACGGTGCTCGTCGGCCGGGAGGCGGGCGCGCAGCGGCTACGGAAGTTCTTCAAGGGCGAGCCGGTGACGGTGACGCACCGGCTGGTCTCCGCCACCTCCCGGAAGGCGTACAGCTTCGCGCTCGGCGGCTACCCGGTTCTCAAGGGCGGCCAGCCCCTCGCGGACCTCGACGACGCGACCGGGGCCGTGCGCACGGCCGTCGGCATCGCGGGCGGCGGGAAGCGGCTGCTGCTCTTCGCGCTGGACGGTGCACCCGCCTACCGCAAGGGCCTGACGATCGCCGAAGTGGCCGACACCATGCGGGCGTTGGGCTCGACCGACGCCTTCAGTCTGGACGGCGGCGGATCGACCACCCTGGTCGCCCGCGTGCCCGGGGCTGCCACCGTCTCCGTACGGAATCATCCGTCCGGCGATGCGGAACGGCCGGTCCCGAACGGCATCGGGGTGTTCTCGACGTCATGAACGGCGTCGTGAACCTCAGGGCCTGAGGCTGCTGACGATGCCTGCCGTCGCCGTCACGCCGCTGTGAATGGTGGGCGCGATGTGCGTGCCGGCCAGGTAGAAGCCGAGCAGCGTGCACACCAGGGCGTGGGAGATCTTCAGTCCGCCGTTGCGGGTGAAGATCACCGCCAGGACCAGCAGCAGTACCACCACTGAGATGGAAATCGCCATTGCCAACCTCCTCCGCTGCGCCGCCACTTCCGGTTCGCGACGTTCGGCCGCAAGTGTGGCGTAGCGGAGGGTTCGTCCGGGCGGCTGACCTGTCCGCCGAACGTGTGGTGTCTACGCCGACCGGTGGGCGTCCAGGAATGCTTCCAGCCCGGCGAGGTCGTCGGTGTTGAAGTAGTCGACGCCGGCGGCGAGCAGTTCGGTCCACAGGGCGTCCCGGGCGGGACCGGCCAGGTCGGGGGTGTTCCAGAAGCGCACCTTCTGCCCGCGCGCATGCGCCTGGCCGATGATGCCGCGCAGTTTCTGCCGCTCGGCGTCGGGGAACGTGCCCTCGCCGAGCCAGGTGAAGTTGAGCTGCCAGTTGTCGCTGATCAGCGGTACGAAGGAGGCGGGCGCCGGGGTGCCGAGGTCGGTGAGCCGGCCGTCGTAGAAGGCCCGCCGTACGGTCTGGGCCTCCATGGGCGTACGGGCGGCACGGTCGCCGGAGATCACGTTGGTGACCGCGCCGGGGTGCACGCGGCCGTGGGCGCAGGTGGTGAACAGGTGCTTGTAGCGCTGGAGATGGCGGTCGAGTTCGAGGTACGTCGAGGAGCCCTCGGTCTTGATGTCGATGAGCAGCTGGAGCGGCCTGCGGTATCCGCGGTACACGGAACCGTGGTTGGCCTTGACGAGGGCGGCCAGCGGGTCGAGGTAGAGGGACTCCAGGGTCCGCGTCGGGTCGAGGTCGCTCTCGGTGTGGCCGACGAGGAGCTGGTCGCCGACGAGGAAGATGTCGGCCTCGACGCTGCCGAAGCGGTGGTCGAGGGCGTCGAAGAGGGGGCGCGGATGCTCGTAGTCGTTGTGGGCGTGGGCGCGCCACAACGGGGCACGGTGCTTGTGTTCGTCGGCGAACGCGCTGCCGGCGGGCGGGGCGAGCACTGCCGCGAGCGTGGCGCCGAACGCGGTGAGGGCTCTGCGACGGGTGACGAGGGCCATGTTCTGCCTCCCTGTGGGGCGGGTCTGAACCACAGGGAGTATCGGGCGGAAAGGGCCCCAATGGACCTGCACATGCCAGGAGTTGGCCGGACTGCCGTTGTCCGTTCACTCCTTCCGCACGGCGGCATGGAAAAGCCCGCCCCAGGTGGGGCGGGCTTCACCGGGTGACCGTCAGGGGGCGTCAGGGTGCCTGGAGGTCGACGAGTTCGGCCACGGCGGACCGGTGGGCGCCTGCCGTGCCGTAGGCGATCGAGTCGGCCTTGGCCCGCTTGAGGTTCAGATGGATCGGGTGCTCCCAGGTCATGCCGATGCCGGCGTGCAGCTGGAGCGCCTCCTCGGCGGCGTGCACCGCGACCGGCGCCGCGTAGGCCTGCGCCACGGCGACCGCCACCTCGACGTCCTCCCCGGTGGCGAGCGCGTCGGCCGCGTTACGGGCGGCGGCGCGGAGGTTGACGACCTCCAGCCACAGCTGGGCGAGACGGTGCTTGAGCGCCTGGAAACCGCCGACGGGCCGGTTGAACTGCTTGCGCTCCTTCAGATAGCGCACGGTCTCCGTCAACGCCCAGTCGGCGAGCCCGAACTGCTCGGACGCGAGCAGCCCGGCTCCGGCCCGCAGGGCCCGTCGTACGGCGGGTTCGGCGTCACCGAGCCTGCGCGCCCGCGCCCCGTTCAGGGTGACGGTCGCGAGCGGCCGGGTGAGGTCGAGGGAGACCTGCGGGGTGACGGTGGCGTCGGACGCGTTCACCGCGTACAGCCCGCCGTCCTCGGCCGGTACGAGCAGCACGTCCGCGGCCACCGCGTCCGCGATGCCGGTCAGCTCCCCGTGCAGGGTGCCGTTCTCCAGTCGTACGGCGGGAAAGGCGGTGCCGGGGGCGCGGTGCAGCGCCACCGCGAGCGCGCCGATGGCCCGCCCGGAGGCCAGCTGCCCGAGCAACTCCTCGTCCCCGCACTCCAGCAGGGCCTCGGTGGCGACGACGGCGCTCGTGAGGTAGGGCACGGGGGCGACCGCGCGTCCCAGCTCCTCCAGTACGACGGCGACTTCGCGATGCGTGGCGCCCTGGCCGCCCTGCGCCTCGGGCACCAGCAGACCCGCCAGGCCCATGCCGTCGGCGAGGGCCTTCCAGGCCGCGAGGTCGTGCGGGGCGTCGGACTCGGTGCGTGCGATGACGCCGGGTGCGTCGCAGTGGTCGGCGAGGAGGTCCCGTACGGCGGACCGCAGGGCCTCTTCCTCCTCGGAGTAGAGAAGATCCGGCTGTGCGCTCATCGGGCGAGGTCCTTCCAGGCGACGTCCTTGTCGGTGCGCGGCTCGGACGGGAGGCCCAGGACGCGTTCGGCGACGATGTTCAGCAGGACCTCGCTGGTCCCGCCCTCGATGCTGTTGCCCTTGGAGCGGAGGTAGCGGTAGCCGGCCTCGCGGCCGGTGAAGTCCACCAGTTCGGGGCGGCGCATGGTCCAGTCGTCGTACAACAGGCCCTCCTCGCCGAGGAGTTCGACCTCCAGGCCGCTGAGCTCCTGGTTGAGGCGGGCGAAGGCGAGCTTCATGCCGGCGCCCTCGGGGCCGGGCTGCCCGGCGACGAGCTGCTGGCGCAGCCGCTCGGCGGTGAGCCGGGCCACCTCGGACTCCACCCACAGCTTCAGCAGCCGCTGGTGCAGGTCGTGGGTGCGCAGTTCGGGGCGTTCACGCCAGGTCTTGACGACCGGGGCGATCATGCCGCCCTCGCGGGGCAGCCGCATGCCGCCGATCGCGACGCGTTCGTTGTTCAGGGTGGTCTGCGCGACGCGCCAGCCGTCGCCGATCTCGCCGAGGCGGCGGGAGTCGGGGATGCGGACGTCGGTGAGGAACACCTCGTTGAACTCGGCCTCACCGGTGATCTGCCGCAGCGGACGCACGTCGACACCGGGGTCGGTCATGTCGCAGATGAAGTACGTGATGCCCGCGTGCTTGGGCACGTTCGGGTCGGTGCGGGCGATGAGGATGGCCCAGCGGGCGTTGTGCGCACCGGACGTCCACACCTTCTGCCCGTTGACCACCCAGTCGTCGCCCTCCCGGACGGCCCGGGTACCGAGCGCGGCCAGGTCGGAGCCGGCGCCGGGCTCGCTGAACAGCTGGCACCAGACCTCCTCGCCGATCCACAGCGGCCGCAGATAGCGCTGCTTCTGCTCCTCGGTGCCGTACTTGAGGATCGTCGGGGCGGCCATGCCGAGCCCGATGCCGTTGCGGCGCGAGTCGTTGTCGGGAGCGCCGGCCGCCTCCAGCTCGGCATCCACCACGGCCTGGAGGGAGCGGGGCACGCCGAGCCCGCCCAGACCCTCCGGGTAGTGCACCCAGGCCAGACCCGCGTCGAAACGGGCCTTGAGGAAGTCCAGGCGGTCGGTGGTCGCGGGCGGGTGGGCAGCCAGCAACTCCTGCGTGCGGCTGCGCAGTTCGGCTGCGTCGGTCATGCGGCGGCTCCGTTCTCCAGGGACGGCAGGACGGCCACCCGGCCGGTGGTCACGCCGTCGGCGACGCGCTGGACGGCGGCCGCGGCACCGGCCAGCGGTACCCGCTCGCTGACCAGGGGCTTGATGGCGCCCCGGGCGGCCAGTTCGGTGAGCTGCTCGTGGCAGTGCGCGATCAGCTTCGGGTTCTTGGTGCCGTACAGGCCCCAGTGCAGGCCGAGGATCGAGTAGTTCTTCACCAGGGCGTGGTTGAGCCCCGGGCTGGGGATGACCCCGCTGGCGAAGCCGACGACCACGATCCGGCCCTCGAAGGCGACGGCCTTGGTCGACTGGGCGTAAGCCTCGCCGCCGACCGGGTCGTAGATGACGTCGGCGCCCCGGCCGCCCGTGGCCTCCTTGACGGCAGCGATGACGTCCTCGCTCTTGCGGTCGATGACGACGTCGCATCCCGACTCCGTGGCCGCGGCCACCTTGTCGGCACCGCCGACGACGCCGATGACCCTGGCCCCGGCCGCCTTGCCGAGCTGCACGGCCGCGCTGCCGACCCCTCCTGCGGCAGCGTGGACGAGCAGCGTCTCGCCTGTTTCCAGGTGAGCACGACGGTGCAGACCGAACCAGCCGGTCTGGTAGCCGATGTGCAGGGCGGCGGCCTCGGCGTCGTCCAGCGACTCGGGCGCGGGCAGCAGGGCTGCGGCGTCCGCGACGGCGTACTCGGCGAAACCGCCGTGGGGCAGGGCGGGGTTGGCGATGACCCGCCGCCCGTCCTCGGTCTCGCCGCAGATCTCCACGCCCGGCGTGAACGGCAGCGGCGGGCGCACCTGGTAGTGGCCCCGGCACATCAGCACATCCGGGAAGTTGATGTTCGCGGCTCGCACCTTCAGCAGTACCTGGCCCTCGCCGGGCGTGGGCCGCTCCACCTCCTCGAGCCGCATCACCTCGCTCGGCTCGCCGTTCTCGTGCACTTGCCATGCCTGCATGCGGTGCCTCCAGGGACTGCTCTGTCTGACCGGGGTTCATCGCATACTAAGCGGTCGCTTGCTCATGAGGAAACACTTCACACGGACAAGACTCCCGGCAGCCCGGTTCACCCCGGCAGCACGCCGCGGCCCTCGCGGACCTCGAACACCAGCTGGGTCTCGGTCTGCCGCACCATCGGGTGGACGGTCACGTGCTCCAGGATGAGGTCTCGCAGCTCTTCCGGGCTGGCCACGGCGACATGCAGGAGAAAGTCGTCGTCGCCACCCACGTGCCAAACGGTCAGGGCTCCCGGCACCTTGACCAGCCGGTCGTAGAGGTTGCGGACATGTTCGCGGCTGTGGCTGCCCAGGCGGACCTTGATGATCGCGTGGATCGGGTGGCCGAGTGCGCCGAGGTCGAGCCGGGCGTTGATGCCGGCGATGACACCGGACTCCCGCAGCGCACGGACCCGGTATGCGCAGGTCGACTCGGCGACGCCCACCCGGGCCGCGAGCGCCGCGTTGGTCATCCGGCCGTCCTCCACGAGTGCGACGAGGATGGCCAGATCGGTGCCGTCGAGTCCCGCCGCAGCGGGTTGTGTTTTCTTCAGCTGCTGGTCCGCCATGAGCCCTCCTCTTGCTGAATCCGCACCAATATCGGTGATCGACCACGGCTTCCGCAATGACTCTTGCAGAGTGTTGTGGATCGCCTCACTCTCTGGGGCATGACCTCGTCGTATCTGCAACTCGACTCCCTGGCCGTCCACGCGGGCCGTGAGGACCTGACAGAGCTCGGCGTCCACGCGCTTCCCATCGACCTGTCGTCGACCAACCCGCTGCCGGACATCGACGCCGGCGGGCTGTCCTACGAGGCCATGGCGGGCGGAGGGACGCCGACCGCGGACGGCGGAGCCGTCTATGCGCGGCTCTGGAACCCGACCGTGGCACGGTTCGAGTCGGCGCTGGCCCAGATGGAACACGCCCGGGCCGCCGTGGCGTTCTCCTCGGGCATGGCGGCGATGACCGCGGCAATCCTGGCGACCATGAAGGAGACCGGCCGCCGCCATGTCCTCGCCGTCCGCCCCCTCTACGGCGGTACCGACCATCTGCTGGCCTCGGGCCTCCTCGGCGCCGAGGTGACCTACTGCTCCGCACCGGACGTCGCCGCCGCCATCCGTCCCGACACGGCGATGATCGTGCTGGAGACGCCCGCCAATCCGACGCTCGAACTGGTCGACATCCGTGCCGTCGTCGAGGCCGCGCAGGGCGTTCCGGTTCTCGTCGACAACACGTTCGCGACGCCGGTCCTGCAGAATCCCGTCGACCTCGGTGCCGCGATGGTCCTGCACAGCGCGACCAAGTACCTGGGCGGGCACGGTGACGTCATCGCCGGTGTCATCGCCTGCGGCCAGGAGCAGGCAGCCGCGCTGCGCCGGGTCCGCGCGGTCACCGGCGGTCTGCTGCACCCGCTGGGCGCCTATCTCCTGCACCGGGGACTCGCCACGCTTCCGGTCCGGGTACGCGCCCAGCAGGCGAACGCCCGGCGCATCGCCGCGTGGCTGACGACCCACCCGAGCGTCGCCCGCGTCCACTACCCCGGGATCGAGGGCGACCCGCAGGGACTGCTCGGCCGACAGCTCAAGGGCACCGGGGCGATGATCTCCATCGACCTGCGCGGTGGCTTCGAACAGGCCGCGCACGCCACCTCGGCGGTCAGCCTGTTCACCCACGCGGTGTCCCTGGGCGGCGTCGACTCACTGATCCAGCACCCGGCATCGCTGACGCACCGGCCCGTCGCCCCGGAGGCCCGCCCGGCCGCCGGCCTGGTCAGGCTGTCCATCGGGCTCGAGGACGCCGACGATCTGATGGCCGACCTCGACCGGGCGCTCGCCACGCGTCGCCCGGTCCCCGTGACGGCGGGCGTGCCCCAGGCCGCCACCCAGCACCGCGCCATGACCCACCGGGTCGGCGAAGGACTACGAACGGGCCACCGAGCCTGAACAGCGGGCCGCCGGCCCAGAGACCGCCCGGGCTTCACGCAGGAATCGCCGACTCGGACGGGATCGCCCGACCTGGGACGGGCGGATCAGCGCAGTCCAGCGAAGAGATCGTTCTCGGGTACGGCCGCGCCGGTCGTGTCCTGGACACGTACGAAGGTCTCCATGCCCATCAGCTCGCCGAACCTCTCCTTGCCCATCTTGAGGAAGAAGATGTTCTCGCCCTGACTGGCGTGCGCGGCCAGCGCGTCGAACTTCTGGCCGCTGAACGCAGTGGTGTCCACCCACGTGGTGATCTCGTCGTCGGGGAGGCCGATGTCGGCCAACGCGGCGGTCTCGGCAGGATCGGGCTCCGGCATGTCCTCCTGGAACTCGCGCATGATCTCGCCGAACCGCTGCATCCCCGAGCGGGGCACCGTGGTCCAGTACACCTTCGGTGCCAGATCGGTCATCTCCAGCGCCGCCATCGTGATGCGGTGGGCCTGGATGTGGTCGGGGTGGCCGTAGAAGCCGTTCTCGTCGTAGGTGACGACCACATCAGGTCGGTAGTGCCGCATGAGTTCCGCGAGTCGGGCCGCGCCTTCCTGCACAGGGGTCTGCCAGAAGGATCCGGGGGCGTCGTTGCTCGGCCAGCCCATCATTCCGGAGTCGGCATAGGCCAGCATCTCCAGATCGCTGACCTTCAGGACGTCACAGCTCTCCTCGAGCTCTTGACGGCGCATCGAGGCGACCGCCGCCGGATCGTGCCCGGGATCGCCCGGCTTGACACCCCCCGGTCCGTCACCGCAACTGCCGTCGGTACAGGTCACGAGAACCGTGCGGATGCCTTCCGCCGCGTACCGCGCAAGGACTCCTCCGGTTCCGGTGGCCTCGTCGTCGGGGTGGGCGTGTACGGCCATGAGCGTCAAGGGCCGGTCAGTCATGAAGCAGTCCTCCTGCAGAAATACGTCTTGGTCCTAGTGTGCGGCGGGCGTACCGCGATCTTGGGGCCCGGATCCTGGTGAGGCGGACATCCTTGTGGTCTCCGTGTTCCCCGCCCGTGCGGTGCCGGTCCCTCGGTCCATGCAACCGTGCCGGCCGGGCCGGCTGTTCCCGGCGCGGCTGCTCGGCCCTGTGCGGATCGATGCTCAGTTCTTCGCGGTGCCTTCGAGTTGGAAGTGCCAGATGACCGCGATCGGGGAATCGTCGAGGGCCACGGCCGACGCCTCCGGACACCGGAGCAGCAGGTCCCAGGACACGCAGGTCGGGAGCTGGTCCGGGGCGGTGTCGGGGTCGAGGGAGTGGCGCGGGCGGCGGGGTTCCTCGCAGTGGCGGACCTGGAACCCGAGGTCGACACTGGTGCCTGCTTTGGGTTTCCGACCCGTACCTCCCGGTCGGCCGGGCTGAGTGAGAGGACAAAGATCTGCTGTGAAGGCGTGCGGAGTGTCCGGGGCCGGGCAGGAAGTCGCCCTGCTGGAATTGCCCGAACCGCCATCTCCCGGGCCCGGTCAGATCCTGGTGGCGGTCGAGGCGGCCGGGGTCGGCCCGTGGGACCAACTGCTGAACGGCGCCGGCTGGGACGTGGCGTTGCGCCCACCGGCGGCGCTGGGAGTGGAGGGCGCGGGCACGGTGCTGGCCGTCGGCGCGGGTGTCACCGGGTTTGATGTAGGCGACCGAGTGCTCGCACACGAGGCCCCGCTGCCCGGGGGAAGCGGGTTCTGGGCCGAACGCGTTCTGATCAACGCGGATCACACGGCAGCCTGCCCACCCGGGCTGGACGCCGTGCACGCGGCGGCACTGCCGGTCAACGGACTCACCGCGGTGCAGGCCCTGGAGAAGCTGGACCTCGGCCGAGGACAGCGGCTCCTGATCACCAACGGAGGCGGGGCCACCGGAGCCCTGGCCCTCCAGCTCGCCGCGGCCAAGGGCATCGAGGTGACCGCGACCGCCTCTGCTGTCGCAGCAGAGCGACTGCTCGGTCTGGGAGCGACGGAAATCGTCGACTACCACGACCCCAACTGGTCGGCCAAGGTACGCGGCGGGTTCGACGCCGCCCTCATCATCGCCACCGGCACGGCGGACGCCGCCTTGCCTTTGGTGCGGGACGGCGGCCGACTGTGCTCCCTGACCTCGGACGCGCCTCCGGAGGAACGAGGCATCACGAGTGGGGACCTCTACGTCGAACCCAACGCCGCGCAGCTTGGCCGGCTGGCGGAGCAGGCAGCCGCGGGAACCTTGAAACTCGCACCGGAACCCCTGCCGCTGAGCGAGGGACCGGCTGCGTTCGCCCGGGTGGTCATCGGGCGGGCCGGCGGCAAGAAGATCGTGCTCACCCGAGCATGACCCGACCGGGCACCGCCCGATCCCGATGCTGGGCCGCGGTGCCCGCCAGGCGCGATCAAGACCGAGCGGTCGGGCGCCGACCGCCTCGCACCACTACTCGGGGGGCTGGACCGAGGCGGCCCACGCCGCAGCATCCGATGCTCTGATCCCGGCGGTGCGGGCTTCCTGCGTCATCCGCGCGCCCGCACGATCACGAGCGCCTTGCTCAGTGCGACTCGCGGCTCACCTCCGAGCCGCTGGAGCCGACGAGGAAGTCCAGGTCGGCGCCCGTGTCGGCTTGCAGGACGTGGTCGACGTAGAGGCGTTCCCAGCCGCGGCGGGGGCTGGCGAAACCGGTGACGGTGGCCTTGTCGGGGGTTCGGCGGGCGAGTTCGTCGGCGGGTACCTCGACGTCGATACGGCGGGCTTCGACGTCGAGGGCGATGACGTCCCCGGTGCGCACCAGCGCGAGCGGGCCGCCGGCCGCGGCCTCCGGGGCCACGTGCAGGACGACGGTGCCGTACGCGGTGCCGCTCATACGGCCGTCGCAGACGCGGACCATGTCCCGGACACCCTGTTCGAGGAGCTTCTTCGGAAGCGGCATGTTCGAGACCTCGGGCATGCCGGGGTAGCCCTTGGGGCCGCAGCCGCGCAGGACCAGCACGCTGTCGGGGTCGACGTCGAGGTCCGGGTCGTCGATACGGGCGTGGAAGTCCTCGATCGAGTCGAAGACGACCGCCCGGCCGCGGTGACGCAGCAGGCGCGGGGAGGCGGCGGCCGGTTTGACGAGAGCGCCGTCGGGGGCGAGGTTGCCGCGCAGGACGGCGATTCCGCCCTCGGCGACGAGCGGTTGGGCCCGGGGGCGGATGACCTCCTCGTCCCAGATCGGGGCGTCGTCGAGGAAGTCGACCAGGGGGCTGCCCGTGACGGTCAGGGCGTCCGGGTCGAGCAGGTCGCGGACTTCGCGCAGGACGGCGAGCAGGCCGCCGGCGCGGTGGAAGTCCTCCATGAGGAAGCGGCCGGCCGGCTGGAGGTCGACGAGGACCGGTACGCGGGAGCCGATGCGGTCGAAGTCGTCGAGGGTCAGGTCGACGCCGAGGCGGCCCGCGATGGCGAGGAGGTGGACGACCGCGTTGGTGGAGCCTCCGACGGCGGCGAGCGCGACGATCGCGTTGTGGAAGGACGCCTTGGTGAGGAAGGATCCGGGCCGCCGGTCGGCGCCCACCATGTCCACCGCCAGTCGGCCGGTGCGGTGCGCGGCCTCCAGAAGGCGGCTGTCGGGGGCGGGAGTTCCGGCCGTACCCGGCACGACCGTGCCCAGGGCCTCGGCCACCAGCGCCATCGTCGAGGCGGTGCCCATGGTGTTGCAGTGGCCCCGGCTGCGGATCATCGACGACTCGGAGCGGGTGAACTCGTCCTGGGAGAGGGTGCCGCCGCGGACCTCCTCGGACAGCCGCCACACATCGGTGCCGCAGCCCAGGGGCGTGCCACGGAAGGTTCCGGTGAGCATGGGTCCGCCTGGCACGACGACGGCGGGCAGGTCCACCGAGGCGGCGGCCATCAGCAGCGACGGGATCGTCTTGTCGCAGCCGCCCAGCAGGACGACACCGTCGATGGGGTTGGCCCGGAGCATCTCCTCCGTGGCCATCGCGGCCATGTTGCGCCAGAGCATGGCGGTGGGCCGCACCTGGGTCTCCCCCAGCGACACCACGGGCAGGTCCAGCGGGATCCCGCCGGCCTCGTACACGCCGTTTCGGACGGAGGCCGCCACCTCGTTCAGATGGGCGTTACAGGGGGTCAGATCGGAGGCCGTGTTGGCGATGGCGATCTGCGGGCGGTCCGTGAAGGCGTCGTCCGGAGCGCCCCGCCGCATCCAGGCCCGGTGGATGTAGGCGTTGCGGTCCTGGCCCTCGTACCACTGCGCACTGCGGAGCGTCCCCATGGAGCCTCTTCCAATAGTCGGTACGGCGCTCTAGAGTCCGGAACATCATGAAGCGTACGCAGACGTACGAGGCTCCGACAGACCCCGGCACGGACGGCCCGACCGGCGCCGACAGCAGCCGGCTGGTGGGGTCGGACCGGGTGCTCGCCGTACTCAAGGAGCTTGCCCGGTATCCCGAGGGCGTGGGTCTGGAGGAGTTGACCCAGGTGATCGGCAGTCCGAAGCCGACCGTGCACCGGGCCCTCGCGGCCCTGCGCCGGGCGGGTCTCGCCGGCCAGGACACCCGCGGCCACTACGCGCTCGGGGACGAGTTCCTGCGGATGGCCTTCGCCCACCACGAGGCCCGGCCCGACCATGTCCGCGTCCGCCCGATCCTCGATGCGCTGGCGCAGCGGTTCGGCGAGACCGCGCACTACGCGGTCCTCGAAGGCCGCGAGGTCGTCTACCGCGCCAAGGTCGATCCGCCCAGCGGTGCCGTCCGGCTCACCTCGACGGTGGGCGGCCGCAACCCCGCGCACGCCACCGGAGTCGGAAAGCTGCTGCTGGCCCGCCACTTGGAGACCCAGGAGGACGTCGAGGCATGGATCGGCGGCTCTGCCCTGGAGCGCCGCACCCCGCGAACCCTGTGCACCGCCGACGGCCTTCACCGGGAGCTGCAGACCATTCGTGAGCGGGGCTACTCCCTCGACGACCAGGAGAACGAGCCGGGCGTCAACTGCCTCGCCCTGCCCGTGTACGCGACCTCACCGAGGGCGCCGTCCGGAGCCGTCAGCGTCAGTGCGCTGACCTACCGGACACCGCTGAGCACCCTGGTCGAAGCGGCCGCCGAGATCCGTGCGCTGCTCGGCCCCCTCGGCGAGCCCCACCGCTGAAGACCCCGCAGGACCGCCCCTCTCTCTCACGCCCCCGAACCCACCCTGGAGACCGAGCTCGTGTACCTCATGCGCATCGGCGCCGTCGGCGCCGAAAAGCCCGTCGCCCGTATCGACGACGAGACCTACGTGGACCTGTCGGACGTCGTCACGGACTTCGACGAGGCGTTCTTCGGCACCGGCGGCCTCGACCGCGTCCGCCCCGTCGTGACGGAGCGGGCGGCGGCCGGGCAGGTGTCCCGCTTCGCCGGGGAGCGCATCGGCGCCCCCGTCGCCCGCCCGCACCAGATCCTGTGCATCGGCCTCAACTACCGCGACCACGCGGCCGAGAGCGGCATGGCCGTGCCCGACGAACCGATCCTGTTCACCAAGTCGCCCAACACTCTGGTCGGGCCCAACGACGACGTACGGATCCCGCGCGGGTCCGCCAAAACCGACTGGGAGGTGGAGCTCGGCATCGTCATCGGCCGGCGCACCGGCTACCTGGACTCGGTCGAAGAGGCGCGCGAGGCCATCGCCGGCTATGTGGTCGTCAACGACGTCAGCGAGCGCGCCTTCCAGCTGGAGCGGGGCGGGCAGTGGGCCAAGGGCAAGTCCGCGGAGACCTTCAACCCGGCGGGCCCCTGGCTTGCCACCACCGACGAGATCGAGGACGTCCTCGCGCTCGACATGTGGCTGGACGTCAACGGGGTGCGCCGGCAGACCGGCAACACCAAGACGATGATCTTCGACCCGTACTTCGTCGTGCACTACCTCAGCCAGTTCCTCGTCCTCGAGCCCGGCGACCTGATCAACACCGGCACCCCGCCCGGCGTCGGCATGGGCCTCACCCCGCCCGTGTATCTCCAGCCGGGCGACGTGATGGAACTCGGCATCCAGCAACTGGGCGTACAGCGTCAGCACGTGCTCGGGCCCCGGTGAGCCGTCGCCTGATGCGCGCCTTCGTCCTGACCGGCCCGGGCAAGTACGCCGTGCAGGAGGTCGCGGCGCCGGTGGCCGGTCCCGGCGAAGTCGTCGTCGACGTCGAGCGGGTGGGCGTCTGCGGCACCGACGTGGAGTTCTTCACCGGCGCGATGGCCTATCTCCACCACGGCCACGCCGCCTACCCGATGCGGCTCGGTCATGAGTGGGCGGGGCGTGTGGCAGCTGTCGGCGACGGTGTCGACCCCGGCTGGCTCGGACGCCGCGTCATGGGCGACACCATGCTCGGCTGCGGTGCGTGCCGCCGTTGCCTGCGCGGCCACCAGCACGTGTGCGAGAAGCGGCAGGAGGTCGGCGTGCGCGGGGACCGGCCCGGCGCCCTGGCCGAGCAACTCGCCGTCCCTGCCTCCTCGTTGCACGCCCTGCCCGACTCCGTCGACGCCGTGCTCGGCGCGCTGGTGGAGCCGGGCGGCAACGCCCTGCGCGCCGCACAGGCCGCCGCCCCGCGCCCCGGGGACCGGACCCTGGTCCTGGGACCGGGGACCATCGGGCTGCTGGCCGCGATGTTCCTCCGTACGACCGGTGCGGAGGTCCACCTCATGGGCAACACCGACAGCTCCCTCGCCTTCGCCCGCGAGCTGGGCTTCGAGCACGTCTGGGCGGAGGACTCCCTGCCGGACCTGCCCTTCGACGCGGTCGTCGACGCCTCCAACGCCGCCCATCTGCCGGACAGAGCACTGGAGTTGGTCGAGCCGTCCGGCCGTGTCGTGTACATCGGGCTGGCCGGGGAACCCAGCAGGATCGACACCCGTACCCTCGCCCTCAAGGACGTCACCGCGGTGGGCATCCTGTCCGCCTCCCCCGGCCTCGACGCCGCCATCCGCGCCTACGCCACCGGCTCGGTCGACCCGAGGCCACTCGTCGCCGCCACCGTGCCCCTCGACGAGGCAGGCCCCGTACTCGCCGGCGAGCGCCCGCCCGGCGCCGGCCCCGGCCCCAAGATCCATGTGGATCCCTGCTCGGGCTAGAGGTACGGAACCCGGACAAGAGCCCTGTCGCAGCCCAAGTGGGCCGATACGCTGGAGAACGGCCATGAACCGGGGGCGGGGCTGGGGGCGGGGGCATGGATCCACGGATGCAGTTGTCGGTGGGCGGGTACGTCTGCGAACGCGAGCTGGGCCGGGGCGGGCAAGGGGTGGTGTGGCTCGCCCGGGACCGGGCGGGGCGGCAGGTCGTGGTGAAGTTCCTGCTGCCGGGCAAGGAGTACGACGAGGTCGCGCTCGCCCGCGTACGGCGGGAGTTCGGTGCGGCGAGCCGGGTCGGCGAGCTGGCCACGGCGCGGGTCCTCGATGCCGACCTGTCCGGACGGAATCCGTACATAGTCAGCGAGTTCGTCCCGGGGCCCACGCTCCTCCAGCATGTGGCCGCGGGCGGTCCGCTGGCCCCCGGGCGGCTGCAGTCCGTGGCGCTGGCCGTCGCGCACGCGTTGGCGCAGGTGCACCGGGTGGGTGTCGTGCACCGGGACATCAAACCGTCCAACATCCTGCTCTCCCCGGACGGACCGCGGATCATCGACTTCGGTATCGCCCGCGACGACCGGCTGCTCGAGTCGGCGCTGACCACACCGGGCAGTGTGCTCGGCTCGCCCGCGTACATGTCGCCCGAGCAGGTCAAGTCGCTCAGGGTCAGCGCCGCCACCGACGTGTTCTCCCTCGGCGGCACGTTGCACTTCGCCGCCACGGGGCGGCATCCCTTCGAGGGGGAGAGCGACTACGAGGTGCTCGTCGCCGTGTGCGAGCGCGACGCGGATCTCGCGGCGGTGCCGGAGCCGGTCCGTTCGGTCATCGCCGACTGTCTGCGCAAGGACCCAGCGCAGCGGCCCACCGCCGCCCAGATCGTCACCCGGCTCGCGGGGGCGGCGGAGGGGGCGCAGAGCCCGCAGGCGGAGTCGGGGATGCCACAGTCACCCCTGCCGTCCGCACGCGGGAAGGACGGCTCCCGCCCCGGCAGGGGCGCCAAGCAGCTGCGGCTGTGGGGGTTCGCGGCCGGCAGTGCCGCGGCGGCCGTGCTGCTCGGCATCGTGCTGAGCACCACCTCCTCGGGGGGAGCCCACGGCTCGGGCTCCCCGTCCTCGCCCTCGTCCTCGTCCGGGAGACCGAAGAGCTCCGCAGGCTCCCAACCCCTCTCGTACACCGATGACTTGACCGACTCGGGCGACTGGTCGCACAAGGACCCGACCCTGGCGAAGATCACCCACAAGGGCGGGACCATGCTGGTGGACCCCAGGACCGAGGTGGAGGTGTGGCCGCAGGCGCCCTTCGAGCCGTCGTCGTTCGCGGTACGGCTGAGCACCCAGGCGGAGTGGTACGGGGGCGAGGGCGGGGTCGGGCTGTGGTGCAACGGCTCGGGGGACTACCGGAAGGGCTCCCGCTGGGCGACCTATCTGACGACAGGTCAGGAAGCCCTGATCGTACGGGAGTTCCGGTTCAAGGGGGCCTTTCAGCATGACCGGGTCGTCGAGGTCGACCTCGCGGATGTGGGTCTGAAGGTGGCAAGTCAGCAGCAGGTGGACATGTCGATGACCTGTTCCTCGGCCGGCGCGGGCCGGATCAAGGTCCAGCTCGCCGTCGACGGCACCCGGGTCGCCTCGTACACCGGAGCCGCCTTCGACGCGCGGGGCTGCGGTGTGGCCGCCTTCCACTACAGCGCGACCGACCCGCAGGGCACGGCCTTCCACGCGGGATTCGAGCGCTTCACCGCCGCCGAGCTGTCGGGGCACTGACGCCCCCGGCCGCTCGATCGCGGGAGGGGGCGCCGCCACCGAGCGGCTGATTCCTCGGGCCGCGCGGCGTGTCCGGGCCGGCGGGACGGCCGGACCGGAGCAGGGTGGGCGGCACTGCCGTCGTGGAGGAGGAACCGTGAAGCGTCGTGTCGCCGCCGTCCTGGCCATCGCCGTCGCCGGACTGATGCTGTTCGCGGTACCGGCCACAGCCCGCGACGGGCGTGGTGACGTCGAGAGCAACGACTGGAACATCCCGCTCACCAACATCGGCATCCTTTGACATGCTCCTCGCCTTGAAAGGCGAGGATTCTGGCCTTCTCTACCGGTTGCCGTGCCGCTACGCGGCATGGTTTCCGGTAGGGAATCCGTGGCTTCCTGTTTCTTCGCGCTGTGCCAGAACGGGTTCTGGTCTTACCGCCGCTCCGCAGGCTGTTACCGCCAGTCCGGCGGCCTGTTGGACGTTGAGTGCGGCGTTGTGGTCCCGGTCGTGGAGGGTGCGACGGCCACGAGCAGATGTGGAAGACCACCGGCGTGTGGACGCTGTACCAGACCGCCGACTGGATGTTCTCCTCCCGCCAGGAGCCCTTCCTCGTCACCGAGACCAACGCCGGCTCCATCGGCTTCCCCCGGGACAACCGCCCTGCCTACGACGGCCAGTGGCGCCAGGCCGCCTGGGCTCTCGTCGCGCGCGGTGCCCGCATGATCGAGTACTGGCACTGGCACACCCTGCACTTCGGCGCCGAGACCTACTGGGGCGGCATCCTCCCGCACACCGGCCGGCCCGGGCGGACGTACGCCGAACTCGCCCGTCTGGGTGGTGAGTTCGAGACCGCGGGCGCGCTCGTCGCCCGGCTCGAACCGGACGCCGACATCACGATGGTGTACTCGACGCCGAGCAAGTGGCTGATGCAGAAGTACCCGCCGCTGGCCAGGCCCGACGGCGAACCGGACCCGGCCGCCTATCACCGCATCGTCGACCCCTTCTACCGCGGCGCCTTCGACGCCGGCCGCCAGGTCCGCATCGTCCACGCCCACCAGCTGCACGACCCGAGCGGAGAACGGGAGGGCATGACTCCGCTGGAGGCCGTCCAGCGTCACCCCGTCCTCGTCGTCCCGGCGCTCTACCTCGCCCACGACGACACGCTCGACTGGCTCGCGGACTACGCCCGCGCGGGCGGCCACCTGGTTCTGGGCCCGCGCACCGGCTACGCCGACCATGAAGCCCGCGCCCGCACCGAACCGGCCCCCGGGCGTCTCACCGGCGTCGCGGGCGTCAGCTACGACGAGTTCAGCAACCTGGCACGGGACATACCGGTGCGGGCCGCGCCGGACAGCCCGCTCCACCTTCCCGAGGGCGCTACGGCGACGCAGTGGGCGGACGGCCTGACCGTCGCCGACGTGCTCGTCGCCTACGACCACCCGCACTTCGGCCGCTGGCCCACGGTCACCACCCGCCGCCACGGCGCGGGCCGGGTCACTTGTGTCGGCACGGTGCCCGGTCGTGACCTCGCCCGGGCGCTGGCCGAGTGGCTGACCCCGTCGGCCCGCCACGGCTGGCGGGACCTGCCGGCCTCGGTCACCGCGACGACCGGCAGCTCGCCCGACGGACGCCGCGTCCACATCGTCCACAACTGGAGCTGGGAGCCCGCCAGCGTGCCCGCGCCGGCCAACCTCTCCGACGTCCTCGACGGCACAACCGTCCCCGCAGGCACGGCACTTGAGCTCGGCCCCTGGGACGTACGCGTCCTCGTCTCCGCCGACACCGACCGCACCCGTTCGTGAGCACCCCCTAGGAGAGGCCATGCAGAGAAGAAGAGCCTCCAGAGCACTGGGCACCCTCACCGGCGGGATCCTGTACCAGCTGGGCAACGAGCCGTGCCTGAAGGGCCGGGGCAACTGTGCCGTCTACCCCAAGTCGGCGCAGCTGCCGAGCGGCCGTCTGGTCGCGTCCGACGTCGTCGTGGAGGACGCCGGATCGGCGGCGAGCCCGGACACCCAGTACTGGCATGTCGTGACCGAGCCCAAGGGCGGAGTGACCCTGCTGAACAAGTCGGGCGGACGTGCGGCAGCCATCTGGACCGGCAACGCGACGGTCGGCCGGCGCATCGGCCAGTGGGTCGACAACAGCCCGACGGGCAGCTGGAACCTCGTCAAGACCGCCGACGGCTTCTACAAGCTGCAGTCGGTCAAGAACACCGGCCTGTACCTGACCGGCGCGTCCGACGGGGCCCCGCTGACCCTGCAGAACGCGGCCGGGGACGGCTCGCAGGACTGGAGGCTCGTCAAGTGATGCAGACGGCCGGCTGCTGTTCCGCCTCGACCCGGGTGTTGCTCCTGCCCCGCGGCGATCAGGTCGTGTCTCTGCACGGCCACCCGCGGCTGCTCGACACGGCGACCGGCCGCATCGTCGCGGAGTGACCCGAGGTCCGCGTCCCCGCCATGCCCACCTGGTCCGGCCATCGCCGCGTGGCCACCCCCGTCGCCGCCCTCCACCCCGACGGCACGCGGCCGGCCGTCCCGCAGGCGGAGGGCATCGCGCTCATCAGGCTGCCGTAAGCGGGTCGCTCGTACGGACCTCCATTGCGCGGCAGACATCTCGTCATGAGCCGCACCCGCCGACCCGCATACTGCTCAGCGCCACGTCGTCCATGTGCATGTCGTACGAGGAGGGAGCGGGGTCGGCCTGGTACAACTGCCAGCCCAGCTTGAGCCTGTCGAAGTGCGGGAAGACGAAGTCGTCCGCCGTGCCGCCGTGTTGCTTGGTCGACACCGTCAACTCGGGCTGCTCCGCGCCGTCCAGGTAGACGGTGACGCGGTTGTCGGTCGCGTCGAGGTGGAATTCGACGCACTGCCAGGTCCCGGCGGTGGCGGGAGCGGTGGTCTTCCAGGCGGTCCAGTCCCCGGTGGGGCCCAGATCGGAGCCGACCCCCCAGAAGTTGCCTTTCGAGGTGGGAACGTACTGGCCGCCCAACGGCCTCACCAGCGTGGGGACATCGGAGCCGGAGACCTCCGCCATGGTCCAGTGCGCCCAGTCGGGGGCCGTGGGGAGGCGGTCCACGCGCAGCCGCAGCCGGGCCCAGAAGCTGTTGCCCGCGGGTGCAAGACCGGACAGTGCGAGGAAGGCGCGGCCGTTGCCTTCCGTGTGGAGCCGCAGTTCGTGTCCGTGGCCGGTGGTGCTGGGCTCGACGGTCAGCGAACCGTTGGAGGTGTCGGCGCTCCAGCCGCGGCCCGCGGTGACCGGCCCGAGGGGAAGACGGTCGAAGTTCTCCTTGAAGAGGGTCTTGTGCGGGGTGGGGGTGGCGGAGGCGGTGGGGGGTGTCGCGAGCAGCGCGGCCGATGCGGCCAACAGCGCGGCTGCGATCTTCCTCATGCGTGTCATGGGCTCAGTGTGCAACACCCGTCACAGCAGTCACATAGGCCGGGGCTGACGAGAAGCGGAACGGCCAACGGCCCGACGGCCGCCCGGAGTTGACGTATCAGCCCTGCGTCAGGACCGCTTCGGTCGCGCCCGCACATGCATCCGCTCCCCCTGCGGCCCGAACAGACTCAGGAACTCCACCGGCCCCTCGCCCGTCGACCCGAACCAGTGCGGCACCCGCGTGTCGAACTCGGCCGCTTCGCCCGCCGCCATGACGACGTCGTGCTCGCCCAGTACCACCCGCAGCCGCCCGGACAGCACATACAGCCACTCATAGCCCTCATGGGTGCGCGGTTCGGGCTCCTCGGTGCCCTGCGGTACCAGCACCTTGAAGGCCTGGAGGCCTCCGGGCTGCCGGGTGAGCGGCCAGAACGTGCGGCCGTGGCGCACCAAGGGCTTGCCGCGTACGCGCGGATCCCCCGCCGCCGGCGCGCCGACCAGTTCGTCCAGCGGTACCTGGTGCGCCCGCGCGATCGGCAGCAGCAGCTCGAGGCTGGGCTTGCGCAGTCCGGACTCCAGCCGGGACAGCGTGCTGACCGAGATGCCGGTGGTCGCCGACAGCCCGGCGAGCGTGGCGCCCCGCTCCTTGCGGATCCGGCGCAGGCGGGGGCCGACCTCCGCGAGGACCTCGTCCGTGTCGTCATTCATGGACGACATTGCAGTTTCGGCAAACAGGTTTGTCAACTCGGCAGCGGCAGGGCGACCGTCGGGTGTGGAGGTGGTCACCCATGACCGAGAAGCACACCGAGCAGTACGAAGTGATCGTCGTCGGAGGCGGCGCTGCGGGGCTCTCCGCGGCGCTGGTCCTGGGCCGGGCCCGGCGCCGCACGCTCGTCGTCGACGCGGGCGAACCGCGCAACGCGCCCGCCGCCCATATGCACGGCTTTCTCTCGCGGGACGGCATGCCACCCGCCGAGTTCCTGGCAATCGGCCGGGAGGAGATCGCGCGCTACGGCGTGGAACTGGTCCGCGACCGGGCCGTGGACGTCACGAAGGGCGAGGAATTCACGGTCGTCCTCGCCGGCGGCCGGACCGTGCGCGCACGGCGGCTCGTGATCGCCACGGGCCTGCGGGACGAGCTCCCGGCGGTGCCGCGCGTGGCCGAGCGCTTCGGCCGGGACGTGCTGCACTGCCCGTACTGCCACGGCTGGGAGGTCCGCGACCAGGCCTTCGGCGTGCTGGCCACGACCCCGCTGAGCGTCCACCAGGCCCTGATGGTGTCCCAGTGGTCGAAGGACGTGACGCTCTTCCTGCACACGGTCGCGGAGTCCGAGCTGTCGGACGACGATCTGCGACGCCTCGCGGCGGCCGGGGTGAAGGTGGTACCCGGCGAGGTCGTGGAGCTGGTGGTGGAGGACGACCGGCTCACCGGAGTACGCCTCGCGGACGGCACGACGCACGCCCGCGAGGTCGTCTTCACCGCGCCCCGGCCGATCCCGCAGACGGATCTGCTGGAGCGGCTGGGCGCGGAACTGCGCGAGACGCCGTTCGGCGCGTACCCCGTGGTCGACGAGACGGGTCTGACGACCGTGCCCGGTCTGTGGTGCGCAGGCAACGCGATGGGCTTCGCAGAGCAGGTCATAAACGCGGCGGCAGGCGGCTACCGGGCAGGGGCAACGATCAACGGGGAGCTACTGATGACCGCCCTGGACGCAACCTCCTAGGGGCGCGGGCCCGTGTCGATATGCGGCTCCGCCGCGCAGGCGCGACAAACCCCCACCGGCCCGCAGCCGACACACAAACCCTGTCGTCCAGGTGAAACCCAGCGGAGCGCGCTGCACCATGGCAAGCATGCTGCTAGCCCGCCTGGCCCAAGTCTCCCAGGAGGTCGCCGCCACCTCGGCGCGGTCCCGGAAGATCGCTCTGCTCGCCGAGCTGTTCCGGGACGCCGAGGCGGACGACGTGCCGATCGTGATCCCGTATCTGGCGGGACGGCTGCCTCAGGGGCGGCTCGGCGTCGGCTGGAAGGTGCTCAGCCGCCCGGTCGCCCCGGCGGCCGAACCCACCCTCACCGTGCGGGAGGTGGACGCCCTCCTCGGCGAGCTCGGCAAGGTCTCGGGTGCCGGCTCGCAGGCCGAACGGGCGCGCCTGGTCGGGGAGTTGATGGGTGCGGCCACCGAGGACGAGCAGCGGTTCCTGCTAGGGCTGCTCACCGGTGAGGTGCGGCAGGGTGCCCTGGACGCCGTCGCCGTCGAGGGCCTGGCGCAGGCCACCGGGGCGCCGCCCGCGGACGTACGCCGGGCGGTGATGCTCGCGGGCTCCCTGCAGACGGTGGCGCAGGCGCTGCTCGCCGACGGGCCGGCGGCCCTGGACCGCTTCCGGCTCACCGTAGGCCGCCCGGTCCTGCCGATGCTGGCGCACAGCGCCTCCTCGGTGGCCGAGGCGGTCGACAAGCTCGGTGCGTGCGCGGTCGAGGAGAAGCTGGACGGCATCCGGGTGCAGGTCCACCGGGACGGCGACAGCGTGCGGATCTACACCCGCACCCTCGACGACATCACCGACCGACTGCCCGAACTCACCGCCGCCGCAATGGAGTTGAAGGGCCGCCGGTTCATCCTGGACGGCGAGGTGATCTCCTTCGGCAAGGACGGGCGGCCCCGGTCCTTCCAGGAGACGGCCGGGCGCGTCGGCTCGCGCGTGGACGTGGCGACGGCCGCCGAGACGGTCCCCGTCTCCCCCGTCTTCTTCGACGCGCTGTCCGTCGACGACCGCGACCTGCTCGATCTGCCCTTCGCCGAGCGGCACGCCGAGCTGGCCCGGCTGGTCCCCGAGCCGATGCGGGTCCGGCGTGCCTTGGTGTCCGGCCCGCAGGACGTCTCCGAGGCGGAGCGCTTCCTCACCGCCACTTTGGAGCGCGGCCACGAGGGCGTCGTCGTGAAGGGTCTCGACGCCGCGTACAGCGCGGGCCGGCGCGGCGCGTCCTGGCTGAAGGTCAAGCCCGTGCACACGCTCGACCTGGTGGTGCTGGCTGCCGAGTGGGGCCACGGCCGGCGCACCGGCAAGCTCTCCAACCTCCACCTCGGAGCCCGCAACCCCGACGGCTCGTTCGCGATGCTCGGCAAGACCTTCAAGGGCATGACCGACGCGATGCTCACCTGGCAGACCGAACGCCTGCAGGAGCTGGCCACGGACACCAACGGCTACGTGGTGACCGTACGCCCCGAACTCGTCGTCGAGATCGCCTACGACGGCCTGCAGAAGTCCACCCGCTACCCGGCCGGCGTCACCCTCCGCTTCGCCCGCGTGGTCCGCTACCGCGAGGACAAGCGCCCGGAGGAGGCGGACACGGTCGAGACGCTGCTCGCCGCGCACCCGGAGGTGAAGCCATGAGCGGCAGGCGCAGCGCCGGCCTGCTGTTGTTCCGGCACACCGGTGGCGGCCTGGAGGTCCTGCTCGGCCACATGGGCGGCCCGTTCTTCGCCAAGCGGGACGCCGGCGCGTGGACCGTCCCGAAGGGCGAGTACGAGCCCGAGGAGGAGACGGCCTGGGACGCCGCCCGCCGCGAGTTCCAGGAGGAGCTCGGCCTTGAGCCGCCCGACGGCGAGGCGGTGGCGCTGGGCGAGGTCCGGCAGACGGGCGGCAAGACCGTCACCGCGTGGGCGGTCGAGGCCGACCTCGACCCGGCGACGATCGTCCCCGGCACGTTCCGGATGGAGTGGCCGCCGAGGTCCGGGCAGACCCGGGAGTTCCCCGAGCTGGACCGGGTGGAGTGGTTCGGGCTCGACCGCGCCCGGGATGTGATCGTCAAGGCGCAGGCCGCGTTTCTCGACCGGCTGGCGGAGCACTCGGAGACTGCATGATTCCGGGGGAGAACCCCCGGACCCCAGCAGAAAAGCAGGTCGACAGGGTGGCCGGCGCGGACATCGCGCGGCGAACCTGAATACCGCACAGAGGAATAACCACACAGCCGCCCACGCGTTGCGGTCACCGGCAGCGCGCGGGAAGGTCGAACCAAGCCCGCCCCCAGGAGGTCAGCCATGCCCATCGCGACGGTGAACCCGGCGAACGGCGAGACGCTCAAGACGTACGAGGCCATGGGCGAGGAGGAGCTCGAGCGCCGGCTCCAGCTCGCGGAGGCGACGTTCCGCACGTACCGGGCGACGCCCTTCGCCGAACGCGCCCGCCTCATGAACAGGGCCGCCGCTCTCCTCGACGAGATCCAGCAGGACATCGGCCGCGTCATGACCACCGAGATGGGCAAGCCGATCAAGCAGGCGCGTGCGGAGGCCGCCAAGTGTGCCAAGGCGATGCGCTGGTACGCCGACCACGCGGAGGAGCTCCTTGCGGACGAGGAGCCGTCGGAGTCCGACGTGAAGGACTCGGGCGCCTCCCGCGTCCTGGTCCGCTACCGGCCGCTCGGCCCTGTCCTTGCAGTGATGCCGTGGAACTTCCCGCTGTGGCAGGTGATCCGGTTCGCGGCGCCCGCGCTGATGGCGGGCAACGTGGGCCTGCTCAAGCACGCCTCGAACGTCCCGCAGACCGCGCTCTTCCTGGAGGACCTGTTCCACCAGGCGGGCTACCCGGAGGGCTGCTTCCAGACCCTGCTCATCGGCTCCGGCGCCGTCGACGACATCCTGCGCGACGAACGCGTCAAGGCGGCCACCCTCACCGGCAGCGAGCCCGCCGGACGGGCGGTGGCGTCCACCGCCGGGGACATGGTCAAGAAGACGGTCCTTGAGCTGGGCGGCAGCGACCCGTACGTCGTCATGCCGTCCGCCGACCTCGACCGGGCCGCACAGATCGCGGTCACCGCGCGCGTGCAGAACAACGGGCAGTCGTGCATCGCCGCCAAGCGGTTCATCGTGCACACGGACGTCTACGACGCCTTCGCGGAACGCTTCGTCGAGGGCATGAAGGCGCTCAAGGTCGGCGACCCGATGGAGGAGGACACGGACGTCGGGCCGCTGTCGAGCGAGCAGGGGCGGGACGACCTGGAGGAACTGGTCGACGACGCGCGGCGGAGCGGGGCGGAGGTGCTGTGCGGCGGCCATCGGCTGCGCCGGCCCGAGCTGCCCGGCTGGTACTACCCGCCGACCGTGCTCACCGGCATCACCCGCGAGATGCGCATCCACCGCGAGGAGGCCTTCGGACCCGTCGCCACGCTGTATCGCGCGTCCGGTCTCGACGAGGCCGTGCTCATCGCCAACGATTCGCCGTTCGGGCTGAGTTCGAACGTGTGGACGCGGGACGAGGCGGAGGTGGACCGCTTCGTACGGGATCTTGAGGCGGGCGCCGTGTACGTCAACGGGATGACGGCCTCCCATCCGGCGTTCCCGTTCGGCGGGGTCAAGCGGTCCGGTTACGGGCGTGAGCTGTCCGGGCACGGAATCCGGGAGTTCTGCAACATCACGACGGTTTGGCACGGTGCGTGAGGGCTGCGCGGCTAACATCCCGGTTGTGAACCGCGAAGTGACTCTGCCTCTGATCGTCGATGACCGCGGGACCTTGCAGGTGGCTGCGGCCGATGTGAGCAAGTTGTTGCGGACGGTGGGTGGACGGTGGCTGCACCTTGTCGAGGCCGGGGAGGCGGGGCTCGACGAGGACACGGTGGCTGCGTTGACCATTGAGCTGGCCAAGTTGGCCGATCGGATTGATGTGGCGTGTATTGCCCATAGCAGCGGGAGTGCGCCGTAGGGGTTTGCGGTTCGGGGCCGGGTGCGGGTTCGTTGTGGCTTGTCGCGCCCACGCGGCGGAGCCGCAGATAGACACAGCCCCGCGCCCCTTCTAGGCCAGTTGCAGCAAAGTTGACCAGAACAATGACTCGTAGCTCTGGAGCAGGCGGCCGTACGCCTGCGCGAGGTCCTCGTTCAAGAATCCCGTGTCCAGGCCCGCCTGGACTGCCGCCGTCGCCCTCCGGTCCAGTGCGGGGGCCGGTTGGGCGAAGAAGTCGAAGAACGCGCAGGCCTCGTCCGTGAAGTCGTAGTGGACGCGCAGGGACTCGGCGATGGTTGCGCAATAGCCGCCCCACGCCGAGAAGTTGGCGGTGATGGCCAGGACCGCGTCGGTCGGGGTGGCGTTGAGGGCGAGCCAGGCGACGTACGACGGATAGGCCTGGCAGCCCGGTAGCGACTCGTAGGCGCTCGTCTTCGCCTCGTCGATGCCGCACGCTGCCGCGAACGGCTGCAGCCGTTCGCCTGCCAGCGCCTCGCCGTCGGCAAGCATTTCGAAGAAGTCGGCGGCCTCCGGTTCCTCCGTGGCGCGTTGGGCCAGATGGAGGAACGCAAGGCGGTCCGCCGGGATCACCCAGCGCTGTTCCAGAGCCAGCGTGGCGAGGGTGTCGCGGGAGGCCTCGCCCCGGGCGATGAGGGGGACGAGAGGGTTGGCCTGCGGATCCGGGGCGAGCTTCGCGGTGGTCGTCTCCAGCAGTTCCGTGGCCGTACGCGTCATTGCGTCCTCCATGGGATCGGATGCGGGGCTCCTGCTTCGACCTTGGCACGGGGTCCCCGATACGGAGTAGTCCGGCGCGAGATCGTCGCCTCGTCGGGTGATCGTGGGTGAACCACCCCCAGAGGTGAACCCTTTTCGACCCGGGGGCCGAAAGCCTTCCGGACGGCGAAAGCAGGACGGTTCATGGCGACTTTGTGCAGACCCTCGGTGTCCGTCCCAGAGCACGTGATCACGATGGAGGAGACGCTGGAGCTTGCGCGCTCCCGCCACGCCGACCATCCGCAGCTGCCGCTGGTCCTCCGGCTGATCGAGAACACCGGCGTTCGCACCCGGCACATCGTGCAGCCGATCGAAGAGACGCTGAAGCATCCCGGTTTCGAGGAGCGCAACAAGGTCTACCAGGCCGAGGCGAAGGCCCGGGTCCCCGCCGTCATACAGCGCGCGCTCGACGACGCGGAGCTCCTCACCAAGGACATCGACGTGATCATCTACGTGTCGTGCACGGGCTTCATGATGCCCTCGCTCACGGCCTGGCTGATCAACGAGATGGGCTTCGACAGCACCACCCGCCAGATACCCATAGCCCAGCTCGGTTGTGCCGCGGGCGGAGCCGCGATCAACCGGGCGCACGACTTCTGCTCCGCCTACCCCGACGCCAATGCGCTGATCGTGGCCTGCGAGTTCTGCTCGCTGTGCTACCAGCCCACCGACCTGGGCGTCGGGTCCCTGCTCTCCAACGGTCTGTTCGGCGACGGGATCGCCGCCGCGGTGGTGCGCGGACAGGGCGGCGAGGGCGTCGAGCTGGTGCGCAACGGCTCGTACCTGATCCCCAAGACCGAAGAGTGGATCATGTACGACGTCCGGGCCACCGGGTTCCACTTCCTGCTGGACAAGCGGGTGCCGGGCACCATGGAGCCGCTCGCGCCGGCGCTGCAGGAGCTGGCAGGTCTGCACGACTGGGACGCCTCCGACCTGGACTTCTACATCATCCACGCCGGCGGCCCGCGCATTCTCGACGACCTCAGCAAGTTTCTGCAGGTCGACCCGCACGCGTTCCGCTTCAGCCGGGCCACGCTCACCGAGTACGGCAACATCGCCAGCGCCGTCGTCCTCGACGCGCTGCGCCGGATGTTCGACGAGGGCGGAGCGAAGCACCGGGCGCGCGGGCTGCTCGCCGGGTTCGGCCCCGGCATCACCGCGGAGATGGCGCTGGGCCGCTGGCACAGCCCCGACGACAGGACGGCGTGAGTACGGCATGAGTGAAGAAACCCTCACCGAGACCCTCCCCCCGGTCCGGCACTGGCCGGCCCTCGACCTGACCGGCGTCGACTTCGACCCGGTGCTGGCCGAGCTGATGCGTGAGGGCCCCGTCACCCGCATCCAGCTGCCCAACGGCGAGGGCTGGGCCTGGCTGGTCACGCGCTACGACGACGTCCGCATGGTGACCAACGACCCCCGCTTCAGCCGTGAGGCGGTCATGGACCAGCCGGTCACCCGGCTCGCTCCGCACTTCATCCCGCAGCGCGGCGCGGTCGGTTTCCTCGATCCGCCGGACCACACCCGGCTGCGCCGCTCGGTGGCCGCCGCGTTCACGGCGAAGGGCGTGGAGCGGGTGCGGGACCGGTCCCGGCGGCTGCTGGACGAACTGGTCGACGAGCTGTTGCAGGACGGCCCGCCGGCGGACCTCACCGAGACCGTGCTCATCCCCTTCCCCATCGCGGTGATCTGCGAGCTGATGGGCGTCCCGGCCGCCGACCGGCACGGCATGCACACCTGGACCCAGCTGATCCTGTCCTCCTCGCACGGCGCGAAGGTCAGCGAGAAGGCCAAGAACGAGATGGGTGCCTACTTCGCCGACCTCATCGGGCTCCGGGAGGGCAGCTCCGGCGAGGACGTGACGTCCCTGCTCGGTGCCGCCGTAGGCCGTGACGAGATCACTCTGGAGGAGGCGGTGGGCCTTGCCGTGCTCCTGCAGATCGGCGGCGAGGCGGTCACCAACAACAGCGGCCAGATGTTCTATCTCCTGCTGACCCGCCCGGACCTGGCCGAGCGGCTGCGTTCAGAGCCGGAGATCCGCCCCCAGGCCATCGACGAGTTGCTGCGTTACATCCCGCACCGCAACGCGGTCGGTCTCTCGCGCATCGCGATGCAGGACGTGGAGATCAGAGGTGTACGGATCCGCGCGGGCGACCCGGTCTACGTCTCCTACCTGGCCGCGAACCGCGACCCGGACGTCTTCCCGGACCCGGAGACGATCGACTTCACCCGCGCACCGAACCCCCATGTGTCGTTCGGTTTCGGCCCGCACTTCTGCCCCGGCAACATGCTCGCGAGGCTGGAGTCCGAGCTGCTGGTGGACGCGCTGCTGGACCGGATCCCGGGCCTGAAGCTCGCCGTACCGCCCGGCCAAGTGCCGTTCAAGAAGGGGGCGTTGATCCGCGGTCCCGAAGCGCTGCCGGTCACGTGGTGAGCGGCCGGTGACGGCGACGGAGGGCCTGCTGGTACCGCCGGGCCACGGCCGGGTCGTGGAGACGCCGGCCCAGCGCGTGACGTTCAAGGTGACCGGCACGCACTCGCGCACGGCGTCCACCTTCGAGGTGGAGGTACCGCCCGGCTTCGACGTGGGCGCCCATGTGCACACGCGCAGCGAGGAGTTGTTCTACGTGCTCGAAGGCGAACTGGACGTCCTCGCCTTCGAGCCGAGGGTACGGACCCCCGACAACTGGCAGCGCTGGGAGTCGAGTTCGGGCAGCCGCGTGGTCCGGGCAACCCCCGGCACGGTCATCGTCGTACCACCGGGCTGCCCGCACGCGTTCGCCAACCCGACGGACACCCCGGCGAAGCTGTTCTTCCAGGCGTCCCCGCCCCCGGACCACGAGCGCTACTTCGAGGAGCTGCTGGAGATCCTGGGGTCGGGGGGACCGCCGGATCACCAGGCCATCGAAGAACTGCGCAGACGCTACGACATCGAGCAGCTGACGCCCCTGCGACACCGCTGAGCGCTCCGGGCTCCGGTCCCTCGCCCACCCCGCCCACCCCGCCCGTCGTGCACGGGCGGGGTGTCGCACCGCTGGAGGTCGCTGTCGGGGGATGCGGAGGCGAAGGACGAGCTCGCACCGCCGGGCGTAGTGGGGAGGCAAGGTACTTCGCCGTGCTGGCGGTGATCGCGGCGGGGTGATCTGCCTTACCTGTCTGCACCGGTGGGTGCCGTAGCCGCACAGGCCGCGAGCCCCCGGCCGGTGTCGGCCGAGAGCTCGTGGACAGCACCGGCAGCGCTACCGGATCGGCATCCCGGACAGCGTGCGCGCGATCACCAGGCGCTGGATCTCGCTCGTACCCTCGAAGATCGTGTAGATCGCGGCGTCACGGTGCATCCGCTCCACCGGGTACTCCCGGGTGTAGCCGTTGCCGCCCAGGATCTGCACCGCCTGCGCGGTGACCTTCTTCGCGGTCTCGCTCGCGAACAGCTTCGACATGGAACCCTCGGCGGCCGTGAACTGCTTGCCGTTGACCGCCATCCACGAGGCACGCCACACCAGCAGCCGGGCGGCGTCGATGGACGTGCGCATGTCCGCGAGCTGGAAGGCGACACCCTGGTTGTCGATGATCGGGCGGCCGAACTGCTCACGCGTCTTCGCGTAGTCGAGAGCGACCTCGTACGCCGCCCGGGCGGTGCCGACCGCCATCGCGCCGACGGCCGGGCGGGACGCCTCGAACGTGGCCATCGCCGCGTTCTTCACACGCTCACCGCCCGCCTTCGCCCGCTCCCGGGCCCGGGCGAGGCGCTCGTCGAGCTTCTCCTTGCCGCCGAGGAGGCAGGTGCCGGGGACGCGGACGTTCTCCAGGACGACCTCGGCGGTGTGCGAGGCGCGGATGCCGTGCTTCTTGAACTTCTGCCCCTGGGACAGGCCCGGCGTGTTCGGCGGGATGATGAAGGAGGCGTGGCCCTTGGAGCCGAGCTCCGGGTCGACGACCGCGACCACGACGTGGACGTTGGCGATGCCGCCGTTGGTCGCCCAGGTCTTGGTGCCGTTGAGGACCCACTCGTCCTTGGCCTCGTCGTACACGGCTCGCGTGCGCATGGAGGCCACGTCGGACCCGGCGTCGGGCTCGGAGGAGCAGAACGCTGCGACCTTGACATCGTTCGCGTCGCCGTACATCTGCGGGATCCAGGTGCCGATCTGTTCCTCGGTTCCGTTGGCGAGAACGCCCACGGCGGCCAGACCGGTGCCTACGATCGACAGGGCGATGCCCGCGTCGCCCCAGAACAGCTCCTCCATGGCCATCGGAATGCCCAGGCCGGTGGGGTCGAAGTACTGCTGGGCGTAGAAGTCGAGGGAGTAGATGCCTACCTTCGCGGCCTCCTGGATGACCGGCCAGGGAGTCTCCTCACGCTCGTCCCATTCGGCGGCCGCAGGGCGGATGACGTCGGCGGCGAAGCCGTGCAGCCAGTCCCGGACCTCCTTCTGTTCGTCGTTGAGCTCCATGGTGAACTCGGCCATGTCCCCTCCAGCGAAGGCGTACTTTCATGTTACTAGCGGTAACCCTAGTTTGTTACCCGCGGGTAGGAATGTCAACTCCTGATGACGCTCGGCAGCCTGTTCGATGCAAGGGCCATGTTGAGTGTTAGTTTGCGCAGGCGTCACCGATTCAGCACGGGTGGGGAGAGCTCATGGACACCACACAGCGGACCGAGCAGCAGCGGTCCGCCGACCGACGTCGGCGCGAGCTGCTGGAGGCCGCCGACAGAGTGGTGCTGCGCGACGGACCGCAGGCCTCGATGAACGCCATCGCCGCGGAGGCCGGCATCACCAAGCCGATCCTGTACCGGCACTTCGGCGACAAGAGCGGACTGTACGCCGCGTTGGCGAAGCGGCACACCGACGCGCTGCTGAACTCGCTCCGGGCGGCGCTGGACGCCCCGGCGGACCGCCGTGAGCGGGTCGAGGCCACCCTCGACACCTACCTCGCGGCGATCGAGGCACGTCCGCAGGTGTACCGGTTCCTGATGCATCCGGCGGAGGGCAGCCCGGGCGGGGAGCAGGGTTTCGACGTCGGCAAGCATTCGATTCCGCTGCTTCGGCGTATGGGCGAGGAGTTGGCGCAGGTCATCGAGGACCGGCTGGATCTCGGGCCGGGGGGTCAGCAGCTGGCTCGGGTGTGGGGGCACGGGATAGTCGGGATGATGCATGCCGCCGGGGACTGGTGGCTGGGGGAACGGCCTTGTTCTCGGGCGGAGTTGGTGCGGAGTCTTGCCGACCTGCTGTGGGGGCGGTTGGCTGCCGCCGGCGACAAGATAGGCGGTCCTGGGTTTTGACGGTTGTTCTTCGGCTGCGGGCCGGTGGGGGCTGGTCGCGCCCACGCGGCGGAGCCGCAAATCGATACAGCCCCGCGCCCCTGAAGAACCTCACCGGCGCCAGGAAGAGCGCCCCACTTGTCGCATCAGCCGACGATGGCGCCAACCCGTCAAGTGGTCCGCGTAGACCCTGCCCTCCAAGTGGTCGCACTCGTGTTGCAGACATCGGGCGAAGAAGCCCGTCCCATGGACGGTGATCGGCTCGCCGGTGAGCGTGAAGCCCTCCACCACCGCATGGTCGTAGCGCTCTGTCCCCGCCTCCAGGCCCGGTAGGGACAGGCAGCCCTCCGGGCCCCGGATCACCACGCCGTCCTTCTCGACGAGTCGGGGGTTCACCACGTGGCCGACGTGACGGACGTCCTCGTCGTCGGGGCAGTCGTACACGAACACGCGCAAGGACTCACCGATCTGGTTCGCTGCCAGACCGACGCCCTGCGCCGCATACATCGTCGCGAACAGGTTCTCCACGAGAGCTGCGAGTCCGGGGCCGAAGTCGGTGACCTCCTCGCACGAGGTGTGCAGGAGCGGGTCCCCGAGCAGGGTGAGGGGCCGGACGCGCCCTCGGGCGCCCGGAATGGAGCTGTTTCGCATGGCCGTCAGGGTACGGCGGTTCGGGACTGTGAATGGATCTCGATAGGCTGAGGTCCACACCACGTTGCCGTCAGGCAGAGGCGCGGCGCGTACGCAAGGAGGATCGAGAACTCATGGCAGGCAACTCGGACCCGCTCACGCCGCGGGCCAAGCTGGCCGTGACCGCGGGCAAGGCGGTCGCGGCGGCATCGCGCGCCGCGGGGCGCGGGAGCGGTTCGGTGATCGGTGGCCGGGTGGCGCTCAAGCTCGACCCCGACCTCCTCGCGCGGCTCGCCCAGAACCTGGACGTCACCCTGGTCTCGGCGACCAACGGCAAGACCACGACCACCCGGCTGATCGCCGAGGCGCTGCGCGCCGCGGGCCCGGTCGTCTCCAACGCGCTCGGCGCCAACATGCCGGCCGGCATCACCTCGGCCCTCGCGGGCAGCTCGGACGCCCGGTTCGGCGTCATCGAGGTCGACGAGAAGTACCTCGCCGGGGTCGCCCGGGACACCGACCCGAAGTGCATCGCCCTGCTGAACCTCTCCCGCGACCAGCTCGACCGCGCCGCGGAGACCCGCATGCTCGCGGAGAACTGGCGTGAGGGGCTGGCCGGGTCGAAGGCGGTCATCGTCGCCAACGCCGACGACCCGCTGGTGGTGTGGGCCGCGTCCTCCTCCCCCAATGTGATCTGGGTCGCCGCCGGGCAGATGTGGAAGGACGACGCCTGGTCCTGCCCTTCCTGCGGTGGTGTGATGCAGCGCCCGGGCGACGACTGGTTCTGCGGTGAGTGTGGCTTCCGCCGACCGACGCCGAGCTGGGCGCTCTCCGGGGATCACGTGCTCGACCCGCACGGGTCTGCGTGGCCCATCCACCTCCAGCTGCCCGGCCGCGCCAACAAGGCGAACGCCGCCAGCTCCGCCGCCGTGGCCGCCGTCTTCGGTGTGCCGCCGCAGGTCGCCCTGGAACGCATGTACCAGGTGCAGGCCGTCGCCGGACGCTACGACGTGGTGCAGTTCCAGCAGCGCGACCTGAGGCTGCTGCTGGCGAAGAACCCGGCGGGCTGGCTCGAAACGTTCAGCCTGATCGATCCTCCGCCCACCCCGGTGATCCTCTCCGTGAACGCGCGCGGCGCCGACGGCACCGACACCTCCTGGCTGTGGGACGTCGACTACACGCGTCTGACCGGCCACCCGATCTGTGTGATCGGCGACCGCAAGCTGGACCTCGCGGTGCGTCTGGAGGTCGCGAACCAGCACTTCCAGGTCTGCGACGACCTCGACCAGGCGGTGCAGATGAGCCCGCCGGGCCGGATCGAGGTCATCGCCAACTACACCGCCTTCCAGGACCTGCGCCGCCGCGTCGGCAACTGACACAGGGGATTTTTGTGAGCGACAACCAACTGCGGGTCGTCTGGATCTACCCCGACCTGCTCAGCACGTACGGCGACCAGGGCAACGTTCTCGTCGTGGAGCGCCGGGCCCGGCAGCGCGGCCTCGACGTGGCGCGCCTCGACGTGCGCAGCGACCAGGCGATCCCGACCTCCGGTGACATCTACCTGATCGGCGGCGGCGAGGACCGTCCGCAGCGGCTCGCGGCCGAGCGGCTGCGCCGGGACGGCGGACTGCACCGAGCCGTGGAGAACGGCGCGATCGTCTTCTCGGTCTGCGCCGGCTACCAGATCCTCGGCCACGAGTTCATCAACGACCTCGGCCAGCGCGAGCCCGGCCTCGGGCTGCTGGACGTGGTCTCGGTACGCGGTGAGGGCGACCGCTGCGTCGGTGACGTGCTCGGCGACATCGACCCGCGTCTCGGCCTGCCCCCGCTGACCGGCTTCGAGAACCACCAGGGCGTCACCCACCTCGGCCCGACGGCCCGCCCGTTCGCCCAGGTCAAGCTGGGCAACGGCAACGGCACGGGTGACGGCACGGAGGGCGCGTACAACGACACGGTCTTCGGTACGTACATGCACGGCCCCGTGCTGGCCCGGAACCCGCTGATCGCCGACCTGCTGCTGAAGCTGGCGCTCGACGTGAACGCGCTGCCCCCGACCGACGACCGCTGGTACGAGGCGCTGCGCAACGAGCGCATCGCAGCAGCCCAGCAGCCTGCCTGACACCTGGATGCAAGGTCGGCTCAACCAGCCCGTCTGACGCCCCGTCCGCACAGGTGAGCGGAGTCGTCCAGCAGGCGGACGCATGCTGCTGCCCCGCCCCCTCCTGCCGCTAGGGTGGCGGGGTTCGTGCCGGACGACGTGGTCCGGTCCCGGCCCACGTTGAGAAGGTTCTTTCGGGCTATGCGCATTGGTGTCCTCACGTCCGGCGGCGACTGCCCCGGCCTGAACGCCGTCATCCGGTCCGTCGTGCACCGCGCCGTCGTCGACCACGGCGACGAGGTCATCGGCTTCCGGGACGGCTGGAAAGGCCTCCTGGAGTGCGACTACCTCAAGCTCGACCTCGACGCGGTGGGCGGCATCCTGGCCCGCGGCGGCACCATCCTCGGCTCCTCCCGGGTCCAGCCCTCGCACCTGCGCGACGGGGTGGAGCGGGCCAAGGGCCATGTCGAGGAGCTCGGCCTCGACGCGATCATCCCCATCGGCGGTGAGGGCACGCTGAAGGCTGCCCGGCTGATGTACGACAGCGGGCTGCCGATCGTCGGCGTCCCGAAGACCATCGACAACGACATCGCGGTCACGGACGTCACCTTCGGCTTCGACACGGCCGTGGGTGTGGCGACCGAGGCGCTGGACCGGCTGAAGACCACCGCCGAGTCCCACCAGCGGGTCCTGGTCGTGGAGGTCATGGGCCGGCACACCGGCTGGATCGCGCTGCACTCCGGCATGGCGGCCGGCGCGCACGCCATCGTCGTCCCCGAACGGCCCTTCGACATCGAGGAGTTGGCCAGGCGGGTCGGAGAGCGGTTCGAGGCGGGCAAGCGCTTCGCGATCGTCGTGGCGGCGGAGGGTGCCAAGCCCAAGGCCGGGTCCATGGAGTTCGACGAGGGCGGCAAGGACATCTACGGCCACGAGCGCTTCGCCGGGATCGCCCGCCAGCTCTCCATCGAGCTGGAGGAACGCCTCGGCAAGGAGGCGCGGCCGGTCATCCTGGGGCACGTCCAGCGGGGCGGCACGCCGACCGCGTACGACCGTGTGCTCGCCACCCGCTTCGGCTGGCACGCCGTGGAGGCGGTGCACCGGGGGGAGTTCGGCAAGATGACGGCCCTTCGGGGGACCGACATCGTGATGGTGTCGCTGGCGGACGCTGTCGAGACCCTCAAGACGGTTCCCGAGGAGCGGTACGACGAGGCGGAGTGCGTCCTGTAGTGCGCATGTGATCTCGTACGGAATTGAAGAGTCCGCCCCCGGCCGCAGCAGCGGCCGGGGGCGGTTCTACTCTGGGTCCGGACAGACAGCGCACAACCCCCACGAATCAGGAGCCGTTGGATGGATCACAGCGGGCACGGCATGACCATGGATCTGCCGCCGTTCACGCTGGGGCGGGGTCTTCAGTGGTCGGCGGACCCGTTCTTCCTCGTGGCCTGCCTGGTGGGGCTCGGGCTGTACGCGTACGGCGTGGTGCGGCTGCGGCGACGCGGTGACAAGTGGTCGGCGGCGCGGACCGTGTCGTTCGTCCTCGGTGTGCTGACCATCGGGCTCGTGATGTGCACGAAGCTCAACGACTACGGCATGGTCATGTTCAGCGTGCACATGGTGCAGCACATGATCATCAGCATGCTGTCGCCGATCCTGATCCTGCTCGGCGCCCCCGTCACGCTCGCCCTGCGCGCACTGCCGACCGCCGGCAAGGGCCGCAAGGGGCCCCGCGAGCTGCTGCTGATGCTGCTGCACAGCCGGTACATGCGGATCATCACGCATCCCGCGTTCACCATTCCGCTGTTCATCGCGAGCCTGTACGCGCTGTACTTCACACCGATCTTCGACTTCCTGATGGGCTCCAAGACGGGGCACATCGCGATGATGGTGCACTTCCTCGCCGTGGGTGTCGTGTTCTTCTGGCCGATCATCGGGGTGGATCCCGGGCCGCAGCGGCCGGGTTATCTGATGCGGATGCTGGAGCTGTTCGCGGGCATGCCGTTCCACGCGTTCTTCGGCATCGCCCTGATGATGGCGTCGACGCCGATGGTGGAGACGTTCAAGAACCCGCCCGCCTCACTCGGCATCGAGGCGCTCTCCGACCAGACCGCGGCAGGCGGCATCGCGTGGGCGTTCAGCGAGATTCCCTCCGTGCTGGTGCTGATCGCCCTGCTGTTCCAGTGGTACGGCTCCGAGCAGCGGCAGGCCCGGCGCAAGGACCGGGCCGCCGACCGCGACGGCGACAAGGAACTCGAGGCATACAACGCCTATTTGGCCTCATTGAACGCACGCGGGCGTTGAAGGCTTCGCCATTCGGCAGCATTCAGTAGCATGAAGTGCATTGGGGGAACCGCCGGGGGGAGCGGTGATGACACTTCGCGCATTTATGCAAGGAGCCGGGAAATCGGCGATTCACAGGATCGCCGTCCTGCTCGTTTTCGTACTGGCACTCAGCGGTTGTGATCGAAGTTCGCCGTTGCTCGTCGTGAAGGCGGTGGCCGCGGGAGTTCCCTCTCTCGCGCCTTTCTTCGACGAGGGCATCGGGCTGGGTCATGACGCCGCGGTCAGGCCGCAGGCGGTGCAGGGGAGTCTGCAGCAGGGGGACACGCCCGGGCTGTACGGGGGCACGAGGAAACCGACCATCTGCGACGTCAAGCAGCTCAAGGCATTCCTCACGGACCCCAGGAACCATCAGAAGTCGCAGGCGTGGGCGACTGCGCTGAACATCACCACGGATGAGATTCCGGGATACCTGGACCGGCTCACTCCAGTTCTCCTGCGTCACGACACGCTCGTGCAGAATCACGACTACAAGAAGGGAAAGGCTGTTCCCTTCAACTCCCTGCTTGAGGCAGGAATCGCCGTTCTCGTCGATGAACAGGGACTTCCGGCTGTGAAGTGCTCGTGCGGAAATCCGCTGCGCCCCTTCACGGGTGACACGAACAGGATTTCGGTCAAGTTCGAGGGCGGGAACAAGAAGTGGCGGGGATTTGAGCGTTCCGCCGTGGTCGCCGTGCAGCCGGCGCCCCGGAAAATGCAGCGACTCGCTCTGGTCGACGTCGGCGATCCCGCCCTGGGCATCGACCGGCCGGTCGGCACGACGGGGACGCACGACAAGACCTTCGACACGCGCAAGGAACGCGCGGTGCCCCGGCTCGCCGGGACGACGTTCGGGGACGCGAACCGACGGCTGGCCGAGGCTGGGCTCGCGGGCGGGTACGACGGGAAGGCGCGACCGCCCGACGACGCGCGGGTGACGGCCTCGGACCCGCCGGCCGGGAGCCGGTTGGGGTTCGGGGCGTACGTGACGCTGAGCGTCGCCGAGGAGACGTCCCACGGGCCGACCACTCCCCCGCCGCCCTCGACGTCCGGGCCGTCCACAGCGTCGGCGTCGCAGCCGCCGTCGTCCCGGTCCTCATCAGCGCCTCCGTCGTCGCCGTCGGCGCCGTCGAGCAGCGGCCCCGGGCCGTCGTCCTCGGCGCCGACGTCGAGCGCACCGCCCAGTTCCAAGGCGCCCCCGTCGAGCGCGCCGCCCAGTTCCAAGGCGCCCCCGTCGAGCGCGCCGCCCAGTTCCAAGGCGCCCCCGTCGAGCGCACCGCCGAGTTCGCCGTCGACGACGACCAGTGCGCCCGCGACCGGCGCCCCGGTCACCAGCAGCGCTCCCCCACCGAGCAAACCGGTGACGACCAGCGCTCCCCCACCGAGCAAACCGGTGACGACCAGCGCTCCCCCACCCAGCAACCCGGTCACCACGAGCGCTCCGGCCACCAGCGGGCCGGCGAGCAGCGCACCGGCCACGAGTGAGCCCGCAAGCGCCGGGCCCGCCTCGATCGCGATCACGTAGCGCCTCCGCAGAACCCGGGAGTCACCGGATGCATTCAGGATCACCTGCGTCGGGAGTGGGCCGGATCATCGCCGGCCGTTATCTGCTGCTGAACCGGCTCGGCAGCGGTGGCATGGGCCATGTGTGGCTCGCCCACGACCAGAGACTCGCCTGCGAGGTCGCGCTCAAGGAGATCGTGTTCCGGGACCCGGACCCGACCGGCGACGAGCGGGAGGCCCGGGTCGCGCGGGCGCGCGCCGAGGCCCGGCACGCGGCGGGACTGCGCGGCCATCCGCATGTGGTGACGGTGCACGACGTGCTGGAGCACGAGGGGCTGCCCTGGATCGTCATGGAGTACGTGACGGGCGCCGTCGACCTCAAGAAGCTGGTCGAGACGCGCGGCTCCCTCGCGCCCGCGGAGTGCGCCCGCATCGGGCTGGCCGTGCTGGACGCGCTGACCGCCGGACACGAACGGGGCGTCATGCACCGGGACGTGAAACCGGCGAACATCCTGCTCGCGCCGGACCGCTCCGGTGCGCCGTACGGGCGCATCCTGCTCACCGACTACGGCATCTCGGTGCAGCCGGACGCCGGCGAGACCCGGTACACGCTGGCGTCCGTGCTGGTGGGCACGTCGGGCTATCTGGCGCCGGAGCGCGCCACGGGCGGGCCGCCGACCCCGGCCGCCGACCTGTTCTCGCTGGGCTGCACGCTCTACCACGGTGTCGAGGGCCACGGCCCCTTCGAGCGCGAGTCGCACCTCGCCGAGGTCACCGCGGTGGTCATGGAGGAGCCGCGTCCGGCCGTGCGCGCCGGTGCGCTGGGGCCCGTACTGCAGGCGTTGCTGGTGAAGGATCCGGGACGGCGGCCGTCCGCGACGGAGGCCGAGGCGGCGCTGTCGCGGATCGTCACGCCGCAGGCCGAGGCATACGCCCGTACGCAGACCGACCTGGGTTCGCAGCCGCCCTGGGCCGGGGCGGCAGCCGCGCCCGCCCCTTATCCGCCCGGGCCCGGGACGGACGGCTTCGGGCCGGTCGTCGCGTCCGTGTCCGGTCCCGCCCACCGTCGCCGCGAGCTCCCGCGGGCGCTGCGGGCGGTCCTCGCCGCCTCGCTCGGTCTGGTGCTGGCCCTGGGAGGGGTCTGGTACGCCATGGCGCACCAGAAGAGCGGCGGCGACGCGGCCTCGCCGTACGGTTCGGCCGTGGGGCTTTCCGTGCCCCTCAAGGACGGGGAGTGCGTGCTCGCCGACTGGCCGGGCGACCGTTTCCAGGGGGTGCCGCGGCTGACGCCGGATCCGTCCTGCCGGGACAAGGCTCCCGACGGGCAGGTGATGGCGTTCGTGGCGGCCGCGTCCGCGGACGAGGCGCGCAGTCTGGGGCCGGCCCGGTGCGAGGAGCGGACGCAGGAGATCCGGGAGCGGCTGGCGGACGTCCGCAGCGTCGCCGTCGTACCGACCGGGGCGGGGTTCGAGGCCGCGGGACGGCGCACCGCCTGTGTGGTACTGGGCGCGCACGGGCCGGTGTACGGGCCGCTCGGCGATCGGCGCAAGGTCGGCTCGGACTTCATCGACACGGCGAACATGCAGCGCCGTGACTGTCTGCAGACCCGCTCCGACCGGGCCGCCCGGCTGGTGTCCTGCAGCGGGCCGCACGACGAGCAGGTGCTCGGTTTCACCCGGCTGGCCAGGGACGTCACGCTCACCGAGGCCCGTACGCAGTCGGATGCGGCCTGTGCGAAGGACGTGCCGCCGCGGGACTACGGCTTCGACCCGTCGCTCTACACCTCGGGCTCCTGGAGCAGCCAGGGCGCCTGGAAGTCGGGCACGCATTTCGTCGTCTGCACCGTCCGGAAGCAGAACGGGGGCACCATGGAGGGGGACGAATCCTGAGGAGGGTGTTGCGATGCCCGGTTCTACGGACGGTTCTACGAAGGCAATGGGTGCGATCACGGTGGGCGGCCTCGTCGTGGTGACCGCCTACACGGTGGCTCTCGGCTCCAACGGCTGGCTGTGGTTCGGCTGGGTCGTGCTGGGTCTGCTCACCCTCGGGATGGTCGCCTCCCGCAGCACATGACGCATCCGCACCAGGTGCCGCTCATTCCTCGCTCAGCCGCCCGGCCGAGTGCACCCCCGGCTGGTATTTCGGCAGCCGGGCGGTGATCTTCATGCCCGCTCCCACGGCGGTCTCGATGACGAGCCCGTAGTCGTCGCCGTAGACCTGGCGCAGCCGGTCGTCGACGTTGGACAGTCCGATGCCGCCCGAGGGACTGATCTCGCCGGCGAGGATGCGGCGCAGCAGGCCGGGGTCCATTCCGGCGCCGTCGTCCTCGATGACGACCAGGGCCTCGGCACCGGCGTCCTGCGCGGTGATGCTGATGTGGCTCTTGCCGACGGGCGCCGCCTTGCCCTCCAGACCGTGCTTGACGGCGTTCTCGACGAGCGGCTGCAGGCACAGGAAGGGCAGGGTGACCGGCAGGACCTCGGGGGCGATCTGCAGGGTGACGGAGAGGCGGTCGCCGAAGCGTGCCCGCACCAGCGCCAAGTAGTGGTCGATGGCGTGGAGTTCGTCGGCGAGGGTGGTGAAGTCGCCGTGCCTGCGGAACGAGTAGCGGGTGAAGTCGGCGAATTCCAGGAGGAGTTCGCGGGCGCGCTCGGGGTCGGTGCGGACGAAGCTCGCTATCACCGCGAGCGAGTTGAAGATGAAGTGCGGGGAGATCTGGGCCCTCAGCGCCTTGATCTCGGCCTCGATCAGACGGGTGCGGGACTGGTCGAGATCCGCCAGCTCCAGCTGGACGCTCACCCAGCGGGCGACCTCGCCTGCGGCCCGGACGAGGACGGCGGACTCGCGGGGTGCGCAGGCCACCAGGGCGCCGTGCACGCGGTCGTCGACAGTGAGGGGGGCGACGACCGCCCAGCGCACCTGGCAGTCCGGGTCGGGGCACTTGAGGCGGAAGGCCTCGCCGCGGCCTGTCTCCAGCGGTCCGGCGAGGCGTTCCATGATCTCGCCGCGGTGGTGGTCGCCCACGCCGTCCCAGACCAGGACCTCCTTCTGGTCCGTCAGGCACAGGGCGTCCGTGCCGAGGAGGGTGCGCAGCCGGCGGGCGGACTTGCGGGCGGTCTCCTCCGTCAGCCCGGCCCGCAGCGGGGGCGCGGCCAGGGAGGCGGTGTGCAGGGTCTGGAAGGTGGCGTGCTCGACGGGGGTGCCGAGATCGCCGAGGCTCTCGGGGCGGGCCGTGCGCCGGCCGAGCCAGAACCCGGCGGCCAGCAGCGGCAGGACGGCCACGCACAGTCCGGCGAGGAATCCGCTCATGCCTTCACCTCCGCGCGCAGAGCTTGTCCGGTGCTGTACCGCGCCCCGCAGGGGCGCGGGGCCCCGCCGCGGCAGCGGCTGATGTCACTGCCGATGTGCGGCTCCGCCGCGCGGGCGCGACCAGCCCCCACCGGCCGCAGAGACATCATTGCGCTCTCACGGGAGCGCTCAGCGCCTCCGGCAGATGGAACCTCGCCAGGATCGCCTCGGTCCCCGTCGGCACCCGGCCCGGGGTGGCCAGGGACACCAGCACCATGGTGAGGAAGCCCAGCGGCACCGACCAGAGGGCGGGCCAGGCCAGTAAAGCGTGCAGCGGGCCCGTGCCCGGGAAGCCCGCCATCGTGGCGGCCACCGCCACGAACGCCGAACCGCCCCCGATCAGCATGCCTGCGGCCGCGCCGGGCGGGGTCAGCCTGCGCCACCAGATGCCGAGGACGAGCAGCGGGCAGAAGGACGACGCGGACACGGCGAAGGCCAGCCCGACGGCGTCGGCGACCGGAAGCCCGCCGACGATGACGCTGGCAGCGAGCGGTACGGCCATGGAGAGCACCGTGCCGAGCCGGAAGTGCCGTACACCGCGCGTCGGCAGGACGTCCTGGGTGAGCACCCCGGCCACGGCCATGGTCAGTCCGGACGCCGTGGACAGGAACGCGGCGAAGGCGCCGCCCGCCACCAGCGCGCCCAGCAGGTCGCCGCCCACGCCGCCGATCATGCGGTCGGGCAGCAGCAGGACGGTGGCGTCCGCGTCGCCGGTGAGGGTGAGTTCGGGGGTGTAGAGCCGGCCGAGAGCTCCGTACAGGGGCGGCAGCAGGTAGAAGGCGCCGATCAGGCCGAGCACGGCCACGGTGGTGCGGCGGGCGGCGACGCCGTGCGGGCTGGTGTAGAAGCGGACGACCACGTGCGGCAGGCCCATGGTGCCGAGGAAGGTGGCGAGGATCAGCCCGTACGTGGCGTACAGCGGGCGTTCCTCGCGGCTCGCGGCCAGCGAGGTCGACATGCCGCCGTTGGTGCCGCGGTCGGCGGTCGGGACGGTGGTGCCCTTGGCGAAGGTCAGCCGGGCGCCCCGCTCGATGTGGTGGGTGCCGGCGGGGAGTTGGATCCGCCGGCCGTCGTGGGTGCGGCCGTCGACCGTGCCGGTCACGGTGACGGTCAGCGGCCGGTCCAGTTTCAGGTCGAGGCTGTCCTCGACGCGTACGACGCGCTGCTCACGGAAGGTCGCCGGCTCCTCGAAGGCATGGCGAGGCGCGCCGTCACCCTGCCAGGCCAGGACCAGGAACAGGGCGGGCACCAGCAGGGCGGTGAGCTTGAGCCAGTACTGGAAGGCCTGCACGAAGGTGATGCTGCGCATCCCGCCGGCGGCAACGGTGGCGACCACGACGACGGCCACGATCAGCCCGCCGAGCGAGTCGGGCGCACCGGTCAGCACCGTCAACGTCAGCCCGGCACCCTGCAGTTGGGGCAGCAGATACAGCCAGCCGACCCCGACGACGAACGCCCCGGCCAGCCGCCGTACCGCATACGAGGCCAGCCGGGCCTCGGCGAAGTCGGGCAGCGTATAGGCCCCGGAGCGGCGCAGCGGGGCGGCGACGAAGAGCAGCAGGACCAGATAGCCGGCGGTGTAACCGACCGGGTACCACAGCATGTCGGGGCCCTGCACCAGGACCAGGCCCGCGATGCCCAGGAAGGAGGCGGCGGAGAGGTACTCGCCGCTGATGGCGGCCGCGTTGAGGCGGGGGCCGACGGTGCGGGAGGCGACGTAGAAGTCGGAGGTGGTGCGGGAGATGCGCAGCCCGAAGGCGCCGACCAGGACGGTTGCCACGACGACGAGGGCGACGGCGGGGACGGCATAACTGGAGTTCATCGCCGCACCGCTACCGATCTTCCACGAGGCGTACGAAGTCTCGTTCGTTCCGCTCGGCGCGCCGGACGTACCACAGGGCGAGCAGGACCATCGGGGCGTAGAGGCAGAAGCCGAGGACCACCCACTCCAGGCGGCGGGCGTCCGGCGTGGCGGCGAAGACCAGGGGCAGCGGGCCGATCAGCAGGCCCAGGAACGCGAACACCGCGAGCGCGGCGCGGAGTTGGGTGCGCATGAGGGAGCGGACGTAGGTGTGGCCGAGGGTGGTCTGTTCGTCGATCTCGGTGCGCGGGCGGTAGTAGCCGGAGGCGCGGCGGGTGCGGCGGGGCGGGCCTGTGACGACGACGCGGCGCTCGGCGGGGTCCTGGTGGGGCACGGTCACGGCCTCCTCATCAGCAGGTCCCGCAGTTCGCGTGCGTGGCGGCGGCTGACCTGCAGCTCCTCGGCGCCGACCAGGACGCTCACCGTGCCCGCGTCCAGGCGCAGTTCGCCGACGTGGCGCAGGGCGACCAGGTGGCGGCGGTGGATGCGGACGAAGCCGCGGGAGCGCCAGCGTTCCTCCAGGGTGGACAGCGGGATCCGTACGAGGTGGCTGCCTTTGTCGGTGTGCAGGCGGGCGTAGTCGCCCTGGGCCTCGACGTGGGTGATGTCGTCGACGGCGACGAAGCGGGTCACACCGCCGAGTTCGACCGGTATGTGGTCGGGGTCGGGCTCGTGCACGGGGATGCGTGGGGCGGCGGCACCGGTGAGTTCGGCGGCCCGGCGGATGGCCTCCGCGAGGCGTTCCTTGCGGACGGGCTTGAGGACGTAGTCGACGGCCTTGAGGTCGAAGGCCTGCACGGCGAAGTCCTCGTGGGCGGTGACGAACACGACCAGCGGCGGCTGGGCGAAGCCGGTCAGCAGCCGGGCCAGGTCGAGGCCGTCGAGGCCGGGCATGTGGATGTCGAGGAAGACGACGTCGATCGCCTCGGGACCGCCCGGACCGGACTGAAGCGCCCGGTTGATGCGCCGCAGCGCCTCGGTCGCGTCGCCCGCGCCGTCCGCGCTGCCGATGCGGGGGTCCGCGTTCAGCAGATACAGCAGTTCCTCCAGCGAGGGGCGTTCGTCGTCGACGGCGAGGGCGCGCAGCATGAACCCGGAGTGTAGGTGGAATCCGCGCGGGTGGACATGCGCCGTGGTGTGGACGTTCCTGCTGGATACAGTGCCGACATGAACAGCAGGCCGGCCCCTTTCGACGAGCTCGACCGCAAGATCATCACCGCGTTGATGGCGAACGCCAGGACGAGCTTCGCCGAGATCGGTGCGGCCGTCGGGCTGTCGTCCACGGCGGTCAAGCGCCGGGTGGACCGGCTGCGCGACACGGGCGTGATCACCGGGTTCACGGCCACGGTGCAGCCTGCGGCGCTGGGCTGGCGCACGGAGGCGTACGTCGAGGTGTACTGCGAGGGCGCGGCCCCGCCGCGGCGGCTCGCGGAGGTGGTCCGCAACCATCCGGAAATCACGGCGGCGATGACGGTGACCGGCGGCGCGGACGCGCTGCTGCACGTACGGGCGCGGGATGTGGACCACTTCGAGGAGGTCCTGGAGCGGATCCGCATCGAACCCTTCATCCGCAAGACGATCAGCGTGATGGTGCTGTCCCATCTGCTTCCGGAGAGCCCGGAGGCCGGCGCCACCCAGCCTGCTCCCGAATAAACGTCCTAACGCGCAGCAGGGCTGCGCTGAACCGACCAAAGACGCAGCATTCCTGCGCGGACACGCAATTCTTGTTCCTTGTCGCCCGACTCCGTCACTTCCTACCTTGGTGTCAACCCACCCTCGACACCGCAGGAAGCGGAGGAACCCCTCTGTGTCCGATTCCCGTGTGCCGCGCCGGCGGCGCTTCCTCGTCTGCGAACCCAGACATTTCGCCGTGCAGTACGCGATCAACCCCTGGATGCAACCCGACGTCCGCGTCGACGTGGACCTGGCCCAGGAGCAGTGGCAGGCGCTGATCGGCGCCTATCGGGCCCACGGCCACACCGTCGACACCCTGGAGCCGGCACCCGGTCTCCCGGACATGGTCTTCGCCGCGAACTCGGCGGTCGTCGTGGACGGCCGCGTCTTCGGCGCCCTCTTCCACGCGCCCGAGCGGCGCCCGGAGTCCACGCACTACGACACGTGGTTCAAGACGGCCGGCTTCGACGTCCACCGCCCCGAGGCCGTCTGCGAGGGCGAGGGCGACCTGGTCTGGACGGGGCGCTACGTCCTGGCCGGCACCGGATTCCGCACGACCCGCGAGGCGCACCGCGAGGTGCAGGAGTTCTTCGGCCACCCGGTGATCAGCCTGACGCTGGTCGACCCGCGTTTCTACCACCTGGACACCGCGCTGTTCGTCCTCGACGACGACAACATCTCCTACTACCCGGAGGCGTTCTCGCCGGGCAGCCGCGAAGTGCTGGCGCGGCTGTATCCGGACGCGGTGCTCGCCACCCTCGACGACGCGCTGGCCTTCGGCCTCAACTCCGTCTCCGACGGCCGCAACGTCTTCATCGCACCCCAGGCCGAGTCCCTCGCCACCGCTCTCGCCGACCGCGGCTATGTCCCCGTGCCCGTCGACCTGTCCGAGTTCCGCAAGGCAGGGGGCGGCATCAAGTGCTGCACTCAGGAGATCCGTTCATGACCGCTCCCGTGACCACGCGTTCGTCCGCCGACCTGATCCGCGCCGAGGAACCGGTCCTGGCGCACAACTACCACCCGCTGCCCGTGGTCGTCGCGCGCGCCGAGGGCACCTGGGTGGAGGATGTCGAGGGCCGCCGCTACCTCGACATGCTGGCCGGATACTCCGCCCTCAACTTCGGTCACCGCCACCCGGCGCTCGTCCAGGCGGCCCACGACCAACTGGACCGCCTCACACTCACCTCCCGCGCCTTCCACAACGACAGGCTGGCCGAGTTCGCCGAGCGGCTGGCCGAGCTGACCGGCCTGGACATGGTGCTGCCGATGAACACGGGAGCCGAGGCGGTCGAGTCGGGCATCAAGGTGGCCCGCAAGTGGGCGTACGAGGTCAAGGGCGTCCCCGCCGACCGGGCGACGATCGTGGTCGCGGCGGAGAACTTCCACGGCCGTACGACGACGATCGTCAGCTTCTCCACGGACGAGACGGCACGGGCCGGCTTCGGCCCGTTCACGCCGGGCTTCCGGATCGTGCCGTACAACGACCTGGCGGCGCTGGAGGCGGCGGTCGACGAGACGACCGCGGCCGTACTCATCGAGCCCATCCAGGGCGAGGCGGGTGTCGTCATCCCCGACGAGGGCTATCTGACGGGGGTACGGGAGCTGACCCGCCGCAAGGGCTGTCTGTTCATCGCGGACGAGATCCAGTCGGGCCTCGGCCGCACCGGCCGCACCCTCGCCGTCGAGCACGAGGGCGTCGTCCCGGACGTGCTGCTGCTGGGCAAGGCGCTGGGCGGCGGCATCGTCCCGGTCTCCGCGGTGGTCGCCCGCCGGGACGTGCTCGGCGTGCTGCGGCCGGGTGAGCACGGCTCGACGTTCGGCGGCAACCCGCTGGCCGCCGCGGTCGGCACGGCCGTCGTGGAGCTGCTGGAGACGGGCGAGTACCAGCGCCGGGCCGCCGAGCTGGGCGTGGTCCTGCGCGGTGGCCTGGCCGCCCTGGTCGGCAAGGGCGTCGCCGGCTTCCGCGCCCGCGGCCTGTGGGCGGGTGTCGACGTCGACCCGGCAATCGGCACCGGCCGCGAGATCAGCGAACGCCTCCAGCGCGAGGGGGTCCTGGTCAAGGACACCCACGGCTCCACCATCCGGCTGGCGCCGCCGCTGACGATCACCGGCGAGGAGCTGGAGTCCGCGCTCGGGGCACTGGAGAAGGTCCTGGGTTCGTGACCGGAGTGGGGGGCGGTGAGAGTCCGCCCCCCACTTTTCTCTGCGTCCCCACCGGTTGCCCGGAGGGTGAAGATGGGGACAAGAGGTGGTAGACCACTCTCAGCGACAGAGAGGTCGGCCGTGGGCACTGACGAGGAGCAGGCCGCTGCCCAGCAGCGGTTCGACGTGGCCGATGCCGCGCCTCTGCTGCTCGACGCCCAGGGCGTGGTGACCAGCTGGACCCGGGACGCCCGGCGGCTGCTGGACTACACGGCCTCCGAGGTGGTCGGCACCCCGGTGACCGGACTGCTGGCCCCGGAGGACGCCGCACGGTTGCCCGAGGTGGCCGAGCGGTGCCGCCGGGACGGCGGCTGGGCGGGACTGCTGACCGCCCGGCACAAGGACGGACACCAGGTCCGGCTGATGGTCCGGATCACTCCGGCGGTGGGGCCCGGCGGCGGGGCGCACTGGCTGGTGCTGCTCTCCGACATGGGCGGGGCGCGCGGCTGGGACATGAGCCGTGCGGTGCTGGAGCAGATGGTGACCGGCTCCCCCGTCGGCATAGCGGTCGTGGACGCGGATCTGCGGTGCGTCTGGTCGAACGCCGCTCTGGAGCGGTTCGGCGGCGGCTCCCCCGGGGAGCGGCTGGGGCGGCGGCTGGCGGAGATCCAGCCGGGCATCGACTCCGAGGGCATCGAGACACAGATGCGGCGCGTGCTGGAGACCGGGCAGCCCGTCGTCGGGTACGAGCACGTCGGCCATGTACGCTCCGCACCGCTCCGGGAGACGGCGCACATGATGTCGTTCACCCGCCTCGAGGACGACAACGGCCACCCGATGGGCGTCTACTACACGGTCGTCGACATCACCGAGCGGCACCGCGCCCGGCAGCGGCTGGCCCTGCTCGACCGGGCCGGCGAGCAGATCGGTCGCAGCCTGGACATCGTGCGGACCGCTCAGGAGCTGGCCGACGTGGCCGTGCCGGGCTGCGCCGACTTCGTCTGCGTCGACCTGCTGGAGTGGGTGCTGCGCGGCGCGGAGCCCCCGGCCGGACCGCTCAGCCCCACGGAGGCGGTGCCACTGCGGCGGGCCGGGCACCAGTCGGTGAACCCCGGCGTCCCCGAAGCCGTCGTCGAGATCGGCGCGGTGGCCACCTACCTGCCCGGATCGCCCCCTATCCGGTGCCTGGCCACCGGCCTGTCCTGGCGCGAGGAGCGACTCGACCCGCTGGCCAGGGAGTGGGCCACCGACCTGCCCGACGACCGGACGGCCACGTTCCTGGAGCTGGGGCTGCACACCGTGATGATCGTGCCGATCCGCGCACGGGGCGTCACGCTGGGCGTCACCACGTTCTTCCGGCGCCGGCGTCAGGAGCCCTTCGACGAGGACGACCTGAGTCTGGCCGAGGACCTGGTCTCACGGGCGGCGGTCTGCGTGGACAACGCCCGCCGCTACGCCCGCGAACGCACTGCGGCTCTGGTGCTGCAGCGCAGCCTGCTCCCCCGTCGGCTGCCCGATCAGGACGCCGTGCAGGTGGCCGCCTGCTACCGGCCGGCCGACGAGCTCACTGGCCTGGGCGGCGACTGGTACGACCTCATCCCGCTGTCCGGCGCCCGCGTCGCCCTCGTCGTGGGGGAGGTACCGGGCCACGGCATCGACGCCGCCGCGGCCATGGGACGCCTGCGGACCGCCGTACGCACCCTGGCGGCCCTGGACCTGCCGCCCGAGGAGGTGCTCGCGCACCTCGACGACCTGGTCGCGCAGACGGGCCGTGAGGAGGGCGGCCAACCGGACGCTCCGGACGACGTCGACGTACAGGTCGCCGGGGCCGGCTGCGTGTACGTCATCTACGACCCCGTCGACGGGCAGTGCACGATGGCCGCCGCGGGCCACCCCGCGCCCGCCGTCGTCCTGCCCGACGGCAGCGTCAGCTTCGTGGACCTGCCGCAGGGGCCGCCGCTCGGCGTCGGCGGGCGGCCCTTCGAGGCCGTGGAGCTGGCCCTCGCCGAGGGCAGCACGCTCGCCCTGCACACCGACGGACTGCTGGCCGGCGAGGACGCCGGCCGGCCCGTCGACGCGAACCGCGACCGGCTGCGCCGGGCCCTGGAGCGGCTCGCGCCCTCGCTCGACCTGCGCTGCCGGGCCGTGGTCGACGCGCTGATCCCGGACCGCCCGGACGACGACGTGGCCCTGCTGATGGCCCACACCAAGCTCCTCGGCGCCGACCAGGTCGCCGACTGGGACCTGCCCGCCGACCCCGCCGTCGTCGCCGACGCCCGCAAGGAAGCCGCCCGGCAGCTGGCCGAGTGGGGCTTGGAGGAGCTGGCCTTCACCACGGAACTCGTGGTCAGCGAGCTGGTCACCAACGCCATCCGGCACGCCGAAGGCCCGATCCGGCTCCGCCTGATCAGGGAACGCGCCCTGATCTGCGAGGTCTCCGACGGCGGCGCCACCGCACCCCACCTGCGCCATCCGCGCACCACCGACGAGGGCGGCCGCGGGCTGCTGCTGGTCTCCCAGTTCACCCAGCGGTGGGGCACCCGCTTCGTCCCCGAGGGGAAGGTCATCTGGGCCGAGCAGTCCCTGACCGATCCTCCGGTCTGACACGCCGGTACCGTACAAACGTCGCATCACGTGGGAAAATGGCGTGAACCCGGCGGTGAGGCGGCAGCCATGAACGATGGGGCGATCGACTACGCGGCAGTGTTCCAGTGCCTGCCGGGAATGGTGGCGCTGCTGACGCCCGGGCTGGTGTTCGCGGATGCCAACGAGGAGTTCCTGCGGAATGCCGGGCGCACCCGCGAGCGGGTGGTCGGCCGCTATCTGTTCGACGTCTTTCCCGACAACCCGAACGACTCCACCGCCTCCGGCATGCGCAATCTGGCGGCCTCACTGCAGCGGGTGCTGGAGACCGGCGAGCGCGACGCCATGGCCCTGCAGCGCTACGACGTCGAGAACCCCGACCGGCCCGGCGAGTGGGAGGAGCGCTACTGGAGCCCGGTCAACGCGCCGGTGCTCGGCCCGGACGGCAAGGTGGTGCTACTGGTGCACCGCGTCGAGGAGGTCACCGAGCTGATCAAGGCCAGGGGCAGCCCGCGCGGCAGCAGGGCCCGGGTACTCGAGGCCGAGCTGTACACCCGCGCCCGCGAACTGCAGGACCTCAACGAGCGGCTGCGGCAGGCCCACGCCCGCGAGCGTGAGGTGGCCATCGCGCTGCAGGAGGCGATGCTGCCCGCTCGCCGGCAGGCCGGCCACCAGCACGCCGCCGTACGCTACCGGCCCGCCGTCGGCTCGCTCAACGTGTGCGGGGACTGGTACGACCTGGTCGACCTGGTGGGCGGCCACCGTATCGGCGTGGCGGTGGGTGACGTAGTCGGGCACGGTCTGGCGGCCGCCGGGGTAATGGGCCAGCTGCGCAGCGCGCTGAGCGCCGCCTCCCGCGTCGCCGAGGGCCCCGCAGAGGCGCTGAACGTCCTGGGCCGGTACGCGAACGTGGTCGACGGCGCCGAATCCGCCACCGCCGTCACCACGTTCATCGACTTCGACGAGCACACCATCACCTACAGCAGCGCGGGGCACCCCCCGCCGGTCCTCGTCCACGCCGACGGCCGTATCGAGTTCCTCGACCAGGCCACCGACCCGCCGCTGGACGCCCGCCCCGACCCGATGCCAAGACCCGAGGCCTGCGCGCGGTACGCCGAGGGCGCCACCCTCGTCCTCTACACCGACGGCCTGATCGAACGCAGACGCGAGGACATCGACACCGGCCTGGCCCGCCTCGCCGACTCCCTCGCCCGCCACCGCACGGAGGACCCCGAACGGCTGGCGGACGCGGTCCTGCTGGAGCTGCTGCCGCCGGGGGGTGCGACCGACGACACCGCCCTGGTCATCGTGCGGCTGTGAGCGAGCAGACGCGGCGGCGCGCCGCAAGGGCCGGGCGTCCGCCAGCAGTTGAGCGCGATCGCGCCATGATGTGTCATCAGGTTGCTGTCTACCAGTCGGTAACTGGAGGCTGGTGCGGCAGTTGTCCCCACGCGCGCGACGCGGCGTCAGCCGTGTTCCGGCGAACTGCGCCTGCACATAGACTGGCGATCCCACGACACGCCGGTTGACCTGCTGGTACGCGGCGGCACAGGCGATCCGCCGGAGTGAGGAGCGACCTTTTGTTCTACTACGTGCTCAAATACGTGTTGCTGGGACCTCTGCTGAGACTGGTCTTCCGGCCTCGCATCGAAGGCCTCGAACACGTACCGGCCGAAGGTCCGGCGATCGTGGCCGGCAACCATCTGTCCTTCTCGGACCACTTCCTGATGCCGGCGATCCTCAAGCGCCGCATCACCTTCCTCGCGAAGAAGGAGTACTTCACGGGGCCCGGCATCAAAGGCCGCCTCACCGCGACCTTCTTCCGCAGCGCCGGGCAGATCCCGGTCGACCGCACCGGCAAGGAAGCGGGCCAGGCCGCCATCCGCGAGGGCCTCGGCGTGCTGAGCAAGAACGAACTGCTCGGCATCTACCCCGAGGGCACCCGCTCGCACGACGGCCGCCTGTACAAGGGCAAGGTCGGGGTGGCGGTGATGGCGCTCAGGGCCCAGGTGCCCGTCATCCCCTGCGCGATGATCGGCACCTTCGAGGCGCAACCGCCCGGCAAGGTCATCCCGAACATCCATCCGGTCGTCATCCGCTTCGGCAAGCCCCTCGACTTCTCCCGCTATGCCGGCATGGAGAACGAGAAGGCCATCCTGCGCGCCATCACCGACGAGATCATGTACGCCATCCTGTCGCTGTCCGAGCAGGAGTACGTCGACGAGTACGCGGCCGTCGTCAAGGCGCAGACCGAGGCGGCCGGCGCCGCGGAGAAGGAGCGCCGCTTCCCGCGGTTGCCGCTGGGTTAGGACGAGCCGAGCACGAGGAAGGGGCGGCCGGAGTGTTCCGGCCGCCCCTCACTTCGTACCGCTGCCGGTTACGGCTTGGGCGTGGCGTGCGGGGTGCAGGTCACGTCCGCGGCGTCCAGCTTGCCGCTCAGGAGGTAGTCGTCCACCTTCTGGTTGATGCACGGGTTGACCAGGCCGGTCACACCGTGCGAGCCCGCGTCCTTCTCGGTGATCAGGCGGGAGCCCTTGAAGCGGTTGTGCAGTTCGACGGCGCCGTCGTACGGGGTGGCTGCGTCATGCGTGGACTGCACGATCATGACCTGCGGCAGGCCCTTGTGGGTCTTGACGTTCACCGGGCTCTGCTGCTTGACCGGCCAGGTGGCGCACGGCAGGTTCATCCAGGCGTTGGCCCAGGTCATGAACGGGTAGTTCTTGTTGAGCTCGGTGTTGTCCTTGTCCCACTTCTTCCAGCTGGTGGGCCACTTGGCGTCGGTGCACTCGACGGCCGTGTAGACGGCGTTGCCGTTCTCCGCGGTGATGTTGCCCGCGGTGTCGGACATGTCGGGGGCGGCCGCGTCGACCAGTGCCTTGGTGTCACCGGCGAAGTACTTGCTGAAGGCCGTCGCGACCGGTACCCACGAGGAGTCGTAGTACGGGGCGCTCTGGAAGAAGGAGATCAGCTCGGCCGGGCCGACGACCCCGCCGAGGGGGCTCTTCTTGGCGGTGGCGCGCAGCTCGAGCCACTTCGCCTGAACCGCGTCGCGCGTGGTGCCGAGGTGGAAGGTGGCGTCGTTGGCGGCGACCCAGTCCTCCCAGTCCTTCCAGCGGCCCTCGAAGGCGACGTCCTGGTCCAGGTTGGCCTGGTACCAGATCTTCTCCCGCGACGGGTTGACGACGCTGTCCACGATCATGCGGCGCAGATGGCCGGGGAACATGGTGCCGTAGACGGCGCCGATGTAGGTGCCGTAGGAGACGCCCAGGTAGTTGAGCTTCTTCTCACCGAGCGCGGCACGGATGACGTCCAGGTCGCGCACGGTGTTGGGCGTGGTCATCTGCGAGAGCATCGCCTTGCCGGTGCGCTCGGCGCAGCCCTTGGCGTACTCGGCGGCCAGCTTGCGCTGGGCCAGCTTGTCGGCCTCGGAGTCCGGCACCGGGTCGGCCTTGGGCGCCTTCACGAACTCCTGCGGGTCGATGCAGGAGATCGGCGCGGAGTGGCCGACACCGCGCGGGTCGAAGCCCACGAAGTCGTACGCCTTGGCCACGTTGGCCCACACCGGGTTCTTGGTCGTGACCCGGCGCGGGAAACGCATGCCGGAACCGCCGGGGCCGCCCGGGTTGTAGACGAGCGCACCCTGGCGCTCTTCCTTCGTCCCGGTGTTGCCGATGCGGTCGACGGCCAGCTTGATCTGCTTGCCGTACGGATGCGCGTAGTCGACCGGGACGCTGACGTACCCGCACTGGATGGGCTTCTCCAGCCCCCAGTCGGCGGGGCAGTCCTGCCAGTCGATCCCGGCCTTCGCCGCCCGCTCGGCCGCGATGGCGGCACCGCGGGCCTCGCGGTCCTGCCCGTGCCGCGAGCCCGCGGTCGCGCTGGCACTCGGCGCCGCGACGGCTCCGGCTATGAGCGTCGCCGCGGCGAGCACTCCGGCCGAGCCGAGCGCGGTGGCCCGCTTATTTCGTCTCATATCCCTCAAGTGGGACCTCCCCCAACGTCATTGCGAATGTCAGGAGGATCCTTTCGGCTGTGTACATGCCGAGAACAGGGGTTGTTGACCTTCTTTACCAATCCGATAAACGGTGACCCTTGTCCCGCTCAGCGGAAACTCACGCGACGGCGGCCAGAGCCTCGTCCAGCACCCGCCGCAACCGCAGGGCATCGGCCGCCACGGCAGTGACGAGTAGGGCAGGCCCGGCGAGCGGCATCACCACGGCACCCTCCCCCACCACCCGGGCCGCCATCGGTTCGACCCCGAACTCGGGCCGTACGACGACCAGTTGCCCCACGGCCCGATGTCCGCCCAGCACGGCCGGACCGTCCCACCCGCCCGGTGCTCCGGGCCCGCAGGCCAGCTCCTGGTCGAGGAGCACCCGCCCCTCGACACACACCGTAAGACGACTGGTCAGCCGCCCGGGTTGCTCCCCGACCCGCCCGAGTACCTGCTCCTCGCGCAGCACGAGCCGGGCGGCACCGCCGAGCTCGACCCGCGTCCTGACATACAGATCACTCCCGTGCGCGGAGATCAACTGTTCGGGCAGCCACTCCAGTTCACCCCCGTCGGCGACGTCGAGCCGCACGTCGTAGCGGGCCTCACCCTTCGCCTGCCCCGGAAGCGCGATGGTGGCGGCGGCCGACCCGACCCGCAGCCGTGCCCCGCTTCCCACCTCGGCCTCGACGGCGAACTCGTCCCCGCCGAGCGGCCCGCTCATCGCCCCGACGAGCATGACCCGCGCCTCGGCGCCACTGCCCCGCGTCCGCCGCAGCGCCAGCGGCCCCTCCCCCTCCAGCACGGGCAGCGCCGTACCGCCTCTCCCGTCGTCCCGGGCGACGATCCGAGCGGTGGCCCGCACCCCGTTCACGGTCAGGCCGTCCACGCGGCGAGCTGCGCCCGCACCCAGCCGGCAACGTCCGTCACCCCGGCCTCGCTCCTGAGCGACTGGAAGACGACGGGCAGTTCGGCCCGCTGCGCCTTGGCGTCGGCGGCCATGCGCCCGAGATCGGAGCCGACATACGGCGCGAGGTCGGTCTTGTTGACGACGAGCAGATCGGCCGTGGTCACCCCCGGCCCGCCCTTCCGCGGAATGTCATCGCCGCCCGCAACATCAATGACGAAGATCTGGGCGTCGACAAGCCCCTTGGAGAAGGTCGCGGTGAGATTGTCCCCACCGGACTCGACCAGGATCAGATCCAGCGGCCCGACCTCGTCCTCAAGATCCTCCACCGCCTCCAGGTTGGCGGAGATGTCGTCCCGGATCGCGGTGTGCGGACAGGCCCCCGTCTCCACGGCAGTGATCCGCTCGGGCGGCAACACGGCTTCCCGGAGCAGGAATTCGGCGTCCTCGCGGGTGTAGATGTCATTGGTCACGACAGCGAGGGAAAGCTCGTCGCGCAGGGCCCGGCACAACGCCGCAACGGTGGCGGTCTTGCCCGACCCGACGGGCCCACCGAGCCCGATCCGCAGGGCACGCCGCGAGCCGTCGGGCCGACGGGCATCGGCGCTGACGGCGCCGGGGCCGTCGTGGTGGTGTTCCAGATGCATGGCTATGGCTCCAATATTCAAGCCGGCCCGGCCATTTCAGCCCGTCCGGCGTTTGAGGACGAGGCCGTTCAGGCCGATACGGGGGTCTGGGGGCAAAGCCCCCAGGTTCGGGAATGGGAAGGGGCGGCGGGGGCGACACTCCTAGGACGCGAACAGCCGCACAGCCCAGGCGGCATGCACCTCCGCAGAGATCTCCAGCAACGGAGCCGACGCCGCAGGCAACGCATCGACCCCGCCGTCGACAACGAGCCGCGCCGACTCCACCGCCCGATCCGCAACGCGATCCAGCTCCGGCGCCAGCCGAGCCAGCACCCCCGTTGCATCGAACGGATCAAGACTCAACAACCGCACCGTCGCACCAGCCGGCCCACTGACACTCTCGTACGCCGCGCAATACGCCGCATCCAGGGCCTCCAGCCCCGCAGCCCGAGCGGCAAGCCCCAGCACCACCGGCTGATGCGCTCCCTTGGGGAACTCCTGTGCCAGAGCATCGAGTTCACCCGAAGGCCAGGTGGCGCGAGCGGCCCGCATCAACTGCCGCCCCAGCTTCCGCCCGGCGACCCGCAACGCAGGCGACGGCGTCCGCGCATCCGCGGCCGCATCCAACGCCACAGGATCCACGCCGAGCACTGCCGCGGCCGCCAGCGCGGCCGAGACCAGCCCCGCCGTGTGCAACCGCCCCCGGCAGAAGGACTCCAGGCTCGCGGCCCCACTGATCCGCCCGGCCTTCACCGCCGCCTCGGCCCCGCCGGAGTGCGCATGCCCTCCGGCGGGAAAGCGCCCGTCGGCCAGAACGAGAAGAGCTGCCCGCGACATCACGACCGCGCCATCAGAAGAGTCATCAGAACAGGGAGAGTCATCAGAACAGGAAGTACCGCTGGGCCATGGGCAGTTCGGCAGCGGGCGTCGCCTCGACGAGCTCCCCGTCGATGTGCACGGCGAAACTGTCGGGATCGACCTGCACCCGGGGCCGCGCGTCGTTCTCCCGCATGTCGGCCTTGGTGACCCCACGCGTCGAGTCGATCGCGACGAACCGCTTCCCGAGCGAGAGCCGCTCCGGTAGCCCGTCCTCGATGGCGAGCGGCGCCACGAAGTTGAAGGAGTTCGAGGCGGGCGCCCGCCCGATCGCCCCGTACATCGGCCGCGGCAGGATCGGCTGCGGCGTCGGGATGGACGCGTTGGCGTCGCCCATCTGCGCGTAGGCGATCTGCCCGCCCTTGACGACCAGGTGCGGCTTGACCCCGAAGAAAGCGGGCTCCCACAGCACGAGGTCGGCGAGCTTGCCCGTCTCCACCGAACCGACCTCACGGGCAAGCCCCTGCGCGAGCGCCGGGTTGATCGTGTACTTGGCCACGTACCGCCGCACCCGCCGGTTGTCCGCGCGCCCGTCACCCGGCAGCGCACCCCGCCGCCGCTTCATCACATGCGCCGTCTGCCAGGTCCGCATGATGACCTCGCCGACGCGCCCCATGGCCTGGGCGTCCGACGAGATGATCGAGATGGCGCCCAGGTCGTGCAGGATGTCCTCCGCGCCGATGGTGGACGGCCGGATCCGCGACTCGGCGAAGGCCAGGTCCTCCGGCACCGCCGGGTTGAGGTGGTGGCACACCATCAGCATGTCGAGGTGTTCCTCGGCGGTGTTCACGGTGTACGGCCGCGTCGGGTTCGTCGAACTCGGCAGTACGTGCGGCTCGGAGACGACGGTCATGATGTCCGGCGCGTGCCCGCCGCCCGCGCCCTCCGTGTGGTACGCGTGGATGCCGCGCCCGCCGATCGCGGCGAGCGTGTCGCCCACGAACCCGGCCTCGTTCAGCGTGTCCGTGTGAATGGCGACCTGGATACCCGTCTGGTCGGCCACGGTCAGCGAGGCGTCGATGACGGCGGGCGTCGAGCCCCAGTCCTCGTGCAGCTTGAGCCCCAGCGCCCCGCCGCGGATCTGCGACAGCATCGCCCCGTGCGAGACGGTGTTGCCCTTGCCGAGGAACCCGATGTTGAGCGGGTACTGCTCCATCGCCTCCAGCATCCGCGCGAGATGCCAGGGACCGGGCGTGACCGTGGTCGCCTTGGAGCCCTCGGCCGGACCGGTGCCACCGCCCACCAGCGTGGTGACGCCGGCGGACAGCGCCTCGTCGGCGATCTGCGGACAGATGAAGTGCACGTGCGCGTCGATGGCGCCGGCGGTCAGGATCCGCCCGTTGCCCGCGATGACCTCGGTCTCGGGGCCGATGACCAGGTCGGGATGGACCCCGTCCATGGTGTCCGGGTTGCCGGCCTTCCCGATCCCGGTGATCCGGCCGTCGCGGATGCCGACGTCGGCCTTGACGATCCCCCAGTGATCGATGATCACGGCACCCGTGATGACGGTGTCCGGGGTGCCCTCTGCGCGCGTGGCACGCGACTGGCCCATGGACTCGCGGATGACCTTGCCGCCACCGAACACGGCCTCGTCACCGGCGAGTCCGGGTCCGCCGGAACGATCCTCCTCGATCTCGACGATCAGATCGGTGTCGGCGAGCCGGATGCGGTCACCGGTGGTGGGGCCGAACAGGTCGGCGTACGCGGCACGCGAGATCTCAGGCATCGAGGGCACCTCCGGTCTCCCCGCGCAGCCCGGGCACCACACGGGCACCGGCGAGCGGGACGAGTTCGACGTAGACGGGGATCCCGGGCTCGAAGCGCACGGCCGTACCCGCGGCGATGTTGAGCCGCTTGCCGCGGGCGGCGCCGCGGTCGAAGTCCAGGCCGGGGTTGGCCTCGGCGAAGTGGTAGTGGGAGCCGACCTGGACGGGCCGGTCGGCGGCGTTGAGGACGGTCAGCCGGGTGACCTCGCGGCCCTCGTTGTAGGCAACGGGCTCGTCCGCGAACAGGATCTCGCCGGGAATCATCGAGGCCCCCTCAGACGATCGGGTCGTGGACGGTGACGAGCTTGGTGCCGTCCGGGAAGGTCGCCTCGACCTGGACGTCGTGGATCATCTCGGGGATGCCCTCCATGACGTCGTCCCGGGTGAGGAGCTTGCGCCCGGAGGCCATGAGCTCGGCGACCGTACGGCCGTCACGGGCGCCTTCGAGGATGTGCGACGTGATGAGGGCGACCGCCTCGGGGTGGTTGAGCTTGAGCCCGCGGGCCCGGCGCTTCTCGGCGACGTCGGCCGCCACGTGAATGAGCAGCCTCTCTTGCTCGTGCGGGGTCAGTTGCACGTCCCACCTCACAGTCCTCACCCGGACCGTGCGGGGTCCGGTTGCCGCAGCCACGGGGCAAAGTCCCTGGTGGCGTGGATCGGCAGGCTAGTTGGACCGAGTTTCAAGCAAGTTAACCGAGCTGTGATCCTGCACGCTCATCAACGCCCGTAGACCATCCCGCAGGATGTCGCTCGAGGCGGGCCCGAACAGGGCCTGCTGCGCGAGGAAGCCCATTGCGGCGGCCATCATCGTGCGGGCCACGTCGTCGGGCGACACGTCCGACCGCATCATCCCGGCTTCCTGGTACGCCTCGACGATCCGCCCCCAGGTCTCCCGCACCGCGCCGTAGCCCTCGCGGAGGAGGACAGCGAGCTCGTCGTTGCGCAGGGTCTCCGCCCACACCTGGATGACCAGCCCCGCAAAGGCGGGCCGCCCGTCCACGGTCAACGACTCCCTGGTCGCGAGGACGCGGCCGAGCACCGACGACACCAGGAGGTCCGGAGGCGGGGGCGGGCTGCTGGAGGCCTCCTCCTCGAAGCCCTCGTGGACCTGGCCGAGCACTTCCGCGACGATCGCGGCGATCAGCTCCTCCTTGCCGCTGAAGTAGCGGTAGACGGCACCCGCGGAGAGGTCGACCTCCTTCAGCACGTCCTGCATGGACGTGGCGTGGAAACCGTTGCGTGCGAAGCACAGGGCGGCGCCGTCGAGGATCTGCCGGCGTCGGGCGTCGAGGTGTTCCTGGGATACACGGGCCATGACCCCAAAGTAAAACGAACGTTCCTTCTTGACAAGCCACGGCGACGGCGGGACCGTGAGGGCACACCCAAAACGAACGATCCTTCTTTTTGTGCGACTCCCTGTCGCACCCCGCCGCTTCCGTCAATCCCGAGAGGAACGTCATGTCCGCCGCATCCGCTACCCCCACGAGGGCACACCGCCGCCGTCTGGTCGCGGTCGTCGTCCTCGTCCCGCTGCTCGCCGCCCTGGCACTGTGGGCCTTCGCCTGGCCCGCCGCCCGCACCGCGCCCCGCGACCTGCCGCTCGGCGTGGCCGGTCCCACGGCCGCGACGGCCCAGGTGGAGAGGAAGCTGGAGCAGAAGCAGGGCGCGTTCGAGATCCACCGCTACGCCGACGAGGCCGCGGCGCGGGAGGCCATCGAGGACCGGACCGTATACGGCGCGGTCGTCGTGACACCCCAAGGCCCTGAGCTGCTGACCGCGTCGGCCGCAGGCCCGACGGTCGCACAGCTGCTGCAGCAGGCGGTGGCCCGGCAGGCCTCCGCCGAGGGCAGGCAGATCCGTACGGTCGACGTCGTGGCGACGCCGGAGAACGACCCTCGCGGCGCAGCCCTGAACGCCGGCGTGCTGCCACTGGCCCTGGCCGGGATCGCTGCGGGCTCGGTGGTGACCATGGCCGGACTGCGCGGCCTGCGCGCCGTGGCCGCGCTGATCGGGGCCGCCGCACTGGTCGGCGCGGCCGGGGCCGGCATCGCGCACAGCTGGCTCGGGGTGCTCACCGGCAACTGGTGGGCGGAGGCCGGAGTGCTGGGCCTTGCGACCCTGGCCGTGAGCGCCGCGGTCGCCGGACTCGGTGCCCTGTTCGGCCAGGCCGGCATCGGGATCGCCGCGGGCGCCGTGATGCTGCTCGGCAATCCCTTCTCGGGTGCACCCTCGGCCCCGCAGATGCTGCCCGAGCCGGTCGGCAGGATCGGCCAGTGGCTGCCGCCGGGCGCGGGGACGACCCTGCTCCGCTCGGTGTCGTTCTTCGACGGCGCGGCGGCGACCGGCCCCGCCCTGACGCTCGCCTGGTGGGCCTCGCTGGGCCTGGGCGCCGTACTGCTCGGCCATGCACTCAGGGCGCGGGCGAAGGCCACCGAGCCCGCCGCCGAGCGGAACCTCGCCCCTGTCGGCTGACCATCCGTCGCACCGAGCCGACCGTGCACCCCCGCTGTAGCGGACGGGGGTGCACGGTCTCTGCGTTTCTACGAGGCGCCGGTCCCCCGATGGTGCGCCGCGATGCCGAAGCGCTGTTGTTCGCGGGGAGCGGACGCCACCTCGCGGACGGTGGAGACCGAGCTGATCACCTGCTCCTCGGCGGGCTCCGGGAGCTCCTGGAGCTCCTCCAGCCGTTCCAGGTCAGCGGCGGAGACCAGGGCGACGAGGGGCTTTCCGTGCCGTGTCACGACGACGCGCTCACCGCCGTACACCACCCGGTTGATCAGGTCGGCGAGCTCAGCCCTGGCTTGCGTCACCGGAATCTCGTAGGCCATACCCCCATCATAACGTCATGTACGTCCTGTACATTTTTTACAGACGCCGAAGGAGGGGTACCGATGACCCGACCGTCCGCCCGTTACGTCCTGCCCGAGTTCACCGAGCGCACCAGCTCCGGTACCAAGACGATGGATCCTTACTCCAAGCTGCTGGAGGAGCGGATCGTCTTTCTCGGGACGCCGATCGACGACACCTCGGCGAACGATGTGATGGCCCAGTTCATGCACCTCGAGTACCAGGCACCGGACCAGGACATCTCGCTCTACATCAACTCCCCCGGCGGCTCGTTCACCGCCATGTCGGCGATCTACGACACGATGCAGTACGTCGGATGCGACGTGGAGACGATCTGCCTGGGGCAGGCCGGCTCGTCCGCCGCGGTGCTGCTCGGAGCGGGCACTCCGGGCAAGCGGTTCGCGCTGCCGGGCGCGCGCATGGTGGTCCATCAGCCACTCCTGGCCGAGCCCATCGAGGGACAGACCAGCGATCTGGCCATCCAGGCCGAGGAGTTGGGCCGGTTGCGGACCCGGCTGGAGGAGATGCTCGTACGGCACACGGGACGCAGCCCGGAGCAGGTCAGCGCGGACATCGAACGGGACAAGATCCTCAACGCCCAAGAGGCCGTGGAGTACGGCCTGGTGGACCGGATCATCCCCAGCCGCAAGGCCACCCTCGCCCCGCCCACCGGGCGGTGAGCGACCGGTGCTCCCACCCGAACTTCCGCCGCTGCCCGCCCTCACCCGCGCCGAGGGCGAGTTGATCGACCGTTACCTCGACGTGGTCGACCTGCTCGGCCGCATCAACCCGGCACACCACGGCGACACGTATCGCGGGCTGCGGGCCGCGCAGGCACTGGTGAGCAAGGCGGCCCAGCTGCGCGACGCCCTGGCGCTGATGCACCAGCGGGGCGAGACCGAACTGCACGCCCCGACGCTGGAGCGTGCCCTGCGGGTGCTGGACGGGGAGCGGCGCACCGCCCGGGTCACGGTGCCCCCGCAATCCCGCAGTTGACGCATGTACGACCGGTCCGGGCCTTGCGCCCTGTCGGCGGAGTGTCCGGACCGGAGCTCAAACGGACCAAATGAGGTACCCCCTTTCGGCGTAGTCGCGGCTCCTTTTTCGCGACCGTCAGGGTTGCGCAACGCGCCTGCCCCGAGGGCGGAATGTGGTGCTCCGGTGCTGGTCCGAGCCTCCTCGGGGGCCTCAACACTCCCTCGAACACAGGGGTGTCCACCCGAACGGGTGAGTGGTGAGTAACGACACAAACCCCCGGTTCCATTGGGATTTTCGGACTTGTATGGGTGAAGATCCCTGTCTGACGACAAGCCCCCGCCGCAGCGGCGGGGCGATCCGGGTGGACGCCGAGTCCTGCCGCCGCCCGGATGACCGGTCGACAGGAGTGGATCGGCAGGAGTGGAGGACCCAAGCAAGACGGGTCGCCGGAACGGTCACGCCATGACCGGGTCGAGCAGCCCTTGGGGTGAAGCCGCAGCAGCGGCCGGGCAACTTCGCCAGCCCGAATCCGACAGGTCATCCTTCACAGGCGGCTGACGAAGGGTTGCGCATGACTGCGCTCAATCGTGTCCCGTCGCTGATGGTCCGGGCCGGTACGGCCTCGGCTCTCACCATCGCCGCAGTGGGCGGCTCCATCGTGGTCCCGGGTGTCGCCTCCGACGCCGCGGCAGCCACCTCGGCGACGAAGGCGCTCCAAATCGCGGCTTCCAAAAAGGGTTCCCCGTACAAGTGGGGCGCCGCCGGACCGCGTCGGTTCGACTGCTCAGGGCTCACGCTGTACTCGTTCAAGAAGGCGGGCAAGACGCTGCCCCGTACGGCGGCCCAGCAGTACAACAAGACCCGGCACATCTCCGCGAAGAGCCGGAAGGCCGGAGACCTTGTGTTCTTCCACTCGGGATCCAACGTCTACCACGTGGGCATCTACGCAGGGAAGGGGAAGATCTGGCACGCCCCGAAGACCGGGGACGTCGTGAAGCTGCAGAAGATCTGGACCAGGAGCGTCTGGTACGGCCGGGTCAGCTGACTCTCCCGCGGGGGCGACGGCAACCTGACACGCCGTCGCCCCCGCGGGGCCTTACACGGCATCAGAGCGCCCCACAGGGGCGCTGGGCTGTTACATCAGCGGCTCCGCCACGCGGGCGCGACCAGCCACGATGGTGCCGCAGAGATCGACGGCACATTGTCCCCCAGCGCGGGCGCTGTTGCGCGGCCCGTTGGGCCGGACGCGGCACAGTTGAGCGACTACGGCTCCTGCTGCCCCGCCGCCGTCACCGGCTGGACCGGTACCGTCCAGGGAAGTTCGATGGTGACCGTCTTGCCGCCCTCGCGGGTCGGGCGGACATGCATTCGGCCACCGCATTCGGCAGCGAGCCAGCGGATGATCACCATGCCGCGGCCGTTGTCCTGCTGCACGGCTGCGGGCAGACGCTTCGGGAAGCGCGGATGGCTGTCGGTGACACCGATGCGGAGTTGCTCGTCACGGTGGAGTTCGATGTCCACCGTGAAGGTGGGTGACTGACCGAAGGTGTGCTGTACGGCGTTGGTGGCGAGTTCGGAGACGATGAGGCGGACGGTCTCGGCGGCTTCCGTGTCCGCCGGCAGCCCCCACTCCGCCAGCGTGCTGACCACGAAGCCGCGGGCCGCGGAGACCGAGGCGGGATCGCTCGGCAGAGTGACGGATGCTTCCAAATGGTCTGCCATGGCGCGGTCGTCCCTTTCCCACGGGACCGGAGTCCGACACGGAGCGGATGGTTCGAGTACGGTCCCGGACTGGTGCTTCGTCGCCAGACTGCCATTACCGCGCCCGTCACGGGTGGCGATCCACCAAGATATGCATATATCTGTCGCTCAAAGCGGTGAACTCTGCGACGGGAGACCGTATTTGGGTGGCACGGAAGGAGTAAGGAGAAGCGCATGCAACACGGTCCCGCGGTGCGCCGCCGGAAGCTGGGCGCCGAACTGCGTGCGTTACGCACGAGCGCGGGGCTCACCAGTGGTGAGGCCGCCCGGCTCGTGGGCTGGCACCAGTCGAAGGTGAGCCGGATCGAGACCGGTGCCAGCGGGGTGAAACCGGCCGATGTGCGGTTACTCCTGGACGCCTACGCCGTGGCGGACGCCCAACTCCGTGAGTTGCTGCTGGTGTTGGCGGGCTCCGACGAGGGAGGCGGCCGGCATCACTGGTGGCACGCCTATCGCGGGGTACTGCCGCCGACCTACCGCGATTTCATCAGTCTGGAGTCCCAGGCGAGCGCGATGAGCACGCTGGAGACGTCGGTCGTACCCGGCCTTCTGCAGACGCCCGCATACGCACGCGCGGTGACCCGGGCAGCGGTCGGCGGGCTGGACGACGAAAAGCTCGACGCCCTGGTCGAGGTACGGCTGGCCAGGCAGGACGTGCTGCGTTCGGATCCGCCGCTGGAGCTGAGCGCGGTACTGGACGAGGCGGTGCTGCGCCGGGAGATCGGCGGCCCCGACGTCATGGAGCAGCAGCTCGAGCGGCTCCTGGAGGCGGCACGGCTGCCTCAAGTGCGGCTTCAGGTACTGCCGTTCGCTGCCGGGGCGCATGTCGGCGTCACCGGACCTTTCGTAATCTTCTCATTTTCGAGCACTTCTGATCTGGACGTGGTTGTTCTCGACCACTTGACGAGTAGCCTCTACCTCGAACGGAAAGAAGACCTCCGGGCCTACACCGAGGCCTTCAACGCCCTTCAGTTCCACGCCCTTTCGCCCGAGGAATCGTTGGACTACATCGCCGGGATAGGTGACGGCGCGTAAGGAGGCACCATGTCCGTACTGCCTCGGAACGTACCTTCCAGTACCGAGCTGCCCGACGTGCAGTGGTTGCGCAGCAGCTACAGCACGGGCGCGAACAACTGCGTCGAGACGGCACGGCCGCGCTCCGGCCCCTGGGCCGGGCTGCTCGCCGTGCGCGACTCCAAGGACCCGGCCGGGCCCGCCCTGCTCCTCTCCCCCGAGAGCTGGACGGACTTCACGGCCGCATACAAGTCCTGATCAGTCCCGCTCGACCCTGGTCAGTTCCGATCAGTTCCGCATCGTGCGGCACACGGCCGTGTCACGCCGACTCATGGTCGCGTCTCGCCGATCACACGTACAGCGCGTTCGATCTGCGCCTCGGAGAGGTCCGCGCGGGCGGTCAGCCGGAGCCTTGAGATGCCGTCGGGCACGGAAGGAGGACGGAAGCAGCCCACGGCGAGGCCTGCCGTACGGCAGTCGGCCGCCCATTGCACGGCCCCCTCCGGGGACGGCGCGCGCACGGAGACGACCGCGGCGTCCGGGCGTACCGCCTCGTGACCCGCGGCGGTCAGGCGTGCGTGCAGTTCGGCGGCGACCGCACGCGCGCGTGCCGCACGGTCCGGCTCGCGGCGCAGCAGTCGTAGCGCCGCCAGGGCCGCGCCCGCCGCGGCGGGGGCGAGGCCCGTGTCGAAGATGAAGGTGCGGGCCGCGTTGACGAGGTGGTCGATGACCCGGGCGGGGCCGAGGACGACGCCGCCCTGGCTGCCGAACGACTTGGACAGCGTGGCGGTCACGACCACGTCGTCGGCGCCCGCGAGGCCCGCCGCGTACGGGGCGCCGCGGCCGCCGTCACCGAGGACGCCGAGCCCGTGGGCGTCGTCGACCAGCAGGCCCGCGCCGTGCTCCCGGCAGGCGGCGGCCAGTTCGGCCAGCGGGGCGGCGTCGCCGTCGACCGAGAAGACCGTGTCGGAGACGACGACCGCGGTGGCCGCGCCGTCCTCGTGTGTCTGCAGCGCCTTGCGCACCGCCTCCGGGTCGGAGTGCGGCACGACCTGCGTGGTGCCGCGGGCCAGCCGGCAGCCGTCGATGAGCGAGGCGTGGTTGCCCGCGTCGGAGACGATCAGCGAGCCGTGCGGGGCCAGCGCGGTGACCGCCGCGAGGTTGGCCGCGTAGCCGGAGGAGAAGACGAGTGCCGCCTCGAACCCGCAGAACCCGGCCAGCTCGCGCTCCAGCTCGGTGTGGAGTTCCGTCGTACCGGTGACGAGCCGCGAACCGGTCGAGCCGCCGCCCCAGGTCCGCGCGGCCACCGCCGCGCCCTCGGCGACGGCCGGATGGTGGGCCAGCCCCAGGTAGTCGTTGCTCGCGAGGTCCAGCAGCGGGGAGTCGGCCGGGCGCGGGCGCAGGGTCCGTACGAGTCCGGCGCGGCGGCGCAGCTCCGCCTGTTCGTCGATCCAGCCGAACGCCATGGCTCCTCCGGGGCTTTTGTAGGCAGTGGACAGACACTAGCCGGAGGGGCCGCACCCCATGGTGTGGCAATACACACACGACGAAGTGCCCCTGTTGTTCATTCTCTCCTTGGCCGCGAGCGCCTCCGTAGGACAGGATCGGCTCTCATGGACCTGCTGAACACGCTGGTGGACAAGGGGCTTCGGCGCGAGCTGCCGACCCGCGAGGAAGCTCTGGCCGTCCTGGCCACTTCCGACGACGACGTGCTGGACGTGGTGGCCGCGGCCGGAAAGGTGCGCCGGCACTGGTTCGGCCGACGGGTGAAACTCAACTACCTCGTCAACTTGAAGTCCGGACTGTGTCCGGAGGACTGCTCGTACTGCTCCCAGCGGCTCGGCTCCAAGGCCGACATCCTGAAGTACACCTGGATCAAGCCGGACGAGGCCTCGCAGGCCGCGGCGGCCGGTCTGGCGGGTGGCGCCAAACGGGTGTGCCTGGTGGCGTCCGGGCGCGGGCCGACCGACCGGGACGTGGACCGGGTCGCCGGCACCATCAAGGCGATCAAGGAGCAGAACGAGGGCGTCGAGGTGTGCGCCTGTCTCGGTCTGCTCTCCGACGGCCAGGCGGAGCGGCTGCGTGAGGCGGGTGCGGACGCCTACAACCACAACCTGAACACGTCCGAGGCGACGTACGGGGACATCACGACCACGCACACGTACGCCGACCGGGTGGACACCGTGACCAAGGCGCACGCGGCCGGTCTGTCCGCCTGCTCCGGTCTGATCGCGGGCATGGGCGAGAGCGACGAGGACCTGGTGGACGTGGTCTTCTCGCTGCGCGAGCTGGACCCGGACTCGGTGCCGGTGAACTTCCTGATCCCGATGGAGGGCACCCCGCTCGCCAAGGAGTGGCACCTCACCCCGCAGCGCTGCCTGCGGATCCTGGCGATGGTGCGGTTCGTGTGCCCGGACGTCGAGGTGCGCATCGCCGGCGGCCGCGAGGTCCACCTGCGCACCATGCAGCCGCTGGCCCTGAACCTGGCCAACTCGATCTTCCTCGGCGACTACCTCACCAGCGAGGGCCAGGCCGGCAAGGCCGACCTGGAGATGATCGCGGACGCCGGCTTCGAGGTGGAGGGCGCCGGCGAGGTGACGCTGCCGGAGCACCGGGCCGCGTCGGGCGGGGGCTGTGGTTCGCACGCCGGGGCCGGCTGCGGGGCCCACCAGGACGGCGGGTGCGGGTCGCACGAGGACGGCGGTGTCTGCGGTACGGCTGCCCCGGCGGCCTCGGCCGAGCCCCGCACCGACCTGGTCGCCATGCGCCACCGCGGTGTCGGAACGGATCTCGCGCCCAATGCCTGACCTGCCCGTGTCCGAGCTGCTGGAGCTCGACCGGCGGCACGTCTGGCATCCGTACGGGCCCATGCCCGGCCGCGTCGACCCGCTCGTCGTCGAGTCGGCGAGCGGGGTGCGGCTGCGGCTGGCGGACGGCTCGGGCGAGCTGGTCGACGGCATGTCGTCCTGGTGGTCGGCCATCCACGGCTACAACCACCCGGTGCTCAACGAGGCCGCGCGCGAGCAGCTCGGCCGGATGAGCCATGTGATGTTCGGCGGGCTCACCCACGAGCCCGCCGTCCGGCTCGCAAAGCACCTTGTCGACATGTCGCCCGACGGTCTGGAACATGTCTTCCTCGCCGACTCCGGTTCGGTGTCGGTCGAGGTCGCGGCCAAGATGTGCCTGCAGTACTGGCGTTCCCTCGGCCGGGGCGGCAAGCAGCGGCTGCTGACGTGGCGCGGCGGCTATCACGGCGACACCTGGCAGCCCATGTCGGTGTGCGACCCCGAGGGCGGGATGCACGAACTGTGGAGCGGGGTACTGCCGCGCCAGGTGTTCGTGGACGCGCCCCCGGCCGAGTACGAGGAGTCGTACGCGGAGCAGCTGCGCTCGGCGATCGAGCGGCACGCCGACGAACTGGCCGCGGTGATCGTCGAGCCGGTGGTGCAGGGCGCGGGCGGGATGCGCTTCCACTCCCCCGCGTATCTGCGGGTGCTGCGCGAGGCGTGCGACGCGCATGACGTGCTGCTGGTGTTCGACGAGATCGCGACCGGCTTCGGCCGCACGGGCGCCCTGTTCGCGGCCGATCACGCGGCCGTGACGCCGGACGTGATGTGTGTGGGCAAGGCGCTGACCGGTGGCTATATGACGATGGCGGCGACGCTGTGCACGTCCCGCGTCGCCGACGGCATCTCGCAGGGCGAGGTGCCGGTCCTGGCCCACGGCCCGACCTTCATGGGCAATCCCCTGGCCGCGTCCGTCGCCTGCGCCTCGATCGAGCTGCTGCTCGGCCAGGACTGGCTCGGCGAGGTCAAGAGGATCGAGACGGGGCTGCGGGAGGGGCTGGCGCCGGCCCTCGAGCTCCCGGGCGTGCAGGACGTGCGGGTCCTCGGCGCCATCGGAGTCGTGCAGCTGGACCACGCCGTCGACATGAAGGCGGCGACGGATGCGGCCGTGCGCGAGGGCGTGTGGCTGCGGCCGTTCCGCGACCTGATCTACACGATGCCGCCGTACGTCACCGGGGACGCCGACGTGGCAAGGATCGCGCGCGCGGTGTGCGCGGCGGCGGGAGGAAGCTGAGCATGACGATCCTGGTGATCACGGGTACCGGCACGGAGGTCGGCAAGACGGTCACGACCGCCGCGGTCGCCGCCTGTGCCCTCGCGGCGGGCCGGTCGGTGGCCGTGCTGAAGGCCGCGCAGACGGGCGTGGGGCCGGACGAGCCCGGGGACGCCGCCGAGGTCGCCCGGCTCGCGGGTACCGTGACGACGGCCGAACTCGCCCGCTTTCCCGAGCCGTTGGCGCCGGAAACGGCCGCGCGGCGGGCCGGGATGACCCCGGTGCGGCCGCGGGACGTCGCCGAGGCCGCCGCCAAGCTGGCCGCCGAGCACGACCTGGTGCTGGTGGAGGGAGCGGGTGGGCTGCTCGTCCGCTTCGACCCGGCGGGCGGAACGCTGGCGGACGCGGCGGAGCTGTTGAAGGCGCCGGTGCTGGTGGTGGCGTCGGCGGGCCTGGGCACGCTGAACACGACGGAGCTGACGGCGCGTGAACTCCGGTCCCGGCCGCTCGACCTGGCCGGGATCGTGATCGGCAGCTGGCCCGGTTCCCCCGACCTCGCCTCCCGTTGCAACGTGGCGGACCTGCCGGAGGTGGCCGGCGCACCGCTGCTGGGCGCGCTGCCAGCCGGAGCGGCCTCGCTGGCGCCCGCCGACTTCCGTACGACGGCGCCGAGTTGGCTGGCGCCGCGGCTGGAGGGGACGTGGGACGCGGAGGCGTTCCGGGCGCGGGAGGCGCCGTAGGCGCGCAGTCCGGGTGGTTCAGCCGGACTGCCCGTTCGCCTCGACGAGCCGGGCGAGGTTCGCCAGGGCCATGCGCGTGCCGGTCTCGTTGTCGGCGGCCGGCACGGCGTCGGGGATCCCCTCGTGCACGACGAGGACGTCGGTGCCGCCGTTCGCCGCGGTGAGCGTGGTGGTCATCGTCATCGTGCCCCGCAGCGCGGGATCCGCGGTCTCGAATTCGAGCACCTCGACGACCTGCTCGTCCGGTACGAGCTTCGCGAAGTGGCCGTGGTAGGTGTCGGTGTGCGCGGCCGACTTGCCGGTGCCCACCGGTGCGTCGTAGGTGAGCGAGACGCGGAACCGCCCGCCTTCGCGCGCGTCGAATTCATGAACGTGGCTGCTCATGCCGTCCGGCACGCGCCATCGGGCGATCGTGTCCGCGTCCAGCAGAGCCCGGTAGACCGCCGAAGGCGGGGCTTGCACGTGCCGTGAGACCTGCGCCGAGTACATGGAGCCAACGTAGTCGGCGAGGTCTCACGCCGCGATCAGGGCAGCTGCCGCACCTCCCCGGGCCGGCGGCCCGGTACCCGCCGCCTGATCGCCGGTCGCCCGTCCGTGCTGTTGTCGGCCAGTGTCCGGATGAGTGCGTGGTCGGGGGAGAGCCGGCAGGCGGGGTCCGTGCGGGCTGCATTGCCCGTGAGGGCGTACGCCTGGCAGCGGCAGCCACCGAAGTCCTCCTCACGGCGGGAACAGCTGCGGCAGGGGTCGGCCATCCAGTCGGTGCCCCGGTAGCGGCTGAAAGCCGGGGAGCGATCCCAGATCCAGGCCAGCGGATGGTCGCGGATGTTCGGCGGATCCAGGTCCGGCAGCGAGGCCGCGGCCGGGCAGGGCAGGACGGTGCCGTCCGGGGCGACGGTGAGCGAGATCGCTCCCCAGCCGCCCATGCACGGCTTGGCCACACCGTCGAAGTAGTCGGGGACGACCCAGACCAGCTCGGGGCCGTCCGGCGCGAGCCGCTCCCGCCACCGCTCGACGGCGTCCCGTGCCCGGGCGAGCTGGTCGCGCGTGGCGAGCAGGGCGGTGCGGTTGAGCAGACCCCAGCCGTAGAACTGCGCGTTGGCCAGTTCGATGCGGTCCACGCCCCAGGACAGGCCCAGTTCGACGACGGCGTCGACCGCGTCGAGGTTCTCGTGGTGCAGGACGACGTTGAGGCCCAGGGGCAGGCCTGCGGCCCGTACGAGTGCGGCGGCCCGTTCCTTCTCGCCGAACGAACGGCGTCCGGCGATCCGGTCCGAGACACGCGGGTCGGCATGCTGGACGGACAGCTGGACGCTGCGCAGCCCGGCGACGGTGAGCGCGGAGAGCCGCTCCCGGTCCAGGCCCACACCGCTGGTGACCAGCTGGGTGTAGATCCCGGCGGCCTCGGCCGCGGCGACGATCTGCTCCAGGTCCCGGCGCAGCAGCGGCTCACCGCCGGAGAGATGGGTGTGGACCACGCCGAACTCGCCCGCCTGACGCATCACGTCCGTCCACTGCCCGGTGGTCAGTTCGCGTGAACGGCGCGTCAGCTCCAGCGGGTTGGAGCAGTACCCGCAGTGCAGCGGGCAGGCGTGGGTGAGTTCGGCCAGCAGCGCCCAGGGCCGGGCGGGCGCGGGCGCCTCAGGGGCGGGGGCGGTCGGATCGGTGAGGGTCATAGCAACCAGCCCTCCTGACGCAGCCGTTCGAGGAAGGAAGGGACGTCGGTGGCCACAGGGGCGCCCGGGAAGCGTTCGGACAGTTCGTCGACGATGTCGCGCACGCTGCGGGCGCCGTCGCACAGGGCGAAGACCGTACCGGCCCCGCCCTGCAGCACGACGACACGTTCGGGAAGGAGCAGCAGGTCCGTGTCCCGAGTGTGGTCGTGCCGCAGGAGGACGGCGGGTGCCGGCACGGGCCGCCAGTCGGTCACCGACGTCGCGCTCACCCCTGCTCCCGGCGGCCCGCCTGGTCCACGGCGTCCAGCAGCGACCACAGGACATCGCACTTGAAGCGCAGCGCTGCCAGGGCCCGTTCCTGCTCGTCCCGGGTGCGGGCCCAGCCGAGCACCAGGTCGAGTGCCTCGCGGCTGTCGCGCCGGCCCTGGGAGACCCGGGTGCGGAAGTAGGCGAGACCTTGGGGTTCGATCCACCGGTAGTGACGCTGGAAGGCCTCGATGCGGGTGCGCATCAGATCCGGGGCGGACAGTTCGGTCAGCGACGCGGCGACGGCTTCGAGGGACGTGCGCAGCCGGCAGAAGTTGACGTATCCGTCGACCGCCAGCCGCACGCCCGGCAGCACGCCGTCGCCGGCGAGCAGCGTCTCCCGGGGCAGGCCGGCCGCCTCACCGAGCCGCAGCCACCGGTCGAGGCCGCCCTCGCGGTCCGCCTGCCCGTCGTGGTCCTGGATGCGGCGCAGCCACATCCGGCGCAGCACAGGCGTGTCCAGCTTGGCCGTGATCAGGGCGTCCTTGACGGGGATGTGGCGCTGGTAGTGGAAGCGGTTGACGATCCAGCGGCGCAGCTCGTCCTGGCTGAGATCGCCGCTGTGCATACGGAGGTTGAAGGGGTGGCTGTCGTGGTAGCGCTCCTCCCCCACCGCGCGCAGCCGTGCCTCGAACTCCGCGGGTCGCCAGGGTTCCGCGAGCGGGTCGGGTGCCGTGTTCAGTGCTGTCGTGTTCAGTGCCGTCGTATTCAGTGCTGTCGTGCTCATAGGTCGATCACCATCCCGTCGTACGCCACCTCGAGGCCCAGCCGTGCGAGCCGCTTGTGCTGGGGCGCGGCCGGGTCGACGAGGGGGTTGGTGTTGTTGAGGTGGGTGTAGAGGCACCGGGCGGAGAGGCGGGCAAGGCGTTCGGCGGTTCCGTCCGGTCCCTCGATCGGCAGGTGGCCCATGCCGGTGGCGGTGCGTTCGGAGATGCCCGTGCTGCGGGGCTCCTCGTCGTCCCAGAAGGTGCCGTCCACGATGACGCAGTCGGCCTCGGCGGCGGCCTGCTGGAAGCGGTCCGGCCAGGCGGCGAGGGCGGGTGCGTAGAGGGCGGTGGCGCCGGAGGCCGGGTCGTACAGGCGCAGCGCCACGACCCATGCGTCGTCGTCCGGGGCGTCGGCGGCGTACCGCGGGCGCTTGCCCGACACCGGGATACCGCTGATCTGCAGGCCCGACGCGCCGCGGTCCAGAGGTCCGGCGCCGCGCGACGGCAGCTCCCGCCAGGTGAGGGAGGTGTACGGCGCCAGTACGTCGCCGAGGTGCAGGCGGTCCAGGAGCGCGCGCCGGACCGGGGCCGTGGCGATCACCTGGAGGCCGTCGGCCTCGCGCAGCCGTGCGATGCCGAGGGTGTGGTCGAGTTCGGCGTCGGTGAGGACCAGTCCGGCGAGCGGCGTCTGCCGGGAGCCGGGCCCGGGGTGGAGTTCGGCCCGGGCTTCGATCTGGTCGCCGATGTCGGGGGTCGCGTTGACGATGTACCAGCGGCCGTCGTCGGTCCGTACGGCGAGGGAGGCGTGACGGCGGCGTCGGCCCGGGTGGGCGCGCGCCCCGGCGCATCCGGAGCACGCGCAGTTCCACTGGGGGATGCCGCCGCCGGCGGCAGTGCCGAGTACCAGCAGCAGCATGGCGTCGGCTAGCGGGAGCTGAGAGAGTAGGCGGTGACCTCGAGCGCGGTGTCGACGACCTCGTAGCCGGGCGTCTGCCAGGTGGCCCTGTCCGTCTCCTGCGAGGCGCTCTGCTCGACCGGCTTGAGCTGCTCCGTGGCTTCGTTCATGGGTGGTACGTCCTCTCCGGTGGGATTTCGGTGTGTGCAGGGAGGGTCACTTGAGGGAGACGCGGAGGATCTTGTCCTTGCCGTATCCGAGATCGCTGGTGCCCACCCACAGTTCGTCCGCGCCGGGCACCTTGGCAATGGCGCGCAGGCGACCGAAGCGGCCGGGGTAGAAGTCGACCGGCGTGCCGGTGAACTCGCTGTCCCCGTCGATCGGGATGCGCCACAGCCGCTTGCCGCGCAGCGACGTCACGTAGATGACGTTGTCCACGATGGCGAGTTGGGCGGGCACGCCCCACTCCGGGTGGAACACGACCCTCGGGGTGGTCATGCCCTTGACGTCGCAGCCGCCCTCACAGGCGGGAAAGCCGTAATTGGCGCCCGGCTTGATCAGGTTGACCTCGTCCCAGGTCTGATCGCCGACCTCCGTCTCCCACAGCCGGCCGTTGCGGTCCCAGGCCAGGCCCTCCGGGTTGCGGTGGCCGTAGCTGTAGACGCGGGTGCCGAAGGGGTTGCCGGGGGCCGCGGCGCCGGTCCTGGTGATGCGGAGGATCTTTCCGTTGAGTGACTTCTTGTCCTGCGCGAGCTTCGGCTGGTAGGCGTCGCCGGTGGAGACGTAGAGATAGCCGTCGGGGCCGAAGGCGATCTGGCCGCCGTTGTGGTTGCCGACCCGCTTGATTCCGCCGAGCACCAGCTTGTAGTTCGAGAGCGACCTGCCGTCGTAGTCCATTCTGACGACCTGGGTCCGGGTCCTCGTGGTGTGCACGAAGAACACCTGCTTGTCGGTCGTGCCGTTCCAGGTCGGTGACGGAGCAACCCCCAACAGGCCCCCGGGTCCGTCGTCATAGGGTTCGGGGACCGTGTTCGGCACCTCGCCGACCAGTGTCCTACTCCCGTCTCGGTCGAGGCGGTAGACCTGGTAGGTGAGCCGCTCGGTCACCAGCGCCGAGCGTCCGTCCGGCATGAACTTGATCTCCCAGGGCGTCTGCCATCCCGTGGAGAGCGTGCTGACGTCGTCCGTCGGAGCACCTCCGTCCGCGGCGGCAGCCGTGACCGCGGAGGTGGACGGCGCCGCGGCGGCGGGCGCCGACTGCGGCAGACCGGCCGCCAGCAGGGCGGCGGCAGCGGCGAGCGAGCCCAGAACGATCCGGGATGGACGCCGCACTGCGCGGCCTGGGTCTGTCATGTCGGCGCCCTTCGTCGTTCCTCGAGTGAACCGTCGTGACGCGGCGTGTCCACACGCTCGCGAAGGGCAGCGTATTTCGCGGAGGTACCTACAGCCTGTATTGAAATCATGACAATTGGCATGATGTCTGCCATTTGGATGAGCCTTCGCCCCTCGGCCCTCGGGTGCGGCGGAGGGCACGACTGCGGGACGGGCGGGCCGGCGCGGGAGCGGCCCGCCATGCAGCCAGACGGGGCAAGTGACCTGCACCTCAAGGGACTTGACGATGAGCAGGCTGGGCGAGGGTGCCTTCCATGACGCTGCGTGCCCGGCCGTGGAGGGAGCGCACCTCGCATGTCCTGACGGGCGCTTCACGGCGCCATCCGGACATCCGCTACGTCGCCGGTAGAGCGCCCGGCACCATGTCATTGCGCGTGCCCGCCGTCGCCGAGCAGCCGTACCAGGTCGATCCGTGAGCGGATGCCCAACCGGCTGAACACGCCGCGCAGATGGTGGTCGATCGTACGAGGGCTCAGGGCGAAGCGGGCGGCGATCTCGCGGTTGGTGGCGCCGTCGGCGGCCATGCGGGCGATCAGCAGCTGCTGGGCCGTCAGGCGCGTGATGGGGTCGTCGTTGCGGCCGCGGGCGGGGGCGGGCAGGGCGGGAGCGCCCAGCGCGCGGAGTTCGGCGCGGGCCTGCGTCGCGCAGTGCGGAGCACCGAAGTACTCGAACGCCTCCAGGGCGCTGTACAGCCGGTCGCGGGCCTCCGTGCGGCGGCGCAGCCGGCGCAGCGCGCTGCCGAACAGCAGCTCCGTGCGGGCGCGTTCGAAGTCGCGGTCGCCCCGCGCGTGCAGGTCGAGTGCCGTGCGGTAGTGCTCGACGGCCTCGGCGCCGGGCGCGAGCAGGGCGCGGCAGCGCGCGCTGAGGGCCAGGTCGTCGACGCTGCACACGGCACTCGCCCAGCGGTGGTAGTCGGCGTGTGCGGCCCGGGCGACGCGAGTGTCGCCGGTACGTACGGCGGCCTCGACGTAGTGCGGGGTGGCCAGGTGGCGGATGGCGCGGTGGCCGTGGCCCGGGCCGAAGCCGGCGAGGGCGCGCAGCCGGGCCGCAGCTCCCGCGAAGCGGCCGTCGGCGAGGTCGAGGAAGGCGAGCGCCCACTGGGCGAGCGCGGCGGGCAGGCCGAGGCCACGGGCGAGGGCGTAGGACCGTGCGGTTGCGGCACGTTCGCGGCAGGTGGCTGCGTCGCCGGTGACCGCCGCGAACATGGCGAGGGCGGCCTGCAGATGGCAGGCTCCGTTGTCCTGCCCGGTGGCGTACGCCTGCCGCAGGGCGTCCGTGGCGGTGGCCGCGCCGGTCTGTGGGCGCCCGGTCCAGAAGTCGGCGTAGGCGCGGAACTCCAGCGCCTGTGCCACGGTGGCGGTCGCGCCCCGCGCCCGGGCCGAGGCGGCCGCCCGGACGGTGGCGGTGGCGGCCCGGGTGTGGTCACCGAGCATCAGCGCGGCGATACCGGCGTGCACCAGCAGGGTGGGGTCGCCTCCCGGCCCGCACCGCCCGGCCGCCGCCTCCAGCAGTCCTCTCGCATCCTCGTACCGCCCCTCAAAGGCGGCGACGAGCCCGCCCAACGTGCCGGGCACCCCGATCCCCAGCCGCCCGGCCAGCGCGGCGGCCTCCCGGCAGCGACGCAGGTCACCGGTGTAGATGGCGGCTTCGGTGGCGCGGGCGAGGAGGTGGGGAGCGGGCGCGGAGGCCACCGGGGCCGTGGTGGCCCGTGCAGCGGCGCCGGAGGCCGGCCGACCGCGACCTGCTCCCGCGCCGCGCGGCGCTTGTGCAGTGCCCGGCGCTCCCCCGCCCTCCCGGCCCCGCACGCCGTTCCCCTCACCGGCACCCCGCAGCTCCCGCCGAACGCGTGGGTACGTGTTCCCTCCCGCCGGGGAACTCCCCTGGCCGTCCTCCCCGTCACCCCCCTGAACAACCGCCGTCAGCAACGCATCGAAAGCTTCCGTCGCGTTCCCCGCGCGGAGTGCGAACAGGCCCGTCAGTCCGTCGTCGGGGGTGGCAGTGGCCGCCAGTCGGCGGGCGCGGTCCGCGTCGCCCGCGTGCCAGGCGGCCGTGGCGGCGCGGGCCCGGAGGCGGGACTGCTCGGACGGGGTGGGGCTGAGGGTGGCGGCGCGTTCCAACAGGGCTCGGGTCAGGGTGAGTTGGCCCGCGGCGCGGGCCTGTTCCGCTGCGGTGCGCAGTTCCGCCGACAGGCGGGCGCTCGGGCCGAGGGCGCCCGCGCCCCGCTGCCAGGAGCGGCGGGGTGTTTCACCGGCGCCGTGCAGAACGCGCGCCAGCAGGCGGTGGACGTCGCGGCGGTCCGCCGGGGAGCCCGTCTCGTACGCCGCGATCCTCGTCCAGGCGTCCCGGAAGACGACGCCGCCCGCTCCCGACTGCGCGATCCCGGCCGCCTCGGCCGCTTCCAGCGGGCGGGTGTCCAGACGGACGGCCGCGACGGCGCGCAGGAAGGCGTGGGTGGCGACCGGGTACTGGTCCGCCGCGGCGAGCAGCAGGAGCAGGCGGGTGTCGTCCGGGAGGGCCCGGATCTCCGCACGGTGCGCACGCAGCAGACCGGGGGCGAGTGCGGAGGGTTCCGTGGGCAGCGGATCGAGGCCCGCCGACTGGCGGTCGGTCAGCAGCGGTACGAGTTCGGCGGCGGCGCGCGGATCACCGTAGACGGCGTGCAGGACCCGTACGCGGACGCCCTCGGGAAGCCCGGACGTCGTGCGCTGCGGTGGCGAAGTGCGGTCGAGAGGAGGGGGGTTCACCGGAGTCACCACTCAACTGACGTTACTGGCGAGTTAATTGAACCGTAAAGACCGGCGATTTCGCCGATGCGTCGCGCGTAGACCCGAGCCGACACTCCTGGCGACCCCACCCGTGTCAGGAGGCACCATGCAGCGCCACAAGCGTCGTATCGCCACGGCATTCTCGGCCGTGGTCGCATCGCTCCTGCTGTCCCTCTCCCTCTCCGCCACCCCCGCTCAGGCGGCGACCCACAACCCGATCGTGTTCGTGCACGGCCTGAGCAGCGACTCGAGCAGCTGGAACGACTGGATCGCGGACTTCGAGGCGGACGGCTACTCGTCCTCCGAGCTGTACGCGTGGTCGTACGACTGGGGGCAGTCCAACTCCACCACCGCGCAGCAGCTGGCCACCGAGATCAAGAACGTGCTGGCGAAGACCGGCGCGTCCAAGGTCGACATCGTCGCCCACTCGATGGGTGTGCTCAGCTCCCGCTACTACCTCAAGAACCTCGGCGGAACCTCGTACGTCGACGACTTCGTCTCGGTCGCCGGGGTGAACCACGGCACGTCCGTCGCCTCGTGGTGCGCGTGGCTGTACACGTCCTGCAAGGAGATGCAGATCGGCAGTTCGTATCTGACCGCCCTGAACTCGGGGGACGAGACACCGGGCGCCGTGTCCTATGCGAGCTACTGGTCGGACTGCGACGACGCGGTCGTCCCGAACAGCTCGGCGCTCCTGAACGGCGCGGCCAACGTCGACGCCGGCTGCATCTCGCACACCGACATGAACAACGACCACGGCGTGTACGAACAGGTGCGTGGCTTCGTCTCGTGAGCCGCGTCTGAACCCGCGGGGGTGCGCGGGGCCCGTACGGGGGAGAATCGCGGTAGGCCCGTCCTGTCGAGGAGGTCCTCATGCCGCTACGGTCCCCGGGCGCCACGAAGGTGGCGCGGGATCCCGTGCACCATCCGCTGTTCGCCCGCTACTACGCCCGGATCAGCGTGACCGCCGAGACCCGGCTGGGAATGGGCGGCGTCCGCGACCGGCTCCTGTCCGGACTGTCCGGGCGGGTGATCGAGATCGGCGCGGGCAACGGACTGAACTTCGCGCACTATCCACGCACCGTCTCGGAGGTCGTGGCGATCGAACCGGAGCGCCGGCTGCGGCAGTTGGCCCTCGACGCCGCCCGCCGCTGCGAACTGCCCGTGGATGTCGCGCCGGGCGCCGCGGAGGCACTGCCCGTCAAGAGCGAGGCCTTCGACGCTGCGGTGATCTCGCTGGTGCTGTGCAGTGTGCGGGACGTGCCGCGCGCGCTCGCGGAGATACGGCGGGTGCTGCGGCCCGGCGGCGTCGTGCGGTTCTTCGAGCACGGCCGCGGCGGCGGCCCGGCGATGACCTTCACCCAGCGCGCCCTGGACCGCACGCTGTGGCCGCCCCTCAACGGCGGCTGCCATCTGGCCCGCGACCCGGTCGCCGCGCTGCGCGAGGCCGGGTTCGAGCTCGGGCCCTACCGGCGGCTGCTGATGCCCGCGACGGGGCCGAGGCTGCCCACCTCGTACTGCGTGCTGGGCACGGCGTGGCGGCCGGAGCCCGGCGGGACCGCCACCTGAACGCCCTGCTCACATGGTCCAGCTGCGCAGCTCCGCCGCGATGTCGTACACCGTGGCACTGCCCTTCTTGACCAGGCGGGCCAGGTCGCGCACCTGCACCGGCGAAGTGGTGACCCTGAGGCCGCTGGCGACAAGGTAGGCGTATGCGACCGCCGAGGCGAAGAGGGCGTTCGAGCGCTCCAGCGCAGGGATGTGGATGAGGAGTTGGAGCAGAGCCGCGGCGCGTGCGTGCGGGTCGTCGTAGACGGGGACGTCGAATATCTCGGCCTCGTGGCGCGCTACGGCCGCGACGAGGGCACCCCAGTCGGTGACCTGGGGGTCTCCGGGCGTCTTCTGTTCGGCGAGCATGAGAAGCCAGGCGAGATCGATGCTGAGGTTGCTCAAGGGATCAGCGGCGACCTTCGCGCAGGCCCTCGTCCTCGCCGGCGAACTCCTCGGCGAAGACCGCCTCGTACTGCTTCATGAAGTCGGCGGCGGCCTCGACGAAGGTCTGGCCGACCTCCCCGGTGTCCTGTCTCACGAGTTCCTCGATGTAGCGGTTGACGCTCATGCCGCGGGCCAGAGCGCGCTCGCGAGCGGCACGGGCCGTGCCCTCGTCCACTCTCACGTTCAGCTGGGTCTTCGCCATACCTCGAAGCTAGCGCTGAAGCGCTAGCACGACAAGAGCTCCTCCCACGGGTGGAGCGTGCCCCTTACATCGGAACCAGGGACCCGACCTGCGGTGGAGACCACCCGGGACCTTTGGTGGATATCCGATGTGGGCGGGATCACACTACGCTCGGCCGGGACGGAGGAGTCGACACTCCGAGCGAGCGAGGAGGCAGCGTTGTCCACAGCAGCTGCGGAGCACGCCCCCGGCCATGCGTCGGCCGACGGGATCGCGGCCCGCGCCCGCGGTCTGACCAAGGCGTACGGCTCGGGCGAGACGACCGTGCTGGCCCTGGACTCGGTGGACGTGGACATCGCGCGCGGCCGCTTCACGGCGGTGATGGGGCCGTCGGGGTCCGGGAAGTCCACGCTGATGCACTGCCTGGCGGGGCTCGACTCGGTGTCGGCCGGCCAGGTGTGGCTCGGCGACACCGAGATCACGGGGCTGAAGGAGCGCGAGCTGACCCGGCTGCGCCGGGACCGGATCGGGTTCATGTTCCAGTCCTTCAACCTCATCCCGACACTGAACGCCGCCGAGAACATCACCCTGCCCATGGACATCGCGGGCAAGAAGCCCGACGAGAAGTGGCTGGACCAGGTCATCGACACCCTCGGGCTACGTGACCGCCTCAAGCACCGGCCCTCCCAGCTGTCCGGCGGCCAGCAGCAGCGGGTGGCGTGCGCACGGGCGCTGGCCTCCCGGCCCGAGCTGATCTTCGCGGACGAGCCGACCGGCAACCTCGACTCACGGGCCGGGCTGGAGGTGCTCGCCTTCCTGCGCGAGGCCGTCGACAGCCTCGGCCAGACCGTCGTCATGGTCACCCACGACCCGGGCGCCGCCGCCCACTCCGACCTGGTGCTCTTCCTCGGCGACGGACGGATCGTCGACGAGATGGAACGGCCGACGGCGGAAGCCGTGCTGGAACGAATGAAGCGATTCGACGTGATCCGCAGCCAGTTCGACGAGAGCACTGCTCCCGCCGAGGAGGACTGACACCGTGCTCAAGGCGACGCTCCGCAGCTTCCTCGCCCACAAGGGGCGGCTGCTGCTCTCCGCGCTGGCGATCATCCTGTCCGTGGCGTTCGTCGCGGGCAGCCTGATCTTCTCCGACACGGTCACCCGCACCTTCGACCGGCTCTTCCACTCCACCTCGGCCGATGTGACCGTGGAGCCGAAACAGGACCTCAGGTCCCAGGTGCCGACGGGGGCGGCCGAGACCGTGCCCGCCTCGCTCGCGGCGCGGGTGGCGAAGGTCGACGGGGTCGCCTCGACCCATGCCGATGTCAGTGTCCAGAACATCACGGTCGTCGACAGCAGGAACAAGTCGGTCGGCCCCACCACCGGGGCGCCCACCATCGCCTCCGACTGGTACCTCACCGACCGCAGCCCCGTGAAACTGACCTCGGGCCACGCCCCGCAGGGCGGCGGCGAGGCGCTCCTGGACGCCGACACCGCCGACAAGAAGCACGTGAAGATCGGCGACACCCTGACCGTGCTCGCCCAGCCGGGCACCTTCAAGGTCAGGGTCGTCGGTATCGCGACCTTCACCACGACCAACCCGGGCGCTGCCCTGGTCTTCCTCGACCCGAAGACGGCGGCGGCCCAGCTGCTCGGCTCGGCGGACAAGGCCACCAGCATCCAGGCGAACGCGGCGACGGGCGTGAGCGACGCCCAGCTGAAGAGCCGTGTCGCCGCAGTGGTCGACACCGGCACCTACGACGTGAAGACCGCCGACGAGCAGGCCAAGTCGGCCGCCTCGGACCTCGGCGGCTTCCTCGACGTCATCAAGTACGTGATGCTCGGCTTCGCCGGGATCGCCGTCCTGGTCGGCATCTTCCTCATCGTCAACACCTTCGCCATGCTGATCGCCCAGCGCACCCGCGAGCTGGGCCTGCTCAGGGCCCTGGGCGCCGACCGGCGGCAGGTGCGGCGGTCCGTGCTCACCGAGGCGATCCTGCTAGGCCTGGTCGGCTCGACGCTGGGCCTGGCGGCGGGCATCGGGCTCGCGGCCGGGCTGATCAAGCTGATGAGCGTGTTCGGGATGAACCTCAAGACCACGGAGATGGTCGTGGGGTGGGGAACTCCCGTGGCGGCGTACGTCGTCGGGGTCGGCGTCACCTTCGTGGCGGCCTATCTGCCGGCCCGGCGCGCGGCGGGCGTCTCGCCGATGGCCGCGCTCGCGGACGCCGAGATCGCCGGCATCGGCAAGCCGCTCAGGGTGCGTGCGATCGTCGGCTCGGTCGTGGGAGCGCTCGGCGCGGCGGCCCTCGTCGGCTGCGCCACGGCGACGAAGACGGCATCGTCGGCATCGCTGCTGGGCCTCGGCGTGGTCCTGACGCTGATCGCGACCGTCATCGCCGGCCCGCTCCTGGTCCGGCCCGTGATCCGGGTCCTCGGCGGCGCCTTCCCGGCCCTCTTCGGCTCGATCGGCCGCATGAGCCAGCGCAACGCACTGCGCAACCCCCGCCGCACCGGCGCCACCGCGGCCGCCCTCATGGTGGGCCTCGCCCTGGTCGGCGGCATGTCCGTGGCCAGCGCCTCCATGTCGAAGTCCTTCGACCAGCAGATCGACAAGACGCTGGGCGCCGACTTCATCGTCCAGAACACCAACTTCGTGCCCTTCAACAAGGAGGTCACCGACAAGGTGCGCTCCACGCCGGGCGTCGGCCTCGTCGTACGGCAGCGGTTCGCGCCGGTCGCGGTACGCCTCCCGGACGGCAAGCGCATCGAGACGACGGCCGCGGGCTACGACGACGGAGTGGACGACGTCGCCCATGTGACCTACGCGGCCGGGAACACGGCGGCGGCGCTGGCGGGCGGCAGCATCGCCATGGACGTCAAGTTCGCGAAGAAGCACGACGTCAGGATCGGCAGCACGATCCCCGTCGAGTTCCCGGCCGGCCGGAGGACCGAGCTGAAGGTCGGCGCCCTCACCGACCAGGACCAGGCCGAGGGCTTCGGCATGCAGGGCGGGCTGTTCTTCGGGATCACGACGGTCGAGAAGTACGTGCCCGGCGGGCAGGACTCCGCGCTGTACGTCAACAAGGCCTCCGGCACGAGCGCCGACCAGCTGCGCAAGAACCTGGAGCACACGCTCAAGCCGTATCCGCAGGTCCAGGCCCGCGACCAGGCCGACTACAAGAAGCTGGTGCACGACCAGATCGCCGTGCTGCTCTACCTCGTGTACGCGCTGCTGGGGCTGGCGATCATCATCGCGGTGCTCGGCGTCGTCAACACCCTCGCCCTGTCGGTGGTGGAGCGGACCCGGGAGATCGGGCTGCTGCGGGCCATCGGGCTCGCGCGGCGCCAGCTGCGCCGGATGATCCGGCTGGAGTCGGTGGTGATCGCGGTGTTCGGCGCGGTCCTGGGGCTCGCGCTCGGTCTGGTGTGGGGCGTGTGCACCCAGCAGGTGCTGGCGCTGCAGGGGATGAAGGCGCTCGCGATCCCGTGGACCACGATCGTCGCGGTGGTGATCGGCTCCGCGGTGGTGGGCATCGTGGCTGCACTGCTGCCCGCGTTGCGTGCATCCCGCATGAATGTGCTGGCGGCCATCGCGCACGAGTGATGGAATCGCGGCACAGGCTCAAGTCCCGTATCGGTGAGGAGAGTTCATGCCGCGTCCGTTCCGTTTCGGTGTCAACCTGCTCGACCCCGCGCCCGCCGAGGAGTGGCAGGCCAAGTGCCGCCGGGCCGAGGAACTCGGCTACGACGTGATCCAGGTCCCCGACCACCTCGGTATGGTCGCGCCGTTCCCGGCGCTGGTCGCCGCGGCCGCGGTCACCGAACGGCCGCGGCTGGGCACGGCCGTGCTCAACGCGGGCTTCTGGAACCCCACGCTGCTCGCCCGCGAGGTGGCCACCACGGACGCCCTGACCGGCGGCCGCCTCGAACTCGGCCTTGGCACCGGCTACGTACGGGCCGAACACGACACGGCCGGGCTGCCGTTCGGCTCTCCGCGCGAGCGCGTGGACCATCTGCAGCGCACGATCGAGGAGTTGGAACGGCTGCTCGGCTCCGGGGAACTCCCCCACTCGCAACGGGTGCCGCTGATGATCGGCGGCAACGGCGAGCGAACGCTGAGGCTCACCGCCGGGCACGCGGACATCGCCGCGTTCACGGGCGCGCGCCTGGCGCCGGGCAGCACCACGGGGCAGCTCCTGCCGGTCGGGGCAGGGGAACTCGAAGAGAGCGTGGCGCGCTACCTGCTGCTGGCCGAAGGCCGCAAGGAGCCGGCCGAACTGAACCTGCTCATCCAACGGGTGGTCGTGACCGAGGATCGCGCCGCCGCGGTCCGGCCGCTGGTGGAGCGGGTGCCCGGAGCGACCGTGGAGGGGGCACTGGGGCTGCCGATCCTGCTGGTCGGCACCGTGGACGAGATCGTCGCCCAGGTGCTGGCCCAGCGCGAGCGGTACGGATTCTCGTATCTGACGGTCCTGGAGCCGTACATGGAGGCGTTCGCGCCGGTCGTCGCGGAGCTGGGCGGGCACTGACCGTCCCGTCCGTCCGGATGCTGGAATTCCGGGTCCGGGACGGGGATGCGTGCTGGGATCACCGTATGACCGAACTGCAGATACGGGCCGCGACGGCCGCCGACCTCGACACCGTCCTCGCCTTCTGGAAGGTGGCCGCCGAGGGCACGAGCATCAGCGACGACCGGGACGGCGTGGAGCGGCTGGTCGTCCGCGATCCCGAGGCACTGATCCTGGCCGAACGGGACGGCGAACTCGTCGGCACGGTGATCGCCGGCTTCGACGGCTGGCGCTGCCATCTGTACCGGCTGGCGGTGCACCCGGACCGCCGCCGCCAGGGCATCGGCTCGGCGCTGCTGGCCGCGGCGGAGGAACGGTTCGTAGAGCTCGGGGGACGGCGCGGGGACGCGATGGTGCTGGTGCGCAACGAGACCGGGCAGCATGCCTGGCGGGCGGCCGGGTACACGCCCGAGGACCACTGGCGGCGCTGGGTGAAGCACCTCACACCCTGACAGCCTTTGCCGATCCTTTACAATTGAAGGACCGTATCCGGATCCGTTCCGGCCCTCCAATGAAAGGTGTGAGCGTCCGCCCATGGGCGAGCCTCCCAGTAGTACGCGCAGTACACGACATCGCGCGTTCCTCCCGCCCCTGTCCGACGATGGGACGGAGGTGACCCGATGACCGAAGTGCTCCTCCTGCTGGTGGCGATCCTGCTGTCGCTCGCCTGCGGCGCCTTCGTCGCGGCCGAGTTCTCGCTGACCACGGTCGAGCGGGCCGAGCTCGAGCGGGCCGTGGAGCGAGGCGAGCGGGGTGCGGCGGGCGCCCTCAAGGCCGTCCGCAGCCTGACGTTCCAGCTCTCCGGTGCGCAACTCGGTATCACCGTCACCAACCTCGTCGTCGGCATGCTCGCCGAACCGTCGATCGCCAAGCTGATCGCGGGCCCGCTGGAGGCCCTGGGCATCTCCAGTTCGGCGGCGAGCTCACTCGCCCTGGTGCTCGGTACGGCCCTGTCGACCGTCTTCCTGATGGTCGTCGGCGAGCTGGTGCCCAAGAACTGGGCGATCTCCTCGCCGCTGGCCATCGCCAAGCGCGTGGGCAACGCCCAGCGCCTGTTCAGTGCCGCCTTCCGCCCCTTCATCAGCCACCTCAACAACACGGCGAACCACGTCGTGCGCCGCTTCGGCCTGGAGCCCACCGAGGAGCTGGCCTCGGCGCGCGGCCCCAAGGAGCTGGCCGCGCTGGCCCGGCACTCCGCCAAGGCGGGCGCCCTGGAGGCGGACACCGCGGAGCTGTTCGTACGGACCCTGAACCTCGCCGACCTGACCGCGGAGAACGTGATGACGCCCCGTGTCCAGGTCATCGCCCTCGAAGTCCAGGCCACCTGCGAGGACGTGGCGAACGCGACCCGGGCGACCGGGCTGTCCCGCTTCCCGGTCTACCGCGGCAGCCTCGACTCGGTCGTGGGCACCGCGCACATCAAGGACGTCCTGGCGATACCTGCCCACCGCCGTACCCACACCCGTGTCTCCGAACTGATGCGTGAGCCGCTCCTCGTCCCCGAGACCCTGACCGTCGACCGGCTGCTCGACCGGCTGTCCGGCAAGCGCACCATGGCCGTCGTCATCGACGAGTACGGCGGCACCGCGGGCGTGGCCACGCTGGAGGACATCGTCGAGGAGGTCGTCGGCGAGGTACGGGACGAGCACGACCCGCACGAGACACCCGACCTGGCCCCCGCGGGCAGCGACGACGCGGGCCGCGCGCTGTTCTCGGCCGACGGCTCGGCGCGGGTGGACCAGCTCGTGCGCGTCGGCCTCAGGGCGCCGGAGGGGCCGTACGAGACGCTGGCCGGCCTCGTCGCGACGGAGCTCGGCCACATCCCGGCCGTGGGCGACTTCGTCGAGGTCACCGGCTGGCGGCTCGACGTGGTGGACGCCTCCGGGCGCAGGGCCGCACGGGTGCTGATGCACGCACCACTCGACGACACGGTGGACGGGACGACGAACCGGGAGGGCACGAAGTGACCGCCGTACAGCTGCTGATCGGCCTTGCGACCCTCGTCGTCAACGCCTTCTTCGTCGGCGCCGAGTTCGCGCTGATCTCCGTACGGCGTGCGCAGATCGAGCAGGCCCTGGAAGGAAGGGAAGGAAACGCGGAGGGCGACCGGCGGGCCAAGAGCGTTCTGTGGGGCCTTGAGCACGTGTCCGCGCTGATGGCGGCCGCGCAGCTCGGCATCACACTGTGCACGCTGGTCCTGGGTGTGGTCGCGGAACCGGCCATCGCGCATCTGCTGGAGCCGGTGTTCCACGCCGTGGGCGTGCCGAAGTCCGCGGGGCACGCGGTGTCCTTCGTGATCGCGCTGACCCTGGCGACGTATCTGCACATGCTGCTCGGCGAGATGGTGCCGAAGAACATCGCGCTCGCGGAGCCGGTGCGCAGCGCACTGCTGCTCGGGCCGCCGCTGGTCGCCCTGGCGCGGGCACTGCGCCCGGTGATCTTCGCGATCAACGCCTTCGCCAACACCCTCCTGAAGCTGCTGCGGGTGGAAACCAAGGACGAGGTCGCGGCCACCTTCTCGGACGCCGAGCTGGCCCGGATCGTACGGGACTCGGGCGAGGCGGGACTGATCGACGACCGCGCGCTGGAGCGGCTGCACGACGCGCTGGAACTGGGCCGCCGTCCCGTGCGCGACGTCGTACTCCCACTGGAAGGCGTCGTCTACGCGCGCGTGGGCGTCACCCCGGAGGAGCTGGAGCGGCTGTCGGCCCAGTCGGGCTTCTCCCGCTTCCCGGTGGTGGACGAGGGCCGCCGCATCGTCGGCTATCTGCACGTCAAGGACGCGCTGGACGCCCCCGGCCGGGACGTGCCGTTCCGGGTGCAGGACATGCGTCCCATCGCACGCGTGCGGGAGGGCACACCGCTGGACGACGTGCTCACGGCCATGCGCGGCAGCCGTACACACCTGGCGGCCGTGCTCGGCGGTGACGGCCGGCTGGCCGGTCTTGTGACCATGGAGGACGTGCTGCAGGAGCTGTTCGGGCAGCGGACCTGAGCCGCCCGACGAAGGAGCAGGGCCGACCGACCGGCGGGTATGGCACCGGGATACCATCTCTTCCGCCATGCAGAAGAACCCCATACACACCAGTCTGGTCGCGGTCGGCGACTCCTTCACCGAGGGCATGTCGGACCTGTTGCCGGACGGCTCCTACCGGGGCTGGGCCGATCTCCTCGCCGCACGGATGGCCGCCGTCAACCCCGGGTTCCGGTACGCCAACCTCGCGGTGCGCGGCAAGCTGATCGGGCAGATCGTCGACGAGCAGGTCGACGTGGCCGCCGCCATGCAACCCGACGTGATCACGCTGGTGGGCGGCCTCAACGACACCCTGCGGCCCAAGTGCGACATGGGACGGGTACGGGACCTGCTCACCGAGGCCGTGGAGCGGCTGGCCCCGGCCTGCAAGCAGCTGGTGCTGATGCGCAGCCCGGGCCGCCAGGGACCGGTCCTGGAGCGCTTCCGCCCGCGCATGGAGGAGCTCTTCGCCACCGTCGACGAGCTGGCCCAGCAGCACGGCGCGGTGGTCGTCGACCTGTACGGGGCCCCCTCGCTCGCCGACCCGCGCCTGTGGGACGTGGACCGGCTGCACCTGACGGCCGAGGGGCACCGCCGGGTCGCCGAGGCCGTCTGGCAGACGCTCGGCTACGACCCCGAGGACACCGAGTGGCACACACCGCCCGCGGTGACGCCGCCTCCGGGGTGGGCCAGCCGACGGGTGGCGGACGTCCGCTTCGCCCGGCAGCACCTGCTGCCGTGGATCGGCCGCCGGCTGACGGGCCGCTCCTCCGGTGACGGCCGGACAGGCGTCCACTTCAGCGCTGAGCTGGGCAAAGCCTTCTGGGTCACCCCTCCGAACCACACAAACCCCGGCCCTGTGACGGACTGGCGACGGATGGAGCCCTGACCCGGAGCCCGACCGGCTGCCTTGCACCGATCAAGCGCGGGGCGCCGCCTCCCTTCCTGCCATCGCCCGCTGTTGTTCGGCGAGTCGCGGCTGGCATCTGTTCAGCGATCCGGGGCTGGCATCGCAGCCTCCCGCTCCACGCCGCCCGAGCGTGCCGAAGGGAAGCGGGATGGCCAAGTCGTCCGACGAGCTGGAAGTCCGTTACAGGGCCACCCTGAACCGCATGAGCACCGCTTATCGACGGCGGCGGGACGTCTCCCGGCCAAGGTCGGTTGGTGCGCCTGGCCGTCGCTCTGTCGAGCACCGGTCAGCAGGGCCTGCAGGCGGGTGACGACCTCCTCGCTGAACGCACCCGGCAACTGCAGTCCATGCTCGATCGCGCCGGCGAACGCTTTCCGCATCGCACACAGCACGACGGAGTCGGTGCCCACGCACCTCACCTTCCTCGACTGCCGCCACGAGTGGGGATGGGAAGAAGGAACCAGCGCTCCAAAGGGTCGACCCGGTCATCAAGACTCCGCCTGCCGCCTCAGTACTGTGACTTCGCATGACCGACACCGAGATCGAGATCACCGCAGACCTGGTACGCGACCTGCTGCAGGAGCAACATCCAGATCTTGCCGGGCTGGCCATCCGCGAGGTGCCGGGCGGCTGGGGCAACCAAATGTGGCGGCTCGGGAACGAGTTGGCCGTGCGCATGCAGCGCATGGACCCCACCCCAGAGCCCCAGCGCAAGGAGCGGCGGTGGCTCCCCGTGCTGGCCCCACGCCTGCCGCTCCCGGTGCCGACCCCGGTGCGGTTCGGCGAACCGTCCGAGCGCTTCCCCAAGCACTGGACCGTGATGACGTGGGTTCCCGGCGAGCCGCTGGACCACGGCTCGATCAGCCGCGGCGACCACGCGGCCGACACACTGGCAGGCTTCCTCCGGGCACTCCACGTGGAGGCGCCCGCCGAGGCGCCCACCGGTAGGTACCGCGGTGGCCATCCCGGAAGCTACACGGAGGGCTTCGAGAACTTCTTCCAGGCCGTTGCCCCCGACGACATCGCTGCCGACGTCCGGGCCGTCTGGGACGACGCCGTTGCGGCCCACGCGTGGGAGGGGCCGCCGGTGTGGGTGCACGGCGACCTCCATCCCGCGAATGTCGTCGTCTCGGACGGAACGCTCTCGGGCATCGTCGACTTCGGCGACATGTTCGCCGGCGATCCGGCGTGGGATCTCGCCGCCGCATGGGTGCTGCTACCCGCGGGCACGGCCTCACGGTTCTTCGACATGTACGCGCATGCAGACGAGGCGGCGATCCGGCGCGCCCGCGGGCTGGCCGCCATGAAGAGCCTCTTCCTGATGCTCATGGGGCAGAACGGAGATCGGGGTCTTCCCGGCGGCAAGCCGCACTGGGGACCTGCAGGCCGGGCGGCACTTGATCGTGTTCTGAAGGGCGTTTGATGCCACTTCTTTGCTGCCCCCGAGGGAAGATCTATCTGTTGGCTCCCGCGCGTGTCTGGACGGCCCTGCACCTGAAATGCAGTTCGACGGCATACCTTCTTGCTGCTCGCCTCAAAGCTGTTCGGAAAGGCTGGTTCCCATGGCACTCGGCGACGGCATCCGAAGAAACCTCCTGGACGTCCCGGATTCGGAGCGACAGCTGCTTCGGGACGCGATCGCCGCGCTGAACAGTCACTTCTACCCCGGCAGCAAGACCGACCTGCCGGTCCCCGGTGGGGTGAGTTTCTGGTTCAAGCAGGACGAGATCCATCAGAGCACCCACGTCCACAACTGCCCGGCGTTCCTGCCCTGGCACCGAGAGATCGTCAACCGCTTCGAGGACCTGATCCGCGACGTGAACTCCCAGCTCTCGCTGCACTACTGGGATTGGACCAAGGACCCGGCACCGCTGTTCACCCCCGAGTTCATGGGCAGTGCGAACGGGCTCGCCGGGCAGTTCTGGCGCGACAGCGGCTTCTACAACCCCGACACGGCCGAGGATCGCGACACCACCCTCAACCCGGCCGATCCCCCCAAGGAGATCATCCGCCAGGTCGGCGTCAGCGCTCCTCTCGTCCTGCCCCGCGAAGACCGGGCTGCGCTCGGCGCTCCCGACTTCCCGGAATTCAATCGCCTCATCAATATCCTGCACGCCGCCATGCACTCGTACATCGGTGGTCCAGGCGGCACGCTGACCGACCCGCACCAGTCCTTCCGCGACCCGTTCGTGTTCCTGCTGCACTCCAATGTGGACCGGCTGTTCGCGATGTGGCAGCGCGATCCTGCCCATCCGGAGCGTCTGGACCCAGCCCGGGTGTACGGGGCCTGGGGCAACACGACCGGCTCCGGCGACGTGACGTCCGAACATCCCAAGTGGGGGATCCTCAGCCCGCTGGAACCCTGGTCCGGCCCCGATGCACAGACCTCCGCCACCGGCGTGATCACGAACGTGGTGAAGACCCGGCCTTGGTGCGCGCCGGAGAAACTGGCGAGCTTCAAGGACTCCCTCGATCCCAGCATCGTCACCCCGCGCAGCTACGACACCGCTCTGGCACCGTAGGTGAGTCTTTGAACTTGTTCTCGATCTTGGTTGAGGGCCATGCGTACGCGCCCTCCGCCCCAGGTGGGACCGGCGGCGTAAGAGTGTCGCCCGCGCCGCCCCTTCCCGTCCCGACCCTGGGGGCTGCCGCTCCCAGACCCCCGCTTTCGGCCTGAACGGCTTCGTCCTCAAACGCCGGACGGGCTGAAAAGAACAAATTGAGCCCCTCCTGCGTTTGAGGAGCGGGGGTCCGGGGGCCGGCCCCCGGGTCGGGACGGGAAGGGGCGGCGCGGGCGAGAACATTCCGGGCGGAGCCCTGGCGTGATGCAGGTCTCGTAGGTTCCGCCGAACGCACCCGTGGCGCTGGCCTGCACGAATCGCCAGTAGAATCCGTCTACGTGACTTCTGCGCCCGCCAAGCCCCGCATCCCGAACGTCCTCGCCGGACGCTACGCCTCCGCCGAGCTCGCCACGCTCTGGTCGCCCGAGCAGAAGGTGAAGCTGGAGCGGCAGCTCTGGCTCGCCGTGCTGCGGGCCCAGAAGGACCTCGGCATCGAGGTGCCGGACGCGGCGATCGCCGACTACGAGCGTGTCCTCGACACCGTCGACCTGGCCTCGATCGCCGAGCGCGAGAAGGTCACGCGGCACGACGTGAAGGCACGGATCGAGGAGTTCAACGACCTCGCCGGGCACGAGCACGTACACAAGGGCATGACCTCCCGCGACCTCACCGAGAACGTCGAGCAGCTGCAGATCCGGCTCTCCCTGGAGCTGATGCGCGACCGCACGGTGGCGGTCCTGGCGCGCCTGGGCAAGCTGGCGGGCGAGTACGGCGAGCTGGTCATGGCCGGCCGCTCCCACAACGTGGCGGCGCAGGCCACCACGCTCGGCAAGCGCTTCGCGACCGCCGCCGACGAGCTGCTCGTCGCCTACGGCCGGGTCGAGGAGCTCCTCGGCCGCTACCCGCTGCGCGGTATCAAGGGCCCGGTCGGCACGGCGCAGGACATGCTGGACCTGTTGGGCGGCGACGCGGGCAAGCTGGCCGATCTGGAGAACCGGATCGCCGGACACCTGGGCTTCTCGCAGGCCTTCACCTCCGTCGGCCAGGTCTACCCGCGCTCCCTCGACTACGAGGTCGTGACCGCTCTGGTGCAGCTGGCGGCGGCGCCGTCCTCGCTGGCCAAGACGATCCGGCTGATGGCCGGGCACGAGCTGGTGACCGAAGGCTTCAAGCCGGGTCAGGTCGGCTCCTCGGCGATGCCGCACAAGATGAACACCCGCTCCTGCGAGCGCGTCAACGGCCTGATGGTCATCCTGCGCGGCTACGCGTCGATGACCGGCGAGCTGGCCGGCGACCAGTGGAACGAGGGCGACGTGTCCTGCTCGGTGGTCCGCCGGGTCGCGCTGCCGGACGCGTTCTTCGCGCTGGACGGTCTGCTGGAGACGTTTCTGACGGTGCTGGACGAGTTCGGGGCGTTCCCGGCGGTCGTGGCCCGTGAGCTGGACCGCTACCTGCCCTTCCTGGCCACGACCAAGGTGCTGATGGGCGCGGTGCGCGCGGGTGTCGGCCGTGAGCTGGCGCACGAGGCCATCAAGGAGAACGCTGTCGCGTCCGCCCTGGCGATGCGCGAGCAGGGCGCCGAGCGCAACGAGCTCCTCGACAAGCTCGCCGCCGACGAGCGCATCCCGCTCGACCGCGCCGGGCTCGACGCGCTGATGGCCGACAAGCTGTCCTTCACCGGTGCCGCCGCCGACCAGGTCGCCGCGGTCGTCGCCCGCGTCGAGGAGATCGTCAAGCAGCACCCGGAGGCCGCGGGCTACACGCCGGGGGCGATCCTCTGACCCGCTTCACGGCGGCGGAACTGGAGGCCGCCCGCGACCGCCTCGTCCCGGACGTGGTCGCGGACGGCCTTTCTGTGCTCTTTTGCGGCATCAATCCCGGCCTGATGACGGCGGCTACAGGACATCACTTCGCCCGCCCCGGCAACCGCTTCTGGCCGGTGCTGCACCGGTCGGGCTTCACCCCGCGGCTCATGAAGCCGTCGGAGCAGAGCGAGTTGCTGTCGTACGGGCTGGGCATCACGAACGTCGTGGCCAGGGCGACGGCGCGGGCCGACGAGCTCGGTGCGGAGGAATACCGCGAGGGCGGACGGCTGCTGGCGCTGAAGGTGGCACGGCTGCGGCCGCGCTGGCTGGCGGTGGTGGGAGTCACCGCGTACCGGGCGGCGTTCGACGACCGCAGGGCCCAGGTGGGGCCGCAGGAGCGGACGTTCGATGAGACGCGGGTGTGGGTGCTGCCGAATCCGAGCGGGCTGAATGCGCACTGGACGGTGGAGACGATGGCCGAGGAGTTCGGGCGGTTGCGGGTCAGGGCGGGTCTATCTCAGTGACCATGAGGAGGAGTTCCGGCTCCTCCTCGGTGTTGCGGTCGGCGACAGCCAGGTTGACCCAGCGTCCTGTGCCGGTCGCTTCCCAGGTACGCAGGTCGTCGGCGCGAGTGCTGAGCACGTCCCAGGGTTCGGGTATGTCCTCTCCCCGACTGCGCCGCTCCTGGAGCGTCACGCCGCCCCAACGTGACCCCTCTCCCCATCTCTCCTTGTATCGCTGCACCAGGGCGGCCTCGTAGGCGTACAAATCGTCGGCACTCGGCCAGGAACCAGTCCCTAACGGGGCTATGAAGTAGCCGGGTCCCCCCGTGGCGAACCGCAGCCTGCTGTGCTCCGCCGGAAAGTCCTCGGTGCACAGCAGGTCGGTCAGAGCCAGGTCCTTCGCGATGTCCATGTGATCCAGTAAAGCGTCTGGCACTGACAATTGGTGAGGTGTCAGGCGTCCCGACGCCTGATGCTCCACGCCCCCGCCAGCAGTGCGGCCGCCGCCCACAGCCCCGTCACCCCAAGCCCGGTCCACGGCCCGAGCGCGCCGTCCCACGTCTCGTGGAACACCACCTGCCCGGCGCGGTCCGGCAGCACGTCCGCCACGGAGCCGGACATGTCCCCGATGACGAAGGAGACGATGAGCAGGAACGGGATCAGGATGCTCAGCGTGGCGACGCCGCTGCGCAGCACGGCCGTCAGTCCCGCCGCGAGCAACGCCATCAGCGTCAGATAGACGGCGCAGCCGACGACTCCGCGCAGTTCCTCGCCCCAGGTCAGCCCGTCCGCCTTCGTCCCGAGAACCGCCTTGCCGACAGCGAGGCTCACACCTCCCGTCATAAGACCGACCCCCAGCACGGGGACGGCGATCGCCACCGCTTTGGCGACGAACCACCGGCCGCGCCGCGGCACCGCGGCCAGCGTGACGCGCAGGGCGCCGCCCCGGAACTCGGACGACACGGCGGTCGTGCCGAACGCGATCGCCGCGATCTGCCCGAAACCGACGCCGAAGAACACCGAGAACAGCGGGTCGAAGGTCGCTCCTTCGCTGTCGGTTCCGGCGAGTGCCGAGAACGCGGTGGTGGCGAGCAGGACGGCTGCCAGACCGCCGACGAGTGAGCGCAGCGTACGGATCTTGAGCCACTCCGAGTGGAGCACGGGCGTGAATTCCATGGTCAGGCCTCCTGGTGCTGTGCGGTGAACTCGGTCTCTGCGCCGGTCAGATCCAGATAGGCCTGCTCCAAGGTGCCCTCCTCCGCCGCCAGTTCAAGGAGAGGCACACCGGCGGCGGAAGCGAGGCGTCCGATGTCGTCCACACGTGCGTGGTCGACGATCCAGTGCCCGTCCTCGTGCTCGACGGCGTCGTGGCCGTGCCGGGCGAGCGTGCTCTTGAGCGACGTGGGGTCCGTCGTCCGGATCCGCACGCGCGGTTGCACGCGCGCGTCGATGAACTCCCGCATCGGGGTGTCGGCCAGCAGGCGTCCGCGCCCCAGGACGACGAGGTGGTCGGCGAAGGACGCGGTCTCGTTCATGAGGTGGCTGGAGACCAGGACCGTACGGCCCTCACCCGCGAGCCGACGCAGCAACGCGCGGATCCAGATGATGCCTTCGGGGTCGAGGCCGTTGGAGGGTTCGTCGAGCATGACCACCTCGGGTTCGCCCAGCAGCGCGGCGGCGATGCCCAGGCGCTGGCGCATGCCGAGGGAGTACGTCTTCACGCGGCGCCGCGCCACCGATGCGAGCCCGGTCTCCGCGAGCACCTCGTCGACCCGGCGCTGCGGGATGCGGTTGCTCGCCGCCAGCGTGCGCAGGTGGTCGCGGCCGGTACGGGAGCCGTGCGCGGCCTGCGCGTCGAGCAGGGCGCCGACGTGCCGCAGGGGTTCGTGCAGTGCGGCGTAGGGGCGGGCGCCGATCGTGGCGGAGCCGGAGGTGGGACGGTCGAGGCCGAGGACGAGCCGCATGGTGGTGGACTTTCCGGCGCCGTTGGGGCCGAGGAAGCCGGTGACACGGCCGGGGCGGACGCTGAAGGTCAGATCGTCCACGGCGCGCCTGCTGCCGTACTCCTTGGTGAGGTTCTGGACGTCGATGCTGGTCATGGCAGCAGCGTCGCCGCTCGGCGGGGTGATCTCCTCCCCCGCCGGTGGAGAGCGACTCCCCCGCGCGGGGGAGGTCCGTTGTCAGGGGCGGCTGGCACGATGACGAGATGGCCCGCCTTCTGCGCCCGTTGCTCCGGGGGACGACGTACACACGCCTGCTGCACCTGTGGGTGCCGATGCTCGTCGTCAGCGTGTGGCTGTTCATCGACATGTCGACGCCCTGGATACCCGCGGCTGTCCTCGTCCCGGTCGGGCTCATTCCTGCCGTGCGGATGGGCGAGGGTGTGCAGGCGCGGCTGCTGCTGACGCCGGGCGAGCAGGATTCGGGGATCTCCGTGAACCCGTCCGCTACATGGCGGGACCGGCTGCGCACCGTGTTGTGGCTCGAGGTGCGGATGGGCCTGGGCGCGGTGGCGACGGCGAGCTGCGTCTGGCTGCCGGCCCTGGTCTACGAACTGGTCCGCATCGCACTCGGCCACGCACCGGGCGACGCCGTCCCCCTGTTGAACGAGGCCCAACCACACTGGGTGTACGCCCTGTTGGTGCCGTTGCCGCTCCTCGCGCTCTACGGGGCCGTGGTCGGCCTGGGCGAGCTGGTCACCGCCGTGGCGCGCCGGCTCCTCGGCCCGTCGGCGGCCGAGCGTCTCGCGGCCCTGGAGGAGCGCACGGATCAGCTCCTGGAGCGCAACCGCATCGCCCGCGAGCTGCACGACTCCATCGGCCATGCCCTGACGGTGGCGGTCGTCCAGGCGGGTGCGGCCCGCGCGGCGGGCGACCCGGAGTTCACCGACCGGGCCCTGACTGCCATCGAGGACACCGGGCGGGCCGCGCTGGAGGACCTGGAGCGGGTGCTCGGCGTGCTGCGCGAGGCGGACCGGCCGGTGAGCAGCCGTCCGACGCTGGCCGAGGCGGACCGTCTCCTGGAGTCCGCGCGCACGTCCGGGGCGAAGATCGACATGGAGGTGTCGGGTCCGCTGGAGTCGATACCCGGCCCGGTCTCCCGGGAGGGCTATCGCATCCTCCAGGAGGCCCTGACCAATGTGTTGCGGCACGCGGGGTCCGTCCCCGTGCGCGTCCGTGTGGAGGTCACGGGCAGCAGGCTCGTCCTGGAAGTGCGCAATCCGCTGACCGCCGGCATACCGGGGCCGGGACGGGGCAGCGGGCTGCGCGGCATACGTGAGCGCGCGGCGCTGCTCGGCGGCCGCGCGCGAACCGGCCCGGACGAGGGCGACTGGCAGGTACATGTGGAGCTGCCGTTGAGTTGATCTACGCTGGCCGGATGCCGGTGACCGTTCTCCTCGTCGACGACGAACCCCTCGTACGCGCCCGGTCTGCGGGCCGTGCTGGAGGCACAGCCCGACATCGAGGTCGTCGGGGAGGCGGCCGACGGGGCGGCGGTGATCCCCCTGGTGCGGCGGCTGCGACCCGACGTGGTCGCCATGGACGTACGGATGCCGCTGATGGACGGCATCGAGGCCACGCGCGCGGTGCTGCGAACGGTCGACGAGCCGCCGAAGATCCTCGTGGTGACTACGTTCGAGAACGACGAGTACGTGTACGAGGCGCTTCGAGCCGGCGCCGACGGGTTCCTGCTGAAGCGGGCCCGCCCGTCCGAGATCGTGCATGCGGTGCGCCTGGTCGCCGAGGGCGAGTCACTGCTGTTCCCGGCCTCCGTACGACAGCTGGCCGCCGCATACGCCGACGGCGACGGAAACAGAGCGGCCCGCGCCGCGATGGAACGAGCCCGCCTGACGGAGCGGGAGGCCGAGGTGCTGCGACTGATGGCCCGGGGCCTGTCGAACGCGGAGATCGCCGCCCGGTTGATCGTCGGCACGGAGACAGTGAAGTCGCACGTCAGCGCTGTCCTGGCAAAGCTGGGAGCGCGGGACCGCACCCAGGCCGTGATCGCGGCATACGAGTCGGGCTTCGTGGCGCCAGGCTGACCAGGAAGAGGGCAGCCCCCAAGGGGCAGCGCCCCGAAGGGGCGCGGGGCTGTATCGATATGCGGCTCCGTCGCGTGGGCGCGACCAGCCACGACGGCGCCGCAGACGAAATACGACCCAACGCGGCGCTACCCAGCGGAGCGACCTGTACGATCCGGCCAACACGCGCACGAGCTGGAAGGACGGGACGTTGGGGCGGCTGACCGGCGGGGATCCCTCGCTGCTGCGAAGGATCAACTCCGCGGTGGTGCTGCACGCCCTGCGTGCCACGGACGCGGCGACACTGACGGAGATCACCCGGGTGACCGGACTGTCCCGGCCGACCGTCGAGGGCGTCGTCGAGGGGCTCATCGAGGCGGGCTACGTCGTCGAGAAGGCGGCCGACGAGAGCGAGGTGCGACGGCAGGGGCGGCCCGCGCGGCGCTTCCGTTTCCGGGCCGAGGCCGGGCATCTGCTGGGCCTGGACATCGGCTCCCACCGGGTCGCCGCACTCCTCGCCGACCTGGACGGCCGGATTCTCGGCTCGGTCGCCAAGGACGTCGACGAGACCGCTCCGGCCGACGAGCGCCTGGAGCGGCTGCGCACCGCGGTGGCCGAACTGCTGCGCCGCGCCGGGGTCGCCCGCGGCTCGCTGCGGGCCGTGGGGGTCGCCTCACCCGGCATCGTCGAGGCCGACGGCACGGTGCGGCTGTGCGCGGCGCTGCCCGAGTGGACCGGGCTGCGCCTCGGCGAGCGGCTGAGCCGGTCCTTCAAGTGCCCGGTGCTGGTCGAGAACGACGCCAACGCCGCGGCCGTCGCCGAGCACTGGAAGGGCGCGGCCACCGAGTCCGACGACGTGGTGTTCGTGCTGGCAGGGCTGAGCCCGGGAGCCGGTTCGCTGATCGGCGGGCAGCTGCACCGGGGGTACGGCGGCGCGGCCGGCGAGATCGGCGCGCTGCACCTGCTGGGCCGCGAGGTGACCCCGGAGACGCTGCTGTCCACCACGGACGAGCCACTGCACCCGCTCGACGAACAGGCCGTCGCCGAGGTCTTCGCACAGGCCCGCGAGGGCGACCAGCGGGCCCGCGCGGCCGTCGACCGCTTCATCCAGCGGCTCGTCCACGACGTGGCCGCCCTGGTCCTGGCGCTCGACCCGGAACTCGTCGTCGTCGGCGGCTGGGCGGCCGGCCTGGACGGCGTACTGGAGCCGCTGCGCCGCGAGTTGGCGCGCTACTGCCTGCGCCCGCCGAAGGTGGCGCTGTCGCTGCTGGGCGAGGCGGCGGTGGCGACGGGAGCGCTCCGGCTCGCCCTGGACCACGTGGAGGAGCAGCTGTTCGCGGTGGAGGGCACGGTGACGGCGCGGCGCTGAGCCACCGGCGCCGCAACGCGCTGTGCCCCGGTGGAGTTCCGGGGCACAGCAGGTCGGGCGAAGCAGATGCTCAGGAGGCCTGGCGCTCGGGCCCCTGGTGGATCTCCACGCCGCCGGAGTCGCCGAAGGTCAGGCGGCAGGTGTCCGCACGGTAGGTAGCGACGGAGAGTGCCGCGGTGCGGCCGTCGGCGAGGAAGCGGGTGGTGACCACGAGGACGGGCGCCCCCGGGAGCCGGTCCAGTTCCCTGGCGTCGTCCGCGCGGGCGGAGCCGAGCTCGACGGCGCTCTCCCGGCCCTCCAGCTCCAGGCGCTGCAGCTCACGCAGCACCGCACGCGCGCGTGCCGGTCCCGACGGTGCGTCTATGGCGGAGAGGTCCGGCACCGACGACTCCGGGACGTAGAGCAGTTCCGCCGCGACGGGCTGGCCGTGGGAGACGCGCGAGCGGCGCACCGTGTACACGGTGTCCTCCGGGCCCGTCTCCAGTGCGGCGGCGACGGCCGCAGGCGGGGCTGCGGGCGTGCAGTCGACGGCCTGCCAGACGTCCCCGGAGGCCCCCGGCCAGGCGTGCTGCTCGGCGCCGACCGCGACGCCCACGCGCGGCGGGGCGACGGTCGTCCCGACACCGCGGCGGCGCTGCAGCCTGCCTTCCAGTTCGAGCTGCTCCAGGGCCTGCCGGAGCGTGGCGCGCGCGACGCCGAAGCGGGCGGCCAGGTCGCGTTCGTTGGGCAGGATCTCGCCCACGGAGAACTCGGAGTCCAATGCCTCACTGAGCACGGTCTTGAGATGCCAGTACTTCGGTTCCGGCACCGATTCCAACTGCGTGGTCCCCACCCTGTCCTCCGCAATCGCCGTGGTCCGGCGGCGTTTTAGCGCCCTTGTTTATTAAAGGTTGTTGCACTTATCTGCGACCATAGGGCGGCCCAAACCCTTGGTCAAGACCAATCCTGGATCCCATGGGCGCGACACAGGGCGCTCGCTGCGCAGGGTTCACAAGGTGTTCGTACGGAACCGTCCTCGTCGCCTACGCGGAGGCCAGCGAGAGCAGCTTGTCCGGGTTGCGGATGATGTAGAGCGACTGGATGCGCCCCTCGAAGACGTCCACCTGGAAGACGCTGTCCGGCTTGCCTGCGGACAGGACGACGACCGCGAGGCCGCCGTTGAGCTCCATGAAGCGGAAGGACTGGTCCGGCACACCCTTCCGCGCGGCCCCGACGAGGAAGCGGCCCACCTTGTCGGCGCTCTCCAGGACCCGCAGCGGTGCCCTGGACTTGCCGCCGCTGTCGCCCACCAGCCGCACGTCGGGCGCCAGCAGCGCCATGAGCCCCTCCAGATCCCCCTCCGCCGCGGCGGCGAGGAACCGCTCGGTCAGCTCACGGCGCCGGCCGGGATCGACCTGGTAGCGCGGCCGCCGCTCCTCGACGTGCTTGCGGGCCCGCCCGGCGAGCTGGCGCACCGCCGCCTCGCCGCGGTCGAGCATCACGGCGATGTCCGCGTACGGGTAGCCGAAGGCCTCGCGGAGCACGAACACCGCCCGCTCCAGCGGCGACAGCGACTCCAGGACGACGAGGACGGCCAGCGAGACGGAGTCGGCGAGCACGGCCCGCTCGGCGGTGTCCGGGACGGTGCCCCCGAAGTCGGTCGCATAGGGCTCGGGCAGCCACGGGCCGACGTACGCCTCGTTGCGCGCCTTGATCTGGCGCAGCCGGTCGATGGCGAGGCGGGTGGTGATGCGCACCAGGTAGCCGCGCGGTTCGCGCACCTCGCTGCGGTCGGCGCCGGACCAGCGCAGCCAGGCCTCCTGGACCACGTCCTCCGCGTCGGCCACCCGCCCGAGCATGCGGTAGGCGACCCCCAGCAGGACGGGGCGGTGCTCTTCGAAGACGTCGGTCTCGGTGTCGGTGGTCACGGCACCATCCCATGCGACGCGTCCGGACATGTCCAGGAGAAATCCACGTGTCCCGGAGCAGAATGGCCCGCGGGCCGTCGGCGGTCGGCGGCCGGATTTCGGAGGTGGCCATGCGGTACGCGGTTCTGGGCACGGGCGACGTCGGCCGCACGCTCGGCGGCAGGCTGGCACAGCTGGGCCACGAGGTGACGCTGGGCTCGCGCACGAAGGACAATCCCGCGGCCCTGGAGTGGGCGCGGAGCGCGGGCGCGCAGGCGCGGGCCGGCACGTTCGCGGAAGCGGCCTCGTCCGCCGAGGTGGTGGTCGTCGCCGTCGGCGGGCGGGTGGCGCTCGCCGCACTGGAGGCGGCCGGGGCGGCGAATCTCGACGGGAAGGTCGTCGTCGACGTCTCCAACCCGATGGCGTTCGAGGACGGCGAGGTGCGGCTGTCCCCCGTCGAGTCGGACAGTGTGGGCGAGCAGATCCAGCGCGCCTTCCCGCACGCGCGCGTGGTGAAGACGCTCAACACGGTCAACTCCAGGGTGATGGTGGATCCCGCGCTGGTGCCGGGCGAGCACCACGTCTTCGTGTGCGGCGAGGACGCCGGCGCCAAGGAACAGGTCACCGGTCTGCTCGGGGAGTTCGGGTGGCCGCCGCACCGGGTGCTCGACCTGGGTGGCATCCGGTCGGCACGCAGTGTGGAGATGCTGCTGCCGCTGTGGCTCGATCTCTTCCGGCATCTCGGGCATGCGGAGTTCAACCTGGAGGTGCGCAGGGGCCATTGAAAGCCGTACGGCCGGGTGGTCGGCCACCATCAGGGGCTACCCGTCGGTAGCAATTGCTGACAAGCTGTCTACACGGCGTCCGCCAGTGAGCCCCAGACGAGGAGCACCCCCATGTCCGCCACCGTCTCCTTCAAGGTCCCCTCTCCACGCGGCCCGCAGCCCGTGACCGTCTCCTACGCGCGCGTGGGCAGCGGCGAACCGCTGCTCCTGCTGCACGGCATCGGTCACCACCGGCAGGCCTGGGACCCGGTGGTGGACATCCTCGCGACCGAGCGGGACGTGATCGCCGTGGATCTGCCCGGCTTCGGCGTCTCCCCGGCCCTGCCGGAGGGACTCGCCTACGACCTGCCCACGACGACGGCCGTCTTCGGGGCGTTCTGCGAGGCGCTGGAGCTCGAGCGTCCGCATGTGGCGGGCAACTCTCTCGGCGGTCTGCTCGCCCTGGAGCTCGGCCGCGAGCAGCTCGCGCGGTCCGTGACCGCTCTGTCCCCGGCCGGGTTCTGGTCCGAGGCGGAGCGGCGCTACGCCTTCGGCGTGCTGCTCGCCATGCGGCACATCTCGCGGCGGCTGCCGCTGCCCCTGGTGGAGCGGCTGTCCCGCTCGACGGCCGGCCGCACCATGCTGACGAGCACCATCTACGCCCGCCCGGGCCGCCGTTCACCCGAGGCCGTGGTCGCCGAGACGCTGGCCCTGGCGCAGGCGACGGGCTTCGACGCGACCCTCCGGGCCGGCAGCACCGTCCGGTTCACCGAAGACATCCCCACCGTCCCGGTCACCGTGGCCTGGGGCTCCAGGGACATGCTGCTGGTACGCCGTCAGGGGGTGCGCGCCAAGCAGATCGTCCCCCGGGCCCGGCTGGTGCGGCTGCCCGGCTGCGGGCACTGCCCGATGAACGACGACCCGGCGCTGGTCGCCCGCGTGATCCTCGACGGCAGCCGCTGACCGGGCACGCCTCAGGGTCAACGCGCCGGATCCGAGGGCGACTCCGGCGCCGACCAGAGCACTCCCGACGGCCTGGGCGGCCCCGTAGGAGCCCGTTCCGACGAGCGGGGCCGTGCAGGCGGCGGCGACCGGAATGAGGCCGGAGAACAGCGTGGCGCGCTCGGCGCCGAGCCGCTGCATGCCCATGTACCAGCAGACGAAGCCGACGACGGTGACGACCGCCGCCTGCCACAGCAGCGCGGCGGTCTCGGTGGTGTCGGGGCGCCGCAGCCACGCCGTACCGTCCGCGAGCAGTCCGGCCGCCGCGGACTCGACCGCCGCCAGGCCGCACACCGTGGCGGACAGCAGCCGGGGCCCCAGGGGACGCAGAACGGGCACGGCGAGTACGGCGAAACCGACCTCGCCGGCCAGCGCGCAGGCCGAGAAGACGATCCCCGTGCCGTCCGTACGCCCCCAGCCCTGGACCGTGAAGGCGCCACAGGCGACCAGCAAAGCCCCGTACAAAACCCGCCGTTGGGGACGGCGGCCCTCGAGGAGCGGGACGACGACGGCCACCACTACGGGCGCGCATCCCACGAAGACGCCCGGCACCGCCGGTTCCGCGGAGCGCTCGGCCGCGATGACGACCAGGTTGAAGCCGACCATGCCGACGGCGGCGAGCAGGGCGAGGCGGGCCCAGTGGCGGGGCCCGAGCAGCCGCAGCCGCGCCGTCGCTCCCGCGCCGGCCAACGGGACGAGCAGCAGACAGGCGAGGCCGTAGCGGAGGAACTGGCCGCCCGCGTACGGGTAGTGGCCAAGGACGCTGTTCGCGGTGAAGGACCCGCCGACCAGGACACAGGCGAGTGCGGCGAGAAGGGCACCGCGGGTGGTGGCGTTCATGGCAGCGACGCTAGGCAGCGCTGCGGTCCCGTTTAAGGTCCATTTCCATGACGTCATCGGAGACCAATCGGGCCGACGATCCGGACGGCGACCGGAGCGGGAGTGCCGATCCGGCCGGGAGTCCGGACCCGGGCTCGGCCGCCTGGGAGCTGCTCCTGCCGGCCGCCGCCGCACCGGCACGCACGCGTGGACGTTCGCTGCAGGCCGCGCTGCGTGAGGCGGTGCGCACGGGGAGGCTGGCGCCGGGCACCCGGCTGCCGTCGAGCCGGGATCTCGCCGCCGATCTCGGGGTGTCGCGGGGGCTGATCACCGAGGCGTACGAGCAGCTGACGGCGGAGGGCTATCTGCGCAGCGGGCGGGGCGCGGGCACCTGGGTGGGAGGCGCGGTGCGGGCCGCGCCGCCACGCGCGCGTGATCTCGCTCCCCGCTCCCCCGGTGCGCGCGCCGACTTCGTGCCGGGCACACCGGACCTGTCGCTGTTCCCGCGCGCCGCCTGGGCCGCGGCGCAGCGCGCGGTCCTGGCCGAACTGCCCCACCAGGACCTCGGCTATCCCGACCCGCGCGGGCTGCCCCAGCTGCGTACCGCCCTGGCGGAGCTACTGGCGCGCCGCCGGGGTGTGGTCGCCGATCCGGAGCGGATCGTGGTCGTCTCCGGAGTGGCGCAGGCGACGACGCTGCTCGGATTCGCGCTCCACGCGCGCGGGTTGTGCACGGTCGGCGTGGAGGATCCCGGCAGCCCCCAGCATGACGCGCTGTATGCCTCGGCCGGTGTCAGCACCGTGCCCCTGCCCCTGGACGGCGAGGGAATCGTCGTCGGAGCGCTCCGGGACTCGGGCGTACGGTCCCTCGTGACGACGCCCTCCCACCAGTTCCCGACCGGGATCGCCTACTCCGCGCGCCGCCGCACCGAACTGCTCGACTGGGCGCGGTCCGTTGACGGGCTCGTCCTGGAGGACGACTACGACGGCGACTTCCGCTACGACCGTGCCCCCGTCGGCGCGCTGCAAGGACTGGACCCGGAACACGTGGCCTACACGGGCTCGGTCAGCAAGTCACTCGCCCCCGGACTGCGGCTGGGTTGGCTGCTCGTGCCCGAGGCGCTGGCCGACGAGGTCGTCGAGCGCAAGCGCACCATGGACCTCGGCCATCCCACCCTCGACCAGGCGCTGTTCGCCCGCTTCGTGGAGCGCGGCGACTACGACCGCCAACTGCGCCGCTGCCAGCGCGCGTACCGCGAACGACGCGATGCGCTCGTGGCCGCGCTGCAGGAGCACTTCCCGGGCGCGGAGGTCGCCGGGATCGCGGCGGGACTGCACGTCATCGCCGCGCTCCCGCACCGGTACGGCCCCCAGGCGGACTTCCTCGCGCGCGTGACCGCGGCCGGTGTCGCCGTACGCCCGCTGACGGACTACACGCACGCGCGTGCAGAGCACGAGGGCAGCGGCGGCATACGGCTGGTCCTCGGGTACGCACATCTGTCGCCCGCCCGGATCCGCGCAGGTGTACGACTGATGGCGCAGGCAGCCGGTGCATGACCGTGGGGTGGCCGGTGCGGAAAGAGACGGATGACTCATCCCTTTCGCCCCCGTTGTCGCCCCGTCGCACACCGGTTCCCTTGTCCCTGCGGTCAGTTGTTCACTTGTGGTTTCCGTGTGCGCTGCGGCGCACCAGTAGTTGTGGCATCGCACACTGGCCGGATCCCGTCCCTGGAGGCGCATCCATGACACACCGTCCGTTCCCCGGGCGCCGCAGCGTCCTGCGCGGCTCCCTCGCCGCCTCGGCAGCCCTGACCCTGCCCACCACCCTCGGCGCGGCACCGGCGTTCGCCCTCTCGGGGCGTCCCCAGGCCGGCTGGGGCGTACAGGCGGGAGACGTGACCTGCGACTCGGGGCTGGTGTGGGTGCGCTCCGACCGTCCGGCCCGGATGATCGTCGAGACGTCCGCGACCGAGTCCTTCCGCAACCCGCACAGATGGCACGGCCCGCTGCTCGGCGCGGACTCGGACTTCACCGGCACCACCCGGCTGCACGGGCTGCCGTCCGGCGAGCAGATCCACTACCGCGTGCTGCTGGCCGACCCGGACGACCCGCGCCGCACCGGCGAGCCGGTGACCGGCACGTTCCGTACGGCCCCGACGAAGCGCCGCCAGGGCGTGAAGTTCGTGTGGTCCGGCGACCTCGCGGGACAGGGCTGGGGCATCAACGAGTCGATCGGCGGCTACCGCATCTTCGACGCGATGGCGAAGGTGAACCCGGACTTCTTCCTGTGCAGCGGCGACAACATCTACGCCGACGGCCCGATCTCCGCCACCGCCACACTGCCGGACGGCAGCATCTACCGGAACGTCACCACCGAGGAGAAGTCGCACGTCGCGACCACTCTGGACGACTACCGGGGCAACTTCCGCTACAACCTGCTCGACCAGGCGCTGCGCCGGTTCAACGCCCAGGTCCCGAACATCATCCAGTGGGACGACCACGAGGTCCGCAACAACTGGTACCCGGGCGAGGTCATCGGCACCGGTACGCCCTACCCGGCCGGCACCAGGCTCGACGACCTGGCGCTGCGCTCCCGGCAGGCCTTCTCCGAATACTTCCCGATCTCCACCGTCAGCGGGCGCCCCGACGGGCGGATCTACCGCAAGGTCAGCCACGGCCCGCTGCTGGACGTGTTCGTGCTCGACATGCGCACCTACCGCAACGCCAACTCGCCGGACAACCAGACCACGGACCCGGTGGGCATCCTCGGCCGGGAGCAGCTGGAGTGGCTCAAGCGGGAACTCTCCAGGTCCCGCGCGGTGTGGAAGGTGATCGCCAACGACATGCCGCTCGGACTGGTCGTGCCCGACCCGGTCGAGGGCAAGCCGAACTTCGAGGCCGTCGCGCAGGGCGACCCGGGCGCCCCGCTGGGCCGCGAGCTGCAGATCGCCGAACTGCTGCGGTTCATCAAACACCGGCGGATCACCGGCACCGTGTGGCTGACAGCCGACGTGCACCACACCTCCGCCCAGCACTACGACCCGTCGCGGGCCGCGTTCAAGGACTTCGAGCCCTTCTGGGAGTTCGTGTCCGGCCCGCTCAACGCCGGCGCCTTCCCGGCCAACGCACTCGACAACACCTTCGGCCCCGACCGGGTGTTCGTGAAGGCACCCACGACCGCGAACGTCTCGCCGGCCCAGGGCTACCAGTTCTTCGGCGAGGTCGACATCGACGGGGGCAGCGGCGAGTTGACGGTGCGGCTGCGCGAGTACGACGGCACCGTGCTGTTCACGCAGGTGCTGCAGCCGGGTCGGGTCGGCCAGTAACTCCCGTACCCTTTTCCGTGGGCCGCGCACCGGCGTCATCCCCCGGTGCGCGGTGCCGTTCCGCAGCCGCGAGCTCGCACGCCCATACGCGTTTTCGCAGCTACAAAGGGGCATAACCACACTTTACCGATCAGTCACAAAGCGTTCGTGATCACGCAACACGTTTCCTTCACAGTGGTTGCATGAGTCGAGAAATGTCTGATGTGACCCGTGCAAAGCACGGCCGTCCCGTGCACCACTGGCGGCGCGACGTCGTCGAACTCGCCGCCCTGTTCACCTCCGTCGCCGTGGCCGACGGCGTGGCGAACCTGATCGGGCACGGGCCCGAGGGTCCGGCGCTGCTGGTGATCTCGGCGGTCGCCCTGGCCGCCACGGCGGGGTTCCACACATGGTGGACACGCCGCCACGGTCATGCACCTCCGGCCGGTGATACCGACGCCCGGCCGCTGCCGCAGGAGCAGCAGGCCGGGCAGTCCGACGAGTCGTCGGCGACACAGGAGACCGTGCCCGGTCAGAGCGCGCTGTGGCGGATGCGGACGACGGTGAAGGACGAACCGGGGTCGCTGGCCGCGCTGTGCACGGCGCTGGCCGGGCGGCAGGTCGACATCCTGAGCCTGCAGACGCATCCGCTGGCCGAGGGCACGGTGGACGAGTTCCTGCTGCGGGCTCCCGGCGGGCTCATGGCGGCCGAGCTCACCAAGGTGGTCTCGCTGGCCGGGGGTGCCGACACCTGGATCGAGCGGGCCGACGCCCACGATCTGGTGGACGCGCCGACCCGCGTCCTGGGCCTGGCCACCCGCACCGCGTTGGACGCGGCCGAACTCCCGCTCGCACTGCGGCAGTTGCTGGGCCGGTGCACCATCCGCCAGTTGCCCGCCGCGCCGGTCGGCGGCGGCCGGGGCCCGGGGGACGTGCCCGTGGAGGGAGCGCTCGAGGACACCGTGATGCGGCTGCGGGCGCCGGAAGGCGGAGTCATCACCGTGGAGCGGCCGTATCTGCCGTTCACCCCGACCGAGTTCGCCCGCGCGCGGGCGCTGGTGGAGCTGGACGCCCGGCTCGGGCCGCGCGTGCCGCACAGCCAGGACGTGCTGACACTGCCCGAGGGCAACGAGATCACCGTACGCCGGGCCGACGCACGTGACCTGGAGGCCGCCAAGGCGATGCACGAGCGGTGCTCCGCGCGGACGCTCGGCATGCGCTACCACGGGCCGGTCGGCGACGCGGACCGCTACCTGAGCCATCTGCTCAGCCCGCGCTTCGGCCGCACCCTCGCGGTGCAGACCGCCTCGGGGCGCCTCGTCGGCCTCGGCCACCTGCTGTGGGACGGGGACGAGACGGAGGTCGCGCTGCTCATCGAGGACAAGTGGCAGCGCCGCGGCATCGGAGGTGAACTGCTGGAGCGGCTGGTGGTGATGGCGGTCGAGGCGGGCTGCGAGAGCGTGTACGCCGTGACACAGGCCTCCAACACCGGCATGGTCGCGGCGATGCGCGGCCTGGGGCTCCCCCTCGACTACCAGATCGAGGAGGGCACCCTGGTCATCACGGCCCGCCTGCAGACGGGCCAGGCCGGCTCCCGGCTGCCGCACGGGGTGGCGGAGGAGCAGGTCGGCGAGCCTGTCGCACGGGACTGAGTGGCTGGCGAAGTCCGCTGCGGCTGGACCGCTCCCTGACGGGGCGCGGGGCTGTGACGACATCTGCGGCTCCGCCGCGCGGGCGCGAGCGGCCATGACGGGCTCGCAGACGTCCGACGGCCCCGTCCGGCCTCCGGCGGAGCGCTTGGCGCCCGGCACAGCGCACCTGCGGACGGCCCGGCGGGAACGCCGGGCCGTCCGGCGTCCGGGGGCCGGGCCCCGGAGCGCGTTGTACGCCCGCTCCGCCGCGTACGCCCTCGGCTCAATCCGGGTGACGTGCGGCGGCCACTCGTATGAGGATGGACCGCATGTCACAGACGACGAACCCGCTGCCCCGCGAGGTCGCCGACACATACGTCGACGAACTCATCGCCCTCGACCCGGTGACCGGAACGTACCTCGGTGTGAAGGAGAGTTCGAGCAGGCTGCCCGACCTCTCGCCCGCGGGCCAGGAGGCGCTCGCGGAACTGGCACGGCGGACCCTGGCGCGGCTCGACGAGGCCGAGCGGCAACCCGGCGCGGACAGTGACATCGAGCGCCGTTGCGGCCGGCTGCTGCGTGAGCGGCTGACCGCCGAACTGGCCGTGCACGAGACCGAGGAGGGTCTGCGCCGCGTCGGGAACATGGCCACACCCGCGCACTCGGTGCGCGAGGTGTTCACCGTGACGCCGAACCAGTCCGAGGAGGACTGGGCGGCGATCGCCGAGCGGCTGCGTGCCGTGCCGGCCGCGTTCGCCGGTTACCGCGAGTCCCTCTCCCTCGGTCTGGAGCGCAAGCTGTACGCGGCTCCGCGCCCGACGGCCACGTTCGTCGAGCAGCTCACCGAGTGGTCGGACACGGACGGCAAGGGCCGCGGCTGGTTCGAGGACTTCGCCTCGGCGGGCCCCGAGGCGCTGCGCGCGGAGCTCGACGAGGCGGCGAGTGCGGCGACCGCGGCCGTCGTGGAGCTGCGCGACTGGATGCGCGACGTGTACGCGCGGGCGATCGAGGGCGCGCCGAACACGGTCGGCCGTGAGCGGTACGGGCGCTGGGCGCGCTACTTCAACGGCACGGACCTCGACCTGGACGAGGCGTACGCGTACGGCTGGGCCGAGTTCCACCGGCTGCTCGGCGAGATGAAGCAGGAGGCCGAGAAGATCCTGCCCGGCGCCGAGACGCCGTGGGTGGCGCTCGCGCACCTCGACGAGCACGGCAAGCACATCGACGGCGTCGACGAGGTCCGCGACTGGCTGCAGGGCCTGATGGACCAGGCGATCGACGAACTGGACGGCACACACTTCGAACTCGCCGAGCGGGTACGGAAGGTGGAGTCCTGCATCGCCCCGCCCGGAGGCGCGGCAGCCCCGTACTACACGCCTCCGTCGGAGGACTTCTCCCGTCCGGGACGCACCTGGCTGCCGACGATGGGGCAGACCCGTTTCCCGGTCTACGACCTCGTCTCGACCTGGTACCACGAGGGCGTCCCCGGCCATCACCTCCAGCTCGCGCAGTGGGCGCACGTGGCCGCGGACCTCTCCCGCTACCAGGCCACCATCGGCGGGGTCAGCGCCAACGCCGAGGGCTGGGCGCTGTACGCGGAGCGGCTGATGGACGAACTGGGCTACCTCACCGACGCGGAGCAGCGGCTCGGCTACCTCGACGCGCAGATGATGCGGGCGGCCCGGGTCATCGTCGACATCGGCATGCACCTGGAGCTGGAGATCCCCGCGGACTCCCCCTTCCACCCCGGCGAGCGCTGGACTCCCGAGCTGGCCCAGGAGTTCTTCGGCGCGCACAGCAGCCGGCCGGCGGACTTCGTGGAGAGCGAGCTGACCCGCTACCTGACCATCCCCGGCCAGGCGATCGGCTACAAGCTCGGCGAGCGGGCCTGGCTGCAGGGCCGCGCGAAGGCGCGCGAGCGGCGCGGCGAGGCCTTCGACCTCAAGGCCTGGCACATGGCGGCGCTCTCGCAGGGCTCGCTCGGCCTGGACGACCTGGTGGACGAGCTGGCCCAGCTCTGACGGCCCGGCAGGTCAGTGGCGGAAGCCTCCCTCCGAGTCGATCACCTGGCCGGTGATCCAGTCCGCCTCGTCCGTGGCGAGCCACGCGATGAGGCGGGCGGGGTCGTCGGGCATGCCCCAACGCCCGGACGGGAAGCGGGAGGCGACCGCCTCGTACTTCTCCCCGGTCGCGTAATCCGTGTCCACCGGACCGGGGTTGACGGTGTTCACCGTGATCGCCTGCTCGGCGAGCGCGGTCGACAGGGAGCGCGTGATCGAGGCGAGGGCGCCCTTCTGGAGGGCGTAGGCGATCTCGCCGGGCATGCCGCCCGCGTGGTCCTGGCCGGAGGTCATCATCACGACGCGTCCACCCGGCGAGCCCGGCGGCAGTGCGGCGCGGTGCCGGGCGTAGGCCTGGACGAGGAGCAGCACCGAGCGGGTGCCGACGGCCCAGTGTGCGTCGAGCCTCGCGGCGTCGATCGTGTCGAGGGTGCCGTCGCTGCCGCTGAGGGCGTGGTTGGCGACGAGGATGTCGAGCCGTCCGCCCAGCGCCGAGGCGGCCGTGGCGATGAGTTCGGCGGGCGCGGCCGGGTCTGCGAGGTCGCCGGGTCCTGCGACGATCCGGGCCGTGGGATCACCGAGTGCCGCGCGCACGGAGGCGGCCACGTCCTCGGTGCGGTCGGCGCCCCAGGGCATGGCGGTGTCGTGCGGCACATGGTGGTGCAGATAGACGCTCGCCCCGTACGCGGCGAGGCGCCGGGCCACGGCATGTCCGATGCCGGCGCGTCTGCTGGCCCCGGTCACCAGGGCTGTACGGCCGCGCAGGGGCAGCGGGGCACGGCGCAGTTCTTCGGGGGCGGGATGCGGCAGTCGGGGCATGGTTGACCATGATGGGCAACGCTTGGACGCGGCGCAGGCGATTATCCGTGCTCGACCATGCGTGCTCGACCGTCTGTGCTGGACTATCGGTGCTGGACTATCGGTGCCGGACTATCCGTGCTCGATGCGTCGCAGCTGGACCAGGCCCAGCCAAGTCTCCGGTCCCGGCTGGACGTTGGCCGCGCGCACGGCGTACCGCCCCGGTTCCAGCACGACCCGCAGGCAGTCGGTCCGCTCGGTTTCGGATCCGGGCCAGGCCGAGTCGAACAGCACGACTGTGCCGGGCACTTCCCAGCGCACCTCGGGTCCCCAGTCCGCCGTGGCGAGGGCTGCAGGGACGCGGGCCAGGAGTTCGGCCTCGGAGTTCGCCGCCCACCACCGTATGAAGGCGGCGTGCTCGGGCAGGAAGGCGGTGGAGGCGGGTTCGTCGCCCAGGACCAGGGCAGCCGAGTCGCCGACTGGGAGCAGCCCGACGAATCCGTCGACCTCGCAGGCCCGGTCGTAGTCGGAGGCGGTCTCCTCACCGTCGGCGCCCGACCAGAACGGCAGAACCGTCTCCGGCACCGCAATGAGCGGCCCGCCGCCCGACTCGACCCATTCCAGCGCACCGGGTTCCGCGTATCGCACCATGGCGCAGAACCGTACACGGCCGCGGAACCCAGGAATCCGCCGTCCCCCGTCCCTCCCCGCAGCCGTCCGGTTCAGCAGCCGCAGTCCTCCGCGTCGACCGGTGCCGTCAGCGGGTCGGCGGGGCGGCGCTCGCGGCCCTCCCAGGTCTCGTACTCGAAGCCCTCGCGCGCCCAGTACTCGAAGCCGCCGAGCATTTCCTTGACCTGGTAGCCGAGTTCGGCGAGGGCGAGCGCGGCGCGGGTGGCGCCGTTGCAGCCGGGGCCCCAGCAGTACGTGACCACCGGCACCGCCTTGTCGAGGAGCTGTTCGGCCTGCTCGGGGATGAGCGCGGTCGGCAGGTGGACCGCGCCGGGGATGTGTCCCTGGTCCCAGGACTCGGTGGAGCGGGAGTCCAGGACGACGAACCCCGGGTCGCCGTCGGAGGCGAGTGCTGCGGCGACGTCCGACACGTCGGCGTGGAAGGCGAGGCTCGCGCGGAAGTGGGCGGCGGCCTCGGCCGGGGCCGCCCGGGCCACGCGCAGGACAGGGTTGACGGCGGTCGCGGTGCTGCTCATGATCCGGCCTGCTTTCTCCGAGGTTGCCGAGGTTGTCGCTACAGCCAGAAAATCTACGGCCGCCGATGATCTCCCAGAAGGGGCATTCCTCTGCCTATGCCTTGCCCGGCCGGGGATTCCCCTGCTATCTCTGCGCCATGACCGTGTTTTCCCCGGATGCCACCGACTGGCGCATCCTCGATGTCCTCCAGCGCGAGGGTCGGGCCAGTTTCGCGGAGCTGGCACGGGCCGTCTCCATGTCGCCGAGCGCGGTCACCGAACGGGTGCGGCGTCTGGAGGAGGCGGGCGTCATCCAGGGGTACGCGGCCGTCGTGGACCCCGAGCGGCTGGGGCTGCCGATCCTCGCGTTCGTCCGGCTGCGGTACCCGAACGGCAACTACAAGCCCTTCCACGACCTGGTCGCCGTGACGCCCGAGATCCTCGAGGCCCACCATGTGACGGGCGACGACTGTTTCGTCATCAAGGTCGCCGCCCGCTCGATGCGCCACCTGGAGGAGGTGTCGGGCAAGATCGGCGCACTCGGCTCGGTGACCACGAGCGTCGTCTACTCGTCCCCGCTGCCCCGACGGCCCCTCGGTCACTGACCTCGCTGCCGGACCACCGACCCCGATCTCCCCTTCACGACCTCCAGTTGTGCATGGATGCGGCGTCTCAGGTCGGCGACATGGCTGACGATGCCCACGCTGCGGTCGCGCTCGCGCAGGGAGTCGAGCACGTCGAGGACCTCGTCGAGGGTCTGGTCGTCGAGGCTGCCGAAGCCCTCGTCGATGAAGAGCGTGTCCAGGCGGACTCCGCCGGCCTCGTCGGTGACGACGTCCGCGAGACCGAGGGCGAGCGCCAGGGAGGCGAAGAACGTCTCGCCGCCCGACAGCGTCGCCGTGTCCCGCTCGCGTCCGGTCCACGCGTCGACGACGTGCAGTCCGAGACCGCTGCGGCCGCGTCCGGTCCGGTCGTCGGAGTGGACGAGGGTGTAGCGGCCGGACGACATGCGCTGCAGACGTACGGTCGCGGCGGCCGCCACCTGTTCCAGGCGGGCCGCCAGCACATACGACTCCAGGCGCATCTTCCGTTCGTTGTCCGCAGAGGTGCCCGCGGCGAGGGAGGCCAGCCGGGCCACCCGGTCGTACTCCTCGCGCAGCGGGGCCAGCCGCCGTACGCCCGCGGCGGACCGGGCGGAGAGCCGGTCCAGTTCGGTGCAGCGGCGGGCGGCCGCGTCGCGTGCGGAGGCGGCGTCGCGCAGCCGCTGGCCCGCGACGGCGGCAGCCCGTTCCGCCGAGGCGAGGTCGGCGGGCGACTGCTGGGCGGCGGCCGCGGTGTCGGCCTCGGCGAGGACGACGCGCACGGCGGCCTCCTCGGACTGCCAGGCATCCAGGCGGCGTTGGAGTTCGCGGTGGGCGGCGTCGTCCAGGAGTGCGGCGGCCGCGGCGTGCGGGGTGTCGAAGCCGGCCCTGAAGGCGGCGTCGGCGAGCCGGGAGTCGGCGTCCTTGAGCCGCTGGGCGGTATCCTCGGCCAACCGCGCGGTGTCGGCGCCCTCGGTGAGCAGCGCGACCTGCCGCTCCAACTGCGCGGCCCGCGCGGCCACGCTCTCCGCCGTGCCGCGCGCCTGCGCCAACTCCCTTTCCAAGCCGCTTCGTTCGCGGTCGAGCCGCTCCCGATGGCCCACCCGCGAGGCGGCCCTGACCGCGGCATCCTGCCGCACCGCGGTGCGCCGCCCGTGCTCCTGTTCCGCCCGCCGCAGCTGCTCGCTCGCCGGGTGCAGGTCGGAAGCGGCAGCGCGCACCTGCGCGTACAGCCGCTCCAACTCCTCCACCTCTTCGGCGAGTCGGGCCGTGGGCGTGTCGCCCGCCTCGGCGGTGGCGGCGGCCAGTGCCTCTCGTACGACGCCGAGGCGCCGCTCGTCCTCGGCGCGCTGTTCGTCGGCGCGCTGGTAGGCGGCGAGGGCGCGCTCCTCGGCCTCGCGGTCGACGTGCCCGGCGACCTTGCGCGCGGGGGCGGGGTGTTCGGTGGCTCCGCAGACGGCGCACGGCTCGCCGTCGGTGAGGCTCGCGGCCAGCTCGGCCGCGATGCCGTTCAGCCGCTGTTCCTTGAGGTCGAGCCAGTGGGCGCGGGCCTCGCCGGCACGTTCGCGGGCGGCGAGCACGCGCGCGTGGGTCTCGTCGGTGTCGCGGGCGAGCTGGTCGCGCTGGCGGGCCGCGCCGAGCCTGCGCCGCAGCTGCTCGCGCTGCACGCCGAGTTGCTCGGCCCTGGTCGCGGCATCCTGCGCGGATTCGATACGGGCCTGCAGTCCGGCGCGGGTCGTCTCCCAGTCCGCGAGCCAGGCCTCGGCCTCCTGCAGCACGTCCTCGTCGGCGCGCTCCTGCCGGTCCAGACCGGCACGCTCCGCGACGAGTTCGGCCAGCCGCTGTTCGGCGCGCCGGGCGGACTCCAGGCCACCGAGTTCCTCGGCGGCCCGCCGGGCGGCAGCGGCCAGTCCTGCGGCACCGGCGTCGTCAAGAGCACCACGCGGCTCCACGCGCGTGCCGGTGTCGCCACGCGCGCCCGGCAGCTCCTCGCGCGTGCCGGGTTCGGCGACCGCGTCCCGCGGCCCGGTGAACCCGGCCGCACCCACCTCGGAGCCCTCCGCCCGGGAACCCGCATGCCCCTCAGGGAGGGCGTCCCGCAGCAGTGCACGCGCGCGTGCCGCCGCCTGTGCAGCGCGCCGGTGTTCCGCCTCGGCGGCCTCCCGCAGCTCCAGCGCGGGCGCCACCGCCTCGGCCTTGCGGGCCCGCTCCATGCGCGCCTGTGCCTCCCGGTGCGCGTCGGCGCGCTCCTCCAGCCGTGCGGCGCGCTCGCGCGCCTCGGCGAACCGCTGCTGCAGCCGGGCCACCTCGCGTACGTCGCTCAGCGCGCGCTCGGCGGCCGCCTGCGCCGATTCCGCGGCCGTGAGGCGGCAGTGGGCGATGGTCAGCTGTTCCCGCGCGGTGCTGCGGGCGACGGCCGCGGCACTGACGACGGTCTCCGCCAACCCCGGCTCCCCCGGCGCCAGTTGAGGCAGTTCCATCGCGCCGCCCGCCGCCTGCTGCATGCGGTGTGCGTCGGCCAGCAGTGCGGCGTCCCCCTCGCGCACCTGCGCCTCGGCCGCGCGGCGGCGCTCGACCAGGCGTTTTTCGACCTCGGCGAAGCGGTGGGTGTCGAAGAGGCGGCCCAGCAGCTTGCCGCGCGCCTCGGCGTCGGCGCGCAGGAAGCGCGCGAAGTCGCCCTGGGGCAGCAGCACGACCTGGCAGAACTGTTCGCGGCTCATGCCGAGCAGCTGGGTGATCTCCTCGCCGATCTCCTGGTGCGAGCGGCTGAGGTCCTTCCAGGCGCCGGCCGTCGCGTCGTACTCGCGCAGCCAGCTCTGGGCCTTCTCCAGGGTCGTGCCAGAGCCGCGCTTCTTGGGACGCTCCCAGGGCGGCTGCCGGGTGACCTCCAACCGGCGTCCGGCGACGGTCAGTTCGAGGGTCACCCCGGTGCGCGTACCGGGTGCCGCGTGATCGCTGCGCAGGGCCAGGCCCTGGCTGCTCTGGCGGGCGCCGGGAACGGAGCCGTACAGCGCGTAGCACACCGCGTCGAGGACGGACGTCTTGCCCGCGCCCGTCGGTCCGTGCAGCAGGAAGAGCCCGGCGGCCGACAACTCGCCGAAGTCGACGGTCTGGGAGCCGCCGAACGGCCCGAACGCCGTGATGTCCAGCCGGTGCAGCCTCATCGCGCCACCTCGCGCACGGCCTCGTCGGCACGCACCGCGTCGAACGCGTCCCGCAGCACGGCCTGTTCACGCTCGTCGGGTCCGGCGCCACGCACATGGCCGACGAAGTCCTCGGCGATCTCCTGGTCGCTGCGGCCCGCGAGCCGACTGGCGTAGGACACGTCCGGGTCGTCCGGTGCCCGCTCGGGGTCGAAGACGAGGCTGAGGGTGTGCGGGAAGCGCTCGGTGAGCCGCGCCATGGGGTCGGCCGGGCGGACCGGGTCGGTGAGGGTGGCCTCGACCCACGCCTCCTCGTGCCCGGCGAGCCCGGGATCGGCGAGCAATTCCTCCAGAGTGCCCCGGATTCTGGCCAGTGCGCGCGGCAGGGGGCAGTCGACGCGCTCGGCGGTGACGGAGCCGTCGGCGTCGAGGTCGACGAGCCACATGGTCTTGCGGTGGTCGGCCTCCGAGAACGAGTACGGCAGCGGGGAGCCGGAGTAGCGCACGCGCTCGGTGATCGTCTGGCAGCCGTGCAGATGGCCGAGTGCCGCGTAGTCCACACCGTCGAAAACCCCGGCGGGCACGGCGGCCACCCCGCCGACGGTGATGTCCCGCTCGCTGTCGCTGGGCTCGCCACCGGTGACGAAGGCGTGTGCGAGAACGACGGAACGGGTGCCCCGCGCGCGCGTGGTGAGGTCGGCGCGGACCCGGTCCATGGCGGCGGCGAGCACCGCCTCGTGTCCCGCCTTCTCCACGCCGAACTCGTCTTTGACCAGGGCCGGTTCGAGATACGGCAGCCCGTAGAAGGCCACGTCGCCGTGGGCGTCGGACAGCACGACCGGTGACCCGCACGCCGACGGCTCGGTCCGCAGATGGATGCCGGCCCGCCCGATGAGACCGGCGCCGACGCCCAGCCGGCGGGCCGAGTCGTGGTTCCCGGAGATCATCACCGTGGGCACGCCCAGGTCTGCGAGGCGGTGCAGCGCGTCGTCGTACAACTCGACGGCGGCCAGCGGCGGCACCGCCCGGTCGTACACGTCCCCCGACACGACCACCGCGTCCACACCGCGCTCACGCACGGTCGTGACCAGGTGACCGATGAACTCGGCCTGCGCCCCGAGCATGTTCACCCGGTGGAACGCCCGGCCCAGATGCCAGTCGGAAGTGTGCAGCAATTTCATGAAATCGCTCTGACCTGCACGTTTGCCCCCACTGCACCTCAAAAACCAGCACGAACCAGCACGGGGCTCGCCGTCAACGCTTGCCACGCTAACGTATGCCGCCCCCTGATCCACCGCACACCTCAGATCACCCTGGAAATGGAGAGTCCTCTCCGTCGATGCTCAGCACCTCGTACTACCGTCCAACACTCACTCCCCATCCCATCCATGCGCACCTCGTGCAGAGCAGGGACCGAAAGAACGTGTGTGCACACGTAACTCCACGGAGCGAACGGTGACGAAGACTCGGGACAACCCATCGACCGGTGTCACCGCGGAGAGATCCGATGCCGCCCGCAACCGCGTCCGGTTGCTGGCGGCGGCACGACTGGTCGCCGAACAGGGAGCCGAGCATGTGACGATGCGGGAGGTCGCCGAAGAGGCCGGCGTGGGCAAGGGCACGTTCTTTCGCCGGTTCGGCGACCGCGACGGCCTCCTGCTCGCCCTCCTCGGCGAAGCCGAAGCGGAGTTCCAGGAGGCGTATGCCTCAGGCCCTGCCCCGCTGGGACCAGGAGCACCTGCGGTGGACCGACTGGCGGCGTTCGGCTGCGCCCTGCTCGGGCGCATCACGACCGACGCCGACCTGGGCGCCGCCCTGGGACGCCAGGTGCCCTACGCACGCCGCGCCGGCCCGGGCAGCGGACTGGCCTTCCACCAGCATGTCTCAACTCTCCTACGTGACATGGGACTTGACGGGGACCACGAGATACTCGCCCATGCCCCGCTCGCCTTCACGAGCTTCGGGGCGGCGGACTATCTGCACGAGCAGCGCCGGGTGCCCACCACACACCTGCGGGCCACCTGGGTCGATCTCGTTCGACGGTTGACCCAACCCGAGGGAACATGAGCGGCACGGCCGAGCGTGCGGCCGCCGACATCCTCCGCCGCCACGGGCCACCATTGGAGTACGTTCGCAATACCATACAATGGGAGGGTCGGCGGAGGGCAAGCGACCCTTCCGGCGCATGGAGGAACGCGTGGTGCGGTACAGCAAAGAGCACAAGCAGGTGACAAGGCAGCGGATCATCGACACCGCCGGCCGTCGGTTCAAGCGGGACGGCATCGACGGCTCGGGTATCTCGACCCTCATGGCGGACGCCGGGCTGACCAACGGCGCCTTCTACGCCCACTTCGAGTCCAAGGACGACCTCGTCGCCACCGCGGTCGCCGACCAACTGCGCCAGAACGTCGACACCGTCGAGCAGGCGCCCCCGGGCATCGCCGGACTCGAGGAGATCGTGCGGGCGTACCTGTCGCCCCAGCACCGCGACAGCCCCGACGACGGCTGCCCTTCCGCCGCACTCCTCGACGAGATCGGGCGTTGCGCGGACGCGACCAAGCAGACGTACACCGACGGCGTGCTGGCGGTCATCGACGGTATGGCCGAGCGCCTCGCGCCCACCGATCCGCGCTCGGCCCGCACGAAGATTCTCAGCGTCTACGCCATGATGGTCGGCACCTTGCAGCTCTCCCGCGCCCTGACGGACCGGCAACTCTCCGACGAACTCCTCGAAGAAGGCATCCACAACGCCCTGACCCTGCTGGGCATCAAGGAGTCCCGCTGACACGCCGCAGTACCGCACCGCACCCCTCTCGCGGAACTCCTCCCCACCACGCGACTTCCTCTGAGCCCTGCCGAGCACCTGCCGCTTCGGCAGAGCTCTGTTCGGCCTCCGCGGCGTTGCGGCCACCACCTCTTCCGCACCGCGCGCCCTGGTGAAAGCGGCTTTCGAGGTGATCGGAACGGGCCGGATCACGGCGGCCATGCCCCGCCTGCCGGGGTGACATTCCTCGACCTCGACGTGGTCGGCAAGGCGATCGTCACGGCGGCCACTGGTCCGAGGCCGAAGCCGCCCCAACCGCCGGCCCGACGGCCTCTCGCGCGTCAGCACCCTGCGCCGTGTCGTCCGCGTCCGGGCCTTCGCCAAGCAGATACGCACGTTCGACCCGATGCCCGGCCGTCTCCCGGCCCCGAAAGTACCTCCCTGTCGGCAGGTCGCTCGGCCACGCCGCTGCCCGCGCCTCCCGCGCCCGGCCGGCGACCGCCGCATGGCCGCGCGAGGCCAGTCCCTGCAAGAGGAGAGTCCGGCCATCGGGGCGGTGCCACCGGTCCGTTCCGCCCATCAGGAAGTCACGTAGATGCGCCGGCAGGACTTCTGGGCGCTCCTCCGGGATGAAGTGGCCGCATTCGGGGATCTCGGCGCCGGTGACGTCGTCCGCGTAGGCACGCCAGATCTCCATCGCCGGAAGCCGGAGCAGCAGGCCGGCGGAACCCCCACAGTGGCGCCCTGCTGGACATCCCGGTGATCGACCACTGGTGGCAGACGGAGACCGGCTGGCCCATCGTCGTCAACCCGATCGGCATCGAGGCCGCCCCGGTCAAACCCGGTTCGCCCACCCGTCCGCTGCCGGGCAAGCCGCCTTCGGCGACGAGCAAGTGGCCCCTGGGACGTCCGCGTCGTCGACCCCTCCGGTCGGCCCGCGCCGCCCGGCGTCGACGGCGCGATCGTCGTCGAGCTCCCCCCTGCCGCCCGGAGCGTTGCCCACCCTCTGGAACGACGACGAGCGCTTCATCGGCTCCTACCTCGCGGCCTTCGACGGCTACTACCTCACCGGCGACAGCGGGCACATCGACGCCGACGGCTACGTCTTCGTCATGGGCCGCACCGACGACGTCATCAACGTCGCCGGCCACCGGCTGTCCACCGGCAGCATGGAAGAGGTCCTGGCCACCCACCCCGACGTCGCCGAGTGCGCCGTGATCGGCGTCGCCGACGCCCTCAAGGGACAGATCCCGCGCGGCCTCGTCGTCCTGAAGGCGGGCACCGCCCGCGAACCGGCCGAGGTCGAGGCCGAACTCGTCCAGCTCGTCCGCGAACACATCGGCGCCGTCGCCTCCCTCAAGGACGTCGCCGTCGTACCGGCCCTGCCCAAGACCCGCTCCGGAAAGATCCTGCGCAAGACCATGCGCGGCATCGCCGACGGCCTCGACGAACCCATCCCCTCCACGGTCGACGACCCGAACGTCATCGAGGACCTGCGCCCGGTACTCCGCCGTACGCCCTGAGCATCAGTCGTCTGGCCGCCGCACCGGGTGAGGCCGGAAGGATCGTCTTCCGCGGGAGTTGAGTCCGGACCGGCACAGGGTTGCCTCTCGTTCGGGCCGTGATGCCTCCCCTCTGAAGAGACGGCCCGCCTTCTCGCGACTGCCCGTTTCGTAACAGGTCGTCTCGTACTGCCCGCCTGTTCGCCTGTCCTGCGCTCTCGCCCCTGCGCACCACAGCCCACTCCACCGCCGCAGAGACCCACCCACTTGCGCTCCGCGGATACCTCCTGCATAGTATTATGAACGTAATCCAATGCGCTCGAAGGGCGGGCCGACCCGGTCGGCGGCTCTCGTGACGGGACATCAGCGGACTTCGAAGGCAGGAAGCCTTCGGCCTCCCCACTCCCCTCCGGCCCTGCCGACGCGCTGTTCGTGGCCGGCCATCACCCCTCATGGCCAAGCCCCCATGAAACTTGAGGACAATTCATGCTCAACGCCCTGTGGAACCCGACATTCGCCGGAGACATCCCGCTGCCGCACCGGCTGGCAATGGCGCCTTTGACACGGAGCCGATCCACCCCGGAAGGGGTACCGACCGAGCTGAACGCCGAGTACTACGCCCAGCGCGCCTCCCACGCCCTCCTCATTACCGAGGGCACCCAGCCCTCGGCCGACGGACAGGGATACCCGGTCACCCCCGGCATCTACACCGAGGAGCACATCGCCGGCTGGCGCAAGGTCACCGACGCCGTACACGCCGCCGACGGACGCATCGTCATCCAGCTCATGCACGTCGGACGCATCTCCCACCCCGACAACACCCCCCACGGCCGACAGCCCGTAGCCCCCTCCGCGATCAAGCCGGCCGGCGTCACCTTCACCGCATCCGGCCTGCAGGAGATGCCGGAGCCTCGCGCACTGTCCACCGAGGAAGTCACCGCGACCGTCGACGACTTCCGCCGCGCCGCCGCGGCCGCCATCGCCGCCGGCGCCGACGGTGTGGAGATCCACGGTGCCAACGGCTACCTGGTGCACCAGTTCCTCTCCACCCACACCAACCAGCGCACCGACCGCTACGGCGGCTCCATCGACAACCGCATCCGCTTCGCCGTGGAGGTCGCCACCGCCGTGGCCGACGAGATCGGCGCCGGCCGCACCGGCATCCGGATCTCTCCCGGCAACCCCTTCAAGATCAACGACCTGGTGGAGAGCGACACCGACGAGCTGTACCCGGCCCTCGTACAGGCCCTCGCCCCGCTCGACCTCGCCTACCTGCACATCGGCCACGCCGGCGACGACGACCTCCTGCACACCCTGCGCAAGCTGTGGCCGACCACGCTCCTGCTCAACCGCGCCGGAACCGACATCCCCACCCGGGCCAAGGACGTCGAAGACGGACTGGCCGACGTCATCACCGTCGGCTCACTCGCCCTCGCCAACCCCGACCTCGTCGAGCGCGTCCGCTCCGGCGCGCCCCTCAACGCTCCCGACCCGGACACCTTCTACGGCGGCGGTGCGGCCGGCTACACCGACTACCCCACCCACACCGGCTGAGAAAACGCCACGAGAGCAGCCCGGGGCCCCTCAGCGCCCCGACCGCCCTGCATCACACAGCCCACGAGAGAAGAACATCATGAGCACGTACCTGGCAGACCAAGCCGAGGACCTTTCCGTGAAGGGGGCCTCCGCGACGTTCACCTACCGGCGGATGGGCCCGCAGGGCGGAGTTCCGCTCGTCCTGCTGAACCGCTTCCGCGGCACCATCGACTGGTGGGACCCGGAGTTCCTGGACTACCTGGCCGCCGAGCACGACGTGATCGTCTTCGACAACGTCGGCGTCGGCCACACCGACGGCGAGCCGCGCGACTCCCTCGACGGATTCGCCGAGGGCGCCATCGAGTTCATCGAGGCGCTCGGCCTCGCTCAGGCCGACCTGCTCGGCTGGTCACTGGGCGGCATCGTGGCCCAGCGCGTGGCCGTGCGACGCCCCGAGCTGGTGCGCAAGCTCATCGTGGCAGGCAGCGGCCCGGCCGGCTGGGTACCCGATGCGCCGCCCTTCAGCGAGAAGGTCCTGGGCATCATGGCCAAGCCCGACGCCGACCTGGAGGACATGCTCTACCTCTTCTACCCCGAGACGGACACGGCCCGTGCATCAGGGCACGAGCACTTCGCCCACGTCTCGACCCGGCTCGCCGCCGGCGGCCCCGCGGTCTCCGAGACGGCGGCGCAGGGCATGCTCACCGCGGCGGCCCAGCTTCTGGCAGCCCCCTTCGATGAGGTACGGGCGGAACTGGAGGCCATCCAGCACCCCGTCCTGTACGCCAACGGCACGCAGGACGTGATGATCCCCGCCCACGCCTCCTACGTGGCGGTGCAGCACCTCGCCGACGCCACCCTCGTCCTCTACACCGGCGCCGGCCACGCCTTCCTCTTCCAGCGCGCCAAGGAGTTCACCACCCAGGTGACCAGCTTCCTCGCCGCCTGACACACCGGGGCGGGTGCCATCCCACGGCCATGTGGGGCGGCACCCGCCCCGGCCACGGCATATCAGCGCCAATTCGGCTTCGGCTTTTGCTCGTTCCCCGCACACCTTGCGGCCTCATAGAATTACGGTCATACTTCAATCATCGATGCGCAAGCGCACCAGGCTCGACGTCGCAGCGCACCCCTCTCCCAGAAGAGGAAACTGGCGCACAGCGCCGCCACAAACCCTCACAAAGAAGGACACGGACATGAATGACAAGCAGGAAGCACGCAACGACGTGGTGACGTTCTACAAGGACGCACCGACCCGCACCCTCACCGCCGGTGGAGTGACCTTCGCCTACCGCGAGCTCGGCCCCCGGTCCGGCACTCCGGTGGTCTTCATCACCCACCTCGCCGCGGTGCTCGACAACTGGGATCCCCGGGTCGTCGACGGCATTGCCGCCAAGCGCCACGTCATCACGTTCGACAACAGGGGCGTCGGCGCCTCCAGCGGTTCCACGCCCCGCACCATCCAGGAGATGGCGAAGGACGCCGTCACCTTCATCCGGGCCCTCGGGCTCGAACACGTCGACATCCACGGCTTCTCGATGGGCGGCATGATCGCCCAGGTGATCGTGCAGACCGACCCGCAACTCGTCCGCAAGCTGATCCTTTCGGGCACCGGTCCCGCCGGGGGCGAGGGCATCAAGAACGTGACGATGCTGTCCCACCTCGACACCGTCCGGGCACTGTTCACCCTCCAGGACCCCAAGCAGTTCCTCTTCTTCACCCGCACCGCCAACGGGCGCCGAGCCGGCAAGGAGTTCCTGGCCCGCCTCAAGGAGCGCACCGCGGACCGGGACAAGTCGATCTCCCCCATCGCGTACAGCAACCAGCTCAAGGCCATCCACCGCTGGGGCCTGGAGCAGCCCCACGACCTCTCCGTAATCCACCAGCCCGTGCTCGTCGCGAACGGCGAGAGCGACAGGATGGTGCCGACGAAGAACTCGCACGACATGGCCCGGCGCCTGCCCAACGCCGAGCTGGTGGTCTACCCCGACGCGGGTCACGGCGGCATCTTCCAGTTCCACGACCAGTTCGTGAAGACAGCCAACGAGTTCCTCGACCGGTAGCAGGCGCGAAACGCAGCCGGCGCGTGACCCGAGGACGTTGCCCAGGGCCGAGAAGCCCTCTGGACAAGTGGCTCGCGCCAAACGTTCTGGCGGTAGAGGCGGACTCGGACAACCGAGGGACCGTGGGGGAAAGGCCGCCCTTCCAGTGAGGACAGGAGTGCTGGGGTGCGATACGGGAAAGAGCACAAGCAGGCGACAAGGCAGCGAATCGTCGAGACGGCCGGCCGCCGGTTCAAGCGAGACGGTATCGACGGCTCCGGAGTCGCAACGCTCATGGCGGACGCCGGGCTCACCAACGGCGCCTTCTACACCCACTTCGCGTCCAAGGAGGACCTTGTCGCCACCGCGGTCGCCGACCAACTGCGCGCGCAGAACGCGAACGTCGTCGCGCAAGCGGCGCCCGGTCGCGCCGGACTCGATCAGATCGTGGGCTGGTACCTGTCCGTCCGGCACCGCGACAGCCCGGAGGACGGCTGCCCCAACGCCGCCCTGCTGGATGAGATCGCGCGCTGCACGGACACGACCAGGCAGGCTTACACCGGCGGCGTGCTGACGCTCATCGACGGTATCGCCGCCCGCATGGCGCCCCACGACCCGCTCTCGGTGCGCGTGCAGGCACTCAGCCTCCTCGCCATGATGGCCGGGACACTGCAGCTCTCCCGAGCTCTGGCCGACCGGCGACTCGCCGACGTACTCCTCGCGCAGGGCATCGACAACGCCCTGGCACTGCTCGGCACCGCCGAGCAGGTCAGCTGACGCACCGCATCACCAGCACGACCCATCGCGGAGACACCCCGGTGCGTTCTCCTCAGCCCCGCCGAGGGCTTCCCGCCGACGGACCGCACTCTGAGCCTGACGCCCCCTGGCGGCGTGTTGTCGTTTCCGTCTCTGCTCAAGGAAGCTCCTGGTCAGAGCGCTATCGCCAGGGAGCTCTACAGCACGTGGGCCCGTCGGGAGCCGGATTTTGAACGCGGAATCAACCCGGATCCGACCCCACCGAAACGTTCACCGCAAGTGGACACACCCCTGACCTGCCGATATGCGAGCCGACAGACGAGTCGGGTTGTACGTGCTGTATGCCACCGGAGAAGCGCCAGAGAAGCAACGATAAGGACATACCTCGCACGCCTGCGACCACTTCCCGCTGATGGACGCCGCCGACGATCTCGGCGACCGCTGCAGGACCGTGAGGTCCGGGTGGACCGCGAGACCCCCAGCCTCGGATACCCCGGGGTGTACTCCAGCTTCCTGCGCCACGCCGAGACCGCCGTCGTCCGGTGCGGCCTCGACACCCGCTCCATCCTGGTCGGGGTCGGACGCCGGGCATGGTCGGCGGCCAGAAGACATGATCACCGACATCACGCTGGACCCCGTCGCCCGCGTCGCCTCCGGCAATCGCGCCTCGTCACCGTGGCTTGCGGCGGAGGACCTTCGCCCCGTGCCAGTGGCAGACGGTGAGGGCGAAGTGGAGGTCGAAGGCGTCGGCGTCCAGGTTGAGGTGGTAGTGGTCGACGGCCCGCTGGACGCGGTAGTGGACGGTGTTGCGGTGGACCATCAGCTCCTCCGCGGTGGCGGCGTAGCTACGGTTGGTGGCGAGGAAGAGGCGGAGCGTCTCACGCAGGAGTTCACAGCGGGGGTCGTCCACGGCGAGGTCGCCGAGGCTGTCGGAGACGAAGTCGGCCAGTTCGCGGGGTTCGTCGACCAGGAGGGCGACAGGGGCGACACGGGCGAAGGCGACCACGCGAGGGGCGCCGGGCCCCGCGGACAGGGCGAGGGCCTTGGTACGGGCGGCGGCGCGCGTGCTGCGGCGGAAGCCGTCGAGTCCCGGGCGGACGATGCCGAGGGCGGCCCGCACCGGCAGCGCGGCGTCGCCCAGTTCGGCGGCGATCGTGTCGGGGTCCACGTGGCAGTCGGGCCTGACGGCAAGCCAGATCCGGGCGTGGGCCTCGTCGGTGTGCACGAGCAGGGGGCGGCCCTGGGCGCGCAGCACGGTGTGCAGCAGTGAGGCCAGCCGGTCGAAGACGGCGACGGTATCGGTGGCGGTGGCCGCCTCGCTGCCGTGGCGCCAGCACTCGACGGCCAGGTGGCTGCCGGACAACGGGTAGTCGAGGGCGGTCTCGGCCTGCCGTAGGTCGACCCGTGGGTTGTCGAGGAGCTGGCCCACCCAGTACTGGCGCAGCACACCTCGGGTGCCCACCCACCGTTCGCGTTCCTCCTCGTAGGCGCGGCCGATCTGGTCGCAGACCCGGTCCAGGTAGGCGGAGGTGACCTGGACGAGGGCGATGACGGTGCCGGCCGGGTCCGGCAGACCGAGTCGGACCGCCTCCCCGAGGACGAGGTCCAGGCTCTGCGCATGGCCCAGGCGGTAGGCGCGCAGCAAGGCCGAGAGCGGCACGTCGCGTTGGGCGAGCCGGCGGGCGTAGGAGATGGCCGAGGCGGGTGCGTCCACGGTCAGCGGGTCGATACGGTTGATGATCACGTGCAGGGCGGTGACGATGTTCTCGGTGATGCTGGCTTCCAGGAGTCCGTGCAGCGGCTCGTCGTGTTCCAGCTGGGATATCTCCGCCTCGGTGGTGGCGACCAGTTTGGCGATGAACTCGTCCCGGTTGGTCTGCACGACCTGGGCCGCGAGGACGACCGGATCGGGTGCCTCGCCTGCCGACTGTTGCGTGGGGCCGTTCACCGGGCCAGGTACCGCAGCGCGGAACGGGCGGCATTCGCACCGCACATGCCGTGCACGCCGGCGCCGGGCGGGGTGGCCGCCGAGCACAGGTAGACGCCCGGGATGCCGGTGCTGTAGGGGTCGGCGGCCAGGCGGGGGCGCAGCGTGACCTGCCGTGCGGTGTTGGCGCCGGCGACGATGTCACCTCCGATGAAGTTCGCGTTGTAGCGGGCCAGTTCGGTGGTCGAGCGCACCGCAAGGCCCACGATCCGCTCCCTGAAGCCCGGGGCGAACCGCTCGATCTGGCGCAGCACCGCCTCGGTCGCGTCGCCGGGGTGACCGTGCGGGACGTGCGCGTATGCCCAGACCGGGTGGACGTCGCCGCGGGAGCGGCCGGGGTCGGCCAGGTACTGCTGGCCGACCAGGACGAACGGGCGCTCGGGCATCCGCCCACCGGCGGTCTGCGCCTCCGTGCGGACGACCTCCTCCAGGGTGCCGCCCAGGTGCACGGTGCCGGCGCGGCGGCATGCCTCATGGGTCCAGGGGATGCCGTCCTGGACGGCGAGGTCCACCTTGAACGCCGCCGGGCCGTGCCGCCAGCCCTGGTAGGCCCGGCGCACTCGGCCGGGCAGCCGGTCGCCGCAGATGCGGGCCGCCGCGCCGGGCGCAGTGTCGAGCATGACGAGCCGGGCGGGGGCGAGTTGGGCCAGGGAGTCCACCTGTACGCCCGTTTCGATGGTGCCGCCGAGCTTGGTGAGGAGTGCGGCCAGCGCGTCGGTGATGGTCCGCGATCCGCCGCGGGCGACCGGCCAGCCGAAGTGGTGGGCGGCGCCGATGAGCATCAGCCCGACCGCGGAACTGGCCGGCCCGGTCAGTGGATACATCAGATGCGCCGCCGCTCCCGCGAACAGTGCCCTGGCCTCCTCGGTACGCCAGCGCCGGGCCACCGCCGTGGCCGGCTGCAGCGCCCTCAGTCCGAAGCGGGCCAGTGCCACCGGGTGGGCGGGCAGATGAGCAATCGGGCGCAGCACATCCTCGATCAGGGCGTCGAAGTCGGCGGCCAGCGGGGCGAACAGCCGCTGCCAGGCCGGGCCGTCCGCGCCGAGTCCGCGCACGGTCGCCTCCATGGAGCGGACCAGCACCCCGGCCCGCCCGCCGTCCAGCGGGTGTGCCAGATCGATCTCGGGCCACGCCCACTCGACGCCGTACCGTTCCAGGCCGAGGGTCCGCAGGAACGGCGAGCCGACGCCCAGCGGGTGGACTGCGGAGCAGTGGTCGTGCAGCAGTCCGGGCAGAGTCAGCTCGCTGGTGCGGGTGCCTCCGCCGATCTCGTCGGCGGCCTCCAGGACGGTCACCTTCAGGCCTCGCTGGGCCAGGGCGACGGCGGCGGCCAGCCCGTTCGGGCCGGCCCCCACCACGATCGCGTCACTCATGCGCGGCCGCCACCTCGGTCGCCGGTCGCGGTGCCCGGGCGGGCTCGACGGGAATCGTCGGCGTCTCGTCGTCGAGCCAGGGCTGCCGGATCACCATCTCCCGTACGTTCACGTAGCCCTCCTCGATCAGGCCGGTCGCCGCGTCCACGATGCGGTAGTGCTGGCGCCCGCGGTGCGTCGGCTGGGACTCGAGCAGGACGACGCGCAGGTCGCCCGGCGCGAAGCCGCACCGCTGCTGTACGGCGGCCATCAGCTGCTCGTCGTGCAGATGGCCGTCGCCGAAGTTCCAGCCGAGGACCGCTCCCGCCACCATCTCGCCCTCCCGCACATCGTAGGACTCCACGTCGTCCACGGCCCGTGGCAGCAGTCCGATCAGTGCCCGGCCGTGGCTGTGCATCGCACGCCAGGCCAGCCCCTGGTGCAGCACGAGGTCGGCGGCCTCGGTGCCGTACAGGCGGGTGAGCTGGTCGACGGGCAGAGCGGACGCTTTGACGATGTACTCGTTGAGCCGGTGCTCGGTGCCCTTGCGGAAGCACCACAGGCTGGTGGCCCAGTTGCCGGCGTAGTAGCGCATCGAGGGCAGGAACGACACCAGGTCGGGGCGGACGTGGCCGAGCACCGGGACCACCACAAGGCTCAGTACCAGCACCGCGGCCAGAAGCGGGGAGTGCAGGGCGAAGGCGCCGACAGCGGCGTCGTGGCCGAAGAGGACGAGCGCGGAGTAGATGAAGAAGACGTTCCACTCCAGCGGCACGCCCATCGGGAACGTCGACATGATGTGCAGATGGAAGACGATCATCACGGTCAAGGCGATCGTGGTGACGATCCCGCCGTGGGACAGCACCAGGATCAGGGGCACCACGTACTCGACGACCGTGCCGCCGTGCGCGGCCGCGGCGGCGAGGGCGGACGGCCTGAGATCGTCGGGGTAGTTGCGGTACAGGCGGCGCTTGAACCAGGCCGGGCGCAGCGGGCTGTTGCTGATCATCACCGCCACCACGAACGGGAAGTGGCGGTTGAGCTTGGAGGACGCGGCGCCCCACCACAGGGCGAGCATGACCAGTTTCAGCGCGGCGCTCTGGTCGCTCACCGGGAAGAGGAAGACCAGCAGCGTCAGCCCGTAGTGCTCCGCGCGGGCGGCGAGGAACACGGTCTTGTCACGCAGCCCGAGCAGCGCGAGCAGCACCGCGAGCACGGCCACGCGCCAAGGCGCCGGCACGCCGCCCGCGCCCGCATCGCCGGGGGAGCACAGCAGCCACACCGCCGCTCCCAACAGCGCGGCGTACAGAGTCACATCCGCGGCCGTACGTCGCGTCCCGGAGGTGAACGGGATCCTGCCCGGCCACGGAGGCAGCCGCACGGTGCCCGGGCGCAGCCAGTGCAGGAAGGCGCCGACCGGCGGCAGGAAGTGTGAGCTGAGCGGGCCCGAGCCGCAGCCGAGGCCGAGGATCTCGTACAACAGCGTCCAGACGACGAGTTTCTGATAGACGATCGGCTCCGCCCACCAGGAACCGAAGTCCGTGATGCCGCCGACGCCGGGGGTCGCGGAGACGACCGCGATGCCGCCGAGGGCGTACGCGGTGATCTTCACCAGGTACAGCAGGTGCACGATGCCGGGGGTGCCGAAGCCGTGCAGGGCCCAGTGCTGGGCCAGCGGCCTGATGCGTTGGTGGTAGGGGCGGGTGCGCCACTGCTGTACGTCGATGTCCGCCGTGTCCGGTGCGAGGAACCCCATGACTGCCTCCCGTTCCCGCTCAGCCGGCCGTGGTGAAGGCGGTGGTGACGTCGGCGGTCCTGGCCCTCAGTGCGGGCTTGTCCGTCTTGCCGACGGGATTCCTCGGCAGCCGGTCGACGAGGGTGATCCCGGTGGGCACCTTGAACCTGGCCAGCCGGGTCCGGCAGTGTTCCAGCAGGTCGCCGGGGTCTGCGGTCGCGTCCGTGCGCAGGGCCACGAAGGCCACCGGTACCTCGCCGAGCCGCTCGTCGGCGGCGCCCACCACGGCGGCTTCGAGGACATCGGGATGGTCGCCGAGGACGGTCTCGATCTCCTTGGGGTAGATGTTCTCCCCACCCCGGATGATCATGTCCTTGATGCGGTCGACCAGGACCAGATAGCCGTCCTCGTCGAGACGGCCGACATCGCCCGTGTGCAGCCAGCCGCCCACCACGGTGCGGGCGGTCTCCTCCGGGCGGCCCAGATAGCCACGCATCACATTGGGCCCGCGCACGACCACCTCACCGGTCACTCCGGCCGGCATGATCCGGCCCTGCGGATCCATCACGGCGACCTGCTGGCCGGGCAGCGGCAGTCCGACCGTGCCCGGCTTGCGCGGGCCGTCGAGCGGGTTGGTGGTGGAGGCGCAGGTGCCCTCGGACAGGCCGTAGCCCTCCAGGATCGGGATGCGGTAGCGGCGCTCGAACCGCTCGATGAGGGCGGCGGGCATCGGGGCCGCACCACAAGCGGCGAAGCGCACCGAGGACGTGTCGGGCAGTGTCCGGTCGGGCAGTTCGGTGAGCATCGAGTAGATCGCCGGGACCGCGGAGAAGCAGGTCGGGCGGACCGTGGCGACCTGGTCGAAGAAGGTCTCGGCCCGGAACCGTCCGGCCACCGTGACCTGTCCGCCGGCCAGCAGCGGGGACAGCACGCCGACCACGATGCCGTTGACGTGGAACAACGGCAGGATCAGCAGGCTGTGGTCGGTCTCGGACAGCCGGGCGGCGCCGATCATCATCCCCGCCATGGCGGCGAGGTTGGCGTGGTCGAGCATCACGCCCTTGGGGCGCCCGGTGCTGCCGCTGGTGTAGATCAGCAGGGCGAGCGCGTCCGCGTCCGTCTCCGGTGCGGCCGTGTCTTCGGGCCCGGCGGCCAACTCGGCCACCGTGACCGCCCCGGTGAGCGGCGACGGCTCGGCGGTGACCACCACGGTGGCATCCGCGTCGCCGAGCTGGTAACGCACCTCGGGCTCGGTCAGCGCCGGGTTGACCGGGGTCACCGCCGCGCCGAGTCGCCAGGCGGCGAACAGTACGACGACGAAGTCCACCGTGTTGGGCAGCAGCAGCGCGACCACGTCGCCGCGTCCGAGGCCGCGCGACCGCAGGGCCGCCGCAGCTTGCCGGATCCGGCGAAGGAACGCCGTGTTGTCGAGAGTTGACACATCGTCAGTGATGCAGGGACCGTCCGTGTCCTGCCGGGCCCGCAGGTCTGGCAGTTCCGCGATGTGCATGTCGGCTCCTCGAAGTGCGTCGACGGACGTCGGCCGGACGGGGTGCGCGTCCCGGGGAAGGCGGGACGGATGTCCGGTGCGTGAGGAGAGACGGTACGAATCGGCGGTGCTCCGGGCCCATGGGCGCGGGCGACGATGCTGGGCGCGGCACTTGTGCGCTGCGCACAGGCAGGGTTTCGGGCGGCCCCGGTACGCGCGTACGCGCGCCGGCGTCGAGGCGCTCCGCTCCGGCCGAGGCGACCCGAGCGGGGCTCCCGGGGACCGGCGGAACGTGGCCGGGCACGTACGAGCGCAACTCCGGGGCCGAAGCAGTACGAGCACAAAACCCGCCCGGCCGGGCCGACACGAGTGCGCTTCCGGCCGTGGCAGCGTGTGCACACTGGTCCGCGCCGACCCCGAGGAACACTGCACTCGGAGCCGGCGCGGCGCTGTGGGAGAGGCTGTCAGACGAAGGCGCTCTCGCCGGTGACGGCCTTGCCGACGATGAGGGTGTTCATCTCGCGGGTGCCCTCGAAGGAGTAGATCGCCTCGGCGTCGGCGAAGAACCGGGCGATGTCGTAGTCGAGGACGATGCCGTTGCCGCCGAAGATCTCCCGGCACCACCCCACCACTTCGCGCATCCGTGAGGTGACGAAAGCCTTCGCCAAGGAGGAGTGCTCGTCGCGGAAGACGCCCGCGTCCTGCAGCCGGGCGAGCTGGACCAACATGCCCCAGCAGGCGGTGATGTTGCCGAGGCTCTTGACCAGCAGGTCCTGCACCATCTGGAACCGGGCGATCGGGCGGCCGAACTGGCGGCGCTGCTTGGCGTAGTCCAGCGCCAGCTCGTAGGCGCCGATCATCACCCCGAGGGCCTGCCAGGCGACCCCGCTGCGGGTGGCGCGGAGGATCTCCGCCACGTCGCGGAAGGAGTCGATGCGTTGCAGCCGGTTGGCTTCGGGCACCTTGACGTCGGTCAGAGTGATCTCGGCGTTCTCCACGATCCTGAACGCGATCTTGTTCTCGATCCTGACCGGGGAGAATCCCGGGGTGCCCTTCTCCACCACGAAGCCCTTGACCTTGTCGTCCGCCTCGTCACGGGCCCAGACCACCACCAGGTCGGCGAAGGTCGCGTTGCCGATCCACCGCTTCGCGCCGTTGAGCACCCAGTTCTCGCCGTCCCAGCGGGCGGTGGTCCGCATGCCTCCGGCGACGTCGGAGCCGCCGAGCGGTTCGGTCATCGCGAAGGCGCCGATGGTGTCCAGCGCGGCCATCGCCGGCAGCCAGCGGTCCCGCTGCTCCTGGTCGCCGCCCCGGTAGATGCTGTACATCGCCAGACCGCTGTGCACGCCGAAGAAGGTGGCGCTGGAGGCGTCGGTGCGGGTGTATTCCATCGACAGCATGCCGACCAGCAGGTTGCTCCCGGCCGGTGCGGGATCGCCGTAGCCCTCGTAGGGGACACCGGCGAGTCCGAGTTCGCCGAATTTGCCGATGAGTTCGCGGGGGAACTCCCCCTTGGCCCAGTACTCGTTGACCAGCGGCTTGACCTCGCTGCGCATGAACGCCCGGGCACGCAGCAGCAGTTCCCGCTCGTGCGGCGGCAGCAGCGACTCGACGTCGTAGAAGTCCGCGGCCAAACGGTCGTCGGCGGAAGCGATGTCGGAAGCCTTCCTGGAACCCTTTTCGGGCAGTACGGCGGTCATGAGCGGGTCTCCTTCTTCATGCTGGTGGCGCTGTCGCGGGCGGACAGCACGGCGATCTGCCGGGCGTCGCGTTCCCGGCTGAGGTCGGCGTAGGAGCGGGAGCCGTAGGCGTCCTCGACGGCCGCGACGAGTCGTTCGGTCTGGTCGGGGCTCTGCTCGGGGCGGCCGAGCGAGTCCCACATCTTCTGCATCGACACGCCGATGTGCTCGGCCATGTGCCGGTAGCCTCCGGGGCCGCCGCCGAGGTGCGCACCGAGGAACGGCCCCACCGTCGCCCAGCGCAGCCCGAGGGAGTTCACCATCACGGTGTCCAGTTCCGCCGGGCTGACGACGCCCTGCTCGACGAGGTAGATCGCCTCCCGGCTGAGGGCGTTCTGCAGGCGGTTGCCGACGAACCCGGGGATCTCCTTGCGTTCTACGACGGGAACGCGGCCGACGAAGCGGTAGAACTCCACGGCCCGCGCCACGCTCTCCTCGGAGGTGCGCTCTCCTGGCACCACCTCCACCAGCGGGATCAGGTGCGGCGGGTTGAAGGGGTGGCCGATCAGGACGCGGCCGGCGTCCTCGATGGTGTCGGTGAACGCAGTCGACGGGATCGCCGAGGAGGAGCTGAGCAGCAGCGCGTGCGCGGGGGCGGCGGCGACCAGGTCGCTGAACAGCTTCCGCTTGAAGGGGACGTTCTCCGGGCCGTTCTCCTGCACGACGTCGGCGTCGCGCACCGCGTCGGCGAGGTCCTCGGCGATGTGCACCCGCTCGGCGAGGCCGCTCACGTCCAGGCCCTGTGCGGACAGATGGCCGGCGGCCTGATCGAGTGCCTCGGCGACCGCGTCGGCCAGGTCCGGCCGCGGGTCGGTGATCCGTACCCGCATCCCGTGGCCGGCGAAGAGCGCGGCCCAGGACAGACCGATCGTGCCGGCGCCGACGACCGCGGCGGTGGTGAAGGGCTTGGTCATCACATGTCTTCTCTCTGCGTCCGTGGCCTTGGTCGTGCTCACCGCGCGAAGCGGGCGGGGTCGGCTGGGTGGGCCAGGTAGTCATGGACGGGCTTGACCGGCGCCAGGGTCAGATCGGTCAGGATGTGGCTGGCGGAGACGATCTCGCGGACCGGTAGATCGGCCAGCGGTGCCAGGGCGTGCGCGAACAGCTCCAGCCGGGCGGGGCCGGTCCAGGCGCCCTTCACGGTGATGTCGGTGATCTCGGTGCGCACCAACTGCGCGACCTGCGGCGCCCCGTCGAACCCCGGGACCAGCTTGAGCATGTAGGTCGGCACACCGACCTGCGCCACGGCCTCCTCGACCGACAACTCGTAGTGCTTGTAGCCCATCGTCGCGGTCGCCACCCGCAGGGTGCCGACGTCGAGGACCCCGACCAGCGCACCGTGGTCGACGTACAGGGCGGGCGACCCGGCCGTCTTCGGATAGGCACTGGCCTCACGGCCGGACGTGATGGCCGGAAGGTTGTCCAGGTACATGGCGTGCAGATACTCGCCCCGCTCGCCCTCGTGGCGGACCGGGATGGCCTGGCCCGACTCGGTGTACGGCCCGTAGCCGCTGACGTCGCCCATGCGCATGACCTCGAAGCGCACCAACGGCTCGTCGATCTCCAGCGGTTCGGGTACGACGGCGCGCAGTGCCTCGTAGTCGGTGCGGTAGACGATGTTGAGGTACTCGCGGTTGGTGAAGCGCGGCACGACCGGTGGATAGGCCGGGTTGGCCAGCGGCGTCGCGATGTGCCGGGGCACGTCCTGCTGGTTCATGGTGTGTTCTCCCTCGGGGTCCTGGTCCTACCGGCCCTGCCAGACCGGGGGGCGGCGTTCGGTGAAGGCGGTCATGCCCTCGCGTACGTCGGCGGAGGCGGCGAGAGCGGCCATCACCTGCGTCTGCGCGGCGAACGCCGCCTCCTGTGGGGCGCCGTCGGCGGTGCGGACGAGTTCCTTGACGGCGGCCAGGGCCAGGGGGGCGTTCTGTGCGATCCGCTCGGCCAGTCGCATTGCGGTGGCGACGGTCTCTCCGGCCGAGACCACATGGTTGGCGATGCCGAGGTGTCCGGCGCGTTCGCCGGAGATGGGCTCGCCGGTCAGCAGCAGTTCCATCGCCAGGTGGTACGGGATGCGCTTGGGCAGCCGGATCACTCCGCCGCCCGCCGCGATCAGCCCGCGGTTGACTTCCGGGAGGCCGAAGCGGGCGTCGTCGGCGGCCACGATCAGGTCGCAGCCGAGGGCCAGTTCGAAGCCGCCTCCCATGGCCCAGCCCTCTACGGCGGCGATCAGCGGCTTGGTCGTGCGGGCCTGGGTGAGACCGCCGAAGCCGCGCCCCGGGATCTCGGGGGACTCGCCGGCCAGCGCGGCCTTGAGGTCCATCCCGGCACTGAACGTGCCCTGGGCGCCGGTGAGTACGCCGACCCGCAGAGCGGGGTCCGCCTCCAGGTGGTCCAGTGCAGCGGACAGTCCGGCGGCGACGGCCGCGTCGACCGCGTTACGCGCCTTGGGCCGGTCGATGGTGATGAGCAGGGTGGAACCGATGCTCTCGGTCCGCACCTCGGTGGTGCTGTACATGGTGTGTGTCCCTTGGGTGACGGTGGGTCAGCGGTCGGCGGTGAGTTCCCGGAAGACCTCGTCGGTGTGCTGGCCGGGCAGCGGGGCGGGCCTGCGCACTGATCCCGGGGTGGCGGAGAACCGCACCGGGATGCCGATCGAGCGGATGGCGCCCTCGCTGGGGTGGTCGACCACGTCGAGCAGCCGGCCGCCCCGCACATAGGGGTCCTCGGCGGCCCGGTCGAGTTCGAGCACGGGTGCCATCGGGATGCTGTGCTTGGCGCAGACCGATGCCCACTCCTCGGTGGTCAGGCTCGGCGAGCACTCCCCCACCAGTTCCATCAGCGCGTCGACGTCGTCGTCGGCGATGGACCCGCCGTTGACGCGCGGGTCCGTGGCGAGGTCGGCGCGGCCGGCGGCGAGGAAGAAGTCCCGGAAGTTCTGCGGGTTGTACGGGATGACGCAGGCGAGGCCGTCCTTGGTGGGTACCGCGCGGTGGCCCCGCTTCATCGACAGCGGGAACCCGGTGGGGCCCTCCGGCGGCTCGAAGACATGGCCCGCCAGGTGCTCGACGAGGTTGAAGGCGATGAGCGTGTCGGTCATCGGGATCTCGATGTACTGGCCGGTGCCGGTGCGGGAGCGGTGGACGAGCGCGGCGAGCACCGTGTAGACGATGGTCAGCGCGCAGACCTTGTCGCCGATGATCGTCGGCAGGTACGCCGGGGTGCCCAGCGCTCGGTTGGCCACGTCCACCAGGCCGGAAGCGGCCTGCACCGTCTCGTCGTAGGCGGCGTTGCCGGCCCGGTCGGAGTCGCTGCGAAAACCCTGGGCGTGGGCGTAGACCAGGCCCGGGTTGCGGGCGGCGATGTCGGCGTGACCGAGGCCGAGGCGGGCGAGCGCGCCAGGGCGCATGTTGGTGACCAGTACGTCGGCGCTGTCGATCAGTTCCAGGGCCCGTGCCCGGTCGGTGTCGTCCTTCAGGTTCAACGCCACGCTGCGCTTGTTGCGGTTGACGTTGAGGTTGAGCGGGGTCATGCCGGGCGTGGTGCGGTAGGGGCCCACCCGTACCGTGTCGGACGGCGACTCGATCTTGATGACATCGGCACCGAGGTCGCCCAGGATCTGCGTCGCATAGGGCCCCATCACCACCGTGGACAGATCGATCACCCGTACTCCGTCCAACGGTCCGGTGGGGCCGGCGGCCGTGATGTCCATCATCACTCCAGTTCACGCAGTAATTTCATGGCGAATGTTTCTACCGCCGACGTTATGCGTGAACGAGTTCAGAGGGAATGATCAACTGGCGAAGACGGGTATGACCGCAGCGGTCAGACGGCCATGACCTCGCTGAAGATCTGTCGCGCGCGGGCGGCGATGCCACTCAGGTCGCCGCCGTCATCCGCCCGATCCTTGCGGAACAACAGCCCTGTGGGCAGGTCGGGTTGGAAGCCGTCCACGGGCAGTACGGCCACGTTGTCCAGCCGGTACAGGTGCATCGGACTCTCCGGCGAGAGCATGGTCATCGAGAAAGCGATCCCCGAGGAAATCAATTCCGAGGTGCCCGCATAATCCGCCATGTTGATGCGGATTCTTTTCTTCACGCCCATCGAATTCAGTCGGGCGTCGATTTCCTCGAAATAGGCGGGGGTGGCGTCGTACGGGACCGCCACATAGGACAGATCGGCCAGCTCTTCGAGGGTGACCGACTCCCGCCCCGCGAACTGGTCGGCCGGCACCGCAGCCCCCAGCCGCTCGTGCATCACCTCGATGATCTCCAGCGCCGGGTCGGAGACCGGCAGCCGGGCCAGCGCCATCGCCAGCCGTCCGTCGTGCACCGCGTCCGCCAGGTCCGCCGATGTGCCGGGCCAGCGCTTGAGCTCGCACACCTCCCGACAGGCGTCCTCCAGCATCAGCACCCGTTCCCGCAGCAGCGGGTGCACTCCGGCGGGCATCCCGATGAACAGCCGGTCCAGCCGCGGGCGTACCGCCTCGCCCAGCCGCCACGGGATGGCGTTGACCCGCTCGAGGATGTCGCGCGCCATCGGCAGCAGGGCGGCGCCCGCCGGTGTCAGGTCGACCCGGTGGGTGGTGCGCTCGAACAGCTCGTGGCCGAGCTCGCGTTCCAGATCCTTGATCCGCTGGCTCAGCGGGGAGGCTGCCATGTGCAGTCTGCGTGCCGCCTGCGAGAAGTTGAGTTCTTCGGCCACGGCGACGAAGTAACGCAGGTGCAGCATGTCCACGACCGCCACCCTACCGAGGTCAACTGCCCCTGGCGGCAAGGGCGCCGAAGACGGCGCTCCTTGCCACTCCGGACCCGACCGTCACGGGGGCCGTGCCGCGACGAGCGGGCCGGCCGTCCCGGCAGGGGCTCGCGGCTGCGCCTCAGCCGAGCAGCTCCGCGCTGCCGGACGGTTCGCGGCGCTCTTGTCCGTTGATGCGGTGCCGTTCGACGGAGGAGCGTCGGTAGACCTCCTGCCGGACCCGCTGGATCTCGCCGAGGGGCCGGTGCTCCTCGCGCGAGCGCCACGGTGTGATCGACGTGGAGTCGGCGGCCACGAGGTTGTCGTCCCCGCCGATGTCCTGGCGCGGGAGGTCCACCCGGGCGACCGTCACCCAGGGCGACAGCTCCTCGGGCCACTTCACGGAGGTGTTGTCCACCGGCATGCGGGCCGGATCGGTGTTGAGCTGCACCTGGAGCTCAAAGGAGTGCTCCCGCTCCGCCGCCTCGGCGACCAGGGTGCGACGGAAGGCCTCGTTGTCCGCGTGCACGTCCACGATCTGGTGCGTGAGGGAGGCCAGCGAGTGGGCCGTCGGCACGGTACGGATCTTGGCGATGTGCTCGCCGTGCCGGAAGGCGCCCATGCTGTTGTAGGTGTACGACAACAGGTTCCGGCGCGGGACGGTGGTGAACGACAGCATGGCGAACAGCTCGTCCCACAGCCAGTTGTCGGGGTCGGTGAGCGTGCCCCGGCGGGTGAGGAACTCCCCCATCCAGGTCTTGCGGCGGGCCGGGTTCACCAACGCCTCGGGCAGCTCCGCGAACAGCTCCTCGATGACCATGTAGTCGTAGGCGGTGTTCGCGAAGAAGACCTCGTTGTTGATGAGGTTGAGGTCGAAGGTGCCGCTGTCTCGTTCGTCGTCCAGCAGTGAGGGGCCTGGAACCCCGAACAGCTTGATGCCCATCCCGCACGCTGCGCCCAGCTGATGGTCGGGGCGCTGATGGCCCAGGCCGTTGGAGTAGCGGACCACGGCGTCGTACACGGCGGGCCGGGCGAAGATGCCCTGGCCGTGGAAGCCCGGATTGTCACCGATCGTGACGGTGGCCTTGAGGAGGCCGTACGTCTTTCCATGGGCGGTGCGGACGGCGCGGCCGACGGCCTCGCGCTCGACCGAGGAGCGGGTGCGCCGCTCGACCTGCGCGACGACGTCGTCCAATTCCTGCTGGTACGTCAGGCGTTCGGCGGGGCGGTAGTCCTCGTAGCGGACGGGATTCATGGTGCTGCCTCCCTGTGGATGATGTCCAACCCAGACGGTAGACAGCAATTCAATTGTGCACAATGTAACTGGCTGTGATGAATCACACGCGAGGCCGTCGCAACCATGCCGGACGGAGCGGATCGCCTCCAGACCGCCTCCATTCGGTCATCTGTCTACCCGCCGGTAGACGCAGGCCTCTCTGAATGGAACGCTCGCTCCAGAACCCGGGCGGACACGACCCGGCCAGTCCGTGTCGGTCGCGTGCCTCGCCCCAGCCGCGCATCGCGCACCAGCCGGCAAGTCCTCGCACCAGCCGAGTCCTCGTACGCCCAGATTCCTCTCCGAGAGGAGTGCATCGCACGAGAGACCGAGCAACTCCGGCGGCACTGACTGCCCTCGTCCTCGTCACGGCGGCGCCCCTCGCCGTACCCACCGCGGCCGCCGCCATGCCCGCGCCCGCCGCGTCGGCGTAGTTCACGGTGGACACCACCTCCGACGCGGTGGACACAGATCCGTCGGACGGCCGGTGCCGTATCGCGTCGGGAGCGTGCAGCCTGCGCGCCGCGGTGATGGCCGCCAACTCCCGGCCGGGCAGCACGGTCGCTGCCTCCCGGCCGCTACCGGCTGACGATCCCACCCGACCCCCGGATACTCATCGGATCCCATCCCGACGCCACCACAGGCGACTTGAGCCGACCTCGGCGAGGAAGGTGTCCAGGCGCTCATCGACGTCGATCCCCGGAACCTCGGCCGGGGGCAGGGGCGCAAGCAGCGTGGTCCTGGCCCGCTCCAGCACCGCGACGCAGATCCCGTCCTTGCTGCCGAAGTGCCAGTAGAAGGAGCTGACGGGCAGATCGCACGCGGCGGAGATCATCGAGATGGAGGTGGCGGCGCAGCCGTACCGCGCCATCAGTTCACCGGCGGTGTCGAGTACCGCGTCCCGGGACCGTGCGCCGCGGTCCTGGGCCGGTGCCTGCGTCACACGGCCGACTGCAGAGGAAACACAGGCCGGCTCCGTGACAGGTCCGTAAGAGATTCAGAACGTCAGAGCGCTCTCCGCCGCCATCGACACGAACCTCGCAGGACCCAGCACAGAACCAGCACGGGACAGGTCACCAGGGACGACGAGGGGCGCCCACAGGTCAGCACGAAACCAGCACCGGCATCACCTACGAGCTTCTCTGGGCGAACCCACAATGCCCTGACCTGCGCATTTGCCAAGATCGACATACTCACGATAAGCAGCGCCCCGGAAATTTGTGCAGCAGCCTCATGATCCCCGACCCCAACGCCCGGGTCTGACATCACGGTCGCTTACTCTCGTATCGGCCCGTCATGAGCCGCCCCACGCCGGTCCGTTGCGCCCTTTTCGTACCGATGCTCACACGTCCCCGTAGGCCTCCCCGCCCAGTTCGAACCCGGCCGTCCCGGCGGTCACGTCGGCGAGCCAGGCCCGGAAGGCGGCGACGTCGGAGTCCGGCAGGCCGACCTCGATGGTGACGGCCTCCCCGTAGCGCACATCGCGCACCTCGCGTCCCGTCGAGTGCAGGTCGTTCTGGACCTTGCCGGCGCGCTGGTGGTCGACGGTCACCGTGGCCAGCCGGAACCTGCGGCGCGTACGGGTGCCCAGTGTGTCCAGGGCCTCGCCGACCGCGCCGCCGTACGCCCTGATGAGTCCGCCCGCGCCGAGCTTGACGCCGCCGTAGTAGCGGGTGACGACGGCGACGACGTACCGCATGTCGCGGCGCAGCAGCATCTGGAGCATGGGGACGCCCGCGGTGCCGCCCGGTTCGCCGTCGTCGCTGGCCTTCTGGATCGAGGCGTCGGCACCGATGACGTAGGCCCAACAGTTGTGGGTGGCGTCCGCGTGCTCCTTGCGCACGGCGGCGATGAAGTCCTGGGCCTCCTGCTCGGTGGCCGCCGGCGCCAGGGCGCACAGGAAGCGGGAGCGGTTGACCTCGGTCTCGTGCACGCCCGCGTGGGCGACCGTGCGGTACTCGTCCTGCATCCGGCCAGCCTATGCGCCGCCCACGCTACTTCTTCCCGCCACCCTTCTTGCCCCGCGGCACGAGCATGCTCGTCAGCAGTGCCGTGCCGGGGGCGAGCGCGTCCCAGGCGGTTCCGTGCCAGGCCAGTACCGCGATCGCCGAGGTCGGGAACTTCACCCGTACCTCGTCCAGGGCGTCGTCGAGGCTGTCCCCCGCCAGTTCCAGGACGAGTTCCTCCAGGCCGGGGTTGTGCCCGACCAGGAGCAGCGTCTCGACCTCGGCGGGCACCTCGTGCACGGCGGTCAGCAGGTCGGACACGTCGGCGGCGTACAACCGCGGGTCACGGCGTACCGGCGGCGGTGTGCCCCACTCGGCCGAGGCCAGTTCCCAGGTCTGGCGCGCGCGTACGGCGGTGGAGCACAGGGCGAGGTCCGGCAGGCAGTCGGCCTCGGCGAGGGCACGCCCGGCGGCCGGCGCGTCCCGGCGGCCGCGCGGCGCGAGCGGGCGTTCGTGATCGGGGACGTCCGCCGGCCAGGCCGACTTGGCGTGCCGCAGCACCACCAGGCGGCGAAGCGGGCCGGCTCCCGCGCGCGCGATCACGCCGGGGATCCGAGGTCGCGGGTGAGATCCAGGCCGAGCAGCCGGTCCGCATAGGCGTACGTCTCGAAGCGGGCGCCGTCCGGGAACTCGGACTCGGTCTCCACCCAGGTCAGCACATCCAGCACCGTGGGGACGTCCAAGTCGTCCTCCCAGGCGGTACGGAGGCGGGCGCGCGCCTCGTCGGGAATGGGCCGTGACGGCTGCTGCGCCCAGGCGGCGACCGCGCGGCGCCAGCGTGCGAGGGTTTCGCGGGCCTCGGTCAGGGCGGCCGCGTCGAGCCGCAGGGGCGTGCTGCGGCGCCGGGAGACCAGGGCCAGGCGCAGGGCGGCCGGGTCGGCGCCCTCCGTGGTACCGGATGTCTCCGAGTCGACGGGGGCGACGGCGACCCGGACGCCGTCGGGTGTCGCGCCGCCCTCCCCCACGACGTGCAGGACCTGGGCCTCGCCCAGTCCTGGACCGACGTCCCGCCGGTCCTCGAAGGGGCGGATGCCGAGCGCAGCCGCTCCGGCCCGCAGCTCGGCCTGCCCCCGTTCAGCGGTCAGCACGCCCCACACCGGGGTGCCGCCGAGTTCCAGGGCCCGCACGAGGAGGTCGGCGACCAGCAGCACCCGCAGGGCGCCGGTGTGGAAATCCGGCACATGGGCTTCTACCCGGGTCAGTCCCCGGCGGGCCGGGGCGGCGTCGACGGACTCGCCGGTTCGGGCGTCGGTGATGCGCAGCACGGGCTGAGCGTAGGCGGGCGGACGGCCGCGCGCAGGCATCCGGCGCGAATTCCGGACACGGCGATGGGATTCAACCAGGTGAGCGCGGATGCGTGTCGGGCACGTGCGCGTGCCGCCGCCCCCGAACGGACGTGAGGTACGCGCGCGTGCAGAGCCGTTCTCCACCGGCTCACGCCTCTCACCCATGCGCCAAGCAGGCTCACTCCCGCGCCCACGGCGTATGGATCCGTACCCGGTCGAGCACCGCCACTGCCGACGTCTCCCCCAGGACGTCCGCCACCTGCGGCAGGAAGTCCCGCAGCCGGGGCTCCTCGTCGACGATGACCACGGCGCACGGCCCCTTCGGTGCGAGGGGTGACTGCTTGGGGTCGCCGGCGCCGAACCCGGTGACGCCGTGGAAGACGCTCGCTCCGATGAGGCCCTCACGGTGCGCCCGGTGCACGAGTTCGGCGTAGGCAGGCCTGTGGTGCCACAACACGGCGGCGTCGAGGTGGATGGTCAGGCGTGCGGCGAGCATGTCGTTGCCGGGCATCGGCCACCCCCTGCCGTGCGGACTGTCCAGACGGTACTGCGCCGACGGCCTGCCGAACAGGCGTTCAGGGCGCGGCAGAAACCGGGGAATCATCGCGCGTGCCCGGCCGTTGTCGGTCACGGGAACGGGTTCGCGAGGGGCAGGGAGGCCGCGGTGTACGGCGACGAGGCAACGGTCCGCAAGATCCTCACCGAGTCCGGCGACACCTGGGCGGTGGTGGGCCTTTCGTCGAACCGGGGGCGGGCGGCATACGGCGTCGCCCAGGTGCTGCAGCGCTTCGGCAAGCGCATCGTGCCCGTCCACCCCAAGGCGGAGACGGTGCACGGCGAGCAGGGGTACGCCTCCCTCGCCGACATCCCCTTCGACGTGGACGTCGTCGACGTCTTCGTCAACAGCGACCTCGCCGGACCGGTCGCCGACGAGGCGGTCGCCAAGGGCGCCAAGGCCGTCTGGTTCCAGCTCGGCGTGATCGACGAGGCGGCGTACGACCGTACGCGCGCGGCCGGCGTCGACATGGTGATGGACCGCTGCCCCGCCATTGAGATACCGCTGCTCGGCTGAACCTGTTGGGGCCGACGCGCTCCCACATGTGCCACTGGTCACACTGCAACTGCTCCCTGGGGGCCGCCTCCACCGCCGATTCTGTGGCCAGTTCCAGTGGCCACACCGGTTTCTGCTGCGTACAGAGCCCCTGAAGGGCTGTCCAGGAAGCTCCCGGCCGTTGGTCAAAACTTCACCATGGGTCTTCTGCTCGACCCCTGATGTTTCCTAATCTGCGACGTCGCACGCACTGAAAACATGTATTCAATTGGTGAGAGGTCGCTGAAAATATGGTGAGCGTCGAGCAGACCTCCGTGGAGGAGGCCAGGGGTCCCGGTGGCCTCAGGCGTGACGTCGGACTGATCGGTCTGATGTGGGCCTCCGTCGGTTCCATCATCGGTTCGGGATGGCTCTACGGAGCCCACGACGCGGTCATCCAGGCCGGCCCGGCGGCGATCATCTCGTGGGTGATCGGCGCGGTCGCGATCGTGCTCCTGGCGTTGGTGCACGCCGAGCTGGGCGGCATGTTCCCGGTGGCGGGCGGCACGGCCCGTTATCCGCACTACGCGTTCGGCGGACTGGCCGGCATGTCCTTCGGCTGGTTCTCCTGGCTGCAGGCCGCGACCGTGGCCCCGATCGAGGTCGAGGCCATGATCGGTTACGCCGGTCACTGGTCCTGGGCACAGGGCCTTCAGCACGCCGACAAGACTCTGACCGCCAGCGGTCTGGTGGTGGCGGTCCTGCTCATGGCCCTCTTCGTCGGTGTGAACTTCTTCGGCGTACGGGCGCTGGCGCACACCAACAGCGCCGCGACCTGGTGGAAGATCGCCGTCCCGCTGGGCGCGATCTTCATCATGGCCGCACTCCACTTCCACCCGGCCAACTTCCACTCCGAGGGCTTCGCGCCGTTCGGCGCCAAGGGCGTGCTCGCCGCGATCAGCACCAGCGGCATCATCTTCGCGCTTCTCGGCTTCGAACAGGCCATCCAACTGGCGGGCGAGAGCCGCAACCCCAAGCGGGACCTGCCGCGCGCCACGCTCGGTTCGGTCGCGATCGGCGCCGTCATCTACGTCCTGCTCCAGATCGTGTTCATCGCCGCCCTGCCGCACAGCAGCTTCGCGCACGGCTGGGCCAACCTCCACTTCAGCGGCGACAGCGGCCCATGGGCCGGCCTGGCGACCCTGGTGGGCCTCGGCTGGCTGGCCGTCGTCCTCTACCTGGACGCGATCATCTCCCCCGGCGGCACCGGCCTGATCTACACCACCGCCACCTCCCGCGTCTCCTACGGCCTGGCGAAGAACGGCTACGCGCCGAAGATCTTCACGAAGACCGACGCGCGCGGTGTGCCGTGGTTCGGCCTCATCATGTCCTTCGTCACCGGCGTGATCTGCTTCCTGCCCTTCCCCAGCTGGCACAAGCTGGTCGGCTTCATCACCTCGGCGAGCGTCCTGATGTACGCGGGCGCGCCGCTGGCGTACGGCGTCTTCGCCGACAAGCTGCCGAACCATGAGCGGCCGTACCGGCTGCCCGGTGGCAAGGTGATCTCGCCGGTGTCGTTCGTGGTGGCCAACCTGATCATCTACTGGGCCGGCTGGGACACCCTGTGGCGGCTCGGGCTGGCGATCGTCCTCGGCTACCTGCTCCTCGGCAGCTACGCCTGGTGGGCCAACTCCACCAACCAGCCCGACGCGCCCCGGATGGACTTCAAGGCCGCCCAGTGGCTGCCGGTCTATCTCCTGGGCATGGGCGTCATCTCCGCCGAGGGCGGCTTCGGCGGCTCGGGCAACATCGGTCTGTGGTGGGACATTCTGGTCATCGCCGTCTTCTCCCTGGTCATCTACTACTGGGCCCGGGCGACCTCCTCCAAGCGTGAGGACATCGAGCGCAGCATCGAGGAAGTCGTCGTCACCGACGCCCCCGCGCACTGACCGACCACCCCTCCCCCGACCCGGCCCGTCGGCCGCGGCTCCCCTGCCGTGGCTGACGGGCCACCGTCATAATGCTCGGGTGACTTCCACCGCCCCCCACCCCAACTCCCCGTCTCCACAACGCTTTCCGGTGGTGATCGTGGGCGCCGGGCCCGCCGGTCTCACCATCGGGAACATCCTGCGGGCCGCGTCGGTCGACTGTCTGGTGCTGGAGGCCGAGACGCGCGAGTTCATCGAGCAGCGGCCACGGGCCGGTGTGCTGGAGGAGTGGGCCGTGCGCGGGCTCCAGGAACGGGGCCTCGCGGACAATCTGCTGGAGCGGGCGCAGCTGCACACCGAGTGCGAGTTCCGCGTCGAGGGGCAACGGCACCGGTTCTCCTACACCGACCTGACGGGACATCACCACTTCGTCTATCCGCAGCCGCTGCTGGTGACGGACCTGGTGCGCGAGTACGCCGACGTGCGCGGCGGCGCCATCCGGTTCGGCGTGCGGGACGTGCAGTTGCACGGTCTGGACACGGACCGGCCGGCGGTGTCGTACCTCGACCCCGAGACCGGCCGACGCACGCTCGTGACGTGCGACTTCGTGGCGGGCTGCGACGGAGCACGCGGGGTGACGCGGACCGTGCTTCCGCAGCAGGCCCGGATCGCCCGGCACGACTACGGCATCGGCTGGCTGGCGCTGCTGGCTCAGGCGCCGCCGTCCAGCGACTGCGTGGTGTTCGGCATCCATCCGAACGGCTTCGCCGGGCACATGGCCCGCAGCCCCGAGGTCACCCGCTACTACCTGGAGTGCCCGCCGGGCGACGACCCGGAAAACTGGCCGGAGGAACGCGTCTGGGCCGAACTGCAGGAGCGGCTCGGCGCCGCCGACCGGCCGCCGCTCACAGAGGGACGGCTGATCGAGAAACGCGTCCTCGACATGCACAACTACGTGGTCGAACCCATGGTGTTCGGCCGTCTCTTCCTGGCCGGGGACGCAGCCCATCTCACCGCGCCCATCGCGGCCAAGGGCATGAACCTGGCCCTGCACGACGCCTTCCTGCTCGCCGACGGGCTCATCGCGTACCTCGCCAAGGGGGACGCCCGCGGCCTCGACGGCTACTCCGCGGCCTGCCTCGGACGTGTGTGGGACTACCAGGAGTTCTCACAGTGGCTGTCGGAGGTGTACCACGGCGCGTCGTCGGGCGACGCCTACCGCGCGGGCACGACGCTGGCCCGGCTGCGCCGCCTCTTCGAATCCCCGGCAGCCGCCGCGGCGTTCGCGGAGCAGTACCTCGGCAAGAGCTCCGCGTCCTGAATTCCGTGATCCTCAGTCGTGCAGCGGCTGATCGCTGAGCCGGTGGTCCGCCACCTTCAGCGCCTCGTCCACGAGCCGCCGCAGATGCCCGTCCCGCAGTGAGTAGATGACCCTGCGGCCCTCCTTGCGCGTGTTCACCAGGCCCGCCAGCCGCAGCCGCGCCAGGTGCTGGCTGACCGCGGGCCGGGCCGCCCCGCCCGCCTCCGTGAGGGTCGTGACGTCGGCCTCGCCGCCGGTCAGGGCATGCAGCAGCGCGAGGCGGGTGCGGTCGCCCAGCAGGGCGAGGAGCTCGGCGGCGAGTGCGAACTGTTCCTCGCCCGGGGTGCGCGGGTGCGCATCGTGCGCAGTTGATAGGTGCATGCGTGCGCTCATACGCACATAATGGTCCCGTGGGCGTCCCGCGTCCACCACCGCGCACCGGAAGGGGCCTACGTGAGCGGCCAGCACGATCACCAAGACGAGCACCACGACCACGGGCACCACCGGCACCATGACCACCACGAGCACTCGCACGACCACCGCCCCACCGGCCTCAAACACCGCCTCGGCCACCTGCTCACCCCGCACTCCCACGAGACCGCCGACAAGCTCGACTCCGCGCTGGAGTCCTCGGCCCGAGGGATGCGTGCACTGTGGGTCTCGCTGGCCGTCCTCGGGGCGACGGCCGTGGCGCAGGCCGTGGTCGTGGTCATGTCCGGCTCGGTGGCCCTGCTCGGCGACACGGTGCACAACGCCGCCGACGCGCTGACCGCCGTACCGCTGGGGATCGCTTTCGTGCTGGGCCGACGGGCGGCCACGCGCCGCTTCACCTACGGCTACGGCCGGGCCGAGGACCTTGCGGGGATGGCGATCGTGCTGACGATCGCCGCGTCGGCAGCGTTCGCGGCCTGGGCGGCGGTGGACCGACTGCTCGATCCGCGTCCCGTCGCGCAGATACCTGCGGTGGCGGTGGCCGCGGTGGTCGGCTTCGCCGGGAACGAGTGGGTGGCCCGCTACCGGATCCGGGTGGGCCGGGAGATCGGCTCGGCCGCGCTGGTCGCCGACGGACTGCATGCCCGTACGGACGGGTTCACGTCACTGGCCGTGCTGCTGGGTGCCGGTGGCTCGGCGCTGGGGTGGCAACTCGCGGACCCGCTCGTGGGGCTGGCGATCACCGCGGCGATCGCGCTGGTGCTGCGGGATGCGGCGCGCGAGGTGTTCCGGCGGGTGATGGACGCCGTCGACCCGGAGCTGGTCGACCGGGCCGAGGGGGCGCTGCGCGAGGTGCCGGGCGTACGGGAGGTCGGTGAGCTGCGGCTGCGCTGGATCGGGCACCGGCTGCGCGCCGAGGTCGCGGTGGTGGTCGACGGCGAGGCGACCGTACGTAGGGCGCACGCCATCGCGGTCGAGGCGGAACACGCCCTGCTGCACGCCGTACCGAGACTGACGGCGGCCCTGGTGCACGCCGATCCGGCACCGGCACCCGGCCAGGAGGACCCGCACCTGGCCCTGGCACATCACGCGGCGCGTTGAGCGCTGCGCCGGCTGCGTCGATGTGCGGCTTCGCCGGGGGGGCGGGATGCGGCGTCGATCGTCTGCGGCGCCATCGTGGCCGGCCGCGCCTGCGCGGTGGAGCCGCACATCTGCACCGTCCCGCGCCCCTTCGGGGTGCTCCCGAACCGAAGCACTCCGCTCAGACGCCGAGCCCCTCCAGCACCACCGCGCCCGGCAGTTCCGCGAACGCCTTGCCCGGGACCAGCAGCTTGCCGCGGCGGCGGCCGCTACCGACCAGGACGTAGGGGAGGTCGGCGACGGCCGGGTCCACCAGCACCGGCCAGCCGTCCGGGAGTCCGATCGGGGTGATGCCGCCGTACTCCATGCCGGTCTCCCCCGTAGCGGTGTCCATGGACGCGAACGAGGCCTTGCGGGCGCCGAGTTGGCGGCGGACGACGCCGTTGACGTCGACCCGGGTGGTGGAGAGCACGAGGCACGCGGCGAGTGTCGTCTCCCCGCCCCGCTTGCCGACCACCACCACGCAGTTCGCCGACTGCTCGAGCAGTTCCTGCCCGTAGTGCTCCACGAAGACGGCGGTGTCGGCCCACTGCGGGTCCGTGTCGACGTAGACGATCTGGTCGGCGGGGACGCTGCCGCTCCAGTGGCGTACGGCTTCGGCGACCGGGTGGATCAGTTCGCCGAGGGCGTCGGGGGCAGGGGTCGCGGTGTCGAAGTGTCCGATGGGCGGGCGCATGGCCGCACGTTAACAGGACGTCCCGGGCCGGCTCAGTGCACGGGCGGGACGGAGACCGCCAGCACGAGCTCCATCGGCACATCGCCTTGATTGCCGTAGCTGTGCGGGGCGTTGGCCTCGAAGGTGACGCTCGCGCCGGCCGGGACGCGGTACTCCGCGCCCTCCACCGTGAGGGTCAGCTCACCCGCCGTCACATGGGCGATCTCCACCGTGCCGGCGGGATGCGGGTCCGAGGCGCTGCTGTCGCCCGGCATCAGCCGCCAGTCCCACATCTCCAGCGGTCCCGGCGCCTCGGTACCGGCGAGCAGCCGGCTGTAACTTCCCGCGTCGGTGTGCCACAGCCGTACCACCTGTTCGGCGGGGACGACCCGCACCTTCGGCCCCTGCTCGTAATCGAGCAGCGTGGTGACGCTGATGCCGAGCGCGTCGCCGATCTTGACGACGGTGCCGATGCTCGGGTTGGTGCGGGCCTGCTCGATCTGGATGAGCATGCCGCGGCTGACCCCGGCGCGGGCGGCGAGCGCGTCCAGGGTGAAGCCCCGCTCGCCTCGCCAGCGCTTGACGTTGCGGGCCAGGGACTGGGTCAGCAGATCGAGGTCCGACACGTTCCGTCCAATATCCACGTACTGCGCGGTCAATATTCTGGATGACAGGGTTCACTTCACTGAACTACGGTGTTGTGCACCCGATCGTTCACCGAACTGTACTGCGAGGCGACCCGTGACAGCATTCTTCGCCCTGGCCACCAGCCTGCTCTGGGGCCTTGCCGACTTCGGCGGCGGACTGCTGACCCGGCGCACGCCGGCGCTCACGGTGGTCGTCGTCTCGCAGGGGATCGCCGCGGCCGTGCTCGGGGCGATCGTGGTGGCCACGGGCGACTGGAGCGAAGCCGGTCCCCGACTGTGGTTCGCCTTCGCCGCCGGGCTGGTGGGCCCGGTCGCCCTGTTCTCCTTCTACAAGGCCCTGGCCCTCGGGCCGATGGGCGTCGTCTCCCCGCTCGCGACCCTGAGCGTGGCGGTCCCGGTGGGCGTGGGCCTCGTCCTCGGCGAACGCCCCGGTCTGACGCAGGTCGCGGGCATCGCGGTCGCTGTCACCGGAGTCGTGCTCGCGGGCGGACCGCAGCTCAGGGGCGCCCCGGTGCAGCGTCAGGCCATCCTCCTCACCCTCGTCGCGGCCCTCGGCTTCGGCACGGTGTTCGCACTGATCACCGAGGCATCCACGACCGTCACCGGCCTCTTCCTCGCCCTCTTCGTCCAGCGCCTGACGAGCGTGACCACGGGCGGCATCGCGCTCTACGCCTCCGTGAAGCGGGGCGGCGAGGCCCTCCCGGCCGGCGGCTTCCCCTGGACGTCCCTCCCGGCCCTCGCCTTCGTCGGCCTCGCGGACGTCGCGGCGAACGGCACCTACTCGGTCGCCGCCCAGCACGGCCCGATCACCGTGGCCGCCGTCCTCGCCTCGCTCTACCCGGTGGTGACCGCACTCGCCGCACGCGGCCTCCTCAGGGAGCGCCTCCGCGGTATCCAGGCGGCGGGCGCGGGCCTCGCGCTGGTGGGCACAGTGCTCCTGGCGACGGGCTAGGCCGGCCTAGGACTCCGGCTCCAGTTCGGCCAGCCTCGCCACGGTCTCCTCGTCCAGCTCCGAGAGGGCCCGCAGCTGGTCGGGCGTGACGCCGTCGGGAATCGGCACGGGGGCGGGCGTCCTGAGCGGCGGCTGCCAGCCCTCGGCGGCCGTCCAGCGGCGTACGACACGGGCGGGCGCCCCCGCCACCACGGCATGGTCGGGCACGAGACCCCGGACCACGGCACCGGCGGCCACGACCACGTTCCGCCCGATCCGCGCGCCCGGCAGGATCACCGCACCGGTGCCGATCCAGCAGCCCGGCCCGATCTCCACCGGCTCCATGCGCGGCCACTGCTTGCCGATGGGCTCGTGCGGATCGTCGTACGAGTGGTTCGTGGACGTCACATACACATACGGCCCGAAGTAGCAGTCGCTGCCGATGGTCACCGTCGTGTCGGCGATGACATGGCTGCCGCGGCCCAGCACGACACCGTCGCCGATGCGCAGGATCGGGTCGGGGCCGAGATCCAGGTCGGGCATCAGCCCCGCGGTGAGGGTGACCTGCTCGCCGACGATGCAGTGGGAGCCGATGTGGATCCAGGCTTCGCCGAAGACGGTGCCGAGCGGGAAGGCGAGCCGGGTGGCTTCGCCGATCGAGCCGAAGCGGAAGCGGCCGGGGCGCTCGGCCGTCACCGAGCCCGTGCGCTGCACCCAGGCCCAGCCCGCGTGGACGGCGCGCTGCGCGAGGCTTCGCCGCCAGGATGAGAACGTGTTCTTGCTCTTCGGCACGGAGTCACCGTACTCAGCGTGCGGGGCGCCGATGAGGTGCGGAGGCTGTGATCTTCACCCCACCCGAGCGCACGCGAATCACCCGTGAGGGATGAGGCGAAGACGCCGAAGCCGTGGTGCGATGGTGGTATGACCTGGCGCAGCTTGGTGGATCCCTTCGACGTCAGCGGACGGCTGACGCGATATGCACTGGGGACCGCCGGCTCGTTCGTCGACCGTGTCGTCCGCGCGGGCACAACCGCTGTCGTGGACCGACTCGACCTCGATGGCCTGGCCGCCCGTATCGACGTCGACCGGATCGCCGACCGGATGGACGTGATGCGGGTCGTGCGGCGCGTCGACATCGACCTGATCGCGGACCGGGTCGACGTGGACCGCATCGCCGACCGCGTGGACGTGAACCGGGTGGTGGCCCGAGTGGACGCGGACGAGATCGCGGCCCGGCTGGACGTGGACCGGATCGCGGCGCGCATCGACGTCGACCGGATCGCCGCTCGGCTGGACCTCGACACCGTGATCGCCAGGATCGACCTGGTCGCGCTCACCAGGGCGGTGCTGGAGCAGATCGACCTGGGCCGGATCGTCCGGAACACCAGCGGCGGGATGGCCGAGGAGACGGTCGACGCGCTGCGGCTGCGCACCGTGCGGGCAGACCGGATGGTGAACCGCGTCGCCGACCGGCTGCTGCACAGACCCGGCGTCGCCCCGGCACACTCCGACGGGCACGGGCAGCCACCATGACGCACGGGGACCAGCGCTCCGGGGGCGACACCGCGGGAGTGGTGTCGCGATGTCTCGCAGCGCTGGTCGACGCGATCGTGGTGGCCGGCATCGGACTCGCGGTGCAGTTCGCGTACGGGGGTCTCCGGCTGCTCGTCGCCGGGCCGCCGTTCCGTATGCCGGACCTGTCCGGCTGGCGGACGGGGGTGCTCGGCTGGGCTGTCGCCGTGCTCTATCTGGGCGTGAGCTGGGCGTCGACCGGCGGCACCCTCGGCGACTGGCTGCTGGGCCTGCAGGTCACCGGCCGCACCGGGCGGCTGCTCGGCATCCCCCGCGCCCTGCTGCGGGCCGTGTTCTGCGTCGCTCTCCCCGTGGGTCTGCTCTGGATTCCGTTCAGCCGACGCCACGCCTCGGTCCAGGACGTCGTCATGGCCAGCGCTGTGCGGTACCACCGGTTCTGACGGACGGCCTGCACTGTGGCGTCCGGCGTCGTGCCGCAGGACGGTGGCCTCCGCGGGCACCGGACGAGGCCCGTAATCACCCTTGCGAGGTGACGACGGGCGCGTGCGGGCCGTGTAGGAGTCGTACAAGAAGGGCCGCGCCCGGCGGCCCACCGAGGACGGAGAGGGCTGAGACGACCGCAGGAGGCCCGCGATGGCAGACACCGGAGGCCATTACGTCCCGCCGGGGCTGCGCACGCTGTCGGCGTACCGGCGCGAATGGCTGGTCAAGGACGTCGTCGCGGGTGTCGTCCTGACCACGCTGCCGGTCCCGCAGGGCACTGTCATCCTGGCGGTACCCTCCGCGCTCCTCTCCGGCAGATCGTGGGCCCGGGCGTCGGCATCCTCATGGCCACGTCCCGGCCGCCCGCGACTCGCCGCAGGGGGTGGCGCGCGGGCCCGGCGCCCGGCAGCAGGGTGTCATCGCCTACGGTGCGTTCTGTGTCGACGACGAGGAGAGGGCGATGACGCAGAAGGCGTTGATCACAGGTATCGGCGGTCGGGAACCGAAGATCGACGGGGAGGCCTTCGTGGCGCCCACGGCGTCCGTGATCGGGGACGTGACGCTGGAGGCCGGGGCGAGTGTCTGGTACGGGGCGGTGCTGCGGGGGGACGTCGAGCGGATCTTCGTGGGGGCTCAGGCCAATATCCAGGACAACTGCACGCTCCATGCCGACCCGGGGTTTCCTGTCAGCATCGGTGAGCGGGTGTCGGTGGGGCACAACGCGGTGGTGCATGGGGCCACCGTCGGAGACGACTGCCTCATCGGGATGGGGGCGACTGTTCTGAACGGCGCCGTGATCGGGGCGGGGTCGCTTGTTGCCGCGCAGGCCCTGGTACCGCAGGGGATGCAGGTGCCGCCCGGGTCACTGGTCGCGGGAGTGCCGGCGAAAGTGAAGCGGGAGCTCACGGAGGAGGAGCTTCAGGGGGTCACGCTGAACGGCACGATGTATGCGGAGCTGGCGAAGGCGCATCGCGTAGTGCACGAGTAGGTCGCGTGGCGGGCGCGGGTTTGTGGGGGCTGCTCCCGCCCACGCGGCGGAGCCGTATGGTGCTACAGCCCCGCGCCCCTCAAGGGCGTCAGTCCCCGGCGGGTACCGGTTCCGGCTCTTGCTGTGCCGCCTGCGCCTTCTTCGCCTTGCGCTTCACGATCAGCATCGACGCCACGCCGACCAGCACCGCCGCCACCAAGCCCAGGTACGAGAACCGCTTCAGCCAGTCCTCGGCGACGACGCCCACGTAGTAGATGACCGCCGTCGTGCCGCCCGCCCAGCAGATGCCGCCGAGGACGTTGGCGGTCAGGAACTTCCAGTACGGCATGTGGAGGACGCCCGCGAGGGGGCCCGCGAAGATGCGCAGGAGGGCGACGAAGCGGCCGAAGAAGACCGCCCACATGCCCCACTTCTCGAAGGACTTCTCGGCGGTGGCGACGTGGCCCTCGCTGAAGTGCCTGGGGAACTTCCTGCCCAGCCAGGCGAGCAGTGGGCGTCCGCCCTTGCGGCCGATGGCGTAGCCGATGGAGTCACCGATGACGGCGCCGGCGGTCGCGCACGCGCCGAGCACGATCGGGTTGATGCCGGAGTGCTGGGAGGAGAGGAGTGCGGCCGAGACCAGGATGATCTCGCCCGGCAGCGGAATGCCCAGGCTCTCCAGACCGATGACCAGTGCCACCACGGCGTAGACGGCTGCCGCGGGCACCGTGTCGAGCCACTCCTGGACGTGCAACGCCGGTTCCTCCCGTTTCGTAACCCTTTGCCTGCCTGCATTCCCGGTGTTCCCGGCGTGCGCCGCACGGGGGCGCACGCCGGGAAGCCTACCGGGTCAGCCTGCCGAGGCGCCGTCCCACAGATCGCACTGGTGATCCTGGTGGACCGAGGTGCTCAGAGTGTTTCCACCCTTGGAGGCGGTCTTGAGGGAGAGGAGCACGCCCGGGCCGGAGGGCATCGGAGGCTGCCCCGCGGCCCGTGGCACACCGTCCCGTACGAAGGATCCCCAGTACTGGACCATCTGCCGCGACAGCACCTTCTGCTCGGCGTTCAGCGGGCTTTCCAGTCCGAAGTGCTTGAAGAGGTACTGGACCTCGTTGACGTGCGTCGCGCCGAAGTCGAAGTCCGTGTGCAGGTTGCGCAGGGAGGCGAAGGGCGGGGAGGTGCGGTCGGCGAACTCGTACGAGTAGACCGGGCCGCGGGTGGCGAGCAGCCCGTCGAGCCGCAGCGCCGGACAGCTGAACAGCACGTCGCCCAGTGCGGTGGCGTACGCGATGGTCGGCGTCGGGTACGCCGACAGCGGATAGCGCTGCAGCGCCTGCTCGCCGAAGTCCTTGCGCATGGCCGCCGGGTACTGCTCGGCCGTGAGCGGTGTGCCGTTCAGGTCGAACGAGGAGAAGGCGAACAGTCGGCCCTCGTCCTTGTTCGAGCCGTTGATCACCGGCACCCGGGCCGCGGTCCCCTTCGCGACGGCCTGTTCGGGCTGCACCGGCAGGAAAACGCCCCCGACCACCGGGTTCCAGTCGAAGTCGGCCTGGGCCTCGAGGACCTCGCGGGCGGACTTGCCGCGCAGGCACGCCACGGTGGTGCAGCCGAGCTTCTTGGCGAAGTCGGCTCCCTCGGACACCGCGTCCTGGTGGGTACGTGCGGTGCAGTCGTCGTAGGCGCCGCTCTCGATGATGCCCGCGCGGAACAGGCCCCTGGCCGTCGGTGAGGCCAGCTGGGTGCAGACCGAGCGGCCGCCGGCCGACTCGCCCGCGATGGTGACGCGGCCCGGATCGCCGCCGAAGCGGCCGATGTTGGCCCGCACCCAGCGCAGCGCGGCCTGCTGGTCGAGCATGCCGAAGTTGCCGGAGACCCCGTCGTGCGTCTCGCCGTCGAGACCGGACGTGGCGAGGAAACCCATCGCACCGAGACGGTAGTTGACGGTCACGACGACCGTTCCGGTCTTCCGTGCGAAGGTGTCCGGGACGACGTCCTGACCGGCGCCGGCGGTCAGTCCGCCGCCGTGGAACCAGACCAGGACCGAGCGTTTGGCGGAGCCCTCGGGGACGTACACATTGAGGTCGAGACAGTCCTCGGTGTACGAGGGCTGGTCGTAGCCGGGGTCCCAACTGGAGTTCTGTACGCACTTGTTGCCGAAGTCCCGTGCGGACCGCACCCCTTGCCAGGGCCGCACGGCGTGCGGCTCGCGCCAGCGGAGCCTGCCGACCGGCGGCTCGGCGTACGGGATGCCGAGGAACTGCCGCCCCTCGCTGGTGGTTTCGCCGCGCACGAGACCCGCGTCGGTGCGGACGACCGACTTGCCGCCCGACGGTGCGGCCTGGGCCGCCGGGACGGGTGCGACGAGGGCCGCCGCGAGGGCCGTCAGGCCGATGACGATGCGTCGTATCACGTGCCCACCTCCACGTTCGTACGCAACCGCAGATCACGCGAGGACGCCCCGACCCACACGGTGCGCCGGCCGGTCCCGAGCACCCAATCGTGACGCTTCGGGTCCCATGAGGACAATGTGCGCGCGGTGACTTCCACGGCGATCCGCCGCCGCTCCCCCGCCCGCAGGGCCAACCGCCGGTAACCGCCCAACACCCGTACGGCCTGGTCGAGTCGGAGGTCCGGCGAGGGCCCGACATACACCTGCGGCACGGCGACGCCGCCGCGCCGGCCGGTGTTGCGGACGGTGAAGGAGACCTCGATACCGGCTCGCGTCGGGCGGGCCCGCAGGTCCTCGTACGAGAAGGAGGTGTACGACAGTCCGTGCCCGAAGGGGAACAGCGGCCGCACTCCTTCGGCGTCGTACCACCGGTAGCCGGCGTGGATGCCTTCGGAGTACTCCTCGGTGCCGTCCACGCCCGGGTAGCGGCGCGGGTCGCCTGCGACGGGGTGATGGTCGTCGTCGACCGGGAACGACTGGGTGAGGCGGCCGCCGGGGTCGCACTCGCCGTACAGGACGGCTGCGGTGGCGGCCGCGCCCTCCTGTCCCGGGTAGTACATCTGGAGCACGGCGCCGGTGCGCCGCAGCCAGGGCATCGTGGTCGCGGACGAGGTGTTGAGGACGACCGTGGTGCGCGGGTTGGCCCCCGTCACGGCCTCGATCAGTTGCTGTTGGTGGCCGGGAAGGGCGATCGTGGTGCGGTCCTGGCCCTCGGTGGCGTCCTCATAGGCGAAGAGGACGACGTCCCGGGCGGCGCGGGCGGCCTTGACGGCCTCGGCGACGTCCTGTGCGCGGGTCGCGCCGGTGCTGCGCCGCAGCCGGAACAGCAGACCGTCGGCCCCTCCCTGCGCGGTGATCTTCAGGGTGTGGGCACCCTTGGCGAGGGTGAGGGTCTTGCGGCGCACGGACAGCCCGTCGGGGGCGGCCGAGACCAGGCCGCCCGTGAAGAACTCGCCGTATCCGGAGGCCTGCGGGAACAGTTCCGTGCCGTCGAGGAGGACCTTGGGGCGGGCCGTGGGCGCGGACGAGAAGTGCAGGACGAAGGTCCACTCGTCGGCCTCGGGGACGGTGAGCGTTCCGTCGTACGTCCACACCTTGCCGGCGTCGACCCCCTGCCCCTCGCTGTCGAAGGCGGGGCTCAGCGCGGACGCCGGGACCGGCTTGCCGAACAGATCCTCGCCGAGGGAGTAAGTGGCCTTCCCCGCACGCGACTTGATGGCGTCCAGCGGGCTGTCGGCGTGATCCGGAACGACGTGCGCGCTGCCGCCGCCGCTGACGAAGGGCAGGGTGCCGGTCGGGCCGATCACCGCGACGGTGCCGCCGCGGGCCAGCGGGAGCGTGTGGTGCTCGTTGCGCAGGAGGGTCGCGCCGGCCTTGGCGACCTCCAGGGCCACGGCGGCGCCCGCCGGTGCGTCACGGCCCGGGCGTGGTGGTGCGCTGCCGTCGAGCAGGCCGAACCGGTCCATGACGGTGAGGATGCGGCGCACGGAACGGTCGACATAGCGCTCGGGCACGCTGCCGTTCTGCACGGCCGACTTGAGCGCCGTGCCGAAGTGGGTGCCGTCGGGCATCTCCATGTCGAGGCCCGCGGTGATCGCCTCGACGGTGCTGTGCGCGGCGAACCAGTCGGTCATCACCCAGCCGTCGAAGCCCCACCGGTCGCGCAGGATGTCCGTGAGCAGGGTCTTGTTCTCGCAGGAGAACGTGCCGTTGACCTTGTTGTAGGCGCCCATCACCGCGCCGACGCCGGCGCCGACGGCCGCCTCGAAGCCGCGCAGTTCGATCTCGTGCATGGTCTGCTCGTCGATCCGCACATCGATCGACATGCGGTCCTTCTCCTGGTTGTTCATCGCGTAGTGCTTGACGGTGGCGATGAGGCCCTCGCCCTGGATGCCCCCGATCTCGGCGGCGACCATGCCGGAGGCGAGCAGCGGGTCCTCGCTGAAGGTCTCGAAGTTGCGGCCCGCGTACGGGGTGCGGATCAGGTTGACCATCGGGGAGAGCAGGACGTCCTGGCCGAGGGCGCGGCCCTCGCGTCCGATGACCTGTCCGTAGCGGCGGGCCAGGTCCGGGTCGAAGGCGGAGGCCAGCAGGACGGGGGCGGGCAGGGCGGTGGCGTGCCGGGTGACGCGGACGCCGGCGGGGCCGTCGGCGAGGCGGAGGTGGGGGATGCCGAGGCGTTCGACCGCGGGGACGTAGCCCGCCTGGCCGAGGGACTTCGCGTCGGTGGCGCCGTGCAGGAGGGAGATCTTCTCGTCGAGGGTGAGCTTGCCGATCAGGCCTTCGACGCGGGAGCCGGCCCCCGCCTCAGGTCTGTCCAGTGCGTGCGCGGGGGGCGTGAGACCGGTGGTGGCCGCCGTGGCGACGGCGATCGCGCCGCCCAGCAGACGCAGTGCAGATCTCCGCGAGACAGTGTCGGTCATGGGCCGTCACTCCTTCGGTGTGCGGGCACGACGATGTGAACCGCAGGCACGCCCGGCGTCCCGGACTGCGTTCGGCATCTGAACGCAGTCTGCTTCAGGACCGACCTGACACCACGTAGGGCATCGTGGGCGCGGCGGGAAAACTATGACCGCTGGTGACTCGTGTCAATGAAGCGAACAAGAAACACTCTGATACCGACAAGAAACGAAGCTGGGGCCACCCCGGCGGGGCGACCCCAGATGAGTTGTACATCCCTGTATGCACGTTGATCAGTGCAGGACGGCCTCGAGCTTTTCGGCGCTGCCCACGACGGAGGTGACCGTGCCCACCACTTCGGCCGGGAGCGCGCGCACCCGGTCAAGGGGAGCCGGCGCAGAGGGCCCGGTTTCGCTGTCGACCTGGGCGAACCGCTCCTCGTACCGCCCGTCGTAGGGCTCGCTTCCCGGCTTCCGCTCCGGGGTCCGGGAGCCGGGCGGCTTCGGTGCGCCGCCGGGAGAGTCCTGGTCCGCGGGACGACCGGTGTCCTGCGATCCGCCCTGCTTGTCCGTGCGGCCGGTGTCGTCAAGGCCGACTTCAAGCGTCCACCGCTGCCCGCCGGAACCGTCCCGTGCGGTGACGACGACGTCCGCACCCCTGCCCGGTGCGACGAGCAGTCCCTCGCCGCCGCGCAGCAGAAGCTCCCCGCGGACCGTGAGGTCGTAGCGCGCCTCGCCCGCGTGCGCCACGCAGTCGGCCAGGGTCACCGACTTCTTGTCGGCGTCGGAGTCGAGGCACAGGGTGGGGTCTGCGTCGCTGCGCAGCAGACCGTCGTCCTGGTACGACCACTGCTGCGACCCGGCGGCGGAGCAGGCCGCCAGTACGGCCGCGGCACCGGACCTGGGCCTGCCACCCTGGACGTCGAGGCAGAGTCCGGCCTTGGGGTTGCGGAGCCTGCCGCGTCCGACCTCGACAGGCCGGCCCGCGGAGGCGGGCGAGGGGGAGCGGGCCGACGAGGTGTCGCCCGCTGGGGGCGAGGGGTGCAGAGTGCTGCTGGTGGGGGCTCCCCAGGTGGCGCCGGAGTCGCGGACAGCGTTGTCGTCGGACCAGCCCTTGCTGACGAGAACCGTGGCGAGCAGGGCGAGCGTCGTCAGACCGACACCCACGACGACGGCCTTCGTGTGCTTGCGCGGCGAGTCGGGCCGGTGGCGCCCGCCGCCGGGTCGTGCGCTGCCGCGCCCGGGCGTGAACGCCTGGTCTCCGCCGCGGCGGGGGCGGGAGTCGAGATAGCGCCGGGCGCCCCAGCCGAGCACGGTCTCCGCGAGCAGCACCTCCAGGCCGCCCTCGAAATGACTGAGCTGTTCGGCGGCGTGCCGGCAGTACCGGCACCCCGTCAGATGCTGCTGGACATCCGGGAGCAGGGCACCGCCGCGGCGTATCGGGACGTCGAGGAGGCGGTTGTAGAAGCGGCATTCCTTGCCGGGTGCGAGTTCCCGATGGGCGCGCACACAGCCCACCCGGAATTGCTCGCGCGCCCGCTCCAGTGCGGCCGACGCGGTGGGCGCATCCACCCCCAACAGACCGGCCGGTACGGTTATGGGTTCGGCTTCGACCTCCGAGTGCCACAGCAGGCATTGCGAGGCTCCCGGAAGGGCCTGGAATGCCCGCTCGGCGATTTGCCGCCTTTCGGGCGTCGCGGACCGTGCGGCACGCAGTCCGCGCCCGCCGGTCGGTTTGCGGAGTTCCGGCAGGAGAACGGAAATACCGTCGTCCGCGGCCCACTCCTTGACGGTGTCCCGTACGGCCATGAGGAGTTGCGGTCGCAGGGCGCCGCCGCCCGGGCGGCCCAGCACCCGGTGGAACGCGGCGGCCGCGGCCATGGATGCCGGACTCTCCCCGGAAGCAAGGCAGATGACTGCGTAGTCGTACGTCGCGCGCCAGTGCCGGGCCAGCAACAACGCGCCCGCACGGGCACCCGAGGTGTCCGGACCCAGCTGCGCGACGAGGTTGCGGTCGGACTCGGCGGGCCCCGATCCGGGACGCGGCGGGTACGGCGGTCGTGGGGGGTAGGGGGATTGCACTGAACCATTTCCTTCCAAGCCGCAGGACGGTAGGCGGATTTCGCGTCCATCGGAAAGCAGGCGCCTCTTTGGTGCATACCTATGTCGGGTCAGGTTCTGGGACCGCTACAGGGCCGCTCACTTTCGCACAATTAGCGCATAGGAAACAAGGAGTTCGAGTGACGAAAGTTCAAAACGCGGCAACTTCAAATAAGTTACCGGCGGTATCCGCACCCGCATTCGAAACAACCGTAGGGCGGCCGAGGAGTTGTGTGCACCTCCGGACGCTTGGTACACGAAACCTCCACCGCCGGGCGGACCCACAGCGGGATCCCACGTTTCTCTCTGCGGACTCTCATCCGCGTGCGCCAGCATGAGCCGCATGATCGACCCCCACGCCACTTCCCCCCGTGCGGTCACCAAGGCCGTGATCCCCGCCGCCGGCCTCGGCACCCGTTTCCTGCCCGCGACCAAGGCGACCCCCAAGGAGATGCTGCCGGTCGTCGACAAGCCGGCCATCCAGTACGTCGTCGAGGAGGCCGCCGCGGCCGGGCTCGACGACGTCCTCATGGTCACCGGACGACACAAGCGCGCCATCGAGGACCACTTCGACAACGCCTTCGAGCTGGAACAGGCGCTCGCCACCAAGGGCGACGCGATACGTCTGGACGCCGTGCGCGATCCCGCCCGCCTGGCCAACATCCACCACATCCGCCAGGGCGAGCCGCTCGGCCTCGGCCACGCCGTCCTGTGCGCCCGCCGCCACGTCGGCGACCGTCCCTTCGCCGTCCTGCTGGGCGACGACCTGATCGACCCCCGCGAAACCCTCCTCAGCCGCATGCTCGACGTGCGAGACCGGCACACGGGCAGCGTCATCGCCCTCATGGAGGTCCCGCCGGAGCAGATCCACCTCTACGGCTGCGCCGCCGTCGAGGCGACGGGCGAGGACGGCGTGGTCCGCGTCACCGGCCTGGTCGAGAAGCCGTCCCGCCAGGACGCACCCAGCAGCTACGCGGTCATCGGCCGCTACGTCCTCGACCCGGCCGTCTTCGACACCCTGGAGCGCACTCCGCCCGGCCGCGGTGGCGAGATCCAGCTCACCGACGCCCTGCGGGAACTGGCCGCGGGCGGCACGGTGCACGGCGTCGTCTTCGACGGCCTGCGCTACGACACCGGCGACAAGGGCGACTACCTGCGCACCGTGGTCCGCCTCGCCTGCGACCGCGACGACCTCGGCCCCGAATTCACCGCCTGGCTCAAGGAGTTCGTCGCCGGACTGGAGGAAGGCAATGACACCGGACGCCGCCGGCTGGCGGCCTGATCCTGCGCTGTCCCGGGGGCTGTGACATCAGCAGCTTGGCCGCGACCCCCGGACCGAACGCAGACTGGGCCCGGGGGCGACACACCCCCGGGCCCAGTCTGCAACCGCTGCTCAGCCGTTGGGACGCAGCGTCCACACAACGGTCATCTCACCGGTGACAGCGCCGTCGGCGCGCCGGATCTCGATCGACACCGGGAACTCGGGCCGCCCCCCGGCATCCAGCTCCGCGACGACATCGGCCGCCGGGCGGCCGAGGGTCGCGGTAGCGGTGACGGCTCCCATCGCCAGCTTCTTGTATGCGATCTCGGCGCGCACGGCGAGCGGCACGGCCCGCGCCAGCTGCTCCCCGAAGGCGGCCAGCACGATCGTCCCGCTGGCGGTCTCGCCGAGGGTGAACATCGCGCCGGCGTGCGGCCCGCCGACGTGGTTGTGGTACTCGCCCTGGTCCGGCAGGGACACCACGGCCTTCTCCGGCGTGGTCTCCAGGAACTGGAGGTTCATGGTCCGGGCCATCGGCACCGTCGCGGCGAGCATCTCGCCGATCGACATCTGGTCTGCGCTCATGACGAGCATGTTACCCACGAGTAGTCTTCGCTGGCCAGAGGGCCGTTTCGGCAGCGGTGGTACGCGTGCCGGACGTGCGCAACCCGCGGCGGAGCACCAGGCCCCTGGTGACGGGTCCGCCGAGTGCCGCTGGAGGGTTCAGCCGATGCCGAACGCCCCGTCGGGGGGCTCGGGTGAGGGCACGGCGTCCTCGTCGCGCACCGGGCGCGCGCCCGCGATGAAGTCGCGGACTCCGGTCCCGTACTCGACCCGTGCCGGAAAGGCGTCGGCTGCCATGAGCCGGGCCAGGGCGGCCGTGTCGACGGGGTGGTGTGCGGCGACGAGCACGGCGTTGCCGAAGCGTCGCCCGCGCAGGACGGCCGGTTCGGCGATCAGCACCAGCTCCTCGAACTCCGTGGCGAAGGTGGCGAGTTGCGAGCGGAGGAAGGCGAAGGGCGCGGCGTCGGCGAGGTTGGCCAGGTAGACGCCCCGGTCGCGCAGGACCCGAGCGGCCTCGCGGGCGTAGGCGACGGAGGTGAGGTGTGCCGGGACGCGCGATCCGCCGAAGACATCGGCGACGAGCACGTCCGCCGAGTCCGAGGGGGCCGCCTCCAGCCAGGTCCGGGCGTCGGCGGTGTGCAGGGCGACGGCCGAGCCGTCCGGGAGCGGCAGGTGCTCCAGGACCAGTTCCAGCAGTGCACGGTCCGCCTCGACGACGTCCTGTCGCGAGCCGGGCCGGGTCGCGGCCAGGTACCGGGGCAGGGTGAGCGCGCCCCCGCCGAGGTGCAGCACGTCCAGCGGACTGCCCGTTTCCGCGACGGTGTCCAGGACGTGCCCGAGCCGTCGTGCGTACTCGAACTCCAGGTGCGTCGGCTCGTCCAGGTCCACGTACGACTGCGGCGCCCCGTCGACCGTCAGCAGCCAGGCCCGCTTCCGGTCGACGTCGGGCATCAGCTTGGCGGTGCCGTGATCGACGTCTCGGGTCACGGGTATCGGCTCGTCCACGCGTCCATTGTGCCGGGAGCAGGAGGCGCGGGCGTGCCGTCCGGGGCCGTTGCTTCAGCCGCCCCAGACCCGCGCCACCTGTCTCGCGTGCCCCTTCGCCTGTTCGCGTCCCGCCCGTGCCGAGGCCGCCCGGACCGCAGGGTCCAATGCGTTGCGCCCGATCGCGTCCTTCGCGGCCGCCGAGGGTGTCACGACCGCGACCCGGGCCCCCTGCTCGGTGAGCCGTCTGCCCTGGTCGGCCGCCGAGGCCTGGGGGCCGCCGCCCGAGGCTATGGGGGCCAGGACGACGACGCGTTCGTATCCGCTCGCCAGGTGGGCGTTGGCCGGTGAGTACACGCCGCCGTCCGTCCAGCGGCGACCCTCGATGGGCCAGGTCGGCCACACGCCCGGCACCGCGCAGCTCGCGGCGACGGCATCCGTCAAGGGCACGCCGCTGTCCTTGTCGAAGACCCGGAGCGTCCCGGTGGCAATGTCGACAGCGGTGATCCGCAGGGGGCCGTCCGGCCACCTCGGCGACACCAGGCGGCTCTCGATGGCTGCCCGGCGGGCCGCTTCGGAGGGTGTCCGCGCGCGCAGCGCCATCCGGCCCATTTTGCGGCCGTACGCCTCGGGTGTGCGTGAGGTGAGCGCGCCCCAGACGAAGCGGGCGATCACGCCGGCGCCCAGGCGGGCGGGGATCTCTCCCTCGGGTTCGGCCAGTTGACGCTCGTACAGCTCCTGAGGTGCGCGCAATGCCAGAAGCTGGGCCGCCACCGCCGAACCCGCGGACGTGCCGAACACCGCATCGGCGTCCCCGAGATCGACGCCCGCCTCGGACAGCCCGTACACCATCCCGGCCAGCCATCCGATCCCGCCGACGCCCCCGCCGCCGAGCACCAAAGCCCTGCCCGCCATGGTCTCCCCCGTTTCTCCGCGACCCACGACTGCGTGTGCGATCAAGTCTTGCGCACGGCACTGACAATCGCCGGACAGCCGGATGTGCGGCGCCCGCCCCCGAGGGGGCGGGCGCCGCGCAGGCTCAGCCGACCGACGTCACCGTGCCCGCGCCGACCGTGCGGCCGCCCTCGCGGATCGCGAAGCCGAGACCCGGCTCCAGGGGCACGTCACGGCCGAGTTCGACCGTCATGGTCACGGTGTCGCCGGGCCGGGCGAGGGCCGTCTCGCCGAGGTCGACGTCGCCGACCACGTCCGCGGTGCGGATGTAGAACTGCGGCCGGTAGCCGGTCGACACCGCAGTCGTCCGTCCGCCCTCGCGTGTCGACAGGACGTACACGCGCGCGGAGAAGCGGCGGCTCGGCGCCACGCTGCCGGGCGCCGCCACGACGTGTCCGCGCCGGACCGCGTCCCGCGGGACCCCGCGCAGCAACAGCGCCACGTTGTCGCCGGCCTGTGCCTCCTCCATGGGCTTGCCGAAGGTCTCCAGGCCGGTGACGACGGTCTCGACACCGGCGCCGAGCACTTCGACGCGGTCGCCCACCCGGACGACGCCCCGCTCGACCGCGCCCGTCACCACCGTCCCACGGCCGGTGATGGTCAGCACGTTCTCCACGGGCATCAGGAACGGCGCGTCCAAGTACCGCTCGGGCATGGGCACATACGTGTCCACGGCGTCGAGCAGCGCCTCGATGGACGCCGTCCAGCGCGGGTCGCCCTCCAGGGCCTTCAGCCCGGAGACCCGCACGACGGGCACGGCGTCGCCGCCGTAGCCCTGCGCGGTGAGCAGCTCGCGGACCTCCAGCTCCACCAGGTCGGTGAGCTCCTCGTCGCCCGCGTCGGCCTTGTTGATGGCCACGACGATGTGGTTCACGCCCACCTGGCGGGCGAGCAGGACGTGTTCGGCGGTCTGCGGCATGATTCCGTCGAGCGCGGAGACGACGAGGATCGCCCCGTCGAGCTGCGCGGCGCCGGTGACCATGTTCTTGACGTAGTCGGCGTGGCCCGGCATGTCCACGTGCGCGTAGTGGCGGGTGTCGGTCTCGTACTCGACGTGCGCGATGTTGATGGTGATGCCGCGGGCGGCCTCCTCCGGGGCGCGGTCGATGCGGTCGAACGGCACGAAGGTTCCGGTGCCGCGCTCGGCCAGCACCTTGGTGATGGCGGCGGTCAGGGTGGTCTTGCCGTGGTCGACGTGGCCCATGGTGCCGATGTTCAGATGCGGTTTGGTGCGCACGTATGCCGTCTTGGGCATGGCGATACCTCGAAGCCTCTTCGTAGGAAGGATCAAGAGAGATGGGGACCCCGAGGACTCGCCGACCCTCCCCCTGCGGGGTCCGCCGGACGATCCGGAGAGGGTCAGCTTCGGGCGCCGTCGACTGCGGCGACGAGAGTGGGAACGGCAGCCTTCGGGGCATCCGCGACTGCGGATGCTGCGAGGTGGAAGGCGTACCGGAACATGACGCCGATCATTGCCGATGCCCTGCCCGGCGTCGAATGGTTTTCCGCGGTGCGCTATAGATGCGTCCATGGTGTGGTTGGTGGTGACAGCAGGGCTGCTCGTGGCGTCGCTCGTGACGATGGTGCGCGAGCTGCGACAGGGCCTGACGCTGCGTCAGATTCGACCCGCGGCGCTCGAGATGCAGGCCGAGGTCGTCGACAACAGGGCCACCCGGAGCGGCAGGCCGGGCGCGTACTTCCTCACCCCGGTCGTGCGCTACTACATCCACGGCAAGCGCTACGAGGCGGGGATCGCCAACGCGAGCTTCGGGCGCCCCGTCGAGATCGGCTCCTCGATGACCGTTCTCGTCTCCCCGGAAAGCCCCTACAGTCCGATGGATCCCTACGGCGGACCGGGTGCCACGCTCGGCGGCGCCATCGTCACCGCCGTCCTGTCCACGCTGCTCCTCGTCTGGCAGCTCGCCCTGCTGTAAACCCGGCTAGGCCCCGATGTTCCGCAAGGCCTCCCGGACCGACAGCGGTGCGAACCGCCCGCGCTCCCGGGCCAGGAAGGCCCGTACGGCCTCCGGGTCGGTCTTGGCGTACTCGCGCAGGCACCAGCCGATGGCCTTGCGGATGAAGAAGTCGGGGTGTCCGGACTGGCGCAGGCAGTAGGTGAAGAGCCGCTCGGCGTCGGTGCGTTCCTTGTAGCGCAGCTGGTGGAGCAGGGCGGTGCGGGCGACCCACAGGTCGTCGTCGGCGATCCAGGCGTCCATGTCCGCGGTGAGCCGGGGGTCGGCCGCGACCAGCGCACCCACCACGTGGGCGGCGAGCGCGTCGACGGTGTCCCACCAGGGCACGGTGGCGACGAGGTGCCGGGCCACCGGCAGGAAGCCGGAGGTGCACACGCGCGCGTGGCGGCGCAGATAGTCGACGGCGAAGTAGTGGTACTCCCGCTCGGGCAACTGCCAGCAGCGCAGGGCGATCGCCGTGCAGTCTCCCTCGTCGGGGCGCGGCAGAGCTGCGACGACGGTGCGGGACAGGGCCCGGCGCGCGGGCGTGGTGAGACCCAGGAAGGGGGCCACGTCCTTCATGTACGCGCGCATGGACTCGGCGCGCTCCGGGTCGGCCGCGGCCGCGTACGTGGCGGTGAGCCGCTCCAGCACGGTGTCGGCGAGTGTGCTGAACGGCACATGCGTGGTGACCTCACCTGTGACGCTCATGGGACGAACCATACGGCGATCACACACATTTGTCGGTTAGTGTCACCGGATGCTCGATGCCACCACCCGCTCTGGGGGCACCGCCACGGCCCCTCCCCGGGCCGCCGCCACGGAGCTCGCCGTCGCCGTACCCGTACCACCGCAGAGCCTCGGCGCGCGCTGCACGCGCGTGCTGCTCTCGCCGTGGTCGCGGCTGTCCCTGCTCGTCGTCCTGCTCGCGGCCGCCGCCGGTGCCGTGCTGCTCTTCCAGCCGCAGCGCATGCTGGCGCACGGCTGGCCTCCGCAGCTCGGCGGGGCCGCGGCGGCCATGGTGTTCGCGGCGGCCTACGGCCTGTGCACCGTGGCGTTCGTGCCGCGGCCGCTGCTGAACCTCGGGGCGGGCGCGCTCTTCGGCTCCCAACTGGGTACCGGGACGGCCCTGGCGGGCACGGTGCTCGGCGCCGGGGTCGCCTTCGGACTGGGCCGGGTGCTCGGGCAGGACGCGCTGCGCCCGCTGCTGCGGGGCCGGCTGCTGAAGGCGGCGGACGGGCAGCTCAGCCGGCACGGGTTCCGTTCGATGATGGCCGCCCGGCTGTTCCCGGGGGTGCCGTTCTGGGCTGCGAACTACTGCGCCGCCGTCTCCCGCATGGGCTGGCTGCCGTTCGTGCTCGCGACGGCGCTCGGCTCGGTGCCGAACACCGCCGCATACGCCGTCGCCGGCGCCCGCGCCTCCACGCCGACGTCCCCCGCCTTCCTGATCGCCATGGCCTGTATCGCCGTACCGGCTCTGGTGGCCGCAGTGGTGGCCTGGCGCAAGCGGCACCAGCTGCGCGGACGCTGAGGGCCGGCTACACGCCTTCCAGGATCATCGCGTTGGCCAGTCCGCCCGCCTCGCACATGGTCTGCAGGGCGTAGCGTGCGCCACGCGCGCGCATGGCGTGCACGAGGGTGGTCGTCAGACGGGTGCCGCTGGCCCCGAGCGGGTGGCCGATCGCGATCGCACCGCCGTGCACGTTGACCTTGGCGAGGTCGGCGCCGGTCTCCTGCTGCCAGGCCAGGACGACGCTCGAGAACGCCTCGTTGACCTCGAACAGGTCGATGTCGTCGAGGGTCAGTCCGGCCCTGCGCAGCACCTTCTCGGTCGCCGGTATGACGCCCGTGAGCATCAGCAGCGGGTCGGAGCCGGTGACGGCGAAGCTGTGCAGCCGGGCGAGCGGGCGCAGGCCGATGCGGGCCGCGGTCTCGCTGGAGGTGATCAGCACGGCGGAGGCGCCGTCGTTGATGGGGCTGGCGTTGCCCGCGGTGACGTTCCACTCGATCTGCGGGAAGCGCTCGGCGAAGGCCGGGTCGTGGTAGGCGGGCCGGAGGCCGGCGAGGATCTCCGGGGTGCTGCCCGGCCGTACGCACTCGTCTCGCGTGACGCCCTCCAGGGGTGCGACCTCGGCGTCGAAGAGCGCCTGGCTCCAGGCCTCGGCGGCCTTGTGGTGCGAGGAGACCGCGAAGGCGTCCATCTGGTCGCGGGTGATCGACCACTTGGCGGCGATCAGTTCGGCGCTGATGCCCTGGGGGACCAGGCCCTCCGGGTAGCGCTCGGCGACGCCGGGGCCGAAGGGGTCCTTGCCGGGCGGCACGTTCGACCACATCGGCACCCGGCTCATCGACTCGACGCCACAGGCGACGACGAGGTCGTAGGCGCCCGAGATGACGCCCTGCGCGGCGAAGTGCACGGCCTGCTGGGAGGAGCCGCACTGGCGGTCCACGGTGGTCGCCGGGACGGTCTCCGGGAAGCCCGCCGACAGGACGGCGTAGCGGGTGGTGTTCATGGCCTGCTCGCCGACCTGGTCGACGGTGCCGCCGATGACGTCGTCGATCAGTGCCGGGTCGACGCCGGAGCGGTCGACGAGGGTGCGCAAGGTGTGGGCGAGGAGCTCGACGGGGTGGACATGCGCGAGGGAGCCGCCCGGCTTGCCCTTGCCGATCGGGGTGCGTACGGCTTCGACGATGACTGCGTCACGCATGAGCGTGCCTCCACGGCGAATTGACGGGAACTACCGGTGAGTAGGAAATCCAAACTCACCATAGTCCTGAAGGTTGGAAAAACAAACCCTCCCCTAGACTGGGCGCCATGGCCGCCACCAAAGACCCGCGCCCCTGCTCCATCGCCGACGCCCTGGCGCTGGTGGGCGAGAAGTACTCCCTGCTCGTCCTGCGGGAGGTGTGCCTGGGCAACGGGCGCTTCGACCAGCTGGTCCGCAACATCGGCGCCCCGCGCGACGTCCTGGCCACCCGGCTGCGCCGCCTCGTGGACGCCGGAATCCTGACGAAGCGCGTCTACAGCGAGCGGCCGCAGCGCTTCGAGTACCGGCCCACGCAGGCGGGGACGGAGCTGGAACCGGTCCTGATGACCCTCAAGGAGTGGGGCGACCGCCACGTCCGCAACGGGGTCGACCTCCCCATGGTCGTCGAGCACATCTGCGGCAACGAGCTGGTCCCGGTCGTCACCTGCCGGGCCTGCGGCGAGCCGGTGCACCACGAGGACCTGACCGCCCACCCGCAGGCCGAGGGGTGGACGGTGACGGGGCCGACGGCGGCCTGACCCGGAGAAACCAAGATCGTCAGGCGCCCTTCGGCCCGGCGCCTGCTGACCTTGCGGCAAACCCGGCCTTCGAGAGCCGGCGCCGATCTATGATCCGAGGCGCCCATTCCCTCCGCTGCGCCGCCACAGTGCGGGCTGCCCGCGAGAAGTAGGTCTCCCCCTGTGAACAGCCCAGTCGGCACAACGAGCAGCCCTGTCACGAACGCACCATGGCTCCTCGCCCGCTTCGCGCAGGCCGCGATAGCCGCGGCAGCCGTCGCGGACGTCTTCCGGGCACTGGCCCTCAGAGCTCATGATCTGCACCCCACGAACGCGTCGCTGAACAAGTCGGGCTTCAGATCGATGGTGTTCGTGTACCTCATGACCGCGGCGGCCGTGCTCTTCCTGGTGTGGTTCAGCCGCTGCCGGCGAAACGCACGGGTCCTTTCTCCGGGGGCCGCCTCGGAACCCGGCGTGTGGGCCGTCGTGGCCTGGCTGATACCGGTGGTCAACCTGTGGGTTCCGCGCGGACTCGTACTCGACGTACTCCGTGCGAGCAGCCTCGGAACGACGGACAAAGGCCGCGACGAGGTCCTGGTGAACGTCTGGTGGGTGGCATGGGCGGGGCACACCGTGATCGCCATGGCATCCCAACTCGGGGACGGGACCTCGATGCCGCTCCTGCTGGTGACGGAGGCGCTCAACCTGGCTGCGGCCGTCCTCGCGATGTTCGTGATCCAGCGCATCACGGGACTGCAGAGCACAGCGCTCCGCGCCGCATCACCCACACCTTTTGCAGCGCCGTGAGACGCAACGGCGACACAGCCTAGTCGGGGCGGTACACGTCCAGCCGTCCGCACATCCCGAACTTCCCGTACGCCGAAGGAAGTTCGGCCCTGACGACGGCCTCCGCGAGATGGCCGGCGTCGCCCTTTTCCAAGCGGTCGAGCTGCTCTCCCGTGGCTGCGGCGGCCGCCTCCGCGCCCCGCCGCCAGCGCTCGCGCCACTCCGCGAGCCGGGGGCGTACCAGTGCCGCGGCGGCGCGGTGGAAAGCGGCCAGCGCCTCCGGGCCGTCCGCCTCGCGCAGGGCCCGGTAGCCCTCCAGGGCGAGGTCCCGGCGGGTGCGGGCGAACCGCTCCTGCTCCTCCTCCGGCACATCCGTCGGAATCCTGGTCGCGGCGGCGTACGTCTCCGCGTCGCTCAGGTACCGCGGCGGCAGCGTCAGCACCGCGTCGCCCGCCTCAGGCAGGCCGCTGTTCTGCATCAGCACCGTGATGCGCAGGTCGTCCTCGTTGACCAGGCGGTGGATGGTGCCCGGCGTGAACCAGGCGACCGTGCCGGGTACGAGGGGCGTGACCTCGTACCCGGACGTCATGAGGGTCTGCACGGCACCCCGGCCGCCGGTGACGACGTACGCCTCCGAACAGGTCAGGTGCATATGGGGAGTTCCGCCGCAGACGCCGTCGACGGCCGGCCAGTCGTAGACGGACAGGTGCGAGACGGCGACTCCGCCCGGCAGTCCCGTGAACTCCCCTGTGCTCACCACGAATGCGCCTCCAGGTACTTGGTGATGTCCTCCCGCTCCCACGATCCGTCGGCCACGACGATCCGGTAGCGGCGGGTGAGGGTGTCGCCGGGGGCGAGTTCCAGTTCGTCGTAGAAGGCCCAGGACGGGGCGACGGCGGCAAACGGCTCGTTGCGTACGAACCAGTGGGCGGGGTGAGTGCCTCGCTCGCCCATGTGATCGTTCTCGGGGGCGTGGGCGAAGACGAGGGTCGCGTGGCCGTCGCTGCCGTCGTGTTCGCCACAGAAGGCGAGCCAGGGCGACTGCTCGCCCATCAGGCCGGGGCCCTCGGCGTCGGGGCCGATGATCCGGCCGTCGCGGAAGGCGCGCGGGCCGCGCCAGAACAGGCCGGTGTAACCCGCCAGTTCACGCCCTGCGGTGGTCGGGCTGCCGAAGCGGAGCGGCTCGTCGCGGCGGTTGGTGACGGCGCTGGTCCAGGTCAGCGCCCAGGAGCCGGACTCCGCGTCGACGTCGTGGACCTCGATACGACGCTCCTCGTCGGCCCACAGCTCCCCGCTGTACGGGTGCCAGGTCAGCCGTTCCGCGATCACTGCGCGGTCGTCGTGAACCGCCACCTCGTCGAAGGCGACGTGCGCCATCGAGCCGACGCGCTCGGGCAGTTCGAGGTAGCCCTCGCCGTGGACGTAGGAGTTGCCGCCCCAGAGGTTGGCGCCCGACAGGTGCGAGGCCGTCAGCTGCAGGCCCTTGTGCCAGCGGTGGTCGCTCGGCCGGTAGTCGGTGACGACCTCGCCCGCCAGGGTGCGCAGTGGGTGGATGTACGGCTTCGGGGACTCCCAGGCCGCTTCCGGGGCGTACACATAGCTCAACAGCTCGACGCCGCCCGCCCGTTCGGCGATCGTGATGCGCTCGCCGTGGGCGTGCACGACACGCAGCCCGGTCACGCGGACACCTCCTCGGCCGCCACGGGAGCGACGGGTGCCCAGCCGGGCGCTCCGCCGTGCATCGCCGTGTGGAAGGGGTCCCCGGGACCGATCTCGCCGGCCTTGACGGTGGTGTCCGTGAACGCCGCCTTGTAGATCGCGGCGATCAGCTCCAGGCTGGTGCGCCCGTCCGCGCCGCTGCTGCGCGGGCGCTCCCCCGCGCGCATGCTCGCGACGAGTTCCCGCAGCTGCTCCAGGTGCGAGCTGGGCACGTCCGCGCCGAAGTCCTGCCAGGCGGCGGCCTCGTCGCCGGACACTTCGGGGGCCGGGGTGATGCGCCAGTTCGCGTTGGAGTGGCCGTAGAGGTGGGTGAGCTCGACCGTGGCACGCTCACAGTCGATGCGGATGCGGCTGACCTCGTCGGGGCTCAGGACGCTGTTGACGACCGTTGCCATCGCGCCGCTCTCGAAGCGGATCAGGGCGGTCGAGACGTCCTCGGTCTCCACGTCGTGCACCAGGCGCCCGGCCATGGCGCGCACCTCGCGCCACGGGCCGAGCAGGTCCAGCAGGAGGTCCATCTGGTGGATGCCGTGGCCCATGGCGGGGCCGCCGCCCTCCGTCGCCCAGCGGCCGCGCCAGGGCACGGCGTAGTAGGCCGTGTCGCGGTACCAGGTGGTCTGGCAGTGCGCGACGAGCGGTCGGCCCATGGCCTGCTCGGCGAGCAGCCGCCGTACGTGCCGCGAGCCCGAGCCGAAGCGGTGCTGGAAGACGATCGACGCGTAGGGGCCGCCGTCCTTGCCCTCCTCGGCCTCCACCGCGTCGTAGTCGGCGAGGGTCGGCACCGGCGGCTTCTCGCACCACACCCACGCCCCGGCCCGCAGGGCGGCGATCGTCTGCTCGCGGTGCAGCGTCGGCGGGGTGCAGATGCTCACCAGGTCGGGACGCTGCTCGCGCAGCATCTGCTCCAGGTCGGTGTAGGCGTGCGGGATCCCGGTCGAGCGGCAGAACTCCTCGACGGCGGTGGCATCGATGTCGACGGCGGCGACGACCTCCGTCTCGCCCTCCTCGGCGAGCCTGGCCAGCGCGGGCAGGTGCGAGCCCCGCCCGATGGCGCCGGTGCCGATGACGACGGCCCTGATGCGCCGGCCGGCCAGCGGGGCAGAGGGGGCCTGGGACGTCCCGGCGTGGGTCTCGGACGTGGACATGGACCTGATCAGCACTCCTCCGGGAACGACGAGCTACGAGGAGGAGCAGCGTCAGCAAGCGCTTTCTCCTCCCAGAAACGTAAGCTCCGCCCCCGCACCTGGTCAACCACCCGAAACCCAAGGCCGTCGGCTGCCCCCGAAACCCCTGTGCCGGGCCTGTCGGCCCCGGAGGTTAGGCTGCCCTGCACACCCGTGATCACGACGCCCGCCGGCGTGACGTCCCGTCGCGCCTGCCACGATCAGCACTTGGACGCCGTACATCCATGTCTTGGCTTGAATCCCTCATCCTCGGACTCGTCCAGGGGCTGACCGAGTTCCTCCCCGTCTCCTCCAGCGCGCATCTGCGGCTGACCGCCGCCTTCTCGGGCTGGAAGGACCCTGGCGCGGCCTTCACGGCGATCACGCAGATCGGCACGGAGGCCGCCGTACTGATCTACTTCCGCAGGGACATCGGGCGGATCATCTCGGCCTGGGCGCGCTCGCTGGTGAACAGGGAGATGCGCGACAACCACGATGCGCAGATGGGCTGGCTGGTGATCGTCGGCTCGATCCCGATCGGCGTGCTCGGCCTGCTGTTCAAGGACCAGATCGAGGGGCCGTTCCGCGATCTGCGGATCACCGCGACGATGCTGATCGTCATCGGTGTGGTCATCGGCATCGCCGACCGGCTCGCGGCGCGCGACGAGACCGGCGGCCGACACCGGGCACCCAAGCAGCGCAAGACGCTCGAGAACCTGGGCGTGAAGGACGGCCTGATCTTCGGCCTGTGCCAGTCGGCAGCCCTCATCCCGGGCGTCTCCCGCTCCGGTGCCACCATCAGCGGCGGCCTGTTCATGGGCTACAAGCGCGAGGCCGCGGCCCGCTACTCCTTCCTCCTCGCGATCCCTGCGGTGCTGGCGTCGGGCCTGTTCGAGACGAAGGACGCGCTGGAGAGCGACCATGTCTCCTGGGGACCGACGCTGTTCGCGACGGTGATCGCCTTCGCGACCGGGTATGCCGTCATCGCCTGGTTCATGAAGTTCATCTCGACGAAGAGCTTCATGCCCTTCGTCTGGTACCGCATCGCGCTCGGCATCGTCATCATCGCCCTGGTCACGACGGGCGCACTGAGCCCGCACGCGGCAGAGTCGGCGGGCTGACCAGGGCCCGGCGCTCCGGCGGGACTGCGGACCTCAACGCTCCGCCGCGATACGGAAGTTGCCACTCCGAGCGACCCCGCGAAAATCCGTGACCAATGACATACGGCATGGGTAGCCGTCCGGTAGCGCACTGTCAGTGCTTGCCCCTAGGCTTGTGCGCATGTCCCCCCATACCTCAACCCCTGGTTCCGTGCGTTCCGCCGCCGAGGTCAACGAGCAGATCCGTGCGCTGTGGATGCGCGCGGGCGGTTCTCTGTCGGCCCAGGAGCGCGCGGAGTACGAGCTGTTGGTGGTCGAGTGGGCGGCGGCGATCCAGAGCGACGTCATCGAGGCGGCCTGAAGGGGAGACGTCAGCCGACGTCGTCCATGAAGTCCAGCATCAGGCGGTTGACCTTGTCCGCATGGTCGATCTGCGGTCCGTGACCGGTGCTTGAGACGATCTCGGCCCGAGCGCCCGGCACCAGACGCGGCACCCGCTCCACCTGCCGCCGCGGGTGCACCAGCAGGCTGCGCTTGCCGAGCACCAGATGGAGCGGGATGCGTACGGCGGACAGCTCGGCGTCGGACAGAGGCAGTGGAGCCGGGCGCCGTATGCGATAGGCGCGGACGCCCAGCCTGACCATCGAGCGCAGTTCCGGCACGATCAGGACCGGCTGCTCGAGCCAGCGCGCAAGTCGCGGGCGCAGAGCCTTGGGCGCGAAGGTGGCGAACAGGCTCACGAAGATCCAGACGAAGAAGCGCAGTCCGACCTTCTCCAGACCGCCGGGGTCGAGCAGGGTGACCGAGGCGAGGCGCTCGGGCCTGCGGTGCGCCTGGTTCAGGGCGAGCCATCCGCCGTACGAGGAACCGACGAGGTGGACGCGGTCCAGGCCGAGTTCGGCGAGCGTCTCGTCGAGCCACTGCGCGGCTCGTTCTGGCTGGTGAATGGCCTCTCGCTGCACGCTGCGGCCCGGGTCTCCGGGGGTGTCGATCGCGTAGACGGGCCGTTCGGCGCTGAGCGCCGGGGTGTTCGGGTACCACATCGCGGAGCAGCTGCCGGCGCCGTGCACGAGGACGACCGGGACGCGGGACTCGCCCGCCGGGTCGCCAGGGCCATACCGGTAGACGTGCGTCGTACCGAAGCTGGTCTCCACGTCTGTCTCCGCGACCGCCTGCGCGCCCATGGCGTACAGGGCGTCGCACGCAGCGAAGTAGCGGTCGCGCAGGCCGTCGTTGACGTAGTGCCCGACATCGGGACGGGCACGGTCACGGGTCGTGGTCTCGGGCACGGATGGCCACCTCCAAAGCGATCCCCTGTTCGTGATACGACCGTACCATTTATTTGGTACGGCTGTACCATGGTGGGGAGGACGTGGCCCGGCCGGCGGGCTGCCCAGCTGGACGAGGGCGAGGCAGAGGCCATGCCGAAGCGTGTGGACCACGCACAACGACGCACCGAGATCGCCCAGGCGCTCATCCGGGTGGCCGGGCGACGCGGGCTGCACGCCGTGGGGATGCGCGATGTGGCCGCCGAGGCCGACGTGTCGCTGCGGCTGGTCCAGTACTACTTCGAGACCAAGGAGAAGCTGCTGCTCTTCGGCCTGCAGCAGCTGGTGGAGAGGTTCGGGGAGCGGGTCGCCGCCCGGGTCGCCGCGGCGGGTGACGGTCCGGGCCCGCGGGCGATGGCGGAGGCGCTGCTGATGGCGGCGTTGCCGGCCGACGAGGAGAGCCGCGCGTTCCACCTCCTCTTCACCTCGTACGCCGTTCTGGCCGTGACCGACGAGGCGCTCGCCGCCCAGCCCTTCATCAAGGACCCCGATGCCGCAGAGGAGGCCCTGACCACGCTCCTCCGGCAGGCCGGGGAGGCGGGTCTCCTGCGCCCCGGCGTGGACGCGCGGATGGAGGCGGTCAGCCTGCTCGCCATGTCCGCGGGGCTCGGCACCAGCGTCCTCGTCGGCCAGCGCAGTCCAGGGGCTGCCGCCGAAGTCCTGCACCACCACCTGGACCGGATCTTCCAGGACACGGCTCGTTGACGACCGTTCGGCGGCGCTCTTCCCGGCTCACACGGTCGGAGCGACATGCTCCTTGACGAGCTCGTACGACCGCAGGCGTGCGGCCAACGCGTAGACGGGCGTCACCAGCATGAGTTCGTCCGCGCGGGTCACCTCCACCAGGTCCGCCAGCTGCTTCGCGACGATGTCGGGTGCGCCGTGGGCCTGTTGGGCGCGGAAGCCGGACAGTGCCCGCTCTTCCTCCGCGGTGAACGAGTGGGCGGCCGCCCCTTCGGGGGTGGGGAAGGGGATGTCGCCCCGTCCCTTGAGGAGACCGGCCTTGACGACATCCATCGGGCCCGCCAGCCGGGCCGCCTCCTGCTGCGTCTCGGCGCACACCGTTTCCACGCAGATCAGCACCCGGGGGCGCTCGCACCAGCGGGACGGGGAGAAATGCGCCCGGTAGTGATCGAGTGCGGCGAGGGTGTTGTCCGGTCGGATGTGATGGGCGAAGGCGATCGGCAGTCCGAGTTCCGCGGCCAGCGCCGCACCGGCCGTACTCGACGCAAGCAGCCACGGCTCCGGGAGCGGGCCGAGCGCAACCTCGTCCACCAGGAAACGCAGAGTCGCCGAAACGTCGTCCCGGTACTCGTCGTCCGTTGCCGGCCCGGCTCCGCGCCGCAGGGCCCGCGCCGTCGGCTCGTCGAACGTGCCCGGGCCGCGGCCGATGCCCACGTCGATCCGGCCGGAGTGCAGCGCGGCCAGCGTGCCGAACTGCTCCGCCAGCATGATCGGCGCGTGGTTCGGGGCGAGCACGCCCCCGGAACCGAGGCGCAGCGACGACGTCAGCGCGGCCGCGTGCGCGGTCAGCACAACGGGCGGGAACGCTCCGATGGCCGGGGAGTGGTGGTGCTCGGCGTACCAGAGCCGCAGGTACCCGAGGTCTTCGATGCGCCGGGCGAACTCGGCGGTGTCCCGTAGCGTGTCCGCGGCCCTGGCCCCGGACTGGACCATGGCCACTTCGAGCGCGCCGATCGGAATGGTGATCATTCGGTCAGTATAGGAATCGCCGTTCGGCACCCGGACGCGACGGACGTCGAACGGCGGGCGCGGGCAAGGAAGTTGGACGGCGCTGACAACGAAGTTGTGTCGTCGTCGCACACCCCCTTGGCCCGGCACGTCCCATGCCCAACACTGAGCCGATGACGCAGCGCGTGGAGCTCGCGACCGTGATGGACCGGCTGGCCGTCGACGAAGTGGTCACCGACTACGCGGCGGCCGTGGACGACGGTGACTGGAAGGCGTACCGGGGGCTGTTCACGCCCGACGGACGCGCGGACTACCGCTCGGCCGGAGGCATCGAGGGAGGTGCCGGACAGGTCGCCGCGTGGCTTGCCGAGAGCATGCTGCTGTTTCCGATGCGGCAGCATCTGATCGTCAACCGGCGGGTGCGGTTCGGGATGCTGGAGCAGGACATCGGCGACACCGCGCGCGTGCGCGCCGACTACGTGAACCCGATGCGGTTCACGGCGGACGGAGGAGGAACGGCCGCGCCCGACTTCGTGTGCGGCGGCCGGTACGCCTTCGGGTTGCTGCGGACGTACGACGGCTGGCGGCTGCGCGAGGTCGTCGTGGAGGAGAAGTGGCGGCGCCTTCCCGAGCCGCGTGTGGCCCCCGCGACCGAGTGATCCGGGGCCCTCTGTCCACGATCAACGAAAGCACGCACACTGGAGCCACCGCCGGGTAGGGAGGTGCCGTATGAAGACCATTGGTCCGTGGCTCGCCTCCCCGTGGCGGCGCTCGGCGATCGCCGCGCTGGCGGGCGCCCTGCCCGTGTTCGCGTTCCCCGCCCCGTCGCTGTGGTGGTTCGCCTGCGTCGCGCTGGTCCCCTGGATCGCGCTCGTCCGCTCCGCGCCCACCGGGAAGCGCGCGGCCTACGACGGCTGGTGCGGCGGGTTCGGCTACATGGTGGCCGTGCACCACTGGCTGCTGCCGAGCCTGCACGTGTTCATCTTCCTCATCGCCGCGCTGCTGGGGGCGCTGTGGGCGCCGTGGGGCTGGCTGGTGCGGCGTTTCCTGGGCGGCGGGGGGCCCGGGCCGGGGCGCGGCCTGGCCGCGCTCGTCGTGCTGCCGTCGGCCTGGCTGATGGTGGAGCTCGTGCGTTCCTGGCAGGGGCTGGGCGGCCCGTGGGGCATGCTCGGCTCCAGTCAGTGGCAGGTGGAACCCGCGCTGCGGCTCGCGTCGGTCGGCGGGGTGTGGCTGCTCAGCTTCCTGGTGGTGGCCGTCAATGTCGCTTTCGCCGGGCTGGTGGTGCCGCGGGTCAGCGGCATGTCACATACCACTGCGGTCTGGGTTCCGGCCATGGCGGGCCTGGTCGCGACCGCCGCCGCGACCTCGGCGGCCTGGGCATGGGCACCGCGTCCGGACGTCGACGGCCGGGTGCGGATTGCCGTCGTACAGCCGGGCGTCATCGACGGCGCCGGCAAGCGCTTCGACCGCGAGGAGCAGCTCACCCGACAGCTCGCCGCGCAGCACCCGAACCTGATCGTGTGGGGCGAGAGCAGCGTCGGTTTCGACCTCGGCCAACGCCCCGACCTCGCGAAACGCATCGCGGCCCGCTCCCGCGAGACGGGGTCCGACATCCTGGTCAACGTGGATGCACGGCGCTCCGACAAACCCGGCATCTACAAGAGTTCGGTGCTCGTCGGCCCGGACGGGCTGACCGGCGACCGCTACGACAAGATGCGGCTCGTGCCCTTCGGCGAGTACGTCCCCTTCCGTTCGGTGCTGGGCTGGGTGACCTCCGTCGGCAAGGCGGCCGGCGAGGACCGCAGGCGCGGCTCGGAGCAGGTGGTGATGAACGCCGGACACGGGCTGCGCATCGGCCCGATGGTCTGCTTCGAGTCGGCGTTCCCCGACATGAGCCGCCATCTCGCCCAGGACGGCGCCGAGGTGCTGATAGCGCAGTCGGCGACATCGACGTTCCAGCAGAGCTGGGCGCCCGAGCAGCACGCCTCGCTGGCCGCGCTGCGTGCCGCGGAGACCGGGCGGCCGATGGTGCACGCGACGCTGACGGGGGTCTCCGCCGTGTACGGGGCGAGCGGGCAGCGGCTGGGGTCCTGGATGGGGACGGACTCCAGCGCGGCAGTGGTATATGACATTCCGCTGGCCCACGGCACCACCCCATACGTCCGCTACGGCGACTGGCCGGTGCACGCCGCGCTGCTGATCCTCGCCGTGTGGTGCGCGGCCGAGGGCGCCCGGGCGGTCCGGCTCAGGCGGCCCGGTCCTCAACCGCACGTACCACCCGCTCGCACAGTTCGTGAGTCGCCAGTGCGTCCCGGGCGCTGAGCACCTTCCCCGCCCGTACGGCGTCGAGGAAGGCCAGCACCGCCTGTTCGATGCCGCGCTGCCGGGCCACCGGCACCCAGTCCCCGCGCCGCCGCACGGTCGGCTGGCCCTTGTGGTCGATCACCTCGGCAAGGTTGAGGACCTGCCGCTTGGTGTCCTGCCCGGACACCTCGAGGATCTCCTCCGCCGAACCGCTGAGCCGGTTCATCACCCCCAGCGCGGTGAACCCGTCCCCGGCCAGCTGCAGCACGACATGGTGCAGCAGACCGCCCTCCACGCGCGCGCGTACCGTCACGTCGTCGACGGGCCCCGGCACCAGGAAGCGCAGCGTGTCCACGACGTGGATGAAGTCGTCGAGGATCATCGAGCGCGGCTCCTCCGGCAGCCCGATGCGGTTCTTCTGCATGAGGATCAGCTCACGGGGGTGCTCGGCGCACTGCGTGTACCCGGGTGCGAAGCGCCGGTTGAAGCCGACCGCGAGCGACACGTCGCGCTCCTCGGCGAGCGCGACCAGCCTCTCGGAGTCGGCGAGTTCGTAGGCGAGGGGCTTGTCGACGTAGGTCGGCACGCCCGCCTCCAGCAGCCGGGTCACGATCTCCGGGTGCGTGATGGTGGGGGCGTGCACGAAGGCGGCGTCGAGGTCCTGGGCGAGCAACGCGTCCAGGGTGGTGTGACGGTGGTCCGCCGGGAGGTGGAGGCTGTCGCCGACCCGGTCGAGCGTCGCGGGCGTACGCGTGTGCAGGTGCAGCTCGATCCCGGGGAGACCTGCGAGCACCGGAAGGTAGGCCTTCTGCGCGATGTCGCCGAGTCCGATGCAGCCGACCTTCACGGGGTGGTCTCCTCTAGCGGTTGCCTGCCGGGGTCCTGCCGGAAGCATACGGCTGCTGCGGCGGCCGCCGGCCGGCTACGGCGCTCCTTGGACAGTGCGGCGATCGCGGTGTTGCGCACAGCCGTCGCGCCCCGGGTACTCGTCATGGTGAGGCGCGCGGTCCTGACGGCGTGGCGCACGATGGCGGTCGTACAGGTCAGCCGGGCGGCCGGGTGGACGGCGAGGCGGTCCTGACCGGATGCTCGGCACGCTAGGCCGCTGAAAACTCGTGGCCGGTCCGGATCCGTTGGGAAAGGATGCGGTCATGACGACCGAGCGCCGTGAACCCGCGACCACCGCCGACGAACGCACCATGCTGGACGGCTGGCTGGACTACCACCGCCAGACCCTCGCCTGGAAGTGCGAGGGCCTGACCGACGAGCAGCTCAGGACCGCCTCCGTGGAACCGTCCACACTGTCCCTGATGGGGCTGGTGCGGCACATGGCCGAGGTGGAGCGCTCCTGGTACCGCCGGGTCCTCGCGGACGAGGACGCGGGCCCGATCTACTACAGCGACGAGGACCCGGACGGCGAGTTCCGCCTCACCGAGGCCGACACCTGGGCGGAGGCGTACGCCACCTGGCAGGCCGAGATCGAGGCCGCACGGCGCAACGCGGCACGCTTCGCCCTGGACGACACCTCCAAGGGCAGGCACCGGCGCACCGGTGAGCGCTTCAACCTGCGCTGGATCCACACCCACATGATCGAGGAGTACGCCCGGCACAACGGCCACGCCGACCTGCTCCGCGAACGCATCGACGGTGCCACGGGCGACTGACGTCACCCGGAGCGCGCGCCCGGCCCCCGTACGGGGCGGGAGATCACCCGCGCGGGGCATCCTTCGCTCATACGCTGCCCCCCGGGACCGCCCGAGCCGACATCGTTGCGCGGGTGCATCGAACGACGACCACCGCAACGCTCCTGGTCACCGTGGCCGTCTCGGCCCTCGCCGGCTGTGTGACGATCCAGCGCCCGCCCGCGTCCGGCCCGCCGCCGGCACCGTCCCCGCCCTCGGCGCCGTACCCGGACGACCAGGGGACTCCGCAGATCGTGCAGGCGCCGGTCCATGAGGCGCTGGAGGGGGTCGCCCCGACCGGGCGGCCGGAGCGCAAGCCACCCGAGCGGCAGGGTCCGTCGGCCGGGCACCCGGCGGCGCCTCACTCGCATCCGCGGCCCCGTCCCCGGCCGCCGCATCCGGAGCCCGGGCACCATGGGCGGCCGCGCGTCGAGGTCCCGGACGTGTACGAGCCGGTCCCGAAGAACGCGAAGAACACGGACGTGTGCGCCCTCGGCCGGACGTACGGGGGCTGGCGGGCGGACAGTCCGGAGGCGGTCATCTGCAAGCAGACGTACGGGAGTTGAGGTGGCGGTAACCGCTCAGGACAGGTCCTACGGCCGCTGTCGTGGCGGCCCCCACCGTCCGTCGCCGTCCGGGCTCTCCTCCCCCAGCCGCAGTTCCAGCCGCCCGATCGCCGCCCGCACCCCGTCCCCGTAGCTGTCGTCCGCCAGTGCCCCGGCCGCGCGACGGGCATGGCGCAGATGGGTGCGGGCGGCGCCGCTGCGGCCGAGCTTCACATAGTCGGTCGCCAGGTTCAGGTGCAGCGAGGGGTAGAGGGCGCGGACCGCGAGGGTGTCCTGGTGTTCGCCGAGGCGGTCGCCCGTGAGTTCCTCGGCTGCGGTCAAAGCCCGCAGGTCCCATGCCAGTTCGTCCGCGGGGTCGTCCTGGGTGTCGGCCATGTAGTGGGCCAGGGTGCAGCGGTGCAGCGGGTCGCCGTCCCCGCCGATCTCCGCCCACAGCTGGAGGAAGCGGTGCCGGGCCTCCTCGCGGTCGCCTGCGTGATGCAGCATGACGACCTGCCCGATCCGCGTCATCACGGCGTCCGGCGCCGCCTGCTCCTGTCCGTTGGCCACCGCGTCCTCCGCACACACTCGCCGGCTGGTCGGCTGTCCCGACCGACGCTAACCGCCGTCCGCGGCAATCCCGGTCAGGCGGCACCGGGCCGATTCGGTGCGGAACCGGCCCGGCGGGGTGGTCAGCCCAGGTTCGGGATGGTCCAGTCGATCGGCTGGTGGCCCTGGAGGGCCACGGCCTGGTTGATCTGCGTGAACGGGCGGGAGCCGAAGAACTTCTTCGCGGACAGCGGGGAGGGGTGGGCGCCCTTGACCACCACGTGCCGGGTCTCGTCGATCAGCGGCAGCTTCTTCTGCGCGTAGTTGCCCCACAGCACGAAGACCGCCGGGTCGGGCCGGTCGGCCACTGCGCGGATCACCGCGTCGGTGAACTTCTCCCAGCCGCGGCCCTTGTGCGAGTTGGCCTCGCCGCCGCGCACGGTGAGCACGGCGTTGAGCAGCAGCACGCCCTGCTGGGCCCACGGCATCAGATAGCCGTTGTCCGGGACGGGCAGGCCGAGCTCCTCCTTCATCTCCTTGTAGATGTTGCGCAGCGACGGCGGGGTCCTGACGCCCGGACGGACCGAGAAGCACAGGCCGTGTCCCTGTCCCTCCCCGTGGTACGGGTCCTGGCCGAGGACCAGGACCTTCACCTGGTCGTACGGTGTGGCCTCCAGCGCGGCGAAGACCTCCTCGCGCGGCGGGTACACGGGACCCTTCGCCCGCTCCTCCTCGACGAACTCCGTGAGCTCCTTGAAGTAGGGCTGCTGCAGCTCGTCGCCCAGGACCCCGCGCCAGGACTCGGGCAGCATGGCGATGTCGGTCACGTCAACTTCCTTACGATGTGCGGTAAACCGGGTGCGGTCGCTTCCAGGACCAGAACCTACAGGCGACCACTGACAACGACCCCGAGCTCACCGAAGTGCACCGTCTACCAGCTGGTCTTGCGGGACAGCTCCCCCATCAGCATGATCGTCGACGGGTCCAGCGCCTGCTCCGCGCCGGAGATGTCCTCGCTCGCGGCCACGTACTGCTTGCCCTGCCACAGCGGCAGCAGACGTGCGTCGTTCACCAGGATCTGCTGGGCCTGCTCGAAGTCCGAGACCACGTTGGCTCGGTCGCTCTCGCTGCGGGAGCGGGGCAGCAGCTTCCCGGTGATCTCGGGCGCCGGATAGGGCGTACCGAGCGCGTTCTGGTTGCCGACGAACGGCGCGATGAAGTTGTCCGGGTCCGGGAAGTCGGGGAACCAGCCGCGCCCGAACACCGGGTACTCGCCGTTCTGGTAGCCCTTCACGTAGGTCTTCCAGGGGCGGCTCTTCAGGGTGATCGTGAACAGGCCGGAGTCCTCCAGCTGGCGCTTGATCTCCGCGAACTCCAGCTTGGTGGAGGAGCCGTAGCGGTCGGTGGTGTACCAGAGGGTGAGCGGGACACGCCGGGTGATGCCGGCGTCCGCGAGGATCTTGCGGGCCTTGGAGGTGCTGGGGTTGCCGAAGTCGTCGAAGAAGTCGGTGGTGTGCCCGGTCAGCCCCTTGGGGACCATGGAGTACAGCGGCTCGACGGTGTCCTTGTAGACCTTGTGTGCGATCGCGCCGCGGTCGACGAGCTGGGCGATCGCCTTGCGGACGGCGGTCTTGCCGGCCCAGGAGTCCTTCGGGTTGAACACCAGGTAGTTGATCTCGATGCCGGAGCCCTCGATGAGCTGGAGGTTCCCGCCCGCGTCATGGCGCTGGAGGTCGACGATGTCGTTCGCGTTGAGGCCGCGGAAGGCGACGTCGACCTGCTTGTCCTTCAGCGCGGTGACCATGGTGGACGAGTCCTGGAAGTAGCGGATGGTCACCGCGTCGTTCTTGCGCTGGGCGTAGCCCTTGTAGCTGTCGTTCTTGACGAGCTCGGCCTTCCTGCCGTCCTCGTACGACTGGAGTGTGTACGGCCCGGAGCCGTCGATGCCGTCGTCCTTGCGCAGGGATCTCTCGGGGTACTCCGCGGGGTCGACGATCGACATGGCGGGGGTGGCGAGCACGAAGGGGAAGGTGGCGTCGGGCTTGTTGAGGTGGAAGACGACCTCCCGGTCGCCCAGCGCCTGCACCCGGTCGAGGCTGCCGAGCAGGCCGGCGGGCCCGCCGTTGACGTTGATCTTCAGGATCCGGTCGATGGAGTACTTGACGGCCTTGGCGTCGAGCGGGTGCCCGTTGGAGAACTTCAGACCCTCGCGCAGCTCACATGTGTACGTCGTGTTCGAGCTGTCGGAGAAGCGGCAGCTGTCCGCCGCGTCCGGCTGCGGTGTGGTCGCTCCGGAGGGGTAGCCGAGCAGCGTCTGGTAAATGTTGCGGAACAGTTCCCAGGACTGGTCCCAGGAGGCGGCGGGATCCAGTGTGCTGGGCGCGCTGGTCGTGCCGACGACGATGGGGCCCTTGCTGTCGGAGGAGTCCGACGAGAGGACGCCGCACCCCGCCATCAGCGACGATATGGACGCGATGGCTGCCGCTTGCCGCAGGCCTCGGTTCCGGTTGAACACGCGCTCGCTCCTCGATCTGCCGTACCAAGGGTCGGCAGACCATACCGCAGTGCAACCAGGGTTGAACCCGGTCGGTACAGGGGCCTTGATCAGCTTCTTCATGACGACGTTGTCATTCCGCTGTGCACCTCCTGTACGACGACAAGGGCGCCGTTTCCGTCAAGGAAACGGCACCCTTGTGCACCCGATCGTTACGGCCGGGGCGGCTTGCGTCAGGCGACGCCGGCGTTGAGGAAGATGCCGCCGTCGACGACGAGCGTCTGGCCGGTGACCCAGGCGGACTGCTCGGAGGTGAGGAACGCGGCGGCGCCGCCGATGTCGGAGGGCACGCCGAGCCGGGCCAGCGGGTAGGCGGCGGCCGCCTCCGCCTCCCGGCCCTCGTACAGGGCCTGCGCGAACTTGGTCTTCACCACGGCCGGGGCGATCGCGTTGACCCGCACCTTGGGCGCGAACTCGTGCGCCAGCTGCTGGGTCAGGTTGATCAGCGCGGCCTTGCTGACGCCGTACGCAGCGATGAAGGGCGAGGGTGCGAGGCCCGCGACGGAGGCGATGTTGACGATCGCGCCGCCGTTGTCCTTCTGCCAGGCGTGCCAGGTCTTCTGCGCGAAGCCGAGCGCGGAGATCACGTTGGTCTCGAAGACCTTGCGGGCCACGTTCAGGTCGAGGTCGGCGATCGGGCCGAAGACCGGGTTGGTACCGGCGTTGTTGACCAGGTAGTCGACGCGGCCGAAGGCCTCCATGGTGCGCTCGACGGCCTCGGCCTGGTGCTCCAGGTCGTGCGCCTTGCCGGCGATGCCGATGACGCGCTCGGCGCCGAGCTTGTCGACGGCCTCCTTGAGGGCGTCCTCGTTGCGTCCGGTGATGGCGACGCGGTCGCCGCGGGCGACGAGCGCCTCGGCGACGCCGTAGCCGATGCCTCGGCTGGCGCCCGTGACGAGGGCGACCTTGCCGGAGAGGGCGGGCAGTTCAGTCATGGTCCGTGTTCTCCTAGTCGAGCGGTCCGCCGGCGACGTACAGCACCTGGCCGGAGACGAACCCGGCCGCCTCGCCCGTGAAGAAGGCGATGGCGTTGGCGATGTCGTCGGGCTCGCCGACCCGCGCCACGGGGATCTGGGTGGCGGCCGCGGCCTTGAAGTCCTCGAAGCCCATGCCCACGCGCGCGGCGGTGGCGGCGGTCATGTCGGTGGCGATGAAGCCGGGGGCGACGGCGTTGGCGGTGATGCCGAACTTGCCGAGCTCCTTGGCGAGGGTCTTGGTGAAGCCCTGCAGGCCGGCCTTGGCGGCGGAGTAGTTGACCTGGCCGCGGTTGCCGAGCGCCGAGGAGGAGGAAAGGTTGACGATCCGGCCGAAGCCCGCGTCGACCATGTGCTTCTGGCAGGCCTTCGACATCAGGAAGGCGCCGCGCAGATGAACGTTCATGACGGTGTCCCAGTCGGAGACGCTCATCTTGAACAGCAGGTTGTCGCGCAGCACGCCCGCGTTGTTGACGAGGATCGTGGGGGCGCCCAGCTCCGCGGCGACGCGCGCGATCGCGGCCTCGACCTGCGCCTCGTCGGAGACGTCCGCGCCGACCGCGAGGGCCTTGCCGCCCGCCGCGGTGATCTTCTCCACGGTGTCCTTGCAGGCGGCCTCGTCGAGGTCGATCACGGCGACCGCGCGGCCCTCGGCGGCCAGTCGTACGGCGGTGGCGGCGCCGATGCCGCGCGCTCCGCCGGTGACCACAGCGACCCGCTGCTCAGTGGTGGACATTGCTGCTTCTCCTCGCCCTCGAGAAAGTACGCCCGCTTGAAAGTACGTCCGTCGTCAGTACGCCCGCTCGGTGAGCGACCGCTTAGTACCTTCGGCAGACGTGACGCTAGAAGGCCTGGCACTCGGTGTCAACGGCACGCGGCGCGGGTGTGATCCATTACCTCACCAGCAGGTCGAGCAGGCGCTCCGTCTCGGCCGCCGGATCGGCGGTGAGCCCAGTGTGCACCGGACCGGGCTGGACGACCGTGGAACGCGGCGCAATCAGCCACCGGAAGCGCCGTCCGGCGTCGTCGCCCGCGGCCTGCCCCGCCGCGTCCCCGCCGCCGCACACGCGCTCGACGGCCCCGAGGGCGGCCCGGATGCCGGCCACGTCCGCCGCCGGGTCGAGGGCCAGCAGCCGCGCCTCGTCGAGGTGGGTGCGGGCGCCGACGTAGGCCTTCGCGCGGCAGTACACGAGCACGCCGGCGTTGATGCACTCGCCGCGCACCACACGCGGAACGACGCGCAGCAGGGCGTACTCGAAGACGTCCCGGTCGCCGCCCTGCCCACCGCGGATGATGTGCCGCTCGACCACCGAGCCGGCCATGTGGATGTGGCGCTCGCTCACTTGCCCTCCTCGATTCCGGTGACGCGCTCGTGGACGACGGCGGCCCGGGCCAGCAGCGGCCGCGCGTAGGCCCGCCGCAGGTCGTCCGGGGTGTCGAAGCCGGGTTCGCCGGCCAGCCAGGCGTCCGGGATCTCGGCAGTGACCTCGGTGAGGAGCTCCTCGGTGACGCGGGGCGCCAACTCGGTGGCGGCGCCCGCGAGATCGGGCGCGAAGCGGGCGAGGGCATGGTCCGAGGCGTCGTAGGAACGGCCCGCGGAGGCCTCCGCACCGGGCCAGTTGTGGTGCCAGATCATGGTGGCGCCGTGGTCGATGAGCCACAGATCGCCGTGCCACATCAGCAGGTTGGGGTTGCGCCAGGAGCGGTCGACGTTGTTCACCAGGGCGTCGAACCAGACGATCCGGCCGGCCTCCTCGCGGCTCACCGCGAAGGCGAGCGGGTCGAAGCCGAGGGCGCCGGAGAGGAAGTCCATCCCGAGGTTGGTGCCGCCGCTGGACCGCAGCAGATCCTGCACCTGCTGCTCGGGCTCGCCGAGCCCCAGCACCGGGTCGAGGCCGACCGTCACGAGCCGCGGCACCCGCAGGCCGAGCCGGCGGGCGAGTTCGCCGCAGACGACCTCGGCGACCAGTGTCTTGCGGCCCTGTCCCGCGCCGGTGAACTTCAGGACGTAGGTCCCGAAGTCGTCGGCCTCGACGAGTCCCGGCAGCGATCCACCCTCCCGCAGGGGCGTGATGTAGCGGGTCGCGATGACTTCCTTGAGCATCGCCCCAGGTTACTGGCCGACAGCGAAACGACAGCTCTGGCTTACCTCCCCCTGATCCCGAACACGTCAAGCTCTCGACGTCGTCTGAACAACCGTTGCTCGGCGACCGTACCCCTGGACAGATCTTCGAAGCTTGCATGGAAGGGAACGTCAGCATGACCAGCGAACCGCTTCATCCCGTTCCGGCACCCGGCCGCCGTACTGTCGTGGCGGCGGTGGGCGCGACGGGGCTCGCCGTCGCGCTGACCGCGTGCGGATCGGACGACGGGTCCACCGGCTCCTCGTCCTCGGACACCCAGGCGGGCGCCAACGCGAGCGGCGGCGACTCAAGCGCCTCGTCCGGCTCCGGCGGCACCGTCCTCGCCAAGACCTCGGAGATCCCGGTGGGCGGCGGCAAGATCTTCAAGGACCAGGGCGTGGTGGTCACCCAGCCGACGGCGGGCACCTACAAGGCGTTCTCGTCCAAGTGCACGCACCAGGGCTGCGCGGTGGCCGAGATCGCCAACGGCGTGATCGTCTGTCCGTGCCACAAGAGCGAGTTCTCCGTGGCCGACGGCAGTGTCAAGAAGAGTCCCGCGACCCAGCCCCTGCCCGCCGAGAAGATCACCGTAAGCGGGGACTCGATCACCCTGGCGTGATCCGCCTGCGCAGGGGCCGTTCGAAGCAGCCCAGCACCTCGTCCGTGGTCGCGACCGTGGCGACCAGCGCGAGGGTGTGGCGGATCATCGCGGGGGTGTAGTCGGAGGGCACTCCCGCAATGGCGTCGGACGGCACGACGGCGGTGTAGCCGCGGTTCACGGCGTCGAACACGGCGTTGGGGATCGCCACGTTGGCCGAGACGCCGGTCACGACCAGCGTGCGGCAGCCCAGGTTGCGCAGCAGCGCGTCGACGTCGGTGCCCTGGACCGGGGACAGTCCGTGCAGCCGTCGTACGACGAGGTCCTCCTCGGTGACCTGGATCGGGGCGGCGACGCGCACCGCCGGCGTGCCGGACAGCTGCTGCACGGGGAGGCGTTCGGCGGCGCGGAAGAGACGGGCGTTGCGGTTGGCGCCGCGGCCGTCGGGGCGGCGCTCGGCGATCGCGTGGACGACCTGGATCCCGCTCGCGTGCGCGGCCGCCACCAGCCGCGCGACATTGGCGAGGGCCCCCGAGGAGCGTGCCTCGCGGGCGAGTTCGGGCAGCGCGCCGTCCGGGCCGACGACCCCCTGCTGGCACTCGACGGTCAGCAGCACGGTGGTCGCCGGGTCGAGGAGTTCGCTGAGCTGTTCGTACGACGGCACGGTTCCCCCTCGTCGGCGGCGGTCCGGAGCGGGCGAGCGTAACGGCCATTGCGTACGGACGGAAGAAGACCCATCCTTTTCTGACCATCCTTTTCTGACGTGATGTCAGAGGATCACTGGAGTTCCTCTGACACGACGTGAGAGAAGAGGGGGCCGCATGACCGTCACTCAGCGTCGGGGCCGGAAGATCATGATGACGCCCGGTGAGCTGGACGAGTTCCTCGTCACCCAGCGCACCTGCCGGGTCGCCACGGTGTCCGCGGGTGGAGCGCCGCACGTCAGCACGTTGTGGTTCGCCTGGGACGGCACCTCGATGTGGCTGTACTCCGTCGTGCGCAGCAAGCGCTGGACCGACCTGCGGCGCGATCCACGGGTCGCGATCGTGGTCGACACGGGCGAGGAGTACGACGAACTGCGCGGCGTCGAGCTGTCCGGTTCCGTGGAGTTCGTGGGCGAGTTCCCCCGCACCGGGGAACTCTGCGCCGAACTCGACGTCCCGGAGACCCTGTTCGCCCGCAAGAACTTCAACCTGGAGGAGATGCCGCACGACGGCCGGCACGCCTGGGTGCGGCTGACCCCGGAGAAGATCGTCTCCTGGGACTTCCGCAAGCTGGGCCCTGCCTAGCGCTCCGCGGGATGTGCGGCGATGAGCCCCGCGCCCTCCAGGGCACGGCCGCTGTATCGACATGCGGCTCCGCCGCGTGACAGCGGATTTCGCCCGACCCGCTCAGCCCACCTCGCGCCCCGCGTCCTGGAGCGCCTCCCCCGCCGCCCGGATCGACGGGCGGCGGTCGGCGTCCGCACGCCAGACGGCGTAGATCTGGCGCCGTACCGACTGCCGCACGGGCACGGCCCGCACGCCCTCCGGGAGCGGTCCACGGCCGAGTCTCGGTGCCACGCACACTCCCAACCCCGCACCGACCAGGGCGAGTTGAGTGGGGTGTTCCTCGGCGCGGTGGGCGACACGCGGCTCGATGCCCTTGGAGCGCAGGGTGTGGATCAGCCACTCGTGGCAGAACTCGCTCTCGCCCCAGGTGATCCAGTCGTCGTCGGCGAAGTCCTCCAGGTCGACCTCGGCCCGCTCCGCGTACCGGTGCCCGGCCGGCATCGCCACATCTGCCGTGTCGTCGAGGAGGACGGCCTTGACCAGCCCCTCGGGCGTGGGCAGCGGTCTGTTGTACCAGTCCAGGACGACGGCGAGGTCGAAGTCGCCGCGCATCACGGCGAGGACGGCGGGCTCGGGCTCCGTCTCCCGAGAGGTGACGCGCAGGCCGGGATGTGCCTTGCGCAGCCGGGACAGGGCGGCCGGGAACAGACCGCGCGCCGCGGTCGGGAACGCCGCCAGCCGCAGCTCCCCCACCACCTCCCCGCGGTGCGCCTCCAGGTCGGACTGGGCGAGCTCGACCTGCGACAGGATGCGGGCCGCGTGCTCGGCGAGCAGCCGGCCCGCGTCCGTGAGCCGCACTCCGCGCCCGTTCTTGGCGAGCAGCTGCTGGCCGACCTCCCGCTCCAGCTTGGCCAGCTGCTGGGATACGGCCGACGTCGTGACGTGCAGCCCCTCGGCGGCACCGCTGACGGAGCCGTGCCGGGCGAGGGCGTCGAGCGTGCGCAGCCGCTCCAGGTTCAACATGTAAGCAATGCTACGAGGTGTCGCGCACACATTCCCGACATGCTACGAGGTGGGGTGCGCCCCCTCACACGTAGTTGCGGGTCGGCGAGGGACCCAAGGCTCTGGCGATCGCGTCCGCCAGGAGGCCGACCTCCTCCGGTGCCAGGGTCGCGACCGTGATGCGGATGCCCGGTGGGGCGCTCATGCGGAAGCGGGCGCCCGGCGCGACTGCCCAGCCGGCATGGAGGAGGGCGGCCACGGCGGTGGTTTCGTCGGGGACGGGGATCCAGACGTTCAGCCCGGTGCGGCCGTGGGCCTCCACACCACGTTGCGCGAGGGCGTCGATCAGGAGGTCGCGGCGGGTGCGGTAAGCGGCGGCGACCGCCCGGGTGTCCAGTGCGTCGTCGACCCACAGCCGTACCACCGCCCGCTGGATGAGGCGGCTGACCCAGCCGGGGCCGAGGCGGTGCCGGCCGCTCACCCGGTCGACCGTGGTCGTGTCGCCGGTGAGGACGGCGAGGCGCAGGTCGGGGCCGTACGCCTTGGCGACCGAGCGCACGAAGGCCCAGTGCCGGGTGATGCCGGCCAGGGGGTGCAGTGGGAGGTCGACGATGCCGTGGCCGTGGTCGTCCTCGATCAGGAGGATCTCCGGGTGGTCGCGGAGCACGGCGCGCAGGGCACGCGCGCGCGTGGCGCTCACCGCGGCGCCGGTCGGGTTCTGGGCGCGGTCCGTGACGATCAGGGCGCGGGCGCCGGCCGTCAGGGCCTGCTGTACGTCGCCTGAGAGCGGGCCCTCGTCGTCGACGCCCACCGGGGCCGTGCGCAGGCCAAGTGCCGGGACGAGGTCGAGGAGGCTGCCCCAGCCGGGGTCCTCCACGGCGACGGTGTCCCCCGGTTTGAGGTGTGCCGCAAGTACGCGCTCGATGGCGTCCAGTGAGCCGGACGCGACCGTCAGCGGTCCGTCCGGCACCCCGTCGGCCCCCAGGTCCGCGCGCGCGATCCGCTCCAGCTCCGGTTCGACCAGGGCATCTCCGTACAGCACGGGCTCCCGGTCGCCCTGCTCGCCCGCCGCCGCGAAAACCTTCGCCAGCGAGGGCAGCAGCGCCGGGTCGGGGTTGCCGTTCGCCACGTCCCGCACCCCCGCGGGCACATCCATCCGGACGTAGTCGCGCCCCGTCGTGGCCGGCTTGGACCGCACCCGGCTGCCGCGACGCCCGGACGTCTCGATGACCCCGCGCTCCCGCAGAATCCGGTATGCGGACGCGACCGTGTTCGGATTCACGCTCAGCTCGACCGCCAACTCCCGCATGGGAGGCAGCAGTTGACCCGGCTCCAGCTCGCCGGACCCCACCGCACGCTCGACGCTCGCCGCAATCTCTGCTGCACGTCGCCCTTCGATCCGATATCCTCCTAGCACAAAAAACATTATGCACTAGTGCAATACCGCAACGCAACACCGACAGCGGACGACACCCACAGCAATGGAGATCGCAATGCAGGGGACCCAGCAGCAGCCGACGTCGCAGCCCGCCGCCTACACGCCGACCGACCGCACCGTCCCCACCCGCGCCGCGGAGCGGGCGTCGTACGACAAGGAGCTGGTGCACGCGATACTCGACGAGGGGTACGTCTGTCATCTGGGCTTCGTGAGGGACGGGGCCCCGGTGGTGCTGCCCACGCTGTACGGGCGCGTCGGCGACCGCCTTTATGTGCACGGCTCGACGGGCTCGCGCCCGCTGCGGATGACCGGCAAGGCCGACCCCGGGCTCGCCGTGTGCCTGACCGTCACGCATGTCGACGCACTGATCCTGGCCCGCTCGGCCTTCCACCACTCGATCAACTACCGGTCCGTGGTGGTGCACGGCATCGCCCACGACGTGACGGACCCCGAGGAGAAGCGGGCGGCAATGGACGCGCTGGTCGACCACGTCGTACCGGGCCGGGCGGCCGACTCCCGGCCCGCGACCAAGAAGGAGCTGGCCGCCACCGCGGTGATCCGTCTCGACCTGAACGAGGTCTCCGCCAAGCTCCGCACGGGCGGGGTGAACGACGAGCCCGAGGACCTGGCCCTGCCGCACTGGGCCGGCGTCGTCCCGCTGCGGAAGGGCTACGAGACCCCGGTGCCCGACGCCGACCTGGCGCCCGGCACCGCGGTCCCCGACTATCTTGCGGTGCCGTGACGGTTCCGACGGGTGCGGGGTCCGGTGACCGGGCCCCGCACCCCCGCCTCACACCAGCACCGGGTCCTCCGCCGCCGCGTCGCGTGCCTCCGCCAGTGCAAGGCCCGCCACCGAGCCCAGCATCAGCAGCGTGCCCGCCAGCGTTGCCGGAGTGAGCCGTTCACCGAGCAGGGCGACCGCCAGGACCGCCGCGCCGACCGGTTCCAGGAGCATGATCACGGACACGGTGGCGGACCGGACGGCGGCGGCTCCCGCGAAGTAGAGGCCGTAGGCGAGGGCCGTGGGGACGGTGGCGAGGTAGGCCAGCAGCCAGACGGTCCGGGCGGGGTGGGCCGCGTGCGGGACGATCCCCTCGGCCAGGGCGAACGGCAGCAGGCAGAGGCTGGTGACCGCGAACGCCCCCACCGACGTGGTGGACGCGTCGACCTCACCGTCCCTCCCCCACCAGCGCGTGAGCAGGGTCAGCACGCTGTAGCCGGCCGCGGACAGCAGGGCGAACAGCACACCCGACAGGCGTACGGTCGCTCCGCCGCCGCCGAGGACGAGCACTCCCAGCCCCGCCAGGGCCCCGGCGACGGCGGTCAGGCCGCCGCGGCCCAGCCGCTCCCCCATCGTCAGCCGGGCGCCCAGCGCGATGAGCACCGGACCGGTGCCGAGCGTGACGACGGTGGCGACGGCGAGGCCGGTGGCGGACACGGCCGCGAAGTAGGCCGTCTGGAACACGGCGAGCCCGACCCCGGTGACACCGATCCGCAGCGCCTTGCGACGGAAAGGTTCGCCCACGGCGGTCCGCCCGCGCGGACGCAGCAGGCGGGCGGCGAGCAGCAGGACGAGGCCGGCCGCGCAGCGCCAGAAGGAGAGGGTGGCGTAGCCCATGTCACTGGCCCGGAAGACCAGGGAGGCGGCCGCGCCCGCGGTGCCCCAGGCGGCACCGGCGACGATCAGACAGAACAGACCTCGCCCGACGGGCAGGCCGAAAGCAGCATTCGACGACACCAATGTCTCCGCAGAAGTTTCGGAAGGGGCCCGCCCGGCATCGACCGGGCCGTGGACTTCTTCTGCGGGCAGCACCGTTCCGCCCGGCACCGGGCCGGGCGTGGATTCCGGAGGGCCCGCCTCAGGCGGCCGGAGGCGGAAGAACGAGTGCGTTCGAATGCATGATCAGCACCCTAGGCGGCGCTTTCGCGGGACGACAACTCCCTTTCCGGGCCGCCGCTCGCCACCGGCTCCGGGGATCCCTTGGCGGGTGCCGAGGACTGGGCGATGAACGCGCCCACCAGGACGACCGCACCGCCGACGATCTGCGGCGCCGACAGGTGCTCGCCCAGCAGCACCCAGGCCAGGACCGTCGCGACGACCGCTTCGAGGCAGGCCACGACGCCCGCGACCTGCGGGGAGAGCCGGCGCACCGACAGGACGCCGGTGACGTAGGCGAGGACGGTGGCGATCAGGACGATCCAGGCCAGCAGGAGGAGGGCGGCGACCGGGGTGCCGTCCATGTGTGCGGTGCCGGTCAGCACGGACCAGTCCATGGTCCAGGGGCGGGCCACGCCGGTCAGGACGACGGCGCCGATCAGCAGGCCGTACGCGATGACGCCGAGCGGGTCGGGTGTGTCGTCACCGGCGTCGCTGCCCTGGTCGGACAGGACGAAGTAGCCGACCTGACAGCAGGCGGCACCGAGTGCGAGCAGCAGGCCGACGGCGTCGAAGCTCAGCCCCGACCAGACCTCGACCACACAGGCGAGCCCGCCGGCCGCGAGGACCACGCCGAGCGCGGCGGCCCGGGTCACCGGCCGCCGCTGCACGAACCGCACCCAGCCCAGGACCAGGGCCGGCGCGAGGTACTCGACGAGCAGCGCGACGCCGACGGGTATGCGGGAGATCGCGGCGAAGTAGCAGGCCTGCACACCGGCCACGGCCAGCAGTCCGAACCCGGCGAGCAGCGCCGGGCGGCGGCGCAGCAGCGCGCGGTGGCGCACGGCGACCGGCAGCATCACCAGCGCGGCGCCCGCGACGCGCAGCCACACCACGTGGAGCGGGTCGAGGCCTGCCTCGATCAGGGGTTTCGCCGCGACCCCGGATCCTCCGAAGGCGACCGCGGACCCGAGGGCGAGACCGAGCCCGGCACTCCTGCCGCGGCCGCCCCGGCTGCTGTCAGACGTCTGCACAGGCACATGATGACAGGCGACGACATGAGCGTCACCCCCGATGACACCTGTCTCAGCGGCTGGACCACCTGGAGCGCGCCAGCCGGTTCTCGATGCGTGTCAGCACGGCGCCCGTTTCGATGCCGGCCCGGTCGAGGACCTCGACGGCCCGTGCCTGCGGGTCGACGACGACCGCCGCGAGGAGATCGATGCCGCTCGCCGGTTCGGCACCGCGGGCGGCGGCGCGCTCACAGGCGTGGCCCATCGCGGCCGAGGCCAGCGGCGAGAAGCCCTCGGCCTCCGCGACCACGGGCACGGCGCCGGAGTCCTCAACAGAGCCCTGCCAGCGCAGGCCGTAACCGATACTGCGCTGCACCAGGTAGCCGAGCAGCCGCGCGATCTCGGGCCCGTCGTCGAAGACGGCCCGCACCTCGGGGTCCTGCTCCAGGAGCGAGTGCAGCAGATGGGCCGTGTCGATCTGCCGGTCCCCGTCGCGCACCGCCCGGCGGCGGGCACCGGAGACCACCGCTGCCAGTTCGGCACTGAGCCTGGCATCGTTGTCCACGCGGGGGCCGACGACCTGTTCGCCGACCGACTGCCGGGGGATACGGGGTTGCACAACCCCTACCCCATCAACCTCCTCGCCTCCGGTCATCCCCGAGGGGGAGCATCTTGGCGTCCCACAGAGAGTGGACCCGGCGGGCGGGAATCTCCTCCTTACGGATGAGATCTGGCCGTTCTGGCCGCAGGGGCGCGCGCCGCCTTGCCGCGCGCCCGGCGCGCAACCACAGCGCCCCGTCGCACGTCCAGAAAATGCGTGGAGAGCAGGTGCTGGCTGGTGTCCCTGCCGGCCGTCGACGGCAAGCAGTACGTGTACCGGGTGTACGCCCCGGAGGACGCACTGCCCGCCGACCTGTTCTGGGACGCCTGGCACTGCCACGAAGAGAGCGCCTTCCCGCGCGCGTGCGATCTCTTCGACGCCGCGTTGATCCGCCGGGTCGGCTGACCGCCGAGGGCGCACGGCGGAACACACACACACTTCCTGACGGTTCATCAGTATTGAATGTTCCAGGCCCTGCGGCTACGTTCCGCGACACCACAGCCCGACACGAAGAGGTGGTCGCATGCCCGAAATCAACGCGGAAGCACGGATCGAGGCGCCCGCCGAGAAGGTGTGGGCACAGCTCATGGACTGGCCCGCGTACGGCGAGTGGAACGCCACCCACACCAGCTTTCCGCAGGGCGGCCCGGCGGCGCTCGAAGTGGGCGGGACCTTCCAGGAGAACATGAAGCTGATGGGCTTCCCGGCCGAGGTCGAGTGGACCATCTCGGAGCTGGAACCGGCCCGGGTCTTCGCCATTCAGGGCAAGGGTCCGATGGCCGTGAGCCTGGCCACGCGCTACACCCTGACCCCTGAGGGCGACGCCACGAAGGTCCGCATCGACGGCGAATTCACGGGCGCCGCGGTCACTTTGATGGCGGGCCGGCTGAAGGACTCGGGGACCGCCGCGTTGAACGAGTCGCTGCGCAAGCTCGCCGGGCTGGTGTCCTGACCACCGGACACGGGAAGGCGCCCCGCGGAGTGCTCCGCGGGGCGCCTTCGTCGCCGTAGGACCGTCAGTCCTCGTCGGCGAGGATCAGATACAGCTTCTTGCGGGCTTCGTTGATGACCGTCAGCGCCTTCTCGCGCTGCTCCTTGTTGCCGGTCTTCCAGACCTGGCCGAAGGCCTCCATCAGACCGAAGCCTGCCTGGCGGATCTCACCGAGCGCCTCGAAGTCGATGCCGCGGGAGGCTTCCTCCCAGGGCGCGTCCGGGCCCTCGTCTGCCGCGCTGCGGCCGGACTCAGTGAGCGAGAAGAGCTTCTTGCCGCCCTCGCTCGCGCTGGTGATCAGGCCCTCGTCCTCCAGCAGCTGGAGGGTGGGGTACACCGAACCGGGGCTGGGCTTCCACGCCCCGCCGCTGCGCTCGGCGATCTCCTGGATCATCTCGTAACCGTGCATGGGCCGGTCCTTCAGCAGGGCCAGGATCGACGCTCGTACGTCACCTCGCCGTGCCCTGCCCCTCGGTCCGCCGCGCCCTCGTGGCCCCCAGGGGCCCGGGCCGAAGCCGGGTCCGCCGAAGCCGAAGCCGCCCGGACCACCGCCGGGGCCACCCGGCCCGAAGGGACCGAAGGCGCCGCGCAGGCCCTCGAAACCACCCCGCCCGCGAGGGCCGGGTCCACCGTGTCCACGTTCGAATCCATGGGAACGCATCGCAATCACTCCATTCCATCGTTGATCTGTCGCGATGGGTCAACGATATATCGGAACAGTTCGGATGACAAGGCCCCCCGGAACACCTGGGGCCGCAAATCCCGGTTGATCTGGACCCTGACGTATGAAGACTGGCTGTCGTCTCAGTTGATCCGGTCCGCTTCCGGTGTTTCGAACCGGACCAGGGGGAAGGGCCCGCGGGAATGACCATGCACGAGGACCAAGTGGACGTGACCACCGGCATCGTGGCGACCTTGATCCAAGAACAGTTCCCTCAGTGGAGCGGCGAGGCGATCCAACTCCTGTCGTCGACCGGGACGGTCAACGCCATCTTCCGCATCGGGAACGACCTCTCTGCGCGTTTCCCACTGCGTCCGGCCGATGCCGCCGAGGCGCTGGCGGTTCTGGAACAGGAAGCCCAGGCGAGCGCGGAGTTGGCACAGGTGTCTCGGTTCCCCGCTCCAGAACCCGTCGCCCTGGGAAAGCCTGGAGCGGGTTACCCCATGCCGTGGTCGATCCAGACATGGCTGCCGGGAACGGTCGCCTCTGATGCCGACCCGAGTGGGTCGGACGCCTTTGCCGAGGACCTTGCGGCCTTCATCGCTGCCCTGCGGGAGGCCGAGACGCGGGGGCGGCTTTTCAGCGGCGAAAATCGTGGCGGCGTTCTCGCTCACCACGACGATTGGATGGCGAAGTGCTTCGAGGAGAGTGAGGAGCTGCTCGACGTGCCCCGGCTGCGCCAGGTGTGGAGCCGCTTCCGGGAGTTGCCGCGCACGGATCCCGACGTGATGAGCCACGGTGACCTGATTCCCGGCAATGTACTGGTCGCGGGAGACAGGCTCAGCGGCGTACTCGACACCGGCGGCTTCGGCCCGGCCGACCCCGCGCTGGATCTGGTCAGTGCCTGGCACCTGTTGCAGCCGGGCCCGCGGGAGGTGCTCCGGCGGACACTGGACTGTGACGATCTGGAGTGGGAGCGCGGCAAGGCATGGGCGTTCGAACAGGCGATGGGTGTTGTCTGGTACTACGTCGAGAGCAATCCGACGATGAGCAGAATGGGGCGCCGGACACTCGACCGCATTCTGGAGTCGATGGTGTGATGTCGCCCCGATCGCAGGCCGAGACAGAGACGATCGCTTGCCGCCCCAGTGCGTGAGCAGGGCCCGGCCCCAGGGCAGAGCCGAGCCCCATGCGGGTGTGCGGCGCTCAGTGGCCGCGGAACGCCTCCTCCAGCCACCAGGCACCGTGCTCGCGGGTCACCTTGGCGTCGATCAGCAGGGGTGCCGAGCGCGGCCCGGCGACCCAGTCCTGCACCGCCTTGAGGTCGGCGGGCGTGCGGACGGTGACCGCCTCGAAGCCGTAGCCGCGGGCGATGGCAGCGATGTCCGTCTCGGGGAAGGTGACCGTGTCGAGCGGGAAGCCGTCGGGGCCGAAGTGGTGCACCTCGGCTCCGTAGGCCTCGTCGTTGTGGACGACGACCACCATCGGCAGTCCGAGCCGGCGCACGGTGTCGAGTTCCACGGCGCTCATCAGCGCGCCGCCGTCGCCGAGGGCGGCCACCGGGAGCCTGCCCGGCTGGGCGAGGGCCGCGCCGATCGTGGTCGCGAGGCCCAGGCCGATCGACTGGAAGGCCTGGGTGAAGCAGAAGCCGTTGTGGTCCGGCACCGAGAGATACGCACTCGGATAGCCCATGAAGTTGCCCGAGTCGACGCCGACGACCCGCTCCGCAGGGAGGATGTCGTCTAGCGCGATGCTCAGCGTGCGCGGGTCGATCCGCTCGCGGGTGCCCTCGTCCTCGTACGGCACGTCCCGCCACCGGACCCGTGCGGCGAGGGCCTCGGCGACGTCGGGCGTGCGGTAGCCCGCGCGACTCTCGCCGGCGGCCTCGCACGACCGTCGCGCCGTGCGTTCCACGTCACCCGTGACGCCCAGGGTGATCTGCCTGTGCGCGCCGAGCGCCTCCGGGTCGTCGTCGACCTGGACGACGGTCGCGTCCGGGCCGATCAGACTGCCGTGCCGCATGGTCCACATGTTCAGCGCGCAGCCCCAGCCGACGATCAGGTCGGCGCCCCGGATCAGTTCGACCGCGAGGGGCGAGGCGAAGCCCCCGGAGACGTCGAGCGAGTAGCGGCTCGCGTGGAACAGGCCGCGGGCCACGGCCGAGGTAGCCAGCAGAGCGCCGTACCGGTCGGCCAGGGCGAGGAGCGCGTCGCGGCTGCCGGTGGTGCGCGCGCCCCGGCCGGCGACGAAGACCGGGCGCCGGGCGCGCTCCAGGACCCGTACCAGCTCCGCCACCGCGGCCTCGGAGGGCTCGACCGGTTCTCGTACAGGCATGGGGTGGGCGTCCAGCAGGGCCGCGTCGGGCACGTCGAGGGCCTGCACCTCCAGCGGCAGGTTCAGCAGTACCGTGCGCCGTTCGTGCCGGGCCCGCTGGAGGGCCGCGCGGGCCTGTTCGACCGCGTCGTGCGCGGTCGTCACGCGCGCGGTGACGGCTCCGACGGAGTGCGCCAACACGGCTTGGTCGATACGGAAGTTGGACCGCTGTGCGGTCGCCTCGGCGGCCAGCACGAGCAGCGGTGTACGGCTCTTGGCGGCCTCGGTGATGCCGGTCAGGGCGTTGGTCAGGCCGGGGCCCTGGTGGACGCTGAGTGCGGCCACCTCCCCGCTCGTGCGGGCGTACGCGTCGGCCATGGTCGCCGCGCCGCCCTCGTGCCGTGCGGCGACGAACCGTGCGCCCGCCGCCGTCATGGCGTTGGTCAGATGGAAGTTGCCCGAGCCGACCACGCCGAAGACATGCTCGATCCCCGACGCGACCAGGGCACGCCCGACGGCTTCGGCGACCTTCACGACCGCTCCACCAGGGCGAGTACGCGTGCGGGGGATCCGGAGCCCGAGACGATGGGCAGCGGTCCCGCGATGACGACGGCGCCGGTCGGGGGCAGGGAGCCGAGGTTCTGCAGTTGCGTCAGCCCGTACTTGTCGGCGCCCAGGAAGTAGGAGTGGCAGGGGAAGGCCGGCTCGAAGGAGTGCGCCCGTCCCGCGTCCGTGCCCACCGTCTCCGTGCCGAGGCCGATCACAGGGGATTCCTCGGCCACCCAGCGGGCGCACTCCGCGGAGAGGCCGGGGGTGTGCGGGCCGTTCTCGTCGGCGTTGAGGAACGCCTCCTGCGACTGCGAACGGGCGTCCCAACCGGTGCGCAGCAGCAGCCAACCCCCTTCGGGCAAGGGCCCGTTGTCGGCCTCCCAGGCCTTGATGTGGTCCACCTCGACCAGGAAGTCGGGGTCCTTGGCGGCATGGTCGGAGAAGTCGAGTACGACCGCCGGGGCGATCAGCCGGCCCGCCGGAACCGAGGCGACGTCGGCGAGTTCCTTTCCGGTGACCCAGTGGACGGGTGCGTCGAAGTGGGTGCCGGTGTGCTCGCCGCTGCGGAAGTTGTTCCAGTACCAGGCCGGTCCCCGGTCGTCGTACCGGCTGATCTCCTCCAGTTCGAAGACCTGGGTCTGGCCGAACTGGGGCGGCAGCTGGATCACCGGTGTGGTCGACGACAGCGGCGACGTGAGGTCGACGACTTCGATCGATCCACCCTGCAGCCCGGCGAGCAGGGCAGCGAGCACGGACGGCTGGGACATGACGGCCTCCTGGGCAAGGCTGAACGGTCAACGACAGGGTGTCAGCCAAGGGTCGTTTCGGAGAGGCGTGTGGCCCGGAAATCGGTCCACTGTCCCTGAATTGGACTTGGTGGGAAGCTCCGCCCCGCCCTAGCGTCGAAGCCATGCGAATCCGAATCGTCGACGCCTTCACCGACCGCCCCTTCGCCGGTAACCCCGCCGGTGTCCTGCTCCTCGACGACTTCCCCGACGACGACCGGCTCCAGAAGATCGCCCTGGAGGTCAACCACGCCGAGACCGCGTTCGCGCACCGGCTGCCCGAGGGCGGTGAGGCCGACTGGGCGCTGCGCTGGTTCACGCCCGCGACCGAGGTCAACATGTGCGGGCACGCGACGCTGGCCACGGCTCATGTCCTGCACACGACCGGCGCCCACGAGGGCTCGGTGCGGTTCGCCACCCGCAGCGGCGTCCTGATCGCCACGCCCCAGGAGGACGGCGCGATCACCCTGGACTTCCCGACGGCGCCGCTCACGCCGGTCGAGGTCCCGGACGGCGTCGCCGAAGCGCTGGGCGCCGAGCCGCGCGCCGCGTTCGACACCGGCCCGAACGTCGGCGACCTGGTCCTCGAACTCGCCGACGAGAAGACGGTCCACGCCCTCACCCCCGACCACAAGGCGCTCGGCGCCTACTCCGAGCGCGGCATCATCGCCACCGCCCGCGCCGAGGACCCCACCCGGGGCTACGACTTCGTCTCCCGCTGCTTCTTCCCGAACGCCGGCATCGACGAGGACCCGGTCACCGGCAGCGCCCACACGGCCCTCGCCCCCTTCTGGTCCGAGCGGCTCGGCCGCAACGACCTCACCGGCCTGCAGGCCTCGCCCCGCTCCGGACGCGTCCGCACGCAGCTGCGCGGCGACCGCACACTCCTCACGGGCCGCGCGGTCACGACGATCGAGGGCGAACTGCTCGTGTAGGCGGCTCCATCGCGCCCCGACAGGGGCGCGGGGCTGTATCGACATGCGGCTTGCGCCGCGTGGGCGCGCTCAGCCCCCGCCGGTCCCGCGGCTTCGTCACGTCTCGCACCCCGGTGTGCGGCTCAGCCGCCGGCAGGCGTCGGCAGCCAGCCCACCTTCCCGGCCAGCAGCGCGTACCCCACGAACGCCCCGATGTCGAGCAGGGAATGCGCCACCACCAGGGGACCCACCCGCCCCCAGCGCCGGTACAGGTACACGAACACCACACCCATCACCATGTTGCCGACGAAGCCGCCGATGCCCTGGTAGAGGTGGTACGAGCCGCGCAGTACGGAACTGGCCACCAGGGCGGTGCCAGGCGTCCAGCCCAGCTGTCCGAGCCGGCGCAGCAGATAGCCGACGACGATGACCTCTTCGAGGATCGCGTTCTGCATCGCCGAGAGGACCAGCACGGGGTACTTCCACCACACGTCGGGCAACGCCTCCGGCACCACCGTGAGGTTGAAGCCGAGGCCTCGTGCGGCCAGGTAGAAGGCGATTCCGGTGCTGCCGATCACCGCCGCGATCCCGGCGCCACGGCCGAGGTCGGGCCAGGGCCGGGTGCGGTCGAAGCCGATGGTGCGCAGTCCCTGGCCCTCGCGCAGCAGGAGGTGTGCGACGAGCGCGACGGGCACCAGGGCCGTGGTGATCCCGAACAGCTGCCAGGCCAGATCAAGCCAGGGGCGGCCCGGCGCGGCCGAGGCGTTGAGGGTGGCCGCCTGCTCCTTGAGCCCTCCTGGTTTCGTGACCGATCCGACAAAGCTGATCAGGGCGGACACACCACTCGCGCCGAGCGAAAGCCCAAGAACGAGCAGCGTCTCGTCACGGAGAATCCGTCGCGAGGGCCGTTCCGGCGGAAAGGAATCGGCCACCGGGCCCGCCTCTGCCTGCACACCTGCCTCCAGTTGAGTAATCCAGCCTCATCCCCACCGCCACCCCGCTAGGGTCTCGAAAGAACTTACGAGGATCGTGCGCTTGGCCGTCAGGGGGGACGGACGCCGTACGGGGCGTACCTCCCCTTTCGCATGCCATACGGCCGCAGTCCGGCACGAGGTTCAACAGGGAGGGGCACCACCGTCATGGGACGTCACAGCTTGCCCGATCAGTATGGGGCGGGCGGCAGCGACCCCCGTCCACGGGCGCGGCGCCGCACGGTGGCCGTGGCGACGGTGCTCGTCCTCGCTGTCGCCGGCGGCGCGGCGGGCGCGGTCAAGAGCGGGCTGCTGTCGTTCGGCTCCTCCTGCCAGGACGACCCGGTGCGCCTGAGGCTCGTCGCCTCGCCGGACATCGCCCCCGCCCTCACGGCCGCGGCGCAACAGGCACGGCGCAGCAACATCACCTCCGACGGGCGCTGTGTCGCGGTCATGGTGACCGCGCGCGACTCGCACAAGGTCGCGGACGCGCTCGCTGTCGGCAGGAAGCCGGACGCGCAGCTGTGGGTGCCGGACTCGGAGCTGTGGATCGACCGGGTCACTGCGGACAACGGCCCGATCGACGTGACTCCGGTGGGTGCGGTCGCCTCGACGCCGATCGGCGTCGCGATGGTGCCGACGGCCGCGAAGTCGCTGGGGTGGCCGAAGAAGACGTACAGCTGGGTCGACCTGGTCGGCACCGCCATGCAGGACAAGTCGCTCAGGCTGGGCGCGGCCGACCCCGCGCGCAGCGCCACCGGGCTGCTCGCCCTCACCCGGCTCAGCACGGCCGCCGCCGGGCTCAAGGGCGGCGACACCCAGGCCGCGGCCATGATGAAGACGCTGTCGCAGCGCACCGCCGACAGCGACAGCCAGGTCGTGGAGACACTGCCCCGTGACTCCTCGGGCACCGAGCTGGGCAACCCGAAGCGGAACCAGGCGCTGGTGCTGTCCGAGCAGGCGGCGTACACGTACAACTCCTCGGCCGGCAGCGGCGGCAGCGTGGACATGTTCTACCCGAAGGACGGCTCGCCACGGCTGGACTACCCGTTCGCCACGGTCGACGAGCTGACGACCGACGAGAGCAGGGCCGCGCTGCGGTTCATCAACTACCTGCGGCAGCCGGCGCAGCTGCGGCTGCTGCAGAAGTACGGCTTCCGCACCTCCGACGAGGAGGCGCCTCAGGCGGTGGTCGCCGAGGCAGGCGGCAGCAGCCCGCAGCCGTACACCGAGCCCACGCCCCAGCCGGCCTCGGACGCCGCGCTCCAGGAGACCCTCGGCACCTGGACGATCACCGTGCAGAGCGCCCGGCTCACCACGGTCGTGGACGCCTCCTCGTCCATGTCACAGCCGGTGCCGGGGACCGGCCAGTCCCGCATGGACGTCACCAAGGGCTCCCTGCTGCAGGCCCTCGCCACCTTCACGCCCGAGGACGAGATCGGCCTGTGGGAGTTCTCCACGAAGCTGGACGGCGCCAAGGACTACCGCATCCTGGTGCCGACCGAGCGCCTCGGCGACCAGAAGGGCGGCGGAACCCAGCGCGACCGGCTCTCGGCGGCCTTCAACGCCCTCCAGCCGGTCCCGCACGGGGCGACCGGGCTCTACGACACCACGCTCGCCGCATACAAGGCGGCGAGCTCGTCCTACGTCAAGGGGAAGTTCAACGCGCTGGTCGTCCTGACCGACGGCGTCAACCAGGACCCCGGCAGCATCTCCCGCTCAGAACTCATCACCCACCTGCAGAAACTCACCAACCCCGCGCGCCCGGTACCCCTCATCATGATCGCCGTGGGCCCCGACGCCGACCGCCAGGAGGCCCAACAGATCGCCGAGGCAACAGGCGGCTCGGGCCAGTCGGTCAGCAACCCGTCACAGATCCAGTCGGTGATGTTGAAGGCAATCGTGGCGGCGGGATCCAGGGGGGATGACTAAGCGCCCCAAAGGGGCGCGGGGCTGTATCGATGTGCGGCTCCGCCGCGTGGGCGCGACCAGCCACGACTACGCCGCGGACGACACATCACGCCCGCGGCGAAGCCGCAAAATCGGCAAGGCCGGCGGAGCGCTGAGCGCAGCTCAGCCCAAGGGCACAGGCTCCGGCAGCCCCACCGGCCAGGTATGCACCGGCTCCCCCGCCTGCATCAGCTCGCTGTACCTCCGGGTCGTGGCCGCCAGCGCGGCATCCCGCGAGAGCCCCGTCTCCAGCGCCCGGTGGAACGTCGCCGCCTGCCAGGTCGCACCGTTGACCCGGCGCCGGCAGCGCTCGTCGATGACGCCCAGGTAGAGGTCCCGGTCGGCGGGTTCGACCCCCCACGCGTCCAGGCCCGCCTCGGCGAGCGGGAGCAGTTCGTCGCGTACGAGGCTCACCGCGTCGACCTGCATGGTGCCGCCGTACCGGCCCCGTCGCGGCCACTCCAGGCGGGCGTCGATGCCGTGCTTGCAGGCGGCGTCGAAGTTCGCGGCGGCCGCCTCGAAGGGCAGCCGGGTCCACACGGGCCGCGACTCCTCGGCGAGGGCGCGGACGAGGCCGTAGTAGAAGGCCGCGTTGGCGATGACGTCGGTGACGGTGGGCCCGGCGGGCAGGACGCGGTTCTCGACGCGCAGGTGCGGGACGCCGTCGGCGATGCCGTAGACCGGGCGGTTCCACCGGTACACCGTGCCGTTGTGCAGGACGAGTTCGGCGAGCTTGGGGACGCCGCCTTCGTCGAGGACCTCCAGAGGGTCCTCGTCGTCGCAGATCGGCAGCAGGGCCGGGAAGAACCGCAGGTTCTCCTCGAACAGGTCGTACGCCGAGGTGATCCAGCGTTCCCCGAACCAGGTGCGCGGGCGCACGCCCTGCGCCTGCAGCTCCGGCGGCCGGGTGTCGGTGGACTGCTGGAACAGCGGGGGCCTGGACTCGCGCCACAGCTCGCGGCCGAACAGGAAGGGCGAGTTGGCGCCTACGGCGATCTGGGCTGCCGCGACGGCCTGCGCGGCGTTCCAGACGTCGGCGAAGCGGCCCGGGGTGACCTGGAGGTGCAGTTGTACGGAGGTGCAGGCCGCCTCCGGGGCTATGGACTTCGAGGTGCAGGTGAGGTGCTCCACGCCGTCGATGTCGAGGACGAAGTCCTCGCCGCGGGCGGCCACGATCTGCTCGTTGAGCAGGGCGTAGCGGTCCACGTCGGAAAGGTTGGAGGACACCAGGTCGTCCCGGTCGAGGGTCGGCAGAATGCCGATCATCACGATTCCCGCGTCGAGCTCCCCCGCTTTTCGGTGGGCATATGCCAGCGAGGTCCTCAGTTCCTCCGTGAGCCGATCGAATACTCGCCCGCCCAATCGATGTGGGGCTATGTTGACTTCCAGATTGAACATGGCGAGTTCTGTTTGGAAATCACGGCTTGCGATCCGCTCGAGAACCTGTGCATTGAGCATTTTCGGCATGCCGTCACCACCGGCCAGATTCAGTTCGATCTCCAACCCCATGAGGTTCTTCGGGCGATCGAACCGCTTCTCGTCCAGGAGTCGCTCCAGCCCCGTCAGACACCTGCGGAGCTTGTCGCGGTAGTGCTGCCGATCGGACAGGTCGAACCGCCCTGCCACGACCTTCTCCCCCATCGAAGCGTCCCTCCTCGAGTGGGCGGCCCGAAGATCCGGCCGCCCGATGTCGGGGTCACGTGGGATGATGCCCAGCCGGGGCGATCGATAACGTCCCCGCGCGGGGACGTCGCCCGCTACTCTGATGAACGTGACCGGTGGCACATTCACCGGGCATGGGGCACGGCGCAGTTTCGGGCCGTCGACGAACTCGTGAAAAACGCCGACGAGAATTGGCCGACCGCTGCCCAGGTATTTCCCGAGGTCACCGGCGCAAGAGCGGACCGGAATCGGGATGATTCCCACGTATCGCAGACCGGATGCACCCTTGCCAAGTACACCGGAAACGACTAGACGAAACACCGTCTGAACACATGTCGTATAAACTCCGCGAACAAGACAGAGGGTCGGCACCCGCGGTCATGGAACCTGCCGTCGAGGTGACGTGCGGCAGGCCTCACCCACACGCCTCGTTCCCAGGACCCGGCCCCCGTCCCTCTGGCCCCGTGAGCAGACAGCGCCGTCCGCCCCCGCCCTCGCGCCACCGTGCCTGTCGAATGAGAGGCGACCCACCATGCCGCTGCATGTCCCCCCGGCTCCCGCGCCCGCCCTTCGCACCGTCCTGACCGCGCTCGGTTCCCCCACCGCGGTCCGCGAGGCCCGAACTCCCTCGCTGCTGCACTCCCAGGGCCCCGCCACACCCGAACTCCCGCTGCCCGTACACGTACTGGACGAACTCAGCCCCGCGGGCGCGGCCGCCACCCGGCTGGCCGGGTGGCGCTTCCTGATCCGCTGCGGCGAGCGCTCGGTGGCCGCCGCCGACACCATGCTGACCCCCGACGGCTGGGCCTTCTCGCACTTCTTCGAAGGCCCCTACATCGCCTCCACCGAGCGCGCCCTGCGCCAGGCCGAGACGATGAGCCAGCCCTACCAGCCACGCCTGCTCTCGGTACCCAGCCTGTACATGCTCACACTGTGGCTGCACGGCGACTGCACCGCGGACGGCGCGACCGGCCACCCCGCCGCCACGGACCTGCTCGTCCCGCTGGCGCCGGCGCCGCCCGGGATCGCCGCCCACCGCCCGCACCGCGTCGCCGAACTGCTCCCGGTGCTCACCCATCGGGTGACTCCCGTCCCACTACTGGGCTCGCCCGCCTGACCACCGCCCGTCGCCACTCCTTTCGTACCCCGCCCCGGAATTCCGCGGCGGGGTACGACGCTTTTTCGCCGACAATTCGCTCGTACGAGCAACTAATTGCTCGTACGAGCCGTAAAAGTGGCCTGACCTGGAAGGACTAGCCCCATCCGGCCACTGAGAACCACCCGAAGTGACAGTGCAGTTGGACTGAACCGTCCGTGCGGGGGATGCGTCCTCAACCTGTGAGAAGCGGTGCTGCGAAATCCCTGCGGATTGACGCCCGTGGGGCAACACTGGGACTGGACCGACTTATCACTACGGGGGGGCGGCCATGAACGGAGCTTCAAGCCGCGGGACAGACAAGACAGCCATCTCACACATCACGACAGAGCGAAAGATCCCATCAATGTGCCAGCACCAGCCACCGTGTCCGACAGCCCACTCCGCCGACCGGGAATCCGCCCGACTTGTGGCGCACCACCCGGAGCAGGGATGGAGCCTGCTGTGCAACGGCGTTCTGCTCTTCGAGGACACCGGTGAGCTCCTGCCCGACGGCCAGATCATCGCGCCGCACCGCCCGCCGACCGCCGGCCAGGTGATGACGGCCGCCTGAGCGGCGCCGGGCGGTGCGTCACACCACCCGGAGACTTGAGGGGCCGGTCGCAAGGTCATCCTGCGAACCGGCCCCGACGCATGTGCGGCGGCGATCACTACGCGTAGTTGCGCGATGCCGGCCAGGTCGACGGAGGTGGGGAATTGGCAGCAGACGAGGCCGGGGCCGAGGCGCCGTCCGAGGTCCTCGGCAAGGTCACGATCACGGAGATCGCCCGGCAGGCCGGGGTCTCCGTGCCGACCGTGTCCCGGGTCGTCAACGGCCGCTCCGACGTCTCGCCGCAGACCCGCGCCCGGGTCGAGGACCTGCTGCTGCGGTACGGCCACCGCAGGCGCTCCGCCGCCTCCGCGACCGGCGCCGCCCTGCTCGACCTGGTCTTCAACGACCTCGACAGCCCCTGGGCGGTGGAGATCATCCGAGGTGTCGAGGAGGTCGCGCACACGGCCGGGGTCGGCACGGTGGTGTCGGCGATCCACGGCCGCTCCGGCGACGCCCGCGAATGGATGCGCAACCTGCGGGCCCGGGCCTCCGACGGCGTCGTCCTCGTCACCTCGGCGCTGGAACCGGTCCTGCACGAGGAGTTGCGCGCCCTCGGTGTCCCGCTGGTGGTCGTCGACCCGGCGGGCTCCCCCGCCCTGGACGTCCCCACCATCGGCGCCGCCAACTGGTCGGGCGGCATGGCGGCCACCGAGCACCTGCTGTCCCTGGGCCACCGCAGGATCGGCCTCATCGCGGGCCCGCCCAGGCTGCTGTGCTCAAGGGCCCGCTTCGACGGCCACCGCGCCGCCCTGGAGGGCGCGGGCCTCGCGGTCGACGAAACCCTCGTCGTCCCCGGCGACTTCCACCCCGAGTCCGGCTTCACCGGCTGCAACACCCTCCTCGACCTGCCCGAACCGCCCACGGCCGTGTTCGCGGCCAGCGACCAGATGGCACTCGGCGCGATCGAGGCACTGCGCCGACGGGGCCTGCGGGTGCCGCAGGACATGAGCCTGGTCGGTTTCGACGACCTTCCGGAGGTCCGCTGGTCGGCCCCGCCGCTGACGACGGTGCGCCAGCCGCTGGCCGACATGGGCAAGCTGGCTGTCCGCACGGTGCTGCGCCTGGCCCGCGGCGAACAGCCCGCCTCACCACGGGTGGAGCTGGGCACGGAGCTGGTGGTGCGGTCGAGCACGGCACCCCCGGCGCCCTGACCGGGGGTGCCGGACCCCGGCGGTGCTCCCCACTGCACCGCCGGGGCGTTCCGGAAATCCCCTACTTGCCTCCCAGCGCCTCCCTGATCGCGAAGTACGCGGGCTTCGGGGCCAGTTGCTCGTCCCACGGGAGCGCGGCGCCCTCTCCCGGGAAGAACGCCGGAATCCACGAGTACTTGTCGGTGTAGTCCCAGACGGTGATTCCGACGCATCGCCGCACCGCCAGGCACGCCTGGGTCAGGTTCCGGTACCACTGCGCCTGAGTAGCCAGCTTCTCCGTGTCCGCGGGAAGGATCATCCTGACGTCGACCTCGGTGAGCGCGGTGTCGAGACCCAGCCGCGAGAAACGGCGCAGGTTGTCCTCCAGGCTGGTCGGATAGCCGTACTGGAGGGCCAGGTGGGCCTGGAGGCCGATGCCGTCGAGTGGGACGTGCCGGGCCTTGAGGCCCTTGGCGAGTTGGTAGTAGGCGTCGCTCTTCGGGCCGACCGCCTCGATGTTGTAGTCGTTGAGGTAGAGCTTGGCGTGCGGGTCGGCCTGGTGGGCCCAGCGCAGGGCGTCGGCGATGTAGCCGGGGCCGAGCGTCTTGTACCAGATCGTGTCGCGGTAGGTGCCGTCCTCGTTGAAGGCCTCGTTGACGACGTCCCAGGAGTAGACCTTGCCGCGGTAGTGCCGTACCTCCGTCTGGATGTGCTTCTTCAGGACGGCCCGCAGCTCGGTCGCCGTCCATTCGCGGCCGGTGAGCCAGTCGGGCAGCTGGCTGTGCCAGACGAGGGTGTGGGCGCGGATCCGCTGGTGGTTCTTAAGGGCGAGGTTGACGATCTCGTCGCCGTTCGTCCAGTCGAAGACGCCTTGTTGGGGCTCGGTGGCGTACCACTTCATGCCGTTGCCGGGGGTGATCATGTCGAACTCGCTGCCGAGCATGGCCGTGTAGGCGGTGTCGGTGAGTTCGGGGTTGTCGGTGGCGCTGCCGAAGTAGCGGCCGTGGCGCTGGGCCAGTTCCGCGAGCGTCGGCTGCTTCTGGCTCGCCTGGGCCGCGGGGCCGGTGGCGATGCCGGCCGCGACCAGGGCGGCCGCGACTGCTCCGGCGAGTCTGAGACGGGTGGTCTTGCGCATGGTGCGACTCCTCACGGTGTGTGGTGCGGGGCCGTACGTCCGCGGGCGCGCGGTCATCCCTTCGTGGCGCCGGCGGTGAGGCCGCCGACGAGCTGGCGCTCGGCGACCGAGTACAGGGCGAGGGCGGGCACCATCGCCAGGACGAGGTAGGCGAAGACGCGCGCGTATTCGGCCGAGTACTGGCCCTGGAACTGCGCGACGCCAAGGGGCAGCGTCCACCACTTGGAGTCGGTGAACACCAGCAGCGGAAGCATGAAGTTGTTCCAACTGGCGACGACGGCGAGGACCGAGACCGTGCCGAGCGCCGGCCGTGCCATCGGCAGCAGCACCCGCCAGAAGAACCCGAAGGCGCTGCACCCGTCGAGCGTGGCCGCCTCCTCCAGCTCGCCCGGGATCTGCCGGAAGAAGCCGCGCAGGATGATGATGGTCATCGGCAGCCCGTACGCGGCCTGCGGGAGGATCACGCCCAGCGGATTGTCCAGCAGGCCGAGATAGCGCAGGAGCAGGAACAGCGGCAGGGCGGCCACCGCGAAGGGGAACATCAGCCCCATCGTGAAGAAGGTGAACAGCACCTCCCGCCCACGGAACGTGAACCGCGCGAAGGAGAAGGCCGCAAGCGCGGACACCGCGACCACCAGCACGGTCGTCGCCACCGCGACCAGGGTGCTGTTGCCCAGCAGCCGCCAGAAGTCGCCGCCGCCGAGGATGTCGGTGTAGTTCCCGGTCAGCCAGTGTTCGGGCAGCCCGAACGGGTTGCGGGAGAGCTCGGCCGTGGACTTGAAGCCGGACAGCAGGGCGTACAGCAGAGGAACGATCATGACCGCGCCGACGGCGACGAGGACGACGTGCAACGGCAGTTTGCGCAGGGTCTTCACTTGCCGTCTCCCCTCATGTTCGTGGTGGCCCCTTCGAGGTCGCGGCGGAGCACGAACCGCTGGTAGGCGAGGGCGAAGACGAGGCAGATGCCGAACATGACCACGCTGATCGCGCTGGCGTAGCCGACCTGGTAGCGCTTGAAGCCGAACTGGAACATGGTCACGGCCATCGTCTCGGAGTGGTGGTCGGGACCGCCCTGGGTGATCACCCACACCAGGTCGAACAGCTGGATCGCCCCGATGACGGAGAGGAAGACGCTGATGCGCAGGGTGGGCGCGAGCAGCGGCAGGGTGACATTGCGGAAGCGCTGCCAGGGCCCGGCGCCGTCGATCAGCGCCGCCTCCGTCAACTCGGCCGGGATGGACTGGAGTCCGGCCAGGTAGAGCATCATGTGGAAGCCGAAGTACTTCCACATCAGGACGAGGAACAGCGTCGCCATGACGTAGGAGGGGTCGGCGAACCACTCCCCGCCCAGGCCGTCCAGGCCGATGGCGCCCAGGACGTGGTCGGCGAGCCCGTCGTCCGGGGCGAACACCATGCTGAACAGCACGCCGGTGATGGCCTCGGACAGGACGTACGGCGCGAAGAACAGCATCCGGTACACGGCGCGGCCGCGCAGCCGCTGGTTGAGCGCCACGGCCATCGCCAGCGCGAACGGCAGCTGCAGCACGAGCGACAGCACGACCAGGACCAGACAGCGCCACAGGTCGCCAAGGAAGACGTCGTCCTGGAAGAGCCGGGTGAAGTTGTCGGTGCCCGCGTAGTCGGAGGGCATCCCGAAGCCGCCCCAGCGGAAGAAGGCGGCGTACAGCGCGAACAGCATCGGCAGCAGGACAAGACCGATGAACAGCACCAGCGCGGGCACTTGGAAGCCGACCGCGGTGAGCCAGTTCAGCAGCCGCCGCCGGGCCCGCCCCCGCGCGAAGTCCGCGGCGGGGGGCGGGAGTTCGACGCCCGGGCCGCTCCGCTTGTCCGGAAGGAACGTGGAGGACGTGGAGGACGTGGAGGTCATCGCCGACTACTGCTCTTCCTTCGCGGTCTTCGTGATCGACTGCGTGACCTGCTCGGGGGACTTGGAGCCGGCGATGAGCGCGGCGACGCTGTCGTTGACCTCCTGGCCGACGGCCGGGGCGTACGCCTGGTCGAGGAAGAGCTGGAAGCCGGTGGCGGCCTTCAGCTGTGCCTGTACGGCTTCGGGGTTGGGGTCGGACATGGCACTCTCCGCGCCCTGGACGACCGGGAGGGTGCCGGTCTTCTTGACCAGTTCCATGTCGGTGGACTTGGAGGCGAAGAACTTCAGGAAGTCGACGGCCGCCTGCGGTGCGCCCTTGCGCAGGGCGTGTCCGCCGCCTCCGCCGAACACCTCGGTGATGGCGCCCTTTCCGCCCTCGACCGCGGGGAACGGGAAGAAGCCGAGGTTCTTGCCGAGCCCCTTGCCGGCGTCGGCCTGCACGCTCGGGGCCCACTGGCCCATCAGCTCCATGGCCGCCTTGCCGTTGCCGACGGTCGCGGCCTCTCCGGTGGGCGTGGAGTAGGCGGCGCCGAGGAACCCCTTCTGGAACGGCTGGAGTTGGACCAGATCCTTGAGGTGCTGCCCCGCCTGGACGAACCCGGGGCCGGTGAAGTCCTTGTCGTCGCTGGCCTTCTGCAGCGCGTCGATGCCCGCGGTGCGCATCGAGAGATAGGCCCAGTAGTACATGCCGGGCCACTTCTCCTTGCCGGCGAGGGCGAGCGGCGTGATGCCCTTGGCCTTCAGCTTCCGCACGGCGTCGAGGAAGCCGTTCCAGGTGGTCGGGGGCGTGCTGATGCCGGCCTGCTTGAAGAGCGCCTTGTTGTACCAGAAGCCGACCATGCCGATGTCGAACGGGATCGCGTACGTCTTGTCGTCGAGGATGTACGGCTTCTTGGCGACCGGCAGCAGGGCGTCGGCCCACGGCTTGGTCTTGTCGGAGAGGTCCTCGACGAGCCCGGCGTCGACCTGCTGCTTGAGGACACCGCCGCCCCAGGTGTGGAAGATGTCGGGGAGCTTCCCGGAGGCGGTCAGCGCCGTCATCTTCGACTTGTAGGAGTCGTTCTCCAGCTGGACGATCTTTATCTTCACCTTGGGGTTCTGGGCCTCGAACTTCTTGGCCAGACCGGCCCATACGGTCTTGGCGGGTTCGGTGGTGGAGATGTTCCACCACTCGATGGTGGTCGTCCCGTCCGACGACCCGCCGTCCGAGTCTCCGCCGCATCCGCTCAGTGCCGTCATGCCCAGACCGGCCGCGGCGGAGGCCGCCAGGAAGCCGCGGCGGGACAGTGCCCGGTCGCCCATAATGCGCTCCTTGGGTAGGGACGGCGCGTCCACGACCGTCCGCTGGACCGAAAGTTTCGGAGATGATCCAGAAAGCTGCGTTGTTGCCGCACCCTAGAGACAGCTCCCAAAGGGTGGCAACCCCTTGTACACGGTGAATCTGCGGAGAACGCGCACGCCATCTCGGCTCGTTGCTCTCAACCACATGCGCTTCACACCAAGCAGGGTGCGAAACATTCGGCGGAACGGGCGAACATTACGAAACCACCAGGACCGTTCAGTGCCCGCTTCACACCGTTCGGCGATGCGTGTGCCCACCGGCCACCAAAGGGACACAAGGGCACTCGTGACTCCTGCACTGAATCACGCATCCACGTGATCCAGATCACAGAGGGAAGCGGAGATGGTCTTCAACGCGGACCTGATCACCGACAAGAACCTGGTCGCGGTGGTCCTCCCCCTCGTCCCCCCTCGCACTCTTCTGTTTGGCGGGCCGGCCCAGCTGCTGGCCGGCATGCGGGAGTTCCGCAAGGGCAACACCTTCGGCGCGACCGCTTTCTCCTCCTTCGGAGCGCTCCGGCTCGCGTACGCCGCCTACGCGAAGTTCGTCGCGGGCACCCTGACGGCGCATCACCGCACAGCGCTCAGCCGCAGTTACTGCCGCCGGTCCGCGGAATGCGGCTCTACCCCCGTCATCAGGATGTCAAGGCCGCGCCGCGTCGTCGCCAGGACGACACGGTCGCCCGGCCGCAGGGTCCGTCCCTGGGCGGGACGCCAGTCGAAGCCCGTCCGGTCGGGATGCAGCCCGGTGAGGCCGCCCTCGGCCTCCGACGCGGGGAGCGGCCCGGCGGCGGTCCCGACGGCCAGCACACGCCATTCGTTCTCCCGGAACGCCTCGTGCACGGAGCGCCCCCTCCAGCTCGGGGTGCCCGGCCACGTCCACGCAGGTGAACAGCAGCGAGCCCCGCTCCACCGGCATCACCCCCAGCACATGGCGGCCCATCATCGCGGCGGCGAACGAGGGAGCGGCCAGCGCGGAAACGCTCCTGCTCCGGGTGAGGGCGTCCGGGTAGGAAGCGCGCAGGGTGCGCTGCACGGTGGCTGCGAACGCGTCGTCGTACAGGCGCGTCACCACCCGCACGGCAGGGTTGGTCTCCCGCACGGCCATGACGATGTCGAGGTTCTGGCCGTCGTCGCGGGTGAGGACGAGCAGCGAGCCGCTCTGCCGGACGCGGGCCAGTTCGAGCACACCGGGGGCCGTGGCGTCCTCCAGGATCAGCGGAGTGCCGAGCCGGCGGGCGAGGGCGACGCCGCGGGCCTGCGGGTCGCGTTCGATGGCCACCACCTGGTGGTGGGTGGCGCGCAGCCGGTCCAGCACCCGGGTGCCGACCATCCCCAGACCGACCAGCACGATGTGGCCGTTGACGCCGTCGTCGGGCGGATGACTCGCCGAGGCGGTGCGGAAGGCCTCGGTGGCGTTCATGGTCGCGGCGACCACGAGCGGGAGTACGGCCAACCCCACGAAGCCGGCCAGGAGTTGGAGCACTCGTCGGGCCACCGACTCCTCGGTGGCCGGGTCGCCCATGGTGAAGATGTCCAGCAGCGGCAGATAGAAGTTCTTCCACCACGGATGCTCGTCGGCGAACAGCGCGGTGGCGGTCGCCAGCGCGAGGACCACCGCCGTCAATGCCCCGTAGACGGCCGCGAGTTGATGGGACAGGAAGACCTTCCACGGCAGGTGTGCGAGCCGTGCCCGAAGCCACCGTCGGGGGTGCAGGCGCCGCGCGCGGGCGGTCGCTTCGGACGCGTGGTGGGTCACCTCCTCCAGCATCAGCCTGCCGTGCGTGAACTGCCGGTGGTGGGCGGTCCGGGTGTCGGGCAGCAGCTGGGTGCCCTCCTCGCCGGGCGTCTCCGCGCTGTCCTGGCTGGCAGGGTCGTCCTGGTGGGCGCCGGACAGGACGGCCAGAGTGGCCAGGTCGGTGACGTTCGGCGGGGACCCTGCGGGCCGTACGACACCGCGGAACACCTTGCCCTCGACCTCGAGGGTGTGCCCGTGGCCCAAAGCGGCGGCCGCCACCAGCTCCGGTACGGCGGTGTCGGCATCGGAGAGCACCGTGGTGGAGGTGTCCTGGGCGAGGTCGTCGCACAGTCCCGCCGCCCGGTCCAGCAGCCGCTCCAGATGGCGGCCGCGCTCGCGGTTGAACATACGGACGACCAGCCGCACCGAGGGGTTGATGGTCCGGGCGAGCAGCGCCGCGGTCATGTTGACCTGGTCGTCCCGGTAGGTCAGGGCGAGGGCGGCGGCCCGCTCGACACCCGCCGTCCGCAGGGCCCGCTCGTCGGGGCGGACGGAGACGTGCAGCTCGACCGGCGAGTGCGGGTCGTCGTGCAGCGCGGCGATCTCCGCGCCGCGCTCGTCGCTCGCGGACGGCAGCACGACCGTGACGATCTCGCCACACACGGCGTCCAGTTCGACGGCGAGCCGGTGCGCGAGAGCGTCGTCGCCGCAGATCACCATGTGCTGCGATCTCTGGCCGGGGGGTATGCCGATGGGGAGAGTCGATGTCACATCAGGCAGAACGCCGCAGCTCGCGAGGGCAGTTCCGGCGGGAGGCCGCCCGGGATCCAAGACTTCGCCAAGAACATGCCAACAACCTCCGCCCCGCCGCCGCACCGACCCGAATCAGCCGCCACGGTCCAGGTCAACCGCCACAGCCCACGTCAAGAGCGTTGACACTGTCTTGACGTGCGCGAGGCGGATAGGGTGAAAGCGGTGTGCCGGGAAGTCTGGTCGGCCGGGAGCCACGGTGGCTCCCGTGAAGGCCCCAGGGGGAAGGCATGCGCAGCGTCGGCACGGTACTCGCACTGGTCGTACTGGCCACCGTGGTGGCCACGTTCGCGCACCGTCGGCGCATCCCCGCACCGTCCCTGCTGGTCGTCGCCGGCCTCGCCGTGGCCCTGTTGCCGGGCACCCCCGAGATCGAGACCAGCCCCGAGATCATCGGCCTGGTCGTACTGCCCCCGCTGCTGTACGCGAGCGCTGAGGATTTGTCCTGGCGCGAGCTGCGCGCGGTGTGGAAGCCGGTCGGGATCCTCGCGATCGGCCTGGTCCTGGCGTCGGCGGCGGCGGTCGGCGCGGTGGCCTCGCTGGTGACGCCCCTGTCGTGGCGGATGGCGTTCGTGCTGGGCGCCGTCCTGGCCAGCACCGACCCGGTGGCGGTCACGGCACTCGGCAGACGCCTCGCCCTGCCTCCCAGGGTCCAGGTCCTGGTCCAGGCGGAGAGCCTGTTCAACGACGCCACCTCGCTGGTCCTGTTCCGGGTCGCGGTGAGCCTGGCCGTGGCGTCCGCGGCGGCGAACTGGGGCGCGGCGGGCGGCGAGTTCGCCGTGCTGGCGGGCGGCGGCACACTGATCGGCGCGGCCGTGGCCCACGTCGTCACACTCATCCGGCGGCGCACCGAGGACCCGGTCCTGGAGACGGTGATCGCCCTGGTCACGCCATACGCCGCCTACGTCCTGGCGGAGGCGGCCCACACCTCCGGCGTCACCTCGGTCGTGGTGGCCGGAGTGGTCCTGGGCGGACGCGGCGAGAAGCTCACCAACGCACCCATCCGGCTCCAGCTGCACGCGGTGTACGGCACCGTGGTGTTCCTGCTGGAGAGCGTGGTGTTCTCGCTCATCGGTCTGGCTCTGCCCGCCCAGGTACAGGCGCTGTCCCACAGCCACCGGGCGTGGCCGCTGTACGCGCTCGCGGTCGCCGGCACTCTGGTCGCCGTCCGGCTGCTGTGGCTGGCCCCCCTGTCGGCGGTGGTACAGCGCAAGGGGGGCATCCGTCCCATGAACTGGCGCGTCCCGATGGTGCTGACCTGGGCGGGCACCCGGGGCGTGGTCCCACTGGCCGCGGCGCTCTCCATCCCGGAGACCACGAAGAGCGGCGCGGCGCTCGCGGACCGCCCCCTGGTACTGGTCCTGACCACCTCGGTCGTGGTCGTCACCCTCGTGGTCCAGGGCTTCACCCTGGCCCCCGTGGTCCGCCGCTCCGGCATCGCCCTCGAACCCGACCACACCGAGCGCGAGGAGGCCGCGGCCCGCTGCCGCCTCGCCGACGCGGGCATCCGGCGCCTGGAGGAACTCTCCGAGCTGGAGGCCGTCCCCGAGGTCGTTCTCGACCGCCTCCGCCGCGGCCTCACCGCCCGCCTCGACGACGCCCGCGACCGACTCACCGACCCCACCGGCCAAAGCGCCCCTGGCGAATCCGCCGACCTGGTCTACCGCCAGCTGCGCCGCGACGTCATCGCCTTCGAGGCAGTGGAGCTGCAGCGCCTGTACGACGAACACGCCATCAGCGACACGACGCGCAGGAGGCTGCAGCGGTCGTTGGACCTGGAGGAAGCCCGCCTGACGGACATCTGAGCCACGACGGCCCCGCCCACGGCAGCGCCCCACCCACCACCGACCGTTCCTCCGTGCCGAGTTCGCGAACTGCCGCCATCGATGTCCGTCACCTCCACACACGCCATGACGCTGGGTATCCGGTCCCGATCGCCGGGCCCCCTCCCTCAGACGGCCCAAACAACCGCTAACCATTCCAAAAGATCCCTTCCTGGGCGCCGCTCCAGCCGAGCAGCGAGTCTTAACGGAAGCTTGACGCCGTCGCCCGCCTCATCCGTGGGCCCATGCGTCACTCTCCGCTTACGCTGGTGCCGCCGTCCGCGTGATGGCCGGAATCCACACGCTGAGCCGCACATCAGGAGCACGCCGATGGCCACGACCGAGCACCCGCCTCCCAGTCGCCTGCGCGCCTGGATGCTGGAGGGCCTGTCCGACATGGGCAAGGGCGTCCAGCAGGCGCCGCACGCCCAGCCGGAGCCCGCGCACAAGGGGCAGCGCTGGTACCGCGTGATGTGCCTGACCGGTGTCGACTACTTCTCGACCCTCGGCTACCAGCCCGGCATCGCCGCCCTGGCCGCCGGCCTGCTGTCACCGGTGGCGACCGTCGTCCTCGTGATCGTGACGCTCGCCGGCGCGCTGCCGGTCTACCGCCGGGTGGCCGAGGAGAGCCCGCACGGCGAAGGTTCGATCGCGATGCTGGAGCGGCTGTTGTCGTTCTGGAAGGGCAAGCTGTTCGTCCTGACCCTGCTCGGTTTCGCCGCCACCGACTTCCTGATCACCATCACGCTGTCGGCGGCGGACGCGTCGACCCACCTGGTCGAGAACCCGCATCTGCAGAGCACCCTGCACGGCCAGCAGATGTTGATCACCCTGATCCTGGTGGCCCTGCTCGGCGCCGTGTTCCTCAAGGGCTTCCTGGAGGCGATCGGAGTCGCGGTCGCCCTGGTGGTGGTCTATCTCGGGCTCAACGTGGTCGTCGTGGTCGTCGGCTTCTGGCACGTCCTCACCGCGGGCCACCTGGTCACCGACTGGACCAGCGCCCTGACCACGGAACACGGCAACATCTTCGCCATGATCGGCGTCTCCCTGCTGGTCTTCCCCAAACTGGCGCTCGGCCTCTCCGGCTTCGAGACCGGCGTCGCGGTCATGCCGCACGTCCAGGGCGACCCGGGCGACACGGAGGAGAACCCCAAGGGCCGCATCCGCGACACGAAGAAGCTCCTCACGGCCGCCGCCCTGATCATGAGCGTGTTCCTGATCGCGACGAGCTTCATCACCACCGTGCTGATCCCGGAGAAGGAGTTCAAGTCGGGCGGCCAGGCCAACGGACGCGCCCTCGCCTACCTCTCGCACGAATACCTGGGCAACGCCTTCGGCACGGTCTACGACATCTCGACCATCGCGATCCTGTGGTTCGCCGGCGCCTCCGCGATGGCCGGCCTGCTCAACCTGATGCCCCGCTATCTGCCCCGCTACGGCATGGCCCCGCACTGGGCCCGTGCCGTGCGCCCGATGGTGATCGTCTTCACCCTGATCGGCTTCCTGGTCACCTGGATCTTCGACGCCGACGTCGACGCCCAGGGCGGCGCCTACGCCACCGGCGTCCTGGTCCTGATGTCCTCGGCCGCGATCGCGGTGACCATCGCCGCCCGCCGCGCGCAGCAGCGGAACTGGACCATCGGCTTCGCCACCGTCTCGGCGGTCCTGCTCTACGTCACCGTGGCCAACGTCGTCGAGCGCCCGGACGGCGTCAAGATCGGCGCCTGCTTCATCGCCGGCATCATCCTGGTCTCCCTGCTGTCCCGGCTCGCCCGCGCCTTCGAGCTGCGCGTGACCAGCGTGACCCTGGACGACATGGCGGAACGTTTCATCCGCGACATGTCCAGCCGCAAGATCCGCTTCATCGCCAACGAGCCCGACAAACGAGACAAGGCCGAGTACCGCGACAAGATCGAGCAGATCCAGAACGACAACGACATCCCCGGCGAGGACTTCGTCTTCGTCGAGGTCACGGTCCTCGACCCCTCCGAGTTCGAAGCGGGCCTGACGGTGCGCGGCGAGGTCCTGCACAACCGCTACCGGGTACTGACCCTGGAGTCCTCCTCCATCCCGAACGCGCTGGCCGCCCTGCTCCTGCACGTCCGAGACTCCACCAAGTGCACCCCGCACATCTACTTCGAGTGGACCGAGGGAAACCCCTTCGCCAACTTCCTGCGCTTCTTCCTCTTCGGCCAGGGCGAGGTCGCCCCGGTCACCCGAGAGGTCCTGCGCGAGGCGGAACCGGACCGGGCCCGCAGGCCACGCGTCCACACGGGCTGAACAAGGTTCCCCTGTACAGCTCCGCCGCGGAGGCGCCCTGAAGGCCTGAAGGGGCGCGGGGCTGTATCGATGTGCGGCTCCGCCGCGGGGCGCGACCAGCCACGGCGGCGCGGCAGACGATCGACGGCTGATCGAGGCAGATCGAGCCCCCGCGGCGGAGCCGCACATCGGCACACCCCGGCGGACCCGGGCCGGCTCGCCGTACGCGGCCCGCCTCACCGCCGCATGGTCCGAACGGACGCCCTCGTCGCCGTGGCCTCGGCCACCGCATCGACGACGAGACCGCCCAGGCGGCGCTCAGGGCTTCGGGACTCTCGTGAGGAATCCGCGCCGCTGCGGACGTACCACCACTTGACCGAAGTTCATACGGCCGTGAATCTCGACGCGCAGTTCCACAGGCACGCCCGAACCGGCCGCCGAACGGTTCTTGACGCTCCCGTACTCAAGCACCAGCGAGTCTGTGTCCACCACGACGCCCGGCCGGGTCAGCAGCTTCAGTGCGCCTCCGCGCAGGTCCACTTCGATGTCCAGGGTGTCGTGCGCGATCACCGCGTCGGTGAAGTCGAGCGTCACCTCGCCCCACTCCGAGTCGATCTCCAGCCGCCGCGGCACCACCCAGCCGTCACCGCGCCGGGCGGAGGCGCCCCGTTGCTCGATGCGGTCGACGTCCTTGCCGGCGACCTCCGAGGCCGATTCCGGCAGGTCCACCGTGAGAACGGCGAGTTCGCCCAGCGTACGGGCGGTCAAGGCCGCCTCCACCCGCTCGTCCAGCTCCTCCGCGGTCAGCCGACCGTCCCCGGCCGCGACGCGCAGCACCTCCACGACCCGGTCCCGGTCCGCATGCGAGGCCCTCAGATCGAGCGACGCCACGCCACTGCGTGAAAGCTCAGCCGACATACCCACACCCCGAATCCCCGACGTCGGACTGACGCTATATCGCGTTATACCCAACGCTCAACCCCACGTCCACCAGGGCCCGTTCCCCGCCCTATCGTGACCGCATGCAGAGCTACACAATCGGCCAGGCAGCACGACTGCTCGGCGTGAGCCCCGACACCGCACGCCGCTGGGCGGACGCCGGCCGGGTCGCGACCCATCGCGACGAGGGCGGCCGACGGCTCATCGACGGCCGGGACCTGGCCGCCTTCTCCGTCGAACTCGCCAAGGCCGGCAGCGCCGAGGAGGAGACCTCCTACACCTCGGTCCGCAACGCCTTCCCCGGCATCGTCACCGCGATCAAACTCGGCGACGTGGCGGCCCAGGTCGAGATCCAGGCAGGCCCGCACCGCCTGGTCTCCCTGCTGACCCGGGAGGCCGTGGAGGAGCTCGGCCTCGAGGTCGGAATGGAGGCCACCGCACGCGTGAAGTCGACCAACGTGCACATCGACCGCACCTGACCCCGAACGACTCCCGCCACGGCACCGTTCCAGCGCACCGCCCCGCCGGACCCGGCAGGCTGCCGGTGCAGGATCCGCAGCGCTGCCGGCCCTGACCGCCTGCTCCTCCTCCGACGACTCCTCGTCCGCCACGTCGGGCTCCTCCGCACCGGCGTCCCAGTCGCCGAAGCTGTCCGGCACCGTGACCGTCTTTGCCGCCGCCTCGCTCCAGAAGAGCTTCACCACCCAGGGCAAGAAGTTCGAGAATGCCCACCCCAACACAAAGGCCGCCTTCAGCTCCGCGGCAGCGGCAGCCTTGCCGCGGGCATCACCGGCGGCGACAAGGTCTCCTCCCGGACAACCGCCTTACGCACCCTCGCCGGCCTCACCACCGACGGCCACCTACGCCTGTACGGCACCGAGTTGGCCCGTACACCCCGCGAGTCGCGCCCCTTCGGCGTCGTCTTCCAGGACCACTTCCCCTTTCCCCACCTCACGGCTCTGGACAACGCGGCTTCGGCCCCGCTGCCAGGACGCCACCGAGGCCGAGTCCCCAACCGCGGCGGCCGAGTGGCTGACCCGCGTGGGCCTCGCCGACCACGCCGTCACCAAGCCCCGCCACCTCTCCGGCAGCCAGCCCCAGCGCGTCGCCCTCGCCCGCGCCCTGGCGACCAACCCCCGCCCCGACGTACGGGCCCGACGGCCCGACTCCGCCGCCACCTGGCCGAGTTCGAGGGAATCGCTCTCCTCGTCACACACGATCCACTGGACACCATGGTGCCGGCCGACCGCCTGGTGGTCATCGAAGAAGGCCGCGTCGTCCTGGAGGGCACCCCCTCCGACATCGCCCGCCCCCCGTACCCCGCACCGACTACATCGCCCAGCCGGTCGGCCTCACTCTGTACAAGGGCCAGGCGGAAGGCCAAACCGTCCACCCGGACGCCGACCCCACCACCACCGCCACGGAGATCCTCTTCGGCCCGGCGTTCACGGCGTTCCCGCCGAGTGCCGTCACCCTCTTCCGTGACCCGCCCCCCGGCTCCAGCGCCCGCAACCCGCCGACCTCACCACGGTCGTCGCGACCGAACTCGACCTGCACCCGGCCGCCACGGTCTGCGCGATAGCCAAGGTGACGCAGACACTCGCATAACCGGCATAACACCCCATTGGGGCTACGGTGGACCCGGACACGAAGCCCTCAATCCCCCACCCCCTGCGAGGCGTTCCCCATGAGCCCCATGAGCCTGAGCATCCGCAACCAGATCCCCGGGACGGTCACCGCCATCACCCCGGGCGAGGTCATGGCCACCGTCAAGGTCCGCCTCACCGGCGGCCAGGACATCACCGCGGCGATCACCCTCGAGTCCGCCGAGGAGCTCGGCCTCGCCTCGGGCACCGCCGTACGCGCCCTGGTGAAGTCGACGGAGGTCTCCCTGGCCACCGCCCCGGTCGAGGGCCTGTCCATCCGCAACCAGCTGCCGGGCACGGTCACCGAGGTGACCACGGGCGGCGCGATGGCCTCCGTGAAGGTCGCCGTGGACGGCGGCGAACTGACCTCAGCGATCACCAGGGACGCCGTCACGGACCTCGCCCTGACCAACGGCACACCCGTCGTAGCCCTGATCAAGTCGACGGAGATCTCACTCGCGACGGCGTAACGGGAAAGGGCCCCGCCGAAGCGGGGCCCTCCTCCACGGCTACTGCCTCAGTCGTCGTACGCGTCCAGCGGCGGGCACGAGCACACCAGGTTCCGGTCACCGAAGGCCTGGTCGATCCGGCGCACCGGCGGCCAGTACTTGTCGGCGGCCGACACCCCGGCCGGGAAGACGGCCTCCTCACGCGAGTACGCGTGCTCCCACTCCCCACCGAGCGCGGCTGCGGTGTGCGGCGCACCGCGGAGCGGGTTGTCCTCGGCCGGCCACTCGCCCGCCCCGACCTTCTCGATCTCCGCACGGATGGCGATCATCGCCTCGCAGAACCGGTCCAGCTCGATCAGGTCCTCGGACTCGGTCGGCTCGATCATCAGCGTGCCGGCCACGGGGAACGACATCGTCGGCGCGTGGAAGCCGTAGTCGATGAGCCGCTTGGCGACGTCGTCGACGCTCACGCCGGTCGCCTTGGTCAGCGGACGCAGATCGATGATGCACTCGTGCGCGACGAGCCCGCCCGGACCGGTGTAGAGCACGGGGTAGTGCGGCTCCAGCCGCTTGGCGATGTAGTTGGCGCTCAGCACGGCCACCTGCGTGGCCCGCTTCAGCCCCTCGCCGCCCATGAGCCGGACGTACGCCCACGAGATCGGCAGGATGCCCGCGGAACCCCAGGGAGCCGCAGAGATCGGCCCGACACCCGTTGCCGGTCCTGCGGCCGGCTGCATCGGGTGGTTCGGCAGATACGGCGCCAGGTGCGCCCGTACACCGACCGGCCCGACACCCGGACCGCCGCCGCCGTGCGGGATGCAGAAGGTCTTGTGCAGGTTGAGGTGCGAGACGTCACCGCCGAAGTGCCCCGGCTTGGCAAGCCCCACCAGGGCGTTGAGGTTGGCGCCGTCGACGTACACCTGCCCGCCGGCCTCGTGCACCTGCGCGCAGATGTCGGCGACATGCTCCTCGAACACACCGTGCGTGGAGGGGTACGTGATCATCAGCACCGCCAGCTCGTCGCGGTACTGCTCGATCTTCGCCCGCAGGTCCTCGACGTCGATCTCGCCGTCCTCGGCGGTCTTCACGACGACGACCCTCATCCCGGCCATCACGGCACTGGCGGCGTTCGTGCCGTGCGCCGACGACGGAATCAGACACACGGTCCGCTGCTCGTCGCCGTTGGCCCGGTGGTATCCGCGTACGGCGAGCAGTCCGGCCAGCTCGCCCTGCGATCCGGCGTTGGGCTGCAGGGACACCTTGTCGTAGCCGGTGACCTCGGCGAGCCGCTCCTCCAGCTCACGGATGAGGGTGAGGTAGCCCTGTGCCTGCTCGGCGGGCGCGAAGGGGTGCAGCTGCCCGAACTCGGGCCAGGTGACCGGCTCCATCTCGGTGGTCGCGTTGAGCTTCATGGTGCAGGAGCCCAGCGGGATCATGCCCCGGTCGAGCGCGTAGTCACGGTCGGCGAGCCTGCGCAGGTAGCGCAGCATCGCGGTCTCGGAGCGGTGCTGCTGGAAGACCGGGTGGGTCAGGTAGTCGTCGGTGCGCAGCAGACCGGCGGGAAGGGAGTCCTCGGTCGCCGCGTCCAGCGCCTCGATGTCGCCTTCGACGCCGAACGCGGTCCACACGGCGCCCAGTTGGGCCCGGGCGGTGGTCTCGTCACAGGCGATCGACACGTGGTCGGCGTCGACGAGGTGAAGGTTGACGCCGTTCTCCCGCGCGGCGGCCACCACCGCGCCGGCGCGGCCGGGCACCCGCACGGTGAGCGTGTCGAAGTAGGAGCCGTGCACGACCTCGACCCCACCGGCCTCGAGCCCCGCGGCAAGGTTCGTGGCGTACCGGTGGGTGCGCCGCGCGATCGCCTTGAGCCCCTCCGGCCCGTGGTACACGGCGTACATCCCCGCCATGACGGCGAGCAGCACCTGGGCCGTGCAGATGTTGCTGGTGGCCTTCTCCCGCCGGATGTGCTGCTCACGGGTCTGCAGCGCGAGCCGGTAGGCCTTGTGCCCGTCGGCATCCACGGACACACCCACGAGCCGTCCGGGCAGGCTGCGGGCGAACTTCTCGTGCACCGCCATGTAGCCCGCGTGCGGCCCGCCGAAGCCCATCGGCACACCGAAGCGCTGGGTGGTCCCGACCGCTATGTCCGCGCCGAGCTCCCCGGGCGACTTCAGCAGAGTCAGCGCGAGCAGGTCGGCGGCAACGGTGACGAGCGCACCGAGCTCGTGCGCCTGGTCGATGAGCGGCTTGATGTCGCGTACGACGCCGGAGGCGCCGGGGTACTGGACGAGCACACCGTTGATCTCACGCCCGGCGACCTCGGCCGGAATGCCGTCGCTGAGATCGGCGACCACGACCTCCACACCCGTCGGCTCGGCACGGGTCTCGATCACGGCGATGGTCTGCGGCAGCACGTCCGCGTCGATCAGGAACAGGCCTTTCTTGTTCCTGCCCATGCGCCGGGACAGCGCAACGGCCTCGGCGGCGGCCGTTCCCTCGTCGAGCAGCGAGGCCCCGGAGGTGGGCAGCCCGGTCAGGTCGGCAACCATGGTCTGGAAGTTCAGCAGCGCCTCGAGCCGCCCCTGCGAGATCTCGGGCTGGTAGGGCGTGTAGGCCGTGTACCAGGCGGGATTCTCCATCACATTGCGCAGGATGACGGGCGGGGTGAAGGTCCCGTAGTACCCGAGGCCGATCATGGAATCGAGCACCTGGTTCCGGTCGGCGAGCGACCGCAGCTCGGCCAGCACCTCGGCCTCGGTGCGCGCACCCGGGAGCTCCAGCGCATCCGAGTTCTTGATCACATCCGGCACCGCGGCGGCGGTGAGCTCGTCCAGCGAGCCGTATCCGACGTGCGCGAGCATCTTGGCCCGTGCCTCGTGATCAGGCCCGATATGGCGCTGCTCGAACGGGATCCCCTGTTCGAGCTCGGAGAGCGGAATGCGATGGGCGGTCATTTGCGGAGGCCTCCTGGTCTGACACGACCTTCGAGGGGCACCACGGCGCGGGTACCCGGACGGCCTCCCCCTCTGTCATCTCAACCTGAGAGCTTCACCGGATCACCCGAGGGCGTCCGGCTTTCACCGTCGGTGAGAGCGGAAGCCGTCGACACCCGCCCTGCTTTCCAGAGTGACCTCGTCCGTGCGGTACGTGGGCCTGAGAGATTCCGGGGAGGATTTGCTCCTTCGGCGCCTCCGATGGTGTCTGGAGGACTCTCCCGCACGGGGTCAGCAGCCGCTGTCAGCCTACCAGCGAGCACAACGACCGATCCTTCGAGTGGCCGCCATCTCCAATGTGCTCTTTTGTAGTGCTTACGAATGAGTTGCGACCAAGTGGAGGGCCCGTGCAGACCGACATCGATCCGCGCAACCTGATCGGCCGCAAGGCGTTCGACCGCAACGGCACCAAGCTCGGCACCATCGACGAGGTCTACCTCGACGACGCGACCGGTGTGCCGGAGTGGGCGGCCATACGGACCGGCCTGTTCTCCCGGGACGCGTTCGTACCTCTGGAGCCCAGCGAACTGATCGAGGGCACTCTCCACGTCCCCTTCGACCGTTCCCTCATCAAGGACGCCCCCGACTTCGGCGTCGGCCGCCACCTCTCCCCCGAACAGGAACTCCAGCTCTACCACCACTACGGCCTCGACATCGCCGCTCCCCCCTCCTTCCCGGACCACGACTTCGGCAAGCTCGCGGGTACGGAGGACGCGGACGCCTAGCCCACCCCGCCCCACCGCGCCCGGCCCCCGCGCGGACCGGCACCGTCCCGGGTCAGGCGCCGACCCCATGCACGGGCGCCCCGGGTCCCCCCGCCACCAGCGGCAACGGATCCGCCGGCTCCAGCTCAGGGTCATCGGTGCGAAACGTCCGCACCCGCCCCGGCTCCGAATCCGGTGTCTCGAACCGCACGGTCACCCGCCCGAGCCCACTTCCCTGCACCCACCCGTGCCCGAACTCGGCATGCCGCACATCGTGCCCCGCGGGCCACCGCCGCTCGACAACCACTTGCTGCTCGTCCACGGGCTCCTCGTCCGCCTCGTCGGCCGAATGTTCCGCGCCTTCCCCCGCCGCCTGCGCGAACAGATCTTCCTGCGTGTAGTCGGCCAGCCCGCTCACCCCGACCCCCAGCAGCCGCACACCCCCCGTCGTGTCCACCGAATCCAGCAGCCGGGCGGCAGCCTCCCGCACCACCGCCGGATCGTCCGTGGGCCCGCGCAGTGTCTCGGAACGAGTCAGCGTCGAGAAGTCGTAGCGCCGCACCTTCAGCACGATGGTCCGCCCCGAAAGACCCGCCCCCCGCAACCGCCGCACACACCGGTCGGCCAGCCGCTGCACCTCCAGCCCCACCCTCACCCGGTCGTGAATGTCCACGTCGTACGTGTCCTCGACCGACACCGACTTGGCCTCCCGCTCTGCCACCACAGGCCGGTCGTCGTGCGCCAGCGCCATGGCGTACAACGCGTGCCCATGGGCCTTGCCCAGCAGCCGGACGAGTTCGTCCTCACCGGCTTCGGCGATCTCGTCGACCGTGGTGATGCCGGCCCGCCGCAGATGGTCCCCCGTGGCCGGCCCCACCCCTGGCAGCATCCGCACCGACATCGGTCCGAGCTTGGCCCGCTCGGTCCCGGGCTCGATCAGCACCAGCCCGTTCGGCTTGGCCTCCTCGGAGGCGATCTTCGCGAGCATCTTGCAGGCAGCAAGGCCCACGGACCCGGTCAGGCCCGTATCCGTCCGTATGTCGGCGCGCAGCTTCTCCCCCACCAGCCGCGCCGACGCGGCGTCCCAGGCCGCCTCCCCGGCCTCCAGGTCCACGAACGCCTCATCCAGGCTCAACGGCTCCACCAGCGGCGACAGCGAGTGCAGCAGCTCCATGACCTGCTCGCTGATCGACCGGTAGAACCCGAAGCGCGGCACCAGATACGCGGCGTTCGGTGCCAGCCGCCGCGCCTGCGCCATCGGCATAGCCGACCGCACCCCGAAGACCCGCGCCTCGTACGAAGCGGTGGCGACCACCCCGCGCGGCCCGAGCCCGCCCACGATCACGGCCTTCCCGCGCAGACTCGGCTTGGATGCCTGCTCCGCCGAGGCGTAGAAGGCATCCATGTCGAGATGCAGGATCGTGGGCGCGTTTCTCACATCTCCGATGCTGCCCTACGCCACTGACAATGCCGTCCTGAGACCGCCGAAGCGCTCTGAGAGGCCGCAGGGGACGCGGTCAGACCGCCCGGTTCCGCCGCCGCGCCAGCTCGTCCGCCGGGTTGTGCCCGACCAGGGTCTCGCCGGTGTCGATCCGCTCGCCGTGCAGCTGCGAGAGCGCACTGTCGACGTCCCGCCACACCACACCGACGGCGATCCCGAAGATCCCCTGGCCGCCCTGGAGCAGCGCGTGGACCTCGTCGGGCGAGGTGCACTCGTAGACCGTGGCGCCGTCGCTCATCAGCGTCATGCGCTCCAGGTCCCGGAAGCCCTGCTCACGCAGGTGCACCACCGCGGTGCGGATGTTCTGCAGCGACACACCGGTATCCAGGAACCGCTTGACGATCTTCAGGACGACGACGTCCCGGAAGCTGTACAGCCGCTGCGTGCCCGACCCGTAGGCGGGCCGCACGCTCGGCTCGACGAGCCCGGTACGGGCCCAGTAGTCCAGTTGCCGGTAGGTGATGCCGGCGGCCGCGCAGGCCGTCGGGCCGCGATAGCCGATCTGCTCGGACGCCATGGACGCCGACCCTCCGCTGCTCGGCACGGCCGTCGGTCGCTGCGGAGCGTGATCGGCCGCGCTGCCGTGAAGCGGGTACGGACCGCTCTCCCCCAGACTGCGTCCGGGGGCACCCCCAGCCGTACCGTCGCCGCTGCTTCTCACGCCGACCTCCGTCCTTGACCTGCCATCTCGACGGTAGGCAGTCACCAGGGGTGCGTCAACGATCGCCACACTCGGCACGCCGAGTGATAATCACCCTAAGAGTGGTTTCCCGCACCCCACCGCGGGGAAAGGCTAGCCGAATGCGCTCGGAGGGGGCCGCAGGACGCTCTCACTCGCCGTTGGCATTTGCCGGCATTCGAGCCGTGACGGGCCGCGAACCGGCCCGCTGCGGAGTCCGACTCCGCCGGGCCGCCCACGCCTCACTGACTGCTTGTCCCGAAGTCCTCCGGCGAGATCTGGTCGAGGAACTCGCGGAACTTCTCCACCTCGTCCTCCTGCTCATCCGGAATCGCGATGCCTGCGTCGTCGAGCACGCCGTCGCTGCCGTAGATCGGCGTTCCGGTGCGCAGGGCCAGCGCTATGGCGTCGGAGGGACGGGCACTGACTTCGACCCCGCTGGCGAAGACCAGCTCCGCGTAGAAGACGCCCTCACGCAGATCCGTGATGCGTACTTCGGTCAGCTCCTGACCGACGGCCTCCAGCACGTCCTTGAACAGGTCGTGGGTCAGCGGTCGTGCGGGGGCCATGCCCTGCTGGGCGAAGGCAATGGCAGTCGCCTCCCCGGGCCCGATCCAGATGGGGAGGTAACGGTCGCCTCCCACTTCACGCAGGAGCACGATCGGTTGGTTGGAGGGCATTTCGACCCGGACACCTACGACATCGAGCTCGTTCACACAGCAACCCTAGGACCTGCCCGGGACGTTTGGGTAGTCGAGCCGAGAACGGGAGGCCGATCCGGCCGCCGCGGACGCGCCGGAGTCAGGGCAGTCGCACACCGAGCGCGGTCTGCACGAGGGCGGCATGCAGCTTCACCGTGAGCGCCGCCAGCTCCTTCGTACGCGCCTGGGCATGCGCCCTGGTCTGCGGATTGCGGTGGCGCTTCAGCGGGGCCACCACCTGGTCCACGAGCCCGGCCTCACGGTCGGCGGCGGCCTTCATGGCCCTCAGGTGCCGCGGTTCGATCCCGAACCGCCCGAGCTCCACGACGAGCGCCGCCACGGTCACCGTCTCCGCGTCGTACGCCCCGTCCGGCAGCGGCGCGACCAGGCCGTACGACTCCCACTCCTCGAGTTCCTGCTCGCCGATCCCGGCGGCCGCGAGCAGCTCGGCCCGCCCGATCCGAGCCGCGGTGGGCCCCTCGGGCGCCTCGAGGAAGGCCTCGCCGTCCCGCTGGCGTCCCACGACGGGCAGCGGGACGGCCTCACCGCGCTCCATGGCGTCCAGATGCTCGCGGATCACCTTGAGGGGCAGATAGTGGTCCCGCTGCATCCTCAGCACGTGGCCGAGGCGCTCGACGTCGTCCGCGCTGAACTTGCGATAGCCCGACGGGGTGCGCTGCGGCTCGATGAGCCCCTCCGACTCCAGGAAACGGATCTTGGAGATGGTGACTTCGGGGAACTCGTCGCGCAGCACGTTCAGCACCGTGCCGATGCTCATCAGACCGCCGTCCGTGCCGGCGGTGCCGTGCCCGGCACCGCCGCTCGGTGTTCGAAGCATGGACATTCCCTTGGGGTCCCCCCGGACGGGGTCTGGGGGGGAGGGTCAGTAGCCCCGCTGGCTTGCGTAGAAGACCAGCCGGTACTTTCCGATCTGCACCTCGTCACCGTTGTTCAGAGCGACCTGGTCGATCCGCTCGCGGTTGACGTACGTGCCGTTCAGGCTGCCCACGTCGGCCACCGTGAACGAGCCGTCCGCACCACGGCGGAACTCCACGTGCCGGCGCGAGACCGTCACGTCGTCCAGGAAGATGTCGCTCTGCGGATGACGCCCGGCCGTGGTCAGGTCGCCGTCCAGCAGGAAGCGGCTGCCCGAGTTCGGCCCGCGGCGCACGACCAGGAGCGCGGAGCCCAGCGGCAGCGCGTCGACGGCCGCCTGGGCCTCGGGAGAGAGCGCCGGCATCTGCGTCTGACCGGTGACCTCGGCGTCGTAGGCCTCGATGCCGGAAATCGAGATCGTGGACGTCGTCTCGGACGGTCGCTCGGCCGCGCCGCCGGCCCGCAGCGGGGCGCCACAGTTGGAGCAGAAGCGGCTGTTCTCCGCGTTGCGGTTACCGCACCTCGTACACACCAGGGCCGACATAGGGGAAAACCCTCCACCCGTACTTGAGGTTGACGGTTGCCCGAAACCTATGCCGCCGGACTGCGCAGGGTCAACAGACGGCGCGCCCTGACCTCCGGGAATGTCACCACCCGGACCAGGGACCTGGTCCCGGAACAGCGGGCGCTGGCCCTCTGCGTCGGGCTGTGCGCGATGACGAGCGGTCGCGTTGTCGCTACCCTCTCGCGCGCTCTTGCCGAACAACTTCGCAAACAACTTCACGGGCGATTCCCCTTGACCGAAACAGACCCGCCCGTGGGGCAGGACGAACCCTGATTGCATACACCGGCCGACCCGGACATCCTCACAACGTCCGTAGCCACCAGACAGTTTCCACCACGCACCACCCATTCGGTGCGCCGACCCCCCGCAACCTCATGCCCTCGCCGGACGTCGCCCATGCACCGCATGTTCACTGGGAGGACGACCGAGCGTAGTCAGGCCGCTTCGCCGCTCGCAAGGCATCCACGACGATCTTGTTCGACCGCTCGACGGCAACGGTGGCCTGCTCCTTCTCAAGAGTCTGCACCACGCCTCCCGGGATGTTGAGCGCCGGTTCAAGGTCCGCCGGCTTGCCGATGACCTTGAAACGAAAGGGAGCGTTGATCTTGTTCCCGTCCACGCTCACGCTCTTGCCGGAGTCGGTGAAGTAGGTGTTGGCGACGACACGCACGTCGTTCACCTGGATCGCCTCCGCCCCTGCCGCACGCAGCTCCTGGATCGCGTCGAGCAGCATGTCCGCCTGGACCGTCCCCTTCGTGTCCTCGATGGTCATCGTGATGCCGGGCCCCTGCGCGGCCACCGTGCCCGCCAGAATGCCGAGTTGCTTCTCCTTCTCGACGGTCTGCTTGCGGGCCTCCTCGGCCTGGTCGGAGCTGTTCTCCAGCTCGTCGCGCTGCTTCTGCAGTCCCTGCTTCTCGTCCTCAAGACGCTGTGTACGGTCGTCGAGTTCATCCAGGATGCGAACGAGATCTTCCTGACGCGCACCGCGCAGAGCACTGTCGCTGTTGCTGTTGGAAGCCACCTGGACGGCCAGGCCGAAGCCGAGGCCGAACAGCAGGACGGCGACGATGAGTTGGGCGCGGGTGACGCGCGGCGGCCAGAGGCCCTTCACCAGCCGCTGCCGCCCGGTGAGAGAGGGCTGCTTCTCCTCGGGAGCTGCCATCACATCGGGAGCTGCCGTCACATCGGGCTCCGTCGCCGGAACCTCCTCCGGAAGTTCCTTGCGCAGCCTGTTCTCCGGCGTCTCTTCGTTGTCGCTCATCGGCCTCACGCCCGGAACACGTGCCGGCGGATCGCCGCGGCGTTGGAGAAGATGCGGATCCCGAGGACCACGACGACACCGGTGGACAGCTGGGCGCCCACACCCAACTTGTCGCCCAGGAACACGATCAACGCGGCCACGACCACGTTGGACAGGAACGACACCACGAAGACCTTGTCGTCAAAGATCCCGTCGAGCATGGCCCGCAGACCACCGAAGACGGCGTCGAGCGCCGCGACGACGGCGATCGGCAGGTAAGGCTCGACGACCGCCGGAACCTCAGGCCGGACCAACAGGCCGGCCACGACTCCCACTACGAGGCCCAGTACGGCGATCACGATGTGCCCTTCTCAGTCTTCTCGGTCTTCGGCTGTGCTGTACGTACGATCACACTCGGTGCGGCAGGCAGCCGGAGATCGCCCTCCACGGAGATGCTGGTCCGGATGCCGTAGGTCTCCTGCAGGGCGTGCAGATACAGCCCGTCGGCGCTGTTCTGGAACCTGCTGCTCATTTGCTTGCCGTTCCCCACGGCCAGCACCGTATAGGGAGGAACCAGCGGCTTGTTGTCGACCAGTATCGCGTCCCCCGCGGCCCTGATCGCCGAAAGCGCCGTCAACCGCTGCCCATTGATCGAAACGGCCTCGGCCCCCGACGCCCACAGCCCATTGACCACACGCTGCATGTCGCGGTCCCGCACTCGACCGGTGTCGGAGAAGTCCGAGGTCTCGCGCGGGTTGCCGTTGCCGCCGCTGGTGGCTTCCTTGGCGTCGTTCACGACCAGTTTCACGCCCGGGCCGTGTACTGCGACGGCACCCGACAAAATCCCCACCAGCTCCGACTGATCTCCACTGCCGCTCTTCTTGAGGGCCTCCCGCTGGCGCGCGCTCACGTCGTCGCGCAGCTTGTCGACGGAGCCCTCCAGTTTGTCCGCCGCCGTGGTCTCCCGGTCGATGCGGTTGATCAGTTCCTCGCGCTCCTTGGCGACTACGGGAGCAGCCACCCGAGCCTGTGCCGCTCCGACGGTCACGACGAGAGCCGCGAGCACCAGCCCGGCGGCCAGGCCGAGCCTGGCCTGAAGGGTCTTCGGGAGACCACCGTCGCCCGCGGCCTTCTTCCTGGCGGCCGCCTCGGCGTAGCCGTCGTCCAGGCTGTGGTCCATGACGTTGGTGAGCAGCGACATGGAGGCGTCCGGACGCGAGGGGCGCGTGGGTGTGCTCCGAACGGGGGGCTGCTGCGGCATGCCGCACATCGTCGCATGTCGCGACCACTACCTCCGAATGGCCCCACCGGCGTGCCGGACGGGCCCCCTTGGGGACACCTGTCCGGCACGCGCGCGTGCTGCGTCTTTCAGCGGCCGGCGCTGTCCACGACCGCCGACCACTCGTCGAGCAGGGCCTGAGCGGAGGCGTCGTCCGGCCCCTCCGCCCACAGATGGGTGACCGCCTCGGCCGGGTCGGGCAGCACCATCACCCAGCGCCCGTCGGTCTCCACCACCCGCACGCCGTCCGTGGTGTCCACGAAGCGGTCTCCGGCCGCCTCGACCACTCGCCGCATCACAAGTCCCTTGACGGCCCAGGGAGTCGCAAGATCCCGCTTGAGGACGTGTGCCCGCGGAATCCGGGCATCGATCTGGCTGAGTGTGAGCTGTGTCCGCGCCACCAGTCCGATCAGCCGTACGAAGGCCGCCGTACCGTCGAAGACACTGCTGAACTCGGGGACGATGAAGCCGCCCTTGCCGTCACCGCCGAAGATGGTCGAATCGTCGCCTCCGACCCTCGTCAGATCGTCGGGCGAGGTCGTCGTCCACTCCACCTGCGTCCCGTGGTACGCCGCGACCTGTTCGGCGATCCTCGTCGTGGTCACCGGCAGCGCCACCCGCCCACTGCGCCGCTCCGCGGCCACCAGATCCAGCATGACCAGCAGCGCGCGGTCGTCCTCGACGATCCGCCCCTTCTCGTCGACCAGCGACAAGCGCTCGCCAACCGGGTCGAACCGCACTCCGAAGGCGGCCCGCGACGACGCCACGATCTCACCGAGCCGCACCAGCCCCGAGCGCCGCACATCGGCGGACTCCGTGGGCCGCGACTCGTCGAGCCCGGGATTGATGGTCAGCGAGTCCACACCGAGCTTGCCCAACAGGCTGGGCAGGACCAGCCCGGCACTGCCGTTCGACGCGTCGACGACGACCTTCAGTCCGGACTCGGTGATCCCGGTCGTGTCGACGTTGCGCAACAACGAGCCGGTGTACGAGTCGAAGACGCTGGCAGGAAAGTGCAGGTCGCCGATCTCCCCGGGGAACGCACGCCGGTACTCCTGCCGCGCGAACACGCGGTCCAGCTTTCGCTGGCTGCCCTGCGACAGATCGGCGCCGTTCCCGTCGAAGAACATGATGTCCACGGAGTCCGGCACCCCGGGCGTGGTCCGGATCATGATCCCGCCGGCGCTGCCCCGCGCCGTCTGCTGCCGGGCAACGGGCAGCGGTACGTTCTCCAGGTCCCGTACGTCGATGGCGCTGGCCTGCAGGGCGGAGATGACCGCCCGCTTCAGCGCACGGGCGCCCCGGGAGTGGTCACGGGCGGTGGTGACGGTGGAGCCCTTCTTCAGAGTCGTCGCATAGGCGCCGGCCAGGCGCACGGCAAGCTCGGGCGTAATCTCCACGTTCAGGATGCCGGACACCCCACGCGCGCCGAAGAGATGCGCCTGGCCCCTGGACTCCCAGATGACCGAGGTGTTGACGAAGGCGCCGGCCTCGATGGTCTTGAACGGGTAGACCCGCACATTGCCCTGAACGATCGATTCTTCACCGATGAGACACTCATCGCCGATGACCGCGCCGTCCTCGATCCGCGCGGCACGCATGATGTCGGTGTTCTTTCCGACGACGCATCCACGCAGATTGCTGTGCTGCCCCACGTACACGTTGTCGTGCACAACGGCCTTGTGCAGAAACGCACCGCTCTTCACAACGACGTTCGAGCCCACGACTGTGTGCTCACGAATTTCCGCACCGGCTTCGACCTTGGCGTAGTCGCCGATGTAGAGCGGGCCGCGCAGCACTGCGTCGGGATGTACCTCGGCACCCTCGGCCACCCACACGCCCGGGGACATCTCGAAGCCGTCGATCTCGACGTCGACCCTGCCCTCCAGGACATCGGCCTGCGCCTTCACGTAACTCTCGTGCGTACCGACGTCCTCCCAGTACCCCTCCGCGACATAGCCGTAGATCGGCTTGCCTTCCTTCATCAGCTGCGGAAAGACATCCCCGGACCAGTCCACGGGCACATCCGGCTCGACATAGTCGAAGACCTCGGGCTCCATCACATAGATGCCCGTGTTGACAGTGTCGGAGAAGACCTGCCCCCAGGTGGGCTTCTCGAGGAAGCGCTCGACCTTTCCTTCTTCGTCGACGATCGTGATACCGAACTCCAACGGATTCGGCACACGTGTCAGACAGACAGTGACGAGCGCACCCTTTTCCTTGTGGAAATTGATCAGCTCGGTGAGGTCGAAGTCGGTCAGGGCATCACCGGAGATGACGAGGAAGGCATCGTCCTTCAACGCCTCTTCCGCGTTCTTGACGCTCCCTGCGGTACCGAGTGGCTTCTCCTCATTGGCATAGGAGAGCTCCATTCCGAGCTCTTCGCCGTCACCGAAGTAGTTCTTGACCAATGAGGCCAGGAACTGGACAGTTACGACGGTCTCGTTCAGCCCATGCCTTTTGAGCAGCCGTAGCACATGCTCCATGATCGGGCGGTTGGCCACGGGCAGGAGCGGCTTGGGCATGCTTGAGGTCATGGGGCGAAGGCGTGTGCCTTCACCTCCGGCCATCACGACGGCCTTCATGTCGGAAGCGTCCTCCTCAAAGAGACGACGGTCTAGCCGACTTCACCCGCCCAGATTGTCCCGCACTTTTCCGCCGACGGCCATCCAGCCGCTACGGCCGCAGCAATCGGCGAGTTCAATCGGCCATGGCGTCCGCACGAACGAGGCGGCGGACTTGTACCACGTAGAGGACTCCTGCCCACCAGTAGAGCGTTGTACCCCATCCAGCGAACGCCCATCCGAAAATAGCAGCGAGTGACGAGATCCATCCAGTTCCGTCACTGAGCAGGAGCAACGGGAAGGCATACATCAGGTTGAAGGTGGCCGCCTTCCCCAGGAAGTTCACCTGCGGCGGCGGATAGCCGTGCCGCCGGAGGATGCCCACCATCACCAGCAGGACTAGCTCACGTGCCAGAAGTACAGCGGTCAACCAGAATGGCAGAATCTCGCGCCAGGTGAGGCCGACCAGCGTCGAGAGAATGTAGAGCCGGTCTGCCGCAGGGTCGAGCAGCCGGCCGAGACTACTGATCTGGTTCCAACGCCGCGCGAGCTTGCCGTCCAGGTAGTCACTGACTCCGCTCAGAGCCAGCACCAGCAGTGCCCACGTGTCACTCTTCGGGCCTCCGAACTCAGGCCTGAGGATCAGCCACAGAAAGACCGGCACGCCGACGAGACGCGCCATGCTGAGGATGTTGGGGATGGTGAGGACCCGGTCCGTCTGGACGCGGGTCTCCTGGACCTCCACCCGGGGGCCTCCTGTGGGAAACGTGCCAACGATGCCCCCTGACCTTACCTCAACGCAAAAAAGCTCTGGCTCCTGGGCTGTTGCCCAGGAGCCAGAGCTCTAAAAGGAGTTCGGCGGCGTCCTACTCTCCCACAGGGTCCCCCCTGCAGTACCATCGGCGCTGTAAGGCTTAGCTTCCGGGTTCGGAATGTAACCGGGCGTTTCCCTCACGCTATAACCACCGAAACACTATGAAACTGTCGAACGTCTGCCGCACCACGCCGTGACCGGACGCGGGGCCGTTCGTGGTTTCAGAACCAACACAGTGGACGCGAGCAACTGAGGACAAGCCCTCGGCCTATTAGTACCGGTCACCTCCACACCTTGCGGTGCTTCCAGATCCGGCCTATCAACCCAGTCGTCTACTGGGAGCCTTACCCCATCAAGTGGGTGGGAGTCCTCATCTCGAAGCAGGCTTCCCGCTTAGATGCTTTCAGCGGTTATCCCTCCCGAACGTAGCCAACCAGCCATGCCCTTGGCAGGACAACTGGCACACCAGAGGTTCGTCCGTCCCGGTCCTCTCGTACTAGGGACAGCCCTTCTCAAGACTCCTGCGCGCACAGCGGATAGGGACCGAACTGTCTCACGACGTTCTAAACCCAGCTCGCGTACCGCTTTAATGGGCGAACAGCCCAACCCTTGGGACCGACTCCAGCCCCAGGATGCGACGAGCCGACATCGAGGTGCCAAACCATCCCGTCGATATGGACTCTTGGGGAAGATCAGCCTGTTATCCCCGGGGTACCTTTTATCCGTTGAGCGACGGCGCTTCCACAAGCCACCGCCGGATCACTAGTCCCGACTTTCGTCCCTGCTCGACCCGTCGGTCTCACAGTCAAGCTCCCTTGTGCACTTACACTCAACACCTGATTGCCAACCAGGCTGAGGGAACCTTTGGGCGCCTCCGTTACTCTTTAGGAGGCAACCGCCCCAGTTAAACTACCCATCAGACACTGTCCCTGATCCGGATCACGGACCCAGGTTAGACATCCAGCACGACCAGACTGGTATTTCAACGACGACTCCACCTGAACTGGCGTCCAAGCTTCACAGTCTCCCAGCTATCCTACACAAGCCGAACCGAACACCAATATCAAACTGTAGTAAAGGTCCCGGGGTCTTTCCGTCCTGCTGCGCGAAACGAGCATCTTTACTCGTAGTGCAATTTCACCGGGCCTATGGTTGAGACAGTCGAGAAGTCGTTACGCCATTCGTGCAGGTCGGAACTTACCCGACAAGGAATTTCGCTACCTTAGGATGGTTATAGTTACCACCGCCGTTTACTGGCGCTTAAGTTCTCAGCTTCGCCCCACCGAAATGGAGCTAACCGGTCCCCTTAACGTTCCAGCACCGGGCAGGCGTCAGTCCGTATACATCGCCTTACGGCTTCGCACGGACCTGTGTTTTTAGTAAACAGTCGCTTCTCGCTGGTCTCTGCGGCCACCCCCAGCTCAGGACGTAAAGCCCATCACCAGGTGTGGCCCCCCTTCTCCCGAAGTTACGGGGGCATTTTGCCGAGTTCCTTAACCATAGTTCACCCGAACGCCTCGGTATTCTCTACCTGACCACCTGAGTCGGTTTAGGGTACGGGCCGCCATGAAACTCGCTAGAGGCTTTTCTCGACAGCATAGGATCATCCACTTCACCACAATCGGCTCGGCATCAGGTCTCACCCCATATGAGTGGCGGATTTGCCTACCACTCGGGCTACACCCTTACCCCGGGACAACCACCGCCCGGGCTGGACTACCTTCCTGCGTCACCCCATCACTCACCTACTACAGGTCTGGTCCGTCGGCTCCACCACTCCCCTTTGCCCGAAGGCTCCGGGGCGGCTTCACGGACTTAGCATCGCCTGGTTCGATGTTTGACGCTTCACAGCGGGTACCGGAATATCAACCGGTTATCCATCGACTACGCCTGTCGGCCTCGCCTTAGGTCCCGACTTACCCTGGGCAGATCAGCTTGACCCAGGAACCCTTAGTCAATCGGCGCACACGTTTCTCACGTGTGAATCGCTACTCATGCCTGCATTCTCACTCGTGAACCGTCCACAACTGCCTTCCGGCGCTGCTTCACCCGGCACACGACGCTCCCCTACCCATCACAGCCTCCGTTGGGAGTATTACTGCAATGACACGACTTCGGCGGTACGCTTGAGCCCCGCTACATTGTCGGCGCGGAATCACTAGACCAGTGAGCTATTACGCACTCTTTCAAGGGTGGCTGCTTCTAAGCCAACCTCCTGGTTGTCTGTGCGACTCCACATCCTTTCCCACTTAGCGTACGCTTAGGGGCCTTAGTCGATGCTCTGGGCTGTTTCCCTCTCGACCATGGAGCTTATCCCCCACAGTCTCACTGCCGCGCTCTCACTTACCGGCATTCGGAGTTTGGCTAAGGTCAGTAACCCGGTAGGGCCCATCGCCTATCCAGTGCTCTACCTCCGGCAAGAAACACACGACGCTGCACCTAAATGCATTTCGGGGAGAACCAGCTATCACGGAGTTTGATTGGCCTTTCACCCCTAACCACAGGTCATCCCCCAGGTTTTCAACCCTGGTGGGTTCGGTCCTCCACGAAGTCTTACCTCCGCTTCAACCTGCCCATGGCTAGATCACTCCGCTTCGGGTCTTGAGCGTGCTACTAAAACGCCCTATTCGGACTCGCTTTCGCTACGGCTACCCCACCCGGGTTAACCTCGCAACACACCGCAAACTCGCAGGCTCATTCTTCAAAAGGCACGCAGTCACGAGACACCAAGCAAGCTTGATGTCCGACGCTCCCACGGCTTGTAGGCACACGGTTTCAGGTACTATTTCACTCCGCTCCCGCGGTACTTTTCACCATTCCCTCACGGTACTATCCGCTATCGGTCACCAGGGAATATTTAGGCTTAGCGGGTGGTCCCGCCAGATTCACACGGGATTTCTCGGGCCCCGTGCTACTTGGGTGTCTCTCCAACGAGCCGCTGACGTTTCGACTACGGGGGTCTTACCCTCTACGCCGGACCTTTCGCATGTCCTTCGCCTACATCAACGGTTTCTGACTCGTCCTGTCGCCGGCAGACGACAGAAGAGAGATCCCACAACCCCCACGACGCAACCCCTGCCGGGTCTCACACGTCGTAGGTTTGGCCTCATCCGGTTTCGCTCGCCACTACTCCCGGAATCACGGTTGTTTTCTCTTCCTGCGGGTACTGAGATGTTTCACTTCCCCGCGTTCCCTCCACTTGCCCTATGTGTTCAGGCAAGGGTGACAGCCCATGACGACTGCCGGGTTTCCCCATTCGGACACCCCCGGATCAAAGCCTGGTTGACGACTCCCCGGGGCCTATCGTGGCCTCCCACGTCCTTCATCGGTTCCTGGTGCCAAGGCATCCACCGTGCGCCCTTAAAAACTTGGCCACAGATGCTCGCGTCCACTGTGCAGTTCTCAAACAACGACCAGCCACCCATCACCCCCAACCAAAAGCTGGAGTTCACTGGGGCCGGCATCGAGGGGGTTCATTCCCTCAGACACCCAACAGCGTGCCCGGCACTCCCGCCACTCGTGATCAGCGTTCCACGCTCCGAAGAGCAGTACTGGCAGCCCGAGATGACTGAAAGTGCCGAATAATCAACGTTCCACCCATGAGCAACCACCGTCGGACGTTTGCCGACGTAATGGCCCTGGACCACCAGGACATGCCCGGCGGCCTAGATGCTCCTTAGAAAGGAGGTGATCCAGCCGCACCTTCCGGTACGGCTACCTTGTTACGACTTCGTCCCAATCGCCAGTCCCACCTTCGACAGCTCCCTCCCACAAGGGGTTGGGCCACCGGCTTCGGGTGTTACCGACTTTCGTGACGTGACGGGCGGTGTGTACAAGGCCCGGGAACGTATTCACCGCAGCACTGCTGATCTGCGATTACTAGCAACTCCGACTTCATGGGGTCGAGTTGCAGACCCCAATCCGAACTGAGACCGGCTTTTTGAGATTCGCTCCACCTCACGGTATCGCAGCTCATTGTACCGGCCATTGTAGCACGTGTGCAGCCCAAGACATAAGGGGCATGATGACTTGACGTCGTCCCCACCTTCCTCCGAGTTGACCCCGGCGGTCTCCCGTGAGTCCCCATCACCCCGAAGGGCATGCTGGCAACACGGGACAAGGGTTGCGCTCGTTGCGGGACTTAACCCAACATCTCACGACACGAGCTGACGACAGCCATGCACCACCTGTACACCGACCACAAGGGGGCACCCATCTCTGGATGTTTCCGGTGTATGTCAAGCCTTGGTAAGGTTCTTCGCGTTGCGTCGAATTAAGCCACATGCTCCGCTGCTTGTGCGGGCCCCCGTCAATTCCTTTGAGTTTTAGCCTTGCGGCCGTACTCCCCAGGCGGGGAACTTAATGCGTTAGCTGCGGCACCGACGACGTGGAATGTCGCCAACACCTAGTTCCCACCGTTTACGGCGTGGACTACCAGGGTATCTAATCCTGTTCGCTCCCCACGCTTTCGCTCCTCAGCGTCAGTAATGGCCCAGAGATCCGCCTTCGCCACCGGTGTTCCTCCTGATATCTGCGCATTTCACCGCTACACCAGGAATTCCGATCTCCCCTACCACACTCTAGCCTGCCCGTATCGAATGCAGACCCGGGGTTAAGCCCCGGGCTTTCACACCCGACGTGACAAGCCGCCTACGAGCTCTTTACGCCCAATAATTCCGGACAACGCTTGCGCCCTACGTATTACCGCGGCTGCTGGCACGTAGTTAGCCGGCGCTTCTTCTGCAGGTACCGTCACTTGCGCTTCTTCCCTGCTGAAAGAGGTTTACAACCCGAAGGCCGTCATCCCTCACGCGGCGTCGCTGCATCAGGCTTTCGCCCATTGTGCAATATTCCCCACTGCTGCCTCCCGTAGGAGTCTGGGCCGTGTCTCAGTCCCAGTGTGGCCGGTCGCCCTCTCAGGCCGGCTACCCGTCGTCGCCTTGGTGAGCCGTTACCTCACCAACAAGCTGATAGGCCGCGGGCTCATCCTTCACCGCCGGAGCTTTACAACCCGGGAGATGCCTCCCAGGCTCATATCCGGTATTAGACCCCGTTTCCAGGGCTTGTCCCAGAGTGAAGGGCAGATTGCCCACGTGTTACTCACCCGTTCGCCACTAATCCACCCCGAAGGGCTTCATCGTTCGACTTGCATGTGTTAAGCACGCCGCCAGCGTTCGTCCTGAGCCAGGATCAAACTCTCCGTGAATGTTTACCCGTAATCGGGTGCACACATCACGAGAGCGGAACAGCCAGGCGGAATAAGCCCGGCCGTTCACAGCGTCCTCGCTGTGTTTTTTCAAAGGAACCTCGCCCCGGCCATGACGGCCGAGAACGGGGTATCAACATATCTGGCGTTGATTTTTGGCACGCTGTTGAGTTCTCAAGGAACGGACGCTTCCTTTGTACTCACCCTCTCGGGCTTTCCTCCGGGCAGTTTCCCTTCGGTGTTCCAAACTCTATCAGTGTTTTTCCGTCCCCCTGACCACCTCCCTGCAGACATGCAGAAGGTGACCCCGAGATAGGATCTGACGAGTATGGGTGCTGCTGAACCAAGAACGCTCAGTCGCGCCGCTCGGCCTCAAGCAGGAGTACGACTGTACACGCGGGCGGGAAGCGGGTGCAAATCGATAGAGCTGGTGGTCTAGACCACTATCCGGTATCTTGCATGCGGAACCGGCAGTTCATCTGACATACCCTGCTCCACAGTGCGCCGTCCGATGCAGGCAGTGACGGCCCATATGTGGATCTCCACCTCTGGGAGGCTTCCCATGACCACCGTGACGTCCCCGATTGCAGGACGCGCCATCGGCCTGGCAGCAGTGCCGGATCCAGTCTTCTCCGGGGCCATGGTGGGCCCGGGTACAGCCATCGACCCCGTACGCGAGCCGTCCGAAGCCGTCGCTCCCGTGGACGGAGTCATCGTCTCTCTCCATCCGCACGCCTTTGTCGTTGTCGACGAGCAGGGGCACGGCGTGCTCACTCACCTCGGTATCGACACCGTGCAGCTCAACGGTGACGGCTTCGAGCTGCTCGTGAACAAGGGGGACACCGTGACACGGGGGCAGGGCGTGGTCCGCTGGAACCCGGCGGCCGTGGAAGCCGCCGGCAAGTCCGCGGTGTGCCCCATCGTGGCGCTCGAGGCCACTGCCGAGGCTCTCTCCGATCTTCGTGACGATGGTGACGTGAAGGCCGGCGACAGTCTTTTCGTCTGGAAGTGACGTCGGTGCCGTCGTATGACGGCAAGCAGGACAACCACAGCGGCGGCGGGACCCGCCGCACTATCGGAGACGGGTGAGATGGAGACAACGCTGCGAGGCGTCGGTGTGAGTCACGGTGTGGCGATCGGCGAGGTTCGGCACATGGGAACGGCGGTGCTGGAGCCGCCTGCCAAGCAGATTCCGGCGGAGGACGCGGAGCGTGAACAGGGGCGCGCCCGCCAGGCCGTGGACGCTGTGGCAGCCGATCTGATGGCGCGCGGCAATCTGGCCGGGGGCGAGGCCCAGGCGGTGCTCGAGGCGCAGGCCATGATGGCGCAGGACCCCGAGCTGATGGCGGATGTCGAACGGCGTATCACCGTCGGGAGCACGGCCGAGCGTGCCGTGTACGACGCTTTCGCCGCGTACCGGGCCCTGCTGGCCGGTGCCGGCGAGTATCTGGCGGGTCGTGTGGCCGACCTGGATGACGTGCGGAATCGTATCGTCGCCCGGCTGCTCGGAGTGCCGATGCCGGGGGTTCCTGACAGCGACGAGCCGTACGTTCTTATTGCACGTGACCTTGCGCCTGCCGACACTGCGCTGCTCGACCCCGCTCTGGTCCTCGGTTTCGTCACCGAGGAGGGTGGGCCGACCAGCCACAGCGCGATTCTGGCGCGGGCGCTCGGTGTTCCGGCCGTGGTGGCGCTGCCGGGTGCCGGTGAGCTCGCGGAGGGCACGGTGATCGCTGTCGACGGCAGCACTGGCGAGATCTTCGTGAACCCCAGCGAGGAGAAGAAGGTGCAGCTGGAGGCCGCGGCCGCCGAGCGCAAGGCAGCGCTCGCCGGCTCGACCGGTCCGGGCGCCACCTCGGACGGTCACAAGGTGCCGCTGCTGGCCAACGTCGGCGGGCCTGGGGACGTGCCGGCCGCTGTGGCGGCCGGTGCCGAGGGTGTGGGCCTGTTCCGCACCGAGTTCCTCTTCCTGGACGACAGCAAGAACGCCCCGTCGGAGGCCAAGCAGATCGAGGCGTACCGGCAGGTGCTCGAGGCGTTCCCCGAGGGCCGTGTGGTGGTCCGGGTGCTGGATGCCGGCGCGGACAAGCCGCTGGAATTCCTCACGCTGGCCGACGAGCCCAATCCGGCGCTGGGCGTACGCGGTCTGAGGACGCTGCTCGACCACCCCGAGGTTCTGCGCACCCAGCTGACGGCGCTCGCGAAGGCCGCGGAGGGTCTGCCGGTCTACCTCGAGGTCATGGCCCCGATGGTGGCCGACCGTGCCGATGCCAAGGCGTTCGCGGACGCGTGCCGTGAAGCGGGGCTGCAGGCGAAGTTCGGGGCCATGGTCGAGATTCCTTCAGCCGCGTTGCGGGCTCGGTCGATTCTGCAGGAGGTCGAGTTCCTGTCACTGGGGACCAACGACCTCGCGCAGTACACGTTCGCGGCGGACCGTCAGGTGGGTGCGGTGTCCCGTCTGCAGGATCCGTGGCAGCCCGCGCTGCTAGACCTGGTTGCGCTGTCCGCCGAGGCGGCGAGGGCCGAGGGCAAGAGCTGTGGTGTCTGCGGTGAAGCGGCGTCCGATCCGCTGCTCGCGTGTGTGCTGACCGGTCTCGGTGTCACCTCCCTTTCCATGGGTGCGGCGTCGATTCCCTATGTGCGTGCCACTCTCGGCAAGTACACGCTGGCCCAGTGTGAGCGTGCTGCTGCCGCGGCCCGGGCTGCAGAGAGCGCCGAGGAGGCGCGCAACGCGGCTCAGGCGGTGTTGTCCGGCGAGTAGCCGAGTCGGCCGTCGGGCGCTGATTCGCCGACTGTTCTTGAGGGGTGCTCCACCGGCGGGTGGAGCACCCCTTCTGCTTTCAGTAGCGGTGACCCGGTGTCTGTCCTTCCTCCCCGAGGTCCGGCGGTACGCAGTAGTCGACGTCCGATTCCGGGGAGATCAGGTCCCCGGAATCGATGTCGGTGCAGTAGGCGTCGAACACCTCGCCGGCTGTGAGAGGTTCGAGACCCTCGCCGCGCAGACGCCAGCCGTAGACGCGGTCGGTGGTCCCGGGGGCGCTGGTGCGCATGACGAGTCCGCCCGGGCTCTGGGTGGCGATGCCGAGGGCCAGGACTGTGGTGAACTCGAGGGCTTCCGCCTCGTCGAGTTGGATGGCGCCTTGGTCGTCCTCGTCTGCGTGGAGGACGGAGAGGAGTGTCTCGGGCTTTGCCGTGACGCTGCAGACGAGATGACGGGTGCCTGCCCCTGCTGTGTCGAGGATGCGTACGACGAGGTGGGAGGCCCGTGTGAAGGCGGCGCGGCCGATGTCCTCGCCGCAGGAGGCGCAGGCGCCGAGGCGGGCGAGGAGTGTGGAGGCGTACTCCCAGGTGGCCTGTCGGACGGCTTCGTCGACAAGGGCCGGGACCAGGTCGGCCAGGGGCTGGCCCTCGTAGGGAAGCACGGGTCCCGTGGTGGCCAGTTCAGCGGTGAAGCGTGTGCGGCTGGACTGGACGTCGGGGTCGAGGCCTGTGTCCGCGCAGAATTCTGCGTACTCCTGCGGGTCGAAGAGGGCGACCGCGGTGTGGCGGCCCTGGGAGGCGCGTGTCTTGAGGAGCGCCTCGACGTGTTGGAGGTAGCTCGTGTGGTTGTCGAAGGTGAAGCTGCGGTAGCGCCGCATGGCACGGAAGTCGTGCTCGTCGGTCAGCAGACCGATGGTTCCTGCGATTTCGCGACGCAGGACGCTTCGCATGGTCTGGTGGTCGGTGTGCGCCATGTTTCCCCCTGTGCACGGTCGATCAATGCTCACTCACAGTAACCGTCGGCACTGACAATGGCGTCCTAGCGAGGCGATCACGGACCAGACGGTGCTGAATCAGGCAGGTCAGGCCGATGATGGCGCCGAAGGACAGCCATCCGGCCGGGCCGGTGGTGATGGCCGCGGTGACGGCGAGTGGCCCGACGCTGCGTTGGGCGGACTGGGCCAGGCCGTGCACGCCGAGGAAGGCGCCCTGCGCCGTGCCGGGGGCGAGCGCGACGGAGAGTTCCCAGGAGATGGTGGCGTGGAGCATCTCGGCCAAGGTGAAGCCGGCGGCCGAGGCCGTGAGGAGCAGGGTCGCGGTCACGGTTCCCCCGGCGGCAGAGAGCGCCATGGCGACGCCTCCTAGAGCGAAGACGGCTGACAGCGGAAGCAGAAGCGCGCGGGCGGCCGCAGTGGTGGTCCCGAATCGGGCCAGGGGGACTTGAAGGGCCACCACCATCACGTTGTTGAGGACCAGGAGCAGGGGCGCGAGGCCGTGCGGTGCGTTGCCCGCGTGAGCGATCCAGAGAGGCAGGCCGACCTTGAAGACTGCGTCGTCGAGGAAGAGAACGGTTTCGGTGGCCACGTAGGCGAGGTAGGTGCGGTCCCGCCAGGGATTCGTGCTTGCCGGCTTGGTCGCGGGTGGCGGGGTCTTCGAGGTGGTGACGGTGCGGGAACCGGACGGAGGCTCGCCGCAGCGCAGGGTGAGGAGGGCGGAGGCGAGGAAGGAGATGGCGTCTCCGGCGAGGAGCCACTGGTAGGCGGTCGTCGTGCCGAGGGCCAGGGCCGCCGCGGCGGCGAGGCCGCCCAGGGCCCAGCCCGCGTTGGCGATGGTGCGGTGGACGGCCTGGTAGCGGACACGGTCGGGCCCTGCCACGCGGGTGGCGTAGAGCCTGGTGAGGACGCTTGCCGCGCGGTCTCCGAGGCTGCCGATCGCGGAAAAGGCGAGGAGCAGGGCGTAGTCGTTCGTGGTGAGGAGCGCCAGGGAGGCCAGTGCGCGCAGGAGTTGGACGGCGAGCAGGACGCGGGTGAGCGGGAATCGGTCGGCGATGCGGCCCCCGAGGGGTGCGCCGGCGATGCCGATCGCTCCGGCGGTTGCGGCGAGCGTGCCGACCTGTGTGACGGAGAGACCCGAGACATAGATGAAGTACAGGACGGACACGGAGGCCCACAACCCGCTGCCGATGCGGTCGACGAGGGCGATGGTGAGCATTCTGCGTCCGTCGCGCCCTCCTGGTATGCGGCTCGACCATGCGGCTGCGCGGCGCATCGGATGCACTGCTCCCCCTTGCCTTCAGTTATGTACTGATACATAATTTCCAACGTGGCAACACAATATGGGATCTCTGGTACGACGGCCAAGGGAATTGCGGCGTCCGTCGAACGGGCCGTGGCGGAAGGATCATTGGGGCCCGAGGCCGCGCTGCCTCCCGTGCGACGGCTCGCGGACGACCTCGGGGTCAGTCCCGGTACGGTCGCCGCCGCCTACAAGGAGCTGCGCCGGCGCGGCATCGTGATCACGCGCGGGCGGGGCGGGACCGTGGTCGCCCCGGCTCCCGCGGTGGCCTCACGTCGGCCGCCCAAGGTCCCTGACGGGCTCCGGGACTTGTCCGGCGGACACCCGGATCCCGCGCTGCTTCCCGCTCTCGTACCGCCGTCACGGCTTTCCCCCGGCGCCCGGTCGCACCGTTCGGCGCCGAGGCTGGCACGGCTGGAGGACGCCGCGCGTGACTGGATGGGCGCCGATGGGGTGCCCGTGGAGCACGTGACGTTCGCGCATGGAGCGCTGGATCTGATCGGACGGCTGTTGTCCGTGGAGCTGCGGCCCGGCGACGCCGTGGCGATGGAGGACCCGGGGTATCACCATCTGCTCGACCTGATCACGGCGTTGGGGCTGCGCATCGTGCCGGTGGCCGTGGACGACAAGGGCGTGCGGCCCGAGGCCCTGCGCGGGGCGCTGCGGGCGGGTGTGCGGGCTGTGGTGTGCAGTCCTCGGGCACAGAATCCGTACGGCGGCTGCTTCTCCGTGGCACGCCGGGACGCGCTCGTGGACGTGCTCCGGGACGAGCCGGACGTGCTGGTCGTCGAGAACGACCACGCGTCCGCCGTCGCCGCCGCCCCCCTCCACTCGTTGACCGGAAACGGGTTGGCGCGCTGGGTGCATGTGCGCACGGTGAGCAAGTTCCTCGGGACCGACCTGCGGTGGGCGGCAGCGGCGTGTGACGCGACCACCCTGGCCCGCCACGACGGGCGGTTGCTGCTGACCTCCGGTTGGGTGAGTCATCTCCTCCAGGAGACCGTGCACGGGTTGCTGACCGACACCGCCACCCGCGCGTTGGTGGCGCGTGCCCAGGAAACGTACGAAGTGCGCCGCGGCGCACTCCTGGGCGAGCTGGACGATCGCGGCGTCCCCGCGCGCGGGGCCAGCGGGATGAACCTGTGGGTGCCCGTGCAGGACGAGTCGGCCGTGGTGAACGGACTGCGCTCGTACGGCTGGTGGGTCGCGGCCGGCGCCCGGTTCCGGTCGTCGTCACCGCCGGGTGTACGGATCTCCGTGGCCGAGCTGGAGCCGGCCGACGCGGCGCGGCTGGCCTCGGACTTCGCTGCCGTGCTCGGTGAGTCCGAGGCCACCTACGGCGGTTGAGCCGCCCGCGTCAGGCACGTTTGCGGGCGAGGTCCTCGTAGAAGTGCAGCAGATCCAGGTTGTCGATGGAGCCCGGATTGACGGCCTTTTCCAGTGGAGTGCCCTGGAGGAGGCGCTTGACGGGGACCTCGATGCGCTTTCCGGTGAGGGTGTGCGGAATGCCGGGGACTTCGATGATCTCGTCGGGGACGTGGCGCGGTGAGAGCTGTTCGCGGATGGTCTGCTTGATGCGGGCCAGCAGGGTGTCGTCCAGGGCGGTGCCGGGAACGAGGTGCACGAAGAGGGGCATCCAGTAGCCGCCGTCGGGCTGTTCGATGCCGATGACGAGGGATTCCCTGATCTCGGGGATGCGCTCGACGGCTTCGTAGATGTCGGCCGACCCCATGCGTACGCCCTGGCGGTTCAGGGTGGAGTCGGAGCGGCCGTGGATGACGACGGAGCCGCGGGAGGTGACGGTGATCCAGTCGCCGTGGCGCCACACACCGGGGTAGGTGTCGAAGTAGCTGTCGTGGTAGCGGCTGCCGTCGGGGTCGTTCCAGAAGCGGATCGGCATCGACGGCATGGGGTTGGTGACCACCAGCTCGCCGACCTCGTCGGTCACGGGCTTGCCGGCCGGGTCCCAGGACTGCAGGTCGGTGCCGAGGCCGGGTGCCTGGAGCTCGCCGATGTACACCGGGAGGGTCGGTACGGCTCCCGCGAAGCAGGAGCACACGTCCGTGCCGCCGCTGACGGATGCCATCCACAGATCCTCGCGCACCTCGTCGTGCAGCCAGCGGAACCCGTCGGGCGGCAGCGGTGATCCGGTGGTGGCGACACACTGCACCTTGGAGAGGTCGAAGTCGCGCGCCGGATGGACGCCGGCCTTGCGGCAGGCCATGACGTACGCCGCCGAGGTGCCGTAGAGGGTGGCTCCGGTCCGTTCGGCGATGCGCCATTGGGCGGCCGTGTCCGGGAAGCCGGGGCTGCCGTCGTAGAGCACGATCGTCGTTCCGGTGAGGAGGCCGGAGACGAGGAAGTTCCACATCATCCAGCCGGTCGAGGTGTACCAGAAGAAACGGTCCTCGGGGCCGAGGTCGCAGTGCAGGCCGAGCTGTTTGAGGTGCTCGATCAGGATGCCGCCCTGGGACTGGACGATCGCCTTGGGGAGGCCGGTCGTGCCCGAGGAGTAGAGCACCCAGAGGGGGTGGTCGAAGGCGACCTGCTCGAAGACCGGTTCCACGTCCGCGCTGGTCAGGGCGGACCAGTCCAGGGCATCTGCAGGGGGCTCGGTGCCGAGAAGGGGGATGTGGACGACGGCACGCAGGGTGGGTAGTTCGTGGCGCAGCTCGGCGACGATGTCGCGGCGGTCGTGCTCCTTGCCGCCGTAGCGGTAGCCGTCGACGGCGAACAGGACGACCGGTTCGACCTGCTGGAAGCGGTCCAGGACGCTGCGGGCGCCGAAGTCGGGGGCGCAGGAGGTCCAGACGCCGCCCACGGCGGCCGTGGCGAGGAGAGCGACGACGGCCTGCGGGATGTTCGGGAGGTAGCCGCTGACGCGGTCTCCGGGGCGCACGCCGAGGGCGCGAAGTTCGGCGGCCAGGGAGCCGACCTGGCGGCGCAGTTCGGCCCAGGTCACCGGGTGCGGCTCGTGTGTCTCGTCGACGTACAGGAGGGCCGGTTCGTCCGCGCGGGTGGCGGCCGCGCGCAGAGCGTGCTCGGCGTAGTTGAGAGTCGCCCCGGGGAACCACTGGGCACCCGGCATCGAGCGGTCGCCGAGTACGCGCGCGTAGGGTGTCGAAAACCGTACGTCGAACCACCGGGTGACGGCTTCCCAGAACGTGTCCAGTTCGTCGACGGACCAGCGGTGCAGTGCCGCGTAGCCGCCCTCGGCCGGAGCCCCGTGCTGCTCGGCCGCCCAGGCCTGGAACTTTGTGACCTGCGCCTGGGCAATGCGTTCCGGATCTGGCTGCCAGAGCGGCTGGGGGTTCACGGTCGACATGGGGCGGCTCCCGGACTGTGCGCTTCGTATGCGTCGGTCGCGCACGAGCTGGGGTGTGCGCGTGACGCGGCTGACACGGACGATGCCATGTGATCGACTTCTGCACCAGGGCGCGCCCCACATAGTCCGCGTCGTGAAGATGTGGTCCGGGCACGGGTGAACGGCAGTTGAACGACACGCGCGCGTGGGGCGGTCAATGGCAGGGTGAGCAGCATGGACGGTCGTGACCTGGTGCGTTCGATAAGGGTGGTCGGTTCGGTGAGGGCGGCCCAGGGGTTGCGTACCGTGAAGGCGGCGTGGCGCAGGAGGCGTGCCGACGCCGCCGCGCTGCCGTCGCGGGGTGCCGAGCGGGCGCGGGTGCCCGGGCCCGTGCAGGAGGTGGAGCCCGGTCCGGGCGGTGGCGTCGTCAGGTTCAGCCGTTCCGAGCTGCGCATCTTCGTCGCTGTGAACGGGGCGGTCTTCTGGGGCTGGGACGGGGCCTCTCCCGAGCCGTCGTACGCGCTCGCGGGCCGCTGTCCGGAGCCGGATCCCCGGGCCGTCCTGGAGCCTGACAAGGACGGCGGCTGGCGGGTCGTGGCCGAGCGGGTGACGGTCGTCGTCTCGCGGCACGGTGCGGTCGAGGTGCTCACTCCCGGAGGTGTGACCCTGCGTCGTGATCTGCCGCCCCGGTGGTGGGAGCCGGTCGGGGGCGGCACCGCACGCTGGATGCAGCGCTCGGAGGTGGCCGCGGACGCGCGGTTCTTCGGGCTCGGCGGACGGGCATCGGGCCCGCGGCTGCGGGAAGGAACGTACCGCCTGTGGAACACGGACCCGGGGCGCGCGTTCGGTCCCGGAGAGGATCCGCTGTACCTCACGATGCCGGTGCAGCTGGTGGTGGCCGACGCGGCGACGCATCTGGTGTTCCACGACACCTCGTGGGACGGCACGGCGACACTGCGCGAGGGCGAGGAGGGCGCCGGTTCCGGGCACGACCGGGCGGGGACGTGCGAGCTGCGGATGGACGGCGGCCCGCTCCGCTGCTGGGTGGTCGTGGGCACCCCCGCGCGCGTGCTGCTCACCTGGGCGTCGCTGACGGGTGCACCCGCGCTTCCGCCGGCGTGGGCGCTGGGTCATCACCACGCACGCTGGGGCTTCGGCAGTGAGCAGGAGGTGCGGCGGATCGTCTCCGGCTACCAGGAGCGCGGGCTGCCGCTCGACGCCGTCCATCTGGACATCGACCACTACGACGAGCACCAGGTGTTCACGGTCGACCAGGAGCATTTTCCGAAGCTGCCGGTGCTGGCCGAGGAGCTGCGCCGGGACGGGATCCGGCTGGTGTCGATCGTCGACCCCGCGGTCAAGGCCGCAGAGGACAACGCGGTGTACGCGAGCGGGGCCGCCGTGGACGCGTTCGTGCGGGACGCTTCGGGGCGGCTCGTGCGCGGGGTCGTGTGGCCCGGGGAGGCGGTCTTCCCGGATTTCACGCACGCGCGCGTGCGTGCGTGGTGGGGCGCTCTGTACGAGGAGCGGCTCGCCCAGGGGTTCTCGGGTTTCTGGCACGACATGAACGAGCCAACTTCCTTCGCCGCCTTCGGGGAGTCGACGCTGCCGCGTTCGGCCAGGCACTCGCTGGAAGGACGGGGCGGAGACCATCGGGAGGCGCACAACGTCTACGCGCTGTGCATGGCCAGGGCGGCCTACGAGGGGCTGCGCGAACTTGCTCCCGAGGAACGGCCGTTCATCTTCTCGCGTTCCGGCTGGGCCGGCCTGCAGCGCTACGGGGGCACGTGGTCCGGTGACGTGGCCACGGGCTGGCCAGGGCTGCGGGCCTCACTGTCGCTGGTCATGGGCCTCGGGCTGTGCGGGGTGCCGTATTCGGGGCCGGACGTGGGCGGTTTCGACGGGAGCCCGTCGCCCGAGCTGTATCTGCGCTGGCTCCAACTGGGCGCCTACCTGCCGCTGTTCCGGACGCACGCGAGTCTGCGGGCGGGGCGCCGGGAACCCTGGGAGTTCGGTGCCGAAGTGCTGGAGCACGCGCGCGTGGCGCTCGTCGAACGCCGTCGGCTGCTGCCGTACTTCGTGACGCTCGCGCATCTGGCGCGGCGCACCGGAGCGCCCTATGTACGGCCGCTGTGGTGGGCGGAGCCCGAGGACCGTGCGCTGCGCGACTGCGAGGACGCGTTCCTGCTGGGCGACTGTCTGCTGGTGGCGCCGGTGCTCGACCCGGGCGCGGACCGACGGGCGGTGCAGCTGCCACGGGGGCGCTGGTACGACACGGTGACGGAGCAGGTGTACGAGGGGCCGGGGCAGGTGCTCCTCGACGCCCCCCTGTCGCGGATTCCGGTGCTCGCGCGCGCGGGTGCCGTCGTCCCGGTGCGCGGGGACGACGGCGGGCTGGAGCTGGAGGTCTGGGCGCCTGCCCGGGGACGGAGTGGGGGCGGACTGGTGGTGCAGGACGCGGGTGACGGATGGGACGAGCCGGAACTGGAGCGCTACGTCGCCCGTTGGACGAGACGGCGGCTCATCGTCGAGCGGCAGGGCGAGGGCGGCACGAGTGAGCCGCCCTACCCGGTGCGAGTGCGAGGCCTGAAGGAGGGCTGACTCAGACGTACCGGCCCTCGAACCAAGCCCGTACGGCGAGCGTGTGCAGGGGAAAGGCGAGCTCCTCCGGCCTGCGCAGGAGGTGCCAGCCCTCCGTCTCGTCGGTGGCCGTGGACGGCGGGAGGCCTTCGGCCGGGCGCTCCGGGAGGAGTCCGAACAGCAGTAGGTGTCCGTCGGGTGAGCTTATGGCGTCGACGAGCCGCACGTCGCGGCCGGCCGCGTCGATGCCGGTCTCTTCCTTGAGCTCGCGGACGACGGCTTGCCGCCAGTCCTCGCGGTCGTCGATGTAACCACCGGGCAACGCGATGCCTCCGCGCGCGGGGGCGACGGTTCGGGTGATGACGACCAGGGCGGTGCCCTTCGTGTCGTACACGGGCTGGAGCGCGATGGCCACCGGCAGGGGGTTGCGGTAGGCCACCGCGTGGCAGGCCGGGCAGGTGCGGGGCCAGCCGGAGACGCCCTCTCCGTAGGGCGCTCCGCAGCTCGAACAGTGGGAGTCGGGCGCGGAGTTGGGGGTGGAGGCATGAGTTTCGGACACGAAGCGGAATGTATCCGATCAACTGATGGGCGTCTTCGGGGGGCGGCTCAGTGGCCGCTGGTGAGCGACTTCCGGGAGACGGGGAAGTCGAAGTAGGTGTCCGGGTAGGGCTCGGGCTTGTACGTGTAGTGCCACCACTCCTCGGCGAGGTTCACAAATCCGAGACCCTCCATGGTGGTCTTGAGGAGCAGCCTGTTGGCGCGCTGTTCGCCCTGGATGCGCGGGTCGAGAGTGTGGGCGAGGGTGTCGAAGCAGTCGAACCCGGTGCCCATGTCGACGGAGTTGTCGGGGAATCGCTCGCCCTTGGGGGCGTAGCAGGGCACGAGGGGCTCTCCCGGGTGGTACGGCCGGGTCGGTTTCGCGGGGAGCTTCACGATGGTGAGGTCCATGGTCGAGCCACGGCTGTGGCCGGATTTCTCCGCGATGTAACCGTCCTCGAACAGACGGGTCTTGTCGACGTTCGGGTAGAACTCGCTCTTCATCGCCTGGTCGTCGAGGTTCTTGGCCCAGCGGACGAAGTGGTTCACGGCGCGTTGTGGCCGGTAGCAGTCGTAGACCTTGAGGGTGTAGCCCTTGCGCAGCAGCCTCAGCTGGGCCTTGTGGAGTGCTTCGGCGGTCGGCCGGGTGAGGAGGCAGATCGGTTGCTGGTAGCCGTCGATGCGCTCGCCGACGAAGTTGTGCGGGGTGAAGTAGCGCATCTCCTGGATGATCGTGGGGTCCACGGTTCTCAGGGCCACGAAGTCCTTCGGCGCGTCGGGCCGAGTCGCGGCCCGGGTGGGGGCGGAGGTGGCGGTCACGGCCAGCAGGGCGGCGAGGGCGGTGATCAGACCGCGTACTGCACTGGAGAGACGTGTCATGTCTCCTGCATCTATCAGGTTGATGTTCCTCTCGGGAAGCGATCGGATGCAGTTCACCCCCGGATGCGCCGTGGGACGGCCGGAACGGAGCCCTGCCCATTTCCGGGCGCCCGTGGCAGACTCCTGACGTTCCGTCAGATTCCGTAGTGGGGAGGGGTTGTGTCGCGTACGCGCACACCTGTGGTCGACGGGTGGTTCACCGGCGACGGGGACGGCTTCAGGCTTCTCGGCACGCGCTGCGCGGGGTGCGCCTCGGTCTTCTTTCCCCGTGAGGACGCACACTGCCGCAATCCCGGGTGTCCTGGCGGAGATCTTGAGGAGGTGCCCCTCTCGCGGCGCGGGCGCGTCTGGTCGTACACAGACAGCCGGTATCGACCGCCGTCACCCTATGTGACCGATCCGGAACTTCCGTGGGAGCCGTACGCGTTGATCGCTGTGGAGCTGGAGTCCGAGCGGATCGTGGTGCTGGGGCAGGCGGCTCCCGGGGTCACCGTCGCCGACCTGACGGTGGGCATGGAGGTGGAGGTCGTCCCGGGGGTGCTCCATGAGGACGCGGAGACGATCTGGACGACCTGGCACTGGCGGCCGACGGGGGTGAAGGCATGACGGGTGAGGTGGCAGTGCTCGGCGCGGGCATGCATCCGTGGGGCAAGTGGGGGCGCAGCTTCGTCGAGTACGGGGCTGCGGCGGCCCGTGCGGCGCTCGCCGACGCCGGGCTGGAGTGGCAGGACATCGGCTCGGTCGTCGGTGCCGACACCGTGCGGGGCGGCTATCCGGGCCATGTGGCCGGTGCGACCTTCGCGAAGGCTCTGGGCTGGCAGGGGGCCAGGGTGGCGAGTGTGTACGCGGCGTGCGCATCCGGGGCGCTGGCCGTCAACACCGCGCGGGCGCAGATCCTTGCGGGTCTGGCGGACGTAGTCCTCGTGGTGGGTGCAGACGCAGCGCCCAAGGGGTTCTTCCGGCCGGCGGGAGGCGACCGGCCCGACGATCCGGACTGGCTGCGCTTCCGGGTGCTGGGCGCGACCAATCCCACGTACTTCGGACTGTACGCGCGCCGCCGCATGGCCGTGCACGGCGACACGGTGGAGGACTTCGCCCAGGTCAAAGTGAAGAACTCGGCCCTGGGGGCGCTCAATCCGAACGCGCGCTACCGCAAGCGGGTCACCGCCGAGGAGGTCGCCGCCTCCGCGCTGGTCGCCGATCCGCTGCGGCTCCTCGACATCTGCGCGACGTCGGACGGAGGCGCGGCTCTGGTGCTGTCGAGCATGGACTTCGCACGTCAGCACGGAGTGAGCCGGCCGGTGCGGATCCGGGCCGTGTCCACGGTGACGCCGCGTTACCCCAACACGGTCCTGGATCTGCCGGACATCGCGACGGACTCCGCGGCGGCCGTGGAGCCTGCCGCCGACACGTTCCGCGCGTCCATCGCGCGGGCGGCCTACGAGGAGGCGGGCCTCGGCCCCGAGGACCTCTCCCTCGCGGAGGTCTACGACCTGTCCACCGCCCTGGAGTTGCAGTGGTACGAGGATCTGGGGCTGTGCGGGCAGGGAGAGGGCGCAAAGCTGCTGAGGGAGGGGGCGACGGCCCTGGGCGGACGAATACCGGTGAACGTGAGCGGCGGGCTGGCCTCCTTCGGAGAGGCGGTTCCCGCGCAGGCGATTGCTCAAGTGTGCGAGCTGACCTGGCAGTTGAGGCAGGAGGCGGGTGAGCGGCAGGTTGCGGGGGCGCGCGTGGGGATCACGGCGAACCAGGGATTGTTCGGGCACGGGTCGGCGTTGATCGCGGTGCGCTAGCCCGGCCCAGCAAGCCCTTTCCCGCACGCTGCGTGATCAACCCGGAATCCTGCGTGAACGTCTCATGAACTGGGCCTGGGCGTGCTCCGGCGGAGCCATCATGCTGCCGTGCACTCCTGGACGGATACTCTCCGCTTCGCCTTCCAGCCTGTGGTCAACCTGACCACCGGAGGGGTCGCAGGGCTGGAGATACTCGCCCGCCCGGAGACCGGCGACATCCTGGCAGAGGCCCGTCGAGACCCCGAACTCGACGGCCGGCTGGCGGTGTTGGCGGTCCGTGCGGCAGCACGCAAGGAGACGCTGCTGCCGCTGCACGTCAACGTGTTCGCGGGCACCCTGGCCGACCTCGGCGGCCTCACCCCGCTGCACGCCGCCGTACGCGAGGCGGGACGGCTGCCCTGGGAGGTGACAATCGACATCGGGCCGCCGTATACACACGTCCCGCAGCATGCGCTGCTGGAGGCGGTGAGCGCGCTGCGGGCGCAGGGCTTCCGAATCAGTGCGGACGGCGTCGGGGACGGGGACGTACCCCTGCGGCTGCTCACCGATATGGGGCCCGACCTGGTGAAACTGGATGCGTCGCTGCTGGCGCGGCCGGCCGCGGTCAAGGCGATGCGGACGCTGTGCGAGCAGTTGGGAGCGCTCCTGTCCGTCGAGGGCGTGGAGACGGAACTGCAGTGCGCGGCAGCGGTCTCGGCGGGTGCTCAGCTGGCGCAGGGCGAGCTGTTCGCGCCGCCGGCCCGGCTGCCCGCGGCGGACGTATACGTTCCGCCCCGCTCCCCCGGCGTCGTGGCAGTCCCGAGGTCCGGGCCTTCGGTGCTGGAATTCGTACGGCCCGCCGCGCTGCTGCCCGCCACCGCGTCGGCCGGTCAGGTACGGGCACTGCTGACCGGGTCTCCCGAGGTGTCGGGCGTGCTGCTCGTGGACGCGCACGGGCTGCCCGTCCGGTCGGTGCACCGCTCACGCTTCCTGCTGTCGATGTCGGGGCGCTACGGACATGCGCTGTACGCCGACCGGCCCGCCGCCAAGCTCGGAGACCCGCCGCGGACGGTGGGCGTCGACGCCACCGCCTGGGAGGTGCTGGACGTGGTGGCCGTCGGCGACCGTGGCCGCACGTCGGACGATGTGGCGGTGGTGGACCGGACCGGGCGGTGCGTGGGTGTCGTGCGGCTCGCGGACCTCGTGCGGGCACTGGCCGAGAGCCGGGTCGAGGAGGCCGCCGGGCTCAATCCGCTCACCCGCCTGCCAGGGTCGGACGCGATCACCGGCGAGGTCGACCGCCGCATCGCGGACGGCCGGCCATTCGCGCTGAGCTGGCTGGACGTGGACCACTTCAAGCAGGTCAACGACGGGGCCGGGTTCGCGGCAGGGGACGAGCTGATCCGTTCGGTGGGGCGGGCGCTGCAGCACGCGGCGTCCGGGACCACCCGCGTCGGCCACATCGGCGGGGACGACTTCCTGGTGCTCGCCGAGCCGGAGTGGCTGGATCCGCTGGCCGCCTCGGTGCTGGACGCACCCTGGTCGGCCGGTGGGCGTCCCGTCACGTTGTCCCTGGCCACAGTGCTGTGCCCGCCCGGCAGTGTGATGGACCACCGGCAGGCCGCCGCGTGTCTGGCACCGCTGAAGAAGGCTGCGAAATCACTGCACGGAGCGAGTTGGGTGCTGGGCCGGGCGGGTCTGCCGGGCCACGAGATCCGGCGGGGCTCGGGGACGGCGCCCGCCCAGGCCGGGTGCGCGGTGGCGGAACCCGGCCTAGGCTGATCGTCGTAACCGAACGAGCGTCTCTCCTTCGCTCGGACACAACGGCGGCTGTCACCGTTGCCGTCGGCGACCTTGACGCTCTGTGGGCGCCGGTGAACACTTCCGGTGTCAGTCGACATCGCCGTACATACACGGTGTATCCAGGCACGCGCCGCGCGGGCCCCGCCTGAAGAACAGGCCCGTTCCCCCACGGGCGATTCGGCTGCGACGGCACGCTCGTCACGGACGCCGGACGGGGCGCGGGAGCATCCCTGCCTTCGGCTGAAGTCGCCACGGGAAACGCACCCTGCACCGAGGACCGGGGTCGATCGCCCCGGGACAGGGCCTAGGAGCCGCCATGAGCAATGCAGACACCCACGGCGAAGGCCGCGGCACGTGGAACCCGGTGGTCGGACCGCTGATCGGCGGAGTGCTTTCCGGGCTCATCCTCACAGCAGCCCTCTGATTCAAAGCAGCCTCCTGAAGGAACGACGAAGGGGACGTCATGCCGGACAAGTTCGTCGCCGCTATCGACCAGGGCACCACCTCCAGCCGCTGCATCGTGTTCAACCAGGACGGCGCGATCGTCGCTGTCGACCAGCGCGAACACCGCCAGATCTTCCCGAAGCCCGGCTGGGTGGAGCACGACGCCACGGAGATCTGGTCCAAGGTGCAGGCGGTGGTCGCCGGAGCGATCGCCAAGGCCGGGCTGCGCGCCGACCAGCTCAGCGCGCTCGGCATCACCAACCAGCGCGAGACGACGGTCCTGTGGGACCGCGCGACGGGCAAGCCCGTGCACAACGCCATCGTGTGGCAGGACACCCGCACCGCGGCGCTGACCAACCAGCTCGGCGGCTCGGACGGGCAGGACCGTTTCCGCGAGCAGACCGGGCTGCCCCTGGCCACCTACTTCTCCGGCCCCAAGGCCGCCTGGCTGCTGGACAACGTGCCCGGGCTCAGGACCCGCGCCGAGAACGGCGAGATCGCCTTCGGCACCATCGACTCCTGGCTCATCTGGAACCTGACGGGCGGCACCGACGGCGGACACCACGTCACGGACGTCACCAACGCCGGGCGCACCATGCTGATGAACCTGGAAACCCTCCAGTGGGACCCGTCCATCCTCTCCGCGATGAACATCCCCGAAGCCGTCCTCCCCGAGATCAGGTCGTCGGCCGAGGTGTACGGCACCGCCGTGGGCCAGCTGGCCGGGGTGCCGGTCGCCTCGGCCCTCGGCGACCAGCAGGCGGCCGTGTTCGGGCAGGCCTGCTACGACGTGGGCACGGCGAAGAACACCTACGGCACGGGCAGCTTCCTGCTGCTCAACACCGGCAACCGGCCGGTGGCGTCGAAGAGCGGCCTGCTGACGACGATGGGCTACAAGATCGGCAGTGAGGCGCCGGTCTACTGTCTGGAGGGGTCGATAGCCATAACGGGTGCCCTCGTGCAGTGGTTCCGCGACCAGCTGGGCATCATCCGGACCGCCGACGAGATCGAGCCCCTGGCGGCGAGCGTCGAGGACAACGGCGGAGCGTACATCGTGCCCGCGTTCTCCGGCCTGTTCGCACCGTACTGGCGCTCCGACGCGCGCGGTGTCATCACCGGCCTGACCCGCTACGTCACCAAGGCGCACCTGGCCCGGGCCGTGCTCGAAGCGACGAGCTGGCAGACGCGCGAGGTCGTGGACGCCATGTACCAGGACTCCGGGGTGCACATCACCACCCTGAAGGTGGACGGCGGCATGACCAAGAACAACCTGCTCATGCAGCACCAGGCGGACGTGCTCGATGTTCCGGTGGTCCGCCCGAAGGTCTCCGAGACCACCTGTCTCGGCGCCGCGTACGCGGCCGGGCTCGCCACCGGCGTGTGGAACGACCTCGACGAGCTGAAGTCCCACTGGCAGAAGGACGTCGAGTGGACGCCCGCCATGGAGGCATCCGTACGGGACCGCCAGTACCACAACTGGCGCAAGGCCGTGGAGAAGAGCTTCGCCTGGGAGGAGGACGGCGAGAACTAGGCCCACGCGCGCGTGCGTGAGCCCTTCGGCTGCGGCCCGTACCCCGGTCGGCGGGGGTACGGGCCGCGCACATGGTTCAGGTGGTGACGGTCTGGCGGCGGTCGGCCGCGTACGCCATGGCGTGCTGGACCACGCCGATGAGGACCTCCTTGACGGACTCGCGGTCGCGGGCGTCGCACAGCACGAGCGGTACGTCCTCGTCCAGGTCGAGGGCCTGGCGGACGTCGTCGGCCGGGTATCGGGCCGAGCCCTCGAAGCAGTTGACGCCGACGAGGAAGGGTATGGAGCGCCGCTCGAAGTAGTCGACCGCGGCGAAACAGTCCTCCAGGCGGCGGGTGTCGGCGAGCACGACGGCTCCGAGGGCGCCCTCGGAGAGCTCGTCCCACATGAACCAGAACCGTTCCTGCCCCGGCGTGCCGAACAGGTACAGCACCAGGTCCTCACGGAGGGTGATGCGGCCGAAGTCCATGGCCACGGTGGTGGTGTGCTTGCCCTCCACGCCGCTGGTGTCGTCAACGGGCCGTCCGGCCTCGGTGAGCAGTTCCTCGGTGCGCAAGGGCCTGATCTCGCTGACCGCGCCGACGAGGGTGGTCTTGCCCACGCCGAAGCCACCGGCCACCAGGATCTTGAGCGTGACGGGCTCGACCGGAGGCTTCCCGCGCTCAGAACGCCCGAAGATCATCGATCTCTTCTCCTGCTTGCTGGGGGTGGGACGACGGCGGTCCGTAGCCTCCGCCGCCGGGGGTTTCGATGACGAGTACGTCGTCGGGGCCGACGTCCGCGGAGTCGCTTCCGCCGAGTGCGGTGACCGTGCCGTCCGCGTGCTCCACACGGTTGGCGCCCAGGGCACCGGGCTCGCCACCCGCCATGCCGTAGGGCGGGACCCTGCGGTGCTGGGAGAGCGTGGAGACCGTCATGGGTTCGTGGAAGCGGATGCGGCGCACCGCGCCGTCCCCGCCCTGCCAGCGGCCGGGGCCGCCACTGCCGTGCCGGACGGCGAACTCGTCGAGCTGCACGGGCAGCCGCCACTCCAGGACCTCGGGGTCGGTGAGCCGCGAGTTGGTCATGTGGGTCTGCACGACGGGCGCGCCGGGGAAGCCCTCGCCCGCGCCGGAGCCGGAGGCGACGGTCTCGTAGTACTGGTGCCGCTCGTTCCCGAAGGTGACGTTGTTCATGGTGCCGGAACCTTCGGCCTGGACGCCGAGCGCGGCGTAGAGGGCGCCGGTGATGGCCTGGGAGGTCTCGACGTTGCCTGCGACCACGGCGGCCGGCGGCTCGGGCGCGAGCATGGAGCCGGGCGGGACGACGATGTCGAGAGGGCGCAGGCAGCCGTCGTTGAGCGGGATGTCGTCGGCGACGAGGGTGCGGAACACGTACAGGACGGCCGCGTTGACCACTGCGAAGGGGGCATTGAAGTTGCTCGCCAGCTGGGGGGAGGTACCGGTGAAGTCGACGGTCGCGCGACGGTTTTCGCGGTCCACGCGCACGCGTACGCGGATGACGGCCCCCGAGTCGGTCTCGTAGGCGTACTCGCCGTCGTCCAGGGCGTCGACGACTCGTCGTACGGCCTCCTCGGCGTTGTCCTGGACGTGCTTCATATAGGCCTGCACCACGTCGAGGCCGAAGTTCTCGATCATGCGGGCGACTTCGTCGACGCCCTTCTGGTTGGCGGCGATCTGGGCGCGCAGGTCGGCGAGGTTGGTCTTTGGGTTGCGGGAGGGGTAGGGCGCCTCGGTGAGCAGGCCGAGGGTCTCCTCCTCGCGGAAGCGGCCGTCCTCGGCGAGGAGCCAGTTGTCGAAGAGGATGCCCTCCTCGTCGATCGTGCGGCTGTCGGCCGGCATGGAGCCCGGGGCGATGCCGCCGATCTCGGCGTGGTGGCCGCGGGAGGCGACGTAGAAGAGGATTCGGTCACCCTGCGTGCCGAAGACCGGGGTGATCACCGTGACGTCCGGCAGGTGGGTGCCGCCGTGGTACGGGTCGTTGACGGCGTAGGTGTCGCCCGGCCGCATCGAGGTGCCCCGGCGGCGGATGACCTCCTTGACGCTGGTGCCCATGGAACCCAGGTGGACGGGGATGTGCGGCGCGTTGGCCACCAGGTTTCCGTCCGGGTCGAAGAGGGCGCAGGAGAAGTCGAGCCGCTCCTTGATGTTGACGGACTGGGCCGTTGACTCCAGCCGGGCGCCCATCTGTTCGGCGATCGACATGAAGAGGTTGTTGAAGACCTCAAGGAGAACCGGATCTGCTTCTGTGCCGAGGTCGGAACTCTCCGTAATCGCCGCACGTTCCATGACCAGATGCCCGTCGTCTCGTGCCACGGCCTGCCAGCCGTCGTCGACGACGGTCGTCGCACTGGCCTCGGTGATGATCGCGGGGCCTGTGACGGTTTCGCCGGGAGGGAGGTCCTCGCGGCGGTGGAGGGGGACGTCGCGCCAGGCGCCGCCGGTGTGGAGCCGGACGGTCTCGGGCGCGGACGGGCCGCCTGCGCGGGCGGCTCGGTACGGGGCGAGAACAGAGAGATCGGGGGGTTCTGTGATGCCGGTGGCTTCGACGGAGAGGGCTTCGACGACGATCGGTCGGTCGAGCGTGAAGGAGTACGTGGCGCGATGACGTTCTTCGAAGGTGTGACGCATCGTGTCGGGATCGGTCAGCTCGACGGTGAGGGTGGTGTCGGTGCCGTCGTAGCGCAGCTGTGCGCGGCGGGTGACCTGGATGTGGTCCTCGGGGACGTCTTCGGCGAGGAGTTCTGCGCGGGCCGCTGCCTCCAGGTCGTCGGCCGTCTTGAGGACGGCGGGCATGGAAGCGGGCTCCAGGGGTGCCTCGGCGGACTGTTCCCGCATGGCGGTGGTGTCGGCGAGTCCGATGCCGAGAGCGGACAGGACGCCCGCCATGGGCGGTACGAGGACGGTGCGGATGCCGAGCGAGTCGGCGACTTTGCACGCGTGCTGGCCGCCCGCACCGCCGAAGGTGGTGAGGGCGTACCGGGTGACGTCGTGGCCTTTCTGGACGGAGATTCGTTTGACGGCGTTGGCGATGTTGGCGACGGCGATCTGCAGGTAGCCCTCGGCGACTTGCTCGGGGGTGCGGTCGTCCCCGGTCCTGGTGCGGATCTCGCGCGCGAGGGCGGTGAAGCGGTCGCGGACGAGGGCCGCATCGAGAGGCTGGTCGCCGTCCGGGCCGAACACCCTGGGGAAGTGGGCGGGTTGGATCCGCCCCAGCATGACGTTGGCGTCGGTGACGGCGAGCGGGCCGCCGCCGCGGTAGCAGGCTGGCCCCGGGTCCGCGCCCGCCGAGTCCGGCCCTACGCGGTAGCGGGAGCCGTCGAAGTGGAGGATCGAGCCGCCACCGGCTGCGACGGTGTGGATGTCCAGCATCGGCGCGCGCAGCCGGACGCCGGCGATCTGGGTGGTGAAGACACGCTCGTACTCGCCCGCGTAGTGCGAGACATCGGTGGAGGTGCCGCCCATGTCGAAGCCGATGACGCGGTCGAAGCCGGCCAGCTGCGACATCCGGGCCATGCCGACGATGCCTCCGGCCGGCCCGGAGAGGATGGCGTCCTTGCCGCGGAACTGCCCGGCTTCGGCGAGCCCGCCGTTGGACTGCATGAACATCAGCCGTACGCCGTGGAGTTCGTCGGCGACGTGCTGGACGTAGCGGCGCAGTACGGGCGACAGGTAGGCGTCGACGACCGCGGTGTCCCCGCGCGGCACGAGCTTCATCAGCGGGCTGACCTCGCTGGACAGCGAGATCTGCGGAAATCCGACGCGTGCGGCCAGCTCCCCCACGGACTGCTCGTGAGCGGGGTGCAGATGGCTGTGCATGCAGACGACGGCGACAGCGCGGATGCCGTCGTCGTACGCCTCCTGGAGGGGGCCGAGGAGGGCGTCCAGGTCGGGGGCGCGCAGGACGGTGCCGTCTGCGGCGATGCGCTCGTCCACCTCCACGACCCGCTCGTGGAGCAGTTCGGGGAGGTCGATGCGGCGGGCGAAGATGTGCGGGCGGTTCTGGTAGGCGATGCGCAGCGCGTCACGGAAGCCCCGGGTGACGACGAGCAGTGTGCGTTCGCCCTTGCGTTCCAGAAGCGCGTTGGTGGCGACCGTCGTCCCCATCCGGACGGCCTCGATGGGGTCCTGGGAGCCGTCCAGCAGTTCGCGTACGCCCGCGACCGCCGCGTCGGAGTATCGCGCCGGGTTCTCCGACAGCAGCTTGTGCGTCAGCAGGCGGCCGTCCGGGCGCCGCGCGACGATGTCGGTGAACGTGCCGCCGCGGTCGACCCAGAACTGCCAGCCTGTCACGTCAGTACCCCGCTTCCGCGCCTCTCACAGTGCCCGGAGGCCGTTGATCACGTCGCGCAGAATACTCTCGTCCGGCAGTTCGGCAGGGGGTACCGGCCGCGTCACATGGACGAATTCGCCGGCGACGAGGTCACCGACGAGGACGCGCACCACTCCGATCGGCAGATCGAGTCCGGCGGCGAGTTCGGCGACCGACTGGGGGGCGTCACGGCACAGATCGACGATGTCCACGTGCTCCGGGGACAGCGTCGCGTCGGCGTCCGGATCGTCCGCCTGGGGCTCCGTGACGACCACCGCGATCAGGTCGAGGCGGTGCTGGCCCGCACTGGTGGTGCGGCCGCGCGTCATCGCGTACGGGCGGACGACCGGACCGGCTTCGTCGTCGAACCAGTGGCTTCTTCCCTGACCGTCAGCGCTCATGACATCCCACTACCCGCCTGCGGGCAGATCGGTGCGCGGAGCGGCCCCCAGATGCACACCGACCCGCTTGACGAGGAGTGTCATCTCATAGGCGACCTGGCCGACGTCCGAGTCGGCGTCCGAGAGGACGGCCAGGCAGCTGCCGTCGCCGGCGGCCGTCACGAAGAGAAAGGCGTCGTCCAGCTCGACGACGGTCTGCCGGACGTTGCCGGCCTCGAAGTGCCGGCCCACACCCTTGGCCAGGCTGTGGAATCCGGAGGCGACGGCAGCCAGGTGCTCGCTGTCCTCCCGGGTCAGGTCCTTGGACACGCCCGTCGGCAGGCCGTCGCCGGAGAGCACGAGGGCTTTGCGGATGCTCGCCACGCGGTCCACCAGGTCGTCCAGGAGCCAGTTGAGCTCCCCGGACTTGCCGGTGTCGGTGTGGCCGCTCGCCTTCGGTGCGGTCATCGACCGTCCCCCTTTGTCGTTCGTTGTGGTGCTGTGCCGCTGTGGGCGTCGTCGCCCGCGGCGTTCTCGTCACGGCCGCGCTGCCAGCCGCGCTGGAGCGAGGCCATACGGCTGCGTACCTCTTCGGCGTCCCGCTCCGCGAGCTCCGGGCCGTCCTCCGTGCGCCGCTGGGCGCTCTGCTTCAGCTGCGGGGCCAGGTTGGCCTGCCGTACGCGCCGGGGCAGCGCGCCCACGCCGGGGCCTGTCTCCTGCGGTGGGGTGCCGGTGCGCGGGCCGGCGCTGTCCTGGCCGCCGGGTGCGATCGCGGTCGGGCGGCTGCGCATGGGGAGGGCGGGGGGCTGCGGGTTCCCGCCGCGGCCTCCTGTTTCGGGGGCCGCGGACGGGGCGCGCTCGGCAGGCCGGTCGGCCCCGCCGGTGCCCGGGCGCAGCGGTGAGGCGCCGCGCCGGCGGGTCGGCAGCGGGGGCGCGGATTCCTGGTCGGAGTGGCCCGGGCCCCGCCCGGTCGGCGGCTCCTCGGCCCGGCGACGGGACGGCAGTGGTGCGGCGGCTTCCGGCTCGGATCGTCGCGAACCCGTCGGCGGCTCGTCGGCGGGGTCCTCGCGCCACGACCGCTGCTCGGTGACCGGGCGTCCGTGCGAGCTGACCAGCTTGGGTGTGCGTCGGCGGGGCAGCGGGACGGGCGCGCCCATGTCGTCGTCGGCGTCGTCGCTGGCCGGTTCGCGAAGGTCGGGCTCGCCATGGAGCTGACCGCCGCTGCCGCCGGTGGTCTCGTCCTGCGCGAGCGCGATGGAGCGGCGAGGGCGGAAGAGGCCGCCGCGTTCGCTGTCCTCGTCGTCGAGCGCGCCGGGGAAGTCCTCGATGGCGTCGAGGTCGACCGGTGCCTCCAGTTCGACCGGGCCGTCCAGGAGCCCGGCGGGCAGACCGGGAAGCTGCGCCGGCGTCCGGGAGAGCGCGTTCCCCTGCCGCTCCTCCAGCTCGGCCTCCTTCGAGTGGTGGGGCCGGTCGAGGCGGAAGCCGATGCCGTTGGTGTCCGGGACGTCGTCCGTGAGCAGCGCGTCGGGGACGAACAGGACCGCGGTGGTACCGCCGTACGGGGACGGCTGCAGGGAGACTCGGACGTTCTGCCGCTGGGCGAGCCGGCTGACCACGAACAGTCCGAGCCGGTCGGTGTCGGACAGCTCGAACTCCGGTGTCTCGGCGAGCCGGAGGTTCGCGTCCAGGAGGGCGTCGGCCGCCATGCCGAGGCCGCGGTCGTGGATCTCCAGGGTGAAGCCGTTGGCGACCCGCTCGCCCAGGACCTGGACGGCCGTGTGCGGTGGAGAGAACACCGTGGCGTTCTCCAGGAGTTCCGCCACGAGATGGGTCAGGTCGGCGACGGCCGGGCCGGTGACGGCGATCCGCGGCAGCCGGCGGACTTCGATGCGTTCGTAGTCCTCGACCTCGGCGACGGCGGCCCGGACGACGTCCATCAGCTGGACGGGCTTGCGCCACTGCCGGGAAGGGGCTGCGCCGGAGAGGATCACGAGGCCCTCGGCGTGCCGCCGCATACGGGTGGTCAGGTGGTCGAGGCGGAACAGGTCGGCGAGTTCGTCGGTGTCCTCGGTCCGGCGCTCCATGGTGTCGAGCAGGGTGAGCTGCTTGTGCAGCAGGACCTGGCTGCGGCGGGCAAGGTTGACGAACACTTCGGAGACGCCGGCGCGCAGTTCGGCCTGTTTCACGGCGGCCTCGACTGCGGCACGCTGCAGCGTGTTGAGGGCCTGGCCGACCTCGCCGATCTCGTTCTTGTCGTACTCGAGCCGGGGGACCTCGGTCTCCACGTCGACCTGTTCGCCCGCGGACAGGCGCCGCATGACACTGGGCAGCCGCACGCCGGACGCCTCGTGGGCCTCCAGGCGCAGTTGGCGCAGGTCGCGGATGAGAGTGCGGCCGATGCGCGCCGAGACCACGAGCGAGAGCAGCACGGCGACCAGGCCCAGCACGCCGGCGACGGCTGCCTTGACGATGACGTTCATCGCGACCGGCTGCACCCGGTCCTGCAGGCGGTCGCCGGCCTGGTCGTCGAGGCCGGCGAGTTCGGTGAGGACGCTGTCCGCGTCGGCGTCCCAGCTCTTGGCGCTGACAGAACGGGGCGTACCGGGACCGGAGTTGATGACGGACTGCTCGGCCGAGCGCAGCGGGGCGGAGGCGGCGTTCTTCCAGAACCGGTCGTAGCGTTCACGCTCAGCCGACGGCAGCACCGGCAGGCTGATGTCGTACAACTGGGTGCGCTGCGCGACCAGGTCGGAGACCTCGCGGACCTCCTCGCGGGTGAGCGTGCCGACCACCAGGGAGGAGCCGAGCAGGGCGTCCTCCCGGGAGAGGAGTTCGCGGGCGCGGGTGATGTTGACGAGGGCGCGGGTCTGCCGGTCCATCTCCACGTTGTCGACCGCGTCGAGCGCGGCCAGGAAGGCGTAGCAGGGGTCCACAAGGCGGTTGTAGAGGTGGAGGGCCTCGGCGCGGGTCACCGTGCCCTGTTCAGCGCTGCTGCGCAGGGAGTCGACGCCGTTGAAGGCGTCCAGGACCGCAGTGAGGCGTTCGTCGTCGCCCGCGTTCAGTCCGTCGCGGACGTCGGGGTCCTTCGCGTTCTTGCGGACCTTGGCGATGGCCTCGTCGGAGGCGCGGCGGGTGCTGCGGAGCGCGGCGAGCGCGTCCGAAGCCCGCGGATCGGCGAGATAGACGAGGGTCTGGCGGCGTTCCTGCTGGAGTACGCGGACGGTGTCCTCGATGGGGTAGCCCATGTCCTTGACGGCCGTGGACACCTGGAACAGCTGAGTGACCGCCCGTCCCGTGAGTACCGTGGCGAATCCCCAGATCGCGGTGAGGGACACCAGCGGCACGAGAAGCAGCGCCACGATCTTCCGGCGGATCGACTTCCCGCGAAAGCGCATGGCCTCCCCCAGCTCGACCCCCTGCAGACGGGGGTACACATGTGCGTCAACAAACGGCGCGAGCCTACTACCGACGCACAGTTAACTCGAAGACCCGTCCGGAGGCTGAACTTCCGCACTGGCTCGGTGAGATGGGGAGTTGTCCGGGCATTGCGGGAGATTGCCGCCTGCATTCGCGCGGCGACCGCCCATGCGGATCCGATCGGCGTGGCCGGTCAGTTGGCCAGAATTTTTCGTTTCCTGGGAATCTTCGGGATGCTTTGTTCGTCCTTCTCTTCGGGAAATGGGGGCGGAATCGGCCACACGAGCCGCATCCCGCGACCGGGCGGCGTAAAACAGCGCAAGCCGGGCAGCCACTGGGGAGCCGTGTGTTCGGACACGGACGGGGGTCTGCTGGCGGTGGGGAGTGACGCGTTGATGGGCACGGCGGAGCGGCACGAGGCGCCCACGGCGGGCGATGCAGCGCACCTGACGGTGCGGCGGAGCCCTGAGGCGCTGGATCACGACATTCCGGCGCGCGGTGGCGGGACCGGCCCCGCTGCGCGCACCACGGCTGAAGAGCAGCCGCACTACCGGCCCTTGTGGATCGAGGAGCCCGCGCGGCGGCGCAGAATGCCCGATCCGGTGCGTACGGCCGCGGTGCGTGCGGTGCTGATCATCGCCGTGACGCTGATCCAGGCGATGGTCGCGTTCCTGTGCACTCTTGCCGGATCATGGCTGGCGTTCCCCATGGTCATCAGCAGCGTGGCGAGCACCGTGGCGGCGACTTGGGCTGCGCTCGACGTCTGGGTGACCCGTCAGGTGTGGAACCAGCGCAACGGCGTGGTGTCGGTCCCGAGCAGCACCGCCCGCGCCCTGCGGCGCGAGCGGCGAAAGGCACGGCGGCAGGCGCGGGCTGCGGAGCGGGCCCAGGCGCGGATACGTCGGCGCGGCGGCGCAGGGCAGTTGTCGCACCCCTGACCGAGCCGAGTCGTGACCCGGTCGCTCGACCTTAGGGGTTGGCAGGTGCCGGGCGTTTGAACATCCGCGTCGCGGTGATCTCGCTGTGCACCGCCTCCTCCGTCTGAGGCTGCTGCGGCAGGCCGGGGCGGAGGTGTTCCTCCACGCTGATGTACTTGAGGCCGGCGCGGAGGTCGGCATCGTTCCGCAGCCGGATCACCAGCGGGAACTCCGCCAGCGCCGTCGTGTCGAACAGGCCGGTGGTGTAGAGGAGTTGGACACCCAGCGCGTCCGACACGGCCCGCTGCAGCTCCAGCAGATAGGTCGCGTTGGCACGGCCGATGGGGTTGTCCAGGAACAGTGTGCCCGCGTGCCGGTGTTTGTCGCGGCCCCTGTCGTTCGAGCGCAGCGCGGCCATCGTGCAGTACAGGGCGATGGCCGCGGTGAGCAGCTGACCGCCGGAGAACACGTCGCCCATCTGTCCGACGGGCACCCGCTCGGCGCGCAGCACGGCGTCCGGCTTGAGGATCTCGACGGCGACGCCCTTGGGCTGGAGTGCCGCGCCCACACCCCGCAGCAGCAGGGACATGCCGTCGCGTCGCAGGTCGGAGTTCTTCTTCACGGCCGCCCGGGTGGCCTCGTCGATGACCTCGCCGAGCCGCTCGGTGAGCGTGGCCTGGTCGGGCTCCTCGAAGCGGATGCGCAGGAACTCCTGCCCGGACCACTCGCCCAGCCCCTCCGGCAGCCGGGACAGCCGTTGGGCGGACCGCAGCGTCGCCAGTGCCGACTCCACGAGCCCGCGCAACCGGTCCACGATCGAGTCCCGGTTCCGCTCCAGCTGCGCCAACTCGTCGGTGAGGACGCGCAGTCGGGGCGCGAACGCGTCCGCCCACTTCTGGGCGTGCTCGGGCAGCGCGGAGGCGGGCAGCTCGCGGATCTGCTGCCGCGCCGGGGTGCGGACCTGCTCGTAGCGGGTGGAGTTGGCGTGCCGCACGAGCACGTCACTCGCCTCGCGTACGGCGGCCTCGGCGGCCGACAGGTCGGCGGCGCAGCCCCGCAGCGAACGGCGGGCCTCGGCGGCGGACTGCCGGGCCTCCTCCAGGCTGCCCGGATACGGATCCGGCTCCTCCTGCTCCTCGTCCAGGGCATGGTCGCGCAGCAGGTCGCGGAGCATCGCGGCGATCTCGTCGAAGCCGCCGGCCGCGTCCTCTGCGGCGCGGTGGGCGTCGAGGAGCTCGGCGTGTGCCTCGCGGGCCTGGCTCAACGCCTCGGTGTGGGAGGCGAGTTCGGCCGTCGCGGTGCGCAGCAGCGCCTGTGCGTGCTCGGCGTCGCGGGGCTCGAGTTCCCCGGGCAGCTCGGTGTGCGCCTCGCCGTCCTCGGGCGCATGCCGCTCGGCCTCGCCGCGCAGCCGCCCGAGCTGCTCGCTCGCGGTCGACATCCGGGTCTCCAGGAGCTGCACCAGCTCCTCGGCCCGGGCGGCAGCTGCCTGCCGGGACGGCCCGTCGGACCCGTCCGGCGACTGCAGCAGCTGCTCCGCGCGTGTACGGACCTTGTTGCTGAGGCGGTCCAGCTCGGCGCGGGCCGCGCTCTCGTCGCTCTCCGCGCGGGCCTGTTCTGCGCGCAGATCCGCGCCGACGCCGACCTTCTCGTAGACCTGGGAGGCGGCGCGGTAGGCCTCGCGGAGTGCGGGCAGCGACGACTTCGGGGCCGCCCCGTCGTCCTCGGGTACGTCGTCGGGGGCGCCCGCGATCTCCGCGCGCTCGGCGCGCAGTGCCCGTGCCGTGCGGCGGGCGTCGTCGGCGGCGCGCTGGGCGCCGCGGCGGTCCTCGTCGGCGGCGCGGGCGCGCTCCAGGCAGGCCTGGGCACGGGCCTCCGACTCGACGCCGTCGTCGGCCAGTTCGCGCAGTTTGACCTGCCAGCCGGCCCGCTCGCGCAGCCGGAAGGCGAGCCCGGCGAGGGCGTCGGCCGCACGCCGGGCCTTCTGCGCCGCCTCCTGCCGCTCGTCCCGCAGCTGCGCGGCCTCGGCGGCGACCTCGTCGGCCTCTGCCCGCACCGAACGCGCCTCGGTCAGCTCGGCCTCGGCCTCCTCGGCGAACACCCGCGCGTCATGCGCGGCCCGGGCCAGCTCGACCAGCCGGCCCGCCGGGCAGCCGGTACGCCAGGAGGCCAGCCGCGCCGCCAGCTCGCGGTCCTTGCCCAGGCGCGCTGCGAGCGCCCTGATCTCCTCGTCCCGCTCGGTCGCCCGTGCGCGCAGGGCCTGCCGCTCCTCGTCCGCGGCATGTTCGTCGTGCATGGCGGGGTTCGGCGGTACGAGGAAAACGTTGCTGTCGCCCGAGTCGGCGGCCGGGGTGGGGGCGAGCAGGGCGGCAGCCGTACCGACGGCCACGGCGGACCGCGGCAGCAACGCCGCCTCGCTGAGGGCCTCGCGGGCGCGGGCATGAGTGTCGGGATCGGTGATGATCACGCCGTCGACCAGCTCCGGACGCGCCGCCAGCACGCGCGCGTGGTCGGCGGGGTCCACGGCCTGGGCGAGATAGCGCCAGCCGGGCAGCGCCGGGATGCCGTGCTCGCCCAGGAACTCCACGGTGGCCAGCACGTCCGGCCCGGGCGGCAGCAGCCCGCCGTCACCGAGCGCGCCCAGGATCCGCGCATCGTCGGCCGCGGCGGTCCGCAGCTCGAAGAGCTGCCGCTCCGCGGAGGAAACCGAGTCGTCGAGCAGCTCGCGCAGCTCGTCGGCGAAGCGGTCGAGCTCCTCGGGGGTGAGGGCGGCTTCTTCACTGTCCGTTTCGTGACGGGGGTGGGGGACCGATGGCCGGGCGTCCGGGACCGAGGCCCGGGCGTCCTTGCCGGACAGGTTCAGCAGCTCCGCCAGTCGCTCCTCGGCCGCCAGCGACTCCGCGAGGCGGCGCTCGGCCTCGTACGACCGCCGCGTCGCCGTCGCCGCGTCCGCCGCGCGGGCGGCCGTCAGCTCGGCACGGGATTCGACGGAGGCCGCCTCGCGCGCGTGCTCCGTCGCCTTGTGCGAGGCCTCACGTGCGGTGTCCCAGGCGGCGACAGCCGTTTTCTCGGCGTCGCTGGCCGCGAGGGCGGCGCGGGCCGGGTCGGCGTCGGGCGCGCTGTCGTCGAGCCAGCCCGCGCGCACCGCCTCGGCGGTCTCCTGCTCGACCTCGGCGAGGCGCTGCCGCAGGTGGCCGATCTCGCTGCGGGCTCGCTGCGCCTCCGTGGCTGCGGCGGTCGAGTCCCGGTAGGCGATCTCGCCGGCCTCCTGCAGCGCCGCGGACCGCTCCTCCTCCTCGTTGGCGAGGCTCTCGGCGCTCTCCGCGGCCGTGTGCAGGGCCCGTACGAGATCCACGGCGGCCTTGGCGCGGGCGGCGAGCGCGGGGGCCGCGTCCCGCTCGGCCTCCTGGATCGCGGCGGCCACGCGCGCGACGCGGTCGGCGGCGGCGCGGTGGCGCAGCACGGCCTCGGCGGCCTGCCAGGCGGAGTGCAGGGTGCGCGCGTCGGCGAGCTCGCGCTTCTGCCCGGCGGCGGACTTCTCGGCGGCGGCGAGCGCCAGGGAGGCGTTCCGGTAGGCCAGTTCGGCGGCGATCAGTGCGCTGCGCTCGCGGGCCGCCTCGCAGTGCGTGACGGCGTACGCGGCGGCGGTGACGCGCTGGGCGAGGTCGGCGGCCCGGACCCGCTCCTGCACACCCCGGGCCGACAGCCGACGGGCCAGCGTGCGGGTACGGCGTTCGGCGCCGGCGTGGATGTCACGCGCGCGTGCACGAGCCTCGGCGGCCTCGACGATCCGTCCGAGCAGGTCCACCGAACCGGCGGTGAAATCCCGTTCGGCGATCAGTTCGGCCCGGCGGCCCAGCTTGTTGCCGAAGCCGCTGACCAGGTCGGCGAGCCCGTCGGTGTCCCGGGTGTCGGTCACGGCGCGCAGCAGCAGGTCGGTGAAGTCGGAGTCCTTCTTGACCGCGAAGAGGCCGGCCGCCTCACCCTCGTCGGCGTTCATCTCCCGCTGGTAGCGGAAGAGTTCGGGATCGAGGCCGAGGTCGCCGAGGTGTTCGATCCACCGGTCGTGGATCTCCTCCCAGTGCACCTCCAGATGCGGATACGCCTTGCCCGCCTCGGTGAGGGCGTCCCGGAAGCCCTTCATGGTGCGCCGGCGGCCCTGCGCGCCCGACTGCCCCTCGACGACCGGCCGTACGGCGGTGGCCTCGGCGACGGGCAGGTTGTCGAGGGACAGCCCGGGGCCGGGCCGGAAGGAGTACCAGGCCTCGGCGAACTTCCGCGGGTCGTTGGAGACTTGCCGTCCGCGCCACTCGCTGACCTTGCCGACCACGACGCACTCGCCGGTCAGCGTGTGCTGCCACTCCAGTGCGACGTGCCCGCAGTCGTCGGCGAGCAGGAACTTGCGCAGCACGCCGGAGCTGGCGCCGCCGAGGGTGTTGCGGTGGCCCGGCAGCATCACCGAGAAGATCAGCTTCAGCAGCACCGACTTGCCGCCGCCGTTCTCCAGGAAGAGCACGCCGGCGGGCGCGGGGCGGCGCGGCGGGCCGACGGGCTCCTCCTCGAAGAACTCCGCCTGGGTGGGCGCGGGGTCGGGCACGGGCTCGCCCACGCCCCGCAGGTCAAGCACGGTGTCGGCGTAGCGCGCACCGGCGGGACCGATGGAGTAGAGGCGGACCCGGGACAGCTCGTACATGGCGGACTCTCGTAAGTCTTCGGCAGGTCGGGGAAGTTCAGGGGTGCGACGGCGCGTGGAAGGGCAGTCCGGCGTCGGCCGCCAGCTCCAGGTCGTCGGTGTTCTCGGGCGGCAGCAGCGTCGGGGTGCCGTCGGTCACCGGGACCACGCCCAGCTCCAGCAGCTCGGCCATCGCGGCGCTGCCCGCCATGTCGCGCACCTGGAGCTGGTAGCGGGAAGTCGTCCGGTACGTGCCGCCGTTGTCGTCGCCGGTGCGCTGCAGGAATCCGGAGTCGGTGAGGAACGCGGCCGCCTTGCCGACGATGCCGGTGGTCGAACCGGCAAGCCTGCGCGCGTCCTTGGTGGCACCGGCCGCGCTGCGTCTCGCCCAGATCCGCCACGCGGCCTCAAGGCCGGGTGCGTCGGTGGCCGGGTCGGTGTTGTCACCGTTTTCCTCGGCACGCTCCTCCAGCCGGCGGCAGGCCTGCCGTACGAACGCGTCGACACCGTTGACCGTCACGCGCCCGATGTATCCGTCGTCGGCGAGGTCCTCGGGGCGCGGGAACGCCAGGGCGGCGATAGCGAGATGGGCCAGTCCGTGCAGGAAGCGGTCGCCGCCGTCGGCGGACGTACGACGCGCGTAGTCGCCCATGCGGACGGCGAACACCGAGTCCTCGGCCGCCGTCACGGCCATCCCCGCGCGCGGGGACACCTCCAGCACCACCAGCCCGAGCCCGGCGGCCACGGCGTCCGCGAGCCGCGCGAACGGAGAGTCCTCGCGGTAACGGCGCAGCAGCTCGGCGTACTCCTGGTCCCGTGCGGGCTGCAGCTTGGGCTGCAGCCCGAACGCGACGAGCCGCGCCGCGTCGGCGGCGTCGGCGGGGGTGACGGCGGCGGTCGCCGACGGGGCCGGGGCCTCCGTTTCACTCCACTCGACGTGCTCACTCACTGCTCGGGCTCCTTGTCGCGTTTCTGCTCACTCATGCTGCTTCCGTCCGGTCCGCCGCCATGCCGGCCGCGTCCAGCAGGGCCGTCCCGACGATGAGATCGGCTCCGCCGAACTCCGGGTCGTCCAACTCCGTCCCGTCGTCCACGGCGAACAGCAGCTTCTCCTCACCCTGGCGGTATGCCGTGCCGACGGCCGGACTGGCCGCGTGCACCGCCAACAGGGCAACCAGGTACGGCAGCTCGGGATCCTGTATCCGGGCCTGCGCCAGCAGTCCCGACAACCGGCGCGGCGCATCGGCGGGCAGGTCCAGCAGTTCCGTCGCCGCGGCGAACTGCTCCTCGCTGAACCGGCTGTCGTCCGGCGTCGCGATCAGATCCGGCTCCGGCATCTCCGCGCCCAGGTGCTCCCGCTCCACAGGGGGCGTCAGCAGTACGTCGACGAGGTCACCCACCCGCACGGACACCGGCGTACGCAATCCGGTGCCCCGGGCGAAGAAGGCATCCGTGACCCGCACCGCCTGTTCCAGCGGCAAGGGCAGCACAGGGGCGACAAGGTGCCCGTACAGGTCGATTCCGGACGACGTCATGGGCGTCGCGAACGCCTGCCGGTCCTGCTCGGCGCGGAACAGCGGCCCGGCCTCCAGGAGGCGGGACTGCAGCTGTGTGTGCCTGCGGATGCAGTCCTTGACGATGTCGACGAGCTCGGCGGCGCGCCGCTTGTGCTCGGCGTCCTCGGTCTCGTCCCGGGCCTTGCGGATGTTGGTGAGGATCGCGTTCTCGTGCCGGTAGCGGTCGGCGACGTGGTCCAGCGCCTCGGCGATCATGTCGGGCACGGAGTTGAGCCAGTCCACCGCCCGGACGTTGCGCCGGGTTGCGTCCAGGGCTCTGCGCAGGGTTTCCGAGTACTGCACCGTCCGGTAGCGAGCCTGCTCGGCGGCGAGCTGGGCGTCGGCGAGGCGGCCCCGGTTGATCAGGACCTCCAGCTTGACCTCGGCGGCGATCTGGGCGCTGGTGACGTCCGTGTCCAGAGCGCCGACCAGGACGTTGACCGCCTCGTCCGTGGTACGGAGGTAGACGGTGCCGCCGGGGCCCGGCACCTCCTCGATCAGTTTGAAGTCGTAGTCACGGCGGACATAGCTGCCGTCGGTCGTGAACGTGCCGTAGACGGCCCGGAAGCCGCGGTCGACGCTGCCGACGTTGATCAGGTTCTCCAGGACCCAGCGGGCCACGCGCTCGTGCTCGGCGACCGGCCGCTGCGGGGCCTGGGCGGCGATGCGCGGGATGAGCCGGGCGACTATCTGGTCGTGGTCGGCGCCCGTGTCGAAGTCCATGTTCAGGGTGACCAGGTCGATGGCCGCGAGGGCCACCTCCGCCATGCCGTAGACCGAGTACTCACCCGCGAGGTTGGCCTTGCGTGCGTCGAGGTCGTGCAGCGGCGCGGTGCAGGCGAGCGCGCGCAGGCGCCGCGCCAGCCCCTCGTCGGCGGCCGGGCCCGGCGCGGGGCGCGGCCCCGCGCTGAGCTGGGGCGGAACGCTGTCCGTCGATGCAGGCGAAGTCACGGTGCACAGACTAGGTCCTCGGTCTGACATCGACCCAAACGGCATGGATTGCCTCCGGCGGCCGGGCGGGCGACCACCGGTTGTGACTCATGTGCGGGCCGTCTGTGACTGGTCGCGCCCACGCGCCGTAGCCGCACGTCGATACAGCCGCGCGCCCCTAGAGGCCGCTGTCCTCGCCGACCCTTCGTCTGTACACCTCGACCACACGCTCCAGTGAATCCTCCAGGTAGACCGCGAGCAGTTTCTCCGCCTCGGCCCGGTTCCCCGCCTCCAGGGCCTGGAGGATCTGCTGGTTGCGGGCCAGGTACGGCTCGTGCAGGGCCTTGGGGTCGTCCACGACGTGGAAGGCCAGGCGCAGTTCGGCGAAGACGCTGCGCATCAGCTCGTCGGTGCGGGCGCTGCCGGCGAGGGCCACCAGCTCACGGTGGAAGTGGATGTTGGCGGTACCCACGCCTTTCCAGTCACCTTCGCGCGCCGCCCGCTGTCCGACCTCGACGACCTCGGCGAGCGCGTCCAGGCCGTACGGCGGATCGCCGAGCCCGCGGACGACGGCGCACTCCACGAGGCGGCGGGTGCGGTAGATGTCCTCGACATCCTCGACGGTCAGGACCCGGACGAAGACGCCCCGGTTCAGCTCGTGCACGAGCAGACGTTCGTGGGTGAGCAGCCGGAACGCCTCGCGCAGCGTGTTGCGGGAGACTCCGAGCGCGCCCCCGATGCTGTCTTCCGACAGCCGGGTGCCGGGCGGGAAGAACCCCTCGGCGATGCGGCCCCTGAGGATGTCCGAGACGCGCTCGGCGGTGCTGGTGCGCCCCAGGAGAGCCCGGTCGTCGGCCAGTCCTGTCAGCTGCTCTGCCATGCCCGGAATTCAATCGCAGATACAAGAACGAAACAACATGGGTATTGAAGGATCGTTCAACGATCCTCTACCTTGCTACGCACGGCGCCGTCGTTCACCCCGGGCGCCGACCGCTCCTCCCGCACGGCACGGCTCACTTCTGAAGCACCCTCCGTCCTCCCACTGCGAGGTGCCCATGAGCACGACCCCTCCACCCCAGGCCCTGACCAAACGGCCCGGAACCGATGAAAACGCCCTCGACGACGGCGCGTTGGGCTGGCTGCGCGCCCTCGGCCCGCGCGGCCGCCGCGCCTTCGCAGGCGCCTTCGGCGGCTATGCCCTGGACTCGTACGACTACTTCACGCTGCCCCTGAGCATGGTCGCGCTGGCCGCGTACTTCGGCCTGGACAGCGGCCAGACGGGGCTGTTCACGACGGTCACCCTCGTGGTCTCCGCGGTCGGCGGCGCCGTCGCGGGGGTGGTGGCGGACCGGGTCGGCCGGGTCAGGGCACTGATGATCACGGTGATCACCTACGCGGTCTTCACGGTGGCCTGCGGCTTCGCGCCCAACTACGAGACGCTGCTGGTCTTCCGGGCTCTGCAGGGCCTCGGTTTCGGCGGTGAGTGGGCGGTCGGCGCGATCCTCGTCGCCGAGTACGCGAGCGCCAGGCACCGTGGCCGTACGCTCGGCGCGGTCCAGAGTTCGTGGGCCGTGGGCTGGGCGCTGGCCGCGATCGTGTACACCCTGGTCTTCTCGTTCGCCGGCGACGATCTGGCCTGGCGCATCATGTTCTGGACCGGCGCGCTGCCCGCACTGCTGGTGATCTGGATGCGGCGCCGGGTGCACGACGCCCCGGAGGCGGCGGCCGTACGCGAACAGAGCACACAGAAGGGCTCGTTCACCGCGATCTTCAAACCCGGCCTGCTGCGCACGACAGTCTTCGCCGGACTCCTGTCCACGGGCGTCCAGGGCGGCTACTACACCCTCGCCACCTGGGTACCGACATACCTGAAGACCGACCGCGGCCTGTCGGTCGTCGGCACCGGCGGCTACCTGACCTTCCTGATCTCCGGCGCCTTCCTGGGCTATCTGACCGGCGGCTACCTCACCGACCGGCTGGGCCGCAAACGCAACATCTGGCTGTTCGCCCTGCTGTCGGCGGTCTGCATCCTGGCGTACGCGAACATCCCGCACGGCGCCAACACCCTGCTCCTGGTGCTCGGTTTCCCGCTCGGGTTCTGCATGTCGGCGATCTTCAGCGGTTTCGGCTCCTACCTGAGCGAGCTTTACCCGACGGCGGTACGGGGCACGGGACAGGGCTTCACGTACAACACCGGGCGTGCCGTGGGCGCCGTCTTCCCCACGACCGTCGGCTTCCTGGCCGACAGCTGGGGTGTGGGTGGCGCGCTGGTGTTCGGCGCGATCGGCTACGGCCTCGCGGCGCTGGCGCTGCTGGGGCTGCCGGAGACCCGTGGGAAGGAGCTCGCGTGAACCGCACGGAAGACCGCCCGCTGACCGTCGTCGACGAGCACGCGCACGCGTGGAGCCCGAAAACCGCCCGGGCCCGCTTCCGGGAGGGACTCAGCGGACCCACCGCGGGGGTGGCACCCGGCCACACCCAGGTCAACCTGATCTCGGTGCCCGCCGACTGGGCGTACGACATGCTGCTGTTCTGCCAGCGCAACCCCAAGCCCTGTCCGGTGCTCGACGTCACGGACGCCGGCTCCGTCACGACGATCCTTGCGGACGGCGCGGACCTGCGCACCGACCTGCCGCGCTACCGGGTGTGGCAGGACGGCGAGTTGGTGGACGAGCCGACGGACGTCCGCGCGCACTGGCGCGAGGACCTGGTGTCGTTCCTGATCGGCTGCAGCTTCACTTTCGAGTGGGCGCTGACCGAGGCAGGCGTGCCGATCCGCCACGTCGAGCAGGGCCGCAACGTCCCGATGTATGTGACGAGCCGTCAGTGCCGTCCGGCGGGGCGGCTGCACGGCCCGCTGGTGGTGTCCATGCGGCCGGTGCCGCCGCAGCACCTCGCGGCCGCGATCCGGGAGAGCAGTCTGCTCCCGGCGGTGCACGGCAGCCCCGTACACTGCGGCACTCCTTCGGGGCTGGGCATCGACGACCTGGGCCGCCCCGACTTCGGCGACCCGGTGGACCTCGAACCGGACGACATCCCGGTGTTCTGGGCCTGCGGAGTGACCCCGCAGGCGGCAGTGATGGCCTCGCTCCCGCCCTTCGCCATCACCCACGCACCCGGCCAGATGTTCCTGACCGACGCCCGCGACGAGCAGTACCGCGTGGCCTGAGAGAAAACACGAAGGACCCATGACCTCGATCGATCTGAACGCCGACCTCGGCGAGGGCTTCGGCCGCTGGCAGCTGACCGACGACGAACAACTGCTGTCCGTCGTCACCAGCGCCAACGTGGCCTGCGGCTTCCACGCCGGGGACGCCGCCACCATGCGGCGGGTGTGCGAGCTGGCGGCCGAGCGCGGCGTCCGGATCGGCGCCCAGGTCTCCTACCGGGATCTGGCGGGGTTCGGGCGGCGCGCGATGGACGTGCCGCCCGCGGAGCTCGCGGCCGAAGTGGCCTACCAGATCGGCGCCCTGGAGGTCTTCGCGCGCGCGGCGGGCACGCGCGTGTCGTACGTCAAGCCGCACGGGGCGCTCTACAACCGCGTCGTGCACGACGAGGAGCAGGCCGGCGCGGTCGTGGACGGCGTACGGCTCGCCGACGCCTCGCTGCCCGTGCTCGGCCTGCCCGGCTCGCGCCTGCTGGAGCTCGCCGGCAAGGCGGGCCTCCCGGCCGTCCCGGAGGCCTTCGCGGACCGTGCGTACACCCCGGAGGGCACGCTCTTGCCGCGCGGTCACGACGGCGCCGTGGTCACCGACCCGGAGGCCGTGGTGGAGCGCTCGGTGGGACTGGCCCGCTTCGGCACGGTCACCTCGCACTCCGGTGCGCGCGTCGACGTTCGTGCGCGTTCGCTGTGCCTGCACGGGGACACACCGGGCGCCGTCGAACTGGCCCGGCGCGTCCGACAACGGCTGCAGGAGTCGGGAGTCCGGGTGGAGGCCTTCGCATGAGGGCGCTGCCTGTCGGGGACAGCGCCCTGCTCCTGGAGGTGTCCTCCGGGGACGAGGCGCAGTCCCTGCACGCGGAGTTGCTGCGGCGCCGCGCGGAAGGCCTGCTCACGGTGCGCGAGATCGTCCCTGCGGCCCGCACCGTGCTGCTCGACGGCCTCGACGACCCGGTCCGTCTGGCTTCCGAACTGACCGCCTCCGAGGTGCCCGCCGCTCCCCGCCGCGAACAGGCGGTCGTGGACATCCCGGTGCGCTACGACGGCCCCGACCTGGCCGACGTTGCCGCCCACTGGGGTGTCGGCGAGCGGGAAGTGGCCCGTATCCACGCGGCCACCGAGTTCAGCGTCGCCTTCTGCGGGTTCGCCCCGGGCTTCGGCTATCTCACCGGCCTGCCGCCGCTGTACGACGTCCCGCGCCGGGCCACCCCGCGCACGGCCGTCCCGGCAGGATCGGTGGCGCTGGCGGGCCCGTACACGGGCGTATACCCGCGCTCGTCGCCGGGCGGCTGGCAGCTGATCGGGCGCACGGACACCGTGCTGTGGGACCACGCGCGCGTGCCGGCCGCGCTGCTGTCGCCCGGCACGCGCGTGCGCTTCGTCCCGGTGGGGCCCGCATGACGGACCGAGCACTCGTCGTCGTACGAGCCGGAGCGCTGACCACCGTGCAGGACCGGGGACGCCCCGGGCATGCACACCTCGGCGTGCCCCGCTCCGGTGCGCTCGACGGCCACGCCGCGGCGCTCGTCAACCGGCTGGTCGGCAACCCGCCCGAGGCGGCCGTCCTGGAGACCACGGTCAACGGGTGTGCCGTACGGCCGCGTTCGGCGGTCTCCATCGCCGTCGGGGGCGCCCCCTGCCCGGTCACGGTGGACGGTAGGCCGGTCGCCTGGGGAGCTCCGGTGAGGGTGCCCGCGGGCGCCCTCCTGGACATCGGAACCGTCAGCTCCGGAGTGCGCTCCTACGTCGGCGTCTCGGGGGGCATCGCCGTCGACCCCGTGCTCGGCAGTCGCTCCACGGACCTGCTGTCCGGCCTCGGTCCGGCACCGCTCGCGGACGGCACGGTGCTGCCCCTGGGGACGCCGCAGCACGTCCACGCGCGCGTGGACGTCGCCCCGCAACCCGCACCTCCGACCGAACTCGTCCTACGAGTGACGCTGGGACCACGCGACGACTGGTTCACCCCGGAGGCAGTGCGTACGTTCACGTCCCACCCGTACCGCGTGTCCCCCGCGAGCAACCGCATCGGCCTGCGCACGGAAGGACCCGCACTGGAGCGATCCCTACCGGGTGAACTGCCCAGCGAGGGGATGGTGCTGGGCGCGGTCCAGGTCCCGCCTGACGGCAAACCGGTGGTCTTCCTGGCCGACCACCCGACCACTGGGGGCTACCCGGTGATCGCGGTCGTCCACCCGCAGGACCTCCCTGCCGCAGCCCAGGCCCTACCAGGCAACCCGGTCCGCTTCATAACGAGACGCACACCGCAACGCCCCTAGGGGCGCGGGGCTGTATCGATCTGCGGCTCCGCCGCGTGGGCGCGACCAGCCACGACGGACCCGCAGCGACCCACCGACCGCGCACCGTTCACGCCGCGTCCGGCTGCTCCGCAACAGAAACGGCGGCCAAAGCCGCCGACACCGCCGCAGCGGCGCGCAGATCCAGCCGCGCACTGGTCCCCCGCACCCGGTGCCGCATCTCGTCGGCGGCGAGCCGCAGCAGCTGCGGCAGCAGGTCGGTGCACCGCCGTGCCACCCACGCCGTGCCCGCCGTGGCCAGCCACAACAGGCTCGCCGACCTGGTGGGCACGGGGAACTGCGGCTCGGGCGAAGGCGCAGGACCCGCCGCACGGTCCGCTTCCGCCAGCAGCGAGTGGAAGCGCACCGCCAACTGCCGGTGCCCCTGTTCGCCCGGGTGCAGCCGGTCCGCGCTCCACATCGCGCGGTCGGTGATCCAGGCTTCCTCGGCCGCGTGCAGATGGACGGCCCCGTAGCGGTCCGAGAGCGCGTGGACCACCCGGTTGACGGCCCGCTGCCGCCGGGCCAGCGGACGGGCCAGCGAGCCGGGCAGACCGAGCATCGAGCCAGGGTCGGGCAGACAGGCCGTGAGCAGGGTCGCCCCCTGCTCGGTGAAGGCGGCGTAGACCTTGTCGAGCCGTTCGGCCACGGCGTGGATGTCGAAGGTGCAGCGCAGGGTGTCGTTGACACCGATGACCACGGACACCACGTCGGGCTGCAGGGCGAGCCCGGCCGGTGTCTGCTGTTCCAGCACCTCCCGGGTCTGGGCGCCGCTGACGGCGAGGTTGGTGAACTCCACGTGCTCCTCGGCGAGCCCGCCGGCGAGCAGCGCGGCCCAGCCGCGCCACCCGTCGGGGACGGGATCGCCCACGCCCTCGGTCAGCGAGTCCCCGAGGGCGACGAAACGTACCGGTCTCATGCCACGCCTCCGGGCGCAAGACGACGCACCGGTACCGGCGCGTCGTGCGCGGCGAGGAACGCATCCACCGCCGTGTTCCACCCGAAGCACTCCGCACGCGCGCGTGCGGTCTCGCGCCGCTCCCGCTCGGGGAGTTCGAGCAGCATGTCGACGGCGTCCGCGAAGGCCTCCCCGTGGTCCGCGGCGACGGCTCCGGCGGATCCGATCACCTCGGGCAGCGCGGACGACGTGCTCACCACCACGGGCGTGGCGCAGGCCATCGCCTCCAGCGCGGCGAGCCCGAAGGTCTCGGCGGGCCCGGGTGCCAGGCACACGTCGGCGGAGGCCTGGAGGGCGCCGAGCGCGCCGCGGTCGGAGACGTGCCCGAGGAAGGTGACCGGCAGCCCGCGCTCCCGCGCCCGCTGTTCCAGCCGCGGCCGCAGCGGACCGTCCCCGGCCACCACCAGCACCGCCCGCCGGCCCCGCCGCAGCAGCGCCTCGAGGGCGTCCAGCGCTGTGCCGGGCCGCTTCTCCACGGACAGCCGGGTACACGTCACGAGCAGCGACTCGTCCCCGCGCGCGTAGCGGGCCCGCAGCCCCGGGTCGCGCAGCGCGGGATGCCGCTCGACCAGGTCGACGCCCAGCGGGGCGCGTACGACGTTGCGGGCGCCGATCCGCACGAACTCCCGCTCGGCGAACTCGGTGGTGCACACCACGCGCGCGTACGTGTGCGCCGTACGCACGTTGAGGGCGTCGGCGGCGCGGCGGGCCGCTCCCTCCGGCAGCCCCCAGGTGCGCAGGACGCCGTCGGCGGTCTCGTGGGAGACCATCACGGCGGGCACGCGGGCGCGCCGCGCCCACTTGCCGGTCCACCTGAGGGTCGTACGGTCGGAGACCTCCAGGCGGTCGGGCGCCAGCTCCTCCAGGAGGCGGGCCACGCGCCGCTTGTCGGTGAGTACGCGATACCCGCCCGTACCGGGCAGCAGCGGTCCCGGCAGGGTGATGACACGCCCCTGCTCGGTGTCGCGGTCGTCGGCGCGTTCGCCGGGGATGATGAGCACGGGCTCGTGTCCTGCTGCTTTGAAGCCCTTGCCCAGTTCGCGCAGGGCGGTGCGCAGACCTCCGGAGGAGGGAGCGACGAAGTTCGCAAGTCGAACGATTCGCAACGAGGTCATGCCGCCACCACCGTCTTCTGCCGCGCGGCGAGCACGTCCGCGTAGTGCCCGATCAGCTGATCGCCCACGGCGGCCCAGGTGCGTCCCTCGACGGTGGCGCGCGCGGTGGCGCCGAAGGTGATCCGCTGCTCCGGGTCTGCCGCCAGGGACTGCACGGCGTCCCGTACGGCGTCCGCGTCATGGGGTGGCACCAGCAGCCCGGTGCGCCCGTGGGCGACCAGGTCGAGGGGGCCGCCGGCGGCGGGCGCGACGACGGGAATGCCGCTCGCCATGGCCTCCTGCACGGTCTGGCAGAAGGTTTCGAAGGGACCGGTGTGCGCGAAGACGTCCAGCGAGGCGTAGATCCGGGCGAGTTCGTCGCCGGTGCGGCGGCCGAGGAAGACGGCGCCCGGCAGTGCCTCGGCGAGGCTCGGCTGGCTCGGGCCGTCGCCCACGATCACGACCTTCACCCCGTCGAGGCGGCACACGCCGGCCAGGAGCTCGATGTGCTTCTCGGGGGCGAGCCGGCCGACGTAGCCGACGATCAGCTCGCCGTTCGGGGCGAGTTCGCGGCGCAGGGCCTCGTCGCGCAGGTGCGGGCGGAAACGGACGGTGTCCACGCCGCGCTGCCAGAGCTTGACCCGGGGCACGTCGTGGGTCTCCAGGTCGTGCATCGAGGCGCTGGAGGGGGCAAGGGTGAGGTCGGCGGCGGAGTGGACGGAGCGGATGCGACGCCAGGCCGCGGCCTCACCGGCGCCCATGTAGGTACGGGCGTATCCGGCCAGATCCGTCTGGTAGACGGCCACGGCGGGGACGCCGAGCCGGGCGGCGACCGCCATGCCGCGGACGCCGAGGACGAAGGGGCTGGCCAGGTGGACGATGTCGGCCCGGTGCTCGACGACGGCCGCGGCCAGGCGTCGGCTGGGCAGGGCGACACGGACCTGGGGATAGCCCGGGAGCGGGAGGGAGGGGACACGGACGACGGGACACGGCGCCTGGGCGTCGGGCCCGGTCCCGGCCCGGCCGGCAAGAGCGGTGCTGGCCGGGGCGACGACGAGCGGAAGGTGACCGCGATCTACGAGGTGCCGGGCGGTCTGGAGCGCGCAGTGGGCCACGCCGTTCACGTCGGGGGGAAAGGATTCGGTCACTATGACGACACGCATACCCGTGTTGTCGCCGTGCAGGACGTGGTCGCGACAACGTGGATCTTTGCGAACGATGAACGTCCCGTGAGCGTTCCTTCGCACACCCGAGCAGGTCAGGCCGTGTCCATGACCACCTGACCCGCGGGTCACCCGTTGTTCATCCGGGGGCCGTGCCGGAGCCCGGCGCAGGTGTGCGTGGCTGGCTCAAACAGCGGGTCCGTCGGGTGCGATCCGACTTCGTACGGCGGTCTGCACTTCGGCTTCCTCGGCCGGATCGGCGGCGAGCCGGCGGAGCTGTTCGACGACCCGTGCGTCGCCGGTCTCGGCGTGCCGGGCGGCGATTTCGCGGGTGGTCTCCTCGCAGTCCCAGAGGCACTCGACGGCGAAGCCTGCCGGGAAGGAGGGATCGGTGGCGGCCAGGGCCCGGGCGGCCCGGCCGCGGAGATGGGAGGAGGCAGTTTCGCGATAGATATGGCGCAGTACGGGGGCGGCGCAGGCGATGCCGAGCCGGCCGGTGCCGTCGACGAGGGTCCACAGGGTCGGGGCGTCCGGCCCCTCGCCCCGTACGGCTTCGCGCAACGCACCGAGGACGAGGTCCTTGTCCTCGATTCCCCCGCGGCAGGCGAGCATACGGCCGGCGGCGGCGCCCAGGGGGTCGGGCCGGTGCGCCCAGCCGCGGGCCCGCTCGACCGCGGCGACACTGCACATCCGTTCGAAGGCGTCGACGGCGGCTTCCACGACGGCCGGTGAGCCGGTGAGGACGGCACCCTCGATCAGGTCGAAAGCGTCGGGATCATTGCTGTCGGCGAGGTAGCGCAGCGCGGTGCAGCGGGCTCCGTCGGTGCCGTTCTTGGCGGCGGCCACGATCTCGGGCCGGTCCTCGGGGCCGGCGACGGCGGTGAGACAACGGGCTGCGGGGACGTGCAGCGCGGCGCCACGTTCGATGCCCTGCTGGGCCCACTCGAACACGGCCTGCACGCTCCACCCCGGACGGGGCCCGGATGGTCGCATCTGCCGCTGCCAGCGGTCGAAACAGCCGGTCTCCTGAGCGGCACGCACTCGCGTGGCGATCGATTCGCGGGGGTCCTCGGCCCACAGCCGCCAGGGCCGGGGCTCGAAAGCGTCACGAACGGTGGCGGCCAGTTCGGCCTCGCCCTCGGCGTCGGTCGCGAAGCGGGCCAGCACGGGAGCCGCGAGGGCCCGCAGGCCGGCGTCGTCGTCGCGCAGCGCCAGTTCGTCGAGGGCCCAGGCCCAGTTGGAACCGGAGGCGGCGTACCTGCGCAGCAGTGCGAGCGCGTCCCGCCTGCCGTAGGAGGCGAGGTGGCCGAGGACGGCCAGGGCCAGTCCCGTGCGGGACTCCTCGGTGTCGAAGACGTCCTCGACGTCGAAGAGGTGCGCCTCGATCTCGTCCAGCTCGCCGTTCAGGTCGAGGTAGAGACGGGCGTAGTAGAGGGAGCGGTTCTCCACCTGCCAGTCGTGGCGGGGGTCGCGCAGCACACAGTGGTTCAGCGCCGCGAGCGCCTCGGCGCGCGGAGCGGTGAGCGCGTGCAGTGTGCCGTCGCCGCGGCCCCGCTGGAGCAGGCCGAGCAGCGTACCGCTGGGCGCTATGACCGGATCGAACATGGGAAACAGCCTCACATCAAGCGTCGACGCAACCGGGGAACACGCATTACCTGGCCGCGTGACACAACGTCGGGGCGCCCGCCGTCTCTTGCTTGCTGTAGACCATCTTCCTCTGCCTCTCGTCAGTGGCCCTCGCGGACCGCATCACGGCCCGCGCGGTGCGGCAACATCTGCCCAGCCATCGCGTCCGTGAATCACGACGTCATGATGACTCGGCACTTCGACCTGCCGCGACCGAAATTTCGGCGGCCCTGTACCGCCTCCCCCGTTTTCCGTGTTTTTACTGGTCAGAACATTCGGATCAGTGTGCGCCGAACAACTCGAGCAGTTCCGTCTTGCCGAACATCCGCGCCGTGTCGACGGCCGACGGGGTGCCCGCGGCCGGATCGGCACCCCCTTCAAGGAGGGCCTTGATGACGTCCGTCTCGCCCTTGAAGACGGCCCCGGCGAGCGGAGTCTGGCCCCGGTCGTTGATCCGGTCGCCCTCCGCGCCCCGAGCGAGCAGAGCGCGTACCGCGTCCGCGTGCCCGTGGTAGGCGGCGAGCATCACGAGCGAGTCACCGCGGTCGTTGGTGAGGTTGGCCGGTACACCCGCGTCGACGTACGCCACGAGCGCCTCGGTCTGCCCCTGCCGGGCCAGATCGAAGATCTTGGTCGCCAGCTCCACGACCTCGGGGTCGGGGGCTTCAGTCATCGGCCGGACCGCCTCTCAATACAACCGTTCAGGTGAATCGCCAGGGTACTGGCTTCCGCGACACATGACCCGATGCGCCGGAGGTAAAGATCACCCCAGGCCAGGCAGGACACGGGGTTCGGCCCGGTCGGCCCGAGCCGGCTCGACCACCTGAGGGAAATCTACCGAGATTCATCCATTTGCACCTTTAATACTATGGATACATGCTGTGATCCTGGAAGTACTCATGGTGACTGTCCCCGTGAACCAGGAGAAAAAAATGATCCTGTCCATCTCCGGCGTGGTCCTGCTCGGCATCATCGTCTTCCTCTTCTTCCGCAAGGACGGCCTGAAGGCGTCGCACGCCCTGGTCTCGGCCCTGTTCGGCTTCTACCTCGCAAGCACTGCGATCGCCCCGAGCATCAAGGCAGGCGGCGAGAGCCTCGCGAGCCTCCTCGGCGGCATCAAGTTCTGACGCCGCCCCTCCCGCCCGTACGCACCACCTGGAGAATGCAGTGGCCCGGCGCCCCCTCCCCCGCATCCTGAGCAAGGACAACGCGCAGATCGCCCGGATGCAGATCGCCCGGAGCCGGGAACTGGCCCGGACGGCGGCCGACAGCGCCACCGACGTCCTCCACCCGCTGATCACGATCACCCGCGGTCTGCGCCGACTGGCAGCGGCCGGGCGGCACAAGTGGGCCGACACCCCCAAGGACAGGCGTGGGCCGCTGCTGTTCCTGGTGGCCTCGGTGGTCCTGGTCGTGGCGCTCGTGCCCTACGGTCCCCTGCTCGCCGTCATCGGCCTGATGACGGCGGCAGCCCTGCACGGCAGGGACCGCGAACCGGCGGCGCCCGAAGGGCCGGACGAGTCCCAGGTGCAGCGCCTCAAGTCGCTGTACGAGGCCCTGATCCCGTACTTCTCGATCACCGAGGACCCCTCCCCCCTGTACGCCCACGGCGGCGAGTGGGAGAAGGCCTTCCCGGCATACGAGTTCGACGAATCGGGCCGTATCACCCATCTAGTGATCCGTTACCCGGCGTACTTCACCGACGGCGAGGCCGGGTCCCGCGCCAGGATCGAGCAGCTGCTGCACGCCAAGTCGGGGCGCGGCCGCGAGTACCACTTCGCATGGGAGGAAGAGGGCAACGAGCTGACGGTCACGGTGCTGCCCCCACTGCCCACCGACATCGCCGCCCAGCGGTTCGTCACGGCGCCGGGCGAGACGGTCCTCGGCTTCACGGACCCCACCCAGGTCCAGCGCACGCTTCCCCTCACCTACGGCGAGAACAGACGTGACGTTCCGCCCGTCGTCTGGCGCACTGGTATCCGCTCCACCGCACCGCACCTCCTGATCATGGGCCAGCCCGGCAGCGGCACCTCGACCCTTCTGCGCTCCATCGCCGTGCAGGCGCTGCAGCACGGCGACGTCGTGATCGTCGAGGGCGGCTCCGGCGAGTACGCGTGCCTGACCGGCCGGGACGGCGTTCTGGCCGTCGAGTGCGGGCTGACCGGGGCGCTGACGAGCCTCGAGTGGGCCGCCCTGGAGACGGAGCGCCGTCTGATCGCCGCGAACCGCGCCCGTCAGGCCGGCCAGCCGCCGCCGGAGGACACCAGGCGTCCCCTGTGGCTCCTCCTGGACCGCCCCAGCGCCTTCACCCATCTCGCCGCCGCGGACGGCCGCGAGGACCCGCAGTCCCTGCTCCAGGTCCCGCTCCGGCACGGCCGCGCGGTGAATGTGACGGTCGTGGTGGGCGAGCAGTTCGACCATGCCGAAGCGCTGAGCGATGACGTACGGCAGCACACACGCGCGCGTGTCGTCCTCGGCCCGGCGACGGCCGAGCAGCTGTCAGGGGTCCTGGGTGCCCTCCCGGCCACGACTCCGGCCGCCGAGGTCCCGCCCGGCCGCGGCTACGCCCGTCTCGGCCCGGGCCCGGTGCACCGGCTTCAGGTGCCGTCGACTCCGGACCCGTACGACGACACGGCGAGCGACGCGCACCGCGAGGCGGTGCTGGCGCTGCTGCCGCCGCGGACCACGCCGGTCGATCAGGAGCCCGTCGGGACCAAGTCTGTCGGGGCCGTGCCGGTTGAAGCGGTGCCGGTCGAGGCGGTGCCCATCGACGAGGATCCGGTCGAAGCAAAGCCGGTGCCCGCGGATGCCGTGGCGGCGGAGGCGCAGTAGGTTTCACCGCCGGGTGGCGCTGTGAAAGTGGTGACCCCTCGTCCGCAGCTACGCCACGAACGTCCGCGGCGACTCCCCGCCCCCGGGCGCCCCGCTCTCCACCAACCGAGCCGCAGCGGCCAGCCGCACCGCCGCCTCGTCGGCGACCGCACCGCCCACGGTGAACGGCAGCCGCACATACCCCTCGAAGGCGCCGTCGACCCCGAAGCGCGGCCCTGACGGCACCCGCACCCCGACCCGCTCCCCCACCTCGGCGAGCCGGGAGCCCGACAGCCCCCCGGTCCGCACCCACAGCGTCAGTCCGCCCCTCGGGACCTCGAACTCCCAGTCGGGCAGCTCCCGCCGCACCGCCGTGACCAGCGCGTCCCTGTTCTCCCGGGCCTGCACGCGCCGCACTTCCACGGCCTTCTCCCAACCCCCCGTGCTGAACAGCCAGTTCACGGCGAGCTGCTCCACCACGGGGGTGCCGAGATCGGCGTACGCGCGCGCGGCGACCAGGCTGCGGATCACGTCCGGTGCGGCGCGCACCCAGCCGATGCGCATCCCCGCCCAGAAGGCCTTGCTGGCCGACCCGACGGTGATCACCGTGGACCCGGCGGGGTCGAAGGCACACACAGGCCGCGGCATCTCGACGCCTTCGTCCAGCCACAGCTCACTCATCGTCTCGTCGGCGATCAGCACCGTCCCCGCCGACCGGGCCGCCTCCACGAGCTGACGCCGCTGGTCGTCGTCGGCGAGCGCGCCGGTCGGATTGTGGAAGTCGGCGACGATGTACGCGATCCGGGGTGCGGCGTCGCGCAGCACCTGCCGCCAGCGGTCCAGGTCCCAGCCGGCCAGGCCCTCGGCCATCGCCACGGGCACCAGCCGCGCCCCCGCCTCCCGCATCAGCTGGAGAATGTTGGCGTAGGACGGCGACTCGACGGCGACGCGCTCACCCCGGCCGGCGAAGAGGTGGCAGATCGCGTCGATCGCCCCCATGGCTCCCGTCGTCACCATGATCTGCTCCGGCATCGTCGGGATCCCGCGCGCGGTGTACCGGTCGGCGATCATCGAGCGCAACGCGGGCAGCCCGGCCGGATAGTCGCCGTGCGTGTGGGCGTACGGCGGCAGTTCCTCCAGGGCGCCCTGGACGGCGCGGGTCAGCCATGGCTCGGGGGCGGGGAGCGCCGCGGTGCCCAGGTCGATCATCGATCCCAGGGCCTCGGGCGGCAGGGGCTCCAGGCCGCGCGCGGGGAGCGGGTTTCCGGCCGGTACGGCGGTCCAGCTGCCGGCGCCGCGCCGGGACTCCAGGAATCCCTCGGTGCGCAGCGCCTCGTAGGCCGCCGCGACCGTCGTACGGCTGACGGACAGGGCCAGGGCGAGTTCGCGCTCGGCGGGCAACCGGGCGGCCACCGGAACGCGGCCCTCCAGAACCAGCAGCCGGATGCCGTCGGCCAGCGCACGGTAGGCGGGCGGACGGCGCGTGCCGGGGCCGGCCGGGCGGTCCTGCTGCGAGTTGAGCAGCCGGGCGAGCTGCGCCGCCCCGATCGCCGAGGTCCACGTCGCCATGGAAATCAGTCCACCTTCCCCGAATTGGCCATGGATGATGTTTCCACCCAAGCCACAGGGTGTCACGAACCAGGCCACTACGACCACAGGGGGGGCACCTCTTGTCCACGAAGAACCGTCTCGGGCGACGGTTGATCCAGCTGTACGTCGGTCTCGCGCTGTACGGCGCGAGCTCCGCGCTCCTCGTCGAGGCGGGCCTGGGCCTTGAGCCCTGGAACGTGCTGCACCAGGGCCTGGCCGAGCTCACCGGACTGACCATCGGTGTCGTGTCGATCGTCGTGGGCGCGGCGGTGCTGCTGCTGTGGATCCCGCTGCGCCAGCGCCCGGGCCTCGGCACGGTCTCCAATGTCTTCGTGGTTGGCATCGCCATGGACGGCACGCTCGCCCTGGTCCCGGACGTGCACTCCCTCGCCGTACGGATCCCCCTCCTGCTGGCCGGCATCCTGCTCAACGGCGTGGCCACCGGGCTCTACATCTCCGCCCGCTTCGGGCCGGGCCCGCGGGACGGGCTGATGACCGGCCTGCACCGGCGCACCGGCCGCTCCGTCCGCCTGATGCGGACGGCGATCGAACTGGCGGTCGTCGCGACCGGCTTCATCCTCGGCGGCACCGTCGGCATCGGCACGGTCCTCTACGCGGTGTCGATCGGTCCGCTCGCCCAGCTCTTCCTGCGGGTGTTCGACGTCCCGTCGGCATCCGGCGGCAGCACGGTGGTTGCCGAGGGGCAACCCCGCAGGGCGATACTGCGACCGTGACCACGCGGATACACCATCCCTATCTCGACCATCCCGGCCCGATCGCCTTCGCCCACCGGGGCGGGGCCGCGGACGGCCTGGAGAACACCGTGCTGCAGTTCCGGCGGGCGGTGGAGGCGGGCTACCGCTACATCGAGACCGACGTCCACACCACGGCGGACGGCAAGCTGGTCGCCTTCCACGACTCGACCCTGGACCGGATGACGGACGGCGCGGGGCGCATAGCGGACCTGCCGTGGAAGGACGTGAGCCACGCGCGCGTGGCGGGCAAGGAACCGGTCCCCCTCTTCGAGGAGCTGCTCGAGACCTTCCCCGAGGTGCGCTGGAACGTCGACCTGAAGGCGGAGACCTCGCTCCACCCCTTCCTGGACCTGATCGAGCGCACGCGCGCGTGGGACCGGATCTGTGTCGGCTCGTTCTCCGAGGCGCGCGTGGTGCGCGCCCAGCGGCTGGCCGGTCCGCGCCTGGCGACCTCGTACGGCACCCGTGGCGTGCTCAACCTCCGGCTGCGCTCCTGGGGCGTCCCGGCCGCGCTGCGCGCCTCAGCGGTCGCAGCCCAGGTGCCCGAGTCGCAGTCCGGCATCCAGGTCGTCGACCACCGCTTCGTCCGCGCCGCCCACGCGCGCGGGCTGCAGGTGCACGTGTGGACCATCAACGAGCCCGATCGGATGCACCGGCTCCTGGACCTGGGAGTCGATGGCATCATGACCGATCACATCGACACGTTGCGCAAGGTCATGGAAGAACGCGGCGTCTGGGTCTGAGCGCCTGTGTCACATGCCCGGCCGGATCAGCACGCGGCGTCCGGTGCGTGCGATCGCAAGGCGCCGGAGCGCCCTCGTAGCGGAGCTACCAGGGCGGTTCGGCAACGCGGCGAGCGTGCGTGCCAGGCGTCGCACGCCCGGCCGGGGATGTGACACAGGCGCTGAGCCCGGCGGCCCCTCCCCCGAGCCTTCGCACGGCACTTCAGCGGGGAAGCGAGGGCACGGGTGAGCACCGACACCGTGCGGACGGACGTCATCGACCGGCAGCGCGAGCAACGCGGCTGGTACTTCTACGACTGGGCCTGCTCCGTCTACTCGACGAGCGTGCTCACCGTGTTCCTGGGCCCCTATCTGACGGCGGTCGCCAAGTCGGCGGCGGACGCGGACGGCTTCGTGCATCCGCTGGGCATCCCGGTGCGCGCCGGGTCGTTCTTCGCGTACTGCGTCTCCGCGTCCGTGATCGTGTCGATCCTCGTGATGCCGCTCGTGGGCGCGGCCGCCGACCGCACGGGGCGGAAGAAGCCGCTGCTCGCCGCCTGCGCCTATGTGGGGGCGACGGCCACCACGGGCCTGTTCTTCCTGTCCGGGGACCGCTATCTGCTGGGCGGCCTTCTGCTGATCGTCGCGAACTCGTCCGTGGCCGTCTCGATGGTCGTCTACAACTCCTACCTGCCCCAGATCGCCCCGCCCGAGGACCGTGACCGGGTCTCCTCGCGCGGCTGGGCCTTCGGCTATGCGGCCGGCTCGTCGATGCTGATCGTGAACCTGGTGCTGTTCACCGGGCACGACGCCTTCGGCGTCTCCGAGTCGACGGCGGTCCGTATCTGCCTGGCCTCCGCGGGTCTGTGGTGGGGCGCCTTCACCCTCGTACCGCTGAAGGGGCTGCGGGACCGCCGTACGGCGTCCGCGGCGCCCGCGGTCCACGGCTGGCGGCAGCTGGCGTCCACCGTCCGGGACATGCGCGGCAAACCGCTCACTCTGGCCTTCCTTCTCGCCTACCTCATCTACAACGACGGCATCCAGACGGTGATCTCCCAGGCGTCGGTGTACGGCTCGGAAGAGCTGGGCCTGAGCCAGTCCACGCTCATCACGGCCGTCCTGATGGTCCAGGTGCTGGCGGTGGCGGGCGCGCTGGGGATGGGAAGGCTGGCCCGGACGTACGGGGCCAAGCGCACCATCCTCGGCTCGCTGGTGGCCTGGACGGTGACCCTGGGCGCCGGGTACTTCCTGCCGGCCGGGGCGCCGGTGTGGTTCTTCGTGCTGGCGTCCGGGATCGGTCTCGTGCTGGGCGGCAGCCAGGCCCTGTCCCGCTCCCTGTTCTCGCATCTGGTCCCGCCCGGCAAGGAGGCCGAGTACTTCTCGGCGTACGAGATGAGCGACCGGGGCATGAGCTGGCTGGGACCGCTTCTGTTCGGGATCACCTACCAGCTGACGGGAAGTTATCGCGACGCGATCATCTCGCTCGTGGCCTTCTTCGTCATCGGATTCGCCCTGCTCGCAAGGGTTCCGGTGCGGCAGGCGATCTTGGCGGCGGGCAATCCGGTCCCTGAGAGGATTTAGCACTCACGGCGAAAGGGCTGTAGTGTACGCGTTTGGCCTGCCAGGCGTACCGTTACTGCGCGTCAAAGATGCCGAAACGCTGGGTGACATCTGCTAGCAGATGTGACAAACCGGGCGCTGGTGGGTACAACAAGGGGCGGCTACGACGGCGACGCATGACCCGGAACGGGACACGGAACGGGAATCTTTACCGCCGACCGGACGTTGACCGGATGACGACGACAGCGACACCTGTCCTGTGGGCGACAAGCCCGGGAGGCACGATTCATGAGTGAGCGAGCTCTTCGCGGCACGCGCCTCGTGGTGACCAGCTACGAGACGGACCGCGGCATCGACCTGGCCCCGCGCCAGGCCGTGGAGTACGCATGCGAGAAGGGGCACCGGTTCGAGATGCCCTTCTCGGTCGAGGCGGAGATCCCGCCGGAGTGGGAGTGCAAGGTCTGCGGGGCCCAGGCACTCCTCGTTGACGGCGATGGCCCTGAGGAAAAGAAGGCCAAGCCCGCGCGTACGCATTGGGACATGCTGATGGAACGGCGCACCCGCGAGGAACTCGAAGAGGTCCTCGAGGAGCGCCTGGCCGTTCTCCGTTCGGGCGCGATGAACATCGCGGTCCACCCGCGGGACAGCCGCAAGTCGGCTTAGTTCCTGCCGGGGTCGAGCGGACAACCTACGCACGCAAGCGACTGCGGGCGTCCACGTGGAATCACGTGGACGCCCGCAGTCGTGTGTCCGTACACCGTTCTCAGCGGGTCAGCGGCGGCCGCGGACCCTGCGGGGTGTCGCCACCCGGCTCGTCCCTGATGACCTCGCCCTGGACGACCTTGCCGTCGGGACGGTGGATTCGGGCCTGCTGGAAGGCGTCACCGAAGCTGCCCGCACCGGCCTCGCGCAGCTTGCGGTCGAGGGTGCGCTCGGTGAGGCGGCTCAGCGCCTTCTGGACCGGGGGGATCAGCAGAAGCAGGCCCACCGCGTCCGAGATCAGACCGGGGATCATGAGGAGCAGACCACCGAGCATCAGCAGGCCGTTGCCTCCGCCGCTCTGCGGGGTGCCGCCGCGCTGCAGCGCCTCGTTGAGGTTCTGGAAGGCGCGCCGGCCCGCCTTCTTGATCACCGCGGCACCGAGCACGAAGCCCGCGAGGAGCAGCAGGAACACCGTGAACCCGCTCGACGCGCCCGCGACCACGGTCAGCAGCCAGATCTCCAGCACCAGCCAGGCCGCCACGCCGAGCGGCAGGAAGGTCCGCAGCCGGGAGCGCCGGGGCCGGGCGGGATACGTGGGGGTCGGAGCACCTGTCGTCATGCATCCAGTGTGCCTGGGCCCGCCTCAGTGCGGCATAAGCGAATGATCAACCGCGGCTGTGAGACCGTGCGCGGGCCCTGTGCAGACGGACGAGGTCAGGCCTTCTTGCCGCGGCCCGTGACCTTGGCGACCCGCTCCCCGACGCCCCACGCCGTGACCCGCCACAGTGCCTCGACGAGGATGTCGCGGCTCATCTTGGAGTCGCCCAGTTCGCGCTCGACGAAGGTGATGGGCACCTCGACGACGTGGTAGCCGGCCTTGACCGCGCGGCGGGCCAGGTCGACCTGGAAGCAGTAGCCCTGGGAGGCGACCTCGTCGAGGCCGAGGCCCTCGAGGGTCTCGCGGCGGAAGGCGCGGTAGCCGCCGGTGATGTCGCGCAGCGGCAGGGCGAGGGCGAGGCGGGAGTAGAGGCTGCCGCCGCGGGAGATGAACTCACGGCTCTTGGGCCAGTTCACGACCCGCCCGCCGGGCACCCAGCGGGAGCCGAGGACCAGGTCGGCGCTCTTGAGCGCGGTCAGCAGCCGGGGCAGTTCCTCGGGCTGGTGGGAGCCGTCGGCGTCCATCTCGACCAGGACGCCGTAGCCGTTGTCGATGCCCCAGCGGAAGCCTGCGAGGTAGGCGGCGCCGAGGCCCTCCTTGCCCTTGCGGTGCAACACCTGGACATGGTCGTCCTCGGCGGCCACTTCGTCGGCGAGCTTGCCGGTGCCGTCCGGGCTGTTGTCGTCGGCCACGAGGACGTGCGCCTCGGGGACCGCCTTCCGTACCCGGCCGACGATGGACTTGATGTTCTCCGCCTCGTTGTAGGTCGGAATGATCACCAAGGCCGTGCCGAGCGGGCCGAACTGCCTCCCCTGGGCCTTTGCCGCGCGGGTCCCGTCGCCGTCGTTCACTGCTGCCCCTTCGTCCGTACGCAGACGTCCACCATAATGGCCACGGCCTGCAATGACGCGACAGGACGTTCGTATAGTGGTGTCGATTCCACAAGAGCGGGGTAAGAGCGCGTTTTCGGGCACCTTCGTGGATCTACGGATGGGGGCCCGGCGCCCTTCGGGCCGACCTGGGGCCCGCTGGCTGCGGGTCGACCGAAAGCCGTTGTCTACTGAGCCCGGGCCCCACCCGGGTCACACCTCCCCGACCGGCCGGAACGGTCCTCCCGTCGCGGCGCGGGCGCTGAGCCTGGCTCCCAGTGGCGGTGCCCCGGTGCGGCACACCGTCCCTGACCCAGCGGCGCTGCGACGAGTGCGCGGAAGTTCCCCGGTCGGGCGTCCGGTGGTGGACTCGGCCGAACCTACCGGCCCCCTGCCATCGGCTGTCAACAGCCGTTTGACCTGCGCGTTTTGCATCAATGCCCTGGTCAGGGCGGAGGATACGCAGGTCGTGCGACGCCGCTGAGGGCATCGATCGGCGCCGCGCCACCCCGGGAGATCACTCGCCCGGCCGTACGAACACCGTCCGCCCGCCGACCACGGTGCGCAGACAGACCGGCAGGTCGCGGCCGGGGCTCAGGTCGGGCAGGCCGGGGGTGCCGGAGCGGGGGTCGGTGGACCAGCGGGCGACCCGGTCGTCGGGGGCCTGGACCACCAGCTCGTCGGTGCGCCACACGGCGTAGTCGGCGGGTGCGCCCGGCACCAGGACGCCCGCGTCGTCCCGCCCGATCGCCCGCCAGCCGCCGCGTGTGTGGGCGGTGAAGGCGGCGCGCACAGAGACACGGTGCTCGGGCGTGCGGTGGAAGGCGGCCGCGCGGACGGTGCCCCACGGGTCGAGCGGCGTGACCGGGCTGTCGGAGCCGAAGGCGAGCGGGACGCCCGCCCTGAGCAGGGCCGCGAGGGGGTTGAGGGTGCGGGCCCGGTCGGCGCCCAGGCGCTGGGCGTACATGCCGTCCTCGCCGCCCCACAGTGCGTCGAAGGCCGGCTGCACGGAGGCGGTCAGGCCCAGTTCGGCGAAGGCCGCGATCGTCTCGGGGGTGAGCATCTCGGCGTGCTCGACACGGTGGCGGGCGGCGCGGACGCGGGCCAGGCCGACCTTCTCGGCGGCGGCGCGCACACCGTCGACGACCGTGGTCACGGCCGCGTCGCCGATCGCGTGGAAACCGGCCTGGAGGCCCGCCTCGGTGCAGGCCACCACGTGGGCGGCCACCGCGGCGGCATCCAGGTAGGCGGTGCCCCTGTGGTCGGCGTCGGTGTACGGCGTATGCAGGCAGGCGGTGTGCGAGCCGAGGGCCCCGTCGACGAAGAGGTCGCCGGCGGCGCCGGCCGCGCCCAGCTCACGCGCCTTCGCCACGCCCTCTTCGGCCGGTTCCGCCCAGTAGCCGATGACTCGCGGTCCCGGCTCCTCGGCCGCGAGCCGGAGCAGTCCGGTGAAGTCGTCCTCGGAGGAGATCTCCGGTCCCGCGCACTCGTGGACGGAGCCGATGCCGAGGGAGGCGGCGTGCGCGAGCGCGGTGCGCTGGGCCTCGGCACGCTGGGCCGGCGTCACGGATGCGAACGCGGCGGCGCGTACGGCGTGGTGGGCGTCGGCGGTCAGCGGGCCGTCCTCTGCGCCGACCCCGTGGGCCAGGTCGAGCAGGGCCGTGGTGACGACCGCCGAGTGGACGTCGATCCGGGAGAGATAGAGGGGGCGGCCTCCGGTGGCCTCGTCCAGTTCCGCGCGCGTCGGGGGGCGGCCGCCGGGCCAGCGGGCGGCGTCCCAGCCGTGCCCGAGCAGCACCTTGTCCTGCGGGCGGGCCGCCGCGAAGTCCCGCACCAGGACGAGGGCGGCTTCCAGGGAGGGCGCGTCGGACAGGTCGAGGCCGGTGAGCGCGAGGCCGGTGGAGGTGGTGTGCACATGGGCGTCGGTGAAGGCCGGGGTGACGAGGGCGCCGTCCAGGTCGACCACCTCGTCGACACCGTCCGCGAAGGCGTCCGCGGCGCCCTCCGAACCGACCCAGGCGACCTGGCCGCGCTCCACGACCATCGCGGTCGCGAAGGGGTCGGCGGGGCTGTGGACCTCTCCGCGGCGGAGCAGGACGGTCTTCGGCTCGGGGATGCGCTCACTCATGGGGAACAGTCTCGCGCCTCACCGGGGCCGCCCGGTACGCAGGTCGGCCTTCGCCCGGTGTCCTGCCCGTAGGCCGGTCAGATCCGCGGCGGCCGCGCCTCGTACGGCGTGGAAAGGACCACCGTCGTGCGCGTCGAGACGCCCGCCAGCGTGCGCAGGCGCGCCAGCAGCTCCTCCAGCTCGTGCGGCGTGGCCACCCGTACCTTGAGGATGTAGTTCTCGTCGCCCGCGACGCTGTGGCAGGCCTCGATCTCGGGGACCCCGGCCAGGCGGTCCGAGATGTCGTCGGGGGCGCTGGGGTCGAAGGGTTTGACCGAGATGAACGCGGTCATGGGCAGCCCGACGGCCTCGGGGTCGACCACCGCGGCATAGCCGCGGATGACGCCACGCTGTTCCAGCCGGCGCACCCGCTGGTGCACGGCCGACGTGGACAGGCCCGTGGCCTTGCCCAGGTCTGTGTAGCTCATCCGCCCGTCCTTGACGAGCAGCTGCACGATCTGACGGTCCAGCTCCTCCATGACGCAAGAACCTACAGTGCGCTTGATCTCCTCGGATACCTGAGCAGTCCAGGTCATACCCGCTTTGTGATGTGCCCGAGAGCTGTCTGTGAGCCGCCCGAGGGACAAAACGTCCGCCCCGGGCACCTGCGGGCGGCATGTGACGAAGGACACAGCCGCCGAGACGTCTCCGTGATGCTCTCGTGATTACCGCCGATACGGGGCGGGAAGTGCTTGCTGTGGTCGAGGCCGCAGTGCCCGAACGGCCCACCCGAGGGGGAGAACCCATGCAGAGTCTTAAGCGCCCTGGTCGTACCGCACCCAAGCGGCTCCAGGCCGTCGTCGAGCCCGAGCCGGAGGGCGTCGAACCCGACGCCTTCGAGGACGAGCTCGACGCGTACGACACCTTCGAGATGTACCGGGTGATCTGCCCGGACTGCGCGCAGCCCATCGCCCTGCTGGCGGACGAGCAGGTCCTGCCGGAGCATGCGCTGTGCGCCTCGCCGTGGAACCCGTTCGGCCTCACGGTCTGCGCCGGCACCGGCCGCCGGGCGGCCGAGGCCCGCTCCGCGGACGAGTCGGCGGAGCCCCAGGAGCAGGGCACGGCCCTCCTGTTGACGCTCCCTCAGGGGCTCGACTGGCGGACACAGCCGTTCTCGCACGTCGGCGGCCCGGGCTCGCGCCCGATGCGGGTGCCGACAATGCGCCGTCAGGCCGCCTGAACCGCCTCGCTCAATTCCAGTAGCTGCCCTGCACCATGGCCCGCAGGCTGCCGTGGTGCAGGATCAGCGTGTCCGGGTCCGCCGGAACGGCTGCCTCCCCGAAGTGCACCTGCCGGTAGGCGACACGCAGCATGACGATCGCGTGCCGCAGGGCGGCGTACAGGGTGTGGAAGTCCATGTCGCGCGGTGTGTGGCCGGTGAGTTCGGCGTAGCGGGCCTCCACCCGGTCGCGGCGCAGGAAGTCCGGCAGGCCGCGCTGGCCGAAGGCGACCGTGAGGTCCTGGAAGAAGCGGTGCAGATAGACCGTCCAGCCCAGGTCGACCTCGCGCGGGGCGAGGGCAGCCATCTCCCAGTCGAGGACGGCGGCGGGCTCGAAGCCGTCGTAGACGACGTTCCCGATGCGCGCGTCGCCCCAGTTGAGCACCGGTGTGCCCGGATCACCCGGCCAGAGCTCCTCCAGCCGGTCGAACGCGGTCTCGATGAGCGGTGATCGGGCGCGTCCGTCGACGACCCAGTCGTAGTACGCGCGTTGGGCTGTGACATGGCGGCGCAGGGCGTCGCCCTCGCCCGGAAGTGCGAGGAACTCCGCGGCCTTCGGCGGCACTTGGTCGTGCAGTCGGGCCAGCAGTCCGATCGAGGCCGTCTCCAGGTGCTCGCGCTCGGCTTCGCTCGCCTCGTGCAGCCAGTTGCCCTCGTAGGTGTAGGGCATGACGTCGGGTGGCACGCGTCCCTCGACGCGCTCCATCACGAAGAACGGCGCCCCGAGCGGGCCGGGATCCTCCTCCAGCCACAGCACCTTCGGCACGGGCAGGTCCGAGTGCTCCGCCACGACGCGCATCGTGCGGTACTGGCGCGGCATGTCGTACACCGGGAAGACGGTGTACGCTGCCGGGTCCGCCGCGAGCCTCAACGCGCAACGGCGTACGGGTGGTTCGGGGTGTTCGATGTCGAAGAGCAGGGTCTCGCTGGACATGCCGTTGGACTCGGGGACGGTGACGCCGGCCGCCTTCGCCCCAGGCAGGCGGGTGGAGAGCCAGGCGGTGAGGCGGCGGGCCAGCTCCTCCGGGTCGCGCGTGGTGGTGCGGGGGCGGGGTGCAGTGGGTGCCATGTCACATACCGCCTACGGTGCGACCGAAGTGAAGTCCGTGAACCCGCTCGGATCGTGCCGCCCGAACGAGCCGTGCTCGAAGATGCCATGTCCGGTCCGGCCGTCCAGCCGGAAGCGGGCGGCATGGTCGGTGACCCCGTAGGCGGCCAGGGCGTGCGGCTGCGTCAGGTCGTAGGTACGGCGGTCCGTCCAGCCGCGGCCGCGCCAGGTGCCGTGCTGCCAGTCGTCGGCGGGCGGGTAGCCGGCCCCGATCGCGAGCGGCGAGGAGGTGAGGATCTCGACCTCCAGTTCCTGCGGTTTGCGCAGGTCTCCGAGGTGGATGAGGGCACGTTCGGGATGGCGGGTGCCGGGGCGGTAGGTGATTTCGGGGACAGGCCAGCCGAGTTGGCGGTCACGACGGCCCCCAGTGGTATGTGACATACCACTGGGATGGACCAGGGTGGCGTCGTTCAGAGTGCGGTAGCCGTCCGCGTCCTCCTGGACGATCACCATCAGGAACCGGTCCTCGAAGCGCACGGGGCACCACAGCCAGTGGAAGCCCTCGGTCGGGTGCTCCTCCGCCAGGCGGCCGGCCTCCTCCCCCGGTATGGGCCGCACGCCCCAACTGCGGTCGCGGGTACCGGTCCACCCGCCGGCGGTGACCCGGAACTCCTCACCCGCGGCACGGATCACGCCCTCCACGCCGCCCGCCTGGACGAAGCGGCGCCCTTCGAGGGTGAGGCGGTCGCCGCGACGCTGGAGGTGGTGGGGTTCCCACAGGGCGGGGAATCCGGCGGTCCAGGTGACGTCGTACGACAGCAGGTCGTCGTCACCCACCAGCCGCAGTCGCCGCAGTGGCTCCTCGACCTCGATCCTGAGCGGGCCGACGGCGAGCCGCATGCGGTCCTCACCGAGGGCGTCCGAGGCGCGCACCGCGTGCAGCGCGTCCCCGGTCCGCAGGGTCGCGTACGCGTCGATCACGCCGAGGTTGGGGTAGACCCCGAGGCCCACGATGAGCAGGGCGCGCCCCTCGTGGTCGAGGACGTGGAAGATGCAGCGGTCGTAGGCGTTCCGGTCCCCGGTCGCCACGTGCTTCATGGACAGCGGGACCTGGTGCACGGGGTACTCGTCGAGTGGTACGGGGCGGTCGTCGGCCACGCCAAACCTCCCTGGAGACGGCTGGGCTGACGGTACGTCAGACAGCTGGCGGAGGCCAGAGAGGGAGCCGGACGTCCGGGAACTCACGCTCGATTCCCCGGATGGGTGACCTGTCCGCCTACCTCCGCGTTGCCCAGGTATGACCCCCACCTATTCCGTGATCGGGCGTCAGCGCCGCGTGTTCGTTCCGCCGCCCGAAGGAACGGTTGTGCCGGTGCCGCCGCACCTGCAGGATCCGCCGATCTACCGCGATCTGATGCGCGCCTGGGCCGACCGGGGCCGCACCCTGCCGGGCCGCCACGACCCGGAGTGGATCAGGCTGGCGGCCCCACAGGTCACCAGAGGCCAGTTCAGCGCGTTTCAGGACCCGCAAGGTGACGGGCGATGACCATCCGCTGGATCTGGTTGGTGCCCTCGACGATCTGCAGCACCTTGGCCTCGCGCATATAGCGCTCGACCGGGAAGTCCGCGGTGTAGCCGTATCCGCCGAGGACCTGGACGGCGTCCATGGTCACCTTCATCGCGGTGTCCGTGCAGTGCAGCTTGGCCATGGCCGCCTGCTTGGCGAACGGCCGCCCCGCGTCGCGCAGCCGCGCAGCCGCCAGATACAGGGCCCGGCCCGCCTCGATCTGGGTGGCCATGTCGGCGAGCATGAAGCGCAACCCCTGGAAGTCGGCGATGGGCCGCCCGAACTGCTGCCTCCCGGTGGCATACGCGACCGCCTCGTCCAGCGCCGCCTGGGCGAGGCCGATCGCACAGGCGGCGATGCCGAGCCGGCCGGAGTCGAGCGCGGCCAGGGCGATCGCGAAGCCCTGACCCTCCTCGCCGATGCGCCGCTCGTCCGCCACCCGCACGCCGTCGAGGTGGACCTGCGCCGTGGGCGAGCCCTTCATCCCCATCTTCTTCTCGGGCACCGCACCGCTGAGACCCTCGGCATCGCCCGGGACCAGGAAGGCGGTGATGCCGCGCGGTCCGTCCTCCCCCGTCCGGGCCATGACCGTGTAGAAGTCGGCGATCCCGCCGTGCGTGATCCATGCCTTGGTCCCGGTGATCACCCAGTCGTCGCCGTCGCGCACCGCCTTCGTGCGAAGAGAGGCGGCATCGGAACCTGACGACGGCTCGGACAGGCAGTAGGCGCCCAGCAGGCCGCCGCCCAGCATCGCGGGCAGGTGCTCGACCTGCTGTTCCTTGGTGCCGTAGGCGGCGAGCGCGTAGGAGGCGAGCGTGTGCACGCTGACGCCGAGGCCGACGGTGAGGCGCGCCGCGGCGAGCTCTTCGAGGACCTGGAGGTAGACCTCGTAGGGCTGGTCGCCGCCGCCGTACTCGGAGTCGTACGGCAGGCCGAGCAGTCCCGACTCCGACAGCAGCGTGAAGACCTCGCGCGGGAAGCGTCCGGCGTCCTCCTCCCCGGCCGCCTTCGGAGCGATCTCGCGCTGGGCGATGTCGCGGACGAGCGAGATCAGATCCCGGGCCTCGTCCGTGGGCAGTTGACGGTCCACCGGCTGCGGGGCGCGGTCGGGCATGGCGACGCTCTCCTCCCTGTTCGGGCACATCGGCCGACGTGCGCCTTGGGTGGGGGCGGCTCCGCCGGGTCTTCCTGGGGCCGGCCGATGCTCGCTCTCCCGGGTCTCGGAAGCTGCTGACCAGCGGCTGCGCTGTGAGTATGCCCGATTGCAGGCACCCCGTCACCAGTTAACGAGCGCTTACTTCAAGAATATCCCGGCCACTCACTGCACGCGATGTCCAGCGGAACGTGACGAGCGGCTGGGACTTGCGAGCGGCCGCCTCGGCGACGAGCGCCAGGCTCAAGGGCCTCGGCACGACGAAGATGACGTACAAGAGCCAGCAGGGTCCGGGCGGTACGTACTGCGGTACGTACCTCTGAGGGCTCAGCGGTGGCACCGCGGGCGGTGAGCCGATCAGGGGGGTCAACTGAGCGCAGGAGTACGGTGGTTGGGGCGGGGACACGGGAGCCTTCGCCCCTCGCTCAGGGGTCGCGGCGGGCCGGGGCCGGAGTGGGGTAGGCCGGGTCCAGTTCCTCGATGGCGCGCATGGCGCCGCCGAGCTGCTTGACCAGGAGTTCGCGCAGCTGTTCGCGGGACAGCTGAGGGCGGTCGATCCAGTCGAGAGTCGCACCCTCCACGCCGCACACCCAGGCGAACAGGCCCATGCGGGCGAGCGGGGCGATGTCCGTGCGGCCGTACGCACCTTCGGCGACCGTCGCCACGATCGCCTCACGCACGCCGTCCCGGATGGCGTGCACCTCGGCATCGAATCCGACGCCGCCGCTGACGACCGCGCGGAAGGCGGCCTGGTTGTGCTCGGCGTAGCGCAGATAGCCCTCCATGGTGCGATGGACCCGGTCCAGCTGCTCCAGTTCGATCTCGCTCGCCGCGAAGGTGACCAGGTCGGCGACCGAATCGTTGATGATCGCCAGGTAGTAGCCGCGCTTGGACTGGAAGTAGTAGTAGATCAGCCCCTTGGCGACATGCGCCTGCCGCGCGATGTCGTCCATCGAGAGCGCGTCGTACGACCTGTCGGCGAACAACTTCCGCCCGATGGCGATGAGTTCGGCTCGGCGCGCCAGCGAGCGCTCGGTGCCGCGCGCCCGGGGGCGGGTGGCGTCGCTCTGTTCGCTGATCTTCAATTTCGACCCTGGTCTCGGGCAGGCTGTTCGGGACATCCGCAGTATGTCAGAACGACCACGTCCACTCGTTCGAGTCGGGTCGACGAGTGGCCGCAGAGGAGGGCGGGGCCCCGCTTGCCTCAGATCACAGCAGGCCGAGCTGGGTGACGAGCATCGCGACGACCATGACCAGGGTCCAGCCCATGATGTGCTCGAGGATCTTCGGGCCGTCGTTCCCGGGGCCGCCGGTGCGGGTGCGGGCGGCGGCTGAGTGTGCGGTCATGGCGTCTCGCTGAGGTCGGGCGTGCAGTGGACTCCCCCAGGGGTTCTGCCCACCTTGCCAGCTGGAGCGGCTTTTGCGGCGGAGACGTTGGTCACAGGCGAAAGGCCCCGGTTTCCCGCGGCCTTTCGCCTGTCGTTCAGCGCACCCCGACCGCCGCGAGCGCCTTGCGCCGGCGGGGTGTGGGCCGGGCCGGGAAGTACAGGTAGCAGACGCCGCCGGTGCCGGAGACGACCTTGCCGGAGGCGTTGTACCGCTTGGTCCTGAGCCAGATGTTCTCCCACTCGCGCCGCTTGTAGACACGGCGCACCGCGTCGTCGCTCGGCGAGAACGGGTCGTTGGCGATCACGTCGCCCTCGGCAGTGAAGCCGATGACGGTCATCAGGTGCCCCGCAGTGCCGTAACCCGCCCCCGTCAGCTCCCCCTTGAGGAACGACTGGGAGGTTATGGCCGGGATGCCGGCCGCGATCAGCGTCTCCAGGTCGGTGAGCGAACCGAGCCGGGTGACCACGCCCTGCAGGTCCTTGTACGTGGCTGCGTAGGCGGCGTTGAACGGCCAGTTGCCGCAGCCCTCGTACTGGTAGTCGTAGGTGAAGCGGGCCGCGTGGTCGACCTGGGGGTCGGCGTAGCTCGGGTCCACCCAGGCCAGTTGCTCCGGGGTGAGCCGGCCGCCCCAGTACTCGATGATCATCTGCGAGGAGGTGGGGCTGCACCAGGCCTCGCCGCCGTTGTCGTACTCGGGGTACTGGCCCTTGTGGATCTCCTGCGAGTAGCGCGGGACGATCAGTTCCCTGGCGAGGCCTGGCGTGGAGGCCGGGACGGTGAAGCGGTCGGGGATGTCCGAGCCCATTGCGCCGAGCCGCCACACGGTGGGGCTGAGCTTGGTGCCGGGCTTGCGGTAGAGGGTGAGGCGGAGCCGGTAGGAGACCAGGCGCAGGCCGGTCGTCGCGTCGTCGATGGCGAAGGTGTCCGTCCAGATGGTGCTCTTGCCGTCCTTCTGGTCGTCCACCGAGGTCCGCTTGATGTCCTGGTCGCCGGCCGCCCAGCGGCCCATCACGTACCAGGGGGTCTCGGTGCCGTCGGAGTACGTGCCGTGCAGTTCGACCTGGAGCCAGGTGCCGGCCGGGGTGTGTGCGTTCCAGGAGGCGATCACCTCGGTGGCGGGGACGCGGAGCCGGTGGACGGGGGACGTCCAGGTCGCGTACTCCCAGGCGGCGGTCGCGTTGGTGTGCGGGTCCGTGTAGTCGGTGGTGCCGGCGGGGGCGGCGATCACCACGCCGGGGCGGGCGCCCGCGACGGCACGGGTGCCGTGCGCCGCGCCGGCGCGCCAGTCCTGGTACGAGGTCCAGGAGCGGTAGTCGACCGTGGGGCTCCCCCCGCTCGGGCGAAGCCCGGAGTGGGCGAGGGGCGGAGCCACGGCGGCCTCCTCGGCGTCGGCCACGTCGGCGGTGACGGCGGAGCCCGCCACCGCGGCGGCCACCGCGGCGGCGAGGACGGTTCTGCGGGACGGCTGTTCGGCTCTGCTCATGGGCGGAACGACCCCCAGGTTGTCCGAGTCGGGCAGGTCCAAATGCGCGGTTGCGCTGCATTGTTGTGCGCCAACTATGGCCGCGTGCGGACCCTCCTGCCAGCACTTCGGACCTTGCCACGCCCACCAATATTGGTTTGAACCACTGGCATGACCTGCTGGGCCGTCCGGCCCGGCGCACGCGGACGCGCGCCGGGCCCGGGGCTCAGATCAGGTCCATCGCCGCGACCTCGTCGGGGCGGCCGTAGCTGACCGGCCCCTGGAAGCGGCGGCGGGCGGTGGCGAACCACCAGACGGTGGCGACGACCAGGACGACCACGAGGGCGATCGGCGCGTAGTTGAAGGAGTCGACGGTGATCGGCGAGGCCTGCGGGAGCATGAACAGCACGCTGCTGAGCAGGATCCAGGCCACCGCGATCACACCGACGGGTCTGCTCCAGCGGCCCAGGTGCCAGGGCCCCGGCTGGAACTCGTCGCCCAGGCTCAGCCGGAGCAGGATCGGCACGGCGTAGGCGAGGAAGAGGCCGACGACGTTGACGCTGACGATGGCGGTGAACGCCGTGTGCGACCACCAGCCGGGCACGACGAGGGCCAGCGAGCAGGCGACCGCGAGCCAGACGGCCTTGACGGGGGTGCGGGTGCGCGGTGAGACCGAGTGCCACAGACGGGAGCCGGGCATGGCGCCGTCGCGGGAGAAGGCGAAGATCTGCCGGGTGTTGCTGGTGAGATTGGCGAGACCGCAGAAGAGCATCGCGCCGATCACGATCAGCAGGAGCACCTTGGCCGTGGTCAGGCCGAGACCGTCGATGAGAATCTGGACGGGTGGAGCGGAGGCGCTAGCCACATGGTCGTAGTCGTGAATGCTGTAGACGAGTGCGAGCATCAGGATCAGACCGGTGATCGCCGAGTAGCCGATCGCACGTGTGATCCCCTTCGGCGCGTTGACCGTGGCCCGCACCGTTTCCTCCGACATGTGGAAGCTGCCGTCGAAGCCGGTGAAGGTCCAGCTCGTGACGAGCAGGCCGAGCATCCCGCCGTAAAGACCGTTCGTGAAACCGGTGTTGTTCGCGAAATGGGTGGCGAACGACGCCGACTGGTGCTGGTCGGGTCCGACGATCAGGGCGCCCACGATCACCACGAGACCGATCAGCAGCCACCACACGGAGATCCGGTTGAGCAGCGCGACCAACTGGACGGTGTAGGTGTTGGCCAGCCCCTGGAGCACGATGAGCAGGGCCGTGATCAGCACCGTCTGGTGGGTGGTCGGCACGTAGGAGTCCCACTGCAGGGCCATGAAGGCCTGGATGAAGGTGGCGGCGGCGTAGCCGGTGGCGGCCGTGCCGCCGATCTGGCCCACGAAGTTCAGCCAGCCGGTGTACCAGGACCAGGCTCCCTTGTGCCGTCTGGCGAGTTTCCCGGCGGAGAAATACAGGGCGCCGCTCGTGGGATAGGCGGAGGCGACTTCCGCCATGGCGAGACCGACGAAGAGCACCATGACGGAGACGCCGATCCAGCCGAAGACGAGAATACGGGGGCCTCCGGCATTCAGCCCGAATCCGAAGCTGGAGAAGATTCCCGAAATGATGTTGATGATGGTGAATGAGATGGCGAAATTGTCGAACGCCTGAAATCGACGGGTGAGTTTTCTCGGGTAACCCATCTCATGAAGTACGGCATCGTCGTCCGATATCCGTTCCGGCACAGGTCGGCCTTTCTCTCTGCGGGGGGCTACGGGGGCACCGGGAGGCCGCAGGCGCGGCGGGCCCGGGACAGCTGGTCGGCGGGCTCTCCGAAGGCGGACCAGGGCATACGGGAGGCGTACGGCCCCATGGCCGCGAAGACCGCGCGGGCCTCGAACTCGCGCTTGCCCATGACCAGCGCGTGCGCCAGGTAGGCCAGGTCGAGCACCGGGGTGAAGCGGTAACCCGGCATCGTGGGCAGCCAGTTCTGGTAGATCACGAGGGCGGTGGAGCGCCACTGCGGCTGCTCCCAGACCCGGTCGGCGAGCAGTTGGGTCGGGTTGTAGCTCTCGACGAGGGCGACGAGGGGCAGCAGGCGCAGCGGGGAGTCGGCGGGGGCACGCTGACCGAGGAAGGCGGCGACGTCCCAGGCCGCGTTCACGGAGCCGCCGTGGCGGGAGAAGAAGCAGGCCAGGAAGCGGTGGTGGGCCTCGCGGTGCCAGGGGTCGAGGGACAGGACGTGCGCGAACAGCCGCCACGGTCCGGGCGGCGCGGTGAGCAGCCCGCGCGGGGCGGGGTCGGTCAGCCGGTGCAGCCGGGCCATGGCCAGCCGGGCCGTCCAGGGCGTGGGGTCGGCCGGGTTCGCCGCCGCCGCCCGGTCGCAGGCGGTCAGCGCGATCCGCTCCAGGGCGCCGGCCCGCTCGTCGTGCGCGTCGGCCGCGCGCAGCGCCCGTAGCACCGCCACCCGCGCCCACAGCAGCGCCGCCTCGGGGGTCGACTCCTCGGCCAGCCACCGCTCGGCGAGGTCGGAGTCGGCGGCCTCGGAGGCGAGGACCAGGGAGCGGTGGGCACGCAGACCGAAGTCGCCGCGTGTTTCGGCGAGGGCTTCATGAGTGCTCCGGTATCGGCCGGCGCGTACGTCGACGCATACGCTCGCGAGCAAGCGGTCGTCGGCCGCCGGATGCCACACATACTGCCCCTCGAATAACCCAGCGACCATCTGCTCCTGTCTCCCCGTACGACGCCTCGCAGTTGTGCACCCAGCACCTTACTCAGCGACGAGCGCAACCGGAACGCGATTTTCGAGATGGCCGTCCGATGTTTCGGGGCGGGATTAACACTGGCTCGCAGCCAGCCAACGACTGGTTCAATACCGCACTATTTTCCGGCCCACCCATTCGCCCCGATTTCACCCACCACTAGAATGTTCCTGTCGAATATGCCCGACTCTCCAGCCAGCCAGGGAACAGCCATTCACGACCTCACCTCCCGGCTCCGCCGTCTGCCCCCGTCCTGCGGCCCGGTCCGCCTGATCGGCGTCGACGGACATGCCGGCTCCGGAAAGTCCACGTTCGCCGAGCGGTTGGCCCGGGCCCTGGACGGGGCGCCCGTGCTGCACCTCGACGACATCGCCAGCCACGACGAACTGTTCGAGTGGACCGGACGACTGCTGACCCAGGTGATCGAACCGTTCAGCCGCGGTGAGAGCGCCCACTACGCCCCCTACGACTGGCACACCCGCCGCTTCGGACCGCCCCGCACACTGCCGCCCGCCCCACTGGTCCTCGTCGAGGGCGTCGGAGCGGGCCGCCGCGCACTGCGCCCGCACCTCGCGGCACTGCTGTGGATGGAGTTGCCGCACGAGGAGTCCTGGACGCGGGGACGGCAGCGGGACGGGGAGGAGCAGCGGGATTTCTGGGTCGGTTGGGTCGGGGCGGAACGACGACACTTCGCCGAGGATCCCTCGCGGCCGTTCGCCGACCTTCTGATACGGCAGTCGGAGAAGGGGTACGAGGTGCTCCCGGGACCCGTGAAGACTGTTGGACCGGACCAGCTGCTCACGCACGGTGACGGACCATCGGCAATGTGCTGAACTTGTGAAGACGCCCGCCGGGAGAACTTCACGGAGTGCCTCAACTCCGCTTGACCGGGGGCCCGTACAGGACTTACGTTCTCAATGCGCGGCCATTCGAAGCCGCCCACAGTCGCGAAGCCCCCGGTTGTTCCCCCGTGATCGGGGGCTTCGTTCTGCCCACACCCCGTTTTCCGGACGCTCCGCGACACTTTTCGCTCACACACCGTCACCGTCCGAAGTGCGCCCCGTCTGCTCCCACCTTGCCAAACGGCCTGTGCGGCACCCTTCGGCGGGCGACACCCCCGCAGGTACGATGCCCTCGGTGCGACCTGATGGACGGCTGCGCGCACCGCAACTCCGGTCCGCGGTACGGCGGTTCGATCAAGGCGGCCGGCGGACAGCGGTCCGGCGGTCAACCGACGGGGGCACGGTTTGTGGGGGACGTGATGGATTTCGGCACGCAGGGCCCCGAGGCCCCGGCCGACCTCGCCTGGCTGCGAGGTGTGGATGCCTACACGATGGGCGCCTATCCGCAGGCGGAGGAGGAGTTCAGGGCCGCGGTCCGGATGGATCCCGGGATGGCCGACGGCTGGCTCGGACTGCATGCGCTGCGCGTCGACACGACGACCGCGCTGTTACGGATGTTCCGGCACCGGGACCGCTTCGGTGAACAGCGCGCCCGGCACCGCCGCTCCCTCAACTCCTGGTACTGGCTCGGCTGGTGGGTGCAGCCCGTGCTGGAGAGCCCCCGCGACCTGCTGCTCGCGCACGCCTCGCACTGGCTGGACGGCCGCCATGTCCCCGAGCTGGACCGGGCCCTCGCCGGGCTCCCGCCCGTGGACACCGACCCGCAGGTCCGCTTTCTGCACGCCTGCCGCGCCTATCTCGTCAAGGACTGGGACCAACTCGTCCGCCACACCGACCCGCTGATCGACGACGCCCTGCTCGGCATCGAGGCGGGCCTGTTCGGCGGCATGGCGCGGGTGCGCCTGGAGATGTACGGTCAGGCCGAACCGCTCCTGTCGTCCGCCCTGATGCGCTGCCGCAGCGAGCAGCCGCAGCGCAAGGAGCTGCGCTACTGGCTGGCGCGCGCACATGAGGGCACAGGCCGCTCGGCCGCCGCCCTTCCCCTGTACCGGGCCGTGCACCGCGTCGATCCCGCCTTCATGGACACCTCGGCCCGGCTCGCGGCGATCGCCGAGGGCGACGGGTACGACGAGGCCACCGACCTCGCGGCGATCACGCTCTCCGGCGGCCAGGACGCCCTGGAGGGCCCGGACACCCTGGACCCGCTCTTCGGCACCGAGGGCCGGGACCTGAGGCTCTCCGAGTCCGACCTCCCACCGGTCGGGCCGCTGCCGTCCTCGATCGACCCGACGGTGCGCGAGAAGACCGTCGGCCCGCCCGGATCCCCGCTGCCCGCAGGACCCACCGACCCCGCACTGCTCGAGGAGGCGCTCGCCGAACTGGAGCGCATGGTGGGCCTGGAGCCGGTGAAGCGGCAGGTCAAGGCACTGTCCGCCCAGCTGAACATGGCGCGGCTGCGCGCCGGTCAGGGCCTGCCGGTCCAGCCGCCGAAGCGGCACTTCGTCTTTTCCGGCCCCTCCGGCACCGGCAAGACCACGGTCGCCCGCATCCTCGGCCGCGTCTTCTACGCCCTCGGGCTGCTCGGCGGCGACCACCTCGTGGAGGCACAGCGGGCCGACCTGGTCGGCGAGTACCTGGGCCAGACGGCCGTGAAGGCCAACGAACTGATCGACTCCGCGATCGGCGGTGTGCTCTTCGTCGACGAGGCCTACTCGCTCTCCAATTCCGGCTACGGCAAGGGCGACGCTTACGGCGACGAGGCGCTGCAGGTGCTGCTGAAGCGGGCCGAGGACAACCGCGACCACCTGGTGGTCATCCTGGCCGGCTACCCGGAGGGCATGGACCGCCTGCTGGCCGCCAACCCCGGCCTGTCGTCCCGCTTCACCACCCGCGTCGACTTCCCCTCGTACCGGCCGCTCGAACTCACCTCGATCGGTGAGGTGCTGGCTGGCGAGAACGGCGACGTCTGGGACGAGGAGGCGTTGGACGAGCTGCGGTCGATCGCCGGGCATGTGGTGGATCAGGGGTGGATCGACGAGCTGGGGAACGGGCGGTTTCTTCGGACGCTGTACGAGAAGAGCTGTGCTTATCGGGATCTGCGGTTGTCGACGTATCCCGGGGTGTTGTCGCGGGACGATTTGTCGACTCTACGGCTTCCGGACTTGATGCAGGCGTACGGAGAGGTGCTGTCGGGGCGGGGGCCGCAGGATCCGTCTGGGCTGTGAGCTGCGCCCACGAGCTCGGTCGAGATCGAAGTCTTGCGAATGCGGGTTCGTCGTGGCTTGTCGCGCAGTTCCCCGCGCCCCTTCAGGGCGCGGGGAACCCGCGTCAGCCTGCCAGGGCCTGCTCCGGCTCCCCGCTCCCCCGCGGCTCGGTGACGCGTACCTCCGGCACGTCCCGGTGGGCCGGGTCCGTGACCTCGCCGACCAGTAGTTCCAGTACGTCCTCCAGGGCCACCAGGCCCAGTACCTTGCCGGAGGCGTCGGCCACCTGGGCCAGGTGGGTGGCGGCGCGGCGCATCACCGTCAGGGCGTCGTCCAGGGGGAGTTCGGACCGCAGCGTCGTCATCGGCCGCCACAGCTGCTGCGGCACCGCCCGCTGCGAGTCCTCCAGGTCCAGTACGTCCTTCACATGCAGGTAGCCCATGAAGGCGCCGTTCTCCGCGGCTATCGGGAAGCGGGAGTATCCCGTGCGCGCGGTGAGCTCGACGATCCGGCCCGGGGTGACCGACGGGGGAACCGTCACCAGGGACTCGCGCGCCAGCAGCACGTCCGTCACCGGGCGGGAGCCCAGTTCCAGGGCGTCCTCGAGGCGTTCCTGCTCCTCGGGGTCGAGGAGGCCCGCCTGTCCGGAGTCCTCCACCAGGCGGTTGAGCTGCTCGCTGGTGAAGACGGCCTCGACCTCGTCCTTCGGCTCGACCCGGAAGAGCCGCAGGATCGCCTGGGCGACGGCGCCGAGGGCGACGGTGATCGGCTTGCAGACTCGGGCGAAGGCGACCAGGCCCGGGGCGAGCCAGATGGCGGCCTTCTCAGGGGCTGCCATCGCGAGGTTCTTCGGGACCATCTCGCCGATGACGAGGTGGAAGAAGACCACGGCGGCGAGTGCGATGACGTAGCCGAGCGGGTGGATCACCCCGTCGGGCAGGTGGATCCACTCGAAGACCGGCTCCAGCAGGTGCGCGACGGTCGGTTCGGCGACCGCGCCCAGGGTCAGCGAGCAGACTGTGATGCCGAACTGGGCCGCGGCCATCATCTGCGGCAGCCGCTCCAGGCCGTAGAGGACCTGGCGGGCGCGGGCCGTGCCGAGCGGTTCGATCTGGCTTCGGCGTACGGACACGAGGGCGAACTCGGCGCCGACGAAGAAGCCGTTGGCGAGCACGAGCAGGGCGGCGAACAGGAGTTGGAGCACGCTCATCGGGCGACCTCCACGACCAGGCCGGTCCGCACCAGCCGGACCCGCTCGGCGCGGTAGTGGCCGACCCGGCGCACGGTCAGCCGCCAGCCCGGCAGTTCGGCCTTGTCGCCGACGGCCGGGATACGGCCGAGCCGGTCGGCGACCAGTCCGGCGACGGTCTCGTACGGCCCCTCGGGCACGTCGAGTCCTATGCGCTGCAGGATGTCGACGCGGCAGCTGCCGTCGGCGTCCCAGGCGGGCCTGCCGTCCTCCGGCGGGGCGGCGGCGAGCTCGGGCACGTCCTGCCCGTCGTGCTCGTCGCGGACCTCGCCGACGATCTCCTCGACGATGTCCTCCAGCGTCACGACGCCCGCCGTGCCGCCGTATTCGTCGACGACGACCGCGATGGGCTGCTCGCTGCGCAGCTGGGCGAGGAGCGGCTGCACGGGCAGGGTCTCTGGGACGAGCAGCGCCGGGCGGGCGATGCGGCCGACGGGGGTGCGCAGGCGCTCGTGCGCCGGGACCGCCAGGGCGTCCTTCAGATGGACCATGCCGACGATTTCGTCGATCCGCTCCTTGTAGACGGGGAAGCGGGACAGGCCGGTGGCACGGGTCAGGTTCACCACGTCCTCGGCGGTCGCCGTCGACTGCAGTGCGCTCACCTTCACCCGCGGGGTCATGACGTGCTGCGCGGTCAGCTCGGCGAGCGACAGCGTCCGTACGAAGAGGTCGGCCGTGTCCTGTTCCAGTGCGCCGGCCTGGGCAGAATGTCGGGCCAGGGACACCAGTTCGCCGGGAGTGCGGGCGGAGGCCAGCTCCTCGGCGGGCTCGACGCCCAGGGCGCGGACCAGGCGGTTGGCCACCGCGTTCAACGCGGCGATGACCGGGCGGAACAGACGGGCGAACGCGTGCTGCGGACCGGCGACGAAGCGCGCGACCTGCATCGGCTTGGACACCGCCCAGTTCTTGGGCACCAGTTCGCCGATCACCATCTGCACGGCGGAGGCCAGCAGCATGCCGACGACCACCGCGACACCGGAGACGGCGCCTTCGGGGATGCCGATCGCGGTGAACGGACCGTGCAGCAGCTGAGCGAGCGCGGGCTCGGCGAGCATGCCGACGACGAGGGAGGTGATGGTGATGCCGAGCTGGGTGCCGGAGAGCTGGAAGGACAGCTCCCTGAGCGACTCGGCGACCCTTCGGGCCCGTTTGTCGCCTTCGGCGGCCGCCTTCTCGGCGTCCGTCGACTCGACCGTGACCAGGCCGAACTCGGCGGCCACGAAGAAGCCGTTGGCCAGAATCAGCAGGAGGGCCGCTCCGAGGAGCAGCAGGGGGGTGGTCATGATGCCGCCGCCTCGGTATGTCGTGAGGTGGCGGCGCAGGTACTACAGGACGATCCGTCCATCGCTGGAGGGAGTCACTCCTCGGGTAGCAGGGGGCTGCTGAAGTCCGTCGCGGACGTCAGCGGCGGAGGCGCAACGAAAACGCCTCCGCCAACAGATTAATCAAGACATGGGCCGTTACGGCAGATCCCTTGTCGAGCGGGCCTCGGCGAGTGCCCTCAGGGTGCGCGCATCGGCGATGGCGCGCTCCTTGGCGATGCCCGGCTGAATGCCGAGCGCCGGCAGGCTGGTGCCGTCGCTGAGGTTGAGGAAGACCCAGGGGTCGCCGGGCCGCAGGTTCACATGGAGGATCTCGGCCCACTCCAGGTGCCGCCTGCTGGCGATGTTGACGACCGTGACGCCCGTCTCGTCGGCGACGACCTTCACCCGGGCGAGCAGCGCCAGCACACCGAAGAGGATCGCTCCGGTGAAGACGAAGCTGAGCTTCTCGCCGGGGCTCAGCTGCTCCAGGAGCAGCGCGACGGTCGTGATCACCACGAAGATCACCGCACCGGAGGCGAGCAGGACGGCCCGGGTGCGGCCCGGCCGGAACGTGACGGGCAGAGCAGGCAGGTCGGACATCTTTCTGCGCCCCTCAGAGACGGCAGGCGTGGATGGCCGTGGTCAGGATGGCCCGCGCACCGATCGCGTACAGGTCGTCCATGATCCGCTGGGCGTCCTTGGCGGGCACCATGGCGCGGACGGCGACCCAGCCCTCGTTGTGCAGCGGCGAGACGGTCGGACCCTCCAGGCCGGGGGTGATGGCGACCGCCTCCTCCAGGTGCTCGGCGCGGCAGTCGTAGTCCATCATCACGTACGTCCGGGCCACCAGGACGCCCTGCAGACGGCGCAGGAACTGCTGGACCTTGGGCTCCTCGCCGTTCTCGCCGGTGCGGCGGATGACGACGGCCTCGGACTTCATGATCGGCTCGCCGATGACCTCCAGGCCCGCGTTGCGCAGGCTGGTGCCGGTCTCGACAACATCCGCGATGACCTCGGCGACGCCCAGCTCGATGGCGGTCTCGACGGCGCCGTCGAGGTGGACGACGGAGGCGTCGACGCCCTTGTCGGCGAGGTGCTTGGCGACGATGCCCTCGTAGGAGGTGGCGACCGTCATGCCGTCCAGGTCCTCGACGCCGTTCGCCGTGCCCGGCTTGGTGGCGTAGCGGAAGGTGGAGCGGGCGAAGCCGAGCGGGAGGATCTCCTCGGCGTTGGCACCGGAGTCGATCAGCAGGTCGCGGCCGGTGATGCCGATGTCGAGGCGGCCCGAGGAGACGTAGATCGCGATGTCGCGCGGGCGGAGGTAGAAGAACTCGACCTCGTTGCCCGGGTCGACGATCCGCAGCTCCTTGGACTCCCGGCGCTGCTGGTAGCCGGCCTCATGCAGCATCTCCGCCGCAGGGCCTGACAGGGAACCCTTGTTGGGGACGGCGATGCGCAGCATGAGGTCGGCTTCCTTTGTTCGTGCGTACGGAGATGTGTGCGGGGTTTCTTGCGGCTGTGACGGCTCAGAGATGGGCGTAGACGTCGTCCAGGGAGATGCCGCGGGCGACCATCATCACCTGGACGTGGTACAGCAGCTGCGAGATCTCCTCGGCGGCCGCTTCCTTGCCTTCGTACTCGGCGGCCATCCAGACCTCGGCGGCCTCTTCGACGACCTTCTTGCCGATGGCATGGACGCCCTTTCCGACCAGTTCTGCGGTGCGGGAAGTGGCGGGATCGCCGTGGGCGGCCTTGTGCTGGAGCTCGGTGAAGAGCTCCTCGAACGTCTTATTGGACATGGTGACGCTCAGCCTATGCCAAACCCCGTATACGTCAGTGCCACGGTTCAGATACTGAGCGGAGCGTCGCCGCGGTCGCCACCGCCGCGGTCACCGCCTCGTGCCCCTTGTCCTCGTTGGAGCCCTCGATGCCGGCCCGGTCCAGGGCCTGCTCCTCGGTGTCGCAGGTGAGGACGCCGAAGCCGACGGGGACGCCGGTCTCCACGGAGACCTGGGTGAGGCCCTGGGTCACGCCCTGGCACACGTACTCGAAGTGCGGGGTGCCGCCGCGGATGACGACGCCGAGGGCGACGATCGCGTCGTAGCCGCGGCCCGCGAGGACCTTGGCGACCACCGGGAGTTCCCAGCTGCCGGGGACCCTGAGCAGGGTCGGCTCGTCGATGCCCAGGTCGTGCAGGGCGCGCAGGGCGCCGTCCACCAGGCCGTCCATCACCTTTTCGTGCCACTGCGCCGCGATGACGGCGACCCGCAGGTCTCCGACGTTGCGTACGGACAGTTCCGGTGCGCCCTTGCCGCTCACGTTCTCGTGTCTCCTCGGTGTGCTCTGGTCTTCCGGGTGCTACTGGGTGCTGCAGGTGGACACGGGGGCCGTGTCCAGCCAGGGCAGGTCGTGCCCCATCCGGTCCCGCTTGGTGCGCAGGTAGCGGAGGTTGTGCTCGCCCGCCTGTACGGGCATCGGCTCGCGGCCGGTGACCTTGAGTCCGTGGCGGACGAGCGCGTCGGTCTTGTCGGGGTTGTTGGTCATCAGGCGCACGCTGCGGACGCCGAGGTCCTCCAGGATCTGGGCCCCTGCGCCGTAGTCCCGGGCGTCGGCGGGCAGGCCGAGCTCCAGATTGGCGTCGAGGGTGTCTCGGCCGCGCTCCTGGAGTTCGTAGGCGCGCAGCTTGGACAGCAGGCCGATGCCGCGGCCCTCGTGGCCACGCAGATAGACGACCACTCCCCTGCCCTCGGACTGGATGCGCTCCAGGGAAGCGTCCAGCTGGGGGCCGCAGTCGCAGCGCAGGGAGGAGAAGATGTCGCCGGTCAGGCATTCGGAGTGGACGCGGACCAGGACGTCCTCGCCGTCACCGATCTCGCCGTGGACGAGGGCGACGTGCTCGACGCCGTCGACGGTGGAGCGGTAGCCGTAGGCCGTGAACTCGCCGTGGGCGGTGGGCAGTTGGGTCTCGGCCTCGCGGCGGACGGTGGGCTCGGCGGTACGGCGGTAGGCGATCAGGTCCTCGATGGAGATGATCGTCAGGCCGTGCTTGCGGGCGAAGGGGATCAGCTCGGGCAGGCGCAGCATACGGCCGTCCTCGCCGGCGATCTCGACGATCGCGCCGGCCGGGCGCAGCCCTGCGAGGCGGGCGAGGTCGACTGCGGCCTCGGTGTGGCCGTTGCGCACGAGCACACCGCCGGACCTGGCGCGCAGCGGGAAGATGTGGCCGGGGCGGACGAAGTCGTCGGCGTGGGTCTCTCCGCTCGCCAGCAGCCGGAGGGTGGTGGCGCGGTCGGAGGCGGAGATGCCGGTGGTCACGCCGTGCGCGGCCGAGGCGTCCACGGAGACCGTGAACGCGGTCTTCATCTGCTCGGTGTTGTCCTCGACCATCTGCGGGAGCTTGAGCCGGTCCAGCTCCTCGCCCTCCATGGGCGCGCAGATCAGGCCGCGGCACTCGCTCATCATGAAGGCCACGATCTCGGGGGTGACCTTCTCGGCCGCGACGACGAGGTCGCCCTCGTTCTCGCGGTCCTCGTCGTCGACGACCACGATCGGGCGGCCCGCCGCGATGTCGGCGATGGCCTGCTCGATGGGGTCGAGCGACCAGTCCTCGATGCCGTCGGTGCTGTACAGGATCGGTGCCGTGGTCATGCCGGCGCTCCTTCCAGGACGGGCTGCGACGCCTGACGGGAGCGCAGCCACCAGTCGCGCATGCCCCACAGGACGAGTGCGCCGTAGATGACGTAGACGAAGCCGGAGAAGGCGTAGCCGTTGGCGAAGTTGAGGGGGACGCCGACCAGGTCGACCAGGAGCCAGGCGATCCAGAACTCGGTCATGCCGCGGGCCTGGGCGTACATGGCGACGATGGTGCCGACGAAGATGTAGGCGTCCGGCCAGGGGTCCCAGGACAGGGACGGATAGGCCTTGAAGAGCAGGGCGACGGCGACCGTGCCGACGGCCGCGGTGGCGATCATCGCGCCGCGCTCGCGCCAGGTGGCGAACCGCGGGGCTATGTGACCGTCCTCCGCCTGCCCCTTGTTGCGGTTCCACTGCCACCAGCCGTAGAGCGCCACGACCATGACGACGACCTGCTTGCCGGCGCTGCCGGCGAGGTGGCCGTAGAAGGCGATGAACAGGACGAGACCGGAGAGGAACTGGACCGGCCAGGTCAGCAGGGAGCGGCGCCAGCCGAGGGCGAGGGTGATCAGGCCGAGTATGTTGCCGATCATGTCCGACCAGATGATGCGCTGGTCGAGGAGGGTGAAGGCCTCCGAGTTCAGCCAGTTCACCGGTCCGCCCCCTGACCGGCCCCGAGCAGGCGCTCGACGTACTTGGCGACGACGTCGACCTCGAGGTTGACCGGGTCGCCCGGCTGCTTGATGCCGAGCGTGGTCAGGGCGAGGGTGGTGGGGATGAGGCTGACCGTGAAGTAGTCCGGGCCTGCGTCGACCACGGTGAGGCTGATGCCGTCGACCGTGATGGAGCCCTTCTCCACGACATAGCGGGCCAGGTCCGCGGGCAGGGAGATCTTGATGATCTCCCAGTGGTCGGAGGGCTTGCGCTCCAACACCTCGCCCGTGCCGTCGACATGACCCTGGACGATGTGGCCGCCGAGGCGGGCGCCCACGGCCATGGGGCGCTCCAGGTTGACGCGGGAGCCGACGGCGAGGGCGCCGAGGCTGGATCGGTCGAGGGTCTCCGCCATGACGTCGGCGGTGAACTCGTCACCCTCGTGGTCGACGACGGTGAGACAGACCCCGTTCACGGCGATGGAGTCGCCGTGCTTCGCGCCATCGGTGACGACGGGGCCGCGCAGCCGGAAGCGGGAGGCGTCGCCGAGGTTTTCGACGGCCGTGATCTCGCCCAGCTCTTCGACGATTCCGGTGAACACTTCCCGGGTCCTCCTGCCTCTTCGGGCACGGACTCCGGGGCCTGTCGATGACGACAGAATGAACGAGCGAGGACACCGGGGGCGACGCCGGACGGGGCCCGCCCCGAGGACGAGCCCAGATACGGCGGCGCGCATACGTCGATGCCCGCCCGCCGCGCACTGCCTCCCATCCGGACTTTAACCGTCGGTCCAGGAATTTCACCTGGTCAACCGGCCGCTGGAAGCGGTCGGGTCGCGGACTGTAACCGCCGGTTCGGACTTTCACCGACCCCGGAGTGCGCTGCTTCTGGTACAGAGCCAGTGTGCCACGCCTGATCGAGGTCCATACGGGCGAGTGGTGTGGGTTGGCTCACAGGGGCTGTCGATGGACTTCTCAACCCGGGCCACCTGTTGGACCCTTTGGTCTAGTCCTTTCGGGATCTTCGCAGACCGGCCCGGCGGTGGTGACGACGGCCCTTGCCCACCGCCGGGCCTCACAACTCCCCCGTCCACGGGCTCTGGCAGGGTGGTGCGCATGAGCAGCGCGATCGCCGACGAGTTCGAGACGCACCGCCCGCGGCTGTTCGGTCTCGCCTACCGCTTGCTGGGCTCGGCCGACGAGGCGGAGGACGCGGTCCAGGACGCCTATCTGCGTTTCAGCGGGACCGAGCGCACGGGCATCGAGTACCCGGCGGCCTGGCTGGCCAAGGTGGTCACCAACCTCTGCCTCACCCGTCTGACCTCGGCCCGCGCCCGGCGCGAGCACTACGTCGGAACCTGGCTGCCGGAGCCCGTGGTCACCTCGGACGGCACGCTCGGCCCGCTGGAGTCGGCCGAGCAGCGCGATGCCGTGTCGATGGCGATGCTGATCCTGCTGGAGCGGCTCAGCCCGACCGAGCGCGCGGTGTACGTGCTGCGGGAGGCGTTCGGGTACGGGCACCGCGAGATCGCCGGCGTACTGGACCTGAGCGAGGCCAACTGCCGTCAGCTGTACCGGCGGGCGGTGCAGCGGGTGGGCGAGGACCGGTCCCGTTTCGAGCCGGTGCCCGAGCGGCAGGAGGAGCTCGTCAGATCGTTCCTCACGGCGGCCCGGGACGGTGATCTGGCCGGGCTGGAGAAGCTGCTGACCGCGGATGTGGTCTGGTCGAGCGACGGCGGCGGCAAGGTCAGTGCGGCCCGGCGGCCGGTCGTGGGGCTGGACAAGGTGGCGCGGCTCTCGGTGGGGGGCGCCGAGCGGTTCGCGGCCGGGCTGGACTTCACGGCGGCCGAGGTCAACGGCGAGACGGGGCTGGCCGCGTGGGCGGGCGACGCGCTGGTCGGCATGGTCGCGTTCGAGGTGCGGGACGGTCTGATCTCGCATGTGCGGGTGGTGCTGAACCCGGACAAGCTGGGCTTCGTTCGGCGGCAGCTCGCGCGGGCGGCGTAGTGGCATGTCACATTCCACCCGACCGGTCGTAGCGGTGGTATGTCACATGCCACCCGACCGGTCGTAGTGGCATGTCACATTCCACGCACCTGCTCAGTCTCAGCTGGCGTAGGGCGCTCCACCCGGGAACGCCCGGCGTCCGAAGGGGCTGAACAGCATGACCACGATCCTGGTGACCGGCGGCACCGGAACCCTCGGCCGACTCGTCACCGAGCGGCTGCGGTCGGACGGGCACGAGGTGCGGGTACTCAGCCGTCACACCCAGCCCTACGCCGTTGATCTGCGCAAGGGCGGTGCCGGGCTGGAAGCGGCGGTCGCTGGCGTGGACACGATCGTGCACTGTGCGACGACTCAGACCGGCGGTGACGAGAAGGCGGCCGAGAACCTGGTCGCGGCGGCGCGGCGGGCCGGGGTGGGGCACCTGGTCTACATCTCGATCGTCGGCGTCGACCGAGTGCCGTATCCGTACTACCGGACCAAGTTCGCCGTCGAGAAGCTCATCGAGGAGTCGGGGCTGGGCTGGACCGTGCTGCGCGCGACCCAGTTCCACGATCTGCTCGTGATGGTGTTCAAGGCGCTGGCCAAGCTGCCGGTCATGCTGCTGCCGGCGCGTGTGAGCGACCAGCCGGTCGAGGTGGCGGAGGTCGCTGCGCGGCTGGCCGAACTGGCCGCCGGTGCTCCCGCGGGGCGGGTCGAGGACATGGGCGGGCCGCAGATCCGGACGTTCGAGTCGCTGGCGCGCGCGTATCTGAAGGCGACCGGGCGTCGGCGGGCGGTGGTGAACGTGCCGCTGTGGGGCAGGGCGTACCGGGAGTTCCGCAGCGGTGGGCACCTCGCGCCGGAACACGCCGTCGGCAAGGGGACGTTCGAGCAGTACCTCGCCGGGCCGCGCGGATGAGCCGGCGCGACCGGCTCCGCAGGGGCCTCGGGCTGCTCGCCGGTGTGCAGGTGCTGCTCGGCCTGTGATCCTGCTGCTGCCGGGCGCCTTTTGGAAGTGGCGCTGGGTGTCGCTGCTCCCGCTGCGCAACGAGCATCTGCTGAGGGACCTCGGCGGGTCGAACCTCGCGTTCGCGGTGGTGCTGTGTGCGGCGGTCGTGACGATGGAGCGGCGTCTGGTGGTCACTGCGCTGGTGGCCTACCCCACCGCGGGGGTGCCCCATCGGGTGTTCCACGCCGGGCACCTGGAGCCGTTGTCAGCGGCGAGCGGTGCGGGGTTGATGGCGTTTGCTGGGGGCGGGGGTTGTGGTTCCGGCGGTGCTGCTGGGTCCGGCTGCGGACGCCTCGGCCTTCACGGCGCCGGAGCCCGTCGCCTACCGCTCGGGGACACGGATCACCGCGCGGACCACCGCCCGGGCGGCGCGAACAGTTCGTCCTGAGCGCGGTCCCGCGCGGTGAGCAGGGCTCCGCGGAGTACGGCACTGCCACCGAGGGCGCTCGCGCGGACCTCGGTGAGCAGCGGAGACATACGGCGGACCCGTTCGGCCACACGGGCGGCGAGTTCGTCGCCGCCGGCCTGGCCGACCTCGCCGCCGAGGACGAGGCAGCCGGGGTCGAGGATCGCCACCACGGAGGCGACACCGACGGCAAGGCGATCGGCGAGGGCGTCGAGGAAACGGGCGGCGGAGGGGTTCCGGCTCGACTGCCCGGGCGGCGCCTCCGCCCTCCCGACATCCCCCGATACCGCCGCCTGGGCCATACCGCTGGCCCCCGAAACCGCCGCCCCGGCCACCCCACCGGACCCCGAAACCGCCGCCCCGGCCACCCCACCAACACCCGAAACCAGCCCCACAGCCGCCCGCACCACCCCGGCGGCAACGGGCTCATGCGCCGGCCCCTCCACCGTCAACCCGTGCTCCCGTGCCAGTTCCGCGATCGCCGCCGCACCCGCCAGAGAGTGGAATCCCCCGTCGCAGTCCGTCGCCGAGGGCAGGGCGGTCGTCCCCGGTACGGGCAGGAAGCCGATCTCCCCGGTGCCGCCGGAGGCCCCGCGGCGCAGCGTGCCGTCCAGGACCACGGCCGCGCCGGTGCCGTGGTCGAGCCACAGCAGGACGAAGGTGTCGCGGTCCTGGGCGGCGCCGTCGCGCTGTTCGGCGAGTGCCGCGAGGTTGGTCTCGTTCTCGACGCTGACGCGGGCCTCGGGAAGGCGCTCCTGGAGCGCGGCGACGAGGCGGCGGTGCCACTCGGGCAGGCCCGAGGAGTCGCGGAGTTCGCCGGTGGACGGGTCGATCAGGCCGGGGGCGCCGATCCCGACGGTGTGGAGGCGGTCGGCGCCGGCCTCCTTCGCCACGCGTTCGACGAGCGCGACCGCCTGCTCCACCGCCGGACCCGTGCCCGTGTCGCCGCCGATCGGCAGGGACGCCTCGGCGAGCACCCGGCCGACCAGGTCGGAGACGACCACGGACACGCCCTCGGTACGAACGTCCAGGGCAGCGAGATGCGCGCGGTCCGCGACGATCCCGTACAGCTTCGCGTTCGGTCCGCGCCGCTGCTCCCCCGCCTCCCCGACCACGGTGAGCAGGCCGGACGCGGTGAGGCGCTCCACCAGGTCGGCGACCGTCGGCCGCGACAGTCCGGTCAGCTGCTTCAACTGGCCTGCCGTCAACGGGCCCTCCTGCTGCAGCAGACGCAGGGCGAGCCGGTCGTTGATGGCCCGGGCGGTGCTGGGGGATGCGGGCATGCCGGGATCCTTCCAGATCGGCGGGACCGGCCGAGGCGGGCGTGCGTCCGGGCGGCCGACAATCCTCTATCTATCAGGCAGGGTTCCTGATAGTTTACGCGACGCCGATGGGAGCCGTGTTGGGGAAGGGGAGGGGCCGAGAATGGGCGACGTGGTCTACGACCTGCGCGAGGTGAGGCTGGCCCGGTACGCCGTGGCCGCCGTGTTCGCCGTGCACGGCGCCGTCACCGGTTCGTTCGCGACCCGCGTGCCGTGGGTCCAGGAGCATGCCTCGCTGAGTGCCGGACAGCTCGGCTTCGCCCTCGCCTTCACCGCGTTCGGCGCGTCCTGCTCCATGCCGCTGGCCGGGCGGATCAGTCACCGTTTCGGCAGCCGTACGGCGCTGCGCGGCCTGATCGCGTTGTGGACGCTCTCCCTCGTCCTGCCGTCGCTCGCGCCGAACATGCTCACGCTGTGCCTGGCGATGTTCACGTACGGGGCGAGCGCGGGCATGGCCGACGTCGCGATGAACGCGCTCGGTGTCGAGGTGGAGCGGCTGCTCGACAGGTCGATCATGTCGAGCCTGCACGGCATGTGGAGCGCGGGCGCGCTGATCGGCTCGGCGGCCGGCACGCTCGCCGCGCACCTCGGTTCGGACGCACGCCTGCACTTCGCGCTGGCCGCGGCCACCCTCACCCTGCTCGGCGTGCTGGCCTGCCGCTGGGTCCTCGACGTGCAGGCCACCGAGGGCGAGGAGCCGCCGCCGAGGTTCGCGCTGCCGCCGAAGTCCGCGCTGCTGATCGGCACCGTCGGCTTCTGCGCGGTGTTCGCGGAGGGCGCCAGCCTCGACTGGTCGGCGGTCTATCTGCGCGACCAGCTCGACACCTCGGCGGGCCTGGCCGCCGCGTGCACGACCGGTTTCATGCTCACCATGGCGGTGGCCCGGCTCGTGGGCGACGTGGTGGTCAACCGCTTCGGCGCGGTCCGCACCGTGCGGGCGGGCGGCGGACTGGCGGTCCTGGGCGGGCTGCTCATCGTCGTCGCGAGCCATCCGGCGGTGGCGATGGGCGGGTTCGCGCTGCTCGGCCTCGGGATCGCGGTCGTCGTACCGCTGTGCTTCGCGGCGGCCGGTCACAGCGGCCCGAACCCGAGCCAGGCCATCGCCGGCGTCGCGACCATCACGTACACCTCGGGGCTGATCGCACCCAGCCTGATCGGCGGGGTGGCGCAGGCGACGAGCCTGGTGGTGTCGTTCGTGCTGGTGACGGCCCTGGCGTGCGGTCTTGCGGCCTTCGCGGGCGTTCTGCGCACCGGCGGCCGCAGCCGCCCGGAGGTCAGCCGTCCGAGCGCAGCAGTTCCCGACCCGCGGCCCTGAACCGCTCGCTCCACGGCGCGGGGCGCATCGTCTCCGAGTCCAGCCGGACCAGCACCCGGATGTCGTGCGCGTAGGTCGCAGAGCCGTCCGGTGAGCAGAACCGGAAGCCGTAGGTCAGTCCGGTGTTGCCGAGCCGTTCCAGCCAGAGGTGGACCGCGTAGGCGCCCGGCCGGGTGACCGGGGCCTCGTAGCTGATCCGGAGTTCCTTGACCGCGTTGCAGGCATCCCCCGCCGCGGCCCAGTCACCCTCGAAGCTGAAGCCGTACCCCTGGAACAGCTCGGCCCAGGCCCGCTCGACCATCAGCGGGTAGCGGGCGTTGTGGAGCAGGCCGAGGGCGTCCAGGTCGTCGAAGTGGACGGTGACGGGGATCAGCCGGCCATAGGCCAGGGCGGGGGCGATCGCGGCTTCGGCGGTCACGGGTGGGGCTCCTGAGCAAGGGGACGAAGCGGTGGGGACGCTCCATCCTAAGCGGACGCTCAGGAGCCCCGGTCGGGAGGGGCGCCGGAAAGGCCCTGGTCAGCCCGCTATCGAGTCCAGCTGCTCGGCCGCCGGGCGCAGCGCCCACAGGTCCCCGCCGGGCGGTGCCTCCAGCTTCGGGCCGGCCTGCCGAGCGGCCTTGTCACCCGCGTCCGCCGCCGCGCGTACGACGTCGCTCGCCGCGTAGCGGTGGAACTCCAGCTCGGGGTGCGGCCATGCGGCGGAGCCGGTCGCGGCGGGCAGGAGGTAGTCGACGGCCTTGAACAGCCCCTGCCCGTACGGCCCTTGATAGGCCCACAGGTTCACGCCGACGTGCCGGCCGATCGCCGCGAGCCGGGTGTACGCGACCAGGTCGAAGGTCGAGTAGTGCCAGCTCCGCGTCCGGGCGAGCTCCTGCGGCTGGCTGCCGTCGGCCGCGATCTGCGGGTCGATGCGTCCGGTGCGCGCGTCGAGGACGGTTCGGCGGGCCAGTGCCCGGTCGCCGGTCGCGTAGGCGAGGGCGGCGAGCTGCAGGTCGTAGAAGGTGCCGTGGTTGTTGGCCGCCGCGCCCTCCTCCTTGCCGAAGGCGCTGTTCTTCAGCCAGCCGAGGAAATCGGAATTCCACCGGGACATCCCCGTCCGGTCGGCCTTGGTCCAGCCGGGGGCGCCCGTGCCGAGGATGGCCAGGGCGTCGACGACGCTGGTGTACGACTGCGAGAAGTCGATGATGCCGATGGCCCGGCCGTCGTATCTGCAGGGGATGAACTGGGCGTGGTCGAGGTTGGGGTTCATGCGGGTGGCCGGGTCGAGGAACCAGGTGCGCAGGACCTGGGACGCCTTTTCGGCGTAGGCCCGCTTGCCGGTGTAGTACCAGGCCAGGGACAGGTCGTAGGTCGAGTCGAAGACCTTCTCGACGTCCTGGCGGTCGGTGCCGGAGTCGACCTCTGGGTTGCGCTGTCCGTCCCGTTGAACATACGGGCAGCCCCACGGATTGCCGGCCGTCGGGGCCTGGGTGGGCCACCAGTAGGGTGCCTGGCTCAGGTAGTCGTGGAGGTCGCCGCCGGGTGCCGGTTTCGGCTTGTCGACGACCGTCCAGGGGCCCTGGGTCAGCCAGTTGTCGGCGCGGGTCGTCAACTCCCCCAGGGCGCGGCGCAGTTGTGGATCGCCTTGAGCCAGGCGGAGTTTCGTCCGCTGCAGCCGGGCGCCGTCGAGGACGGCGGTGTCGGGAGCCCTGGGTGCCGCCTGCGCGGAGGGGACGAGGGCGGCTGCGAGGGTCACCACCGCGGCCAGCAGGACGGCGGCACGGGATCTTCCACTCATCGAGCACTCCGATCCATCGAACGAGGGGTCAGGAATGTGAACACCGTTCATGAGTAGGACCGTGTGAGCGTAGAGGCGCCAGGTGGCCGTGACAATGGTCCGGACAGTCTTCATGTACAGAGAAAGCGAAACCCGGCATGGGTCTCGGCGTACGCTGGACGCATCTCAAGACCCAGCAGCCGCTCCTGGACGAGGGCACGTCCTCCTACGACGAGGCCAAGTCATAGGCGTACGACGGACTGAACGTGCCCGGAGCCCCCTTGCAGCCGTCCGACTCCCCCGGCAGCTTCACCCACAGATAGGCGTCGATGCGCGCCTCGCCGGTGCTGAGCGTGGGCGCCCGGCCGATCCTGCGGCCCGCGGGGTCGCACCACTGGCCGTCGGCCGGGGCGCCGTTGCCGTTGCGGCTGGTGTCGATGACGGCGCCCAGGCCCGCGGCGCCGCCGAGGGCGGCGAGGACCTGTCGGTCGTAGGCGATCTCGTCGGGCGTCGTATGGAAGTTGGAGACGTTGCTGAAGATCCCGTCGGAGGAAGCGGCCGACGCGGCACCCGCCTTCTTCAGCAGTGCGGCCTGCTGCGCGGCCGGGTGCCAGCCGGAGTGCCCGGCGTCGTAGTAGACCCGCGCCTTCGGGTCCGCGGCCTTCAGGACGCGGCCCGCGCGGGCCAGCGAGGCGAACCGGTCGGCGCGGGCACGGTCGGAGAGGCAGTCGGACTGGGCTATGGAGTCGGGCTCCAGGACGACGACGACCTCGCCGGAGCCGAGCCCCGCCGCGAACCTGTCGATCCATGCGTCGTACGCGGCGAGGTCGGGTGCCCCGCCCTTGGAGGCGCCCCCGCAGTCGCGGCCGGGGATCGCGTACGGCACGACGACGGGCACCCGGCCCTGCGCCGCGGCGTCCGAGGTGACCGTGCGGACGCGGGAGGCGATGGTCGCCGGCGTGTAGTCGGCGAACCACACGGCGGCCGGCTGGTCGGCTATCCGGGACTCTATGACCGGCGTGCGCGGGTCGCGCGGGTTCGCTCGGACCCAGTCGAGCACGTGGGAGTCGGATTGCCGGTAGAGGCGGGCGGCCACCTCGACGGGCTCCCTCTTCTGCTCCGTCCTGGTGGGCGACGGGCCGGCCTTCATGGACGAACTCGGCTTCGGGGACGCGGACTTGGTGACCGTGGCCGACGCGGAGGGCACCACCGGCAGTTGCTCGACCCGGGGCGAACTGGTCACCTCGGGCTTCGCCTGCTCCGTGCCGCGTCCGTCGTCGAGGGCCGACATCATGCCGGTCGCGGTGCCGACGGCGACCACGACGGAGGCCGCCGCGACCATGGCGCTGCGTCGGCCCGCCCGTCTGCGCTCGGCCCTGCGTGCGGCCAGCCGCTGCGCGCGTAAGCCTGACACAGTGCTGCTCCCCCCACTCCGTTCCCCCGTTCTGGGGAAGCGCCGGGCCCGCCGACACTCCCGTCAGCCTAGGACTGGGACCCTTCCCCCATGGCGCAATTGGAACAGTTCACCACTTCTGTAGACGCAGTCGTCTCCCGGATGCGCGCCCTCGACGCGGCCCTGCCCGAACGGGACGGTGTCGCGGTCTTCAACCGCGTCTACCTCGCCGTCACCGAGGCCGTCGACCGGAGCATCGACGCCCATCGGTTCGCGGACGCGCGGGCGGCGACCACGCTGGACGTACGGTTCGCGCAGCGCTATCTCGCCGCCGTCGACGCGGTCACCTACGAGCGGCGTCCGCCCGCCTGCTGGCGGCCCCTGTTCCAGCTCCGCCGCCATCCCGGAGTACGACCGCTGCAGTTCGCGCTGGCGGGCATCAATGCGCACATCGGCCACGACCTGGCGCTCGCCGTCGTGGACAGTTGCCGTACGTTGGACTGCGAACCGGCCGAACTGGAGGACGAGTTCGATCGCGTGGGTGACCTCCTCGTCTCGCTGGAGGAGCGCATCCGCGAAGATCTGATGCCGGGCCCCGACCTGCTCCAGATCGCCGACCCGCTCACCCATCTGCTCGGCGCCTGGAGTCTGGAGCGCGCCCGGGACGCCACCTGGACCGCGGCGCGGGCGCTGTGGGCCCTGCGCGGACTGCCCGAGGTCGCCGCCGAGTTCACCGAGCGCCTCGACGCAGCGGTGGGCTTCGCCGGACGCATGCTGCTCACGCCCCTGCCGGACTGATCCGGCCACACCCGCGCTCCGGACCTCAACTCGTAGATGAACGTTGTACGTTCGACAGGAGTGGACCCTTTGCAAAGGAGCACAGGTATGGCGACTCGGCTCGGTCTCGGTCTTCCCCAGATGCGGCAGTACTCCATAGGCACGGACGTCCCCGACGTGGCGCGAACCGCCGAACGGATCGGCTACGAGAGTCTGTGGGTCTTCGAGCGGGCCCTGTTCCCGGAGCCCGCCACCCAGGGGCTCTACGGCATCGAGGGGCTCCCCTGGCCCGACGAGTACCGGAACGTGGCGGACCCGTTGGTGACGCTCACCCTCGCCGCCGCGGCCACCGAGCGGGCGGAGCTGGGCTCCAGTGTCCTGGTGGCTCCGCTGCACCTGCCGTTCCAGCTCGCCAAGGCCCTCGCCTCGCTGGACGCGGCGAGCGGCGGCCGGGTGCTCGCGGGCTTCGGCACCGGCTGGTCGATCGACGAGTACGCGGCCTCGGGCGTGCGGCCCATCGAGGAGCGCGGCGCCGTACTGGACGAGATCATCGAGGTGTGCCGGGCCGTGTGGGGCCCCGATCCGGTCTCGTACAACGGCAAGTTGACCAGCATCGCCTCCGCGGTGGTCGGGCCCAAGCCCGCGCGACCGATCCCGATCATGCTGGCCGCGAGCAACGAGCGGTCCTTCCGGCGGCTCGTCGACCACGCCGACGGCTGGCTGCCGGCGGCCTTCAGCGCCGAGCAGGTCCGTGCCCAGTGGCGACGCCTGCAGGAGCTGGCCGAGGAGCGGGGCCGCAGCGGGCCGATCCGGGCGGCGCTCCGGGTGAACGCCCGCCGGCAGGCGAAGCCGCACGAGGGTACGGACCGCCAGCCCTTCCAGGGCGACGCCGACCAGATCGTGGCGGACCTCGCGGAGTTCACCGAGTTCGGCCTGGACGAGATCGTCATCGATCTCCAGAGCACCGCGCGCGACGCCCAGGAGCTCAAGGACGTCGCCGCGGAGGTGTACGAGAAGGCAAGGGCGGCCGGGATCTAGTCCTCCGGCAGCTCCACCGGCGCGATCTCGTCGTACACGTCGCCCGGCCCGGGGTTGGTCGCGTCGGTCTCGCCGCCGAAGTGGTGCATGACGCCCCAGACCGCGTTCAGCGCGGTCTGGATCGCGCCCTCGGCCCAGCCGGCCGTCCAGGAGATGTCGTCGCCGGCGAGGAAGATGCCCCGCTTGTCCTCGGGCAGCCGGTCCTGCATGAAGTGCGTGAACAGACGCCGCTGGTAGCGGTAGTGGCCGGGCAGGTTGGCCTTGAACGCGCCCATGAAGTAGGGCTCGTTCTCCCAGGACACCGTCACCGGGCTGCCGATGACGTGCTTCCTGATGTCGACCTTCGGGTAGATCTCGCCGAGCGACTTCAGCATGACCTCCATCCGCTCGTTCGCGGACAGCGGGAGCCACTTCAGGCTGTCGTCGCACCAGGTGTAGGAGAGGCAGATGACGGCGGGCTTGTCCGGGCCGTCGTCGAGGAGGTAGGTCCCGCGCGTCATACGGTCGGTGAGCGTCATCGACATGACGTCCCGGCCCGTCTCCTCGTCCTTGTCGAGCCAGAACGGGCGGTCGACGGGCACGAAGAGCTTGCTGGACTCCATGTAGTGGGTCCGCTCGATGGCCGTCCAGTGGTCGATCGGGAACAGCGAGTCGTCGCAGGCGATCTTCGAGAGCAGCATCCAGGACTGGGCGGTGAAGATCGCCGCCTGGTAGGTGCGGATGTCGCCGTTCGCGTCGGTCACGGTGATCCGGTTGCCCGCCGTGCGGTGCAGCCGGGTCACGGCCGGGCGGGGCTCGCCGTCCACGTGCAGGGCCTTGAGGGAGGTGCCGTACGGCCAGTGGACGATCTTCTCGGGCTCGCGCTCCCAGAGCCGCAGCGGGAGCTGCTGGCTGCCGCCGACGATGCCGCGGTGGTGGTCGTCGGCCTCGGTGTAGACGACCCGCAGGATCTCCAGGATGGAGTTGGGGAAGTCGGTGTCCCAGCCGCCGGTGCCGAAGCCGACCTGGCCGAAGATCTCGCGGTGGCGGAAGGACTTGAAGGCCTCGGAGTCGCAGAGGAAGCCGTAGAAGGTCTGGTTGTCGAGCTTCTCGACGAGCTTCGCCCAGATCTCGCGGATGCGCGGTACGTCACGCTCGCGCAGGGCACGGTTCATGTCGGAGAAGTCGGCGCCCTCTTCGAGGCACTTGTTCCACGCCTCGGCGACATCGCGGTAGACCTGCGGCAGGTCGTCGACCGTCTCGGCGTAGTGCGACTCTCCCTTGAGGTCGACGACGGTCGAAGGGGTCGCCTCGGCAAGGGGGTTGGGGAACGGCCGGGTCTCGAGTCCCACCAGGTCGATGTAGTGCTGCAGGGCGGTCGAGGAGGGCGGGAAGCGCATCGCGCCCATCTCGGCGGTGAGGGAGGGGTCGCAGCCCTCGAATCCCACGGTCCGCAGGCGGCCGCCGATCCGGTCGGCCTCGTACACGACCGGCTTGAGGCCCATCTTCATCAGCTCGTAGGCGGCCACGATGCCGGACAGTCCGCCGCCGATGACCGCGACCTCGGCGCCGTGCCCGGTCGCCGGTATCTGGCCGAGGCCCGCCGGGTGGGCGAGGAAGTCGTCGTACGCGTACGGGAAGTCCGGCCCGAACATGGTGATCGGCGGCAGCTGCTGCTCGTCTGCGTGCTCGACGGCGTTGGGCACGGTGGACGTCATGGGGTACGGACTCCTTGCACAGAAAGGTACGAGTACGGGGTGAGGGGTTCAGACGAGGGACCCGTAGAGACCGGGGCGGCGGTCCTCCAGATACGGGTTCGCCTCGCGGGAGGCGGCGAGGAAGGCGGGGTCGGCGTCGGCGAACACCAGCTCCTCGCCGCGTCCGGCGCGGGCGCGGGCGACTCCGTCGGGACCGGCCAGTGCGGAGAGGCCGACGAAGTCGAACTCCCCTTCCTGGCCGACCCGGTTGACGTACGCGACGTACATCTGGTTCTCGAAGGCGCGCACCGGGATCATCGACTCGGCGACGAACTGGAACGGGTGCATCTGCGCCGTCGGCACGACGAGCAGGTCGGTGCCGGCCAGGGCGTGGGCGCGGACGTTCTCCGGGAACTCGACGTCGTAGCAGATCATGAGGCCGACGGTGAGCCCGCCGAGCTCGGCCTGGACGACCGGCTGTTCGCCCGGGGTGAAGTGGTCGCGCTCGAAGCAGCCGAAGAGGTGGGTCTTGCGGTAGTTCGCGAGGCGAATGCCCTCGGCGGAGATCATCTGCGCGGAGTTGAAGACGGTCTCGCCGTCCCGCTCCGGGTACCCGTACGCGATCGCGAGCCCGTGCCGTCCGGCGATGTCGGCGATCGCGTCCGCGGACTCGCCGTCGGCGGGCTCGGCGAGGCGGCCGATGTCGTCGCCGATCGCGTACCCGGTCAGGAACATCTCCGGCGCGGCCAGCAGCAGGGCGCCCGCGGCTGCGGCACGCCCGGCAGCCGCGTCGAGCACCTTGAGGTTCTCGGCGACGGACCCGGGACGACCGGAGCTCTGGAGCAGGGCGGTACGCATGCGTGTTCCTCAGCGGTACGGAGGGGTTCGGGGGCCATTTAGACGGTACGGTCGCCGGGCTCGGCCCAGCAAGAAGGAGCCGTTGCGCGTCGGTGAGCGGTTCGTTGCGTACGGGACCCGTCCGACGGCGATTCGTTGCGCGCGCCGAGAGGGCGCGGGACTGTGTCGACATGCGGCTCCGCCGCGTGGGCGCGACAAGCCACGACGCACCCGCAGACGACCGACGACCGCCCGCAACGCTAAAGCTCACGCAACCGCTCAATAATCTCCCGCAGCAACTCAGGATCACCCGCGGGCCCGCCCGCATCCACGCGCCGCGGCGCATCGACCCGCACAAGCCCGGCCTCGGCCAAATCCCCCAGCAGCACGCGCAGCACCGTCAGCGGCAGATCCGCGTCCGCGGCAAGCTCCACCACAGGCCGGGACCGACCCCGCACCAGGGCGAGCAGGGCGGTCCCGGCATGATCGACACCCGGCCGTACCTCCCCGCCCACGGCGGTGACCCGCGCCATCAGGTCGATGTGATGCCGCTCGGAGGGCCGGGTCCGCCCCCGGGTGACGGTGTACGGCCGTACCATCGCCCCGGTCTCGTCCTCGTACCAGTGCTCGTCGCTCACGGCAGGGACGCCCGCGCCGACACGTCCTCCGTCCCCTTGGCGCCGCCGCCCTCCTCCGCCAGCACGCCCTCCGGCAGGGTCACCACCGCTGTCGTCCCGCCGTACGGCGACGGGCCGAACGTCACCTCGATCCCGTGCCGGGCGGCGAGGCGACCCACCACGTACAGCCCGAGCCTGTCGTGCCGGGTGGGGTCGAAGCCGCCCGGATTCCTGATCGTCCGATCCGCCTCCTCCAACTGCCCTGCGTCGAACCCGAGCCCCCGGTCGTCGATCTGCAGGGCGAAGCCGCCCTCGGCCCGTGCGGTGCGCATGGTCACACGGGTGTCCGGCGGGGAGAACACCGTGGCGTTCTCGACGAGCTCGGCGATCAGGTGGACGACGTCGGCGACGGCGTCCGCCGCGACGCCCACCGGGGGCATCGGCGGCACCTCGACCCGGGCGTACGCCTCGATCTCGCCGACCGCGGAGGTCACGACGTCGGCTACGGGAACCGGTCGCCGCCATCTGCGGCCGGGCGCCGAGCCGGAGAGGACGATCAGGTTCTCGGCGTGGCGCCGCATACGGGTGGTGAGATGGTCGATGCGGAAGAGCTGTTCCAGAACATCCGGGTCGTCCGTGCGCCGCTCCAGCGTGTCGACGAGCTTCAGCTGCCGGTGCACCAGCGACTGGTTCCGGCGGGCGATGTTGAGCAGCACCGCGGACAGCCCACGACGCAGGTTCGCCTGCTGTACGGCCGCCTCGACGGCAGCGAGGCGCGCGGCGTTGAAGGACCGCCCCACGTCGCCGATCTCGTCCGCACCCGCCTCCCCGTCCGCGAGCGGCGGCGCCTCGGTGACCGCGTCCACGTCCTCGCCGGCACTCAACCTGGCCATGACGTCGGGCAGTTGACGGGTGGTCAGCAGATCGGCGGTGTCCCGCAGCGTCTCCAGCCGCCGCGAGATCCGACGGGCACCCCGCACCGCGAACCACAGCGACAGTCCTACGGCGGCCAGCCCGACCACTCCCACCGCCGCGGCCCTGGCCAGCTCCCGGTAGGCGAACTCCCTCCCGCGCCCGGCGGAGTTCATGGCGGACCGGGTGCACAGCCGCATGTACTGCTTGACCGCCCGGTCGGTGGTGGAGCGCCAGGAGTCGGCCGCGACGGCGTCCCCCGCGCCCGCCGCGCCCGCGCGCAGCAGCGCGTCCTCACTGCTCACCAGCTTCCGGTGCAGTTGGCCGCGCTGGAACTCCTCGAACAGCGCGCGCGAGTCACCCGGCAGGTCGGGCACATACGTCCGCTCGAAGACCCGCCGGTCCTCGACGGCCGACGTGAGCGTGTCGTACTGCCGGTCGGTCAGCGTCCCGGCCGCCCGCGCTCCGGCGACCAGCGCGTCCTCCCGCGAGACGAACTCCCGTACCCGGACCAGCTCGACGACGACCTGGGCCTCCCGCGCCAGCTGCCCGGCCTGCAGGGCGGTGAGCGTCGACTCGACGTCGAAGCCGGGTTCCACCAGCGCGCTGTACTCGCTCACCGCCCGGTCCCAGGAGATGTCCCGGGACAGCACCTGCTCCCGCACCCCCTCCAGCCTGCCGACGGTCGTGACCATGGCGTCCAGCGCCTGCCGCTGCCGACCGGAGAGCCGGCCCCGGTCCCCGGACCGGATCGCGTCGCGCATGGCGTCCACGGCCCGGTCCGTACGGCGCTGCTGCTCCAGCAGGCCGGCGACGGGCGGCGTACGGCGGTTCGTGCCCAAGTACGCGGCGGAGAGCCGCCGTTCGATCTGGATCTGTCCGATCGCCGTGTCGACGGGGGTGCCGAACTCCTCGTAGACCCCCTGCACCCGCACGAGCGCGCGCAGCTCCCCGGTGACGGACACCATGGCGAAGCTCCACAGCACCAGCAGGGCCAGCACGGGAGCGAGCGCGAGCGCGACGATCCGGGCGCGGACCGTGCTGGGACGGCCGATGAGCCGGCGCATGCTCTCCCCCTCGGAGTTACTCGCCAGTGCTACCCATCAGTAACGGCGCCGCACAACCTACGGGATGCTCTGCCGGAACCGCAATGACCTCCTGAGCACCAACAGCATCGCTGTCACCAGATACGGCACCGCGAACAGCGCGAACACGGTGCTGTGCGCGGCTCTCGTCTCGATCGCCGCGTAGCCGCCGTACGCGGCGACCGTGGCGAGGTCACTGCCCAGGCCCGCGACCGAGGTCAGGGTGGCCCGGCGTGTGTCGTCGATGCGCTGCTGGAGACGGACGTCGGCCAGTACCGTCGCCAGCTGGAAGCCACCGAAGGCGAGCGCCAACAGGCCCAGGGCGGCAGGGGTCCGGGCCGCGGCGCCCAGGGCCATGGAGAGGGCCGCCGCCGCGAGGACGGCCGCCAGTCCTGCCGTACCCATGCGCTCCCACGGCCCGGCCAGCAGGCCCCCGGCGGTCGCTCCCGCCCAGATCAACAGCAGCAGATAGGGGACCGTCGTCTCCGCCACGCCGGTGTCCCGCACCAGCAGCGGCGTGTACTCGTCGAGCGCCTCCCACACGGCCGCCACCGCCGGGACGAGCAGGAGCGCTCCGCGCAGCGACCGGTCGCGGCGGACGGCGGCGAGCCCCTCCCGAAGAGTCGTGGACCAGTCCTCGGCGCCGGCCTCCGGCACTGCCCGGTCCTCCGGGAACCGGGTCGCCGTCGCGGCGCTCGCCAGACAGGCCAGCACGCTCGCCGCTCCGACGGCGGGGTAGCCGCCCCAGGCGAACACGGGTCCGGCGAGCGCCATGGCCGCCATGATCGCGACATGTCCGGCGGCCCGGGCCCGGCCCATGATCCTGGCGTACCGCTCGCCCTCACCGAGCCGTTCCAGCTCCTCGTACACCAGCGCCTCCAGCGCGCCGGAGCCGAGTGCTCCGCGCGCACCCCACAGGACGAAGCCCAGGGCGAAGGCCCAGTACGACGGGGTGAGCACCCACAGGGCGAAGCCGACAGCGGTGAGCAGCGGGCCGAGCCAGAGCAGCAGCCGCCGGGAGACGGCGTCGGCCCAGGCACCGGAAGGCACCTCCAGCACGACGCCCGTGATCGACCAGAGGGCGAAGAGGGAGGAGATCTGCCAGACCGACAGCCCGGTGTCGCTGAACAGCAGCGCGTACACCGGGTAGAGCAGGACGAAGTCGTCGAGGAACGCGTAGCCGTAGAGCGTGGCCGTGAGCCGACGGACGCCGGCGGCGACGGGCACGCGCGCAGGTGAGAGTGTCATGAGGCCTTCCCGCAGGGACGGATCGGATGCCGGAGGTACGGCGTCCGAGGCGGCCCTCGGGAGGCACGGCTGGTGGATCAATGTCGCCAGGTCATGGCACCGATGGTAGGCGCGTGCGGCGATCTCGTCCGGTGAATTAGGTCGGCGACCCCGACGAGAAGCGGCGCAGCAGCGGCGACAGCACCAGCACGGACTTGGTGCGCTCGACGAACGGCTCTCCGGCGATCCGCTCCAGGACCCGTTCGAAGTGCCGCATGTCGGAGGCGAAGACCTGCACGATCGCGTCCGCGTCGCCGGTGACCGTGGAGGCGGCCACCACCTCCTGGTAGCGCTCCAGGCCCCGCCGGATGGTGTCCGGCGAGGTGTTGTGCCGGCAGTAGATCTCGACGAACCCCTCGGTCTCCCAGCCGAGCGCCCCAGGGTCCACCCGTACGGTGAAGCCGGTGATGGCCCCGGTGGCGCGCAGCCGGTCCACGCGCCGCTTCACGGCAGGCGCGGACAGGCCGACGAGCTGCCCGATGTCCGCGTAGGAGCGGCGGGCGTCCTCGGCGAGGGCGTGCACGATGCGTTCGTCGAGATCGTTCAGCACTGCTGGTGGTTCACTTCTCTGGAGTCGCGAGTACGTCTGGAGTCGCGAGGTCTTCTCGCGTGGCAAGGCGGGAGCGGCGATAGCCGTACCCGAAGTAGAACACGAGCCCGACCGCCATCCAGACCCCGAAGACCACCCAGGTGACGGCGGACAGGCTGCCCATCATCCAGACGCAGAACGCGAAGCCCAGGGCGGGCAGCACCGGGGAGAGCGGCACCCGGAAGGTGCGGGGCATGCCCGGCCGGGTCCGGCGCAGCACGACCACGGCGATGTTGACCAGCGCGAAGGCGAAGAGGGTGCCGATGCTGGTGGCGTCGGCGAGCTGGCCGAGCGGGATCGCGGCGGCCAGGACTCCGCAGAACAGGGAGACGATGACCGTGTTGGCGCGGGGCGCACCGGTCTTCGGGTGGACCTTGCCGAACACCTTGGGGACGAGCCCGTCCCGGGACATCGCGAAGAGGATGCGGGTCTGGCCGTAGAGCACGGTCAGCACGACGCTCGCGATGGCGATGACGGCGCAGGCGGCGAGGAGGGTGCCCCAGAAGGACTGGCCGGTGACGTCGCGCATGATCTGGGCGAGCGCGGCCTCCGAGTCGTTGAACCGCCGCCAGGGCTTGGCGCCCACAGCGACGGCGGCGACGAGGACGTACAGCGCGGTGACGATGACGAGCGACAGCATGATGGCCCGCGGCAGGTCTCGCTGGGCGTTCTTGGCCTCTTCACCTGCGGTGGAGGCGGCGTCGAAGCCGATGTAGGAGAAGAAGAGCGTGGCACCGGCGGCGCTCACGCCCGCCATGCCGAGCGGCATGAAGTGCGCGTAGTTCCCGGACCTGAAGCCCTGGATGCCGATGGCGCAGAACAGCACCAGCGCGGCGATCTTCACACAGACCATGACCGTGTTGGCGCGCGCGGACTCCCGGGCGCCGCCCAGCAGGAACGCCATGGCCAGCAGGACCACGATCAGCGCGGGCAGGTTGAAGATGCCGCCGTCGCCGGGCGGGGCGGACAGGGCGTCCGGGATGGTGACGCCTATGGTCCCGTCGAGCAGTTCGTTGAGGTACTCGCCCCAGCCGACCGCCACGGCGGCGACCGAGACGCCGTACTCCAGGACCAGACACCAGCCGCAGATCCAGGCGATCAGCTCACCCATGGTTGCGTATGCATACGAGTACGAGGATCCGGCGACCGGGATGGTGCCCGCCAGCTCGGCATACGAGAGGGCCGAGAAGAGCGCGGTCAGACCCGCGATCACGAAGGACAGGGTGACGGCGGGACCGGCCTTGGGCACGGCCTCGCCGAGGACCACGAAGATGCCGGTGCCGAGGGTGGCGCCGATGCTGATCATCGTCAGCTGCCACAGCCCGAGGGAGCGTTTCAGGCTGCCGCCCTCACCCTGGCCGCCCTCCGCGACCAGGCGTTCCACCGGCTTGCGACGCATGAGGCGGGCGCCGACGCCCGGGGACGGTGGGGCGTTCGTGGTGCGGTCCTGCGGGGGTGCGCCTTGATCGAGCACGCGCTGACTCCTTCGTCACTGCGGTCAGGGCGGCGGGGACCGGCGGCACCCCTGCGCGAGCAGGAACCCACCGAGCGGGGTCCCTGCCACGCCACGTACAGGGCACGACCCTACGGGCCAGGCCTTCACATATGAAATGCAGCAACCTTGCGCATAGCCGCAAGATCATTGCGTTCATCGCACCGGAGCGGGCGTTCGTTGCACGGTGGCTGTCGAGCATTGCGTTGGGCCGCTCAGTCCAGCTCCCTGACCAGGAAGGTGCACGAGTCGACGCACTCGCGCTCGACGCCGTTCACGTCCACGTACGTGTAGCGGTCGAGGTAGTCCACCATCGGGCGGTACCCGAGCCGTGCGTACAACGCGGCCGCTCGCGGGTTGTCCTTGCCGACACCGATGCCGACCACCGACAGGGCCCGCCCCCTGGCCAACTCCTCGGCGGCTCCGATCAGTTGGGTACCGATCCCCCGCGAGCGCAGCCCCTCGGGCCAGACGCCCAGCCCGCCGATCTCGGGGCAGTCCACGGCGACTTCGGGCGCCTCACAGCCGATCCAGCGCATCTCCGTGTGCCCCACGGGCCGGCCCTCCAGCCACGCGATGAGGTACGTGCAGTCCCCCGCCTCCTGCCGGGCGAAGCGCCGGGCGTGGAACGAGGTGACTCCGGGCGAGGGCATGTGCCGGTCGAGCAGCGCGACGTCGCAGGCGCGGCAGACGGTGATCTCCATGCGAACGACGGTAGAGCCCAGGCACGCGTACGGCCCCCGAATTTCAACGGGGGCCGTACGCAAGGGACTTGGCTCAGCTCCAGCTCGCGTGCAGCGGCTTGCCCTCCGCGTAGCCGGCCGCGCTCTGGATGCCGACCACCGCCTTCTCGGCGAACTCCTCCAGGGAGCCCGCACCGGCGTAGGTGCAGGAGGAGCGGACGCCCGCGATGATCGAGTCGATCAGGTCCTCCACGCCGGGACGGACCGGGTCGAGGAACATGCGGGAGGTGGAGATGCCCTCCTCGAACAGCGCCTTGCGGGCGCGGTCGTACGCCGACTCGTCCGACGTACGGTTGCGGACGGCACGCGCGGAGGCCATGCCGAACGACTCCTTGTAGAGGCGGCCGTTCGCGTCCTGCTGCAGGTCGCCGGGGGACTCGTAGGTGCCCGCGAACCACGAGCCGATCATCACGTTCGACGCACCGGCCGCCAGGGCCATGGCGACGTCGCGCGGGTGACGGACACCGCCGTCGGCCCACACGTGCTTGCCGTACTTCTTCGCCTCGGCCGCGCACTCCAGCACGGCGGAGAACTGCGGCCGGCCGACGCCGGTCATCATGCGGGTGGTGCACATGGCGCCGGGGCCGACGCCGACCTTGATGATGTCCGCGCCCGCCTCGATCAGGTCGCGCACACCCTCGGCGGCGACGATGTTGCCGGCGACGATCGGGACCTGCGGATCGAGGGCGCGCACGACCTTGACCGCGCTGATCATCGACTCCTGGTGGCCGTGCGCCGTGTCGATGACGAGTGTGTCCACGCCCGCATCGAGCAGCTGCTTGGCCTTGCCCGCGACATCGCCGTTGATGCCGACGGCGGCGGCGATGCGCAGCCTGCCCTGCGCGTCGGTGGCCGGCGTGTACAGCGTGGCACGCAGGGCGCCCTTGCGGGTCAGGATGCCGGCGAGCCTGCCGTCCTTGTCGACGGCGGGCGCGTAGCGGCGGTTGGCGTGGTCGAGCCGGTTGAACGCCTCACGCGGGTCGATGTCCGCGTCCAGGAGCAGCAGATCCCGGGACATGACGACCTCGAGCTGCGTGAAGCGGTCCACGCCGGTCAGGTCCTGGTCGGTGACGACGCCGACCGGCCGGCCGTCCTCGTCGACGACCACTCCGGCGTTGTGCGCACGCTTGGGCAGCAGGGCCAGCGCGTCGGCGACGGTCTGGTGCGGGGCCAGCACGATCGGGGTGTCCAGGACATGGTGGCGGCTCTTCACCCAGGAGACGACCTCGGTGACGACCTCGATCGGAATGTCCTGGGGGATGACGACGAGGCCACCGCGCCGGGCCATCGTCTCGGCCATGCGGCGGCCGGCGATGGCAGTCATGTTGGCGACGACCAGCGGGATCGTGGTGCCCGTGCCGTCCGGGGAGCTGAGGTCCACGCCCTGCCGCGAGCCGACCGCACTGCGGCTCGGGACCATGAAGACGTCGTCGTACGTCAGGTCGTACGGGGGCTGGATGTCGTTGAGGAAACGCACGTGCTGCACATCCCAGTCGATCAGAGGTGGCCCCCGGACAGGTCAGCCAGGGGGAAGAGCACGTACTTCATTGTCCCATGTCGACCGGAATGCGATGCACGGGCAGATCATCCAGGCTGGTCAGAGGCCCCTTCGGAGGAACCTCCAAGCACTATCGCGCCGCACCCCCGAGAGCCAGCGCCACACAGAGCGCCGGCGTCCGGTCCGCCGCCTCGGCGAACACCTCCTGCGCGGTCTCCCACTCCTGCGGGCTCGCCTTGGCGTACGTCTGCCAGTTCCGTACGACGACCAGCAGCCCCCTCTCCACCGCGGCCTCGGGCCAGACGGTGTGGTCGGAGAGGCTGTCGGCCAGGGCGTCCCAGTTGCGTCCGAACCAGTCGGGCAGCTGCAGGGCACCGACGCAGCGGTCCATCAGGCCCGCCTTGTCCGTGACCCCGTCGAGGTCCAGCGTGACCACGAGTTCCGTCATCTCAGTACCGCCCTGAACGAGTCGTGGCAATGGTCCTGACCATCTGTCAGATCCCGTCCGGATCGGCCCTGTTGAGCGCCGGCTTCGGCGTCGGGCCCGCGGTCATCAGGACGTCCGCGGCCGACGTGTCCGTCACCAGGCTGGTGACGAGCCCGGAGCGCAGCACCGCGTCGATGGCGGACGCCTTGCGCGCCCCGCCCGCGATCGCGACGACCTCGGGGATACGGCGGAGCTGGTCGGCCTTGACGGTGATGCACCGCTCGCCGAGGTCCCGGCCGACCCGGCGGCCCTGGCCGTCGAAGAGGTGCGCGGACATCTCGGCGGCGACACCGAGCGAGGCGTAGTGCGCGCGCTCCTCGTCGCTGAGCATGTCGTGCACCGTCGAGATGCCGGGCTCCCAGGAACCGATGGAGACGCAGGCGACCGTGACCTTGTCGAAGTACTCGAAGGCCCGGGCGATCCCGGTCTGGTTGCGCAGCGCGGCCGCGGTCGCCGCGTCCGGCAGCAGCATCGGCGCATAGATGGGGTGGGCGTCGCCGCCGGACACCTGCGCGGCACGGCGTACGGCCTCGACGGAGCCGCGCTCGGCGGTCCCGGCGTCGTACACGCCCGTCAACTGCACCACCGTGCACGGCGGCAGCCGGTCCAGGGCCGCGGCCATGTGGATGGTGGAGCGGCCCCAGGCAAGGCCGAGCACATCGCCCTCGTTGACGAGTTCGCCGAGCAGGTCGGCAGCCACTTCACCGAGGTTCTCCGGGTCGGGTGTCTCCTCGGCCTCGGCCGGGGACTCCACCACGACGGCGTGCCTGAGGCCGTAGCGGGCACGCAGCGCGTCCGAGCGGTCGGCGTCCAGCTCGGCCGGGACGCGGATCTCGATGCGTACGAGATCCCGTTCGAGAGCCGTCTCCAGGACCCGGGCCACCTTGAAGCGGCTGACGCCGAACTCCTCCGCGATCTGGATCTTGGACTTGCCCTCGAGGTAGAAGCGGCGGGCCATGGCCGCCGCCTGCACCAGCTCAGCGGGTCCCATCCGCACTGCTGACCGGCCCGCCGACATACCCGACACGGCGATCTCCTCACTGCTGTTCACACTCTGGATTCGCCGTTCATCCTTGCAGATTCGGCGCACTTGATCCGCCCTGATGGGCGCCGTTCACGTTGTCTTGGCTCAGTGGTCGCACGCCCAGCTCGCCTTGGCGGTCACCGTCTCCGCCTGGGTGCGCAGTGCACGTACCGCGTGCGCCGGGTCCTCCGCCCCGTACACCGCCGAACCCGCGACGAACACGTCCGCGCCGGCTTCGGCGCAGCGCTCGATGGTGGAGGCGGAGACTCCGCCGTCCACCTGGAGCCACAGTTCGAGGCCGTGCTTGCTGATCAGCTCGCGGGTGCGGCGGATCTTGGGAAGCATGATGTCGAGGAACGCCTGCCCGCCGAAGCCCGGCTCAACCGTCATGATCAGCAGCATGTCGAGCTCGGGGAGCAGGTCCTCGTACGGCTCGATGGGCGTGGCGGGCTTCAGGGCCATGGAGGCGCGAGCGCCCTTGGCCCGGATCTCCCGGGCGAGCCGGACGGGCGCGGCGGCCGCCTCGACGTGGAAGGTGACGGACGAGGCCCCCGCTTCGACGTACTGCGGAGCCCAGCGATCGGGGGCCTCGATCATCAGATGGCAGTCCAGCGGGGTGTCCGTCGCACGGGCCAGCGACTCTACGACCGGCACGCCGAGCGTGAGGTTCGGGACGAAATGGTTGTCCATGACGTCGACGTGGAGCCAGTCGGCTCCTTCGACCGCCTTCGCCTCGTCCGCGAGGCGGGAGAAGTCGGCGGACAGGATGCTGGGGTTGATCTGCACGGCCATGACCCAAGCCTGCCATGTCCGGGCACGTTTGTTCGCGCCGGTCCGGACCTGTGACGTTGATGGGACGTTGAGGACGGCGCTGCGCGAAGTCAGCCAGTCCTCCGGATGAGCGCCAGATACATGGCGTCGGTCCCGTGCAGATGCGGCCACAGCTGTACGTCGGGGCCGTCGCCGAGGTCCGGTACGCCCGGCAGCAGGGGGCGCGCGTCGATCAGCTCGGCGTCCGGGTGCTGCTTGAGCAGGTCGTCGACGACGGCCCTGGTCTCGGCGAGATGCGGCGAGCAGGTGGCGTAGCCGACGACTCCGCCGACCCGTACGGCGTCCAGTGCGGTGCGCAGCAGGGCGCGCTGCAGCGGCCCGAACCCGTCCAGGTCCTCGGGACGGCGCCGCCAGCGCGCCTCGGGCCGCCGGCGCAGCGCGCCGAGCCCGGTGCAGGGGACGTCCATCAGGACGCGGTCGAAGGAGCCGGGCCGCCACGGCGGGCGGGTGCCGTCCGCGGCGATGACCTGGTACGGCCCGGGGTTGCCGCGCAGGGCCTTGGCCACCAGGCCGGCCCGGTGCGGCTGCTTCTCGGCGGCGAGCAGTGTCGCCCCCCGCTGGGCGGCCAGCGCACCGAGCAGCGCCGCCTTGCCGCCGGGGCCGGCACATCCGTCGAGCCACTTCTCGTCCGGCCCGTCCAGCGGAGCGCCGGCCAGCGCCAGGGCCACGAGCTGACTGCCCTCGTCCTGCACGCCCGCGCGGCCGTCCCTCACGGCCGCGATCGCACCGGGCTCACCGCCTTCGGTGAGCCGCACGGCATACGGCGACCAGCGCCCCGCGACGGCGGCCTCCTCACGGAGCAACTCCTCGGTCGTGGCCCGCCCGGGGCGCGCGACCAGGGTCACCTCGGGCCGCTCGTTGTCCGCCTCCAGCAGCCGCTCGATGCCGGCGCGGCCGCCGCCGAGCGAGTCCCACAGCGCGGAGACGACCCAGCGCGGGTGCGAGTGCACGACGGCCAGGTGATCCTCGGGGTCCTCGTCGTAGGGCGGTGCGACGCGCTCGATCCAGGTGTCCAGGTCGTCCTGCGCGACCTTTCGCAGCACGGCATTGACGAACTTGGCCCGCCCGTCACCGAGTACGACCCGGGCCAGCTCGACGGAGGCGGACACGGCCGCATGGGTCGGAATCCGCGTCCCGAGCAGCTGGTGCACACCAAGACTCAGCACATCCAGCACCGGCGGGTCGACCTCGCGCAACGGCCGGTCCACGCAGGCGGAGATGACGGCGTCGTACGTGCCCTGCCGTCGCAGCGTCCCGTACACCAGCTCAGTCGCGAGCGCGGCGTCCCGCCCGTCGAACTTGTCGGGTCCCTCCTTCTCCCGCGCCTTGCGCAGCAGCGGCGGCAGCACGAGGTTGGCGTACGCGTCCCGCTCGTCCACGGCCCTCAGGGCCTCGAAGGCGAGGATGCGGACGGGGTCCTTCTTGGGCCGACGGTGGGGCTTGCCGGGCTTGCGGGGCCCACGGGAGGTGTCGCTCACGAAAAAGGTGCTCCGGATGTCTGATGTGGATACGCACCAAGGGTACGTCCCGCTCGTCCCCCGTTACCCGCCGAGCGTCTCCCCGTCCGCGATCCGCACCCCGCGCGCCCAGTCCGCCGCCCGCATCGGCTTCTTGCCCTGGGCCTGCACCCACAGCAGCTCTACGGCGTGCGAACCGGTGCCCACGTGGACGCTGTTCTTGCCGACGGCCAGCTGCGCCGGTGCGAGGTCGGCCCGGTCCGGCGCGGGCGTGACCTGGATGAGCTTGAGCCGCTCGCCGCGGAAGGTGGTCCAGGCGCCGGGCGCGGGGGTGCAGCCGCGCACCACCCGGTCGACGCGCAGCGCAGGGGTGGCCCAGTCGACCTGGGCGTCCTCGACGGTGATCTTCGGGGCGAGGGTGATGCCCTCGTTCGGCTGCGGTACGGCCTTCAGCGTGCCGTCCTCGATGCCGTCCATGGTCGCGGCGAGCAGCCCGGCACCGGCGAAGGCGAGCCGGGTCAGCAGGTCACCGCTGGTGTCGGTGTGCCGGATCTCCTCGGTGACGGTGCCGTAGACCGGCCCCGAGTCGAGTCCCTCCTCGATGAGGAAGGTGGAGGCGCCGGTGATCTCGTCGCCCGCCATGATGGAGTGCTGCACAGGCGCTGCCCCCCGCCATGCGGGCAGCAGTGAGAAGTGCAGGTTGACCCAGCCGTGGGCCGGGACGTCGAGCGCGACGCGTGGCAGCAGCGCCCCGTATGCGACGACGGGACAGCAGTCGGGCCCGATCTCCCGCAGCCGCTCCAGGAACTCGGGGTCCCGCGGCTTGAGCGGCCTCAGCACCTCGATCCCGGCCTCCTGCGCCCGCTGCGCCACGGGCGAAGCCACCAGCCTGCGTCCCCGTCCGGCCGGCGCGTCGGGCCGCGTGACGACGGCGGCCACCTCGTGCCGCCCGGAGGCGATGAGAGCGTCCAGAGCGGGGACGGCGACCTCGGGGGTACCGGCGAAGACGAGCTTCATGGGTGGGCGGGGCCTCTCGGACGGGAGTTGTTGTGGCAACGCACAAGTCTATGACCACGCCCGGCGGAGCTCGACGCCTGCGCCCGAGGCGCAAACCTGTCCCAGCGGGGGGCGTACGCATATGCCCCTACGCCCCCAGACCGTGACCCCCGAAGCAAAAACACGTTGGTCAAGACAGAGTTGACCACAACGGGCCGCAATCGCGCGGCCCGGATCCTTTTCAACGCCGGTTCGAGAGGCTTGTTCATGGCCGACCACGCAACCCACGACGCCCAGGCTCGGGCCAGCCTGCACTTGCTGGTGCGGGACATCGAGCGGGTCCGCCGGCAGGTGGACGCACTGCGCACGCTCACCGCGCAGTTGGGCAATGTCTACCGCCCGCGCCGCTCCGGCCCCTCCACGGGCTTCGTCGTGTACGGACGCGCTCCCGCCCCGACGGTCCGTCTTGCGCAGGAGCTGCGGGACAGTGTCGAGACCCTGGTTACGGCTGCGGTCGATTTCGACCGCTCCCTCGGCTTCTCGTGGGACGCGGTGGGTTCCGCACTCGGGGTCACCAAGCAGGCGGTCCACCGCCGTTACGGTGCCCGTCGCGCCGCGGCCCAGGCGGCCGCCGAGACCGAGCGGGCCACCGAGTCGGCGGGCTCCCGGACGGTCAGTGTGAACACCGGCATCACGACGGTGCCGACGGTCCCCGCCGCGCGCTCCATGCCGACCCAGCCGACCGCCGGCAGCCCGTCCCTCCGCGACGAGGCCAGGCCAACAGCCTTCCCCGGCCCCCGCAACGGCTGAACCACCTCTCCCCTGCCCTCCCGGCCGGCCCCGGGAGGGCAGCCGCATGTCGGGGCACGGGGACGGCGTGCACCTCGGGGTACGCGGCGAGGCACGCCTCGGGGAACGCGGCCGGGCAGGCGTCGGGGAACGGGGCCAGGCAGGCCTCGGGCAACGGGGCGGGGCACGCCTCCGGGACCGGCCCCGGGAGGGCAACCGCACGTCAGGGACCGGGGACGGCGTGCACCTCGCGGTACGCGGCGAGGCATGCCTCGGGAAACGGGGTGGGCTGCGCCTCCGGGACCGGCCCCCGGAGGCCAGCCGCACGTCGGGGCACGGGGGCGGCGTACGCCTCGGGAAACGCGGCGGGGCACGCCTCCGGGACCGGCCCCGGGAGGGCAGCCGCACGTCGGGGCACGGGGATGGCGTGCACCTCGGGAAACGCGGCGGGGCACGCCTCGGGGAACGCGGCGGGGCACGCCCCGGGACACAGGGCGGGCTGCGCCTCCGGGAACAGGGCCGGGGCCCCGGAACGCGACATGGCGCTTCTTCGGGAACACGACGGGCCGCTCCCTCGGGAACACCCCCGGGATGCGCATTCCGGAACCTCTCGAGATGCCCATGCCTCCGGAAAGCGGCCCACCTCAGCCCGGGGCCGACAGCCTCACCCGCTGCCGGGAGCTCTCAGGCGGTTCCCCCGCTGCCGGGCGGTCCCACACCCGACGTCCCACAGCATCGCCCGATGTCCGACGGCCTCACCCGACCCGAGCCACGCAGCCTGTGCCGCTGCCCGGCGACCTCACCGAAGTCATGCGGTTTCACCCGCTGCCCGGCCGCGCACGACAGCCAGCCGCTTCACCCGATGTCAACGGCCCCGGCGTCCCCAGCGCCCAACCGCCTCACCCGATATCAGGCGGATCGATCCGCACCCGGACCAAGGCCTCTCCGGCCCCCCGTGCCATCCGCGCAGCCTGCGCAGCCTTCAGTGCCGAGGCCAGTGCGGCTCCGCGCCCCGGCGGTACGCGAACGAGTGCCCGCTCCCAGTGTTCCCCGGGCGGAGGCGCCCCCGTCCGCCGCGGCCGCCCGGCTGTCGTGACCGGCAGCGGCACGGGTCCCAGCACCTCGGCCTCCCGGGGCAGTTCGGCCGCGCGCAGGAATTCGGCGACCGCCTCCCCGTCCCCGGACACCGCCGCCATCCGTGACACCGGCGGAAAGCCCAGCTCGGCCCGCTCGGCGAGCTCCCGCACCGCGTGCCCGACGGGATCCCACCGCACGAGTGCCTGCACGGGCCGCAGCGTCGGCTCGGCGACGACCACCACGGTGCCGCCGGCACCCTGCGGCCGGACGAGCGCGGCGGCCGCGATCCAGCGTCGTAGCGCGTCCTCGCCGGCGCGCAGGTCGGGCCGGTTGAGCATTGCCCAGCCGTCCAGCAGCAGGGCCGCCGCGTAGCCGCCCTCGGCGACGGGCTCGGCCCCAGGTGTGCTCACGATCAGCGCGGGCGCGTCCGGCACGGTGTCCAGCACATGCTCACGCCCGGAGGTCCGCACCGGAACGGCGGGAAACGCCCGCCCCAACTCCTCGGCGGTGCGCCGCGCCCCCACCACCTGCGCCCGCAGCCGGAACCCGCCGCACTCCGGGCAGTGCCAGCCGCTCTCGTCCCGCCCGCACCACCCGCACCGCAGTGCGGCCCCGGCCTCCTGCCCCTCAAGCGGCCCCGCGCAGTGCCGACATCGCGCGGGCGCCCGGCAGTTGGCGCACGCCATCCGAGGGACGTAACCCCGCCGGGGCACCTGCACGAGCACCGGCCCCTGCCGCAGCCCCTCCCTCGCGGCCTGCCAGGCAAGGGTCGGCAGCCGGGCGGCCCGCGCCGCCTCGTCCCGCGCGAGGTCCCCGTCCCCCACGGTCCGCACCAGCGGCGCAGCCCCCCGCACCTGCTCCCGCCCGGCGACGAGCGGCCGGGCCCAACCAGTCTCGACCAGCTGTGCCGCCTCGACCGTGCAGCTCCAACTGCCCAGCAGGAAACCACACTTGTCCAGAGCGGCCCGCAGCAGCAGCACCTCTCTCGCATGCGGCTGGGGTGCGTGCTGCTCGCTGTGGCTGTCGTCCCCGTCGTCCCAGATGGCGACAAGGCCGAGATCCTGAACCGGGGCGAACATGGCGGCCCGGGTCCCGATGACGGCCCGGACGGCCCCCCGCCGCACTGCGAGCCACTCGCGGTACCGCTTCTCGGGACCGGCGTCGGCGGTGAGCACCGCATGCCGCCCCTCCCCCAGCAGCGCGGTCAGCGCGGCGTCGACCCGGGCGACCGCCCGCCCGTCGGGCAGCACCGCGAGCGCACCGCGCCCGGAGACCAGCGTCGCCGCCACGGCCCGCGCCAGCTCGTCACTCCACTCGGACCCGGGCAGCGCATTCCACACCGCACGCGGCGCACCGCCCGACGCCAGCGACTCCAGAAACCCGGCCCCCCGCTCGTACCGGACCCAGGACGCCGCCTCCGGCATCGCAGGCGGCGGCAACGGCTCGGGCGAGGGCCGCTGCTCGGCCCGCGCGCTGCGTGGCGGCACGGCGAGCTGGAGCACGTCGGCCAGACTCCCCGCATACCGATCGGCGACGGCCCGGGACAGCCCCAGCAACTCCTCGCTCAACACCCGCTCGGGAGACACGACCTGGGCCAGCGCGGCAAGCGGCCCGGAGTAGTCCGACTCGGCAAGCCTCTCGACAAGGAACCCGTCGATCAGCCCGCCGCCCTCGCGCCGCCCGTCCCGCACTCGATGCCGCCCGGCCCCGAACCGCACCCGGACCCGAACCCCGGGCTGAGCATCTGCATCGAGCTCCTCCGGCACCGCATAGTCGAAGTACCGGTCAAGATGCAGCACCCCCTTGTCGACCAGCACCCGCGCGACAGGCAGCTCCTTGGCCAGCGCGGCCCCCCGCCAGGTCCGCGGCTTGGCCCTGGGCACCTCGGCCTTGCGCACGCTCTCCCGGATGAGCGCAAGCTGCTCGGGCGGCGCACCCTCCGCCCCGCCGTCCATCCGCCCGTTCTCGCTGCTCACGCTTGCATTCTTACCAAACGCCACTGACAACGTCGGCGCCCGAGATCAGTCCGGCCGCGGGTCACGGATACCGCGCGGGGTCCACGGTCCGGTCCGGTGGGCGGGCCCATTGCACCCGGAACGCACCGAGGCCCGGCTCCCCGAGGGAGCCGGGCCCGGTGAAGGACCGCGGAGCCTACAGCCCCGCCGCCTTCCGCAGCGCGTCCACGCGGTCCGTCCTCTCCCAGGTGAACTCGGGCAGCTCACGGCCGAAGTGGCCGTACGCCGCCGTCTGGGCGTAGATCGGGCGGAGCAGGTCGAGGTCGCGGATGATCGCGGCCGGGCGCAGGTCGAAGACCTCGTCGATGGCCTTCTCGATCTTCTCGTGGTCGATCTTGGCGGTGCCGAAGGTCTCGACGAACAGACCGACGGGCTCGGCCTTGCCGATCGCGTACGCGACCTGGACCTCGCAGCGGGAGGCGAGACCCGCGGCGACGACGTTCTTCGCCACCCAGCGCATCGCGTACGCGGCGGAGCGGTCGACCTTGGACGGGTCCTTGCCGGAGAAGGCGCCACCGCCGTGGCGGGCCATGCCGCCGTACGTGTCAATGATGATCTTGCGGCCGGTGAGGCCGGCGTCACCCATCGGGCCGCCGATCTCGAAGCGGCCGGTCGGGTTGACCAGGAGGCGGTAGCTGTCCGTGTCCAGCTTGATGCCGTCGTCCAGGAGCGACTTCAGCTCCGCCTCGACGACGAACTCGCGGATGTCGGGGGCGAGGAGCGACTCCAGGTCGATGTCGCTCGCGTGCTGCGAGGAGACGACCACGGTGTCGAGGCGGACGGCCTTGTCGCCGTCGTACTCGATGGTGACCTGCGTCTTGCCGTCGGGGCGCAGGTAGGGGATGGTGCCGTTCTTGCGGACCTCGGACAGGCGCTTCGACAGACGGTGCGCCAGGAAGATCGGCAGCGGCATCAGGGTCGGCGTCTCGTCGGTCGCGTAGCCGAACATCAGGCCCTGGTCGCCGGCGCCCTGGCGGTCCAGCTCGTCCTCGTCGCCCTCGACGCGGTTCTCGTACGCCGTGTCGACGCCCTGGGCGATGTCCGGGGACTGCGCGCCGATGGACACCGACACGCCGCAGGAGGCGCCGTCGAAGCCCTTCTTCGAGGAGTCGTAACCGATCTCGAGGATCTTGTTGCGGACGAGGGTCGCGATGTCCGCGTACGTCTTGGTGGTGACCTCGCCGGCCACATGGACCAGGCCGGTGGTGATCAGCGTCTCGACGGCGACCCGGGAGGTCGGGTCCTCGCGCAGAAGCGCGTCGAGAATGGTGTCGCTGATCTGGTCAGCGATCTTGTCGGGGTGACCCTCGGTCACGGACTCCGAGGTGAACAGGCGACGGGACACAACGCTCCCTGGGGTTGCAGCGGCTGCTGGCTGATCATTGGCGGACGGGCCCGGGGGCTGCGCCCGGCGTCGTCCGAGAACAGTTTATCGGTCGTGCTCGGCCACCCGCCTCCCTGTCTCGCCTCTCGGGAGTGCTGTGACCTGCGGCACGCGCATTCTGCCCAATACCGAGGGGCGTTGGCCAGGGGGCGCCACGCCCGGTGGCAGAGGTTTGTGGGGACCGAGAAGCGAATGAAACATTCAGCCGAGGCGCTCCGCGACCAGGTCCCAGACAGTTTCGGCCAGATGTTCCTTCGGGCCGCGGTGTACCGGGGTCTCGGTGCCGTCGGCGCCCAGTACCACTGCCTCGTTCTCCTCGGAGCCGAAGGTCTTGCGCTCCCCCACCTCGTTCACCACGAGGAGGTCGCAGCCCTTGCGCTCCAGCTTGGTGCGGCCGTTGGCCAGGACGTCGTCGGTCTCGGCGGCGAAGCCGACGATCACCTGTCCGGGGCGCGCGCGCTCCGTCGAGATCTCCGCGAGGATGTCCGGATTCCGCACCAGCACGATGGGGTCCGGGTCCTGGCCGTCCTTCTTCTTGATCTTTCCGGCCGCGTAGGTCTCCGGCCGGAAGTCCGCGACCGCTGCGGCCATGACGACGGCGTCCGCGTCCGAGGTCGCCTTCAGTACCGCCTCGTGCAGCTGTACGGCCGTGCCCACCTGGACGACGTCCACGCCCGCAGGGTCCGGCAGGCCGGTGTTCGCGGCGATCAGCGTGACGCGGGCCCCGCGCGCGGCGGCGGTGCGGGCGAGGGCGTAGCCCTGTTTGCCGGAGGAGCGGTTGCCGAGGAAGCGCACCGGGTCGAGGGGTTCGCGGGTGCCGCCGGCGCTGACGACGACGTGCCGGCCGTTGAGGTCGGGCTCGGTGACGCCTCTGGACAGCACGCGGCGGCAGATCGCGTAGATCTCCGTAGGGTCGGGCAGGCGGCCCTTGCCGGTGTCGACGCCGGTCAGACGGCCGACGGCCGGTTCGATGACGACGGCGCCGCGGCGGCGCAGCGTCGCCACGTTCTCCTGGGTGGCCGGGTGTTCCCACATCTCGGTGTGCATGGCGGGTGCGAAGACGACCGGGCAGCGGGCGGTCAGGAGCGTGTTCGTGAGCAGGTCGTCGGCCAGGCCGTGGGCGGCCTTCGCGAGGATGTCCGCGGTCGCCGGGGCGACGACGACCAGGTCGGCGTGCTGCCCGATGCGGACGTGCGGGACCTCGTGGACGTCGTCCCAGACCTCGGTGGAGACGGGGTTGCCGGAGAGGGCGGACCAGGTGGCGGCGCCGACGAAGTGCAGCGCGGAGGCCGTGGGCACCACGCGTACGTCATGGCCGGACTCGCTCAGCCTCCGCAGCAGCTCGCAGGCCTTGTAGGCGGCGATGCCACCGCTGACCCCCAGGACGACCTTGGGCTTGTCCACCGTCTCTCCCCGGCTCGGCAACGTACGAGTCCATCAACGACTCCATCACACACCACAGGCCCGACAGTCGCGCTGTCGGGCCTGTGGAAAAACCAACCGCAATACGAAAGTACTACTGCGCCGGGCCCTCGATGGCCTCGGACGTCAGCAGACCGGCGTTGATCTCGCGCAGGGCGATCGAGAGCGGCTTCTCGTGGACATGGGTGTCGACGAGCGGACCGACGTACTCGAGGAGGCCCTCGCCGAGCTGCGAGTAGTACGCGTTGATCTGGCGGGCACGCTTGGCCGCGTAGATCACGAGGCTGTACTTCGAGTCGGTGGCCTCGAGGAGCTCGTCGATCGGCGGGTTGATGATGCCCTCGGGCGCGGAGATGGAAGAGGACACGCTCTACCTTCCGATGGATGGGAAAAGATCGGTCGTGATCACATCACTCGTGATCACAGGACATCCATCAAGGCTAGCAGCTCGCGAGCCACGTCCTCGACGGAGGTGTTGACCAAGGTCATGTCGAACTCCGGCTCGGCCGCCAGCTCGATCTTGGCTGCGTCGAGACGGCGCTCGATCACCTCGGGCGGCTCGGTCCCCCGGCCGGTGAGCCTGCGGACGAGCTCCTCCCAGGAGGGCGGAGCCAGGAACACCAGCCGGCCGTCCGGCATGGTCTCGCGGACCTGCCGGGCGCCCTGGAGGTCGATCTCCAGGAGGACCGGCACGCCGTCCTCCAGGTGCTCCAGCACGGCCGCACGCGGCGTGCCGTAGCGGTTGCCGGCGAACTCGGCCCACTCCAGCAGCTCGCCGTTGGCGATCAGCTTGTCCATCTCCTCGTCGGTGACGAAGAAGTAGTGGACTCCGTGCTTCTCGCCGGGGCGGGGCTTGCGGGTCGTCGCCGACACCGAGAGCCAGACCTCGGGGTGTTCCTTGCGCATATGAGCGACGACCGTGCTCTTGCCGACCCCGGAGGGGCCGGAGAGCACGGTCAGCCGCGGACGTACGTCCGGGGGCTCGGGGGTCGTCCCCCGGAATGTTGCAGCCATGCAGCGATTATTCCAGCAATCCCGGAGTGCCCGGGACTCCCGGTCCGGAGTACCCGGACTCAGGAGCCGGTGCTGCCGAACTCACGCTCCAGGGAAGCGATCTGGTTGGAACCGAGGCCGCGCACCCGGCGGCTCTCGGAGATGCCCAGACGCTCCATGATCTGCTTGGCGCGGACCTTGCCCACGCCCGGCAGGGACTCGAGCAGGGCGGAGACCTTCATCTTGCCGATGACGTCGTTCTCCTGGCCCTGCTTGATGACCTCGTGCAGGGAGGCGCCGGAGTGCTTGAGTCGATTCTTGACCTCGGCCCGCTCCCGGCGAGCCGCGGCGGCCTTTTCGAGCGCGGCTGCGCGCTGTTCAGGGGTAAGGGGCGGAAGAGCCACGCCTACGTCACCTCGGATGTCGAACTGTCGGATACGGACCGGTGAGGAACCTAGTCGCCCCACACCTGGGGAGCCACGAGCAACACGCTTGCCCGTTGTCCCCCATTGCTTCAAGAGCGCGGGAGGGGCCCCCACTCGTCGGAGACTAGCGGGCGAGCGCGCCAGAGTCAGCGAGAACAGCGGAAAAGTCCTGGTCAGCCTCTGCCAGGACGGACATTTAGGACATAATGCCCCGGATTTGAGGATGTATCCAGACTCAAGCGGACCTCGAAGCACCCGACGACCACTCATCGGAGGACTCGTGCGAGCGCCTCGAACACCTGCGACGACCGTCGCGAAAGCCTCATACGGCTCCCACGGCGGCCCTGATCTCCTCCGCGAAGCGCTCCGCGGCCGCGCGCAGCGCCCCGGCGTCGGGACCGTGCCGCAGCACCCCCCGGCTGACGTTCGGCACGACGTTGCGCGCGGCGGCTCCGAAGACGCCGGGAAGGTCGGCAGCGGTGGCGCCCTGGGCGCCGATGCCGGGCGCCAGGAGCGGCCCGTTGATGTCCAGGTCGTACGACGACAGGTCGCCCAGAGTGGCGCCGACGACGGCCCCGAAGGACCCCAGAGGCTCCTCCCCCGTGTTCTCGGCGGCGAGGTGCGCCAGCATCGTCGCCCCGATGTTCCGTCCGTCCGTGCGCACCGCGTGCTGCACCTCGCCGCCCTCCGGGTTGGAGGTCAGCGCGAGCACGAACAGGCCGGTGCCGCTCTCCCGGGCGAGCGCGACGGCCGGGGAGAGCGATCCGTAGCCGAGGTAGGGCGAGACGGTGAGCGCGTCCGAGAAGAGCGGGGAGTCCTTGTGCAAGAAGGTCTCGGCGTACGCGGCCATGGTCGAGCCGATGTCGCCGCGCTTGGCGTCCATCACGACCAGCGCACCGGCCGCCCGCGCCTCGGCCACCGACTTCTCCAGGACCGCGATGCCGCGCGAGCCGAAGCGCTCGAAGAACGCGCTCTGCGGCTTCAGGACTGCGACCCGGTCGGCCATCGCCTCGACGACCGTGCGACTGAACCGCTCAAGACCGGCGACGTCGTCGTTCAGGCCCCACTCGGCCAGCAAGGAGGCGTGCGGGTCGATGCCGACGCAGAGCGCCCCGCGCTCGTCCATGGCGCGGCGAAGGCGTGCGCCGAAGGGTTCGAGAGAGCTCATGCCGTCTTCCTCACGTCGGCGCCGACCGCGTCGGCGAGGGTGGCGTACGGGCTGGTGCCGAGGCGGGCGGCGAGGCCCTTGTGGATGGCGCGGCCCCAGAAGGGGCCCTCGTAGATGAAGGCGCTGTAACCCTGGACCAGGGTGGCGCCGGCCAGGATGCGCTGCCAGGCGTCCTCGGCGTTCTCGATGCCGCCGACGCCCACGAGGGTGATGCGGTCGCCCACGCGCGCGTAGAGGCGGCGCAGCACCTCCAGGGAGCGGGACTTGAGGGGTGCGCCGGACAGGCCACCGGTCTCCTTCACGAGAGACGGTTCGGATTTCAAACCGAGTCCGTCGCGCGCGATGGTGGTGTTGGTGGCGATGATCCCGTCCAGGCCGAGCTCGACGGCCAGGTCGGCCACGGCGTCGACGTCCTCGTCGGCGAGGTCCGGCGCGATCTTCACGAGCAGCGGGACACGGCGGGAGGTCACCGTGCGGTCGGCGGCCTCGCGGACGGCGCTCAGCAGCGGCCGCAGCGCCTCCGTGGCCTGCAGGTTGCGCAGGCCGGGGGTGTTCGGGGACGACACGTTCACGACCAGGTAGTCGGCGTACGGCGCCAGCCGCTCGGTCGACTTCACGTAGTCGCCGACGGCCTCCGCCTCCGGGACGGCCTTCGTCTTGCCGATGTTGACGCCCACGACGGTCCTGAAAACCGGCTCACGGGACGCCAGACGGGCCGCGACGGCCAGCGAGCCCTCGTTGTTGAAGCCCATGCGGTTGATCAGCGCACGGTCCTTCACGAGCCGGAACAGGCGCTTCTTGGGGTTGCCGGGCTGCGGCTCCCCGGTCACGGTACCGATCTCGACGTGGTCGAAGCCGAGCATCGACATGCCGTCGATCGCGACCGCGTTCTTGTCGAAGCCGGCGGCGAGCCCGAAGGGCCCGTGCATACGCAGCCCGAAGGCCTCCGTGCGCAGTTCCTGGTAGCGCGGTGCGAGGGCGGCAGCGACGAAGGTGCGCAGCACGGGGACGCGGGCGGCGAGCCGGATCCAGCGGAAGGCCAGGTAATGGGCCTGCTCCGGGTCCATCCGTTTGAAAACCAGACGGAAGAAAAGCTTGTACATGTCGGTGTCCTCTTGAAGTCTCAGGTGACCTCATGAAGAGGGGGACACCGTTTCCGGTGTCCCCCTCAGGGCTGCTAGTCGCGGGCCGCGGTCAGGTGTTCCGCGTGTTCCTGGAGCGAACGGACGCCCACGTCGCCGTGGTTGAGGGCGTCGATGCCCTGGACGGCTGCGGCGAGCGCCTGGACCGTCGTCAGGCAGGGGACCGACCGCGCCACGGCCGCCGTACGGATCTCGTAACCGTCGAGGCGGCCGCCGGTGCCGTACGGGGTGTTGACGATGAGGTCGACCTCGCCGTCGTGGATGTGCTGGACGATGGTCTTCTCGCCGTTCGGACCGGTGCCCTCGGACTGCTTGCGCACGACGGTCGCGTTGATGCCGTTGCGCTTGAGGACCTCGGCGGTGCCGGAGGTGGCGAGCAGCTCGAAGCCGTGGGCGACCAGCTCGCGCGCCGGAAAGATCATCGAGCGCTTGTCGCGGTTGGCGACCGAGATGAAGGCGCGGCCCTTGGTGGGCAGCGGGCCGTACGCGCCCGCCTGCGACTTGGCGTACGCCGTGCCGAAGACGGAGTCGATGCCCATGACCTCGCCGGTGGAGCGCATCTCCGGGCCGAGGACGGTGTCGACGCCCCGGCCGTGGATGTCGCGGAAGCGGGACCACGGCATGACGGCCTCCTTGACGGAGATCGGCGCGTCGAGCGGGAGCTCGCCACCGTCGCCGTTGGCCGGAAGCAGCCCCTCCGCGCGCAGCTCGGCGATGGTCGCGCCCAGGGAGATCCGGGCGGCGGCCTTCGCCAGCGGCACCGCGGTCGCCTTCGAGGTGAAGGGGACGGTGCGGGACGCCCGCGGGTTGGCCTCGAGGACGTAGAGGATGTCGCCGGCCATCGCGAACTGGATGTTGATGAGCCCGCGGACGCCGACGCCCTTGGCGATGGCCTCGGTCGAGGCCCGCAGCCGCTTGATGTCGAAGCCGCCCAGCGTGATCGGCGGCAGTGCGCACGCCGAGTCGCCGGAGTGGATGCCGGCCTCCTCGATGTGCTCCATGACGCCGCCGAGGTAGAGCTCATGGCCGTCGTAGAGCGCGTCGACGTCGATCTCGATGGCGTCGTCGAGGAAGCGGTCGACGAGGACCGGACGGGAGGGGCTGATCTCGGTCGACTCGGCGATGTAGGACGACAGCCGGGTCTCGTCGTAGACGATCTCCATGCCGCGTCCGCCGAGCACGTACGACGGCCGCACCAGGACCGGGTAGCCGATCTCGTCGGCGATGGCCTTGGCCTCGGCGAAGGTGGTGGCCGTGCCGTGCTTGGGGGCCGGCAGGCCCGCCTCGGCGAGCACCCGCCCGAAGGCACCGCGGTCCTCGGCGGCATGGATGGCCTCGGGCGAGGTGCCCACGATCGGCACGCCGTTGTCCTTCAGCGCCTGCGAGAGGCCCAGCGGGGTCTGGCCGCCCAGCTGGACGACGACGCCCGCCACCGGACCGGCCTGCTGCTCGGCGTGGACGATCTCCAGGACGTCCTCGAGCGTCAGCGGCTCGAAGTACAGGCGGTCGGAGGTGTCGTAGTCCGTGGAGACGGTCTCCGGGTTGCAGTTGACCATCACGGTCTCGTAGCCCGCGTCGCTCAGTGCGAAGGAGGCGTGGACGCAGGAGTAGTCGAACTCGATGCCCTGGCCGATGCGGTTGGGGCCGGAGCCCAGGATGATGACCGCCGGCTTCTCGCGCTGTGCGACCTCCGTCTCCTCGTCGTAGGAGGAGTAGAAGTACGGCGTCTTGGCGGCGAACTCGGCGGCGCAGGTGTCGACCGTCTTGTAGACCGGGCGGATGCCCAGCGCGTGCCGGACCTCGCGCACGACGTCCTCGCGCAGTCCGCGGATCTCACCGATCTGCTGGTCGGAGAAGCCGTGCCGCTTGGCCTCGGCCAGCAGCTCGCGGGTCAGCTCGGGCGCCTCGGCGAGCTCGTCGGCGATCTCCTTGATGAGGAAGAGCTGGTCGACGAACCAGGGGTCGATCTTCGTGTATTCGAAGACCTCCTCCTGCGTGGCGCCGGCGCGGATGGCCTGCATGACGGTGTTGATACGGCCGTCGGTCGGGCGCACGGACTCTTCGAGGAGGAGAGCCTTGTCGCCCGGCTCGCCGACGAAGGTGAACTGGCTGCCCTTCTTCTCCAGCGAGCGCAGCGCCTTCTGGAAGGCCTCGGTGAAGTTGCGGCCGATGGCCATGGCCTCGCCGACCGACTTCATGGTGGTGGTCAGAGTGGAGTCGGCCTGCGGGAACTTCTCGAAGGCGAAACGCGGGGCCTTGACGACCACGTAGTCGAGCGTCGGCTCGAAGGAGGCCGGGGTCTCCTGCGTGATGTCGTTCGGGATCTCGTCGAGGGTGTAGCCGACGGCCAGCTTGGCCGCGATCTTGGCGATCGGGAAGCCGGTCGCCTTGGAGGCGAGCGCCGAGGACCGCGACACGCGCGGGTTCATCTCGATGACGATCACGCGGCCGTCCTCGGGGTTCACCGCGAACTGGATGTTGCAGCCGCCGGTGTCGACGCCGACCTCACGGATGACGGCGATGCCGATGTCACGGAGGATCTGGTACTCGCGGTCGGTCAGCGTCATCGCGGGCGCGACGGTGATCGAGTCTCCGGTGTGCACGCCCATGGGGTCGAAGTTCTCGATGGAGCAGACGACCACGACGTTGTCGTGCTTGTCGCGCATCAGCTCCAGCTCGTACTCCTTCCAGCCGAGGATGGACTCCTCGAGGAGCACCTCGGTGGTCGGCGAGAGCGTGAGGCCCTGGCCTGCGATGCGGCGCAGCTCCTCCTCGTCGTGCGCGAAGCCGGAACCGGCGCCGCCCATGGTGAAGGACGGTCGGACGACGACCGGGTAGCCGCCGAGCGTCTCGACGCCCTTGAGGACGTCGTCCATGGAGTGGCAGATGACCGAGCGGGCGGACTCGCCGTGGCCGATCTTCTGGCGGACGGCCTCGACGACCACCTTGAAGAGGTCGCGGTCCTCGCCCTTGTTGATGGCCTCGACGTTGGCGCCGATCAGCTCGACGCCGTACTTGTCGAGAGTGCCGGCCTCGTGCAGCGAGATGGCCGTGTTGAGGGCCGTCTGGCCGCCCAGGGTGGGCAGGAGCGCGTCGGGGCGCTCCTTGGCGATGATCTTCTCGACGAACTCCGGGGTGATCGGCTCGACGTACGTGGCGTCGGCGATCTCCGGGTCGGTCATGATCGTCGCCGGGTTGGAGTTGACGAGGATGACCCGCAGGCCTTCGGCGCGCAGGATGCGGCACGCCTGGGTGCCGGAGTAGTCGAACTCGGCGGCCTGGCCGATGACGATCGGGCCGGAGCCGATGACCAGGACGGACTGGATATCGGTGCGCTTAGGCACGCTGGCCCTCCATCAGTGCTGTGCTCATCAAAGAGGTGAAGCGGTCGAACAGGTAGGCGGCGTCGTGCGGGCCCGCTGCCGCTTCGGGGTGGTACTGGACGCTGAAGGCGGGCTGGTCGAGGAGCTGCAGGCCCTCCACCACGTTGTCGTTGAGGCAGACGTGGGAGACCTCGGCGCGGCCGTAGGGGGTGTCGGAGACCTTGTCGAGCGGGGCGTCGACGGCGAAGCCGTGGTTGTGCGCCGTGACCTCGACCTTGCCGGTCGTACGGTCCTGCACCGGCTGGTTGATGCCGCGGTGGCCGTACTTGAGCTTGTAGGTGCCGAATCCGAGCGCGCGGCCCAGGATCTGGTTGCCGAAGCAGATGCCGAAGAGCGGGGTCTTGCGCTCCAGCACGCCCTGCATGACGGAGACGGGGTGGTCGGCGGTGGCCGGGTCACCTGGGCCGTTGGAGAAGAAGACACCGTCGGGGTTGACGGCGTACACGTCCTCGACGGTTGCCGTGGCGGGCAGCACGTGCACCTCGATGCCGCGCTCGGCCATGCGGTGCGGGGTCATGCCCTTGATGCCGAGGTCGACGGCGGCGACGGTGAACTTCTTCTCGCCGATCGCCGGAACGACGTACGCCTCCTTGGTGGCGACCTCCGCGGAGAGGTTGGCGCCCTTCATCTCGGGGGCCTGGCGGACCTCGGCGAGCATGGTGCCCTCGTCGGGCAGCGCGTTGCCGGAGAAGATGCCGACGCGCATGGCGCCGCGCTCGCGCAGATGACGCGTCAGCGCGCGCGTGTCGATGCCGGAGATGCCGACGACGCCCTGGTGGCGCAGTTCGTCGTCGAGCGAGCGACGGGAGCGCCAGTTGGACGGCACGCGCGCGGGGTCGCGCACGACGTATCCGGCGACCCAGATCTGCTTGCTCTCCGGGTCCTCATCGTTGACGCCGGTGTTGCCGACGTGCGGGGCGGTCATCACGACGACCTGGCGGTGGTACGAGGGGTCGGTCAGGGTCTCCTGGTAGCCGGTCATGCCGGTCGAGAAGACCGCCTCGCCGAAGGTCACCCCCACGGCCCCGTAGGCGCGACCGCGGAACATCCGGCCGTCCTCCAGGACGAGTACGGCGGGAACCTTGGCGGCTCCCCTGGTGGAGGTTGTCATCGTGCGCCTTCCGTCTTGTTGATCATGTGGTTCAGGGTCTCGGCCCACTCGGTGTGCTCGGCCGCACGGTCGGAGCGGAACCCGGAGTCGATCAGCCGCTCACCGTGTGCCCAGGTCACCACGAGCATCCCGCCCTCGGTCAGCACCTTGCCGGCGATGCCCTTGTCGAGCCGGGCCTCGCGCAGCTGCTCCGCCGGGACGAAGAAGTCGGTCGCACCGGGGCGTACGACATCCAGTCCCGCGTCGGTCAGCGTGAGCTCGACCCGGCTGCGGGTGCCGAGGCCGTGCGCCACGATGCGGTCGAGCCACTGCCCGGCGGTGGTGGAGCCGTGATAGCGGCCGCTCATCGTCAGTCTCGCCTCGCCCGGCTCGTCCGGCGCGCTGGGCAGCTCCGGCAGGTCACCCTGGAGCGTGCCGCGCCACTTCCAGCCCTCGCGCATCAGCCAGTAGACGAGCGCGACGAAGAGCGCGAGCCCGACGAGCCAGCCGATGCGTCCGGCCCAGTCGGTGACCTCGGCCGACTTCTTCTCGGCGGCCAGATACGTCAGATGCTGCAGAGGTGTCACGTGAGCTTCCCGTCGACGAGCGTGGCCTTGCCCCGGAGCCACGTGTGCGTGACACGGCCCGGCAGCTCACGCCCCTCGTACGGAGTGTTGCGGCTGCGCGAGGCGAAGCCCGTGGGGTCCACGGACCCACGGTATTCCGTGTCGACGAGCGTGAGGTTGGCGGGCTCACCAGCCGAGACGGGACGCCCGTGCCCCGTGGCCTGCCCGATCTGCGCGGGCTTGAAGGACATACGGTCGGCGACCCCGGCCCAGTTGATCAGCCCGGTCTCCACCATGGTCTCCTGCACCACTGACAACGCGGTCTCCAGGCCGACCATCCCCATGGCGGCCGCGGCCCACTCGCAGTCCTTGTCCTCGTGCGGGTGCGGGGCGTGGTCGGTGGCGACGATGTCGATCGTGCCGTCGGCGAGCGCCTCACGCAGGGCGATCACGTCCCGCTCGGTGCGCAGCGGCGGGTTCACCTTGTAGACCGGGTTGTACGTCCGCACCAGTTCGTCGGTGAGGAGCAGGTGATGCGGGGTGACCTCGGCGGTGACGTCGATGCCGCGGGACTTGGCCCAGCGGACGATCTCGACGGACCCTGCGGTCGACAGGTGGCAGATGTGGACGCGGGAGCCGACGTGCTCGGCGAGCAGGACATCCCGGGCGATGATCGATTCTTCGGCCACCGCCGGCCAGCCGCCGAGCCCCAGCTCGGCGGAGACGATCCCCTCGTTCATCTGGGCGCCCTCGGTCAGCCGCGGCTCCTGCGCGTGCTGGGCGACCACCCCGCCGAAGGCCTTCACGTACTCCAGCGCGCGCCGCATGATCACGGCATCGTCGACGCACTTGCCGTCGTCGGAGAAGACCGTGACACCGGCGGCCGACTCGTGCATGGCGCCCAGCTCGGCGAGCTTCTTGCCCTCCAGGCCGACGGTGACGGCGCCGATGGGCTGCACATCGCAGTAGCCGTGCTCCCGGCCCAGTCGCCAGACCTGCTCGACCACACCGGCGGTGTCGGCGACCGGGAAGGTGTTGGCCATGGCGAAGACGGCCGTGTAGCCACCGCTCGCCGCCGCACGCGTGCCGGTCAGCACGGTCTCGGAGTCCTCGCGCCCGGGCTCGCGCAGATGGGTGTGCAGGTCGACGAGCCCCGGCAGCAGCACCTTGCCGGCCGCCTCGACGACCTCGGCACCCTCGTCACTCAGACCGACGCCCACCTCGGCGATCGTCCCGCCGTCGATCAGCACGTCCTGCGGCTCGCCGCCGAGCACCTTCGCACCACGGATCAGGATCTTGCTCATGGGTCTTACTTCTCCTCGGTGGTACGGGCGTGGGTGACGGCGGGCTCGTTGCCGCCCAGGAGCAGGTACAGGACGGCCATCCGGATGGAGACTCCGTTTGCGACCTGCTCCACGACAGTGCAGCGCTCCGAGTCGGCGACCTCGGCGGTGATCTCCATGCCGCGGACCATCGGGCCCGGGTGCATCACGATGGCGTGCTCGGGCATCCGCGCCATGCGGTCGCCGTCGAGGCCGTAGCGCCGCGAGTACTCGCGCTCGGTCGGGAAGAACGCGGCGTTCATACGCTCGCGCTGCACACGCAGCATCATCACCGCGTCGGACTTGGGCAGTACGGCGTCCAGGTCGTACGACACCTCGCAGGGCCAGCGCTCGACGCCGACCGGCACGAGCGTGGGCGGCGCGACGAGGGTGACCTCGGCGCCCAGCGTGTGCAGCAGGTCGACGTTGGAGCGGGCGACCCGGCTGTGCAGCACGTCGCCGACGATCGTGATCCGCTTGCCGGACAGGTCCTGCCCTATCCCGGCGTCCCGGCCGACGAGGCGGCGGCGCATGGTGAACGCGTCGAGCAGGGCCTGGGTGGGGTGCTGGTGGGTGCCGTCGCCGGCGTTGATGACGGCCGCGTCGATCCAGCCGGAGGTGGCGAGGCGGTAGGGCGCACCGGAGGCACCGTGCCGGATGACCACGGCGTCGACGCCCATGGCCTCGAGGGTCTGGGCGGTGTCCTTCAGGGACTCGCCCTTGGAGACGCTCGACCCCTTGGCGGTGAAGTTGATGACGTCCGCGGACAGGCGCTTCTCGGCGGCTTCGAAGGAGATACGCGTACGCGTGGAGTCCTCGAAGAAGAGGTTCACGACGGTACGGCCGCGCAGGGTCGGCAGTTTCTTGATCGGCCGGTCGGCGACCCGGGCCATCTCCTCGGCGGTGTCGAGGATCAGGACGGCGTCGTCGCGGGTGAGGTCGGCGGCCGAGATGAGATGACGCTGCATCTTTCAGGCTCCGTAAGGCAGTTCAGGTCGGGAGAATTCGGGCGGCACGCACGCGCGTGGAGGCGCGCCGAGCGGGCGTAGGGCAGAGCCGTACGCCTTGTGCGTGCTACGGGGTCTGCTTCGCACCGAGCAGCACGGTGTCGCGACCGTCCTCCTCGGCGAGCTGGACCTTGACCGTCTCCCGCAGCGACGTGGGGAGGTTCTTGCCGACGTAGTCGGCGCGGATGGGCAGTTCGCGGTGGCCGCGGTCGACGAGGACCGCGAGCTGCACGGCGCGCGGACGTCCGATGTCGTTCAGGGCGTCGAGGGCGGCGCGGATGGTGCGGCCGGAGAACAGCACGTCGTCGACGAGGACGACCAGGCGGCCGTCGATGCCGTCACCGGGGATCTCGGTACGGGCCAGCGCACGCGGCGGATGCATGCGCAGGTCGTCGCGGTACATGGTGATGTCGAGCGAACCGATCGGGATCTTCCGGTCGGTGATCTCCTCGAGCTTGGCGGCGAGCCGCTGGGCGAGGAAGACCCCTCGGGTCGGAATGCCGAGGAGCACCACGTCGTCGGCGCCCTTGGCACGCTCGACGATCTCGTGGGCGATACGGGTCAAAACCCGCGCGATGTCGGGGCCTTCGAGAACCGGCCGCGCATCGGACGCCGGAATTCCGGATGTGTCCTGCTTGTCCATACGAAACGGACCCCCTTCTCCGCCTCACGGGACGGACCTTAAAGGACGTCGGATTTGCGCCATCCACGGTAGCAGGCCCCGACGACGCCCCTGATCACCCCCATGGCGTAATCAGCCACGGCGGCCACGGAAGCGTCGGTGTGGACCATTCGGCTTGACGCACAAGAGTCACGCTGCGTAACCTCACAGTGAGTTACCAGACGCGCGGCTCGGAACCTCTGCAGCCGCGTCGACACAGTGTCCGGGGAGCTATATGTCCAGCGAATACGCCAAACAGCTCGGGGCCAAGCTCCGGGCCATCCGCACCCAGCAGGGCCTTTCCCTTCACGGTGTCGAGGAGAAGAGTCAGGGCCGCTGGAAGGCGGTCGTGGTCGGTTCGTACGAGCGCGGCGACCGTGCCGTGACCGTACAGCGCCTCGCCGAACTGGCGGATTTCTATGGGGTCCCCGTGCAGGAGCTGCTGCCGGGCACCACCCCGGGCGGCGCCGCCGAGCCGCCGCCGAAGCTGGTCCTGGACCTGGAGCGGCTGGCGACCGTGCCGGCCGAGAAGGCGGGCCCGCTGCAGCGCTATGCGGCGACGATCCAGTCGCAGCGCGGTGACTACAACGGCAAGGTGCTGTCGATCCGCCAGGACGACCTGCGCACACTCGCCGTCATCTACGACCAGTCCCCGTCGGTCCTCACCGAGCAGCTGATCAGCTGGGGCGTGCTGGACGCGGACGCGCGTCGCGCGGTTGCCCACGAAGAGGTCTGACTCGCCTGACTGCTCTGAGCAGAAACGTGCCGCCGGGGTGGCCGGAACTTCACGGTTCCGGCCACCCCGGCGGCTTTCTGCGGCCTTGGGGGGCCTCACCGGTACGGGAACGCCAGGGGGCCCGCAGCAGTGACGCTGCGGGCCCCCTGGCGATGTCTGCCTCTTACGACCTGGGGTGCAACAGGTCGTTACGCCTCGTCCCGGCGCAGTGAGGGCTTCAGCTCCTTGAGCCGGCCCAGCAGGCCGTTGACGAACGCGGGCGACTCGTCCGTGGAGAACTCCTTCGCCAGCTGCACCATCTCGTCCAGCACGACGGCGTCCGGGATCTCGTCGGCCCAGATCAGCTCGTAGGCACCGAGGCGCAGGACGTTGCGGTCCACCACCGGCATCCGGTCGAGCGTCCAGCCGACCGAGTACTGCGCGATCAGCTCGTCGATGCGCTTCGCGTGCTTCGCGTAGCCCTCGACCAGCTGCATCGTGTACTCGCTCACCGGCGGCTGCCGGGTGTCGTCCCGGGAGAGCCGGATCCAGTCCGCGAGGACCGTCAGGACGTCGGCGCCGCGCTGGTCGCCCTCGAAGAGGATCTGGAAGGCGCGCTTGCGGGCCGTGTTGCGGGCAGCCACGGTTAGCTGTTCACCCGGCCGAGGTAGTCGCTCGTACGGGTGTCGACCTTGATCTTCTCACCGGTGGTGATGAAGAGCGGCACCTGGATCTGGTGGCCGGTCTCCAGCGTGGCGGGCTTGGTGCCGCCGGTGGAGCGGTCACCCTGCAGGCCCGGCTCGGTCTCCTGGACGACGAGCTCGACGGCGGCCGGCAGCTCGACGAAGAGCACCTCGCCCTCGTGCTGCGCCACGGTGGCCGTGAAGCCCTCGATGAGGAAGTTGGCGGCGTCGCCGACAGCCTTGCGGTCGACCATCAGCTGGTCGTAGGTCTCCATGTCCATGAAGACGAAGTACTCGCCGTCCATGTACGAGAACTGCATGTCGCGCTTGTCGACAGTGGCCGTCTCGACCTTGACGCCGGCGTTGAACGTCTTGTCGACGACCTTGCCGGAGAGCACGTTCTTCAGCTTGGTGCGCACGAAGGCCGGGCCCTTGCCGGGCTTGACGTGCTGGAACTCGACGACGGACCAGAGCTGGCCGCCTTCGAGCTTGAGCACCAGGCCGTTCTTGAGGTCGTTCGTGGAAGCCACGGTTGCGGAATCTCCTGGACTGACGTGGACGACCCCGGCGCACGCACCTGCCGGCGGCGCCAGGGAAGGCCGGGTGCGTTCCCGCGTCGTTCGGTGCGTGCTCTCGGTGTGCCGGGTGGAGGTCCTCGTAGCGGAGCTACTAGGGCCTTCGGCCGGTGCAGCGAGAGTGCGTGCCGGGCGTCGTGGGGACGTGCCTGGTCTTCCCTGGGGTCGCTAGAGTGCGAGCAGCTCCTTGGTCGTGATGGTGAGTAGCTCGGGTCCGCCGTCCGCCTCGGGGCGGACGACGAGCGTGTCATCGATCCGGACGCCGCCCCGGCCCGGGAGGTGGACCCCCGGTTCGACGGTGACCGGCACGCAAGCGTCCAGTTTACCCATGGCCGCAGGGGCCAGCTGCGGGTCCTCGTCGATTTCGAGCCCCACACCGTGCCCCGTCAGCGCCGGGAGCCCCTCCGTGTACCCCGCGGAGTCCAGCACCTGACGTGCGGCGCGGTCCACATCGCGGCAGGCCGCGCCGGGCACCAGCGACTCCCGTCCGGCGCGCTGAGCGGCGAAGACGAGGTCGTACAGCTCGATCTGCCAGTCCGCTGGAGACGTGCCGATGACGAAGGTACGCCCGATCTCACAGCGGTAGCCGCGGTAGGCGGCGCCCAGACAGACGGAGAGGAAGTCGCCCTCCTCGACACGGCGGTCGGTGGGCCGGTGGGCACGTCTGCCGGCGTTGGGGCCGGTGGCGACGGAGGTCGGGAAGGCGGGACCGTCCGCGCCGTGGTCGACGAGACGGCGCTCCAGCTCGAGCGCGAGATGCCGTTCCGTGCGGCCGACGAGGATGGACTCCAGGAGCTCACCGAGGGCCTGATCGGCGATTTCGGCACCGATGCGGAGGCAGGAGATCTCCTCCTCGTCCTTGACGACCCGGAGCTGCTCCACGGCTCCGCCAAGGTCGGTCAGGCGCAGCCGTGGGACGACCGAGCGGATCTCCCGGTGCCGGGCCACGGTGAGGTGGTGTTCCTCCACGGCGAGGGTGTCGGCGCGCTGGCCTTCGGCGAGGTCGGCGGCGGCCACCGCGGGATCGCCCGCGCTGCCGGGCAGGGTCTGCACGCGCAGCGCCTCGTCAGGCCGGCCCTCGGCGGGTCGCTCCTCCGGCGGGCCGGGGCAGAGCAGCAGGTCGTCGGTCTTGCCCAGGAGCAGGACAGCGCCCCGCGGGGCGGTGCCCGCGAGGTAGCGGACATTGGCGGGGCGGGAGATCAGCGCGGACTGGCTGCCGCCGGCCTTGCAGCGGTCTCTCAGCCTTGCTCGGCGCAGTGCGTACACCTCTGACATGAGATGAGCGTAGGAGCGGTGGGGGATTTGTGCCGGTTGGGGTGCCGATTGGGGGATGGGGGTGCCGCTTGATGTTGAGTGCCCGGCGCGGGTCTGTGGGGGCTGGTCGCGCCCACGCGGCGGAGCCGCACATCGATACGGCCCCGCGCCCCTGAAACCGTGCAGGCCCCAGCGGATGGCAGCCAAAGAGCCCTGCAGTCCGCTGCCGTTACCAGTTCGGGGGGCTGGCGATGGAACGTGCCAGTACGTCGTCCAGGACCCTCGCCGTCTGGGGGACGTCCAGTTGGCTGTTGTCGATGATCGGGAGGCCCGAGCCGTACCAGCCCGCCATGCGGCCGTGGATGCGGGCGACCTCCTCGTCGGTGAGGCGGCGGTTGCCCGAGCGTTCCGCGTTGCGTTCCAGGACGATCTCCAGGCCGGGGAGGAGGACCACCGGGAGGAGGCCGGGTCCCACATGGCGCTTCCAGCCGCCGAGGCCGACGACCGGACGGTCGGGGAAGACGGCGTCGTCCAGGATGCAGGAGATGCCGTTGGCCAGGAAGTTCCGGGCGGCGAAGCCGCAGGTGCGGCGGGCCAGGCGGTACTGCGCCTCCGAGTGGTCGTTCCACCCGGACTGCGGGTCGGCGAAGCCGGAGCGGACCCATTCACGCACGTCGTCGAGGCTGATGTGGGCGGTGGGGACGCGGCGGTGGTCCGCCCAGTACTTGGCGACGCTCGTCTTGCCGGCGCCCGCGGGGCCGATGAGCAGCACCGCGAGGGTCGTGGCGGTGGGGTCGGGCGCTGTCGTCGCGGGCGGTGCGCTGGGCATCGCGACGGGGCCGCCGGGGGGCAGCGGGACATGGCCGGTGGTGTCCGGCGGCGGCGGGGGCGGGGCGTGCTGCGGTGCGGGCGCCTGGGGGTAGCCCGGTGCCGGGGGCGGCGGGGGCACGGGGATGGGGCCCTGGTGCGGGCCCGCCTGGTGCGGACCCGGCTGGTGTGCGGCCGGCGACCAGCCTCCGGCCGGTCCGTGCCCCGGCTGATGGGGCGGCGGCAGCGGAGAACCCACTGCGTGCTGCATCCGGTGCCACTCCGTCTCGTACAGGCAATTGGCGCTGGCAGCGGGCCCGGAGCCCGCTCCTTACCGAACGGTACCTGCCCCGGCCGCCGTTTGGTGAACGGCCGGGGACGGCCCGAAGTGCCCATGTCCGTAAGGCAAATCGGACGGATGACACACCGGTGGACTACTCGCCCACTTCGCCGTACGCGGCCAGCAGGACGGCCGGGTCGGGGCTTTCCAGGACGGTCGGCTTGGCCAGGCCGTCCAGGACGATGAAGCGCAGCAGGTCGCCGCGGGACTTCTTGTCGACCTTCATCGCCTCCAGCAGCTTGGGCCACTGGTCGTAGCGGTAGTGGAGAGGGAGACCGACCGATTCGAGGACCGTGCGGTGGCGATCGGCCGTGGCGTCGTCCAACCTGCCCGCGAGACGGCCGAGTTCGGCGGCGAAGTGCATGCCGACCGAGACCGCGGCGCCGTGCCGCCACTTGTAGCGCTCGTTCTTCTCGATGGCGTGGCCCAGGGTGTGCCCGTAGTTGAGGATCTCCCTGAGGCCAGCCTCCTTCAGGTCGGACGAGACGACCTCGGCCTTGACCCGGATGGAGCGTTCGATGAGCTCGGCGGTGTGCGGGCCCGCCGGGGTGCGGGCGGCCTGCGGGTCGGCCTCGATCAGCTCCAGGATCTGCGGGTCGGCGATGAAACCGGCCTTGATGATCTCGGCGAGCCCGGAGACGTAGTCGTTGACCGGCAGGGAGTCCAGAGCCGCCAGGTCGCACAGCACACCGGCGGGCGGGTGGAAGGCGCCGACGAGGTTCTTGCCCTCGGCGGTGTTGATGCCGGTCTTGCCGCCGACCGCGGCGTCCACCATGGCCAGCACGGTGGTCGGGATCGCGATCCAGCGCACCCCGCGCAGCCAGGTGGCGGCCACGAACCCTGCGAGGTCCGTGGTGGCGCCGCCGCCGACGCCGACGATGACGTCGGTGCGGGTGAACCCGGACTGGCCGAGCGCCTTCCAGCAGTAGGCGGCGACCTCAGCGGTCTTGGCCTCCTCCGCGTTCGGCACCTGGATGGCGACGGCCTCGAAGCCCTGCCCGGCCAGGTCGGCACGGAGCGCGTCACCGGTCTCGGCGAGCGCCTCGGGGTGGACGACGGCGACCCGCTTGGCCTTGTCGCCGATCAACCCGCGCAGTTCGCCGAGCAGTTGACGCCCCACCAGGACCTCGTACGGTTCGCTGCCCGCGCTACCGCCGACCTGGATCCGGGTGACTGCCTCGCTCATGCTTCTTTCAACTCCAGTGCGTCCAGGGCGACTTGGGTGACTTCTTCGGGCGTACGGCCGTCGGTGGCCACGACCGCCGTGGCCACCGACTCGTACAGCGACCGCCGTGCCTCCATCAGATCGCGCCACTGCTTGCGCGGGTTGACCGCGAGCAGCGGCCGGGCCGCGTTCAACCCGGTGCGCTTGACGGCCTCTTCGACGTCCATCGAGAGGTAGACCACGCGCTGCCCGGCCAGCAGCGCCCGCGTGTCCGCGTCCAGGATCGAGCCGCCGCCCAGGGCGAGGACGCCGTCGTGCTCGGCCAGCGCCTTGTGCACGGCGGCCTTCTCGATCGCCCGGAAGGCCGGCTCGCCCTCGTCGACGAAGATCTCAGCGATCGTGCGGCCCTGCTCGGCCACGATGTCGTCGTCGGTGTCGCGGTAGCCGACCCCGAGCCGCTCGGCCAGCAATCTGCCGACGGTGGACTTGCCCACACCCATCGGACCGACCAGCACCACCTGCACAGCACTCACCGGATGGCCAGGTTGTCGAGGTAGGACTGCACATTGCGGCGGGTCTCGGGCACGCTGTCGCCGCCGAACTTCTCCGCCACCGCATCCGCCAGCACCAGCGCCACCATCGCCTCCGCGACGATGCCGGCCGCCGGCACCGCGGACACGTCCGAGCGCTGGTGGTGCGCCTGCGTCGCCTCACCGGTGCTCACGTCGACGGTCTGCAGGGCGCGCGGCACGGTCGCGATCGGCTTCATCGCCGCCCGCACCCGCAGCAGCTCACCCGTCGACAGGCCGCCCTCGGTGCCGCCGGAGCGGCCCGACGTGCGCTTGATGCCCTCGGGCGTGCCCACGATCTCGTCGTGCGCCTTGGAGCCAGGCACCCGGGCCAGCTCGAAGCCGTCACCGAGCTCCACACCCTTGATGGCCTGGATGCCCATCAGCGCACCGGCGAGGCGGGCGTCCAGCTTGCGGTCCCAGTGCACGTGCGAGCCCAGGCCCACCGGTACCCCGTAGGCCAGGATCTCCACCACACCGCCCAGGGTGTCGCCGTCCTTGTGGGCCTGGTCGACCTCCGCGACCATCGCCTTCGACGCGTCCGCGTCCAGGCAGCGCAGCGGGTCCGCGTCCAGCTTCTCGACGTCGGACGGGGTGGGGTAGACACCCTGCGGGGCCTTGACGGAGCACAGCTCGACGACGTGGCTGACGATCTCGATACCGGCCGTCTCCTTCAGGTACGACCGGGCCACCGCGCCCAGCGCCACCCGGGCCGCCGTCTCACGCGCCGAGGCGCGCTCCAGGATCGGTCGGGCCTCGTCGAAGCCGTACTTCTGCATGCCCGCGAGATCCGCATGGCCGGGGCGCGGGCGGGTCAGCGGGGCGTTGCGGGCCAGCCCGGCGAGGATCTCCGGGTCGATGGGGTCGGCCGCCATGACCTGCTCCCACTTGGGCCACTCGGTATTGCCCACCATGATCGCGACCGGGGAGCCGAGGGTGAGACCGTGCCGCACACCGCCGAGGAAGGTGACCTCGTCGCGCTCGAACTTCATGCGCGCACCGCGTCCATAACCGAGCCGGCGCCTGGCCAGGTGGTCCGCCACCATCTCCGTGGTGATCGGCACACCGGCGGGAAGACCCTCCAGCGTCGCCACGAGTGCGGGACCGTGGGACTCCCCCGCGGTCAGCCAGCGCAACCTGCTCAACGGTGCTCCTCAGTGCTCGCGCCCTGGTACTGCCCTGCGTACGCGCGTCCTCGCGTACGGCGACGGCGTGACCAGGTGCGCGGCCCTGGCCCGCCACCCCCGATCCTCCCACGTCCGGGCGGCGGGTCGGATCCGAGTCCGACAAACGGACAGATCAGCCCAGCTGGGCGGCCTCGCGCATGGCAGCGAGCGGGGAGCGCGGGTCGCCGGTGAACTGGCGGAACTGGAAGACCGCCTGGTGCACCAGCAGGTCCAGGCCGCTGAGCACCTGCCCGCCCCGCTGCTGCCAGGCAGCGGCGAGAGGGGTGGGCCAGGGTTCGTAGAGCACGTCGAAGAGGGTGCCGACCTGTGCGGGCAGCAGCCCGGCCAGCGCGTCGGTGCCGCCGGCCGGGGTCGTGGAGATCACCAGCGGCGCCTCGAAGGCCCGTACCGCATCCGTCCAGTCGGCCGGGCGGACCTGCACGCCGAGCCGTTCGCCCCACTGCCGCATCTCTGCCGCACGCTGCTCGCTGCGCACATACACGGTGACCTCACCCGTGCAGATCCGGGCGAGCGCCGCAAGGGCCGACGAAGCAGTGGCACCCGCGCCCAGGATCGCCGCCGACTCGGCCTTCTCCACGCCGCGCTCGTGCAGCGCCGCCACCAGGCCGGGGATGTCGGTGTTGTCGCCGACCTTCCGGCCGTCGGGCCGGAACACCACGGTGTTGACCGCCTCCACCGAGGCCGCCGTGTCGGTGATCTCGTCGAGCAGCGGGATCACCGCCCGCTTCAGCGGCATCGTCAGCGACAGCCCTGCCCACTCGGGGCCGAGCTGTGCGAAGAACCCGGGCAGCGCGGCCTCGTCGATCTCGAACCTGTCGTACGACCAGTCGTCCAGGCCGAGCGCCCGGTACGCCGCGTTGTGCAGCTGCGGCGACAGGGAGTGGGCGATGGGCGAGCCGAGCACGGCCGCCCTGCGTGCTGCTGACATCAGTTCTTTTTCCTCGACGCATTGAATTCGTCGACCAGCTTGTTGTGCTCGGCGAGCGTCTTGGTGAACCTGCTGGTCTTGCCGTCCAACGAGATGAAGTAGTACCAGCCGTCGTGCGTCGGGTCGAGCGCCCCCTTGAGGGCCAGCTCGCCGGGGTTGTCGATCGGGCCGGGCGGCAGACCCTTGATGTAGTACGTGTTGTAGGGGTTGTTGTACTTCCGCAGCGCGGCGATGCTCAGGTCGATCTTGCTCTGGTTCTTGATGTAGTTGTACGTGGAGTCGAACTCCAGCGAGCCGTAGGTCTCGGGATTGCCCGGCTTGAGGCGGTTGTAGACGACCTCGGCCATCTTGCGGAAGTCGTCGTGGCTGGTGCCCTCGGCCTGCGCCAGGCTCGCCACGGTGAGCAGTTGCCAGGGGCTGTCGAGGCCGAGGCTCTTCGCCTTCTTCGTCAGGCCGAGTTCCTCGTACTTGTCGTTGGCGCGCGTGACCATGTCCTTCAGGACGGCCTCGGGCTTCTGGCCCTTGCTGACCGCGTAGCTGGAGGGATAGAGGAATCCTTCCAGCGGATCCTTCAGGTTCGGGTGGTTCAGCGCCCAGGAGGGCAGGCCGAGGTCCTTGTAGTCCTGCTTCGCGGTCTTGGCCGTGGTGCCCGCCGCCACCCCGAGACGCGCGTCGATCAGTTTGTAGATCGCCGTGTTGCGGGAGCCCTCGGCGATGATCAGGTTGCTGCGGCTCTTCGGGCTGAGCATCAGTTCGACCGCACTGGCGGCCGACATGTGCTTCTGCAACGTGTAGACGCCGTCCTGGATCTTCTTGCCGTCGGGGTTCGACTGCTGCGCGGAGACGAAGGCGTCAACGCTCTCGACGACTCCCGCTTCCTTGAGCTTCTGCCCGATCACATAGCCGCCGGCGCCCTTGGGGATGACGACCTGGACCAATTTGCCGTTCCCGTCGCCCGCGTAGTCGGGCGAGGGGCCGAAACGATCCTGGTAGAAGTGGTAGCCGAAGTAGCCCACCCCGCCGACACCTCCGGCGAAGATCGCCACCAGTACGAGGCAGGCGCAACCGCTGCGGCGCTTCTTCGGCTTCTTGCCGCCGCGGGCCTTGCGGCCGGCGCGCGGGTCGTCGTCCTCGTCCTCGTCGTCATCGCCGCCGGCGAAGAAGGCGTGTTCTCCCTGATCGGGGCCGGGATCCCAGTCGGTCCGCGGCTCGGGCTCGGCCTGCCTGCGGCCGGGCGGCTCGGGCGGCGGGTACGCCTCGGGCGTGCCGTAGTAGTCGGGCTGGTCGCCGCCGTACGCGGTGGCCTGCTGGGCATACGGGTCCGACGGATCCGTGTACTGGACATGCGTGTGCGTGCCGGTGCCCCAGCTGCCCTGGTCGTACGACTGCTGCTGGCCCTGACCTGCGTAGTACTGCTGGTCGTAGCCCTGGTACTGCTGCTGCGGATACTGCTGCGCCTGACCGTATGCGGACTGCTCGCCGTTGCCCCAGTCACCGTAGTGCTGCTGCTGCGGCTGCTCCGGATAGTGCTGTGGCTGGCCGCCGTAGGGGGACTGCGGGCCCGCCTGGGCCTGCTGTCCGCCCCATCCGTCGTTCCCGTATGACGGGTCCTCCGGATGCCACGGTTCGGAGCCTGGGCCCCGGCCATACTCAGTCATCGATCCCCTAGAGCCGCGAGGCGGCGGTTACGCGGCTTTCGGGCCGGGTTCCGTCCCGCCTCTTGCTGTGCAGCCGCTGTTCGAACAGCGGCGCAGACGCGCGGAACGTTACCGTATCGCGATCAGATGACCACTTCGACGCCCTCTCCGGGTGCTCTACCTGACACCCGTTCGGATTCGAGGGCCTGCTGGAGGATGATCACAGCGGCTGCCTGGTCGATGACCGAGCGGCCCTTCTTCGACTTCACCCCCGAGGCGCGCAGTCCCTGACTGGCCGTCACCGTGGTCATCCGCTCGTCCACGAGCCGGACCGGGACAGGGGCGATGCCCTTCGCGAGCTCCTGTGCGAAGCCGCGAACCTTGACCGCCGCGGGACCCTCGCCCCCCTTGAGGGAGCGAGGGAGGCCGACGACGACCTCGATCGGCTCGTACTCCTCGACGAGTTGCTTGAGCCGTCGGTGAGCTGCCGGGATGTCCCGGCCGGGGACCGTCTCCACCGGGGTGGCGAGGATCCCGTCGGGGTCGCACGAGGCGACCCCGATGCGGGCGTCCCCGACGTCGATCGCGAGTCGACGGCCTCTGCGCATCGTCACTTCGCGGTGTCCGTGACCAGCCGCTCGACGGCGTCCACGGCCTCGCCGATCGCGGCCGGGTTCTGGCCGCCACCCTGGGCGACGTCCGGCTTGCCGCCACCGCCGCCGCCGAGGGTCTTGGCGGCGGTGCGGACCAGGTCGCCGGCCTTGAGGCCGCGCTCGCGGGCAGCCTCGTTGGTGGCGATGACCGTGAGGGGCTTGCCGTTGTTGACCGTGAACAGGGCGACCACGGCGGCGCGTCCGCCCTGGATCCGGCCGCGTACGTCGAGGACCAGCTTGCGCAGGTCGTCGGGGGTCGTGCCGTCCGGGACCTGGCCGGTGACCACGGCGACGCCGCGGATGTCCTTGGCGGACTCGACGAGACCGGCAGCGGCCTGCAGCACCTTCTCGGCCCGGAACTTCTCGATCTCCTTCTCGGCGTCCTTCAGCTTGCCGAGCATGGCGGAGACCTTCTCGGGCAGCTCCTCCGAGCGGCCCTTGAGCAGCTCGGTCAGCTGGTTGACCACCGTGTGCTCGCGGGCGAGGAAGTTGTAGGCGTCGACACCGACGAGGGCTTCGATACGGCGGACGCCCGAGCCGATCGACGATTCGCCGAGCAGCTTGACCAGGCCGAGCTGGGCGGTGTTGTGCACGTGCGTGCCGCCGCACAGCTCCTTGGAGAAGTCGCCGATGGTCACGACGCGGACCCGCTCGCCGTACTTCTCGCCGAACTCGGCGATGGCGCCCTGCTTCTTGGCCTCGTCGATGCCCATGACGTCGGCGCGGACGTCGAGGTCGCGGGCGAGCACCTCGTTGATCTTCTGTTCGACGTCGCTCATCACGGCCGTGGGAACGGCGGACGGGGAGCCGAAGTCGAAGCGGAAGCGGCCGGGCTGGTTCTCGGAGCCGGCCTGGGCGGCCGTCGGACCGAGGGCGTCGCGCAGCGCCTGGTGGGTGAGGTGCGTGGCCGAGTGGGCGCGGGCGATGGCCTTGCGGCGACGGGCGTCGATGGAGGCGTGGGCCTTGGCACCGACCGTGACCTCGCCGACCTGAACGACGCCCTTGTGGACGTAGACGCCCGGGACCGGCTTCTGGCAGTCGCGGATCTCGATGACGGCACCGGAGTCGAGCTTGATCTTGCCGGTGTCGCCGATCTGGCCGCCGCCCTCGGCGTAGAAGGGGGTGCGGTCGAGGACGATCTCGACCTCGTCGCCCTCGGTGGCGGCCGGGGAGGAGGCGCCGTCGACGAGGATGCCGACGATGGTGGACTCGCCCTCCGTGTCGCCGTAGCCGATGAAGTCGGTCTCGCCGACCTTGTCGGCGATCTCACGGTAGGCGCCGGCACCGGCGTGTCCGGTCTTCTTGGCCTGGGCGTCGGCCTTGGCGCGCTCCCGCTGCTCCTTCATCAGGCGGCGGAAGCCGTCCTCGTCCACGGAGAGGCCCTGCTCGGCGGCCATCTCGAGGGTGAGGTCGATCGGGAAGCCCCAGGTGTCGTGGAGCAGGAACGCCTTGTCGCCGGCGAGGACCGTCCCACCGGACTGCTTGGTCTCGGTGACGGCGGTGTCGAGGATGTTGGTGCCGGCCTTCAGGGTCTTGAGGAAGGCGTTCTCCTCGGCGACGGCGACCTTCTCGATGCGCTCGCGGTCGGTGACCAGCTCGGGGTACTGCTGGCCCATCATGCCGATGACGGTGTCGATCAGGTCGAGGACGACCGGGCCGGTGGCGCCGAGCAGGCGCATGTTGCGGATGGCGCGGCGCATGATGCGGCGCAGGACGTAGCCGCGGCCCTCGTTGCCGGGGGTGACTCCGTCGCCGATGAGCATCACCGACGTACGCATGTGGTCGGTGACCACGCGCAGGGAGACGTCCGAGTCGTGCGCGTCGCCGTACTCGACACCGGTCAGCTCGGTGGCCTTCTTGATGACCGCCATCGAGGTGTCGATCTCGTACATGTTCTGCACGCCCTGCAGAATCATGGCGAGCCGCTCGAGACCGAGGCCCGTGTCGATGTTCTTGCTGGGGAGCTCGCCGAGGATCTCGAAGTTGTCCTTGCCGATGCCCTCGCCGCGCTCGTACTGCATGAAGACGAGGTTCCAGATCTCCACGTACCGCTCGTCGTTGACGGCGGGACCGCCCTCGACGCCGAACTCGGGTCCGCGGTCGTAGTTGATCTCGGAACAGGGGCCGCACGGGCCGGGGACGCCCATCGACCAGTAGTTGTCCTTCATGCCGAGGCGCTGGATGCGCTCCTTGGGCACGCCGACGATCTCGTGCCAGATGCGCTCGGCCTCGTCGTCGTCCTTGTAGACGGTGATCCAGAGCTTCTCCGGCTCGAGGCCGTAACCGCCCTTGTCCTGGGGGCTGGTGAGCAGCTCCCAGGCGTGCTTGATGGCGCCTTCCTTGAAGTAGTCGCCGAAGGAGAAGTTGCCGCACATCTGGAAGAACGTGCCGTGCCGGGTGGTCTTGCCGACCTCTTCGATGTCGGGCGTGCGCACGCACTTCTGCACGCTGGTGGCGCGCGGGAAGGGCGGCTTGACCTCACCCAGGAAGTAGGGCTTGAAGGGCACCATGCCGGCCGGGACCAGGAGCAGAGTCGGGTCGTCCGCGATGAGCGACGCCGAAGGGACGACGGTGTGACCGCGCTCCTCGAAGAAGCTCAGCCAGCGGCGGCGAATCTCGGCCGACTCCATCAGTGGTCCTCATTCCGGTTGTACGAGTTGTTCGAGTACGTCTGGTACGTCGAGCCCTCGACGTACTTCGGGCTGTTGCGGTTCTCGATGGCGGGGTACCGCCGGGGCGCCGGGAGTTCGGGGGCCTGGTTGATGCCGAGCGCCTCCCCGAGCTCCTCCTCGCGCTGGGCCATGTTGTCCCGGACGTCCAGCGCGAAGCCGACCGCGCGGTCCTTGAGCCGGTGACCGGCCTCGAGCGCCTTGTTGGCCGCGGAGGCGGCAAGGTTCTCGGGGGTCAGCTGCTTCAGCTTGCGATTGACCTTGGTGGTGGCCCACACACCGGCGGCGACGCCCGTGGTGAACCAGAACGTACGGCGGAACATCGCTAGGTCTCAGTCCTTCTTCCGCTTGCCCCGCCGCGCGGCCGGGACGGTCCGGCCCACGATCACGGTACGCCTCGGCTCCTTGGCGGGCACGTCGTCCCGGCGGGCGCCCAGGGCCCGGCGGACGCCGTAGCCGAACGCCGCGACCTTGACCAGGGGGCCGCCGAAGGTGGAGGCGACGGTGGTCGACAGCGCCGACGCGTTCGACGTGACCTCCTGGACGTCCGTGGCGATCGCGTCGACCCGGTCGATCTGGGTCTGCGCGGAGCGCACCGCCGCGGAGGCGTCGGCCAGCAGCGGGACGGCCTGGTCGGTCACGTCCGCCACGAGCTTGGTGGTCGCCTTGAGCGTCTGGGCCACCCTCGCCAGCGCGACGGCGAGGAAGGAGACCAGGATCGCCCAGAAGACGGCCACCAGGATCCCGGCCACCTCTCCACCGGACACCACGTGCACCCGCTCCCTGGAACATGCCTGAACATCGAAAAGTCGTAGGCCGAGCCTATCGCGCCGGGGACGGGGCTCCGCACCGGATTACCGTCCACGCGCTGCCGAGTTGCGCGAAGCGATTGTACGGACTGAATACGGGTCAGTACGCTCCGTATTCCATGCGGGATCATCAGCGCGGCGGCAGCTCCGTGCACGGCAATCTCCCCCTGGAGCTCAATGCGTTCGTGGGGCGCTCGGCCGAACTCGCCGGGCTGGCGGGGGTGCTCGGCGCGGCTCGTCTGGTGACGGTGACGGGCGCGGGCGGGGTCGGCAAGTCACGGCTAGCGGCGCGGGCGGCCGTGGGGTGCGCGCCGCGTGACGGGGTGTGGTGGGTGGAACTGGCGCCAGTGCGCGACCCGGAGTTCGTCGACTACGCCGTCGTGGAGGCGCTGGGGCTGACCGACCACACGACGCGGCCGCCGCGCGAGACGCTGCTCGCGCATCTCGCCGAGCGCCAACTCCTGCTCGTACTGGACGGGTTCGAGCATCTGGTGGAGGCGTGTGCCGGTCTGGTGGGCGAGTTGCTCGGGCAGCTGCCCGGACTGCGGGTGCTCGCCGTGGGGCGCAGACCGCTCTGCGTGGCGGGTGAGCGGGTGTTTCCGCTGGCACCGCTGGCGGAGGACGAGGCGGTCGGGCTGTTGCTGAGCCGGGCGGCCGAGCAGGGTCCGGCGGTGGCGGACGGGCCGGAGGTACGGGAGGTGTGCCGGCGCCTGGACGGCATCCCGCTCGCCGTCGAGCTGGCCGCGGGCCGGCTGCGGGCCCTGTCTCCCGGGCAGCTGCTGGAGCGGCTCGACGACCGCTTCCGGCTGCTGACCTGCGGCAGACGGGATGCGCTGCCCCGCCATCGGACCCTGCGCCTGGCCATCGGCTGGAGTCATGAACTGTGCACGCCCCAGGAGCGGTTGCTGTGGTCGCGGCTGTCGGTCTTCGCCGGGCAGTTCGAGCTGGAGGCCGTCGAGTACGTGTGCAGCGGGCACGGTCTGGAGGCCGACGACGTCCTCGACGTGCTCGCCGAGCTGCTCGCGCAGTCGTTGATCGCCCGCGAGGAGACGCCGGCGGGTGTGCGCTACCGGATGCTGGACACGGTCCGGGCGTACGGCGCCGACTGGCTGGAGGCGACGGGAGACGCGGCCCGGCTGCGGCGGCGGCACCGCGACTGGTACCTGGGGCTTGCGACCTGGTGCGAGCTGGACTGGTTCTCGCCGCGCCAGAACGAGGTGGCCGCACGGGTGGAGGCGGAGCTGCCGAATCTGCGCTCCGCACTGGAGCACTGCCTGGCCGAGCCGGAGGCGGCGTATCTGGGCCAGTACCTGGCGGGCTCGCTGTGGTTCTACTGGGCGGGCTGCGGGCGGCTGTCGGAGGGGCGGCACTGGCTGGAGCAGGTCGTGCAGCTGGACTCCGGCCACGAGCGGTCCCGGCTGAAGGCGCTGTGGGTGCTCGGCTATGTGGCGATCCTGCAGGGCGACACGGTGCCCGCGCTGGCGGCGCTGCACGAGTGCCGGGAGGAGGCGGAGCGCGCGGGCGACGCGACGGCCGTGGCGTACGCGGAACACCGCAGCGGATGCCTGGCCCTGGTCACGGACGACATGGCGCGCGCGGAGACCCTGCTGTGCTCGGCGCTGGACCGCTACCGGGAGATCGGCGAGCTCAACAGCAATGTGCTGATGGGGCAGGTCGAACTGGCCATGGCGCGCGCTTTCCAGGGCGATCTGCCGGACGCGGTGCGGCTGTGCGAGGACGTCCGCCGGGTGTGCGAGGACCACGGCGAGCGGTGGACCCGTACCTATGCCCTGTACGTCCTGGCGTACGCGGCCTGGGCCGACGGCGACCCGGCAAGGGCTCGCACCCTGCTGACGGACTGCCTCGCCGGCGCCCATTCCTTCCACGACCTGCTCGGTTCGGTGCTGGCGGTCGAGCTGCTGGCCCTGGTCACAGCCGTGCAGGGCGATGCGGCGGAGGCGGCGGTGCTGCAGGGCGCGGCGGCCCGGATGTGGCCCTCGGTCGGTCTGCGGCTGTTCGGATCGGCCCACTACAACGCGCCGCACGAGCTGTGCGAGGCGATGGCGCGGGAGCAGCTCGGGGACGAGCGGTACGAGGAGTGCGTGGCGGAAGGGGCCCGGCTGGTGCGGGAGGCGGCGGTGTCGCGGGCACTGGAGCGGCCGATGGAGGCCGCTGCATCGCCGCCTGGGCCGGTCCGGCATGCGACAGCGAGCGTGAACATGCACGAACCCGCCGCCTCCCGCGCCCACAAGGGCGGGGAGACGGCGGGCTGAGGTGGTGCTACCGCCTGCTGGTGATCAGCGGGCGTAGTACTCGACGACGAGCTGCTCGTCGCAGATCACCGGGATCTCCTTGCGGTTCGGCTCACGGTCCAGGCGGAACGCCAGGGCCTTGAGGTTCACCTGGAGGTAGCGCGGGGTCTCGCCCTCGGGGGCGAAGCCGCCCTCACGGGCGATGGAGAAGAGGGTCTTCTCGCGGCTGCGCTCACGGACCATCACGACGTCGTCGGGCTTGACGCGGAAGGACGGCTTGTCGACCTTCTGGCCGTTGACCTCGATGTGGCCGTGCACGACCATCTGACGGGCCTGGTAGATGGTGCGGGCGATGCCCGAACGCAGGACCAGGGCGTCGAGACGGCGCTCGAGCTCGATGATCAGGGCCTCACCGGTCTTGCCCTGGACCTTGGAGGCACGCTCGTAGGCGCGGACGAGCTGGCGCTCGGACACGTCGTACTGCGCGCGCAGACGCTGCTTCTCGAGCAGACGGACCTTGTAGTCCGAGTTCTGCTTGCGGCCACGGCCGTGCTCACCCGGCGGGTAGGGGCGGGCCTCGAAGTACTTGACGGCCTTCGGGGTCAGCGCGATGCCGAGGGCACGCGACTTCTTGACCTTGGGGCGGGACTGGTTCGCCACAATCTCTCATTTCTCAGTGTTCGGCTTGTCAGGGTTGAGGGAGGTCGCATCCGCAGCCGGGGAAACCCTTCAGGTCCGTGGACCTGCCGGGCAGCCGCTCCCCTGGTCTGGGCACATACGTGCAGCACGCGAGTGGCCCACCGACCTCTCCCGTCGTACGACAGGTGGTGGTGGGCTGCCCGCGACACCAATCGAACGGTGCGCGACGCTCCTGGAACCCGGCCCGGGGGCCGGGACTCCGGCTGACTGCCCTGTTCTGACTGCACAGGACGCAGCACTTCGCAGGATTCTACAGGGCGCTCAGGACCGCTTGCGACCGAGGTGCTGCCTGGTCCATTCGACCGCGTCCGCGTAGCGCGCCTCGGCTCCGTGCCTGGTCGGGGTGTAGTACTCGCGGTCCTTGAGGGCGTCCGGGGCGTACTGCTGCTCGGCGATGCCCTCCGGCAGGTCATGTGGATACACGTACCCCTGCGCGTGCCCGAGCTTGGCGGCGCCCTTGTAGTGGCCGTCGCGCAGGTGCGGGGGCACCGGACCCGCCAGTCCCTTGCGTACGTCTTCCATGGCTGCGCCGATCGCCGTCGTCGCGGCGTTCGACTTCGGGGCCAGGGCGAGGGCGATGGTGGCGTGGCTGAGGGTGAGGGCGGCCTCGGGGAAGCCGATCATGGCGACCGCCTGGGCGGCGGCGACGGCTATCGGCAGGGCGTTGGGATCGGCGAGACCGATGTCCTCGCTGGCGGAGATCATCAGGCGGCGGGCGATGAAGCGGGGGTCCTCGCCGGCCTCGATCATGCGGGCCAGGTAGTGCAGCGCGGCGTCCACGTCGGAGCCCCGGATGGACTTGATGAGGGCGCTGGCGACGTCGTAGTGCTGGTCGCCGTCGCGGTCGTACTTCACCGCCGCCCGGTCGACCGTCTCCTCCAGGGTCGTCAGGGAGATCTCCGTCTCGCCCTTGTCGAGGGCGGCTCCTGCGGCCGCTTCCAGTGCGGTCAGGGCGCGGCGGGCGTCGCCGCCCGCGATGCGCAGAAGGTGGTCCTCGGTGTCCTCGGGGAGGGTGACGGCGTCCTTCAGCCCGCGCTCGTCGCTCAGCGCGCGCTTGAGCAGCCCCCGGACGTCGTCGTCGGTGAGGGGTTCGAGGGTCAGGAGGAGCGAGCGGGACAGGAGCGGGGAGATCACCGAGAAGTACGGGTTCTCCGTGGTCGCCGCGATCAGGGTCACCCAGCGGTTCTCGACGGCCGGGAGGAGGGAGTCCTGCTGGGCCTTGCTGAAGCGGTGGATCTCGTCGAGGAAGAGGACGGTCTCCTTGCCGAAGCCGCCCGTGGCCCGGCGGGCGCCGTCGATGACCGCGCGGACCTCCTTGACGCCCGCGGTGATCGCCGACAGTTCGACGAAGCGCTTGTTGGTGGCCTTGGAGACGACGTACGCCAGGGTCGTCTTGCCGGTGCCGGGCGGGCCCCAGAGGATCACCGAGGACGGGCCGGCCGGGCCGCCCGCGCCCTCGCCGACCAGGCGGCGCAGGGGCGAACCGGGCTTCAGCAGGTGCTGCTGGCCCACCACCTCGTCGAGGGTGCGCGGGCGCATCCGCACCGCCAGAGGACTGCCGGTCGGGTCCTTCTCCTGGCGTTCTTCTGCGGCTGCGGTGAACAGGTCGGGCTCCACGTCAAGAACCCTAAATCACGCCACTGACAATCCCCTCGGGCCCCGGGGAAGCCGGGGTCTCGAAGCCGGGGCTCAGCTGGTCCAGAAGTCCCACCAGCGAGTCAGCACCAGCATGCCGATGATGCCGATGTGCAGCACGGGCAGGACCCAGGTGAACTCGCCGAAGAAGCTCTTCAGCCAGCGCGGGGCAGGCAGGAAGCCGTTGCGGATGTTGAACGAGGTCACGTACCAGAACATGATGATCGTCGCGACCCAGGCCAGCGAGCACCACAGGCACAGCGCGTTGATGCGGTACAGCGACTGGAACATCAGCCAGGCGCAGAAGCCGACGCCGAAGAGCGTTCCGGCGTTGAAGGTGAGCCAGTACCAACGCGGGAAGCGGGCACGGGCCAACAGGCTCATGCCGACGCAGATGACGATTCCGTAGGCGACCAGGCCGAGCATCGGGTTCGGGAAGCCGAAGGCGGCGGCCTGCTTGGACTCCATCACGCTGCCGCAGGAGACGACCGGGTTGAGGCTGCAGCCGGGGGTGAAGGTCTTGCCCTCGACCTTCGCCTCGAGCAGCTTGAACTTGTCGATCGTGATGACCCAGGCGGCGAGCAGACCGGCCGCGCCCGTGATGATCAGCAGCAGGGCGAACGCCCGGCTGCCGCCCACTGTGCGTGGTCCCGCGGAGTCGCGGTCCGGAGCGGGCTCGGACTCGGTGGAGACGTCTTTCACTGTGGTCTTGCTCATCACGCCGATTCCGTCTGCTTGAGAGTTGGACCTTCTTCGGGCAGGGGCCATTGTGCCGCACTAAGGCCACTGTCCACCGTTCGGTGGACATAAGGAAGTACGCACGGTCGTCCCGGAGCGTTCGGTTCCGGCCGAGGCTGAACGGCATGACAGCACACGCGAACGAACTCGCGGTGGACGTACGGGGGCTGCGCAAGCAGTACGGGGACGTGACCGCCGTGGACGGCATCGATCTGGGCATTCGGCGTGGCGAGGTGTACGGCCTGCTGGGACCCAACGGCGCGGGCAAGAGCACCACGGTGGAGATCCTTCAGGGCAACCGGATGCGGGACGGGGGCGAGGTGTCGGTGCTCGGCTCGGACCCGGCGACCGGCACGCGCGCGTGGCGGTCACGTGTCGGAATCGTCTGGCAGGACGAATCGGCGCCCGCCGAGTTGACGGTCCGCGAGACCGTACGGCACTTCGCCCGCTACTACCCGAGGCCGCGCGACCCGGAGGAGGTCATCGGGTTGGTGGGTCTGGAGGCCAAGGCGACCAGCCGGATCAAGGCGCTCTCCGGAGGGCAGCGCCGCCGTCTCGATGTCGCCCTGGGGGTGATCGGCGACCCCGAGCTGCTGCTCCTGGACGAGCCGACGACCGGTTTCGACCCGGCGGCCCGGCGGCAGTTCTGGGACCTGATCCGGCTGCTGTCCGAGGAGGGCACGACGATCCTGCTGACCACGCACTACCTGGAGGAGGCGGAGGCGCTCGCCGACCGTCTCGCCGTCGTCGCCAAGGGGCAGGTCGTCGCCGAGGGCGAGCCCGCCGCCCTGCGGGAGCGGTACGGCACGGAGGCCACCGTCGAGTGGACCGGGCCGGACGGTGTCACCCGCTCCGAGCGCACCGACACCCCGACCAGGACGGTCGCCGAGCTCATGCACCGTTTCGACGGCGAGATCCCGGGCCTGCGGGTGGCCCGCCCCACCCTGGAGGACGTCTACCTCCGGCTGACCGGGCAGGAGGACGCACGATGACCACGACCGCCGTCCGGACCAGGGCCGAGGCGCCCGCCCAGCGGCTGCCGGGAGCCTGGAGGCTGGGCCTGCGCCGCGGCGCGCTGGAGATCAAGCAGTTCTTCCGGCAGCGCGACCAGGTGGTGTTCACGTTCGCGTTCCCGGTCGTGTTCCTGTTCCTGTTCGCGTCGATCTTCCACGACGACGTCCACGGCTCCGGCGTCACCGCCTCCCAGCTGTACGTTCCCGCGATGATGGCCTCCGGCATCATGTCGACCAGCTTCCAGTCGCTGGGCATCTCGATCGCGGTGGAACGGGACGAGAAGGTGCTGCGCCGGCTGCGCGGCACACCGATGCCTCCGTCGGCGTACTTCCTGGGCAAGATCTGGCTGGTTCTGTTCACCGGTGTCGTCGAGACGGCGATCCTGCTCCTCGTCGGCACCACCTTGTACGGCGTCGACCTGCCCTCGGACGCGTCCCGGTGGTTCGACTTCGCCTGGATCTTCGTACTGGGGCTGACCGGGTGCGCGCTGCTCGGCATCGCGATCAGTTCGGTGCCCAAGTCGGCGAAGAGCGCGAGCTCCGTGGTCGTACTCCCTTTCCTGGTCCTGCAGTTCATCTCCGGGGTGTACATCTCCATCGACACCATCCCGGACTGGATGCTGAACGTCGGTGCCCTGTTCCCGCTGAAGTGGCTGTGCCAGGGTCTTCGGGGCGTGTTCCTGCCGGATTCCGCGCGGGTCCTGGAGCAGGCCGGGAGCTGGGAGTTCGGGAAGGTCGCACTGGTGCTGGCCGCCTGGTGCGTCGGAGGATTGGTGCTGTGTCTGCTGACCTTCCGCTGGAAGACCCGGCGCGACGGGTGAACCGCCCAGGTGCGGCCCGTGGGGAGCACGCCTGGGACCGGACGATCCGGCTCTGGGACGGGTACTTCGCGGTCGCCTGGGCGGCCACCCTCGTCTTCGTGCTCGCCGCGGCCCACCCGGGATTCCCGGTCCGTGCGGTCGCGGCGGCACTGCTCGTCCCGCTGGTGCCCTGGTATGCGGTCGTGGGGCGCCCGCTGCTCCAGGAGGACCCACCGGACCAGGGGCAGGCACTGCGCTATCTCGCCGCGGCGATAGCACTGTTCCTGCCGTCGGCCGTGCTGGTGGGCGAGACGCGGCTGATGGCGTTCGCGCTGATCCCCCAGTGCTTCATGACGCTGCGCATGCGGTGGTCGCTGGCGGCGGTCAGCGTGATCAACCTGGTGCCGGTGGCCGGTTGGGCGCTGCTGTGGCAGCCCAGCGGCGCGGACCTGTTCGCCAACTTCCTGTTCTGCGTGGTTACCTTCGTCTTCTCGGTGGTGATCGGCAGCTGGATCATACGGATCATCGAACAGAGCTGGGAACGGGCCGAGTTGATCGCAGAACTCGACGCCAGCCGCCACGAGATCTCCCGCCTCTCGGCCGCGCACGGCGCCCTGGCCGAGCGCGAGCGCATGGCCCGGGAGATCCACGACACCCTCGCGCAGGGGTTCACCAGCCTGCTGATGCTGGTCCAGGCGGTGGAGGCCGAACTCGACCACGACGTCCCGCAGGCCCGCCGCCATCTGGCGCTCATGGACGAGACGGCCCGGCAGAACCTCGCCGAGGCCCGCGCCCTGGTCGCCGGTGCCGCCCCCGCCGACCTCGACGGCACCTCCCTGCCGGACGCCCTGCGCCGCCTGGCCGCCCGCCACGGGGCGACCCTGGAGGTGAACGGTCCTGTGCGCCCGCTGCCCGCCGCTCCCGAGGTGGTGGCCCTGCGCTCCTGCCAGGAGGCCCTGGCCAACGCCCGTAAACATGCGGGGAGTTCGGCGGCGGTGGGTATCGCGCTGGCGTACTCCGACGACGCGCTCACCGTGTCCGTACGGGACGACGGCTGCGGCTTCGACCCCGGCGCCCCCTGCGACGGCTACGGTCTGGCGGGGCTGCGCGCCCGGGCCGGCGAGGTCGGCGGAACGACGCAGATCCGCAGCACACCGGGGGACGGCACCACGGTGACGGTCAGCCTGCCCGTATCACTGCCCGTATCACCGGGGAGGAGCTCATCGTGATCCGGATCGTCCTGGCCGACGACCACCCCGTCGTACGGGAGGGCCTGCGGGCGATGCTCAGCGCCGAGCCGGACCTGGAGGTCGTCGCCGACGCGGCGAGCGGTCCGCAGGCGGAGGCGCTCGCGGCCGAACTCCGGCCCGACATCGTGCTGATGGATCTGCGGATGCCGGGCGGCGGGGGCGTGGACTCGATCGTGCGGATGGCCGAGGCGGGGCTGCCGTGCCGGGTGATCGTCCTGACGACGTACGAGACGGACCGGGACATTCTGCGGGCGGTGGAGGCCGGCGCGGCGGGCTACCTGCTCAAGGACATGCCGCGGGCGGAACTCGCGGAAGCGGTACGGGCGGCCGCGCGCGGCGAGACGGTGCTTGCGCCCTCGGTGGCGGCCCGGCTGGTCGACCAGCTGCGCACCAGGCCGGAGCGGCCGCGGCTGTCTGAGCGGGAGGCGGCGGTGTTGCGGCTGGTGGCGGAGGGATGCACGAACGCGGAGATCGGGCGGCGGTTGTTCATCGGCGAGTCGACGGTGAAGACCCATCTTCTGCGGGCCTTCGGCAAGTTGGGGGTGGACGACCGGACGGCGGCGGTGACCAGCGCGATGCGGTTCGGTCTGCTGGACTGAGCCCGCGGCGGAGCCGCTGATGATTGCAGTCGCCCCCGCCACCCCTACCCGTCCCGACCCGGGGCCAGCCCCCGGACCCCCGCTCCTCAAACGCCGGAGGGGCTGCATTTTGCGGACTGGGGCTGATTTTCGCCGACCGGGGATTGATCTTTTCAGCCCGTCCGGCGTTTGAGGACGAGGCCGTTCAGGCCGATCGGGGGTCTGGGGGCGGAGCCCCCAGGGGACGGGAACGGGTGGGGGCGGCGGGGGCGACTGCAATCATCAGCGGCTCCGCCGCGGGCCTCAGCCGAGACGGGCCTCCAGCTCCGCCACGATCTCGTTCACCCCGACCGCCGTCTGCTCGCCGGACTCCATGTCCTTGAGCTGGACGACGCCCTCGGCGAGGTCGCGTTCCCCCGCGACGACCGTGTAGCGGGCGCCGCTGCGGTTGGCGTTCTTCATGGCGCCCTTGAGTCCCTTCGCACCGTAGGAGAAGTCCGCCGCGATGCCGAGCTTGCGCAGCTCGGCGACCTTCGCGAACAGGATCCGGCGCGCCTCCTCCCCCAGCGGCACCGCGAACACGCTGGTCGTGGAGGGGAGTTCGAGTTCGACACCCTCCGCCTCCAGGGCGAGGACCGTGCGGTCGACGCCCAACGCCCAGCCGACGGACGGAAGGGCCGGACCGCCGATCATCTCCGACAGGCCGTCATAACGGCCGCCGCCGCCCACCGCGGACTGGGAGCCCAGACCGTCGTGGACGAACTCGAAGGTCGTACGGGTGTAGTAGTCCAGGCCGCGCACCAGCTTCGGGTCGTCCTCGAAAACGACGCCCGCCGCCGTGATCAGCTCACGGACCTCCTCGTGGTACGCCTTGCAGGCGTCGCAGAGGTAGTCACGCAGGAGCGGGGCGTCCCCGAGCTGCTTCTGGACCGACTCGCGCTTGTCGTCCAGGACCCGCAGCGGGTTGATCTCGGCGCGGCGGAGGGTGTCCTCGTCGAGGTCGAGTCCGTGCAGGAAGTCCTGCAGCGCGGCCCGGTAGACGGGACGGCACTCCTTGTCGCCCAGGCTGTTGAGCAGAATCCGGAAGTTGCTCAGGCCCAGCGAGCGGTACGCCTGGTCCGCCAGGATGATCAGCTCGGCGTCCAGCGCCGGGTCCTCCGCACCGATCGCCTCCGCACCGACCTGCGAGAAGTGCCTGTAACGGCCCTTCTGCGGACGCTCGTAGCGGTAGTAGGAGCCCGAGTACCAGAGCTTGACGGGCAGGTTGCCCAGCTTGTGCAGGTTGGCCTCCAGCGCCGCGCGCAGCACGGACGCCGTGCCCTCGGGGCGCAGGGCGAGCCTGTCGCCGCCCTTGGTCTCGAAGGCGTACATCTCCTTGGTCACGATGTCGGTGGACTCGCCGACACCGCGTGCGAAGAGCTCGACGCTCTCGAAGCCGGGCGTCTCGATGTAGCCGTAACCGGAGTTGCGCAGCGGCGCGGCGATCGCCTCGCGGACCGCCAGGAACTTGGCGCTGTCCGGCGGGATCAGGTCGTACGTGCCCTTGGGGGCCTTGAAGGTGCTCACGGAAAGTCTCGTCACATTCCTCGTCGGGGAGCAGGCTCCGCGCTGTTTCCCTGGCGGCCTGCGGCCACTTGCCGCAGATACGGGTTGGTGGCGCGCTCCTGGCCGATGGTCGTCTGGGGGCCGTGGCCGGACAGCACCACGGTCGAGTCCTCGAGCGGCAGGCACACACGGGCCAGCGAGTCGAGCATCTCGGCCATGTCACCGCCGGGCAGGTCGGTGCGTCCGATGGAGCCGGCGAAGAGCAGATCCCCGGAGAAGAACACGGATGGGATCTCCGCGCTCTCGGGCATCTGGAAGGTCACCGACCCCTTGGTATGGCCGGGCGCATGCGCGACGGAGAACTCCAGACCCGCGAGCGCCAGCTGCGCGCCGTCGGTCAGCTCCTTGACGTCGTCGGGCTCCCCCACCGTCAGCTCGCCCATGAGCTGCGTGCCGATGGAGCGGCCGAGCGCCTTCTCCGGGTCCGCCATCATGTAGCGGTCCTCGGGGTGGATCCAGGCCGGTACGTCGTGCGCGCCGCACACCGGTACGACCGAGGCCACATGGTCGATGTGGCCATGGGTGAGGACGACCGCGACGGGCTTGAGCCGATGCTTCTTCAGCGCTTCCTCGACTCCTTGGGCGGCCTGATGGCCCGGGTCGATGATCACGCACTCCTCACCGGCGGCGGGGGCGACGAGATAACAGTTCGTCCCCCAGGCCCCGGCGGGGAACCCGGCAATGAGCACGATCGTCCTTCGTTGTGTCGATACGGGCGGCTGCTGCTGACCTCAGAGCCTACCGGCGCTGCCGATTCCTCAGCGAACCCATATACGGTACGGGGCACACGCAGGCGGTCGGCTCACAAGACACACGCGTACCGGTCCACGTACGAGACGCATGAGGAGAGAACCCGGTGGTCACCCAGGAACAGCGCAAGCGTCAGCTCGCCCGCGAGAAGTTCTTGCGCCAGCAGCAGCGCCGTACGGCCGCGCGGCGCAAGGCGAAGATGCGCAACTCCGTGATCGCGTCGGTGCTCGGTGTGGTCGTCATCGGCAGTGTGGCGCTGTACACGACCGGGGTCCTCAAGGGCGACAAGGGCGACGACAAGGCCAACGCGAGCTCGCAGACGTCCCCCAGCGCCGCCGCGACCAGCAAGGCGCCGGACCCGTGCGCGAAGCCGGCCAAGGGCTCGGTGAAGAAGCTGAGCTGGAAGAAGGAGCCGGCGATGACCATCGACAAGTCGGCGAAGTACACGATGGATCTGGCCACGACGTGCGGTGACATAGACATCGCGCTGAAGGCGTCGGCGGCGCCGCACACCGTCAACTCGTTCAACTTCCTCGTCGGCAAGGGCTACTTGGACCACACCAAGTGCCACCGGCTGACCGCCCAGGGCATCTACGTGCTGCAGTGCGGCGATCCACAGGGAACCGGAATGGGCGGTCCCGGCTACACGATCCCGGACGAGAACCTCAAGGACAAGAGCCTCAAGGGCCAGGTGTACCCGGCGGGTACGGTCGCCATGGCCAACCAGTACAACGCACAGACGAAGCAGGGCCGCAACACCGGCGGCAGCCAGTTCTTCCTGGTCTACCAGGACAGTCCGCTGCCGCCCGACTACACCCCGTTCGGCACGATCTCCCCGGCGGGCATGAAGGTTCTCAAGAAGATCGCCGCCGCAGGCGCGCAGGCCGCGGACCCCACGACGGGCAATACGGCACCCAATGCGACCGTGGTGATCAACAAGGCGACGGTCACCAAATCCTGACCGTCAAGTGCGAAATTTCGGTCGCGCGGGATGCGGACAGGCAACCCGCCGGTCGCCTATGTTGGCCGTGACGAAACTGTGGACGATGCCCGGGGGCACTGACGCCCCTCGCAGGCATCATGTGGAGGAGGCGCTGTGAGCAGCGACCCGTGGGGCCGCGTCGACGAGACGGGGACCGTGTACGTGCGTACGGCCGACGGCGAGCAGGTCGTCGGTTCCTGGCAGGCCGGCTCCCCTGAGGAGGCGCTGGCCTATTTTGAGCGCAAGTACGAGGGCCTGGTTGTCGAGATCGGCCTCCTCGAGAAGCGAGTGAAGACCACCGACCTGTCTGCGAAGGACGCGCAGGCCGCCATCGACCACATCCGCGAGCAGGTCGACGCGCACCACGCGGTCGGCGACCTGGACGCCCTGCGGACGCGGCTGGACAAGCTCGTCGCGACGGTCGAGGCGCGCCGTGAGGAGCGCAAGCAGCAGCGCGCGAAGCAGTCCGACGAGGCACGGAACGCCAAGGAGTCCCTGGTCGCCGAGGCGGAACAGCTGGCGCAGTCCGACCAGTGGCGGGCGGCCGGTGAGCGGCTGCGCTCGCTGGTGGACACCTGGAAGGGGCTGCCGCGGCTTGACCGCAAGTCGGACGACGAGCTGTGGCACCGTTTCTCGCACGCCCGGTCGGCGTTCTCCAAGCGCCGCAAGGCGCACTTCGCTTCGCTGGACGCGCAGCGCGAGGAGGCCCGCAAGGCCAAGGAGCGGCTGGTCGCCGAGGCCGAGGCGCTGTCCGGCTCGACGGACTGGGGTCCGACGGCAGCGCGCTACCGCGAGCTGATGACGGAGTGGAAGGCCGCTGGCCGCGCTCAGCGCGAGCACGAGGACGACCTGTGGAACCGCTTCCGCGGCGCCCAGGACGTGTTCTTCGCCGCCCGCAGCTCGGTCTTCGCCGAGCGGGACGCCGAGCAGTCGGAGAACCTGAAGCTGAAGGAGGAGCTGGCCGAGGAGGCCGAGAAGATCCTCCCGGTCACGGACCTCAAGGCGGCGCGGGCCGCGTTCCGCTCGGTCAACGAGCGCTGGGAGGCCATCGGTCACGTACCGCGGGACGCGCGCCCGAAGGTCGAGGGCCGGATGCACGCCGTGGAGCGGGCGATTCAGGAGGCCGAGGAGGCCGAGTGGCGCCGGACGAACCCGGAGGCACGCGCGCGTGCCGAGGGTCTCACCGGTCAGCTCCAGGCCGCCGTGGACAAGCTGAAGGGCCAGATCGAGCAGGCCCGCGCCCAGGGCAACAACGCCAGGGCCGACAAGCTCGAGCGCGAGCTGGAGGGCCGCCAGGCGCTCCTGGACCAGGCGCTGAAGGGCCTGCAGGAGTTCGGCGGCTGACACCTGTTGCGTGGAGAAGGGGCCCGTACCGCGAGGTACGGGCCCCTTCTCGTCGTCTGCGTCGCAGGACTGACTCTGCTACGACCTGCTGCGCGCCGACGTCACGCGGTACACGTCGTAGACGCCCTCCACGCCACGTACCGCCTTCAGGACGTGGCCGAGATGCTTCGGGTCGCCCATCTCGAAAGTGAAGCGGGAGGTGGCCACGCGGTCGCGGGAGGTCTGGACGGCCGCGGAGAGGATGTTGACGTGCTGGTCGGACAGGACACGGGTGACGTCCGAGAGGAGCCGGGAGCGGTCCAGGGCCTCGACCTGGATGGCGACCAGGAAGACCGAGGACTGGGTGGGCGCCCACTCGACCTCGAGGATGCGCTCGGGCTCGCGGGACAGTGACTCCACGTTGACGCAGTCGCTGCGGTGAACCGATACTCCGCTACCGCGCGTGACGAAGCCGATGATGGGGTCGCCGGGGACGGGTGTACAACAGCGGGCCAGCTTGACCCATACGTCCTCGACGCCCTTGACGATCACGCCCGGGTCGGCGCTGGAGCGCCGCTTGCGGCTACGGCCGCGGGACGGCGGGACCGACTCGTCGATCTCCTCGGTGGCCGCCTCCTCGCCGCCGAGCGCGGAGACGAGCTTCTGCACGACGTTCTGCGCGGAGACATGGCCCTCACCGATCGCCGCGTACAGCGCGGAGATGTCCGGATAGCGCATCTCGTGCGCGAGCGTGACGAGCGAGTCGCCGGTGAGAATGCGCTGGATCGGCAGGTTCTGCTTGCGCATGGCGCGGACGATGGCGTCCTTGCCCTGCTCGATCGCCTCGTCGCGGCGTTCCTTGGAGAACCACGCGCGGATCTTGTTGCGGGCGCGCGGCGACTTCACGAAGCCGAGCCAGTCGCGGGAGGGGCCCGCGCCGGCCGCCTTGGAGGTGAAGACCTCCACCAAGTCGCCGTTGTCCAGGGTGGATTCGAGCGGTACGAGGCGGCCGTTGACCCGTGCTCCTATGGTCCGGTGGCCGACCTCCGTGTGGACCGCGTAGGCGAAGTCGACAGGGGTGGCACCGGCCGGGAGCGCTATGACGTCGCCCTTCGGGGTGAAGACGAAGACCTCGTTGCGCGACAGGTCGAAGCGCAGGGACTCCAGGAACTCGCCCGGGTCCTCGGTCTCCTTCTGCCAGTCCAGCAGCTGGCGCAGCCACGCCATGTCGTTGAGGTGGTCGTCCTTGCCGCCGCCCTTCGGTGCGTCCGAACGCACCTTGGAGGCGCCGGCCACGGCCTCCTGCTTGTACTTCCAGTGCGCGGCGATGCCGTACTCGGCGCGGCGGTGCATGTCGAAGGTGCGGATCTGCAGCTCGACGGGCTTGCCGTTGGGGCCGATGACCGTCGTGTGCAGTGACTGGTACATGTTGAACTTGGGCATCGCGATGTAGTCCTTGAACCGGCCGGGGACCGGGTTCCATCGCGCGTGCACGGTGCCGAGGGCGGCGTAGCAGTCGCGGACCGTGTCGACGAGGACGCGGATGCCCACCAGGTCGTAGATCTCCGCGAAGTCACGGCCGCGGACGATCATCTTCTGGTAGACGCTGTAGTAGTGCTTCGGGCGGCCGGTGACCGTCGCCTTGATGCGGGCGGCGCGCAGGTCCTGCTGGACCTCGTCGGTCACTATGGCCAGGTACTCGTCACGCTTCGGTGCCCGCTCGGCCACCAGCCGTACGATCTCGTCGTACATCTTGGGGTAGAGGATCGCGAAGGCGAGGTCCTCCAGTTCCCACTTGATGGTGTTCATGCCGAGGCGGTGGGCGAGGGGCGCGTAGATCTCGAGGGTCTCGCGCGCCTTCTTCTCCTGCTTCTCGCGCTTGAGGTAGCGCATGGTGCGCATGTTGTGGAGGCGGTCGGCGAGCTTGATGACCAGGACGCGGGGGTCCTTGGCCATGGCGACGACCATCTTGCGCACGGTCTCGGCCTGCGCGGCCTCGCCGAACTTGACCTTGTCCAGCTTGGTGACGCCGTCCACGAGCAGCGCGACCGAGTCGCCGAAGTCGCGGCGGAGCTGGTCGAGGCCGTACTCGGTGTCCTCGACGGTGTCGTGCAGCAGGCCGGCCATGAGGGTGGCAGGATCCATGCCCAGCTCGGCGAGGATCGTCGTCACGGCGAGCGGGTGCGTGATGTACGGGTCGCCGCTCTTGCGCTTCTGGCCGCGGTGCCAGCGCTCGGCGACCTGGTAGGCCTTCTCTATCTGCCGCAGCGTCGCCGTCTCGATCTTCGGGTCGTTGCTGCGCACTATCCGCAGCAGCGGCTCCAGGACCGGGTTGTACGGGTTGGAGCGCTGGACACCGAGGCGGGCGAGACGGGCGCGGACGCGGTTGGAGGAGCCGGAGCGGGCGGGCTGGCCGGTGTTCGGGCGCACCGCCGGGGTGGGCGTGGGGCGCTCGGGTGGCGGGGGCTTGGGGCGTGACTCCTCGGCCGACTTGTCGACGGGCGCGGACTGGGCGTGCTCGACCGGCCCGCGGGTGTCGTTCTTCGCGTGCGGCGTGTTCGGCGCGGGCTTGGCCGCGGCTGCCGAGGCGGACTCGGGCTTGGCGGCGGTCAGGTGCTGGGCCTCGTCTGGCAAGAGGACTCCTCGTGCGCGATCCGGGTCCCCCGGTCAGGCTCCGGAGACCCCATGGTAGCGATCCTGGGCCGCAGGATCGCCTTCAGGCCAATGTGAGGGCCGTCTACCGAAGAAACACAAGGGACTGCTGCCGGATTCCGGGAGGCGGCTTCGAGGTGATCCGGGGGTGTCCTGCGGGTGGCCGGGGGCGGGGCACGGCCCTTGCGCGGGAGGGAAGTCCGAGCGCCCGCACGGGTGCGCGGGCCGCTCGCGGGGACCCAGGCGTGGTGTGCACCCCGGGCGCTCACGCCGGAGCGCGACAGTCCGCGCAGCATGGCCCGAGCACCAGCCGAGCACTCATGCGGCGTGCGGGCCGCTCTTGCGTGGCCGGCCTGGACGGGGCCAGGCCGGAGGCGGAAGCGCGGGCCGTCTGCACGGCGTGGTCTTGTGCGGAGTGCGAGCCGGGCGCTTGCGCGGGGGCGCGTAGTGCGACTTTGCGTGGGGGTGCTTGCCACGGAGCGTGGCGGCGTCCGCTGGGCGTAGTCGGTGTGATCTCCGCGTTCAACTTTCCGGCCGCCGTGTGGTCGTCCGTACAGTGCGGCCCCGGCGTCGAGCTCAAGCCTGCGGGCGTGGGGACACCTGGTACGAGTGTCGCCGGCGGGAACCAGGTCGGTGATGTGCGAACGGCCGTCCCGGGAGAGCCGGGGCGGCCGTTCGTTGTGGATGTGTGCCGTGGGGTCAGACGGTGAGCAGGGCCTCCAGCGGGGCTCCGGTGAGGGTCGGCTCCAGGCGGGCGCGGCCGCCGAGGAAGCCGAGCTCCATCAGGACCGCTAGGCCGGCGACCTCGGCTCCCGCGCGGCGGATCAGCTGGATGGAGGCCTCGGCGGTGCCGCCCGTGGCGAGGACGTCGTCGACGATCAGGATGCGGTCGTCGGCGAACAGGTCCTCGGCGTGCACCTCGATCTCCGCCGAGCCGTACTCCAGGTCGTACGACTGGCCGAGGGTGGCTCCGGGGAGCTTGCCCGCCTTGCGTACGGGGATGAAGCCGAGGCCGGCGCGGACCGCGACCGGGGCGCCGAGGATGAAGCCACGGGCCTCCAGGCCGACGACCTTGGTGGCGCCCGTGTTCGCGGCGATCTCGGCGAGCGCGTCGGTGAGCGCCGTGAAGGCCGCCGGGTCCGCCAGCAGCGGGGTGATGTCCTTGAACATCACGCCCGGCTCCGGGTAGTCGGCCACGTCACGGATGCGGCTGAGCAGCAGCTCCTCGATGCCGGTCATCGGCGCTTCCCGGAGGGACGGCCACGACCGCGGTTGCGCGAAGCCGGCTGGTTGCGCGGGCCGACGACCGCGTGAGCGGCGTCCTCCGGCTCGTCGTCGAAGCGTTCGTGCGCGGTCTCGGCCTCCAGCGGCCCGCCCTCCGCCGCGGCCTGGGCGCGCTTGGCGAGGACGCGCTTCTTGAGCGCCTTCATCTGCGGCTCACGCTCCTTGAGGTCGGCGACGAGCGGCGTGGCGATGAAGATCGAGGAGTACGCACCGGCCGCGAGGCCGACGAACAGCGACAGCGAGATGTCGTTGAGCATGCCGGCGCCGAGGAACCCGCCACCGATGAACAGCAGGCCCGCAACCGGCAGCAGCGCGACCACCGTGGTGTTGATGGACCGCATCAGGGTGCTGTTGATCGAGCGGTTGGCGACGTCGCTGAACGTCCAGCGGGTCTGCTTGGTGATGTCCTTCGTCTGCTCCTTGAGGCTGTCGAAGACGACGACCGTGTCGTAGAGCGAGTAACCGAGGATCGTGAGCAGACCGATCACCGTGCCCGGCGTGACCTCGAAGCCGACGAGGGCGTAGATGCCGGTCGTGATGGTGATGTCGTGGATCAGGGCGACCAGCGCGGCGACCGCCATCCGCCACTCGAACGCGATCGCCAGGTAGATCACCACGAGGACCATGAAGATCGCCAGGCCCTGCCAGGCCTTGTTGGCGATCTGGTCGCCCCAGCTGGGGCCGACCAGGTCGGCGTTGATGTTCTCGCTGTTGACGTTCAGGTCCTTGGCGAGCTTGTCCTTGATCGCGTCGGACTTGTCGGTGTCGATGCCCGCGATCTGGATGCGCAGGCTGCCGTCGCCGAGCTTCTGGACGACCGCGTCGTGGCCGGACGCGTCCTGCGCGTACCCCTCGGTCTTGGCGACCGAGGCTGTCATGCCCTTCGGGGTGGTGAAGACGGCACCGCCCTGGAACTCGATGCCCATGTTCAGGCCGCGCACCGCCAGGCCCAGGACGGCCGTGATGGTGATCAGGATCGAGATGCCGTACCAGATCTTGCGGTTGCCGACGAAGTCGTAGCCGACCTCACCGCGGTGCAGACGGGCGCCGAGGCTGCCGAGTTTCGACATCTCACGCCTCCTTCGGGTCGACGGGGGCGGAGGGACGACGAGTGCGGCGCAGAGGCGGTTTGGCGCCGAGTGCCTTCGGGTCGAGGCCCGACCACTTGTGGCCGTTCGCGAAGAACTTCTTGCGGGCGAGGATCGTCATCAGCGGCTTGGTGAACAGGAAGACGACGACCACGTCGAGCACGGTGGTCAGACCGAGCGTGAACGCGAAGCCCTGGACCTTGCCGACCGTGACGATGAACAGCACCGCGGCGGCGAGGAACGACACGAAGTCGGAGACCAGGATGGTGCGCCGGGCGCGCGGCCAGGCCCGCTCGACGGCGGGGCGCAGCGACCGGCCCTCGCGGATCTCGTCCCGGATGCGTTCGAAGAACACGATGAACGAGTCCGCCGTGATACCGATCGCGACGATCGCACCGCAGACCGCCGGCAGGTTCAGCGCGAAGCCGATGGCCTCGCCGAGCAGCGACATGAGCGCATAGGTGAGGATCGCGGAGACCAGCAGCGAGGGGATCGCGATGACCGACAGGCCGCGGTAGAAGATCAGCAGGTAGATGACGACCAGTGCGAGGCCGATGGCACCGGCGATCAGACCGGCGTGCAGCTGCTCGCCACCGAGCGCGGCGGTCACCGTGGTGACGCTGTCCTCCTTGAAGGTCAGCGGCAGCGCGCCGTACGACAGCATGTTGGCGAGGCTCTGGGCCTCCTGCTGGCTGAAGCTGCCGGTGATCTCCGCGTTGCCGCCGGTCAGCGCCTGGTTGACGGACGGGTCGGAGACGACGTTGCCGTCGAGGACGATGGCGAACTGGTTCTGCGGGGGCTGGTTCTTGGCCAGCTTGCCGGTGATGTCGCCGAACTTCTTGGAGCCCTTGCCCGTGAACTCCATGGTGACGGTCCAGCCGGCGGCGGTCTGCGTGTTGAAGCGGGCTTGGGCATTCTTGACGTCGGTGCCGTCGACCTCGGCGGGGCCGAGGATGTATTTCTGCCACTGGCCCGAGGAGTTCTGGCCGCAGGCGATCGTCGGGTCGCTGGACTTGGCGCCCCTGCCGGCGGTGGCGCGCTGCTTCTTGTTCGTGCAGTCGAGTGCGGTGTACTGCGCCTGCAGCTTGGCTGCCGCCGGGTTGCCGGACGAGCTGCTGCTCGCGGACGGGGAGGCGGAGGTCTTCGCGCTCGAGGAGGCGGTGGCGCTCGGCGTCGCGTCGGCCTTCAGGGCGCCGGTGACGGCGCGGCCCTGCGAGGTGGCGGTCGCCGACGGGGTCGCGGAGGAGGACGGGGTCGACTTGCCCGTGGCCTTCTCGGTGGCCTTGCCCGAGGGGCTGCCGGAGACGCTCGGCGACGGGCTGGTCGCGGCGGCGCCGGAGACCTCGGTGGTGAACACCGGGCGGAAGTACAGCTTGGCGGTGGTGCCGACCTGATTCCGGGCTTCCTTGGAGTTCGTGCCCTTGGGGATGTTGACGATGATGTTCTTGTTGCCCTGGGTCTGAACCTCGGCCTCCGTGACACCAAGACCATTGACGCGGTTGTTCATGATCTCGACCGCGGTGTCCATGTTGGTCTTGTTGATCGCGGACTCCTGGCCCGGCTCTGCGACCGCCCGGAGCGTGATGCTCGTACCACCGGCCAGGTCGATACCGAGACGCGGAGTGGTGTTTCCGGAGGCGAACATTCCTCCGGTGAGCGCCACGATGGCGATCAGGATGAGGGCCAGCGAGCGCCCCGGCTTGCTCTGGGCGCTCGCGCTCCGGCCCTTTTTAGGTGCTGCCACCTTCTCGTACTCCCTCTCGGGCCGCTCCGCGCCGGGTCAGCGCGGGGTCGGCCATGACTGGTGTCGGGATCCCCGTGTGTGCGAGATACGCACGACCCGGGGCGCGGCGAGGTCGGCCGCGCGCCCCGGGGACGTGACTACTTCGCCTCGGAGTCGCCGTCGGTCTTCTTCGGCTCTTCGTCCGACGTGGCCTCGGCGGCCGGGGTGTCGTCGGCCGGCTCCTCGGGCGCGTCCTTCTTGTCGAGGTCGACGGACTTGTCGTCGGAGGCGGCGGCAGCTTCGTCGGCGGAGTCGTCGGTCTCGGTGAGGGAGGAGGCGTCGTCCGGGACCAGGTCGGAGTCGGACTTCAGGTCGTGCTCGATGCCGTGCACGATGCGGTTGTACTCGTCATCGGAGAGCACGGAACCGATGGCGTTCTTCGCGAAGAGGAGCTCCACGCCCGGGCCGGCGTCGAGGAGGACCGTGTCCTCGTTGACCTCCTTGACCGTCGCGTACATGCCCCCGATCGTGCGGACGCCGCTGCCGGGCTGCAGCTCGTTACGCATCGCGGCGGCCTGCTGCTGCTTGCGCTTGGCCGAGCGGGTCATGAGGAACATGGCCCCGATGAGCACGATGAACGGGAGGAGCATGGTGATATTCACGGGACGGAATTCCTTCGCACGACCGCGATGGAGAGCGGCCTCATGGATGGGGGTATGTATACCGCCGACAAAGGCGGCATCGGCGGAGTCTAAGCGAGTCCACGCGCATGGAACAACGCTCAGCATGGCACCTGGGTTCCTGGCCCGGCCAATGCCCGCGCCGTCACAAAGGCATCACGTCCCGAACAGGTCCTGTTGTCCGTTTCCCGCAGTGGCCGAGCGGGGCGGGGTGAGGCCGAGGTGCGCCCATGCGGCAGGCGTGGCGACCCGGCCTCGGGGGGTACGCGCGAGCAGTCCTTCCCGCACGAGGAAGGGCTCGGCGACCTCTTCGACGGTCTCGCGCTCCTCCCCCACCGCGACGGCGAGGGTGGACAGGCCGACGGGCCCGCCACCGAAGAGCTTGAGCAAAGCCTCCAGCACGCCGCGGTCGAGCCGGTCGAGGCCGCGGGCGTCGACCTCGTACACCGCGAGGGCGGCCGCCGCGATGTCCCGCGTGATGATTCCGTCGGCCTTGACCTGGGCGTAGTCGCGCACCCGGCGCAGCAGGCGGTTGGCGATACGGGGCGTGCCGCGGGAGCGGCCGGCGATCTCGGCGGCACCGTCGGCCTGGATCTCGACGTCGAGCAGGTTCGCCGAGCGATGGATGACGCGCTCCAGCTCGGCGGGCTCGTAGAACTCCATGTGCGCGGTGAAGCCGAAGCGGTCGCGCAGCGGGGGCGGCAGCAGGCCCGCGCGCGTGGTGGCGCCGACCAGAGTGAACGGGGGCAGTTCGAGCGGGATGGCGGTGGCGCCGGGGCCCTTGCCGACGATGACGTCGACCCGGAAGTCCTCCATGGCCATGTAGAGCATCTCCTCGGCGGGCCGCGACATGCGGTGGATCTCGTCGAGGAAGAGGACCTCGCCCTCCTGGAGGGAGGAGAGGATCGCGGCGAGATCACCCGCGTGCTGGATGGCGGGGCCGGACGTGATGCGGATCGGGGCGCCCATCTCGGCCGCGATGATCATCGACAGGGTGGTCTTGCCGAGGCCCGGGGCGCCGGAGAGCAGCACGTGGTCGGCGGTGGCGCCACGCGCGCGTGCGGCGCGCAGGACCAGGTCGAGCTGCTCACGGACCTTCTCCTGGCCGATGAACTCGTCCAGGTCCTTGGGGCGCAGGGCCGCCTCGACGGCCTGGTCCTCGCGGTCGGCGACAGAGCCCACCAGCCGCTCGGGGCCGGGGGCGTCGGTCGGGTCGTCCCAGTTCACTGAGATCTCCTAACTGGGGTGGCGCAGGTGGGTCAGCGGGCGCGGTTGAGGGTCTGCAGGGCCGCCTTCAGCAGCTGACCGACCTGGGGCGTGCCCCCGGACGCCTCGGCCTGCGGTGCCACGGCGGACACGGCCTCGTCGGCCTCGCGGGTGGCGTACCCGAGGCCGATCAGCGCGGCGTGCAGCTGGTCGCGCCAGCCGGAGGTGACCGCCGTACCGACGGCCGGGGCGCCGATCGGCTCGCCGAGCCGGTCCTTGAGCTCAAGGAGCAGCTTCTGGGCGCCCTTCCTGCCGATGCCCGGGACGGCGATGAGGGCCTTCTCGTCGCTCGTGGACACCGCCCGGCGCAGGGCGTCCGGGGTGTGCACGGCCAGCATCGCCTGCGCCAGCCGCGGGCCGACCCCGCTCGCCGTCTGCAGCAGTTCGAACACCTGGCGCTCGTCGTCGTCCACGAAGCCGTAGAGCGTCAGCGAGTCCTCCCGTACGACGAGGGAGGTGGCCAGCTTGGCCGGCTGGCCGAGACGGAGCGTGGAGAGCGTGTTCGGCGTGCACTGCACGGCCATGCCGACACCGCCGACCTCGACCACGGCGGCGTCGGGGGCGAGTGCGGCGACCGTGCCGCTCACGAAGGCGATCATGCCGTACGGCCTTTCGTTGCGTTGGCTGCGTGCAGGGCGACCGCCTGCTGGAGTCGGTTCTGGGCGGGGGCGCGCCAGATGTGGCAGATGGCGAGCGCGAGGGCGTCGGCCGCGTCGGCCGGTTTCGGGGGTGCGTCGAGCCGGAGCAGACGGGTCACCATGGCGCCGACCTGGGCCTTCTCCGCGCGACCGCTGCCGGTGACCGCGGCCTTGACCTCGCTGGGGGTGTGCAGGGCGACGGGGAGGCCGCGGCGGGCGGCGCACAGCATGGCTACGGCGCTGGCCTGTGCGGTGCCCATCACGGTTCGTACGTTGTGCTGGCTGAACACCCGCTCCACGGCGACGACTTCGGGCCGGTGCTCGTCCAGCCACTGTTCGATGCCCTGCTCGATCGCGACGAGCCGCTGCCCCAACTCGGCGTCCACGGGCGTCCGTACGACTCCGACGCCCACCATGGTGAGCGGCCGGCCCGCGACCCCCTCGACCACGCCGACACCACATCGCGTCAGTCCGGGGTCCACCCCCAATACGCGCACGCGCCCCACTCCCTTTGCGGCTAAACCGCCGCCGCTCTCGCGGACCTGGCTGAACACCGTCGGGGTTCCTCAATTGATGGTTGCGGTCCGTGGGCGGTGATCTTTGACTCCAGCCAGGCTAACTGCTGCCACCGACAACGGCCGCGGGCCGGTGGGACGTGTTGTCCCACCGGCCCGCCGAAACCGCTCAGTTCGCGGCAGCGTTACGCGTCGACCTTCTCCATGACCTCGTCGCTGACGTCGAAGTTGGCGAAGACGTTCTGCACGTCGTCGCTGTCCTCGAGCGCGTCGATCAGCTTGAAGATCTTCTTGGCGCCCTCCTCGTCCAGCTCGACCTGCATGGTCGGGACGAAGTTGGCCTCGGCGGAGTCGTAGTCGATCCCGGCGTCCTGGAGGGCGGTGCGGACCGCGACCAGGTCGGTGGCCTCGCTGAGCACCTCGAAGGACTCGCCCAGGTCGTTGACCTCCTCGGCACCCGCGTCCAGGACGGCGCCGAGGACGTCGTCCTCGCTCAGCTCGCCCTTGGGGACGATGACGACGCCCTTGCGGTTGAAGAGGTACGACACCGAGCCGGGGTCGGCCATGTTGCCGCCGTTGCGGGTCATGGCGACCCGCACGTCCGAGGCGGCGCGGTTGCGGTTGTCGGTGAGGCACTCGATGAGCACCGCGACGCCGTTGGGGCCGTAGCCCTCGTACATGATCGTCTCGTAGTCGGCGCCACCGGCCTCGAGACCGCCGCCGCGCTTGATCGCGGAGTCGATGTTCTTGTTCGGAACCGACGACTTCTTCGCCTTCTGCACGGCGTCGTAGAGCGTCGGGTTGCCGTCCAGGTCGACGCCGCCCATGCGCGCAGCGACCTCGATGTTCTTGATCAGCTTCGCGAAGAGCTTGCCGCGCTTGGCGTCGATCACGGCCTTCTTGTGCTTCGTCGTGGCCCATTTAGAGTGGCCGGACATCTGCCTGTCTCCTTCGCGTAACCCATCTATGAACGAACGCCAGAGATCCTACAAGGACTCCGCTGTCCGGTACGCGCGCACCATGTCGACGAACAAGGCGTGCACGCGGTGGTCGCCGGTCAGTTCCGGATGGAACGACGTGGCGAGCGCGTTGCCCTGGCGGACCGCGACGATGTGGCCGTCGTGCTCGGCGAGAACCTCGGTCTCAGCGCCGACGGACTCGACCCAGGGGGCGCGGATGAAAACGCCCTCTACAGGATCGCCCTCGACACCCCGGACGTCGACCGCCGCTTCGAAGGACTCGTTCTGCCGTCCGAAGGCGTTGCGGCGCACGATCATGTCGATGCCGCCGATGGTCTCCTGGCCGGAGCGCGGGTCGAGGATCTTGTCGGCGAGCATGATCATCCCCGCGCAGGTGCCGTAGACGGGCATTCCGTCACGCACGCGCGCGCGTAGCGGGTCCATCACGCCGAAGAGGACGGCCAGCTTGGAGATGGTGGTGGACTCGCCGCCGGGGATGACCAGGCCGTCCACCTCGGCGAGCTCCTCGGGGCGCCTGACCGGCCTGGCCACGGCGTCGGCCGCGGCCAGGGCGATGAGGTGCTCCCGTACGTCGCCCTGGAGGGCCAGGACGCCTATGACGGGGGTGTTCATGTGATCCAGTGCCTTACCAGCCGCGGTTGGCGTAGCGCTCGGCCTCGGGGAGGGTGTCGCAGTTGATGCCGACCATGGCCTCGCCGAGGTTGCGGGACGCGTCCGCGATGATCTTGGGGTCGTCGTAGAAGGTGGTCGCCTTGACGATGGCGGCGGCGCGCTTGGCCGGGTCGCCGGACTTGAAGATGCCGGAGCCGACGAAGACGCCCTCGGCGCCGAGCTGGCGCATCAGCGCGGCGTCGGCGGGGGTGGCGACGCCACCGGCGGAGAACAGCACCACCGGGAGCTTGCCGAGCTCGGCGACCTCCTTGACCAGCTCGTACGGGGCGCGCAGGTCCTTGGCGGCGGCGTACAGCTCGTTGTTGTCGAAGCCGCGCAGCTTGGCGATCTCGTTCTTGATCTGGCGCAGGTGGCGGACGGCCTCGACGACGTTGCCGGTGCCGGCCTCGCCCTTGGAGCGGATCATGGCCGCGCCCTCGGCGATACGGCGCAGGGCCTCGCCCAGGTTGGTGGCACCGCAGACGAAGGGGGTGGTGAACGCCCACTTGTCGGAGTGGTTGACCTCGTCGGCCGGGGTGAGGACCTCGGACTCGTCGATGTAGTCGACGCCGAGGGACTGCAGCACCTGGGCCTCGACGAAGTGGCCGATGCGGGACTTGGCCATGACCGGGATGGAGACGGCCTCGATGATGCCCTCGATCATGTCCGGGTCGGACATCCGGGCCACGCCGCCGTCCTTGCGGATGTCGGCCGGGACCCGCTCCAGGGCCATGACGGCGACGGCGCCCGCGTCCTCGGCGATCTTCGCCTGCTCCGGCGTGACGACGTCCATGATCACGCCACCCTTGAGCTGCTCGGCCATTCCGCGCTTCACGCGCGCGGTGCCGGTCTCGGGGGCCTGGTTTTCGGAGAGCGTGCTGGACACGGGTTGACCTCACTCGGTGAAAGAGGGCTTCTGCAAGCTCCGAGGAAACGCGAGTGGGCCAGTCCACAGCAAGGGCCAATGCGGAGACGGTGGATCCTTTTCGCGTCCGTGGCCCGCGCAGGGCACCTCAGTCGGAGTTCTCCCACACGAGTACGCCCGGCCCGTCCGGCGTCAGCACCGGCACCCACGCCTCGTCCGCCTCGGCCAGCCGGGACTCGTCGAGGACGAGGGGCGCGGGGTACAGGTCGTCCCGGTTCGCGGAGCCGTAGACATGCAGGGCGACCGCGCCCCGCAGCCGCTCCAGCAGCGACGGAGGCCAGGTCAGCCCTTGGGCACCCGCCCCCTGCAGTTCGCCGACGAAGATGTCCTTCAGCTCCTCGTCGAGGCCGCGCCCCGGCACGGGGAGCAGATAGCCCTCCAGCGCGTACGGTACGCAGCCGTACCCACCGCCCTGGACCTCGTAGACCACTCCGGTCGGCGCCGCCACGATGACGAAAACCGTGCCGTTGTCGTTGCCCTCCAGGTCGAGGAAGACACGGCGTCTCCCGTCAGTCATGGCCGGCGGTCTCCTAGGCCGCCCGGTCGGCCAGTGCCGACGGGGGCTCGTCGTCCATCTCGAAGGCCATCGGGAAGGGGGCGTGGCCGGCCAGGCGGAACCAGCGGACCTTGCGGTGTTCGCGCAGACGGCGGGCCGCGCCCACCGCGTCGTTGTGGAAGCGGCGGGCCATCGGGACCCGACGTACGGCCTCGGTGAGCTCGCCGGCGGCCGCTTCCCCGCCCGGTGCCTCACGCACCGCCTCCACCTGCTGCGCCTCCGCGAAGACCGCCCGCAGTGCCTGGCTCAACTCGCTCTCGGCGACCTCCCGTTGCTCCTCCTCGGCCTGCCGGGCCGCATGCGCCGCCTCGTACAGGACGATCGAGGCGGCCGGGTCGAGGACGCCGGAGGTGGCGAGTTCCTGGGCCACGGAGGCCCTGCGCAGCAGCTGCGCGTCGAGCGCGGCGCGCGCTGCGTCGATACGGGCGTGCAGCCGGTCCAGGCGGCCCGCCGTCCAGCTCAGGTACAGGCCGATCGCGAGGAGGGCGACGAGGATCCAGATGAGGGTTGCGGTCACGGGCGGCAAGGTTAGCGGGACGCCGAGAGTCAGCTGCGATCAGCGTCGGCCGCCAACGTCACCAGGCCTGGCCGGCGGATCGGCTCGCCGTCATCGGCCCTGGCATGCGCGCCCGGTCGGCCACGAGGCGCAGTTCCCGGGCGGTGTCCGCCACCCCGCGGCGGAGCCGCACATCGATACGACAGCCGCGCCCTGAAGGGGCGCCGGGCTGTCGTCATGTGCGGCCACCGCCGCGCGGGCGCGACCAGCCACGACGACACCGCAGCCGACAGACGACCCATCACTGCCCGGCGGCGGAGCCGCACATCGGCACAGCCCGCGGAGCGCTCAGTCCCGCGCCAGCCCCAACCGCGCCCGAAGGCCCGGGCCCCGCTCGTCCTCCGCCGCCGCGACCGCGGCCGCTCCCGCCGTCACCGTCTCGTACACCGACAGGATGTCCGCCCCGACCGTCGACCAGTCGAAGCGCCGTACGTGGGCGCTCCCGCGCTCCCGCAGCTCGGCCCGGCGCTCCGGGTCCGCCAGCAGCCGCAGAGCCGCCTCGGCCAGCGCGTCGGAGTCCTCGTTGGCGAACAGCTCGCCCGCCGCGCCCTGGTCCAGGACCTGGGCGAAGGCGTCCAGGTCGGAGGCGAGGACGGGAGCGCCGGCGGACATGGCCTCGACGAGGATGATGCCGAAGCTCTCGCCGCCGGTGTTCGGCGCCACGTACAGGTCCACGCTGCGCAGGAAGCGGGCCTTGTCCTCGTCGCTGACCATGCCGAGGAACTCCACACGCGGGCGCAGTTCGGCGGGCAGCGACTCGACCGCCTCCTCCTCGTCCCCGCGCCCGGCGACCAGCAGCCGGGCCTGCGGGCGCTCGGCGAGGATCCTGGGCAGCGCCTTCATGAGCACCGGCAGGCCCTTGCGGGGCTCGTCGATGCGGCCGATGAAGCCGATGGTGTCCCCCTGCCACTCGGCCTTGGGTTCGGCCCGGGCGAAGAAGTCCACGTCGACGCCGTTCGGGATGACGACCGCGTCACCGCCGAGGTGTTCCACCAGCGTGCGGCGCGCGTACTCGCTCACCGCGATCCGGGCGCTGATCTTCTCCAGAGCCGCCTGGAGGATCGAGTAGGCGGCGATCATCGCCCGCGAGCGCGGGTTGGAGGTGTGGAAGGTGGCCACGATCGGACCCGACGCCGCCCAGCAGGTCAGCAGGCCGAGCGACGGCGAGGTCGGCTCGTGGATGTGGACGACGTCGAACCCGCCGTCGTGCAGCCAGCGCCGGACCCGGGCGGCGCTCAGGAACCCGAAGTTCAGCCGGGCCACCGAGCCGTTGTACGGCACCGGGACCGCGCGGCCGGCCGAGACGACGTACGGCGGCAGGGGCGTGTCGTCGTCGGCGGGGGCCAGGACCGACACCTCGTGGCCCAGGCGGATGAAGTACTCGGCGAGGTCGCGGATGTGGAACTGGACGCCGCCCGGCACGTCCCAGGAGTACGGGCAGACGATGCCGATCCTCACGACGTGCCCTTCCCGGGAGCCGGGGGTTTCTTCGCGGGGTCGAGGTCCTTGAGCCACAAGCGCTGGAGCATGTGCCAGTCCTCCGGATGGTCGGCGATCCCGGTGGCGAAGGCATCGGCCAGCGCCTGTGTCATGACAGACGTCTTTTCGGCCCGGCTGCCTGTCTCCGGTACCTCGACCGGCGGGTGCACACGCCCCTGCATGACGGGCGACTCGTCGTACCAGAGCGTGACCGGCAGGAGCAGTGCGCCGGTCTGCTGGGCGAGGAGGGCGGGGCCGGCCGGCATCCGGGTGGCCTCGCCGAAGAACTCGACCTCGACGCCCGAGGACGACAGGTCGCGCTCGGCGACCAGGCAGACCAGGCCGCCGTCGCGCAGCCGCCGGGCGAGCGTGCCGAAGGCGGTGCCGCCGCTGTGCGGCAGGACCTCCATGCCGAGGCCCTCGCGGTAGGCGACGAAGCGGTCGTAGAGGGTCTCGGGCTTGAGGCGCTCGGCGACCGTCGTGAACGGCGTCTCGAGCTTGGTGGTGACCCAGGCCCCGGCGAGGTCCCAGTTGGCCATGTGCGGGAGCGCCAGGATGACGCCCTGGTCGGAGGCGATCCCGTCGGTCAGGTAGTGCACGTCCTTGGGGTCGAAGCCGCCCTTTATCCGCTCGGCGCTCCACGCCGGGAGCCGGAAGGACTCCATCCAGTAGCGCAGGTACGAGCGCATGCCCGCGCGCGAGAGCTCGGCGAGGCGTTCGGGGCTCGCATCGGGCACCACGCGCGCGTAGTTGCTCTCCAGGCGCCGTACGCCCTTGCCGCGCTGCTTCCAGGCGAGGTCGGCGATGGAACGGCCGAGCCGTACGGCGACGGGCTCCGGGAGCTTCTTGACGGTGCCCCAGCCGAGGCCGTACAGCGCGTCCGTCAGCTGATCGCGGGGGCTCACTTCGCCGCCTCGCTGCCCTGTGAGGCGTTCTCCGGGGTGGCCGCCGCGGCCTCCGCCTCCGCCGACTCGCGACGGACGGTGACCACCCGCTGGATCAGCGTGACCAGGCTGCCGACGGCGACGATCCACAGGGCGACCGGCAGCAGGTACTGGATGCCCGGCACACCGAACTTGTGCAGTCCCGCGAACCCGGCCGCGACCAGTGAGATGACCAGGCGCTCGGCGCGCTCGACGAGCCCGTTGACGGCGACCGGCAGGCCGATCGACTCGCCGCGGGCCTTGGTGTACGACACCACCTGGCCGCTGGCCAGGCAGAAGATCGAGACGGCGCACAGGACGTTGTCGTTGCCGCTTCCCGCGTACCAGAGGGCGAAACCGCCGAAGATCGCGCCGTCGGCCACCCGGTCGAGCGTGGAGTCCAGGAAGGCGCCCCAGCGGCTGGTGCGGCCCAGCTGGCGGGCCATGTTGCCGTCGACGAGGTCGGAGAACACGAACAGCGTGATCACGACCGTGCCCCAGAAGAACTCCCCCCGGGGGTAGAAGACCAGCGCGCCCGCGATCACCCCGGCGGTGCCGAGGAGCGTGACCGTGTCGGGGCTGACGCCCCGGCGGATGAGAAACGCGGCGAACGGCGTGAGGACACGCGTGAAGAATGCACGCGCGTACTTGTTCAGCATGGCCTTCCCGACGGTCGGTGTGGCCGCGGCCCCTGCTGGCCTCCGGCTGGCCCATCGTAGCCACGCGCGCGCGTGTGCGACTGCCGGGCACCCGGACGTCGTGGCGAGATCCGGCGGACGGCCCGGACCGGCGGCGGGCGGCGCGATCACGTCCGTCGTATGGACGCACCGTGACGGGAGTGGAAAGCTCGAAGGACCGCGGGCGTCATCGGAGCCGCCACCGCACGCGGCCCGGCATGCCCGCGCCCACAGTGACCTCACCGTGCACGGGAGGCAAGGCCATGGGCGACAAGGCAAGCGCACACCCCGGAGCCGCCGGCAGGGCAACAGCGGCCGACCACCCCGCGTCCGTACGGAATGTGGTGCTGGTCGGCCACTCCGGATCGGGCAAGACGACATTGGTGGAAGCTCTCGCGCTCACCGCGGGGGCAGTGAATCGGGCGGGCCGCGTGGAGGACGGCGGCACCGTCTCCGACTACGACGAGATCGAGCACCGGCAGCAACGTTCGGTGCAGCTCTCCCTGGTGCCGGTCGAATGGGACGGCATCAAGGTCAATCTTCTCGACACCCCCGGATACGCCGACTTCGTCGGGGAGCTGAGGGCCGGTCTGCGAGCGGCGGACGCGGCCCTTTTCGTCGTCTCGGCCTCCGACGGCGTGGACGGCTCGACCCGCATGGTGTGGGAGGAGTGCGCGGCCGTCGGCATGCCACGGGCGATCGTGATCACCCATCTGGAGGCCGCCCGGGCGGACTTCGACGAGATGACGCGGACCTGCGCGGAGGCCTTCGGCGGGGACGACCCCGACGCCGTGCTCCCGCTCTACCTGCCGCTGCACGGCCCGCAGGGTCCGGACGGACACGCGCCCGTGACGGGGCTGACCGGGCTGCTGTCGCAGAAACTCTTCGACTACTCGTCCGGCGAGCGCAAGGAGTCGGAGCCGGGCGAGGACCAGCTGCCGGAGATCGAGGGGGCCCGCAACCGGCTGATCGAGGGAATCATCTCGGAGAGCGAGGACGAGACCCTCATGGACCGCTACCTGGGCGGCGAGCAGATCGACTTCAAGACGCTCGTCGAGGACCTGGAGCGGGCCGTCGCACGCGGGGTCTTCTTCCCGGTCCTGGCCGCCGCCCCCGCGGCCGACGGCGCCCGGCAGGGCCTCGGCACCGTCGAACTGCTGGAGCTGGTCACGGGCGGCTTCCCGACGCCGTTCGAGCACCCCACGCCCGGTGTCACCACCATCGACGGCAAGCCGCGCGAGCTGAAGACCTGCGACACGGACGGCCCGCTGGTCGCCGAGGTCGTGCGGACGGCTTCCGACCCCTACGTCGGCCGGGTCTCCCTGGTCCGTGTCTTCTCCGGCACGCTGCGCCCCGACGAGACGGTGCACGTGTCCGGGCACGGGCTCGCGGACCGCGGGCACGAGGACCACGATGTCGACGAGCGCATCGGCGCCCTCTCCACCCCCTTCGGCAAACAGCAGCGCACCGTGACCCACGCCATCGCGGGCGACCTGGTGTGTGTGGCGAAGCTGAACCGCGCGGAGACCGGCGACACCCTCTCGGCCAAGGACGACCCGCTGCTGATGGAGCCGTGGCAGATGCCCGACCCGCTGCTGCCGCTCGCCATCGAGGCGCACAGCAAGGCGGACGAGGACAAGCTCTCGCAGGGGCTTTCCCGGCTGGTCGCCGAGGATCCGACCATGCGGCTCGAGCAGAACCAGGACACCCACCAGGTGGTGCTGTGGTGCCTGGGCGAGGCGCACGCGGACGTCGCGCTGGAACGGCTGCGCAGCCGCTACGGCGTCCAGGTCGACGTCGTACCGCACAAGGTCTCCCTGCGGGAGACGTTCGCGGGCAAGGCGGCGGGGCGTGGCCGGCATGTGAAGCAGTCCGGCGGGCACGGGCAGTTCGCGATCTGCGAGATCGAGGTGGAGCCGCTGCCGGGCGGCTCGGGCATCGAGTTCGTGGACAAGGTGGTCGGCGGCGCGGTGCCGCGGCAGTTCATCCCATCGGTCGAGAAGGGCATAAGGGCACAGGCGGCCAAGGGAGTTGCCGCGGGCTATCCGCTCATCGACGTGCGGGTGACCCTGCTGGATGGCAAGGCGCACTCCGTGGACTCCTCGGACGCGGCCTTCCAGACGGCCGGCGCGCTGGCGCTGCGGGAGGCGGCGGCCGACGTGAAGATCCACCTGCTGGAACCGGTGGCCGAGGTGGCCGTCCTGGTCGGCGACGACTATGTGGGCGCCGTGATGAGCGACCTGTCCGGACGGCGCGGCCGGGTGCTGGGCACGGAACAGACCACCGGCGGCCGGACACTCATCCGGGCCGAGGTGCCCGAGATCGAGATCGGGCGGTACGCCATCGACCTGCGGTCCATGTCGCACGGCACCGCCCGCTTCAACCGCTCCTACGCACGACACGAGCCGATGCCCCCGCAGATCGCAGAAAGGATTCGTGAAGAGGCGCGCGACGCCTCGTAGTTGGCGCCGGGCGCTTCCAAGTCGCTTTTGTGGAACGCTCCCCTCCGTCGGCGGGCGGCTTCGGCCGTCCGCCGACGAATGTCGGTGCCTGCGGATACGCTGATGACCTGATCAAGTTGTGACGGGATCACCGTGCCGGCTTGATCAACAGGTGTGCGGAGCAAGGAAGTCGGGAAAGCCGCAGAAGCGAGGCCGGCGGCGATCGGGGGCGGGAATGACCGTTGAGAGCGGCTACGGGGACATCTTCGGCCCTCAGGTGCCGCGCACCGGCAACGAGGGCCAGACGGCGACGTTCGCGCTGGCCTCGGCGGCCTACCGGGACAACCCGGTGGCGGACATCAAGAAGGCCGACAACGAGTGGCACCAGACCACCGTCAAACCCGGCCTGAAGTGGGCGAGGATATTCCGGCCCAACCTGGGTGAGGCCTTCTCGCGGGCGGTCGTGGACCGCATGGTGGGGTCCGGCCGCAAGCCGCTCATCCAGTCCTTCGGCGCCGAGCCCCCGGTCGTCGTCGAGCACTGCCTGGCCGCGAACAACATCCGCAAGGACCGCGACAATCTGCTGAGCATCGTGATGGTGCTGTGCGGCCTGCTGTTCCTGCCGGGGCTCCTCGTCTGGCTGCTGGTCTTCTCGATCCGCACCACCGTCGCCAAGCGCGACGACAAGCGGGCCGGGGCGCTGGCCACCACCCTGCTGGTGGCGGTGGGCGCCCTCGCCGTGATCTTCCTGATCCGCATGCCGTTCACGGGCTTCTGGGCCTGGTATGCCCGGGCCTCGGTGATCATGCCGGTCATCGGCTGGTTCTGGGCCCGGCAGATCTGCGAGCGGACGGCGAAGGACCTGCGCGAGCGCTGGGACAGCCTGCTGGCGGGCAGCAGCGTCGGGGCCAAGGTGCCCGAGGCGGTGCCGACCAGCCCGGGCGAGACGAAGGCCGACCTGCTGCGCCAGTCGCTGGCCAAGCTGAGCGCCGAGCAGCAGTCCAACTCCGTGTTCTACGCCGGCCCCAAAGGCATCCTCGGGATGGGCACCCGCTGGGGCAGCTGGCAGCTCGCGGAGGACCTGGTGCCCGCCGACCCGACCCGGGAGATCCACCCCTTCCGCAGCTGGGACGTCATCCGCTCGATCCACGACCAACTGCGCATGCTGGAGCGGAACACGCTGAACACCGGCGGCTTCCCGACCCCTTCCGTACGGCACTGGATCGTCACGCCGATCGGCGAGGGCGCGAAGGAGGTGGCCCGGCCCGAGGGCACGGACGTGGACGCATACCAGGTGAAGTCCCACGCGATACAGGACATCTGCAACAAGCAGCAGTTCGGCGCGGGCGACCGGCACTACCTGGGCGTGCAGTGGACCCTGTGGGACGGGCAGCTGGTCATCACCATGATGATCACGGTGACCGTGCTGCACGAGACGCTGCGCATCGAGGTCACCGGGCATGCGCTCGGTCCCGTGAACTCCCTGTTCACCAGCAAGCCCGAGGCGCCGACGAAGGAGGTCCAGAAGTCGTTCAAGCCGTGGGAGACCCGGAAGGTGGCCCTCCCGCTGGTCACCACCGACGAGGTCGTACGACTGGCCGTCCGCGCCCCGCTCTCCTGGTACCCGCCCCTGCTGAACTGGCTGGGCGGCACGATAGCCCTGCCCGAGCCCTTCGGCCTCCGTCACGCCTGGGCCGACCAGCCCTGGCGCCACCGCTTCATGGCCGACGACGCCCTTCGCGCCGCCACGCCGGTGCTGCGGGTGGTGCACGCGGCGGCGATACGGGTCCTCGAGGAGAACGGCGTGGACACGGAGAAGTTCGGCACGAGGTCGGCGTTCCTGAGCACCCAGGTCCAGGACCCGACGCCGAAGAAGGCCGACGTGTACGACGCGTAGCGGTTACGAGGGCCAGGCCTCCGCCAGCATCTTCCGGGTGTCCGCCAGCAGCTGCGGCAGCACCCTCGTGTGGCCGACGACCGGCATGAAGTTCGTGTCGCCGCCCCAGCGCGGGACGATGTGCTGGTGGAGGTGGGCCGCGATGCCGGCGCCTGCGACCGTGCCCTGGTTCATGCCGATGTTGAAGCCGTGGGCACCGGAGGCGGTACGCAGGGCCGTCATGGCCTGCTTGGTGAGCGCGGCGAGCTCGACGGTCTCGGCGTGCGTGAGGTCCGTGTAGTCGGCGACATGGCGGTAGGGGACGACCATGAGGTGTCCACCGTTGTACGGGTACAGGTTGAGCACGGCGTAGACCTGCTCACCGCGCCGGACGATCAGCCCGTCCTCGTCGGACTTGGCCGGGATGGAGCAGAAGGGGCAGCCGTCGTCGGCACCCGGGCCGGTCGGCTTGTTCTCGCCCTGGATGTAGGCCATCCGGTGGGGCGTCCACAGGCGCTGGAACGCGTCCTGGACCCCTACTCCCAACTGCTGCTCCGGCTCACTCGTCATGCCATGCAGCATATGGCGTCGCCCGTTCGCGGCGTGTCGGCGGGGTTGTGAGAAAAGCCCGCCGGGCCAAGCTGGGCCGGTGGACGATGACAGTCGCGACACCCGCTGGGAGCAGCGTGCGGAGATTCCGCTCGCCGTGGCATCCCTGGTCTTCCTCGCCTCGTACGCGGTCCGCGTCCTGGCTCCCGGTCTGCACGACGCCTGGCAGGACCTGTGCCTCGCGCTGCTGTTCACAACCTGGGCCCTGTTCGCCGTCGACTACGCGGTGCGCTGGCGGCTGAGCGGGCAGCGGCTGCGCTTCGTACGGACGCACCTGCTGGACACGCTGGTGCTCGTCCTGCCACAGCTGAGACCTCTGCGGATCGTCAAGCTGTACGAAGCGGTGCAGCGGCGGCACGGCCAGCCGCGTCTCGCGCTGCACGCGCGCGTGATCGTGTACGCCGGGCTGTCCGCCGCACTGCTCGGTTTCTCCGGCGCGCTCGCCGTCTTCCAGCAGGAACGCGGGGCACCGCACGCCACGATGCGCACCTTCGGGGACGCCCTCTGGTGGACCTGCGAGACCTTCTCCACCGCAGGCTACGGGGACGTCGTGCCGGTGACGCCGCTGGGACGGCTGCTCGCGGTCGGGATGATGGCCGTCGGGCTGGCGCTGCTCGGCGCGGTGACCGGCACCTTCGCCTCCTGGCTGCTGCAGGTCTTCTCCCAGGAGAACGACGAAAGGCCCCCGGGAGGCTGAACCTCCCGAGGGCCCTCGGACACCAGCGGATCAGGCCAGCCGATCGAACCGGCCGGTCAGACCTGCGCCCGGTCCTCCACGACCTTCGCGATCTTCGCGATGGCCTCGTCGAACGGGATGCCGTTCTCCTGCGAACCGTCGCGGTAGCGGAAGGAGACGGAACCGGCCGACATGTCCTCGTCGCCCGCGATGACCATGAAGGGCACCTTCTGCTTCTGGGCGTTGCGGATCTTCTTCTGCATGCGGTCGGAGGAGGAGTCGACCTCGACCCGCAGGCCCTGCTTCTTCGCGGCCGCGGCGAACTTCTCCAGGTAGTCCACGTGCCCGTCGCCGATCGGGATGCCGACCGCCTGGACCGGGGCCAGCCACGCCGGGAAGGCGCCCGCGTAGTGCTCCAGGAGCACCGCGAAGAACCGCTCGATCGAGCCGAACAGCGCGCGGTGGATCATGACCGGGCGCTGCTTGGAGCCGTCCGGACCCGTGTACTCCAGGTCGAAGCGCTCCGGCAGGTTGAAGTCGAGCTGGATCGTCGACATCTGCCAGGTCCGGCCGATGGCGTCCTTGGTCTGGACGGAGATCTTCGGGCCGTAGAAGGCGGCGCCACCCGGGTCCGGGACCAGGGGCAGGCCCTGCTTCTCGGCGACCTGGCGCAGCGTCTCGGTGGCCTCCTCCCAGACCTCGTCGGAGCCGACGAACTTCTCCGGGTCCTTGGTGGAGAGCTCCAGGTAGAAGTCGGTCAGGCCGTAGTCCCGCAGCAGGCCGAGGACGAAGGTGAGCGTCTTGTCGAGCTCCTCCGACATCTGCTCACGGGTGCAGTAGATGTGCGCGTCGTCCTGGGTGAAGCCGCGGGCACGGGTCAGACCGTGCACGACGCCCGACTTCTCGTACCGGTACACGGTCCCGAACTCGAAGAGGCGCAGCGGGAGTTCACGGTAGGAGCGGCCGCGCGCGTCGAAGATCAGGTTGTGCATCGGGCAGTTCATGGGCTTGAGGTAGTAGTCCACGCCCTCGTCGAGCTGCATGGGCGGGTACATGCCCTCGGCGTACCAGTCCAGGTGCCCGGACGTCTCGAAGAGCTTCCCCTTCGTCGCGTGCGGGGTGTAGACGAACTCGTAGCCCTCCTCCTCGTGGCGGCGGCGCGAGTAGTCCTCCATCACGCGGCGGACGATGCCGCCCTTGGGGTGGAAGACGGCGAGGCCGGAGCCGATCTGCTCCGGGATGGAGAACAGGTCGAGTTCGGAGCCCAGCTTGCGGTGGTCGCGCTTCTCGGCCTCGGCGAGGAAGTCGAGGTAGCCCTTGAGCTCGTCCTTGGACGGCCAGGCGGTGCCGTAGATGCGCTGGAGCATCGGGTTCTTCTCGCTGCCGCGCCAGTAGGCGGCCGCGTTGCGCATCAGCTTGAACGCCGGGATGTTCCGGGTGGAGGGCAGGTGGGGACCGCGGCAGAGGTCCTTCCAGCACAGGTCACCGGTCTTGGCGTCCAGGTTGTCGTAGATCGTCAGCTCGCCGGCGCCGACCTCGACGTCGGCACCGTCGTCGTGCGACGCCGAGCCCTTGAGGCCGATCAGCTCCAGCTTGTACGGCTCGTCCGCCAGCTCCTCGCGGGCCGCCTCGTCGGTCACCACACGACGGGCGAACTTCTGCCCGCGCTTCTGGATCTCCTGCATCTTCTTCTCGATGGCCTTGAGATCCTCGGGCGTGAACGGCTTCTCGACGTCGAAGTCGTAGTAGAAGCCGTCCTTGACCGGCGGGCCGATGCCCAGCTTGGCCTCGGGGAACAGCTCCTGCACGGCCTGCGCCATCACGTGCGCGGTGGAGTGGCGCAGGATGTTGAGACCGTCCTCGGAGGAGATCTCCACCGGCTCCACGACCTCGCCCTCGGCCGGCGAGTAGGCGAGGTCCTTGAGCTCGCCTCCCACGCGCGCGGCGACGATCGAGCGCTCGCCGGCGAAGAGCTCGGCGGCCGTAGTGCCCGTCGTCACCACGCGCTCTTCCCGCTCGGAATCGCGTTGGATGATCACACGGACGTCTGACACCGGTCTCTCCTGACTGAAGGTGGGGTGCGGCGCCATACCAGGAGCGCGCGCAATAGGGGATCGTACCGACCCCGACCCTCCGACCGCGAAACGGTCGCCCTTTGTGCAGGCAGGCCCGCGCTCAGTCGTCGTCCTCCCCGCTGCACGCCTCCTCGAAGAAGTCGAGGTTCTCCTGCAGGGACTTCATGAGCCGGTCCCGTTCCGCCTCCTCCACCTGCACCGGTGCCACGCCGGACGCCCCCGTCAGCCGCCGGAAGCCGCCCCGGCTCTCCAGCCGCCCGTGCAGCCGCACGGGCAGCCCTACGAGGTGGGCGTGCCCGGCGATGCGGTAGTCCTCCTCGTCCAGCGTGATCCGGACGTGCGGCACCTCGGCTCCCGCGATCACCCGCAGCCGTACGCTGCCCTCCCCGCGCGGCCCCGACCTGCGCATCCGCACCACCGTGCCGGTGATCCGCACGGGCACGGACGGCTCCTCGCGCAGATAGCGGGCCCCCGCCTCACGCAGCGCGGGCAGGTCGCCCGGTGAGAACTCCACCGGCTCGACGCCCGCCACGCAGTCCTCGGGCACCCCGGCGGCCGGTGCCCACTCGACGGCGATCCTGGCGCCCTCGGTGCCGCGTACGAGGGCGATCAGCGCCTCGGTGAGCTCGCGACTCACGCCTGCCTCGACGGCGCCGTCGAAGGCATCCATACCTCCGGTGGCGCGTTGGTAGTCGATGGCCTCGCGGGCGGCGTACAGAGCCTGGTGGAGGCGCACGGCGAGCTGCCGTCCCGTACCGACGGGCACGAAGGCGGTCAGTCGCCCGCCGCCGGCCGCGGAGCCGACGAGGACGCTCTCCAGCAGCGCGGCGGCGGCACGGCGGTGCCGGGCGCCGTAATAGCCCGCACGCGCGCGCGTGGCGAGCGCCCCGGCGAGCAGCATCTGGCGGGCGGAGGCGCGCAGCTGCTCCTCGACCACCCAGGGCGCGGAGCCGGCCGGACCGCTCGGCACATCCCGCCACCAGCGGATCTCGTCGCTGGGCACGGCGAGTCCGACCAGTACCTCGCGCGCGGAGGGCGTACCGCTGCGGGTCAGCGCGACGAGCGCCTCGCCGAGCAGGTCGTCGCTGTCGGGGAAGGCGCGGCTCTCGGGCACGAGCAGGCTCGTCCCGCCGCCGCCGGGGCCGGGCGGGGTCCAGCGGCCGTAGCGTCCGGCGGCTCCGCCGCGCCGCTCCCAGCCGTGCCGCTGCAGCAGGGCGCTGAGCACGGCGGGGTCGACCTCGTCGGGCTCGGGGGGACGGTGCCAGGAGGCCTCGACCGGGTGCGGCCTGACGGGCCGCAGTGGCTCCTGAAGCGGGCGGTGCGTCATGGTCTGCCTCCGGCCCCGACCCGCGTCATGATCTCGCACAGCGCCCGGTCGTCGAAGATGCGTGAGGTCGGTATCCGCACTGTGGTCCGGGTCCGCCCGGTGACCGGCTGGCCGGCCAGGTTGACCCAGTAGCAGCAGTGCCGCAGGTCGAGACGGTCGTGGCTGGCGCGCAGCCAGTCGTCCTGGGATCTCGGGACGAGCATCACGACCAGGATCTTGTGCACCGAGACGGGCGTGCGCGCGAGCTTGCGCAGATGGTCGTTGTCGAGCGTGAAGGAGAAGAAGCGCCCCGGCGGGTTCGGCGGGACCTGGTACGTGCACTTCAGCTGCACCTTGATGGTCACCTCGTCGTCGACGGTGTGCCCGGGCGAGCCGTGACTGACGTGCCAGTCGATGCCGTTGTCCGGAAACGGCTGCGACAGCGAGCAGCCGGCCGCCGCGGCGACGGCGTGCAGATAACCCACCTGCAGTGTCTCCATGCAGGCGGTGGTGGCGAGTGTGCCGCGAAGGGGGCCCGTACGTTCGGGCAGCAGCCCGCCCCGCTCGGGCTGCGCTATCGCCATGACCAACAGCCTTCCACGCCAAGTGATTCCCTGCTGTGGGCCTCTGAACTGCAAAGACCCGTACTCCTGTTGTGTCCTTCCGGCGTACGGCGCAAACAGCCCGGGTATCACCAAACAGGCAGAAGACGGGACGTCAGCTGCCGTGGGTGAACGAGGAGTTGTGTAGGCATGACGACCTGGTACGAGGGGCCCCTGGCCGCATTCGACACGGAGACCACGGGCGTGGACGTAGAGACCGACCGGATCGTGTCGGCCGCCGTCGTCGTCCAGGACGCCCCGGGCAGCCGGCCCCGGATGACCCGTTGGCTGGTCAACCCGGGTGTGCCGGTCCCGGAGGCGGCGACGGCGGTGCACGGGCTGACGGACGAACACCTGCAGCGCAACGGCCGTTGGCCGGCGCCGGTGATGTACGAGATAGCCGAGGAACTGGCGGAGCAGGCGGCGATGGCCCGTCCGCTCGTGGTGATGAACGCGCCGTTCGATCTGACACTTCTGGACCGCGAGTTGCGCCGCCATCGCGCCTCGTCGCTGGACCGCTGGTTCGAGTCGTCGACGCTTCGGGTGCTCGACCCCCGGGTCCTCGACAAGCACCTGGACCGCTACCGCAAGGGCCGCCGCACCCTGACCGACCTGTGCGCGCACTACGGCGTCACGCTGGAGGGTGCGCACGACGCGGCGGCGGACGCACTGGCCGCACTGGACGTCGTACGGGCCCTCGGGCGTCGTTTCGCCGCCCGGCTGGAGCGTCTCTCGCCCGCCGAGCTGCACACCCTGCAGACCACGTGGCACGCGGCCCAGGCGCGCGGCCTGCAGGCGTGGTTCGCGAAGAGCGGCACCGAGGAGATCGTGAACCCGGCGTGGCCGCTGCGGCCGGATCTTCCCGCGGCGGCATGAAGCGGCGGCACGAAGTAGGCCGACATGAAGAAGGCCGGTCCGCAGCTGCGGACCGGCCAGGGGGTGTGGGTGGCGAAGCCCCCACCGCGCGCGGCGAAGCCGCGCAAAACACGAAGAGAGCGACGCGGTCCGCGTATTCTGCGGACACACGTCGCTCTCGCGAGCGTGGGCGATACTGGGTTCGAACCAGTGACCTCTTCGGTGTGAACGAAGCGCTCTCCCACTGAGCTAATCGCCCGGGAACGGACTGAACAATACAGGTCCCCGCAGGCTTCCTTCAAACCGCTTCCAGGTACGCGGCCAGCCCGCGCCGCCCGGCCCGCATCATCAGCCGGTGGTTGGCGCGGAACACCGGCCGCCCCAGCACGGCGAACCGCCTCAGCAGCGGCTTGTTCACGTCGACGGCCTGCTCGTAGCGGGCGAGGGTGCCGGTGCCCGCTGCGGTGATCGTCCAGCGCGCCCAGCCCTCGAGGTCGCCGGACATGGCGATCTCCAGGACGCCGGCAACGGGGTCGCGGCGCGTCTCGCGGGCGGTGAAGTGCAGGTCGTACGGGAGAACCGACCGGACCCGAATGACGCCGCTGGTGTCGTCGAGCCGGGTCACCTCCCGTACCTGGGGCCACCACCGGGGGTATTCCTCCGCCTGTTCCAGCGCCTCGTACACGGTGGCGGGCGAGGCGGCCAGGGCCCAGTTGCTGCGGAAGCGGTAGTGCGTCCAGTCCATGGTGGGAGTCTGCCCGTACCCAGCGCGTCCGCCCCGCATCCGAGCCACGTGGTGGCTGGATCTGAGTACGTTCTGAGTACCTGCGCTCATGCCGTACGACGTGACGCGGACCACACTCCGAGGCATGACGCATGTTCCGCCCCCGGCCGAGGAGTTGCGGCTCCTCGACGCCGAGCTCTGGCAACTGGACGCCCGCCGGGCCCAGTTGCTCCATCGCCGTGCCTGGCTGGTCGCCGCGCTCCAGGCAGCCCGCCCGGTGCCCCCGGCACAGCAGGCACCGCAGGCGCCCGTCGAGGCGTCTCGCCCGGAGGCCACCGCGCCCGGCGTGCAGAACCTTCTGCTGCTGCTCGGCGGGATCCTGCTCACGGTCGCCGCGATGGTGTTCACGCTGGTCAGCTGGGGGCATCTGGGGATCACGGGGCGGGCCCTCGTGCTCGGCGCGGTCACGGTGGCCGCGCTCGGTGCGCCGTTTCCCCTGCTGCAGCGCGGGCTGCGTTCGACGGCCGAGTCGGTGGCCGGCCTGGGGCTGGCGCTGACGGTGCTGGACGCGTACGCGTTGCAGCAGGTCGCCTTCATGGGCACGGACGGCGCGGGGTACACGGCCGTCGCTTCGGCACTGCTGGCGGGGCTCTGGGCGGCGTACGGTCTGCTGCCGCGTGCGGCCGGGCTGCGGCTGCCGCTGCCCGCCGCGCTGACCGCGGCCCAACTCCCGCTGTTCTTCTGGGCGATCTCGGCCACCGCGGGGTCGTCCGGGATCGCGGCCGCACTTCTGGTGACGGCCGGGTTCGACACAGGTGCGGCGCTCCGGGTGACCGCCGGGTCCGTACGCGTCCTCGCCGCCGTCGGCGCGTACGGCACGGGCGCCCTGGGTGCACTGACGGCCGGCTGGCTCTCCTGGGATGCAGCCGGCCCGGGCGCCGCCGCCCGTGCGGCGGCGCTCCTCACCCTTGCGGCGGCGATCGCGCTGGGCGCCGCCTGGCGGCTGCCGAAGCCGGCCATGGCGACGGGCAACGCCGTGACCGGCGGTCTGCTGCTGGTCGCCGCCGGCGGTGGTGTGCTGCGGGTGACACTGCCGGAGGGGTGGACGGTGCCGGGGTATCTGGCGTGCGGCGTCGCGCTGTTGGCGGCCTTGCGGATGCGGCTGCCCGAGCCTGTGCGGCGGGGGCTGGTCCAGGCCTCCGGTGCGGTGCAGGCGGTCGTCGTCGCCTGTGCGCTGCCGCTGGTCGTGGTCGCGCTGCTGGGCCCGCTGGGCTGGGCGGAGCGCTGGTGGACCGGTGCCCCCTCGGACGCGCGGGCCGCGGCGGCCGTCCACATGCCGTGGCCGCCGTATCCCGGTCAGCTGCTCCTCGGCCCGGTGGTCGTCGCAGCCGTGCTGGCTCTGCTGGTGCGCGGCGAGACCCGACGTCCCCAGGCGCTGACCGGCGCGACGCTCCTCGCCTGGGCCACCGTCATGACGCTGCCTGCGGTCCTCCAGCTCCCCTACTCTGCCGCCCTGTTGCTGCAGGGCGCGGTGACCGCCGCGGCCCTCGCGGCGGCGGCCTTCCGGCTCCTGCCCGTGACCGCCACCACGCTCGCCCTGGGCGGCTCGGTCTCCCTCGCCTTCCTCTCGCTTGCCTCCCAGACGGCCACCCTGACTGTGCTGTCCGTCCTGATGGCACTGTTCGCTGCTGCCTCGCTGCGTCCGCACCTCGCGCCCTTCACCGCTCCGGCCGCGCTCGGGTACGCCACTGCGCTGGCGTGCGCGACAGGGCTGGCGGCGGACTGGCGACCGCAGCACACGGCGCTGCTGGTCCTGGTGGTCACGCTGGCGGCGGCCCTGCTCGCCGCCCGGCTCGGCGAGAGCCACGCGCGCGTGCCGGTCGAAGTGACCGGAGCCGCCACCGGACTGCTGGCCGTCGGCCTCGCGATCACCGCACCGCCGATGCTCGCCCTGGTGCTGGCCCTGTGCGGAGTGATCGCGGCAGGCACGGCGGTATGCTCCGACCGCCGCCCCGCAAGTTATGCGGCCGCCGCCCTGTTCCTGCTGGCCAGTTGGGTCCGGCTGGCCGCCTGGGACGTCGGCACCGTCGAGGCGTACACGCTCCCGGTCACCGTCCCGGCACTGTGTGTCGGCGTCTGGCGCAGGTCCCGCGACCCGCAGGCCTCGTCGTGGACGGCGTACGGCGCCGGACTCGCCGCCACCCTGCTGCCGAGCCTCGCCGCGGCCTGGGACGACCCGCACTGGACGCGCCCGCTGCTGCTCGGCACGGCAGCCCTGCTGACCACCCTGCTGGGCGCCCGCCACCGCCTCCAGGCCCCCCTCGTGCTCGGCGGCTCGGTCCTGATCCTGGACGCCCTGCACGAACTGGCCCCGTACCTGGTCCAGATGACCGGCGCCCTCCCCCGCTGGGTACCTTTCGCACTCGCCGGCCTGCTACTGCTGGCACTTGGGGCGACATATGAACGCCGTCTGAGGGATGTCCGCCGAGTACGGGACATCTTGACCACCATGAACTGAAGCGCCCCGAAAGGGGCGCGGGGCTCTGCCAATTTGCGGCTCCGCCGCGTGGGCGCTACCAGCCGCAAACGGCCCGCAGAAGAAAGCCTGCGCAGTTCCCCGGCTCCCCCAGCGGAGCGCTACGGCATCTTGTCGCCAAGCAACGCCAGGTTCTCAATGGCCGCGAGGCCGTACAGCGCGGTGTCGTTCGACGACACCCACGCGGCCTCGCTGCCCGAGACCAACGTCACCGGCCCGCTCAGCTTCTCCGTCTTCCAAGGCGAAGCCTCCGTGTACCCGTCGGAGCTGTAGAACTTCGTCCACGCCCGCTTGGCCAGCGCAGCGTCACCCGTCTGTACGGCGGCGTACGCGTCGAGGCGCGAGTGCCCCTGGAACAGCAGCAGGGTGCCGAAGTCGGAGCCGTAGCGGGCCTTCTGCTCGGCCTTGGTGGCGTTGAAGTAGCGGCAGTAGTCGAAGTAGGCCTGGTTGAACTTGGGCATGTCCACGAGGTCGATGAGTTCGGCGCACAGCTCGTTGAGGCCGAACACGGCCGAGAGGTGCGAGACGGAGACCACGGGCGTCGAGGCGACGGCGAACTTGCCGGTGTCGAGGTCGTACAGCCCGCTGCCCTGCACGAAGCCGTTGGGCTGGGCGGCGATGCCCTCCATCGTCGACAGCACCCGCGCCTTGGCCTTCTCCCACTTGGGGCCCTTGCGCTCCCACTCGGTCAGCCACGCGGACACCAGGCCGCTCCAGTCGGTGCCGAAGCCGATCGACAGGGCGTGCCGGTCGGGCGTGTACGGGTCGGTGCGGACCTTGCGCTGCGGGTCCAGGACCAGGAAGGTCTCGTCGGAGTCGACGTTGGCGTGCATGAGGTCGCCGACGCGTTCGTCGGCGGTGAGGAAGTAGTAGTAGCGCCGGTAGGTAGTGTTGGCGATGCGCTGCTGCTTGGCACTGTCGGCGTAGTGCTGGACCCCGTGCCGGGTGCCGAGGCCCGCCCAGTCGCCCAGGTGGTAGACGTCGACCTCGCCCGTGTGCCGGGTGAGGGCCTCGGCGAAGCGGAAGATGTCCGCACGGCCCGAGCGGAGGTAGGCCATCCAGAGCCAGATGTCCGGCGAGAGCTCGGAGTTGTCCCAGGCGTAGCCGCCGACGTCGTACCGCCACTGGTGGCGCACGGTGTCGTAGGAGTGCATGAAGTCGCCGTAGTCCCAGAAGCCGTACCAACGGCGTTGCTCCACCTGGTCCTTGTAGTAGGTGAAGAGGAAGTCGAGGTGGTCCTCGATCTTCGCCTTGGCCGGTGTGGAGCGGTCCGGCTCGGAGTACAGGCCCGGGCCGAAGACCTTGGCCTTGATGAGCTGCCTGGGCGGCGCGGCGAGCTGCGGCAGCACTCGTACGGCCTCGATCTGTTCGGCGAGCTTCTCGGCGGCCGGGGTCGACTCGTTGGCCCAGAAGAGGAGTTCGGAGGTGCGGGCGATGCCGTAGGGGGTGCCGAACTTCGGCTCGTAGTCCTCGTAGGTGATGTTGAGGCCTTCGAGCTGCTTGGCGTACGTGTCCTGGCCCATGCCGTCGTGGTAGAAGCGCAGGTCCATGGGCTGGGCCTCGGGCGACCAGAGCCAGAGGGTGACCTCGGCCTCGTCGGTGTGGGCGTCGCGGATGTCGAGCTGGGCGGGGTGCTTCTCCCAGAAGTCCCGCAGCCCGAAGGAGAATCCGCCGCTCACGCCGCCGACATAGCCGAAGCCGGAGGCCCGCTTGCCGCCGCCGGCGCCGATCCAGCCGTAGCCCTTCTTGGTCCGCTTGCGCAGCGTGAAGCCGTCGGCGGAGAGCTGGGAGAGGGTGTAGTCGCCCCACTCCGGGATGTACTGCAGCCGGGTCGTCACCCGCTGGTCCCAGGTGGAGGGGTCGGGCAGCTTCTGCCCCGCGTACTGGGCCGCCTGCACGGCCGCGCCGGGGTCGCGGCGCAGGCCGGTGATCCCCTTGACCGCCTCCCGCAGCAGACCGGTGCCCTCGCCGCCGATGCGGATGTGCCGGTCGTACGACGCGTCCCGCATCGGCACGCTGAAGCGCACCCCCAGCCCGCGGATGAAGTCGCCGCTCGCCTTGCCGGGCTCCTGTGTGCCGTCGTAGGTGATGGTGTGCACCATGCGGAAGGAGTCGGCCCCGGCGTAGAAGTACAGCCGGATGGAGAACGGCAGCCAGCTCCGGTCGCCCTTGCGGTGCTTGCCGTCGATGCGGACCACGGCACGGACCGGGCCGTCCTGCTCGACCGTCACCTCGCCGATCGCGCCGTCGAAGCGCTCGGTCTTGACCGTGCCCTGGTCCTCGTCCTCGATCTCCGGCTGGCGGATCAGGACGAGCCGGCCGTTCCTGGCGATCTCCGTCGAGCCACGGGTCACCGACTTGATGATCGTGGAGCCGTTCTTGCCGATCCTGGCGGTGATCACGCCGGTCGACACGTCGACGGTGCCGCCGCTCTTGTCGACGGTGATCTTCTTGTCGGGGGCGGCTGCGTCTCCGGCGGCGAGGGTGAGCTTGCCGGATCCCGAACTCACCGCGTGCGCCGACCACTTGAGGGAGCCGTCCGGCCAGTACGCGATGGGCCAGGACTGCACGGGTACGGCCTTGCCGTCCGCGTCCGTGAGCGCGAAGGTCTGGTCGGGCCGGTGGGCGCCCTTCGGCCAGGGCACACCCACTGTCGAGCCGGGGGCGGCCCCCAGGCCGCCGTCCTCCAGCCAGTCCAGGGTCACGGGATCGGCAGCCGCGGCCTCGGCTCCGGGCGCGGCCTGCGCTTCCTTGGCTCCTAGGGCCCAGCTGAACTGCGCGGCGGCTCCGGCGACGGCGGCCGCCTTGAGGAGGGACCTGCGAGGGATGGGAGACATGAGAGTTCAGCCTTTCCTTTCCGTGCGGGACGTTTCTTTCCGTGCAGCTGGTCAGGGGCATGGCAGGGAGGGGTACGGCGCCCGGGCGCCGACCTGGTACGAGGGCACCGCCCCTCAGCGGCGTCGGTACCGCTCCTCCACGGCGACGGCCGCGGCCGCGACCGCCCCCAGGACGGGGACCGCCAGCGGCGCGATCAGCAGGGCGGAACAGACGACGAGGACCACTCCGCCGACGAGCAGGAAGGATCCGGCGGGATCGAGGACGGTACGGCGGCCGGCCTCGGCGAGCAGCGCCCGCCAGGCCGCCCCCGGCTCCCAGACCGCCGCCGCCCGCAACCCGGCCACGGCAACACCGATGAGCGCGAACAGGCCGACGGCCCCCACGAACGGGCCCCCGGGCAGCCCGGCGCGCACGGCCTGGACGTCCACCCAGACCAGGCCCGCCGCGACCCACCCGGCGAGCCCGGCGATCCACCCGCCCGTCACAGCCGTACGGAAGTCGCCTACGAACTCCCGCCAGCCGCCGCCCTCATGACCGGTACGGCGGCGCAGATGCCTCGCCCCGGCGGCGAAGGCGGCCGGAAAGGTCACCACCCCCAGCGAGGCCACCGCGATCCACACCCCGGTGAGCAGACACTCGGCGAAGACCCCGAACCGCTCCGCGAACACCGACTCCTTGCGCGCCTTCACCCGCACTTCGGCCATTGTGACCGCCTCAGCCCTTCAGTCCGGAGGTCGCCATGCCGTCGATCAGATAGCGCTGGAAGGCGAGGAAGAACAGCAGCACGGGCAGCAGCGCCACCAGCGACATCGCGATGAGGCCGCCGTAGTTGGCGGCGACGCCGTCGGAGTCGCGGAACATCATCATGCCGAGGGAGACGGTGTACTTGCCGGGCTCGTTGAGGTAGATCAGCGGGCCCATGAAGTCGTTCCAGGCGTTGATGAAGGTGAAGATGGCGCTGGTGATGAGCGCGGGCCGGCACAGCGGCAGCACGATCGACCAGTAGATCCGCAGATGCCCGCAGCCGTCGATCCGGGCGGCCTCGTCCAGCTCCCTCGGCAGGTTGCGCATGAACTGCACCATGAGGAAGACGAAGAAGGCCTCCGTGGCCAGGTACTTGCCCAGGAGCAGCGGCACATAGGTGTTGATCAGCTCCAGCTTCTGGAACATCACGTACTGCGGGATCAGCAGCACGTGATACGGCAGCAGAAGCGTGCCGATCATCAGCGAGAACAGCAGGTTCCGGCCCGCGAACCTGATCTTGGCGAAGGCGTACGCCGTCAGCGAGCAGGAGATCAGGATGCCGACGACGGCGCCGCCCGCGTACAGGAGGGAGTTCTGGAAGAACGTCCAGATCGAGATGTCGGCGATGCCGTCGGCCAGTCCCTTGAAGTTCGCCAGGATGGGACGGGCCGGGAACAGCTGCAGGCTGTTGATGATGTCCTTGCTCGGTTTGAACGACGCACCGATCACCCAGACGACGGGATAGAGGACGACCGCGAGGACCAGCAGCGAGCCGATGTGCCAGGCGAGCGAGCCGGCGCGCTTGCGCCCGAGTCCGCCGAGCGGCTTCGGGGTGGCGGGGGTGGTGGCGCTCATCGGGCGTCCTCCTCGTAGTGCACCCACTTCTTCTGCGACCAGAACAGGACGGCGGTCACCAGGGCCACGGCGAGCAGCAGCATCCAGGCCATCGCGGAGGCGAAGCCCATCTGGGCGTTCTTGAAGCCCTGCTGGTAGAGGTAGCAGGTGTAGACGAGCGTGGCGTCGGCCGGGCCGCAGTAGGTGTTGGAGACGACGTAGGCCGAGCCGAAGATCTGGAACGAGTGGATGGTCTCCAGCAGTACGTTGAAGAAGAGCACCGGGGAGATCATCGGCAGGGTGATGCTCCAGAATTTGCGGAAGGCCCCGGCACCGTCCAGCTCGGCGGCCTCGTACAGCTCCTTGGGGACCTGCTTGAGTCCGGCCAGGAAGATGACCATGGGCGCGCCGAACTGCCAGACGGTGAGCGCGACCAGGCAGTAGAGGATCCAGTCGGGGTTGCCGACCCAGCCGCCGACGTGGAAGCCGAAGACCGACATCGTACGGTCGACGATGGCGTTGTCGGAGAAGATCGACCGCCAGACGAAGGCGACCGAGACGCTCGCGCCGATGAGTGAGGGTGCGTAGAACGCGGCCCGGTAGAAGGCCTGTCCGCGGCGGCTCTGTGCGAGCAGCAGGGCGACCCCGAGGGCGAGCAGCAGCTTCAGCGGGGTGCCGATGATCACGTACTTGGCCATCACCTCCACCGACTTCTGCCACCGGGGGTCGTCGAACATCTTGGTGAAGTTGTCGAGACCGACCCACTTCGGGGTGTTGAAGAGGTTGTAGTCGGTGAACGCGAAGTACAGCGAGGCGACCATGGGGCCCGCGGTCAGGAGCAGAAAGCCCGCGATCCACGGGGACATGAAGAGATAGCCGGCGAGGTTCTCCCGCCGCCCCCGCCGCTTGACGGCGGCGGGGGCGGCGGAGCGGGCCTTCCGGGTGGCGGGCGGTGATTCCTTGACGAGCGTCACGGTGCTTCCCAATCGGTTCCGGGCCGGGGGGCTGGCGGCGCCCCAAAGGGGCGCGAGGAACTGCGCGACCAGCCACGACGGCGCAGCAGACAGAACCCAACAAACCGCACCCCTAGCGGAGCGCTATGCCTGGAAGGCGGCCTGCGACTCGTCGAAGAACTGCTTCACCGCGGCGGAGGGCTTCGTCTTGCCCTGGGCCAGGTCGCCGCCGATGCGCAGGAAGGCCGCCTCGATGGTGTCGGCGCCGGAGGGGTGCGGGGTGATCGTGCCGAGGACTCCGGCCTTGGCGGTGTCCGCCTCGTACTGAGCGATCTCCTTGTTGACCGGGTCGGTCGGCTTGAACGCTTCGTACTGCTGGGTGGAGGCGAGGATGCCCCGGTCGTAGCCCATGATCTTGCCGACTTCCGGGTCGTGGACCATGAAGTTGATGAACTGGGCGACTTCCTTGGGGTGCTGGGTGCGTGCGGAGGCGCTCAGCATCAGGGAGGCCAGGTACTGCCCGGTGTGCTTTCCGTCCATGGTGGGGATCGGCGCGAGGCCGTACTCGCTGCTGCCCTCGGCGGTGTAGCGAACGGTGAAGTTGTCCCAGGTGAATTCCGAGGCCCCGTGTCCTGCGGACAGGGAGGACTTGGGTCGGTCCTGCTCGACGGTCTTGGGGTCGGTGATGATGCCGGCCTTCACGCGGTTGTAGCCGTCCTGCCACCACTCCGTCAGGTCGGCCTTGTCGAAACCGAGTCCGTCCTTGGTGTAGAACGCCTTTCCGTTCTGCCGCAGATACAGGTCGTACAGGTACATGATGCTGAAGTAGCCCGTGTCGCCGGGCACCTTGGTCTTGTCGTGGATGGTCTTGAGGGCCTTGAAGTAGTCGTCCCAGGTCCAGCCCGTGGCCGGCTCGACGCCCGCCTTCTGGAAGACCTTCTTGTCGATGACCAGCGCCATCGTGTTGGAGCCGACAGGGATGCCGAGCTGCTTGCCGTCGACCTCGCCGACCTTGGTGACACCCGCACGGAAGTTGTCGAGACTCAGACTGCCCGCGTCGATCTGGGACTTGAGGTCGAGCAGGACGCTTCTCTTGTCGTACTTCCGAAGGAAAGTGACGGCGTTTTGGAAAACGTCCGGGGGATTTCCGCCGGCCGCCTGCGTCTGGAACTTCTCCCAGAATGAGACGTAGTCCTGGAAGTCCGTCTTCACCTTGATCTTCGGGTACTTCTTCTCGAAGAGCTTGATGGTCTGGTTGATCTTCTTGGCCCGCTCGTCGGCACCCCACCAGGAGTAACGGATCGTCACCGTCCCGTCGGCGGAGGTGCCGCTGTCGCCGCCGCAGCCCGTCGTCGCGGCCAGCCCCAGCGCGGCCGCCGACGCCCCGGCGGCCTTGAGGATCGTACGCCTCTCAACATTCCTGCTGGTTCCCACAGTCGGGCCCCTCCCCGGCATCATTGCCACCTGCATGAATCGTTTCAAGTAAGCGCTTGCTGGCACAAGTTACGGAGGGCCTCGGGGTGCGTCAATGATTCGGACAGGAATTTCTTGCCGGGCCCCCGAGCGAGTTGACGGCACATCAGCGCCAGAACGCACCGCGAGAGGGATGATGCCGCAGGTGAGACGCACACGACCGACGGGCCGAACATCAACTGGCCATCCGTACACGGATGTCGCTCGGCCGAAACTCACCGAAGCGCGGGACCCGTCCAGAGGGGGCTCACACGACGGCGGCCCGCCTGCTCTCGCAGACGGGCCGCCGATCCGGGTGGGCGATACTGGGTTCGAACCAGTGACCTCTTCGGTGTGAACGAAGCGCTCTCCCACTGAGCTAATCGCCCGGACGCAGGAAGAACATTACCCCATGTCAGGGGGTGCCTGTGACCAGCACGAACCGGCGCCGACCGGCACCCGCGCCACCGGCGCGGATCACTGGTCCTTGATCTTCCAGGGCATCACGACGCCGAACTTCCAGAGGTAGATCCCGACCAGCACGCCCACGATCACGAGACCGATCGCCGTGAGCGTGATGTTGCGGCGCCGCACCTTGGGATCGAGGGCTCGCTGTGCCGCCTCGGTGACCTTGCGTTTCGCCCAGCGGAGCACCAGCTGGGCCCATACGAACTCGGTCGCCCAGATGGCCATGCCACCGAAGATCACCACCCAGCCGGGCCCGGGCAGCGGCAGCATGACGATGCCGGCGACCACGACCGCGAGACCGACGAGGAAGACCCCGACCTGCCAGCTCAGATGCAGTGCGCGACGCCTCTTGATGAACGCCGGCGCCTTGGAGCCGAGCCTCTGCTCGCTCTGCGCCCCGTCCGGCCTCGTCTCGTCCGATACCACGGCAGCCTCGCCCGGCGCTCCCTCGGTCCGGTTACTCCCCGTATCCATACGGCCAAACTTTACCTTACTTTACCGAGCGGAAACCAGTCACCGGAATGGCCGTACCTCACGAACGACCCATCGGCCGGAAGAGTTACGTAAAGGCACGCAAAACACTCAGAGGGGTTTACAACGGCACCGTAGGTGGCATGTCGATTTCGCCGACGTGCGAATCCCCGAGCGCACACTGAGCGAAAGGCCCTGGCGCTTATGAACACCACGGTCAGCTGCGAGCTGCACCTGCGCCTCGTTGTGTCGAGCGAGTCCTCCCTGCCTGTCCCCGCAGGCCTGCGGTACGACACGGCCGACCCCTACGCCGTGCACGCCACCTTCCACACCGGAGCCGAGGAGACCGTCGAGTGGGTGTTCGCCCGCGACCTCCTCGCGGAGGGGCTGCACCGGCCCACCGGCACCGGCGACGTCCGTGTCTGGCCGTCGCGCAGTCACGGTCAGGGGGTCGTTTGCATCGCCCTGAGTTCTCCGGAGGGCGAGGCCCTGCTGGAAGCCCCGGCGCGGGCGCTGGAGTCCTTCCTGAAGCGAACCGACGCCGCTGTGCCTCCCGGCACGGAACACCGGCATTTCGATCTCGACCAGGAGCTCTCGCACATCCTGGCGGAGAGCTAGGGCGAGGCACCACGAAGCCGCCCGGCGCCGTCGACTCGGGGAGACGGCTCGGGCCAGAACAACTGCATACGGTACGCATCAGCGCCGCCACCGCGATTGAGTCGTGGGGCGGCGCCGGTGTGTGCGGCGGCGCAGGGGGAAGGTGCCTCGGTGGCACGACCGCCCGCAGCCGGGCGGCAAGCCACTAACATCGGCCAGCATGAGGCGGGCGTCCGCCCGACCCCCAGGCCAGGGAGCGAAACGTGCTGATCACCCACGACACCCGGTGCGCGCTCGACACCGTGGTGGATCTGGTGAACACCGCACCGGAGGGCAACGCGGCACCGGACGGACTGCTCGACGTCGCAGCTCTCGAAGATTTTGTACGAAACCACGAAATCAGCGATGTGGGGACGCTCTCGGAGTTCGACCTCTCGGCCGTGCGCAAGATCCGCGGCCGGTTCGCCTCGGTCTTCGCGGCGCACGACGCCCGGACCGCCGCCGGCGTGATCAACGAGCTGGTCGCCGCCGCGGGTACGACTCCGCGCCTCACGGACCACGACGGCTACGACTGGCATGTGCACTACTTCGCGCCCGGTGCCTCCGTCGCCGACCATCTGGCGGCCGACTGCGGGATGGCGCTGGCGTTCTTCGTGGTGGCCGGTGAGCAGGAGCGGCTGCGCCGCTGCGAGGCCCCCGACTGCCGGCGCGCCTTCGTCGACCTCTCCCGCAACCGCTCGCGCCGCTACTGCGACAGCCGCACCTGCGGAAACCGTCTGCACGTGGCCGCCTACCGGGCACGGCGCAAGGAGGCGGCGGGCTAGGGCCTGCCCGGACACGGATGTCGACGTGGTCCCCCGCGGGTGGCGCCGGGGACCACGGGTACGGCTCACAGCATCAGCAGGTCGTGCAACGAGGCCATGAGCAGCAGACACCCGATCACCGCAAGGAAGATCATCAGCGGTGGCTGGGAAAGGGCGAAGAGGCATCCGCGCGGCTCGTCCTTCGGCGGCGCGGTATCGCCGTGTTCCGTGTCCAGCATCTCGCGGCGATGATGGCGCACTCCACACGTCCGGCGCGCTCAACACGCACGGAATGACCGGCAGTTCGCCGGATTCCGTGAAGTCCGGTTCCGGTCGTGATCACTTCACGCCACAGCCTTGATCCACTGTGTCGTTTCAGTCGTCATGCGCGGGTCATATGCCGTGCTTCTTCAGGATGGCCTCGATGTCGCTGAAGTCCTCCGCCGACTCGGCGCGGGGTGCGCTCGCGGGCCGGGTCGCCGGACGGGCCCCGGGACCCAGGGAAGGCGCGGAAGCCGTCGGGGCGACCGCCTCACGCTGCCCCGCGGCCCTGGCTTCCCTGCGCTCCTTGCGGGTGCCGCCCCGGCGGCGCTCCACCGCGCGCGTGCTGGAGAACAGCAGCCAGGCGGCGCCGAGCACACCGAAGCCCGCCCAGGCCGTCGGACTGAAGGCGGTGTCCGCCAGCCACTGCACGGTGCCGGTCATCACCAGGCCGATGGGGACGAGTGAGTAGGCGGCGATGCGGGCGGCCGCGAGGAAGCGCTTGCGGTACGCCGTCACCACCGCGATGCCCAGGCCGGCTGCGGACACGGCGGAACAGACGGTCTCGGCAATCATCCGGTCCTCCAGGCAGGGCTCGGTCGGGCAGGGGGCACTTCGTCCCTTCCATCCTGCACCGCCCGGACCCCGCGCGGCCATGGTCCGGGCGGACATCAGGGACATCTCCGGGTCGGCTCCTCCGAAGGTGCCGGTTCCGGGCACTCCCCCGGGTGTGGATCAGGGTCCCGGGCGCAGGTCACCGCGGCCGGCGTTCGATTGGGTCGACCGCGCCCGAACTGGAAGACTGACGGCATGAGCGACTCCTCCCCCGTGCCTCCCGCCGTGCCCGTCCTCGACGTCTGGTGCGAACTCCAGTGCTCGGACTGCCGTAGCACCCTCGACGACCTGCGTGCCCTGCGCGCCCGCTACGGCGACCGGCTGGAGCTGCGACTGCGGCACTACCCGCTGGAGAAGCACAAGCACGCCTTCGCCGCCGCGCAGGCCGCCGAGGAGGCCCTCGAGCAGGGCAGGGGCTGGGAGTACGTCGAGGCCGTGCTGGAGCGGGTCGAGGAGCTGGACCGTAAGGGAGAACCCTTCCTGGTCGAGGTGGCCGCCGAACTGGGGCTGGACGCCGAGGAGTTCGACACGGCGCTGATCGACGGCCGGCACATCCTGATCGTCGACGCCGACCAGGCCGAGGGCAAGGCGATCGGCGTGACCGGTACCCCGACGTACGTCATCGGCGGTGAGCGTCTGGACGGCGGCAAGAGCCAGCAGGGGCTGCGGCAGCGGATCGAGGAGATCGCGGACCGGCTGCTGGCCGGGCAGGGCGCCTGACCGGTGCCCAAGCGCTCCGCGGGATGTGCGGCCATGGGCTGCGGCTCGTCTGCGCGTCGTCGTGGCCTGTCGTTCCCCCACTCCCGGCTTCGCTCGAGCGGGGGCACCCCCATCGCGGCGGAGCCGCATATCGACACGCCCCGCGCCCCTACAGGGCGCGGGTCCGCTCAGAGCAGCGGCTTGTACAGGGCGTACTGCGTCGTCCGGTAGCCGAGTGACTCGTAGAGCCGTTCGGCCGGGGTGTTGCCGGCGAACACGTTGAGGCCGAGGACGCGTCGGCCCGCGGTGATCGCCTGGGTCTCCGCCAGGAGCATGAGCGTGCGGCCGTGTCCGTGTCCGCGCTGGGCGGCGTCGGCCGCGACGTCGTAGACGTAGGCCTTGTCCTCCAGCAGGGCCACCCAGAGGGTGCCGACGCGCGTCCCCTCGTGTTCGAGGACGCTCAACCGCATGTCCCGCGTGTCCAGCCCTTGCGGCAGCAGCCTCTCGTGGTCGCGCCGCGACCTCTCGTACGCGTCGGCCTCGGGCACGCCCCGCTCGATCCACACGCGCGCGTAGTGCTCGGACTCGTGCGCGAACCACGCCTCGTAGTCGGCCTCGGTCATGGGCCGGCCCCGGCTGCCTTCCGGCAGCGCGGGCGGAGTGTCGCCGAGCGGCTTCTCCATGCCGCGATTGCGCAAGACGTAGCCGAGCGCCTCGACGAGCCGCAGCGCCGGCGCCGCGTCGGCGGGCACGACCACCTCGATCTGCCGGCATCCCCAGCCGCGCGCCACCTCCTCCGCGGCCAGCGCTGCCACCGTGCCCCGGCCGCGGCGCCGGTCCGGCTCCTCGATCCGCAGGTCGACGATGCGGGCCACCCTGTCGCCGAAACCCGGCGAGGTGCCGAGCTGCAGGGTGCCGACGGGCCGGCTGTTCACGCACACCTGGAAGCGGCGCGAACGCGTGCCGTCGGCCTGGTGCTGAAGCGGCTCGGTCGGCCGCAGAGTCGTGGTCATCAGGGGTGTTCTACCCGCCGCAGCCGCCCCTTGGCAGCCTGTTTTCCCGGCTCTTACGGATCCAGATCGTGCCCCGACCGCTCATCGAAGATCCGCATGGCCTTGGCGGTCACCGGGCCCGGTGCACTCGGCAGTTCCCGGTCGTCGACGCGGTGCACGGCCTGGACATCGCGCAGGGTGGAGGTCAGGAAGACCTCGTCCGCGCGCTCCAGGACGTCGAGCGGCAGGTCGGTCTCCTTGGCGCCGGTCCACTCGACGGTCAACGCGCGCGTGATGCCCGCGAGGCAGCCGGAGGCGAGCGGCGGGGTGTGGATCTCGCCGTCGAGGACGACGAAGACGTTCGAGCCGGTGCCCTCGCAGAGTTGCCCGACGGTGTTCGCGAACAGGGCTTCCGACGCGCCGTGTTGGCGGGCCCGGGCGAGGGCCACGACGTTCTCGGCGTACGAGGTCGTCTTCAGGCCGGTGAGGGCGCCGCGTTCGTTGCGGGTCCACGGCACCGTGATCACGGCCGTGGAGTCGGGGCGCCGGGCGGTCTCGCCGAGGGCGACGACGAGGGTCGGGCCGTGGTCGCCGCGGTCGGAGCCGAGCGGGCCGTGGCCGCCGGTGTAGGTGATGCGCAGTCGGCCGAGCGGCATCGGGTTGGCTTCGAGGACGGCGGCGCAGGCGCGGCGGACCTCGTCGTGGTCGGGGTCGGGCAGGCCGAGACCGCCCGCGGAGCGGCTCAGCCGGTCGAGGTGCCGGGTGAGCGCGAACGGCTTCCCGTCGACCGCCTTCACCGTCTCGAAGATGCCGTCGCCCACGGTCAGCCCATGGTCGAAGACGGAGACGCGGGCGGACTCGATGTCCTGCAGCCCGCCGTCGAGCCAGATCTTCACGTCTGTAGTCCCTCTCCACTCACCTCGTACGTCCCCGACGCTACCGCGAGCAGTCGGGCCGCCTTCAGCTCGGTCTCCCGCCACTCCGCCTCCGGGTCGGAACCCCAGGTGATGCCGGCGCCCGTCCCGAAGCGCAGGACGCCTTCCGCACGGTCGATCCAGAAGGTACGGATGCCGACGGCCAGCTCGCCGGTTCCCTGGTCCGCGTCGATCCAGCCGATGCCGCCGCAGTACGGCCCGCGGGGCGCCGTCTCCAGGGCTTCGATGATCCGCAGGGCACTGGACTTGGGCGCACCGGTGACCGATCCGGGCGGGAAGGACGCGTCGAGCAGTTCGGGCCAGCCGGCGCCGGCACGCAGCTCGCCGCGGACCGTCGACACGAGATGGACCAGCCCCGGGTGCTTCTCGACTGCGCACAGATCGGGGACGCTCACACTGCCGGTGGCGCAGACACGCCCGATGTCGTTGCGGACCAGGTCCACGATCATCACGTTCTCGGCGTAGTCCTTCTCCAGCAGATCCGCCTCGGTGCGCCCAGTGCCCTTGATCGGCCCGGACTCCACGACACGGCCGCCGCGCCGCAGGAAGAGCTCGGGCGAGGCGGTGGCTATCTCGACCCCGTGGCCGGGCAGCCGGATCGTTCCTGCATACGGTGCCGGGTTGCCGCGGGCGAGCAGCGCAGTCAGGGCGTCCACGTCGGCTTCGGGCGCGACGGGCGCGGAGAGCACCCGGCAGAGGTTCGCCTGATAGACCTCGCCTGCCGCGATGTACTCCCGGATCCGGCGCACCCCAGCCGTGTACGCATCGCGGTCGAGGGAGGACGTCCAGTCACCGGCAGCCGGTCCCCGCCACTCCCCCGGCACCGGCGCGGGCACGGGCTCCACCCGTACGTCCCTGAAGCGGGCGCAGGTCAACCGGCCCTCGAAGTCCGCCACGACGGCCCAGAAACCGGTGGAGTCGAGGGCCGCGGGATCGCTGGTGACGTCGAGGAGCCCGGTGGCGACACGGTCACCGAAGCGGGCGAGAGAAGGGAGGTCGAGCACGCAGTCGAGTCTAGGGCGGGTGTCGTCAAGGTGGCCCGGCCATGTCCCTGCGGGGGCCCTGACCACGTACGCGAGCAGGTGCAGCGCAGCACGCTGCGCAAACGCGTTTTTGTGCTGGCCCCGGAATCCGCTAGAGTTCAACTCGTCGCCGGGCCGCGAGAGCGGACCGAAACGACAAGCGGACGTAGCTCAGTTGGTAGAGCGCAACCTTGCCAAGGTTGAGGTCGCGAGTTCGAGCCTCGTCGTCCGCTCGATGGAAACAGGGGATCTTCCCGAACCCCTGCACTCCTGGTGGAGTGGCCGAGAGGCGAGGCAACGGCCTGCAAAGCCGTCTACACGGGTTCAAATCCCGTCTCCACCTCCAAGGACGATTAGCTCAGCGGGAGAGCGCTTCCCTGACACGGAAGAGGTCACTGGTTCAATCCCAGTATCGTCCACTGGATCTTCCAGCACGTACGGCGAGATCCACACCCGCGCGATTAGCTCAGCGGGAGAGCGCTTCCCTGACACGGAAGAGGTCACTGGTTCAATCCCAGTATCGCGCACGCAATACGCATCACACGCAGGTTCACCTGCGCGATTAGCTCAGCGGGAGAGCGCTTCCCTGACACGGAAGAGGTCACTGGTTCAATCCCAGTATCGCGCACCAGCCGAAGCCCCCGGCCGTCTCGTACGGTCGGGGGCTTCGTCGTGTGCCGTCAGCTGGAGAACAGCATGTGGCCGAAGCTCTTGTGGCGGTGGTGACCGCCGTGGTGGCCGCCGTAGTGACCTCCGTGACCGCCGTGCTGAGCGCCCCAGGCGGGCGCGGGCGGGGCGGGGTACGCCTGCGGGGCGGGCGGGGGCGGCGGCCCGGGCTGGGACCACTGGGACTCCAGGCGGGTCAGCGCCTCCAGCTCGCCGTAGTCGAGAAAGATCCCGCGGCAGCCGCTGCACTGCTCGATCTGGACACCGTTGCGGTTGTACGTGTGCATCGGCGCATGGCACTTCGGACACTGCATGGTCGGCTCAACTCCTCGCCGGTCGGTCCTGCTTCGCGTTTCCCCAGGACAGACTCTGTCAGGGTGCGGTCGGTTGCACCCTACTTCGCGAATTCCGGGGTCAACTCCGGCGGGAGCGAAGCCATTCGGGCACATGCGTCGATCATGGACAGTTCGACCTCGTCCAGGGGGCGGTCCTCCGCTGCTGCCTTGGCTGTCGCGCGGGCGGCCGTCTGCACGGTGAGAGCGCGGGCCGGGACGTCCAGGGCGGCCCAGGGGTCGCCGTCGGCGGGGACGGCGGGGCCGCCGGCCGTGCGGTAGGCGGTGAGGAAGCGGGTCCACTCGTCGGGCGGGAGGAGACCGCAGGCGTACCAGGCCGCCGGGCGGGCCAGGTCCCAGGCGGGGACGCCGGTGCCGAGGTCGTCGACGTCGATGAGCAGCCAGGGGCCGTCGGGGGCGGGGTGGCGGACGAGCTGGCCGAGGTGGAGGTCGCCGTGGCACAGGGTGGTGGAGTCCGGCATGGGGGCTTCGGCTCGGGCCCAGGCCGGGAGGGTGTCCCAGGCGTGCAGGACCGGGCGGGTGGCGGGGTGGTCGGCGGCTGTTGCCCTCAGCCGGGCGATGGCTCGGGCGGCCTTGGCGGGGCCCCGCATGGGCGGGAGGGGGACGGGGACGGGCGTGCGGTGGAGGCGGGCGAGGAGGGTGGCTGCGGGCTCCCAGGGGGCGGCGTCGGGGGTGTCCGGGTCTACGGGGGTGCCGTAGGGCCAGAACGTGACGAGGCGGCCGTGCAGGTCGACGGGGGTCGGGGTGAGTGGGGGGAGGAGGATGCCGGGGAGGTGGGTGGCGGTGGTGAGGCGGGGGGTGAGGTCGGCGCGGGGGGTGTTCGGGGCGTGGGCCTTGGCGACCGTGTCGGCGTGGCGGACGACGGTGGCGTCGGGGCGGTCGGCGAGGGTGGCGGCGCCGCAGGGGCAGGGGGCGGTGCGGGAGTGGGCCTTGGCCCTGGCTCGGGCGGTGAGTTCGGTGAGCAAGGGGGTGGGGGTCATGGGGCTCCCTGGGGCGGTGGGTCTTTCGTGAGGGTACGGCGGGGGTGGTGGGGGTGGGCATGGGGCTCGGCGGCGCTGGGGGGCTTGGGCTGCCCGTGGTGGGAGCCGCTGAGGGTGCAGCTCCCCCGCCGCCCCTACCCGTCCCGTCCCCAGGGGCTCCGCCCCTTCGACCCCGCCAGGGGCTCCGCCCCTGAACCCCGGCGGGGACTGCGTCCCCTGCACCCCTCGCGGGGCACCGCCCGCACACCCCTCACGGATCACCTCTGCACGCCGTATCGGGGCTCCGCCTCTGCACGCCGCTTCGGGGCTCCGCCCCTGAACTCGCTTTCGAGGCTCCACCCCCGGGCCCCACTTCGCAGGCCCACCCCGGACCCCGCGGCACTGCACCCCCGACCTCCCTCGCGGGGCACCGCCCGCACACCCCTCGCCGATCGCCCCTGCACGCCACCTCGGAGCTCCGCCCCTGAACTCGCTTTCGAGGCTCCACCCCCGGGCCCCACTTCGCAGGCCCACCCCGGACCCCGCGGCACTGCACCCCCGGCCTCCCTCGCACCCCGCCTGGGCTCCGCCCTGGACCCCGGTCGGCCTGAACGGCCTCGTCCTCAAACGCCGGACGGGCTGAAAGTGCCTGACCGGCGTATGGAGGGTGCGATCCGTGCGTGAGTGGGGGCGGGTACGGGCCTGGGCGGCCGTGTCGGGCTCGAGAGGGCGGTGGTCAGAAAGAGGGAAAAGCAATGCCGGCGCAGCTCCCCAGCTGCGCCGGCATTTTTGCCGTCCGCCGCACCCCCGTCCCCACGGGGTTTCATGGGTGGATGTCCCCGCCCGGACCGCTCTTCCGGGCCTGGGGTCGCCGCTCAGCGCCCCAGCATCACGCCCACGGACGACGCCTGTGTGGCCACTGTCTCCCAGCCGTCGAAGACGAAGAAGAGCAGGGCCGCCAGGGGGAGGGCCATGAGCGTCGCCACCAGGGGGTGGCGGCGGCCCGTGCGGCGGCGGAGTGCGGTGCGCTCCTGGGTGCGGATCAGTGTCCGCGGTGCCGTTAGGGCCATGGTCCCTCTCCTGACCGTTCCAGTTGTCGTTGGCAGCGGCGGGTGTCTGACCTCGGGGGACGAGTGCTGCACCCGCCGCTTGACCTCAAATCTAGGCGTCCGGCGCTCGCCGCACGTCATGCCCTCGTACCGATTGCCGGGCCTCCCGGAGGATGAGCCATGAGGTGGGGAGTACTCCCCTGGGTGGAGACCTGGACCTAGGTCTCAGGGTCTTCCCGGAGGGGGCGCCCGGTGTGTCCGGCCTTTTCCGAGCTGTCCTCCCTAGGGATCGGCTGTTCGACAAGGGCCAACACCCGATTGGCCATGAAGCGGGCCGTGCGGACCACGGAGCCGCTTCGGGTGACTTCGCTCACTTCCACGACACCTCGGCGTACCGCCGTCTCCACCCGGCGGCCCGCCCTGCTGGCCACCACCTCGTAGGTGCGGGTCGTGTCTCCCGCATCCACGACTATTTCCACGCGATCACCCTTCACGTGTTCAATCCCCCTTCTGTGATGGGTGGTTGGGGCCCCAGGGAGGGTAAAGGCCGCCTGTTCACGGGGTCCCTGACCACCCTTCAAGTCTCGCATCCGGCACTGACAATCGATCTGGGCGAGAGGGCGCGGCCTCTGCGCGCGGGCGGCCGTGGAAACGTAAGCTGTGCCACGTCACACGGACCGGGCAGCGGGGATGAACATGGCGATGATGCGCCTGAGGCGCGAGGACCCGCGCGTCGTCGGCTCGTTCAGGCTTCACAGACGGCTCGGCGCGGGTGGGATGGGCGTCGTGTACCTGGGCTCCGACAAGAAGGGGCAGCGGGTCGCGCTGAAGGTCATCCGGCCGGATCTGGCGGAGGACCAGGAGTTCCGGTCCCGGTTCGCGCGGGAGGTCTCCGCCGCGCGGCGGATCAGGGGCGGGTGCACGGCCCGGCTCGTCGCCGCCGACCTCGAGGCCGAACGGCCCTGGTTCGCCACTCAGTACGTGCCCGGGCCCTCGCTGCACGACAAGGTCGCCGACGGGGGGCCGCTGGGTGCGGCCGATGTGGCCGCTGTGGGAGCCGCCCTCTCGGAGGGGCTCGTCGCCGTGCACGAGGCGGGCGTCGTGCACCGGGATCTCAAGCCGTCGAACATCCTGCTGTCCCCGAAGGGGCCGCGGATCATCGACTTCGGTATCGCCTGGGCGACCGGGGCGTCCACTCTGACGCACGTCGGTACGGCTGTCGGCTCCCCCGGTTTTCTCGCGCCGGAGCAGGTGCGCGGTGCGGCCGTCACCCCGGCCACGGACGTGTTCTCACTGGGGGCGACCCTGGCGTACGCGTCGATGGGGGACTCACCCTTCGGGCACGGCAGTTCCGAGGTGATGCTGTACCGGGTCGTACACGAAGAGGCGCAGTTGCACGGCGTTCCGGACGCGCTGGCTCCGCTCGTGCGGGCCTGTCTGGCGAAGGATCCCGAGGAGCGGCCCAGCACGCTTCAGCTGTCGCTGCGGCTCAAGGAGATCGCCGCCCGTGAGGCGCAGGGGCTCGCCGACCCTCGTCCGCCCGCGCCGCGTTCCGGGGAGGCGGACCGGCCCACCGGGCGGCTCGTCGACACGTATCCGGAGCAGCAGCGCGAACACCGTCGTCCCCCGGGCCCGCAGGGGGCTCCGCCGTCGCGGGGCGCTTCCGCCGGGCCGCGCGGGGTCCCTCCGGTGCGGGGCGGGGCGGGCCCTTCGCGGGGCGCCGGCACCTCCCGCGGTGGCCCCCCACCGCCCCAGCGTTCCGGGCCCCGGCCCGCGCCGGGGTCGCGGAACACGGCCCGCCAGGGCACGGGGGCCCGGCCCGCGCCGCGCAGCGGTACCGGTCGTCCGGCGCCCAGATCCACGGGGACGGGACGGCGGCCTGCCAATCCGCGGTTGCTGCGGCAGCGGCTCTTCGTGTTCGTCGTCGTGACACTGCTGGTGGCGCTCGGCATCGCCGCGGCCCAGGGATGCCAGGGGCCGCCGCGGGGGCTGGGCGGTGGCGACGGCGTCGTACGACAGCAACAGCAGGTGGAGCCGGGGCGCGCCCAGGTGAACTGAGGCGTCACAGCCCCGGCAGGATCCGTTCGAAGAACTCCCGGTCGCCGTCGAAGACCGGGGTGAGCGCCAGGAACTCCTCGGGGGTGACCCACCGGGTCTCGGCGACCTCGACGGGGTCGGGGACGACCTCGTCGGTGGTCGCGTCCGCCGTCCACCAGTGGAGGCGGAAGAGACCGTCGTCGGTCTCCGACTCCCAGACCTTGGCGAGGGGGGAGACGGTGAGGCCGACCTCCTCCCGGACCTCGCGGACCACGGCCTGCTCCTGGGTCTCCCCCGGTTCGACCTTGCCGCTGAGGGGCTGCCAGTAGCCGGGGCGGGGGACGCCGGGGCCGCGGCGGATCGCCAGGACCCGGCCGCCCCGGCGCAGGACCGCGACGATGGCCTCCCGCTGGGGCACCGGACTATCCCGGCGGGCGGCCCGTGGCCACCGCGTAGAAGGCGACCGCGGCCGCCGCGCCCACGTTGAGGGAGTCGACGCCGTGGGACATGGGGATGCGGACCCATTCGTCGGCGGCGACCAGGGCCTGGGTGGACAGGCCGTCGCCCTCGGCGCCGAGCATCAGGGCGACGCGGTCCATCTTGTGCGGGGCGGCCTCGTCGAGAGACCTTGCCTTCTCGTCCGGGGTGAGCGCGAGGAGCGTGAAGCCTGCCTCGCGGACCGACTCCAGGCCCTTGGGCCAGGTGTCGAGGCGGGCGTAGGGGACGGAGAAGACCGCGCCCATCGAGACCTTGACGCTGCGGCGGTACAGGGGGTCCGCGCAGTCCGGGGAGAGCAGGACGGCGTCCATGCCGAGGGCAGCCGCCGAGCGGAAGATCGCGCCGATGTTGGTGTGGTCGTTGACCGACTCCATGACGACGACCCGGCGGGTGGTCTGGAGGAGGTCGGCGGCCGTCGGCAGCGGCTTGCGCTGCATGGAGGCGAGCGCGCCGCGGTGCACGTGGTAGCCGGTGACCTGTTCGGCCAGGTCCGGGCTGACCGCGTACACCGGGGCCGGGAGCTCGTCGATGACGTCGCGCATGACGTCGACCCACTTCGCGGACAGCAGCATCGAGCGCATCTCGTACCCGGCGTCCTTCGCCCGGCGGATGACCTTCTCGCCCTCGGCGATGAACAGGCCCTCGGCCGGTTCGCGCTTGCGGCGCAGCTCCACGTCGGTCAGGCCTGTGTAGTCGCGCAGGCGCGGGTCGTCGGGATCCTCAACGGTGATGAGATCGGCCACAGGGTGATACTGCCTTGTCCTGGGTGTGGTGCCAACGGCTGTGTACGAGTTGAGTTACCCGCGGTTACGCGGACGTCTGCGGGCCTACGCCGACAACCTCGCCGATGACGATGACCGCGGGCGGCTTGACCTCCTGCGTACGCACGGTTTCGCCGACCGTCGCCAGGGTCGCGTCGACGCGACGCTGGGCGGCCGTGGTGCCCTCCTGGACCAGGGCGACGGGGGTGTCGGCCGGCTTGCCGTGTGCGACGAGCGTCTCGGCGATCTTTCCGATCTTGTCGACGCCCATGAGGATCACGAGTGTGCCGGTGAGCTTCGCGAGCGACGGCCAGTCGACCAGGGAGCGCTCGTCGTCGGGGGCGACATGGCCGCTGACGACTGTGAACTCGTGCGCGACGCCGCGATGGGTGACCGGGATGCCGGCCGCGCCCGGGACCGAGATCGAGCTGGAGATGCCGGGGACGACGGTGCAGGGGATGCCGGCCTCGGCGAGGGCGTTCAGCTCCTCCATGCCCCGGCCGAAGACGTAGGGGTCGCCGCCCTTCAGCCGTACGACCGACTTGCCCTGCTTGGCGTGCTCGATCAGGGCGTTGTTGATGGCCTCCTGGGCCATGAAGCGGCCGTACGGGATCTTCGCCGCGTCGATCACCTCCACGTGCGGGGGTAGTTCGGCAAGGAGGTCGCGGGGGCCGAGGCGGTCGGCGATGACTACGTCGGCCTCGGCGAGGAGGCGGCGGCCGCGGACCGTGATGAGGTCCGGGTCGCCGGGGCCGCCGCCGACGAGGGCGACGCCGGGGGTGCGGGTGCGGTGGTGCGGGGCGACCAGGGTGCCGTCGCGCAGGCCCTCGACGACCGCGTCGCGGATGGCGGCGGTATGACGGGGGTCGCGGCCGCGGGCCTCCGTGGTGAGGACGGCGACCGTGACGCCCTCGCTGTGGCCGGTCGCCGGGGTCCAGGCGGTCGCGGCGTCGGCGTCGTCGGAGCGTACGCACCACACGCGGTGGCGTTCCGCTTCGGCGGAGGCGAGGGTGTTCGCTTCCGTGTCACCGGTGGCGATCAGGGCGTACCAGGCGTCCGCGAGGTCACCGTCGGCGTACGGGCGCTTCTGCCAGGTGATCTCGCCCGCGTCGGCCATGGCCTCGACGGAGGGGGTCGCCTCGGGCGACACGAGGAGGATGTCCGCGCCTGCTGCGATGAGGGCCGGGAGGCGACGCTGGGCGACCTGGCCTCCACCGAGGACGACCACTTTGCGGCCGGTGAGGCGGAGGCCTACGGGGTAGGCGGGGTTTTCGGCCATGAGGGTGCGGCTCCTCTTTACGGCGGTGCAGTGGCCCTGACGTGCGGATTTTAAAGGGCAGGAGGTGGTGGCGGCTCAGGTGGTCCAGTGGCTGAGCACCATGGCCGGGTGCGGGTGCGTGGTCCGTGCCCACCCGTTCCTACCCCAGTGCCTTAAGGGCCTGGGGGGACCCCCAGCGGAACGACTGCCCACGGACCACAGACGCCTACTTTTCAGTTACCCCTGCCGAATCGAACGTCGCCACCTCGTGCATCGCCCTGGCCGTGCTCTGGACCAGCGGGAGGGCCAGAAGGGCGCCCGTGCCCTCGCCGAGGCGGAGGTCGAGGTCGACCAGGGGGCGCAGGCCCAGCTTGTTGAGGGCGGCGACGTGGCCGGGCTCGGCGCTGCGGTGGCCGGCGATGCAGGCCGCGAGGACCTCGGGGGCGATGGCGCGGGCGACCAGGGCGGCGGCGCCGGCGCTGACTCCGTCCAGGATCACCGGCGTACGCAGCGAGGCGCCGCCCAGCAGCAGGCCCACCATCGCCGCGTGCTCGAAGCCGCCGATCGCGGCGAGCACGCCGATGGGGTCGGCCGGATCCGGCTGGTGGACCTCGATCGCACGGCGGACGACCTCGGTCTTGCGGGCCAGGGTCTCGTCGTTGATACCGGTGCCGCGGCCGGTCACCTCGGCCGGGTCGGTGTCCGTGAAGACCGAGATCAGGGCGGCGGACGCCGTCGTGTTGGCGATGCCCATCTCGCCCGTCAGAAGGGCTTTGTTGCCGGCTGCCACCAGGTCGCGGGCCGTCTCGATGCCGACCTCGATGGCCTGCTTGGCCTCCTCGCGGCTCATCGCGGGGCCGGTCGTCATGTCGGAGGTGCCCGCGCGGACCTTGCGCGGCAGCAGGCCGGGGGTGGCAGGCAGGTCGGCGGCCACACCGACATCCACCACACACACCTCGGCACCGACCTGTCCGGCGAAGGCGTTGCAGACCGCTCCCCCGCCGAGGAAGTTGGCCACCATCTGGGCGGTGACCTCCTGCGGCCAGGGGGTGACCCCCTGCGCGTGCACGCCGTGGTCGCCCGCGAAGATCGCGACGGCCGCGGGCTCCGGGATCGGCGGTGGGCACTGGCGCGAAAGCCCGGAGAGCTGCGCGGAGATGATCTCCAGCATGCCGAGCGCACCGGCCGGCTTGGTCATCCGCTTCTGCCGCTCCCAGGCCTCGCCGAGCGCCTTGGCGTCCAGCGGGCGGATCTGGGCGACGGTCTCGGCGAGCAGGTCGTGCGGCTCCTCGCCGGGCAGGGCGCGGCGGCCGTACGTCTCCTCGTGCACGACCCAGGACAGCGGGCGGCGCTTGGACCATCCGGCCTGCATCAGCTCGGGCTCGTCCGGGAACTCGTCGACGTACCCGACGCACAGGTAGGCGATGACCTCCAGGTGCTCGGGCAGGCCGAGGGCGCGGACCATCTCTCGCTCGTCGAAGAAACTGACCCAGCCGACGCCGAGGCCCTCGGCGCGGGCGGCGAGCCAGAGGTTCTCGACAGCGAGCGCGGCGGAGTACGGCGCCATCTGCGGCTGCGTGTGACGGCCCAGGGTGTGGCGGCCGCCGCGGGTCGGGTCGGCGGTGACGACGATGTTCACCGGGGTGTCGAGGATGGCCTCGATCTTCAGTTCCTTGAACTGCTTCGCCCGGCCCTTGGGCAGCGACTTCGCGTAGGCGTCGCGCTGGCGCATGGCCAGTTCGTGCATGCTGCGGCGGGTGTCGGCGGAGCGGATGACGACGAAGTCCCAGGGCTGCGAATGGCCGACGGACGGGGCCGTGTGCGCGGCCTCCAGGACGCGGAGCAGCACCTCGTGCGGGATGGGGTCGCTGCGGAAGCCGTTGCGGATGTCGCGGCGCTCGCGCATGACCTTCATCACGGCCTCGCGCTCGGCGTCGTCGTAGGCGGGCGCCGCCGGGCCGGTGGACTGTCGTACTTCTTCCACGGCGGCCGTGCTCTCTTCTTCCTGGTCGGCGGCCCTGGTGTCCAGGTCCTCCGCGTGCTGTACGAGGTCGGGGTCGGCCTCCCGCGGGGCGGGGACCTTGACGATCGGCTCCGGCGCCTGCTCCTCCTCCGGGGGGAGGGTGAGTGCGTGCGGCGGGGTCGGGGCGAGGTGCGGGGTGGTCGGCACGGAGCCCTCGACGAGGATGAACTGGCCGACGGACGCGTCCGGTTGCGGGTCCGCGGGCTCCGCGGCGAGTGGCTGGGGCGTCTCCGTGCCGGGGCCGGGACGGCCCGGGTCCGCAGCCTCGTCGGTCGGGAGTCCGGGCAGGGCCTCGGCGGAGACCACGGCCGGCTCGGGGGCCAGGGGCGCTGCGGGGTGCGCCTGGTCCGTCGGGGAACCCGCCTCGGCCGTTTGGTCGGTGGCCGGGGCGGTGGGCACCGGGGACACGGCGGGGGCGGCCGGGTCGGCGACGGCAGCGGCCTCGGGCTGCACTTCCGCCTCCGGCGCGGGCGTCGGTGCGTCCGGGGCGGTCTGGACGGGCCGACCGCTCTGGTCCTGGAGAGCGTGCTCTGCTGCCACGAGGTGAGGTGAGGGCTCGGGGGCGGCGGTTGCGTCTCCGGCCGGTGCCACGGGCTGCGCCGGGTCCGGGGCTGCCGGGAAGGGGGCGGCTACGACAGCCTCCGCGGTCCCGGGGGCGGGCGCCTCGGCGGCTTGCGCTGGTTCGACAGCGACAGCCTGGGCGGGTTCAAGGACGACGGGCTGGGGCGCAGCCAGGTCGGCGGCGTGGGCAGCCTGGCCCGCATCCGGCGCCACGGTCGCGGGTGCCTGTGCGGCCTCGGGGGCGATTGCTTCAGGTGCCTGTTCGGTGGTGTGTGCGGCCGCCTCGGGGAGCTGCGCAGCTCCCGGTTCGATCGTCTCGGGGAACTGCCCGGCCTGGTCGGCGACCGCCTCGGGGAACTGCCCCGTCTCGTGGGCGACTGCCTCGGCGAACTGTCCGGCCGCTGCCGCGACCATCTCGGGCGACTGCTCGCTCTCGGGTGCCACCGCCTCTGTGACCTGCGGTGCTTCGGGCGCCACAGCCGCGGCGGGCTGCCCGCTCCCGGGCGCAGCCACCTCGGTGATCGGTGCGCCCTCTGGCGTAACGGCCTCGGCGCTCGGTGACATAACGGGCTCGGCGATCGGCGCGCCCTCTGACGCGGGCTCCTCGGCGAGCGGCCCAGCGGCAGGCGTAAGGCCCTCGGCGACCGGTGCGCCCTCAACCGTCGGCGTTCCTTCCGGAGCGTGGGCTGCCTCCGGAACCTGGCCGGCCTCCGGCGCAGGCGCCGCTGCGGGAGCCGATACGGCCTCAGGTGCGGGCCCAGGAGCGGGTACGGCCTCCACACCGGGCACGGCAGCATCGGGCTGCCCGCCTTCGGGGGCGACTGCGGCGCCGGGCGTCTGCGCGGCCTCGGGCGCCGAACCGACCAGTTCGTCCTGCTCGGCGTCCGGAGCAACCGGGGGAACCGCGCCCTGCTCCACGTCTTGAGTGGCTCCCGCCGGAGCAAGGTGCCCGCCGTCCACGGCAGCCCCCACCGGAGCCGCCTGCGCGCCGTCCGCGGCGAACTCACCCGGAGCCCCGTGCCCACCCCCCGCGGCGGGGAACCCGCCGGGAGCGACGTGTCCGTCCCCGGCAACAGGTCCACCGGCACCCGCAGCGGCCCCGGCGGCCTGCCCGCCCTCCGTAGCGGACACCCCCACCGGAACGTGCCCGCCCTCCGGGCCGTAGGCCACGCCGATGTCACCGTTCTGCGCCACCGGAGCGGTCTCCGTGGCCATGGGGGCCATGACGGCCTGGGCCGCGGCCACCGGCTCGGCGCTCGGCTCGGCCGCCGGAACAACCGTTTCCGCAGCGGGTGCCCCGGTGTTCACCGGTACCCCTGCCTGCACCGCGGCCTGCGCCTGGGGGCCCCAAGGGGCCGCGCCCTGCGGGGGCATCTCGCGCAGTTGGGGGGCGTCGAAGTACTCGGGGCCGGCGGTCGGCGTGCCGGCCTGGCGTACCGGTGCACCCGCGGGGCCGCGGTCGGCGAGGGAGCGGACCGGGCTTGCCGACGCGTCGGGGATCGGCGGGCCGAGGTGCAGCGGGCGGCGCGGGGTCACCGGGGACGACGCGGGTGTCGGGTTGGGGAGGCGGACGCCGCCGAGGTCGACCGAGCCGCTGTCGCGGCCCGCCGTCTCGTGCGGGCCCGGCTCGTGGACGGCCTCGACGACCGGCTCGGGCGCGGGCGGGGCGACCTCGTTGCCCCACGGGCTCTGCGCACCCGGCAGCAGCAACAGGTCTTCGTCCTCGGCGGTGGTCTCGGAGAGGTAGGTGTACGCACCGTGCGCGTGGACGCCCGGCTGTTCCACCATGCCTGCGCTCTCCGGCAGTCCCTCGCCCGGGACCTGGCCGGTGTCGGTCATGCGTACCCCTCGCCCATCGGTTAGTGCTTCCACGTCCAGCCCACCGGGAGCGGCGCACCGACCGCCCCCGCAGTGAAGAACGAGCGTGCCTGCCCAGCGGCACGAACGACCCGCCCTTAAAAGGCGACAAAGCCATTCAGTGGCATTGTCCCGGCCGTTCCTCCGTCACGACAGGTTGATCCGTGACGACCCGCTGTGGACTGCGCCACGTTGCGCGTCCTCCGGTTCTGCCGTACCGCACCCACCCCAAAAGGGGTGTGTTTTCCGGACATTGACGAACGAAGTTCCGGGCCGCCTGGTGCGGTACAACAGTCGGCCAGCCTACCGCGAGCGGTACGACTACAGGATCACCGGGACGGCAGAAACCAGGATCACTGGGACGGCGCCAGGGTCACGATGCGCGCCCCGGCAGCACTCCGCTGAGCAGGAACGCAACGCTCCGCTCCGTCTCCGTCCAGGCCCTGGTGTCGAGTTCGACGGACTGGATCAGGGCGCACTCGACCTGGTATCCGTGCTCCGTCAGGTCCCGGCCGACGAGTTCGGCCGCGTCGCGGGTGGCGGCGTGGGTGACGATGCGCTGCGGGCGGCGGTCGGCGACGGCGGAGACCACGGCCGCTCCCCCGCCGCCGACGCGCACGACGTCGGGCTCGGGGAGGTTCTCCAGGACGTGCGGGGCCGTGCCCTGCACGATCTGCAGCTGGACGCCGAAGTGCCGGGCGGCGGCGTCGGTGCGGGCGCAGGCCTCCAGCTTGCGGTCCACGGCGATGACGGCGGCTCCGGCGCGTGCGGCTTCGGTGGCGAAGGCACCGCTGCCGCAGCCGATGTCCCAGACGAGGTCCCCGACGCGCGGTCCCAGCCGGGCGAGTTGGGCGGCCCGGAGCAGATCCGTCTCGCCCTCGCCGAGCGGCCCGTCGTAGGCCTCGCCCGGCTGTGTCCAGCCGCGCGGTCCGGCTCCCGGGTCGCGGCCGGCGAGCCAGCCGCCGCCCTCGCCGGAGACGCCCGGCGCGGTGGGTCCGCCGATGACGATGACGACGTTCGGGTCGCGCCAGGTGTGGTCGGGGGCCTTGTCGGAGGTGACGACGGTGACCTGTTCGCGTTCGGTGCCGAGTTCCTCGCAGATGACGAAGGTGCGGTGGACGCCTTCGAGGAGGAGGCCGAGTTCGGCGGGGCCTGCGCCGGGTGAGGTGAGGACGGCGACTTTGGTGTGGGCGCGGCACACATTCACTGCGCGTCGCAGGGTGCGGCGGTGTGCGACGACCACTTGGGCGTCGTCCCAGGGCATCCCGGCGCGGGCGAAGGCCGCGGCCACGGAGGAGACGGCGGGGACGACCTCGACCTCGAGGCCGAACTCGGGTGCGCGCAGGGTTCGTACGACGCCGAAGAACCCGGGGTCGCCGTCGGCCAGCACCACGGCGGTACCGCGGTGGCCGGCGATACGGCGAGCGGCGAGGGCGACGCTGCCCAGCCGGATGCGCTCGGCGGCGCGCGGCACTTCGGGGAGCGCCAGGTGGTGGGCGGCACCTGCCACCAGCGTGGCGGCGCCCAGGGCGGAGCGGGCCGCGGCGGTCAGGGGCGAGCCGTCCCAGCCGATCACCGTGACTCGGTCGGCCATCGTCGTCGGTCTCCAGGGGTTTTGCGCAGGTCGGGCTGTGAGGGTACCTGGTGTCAGGTGTGGGCCCTCGAGCCCCCAAGGTTCAGTTCCAGTCGGTGAAGGTCGTGAAACCGCCGGTGTCGGCCAGTTGTTCGCTGACCCCGGCCAGGTCCTCCGGCAGCAGGCTCCAGACGATGACGTCGGTGCGGACGTCCGTCCATTCCCCGTCCCCGCCCCGGGTGCGGGCTATCCAGGCGTTGCGCAGGACGCCCTCGCTGATACAGCCGATCTTCTGGGCCACCTGCTGGGAGGCGGTGTTGTCGGCAGCGGTGCGCAGTTCGAGGCGTTCGAACTTCTGGTCGTGGAAGAGCCACTGGGCGGTGGCGAGGGCCGCCTCGGAGGCGTAGCCCTCACCGCGGGCCCAGGGGGCGATGACGTAGGCGATCTCACTGGAGCGGACCCGCCAGTTCGTGTTCTGCAGGTGCACGATGCCGACGAGGCGCTGGGTGAGGAACTCCGTGACGGCGAAGACGATGCCGCGGCCCTCGGCGCGTTCGGCAGGGGCGATGTGGACGGTCCAGTTGCGGGCGTCGGCCTCGGTGTAGGGCTGCGGCACGGAGGTCCAGGCGGTGATCTGCTCGTCGTTCATCATCTCGGCCAGCGCGCTCACGTCGTCCTCGTCGAAGGGACGCAGCACCAACCGCTCCGTGCTGATGGAGATGTTGGGGAAGGTGCTAGTCATGCGCCACTCCGTAACCTTCGGAAAACCTTCAGAGCCTGCTGAACTGCCCAGCATGCAGCATGTGGGCACGGAACTGCACCACGGGGTCCACTCGCGGTGAGCAAGTGGACCCCGTGCGTGGCGATACGCCGTATACGTGCCGTCAGGAGAAGGTTCAGAAGGACGGGATGACCGAGCCCTGGTACTTGCCCTCGATGAACTTCTTCACCTCGGGGGAGGTGAGCAGCTTGGCGAGCTTCTTCACCCGCGGGTCCTTCTCGTTGCCCTTCTTCACCGCGAGGAAGTTGCCGTAGGGGCTGTTCTTCGCGGACTCCAGGACGAGGGACTCCTTGGCGGGCTTGATGCCTGCGGAGATGGCGTAGTTGCCGTTGACGACCGCGGCGTCCACGTCGTCCAGGGAGCGCGCGGTCTGGGCCGCCTCGACCTCCTTGAACTTGAGGTTTTTCGGGTTCTTGGCGATGTCCTGCGGGGTTGCTTCGCTGCCCGCGCCGTCCTTGAGCGTGATGAGGCCGTTGGCGGCGAGCAGCTTGAGGGCGCGCGCCTCGTTCACGGCGTCGTTCGGGACGGCGATCGTGGCGCCGCTCTTCAGCGCGTCGGCCTTCTTGACCTTGTGGGAGTAGAGGCCGAGCGGCTCCAGGTGCACGGTGACGACGGGCACGATGTGGGTGCCGCGCTTCTTGTTGAAGTCGTCGAGGTACGGCTGGTTCTGGAAGTAGTTGGCGTCCACCGAGCCGTCCTCGGTCGCGGTGTTCGGGACGATGTAGTCCTGGAACTCCTTGACCTCCAGGTCGAGTCCGGCCTTCTTCGCCAGGTTCTTCTTGACGAAGTCGAGGATCTCGGCGTGCGGGGTCGGGCTCGCGGCGACGACCAGCGGTCCGCTGTAGTCGGAGGAGCTCGATGCGGACTCCGTGCCCGAGCCGCAGGCGGAGAGCCCGAAGGTGAGGGCTCCGGCGGCGAGGACGGCGGTGGTGAGCTTTGCGGTGTTACGCACGAAAAGTGCCTTTCCTGAGGGTGTAGCGACCCCGCGGATCGAGGGGTGTCGGCGCGAAGCGCCGTCGTTGAGGGGCGGTGGTCGGGCGACGGGTGGGCGGTGCGGGGAGTCTGTGAGGGGGTTACGCGACCTTGCCGACGTCGGGGGTCGCGGGCTCCTCGGGCTTGAGCAGGCGAAGCCTGGGCGCCGCACCGGAGCGGCCGCCGCGCCGGTGCAGGGAGCGGGCCGCGTAGTCGCCGGCGAACTGGATGACCGAGATGACGACGGCGAGGATCGCCACGGTGATCCACATGAGTTCGGTCTCGAAGCGCTGGTAGCCGTAGCGGATGGCGATGTCGCCCAGGCCACCGGCGCCGACCGTGCCGGCCATCGCGGAGTAGCCGATGAGGGCGACGATCGTGGTGGTGGCGCTGGAGATCAGCGAGGGCAGCGACTCGGGGACGAGAACCTTGCGGACGACGGTCCAGGTGTTGCCGCCCATCGACTGCACCGCCTCGACGAGCCCGCCGTCCACTTCGCGGACAGCCGTCTCAACGAGGCGCGCGAAGAACGGGATCGCCCCGATGGCGAGCGGCACGATGGCGGCCTCGCGGCCGATGGTCGTGCCGGTGATCCAGCGGGTGAAGGTCATCAGGGCGACCATCAGGATGATGAACGGCATCGAGCGGGCGACGTTCACGATCTGCCCGATGACCTTGTTGGCGAGGACGTTCTGCAGCAGTCCGCCCCGGTCCGTGAGGACGAGCAGGATGCCGAGCGGGAGCCCGCCGACGACGGCGATCAGCGTGGACCAGCCGACCATGTAGAGGGTGTCCCAACACGCCTGGGACAGCAGGGGCTGCATCTCGGACCAGGTCACAGCTGGGCACCTTCCGTCAGCAGTACGGGCTCCTGGCCCAACACGTCGATCTGCAGGCCCTGTTCGCGCAGGAAGCCGATCGGTACGACGTTGTCCTCGTAGCGGCCGGGCAGTTCGATGCGCATCCGGCCGACCTGGAGTCCGCCGACGGTGTCGATGGCGGCGCCCAGGATCGAGATGTCGATGTTGTAGGTGCGCGAGAGCTGCGAGATGACGGGCTGGGTGGCGGCCTCGCCCTGGAAGGTGACGTCGACGACGGTGCGGTCGGCGTCGGTGGTCTCGCCGCCCACCGGGAAGAGGGCGGAGGCCAGCTCGGAGCCGGGGGTCGCGAGCAGTTCGCTCACCGTCCCGGACTCGACGATGCGGCCCCTCTCCATGAGTGCCGCCGAGTCGCAGATCGACTTCACGACGTCCATCTCGTGGGTGATGAGCAGGACGGTCAGGCCCAGCTGCCGGTTCAGGTCGCGCAGCAGCTGGAGGATCGAGCGGGTGGTCTCCGGATCGAGGGCGCTGGTCGCCTCGTCGGACAGCAGCACCTTGGGGTCGCCGGCCAGGGCGCGGGCGATGCCGACGCGCTGCTTCTGGCCGCCGGAGAGCTGGGCGGGGTAGGCCTTCGCCTTGTCCGCGAGCCCCACCAGGTCGAGCAGCTCGAGTGCCTTGCGGGAGCGCTCCTTGCCGGACTTGCCGAGGATCTCGAGCGGCAGCTCGACGTTGTCCTGGACCGTGCGCGAGGAGAGCAGGTTGAAGTGCTGGAAGACCATGCCGATACGGCTGCGCGCCTCGCGGAGCTCCTTGCCGGCGCGGGGGCCGCGCCCCGCGAGGGCGGTGAGCTCCTGCCCGGCGACGGTCACCGTCCCGGCGGTGGGCCGTTCCAGCAGGTTGACGCAGCGGATGAGGGAGGACTTGCCGGCGCCGGACTGGCCGATGACGCCGTACACCTCGCCTTCGCGGACGTGCAGGTCGACGCCGTCCAGGGCGGTGACCTCACGGCCGCGTGAGCGGTAGACCTTGGTCAGGCCTGAAGTCGTGATCACTGGGTTTCCGTCACTGTCGAGTACGCGGGCGTGGGTGTGCCCTGGTACGGAAGGGAAAGTCATGCGCGGGCAGCTCGGTCACATACGGCGGAAGGCGTACGGACATGCCGCGGCAGCTCGCTTCGGGGCGCGAGGCTCAAGGGTGGTGCAGGGGCCCTCTAGAAGGCGCGCATTCGACACATACAACGAGCACCGGGCGTCATGGTCGCCTCGGTCGCAAGGGTGCGGCAGCTCGTCGTGGTCATGCGATCAGTAAAGCAGACGTATCGGGACGCCCAAGAACCGCCTGTCCACATGGCGGACGGCGGTGGACAGGCGTCGGCCACGGACCGGGATCTCCGCTCCTCCACCGGTGACCAGTGCGGACAGGGCCGAGAGGCCCTCGACCACGAGGCCGGGGGCGGCTCATGCGCCTCGTGCCTTGTGGCCAATGCCACGATGATCGCCCGGCGGCGCAGCGGGCCGGGCCGGGCCGGGCGCGGCAGGTCTTTTGGGCCGTAATAAGGTCGCTCCATGCTTGATGCCCTGACGCTGGTGACCGGTGTCGCCGCGCTGCTGCTCGCCGCCTGGTGCGGGTGGGCGGCCTATCGTGATCAGCCGACGAAGGACTGGCACTTCATCGGCATGGCCGTGGTGTCGCTGCTGGCCGTGGTGCAGCTGGTGATCGGGATCGTGCAGCTGGCGCGGGGCGAGAAGCCGGAGCAGGGCACGACGATCTTCGTGGCGTATCTGCTGGGCGCGTTCGCGTGTGTGCCGGCGGCGGGGTTCATGTCCTTGGCGGAGCGCACCCGTTGGGGTTCGGTGACGGTGGCCGCCGGCGGTATCGTCCTGGCCGTTCTCGAAGTGCGGCTCTACGACATCTGGGGAGGCTGAGGTGACCTCGGTGCAGGAGAAGCCCACGAGGACGCGGCTGATCAGCGGGCCGGGGATGCTGCTGGTCTGGTTCTACGGAGTGATGGTCGTCGGCGCCGTGTCGCGGTCCGTCTACCAGATCGCCACCGAGTTCGACCGCGCGCCGCTCGCCTACTCGCTGTCCGCCGTCGCGGGAGTCGTCTACGGCTTCATCACGTACTCGCTGGTCCGCGGCGGCGAAAGGGCTCGCAGGGCGGCACAGGTGTGCTGCGCCGCCGAACTCGCGGGTGTGCTGATCGTCGGTACGTGGACCCTGGTCGACAAGTCGGCCTTCCCGGACGCGACGGTCTGGTCGGACTACGGCATGGGGTACGTCTTCATCCCCGTACTGCTGCCGCTGTCCGCGCTGTACTGGCTCCGCAGGAACCGCACCGTCACGCAGTAGCCACGTACGCCTCGGCCGGCTTCTCCAGCACGATCATGGGTACGCCGTCGTTGCCCTGCGAGGTGCCCACGGCCTGGTAGCCCACCCGGCGGTACAACCGCAGGTTGCCCTCGCTGCGGTGGCCGGTGTGCAGGCGGAACACCTTCGCGCCGCGCTCCTCCGCCAGCGCCGACTCGGCCGCGCGCAGCAGCCGCGCGCCGATGCCGTGGCCCTGCAGGCGGGGATGGACGCAGAGCTTGCCGATGGAGGCGGAGCCGTCCTCCGTGACACGGCCGCGGACCGAGCCGACGACCTCCTCGCCGAGCCGCGCCACATAGACGCAGTCGGCGGCCACCTCCTGGCGGACCGAGTCCAGGCTCTGGACGAGCGGGTCGATGCGGTAGTTGCCGTACAGCGCCGCCTCGCTCTGGAAGCACAGGTACTGGAGCTTGAAGATCTGCTCTGCATCCTGCTCGGTCGCCACCGAGATGGTCACGCTCATGCCCATGTGCGCACGCCTCCCGCTCACCTGATCGCCACGTTGTCCCTCACTCCTATCCCCGCGGTTCGCGGGCCGCAACCTCCGGCGAGAGCAAACGACGGAGACATCCCAGGCATCTGGAACGTTCCGGGCCGAGACTGCCCTGTGAGATACCCAACTCCCCCGCGATTTCCCGGTATGTCAGGTCCTTCGGGGACAGCAGGGCCTCCATCAGGCTGGGGCAGCGGCCGGGCAGGCGGCGGACGGCGTCCCGCAGCGCCCGGCGGCGGGCGGCCGCGAGGGCCAGCTGTTCGGGATCGCGGTCGATGTCGTCGGCCGGCTCGATGTCGTACGGCCGTTCGTGTCGGGTCGTACGGCGAGTGCGGCGCACCTCTGAACGGACGGCGCTGCGCAGCCAGCGCTCGGGGTCCGGCGGCGGGCCGTCCACCTCGAGGTGCTCCAGGAGGCGGAGCCAGACCGCCTGTTCCAGGTCGCCCGGCTCGGCTCCGGAGGCATGTGCCTCGGCGGAGGCCTCGGCGGTGAGCAGCGGGCGCAGAGCGGCAACCAGGTCGTGCGTCATATGCGGTTCGACGCGGCCGCCCGGGGCCGAGTTGCCCGGACGGCCGACTGTTCACCCCAACCGGGGCCGGGGGCTCAGCCGTTGACGAAGTCCTCGCGGGCCAGCACGCCGGTGTCCGCGTTGTCCGTGAAGACGCCGTCGATGCCGGTGGCGAAGTAGGTCTTGAAGGCGCCGAAGGGGTCGCCGTACGCGTCCGCGGCCGTGCCCTTGCGGTACTCCGCCGGCAGGAACGGGTTCTCGTTGCGCATGGTGTACGGATGCAGGATCAGGCCGACCTTGTGCGCGTCGGAGACGAGGGTGGTCGGCTTGTCGAGGCTGCCGTCCGCCTTCTTCGTGATGATCAGGTCGAGGGTCGGGCCGAGGCCCTGGGCGTAACCGGCGATCTCCCTCAGACCCTTCGGGGTGATCAGGTCGGCGACGGTGCGCGGGTCGGCCGCCTCGACGAAGTCCCAGGGGCGGCTGTTCGCGGTGGACAGGAGCACCACCAGCGGGTTGTCGACCAGCTTGTTCAGGCGCTGGATGCTGCTCGGCTCGAAGGACTGCAGGATGACCGGCGAGTTCCGCCTGTCCTTGCCGTACTTGTGCAGCAGCTTGGCGACCCGCTCCTCCAGGCCCAGGCCGAGCTTGCGGAAGTAGGTGGGGTGCTTGGTCTCGGGGTAGATCCAGACCTGCTTGCCGCGCTTGCGGGTCTGCTCGTCCTGCCACTTCAGGACCTCTTCGAAGGTGGGGATCTCCCAGCGACCGTTGTAGATCGTGTTGTGCGGGCGATTGGCCGGAATCCGCTCGATCGCGCGCAGCGTCTTCAGCTCCGCAAGGGTGAAGTCCTCGGTGAACCAGCCGGTGGTGGAGACGCCGTCGAGCACCTTGGTGGTCTTGCGGTCGGCGAACTCGGGGTGGTCGGCGACGTTCGTCGTCCCGCCGATCTCCGGCTCGTGGCGGCAGACGAGATGGCCGTCCCTGGTGGGGACCAGGTCGCCGGCCTCGACGACGTCGGCGCCCAGGTCGAGGGCCAGGTTGTACGAGCCGAAGGTGTGCTCGGGCCGGTAGCCGCTGGCTCCGCGGTGGCCGATGATCGTCGGCTTGGGCAGGCTCTTCAGCCCGCCGTGCGCGAACCCGGCGTCCGCCGCTCTCGCCGTGCCGGACAGGCCGAGCACGGCTCCGCCCGCACCGAGTACCGCCGCACCGAGGAGGGCCCGTCGTCCGGTGCCGCCTGTCTGCTCGTTCTCCTGCGTTCCCATGAGCGCCTCCCCTGACGTCGGCTCGATCTGTTCTCTCAGCGCGCCGATCGTAGGGGCGTGGACATGACGCGAGGGAGGCATTGTCCGGAACATGCGGGTGACTCGGGATGTCGTATGAGGTCCTACGGGGAACGACGTCCGACGAGCGGTGAACGGGCCCGCGCGGCTCGCCCGTTCGGCGGCGAGTCGTCCGTCACATCGTTCCGGGCTGTTACCGGCGGGCAACGCCGCGTCACCGCAGGTAAACCCACGTCAACAGTGCGTAAGACCTCCGTGAACCCGATGTGCAAGACCCCGGGGACCGCGAGTATCGTCCTCACCTGCACATACTCATACCGAATCCCTTGACACCGGAGGGCCCGTTGTCCCGCTTCGCGCTCATCAAGGCAGTGCTCGGACCGATCATGCGCCTGATGTTCCGCCCACAGGTGGAGGGCGCGGAGCACATCCCGGGTGACGGTCCGGTCATCCTGGCCGGCAACCACCTCACCTTCATCGACTCGATGATCCTTCCCCTGGTCTGCGACCGCCAGGTGTTCTTCATCGGCAAGGACGAGTACGTCACCGGCAAGAGCCTCAAGGGCCGGCTGATGGCCTGGTTCTTCACCGGCGTCGGCATGATCCCGGTGGACCGCGACGGCGGCCGGGGCGGGGTGGCCGCGCTGATGACCGGGCGCCGCGTGCTGGAGGAGGGCAAGGTCTTCGGGATCTACCCCGAGGGCACGCGGTCGCCCGACGGGCGGCTGTACCGGGGGCGTACCGGCATCGCGCGGCTGACGCTGATGACGGGGGCGCCGGTGGTTCCCTTCGCGATGATCGGCACGGACAAGCTGCAGCCGGGCGGGGCGGGGATGCCCCGTCCGGGGCGGGTCACTGTTCGGTTCGGTGAGGCGATGGAGTTTTCCCGTTACGACGGGATGGACCGGGATCGGTATGTGCTGCGGGCGGTTACCGACTCCGTGATGGCTGAGGTCATGCGCCTGTCCGGGCAGGAGTATGTGGACATGTATGCGACCAAGGCGAAGGCTGCTTGACGGTTCGTTGTCGGGTGCGGGTTGTCTGTGGCTGGTCGCGCGCACGCGGCGGAGCCGCAAATCGATACAGCCCCGCGCCCCTAAACGGCGGTATCCAACCGCTGGCCTCGCAGCATGAACCATGCCGCAGTCGCCGTGGCAAGAAGTACGGCTGCGCCTGCGCCCGCTGCGATGGCGAGGCCGTCGACGAAGGCCGCTCGGGCCGAGGTAAGCAGCGCCTGCGCCGAGTCCGTCGGCATTCCCGTTGCCGCCTCCACCGCTCCGCCCAGTGACTCGTGGGCGCCCGCCGGAGTGCCGACCGGGGCTGCGAAACCCCGGTAGACGCCCGTCACGATCGAGCCCAGGACCGCGATACCGAGGGCCGCGCCGAGCTCGTACGCCGTTTCCGAGACTGCGGAGGCCGCGCCTGCCTGTTCCTTCGCTACGGCGGAGAGGATGACGTCCGCCGTCACAGTGAAGGAGAAGCCGGCGCCCACACCGACCACCAGCAGGGCGGCGCCGAGGACCGGGTAGCCGGTCGACTCGCTCAGTGTCGTCAGAACCGCCAGCGCCAGGCCCACCGCTGCCAGGCCGCCCGCGACCACGGCCCGTACCGAGAAGCGGCGCGCCGCGCGGCCCGCGATCAGGCCCGCCGCCACCGCGCCCACCGCCGCGGGCAGTTCGGCCAGGCCCGCCTCGAACGGGCGCCTGCCCTGGACGAGTTGCAGGTACTGGGAGAGGAAGAAGACCAGGCCGGACAGGCCGAGGATGGTCAGCAGGTCGGCCAGGACCGCGGCGCTGAAGCCGCGGTTGCGGAACAGGCGCATGTCCAGCAGCGGGGTGGGGAGCGTGAGTTGGCGGCGGATGAACCAGTACAGCGCCGTCGCGCCCAGTGCGCCCGCGGCGAGCGTGGGCCACTCGAAGCCGTGGGTTGCGGCCTCCTTGACCGCGTAGACGATGCCGATCACACCGACCAGGGACAGGACGACGCTGGTCAGGTCCCACGGGCCCGGGTTCGGGTTGCGGGACTCGGGCAGCGTGCGGATGCCGACGACGACCAGGACCGCCATCACGGGCAGGTTGATCAGGAAGACCGAGCCCCACCAGAAGTGTTCGAGCAGGAAGCCGCCCGCGATCGGGCCGACGGCCGTGCCCGCCGAGGCCGTGGCGCCCCAGATGCCCACGGCGAGACTGCGTTCGCGCGGGTCGTGGAAGAGGTTGCGGATCAGGGCGAGGGTGGCCGGCATGAGGGTGGCGCCCGCGACGCCGAGCAGGGCGCGGGCCAGGATCATCAACTCGGGTGTCGTCGCGTAGGCGTTGAGGACCGATATCGCGCCGAAGGCCGTGGCGCCGCCGAGCAGGATCCGCTTGCGGCCGATGCGGTCGCCGAGGCTGCCCATCGACACCAGCAGGCCCGCGATGACGAAGGAGTAGACGTCTCCGATCCACAGGAGCTGGGTGCCGGAGGGCTTGAGGTCCTTGCTGATGTAGGGGGTCGCGAGACCGAGGACGGTCGCGTCGACGGCCACCAGCAGCACGGCGAGTACCAGGACGGAGAGCGCGAGCCAGCGGCCAGGGCGCTTCACCGCCTCGGTCGTGGTCGCCGGCTGCAGGGTGCTGGTCATGGTTCCTCTCTCCGTAGCGCGCCGCCGAGCAGCAGCTCGGCGACCATGTGGGTGAAGTCCTTGGGGGCGACGCGGCCGTCGTGCATGGCCCAGGCGCACGAGGCGATCAGGCCGTAGAGCGCCTCCGTGAGCCAGACAGGGGTGAGATCGATACGGAACTCGCCCGCTTGCTGACCCCGCACGAACAGCGCGCCCATGCGGCTGTCCAACTGCTGCCAGCCCGCGTCCTGGCCGGCTTCCCAGAGCTGGCTCTCGCCGTACAGGAAGGCGAGCAGCCCGGCGGCGGGCTGAATCTCGCTCACCAGCCTGCGCACGGCCTCGCTCGCGGTTCCCTCGTCCAGCCGGGCGGCGTCCAGCGCCGCCTCGCACTCCGCGATGCCGAGCGCCTCGAGCGCCCGCACCAGAGCATCACGGCCCGCGAAGTGGCGGTGCAGCGTGGCGCGGCTGATCCCGGCGGCCTTGGCGACCTCGTCCATGGTCGCGGTGGATTTGCGGGTCAGCAGGGCTGCGGCGGTGCGCAGTACGTGGTCACGGTCGACGGCCATGAGACGAGAGTAGCGCACGTGAGACGCTGATGTCTCATCATGGGCGTGTGCGTCTCACGGTGGCGAGGGTTCCTGCCGGATTTCAGTGCCAGGGCAGCTGCCCGCGCCGCTCCCAGTACGCCTGCGGCTTCTCCACCAGTTCGGCCAGGCGGGCCAGTTGGTCCTCGTCCAGGTCCACGACCGCCGCGTGCAGGTTGGAGGCGAGCTGGGTGGCGGTCGCCGCGCCGGAGAGCACGACTCCCGCCCAGGGCTGGCGCAGGATCACGGCGAGAGCCACCGCGTCGCAGCCCAGAGACGTTTCTGCGGCTACGGCCCTCAGGGCGTCCGGTGCATACGGGTCCGCGAGGCGACCGTTGGCCATGCCCTCCTTGACGATCACTGTGAGCCCCGCGTCGCGCGCCTCGGCGAGGGCAGGCGCGGCCGAGGTCTCCAGGACGTTGTACGTCGACTGGACGGTACGGAAGAGGGGCTCGCCGTCGACCGTCACGGCCAGGGCGGCGCGGATGGCCTCGGCCTGCGCCGGGCCGCTGGTGGAGAAGCCGATGGTGGTGCCCTCGGCGGCCGCCTCCGCCAGTTTGGCGTGGAGTTCCTTGTCGGTGAGGGCGGGGCTGTCCGGGGTCACCGAGTGGATCTGGTAGAGGTCGAGGCGGTCGCCGAGCAGTTCGGCGCTCTCGGCGCGCTGGCGCTCGTAGGTCTGCAGGCTGTGGTCCTTGACCTCGTGCGTCTCGGCGTCCGCCGACCAGGCGGCGGTGTAGGTGTAGCCCCACTTGCTGCCCACGACGATGCCCTCGACATCCGGGCGGGCGTTCAGCCAGTCGGCAAGGAACTCCTCGGAGCGGCCGTAGGAGCGGGCCACGTCGAAGTAGCGGACGCCCTGGGCGTAGGCGGCGTCGAGGAGTTCGTGGGTGCGCAGGCGCAGGGCGTCGACGGTGCGCTCGGCCGGGAGGTCGTCCTCGCGGCCGAGATTGATGTAGCCCGGACGGCCGACGGCGGCGAGACCCAGTCCGATGTGCGCGGTGGGCGTGGTCGCGTGGGCCAGGCGGCTGAAGGGCATGGTGGCTCCCTGCACGATCGGTGGAGGAGATCCCGCATCAGGAGGGGGATCTCGCACCAATCTACCCAGCCGCGTGCCGTTCAGCCCGCCCTCGTCAGACGCAGCGCGGCACGAAGGCGGGGTCGGCCGGCCCCGTGCGCTCCAAGGCGTTGAGCACCCACTGCTCGACCAGGGGCGACTTGGGTGCCTGGTCGTGCTCGGTGGTGTCGAGCGGGCAGCGGTCCTGGAGGAGGACGTCGGTCACGTACGAGCCAGGGCCCTTGAGGAAGGCGCTGGTGTACGGCACCACGACCTCGTCGTACTTGGTGGCGATCGCCGTGTAGTCGGGGCCCACCGGGGCCTCCGGGTCGGAGTTGAGCTTCTGCAGGAAGTCCGAGCCGGCGGTCTGGTCGACGCAGGACGGGCAGACGGTGGCGCCGGCCGCGAGGGCGAGCGGGTTGGTGGTGCCGTGGTTGGACGGCACGATGCCGACGAGGTCGTCGACCTTGGTCGCACCGCCGAGGAACTTCACGTAGTAGCGGGGCATCATGCCGCCCTGGCTGTGCCCGACGATGTCCACCTTCCTGGCGCCGGTCGCGCCGAGCACGGCGTTCACGAAGTCCCGCAGCTCGGCCGCCGAGTCCGGGATCGGGGCGGTCTCCAGGCCGCCGTACTCGAAGGAGAAGACGCAGTGACCGGCGTTCGCCAGCGCGGGCGAGAGGGTCAGCCAGTTCTCGTACGAGGTCTTGAAGGTGCCGTTCACCAGGACCACCGGCTGCGGATGGGCCGAGTCCGGCTTGCAGGACCAGTCGTTGGAGCCGGGCGGCGGAGTGTCGGCGGCGCCCGCGGGAGCGGTGAGCCCGAAGGCGCACAGGGCCGCTACGGCGGTGACGGCGAGAAGGCGGGCTGTTCGTCTGGTACCTCGGGCGCGCATGACGTCCCTTTCATGCTCGGCTGTGATCGACCGGTGTTCGGCATTGTCGACCGGGTAACCGGAATGGTTACCTCCGAGTAGAGCGGCGTCAAGGTTTCGGCCAGTGGCCGAATCTCATCTGTTACCAACCGGGCCGGGCAGCACGAAGGGCCCGGACGCGATGTCCGGGCCCTGCTGTGTGCTGCGGTGCGGCCGTCAGGCCTGCTTGGCCGTGGCCCACGCGTGCTGTGCCGCGACGTCCGCCTTGACCTCGGCGAGCTGGACGGCGACCGCGCTGGGCGCCGTACCGCCGCGGCCGTTGCGGGAGGCCAGGGCGCCCGGCACGTTCAGGACCGTGCGCACCTCGGGGGTCAGATGGGCGGAGATCTTGGCGAACTGCTCGTCCGTCAGGCCGTCCAGTTCCTTGCCCTCGGCCTCGGCGGCCTTCACGCACTCGCCGGCCACCTCGTGCGCCACACGGAACGGGACGCCCTTCTTGACCAGCCACTCGGCGATGTCGGTGGCGAGGGAGAAGCCGGCCGGGGCCAGTTCCTCCATGCGCTCCCGGTGGATGGTGAGGGTGGCCATCATGCCGGTGAAGGCGGGGAGCAGGAGCTCGAGCTGGTCGCAGGAGTCGAAGACCGGCTCCTTGTCCTCCTGGAGGTCGCGGTTGTACGCGAGCGGCAGGGCCTTGAGGGTCGCCATCAGGCCGGTCAGGTTGCCGATCAGGCGGCCGGACTTGCCGCGCGCCAACTCGGCGATGTCCGGGTTCTTCTTCTGCGGCATGATCGACGAGCCCGTGGAGAAGGCGTCGTGCAGGGTCACGAAGGAGAACTCCTTCGTGTTCCAGAGGATGATCTCCTCGGCGATCCGGGAGAGGTTCACGCCGATCATCGCGGTGATGAAGACGAACTCGGCGACGTAGTCACGGGAGGCCGTGCCGTCGATGGAGTTCGCGGAGCTGCCGTGCTCGAAGCCGAGGTCCTTCGCCACCGCCTCCGGGTCGAGGCCGAGGGAGGAGCCCGCCAGGGCGCCGGAACCGTACGGCGACACGGCCGTGCGCTCGTCCCACTGCCGCAGACGCTCCGCGTCCCGGGTCAGGGACTGGACGTGGGCCAGGACATGGTGGGCGAAGAGGACCGGCTGGGCGTGCTGGAGGTGAGTGCGGCCGGGCATCGCCACGTCCGGGTGGGCCTCCGCCAGGCCGACCAGCGCGTCCTGCAGGTCGGCGAGCAGGCCGCCGATGATGCGGGCGTGGTCCCGCAGGTACATCCGGAAGAGGGTGGTCACCTGGTCGTTGCGGGAGCGGCCCGCGCGGAGCTTGCCGCCGAGGTCGGGGCCGAGGCGCTCCAGGAGGCCCCGCTCCAGCGCGGTGTGGCAGTCCTCGTCGGCGATCGTGCCCACGAAGGAGCCGTCGGCCACGTCCGCCTCGAGCTGGTCGAGTCCGGCGATCATGCGGGTCAGCTCGTCGTCCGTGAGCAGGCCCGCCTTGTGCAGCACGCGCGCGTGGGCTCGCGAACCGGCGATGTCGTAGGGCGCCAGCCGCCAGTCGAAGTGGACGGAGGCGGACAGCTTCGCCAGGGCCTCGGCGGGACCGTCGGCGAAACGGGCGCCCCAGAGCCGTACGTCACCGCTGTTGCTGCTCACTTGCGTTGCTCCTAGGGAGGGTGGGTCGGTATTGCGCACAGTCTCGCTCACGCGAGGTCCCGCTCGGCCGCGATCTTCGACGACAGGCTGTAGATGTCGATGAAGCCCTTGGCCGCGGCCTGGTCGAAGGTGTCGCCCGTGTCGTACGTGGCCAGGTTGAAGTCGTAGAGCGACGACTCGGAGCGCCGTCCGGTGACCACCGCGCGGCCGCCGTGCAGGGTCATCCGGATGTCGCCGTTCACGTGCTGGCTGGCCTCGTCGATGAATCCGTCCAGGGCGCGCTTGAGCGGGGAGAACCACTGGCCGTCGTAGACGAGTTCGCCCCAGCGCTGCTCCACCTGCCGCTTGTAGCGGGCGAGTTCGCGCTCGACGGTGACGTTCTCCAGCTCCTGGTGGGCCGTGATGAGGGCGATCGCGCCCGGGGCCTCGTACACCTCGCGGGACTTGATGCCGACGAGGCGGTCCTCGACCATGTCGATCCGGCCGATTCCCTGGGCGCCGGCGCGCTCGTTGAGCTGCTGGATCGCCTGCAGGACGGTGACGGGCCTGCCGTCGACGGCGACCGGGACGCCCTGCTCGAAGGTGATGACCACCTCGTCGGGCTCGCGCGGGGTCGCCGGGTTCGAGGTGTACTCGTAGATGTCCTCGATCGGCGCGTTCCAGATGTCCTCCAGGAAGCCCGTCTCGACCGCGCGTCCGAAGACGTTCTGGTCGATGGAGTACGGGGACTTCTTGGTGGTGGCGATCGGGAGCTGCTTCTCCTCGCAGAACGCGATCGCCTTGTCGCGGGTCATCGCGTAGTCGCGGACCGGGGCGATGCACTTGAGGCCGGGGGCGAGGGCGACGATGCCGGCCTCGAAGCGGACCTGGTCGTTGCCCTTGCCGGTGCAGCCGTGGGCGACCGTGGTGGCGCCGTGCTTCCGGGCGGCGGCGACGAGGTGCTTGACGATCGTGGGCCGGGAGAGCGCGGAGACCAGCGGATAGCGGTCCATGTAGAGGGCGTTGGCCTTGATCGCCGGGAGGCAGTACTCCTCGGCGAACTCGTCCTTGGCGTCGGCCACTTCGGCCTCCACGGCGCCGCAGGCGAGGGCGCGCTTGCGGATGACGTCCAGGTCCTCGCCGCCCTGGCCGACGTCGACCGCGACGGCGATGACCTCGGCGCCCGTCTCCTCGGCGATCCAGCCGATGGCGACGGAGGTGTCCAGACCGCCTGAGTAGGCGAGTACGACGCGCTCGGTCACGGGGTTCTCCTCACACCGCATTCACTGACATGCATGAGTATGCAGCGCTCTGCATGATTCGTCAATCGAACCCGGACGGCAGGCGGGGTGTGGAGAAGTTCTGAAGGCACCTTGAACAAACGAAACCGCTTACCCGTACTTCACCCCGAACGCCGGCGCCGCGTTTGTAAACCCACTCCTGACCCAAGTGAGGCATCCGCATGTCCAGGGCTCTTCCGAAGTACAACAAGCGTCGCGTCGCGATCATCGGCGGGGCTGCCGCGGTGGCGCTGTCCGGAGCGGTGATCGCCGGTTCCGCCCTCGCCGGGACGCCGTCCAAGAGCAGCGGGAACAACGCCCGGACCCTGGCCGCGTCCCCCGGCACCATCACCTGCCAGGACGTCGCCTCGAAGCTCCCGGCGATCCCCGCCTCCGCGCAGGCCGAGGTCACCCGGAACCTCACCCTGCTGCAGACACAGATCCAGGAGGCCAACAAGCGGCTGGTCGACACGGTCGGCCAGGGCGGCCCGAACTTCGTGAACAACGCCATCCTGGGGCCCCTCAAGGACAAGCGGGTGGCCACGATCAACCGCATCGCCACCGCCATCGGACGTAAGGCGGCCAAGCCGACCGGCCTGGACGCGCTGGCGCCGTGCACCCTGAACGCCGGCGGCGCGAACACCGGCGCGAACACCGGCAACGGCAACGCGGGCAAGGCCGGCTCCGGCGCAGCCGCGAACTCCGCGGCCCCGGGCGCCTCCAACGCGTCCGGCGGGCAGGCGGCAGGCGCCTCCGCCGCCGGCACCATCACCTGCCCGGACGTCGCCTCCAAGCTCCCGGCGATCCCCGCCTCCGCACAGGCCGAGGTCACCCGGAACCTCACCCTGCTGCAGACACAGATCCAGGAGGCCAACAAGCGGCTGGTCGACACGGTCGGCCAGGGCGGCCCGAACTTCGTGCAGAACGCGATCCTCGGCCCGCTGGCCGACAAGCGGAAGTCGACCATCGACCGCATCGCGATCTCCATCGGCCGCACCTCCGCCAAGCCGACCGGCCTGGACTCCCTGGCCGCCTGCACGCTCACCAAGTAAGTCGCGTGACAGGCACTGTGGCCGCCCCGATTGAGCGCCGGCCGGGGCGGCCACGGCCGGTGGCAGGCGATCGAAGGCCGGCCAAGGGAGTGGGACAGGCAGGGCCGGCAAATGGAGCTGGACAAGTGGAGCTCGACAAGTGGAGCTCGTAATTCCTTAGACAGGCGAAAGATTTGCGTCCATAATCCTCAGGCGTGGGAAAGACTTATGAACGCATAGACGGCAGGCTGCGCACGTTCATCGAGGCGCAGCCCCTCTTCTTCACCGCGACCGCGCCCCTCTCCGGCGACGGGACGGTCAACCTCTCCCCCAAGGGCCTCAGGGGTTCCTTCGCGGTGATCGACGAACTCACCGTGGCCTACCTGGACTTCGCCGGATCCAACGCGGAGACGATCGCGCATCTGCGGGAGAACGGGCGTATCACGCTGATGTGGTGCGCCTTCCAGGGCCCGCCGACCATCGTGCGGGTGCACGGTCGCGGGGAGCCCGTCTTCCGCGACGACCCGCGCTTCAAGGAACTGCTCGCCCATTTCCCGGACATCGACCCGACCCTGCACGGCCTGCGGGCCGTCATCGTCGTGACGGCCGAACTCGTCCGCGACTCGTGCGGTTACGCCGTACCCTTCATGAGCTACGACGAGGACCGCGACCTGCACGGCAAGCGCTTCGCGCGGGAGGACGACTCCTCGCTCAGTGAGTACTTCACCAAGAAGGAGCACATCGCGACGAGCCTGGATGGCCTACCCGGGCTGCCGTTGCCGCTGCCCCCGTCTACGGTCTGAGCCATGCGATCAGCTCTCGCCGCCGGCGCTCTGGTGTCCGCCTCACTCCTGGTCCTCGGTGCCGTGCCGGCCGCGTCGGCCTCCGGTGCGCCTCTTCCCGCCCGGATGGCCGACACGGGCGGCGGTACGCAGCTGATCACCGCCGTGGCCCCGAAGGCGAGCTCGACGACCGGCAAGGTCACCTGGTGGGACCTGCGGGGCGGCCGGTGGGTGGAGGCCGGTTCGGTGTCCGCGCGGTTCGGGGCGAAGGGGCTCGTGGAGGGGGCGTCGCGGAAGCAGAACACGAACACGACCCCGACCGGGCTGTACGACCTGCCGTACGCCTTCGGCATCAAGGCCGCGCCGGGCGGAACGCTCTACAAGTACCGTCCCGTGCACCGGAGTTCGTGGTGGTGCGAGGACACCGCCTCCCGCTCCTACAACCGTTGGACCGAGCCGCGGCCCTCCGACTGCCGGGCGTCCGAGTCGGAACACCTGGCGTCCTACGGGACGCAGTACGCGTATGCACTCGTCATCGGGTTCAACTACCACCAGCGCGTACGGGGGCGGGGCGCCGGCATTTTTCTGCATGTCAACGGGCGCGGGGCTACGGCGGGTTGTGTGTCGGTTCCAAGTGATGCGATGCAGCGGATTCTGACGTGGGTGCGGCCTTGGAGCGAGCCGCACATCGCGATCGGGACGACGAGCGGGAGTACGGCGATCACGCGGTACTGAGCCACACGGTGAACGTGGTCGACCCCGGCCTGCTCTCCAGCCCCACGCTCCCCCCGTGCGCCTCCGCGACCGCCGCCACGATGGACAGACCCAGGCCCGCGCCCCCGCCGGGGGCGTCCTTGCGGCGGCGGTGTTCGGCTCGGGTGAAGCGTTCGAAGACGCCCGGCCGGATGTCCTCGGGAACGCCCGGGCCGTCGTCGTGGACCTTGAAGACGGCCGTGGGTCCGTCGGTCTCCAGCGACACCGTCACCTTGGTGCCGACCGGTGTGTGCAGACGCGCATTGGCCAGCAGGTTGGCCAGTACCTGGTGCAGGCGGTGTTCGTCGCCGGTGACCGTGACCGGTTCCTCGGGGAGCTCCAGGGTCCAGCGGTGGTCGGGGCCGACGGCGCGGGCGTCGGTGACGGCGTCCAGGACCAGGCGGGTCAGGTCGACGGGGAGGCGTTCGAGGGGGCGGCCCGCGTCCAGGCGGGCGAGCAGCAGGAGGTCGTCCACCATCGCGCCCATGCGGCCCGACTCGGCGGCGATGCGTTCCAGGGCGCGGGTGACCTCCGGCGGCACCGGGCCGGGGTGGAGGAGCGCCAGTTCCGCGTGGCCGCGGACCGAGGCGACGGGGGTGCGCAGTTCGTGGCTGGCGTCGGCCGCGAAGCTGCGCAGCCGCTCCTCACTGGCATGCCGTTTGGTCAGGGCGTCCTCGACATGGCCGAGCATGCGGTTGAAGGCGCCCGCGACCCGGCCCACCTCGCTGCGCGGGTCGGACTCGGGGGCGCGCGACGGCAGGGCCACTACGCCGCTGGCGAGGGGGAGTTCGCTGACCCGGGTGGCGGTCGCGGCGACCCGGCTCAGCGGCCTGAGCGACCAGCGCACCCAGAGGGCGCCCGCGACGCCGGTGAGGGTGAGGGCGGCGCCGAAGACGATCCCGGCGACCAGTTCGAGGCGGTGGACGGTGGCCTCCACGGGCTCCAGGGGCAGCCCGGTGATCAGGACGTCGCCGTCGATGCCCTTGGACGCGGTCACCCGGTAGCCGTCCAGGGTGGAGAGCCGGACGCTGTGGCCCCTGCCGTCGACCGGAACCGCGGCGAGCTGCCCGGTGTCCCTGGCCGTCAGCGGGACGTCGACGACTCCGCCGGTCCGGATGACCGCCGCGTTGGTGGCCGAGCCGTCGACCAGGCGGGCGCCGAAGGTGCCGGCGGCCTGTCTGCGGTCGTCGCCGTGTTCGTCGCCGTCGTGGTCGTCGGGGAGCTTGCCCCCGTGTTCCAGGCTGGCAGCGAACCTGGGGCCGACCTGGCCGAGTTGCTCGTCCAGGCGGCTGGTGAGGAAGCCGTTCAGTTCGATCACGGCGGCGAGGCCCACCGCCGCGCAGCTGACGGCCAGCAGCACCACCAGGCCGACGGTGAGCCTGGCCCGGAGCGTCCGCGGCCGGGGCAGACGCCTCCACTGCACCCTCATGGCGCCACCGGCTTGATCACGTACCCGGCCCCCCGCACGGTGTGGATCATCGGCTCGCGGCCCGCGTCCACCTTCTTGCGCAGATAGGAGATGTACAGCTCGACGACGTGGGCGCGGCCGCCGAAGTCGTAGGACCAGACCCGGTCGAGGATCTGTGCCTTGCTGAGCACGCGGCGCGGGTTGCGCATCAGGAAGCGGAGCAGCTCGAACTCGGTCGGGGACAGCTCGATCAGCTCGCCGGCCCGGGTGACCTCGCGGGAGTCCTCGTCCATGACCAGGTCGCCGACGGTCAGCCGCGGGCCCTCGTCCAGCTGCCGGGCCATGCCGGCGCGGCGCAGCAGCCCGCGTACCCGGGCGACGACCTCCTCCAGGCTGAAGGGTTTGGTGACGTAGTCGTCGCCGCCCGCCGTGATGCCCGCGATGCGGTCCTCCACTGCGTCCCGTGCGGTGAGGAAGAGGACGCACACGTCGGGCTTCACGGTGTGCAGGGAGCGCAGCACGGCGAAGCCGTCGGTGTCGGGCAGCATCACGTCCAGCACGACGGCGTCCGGCATCAGCTCCCGCGCCTCGGCCAGCGCGGAGGCGCCGTCGCCGGCCGAGCGGACCTGCCAGCCCTCGTAGCGCAGGGCACCCGAGAGCACCTCGGCCAGGTCGGGGTCGTCGTCGACGACCAGGACGCGCAGCGGAGTGCCGTCGGGGCGGGTGAGGGCCGGGCGGCCGGAGCGGGTGGTGTTCATCGCCCTACCAGGATCACCCCTCGCCGGGTCGGCGGGCCGTCCGCGATGCTCTGAGTTTCCTCTGAGTGGGCTCAGAAGGTGGCCGTTCAGAGCGTGCTGAGAGGTTGCGGCGGCACAGTTGCGTCCGGATACAGGCGAAAGGACGCACACATGACCACCGTGTACGAGCAGCGGACGGCACCGGCCGTGGCGCCGGCCGCGCGGCGCTCCCCCGCGGGCCCCGTGCTCGCCCTGCTGTGGGCAGGGGCGGCGGCCGTGGTCGCCCTGTGGTGGACGGACACCGGGTCGGTGGTCGGCACGGCCGGCTGGCTGACCGGGGCCGGGCGTATCGCCGGGCTGCTGTGCGGGTACGCGTGCGCGGTCCTGGTCGGGCTGATGGCGCGGGTGCCGCTGCTGGAGCGGCGGATCGGCTCGGACCGGGTGGCCCGCTGGCATGCGATGGCCGGGCGTTACACGGTGTGCCTGCTGGTCGCGCACATCGTGCTGATCCTCCTCGGGTACGCCGCCCAGGACAGTGCCTCGCTCTGGCACGAGACGGTCACCGTGGTCCTGGACTACCCGGACATGCTCAAGGCCACCTTCGGCACGATCATCCTGTTCACGGTCGGCATCACCTCGGCCCGCGCGGCCCGCCGTCGGCTCAGCCACGAGTTCTGGTACTACGTGCACCTGCTCGCGTACGTGGCCGTCTTCCTGGCCTTCTTCCACCAGCTGACGCTGGGCAACGAGTTGAGCGGCCACACCGCGGCCACGGCCGCCTGGTACGTGCTGTACCTCGGTGTCGCGGCCCTGGTGCTGTGGTTCCGGGTCCTGGTCCCGCTGCGGCTCAACCTTCGGCACCGGCTGCGGGTGGAGTCGGTGCACAAGGAGGCGCCGGGCGTGTACTCCGTCGTCGTACGGGGTGAGCGGCTGGACGAACTGGGTGCGCGGGCAGGGCAGTTCTTCCGCTGGCGGTTCCTCGGCGAGGGCATGGGGTGGACGTCGACGCCGTACTCGCTGTCGGCGACGCCTCGCCAGGACCTGATGCGGATCACGGTCAAGGCGCTCGGCGACCACAGCGCGGCCGTCGCGCTGCTGCGGCCGGGCACCCGGGTGTGGGCGGAGGGCCCGTACGGGTCGCTGACCCAGGACCGGCAGACCGCGCAGAAGTCCCTGCTGATCGCGGGCGGCGTCGGCATCACACCGCTGCGGGCGCTGTTCGAGACGCTGCCCGGCGACGTCACGCTCCTCTACCGGGCACGCACCGCCGAAGGCCTCGCCCTGGGCGGGGAGTTGGAGGCCATCGCCCGGTGGCGGGGAGCCAAGGTGCTGTATGCGCTCAACGGGCCGGACGGGCGGCGCCCCAGCCTCACCGCCCAGTCCCTGCGCGCGTCCTTCCCCGACCTCGCGGGCCACGACGTCTACATCTGCGGGCCGCACGGCTTCGCCCGCGATCTGTACGAGGCGCTGCGCACCGCCGGTGTGCCGGACCGCCGTATCCACCACGAGTCGTTCGAGCTGTGAGGCAGTAGAAGTGCACGCGTTGAAGAAGAACCGCCCGCTGCGCCGCATCGTGCTGGCGAGTGCCGCCACGGTCTCCGGGATGGTGCTGCTGCTGTCCCTGAAGCCGCACTCGACGCCGGACGTGGGCCTGGCCGTTCCCGCGCCGTCCAGCAGCTCGAGCTCGGGCACGTCCGGCGGCTCCGGAGGATCGACCACCACCGTCACCAAGTCGGTCACCGGAGACACGATCCAGACCCGCTGGGGCCCGGTCCAGGTGAAGATCACCGTCAAGAGCGGCAAGCTCACCGACGTGACCGCCGTGCAGTACCCGACGGACAACCCGAAGGACCAGGAGATCAACAGCTACGCCCTCCCCCGGCTCCGCAGCGAGGCACTGCAGGCCCAGAGCGCGAGCATCGACACCGTCTCGGGAGCCACGTACACAAGTGATGGTTACCGCCAGTCACTCCAGTCCGCACTGGACTCGGCACGCGGCTGAACACACCGGCGTCGCGGCACGTATCTCTGGGCCAAGGGACCACGCCAACCCCCCTTGCCCCCCGCCCCGGAGGAACAGTGACCACCACGCTCGCAGGCGGCCGCGCCGCCCGCCGCCAGACGATGCGCCGCATCCGCCCGCGCCGCTCCCCGGCGACCGTCCTGCTGCTCGCCGTATGGGCGGGCGCGGTCGCTGTGATGTGGCTGTGGTGGCACAACACGCCGTCCATCGCCGACCAGAACGGCAAGATCCTCAACGCGGGCCGGATCACCGGCCTGCTGGCCGGCTACCTGATGGCTCTCGTGGTGCTGCAGATGGCCCGCGTGCCCGCTCTCGAACGGCGCGTCGGCTCCGACCGGGTGGCGCGCTGGCACGCGATGAGCGGCCGCTACACGCTCTGCCTGGTCTTCGCGCACGTCTTCCTCATCATGTGGGGCTATGCGTTGCAGGCGGGCAAATCGCTCGGCGACATCGTCCAGCAGACGATCGACTCCATCAACCAGCTGCCGGACATGGGCAAGGCGGCCATCGGCACCGGTCTGTTCCTACTCATCGGGCTGACGTCGATCGGCCCGGTGCGGCGCAGGATCCCGTACGACACCTGGTACCACGTCCATCTGCTGACGTACGGGGCCGTGTTCCTGACGTTCTGGCACCAGATCACCACCGGCAACGACTTCGCCGTCGAGCCGACCGCGAAGACCTTCTGGTACGTGCTGTACGGGTCGGTCACCGCGCTGGTCGTCTGGTACCGCATCCTCACGCCGATCCGCCTGAACCTGCGGCACCGCATGCGCGTCGAGGCCGTCATCGAGGAGACCCCGGGCATCGTGTCGGTGCTGATCGGCGGGCGGAAGCTGCACCGGATGGGCGCGGAGGCCGGACAGTTCTTCCGGTGGCGGTTCCTCGCGCCGGGCATGCGGTTCTCCTCCCACCCCTACTCGCTGTCGGCGGCGCCCCGCCCCGACATGCTGCGGATCACCGTCAAGGCGATCGGCGACCACAGCGCCCGGCTGCGCGAGCTGACGCCCGGCACCAAGGTGTGGGCCGAGGGCCCGTACGGCGCGATGACCGCGCAGCGGCGCAGCCGCGGCAAGGTGCTGCTGGTCGCGGGCGGCGTCGGCATCACGCCGATGCGGGCGCTGTTCGAGACACTGCCGGGTGCCTCCGGCGACATCACGCTCCTGTACCGGGCCAACACCACGCAGGACCTGGCCCTTTGGGACGAGCTCGCCGCCATCGCCGACGACCGCGGCGCCCGGCTGATGTACGCGGTCAACAGCCCCGACGGGGAGCGCCCGGACATCTCGGCGGAGCGGCTGCGCCAGAAGCTGCCGGACATCGAACAGCACGACGTCTTCATGTGCGGGCCGGCCGGCTTCGCGCAGGGCGTGTACGAAGCACTGCGCGGCGCGGGAGTGCCCGCCCGCCGCATCCATCACGAGTCGTTCGAGATGTGAGCGACGGGACTTCAGGAGCTCAGGAAAGCGATGAAGAAGAGTCACCCCATCCGGCGTGTCGTGCTGGCCACCGCCGCCACCGTGTCGGGCGTCGTACTGCTGCTGTCGCTGAAACCGGCGTCCGACCCGAACGCCCAGGCGGCCGGTGCGGCCCCGCAGCAGACCGCGGCCGCGCAGGAGTCGCCCCAGGGCGGCTCCGCGGCGGCCGGGACCGGCACGGTCGACGGCAACGTGGCCCAGACGCAGTACGGCAACGTCCAGGTCCGGCTGACCGTCAGCAACGGCAAGATCACCAAGGCCGAGGCGATCCAGGCGCCCAAGGGCGGCACCAGCGACCAGAAGACCGCCCTCTCCATACCCAAGCTGACCAAGGAGACGGTCACCGCACAGAGCGCGCAGATCGACTCGGTGTCCGGGGCGACGTACACCAGCAACGGCTACAAGCAGTCGCTGCAGTCGGCCATCGACAAGATGAAGGCGAGCGCGGGCTCTTCGCAGGGCAGCGGCTCCTCGCAGAGCAGCGGCGCGGGCTCCTCGTCCGGGAACTCCCAGGGCTCGGGCACGGGGAGCACCCAGGCCAAGACCGTGACCGGCAGTGTCGCGCAGACCCAGTACGGGCCGGTCCAGGTCCGGATCACCGTCAGCAACGGCAAGATCACCAAGGCCGACGCGGTGCAGGCGCCCAAGGGCGGGCTCAGCGACCAGAAGACCGCGATGGCCATCCCCAAGCTCAACCAGGAGGCGGTGGCGGCCGGCAGCGCGAAGATCGACGCGGTGTCGGGTGCCACGTACACGAGCAGCGGCTATATGCAGTCGCTGCAGTCGGCACTGGACCAGGCCGGTGGCTGAGTCGGTGGCCGAGTCGGCAGAAGCTCCCGCCGCGGTGCGTCATGCGGAGGAGGTCATGGGGACCGTCTTCTCCTTCGACGTCCGCGGCGGGGAGCCCGGTGCGGTGCAGGCGGCGCTGGCGGAGGCGATCGCCGGGCTGCACCGGGTGAACGAGGTGTTCAGCACGTACCGCGACGACAGCCAGGTCTCCCGGCTCGCGCGGGGTGAGCTGACCGTGGAGCAGTGCGATCCCGAGGTCGCCGAGGTGCTCGCACTGGGCGCCGAGGCGGAGCGGGTGAGCGACGGCTGGTTCAGCATGCGCTACGAAGGGCGGCTGGATCCGACCGGGATCGTCAAGGGCTGGGCCGCCGAGCGCGCGGCCCGGCTGCTGGCGGTCACCCCCGGCGTGAGCGGAGTGAGCATGAACGGCGGCGGGGACGTCCAGCTGCTCGGCATGCCCGAACGGCACCGGCCCTGGCGGGTCGGGGTGGCGGACCCGCTGCGTCCGGGCGGGCTCGCTGCGGTCGTCTCCGCGGCCGGCGCGGACGAGCTGGCGGTGGCCACCTCCGGCACCGCCGAGCGGGGCGCCCACATCGTCGACCCGCGCACGGGCCGCTCCGCGGTGACCGACCTGGTGGCGGTGACCGTGGTGGCCCCGAAGCTGACCTGGGCGGACTGCTGGGCCACGGCGGCCTTCGCCATGGGCTCGAGCCAGGGCCTGCGCTGGCTGGAGTCCCTGCCGGACGTGGAGGCGCTGCTGATCACGGCGGGCGACGAGGTGAGATGCACGGGGGGCCTCGCATCTCGCCTCGGGTAAGCACAGCGCCCCGTAAGGGGCGCGGGGAACTGCGCGAGCAACCCCCACAACCCGCAGTCGGCGAACGACCGCAAGCCCCCCTTCAGTGCCCGTTCTGAGCCAACCGCAGCATGTGCTCCGCCAGCGCCTGACCACCCGTCGGATCCCGGCTGATCAGCATCAGCGTGTCGTCACCGGCAATCGTCCCGAGAATGTCATGCAACTCGGCCTGGTCGATCGCCGAGGCCAAGAACTGCGCGGCCCCCGGAGGCGTCCGCAGAACAACGAGATTCGCCGACGCCTCTGCGGAGATCAGCAGCTCCTGCGACAGCCGCCGCATCCGCTCTTCCTTCGCCGACTCGCCCAGCGGCGCCCGGGGGGTCCGGAAACCCCCCTCGCTAGGCACCGCATAGATCAGGTCGCCGTCGTTGTTGCGGATCTTCACCGCGTTGAGCTCGTCCAGGTCCCGGCTCAACGTCGCCTGCGTGACATTCAAGCCGTCGTCGGCCAACAACTTCGCCAACTGGCTCTGGGACCGCACCGGTTGCCGGTTGAGGATGTCCACGATCCGGCGGTGGCGTGCGGTGCGGGTCTGCGGCACGGCAGGCCCGGCGTGCTGTGCGTCGTCCTGCGCGTGACTCATCGTCGTCTCATTCTCCGGATCCGTCCCCGTTGGCCTGGTCCAGGATGCCGGGGAGCGCCCGGAGGAACGCGTCCACCTCGTCGTCGCCGAGAGTCAGCGGCGGCATCAGCCGTACGACGTCGGGGGCGGGGGCGTTCACCAGGAATCCGGCCTCCTGAGCCGCCTGGCGCGCCTGGGGCGCGAGCGGCTCGGTGAGCACGATACCCAGGAGGAGGCCCGCGCCCCGGACATGGGCGATCAACGGGTGGCCCAGTGACTCGATTCCGTCCCGCAGCTTCTCGCTCTGCTGCTTGACGTTCTCCAGCAACCCCTCGTTCGCGATCGTGTCCAGGACGGCGAGCCCGGCGGCGCAGGCGACCGGGTTGCCGCCGAAGGTCGTGCCGTGGTGCCCGGGCTGCAGCAGCTCGGCGGCCCGGCCGAAGGCGACGGTCGCGCCGAGCGGCAGTCCGCCGCCGAGGCCCTTCGCCAGCGTGACGACGTCCGGCAGGACGCCCTCGTGGGCCTGGTACTCGAACCAGTGGCCGGTACGGCCGATTCCGGTCTGTACCTCGTCGAGGACCAGCAGCGCACCGGTCGCGGCGGTGATCGCACGGGCGGCCTTGAGGTAGCCGGCGGGCGGCACGACGACGCCGATCTCGCCCTGGACCGGCTCCAGGATGACCAGCGCGGTCTCCTCGGTGACCGCGGCCGCGAGCGCCTGCGCGTCGCCGAACGGCACATGAGTGACGTCACCCGGCAGCGGCAGGAACGGCTCCCGCTTGCCCTGCTGGCCGGTCATCGCGAGAGCGCCCATGGTGCGGCCGTGGAAGGCGCCCTCGGTGGCCACCACGTGGGTACGCCCGGTCAGCCGGCCGATCTTGAAGGCCGCCTCGTTGGCCTCGGCGCCCGAGTTGCAGAAGAACACCCTGCCGTCCCGCCCGAACAGCTGCAGCAGCCGTTCTGCAAGGGTCACGGTGGGCTCGGACATGAAGAAGTTGGAGATGTGGCCGAGGGAGCCGATCTGCCTGCTGACGGCCTCGACGACCGCCGGGTGGGCGTGGCCGAGCGCGTTGACGGCGATGCCGCCGACGAAGTCGACGTACTCCGTGCCGTCGGCGTCCCACACCTTGGCGCCCTCGCCGCGCACCAGGGGCAGCAGCGGAGTGCCGTAGTTGTTCATGAGCGCGCCCTGCCACCGCGCGGTCAGTTCCTGGTTGCTCACGACTCCCCCTGTACGTGCGGATTCTCGTCGGGCACGACCATCGTGCCGATGCCCTCGTCGGTGAAGATCTCCAGCAGGATCGAGTGCTGGACCCGGCCGTCGATGACGCGGGCGGTGGTGACGCCGCCTCGCACGGCGTGCAGACAGCCCTCCATCTTCGGCACCATGCCGGAGCTCAACTCCGGCAGCAGCTTCTCCAGTTGGGAAGCGGTGAGGCGGCTGATCACCTCGTCGCTGTTCGGCCAGTCCTCGTAAAGGCCCTCGACGTCCGTGAGGACCATGAGGGTCTCGGCGCCCAGCGCAGCAGCGAGTGCCGCAGCCGCCGTATCAGCATTGACGTTGTAGACATGTCCGTCGTCCTGGCTACGGGCGATCGACGAGACGACCGGGATGCGGCCGTCGGCGAGGAGTGCCTCGATCGCGCCCGTGTCGATCTCGGTGATCTCGCCCACCCGCCCGATGTCGACCAACTCGCCGTCGATCTCGGGCTGGTGCTTGGTGGCGGTGATGGTGTGCGCGTCCTCGCCGGTGAGGCCGACGGCGAGCGGGCCGTGCTGGTTGAGCAGTCCGACCAGTTCGCGCTGGACCTGCCCGGCGAGCACCATGCGTACGACGTCCATGGCCTCCTCGGTGGTGACGCGCAGGCCGGCCTTGAACTCGCTGACGATGCCGTGCTGGTCGAGGGCGGCGCTGATCTGCGGGCCGCCGCCGTGCACGACGACCGGCTTCAGGCCGGCGTGGTGCAGGAAGACGACGTCCTGCGCGAAGGCGGCCTTCAGGTCCTCGTCGATCATGGCGTTGCCGCCGAACTTGATGACGACGGTCTTGCCGTTGTGCTTGACCAGCCAGGGCAGCGCCTCGATGAGGATCTGGGCCTTGGGGAGCGCGGTGTGCTTACGCGTAGTGCTCATGACGAGTAGGCGCTGTTCTCGTGAACGTAGTCGGCGGTGAGGTCGTTGGTCCAGATCGTGGCGGTCTCGGACCCGGCGGCGAGGTCGGCGACGATGTGCACCTCGCGGTAGCGCATGTCGACGTTCTCGCGGTCCTCGCCGACGCCGCCGTTCTTGCAGACCCAGACGCCGTTGATGGCGACGTTCAACTGGTCCGGCTCGAAGGCGGCCTTCGTCGTGCCGATCGCGGAGAGCACGCGGCCCCAGTTGGGGTCCTCGCCGTGGATCGCGCACTTGAGGAGGTTGTTGCGGGCGATGGAGCGGCCCACCTCGACGGCGTCGTCCTCGCTCGCCGCGTTGATCACCTCGACCTTGATGTCCTTGCTGGCGCCCTCGGCGTCCCGGATGAGCTGCTGGCCGAGGTCGTCGCAGACCTGCCGTACGGCTTCCGCGAACTCCTCGTATTCCGGGGTGATGCCGGACGAGCCCGAGGCGAGCAGCAGCACCGTGTCATTGGTCGACATGCAGCCGTCGGAGTCCACCCGGTCGAAGGTCGTGCGCGTCGCCGCCCGCAGCGCCCTGTCCAGTACGTCGCTGTCGAGGGCGGCGTCGGTGGTGAGGACGACCAGCATGGTGGCGAGGCCCGGGGCGAGCATGCCCGCGCCCTTCGCCATACCGCCCACGGTCCAGCCGTCCTTGGTGACGACGGACGTCTTGTGGACGGTGTCGGTGGTCTTGATGGCGATGGCGGCCTTCTCGCCGCCGTGCTCACTCAGGGCCTCGGCTGCCGTCTCGACACCCGGGAGCAGCTTGTCCATGGGCAGCAGCACGCCGATCAGGCCGGTGGAGCAGACGGCGACCTCGATGGCGCCCCGGCCGAGGACCTCGGCGGCCTTCTCGGCGGTGGCGTGCGTGTCCTGGAAGCCCTTCGGGCCCGTACAGGCGTTGGCTCCACCGGAGTTGAGGACGACGGCGGAGACCTGGCCGCCCTTGAGGACCTGCTCGGACCACAGCACCGGCGCGGCCTTCACACGGTTGGAGGTGAAGACACCGGCGGCGGCGCGGCGCGGACCGTTGTTGACCACGAGGGCCAGGTCCGGGTTGCCGTTCTCCTTGATTCCGGCGGCGATGCCCGCAGCCTGGAATCCCTTGGCTGCCGTGACGCTCACGGTGCGACTCCGATCGTGGAAAGCCCCGTGGACTCGTCGAGTCCGAGGGCGAGGTTCATGCTCTGGACGGCACCGCCCGCGGTGCCCTTGGTCAGGTTGTCGATGGCGCTGATCGCGATGATGCGGCCCGCCGCCTCGTCGTATGCGACCTGCACCTGAACGGCGTTGGAACCGTAGACGGACGCCGTCGCGGGCCACTGCCCCTCGGGCAGCAGGTGGACGAAGGGCTCGTCGGCGAAGGCCTTCTCGTACGCGGCGCGCACGGATTCGGCGGTCACGCCCGGCTTGGCCTTCGCGCTGCAGGTGGCGAGGATGCCGCGGGGCATCGGCGCGAGGGTCGGGGTGAAGGAGACGGAGACCCGCTCCCCGGCCGCCGCACTGAAGTTCTGGATCATCTCGGGGGTGTGCCGGTGGCCGCCGCCGACGCCGTACGGCGACATGGAGCCCATGACCTCGCTGCCCAGCAGGTGCGGCTTGGGCGCCTTGCCCGCGCCGGAGGTGCCGGAGGCGGCGACGATCACGGCCTCGTTCTCGGCGAGTCCGGCGGCGTAGGCCGGGAAGAGGGCCAGGGTGGCGGCCGTCGGGTAGCAGCCGGGTACCGCAATGCGCCTGGACCCCTCCAGCGCGGCGCGGCCACCCGGCAGTTCGGGGAGGCCGTAGGGCCAGGTCCCGGCGTGCGCGGAGCCGTAGAACTTCTCCCAGTCGGCCGCGTCCTTGAGCCGGAAGTCGGCGCCCATGTCGACGACGAGCACGTCCGGGCCGAGCTGCTCGGCGACGGCGGCGGACTGGCCGTGGGGCAGGGCGAGGAACACCACGTCGTGCCCGGCGAGGACCTCGGGGGTGGTTTCCTGGAGTATCCGGTCGGCCAGCGGCAGCAGATGCGGCTGCAGCGCGCCGAGCCGCTGGCCCGCGTTGGAGTTGCCGGTCAGGGCCCCGATCTCGACCTCGGGGTGCGCCAGGAGCAGACGCAGGAGCTCTCCGCCCGCGTACCCGCTCGCTCCGGCCACTGCCGCACGTACCGCCATGTCATCCTCCTCCTGGATGGCATGACTATACGTAACGATGCACGTTTATGCAATCGGAGCAGGGTCCGCCTTCGGGAGCATGATCCGCCGGGAGACGACGAAGGTCACCGGGATCGCCGCCAGGGACGCGAGCAGCGGGGCGAAGCGGCTGCTGAAGTGCAGGAGGTCGACGAGCACGTAGACGCCGGCTGTCGTGCTGAGGAAATTCGCGGCGTTCGTCAGGGGAAAAAGCAGGAATTTCCGCAGGGTGGGGCGGGTCCGATAGGTGAATCGCGCATTGAGGAAAAACGAACCGGTCAGACTGAGCGCGGTCGCGAGGATATGGGCGAGGAGGTAGGGGAGACGGGTGAGGAGCAGCAGGTAGGCAGCGTAATACGTGCCTGTGTTGACGACACCGATCACGGCGAAGGTGATCATCTGCCTTGAAACAAGTGCGGTACGCATCAGGGAATGAGGTCCTTCGCCCGGTCCACATTGCTCGCCTTCACCAGGAAGTGCGGGCGCCGTTTGACCTCGTAGTAGATGCGGCCGGTGTACTCCCCGATGACCCCGAGCATGACCATCTGCACTCCGGCGACACCGGTGACCGCGGTGATGATCGTGACATAGCCGGGCGTCTGCACGCCGTTGACGAGCGCGGCGCCCACGATCCACGCGGTGTACAGGCCGGCGCACAGCAGCAGACCCATGCCCAGGTAGAGGGCGAGGCGCAGGGGCCTGTTGTTGAAGGAGAGCAGCCCGTCGATGCCGTAGTTGAGCAGGCTGCGCAGGCTCCAGGAGCTGCGGCCGGCCTCGCGGGCGGCGTTCTCGTACTCGAAGGTGGTGCTGGGGAACCCCACCCAGGCGAACAGGCCCTTGGAGAAGCGGTTGTACTCGGTGAGCTCCAGGACCGCGTCCACCACCCGGCGCGACATCAGCCGGAAGTCGCCGACGCCGTCGACGAGTTCCACGTCGACGAGCCGGTTGATGAGCCGGTAGTAGAGGCGGGCGGTGACGGTGCGGGTCATCCGGTCACCGGTCCTGGTGCGCTTGGCGATGACCTGGTCGTAGCCCTCCTTGCGCAGGTCCACCATGCGTTTGATCAGTTCCGGCGGATGCTGGAGGTCCGCGTCCATGACGATCACGGAGTCTCCCGAGGCGTGGCGCAGGCCGGCCAGCAGCGCCGCCTCCTTGCCGAAGTTGCGGCTGAAGGAGACATAGCGCACGCGCGCGTCACGGTCGGCCAGCCGCTCCAGCGCGGCGAGCGTGCGGTCGCGGCTGCCGTCGTCGACGTACACGAACTCCATGTCGTGACCGAGCGGAAGGAGCTCCTCCGCGACCTTCTGGACCTGGTCGTGGAAGCGCTCGATGACGTCTTCTTCGTTGTAGCAGGGCGCGACGATCGATATGAGCATGGTTTTTCCCCTGGGGACGCGGTCAGAGAACGCCGGTCATGGCTTCGCGCGGACGGGTGCGGGTGGTCGGTGGGGCCGGCGGTGTGGAACGCCGCCGGCGTACGGCGGTGACGGCGCCGAGCAGGATCAGGGTCAGCAGCGAGGCGGTCCCGACGGCCGTGCCGAGCCGCAGGCCGGGCGGATGGAGGGTGCAGGTGACGCTGGTCGAGGAGCCGTCGAGAGGGACGGCGATCAGGCCGTGGTACTCCTTGGCCGGTACGGCGGCGCCGTCGCCCGCGGCGCACCGCCAGCCGGCGATGCGGGGAGCCGCGACGACCGCGATTCCCCTGCTGCCGGCGGGGAGTTCGGCCCGGACGGTGGCGTCGGAGACGGTGACGTGTGTGGCTCCGGTGGCCTTGAGGTGTTCGACGGCCTTGTGCAGCCGGGTGGTGTCCAGGCAGCCGACCGCGCCCCGCGGGATGCGGCCGGGGCGGTCGGGGGTCAGTTCGATGCGCAGCCGGCCGGAGGCGGGGGCCGGGCCGAGCGGCGCCATGGCGGCGCGGTTGCGCGGGTACTGCGCACGAAAGAGCACGGTGTGACCTGCGAGGCGCGCGGTACCGGAGTAGCGCGGGGCCCACAGGTGGACCTGGCTGCCGGCCGGGCAGTCGGCCGTGATCGTCGGGTGGGTGAGGGCGGTCCCGTAACCGACCCAGTCCTTCTCCCGCAGCGGCTTGCCGTTGTCGTCGTGGACGGCGGTCCGGGGCACGGTGTAGACGCGGGCGCCGAGCAGGAGCTCCTGGTTGCGGTACGGCGACGGTCCGAAGGCCGCCCGGTCGGGCGTGCTCCGTACGGTCACCAGAGGCGGCGCGTCCTGCCGGGAGACCGACAACGGGCCGCCCAGCTGCGGCAGGTAGGCCTGGTGGGGGTCGATCGGTGAGTGCACCCGCGCTCCGACGGAGAAGATCGCGTCGGTGACGGGGTTGTCGAGGCTCTGCAGGTTGCGGCCCCGCGAGGTCCAGCCGCCGCCGAGGGCGGTGAGGGTGCGGCCGAGGACGTCGGAGGTGAGGCTGCTGTAGTACTGGGCGCCCTGGCCGCCGACCGCCATCGGGTCGTTGGCGACGGTCTGCTCGCGGCCCGGGTCGGTGCGGTAGCGCGGCCAGCCGTCGGCCCGTGCGATCGCCTGCGCCTGCGCCTCCTGCCGGGCTCCCCAGGGCGCGTAGTCGTCCATGTGGCCGAATCGGACCCGGGTGGCGACGGCGGCGGTGGCGGCCGTCTCCCCGAACTGCCCGCCGAACAGCAGCACCAGAGCCAGTCCCGCCAGGGCGGTACGGCCCCGGCCGTCGGCGCGGCGCAACAGCACCAGCCCGCCCACCGCACCGATCACGGCGAGCACCAGCACCGGCCACGCGACCGGCTTCACGAAGTGACTCCGGCTCGCAACGGCGGTGATCAGGGCGAGCAGCGCTCCCGCGGCCCCCAGCGCCCGCCGGTCGGGGAGCCCGTACGACAGGGCGTGCCACGCGGCGATCACCAGCAGCGCACACAGGACGAAGGCCTGGCGGTAGGGGCTGCCCTGGGGGGTGGCGAAGGCGTGCCAGACCAGGTGGGTCGGCCCCCACTGCAGCGACAGCGTCACGGCGGCGACGAGCAGCGTCCATCCGGAGCGCACCCGCCCGGGTACCGCCCGGTGGAAGGGCAGCGCGAGAGCGAGCAGCAGTGCCGTCATGCCCAAGTAGAGGGCCGGGCTGCCGAAGCTGTACGTGGTGGGCAGCACGCGGGCCAGCAGGTCCTGGGTGCCCACGGGCTCGAACTGCACGACCCGGCCCGGGTAGGCGTGCTTGGTGCCGAAGTACACGACCGTCACCAGCGGTGCGGCCAGACCCACTCCGAGGGCGACGGTGCCGGCGGCGCGGCCCGCCGCGGCGAGTCGCTGCCGGCGGGAGAGGCCGGAGAGCCACAGCCGGAGCAACAGCACCAGGCCGGCGCCGAGGGTGGCCATGTAGGCGGTGTAGAAGTTGGCGACCCAGGCGAGGGCCACGATCAGCACACCGAACAGCGGGCGCCTGCGCTGGAGGGTCCACTCGCCGACCAGGCACAGCAGCGGCAGGGCGACAAGGCCGTCGAGCCACATCGGGTTGTAGTCGCCGACCGCCACGCTCCAGCCGCACAGGGCGTACGAGGCACCCAGCAGCCCGGCACCCCACCAGCGGCCGGGGCGCAGACTCAGCAGCAGCCAGGCCATGGCCGCCCCCGCGCAGGCGATCTTCAGCACGGTGATCACGTAGACGGCGAGATCGATCTCGTCCCGCGGGAACAGGGCGACGAGCAGGGCGAACGGGCTGCTGAGGTAGGTGCCGAGGTCGGGCAGGAAACTGGAGCCGAAGCCGGACTGCCAGTTGACGAAGGGTCCGCCGTCGGCCCTGCCGTGCAGCAGGTCCCACAGGTGCGCGTGGAAGGGCACGTACTGGTTGCCGAGGTCGTTGACATTGCGGGTGCGGGGGCCGAAGGGATGGCTGCGGGCGACGGCGTCGGCGGCGCAGAACACCGTGACGGAGATGACCGCCGCGAGCAGGGCCGCGGCCTTCTTCGGTGAGAAATGACCGCTCGAAACGGCTGTGGACAGGGTCGAGCGATCCATTCCTTGTTACTCCCCGCAGGTTATCGATTCGACGGCTTAGACGGACTTTGCTTCCGCTTGGTTGTGCCGTCCACGAAAAGTGGTGAAGCCAATTCCGAATACGAGCGGGAATTTATGAAACGGTGAACGGCCGGGAAACAGAATGCTCCGGGCGAGTTATTTGATGGTGAAATTCAGCGAGCCTTGCGTGCCGCATACGCTCGTCGGGTTCGTCGGCGCGATGCCGGCCGTAGGCGCTCCAGGCGTGCCGCGGGGTCGAGGCGGCGGCGAGTGCGGCATTGAAGGCGATGCCACCGGTCCGGAAGCAGCTCGTGCCGGACGAGCAGGGTGTTCGTGCAGCTCAGGACTTTGCGGGAAGTGATCGCCGTCAGGGCTTGACCTGGAGTGCGCTCCAGGTTCTACCTTCTTGTCATGACCAGCGGACACCCCCTCCCACAGGACCGGGAGCCGACCCTGACCATCGCCGAGGTCGCCGAGCGCACGGGCCTGTCGCACGACACCCTGCGCTACTACGAGAAGGCCGGCCTCATCGAGCGGGTCGGCCGGACCACCGGCAACCAGCGCCGCTACGACGCGGCCGACCTGGCCTGGCTGGAGTTCTTGTTGCGGCTGCGCGAGACCGGCATGCCGATCGTCGACATGCAGCGGTTCGCCCAGCTGCGGGCCAGGGGGAACATCTCGGTCGCCGAGCGGCTGGCGATGCTGCGTGAGCACCGCGCCGAACTGGCAGACCGGATCCGCGCGTTGCGTCGCAACGCCCGTGCGCTGGACGACAAGATCGACCACTACGAACGGCTGCTGAGCGAATCGCCCGAGCAGCCGGGAACGGACGACCCGAAATGAGCGAGAGCACCACGCGTGAAGACCGCTTCGCCCACGGCCTGGAGGTCCTGAAGAGGGTCGACGGCGAGGCCGGCCAGCGGGTCGTCGACTCCCTCGCCGACATCAACCCCGAACTCGGCCACCAGGTCGTCGCCTGGGCCTTCGGCGAGATCTACGACCGCCCCGGACTCGCCCCGCGCGACCGCCAGTTGGTGACGCTGGGCATGCTCACCGCGCTCGGCGGCTGCGAGGCCCAGCTCGATGTGCACGTCAACGCGGCCCTGAACGTGGGCCTCACCCCCGAGCAGATCGTCGAGGCCCTGACCCACTCGGCGGTGTACTGCGGCATGCCGAGGGCGCTCAACGCCACCTTCGTGGCGAAGAAGGTCTTCGCCGAACGCGGGCTGCTGCCGCTCGGACAGCAGCCCGCGCAGGAGACCCCGGCTACCTCTGCCTGATCCGCAGGAAGGTGATCGAGTTCGCCGGGAAGGTGTAGGAGAACCTGTCGGCGACCCCCTGGAAGGTGGACGTCACGGGCGCGACCGCCGTGGACGTCTCGGTGTTCACCGCGTCGGGCGCGGCGGCGAGCGTGGTCACCCGGGCCTTGGACGCGACCTTGGCGCCACCGAGGTCGATCGCCGTACGTGCCGCCGACGCCTGGGCGTTGACCACCTTGACGATCAGGTCACCGGTCTTCGCGTCCTTGGTGACGACCTGGCGGAACGGCTCGGCCGGCTTGTCGTCCTTGAAGCTGCCCCACTCCTGCCCGTCGAGGTACAGCATCACCTGACGGCCGCGCACCTTGACGTCGATGTCGTAGGTACGGCCCGTCTCGACCGACCCCGGCTTGGCGATCAGCGTCGACTTGCCGCCGTCCACGGCCTGCTCGACGGCGGACTGGGTGTTGGCCCAGCCGCCCAGGTTCCACCAGTAGTAGTTGCCGGTGTCCTTGACGCCGAAGGCGACGAGGAAGCCCTCCTTGCCGGACTTCTTGGTGGCCTTCACGTGCAGGTCGTAGTCGTGCCAGGAGGGGTCACCGGCGGCCACCATGGTGTTCTCGGCGGCGGTGTCCGTCTGGACGTACTGTCCGTCCTGGATGCTCCAGCTGCCGCCGCCGGTGTGCGTCCACTTCGAGGCGTCACCGGAGAAGTCGTCGGTGAGCAGCGCCTTCCCGTCGGCGTCGGTCACCTTCACATCGTCGTAGGCGGCACTGGTGGCCCATGTCGACAGGCCGACGGCGCCGCTGATGGGGGCGAGCAGCGACGGCGTGCCCGTGGCGGCCGAAGGAACCACCCGGTCACCGACGTTGTTCATGAACAGCTTCTGGACCTCGTAGTCGGCCGAGCCCCAGGAGGCGTGGTTGTTGAACCACACCATGTCCGGACGCCACTGGACGTAGTCCTCGTTCGCGAACAGCGGGGCGTACGAGGCGAGTTTGACGACGTCCGCGTTGCGCTCCAGACCGGTCATGTACGCGGCCTCGGCGAGCCCGTTCTTGAAGGCGTTGCCGCCGGAGGCGTACTCGCCCAGGAAGACCTTGGGCCCGCTGCGGTCGTAGGAGTCGTAGCGGTCGTTGTTCTGCAGGAACCACTGCGGGCTGTTGTAGTAGTGCTCGTCGACCATGTCGACCTTGGCGTCCTTGTTGAGCTTCCAGGCCGTGTCGAAGGTCGAACCGGAGTCGTCCGGGCCGGCGTTGGAGATCACCTGCATGGACGGGTACTTCGCCTGGATGGCGGCGCGGAACTGCTTGAAGCGGGCGAAGAACTCGTTCGGGAGGTTCTCCTCGTTGCCGACCTCGATGTGGGTGAGGTGGAAGGGCTTGGGGTGGCCCATCTGCGCGCGCTTCCTGCCCCACTGACTGGTCACCGGTCCGTTGGCGAACTCGATGAGGTCGAGGGTGTCCTGGATGTGCCGCCCCAGCAGCGCGTCGTCGTCGACGGCCTTGTTCTGGCCGCAGCCGGTCACCAGGGCGGGGACCACGGGCAGCGGCATGGCGCCGATGTCCTCGGCCAGGCGGAAGTACTCGTAGTAGCCGAGGCCGTAACTCTGGTTGTAGCCCCAGAAGTTGGAGTTGGTGGCGCGCGTCTCGACGGGGCCTGTGGTGTCCTTCCACTGGTACGAGCGCTTGCGCTGCCAGCCGGAGGCCTCGCTGTAGTCCTGCATGGAGCCGGTGTTGACCAGGCAGCCGCCGGGGAAGCGGACGAAGCCCGGATGGAGGGCGGCGATCTTCTCGGCGAGGTCCTTGCGCAGACCGTTCGGCTCATGCTTGTACGTGTCGCGCGGGAAGAGGGAGACCATGTCGAGCGCGGCCGCGGAGGATGAGGCGACGGTGAGGCGGCCGTCCGAGCTGGTTCGGGTCGCGGTGAAGGTGGCCTTGTACTGCGCCCAGCCGTTCTTCTTCACGGCCACCTGGCGGGCGGCCGCGAGCGTGCCGCCGGCGTCCTTCAGGGACACGGTCAGCGTCGTGCCGCTCTCCGCGCGTGCCCACACCGAGAAGTCGTACTTCTTGCCGTCCTCCACCCGGATGCCGGTGTTGTAGCCGGCGTTCGTGACGGCCGAACCCCCGCCCAGGGAGAGGTAGTTGCGGTTACGGGCGTTCAGACGGCCGTCGTCGTCCACGACCTTCGCCGTGCCGTCGACCGTCCAGGCAGTCAGGGGCGTGTACGACGTGTTGTCGTCGGTGGAGTACTCGAAGGACCGGTTCTGCACGAGCTCGGCGTACAGGCCGCCGTCGGCGGCGCGGTTGATGTCCTCGAAGAAGACGCCGTACATCGTGTCGTCGATCTTCGCACCCTTGGTGGCGGGGTCGACGGTGATCGAGTAGTCGGTGACGCCGTCGGCATGGGCGGGGGTCGGGACGAGACCGGCGGCCAGCAGGAAAGCGCTTGCTCCGAGGCCGAGTCCCAGCCGGTTGCGGGTGGTGCGTGACATGGATACTCCGCGGCTCTGGGGATTGTTGCGGGGGCTCACATGGTTCGAAATATCAGACAGCGGTCAGTAATTCGAACGGAAAGATAAGGAAGGGGTGTGAGCACGTCAATGGGGCGAACCTGCGCGGGCGTAAGGTCGACGCCATGGATGCGCTGCTGCCCTACCTCGTCCTGGCCGGCGGTCTGGCCGTCGTGATGGCGGCCTTCACCTGGCTGGCGCTGAGGATCCGTCGCCGTGGCACCGCCGGTGGCGGGCTGGGCGGGGCGCTCGCCGCGTACGAGGAGGCCTTCCGCGCCACGAGCCACGCCGCGCACCACGAGATCCGGGCCCAGGCCGACCGCAAGACACCCACCGGCTCGCCCGATCCCCTGCGGACCCGGCGGAAGAGGGGCTGAGCATGGGCGAGTTCTGGCCCGTGGCCGACGTGCTGGCCCATCTCGCCGGACGCTGGCGCGTGGAGCGCACTGTGCGGGATCTCGCGAGCGGCGACGAGGGCAGCTTCGAGGGCACGACACTCTTCAGCCCACTCCCCGAGGGCGGGCTGCTGCACGAGGAGTCCGGCACGTTCACCTGGGAGGGCGTCGCCCGCCCCGCCGAACGCACCCTGCGCTTCCTGCCCTGCGGTTCACCGGGCACCGCGGACGTGCGTTTCGCCGACGGGCGCCCCTTCCACCACCTGGACCTGACCGCCGGGCACCATGTCGCCGACCACCCCTGCGCGGCGGACCTCTACCGCGGCGAGTTCACGGTCCGGGACGCGGACCACTGGCGGTCCGTGTGGCGGGTGGGCGGCCCCGCCAAGGACCTCGTCCTGACCACCGACTACGCCCGCGAGGGCTGAACCGGAGCCCCGTCGAAGCGCAGGTTCCAGCGCCCGGCGTGACCCGTCACGGTGGTCGTCGACAGCGGGCGCACGTCGATGTTCCAGTACGTCGACGGAGGCGCCTTCAGCGCATACACCAGGGCCGCGCGGACGACGGACGGCTCGGCCACGGCGACGATCCGGCCGCCGTCCTCGACGGGCCGGGTGTCGAGCCAGTTGCCGACCCGGGCGATGAAGCCCATCAGCGACTCGCCGCCGTGCGGGGTGGCCCGCGGGTCGGCGAGCCAGGCGTCCACCGCCTCCGGCTCGCGGGCCATCGCCTCGCCGAGGGTCAGCCCGCGCCAGCGGCCCATGTCGCAGTCCCGCAGGGCGAGTTGGACCAGCGGCGCATAGCCGAGGGCGTCGCCGGTGGCACGGCTGCGCGGCGTGGGCGAGCAGTAGCGCAGCTCCGCCGCCGCGAGCGGCACCAGATCGCGGGCGACGCGCTGCACCTCGTCCCAGCCGGACTGGTCCAGCGGACGGTCGTCCTCGAAGCGCTCGGCGAGCAGCGGAGAGCTGCGCGCGGCGGCGACGAAAGTGACCCGAAGTTGCATGCGGCGATGGTGTGTCGGGAAAGTGCGCAGGTCAAGGGGTGTTGGTGAGCGTTCACCGACGGTGCCCGAAACCTTACTTCAAGGTCAGGACCTGCCGGACAAGTCACTCGAAAACGAGGGCCATCCAGATGTCCGGCTGGGCCAGCGGCTCGAATCCGAGCTTCGCGTAGACCCCGTGCGCGTCGGCGGTGGCGAGCACGATGCGCCGCAGCCCGTACGGCTCCAGATGATCGCGCACGGCGCCCACCATGGCCGTACCGATGTTCTTGCCGCGCACGGACCGGTCGACGTAGACATCACACAACCAGGCAAAGGACGCCCGGTCGGTGATAACCCGGGCATAGGCAACCTGCTCCCCCGAAACCATGTCGTACACCCCGAAGTTCAGCGACCCGGCTACGGCCCGCTCCTGCTTCTCCCGCGGCCGGCCCTTTGCCCAGTAGGCGTCGGTGGACAGCCAGTGGTGGACGCGTTCGACGTCGATGCGGGCCGGGTCGGTGGAGATCTCGTAGCCTTCGGGGAGGCTCGGGGTGTCGGTCATGGCAGGAGGCTCGCAGGGCGGGACGGAGACGTCGACCGGTTTTCGGCGGGACGGGGCGTCGTCGGTGCCTCCCCGGCCAACGGTTCGGCAGCGCCCTTCAGGGGCGCGGGGCTGTGTCGACATGCCGCTCCGCCGCGATGAGGGTCCCCCCGCTCGAGCGAAGCCGAGAGTGGGGGAGCGACCAGCCACAACGGCGCTGCAGACGATCAACGACCCACCCCGCGGAGCGACTCATCACAAGCCACCCGCAACCGCCGCACCCCCTCCGCGATCTCCCCGGTCCCCGCGACCGCGGCAAAGCTCAACCGGGCGTGCGGCGCCGACGATTCCGCACTGAAGTACGGACGTCCTGGGGTGATGGCGACCCCGGCGCGCAGGGCCGCCGCCGTCAGGGCGGATTCGTCCGTGCCGTCGGGCAGCCGCAGCCACAGGTGGTAGCCGCCCGCCGGGATGTGCGGCAGGGACAGTTCGGGGAGTTCCAGCCGCAGCGCCGTCGTCATGGCGTCGCGTCGGTTCTTCAACTCCCCGGAGATCGCCCGCAGATGACGCGGCCAGGCGGGCGAGCCGACGAGTTCGAGCGCCGCCTCCTGGAGCGGGCGGGGGACGAAGAAGGTGTCGACGACCTGGATGGCGCGCAGCCGTTCCAGGACCGGGCCGTGGGCGGCCAGCGCGCTCACCCGGAAGCTGGGCGAGGTCGCCTTGGTCAGCGAGCAGACGTGGACGACGACTCCGTCGGGGTCGTCGGCGGCCAGCGGGCTCGGCAGGGGCCCCGCGTCCTCGTGCACGAGCCGTCGTACGAAGTCGTCCTCGACGACGAACGCACCGGCCTCGCGGGCGATCCGCAGCACCTCCCCGCGCCGGTCGGGGGCGAGCACGGCACCCGTGGGGTTCTGGAACAGCGGCTGACAGACGAAGACCCGCGCGCCGGTCGCCCGGAACGCGTCCGCGAGCAGCGCGGGCCGTACTCCGTCCGCGTCCACCGGGACCGGCACCGGCCGCAGGCCCGCCGCCCGCGCGATCGCCAGCATCCCGGGATACGTGGGCGATTCGACGAGCACCGGCGCTCCGGGCGGGGCGAGCGCGCGCAGGGCGGTGGTCAGCGCGGACTGGCCGCCGGCAGCGATGAGCACGCCGGCGGCGGTGATCCCGCCGCCGATGCTCCGCGCGAACCACTCGCGCAGCTCCGGCAGCCCCTCCATCGGCGGCCGCCCCCAGGCGCCGGGGCGACGGCCCGCCCGGGACAGCGCCGCCGCCATCGCCCGCTCGGGCTGCAGGGACGGGTGCAGATAGCCGCCGTTGAACTCGACGACCCCGGGCGGCGGGGCGGCAAGGGCGACCGTGACTCCGGAGGCGTCCACGGAGCGCGGTACGAGATCGGCGGCGCCGTCCGCGCTGAGGGCGACCTCCTGCCAGGAGGTGTCACCGGCGGGAGCGCTCGCGCCGCGCAGTTCGGCGCGGAAGGCGCCGGCGCCCGGCCGGGTCACCACCAGGCCCTCGGCGGCCAATTGCCCCAGGGCACGCGAGACGGTCACCGGACTGACCCGGAACCGCTCGACGAGGGACCGGCTCGACGGGAGCTTTCCACCGGGAGAGTAGCGGTCCAGTTCCCGCCGCAGCTGCTTCGCCAGTTCACCGACACTGCTACGCTCTTGCATGAGAGCACAGAGTAGCGCTACTACCCCCAGCCGGATAGCGGTCGGCGGCAAGAGCCGGCCGGCAGGCGCGGCCACCCCGGTGACCGCGGCGAGCCGCCGCACCGGCACCCTCCTGGCCGCCCTCGGCGTGGTCGCCTTCTCCCTCACCTTCCCCGCCACCGCCTGGGGTCTGGAGGGCTTCGGGCCCTGGTCCCTGGTGGCCGTGCGCAGCGTTCTCGCGGCGCTGATCGCCGGGTCCTGTCTGCTGGCGCTGCGCGTGCCGCTGCCCGGCCGAGTGCACCTGGCGGGCCTGGCCGTTGTCGCTGCCGGTGTCGTCGTCGGCTTCCCGCTGCTGACCACGCTGGCCCTGCAGACGTCGACCACCGCGCACGCCGCCGTCGTGGTCGGACTGCTCCCGCTCACGACCGCCCTGTTCTCCGCGCTGCGCATGGGCACGCGCCCGTCCCGCACCTTCTGGACAGCGGCCCTCGCGGGCGCTGCCGCGGTCGTCGCCTTCACGGTGCAGCAGAGCGGCGGTGCGCTGACCACCGCGGACCTGTATCTGTTCGGCGCACTGCTGGTGTGCGCGGCCGGCTACACCGAGGGCGGCCGGCTCGCCCGGGTCATGCCGGGCTGGCAGGTCATCGGCTGGGCGCTGGTGCTGTGCCTGCCGCTGAGCGTGCCGGCCGCCGCGCTGGCGCTGTCGTACGAGCCCGTACGGCTGAGTGCGCACAGCGTGGCCGGGCTGCTGTGGGTCGCGGCGGGCTCGCAGTTCCTCGGCCTGGTCGTCTGGTACCGGGGGATGGCGGCGATCGGCATTCCCAAGGCCAGCCAGTTGCAGTTGGCCCAACCCCTGCTCACACTGGTGTGGTCGGTGCTGCTGCTGGGCGAGCACCTGACGGTGGCCGCCCCGCTGACGGCCGCGGCGGTGCTGGTGTGCATCGCCGTCACGCAGCGGGCGCGGGGCTGAACGGCGCACGTACGCGCCGGTTCCAACCGTGGCCCCGCGCCGTAGACTCAAGGCCACGGACCGCTGCTCCCGCACCTGGTGAGGAGGCCCTACAGATGCGTGCAACCGTGGGCGACCAGCTTGTCCAGCACGGCAGGGTGGTCGGCCAACACGACAAGGTCGGCGAGATCGTCGAAGTACTGGGCCAGGAGGGCAACCCTCCGTACCGCGTCCGCTTCGAGGACGGGCACACGGGCATCTGCTCGCCGGGCCCGGACACCGAGATCCGCCACACGGAAACCCAACGCTGAGCGCTCCGCTTGGAGGGCCGCGATGTGCCGTCAGTCGTCTGCGGCACCATCGTGGCTGGTCGCTCCCCCACTCTCGGCTTCGCTCGAGCGGGGGGACCCCCATCGCGGCGGAGCCGCAAATCGATACAGCCCCGCGCCCCTTTCGGGGCGCAGGTCAACGCGGGGGCCTCGCCGGCTGCTGGTAGTGGTCGGTGACCACCCGTGCCATCGCGCCGATCCGGTCCGTCGTCACGTCCTTGGCAGCGAAGAAGATGTGCCCGCGCACCTGCGGGTAGTCCTTGGCCAGGGTGAGGTGGCGGGAGAGTTCGGCGACGTCCTGCCAGGGCGCGGACTGGGCCGGGTCGCCGGCCTTGTACAGCGCCTCCCCCACGTACACCTGCGTCCCGGTGCCGCGCGCGACCTCCGACCACCACGGCAGCAGCTTGGCGTAGTCGGCGGCGGCGAAGCCGATGTTCCAGTAGACCTGCGGGGCGATGTAGTCGATCCAGTTCTCCCGCACCCATTTGCGGGTGTCCGCGTGCAGATCGTCGTACGTCTGCACGCCTGCCCGGGTGTCGGAGCCGTGCGGGTCGGTGGCGGCGTTGCGCCACACCGCGAACGGGCTGATGCCGAAGCGCGTGCCCGGCCGCACCTGCTTGATCCGCGCGGCCATCTCGGACACCAGCTTGTCGATGTTGTTGCGCCGCCAGGCGGCCCGGTCCGGGAAGGACTTGCCGTGGCGGGCGTAGGCCGCGTCGTCGTCGAAGGTCTGGCCGGTCACGGGATACGGGTAGAAGTAGTCGTCGAAGTGGACGGCGTCCACGGGGTACTTCCGCACCGCGTCGAGCATCGCGTTCTGCACGAAGGCACGGACCTTCGGCAGCCCCGGGTTGTAGTAGAGCTTCCCGCCGTACGGCACCACCCAGTCCGGGTGCTTGCGCGCGGGATGGGAGGCGGCGAGCTTCGTCACGTCGGTGTGGTTGGCGATGCGGTACGGGTTGAACCAGGCGTGCAGTTCCAGACCGCGGGCGTGGGCCTCCCTCACCGCCGTACCCAGCGGGTCCCAGCCCGGGTCCTGGCCCTGGGTACCGGTGAGGACCTGCGACCAGGGCTCGTACGGGGAGGGCCACAGCGCGTCGGCCGTCGGGCGCACCTGGAACATCACGGCGTTGAGGCGGCTGTGCACGGCACGGTCCAGGACGGCCATCAGCTCGGCCCGCTGCTCGGCCGCGGTCAGCCCCGGTTTGGAGGGCCAGTCCCGGTTGGCCACGGTCGCCACCCAGACGCCCCGCATCTCCCGCACGGACCGCCGGCGGCCGGGATCGCCGCCCGCCATCGCCGCACTCGCCGCCACTGCACCGCCCCCCGCCACGAGAGCCGACAGGGCCGTCGCTGCGAACGCCCGTCGCGACAGCCGAGACCTACGGTGCAGCATTCCCCTACCTCCATGCGCCGATGTGCGTGACCGGGGGAGATTCTCGACCCGGGCCGCCTCCCGCGTCAGGCTGCCACGCGGACCCGAACGATCGATCAACGATCGCCGGAGGTAACGTGCAGGTTTGGAGCAGGCACCGAACCATCGGGACCCTGCCGCATTCGTAGATCAGCGAAGGGGACGATGTGACGGACTTCCCAACGGGAGACATCTCGCGCGTCGGAGTGGTCGGCTGTGGCCAGATGGGAGCGGGCATCGCCGAGGTGTGCGCCCGGGCCGGTCTGGACGTCAAGGTCGCCGAGACCACCGGGGAGGCCCTGGAAATCGGCCGGACCAGGCTGTTCAGCTCCCTGGGCAAGGCGGCCGAGCGCGGCAAGATCACCGAGCAGGAGCGGGACGAGACGCAGGCGCGGCTGAGCTTCACCACCGACCTGGGCGAGTTCGCCGACCGCGACCTGGTGATCGAGGCCGTCGTCGAGAACGAGCAGGTGAAGACGGAGATCTTCCAGGTGCTCGACCAGGTGGTGACCCGCCCGGACGCCATTCTGGCCTCCAACACCTCCTCCATCCCGCTGGTGAAGCTGGCGGTCGCCACCTCCCGTCCCGACCTCGTCGTCGGCATCCACTTCTTCAACCCGGCCCCGGTGCAGCAGCTGGTCGAGCTGATTCCGGCGCTCACCACCTCCGAGGGCACGCTCAGCCGCGCGCAGCTGTTCGCGGAGAAGGTCCTCGGCAAGCACGCGATCCGTGCCCAGGACCGCTCCGGCTTCGTGGTCAACGCGCTGCTCGTGCCGTATCTGCTGTCCGCCATCCGTATGTTCGAGTCGGGCATCGCGGGCCGCGAGGACATCGACAACGGCATGGAGATGGGCTGCGCCCATCCGATGGGCCCGCTGAAGCTTTCGGACCTGATCGGCCTGGACACCATCGTGTCCATCGCCAACTCGATGTACGAGGAGTACAAGGAGCCGCTGTACGCCGCTCCCCCGCTGCTCCAGCGCATGGTCGACGCGGGCCGGCTCGGCCGGAAGACCGGGTCGGGCTTCTACACCTACGGCTGACTCCGCGGCCTTTTGCACAGTGCCCGTTCCAGGGTGCTGATTACACAGTGCGACCAACACGGGCCCGGCACTCTTCGGAGCGCCGGGCCCGCGTCATTCACACACCGTGTGCGCGCCGGGCCCGCATATGCCCGTCGCACACGCTCCCCACGCACCCACCAGGCGAGTTGACTCTCCATGCGCAATGCAAGGGATGTGACGACTACGGAAAGGAGCGGACTCGTGACCGCCGACCCGGAGCATCCCGTGGTCCATGGAGAACTCGCAGAGTTACGCCGCCGCCTCGATGTCGCGTACGCGCGCGTCGAGGGAGGGCTGGCCCTGCTCAACCATCGCACCGAGGAGACACACAAGGAAGTCGACGATCTCAGCGCACGGATCATCGCCCTGGAGCACGCCCGCTGGCCGCTGCCCGCAGTCGCGGCGCTGACAGCCGTGGGCGCGCTCGTCGTGACGGTATGGCAAGCCCTGGGCCACTGAGGGACAAGGGCGCGGTGGGGGGATCAGGGTCAGGCGTCCTGCCCGAGCCTGAGGTGGTGCAGGAGCAGTAACGCGGCCGCCATGTTGGCGGCCGGGACCTCGCCGCGGGCGACCATGTCGGGGACGAGTTTGAGGGGGACCCATTCCCGGCGGTCCGACTCGAAGTCGTCCACGGGATGTCCGACGTACTCACCCTCGTCGGCCCAGTAGATGTGATGCCGGGCGTCGGTGAGGCCGTTGGACGGCTCGACGCTCATGAGGTGCTGCAGCGGTCCCGGTCGCCAGCCGGTCTCTTCCTCGAGTTCCCTGGCGGCCGCGACGGCGATGTCCTCGCCGTCCTCGACCACGCCCGCAGCGAGTTCCCACCCCCAGCTGTCGGTGATGAAGCGGTGGCGCCACAGGAGGAGGACTTCATTGGCCTCGTTCACCACCGTGGCCACGGCGACGGGCCGCAGCCGTATCAGAAAGTGGTCCAGGTGCCGCCCGTCCGGCAGTTCCACATCTGCCAGGTTGACGGTGAACCAGCGGTTTGCATACACAGTTTGTTCGTTCTGTTTCGTCCACTGCACGGTTCTGCCACCTTCCGTCGAGTAAGTGGCAATATCGCAGCAGGGACTGTGGGACGTCGGTGCTCGGAACCTGTCTACGGCGGAACCGGTCTACAGCGGTACGCGCAGTGCCCCGTCGATGAGTTCGGCGGCTTCGGCGGTGCCCGCACAACCACTGCGCACCAGGTACTCGCGTACCGCGCGGAGTCTGTCGCGCAGCCGCTGGGACTCCATTCCGCGGGCCTGCTCGGCCATCTGCACCGCGGTGGCCACGGCTTTGTCGGCGTTGCCCTGGCGCAGTTCGATCGTGGAGAGCATGGCGAGCCGGTGCACCCGGCCGCGGTCGTGCGCGGGATTGTCGACGGCCGCCGCGGCATGCTCCCCAGCGGCCACGAGTTCGCCGAGGCTGAGCAGGGCCTCCGCCACCTGGACGTTGACCAGCCCCGGCTGGACATAGCCGGTTTCGTCGGGTTCGTACCCGCGCCGGATGCGTTCGGCGGCCTGCTCGGCACGCCGGATGCAGGACAGCGCGGTCGTACTGTCGCCCAGGTGCGCGTACGCCTTGGCCTGCATCGCGTAGAGATCGCAGGCGAGCGCCGGCGTGATGTGCTTGCCGGCGGCCCGCAGTGCGGCCTCCGCGAAGGCGACCGCCTGGCGGAACTCCCGCATGAACAGCGCCTGGTTGACCAGCAGGGCAATGACATAGGCGCCGAGTCCCCGGTCTCCGCTGGCCTTCGCCAGCCTGAGCGCCTGGTGGAAGTAGCGCTGGGCGAGCCCGTGCGCGTCGGAGTCGTAGGCGCAGATGCCCGCGATGGCCACCAACCCGCCCGTGGCCCGGTGCAGTTGGCGACCGGTGGCGTCGGTGTAGCTGCCGCGCAGCAGCGGGGCGGCCTCGGCGTTGAGAAAGCCGACGATCCGGGTGCGGGTGGCTATGCCGCCGGCCTTCCGGTACATCTGCTCGTAGTGGGTACGGGCCGCGCGCAGCATCTCGATGTCGCCGGGGGTGACCCGGTGCCGGCCGCCGCGCGAGACATCCACGTCCTCGGGCGGGTTCTCCCACTCCCACACGGGCATGACGGCGGGCGTGCCGGTGACCGCGGGCGCACCCAGGATGTGCGGGCGCTGCTGTTCGTCGGAGCGCCACAGGGCGGTGGCGCGCTCCACGAAGCCGGACAGCGAGGTGCCGTGCGGGGTGGACGGCTCGCCGGGCACACCGAGGCCGATGTCGTCCAGCGTGACCGGACGGTGCAGCCGTCCCGCGAGCACCTCGCAGATCAGGTCGGGCACCTGCCCTCGGGGCCGCTGCCCCTTCAACCACCGCGCGACGGCGGTGTGTTCGTACCGGAGCGCGAGGCCGCGCGCCCGCCCCGCCTGATTGACGTGTGCCGCCAGCCCCGCATGCGAGATCCCGGCCTCGTCCAGGATCGCGTCGAGCAGAGTGTTGGGCTGCATATATGCCCCCCGGATCGCTCGGTGCCGACAGCGTAGTGCGAACGGCTTCACACGGGGTGTGAACGGAGTGCCCGAATCCGCAGCGTACGCGCACTGTCGCGGAGAGTTTCCAGCCGGTTGACTGAAATGCCTCGCAAGAGGCCGGCCGGGCCGCCGGCTCCCCCTCGTACAGTGCGGCGGCCCGCTTCCGCGCCGTCCGCCCAGCTGCCTGCCCGACACTCCGTGGCGGGGCGGACGGTGTGCCGGCGGCAGCTTGTGCCTGCGGCAGCGTGGCGGTTCGGACCAAACGCCGTGGCGTACAAGGCACGTTGTCGGCTGCGGGTGCGTTGTGGCTTGTCGCGCCCGCGCGGCGGAGCCGCATATCGATACAGCCTCGCGCCCCTTAAAAGCGGCGGTGTGCCCGGTGGCCGACCGGCTCGCCAGGGCGGCGTGCGACCTGGCGGCGGTCGTTGCGCAGGACGAGGAGGGCGACGTCGTCGGCGGGTCTTCCCCCTGCGTGGCGCAGCAGCCCGGCGAAGACGGCGCGCAGTACCGACTGCGGGGAGACCGGCCCGGCGCCCACGGCTTCGGCGAGCGCGGCCGGCAGCGGAAAGAACCGGCCACGTCCGTCCCTGGCGTCCTCGACACCGTCCGTGTGCAGGAACAGCGCCTCGCCGGGCAGCAGCCGACCGCACGGGAGGGCGGGCAGCTCGGCGGGCAACGGGAACGGCCCGAGGGGAGGCAGTGGTTCGGCCCGGGTCAGCAGTTCGGCCCGGGCCGGACCCAGCAGATACGGCCAGGGGTGCCCGCAGTTGAGGACGCGCACCTCGCCGTCCCGCTGGATCTCCAGCAGCAGTACGGTGACGAACTCCTCGGCGACCGGGTTGTCCGGCTCCGCTCCGGCCGAGGGGTGCTCGGCACGGGCCCGTTCCCGCAGATGCCGGGCCAGCGCCCGCTCCAGCCGCCGCAGCACGCTGCCGAGTTCGGCCTCGTCGTGCACGGCCTCGCGGAAGCTGCCGAGCACGGCGGCCACCGTACTGATGGCGGCGAGACCGTGGCCGCGCACATCGCCCATCACGACCCGCACACCGTGCTCGGTGGCGATGACCTCGTACAGATCCCCGCCGATGGTCGCGCAGCGGTCCGCGGACAGCTGGGCCGCGGCGATGTTCAGCCCGTCGATCCGCGGCGGCAGCGGCCGCAGCAGCACATTCTGCGCGGCACCCGCGACCTGCCGGACCTCTCTGAGCTCGCGCAGCAGCACATGGCGGACGTGGAGTATCAGCCCGGTCCCCACCGCGAAGAAGACGGCACTGGTGCCGATGCGCGCCCCCAGCCCGTTCTGCTGGGCGAGCGGACAGGCCAGTTTGTACGTGATCGCCATGGCGCCCCACACCGTGGGCAGCCCCAGCGCGAGCACCCGGCGCAGCGGCGGCCGCCCCGCCCGAGGAACGCCAGCCTTGATGCGGATCATGCCGATTGGCCCCCCATTTAGGCCTGGAAGCACAGACGGACCGACCCCGAAAGGCCGGTCCGATTCTGTCGACCGCATGGCCCAACAGGGCCAGATCACCCGGACTTATCACCCAGATGAGTGAGCACCCGCAGGCCACCCGCATTTATGCAGGTGGGGCGCATATTCACGGGGCGTAGTGCAGCGCCCTGTCTTTAGGGGCGCGGGGCTGTGTTGGATCTGCGGCTACCGCCGCGTGGGCGCGACAAGCCACGAACCACCCGCAGCCGCCGAACAACAACAGCTCCCCGCCCCTTGGGCGCACTGCGCACTAGCTCCGCAGCACTGCTCCCGTACGCTCGCCCGCGAGGGCTACCGCCGCGTCGCGGGCCGCGGAGGCCTCATCGACGGTCAGCGTCCGGTCCGCCGCACGGAAGCGCAATGCATACGCCAGCGACTTCCGCCCCTCACCGAGCTGCTCGGCGTTCTCGTACACGTCGAACAGCCGGATCGCCTCAAGGAGTTCACCCGCACCGTCGCGCAGCGCGGCCTCGACCTCGGCGTGCGGCACGAAGTTGTCGACGACGAGGGCGACATCCTGCGTGGCCACCGGGAAGGTGGAGATGCCCGGAGCCTGCGGGGTGTCGTTGCCGACTTCCTCCAGCACATCCAGGTCGATCTCCATCGCACTGGTGCGCTCGGGCAGCCCCAGAGCCTTCACCACGCGCGGGTGCAGCTCACCCGCGTGGCCGACCACCTTCTCCGCGCCGTCGACGACGACCACGAGCTCGGCGCAGCGGCCGGGGTGCCACGGACCGTACTGACCCTTGCGGACGATCAGTTCGGCACCGGCCTCCCGCGCGGCGACGCGGCCCGCCTCGACCGCGTCGGCCCAGTCCGCCGGACGGCCCTTGCCCCACCAGCCGGCCTGCTCGCGGGCGCCCTCGAGGACGACGGCGACGTGACGCGGCTGCTCGGGCAGCGCGGCGTTCAGCTCGGCGATCTCCTCGTCGGTGGGACGCCGGTCGACGGGCAGGGCGACGGCGGTCTTCTGCTCCTCGCGCGGGAGGAAGACCAGCCCGGTCTCGAACAGCGCGAGGTCGTGCGAGCCGCGGCCGTTGTTGCGCCGCAGGGCACCCAGCAGGCCCGGCAGCAGCGAGGTACGGAGCGCGGGCTCCTCGTCGCTGAGCGGGTTGGTGAGCTTCACGACGCGGCGGTTCGGGTCGTCGGCCTCGAGCAGCAACTGGTCGAAGACCTGCTCGCTGACGAAGGGGTAGTTCGGCGCCTCGACATAGCCCGCCCCGGCCAGCGCGCGGCCGACCCGGCGGTGCAGCCGCTGCCGGTGGGTCAGTCCGCGGCCCGAGGGCAGCTTGGGCAGCGTGGAGGGCAGGTTCTCGTAGCCCTCCAGGCGGATGACCTCCTCCGCGATGTCGTTGACCTCGAGGAGGTCGGGCCGCCAGGACGGCACGGTGACGATCAGCTCGTCCTGTCCGTACACGTCGCAGCCGATCTCCTGCAGCCGCCGTACGACGGTCTCGCGGCCGTAGTCGACGCCCGCCACCTGGTCCGGGTGGTTGGCCGGGACGGTGATGGTGTGCGGCGCGGACGGCGTGATGACCTCGGTGACGCCGGCCTCGGCGGAGCCGCCCGCGAGCAGCACCAGCAGGTCGACCGTGCGCTGCGCGGCGGCGGCCGCGGCCTGCGGGTCGACGCCGCGCTCGAAGCGGCGGGACGCCTCGGAGGACAGCTTGTGGCGGCGGGCCGTGCGCGCGATGGAGACCGCGTTGAAGTGAGCGGCCTCGATCACGACATCGCTCGTCGAGTTCTCGGCGTCGTCGTGGTCGGCGATCTCCGTGTTGGCGCCGCCCATGACGCCCGCGAGGCCGATGGGACCGCGGTCGTCGGTGATGACGAGGTCCTCGGCGTCCAGCGTGCGGGTGACGCCGTCGAGCGTGACGAGCTTCTCGCCCTGCTCGGCGCGGCGCACGCCGATGGTGCCCTGGACCAGCGAGCGGTCGTAGGCGTGCAGCGGCTGGCCGAGCTCCATCATCACGTAGTTGGTGACGTCGACGGCGAGCGAGACCGGGCGCATGCCGACCTTCTGCAGCCGGCGCTGCAGCCAGATCGGGGAGCGCGCCTCGGGGCTGAGCCCGGTGACCGTACGCGCGGTGAAGCGGTCGCAGCCGAGCGGGTCGGAGACCTGCACCGGGTAGCCGTACGCGTTCGGGCCGGGTACGTCGATCAGGGCCGGGTCGCGCAGCGGCAGGCGGTAGGCGATGGCGGTCTCGCGGGCGACGCCGCGGATGGACAGGCAGTCGCCGCGGTTGGCGGTGACGGCGATGTCCAGGACCTCGTCGACCAGCTCGAGCAGCTCGATGGCGTCCTTGCCGACCTCGGCCTCCGGCGGAAGCACGATGATGCCCTTGGTGCCGTCGTCGCCCATGCCCAGCTCGTCGCTGGAGCAGATCATGCCGTGGGACGTCTTGCCGTACGTCTTGCGCGCGGAGATCGAGAAGCCGCCGGGCAGCGTGGCGCCGGGAAGCACGACCACGACCTTGTCGCCGACGGCGAAGTTGCGGGCGCCGCAGACGATCTCCTGGGGCTCGCCGGTGCCGTTGGCCTGGCCGACGTCGACGGTGCAGAAGCGGATCGGCTTCTTGAACTCCGTCAGCTCCTCGATGGTCAGCACCTTGCCGACCACGAGCGGGCCCTTGAGGTCGGCGCCGAGGTGCTCGACGGTCTCGACCTCGAGCCCGGCAGAGACGAGCTTCTCCTGGACGTCACGGCCGGTTTCCGTCGCCGGCAGGTCGACGTACTCCCGCAGCCAAGAAAGCGGGACCCGCATCAGATCTCCATCCCGAACGGCCGGGTGAACCGGACGTCACCCTCGACCATGTCTCGCATGTCCTCGACGTTGTGGCGGAACATCAGCATCCGCTCGATGCCGAACCCGAAGGCGAAGCCGCTGTACTTCTCCGGGTCGACGCCGCAGGCGGTGAGCACCCGCGGGTTGACCATGCCGCAGCCGCCGAGCTCGATCCAGCCCTCGCTGGAGCAGGTGCGGCAGGGGCGGTCGGGGTTGCCGACGGACTCGCCGCGGCAGACGTAGCACACCATGTCCATCTCGGCGGACGGCTCGGTGAACGGGAAGAAGTTGGGCCGCAGCCGGGTCTTCATGCCCTCGCCGAACAGCGACTGGACCATGTGGTCCAGGGTGCCCTTGAGGTCGGCCATGGTCAGGCCCTCGTCCACGGCGAGCAGCTCGACCTGGTGGAAGACGGGCGTGTGCGTGGCGTCGAGCTCGTCGGTGCGGTACACACGGCCCGGACAGATCACGTAGACCGGCAGCTCACGATTGAGCAGCGAGCGGATCTGGACCGGCGAGGTGTGGGTGCGCAGCACCACTCCGGACTCGGTGCCGCCCTGCGGGCCTTCGACGAAGAAGGTGTCGTGCTCGCCGCGCGCCGGGTGGTCCGGGCCGATGTTGAGGGCGTCGAAGTTGAACCACTCGGCCTCGATCTCGGGGCCCTCGGCGACCTCGTAGCCCATGGCCACGAAGACGTCCTCGATGCGCTCCGAGAGGGTGGTCAGGGGGTGGCGGGCGCCGGCCGGTACGCGGTCGTACGGCAGCGTGACGTCCACCGACTCCTCGACCAGCACGCGGGCGTCCCGCTCGGCCTCGAGCTCGGCCTGGCGGGCGCCAAGGGCCTTGTTCACTGCGCCCCGGGCCTGGCCGACCAGCTTGCCGGCGGCGGCCTTGGCGTGCGGGGGCAGGGCGCCGATCTCGCGGTTGGCGAGGGCCAGCGGGGAGGTGCCCCCCGTGTGGGCGACCTTGGCCTCCTGGAGCGCGTCGAGGGAGTCCGCGGCGGCGAAGGCGGCGAGCGCCTCGTCCCGCATGCGCTCGATCTCTTCCGGTTTCAACGCCTCGACCTCTACAGGGTCGTACGACTTATTCGGTGCCGACATCTCTTCCCGTGCTTCCGATTGGCTGGCTGAAGGTCCCCGTCACCGACTCACACAGAGGTCAGAGGGCCGTCCATGGGACACAAAGGTGCCAAAGGCCGAGTCTAACGGGGTGGAGGTGTACGAATGCGCCCGTGGGCCGTCAGGCGAGATACGCCGGGGCTGCCACGGGCAACGTAAATCGGAACTCGGCGCCGCCCTGGGGGGCGCGGCCGACCGTGATGGTGCCGCCGTGGGCCTCGACGATGCCCTTGACGATGTAGAGACCGAGGCCGGTGCCGCCGCGCTTGCTGCCCCGCCAGAAGCGGGTGAAGACGCGGTTCATGGACTCCTCCGGGATGCCGGGCCCCTCGTCGCTCACCGTGACCGACGTGCCGGTGTCCTCGTCCTCTCGGGGGGACGCCGTGGCCGTGATGTCAATCGTGACGGTTCCCTCGCCGTGCCGCACCGCATTTTCCAGCAGGTTGCTGAGCACCTGGTCGATCTTGTCGGGGTCGGCCCACAGCGAGGGCAGCGGTTGCTCGATCCTCAGCAGGAACCGGTCGGCGGGCTGCCCGGCGGCGACGTACGCCTGGATGTGCCGCCCCACGGCCGCGCCCATGTCGACGGGCTGACGCCTGACCTCCAGCCGCCCGCTGTCGATCCGCGAGATGTCCAGCAGCTCGGCGATGAGCCGGGTGACCCGGTCGGCGTCGGCGTCCACGGTCTCCAGCATCAGCCGCTTCTGGTCGTCCGTGAAGCGTTCCCATTTGGCGAGGAGCGTGGCGGTGAAGCCCTTGACGGAGGTCAGGGGCGACCTGAGTTCATGGGCCACGGTCGCGATCAGCTCGGCGTGGCTGCGCTCGGTGCGGCGGCGGGCCTCGGTGTCGCGCAGCGAGACCACGACACGGCGGACCGGGCCGGTGGGTTCACCGCGGACGTACCGGGCCGATACGAGGACCTCCCGTCCACCGGGAAGCAGCAGGTTCCGCTCGGGCTGCCGCCGGCGAATGGCGAGCCCGCCGTACGGGTCGGTCAGCTGCCACCAGCGCCGACCCTCCAGGTCCTCTAACGGCAGTGCCTTCTCCAGCCGCTGCCCGAGGGCGTCCGAGGCGGGGACGGCGGTGATGCGCTCGGCGGCGGCGTTGAAGCAGATGACGTGGCCGTGCTCGTCGGCGACGACGAGGCCGTCGGGCAGTACGTCGGGGTCGATGCCGAGCTCGGCGAGATCGCCGTGCCGGGGCGCGGGCGCGCGCTGCGCGTCCCGTGATCCCCGTGCCCTGCTCGTGCCGACACTCATTCCCCGTAACCCCACCTTCAGACGGCGCAGGTGGCCCCCGAGCTGGTCACCCTACTAGCTCTCGGTGACGGAGCGGCACCCTCCGGAGGCGCGCTGTGCACGGGCTGACGCATACAGACATACGGCGGCCGCGGTGGCGAGGTTCAGACTCTCGGCCTTCCCGTGGATCGGCACGCGCACCACGGCGTCCGCGAGTGCGCGGGTCTCCTCCGGAAGCCCCCACGCCTCGTTCCCGAACACCCAGGCGGTCGGCCCGCCCATGGTGCCCTTGTCGAGCTCGTCGTCCAGGTCGTCGGTCCCGGCCCCGTCGGCGGCGAGGATCCGCACACCGGCCCGCTTGAGCCCCTCGACCGCGTCCTCGACGGGAACGCCGACGGCGACGGGCAGGTGGAACAGCGAGCCCACGGAGGCCCGTACGGCCTTGGGGTTGTAGAGGTCGACGGACGCGTCGGTCAGTACGACGGCCTCGGCGCCGGCGGCATCGGCGCACCGCAGCACGGTCCCGGCGTTCCCCGGGTCCCTGACATGCGCGAGTACGGCGACGAGCTTGGGCCGGGCGGCGAGGATCTCCTCGAAGGGCGTGTCCAGGAACCGGCAGATCCCGACGAGCCCCTGCGGGGTGACCGTCGTCGAGATGTCTGCGATCACGTCGTCGGCGGCGAGATGAACACGGACCCCGGTGTCCCGGGCCTCCCCCACGACGTCGGCGTACCGCTCCGCGGCCTCGACGGTGGCGAACAGCTCGACGAGCGTGTCCCCGAACGCCGCCGCCTCCCGCACGGCCTGCGGCCCTTCGGCCAGGAACAGCCGCTCCTTGCCCCGGAAGTTCCGCCTGGCGAGCCGCCGGGCGGCGGAGACGCGGGGCGAACGGGGGGAGATCAGCTCGGGGCTGGCAGAGGGCGAGGGCATGGGGCTCACTTTCGGAAACTACACAACAGGACCCGCAAGCCCGAAAGCCTGCGGGTCCCTCATGTCACGTCGGCTCTACGCCAGGCGTCAGGCCGCCTTGGGGGCGTTGACGTCCGCCGGCAGGGCCTTCTGTGCAACCTCGACCAGCGCGGCGAACGCGGTGGCGTCGTTGACGGCCAGCTCGGCCAGGATCTTGCGGTCGACCTCGACGTTCGCGGCCTTCAGCCCCTGGATGAAGCGGTTGTACGTGATGCCGTTGGCGCGGGCAGCGGCGTTGATGCGCTGGATCCACAGCTGGCGGAAGTCACCCTTGCGCTTCTTGCGGTCGTTGTAGTTGTAGACCAGCGAGTGGGTGACCTGCTCCTTGGCCTTGCGGTACAGGCGCGAACGCTGACCGCGGTAGCCGGAGGCCTGCTCGAGGATCGCCCGGCGCTTCTTGTGGGCGTTGACTGCCCGCTTGACGCGTGCCACTTGTTAACTCCTTGTAGCGGGGCCGTGGTTGGACTCACACGGCCCGGAAACGATTGGGTCCCGGTCCAGACGTACGGCGCTCGGTGGGGGCGCCGCTCACGTCACTTGCCGAGAAGCTTCTTGATCTTCGCGGCGTCGCCCGGGGCCATCTCGGCGTTGCCGGTGAGGCGACGCGTCACGCGGGACGACTTGTGCTCGAGCAGGTGGCGCTTGCCGGCGCGCTCACGGAGCACCTTGCCGGAGCCGGTGATCTTGAAGCGCTTGCTGGCACCGCTGTGCGACTTGTTCTTCGGCATAGCGCCGTTCTCTCCTCGTCGGTGGCGCTCCGGTGCCCGGTCGCGAAAACCGGGCACGGTGGAGCGTCGTTCGTGTTTCGGTTACATCCTGGGGACTTGCGTCCCCCGGGATCACGCCTCGGCGGAAGCCTCGGCAGGGGCCTCGGTCTCCACGGCGCTCTCGGCCTCGGCGGCGTGCTCGGCCTCCGCGGCGTTCTGCGACTTGCCGGGGTTGGCCTTCGCGTCTGCCTTGCGGGCTTCCTGCGCCTGGCGGGCCTCGGCCATCGCCTCGGTCTTCTTCTTGTGCGGACCGAGGACCATGATCATGTTTCGGCCGTCCTGCTTCGGGTTCGACTCCACGAAGCCGAGGTCCTGGACGTCCTCCGCGAGACGCTGCAGCAGTCGGTAGCCCAGTTCGGGCCGGGACTGCTCGCGACCACGGAACATGATCGTGATCTTGACCTTGTCGCCCTGCTTGAGGAACCGGACGACGTGACCCTTCTTGGTGTCATAGTCGTGCGGGTCGATCTTCGGCCGGAGCTTCATCTCCTTGATGACCGTGTGCGCCTGGTTCTTGCGCGCCTCACGGGCCTTCATGGCCGACTCGTACTTGAACTTCCCGTAGTCCATGAGCTTGCACACGGGCGGACGGGCGTTCGCCGCGACCTCGACCAGGTCCAGGTCGTACTCCTGCGCAAGCTCCAGTGCCTTCGCCAGCGGGACAATGCCCACCTGCTCGCCACTGGGACCGACAAGTCGCACCTCGGGAACGCGAATCCGGTCGTTGATGCGGGGCTCGGCGCTGATGGATCCTCCTCGGTTAGCACCACACGGCGGTCTGGCGGACAGCCGCGTATGTCTCTCTTTCGTTAGACCTAACCGCGCCGAAGCATGAAAAATGCCCCGGACGATCACAGGCGGGGCTCCAATGCACTACCGGAGCACCGCCGCGATGACGCGGGGCGCGCTTTCGGGCGACTCCATCGTCCGTACGGAACGATGGTGGCCGCCTGACCGGGGTGACCCGCCGTCCCGGGGGACAGTCAGGTGGGAGATCGGAGCCTCCACTTGTGGGCCGGACACGCGAGCATCCAGCCGGTCGTCACACAAGGTTAGCAGCAACCCGGGGGTGGTGCTAACCGGACTGCGCCGGGCCCTATCGTGTGGGGCATGAGTGACACCCCTCCTGAGTCTCCCGAGTCCCCCGCCGACTTCGACGCCATGACCCGCGACATCGCCGAGGTCCCCGCCGTCGAGGTGATCGTGACGGTCGCCGTCAACCTGATGAGCGCCGCCGCGGTGAAGCTCGGTCTGACCGAGGAGGGCGACAAGTACAAGGACCTGGACGAGGCCCGCAAGCTGATCCACGCTCTGGCCGGCCTGCTGGACGGCAGCGCGACCGAGATCAGCTCCTTCCACGCGGCGCCGCTGCGCGACGGCCTGAAGTCGCTGCAGCTGGCGTTCCGCGAGGCGTCGATCGTCCCGGACGAGCCGGGCCAGGGGCCGGGCGAGAAGTACACGGGCCCGGTCTACGGCTAGCTCCGGGGGGTAAAACAACTACCCGCGTACGTACAAGGGCTCGCCCGGCGGCGTCGCCCCGGCCGGCAGCAGCGCCAGGTCGAGGCCGTGCACCAGGCGGGCCCTCAGTGTTTCGTCGGCGGCGAGGCGCTCGGCCACGGCACGGGCGGCCTCTGCGGGGGCGGCTGCCGGGTCGAGGACGAGGGCGAGGGTGCCGTCGGCCTGACCGGGCCCGAGGTGGGCGCGCAGCACGGCGGGCTCGGCGGCCACCGCGGTCCGTACCGCCTCCTGTACGGCGGGGTCGGCGAGGGGGTCGGCCGTCGTACGCCCCTCGGCGAGTGCGAGCAGCGCGGAGCCGGTCAGTTCGAACGGCACCGGCCCGGCCAGGTCCAGTACCACCGTGTCCGCCTTCTCGTGCGCGGCGGCCTGCAGCGCCTGATGCAGCGGTACGGCGACGGGGCGGGCCGCCGGGTCCCAGCGGGCCAGGGAGTCGGTGGAGGTGAAGGCCGGCAGGGCGGTGCGGGGGCCGGCCTTGAGGGTGGGGACGGCCATGTCGCTGGTCTTCTCGCGGCGCAGCCCGTTCTCGTCCTCCTCGACCTCGCCGAGGACGGCCACCACGGGGACGAGCAGCCGGGCGCCCTTGAGTGCCTCCAGGACGGGGCCCACGGCGGTGCGGTCCTCGGCCCAGGCGGTGAGCGCGGCGCTGAGCCGGGGGTCGGCGGTGCCGTCGTCGTCGGAGAAGCCGGAGTCGGGAATGTTCTTGTTCGCCACGGTCACCGACCCTATCGGGCGGATATCGGGGGGATGCTGCTGGGCTTGTGCGGCCCTGGAAACCGCTGGTTCACAGGGTTCACGGCTTTCTCAGATTTCCCTGACGCACATCTAACCTCCGGCTAACGGCACGCACAGTCGCCGCCTCCAGCATCGCGGGAATGGAGTCCCCCAGAGACCGCCGTAGCCGCCGCGCTCGTCCGTCCAGGACGCGCACCCTGCTCCACACCGCCCTCGCCCTCGTGGCCGTCGTCGGCGGTACGGCCGCCGGGACCGTGTATGTGAAGGCTCGAGCGCACTCCGGTGCGAGCCCCGTATCGTCGTCGGCGACGGCGTCGGCCTCCACCTCGGCCACGGCGGACGGGGAGGATGCGGTGGAACCTGTGGCAGAGCCGGCGGTGGACTACGACGCGCTGCTGGCCGGGGCCGTGAAGTCGGTGCCCGTCGAGGACGGCGCGCAGGTGTCGGTGGCGGTGCTGGACCTGGACTCGGGCGAGAGCGCCTCGTACGGGGACGGCGCGTTCGACACGGCGAGCATCGTCAAGGTCGACATCCTGGCGGCGCTGCTGCTCCAGGCGCAGGACGCGGGCCGGCACCTCACGGCGAGCGAGAAGTCGTACGCCACCACGATGATCGAGAACAGCGACAACACCGCCGCGTCCGCGCTGTGGCAGACCATCGGCAAGGCGGAGGGTCTCGACGCCGCGAACGAGCGGCTGGGGCTCACAGCCACCGCGGGCGGCGAGGGCATGCTGTGGGGGCTGACCCAGACCACGGCGGCCGATCAACTCACGCTGCTGCAGCAGGTGTTCGGGGACGACTCGAGGCTGAGCGAGGTCTCACGGACGTATCTGCAGGGGCTGATGGGACACATTGAGGCCGACCAGCACTGGGGCGTGTCGGCGGCGGCCGACGGCTCCCGGTGGGCGCTGAAGAACGGCTGGCTGCCGCGCAGCACGACCGGACTGTGGGACATCAACAGCATCGGGCGGGTGACGGTCGACGGCCGTAACCACCTGGTGGCCGTGCTGTCCAAGGGCAACTCGACGCAGGCGAAGGGGATTTCGCTGGTCGAGTCGGTGGCGAAGGCGGCGGTTTCGGCGCTGGCCGGGGACACGCCGGTGTCGTCAGCCTCTGCTTCGCCCTCCGCGTCCGTCCCGGAGTGACGGGCCGGCGGTCTCAGAAGCCGTCGAAGCGTGCGCGGCGGCCGCGCCACAGGAAGACCGCCGCGACGAGCAGTACCCCGCCGAGGCTGCCCGCGAGCGGAGCCGCCCAACCGCTGGTGCCGTCGCCGGACTCGGACGCGTCCGGGCCGGGGCCGAAGTACTTCTCGCCGTACGACACCGCCTGCAGGCCCTTGGGCTTGAGTCGGCCTGCGGCCTTGATCGCGGCGGCCGGGTCGATCATGCCGAAGCCGCGCGAGTCGTCGCGACCGCCGGCGGGAGGGTTGCGGGCGGTGTGCTCGAGGAGCTGCTTGATCTGGGCGGGGGTCAGCCCCGGGTGGGCGGCCTTGATGAGGGCGACCGCGCCCGAGACGAACGCCGAGGCCGCGCTGGTCCCCCAGCCCTCGTAGTACTTGTGGTCGGGGTCGGCGATGACGATCTTGTCGCCGGGGGCGCTGACGGTGGCGTACCAGCGGCGGGTGGAGAACGAGGCGCGGATGCCGAAGCGGTCGACGGCCGTCGCGGCGATGACGCCCGGGTAGGCGGCCGGGTAGGAGACGTGGTCGCCCTTGTCGCCGCCGTTGCCGGCCGAGGCGACGACGGCCACGTTCTTCTTCAGGGCGTACTGGACGGCCTCGTCCTCGGCGGGTTCGGGGTGGGCGGAGGCGGAGTCGTCGCCGAGGGAGAGGTTGATGACGTCGGCGCCGTGGTCGGTGGCCCAGCGGATGCCTTCGGCGAGGGCGTTGCCGCGGGTGGAGCGGGCCTTGCCGCGGGCGGTGTCGCCGTCCTCGAGGATCACCCGCACCGGCAGGATCTTCGCCTCGGGGGCGATGCCCATGACGCCGTCGGCGTCGCCGGGGCCGTGTCCGTGCCCGGCGATGATGCCGGCCATCGCGGTGCCGTGCCGGGCCCATGCCCGGTCCCCCTGCTCGGCCCCGAAGCCGATCATGTCCTTGGCGGGCAGGACGTTGCCGACGAGATCGGGGTGGTCGGCCTCGACGCCGGTGTCGAGGACGGCGACCGTGATGCCCTTGCCCTTGGTGGTCTGCCAGGCCTGCTGGGTGTGCATGGCGTCGAGGGCCCACTGCTGGGCGCGGATGCCGTCGGCGTGCGCGACGGTGGACGGCACCAGGGCGAGGGAGGCGGCGAGCAGGACGCTCAGGCCTGCGATGCGGCGCGTCACGAGGGGTTCTCCGTGGGCGAGGTGACGTCTTTGCGCAGGGCCCGTTCGATGCGGTTGGCGAGGCCCTGGGCCTCGTTGCCGAGGCCCGCCTGGGCGGGGGCCGAGGTGGCGCCGGACTGGGTGGCCTGCTCGGCAGGGACCGGGGTGTCGACGCTGCGGCCGTCGGCCCAGCCGGAGACGGCGTAGACGACGACGGGGGCGTCGGTGAGCACGGAGACGGTCCAGGAGGCACGCTGCTTGCTGCCGAAGTGGGCGGCGGCGGTGTTCTTCGAGGCGTAGGGGCGGGGCATGAGGTCGGTGCGGGTGCCGAGGCCTTGGCTCTGGAAGCGTTTGGCGAGGGAGGTCATGGATGCGGTGTCGGCCTCGGTGAAGAGGAGGCCGACGGTGGTGACGAAGCTCTGGGTGGCGTCGGTGTACGTGGCGCGGAGCAACCGCTGGCAGCCGACCGGTGCGAGGGCCTTCTTCAGCAGCGGGTCGAAGGCGTCCTTGCAGCCGCTGTCCGGCGCGACGGCGATGCGGGTCCAGGTCCGGTCGGCGCCGCCGGGTCCGGCCCCCGTGCCTTGGACGGTGCGCGGGAACAGCTGGTCCACGGGCACGCTGTGCCACAGGCTCCCGGCCGCGGCGAACGTGTCCTGTCCGCCGTCGTCCCCGGAGCCCCCGACCAGCCAACTCCCGGTGACGGCACCGCCGATGAGCCCGAGCCCGAGCACGACACAGGCGGCGACGGCGGCAGTGCGCGAACGCATCCGCCCCCCGAGCGGCCGCGGCCGGACCCGCTCGTCATATCCCTCGGGCTCCCCGAACGACACCACCGGCCGCCCGCCGCCGGGCACCCCCGGAGCGCTCCAGGAAAGCGCCGGGTCGGGCCCCGCGCCCACACCTTCCACCCGAGTGCCCGGCAAGGGCGGCATGGGCGGCGACTGCGACGCGTGGCCGGAGCCCGGGCGGGTGGAGGGCATAGGAGGTGTGGCCGCGCCGGGGGTCGAGCTGGGCCGGGCAGGCGGCATCGGCATGGACGAGCCGGGGCGACGGGTCGGTTCGGCGGGGGCAGCGGCCGGGCGGGGTGGCGGCGTGGCCGTGCCCGGGCGGGCATCCGCCGACGGCGGGGCGCTGCCGGGGCGGGAAGCCGGACGGGCAGGAGGCATGGGCCCGGCAGCCGAGTCGGCGCGCCGCGGCGGATCGGCGGGAGCCGGGGGCGTGGTCGAACCGGAAGGGGCCCCCGCCGGACGGGCAGGAGGCACGGACTTGGCGGCCGGCTCAGGCCGGTGCAACGGGTCGGCAGACTGCGAGGACAGCGCCCCCGACCGCGTACCCGAACCAGCAGAAGCATCCGGACCCGACGAACCCGAGGCCGCACGCGCAGAAGGCATCCGACCAGCAGCCGAATCAGCACGGCGCCGCGGATCAGCGGACGGCGACGACGACATCGACCGCGTACCCGAACCAGCCGCAGCATCCGCACCCGACGGAACAGCCGCACCAGAACCCGCACCCGCACCCGCAGAAGACATCCCACCAGCAGCCGAATCAGCACGGCGCCGCGGATCAGCGGACGGCGAGGACGGCGGCCGCGTACCCGAGCCAGCGGGAGCGTCCGGCGTCAGCGGGGTGGCCGAGCCGGGAGGGGGCGATGTGGGCGTTCGGCCCGTGACCGGCGTAGTGGGTGGGGTCACCGGGGGGATCGGGCGGAGGCGCGTGGTGGTTTCCTGGGGGGTTTCCGCGGGGGCGTTCGGGGCGCCGGGCGGCGGTGTGGGGCGGTGGGTCGGGCGTGGCGGTACGTCGGTGCCCGGAGCGGGTGCGGGCGTACCGGCGCTGTTGCGCGCCGCCGGAGGGGTGTCCGGGAAGCGGGCCGAGGCCTGCGGCGGGGGCGGGGTCTGCGGACCCGACCAGGCCTCGCCCCCCACAACGCCGTCCCGAGTGGGCGGCAGCGGGGCCGGAGCCGGTTCGGGCTCGGCGGACGAGTCGGGCCCGGCTTCGGTGTCCGAACCCATGGAGGGGGTGCGGTGGCCGAACGCCTCGAAGGGTCCGGAGCGTCGCCACGGGGACCATGCCTCGTCGGCGGCCGTCGCGGTGTCCCGCGGCCGGCTTTCCGACGGCGACGATCCGACTGTCGGGGGCTGGGGTGGGCGCGGCGGAATGGAGGCGTGCTGCGCTTCCGTGCTCATGCACCCCCCCGTTTCCTCGCGCCCGGGCCGTCTACCTGTACGCGGGCCGTCGTCCTTGCGCTCAACCGGTCGACGCCGGGCCAGTCCGTCCCGGGCACGCATACCCGTACAAGCGGACCGGCATCCGGATGCATGTGCAACCGCCGCCGTTCCGCCGTACGTGCGCGTCACTCTACGGGCTGCCCCTGTCAGAACGGGAACCAGTCCACGAGCACGAGGCATCTGCCCGGAACGTCCCCCTACCCTGCGGTAATCCTGTCTGGCAGGCTTCGTTCATGACTGCGCGCGCCGCCGACCGGGTCCGCTACGACCGGGCCACAGCCCATCTCGACGCCCCTCTCGCCATCGTGGACCTGGATGCCTTCGACGCCAACGCGGACGATCTCGTGCGTCGCGCCGGCGGCAAGCCGATCCGGGTCGCCAGCAAGTCCGTCCGCTGCCGGGCCCTGCTGGAGCGGGTCCTCGCCAAGGACGGGTTCGCGGGCATCATGTCCTTCACGCTCGCCGAGTCCCTGTGGCTGGCGCGCGGCGGCTTCGACGACATCCTGCTCGCCTATCCGTCCGCGGACCGCGCCCGCTTCGCCGAGCTGGCCTCCGACCCCAAGCTCGCCGCCGCCGTGACCGTCATGATCGACGACCCCTCGCAGCTGAGGTTCATCGACGAGGCCCGCGACGGCGGGCGTGAAGTCATCCGGGTCTGCCTGGAGTTGGACACCTCTCTGAAGCTGTTCGGGGGGCGCGTGCGCGTCGGGGCGCGTCGCTCGCCGCTGCACTCGCCCGCCCAGGTCGCCGACATGGCCCGGCTCGTGGCCCGGCGGCCGGGGTTCAAGGTCGTGGGGATCATGGCGTACGAGGGCCATATCGCGGGCGTCGGTGACTCCGTTGCCGGGCGGCCGCTGCGGTCGCGTGCCGTACGGCTCATGCAGGCAACGGCCCGGCGGGAGCTCGCCGAGCGGCGCGGCGAGGTGGTGCGTGCGGTACGGGCCGTCGTACCGGATCTGGAGTTCGTCAACGGCGGTGGCACCGGCAGTGTGCAGCACACCGCCGCCGAGGACGCCGTCACCGAGATCGGCGCCGGCTCCGGGCTGTACGTGCCGCGACTGTTCGACAACTACACGTCCTTCAGCGGGCGTCCGGCGGCTCTGTTCGCCCAGCCCGTCGTACGGCGCCCAGGCGTCGGGGTCGTCACGGTCCTCGGCGGCGGATACCCCGCCTCCGGCGCGCCAGGAAGCGACCGGCTGCCCGTCCCGCACCTGCCTCAGGGGCTTCGCTACGACCCCCAGGAGGGACCCGGCGAGGTGCAGACGCCGCTGCTCGGCTCCCCCGCCGACGACCTGCTGATCGGCGACAAGGTGTGGTTCCGGCACGCCAAGGCCGGTGAGCTGTGCGAGCGCTTCGACGTGCTGCATCTGATCGAGGGGGATGCGGTGACGGCGACCGTCCCGACGTACCGCGGGGAAGGCCACACCTTCCTCTAGCCGGTGCAACAGCGGTCGCTGCAGGTCAGTACACGGTGTCCGGCTGGTCCGGGACCACGAAACCGTCGTCCCGCAGAAGGGGGTCCTTGGCGCCGTCGGACGCGTTGTGGGCCCTGGTCGAACACGGGTACGGGCCCGGCCTGCGCGGCAGGGGCTCGATGAACATGGGGTTGATCAGCCAGCGGCCGTCGGCGTTGTCGTAGGCCCGGCACATCAGTTCCGGCTTGTTGCGGTTGAGGACGAGGTGCGCGCCGGTCGCGTCGCCGACGAAGGTGACGTCGGTGTCGGCGTCCCCGGCCGCGAGGGCCGGGCGCCGCGGCCACGGCTGCCGCTGCCAGGCCGCGGCGCCCCGGACCCCGTAGATCTCCTGGTTGATCCAGCAGCGTTTGCCGTCGATGTACGGGATCGCCGTGCCACGGGTTGCGGGTACGTTGCCGCAGCCCTGGTTGCGGGGCGTGATGCGGCCGCGGCGGTCGAGGAGCGAGCGGATGGCGATGGTGTGGGCGGGGTCGATGCCGATGGCCCGGGACCAGAGCTCGGTGATCGGTTCGGAGCCCGCGGAGACGATGTAGACGTCGAATCCGGCCCGTTGGAGGGTGCCGATGAGGTCGCGCTGCTGGTCGTAGTAGCGGACGTAGGCGGGCACGGTGTGGGTGCCGAGGGTGCGGGTGGCGCCGATCGGGGCTGCCAGGGCTTCGGTGCGGGCCGCGCGGGCGTAGGAGGCGAGTTCGGCGGGGGTGCGGCCGGCGAAGAGCTGGGGCACCCAGGCGTACTGCGGGACGGTGCGGCGGTGGTTCCAGGTGCCGGCGAAGGCGGGGGCGCCGCTCGTGGTGGTGGCGTTCTCGCGGATGTCGAGGATCTCGTCCGTGCAGCGGGGGTTCGTCGAGGTGCGCAGCGGTTCGGGGGTGCCGGCGCCGCAGGCCTCGGTCAGGGCGTGGTCGGCGGCGTCCGTGAGCCAGGGGCTGGTGTCCTTCCATCGGGCCGGGCGCAGGAGTCGGTCGTGTCTGAGGGACCAGGAGAGGGTGGCGTCGGTGACGTCGTTCTTGGTGACGGTGTTGTCCCAGTCGAAGACGGCGACCGGGTGGCCGCCGGCTCCTGAGCAGGTGCCGCGCTCGTCGATCACCTGCTGGAGGCGGGCGCGGTTGTCGCCGTACCAAGTGCCGGTCAGGCGGGGACAGTTCGAGTGCGGGGAGACGGGGGGTGCGGTCGGCGCGGCCACCAGGGCGGCGGCCGCGGCCAGGGTCCACGCGAGAAAGGGTCGCATACGCGTGGACCGTACCGTTTCGTCCCTACAGGGGCGTGACGTACGCGCCCGCGATTCCGCCGTCCACCAGGAAGTCGGTGGCGTTGACGAAGGAGGAGTCGTCGCTGGCGAGGAAGGCGACGGCGGCTGCGATCTCCTCGGCCTCGGCGAACCGGCCGACCGGGATGTGCACCAGGCGGCGGGCGGCCCGCTCGGGGTCCTTCGCGAACAGTTCCTGGAGGAGCGGGGTGTTGACCGGGCCCGGGCAGAGGGCGTTCACGCGGATGCCCTCGCGGGCGAACTGCACGCCCAGCTCGCGGGACATGGCGAGCACGCCGCCCTTGGAGGCGGTGTAGGAGATCTGGCTCGTGGCCGCGCCCATGCGCGCCACGAAGGACGCCGTGTTGATGATGGAGCCCTTGCCCTGCTGCCGCATGTAGGGGATGGCGGCCTTGCAGCACAGGTACACGGAGGTGAGGTTGACCTCCTGGACGCGCTTCCATGCCTCCAGGCCGGTCTCCAGGATGGAGTCGTCGTCCGGAGGGGAGATGCCCGCGTTGTTGAAGGCGATGTCGACGCTGCCGTAGGTGTCGAAGGCCGTCTTGAAGAGGGCCTCGACCTGCTCGGCGTCGGTGACGTCGACCTTCACGAAGGTCCCGCCGACCTCGTCCGCAGCCGCCTTGCCGCGGGCCTCGTCGACGTCGCCGCAGACGACGTGCGCGCCCTCGGAGGCCAGCCGGCGCGCGGTGGCGAGGCCGATGCCGCTGCCGGCACCGGTGATGACGGCCGTGCGGCCCACCAGGCGGCGGCAGCCGGGGGCCTGGGGGGAACCCCCAGGAGATGTAACAGTCTGTTCGGTCATGAGCGGTCAGGCCTCCGTGCTGATGAAGACGTTCTTGGTTTCGGTGAAGGCGGTCAGGGCGTCCGGGCCGAGCTCGCGGCCCAGGCCGGACTGCTTGTAGCCGCCGAAGGGGGTCCAGTAGCGGACGCTGGAGTGGGAGTTGACGGAGAGGTTGCCGGCGCGGACGGCTCGCGAGACGCGCAGGGCGCGGCCCAGGTCGCGGGTCCACAGTGAGCCGGCCAGGCCGTACGGGGTGTCGTTGGCGAGGCGGATCGCGTCGGCCTCGTCGGTGAAGGGCAGCAGGACGGCGACGGGGCCGAAGATCTCCTCGCGGGCCGCGTCGGAGTCGTGCCGCTCGCCGGTGAGGACGGTCGGCGGGAACCAGAAGCCGGGCCCGTCGGGGGCGCTGCCGCGCAGGGCCGGGGCCTCGTCGGGCACGAACGACCGTACGCGGTCCAGCTGCTGACGGCTGATCAGCGGACCCATCTGGGTCTTCTCGTCGGCCGGGTCGCCCACCACGACCGTGGACAGCGCGTCGGCGAGCAGTTCGCGGACCTCGTCGTACACGGACTCCTGGACCAGGATCCGGGTGCGGGCGCAGCAGTCCTGGCCAGAGTTGTCCAGGAAGGAGAAGGGGTCGACGGCGGTCCTGAGATCGGCGTCGGCGAAGACGATGTTGGGGCTCTTGCCGCCGAGTTCGAGGGTGACCGGCTTGACCAGTCGGGCGCAGCGCTCCATGACCTCGCGGCCGGTGCGGGTGGAGCCGGTGAACACGATCTTCGCCACGTCGGGGTGGTCGACGAGGGCGCGGCCTGCGATGTGACCATAACCGGGGACGACCTGGAAGAGATGCTCCGGCAGGCCCGCCTCCAGGGCGAGTTCGGCCAGGCGCAGGGCCGTCAGCGGGGTGGTCTCGGCGGGCTTGAGGACCACCGCGTTGCCCGCCGCGAGTGCGGGGAAGGCCCCCCAGGCGGCGATGGGCATCGGGAAGTTCCAGGGGGCGATGACACCGACCACGCCGAGCGGTTCCTGGAAGGTGACGTCCCAGCCGCCGGTCACGGGGATCTGCTTGCCGAGGAGGCGTTCGGCGCCGCCCGCGGAGTACAGCAGGAGGTCGCGGGCGTTGCCGGCCTCCCAGCGGGCGTTGCCGAGGACATGGCCGGCCTCGCGGACCTCCAGCTGGGCCAGCTCCTCGACGTGTGCGTCGACGACGTCGGCGAAGCGGCGCAGCAGTCGGGCCCGGTCGGCGGGGGCTGCGGCCGCCCAGGTCCGCTGGGCGGCGGCCGCGCGGGCGACGGCGCGGTCCACGTCGGCCGCGTCGGCGGCGGGGAGGGTGGCGACGACCTCCTCGGTGGCGGGGTTCAGTACGACGAGTTCGTGCTCGGCAGACAACAGGGGCCTCACATGCGTTCGAAGGAGCGGCGCAGCTCCCAGTCGGTCACCGCGGCGTCGAAGGCCTCGAGCTCGACGCGCGCCATGTTGCGGTAGTGCGCGACGACCTCGTCGCCGAAGGCGGCCTTGGCGATCGGGCTGTTCTCCCAGAGCTCGGCGGCCTCGCGCAGGGTGGTCGGGACGTGCTCGTACTCGGCGGTGTACGCGTTCCCCGGGCAGGGCTCGGGCAGCTCCAGCTTCTGCTCGATGCCGTACAGTCCGGCCGCCACCAGCCCGGCGACGGCGAGATGCGGGTTGACGTCACCGCCGGGCAGCCGGTTCTCGAAGCGCATCGAGCGGCCGTGGCCTACGACCCGCAGGGCGCAGGTGCGGTTGTCGTGGCCCCAGGCGACGGCGGTCGGGGCGAAGGAGCCCGGCTGGAACCGCTTGTAGGAGTTGATGTTGGGGGCGTACAGGAGCGAGAAGTCCCGCAGGGCGGCGAGCTGTCCGGCGAGGAAGTACCGCATGACGTCCGACATGCCGCCGGGGTCGTCGGAGGAGCCCGCCATGGCGTTGTTGCCGGCCGCGTCCGCGAGGGAGAGGTGGATGTGGCAGGAGTTGCCCTCCCGCTCGTTGTACTTGGCCATGAAGGTGATCGACACGCCCTCCTGGGCGGCGATCTCCTTGGTGCCGGTCTTGTAGATCGCGTGCTGGTCGCAGGTGACGAGGGCGTCGTCGTAGCGGAAGGCGATCTCGTGCTGGCCGGGGTTGCACTCGCCCTTGGCGGACTCGACGGTGAGGCCGGCGCCCGCCATTTCATTGCGGATACGGCGGAGCAGGGGCTCGATCCGCCCGGTCCCGAGGACCGAGTAGTCGATGTTGTACTGGTTCGCCGGTGTCAGCCCTCGGTAGTTTGCGTCCCATGCCTGTTCATAGGTGTCCTTGAAGACGATGAACTCGAGCTCGGTGCCGACCTGGGCGGTGAAGCCGTGCTCGGCGAGGCGCTCCAGCTGGCGGCGGAGGATCTGGCGCGGGGCGGCGACCACGGGCGAGCCGTCGTTCCAGGCGAGGTCGGCGATCAGCATGGCCGTACCGGCGTTCCAGGGCACCCGGCGCAGGGTGCGCAGGTCCGGGTGCATGGCGAAGTCGCCGTAGCCGCGCTCCCAGGAGGACATCGCGTATCCGTCGACCGTGTTCATCTCGGTGTCGACGGCGAGGAGGTAGTTGCAGCCCTCGGTGCCGTGGTGGAGGACCTCGTCGAGGAAGAAACGTGCGGCGAACCGCTTGCCCTGGAGCCGCCCTTGCATGTCGGGGAAGGCCAGGACGACAGTGTCGATCTCACCGCTCGCGACGAGGGCATGCAGTTCCTCGACGCTGAGCGGGGGTGTGCGGTCTGCCACGGGAGAGCTCCTTCGGCTGCTGACGCTTTTTCGACCGGGCCGGAAGCCATAAGGTATTGCGGAGAACCATTGCTTGGGAAGGGGGTGCGGCGGGATGTCGCTGGATCCGGACGGCAGCCTGGAGGACCGGTTGACACCGGTACTGCGGCCGGTGCGGGCGGGCAACGGCTTCGAGGAGGCACTGGAGCAGATTCTGCAGGTCGTACGGCTGGGTCTGGTGCCGGGCGGCGACCGGCTGCCGGCCGAGCGGGAGCTGGCGGAGCGGCTCGGGATCAGCCGGGTGACACTGCGCGAGGTGCTGAAGGTGCTGCAGGACCAGGGTCTGGTGGAGTCCCGGCGCGGGCGCTACGGCGGCACGTTCGTCCTGCCGCGCACGGACGCGGGCGGCGAGGACGAGCTGCGGCGCCGCATCGCCGAGGTCGACATCGAGGACGTCCTGCGTTTCCGGGAGGTCCTGGAGGTCGGGGCGGCGGGGCTGTGCGCGACGCACGGCCTGGGCAGGGAGCAGGCGGACCGGCTGCGCGAGGCCCTGGCCCGCACGGGCGACGCACCGCTCGCCGACTACCGGCGTCTGGACACGATGCTGCATCTGACGCTGGCCGAGCTCTGCGGATCTCCGACGCTGACCGCGCAGTACGCGGCGGTCCGGGCGACGGTGAACGACCTGCTCGACTGCATTCCGCTCCTCGTCCGCAACCTGGAGCACTCGCAGCGGCAGCACGTCGCGCTGGTGGAGGCGGTCCTGGACGGGGACTCGGACGGGGCGCGGGAGATGATGCGGGAGCACTGTGCGGGGACGGCGGCGCTGCTCAGAGGGTTCCTGGCGTGAGGGGCCGGGGCTGTGGAGGCCTTGCCTTCGAGAGGCCCTGTCACCAAAGGTACGAATACAATCCTTTGCCGGACCGGGAGGACGCATGGCGGACGGGCCACTGATCGGCATCAGTACGTATCTGGAGGCCGGGGCACGCTGGGGCGTGTGGGAGCTGGAGGCCGCGCTGCTGCCGGTCGGCTATCCGCGGCTGGTGCAGCGGGCGGGCGGGCTGGCCGTGATGCTGCCGCCGGACGCGCCGGAGCACGCCTCCGCGACCGTCGCGCGTCTCGACGGTCTGGTGATCGCGGGCGGTCCGGACGTCGAGCCGGTCCATTACGGCGCGGAGCCCCATCCGCGGACGGGCCCACCGGCCCGTGCCCGGGACGCCTGGGAACTGGCGCTGATCGATGCGGCCCTGGCCGCCCGAGTCCCCCTGCTGGGCATCTGCCGGGGCATGCAGCTCCTGAACGTCGCCCTGGGCGGCACGCTCGTCCAGCACATCGACGGCCACGCCGAGGTCGTCGGCGTCTTCGGCGACCACCCGGTCAAGCCGGTGCCCGGCACGCGGTACGCCGCCGCCGTGCCCGAGGAGACGTCCGTACCGACGTATCACCACCAGGCCGTCGACCACCTCGGCACCGGCCTGATCCCTTCGGCCCACGCGGCGGACGGGACGGTGGAGGCGCTGGAACTGCCGCCCGCGGACGGCTGGGTGCTGGGCGTGCAGTGGCATCCGGAGATGGGCGACGACCTGCGGGTGATGCGGGCGCTGGTGGAGGCGGCTGCTTCGGCTACGAGGTCCTCAGCCGTCTCCTGAGCCAGGCGAGGGCGGCGTCGCCCTGGGCGCGCTGGAAGGCACGCAGGGTGGGAAGGCCGGGCGGAGCCGGCAGCAGGGACTTCTCCATGAAGAACCCGGCCAGAGCCGCGAGCGCGGCGGTGACGCCTACCGGATCCGCGTCACGGCCCAGCGGATGCGCCGTGAACACCTGCTCCGGGTCCGGACCGCCCTGGGCCCGTACACACGGCAGCATGACCAGCAGGTCGAACCAGGGTGCGGCGCGCACCGCGTGCGGCCAGTCGACGAAGACGACCCGGTCCTCGGCGGTGAGCAGCATGTTGTCGGCGCGCAGGTCGGCGTGGGCGAGGGTGTCGCCGGACGCAGCCCGGGTCCAGTCCGCGGCAATGTCGGCGAGGCGGGGCAGTTGGGCGAGAGTCCAGGCGTCGAGGCGTCCGCGGACCTCGTGCTCCGGCTGTGCCCGCAACCGCTGCCAGCCGGAGAAGTCGTCGGCGAGCGCTTCGGCCACGGCCGGTGCATCCACCGGGGACGGGGTGAGAATACGGCCGAGTTCTGCCACGGCGTCGAGGACGCGCTGCAACTCCCGCTTCCGCCAGGGGACATGGGGCTGGCGGCCGGGGATCTCCTCCAGGACCAGGGCGACCCAGGTGCCGTCGTCATAGGTGCCGAGGAGGCGGGGTGCGGGGACGGTGTGCGGGAGGGCGGCGGTGTGGCGGGCCTCGGTGCGGTGCAGGGTGGGGCTGTGCGGGTTGGTGTCCGCGCTCACCGCCTTGACGAAGGCGCGGCGGCCGTCGGCGGTCCGGATGCGGGCGGCTGTGCCTGGGGAGAAGCCGCCGGGCTGGGTGACGGCGTGGACGACGGGGGTCCCGCCGAGCACGTCTGCGACGGCGTTGCGCACGGTGGCCGGGAGTGCGTCCCAGGGTGTGCGGACGCCTGCGGCGGGCGGGGCGGGGGTGGTCATGCGGTTCATGGTGCGGTCCGGCGCCCCCCGCCCGCCAAGGGTTTTCGCCCCCGCCGCCCCTACCCGTCCCGACCCGGGGGCCAGCCCCCGGACCCCCGCTCCTCAAACGCCGGAGGGGCTGAGTTTTCAGCCCGTCCGGCGTTTGAGGACGAGGCCGTTCAGGCCGAAAGCGGGGGTCTGGGGGCGGCAGCCCCCAGGGACGGGACGGGAAGGGGCGGCGGGGGCGAGGAAAAAACGTTACCCCCGGGTCAGCGACAACAGCTCCCGTGCCGGCCCCACCGGCCGATGCCCCGTCGGCCACACCGCCCGCAGATCCCTGGCCAGCGCGACGCCGTCGACCGGCACCGACACCAGGCGCCGCATCCCAAGCTCCTCCCCCACCGCCAGCTCACTCAGCACCGCCGGCCCCGCCCCACTGACCGCCGCAGCCTTCACCGCAGTCGTCGACGACAGTTCGATCAGCGGCCGCGCCAACCCGCCCAGCGCCGCATCCAGGACCTGCCGGGTCCCTGAACCCTTCTCCCGCAGAATCAGGGGCGTCGCCGCCAGCTCCGAGGCCTCCAGCGGTCGCCGGCGGCGGGCCCACGCATGTCCCGGTGCCGTCACCACGATCAGCCGGTCGTGGGCGATCACCGTCGAGTCCAGGCCCGGCGGCACACTGACCCCCTCCACAAAACCCAGGTCCGCCTCGCCCGACAGCAACCGCTCTCCCACCGCCGCCGAGTTGCCCGCAAGCAGGGACACCGCCGTGTCGGGACGCTGGGCGCGCAGCGCCAACAGCCAGCCGGGGAGCAGGTATTCGGCGATGGTCATGCTCGCCGCCACCCGCAACCGGGAGTCCCGCCGGTCCCGCAGCGCCTGCGCCCCCACGTCGAAGGCCTCCGCCGCCTCGACGATCCGCCGCGCCCAGTCCGTGACCAGCGCACCGGCGTCCGTGAGGCGGGAGCCGCGCGGTGAACGGTCGACGAGGGCCACACCCAACTGCCGTTCCATGGACCGGATCCGGCTGCTCGCCGCCGGCTGCGTGATCCCCACCTCCCGCGCGGCCCCGCCCAGACTGCCGAGCCGCGCCACCGCCAGCAGCAATTCCAGCGCCCCGAGATCAGGCACCCGATGCGCCAGCGGGACCACGACGGCCGGCGGCTCCTCCCTGTTACTCATAACTCCAGCTTATGCCCTCATAGAGACATGCTCCCTGGTTGCAGGGGACCGGCAGCGAGACAGTGAATGCCATGGTCACAGCAGCCCAGCCCCTTCCGCGTGCCACCGCACGCCCCCCGCGCGCCACGGCCGTCCGTCATCTCGGGCCCAACTGGTACGCCACCGTCATGGGCACCGCCATCGTCGCCACCGCAGGGTCGGCGCTCCCCCTCCACGTCCCCGTCCTGCGCACCGCCTGCGCAGCCGTGTGGGCCCTCTCACTCGGCCTCCTGCTCGCTCTGCTGACCGCCCGCGCCCTGCACTGGAGGCACCACCGCGACCAGGCCCGCGCCCACCTCCTCGACCCGGCGACGGCACCGTTCTACGGGTGTCTCGCCATGGCCCTGCTGGCCGTCGGCGGCGGCGCCGTCACCGTCGGCCGGTACTGGATCGGACCGGACGGCGCGCTCGTTCTCGACGCCGTGCTGTTCACCGCCGGGACGGCGGTGGGGCTCGCGGCTGCCGTCGCCGTCCCGTACCTGATGGCCGTACGACACAAGGTCGAGCCGGAGCAGGCCACGCCGGTGTGGCTGCTGCCTGTCGTCGCGCCCATGGTGTCCGCGGCGCTCGGGCCGCTTCTCGTGCCGCACCTGCCTGCCGGGCAGCCCCGGGAGACACTCCTGTTCGCCTGCTTCGCGATGTTCGGGCTCAGTCTCCTCGCGACCCTGCTGATGCTGCCGGTGATCTTCGGTCGGCTGATCACCGGCGGTCCGCTGCCCCTCGTCCTGACCCCGACTCTGTTCCTGGTGCTCGGGCCGCTGGGGCAGTCCACCACCGCGGTCGGCAAGTTCGCGGACGTCGCACCGGGGGTCGTACCGGCGCCGTACAGCGAGGGTTTCGGCATCCTCGCCGTCCTGTACGGCGTGCCCGTCATGGGCTTCGCACTGCTCTGGCTGGTGTTCGCCGCCGCGCATGTGGTGCGGGCGCGGCGGCAGGGCATGGGCTTCGCGATGACGTGGTGGGCGTTCACCTTCCCGGTCGGGACGTGTGTCACGGGCGCCGAGGCGCTCGCCCGGCACACCGGGCTCGTCGTGTACGACTGGCTCGCGGTCGGGCTGTACGTCCTGCTCGTCGCCGCCTGGGGCACGGCCGCCCTGCACACGGCTCGTGGTCTGGTCGGCGGAGTGCTGCCGAGCGGTTCGGGCGAAGTCCGCTGCCGCGCGGCGGAGCCGCATGTCGATACTGCGGCCGCGCCCTGAAGGGGCACGGGGCTGCGTGGATACGCGTCTCCGCCGCGCGGGCGCGACCAGCCACGACGCACCCGCAGACAGTTCACCGCACATCCCGCGGAGCGCTTCTCAGCGCCTCGCCCAGCACCCGCGGCGCCTCGGTCAACGACGGCCCGTACCAGGTCAGATGACGTCCGCTGACCAGTGCGCACTTCAGCCCCGGGAACGCCTCCGGGCCGTCGTCGGCCGTGAAGCGGTACGGCTCGTCCGGCAGTACGACCACGTCCGGGGCGGCCGCCCGCAACTCGTCGAGCGGGATGCGGGGGTAGCGGTCGGGGTGGGTGGCGTAGAGGTGGTCGACGCCGAGGCGGGACAGCACGTCGCCCGCGAAGGTGTCCCGGCCCAGGACCATCCAGGGGCGGCGCCAGATCGGGACCACGGCCGTCGTACGGTGCTCGGGGCGCGGCAGGCGGGACCAGGCCGTCTCGGCCTCGTCGAGCCAGCGGGGGCGGGACTTCGCGCCGCAGGCCTCCAGCACCCGGGCGAGCTCCGCAAACGCCTGTGGTATGTCACATACCACCGTCACCAGGACCTCGACGCCCGCCGCGCGCAGCGCCGCCAGGTCGGGTTCGCGGTTCTCCTCCGCATTGGCCACCACCAGGTCGGGGGCGAGCGCGAGGATGCGGTCGAGTTTCGGGTTCTTGGTTCCGCCGATGCGGGGGACGTCCAGGTCCGCGGGGTGCGTGCACCAGTCGGTCGCGCCGACCAGGGCCCCCGGTACCGACACCGCGACCGCCTCCGTCAGCGACGGGACGAGGGAGACGACACGCACCGGCACTACCGCGACCGGTTCTGGACCGCCTCGACGTGCTCGGCCACCGCGACGACGACCACGCGCGTGTCCGACACGGTCGCCCGCCACCGGTGGCGTACGCCGCCGGTCAGGTACAGCGTGTCGCCGCGGCCGAGCCGGTAGGCCCGCCCCTCGGCCTCGATCTCCACCGCGCCGTCGGCGACGTACATCAACTGGTCGTTGCGGTACTGGAATTCGCGGCCCGCGTCATGGTCCCCGGTGAACTCCGAGGCGTGCATCTGGTGGTGCCCCCGCACCAGGGAACGCGCCCGCGGTTCGGCCGCCGGCTCTGGTTCGGCGCGCACGACATCGACGCTGCACGCGGGGTCGGCGGCGGCGAGGAGTTCCACGGCGGTGGTGCGCAGGGCGTCGGCGACCTTCTCGAGGGACGTTCTGCTGGGCCGCGCCCGATCGTTCTCGACCTGGCTCAGGAACGGAACCGACAGGCCGCTGCGCTCGGCCACGACGGCGAGGGTGAGCTGCAGCGCCCGACGGCGTCGCCGCACGGCCGCGCCCACTCGCAGGGGCTGATCCTTGTGGTCGTCTTTGTGGTCGCCCATCGCTCCGGCTCCCTCCTTCGCTCGTGGTCCGTATGGCGCGGTTCCGTGTGCCGTGCACCGGCGTCCGGGGCAGCACTTCGGATGAGGTTTCTCTGCACCTTACGCAGGTTCGGCAAACCGTTTCATGCGCCCGTCACATCCCCGTAAACACTGCGTGCGGTCAATTCGCCAACTCTGGCCCGCGGATGAGCTCTCCGGACTCCCCGGGCGCGGATTCCTCCTTCGGGACGAAGCCGCTGACCAGCAGGGCCTCAGGGCGGTCCGGGCCGGTCGCGGGGGCCGTGGGCGGTCGGCGCGGGCGCGGCGCTCTCCGGAGGTGCGGATCGCCTTCCGGTCGGCCGGTCCGGTGCCGGGATCCCGGGCGTACGGCCGCCGGTTTCCGACGTCGGCGGGGCAGCGCCCAGTTGGCGTTGCGTGTCGCGGTCCGGCCGGTCATGGCTGGTCAGTTCGATGGTGTCGCCATGCATCGAGGTGATGTCCGGGGTGCCTTCGGCACGGACGGCCGGGGTGCGCGGCGCGGTGCATGTGCGGTCGGCACTTCCGGCGGGGAGGACGGTGAGGCTTGGGTGATGACATAGCCCTACGTGGTTGGCCGGATCCTTTTCGTACGCCCTTCACGCGCGCATAGGCGGCCCGTCGCGAAACGGACCGCCCACGCGCGCGTGCTCCCCTACCGGAGTGTCGTCGGGCCTACTGAGGTGTCATCCGGCCGACCACGTCCGGGTGCTCCTTGGCCCAGGCGGCGACGGCCTCCTCCTCATGGCCCTGGCCGCGCTTGTTGATCTCGGCCTCAAGGCTGCCGAGCTCCGCCTCGCTCATGTGGAAGCCCTTGATCCACTTGGTGAGCTGCGGGTACTGCCCGGGGAACTTCTCGTTGGTGATGGTGCGGATCGTGTTGCCCTCGCCGAAGAGCTTCTTGTCGTCCTTCAGCTTGGTCAGGTCGTAGCGGCTGTACGCCCAGTGCGGCGACCACAGCACCACGGCAACGGGCTCCTTCTTGGCATAAGCCCGCTTGAGCTCGGCCAGCATCGCCGGGGTGGAGCCGTCGACGACCTTGTACTCCTTGTCCAGGCCGTAGCCCGGCAGAACCTTCGTCTTGAGGAGGTTCATCTCACCGGTGCCCGGCTCGATGCCCATGATCTTCCCGCCGAAGGTGCTCGCCTTGCCCTTGAGGTCGTCGTAGGACTTCACGCCCTTGACGTACGAGGGCACGGCGACCTCCAGCGAGGTCGGCTGGTACCAGGTGCCGAGGTCCTTGAGTCTGTCCTTGTTCTTGTCCCAGTAGTTCTGCTGCGCGTACGGCAGCCACGCGTCGAAGTTGACGTCGAGGTCACCGGAGGCGAGGCCGGTGTAGACCGGGCCGACGTCCATCTGCTTGAGGTGCAGCTTGTAGCCGCGCCGCTCCAGGACGTTCTTCCAGAGGTACGTGACGGCGATGTCCTCGTCCCAGGGGAACCAGGCCACGTTGACGGTCCGCTTGGCCTCGGCGGGGGTCGGGCCCGAGCCGCCGGCGACGGGGGCAAGCTTGTCGACGACGCCGGGGTTCTTCTTCAGCCAGGCGCGCACGGCATCCTGCTGCTTGCCCTTGCCCACCTTGTTGATCTCGGACTCGAGGCTGGTGAGCTGCTTCTCGCTCATCCTGAAGTTCTTCAGCCACTTGCCGACGGTGGGGTTGTCCGCCGCGAAGCCCTTGCGGGCCAGCGTGTGCACGCCGTCGCCCTTGCCCCAGGCGCCCTTCGGGTCCTTGAGCTTCTTCAGGTCATAGTCGCTGTACGCCCAGTGCGGCGACCACAGAGTCACCACGATCGGCTCCTTCTTGGAGTACGCGCGCTTCAGCTGGGCCAGCATGGCGGGCGTGGAGCTGTCGACGACCTTGTACTCCCCGTCGAGGCCGTACTCCTTGAGGACCTTGCTCTTGAGCAGGCTCATCATGCCGGCGCTGGACTCGATGCCGGTGATCTTGCCGTCGAACTCGGAGGCCTTGCCCTTGAGGTCGGCGAGGGAGTTGACGTCCTTCATGTACGACGGCACGGTCAGCTCCAGGGACGTCTGCCCGTACCAGGAGCCGAGGTCGTCGAGCTTGCTGCCGTACTTCTTCCAGTACTCGGCGTGCGTGGTCGGCAGCCAGGCATCCGTCTGGAAGTCGAGCTGACCCGAGGCGAGCGAGGTGTAGAGCGGGCCCGCTTCGAGCTGCTTTGCCTCGACGTCGAAGCCGCGCTGCTCAAGGACCTCCTTCCACAGGAAGGTGGAGGCGACGCCCTCGTCCCAGGGGATGTAGCCGATGGTGATCTTCTTGCCCTGGCCGACGTTCGTCGCGTTCGAGGCAGCGGTCACGCCGTTCGAGCCGCCGAAGATGCCCATGCCGCCCGCGACCAGCGCGAGAACGACGACTCCGATGACCGCGACCGCGGGACGCGGGCGGAAGTTCCAGATCGTCACGCCGTGGTCGGCGCGCAGCTTGGCGAGGGCCCGACGGCCCGTCGGGGACGCCTGGGTGCCCAGGGCGCTGGTCATGCGGTCGAGGTAGATCGCCAGGATCACGATGGAGATGCCGGCCTCGGAGCCGAGGCCGACGTTGAGCTGGCCGAGGGCCTCGTTCACGTCGGCGCCCAGTCCGTCGGCGCCGACCATGCCCGCGATGGCCGCCATGGACAGGCCCAGCATGATGACCTGGTTGACGCCGGCCATGATCGTGGGAAGTGCGAGCGGGAGCTGGATACGCAGCAGGGTCTCGCGCGGGGTGGTGCCGAACGCGTCGGCGGCCTCGACCAGTTCCTTGTCGACCTGACGGATGCCCAGCTCCGTCATGCGGACGCCGGGGGCCAGGGCGAAGATCAGGGTCGCGACGATGCCGGCGGGGGCTCCCGAACCGAAGAAGAGGATGGCCGGGATGAGGTAGATCATCGCGGGCAGCGTCTGCATGAAGTCGAGGACAGGCCGCACGAGGGCGCTGACCCGGTCCGAGCGGGCCGCCCAGATGCCGACCGGCACTGCGACGACCAGGGCGATTATCGTCGCGACGAGGACGAGTGACAGCGTCATCATCGCGTGGTCCCACAGTTCGAGGGAGTCGACGAACGCGAATCCGACAAAGGTCAGCACACCCGCGACCACGCCGCGCAGCCAGAGCGCGATCACTGCGAAGATGCCCGCGAGCAGCAGAGGGTGCGGTGCCTGCAGGACGGCGTCGATACCGTCGAAGGAGCCCTCGAAGACGGTCTTGAAGAAGTCGAACAGCCAGGCCATGTGGTCGAGCAGCCAGTCGACCGTGCTGTTGACCCAGTCGCCGAACGGAATCCTAGGCACTGGCGATCACCTTCTCGCCGCCCTGGTCGCGAGGGGAGTCGCACAGCGCGGGTTCGCCCTGCTCGTCGCCGAGGAAGCCGACGAGGCGCTGTCTGCGTACGACACCGACAAGCCCCCGTTTCGCGTCGAGGACGGCGACCGGGTGCGTCAACCGGGCGCTGATCGCGCAGAGTTCGGCAATCGGCGTGTCGGGCGTCGCGGTCTCGCAGCGGCAGTCGGCCTCGTCGCCGCGAACGTCCTCGTCCATGACGGCGGACGCGGTCAGGACGCGGGAACGGTCGACGTCCTGGATGAAGGAAGCAACGTAGTCGTTGGCCGGGCGGACGAGGATGTCCTCGGCAGTGCCGGTCTGGACGATGCGGCCGTCACGCATGACGGCGATGCTGTCGCCCAGACGCATGGCCTCGTTGAGGTCGTGGGTGATGAAGACGATGGTTTTCTTCAGGCTCCGCTGCAGTTCGAGCAGCTGGTCCTGCATGTCGCGGCGGATGAGCGGGTCCAGGGCGCTGAACGACTCGTCCATCAGCAGCAGGTCGGCGTCGGTGGCGAGGGCGCGGGCGAGGCCGACGCGCTGCTGCATACCGCCGGAGAGCTCGTCGGGCCAGGACTTCTCCCAGCCGGCCAGTCCACACAGGGCCAGCGCCTCGCCGGCGCGCTGCTCGCGCTCGGCGCGGGGCACGCCCTGCACGGCCAGGCCGTAGGCGGCGTTCTCGAGGACGCTGCGGTGCGGGAACAGCGCGAAGTGCTGGAAGACCATGCTGATCTTCCTCGCGCGGACCGCGCGCAGTTCGCGGTCGCCGAGCGCGGTCAGGTCCTGGCCGTCGAAGCGGACCTGTCCCGCGGTCGGCTCCAGCAGGCCGTTGAGCATGCGCAGCAGCGTGGACTTGCCGGAGCCGGACAGGCCCATGACGACGAAGATCTGGCCCGGTTCCACGGTGAAGGAGGCGTCGATCACGGCGGCTGTGGTGCCGTCGGCGCGCAGCTCCTCCCGGTCGGCTCCCTGTCGGAGCCGCTCGACGGCATGGTCGGGTCGTCTGCCGAACACCTTGTAGAGATGTTCGGCCTCAAGCCTGGAGGACACGCGCGCCTCTCGTCTCGGGGGGTCAGGGGGACAGGGGGCGCGCCTGCCCCCGGCCGACCAGGGCAAACGCGGGAGTGGTTCAGTTCACAACCAGTGCGTAGGATCACCGCCGGTGCTTCACATCGGTATGGGGGGGACGGCTGTGGAACGACCGGACGACAGACGTGCGTCGGTGCTGCGCTTCGCGACGGAGCTGGTGGCCTGGGTCGCCACGCCCTGGGCCCTGTGGCCGCACTCCTGGCCGCTCGCCGTGCTCGCGGTGCTGGTGCTGATCGGTCTGCCGACCGTCTTCTCCACTGCGGGTGACAAGGCGCACGTGATCGTGCCGGTTCCGGGCCCGGTCACGATCCTGCTCGTACTGCTCCAGCTCGCCGCGGCCCTGGTGTCGGCGTGGTGGGTCTGGCCCGTCTGGGCGGCCGTCCCGGTCTCCCTCCTGGTGGCCGCCACCCTCGTCACGGAACGCCCGCGCTGGCGGTGGCTGCTCGCCGACGCGTGACTGTCAGTCCCGTACGGCATGATGCGAGGCGTGACCGGACGACTGATGCTCCTCGACACCGCCTCGCTCTATTTCCGCGCCTACTTCGGCGTGCCGGAGTCCGTGAAGGCCCCGGACGGCACGCCGGTGAACGCCGTGCGCGGGCTCCTCGAATTCATCGACCGCCTGGTCAAGGACCACCGCCCCGACCACCTGGTGGCGTGCATGGACGCCGACTGGCGCCCTCAATGGCGGGTGGACCTGATCCCCTCCTACAAGGCGCACCGTGTCGCCGAGGAGCACGAGGTGGGCCCGGACGAGGAGGAGGTGCCGGACACGCTCTCCCCTCAGGTGCCGGTCATCGAGGCGGTCCTCGACGCGCTCGGCATCGCGCGCGTGGGCGTCGAGCCGTACGAGGCGGACGACGTGATCGGCACGTTCACCGCGCGGGCGAAGGGCCCGGTCGACATCGTCACCGGCGACCGCGACCTGTACCAGCTGGTGGACGACGCGCGCGGGGTGCGCGTGCTCTACCCGCTCAAGGGCGTCGGCACGCTGCAGCTCACCGACGAGGCGTGGCTGCGCGAGAAGTATGGGGTGGACGGCAAGGGGTACGCGGATCTGGCGCTGCTGCGCGGCGACCCGAGCGACGGCCTGCCGGGCGTGCCGGGCATCGGTGAGAAGACGGCCGCGAAGCTGCTCGCCGAGTTCGGGGACCTGGCCGGGATCATGGCCGCGGTCGAGGACCCGAAGGCGAAGCTCACGCCGTCGCAGCGCAAGCGCCTGGACGAGTCGCGGCCTTACGTCGCCGTCGCCCCGAAGGTGGTGAAGGTCGCGGACGACGTCCCGCTGCCGGACGTGGACACGGCCCTGCCGCACGCCCCGCGCGACTCGGCGGCGCTGGACGAGCTGGCGGTCCGCTGGGGACTGGGCGGCTCGTTGCAGCGTCTGCTGACGACGCTGGGGATGTGACGATTCCGGCGACGCGCACTCATCGAGCCTTCATGGGAGAGGTGTTAACCGAGGGAAGGTGCTAACTTAGGTAAACCTAAGCTTGCGAACAGGGAGGCCGCCATGGCAGAACGCCCGGCACGGAAGCCGCGGAAGGCCCAGTCCGCGCAGGTCGTCCGCACGGAACGGCTGACTCCGCACATGCAGCGCGTGGTCCTCGGTGGTGAGGGTCTGGCCGGGTTCGCGGCGGACACCTGCACCGACCACTATGTGAAGCTGCTGTTCCCGCCGGCCGAGGGTGTTGCCTATCCCGAGCCCTTCGACCTGGAGCGCATCCGCGAGGAACTTCCGCGCGAGCAGTGGCCGGTGACCCGGACGTACACCGTGCGGGCCTGGGATCCGGTCCACCGCGAGCTGGCGCTGGACTTCGTGATCCACGGCGACGAGGGTCTGGCCGGCCCCTGGGCGGCGCGCGTCCAGCCGGGCGAGACCGTGCACTTCATGGGCCCCGGTGGCGCCTACGCCCCGGACATCAGCGCCGATTGGCATCTGCTCGTCGGCGACGAGAGCGCCCTGCCCGCGATCGCCCGCTCCCTGGAGTCGCTGCCGGACGGCACGACGGCGCATGCCTTCGTGGAGGTCTCGGGCCCCGAGGAGGAGCAGAAGATCGACTCCGACGTGGAGGTCGTCTGGCTGCACCGCGGGGACCGGCCCGTCGGCGAGGCGCTGGTCGAGGCCGTACGGTCGCTGCGGTTCCCGGAAGGCCGGATGCACGCCTTCGTGCACGGCGAGGCGCACTTCGTGAAGGAGCTGCGCCAGCTGCTGCGCTGCGACCTGGCGATCCCGCGCGAGGACCTGTCGATCTCCGGTTACTGGCGGCTCGGTCACAACGAGGACGGCTGGCAGGCCTCCAAGCGGGAGTGGAACGCGCGTATCGAGGCGGAGCAGGAGAGCGCGGCGTCCGCCGCGTGAGACGTCCGAAGGGGCGACACCTCGGCGAGGTGCCGCCCCTTCGTTGTTGCCGTCACACCGGGGCGGCGCTCACACCGACCGCTGGTACGAGCGGAAGGTCCGGATCGACAACCACACCGCCGCCACCGCGAACGCCAGCAGCGCCCCGCCGCGACTGAGCACGTCACCCCAGTCGGGGTGCTCGGACAGTGCCGAACGGCCAGCGACCATCGCCCAGTTGAGCGGGTTGAAGTCGGCGATGTGCCGCATCCAGGACGGCATCTGGGACGGCGCCATGAAGGCACTCGAAAGAAACGTCAGCGGCAGCAGCAGGAAGGTGTTGATGCCGATGATCGACTCCCGCTCCTGCACCAGCATGCCCAGCGCGTTGGACAGCGCCCCGAAGATGGTGCCGAGCAGCACGGAGGCGAGGACCAGGATCGCGATGCCGCCGATGCCGCCCGGGTAGTCGGCGCCTCCAGCCAGGGCGAGCAGCACGATGACGACCGACTGGAAGGCGGTGACCAGGCCGTTGTTGACGACGTTGCCGTTCATCAGCGCGGCCCGGCTGACCGGCGTGGTCAGGAAGCGGTTGAGCGTGCCCCGCTGGATCTCCTCCAGCGTGCCCATCCCGGCCCACATGTTGGAGCTGAGCGCACTCATCACGACCACGCCCGGGACGAGGTAGTCGAGGTACGTGGTCGTCCCGAAGCCGCCCAGCTCGACCACCTTCTTGAAGAGGTTGCCGAACAGGAACAGCCAGATCACCGGCTGGATCAGGGTGATGACCGCGTACGCGGGCTGCCGTGTGAACACCATGAGCTGACGCTGCGTCATGTACCAGGTCTGGGAGACGGCCGTGCTCATCGCGCACCTCCGGCGAGGACGAGGTTCTCGGTGGCTTCGGCATCGGCCTCGGAGTAACGGCGGCCGGCGTAGCGGAGGTAGACGTCGTCGAGGGAGGGTCGGGCGACGGTCGCGGCGGCGACTCCCACCCCGGCCCGCTCCAGCGCCCCGAGCAGTGCGGGTACGGCGGCCGCCCCGTCGTCGGCGCGGACGCTGACGCGGCGCCCGTCGACCAGCACCTCGTGCATCCCGGGCAGACCGCCGAGGGCGCCTTTGAGCAGCGTACGGCCGGCCTCTCCGAGCGCCTCCCGCAGCTCCAAGTGGACGGCGTCGCCGCGCAGTTCACCCTTGAGAGAGTCCGGGGTGCCCTCGACGACGACCCGGCCGCGGTCGACGATGGCGATGCGCTCGGCGAGCCGGTCGGCCTCCTCGAGGTAGTGCGTGGTGAGCAGGATCGTCAGACCCTCCTCCCCTGCGAGCCGGTCGATCTCGTCCCACATCGCGGTGCGGGCCTCGGGATCCAGGCCGGTGGTGGGTTCGTCGAGGAAGAGCACCTCGGGCCGGTGCACCAGACCGAGCGCGACGTCGAGTCGGCGTCGCATACCGCCGGAGTAGCCCTTGACCGGACGCCTCGCGGCGTCGGCGAGACTGAAGCGGTCGAGCAGCTCGTCCACCCGCCTGCCGAGGGCGGCGCCCTTCAACCCGTAGAGCCTGCCCTGGAGTTGGAGGTTCTCGCGGCCGGTGGCGACCGGATCGGCGCCGGAGCTCTGGGCGACCACGCCGATCGCGCGGCGCACCCGGTCCGGGTGGCGCAGCACGTCGTGTCCGGCGACGGTGGCGGTGCCCGAGTCGGGCTTCGCGAGGGTGGTGAGGATCTTGACGGTGGTGGACTTGCCGGCGCCGTTGGGCCCGAGGAGGCCGAAGACGGTGCCCGGTTCGACGGTGACGTCCATGCCGCACAGGGCGGTGACCTCACCAGGGTAGGTCTTGATCAGCTGGCGCGCCTGCACTGCGGGCGCACGGGTAGCACTCACGACTGCTCTCCTGAATGAGCGGATGACAACTGATCCGTCCGCTTGAAGAGCGCCGGGCTATCCTGGGTGTGCCGCACCTCGATCGCCTGGAGCCGCTTCACGGCGGATTCAGTTCGGGGTTCGAGACCCCGGCCCAGCTGCTGCAACAGCCCGGCCGGGGTCTGTTTCGTCAGGTGAACTCCGGTGGCAGCTCCCCCGTTTCGTGGAAGCGGCGCCACCCGTCAACGCCCGGCAGCGAGCCCTTCTCGATCTCCTCCAGGAAACCGCGGACCCATTCCGCCTGCGCCTCGACCATGTGCAACTGGTACTCGACCTCGACGAGGAAGAGCCGCGGGAGCGTCTGGCAGAGCTTCTCCAGCGCGGCGCGCCCGCTCACAGCCTCCACCTCGAGGTTCTGCAGCCGCTCCTGGAGCAGCCGCACCACCTCGTCGGGAGGCAGGGCCCCGAGCAGCGACAGGGCGGTCTCGAAGATCGGGAACTCCTTGGCCGGGACGGCCAGCAGATCGGACAGCCAGTCGGCCATCTCTTCCCGCCCCGCCTCGGTGAGCCCGTAGACCGTGCGCTCGGGCCGGTTGCCCTGCCGCTCGACGTCCGCGACCTCGACGAAGCCGTGCTTCTGGAGGTTCTGCACGACCGTGTAGAGCGAGCCGTACTTGATCTTCGTGCTGACGTCCTTGCCCTGTCGGCGCAGGGTCTGGGCGATCTCGTACGGATGCATCGGCTTCTGCCAGAGCGTGACCATCACGGCGAGCGCCAGCGGGTTGCTGAGCTTGCGGCGCTTCATCGCCATGACCAATCACCTCGCTTACGAATATCCGTGACCGAACATATCGCGATCCTCGACCGGGCGTCAATACACACGATGTATCGCGTTTCTGGCTGCATGGCAAGACGTGAGGACTTGGGCCCGCCGTGGACATGACGGCGTGACACACACGAAACAGCCCGTCCCTAATTTCTGTCGCCTGACAGGAACCTCGCACCACTCTCCGCTCCCGCGCCGAAGGCAGGTGCCGCCGTGACGACAACCACCCCCTCCGACGTACGCCCCGACCCTCCGCACTCCCCCGACGACGGCTCCCTCGCGGAGTTCGGCTACCGCCAGGAACTGCACCGCAGCCTGGGCAGGTACGCCTCCTTCGCGGCCGGGTTCTCCTTCATCTCCGTCCTGACGACCGTCTTCCAGTTCTTCGCCTTCGGGTACGCGTTCGGCGGCCCGGTCTTCTTCTGGGCCTGGCCGGCGGTGCTGGTCGGGCAGCTGCTGGTGGCCGCGTGCTTCGCGGAGCTGGCCGCCCGGTATCCGATCTCTGGCGCCATCTACCAGTGGTCCTCGCGTCTTTCGAACCCCACCTTCGGCTGGTTCGCCGGCTGGATCATGGTGATCGGACAGATCGTGGTGGTCGCGGCGGCGGCGCTGGCGCTGCAGATGGTGCTGCCGGCGATCTGGACGGGCTTCCAGCTCGTGGGCACCGACCCGGCGGTGACGTCGGAGGACGGCGCGGCGAACGCGGCGGTCCTCGGAGTGATCCTGCTGGTGCTGACCACGCTCGTGAACATCGTGGACAACCGGGTGATGTCCGTGATCAACCGGGTCGGCGTGACCGCCGAGATCATCGGTGCAGTGCTGATCGTCGTGCTGCTGCTCACCCACTCGACGCGCTCCCCCGGCATCACCTTCCACACCACGGGAGCCGCAAGTTCCGGCCTGTTCGGGGCGCTTGCCGTGGGTTCCTTCACAGCGGCGTACGTGATGATCGGCTTCGACAGCGCGGGTGAGATGAGCGAGGAGACACACCACCCCCGGCGTACGGCGCCCCGCACGATCCTCACCGCACTCGGCGCCGCGGGCCTGCTCGGCGGCCTGGTCATCCTGGGCGGCCTGCTCGCCGCGCCCAGCCTGACCGACGGCCGGCTGGGCGTCGACGGCCTGAGCTACGTCCTCACCAGCCGCCTCGGCGACGGCCTCGGAAAGGTGCTGCTGGCCGACGTGGTGGTGGCGATCGCGGTGGCCACCCTCGCCATCCAGACCGCGGCCTGCCGGATGCTGTTCTCGATGGCCCGCGACGGCCAACTCCCTTTCTCTCGCCGCCTCGCCCGCGTCAACCCGAGCACGGGCATGCCGAACGCCCCCGCCCTCGTCGTCGGCGTCCTAGCCGCAGCCCTCCTGCTGCTCAACTTCGCCTCTCCGGACGCCTTCCTGGCCATCGGCACCACCTGCATCGTGATGCTGTACCTGGCGTATGCGATGGTCACGGGCCCGCTCCTGATCCGCCGGCTGCGCGGCGAGTTCACCTCCGAAGGCACCGACGAGACGGGCGGCCGGCTCTTCTCCCTCGGCCGCTGGGGCATCCCCGTCAACGCCCTCGCCCTCCTCTACGGCCTCCTCATGACGGTCAACCTGGCCTGGCCGAGGGCGGCTGTGTACGACCCGGCGGGCGGGCACTGGTACTTCCAGTGGTTCACGGTGTTGTTCCTGCTGGTCACCGTAGGGATCGGATTCCTGCACCGGGCCGTGAGGGCACCACGAGGGCACTCGACTCAGGAACCGGCCCTTGAGGAACCTCTCCCAGAACCGACTCAATAGCGTCCGCCGTGGTGTCCTCGCCAGTCGGCCAGAGGCCGGTGTACTTGTCGAGCGTGATGCTCGGCTTCGAGTGGCCGAGGCTCACCTGGACGGTCTTGACGTTCTCGTTCTTCTTGATCAGGCACGAGGCGTAGAAGTCCCGGAGGCTGTGCAGGGTGCACTTCTCCGGGACACGCACACGTTCCGGCTCGGCGCCCTCGGGTTTCCGCCTTCCAGACACGCGACCAAGTTGACCGACGGATGGGCCTGCCTTTGTCGTCGGTGAACACCAGTGACTTCAATGGCCCGAGGTACTGCGCCCCTTGTCGGGCGTGACGAGTTTCCGTGCTCAAAGAGCGGCAGGCGGCCCTGCCGGACAACAACACCATCGGCATCCTCGCGCTCCCCAGGATGAAGGCTCTCAAGCAGGCACCGGTCGAGCCCGATCTCTTGATCACCCACCGGGGGAGGCCAGGGGGCATCGAAGTCGACGGCCCCTATTTCAAAGGGATGCGCTCGGATGATTACAGTCGTGAGGGTCTGCTGCGCAACGCTGGGATCAAACACATCGCACGCATCGACGTGCGGGACAGCACGACGAAGGAAGAGGTCGAGAAGTTCGTGACCGACTTCCTGAAACACCTGGTCAGCTGACGGTCGGAAGTCCTACATCGAGGGGTGCGGATACGGCTCGGAGCCCACCGTCCATCGCCGACGTGGCCGCCTGCACGGGGTTCGGGTGGTTCCGGCGAGCGAAGTGCACGACCGCGACATCCCTGAAGTGATCCTCGCAGAGCATGTGCGCGGTTTCGCTGGGCATCTGCGTGTCTCCAGTGCAGCGGACGCACGGTTCACCACGCAGGAACATGACCTCGGTCATGATCTTTCCGTTCCGCTGTGCCTCACTGACCGGAGAAAATCACCAAGAGTCATTGGTGAAACTCGGCGCCCTTCCACGCTGCGCCTTTGCGCAGTCTCTCGGCTACCCCTGAGCTGCATGCCGCTGGAGCATCCACCCAGTACCACGTACGCGTCTCAGCGTGTGTGCGTTCAAAGGGCCGATCGGCCCTTTGACGGTCGCCTCCGCGTGTCGCAGTAACTGCTGGACACCGCCAGGACCCCAGACATCGAGCAACGACCGGAATCGACCGGAACCATCCGTAGCTCATCTGCACTTCTCCGGGACGCGCACACGTTCCGGCTCGACGCACCAACCGGAACACGTTGCCCCAGGTCAGCGCCCCCTTGACGGGATCACCGCAGGTCACCGGGCCCCCGGCACTGGTATTTCCAGTGGTTCACGGTGCTGTCCCTCGCGGCGACGGTGGTGGCCGGTGGCGCGTACCGGGCGTACCGCCGGCGGACGGCGGCCCGGAGTGATGCCACTGTTCAGAAGGCCGCCGTCCAGCCCGGGCCCCCAGCAAGCGCGCGTACGGTCAGTCGCCCTGCACGCGCGCGTGCAGGTGCATGTCGTGCCATCCGTCCTGGTGCCAGCCTGCACTGCGCTTGGTGCCCTCCAGGAGGAAGCCGGCCTTGGCGGCGACCCGGCAGGACGCCCCGTTGGCGGTGGCATGCAGCAGCTCCAGGCGATGGAGGCCGATCTCGTCGAGAGCCCAGCGGGTGAGGGTGTTCGTGGCGCGGGCGGCGACGCCCCTGCCACGGGCCGCCGCCGCGGTCCAGTAGGCGATCGCGGCCAGACCCTCGTCGAGCCGGATGTCGCGCAGCGCCACCCGCCCCAGCAAGCGGTCGGTGTCCGCGTCGGTGATGGCCCACTGCGCATCCCGCTCCCCGCGCCAGCTCCTCTGCCACTCCTCGATCCAGCCGGCGACCTCCTCGACGGAGTCGGCCGACCTGACGTGCCACTGGTGAATCAGCGGGTCCTGGAAGGCGGCATGGACGGCCGGGGCGTCCGCCGCTCGCCACGGGCGCAGGAGGAGGCCGTCGCCGGTGGACAACGCGGGCTGAGGGGTGCCGGCGAGGCTTCCGGCGGGCACGACGGGGGGAGCGGTGAAAGGCATGATCCGCATCCTGCCAACGGGCAGGGAGGAGCCCAACGGGTTTTCCGACGACTACCGGCCCACGGCACCCCTCTCCAGACACTCCACCCGGACACGCACCTTGTCGGGGTTCAGAGTCATACGGGGTTCGACGCGCGGCAGTTGAAGGTCGTTGTGCGAGAGCCGCCAGCGGGCCACGATCGTGGACAGCGCCAAGGTCGCCATGGTCATCGCGTAGTTGTCGCCGATGCACTTGCGCGCGCCGCCGCCGAACGGAATGAAGGCACCGCGCACGTGTTCCTGCTCCGGAAGCCAACGGTCGGGATCGAAGCTGCTGGGGTGCGGATTGAACCGTGCGTCGTGGTGCATGAGATATGCGCTGTAGACGAGCGTGGTTCCGGGCGGAATCACGGCGTCCGCCAGCCGGGCCTCGGTGGTGGTCGTCCGGGTGAAGATCCATCCGGGCGGGTAGAGGCGCAGTGTCTCGGTGATGACCCGGCGTGCAAGGTCGAGCCGGGGGAGATCGTCCCAGGTGGCCGTTCGGGTGCCGAGAACCTCATCCGTCTCGGCGCGCAACCGCTCCTGGAGTTCGGGGTGTTGGCACAGGAGATGGGCAGCCCACGTAAGGGCCACCGCAGTGGTGTCGATGCCGGCGACGAGCAGGGTCATGATCTGAGCGTGGATCTCGGCGTCGCTCAGGGATCGTCCCTCGTCGTCACGGGTCTCGAGGAGCATCGACAGCACATCGCCGTGGGATTTCTCGTCCTGCCGGTACAGACTGATCGTCTTGCTCACCGCGGCCCACGCCCGGTCGCGAGCACGCTCGTAGCGCACGTTCGAGGGGAGTGGCAGGCGGCGCAGCAAAGGCGGGAGGACGGCCTGCTGGTAGATGCCCCGGAAGATGTCCGGAAGACATTCCGTGACGGTCTCCACAGCGGGCCCCGCGGCGTCGGCCGTGAACAACGTCCGAGCAATTGTGCCACTCGCGAGAGAATACATCTCCGCGCCTGCATCGATGGCTCGTCCATCGCTCCAGCCGACCGTGAGCGCGTCTATCTGCTCGGTCATGATGGCGGCATATTTCTGCAGGCAGGAACGAGTGAAGGCCGGCTGCAGACTGCGTCGCTGTCGCCGGTGAGCGCTGTGCGGACATGAGGCGATACCGTCCCCGAGCGCGTTTCCGACGCGCTCGATGATGGGTCCGCCCTTGTCGTAGACGCGGTCGTTCAGGAGCATTTCCTGGACGAGTTCGGGTCGGCAGACCACTACGGCCTTTTGCGGACCTAACCGTATCTGTACCAGATCGCCGTATGAGGGGAGGGTTTTCAGGAACTGCAGCGGGTCCCGGAGCAAGGGCAACAGATGCCCGACGAGTGGCAGTGCCCCTGGAGCATGTGTGATGCCTTCACGGTTCGTTGCCATGACATACCAGCCTTCCTTGGCCGATCCAGGTATCGCTCACCGAACGACCGCGACTACGCCGGGATGTACAGTCCTGGGCTCGGGAGCAGCACCTGAAGATGAGCATGCTGCTGATCCGACTCGTCCGAGGCGCTGGGAAGCGAGTAGCGACTGGTGTTCCCGTACCACTGCAGGCACCCGTTCGTCCACTGCCGCATTCCGGCAGTGACCTTCGCAATCGCCTCACGGGTGGCGCGCGGCACGCCACGACTCACCAGGAAGGGCAAGAGCTGCTCTTCGGCGGCCAGGAAGTCGGCCACGCGCGCCTCGACCTTGGCAACGGCCCGGTCGATGGCCTCCTGCAGCGAGATTCCGCCGGCATGCTGCATCACTATGACAACGTTGTGGAAATCTCCACGCGTGCTGTCCAGGTGAACTGAATGCAGGTCGTTCTGCCAGGCGACAACATCGCTCGCGGCTTCGATTATCCGCCTGAACAGACCTGTCCCGTATATGCCTTCTGGAACCTCTGTGTCCTGGCTGAGCTCCACCAGATCGAAGCCGAATTCCATACCTACGGACAACCGCCTGGTCTGGGTGAAACTCTCGATCCCCGGAGGAGTGCCACGGAACCGGTTCTCGGATTCCTCGGCGAATCCCTGGAAGAATAAATCCAGATGCCGGTTGAGCCGTCCATGGAGCGTCGGCGAGAGCCTTTCGCCGGTACGCACGGCCAGATCCGAAAGGGCCTTGGTGAAAGGAGTCTGCTCTCGCGCGGGGGCAGGGTCCTCTCCGGTATTGATGATGTCCATCAGGCGCCGCTGAACCGGAGCCCATGCTTCCGGGGTGTCGTAGACCTTCAACGTGTGCAGGTCGTCCAGGATGAAGGTGAAGAAAAGCCATTCCGCACACAGGCAGAGATCACTGAACGATGCTTCCGGATAGGTCCAGGCGACAAAGCGCCCATAGCCTGCCCGCATCCGCTCCTGGCCGCCTCGCGTCTTGGCCAGCCCGAGGCTCTCTCCGAGTGAGCTGACGTATTCCTCGATCTTCTGGATGTGTGGGCTTACGGCCGGCGGGGTGGGTTCCGCAAACGTCGGGATCATGGCGAGCACGAGGACCTCCATGTCTGGGCGCAGAAGTGGGCTGAGGCAGGTGAGGTGTGGTCAGGTTGCCTGCTCGCGCGGCGAGAAGGCCGAGGAGCAGCCGCAACGGGCGGCCGGGGCACGAGCCGCGACTCGGGCTTCTCCTTCCGTGATGGCGCGAACAGGACGCTCTGCCTTCGGCGGTACGCCCTTCAATCACATCGCAGTTCGGTTCACATCGGAAGTGGGCGTCTCTGATCCAGCCGTGAACGAACCGAACACCCAACTGAACGTTCGACGATCGGAACTGACGTTTCCCCATCTCAAGCCCGCGGCTTGAGCAACAGCCCTCGATCGACTGACGGGCCAGAGCCAGCTCACCGAGGGGGACGAGCAAGGTCACGACTCCCAGTAGACGCAGGCCCGCCAACGGGAACAAGTGATCACAGGGGGGCGCATCGGGGCGCAAAAGTGGTCACGTAAGCGCATTGGATGGCCGATAGTGCACAGGCACTGATGAACGCGCTCGTGCGCCGGAGCACTGGCATCGCGATCCGGCGCTCAGAAGGGCGCCCCAACGCCCTGCGACTGCACCTCGCCCCACTGTCCGCGCCGTCTCGTAGGCTTGATCGCGATGAGACGCCGTACGCCACCTCCGCCCTCTCCCCTGCCGCAGCGCGACGGGGTGGACCCCGTGCGCGTGCGGTTGCCTGCCGGGGACGAGTGGGCGACCGTACGGGATCATCTGGTGGCGCGGCTCGCGGCCGGGGCCGGGGTGATCGACGCCATGCTGGACGCGGGGCGGATCGTGGACGGCTCCGGGCATCCCGTGTCGCGGGACGCGGCGTATGTGCCGGGGATGTTCGTGTGGTTCCACCGGGAGCTGCCCGATGAGGAGCGGGTGCCGTTCACCGTCGACGTCGTGTACCAGGACGAGCACGTGGTCGTGGCCGACAAGCCTCACTTCCTGGCCACCACCCCGCGCGGGAGCCATGTCGCCGAGACGGCCCTGGCCCGGCTGCGACGACAGCTGGGCCTCCCGACGCTGGGCGCGGCGCACCGGCTGGACCGCCTGACGGCCGGGCTGGTGCTGTTCACCGTGCGGACCGAGGAGCGCGGCGCCTACCAGTCACTCTTCCGTGACAGGCGGGTGTCGAAGGAGTACGAGGCAGTGGCCCCGTACGACGCTTCGCTGGACCTCCCCCTCACCGTGCGCAGCCGGATCGTCAAGGAGCGCGGAGTCCTGACGGCCCGCGAGGTCGAAGGCGAGCCGAATGCCGTCAGCCGCGTCGAGCTGATGGAACACCGGGCCGACGGGCTGGGGCGATACCGGCTGGTTCCGAGCACCGGGCAGACCCATCAGCTGCGCGTCCACATGAACGCGCTCGGCGTGCCCGTCCTCGGCGATCCGCTCTACCCCGTGGTGACCGCCCCCGTGCCGGCCGGTGACTTCCGCCGCCCGCTCCAACTGCTGGCGCGGGCACTGGAGTTCACCGATCCGGTCACAGGGGCGGAGCACCGGTTCCGCAGTGCGCGAACCCTCGCTGCCTGGAGCTCCTACGGCGACTGGGCCGGTCAGTAGCCGCGCCACCAGAGCAGGAAGCGACGCCAGGCGCCCTTCGGGCGGGCCGGTTCCTCAGGCGCGGGCGCCGCCTTGGGCGGTGCGGCCGGCTGGGGTTCCGCGACAGCGGCCGCCGGCTCGGGCTGCTTGGTGCCGATCTCCCAGTCCGTGCGCTGCGACGGGACCGGGGCGTGGCCGGGCAGCGCCTTCACGTCCTGCTGGGGCTTCGGCTCGAAGTGGACCGGCAGCTCCACCAGGTGCCGGTTCGAGATGGACGCCCGCCAGCGCAGCTCGCTCTCCTCGCACGCCAGTTGGATGTCCGAGAGGCGGGTCAGCAGCGCGTCGACGCCGACGTCGGCGATGGCACGGCCGATGTCCTGGCCGGGGCATTCGTGAGGTCCGCCGCTGAAGGCGAGGTGGGAGCGGTTGCCCATCATGTTGGCCGACGGGTCGGGGCGTACGCGCGGGTCGACGTTGCCCGGTGCGATGCCCAGGAGGAGGCCGTCGCCCTTGCGGATGCGCTGTCCGCCCAGCTCGGTCTCCTGTTTGGCGAAGTAGCCCAGGATGGTGCTGAACGGCGGCTCGTCCCACAGGGACTGCTCGACCGCCTGGGGCACGGTCATCTGGCCGCCGTTGAGCTGGGCACGGAAGCCGGGGTCGGTGAGGACCACCCGCAGCACGTTGGCGAGGAGGTTGGCGGTGGATTCGAACGCGACGATCAGGACGACACGCAGGTGCTGGCCGACCTCCTCGTCGGTGAGCCCCGCCGGGTGGTTGATCAGGTGGCTGGTGAAGTCGTCCTCGGGTTCGGCACGGCGGCGGGCCGTCAGCCGCATCAGGGTTTCCATGATGTATGCGTTGCTGGCGATGGCGGTCTCGGTGCCCTTGAGCATGTCGCGGGCAGCCTGCACGAGCCGGTCGTTGTACTCCTCGGGCATGCCGAGGATCTCGCACATCACCGCCATCGGCAGGTGCTCGGCGAACTGACTGACCAAGTCGGCACGGCCCTCCTCGCAGAACTGGTTGACGAGGTGCTGGGTCGCGCGGTTGATGTGGCGGCGGATGCCCCGGTGGTCGATGGTCGACATGGCGCCGGTGACCGCCCCGCGCAGCCGCAGGTGCTCGTCGCCCTCGGCGTGGCAGCAGATGGGCTGCCAGGCGACGTGCGGCATGAGCGGGTGGTCCGGCTTGAATGTGCCGTCCTGCAGCGCGGTCCACAACCGGGTGTCACGGCTGAACAGCGAGGGACTGCTCACCATCTGCAGGTTCTCGCTGTGGCCGAGCACCACCCAGATCGGCACGTCCTCGTGCAGCAGCGTGGGAGCCACGGTGCCGTGCTCGGCACGGAGCTTTTCGTACACGGCTCCGAGGTCCTCCGCCTCGGGGCCGTACAGCCGTCGCAGCCCGCCGGGGCCGATGCCGTGCGCGGGGCAGCCGGGGGGCGGGCCGGCCATGGACTCGTCCGTACCGGTCGGGGAGAAGGGTTCAGGCCTCACGATGATCGCTCCGAAGCTGAAGTGGATCCGGTGTACAGGAGGTGATGGGGTCCCCCGGTCCGGGCGGCTCGGACGAAGCCGCAGACGTGGAGGAGGTCGTGCAGGGGGCGGGGGCCGTACAGCTCGGGGACGGGACGGGGTGACCTACGGCCCAGCTCGATCGGTGCGTGGCTCAGGTGGACGCCTTCGCCCTGGCCAGCGAGTGCAGGAAGCGCAGCAGCGTCATCAGGACGTCCCGGCTGGAGGCCCGGCGGCGTGCGTCGCAGTCGATGATCGGGATCTCCTCGGCCAGGTCGAGCGCGGCGCGCAGGTCGGCGACGGGGTAACGGGGGGCGTCGGGGAAGGAGTTGACGGCGATCACGAAGGGCACGCCGCGCTCCTCCAGCCGCCCGATGACGTCGAAGCTGACCTCGAGCCGCCGGGTGTCGATCAGTACGACCGCGCCGAGCGCGCCCTCGAACAGCCCGTTCCACAGGAACCAGAAGCGTTCCTGGCCGGGGGTGCCGAAGAGGTAGAGCACCAGCTGGTCGGTGATGCTGATGCGGCCGAAGTCCATGGCCACGGTGGTGGCCGTCTTGGACTCGGAGCCGTAGTTGTCGTCGACCCCGACGCCGGCCTGCGTCATGGTCTCCTCGGTGGTCAGCGGCCTGATCTCGCTGACCGAGCCGACCATCGTAGTCTTGCCGACTCCGAAGCCGCCCACGATCACGATCTTCACCGCGGCCTGGGCCGTGTGCGGCAGATGATCCGCTGTCCGTGGTCCGGGGATGGTGTCAGAGCCTTTGAAGTCCATGCATCACCGCTTCGAGAAGGGAACGGTCGGGGAGCGCCTGCCGGACGATCGGGGCGCGCGCCTGCACCAGTTCTGCCGTCAGCATCTCGGTCAGCAGCACGGTCACCACGCTGAACGGCAGACTCAGATAGGCCGAGAGCTCGGCCACCGAGAGGGGGGCCGTGCAGAGCCGGAGCATCGCCGTCTGCTCCGGGGTGGCGGAAGGGGGCGGGTCGGCGCGCGCCACGATTAACGTGACGAGGTCGATGTCGGCGCGTTCCCCGTCCGGCCCGGCCACGACGTACAGCCGCTCCGGGGCCTTCGTGTCACCCTGCTGGCCTTCCTTGGCGGGTGTCGGGGGAGGTTCCGCGGTTTCCTGACTGGGGTATCGCCGCCGGCGTTGCGGAGGAGTCATACGGTCTGCCCGTTGCGCCGGGGCGGGCTGGTGAGATGGGCCCCGATGCGTACGACGAGATCGCGCATGCGGTTGCTCATCAGACCGGGTTCGGCGACCACGTCGGAGAGCACCGCGAGGTAGGCGTTGGCTCCCGCGGCCATCAGATAGAAGTAGCCGCCGTTGATCTCGATGATGACCAGCTTCATCCGTCCGTCGCTGCCCGGGATCTCATGGGCGACGGCACCCGCCAGGCTCTGCAGCCCCGCGCAGGCCGCGGCGACGCGGTCGGCGGCGTCCGGATCGCCCCCGTAGCGAGCGATGCGCAGGCCGTCGGCGGAGAGCACGACGATCATCTCGATGCCCGGTACTCCGTCGGCGAGATCCTTGAGCATCCAGTCGAAGTTGGCTCGCTGCTGGATCACTTGTGGTCCCTCTCGTCGTCGGCCTCGATATGGGCCGGCTCGTTGGTCGGCTGGGTGAATGCGGTCGGGTCCGGGTCGCCTTTGAGGCCCTCCCAGAACGCCTCGACCCACAGTCCGGGTTCGGTTTCCTTGGTCTCCGGCTCCGGTTCGGGCACGGGCGTCGCCCAGGCAGGCCTGCTCGCCCGGGCCTCCCGCTCGGCCTCTTCGGCGGCGGCCTGTTCGGCGAGCCGCTGGCTGAGCGGGATCTTGACCCGGCTGCGGCGCTGCGGCAGGCCGCCCGCGGTCCACTCGGTGACCTCGGGGATCTCGTCCTCCATGGACACGCCGGCCGGGATGCGCGGGCTGGTGGGACGCCGCCGCTTCGGTGCGCGCTTGGGACCTTCGAGCGCACCGAGTTCGAGCTTGGGCGCCGCGGTGGCGCCGATGCCGTGGGCGAGGCCGGGCGCGGAGTCGCTGGTGACCATCACGCGCGGGATGACGAGGACGGCGCGGACGCCGCCGTATGCGGAGGCGCGCAGCGAGATCTGCATGTCGAACGCCTTGCACAGGCGGCCCACGACGGCCAGGCCCAGTCGGGGGGAGTCGCCGAGCTCCTGGAGGTCGACGCCGGCCTGGGCGCGCTCCAGCATGGACTCGGCCTTGGCTCGGGCCTCCTCGCTGAGGCTGACGCCCGCGTCCTCGATCTCGATGGCGATGCCGGTCTGCACCTCGGTCGCGATGACGTGCACCTTGGTCTGCGGCGGCGAGTAGCGCGTGGCGTTGTCGAGGAGTTCGGCGCAGGCGTGGATGACCGGCTCGACGGAGATGCCGCGGATGTTGACCTTGGCGATGTTGTCGAGCGAGATGCGCCGGTACTCCAGGATCCGGGACATGGCGCCGCGCAGCACGCTGTACAGCGGTACGGGCTGCGGCCACTGGCGGCCGGGGCGGCCGCCGCCGAGCACCGCGATGGAGTCGGCGAGGCGGCCGATCAGCGCGGTGCCGTGGTCGATGCGCAGCAGGTCGTCGAAGACCTCGGGGTTGCGGCCGTGGTCCTCCTCCATCTCCCGGAGTTCCTTGGCCTGTTGGTGCACGATCGCCTGGACGCGGCGGGCGATGTTGACGAAGGAGCGCTGTGAGGAGTCCCGCAGGGCTTCCTCGGTGTCGATGATGTCGAGCATCCGCCTGACCAACGCCACCTGGGCCTTGGGCAGGTCGCGGTAGGCGGGGTCGATGTCGCCGAGTAGGCGGACCACCTCTCTGGGGGAATGGCCGCCGCGCAGGTACTCGATGGCGGTGGGGACGATCTCGTGCGTGAGGCGGTGGATCTCCTGGTCGTGTCCGGCGATGCGCCGTTCCGCGTACGCACGGTGACGGGCGCTCTCCTCGCGCACGGCCCGCAGGGCTCGGCCGCGGCGTACCGCTTCGGCCGTCGTCGCGACCACCAGGAGCGTGGCGACGGCGCCGCACCACACGACGGCCGCGCGGGCCGGCACGGCCACCAGGGCGACGGCTGCTCCGGTCGCTGCGGCCATCAGTATGGCGGGCAGCAACAGCACGCGCGCGTAAGGAAGTTCACGGCGCCCGGGAGGGGACTGAACACTCACCATGTAGGCCCTCTGAAAAAGATCGGCTGGGTGTCTGGGGAGCTTGCAAGTGGGGTACGCATGGGACTGCGCTGGATCTTCGGTATTTTTGGGAACAAGCGCACGAATACACCTCAACTCGGTGCGCTGCGGGCGAGCTTAGTCCGACCGGATCATCGCCGTGTCATATTCAGCAAGCACCTGAAATGGGACCGGACCAAGGGGTACTCTCGGCTCCATTTACACACTCAGCGGCCGTTCGAACACGCCGCGTCACATCGTGCGGACGTACGAAAAACACTCACCGTGACGAGTGAAGATCAGCTTCCGCGCCGGCCGGTCAGACGCCGGCGATCCGCAGCGCCGCGTCCGCCGTGGCCTCGGCGAACACCGACACCGGGCGTTCGGGGTCGGAGCGGTGCACGAGGATCACGCCCTCGATCAGACCGAACAACAGGTCCGTACGGAGATCGAGCTCGTTCTTGGCGAGCGCGCTCCCGGCGGCCGTGGCGGCGAGCAACTGGCGGTAGGCGTCCTTGAGTTCGGCGCGCACGGCGTGGAAGCCGGCGAACCGCTCGGCGCGCACCTCGGGCAGCAGATACAGCCCGCCGAGGTTGTGCGGCCCGCCGCACAGCAGCTCCACGTCCGTCCGGCACAGCTCCCACAACCGCCCCTCGGGCGGGGTCGCATCCTCGGCGAGGAGCTGCCGGGCACAGGCCAGCGAGGGCGTGACCGTGGACTCCAGCAGCTCGGCGAGGAGCTCCTCCTTGCCGGAGACGTAGTGGTACATGGAGGCCTGCCGCATACCGGCGCGCTCGGCGACCGCACGGGTGGTGGTGGCCGCGTAGCCACGGGTGGTGAACAACTCGGCGGCGGCCGCGAGCAGTTCGTCGCGCGGCGAGAGTCCGCTGTCCGGCCGTTGCGCGGCCCGCGGCCTGCCGACCCGGCGGCCGCCTCCTCCACCCGGCGTTCCCATGCGTTCGATCCTCGCACACGGCCGGGCGGAACGATCTCCGGGCGATCTCCGCACCGGCTCCGTGAGGGCTCGGTAACCCACCGGCAACACGCGGGCAATGCCCGTGACCCGCCCGGCTCCTAATTTCTGTCGGGCGACAGAAACAACCCCGGAAGAGACCACACCGGAGCCGGAGGTCCCGCGATGGCGACAGCGACCACATACGGAGCCCGCGACCACGCACGCGCCCAGGAGGGCACACAAGCCGAGGCCATGCCCGTCGTCCCGGCCGCCGCCTGGCCGGACCCGCCCTGCGCGGCGGGCCATCTGGTCTGGGCCGAGACGGTCGCGGGCGGCAACTACACCCACCGGGTGCTCGCCCGCGGCACCGAGCTGCGCCTGACCGATCTGCACGGCGAGGCCTGCGCCCATCTGCTGCTGTTCGTGGCCGACCGGCCCTGGGAGCGGCTGAACGTCGCCGACACGGTGAAGGTCCAGTGGAACGCCTACCTCGGCGAGGGCCGGCTCCTCCTGTCCGACCAGGGGCGTGTCCTCGCGAGTGTCGTCACCGACACCTCCGGGCGGCACGACGCGCTGTGCGGCACCTCCACCCTCGTACGCAACACGGAGCGCTACGGCGACGGCACCCCGCAGTCCTCCTCCCCCGCGGGCCGTGAGCTGTTCAAGCTGGCGGCTGCGAAGAACGGCCTGCAGCCGCGCGACCTGCCGCCCTCGCTGTCGTTCTTCCAGGGCGTGGAGGTGCGTGAGGACGGCGCCCTGGACTTCACCGGGTCCGCCGGCCCCGGCGGCAGCGTCACGCTCCGCGCCGAACAGGACGTCACCGTGCTGATCGCCAATGTGCCGCACCCGGCCGACCCGCGCCCCGACTACGTCAGCACCCCGCTGGAGGTCCTCGCCTGGCGCGCCGCGCCGACCGAACCGGGCGACCCGCTGTGGGAGGCCACGCCCGAGGGCCGCCGCGCCTTCCTCAACACCGCCGAATTCCTTGCCGCGAGGGGGCTCGCATGAGCACGAAGACCGTGGTTCCCGCCCGCGCCGCCTGGTCCTCCGTCGTCCGCGCGGGCGAGACGCTGACCATCACCGACCTGCACGGCAACCAGGCCGTCGACTTCCTCGTCTACGACGCCCACGACACCTCGGTCCGCTACAGCGCCCCCGACACCATCCACGCCCAGGGCAGCATCTTCCTGACCAGGGGCAGCGTGCTGATGTCCAACGAACACACCCCGCTGATGACGCTGACCGCCGACGACGTGGGCCGCCACGACACGGTCGGCGGCGCCTGCTCCAAGGAGTCGAACACCCTCCGCTACGGCCACCACACCTGGTCCCAGCACGCGTGCGTGGACAACTTCCTGGCCGAGGGCGCCAAACACGGCCTCGGCAAGCGCGACCTCGTCTCCAACATCAACTGGTACATGAACGTGCCCGTCGAGAAGGACGGCACGCTCGGTATCGTCGACGGCCTCTCGGCGCCGGGCCTGAAGCTGACCCTGCGCGCCGAGCGCGACGTCCTCGTCCTGGTCTCCAACTGCCCCCAGATCAACAACCCGTGCAACGGCTTCGAGCCGACGGCGGTGGAGATGACGATCGGGGCCGCCGGATGAGCTTCGACACGCTGCTGGTCGCCAACCGGGGCGAGATCGCGGTCCGGATCATCCGCACCGCCCGCGAACTCGGCCTGCGCACGGTCGCCGTGTACGCCGACCCGGACCGTTCCGCCCCCCACGTACGGCTCGCAGACGAGGCGGTGCGGCTCGGTCCGGCGCCCGCGAAGGAGTCGTATCTCGACGCCGACCTGGTGCTGAAGGCGGCCAAGGACACCGGCGCGGGCGCGATCCACCCGGGCTACGGCTTCCTGTCCGAGGACGCGGCCTTCGCGCGCCGCTGCGAGGACGCCGGGATCGTGTTCGTCGGCCCCACACCGGAGCAGTTGGAGCTGTTCGGCGCCAAGCACACCGCGCGGGCGGCGGCCGCGGCGGCGGGGGTGCCGCTGGCGCCGGGGACGGGGTTGCTGGCCTCTGTCGACGAGGCCCTTGCTCAGGCCGCCGTGATCGGCTACCCGGTCATGCTCAAGGCGACCGGCGGTGGCGGCGGTATCGGTATGTCGGCATGTCGCTGCGCCGATGAACTGACCGACGCCTGGGAGCGGGTGCAGCGCGTCGCCGCCGCCTCCTTCTCCTCCGCGGGTGTCTTCCTGGAGCGGCTCGTCGAGCGCGCCCGCCATGTCGAGGTGCAGGTCTTCGGCGACGGCGAGGGCCGGGTCGTCACCTTCGGCGACCGCGACTGCTCCCTCCAGCGCCGCAACCAGAAAGTGCTGGAGGAGGCCCCCGCCCCGGGCCTCCCGGACCGCGTGCGCGCGCAACTCGCCGCGAGCGCCCGTGACTTGTGCGCCTCGGTCGGGTACCGCTCCGCCGGAACCGTCGAGTTCGTCTACGACGCCGCCCGCGAGGAAGCGTACTTCCTGGAGGTCAACACCCGCCTCCAGGTGGAACATCCGGTCACGGAGGAGATCTACGGCGTCGACCTCGTCGCCTGGATGCTGCGCCTGGCGCGCGGCGAGTCCCAGGTCGTACGCGAACCGGGCGCACCCCGCGGCCACGCCGTGGAGGCCCGCCTCTACGCCGAGGACCCCTCGCGTGAACACCGGCCCAGCGCGGGCCTGTTGACGCGGGTCGAGTTCCCGACGGGCGTCCGGGTCGACGGCTGGGTGGAGACCGGCACCGAGGTCACGACGTCGTACGACCCCATGCTCGCCAAGGTCATCGCCTACGGCCCCGACCGCACCCACGCGCTACAGCGACTGGACGAGGCGCTGGCCCGCACCCGTGTCGACGGCATCGAGACCAACCTTGGCCTGGTGCGCGCGGCGCTGGACCACCCCGACTTCAGGGCCGCCGGTCACTCCACGGCGACGCTGGCCTGCGTGACCGACCCGACACCGCGGATCGAGGTCGTCTCCGGCGGCACCCTCACCACCGTGCAGGACTGGCCGGGCCGTACCGGCTACTGGCAGGTCGGTGTGCCGCCGTGCGGTCCGATGGACGACCTGTCCTTCCGGCTCGGCAACCAGGCGATCGGCAACCAGGAGGGCGCCCCGGGCCTCGAATGCACGCTCCAGGGACCGTCGTTGAGGTTCACACACCCGACGACGGTGTGCGTGACGGGCGCCCCGGCCGAGGTCACGGTCGACGGCACGCCCGTCGCGCAGTGGGAGCCGGTGACGGTGCCCGCGGGGGCCCTGCTGGAGATCGGTGCGCCCACCCAGCACGGCCTGCGCACCTACGTGCTCTTCGCCGGCGGCCTGGACGTACCGGCCTTCCTCGGCAGCGCCAGCACCTTCACGCTGGGCCGGTTCGGCGGGCACGGCGGCCGGGCGCTGCGCACGGGCGACGTACTGCACGGCGGCACGGTCACCGAGGGCGCCCCGGTGCCTCTCGCGGACCGCCCCTCCTTCACCGCCGTATGGCACCTGGGGGCGGTCGAAGGCCCCCATGCCGCACCGGAGTTCTTCACCGAGGACGACATCCGCGACTTCTACGCCGCCGACTGGAAGGTCCACTTCAACTCGGCCCGCACGGGCGTACGACTGGTCGGCCCCAAACCGCGCTGGGCCCGTACCGACGGCGGCGAGGCGGGCCTGCACCCGTCCAACATCCACGACACCCCGTACTCCGTCGGCGCCGTCGACTACACGGGTGACATGCCGGTGCTGCTCGGCCCGGACGGCCCCTCGCTCGGCGGGTTCGTCTGCCCGGCGACGGTCCTCAGCGGCGAGCGGTGGAAGCTGGGCCAGCTGCGCCCGGGCGACACGGTCCGCTTCGCGCCGGTGACCGTCGACGGCTCGCCCCGCGCGGACATCGTCGACGGCGGCGTACTGGCCCGCGACGGGGACATCACCTACCGCCGCAGCGGCGACGACAACCTGCTGGTCGAATTCGGGCCCATGCAGCTCGCCCTGGCGCTGCGCATGCGCGTCCACGCGCTGATGGAGGCGGTGGCCGAGGAGGGACCCGAAGGCATCACGGACCTCACACCGGGCATCCGCTCCCTGCAGATCCGGACGGACCCGAGCCGCCTGCCTCTCCATCAACTCCTCGCCGGGGTCCGGGAGATCACGGCGACGCTACCGCCCACGGACGAACTCGTCGTCTCCTCCCGCACCGTCCACCTCCCCCTCTCCTGGGACGATCCCGCGACCCGCGAGGCGATCGCCCGCTACATGGCGGGTGTCCGCGACGACGCCCCGTGGTGCCCGTGGAACATCGAGTTCATCCGCCGGGTCAACGGCCTGGAGTCGGTGAACGACGTGTACGACACGGTCTTCGACGCGGAGTACCTCGTACTGGGCCTGGGAGACGTGTACCTGGGCGCCCCGGTGGCCACCCCGCTCGACCCCCGCCACCGCCTGGTGACCACGAAGTACAACCCGGCACGCACCTGGACCGCCGAGAACTCGGTCGGCATCGGCGGGGCGTACCTGTGCATCTACGGCATGGAGGGCCCGGGCGGCTACCAGTTCGTGGGCCGTACGACGCAGGTGTGGTCGGGGTGGCAGCAGCGCGGCGCGTTCGAGCCGGGCTCGCCCTGGCTGCTGCGCTTCTTCGACCGCATCCGGTGGTACCCGGTGGACGCGGACGAACTCCTGGACCTGCGCGCCGACATCACCTCCGGCCGCTTCGTGCCGCGCATCGAGGAGGGCACCTTCTCGCTCGCCGAGTACCAGGCCTTCCTGGACGAGAACGCCGAGTCGATCGGTGAGTTCCGGGCCCGGCAGCGGACGGCCTTCGCCGCGGAGCGGGACGCGTGGGAGGCCGCCGGCGAGTTCGCCCGGGCCGAGGCGGCGGACACACCGGCCACTCCTCCGGCCGAGGTGACCGTCCCGGCGGGCGGCCGTCTGGTGGAGGCCGAATTCGCCGCGTCCGTGTGGCAGTTGAACGTCGAGCCGGGCGACGAGGTGAGCGCCGGGCAGCCTCTCCTCGCCCTGGAGGCGATGAAGATGGAGTCCAGGGTGCACGCGCCGGTGGACGGCGTGGTGGCGGAGATCCTGGCCAGACCGGGCGACCAGGTGGAGGCGGGGACGGCACTTCTCGTCCTGGCCCCGGCGCAGCACTGAACCACACCGAGGAGCAAGAGATGTCCGCTGTGAACCGTGTCCGTGCCGCCTACGCCCGCATCGAGGCGGTGGACCGTCCCGAGATCTGGATCGACCTGCGCCCGCAGGCCGAGGTCGAGGCGGAGGCGGGCGCGATCGACGCCCGTGTGGCGGCGGGTGAGCAACTGCCGCTTGCCGGACGCCTGTTCGCGGCGAAGGGCAACATCGACGTGGCCGGTCTGCCCACCACCGCGGGTTGCCCTGCGTACGCCTACGAGCCCGAGGCGGACGCTCCGGTCGTCGCACGCCTGCGCGCGGCGGGCGCGATCGTGCTGGGCACGACGAATCTGGACCAGTTCGCGACGGGCCTGGTGGGCACGCGCTCGCCCCATGGCGCGGTCCGCAACGCGCACGACCCTGCCCGGATCAGCGGCGGCTCCAGCTCCGGCTCGGCCGTCGCCGTGGCCCTGGGCATCGTCGACCTCGCGCTGGGCACGGACACCGCGGGCTCGGGCCGGGTCCCGGCCGCGTTCAACGGCATCGTCGGCCTCAAACCGACCCGCGGTCTGGTCCCTACGGCGGGAGTCGTCCCGGCCTGCGCCTCCATCGACTGCGTGACGGTGTTCGCCCGTACCCTCCCGGAGGCCGAGCAGGCGCTGTCCTTCATGACCTCCCCGCCGGACCGCGAGCTCCCGCCGCTCCCCCAGCGCGCCCCCGGGCCGTGGCGCATCGCGGTCCCGCCACGGGAACAGCTCGGCGAGCTGGACGAGGGCTGGGCGGAGGCGTACGAGGCGGCGGTACGGCAGCTCGAAGCGGCCGGAGCCGACATCCGCACCCTCGATCTGACCCCTTTCACCGAGGCCGCGGCGATGCTCTACGAGGGCGCGTTCGTCGCCGAGCGCTACACGGCGGTCGGCAGCTTTGTCGACAAGGCGATCACGGACAGCACCGCGGGCCTGGACCCCACCGTCGCCGGCATCATCACCCGCGCCCGCGACATCCCGGCCCACCGGCTCTACGCCGACACCGACCGCCTGACCGCGCTGCGCGCCCGCGCCCTGGCGGAACTCGCCGACGCGGACGCCCTGCTGCTGCCCACCACCCCCGGCCATCCGACCCTCGCCGAGGTGGCCGCCGACCCGCTGGGCGCCAACGCCCGCCTGGGCCGCTTCACCAACTCCACCAACCTCTTCGACCTGGCCGCCGTCGCCGTCCCGGCGGGCGAGGTGGACGGCCTGCCGTTCGGCGTGATGCTGATCGGCCCGGCGTTCACGGACGACCGCCTGGCGCGGATCGCCGCACTGCTCCAGCCGGACACACAGGTGGCGGTGGTGGGCGCGCACCTGACGGGCCAGCCCCTCAACCCCCAACTCCTCACCCTGGGCGCCCGTTTGGACCGCACCACCACGACCGCCCCCGCCTACCGCCTGTACGCCCTGCGGACGACGCCACCGAAGCCGGGCCTCGTCCACGTCGGCGAGGGCGGCACGGCGATCGAGGCGGAGGTCTGGACGCTCCCCGCGGCGGGCCTGGGCCGCCTGCTGGCGGCGCTCCCCCGCCCCATGACCCTGGGCGGCGTGCAACTGGCGGACGGCACCCACGTCCCTGGCTTCCTGTGCGAACCGTCCGCCCTCACGGACGCCGAGGACATCACGCCGTACGGCGGCTGGCGGGCGTACCTGAGCCGGTGAGCGCTCCGCGGGATGTGCGGTGATCTGTCTGCGGGTGCGTTGGGGCTGGTCGCTCCCCCCGTTTCTCGGCTTCGCTCGAAGCGGCGGGCCCGCATCGCGGCGGAGCCGCATACAGGTGCGACATCAGCCGCTGCCGCGGCGGGGCCCCAGCGCCCCTTCAGAGCACGGCCTGCCCGGACCGCCTCGCGCAGGCGGTCCGGGATGCCGGTTTCGGCCCTGGCGGGGGTCGGCGGCTCAGCCCACCGACGAGTAGGCCACCACTCCGCGCAGCAGCAGGTCGACCGCCTTGCGTGCGTTCTTCGCGACCGTCGAACTTTCCCCGCCGGAGACGGGGGCCGCCGCCGAGATCTGCCCGAGCACGTCGATGACCTGCTTGCACCACCGCACGAAGTCCCCGGCCGGCATCTCGGCCTCCCGCAGCACCTCGTCGAGCCCCTTGCCGCTGGCCCACATGTAGGCGGCCCAGGCGAACCCGAGGTCCGGCTCCCGCTGCCCCACGCCCTCGGTCTGGGTGATCCGGAAGTCTTCCTCGAGGGCGTCCAGACGCCCCCAGATCCGCACCATTTCGCCGAGCGCGGCCTTCGCATTGCCGGAGGGCAGCTTCGGCGCCATGGCGTCGTCGCCCACCCGTGCCTCGTACACCAACGCCGAGACACAGGCCGCCAGTTCGGCGGGGCCGAGCCCGTTCCAGACACCGGCGCGCAGGCACTCACTGGCCAGCAGGTCGAGTTCGCCGTACAGCCGTGCCAGCCGCTTGCCGTGTTCGGTGACCTCGTCACCGCGCAGGTAGTCCAGCTCGGTCAGCAGCGCCACGATCCGGTCGAAGGTCCGCGCGATCGTGTTCGTGCGGCCCTCGATACGGCGCTCCAGCTGCGAGGTGTCCCGCAGCAGCCGGTGATACCGCTCGGCCCAACGTGCATGATCCTCACGCTCGTTGCACCCATGGCAGGGGTGCGCGCGAAGGGCGGTCCGCAGCCTTGCGATCTCGCGGTCGTCGGCGGCCTGGGAGCGCTTCTTGCGGGCCCGCTCCGGCGGAATGTGCCCGGCCTTGGTGCGCAGCGCGGAGGCGAGGTCCCGACGCGACTGCGGGGAGCGCGGGTTGAATGATTTCGGGATGCGCATCCGCTCCAGTGCCTCCACCGGCACCGGGAAGTCCATCGACGCGAGCCGCTTGACCTGCCGCTCGGCGGTCAGGACCAGCGGACGCGGCCCGTCGTGGTGCTCGAAGCCCCGGTGGCCGTTGGAACGCCCGGCCGGCAGCCCCGGATCCAGCACCAGCGCCAGACCGGCGTACTTGCCCGTCGGCACATGGATGACGTCACCCGGCTTGAGCTTCTCCAGCGCGACGGCGGCCTCGGCACGCCGCTCGGCAGCACCCTGACGGGCCAGCTCGGTCTCCCGGTCCTTGAGCTCGCGGCGCAGCCGCGCGTACTCCTCGAAGTCGCCCAGGTGGCAGGTCATGGAGGCCTTGTAGCCCTCCAGGCCCTCCTCGTTGCGCTGCACCTGCCGGGAGATCCCGACGACCGACTTGTCGGCCTGGAACTGCGCGAAGGACGTCTCGAGGAGCTCACGCGAACGGTGCCGGCCGAACTGCTCGACCAGGTTGACCGCCATGTTGTACGAGGGCTTGAAGCTGGAGCGCAGCGGGTAGGTGCGCGTGCCGGCCAGTCCCGCGAGGTGCTCGGGACTCATCCCGCGCTGCCACAGGACGACGGCGTGTCCCTCGACGTCGATGCCGCGCCGGCCCGCACGGCCGGTCAGCTGCGTGTACTCGCCGGGTGTGATGTCGGCGTGCTGCTCGCCGTTCCACTTGACGAGCTTCTCCAACACCACCGAGCGGGCGGGCATGTTGATGCCGAGCGCGAGGGTCTCGGTGGCGAACACGGCCTTGACCAGCCCCCGCACGAACAGCTCCTCGACGACCTCCTTGAACGTCGGCAGCATGCCCGCGTGGTGGGCCGCGATACCGCGCTCCAGGCCCTCCAGCCACTCGTAGTACCCGAGGACGTGCAGGTCCTCGGTCGGGATGGCGGCGGTGCGTTCCTCGACGAGGGCGCGCACCTTCTCCCGCGCCTCGTCGTCGTTGAGCCGCAGCCCGGCGTACAGACACTGCTGTACGGCGGCCTCGCAGGCGGCGCGGCTGAAGATGAAGGTGATGGCGGGCAGCAGGCCCTCGGCGTCGAGCCGCTCGATGACCTCGGGGCGCCCCGGGGTCCACACCCGCGAACGCTGTCTGCGCTCCCGCTCGCGGTCGGCCTCGCGCATCGCCCGGCCCCGTCTGCGGTCCTGGTAGGAGGGCCGCTGGGCCTCCATCCGGGCCAGGCGGGTGAGGTCGGGGTTGACGGCCTTCTTGTGGCCCTCGCCCTCCTCGAACAGGTCGTACATCCGCCGCCCGGCGAGCACGTGCTGGAACAGCGGCACGGGCCGGTGCTCGGAGACGATCACCTCGGTGTCGCCACGGACGGTGTCGAGCCAGTCACCGAACTCCTCGGCGTTGGACACGGTCGCCGAAAGGGACACCAGAGTCACCGACTCGGGCAGGTGGATGATCACCTCTTCCCATACGGCGCCGCGGAAGCGGTCGGAGAGGTAGTGCACCTCGTCCATGACCACGTAGCCGAGGCCGAGCAGGGTCTGCGAGCCCGCGTACAGCATGTTCCGCAGTACCTCGGTGGTCATCACGACCACCGAGGCGTCGGGGTTGATGCTGTTGTCGCCGGTGAGCAGCCCGACCATGCCGTCCCCGTAACGACGGCACAGGTCGGCGTACTTCTGGTTCGACAGCGCCTTGATGGGTGTCGTGTAGAAGCACTTCTTGCCCTGCATCAGGGCGAGGTGGACGGCGAACTCGCCCACGATCGTCTTGCCGGAGCCGGTGGGCGCCGCGACCAGCACGCCCTTGCCCGCTTCGAGCGCCTGGCAGGCCTCTATCTGGAACGGGTCGAGGCCGAAGTCGTACATCTCGCGGAAGGAGGCGAGCGCGGTGGCCTGCTCGGCAGCGCGCCTGCGAGCAGCCGCGTACCGCTCAGCCGGGGAGAGGTCCTCTGTCATCGTGCTTTCGAGCGTACCGGGCCGCACTGACAACAGGACGATCATTATCCGTTCCCGGCCCCTCACCCCGCACAGCACGAGGGCCGGACGGGTCTTCCGTCCGGCCCTCGCTCATGCCGTTGCCCCGGGGTGGTGCTCAGGTGACGTCGTCGTAGCCGTTGACGCTCCCGTTGGCCTGCTCGGGCACGGCAGGGCCCGCCGTGACACGCTCGACCTCGCCGACGGGTTCCGGCGTCAGGTCGAGGTCGGAGGCCTCGTCGTCGTCCAGCTCGGCGTCGGGATTCGCCCGCCGGCGGCGGCGGTCGTTCAGCATGGCGACGCCGACCGCGATGAAGTACAGGACCACGATGGGCCCGGCCAGCGCGATCATGCCGAAGGGGTCGGTGGTGGGGGTGGCCACCGCTCCGAAGACGAAGACGCCCATGACGACGCCACGCCACCAACTGACCATCCTGCGGCCGGTCACGATGCCCGCGAAGTTGAGCATGACCAGGATCAGAGGCAGCTCGAAGGCCCCTCCGAAGATGAGGATCATCCGGACGATGAAGTCCAGGATCTTGTCCATCGGCAGGATGTTCGCCGAGCCGTCGGGCGTGATCCCCAGGAGCACGCGCATGCTGATGGGCAGGATCGTGTAGGCGAGCCACGCGCCGCCCAGGAACAGCGGCACGGCGGCCGACACGAACCAGTACGTGTACTTCCGCTCGTGCTTGTGCAGGCCCGGTGCCACGAACGCCCAGAGCTGGTAGAGCCAGACCGGGCTGGAGAGCACGATGCCCGCCATGAAGACCACCTTCACCGTCGTGGTGAAGGGGGACAACAGGTCGGTGTACGCGATGACCGCGCAGTGGCCGCCGGTGGACTCCCCCAGACCCTTCGTGCAGCGCGGCACCGGGTCCATGAGGAAGGTCATCAGCTCCGCGCTGTAAAAGGCAGCCACCACGGATACGACCGTGATGGCCAGCATGCCCTTCGCGAGCCGGTTGCGGAGCTCACGAAGGTGATCCACGAGCGGCATCCGCCCCTCGGGATCCTTCTCCTTCTTGCGGGCAGACTTGAGCAACCCACGTCCTCATCTCGTGCGGCAGGCCGGAGGTGTCCGGCCCTGCGTCAGCGCTTGGTGGTGTCCGTCGGCTCGCTGACCGGGCGCGAGCTCGTCACGTCGCCGGGGGCGGCCTGGATGGTGCGCTGAGCCGGGGGCTGCTCGTCGGTGTTGGGCGGGCCGGCCGGGGTGGCCGTGCTGCTGCCCTCGTCCTTCATCGCCTTGGCCTCGCTCTTGAGAATGCGAGCGGACTTGCCGAGCGAGCGCGCCATGTCGGGAAGCTTCTTGGCGCCGAAAAGGAGAACGACGACGATAAGGATGAGAATGATCTCGGGGGCGCCGAGCCTTCCGAACATAAGTCTTTACCTTCTCACCGAGGCGGCTGGGGTGGGGTGCTGTCCGACCGGTCGGACAAGTGTCCGATCAGCCGTGTTGACAGCGATCGTAACGCTCAGGGGTAAACGTGAGGCAATCCCCGTGCGTACTCCCGGTCCGCGGTCCGGGCCTCGTTCTCCGGTCCGCGACCAGCAGCGTACCCGCCAGGGTGGCCCCGATGACAGGTCGAAGTGACCCAAACCGCCTGGGCCGCACGACTCACATGCCTCGCACAGCAGTACTCAGCCTCACACAGCACCAATCAGAGGGAGTCCACGGCACGGGCGGTGCTCACGGCCGCCCGCTCGAGGTCCTCGGCGGCTTTGTTGATACGGCTCGCGGAGTCCGTGACCTGGCGGCCGAGGCGCTGTGCCTCGACGAACACCCGCACGGCGAACACTCCGAGGACGGCGAGACCCAGGAAACCCACAGCTACCGCGAACATCGGCCAGAACATGACGTCGAGCCTAGACGGTCCGCAAGGTCCTGACCCCGCCGCCGGTCAGCAGCTCGACGATCCGCTCCCCCGCAGGCTTGCGGACCGAGGCGCCGCAGTCGGGGCAGGTGAAAGAGTAGAAAGTCGTGCGGCTGCTGGCGCCGATCGCGAGGCGCAGGGCTGCGGCGGCGAGCTCGAAGCTGCCGCGGCAGTCCGGGCAGCCGGCCCGGAAGGTCACCGGGGTCACGCTTCTCATCCCGGCGAAGGCGGCCGCCACCGACATGCCCCCCGCACCAGACACCGACGACTCGCTCAAAGCCCCTGCTCCTCTTCCCTAGGTCGATCGCCTCCGGGGCCCCGCGGCCGACGCCCCTTCCAGCTCACTCCCGCCTGCCGGACTACCCGTCGTGACCCGCATGCTCTGCGTGCGGCGCCTGCGCCTCGACTCCGTCGTACGCCGCCAGTGCCTCACGGGCCGCCCGCCGGGCACTGTCGGCCAGCTCGGGCGGCGAGACGATCCGGCCGTCCCGCCCGAGCCGCAGCGCCAGCCGCCGCAGCGACGTCGGATCCGGGGTCCGCAGGGTGATACGCAGCCCGCCGTCCGCAAGCTCATCCGCGCTGTCGTGCGGGTAGTACTCGGCGACCCAGCGGCCGCCCGGGCCGACCTCGACGACGACCTCCGGGTCCTCGGCGGCGGGCTGCACCAGCGCCTCCGACAGGTCCCGCAGCTCGATCTCGGGCGGTGCGGACGGCTCGTCCAGGATCCTGATCTCGGCGACCCGGTCGAGCCGGAAGGTGCGGCGCGCCTCGGAGCGCCGGCACCAGGCCTCCACGTACGTGTGCCCGACGCTGACGAGCCGGATGGGGTCGATCTCCCGCTCGGTGAGCTCGTCACGCGCGGGCGAGTAGTAGCGGATCCACAGGCGGCGGCGCTCCGAGATCGCACGGTCGACGTCGGCGAAGACACCGCCCTCGGACTCGAAGGTCACCGACAGCCGGGAGCTGGCGCCCGCCGCCTCACCGGCCGCGGCCTCCAGCTTGGCGTTGGCCCGCAGCAGCGCCTGCCGGTCGCTCTCCCGCAGCCCGGGGAGGGTGGACACCGCGCGGGCGGCCACCAGCAGCGCCGTCGCCTCGTCGGCGGCCAGCCGCAGCGGCTCCGCTGTCTCCTCGCCGAGGGCAGCAGGGTTGCGCCACCAGATGCGCTCGCCGTCGGTGTCGATGTCGAGCAGATCGCCGCCGCGGAAGCTGGTGCCGCACATGGGCAGCACATCCAGGTCGGAGACCAGCTCGTCCTCACTGATGCCGAAGGCGCGCGCGACGTCCTCGACCCGGGCCCCGGGGCGCTCCTTCAGATACGTCACCAGGGAGAGCATCCGCCGGGTCTGGTCGATGGCGTTCACGGGCCTGACCGGTTTGCCTGCCACTGTCCTGCTCGCTCCCCCTCAGCCCTTGGCCACGGCACGCAGCCGGTCCACCACGTCCGCGCGCAGCTCGGCCGGCTCAAGCACCACCACATCCGGCCCGAACTCCACCAGCCAGGCGTCCAGCCCGTGCCCGTACGGAATCTCCAACTCGTCCCAGCCGTCGCCGAGTTCCCGCACCGCGGTGGCCTTCGCCCGAAGGGGGTAGCCCGCGCCCGAGCGCAGACGGATCAGCGCGGAGCGGTCCGCGGTCTCCCCCGCCCAGCTCGCCACGGTCTCGCGGACGGTGACGACATCGGGAATCTCGGCCGTGAACTGCCCGCTGCGGCTGCGCACCTTGCCGGTGATCCGCGACAGCCGGAACACCCGCTCGGCGCCCCGGTCGCGGTCCCAGCCGGCCAGATACCAGTGGCCGCGCCAGCACTCCAGCGCCCACGGCTCCACATGCCGGGGCTCGGGGTGGGCGGCGGTGGCCTTGCGGTAGTCGAAGACGACCGGGCGGCGATCACGGCAGGCCAGCATCAGCGGCTCGAACGCCACCTCGTGCACAGGGATACGGGGCTCCAGCGCGCCGTGCGCCTCATACGGGTCGACGTCCTCGGGCATCCCTGCCGCGCGCAGCTTCTGCAGGGCGCCGCTGGCCGCACCCGCCAGCCGGGCCTGCTGCCACACCTTGGCGGCGAGACCGAGAGCGGCGGCCTCCTCGGCGTCGAGCGTGATGGGCGGCAGGCGGTTGCTGTCACGGCGGGCAAGGTAGCCCACCTCGCCGTCGAGGTTCTCCACCGTCTCGATGACCAGGCCGAGTTCGCGCAGATCGTCCTTGTCCCGCTCGAACATCCGGCTGAAGGAGTCGTCACTGCCCGCCTCGAGGTAGGCCTCGATGGACTCACGAAGCTCGCGCTTGCTGAGCGGCCGCCGCGTCCCGAGCAGACACAGCGCCAGGTTCATCAGCCGCTCGGCCTTGGCAATGGCCATCGACGCCCTTCGCCTCCCTATGGTGCTTACGGACGATGACCGTACCGCCCCCGGGTGGCGTGGCAAAAGCCGAGGGCCCATGCCCGGACAGGCATGGGCCCCAGGTGATCGGGTCCGGTCGCGGCGGCGATCAGACCGCGACGAGGTCGACCACGAAGATCAGCGTCTCGCCCGGCTTGATCGCCGGGGTCGGGCTCTGGTTGCCGTAGGCGAGGTGGGCGGGGATCGTCAGCTGACGACGGCCGCCGACCTTCATGCCCTGCACACCCAGGTCCCAGCCCTTGATGACACGGCCGCCACCGAGCGGGAAGCGGAACGGCGTCCCGCGGTTCCAGCTCGCGTCGAACTCCTCACCGGTGCTGAAGGCGACGCCCACGTAGTGGACGGTGACGGTCTGGCCCGCCTGCGCCACAGCGCCGTCGCCCTCCCAGATGTCCTTGATCTCGAGGTCCGCCGGGGGCTCGCCGCCCGGGAAGTCGATCTCGGGCTTCTCGATGCTCACGTCTCTAGCTCCTGCTTGTCTGCGGAAAGGCAACACGCACAGTCTTACATCACCGAGCCGTTACATCTTGGCCAGGATGTCGACCGAGAAGACCAGCACGGAGTCCTTCTTGATGCCGCTGCCGGCCGGCGGCTTGTCGCCGTAGCCCAGCTTCGGCGGGATGACGATGAGGACCCGGCTGCCGACCTTCTTGCCGGTCAGGCCCTGCCCCCAGCCCTTGACGACCTGCTGCAGCCCGAACGACGTCAGCGCCTTGCGGCTGTACGTCGAGTCGAACTCCTTGCCCGAGTCCCAGAACACGCCCTTGTACTGCACGAGCACGCTGTCCTGTGCGCCGACCACGGGGCCGTCGCCCTCGATGATGTAGTTCGCCACCAGCTTGGTGGGCGCGGTCTTCTTGGGTACGTCGATGGAGGGCGCCGCGCCGTCGGTGTTGGTGCCGACCTTGGGCAGCGCCGCGTCCTTCTGCGCCACGTCCGTGCCCTTGGCGGAGCTCTTGGCGTTGAACGTGGCCTGCACGTCCACCACGAACACCAGCGTGTCGGTGCCCTTGATGCCCGCCTGCGAGTTGCCCGACGTGCCGTACCCCCAAGTGGGCGGGACGGCCATCTGGACGCGGCTGCCGGTCTTCTTGCCCGTCAGGCCGTACCGCCAGCCGTCGATGATGCTGCCCTCGGCAAGCTGGATGATCAGGGGCGTCTTGCGGTCGTAGGAGTTGTCGAAGACCTTCGCCGTGTTCCAGATCTGGCCGAGGTAATGGGCCTGCACATAGTCGTTCTCCGCGACCGTCTGCCCGCCGCCCGCGATGAGCGTCTTGACCGCGAGGTCCTTCGACGGCTCGCCGGTGCCCTTGGCCACGGTCGGCTTCTCACCGAACTTCGTGCCCGCCGTGATCGCCGGCAGCGGCCCGTCGACGATCTTCGGCGGCGGCGCGGCGGACGTGGCCGATGCGGAGGGCGACGGACTCGCTTCGGCCTTGCTCGAGTCGGACTTGTCGTCACCGCATCCGGCGAGTGTGACCAGTCCTGCGGGTACGGCGATGAGAAGGGAGCGTCGGCGCACGGTAAAGGCCTCGTATCGGTCGATCTTGTGGATGGCGTGCGCGCAACTCTACGGCGTGAGAAGGGCGCCGTACGGGAAACGTACGGCGCCCGTGTTGCGTTCCGGCCTTTCACCGGAACGCGTTGTTCACATAGCTCACATTCCTGCGATCAGCTTCTCCACCCGGTCGTCCACGGAACGGAACGGGTCCTTGCACAACACCGTGCGCTGCGCCTGGTCGTTGAGCTTCAGATGGACCCAGTCGACCGTGAAGTCCCGACGCTGTTCCTGGGCCCTGCGGATGAAGTCACCGCGCAGCCGGGCCCGAGTGGTCTGCGGCGGAACGGACTTGCCCTCGAAGATCTTCAAGTCGTTGCAGATCCGCGCCGCTTGACCCTTCCTCTCGAGCAGGTAGTACAGACCACGACGACGGTGAATGTCGTGGTAGGCGAGGTCTATCTGCGCGACCCTCGGATGCGACATGGTCATGTTGTGCTTGGCCCGGTACCGCTCGATGAGCTTGTACTTCATCACCCAGTCGATCTCGGTGCCGATCCGGTCGAGGTCCTCGGCCTCGATCGCGTCCAGCGTGCGGCCCCACAGCTCCAGGACCTGCTCGACGGTGCCGGTGCGGATACCGCGACGCTCGCAGAAGTCCACGGCCTTCTCGTAGTACTCGCGCTGCACCTCGAGCGCGGACGCCTCGCGGCCGCTGGCCAGGCGCACCTTGCGCCGGCCCGTGATGTCGTGGCTGACCTCACGGATCGCCCGGATCGGGTTCTCCAAAGTCAGGTCCCGCATCACCGTGCCCGCCTCGATCATGCGCAGCACCAGGTCGGTCGCTCCGACCTTGAGCAGCATGGTCGTCTCGGACATGTTCGAGTCGCCCACGATGACGTGCAGGCGACGGTAGCGCTCGGCGTCCGCGTGCGGCTCGTCGCGGGTGTTGATGATGGGCCTCGAACGGGTCGTCGCCGAGGAGACGCCCTCCCAGATGTGCTCGGCCCGCTGACTGACGCAGTACACCGCGCCCCGCGGAGTCTGCAGCACCTTGCCGGCACCGCACAGAAGCTGCCTCGTGACGAGGAACGGGATGAGAATGTCCGCGAGCCGGGAGAACTCCCCGTGGCGTGCGACGAGATAGTTCTCGTGACAGCCGTAGGAGTTGCCCGCCGAGTCGGTGTTGTTCTTGAAGAGGTAGACGTCGCCCGCGATTCCCTCCTCGTGCAGGCGTCGTTCGGCGTCCACCAGGAGTCCTTCGAGAATGCGCTCGCCCGCTTTGTCGTGGGTGACCAGCTCGGTCACGTTGTCACATTCCGGTGTCGCGTATTCCGGATGTGAGCCCACGTCGAGATAGAGGCGGGCGCCGTTTCGCAGAAAGACATTGCTGCTGCGGCCCCATGACACGACACGGCGGAAGAGGTACCGCGCCACCTCGTCGGGAGACAGGCGGCGCTGTCCCCTGAACGTACACGTGACGCCGTACTCGTTCTCCAGCCCGAAAATGCGGCGGTCCATGACTGAACATTACGCCCGATCCCCTGAGCTGAAACGGGGTTCGACGGCACGGTTTGGATCATTTTCCGATGAAGCCGCAACCACCGCACGCCCCGCGGGAGCTGCGAGGACCCGCCCGGTGGCCAGCAGAACCAGCAGCGACACGGCCCCCGCGACACCCGGCACGGCGAACCCCCACACCGCCCCGCCCGACTCGACGACCGGGCCCGCCAGGCCCGTTCCCACCGAGGAACCCACCGTGAACGTCGTCACAATCCACGAGAACGCCTCGGTGACCGTGCCACGCGGCGCATGCCGGTCGACGAGGACGAACGCACACGCGAGACACGGCGCGAGGAAGAGCCCCGCAACCGCCGCAAGCACCGTCATCGCCACCGGACCCGGCATCAGAGTGAGCGGCAGGTAACACAGCGCCAGAAGCGCTACCAGCGCCCGCAGTCGCCGCTCCGGCGCACCACTCCACTGCCGCGCACCGTACGCCGTACCACCCACGAGAGCCCCGAGGCCGATCGCCGCCATCAGCCAGCCGTACACCGCATCCCCACCATGACCGTCCGCATACGCCACAGCCGCGACCGCAATGGAACCCAGCGCCATCCCCACCGCCAGGAACGCACCCAGCAGCACCAGCAGTCCCGGCGAGCGCAACGCACCCAGCCAGTGCGCCTCCCGCGGCGCCGAACGCCACGCGCGCGAGGGCGGTGAGACGACCACGGAGAGGGCGCCCAGCACTCCGACGACGTTGATGAGCACCAGCGCCGCCCGAGCCGACCACAACGACACGCACAGCGTCACCAGCAACGGGCCGACGGTGAACATGACTTCCTGGGCGACGGCATCCAACGCGTACGCCGTCTGCACCTGCCCCTCGCCACGCAGCACCGACGACCACAGCGCCCGCAGCCCACCCTCCAAGGGCGGAGTGAACAGCCCGGCGAGCGCCACGCACGTGTACGCGAGCGCCGGCGGATCGATGCCGACGAAGGCGAACCCGGACATGGCAAGGGCAGAGCCGAGCGCGGCAGGCAGCTGGACACGCGGCTGCCCGTACAGATCCACCAGCCGCCCCAGCAACGGCTGCCCCACCGCATTGGCGACCCCGTACACCGCCGCGAGCCCACCGGCCAGACTGTAGGTTCCGCCCTCCGCCCGCACGAACAGCACGACCGCGATCGCAGCGACCGCACACGGCAGCCGGCCCACCAGCGTGCCGGCGAGCAGACGCGCGGCGTGCCGGGTCCTGAGGATCTCCACGTATCCCGCAGCCATGTCCGCTCCCCTCACCCGGACCGACGCCGGAGGTTTTACGTATAACGTCCGCTCTCATACGTACCATGTGCGCTGTTCACCAGTCCAGACGACCGGAGTGAGCCGCAGGGCTGGAACGCCCCGAGGCGAACGACCAGAAGACAGGGAGCAGGCACACGGTGGCACCAGGCAGCACCCGCCCCACCAGCCGTGACGTCGCCCAGGCCGCCGGCGTCTCCCAGGCCGCGGTCTCCCTGGTACTCGGCGACAAATGGCGCGGCCGCGTCTCGGCCGCGACCGCCGAACGCGTACGAGAGGCCGCCCGCGACCTCGGCTACCGGCCCAACCTCGCCGCCCGCAACCTCCGCCTGGGCCGCACCCGCACCGTCCTCCTCGTCGTCCCGGCACTGACGACGGAATTCTTCGCCGGCGTGTACACAGGCGCCGCCCGAGTCGCCGCCGACCACGGCTTCGGCGTCGTCCTCTATCCCTCCCCCGAAGGCATCGGCCCCGCCCGCGACCCCTTCGCCTCCGCCCAGGCCGCCCTCGACGGCGTCATCGCCTCCTCCATGGCCGCCGACGCCCTCACCGCCATCCGCGGCGACCAACTCCCCCTGGTGATGCTCGACAGCGATCCGCAGGGCAGTCTGGGCGCGGCCACAGTGAACCTCGACATCACGGACGGGGTCCGCCAGGTCGCCGAACACCTGCTGGGCCTGGGCCATCGCCGCTTCCTGCACCTGGCGGCGGACGTGGCGTCCTGGACCTTCGAGGTACGCGCGCGTGAACTGGCCTCACGAGTCGGCGCCGTCCCGGGCACAACAGTACGGACGGCCCGCGCGCCGATCTCCATCGAAGGCGCCCTGACCGCCGCCGAAGCAGCCCTGTCCGCCCCCGGACCACGACCCACCGCCCTGGTCTGCGACGACGACAAACTCGCCGCCGGCGCCTACAAAGCAGCCCGCCGCCTCGGCCTGCGCATCCCCGACGACATCTCCGTCACCGGCCTCGACGACCTCGCCCTCGCCACCGCCCTCGACCCCGAACTGACGACCGTACGCCTCGACGCCGAGCTCTTCGGCGAGCACGGCATGAAGGCCCTGCTGGCCGTCCTGGAGGGGCGTCTGCCCGAGGCAGGCGACATCCCCGTCGAACTGGTCGTACGGGGCTCCACGGCCCCGCCCAGCCCCTCCTGAACGCCCTGTGCCCCGGCCGCATCGACGACCGGGGCACAACAAGGAGCGGGATAGGCGTGGGGCGGACTACTCCTCGTCCGAGCCCTCCTCCGCGCTGCTCTCAGCCTCGGTGGACGCTCCGTCCACCTCCAGAAGCCGAGCCAGCTGGCGGCCCACGATCCGCTTGAACTTCCGCGCCTGCGGACGCGTACGGTCCAGCACCGCGACCTCCAGACGCTCGGCGGGAATCTCCCGCTGCGTACCGTTCGTGTCACGGGACAGGGCCTGAACAGCCAGCTTCAGCCCCTCCGCGAGGGACATACCCTCACGGTGCTGCTGATCAAGGTAGGTGCTGATCTGCTCAGAATTGCCACCGACCGCGACCGACCCATGCTCGTCCACGATCGACCCGTCATGCGGCAACCGATAGATCTGGTCACCCTCAGGCGTCTCGCCCACCTCGGCAACGACCAACTCCACCTCGTACGGCTTCTCGGCCGCACTGGAAAAGATCGTGCCCAGCGTCTGCGCATACACGTTGGCAAGACCGCGGGCGGTCACGTCATCACGGTCATAGGTGTAACCACGAAGATCGGCATACCGCACCCCGCCGATCCGCAGATTCTCGTACTCGTTGTACTTGCCGGCGGCCGCAAAACCGATCCGGTCATAGATCTCGCTGAACTTGTGCAGCGCACGGGACGGGTTCTCGCCGACGAAGACGATGCCGTCGGCATACTGCAACACGACCAGGCTGCGACCACGGGCGATGCCCTTGCGGGCGTACTCCGCCCGGTCGGCCATGGCCTGCTGGGGTGAGACATAGAACGGCGTCGACACCGGTTATCCGTCCCTTTCTGTCGAAGTCACGCGATCACCTTCGTAAGAGCCGGTCACCCGGCTACAGCAGCGCGGCCCGCGGACCGTCAGGCTGCTCCAGCCGCCGCGCCAGAATCGAGCGGGCGATCTCGGAGGACTCGTCATCGGTGAGCCGACGGAAACCGTCCTCAGTGATCACGGTGACGATCGGATAGATCCGGCGGGCGACATCGGGACCACCGGTCGCCGAGTCGTCGTCGGCCGCGTCATAGAGGGCCTGGACCACGAGAGTCGTGGCCTCGTCCTCGGTCAGGCCGTCATGGAAGAGCTTCTTCATGGCACCACGCGCGAAGATCGAACCGGAGCCCGTGGCCGCAAAGCCATGCTCCTCGGAACGGCCACCCGTCACGTCGTAGGAGAAGATACGGCCCCTCTCGCGGTCCACGTCATACCCCGCGAAAAGGGGAACCACGGCCAGGCCCTGCATGGCCATGCCCAGGTTGGAACGAATCATGGTCGACAGCCGGTTCGCCTTGCCCTCCAACGAGAGCTGCGCCCCCTCGACCTTCTCGAAGTGCTCCAGCTCCAGCTGGAACAACTTGACCATCTCGACAGCCAGACCGGCCGTACCGGCGATACCCACGGCCGAGTACTCATCGGCCGGGAACACCTTCTCGATGTCCCGCTGCGCGATGACGTTGCCCATGGTGGCGCGACGGTCGCCTGCGAGCACGACACCACCCGGGAACGTGACACCCACAATGGTCGTCCCGTGCGGCGCCTCGATCACACCCTGCGTCGGAGGCAGCTGCCGGTTGCCCGGAAGCATCTCCGGCTGGTGCGCGGACAGGAAGTCCATGAAGGACGACGACCCAGGCGTCAGGAAGGCAGCTGGTAGACGCCCGGTGCTACGAGTGTTGGCTTCCACGCGATTCCTTCCACGTAAGCAGCAGCCCGCCTTATGGCATCGGGCCGATCCTTGAACTGCCCCAGTGCGGCATTGCAGCTGAAGCACAGTACGCCTCGGACCCTACCCGTCTTGTGGCAGTGATCCACATGCTCGGCCGGAGCGGCAAGGCATATACAACAGATGCCGCGCTGCTCCTCGATCAGTGCGTCCAACTCCGCTGGTGTGAGGCCGTACTTGCGCTTGAAGTAGCTGACCCGATTCCGCTCCGCCCGGCACGCGCGGCAGTAGCTTGCCCAGCCGTCCGACGAGGACTTGTTGAGCTCCCATTCCGAGTGCGGCTTCACCTCTTCGCACTGCGGACACCGCTTATGCCCCGGCGGGACCGAAACCTTCTCGCGGACCTTCTTCCCTTTGGCCTCCTGGCGCTGCCGGTAGTACTCGGCGGCACACTCGCGGCAGTACGCCTGGAGGCCATCGGGCATGGACTTGTTGCTGGCGAACGCCGCACGCGGCAGGCACTGCTTGCACCGCGAACAGCGTCTCGATCCCGATTCTTCGTTCACCCCGAGAATCCCCCGACTTCACCTTAGAATCAAAGGCGAATGCCGGATTACTCCCCACCCTTCTGAACGAAGGACCTCACGAAATCCTCTGCGTTCTCCTCCAAGACGTCATCAATCTCGTCCAGGACGGAGTCCACGTCATCGCTCAGCTTCTCCTGGCGCTCCTTGAGGTCCTCAGAAGCCTGCGCATCCTGCGCCTGCTCCTCGACCTCCTCCGTGGAGCGCGTCGCCTTCTGCTGGCCGCCGCCGGTGTCCTTGGTCGCCATAACCCCTCACCCCGCTCGGTTCGACGTTCTTGATCAGACCCTACAAGCAGGGTCCGACATCGGCCCCGCAGTTGCTACAACGTACGGGGGCCACCTCGATGATTCCCGGACGATGGACTTTCCACCCTGCCCGGCCGGTTCCGCCCCGGCGCCCGCTCAGCCGCCCGACAGCACCCTGACCAGGTCTTCCGCTGTGCGGCAGCGGTCGAGGAGTTCCTTTACGTGATTTCGCGTTCCGCGAAGCGGTTCGAGGGTTGGGACGCGCTGGAGGGAGTCCCGGCCCGGGAGGTCGAAGATCACGGAGTCCCAGGAGGCCGCGGCGACGTCGTCCGCGTACTGCTCCAGGCAGCGTCCGCGGAAGTAGGCGCGGGTGTCCTCCGGGGGCTTCGTACGGGCCCTCTCGACCTCGTTCTCGTCCAGGAGGCGCTTCATGCGGCCGCGGGCCGCGAGACGGTTGTAGAGGCCCTTTTCCGGGCGTACGTCGGCGTACTGGAGGTCGAGGAGGTGGAGCTTTGCGGCGTCCCAGTCGAGGCCGTCGCGGCGCCGGTAGCCCTCCATGAGTTCGCGTTTGGCGACCCAGTCGAGTTCGCCGGCGAGGCTCATGGGGTCGTTCTCCAGGCGGTTGAGGGTGTCTTCCCAGCGGGCCAGGACGTCCTTGGTCTGGTCGTCGGCATCCGCACCGAAGCGTTCCTCGACGTATTTGCGGGAGAGCTCGAAGTACTCCATCTGGAGCTGGACCGCGGTGAGTGTGCGGCCGCTGCGGAGGGTGACCAGGCGCTGGAGGGTGGGGTCGTGGGAGACCTGGTGGAGGGTGCGGACGGGCTGGTCCACGGCCAGGTCGACGGCGATGAAGCCGTCTTCGATCATCGACAGGACGAGCGCCGTCGTGCCCAGCTTCAGGTAGGTCGAGATCTCCGAAAGATTCGCGTCGCCGATGATCACGTGCAGGCGGCGGTACTTCTCGGCGTCGGCGTGCGGCTCGTCGCGGGTGTTGATGATGGGGCGTTTGAGGGTGGTTTCGAGGCCGACCTCGACCTCGAAGTAGTCGGCGCGCTGGCTGAGCTGGAAGCCGTGTTCGTGGCCGTCCTGGCCGATGCCGACGCGGCCTGCTCCGGTGACGACCTGGCGGGAGACGAAGAAGGGCGTGAGGTGGCGCACGATGTCCGAGAAGGGGGTTTCCCGCTTCATCAGGTAGTTCTCGTGTGTGCCGTAGGAGGCGCCCTTGTTGTCGGTGTTGTTCTTGTAGAGGTGGATCGGCTGGGCGCCGGGGAGCGCGGCTGCGCGTTCGGCGGCTTCGGCCATGATGCGTTCGCCGGCCTTGTCCCAGAGGACGGCGTCGCGGGGGTTGGTGACCTCGGGGGCGCTGTATTCGGGGTGTGCGTGGTCGACGTAGAGTCGTGCGCCGTTGGTGAGGATCACGTTGGCGAGGCCGATGTCCTCGTCGGTGAGCTGGCTGGCGTCGGCGGCCTCGCGGGCGAGGTCGAAGCCTCGCGCGTCGCGCAGCGGGTTCTCCTCCTCGAAGTCCCAGCGGGCCCGGCGGGCCCGGTGCATCGCCGCCGCGTAGGCGTTGACGATCTGGGACGAGGTGAGCATGGCATTGGCGTTGGGGTGGCCGGGGACGGAGATGCCGTACTCCGTCTCGATGCCCATTACTCGCCGTACGGTCATGCGGCCCTCCTTGCCCGGCGCTGCCCTCGGTCGGGGGCGGCGCTCAAGTACCGCTGGCGCTCCGGTGCGTGTGCGGTGCCCGTCCCCGCACTGCGCGACTCGGCGGTACCGAAGAGCCTAGAACGGCTTTGCGCTGGTGGGGAGATCATTTGCGTCATTGCCTTGCGCGCCTCTTGTTGCGGTCTTGGCCTGAAAAACAGTCGACTGCGGGTACCCGGTGAGGGCACCCGCAGCCGCCCTGTCTTTTACAGGTACTGACCGGTGTTCGCCACCGTGTCGATGGAGCGTCCGGTGTCGGCGCCCTGCTTTCCGGTGATGAGGGTGCGGATGTAGACGATCCGTTCGCCCTTCTTTCCGGAGATTCGGGCCCAGTCGTCCGGGTTGGTGGTGTTGGGCAGGTCTTCGTTCTCCTTGAACTCGTCCACGCAGGCCTGGAGGAGGTGGGAGACGCGGAGACCCTTTGCGTTGTGGTCGAGGAAGTCCTTGATCGCCATCTTCTTGGCGCGGCCGACGATGTTTTCGATCATGGCGCCGGAGTTGAAGTCCTTGAAGTAGAGGACTTCCTTGTCACCGTTGGCGTAGGTGACCTCCAGGAAGCGGTTCTCCTCGGATTCCGCGTACATGTGCTCGACGGCCGTCTGGATCATGCTCTCGACGGTGGTCGTCTTGTTGCCGCCGTGCTCGCCGACGTCGTCGGCGTGCAGGGGGAGGCGTTCGGTGAGGTACTTGCCGAAGATGTCCTTGGCGGCTTCGGCGTCGGGGCGCTCGATCTTGATCTTCACGTCGAGGCGGCCGGGGCGCAGGATGGCGGGGTCGATCATGTCCTCGCGGTTGGAGGCGCCGATCACGACCACGTTCTGCAGGCCTTCGACACCGTCGATCTCGGCGAGCAGCTGGGGGACGATGGTGTTTTCCACGTCGGAGCTGACGCCGGAGCCTCGGGTGCGGAAGAGGGATTCCATCTCGTCGAAGAAGACGATGACGGGTGTGCCCTCGCTGGCCTTCTCACGTGCACGCTGGAAGACGAGGCGGATCTGCCGCTCGGTCTCGCCGACGTACTTGTTGAGCAGCTCGGGGCCCTTGATGTTGAGGAAGAAGCTCTTGCCGGCGGCCTGGCCGGTGACCTCGGCGACCTTCTTGGCCAGTGAGTTGGCGACGGCCTTGGCGATGAGTGTCTTTCCGCATCCGGGGGGTCCGTAGAGCAGGACGCCCTTGGGCGGGCGCAGTTCGTGCTCCTTGAACAGGTCCGGGTAGAGGTACGGCAGCTCGACCGCGTCGCGGATGGCTTCGATCTGGCCGCCGAGGCCGCCGATCTGCTCGTAGCCGATGTCGGGGACCTCTTCGAGGACGAGTTCCTCGACCTCGCTCTTGGGAACGATCTCGTAGACATAGCCGGAACGGGGTTCGAGCAGCAGGGCGTCACCGGGGCGGATGTTCACGTCCAGCAGTGGCTCGGCGAGCCGTACCACCCGCTCCTCATCGGTGTGCCCGAGCACCAGGGCGCGTTCGCCGTCCTCGAGGATCTCCTTGAGGGTGACGATGTCCCCGACGCGCTCGAACTCCATGGCCTCGACCACGTTGAGCGCTTCGTTGAGCATCACTTCCTGGCCGCGCCTCAGATCTTCGAGGTCGACGCTGGGGCTGACGTTCACGCGGAGCTTGCGGCCTCCGGTGAAGATGTCGGCCGTGCCGTCCTCGTTCGCCGTGAGGAAGACTCCGAAGCCGGCCGGTGGCTGTGCGAGCCGGTCGACCTCTTCCTTGAGGGCCACGATCTGGTCGCGAGCCTCACGGAGCGTGTTGGCGAGTCGCTCGTTCTGGGCGGACACGCCGGCCAGGTTGGTCTGCAGCTCGACGATCCGCTCTTCGAGAATCCTCGTGTGTCGCGGAGAGTCGGCGAGCTTGCGTCGCAGGACGGCGATCTCCTGCTCAAGGTAGGCAATCTGCCCGGCCGGGTCGTCGGACCCTCGTCCCGGGCGGATGCCGCGGTTCATGTCGTCGTCGTGGGCTGCCACGGTCCTCACCTCCTCCAAGGGGAGCTGGACGCTTCCAGACCCTACCTGGGTGGGTGTCGATTGAAACCCCTAGATCACAAAGACTGTCGGGGTGTGTCCGATCTTCACCCTTGCGCTCTCCCTCACGCCAGGGGAATACCCACCGAACATGATTGGGAAGCCGCCGGAGGTAGGGTCGAAGTGTTCAACACCCGTCAGAGCTGGCCGGATTCCCGGTTCGGTTCGGCACCTTTACGGCAGGAGACATGAGCGTGCAGCAGGAGGCCGTGGTCGGCGGTGAGGCGCTGGAGGTCTGGATCGATCAGGACCTGTGTACCGGCGACGGGATCTGCGCCCAGTACGCGCCGGAGGTGTTCGAGCTGGACATCGACGGGCTGGCCTATGTGAAGGGCTCGGAGGACGAGTTGTTGCAGGCCAAGGGGGCTGCAACGCCCGTGCCGCTGCCGCTTCTCACGGATGTGGTGGATTCGGCGAAGGAGTGTCCGGGCGAGTGCATCCATGTGCGTCGGGTTTCGGACAGGGTCGAGGTCTACGGTCCGGACGCGGAGTGACCTGTCGGGTACTGCCTGTTACTGCTGTCTGATTTCTCACACGCGGGGGTTGCGGGGGTCAGACGGTGTGTGCTCCGGCGGGCGTGGAGCGGGTGAACGCGCCGTTCTTCCACTGCCACTTCGCGCTGTCGGTGACGTCGGGGCAGCAGCGGGGGACGTCGTCGGACGAGTAGCCGAGGAGTGTGGCGAGGACGGCTCCGTCGCGTACGGCGAAGTCACTGACGGTGTCGCCGGTCTTGGGGTCGAGCAGGGTCGCCACCACGCGTGGCTTGCCGCCGTCCGCGGCGCGCGTGAGGACGTAGACGCCGTCGGGCGGGGTTCCCATGGGGGCGTCGCAGTGCACGACGGCCACGGTTTCGGGGTTTCCGTCGCCGTCGAGGTCTCCGGTGGCTTTTTTCTGTACGACTGCTTTGACCGGCCCGCAGGTGATGGGGAAGTCGACTCCCGTGGTGCTGGGCGCGGTCGCCGTGTGTGCGGTCCCGGGCCGGGGGTGTGCCGTCTGGGCTGCTGTCGCGGAGTTGGGCTGCAGGAGCGAGGAGAGGGCCATGACGCCTGAGACGGCCGTGGCGGTGGCGACCCAGTGGATGGGGCGGGTGTGCGTGTGTGCCAGTTCCGGGACGGCGGATTGCTGCACTAGGAGTGTCTCCTGTGAGGGCTGTGCCGGTGGGGGTGGCCTGCATCGTGCCACACGTCACAGTGCGGGGGAACGGCGGGGTGTTCGGTTCCTCGAATGGACGGTGCCTGGTTTGTTCGGTTTGCGGCGTGGTGTCAACAGAAGGGCGCTGCGGTCGAGTTGCGGATGATGTCCGGGAACTCGGCGGCAGCGCCTCTTCGTTGGGTGGGGTGTGCGGCCGCGTCAGCGGCCGCCTCCGTCGGCGTTGGGGCCGGTGTAGTCCTCGCCGTAGGCGCCCTTGGCGGGGCGGCGGCGGCGCATGGGGGGCTCGACGCCGTCGGCGAGGCGGCGGGCGGTGAGCAGGAAGCCGGTGTGGCCGATCATGCGGTGGTCCGGGCGGACGGCCAGGCCTTCCACGTGCCAGTTGCGGATCATCGTCTCCCAGGACGTCGGCTCGTTGAAGGAACCGATCTCGCGGATGGACTCGACGGTCCGGGCGAGCTGGGTGGTGGTGGCGACGTAGCAGCACAGGATGCCGCCGGGCACGAGGGCCTTGGAGACGGCCTCCAGGCACTCCCAGGGGGCGAGCATGTCGAGGATGACGCGGTCGACATCGGTGTCGGACAGGTTGTCCTGGAGGTCGCCGACGGTGAGCTGCCAGGCGGGGTGGGGGCCGCCGAAGTAGCGCTCGACGTTCTGCTGGGCGATCTCGGCGAAGTCCTCGCGGCGCTCGTAGCTGTGCAGCATGCCCTGGTCGCCAATGGCGCGCAGCAGGAAGCTGCTGAGCGAGCCGGAGCCGACGCCGGCCTCGACGACGCGGGCGCCGGGGAAGATGTCGGCAAAGGCGAGGATGTGCCCGGCGTCCTTGGGGTAGACGACGGCGGCCCCACGGGGCATGGACAGGACGTAGTCGGGGAGCAGGGGGCGCAGCGCGAGGTAGGCGACGTTCCCGGTGGTGCGGACAACGCTGCCCTCGGGAGCGCCGATCAGTTCGTCGTGCGGGAAGGAACCCTTGTGGGTGTGGAAGTTCTTCCCGGCCTCGAGCGTGAACGTGTAGTGGCGGCCCTTGGGGTCGGTCAGCTGAACCTGGTCCCCGACCTTGAAGGGCCCGCGCCTGCGGGCGGCACCGGTCGGTTCGGACATGTGAACAGACTACCGGGGTTTGCGTGGGCCTCCGACCACTGGGAGAAGGGCCCGGCCGTCTAGGAGGAGGGCCTGGCCATGGCCTTCACGAAGGCGCGCTCCACGTCCGCCGCGGACAGGACGCCGTAGATCTCGCCGGTCTCCTCGACCACCAGGTATTCGGTGGCGGGGGTGGCGCGCAGGACGTCGAGGAGGTCTTCGCCGGCGAGTTCTGCTGAGACGCGCATGCCGTCGGTGAGGTCCTGGGCGAGGCCGCTGACGGCGACCCAGGGGCGGCGGTGTTCGGGTACGCCGACGATGGCGGCCTCGCGGACGAGGGAGAGGGGGTTGCCTTCGGGGTCGACGACGACGAGGGCGCGGGCGCCGGCGGCGTTGGCGCGGCGCAGTGCCTCGGACAGGGGGGTGTCGGTTTCGACGGGGACGGCGCGGCGGGTGAGGTTGCGGGCGCGCAGTTCCGGCAGGTGTTCCCTGAGGCGGGCCATGCGGAGGCTGTTGCCGGCGCCGGTCCAGATGATGGCGGCGAGGATGGCGGCGAGCAGGGCGTCGGTGACGGTGTCCATGCCGACGCTGTCCTCGGCGGTGGAGCCGAGGGCGCCGGACTGGGTGAGCAGCGGCAGGCCGATGAGGACGGAGACGGCGAGGGCGCGGCCGACCCAGGCGGCGGCGATGGTGCCGCTCATGGGCCTGCCGGTGATCTTCCAGACGACGGCGCGGAGCATGCGGCCGCCGTCGAGGGGCAGGCCTGGCAGGAGGTTGAAGGCGGCCACGATGAGGTTGGAGATCATCAGGCCGGCCAGCAGGACGCCGGGGACGGTGCCGGGCTCGACGGGCTGCATGGCGACGTAGAAGAGGCCGGCGAGGACGAGGGAGAGGAGGGGGCCGACGAAGGCGAGGACGAATTCGCGGCCGGGGGTCTCGGCCTCTTTCTCGATCTCGGAGACGCCGCCGAAGAACTGGAGCTGGATGCGGCGGACGGGGAGTTTGAACCGGAGGGCGGCGACGGTGTGGGCGAGTTCGTGGACGAGGACGGAGGCGTAGAAGGCGACGGCGAAGAAGAGGGAGACGAGGTAGCGGGCGGCGCCGAGTTCGGGCAGGACGCGGTCGAGCTGGCCGCCGAAGACCCAGGTGATCAGGGCGGCGACGAGGAACCAGCTGGGCGCTACGTACACGGGCACGCCGAAGGGGCGGCCCATGAGGAGGCCGCCTCGGGGGGATTCCTGGCGCCGGGGCGGGCGGTTCCTGGTGGTGCGGGAGTGGGCGAGGGTGCGATCGCCGGGGGCGGAGGTGTGGGAGGCCCGGTCGCCGGGGTGAGGGGTGTCGTCGTCGGTGTGGGAAGCCCGGTGTCCGTCGGCAGGGGGGGCCGAGTGGCCGGCGGCATGGGAGGCGTGGTCGCCCGTGGCGCTGTTGGCCGGGGGGCGGTTGTCCGTGGGGGGCTCGTCTGCGTGGCGTTCGTCCGCGGCGGTGCTGCCTGCCGCGTCGGGCGCTGGGCTCGCTTGCGGGTCGGTGCCGTGCGCAGTGTTCCGCTCGTCGCCTGCGGTGGGCCGGTCCGTGTCCTCCCCCGGCGCGTCTGTCGGGGGCTGGTCGTGGGCCGGGGTGGACTCGGGGGCGGCCGGGGCCGCTGACCCTGCGTGGTGCTCGGCCGGCTCGTCGGTGCCGGACCGCGGGTGCCCGCTCCCGCCGCTCTCGTCCACGATGTCCCCTCGTTCGAAGCGTCTTCCGCGCCTGCCGGGCGGAAGGGTCTCGGGTCGATGGTATGCGGCCGTCGGGAGGCGTTCCGCCCCGGCACCCCTTCTGTTTCCCCAGGCGTCGCAGCTGTTACGGCCGCAGGCGGGTCACTGTCAGTGGCGGGCCGTATGGTCTGGGGCATGGAGACGAGTACGGAGGGCGCGGCGGAGGCCCCCAGCAGCGATATGGCGCGGGCGGATGTGCCGGTGACGGTGGAGCCGGCGGCAGCGTCGCCGGTCGAGGCGGCGGGCACGAGTTCGCGAATCGCCATAGCGCCCGCCAGTCTGTCGCCCTCGCGGGCCAGTGACTTCATGCAGTGCCCTCTGCTCTACCGGTTCCGCGTCATCGACCGGCTGCCCGAGAAGCCGAGCGAGGCGGCGACCCGGGGCACGCTGGTGCATGCGGTGCTGGAGAGGCTCTTCGACGCCCCGGCCGCGGAGCGGACCGCGCCGCGCGCCAAGTCCCTGATCCCCGGGCAGTGGGACCGGCTGCGGGAGACCCGGCCGGAAGTGCTGGAGCTGTTCGAGGACGATCCGCAGGGCGAGCGGCTTGCGCGCTGGCTGGGCGAGGCGGAGCAGCTCGTAGAGCGATGGTTCACGCTGGAGGATCCGACCCGGCTGGAGCCGGCCGAGCGGGAGCTGTTCGTGCAGGCGGAGCTGGACTCGGGGCTGATGCTGCGCGGGATCATCGACCGGGTGGACGTGGCGCCCACGGGCGAGGTGCGGATCGTCGACTACAAGACGGGCAAGGCGCCGCGGCCGGAGTACGCCGAAGGGGCTCTGTTCCAGATGAAGTTCTACGCCCTGGTGGTGTGGCGTCTGAAGAACGTGGTGCCGAGGCGGCTGCAGCTCGTGTATCTCGGCAGTGGGGATGTGTTGACCTACGACCCCGTCCTCACCGACCTGGAGCGTGTCGAGCGCAAGCTGCTGGCGCTGTGGGAGGCGATCCGGCAGGCGACGGAGTCGGGGGACTGGCGCCCGCGTCCCACCAAGCTGTGCGGCTGGTGCGACCACCAGGCGCACTGCCCGGAATTCGGCGGTACTCCCCCGCCGTATCCGCTGCCGGTCAGAGCCGGCGGATAAGCCTGCCGGCCGCCTGAAGGCTGGGACCGGTGGTGCGGTGGGCCGGCATGCCGGGCGGCGCCGACGGCCGCTAGGAGGGCTCCGCGACGAGCCGCGACGCCGACCGCTCGGCCTCGCCCTCGCCGAGCCCGTCGGTCTCCTCGGTCGCGCCCGCCGAGGCGCCGCGGTGCGTGCCCGGCGTCGCCGGCGAGGCGGGTTTGTTCGCCGGCTCTGAGGGCGGCCGAGTCCGCGGACGTCTCGCAGGGCAGAATGGGGCCGGACTAGCGAAGGAGACTTACGTGGCCATCCGCGTCCTATTGGTCGACGACCAGCCGCTGCTGCGCACCGGCTTCCGGATGATCCTGGAGGCCGAGCAGGACATCGCGGTCGTCGGCGAGGCCGGAGACGGCCTCCAGGCTCTCGACCAGGTGCGGGCGCTGCAGCCCGACGTGGTCCTGATGGACATCCGTATGCCTCGCATGGACGGGGTGGAGGCGACCCGGCAGATCACCGGGCCCGGGCGGGACGGCCCGGCGAAGGTGCTGGTGCTGACCACGTTCGACCTCGACGAGTACGTGGTGGAGGCGCTGCGGGCGGGTGCCAGCGGCTTTCTGCTGAAGGATGCGCCGGCCAACGAGCTGGTGCAGGCAATCCGGGTGGTGGCCGGCGGTGAGGCCATGCTGGCGCCGAGCATCACCCGGCGGCTGCTCGACAAGTACGCCACTCATCTGCCCTCCGGGGACGAGCCCGTGCCGGACACGCTGCACACGCTGACCGAGCGCGAGGTGGAGGTACTGAAGCTGGTGGCCCGCGGGCTGTCCAACGCCGAGATCGCCGCCGATCTGTTCGTCAGCGAGACCACTGTCAAGACGCACGTCGGACACGTGCTGACGAAGCTGGGGCTGCGGGACCGGGTGCAGGCCGCGGTGTATGCGTACGAGAGCGGGCTGGTGCGTCCCGGCGCGCAGTAGCGGCAGCTGTACGACACGAAGGGCGCCCTCTCGCGCGGAGAGGGCGCCCTTCGTCTGCATGGGGCCGTCGCTCAGTCCTTGCTGAGCTCCCAGAAGCGGAAGACCGTCGAGGCGTCGAGGCAGTACTCGAGGCCGTAGACGTTCTGGCGGGTGACCGCGTACTGCTTGGCCTGCCAGACCGGGAGGACGGGCAGCTGGTCGGCGACGATGTCCTGCAGCCTGCCGTAGTCGTTGTCGGTCGCTGCGCGGTCGCTCTCGGCGGCGGTGCGCGGGATGAGGGTGCCGGTGATCGTGCTGTTGCTGTAGTGGTTGCTCAGCACGTTGCCCCGGCCGAAGAAGGGGGCCGTGAAGTTGTCGGCGTCCGGGTAGTCGGGCACCCAGCCCTTCACGTACACGCCGTACTTGCCCTTGGCGATGTCCTTCTCGTACTGGTCGAAGGCGACGGACTTCACGTCGGCGTCGAAGAGGCCGCTGGCGTTGAGCTGTTTGGCGATCGCCTTGAGCTCCTGGTCGGTTGCCGGGCCGTAGCGCGAGGGGGTGGACCAGAGGGTCAGCTTGACCTTGCCGGTGATGCCGTCGTTCCTCAGGGCGGCGGCGGCCTTGGCCGGTGAGGGGCTGGCGCCGTAGGTGTCGAAGAAGGCCGTGTTGTGGCCGGCGATGCCCGCCGGGATGATCGAGTACAGCGGGGTGGCCGTGCCCTGGTAGACGTCCTTGATGAGGGCGTCGCGGTCGAGCAGATAGGCGATGGCCTTGCGCACACCGAGCTTTCCTGCGACCCGGTCCTTCATGTTGAAGACGAGGTGCTGGACCTCGGCGCTGCTGCCCTCGACGACCTCGGCCTCGGAGTCGTTGTCGGCGTTCTGGATGTCGGCGATGTCGCCCGCGCTGAGGCCTCGGTAGGCGATGTCGATCTTGTTGTCGAGCAGCGCCTTCTTCAGGGCGGACGCGTTGCCGTGGAAGAACTTCAGCGTCACGCCGGAGTTCTTCACCTTCGCGTTGCCCTTGTAGTTCTCGTTGACCGAGAAGACGGCCTTGTCGTCGCCGAACGAGTCCAGCGTGTACGGGCCGGAGCCGACCGCCTTGCCGTCCTTGCGCAGGCCCTTCGCGTCGTACTGGCTGTGGTCGACGATGGAGCCCGCACCGGAGGCGATCTTGCTCGGGAAGGTGGCGTCGGGCACCTTCAGCCGGAAGACGACTGTCTTGGCGTCCGGCGCCTCGACCTTGTCCAGCATGGGGAACATGATGGCCGGACCGGCAGCGTCGTTGATCTTGAGCATGCGGTCGAAGGAGAACTTGACGTCCTCGGAGGTGAGCGCGTCACCGTTGCTGAACTTGAGGCCGTCCTTGAGCGTGCACCGGTAGACCTTGGTGGACGCGTCGGCGAAGACGCACGACTCGGCGGCCTCCGGCTCGGGCTCCGTGCCTCCGTCGGGGAAGCTGAGCAGCGACTGGAAGACGTTGTTGAACAACAGCCAGGAACCCGGGTCGTAACCGGAGGCGGGGTCGGTGGCCAGGACGTCGTCCGACATTCCCATGACGATGGACGAGCCGGTCCCCCCGGAGTCTGAGCTGCCCGTTCCGCAGCCGGTCAAAAGGCCGGAGGCCAGCCCCGCCACTACGGGCAGGACCGGCCACTGGTTACGCATGTTCACTGCTTGTGCCTTCTCGTCGGGTTCGGAACCCCGGGGCCACACTCCCCGGGCCCCGGGCACGAGAGAGATCAGCCGCTCACGCCACGGCCGAGCTCCCACAGCTGAAGGGTCGAGGAGGAGTTGAGCGCGTACGCGGTCCCCGTGACGTCGCCGCGGGCGGCGACGTACTGCTTGCCCTGCCACAGCGGCAGGATCGGGACGTCGTCGGCGACGATGTCCTGGATCTCGGTCAGGTTGGAGGAGGCCGCGATGCGGTCGGCCTCGCGGCGGGACGCCGGGATCAGCGTGTTGATGATCTTGCTGTTGTGGTAGGGCAACTTGAGGAAGTTGTCCGTGTCGAGGAACGGCGCCAGGTAGTTGTCGGCGTCCGGGAAGTCCGGGAACCAGCCCATGCCCCACACGTCGTACTGGCCCTTGCGCTCGGCCGGGACGAACGTCGACCAGGGCGAGCCCTTGATGGTGACGTCGAACAGTCCGCTGTCGTTGAGCTGCTTCTGAAGGACCTCGAACTCCTTCTTCGTGGCCGAGCCGTAGTGGTCGGTCGTGTAGTGCAGCGTCAGCTTGACCGGGGTGCTGATGTCGGCGGCGGTCAGCAGGGCCTTGGCCTTGGCGGTGCTCGGGTCGCCGTACTTGTTGAAGAACGAGTTGGAGTGGCCGGTGATGCTCGCCGGAACCAGCGAGTAGAGCGGCTCGGCCTGGGTGCCGTACACCTTGGCGACGACCTCGCCGCGGTTGATCAGCTGGGCCATGGCCTGGCGGACGGCCTTGTTCTTCACGGTCGGCGCGTTGGTGTTGAAGGCGAGGTAGCGGATCTCCAGACCCGCCATCTCGACCAGGTCCTCGTTGGTGTCCGTACCGGCGGACAGCTTCTGGATCTGCTCCGGCGCCATGCTGCGGGTCATGACGTCGATGTCACCCTTGTCCAGGGCCTTGCCCATCGCGTCGGCGTCCGCGTAGGAGACCATGTCGACCTTGGAGTTGTTCACCTTCAGCGTCCCCTTGTAGTTGGGGTTCTTGGTGAACGTGGCCTTGACGATCTCGTCGTTCTTGACGTCGGCCGAGAGGGTGTACGGGCCGGATCCGTCGACGTCGAAGCCGTCACGCAGCTTGTTCTTCTCGTAGTCGTCGGGGTTGATGATGCCCGCGACCGGAGTCGACAGCTTGTACGGGAAGGTGGCGTCCGCGGTCTTGAGGTGGAAGATGACCTGGTTGTCGCCCTGCGTCTCGACGGTGTCGATGGTGTTCAGCAGGGCGGAGACGCCGGAGTCGGCCTTGATGGCGCGGGCGCGGTCGATGGAGTACTTCACGTCGGCCGCGGTGATCTTGTTGCCGTTGGAGAACTTCAGGCCGTCACGCAGGGTGCAGGCGTAGCGCTCGTTGCCCGAGTCGGTGAAGCCGCAGCTCTGCGCGGCCTCGGGCACGGGGTCGCCCTCGCCCTTCGGCTGGATCATCAGGGTCTGCACGGTCTGGCGCAGGATGTTCCAGGTGCCGACGTCGTACGCGTACGCCGGATCGAGCGGCGCGGGTGCGTCCTTCGTGGCGGTGAACCGGTCCGTGGTGCCGACGGCGATCGCGTCCCCGCTGCTGCCGCTGCTGTCGGAACTGCCACACGCGGCGAGCACGGGCGCGAGCAGGCCGACCACGGCCGGCAGCACCAAAGTCTTGCGGTTCATGCTCGTGTTTCTCCAGAGCTGTTCAGGTCCGTGTATCCGGCATGCAGGGGTGTCGCGGCGGATCACGGGGGTAGAGGTGATGGTTCTCGCGTCGAGGTTAGTCCGCACCAGCACGGCGGTTCGCAGTCACCGGAGTTGAGCCCCCATCACGCAGCGAAACCGGCTGCGGACAGACCGAAAACCCGACCCGGGAAGGATTCGTGCAGCGTTCCATCAATCGGGACACAAGGGCACGTCCTCGCACTCCGAAAAGGGGCGAAGAGCACAGCCTGTACGGCCTGTCGAGGCCCGCATGAGTGGGGAACCTCACATCCCCCACGGCAGGGATCGGTCCCGGAATTCGGCCATCCACCGCTCTTCGAATTCCCTCGCACACCAGCCCTGGGAATTCATGTCCTATCGGCGCTGCACGCTGGGTGAACGCTCAGCGCATTTCCGTCATCGAGTGGCGATCAGAAGGCGATCAGCGGGTGATCAGTCCGCGCAGAAATGCCAGGTCGACGTCTTCGAGGGAGGTCACGACCGTGCGCCGGGCGGCGGGTGCGATGGGGGCCACGGAGGGCACGGCGACCACGTGGCAGCCCGCTGCCTCGGCCGACGCGACACCGGTGGCGGTGTCCTCGACGACCGCGCATCTGGCCGGGTCCACGCCGAGTCCGGCGGCCGCGGTCAGATACGGGTCAGGGTGCGGCTTGGTGCGCGGCACCTCGTCGCCGGCCACCGACAGGGCGAAGTGCTGGGGGCCGAGCGAGGTGAGCACACGGTCGATGATGCGCCGGTGGGAGGCGGAGACCAGGGCGGTGGGGATCTCGTACTCGGAGAGTTCGGCGAGCAGCCTGGCGGCGCCCGGCATCAGCGGCAGGGCGCGGTCGATGCGGTCCTCGAAGCCCTCGTTGAGCAGCACCGTGAGCTCGGCGAGGGCGATGTCGGCGCCGGTGGCCTCGATCAGGAACCCTGCGCTGCGGGTCATGGGTCCGCCGACCACGACATGGCGCCAGGTGTCGTCGAGGGTGTGGCCGAGGCCGGCGAAGACCTCGACCTCGACGTCCCACCAGAACCCCTCGGTGTCCACGAGGGTTCCGTCCATGTCGAGGAGCACGGCCTGCAGGGCTGAGCCTTCGGCCGTACGGGTTCCGAGCGCGGGGACCGTACTGGTCATCCTGGCGCACCTCCTTGAGGGGCGAGCAGGCCGGTTCCCGGGTGGGGAACCGGCCTGCTGTGGACCGACCAGTGTACGACTGTCGCGGCCGAAGCGCCTCGTTTATCCGGCGTGGTCCGGGGCACATCGTGTATACCGCCGGGGGCCGCTCTGAGGTGCGCCGATGTGCCGTCGGGAGGGTTTTCCCGACGGACTTCTCAGCGGGCGTTGAAGTACTTCGCCTCGGGGTGGTGGATCACGATCGCGTCGGTGGACTGCTCCGGGTGGAGCTGGAACTCCTCGGACAGGTGCACGCCGATGCGCTCCGGCTGGAGCAGGTCGGCGATCTTGGCGCGGTCCTCCAGGTCGGGGCAGGCGCCGTAGCCGAGGGAGAAGCGGGCGCCGCGGTACTTCAGCGCGAACATGTCCTCGATCTCGGCGGGATCCTCTCCGGCGAAGCCCAGCTCCGATCGCACCCGCGCGTGCCAGTACTCGGCGAGCGCCTCCGCCAACTGCACGGACAGGCCGTGCAGTTCGAGGTAGTCGCGGTAGGCGTTGGCCTCGAACATGCGGGCCGTCTCCTCGCCGATCCGCGAGCCGACGGTGACGACCTGCAGGCCGACGACGTCGGTCTCCCCCGCCTCCTCCGGCCGGAAGAAGTCCGCGAGGCACAGGCGGCGGCCGCGGCGCTGGCGCGGGAAGGTGAAGCGGGTGCGCTCGTTGCCCTGCTCGTCCAGGATGATCAGGTCGTCGTCCTTGGAGACGCACGGGAAGTAGCCGTAGACCACGGCCGCTTCCAGCAGGTTGTCGGTCTGGAGCCGGTCCAGCAGGCCGCGCAGCCGGGGCCGGCCCTCGGTGTCGACGAGCTCCTCGTACGTCGGTCCCTCACCGGTGCGGGCCTGCTTCAGCCCCCACTGGCCCTTGAACAGCGCGCCCTCGTCCAGCCAGCTCGCGTACTCCTTGAGCTGGATGCCCTTGATGACGCGGGTGCCCCAGAAGGGCGGGGTGGGGAGGGGGTTGTCGGTGGCGACGTCGGAGCGGACGTGGCCCTCCTGCGGGCGTTCCTCGACCTCGGCGGAGGCCGTCGCCCGGACCCGGCGCTGCTTGAGTTCCGGCAGCTTGGCGCCGGGCACGCCGCGCTTGACGCCGATCAGCGCGTCCATCAGCCGCAGGCCCTCGAACGCATCGCGGGCGTAGCGGACCTCGCCCTGGTAGATCTCGTGCAGGTCCTGCTCCACGTACGCGCGGGTGAGGGCCGCACCGCCGAGGATGACCGGGAAGTCGGCCGCCAGGCCGCGCTGGTTGAGCTCCTCCAGGTTCTCCTTCATGATCACCGTGGACTTCACCAGCAGCCCGGACATGCCGATGACGTCGGCGCGGTGTTCCTCGGCGGCCTCCAGGATCGCCGAGACCGGCTGCTTGATGCCGAGGTTGACGACGTTGTAGCCGTTGTTCGACAAGATGATGTCGACGAGGTTCTTGCCGATGTCGTGCACATCCCCGCGCACGGTGGCCAGCACGATGGTGCCCTTGCCGGCCTCGTCGCCCTCGACCTTCTCCATGTGCGGTTCGAGGTGGGCGACGGCCGTCTTCATCACCTCCGCGGACTGCAGCACGAACGGCAGCTGCATCTGCCCGGAACCGAACAGCTCACCGACGACCTTCATGCCGTCCAGCAGCGTCTCGTTGACGATGTCCAGGGCCTTGCGGGTCTCCAGCGCCGCGTCGAGATCGGCCTCCAGACCGTTCTTCTCACCATCGATGATGCGCCGCTTGAGACGCTCCTCCAGCGGCAGCGCGGCCAGCTCCTCCGCCTTGCCCGCCTTCAGCGACTTCGCCGTGGCGCCCTCGAACAGCGCCATCAGCTTCTGCAGCGGATCGTAGCCCTCGGCCCGCCGGTCGTAGATCAGATCCAGGGCCGTCTGCACCTCCTCCTCGCTGAAGCGGGCGATCGGCAGGATCTTCGAGGCGTGGACGATCGCCGAGTCCAGGCCCGCCTTGACACACTCGTCCAGGAAGACCGAGTTGAGCAGCATGCGGGCGGCCGGGTTGAGACCGAAGGAGATGTTCGACAGACCCAGCGTGGTCTGCACGTCCGGGTGCCGGCGCTTGAGCTCGCGGATCGCCTCGATGGTGGCGATACCGTCCTTGCGCGACTCCTCCTGACCGGTGCAGATGGTGAAGGTCAGGGTGTCGATGAGGATGTCCGACTCGTGGATGCCCCAGTTGCCGGTCAGGTCGTCGATGAGCCGTTCGGCGATGGCGACCTTGTGCTCGGGGGTGCGGGCCTGGCCCTCCTCGTCGATGGTCAGCGCAATCAGCGCCGCGCCGTGCTCCTGGGCGAGCTTGGTGACCTTCGCAAAACGGGACTCCGGGCCGTCGCCGTCCTCGTAGTTGACGGAGTTGATGACCGCCCGGCCGCCGAGCTTCTCCAGCCCCGCCCGCAGGACATCGACCTCGGTGGAGTCCAGCACGATCGGCAGCGTCGAGGCGGTCGCGAAGCGGCCCGCCAGCTCCTCCATGTCCGCCACGCCGTCCCGGCCGACATAGTCCACGCACAAATCCAGCATGTGCGCGCCCTCGCGGATCTGGTCACGGGCCATCTCCACACAATCGTCCCAGCGGCCGGCCAGCATGGCCTCACGGAACTTCTTCGACCCGTTGGCGTTCGTGCGCTCACCGATCGCCAGATACGCGGTGTCCTGACGGAACGGCACACTCTGATACAGGGAGGCAGCCCCCGGCTCGGGCTGCGGGTCACGCTCGCCCGGGGCGAGCGTCCGCACCCGCTCGACGACCTGCCGCAGATGCTCCGGAGTCGTGCCGCAACAGCCCCCGATCAGGGAGAGCCCGTAGTCGAGGACGAAGTTCTCCTGCGCATCCGCCAGCCCCTCGGGCCCCAGCGGGAAGTGCGCGCCGTCCTTGGTGAGCACCGGCAGGCCCGCATTCGGCATGCACAGCAGCGGAATACGGGAATGCCGGGTCAGATAGCGCAGATGCTCACTCATCTCGGCCGGCCCGGTCGAGCAGTTCAGGCCGATCATGTCGATGCCCAGCGGCTCCAGCGCCGTCAGCGCGGCACCAATCTCCGAGCCCAGCAGCATGGTGCCGGTCGTCTCGAACGCCATCGACACCAGCAACGGCACATCCGAACCGGTCGCCTCCATCGCCCGGCGGGCACCGAGCACCGACGCCTTCGTCTGCAACAAGTCCTGCGTGGTCTCCACGATCAGGGCATCCGCACCACCCGCGAGCAGGCCCTCGGCATTGGCCTGATAACCGTCACGGATCGTGGCGTAACCGACATGGCCGAGGGTCGGCAGCTTGGTGCCCGGGCCGATCGAACCCAGCACCCAGCGCGCACGGCCGTCACGGGCCGCGAACTCGTCCGCCACCTCACGGGCGATCCGGGCACCCGCCTCCGACAACTCGTGCACCCGCTCGGCGATCTCGTACTCCGCCGCGGCCGTGTGATTCGCACCGAAGGTGTTGGTCTCGACGCAGTCGACGTCCGCCGCGAAGTACTCCTCGTGGACGGAGCGCACGATGTCCGGCCGGGTGAGGTTGAGGATCTCGTTGCAGCCCTCGAGGTTCTCGAAGTCCTCGAGGGTGGGGTCCTGCGCCTGCAGCATGGTGCCCATCGCTCCGTCGGCGACCACCACCCGGGTGGCGAGCGCCTCGCGGAGCGCGGACACACGGGTCCGGCTGTCGGCGGAAGGGGTCAGTGGCGACGAGGCCATTAAGGGGCTCCCTTAGGTGCGACGGCTGTCGGCTTTGCGTCATTCCGGGAACTGCCCCCGGTAGGCGCACCTCGCCAGGGTAACCGGGGTCGGCCGGGGATGGTCAGGGGCGTCCACGGGGCGGACGAGGATGACGGGCAGGTCACTCCCGGGATACCAGTGACTCAACAGAACACGACGGATGCGGACCGACCATTAGCGGGAGGTCGGCATCGACCGGTAGTGTTCGACATTGCCGAACAGCGGCAGCGACGTCGCTACGTCGACGGTCGAAGGGGACGGAGGCAGTACGGCGATGGCACGGAACATCCAGTCGCTCGAACGGGCGGCCGCGATGCTGCGGCTGCTCGCGGGCGGCGAGCGACGGCTCGGCCTCTCGGACATCGCCTCGTCACTGGGCCTCGCCAAGGGCACCGCCCACGGGATTCTGCGCACCCTCCAGCAGGAGGGTTTCGTCGAGCAGGACGACGCCTCCGGGCGCTATCAGCTGGGCGCCGAACTGCTGCGCCTGGGCACCACCTATCTCGACGTGCACGAGCTGCGGGCGCGCGCCCTGGTGTGGACGGACGACCTGGCCCGGTCCAGCGGGGAGAGTGTGTATCTCGGTGTCCTGCACCAGCAGGGCGTACTGATCGTGCACCATGTCTTCCGGCCCGACGACAGCCGTCAAGTGCTGGAGATAGGGGCCATGCAGCCCCTGCACTCCACGGCCCTGGGCAAGGTCCTGTCGGCGTACGACCCGGTCGCGCACAGCGAGGCGATCGAGGCCGACCGCAAGCCCTTCACCGACCGCACCGTGTGCGAGCTGGAGGACTTCGAGCACATCCTCGACATGTCACGCGCGCGTGGCTACGCGGCCGACGTCGAGGAGACCTGGGAGGGCGTCGCGTCCGTCGCCGCGCCGATCCACGACCGGCGGCGGATGCCGGTGGGCGCGGTGGGCATCACGGGCGCCGTGGAGCGGCTGTGCCGGGACGGTGAGCTGCGCCCGGAGCTGATCGCCGCGGTGCGGGACTGCGCCCGTGCGGTGTCGCGGGACCTGGGCGCCGGGCGGTTCTGAGAGGCGTAGCGGGACGCAGGAGAAGGCCGGGATGCCGGGTGGCGTCCCGGCCTCTGTCGTGCCCGGGGACGACCGGGCGAACCGCCCGGTCGGTACGCGCGGTGCTTGTTACCCGGCCGTACGCAGTCGTACGCATCTGACCTGCAAGATCGACTGTTCACAGCCGATCGATAACGATCGCATTTTCGCCAACACAGGCCTTGACGCACACCTGACGCCGGAGCAAGACTCCCGTCCATCGGTCGGCATTGTCGAACACCTACCGGCAATACGCGCTAGAGTGTGACAACGCCAAGGGCCGGTATTCGCTCTCACCCCCGAGGGCAGCTCGAACTCCCGGAGGGACCCGGGGTTCGGTCCCCTGGACGAAGGACAAAGGAGTCGCGGGTGTCCAGCTCCGACATCTTCATCGGCGAGACCATCGGTACCGCCATACTCATCCTGCTCGGCGGCGGCGTCTGCGCCGCCGTGACGCTGAAGGCCTCCAAGGCCCGTAACGCCGGCTGGCTGGCCATCACCTTCGGGTGGGGCTTCGCGGTACTCACGGCGGTCTACACCTCGGCACCGCTCTCCGGTGCCCACCTGAACCCTGCCGTGACGCTCGCGCTCGCGCTCAAGAAGGACGGCATCGACTGGAGCGACGTCCCGGTCTACTGGGGCGGGCAGCTGCTCGGCGCCATGATCGGTGCGGCCCTGGTCTGGGTCGCCTACTACGGCCAGTTCCACGCGCACCTCACCGACAAGGAGATCGTCGGTGGTCCGGGCGCGCAGGCCACGGCTGCCAAGGCCGTCGAGGCGCAGGAGAAGGGCGCAGGCCCGGTCCTGGGCATCTTCTCCACCGGCCCCGAGGTCCGGGTCGCCTGGCAGAACGTCGCCACGGAGGTCATCGGCACCATCGTGCTGGTGCTCGCCGTTCTCACGCAGGGCCTCAACGACAGCGGCAAGGGCCTGGGCGTCCTGGGTGCCCTGATCACCTCGCTCGTCGTCGTCTCCATCGGTCTGTCCCTCGGCGGTCCGACCGGTTACGCGATCAACCCGGCCCGTGACCTCGGTCCGCGTGTCGTGCACGCCCTCCTGCCGCTGCCCAACAAGGGCGGTTCGGACTGGGGCTACGCCTGGGTCCCGGTCGTCGGTCCCCTGATCGGCGCCGCGCTCGCTGCAGGCATCTACAACGTCGCTTTTGCTTAAGAGCACCAGGTTCCACCGCACTTAAACAGCACCGCGCCGTACAGACAGCCCTCCCTTCCAAGGAACTTCAGGAGCACACAGTGACCGACGCCCACACCGCCGGCCCGTTCATCGCCGCGATCGACCAGGGCACCACCTCCAGCCGCTGCATCGTCTTCGACCGCGACGGACGTATCGTCTCCGTCGACCAGAAGGAGCACGAGCAGATCTTCCCGAAGCCGGGCTGGGTCGAGCACAACGCCAACGAGATCTGGACCAACGTCCAGGAAGTCGTCGCAGGAGCCATCCAGAAGGCCGGCATCACCCGCGACGACATCAAGGCCATCGGCATCACCAACCAGCGCGAGACCACGCTGCTCTGGGACAAGAACACCGGTGAGCCCGTCCACAACGCCATCGTCTGGCAGGACACCCGCACCGACGCCCTGTGCAAGGAGCTCGGGCGCAACGTCGGCCAGGACCGCTTCCGCCGCGAGACGGGCCTCCCCCTCGCCTCGTACTTCGCCGGCCCCAAGGCCCGCTGGCTGCTCGACAACGTCGAGGGGCTGCGTGAGCGCGCCGAGGCGGGCGACATCCTCTTCGGCACCATGGACACCTGGGTCATCTGGAACCTGACCGGTGGTGTCGACGGCGGCAAGCACTACACCGACGTCACCAACGCCTCCCGCACCATGCTGATGAACCTGCACACGCTGGAGTGGGACGAGAAGATCGCCGAGTCCATCGGCGTCCCGCTGGCGATGCTGCCGGAGATCCGCTCCTCCGCCGAGGTCTACGGCGAGATCAAGGGCGGCAAGCTGGGCGACCTGCTCGGCGGCATCCCGGTCGCCTCCGCGCTCGGCGACCAGCAGGCGGCCCTGTTCGGCCAGACCTGCTTCGCGGAGGGCGAGGCCAAGTCGACGTACGGCACCGGCACCTTCATGCTGCTGAACACCGGCGAGAAGATCATCAACTCGTACAGCGGCCTGCTGACCACCGTCGGCTACCGCATCGGCGACGACAAGCCGGTCTACGCCCTCGAGGGCTCCATCGCCGTCACCGGTTCGCTGGTGCAGTGGATGCGCGACCAGATGGGCCTGATCTCCACCGCCGCCGAGATCGAGACCCTCGCGCTCTCGGTCGAGGACAACGGCGGCGCCTACTTCGTGCCGGCCTTCTCCGGTCTGTTCGCCCCGTACTGGCGCTCCGACGCCCGCGGTGTGATCGCCGGCCTGACCCGCTACGTCACCAAGGCGCACCTCGCGCGCGCCGTCCTGGAGGCCACCGCCTGGCAGACCCGTGAGATCACGGACGCCATGACCAAGGACTCCGGCGTCGAGCTGGCGGCCCTCAAGGTCGACGGCGGTATGACCTCCAACAACCTGCTGATGCAGACCCTCTCGGACTTCCTGGACGCACCCGTGGTGCGCCCGATGGTCGCCGAGACGACCTGCCTCGGTGCCGCCTACGCCGCCGGTCTCGCCGTCGGCTTCTGGACCAGCACCGACGACCTGCGTGCCAACTGGCGCCGGGCCGCCGAGTGGACCCCCCGCATGGACGCGGACACCCGCGACCGTGAGTACAAGAGCTGGCTCAAGGCCGTCGAGCGGACGATGGGCTGGCTCGAGGACGAAGAGAGCTGACGAGGCCTCTGCACAGGCCCTCGCAAGCTCTGATGAGGAGTAAGAACCCGAAATGACCAGTCAGTCCACCCTGCAGTCCGTGCCTGCCCTCGGTACGCGCCCGGCCTCCGGCTCCAACCCGAGCCGCGCCGAGACCCGGGAGCAGCTCGCCAAGGCGTCGTACGACCTCCTCGTGATCGGCGGCGGCATCCTGGGCATCTCCACCGCCTGGCACGCCGCGCAGTCCGGCCTCAGGGTGGCTCTGGTCGACGCCGGCGACTTCGCCGGCGCCACCTCTTCCGCCTCCTCCAAGCTCCTCCACGGCGGTCTGCGCTATCTGCAGACCGGCGCGGTGAAGCTGGTGGCGGAGAACCACTTCGAGCGCCGTGCGGTGTCCCGCCAGGTGGCACCTCACCTGGCGAACCCGCTCACGTTCTACCTCCCCGTGTACAAGGGCGGGCCGCACGGCGCTGCGAAGCTCGGGGCGGGCGTCTTCGCCTACTCCGCGCTCTCCGCGTTCGGTGACGGCGTCGGCCACCTCCTGTCCCCCGCGAAGGCGGCGCAGGACGTGCCCGAGCTGCGCACCGAGAACCTCAAGGCCGTCGCCGTCTACGGCGACGACCAGATGAACGACGCGCGCATGGCGCTGATGACGGTCCGCGCGGCCGTCGAGGCGGGCGCGGTCGTCCTGAACCACGCCGAGGTGACCGGACTCCGGTTCACCAAGGGCCGGGTGACGGGTGCGGACCTGAAGGACCGTACGACGGGTGACGAGTTCGGCGTCAACGCCCGTCTGGTACTCAACGCGACCGGCCCCTGGGTCGACCACCTGCGTCGTATGGAGGACCCGAATGCCGCTCCGTCGATCCGGCTGTCGAAGGGCGCGCATCTGGTCCTGAAGCGCACCTCCCCGTGGAAGGCCGCGCTCGCCACCCCCATCGACAAGTACCGCATCACCTTCGCCCTCCCCTGGGAGGACATGCTGCTTCTCGGCACGACCGACGAGGAGTTCGAGGGCGACCCTGCGGATGTCGCGGTCACCGAGAAGGACATATCCCAGATCCTGGACGAGGCCGCGTTCTCGGTCCGGGACCAGCAGCTCAGCCGTGACCTGATCACGTACTCCTTCGCGGGTCTGCGGGTGCTGCCGGGCGGCCCCGGCGACACCGCGAAGGCCAAGCGCGAGACCGTGGTCACGGAGGGCCGTGGCGGGATGCTGTCCGTCGCGGGCGGCAAGTGGACGACCTTCCGGCACATCGGCCGTACGGTGATGCAGAAGCTGGAGGCGCTGCCGGGCGCTCCGCTGGGTGACGACTTCGAGCCCATCTCCTCGCTGCCGAAGAAGCTGCCGCTGCCGGGTGTCGCCAACCCGCGTGCGGTCGCCCACCGGCTGCTGGTCGACAACCCGGCGCCCGGTCCGCGGATGGCGGCCGACACCGCCAAGCACCTGGCCACGCACTACGGTTCGCTGTCCTTCGACATCGCCCGCCTCGCCAACGAGAACCCGGAGCTGGGCGAGCGTGTCCACCCCGACGCTCCGGAGATCTGGGCGCAGGTCGTCTACGCCCGGGACAACGAGTGGGCCGAGACGGCGGACGACGTGCTGCGCCGTCGTACGACGCTGACGATCCGCGGCCTGGCCACGGACGACGTCCGCGCCAAGGTCCAGGACCTGCTCGACAAGAAGTGACCTCGCGCCGGCCCCTTCCCTGACCAGGGCCGGCACGATCGGGGAACGGCCCCTCTCCCCTAGGGGGCCGGATCCGCGAGAGGGGCGACTCCGCGCCGACGGAGCCGCCCCTTTTGCCTGTGGTGCGTCGTGTGTCGTCTGCGGGTGTGTGGGGGCTGGTCGTGCCCACGCGGCGGAGCCGCAAGGGGCAATGCTGCACCTTCATGACACCGAGAACGCCACCAAGGCGAGCGGCGCCGAACAGTCCGTACGCATGGCGACGATCGAGGGGCGAGGGCGTATGCGGCGCATTCGGCGGGCGTACGGACACCGGTCGTGGACGGGCGGGAGACGATGCGGGACCGTGGGCGGGGGACCCTCGACGAGGGCGCCGTCCTCGCCGACCTGGAGATTCTCGCCCTGAGCTGAGCATTCGGCACTCCGTTCAGCCCACTGAACCCTCATAATGACTGAGACATCGGATGTCTGAACGACAGGTTTGAACAACAGGGAGGCCGCCCATGGCAGTCACCGACGAGGCGATCGAGAAGATCAAGGGGATGATCGTCTCCGGCGCGCTGCGCCCCGGCGACCGGCTGCCCAAGGAGAGCGAACTGGCCGCCGAGCTGGGACTGTCCCGCAACTCCCTGCGGGAGGCCGTGCGTGCCCTGTCGCTGATCCGGATCCTGGACGTACGGCAGGGCGACGGCACGTATGTGACCAGCCTCGATCCGCAGCTGCTGCTGGAGGCACTGAGCTTCGTCGTCGACTTCCACCGCGACGACACGGTGCTGGAGTTCCTGGCGGTGCGCCGCATCCTGGAGCCGGCCGCGACGGCGATGGCCGCCTCCAGGATCAGCGAGCAGCAACTGGACGCGCTGTCGGCCCAGTTGGAGAAGCTCGGGAACGCCCCCTCCGTGGAGGAACTGGTCGCCTGCGACCTCGACTTCCACCGGGGCATCGTGCAGAGCTCCGGCAACTCGGTGCTCTGCTCGCTGCTGGACGGCCTGTCGGGGCCGACCACCCGGGCCCGCATCTGGCGCGGCCTCACCCAGGAGGACGCGGTCAGCCGCACCCTGCACGAGCACCGCGCGATCCTGGCCGCCCTGCGCGACCGGGACGCGGAGGCCGCGCGCTCCTGGGCGACGGTGCACATCGCGAGCGTGGAGCAGTGGCTTCGCTCGACGCTCTGACCGGCTTCACGCGCGGGGGCCCGCGACGGCGATCATGGGTGTTCGAGGGCCCCGGACGGGGCAGTGATCCGTTCACTCCCCCGTGCAAGGGGGCTGCGGGCGCCCCCGCCGCACGCCGTAAGGTTGGGTGGTCAAGCGAGGGCACGTCGGAAGGAGGCCTGGGTGATCGAGCTCGAGGGGGTTCCCGAGCTGATCGACCCGGTCATGGTGGCCGCGTTCGAGGGCTGGAACGATGCCGGCGACGCCGCCTCCACCGCGGTCGCGCATCTGGACAGGGAGTGGAAGGGCGAGGTGTTCGCGGCGCTGGACGCCGAGGACTACTACGACTTCCAGGTGAACCGCCCCACGGTGTGGATGGACGGCGGCGTGCGCAAGATCACGTGGCCGACGACAAGGTTGTCGGTGGTCCGGGTCGGCGGCGAGAAGCCGCGCGATCTCGTACTCGTCCGCGGTATCGAACCGTCGATGCGGTGGCGCTCGTTCTGCAACGAGTTGCTGGGCTTCGCGCACGAACTGGGTGTGGAGCTGGTGGTGGTGCTGGGAGCCCTGCTGGGCGACACCCCGCACACCCGCCCGGTCCCGATCAGCGGCACCACGTCCGACTCGGACCTGGCGCAGCGCATGGACCTGGAGGAGACCAAGTACGAGGGCCCGACGGGCATCGTCGGTGTGCTGCAGGAGGCCTGTACGCACGCGGGCGTGCCGGCGGTGTCGCTGTGGGCGGCCGTGCCGCACTATGTGTCGCAGCCACCCAACCCCAAGGCGACGCTGGCCCTGCTCAACCGCCTGGAGGACCTGATCGACGTGCGCATCCCGCTGGGCGAACTGCCCGAGGACGCGCGCGCCTGGCAGGTCGGCGTGGACCAGCTGGCCGCCGAGGACAGCGAGGTCGCGGAGTACGTGCAGACGCTGGAGGAGGCCCGCGACACCGCGGAGCTGCCGGAGGCTTCGGGTGAGGCGATCGCCCGCGAGTTCGAGCGCTATCTGCGGCGCCGGGACGGCGGAGGTCCGTCGAGCGGCGGACACGCGACCGCGGACGGCAGCGACAGCACGTCGTATCTGCGGGACAACCCGAGCGGTCGTACGAAGCCGCCGAAGCCACCGAAGCCGGGTCCGGACGACGAGGAGTCGTCGGAGGAATGACCGGGTGAGGGCGGTGCGCAGGGAGCGCACCGCCCTCCTTGCGTCTATACCCGGTGCACGGCCACCGCGTCGTAGTCGGTGTCCGGCGTGGGCTGCTCGACGTCGAAGCGCGCGTTGGGCAGGTAGATGCGGTCGCCCCAGACCGCGGCCGTGGTCGGGATGCGGAAGCGCGGGTCGGTGATGCGGGCGATCGCGGTGCCCTTGGTGCCGGCCGCGTTCAGCCGGAACACGTCGATCGCGTTCTGCGCCTGCTGGACGGCGTAAAGGGTCCTGCCCAGCAGCAACAGGCCGTCGCCGTTGGGGAGTTTTGCGGTCCCCAGGTCGACGGCGCGGGCGGTGCCGCTGCGCGGGTCGACCCGCATCAGGCCGCCGCCGCCCGCGACGACGTTGACCACCAGCAGGGCGCTGCCGTCGGGAGTGCGCTCGATGCCGTTGGCGGTGAAGCCGTCCCCCTGCACCCAGTCGCCGCTCAGCGGCAGGTTCTCGACGGCGACCGGTGCGCCGTGCCGACCGAGAACCAGTTTGTAGAGCACGGCTTTGTACGTCTCCGTGAACCAGGCGGCGTCCGGTGTGAGGACCACGTCATTCACGAAGGTGCCGCCGACGGCATACACCTTCTCGATCTCGCCCGAGCGGGCATCGACCGTGCGCAGTTCGCCGCTGGCGCCGCCGCTGAGGAACAGCCTGCCGTGGCGGCCGATCTTCAGGCCGACGGTGGGGTGTTCGGCACCCAGGCCCTTGCTGATCACAGCGCCGCTGCCGGTGGCGAGGGCGGCACGGTAGATGTCCCCGTTGGCCAGGGAGCCGAAGTAGGCGAACGGGGCGGCGCCGATCGTGATGCCCTCGGGCTGGAAGCCGTTCGGGAGCGGGAACTGGGCGGGCCACGCGCCCTTGCGTGTTTCCGCCGCGTGGGCGGTGCCGCCGAGAAAGGCTGCTCCCGTGAGGGCGGCCGCGGTGGTGAGGAGTCTTCGACGTGCGAAGGAACGTGCTGCGGATACCACTGTGCGTCCTTCCGTCAAGGGGCCGAGCGAGTCGGCCGACCGGTCAACAGACGCTGTCACCCCATCACATGACAGTCGTCTCCGCAGCCTTTGGCCGGTTTGCTACGTGACCTCTATTTCAGGACGGATTGCACACGCTACCCAATTCAACTTGTTTTCAAACCGAGTTGGTGAAGACGGGGTGGACGGACCGCCGAGGGCGTGCTTGGTTGGGCAGCGATGGCGCACCCGCACGGACCGAAGGGAGCGGTACCGATGAGCGACCAGGTACAGCCGGCGCAAGGGCCGGGAACGTCCGGGCCGGGGCCCGACGGAGCGGGATTCACCTATCGAGGAGCCGAGCGGGAACTGATCGTCGTCGCCCGTCCCGAGGCCCGGCTGCGCGCCCAGGCCGAGGGCGTCCGCTCGGCGGCGGGAGCCGACGTATCGGCTCTCAACATGTTCCTCAGCGATGAACAGCTGGCCCTGGAGCCGCTGTTCGGCAGCGAGGAGCGGCTGCAGCAGTCCGCCTCGCCGAGCGACGGCAACGTGCCCGATCTCGCGATGTTCTACCGGGTGCGCGGCGGGGAGAGCCGCGCCGAGGAACTGCGCTCGCGGATCGCCGCGCTGCCGGGCGTCGAGACGGCGTACATCAAGCCTGGTGCCGTACCGGCGTCCTTGGCGGAGGAGAGCGGCCGGCTGAAGGAAGGGGCGCCCGTCACCCCCGACTTCAGCAGCCGGCAGGGCTATCTGCGCCCCGCGCCGGAGGGGATAGACGCCCACTGGGCCTGGCAGCGCCCCGGTGGGTCGGGTCAGGGGGTGACGGTCATCGACGTCGAGGGCGCCTGGCAGTTGGGCCATGAGGACCTGGCCGCCAAGCTGGCCGGCGTCGTGGTCGGCACCCCGCTGACCGATCTCGCCTGGCGCAACCACGGCACGGCCGTGATCGGCGTGATCGGCGGCGACCGCAACGAATACGGCGTCAACGGCATCGTGCCCGAGGCGGTGACCGCGGCCGCGTCCTTCCAGGGTATCGGCACGGCGGCCGCGATCCACGCGGCGGCCGACCGGCTCGGCCCCGGCGACGTCGTACTGATCGAACTGCACCGCCCCGGACCGCGGTTCGAGTACGCCGAGCGCGACGACCAGCGCGGCTATGTCGCCGTCGAGTGGTGGCCGGACGACTACGCGGCGATCCGGTACGCCACCGCCAAGGGCGTCCTCGTCGTCGAGGCGGCCGGCAACGGCGGGGAGTCGCTGGACGACGCGGTATACGAGCGCCGCCCGGACGAATTCCCCGAGTGGTGGCGCAACCCGTTCAACCCCTCCAACCAGTCCTCCGGAGCCGTCCTCGTCGGGGCGGGCGCACCGCCGCCCGGCACTCACGGCCGCGACCACGGCCCGGACCGCTCCAGGCTCGCGTTCTCCAATTACGGCGCCCGGCTGGACGCCCAGGGCTGGGGACGCGAGGTCACGACCACCGGCGGCTTCTGGGACAAGCCCGGCGATCTGCAGGGCGGGCCCGAGGAGATCGCCTGGTACACGGACACGTTCTCCGGGACCTCCTCCGCCTCCCCGGTGGTGGTCGGCGCCCTGGCCGCGCTGCAGGGCATGCTCAAGGCGGCCGCCCAGCAGCCGATGTCCCCGGAGCGGGCCCGCAAGGTGCTGCGGGCCACGGGCTCCCCGCAGCAGGACGCGCCGGGCCGACCCGCCTCGCAGCGGATCGGCAACCGGCCCGACATCAAGGCGGCGGTCACCCATCTGCTGCCGGAGGCGGTCGGCTCGGGCCAGGCCGAACGGTACTGGGACGAGCTGCTGCCGTACCCCCGTGAACTCCCGCCCAGGCTGAGGCTGTTCGTCGCCGGTGCCTGGCGGAACCTCAACCACCCGTCCCCGGAAATCCGCCAGGCGGTGCACTCCGCCTTCGCGGGGGGACGGCCCGACGTCCGAGTGTGGTTCTCGGACGACGAGATCGTCGGCCTGGTCGTCACGGGCTGACGCATCCCAACCATCAAGGGAAGGTGACACCCGCATGAGCACCACCCCGCAGATGAGCCAACTGGGACAACAGCAAGGCCAGCAGTTCCCGAGCACGTCGCCCTACCAGCAGCACCAGCAGCAGCCGTTCGGGCAGCAACAGGGCCACGGCCAGCAGCAGCCGTTCGGGCAGCAACAGGGCCACGGCCAGCAGCAGCCGTTCGGGCAGCAACAGGGCTACGGCCAGCAGCAGCCGTTCGGGCAGCAGCAGCCCATGGGTATGGGCGGCTCGCTGGAGCAGCTCCAGCAGCTCGGCCAGCAGCAGCCCTTCCAGCAGCTGCTTCAGCAGCTCGGCCAGCAGCAGCACATGGGTCAGCAGCAGATGAGCCCGCAGCAACAGGCCGAGCAGCAGGTGCAGCAGCACCTCCACCAGATCGCCCAGGCCGCCGCGCAGCACGCCCAGCAGCAGGTGCAGGCTCAGGTGCTGCAGGCCGGCGTCGCGGACGGCTACATCGACGTCGTCCAGCCGCTGCCCGGGCAGCCCAGCCTCATCGCGCTGCGCATCAACGGCCAGCTGAGGATCTTCGCCAACCCGAACGCCCAGACCCACGACCAGGTCCAGGAGGCCTTCGCGTTCGGCCACCAGGTCGTCGGCATCTGGGACTCCGGCTCACCGCAGGTCCTGCGCAGCATCCAGATCCGCAGGATCTGATCCACAGGTCTGATCCACAGGTCTGATCCACAGGTCTGATCCACACGGTCCGACCCGCGCGAAGTGACACGAGGGGCGCTTCCTCCACGGAGGAAGCGCCCCTTTCCTGTGCCTTGCCGGCTTCGGCTACAGGGCCACGCCCAGCAGAGCGTCCACTGCCCGCGACACGACACCGGGTGCGCCGATGTCCGTACCGCCCTCGGTGTCCTGCTGTGCGGCCCAGCGGTCGACCGCGGTGAGCGCGGCCGGGGCGTCCAGGTCGTTCGCGAGAGCCTCGCGGATCTCCTCGACCAGGGCCTCCGCGGGCGGCCCGTCGGGCCGGGAGACGGCGGCGCGCCACCGCCCGAGCCGGGCCACGGCGTCCTGCAGCACCTGGTCGGTCCACTCCCAGTCGGCCCGGTAGTGGTGGGCGAGCAGCGTCAGCCGGATCGCGGCCGGGTCCACCCCGTCGCGGCGCAGCTTGGACACGAAGACCAGGTTGCCCTTGGACTTGGACATCTTCTCGCCGTCGAGGGCGACCATGCCGGCGTGGACGTACGCCTTGGCCATGGGGAACTCGCCGGTCAGCACCTGGGCGTGCGAGGCGCCCATCTCGTGGTGCGGGAAGGCGAGGTCGGAGCCGCCGCCCTGGACGTCGAAGGTCATGCCGAGGTGGTCCAGGGCGATGGCGACGCACTCGATGTGCCAGCCGGGGCGGCCCCGGCCGAGCGAACCGCCGTCCCAGCTGGGTTCGCCCTCGCGGGCGGCCATCCACAGCATCGGGTCGAGCGGGTTCTTCTTGCCCGGCCGGTCCGGGTCGCCGCCGCGCTCGGCGGACAGCAGCCGCATGGCGGCGGCGTCCAGGCCGGACACCTTGCCGAAGTTGGGGTCGGACTCGACGGAGAAGTAGATGTCGCCGTCGAGTTCGTAGGCGGCGCCCGCGTCCCGCAGCCGCTCGACGAGCGGCACGATGCCGGGTATCGCCTCGACGGCGCCTATGTAGTGCTGCGGCGGCAGCATCCGCAGTGCGGTCATGTCCTCGCGGAAGAGGGCCGTCTCCTTCTCGGCGAGGGCCACCCAGTCGATGCCGTCACGGTGCGCCCGCTCCAGCAGCGGATCGTCCACGTCGGTGACGTTCTGGACGTACTGAACCTGCCGCTTGGTGTCGAGCCACACGCGCTGAACGAGGTCGAACGCGTTGTAGGTCGCCGCGTGACCCATGTGGGTCGCGTCGTACGGCGTGATGCCGCAGACGTAGATACGGGCGACGGGACCGGGGTCGAGGGAGACCAGACCGCCGGTCGCGGTGTCGTGGATCCTCAGGTCGCGGCCCTGACCAGGCAGGGCGGGGACCTCGGAAGCGGGCCAGGCATGCATGTCATGAGCCTAACCGGACGGAAGTTCCGTATACGAACCGGACCGGGCCGGATGGCCGGTAAGGCGCTCTTGCGCGATATCGCTCCGCTGGGGTACGGGAATACACCGCGGGCCGGTGGGGGTTGATCGCGCCCACGCGGCGGAGCCGCATATCGATACAGCCCCGCGCCCCTTAAGGGCGCGGTGCCGACCGGTGCCTGGCTACACCGGCGGCCAGGGAATCGCCGGCCACTCGCCGCTCGGCTCCGGATGCGTCCCCGTCTCCAGGAGTGCGGCGACACGCGCGCGCGTGGCGTCGAGTTCGGCGGTGGTGATCAGCCCGGACAGCCGCGTGGCCAGCGCTGCTTCGGCGCTCAGGGACTCCTGGAGGGCCTTGAGGACCTCGACCGCCCCCGGGTCCAGCGGCTCTCCCGCCCACCCCCACAGCAGCGTCCTGAGCTTGTTCTCGGTGTTGAAGGTCACCCCGTGGTCGATCGCGTACAACCGGCCGTCGGCCGTGGGCAGCAGATGGCCGCCCTTGCGGTCCGCGTTGTTGATCACGGCGTCGAGCACGGCGAGCCGGCGCAGCCGCTCGTCGTCGGCGTGCACCAGCAGCGCCGTCTTCCCGTCGCCGACCTCGGCGAAGCCGATCGCCTTCCAGCCTGCCTCCGGCTCCTCACCGTCGACCAGGGCGAGCAGCTCGGCCTCGGGGCTCACCTCGATCCACAGCTGGACCATGCCCTCGCCGTACGGCCCCTCCCGCAGCACGGTGGGCGGGACGAGCCCCCAGCCGGTCGCCTCGGAGACCTCGTAGGCTGCCACCTCGCGCCGGGCGAGATTGCCGTCGGGGAAGTCCCACAGGGGCCGCTCACCGGCGACGGGCTTGTAGATGCAGGACGCTTCCCGGCCCTCGTGGGAGATCGTGCAGTACAGCGCCGCGTTGGACGCCTCGCGGATACGGCCGCGCACGGTGAGCTCGCCGTGCGTGAGCAGGTCGGCGAGCGGCTCGTCGGTCGTCACGCTCCGCGGCGGTATCCGTTCTGGCGCGGACATACGTGTCCTTCCGGGTCGAGCGGGAGGCTGCACAGCGGGCACGGCGGCCGCCCGGCGTTGACGACGTCGAGGGCGCGCTTGGCGAAGGCTCGCGCCTGCGCGCCGGTCAGCCGGACCCGCAGCATCGGGGGCCCGTTCTCCTCGTCCTGGAGCAGGCGCTCCTCCGCCTCGGCGAGGTCCTCCTCGGAGTCGGCGTCGAGCTCCACGAGGGCCTGCGCCTCGACGATCATGCGCTGTTCCTCGCCGTCCCAGGCAAGGGCCATGGTGCCGACCCGGAACTCCTCCTCGACGGGGGTGTCCAGCGGATCGGTGTCGGAGATCTCGGTGGAGGCCACGGCCGGGACGGCGGCGCTGCCGCCACTGCGCCGTACGACCTCGTCGAGCAGTTCGTCCATGCGCTCGGCCAGGGCGGCGACCTGGGTCTTCTCCAGGGCCACGCTGGTCACGCGGGGGCCCGCGGTGGCCTGGAGGAAGAACGTACGGCGTCCGGGCATACCGACCGTACCGGCCACGAAGCGGTCCGGGGGGTCGTAGAGGAACACCTGACGGGACACGTCCTGTCTCCTGGAATCGTGGATCGACATCGGACCGGATGACCGCACGGCCTGCTGGTGCGGACGGGTGCGGCGCTACTGCGACCGCTTCACCCTACTGCGCCCGACGATCACGGTGCGCCCGCACCGCCCCCGACCGTGGCGTCGTCGGCCGGGGGTTCCTCGCGCGGCGCCAGCGAGGCGAAATCGCCGGTGTCACCGAGCCGTACGAGAAACGGCCTCAGCCGTGTGTAACGGATCGCGGTGATGGAACACGGTTCAACGGAAATCCTCTGGAACAGGTCGAGATGAAGTCCGAGTGCATCCGCGACGAGCGACTTGATGATGTCGCCGTGCGAGCACATGACGTAGACGGCGTCGGCGCCGTGGTCGCGCTCCACGCGCGCGTTCCATTCTCGTACGGCTTCGGCGGCGCGGGTCTGCATCGCACGCATCGATTCACCGCCGGGGAACGCGGCGGCCGACGGGTGCGCCTGCACGACCTCCATCAGCGGCTCGTCCCCCAGCTCGGCGAGCTTGCGGCCGGACCAGTCGCCGTAGTGGGCCTCCCCGATCCGCTCGTCGGTGTGCGCGGTCAGCTCGGGGCGGGCGTCAAGGAGCGGCCGGATCGTCTCCTGGCAGCGCTGCAGCGGGCTGCTGACGACCTCGGAGATCGGCAGCCCGGCGAGCCGCGCGGGCAGTGCGGCGGCCTGTGCGGCGCCGCGCTCGTCGAGAGCGACACCGGGCGTCCAGCCGGCGAGCACCCCCTCGGTGTTGGCGGTGGAACGTCCGTGCCGGACCAGGATCAGCGTGGGCATGCGGCCAAGGGTAGGCATACGCCGGGGTGCATCGGCGGGCCCGGGGCGGGAGAATACGCTCCGTGATCGTCGACTGCGCCATCTACCGGGACGGGCGTCGCACGGAGGGGCCCGCGGACTTCTCGCACGCCCTGGCGCAGTGCCGTCGCGGCGGTGACGCCTTCGTCTGGATCGGCCTGTACGAGCCGACGGAGAAGGAGTTCGACCGCGTCTCGGAGGAGTTCGGACTGCATCCGCTGGCCGTCGAGGACGCCCTGAACGCGCATCAGCGGCCCAAGCTGGAGGTGTACGACGACTCGCTGTTCATGGTCCTCAAGCCGGTCGGGTACGAGGCGAAGAGCGACATCGTCACCTCCGGGGAGGTCATGGTCTTCGTCGGCGACTCGTTCGTGGTGACCGTGCGGCACGGTGAGGAGGCTCCCCTCGCGGCCGTGCGGCACCGGCTGGAGGAGGAGCCCGAAATGCTCCGGCACGGGCCCACCGCGGTGCTGTACTCGATCGCCGACGCGGTGGTCGACCACTACGTGGAGGTGGTCCGCGAGCTGGGCACCGACCTGGAGGAGCTGGAGGCGGAGGTGTTCTCGCCGACCGGCGGCGGCTCGCGGCACACGGCGTCCCGCATCTACGCCTTCAAACGGCAGATCCTGGAGTTCCGCAGGGCCACGGGCCCGCTGTCGCAGCCGCTGGCCCGGCTGGCGGGTGGCGGCGTCTTCAGCGCCCGGGTGCCCTTCGTGCACGAGAAGGCGCAGCCCTTCTTCCGGGACGTGAGCGACCACCTCACGCGCGTGAACGAGTCGGTGGAGGGCCTGGACCGGCTGGTCTCGGACGTGCTGTCGGCGCATCTCGCGCAGATGAGCGTGCGGCAGAACGACGACATGCGGAAGATCTCCGCGTGGGCGGCCATGGCGGCGGTCCCCACGATGATCGCGGGGGTCTACGGGATGAACTTCAGGCACATGCCGGAGCTGCGCTGGGGGTGGTCGTACCCGGCGGTGATCCTGGCGATGGCCGCCCTGGAGGTGCTGCTGTACCGCCTCTTCAAGCACCGGGGATGGCTGTAGCTCACGCGAACCCGGGTGCCGTCGTGGCGGGTCCGCCCAGTGCGTCACGGCGCTCGGGCATCCGCAGGCTCACCATGCGCCGCCAGCCCGCGCACCGCTCGTACGCGTAGACGGCGTGGATGCCGGCGGCGAGCAGCGCCGACTTGGCTCTCGGCCAGCCGAGGATGCGCCCCATGTGGTCCATGACGGCGAGGCTGACGTCCCGGTAGATGCGGATCTCCGCGAGCGCGCACTCCCGCAGCGTGCGCTGGATGGCGCGGCCGTGTCCGGCGTACGCGAAGCGCAGCAACTCCTCGTGGCAGTAGGCCAGATGGTTGTCCTCGTCGTCGGAGATCATCCGTACCGCGCGGCCGATGTCGGGGTGGTCGGCGAAGTGCCGGCGCAGGAGTTCCATCTGCTCGGAGGCGCGCTGCTCGGTGACCCGGCTGTGGGACAGGTAGGCGACGATGTCCTGCACGGTGAGCGGCTCGTCGCTCTTGAGCTTCTCGTGGGGGAGACCGATGCCGTTCTTCTCCAGGAGCATCGTGTAGTCGGTCTCGGGCGGTACGGGGACGGGTTCGAGACCGCGCTTCTTCATCAGGGCGTTGAAGATCCGCCCGTGCTTGTCCTCGTCGGCGCCGTGCCGGGTGATCTTGGAGGCGAGGGCGCGTTCGCTGTTCGGGACGAGCGCGGCGATCCGCCCGTTCTCCCAGCCACCCTGGGACTCCCCGCTGGCCGCGATGGAGCAGAACAGGGCGAACGACTCGTCGTCCTCGAGGATCTCCTGGAAAAGACTCCTGGCCGAAAGCATCGTGGGCACCTCTCTGCCGGTCTCTGTCCTGCCGGTCCCCGCCGGATTCCGGAGAGTTCCGCAAAGAACGAGTCAAATGCGGCGCCAGAGGTGCTGCAACAGCTGTGTCGGACGACTCCGCCAAAAGGAGGACCGAAGGGGTCGGTTCGGAGGCGTAACCGAGCGCGCCCGGGCGCGTTGTTCCCCGTGACGGCCGTGGCGGGGAAGACCCCCGAGCCCCCACCACGGCCGCAGAAACCTCTCCCCTGCCGCCCCGGACCGTGCGTTACGCCAGTCCGGCGCGCTCCAGGGCTTCGGTGCCGGCGCGGAGCGAGGCGATGCGCTCCTCCAGCGTGAAGCCGGCCGGGTTGAGGCTCAGGGTGGTGACTCCTGCCGCCGCGTACTCCTTCATCCGGTCCGCGATGCGGTCCACGGAACCGAGCAGCGCCGTCTTGTCGATCAGGTCGTGCGGGATCGCGGCCGCGGCGCCCTGCTTGTCGCCGGACAGGTACTTCTCCTGGACCTCTGCGGCCGCCGCCTCGAACCCCATGCGCTGGGCGAGCTGGTTGTAGAAGTTCTGCTTGGCGCTGCCCATGCCGCCGACGTACAGCGCGGTGTAGGGACGGAACGCGTCGGCGAGGGTGGCCACGTCCTTGTCCTCGCCCACGGAGAGCGGGAGCGTCGGGCAGACGTCGAAGCCGTCGAGGGTCTTGCCGGCCTTCTCCCGTCCGGCGCGCAGGTGTTTGATCGTGGTCTCCTCGAGGTGCTCGGCCGAGGGGAAGATCAGCAGGGCGCCGTCGGCGATCTCACCGGTCTGCTCGAGGTTCTTCGGGCCGATCGCGGCGATGTACAGCGGGATGTGCTCGCGCTCGGGGTGCACGGTCAGCTTGAGCGGCTTGCCCGGGCCGCCGGGCAGCGGCAGCGTCCAGTGCTCGCCCTCGAACGAGAGCCGCTCGCGCGTCATCGCCTTGCGCACGATCTCGACGTACTCACGCGTGCGCGCCAGCGGCTTGTCGAACTTGACGCCGTACCAGCCCTCGGAGACCTGCGGGCCGGAGACGCCGAGGCCGAGGCGGAAGCGGCCGCCGGAGAGCGAGTCGAGGGTGGCGGCGGTCATCGCGGTCATCGCCGGCTGGCGGGCCGGGATCTGGAAGATGGCCGACCCGACGTCGATCCGCTCGGTCTGGGCGGCGACCCAGCTGAGTACGGTGGCCGCGTCCGAACCGTAGGCCTCGGCGGCCCAGCACACGGCGTACCCGAGCCGGTCGGCCTCCTTGGCGACCTCCAGGTTGTCCGCGTCCATTCCGGCACCCCAGTAGCCGAGGTTGATCCCGAGCTGCATGCGCCTGCCCCTTACCGATCAGTAACGTCCCTGTTCGGCAGACCCTAGCGCGTGGAAACTGGTTGTCCACAGGCCCCCACGCCGAAGGTTCAGGCCAGTAATCTCGGCGTTCATGGAGCAGAGGTATCTCGGCCGGACCGGCCTTCGTGTGTCCCGTATCGGACTCGGCACGCTCACCTGGGGCAGGGACACCGACGAGCACGACGCCGCGGACCTCTTGAAGACGTTCTGGGAGGCGGGCGGAAGCCTTGTCGACACGGCGGACGTGTACGGCGACGGAGAGGCCGAATACCTGCTCGGACGCCTCATAGAAGGCCTGGTTCCGCGCCGGGACCTGGTGATCTCGACCAAGGCGGGCAGTGTGCCGGACCCGGAACGCCGGGTCGACGGCTCGCGCGGGCACCTGCTCTCCGCGCTGGACGACTCGCTGGCCCGGCTCGGCACGGACTACGTCGACGTCTGGCACATCCACGCCTTCGACCCGTACACCCCGCTCGAGGAGACCCTCCAGGCCCTCGACCTGGCGGTCAGCAGCGGCCGTGCGCGCTATGCCGGCGTCTCCAACTTCTGCGGCTGGCAGCTCGCCAAGGCGGCGACGTGGCAGCTGGCGGCTCCCGGGATGCGGACCCGGCTGGCGAGTACGCAGATGGAGTACTCGCTGCTGCAGCGCGGAGTGGAACGCGAGGTGCTGCCGGCCGCGCTGGACCTGGGTATCGGCCTGCTGCCGTCCTCCCCGCTGGGCCGCGGGGTCCTGACGGGCAAGTACCGGGGCGAGACCGTGCCCTCCGACTCGCGCGGCGCCTCCGACCACCTGGCGCCCTTCGTCGCGCCGTACCTCGACGACACCGCGAGCCGCATCGTGGACGCCGTGCAGACCGCGGCGGACGGGCTCGCGGTGACTCCCCTCCAGGTCGCCCTCGCATGGATCCGCGACCGGCCCGGCGTGGCCGCACCCATCGTCGGTGCGCGCAACTCCCAGCAGCTCACGGCGGCATTGTCAGTGGAGGCCCTTAGTCTTCCTGACGAGATCTGCCGGGCGCTCGACGACGTGTCGGCGCCCGTGCACCGCTATCCCGATCACGACTGGAGCACGCTGTGAGCACGGAGCCCGAGCCCACCGAGGACGCAGAGAACGCCGAGCCGGGGACGCCGGGCGCCGCGGGGCAGAACGGCGAACCCGACGTCCCGGCCCCGTCGGCCGGAACAGACGGTGACGGCGACTCGGTCGCTCAACTGTCCGAAGCCGAGGCCGAGCTGGCGGCTCAGCGGCTGGAGCGGGAGCGGATCGAGCGGCGCAAGGCGGAGAAGGCGGGGCCCGTCGAGGCCGGAGCGAAGCTCAGCGGGAAGGCCGCCGATCTGCTGGCCGCGGTCCGTGCCGTGGAGAGCGGCGAGAGGCCCGTGGCCACCGTGTTCAGCGAGTCCGCTCCGCGCCGCCCCGCCCCCGAGCCGGTACGGCGTCCGCAGCCGACGCCCGCGGCCGCGGCCGCCGCTCCCGCGCCGGAAGCCGTCGACGCGGTACGGGGCGTGCTGAGCGACGGCGGCGCACCGGACGCGCTCGCACCGCAGGTCGCCGCGGTCCTCGGCGAGGGCGCGGACGAAGTTCTGCGGGCGGATCCCTGGCTGCTGTTGCGCGTCGGCGGTGTGCGGCCCGAGCAGGCCGACGGCTTCGCGCGGGCACTGCTCGGCGCCGAGTGCGGTCCGGACGACGAGCGGCGGGGCCGGGCGCTGACGGGGTGGCTGCTGGAGCAGGCGGCGCTCGCGGGGCACACGGCGCTGGAGATGCCTGCGCTCACCGCGGCGCTGTCCCAGCGGGGCGTGCCCGACGCAGACGCAGCCGTGCAGAGCGCTGTGGCGGAGGGCGAGGCCCTGGTCTTCCAGGACGCCCTCGACCCGACCGCTCCGGCACCGCAGACGGCCGAGGAGGGCGAGGAGGCCGAGGAGCGTCCGGTACGGATCCTGGTCGGCCTGGAGCGCTATGCGCTCGCGGAGGAGAGCCTCGCCGACGGACTGGCCCGCCTGATCAACTCGGTGCCGAAGGAGGACGGTTCGGCCGAGGTCTGGGAAAGCAAGGCCGCCTCCGCGCCGGACTCCACCGCCGAGCTCATCCGCGCGGTCGCGGGCCACGGCCTGGTCCTGCACACCGGCGGCGAGGCGTCCCTGGCCGAACCGGCGGCACTGCTGCAGACAGCAGCCGCCCTCGGCCTGCGCGCCTGGGCCGCCACACACAGCCCCGCCGGCCGCGACCGCTTCGCAGCGTTGTGGGCGGGCGCCGGGGGCCCGGGCGGGGCTGTGCCGGAAGGTCGTGGAGTGAGCGGGTCCCTGCCGGGCGGCAACGAGGTGAGCGGCACCGCTGCGGACCGCATTCCGGGGGGCGACACCACGCCGGCCCCCACCGGGGCGAGCAGCGGCGCGCCCGACAGCCGCACCCCGGACGACACCACAGGGGACGGGCCCGCGCCGGGCGGCGGCACGGCGGGGAGCACCACGCCGGACCACATCGCAGCAAGCGGCGCCCTGCCCGACAGCCGCACGCAGGGGGGATCCGGGTCCGCGGTGGACGGGACCGCAGGTGGGCTCGCTGCGTCCGGCGTCGTCACCGTCGCCGGGCTTCTCTCCGGTGACGAGGGGCCCGGGCGTGACGCGGACGGGGCGCTGGATCTGGATCTTCTCATCGTGCTCGACGCGCCCCAACTGGACGTCGAGACGGGGGCCCTGCTCGTCGAGTCGCTGCCCGACGGTGCCCGGCTGGTGCTGGCCGGGGATCCGGGGGTGCTGGGGTCGGCCGGGCCCGGGCGGGTGTTCGCCGATCTGCTGGCGGCACGGGTCTGCCCCCGGATCGCCTCGCGGCGGCCGGACCTCGGCCCCCTGGGCGAGCTGGTCTCCGGCGTCGGCATCGGTGAGCTCAACCAGGTCGAGGCCCCCGGCAAGGAGGTCGTGATCGTCCCGGTGCGGGACGCGGGCGAGGCGGTCCACCGGACCGTGCAGCTCGTCGCCGACTCGGTGCCCCGGGCGATCGGCGTGCCGCCCGAGCAGACCGTGGTGATCACGCCGGGCCACGGCGGCGCGGCCGGCACCCGCGCGCTCAACGCGGCGCTCAAGGAGCGCCTCAACCCCGGCCCCGGCCGCTTCGGCGGTTTCGACCCCGGTGACCGGATCGCCTACTCTCCCGCACCCGGCCGTACGGCACCGGGCAAGGTCGTGACGGCCGACGCCGACGGACTGCACCTGTCATGCGCGGGCACCCCCGTCGTCGTACCGAAGGAGCGGGTGGAGCAGTCTGTGCGGCACGGGTGGGCGCTGACCGCGCACCAGGCGGTCGGCACCCGGTGGCCCGCAGTGGTCGTGGTGCTGCCCGGGGACGCGGCGCAGTCCCTCAGCCGGCCGTGGGTCTACACGGCGTTCGGCAGGGCGGACCGCCACCTGTCCGTGGTCCACGGCGTGGACCAGGCACTCCCCCGGGCCGTCGCCGAGGTCCCGGCCAAGCCGCGCACGACCCGCCTGCCGCTACTGCTCAGCACACAGGTACCGGCCGCCGGCTGACCGGGGGTCCGGGGTCCCGACAGCCACCCAAGGGGCGCGGGGCTGCGTTGAATGTGCGGCTACCGCCGCGTGGGCGCGACCAGCCACAGACGGCCCGCAGCCAAGCACCCACCACGCGCACGAACAGCGGCGGCGTTCACGGAGATCATCCGTGAACGCCGCCGCAGCAACAGCCCGGTCCGACCCCGCGTCGGCGGCCCGCGCTAGCGGTCCGCGTCCAGTGGCTCCAGGTCCTCGTCGCCGTCCAGATCGGTGTCGAGGTCGTCCTCGAGGTCGTCGTCGTCCACGCCGGCCAGGCGGCCGTCGTCGATCTCGTCGTCGAAGACCGCGCTGACGTCGAAGCGGCAGACCACCCGCTGCGGATCGATCTGCTCGAACGGCGCCTCCAGCCAGTCGCCCGGCTCGGCCGGTTCGTCCGCGGCCGTCACCCAGAGCGTGGAGTCGCCCTCCTCGAGGCCGAACTCCTTGTGCCGCGAGGCGATCTCGTCCGGTTCGAACTCGCCGAACAGGACGCTCAGCGCCCCGTGCACGGTCGCGGAGGTCTCCGCCCCCCGTCCGTCGTCGTCCGCCGCCTCCACCCGCTGCGCCTGCGCCAGCAGCCGATGCGGCTCCGCCACGGCGTAGTCGCGGCGGATCAGCACACTCAGCGCGTTCGGCTCCTCGGGGCCCGTGTACGGCGGCAGCGTGTCCTCCGCACCGGGGATCTCGAAGGGCGTGACCTCGTCGTAGCGGTCGTAGAGCAGCTCGTCGTACGTCTCGGCGGCCGCGGCCAGCTCGTTGAACGCCTCGTAGACGGCCTGGTCATCCTCCCCGGACCTGCGTTCGACCGCGGCCAGGTGGCGGTCGAGCGCGGTCTTGACCGCCTCGGCGGCGGCTCGTACCTCGGCAGCGGTGGGCTGCGCAGCATCAGACATAGTGCAGACGCTATCCGTACCGGGCCCCAGCCCGCACAATAGATGCGATGCCGGAATACGAATTTGTCGACGTGTACGTACCGCGCGGGGTTTCCCGCAAGGACGCCACACGCCTGCTGACGGACCATGCCGAGTACGGACACTGGGAGTTGGACCGTCTGAGTCTGCTGCGCGACGGCAGCCGCAGGGTGCGGTTGCGCCGGCGGATCATCCGCCAGGTGCGGGCCACGTGGTGAGCTGAGGCGACGACGGAGACGACGGAAACGGAGCGGGCCCCGCCAGCACGGGGCCCGCTCCGTTCTGTGCACCGTAGGGGAAGTTTGCGGTGCTTGGCGTGGAGATGCGCCGGTTCAGACCGAAGCGCGCGCCTTGCGGTACATGACCGCGCCCGCCAGCAGTGCCCCGGCGCCCACCGGAAGCACGACGCCGATCGGCAGGTCGCTGCCGGTGTGCGCGAGCTGTGCGCTGCCCTGCGGCTGGGTCACCGTCTGGGTGCCCGGGTGGTTGGTGTGCGAGGAGCCGCCCGGCGTGCTCGGGTTGCCGGGGTGACCGGGCTGGTCCGGGCTGCCCGGATGTCCGGGGTTACCCGGGTGGCCAGGGTTACCCGGGTGGCCAGGGTGACCGGGGTGACCGGGGTGACCGGGGTGACCGGGCGGCGGCGTCTGGTGGCCGCCTCCCGGAGGCGTCGTGTGCCCGCCACCCGAACCGCCGTTGGTGCACTCGTTGTCCTCGGCGGCGTTGCCGATGCCGACGATGTTGACGCTGTTGCCGCAGACATTGACCGGCACGTCGACCGGCGCCTGGACGGTGTTGCCCGAGCCGATGCCGGGTGAGTCACTGGCGTGTCCGTTGGCCTGGGATCCGCCGCCGGAACCGCCGTGCCCGCCGGAGGAACCGCTGCCGCCGCCCTCGTTGGTGCACTCGTTGCCGCTCGCCGGGTTGAGGAGTCCGACGACGTTGACCGTGTTGCCGCAGACGTTCACCGGCACATGTACCGGCGCCTGCACCGTGTTGCCGGACAGTACGCCGGGCGAGTCCGAGGTGGAGCCGTTCGCTCCCGAGTCGGCGTGGGCGTAACCGCCCGCCGCGGCGAGCACACCGGTCGCCGCCATCACCGTCATCAGGCCCTTGCGGGTGACCTGTCGCATTACTGAATTCTCCCTGCCTTCATTCCTGACCTGAAATCTCGCGACATCTCGCGTGGAAATTCGCGAAAAGGCCGGTCGGCTCCGGAGCGCATGGCGCGCACTCCGGAGCCGACGGGCGTGACGACCCTCAGCGGGTCGACGTCACTTGTTGATGCAGGTGTTGCCGAAGGCGGGGTTCAGCAGCCCGATCACGGAGATCGTGTTGCCGCAGACGTTCACGGGGACGTGCACGGGCACCTGAACGACGTTGCCGGAAGCGATACCCGGGGAGTGCACCGCAGCACCCTGAGCACCGGCGTCGGCGACGGCCAGGCCCGCACCCGCGAGAACCAGACCACCAGTGGCAGCCGCAGCAGCGACGACCTTCTTGAGCATTATTCCTCCTTGTTGGCAAAAGCGATCTCGTGTTGCTGATCGCATTACCTGTAACGAGGAGGAAGTAATGGAGCTACGAGCTGATGGTCGCATTCACCCTTCTCGGTCCCGCTCCGTACGTGCGGACGATTACGAAGGTCACGAGGCGTCGATGAAGCGGTCCAGTACGCGCACGCCGAACTTCAGGCCGTCGACCGGCACCCGCTCGTCGACACCGTGGAACATGCCCGCGAAGTCCAGCTCCGGGGGGAGCTTGAGCGGGGCGAAGCCGAAGCCGCGGATGCCCAGTTCGTCGAAGGACTTGGCGTCCGTGCCGCCGGAGAGCATGTACGGGATCGCCTTGGCCGCCGGGTCCTCGGCCACCAGCGCGGACTGCATGGCGTCCACCAGCGCCCCGTCGAAGGTGGTCTCGACGGCCTTGTCGGCATGTACGTCCTCGCGCTTCACCTTGGGCCCGAGGATCTTGTCCAGGTCGGCGAGGAACTCCTCCTCGAACCCGGGCAGGAAGCGCCCGTCGACATGCGCCGTGGCCTCGCCGGGGATGACGTTGACCTTGTAACCGGCGCCCAGCTGTGTGGGGTTGGCGGTGTTGCTCAGGGTCGCGCCGATGAGCTTGGCGATGCCGCCGAGCCTGGCCAGGGTCCCCTCCATGTCCTCCGGGTCCAGCTCGGTGCCGAGCGCGTCGCCGAGTTCGTCGAGGAAGGCCCGGGTGGTCTTCGTCACCCGCACCGGGAACTTGTGCCGCCCGAGCCGCGCGACGGCCTCCGACAGCTCGGTGATGGCGTTGTCCCGGTGGATCATCGAACCGTGACCGGCGGTGCCGGCCACGGTCAGCTTCATCCAGTGCATGCCCTTCTCGGCGGTCTGGATCAGATAGAGCCGCCGCTGCTCGTTGACCGTGAACGAGAAGCCGCCGACCTCGCTGATCGCCTCGGTGACGCCCTCGAAGAGACCGGGGTGCTTCTCGACCAGGTGCCGGGCGCCGAACTTGCCGCCCGCCTCCTCGTCGGCGAGGAAGGCGAGGACGATGTCGCGCGGGGGCCGGCGCCCGCTGCGCAGCCGGTCGCGCACGACCGCCAGGGTCATCGCGTCCATGTCCTTCATGTCGACGGCCCCGCGGCCCCACACGCAGCCGTCGGTGACCTCGCCGGAGAAGGGGTGGTGGGTCCAGTCGTCGGCGTTGGCCGGTACGACGTCGAGGTGGCCGTGGATGAGGAGGGCGGGCCGTGACGGGTCCTCGCCCTCGATCCGGGCGACCGTGGAGGCCCTGCCCGGGTGCGACTCGAAGATCTTCGATTCGAGACCCACCTCGGCGAGCTTCTCTGCGACGTACTCGGCCGCCTCCCGCTCACCCGGACCCGAGTGGTCGCCGTAGTTGCTGGTGTCGATCTGGATCAGCTCGCGGCAGAGGTCCACGACCTCGTCCTCGCCGGTGACGCCCCTGGCCGTGTCCGTCTCGCTCACGCTGCTTCCTCCCGCTGTCACTGCTGGTGGTTCCCCTCATCCTCCCTCTCCGCCCGGCCGCTCCCAAGACCGGACCCCGCCCGTCACACGCCGTTCACGCCGGACGGGGGGTGACCGGGGCCCTCTCGAAAGCCTGGTAATGTTTCCTTCGTCGCCGCGAGGGAAACCCCGCACGACAGACACCTTGTCCGGGTGGCGGAATGGCAGACGCGCTAGCTTGAGGTGCTAGTGCCCTTTATCGGGCGTGGGGGTTCAAGTCCCCCCTCGGACACCAGCCGAAGCCCCCGGCCGCTCAGCGGCCGGGGGCTTCGCCGTACGTTCACGGCCGATCTGGCCACAACCCGTCGTCCGCCGCCCTTCCCGCGCGCATTCCGCAAGATTCCCCGAGGACCGGCGAAGCCCCAGCTCCCCCCGTGCGCTCCGGCGCGCGCCGGGCCCCGTGGCGCCCTCCGGATTTACAATTTACTTGACTCGACCTTACAGGGCTTGTTGACTGGTTCGGAGCCAGTGACTCCCAGGTGACAAGAGGTGAAGCTCTGTGAAGACCCAGGGAAGCCTGACGATGGAGCGTCGGCCGGAGGCCGTCCCGAGAGTCACGCCGGGGCGCCCACAGCCACTGGGCGCCACCGTCGACGCCGACGGCGTGAACTTCTCGCTCTTCTCCGAGCACGCGACGCGCGTCGACCTGTTGCTGTTCGACCGCTGCGACGCGCCCCTGCCGTCCCGCGTCGTGCGCCTGCACCCGGAGCGGCACCGCAGTTTCCACTTCTGGCACTGCCATGTGGCCGGGGTCGGCCCGGGGCAGGTGTACGCGTACCGGATCGACGGTCCCCGCAACACCCACCACTCCGGGGCCCGCTTCAACCACCGCAAGGTGCTCCTCGACCCGTATGCACGGGCCAACATCAACAGCTGCTGGGACCGTACGCACGCCATCGGCGGCGGGGACAACGTGGAGCACTGCATGCGCAGCCTGGTCGTCGACCTCGACGACTACGACTGGGAGGGCGACCGTCCGCTGCGGACGCCGATGACGGACACGGTCATCTACGAGATGCACGTCCGCGGCCTGACCGCGTCGCCCACCTCGCGCTCCGCCCACCCCGGCACCTTCTCCGCGGTCGTGGACAAGATCCCGGAGCTGAAGCGGCTCGGCATCACCGCCGTGGAACTGCTGCCCGTCTTCGACTTCGACGAGACGCAGATCCTGCGCACCGGACCGGACGGCACACTGCTGCGCAACTACTGGGGCTACGACCCGTACGGCTTCTTCGCCCCGCACACCGGCTACTGCGCCGAGCCCCATCTGGCCGGGCACATCACCGAGTTCCGGGACATGGTCAAGGCGCTGCACCGGGCGGGCATCGAGGTCATCCTCGACGTGGTCTTCAACCACACCAGCGAGGGCAACGAGTACGGGCCGACGATCAGCTTCCGGGGCCTCGCCAACGAGGCGTACTACCACCTGTGGCCGCAGGACCGCAGCCGCTACATGGACTTCACGGGCTGCGGCAACGCGGTCAACGCCAACCACCCCATGGTCACCAAGTTCATCCTGGAGTGCCTGGAGTACTGGGTGACCGAGCACCATGTCGACGGCTTCCGCTTCGACCTGGCCTCGGAGATGTCCCGCGGGCCCATGGGCTACGAGATGGCCGTACCGCCGGCCCTCTGGGCGATCGAGCTGTCGCAGGTGCTCGCCGAGACGAAGATCATCGCGGAGCCGTGGGACGGCGGCGGGCTTTACCAGGTCGGCCGGTTCCCGGGGAAGCGCTGGGCGCAGTGGAACGGGCCGTTCCGGGACGACGTACGCCGTTTCGTACGCGGGGATGCCGGCCTGGTCGGGGAGATCGCCTCCCGGCTCGGCGGTTCGGCGGACCTGTTCTTCCCGCAGCAGGTGCTGCCCACCAACAGCATCAACTTCGTGACCTGCCACGACGGGTTCACCCTCAACGACCTGGTCTCGTACCAGCACAAGCACAACCACGCCAACGGCGAGTCGAACGCCGACGGTGCGCACGAGAACTTCAGCTGGAACTGCGGGGTGGAGGGCCCGACGGACTCCGAGGAGGTGGAGCGGCTCAGGGTGCGGCAGATCAAGAACTTCCTGTCGATCCTGATGCTCAGCCGGGGCGTGCCGATGCTGCTCGCCGGGGACGAGTTCCGCAACAGCCAGCAGGGCAACAACAACGCGTACTGCCAGGACAACGAGACCTCCTGGCTGGACTGGGACCAGGCGGAGAAGGAAACGGAGATACGTTCCTTCACCGAACGGGTCATCGGGCTGCGGAAGCGTTTCAGGACCTTCCGTGAGGCCCGCTTCTTCACCGAGCGCCGCAATGAGCGGGGGCAGGCCGACGTCACCTGGCACGGCACCAAGCTGCTGTGTCCCGGCTGGGACCATGCGGACGCCCGGGTGCTCGCGGCCACGCTCGGCGGCTTCGACGGCGACCCCGATCTGCATCTGATCCTGAACATGTACCACCTGGGCCTGGACTTCGAGCTGCCGCCCGTCGAGGGCCACCGCTGGTTCCGAGTCCTGGACACGGCCTGCTCCGGGCCGCACGACCTGCTGCCCGCCGGCGCTGAGGAACCGGTCGACGAGTCCGTCTTCCACGCCCACGGCCGCAGTGTCGTCCTCCTTGTGGCGCTACCCGACGAGAAGGGCACGTGACGAGATGAGTGCCACCACCGACCGCCGTATCTTCTCCGACACCCTCGCGGGATATGTGACGTACCACAGCCCCACCCAGCACCGTTTCGGGCTGCGCACCTCCGACGGCCGCGAGTTCACCGTGCACCTGGCCCGCAACGTCGTCTCCCGCATCGTCCGCAACCTGGGCGACCCCTACCAGGACACCACCTCGCGCACCCGGGACATGCTGGGCACCGGGCGCTTCCTGTTCGCGTACGGGATCTTCTACGAGTGGGAGGGCGGCGCGCGCTTCGAGGCGAAGGAGATCACCTTCCCCGAGGAGAGCCGCGGCCACTACGTCTTCGAGCATCCCAACTGGTGGGTGCAGCAGGCCGCGGCGATCGCCGACTTCTATCTGCGCGGCCAGTTCCCCGACGGCAAGTTCGACTGGCGCAACTACCGCACCCATCTCACGCTCGACGGGGCGCACCTGCCCGAGCACGCGGGGGAGAACGTGCGCCAGGAGACCGACACCATCTCCCGGCTGGTGTACGGCCTTTCGACCGCCTATCTGCTGACCGGCGAGGACCGGTTCCTGGACGCGGCCGAGAGCGGGACCGAGTACTTACGGCAGTACATGCGCGTCGACGACAAGCAGGACGGGATCGTCTACTGGTACCACGGCATGGACATCACGCCGACCGGGCGGCGCAAGGTGTACGCCTCGGAGTTCGGCGACGACTTCGACGCCATCCCGATGTACGAGCAGATCTATGCGCTGGCCGGGCCGACCCAGACGTACCGGGTGACCGGCGATCCGCGGATCCTTCAGGACATCGACCGGACGGTCGCCCTGTTCCAGCGGTACTTCCGTGATGAGGAGCGCGGGGGCTTCTTCTCGCACATCGACCCGATCAACCTGAGCCCCTGCGACGACGCGCTGGGCCGCAACCGCTCCCGCAAGAACTGGAACTCGGTCGGCGACCACGCCCCGGCGTATCTGATCAACGCCTATCTGGCCACCGGCCGCGAGGACTTCGCCGAGCTCCTGGAGGAGACCGCGGACACCATCGTGGCCCGCTTCCCGGACGAGCCGGACAGCCCGTTCGTGCAGGAGCGCTTCCACGAGGACTGGAGCCCGGACCGCACCTGGGGCTGGCAGCAGGACCGGGCGGTGGTCGGGCACAACCTGAAGATCGCCTGGAACCTGACCCGGATCCGGGCCCTGCACGACAAGCAGGAGTACGCCGAGACCGCCCGGCGGATCGGCGAGATCATGCCGCCGGTCGGCAGCGACCAGCAGCGCGGCGGCTGGTACGACGTGGTCGAGCGGCGGGCGGATGCGGACAGCGGCATCCACCGGATGGTGTGGCACGACCGCAAGGCCTGGTGGCAGCAGGAGCAGGCGATCCTCGCCTATCTGATCCTGGCGGGGACGGCCGACGATCCCGAGTCGCTCAGGCTGGCGCGGGAGGCCGCCTCCTTCTACAACGCCTTCTTCCTGGACCATCAGGACGGCGGCGTGTACTTCAATGTGCTGGCCGACGGGATCCCGTATCTGGTGGGCACCGAGCGGCTCAAGGGCTCGCACGCCATGGCCGGCTACCACTCGCTGGAGCTGTGCTACCTGGCGGCCGCCTACACCGGTCTGCTGATCAGCCACGAGCCGCTCACCCTGTACTTCCGGCCCCGCCCCGGCGACCTGCCCGAGCGCGAACTGCGGGTGGCGCCCGACCTGTTGCCGCCGGGGTCGGTGGAGCTGACCCGGGTCTGGGTCGACGGGCGCGAGCACCATCACTTCGACGCCAAACAGCTGACCGTGAAGCTCCCCGAGAGCGACGGGCCGGTGCGGGTGCGGGTGGAGCTGGAGCCCGTGCAGATGCGCCTGAGGATGCGCAGCGAGTTCGACGGCGGCACCGCGCACGTCCGCTGCGGCGGCGCGGTCGACGGCGGCGAACTGGACAAGTTCCGCCGGGTCCTCGGCGAGGTGATGGCCGCAGGTCCCCAGCGGGTGGAGTTCCATCTGTCCGAGGTCAGCGAGATGTGCCGGCCCGCGGTCAACGAACTTCTCGTGCAGCGCACCAAGGCAGGGCTCGACGTCGACTTCGTCGTCGTCGGCGCCGTTCTGCCCGAGGTCCGCGAAGCCCTGATGGCCACCGACGCCTTCCTGCTAGAGGGCGAGGAGGACTGAACCGTGACCACCACCCTGCCCCCCGGAATCCTTGCCGCGGAGCCGGACTTCGGCCCGCCCTACGAGGTGCCCGTAGAGCCGGTGGACCTGTCCGCCTACTGCCAAGACCTCTTCGGCACCCTCAGCCGCTCCGACCAGCGGCGCTGGGGAGAGGTCTACGTCCGTGGACTGCTCGGCGTGCCCGGCCGCAAGACCCCGGCCCGCATCTCCGAGCAGGTGCTGGGCCGCCGGGCCGTGCAGCAGATCCAGCAGTTCGTCAACCAGAGCCCGTGGCCCTGCGGTCCGGTGCGCCGGCGGCTCGCCGGGCAGCTGAGCCGGGCCTTCAGCTCGGAGGCCTGGTGCGTCGACGAGGTCGTGTTCACGAAGAACGGCGACCGCTCCGTGGGCGTGGCCCGGCAGTACGCGCCCTCGCTGGAGCGCACGGTCAACTGCCAGCTGGCGCTGGCCACTTCGCTGGTGGGCCGGCACGGCGGGGTGCCGGTCAGCTGGCGGCTGATGCTGCCGGCCCGCTGGGATCGCGACGAGCGGCTGCGCACCCAGGCGCATCTGCCGCCGGAGGAGCGCTCCCGGCCGCGCTGGCGGTACGTCCTGGAGGCCGTCGACGAGATGCTGGAGGAGTGGTGTCTGGAGCCGCTGCCGGTGCTGGTGGACTGGAGGGGTGAGGCCGATGTGGCGCCCCTGCTGCGCGGGCTCGAGGCGCGGGGGCTTGCATATCTGGTCGAGGCCTCGCCCAGCACCGCGGTCACCCTGCCCAGGCCGTGCGCCGGATCCCCGTACGGCAGCGGGACGTTGACGGAGCTCGCCGTGCACGCCGTCCAGCACCGCAAGCGGATGCCGATCGCCTGGCAGGACCGGACGACGGCCCGGATGCGGCAGTCCCAGGTCCTGTCCGCACCGGCCCTGTTGCTGACCGAGGCGCCCCACGGCGGGGGTGCGGGCGCCCGGTCCGCGGGGGCGCATCCGCCGCAGCGGCCGAGGCATCTGGTCACCGACTGGCCGTACGGCCGGCCCACCCCGCGCACGTACTGGCTGACCAACCTGCCCGGGCGCAGGCTGTCGGACGTGCTGCCGCTGGCCCAGCTGCGGGCACTGTCGGGCGAGAGCCTCGGCCGGCTCCAGCAGGACTTCGGTCTCGCCGACTTCGAGGGCCGCTCCTTCCGCGGCTGGCACCATCACGTCACGCTGGCCTCGGTGGCGATGGGCTACGACACGCTGAGCCGCCCCTACCGCTGCCAGCCGACCGCGGTGAAGTCGATGTCGCCGAGGCCCGGCACACCGTAGTTGGCGAGGCCCTTCCTGACCGCGAGCACCTGCGGGCGCTGGTAGAGCAGGACGTCGTGGCCCAGCTGCCAGATCAGGCGGTCGGCCTGGTTGTAGAGCTGGTCGCGGCGTCCTGCGTCCAGGGTGTGCACGGCCCGGCCGAGCACGGAGTCGATCTCGGGGCTGGAAATCCTGCCGTAGTTCTCGTAGAACTGGCCGCCGCTCGGCCGCCGGTAGACGGGGTACAGGGTGCTGGGATAGGTCAATCCTCTGAATCGGAAGATCGCCAGGTCGAAATTCCCGCGGTTGAGGTACTTCGGCAGGTAGTCGTCGGCCGGGACTTTCTGGATCTCCACCGCAATTCCCGCGCGCTGGAGCATCTGCTGGATCAGCTGGGAGAGGTCGAGACCAAGTCGGTTGGTGGACTGGCTGAGTACGAAACGCAGGCGCAACTCCTGCCCGTTCCTGCTTCGGGCGCCGCTGCCGCCGGTGCGGTGCCATCCCCGCTGGTCCAGAATTCGCTCGGCGGCCTTCAGGTCGTAGGTGCCGAGCGAAGCGGAATTGTCGGCGTATCCGGGCTGGTTGGTCATGAAGAAGTGGTTGCCGAGCAGCGGCACGCCGACCGGCAGGCCGGTGCGCGCCACCTCCGCGAGGGCGTGGCGGTCGATGGCCCGCAGCACGGCCCGGCGCACCTGGACGTCCGCGAGCGGGCCCGCGGCGCCGTTCAGGGCGACCTGGACGTCGTCCCAGGCGGAGCCGGTGCGGATGTCGGTGTCGTCGGCGTTCTTGAGCCGGTCGTAGAGGTCGGCGGAGGCGGCGTTGACGGCGTCGATCTCACCGTTGAGGAAGGCCTGGACGGCGGTCGTGGGGTCGAGGGTGCGGAAGACGACCCGGTCGAGACGGGGGCGGGTCCCCCACCATGCGGGGTCGGGTACGAGGGTCAGGGTCTGGCCGGTGTCGTCCAGCGAACCGATCCTGAAGGCACCGGCGGTGATCGGCGCCTTCCCCTGCCAACCGGTGTTGAAGTCCGCGGGGTTGCCGAAGCCGGCGGCCGGATACAGCGGCGTGAACAGCCGCTGCCAGTCGGCGAACGGCCGCTTGAAGGTGACCTTGACCTCGTGCGCGTCCGCCCCCCGACGTACCGAGGCGATGTCCTCGTAGCCACTCGGATCGGCGATCCGGAACCGCGCGTCGCCTCTGCCCAGCGCACGCCACTGGGCCGCGAAGTCCCGCCAGCCGAGCGGCTTTCCGTCGGACCACCTCGCTTCGGGGTTGAGGCGGTAGGTGACCGTCTGGGGGGTGGTGGAGGTGACGGAGGCGGAGCGCAGGTAGTCGGGCACGCGCTGGGGGGCGCCTTCGGCGTCGCGGGCGAACAGGCGCGGTTCCAGCATGCTGACGACCGTGAAGACGTCGTCCAGAGTGCCGTCCGCCTGGTAGTAGTTGAACTGCGTCAGCCACTGGTAGATCGGCAGTGTCAGGGTGCCGCCCTGCTTCAGTTCGCTGCGCGGGCGGGGGTTGACGTCGGTGCGGCCGTAGGCCGGAACCGCCGCGCTGGAGCTGCTGTTGCCGGGGGCGGCGCGGCCCTGGGCCCCGGTGCAGCCGCCCAGCAGAGCACAGAGGGCGATCCAGACCAGCGCGGGCCACAACCGTCTGCCGCGTATGCGGAACCCCGTCATTGCGTTGCCCTCTCCCCGTGTGAAGTTCCCTTCGGCGAGCAGTCTGCCGTAAGAAAGCGCAAACACGTCTTCAAGGGGCGTCGGCGAGCTTAACATTGGCCCATGTCAAGCACATGAAGCCGACGGGTTGCCGAGGAGTCCGACACCCGATGCTCGCATTGTTGGCAAAACGTCTGACGAACTGCCTGATATTGCTTCTCGCTTCAACGTTCCTCTGCTATTTGATTTCCTCCGCGGCGCTTGATCCGCGGGCCTACTTCGAGGACCGGACGCCCCGGCCGCCGGCCGCTGTGGTCGATGCGCGGCTCGCCGAAATCGGGCTCGACAGCGGCACTCCGGTCACCGAGCGGTTCGGCCACTGGGCGTGGCGGGCGCTGCACGGGGATCTCGGCCGCGCGCTCGACGGCAGGCCGGTGGACGCCGAGTTCGGCCGGCGGGTGGGGGTCACCGCGCGGTTGCTGATCGTCGGGACGGTCGTGGGCACGGTGCTGGGGGTGCTGGCCGGGGTGTGGGCGGCGGTGCGGCGGGGCCGGCTGCCCGACCGGGCGCTGACTCTGTTCTCCTTCGCGGTGCTGTCGGTGCCACCGTTCGTGCTGGGGCTGCTGCTGCAGGCGGGTGCGCTCACGGTCAATGACGCGGCGGGCCGCACGGTGATCCGGTACACCGGCGAGCGGACGCCAGGTCTGGAGGGCGGCGCAGCGGCCCAACTCCGGGACGCGGCGGTGCACTTGGCCCTGCCGACGGTCTCGGTCGCGCTGGGGGCGGTCGCCGCGTACAGCCGCTACCAGCGCGGGGCCACGCTGGACGTCCTCGCCTCGGACCATCTGCGCACCGCCCAGGCCAAGGGGCTCACCCCCGGGCGCGCGCTGCTCCGGCACGGCCTGCGGACCTCGCTGATTCCGCTGACGGCGTTCTTCTCCTTCGGCTTTCTGACGCTGTTCACCGGCGCCGTGTTCACGGAGAAGATCTACGGCTGGCACGGCATGGGCAGTTGGTTCATCGAGTCCGTGCAGAGGGGCGATGTGAACGCGGCCATGGCGGTCGAGGTGTTCAGCGCCGCGCTCGTCCTGCTGGCCGGCCTGGTCGCCGATCTGCTGCACGGCGCACTCGATCCGCGGGTGCGGTACGCGTGAGATCCGCGCGGGGGGCGTCGGTACGGCGGCGGCTGGTCCGCGCACCGGGCGCGGTGGCGGGCGGCGCGCTGCTGCTCGCTCTGTTCCTGTTCGCCTTCGCGGGACCGCATCTGTCCGGGTGGGGTTACGCCGACATCGACTACTCGGCGCTGCACCGGCCGCCGGACGGGCGGCACTGGCTCGGCACCAACCGGATCGGCCAGGACGTCTACGCGCAGTGCGCCAGGGGGCTGCAGAAGTCGCTGCTCATCGGGGCACTGGCGGCGGGCTTCTCGACGGGGCTCGCCGCGGTGGTGGGGGTGTGCGCGGGGTACTTCGGGGGCTGGGCGGACCGGGCGCTGATGCTTCTCGTGGATCTGATGCTGGTGGTGCCGGCGTTCCTGGTCCTGGTGGTGGTGGCGCCGCGGCTGCGCGCTCTCGGCTGGCTCGCGTACGTCGGACTGATCGCCGCGTTCGGCTGGATGGTCACGGCGCGGGCGGTGCGGGCCATGACCCGCTCTCTGAAGGAGCGTCAGTTCGTGGTGGTGGCCCGGCACATGGGGGTCGGCCCGGTCGTGGTCATCCGGCGGCACATCCTCCCCCACATGGCGTCCTTCCTCGTGACGGACGCGACGGTGGCGGTCGCCGGGGCCGTCATCAGCGAGACCGGACTGTCGTACTTCGGCTTCGGGGTGCAGCCGCCCGACGTGTCCCTCGGCACGCTGATCGCCGATGCGGCGGACGTGCCGACCACGTATCCATGGATGTTCTACTTCCCGGCGGGGCTGCTGGTCCTGCTCGTGCTGGCGTTCCATCTCATCGGGGATGCGTTGCGGGCTGCGCTGGATCCGGAGCCGGGGGCGGTGGTGGTCGGCGGGGAAGCGGGGAGCCGGGTGTGACGGGCGATGTGGTGCTGGACGTGCGGGGGCTGCGGGTCGGGCGGGCGGGGGGCCGTCGGTCGGCCGGGGTGCCGCTGGTGCACGGTGTCGATCTCCGGTTGTGCCGGGGGGAAGTCCTCGGCCTGGTGGGCGAGTCGGGGGCGGGGAAGAGCCTCACCGCGCTGGCGCTGCTCGGCCTGTGCCCGCCCGGGGTGGAGGTGAGCGGTTCGGTGCGGCTGCTCGGGCGGGAGCTGGTCGGGCTGCCCGTGCGCGAGCTCGCCCGGGTGCGGGGGCGGCACATCGCCATGGTCTTCCAGGACGCGCTGAGCGCGTTCACTCCGGTGCACAGGGTGGGAGACCAGATCGGTGAGGTGCTGCGTATCCATCAACGCCCGCGCCCGGGGCGGGAGTCGGCGCTGCGGGCCGCGACCGAGCTCCTGGACGCGGTCGGGGTGCCGGAGCCGGACCGGGCCGCCCGTTCCTACCCGCACCAGCTGTCGGGCGGGATGCGGCAGCGGGCCATGATCGCCATGGCGATGGCGGGCCGCCCCGAGGTGATCGTGGCCGACGAGCCCACCAGCGCCCTGGACGTCACCGTACGGGCCCAGGTGCTCGAGGCGCTGGCGACGGCACGGCGGGCCACGGGCGCGGCGCTGCTGCTGGTCAGCCACGACCTGGGGGTGGTGGCGGGGACGGCGGACCGGGTCGCGGTGATGTACGGCGGGCGGATCGTCGAGAGCACGGGCGTCGACGCGCTCTTTGCGCGGCCGCGGATGCCGTACACCAAGGGGCTGATCGGGGCCGTGCCCCGGATCGACGGGGAGACTCCGCCCACCCCTGTGCCGGGCGAACCGCCGGCCGCCGGTGGCAGCGGGCCGGGCTGCGCCTTCGCCCCGCGGTGTCCGCTCGCCGAGCAGAAGTGCCGGGAGCAGCTGCCCGAACTCAGGGGAGACGACGGGCATGTGGCTGCCTGCCATCGGGGCGACGAGGCCGTGCAGCGCAGCTCCGTCGAGCTGTTTCCGCCGTCCATGTACCGCAGGCCGCCCGCGGGAGGGCCCGAGTCGGAGCCGGTCCTCAGGATCACCGGGCTGGCCAGGTCCTTTCCCGCGCCCGGCGGCTTCGGGCCATGGAGCCCGTGGAGTCTGCGGCGGGGGCGACGGACGGTGGCCGAACGCGTCGTTCACGCGGTGGAGTCGGTCGATCTGGAGGTGCGCCGGGGGGAGACGGTGGGGCTCGTGGGAGAGTCCGGGGCCGGGAAGTCCACCACGCTGCTCGAAGTGATGTCCCTGGCGGTCCCGCAGAGCGGGACGATAGAGATCCTCGGGCAGGACACCTCGTCGTTGTCGCGGGACGCGGCGCGGCGGTTGCGGAGCGCGGTGCAGATCGTGCCCCAGGACCCGATGTCGAGCCTGGATCCGCGGATGCCGGTGGGTGACATCGTCGCCGAGCCGTTGTGGGTGCAGCGGATGCCGGCCGACCGGGTCGCTGCTCGGGTGGCGGAGGTGTTGCGGCTCGTCGGGCTCGGCCCGCAGGACATGTCCGTCTGCCCGCACCGGTTCTCCGGCGGTCAGCGGCAACGGATCGCCATCGCCCGGGCCCTGGCCGCCCGGCCGCAACTTCTGCTGCTGGACGAGCCGCTGTCGGCGCTCGACGTGTCCGTGGGGGCCGGGATCCTCGATCTGCTGCGCAGGCTGAGGGAGGATCCCGGCCCGTCCTGTCTGTTCGTCTCGCACGACCTGGCCGTGGTGCGACAGATGGCCGACCGGGTCGCGGTCATGCATGCCGGTCGCGTCGTCGAGACCGGCGAGGTCAAGGAGGTGTTCGAGTGGCCTGCCCACCCGTACACCAGGGCGCTGCTGGACGCGGTGTCGGTGCCTGATCCCGCGCTGCAGCGAACACGTACGGCCGTTGTCCTACGGGGCGATCCGTCGACGGTCGGCACGTACGTGACGGGATGCCGGTTCCGGACACGCTGCCCCGTGTTCGCTTCACTTCGACGGGAGGAACAGCGCAGGTGTGAACGGGAAATCCCGGCGACCCTGAAGACGGCTGTGGGGGGTGGCCGTTCAGTCGCCTGTCATTTTCCGCTCACGGACCCTCGGGGCGTTTCCGGTTAGGACTCCCTTTACGGCAGCCGGCCGAGGTGCGCCGGCCGGATCAGCAGCAGCCGCCGCCCGCCGGTCCGTTTTCCCTCGCGGGCTCGACCGTCTGCACGGACGCCCCTCCTTCTGCGAGGAAGGTCCCGCCGCCGACCAGTCCGGCGACGAAGAGCACAGCCACAAGTATTGCGGCGAGTTTGTGAATCACTCCTTTTCTCCATTCCCCCTAGAGGTTTTTATTTACGATACGAGTCAATCGAACATTACATCGTTAGTCAAGTGCATTTCAGTAAAATGGAGACGGTATTGGAATTATTGGAATCGGAATTTCCGTGTCCTGTTCGCGTACACGGCAACCACAAGCGGAGCAGGGTGTTTTCGGCCGCTCCCGGCCACAGCCCGGTCAAGCCCATTGGCGTGGCCCAGTCATGCTGGTATTGTGATCTATGACACCTGAAGTCATGCGCTCACCCCTGGGAAGCCAAATGGATCAAACGGAAAGCGTGTCTCCGGTCGAGTTGGGCAGGCGCATCCGGACCCTCCGCGTCAAACTCGGACTGAAGCAGCAGGATCTGGCCTCCTCGGATATCTCGGCGAGCTACATCTCGCTCATCGAATCAGGGAAAAGGGCTCCCTCGGATGCGGTGCTCTCCGCGCTCGCCGGGAAACTGGGGTGCTCGCCGGACCATCTGCGCACCGGTCGCGACGACCATGCCCTGGAGGACACCAGGCTGAAGCTCTCTTTCGCCGAAATGGCGCTGCGGAACGGCGACAACGGCGAGGCCCTGCAGGCCTTCGGTGAACTCCTCGCCAAACCCGCCCTGCTGGACCCGCACATGCGGCTGCGCGCCCGCATCGGTCAGGCGACCTCGCTGGAGAAGCTCGACCGGATCGAGGCCGCCATCCCCGTACTGGAGGAGCTCGGCAAGGACCCGTCTCTCGCGGCCGGCTCCGACGAGTGGTGCCGCGTCCAGGTCGCCCTCAGCCGCTGCTACCGCAACATGGGCGACATCACCCTCGGCATCGAGATCGGCGAGCGGGCCATGGCCAGGCTGGATGCGCTCGGCCTGGACGTCACCGTGGACCACATCCAGGTCGGTGCGACGCTCATCGGGTCGTACCTCATGCGCGGCGACATCACCCGCGCCCACCTTCTCGCCCAGAAGCTCGTTCCGGTGGCGGAGGACCACGGCGGACGCGCCGGCCGCGGCGCGGTGTACTGGAACGCCGGGCTGGTCGCCCTCTCCAGGCGGCAGCTCCCCGAGGCGCTCGCGCTCACCGAGCGGGCCCTGGCGATGATGGCCGACGACGACAACCTGCGGCATGTGGCGATGCTCAAGATGACGGTCGCCTGGCTGGAGCTGCAGTCCGACGTGCCCGACCCGGCCCGGGCGCTGGAACTCCTCGAGGCCGCGGGCCAGACGCTCGCGGAGCTCGGCACCGCCGTGGAGCAGGCCAGGTGCGAGATCTGCCTGATCGACGCGAACACCCAGCTCGGCCGGTGGGACGAGGCGGTCTCCCACGCCCGGCGCGCCCTCGGACTGCTCAGCTCGGGTCCGCGCGTCGAGGCGGTCGGGGCACGCGTCAGGATCGCCGAGATCCATCTGCTGCGCGGGGAGACGGAGGAGGGCCTGCAGGGCCTGCACGCGGCGACCCGCCAGCTGAGGCATTTCGCGGCGTCGTACGAGACCGCGCAGGAATGGCGCCACCTCGGTGACGTGTGGAAGCGCCAGGGCCGCGCGAAGGAGGCCCTGGACGCCTACGACCAGGCGCTGCAGGCCTCCGGGATGCCCACGACCTACGATCCCGCGCAGGCCCTGACCGGCCAGCAGCAGCACCAGAGCTGACCGACCTGCCCGGCGCGTTCCCCCGTGAGTGTTCATCAGCTCACCGCGCCCACAAGCCGGTGCCGGCGCTTCTTGTCCCGTGTGCGGCGAGCAGGTCGATGATGGTGCGTGCGAAGAGATGGCAGTGCTCGCCGGTGCGGGCCGTGACGAGGTCGTCGTCGACGACGACGTCCTGGTCGACGTAGCTGCCGCCCATGTTGCGCAGGTCGCCCAGCAGGTTGTTGTGCACCACGGCGCGCCGGCCGCGGACCAGTCCGGGCACCGGGGCCGCGAGCCACATGCCGTGGCAGATGACGCCCTTGAGGATGGCGGGGTCGGCGAACGCGCGGCGCAGGAACCGTGCGGCGGGCGGGAGTCGGTCCGGGTCCTCGGTGTAGCGCAGCCGGTCGGCGACCATCCCGGAGGGGACGATGACGGCGCTGAACTCCTTCAGCGCGAACTCGTCGACGTCCTCGAAGGATTCGGTGACCGTGAACGGCATCCGGTGCTCGTGTCCCTGGAAGGTCATCTCCTTCTCGCCCCACAGCCGGGACAGGAAGTGGACCTCGGCGCCCTCTTCGGGGAAACGGCGCGCGTAGTAGAGGATCTCGGGTTCGTAGAAGTCGCTCTCCATCAGTACGGCGATCTTGTGACCCGTCAGTCGCACCGTTACCGTCCCCTCCCCCGTTCGGTGACCAGGTCGATCAGGAACGGGCCGCGGTGCGACAGCGCCTCGTCGACGGCCGCCGCGACCTGGCCCGGTTTCTCCACGCGCAGGGCGGGCACGCCCAGGGACCTCGACAGGGCGACGAAGTCGATGGCCGGCCGGGAGAGGTCGAAGATCCCCGGGTGTGCGTGGACCGGGATCCCCTGCTCCCTCCAGTACTGGTCGATGTTGAGCTCCAGCAGCCGGTAGCTGCTGTTGTTGCAGACGACGAACTTGGCGCCGATGTCGTGCCGGGCCGCCGTCCACAGGGCCTGGAAGGTGTACATGCTGCCGCCGTCGCCGGTGAAGCCCACCACCGTGGCGTCGGGGCGGGCGAGTTGGGCGCCCAGAGCGCCGGGGATGCCGACGCCGAGGGAACCGCCGCGGGTCTGGTGCCAGCGGCCGGGCTCGGCCGCCGGAAGGGGCCCGAAGAGGTCCGGTGAGGCGGTGAGGGACTCGTCGAACAGGACGATGTCGTCCGGGAGCCGGGCCGCCAGCTCCTCGGCGAAGGCGATGTGCGGGAGTTCCGCCGTGTCGGCCCGTTCACGGGAGCCGCGGGCGGCGGCCGCCCGGGCCTCGGCCCGCTCGGCGGCACCTCGTCGCAGCCGGTCCTGCGCGGCCGTACGCTCGTCGCGGCTCATCCGGGCCTCGATCGCTTCGGCGAGCAGCGCGAGAGACCGCTTCGGGTCGGCGACTAGGCCGAGGTCGACGGGGAAGTTCTTGGCGATGGCGTCGGTGTCCAGGTCGATGTGGACCACCGGCGCGCCCTCGCCGAAGACGCCCTCCAGGGCCGGGAAGACCTCGGGCAGCGCATAGGTGCCGCACAGCAGGACGGCGTCCGCCGTACCCGTGACACGACGGCTGCTCTCGCCGAACATGTGGCCCAACTGGCCTGCGTAGGCGGGGTGTTCGACGGACAGGTTCACCTCGGCCCAGTCGGCGCCCCACACCTCCGCGCCCCACACCGAGGCCAGTCGCCCCAACTCCTCCTGTGCGCCCGAGAAGTGGATCCCGTCGCCCGCGATCACGATCGGTTTGCGCGCCCCGGCGAGCAGCTCCGCCGCCCGTGCCAGCGACTGCGGGTCTGGTGCGGAGGCGGTGTCGGGGTAGGACACCGGCACCGCCTCCTCGCGGGTGGGCCGGTCCATCACGTCGGCGGGCAGCACGACGAGGACCGGCCCGTACGGCGGGGTGCCGGCCACCTTGAACGCGCGGCGCAGCACCCTCAGCGTGGAGTCGGGGTCGACGACCCGCGTCGCCCACTTGGTCACCGGCTCGGCCATGGCCACCAGGTCGGCGGCCATCTGCGCCTCCATGGCGTCGTAGCGCAGGCCGGCCTCGCCGACCAGGACGACGAGCGGGGCGTGGCCGCGCTTCGCCTGGTAGAGCATGCCGATGCCGTTGCCGAGGCCCACCCCGGAGTGCAGCTGGACCACGGCCGGGCGGCGGGTGGCGCGGGCGTAGCCGTCCGCCATGCCGACGGCCACCGCCTCCTGCAGGGTCAGCACGTACTCGATGCCGGGGAAGTGGCGCAGCTCGTCCAGGAAGCCCTGCTCCACCGTGCCGGGATTGCCGAACATGTACGGCACCCCGTCGACGGCGAGCTGTTCGAGGAACGCCGCCCGGGCCGGCCTGCTGTCCATGGTGGTACCGCCTCTCGTCGGGATCGGTGGCTACGACTGGGCGGCGGCCCGGAAGCCCCACTGGCGCAGGCCCTGGTCGAGCACCTCGACCGTCTTCTGGCCGGTGAGATAGGAGTCGGGCGTCGAACGCCCGGTGATGAACGGGTAGTCGACGATCACCGAGGTCGTCTTGCCGAAGTTGCCGTGGTAGGCGCCGCCGGGTGCGGTCGCGTCCCGCAGGATGTACTCCAGCGGGTACGGCGGCGGGCCCATGTTGAAGTCGGTGCCGACGAACCCGGTGCCGTCGAGGTAGTCGTACTCGATGCAGTGCCCGGTGACGTGCTTGCCGCGGATGATGCTCTCCCGGTCCTCCTGGTCGCGGGCGAAGGCCAGGCAGGCCACGCCGTAGCACTCGGCGGCGATCGGGCGGTCCAGGTGGTGGAAGGCGAGGATCAGGTCGTGGACGCGCCAGTTGTTGGCGAGGTCGACGATCGGGCCGCTGCCGCCCACGATGAGGAGGGCGTCGTAGCGGTCGGCGATCTGCTCGCGGACCTTCTCCACGCGGCTGTTGTACGCCTCCCAGTCGCGCAGGAAGTACGGCTTGGAACGGTAGGGCCGGTCGGGCAGCCAGGAGGACAGGTCGAGGGGGTTGTCGAGGCGGTCGGAGGCCTCGACGGCCTTGACCTTCGCCGCCATCTCCGGGGTCGTGACGGAGCGGCCGAGCGGCGGGTCGACGTAGTCGGGGTCCATGCTCGGGGGCAGCGCCACGGGCCGCTTGCCGGTCGGGGTGGCGAAGGTGAGGTGGTAGCCCGCCTTGTCGAAGGTCTCCAGGGGGCCGATGAGTTCCTCGCCCCAGTAGCCGTACTCGGACAGGACGACGAGGATGCGCCTGCTCATGAGGTTCCTCTCGGTCGGCTGGGTCGGCGTTCGGTTCGGACGCTTGAACTGCCGAACTCATGTCTAGTTTTCGGAGTTTGGCCGGTACCAGGAGGGAGGGCTCCGGGTGCCGCACATCCCCAAGTGGCAGACCGCACTACGGCAAATCGGGCCCTGGCCGGGGCTGTTGTCCACTGCGCAACGAAGGACGCCCCCCGCGCTGGGCGGAGGGCGTCGGATGTCGGTGTGCGGGTCAGAGGCGGAACAGTCCCGGGTCGGCGACCACGACGTCGAGGAGGACCGGGCCGTCGGCCGTCAGGGCGCTGCGCAGGGACTCGCGGAGGTTCTCCGGAGTCTCGATGCGTTCGCCGCGCACGCCGAAGCCGCGGGCCAGCTGGGCCATGTCGACGCCGCTGAGGTCCCAGCCCTTCTGCCAGGACTTCTGGTCCTGGAGGTAGTACTTGAGGGACAGATAGCCGGAGTTGTCGGGGATGACGAAGGTGACCGGCAGCCGGTGCTGGGCCGCCGTCCACAGGGCGTGCAGGGTGTACTGGGCCGAGCCCTCGCCGACCACGACCACGGCACGCTTCTCGGGGTGCGCGAGGGCGTAGCCGACGGCTCCGGCGAAGGGGAAGCCGAGGGCGCCGCTGGCCGTGGCGAAGTAGCCGTTGTCCGCGCCGAGCGGTATCTGCTCGTGGAAGTCGGCGCGGGCGATGGGCAGTTCCTCGAACAGCTGGGCGTCGTCGGGGAGTTCCTGGGAGAGGACGTGGAAGAGGTACGCCTGGGTCAGCGGCGTCGAGGGCTCGGGGATCGCCACCGGCTCGCGCACCGGGGCGAGTTCGACGCGCTCGCGCTGCTCCACCAGCGGCACCAGCCCCTTCACGACAGCGCCGGGCGGGGCCACGAAGCTGGTGTTCGCGAGGGTGGCCGCGGCCGCCTGCGGGTTGTCCGTGACGTGCAGGAACCGCACGTCAGGCGTGAGTTGAGGCCGAGGCGTCCTGTCCAGGTCCGCGGGTGCCGTCGAGAACAGGTCCCACGCCGTGAACAGCGTGAACGCCGGGCCGCCGAGGACGACGACCACGTCGTGCTGCTCGGCGAGCCGCTGGTTGACCAGCTCGGGGATGGGCGGCAGGACCCCGGCGAACAGGGGGTGGTTCTCCGGGAACGCGCCGCGGTTCCACACGGGGGCGCCCCACACGCGCGCGTTCAGCTTCTCGGCCAAGGCGATCAGGTCGCCGCGCGCGCCCTGCGCGTCGACCGGGCCGCCGGCCACCAGACCGGGCCGTTCGGCGCCGTTGAGCGCTTCGGCGATGCGGGCGAGGACCGCCGGATCCGGTACGACGGCGCTCTCCACCTCGGCGATCCGCACCGGCTCCGGATCGGCCGGGCGGACCCAGTCGTCCTCGGGGACGGCCACGAACACCGGGCCCTGCGGGGCCTGTTTGGCGATCTGGTAGGCCTGGGCGATCAGCGCGGGCACGTCCTGCGGACGCCCGGGCTCGCCGGCCCACTTGATGTACGGCTTGGGCAGCTGGGTGGCGTCCTTGGCGACGAGGAAGGGGTCCCCGAGGAGCATCTTGCGGGCCTGCTGTCCGCCGAGGATGACCATCGGCGTGTTCGCCGCGGCCGCCGTGTAGACGCTGCCCATGGCGTTGCCGAGGCCCGGTCCGCCGTTGATGAGGACGAGGGCGGGTTCACCAGTGCCCTGGGCGTAGCCGTCCGCCATACCGACGACGGCGGCCTCCTGCAGGCCCATGACGAAGCGGAACTCGTCCTCGGGCCAGTACTCGAACAGCTTCATCTCGGTGTGGCTGGGGTTGCTGAAGACGGTGGTCAGACCTAAGGCGCGCAGGACGTCCAGGGTCGCGTCCCGCACGGTGCGGGCGGTGCTCGCCACTTCGGTCATGGTGATCAGGCTCCTGAGTTCGTGTCAGTCGGTGCGAGCGCCGCCACCGCGCTGAAGACGTGGTCCGGGTCGTAGCGTTCCTTGGTCTTCAGCAGCCGTGCGGCGCCCGGGCCGAACGCGGCCGTGGCGCGCCGGCTCTCCTTGGGGCCGAGCAGATTGGGGTAGCCGCCGGGCAGCGCGTGCTCGGCGAACGCGGTGGACACCTCGCGCGCCCAGCGCCGGTGCGGCGCCGCACCTTCGGCGCCCTCCCAGGCCGCGGCGACCTCGACCAGCAGATGGTCCCGGCGCAGTGCGAAGGCGGTGTCTGCGGCCGGTACGCGGGCGGCGGCACCGTGGAAGTGGTGGATGTACAGGCCGGAGTACGGCGAGGTCGCGGTGGCCGCCGCTTCGACGATCAACTCTGCGGTCGTGTCTGTGAGTTCGGGCAGCCACTGGGTGCCCATCTCGTTGTGCCGGCCGTCGACGACGACCTGGTCGAACATCCCGAGGACGCCCGCGTACTCCTGGGGGCAGACCTGTCCGGCCAGGGGGGTGCCGAGGGCGGCGAAGCGGTCGATGACCGGGCGGCCCCGGGCGATGTCGCCGCACCACACCGGCAGGACGTAGATCAGGGGCTGTCCGTCGGGTCCGCCGAAGAAGCCGGTCATGACGGTCAGTTCGTCGGCGGCCGAGGCGATGATCTCGCGGTAGCCGCGCAGGACGGAGGCGGCCTGCGCGAGCGGGTAGAGGATCATCCCGGCGAGGACGGTGCTGATGGGGTGCAGGCGCACGCGCAGTTCGGTGACGACGCCGAAGTTGCCGCCTCCGCCGCGCAGCGCCCAGAACAGGTCGGGGTTCTGCTCGGCACTGGCGACGATGGGGCGGCCGTCGGCGAGCACGACCCGCGCGGCGACCAGGTTGTCCAGGGCGAGTCCGCACCGGCCGGCGAGCAGCCCGTAGCCGCCGCCGAGGGTGAGGCCCGCGAAGCCGACCGCCTTGACGGTGCCGGTGACGGGGGCGAGCCCGAGGGCCCGCGTCGCCTCGACGAGGTCGCCGGCCCGCGCACCGCCCTGCGCCACGGCGGTGCGGGCGGCCCGGTCGACGGTGACCCGGCGCATCGCGGACAGGTCGATCATCAGGCCGTCGTCCGTGGTCGCCCGGCCCGCCCAGTCGTGGCCGCCGCCGCGGACGGTCAGCGGCAGCCGGTGTGTGCGGGCGATGCGGACCGCCCAGGTCACGTCGGTCTCGTCGGCGGGCCGGACGATGACCGCGGGCCGTGCGTCGACCGCGCCGTTCCACAGACGCCGCGCCGGCTCGTAGGACGGGTCGCCCGGCGCGAGCACGTTCCCCGTGAGGGTGGTGCGCAGTGCGCGTACGGCGGCCGCCGACGCGGGAGTGGTCGTTGAGGGTGCCATGGCTCCCACTTCTCTTCTTGTCGACAGGTGGGCCGGGCCGGCTCCGGATCCCTCACAGTCCTGGAGCCGGCCCGGCCGGGGAGGAAAGCCCGAGGTGAAGGCGGATCAGCTCTCGATCAGCTCGTAGCGGCCGGGCTGTACGGTCTCCAGGTCGACGGCGGCGAGGAAGTCCTGTGTCTCGGAGGCGGCGAAGAAGGCCGCGATGGTGGCCTCGGCGTCCTCGGGGGACGCCCAGTGGACGGTCACCAGGTACTCGCCGTCGGCGCCGCGGGCGGTCGAGCGGGCGAGAAAGCCGGGGCGGGCCTCCAGGTACTCCTTCTCCATCGTGCGGTTGAGCTGCTGGAACTCGGCGTCGTCGACTTCCGCGCGCAGCTTGAACCGGATGGTCTCCACAGTGGTCATGTGCTCCACCTCTCTTGGGCGAGACGTGCGTCGAGGGGGCGGTTGAAGACGGGGGTGCCGGGCTGCTGCCGGCGTCCTCCCCCGGCGAGGGAGCCCGTCGGCAGGGGTGCGAAGCCGAGTTCGTCGAGGAGTTCGGTGACGAGCCGGTTGGCCTCGGGGTCGTCGCCCGCGACGAACAGCGCGGTCCGCTCCTCGCGGGGTGCGCCCGGCCGGGCGAGGTCGAGCAGGTACTTGTAGTTGAGGGTGTTGACCGCCTTGACCACGCGGGCGCCCGGAAGGTGGGCGGCGATCAGCTCGGAGGAGGTGGTGCGGTCCGACTCCAGGTCGGGGAAAGCGCCGTCCCTGCCGGGCGTGTAGTTGGTGGTGTCGACGACGACCTTCCCGGCGAGCGCGTCGGCCGGCAGGGTCTCGTAGGCGCCGAACGGAATGGCCACCACGACGAGCGGGTCGCCGAAGGCGATCGCCTCCTCCACGGTGGCCGCCCGCGCCCGCCCGCCGATTTCCGCGACCAGCCCGGCGAGGGAGCCGGGCCCGCGCCGGTTGGCGACGGCGATCTCGTGTCCGGCGGCGGTGAGCAGACGGGCGAGGGTGCCGCCGATCTCGCCGCTGCCCAGGATGCCGATCCTCATGTGCGGGTCCTCTCACGCGCCCGGGCGGTTGTACGCGTACGACTCGTTGGTGTCGGCCTCGTCGGGGACGAATTCGGTGACGACGTCCTTCGCGGCATGGATGTTGACCATGCGGGCCCGGCCGGGGCCGAGGTTGGCGAACTTGTGCGGCATTCCGGCCGGTACGACGCAGATGTCGTCCGGGGTCGCGTCGACGCTCTCGCCGCCGGCCTCCAGCCGTACCGTGCCCTCGACGATCACGAAGATCTCCTCGTAGGGGTGGGTGTGGCGCGGGGGCCCTGCGTCGGTCGCGACGTCGACGATGAACGCCGAGACGCTGAGACCGGGATGGTCGCTCGCGTTGAGGATGTGGGCGGCCACCTCTCCGTTGATCTGCACGGTGGGCAGGCTGTTCTTCGCGATGATCTGCATGGGTGGGTCCTCGGGGTCCTCAGGTGGGATCGGCGACGGGGTCGGCGACCGGGGACACCGCCTGGACGGGCGCGTCGGCAGCCGGACGCAGACGCGTCGCGGCCCAGGTCGCGGGCAGCGCCACGACCATGACGATCAGGGCGAGTACGAACACCGAGTCGACGCCGTGGGCCTCCACGGCCCAGCCGCCGGCGGCCGCTCCCCCGGCGATGCCCGCGTTGACGGCGGAGGCGCCGAGGGTGGCCGCCAGGTCGCCGCCGGGTCCGGCCAGGGTGATCACCCGGAGCTGGAAGGAGGGCACCAGGCCGAAGCCGACGAGCCCCCACACGGCGAGCGCGACGGCGGTCAGCGCCGGGTTGTCGCCGACGTAGTGCAGGGCGGTGAGGATGAGCGCGAGGGCGATATTGGCCACCACCAGCGTGGTGGCCGCCCCGCGGTCGGCGAACCGGCCGCCGCCGAACACGCCGACGGCACTGGCGATGCCGTAGATCAGCAGGAAGGCGCTGACCGCGCCGCCGGAGATGCCGGTGACGTCCTCCAGGTAGGAGGCGAGGTAGGTGAAGGCGGCGAACTGGCCGCCGAGCAGCAGCAGTCCGACTCCCAGCTGGGCCAGCACCCTTGGTGCGAAGGCGTGTCGGGCCTGTGAGCCGAGCCCGGTGGGCCCGGTCAGGCCGACCCTCGGGACGAAGGCGAGCGTGGCGACCAGGGCCAGCGCGCCGAGGGCGACGATGCCGACGAAGGTGGCCTGCCAGCCGATCGCGTTGCCGACCAGGGTGCCGAGCGGTACGCCGATGACGGTGGAGACGGCGATCCCGCCGAACACCATGGCCACGGCCCGGCCCTGCTGCCCGGCCGGGACCAGGTGCGCGGCGAGCGCCGAGGCGACGCCGATGAACAGTCCGTGGATGGCGCCGGTGATGACGCGCGCCACGATCAGCGCGCCGAAGCTGGTCGTGACCGCGGCGAGCAGGTTCCCGACGAGGAACACGGACAGCGCCGACCACAGCAGCAGATGGCGGCCGAGCCGGATGGTCACGGCCGTGAGCAGGGGGCCGCCGATGCAGATGCCGAGGGCGTAGGCAGTGACCAGCAGGCCGGCCGTGCCGACCGAGACGCCGGTGTCCTTGGCGATGAGGTTCAGGATGCCGACGATGACGAGTTCCGCCGTGCCGATGACGAACGCGCCCAGGGCGAGGGTCGCGAGGGCGAGCTGAGTGCGCCCCTGGTTTTTGTCCGTGTGCTCAGCCGTGTTCACGTGCGCTGTCCTCCGAGCCGATGATCCAGTGCTCCTTGACCGCCATGTGGTGCAGATAGCGGGGCTGTACGAAGGTGACGAGGTCGTCCTTGGCCCTGGCGTACTCCTCGGAGGCCGCGGCCTTCTCCAGGTCTTCGAGACTGTCGAAGGAGAGCAGGTAGGCGGCGTCGAGGAGGGCCTCGCCGATGGCGTAGGCGCCGTCCCGGGTGAAGCACTGGAGGTAGCGGCGCAGGCCCGGCACCTGGAGCATCAGCTCGGCGTGCTCGCCGAGGCTCCGCTCGCGGAACTGCTCCACGGTGGTGCCCTCGGTGCGCTTGACCAGGGCGACGATCTTCACGCCGTCCTCGGGCGCCGGGTGGTCGCCGGCCCGCAGGACGTGTGCGTCGGTGTCCAGGACGACGGTGCGCCAGAAGGCGGCCCACCTGGGCTCGTCGAGCCGGGCACCCTCCAGGAACTCCGGGGTCTGCAGGGAGGCGAGCTGGTCCTCGTCGTTCTCCAGCCAGATCTCCGCGATGCCGCTCCACAGCGGGTCGTCAGGTTCCGGGCCGAAGGGAATGCGGGTGTCGATCAGGTACTTCCTGATCTGGGGGATCTTGCTCGCGTACTGCACCGCGTGCACGTCGACCCAGTAGTCCTGGAACTCCTGCTCGGACATTCCGGGTTTGGGGTGGGCGAAGATCAGCTGGTGGATCATGACGGTCTCCAGGGGAGTCGGTCGGACGGTCGGTCAGACCTTGTAGGCCTTCTTCACGTCCTCGGCGAAGCCGAGGTAGTCCCGCAGCGGCCAGACCTCCTCGAACTCGAGGTACTCGCGCATCGGCAGCCGGCCGAGCGCGGTCCGGTCCAGTTCCTCGGCGCTCGGGGACTCGATGATGCCGATCACCCGCTTCTGCGCGGCGACCTTCCACAGGCCGACGGCGAAGCCGGAGTCGAGGGTCTCCTGGGCGTGTTCGGCCTCTTCGCGCTCGATCTCCCAGAGCTCGTCCAGGGAGATCCGTCCCTCGTGGTTCCAGCGCATCTGGACGTAGAACAACATGGGTGATCCTTAAGGGAGTCGGGGTCAGGCCGCCGCGAGTGCCGCGATCCGCCCGGTGATCGGGTCGTCGTCGCCGAAGACCTCGACGGCCAGGTCGAGCGGGGTCTTGCCGTCGTGGCCGACCAGGTCGGTGCGGGCGCCGGCGTCGAGCAGGACGGTCACGCAGTCGGCGTAGCCGTGCCACAGGGCGTCGTGCAGCGGGGTGTAGCCGTTGGTGGCGCCCTGGAAGTCGAGGTCGATGCCCGGGTGGGCGACCAGGTCGGCGGTGATGTCGGCGTGGCCGTTGTAGACGGCCTTGTGCAGCGGTACGGCGCCGAAGCAGGGCTCGACCGCGTTGATGTCGGCGCCCGCCCCCAGCAGCAGCCGGACGATCTCGCCGTGGCCGTCGCGGGAGGCGACGAGCAGCGGGGTGTGGGCGTCGTTGAACCCGTTGAGCATGGGGGCGCGGGCGTCCACCTCGGCGCCGTCGGCGAGGAGTCGGCGTACCGCCTCGGTGTCTCCGGCGGCGGTGGCGGCCATCAGGGGCTGGGCCTCGACGGCGCCCGCGTCGGCCTCCCGGCGCTCCTTCAGGAGCTGCTCGGCGCGCAGCAGCTTGTCCTTGCCGAAGGTGTTGACGTTCAGCTCGTAGGCGAAGTGCTCTTCGAGCGAGAAGCCGTAGTGGGTGTGGAGCTTGAGGCCCGCGCCCTGGTCGAGGAGGTACTCCACGAGGTCCGGGTACTTGTACCAGAGGGCGTCCATCAGCGGGGTGTGCCCGGTGGTGGGGGCCACGGCGTCCACGAAGGCGCCGGCTTCGACGAGCTGCCGGGTGACGTCCAGGCTGCCGCCCTGGCAGGCCTTGTGCAGGGCGGTGGCGCCGGCCCTGGTGTCGGCGGTGTGGACGTCGGCGCCGGAGGCGATCAGCGTCTCGGTCGTCGCCGGGTCGGCCTGGCCCGCGGCGATCATCAGGACGGTGAGCCCGGAGGAGTGCTCGCGCGTGCCCGGGTCGGCGCCCGCGTCGAGCAGCCGCTGGACCTCTTCGGTGGCGCGGCCGCGCACGGCCGCGATGAGAGCGGCGCTCATGAGGTCACCGCCCCGCCCCGGATGGCCCGGATGATCTGCGAGGGGTCGGTGTGGGACTCCCAGCGGACGATCCGGCCGTCGCGGACGGTCAGCCAGTGGGTGAAGATGATCTCGAAGTCGATGCCGGTCTCCTTGACCCGGGAGATCTCGTGGATGACCCCGGCGGCCTTCTCGCCCTCGACGACGAGGTCGAGCAGTTCCTCGGAGATCACGTCGCACTGACCGGCGAACACCCCGACGCTGTCCGCCACTTCGGCGCTGCCGTGCAGGGTGCCGATCCACTTCATGTCGTCGTTGTAGCCGGGCACGGGGCGGTAGTTGATCCATTCGACGTCGTCGGCGAGGAGCCCGAGCGCGGTGCCGAAGTCGCCGCTCGTCAGGGCGGCGAACCACCGCTTGGCAACGTCCCGGGTCTGCTCGGTGAGGTCGCTCATGTCGTCTCCTTGTGGCCGTTTCGCGGCCTACTGGCTGTCCGGAGGGGTCATGATCTGCTGGTTGCCGTCCGCCCACACCGCGGTCATCACCACGTCGCTGATGCGCCAGCCGGACCCACTGCGGGTCAGGCCGAAGCGGTAGCGGCCGCCGAGCGTCCAGGTCGGGCCGCCCTGGGCATTGGGCAGCAGGTGGGTGGCCTGGAAGTGGGCGGTGAGGACCGCCTCGTCCCCGTACACCTCGGCGATCTGGTTGCCGATCATGTGCTGGGTGGCCTGGAGATGGCCGAGGCCGGCCCGCCAGTCGGCGATGATCCGCTCGGGGGTGCTGCTCGTCGGCTCCCCGCCGAAGAGGCTCGTGTAGTCCAGGGTCACCTTCTCCGCGAGCAGGGCGGGCAGTGCCTCCCACTGGCGCAGGTCGACGTGCCACAGCATCCTGGTGCAGGTCTCGATCACGTCGATCCGGTCTTCGGCGGAAGTCATCGGCAACTCCGTGGGGGCGCGCCCGGGTTGAGGGCGGGCGTGACGATCGGTCCCGGCCGACGCTAGTGACGGGGCCGGAGACGAGGTCCCGGCGCCGCGGCCGCCCGGCACACTCTGCGAGCTCGACCTGGGTACTACGTCAGTTCCTTCGAACTGACCGCTCACTTGACGCAGTGTCATCCGTCGTGTGACAGAGTGCCGGAACCTGCGGCGCGGCGCCGCCCGGGCGCCCGGCCGGGTGGGGACGGTGGGACGAACGGATCGACCCACGAGGAGGCACCGATGGTGAACAGCGCCAGGGCACGGCGGACCAGGTCAGGAGAGGACGACGGCTGGGGTCTGGTCGGCTAGTCATGCGTATCGGAGCTGTGTTCCCGCAGACGGAGATCGGCGCGGACCCGGGCGCGGTGCGCGCCTGGGCCGAGGCCGTGGAGGAGCTGGGCTTCCGGCACGTGGTCGCCTTCGACCACGTACTCGGCGCAGGCACCGCCAGCCGCCCCGGCTGGTACGGCTACACCAGCGAAGACCTCTTCCACGAGGTCTTCGTCCTGTTCGGCTACCTGGCCGGGATCACCCGCACCCTGGAGCTCGTCACCGGGGTCCTGGTGCTGCCGCAGCGGCAGACCGCCCTGGTCGCCAAGCAGGCCGCCGAGGTCGACGTGCTCAGCGGCGGCCGGCTGCGGCTGGGTGTCGGCATCGGCTGGAACCGGGTCGAGTACGACGCCCTGGGCGCGACCTTCACCGACCGCGGCGCCCGCAGCGCCGAGCAGGTGGAGCTGCTGCGGTCGCTGTGGGCCGAGCCCACGGTCACCTACGAGGGGCGGTGGCACCGGGTCGAGGACGCCGGGATCCTGCCCCGGCCGGTGCGCGGCCGTATCCCTGTGTGGTTCGGCGGAAACGCGGAGGCCGTGCTGCGGCGGGCGGGCGAAATCGGCGAAGGCTGGCTGCCGCAGCGTCCTCCGGACGAGACGGCGCGGGCGATGGTGCGGCGGGTGCGGTCCTACGCCGCCGCGGCCGGACGTGATCCTGCCGGGATCGGGTTCGAGGCTCGCCTCAAGCTTGCGGAGGTGCCGGAGGGCAAGTGGGCGGAGTTTGTTGCCGGTTGGCGTGACCTTGGGGCGACGCATCTTTGTTTGAGCACGATGGGGTTGGGGTTGGCGACCGTTGACGATCACGTGCATATGTTGCGCAGTGCGTTGAGGGAATTGGGGCCTGTCGCTTGTGAGTGAGTCTGCGGGCCGGCGGGGGCTTGTCGCGCCCACGCGGCGGAGCCGCATATCGATACAGCCCCGCGCCCCTAAAAGCAGGGCGGCTTCAGCGGCCGTATTCCTCTGCCAGGAACCGGATTGATTGATCCGTGAAGACCCGCATCTCACGCGTCAGGTTCTTGCCGCGCCGCCAGGCCAGCTGTGTGAAGACCTCGAAGGGGATATCCCAGTCCAGCTTCACCAGCACCCCGGAATCCAGCGTGTCCTGAACACAGGCCGTCGGCAGCAGGCTGATGCCCAGTCCAGCCGCGACCCCTCGCTTGATGGATTCGATCGTGCCGAATTCCAGGAACGGCAGTGCTTCCCCCGTCCCGTCGTTCAACTCCGCCTCGAACAGCTCCCGATAGGCGCAGCCGGCCTCCGCGGAGATGACCTGCGTACGGCGCAGCTCCTCCGTCGTCACCTTCGGGACCTGGGTGAGCGGATGGTCGGGCGCGGCAACCACCGTCAGGGGTTCGGAGCCGAGTACCTCGGTCTGGACCCCCGGATGCTGCGTCTCGGCCTCCATCAGGAAGCCCATGTCGAACATCCCCTGCCGCAGCGCATGGCAGGTCTCCGCGCACAGGCTCGGTCGCAGGACGATGTGCAGGGCGGGGTAGCGGTGGTGGAAGAACTCCAGCAGCGGGGGCATCCTGTAGGACGTGATGCTCTCCATCGAGCCGATGGTCAGTACGCCGGAGGGGTCCCCGGAGCCGACCGTGGCGCCACGGGCCTCGCCGGCCAGGGCCAGCATCTGCTCGGCGTAGGGCAGCAGCCGCTGCCCCGCCTCGGTGAGCTGGATGCGGCCGCCGAGGCGGTCGAAGAGGTCGACGCCCAGGGACATCTCGAGTCCCTTTATCTGGCTGGTGACACTGGACTGCGCGTACTTCAGTTCCGTCGCCGCCTTCGAGAAACTGAGCAGCGTGGCCACCTTGTGGAACGCCGCCAGCTGCCTGATGTCCATGGGTCTCTTCTCCAAGGGTCGACAACGGATGGATTTCCTACTCCAGGAAACCAAGGAGTGACGGTGAGCGCGATGTCCCGGCGATGTCCCATTCGGGACATGCGGCGTCAGCTAGCGGCCAACATCCCCGTTTTCCCGCCCGATTATCAGGCCTGCCTGGAATCGGCTGACCGCCCCCATTTCCTCCATGACGGCGGAGATGTGGCGGCGGCAGGTCCGGGTCGCCATGCCGAGCCTGCGCGCAATGACCTCGTCCTTCAGCCCGAGGGCCATGAGGCGGATGATGGACTGCCGTACTTCTTCCGCGACTTGCGGGTATTCGGCGGTCTGCTGCTCCACCTCGAAGGGGCGGCCGACCTGCCACACCGACTCGAAGGTGCGGGCCAGATAGCCCACGACCGTCGGTTCGGTGATGACGGCGGCGCCGGGCGGCTGCCGGCCGGTGCGCTCCTTGGGGATGAAGGCGATTCTGCGGTCGTAGATGATGAGCCGCTCGGAGAGTTCGTCGACGGTGCGCACCTCGGCGCCGCGTCGGCTGATCTCCTGGACGTAGGTGCGGGTGGCGAGGCTGGTGCGGGCGGTGTGCTGGTAGAGGGTGCGCACGCGGACGCCCCTGCGCAGCAGTTCCAGGGTGTGTTCCCGGTCGGCTTCGAGGAGTCCGGGCGGGCGGCCGCCGCCGGACTGCAGGCTCATGCGCTCCTGAGTGCAACCGTAGCGGGCCCGGTCGATCTCGCGGCGCACCTCCTCGACGTCGTCGAGGACGGTGATGGGGACGTCGGCCGGTGAGCCGTTGGGCCGGGCCCGGTAGTCGGCGGCGAGGGAGCGCAACTCCTCGTGGATACGGCCGATTTCGCGTCGGCGTCGGCCGATCTCCACCTCCAGCGGCGTGACCAGCTCGGCCTCGGCGACCTCGGGGTCGAGGGGGACGACGGCACGCCCGGGTGCGCTCGGGCTGAGCAGATGCAGGTCCTGGAGGGACTTGCGTATCTCCTCGACCGTGGTGATGTCCGCACCGAGGGCGGTGGCGAGCTCCTGGTCGTCGAAGCGGCCCTTCTGCAGCACCGTTTCGTAGGCCTTCACCGCGAGGTCGCCGAGAAGGGGAATCTCGTCCGTCAATTCATCACCCCCGCGCACGCCACGAAATCGCCGATCGCCACTCCTTGCCGCTTCAGCCTAGGACTCCGCCGCCGACCCGAACTCCCGTGCGGCGACCGCCGACTTGAGAGCGTTAGGTACGGCACCGCATTCAGTAATGAACACGCCGGTCCTCCGGGGTGGCCCGGTAACGGACGTTCCACAGGTTGCGGCGGATATAGGTGCGTTGGAGCCAGCGGTCGCGGCCGTCATGGCGTGCCCGGAAGGTGGAGCGCGCGTGGACGCCCTTGCGGTTGTTGATCAGCAGGGCCTGGCCCGGTTCCAGCCGTACGGTGTGGGCGACGGACCGGCAGGCGTCCTGCAACGCGTCGAGGGCGGTGCCGGCTCCGCGGGTGAGCGGGCGGGTGCCGTTGGCGGAGACGGTGATCTCCGGGAAGCGGGCGGCGCCGCTGAGGATGGGCACCGGTTCGGACAGCACCTCCTCCCCCACGCTGGTGGTGTAGCTGCCGGGTGCGTTGAGTCGGTAGAGCGGACTGCGCAGGGTCTCGACCAGCGGGTCCGGCAGGTGCCGGCACAGGTCGCGGGCGTCGGCGTAGTACGTGAAGGCGTCGTTGCCCGCCGCGCCGCGCAGGCAGTTGAGGACGAGGAAGTCCGGGTTGGCGACGTCGTAGCGGCCGGTGGTGTCGTAGGTGATGTCGCTGTGGAAGTTGAGGAAGACCGCGGAGCCCTGGTTGGTCTGGGCCCGCGCTCCCTCCCGGACCGGGACGACGTCGTGGACGAGCCGGCCGGCCTTCTCGGTGAGCACGCCGATCGGCTCGCCCAGCAGTCCGGTCAGGCCGAGCAGCACGCCTTCGGCGACGAAGCTGTTCTTGGCGGCGGACGGTTCGCCGTCGACCGGGGTGGGCGGCAGTTCCGCGTCCAGTGGCAGGTTGCGTACGAGCATCACGCCCGGGGAGTCGTTGTGCCGGCCGAAGTCCATGATCTGCTGCAGGAGTTCGGTGGGCAGGGCGGCGAAGATGCGGTGGTAACGGGTCAGCGCCCGGTCGACGTCCGCGGTCGGGTCGGGCAGCAGACACAGCTCCGCACCGATGGTGTCGCGCACCCGGTCGGGCAGTTCGAGGTCGGCGAAGGTCAAGGCGGTCACACTCCGGCGAGGTGGGGCTGCGGTGCGGGTTCCATGACGGGCAGGTCGATGCGGTCGTGCAGGCGCTGGGCGAGGTGCAGGGCGTCCTCGCCGCTCTCCGCGATGTGCGTGGTGACCTTGGAGCCGCGGATCTCGGCCACGGGGACGCCGACGTAGGTGCCGGGTTTGAGGTTCTGGCGGCGCTGCACGGCCTCCAGGTCGACGAAGCCGCCGACGACGGCGACCCACGGTTTCTCGGTCAGCCGTACGGTGTCGATGCCGGCCGCGTGGAAGACGCCGTGGGCCAGGTCGGCGCAGTCGTCGGAGTCGTAACCGAGCACCACGGAGCGCTGGTTGAAGACGATCGCCGCCATCTGGTCGCCCTCGCGGCTGATGGTCGTGCCGGGCGAGAACGGTGCCCGGTTGTAGCGGCAGACGATCTCGATGCCGTGCCGCAGGGCGAGCTGCACGGCCCGGCGGTGCAGCACCTTCGCCCCGTACAGGGACATCAGGGCGGCCATGTTGAAGGAGACCTTCGGCAGCAGCCGTGCGCCGCGGACCAGGTGCGGGTCCGAGGTGTAGATGCCGTCGACGTCGGAGTGGATCTCGCAGGCGGTGCCGCCGAGGGCGCGGGCGACGGCGATCGCCGACAGGTCGGAGCTGTTCTTGCCGAGCCAGGTGGGCCGCCCCTGCGCGTCGATCGCCTGTCCGCCGGGGACGACGACGACCTCGTACTCGGAGAGCGTCCGGTCGAGCGGCCCCGGGTCGGTCTCGATCACCCGGGCCCACAGGAAGGACGAGTTGGTGATCAGGCCGATCTGGTGGCCGGCGAGGACGGTTGCGGTGCGGCCCCTGCGGTGCAGGGCGGTGGCGAGCAGGTGGGCGCTGATCAGGTCGGCGGTGGCGAGCATGCCGGCCGGGGTGGCGTCCTCGGGGTGGGCGTTGACCTCGTGCAGCCGGCCCCGAAGTTGCTCGGTCTCCCCCTGCATGGCGCTGACCACGACGGCCAGCCGGCGGCCCTCGCGCTCCAGCCTGGCTTCGAGGCCGGCCGCGAGCCTGTCGTAGGCGGCATGGGTACGGAAGGTGGAGCCGCCGAACTTCAGAATGGCAGCGTCGGTCACAGCAACCCCCGGTCGAGAACGGTCTCGGCGATCTGTACGGCGTTCAGGGCGGCCCCGATCCGCAGGTTGTCGGCGACCAGCCAGAGCCAGAAGCCGCGCGGGTTGTGCGGGGCGACCCGGACCCGGCCGACGTGGACGTGGTCCGGGTTGCCCGCGGTCAGCGGGGTCGGGAAGCGGCCCGGGGTGTCCTGGTCGTGGACGGTGACCTCGGGCAGGGCGGCGAGCCGGCCGATCAGCTCGGTGCGGTCGACGGGGGCCGCGGCCTCCACCCACACCGCCTCGGAGTGCGAGTTGACGACCGGGACGCGGACGCAGGTGGTGGTGACGTCGAGGTGCGGCAGGCCGAGGATCTTGCGGGACTCCTGGAGCATCTTCTGCTCCTCCATGGTGAACCCGCTGTCCAGGAGCCGGTCGATGAACGGCACGACGTTGAAGGCGAGCGGGGCGGTGAAGCGTTCCGCGGGCAGTTCGGCGTCGGGGTCGTGCAGGGCGAGTTCGCTGCCCTCCTGGAGTTCCTCGATGCCGTGCTGCCCCTGGCCGGAGGCCGCCTGGTAGGTGCTGACGACCACCTGCCGTATCCCCCACCGCTGCTCCACCGTCTGCAGCAGCCGCACCAGTGGGATGGTCGAGCAGTTGGGGTTGGCGATGATGCCGCTCGCCGGGCGGCCGGTGAGCACGTCCGCGTTGACCTGCGGGACGACCAGCGGGGTGTCCGGGTCCATGCGGAAGGCGTTGGTGTTGTCGATGACCAGCGCGCCCTGCGCGGCGGCCGGCCGGGCCCACTTCTGGCTGACGGACGTACCGGCGGAGAAGAACACGATGTCGACGTCGGAGAAGTCGAAGCCGTCCAGGTCCTCCACCGTGCAGGTACGGCCGTCGACCTCCAGCTGCCGTCCCGCCGAACGCGCGGACGCGGCGAGCCGTACGCCCTTGTAGCGCAGGCCCCGTGTCTCGATCAGCTCGATGAGGGTGTGGCCGACCGCTCCGGTCGCGCCGACGAGGGCGATGCTCGGCGCCTTGCTGTCGCTGACGAGGGTCATCGGGGTTCTCCGATCCGGGTGAGCGCGGGTGCCGCCGCCTTGTCCTGGTGCGTACGGCGGCCTGCGGACGGCAGCAGCCGCCAGCCGAGGTTCACGCCGAGGCCCGCCAGGACGATCAGCGGGACGCCCAGGGCCTGCAGGAGCGTGATGTGGTGCCCGTACACGGTGAAGTCGGCGAGGATGGCCACCGCCGGGTAGACGAAGGACAGGACCGCGATCTTCGCGGTGGGCAGCTTCTGGTACGAGGCGTACAGCAGGATGTACATCAGGCAGGTGTGGATCACGCCGAGTCCGACCAGCCAGGCCCAGTCGGCACCCAGACCGGCGGTCTTGCCGAGCGCTGTGAACGGCAGGAGCAGCGGGATGCCGACCAGCACCTGGGTGAGGGCGGTGAGTTCGGGGCGTACGGACTTCAGGTGCTTGGCGATGACGGTGGCGAAGGCGTACAGCAGCGCGGCGAGCAGTGCCTGGCCGACGCCCAGGAAGTAGGCGTCGCCCTTCTTGCCGTCGGCCGAGGTGAGGTCGGCGACCAGGAGCACGCCGAGGAAGGCGAGCACGATCCAGCCGGCCTGGTGGCGGTTGAGCTTCTCCTTGAACAGGACGAGCCCGAGGATCACGACGTAGAACGGCTGGGTGTGGTAGACGACCGTGGCCACCGAGATGGACGTCTTGGTGTAACTGCTGAACAGCAGCACCCAGTTGAAGACGATGCACACGCCGCCGAGGACCGCGAGGGCGAAGGTGCGGCGGGTGAAGTTGTGGTTCCTGAACAGGCCGCGGGCCAGGCAGTACGCGGCGAGGGCGACGGCGCCGAAGACGCAGCGGAAGAAGACCACGTTGAAGCTGGGCTGGCCGGACTCGACGACGAAGACGCCGAGGGTGCCCGACAGGACCATGGCCGCGGTGAGTTCGACGGCTCCTCTGGTCTGCTGCGAACCGGTCGGCCGCGGGGTGGGGGTGCTGCTCACGTTCGGTACCTCGTCTCTCCGCTGGCGGGTCAGTGCAGGGGCACGGCGTAGTGCAGACCACCTCTGGTCCACAGCTCGTTGGGGCCGCGCGGCACGTCGAGGCCCGAGGCGCGGCCCAGGTTGCGTTCGTACAGGTCGGCGTAGCTGCCCACGGCGCCGAGGACACGGGCCGCCCACTGTTCGTCGAGGCCGGCGGCGGGGCCGTGACGTCCGGCCTGGCGGGCGACGGCCTCGCGGCCCGCGGCGCCCGTGCGATGGCTCTCGTACTCGGCGGCGAACAGCAGTTGCAGCACCCAGCGGCAGATCCGGAACCATCCGGGGTCGTCGTCCCGCACCACGGCGGCCATGGGCTCGCGGGAGATCTCGGCGGGCAGGATCCGGTGCGCCTCGGGGTCGGGCAGCGTACGCCTCGCGCCCGCGAGGGCCACCTTGTCGAGGACGTACGCGGCGCACTCGCCGGAGGCGTAGGCGTGCAGCGCGGCGGCGGGGCTGTCGAAGGTGACGGGCTCGACGGCGAGGCCCCGCGGCCGGTACCAGGCGGTCAGGTTGGCCGGGGAGGTGGACCCGGCGTGCACGGCGAGGCGCCTGCCGGCGAGGTGGGCGGGGTCGTCGATGCCGGAGTCCGCGGGGACCAGGAAGCCCTCGCCGTCGTAGCAGGTGACCCCGGCGAAGAGGAGCCCGTGCGCGGCCTCGCGGCCCATGGTCCAGCTGACGTTGCAGACCGTCAGATCGGCCGCGCCGTCGGCGAGTTGGCTGAGCCGGGTGGCGGATCCGGCAGGGCACCAGTCGACGGCTTCAGGGTCGTCCAGTACGGCGGCGGCGACCGCGCGAGCGATGTCCGCGTCCAGACCGGTCCATCGGCCGTCGGCGGCGCACAACGAGAGCCCCGGCTGCCCCTGGGAGACGAGCGCACGCACGGCACCGTGCGCGCGGACGGCGGCCAGAGTGCCGGCGAGGGCCGTACGGGCGGTCATGCCGCACTCCGCAGCACGCGGCCGTAACACCGCTCCCTGCAGACCGACCCAGCCGACGACCGGCCGGTCGCCGGCACGACCGTGCACACCGCACCGGCGAGACCGGACCAGCCAACAGAGGCACGGGCGCCGAGCCCGGCCAGGGGGGCGGCGACCACAGTGCGGGGCCACCTGCGATGCTCCCCAACAGCGAACCGACCAAGGTCCTCGCGGTCGTAACAGCGCTCCCTGCAGACCGACCCCGCCGACGACCGGCCAGTCGCCGACACGACCATGCACACCGCACCGGCCAAGCGCACACAGGGACCGGACCAGCCGCCGAGCGCGGTCAGAGGGGCGGCGACCACGGTGCGGGGCCTCATGCCGCGCTCCGTAGCAGCGAGCCGACCAGGTCCTCGCGGTCGTAACGGCGTTCGTTGTAGGCGAGCATGGTGGTCAGGCGGTCGGCCGTGAGTGGGGATGTGCATGCGGTGTCCGTGTCGCGGATCGTGACCGGCATGCCGCCCGCCTTCGACCAGCTGAGCATGCCCTGCTCGTCGATGACGGCTCGGGCGGCGCCCGCGTTGTCGCGGTGCAGGCAGAACGGCACGTCGAGGACGCCGCGGGCGAAGGCGGTGACCAGGGCGGAGCCGACGGTGCGGCCGAGTTCGAGGGTGGCGTGGATCAGGGTGCGGGCCTCGGTCAGGAGGCCTGTGTCCGTGGGCGGTGGGCACTTGGTGACCGCGCAGTCGGCGGCCGCCTGTCGGGCGACGGCGTCGGCGAACTCCAGCGCCTCGGCGTTCTCCTCGATCGCGGGGATACGGCGGGCCTCGGCGGGCGTCTTGACGATCAGCCGCTCGGTGCCGCTGTGCACGGCGAGGCGGACGCTGTCCTCGACGAGGCGGTAGGAGCCGATGGGGGTGCGCGGGAAGACGCCCATGTAGGTGTAGAGGGTGACGTGCCAGTCGACGCCGGGGAGATGGTCGGCGGCGAGCCGGCGAAGTGCGGCCAGGGCCTCCAGGTCCTGGCCCAGGTGCACCTGTTGGGCGTAGCTGAGGGAGATCGAGCGCAGCCCGTGCTCGTGGAAGAACATGGCTTCCAGGACACTGAGCGCTACCAGCAGGGAGGGCGGGCAGAGCTGGCCGAGCATGCAGCCGCCGAAGGTCTCCAGGTGCATGGGGTCGGGGGCGCCGGCGGCGAGTTCGCTGCAGCGGGCCCAGTTGTCGGTCGCCTCGGGGAGGGGGACACGCCCGTAGGGCAGGCAGTACGACACCGGTCCGCCCTCGGTGGCGTCGACGCCCGCGGCGACCATCGTGCGGAACAGGTCGAGCGGCAGGGGCGAACCGTGCCGTACCTGCACCGGGAAGTCGGGACCCGAGACCTCGCGCAGGAGGTCGCGCACGGTCCCCGCGCCGTGGGCCAGCAGCGGGAAGCCGTTGAGCTCGGCTCCCTCGCGCAGGGCGCGGCGGGCGGAGGCGTGGTCGCCGACCCGGGTGTAGCTGTCGAGTGTGATGGTGCCGACCGAGGTGGCCCTGCAGCCCCGCACCGCGCTCAACCCGGCTCGCATCCTGGCGAGTTCACCGAAGCCCATACGCGGCTGCACGACCAGCCGCCCGGCCGCGGCCGCCGTCCGGACGAAGTCGGCGAACCGGGGCATCAGCGCGGCACCCCGGCGACGAGGCGTTCGCGTACGGCTGCCGCCTGGGCCAGCCCGGCGAGATAGTCGCCGAAGGCGGCCAGGGTGTGGCCGGCCGGCTGCTCCGACTCGTTGAAGACGGCGTCGAAGCCCGCGTCGAGCAGCCGCCGGCTCTCCTCGGCGTCCGCGCCCCGCACGCCGAGCTTGCCTCCGATGACGACCGGCAGGGCGGCCAGTTCGGGATCGTGGCGCAGGGCGCGGATCAGGCGCAGGCCGTCGAGGTGGCCGTGGCCGTTGACGGTGCTCAGCACCAGGAGGTCGGGGCGGTCGGCGCCGCGGCAGGCGTCCATGACGGTCCCGTCCGGCGGGCACACTCCGAGATTGGTCACCTCGTGCCCGGACTCCTCCAGCAGCAGCTGCAGATAGACCAGATTCCACATGTGCGCGTCGGAAGAAACGCTGGAAACGACAATACGGAGAGACATACCCATCACTCTTGGATTCGCCCGGGCGAATGTACAGAAGCCGCCGAACGGATTCCCCGGAACCGGAGATCAGGAATTTCCATACGTCAGGTGTCCGGGGTGTCCACGGCGCCGAGCAGACCGAGCCGGGCGGCGGCCGCGCCCAGCTGGAAGCGGGTCACCACCCCGAGTTTCGCGCACATTCCGGCCAGATAGCGGCGCAGTGTGCGGGTGGAGACGCCGAGGCTGCGGGAAATGGACTCGTCGGATCTGCCGCATTCCAATTGCCGCAGTATCGCCACTTCGATGTCGCAGATGTCGCCGAACATGTCGGCCTCCGAGCGTCTACAGAGCGAAGTGCCGCTCCAGGAAATCCGTGGCGACTCCCCCGCGGCGGAACTCCGGGTGGCCGAGTATCTCCTGGTGCATGGGAATCGTGGTGTGCACGCCGGGGCCCGACACCTCGAACTCCGACAGGGCGCGCAGGGCGCGGTCCAGGCAGGTGGCGCGGTCCGGTCCCCAGACGATCAGCTTGCCGATCATCGAGTCGTAGTAGGGGCTGACCCGGGAGCCCGGCACATAGTCGGTGTCGACGCGCACCCAGGGACCGCCCGGGGTGCGGTAGTTCTCCAGCAGGCCGGGCGTGGGGACGAAGCCGCGGTCGGGGTCCTCGGCGTTGATGCGGCACTCGATGGCGTGGCCGCGGACCTCGATGTCCTCCTGCTTGACGGTCAGCGGGGAGCCGGAGGCCACGCGCAGCTGTTCGCTGACCAGGTCGACTCCGGTGACGAGTTCGGTGACCGGGTGCTCGACCTGGATCCGGGCGTTCATCTCCATGAACCAGAAGGCGTTCTGCGCCTCCGGGTCGGCCTCCAGCAGGAACTCCACGGTGCCGGCACCCCGGTAGCCGACCGCGCGCGCCCCGGTGACGGCCGCCGCGCCGAGCCTGGCCCGCAGTTCGGGCGGGATGCCGGGGCCGGGCGACTCCTCGACCAGTTTCTGGTGGCGGCGCTGTACGGAGCAGTCGCGTTCGCCGAGGTGGACGGCGCCGTCGAAGTCGTCGCACAGCACCTGGATCTCGATGTGCCGGGTGTCGGTGAGGTACCGCTCGATGTAGACGGCGCTGTTCTTGAACACCGCCAGGGCGCCGGCCCTTGTCTGGGTGTAGGCGTCGCGCAGGTCCCGCGGCCGGCGCACGACCGTGATGCCGCGCCCGCCACCGCCCGCCGCGGCCTTGATGATCACCGGGTAGCCGATGTCCCGAGCGATCTCCTCGGCGGCCTCCACCGAGTCGACGGGCTCGGTGGTGCCGGGCAGCAGCGGGAGACCCGCCGCCGTCATGAGCTTGCGGGCCGTGGCCTTGTCGCCGACGTTCTCCATCACGTCCGGCGGCGGGCCGATGAAGGTGATGCCGTCGTCGGCGCAGATCTCGGCGAAGTAGGGGTCCTCGGAGAGGAATCCGTAGCCGGGATGGATGGCTTCGGCACCCGTCTTCACGGCGGCGCCGATGATGTTGGGGATGTTGAGGTAGCTGCGGGTGGGGGCGCCGGGACCGATGTGCACGGCCTCGTCGGCGGCCTTCACGAACTGCGCGTCGGCGTCCGGGGTCGAGTACACGGCGACCGTGCGGACCCCGAGGTCGCGGCAGGTCCGGATGATCCTGAGCGCGATCTCGCCGCGGTTGGCGATGAGCACCTTGTCGAACATGTCGTCGTCCGCCTTGTCTCAGCCGGCCGGGACGAGGTCGATGAGCGGCTGTGCGTACTCGACGACGTCCCCGTCCTGTACATGGATGGCGTGCACGGTGCCCTTGACCTCGGCGGTGATGGAGTTGAGCAGCTTCATCGCCTCGATGATGGCCAGCTGCTGCCCGGCCTCCACTGTGTCGCCGACCTTGACGAGGGGCTCGGCTCCCGGGGAGGAGGCCTGGTAGTAGGTGCCGACGAGGGGCGCCGTGACCCGTACCAGGTCGGCGGGGGCGGTCTCCGGCTCCGGGGCCGCGGCCACCGCCGCGGGGGCCGCCTGCGCGGCCGGGGCGGCCGGAGCGGTCGGAGCAGGTGTGTTCTCCCACTCCACGTCCACGCTCAAAGCGCCGGCCCGCAGCGTGATCCGCCGCAGTGTGCCGGGGAGTTCACCGGCGAGGCGCAGGGTGTGGGCCCGTAGTTCCTCCACCGTCATGTCGGCGCTTTCCTCGGCTCGGGCGGTGGTCGCCTCAGTGCTCATCGTGCGTCTCCCAGTCCACTACGGGCTGCAGTTGAGGGTCCCCGAAGCGGTCGTACCGCCTTCGTCGGGCGTCGACGAGCTGCTCACCGGAGAGGTCGAGCAGCGGGGCGAGGGTCCGCGCGAGGGCGCTCTTGACCGTCAGCGCGGTGGTGTGCGGGGCGGTGTGGGCTCCGTCGGGCGGCTCGGGCACGATGCCGTCGACGACGCCGAGGCGGAGCAGCTCGGAGGCGGTCAGGCGCAGGGCGTCGGCCGCGCGGCCCGCATGTTCGGCCGTACCGAAGAGGATCGTGGAGCAGCCTTCGGGGCTGATGACCGAGTAGTAGGCGTTCTCCAGGATCAGCACGGAGTTGGCGACGCCGAGGGCGAGCGCGCCGCCGCTGCCGCCCTCGCCGGTGACGACGGAGACGACCGGAACGCGCAGCCGGGACAGTTCGAGGATGCACTCGGCGATGGCCACGCTCTGGCCGCGTTCCTCGGCACCGATGCCCGGGTAGGCGCCGGGCGTGTCGATGAACGCGATCACCGGCAGCCCGAACCGGTCCGCGAACCGCATCAGCCGCAGCGCCTTGCGGTAGCCCTCGGGGTTCGGCATGCCGAAGTTGCTGCGCACCAACTCGGCCGTGTCATGGCCCTTTTGGTGCCCGAGGACGACGACGCTCTGCCCGCCGAACCGGGCGAGTCCGCCTACCAGCGCCGCGTCGTCACCGAAGGCGCGGTCGCCGTGCAGGCCGACGAAGTCGTCGAAGACGTATCCGATGTACTCCAGGGTGGTGGGCCGCTGGATGTCGCGGGCGAGGGCGACGGTCTCGCGGGTGGTGCGGGTGCCGGCCACCGGGTGCGTGAGCACCGAGTCCCCGGATCCTTCGGGGAGTTCGGGAACGGACGGCCCCAGCAGGGCCAGCAGTCGCGCCAACTGCTCCCGCTGGCTCTCCCGCGGTACGACGGCGTCGATCATCCCGTGTTCGAGGAGGAACTCGGCGCTCTGGAAGCCGGCCGGCAGCTCCTGGCGGATGGTGTTGCGGATGACCTGGGGCCCGGCGAAGCCGAGGAGGCTGCCGGGTTCGGCGAGGACGACGTCGCCGAGCATCGCGAAGGAGGCGCTGACGCCGCCGAAGGTCGGATCGGTGTTGAGGTTGATCACCGGGACGCGGGCCTCGCGCAGGGCGGCGATCCACTGGGAGGTCTTGGCCATCTGCATCAGCGACAGCGCGCCCTCCTGCATCCGCGCCCCGCCGGAGGCGGCGATCAGGAGCAGCGGCAGCCGCTCGGCGAGGGCGGTGCGGGCCGCGGCGGCGACGGTCTCACCGACGACCGTGCCCATGCTGCCGCCCATGAAGGTGAAGTCGAGGACGGCGACGACCAGTTGACGGCCGCGCACACTCATCCGCCCGGCGAGCACGGCGTCCTGCCGCCCGGTCCGGGCCTGGGCGTCCCGCAGCCGGTCGGGGTACGGCTTGCTGTCGCGAAAGCCGAGCAGGTCGCGCGGCGCGTAGCGGTCGGGGAACGCCTCGAAGCTGCCGGCGTCGGCGAGCTGGGCGATCCTCACGTCGGGCGGGATACGGAAGTGGAACTGGCACTCGGGGCACACCTTGCGGTTGCGGTCGAGTCGTTTGCCGTAGATGTACGCGCCGCAGGACGCGCACCGGCGCCACTGGACGTCCTGTCCGGCCCGGATGGGCCCTGGTGTGGTCGTCACGTTGTGCTCCGCTCTTGTCGACTGCCGCTGCCGCGCTCCCGTGGCACCGGCACGGCCCGCTGGGGCCGGCTCCCGGTGGCCGCGGCGATGCCGAACGGCGGCATGTTGCGGTAGACGGTGTGCATGCGCGCCGGGTCGACGACATACGCCTCGTGGTAGATGCCGACCGCGCCGTTGTCGGCGACGGTGCGGTTGAAGCGGCCCCAGGCGGGCCGGTGGGCGGCGTCCGTGTCGTGCGCGTACGCCATCAGCTCGTCCATGGAGCGCCAGTACTGGATCACCACCACCGTGCGGCCGGTCCAGGTGCGGGCGCCCAGAAAGCCGTACTCCTTCTGCTTGTGGAGCTCGACCAGCATGGGGACCATCGCCACGAAGGACGGCAGCCAGCGGTGCACCTTCCAGAAGCTGTTGATCCGCATGCCGATGAGGAACACGACGGTTCCCTCGGGCGGGTCCGCCACCTGGGGCACTAGCTCGACCTTGGCTGCCACGGAATCTCCTCGACGGGTGGGGGCTGTCAGAAGGGGTACGTGCGCGGGGGCGTGCTGGTGGTGAGGGTGCGCCAGCGGGTGAACGCCTCGAGACTTGCGCGCCCGCCGAAGCCGGAGCCGTTGCCGGAGGCGCCGATGCCGCCGAAGGGCAGGGCGGCGTCCTGGACGACGGTCTGGTCGCCGATGTGCGTGACCCCGCAGCGGAGTTGACGGCCGATCATCGAGCCGCGACCGGTATCGCCGGTGTAGACGGCGGCGGTCAGCCCGTGGTCACTGGTGTTGGCGAGGCGGACGGCCGCCTCGTCGTCCGCGAAGGCGGTGACCGTGGCGACCGGTCCGAAGACCTCCGTGTGGAAGACGTCCATCTGCTCGCTGACGTCGGCGAGGACGGTCGGCGGGTAGTACGGCGGCTGCGGGCGCCCTCCGGTGACCAGCCGGGCGCCCTGGGCGACGGCCTGCTCGACGGCGTTGGCGACGGTCGTGAGCTGGCGCCGGTCGATGACGGGGCCGATCTGGGCGTCCGAGCGGTACGGGTCGCCGATGCGCAGGGCGGCCGCATGCCGGGCGAGCGCCTCCGTGTACTCCTCGACGATCGACCGGTGCACCAGGTGACGGCGGGCGGACATGCAGATCTGCCCCTGGTGCAGGAAGGAACCCCAGGCCCCGGCGGCCGCGGCCTGCTCCACGTCGACGTCGTCGAGCACCACGAAGGCGTTCTGGCCGCCGAGTTCGAGCACGACCCGCTTGAGCAGCCGCCCGCACAGCGCGCCGATCTCGCGGCCCACCTCGGTCGACCCGGTGAACGACACCATGGCCACGTCGGGCGCCTGCACCAGCGCCGAACCGGCCTCCGCGTCGCCGTGCACGATCTCCAGCACGTTCGGCGGCAGCCCCGCGTCGGCGAACGCCTCGACGAAGAGGCGGCCGCCGCTGAGCGGGGTGTGCGGGTCGGGCTTGAGGAGCACGGTGTTGCCGAGGGCGAGCGCGGGGCCCAGGGAGCGGGCCGCGAGCAGCAGCGGGAAGTTCCAGGGCACGATCACGCCGACCACGCCCAGCGGGACGCGGGTCACCTCGGCCGTGCGCTCGGGGTCGTCGGCGGGTGGGTGCGGGAGCCCGGGATGCCGGGCGAGCCGCGCGCCATGCCTCAACTCCTGTGCCGCCTGCCGGACTTCGAAGAACGCCTTGCCGGGGATCGCGCCGCCCTCCCGCACGAGCAGCTCCTGTGCCTGCTCGGCGCGCTCCACCAGGAGGTCGGCGGCGCGTTCGACGATCGCGGCGCGCTCCTCGGCAGGGGTGGCCGCCCAGGCGGGGGCCGCGGCGCCTGCGCGGCGGGCGGCGGAGGTGACGCGGTCGGGGGTGGACAGCTCGACGGCGCCGAGCGGTTCGCCGGTGGTGATCTCCCGGCTGACCAGCCGGGTCTCGGACTTGGTCTCGGACGCGGTGAGGGCGGTCACCTGGGCACCTCGGTTTCGGTTCCGTCGTGGGTGCGTACGGGGCAGCGGGCGCAGTCGTCGTCGAGGGCGACCGGCGTGCCGTCCCGGTCGAGGGCGCGCCGCAGCCGGCGCAGACAGCGGGTGCGGATCGGGCCGACGGAGCTCACCGGCATGGACAGCGCGGCGGCGATCTCCTGGTAGGAGGCCGGCGGGTCCTGCAAGGCCCGCAGCAGAAGCTCTCGGCACTGGTCGGAGAGGCTGTCCAGGGCGCGCAGCACCTCCTGGCCGCGGTCGGCGCGCAGGGTGATCTGCTCGGGGCTCTCGTGGTGGTCGAGCAGATGCTCCAGCGAGGCGCTGTCGCCGACCATGACCAGACGCCGGTCGCGGGTGGCCGCCTTGATGGCCTCGCGGCGGGCGACCGTGGCGAGCCAGTCGCCGAGCCGGTCGGGGTCACGGATGCGGTCGGCGTTCTGCATCAGCCGGAACCAGGTCAGCTGGCGCACGTCCTCGGCGTCGACCCGGCTCACCCGGTGGCTGCGGGCCACCGACCAGACCAGCCGGCCGTACCGGCCCACGGTCTCGTCCCAGGCCTCCGCCTCCCCACGGGCACAGCCCGCGAGCAGCTCCGCGTTCCCCTTCGCCGGCATCGCTCGTCCTCCGTCTGCGACCGCCCGCACGGCAGCGGGCTCCGGCTTCCATGCAACACAGCGCGCGTTGCGGCCGGAAAGCGATGACGGCGTCAGGTAGCGGTCAGACCAGGAGTGGACAGCGTGGACAGGGCAGTTGCTCATCGGGGGCCGCCCGCGGGGGATTCCGGCAGCAGCTCGGCCATGGCCGAACGCAGCCGTACGGGTATCGGCCCGGGCTCGTCCTCGCTGCCCCGGATGGCGATGCCGAGCGCGAACCGGTCCCACACCTGCAGCACCTGGATCTGCCACAAAGGCCGTTCGTCCTGCGGGATCTCGTCGTCGACGACGGCCAGTCCGCCGCCCCTGAGCCGGTGTACGGAGAAGGCGTCGAAGCCGCGGGCCATGCCCATGCCGGTGGCCTTGGTGTACGCCTCCTTGGCCACCCAGGAGTCCGCGAAGGCGTGCCCCTGCTGGTCCTCCCGGTCCCGGCGCAGCACCTCCTGCTCCAGCGGGGTGAAGACCTTCGGCGCGAACTGGAGGGCCTCGGGACGGGCCGGGGTGTTCTCGGCGTCGACACCCGCGGTACGACCGCGCACCACGATCGCGGCGATCAGCCCGTTGGTGTGGGTAATGTTGAAGTCGAGCCCCCAGTCGGCTCCCTGGACGGACGGCCGCCCGAAGCGGCCCTTGTCGAACCGCCACTCCGCCGGCGCCACCTCGGCGTACTGAGACAGCACCTGCCGCGACAGCAGCCGGGCGCCGAGGAAGCGGGTGCGGGCGGCGGGGAAGAGCAGCCGGTCGTGCCGGGCCCGCTCCTCCTCGGTGAGCAGTTCGAGGCCGCCGGTGGCCTCGGCGAACCGTTCCACGTCCTCCTCGGCGAGGAGCCATACGTCGGCGCCTTCGGCCAGCGGGTCGCCGACGGGCTCGCGTTCCGGCGACGTGTCGGGGGCCTCCGCGGTCGTACGCATCTCCTGGTCACCAACTCACCTGGAACGGACGGAAGGAGAACAGCAGCCCCTCGCGGTGGGCGCCCGCCATGACCTCGGCGACGGCGTCGACGTCGTCAGGTCCGGTCACCCTGCGTGTGGGGTGGAAGCGCCGCAGCAGCCGCTCCAGGCAGAGCAGGAGGACCGCCGGTGAGCGCAGGGCGGGCGCGAAGCTGTCGCGTCCGTGCAGATAGAGGTGGACGCAGGCGGCAGCCGCCGACACGGCCGCGTACTGCTTGGCCAGGTCGTACAGCTCGGCGGACTGCCCGGCCTGGCGCCCCTGCTCGGCGAGGAGTTTGGCGTGCTCTTCGGCGAGGCGGTGCACTTCGTCGGCGATCAGCCCCGCCGAGTCGGCGCAGCCGGCCAGCCATGCCGCCTCACGGCCCTCGGCTGCCTCCGCTGCCCGGCGGAGTTCGGCGACGGCCGAGCGGAGGGCGAGTACGGAGTCGTCGCCGGCGCGGCTGAAGAGCTGCTGCGCGGCGGGCTCGTAGGGATCCATGGGATGGGCGGGATCGAAGAGCCGGGTGGTCGTGGTGACCGCCTCGGCCACCGGGGCGGGTTCCTGAGCGACGGCGTTCGCGAGCAGGTTCTGCAGCTGCAGCGCGATGTTCTTGAGGTTCACCACGGTGTTGCCGTCGGCGAAGTTGGAGATCGCGAAGTCCCGCAGGACCTTCTGGAAGATGCCGTGGCGGGGGTGGTCGCGCAAGTAGTAACGGGCGCCGAGCACGGTGGTCAGCCGGGAGAGGGTCTCCTCCAGCAGGGTCGGTACGAAGTACTTGACGACGGAGGACCAGATGCTGGCCTGGGCGGGGGCGAGCTGGAGCGACCGTACGGCGCCGGTGGTCAGCGCGTCGGCGATCAGCAGCTCGGCGAAACATTCGGTCAACTGCCGTTTGGAGTACGGAACTTCGAGCACCGTTCCGCCGAAGATGACGCGGCGGGAGGCGAAGTCGAGGGTGGTGCGCAGGGCGGTGTCCACGCAGCTCATGGCGATGCTGGAGATCGCGATGCGAGCCAACTGACTGCTCTTGAGGGCAACTTCGAGCCCCTGCCCGACCCGTCCGACGAGCGCCGAGTCGGGCACGAAGCAGTCGGTGAGCCGCACGCCGCTCATGTCCAGGCCGCGCAGTCCGTGGAGCGGCTCGTCGCGCAGGTGCTCCAGCTGCTGCGCCGGGATGCCGGCCTTCTCGACGGCGAAGACCGAGTATCCGCCGGGCCCGCCCTTCTCCGACGTACGGGCGAAGACCATGACCGTGGCGGCGACGGTGGCGTTGCCGATGGTCCACTTCTCGCCGCTCAGCAGCCAACCACCGTCGGTGCGCCGGGCGGTGGTCTCGTTCGCCAGTACGTCACTGCCGTGCCGTCGCTCGGACAGCCCCCAGGCCAGCTTCTTGCCGTCGCGGATGGCGTCGGCGAAGTGCTGACGTTGGCCCGGGCTGCCGGCGATCCAGACCGGCATATAGCTGAGGCTGGTCAGCACCATCGCGGTGGCGGAGGTGGGGTCGCGTCGGCCGACGAGGCGGTAGAGGTTGAAGCCGTCCTCGACGTGGACGGCCTTGCCGCCGTGGGCGGCGGGGACGATCCAGTCGTACAGGCCCCATTCGGCCAGGGTGTCCACGAACTCGTGCGGGTACGCCTGGCGTTCGTCGAGGTCGAGGATGCGCGGGTACGGCATGGGGCCGCCGGCGTCCCACGGGTCGCCGAGACAGCGCTCCAGGTCCGCCATCAGTGCGGTGAGGTCGGTCATGTCGTCTCGTCCTCCTCGGGTGCCGGTCCGTCGGACAGCTGGACCGGGAACGCGGTGAACAGGAGCCGCGCGGCGTCGAGCGAGGTGACCGCGCGGGCTGCCGGCGGCAGCTCTGAAGCCGCCTGCCGGGGATCACGCCCCTCGGCCATCGCAAGCAGCACGGCCAGAACGGCGGTGAGCCACCCCGCGCCGGCGGGCCCCTCGCCGTACAGACCGCGGTCGGGCTGCGCATGCCAGGCGAGGGCTGCCGCGGCGGCCGCGTACAGCAGACAACAACGGTCGGCAAGATCGAGCAGCTCGGCCGAGGCCCCGAGCCCACGGGACCGGTCACGCTGGGCCTCGGCGGCGGTGGCAAAGGTGTGGGCAAGTCCGGTACGTACGTCACGTACGAGACCGGCGGCCCGTTCTTCACCGCGTGCCGTGAGGTCCCGCGCGAGTTCTTCTGCGTGTGCCGCAAACCCGAGGAGCACAAGATCCTTGGGCCGTACGGAGAGGTCGAGCGCCCCAGGTTCGAGCCCGGGAAGCGGCTCACCGAAGGCGAATAGGGCGTCGAGGCCGGCCGGGGCCACGGGGACGGCCGCGTGCGCCAGTTCACCGCCGGCCGGCACCTCCCAGCGGATCGGGGTACCGGACTCGGCCGCGACGGGAAGCCCGCCCCCCGGCCTCGCCGACACCCCGAACTGAACGGGGGAACCGAGACCGTCCGCGGCCGGCACGACCGCATCGGCCCCCGGCCGCAGCGAGCTCTCCGCCCCGGCCGCAGAACCGGATCCGGCCGCGGGAAGCCCACCCCCGCCAACGGCCCCACCGCTCCGCCCCGCCGCGAACAGAGCCGGGGAACCAGCCGCGCCCGGCACGACCACGTCCGCCCCCGAGCGGGACCCCGGCCGTGCCGAACCCGCGGATCCGGCGGCGGGGAGCTCGGGCGCGCCGACCGTCTGAGCGGCGGGCCTCGTCCAGTGGGCGAACGTCGGTGCGTAGGCCGGGAGTTGCAGGGCCACCGCGCGTAGTACGCCGAACGGGCTGGTGTCGAACGACTCCACGATGGCGTTGTCGCGCTGGGCCTTGTCGACGACCGCGCCGGGGCCGTGGGCCAGGACGCCGCGGGCGCCGAGCAAGGAGCGCGAGCGGGACACCGTGGAGGCCGTCAGGCGGGTGGCTGCGCGCTTGACGACCGACGAGCACAGGCCGAACGTCGCCGGGGAGAGGTGGGCGTAGCGGGCGGCGGTCAGGGACAGGAGGTCCGCCGCGAACAACTCTGCTGCGGCGACGGCCAGTTCGCGGGAGCCGTGGGCGGTGTCCGCGACCCGGACGCCGCCGATCCGCCTGCTCTGCGTGAACCGCAGTGCCGTGCGCAGCGCCGTGTCCGCCGTCGCCAGGCAGGCCGCCGTGCTGAGCAGCCGTACCACCTGCTGGGCCCGCATCGCGCCCGCGAGGCCGCCGCCCGGGCCCCCGATCACCGCCTCCTGCGGTACAGGAGTGCCGTCGAAGGCCAGGTCGGCGAAGTCGATGCCCCGCATTCCGGTGACGGGCTGTGCGGGCTGCCGCCGTACGCGGGACAGCTCACGCGGTCCCAGCAGTACCGCCGTGAACGCGGCCGGGCCGCGCGCTGCCGTGCGGGCCACCACGACCGCGGCGTCGGCGGTGGCACCCCGGCCGACGAGCCATTTGCGGCCGGTCAGTCGGAACCCGCCATCCTGCGCCGGGTCGAGGCGGCACTCGCCCGCCAGGACGTCGCTGCCCGAGTGCTCCTCGGAGAGTGCGAAGGCGATCGTCCGCCCCTCCTGCACCCAGTCGGCGACGGTCTTCGCCTGCTCGGGCGTGCCCGCCGCCAGGACCGTGAGCACTGCGGAGCAGGACAGCAGGGTGGCCGGCATGATCGCGGCATCCCGCCGGGCGGCCACCCGCACCAGCAGCAGCGTGTCGTCCAGGCCGCGCAGTGCGCCGCCCAGCGACGGGGGCAGGTAGGCGAGCGGGAAGTCGACGGAGTCGAGGCGGGCCGCGAAGGCGTGCGGGAAGTCGCCCCTGGCATCCCGCGCGACGCCGGCCTCGAAGCCGTAGACGTTGTCCGTCCGCCAGGGGTCGCCGAGCAGATCGTCGAGCCGCGCCGCGGCGGCGAACGCGGCCGTCATGGCCGTACCTCCAGCGCCGGGTCGGGCCGCGGCACCGGGTAGTCGGCGATCGCGGGTGAGAGCGCGAGGCCTGCTGCCCGCAGCATGGACAGCCGCTGGTGGAAGGCGGCGCCGGTCATGATGTGGCGGGCGACATCGGCGACGCGGCGGTTCTGCGGGGCGGCCAGGTACGTGCCCCGCACCCAGGAGTTGAAGCTGCCCATCGCCGGCCCGCACCAGATCTGGTAGTCGACCGCGCGGTCCGCCTCCCCCGTCTTGGCCCAGCGCGAGGCCATGCCCAGGTACCAGCGGAAGATCAGCGCGGCCCGCCGTTTGGGGCTGGCGGCGGCGCGGGCGAGCTGGTCGGGGTCTCGGCGCTCGAAGTAGGAGACGGTCTCCGCCCAGACGTCCTCCAACGGGCGCCGGAAGAGCTGCTTCTCGATACGGGCGCGGGCCGCGGCCGGGATCGCGTCGACGCCGTCGTGGTCGCGGTAGAGCTCGTAGAGGAGCCGGGCGCGCATCGGGAAGAGCGTGCCGCGCTTGAGGACCTGCAGCTCCACGCCCATCTCGAACATGTCCGCCGCGGGCGCCATCTCGAAGTCCGCGAGGTCGGCCTGCGCCAGCATCTCCTTGACCTGCACGGAGGTGCCGGCCTCGACGCAGGACTGGTTGACGGAGCCGGTCACCACATAGTCGGCGCCCATCGCGAAGGCCGCCCAGGCCGCCTCGGGCGTGCCGATTCCGCCCGCCGCCCCGACCCGGATCCGTACCGGATAGCCCAACTCCCGCATCAAACCGTCCCGTTGACGGATGATGACCGGCAGCTGCGCGGGCAGCGGGCGCCGGTCGGTGTGTCCGCCGGAGTCGGCCTCCACGGTGATGTCGTCGGCGAGCGGCACCCGTTCGGCGAGCCGCGCCTGCTCGGCGCTGATCGCGCCCTCGTCGAGCAGCGCCCGCACCATCGGCTCGGGCGCGGGCCGCATGAACAGCTCCGCGAGTTCCGTACGGGAGATCTTGGCGATGACCTTGTTGTCGGCGACGACCCCGTGCGGCCCGCCGGCCCGCAGCCCGGCCAGCCGGTAGCGCACGATGTGCGGGGTGAGCGCGAGGAACGCGGACGCCTCCACGCACGGCACCCGGTGCTTGAGATACAGGTCGACGGCGGTGCGCTCCAGACGCTCCTCGCTGGGGCTGTGGATCAGATTGCAGGCGTACGGCAGCCCCGGGATCTCGGTCGCGAAGCGGACGAGTGCCTTCTCGACGGCCTCGGGCAGCAGCCCGGCCGCCCCGTACGAGCCGAGATAGCCGGCCCGTGCCATGGCGATCACCAGGTCGGCGGAGGCGATGCCGTTCGCCATGGCGCCGCTCATGTACGCCTCGCGCACCCCGTACGCCTCCAGGAAGGCGGCGCTGCCGAGACGTTCGGGCCCGAGCGGCGGCACGGCGGCGACGACCTCGTGCTCGCCGCCGGGCCGCACGCCACCGCCCACGGCGGCGCCGAGGCCGTAGGGGCCGCGCAGGATGTAGACGGGCTCGTCGAGGCGCATCAGCGCCTCCTGGATCCCGGTATCGCCGACCGCGGGTGCCACGGGCCCACTCCACCGCGGCCGCGGCTGCATCGTGCTCATCAGTGCGTCTCCTTGTGGCCTTGGCTGCATTTGGCTGTCGATCGACTGCGGGCCCGTTGTGGCTGGTCGCGCCCGCGCGGCGGAGCCGCATATCGATGCAGCCCCGCGCCCCTTCAGGGCGCCGGCGAACCGCACGGGACTTCGGCGTGGCCGCCTAGTCGTGGTGGATCTCGATGGCGATGTCGCCCAGGCGATAGATCCGCAGGGTCGACTTCCAGACGTGGGCGTCGCCGAGCAGAACGATCCGGCCGGGTTCGCGGCGGATCTCCTTGAGGTGGACGTCGAACTCCATGTCGGGGTCGGTGCGCAGGATCTGGCCCCGGTAGCTCCAGGTGGTGTCGGTGCCGGTGCTGAGTGCGAAGCGCGGGTTGCGCAGTCCGTCGGTCAGGCCGGTCTCTACGGCGTACACCTGCATGCCCTGCAGCAGTGCCTCCACGCCGAGGGAGCCGGGCATCACCGGGTCGCGGTGGAAGTGGCAGGAGAAGTACCACTCGTCGGGCCGGATGGAGCGGTGTCCGCGCACGTATCCCTGGCCGTGTTCACCGCCGCCGGGCAGGATGTCGACCCATTCGACGAGGTCGAGGTGCCCGCCGGCCGGCCGCGGGCCGCGGCGGGCGGATTCGGCGGCCCGGAAGTCGCGCAGGTCGATGCGCCGGGTGCCGGGGGGCCTGGCCGGCTGCGTGTCCAGCCAGGGAAGCACGTGCTGTCCCTTGTCGAGGCCGACCTGATGGGCGAGTGCCTTCTCGTTGAAGTAGCCGAAGAGGGACTCGCCGGTGTAGAAGACCTCGCCGTCGCAGGAGAGTTCGTAGGAGAAGTTCTGCAGGATCGAGCCCGGCATCCGGTCGCTGGACAGCAGCGTCGAGCGGTGCTGGACGGTCTTCCCGCGCAGGTCGATGTCCTTGACGAGGGTGGCGTGGCCGTCCAGGTTGCGGATGCTGAACTGCTCCTCGGGGAAGGGCAGGGTGGCGCCCAGGTAGTAGCCGAGGAGGATGGCCGCCTGGAGGCTGGACTCCATGTAGACGCAGTTGGGCATGTACAGGTGGCCGTTGTCGGCGTAGTACCAGGCGTCCTCGGGAACGTCGTACTCGGTGACCATCACGGCCCCGCGCTTGAGCGTCCCGCGCCTGCCCTCAAGCTTCATCACCCGGTCGACGAAGAGGAAGTCGCCGTTGGGGATGTACGGTGCCCGGCTGTCGGCGTAGATCTCGAACTCGGGCCCCATCGCGATGGCGAGGTCGCCTTTTGCCGCGTGCGCCATGTGGAACTCGTTGAGCAGCGCGGGTTCGCCGGTGGCCGGGGAGAGCCGGCCGAGGAAGTGCGGAACGGTGCCTGCGGTCTCCGGGCGGTAGGGCGTGCCCGGTTTCTCGCGCAGGCGGATGCCGAGGCCGGTGACGCTGATCGACGGGGTGCCGTCGCGCAACACGACCACGTCGGCGACGAGTGACGGTCGCGGCAGCAGATTCAGCTCGGTGATATCGATGCGGTATTCGATACGGGCGTTGCGCGGGGTGATCTGCCCGCGCACCTTCACCTCGGTCCGCAGGTCCGGCACGGGCTGGAAGCGGGCGTCGGGGAGGGTGAGGTGCAGGCCGAGGGAGAGGGCGTAGGTCTCGAGGAGCTGTACGGCTCCTTCGGCGACGAGTGATCCGGCGAGCACGGGGTCGTCGGGGAAGTGGCTGGTGAAGTACCAGGCGTCGGGGGCGAGTTCCTTGACGGCCTCGATCCGCCCGAGCCCGTGGCTGCCGCCCTTGCGGTCGAGGACCGTGACCTCGTCCGCCATCAGCAGCGGCCGGGTGGGCAGCCGCAGCGAGGTGTTGCAGCCGGGGGGCTGCCGGTGGCCGGGACCGAAGACGTCTGCGATACGGCCTTCGGCGAGCGCGTCGAGGTCGGCGGAGGTGAGGGAGGTGCGGTGGGTGGTGGCGAGCGGCTTGAACGCGGTGCGCCCGGGGTCCGCCGCCTGCTTGGGGCCGGGGGCCACCCGCCCCTGCACCAGGCCCGGCGAACTCTCCAGCTCCTCATCCGTGAAGAAGCCCGCGCAGGCGTTGTTGAGTTTGAGGATGAGCTCGCCGTCGGCGTAGCAGTCGTAGTGGAAGAAGAAGAGCAGGGTGTCGCCCTGGCGGACGAACTGGTCGATCCAGATGTCGTAGCGCAGGGTCTGCCCGGTGCGCGGCAGGTCTCCCAGGAAGCTGAGGCTGCTGTCGAGGAGGCGGTAGACCCGCTGGCCGCGGTTGGTGAAGTCCGCGCCGAGATAGCTGATGAGCAGCAGGTCGCACTGGCCGGCCTCGATGGTGACGGCGGGCGGGACCTGGCCGTCGACGGCGTACCAGGCGTCCTCCGGGACGTCGTACTCGGTGCGGATGAAGGAGGGCTTGAACTCGCCCGGTTCCGCGTCGAGCTGGGTGACACGGGTGGCGAAGAGGTAGGGCGGGGCGGGAAGCCGTACGCGACGGTCGTAACCGTCGATCCGGGTGAAGCGGGGGCCGAAGACGTTGCCGACCTTCCCCACGGCGAACTCGAGGAGGTCGTGTTCGTCCCAGACGACGCCCTCGGGTTTCGGCGGGCGCGGAGTCGCTGCTGCCGGCGCCGGCCGGTCGGAGGCCGAGGCGGACAGTACGGCGGTGAGTTCCTCCCGCAACTCCCGCTGGGCGTCCAGGACTTCCTGGTGGGCCTCCAGGATCTCGGCACGCAGGCTGCGGACCAGGGTCAGGGTGGCCGCGTGGTCGTCCTTGGGCCGGTCCGGCTGCTGCGGCTTCTCCGGTACGGGCAGGGGGGCGCCGAAGATGGCCGGGCGGGGCGGCACGTCGGCGCGCTCGGCCTGCGGCGGGACGGCACCGAGGGACGGCGCCGAAACCGCGTCGGCGGGGAGCATCGTGATCGGTTCCCGCTCCAGCGAGAGCGCGGGTACGGGCGGACCGTCGGGGCGGGTCGGCATCGCGGTGTCCCATTCCGTGGCGTGGAATGCCGTGGCAGGCAGTTCCGGGGCTTGGTCGGGGGCCCCGGCGGTCACCGGGACGGAGGGTGAGGCGCCGGGCGGGGCGACGCCGGTCACGGCAGGCGCGGCGGCTACGACGGGCGCCGGGGCGACGGCGGTCACGGCCGGCGCGGGGGCTTCGGTGGGCGCCGGTGCGGGCGCAGCCGCCTGGCTCCGCTCGGAGCCATGTCCGACCGGCACCGACGGCACGGCCCGCTCGCGCGGCTCGGCTCCGCCGCCCGGTGCGGACGCCCCCGGCACGGGTGGCTGCACCGGCGGCACCGCGGCCCGTCGCACCGCCCCCGCCACCGCTTCGGCGGCCGCGGCGGTCACGGCCGGCGCGGGGGCTTCGGTGGGCGCCGGTGGGGGCGGGACGGTCGCTGAGGTCGGGGGTGCGGCTGCGGACGCCGGTACCGGCACGGCTGGCTGAGCCGGCGGCACTGCGGCCCGTCGCACCGCCCCTGCCACCGCTTCGGTCGGCGCGGGGGCTACGACGGGCGCCGGTGCGGGCGGGACGGTCGCTGAGGTCGGGGGCGCGGCTGCGGACGCCGGTACCGGCAGGGGCGCGTCCTCGACCGGGTTCGGCACGGCACGTTCCTGCGGCTCGGCTGCCGTACCCGACGCGGTCGTCATCGGCACGGGCTCCGGCGGAAGAGCTCGTTCCGCCGGGACCGGCGTCGCGGGCGGATCAGCCTCATCGCCCCGCACGTTCGTCGCCACCGGGGCCGGGGCGGGTGACTGCAGCGGGGCCGCACCATGATCTTCCCGCCTGGCTCCGCCACCCATGACTGCAGCGGCAGGCGTCGTCGGGGTGACGAGCCGACGGGTCGGCGCGGTCACCCGTCGTACCGCACTCACCACCGGCGCAGCCGCCTCCCTCACCAGCGGCGCCACCGGTGTGCCGCCCACCGTGAAGGTGCGCAGGCCCGGCGGGCGTCGGCGGGCTGCCGTGCGGGGGCGGAACGGGGTCAGGTCGACCGGGACGCCGTGCGCTGCGAGGCGGGCGACCAGGCGGGCTATGTCCGTTGCGCCGCGGGCTCCCCGGCGGTCGACGGGGACCGAGAGGTGCGGGTCGTCGCCGAGCGTCTCGTGGATCCAGCGGGTGCAGGTGCTGGAGGGGCCGACCTCGATGAAGCAGCGGAAGCCGTCCTCGTAGGCCCGTCGGATCAGGCGGGGGAAGTCGACCGTCTCGCGGAGGGTGACGGCGATGTTGTGGGCCACCACGTCCTGGTCGAGGGCGCCGACGGGGGCGTAGTGGCGGCTGCTGTAGAGGACGAGGTCGCCCACGTCGCCGGTCGGGTAGCGGTTCAGGTCGGCGAGTTCCGACAGCACGCCGTCCACCACCGGGCAGTGCATGACGTGGTTGGCAGGCGAGCGTGCGCTCTGGCAGCCCAGAGCGTCGATCAGGTCGCGGCATTGGGCCGGGTCGCCCGCGACCACGACCTCTGTGGGCGTGTTGACGTGGGTGATGAAGACGCGGTCGTGGCGCTGCACCGCGGCGCGGACGGAGTCCGCGGGCGCCAGCAGTACATGCGTCGCCCACACCTGCTGGTCGGGGACGTCCTCCCCGATGTCCCACAGCTCCCTCACCGTCTTCTTCGGGCCGCGCAGCCGGTCCACGAAGAGCGGCGAGGCGTCGATCTTCGTCGTGGCGCGGGCCTCCTTGATCCAGCCGCCGGTCGCGAACAGCATGCTGCTCTCGCCGAGGCTGTAGCCGAACGCCCCGTGCACCGGCACCCCGAGCACCTCGCGCACCAGGTCGGTGGAGAGCAGGGCATAGCTCGTGCCGACGGCCAGCATCAGCGGAATGTCCTCGATCAACTCGGCCTCGCGGCCCATCAGTTCACGCCGGTCGAGCGGCTTGAGCGCACGCGGGTACAGCGCCGCCGAGCGCAGCATCTCCGCGGGCAGTTCGGCCTGCGTCTCGAAACGGGGCAGGAGTCCCGGGAAGGCACGGAAGAGCGAACGCCCGAGGCCGAGGTACGAGTTGAAGGCGCCCGGGTAGACCAGCGCCGTCTTGGTGTCGGGCCCGCCCGCCGGACGCGCGGCGAAGCAGCTCCCGGACGGCGAGGTCCACTCGCCGCCCGCCCGGTGGACCCCCGGCAGGTCCTTGGCCGCCTGGTCCAACTGCCGTACGAGCCCTGCCGGATCGTCGGCGACCAGTACGGCCTTGAGCGCGGCGGGCCGGTCCTCGGCGAGCTGCGCGGCCCAGTCGCCGCCGCTGTCGACGGCGTCGCGCAGTTCGCCCAGCCGCCGCATCAGGGTGTCGATGTCGTCGGCGCCGACCGGCACGACGAGGCTGCCGCCGGAGCGCACCCAGTCGGTCGCCGCCACCTCGCCGCGCGTCTGCGCGCCGCCGAGCACGACATGGGCGTGGCTGCCCGCACTGCCGATGACGCTGACACTGGCCGTACGACGGCCCTCGCGGCGTTCGCGGAGCCAGGGCCGCGAGTCGCCGGCGAGGAAGAACGCGGACCCGGCGAGCCGGGCGCCGTCGACGCCTTCGGGTGCGACGGGCTGGTAGCCGTAGTGCAGACACAGCGCGGCACGGATGACGGAGGCGAGCACGGAGGCACAACCGGTGTCCCCCACGGCCGAGTTGACCGCACTGACCGCGGTCCGCAGCGCCCCGCCGGCCCGCTCGGCCGACCAGACGCGGACGAGCCCTTCCAGCGTGCCGTCCTGCGCGGCCCCGGCCTCGACGAGTTCGACGTCGGCCGGTGTCACTCCGGCGGCGGCGAGGGCCTCCTCGGCCGCGGCGGCCACGAGCTCCGGCGTCGGCCGGGGGTCGAGGGTCGGCGAGTGGTGGACGGCCAGGGCGTCGACGGTGGCGTACACCGTGCGCTCCGGCGGAACGGAGCCGGGCCGGGTCACGACGACGGCACCGGCTCCGTCCCCGAGCACGACCTGGGACGCCAGCAGCTGCCGCGCCTGCGTGGACTCCGGACCGGCGGCCAGGTCGACCGCGCCGACCAGGACCGCCTCGATGCTCGGGTCGAGCAGCAGCAGCCGTGCCGTGTCGAGGGCGTCGACACCGACGGCGCTGTCGGAGGAGATGGTGAAGGAAGGGCCGGTGAGGTTCCACAGGGAGGAGATCCGCGCGGCCATGATGTTGCCGATATAGCTGAGGACCTCGTTGGCCTCGATGGAGTCGTGGATGCCGTCCCGGGCGGCCCGGGTCAGCGCGGCCAGCTGCTCGTCCGTCGGCTCCAGGCCGGCCGCGGCGCACCAGGCGGCGAGCTTGCGGCCGAGCGCGTAACGGGCGCCGTGCCCCTCGGCGCTGGGCTCCATCTCCATACCGAGGACGACGGCGACCCGCCGCCCCTTGGCCCCGTCCCTGCCCCCGGGGGCGGGGCGCTCGTACCCGGCGTCCTTCAGGGCCTCCTCCGCGACCCGCATCATCAGCAGGTGCTGCTGGTTGAAGTGGTCGAGGTCCTTGGGCGGGATGCGGTACGAGGTGGCGTCCACCTCGAACCCGTCGATGTACGCGGCCTGCGGCGCCCCGCCGTCGCCGAGCGTCTCGAACCCCCGCCAGCGGTGGGACGGCAACTCCCGTACGGCACCCGTGCCTTCGTATCCCGCCCGTTCGAACTCGTCGAGTGTGGTGAAGGACCCGAAGTGCGCGCCCATGCCGATGACGGCGAGTGACTGCGGTGTCCGCTGCTCGGTGCCGTCGTCCTCCGCGTCCGTCTCGGGGCCGGACAGGACTACGTGCGCGTTGGTGCCGCCGAAGCCGAAGGCCGAGACGGCGGCCCGGCGTACGCCCTCGGTGGCGGGCCAGGGCGTGGGTTCGCGTACGACACGGTCCGCGACCGTGCCCGGCAGCGGCTGCTCCACGCCGCGGGTGGGTGGGATGACGCCGTGTCCGAGCGCGAGAACGACCTTGACCAGGCTGCTCATGCCGGCCGCGGTCAGCAGGTGCCCGATGTTGCCCTTGACCGAGCCGAGCAGCGGGCCGCGCCCGAAGTGCCGTTCCACACCGTCGAGTTCGACGCGGTCGCCCAGCGGGGTGCCAGTGGCGTGGCACTCGACGTACTGGATGTCCTGCGGTTCGATACCGGCGTCCCGGTGGGCGAGTTCGTACGCGGCGAGCTGGCCGTTGACGTTGGGGGCGAGCAGGTGCTTGCCGGGGCCGTCGTTGCCGAGGGCGACGGCGTCGACGACCGCGTACACCCGGTCCCCGTCGCGGCGGGCGTCGGCGAGCCGCTTGAGGGCGACCATGGCCGCGCCCTGCCCGGTGATGATGCCCTTGGAACGGGCGTCGAAGGGCTGACTGAAGCCGTCCTGCGGGTAGGCGTGCAGGTCGGAGAAGGACAGGTGGATGACGGTCGGGTCGGGGGCGCAGACCCCGCCGGCCAGCATCAGGTCGGCCCGCCCGGTGGCGAGTTGGGCGCAGGCGAGCTTGATGGCGTACAGGGCGGAGGAGCAGGCCGCGTCGAGGGTGTGCCGGGGGCCGTCGAGCCCGAGGGCGGCGGCGACCACATGGGCGGGGAGCCCACCGGGCCAGAGGTTGTGGGCCTCGGCCCTGGCGGCAAACGACCCGAGGTTGTGGGCCTCGGGGGGCCGGGAGCCGAGGCCGGCCTCCCTGCGGTCGGACGGCCCGAGGTCGTGAGCTTCGGGCCGGGTGTCGAGCGGCCCCTGCGCCGGAGCGCCACCCCGGTCGCTCGCAGGGCCGGCAACGAACGACCCGAGGTTGTGGACCTCGGCCCTGGCGGCGAACGTCCCCGGAGCCTCGCCGGTGCCCCGGTCACGGGCCGGGCTGCCGTCCGCCGCACCGGACGACAACCCGGCCGCGGGGAAGCCGGCCGCCGCGAGGCCCTCGAAGACCGCGGCGTCCCACAGCTTCCCCGCTGTTCGGCCGGAGGCCGGGGTGGGGAACGGGTAGTTCCCGAACACCACTCCGGTCCTCCGGCCGGCCGCCCGGCCGTCCGCGGCAGCGGGGGATACACCCGCGTCGGCCAGGGCGTCCCCGGCCACCCGGAGCGCCCAGTGGAACGAGCGGTCCAGGCCGGCCAGGTAGTCGGCGGGCAGCAGGTACCCGGAGGGGTCGAGGTCCGCCGTGGCCTCGAGGAATCCGCCGCGCGTGCAGTAGATGCGGTGCCGGTCCCGCGTGTCCTCAGGATCGGCCTCGCCGGCCAGCGGGTCGTGCCCGAAGATCCGCTCACCGCCCTCGGTGCGCGAGTCGACCGCGCCCATCAGGTTGCTCCAGTAGGCCTCGGGCGTGGCCGCCCCCGGGAAGAGGCAGGACAGTCCGACGATCGCGTACTTGCCCATGACGGATCAGCCTCCGAGCCTCGTCAGACCGTGACCGCGGCGGCCGCCCGGCCCGGCTGCCTGAACCGTGCGTCCAGCTCCGCGTCCTCGACGGCGACCACGTCCTCCAGGACGGCGAGCACCCGGCCCTGCGGATCGAGCGCGGTCACCTTGCAGGTGACGCCGGTCCGGCCGGGCCGTACGTCCTCGACGGCGATGAGGAAGTCCCCGTCGGACGGCAGCGGCGCGTGCAGGCTCAGGCGTCCGATCTCCATCGGCAGGCAGGCCCGCCCGCGCTGCTCGCGCACCCACACCAGCACGGCCTGCAGCAGCAGGTCGGCCAGGACCGGGCTGTGCAGCCGGGTGTGGTAGCCGCCGAGCGCGGGCCGGTCGTCGGTGAGCCGGGCCCGTACGAGAAGCCGCTGCTCGTCGCCGACCAGCACCGCGCGCAGGCCGCGCAGCAAGGGCCCGTGGAAGAGCGTGCCGTCGCGGTACAGCCGCGCCGCGTCCTGCCCGGCCGCGCTGCGGGCGAGGCCCGCCAGGTCGCCGCGGTCGGCGGGCCGCTGCCCGGCGTCACCCGTGCTCAGCCGGACGCCGTACGCGGGCCGGCTGCGACCGCTGCCGTCCACCGAGGAGGCAAGTACGTCGATGCCGTTGTCCGCGGGTTCGATGGACAGCCGCAGTCGCTGCGGCTGCTGCCCCTCGGGCTCGTCCCAGGCGACGCCCTTGAACACCTTGAATCCGCTTGCCCCGACGACGGTTTCGCCGGTCGCCGTCTCGACGGCGTTCGCCAGCACGCCGAGTGCCGCGGTGGCGGGCAGGACCCGCCGGTCGCCGATGGTGTGGTCGGTCAGCAGCGGCTGGTCGGCGAGGTCGGCCAGGGTCCGGTCGACGACCAGGGGGCTGAGCGCGGAGCCCTGCTCTGCGGGCGGCGCGGACAGCGGGGTGAGCGGTCCGGTGACGATCACGGTGTCGTGCCCGTGTCCGGCCGTGAACTGCTCGGCGAACATGCCCGCACCGGTCGCGAGCGGCACCAGGGCGATCCCGCGCGAGGCGAACATGGCACGCAGGTCGTCGGAGACCATGCCGCCGTCCCAGGCGCCCCAGTTCATCGCGGTGACGCGCGCGGAGGGCAGTTCCCGCTTCAGCCGTACGGCGATGCGGTTCAGCGCCTCGTTGGCCATGGCGTAGTCGGACTGGCCGCGGTTGCCGAAGAACCCGGCGACGGAGGAGAAGAAGACCAGGTGCCGCAGCTCGGCGATCCCGCGCAGGGCGTCCAGGACATTGCCCAGCCCGATCAGCTTCGTGCCCAGCACCCGGCGTATCTCGTCGGCCGACTTCTGCGCGATGAGCCGGTCGGCGAGGACACCGGCGCCGTGCACGACACCAGTGACCCGTCCGGCGTACGGCGTCAGCGCGCGGCGCACCTCGCCGGCGTCGGTGATGTCGACAGTGAGGTACTCGACCCGGGCGCCGGTGGCGGTGAGCCGGGCGAGGTTCGCGGCGATCTCCCTGGATGCAGTGATCTCACGGAACTCCCCCTCGATCGCACGGGGGTTGGGCTTCTGCCCGCTCTGCGCGGCCCGCCGTGCGATGAGCCCGCGCAGTGCCGGGCCTTCGTGCCCTGCGGCCCAGTCGGGCTCCGGCGCGGGCCGGCTGCGGCCGAGCAGCAGCAGTCCGGCGGGCCGGGCGGAGACCAGGGCGTGCAGGCAGTCGGCGGTGATGCCGCGGGCGCCGCCGGTGACGACGAACAGGTCGTCGGAGGAGACCTCCGGGACGGCGGCCGCGTGTGCCTCGTGGGGCTCGGCCGCGGGCGCGATCGTGCGCCGCCCGGCCTGGTCGTGCGCCACGTCGGCGTGCTCGGGCGACAGGTCGTGGATCTCGCCGAGGAAGCGGGCACCGACGGTGGTGGGGGCCAGCTCCGGCGCGAAGTCCACCGTACGGGCGAAGAGTTCGGGCGCCTCGACGGCGAGGGTCTTCACCAGGCCGCCGACCCCGCCGAGCAGCGGAGAGGCGTCACCGCCACCGCGGTAGCCGTTCGCCCCGTCGAGCCGGGTGACGGCCACGAAGGCGGCGCGGGTGCCCTGCGCGGCGACCGGCTTCAGCGCGGCCAGGCTGTGCTTGGCGACGAGCAGGCAGTGCTCGAGCCGCTGCACACCCTCGCCCCACCCCTGTCCCGCCGCGGCAGCCATCTGCACGACGAGATCGACCCGCCCGCGCACGAGCGTCCCGGAGAGCTCAGCCTCGTCCCAACCCACCAGCCGCCGCACGGCATCCGCCTCCGGCACGACGCTGTCGACACCGGGCAGCGCGACGATCTCCACCCGCCAGCCGTCCCCGCGCAGCGCTCCGGCGAGCGGCCGGGAGAGCGTCGACCCGTCGTCGACAAGAACCGCCGTCCGCGGTTCGGCGTACGCGCCGACGAGGACGTGGGGCGGCGCGATCTCGGTGACGTCGGCGTAGGTACGGCCGATGCCGGGGGCGGGTGGATAGGTGACGGCGAGGGGGGCGGCGGCGGGCGCGGGGGCGGCTGTCTGAGGAGCGGGCCCCGTGGAGACGGTGGACACGGTGGAGGCGAGGAAGCCGGCGATGTCGTCCAGCGTCCGCAACTCCGCGAGCACCTCCGGATCGACGTCCTCCGACACCGGATACGACTCCTGCAACGCCCCCAGAATCTGCACCCGCTTGATCGAATCGATGCCCAAATCAGCCTCGACATCCATCCCCGGCTCCAACATCTCCACCGGATAACCCGTCTTCTCCGCCACCGCACCCATCAGCGCCTCCATCACCCCAGCGGCGACAGCCGAGTCGGCGGCCGGCACGGACACAGGCTCGGGCTGGGGCTCGGGCTCGGGCTGGGCAGGGGCGGGCTGCGGAGCAGACTCGACAGAGACGGTGGAGGCGAGGAAGCCGGCGATGTCGTCCAGCGTCCGCAACTCCGCGAGCACCTCCGGATCGACGTCCTCCGACACCGGATACGACTCCTGCAACGCCCCCAGAATCTGCACCCGCTTGATCGAATCGATGCCCAAATCAGCCTCGACATCCATCCCCGGCTCCAACATCTCCACCGGATAACCCGTCTTCTCCGCCACCGCACCCATCAGCGCCTCCATCACCCCAGCGGCGACAGCCGAGTCGGCGGCCGGCACGGACACAGGCTCGGGCTGGGGCTCGGGCTGGGCAGGGGCGGGCTGCGGGGCAGACTCGACAGAGACGGTGGAGGCGAGGAAGCCGGCGATGTCGTCCAGCGTCCGCAACTCCGCGAGCACCTCCGGATCGACGTCCTCCGACACCGGATACGACTCCTGCAACGCCCCCAGAATCTGCACCCGCTTGATCGAATCGATGCCCAAATCAGCCTCGACATCCATCCCCGGCTCCAACATCTCCACCGGATAACCCGTCTTCTCCGCCACCGCACCCATCAGCGCCTCCATCACCCCAGCGGCGACAGCCGAGTCGGCGGCCGGCACGGACACAGGCTCGGGCTGGGGCTCGGGCTGGGCAGGGGCGGGCTGCGGGGCAGACTCGACAGAGACGGTGGAGGCGAGGAAGCCGGCGATGTCGTCCAGCGTCCGCAACTCCGCGAGCACCTCCGGATCGACGTCCTCCGACACCGGATACGACTCCTGCAACGCCCCCAGAATCTGCACCCGCTTGATCGAATCGATGCCCAAATCAGCCTCGACATCCATCCCCGGCTCCAACATCTCCACCGGATAACCCGTCTTCTCCGCCACCGCACCCATCAGCGCCTCCATCACCCCAGCGGCGACGGCTGAATCGACGACGGAGACGGGCTCCGGCTCCGGCTCGGGCTCCGGCTCCGGCTCCGGCTCCGGCTCGGCGACAGTCACGGGCTCCGGTTCGTCCGGGGCCACGAAAGCAGGCTCAGGCTCGAGAGCAGGTTCGGGCTCGGGCTCGGGAGCCGGCCCGGGTTCGGTCTCCGTCTGTCCTCGCAACGCGTCCAGCAGCAGCCGGGTGGACCGCTCGTGCGCCGCTCCGATCGTCGCGCTCTGCTCCCGTATGAGCCGCAGCGCGGCATCCGTGTCGGGGTGCCCTCCGGCCCGTACGGACTCCTCCAGAGAACGGACCGACGCGTGCACCGTGTCCGCGTGGGCGGTGAGGATCTCCGCCTGAAGGGCCAGCCCGTCGCGTACGAGGTCCTCGACCCCGTCGGAGCCACCCGTACCCGCCGCCAGGGCCAACGGCTGCGCAATCGCATCCCGATACGCCGAACGCCGTTCCTGCGTCACGTAGTTGATGCCGCGCAGCGGGATGTTCATCCCCTTGCGCGCCGGCGGCTCGGCCCGCGGCTCGACGTGGTCGTCGAAGCCGGTCAGGGGCAGCCCGAGGACTGCGAGTTCGATCGCCGCGCGCTTCAGCGAGACCTCGCTGTCCTTGCTGGGCCCGCCGTCCGCCGCGAGGGTCACGACGTCGGTGCGGCCTTCGAGGATGCGGTCGATGAGATCCGTCAGCACCCGCTTGGGGCCGAACTCGACGAAGACGCGGAACCCGTCGGCGTACATCTTCTCGATGCCGGAGACGAAGTCGACCGGCTGGAGCAGCTGGTCCACGAGGGTGCGGCGGTTGGCGGCCGCGTCGCTGCCGTACGCGGATCCCGGGGTGTTGGCGTACACCGGGACCGTCGGGACGCCCAGCCCCGTCGACTCCACGGCCTGCCGGAACGCGTCCGCGGCATGGGCGACGAAGCCCGTGTGGAACGCGGCGGAGACCGGCAGCCGCTTGGCCGGGATACGGCGGCCCGAGACATCGGCGACCAGGCGGTCGATCTCGCCCGTGGGGCCGCCGACGACGATCTGGCCGGGGGCGTTGATGTTGCAGATGGCCACATTGCGGTAGGTGGCGACCAGTCCCTGGACGTCGGAGAGGGAGGCCCGGATCGCCGCCATGGCGCCGGGGTCGAAGTCGGCGGCGGCCTGCTCGGGCGGGGCCATGGCGCGGCCCCGGGCGCGTGCCAGCTGCGCGAACCGGTCGTCATCCAGTGCCCCGGCCGCCCAGAGCGCGGTGAGTTCGCCGAAGCTGTGGCCGATGACGCCGTCGGCGCGGAAGCCGAGTCCGTGCAGCCAGGCGTACTGGCCGGAGGCGAGCGCGCCGATGGCGGGCTGGGCGAAGTCGGTGCGGCGCAGGGCCGTTTCCTGCTCGCTGCGGACGGTGTCGGTGAAGGCGGGCGGCGGAAAGACCGTGCGGGCGAGGGTGTCCGGGCCCTCGGTCAGCCGGTTGGCGCGGTCGAACGCGGCCCGTACGGGCGGCAGCGCGACGGCCGCCCGTCGCCCCATGCCGACGTACTGGCTGCCCTGCCCGGCGAACACGGCCGCCGTCTTGACCGGCGTGGGCAGGGCCTGGCGCCGGTAGGTGATGCCCTTGGGGTGCTGCCAGGAGTCCGCGTCGGGGCGGGCGCGCAGCAACTCCGCTGCCGTACCGCACAGTTCGGTGAATTCGTCGTCGCTGCGGGCGACGATCCCGATGCGGGCGTCGGACGCGGGGATCGCACCGGACTCGTCCGGCGCGGCACCGTTCTCGATGCGCAGGGCGAGCGCCTCGGGTCCTGCCGCGTGCCACAGGCCCCAACGGACCGTCGGACCGAGGGATTTGGCCTCCGAAGGTCCCTCGTGCTCCTCCAGCACCATGTGGAAGTTGGTGCCGCCGAAGCCGAAGGACGAGACGGCGGCACGACGTTTGCCGCGTTCCGGGTCCAGCACCCAGGGGCGCGCCTCGGTGTTGACGTAGAACGGTGTGCTCGTGGGGTCGACCGCCTCGCTCGGTGTCTCGACGTTGATGGTCGGCGGGAGCACCTTCTGGTGGAGGGCGAGGGAGAGTTTGATGAGGCTCGCGGCGCCCGCGGCCGCCTTGGTGTGCCCGATCTGCGACTTTACGCTGCCGATGGCGGCGTAGCCGTGGTCGTCGTTGCCGGCCGCGACGACGGAGGAGAGGGCGGACAGTTCGGTGTGGTCGCCGACGGCCGTGCCCGTGCCGTGCGCCTCGAACAGTTCGATGGAGTCCACGGGGACGCCGGCGTCGTCGTATGCGCGGCGCAGGGCGAGTTGCTGGCCCTCGGCGCGCGGGGCGTAGATGCTCTTGAAGCGGCCGTCGCTGGAGGTGCCGATGCCGCGCAGGACGGCGTAGATGCGGTCGCCGTCGCGTTCGGCGTCGGCGAGGCGCTTGAGGGCGAGCATGCCGATGCCCTCGCCGATCAGCGTGCCGTCGGCGGACTCGTCGAAGGGGCGGATCTGCTGGGTCTTCGAGAACGCAGGAGTCTTGCTGAAGCACATGTACATGAGGATCGTGTTCTCGGCGTCGCAGCCGCCGGTGATCATCATGTCGGCGCGGCCCTCGATGAGTTCGCTCACCGCGAGTTTGACGGCCGCGAGGGAGCTGGCGCAGGCGGCGTCGACGGTGCAGTTGGTGCCGCCGAGGTCGAAGCGGTTGGCGATGCGGCCGGCGACGACGTTGCCGAGCATGCCGGGGAAGGAGTTCTCCTCCCAGGGGATGTACGCCTTCTTGAAGCGCTGCGCGATCTCCTCCGCGTCCTGCTCGCTCAGGCCGACACTGCGTACGACCTCCTTGAGCACAGGGGTCTGCAGGCGTGCGGAGAGCGGCTGGGTGAGGGAGTTGGCGCCGGTGATGCCGAGGACGACCCCGGTGCGGGAGGCGTCGTACCAGCTGCCGTTGTCCGCGCCGGCGTCGCGCAGCACGTCGCGCGCCACCGTGAGGGAGAGCAGCTGGAGGATGTCGGTGACCTCCAGGGTGTTGGGCGGCAGCCCGAACTCCATGGGGTTGAAGGCGATTTCGGGCAGGAACCCGCCACGGCGGACGTAGGTCTTGTCCTCGGCGGCGGGGTCCGGGTCGTAGTAGTCCGCGGTGTTCCAGTGGCTCTCGGGGACGTCCTCGATGCAGTCCTCGGCATCCACGATGTTGTGCCAGAACTCGCGCAGGTCGCGCGACTTGGGGAAGAGGCCCGCCAACCCGACGATCGCGATCGGCGTCTCGGCCAGACGTGAGTAGTGCACGATGGTGGTCCTCTCGGGCTTGCGCGTCGCGCGGGTCGTGTGCGGCGGGTACGTCAAGGGGTCTGAGGGGTCAGCCGGTTCGCGAACCGGTGGCCAGGAGGGCGGCGAGGGCGTCCGCGGTCTCCGGTTCGTGGAGCATCGTGTAGTGGTCGCCGGGGACGGCCAGTTGCCGCAGCGGACGGCCGCTGAGGCCGCTCCAGCCGAGGTCGGGGCTGTCGGGCAGGAGCGAGCGCTCCGGTTTGACGACGGTGACGGTGCGGTCGAGCGGGGCGGGCAGATATCCGGCGGTGCACCGGTTGTTGCGGACGAGCCCGGTGTGGAACGCGGTGTACAGCTTGCGCAGTCCCGCCGGTTCGGTGCCTTCCTGCAGCACTCCCTGTTCGACCGCCGCGGTGAGCAGGACGGCCAGGCCCTCCTCCTCGCCGAGACCGTCCAGGGCCGTCGGTTCCAGGGTGAGGCGGCGGCCGCGCTTGGCGCCCAGGTACATCGCGAACCAGGTGAGCAGCATGTCCGGCCGGAGCAGTTCGTCCGGCCGCTGGAAGGCGGGTACGGGTGCGATCGAGTCGAGGACGACGAGGTCCTCGACGCGGTCGCCCAGCCCCTGGGCGTCGAGCCGGGCGGCGATCTCGTAGGCCACCACTCCCCCGAACGACCAGCCGGCGAGGGTGAACGGCCGGTCGGTGAGTCCGGCGGCGGTCAGTTCCCCCAGGCAGCGGTGGGCGAGTTCCTGGACGCCGATGACGGACAGCGTCGGGACGAGGGCCGCCGCGAAGTACTCCGGGACGTTCCCCAGGTCGCACAGATGCAGTGCGTGGTCCTCGGGCAGCCGTGCCGCGACCGGCTGCCAGGCGGTGGCGGGCAGCGCACCCGGATGGACGGCGACGACCGGTCGCGCGGCCGGATCCACCGGTGCGAGCGTCGTCAACAGGGGGCGGGCAACGCCCGGTCGACGCGGGGTGGCCGTGTCAGGCCGCGGCGACATGACGGTCGCTCTCCTCGGCGATGTGCTCGGACAGGGCGGCGATCGTCGGGTGGTACCAGAGCGCCGTGGCTTCGAGTTCGAAGCCGAGCCACTTCTCCAGCTCGCCCGCGAGGATCAGCGCCTCCGTCGAGTCGAGGTCGAACTCGTCGAAGTAGCGCTCGACATCGATCTGCTCCTGGCCGACCCCGAGCCGGATCGCCAGCTTCTCGACCAGCCAGGCCTGTGCTTCTTCGGCGGTGACACGCTGCATTGGGATTCCCCTTGTCCGTTCGTGCTGTGCGGTTCGCGGTTCAGTGACGGGTCTGTGTCTCGCGGGCGACGGCTTCGGCCGCCTTGCGCCCGGAGACGAATCCGGCCTCGTGGGAGCCGATGAGGTCGACCCCGATGCGCGGCGCGTGGAAGTAGGAGCCGGCCAGCTTGATACGGCCGCCGGGGGCGTTGACGTCGTAGATCGTGCGCTGCATGGCGCGCACCTCCAGGTCGATGACCGGGTGGGTGAACGGCAGTTCACGGACGACGAGTTCGTCGCGCGGGACGATGGGCGAGTCGAGGGTGACGAAGTAGTCGTGCTCGGCGGTGAAGCCCTGCAGGGAGTTCATGTAGTAGGCGACCCAGGTGCGGGGGCGGCCGTCCACGGTCTTCAGGCCGTAGTTCCAGCTCTGCCAGCGGTCCCGGTTCGGCGGCATGCTCGACGGGTCGGTGTGCAGGATGGCCCGGGTGGCGCTGTAGCGGACCTTGCCGAGGATCTGCGCCTGGAGCGGGGTTGGTTGCTCCAGTACGGCGAGGGTCTGGTCGGCGTGCGCGGCAAGGACGGCGTAGTCGTAGCGCTCTTCGCCGGCGGCGGTGCCGACGAGGACACCGTCCCCGTCCTCTCGTACGCGGGTCACTTCCGCGCCCGTGCGGACCTTGCCGTTGACGCCGGCGACGACGCGGCGGACGTACTCGATGCTGCCGCCCGACACGGTCTTCCAGGCCACCGAGCGGCCGCCGAGGCCGCCGGGGTCGTGGGACATGAAGAAGGCGATCACCGTGGTCGCGGGCATCTCCCAGATCAGCTCGGCGGGCACCGACCAGACCGCGGTGGCGAGCAGGACGACGTAGCCGTACTTGAAGGCGTCGCTGTAGCCGCCGCGGTCCAGGTAGTCGCCGAGGGAGAGGTCGGTGCGTTTGCGCAGGAAGTCCTTCGGGGCCTCGCGGTGGAAGCGTTCGGCGTCGCGCCACAGGGGAAGGAAGTCGGCCGGGTAGCGGGCGGCGATCTCGTCCTCGGAGAGCTCGAACTCGGCGGTGCCGTAGTCGAGTCCGCGGTCGAGGTCGAAGAAGTCGAAGCCGCCGGTGTGGTCGAGGGCCGGTGCGCCGAGCTTCTCGAAGAAGGCGGTGAGTTCGGGGTACGTCCGCGCGTTGAAGACCACGAAGGCCGTGTCGACGCCGATGGTGCGGCCGCCCTCGTCGACCTCCACGGTGTGGGCGTGGCCGCCGGGGCGGTCCTGGCTCTCGTACACGGTGACTTCGACGTCGTCCGGCAGGTGGTGGGCGGCGGAGAGTCCGGAGATCCCGGCTCCGACGACTGCGACACGGGTGGTCATGGCAGGGCTGCACCTCGGCTCGAACAGTTCTCGGGAACGGTCACGGTGAGGCGCAGAGGGCTGATACCTCTGAAAGGGGTCGCGGTCCTTGAGTTGCTCGGCGGACGGCGCACAAGCACCGTAGGCCGGGCCGGAAAACGGGGTCAATCGGCCCATCGGCGCCTGGATTTGCGCTATCGAAGGCTCCGATGGCGGGCGGTGCGGACTGTCCGGATCCGGGCGTACGGGGCTCCGTGTGCGCAATTCGCTCCGCTGGGGGTGCCGCGATGTGCCGTCGGTCGGGTGCGGCGCCGTCGTGGCTGGTCGCGCCCCGCGGCGGAGCCGCACATCGATACAGCCCCGCGCCCCTTCAGGGCGCGGCGAACCGGAGCGGACTTCGTCTGGCCCGGTCAGGGGCCCGTGCGCGCAACTGCACGTAGTGCGGCGGCATTCACCCCTGCGGGGGTGTACGGGATTCGGCGCTCACGGACTCTTATGAATGACCGACTGAACTGACCGCCTGCTCCTGCACGGCCTTCCCGACCGCTCAGCCGAGGAGACCTTTCATGCCGACGATTCCCTGGATGCCCGGCACCGCCAAGGACGGCACCGAGCCCGCCGGGCCGCCGCTGGTCATGGCCTCCCGGCTGGAGCTGCGCTCGCTGCTGGGCGTGCCCAGGTTCTTCCTGCTGTCCCTGGTGATATTCCAGCAGGTCCGCAGCTCGCCGGGGCTGTTGGGTGCCTCGCTGAAGGCGGAGCCGCTGAAGAGGACGTTCTGGACGCTGTCGGCGTGGCGCGACCAGGAGGCGCTGAACGCCTTCTCCGGGACCGATCCGCACGCGCGGAGCGTGCGCGGGCTGCGTCCCGGGATGAAGGGCTCGGTGTTCGTGTTCTGGAACACCGAGCGCGATCAGCTGCCGATCACCTGGGACGAGGCGCAGCGACGGCTGGCAGAGCAGGCCGAGCGGGAGGCACAGGCGACATGAGCGCCGGCGCACCGCTGAACACGGGCACGTCACTGACAGCAGGCGCACCGGCCACGCCGGTTGTCCCGCACGGCCGCCTGGTCCTGCTGGCCGCCTGTCTCGGCCTGTTCATGTCGTTCATCGAGGTGACCGCTGCCATCTCCACACTGCGGGCGCTCCAGGTCGACATGCAGGTGGCGCCCGCCGACCTGAGCTGGGTGTCCAGCACGTACACGCTCGTGGTTGCGGCCTGCGTCCTGTCGGGCGGGGCGCTGGGCGAGCGGTTCGGGCGGCGCCGGGTGTTCCTCACCGGCACGGTCCTGATCGCGGCGGGCTCACTGGTGGTGGCGTCGGCGCAGAGCTATCCGCAGGTCCTGATAGGGCGCGGCATCAGCGGACTGGGCGGCGCCCTGGTCCTGCCCACCTCCCTCGCCCTGATCACGACCACCTTCTTCGTCGACCTGCCGCGCATGCTGCGTTACATAGCCGTGTGGGTGTCGGTCTCGGGCGTCGGTCTGGCCGTCGGCCCGTTGCTGGGCGGCACCCTGCTGCAGACGTGGAACTGGCGGGCGGTCTACCTGGTGAACACACCGCTCGCGGTGATCACCACCGCGGTGACTCTGCGCGCGGTCGCCGAGTCCCGGGTACCGGACCGGCCCCTCGACCTGCCCGGCCAGTTCTGGGCGGTGCTCGGACTGTCCACGCTGGTCTACGGCATAGCAGTGGGCGGCCGTTCCGGCTACGACGACCCGGTGGTGGTCACCGTGCTCGCGGTGGCCGCGGTCTCCCTCACCGCGCTGGTCCTCACCGAGCGCCGCAGGGCGGTGCCGATGCTGGACGTCCGCATGATGGCCAACGCCCGCTACACGGCGGCGTTGTGCGTCGCGGCGGCCGCCCTGTTCGTGTTCGTCGGCGTGGTCTTCCTTGAGGTGCTCTTCCTCCAACGGGTCCGCGCCTTCGGCCCCTTGGACACGGGCATACGGCTGCTGCCCGCGATGCTGGCGTTCGTCGCGGCGACGGCCACGGCGCAGCGCCTGGCGGGACGGGTCCGCGCGGGCCGGCTGCTGGCGGCGGGCTCGCTCGTGACGACCGCGGCCGCCCTGGTGCTGCTGCGTCAACAGCCGGACGGCTCCTACGCGGTGACCGCACTCGGCCTGGTCCTCGCGGGCCTGGGCAGCGGTCTGGTGGTCGCCCCGTCCACGGCCGCCGCCTTCGAGGTGGTCGAGGGCCCCCAAATGGGCGCGGCCTCTTCGGCCGTGACGGCTTTCCGCCAGGTCGGCTCGGTGCTGGCGACGGCGATACTCGGCGCGGTTCTCGCCGTCCGCTTCCTCGGCACCCTCCCGGCCCGCCTCGCCGAACACCACTTGCCCGGCCCGGCGATCGACCAGGTGGTCTCGGTCGCCCGCAGCGGAGGCAAGGCAGCCGGCCGCTCGTCACCCCAGATCACAGGCGCGGTGGGGGACGCGTTCACAGCGGGCGTGCACAGCGCGTTGTGGGTGGTGGCAGGGGTGTCGTTCGCCGCGGCCGTCCTGGCCTGGACGTTCCTCGCCCGGCGCTCCCCGCAGCAGGGGTAAGTGCCCTTTCCCACGCCGCTGGAGCTCTCCTCACGCGCTGTGTGGGCCATCTCTCCTCGGAGTGAAAACGCCAGGTCACAGCGGCAGATGCGGTTCCCGACGACCCCGAACAGCCCTCCCGAGTGGCCGATCGGCTGCCCCGAACCTAGCGTCGTACTAAAATTTCCGGCTTGTTACGGAAGCTGGAGGAGGACAACCCCAGGCAGACCTGCGGGCCCGCCAGCGCCCCGGAGGCTTCCGGGATCGAGACGCGAGGACCGATGGCAGCCATACACGAGAGCGACGCTCTCGGCCTGCTCGACGATGAGCTCAGCGCTGAGATCCACCAGCAGTTCGGCGACACGGCGCGTTTTTCGGGAGGTCAGGCGGCCTCTCCGCGCACGCTCGTCGACATCTTCGACGCATCTGTGCGGTCGTACCCGGACGAGCTCGCCCTGGACGACGGCACGACGCGGCTCACCTACCGTGCGCTGGCCGCCGAGGTGGAGCAGCTGCGGCGCGGGCTCGCCGCCGCCGGCGTCGGCCTCGGCGACCGCGTGGGCGTCCGGGTTCCCTCCGGCACCAACGACCTCTACGTCGCCATCCTGGCCGTCCTGGCCGCCGGTGCCGCATACGTTCCCGTGGACGCCGAGGACCCGGACGAGCGGGCCGAGCTGGTCTTCGGCGAGGCGGATGTCCGCGCCGTCATCGGCGCGGAGCATGCACTCACCGTCACCGGGCGCAGCGACGTCCCCGCCGCCCGGCCCGGTGTCGAGCACGACGCGTGGATCATCTTCACGTCCGGTTCCACCGGGAAGCCCAAGGGCGTCGCGGTCAGTCACCGCAGTGCCGCCGCGTTCGTGGACGCCGAGGCCGCGCTGTTCCTCACCGACGACCCCATCGGTCCCGCTGACAGGGTCATGGCGGGCCTGTCGGTCGCGTTCGACGCGTCCTGCGAGGAGATGTGGCTGGCGTGGCGCTACGGCGCCTGTCTGGTGCCGGTGCCGCGCTCGCAGGTCCGCAGCGGCGCCGACCTGGGCCCCTGGCTGGTCGAGCAGGAGATCACCGTGGTGTCCACGGTGCCGACGCTCGCCGCGCTGTGGGAGCCCGAGACCCTCAACGACGTCCGTCTGTTGATCTTCGGCGGGGAGGCCTGTCCTCCCGAGCTGGTGCAGCGGCTGGTGACGGAGGGGCGCGAGGTCTGGAACACCTACGGGCCGACCGAGGCGACCGTCGTCGCCTGTGCCTCGCTCATGTCCGGCGAGGAGCCGATCCGTATCGGGCTGCCGCTCGACGGCTGGGAGCTGGCCGTCGTCGACGAGGCCGGGGAGCCCGTGCCGATGGGCGGCAGCGGTCAGCTGGTGATCGGCGGCGTCGGACTCGCGCGGTATCTCGACGCCGAGAAGGACGCGGAGAAGTACGCACCGCTGGAGTCCCTGGGCTGGGAGCGGGCCTACCGCAGCGGTGACCTGGTGAAGGCCGAGCCGGAGGGGCTGGTCTTCCTCGGGCGGGCCGACGAACAGATCAAGCTCGGCGGGCGCCGCATCGAGCTCGGCGAGGTGGACGCGGCACTGCAGGCGCTGCCCGGTGTCGCGGGTGCGGCAGCCGCGGTGCGTACCGCGCGCGGCGGCAACCAGCTCCTCGTCGGCTATGTCGTCACCCAGGACGGCTGGGACCACGCGGCCGCCGTCGAGAAGCTGCGCGCCGAGCTGCCCGCCGCGCTCGTCCCGCTGCTCGCGCCGGTCGCGGACCTGCCGACCCGCACCAGCGGCAAGGTCGACCGCAACGCGCTGCCCTGGCCCCTGGAGCGCCTGGAGACGGGCGGTCCGGCCGAGCAGCTCTACGGCACCGAGGCGTGGCTGGCCGAGCAGTGGACGGAAGTCCTCGGCATCCCGGTCACCAGTGCCCGCGACGACTTCTTCGCGATCGGCGGCAGCAGCCTGGCCGCCGCCCAGCTGACGACGAAGCTGCGCACCCGCTACCCGAGCGCCGCCGTCCTCGACATCTACCAGCAGCCCACCCTGCGCAAGCTGGCCCGCCACCTGGAGAAGTCGGCGCAGGACGACGGCGGCCGGCGCACGATCGCCCCGGTGCCGACCCGCGCCAAGGTGATCCAGCTGCTGCTGCTCGTGCCGCTGTTCACCCTGCTCGGCCTCCGCTGGACGGTCGCGCTGGCCGCCGCCGGGAAGCTGCTGCCCGCCTACTCCTGGCTGCCGACCGCCCCCTGGTGGCTGATCGCGGCCGGTGCCCTGCTTCTGTTCAGCCCGCCCGGCAGGCTCGCGATCGCCGCGGGCGGCGCGCGACTGCTGCTCCGGGGTGTCGAACCCGGCCGCCACCCGCGCGGCGGCAGCGTCCATCTGCGCCTGTGGACCGCCGAGCGGCTGGCCGAGTTCAGCGGGGCGACCTCGCTGACCGGCTCCTGGCTGGAGCGGTACGCACGGGCGCTGGGCGCCAAGATCGGCCAGGACGTCGACCTGCACTCGCTGCCGCCGGTCACCGGCCTGCTCAAGCTGGGCCGGGGCGCGGCCGTGGAGTCCGAGGTCGACCTGTCCGGCTGGTGGCTGGACGGCGACCGTCTGGAGATCGGCCAGGTCAAGGTGGGTGCGCACGCCACCGTCGGCACCCGCAGCATGCTCTTCCCGGGCGCCCGCGTCGGCAAGCGGGCCGAGGTGGCCCCCGGTTCGGCCGTCACCGGCCAGATCCCCACCGGCCAGCGCTGGGCGGGCGCGCCCGCGGTCAAGCTCGGCAAGGCCAAGCGCAACTGGCCCAAGGAGCGCCCGCAGCGCGGAACGTACTGGCGCGTGATGTACGGCCTGACCGGCCTCGTGCTCTCCGCGCTGCCGCTGCTGGCGGGCGGGGCCGCGTTCCTCGTGGCGTACGCCTTCATCGACGCGGACGCGCCCCTGCGCGGTGCCGCGCTCGCCCTCGTCCCCGCCACGCTGGCCTTCGGGCTGGCGTACGCCCTGCTGATCCTCGTCGCCGTACGGCTGCTGAGCCTGGGCCTGCGCGAGGGCACGCATCCCACGCACAGCCGCATCGGCTGGCAGGCCTGGACGGTCACGCAGCTGATGGACCGCTCCCGGGAGACGCTGTTCCCGCTGTACGCCGGGCTGGTCACGCCGGTGTGGCTGCGGCTGCTCGGGATGCGCATCGGACGCGGCGCCGAGGTGTCGACGGTGCTCGCACTGCCGAGCCTGACGACGGTCGGTGAGGGCGCGTTCCTGGCCGACGACACGCTGACCGCGCCGTACGAGCTCGGTGGCGGCTGGATGCGGATCGGGCGCGCGGAGATCGGGCGGCGGGCGTTCCTCGGGAACTCCGGGATGACCGCGCCGGGACGGAGCGTGCCGGACGGCGGGCTGGTCGGCGTACTGTCCGCCACCCCGAAGAAGGCGAAAAAGGGCAGCTCCTACCTGGGGCTGCCGCCGGTGAAGCTGCCGCGCAGCGCCGAGACGGGCGACCAGAGCCTGACGTACGACCCGCCGGCTCGGCTGCTGTGGGCACGCGGGCTGGTCGAGCTGTTCCGGATCGTGCCGGTGTTCTGCTCGGCGGCGCTGGCCGTGCTGACGGTGGCGGCGCTGTGCCTGCTCGGGCCCTGGGCTCCCCTGCTGTCCGGTCTGGTGCTGCTCACCACGGGTGCCGCGGCCGCTGTGGTGTCGTTCGTCGCCAAGTGGCTGCTCGTCGGGCGGCACCGCACCGGGGAGCACCCGCTGTGGAGCGGCTTCGTGTGGCGCAACGAGCTCGCGGACACGTTCGTCGAGGTCGTGGCCGTGCCCTGGCTGGCCGGTTCGGTGCCCGGGACGCCGCTGATGACCGCGTGGCTGCGCGGTCTGGGCGCCAAGATCGGCAAGGGCGTGTGGGTGGAGAGCTACTGGCTGCCCGAGACCGACCTGGTGACCCTGGAGGACGCGGCCACCGTGAACCGCGGGTGCGTCCTGCAGACGCACCTCTTCCACGACCGGATCTTGCGGACGGATACTGTTGTACTCCGTGAGGGCGCCACGCTGGGCCCTGGCGGGATCGTGCTGCCCGGCAGCACGATCGGGGCCCGCACCACGCTGGGTCCCGCGTCGCTCGTCATGGCCGCGGAGTCCGTCCCGGACGACACCCGTTGGCTGGGCAACCCGATCGAGGCATGGCGTCCCTGAGCGCGGGCCACTCCGAGTCGGTGAGCGGTGCACCGGCGGATCGGAGTGGCACGAACGCGCAGGGAGCAGAAACGGCAGTGGCAGTTCAGCAGACGGCGGGTTCGGACCCGTACTTCCCGGAACACGGTGACCCCCGTTACCGGGTGCACCGGTACGAGCTCACGCTGGACTACCGCCCGGGCCCGAACCGCCTTGCGGGCGCGGCCCGGATCAACGCCATCGCGGGTCGCTCTCCGCTGACCGAATTCACCCTCAACCTCTCCGAGTTCAAGATCGGCCGGGTCCGGGTCGACGGCCGCCAGCCGCACTACACACACCGCGGCGGCCGCCTGCGCATCCGCCCGGCCAAGCCGGTCCGGGCCGGAGCCGCGTTCACCGTCGAGGTCCACTGGTCGGGCAACCCCAAGCCGGTCCCCAGCCCCTGGGGCGGGCTCGGCTGGGAGGAGCTGGAGGACGGCGCGCTGGTGGCGAGCCAGCCGATCGGGGCGCCGTCCTGGTACCCGTGCAACGACCGGCCCGCCGACAAGGCCGCGTACCAGATCTCGATCACCACACCGTCCGCGTACGCGGTGGTGGCGGGCGGCCGGCTGCTGACCCGCACGACCAAGGCGTCCACGACGACCTGGGTGTACGAGCAGCCGGCGCCCACGTCGAGCTATCTGGTGGGGCTGGCGATCGGCAAGTACCAGACGGTGCTGCTCGGCGACCCGGGTCCGGGCGGAGTGCCGCAGCACGGGCACATCCCGGCGCATCTGCTCCCGGAGTTCTCCCGGGACTTCGCCCGCCAGCCCCAGATGATGGACCTGTTCCAGGAGCTGTTCGGGCCGTACCCGTTCGACGAGTACGCGGTCGTGGTGACCGACGAGGAACTCGATGTCCCCGTCGAGGCACAGGGGTTGTCCCTGTTCGGCGCCAACCACGTGGACGGGGCGCGGGGTTCGGAGCGGCTGGTCGCTCACGAGCTGGCGCACCAGTGGTTCGGCAACAGCGTGTCCATCGCCGACTGGCGGCACATATGGCTGAACGAGGGCCTCGCCAAGTACGCCGAGTGGCTGTGGTCGGAACGCTCGGGCGGGCGCAGCGCTCAGCAACTCGCCGCCGCCGCACACCGGTTGCTGTCCTCACAGCCGCAGGATCTCCGGCTGGCCGACCCCGGCCGCAAGTCGATGTTCGACGACCGGCTCTACGAGCGCGGCGGCCTGACCGTGCACGCGGTGCGGTGCGCGATGGGCGACGACGCCTTCTTCCGGATGCTGCGCGGCTGGGCGGGGCTGCACCGGGGCGGGGCGGTGACGACCACGACGTTCACGGCCCATGCCGGCCGGTTCGCGGACGAACCGCTGGACGACCTGTTCGCCGCCTGGGTGTACGGCTCGGCGCTGCCGCCCCTGCCCACGCAGATCCCGGCGCGTCCGGCACACCCGCCCACCAACGCCGAGTCGGCGTAGGCGGGCGGGCCGGAGAGTTCACACGGGCTCTCAGGTCGCGGGCACCTTCAGCTTGTCCCAGCTGACCTTGCCCGGAATGCCGTCCGCGTCCCTGCCCTTGAAGCCGAGCTTGCGCTGCCAGGCCCGGTAGGACTCGCGGTCGGCGTCGGTCCACTCGGGGCTCGGCCCCTCCTCGTAGTGACCGCAGCCCTCGGCGACCAGGCGCCTGCCCATGGCCGTGATCACCGGGGACTTCTGTCCGTCGTGGAAGAAGCCGGCGCCCGGGAAGGGTGCGTACGACGGCTTGGACGGGGTGGGCTTCGGGTCGGGCTCAGTGCCGCCCCCGCCGCCCCGGCCGGCCAGTCGCTCGGCGATCCGCCTGCGCATGCCGTCCATGGTGAAGCCGCGCGGGTCCACCTTGCCCGGCTGCCACTCCTTGTGGCCGATGACCGACGCGGCACTCCAGCCGTGGTGGCGGCAGATCGCGGCGGACACCTTCTCGATGGCCTCCTTCTGGGCCTCGGGCCAAGGGTCCCTGCCGTCGCCGAGGTTGATGCACTCGAAGCCGTAGAAGTGCCGGTTGCCGTCGGTGTCGGCCTCGTTGTCGTGCGGCAGTCTCGACTCGTTGACGACGGCGCGCAGCACGTCGTGGTCGCCGAGGCCTGCGTGGTTGGCGCGGCCGTTGCCGACGAGGTGGACGTGGCCCTGCTTGTCGATGACGCCGTGACAGAGGGGACCGGGCAGGGCGGGGTATCCGTCGTAGCAGATGTTCACGGAGTGGTCGGTGCCCGAGGTGACGGTGTGGTGGATCATCACGCCGTTGACCGGACCCCAGGGACCCTTCGTGTTGCGGTTGTGGTGGCGCCAGTTGCGCACCTCGATCACCGTAACGCCTTCGGCGCGCAGGATCTCCACCAGCTTGGACGCGCTCATGGGTGTGGCCATCACTCGTCTCCGTCCACGGCTGCCTCCGCTTCCGCGGTGGTCTGCGACCTTCCGTGCGAGGGGTCCTCGGCCGCCAGTTCCTCACGGCGTGCCTGTGCCTCCGCGGCGAGCGCCGCCTCGTCCGCGGCGGGCATGCTGCTGGCCAGCGGGCGGAAGCCGAGGCGCAGGTCGACGGCGCCCTCCTCGCCCTTGACCAGGGCGAGCGGGGCGAGGTGGCGGGTGATGCCGGCGGGTCGCTGCAACAGCGGGCGGCGCGCCGGGTCGGTCGGCCATTCGACGCTGCCGGTGGCGGTGCGCGCGGGAATCAGCCAGTGGTCGCCGGTGCGGTAGCCGCCGCCCTTGGCGAAGTACACCTCGACGCCGTCCTCCAGGGGCAGCCACTCGCCCTCGGTCACCGGCACCGCGCCGCCCTTCAGGGAGGTGGAACGCCCCTTGCGGCGGGCCCCCTCCTGGTGGTCCCAGCGGCGCAGGAACGGGTTCAGCTCGGGCCGCCGTCCCACACCCTGCTCGGGCTCGGCGGACAGCCGGACCCGGCGGCCGGGCAGGTCCAGTTCCTCGACCCGCAGCAGAGGCAGGGCCTCCAGGCGCGACGAATACGCCGTGTCGGTGAACTCGACGAAGTCGCCGACGTCCAGGTCCAGCTTGTCGTCGTAACCGAGGGACGCCAACTGCACCCACGTGCCGTCGAGTTCGTCGACCGGGAAGACGACGGAACCGTTCTCCCGGGACCACTTGAAGGTGGCGTCCTTCGCCTCGCCGCCCGTGTGCACCTCGACGCGGTAGAGCTGGTTCTCCGTTCCGCGGTAGCGGGCATCGGGCCTGACCAGGCACGGGTCCTCGTCGGCGTGGTCGGGCCGCTCGCTGCGGGCGGCCAGGCGGCCCGAGGACAGGGACTGCTTCTGCGCCCACTTGTCGAAGGCCGCGCGGACGACGTCCTTGGACAGGTCGGTGTTCTCGATCGCCAGCTCGGCGAGGGAGAGCGGCAGTACCTGCCAGACCACCTTCACCCGGGCCGCGGTGTCCGGCATCGCGGCACCCAGGGCGACCTCGCGCAGTGCAGGGTCCTCGGCCGCGTTCACCGACCGCTCCCACACGTTCAGGTAGACCACGAACGGCTCCTGCGCGGGCGAGGGCAGCCGGTCGCGCTCCGGGTCGCGGAAGGCGTCGGGCTGGTCCCAGTACGTCCAGTACGGCGGCAGGGCCGGCGTGTCCTCGTCCCCCTCCTCGTCGGGTACGGGCTCACCGGGCGCCGGGCGGGTCGCGTCGACCAGGATGCCGTCGACGTAGTAGTGGCCGCCCTGGATGTGGAGGGTGTCGATGTCGAGCTTGCCGCCCACGTAATCGATGCGGAAGCCCGCGATGTCCCGGCCCGCCGCGTCGCGCGGCCCGCCGTAGCGGCCGATCAGGTCGGCGGCGAGGGTGCGGGCCTGGTGGAGCTGGATCGCGGTCTGCTCGTTGGCGTCGGCGTCGAGCTGGACGCGGCCCTGCTGGGCGACGACCGCGGAGTAGTGCCGCTCCGGCCGGAAGGTGAGACGGGAGAGATCAGCGTGCATGAAGGGGGTCCCCCTGGTTCAGGATTCTGCGGGTGGGTCGTACGGCGGCACTGCTCAGGTCACGAAGAAGATCCCGGCGTCCGCGCCCGCGGGCGTGTACTCCGCGAGCCGTGCGCGCAGACCGTCCTCACGTTGCGGCCGGTACAGATCGTGGAAGGCGCCCATCTCGGCACCGTCGTCCGCACCGCGCCGGATCTCCTCGGGGCATCGGTCGGCCAACTGCCCGTACCACGGCGTCCCGTAGCGGACCGAGGCGAACAACGGCCGTACGCCCGCAGTGAGATCGGGCTGGCAGCGGTGCCGTCGTGGTGTGCGTGAGCCGACCGGGACGTACGAGTGGCGCAGGCAGCCGACGCCGCGACGGGCCACGTGGAGCTTGCCGGTGAAGACCGAGTTCTCGGCGATCTCGACGGCATGGGTGTGGACCTCGCCGATGACGGTCGTGCGGTGCACGTGGAGCACGGCGTGGGCGTGGCGGCAGTCCGGGGCGGACAGGGCCTCGCGGTCGTGTCCGGTGGCGTCCAGGATGCTGTCGCGGAGGTGGATGTCGAGGGGGTCCTCGCCGACCTCGTCGCCGATGACCTCGATGGTGCCGAGGATGCTGTGCTCGATCTGCAGGCAGGCGGTGGTGCGGTCCAGGACGATGCTGGGCTCCTCGGGCGAGTGCGGCTCGCACTCGGGCTCAAGGGACCAGCCGGGTACGAGGGTGCTGTGCCGTACGACGACGGCTCCCATCGGGCCGGTGACGTTGATGCCGCGCCCGGCGACCAGCAGCCCGTCGAGGACGATCCGAGGCCGCTCATGCGGAGCGCAATCGTCCTCCACGGCCCGGATGTTGAGGGCGTCGGGCCGGTTGCTGTACCAGTCGAGCAGCCGGATCACCGGCCGGGTGCCCTCGGCCGCCCGCAGCTCCAGCCGGTCGCCCGGGTCGAGGTCGAAGTCCAGCTGCTCCTGGTAGGCGCCGCTGTGCGTGATCTCGATGATGCCGTCGGGGCCGGTGTCGTCGGCCCGGCGGTCGTGCTGCCAGGCCCGGTAGGCGTCCATGATCTGGCGGTACGGCTGCCCCGGGCCGACCCGGTAGAAGGTCGCATCCGGCCGGTCCACGCGGTCGGGCCGCTCGTACTCGCCGCCGCCCATGTCGGCGCCGTACGCGTAGTGGTAGTCCACCCACACGCCCTGCCGGGGCGCCGACCGCGACCCGAACGCGATCCGCCCGAGCTCCGGGTCGACGGCGATCTGCCCGCGCTTCGGCCGGTAACGCCAGTCGGACAGGTCCGCGACCACGATGTCGGACGGCGGTACGGGCTTGTCCTCGCCATCGCGCCGGATGACGAAGCTCTTGCCGGGGCCGTAGTAGTCCAGCAGGCGGTCGTGGAGCAGACGGCGGGTGATGAACGCCGGGACGTTGTCGACCGTGGCGATGTGCGTGGGAGACGGCTCCGGGACCGGTTTGGTGACCAGGGGGCTGTCGTTGCCCAGGATCGAGAAGGTGTACAGGCTGCGGGCGCGGTCGATGCAGTACGCCGGGGAGGACGTCAGCGGGTACGCCTTGAGCCGCCAGACGAAGAGGGCGACTCCGGCCGGAGTCCAACCACCTTGCCTGCGCGCGGAGTTGGCGCGGCGGACGTCGACCGTGCGGGCCGCGGTGTCGAAGGGACCGCCCTGGAGTGCGAGGGCCGAGCCGTCCCGGAGGTCAAGGAGGCGCCCGCGGCCGGTGTCCCGGTACAGCTTCACCGACTGATGGTGGGCGACGAGCCGCGACAGCTCGACGGCGCGGGCGGGATAGCCGGCGACCTGCTCGGAGATCTCCTCCAGCAGGTGCAGTGTGCCCTTGCGGCGCCGGTTGGCGACCGTGGCCGCCACGTCCGCGCGCGGCGCGATCGCCTCCGCGAGCGCGGCACGCCCGCCCTCGTGCAGACCGGTGGTGAGCACGCGCTCGTAGCCCGGCAGGGTGCGGTAACCGACGAGATCGCCGAGGTAGGGCAGCACCCAGGGCGCCGCCGTCTCCACGAACAGGTCCTCGTAGCCCTGTTCCACGCCGTCGCGGACCCGGTCGAGCTGCTCGGCGATCACCGCGAGGAGGGCGCGCAGCGGCTCGCCCTCCTCGGCGTCGCGCAGGAGGTGCCAGCGGGGCAGCAGGGCAGCGAGACCGTCGGGTTCCCGGGACGTCGCCGGGGCGACCGTGTCGAACTGGACATCCGTCGAGTTCGCAGCCATCACTTGACCTCCGTGAGGATGAGGGTGTCCGCGGCCCGCGGGGACAACAGGGCCAGCTGGGCCGGGCGGATGCCGCGGAAGACGTACACCGACCGGCCCTTGCCCAGGCGCTGTGTGTCGGTGATGTCGGGGTTGAGCCGCAGGAGTTCGGCGAGCGGGATGCCGTAGTGGTGGCAGACGGACGACAGGGTCTCGCCATGCGTGTCACGGACGGTGTGGATCTTCTCGTCGTACGACGCCGGGTGCGCGGGCACGCTCGAACGGGGTGCACCGGGGTCCTTGAGCAGCGCGGCGAGTTCCTTGGGGGTGATGGAGGCGGGGACGCCGGTGAAGACGTCGACATCCACATAGTCGACGCCGGGCACGGTGTGGGCCGTGGCAAGGAGGTCGGAGAGCCGGGCGGGCTGCCCCAACTCCCGGCCCTCGTAACCGAGTCGACGCAACAGTGCCGCCCGCAGCCGGGGCTCGACGTACTCCCACGCGTAGTCCGGGGCCACCTTCACCTTGGCCGCGACGAGCAGGAGCACCAGTTCGCGCAAGTCCACGCGAACGGTGAGGTTGCCGTCGCCGTACTCGGTGAGCGCTCCGCGCAGGGCGCGCAGGGTGTCCGAGTCGCCGTCGAGCGGCACGTCGTCCGTACCCGCGACGGTCACGTGCAGCACGCGCCGCCGCCCGTCGAAGAGTTCGCGCGCGGCGGCCCGGCCGATGCCGGCCCGGGAGCGGGCGAAGTCCTCGTAGTCGGCCGGGGAGACGAGCCGGTCGAGGGCGGAGACGGCGAGGGGGATCGTACGGCGGGTCAGGCCCGGGCCGTCGGCGTCCGCTCCGCCCGTGGCCGGGCGGGGGTTGGTGACCGCGGTGACGCCGAGCGGGCGGGTGAGGGGCTGGGTGATCCGGTCCGCCGGGACGTTCGCCGCCTTGCCGGTGCCGAAGCGGTAGCGGGCGTGGACGTTCTCGTGGCCGCTGGGCAGGCGGGCACCGTGCACGCCGTCGCCGAAGGTGACCGTCGTACGGCCGTCGGAGGCGGTGCCCGTGATGTAGACGCGGTCGCGCGGGCCGCGTCCGGCGAGGCTGTCCACCTCGTGCCAGAGCACCCCGTCCACCCGGATCTCCAGCACCGGAGTGGCGCCGAGGGGATTGTCGTCGGCGAGCCAGGTCAGCGGGGACTGCCAGAGCGCGAACGTCTGGTTGACCCGGTCCGAGTCACCGCTGCCGATGGCCTCCTCCCGGCTCTCACCATGGGTGGCCTCGACCACGTTGCCCAGGATGCGGACCGTCTCACGGCGGTAGCGGTGGGCGAGGTGGGTGGTCAGGGTCAGACGGGTGTGGACGCGGTCGCCGGGCAGCTGCGGGTCCACGGCCGGATCGGCGGCGGCGATCGTGACGACCTCGGTGGCGGTCACCCCGGTCGTCCCGGGAATGTCTCTGCGCTCACCGGTGACGACGAGCAGACGCCCGGGACGCAGTCCGTCGTAGAGCTCGGCGAGCTCGATCTCGTTGCCGTGCACGTCCTCGCCGAGCGGCTCGTCCGCCAGGCGCAGCGGCTCGCCCCCGGCGTACGCAGTGGTGTCGCGGATGTGCGACAGCAGCACGTCGAACTCGTCCAGCCACGGGTCGGCGAGGGTGAGTTCGGTGCCGCGGCCGGTGATGCCGTAGTTGGAGTACGCGGCCGTACGCGCCGCCACGACCTGGGTGGTGACGAAGGCGAGCTTGGCGTCCCCGGGAATGCCGTCCTGAGCACCCTTGGCCGGACGCCGGATGGCAACCCAGCTGCCGACGGTGATGCTCGTGTGCACGCTGTCGAGCTGCAGCACACGGCGGTTGACGGGCGCCGGCTTGCTGGCGATGACGACCTCGACGTTCGGCTCGGTGCTGCCCACCGTGTACCGCAGGCTCACCTCGTACTCACCGTGGGTGAACTGGACGGGGATGCCGGGCCGCAGGGGAACGTCCTGCGCCGTCCCGTTTCTGACACCGACGTGGACCAGGCCGTCCTCACCCGGCCGGGACACCGTCAAGGTGCGCTCGGGGAGACCGTCGCGGAGGTGGATGCTGACGGCGGGCTCCTGGCCGGAGCCGCTGGAGAGGTCGACGTGCCCGGGACCGAGCCCGAAGTTGACCTGCTGAGCGAGCGGCAGCGTCACGGCCCGCTGATCGGAGCTGTTCCCCTCGACATACTGGAACTCCGCCCGGACCGGTGCCTTGCCCGCGGTGTCGTAGACGATCCGCATCCCGGTCAGCACCGCCCCCGTGAGCGGCCAGTCGGCACTCCGGATGACCCGCCCCTGGTCGTCCTGAACGGGCTTGAGTGGGGCGGTGGAACCGAAGGGGGCTGCGGTGACGCGCATCGCCAGCAACGCCCGCAGAAGCTGGGCAGATCCAGGGGCAGCAGCTCTACGCCAGGCCGGGTAGAGGCTGCCGAGTCCGGGATTGAGGGCGCGGAGGAGGCGGGCGGTGTCCGTGCCGGGGAGCTGGGCGCCGGGTCCGGTGGGCGAGGCGGTGGCCTGCGCCCGCAGAGCGGGCAGGACAGCCGCCAGGGTATGAAAGGCGGCGGCGCGCGAAGTTTCTTTCAGGGGCTCGGGGCTGTGTTGAACGTGCGGCTTCCGCCGCGTGGGCGCGACCAGCCCCAACGGCGCCGCAGACGCCCGAAAACCCTTCTCGGCACCCCCTTCGGCGCTCTGCGCAGGAGCCAACTCCAGCGCCCGCTCAGCAAGTTCGGCCAACACGGCCTGCAACTGCTCGAACCATGCCGAAACCTCCTCCCACGGCTCGGCCAACACCTGCGCCTCACCGAGCCGTGCGACGGGCTCCGCGAGAACCGCAGCGAGGCTCTCCGGGGTTTTGACCCCGTCCAAAGCCGCCCGCAACGGCGCGAGGACCTGATCCTCGAAGTCCTCGATGAGGCGGCTGACAGGCCGAGGATTCGGCACTTCGGGAGTCGGCGGCTCATCACCGGGCTCCCCGGGAGCGGAGGGCTCGGCGGTCCACCGCCGCACCTCGTCGACCAGCTCCTTGAGCGTGGGCGGCGCGGACTTCGGCAAAGTGAGCGCCGTGACGTCCTCGTCCCGGTCAACCCGCACGCCGGCGACCGGCAGCAACTTCCGCTCCCCACCGGCCTGCTCACCGAAGACGAAAAGCAACTGATCACCGGTCTGCAGAGCGTTCGCAGTGCCCTCGACAAAGAGCTCGGAGCGCCGCTCAAGATCGTCGGGCGTCAGCAACGACGGCCGGCGCCTCCGCACCGCCAGCTCGTTGAAGTCCCAGCGGGCGCTGAGGTCCCGGCTGGTCTCGAACGTCAGCGACTCCTCGTCCGCGGACGCGGGCACGCTGTGGGCGCGCGCCCCGCGCGGGATCACGACGGGCAGTGTCTCCGCACGCGGATCGCGCTCAAGCGTGTACGCGAGATGGGTCGCGGCGGCGACACCGGGCCGCGGCCGGTGTCCGACCAGCCGCCCCAGCAGCACCAGCGACCGGTGCTCGTTCGCCGTACGGACATACGCCTCGTCGGCGATCCGCTCCGAGTGGAAGGTGAGCAGGTCACCGAGGACGGCGGCGGCGTCGAGAAGCCCGATCGCGGGGTCGTCCGGGGTGCGGACCGTGAGCCCCTCCAGGGCCGGGTAGGCCGGGGAGGCGAGCCGGTCGAGCAGGGCGGCCAGGAACGAGCCGTACTCGCCGACGCGGTAGTCGAGGGCGGTGCGCCCGGGCGGGTTGTGCAGCGGGGCGGGCGCAAGGCGCTCGTCGTGGCCGCCGCAGCCACAGGTGCACTCATCGGTGGCGGTCATCGGGCCGCACCTCCCAGGGATATCGCCAGCAGGCCGTTCTCCGGCCGGTCCGGGTCGTTGTCGCAGGTGGCGATCTCCAGCGGGCCGAGCCGCAGCACGCCGTCCTCCCTCTCTCCTCGGTCCTGTTCGAACAGCCGCCGCAGCCGGGTGACCTGGACGCTCTCGACGCCCGGTACGGCCGCGGCGACGGCGACCAGTCGGCTGAGCCGCACGGGTTCGCCGAAGGTCAGCGCGTCCGGGTGGAAGAACCCGAGCCGCCCGTCAGCGAGACGGCCGCTGCCGAGCACGCGGTACAGCTCGGCGAGGATCTGCCCGTGCTGGTGGCCGGGTTTGGCGCACACGGTGAGCGCGATGTCCAGCGGTACCAGGCGGGCGGGGCCGACCACGAGGTCGTGGCCGATGCGCCGGTACGCCTCCAGGGACTGTTCGACCTGCGCGAGCAGCTCGGCCGACGGGTCGGCGCTGCCGTACGCGTCGATCGCGATGTGGGCCTCCTGGACGCTGCCGGTCCAGCGGATGTCGGCGGCGGCGCGCTGCACGCCGGGGAGCTGGGCGGCGAGGGCCGCGTAGTCCTCGGCGGTGACCGCGCGCAGTCGGGTGCGGCGCAGGTCGAGCGGGGCCAACTGCCGGGCCTGCTCGACCGGTTCGGGCTCGACGCCGCCGATGGCGGGCAGCGGGTTGCGGACGACGGCGGCCGGCGGCTGTGCGCAGTCGCTCTGGATGACCAGGTGGTTGATGGCCTCCGCGCCGACGTTGCCGGCGAGGCCGCCGCCGAGCCGGTAGTGCAGGGCGAGGCGGGCGCCCGGCTTCGGCTTCGCGCCGTGCCGCCCGTCGCCGAAGCGCAGGGCGAGACGGCCGTCATCCTCCAGCTCGCCGACGAAGTGCCGGTCGCGGGGACCGCTGTGCAGCAGGTCGCGGCGGGGCAGCCAAGTCAGGTCGCCGTCCTCGACGCGTACGGCGGGCAGGGCGCGGCGCGGGTCATGGGCGAGCGCGGCGGTCGCGGAGCCGCGCAGCACCGGCTCGTCGGGGTGCAGTCCGGCTGCGTACGCCGGGCCCCAGCTGTGTGCGATCTCCCAGGCGATGTGCCCGTCGAGGACGGTGCCCGCACGGGCCCGGGACGCGAGGACGGCCACGCGCCGCAGCTTCCCGTCGAGCAACTCGTCGTTCCTGTGCAGGAGTTCACGCAGAGCGCGGACGGGATGCGTACGGAGTTCGAACCGCTCGATGACCTTGAGCCCGTAGATGACGGTGAGTTCGTCGATCTCCTCCTCGGCGAGTCCGTCGCGGTCGCGGGCGCTGCGCCACAGCTCGACGAGCCGCTGCCGGACGGCTGCCGGGATCGCGGCGATCCGTGCGGCCTGCCCGGCGGCCACGGCCTGCGCGTCCGGGAAGGCCACCACCTGCACGACGGGCGTACGCCCGAGGACGGGCCGGAGGCGCGGCGCGATGCCCGGGTAGACGGACTGCGCGAGCAGGGTGCGCAGGGCGGCCGCCTGGGCGTACGCCGTGCCGGGAACCACACGCTCGTGCCGCTGCCCGGCACGCTCCAGCCCGATCCCGGCGCGTACGGTCGCCGCCTCGCCGACCACCTCGAACAGCTCGCGGACGTCGTCGGGTACGAGGGCCTTGGCGCTCTCCGTCTTGTCGGTGAGGGAGTTGATCAGCCGAGCAGTGGCGTTGCCCTCCTCGCGGTCGTAGCAGCCGAAGGCGGGCGGGGCGCAGGGGGCGACGACGGCCGGCTCGGGTGGCACGGTGGCCGTCTGCGGGAGTCCGGTGAGGGTGCGGCCGTGGTCGACGAGGACGACGTTGCCGCGGGCCAGGGTCACGTCCTCGACGGGCAGGCAGTCACGGCCGCCGCGGGTGGTGAGGCAGAACGGGAAGCGCAGGGCGTCCTCGGCGGCCCAGGTGACCTCCAGGACCGGCTGGTCCTCGATGCGGTCGATGCCCGGGGTGACGGAGGTGAGGCGCACGGCCTGCCGGTGGCTCGGGTCCTGGTCGCCGGGGGTGCCGGTGCGCGGGCCCTTGACCTCCTCCAGGACCAGCAAGTCACCTGGGCGGAGGGCGAGTCGGCGGTCGCGACAGGTCTCGGGGTCGTCCCACTCGTCGCGCAGGGTGGCGGAGGTCGCGCCCTTCGGCAGGGTGCACACCTCGCCGCCCCATGTCCACAGCCGGATCGCGTTGTGGGCTGTGCGCAACTCCAGCGGGTCGGCGGCGACGACCGGTTCGAAGACCTCGACCGAACCGCGCTCGTCCAGGTCGCCGAGGTCGTTCTCGTCGATCACCGTGCCCGGTTCGGGCCGGTCGTGGGGGTCGAGGGTGCGGACGTCGACGGAGGCGAAGCGGAAGGTGCCCGGCGCGAGCGTGGTGTCGCCGGCGGTCTCCACGGTGACGTACGCCCGCGCTGTGCAGCCGTCGTGCATCGCGTAGTCGATGAGCCGGACGTGCCGCCGTACGGAGACCCGGCGGCGCGCGGTGTCGAGATAGGCCTCGGTGGCCACCGCGTCCTGCTGGTAGCTGATCTGGTCACCGGTGTGGGCGAGCAGCTCGACGAGCGTGACGCCCAGGTCGGCGGGGTTGCGCTCGACCCAGTCGGGGGTGGTGAGCGCGAGCCGGTCCAGGAGCAGCTTGCGGATGGTGTCGTAGTCGCGGGCGGTGTAGTCGACGACGGGCGCGGCGGGGAAGCCGTCCGGCTCCGGGTCCTCGTCCTTGCAGTCGAAGGGGGTCGGGCAGTCGGGCCGGAAGGAGAAGGAGGCGCGGTGGTAGCGCTGGTCGAAGCCCCGGAAGGGCTCCGTTCCCGGGCGCCCGTACGGGTCGGTCTCGACGAGCGCGAACACGTACCGCGAGGTGTCGCCGGCCCGGTCGAGGGTGACGTAGAGCCGGTCGTCGAGCTCGGGATCCTCCTCGCGCTCGACACTCACATCGACGGCGGTGATACCGGTGATGCGGCGACCGCCGTCGATCCGGACGTTCTCGGGGCCGAGGCCGTGCGGGGCCTTGCCGAGGAAGGTGACGGTGAGCAGCAGCCCGTCGTCACTGACCTCCACCGCGTCGACTCCGTTGAGCTGAGCGGCTCTTACCTTGGCGCGGCGGGAGGTGGTCGTGCCCGTGCTCATGCCGCCCTCCCTTCGAAGACGTCGTCGGTCCGGGCGCCGGTGGCCCGCAGGACGTACGACAGATAGACCCGTACGACGTTCTCGTCGCTGACGACGTCCAGCGCCACGACGTCGATGAGGTCGCCGAGCCAGCGCTGGAGCGAGGCCTGCACGGAGAGTTCGAGGGTGCTGACCAGCTCGGGGCTGTTGGGCGCGAACACCAGGTCGAGGAGGCCGCAGCCGAAGTCGGGGCGCATGACACGCTCCCCCGGGCTGGTGAACAGCAGCTGCTCGATCAGGTCGTGGACATGCGCGGCGTGGCCTGCGTGCGCGGTGCGGCCGCGGCGGTCGGCCCGGAAGGGGAACGCGAGGTCGGTGCGCGGGTGTTGGCGTGTGACGCGGCTCATCGGACGGTGACCTTTCGCTGTGCGGCCTGGACCACGGGCGGTCCCTGCGGCACGAAGGCCGCGCTGAAGCACTGGGCTGCGGAGGTGTCGAGCAGCACGGGCGCGCCGTCGACGGTGACGCCGCTGCCGTCGGCGGTCCAGCGGACCGACACGCAAGGCGAGGGCGCCCGGGCGACGGTGTGCGGGCAGCCGGTGACGACGTAGCTGTGCGCGCCCGTGGCGACGGCGGCGCCCCCGATGCGTACGCCGCCGGAAGGTGTGGTGGCGGCGGTGACGCGGCCGCCGTGCGGGCAGCCGATCACGGCGCTCGCGTCGAGCAGACTCCCGGACAACTTCTCTTCTCCCCCGTTGTTGCTAGCGCTTCGACTGAACGGTCAACTGGCCCTGGTTGATGGTCACGTGATCGCCTTGCAGCAGGATCTCGGCGCCTGCGCCGTTGGCGATGACCACGGTTTCCTTGGTGATGCGGATGTAGGCACCGCCCTGGGCCTGCAGCAGAATCCCCTGCTCGGCCCCTGCGATGTCGTTCATGACGATCTTGTGCGCGCCCGGTGTCTGCACGACGACCGGTTTGCTGGGCGAGTTCGCCTGCAGCGCGCGCCGCGCGTCGGGCGGCAGTTCCTCGGCAGTCCCGTACCAGCACCCGGTCCACACCGGGAAGCTGGGATCCCCCTGCTCGAACTCCACCCACACACCGGACCCCGGCGGCGGCACCACGAACTGCCCGGACTCCGGCCCGGTGAACGGAAGGCAGGGCAGCGCCCAGGTGGACGGCTCGTCGCCGAGCACGTCCGGGACCTCGACGGTGATACGGCCGATCCGCAGCGGGTCGTTGTTGTCGACGACCCGGCCGCGGAACTTGCCGAGGTAGCGGTTGTTGGCTGCTGCCGCCATGCTGAACTGCTCCTGAGTGATGAGGTGTTACGGCTGGACGCGGTCGTCGCGGGCTTCCAGGCCCTCCCTGGAGAGGGTGAAGTTCTGCTGGAAGGACCCCGGGCGCAGGTTGTGCGTGACGGACTTGACGTAGTAGTCGCCGTCGTACGCCCGTCCCGAGCCGCGCACGCCGACCAGCTGGCGGGGCTGCAGGATGTAGCCGCGCCGGTTGACGTCGAGCGACCCCGACCCGGAGACGACGTCGGCGGAGACGGCGGCCCGGGCGAGCAGCTCGGCCTCGGCCTGCTCGCGCTGCTGCTTGGCGGTGCCGGAGAGGGTCTTGCGCTTGAGGGCCGGGGTGGGCCGGCGCCCGAGGGGCGGACGCAGCGGACTGATCGGCGGCTGGGGAAGGAGGGTGGACACGCGGGTCCCCGGATCCTGCCAACGGGCCTGCGGCTCTTCTCGCGCAGTCCCGTCATACGCAAACGTCAGCTGATCGACGGTCGTATTGGCGTCCATGTTGACGTTGAGGGCGTGCTGACGGATGCCGAGGCGGATTTCCGGCCCCCAACGGGCGGAGGACTGGCCGGGGTTGGGCCCGGGCTCCAGATAGAAGGTGTAGCCGTTGGCGCGGGCGAGGTCTGTGACGTACTGGAGGTCGGTACCGGTCTGGTAGTGGACGCGCAGGTCCTGGTGCGGGGGCTGGGCGATCTTCTCGGCGTAGACGTCGGGCCGGATGCCGTAGTCGGAGTACCGGCGAAGGATGCTCAGCACCCGCTCGGAGGGCGGCAGGTTGGGATACCGGGCGGTGCGCTCCTCGAGGTCCATCAGCAGGGTCAGGTCCTCGCCGGTGAGGGTGAGGGTGGAGTGCCCGGGCTGGTTGCTCGCACCGACCTCCTGGCGCACGACGAGCCCGTCGAAGAGCACGTCGGTGGTACCTCGGACGCTGACGGTGACGATGATCCGCGTCTTCGGATCGAAGAAGCCCTCGGGCAGCAGCCGCTGGTTGATGATCCCGGTCTTGGTGAGGTCGAAAGCGAGCTGGAAGCCGCTCCTCTCCCCCGCGGTGGCGGTGATCTGCGCGGACAGCAGCGCCTCGGTCACCTCGGCCGGCACGGGCTTCACGAGCTTCGGCCCCATGAGGAGCGTGATGTGGACGGGCCCCCGCAGCACGGGCTGTTCAGACACGCCGGTGTCCTCCTGGCTCAGGGATGTCGATGACCCGTCCGGCCTCGTCCGTCAACTCCCGTGGATCGAGTACGGGGTTGGCGTCGGCGATCCGCCACCACTGACCGGGGTCGCCGAAGGAGCGCTGGGCGAGCAGATCGGGCCGCTCACCGGCGCCGACGACGTGTTCCTGGGTCTCCTGGGCGTCGAGCGGGGGCAGCAACCGGCGCTTGGCGTAACGGACTTCGGTGCCGTCGTCCTGGCGGTGGATGCCGATCTCGGCGTCGTGGTACCGGCTGGTCCGGGGGTAGGGGTGGGCACCCGGTATGGAACCGAGGGCACTCTCGTAGGACTCGATGTCAGCCATGAGGTCGGGCTCAGCCCCTTCCACTCAGTACGTCGGCACCCGGCAGCCCGAGGGCCCCGAGACTCCCGCCGCGCGCGGCCGCGGCGAGCCGTTCCTTCTGCGCGAGGTGGGCCATGTACAGATCGGCACCGCGGTGCCCGGCGGGCAGATCACTGACCGTGAGGATCTTCATGCCGATGCTCAGCGAGGCCCGGATCGGATTCAGATTCACGTCGAAGGCGGACTCGTTGACGGACAGCTCGGTGAGCCGCACGGGCATGACCCGCTTGCTCCCCCACGTGAACAGCGTCAGCGGCATCTCGATCGGGCTGATCTCGATGGTCCCGTTCTGCGCGAGCCGGCTGGCGGCGCGCAGTTGGGCGGTCGTCGGCTGCACGAGCATTTCAAGGGTGGCCAGTTGGGGGTGAATCCCGTCGGGAGCCGCGATCTCCAACTGATCGGTGGCATCGATCTCGGCGGTGAACTTCCAGGTCTCCTCGGCAGGACCCTTGAGCCGAAGCGCCTCGTTCCGGTCCCCACTTCCCTTCCCACCACTGCCACCGTCACCACTGTCACCGGCGGACTGGGGGGCGATGCTGCGCTCCAGGGTGTCGGGGTTGAACTGCAGCACGATGATCCGCTGGGGGGTGCCGGTGTCGGGGTTGACGACGACTATTCCGGAGCGGATGGGTTTGGGGATGTCTGCGTAGCGGGTCATGACGGCTCCTCGCCCTCTGCGAAGTCGGATGTCTAGGCCTGGTGCAGGACGCTCGACACATGGCAGGGGTCGCACCAGAAGCCGTAGAGCGTGCCGTCGAGGTTCAGGCGTCCGAACGGGGTCGGACCGCTGTCGATCGAAGCCACGAAGCGCATGACGGAAGCGCATTCGGGACAACGGGGGTGCGGTGCCGGAGTGATCCACCTGGGCAGCCCTCCAACCTGGTGGCGGGCGTTGCCACCGGTGGCGTCGAGGCTGATCCCGAGCTGGTTGGGATGCGGTTCGAGAACCAGGGACCGTTCTCCGGGTACCACTTGCGCGTCGGCTTCCGCGGCTCCTCGCGGTCCCTCGAAGACCTGGAGGCCGTCCGGGGTGATCTTCACGGCTACCGAGTCCACTACGTAGCAGCGGCAGGTGAACCAGAAGAAGACGGGATCGCCGCCTCCCAAGGAGAACGGCAGATCGGCCGCGCTGAGCGTGAGGACTCGTGCGGTGGCCCGACCGCAGAGGGGACAGAGCGGGACCTCGCCCGGCTGAACCCCGCCCATGACATGCGGGCTCTCTCCCCGGTCCGCGATCGATCCGAGGAACGCGGGCCGGTATCCGGACCGCTCCGCCGAATCGGGTAGCCTGCCGGCCATCTCGACGAAGGTCTCCCACTGGGCGGAGTCGGAGAGTTCGTCACGCAGGTCGAGCAGGGCGCGTGCCGCCGCTTCGGTGCGCATACGGGCAAGGAGGTCCAGCGCACCGATCTTGCCCTCCTGACGCCACCTCTCCACAAATGCGGGTACATACGCGTCCGGCGCTCCCGACATCATCGCGAGCCGGATGTCGGGGTCCTCGATCCGGCTCAAGTGGGGCCGCAGCAAACCGGGGTGGTACAGCCCCACCTCGTAGACGACATCGACCAGCGGCGCGTCCGGGTCGTCCCCTTCGACGTAGTTCCGCACCATCCCTTCGAGGAGCTGCGTCGGCAGCCAGGGAACCAGCCGTCCGGCCACGGGCACCAAGTCCTCGTCGATACGCAGGCGTTCGGTGACGCGGGTCTTCTGCGTGTGGAGTCCGGGGAGCAGGGCCAGGTACTGGGCGGCGAATTCCGCGACTCGCTCGTCCTGCGTGGCCAGCAGGCAGTCCACCGCCTCGCCAACGCCCCGGTCCGGCTGGTCCTGCAGCCAGGAGGCGATACGGTCGGTGATCTCGGAGACCGGGATGGAGTCGTCGTCGACGAGTTCCCGGGAAACGAGTTCGAGGTTCATCGGTCATTCGCCTTTCTCAGATACTGCAGCAGCAGCTCGTTGATCCCCACAGAGTAGTTGATCACTCCGGGGACCAGGTTCTCGTAGTGCTTGACATAGCGAGCCACTATCGCCTTGGTCAGGCGTTTGGGATCAGACTCCGGCGCATTCGGATCGAATGCCTGCAAATGAGCCTGGAAGTCCCTTCGCACGGCCTCGTTGAGATCCTTTGCGTCCTGCTCCTTGCGCTTTTCCTCGGCTGGGTCGTCACGCCCCGACTGTCGGCCGCCGTACGTTCGGCTGTGCTCCTTGTGGAATGCGTCCGAGATGAAGATCGCCCAGCCTTCGTCGTTGATTTGATCGATCTCCGCCTTGGTGAGCAGAAGCTTCTTCTTCTCACGCTCCCGCAGCGGGCGGCGCAGCCGTGCCTCCTCCGCGGCGAACCGCCTGTTCTGCTCGGCGATCTGGAGCGCTTTGTTCGAGGGAATGTGATCGGGCGTCATCTTGTCGCCGACCACGCCGCGCCCTCCCTTGCCGGGGCGGTCCTCCTTGTACTGGATCGACTCGCCCACCTGGATGGGCGCGTTCGGTCCCGCAGCCGTGGGGGCGAGATCGATCAGAGCCTCGAGTTCGGGCGGAAGCTTCACGGTTGGCTGACCGGCATTCTGCGTCTGGCCGGCATTCCCTGTCTGGTTCTGGTCCTCTGTCCGGCCGGAGTTCTGCGCCTGGTCCGGCCGCCGCGCCTGATCGCCACCGGTGCGCCCCGGGTCGCCCTGCTCGAGCGGAACCACGGTGACCTCTTGCGCCCGTCCCGCATTCCCCTCCGGGTTGAGCCGGGCCATGACGTCCACCGTTTCGGACCCGCGCAGATCGAGGCCGGTGAGCCGATACCAGCGGCGCATTCCCATCAATGCCGCCGGCATCAGCGAACGGAACACGCCTCGGTCGAAGAGCCGCCGCAACTGGGGTCGCAGGCGCGCGAGTATCTTCTGGAGACGTGCCTCCTTCGACTCCTTGGACTTCTCCTGCTTGCGCCGCCGGTCCTGGTTGTGCCGCTTCTGCTCGTGCCGACGACTCTTGTCCTCGCGCAGCCTTTCCTTCTTCTTCCTGAAGAAGTTCCGCAGTTTCGAAGCACCGTTCTTGAGTGCTTTTCCGACCTTGGACTTCTTCAGCTTCCTGCCGAGTGCCCTGGCCGCGTTGCCAACCTTCTTCAAGGCCGACCTGACCGCGCCCTTGGCCTTCGCAAGCGATTTTCCGGAGGGGGACTTGGGCTTCTTGGGCTTGGTCGGCTTCGGTCCCTCGATCTCCTTCTGCTTCTTTTTCGGGGTGACATCGGAGGTCTTGTCCCTGGCGGGAGCCTGGTCGCTTTCCCGGCTCCGGTCCCTCTCCGGCGTCCGGTCCCTGTCGGGCGCCTTGTCCTTGCCTGACGCCTTGTCCTCGCCGGGCGTCCGGTCCTTGTCGGACAATCTGTCCTTCACGGATTCGGGGTTCCGGTCCTGGTCCGGCCTCTGCTCCCTGTCTGGCCTGTCGGCGGCCTCGTCCGCCTTCGTGGGTCTCTTCGGCGTGGCCGAATCCTTCGACTTGACCGGTGATTTCGGTTCCGGCGAAGGCCTGCCCTTCGGCTTCGCCTCGGTGCCGGGCTTGGACAACGCCTGCTTGGCCTTCCGCATCGCCCCCCGCGCCGAGTTGACCGCCGACCCCGCCGCCTTCTTCGCGCCGCCCCCGACCTTCTTCAGGCCGTCCATGATCTTCTGGGCCATGCCCTTGAGGCGTTTACCTACGCCCTTCGTCGCCGAAGACAGCTTCTGCAAAAGGAAATTGGTGATGAAGTCCAGCAGCGCGACGACACCCGCGGCGACCGCCTCCGCGAACAGACATGCCGCCGGGCCCGCCTTGACCGCCTTCAGGTACGCCCAGAACTTCCCGAACGCCGACAGGATCGAGCTGACCGTCGACCATGCCGCCATCAGGCCCTGGATGATGGTGAGGATCGCGCCCGCCGCCGGGACGATCATCGAGACGACCTTTTCGATGACGAGCGTCGCGATCATCATCGGGAGCGACGCGATGATCGCGTCCCACGCCATCTTGCCGATCTGTTTGATCGACACACAGCCCTTGACCAGGACGTCGATGACGGCCTTGCCCAGGCCTAGGATGCCCTCGACCTTCGTGTCGAACCAGCCCTTGACCGCCACCTTGATGGCACCCCAGAGGTGGTCCGTGATGCCGGTTTTCGCCGCGCTGCCCGCCTTGGAGATCCAGCCGCCCGGGTCCGGCGCGATGTCCGCCACCAGCGCCGCGAACTTTCCGAGCGCTTCGATCGCCGCCTGCGCGAACTTGATCGCACCCACGATGATCGCCTGATAGGCCTTGATCACCGCCTTGACCCCGGCTTCGAGCACGTCCAGGAGCTTGTTCAGGCCGGCGGCAAGGGCGTCCAGCAGGCTGTTGACCGCCTTCTTCAGGCCGTCCGCCAGCTTGTTGACCGTTGCTATCGCCGCGTCCCGCAAGCCCTCGATCGCCTTGCGGAACTTGTCCCGGAGTTCCGGAAAGGCCGCCAGCAGCGTGTCGCCGATTGCGATCAGGACGTCCGCGAGCGCGTTGATCGCCTTGATCGCCAAGTCCCGTACGAAGTCGATGGCCTGGTTGGCCCACTCCTTGAACTTGTCGATGATCCCGTTGACGGCCTTACGGGCGGCGTCGAAGACCGCGGTGACGGCGGCGAGCAGGCCCTTGAAGAAGTCGGCGACCTTGTCGGCGATCCAGCCGAGGAGGCCTCCGGAGGGTTTCTTCTCCTCTTTCTTCTTCTGGGCCTCCTTCTCGGCGTTCTCGCGCTCGGTGTCGATCTGCGCGTTGTCCTTGTCCTTGCGCTCGCCGACCTCCTTGTCCTTGTCGTCGCGTGCCTTGACGATCTCCTTGTTCTTCTTGCCGTGTTCGTCGTCGGACTGCTTGTCCGCGTCCTCGATCTTCTTGTCCTGCTCCGCCCGCCAGTCCTGCCGTTGCTTCTGCGTCTCCCGGGCGACCCGGCCGCGTTCGGCCGTCTGCTGCTGCGTGTTCTGATCGACCTCGCGGTCGATCTCGGCCTGCTTGTCCTGCTTGGCCTGCTGCTCGCTCTGCTGGTGTTCCTTGTCCTTCGCGGCCAGGTCGCCCTGCGCCTTGCCCGCCGCACCGGTGATCTCGGTGCCCTTCTCCTGCTTGGCGACGGCGCCGACGCCTGCCTTCGGCGCGGGCGTGGCCTCCAGGCCGCCCGCCTTCCCGCCGCCCGCGCCGCCGGAGGCCTTGCCGCGGAGCTGTTCGCGGGGCGCGTTCGGGAAGATCTGGTCCTCGCCGAGTGGCTTGGCCGCGTCCTCGCGGCCCGTCGACTGCAGGTCGGACTGCTTGTCCTTGAGCGCCTTGGCCTGGTCGTCGGTGCGGGTCGGGTCGCTGGCGCCCTCAAGGCGGATCTTGGGCGCAGGGCCGACCGTCTTGTTCTCGAGTGCGGGGTCGGTGGTCGGGACCGCATCGGCCGCGGCCTCGACGCTCTTCGCCTCGGCCTCGCTCAGTCCCTTGTCGGGCACGGCAGGAGGCGGCGGCGGAGGCACGTCCGCAGCGGGCTGCTTCCCGTCGGCCTTGTCGCCGCCCTTGGCCTTCTGCTTGTCGCCCTGGTCCTCCGGGCCGATCCGCTCCACCTTGCCGGTGACCTGGGCCGCTTCGGGGGCCGCCTCGGGCGGCGCCGAACGCGTCTGCGGCGCCCCCGAAGGCCGTTCCCGTGTCGGCGGGGCCGCATCGAGCCGCTTCTGCTCCTCGCCGATCTTCTTGTCCGCGGCCTTGTCGACCCCGGGCATGGCGGCGGCCGCCTGGTCCGGCGCCAGCTTGCTGACGGTCTGTACGGCGGCCTTGGGGTCCTGCCCCGAGACGTCCGGCGGGTCCTGCTGCTTCTCTTCGGGCGCGGCCTCGCCGCCGCCACCACAACTGCCCTGTCCGCCCTCGTCCTTCTCGGGCGCGGGTGCGGGGGGCGCGCAGCCGCCGCCGTCCTTCTCCAGCGACGCCTCGGGCCGGGGCGCATCCGTCGCCGCGGTCTGGCCGGGCCCGTCGGTCTGCTCGGCGGCCGGGCTCACCGCCGCCTGCGTGACGGAGGGCGCGGCACCGGGTCCGGCTGCGGTCGTCGGACCGGTCTTCTCGGCGGCACCCACGGGACCGCGCGGCGCGGCGCCGGGCCCGGTCTCCTTGGGCACCCTGCTCTTGGCCGCCGGCGCCTCGCGCTCGGACCGCGGCGGTTCGGCACCGCGCCGGGCAGCGGGCGAGGGTTCACGGTCCTCGACGGGGGTCTTGGGCGTCTGCGCACCCGCGGGCCTGGACACGGCCGCCGCCACCGGGCTCACCACAGTGGGCGCCGCGGCCGACGGGGACCCGGCGGCCGTACGGGAATCCGCAGCCGTACGCTCCCGCTGCTGGCTCCGCTCCGCCTCCGCGTCCTCGGCGTCCGGTTTCTCGTCCTCGTCGGCCTGCGATCCCTCGCCGGACTCCGGGTCCTTGTTCTGCTCCTTCTCCTGCTGCTGCTCCGGGTCGGGCTTCTCGGCCTCGGGCTCGGGCCGTTCCTTGTCCTGGGTCGCGGGGTCCTGGCCGACCTCCTGGTCGAGGGGCTTCTCGGTCTCCTGGAGGTCCTTGGTACCGCGGTCCTGGGCCTGCGCGGCGGGCCCGTTCTCGGGCTGCGGGGCCTCGCCCTCGACCGGGCCCTCGTCCTGGCCGGGCGCCTTCGGCTCGGGTCCGGCGCCGTCCTCGTCCTCCTCCTGGTCCCGCTTCTCCCGCTCCTGCTCGGTCTTCTCGGCCTTCGTCGGCGGCGGGGCCGGGAAGGAGGGCAACGACGGCTCGGCGGCGCCCGGTTCGAGTTTGTCCGCGGTCGGTACGGCGGACAGGTCGAGGTCGGCCTCGGGCAGGTAGTCCTCCGGCCTGAGCGCCGGCTCCTGCTCCGCGCCCGGCGCCCGGCCGCCCTCGTCCTCGCCGCCCGCGACCTCCTGGTCGGCGCCCGCTTCGAGGCCGAGCGGCCGCTCCTCCTCGCGGGGTTCGGCCTCGGCGCCGCCGTCCTCGTCCTTCTCGTTGAGGCCGTGCTCGGACAGCGCGGAGTCGGGCTGTTCGGCGCGTTCGTCGACCTTCTCGGGGCGTACGGGTCCGGGCTGGGCCTTCTGCTTCGGGTCCGGCTGCTCGTTCCTGGAACCGGCGCCCGGCTGCGTCTGGTCGTCCCGCTGCTTGCGCTTGTCGGCGCCGGGCGCACTCGCCTGCTGCGGGTCGGCCTCCTCGCGTTCGCGCTGTTCCTTGCGCTCCTCCTTGGCCTGTTCGGCGCCCTGCTGCTGTCCCTGGGTGCGCCGGTCGGCGGCCTGGTCGGTGCGCTTGCGGTCGGCGGCGCCCTGTTCGTCCTTCTGCTGTTCCTCCTCCTTGGCCTGCTGCCGGGAGGCGTTGCGCTCGTCCTCCTGCTCGGTACGCTGCGCGGCGTCCTGCTCCTCGGTGGCGGCGTCCGCGCGGGCCCGGCTGCGGTCGCTGCCGCTCTTCTCGTCGCGGGCCCTGCCGTCCTTCTGCTCCTCACGGGCGTCGGCGGCACGCTTGTCACGCGAACCGCGCTCGGACTCCTGCTTCTTCTGCCACTGGACGCGCTCGACGCCGAGTTCCTCGAAGAGGTCGACCTCGGGCAACGGTGCCTCGGTGGGCTGGAGTTCGACCGGGCCGGGGCGGGCCTGGTCGGCGATCTCCAGCAGGCGGTCGTACTCGGGTGTCAGCAGCCGGTTCTCCAGCCGCTCGACGACAGCGTCCTCCAACTCCTCGGACATTCGCGCCAGTTGGAGTCGTACGCGGCCGGAGGCGTCGGTGGGGTCGCCGCGCAGGGAGCGCAGTACGTTGCCCGCGAGGCGGTCCACGAGGGTCGCCGGGTCGACGGCCTCGGCTCGCATCCGGTCGGCGTCGACGGTGGCGTAGCGCAGCCAGCCGGGGGTGGCCTGTCCCTCCTCGACCTGCGGCGCGGACTCCGGTTCGGGCCCCGCGAGTTGCTGCGCGGTCTGCTCCGCCTCCCGCTCGATGGCCTGCTGCGGCAGGCTCACGGCGCCGAGCTCGCGGCCGGCCCGCAGGGCGCCGAGGCCGTGCGGGTTCTGCACCGTGTGCTGGAGTTCGTGGGTGAGCAGCCGGCGGCCCTCGTCGGTGCCGGGCTTGAAGGCACCCTCGCGGAAGAAGACGTCCTGGCCAACGGCGACCGCGTCCGCGCCCAGCAGCTCGGTCAGCTGCCCGGCGTCCCGGCCTGTGTGCAGCCGTACCCGGCCGAGGTCGTGCCCGAGCTGCTCCTCCAGCTCGCGTCTGAGACCGGGGTCGAGGGGCTGTCCGGCGCCGCTGACGATGTTCTTCGGCTCGGGCGTACGGGACTTGGCGGCCTTCTCCTTGCGCTTGCGGCGCCGCTGTTCGGCGGCCTGTTCCGAACGGGAGTCCTGCGTCTGGGAACTCATCGGCTCACCTCCCCGTGCCCGCTCAGTCCCTCGTGCACGGCACGCGCCAGCTCCTGGCCCAGGCGCCGCGCGGAGAGCCCTGCGGGCAGCGGCGGCAGACCGGACAGCGCGTCCACGGCGAGGGGGCCTTCTGCGGCCAGCGGCACACCGTGCTGCCGTACGAGGCGCGTCAGCTCGCTCTCGAACGCGGCCGACACGCGTTCGGGGTCGGCCCGGAAGCCGTCGAGCACCAGCTCGCCGACCTCGATCCGGATCGCCGAGGGCTCCCGGTCCCGCGAAGGGTCCCGGGAGAAGTCGCGCGAGGACGTCACACCCATCCGCGGACCTCCGTGGGCGTCAGCGAGCGCTCCAGCTTCAGGTACTCGGTGCGGGCGGCGGCGAGCATGTGCCGCATCTGCAGCCGGTCGCCCTCCTCGGCGGCGAGGAAGGCTCCGGACAGGGCGATGTTGCGGATCGAGCCGCCGGCGACGGTGAGCTGGGCGAGCAGCGCGGGGTCGATGTCCTTGACCGGGGCCTGCGCCGGCAGCACCCGTCGCCAGATCTCGGCGCGTTCGTGCTCGGCGGGGAAGGGGAAGTCGACGACGAAGCGGATGCGCCGCAGGAAGGCCGTGTCGAGGGCGTTCTTCATGTTGGTGGTGAGGATGGCCAGGCCCCGGTAGGCCTCCATGCGCATCAGCAGATAGCTGACCTCGAGGTTGGCGTACCGGTCGTGGCTGTCCTTGACCTCGCTGCGCTTGCCGAACAGGGCATCGGCTTCGTCGAACAGGAGCAGCGCGCCGCCGCGTTCGGCGGCGTCGAAGACCCGGCGGAGGTTCTTCTCGGTCTCGCCGATGTACTTGCTGACGACCTGCGAGAGGTCGATGACGAACAGGTCGAGGCCGAGTTCCTTCGCCATGACCTCGGCGGCAAGGGTCTTGCCGGTGCCGGAGCCACCCGCGAACATCGCGGTGACGCCGAGCCCGCGGCGCAGGGTGGCGGCGAATCCCCACTCCTGGTGGACGGTTGCCCGCTGACGGACATGCGCGACGATCTCGCGCAGCACGCTGGTCTGCCGCTCGTGCAGCACCAGGTCGTCCCAGCCGGCCTGCGGCGCGATACGCCGCCCGAGTTCGTCCATGCCGATCCGCGCCTCGTCGAGCCCGGCCTGCCAGGCGAGTTCACCGGCGTCCAGCTCGTCCTCGTGCGGCAGCCGACGGTGCACGGCCGCGGCCGCGGTCCGCACGACGTGCGGGGGCAGCTGGAACTGGGCGACGAGAGAGCGGAGTTCACCCTCGCCCAGGCCGATCTCCTCGAAAGCGCCTGCCCACAGGCCGAGTTGCTCGTCGTCGTCCAGCCGCGGAACGGCCACCCGGGCCCCGTACGAGCGCTCCGAGCGCAGCGGATCCTCGCTCGACACCACCACCGGTACGGCGGCCCCGGCCAGGAACGACTCCGTCGCCGCCCGCTGGTCGCGGTCCAGTTCGCCCGCCTCGACGAGCAGCACGGCGGGCAGCAGGATCGCCTCGCGCTGCCACAGCCGGGCCAGCCGGTCGCGTTCGGCCGGGTCGGACGGGATGTCCTCGGCGCTCATGGAATACAGGCCAAGGCCCGCCCGGGCTGCCGCGGCCGCGGAGATGTCGGCCCGGCTGCGCAGATCGCCGCCGGTGATCTCGACCAGCGGCGCCTCGGTCGCGTTCGTCCAGCCCTCGGCGAGCCGGGTGGCCGCCAGGTCGTACGACGGTGTCAGCGTCTTCGGCACCGGGGTGCGGCGCAACTGCCCGTGCAGCCGGGCATCCAGATAGGGCGAGCCCAGCAGGAAGTGCAGGATCCGCTCGTCCAGCCGCAACCGGGACGTCGTCAGCCGTGACTCGTCGTCCAGCTCGACGATCCGCCACCGCCTCAGCGGCGCGACCGGCGTGAGCGCGCTCCAGTGCGGCTCCGCGAGGGCGGCCAGGGCGAGGGAGAAGGTCGGGTACGCCCGCTCCGGGTCGCCGCAGGCCGCGGCACACCGGGCGGCGGCCGTGGGCTCCAACTCGTGGGCGGCGGCGAGGAGTACGAGGTCGCGCTCGAAGGAGGTGAGGCTGAAGCAGGCGACGAGGGCGTCGAGGGGGGCGGTTCCGGGGCCGGGGAGGGAGGCGAGGGCGGCATCGGCGGACGGAGCGGCGGACTCACCGGGGACCACGACCGCCTCGGCAGCAGCCCCGCCCGTGGGCGCGAAAGCCCCGGCGCCGGACCCGTCCGGGCCCGCGGAAGCCCCGACGGCACCCCGAGCCCCGGCCGCGGGGCGCGCGGACTCCTCGGCGACGGACCCACCGGGGGCACCGGCAGCCTCACCCGTGGGCGCAAAAGCCCCGGCGCCAGACCCGTCCGGGGACGCGAAAGCCCCGGCGCCAGACCCATCCGGGCCCGCGACAGCCCCGGCGGCACCCCGAGCCCCCGCCGCGGCGCGCGCCGCGCGCACCGACTCCTCGGCAGCGGACCCACCGGCGGCAGCGGCAGCCTCGCCCGGGGAGCCGAAAGTCCCGGCGCCAGACCCATCCGGGCCCGCGACAGCCCCGGCGGCACCCCGAGCCCCCGCCGCGGCGCGCGCCGCGTGCGCGTCGACGCGGGACAGGACGCGTCGGATCTCCGCGGTCAGCGTCGTCCTGCCCGCCTGTGCGCCCTGCTCGGTCATCCCCATGTCGTCACCTGCCCCCGCCGCTTCCATGTCGTTCAGTTCTCCGTGCCGTCGTCGCCGCGGTCCGCGTTCCGGGTTTCGGGCTGCGCCGGCTTGGTTGCACGGGGCGCCGCCTTCCGCGTACGGGCGGGAGCCTTGGCGGCGGTTTTGGTGACGGCCTTCGCCGGGGCCTTTGCCAGGGCCTTCGCCGTCTTCTTGGCGGGAGGAGCGGCCTGGTTCTCGGTCTCCGTCTGCACAACTTGCTGTGTCAGAACGCCACTTGACGGTCCGTCACCCTGCGGCTCCGCCCCCGGAGGGACCGGAGCCCCCGGCGCCCCGAACGGCAGCACCCGCACCTCGGGCCGTTCGACCGGCCGGCCCGGCACCGGGCTCTCGCGGCCGTCGATGAGGACGAGCGTCGCCTGGTAGACCACCGACAGCGTGTACGGGGTCTGGTAGAGCATCCCCCACAGCTTCGACGTCTCGTCGACGTCCATCACCGTCGGTGTGAACCGCACCCGCTGCGCCGCCCCGGCAAGGTCGCTGCCCGCCAGGTACGGCCGCTCTCCGGCCTGCTCGATGACGTCCTTCGGGAGGACGGGGATCTCGTGCAGGGTGCGCACCACGGAGCCGATCAGCCGCTGTCCGACCAGCTCTCGCTCGTCGCCGTACGCGCTGATCAGGTAGTGCAGGTCGAGCGCCGCGGCGGGCCGCTTGACCAACGTGCCGTCGGCAGCGCGGGTCGGCAGGTCGTTGTTGCGCTGCGAGGTGTTGGGCGTGACCTGGTAGAGGAACACGGAGATGGTGGGCTGTTCCAGCTGCGGGTCGGCGGGCGGCTTGCGCGGCTCGACCTTGACGGCCTCGCCGAACTCGGGCCCCACGTTGTTCTCGATCAGCAGGGCGAGAGCCTGGGTGACATGGGCGATGGCAAGTGCGTTGCTCATGACGTCAGTTCCTCGGTTCCTCTCGTCCTGCTGCTGTGTGCGTGGCGGCTCACTCGCGCCCCCGTGCCAGGTAGTCCGCGAGGCTCAGGGCCGTCCCGGGCCGCTCCGCCGCCTTCCGCCGCTGCCCGGCGCCTTCCGCGGCACTGGCGGCGGTCACCTCCAGCCGTCCGATCTGCACCTGCACCACCTGCTCGGTGGGCTTGGACGGCCGGCGGGCCGCTGCCTGCCGTACGGCGTCGCGTGCTGCCGCCGTGTCGGCGGCGCTGGGTCGCAGCGCCGCCGACACGGCTTGGGGGGCGGCTTCCGTGCCCGGGGGGATGGGCACGGACACCGCGGTCTGTGACGCTCCTGGCTCTGCACGCCCCCACCCGGCCGCGCGCCGCCCGGCCTCGGGCAGCGGCCGCAGCCCCGGCGCGACGGGCGCGACGGGACGCAGCAGGGGTGCCTCGGCGCGGGCCGGCTCGGACGACCGCGGGGCCGGTGCTACGGGCTCCCGTTCGGTGCGTACGACGGTCCGCTCCCGTTCCGTGTGCGTGCGCGTCCGAGTGGCCGGCGGACGCGGGGCATCCGGCGGTGCGACGGCGGCCGGCGTGGTGGCGGGCCACAGCAGCGTGTCCTCCTCCGGTGCGGGTGCGGCGGCCCGTACCGCCTCGACCCGCTCGAAGGGGCCGGGCAGCCGGGGCCGTACCCGCATCGCGGCCGGTCGCGGGGCTGTGTGCCGTGCGAGCAGCCGGTCGAAGAAGTCGGGGAAGTCCGGCGCCCCCTGGGTGTCAGACATCGGCACACAGCTCCAGGTAGTAGCGGCGACGCGTCGGGCTGAGCGCCAGGATCTCCGGCTCGCTCCAGCCGTAGGCGGTGGCGAGCAGGTGGACGTCGAGGAGCACGTCCCGTGCCCAGGCGTCCAGTTCGGTCCACAGGTAGGAGGCGATGTCGAGTTCGGCCCGGGTGGCCTCGCCGCACTCGGGGCAGGCGACGTTGAGCGCCAGGTCGGCGCCCGGGTCGGCCGCCTCGACGGCCTCGGCGATCCGGCGCTGCACCGGCACGGGCAACTCCCCCGCCGCTGCGGCCGTCCCGTCGCGGGTCGCCGAGACCAGGCACCGGGCGAGCAGCGCCGTACGCGGGTCGGCCGCCCGGGCCGCGGCCTGCAGGTCGGCGACCCCGGGCAGCCTGAACTCGACGTCCCAGCCGTCCTGTTGGACCCGTACGACCGACTCGCCCAGGCCGCCCAGCGACCCGGCGAGCTGCCCGGCGTCCAGGTCGAACTCCATGTCCGCCCCGCACGCCGCGCACTCCAGCCGTACCTGCATCCGCTCGCCGAACAGCGCCCGGCGCAGGGCGAACAGGTCCGCCTCGCGCTCGCCCACCGGAAGCTGCGGAAGCCTCCCGGTGTCGACGTCGGGCCGTGCCGTGCGGTGCAGCAGCAGTGCCCGTCCGACCGGTGCCTCCCCGAGCCCGGCCTCCCAGGCGGCCAGCAGTTCGGCCGCCCCGGTGATCGCCATGTCCCTCCCCGTTTCCCTCAACTACCCCCGGTTCATGCTGGGTTGAGGAACGAAGGCTCCTCCGGCTCGGGCACCTCGTAGTCCCGCTCCCAGCCCTCGCACTCGAGCTTCAGCGACTGGATGGCCACCGCGTTGGCGTTGGCGTCCAGCTCGCCGAGGACCTGGTACTCGCTGGGCCAGGTCCGGTAGAGCTTGTGCGAGACGGCGACCTGCCCGGCCTCGTTGAGGACCTGGATGACGATGTCCTTGCGGAAGTCCGCGAGGGACACCTCGGAGCCGAGGCCCGCGCCGACCTGCCAGACCTTGTTGGCCCAGCGGTCGAACTCGGGGTCGTGGGTGACCCCGCGCTCGAGGGTGATGCCCTCGAACTCGGAGCGGCCCGGCGACTTGCGCGGGGAGGAGGGGTCGCCGCCGTGGCGGTGCTTGACGACCTCCGTGGTCCGCTTCAGCGGACTGATCTTGCTGATACCGGCGACCGTCCGACCGTCCCACAGGACCAGGAACTTGAAGTTCTTGTAGGGGTCGAAGCGATGCGCGTTGACCGTGAACTCAGCCATCGATTTCCTTCAGCTCTCCGAGATTGACGGGCCGCTAGAGAGCGAACTGCCCGGACGTCTGCTGGATCCTGACGACCACGAACTCGGCCGGCCGCACCGGCGCGATCCCGACGAGCACGTTGACGACGCCGTTGGCGACGTCCTCGTCCGTCGTGGTCTCGCTGTCGCACTTGACGAAGTACGCCTCGCGCGGGGTGCTGCCCTTGAAGGCGCCCTGGCGGAACAGCGTGTGCAGATACGAGGAGGCGGACAGCCGGATCTGCTGCCACAGGCTCTCGTCGTTGGGCTCGAACACGACCCACTGCAGGCCGCGTTGGAGGCTCTCCTCCACATGCAGCGCGAGCCGCCGCACGGGCACGTACTTCCAGGCGCTGTCGAGGGCGTCGGAGCCCTGCAGCGTGCGCGCGCCCCACACCAGCGGTCCGGTGACCGGGAAGGTGCGCAGGCAGTTGACGCCGAGCGGGTTGAGCAACCCGGTCTCACGGTCCGTCAGGTCGACGGTCAGCGAGTGCACTCCGACGAGCTGCGCCTCCGTGCCGGCCGGTGCCTTCCAGACCCCGCGCTCGGAGTCGGTGCGCGCGATGACGCCGGCGACCGCGCCGGACGGCGGGAAGGCGCGCAGCCGCCCGGTGAGCGGGTCGGTGAGCTGGATGTGCGGGAAGTACAGGCCGGCGTGGTTGCCGCGCACCGGGTCGAAGGCGGACAGCCCGGCGCGGGCGCTGTCCACGCTCACCCAGGTGCTGGGCGCGTCGACCAGCAGGAAGATCCGCCGCTCCTCGCACAGCCGCTGAGCAGCCGATACGACGGTGAGGGCGTCCTCGGTCTTCTCGTACGAGGCGAGCTCCGGCAGCGCGAGCAGGTTGACGTCGGCCACCCCGCGCAGCGCCTGGATGCCGGTCTTGCCGGCCTCGGAGCCGATGAGGTCGCGCGGACCGGGGGCCTCGCCGTCCTCGCCGCCCTCCAGCGGGAACACCGGCGGGTTGACCGAGGCCTCCAGGCCCAGGTCGTTGGCGCACTCGCCGAGGAAGCGGACGACGTCCTCGGGGTCGGTGGAACCGGCGACCACCTGGATACGGCGGCCGAAGGCGGTGACCTCGACGCCCGCGAAGGCGTGCTTGCCGGGCGCGTCGGGCAGCGCCCGCAGCTTGCGCTCCAGGAGCAGTGCCAACTCGGCCACGGAGGACGGGGCTTCGCCGTCGCACTCGGGGTCGTAGAGCTTGAACTCGCGCTCCACGTCACCGATCTTCACCGTCAGGTCGACGGCCAGGTCGGGCAGTTCGTGGCCGAACGGCTTGGAGACGGTGCCGGACGGGTCGGGGCGGCCCTCGCCGACGGCCTCGACGCGGATCAGCCGCGACCCCGCGTTGATCACGGTGGGCGCGTAGGTCCCGCTTCCGGCGTCCATGGACAGGCCGGTGAAGCTCTCGCGGGCGTCGCCCTTGGCGTCGTAGACGCGCAGGTTGAAGGTCGCTTCGCAGTCCGGGGTGTCGTAGTCGACGGCGACGCGCAGGCCGTTGCCCCACACGCCGGGTTCCTTGGCGTGGACCTCCAGGACACGGCTCTCGCTGTGGCCCTCGGTGGACTCCAGGACGACACAGGCGGCCTTGCCGCTGCCGGCCTTGGCGACCCGGACGATCACTGCGACGGAGCCGCCGTTGCCGAAGAACTGGTGGACGGCGTAGGCGAGCGGGCTCTGCGCGCTCAGCCCGCCGAAGCGCCGCTCGAAGTCGGCGAATCCGGTGACGCGCACCGGCTCGTTCAACGGGCCGCGCCGGGTGTGCCCCACGAATGCGGTCACCGAAGTGGTCACGGCGGAGATGGCGCGGGTGCTGCTGGGAAGCTCTTCGACGTAGACGCCCGGATACGTCGGCCTGGCGGCCGCGGCATTCGTCGGCATTCCCCCTCCTATCCCTTCTCAGGCACCGGTGAAAGGCACCAAGAGGCGGCAGAGGGGAGAGGTTCGGGCACGGCGGCGCGCAGCAGTCCCCGGACGCGCCCTTGCCGCGCCGGTCCGCACACCCCGTTTCAGCTTCCCCCGTCAATGCCCCGGACGGACGGCCGCCCGGGTCAAGCACGCACGCTTGTGACTCCTGATGCTCAAGTGCTGTGCCCACCATGGTGAGTTGGGGGTTGAGTCAACAAGGCGTGTTCACGCCAGTCCGAAAGGAGGTTCGATGAAGGCGGGCGCGCACAACACGCACCGGATGTGCGCGTGTCGGAACAGGCGCTTCACAGATTTCACACAGCCCGTGGTGCAGCAGAATGGAGCGCATGTCCCGACGTACCTCGCAATCCCGGCGGCAGCACGGCTCCGCCCCAGTTCACAACCCCTCCTGCCCTTGCGGTCTTGCGGAGACGTACGAAAAGTGCTGTGGCCGATTCCTCCCCCAGTCTCGAACAACCTCGACCGGGGGGACCCCCACGGGTGAGGCGGCGGCCCCGACCGCCGAGGCACTGATGCGTTCGCGCTACAGCGCTTTCGTGAAACGTGATGAGGCCTATCTGTTGCGGACCTGGCATCCGCGAACGCGACCGGCCCGGGTCGACTTCGACCCGGGCATGCGCTGGACCGGCCTGGAGATCCTGGAGACGACCGACGGGACGGCCTTCCACACCACCGGCACCGTGACCTTCCGCGCCTCGTTCAAGGGCGGTTCGCTGCACGAACGCAGCCGGTTCGAGCGGGTCGACGGGGCGTGGGTGTACGTCGACGGGGACTTCCCCGAGGCGTAGGCGATACGCCTAGGGCGCCAGGATGTCGAGTTCCTGCAGGGCGCCCACCGTGATCTCCCTGGTCAGTTTCTCCGCGCGGGCCGCATCGCCCTCGCGGACCGCCTCGGCGACCTGGACGTGCAGGGTGACGGCGGCAGGGTCGGGGTCCTCGAACATGACCTCGTGGTGAGTGCGGCCCGCGAGGACCTCGGCGACGACGTCACCGAGCCGGGCGAACATCTCGTTGCCGGACGCCACGAGGATCACCCGGTGGAAGGCCATGTCGTGGACGAGGTACTCCTCCAGCTTGTGGCCGCGGGAGTTGGCGACCATGCCGATCGCGCACTCGGTGAGTTCGGCGCACTGCTCGGCGGACGCGTTCCTGGCGGCGAGGCCCGCGGCGACCGGCTCGACGGCCGAGCGCAGGACGGTCAGCGAGCGCAGCTGGTGGGGGCGGTCGGCGCCGGCCAGCCGCCAGCGGATGACCTGCGGGTCGTAGACGTTCCACTCGGCCTTCGGGCGCACGGTGACGCCGACCCGCCGGCGCGACTCGACCAGGTGCATGGATTCGAGCACCCGGACCGCCTCGCGCATCACCGAGCGTGACACGTCGAAGCGCTGGGCGAGCTCGTCGGTGCGCAGAACGCTGCCCGGCGGGTACTCGCCCGCGGTGATCGCGGGGCCGAGGGAGTCCAGTACATGGCCGTGCAGACCCCGGCCCGGAGTGGTCATGCACTCAGCGTACGGGGCAGGTCACGGGAACAAAAAGTCAGACTTATTCATCACAGACTCTTGAATTCGTCGTACCTAATCGGTTTCAGTGTCGTCGGCGTCGGTTGAACGGTCGGCGTCCAGATGTCGAAGAAGACAGTGAGAGCACCATGCAGCAGCTGCGCACCCCCCATGTCGTCGTGGTCATGGGCGTGGCGGGCACCGGTAAGACCACCATCGGTCCCCTGCTCGCGGCCCGGCTCGGCGTTCCGTACGCCGAGGGCGACGACTTCCACCCGCAGGCCAACATCGACAAGATGTCGGCCGGCGTCCCGCTCGACGACGAGGACCGGTGGCCCTGGCTCGACGCCATCGGTGCCTGGGCGCACGGGCGGGCCGGGCTCGGCGGGGTCGTCAGCAGCTCGGCGCTGAAGCGGTCGTACCGCGACCGGCTCAGGGCCGCCGCCCCCGGTGTCGTCTTCGTGCACCTGACGGGCGACCGGGCCCTCATCGAGGACCGGATGTCGCACCGGCAGGGTCACTTCATGCCCACGGCGCTGCTCGACTCCCAGTTCGCCACGCTCCAGCCGCTCCAGCCGGACGAGGCGGGTGTCGCGGTGGATGTCACCGGGAGCCCCGAGGAGATCACCGAGCGGGCCGTGAAGGCACTGGACGCTCTGCCTCACCCGGCCGCGTAACACCCACGCCCCGCACGCACCCCCCGCACCCACTCCCCCATCCCCGTACCTGCAAGGGAACTCCCGTGACCAGACTCAGCGTTGAGATGCTGGCAGCGGACGCACCCGCGCCGATCACCTCGGCCGGCCACGCTCAGCTGGGCCTCGCCGTACTGGCGGGCATTGCCGTCATCGTCCTGCTCATCACCAAGTTCAAGCTGCACGCCTTCCTGTCCCTGACCATCGGCTCGCTGGCCCTCGGTGCGATCGCCGGGGCACCCCTCGACAAGGTCATCACCAGCTTCACCACCGGGCTCGGCACCACGGTCGCCGGCGTGGGCGTGCTGATCGCCCTCGGCGCGATCCTCGGCAAGATGCTCGCCGACTCCGGCGGGGCCGACCAGATCGTCGACACGATCCTCGCGAAGGCCGGCGGGCGGGCCATGCCGTGGGCGATGGTGCTGATCGCCTCGGTGATCGGTCTGCCGCTGTTCTTCGAGGTCGGCGTCGTGCTGCTGATCCCGGTCGTGCTGATGGTGGCCAAGCGCGGCAACTACTCCCTGATGCACATCGGCATCCCGGCCCTCGCAGGCCTCTCCGTGATGCACGGTCTGGTCCCGCCGCACCCCGGCCCGCTGGTCGCGATCGACGCGGTCAAGGCAAACCTGGGCGTCACGCTGGCGCTCGGCGTCCTGATCGCCATCCCGACGGTGATCATCGCCGGCCCGCTGTTCTCGCGGTACGCGGCCCGCTGGGTGGATGTCCCCGCGCCCGACCGCATGATTCCGCAGCGGGCGTCGGAGGAGCTGGAGAAGCGTCCCGGCTTCGGCCCCACGCTGGCCACGATCCTCCTCCCGGTCGTCCTGATGCTCTCCAAGGCACTGGTCGACATAGTGATCGACGACCCCGCCAACCTCACCCAGCGCGTCTTCGACGTCATCGGCTCCCCGCTGATCGCCCTGCTCGCCGCGGTACTGCTCGGCATTTTCACGCTGCTGCGGCCCGCGGGCTTCGGCAGGGAGCGGCTGACTCCGCTGGTCGAGAAGGGCCTCGCGCCCATCGCCGGCATCCTGCTGATCGTCGGCGCGGGCGGCGGCTTCAAGCAGACGCTGATCGACACCGGTGTGGGCCAGATGATCCTGGACATCTCCAAGGACTGGTCGATCCCCGCGCTGCTGCTGGCCTGGCTGATCGCGGTGGGCATCCGCCTCGCGACCGGTTCGGCGACGGTGGCGACGGTCTCGGCGGCCGGCCTCGTGGCGCCGCTCGCGGCCGACATGTCGACCACGCACACGGCCCTGCTGGTCCTGGCCATCGGCGCCGGCTCGCTCTTCTTCAGCCATGTCAACGACGCCGGATTCTGGCTGGTCAAGGAGTACTTCGGCCTGAGTGTCGGCCAGACCCTCAAGACCTGGTCCGTCATGGAGACGATCATCTCGGTGGTCGCGGGCGGTCTGGTCCTCCTCCTCTCGCTGGTCATCTAGGGGTACGGGAATGAGTCACCCACTCTTCGACATCAGCGGCCGCACGGCCCTGGTCACCGGCTCAAGCCGCGGCATCGGGCTCGCCCTGGCCCGGGGCCTCGCGGAGGCCGGCTGCACGGTGGTCCTCAACGGCCGCGACGCGGACCGCCTCACCAAGGCGGCCGCGAAGCTGCCCGGCGACGTCCACACGGCCGTGTTCGACGTGACCGACGGCCCGTCGGTGGCCGCAGGCATAGCGGATGTCGAGGAGCGGGTCGGCCCGCTCGACATCCTGGTCAACAACGCCGGGATGCAACTGCGCGCCCCGCTCCTGGAGTTCACGGACAGCGACTGGCACCGCATCCTCAACACCAACCTCACCAGCGCGTTCCTGGTCGGCCGCGAGGCGGCCCGCCGGATGACGGAACGCGGCCACGGCAAGATCGTGAACATCTGCTCGCTGCAGAGCGAGGTGGTCCGCCCCGGCATCGCGCCCTACGCGGCCACCAAGGGCGCCCTGAAGATGCTCACCAAGGGCATGTGCGCCGACTGGGGCCCGCACGGCGTGCAGGTCAACGGCCTCGGCCCCGGCTACATCGAGACGGAACTGACCAGGCCCCTCGTCGAGGACCAGGAGTTCAGCGCCTGGGTGCGCCGCCGCACCCCGGCCGGCCGCTGGGGCCGTACCGAGGACCTGGTGGGCGGCGTGCTGTTCCTCGCTTCGCCCGCCGCGGACTTCGTCAGCGGGCAGGTGCTGTACGTCGACGGTGGAATGACGAGCGTGCTGTGAAGGGGGCTGCGGAGATGCTCGGTTGTGTGATCCACGGCCAGGACGACCTGCGCGTCGAGGAGCTGCCGGTCCCCGAGCCCGGCCCCGGCCAGGCGCTGGTCGCCGTCCGCTACGGCGGCGTCTGCGGCTCCGACCTGCACTACTGGAAACACGGCGGGGTCGGCGACTTCCGCCTGAAGGAGCCGATGCTGCTGGGCCACGAGGTGGTCGGGACGGTCGTCGCATACGGCTCCCCGGACGCGTCGGGCCCGGCAGCGGGCACGGCGGTTGCGGTGCACCCCGCGACTCCGTGCGACGTGTGCCCGGAATGCGTGGAGGGGCGCCGCAACGTCTGCCGGGACACCCGCTACCTGGGCAGCGCGGCCCGCTTCCCGCACGTACAGGGCGGGTTCGCCGCCCAAGTCGTCGTACCGGCCGAGCAGTTGAGGCCGCTGCCGGAGGGGCTCGACCTGCGGCGGGCAGCCCTCGCCGAGCCGCTCTCCGTCGCCCTGCACGCGGTGCGCCGGGCCGGAGACGTGCGCGGCAGGCACGTCCTGGTCACCGGCGCCGGGCCGATCGGCTGCCTCGTGGTGGCGGCGGCGAAGGCGGCGGGCGCAGCCCGGGTGACGGTCACCGACCTCCTCCCGGCGGCCCTGGAGTACGCGCGTCGTGCGGGCGCCGACACCCTCGTACGGGCCGACGATCCGGAAGATGCCGGTTGGCCGTCCGAGGTGGACGTGGCCGTGGAGGCGTCCGGGGTGGCCGCGGGGCTCGACACCTGTCTGCGTCTGGTGCGGAGGGGCGGGGTGGTCGTGCAGCTCGGGATGCTGCCGCCGGGGCCCAGTCCGTTTGCCGGGAACCTGGTCGTGAGCCGGGAGATCGAGCTGCGGGGAGCGTTCCGCTTCGACACGGAGTTCGACGAGGCGCTGCGGCTGCTCGCCGCCGAGCCCGCCTTCGACGCGCTGGTCAGCGCGGTGGTCCCCGTCCGGGAGGCGGAGTCGGCGTTCGCGCTGGCCGCGGACCGGAGCCGTTCCTGCAAGGTGCTGCTGGACTTCCGATCCTGAATTTTCCCCAAGGATCAACCCAAGTCGGCTTCCCCGGCGCCGGAGTCGGCCCGATGATGAGGGGATCCCTGGACACGGCCTCCAGGGGCATTGGGGGTCGGGGGGCGTCATGGCGGTTTCCCTCGGGATGCGTATCTCGGGGCTGCTCGTGGTCGGCGCGGTGGCGGTGGCCGTCGCGGCCTTCACCGGTGACGGAAGTGGCGTGCCGGACAGCAGACGCGGGGGCAGCTCGATCGTGACGGCCGGGCCGTCAAACGGCGGGCACCCCGCTGCGCCGGGCTCCCCCACTCCTCGGCAGTCACCTGCCGGGGAGGCGAGCGGCACCGCACTGCCGAGCGGCCGGAGCCACACCCGTACGGCCACTCCGTCGCCGAGCGGCGTCTCCGGCACCCCCTCCCCCGGCAACAGGCCCCTCCTCAGCCCCGCTTGGCTCCCGCCGGGCCCCGTCTCGCCGAACGCCGACGCCGTACCGGACCCGTCGAACGTCTACGACCGGCTCCGCGACCCCGACAGGTGCCGGGCCGTCCTCAAGACGACCCCAGCGGTCTCCGCAGATCCGGAGTGGCGGCTGCTGCACGCCCTCGCCACGGCCTGTGTCGCAGTGCAGGGCAGGGGCGGCAGCTGGGCCACGGCGGCCAAGGAGTACGCCGACCTCGCAGGCAAGGCAGACACCTGCAAGGGCCGCGCCGCCTACGCCGTGCTCGGCGCGCTGGTGGACTTCCACCGACAACACCCGGGCACCACCGTGCAGTTGAAGGCCTCCTCGGGCGGCACGCCCGCCTGCGCCTACCGCATCGCCGGCGTGGACACGGGCGGCGACGGCAAGGCCCAACCGGGCGACACGATCACCATCGAGCTGCAGGGCACCTTCTTCGACCACGCCGAACTGCTGCGGTTCGGGAGCGTGTTCGTCGGGGGTCGGCAGACTGCCGGGCCACCCGTACTGCAGTCGCAGAAGGGCGATGAACTCGTACTGTCCGCCGTGGTGCCCTCCCTGGCTGGCCTCAGCGACACACTGTGCGGGCAGGCAGCGGCTTCCAGGGGCGCGGGGAACTGCGCGACCAGCCACGACGAACCCGCAGACGCCACACGACCAATCGCCGCACCCCCCGCGGAGCGCCCGGTGGACGTAGTCGTCCGCTACGAAAACACCGAAGCACGCCTCAAGAACGCCTTCACGCCGGCGGCACCCCCCTCGCCCCCGCCGGAGGCACCCGCACCCTCAGGGACGCCACAAGGGATGCTCCCGCTCGGCCCACTCCCGGCTCACCCTCCCGGTCCGTAGCCCGCCGCGGGCCTCCGGGTCCGCGATCGCCATACCGATGTGCCCGGCGAGCACGATCCCGATCGTCAGGGCCAGCCAGTCATGGACGAACGTCGCGCTGGTGCGCCACATCAGCGGGGTGAGATGGGTGAACCACATGATCAGCCCCGTGCCCAGCATCACCAGGGACGCCCCCGCGATCCAGGCCGCGTAGACCTTCTGCCCCGCGTTGAACTTCGCCGCGGGGCGCGAGGACCGCCGCTTGTCCCGGCGAAGAGCCGCCCGCAGCCAGACCCTGTCGTGCGGGCCGAAGCGGTTCAGGTGCCCCAGGTCGGCGCGGAAGTGACGGGAGACCAGGCCCACCAGGACGGGCACGGGCAGGGCCAGCCCGGCGCACTCGTGGACGCGGACCACCAGCTCGCGGCGGCCGACGAGTTCGGCGAACTGCGGGATGTAGAGGAAGGCCGCGGTCACCACGCACACGCCCATCAGTGCGGCCGTCGTGCGGTGCACCCAGCGCTGGACGGGTCCGAACCGGCGGATCTCGTTGACCGGCGGCGTGTGCGCCTCAGCTCGTAGGCTCATCGTCCCGCCCGTTCGAGTGGCCGACCCAGGCGTCGACGTCGTAGCCGCGGTCCTCCCAGTAGCCCGGCTTCACGTGCTCGGTGACGGTGATGCCGGACAGCCACTTGGCGGACTTGTAGAAGTACATGGGCGCCACGTAGAGGCGGACCGGGCCGCCGTGGTTGTGGCCGATGTTCTTGTCCTGCATGCGCAGCGCGACGAGGACGTCGGAGCGGCGGGCCTGGTCGAGGGTGAGACTCTCGGTGTACGTGCCGTCGAAGCAGGTGAAGCGGACCGCCCCGGCCGTGGAGCGCACTCCCGCCGCGTCCAGCAGCCGGGACAGCCGCACCCCCTCGAAGGGCGTGCCCGGGACCCGCCAGCCGGTGACGCACTGGACGTCCTTGACCAGCCGGGTCTGCGGCAGGGCACGCAGGTCGTCGAGGGTGTAGGTCTTCGGGCGGTCGACAAGGCCGTCGACGGTGAGGCGGTAGTTCGTGGCGTTCTTGTGCGGTACGGACGAGGCGACCGAGTAGTAGCGGAAGCCGCCGCCGTTGGGGAGCAGGCCGGTCAGGCCGGTGGGGTCCTTGTCGGCGGCCGCGCCGAGGAAGCCCTCCAGGGCGCGCTGCAGGGTGGGCGCGGCGACCACGCCGAGGGCGCCCAGGCCGATGGTGCCGAGCAGGACACGGCGGCCGACCGGAGCGCCGCGTTCCGGAGGCGGCTGCGGTGTGCCCGGCTCCTCGGGTGGTTCGGAGTTCACGTATCCATTCGAACACCCGCGGCCCCGGCGGGACCAGGAATCGCGGGTGCTCGTCAGGGTTCCGTAATCACTTCTTACGGCGTTCTCAGAAACCGTCGGCTGTCTCTCGTGCCTACGACGCCTCCTGGGCCGCCTTGTCCAGCTGGAACGCCTCGTTGCCGAGCCCGATGCGGGCATGCGCCTCGGGCGAGCGGGAGCGCAGGAGCAGGCCCTGGACCAGGCCGACGACCAGGGCGAGGCCGATGATGCCGGGCAGCGCCCAGCTCAGGGCCGAGTCCGGGCCGGCGCCGACCAGGACGTCGAAGTCCTTGACCGTGTAGCCGGCGATCACCAGCAGGGCGACGGCGGCGAGCGCCGAGGTGACCAGCCGCCAGGCCTGTGCGCCCGCCGCGCCACGCCGGGCGAAGAAGACGATCACCGAGACGGAGGCCGCCGCCATCAGCAGGATCACACCGAGCGCGCCGATGTTGCCGAGCCAGGTGAACAGGTGCAGGACGGGCGCGGTCGGGTCGCCGGCCGGCTTGTCGTCGGCGACAGCGAAGGCGATCACGACGACCGCGGACACCACCGTCTGCAGCAGGGAGCCGGTGCCGGGTGCGCCGCTCGTGCCCGTCGTACGGCCGAAGGTGCGCGGCAGCAGTCCCTCGCGGCCCATGGCGAAGGCGTAGCGGGCGACGACGTTGTGGAAGCTGAGCAGGGCGGCGAACATGCCGGTCACGAACAGGACGTGCAGGACGTCGGTGAAGGTGGAGCCGAGCCGGGACTCGGTGAGGGAGAACAGCAGTCCGGCGCTCTGCTTCTGCGCGGCGCCGACGATCGCGGAGGGGCCGGTGGCGACGGTGTACGCCCAGGAGCTGATCGCGAAGAAGACGGTGACGAAACCCACGGCGAGCAGCATCACGCGCGGGACGAGGACGTGCGGTCGGCTGGTCTCCTCGGCATAGACGGGAGCCTGCTCGAAGCCGGTGAAGGCCGCGATGCAGAAGCAGAGTGCCGTGCCGACACCGGCGCCGGTGAGGGTGTCCGGGTTGAAGGCGTGCAGCGACAGGCCCTGCTTGGCCGGGTCGGCGATCGAGGCGACGTCGAAGATGACGACGAGGATCACCTCGACGACCAGCAGAACGCCCAGCACGCGCGCGTTGACGTCGATCTTCAGCCAGCCCAGCAGCCCGACGACCGCCACGGCCGCGAGCGCCGGTATCCACCACGCCACCTGGACGTCGGCGTAGGTGGCGAACAGGTTGGAGACCTCGAAGCCGAAGATGCCGTAGATGCCGACCTGGAGCGCGCTGTAGGCGGCGAGGGCGACGAGGGCGGCGCTCGCGCCGGCGGTGCCGCCGAGTCCGCGGGAGATGTACGCGTAGAAGGCGCCCGCGTTGTGGACGTGCCGGCTCATCTCGGCGTAGCCGACGCTGAACAGGACCAGCACCACACCGAGGACGACGAAGAGCAGCGGCTGCCCGACGATGCCCATCACCGCGAATGTGGTGGGCATGACACCCGCGACCACCATGAGCGGGGCGGTCGCGGCGAGCACGGAGAGCAGCAGGCCCCCCGCGCCCAGGCGGTCGGCGCGCAGGGCGCGCTCCTGCCCCAGATAGGTACTGATGCCGCCCGCGGCGGCTCTGCTCGCGTTGGAACTGCCCGTGGTCATGGAGACCGTCCTTGTGATGTCGGGGTCGGGAGTGTCATGCCGTGCCGAGCGCGGAAGCGCGCGCGGCACGGAAGGCGGAGTGCGGATCGCGGTCCGGGTACGACCAGGGGGCGGGGGTGGCGTGCTCGCCGATGCGGTGGAACAGGGCGGCGGCCTCGGCGCCGCGGCCCTCGCAGACCTTGGCGTGGGCGAGGAAGTTGAGGTCGACCAGGCGGCGTGGGTGGCCCTCGTGCTCCCATTCCAGCCACCAGTCGAAGGCGGCCTTCATCACCTGCCGGGCCCGGCGTCCGCTCCAGTGGCCCGAGGCGGCGGGGTCGGCGGGCTCGTGCCCGGCGGCGGCCAGCACGCGGTAACGCTCGGCGTGCGCGACGACCGGCAGGATGGCGAGGGGAGAGTCGGCGGGGGCGTGCAGGGCGGACCGGTTGGCGAAGTCGTAGACCTCGTGCAGCGGGTCCGGGCCGGCGTCGGCGTGCCGCTCGGCGAGGCGGGCGACCATCAGGTGGTGGGCGTGGTGGTGGTCGGCGTACCGGCGGCGGACCTCGGCGAAGAGCCGCTCGATGTCCCCCGCCGGGCCCGGGTCGCGCTCCAGCATGAGCAGCCCGAGCCACGGGGTGGGGTCGGCGGGCACGAGCGCGGCGGCATCACGGCAGGCCTCGCGGGCGCGCTCCGCTTTCTCCTTGCCCCGTAAGGCGCGCTGGACGAGCGCGAGCGCGAGCAGCACGGCGGCGTCGGCGGAGTCGGGCTCGGCAAGCAGCCAGTCCCGGGCCCAGGCGGCGCTGTAGGGCTCCAGCGCGAGTACGGCGACCCGGTGTCCGCGGCGGTCCCAGTCGTCCCCCGTCCGAACGAGCAACGACCGCGCCGCCTGCCACCGCCCCTGCGCCAACGCGGCACGGGCGGCGCCGAGTTCGGCGTCGTCGAGGGCCGCGTCAAGAGCATGGGCCGCGCGTTTGCGGCCCCGGCCGAAGGGTGGCGGGGGTGGGGACACCGCGGGATCTTCCTCACGCGACGCGGCTCGACGTCTTGGTATCGGTCCGGCCTGATATCGATGTGCCGTCAGCTGATCACGCACAGCAAACCCCCAGCCAACGCTTTGCGTCAAGGGAGGGACGGTTGTTACACGCGTCAACTTCCGTTACTGGAGAGGCATTTGTGATCCTGCCGCGTCGTGCGTGCCGCTGTACCAGTTCGTGCGTGTGGCGTACGCCATGGCGCCGTACGCCCCGGCACCTCACCATGGCGGGACGACCGCGGCACCGCCCTTGATCGTCGGGGCGACGTGACCGGGTCGACGGCCCGGATCCGGGCACTCCCAGGGGCAAGCCGGGCCCTGGGACGCTACAGTCACCCACTACGCACCCCGTGGCCCGGCCCATCTGACTCGAGGTACGCAGCGTGTCCGTTCTGGTTCTGATTCTCGCCGTGAGCGCTGCCTGCTGCCTGGGCTTCGGATTCGTGCTCCAGCAGAACGCGGCCCAGCGGGCACCCCTCAGCGACTTCCTCTCACCACGTCTGCTCCTCGACCTGATGCAGGTGCCACGCTGGCTGGGCGGCATCGCGCTGATGGTGGCCGGGATGGTCCTCGGGGCGATAGCGCTGAGCCAGGGCGAGATCTCCCTGGTCGAACCGCTCCTCGCCACCAACCTCCTGTTCGCCCTGGCCCTCTCCCGCAAGCAGACCAGACAGCCGCTGGGCCGCCAGGGCTGGACCGGCCTCGCGCTGCTCGCGGGCGGCGTCACCGTCTTCATCGTCGCGGGCGAGCCGCGCGGCGGCACCGCCGTCAGCGACCCGTTCCGGCACTGGCTGATCATCGGCGCCATGGTCGGCCTCGCCCTCCTCCTGACGACGTACGCAAAGCGCTCCCGCCTGAGCGCCGCCCCCGTCCTCCTCGCCCTCGCCGCCGGTCTCCTCTACGGCGTCCAGGACGCCCTCACCCGGGTCAGCGGCGAGCGCTTCGCCCAGGGCGGGCTCACCGAGCTGGTGACGGGGTGGCAGCCGTACGGCGTGGCGGCGCTCGGAGTCGCCGGCCTGATCCTGGTCCAGAGCGCCTTCGAGACCGCGCCCCTGCGGATGTCCCTGCCCGCGCTCACCGCCGCCCAGCCGCTGGCCGGCATCCTGTGCGGAGTGGGCTTCCTGGGCGACCGGCTGCGCACCGACACCGGCGCCCTCGCCTGGGAGGCGGCGGGCCTCGCCGCGATCGTCGGGGGCATCGTCCTCCTCGGTCTGCACCCGTGCATGCCGAGCGGCACTGTCAAGCCGGAGCGGGTGCAGGCCCTGCAGCGCAGCTGACGCCGTCCTGCTTGGATGGCGGCATGACGACCCCCGCAGACGAAATCCTCGACATCGTCGACGAGAACGACCAGGTCATCGGCCAGTCCCCGCGCGGCGAGGCCTACGCCAAGGGCCTGCGCCACCGCTGCGTCTTCATCCAGGCCCGGGATGCCGAGGGCCGCCTCTTCGTCCACCGCCGCACCCCCACCAAGCTGGTCTTCCCCTCCCTCTACGACATGTGGGTCGGCGGAGTGGTCGGCGCGGGCGAGTCCTACGACGACGCCGCGCTGCGCGAGGCCGAGGAGGAACTCGGTGTCTCCGGCCTCCCGAGCCCGCGCTTCCTCTTCAAGTTCCTGTACGACGACGGCGCCGGCCGCACCTGGTGGTCGGCGGTGTACGAGGTCCGCTGCGAACTGCCGGTCAGCCCCCAGGCCGAGGAGGTGGCCTGGCACGACTTCCTGCCGGAGGCGGAGGTCGAGCGCCTGTTGAGCGAGTGGGAGTGGGTGCCGGACGGGCTCGCGGCGTACGAGCGGCTGATGTCAGCCCGTCCGGCGTTTGAGGACGAGGCCCCTTAAGCGCCGAAGCTGAGGTCTGGGGGCGGCAGACCCCGGCAGACGACGCCGACTGAAGCTGGATAGAGTCGTAAGCGTGATCGAATTCGCACGGAACGTCCGGCTCTGGTTCGCCCCGGCACAGGTCCGGCAGGAGGGCGGCACGCCGGACTACCGCTTCTCGCTGGCGAACGAACGCACCTTCCTGGCCTGGCTGCGCACGGCCCTCGCCCTGATCGGCGGCGGCTTCGCGGTGGACCAGTTCCTGCCGGACCTGCGCTGGGCCTGGCGCGCGGGACTGGCGCTCGCGCTGCTCGGCGCGGGCGTGCTGTGCTCCCTGCGCGCGGTCAACCACTGGATGCGCTGCGAACGTGCCATGCGCCGCGGCGAGGATCTGCCGGTCTCACGGTTCCCGGCGCTGCTGAGCATCGTCGTCGCCGTCGTGGCCCTGGCGATGGTCGTCGTCGTACTCGTCGGGTGGGAGGGATGAACGCCGACGCGGGCCAGGGGCGCGACCCCGGGCTTCAGCCGGAGCGGACCCGGCTGGCCTGGCGGCGTACGACGCTGGCGAGCACCGTGGCCGCCGTCCTCGCCACGAAGACCGCGCTGCACGGCAGCGTCTCCCCGGTCGGGATCATCGCATGCGCCCTGTGCTGCGCCCTCTGGCTGGGCTTCCTCCTCGTCGCCCACCGCCGCATCAGCACGCTGGCGTCCTCCGACAGCCCACTGGCACTCGCTCCCCGGCATGCCACCGCGGCGGCTCTGTGCACGGTGGCCCTGGCGGCGTGCGGGGTGGCACTGGTCTTCTGACCAGGACCTTCGCACCGGCACTCCATGGTCACCACGATCTTCCCCCCACCCACGTCCGCCCCTCCTGATGGAGGCGATGCGCGTCCCCCGCGCGCTCCAGCGGGAACGTCTCCGACACGTGCACGGACAGGGCCCCTTCCTCCACCAGCTCGGTCAGCCGGAGCAAGTCCTCGGTGTCGGGGCGCACCCAGCAGTAGCGGCCGCCGTAGTCGACGACATCGCCGTCGGCGATCGACGCAAGGCGTCCCCCGGGGGCCGGCCCAGGCGCCCTCCCCCACTCTCGGCTGCTGGTCGGGCAAAGTCCGCTGCGGTTCGACCGCGCCTGCAGGGGCGCATCGATATGCGGCTCAGCCGCTGGCGCGACCAGCCACGATGCCGCCGCCGAACCACAGCCTGTCGCGGCACTTCCAGCGGAGCGCTTGGCACCCGGTAGGCGGTGAGGCCCGCCAGGGGCAGCCCGGCCGCCTTCTCGAAGGAGAGGTTGCGCGGCCTGCGGGCGAGGGTGCGCACCGGGGGCGGCGGCGTACTCGGCGCGACACCGGAGACGTCCCAGCCGGGCACCACCGGGAAGAGGGCGTCGAGCATTCCGTCGAGGTGGCCCTCGCGGCGCTTTCAGTCGACGGGTCGGGCAGCTCGCCGTACTCGAGCCCCTCGGGCCCGCCATACCGGGCGTAGCCGATGGCCTTCATGGGCTCGCCCCTCCGGCGCACGCAGACGCCACGCAAGCCGAATGGTCCGATATGTGCGGTTCGCGTGGCACCCTGTCCGACGTCATCACCCGCAATCCCCCGAAGGTGAGCCCCCATGACCACCCTTCACCTGGAACACACCTCCCACACTCACATCCACGGCCCCGACTGCGGACACACGCAGGTGCCGCACGGGGATCACGTCGACTACGCGCACGACGGGCATCTGCACCGCGAGCACGGCGGCCACTGGGACGAGTGCGAGCCGGACGGACACGCACCTCACGAGGGCCATGACCACCGGCACGGCGAGGGCTGCGGACACGAGAGCGTCCTGCACGGCGACCACGTCGACTACCTGCACGACGGCCATCGGCACGCCCCGCACGAAGGCCACTGGGACGACCACTGAAACCGGCCGGAACCGGTCGGCCGACAGCTCCCGCGCCACTGCGCCGGGAGCTGTCGGCATATCGTGGCTCAGATCACGTTCGCCGCACACACTGGACGACATACCGACCGGTCGGCATCATGGTCGGGAACCGTTCTGACGCCCGTAAGGAGCACCGATGAGCCCCGACCACCCGCCAGGTCTCGATCTCGACCGGCTGCGCGGCCTGCTCGACCAGGAGCTGCCCGGCCTGGTGCACGGCCCCCTGACCGGCCGGCTGATCGAGGGCGGTCGGTCGAACCTCACGTACACGGTCTCGGACGGCACCTCGAAGTGGGTCGTGCGCCGGCCCCCGCTCGGCCATGTCCTGGCCACCGCGCACGACATGAAGCGCGAGCACCGGGTGATCAGCGCACTGCACCCGACGGACGTGCCGGTGCCGCGCCCTGTGCTGCTGTGCGAGGACGAGGACGTGCTCGGGTCGCCGTTCTACGTCATGGAGTTCGTGGAGGGCACGCCGTACCGCACGGCCGACCAGCTCGCCCCGCTCGGCCCGGACCGCACCCGGGGCGCGGTGCTGTCCCTGGTGGACACGCTCGTCGAGCTGCACGCGGTGGACCCCGCCGAGGTGGGCCTCGCCGACTTCGGCCGCCCCGAGGGCTTCCTGGACCGGCAGTTGCGCCGCTGGGGCAAGCAGCTGGACGCCTCCCGCAACCGCGACCTGGCCGGCATCGACGAGCTGCACGCCTCGCTGGGACGGCAGCTGCCCGCCTCTCCCGCACCGGCCGTGGTCCACGGCGACTACCGGCTCGACAACGTGCTGATCGGCGAGGACGACAAGATCAAGGCGATCCTCGACTGGGAGATGTCCACGCTCGGCGACCCGCTCACCGACCTGGGCCTGCTGGTGATGTACAGCATGCCGCTGGGCATGCCCGACTCCCCGGTCTCCACGACCGCCGAGGCCCCCGGGCACCCGGATCCGGCCGAGCTGATCGAGCGGTACGCCGCGCGCTCGGGGCGCGACGTCTCGGCCGTCTCCTGGTACACGGCGTTCGCCTGGTTCAAGCTCGCCGTGATCCTCGAGGGCATCCACTACCGCTACACGCTGGGCCAGACGGTCGGCCGCGGCTTCGACCGCATCGGTGACCTGGTGCCCGTCTTCATCGAGCACGGCCTGACCACTCTTCAGGAAGGCTGACAGACCATGGACTTCGCGTTCGACGCGCGCACGGAGGAACTGCGCGCCAAGCTGCTCGCCTTCATGGACGAGTACGTCTACCCGGCCGAGGCGGTGGCGGAGGAGCAGCGCGCCGCGCTCGCGTCCCCCTGGGACACGCCGGCCGTGGTCGAGGAGCTCAAGGCGGAGGCGCGCAGGCAGGGCCTGTGGAACCTCTTCCTGCCGGACGCCGAGCACGGCGCCGGGCTGACCAACCTCCAGTACGCACCGCTGGCCGAAATCACCGGCCGCAGCCCGCAGTTGGCGCCGACGGCCACGAACTGCGCGGCGCCCGACACCGGCAACATGGAAGTGCTCGCGCAGTTCGGCGACGAGCAGCAGAAGAAGCAGTGGCTGGAGCCGCTGCTGGCGGGCGAGATCCGCTCGGCGTTCGCGATGACCGAGCCGGAGGTGGCCTCGTCCGACGCCACCAACATCACCACGCACATCGAGCGGGACGGCGACGAATACGTCATCACCGGCCGCAAGTGGTACATCTCCGGTGCGATGAACCCGGACTGCAAGATCTTCGTCGTGATGGGCAAGACGAACCCGGACGGCGAGGACATCCGCCGCCAGCAGTCCATGGTGCTGGTCCCCCGCGACACCCCGGGCGTCACCGTCAAGCGCGCGATGCAGGTCTTCGGCTACGAGGACCACTACCACGGCGGCCACGCCGAGGTGATCTTCGACCAGGCGCGCGTTCCGGTGTCCAACCTGATCGGCGAGGAGGGCGGCGGCTTCGCCATCGCCCAGGCCCGCCTCGGTCCGGGCCGTATCCACCACTGCATGCGGCTGATCGGCATGGCGGAGCGGGCCATCGAGCTGATGTGCCGGCGGGCGGTGTCCCGTACGGCCTTCGGCAAGGCGCTGGCCCAGCAGGGTGTGGTGCACAACTGGATCGCCGACGCGCGCGTGACGGTGGAGCAGCTGCGGCTGCTCGTGCTGAAGACGGCCTGGCTGATGGACACGGTCGGCAACAGGGGCGCCCACGCGGAGATCCAGGCCATCAAGATCGCCACGCCCCGCGCGGTCGTCGACATCATCGACCGGGCGATCCAGTTGCACGGCGCGGGCGGAGTCAGCCAGGACTTCCCGCTGGCCGAGCTGTACGCCGGAGCCCGGACGCTGATGATCGCGGACGGCCCGGACGAGGTGCACCAGCGGTCGCTGGCGCGGCGGGAGCTGAAGAAGTACCTGTGACACCACGCGCGTAAGGGGCGGCCGCAATGGCGACCGCCCCTTACCCATGTCCTTGTACCTGAGCGCTTCAGGGACGCAGGGCGCGCAGCAGCAGGTCCGCCAGGTGGTCGGCGACCTCCTGGGGGCTCATCGGCCCGTCCGGCCGGTACCAGGTCGACAGGTGGTGGACCGACCCGAAGTGGTAGTCGACCACCAGGTCGGCCGGGGTCGCCTTGGAGAAGACCCCCGCCTCCTGGCCCTCCTCCACCAGCGCACGGAAGCGCTCGTGGTAGCGCCGGCGCTCGGCACGCACCTGCTTGTTCTTCTCCGGGCTCAGATGGTGCATGGAGCGGAAGAAGATGTTCGCGTCGTCGAGGTTCTCGATCGTCGTGACGACGACGTCGGCCGCCGCGCCCCGCAGCCGCTTCTCGATCGGTTCGTCCGCGTCGGCGAACGCGTCAAGGCGCTCCTGCTGGACGCGCAGCACACGCGCGTACACCTCGTGCAGCAGGTCGTCCTTGGAGCCGAAGTAGTGGTACAGCGCCCCCTTGGTGACGCCGGCCGCCTCGACGATCTCCTGTACCGAGGTGCGGTCGTAGCCCTGCTCGGCGAAGAGCCGGGTGGCGGCGGCCAGCAGCCGCTGCGGGACGGGAGTACCGTCACCGTCCGTCGTTCTGGGCACTGTGCCGCCACCTGCCTTCCAAGCTCTCTGCCTGTATCGATGCGCTGTTATTCGCTGTCCTGCGGCCGGGAACGAAGCTCCCGACGGAGGATCTTCCCACTCGCCGTCTTCGGCAAGTCGGGCAGGATCTCCACCTGCCGCGGGTACTTGTAGGCGGCCAGTCTCTCCTTGCAGTACATCGCGAGTTCACCCGGGTCCGTGTCGGCGCCCGGACGCAGACTGATGTACGCCTTGACGGTCTCCCCGCGATACCCGTCGGGCACCCCGACGACGGCCGCCTCGCGGACCGCGGGATGCGTGTACAGGACGTCCTCGACCTCGCGCGGCCACACCTTGAAACCGGACGCGTTGATCATGTCCTTCTTACGGTCGACGACGTACAGCCACCCCTGCTCGTCCATGAAACCGATGTCGCCGGTGCGCAGCTCGCCGTCCGGGAAGGTCTCGGCGGTCGCGTCCGGCCGCCGCCAGTAGCCGGGCACGACCTGCGGCCCGCGGACGACGATCTCGCCCTGCTCGCCGAAGGGCACCTCCTTGCCCTGCTCGTCGACGATGCGTACGACGGTGTCGGGGCCCGGCAGGCCCACGGCCAGCGTGCCGGAGGCCGGGTCGACCGGGGCCTCCAGGCCGGGCGGTACGGAGGCGCAGGGCGCGGTGCACTCGGTCAGCCCGTAGCCGTTGCGGATGTAGGGCCCGAAGCCCGCCCGGAACTTCTCCACCAGGGCGGGCGGCACGGGCGCACCCCCGCTGGAGATGTTCACGAACGACGAGAAGTGGTCCCGGGTGGCGTCCGGGTGGGCGCCCAGCGCCATGAAGGCGGTCGACGGGCCGACCGTGTAGTGCGGCCGGTGCTCGGCGAACGCCTCCAGCACGACACCCGCATCGAAGCGGTACGTCAGCACGAGCGTGCCCGCGCTGTTGAGACAGGCGCCGAGCTGGCAGACCATCCCGGTGATGTGGAACAGCGGCGCCAGCGCGTAGTACACGGGCGCATCCGGCAGGGCCAGCCCCGTCCGCTGCCGCTCCGCGTTGTGCATGATGTTGCCGTGCGTGTTGGTGGCCCCCTTGGGGGTGCCGCTGGTGCCCGAGGTGTAGCTGATCAACGCGATGTCGGACGGCGTGAGCCGGCGGCCCTCGGGCGCCTCGTACCCGGCGCGGGCCACGGTCGTCAGGTCGGCGGCGTCCGCGGCCTGCGGCAGCCGCTCGAAGCCCAGCACCCGCGCGTCGCCACGCGTCTGGAAGTCCAGTTCGCAGCCGGTCAGCACGATCTGCACGGGCGACTCTGCGGCCGTGTCCCGCAGATACGACTCCCAGGCCCGGTCGGAGCAGACCAGCGCCGTGACCTCGCCGTCCCGCAGGACGTGCCCGACCTCCCCCGACTTGTACATGGGGTTGACGGGCACGACGATCGCCCCCGCCTTCCAGGCGCCCAGCAGCGCCAGGACGAAGAGCGGGGAGTTCTGCAGCAGGATCGCCACCCGGTCGCCGCGCTCCAGGCCGCGGGCGGCGAGATGCCCGGCGACCGAGTCGCTCAGCTCGTCGACCTCGCGGTAGCTCAGCCGACCGTCGAAGTAGGCGAGGAAGGTGCGGTCCGGGGCCGCGGCGACGGACCGGCGCAGCGCGTGCACCAGGGAGTCGGCGGGCTCTATGGGGCCGCGCTGGGCATCGTTGAGCAGGGCCACCCAGGGCCGGGCGGCGTAACGGGAGTCGGTCACCGTGCCTCCTCCCACTTCTGCTGGAGGTGGTTCATGTTCGTCAGCCAGTGGTCGGGGTGGGTGGCCCTGGCCTGGTAGTACCCGGCGACCTCGGGGTGCGGCAGGATCAGGAAGCGGTCCTCCTCGATGCCCTTGAACAGGGCGTCCGCGACGTCCGCCGGCTCGATGGCGGTCGGCTGCAGCACCAGGTCGCCCGCGGTGCCGGTGGCGGCCAGCATGTCGGTCCGTACCCCCTGCGGACAGATGGCGTGCACCTTGAGCCCCCGGTGCCGGTACGTGAGCGACAGCCACTCGGCGAAGGCGTACGCACCGTGCTTGGTGACGCTGTAGGAGGGCGCCCCGATCATGGTCAGCAGCCCGGCGGCGGACACGGTGGACACGAAACGGCCGCTGCCCCGCTCCAGCCACTCGGGAAGCAGCTCATGGGCGGCACGCACGTGGGCCATCAGATTGACGTCCCAGGACACGGCCCAGGCCTTCTCGTCGAGCGGCTGCCCCGGCCCGGCGTCCTCGAAGGCAACACCGGCATTGGCGCAGTAGACGTCGACGGTCCCCCCGAGCGCGTCGCGGGCATCGCCGACGATCCCGGAGGCGTCGCCGGGCACGGCGATACCGCCGATCTCGTCAGCGACCGTCTTGGCCCGCTCACCATCCAGGTCATTGACGACGACCCGGGCCCCTTCGGCGGCGAACCGCCGGGCCAGCGCGGCCCCGATCCCACCCCCGGCCCCCGTGACAACCACACCAGCACCCTGAACGGCTTCCACCATCGGTCTCCTTCGACTGCGGCTCTGCTGCGAGGCCAGACTAACCGGTCGGTATGTAACTGGAAAGGGCCGACTGCAAGGCTCTTGCGGGCGCGGGCTGTGTCGATTTGCGGCTCCGCCGCGCGGGCGCGAGCAACCACGGACTTCCCGCAGCTTCCCGACAACCTGCGGTAGCAATACCGTGCACCCCATGCGCCTATCCAGACGAGCCTTACTCGCAGCGACAACGGCAGCAGCGTCCCTCACCTCGGCACCCCCGGCCTCGGCGGCCAACCCCCGCAAACACCTACGCACCGGCTTCGAACGCCTCTCCGCCGAAGGCTACGCACTCCTCGACGGCCAACGAGTCGGAATCGTCACCAATCCCACGGGCGTGACCCGAGACGTCCACCACATGGTCGACGTCATGCACGCGGACACCCGCGTCAACCTGGTCGCCGTCTTCGGCCCCGAACACGGCTTCCGCGGCACCGCACAAGCAGGCGGCTCCGAAGGCCGCTACGACGATCCCGCCACCGGACTCCCCGTCTACGACACGTACCTCAAGAGCGGCCGGCCCCTCGCCGACGTCTTCACGGCCTCCGGCGTCGACACCGTGGTCTTCGACATCCAGGACGTCGGCGCCCGCTTCTACACGTACATCTGGACGCTGTACGACTGCATGGAGGCCGCCCAGCTCGCCGGCAAACGCTTCGTCGTCCTCGACCGGCCGAACCCGGTGACGGGCCGCGCGGCCCAGGGCCCGGTGCTCCACAAGGAGTTCGCGACCTTCGTGGGACGGCAGCCGATCTCCCAGGCGCACGGCATGACGGTCGCCGAGCTGGCCCGGCTGTTCAACGGGGAGTTCCTCGCCACCCCCGTGCCCCTGCAGACCGTACCGATGACGGGATGGAAGCGCTCGGAGTTCTACGACGCCTGGTCGCTGCCCTGGGTGCCGCCGAGCCCCAACATGCCGACGCCCGACACGGCACTCGTGTACTCGGGGACGTGCATGTTCGAAGGCACCAACCTGTCGGAGGGCCGCGGCACCACCCGCCCCTTCGAGCTGCTCGGCGCGGAGGGCATCGACGGAAGGTGGGCGGCCGCCGCGAACGAACTCGGCCTGCCCGGTGTGCACTTCAGGGAGGCGTACTTCGCGCCGACCTTCTCCAAGTTCCAGGGGAGGACCGTCGGCGGCGTCCAGATCCACGTGCACGACCGGGCCGCCTACGACCCCGTGCGTACCGGGATCGCGCTGCTGGTGACCGCCAAGAAGGTGTGGAGCGGCTTCGGCTGGCGGTCGGACAACTGGATCGACAAGCTCACGGGCTCCACGCAGGTGCGCACGGCGATCGACGCGGGCGCGGGCACCGACGAGGTGGTGGCGGGCTGGCAGGAGGAACTGGCCGCGTTCCGGCGGATTCGAAAGGAATACCTCCTCTACAAGTGAGTCGGGACGTATGGCCATCCCTGGCCGGTAGCAGGACGATGCGCCCACATCGCACCGCTACGGGGGACGAGGGGGCCTGCCATGGCACAGCCGGCAATGAGCGTGACTCCTTACTGGGAGCTGACCTTCGACGCGGACGGGGACGTCGACGGGCGGGAGCGGGACCGGCTGCTCGCCGAAGTCACGAAACGCGGAGTCCGTGACCTGATCGTCTTCGCGCACGGCTGGAACAACGACCGCTCGGGGGCGACCGCCCTCTGCAGCCGGTTCTTCGCGCCGGTCCCGGAGCTCGCGGCACAGGCGAAGATCGGGTACGTGGGCGTGATCTGGCCGTCGATGCGGTTCTGCGACGAGCCGATCCCCGACTTCCCGAAGTCCGTGGTGGCCATGGAGGCGGAGGCCGCCCCGGCACCCGCGCTCGACAAGGACACCCGGCACGCGCTGCTGGAGACGTTCCCCGGTCGGGCCACCGTGGTCGACCAGATCGCACGGATGCTGGACCAGCGGCCCGAGAACGAACTGGAGGAGTTCGGGCGGCTGGTCCGGCTGCTGGTGGAGCTCGTACCGGGCGGGCCGCAGCCGCTGTTCGCGGCGGACACCCTCGCGGAGGGTGTCCCGCAGAGCGAGCCGGTGCTGTTCACCGGGGACACGGCGGCACTCTGCGACGAGTTCGCTCAGGCGCTGGCCGCCGTCCGGTCCGGTGACGACACGGAGGGCTTCTCGTTGCCGAACCCCTGGGACGGCGCGAAGGAGCTGCTGCGGCAGGCGACGTACTACGCGATGAAGCGGCGCGCGGGCACCGTCGGCGAGCGCGGGCTCGGACGCGTGGTCGGGCAGCTCGCCGCCTCCGCTCCCGCCGTGCGCGTGCACCTCGTGGGGCACAGCTTCGGCGGCCGGCTGGTGTCGTTCGCGCTGCGCGGGCTGCCCGAGGGCGTGCACACGGTGAAGTCGGTGACACTGTTGCAAGGGGCGTTCTCGCACTACGCGTTCGCGGCCCGACTGCCGTTCGACGCGCACGCGGGCGGGGTGCTGCAGGGCCAGCAGAACCGTGTCGACGGCCCTCTGGTGTGCTGCTACTCCCACTTCGACGCGGCGCTCGGCACGATCTACCCGCTGGCCTCGCGCATGGCGGACGACGCACAGGGCGTCGTCGAGGGGGCCACAGAGGGCTTCGGCATCGGGGAGATGCTGGGCGCCAAGTGGGGCGCGATGGGGCACGACGGTGTGCAGGCGGTGCCGGGCACGCGCGCGTACAAGCTCGCGGACGCCCTCGTGAGCACTCTGCCGACCTCGGGTTGCGTCAACATCGATGCGGCGGCCGTGGTGAAGAGCGGCGGGCCGCCCGCCGGTGCACACAGCGACATCGTGCACCGGGAGCTGGCCCAGGTGGTGCTGGCGGCGGGCCGCATCCGCTGACCCGCCGCCAGTGCAATGTCACATGCCACCGCAGGGCAATCTCACATTCCACCGCAGTGCTGTGTGACATTCCACCTCAGTGCCATGTCACATCTCACCGATGGGAGGTGTACTCCACCACCTGCTGGAAGGTGGGCCGGTTCTGCCAGCTGATGTTGTAGTGCTTGATGCCGCCGAGCGTCCGCTGGACGATCGAGTCGGCGCACCACTGATCGCCCGCCGAGCACAGGGAGTCGCCGGGGTAGACGGTCGACGCGGACGTGCCGGCCGCCGTCTTCAGGGTGCTGATCAGGGTGTCCCGGCACGAGCTGAGGCTGCCGCCGCCGCAGTACTTCTCCGCCAGCGGCCCCTGCACCGACTCACCGAGCACCGACCGGATGTCCTTGTCGACGTAGCTCCACCAGCCGTACTGGAAGGAGCTGCCGGCGTGCGAGCCGGTCGGCCCGTGCGCGGCCGACGGGGACTCGTCGACCGGCAGGTTGTTGCTGAAGGCGGTGTACAGGTCGCTGCCGAGGCCGGGTTGGAACTCGGCCTTGACCAGCAGCGGCCACCAGGCGTCCAGGATGCGGATCGCGTCGGCGTCGGCGTACTTCTTCGAACCCGCCGACGTCTCCGTGCGCTTGGCGCCCGCCGTCACCCAGGCCTGCAGCTTGCTCACCGCGGCCGCGGCCGTGGAGTCGGTCACCGTGCTGCTGTTGATGACCTTGAGCAGCTTCGGCAGCACGTCCTCGGCCCGCAGGTCCTCCAGTGCCGCGTCCGCCATGGCCTGCACCAGCTTGGTACGGGTGACCCCGCCGGCCGCGACCAGCTTCTTCACCCGGTCCTCCAGCAGGTTGCCGCGGTGCACGGACCCGTCGCCCCAGGGCGCGGTCGTGTAGTCCTTGGCCTGCTTGTTGTTCCAGGAGATGTAGTAGTCCTGGTCGACGGAGTTGGGGTGTGCGGAGGCCGCCGTGTAGTCGGCGGTGTTGGTCGTCGGGTCCCAGTTCTTCCACTCGTACGCCGCCTGCCCCCACACCGGGAACTCGGCGTCGACGCCGCTCGCGCGCACCGGGTTGTTGCCGCTGTTGTAGTACGCGGTGTGCTGGGAGTCGGCGTAGAACCAGTTGAAGGTGTAGTTGATGTGCTGCGCCGCGCTCTGGAAGTCGGCCGGGCCCTTGACGTAGTCGGGGTCGTTCAGCATCTGGAAGCCGATGATCGAGTCGGCCTCGTGCATGTAGGACGAGCGCAGGGTGGTGTACGCGACCTTCTTGCCGCCGACGGTCGCGCGGTACTCCACGGGCCCGTACTTGGTCTTCCAGACTCTCATCGTGTACGAGCCCGCCGCGGTGCCGTCGGCCGTGGTCGGCTTCCAGGAGTTGGTCTGCTCGACCTTGTCCATGGCCGTGCAGGTGCCGTGGTACAGGTAGTGGTTGTCGTCCTGGCACAGCTCGACGGCGTAGGTGTCGATGATGTCCTGGCCGGAGGTGGTCGCGCTCCAGGAGTAGTCCTGGCCGCGGCCGAGTTCGACGTACATGCTCAGGCCCGCGAAGGAGGCGCCGCGGGCGCTGATGCCCGGGCCCTGGATCTCCTGGAGCATGAGCAGCTGGGGGGCGAAGTAGCCGGTCTGCGGGCCGAAGACGGCGATGGGGTGACCGCTGGCCGTGTATTTCCCGCTCACCACCAGGGCGTTGGACATGCCGCGCCTGGCCGAGCTGAGAGCGGTCGCGGTCGCCGTCTTGGAGGCGGCGGTCGCGCTCTGGCTCGCCCCCGTGCCGGTGGCGTCGTAGACCAGCGGCTCGATCGCGACCGAGCCGGAGTCGGGCAGCGCCTCGCCCACCGCGGTGTCCGGCTTGGAGGCGTACGGGAAGCTCTCGCCGTTGTGGACGGTGAGGACGGCCTCGGGGTCGTTGCGCTCGCGGAAGGACTCCCAGACCTTGGTGCCCTCCTCCACGCCGTACTTGGACTGTGCGGCGATCAGCGAGATCGCGTTGTTGACCTCGCCGCCACCGCCGGCGCCGAAGAGCGAGCCGATGACCGAGCCCAGCGCCACCAGGTCGGTGATCTTGAAGTGGTCGATGGTGCCGGCGTTGGTGACCGAGTCCTTGTGGCCGGTCAGGACGTACTCGCCGGGGAAGTAACGGCCGCTGTCGGAGGCGTCGATGTAGGCGTTGATGCCCGCGAGGTAGGCGTTGGCGTCGGCGAGGGCCTGCTGGCCGCGGGCGCCGTTCTTGGCGACGGCGTTGTCGATCTGGGCCTGCAGGTCGGCCTCGCTGTAGGGGGCGTTGCGGTAGAACTCCTGCTCCAGGCCCTGGTTGGAGGCCGCGCCGCCCGCGAACGACGTCAGCTGGCCGCGTCCCACGTGCCGGAAGACGTCCATGAGCCACAGCCGGTCCTCAGCCGCGGCATACCCGGCGCCGAACTCCGTGCCGTATCTGGTGGTACCGGTGATGTGCGGAACGCCCGCCTTCTTGTCGCGGACGATCGTCACGTCACTGCGGCCCGCAGGCTTCTCGGTGGAGGCGACTTGATCGGAAGAGACCCCGAACGACGCGTCGTTGAAGAACGTGTTGATCTTCGAGTCGGTGAGCGAGGAGTAGCCCTTGGCCAGGTTGGCGTACGGGCCGAGCTGGTCCTCCGCGTGGTCGGGCTGGGTGCCGAACGCCTGGTTGAGGAGGATCTGCGCGAGGGTCGCGTTGCCGTTCTCGCCCGGCGGCAGGATGTCGGAACACTGGCCGCCGCAGTAGTCGTTCGGGGCCGCGGCGGCTGCCGTCGCTTGGGTGAGCGGGGACAAAAGACCAGCAATCAGGACGCATATGGATGCGGTCTTCAGGAACCCGGCGAGTCTGCCGGGAGTTCTCAGTCTGTCTGGGGCGCTACGAGAGGTACGCCAGGGCATGGCAGCTCCTACCGACGGGGGTGAGCCGGGACGTTACCGCCGGTATCCCCGGGAGTGAAGATGAACATGCGTCAAGTTTTGGAGTGGGCGGGACGGCTTATGGAGGTCATCGGAAATCGGATGGAGCCGAATCGCTTGTCGATACGTCTATTCGGCGACGTCCGTACGACGACGCCGAAGTGACCGAAGTACAGGTGCAGGTGTGACGGAGGTGCAGGGCGATGGCCGGTTTCCGGAGTCTGGCGAGACAGGTCCGCGACCCGCGGTGCGATCTGGCACTGCGGCGCTACTCACTGCGCAAGTGCCTTGAGAGGTTTGCTCCTTACGGGCACAGGGCGACCTGGGACCATTTGTGCTCCCGGGCAGGGTTCGGTCCCGAGGACCGCTCTCCCGACCCGGCGCGGCTCGTGGCCGCACTGGAGGAGCTGGAGGAAGCGCGCTCGGTCTGGCTGGCCTACGAGGTCGGGTTCGCCGAGCGGCGCAAGAAGGAGAAGCACGACGGGCTGCGCCGGCCGGGCACTGTGGACGACTGGCACCGGCTGACCTGGGGCGGTTTCGGTGTCGCCTGGTGCGACGACCCGCGGGTGCACCCCCGCGAACCGCTGGCGGAGGTGCTGCGCCGGCTGATCTCCGGCCTGGAGCACGAGCCGGGCGCCGGTTGCCCGGTGTGCGGCGCGGAGCGCCTGATCTGGAAGGACGACCTGGACCACGAACCCTCTGCGGGTCCGGTCTGCACTCACTGCGGAATTCTCGTGCCACGGCCCGTGCTCAGCCCCGAGGCCCTGGCGGACGCAAGGCGCGGAAGGCTGCTGGTGCCGGCCTAGTACGGCGGGGGTGCGCCGGGGATGCCGCACCCCCTGTCTCAACGAGCTTGTCCATCTGTTTCAAAGAGCTGGTCCACGGGCTGTCTGCCGGTGAGGCCGTTGTCAGTGGGGGCCGGCAGGCTTGAGGCATGGTGCAGGTGTGTCTCAACGGAGTGCGGGGGTCCGCCGACGGTGCGATGGTGCCGCTGACTCCGGAAGCGATGGCCGAGTCCGCGGCGCAAGCCGTCGCGGCCGGGGCCACGGACATCCACGTCCACCCCAAGACACCGTGCGGCCACGACTCGTTGTCGCCCCGCGTGATCGGTCCGGTGCTCGAGGCGATACGGGCGCGGGTGTCGGTCCCGGTCGGTGTGACCACGGGCGCCTGGGCGGAACCGGATCCGGCGGCACGGCTGGAGCGCATCCGGAGCTGGGCCGGCCTGTCCTCCAGACCCGACCACGCCTCGGTCAACTGGCATGAGCTGGGCGCCGAGGAGATCGCCGCCGCGCTGCTCGACCTGGGCGTGGGCGTCGAGGCCGGTATCTGGTCCGGGACGGACGGGGCGGTACGGTTCGCGGCCTCACGGCTCGGCCCGAGAGTGCTCCGCGTGCTCGCCGAGGTGACGGACACCTCGGCGGACACGGCGGAGGAGACCGCGCGTGCGCTGCTGACCGACCTGCGCCCGGCGCCCGGCCGCCCCGTGCTGCTGCACGGCGAGGACGGCGGCGCGTGGCCGGTGCTGCGGCTGGCGGGCCGGCTCGGGCTCGCGACCCGGACGGGCCTGGAGGACACCCTGTTCCTGCCGGACGGGGGACGGGCCTTGTCCAACGCTCAGTTGGTCGCCGAAGCGCTGGCCCAGTACGGGTGCGCCCAGCGCTCGTCGTAGGGCAGCGCGAGAAGCTCGGCACGGATCGCCAGGTCGGGCTCGCCCGGCGCACGCAGGCGGGCGGCGCCGGGGCCGGCCAGCCAGCCAGCTGCGCAGGTCTGCGAGGCCGGCGTCCTCGCCGCCGTCGTACCACCAGGAGAACGGGAGAGGTCGGACAGCAGGTCGTAGAGCCAGACCTCGGCGCAGTGGACGAGGTGTGCGTCGGCGACCGTGCCCCGGCCCCAACCGTCCAGGAACGGGGTCACGGTTCTGGCGATCGTGGCGCAGGTGTCGAAGATGTCGTCGATGCCGTAGGGCGGGTCGGGCTTGCTGACGGCGTCCTGCCACCAGGCGTGCAGGAACGCCTCGACAGCGGCCGCCTGCTCGGCCGGCCAGGAGCGCCAGTCCACCCGGGTCAGCCCATGGGCTCCGTAGCCGATCACGCCCAGGGAGCCGTCGGCCACCGCCCGTGCGGCCTGCGGCAGCAGGCGCCGCATGGCGGCCGCATGGTCGTCGATGGGGGTCCCCCCTCTGGGGGAGGTCGGGCACCTCGAAGAGGTAGTAGCGCACCACGTCCACGGGTATCCCCACATGCGGCGTGCGCAGATATGCGGTCTCCTCGGGCGCGTGGCAGTAACCGCAGCCGGTCTCGTCGAAGCTGGCGAACCCGTCGAAGACGGTGTCGATGTCGGCGAGGGCGGCGTCAAGTGCAGCTGAAGACATGGGAGTTGATCCCGACAGGACTCCGTGCGCGGCATGTCGTGCCGGCCGAAGATCGCGACGTTACCAGCCGCTAATCCGCTCGCTCCACCCCTTTCTGGTCCGGACAGTTGGGAGGAAATGAAACCGAACCGAGCGACCCCGGAAACCCAGGAGTCCCCATGTCGACGCTGCGCGTCACCGCCGAAGTGCTGACCGTCCACGAGCATCCGAACGCCGATGCGCTCGAGCTGGCCCAGGTGGGCCTGTACCGGGCCGTCGTCGCCAAGGGCGCGTACCGCACCGGCGACGCCGCCGTGTACATCCCCGAGCAGTCCGTGCTGCCCACCGGGCTGATCGAGGAGCTGGGGCTGACCGGGCGGCTGGCGGGGAGCAATTCGGACCGGGTCAAGGCGGTGCGGCTGCGCGGGGAGCTGTCGCAGGGCATCGTGTGCCGGCCGAAGGCGCTGGCCGATGTCGACCTTGCGCGAGCGGCCCTGGACGGGACGGACTTCGCGGAGCTGCTCGGCATCACCAAGTGGGTGCCGCCGATCCCGCCCACGATGGACGGCGAGGTCGAGTCCGCGCCCGAACTGCTGCCCTGGGTCGACATCGAGAACATCCAGCGGTTTCCGGACATCTTCACACCGGGCGAGGCTGTGGTCCTGACCGAGAAGCTGCACGGCTCGGCCTGCCTGCTGACGTATGTCGCCGACGAGGACCGGCTGTACGTGTCCTCCAAGGGCTTCGGCGCCAAGTCCCTTGCCCTGAAGGAGGACCCGCGCAATCTGTACTGGCGGGCGGTGCACGGTCACAGCGTCACGGAGATCGCCGCGCGGCTCGCCGTGCGGCTGGGGGCACGCCGGGTCGGGATCTTCGGCGAGGTGTACGGCGCGGGGGTCCAGGACCTGACGTACGGCGCGGACGGGCGGCGCGAGAGCCTGGGGTACGCCGTGTTCGACGTCTCCGCGGAGATCGACGGCACTGTGCGGTGGCTGGATGCGGCCGAACTGCTGGGCGGGGAGCTGCCGTTGGTGCCGCGGCTGTTCGAGGGGGCGTACGACATCGATCGCGTGCTGGAGGTTGCGAGCGGGCGGGAGACCGTGTCGGGGCGGGGGCTGCATCTGCGGGAGGGGGTCGTGATCCGGCCCGCGGCGGAGCGGTACAGCCCCGTGACCGGGGGTCGGGCGATCGCGAAAGCAGTGAGTCCGGCGTATCTGACGCGGAAGGGCGGCACGGAGTACGAGTGAACGGGGGTGGCTTGTGACCGGTGCTGGTGCTGCTGCGGGCGGGCGGGGGTGTCACTCACCCGCGCCCGGGGGGTCCGCTTTCTTTGGGTCGGGAGCCGCCCCAGCGGCACGACTGCCCGCAGTCTGCGCGGGCCTCGATGGCCGCAGTCTGCCCCGGCCTCGCCGGCCGCAGTCTGCGCGGGCCTCGGTGGCCACAGGCTGCCCGGGCCTCGCCAACCGCAGGCTGCCCGGGTCTCGGTGCCCACAGGCTGCCCGAGCCTCGCCGCCCGCAGGCTGCCCGGGCCTCGGTGGCCGTAGGCTGCTACGCGCGCTTTTGCCGTCGTTCTACCATCAGGCGCGACCCCGTGAGCCGTTCGCCGAACACGTCGTCCGGGTTGGACAGGACGCAGCCGTCGAGCGAGAGGCAGCCGCAGCCGATGCAGTCCGTCAGGTGGTCGCGGAGGCGGTTGAGCTGGCTGATGCGTTCGTCGAGTTCGGAGCGCCAGGCCTCGGAGAGGCGGGCCCAGTCCTCCCGGGTGGGGGTGCGTTCCTCGGGGAGCTCGGCGAGCGCCTCGCGGATGGTGGCCAGGGGGATGCCGACGCGCTGTGCGGCCCGCACGAAGGCGACCCGGCGCAGCGTGTCGCGGTGGTAACGGCGTTGGTTGCCCGCGGTCCGCCGACTGCTGATCAGACCCTTGGACTCGTAGAAGTGCAGGGCGGAGACGGCGGCGCCGCTGCGCTCGGCGAGCTGGCCGACCGTGAGCTCGTGAATCTTCTCTGGAATCTGGGGCACCCCTCGAAGCCTACCCATCCGTACCCGGCCGTTGTCCGTTGACATGGGGTTCGCGGGCGACCATGCTAAGCAGTTGCTTAGACATGATGTTCAGGACATGAGCGAGGCATGGGAGGCCGGGACATGGCAGAGCCGAGGATCTTCACGTCCGTCGACGAGCTCAAGGCGGCGGTGGGCGAGCAGCTGGGGCACACCGACTGGCTGGAGATCGACCAGAAGCGAATCGACCTCTTCGCGGAGGCCACCGGCGACCACCAGTGGATCCACGTCGATCCGGAGAAGGCCGCGGCGGGTCCCTTCGGGACCACGATCGCGCACGGCTATCTCACCCTGTCCCTGCTGCCGCTCTTCGGCCCTCAGCTGATGAGCGTCGAGGGCGTGAAGATGGGCGTCAACTACGGCACCAACAAGGTCCGTTTCCCCGCCCCCGTGCCGGTCGGCTCGCGCCTTCGCGCCACCGGGAAGATCAGCAGCGTCGAGGACGTCCCGGGCGGCGTCCAGCTGGCCGTCGCCTACACCGTGGAGCGCGAGGGCGGGGACAAGCCGGTCTGCGTGGCCGAGTCGGTGGCCCGCTTCTACGTCTGAGCAGTGGCCCGGCGGGCTACTTGACCCCCACCATGCGCAGCACGAGGTCGGCGTCGAGCGCGCCGACCTCGTCGGGCGTCCAGGGCCCGTCGACGTTGAACCAGCGGGCCACGTCGATGCAGAGGGACATGACGGCGAGGGTGGTGCCCTTGACGTCCAGCACGTCGAACTCGCCGGACGCGATGCCGTCCTCGATGATCCCCCGCACCTCGGCGTCGCACTGGCGGCGCAGCGCGAGGATCTCCTCGCGGGCGTCCGGGCCGAGCGAGTCCAGTTCGTACTGCACGACCCTGGCGGTCGTCCGGCCGCCCGCGTGCCAGCGGACGAAGGAGCTCACGGCGTCGGCGAGCCGCTCGGTCGCGGTGCCCTCGCGCCGGGCAGCCGTCTGCAGGATCTCCAGGGCCTTCTCGTGGCCGATCCGGCTGATCCGGTGGAGCAGCTCTTCCTTGGTCTTGTAGTGGATGTAGAGCGCGGCAGGGCTCATGCCGGCGCGGCCCGCGATGTCACGGGTCGTCGTGGCGTGGTACCCGCGCTCGGCGAAGGCCTCCACCGCGGCGATCAGCAGCCGTCGGGCCGCGTCGGGCGTGACCTCGCCCCACGCGGACGTCTCGCCGCCGGCCGTCTCCTCCGCCGTACTCATCGCTCATTGCCCCTCTCGCCGACAGAACCCCACCATACCGCCGAAGGTGAGCGAGCGCTTAGCCTGCCCGCTCAGAGCTTTTCGAAGGGGTCGTGCTCAGCGAGCAGCTTCTCCAGCCTCGCCTGGTCCACGCGGCTGACGATCTGACCTGCCTCCTGACGGTCCCGGATCACCTTGGCGAGGGTGAAGGCGGAGGTGACCAGGTACAGCACGGCAATGGCGAGGAAGCCGCGCACCCAGGCGTTGGCGTCCAGCCGGAAGATGCCGACGGCCGTGGCGATCATGGCGAGGGCGAAGGAGGCGACGGCCTGGCCGTAGAAGGCGGCCGTGCTCTGCTGCTTGACCGGTGTGTCACTCATGCGATCAAGGGTCGCCGGGCGTGGCCCGCGCCACATCCGCCGAGATACTCAGCTCAGGTACTCAGAACGCCGAAACCCCGGTCAGCGCACGCCCGATGAGCAGTTTCTGGATCTGGCTGGTGCCCTCGTAGAGGGTCATCACGCGGGCGTCGCGCAGCAGCTTGCCCGCCGGGTACTCGTCGATGTAGCCGTAGCCGCCGAAGACCTGGAGGGCGTTGTTGGCGGCGCGGACGGCGGCCTCCGAGGCGAAGAGCTTGGCCTTGGAGGACTCGACGGCGAAGGACTGCCCGCGGTCGATCAGGTCGGCGACCCGCCAGGTCAGCAGGCGGGCCGCGTCCACGTCGACGGCGATGTCGCTGATCAGCTCCTGCACGAGCTGGTGGTGCGCGATGGACTTGCCGAACTGTTCGCGCTCGCCCGCGTACCTCACCGCCGCGTCCAGCGCGGCCTGGGCTATGCCCACACAGCCCGCCGCGACCGACATCCGCCCCTTGGCCAGGGCCGACATGGCGACCGAGAAGCCCTTGCCCTCGTCCCCCAGCATCGCCGAGGCGGGCACGCGGACGTCCTCCAGGATCAGTTCGGCGGTCGCCTGGCCGCGCAGGCCGAGCTTGCCGTGGATGGTGCGGCGGGTCAGCCCCGGGGTGTCGGTCGGCACCAGGAAGGCCGAGACACCCTTGTGGCCGGGGGCGTCCGTGGAACGGGCGAACAGCAGCACCACATCGGCCCAGGTGCCGTTGGTGATGAACATCTTGGCGCCGTTGATGACGTAGTCGTCGCCGTCGCGCACCGCACGCGTGGTGAGGTTGCCGGCGTCGGAGCCGGTGCCCGGCTCGGTGAGGCCGAAGCAGCCGACGTACTCGCCGGAGGTGAGGCCGGGCAGCCACTGCCGCTTCTGATCCTCGCTCCCCCAGGCGGCGATCGTCTTGGCGACCAGCCCGAGCGACACGGACACAATGCCGCGCACGGAGGAGTCACCGCGCCCGAGCTCCTCCGTGACCAAGCAGTACGCGAGGTGGTCGCCGCCCGAGCCGCCGTACTCCTCGTCGACGGTCAGACCGAGGAAGCCGACCTCACCGAGCTTCTTCACGATGGACCGGTCGACCTCCTCGGCCCGGTCCCAGGCGATGACGTTCGGGGCGATCTCGCGGTCCACGAAGTCCTTGGCGAGCCGCCGGACGGCTTCCTGCTCGTCACTGAGCTCCAGATTCATGACCGGTCACCCCACTCGAGATACTGCCCATTTAAATTAGCACTGCTAGTTTCGCTCGCGCAGCCCTACTATGTGCGCCATGGCCCGACCGCGCAAGCCCCTGCTCAGCACCGACCGCATCGTCGAGACGGCACGCGCACTGGTGGACGCGGAGGGCCTCGCGGCCGTCTCCACGCGTCGGCTCGCCGCGGAACTGGGGGTGAGCGGGCCCTCGCTCTACAACCACTTCCGTACCAAGGACGAGATCCTGGAGGCGGTCGCCGACTCGGTGAGCGCGCAGGTCGACCTGTCGATGTTCGAGGACGGCCGCGAGTGGCGGACCGCGCTGCACGACTGGGCCGTCTCCTACCGGGCCGCACTGCGCGACCACCCCAACATCGTCCCGGTGCTCGCCCAGGGGCCGGGGCGCCGTCCCGCCGGGCTGCGCCTCGCGGACGCCGTCTACGGCGCGATGGTCCACGCGGGCTGGCCGCCGGCGCAGGCCACCTCCATCGGCGCGCTGATGCGGTACTTCATCATGGGCTCCGCGCTCGGCTCCTTCGCCGGGGGTTTCGTGGACGACCAGAGCGCGTACGACCCCGCCGACTATCCGCACCTCGGCCAGGCGCATCTGCTCGCCGAGCAGCAGGAGAAGATCGACGAGCGGGCCTTCGAGACGGGCCTCACGGCTCTCCTCGACGGCCTGGTGCAGCAGTACGAGCAGGTGAAGCGAGCCGTCTAGCGACAGTTCGGCGTCCGCCGAACTGTCCGTGTCCCATGCTGGGGTGCATGACCACCAGGGAACCCCAGGCACCTCAGCTGGCCCGGCTCGCCGGGCTGATCGCCGACGAGACGCGGGCCACCTGCCTGCTGGCGCTGCTGGACGGGCGGACGTGGACCGCGAGTGAGCTGGCGCGGCATGCGGGGGTCGCCGCGTCGACGCTGAGCGAACATCTGGGCAAGCTCGTCGCGGGCGGCCTGCTCGCGGAGGAGCGACAGGGCCGGCACCGGTATGTGCGCCTTGCCGACGCGCGGGTGGCACAACTGGTGGAGGACCTGGCCGCGCAGGTGGGGCCGGGGGATGCCGTACGGCCGCGGGGGCTCCGGGAGTCGAGTGCCGGGTCGGCGATGGCGCGGGGGCGGACTTGTTACGACCACCTGGCGGGGCGGCTCGGGATCGCGATCACCGATGCGATGACGCTGCGTGGGCTCTTGCGGCAGGACACGGGGTTTGCACTGACGGATGCGGGGGTTCGGTGGTTCGACGCCACCGATATCTCCCTCGACCGCAAGGGGCGGCGGCCGTTGGCCCGAGCGTGCCTTGACTGGACCGAGCGGCGGCCGCACCTCGCGGGGGTCGCGGGTGCGGCGTTGTGCCGACATGCCCTGACTGCCGGGTGGTGTGTGCGGATCGGGTCCGAGCGGGCGGTCAAGGTGACTCCGTCGGGTCGGCTGGCGCTGCATGAACTGCTGGGCATCAACGCCGATTCACTGCGCTAGTTGTGCACCTGCGGGTGGGTTGTGGCTGGTCGCGCCCACGCGGCGGAGCCGCATTTCGATACAGCCCCGCGCCCCTTAAGGGGCACTGCAGTACCCCGTCTGAAATCCGCGAGCCCATGTCTCGCTTCCCATCTAGCCTCTGGAGCATGATGAACATCTCCCCTGCCCGAACCGCTCGCCGTGCAGAGTTGTTCGCCGCCGCAGCCGCAGTCGTCACCGTCGTTCTGTGGGCCTCCGCCTTTGTAGCGATCCGTAGTGCGGGAGATGCGTATTCGCCGGGGGCGCTGGCGCTCGGGCGGTTGTCCGCCGGAGCCGTTTCGCTCGGGGTGATCTGTCTGCTCCGGCGGGAGGGACTGCCGCCGCGAAGCGCCTGGCGGGGGATCGCGATATCCGGGGTGCTCTGGTTCGGGTTCTACATGGTGGTGCTGAACTGGGGGGAGCAGCAGGTCGACGCCGGTACGGCGGCGCTGGTGGTGAACATCGGGCCCATCCTCATCGCCCTGCTCGGTGCGCGGCTGCTCGGGGATCCGATGCCACCGCGGCTGCTGGCGGGGATGGCGGTGTCGTTCGCGGGGGCGGTGGCGGTCGGGCTGTCGATGTCGGGGGGCGGTGGGTCGTCGGTGCTCGGGGTGGTGCTGTGTCTGCTTGCGGCGGTCGGTTATGCGGGGGGTGTCGTCGCGCAGAAGCCCGCTCTGGCGAAGGCCAGTGCCCTGCAGGTGACGACGTTCGGGTGTCTCGTCGGGGCGGTGGGGTGTCTGCCGTTCGCCGGGCAGCTGGTGGGCGAGGCGGCCGACGCGCCGCTGTCGGCGACGCTCAACATGGTGTATCTGGGCGTGTTCCCGACCGCTCTCGCCTTCACCACCTGGGCGTACGCCCTGGCTCGTACGACCGCCAGCCGGATGGGGGCGACCACGTACGCGGTGCCCGCGCTGGTCGTGCTGATGTCGTGGCTGGCGCTCGGTGAGGTGCCGGGGCTGCTCACGCTGGGCGGCGGTGTGCTGTGCCTGGCGGGCGTCGCGGTTTCCCGCTCGCGGCCGAGGGCTGCGGCCGTGCGGGCTACGGCGCCGGAGAGCACTCCGGAACCGCAGCCCGAGGGCGCCTCGGAATCAGCTTGAACGCACCCTGCCCGCAAGGACCTTGATGGACAGCAGGGCGATCACGGACAGGGCGATGATGTAGCCGGACACCGCCATCGAGGTGCCCGTAGCCTCCAGCAGCAGGACCATGACGAAGGGCGCGAGACCGCCGCCGAGCACGGCCGCGATCTGGTAGCCGAGGGAGGCGCCCGTGTAGCGCATCTCGGGCGTGAACAGTTCGGCGAACAGGGCGGCCTGGGGGCCGTACATGATGCTGAGGAAACAGCCGGCGACGAAGGTGCCGACCGCCAGCCACAGCAGTGAGCCCGTGTCGATCAGCAGGAACATCGGTACGGCCCACAGGGCGATGCCGGCCGCGCCGAACGCGTAGATCCGGATGCGGCCGATGCGGTCGGAGAGGGCGGCCGCGGCCGGGATCAGGACGAGTTGGGTGAGGCTGACACAGAGGGAGACGGTGAGCACCGCGTCGCGCTTCATGCCGAGGTCGCGGGTCGTGTAGTCGAGGACCCCGGTGATGAGGATGTAGAAGGTCGCGGTGTTCACGGCGAAGGATCCGCCGGCGAGGAGGACCGTGCCGAGGTGGTTGCGCAGGATCGTGCGCAGGGGCGAGTTCTGCTCTGCTTTCTCCTTCTTGGCCAACTCCCGTTCGGCCTCGCGGAATTCGGGTGTCTCCTCCACGTGCCGGTGGATGTACCAGGCGAGCGCGAGTACGAACAGGCCGACCAGGAACGGCAGTCGCCAGCCCCAGGCCGCGAACGCCGAGCCGGCGGTGAACGCGCCGGCGAGCAGGAAGACCGTGTTGGCGGTCACCACGCCGATCGGGACGCCGAGTTGGACGACGCTGCCGTAGACACCGCGCTTGCCCTCGGGGGCGTACTCCGTGGCCAGCAGCATCGCGCCGCCCCACTGCGCGCCGACCGCCACGCCCTGCACGACGCGGAGCAGGACCAGCAGGATCGGGGCGGCGACGCCGATCGTGTCGTAGGTGGGGAGCAGGCCGATGCCGGTGGTCGCCACGCCCATGAGGGTCAGCGCCAGGACGAGCATCGGCTTGCGGCCCCGCTTGTCGCCGAGCTGTCCTGCGACGATGCCGCCGATCGGACGGGCCAGGAAGCCGACGGCGAAGGTGGCGAAGGCCGCGAGGACTCCGGCGGTGGGGCTGGCCGCCGGGAAGTACAGATCGCCGAGGACGAGGGCGGCCGCGATGCCGAAGATGAAGTAGTCGTACCACTCGACAGCGGAGGCGAGAGCGGCGGCCGTGGCGACGCGGCGGCGGTTGACCGTGGGGAGGGCGGTCGTGGGAGCGGATTGAGCGGAGGGGGCCATGTCCATGCGTGCACACTCCGGTGGGTGCGGTGGGGACGTTGGCGGCGAACATACTGACCGGACGGTATGGGGTCAACGGTCGTGCGCGAAGGTTGCCCGGAGCACCCAGGGTTCCGGGCAACCTTCCTGCATCAGAAGACGATCAGCGCCCTGCCGCCCTTGCCCGCCAGCATGTTCTCGAACGCCGCCGGGATGCCGTCCAGGCCGATCCGTTCCGTCACGAGTGCGCCCAGGTCCAGACGGCCCGCCCGGACGTGCTCGGCCAGCACCGGGAGGTCCTTCGCCGGGTCCGAGTTGCCGTACACGCATCCCGCGAGGGTCCTGCCCCAGTGGAAGATCTCGAGGGCGTTGAAGGTGACCTGCTGGTCCTTGCCGCCGATGCCGACCACCGTCGTGCGGCCGCCGCGGCGGGTGGAGTCCCAGGCCGTGCGGATCGTCGACGCACGACCCACGCATTCGATCGCCACGTCGACGCCTTGCTTGTCCGTCAGTCCACGGATCTCCCGGGCCGTCGTCTCGGACGCGACGACGTAGTCCGTGGCGCCTGCGCTGCGCGCCAGCTCCTCCTTCTCCGGGGAGACGTCGACGGCCACGATGCGTGCGGCGCCCGCGATCCGGGCCGCCTGGAGCGCGGCCAGGCCCACTCCCCCGACGCCGTACACCGCCACCGTCTCGCCCGGCCGGACCTGCGCCGAGTGGTGGACGGCGCCGTAGCCGGTGAGGACCGCGCAGCCCAGGAGGGCGGCGTCCGTGAGGGGGATCCCCTCCGGGAGGGGCAGGACACAGCCCGCCGAGACGACCGTCTCCTCGGCGAAGGCGGCGACGTTCAGGCCGGGGTGGAGGTCGGAGCCGTCGGAGGAGCGGTGGGCGTACACGTCCGCGGCGCCGTTCAGGGCGTTGGCGCACAGCCACACCTCGCCGAGCGTGCAGGCGTGGCAACTGCCGCAGGACGGCGCCCAGTTGAGGACGACCTCGGCTCCGGGCGAGACGTGGGTGACGCCTTCGCCGACGGCGACGACCGTGCCGGCGCCCTCGTGGCCGAGGACGGCGGGGACCGGCACCCGCATGGTGCCGTTGGACAGGGAGAGGTCGGAGTGGCACACCCCGGCGGCGGCGAGACGGACGCGGACCTGGCCGGGGCCGGGGTCCGGGAGGTCGATGCCGGTGATCTCCAGCGGGGCGCCCACGGCGGGAAGGACTGCTGCGCGAACCATGGATACGCTCCTCAGAACTGCAGGGACTTGGTCTGGAGGTACTCGGACAGCCCGTGCGTGCCGAGCTCCCGGCCGACGCCCGACTGCTTGTAACCGCCGAAGGGGGCAAGGGGGTTGAAGCGGCCGCCGTTGATGTCGACCTGGCCGGTCTCCAGGCGCCGCGCGAAGGCGACCGCCTCGGTCTCGTCGCCCGCCCAGACGGCGCCCGCGAGGCCGTAGACCGTGCCGTTGGCGATGCGCAGGGCGTCCTCCTCGTCCTCGTAGCGGAGGATGGACAGGACCGGGCCGAAGATCTCCTCCTGGGCGATGGTCATCTCGGGGGTGACCTCGGCGAAGACCGTCGGGGAGATGAAGTAGCCCTGCTCGTGCGGGGATTCGGTGCCGCCGGCGACCAGCCGCGCGCCCTCTGCCAGACCCTTGTCGATGTAACTGAGCACCCGCGCCCGCTGCTTGGCGTTGACCACCGGGCCGATGCGGTCGCCGTACTTGGCGGCGGCGGTGGCGGCCAACCCGACCGCCTCCTCGTACTGGTCCCGGTGGACGAGCATGCGGGTCCAGGCGCTGCACGTCTGCCCGGAGTTGGACATGACGTTGGCGACGCCGACATTGACCGCCTTGGCGAGGTCGGCGCTCGGCAGGATGACGTTGGCGGACTTGCCGCCCAGCTCCAGGGCGACCTTCTTGATCGCGGCGCCCGCCGTCGCGCCGATCTGCCGGCCGACGGCCGTGGAGCCGGTGAAGGAGACCAGGTCGACGCCCGGGTGCTCGGCGAGGGCCTGGCCCGCGACCGGCCCGAGCCCGGTGACCAGGTTGAAGACGCCCGCGGGGACGCCCGCCTCGTGGACCGCCTCGGCGAAGAGCTGGGCGGTGAGCGGGGTGTCCTCGGCGGGCTTCAGGACCACGGTGCAGCCCGCCGCGAGGGCCGGGGCGACCTTGGCGACGATCTGGTGCAGAGGGTAGTTCCAGGGGGTGATCGCACCGACCACGCCGACCGGCTCCAGGTAGACGGTCGAGTTTCCGGCCTTCTCCTCGAAGGAGTACGTCCCCGCCAGCTCGGCGTAGGAGCCCGCGACCGCGATCGGCACGGCGGCGTGGACGTTCTGCGAGAACGGCAGGGGTGAGCCGAGTTCGGCGGTGACCGTCTCGGCGATCTCGTCCTTGCGGGCCACGAGGACGTCCCTCAGGGCGGCCAGGCGAGCGGCCCGCTCGGTTGGCGAGGTCGCAGCCCAGGCCGGGAAGGCGGCACGGGCGGCCGGTACGGCGTGATCGACATCCACGGCGGTACCGGCCGGCACCCGGCCGATGACCTGCTCGTCGACGGGGTTCACGACATCGATGCCCTCCCCGCTCGCGGCGGGCCGCCAGGCGCCGTCGATGTACATGCCGTCGTGTGCCTTCATGGTGCTCCTCCGAGGCGGGATGCGTCGTCCGCGTCAAAACCTACCGACAGGCATATAAACTAGCGCCGATAGTTTTCACCCGCCAGCCACCACAGCGCCCCCAAAGGGGCGCGGGGAACTGCGCGCCCAGCCACAACGGAGTAGCAGACTCCGAACAACCCAAGCCGGCACCCCCTGCGGAGCACCTCTCACTCATCGAGGTCAGGCAACCGCGCGGGCGCCGGACAGATCCGCTCCCCATGCTGGTCAAAGACGAACAGATGGGCGATGTCGACAAGCAGTGGCACCTGCATGCCATGCCGAAGCTCAATGTCGGGCGTGGTCCGAACCACCAGATCACCCGGGAGGCGGGCCTCGGCGGACACCGGCTCGGCCGGGTTGGCGTCCGCCGGGTCGTCCATGACCACCACAGGCCCGGCCCGCAGGGCCCCCGCGCGGTCCCGCAGGCGCTCCAGGACGGTCGGGCCGCCCTCCCGGCGGCGGCGCCGGGACGGGCGGGAAGCAAGACGCGGGGCCTCCAGGTCCGGTACGACGGCGGGCTGGGAGCCGGTGTTGAAGTGGACGAGGACCTCGTGGCCCTGGAACTCCACATGTTCCACGAGACCGGTGAGCGCCACCTCGCCGGGGCGGGCGGAGGCGGGCTTGGCGATGCGGATGGCCTCCGAGCGCAGCCCGACGATCACCTCCCGGCCCTGCTGCACCCGCAGCAACTGGTGGTCCAGGGAGAGGGGTTCGGGCAGCCGCAGGTACTGCTTGCCGAGGCTGATGGTCATCGCGCCGTCGAGCGGGGCGCGGACCAGGCCGCGCAGCAGGTTGATGCGCGGGGTGCCGATGAAGGCGGCGACGAAGACGTTGCGGGGCAGGGCGTACACCACGCGCGGGGTGTCCAGCTGCTGCAGGACGCCGCCGCGCAGGACGGCGACCCGGTCGCCGAGCGACATGGCCTCGGCCTGGTCGTGGGTGACGTAGACCGTGGTGACGCCCAGTTCCCGGGTGAGCTTGGAGATCTCGGCCCGCAGGTGGTTGCGGAGCTTGGCGTCGAGGTTGGACAGCGGCTCGTCCATCAGGAAGGCGGAGGGATGGCGGGCGATGGCGCGGCCCATGGCGACGCGCTGGCGTTCGCCGCCGGAGAGCTGGCTGGGGAAGCGGTCGAGGAGGTCCTCGATGCCGAGCATGCGGGCGGTGGCGTCGACGCGCGGGCGCGGGTCCTCACCGGGGTTCTCGACGCGCAGCGGGAAGCCGATGTTGCCGCGGCTCGTCATGTTCGGGTACAGGGCGAAGTTCTGGAACACCATCGCCATGTTCCGCTCGGACGGGAGCAGTTCGTTGGAGTGCTCGCCGTCCAGCAGCAGCCGGCCCTCCGTGATCTCCTCCAGCCCGGCGATCATCCGGAGCACGGTGGACTTGCCGCAGCCGGACGGCCCGAGCAGGACGAGGAATTCGCCGGGGTGGATGTCCAGCGACAGCCGGTCCACCACGCGAACGCCTCGCGTATAGGTCTTGCTCACGTCGTGCAGAGAGATGGCGCGTGTCATGGCACTGCCCCCGGGGGCGTACTGAGCGAGTCCTGATGCTCCGCGGTCGAAGGGCCCGTACGGGACGCACGGGCTGTGAGTCACGGAAGTTAACGGACCGTACGCGCTCGGGGAAGACTCATGACGGAATCGGGTCCTTCGTTCCGCCCAGCGAGAAAGCGGACGCGGCGATCCGGCGGGTGCGGTCCCGGCTCCGCCCGTCTTCGGCGCCGGGTCAGCGGGTCGCCGTCAGATGGGCGAACACGACGACGTTGCTGCTGTAGCCGGTCCTGCGGGTGAACAGGCCGCCGCAGGTCAGCACCCGCAGCTCGGGGCGTGAACTCGGGCCGTACACCTCCTTGTCGGGGAAGCGGTCCTTGTCGAAGATCCGTACGCGGTCCACGGCGTAGACGGCGGTGCGGCCGTCGGCGCGCCGCACCTCGATCCGGGCCCCGGTGTGCACCTGCGCGAGCGCGGCGAAGACCGCGGCGCCGGACCTCGTGTCGCGGTGGCCGACGGCGATGGCGGTGCCGGTCTCGCCCGGTGACGGGCCGTCCTGATACCAGCCGACGAGTCTGGGCTTGTCGAGCGGCGGGGTCTCCAGCTGCCGGTCGGCGCCGACCCGCACCCCGATGACCGGCGCGTCGATGCCCAGGGACGGAACGCGCAGGGCGGCCGCCGGTGACCGGGGCAGTGGCCGGGGCGGAGTGGCGGGTTGTGCGGGCGCGGCCGGCTCGGAGGCCCGGGGGCGCCCGTCGGCAGGGCCGGGGGCCGGTTCGGCAGGCGCCTCGACGGGCGCCGGGCCCCCGGCCCGGACGGACTCGGTCGGGTGGTGGTGATGCCCCCCGCACCGGAAGACCGTCACCAGGGCGGCCACGATCATGGCCGTCCTGGTGAGGCGGTAGGCGCGGGTCCGGTGCCAGGGCCTGCGTCGCCTGCGCCCGGGGCCTGCCCGTCGGACCGGGCCGGCGTCGTGGGGTCTGGCACGCACTCGCCCGGAGGGGGGCGCCGGACAGGTCCTACTCGGCACCGTGGGAGCGGCGGCGCAGCAGCGTCCGGACGTACACGGCTCCGCCGACGGCGACCAGCCCGACGCCTCCGGCCGCGCTCAGCGGGGTGTATGCCTGCACGGTGTCGACGAGGCCGCCGCCGCCGGCGTGGACGCCGCCCTTCGGCCCGTGGTCCTCGATCGTGTGGCTCGGGCCTGCCTGCCCCCGGTCGTGCCTGCCGTGGCAGTCGACGGAGAAGACCTTTTCCTTCGGCGCGACGGGCGGCGTGGGCGGCACGGTCGGCGGAATGATCCACTGGAGGGTGTACCTGCCGTCGGCCAGCCCCAGGATGTCGGTGTGCCCGGCACCGCCGGCGAGGGAGATCGTCCCGCTCACGGTGGCTGCGGTGGGCAGCGGGGGCTGAGCCGTGATGGTGTAGGAGACGGACGTCAGGTCGCCGAAATTCACGGCGTCGAGGTAGAACCGGCAGACAACGGGGTCGTCCTTCGAGACGCCGTAGGGCACTCGCTCACTGTGGATCCTGATGTCGGCACCGTCACCGGGGGCAGCAAGAGCGGCGGACGTCGCGGACCAGGAGGCCCCGCCCGCGATGAGTACGGTGAGGGCCGCGGCTCCCAGACGGGCGCCTGCGGACGGGGGCAGCAAGGTGGGCATGGACGTTCCTCCGAGTCAGACGATTTTCATACAAATCGCTCTTTCATCTGACTCTCTTTCACATCCGCCCGGCGTGTTGCCGCAGCACCACCCGACTCGCCGTCAGATATCCCTCGACCGGCGCAATGGAGTGCCGGCCGGGCGCCCGCCCGGAGCGGCCCCGGCCACCTGACCGCCGCCGGGGGCGGCCGGCGCGCGCAGGGCGCTGCCCGCCGAGAACAACAGCAGCGCCCCGAGCATCACGAAGGGCGCCGCCACGCCCGCGACCCCCGCGACCAGACCCGCGGCGGCCGGCGCGGCGACCTGGCCGAGGCGGTTGCCGGTCAGGCGCAGGGCGAGGGCCGTGGAACGGGCGCCGTCCGGGGCCGCCTGGACGACGGTCGTCATGGACAGCGGCTGGCCCACGCCGAGGCAGAAGCCGAGGGCGGCCAGCACCGCGCCGAGCGCCCACACCGGCATCGGCAGTGCGATCCCGGCGCACAGCACGGCCGCCAGCAGACAGGTCACGGTCAGCAGCACCGGCCGGCCGAGCAGCCGCAGCAGCGGGGTGAGGACGAGGCGGCAGGCGATCGTGGCGCCCGCGCGCAGGCTGAGCAGCACACCGATCACCGACGGCGCGATGCCCCGGTGTTCGCCGACCACTGGCAGATAGGCGGTGAGGATGTCGGTCGCGGACAGCACCGAGAGGCTGATGAGCATGCCCGCCGGGACGCCCCGGGCCCGCAGGATGCTGCCGACCGCGACGCGATCGCCTTGTTCCGTACGGGACTTGACCGCCGTACGGTCCTCGATGCGCCACAGAGAGGTGAACGCGACCGCGGCGCCCGCGCCCGCCACCACCAGGGCCAGCGCGCTGGTGCCCGCCATGTCGGGCCCGCCGATCAGCGCGCCCGCCGCGATCGGGCCGACCAGCTGGCCGAGCGAGGCGCCGATGGTGAAGTGGCCGAAGTTGCGGTCCTGTTCGTGCGGGGCGGACTGGCGGGCGACGAGCGACTGGGCACCGATCACGAAGCAGAGGTGACCCAGGCCCATCACGCCGCTCCAGACCGCCATCGCCCAGAGGGAGCCTGCGAGTCCGCTCAGTGCACAGCCGCCCGATATCAGGACGACGCCGAGGGGCAGCAGGGGCGCGCAGCGGCCGTGGTCGGTGCGGCGGCCCAGCGGTACCGCGGCGAAGAGCGGCAGCAGCGCGTACACGCCCGCGATGACGCCGACCGCCCGCTCGTCGGCGCCCAGCGCGAGGGCCCGGTAGGAGACGGCGGGCCGGGCCATCGACACCGCCCCCTGCGCGAAGCCGAAGGCGATGACGAGGCGGAGCAGCCAGCCGCGGTTCCTACCGGGCCCCATGTACAGATCCTCCTGAATTCCCTTGTCCGGAGGCCGGATCCCCTTGTCCGGACGGTCAGATGATGCCGAAGAGGATCCCTGCCCCGAGGACCACGAGTGATGTGAGGGCGGCCCACTTGACCACGAACCTGGTGTGGTCGCCGAACTCCACCTTGGCCATGCCGACCAGGACGTACACGGCCGGGACCAGCGGGCTCGACATGTGCAGCGGCTGCCCGATGAGGGAGGCGCGGGCGATCTCCAGGGACGAGACGCCGTGGGCCTGGCCGGCCTCGGCGAGCACCGGGAGGATGCCGAAGTAGAAGCCGTCGTTCGACATGAAGTACGTCAGCGGGATGCTCAGGACGCCGGTGACGAAGGCCATGTGCGGGCCCATCCCGTCCGGGATGTTGTCCACCAGCCACTCGGCCATGCTGCCCACCATGCCGGTGCCCTGCAGGACGCCGGTGAAGACGGCGGCGGCGAAGACCATCCCGGAGACGTTGAGGACGTTCTCCGCGTGGGCGCCGAGGCGGGCCTTCTGGTCGGGCATGTGCGGGAAGTTGACGGTGAGGGCCAGGGCCGCACCGAGCAGGAACAGCACCGGGATCGGCAGCCACTCCATGATCATGGCGGTGAGCAGGGCCACCGTGAGCAGCGCGTTGAACCAGTACAGCTTGGGGCGCAGGGTGGGCCGGTTGGGGTCGAGGCCCTGGAGGCCGTCGTCCTCGTCCTCGGGGAGGTCCGCGTCGGTGCTGCCGCCTGAGCCGCCCGAGCGGCCCGTGCGCTTGGCGTCCTTGCCGGAACCGGAGCCGGAGCCGGCGCCCACGAGGACCGTCTCGGTCTCCTTCTCCTCGACCAGCACCTCGTCCAGCGTCAGCACGCCGAGCCGCTTGCGCTCGCGGCGCCCGAGGACGTACGCGAGGGCGAAGACGAAGAGCAGGCCCATGGCGAGCGCCGGGATCATCGGGACGAAGATGTCGCTCGCATCGAGCTTCAGCGCGGTGGCGGCGCGGGCGGTCGGACCGCCCCACGGCAGCGTGTTCATCACGCCGTTGGCCATGGCGGCGACACCGGTCATCACGACCAGGCTCATCTTCAGGCGCTTGTACAGCGGGTACATAGCCGAGACGGTGATCATGAAGGTGGTCGAGCCGTCGCCGTCCAGCGACACGATCGCGGCGAGGACGGCCGTACCGACGACGATCCTGAGCGGGTCGGCCTTGCAGAACTTCAGGATTCCCCGAACGATCGGGTCGAAGAGGCCGACGTCGATCATCACACCGAAGTAGACGATCGCGAACATGAGCATCGCCGCGGTGGGCGCAAGGCTGGTGACGCCGTCGATGACGTAGTCGCCGAGCTTCGCGCCCTTACCGACGAAGACACAGAACAGTGCCGGGATCAGCACGAGCGCTGCGATCGGCGACATCTTCTTCAGCATGATCAGGACCAGGAAGGTCGCGATCATGGCGAAGCCGAGGATGGTCAGCATGAGTGGATACCTAACGTTCGCCCTTGAACATCCCACCGGGCAGGCGGTGCGACGACGTTAGGTCCGTTCAAACGGCGTTAACAAGACGTTGACCTGCGAGCAATAAGCGCAAAACCCCAGGTCACGGCTTTGCTCAGGTCACAGGGCTGAGCTTTTCGGTCATGGCGGCGACTTCGACGGGCACTCCGTTGAGGACCGCGTTGCCCGACAGGGGGTCGAGCAGGCTGCCGTCGAGGAGCTGGTTGACGTTGACCCCGGGGTCGGTCGCGGCATGGCTCATCCGGGTGCCGGGCCGGTCGTGCCCCCAGCCGTGCGGCAGGCTCACCACGCCCGGCCGCACGGCGTCCGTGACCTCGGCGGGAGCGGTCACCTCTCCCCCGGCGCCCTTCACCCGTACGGCAGCCCCGTCCCGCACGCCGAGCCGCTCGGCGTCCTCGGGGTGGATGTGCAGCGTGCAGCGGTTCGTGCCGCCGGTGAGGGCGGGGACGTTGTGCATCCAGCTGTTGTTGGAGCGCAGGTGCCGACGGCCGACGAGGACGAGTTCGTCCGGGAGCCGGTCCAGGGCCGCCCGCAGCCGCGGCAGATCGTCCGCGATCGGCTGCGGCAGCAGCTCGACCTTGCCGCTCCTGGTCTTCAGCGGCTGCGGCAGCCGCGACCCCAGCGGACCGAGGTCGATGCCGTGCGGGTGCGCGAGCAGCCGCTCCAGGCTCAGCCCGTCCGGTCGTACGCCGAAGCCGTCGCCGTAGGGGCCGAGGCGCAGCATCATGTCGAGCCGGCGCTCGGGGCCGGTCGACCCGGTGAGCTGCGAGGCGAGTTCCTTCGGGTCGCGGCCGTGCACGGGCGACCAGGGCTCCTTGACCGCCTTGCCCAGGGTCTGGCCGATGACCAGGTCGTCGACGGCGGACGGGTCGGCGCCGTGCATGCCGGTGACGGCCAGGATCAGCCGGGCGAAGATCTCGGTCTCGGGCAGGCGGCCGGGCTCCAGGGGGACGGCGGGGCGGGTGTAGCGGACCTGGTTGCGTACGGCGAGGGTGTTGAACGCGAAGTCGTGGTGCGGGCTCTGCGAGGGCGGGGGCGGGGGCAGGACGACGGTCGCGTGGCGCGTGGTCTCGTTCAGGTACGGGTCGATGCTGACCATGAAGTCCAGGGAGTCCAGGGCCTTGTCGAGACGGTCGCCGTCGGGCGCCGAGAGCACGGGGTTGGCGGCGGCGGTGATGAGGGCGCGGATCGGCTCGCCCTCGTCGGTCGCGGTGTCGATCTCCTCGGCGAGCGCGGAGAGCGGCAACTCGCCCTTCGCCTCGGGGTGTCGGCTCACCCGGGAGTGCCAGCGGCCGAGCGTGAAGCCGTGGCTCGGTCCGGCCGGGCGGGGTGTGCGGTCGGTGGACGCCTGCGGGAAGAGGGCGCCGCCGGGACGGTCGAGGTTGCCGGTGAGGATGTCGAGGACGTCGACGAGCCAGCTGGCCAGGGTGCCGTGCGGGACGGTGCAGCTGCCGATGCGGCCGTACACGGCGGCGGTGGGGGCGGCGGCGAGTTCGCGGGCGAGGGTGCGGATCGTGGGGGCGTCCACGTCGCAGGCTCCGGCGACGGCTTCGGGACTGAAGTCCTGTACGGCCGCGCGCAGTTCGTCCAGGCCCTGGAGGTGCGGGGTCAACTCCCCGGTGTCGACGAGGCCTTCCTCGAACAGGACGTACGCCATCGCCGCGAGGAGCAGGGCGTCGGTGCCGGGGCGGATCGCGATGTGGCGGTCGGCGAGCTTGGCGGTGCGGGTGCGGCGCGGGTCGATGACCGTGAGGGTGCCACCGCGGGCCTTGAGGGCCTTGAGCTTGCCGGGGAAGTCGGCGGCCGTGCACAGACTCCCGTTGGACTCAAGGGGGTTGGCGCCGATCAGGAGCAGATGGTCGGTGTGGTCCAGGTCCGGCACCGGGATGGCGTTCGCGTCGCCGTAGAGCAGACCGCTGGAGACGTGCTTGGGCATCTGGTCGACCGTGGACGCGGTGAAGATGCTGCGGGTGCCGAGGCCGGCGAGCAGCACCGGCGGGTAGAGGGCGCCGGCCATGGTGTGCACGTTCGGGTTGCCGAGGACCACGCCGACGGCGTTCGGGCCGTAGCGCTCGACGACCGCGCGGACACCCGCGGCAATCGCGTCGAAGGCCTCCTCCCAGGTGGCCTCGCGCAGCTCGCCGTCCTTGCGCACGAGCGGGGTGCGGAGCCGGTCGGGGTCGCCGTCCACGGCGCCGAAGGAGGCGCCCTTGGGGCAGATGAACCCCTTGCTGAACACGTCCTCGCGGTCACCGCGGGCGCCGGTGACACGGGTGCCCTCGATGGTGAGGGTCAGCCCGCAGGTGGCCTCGCACAGGGGGCAGATTCGCAGGGCGGTGCGGGACACGGGTCCTCCCGGTGGCGGCGACGATGACGCTCGTACTGTGCGGCAGAGCATACCGACCGGTATGCACGGAGGGGAGACCTCTCCGGGGGTGAGGTCGGAAATCCGCGAGCCGCAGCCCTGCGGGAACTCAGTCCAGCACGCGCGCCAGATAGGCCCGCAGCAGCTCCCGCGCCTCCTCGATGATCTTCTCGTCGCCCTCCGGGGCCACTCGGAAGGCCAGGTGGACCAGGGTGTCGGCGGTCTCCACGGCGATCAGGAAGGTGCGGCGCAGATCGTCGTCCGGCTCCCGGTCGAGGTAGCCGGAGAGCAGGTCGGTGAGGCGGTCGGCGACACGGTGGTTGGGTTCGGAGTTGCGCGCACCGACCGGGATCTGGTTGCCGAAGTCGACGAGGGAGAACCCGGGCGCGGTGCGCTTCATGGCCAGGTACTCGTCGAGGACGGCGTCCATCGCCGAGCGCCAGCCCCCGTCGCCGGCCGACTTCAGCCGCTCGGTGACCTGCTCGGTGAAGCGCTCGAGGTTGCGCTGGGCGAGGGCGTCGGCCATCTGCCGCTTGTTGCCGAAGAAGCGGTAGACCGAGCCGATGGGGACCCCGGCGCGCAGGGCCACGGCCCGGGTGCTCAGGTCGTCGTAGCCGACCTCGTCGAGGAGGTCGGCACAGGCGTCGAGGATCCTGGTGAGGCGTTCGGCACTGCGCCGCTGCACAGGCGCTCGGCGTAGCGATGTCGCGTGGGGCACAGGCTTCATGATGCCGCTCCGGAGCGCTCGGGTGAACCTCGCCCCCCGGTACGCACATAGGTGCCAGGTGCACTGAGCGCGGCAGCGCCCCGAAAGGGCGCGGGGCTGTATCCAGATGCGGCTCCGCCGCGATGGGGGTCCCCCCGCTCGAGCGAAGTCGAGAGCGGGGGAGCAACCAGCCACGACGGCGCCGCAGACAATCCACGACCCATCGCGGCATCCCCGGCGGAGCGCTTCGCCTCCGAGACCGTGATGTCGGCCGTGCTCTCCACGGGCCGGCCCTGCACGGCCCATACGGTGCCGTCGTCGGCGTACAGCCGGGCGGTGACGTGATGCGTGCCGTGCGGCACGAACCTGGCCGGGAGGCGGCAGGTGAGGCCGCGGAGCCGGGTGACGAGCCGGTCGTCGACGAAGACGTACGCGAGACCGCGGCCGGCCGCCGCTCGCGCCTTCGTGCCGCGGGGCGAGAAGCGGAAGTGGTGGACGGTCAGGTATACGTCCCAGGTGTTGCCGGAGTCCGGCTGCACCTCGATCCCTACCTCGGGCGCACCCTTCTTCTTCACTTCACGGTAGTGCCGCCCCTGCTTGTCCGTGTCGTCCAGCAGCTTGCCCACCGGCGAGATCGAATCGCCGTTCTTCCCCTCGTGCGCATCACTGGAGCCGCAGCTCACGGATCCGGTCAGCAGCAGGACACAGACCGCGAGCGCGGCTGGAAGACCCCGCGACCACGACATGCCCGGGAGACTAGAACACCGGTCCGACACCCGGATCCCCCTGGAGTCTGGTTCTCGTTCCTCCCTGATGAGGAGGCCCGGGGACCCCCTTGCGCACGCGAAACCGCAATCCTACGGTGATACATAGGAATCAGAAGGCATCGATCTGCATGTCTGCATCAGTCCGCAAGGGAGCGACGATGAGCGGGGACGCGCGCAAGACGGCCGAGGGGCTGACCTACCTCTCCGGTTTCGGCAACGAGCACAGCTCGGAGGCCGTGCCCGGCGCCCTGCCCGAGGGCCGCAACGCGCCACAGCGTGCACCGCTCGGGCTGTACGCGGAACAGCTCAGCGGTACGGCGTTCACCGAGCCGCGGGCCCACAACCGCCGCTCCTGGCTCTACCGCATCCGCCCCTCGGCCGCGCACCCGGCGTTCACGCGCACGGAGAACGGCGCGATCCGTACGGCCCCGTTCACCGAATCGGCACCCGACCCGAACCGCCTGCGCTGGAACCCGCTGCCCGAACCCCCGGCCGGGACGGACTTCCTGGCGGGCCTGTGGACCCTGGGCGGCAACGGCGACGCCACCCAGCGCACCGGAATGGCCGTGCACCTGTATCACGCCAACTCCTCGATGGAGCGCGTCTTCAGTGACGCGGACGGCGAGCTGCTGATCGTCCCGGAGCACGGCGGGCTGCTGCTGCGCACGGAGTTCGGGCTGCTGCAGGTGGAGCCGGGACATGTGGCGCTGGTTCCTCGTGGGGTGCGCTTCCGTGTGGAGCTGCTGGATGCCTCCGCCCGCGGTTATGTGTGCGAGAACTACGGCGCGCCCTTCCACCTCCCCGACCTGGGCCCGATCGGCGCCAACGGCCTGGCCAACGCACGCGACTTCCAGGCTCCGGTCGCCGCCTACGAGGACGTGGAGGGCCCGGTGGAGGTGGTGAACAAGTTCTGCGGCAGCCTCTGGACGGCCGTCTACGACCACTCGCCGCTCGACGTGGTCGCCTGGCACGGCAACCACGTCCCCTACGTCTACGACCTGCGCCGCTTCAACGTCATCGGCTCCATCTCCTACGACCACCCCGACCCGTCGATCTTCACGGTGCTGACGTCCCCGTCCGACACCCCGGGCCTGGCCGGCGTCGACTTCGTCGTCTTCGCGCCGCGCTGGCTGGTGGGCGAGGACACCTTCCGGCCGCCGTACTTCCACCGGAACGTGATGAGCGAGTACATGGGCCTGATCGAGGGCGCCTACGACGCGAAGGCGGAGGGCTTCGTGCCGGGCGGCGGCTCGCTGCACAACATGATGTCGGCGCACGGTCCGGACCGGGAGACGTTCGACCGGGCGAGCGCGGCCGAGCTCAAGCCGCAGAAGGTGGACGACGGGCTGGCGTTCATGTTCGAGACCCGCTGGCCGATGACGCTCACCCCGCAAGCGGCGGGCGCGGAGCACCTGCAGCAGCACTACGACGACGTGTGGCAGGGCCTCGAGCGGCATTTCCGCCCGTTGCACTGATCGCGTACGACCGGTACGGATAGGCCCGTGACCTCCTTCGCCCCGGACTCGATCGTCCTGAACCGCAAGCTGCCGCTCTGGTACCAGGTGTCGCAGTCCCTGCGCGCCTCGATACTGGGCCGCTCGCCCCAGGACCCGCTGCGGCTGCCCACCGAGGAGCAGCTGGCGGGGCACTACGGGGTGAGCGTGCTGACCATGCGGCAGGCGCTGAAGGAGCTGGAGGACGAGGGCCTGATCACGCGCCACCGCCGCCGGGGCACGTTCATCGAGCCCGACGCCCTGAGGGGTGCCCCGGTCCGGCTGCTCGGCTCGGTGGACGCGATCGTGGCCCAGCAGTCCGGGATGGTCACGGAACTGCTGGACCACGGCAGGGCGCCCGTGCCGCCCGAACTCGTCGAGTACTTCCCGGAGACCGGCGAGGTGGCCACGTACCACCGGCTGCGCAGCGACGAGAAGACGGGCGAGCCGACCAACCACGCCCGCAACTACGTCCGTCCCGAACTGGCCGCCCGCTTCGACCCCGCCGACCTGGTTCGCCGGCCGATGACCAAGGTGCTGCGCGACATCGTCCGGGCGGACATCAGCCGCATCACGGACACCGTGGAGGCCCGCCTGGCCGACCCGGAGACGGCCCGCCTGCTCCAAGTCCCGCTGCTCAGCCCGATCCTGCACTACACGGGCGTGACATACGACGGGGACGGACGGGTCCTGGACGTGGCAGTCATCCACTACCGCGGCGACCGCTTCTCCTTCACGGTGACCCTGGACGCCACATGACGTCACCGGCCCCCACTGCCTGTCGGCGCAAGGTCGTACGATGCCCAGCGTGACGCACGACGACGCTCCGTTGCTCGCGGACCTCATGCCGTGGTCCGTCGCACCGCCGCGGCTCGGCCGGGGGTGGCCGACGGGCCCCGACGCCGCGTCCCTGAAGGCCCGCTGGGACGCCCTGATGAAGGCCGAGGGCCCGGACCGCGAGGCCCTGTTCGAACCGACCCGGTCGCGCACGCTGCGCTCGGCGGTCAGCCAGCTGCCGGGCCAGTCGAGCGGCACGGAGAAGCTGATCCACACGTCGGGCCCCTGCCCCGAGCCGGTACGCGTCCTGCACGCCCCCTTCGACGAACAGTGGCTGATCCCCGACCACCGCCTGATCGACGCGGCCCGCCCCGAGTTGTGGCGGGTGGCGGACGAGCACCAGGTCTTCGTCGCCGAGACGGCCACGGACAGCACCGGCCCGCACCTCCTGGCCACCTCCCACCTCCCCCTCCTGCGCCCCGGCCGCGTCCGCCCTCTCTACCGCCGCCCCGGCGGCACCGAACCCAACCTTGCCCCGGGCCTGCTGGACCACCTGAGCGCCCGCCTCGGCCACTCCCCCGACCCGTCGGACCTCCTCGCCTGGACCATGGCAACGGCACGGCCGGACCTGACGGTCCCCCTCACCGAGGACGCCGAACTCTGGTTGCACGGTGTGGAGTTGGGCCGCCGCATCCTCTGGCTGATGCGCCGCAACGGCGACCGCCCCAAGCTGCCGGGAGGCCGACGCCCGTACGTCCGCGCCCCGCTACCGTCCCGGCCGCTCACGATCGCCTACGACCGCGACGAGGAAACCCTGCTGCTCGACGAGGGCCGCATCTCCCCGGTGCCGCCGGAGGCCTGGGACTTCGAGGCGGCCGGCGTCCGGGTCCTGGAGCAGTGGTTCGCGACCCGCACGACGGAGCCCGAGCCGGGAACGCTGACGGCGATCCGCCCGACGACCTGGCCACAGACGTGGACGTCGGAACTGCTGGAGCTGATCACGGTCCTGGCGCTGTTGGCCGAACTGCGCCCACAGCAGGAGGAGTTGACGATCAAGACTCCGATCACCGCATCTGAGCTGGGCAGGGCGGGCGTCCTACCCGCGCCGGAAGCGTCCCGCAGACCGGCCTCGGTCTTCGATCACCACGAGGAAGGCCCAGAAGGCCAATTTGCGTTGCTGTGACGGCCTTCAGGGGCGCGGCGCAAACGCATCCAACATCCGCTCCACCATCAACTCAAAAGCCCCGTCAAGATCAATCGGCCCCGAGTCCTCGGTGAACGCCGCAGCCATCCGCGGATAAGCGCCGCCGGCAAGCGCACCCCCCAGATAAGCAATCCGCACCGTGCTCTCCTCCTCCGCCGACCACGGCAACGACCGCGTCCGCTCGGCGGCAGCCAACTCCGTGGCGACATACGACGTCACACAGCCGTTCAGCATCCCGACGAGCTGCATCTTCATGCCGTAGCGGGCATCGAGCGGGTCCAGGCAGGCCAGACAGTGCTCCAGATAGCGCAGCGCGTTCGGACTGAACCCGTACACCGGTGACATCAGCCGCGTCAGCCACGGATGCCGGTGCATCAGCGCCCGCGTCTGCTGGGCGACCCGGCGCATGTCGGCCCGCCAGTCCCCCGACGGCTCCCACAGCTCGTGCTCGCCGCTGACCGCGTCCACCATCAGCTCGTACAGGTCCTCCTTGCGGGGGACGTAGTTGTAGAGCGACATGGTCCCGCAGCCCAGCTCGGCCGCGACGTGCCGCATCGACACCGCGTCCAGGCCACCCTCGTCGGCGACCTTCACCGCCGCCGCCGCGATGTCGGCACGCGTGTAGGCCGGCCTCGGCCCCCGGCCCGTCCGCTCGGGACGCGCCCAGATCACTTCGGGTACCGCCGCTCGGCCCGCCATCGATCATCACCTCGCCCACCATCCTAGTTACGTACACCGTACGTAGTGCGCTATGATCGGAACATGACTTCTACGTACGCTGTACTTAGTGAAGGTCTGGAGAAGAGGTTCGGCGAGGTGCACGCGGTGCGCGGGCTGGATCTCGCGGTGGCCCAGGGCACGGTCTGCGGTGTCCTCGGGCCGAACGGGGCGGGCAAGACGACGGCCGTACGGCTGCTGACGACGCTGCTGCGGCCGGACGCGGGCTCGGCGCGGATCGCGGGGCACGACCTCGTCCGGGAGCCCGCGGCCGTGCGGCGCAGGATCGGCGTCACGGGGCAGTACGCGTCGGTCGACGGCGACCTCACGGGCCGCGAGAACCTGCAGCTGTTCGCGCGGCTGCACCGGGTGCGGGCGCCGGGGCAGCGCGCCGACGAGCTGCTCGAGCGGTTCGGGCTGGCAGAGGCCGCCGGGCGGGCGGCGTCGACCTACTCGGGCGGGATGCGCCGCCGGCTGGACCTGGCGGCCAGCCTGATCCGCCGGCCCGAGGTGCTGTTCCTGGACGAGCCGACGACGGGGCTCGACCCGGCCAGCCGCAATCTGATCTGGACGGCCGTGCGCGAGCTCACGGCCGACGGTACGACGGTGCTGCTGACCACGCAGTATCTGGAGGAGGCCGACCAACTCGCCGACGACATCGCCCTGGTGGACCGGGGACGGGTGGCACACACGGGTTCGCCGGCCCAGTTCAAGGGGCTCATCGGGGCGTACGTCGAGGTGGTCGTCGCGGACGCCGACGTGATGGTGAAGGCGGCCGGGGTGCTCGATCAACTCACCGGCGCCGAGCCGTCGTTCGACCGTGAACGCAACGCCGTCGGCGCGGTCACCAGGGACCGGACGCTCACACTGCCCCGCCTGGTGCGCGAACTCGACGCGGCGGGCGTGCCGTTGCTCGATGCGGCCCTGCGTCCGCCGACGCTCGACGAGGCCTTTCTGCGACTGACAGAGGACAACACCGAGGACGACAAGGAGCGTGCGGCATGAGCACGTTGGCGTACGACGGGACCGCCCTTCTGGGCCGCCAGCTGCGGCGGATGCGGAACAACCCGGGGTTGCTGGTCCTCACTCAGACGATGCCGATCAGCATGCTGCTGTTCTTCGGCTACGTCTTCGGCAGCGCGCTGGCGATGCCGGGCGGGGAGTACCGGTCCTTCCTGGTGCCGGGACTGCTGGTGGCGACGGCCGCGAACGGGATCATGACCGGTATGTTCCAGGCCGCCCAGGACACCCACCGAGGTGTCATGGACCGGTTCCGGACGCTGCCGATCAACCGGGCCGCCGTACCGGTCGGGCAGGCCGTGGCGGATGTCGTCGTCACGGCCGCAGGCACGGTGCCGTTCCTGTTGGTGGGGCTCGCGGTGGGGTGGCGGGTCGAGGGCAGCGCGTTCGATGCGGTGGGCGCCGTATGCCTGTTGCTGCTGTTCCGGTTCGCGACGACCTGGATCGGGATCTTCCTCGGCCTGCTCACCCGGAACGAGGAGGCCGCGGGGCAGCTGGGCGGGGCGACTTTCATGCTGCCGCTGCTGTCCAACGCGTACATCCCGACGGACGGTCTGCCGGGCTGGCTGCGCACGGTCGCCGAGTGGAATCCGATCAGCGCGGTGACGACGGCCCTGCGGGACCTCTTCGGCAATGCGCCGGTGCCGGGGGACGCTGCCTGGCCGGTGGCGCACCCGATCGCCGGGTCACTGCTGTGGTGCGCCGTGCTGATCGCGGTGTTCCTGCCGCTCGCGGTGCGCAGGTACGCACACGGGGAGCGATGAACGGTCACCCCTCCGAGGAGCGCTGAAGCTCGTTCGAGGGAGAGTCGAGAGCCGTCGATGCCGGGCGGGGAAGGGGCATCGGACGGGGGCGCGGGCCGCGCCGGGGTGCCGCACCTGGACATCGCTGCTGTGCCGTGGGGATGACGGACGACGAGTTCGCAGCGATGCGCCGGGACGGTGCGGTCACCCGGGCGCGGGCCCGCGAGGAGCGCCGGTGTCGCTCAGCGCCCGCCGAACAGCGAACGACGCAGTCGGCGCAGCGGCGCGAAGAGCAGCACACGGCTGATCCGGTTGCCCCTGGCGCTGCGCTCACGTGGGGTGTCACGCGCGGTCAGCTCACGCATCAGCGAGGTCGCCTCGGCCGTCTCGCGCTGCGGGACGGCCGGGCCGCCCAGCACCGAGAGATGGCGGTCGAGACGCGAACTGGTCGCGCTGCTCCCGCAGGTGATCGCAGGGACCCTGGCCCTGCTGCGCACTGTTATCTGTTCCATGTCACTCCCCACCCGTACGAGTCCACCCGGCCCGGGCAGGGTAACCCTATCGCTCCCTCGGGGCACTCGTGTATCGCGGTCACAGGATTCACCTTCCCCGTAAGGGTGTTGACAACTCCTCCATGGTCACTCTCCGAATCCAACCGATTTCAGGGCGAGTTGGACAATGGGCTGGCTGGTGGGCTGCGGTGAGCCACCGTCGGGCTCGACGGTCACTGCGAGTGACGTGGCCGACTTGCTGAGGTCGGTCGCGACCAAGGGCGTGTCGCCGCCCCCGAAGAGCCCCAGGGAGCGTGGTTGCGCATCGGGGCGCATGAGCCACAGCTGGTGCACGCGTCCGCTGGGCAGGGCGCCGTATCCGCTGAGCGTGACGACCGCCTGTCCCTGAGATGCGGAGGCGACCGCTCCGATACTTCGGCCCTGGGGGTCCCTGCGGGTGCTCGCGCGCGCGTCGGGAGCTGCGAGAACGTGGGCGATCTCACGTGCCTGGGCGCGCTCGGCGTCCAGCTTGTCCTGGGTCCGGTTCGCCTGGACGGCGAAGAGCGAGGCGACGACGAGGGCCGCGGCGGCCGTCGCCGTGGCGAACGGCACGAAGAAGGGGCGGCGCTCGCGCGGCGCACGGGAGCGTCCCGGCGGCGGCTGCGTGCCCCAGACGTGCGGCGGCAGCTGGGGCGTGTGCTCCCTCGCGACCGGCCCCGCCTGCTGCGGAGTGGCCCGTACGGCGGCCAGCACCCGGTCGCGCATCGCGGCCGGCGGCGGAGCTGCCGTGGACCAGGCGAGGCGCACGGCGTCCTCGGACAGGGCGCGTACCTCGGCACGGCAGCGCTCGCACTTCTTGAGGTGCCGCTCGAAGCGGACCCGCTCCGCGGGCTCCAGCGCGTCGAGCGCATAGGGGGCCGCGAGGGAGTGCAGATCCCCGCGGCGGAACAGTCGGGCGAGGAGACTCATGCGACACCTCCCAGGCACTTGCGCAGCTGGGTGAGTCCGTCGCGCATCCGGGTCTTGACCGTGCCCAGCGGCAGGGAGAGCCGCTCGGCCACTTCACGGTACGTGTAGCCGTCGTAGTAGGCGAGGGTGACGGACTGGCGCTGCAGGGTGGTGAGTCGGTCCAGGCAGCGGCGTACCCACTCGCGTTCGAGGCCCGCCTCGACCTCTTCGGTGACCTGGTCGAAGGCGGGGTGGTGGGCCCGGCGTGCCTCGCGCTGTTCGCGGTCGACGGCGGCACGGGCGCTGCGCACCCGGTCGACCGCGCGACGGTGGGCGAGGGTGAGGATCCAGGACAGGGCGCTGCCGCGGCCGGGGTCGAACCGGCCCGCGGAGCGCCAGAGTTCGAGCAGCACTTCCTGGGCCACCTCCTCCGACTGTGCGGGGTCGCGTACAACCCGGCGGACCAGTCCGAACACCGGACCGGACACCAGGCCGTACAGCTCCTCGAATGCCTTCTGGTCGCCGCCTGCCACGAGTACCAGAAGCTCGTCCGCCTCCACTCGGTCCCCCTCTCCCCGGCCGCATGGGCCCCGTCCCGTCACACCAGGCATTCGCAACGAACGCACCTCCGGATGGGGTTACGGATCAGCTCGCCCAAAACGCGGGTCTGACGGCCGATCAAACAGGATCCGCCGGGATCCGCGTTCAAACAGGTTCGCGTTCGTCTGAAACAAGATTCCAAGTTCGCCGTAAGAACGTTTGGGATTCGACCAATCCACCCTGCCGACCGCTCCGAATCAGCGTTCGTCAGGCAAGTTGGGACTGAGGACGGACGGCATGACACCTATCTCCAGGAGCGGCTCGGGACGCAGGAGCATCGCGACCCTGATAGCCAGTGCGCTGGCCGCCGGCGGGCTCGCGGCCGCCGGTGTGGCCACGCTGGCACCGGGGGCGGCCTCCGCCTCCAGCCACCGGGAGGCCCCGCTGATCTCGGGGCAGCCCCAGTACGACAACACGGACCTGTACGCGTTCGTCAGCCCGGACAAGCCGGACACCACGACGGTCATCGCGAACTTCATCCCGTTCGAGGAACCGGCAGGCGGCCCGAACTTCTTCCAGTTCGGCGACGACGCCCAGTACGACATCCACATCGACAACAACGGTGACGCGCAGGGTGACCTGCTGCTCCGCTACACGTTCCGCACACAGACGAAGAACAAGAAGTCGTTCCTGTACAACACGGGCGTGGTCAGCAACCTGACCGACCCCGACCTGAACATCACGCAGACGTACAACATCGACCTGATCAAGCTGAAGGGCCAGAGGGCCGTCTCGAAGACCAGGCTCGCCGAGGACATCCCGGTGGCGCCTTCGGACGTCGGCAAGGCGTCGATGCCCGACTACGGCAAGCTGCGCGACCAGGCGATCTACAAGATGTCCAACGGCGGCCAGACGTTCGCCGGCCAGGCGGACGACCCGTTCTTCGCGGACCTGCGCGTCTTCGACCTGCTGTACGGCGGGAACCTCTCCGAGGTCGGCCGGGACACCCTCAAGGGCTACAACGTCAACTCGATCGCCCTGCAGCTGCCCAATGACATGCTCACGGAGTCCAAGAAGCAGCCGGTCATCGGCGTCTGGTCGACCGTCGAGCGCAAGAACGCCCGGGGCTACTACGAGCAGGTCTCGCGCCTCGGCAACCCCCTGGTCAACGAGGTCGTCAACCCACTGAAGGACAAGGACAAGTTCAACGCGTCCTCGCCGTGGGAGGACGCACAGTTCCTGAAGAACGTGACCAACCCGGAGCTGCCGAAGCTCATCGAGTCGATCTACAAGATCAAGGCTCCGTCGGAGCCGCGCAACGACCTCGTCGACGTGTTCCTGAAGGGCGTGAAGGGCCTCAACCAGCCGCCGTACGTACGCCCGGCGGAGGAGCTGCGCCTGAACACGTCCATCAAGCCCGCCGCCTATCCGAAGCGGCTGGGCGTCCTCGACGGCGACAACGCGGGCTTCCCGAACGGGCGCCGGCTCACCGACGACGTGATCGACGAGGCGCTCCAGGTCGTGGAGGGCGAACTGGTCGGCTCCAAGAACGACCTGGGCGACGCGGTCGACAAGAACGACAAGGGCTTCGGCAAGTACTTCCCGTACCTGGCCAACCCGACGTCCGGTTCGCGCGGTGCGACGGCCAAGGGTGTCAGCAGCGGCAGCGACGTCAAGAGCCAGCTCGGTGACGCCCTGCAGCCCGCGTCTGCCGGCGGCATGAACAACACCACGCTGATCGCGGCCTCGGCCGGTGGCGGAGCGGCCGGTATCGCTCTGATCGGCGCGGGCCTCATGTGGTGGCGCCGGATGCGGAGCCGGGTCTACTAGGCCGCCCTCAACGGCGGATCGGGCGGCTTCTTCGGAGCGGCAACCGCCCGATCCGCGGATCTCGTACCACCCACAGTCTGGCGCGGCCCGCACGTACTCATCCCCCACGGTGCGGGCCGCGCCGCTTCCAGCGGCAACTTTCTGGTCCTGCACGGCACTTGAGGAGAGGGCAATGACCCCGGGTACGAACGACAGCGAGGACCGCCCCGCGGAGGGTGGCGAGACGGGTGGTGAGTCGTCTGCGGGTTCGTCGGGGCTGGTTGCGCCCACGCGGCGGAGTCGCACATCTACACGCCCCGCGCCCCTTGAGGGAATTGCCGGGCCGGAGTCGAAAGCAGCCGTCAGCACCCCCGAAGGCAAGTCCGTCGATGCCCCGGAGGATGCCTCCGCCGACGAGCGAGTCACCGCTGTGCGTCGCGTCGCTGCTGCCGGGCGCCGGTGGCACATCGGTCAACTGACCGGGCTCGCCGCCCTGTTGGCCGTCGCGCTCACCGGTGGTTCCATCGCGTACGGCGCCATCCGGGACGGTGGTACCACGGCCGTTGCCGACGCGCCCAGCGCGTTGTCACCGGCGTTGTTGAACAGCGGGAACATCGACGCGAGCATCCTCTCCCTGCAGGCCCATCTCAAGGCTCAGCCAAGGGACTTCGGGAGCTGGGCGAGTCTCGGGCTCGCCTATGTCGAGCAGGCCCGCACCAAGGGCGACCCCTCCCGTTACCCGCAGGCCGACAAGGCCCTCAAGCGCTCCCTCGACGTGAAGCCCGGCAACGAGCAGGCCATCACCGGGCAGGCGGCCCTCGCCGCGGCCCGGCACGACTTCAAGGACGCCCTGAACTACGCCGACCAGGTGCTGGAGGAGAACTCCTACAGCCAGAACGCCCTGTCGTCCCGTATCGACGCGCTCGTCGAACTCGGCCGCTACGCCGACGCGTCGAAGGCGGCCGACACCGCGGACTCACGGCGCCCGGGCATCCCCGTCTTCACCCGGTACGCGTATGTGCACGAGCTGCGCGGGGACGTGAAGACGGCCCGCCGGGTCCTGGAGCAGGCCCTCGGCACCGCGAGCACCAAGGGCGACATCTCCTACGTCGCCTTCCAGCTCGGCCAACTCGCCTGGAACCAGGGCGACTACAAGACCGCGGTCAGCAACTACGCCCGCGCCCTCGCCGCCGACGACAACTACCTACCGGCGCTGGAGGGGCGGGCCCGCGCCGAGTATGCGAGCGGCGACAAGGCGACCGGGCTCAGGGACATGGAGCAGCTCGTCGCCCGCTACCCGCTCCCCCAACCCCTCGTGGAACTCGGCGAGATGTACGAGGACCGCGGCGCCGAGGGCGACAGGGCGAAGGCCCGCGACCAGTACGCCCTGGTCGACGCCTGGATCGCGCTCGCCCGCGCCAACGGCGTCAACGCCGACCTCGACACCGCCCTCGCGGCGGCCGACCACGGCGACAGGGCCGCGGCCCTGCGCGCCGCCCGCGCCGAGTGGGCCCGCCGCCACACCGTGCACACCGCGGACGCCCTGGCCTGGGCACTGCACGTCAACGGCAAGGACGCTCAGGCCCTCCCGTACGCCCGGCAGGCGACGGCCACCGGCTACCGCAACGCCTCGTTCCTCTACCACCGCGGCATGATCGAACGCGCCACCGGGCGCGCGTCGGACGCCCGCGGCTCCCTCAAGGCGGCGCTGGAACTCAACCCCGGCTTCTCGCCACTGGGCGCCCGCGAAGCACGTAAGGCACTCGAAGACCTGGAGGCGGCGAAGTGAACCCCCGTCGATTGCTCGCCTCCAGCGGGGCCGTCCTCACGGCGGCCTGCGCGCTCGCGCTGGTACCTTCCACCGGCGCGAGCGCGCACCCCCTCGGCAACTTCACCGTCAACCGCTACGACGGCCTGGTGGCGGCCCCCGGCAAGCTCCGCGTGGACCACGTCGAGGACCTCGCCGAGATCCCGGCCACCCAGGCCAAGCCCGACATCGAGCGGCTGGGCATGACCGAGTGGGCGAAGGAGCGGTGCGCGAAGGCGGCCGAGGGCAGCAAGGTCACCGTGGACGGACAGGCGACCGCCCTGACCGCCGGCAGCAGCAAGGCGCAGCTGCGGCCGGGTCAGGCGGGGCTGAACACCCTCCGGGTCGAGTGCCGGCTGACCGCGCCGCTCCCCAAGGGCGACACCGTGACCCTCGGCTTCCACAGCGAGGGCGCCACCTCCGGGCCCGGCTGGCGGGAGATCACCGCGCGCGGCGACCGTATGACGCTCACCGCGACGGACGTACCGAAGACCTCGGTGTCCCATGAACTCACCAGCTACCCCAAGGAGTTGCTCTCCTCCCCCGCCGACACCTCGACCGCCTCCCTGCGCGTACGCCCCGGCGGACCGGCTCTGGCCGAGGAGCGGCAGGGCGCCCCTGCGGCCTCCGTGCTGCCGCGCGGCGCCGACCGCTGGACGCAGGCCCTGAACAACCTGGTCGCCCGGCACGACCTCACCTTCGGCTTCGCCGCGCTCTCGCTGCTCATCGCGGTCGTCCTGGGTGCGATGCACGCGCTCGCCCCGGGCCACGGCAAGACCCTGATGGCCGCGACGGCGGCCGCCCGCGGTGGCCGCGCCCGCCTCAAGGACGTCATGCCTCTGGCCGCCTCGGTCACGGTCACCCACACCCTGGGCGTGGTCGCCCTCGGCCTCCTGGTCACAGCCGGCTCGGCGGCGGCCCCCTCGGTGATCACCTGGCTGGGCATCGCAAGCGGCGTCCTGGTGACCTGCGCGGGCGCAACGCTCGTACGCCGAGCCTGGCGCAACCGCGGCCCCGGACACGGACACACCCATGCCCCCGAGCACCCCCACGATCACGGGCATGCGCACGACCACGACCATCCGCACCCGCATCCGCACAGCCCCGGCGGCCAGACGCACCCGCTCGAGACCACCGCGCCCGCGGAACGCGCCCTGGTCCTGGTCGCCGCCCACGCCGAAACCGCCTCGACGGCAGCGGAAACCCACACCCACACGCACTCCTCCAGCCACCCACACGACCACGATCACGAGCACGAGCACGACCACCCCCACAGCCACGACCACGACCACAGCCACGACCACAGCCACACCCACCACTCCGACCACCCCCACCCCCACCCCCACTCACACACCGTCGAGCACACCCACGGCGGCTTCACCCACACCCACTCCGTCGCCCCCACCCTCCGCGGCACGATCCTGCTGGGCTTCGCCGGGGGCCTTGTGCCCAGTCCTTCCGCGGTCGTCGTGCTCGTCGGCGCGGCGGCGCTCGGTCAGGCCTGGTTCGGGCTGCTGCTCGTCGTCGCGTACGGCGTCGGGCTCGCCCTCACGCTGACCGCGGCGGGGTTCGCCGTCGTCAAGCTGGGTACCGGGATGAACCGTGTGCTGGACAGGCGCCCCCGATGGACCACCCACCCGATGGCGGCCCTCGTCCGCAGGACCGCGCCCCTGGGCTCGGCCTTCCTCGTCGTGTCGCTCGGAATCGGACTGGTGCTCAAGGGGGCGGCATCCGCACTCGGCTGAGCTACGTTGGGGAAGAAAGCGCACGGAGTGGAGAAAACACGCGGATGCGAATGGGGGACGCCCGTGTCCGAAGAATCGGGCAGTGAACGTCTGATCGCGAGCCGCTACCGTCTCCTGTCCCCCCTCGGCGAGGGCGGCATGGGAACCGTGTGGCGCGCCCGGGACGAGGTGCTGCACCGCGAGGTCGCCGTCAAGGAGGTGCGTGCGCCCGCCGGGCTGCCGGCCTCGGACGTCGAGCGGCTGTACGCCCGGCTGGAGCGCGAGGCGTGGGCGGCCGCGCGGGTCGCCAACCGCAACGTCGTCACGGTGTACGACGTGGCGACGCAGGACGGCCGGCCGTGGATCGTCATGGAGCTGGTCCGCGGTATCTCCCTTGCCGAACTCCTGGACGCCGAGGGCCCGTTGGATCCGCAGCGCGCCGCGCACATCGGCGCCGAGGTGCTCGCCGCGCTGCGGGCGGCGCACGAGGCCGGGGTGCTGCACCGGGATGTGAAGCCCGCCAATGTGCTGCTGTCGAACGACGACCGGGTGGTGCTCACCGACTTCGGTATCGCCCAGGTCGAGGGCAGCTCGGCGCTGACGATGACCGGGGAGGTGATCGGCTCGCCGGAGTTCCTGGCGCCGGAGCGGGCGCTGGGCCGCACGCCCGGCCCGGAGTCCGACCTGTGGTCGCTCGGCGTGCTGCTGTACGCGGCGGTCGAGGGCAACTCCCCGTTCCGCCAGGAGACCCCCCTCAGCACCCTGCGCGCGATCGTCGACGAGGAGCTGCCGCCGCCGTACCGGGCCGGTCCGCTGACCCCCGTCATCGAGGGACTGCTGCGCAAGGACCCGGCCGAGCGGCTGCCGGCCGACCGGGCCGAGCAGGACCTGCGGATCATCTCAGCGGGCGGCACGCCCCACGCGTACGGCGCGCAGGCGTCGCCGTACGCACCGACGGTCGCGGGCTTCCCGCAGCCTCAGTCGCCGACGCCTCCGATGCCGTACCCGGTCGGACGGACGCAGCCCGCGCCGGGCCCCTCGACGACGGCGGCGGCCGCACCGCCGCCGGAGCGCAAGCGCCGGGCCGGCGTCGTCCTGCTCGTCGGGGTGGTCGTCCTCGCCCTGGCCATCGCAGGGCTGACGTACGCGCTGCTGAACCGCGACAACGGCGGGGGAAACAACGCCGACACCCCCCGTTCGGACACCGGGACTCCGTCGACCGCCACGCACAGCAACCCGGGCGGAGGCGCGAGCCCGACGCCGAGTCCGAGCAGCAGCGCCTCCAAGGCGCCACCCCAGACCGTGAGCGTCACACTGTCCGGCTCTCACACCGACTACTCCGGCACCTGTCCGCCCGCCCGGAGCGACGCGCCCGAGTTCACGGCGACCTTCACGGTCGGGAAGCTGCCGGCGGAGGTCAGCTACCGCTGGCTGTCGAAGGACGGGCAGATCATGGATCCGGGGTGGAAGACCCTGTCCTTCCCGGAGGGCGGCGGAAAGACCAAGCAGGACAAGGCGTTCGTGACGACGTACAACAGCACCGGGACCTTCCGGAACTCGATCAGTGTCGAGGTGCGCTCGCCGAAGCAGACGACGTCCGACTCGGTTCCGTTCTCGGTGACCTGTGTGGCGGAGACCCCGACGGGCGGGGCCTCCTCCAGTACTTCGCCGTCACCCTCCGAGTGATCAGGCCGCGCTGGTCAGGACGGGCAGATAGCCGCCCGACTGGCCGGGGGCGGTGGGGTGGTACGACTCGCCGATGTTGAACCACTCGACGCTGTGCAGCCAGGAGCTGCCGGAGCAGATCTCGTGGCCGGTGAAGGTGGTGCGGACGTCGCCGAACGTGAAGCCGTGGTCGGCGGCGACCTTCGCGGTGGCGGTGTCCAGGTAGTCGGCCGCGTCGTTGATCGCCTTCCGCTTGGTCTCGGAGAGGCCGACGCAGGTGGTGCCGATCTTGTAGAAGCGGGGGTAGCCGAGGACGACGACATGGGCGTTCGGAGCCTTGGCGGTGATCGCCGAGTAGACGTTGTTCAGCTGTCCGGGGAGCGTCGAGTCGACGTACGCCTTCGCGGTGTTGATCCGGGAGAGGCAGGCGCTGTCGGACTGGAGCACACACGTCGTCATGACGTCGGAGAAGCCGGCGTCGTTGCCGCCGATGGTGATGGAGACCAGGCCGGTGGCGGCGCTGAGCGGGCCCAGTTGTCCGGACAGAACATCACCCGTACGGGCGCCCGAGCAGGCGGTGAAGTCGAAGGTCGAGGGTGAGTGTGCGGCGGCCCAGAGGTAGGGGTAGGCCTTGGTGCTGCGCTTGCAGTCGCCGCTGGCGCTGATGTAGCTGCCGGTGCCGACCCCGGAGGAATAGGAGTCGCCGAGGGCCACATAGCCGGAGGCTGCGGCCTGTCCGGACGCCTGCGCCGCCGTGGCCCCGGTGAGGGCCGTGCCGGCGGCGAGGAGGATCGAGCTCACGAAAACGGCAATTCGGGAACGTCTCATGGAACCTCCCTTTAGCAGGATCTCTGCCGTAACCGTCGTACCAATGACACGTGTCGATGGGAAGTGTTCATGTCAAGACTTTTCCGTCCCTGCCGGGTCGCCACCACCCCTTCACGGCATGTTTGATTACGTGCTCATGACAGGTTTGTTGACAACCCCTCAACTCCCTTGTTCCACACCCGCAGATGACCCATTCTTTGCTTCGGCTTGGGACGGGAACGCGACGTTCCGGGCCGTGCGTGCAACCTCGCGCGCACCCCCCACAGTCGTGCGCCCGACCCAGGCGTGCGCTGCCTAGAGGAGGACTCCCTCGTAATGGCACAACTGCGTAGCAAGAAGCTCCGGTTCGCCGCCGTCACCGGTCTGGCGACCGCCGCTCTGGTCGGCGGACTCACCACCCTCCCCGCCCAGGCCGCCCCTGCCGAGGGCAAGGTCCTGGCTGCCGGTTCCCCGACGGCGGTCAAGGACAGCTACATCGTCACGCTGAAGAAGAGCACCGGCCTCAAGGCGGCCTCCGGCGCGGGCAAGAGCCTGATCAAGGAGTACGGCGGCACGGTCGGGAAGACCTTCGACACCGTGCTCAACGGCTACACGGCCACCCTCTCGGCGACCGAGGCCAGGAGACTCGCGGCCGACCCGTCGGTGGCCTCCGTCGAGCAGAACCAGCGCGTCCACCTGACCGACACCACGCAGTCGAGCGCCCCTTGGGGCCTGGACCGCATCGACCAGGCCGCGCTGCCGCTGTCCGGCACGTACACCTACCCGGACACCGCGGGCAGCGGCGTGACGGCGTACGTCATCGACACCGGCGTCCGCATCACCCACTCCCAGATCAGCGGCCGCGCCTCCTACGGCTACGACGCCGTCGACGGCGACACCACCGCCTCCGACGGCAACGGCCACGGCACCCATGTGGCCACCACGATCGCGGGCTCGACCTACGGCGTCGCCAAGAAGGCGAACATCGTGGCCGTGCGGGTGCTCGACAACAGCGGCTCCGGCACCACCGCGGGCGTCATCGACGGCATCGAGTGGGTCACCGAGAACCACACCTCGCCGGCCGTCGCCAACATGTCGCTGGGCGGCTCCGCCTCCTCCTCGCTGGACACGGCGGTCGCCAACTCCATATCCAGCGGCGTGACCTACGCCGTCGCGGCGGGCAACAGCTCCGCCAACGCCTCCTCGTACTCCCCGGCCCGCGTCTCCACCGCGATCACGGTCGGCGCGACCACCAGCTCGGACGCCAGGGCCAGCTACTCCAACTACGGCTCGGTCCTGGACATCTTCGCGCCCGGCTCCTCCATCACGGCCGGCTGGAACACCAGCGACACCGCGACGAACACCATCTCCGGTACGTCCATGGCCACCCCGCATGTCGCGGGCGCCGCGGCGGTCTACCTCGCGGGCCACACCTCGGCCACCCCGGCCCAGGTCGCCACGGCCCTGGTGAACGGCGCCACCTCCGGCGTGGTCACCGGCGCGGGATCCGGCTCGCCGAACAAACTCCTGAAGGTCGTGTCGTAGCACCGGCACGAGGGGCCCACTCGGCCTGAACCAAGGTTCCCCGGAGGCAGTCGGCGCCTCCGGGGAACACTTGTTTAAACGTGGATGAGAACAGGTGTGGGAAGGGCCCGTGTCTTGACGCCCCCTCTTGCGCTGCGCGACATTGAAGCCCGGCATCCGGCGCGCTGGGGGGCAAAGTCGCCAATGCAGACCATCCGTATCAAGAGACTCACCAAAAGACTTTCGACAGACGGCAGATCGTCGACAGACGGCGCCGAGCGGGCGCGACCAGGACCGGGGAGGGACCTGTCGCCACTGCTCGCGGGCGCCGCGACGGCCGTGGGGGGATTCGGCGCGCTGCTGGCGCTGGCCGACTCGGGCTCACCCCTGCGCGGGCCGCTCACCCTGTTTTTCCTGCTCGCCGCGCCCGCGACGGCCATCGGGGCCGCGCTGCGCGGACTGGAGCCCTTCGGCCGCACGCTCGCCGCCGTCGCGGGCGCAATCATGCTCAACATGCTGGTGGCACAGGGCATGTTGGCCGTTCACCGGTGGTCGGTGCGCGGCGGAATCATCGCAGTGACCGTGATCAGTTTTCTCCTTCTTCTGGGTTGTGTAACGGTCAAACCAACAAAAACGTGAGGCCTCGTTCCAGGCCTTGCCATACGGGTTCAATCATCAATACCGTCGTACATCTCACCCGCATCGGTCCATCATCGAGCGGCCCAGGGGAGGGCTCAGGACCGCGATGGTTCCCGGCGTGGGGCGCGGTAGGGGGGTGCCGTGCTCGGTGACCGCACTTGTGACCGGGACGTGCCGCGCGACCGGCTGCCGTTCCACGGCAGACGGCCAGCTTTGCCAGCTCGCCATCGGCGTGCACGGAGATCCATTTCGTCATGCCACAGGCGTGAAACCCCCCTTTCGAACCGGACACATAACCGGGCCGCCCAGGGGCGGGCGGTCCACCGGACGAGAGGGACCAGACTCATGAGTTCTGTTCTGCGGCCGGCGGCCACGGGCCAAGGTCCGTCACTTGCCGGCCGATACCGGCCGATCTCCTCTCACCTGGCCATCGCGCCGCCGGTGAGTGTGGTGATCCCCGCCATGAACGAGGCGGAGAATCTCCCGTACGTGTTCAAGACACTTCCGGACTGGATACACGAAGTCGTTCTGGTGGACGGCAATTCCACGGACGACACCGTCGAAGTGGCCCGTGACCTGTGGCCGAACGTCAAGGTCGTCGAGCAGCAGGGCAAGGGCAAGGGGGATGCCCTGATCACGGGGTTCGAGGCGTGCACCGGCGACATCATCGTGATGGTCGACGCGGACGGCTCGGCCGACGGCAACGAGATCGTGTCGTACGTCTCCGCCCTGGTCTCCGGCGCGGACTTCGCCAAGGGGTCCCGCTTCGCCAACGGCGGCGGCACCGACGACATGACGTTCATCCGCAAGCTCGGCAACTGGGCGCTGTGCACCATCGTCAACCGCAAGTTCGGCGCCCGCTACACCGACCTGTGCTACGGGTACAACGCGTTCTGGCGGCACTGCCTGGACAAGATCGACCTCGACTGCACCGGATTCGAGATCGAGACCCTGATCAACATCAGGGTGGTCAAGGCGGGCCTCAAGGTGCAGGAGATCCCGAGCTACGAGTACCTCCGCATCCACGGCGCAAGCAATCTGCGGGCCGTGCGGGACGGGTTCCGGGTGCTCAAGGTGATCCTCAAGGAGCGGTCGAACCGGCGCGAGCTGCGCAGCCAGGAACACCACTCGCCGATGATCGACTCGGATCGGCTCGACTCGGTGCGGGGAGAGGTGTCTTGAGCGATCTCGACATCTCCGTCGTGATCTGCGTCTACACCGAGGACCGCTGGGAGGACATCCTCGCGGCGGTCTCCTCGGTGCGGGCGCAGTCCCGTCCTGCGCTGGAGACCCTGCTGGTCGTCGACCACAACCCGACTCTGCTGGACCGGCTGGCCAAGGAGTACAAGGAAGTCGAAGAGGTCCGCGTGCTCGCCAACGCGGGCCCCCGCGGGCTGTCCGCCGGCCGCAACACCGGTATCGCGGCCGCGCGGGGCGAGGTGATCGCGTTCCTCGACGACGACGCCGTGGCCGAGCGGGAGTGGCTCAGGCGTTTCGCCGAGGGGTACGCGGATCCGCGGGTGATGGCCGTCGGCGGCCGCACCATGCCCATCTGGGCCTCGGGCCGCCGTCCGGCCTGGTTCCCGGAGGAGTTCGACTGGGTGGTGGGCTGCACGTACAAAGGGCTGCCGCCGGGCCTGGTCCGGGTCCGCAACGTCCTGGGCGGCAACGCCTCGTTCCGCCGTACGGCGTTCGACGCGGCGGGCGGCTTCGCCACCGGAATCGGGCGCGACGGCGACAAGCGCCCGCTGGGCTGCGAGGAGACGGAGCTGTGCATCCGCCTCACCCGCGCCAGACCCGACGCGGTCCTGCTGATCGACGACCGTGCGGTGATCCATCACCGGGTGCCCGAGGCGCGCGAGCACTTCGGGTACTTCCGCACGCGCGCGTACGCCGAGGGCCTGTCCAAGGCGCTGGTGGCGCGAAGTGTCGGCGCGGACAAGGGACTTGAGTCCGAGCGCCGGTACACCACCCGGGTGCTGCCGGCCGGGGTGGTGCGGGGTCTGCGCGACGCCGTGCTGGCCCGGCCGGGCGGTGCGGGACGGGCGGGCGCGATCGTCGCCGGGGTGCTGACGGCGGCGGGCGGGTACGTGGTGGGGAGCGTCCGGGCCCGCAAGGGCGGTGCCACGTTCTCCGTGGTCGAGATCGAGGGGGGATCTCATGGGTGAAGCGCCCGTACCGGTTCTCATGTACCACTCGGTCGCGACCGCGCCGAACGACGCCACGCGCGCGCTGTCGGTCGCGCCCGAGGCGTTCGCCGAGCAGATGGCGATGATCGGCGACCTGGGGCTCACCCCGGTCAACACGGCTGACCTGGCGGCGAGTTGGCGCTCCGGCCGGTCGCTGCCGCCGCGCCCGGTCCTGATCACCTTCGACGACGGCTACGAGGGCGTCCACCGGCACGCCCTGCCGGTGCTCGCCAAGCACGGCTTCGCATCCACGCTGTTCGTCTCCACCGGCTGGATCAAGGGCGCGTACGACACCGGGGGCGGCCTCGACACGATGCTGGACTGGGAGCAGGTGCGCGAACTGGCCGCCGCGGACGTCGAGATCGGCGGTCACAGCCACACCCACCCGCAGCTCGACCAGCTCGATGACGACGGCCTGCGGTACGAGCTGATCCACTGCAAGGAGATCGTCGCCGACGAACTGGGCACCGTCCCCGGCTCCTTCGCCTACCCGTACGGCTACTCCAGCCGCCGGGTGCGCGAGGCGGTCCGCGAGACGGGGTACGCCCAGGCGCTCGCCGTCGGCAACGGGCTCGCGCGCCCCCGGCAGGGGCCGTACGCCCTGCAGCGTGTGACCGTGCGCCGCAGCACGGGCATCGAGGAGTTCGAGCGGCTGGTCGAGGGCCGCGCGATCGCCCGCAACTTCGCCAGGGACCGTGCCCTCACCAAGGGGTACGCCCTGGTCCGCAGAGCACGACAGGTCCGCCGGAAGGCCATCCGATCCCGTGTCTGACACGACCACGACGACCGAGGCGAAGCAGCCCGCGACCGAGGCGCCCGAGCAGGCGGGGCGCCGTCTTCGGCTGCCCGGGATGGGCAGGTCCAACGGCGGCAGCCCGCTGTTCCGCAACGCCTACGCCCTGATGCTCAACACCGGCATCTCCGCGGTGCTGGGCCTGGGGTACTGGCTGATCGCCGCCCGCTACTACTCCGAGTCCGCGGTGGGCCAGGGTTCGGCCGCGATCGCCGCGATGAAGCTGCTCGCCGGGCTGACGGCGGTGGCGCTGACGGGCGCCCTGGCCCGCTTCATCCCGGTCGCCGGGCGCGCCACCGGACGCCTCATCTTCCGTACGTACGCGGCGAGTTGTGTGGTCGTGTCGTTCGCGGCGGGGATCTTCCTGCTGACGCTCAGCACCTGGGGGCCGTCGTACAGCTTCCTGCACGGGCCGATCAAGGGCCTCGGCTTCATCATGGCCGTGGCCTCCTGGAACCTGCTGACGCTGCAGGACGGGGTGCTGACCGGGCTGCGGAGTGCGCCGTGGGTGCCGGTCGGCAACACGGTGTTCTCGGCGGTGAAGCTGGCGCTGCTGGTCGGTCTCGCCGCCAGCATGCCCACGACCGGTGTGTTCGTCTCCTGGGTGCTGGCGATCGCCACCTCCGTGGTGCCGCTCGGCCTGCTGGTGTTCCGGAAGCTGGTCCCCCGGCACATCGAGGCCACCGCCGACCACGCGAAAGCGCCGACGCTGAAGGAGATCGGCAGGTTCCTGGCGGGCGACTACACCGGCTCGCTGTTCTCGCTCGCCGTGGTCTATCTGATCCCGGTGATCATCGCCTCGCAGGTCAGCTCCGAGGACAACGCGTACTTCTACATCACCACGACGATCGGCGGCACGGTCAACCTGCTCGCCATCAACATGGGTGCCTCCCTGACCGTCGAGGGCTCCCACGACCCGGCCCGGCTGGCCGCCAACACGCGGGCGGCGCTCAAGCGGATGGCGCGGATCATGCTGCCGATCTGCGGGGTGCTGTTCATCGGCGCGCCCTGGATCCTCGGCGTCTTCGGCCAGGGCTACGCGGACGCGGCGACGCCGCTGCTGCGCTGGTTCGCGGTCGGCGCACTGCTCAGGGTCGTCATGGAGACGTACTTCGCGGTGCTGCGCGCGCAGAGCCGCACCGCGGGACTGGCCTGGCTGCAGGGCCTGTTGTGCGTCCTGGTGCTCGGCCTGACGCTGCTGCTGCTCCCCCGTATGGGGCTGACCGGCGCGGGCGTCGCCGAGATCTCCTCGCTCGCGGTGATCGTCACCGTCGCGGCACCCAAGCTGTACAGGACCGTCCGGGCCGCACCGGCCGACGCCGTCCCCGAGGACGCGGCGCCCGACGGGGACCTCGCCGACCTGGGGGCGCGCGAGGTCCCGGCCGTCGAGAAGCCCCGCAGGCGGGGGCCTGCCTGGGCGCTGGACACGGACACTCTCGCTCTCGGCATCCACGTCGACTTCGATCACCTGGAACGCCGTCCCGACGTCCGCCCCGGCCCGGGCACCCCACCCACCGGCACGCCCGCCGTACCCGTCGACCACCGGCCGACCTGGGCGAAGAACCCCGAGGTCGGGCTGCCCGTGGAGGAGCGCGAGCCCGGCTCGGAGGCCTCCCTGGGACCGGCCGAGATGGAGGTGGACGCGCCCTTCGAGACCGAGTTCGAGGCCGGCTTCGACGCGGGCTTCGACAGGGGCTTCGGCGCGAGCGAGGAGGTCGTACGAGAGGCGGAGGCGTCGCTCGTACCGGAAGAGGCGCCCGTACGAGGGCCCGAACCGCCGCCGCTCTCCTGGCGTGAGCGGCTGCAGCCCACCCGCCTCGGAGTCCTCCTCGGCTGTCTGCTGGCGGCCGCGCTGCTGCTGTACTGGGTGCCCGCGTTGCGCCTGGGCGAGGCCGACCTGGACCGGATGGGCGGGCTCGGCCTGATCTCGGTGCTGCCGCTGCCGACGCTGGTCGGGGCGGCGCTGCTGGTCGCGGTGTTCGCCTCGCTGCTGTGGCTGGGCCGGGAGCACAAGGCGCTGCTGCTGGTCACCCTGCTGGCGACCGTGGTGTCGCTGCATGCGCTGCCCGCGGTGATCGAGACCGAGCCGCGCTTCCCGACGGCCTGGCAGCACCTCGGGTTCCTCGACTACATCGACCGCACCGGGTCCGCCGTACCGGACCTGGACGCGCGCTGGAGCTGGCCGGGGTTCTTCGCGGTGGCCGCGTTCGTCACGAAGGCCTGCGGAGTCACCGACCTCACCGAGCTCATCCGCTGGTGGCCGCTGACCATCCAGCTCCTCTATCTGGCCCCGATGTTCCTGCTGGTGCGCTCCCTGCGGGCGAGCTGGCGCGCCAAGTGGACCGGCATCTGGATCTTCGTGCTCAGCGGCTGGGTGGGCCAGGACTACTTCTCCCCGCAGGGCTTCACCTATCTCCTCTACCTCGCCTTCGTCGCCGTCCTGCTGGTCTGGTTCCGTGAGCCGCGGGTGATCTGGACGAGGAGGCGGCCGGGCGAGGCGGAGGTCGAGCCGGCGAACCGGCGCCAGAAGGCCGTCCTGCTCGGTGTGCTGATCGGCCTGTTCATGGCGAGCGTCCCGGCGCACCAGCTCACGCCGTTCGTGATGCTGGGCGTGCTCGCAGTGCTCGTCCTGACCGGCAGGTCCGAACTGCGCGGCCTGCCCATCCTGTTCGCCGTGGTGGTCGCGGTGTGGATCGGCTTCATGGCCGAGCCGTACTGGTCCGGGCACTTCGACGACCTGTTCGGCGGGGTCGGCGGCGTCGGCAGCAATGTCTCCACCTCGGTCTCCGGCCGAATCCAGGGCGGCGACTCGACCCACAAGCTCGTCCTGTACGCGCGCGTGCTGCTGGCCGGCGGTGTGATGACGTTCGCCTGCTGGGGCTGGTGGCGGCGGCGCGACCACAAGTACCGCGAGCGGTCGCTGCTGGTGCTGACGTTCGTCCCGTTCCTGGGCTTCGGCATGCAGTCCTACGGCGGCGAGATGGCCCTGCGCGTCTTCATGTTCGCGGTGCCGGGCGCGGCCCTGCTGGCCGGCCTCGCCCTGTTCCCGCGCACCGGCATCACCGCGGAGGAACGCGACAAGGACCGTGTGAGCCTCGCCCCGCTGGCCGCGCTGATGGCGGGCCTGGTCCTCATGGGCGGCTTCCTGGTGGCCCGTTGGGGCAACGAGCCGTTCGAGCGGGTCCGGCCCGGCGAGGTCGCCGCCATGGACTACGTGTACGCCCACGACAAGCCGACCGTCCGCCTGCTGTGGCTGAGCAACGACACCGTCAACGACGTGACGCCGGCGATGCCGTGGGGCGCGAAGGACATGGAGCGGGTCAACTATGTGCCCACGCTGGCACCGGCCGATCCGGTGCTGGTGTCGGGGCTGGTCAAGGCGCTCAAGGACGCGGGCCCGAACTCGTATCTGATGGTCAACGCGAGCCAGACGACCTATCTCCAGATGGACGTGGGTTATTCGGACACCTGGGAGCCCCGGCTCGTCCAGAACCTGGACCAGCGGCCCGAGCTGCAGAAGGTCTACGTCAACGACGACGCCACCGTCTACGCCCTCAGGAAGCAGCCCGCGGGCAAGGTGCCGAAGCCGGATCCCGGTCCGATCGGACCACAGATCACCTGGACGCCGTGGTCGGTCGTCGGCGCCCTGGCCGCTCTCGCGCTGATCGTGCTGCTGACGGCGCGTGAGGTGGTGCGGGTCGCGGTGCGGCCGGGTGTGCGGCAGCTGCGGTGGCTGCAGAGCAGCTTCTGGTTCTCGCTGCCGCTGCTGGCGGTGCTGCTGGCCTCGCTGGTGCAGCGGTTCCTGACGATGAAGTGAGAACGCGTGTCGTGAAGTGGCTCAACCGGTGAAGTGGCCCGACCGGCCTACCGGTTGAGCCACTTCACTTCGTACGCCTGCATCTCGAACCGCTTCCCGTCGACCTTCGCGCTGATCGACCGGTCGAGGGTGTTGACCACCAGCACGGTCTTGTCGGTGGCGAGGACGCGGACGTTGGGCACGTCGTCCGCGGCGACGGAGACGGTCGTGTACTTCGTGCCGGGCGGGAAGGCCCGGTGGAAGCGGGAGACCAGCTCGAACATGGGCAGCTTCCTGCCGCCGTCCGCGCTGTCGGTCGGCGTCCACATGCAGCCCGCGCAGTCGCTGCCCTTCTCGTCCTCCGGGTTCCAGTAGAAGCCGGAGGAGGCGCCACCCCTGACCATGGCGATCATCCCGGCGGCCTGGACGGCGACGCGGCGTGTCTCGGACCAGCCCTTGCGGTCGTCGTTGCCGTCGGCGGGCTCGACGTAGTACTCGGCCCACCACAGCGGCAGGTTGTGCGTCTGCTGTCGCACCCACCTGCCGACGGCGGTGAACTTGTCGGTCGCCGCGAACTCGTTCGGCAGCATCTCGTCGTCGTTGGTGTAGCTGGAGCCGTCCACGACGACGAAGTCGGCGCCCGCCTTGTTCTTGTTCCAGTAGTCGAAGGCGTCGAGGATGCGCTGGTCCATGGCGCCCCACGGGCCCTTGAAGGTCTTCGAGGCCTCGTCCGCGCGCGGGTCGACACTGTCCATGACCAGGTACGGTCCGCCGACCATGATGTCCTTGTCGACCTTCTTCAGGGCCTTGTACACGAGGTTGTAGAGCTTGGTGTAGCCCTCGTAGTCCCAGCGGCCCTCGGCGTCGTTCCAGAAGCCCTTGAACTCGTTCCAGACGATGAAGTGGCGTACGTCCGGATAGCGCTTGGCGACGGTCGCGGCGAGCGCGGCGAAGTCCGCGTAGTGCTCGGGCTGCGGGGCGGTCTCCAGCGCGGACCGGCTCCAGTTGGTGTTGTCGACGCCGGCCTTGCCGCCCTTCATCCAGTCCGGGGAGCAGCACAGGGTGACGACCGGGGTGCCGCCGGACTTGCGGATGAAGTCGATCCGGCGGTCCATCGCGTCGAAGTCGTAACGCCCCTTCACCGGCTCGGGGTTGTCCGCGCCCCAGCCCATGATCGCCTGGTCCTGCGGCATCCCCCCGGCGTCCGAGATCAGCCCCTCGACCCGCTCGGTGGCGGCACCGCTGCCCTCGTCGGCGCTGTACTGGGTGTGTGTGAAGCCCCAGCCGACCTCGGGCCTGTCCTGGTCGGGCGGGGTCACCGGAGTGCCGTGCACCGTGTCGCCGTTGCGTGAGGTGCCCGCGGTGCTTGCGTCGCCCCCTGGCAGCGTGTTGATCAGAGTCACGATCAGAGCCAGTGCGGCCACGCCCACGCCGAGCAGCGCGGTGAGCCGCCACCGCCGAGCCCCCGAAGTCCACTCATGACGTCCCATCGAGGAAAACAGTAACCGTGTCAGTGCCGGACAGGGCAGATGTTGTGAATGCACAGCCTTGTAACAGGACGGAGGGGACACAAGGCACCCTCCGGACAGTGCCGACACACCCGGCGCACTACGGAAACCGGGTGCACGGGGCGGTCTCGTGTCGGATCATGGACGCCATGTCTGCGAACCCACACGACGCTCTGCCGATCCGGCTCAACGTCGACGACAGCGACTCGCCGTCCGACGTCGTCGACGCGCTGTTCCTCGGCCGCTTCGCGACGGGCGAGCAGCCGTACTCGCATGCGGCGAACATCGACCGCGTCCGGTCCGGGGCGACGCTGCTGCCGCCGGGCGCCCGTGTGCTGCGCATGGCCCGTGACGACGACCGCAGCGCGACGCTGGCGGAGGGCGACGGCTGGACCCTGCTGATCTCCCGCTGGAACCGCGGCGCCGACGTCACGGTGACGGCGACCAGCGCCGAGCTGGCGCAGAAGGTCCTCGACCAGGCGACGGAAGGCGCGGCGGACGAGCCCGAACCCCAGCCGGAGAACGTGACGATGGGCTTCTGGTACGTCTCCCCCAGACGCGGCCCGCACCGCACCACCCGGCAGATCTCCGCGGGCACGTGGGACGAGGTGCGGGAGAACTACACGGCGCCGGTGGCGGCCGCCATGGACCGCCTGATGCAGACGACTCCTCAGGACATCGCGGGCCGCCTGCTCCTGCTGCACGGCCCGCCGGGCACCGGCAAGACCTCCGCCCTGCGCACGCTGGCCCGTTCCTGGCGGGACTGGTGCCAGGTGGACTGCGTGCTCGACCCGGAGCGCCTGTTCTCCGACGTCGGCTATCTGATGGACATCGCGATCGGCGAGGAGGACGGGACGGGCAAGGGCCGCTGGCGGCTGCTGCTCCTGGAGGACTGCGACGAGCTGATCCGCGGCGAGGCCAAGCACACGGCGGGCCAGGCGTTGTCGCGGCTGCTGAACCTGACCGACGGCCTGCTCGGCCAGGGCCGCAATGTGCTGGTGGGCGTGACGACCAACGAGGACCTGGAGCGCCTGCACCCGGCCGTGGTCCGCCCGGGCCGCTGTCTCGCCCGCATCGAGGTCGGGTCGCTGACCCGCGCGGAGGCGGTGAACTGGCTGGGCACGGACGAGGGCGTGGGCCGCGAGGGCGCGACCCTGGCCGAGCTGTACGCGCTGCGCCGCGGCACCTCGCCGACAGCGCTGCCGGAACCGCGGGACGAGGCGGACGCCGGGCTGTATCTGTAGGCGACCGGTGTTTTGATGGACGTATGACCCTGTTCGTCGGGACGTCGGGGTGGCAGTACAAGGACTGGCGGGACGTGCTGTACCCGGCCGGGTGTCCGACGCGGCTGTGGCTGGAGGAGTACGCGGCCCGTTTCGCCACAGTCGAGATCAACAACGCGTTCTACCGGCTCCCCACGCGGGAGAACTTCGAGAACTGGCGGGACCGGGTGCCGCGGGATTTCGTGGTCACGGTGAAAGCGAGCCGGTATCTGACCCACATCAAGCGGCTGCGGGATCCGGAGGAGCCGGTCGACCGTCTGATGAGCCATGCGGCGGGCCTCGGCGACCGTCTGGGCCCGGTGCTCCTGCAACTCCCGCCGACGCTGAAGGCCGACGCGAGGCTGCTGGACGCATGCCTGGCCTGCTTCCCCTCGTCGACCCGGGTCGCGGTCGAACCGCGTCACGACTCGTGGTGGACGAAGGAGGTACGGAAGGTCCTGGAAGCCCGGGGTGCGGCCCTGTGCTGGGCCGACGTCCAGGGCCGCCCCGTCACTCCGCTGTGGCGTACGACCGACTGGGGCTACGTCCGCTTCCACGAGGGCCGCGCCCGTCCGTGGCCGCACTACGGCCGTCGCTCCCTGGAGACCTGGGTGGACCGCATCGCGACCACCTGGTCCGACGCCCGGGACGTGTACGCGTACTTCAACAACGACCCCGGCGGGGCGGCGGTGAAGGACGCGGTGACCTTCGGCCGGACGGCCACCAGGGCAGAACTCACGGTGACACGCACACCGGAACTGACCGCACGGCGCTGACCAGGACCTGTCCTGCGGACCGGAGCGTCTACAGAGAACGGCGCCGGGCAGCGCTCCCGAAGGGGCGCGGGGCGTGTCGATGTGCGGCTCCGCCGCGTGGGCGCGACAAGCCACGACGGACCCGCACGCGATCAACGGCCTATGCGCAGCACTCCCGCAGACTGCTCACCCCTCGTAAGCCGCCCGCAGGGCATCCCGCACAGCCGCCAGCGCATCGGCCTCCGTGAGACCGAGCCGCCGGGCCCGCTCGACGTAAGCCTGAGCAGCCGACGCCAGCTCCCGCTCCGCCGCCGAGCCCGCGGCAGCGACGAACGTGCCGTTGCGCCCCCGCGTCTCGATCACCCCGTCGCTCTCCAGCGCCCGGTACGCCTTGGCGACCGTGTTCGCCGCGAGCCCGAGCGATTCGGCCAGCCCCCGCACGGTCGGCAGGCGGTACCCCACCGGCAGCACCCCCGACCGCGCCTGCTCGGAGATCTGCGCCCGCACCTGCTCGTACGGCGCGGCACTGTCGTCGATGTGGATCTTCAAGGTCACGCTGCCGATTGTCCCGCACCGGCCCGAAAATTAAGAGGCACCCGGGTGCGCCTTCCCCGTAGCGTGCGCCCAATGACAGTGACCGTGCGCGATCTCCGCTCCGACGACCGGGCCGACGTGGAGGGCTTCGCCCATGTCCGCCATCTGGCCCTCCCGCACATCCTGTGGACCCCGGACGCCATCGTCCACCGCCTCGCCCACACCCACCCCGACGCCCGCTTCAGATCCCTGGTCGCGGAGGAGGACGGCGAGGTCGTCGGCACCGCCCAGGTGCAACTGGCGTACGACAGCCCGGAGCCGGGCCAGGGGATGCTCAACATCTATGTGCACCCGGACAGGACCCGCCGCGGCGCCGGCGACCTCCTGGTCCGAGCGGCCGAGAAGCACCTGACCGGGCACGGCGCGACCAAGCTGTTCGCCTGGGTGCTGGACGAGCCCGCCAACCGGGCCTTCGCCGAACGGCGCGGCTACCGCGCCAGCCGCTCCGCCCACTTCCTCCGCCTCGACCTGACCGGTGGGACGCTCCCGCCGCTCCAGTCCCCGCCGCCGGGCGTCGAGCTGCGCTCCGCGGCCGACTTCGCGGACGATCCGCGCCCGCTGTTCGAGCTGGACGCGATGACGGTGTCGGACGAGCCGAGCGACGTCGAGGCCGAGCTCACCGACTACGAGAGCTGGATCGAGGAGACCTGGAAGGCTCCGCTGCTCAACCGGGAGCTGACCACGATCGCGCTCGTCGAGGGACGCCCGGCCGCCTTCAGCCTGGCCTGGACGGACACCGCCACCGGCCGCTACGCCACCGCCATGACCGGCACCGCCCGCCCCCACCGCGGCCGCGGCCTGGCCAAGCTCACCAAGAACGCCTCCCTGCACCGCGCCCGCGCCGCGGGATACACGGTGGCGCTCACGGGCAACGACTCCGAAAACGAGCCCATGCTCGCGATCAACAAATGGTTCGGATACGAGATCTGCGCATCGGAGGTGCGGTATGTCCGCGAACTCGCCTGATCAGCCGAGGCAGTTGGACGTCGTTCTGGTCAAGGCGGGCCGGACGAAGATCCGTTACGGGGCGGAGCTGCTCGGCGACGACGGTACGCGCGTCGTCGTCCGTGCCCCCTGGGCGGGCGACGGCGTCCGCGACTTCGGGTTCGTCCGCTTCGAGAAGGGCGACGTCTTCACGGAGTACTACTGGCGCGACCGCTGGTACGCGGTGAAGGAGGTCCGCGACGCCGAGGGCACCCTGAAGGGCTGGTACTGCGACATCACCCGCCCGGCCACCCTCTCCGGCACCGAACTGGTCGTCGAGGACCTCGACCTGGACCTGTGGCACTCCGCCGACGGCACGGACGTACTCCGACTGGACGAGGACGAGTTCGCCGAGAGCGGCTTGACGGAGACGGACCCGGACGCCGCGGCAGCCGCCGTCGCCGCCCTGGACGAGCTGGAGACGCTGGCCCACGAGGGCGGCTTCGACGCGCTGCTGGCCTGAGGGACTCACTCACACCAGCGCCACCACCGCGTACCGCTCGTCCGTCACCTCCCTCCCCCACAGCTGCGCGTCCTCCGACAGCCGCTCCACCCGCACCTCACCGGCGAGCGGCGCGAGGAGACCGGTGAGCACGCCGGCCGGTATGCCGACCGGCGTGACCGTCCCCCACACGCCCTCGACCAGCACAAGCCGGCCTCCCGGGCGCACCAGCTCCCGCCAGTGCCGCAGGACCCGGCCGGGGTCGGGCAGCGCCCACAGCAGATGCCGTACGAGCACGACGTCGAAGCGCTGCTCCCCCACCGGCGGCGCCGCCGCGTCACCGACCAGGAACGCGGCGTCACGTCCGGCCAGCTTGGCTCTCGCGAGGCCGACCATGGCCGGGGAACTGTCCACCCCGGTCACGTGATGTCCCTGCTCGGATGCGAGGAGCGACAGACTGCCGGTGCCGCAGCCGAGGTCGAGCACGTCACTCGCCCGCTCCGGCAGCCAGGAGCGGAGCCGCTCGGCCCAGGCGCGGCGCACCTGTGGGTCGCGCAGACCGTGATCCGGTTCGTCGTCGAAGGAGGCGGCCTCCGCGTCCCAGTCCACAGCCGCCCAGCTCAGCGCGTCATTGTCATTCGTCATGCGCCCAAGAGTGACACCCGCCACTGACAGTCGATTCGTGACAGCCACCACAGACAGACCCCGACCGATGAGTCACTCTCCCCGAAAGGGTCTACCTCCGCGAGAACGCGGAACCCGGTAGAACCTGAAGGAGGCAGCCATGCGCCGCACCACTGTGCAGAAGCCCCTGAGGAAGACGGACTCCCGCAAGGTCCGCGAGGAGGCCGACGAGCGTCCCGCAGGGCGCCCGGAGGTCCGCAAGGACATCGCACGAACGTGGTGGCCGGACGGCTGAAGCAGCCGTCCCAGCCAGTCAGTGGGTCAAGTCAGTCCAGCCGTTTGCGGTAGTGGATGCGGTCGTAGGGGCCGGTCACCCGCCGCTCCACGACCTCATAGCCGAACTTCGGATAGATCTTCTGGTTCTCCCACATCATCGCGTTGGTGTGGAGCCTGACCTCGGGCAGACCGAGCGCACGCGCGCGTGCGTCCACGAACTGCAGCAGCCGTCGCCCCACGCCCCTGCCGTGCGCGTCGGGATGGACGGCGATGTTGTCGAGATACAGATGGTCCGCGTGCTCCTCGAGCACGACCAGGCCGATCACCGGGTCTCCCGTCACGAACACCCTGCCCGCGGCCACGTTCGCCGTGTGGTCCGCCTCCATGGGCTGCGGCACCACCCCGATGCGCTCGATGTAGTGGTGGTAGGCGGCGTCGGTCACGGCCTTCACGGCCGGTACGTCGGCGGCGACGGCCGCCCGGATCTCCTCGTCGGTCATGCCGCGCACGGTATTACCTGATCCCAGACTGAGCACTCCCTTAACGGCACCATAAGGATCTCCATCACCCGCCTCCAGCAGGCGATTTCACGGTTTCTTGGGGCTAGCTTCTGATCGCGCCCCACGGGATTCGCCCCCGGCGATCGCCCCACGCACCAGGACCGTTCCGAGGAGATTCCGCATGCCCGCACGCCGCCGCAAGGTCGCCGCTCTCACCGCCCTCGGCGCCGCCCCGCTCGCCCTGACCGCCCTCGCCGCTGCCCCCGCGTCCGCGCACGGCACGATGGGCGACCCGGTCAGCCGGGTCTCGCAGTGCTACGCGGAGGGCCCGGAGAGCCCGAAGTCGGACGCGTGCAGGGCGGCGGTCTCGGCCGGCGGCACCCAGGCCCTCTACGACTGGAACGGCATCCGTATCGGCGACGCGAACGGGCAGCACCGGACGCTGATCCCGGACGGCAAGCTGTGCAGCGCGAACAACGAGGAGTTCAAGGGGCTCGACCTGGCCCGCGCCGACTGGCCGGCGACGAGCGTGAGCGCCGGCTCGTACACCTTCAAGTACCGCGTGACCGCACCGCACAAGGGCACCTTCAAGGTGTACGTCACCAAGGCCGCCTACGACCCGGCGCACCCGCTCGCCTGGTCCGACCTGGACCTGGAGCACCCGGTGGCGACGGCCACCGACCCGGTCGCCACGGGCGGCTTCTACACGTTCTCCGGCACGCTACCCGAGCGCTCCGGCAAGCAGCTCCTGTACGCGATCTGGCAGCGCTCCGACAGCCCGGAGGCGTTCTACTCCTGCTCGGACGTCACCTTCGGCGGCAACAGCGGCAGTGGTGGTACGACGACGAGCGGCCCGTCCCCGGCTCCGAGTGCCTCCGCCCCCTCCGACCAGCAGATCGAGGCGGGGGCCGACAAGTCGACGGTCGAACACCACGGTCACGGTGACGCCGACGCGAGCACCTCGGCGGACCCGACGACCGCTGCTGCCGCGGCCAACGAACCCAAGGCGGCCGGCACCTCGGAGAACCTCGCCGAGACGGGCGCCGACGACAGCACCCCGTACCTCGCCATCGGCGGCGCGGCGGCCCTGGCGCTCGGTGCGGCGGCCCTGTTCGCCTCGGTCCGCCGCCGTGCGACCGGCGACGGCGGACGGCACGGCCGCTGACCCGGCCGAAGAGCGCGGGGCCTGTCCGGCGGCTCAGGTCGGACAGGCCCCGAGAGGTGCGTCAGAGCCTGGGTCATATCCCCGGCCGGGCGCGCGACGCCTGGCACGCACTCCCCCACTGCCTTAAAGGCGTGGGGGGACGCCCAGCCGCGTTGCCGAAACGCCCTAGTAGCTCCGCTACGAGGGCGCTCCGGCGCCTTGCGATCGCACGCACCAGACGCCGCGCGCCGATCCGACCGGAGATATGACCCAGGCTCTCAGCCCAGTGCCGACGCACAGGTGGTGGCGGTGGCGTGCGCCGGGTCGAGGGCGTTGGCCGCCTCGTGGAAGGCGATCCGGTCGGTCAGCCCGACCAGTGCATGCTCGGAGAGGTCGACCGAGCACAGGTTCTGCAGCAGCACGTTGTGCACGTCGGAACCGCTCAGGAACTGGCTGCGGTACGGCGTGACCACCTCGTCGTACTTGGTGGCGATGACCGTGTAGTGGACGCCGGGAACGGTGTCCCCGCCCGCGTTGAGCTTGGTGAGGAAGGCGGATCCGACGACCTGGTCGGCCAGTGCGGGGGTCGCGGCGGAGATCAGGTCGGATGCGCCGGGGAAGTACGGCAGCAGGTTGGTGAAGCCGTCGAGGTCGGTGCCGTGGTTGCTGGGTGCGATGCCGACGAGGGCGTTCACCTTGGCGGCTCCGCCGAGGAACTTGAGGTAGTAGCGGGGCATCATGCCGCCCTGAGAGTGGCCGACGAGGTCGACCTTGGCGGCACCGGTCGCGGCGAGCACCTTGTCGACGTAGGCGGACAGTTGCTCTGCCGACTTGTCGATGGGTCCGAGGCCGTAGAAGACGGGGACGCCCGTCAGTTGGCCGTAGTCGAGGGCGAAGACGCAGTAGCCGCGATCCTCCAGATACGGCGCGAGGGCCAGCCAGTTGTCGACGGAGTTGGCGAGGGTGCCGTGGACCAGGACGACGGGCCGGGGGTGGGCGGCGGACGGCTTGCAGGAGTAGTCGTTCCAGCCGCTCGACGAGGTCACGGCCGTGTCGGCGGCGTGGGCGGCGGTGGCGGGGACGGTGGCGACCGCGGCGGTCAGCAGCAGCGCGGTCAGGGGTCTGAGCACTCGTTTCCAGGGCAGCATCGTGTGATCTCCTTGCGGCTCAAGGGAGTTGCGATGGCCTTACGCCCTGTGATCCGGATCACGAAGGATGCTGTTCACTCGTCAAGTTACGGGTGAGTAGCGCAAGTGTGAAGTTACGCGTCAGTAAAAACTTCCAGTGATAACTGACTCGGCAGTAGCCGATGCCGAACCCTCACCAGGCAGGCCGGATGGGCCCATAGGGCGCAATGCGCCCCAACTGCCCGCGCAGCGCCCGCACTTCACCCTCACCGAGCACGGCACTCCACTCCCGCACCACCTCCGCGGCGGCCTCCTCCGCGGCCCGCGTACAGGCCCACCCCCGATCGGTCAGCACGATCAATTTGGCGCGCGCATCCACAGGGTGCGCCCGGCGCTCGGCATAGCCCTTCCGCACGATCTCGTCGACGAGCTGACTGGCGGCCTGCTTGGTGACGCCGAGGTGGGCCGCGAGGTCGGTGACCGTCGCGCCGTCCGGTGCGAGCCGCGCGAAGGCAAAGCCGTGCGCGGGCCTCACCCCCTCGAAGCCGCGAGCGACGACGCCCTCGTTGATGCGCCGCGTGAGCTCACCGGCGACGGCGAGCAGGGCGGCGGACAGGGCCATGGCCTCGGAGTTCTGCACGGAGGCATTGAAACACCCTTGACGAAATGGTCAAGCAGCTTGACTATGAATTCGGATAGTCAAGCTGCTTGACCATATGGATCGGAGTCAGCCATGCCCGTCATCCGCACGTCCGAAGCCGTCACCCACGCGATCCACGGCGCCCGCTTCGTCTCGTACGCCACTCCGCTCACCGGAAGCAAGGAGCTGTGCGCCTGGCGCGGCGAGATCCCCGCCGGGACCAAGGCGCCTTTCCACACCGTCAGCCGCGAGGAGATCTTCCATCTGCTCATCGGCGAACTGCTCATCACCCTCGACGGCCGCACCGACCGCATCACGGCGGGCGACACGGTCATCGTGAACCCCGGCGCGACCCTCGGAGTCGAGAACCCCACCGATCAGACGGCGATCTCCTGGGTCACCACCTCCATCGGCCTGGAGGCGGTACTGGAGGACGGCACGCGGATCACACCCCCATGGGCCAACTGACCTTCAGCCACGAGGAGTTACGCCGCCAGCGCACCCGGCCGCACCGCTCCCGGTCCGAACTTCGCCCGGACCCGGTCCGCGACCTCCTCGATGCGGCGGGCCTTCTCGTCCACCGGGTCGAAGGTGAGCTGATAGGAGGCCTGTTCGGCGGGACCGAGGGACTCGGCGCGGAGAGTGAGGGCGCGGACGCGGGCGCGCTGGAGGCCCAGGGACTCGTACATGCCGTACGCCGTCCTGGTCAGGGCGGCCGAGTGGGCGGTGGGTTCCTTGAGGGTGCGGGTGCGGGTCGTCGCGGTGCGGTCGGCGTAGCGCGCGGTGAGGGTGAGCGTGCCGCAGACCTTGTCCAGGGCACGCAGCCGGGCGCCCAGTTCCTCGGCGGCCGAGAGGAGAGCGCGGCGGTGCCGGTCCGGGCTCAACTCGTCGCGGGTGAAGGGGCGTTCGGTGGCCATGGAGCGGGAGCCGGCGTTCGGGACGACCCGGCCGCGGTCGACGCCGTTCGCCTTCTCGTGCAGTTCGCGGGCCGTCTTCGCACCGATCAGGCGCTGGAGTGTGGAGAGGGGTGCGGCGGCGACCCCGCCCAGGGTGTCGAGGCCGTACTCGCCCAGGGTGCGGGCGGCGGCCGTGCCGACGCCGGGGAGCGCGGTGACCGGACGGTCCGCGAGGAACTCCGCAATGCCGTCCGGATCGCCGGGAACCTCGCAGGTCAGCCCGGGCCTGGCCGAGCCCAGTGCCACGCGGGCCAGCATCGGGCCCGGCCCGGCGCCGATCGCGCAGTCGACGCCGTACAGGGCGAGGGCACGCACCCGGATCACCGCCGCCAGCTCGACCGCGCTGCGCCCGAAGTACCGCTCGGCGCCCCGCAGATCGGCCAGCGCCGCGTCCGGCGGCAGCGCCTCCACGACCGGGGTGAACTCCTCCAGCAGCCCGAGCAGCCCCGACAGGGCGGCCTCGTCCGTCGGAGGCAGCTGGAAACGTACGCACACGATGGTCATCCCGCACTCCCCGGGCTCTGGTGCCACAACTTCCGTACCTGTGAGGGCTCTTGACCCGCCGGTCGCAGATCGGCCCACGGGTTCATCTCGTATCCGGTGGGCAGGTGGATTCGCCTGCCGCCGGCCGAATCCCCGCCGCTCTCCGGCAGCGGCTGCGCCAGTCGTTTCGCCACCTCGTCGAGGCCGCCCTCGGCGCGCAGTTCGACCAGTTCGGCGAGGTTCCAGGCGGCGGCGCCCACCACGCTGAGGCTGCGCGGGCCGCGCCGCTGCACCACTCCGCGCACCAGCAGCAGCCAGGAGTGGAAGACCGTGTGGGCGCAGGCGTCGTGGGAGTCGTCGAAGAAGGCGAGGTCGACCAGGCCCGTGCCGTCGTCCAGGGTGGAGAAGATGACGCGCTTGCCGGAGCGGATCGGCGGGGTCTGCGTCGCGGCCTTGGCGCCCGCCACGAGGACCGTCTCGCCGTGCCTCGTCTCGCGCAGCCGGCGCGCGGAGACCACGCCCAACTCGTCGAGGAAGGCCCGGTGATCGTCCATCAGGTTGCGTGAGGCGTCCATCGACAGCACTCCCAGCTCGGCACTGAGTTTCTCCGCCTCCGACAGGTCCGGCAGCCCGGCCGGTGCCGTCTTCCGCCCGCCCGCCAGGGGGAGTTGGCCGCCGCCCGCACCCCGGGCGCCCCGCTGCAGTTCGGTCAAGTGCAGTTGCAGGTCACGGCGGTTGGCGCCGAAGGAGTCCAACGCGCCGACCTGAGCCAGCCTTTGAGCCAGCGGCCTGCTCGGCCGCGCCCGCTCCCAGAAGTCCAGCAGCGAGGCGTACGGCTGCCCCTCCGCGATCCGCGCCGCCTCGGCCTCACTGATGCCGTACACATCGGAGAGGGCAAGCCGCAGCCCCCAGACACCCTTGGACCCCTTGGATTCAGACACCAGTTCGATACGGTGTGCGACCGCCGACCTGTTCACATCCAACGGCAGCACCGGCACCCCGCGCCGCCGCGCGTCCGCCAGCAGCAGCCGCTTCGGATACATCCCGGGGTCGTGCGTGAGCAGCCCGGCATAGAAGGCGGCCGGATGATGCGCCTTCAGCCACGCCGACTGGTACGTCGGCACGGCGAAGGCGACCGCGTGCGCCTTGCAGAAGCCGTACGACCCGAAGGCCTCGATGATCTCCCAGGTCCGCCGAATCGTTTCCGCGTCGTATCCGTTGACCGCCGCGTGCTGTGCGAACCACACCTTGATCCGCCCCTGCGACTCCGGGTCCGACAGCCCGCGCCGCACCCGGTCCGCCTCGCCGCGTCCGCAGCCGGTCATGATGGCCACGATGTCGATGATCTGCTCGTGGAAGACGACGACCCCGTACGTCCCCTTCAGCGGCTCCTCCAGGTCCGGGTGCGGATAGCGGACCGGCGCCCGCCCGTGCCGCGCCTCGATGAACGGCCGCACCATGTCGGCGGCGACCGGGCCGGGACGGAAGAGGGAGATGTCGACGACGAGGTCGTGGAAGGTGGCCGGCTGCAGGCGCCCCACCAGGTCCCGCTGGCCCGGCGACTCGATCTGGAAGCAGCCCAAGGTCTCGGTGGAACGGATGAGTCGATACGTCGCCGGGTCGCCGCCCTCGAGCGTGTCCAGGTCGATCCGCTCCCCCGTGGCCCGCTCCACCTCGGCGACCGCGTGGGCCATCGCCGACTGCATCCGCACCCCGAGCACGTCGAGTTTGAGCAGTCCGAGGTCCTCGACGTCGTCCTTGTCGAACTGCGACATGGGGAAGCCCTCCCCGCTGGTCGGCATGACCGGTGTACGACTCAACAGGGAGGCGTCGGAGAGCAGGACCCCGCAGGGGTGCATGGCGACTCCGCGCGGGAGGGCGTCGAGGGCCTCGACCAGCTCCCAGAGCCGGCCGTACCGCTCCTTCTCCCCTGCCAGTGCGCGCAGTTCGGGCAGTTCGTCGAGCGCCGCGCGGGCGTCGCGGGCCCGGATGTGCGGGAAGGACTTGGCGATGCGGTCGATGTCGGCCGGATCCATGGACAGGGCCGCGCCGACGTCACGGATCGCGTGGCGGACGCGGTACGTCTCCGGCATCGCGACCGTGGCGACCCGCTCCTCGCCGAACCGGCCGATGATCGCGCGGTAGACCTCAAGGCGGCGTGCGGACTCCACGTCGATGTCGATGTCGGGGAGCACGACCCGCTCCTTGGACAGGAAGCGCTCCATCAGCAGTCCGTGCTCGACCGGGTCGGCGTTCGCGATGCCGAGGAGGTGGTTGACCAGGGAGCCCGCTCCGGAGCCGCGGGCGGCGACCCGGACGCCCATGCCCCTTACGTCGTCCACCACTTGAGCGACCGTCAGGAAGTAGGAGGCGAAGCCGTGGTGGGCGATGATGTCCAGCTCCCGGTGCATCCGCTCCCAGTAGGCGCGCCTGCCGGAGTAGCCGTTCAGCACCATCCCTGCCGCCGCCCGCGAGGCCAGTGCCCGCTGGGCGGTGCGGCGGCCGGCACCGACGAGGTGCGGCTCGGGGAAGTGGACGGCGCCCATGCCGAGGTCGTCCTCGGGGTCCACCAGGCACTCGGCGGCCGTCGCCTGCGTCTGCTCCAGCAGACGGTGGGCGGTGTCGCGCCGGTAGCCCGCGGCCTCGACGATCCGCTCGGCGGCATGCAGCATGGCGCCCGCGTCCTTGAGCCAGGCCTCGCCCGAGTCCAGTTCCTTCGCCGGGTCGACGGGGACCAGGCGGCGGGCCGCGTCCAGGACGTCGGCGACCGGGCCGAGGCCGGGGTCGGCGTAGCGCACGGCGTTGCTGAGCACCGGGCGGATGCGCTGTTCGGCGGCGAAGCCGACGGTGCGGGCGGCCAGGCGCAGGGAGCCGGGGCCGGTGCCCTTGCGGCCGTGCCAGACCGTCTCGAGGCGCAGGGCGTCGCCGTAGATCTCACGCCAGGGGGCGAGCAGCCTGGCCGCGCGGTCGGGGCGGCCGGCAGCGAGGGCGCGGCCGACGTCGGAGGCGGGGCCGAGCAGGACGGTCAGACCGTCGGCCCGGTTGTGGGTCCAGGGCAGCAGGGGCGGGCCGTCGGCGGAGTGCGCCGCGGTGACCAGGCGGCACAGGTCGGCCCAGCCGCGGGCGCCGTCCCGGGCGAGGAAGGTGACGCGGGGTGTCGACTCGTCGATGAAGGCACCGCCGCGTACGGGGGTGCGGCGCCTTTCCCGTCGTACGGGATCGTCCTCCCGCAGCCGGGCGGGCTGCTCCACCGCCAGTTCCGCGCCGAACAGCGGGCGCACGCCCGCCTTGGCGCAGGCCTTGGCGAAGCGGACCGTGCCGGCGAGGGTGTCGCGGTCGGTGAGGGCGAGGGCGTCCATGCCCCGTTCGAAGGCGCGCTCCGCCAGCCGCTCCGGATGCGAGGCGCCGTAGCGCAGGGAGAATCCGGAGACGGTGTGCAGATGTGTGAAGCCAGGCATCCGCACCTCCCGCCGTCTGAGCTTGTCATCCGTTATCGAACATCAGTTCCCGACTGCCACATCCCCACCATAGACCAAAAACCGAACGAGTGTGCGACAACCGTTCGGCCCTCCCCCACCTGCGGAAACGCCCGCCGCCCCGGACCGTGAGGACATGGCACAGAGGAGCTTTCTCACCGAGGTGAAGGACGCGGTCACCCCGCGCGCCACGCTGCTGGTCGTCGGTGTGATCGCCCTCCAGCTGCTGTTCATCGCCTCCTATGTGGGCGCGCTGCACGACCCCAGGCCCAAGGACGTGCCCTTCGGAGTCGTCGCGCCCAAGGCCGCGGCCGAGCAGGCGGTGGCCCGGCTGGACAAGCTGCACGGCTCACCCTTCGACCCGCGTGTGGTGGCGGACGAGGCGACGGCGCGCGCGCAGATCCTGAACCGCGACATCGACGGCGCGCTGATCGTCCACCCGGCCCGGACCGCCGACACGCTCCTGGTCGCCAGCGGCGGCGGCACGGTTCTCGCGAACACCCTCCAGCAGTACCTCGCCCTCCTGGAGGCCTCTCAGCAGCGGACCGTCCGGACGGTGGACGTGGCCCCTGCCTCGTCCCAGGACTTCGACGGGCTGTCCTCCTTCTATGTGGTCGTGGGCTGGTGCGTCGGCGGCTATCTGTGCGCCTCGATCCTGGCGATCAGCACGGGCGCCCGGCCCGCCAACCTGCGCCGCGCGGTGATCCGGCTGGTCGTGATGGCGCTGGTCTCGATCGTCGGCGGGCTCGGCGGGGCGGTGATCGTGGGCCCGATCCTGGGTGCCCTGCCGGGGAGCGTGCCGGCTCTGTGGGGGCTGGGTGCGCTGATCACCTTCGCGGTCGGGGCGGCGACACTCGCGCTCCAGGGAATCTTCGGGATCGTCGGCATCGGTCTGGCGATCCTGCTCGTGGTGATCGCGGGCAATCCGAGTGCGGGCGGTGCGTTCCCGCTGCCGATGCTGCCGCCGTTCTGGAAGGCGATCGGGCCGGCGCTGCCGCCGGGCGCGGGGACCTGGGTGGCTCGGTCGATCGCGTACTTCGACGGCAACGACACGACCGACGCCCTGCTGGTGCTGTCGGCCTGGGCAGCGGCCGGGATCGCGATCACGCTGGCGGCGGCGGTACTGCGCGAGAAGCGCGCGGGTCCGGCCGCGCCCTGAACCTGGTGGCGGCGGTACTGCGCGAGAAACGGGCGGGTCCGGCCGCGCCCCAAAGGGGCGCGGGGCCGCATCCATATGCGGCTCCGCCGCACGGGCGCGACCAGCCACGACGCACCCGCAGACAAATCCACCGCACATCCGCGGAGCGCCTGGCACGCGAAAGTCCCGCCCCTCGCGCGCGGGGCGGGACTTCACGCAACTTCGAGCAACTTGGTTCTGCGGAGCCGGTGTGACGCTCAGCCGATCTGGGCGCCCTCGGCCGACAGCGCCTCGGTGACCGGCTGGAAGAACGTCTCGCCACCGGCGCTGCAGTCGCCGCTGCCGCCGGAGGTGAGGCCGATCGCCGACTCGCCGTCGAAGAGCGAGCCGCCGCTGTCGCCGGGCTCGGCGCAGACGTCGGTCTGGATGAGACCGCTGACCGTGCCCTCGGAGTAGTTCACGGTGGCGTTCAGGCCGGTGACCGTGCCGGTGTGCACCTGGGTGGTGGAGCCGCTGCGGGTCACCTTCTCGCCGACCGTCGCCTCGGCCGCCTTGGTGATCTTCTGGGTCGAGCCGTTGTAGAGGTCGACCTCGCTCGGGTGGTCCACGTCGGCGGTGTACTTCACGAGGCCGAAGTCGTTGCCCGGGAACTGGGAGTCGGCGTTCTCACCGATCTGGTTGCCGCCGGAGTCCGACCAGGTCTTGATGGCGTCGGTGCAGTGCCCGGCGGTGAGGAAGTACGCCTCGCCCCCCTTGGTCACGTTGAAGCCGAGCGAGCAGCGCCCGCCCGAGCCGGAGATGGCGTCGCCGCCCGCGATGAAGGGCTTGAACTCCCCCTTCGAGCGCTTGAGTTCGGCCTTGGCGCCGAGCCCGTCGACGACCTTGGAGAGCTTGGCCCACTCGGCCTTGGAGACGGTCTTGTCGGCGGTGACGACGACCTTGTTGCTCACCGGGTCCGTCGACCACGACGTGCCGGGGATGGTGGCGTCCTTGGTCAGCGTCGTACGGGCGGCGTCGAGTTCGGCGAGGGAGTTCTCGACGACTCTGGCCTTGGCGCCGGCCGCCTCGACGGTCTTGGCGGCGGCCTGGTCGAGGACGTTCACGACGAGGCTCTTGGCCTTCGCGTCGTAATACGTTCCCGCCGCGTCGGCGCCGAGGTTCTTGCCGAGGGTCGAGGCGAGCTTTCCGGCCGCCACGGCCGACAGGGTCTCGGGCGCGGAGGTCTTCGAGGGCTCGCTGGCGTTCGCAGTCTGGAAGGTGACTCCCGCGGCTACCAGTGCGGCTATGCCCGCACCTACCACGGCTGCACGCCGCTTGGGTATGCGTCGGTGCTTCAACTCACGTCCTCCTGTGGGGGGTCGGTCCGGGAGGTTGTGGGGACCTCACGAACCGGAAGGCGTTGAACAGCGCCTACTATCCCGAGGTCGACAGGGAGCACACAAGGGCGTCTTCAGGACGCGCGTAGAACGGGGTTTGCGCGCCCCCGCATTTTTGACAGTCCACGGTCACCCCATGTCTTCGCTCTGCAAACACTACGAGCGAGTAGTCCGTGTGCAGTGCGTGAGGTCTAGTCCTGTCCGGAATTCGCCCCCTCGGGGCCGGGCTCCAAGCGCGGCACGGGAGGCGGCAGTTGCTCCTGCACCGGTTGCTGCTGCGCCGGCACCGGCTGCTGCGGGACCTGCTGGGGCGCCCCGGTCGGCTGCTGCGCCCTCTCCAGGAACCGCAGCAACTCCACCGGGAACGGCAGGACGAGCGTGGAGTTCTTCTCGGCGGCGACGGCCGTCACCGTCTGCAGCAGCCGCAGTTGCAGCGCGGCCGGGGTGTCCGCCATCTGCTGCGCGGCCTCGGCGAGCTTCTTCGACGCCTGGAGTTCGGCGTCGGCGTTGATGACCCGGGCCCGGCGCTCCCGGTCGGCCTCGGCCTGCCGGGCCATCGAGCGCTTCATGGTCTCGGGCAGGGACACGTCCTTGATCTCGACGCGGTCGATGGTGACGCCCCACTCCACGGCCGGGCTGTCGATCATCAACTCCAGCCCCTGGTTGAGTTTTTCCCGATTGGACAGCAAATCGTCCAGTTCGCTCTTGCCGATGATGGACCTGAGCGAGGTCTGCGCCATCTGCGCGACCGCGAACCGGTAGTCCTCGACCCGGACGACCGCCTCGGACGGCCCGGTCACCTTGAAGTAGACGACCGCATCCACCCGCACGGTGACATTGTCCCGGGTGATGCCCTCCTGCGCGGGCACGGGCATCGTCACGACCTGCATATTGACCTTCTGGAGCCGGTCCACGAACGGCACGATCATCGTGAACCCCGGCCCGCGCACCTCGTCGCGGAGCCTGCCGAGCCGGAACACCACACCGCGTTCGTACTGCTTGACGACCCGCGCCGCCGCCATCACATACACCACACCGGCGGACGCGAGGGTCACTCCCGCCGCCACCAGCTCCTCGACCATGTCGGCCCCCCAGGGGACTGAGCCTTGACTGCACTTCGAAACCTGCACTTCGAAGCCTGTACTTCGAAGGTAACTCCGTCACCCGAGCAAGAGGGAGCCCCCGCACGCCAGTTGCGTACGGGGGCCGCTCGCAGGAAATGTCAGCCGATGCTCACGCCGTAGTAGCTCAGCGCCTCGGTGACCGGCTGGAAGAAGGTCGTGCCGCCGGAGGAGCAGTTGCCGCTGCCGCCGGAGGTCAGTCCGTACGCCACGGTGCCGCCGTACAGCGGGCCGCCGCTGTCGCCGCCCTCGGCGCAGACCGTGGTCTGGATCATGCCGTAGACGATGTCGCCGCTGCCGTAGTTGACGGTGGCGTTCAGGGCGGTGACCCGGCCGCTGTGCGTGCCGGTGGTGGAGCCGCGGCGGTAGACCGTGGTGCCGACGCTCGGGGTGGCCGCGCTGGTGATGGTCTGGCTGCCGACCGTGCTCGGGTGCGAGATCGACGAGTTGGTGTAGCGCACCAGCGCGAAGTCGTTGGTCGGGAAGCTGTAGCCGACGTTGGTGCCCAGGGTCGTGGTGTGACCCGAGTTGGAGTACCAGGTGGAGGCGACCTCACCGCAGTGGCCCGCGGTCAGGAAATAGTAGGTGCTCCCGCTGTGCACGTTGAAGCCGAGGGAGCAGCGGTACTGGCCGCCGTAGATGGCGTCGCCGCCGCTGATCAGCGGCTTGAACTGCCCGGAGGTGTGCTTGATGGTGAGGGCGCCGGCGTTGCTGCCGGCCTGCCGCTTGATCTTCGCGATCTCGGCCTTGGAGACCGTGCTGTCGACGGTGACGACGACACGGTTGGTCTTGCTGTCGACGGCCCAGGCGGTGCCCGGGACGTCGGCCTTGAGCACCGAGGCGTCGGCGCTCTTCAGCTGGGTCGTGCTGAAGGGGGTGGCGGTGGACGCGTTCGCGCTGGGGACCGCGATCGCGGCGGCGGCCACGAGACCGGTGGTGACGGCGATCAGCCGGGTCCGTCTCGCAATACCGCTGCGGGGGATGGTGCGCTTGATCCTCACGTTCGTTCCTCCCAAGGGGAAGTCGGTGGGCCCGCGTGGGGTCGGGGCCCGTGAGGCGCAGCCAGGGCCGCATTCGTCCGGATTCCGGACACGCCGTGCCCCTGACAAGCGCTTGCGGGGAGTATTCGGCCGAACGGCCGGTAGGCGCAAGGGCGCCTTTCGGCCGTCAAGCCCTCGAGGAACCATGAGATTTGGACATCTCTGCCCTGGTTCAGACCAGGTTGCGGACTCCCGCCTCGACCGCGTGTTCCCCCGTCGCTGAGACCATGCAGAAGCAGTCAGACCGTCCGCCTCGCCGGCTGCCGGCACCGCCGAGTCACCTTCGGCCGCCCAGCTCCTCGGGATGTCCGGAAGTCGCCCGTCCGGATGGTCCTCGGCCCCAGGGTGCCCCCAGGCCGTTCATGCGCCGGAGGAGGGTACTGGGTCGGGCAGCCCGAGATGCGAGCGCAGCGTCGCGCCCTGGTATTCCGTGCGGAACGCGCCCCGCTCCTGCAGCAGCGGCACGACGCGGTCCACGAACTCGTCAAGTCCGACCGGGGTGATCAGCGGTTGGAGGATGAAGCCGTCGGCGGCGTCCTTCTGCACGAACTCGTCGAGCTCGGCTGCGACGGCCTCGGGTGTGCCGATGAAGGACTGCCGGCCGCTCGCCTCGATCACGGTCTGCCGGATGGACAGCCCCTTCTCCTTGGACAGGGCGCGCCATTTCTCGGCGATCGCGACGGTGTCGCCGCGCCGGGTCCGCCCCTGGGTGATCGCGGAGTCCGCCACAGGGTCGATCTCGGGGAGCGGGCCGTCGGGGTCGTACGCCGACAGATCGACACCCCAGATCTGCTCCAGCGCGAGGATCGCGTTCTGCGGCGACACCTGCTGTCGCCGGATCTCGGCGGCCCTCTCCTGGGCCTCGGTGGCGGTGTCGCCGAGGACGACGGTGACACCGGGCATGATCTTCAGGTCGTCCGGGTTCCGGCCGTACTTCTCCAGGCGGCGCTTCACATCGGCGTAGAAGGAACGCCCCGCCTCCAACGTGCCGTGCCGCGTGAAGACGACGTCGGCCGTGGATGCGGCGAACTCCCGTCCCTCGGCCGAGTCCCCGGCCTGTATGACGACCGGGTGCCCCTGCGGTGAGCGCGGTACGGTGAACTCGCCCGCGATGTCGAAGTGCTGCCCGCGGTGCGCGAACGGCCGGGGGACGCCGTCAGGGGTCCAGGAGTCCCACAACTTCCTTGCTACGGCGACGAATTCGGCGGCCCGCGCATACCGGTCCGCATGGTCGAGGAAGCCGCCGCGCCGGAAGTTCTCGCCGGTGAAGGCGTCGGAGGAGGTCACCACGTTCCAGGCCGCGCGGCCGCCGCTGAGGTGGTCCAACGTGGCCAGCCTGCGGGCGAGTTCGTACGGCTCGTTGAAGGTCGCGTTGACGGTGGCGGCGAGACCGAGGTGTTCGGTGACGCCGGCCAGCGCGTTCAGCACGGTGAGCGACTCCGGCCGCCCCACCACGTCCAGATCGTGGATACGGCCCTTGTGTTCGCGCAGCCGCAGCCCCTCGGCGAGGAAGAAGAAGTCGAACAGACCGCGTTCGGCGGTGCGGGCGAGGTACTCGAAGGACGAGAAGTCGATCTGCGACCGGGACCGCGGATCGGACCACACCGTGGTGTTGTTGACGCCGGGGGTGGGGGTCCCCCCGCTCGAGCGAAGTCGAGAGTGGGGGAGTGCCGCCAGATGGCAGTGCTTTTTGAGCGGCCTCCGGCCGCGGGCCCCGCGAGTCCGTACGGTCATGACGCTCCCCCTGTCACGGCGTACCGGTTGGCGGGCCTGGCGAGGCCCAGGTGCTCCCTGAGGGTGCTGCCCGGGTAGAAGGTGCGGAACAGGCCGCGGTGCTGGAGCACCGCCACCGTGCCGTTGACGAGCCGCTCCAGGTCACGGCGCGGCTCGGTGGGCGTGAGGTGGAAGCCGTCGACGATGCCGTCCGCGTGCCAGCCGGCGATCAGCTCGGCGAGGTCCACCGGGCCGCCCCGGTACAGCGGGCCCTGCACGGTCTGCCGGGGGCCGCCCCCGCCGTGGGCCGGTTCGGCGGCGTGCTCGCCGTCGCCGAGGTCGACGAGGAGGCTCACGAGCACGCGCAGGGTGTCCGGGTTGCGTCCGAACTCCGCGGCGGACTGGCGGAGTTGGTCCCGTACGGCGGCGACCTGTGCGGGGCTCGCGGCCCGCACGAGAGCCACGTCGGCGTACCGGGCGGCGGTGCGCCGGGTGTGCCCCTCCGTGGCGTCGACCACGCGGATCGGGTGGCCCTGCGGAGGCCGCGGCACGATCGAGGGGCCCTTCACCGAGAAGCCGGCGCCGGTGAAGTCGACGTGGTGCAGCTTGTCCCGGTCGATGAAGCGGCCGGTCGCCAGGTCCCGTATCTCGGCGTCGTCCTCCCAGCTGTCCCACAACCTGGCGGCCACGTCGGCGACTTCGCCGGCCTCGCGCCACAACTCGTCGGCGGGTACGGCGTGCCGGCGGCCGAAGAGACGGGCCTCGCCCTCGGTGGTGGACACGTCGATCCGCCAGCCGGCCCGGCCGCGGCTGACCCAGTCGAGGGTGGCGACGGCGGCCTGGACGTGGAAGGGCTCGGTGTGCGTGGTGGTGACGGTGGGGACCAGGCCGATGCGGGCGGTGGCGGGGGCGACGCGGGACAGGACGGCGAGCGCGTCGGGGCCGGGGCGGGCGAAGGTGTCGTCCAGCGTGACGAAGTCCAGGCCGCCGCGCTCGGCGAGCCGCGCCAGTTCGATGTGGGAGCCGGCGTCGAACACCGCCGGCTGGTCCAGGGCGGCGGCCAGGTGCAACCGCCCCCGGCCGTTCGATGAGGTCATGTGGGGGGAACCTTTCAGAGAACCTTGGAGAGAAACGCCCGTGTCCGCTCGTGGCGGGGAGCGTCCAGCACGTCACCGGGCGGTCCCTGCTCGACGATCCTTCCGTCGGCCATGAACACCACCGTGTCGGCGACCTCGCGGGCGAAGCCGATCTCGTGCGTGACGACGATCATCGTGGTGCCCTGATGGGCCAAGTCCCTTATGACGTCGAGGACTTCGCCGACCAGCTCGGGGTCGAGCGCGGACGTCGGTTCGTCGAAGAGCAGCAGCTTGGGCTCCAGCGCGAGCGCCCGCGCGATGGCCACCCGCTGCTGCTGTCCGCCGGAGAGCTGCCGCGGGTAGGCGTCGGCCTTGTCCGCGAGACCCACACGGTCGAGCAGTCGGCGCGCACTTTCGACGGCCTCCTTGCGCGGCCGTTTCAGCGCGGACACCGGTGCCTCGATGATGTTGTCCACCACGGTGAGGTGCGGGAACAGATGGAAGTTCTGGAAGACGAACCCGATCCGTGTCCGCTGCTTGAGCACCTCACGCTCGGGCAGTTCGTGCAGCTTGTCGCCGGAGCGCCGGTAGCCGACCAGCGTGCCGTCGACGCTGATCGCGCCGTGGTCCACTTTCTCCAGGTGGTTGATGGTGCGCAGCAGCGTCGACTTGCCGGAGCCCGACGGACCGAGAACGACCGTGACCTCGCCGGTGCGCACCTCCAGATCGATGCCCTTGAGGACCTCGAGCGAGCCGAAGCTCTTGTGGACGGATCTGATGTCGACCATGACGCTCATCGGGGCACTTCCTTGGATGGGAGGGAGGCGGGTCATGCGGCTGCGCTGTCGGCCGGCTCGCGCAGGAACAGCAGTGCCGCCCTTGCCGTGGCATCGTTCTGCCGGAAGGCAGGACCGCCGGTGCGCGGCCGGGTGAAGGCGCCGGGCGTGCGTCCGTCGGTGTAGGGCCCGAGCGCGAACCGCCGGGGATGAGGCCGCCCGGCCCCGTCGAGGAGCCGCCCGTCGGCGGGGTCCACCCGGAGCAGCCCGTCGGGGGTCTCGACGGCGCCGTCGGCGTGCAGTTCCCGCAGCAGGGTGTCGCGGGCCCGTCCGACGGTGGGCTCGGGCAGCCGCGCCTCGACCAGCGCCCTTGCCTCCACGAAGGCGCCCGGAACAGTGGCACTGGACGCCCGGAACACCCCGCCCTCGGCGCTGACGGTCATGTCGGCGCCGACGAACTTCAGGACACCGGCACGGGACAGCGCCAGCATCTGCCGCAGCCGCGGCCCGGGCGGCCCGGAGGCCAGATAGCTGAAGAAGCTGTGCCACCAGGGGCCGATGCCACCGAGCCGGACCAACTGGCCGTAGACGGAGAGCAGGCCGAAGAAGACCGCCAAGTCCGGGCTGTACTCCGGATCGTGACGTCTGCTCAGGTCTTGCTCGACATACGTGCGCAGTCCGTCCTGGAACTCCTCGAACGAGCCGTACCGCACCCCGTCCAGCGGGTGGTCGAGCGCGGCCAGGTCCAGCCGGTCCACGGGGTCCGGCACGGCGGCCGCCACGAGGGCCTGGATGTCCGCGCCGTTCCCGGCCGCGTACTTCTCCTCGAAATCGGCCCAGGACATGAGGGTCCGCTCCGGATGCACGGTGAACAGCCGGTGGTAGTGCGCGAACCCCAGCTCCTTCTCCACCAGCGGCCACACATCCCGCCGGCTGTATCCGACAGCGGCTCCCCCGCGGGCGACACCCTCCGACCGCGCGAGCAGCGCCTCGACCTCGGGCGGCCCGAAGAACCTCGGCAGCGGCGGCCGTTCACCGCTCCAGTCGTAGCCGATCTTCGAGTGGTACGGCACTCCGCGCCGCGAGCCGACGTACAGCACCGGCTCCTGCCCCGACGGCACATAGGTGTCGCCCTCGTACCGTCCGCCCCGCCCCTCGGTCAGCAGCACCATGAGGTCGACGAAGGCGAGCCCGAACCCGCGCACGAGGACGGGCTCACCGGCCTTCAGCGCGGACAGGTCACTGTCGGCGGTGAAGTCGGGCGGAAGGTGGACCAGTCCATGAGTACGTGCATACTCGGCCAACTCGGCCTGCTGGTCGTCGAGTTCGGCGTCGAGGTGGCCGAGCGCGAGCACGACGAGGTCGGCCAGGAGCGGGCGCGGGCGGCCCTCCAGCCAGACCTGCTGACGGCCCTCGCGCGGGCCGGTGACCCGCAGGGCCCGCCGGGGATGGTGGTGGACGACGACGCCCGGGGGCAGGTAGGCGACGGCCTGTTCATGCACCCAGCGCAGATAGGCCCCCTGGAGCTGACGGTCCGCAAAGGTACGGCCGTCGATACCGGCCCACTCGTGCAGCGTGGGCCCCTCCCGCACCGGGCCCTCCATGGCCACCGTCTCGTCGGTGAACATGGTGACGTCCTCGGCGTGGGAGTTCATCCACAGCAGTGGCGACTGCGCGGCACGCCAGATGCGTCCTGCGCCCGGCGGATGCGGGTCGACGAGATGGATGTCGAAGCCCGAACCGGCGTACAGCTCGGGCGCGTTGGCAGCGATCCGCTCGATGAGACCGGTCCCCCGCGGACCGGCCCCGACGATCACCAGGGAGGGCCTCATCGCGCGCGCTCCGAACCGCGGGCGTAGTGCTTCTCCACGTAGTACTGGCCGACGCCGAGCACCGAGGTGACGACGGTGTACCAGAGGGTGGCCACCATCAGCAGCGGAATGACCTGGTAGGTGCGGTGGTAGATCAGCTGCGCCGAGAAGAGCAGGTCGTTCACGGCGATGACGCTGACGATGGAGGTGCCCTTGAGGGTGCCGATCAGCATGTTCCCGGCGGGCGGCACGATGGAGCGCATCGCCTGCGGCAGCACGATCCGCCGCCGGCGCCGCCACCGGCTCAGTCCGAGCGCCTGGGCGGCCTCGATCTGTCCGCGGTCGACGGAGAGGATCCCGCCGCGCACGACCTCGGCAGCGTAGGCGGCCTCGTGCAGCGTGAGTCCGATGACGGCGACCTCGACGGGCCCCAGCAGATTGACGGTCTTGATCCCGAACAACTCGGGATACAGGGCCCCGATGTTGAACCACAACAACAGCTGCACCAGGATCGGAATCGACCGGAAGAGCCAGACGTAGCCCCAACTCACCGCCCGCAGCACGGGGTTGGCGGACAGGCGGAACGCGGCGAGCAGCGTGCCCAGCGCAAAGCCGAGCACCATCACGACCGCGGTCAGCCACAGGGTGAGCCACAGCCCGCGCAGCACCGAGTCCGAGGTGAAGTAGTCGGCGACGACGTCCCACTGGAACGCCTTGTTGCGCAGTACGGAGTTGACGGCGAGCCCGAGAAGGGCCAGGACGACGACAGCGGCGGCCCACTGGCCGAACCGGCGCTGCGGAACGATCCGCAAGGCGTCCGCGCGCTCGGGTATGTCCGGTGCGGCCGGGATTTTGGCGATGGTGTCGGAAGACATGGGAAGGCTCCGTGACGCAGAGGTCGAACACGGTGGATGCCTTCACACGGACGCGCCGGGCTGGGCACAGCGACAGCGCGATACGGCCGAGCCCCTCAGCAGGGCCGTCCATCGACTGTACGGGGCCGTTTCCCCTCACTGTCAAGGCTGTCCGGCATGTGAGCGACACGTCTCAAGTCAGTTGACGCAGAACCGGATGCCTGTTCCACTTGGCCCATGCATCCACAGCAGTGGCTGGTCACGCGCTCCCACATCGACTTCGGTCGAGTGTGGTCCTGTTCCTGTTGAGCCGACCCCACTGCGCGCCCTGAACCGGGCGCTCTGAGCGTTCTCCCTCTTCGCCTTCACACGCGCACGCACCCCTCCCCTCGCGCTCTCTTCACTCCTCCCTGCTTCCAGGAGACCGCACACGATGCGCACGCTCACGCGTACCCGTAGACAAATTTTTGCACCTTTCGCCCTGATTACTTCGGCTACTCTGCTGCTCACCTCTTGCGGCTCCGGTTCGGACGGCTCGACCGGCACCGTGGGCACCTCGGCGAAGGCCGACAAGAACCCCACGACCGACGTGGTCTCCGGTGTCCACAAGGACGAGGCGTCGGCAGAGCTCCTCCCGTCGGGCACGACAAGCCTCACCGTCGCCTACAGCGTGGGCGGCACTCCGCCCGGCACCACCTACCTGGACGACGGCAGAACCCTGACCGGCCAGGACGTCGACTTCGCCAACGCGGTCGCCAAGGTGCTCGGCCTCCGGCTCAAGTCCGAACAGGCGGGCTTCGAGGCGATCCTGCCGGCCCTCGACAGCGGCAAGTACGACTTCGGCGCGAGCAACTTCGGCGTCACGGACGAACGCCGCAGGACCATCGACTTCGTCACCTACATCAACGACGGCCAGGGCTTCGCCACCCGCAAGGACAGCAAGCTCTCCAAGGTCACGGACCTGAAGCAGCTGTGCGGCCTGAACGTCGCAACGGGCGCGGGAACGACCTTCGAGGCGACGCTGGAGGAGAACAAGAAGCTCTGCACGACCGCCGGCAAGAAGCCGTACAAGGTGCAGACCTACAACGAGACCGGCGCCATCTGGTCCTCCCTCCAACAGGGCCGCAGCGACGTGGTGATGTCCACCATCAACGGCCTGCGTTACGCGGTGGCCCAGCAGCAGGGCGTGAAGTTCCTCAACGAGTACCACCGCCTGGACGTCGGCTTCGCCTTCAAGAAGGGCACGAAACTGGCCCCCGCCTTCCAGTCAGCAGTGAACAAGCTGATAGCAGACGGCACGTACAAGAAGATCCTCAAGAAGTGGGGCACGACGGGCTCGGCGATCACGAAGTCCCAGATCTCACCCCCGGAACTGAAGAGCTGACGGCAAGTACCCCGCGCCACTGAAGGGGCGCGGGGCTGTGCTGGATCTGCGGCTAACGCGGCCTGGGCGCGACCAGCCACATACAACCCGCACCCGCTAACGCACCATAGCCACCCGCCTCTTAGGCGCAGCAGCCCGAACCCCGATCACCCGATCCATCAACGCCCCCAGAACATCCCGCACCGACCCCCGCTCCCGAGCATCACACTCCAACACCGGCACATCGGCCCCCAGGCCAAGCGCCTCCCGCACTTCATCCAGCTCAAACCGCTCCGCACCGTCGAAGCGATTCACAGCCAGCACAAACGGCTCCCCCTGCGACTCGAAGTAGTCAACCGCCGGAAAACACTCCTCGATCCGCCGGGTGTCCGCGAGGACAACCGTCCCCAGCGCCCCTTCCACCAGGTCGTCCCACAGGAACGAGAACCGGTCCTGCCCGGGCGTCCCGAACAGATAGAGCGCGATCGTCGGATCAAGAGTGATCCGTCCGAAATCCAGCGCAACGGTCGTGGTCGTCTTCGACTCGACCCCGTCGAGCGAATCCACCCCCACGGAAACCTGCGTCATGGCAGCCTCCGTGTCCAGCGGTTCGATCTCCGAGATCGCCCCGATGAACGTGGTCTTGCCGACACCGAGTCCGCCGCTCACCACGATCTTCACGGCGAGCGGCACGATCCTGTCAGAGCGCCCGGACATGATCCCTGATCCTTTCGAGCATCTGGAGCGGCAGCTCCTCGGGTTCCCGGCACTCGAGCCGGCCGGCGACGACGAGGTCGGACACGAGCACCTTGGCGACGCCCAGCGGGACACCGACCCGCGACGCCACCTCGGCGACCGTCGTCGGCTGCTCGCACACCGCGACGATGTGCCGTCGCTCGAACGTCAGCGAGTCGTCGGGGACGCCGACGGCGACGACCAGCGTCTCCAGCCGCAGGTCGGCCTGGAGCGGCTCGGCCCGGCCGCCGGTGATGATGAACGGCCGGACGAACGTCACGTCCTCAACAGGCTCTACGTCCATGGGCTCTTCGCCGTTCACCGCGGCAACGCCTGCCGCAGATCGGCGATGAGCGTCGGCGTGAGCAGATCGCCCGCACGCTCCGCGAGGACCGCCATCTCGTAGCCGACGAGCCCCAGTTCACCGCTGCTGTCGGCAAGCACGCCGAGACAACTGCCGTCGCGGATCGCGGAGACGAGCAGGAAACCCCGCCCCATCTCGATCATGATGAGTTTGACCCCGTCGAAGCCGTACCGCTTGGACGCGCTGCGCGCCAGGCTGCTGAGTCCCGAGACGATCGCGGAGAGATGGTCGGCCTCGGTCCGCCCGAGCCCGTCGGACACGGCGATCAGCAGACCGTCGGAGGAGACGGCGACCGCGTCCCGTACCCCGTCGGTGCTCTTGACGAAGTTGGCGAGCAGCCAGTTGAAGGCCTGCGAGTCCTTGTGGGCGTCGACGGCGGTCACTTGCCCTCACCCTCTTTCTGCTCGGCGCCCTTCTGGTTCTCCTTCTCGCTCGCCTTCTCCTTCTCGCTCGTCTTCTCCTTCTCGACGCTGATCCCGCCCCGCATATGGGCGCTGCGCAGAGTGGAGAGCATCCCGGAGATCTCCTCGGGGCTGCGGTCGGGCATGGGCTCGGCGGGGGCGGGGCGCTCCGGGCGGTCGGTCTCGCTGACGGCGTCGGAAATGGCGCTGCGCTGCGGACGCTTGACGAGCCCGTTGCGGGTCCGTGCGGCGGAGGTGCCCTTGCCGCCCGTGGCCTTGTCACCGGCGTTCTCGGCGGGTTTCGCCCCTGCCTGAACGGTCACCAGCTCCTCGGGGGGAACGTCCACCTCCTTCTCCTTCCGCGGAGCGGGAAGCACCGGCTTGTCCGCGGCCTTGCCCTGCGGAGCCTCCGTCAGCAGGTGCACCGGAATCAGCACCCGGGCGACCACTCCGGCCGCCGGTGCCTCGCCGAGCCGTACCTCGATCCCGCACTTGCGGGCGAGGGCGCCGACGACGAAGTGACCCAGGAACCGGGTGGGTTCGGCCATGAAGCTGGCCGTGCCGGACAGCCGTACGTTCGCCTCGGCGAGCGCCTGGGTGTCCATGCCGAGGCCGTTGTCGACGATCGCGACGAGATAGCCGGCGCTGGTGCGGCGCCCCTCGATCTCCACGTCGGAGTCCGGCGGCGAGTAGCTCAGCGCGTTCTCGACCAACTCGGCGAGCAGGTGGGCGACTTCGGCGACGACGGAGCCGCTGATGTGCGCGGGTTCGATCCGGCGCAGGGTGACCCGGCGGTACTCCTCGACCTCGGCGAGCGAGGCGCGCAGCACGTCGGTGACGGCCAGCGGGGTGGCCCAGGGGCGGGGGCTGGACTCCCCGGCGAGCACGAGGAGGCTTTCGGCGTTGCGGCGCATACGGGTGGCGAGGTGGTCCAGCTCGAAGAGGTTGGCGAGGGTGGCCGGGTCGGCGTCCTCGTGCTCCAGCTTGTTGATGAAGCTGATCTGACGGCGTACCAGGTTCTGGTTGCGGCGGCCGAGGCTGACCAGCGAGTCGGTGGCGTTGCGGCGCAGCACGGCCTGCTCGGTGGCGAGGTCGAAGGCGACGCGCTGGACGCGGTCGAACGCCTCGGCGACCTCCCGGACCTCGGCTCCCGCCCGGCGGGGCACCGCGAGTGGGGCGGGCGGCTCGGGGCTCTCCCCGGAGTCCGCGTCCTGTACGGCGGTGACGGCGCGCGGAAGGCCCTCGCCCGCCACCTCCCGTGCCTGCTGGGCGAGTTCGGCGAGCGGGGCGGAGACGGAGCGTACGCAGTCGAGGGCGAGCGCACCGAGGGCGGCGACGGTGCCGAGTGCGAGCAGGAGGAACAGCAGCAGGTCGCGCTGGGCGGTGCTCTCCAGTCCGGCGGCGCGGTTCTCGACATCGGCGCCGAGCGAGATCTGCACGGCCCGCAGCCCGTTGATGGTCGAGGTCGTGGTGTCCCACCAGGCCATGGGCGGGAGGTCGGAGGAGTTCAGCTTGCCGCCCGCGTGCACGGCGACGCTCTCGTACGCCAGCATGCGTTCGGCGTCCGGAGTGGTCAGGGCCTCGTCCAGGCGCCGTTCCTGCCCGGTGGTCGCCGAGCGAGGGAAGGCGGCGAGGGCGGCCTGCCGGCCGGCCCGGATCTGCATGAAGCGGCTGTAGTCGTCGCCGCGGAACCGGCCGCCGGACGCGCGCACCGAGCCGAGCACGATGGCGCGTTCCTCGCCGGTGAACTCCTTGGCGTTGCCGAGGATCTGGAGCGCCTGGTAGGCGTCGCGCAGGGTACCGTCGCGCACCGCGTCGAGGCCGAGGTCGAGCCGGTCGAGGACGGTGATCGTGGTGGTGAAGTAGTTGAAGGTGTCCTTCACGACGCCGGTCCTGTCGTCGGCGTGCCGGCGGATGCCGGCGAGGCCGTCGAGCCGTCCGAGGGACTCGCGCACGGAGTCGGCGGCCGCGTCGTCGCGCCCCTTCAGTGCCTTGTCGAGCGCTGCGCGGGCGGTGTCGGTGGCCTTGCGCTGGGCGGGCAGTTTGGCCTTGAACTGCCCGACTCCGCCCACGTATCCGGTGGTGAGTCCGCGCTCCTTCTGCAACTCGTGGACCAGGCCCTGGAGGGTGATCTCCAGCCGTGCGTTCCCGTCGGTGGCGGATGCGTTGCGGTAGGCGGAGATCTGCTCGGCGGCCGCGACGCCGAGCAGCGCCAGCAGGACCGCGAGGGCGAGGATCAGGATCCGCAGCAGCCTGGTACGAATGGTGGTGGTCGCTTTTGCTGTGACGTCCACTGAAGTGCCTTATGTGGGTGGCGAGTTGGGCAAGGGACAGAAATGGTTCTGCTTCCGCCCAACGACCTCACGGGGCACCGGTCACCAGATCATCTTCTTCTTTTACGTTACGGACACAGGATCTTCGGGAAGCGCCAGGTGGCCATTCCGTGCGGCGCATTCCGTATACGACACCTGCGGTACCGGATCAGCAGTCGCAGCCGCAGTCGCAGCAGTCGCACCCGTCACAGCAATCGCAGCAATCGCAGCCGCAGTCACAGCAATCGCAACAGTCGCCGCAGTCGGTGCCCTTGCAGAGGCCGTCCTTGCGCTGACGGCTCCACGGGTCCTCGTACTCGCCGCAGCACATCTGGCACGTACAGGCCAGCCCGGCCCACACCGCGCAGCCCGCCAGCAGTCCACGCCGGTCGCGCCTGGGCGGCTCCGGCGGCAGGAACGGCCCACCGGGACCGCCGGGCGGTGCATACGGCCCCGACAGCGACGGTGCCGACCCGTGCGCGCAGGAGGCCGTACCGAAGGCGCGGTCGACGGAGGTGCGCAGTTCGTGCACGAGCAGCCGGTGGGCGAGCCCGCTGTCCACGAAGTCCACCTCACGCAGCGCGAGCCGGATCCCGTGCAGGGCGTCGTCGGCGAGCCGCCGGGCCTCGGCGAGCGGGGTTCCGGTGGCGGTGAGCGGGTTCCAGGCACCCGACGCGGCGTCAGTTTCCCGGTCCTCCACGGCGTCCAGGAGATGTGCGAGCCGCCCGAACAGCCGCCCCGCCTCGGCGAGCGGCTCCGCGTTGCCCGGCCGCCCGGCCAGGACCGCGGTGTGCGCGAAGGCCGCGGCGGTCGCCGTCTCGGTCGGTTCGGTGACCGTCAGAACCGGCGTCCCGGGCCCGGCGAGGGCCTCGATACCTGTCTGCCGGTCCACGGCGTCCAAGAGCACTGCGGTGTCGAACCCGACGGCGGATCCGGTACGGGCCCCCGCCGCATCCCAGTTCGAGGCCACCCGGCGCGCGGCGAGCGCCACCGGTTTCCGCCTCAGCAGCCCGTCCCCGTCGGCGAGGTGGTCCCGCACCTTGGCCGAGGCGAGCACCAGCGATACGGCGGCTGCGAGCCGCGCCCCTTCCCCCTGCGCGACGGACGCGGTACGCATCCCGCGCAGCGGACAGGGCCCGGCCGTACGTCGCCACCCGGCCGTCCTCTCGGCCTGAGCCTCCGTCAGAACGGATATGAGCAGCCCGTCGTAGTTGGTCACGACCCGCGCGAACTGACCGTGATCCTTGCGCAGTGCGAGACACAGTCCGCACAAATGCGCAACCCATTGGGACTTGAGGTTCTCACCCAGCCGATGCCGACAAGGCCTGACGATTCCGAACACGACGATCCCCCCGTGGCTCGTGTGACATCCGGTACCACTGCTGCTTCTGATACGGCGTTGAACTGCCGCATCGTATCGACCACTGCGTTCACCCGTACGCACTGATCGTCACCCGTACGCCGTGAAGAATCATATTTCACTCACAGTCAGCATCTGTGTACAGCACGACCCTTGGGAAACGCGGGCTCTCGACGGATTCGCTCTGCACCAGTACCGTCACAAACCCCCCGCGCGGCGTCTATCCACTTGGCGCGCCAACCGCATCATGGATGACCATAGGGATGCGGAAAGCAAGAAGGACCGCTGTGAGAGGAGGCGTCCATGGGATCGGTACGCAAGGCGAGTGCCTGGCTTGGCCTCGTTGACGACAACGATGACGAGCGTTACTACGACGACGACTACTCCGAAGGGACCGAGCAGCCCGGGGATGCCTGGGTCACCGACCCGCGGGTCAAGGTGGCCTCGGACACCGCCGAGGACAAGGGCCGCCGTATCGGCACGGTGACCCCGGACAGCTTCCGGGACGCCCGCGCCATCGGCGAGCTGTTCCGCGAGGGTGTTCCGGTCATCGTGAACCTCACCGCCATGGAGGCGTCGGACGCCAAGCGCGTCGTCGACTTCGCGGCGGGGCTCATCTTCGGTCTGCGCGGTTCGATCGACCGCGTCTCCAACCGGGTCTTCCTGCTCACGCCCGCCGACACGGAAATCGTCAGCGGGGAGCCGGCACAGCACCGGTCGGACGGTTTCTTCAACCAGAGCTGAGGCAGGGCCGCTCACCGGCCCTGCCCCAAGCAGGGTTCACCGGAAGGCTTTACCGGAACGCATCGAGTCCGGTGAGCGCCTTGCCCAGCACCAGCTGGTGCATCTCGACGGTGCCTTCGTACGTCAGCACCGACTCGAGGTTGGTGGCGTGCCGCATGACGGGGTATTCGAGCGAGATCCCGTTGGCACCGAGGATCGTCCGTGACGTACGGCAGATCTCGATGGCCTCTCGTACGTTGTTGAGCTTGCCGAAGCTGACCTGCTCGGGACGCAGTCGGCCGGCATCCATGCGCCGCCCCAGATGGTGGGCGAGCAGAATCCCCTTGTGCAGTTCGACCGCCATGTCGGCGAGTTTGGCCTGGGTGAGCTGGAACCCCCCGATGGGCCGCCCGAACTGCTCCCGTGACTTCGCATAGTCGACGGCGGCCTCGAAACAGCTGCGGGCCGCACCCATGGCGCCCCAGACGATCCCGTAACGGGCGTGCGAGAGACAGCTGAGCGGCCCCTTGAGGCCGACGACCTCCGGCAGTACGGCGTCGGCGGGCAGTCGTACGTCGTCGAGGACGAGTTCGCTGGTGACACTGGCCCGCAGGGACCACTTGTGCTTGATCTCCGGCGCGGAGAACCCGGCGCTGTCGGTGGGCACGACGAACCCGCGGATCCCGTCCTCCGTCTGGGCCCAGACCACGGCGACGGCCGCCACGGACCCGTTGGTGATCCACATCTTCCGCCCGTTGAGGACCCAGTCGCCGCCGTCCCGCTTGGCGTGCGTGCGCATCGAGGCAGGGTCGGACCCGTGATCGGGCTCGGTCAGCCCGAAGCAGCCGATGGCCTCACCGGCGGCCATCTGCGGCAGCCACTGCTGCTTCTGCTCCTCGCTGCCGAACCGGTGGATGGCGTACATCGCGAGCGACCCCTGCACGGAGACCAGCGACCGGATCCCGGAGTCGGCGGCCTCCAGCTCCAGACAGGCCAGCCCGTACTGCACGGCACTGGCCCCCGCACACCCGTACCCGCTGAGCGACATACCGAGCGCCCCGATACTGCCGAGCTCCTTCGCGAGCTCGCGAATACCGGGCAGCTCCCCCTTCTCGTACCACTCGGCGACATACGGCAGCACGCGGTCCGCAGCCCAACCGCGAACCGTGTCCCGGATGGCCAGGTCCTCGGGTTCGAGCAGGTCATCGATGCCGAGCGGGTCGGTGGGATCGAAGGGGGGCAGCTTCGAGGACGCGGACATAGGACCCTCCGGCAGATGAAAAACTAGCACCGCTAGTTAGGACTTCTGGACCGACGTTACGGTGCGGTGTCCTCCACGTCCAGTACAACGGCATTTAAGGGGCGCGGGGAACTGCGAGACCAGCCCCCACGGCGCCGCAGACAACCAACGACCCCGCGGCGGAGCCGCAAAATCGGTCAGGCCGAGACCCGGGAGTCGGCGACTTCCCGAGGCGCCGGCAACTCCACAGGCACCGCAGGCTCCCCGCACTGCATGATCCGCGGCAACCGCAGAGCCATCACCGCACCCAGCAGCAGCAAGCCCGCACTGACCAGCAAAGTCACATGCAGCCCGTGCACGAACGAGTCCCGCGCCGCCCGCCGCAGGGCAACACCCACCGGCCCGCCCAGCTGCGCGGCAACCTGGTACGCCTCGCCCAGCGAATGCCCCGCCGCGGCCGAGGCCGACGAAGGAACCCCCGGAACGGACGCCAGTCCGGGCGCGTACGCCGCGTTCATCACGCTCCCGAGGAGCGCGATACCGATCCCCGCCCCCAGCTGGTACGAGGTCTCGCCGATCGCCGCCGCCCCACCGGCCTGCTCCGGCGGCGCCTCGCTCAGCATCGACTCGTACGCCCCGAAGAGCGTGGTCTCCAGGCCGAAGCCCAGCAGCATGAACGCGGCCACCATCAGCCCCGCGTTGTCCGACCCGCCCATCACCGTCAGCAGCACCACGGCCCCGGCGGTGAGGCAGAACCCGAAGGACACCATCCGGCGCGGGCCGAAGCGGCGCAGCATCCGCGCACCCGCCAGCCCCGCCGCCATCGCCGCGAACGTCAGCGGCAGCAGTCGCAGCCCCGTCTCCAACGGCGACAGCCCCAGCACCAGCTGCAGATACTGCGCCGCGATCAGCTCAAGACCGACCAGGGCAAGCATCGCCAGCACGATGCAGCCCACGGCGGTGCTGAAGGCGGGCCGCGCGAACATCCCGAGGTCCACCAGCGGATGCGCACGGCGCCGCTGCCGTCGTACGAAGAGGACCAGCAGGAGGGCGCCCACGACGAGCGGCGCCACAGTGAAGAGACCCACCTCGCCGCCGCCCAGCCGCTTGACGCCCAGTACGAGGCCGAACAGCCCGGCGGCCGCCATCAGTGCACCGACCACGTCCCAGGGGCCGTCACCGGCGCCCCGCGACTCGGGCAGCAGCAGCCGGCCCACCGGCAGGCTGACCAGCATCAGTGGGATGTTGACGAGGAAGACCGAACCCCACCAGAAGTGCTCCAGCAGGAAACCGCCGAGCAGCGGTCCGACCGCCGCGCCGACCGCGGCGACCGCGCTCCAGACACCGATCGCGAGCGCACGCTCACGCCGGTCGGGGAAGACCTGGCGGAGGATCGAGAGCGTCGCGGGCATGATCATCGCGCCGCCGACGCCGAGCAGCGCCCGCGCGAGGATCAGTACCTGAGGGTCATGGGCGAGGGCCGCGAGGCCGGAGGCGACGCCGAAGAGGCCGTAGCCGAGCAGCAGGATCCTTCTGCGGCCGACCCGGTCGCCGAGCGTGCCGAAGAGGATCAGCAGCGAGGCGCAGACGAGGGGGTAGACGTCGACGATCCAGAGCAGTTCTATCGCGCCGGGCCTGAGGTCCTCGCTGACGGCGGGGACCGCCACGTGCAGCACGGTCGCGTCGACCGCGACCAGCAGCAGGCTCGTACAGAGGACGAAGAGGACGACCCAGCGGTTGGCACCGGCCCCGGCCGCCCGACGGCGCAGCGCAGCGGCGGCCGTGGTCGTCCCGGACATGTACGTACCTCCCAGATGTTCCCTCGCGGTCGGCGGGCACACGGGGTGGGGACTCCCCGTGATCTCGGCCGGAGAGGAGCGGTGGTCTCCGGCCCGCGCAACGAAGGCGAGTGACACGTCAGCGTACGCGAGTTCGTGCACAGGTCACGTGGCGGACCTCTCAGACTTCGCACAGACCGGTGTGGCGTACGCCACTCCCCATCCTTCCCGGCCACGCCCCCGCCGGGCCCTCCGGTTCCGGCGGCCGTCGATAATCGAGCCCGTGACCGACCTTGTGACACGCGTTGCGCCGCCTCGCGAGACGGCCCTGCGCCGCGCGGCCCCGGCCCTCCTCGGGTACGTGGCGGTGCGCGCGCTGGGCCTGCTCGCGCTGGCCCTGTGGAGCGCCGCGCGCGGCAAGAGCGCGTACACGCTGCTGACGGCCCGCTGGGACGCGCTCTGGTACACGAGGGTCGCCGAGCTCGGTTACGGCTACGAGGTGCGGCTGCCGAACGGCGACGTGCACTCGAATCTGGCCTTCTTCCCGCTGCTGCCCTGGCTGGAGCGCGGCCTCGCGGCGGTGGGCCCGCTGTCGTACGCCGACGCCGGTTTCGCCGTCAGCCTGCTCGCCTCGCTCGTGGCGGCCTGGGGGATCTTCGCGGTCGCGGAGCATGTGTACGGCCGCAGGGCGGGCGTCTGCGCCGTCCTGCTGTGGGCCGTGCTGCCCGTCGGGATCGTGCAGTCGATGGCGTACAGCGAATCGCTGTTCACGGCGCTCGCCGCCTGGTCGCTGTACGCGGTCCTGACCGGCCGCTGGCTGACTGCGGGCGCGCTGGCCGCGCTGGCGGGGCTGACCCGGCCGGTCGGGCTCGCCGTCGTCGCGGCCGTGTGGGCGGCCGCGACGGTCTCGTTCGTGCGAGAGCGGAGCGCGGCGGACGCGCGCGCGGGCGAGCGCGCTCCCGCGCCGCCCGGAGTCGGCTCCACGCAGCGCGTCGGGTCATCCAGCGGCGCGCTGGACACACCGCGCGCCCCCGCCGCCATACGACGCGCCCTGGCCATGCTCCTGGCCCCGCTGGGCGCCGCCGGCTACGTCCTGTGGGTCGGCCACCACACCGGCAGGGGCCCGCTGGGCTATCTGGACGTCCAGGCGGGCTGGCGCAACGGCTTCGACGGCGGCCTGGCCTTCGCCCGCTTCGTCGCCGACAAGTTCACGTCGTTCCCCTCGGCTCTCGCGGCCGCCGGGATCGTCGTCGGGGTCGGACTGGTGGTCTGGCTGTACGCCGTCTGCGTACGGCAGCGCCAGCCGCTCCCGCTGCTGGTCTACGCGGGTGTGGTCACCGCGCTCGCCCTGTGTGCGTCGAGCTACTTCGGCTCGAAACCGCGCCTGCTGCTGCCCGCCTTCCCGCTGCTGCTGCCCCTCGCCCTGGCCCTGTCCCGGCTGCGTACCTCCAGGTCGGCGCTGGTGGTGGGCGGTGTCGCGGCGGCATCGGCCGTGTACGGAGCGTTCTGGCTGAACGGCTCCGGTCCCCCATGATCGACTCGGGGAACGGGTGAGCGTCCGGAGAAATCAGCCCCATCATTCGGTGAACGAATTCATAAGTCCCATAAAACTGATTCGCAGAATGATCAAAGGAATTGAAGGGAGCAGTCCCCGGACATTGCGGATTCCTTGGAAATAAACCCGCTCCTGAGAGGAATCCCACATCACATCGTCATCACAAAGCAGCTGAAGAGACGGAGAACTTACCTCACTCGCTGTAACGTCGATTGGGTGCGTACCGAACGAAACCTCACCCGTCTGGACCGGGTGTTCGCCAGGCTGGACAGGGAGCCGGAACGACCGGCCCACATCGATGTGCCGAGGATGAGCCGGCACCGGGTCGCGTTGTTGACCGGGACCCTGGCCTTCTACCTGGCAATCGTGTATCTCGTCGTGACCACGTCGTGGCTGGTCCGCTTCGACTGGCAGGTCATGTTCTTCCGGCCGTACCAGCAGTGGCAGGGCATCCACTGGTTCGTCGACTACTACGTCGTCCTCGGCCAGCGCGGCCCGACCGCGGTGATGGTCGCGGCCTGGCTGGGCTGGCGCTCCTGGCGGCAGCACACCTTGCGCCCCCTGCTGACACTGGGCGCCTCGCTGCTGCTGCTGAACATCACGGTCGGCGCGGCCAAGTACGGCATGGGCCGCCTGGGTCCCCACTACGCGACCGTGATCGGCTCGAACGAGATGGGCGGGGGCGGCGATATATTCCCCAGCGGCCACACCGCCAACGCCGTGGTGACCTGGGGAATCCTGGCCTACCTCGCCTCCACCCCGAGAGCCCGCCGCTGGCTGTCCGCCGTCTCCGCGGTGACCTCGCTGGGCGTCGGGATGGCCACGGTCTACCTCGGTACGCACTGGCTGAGCGACGTGCTCCTCGGCTGGGCCGCCGGCCTGCTGATCATGCTGGCCCTGCCCTGGTGCGAGCCGGGGATCGCCAAGGCCGAGGTCGCCCTCTTCGACCTGCGCGACCGCTGGCGCGCCCGCAAGGGGGCCACTGCACCGGCCGCCCCCGTGGCCGCCCCCGTGCAGCTCAAGCCCCGTACGGCCGTGCAGGACGAGGCCGCGGCACGCGAGACGGTCACCTCCGGGGCCCGCCCGGCCCGGGCGCCCGTCTATCTGGCCCCGGGCCCGCACACGACCCGCTCGGAGCGCACACCGGTCACCCCGGCCGGCAGCCGCCGCCCACCGCACTCGGACCGCATCCCGCGCGGCGCGACGGCCTCCACGGCCCGCCCGCTGACGGGCGGCTGACACGGACAGCGGGGTCGGTACGCACAACCACCCCCGCACAGCGAAGGCCCCGGTTCCCGAACGGGAACCGGGGCCTTCGTCACGTATCAGCCCTTCCAGGCCCGCACCACCCGGCCGTCCTCCACCTCGAAGTTCAGCCGGCCCGTGCGGTACTCCATCGTGATGATCGCCCCCGGCGGCAGCGAGCGCACCGTGGACCAGCCGCGCTCCCGCGCGCGCCGCTCGGCGCCTGCCGCATCGAGGCCGAGATACGCCTCCGGACTGTCCTGGGGTTCCGCCTGCGGAGTGGGAATCGGTGCCATGCCGCCACGCTAGGCCCTGTCCCCCGGCCAGGGAAGGCGGGGCGGTCCCACTCGGCCCATATCCCCCTCCGGTCACACTTCTGTCACAGGATCACGACACGTGTTTCGGCTCACGCGACATCAACCACTGCGTTGCGGGCGTCACACGTACGAGCGGTTCCGTACCAGTTCCGTAGGCCTTCTGCAGGCAATCGAACGTAATTCCCGCGTGTCGCGGCCGCTCTCCGAATAGCCCGTCGGAAAGTGCCGTGAGAACCGATCCCGGACTTCTTTCCGGTCCGATTCCGGGCGGGTTCGTAGGGCTGACACCGCGTAGGAAATGCACGGTTCCAGCACAGAACCCCCGTACGCCCCCTGTCGGAGCGCGCGACAGCGCGCGCATCATGACGTGAGCTCGCGGACGGGGGTGGCGCGGGCTTCAGCGGACCCGGGGCGCGACGAGCGAAGGGGCGAGCGAGCGATGGGGACCCAGACCGTGCAGGCGGCGGCGCGACCCGTGCGGACCAGTCAGGGGCGGGTGATCGTCGACTGGCTGACGACCACCGACCACAAGAAGATCGGGCACCTCTACCTGATCACCTCGTTCCTGTTCTTCCTGACCGGCGGGGTGATGGCGCTGCTGATGCGCGCCGAACTCGCCCGGCCGGGGCTGCAGATCATGGACAACAACCAGTTCAACCAGCTGTTCACCATGCACGGCACGATCATGCTGCTGCTCTTCGCGACGCCGATGTTCGCGGGCTTCGCCAACGAGCTGATGCCGCTGCAGATCGGCTCCCCCGACGTCGCCTTCCCGCGGCTGAACATGCTCTCGTACTGGTTCTTCCTGTTCGGCGGCCTGATCGTGCTCGGTTCGCTGATCGTGCCCGGCGGTCCCGCCGCCTTCGGCTGGTTCGCCTACGCGCCGCTCAACAGCGCGGTGCGCTCCCCCGGTGTCGGACCCGATCTGTGGATCATGGGGCTCGCGCTGGCCGGCTTCGGCACGATCCTCGGCGCGGTCAACTTCATCACCACCATCATCGGGATGCGCTGCCCCGGCATGACGATGTTCCGGATGCCGATCTTCACCTGGAACACGCTCTTCACGTCGATCCTGATCCTGATGGCGTTCCCGGTGCTCGCGGCCGCGCTGCTGTGTCTGGAGGCGGACCGGCGCTTCGGCGCGCAGGTCTTCGACGCGGGCAACGGCGGGGCGCTGCTGTGGCAGCACCTGTTCTGGTTCTTCGGCCATCCCGAGGTGTACATCATCGCGCTGCCGTTCTTCGGCATCGTCACGGAGATCCTCCCCGTCTTCAGCCGCAAGCCGCTCTTCGGCTATCTCACGCTGGTCGGCGCGACGATGGCGATCACCGGGCTGTCGGTGGTGGTGTGGGCGCACCACATGTTCGTCACCGGCGCGGTGCTGCTGCCGTTCTTCTCCTTCATGACGTTCCTCATCGCCGTGCCGACCGGTGTGAAGTTCTTCAACTGGATCGGCACGATGATCAAGGGGTCGCTGTCCTTCGAGACGCCGATGCTGTGGGCGTGCGGCTTCCTGGTGACGTTCCTGTTCGGCGGTCTGACCGGGGTGATCCTCGCGTCGCCGCCGATGGACTTCCACGTCTCGGACACCTACTTCGTCGTGGCGCACTTCCACTACGTCGTGTTCGGCACGGTCGTCTTCGCGATCTTCGGCGGCTTCTACTTCTGGTGGCCCAAGTTCACCGGCAAGATGCTCGACGAGCGGCTGGGCAAGATCCAGTTCTGGACGCTCTTCGTCGGCTTCCACACCACGTTCCTGGTGCAGCACTGGCTGGGCGCGGAGGGCATGCCACGGCGGTACGCCGACTATCTCGCGGCGGACGGCTTCACGGCCCTCAACACCATCTCGACGATCGGCGCGTTCCTGCTCGGGATGTCGACGCTGCCGTTCCTCTACAACGTCTGGAAGACCGCCAAGTACGGCGAGAAGGTCGAGACCGACGACCCCTGGGGCTACGGCCGCTCCCTGGAGTGGGCGACCTCCTGCCCGCCGCCGCGGCACAACTTCACGATGCTGCCGAAGATCCGCTCCGAGTCCCCGGCATTCGATCTGCACCATCCCGAGTTCGCGGCGACGCCCGAGGAGCCTCTCGGAGAAGAGCGCGGGACAGCCGGTCCCGGGCCGTCCTGATCGCCTCGGTGAGCTCGGTGGGCTCCAGAACCTCGAAGTCGAAGCCCGTCATCATCACGTGAATCACCATGACGTCGAGGCTCGCGGCCCCGGTGCGCAGAATGCAGGCACCGGGGCCGTCCGCCTCCAGCTGCCCCGCCGAGGGCGAGATGCGCTCCGCGGCCTCCTCCAGGGGCGCCAGCAGCCGGACGACCGCATGTGTGGCGTACGCGCGCGTGGAGACGCCCTTCGAGACGTACGCGGCGAGGTCCTCGGCGGGCGGGGTGCGCGGCGCGAAGCGCGGGCCGTGCGGCGGCTTCGGCGTGATGCGGTCGACACGGAACGTACGCCAGTCCGCGCGGTCGAGGTCCCAGGCGACCAGATACCAGCGGCGCTCGGAGCACACCAGGCGGTGAGGTTCGACGGTACGGCGGCTCGGAGCACCTCCGTGGTCGCTGTACTCGAAGCGCAGGCGTTCGCAGTCCCGGCACAGGTTGGCCAGTTCGGTCAGGACGGCCGGGTCGACGGCGGAGGGCTGGGGGCCGCGCAGCATCGGCACGGTGAAGGCGTTCAGGGCGCCCACGCGGCGGCGCAGCCGGTTCGGCAGTACCTGCTCCAGCTTGGCGAGGGCCCGTACGGAGGTCTCGCCGATGCCCTCGATGCCCTGCCCGGCGGCCGTGCGCAGCCCGACGGCGACGGCGACCGCCTCGTCGTCGTCCAGGAGCAGCGGCGGCAGCTCGGCGCCCGCGCCCAGCTGGTAGCCGCCGCCGGTGCCGGGGCTGGCGTTGACGGGATAGCCCAGCTCGCGCAGCCGGTCGACGTCCCGGCGCACGGTGCGCGGGGTGACACCGAGACGGTCGGCGAGGTCGGCGCCGGACCACTCGCGGTGGGCCTGGAGGAGCGAGAGCAGACGCAGCAGTCGTGCCGAGGTCTCCAACATGGGTCCGAGTCTGCCAGCCGTTGCGGACCGCTGCTGTCCTGAAGAGCTGCTGTCCTAAAGAGGAGCGCTCACCGCGGTGACGGACACGGACAGGTCGTTATCCCGTGTGTAGTAGGGCCCGGCCTCCACGGGGCCGTACGGCGCGTCCACGCGCACGCGTGGATAGGTGAACACGGGCTTCTTGTCGGCCACGTCGTCGAGCAGCCGCGCGACCCGCACCGCCGGTCCCGCCTCCCCCGCGGGCCGCAGCCACAGGTCCCACAGGCCCGGCTCCAGGGCGCCGTAGACCACCTTGAAGCGGAACTCGGTGCGGTCGGCGAGGACTTCGGTCCGCCGCACCGGGACGGATGCGTGCCGGCCGCGGAGCTCGGCATGGGCGTCCGGGCCGAGCCCGATGCCGTAGACCCGCCCCGGCACCGTCAACACACCTTGTTTGATGCCCAGTTCGCCCGCCTCGGCGTGCGGGGCGCGCAGCCAGCTGCGGACGGTGAGGTTGCCCTGCCGGGTCGCGTACGGGATGCGGACGGCGACGTGGCCGCGGGAGCCGCTGGGGGTCCGTGCGGCGAGCGAGCGCAGGTCGGTGACGCCGGGTGCCAGGCGGCGCGGATCGCCGGCGTCCACGCGCGCGTAGGCGTCCCAGCGGCCCTCGGGGAGGGCGACGATGCTGGGCAGCGCGGCGCGCAGCCGGCCGTCCGCGGCGGGGGTCAGCGGCAGGTACACCTCGTCGTGGCTGTCGCGGCGGCGCAGCACGAGCAGGGCCGTTGCCGTCTCGCCGACCGCTCGGACGTCGAAGGTCAGGCCGCCCGCGGAGTCGGCGATGCAGTCGGCGCGCAGCGGTGTGGACTGCGGAGCCACCGTCGTCATGCGGTACGGATCCCCTCTCGGCCTGTGCTTCTCGGTTAGACCCGCGAACAGGCGCTTTGGTTGCCCTTTACCCGGACTACGGCCGATTCCGTACTACGGCCGGTAGGAGAGCTGCGGCACGTCGAAGCAGTTGCTGTTCATGTCGCCCTGGGACACCCAGCCCCGGCCGTCCTGCCAACGGGCCACCGACAGGCAGGTTCTGCGGTCCTTCGGCGGGTCGGCCAGCCGCTCGAAGGTGACGGGAACCAGCAGCCCGCCCGCGGTGTAGTCCTCGCTGCGGTTCATGAAGGCGTCGACGCACGCGCGCGTGATGCCCGTTTGTGTACAGGACTTCGCCGCGTCCGTGAACCACATGGCCGCCGCCCAGCCCTCCAACTGCCACTGGGAGTGCGTCTTCAGGCCCTTGGTGGCGTCCCGGAACCGGCGTACGGCCGCGTTGCCCGTGTCCTCGTAGTTGCGGCTGGAGCCGGTCGCCCAGAGGGCGTTGCGGCAGCGCGGGGAGTCCTTGTAGTCGTCGGGGACGGTGGACGTCCAGTTCTGTACGTTGGTGACCTTCGCGGTGACCTTGGCGCCGACCTCGTCCATCGCCTTGCACAGCTGGGCGTTGCCGTGGGTGTCGACGGCGTCGAAGACCAGGTCGGCGCCCTGCTCCTTCAAGTCGGCCGCGGCGGCACGGAAGTTGGGCAGCGCGAAGTCGACCTGTTCGGTGACCACCTTGTAGCCCTCGGCCTTCAGGCCCTGCTCGACGAGGCGGGCGTAGGCGGCGGACGCGGCCTGGTTGTAGGAGACGACGGCGGCCGTACGGGCGCCCTTCTCGCGCTTGAAGTAGCGGTAGACCTCGGTGCCGCCGTAGAGCTTTCCGTTCCAGCCGGGGGTGCCGTTCCTCGGGGCGAGGCTGCCGTAGATGCCGTAGAAGTGCGGCCAGGTGTCGTAGGCGGCGCCGATGGGCTGGCCGCCGATGTCGGGCACGCGCGCGTGGGAGACGCGGGAGGCCCCCGCGTAGTCCAGGGCGGTGGTCGCGGCCAGGGCGACGACCTGGTCCTCGTCGATCAGCCGGTGCACGCAGGTGTTGTTGCCGACGCCGCTGCCTCCGTCGTCGCACTCCCGCACCTCGACAGGGCGCCCGCCGATGCCCCCGCGCGCGTTCAGCCGGTCGAAGTAGGCCTTGGCGCCGTCGCGCGGGCCGGTGAAGGTGTTGCCGCCGACCGGGCTGGTGGCGCTGGTGATGATTCCGACGCGGACGGGCGTGCCACTGCTGGGCGCGGGCGCGTTCGACCGGCCGCCGTGCTCGAAGTCGCTCTCCGGCAGGCGGCTGCCGCAGGCCGTGCCCAGGACGAGCAGCAGCGCCGCGGCAGCTGCGCCCTCAGCAGCCCGGTGCGGGCGACTGCGACGCATCGCCGCTCAGCTTGACCAGCGCGCACAGCGTGTTGACGGACACCTTCCAGGTGCCGCTCTGCTCGACCGAGGTCCCGGAGGCGTTCGGCAGGGCGGTGGCGCCGTTCAGGGTCAGCGTGTAGGTCACGGTCGCCTGGGTCGGCGAGGTGAACTCGATCTTCTGGACCTTCGCCTGCACCTGGCCGCCGCGCTTGTCACCGCTGAAGGCCTTCAGGACGGGCGCCATCCGCTCGCCGTTCTCCAGGACCTTCTGCTTCTCCGCCAGGGACGTCTTCGGGTCGAAGAACGTCTGCCAGTTCTTGCTGATCTCCTGCTTGGCCGCCGCGGGGTCGGCGGGCGCGGTGGCCGGTGCGCTCGTCGTCTTCTCCACGGACGGAGTGGGGGGTGTGCTCGCGCTGCCGCCGCCGTTGTCGTCACTGCACGCCGCGAGGACCGGGGCGAAGATGAGAACAAGGGCGGCCGCGAACGCCGTACCCCGTCCCGCCGCCCTTGGGCCGCGCCCCCTGCCTGTGTTCCCCCGCCTGAGGTCGCTCCCGAGAACCATCTGGCTCACCACCGGGTGTCGGTCCGGGCAAGGTGCGCCCGGTGCTTTCAGGGTCAGCTTCCAGGAGGCATAGTGCAAGCCATTGGCTGACATGGACAGGCACATGCACAGACTCGCGACTGTGGGAGCCAGCGATGCGGACAGGCCGACTGCGGACCGTGCACCCCGTCCTGTGGGCCGGCTGGGCCGCGCTCGCCGCGGGTGCGGTGCTGTGCGTCATCGGCTGGTACGGCATCTCCGGTGAGCGTTACGCCGAACGTCAGCTGCCCTATCTGGCCTCCTGCACGGTCCCCGGCGCCGCACTGATCATCGCCGGGTCGATGCTGCTCACCCACGGGCGCAACGCGCTCGCCGCCGCCCGTGTGGAGGAGCTCTACGGCCTCCTGGCCGCCGCCGAGTCCGCCGACGCCGACGAGTCCCGGCAGGCGGCCGCCCTGCCTCTCGCGGTCAGCGGTGACCTGCTGATGGTGCCGGGCGGCACGCTGTGGCACCGCGCGGACTGCCCGCTGGTCTCCGGGAAGGTGGAGGCCGTACCGGTCGACGCGAAACTGCTGCAGAGCGGCGAGCTGGGCCCGTGCCCGATCTGCGAACCCGCCGACGAGACCGACTGAAGTCCTCCCGATGTCCTCCCTGACGTACGACCTCACGCTCGCCGGCCTCTCCGTCGGCAGTGCGGCCGCGCTCACCGGAATCGGCCTGATCGTGACGTACCGCGCGACCGGCGTGCTCAACTTCGCGCACGGCGCGATCGCGATGGTGTGCGCGTATGTGCTGCGGCAGTGCGTGGTCGAGTGGGGCTGGCCGCTGTGGCTGGCGGCGACGGTGACGCTCGTCGTCCTGGCCCCGGCGATCGGTGTGGCCCTGGAACGGTTCGTCTTCCGGCCGCTCGCCGTCCTGGGCAGCGACCCGGCGCAGACGCTCGTCGCGTCCATCGGGGTCTTCGTGCTGCTGGTCGGCGGGGCCGCGCTGGTGTGGGGGCAGGGGGCACGGGACGACGCCCCGGAACTGGTGTCGGAGGACCCGTGGGGCCAGCTGGCCGTGATGCTCGTCCTGGCCGTGGGCGTCGGGGCGGTGATGCGATGGACGCGGTTCGGGCGGGAGCTGCGGGCCGTGGTCGACGACCGACAGCTCGCGGTGCTCGGCGGGATCGACGCGGACCGGGTGGCGGCGGCGGGCTGGGCGTTCGGTGCGTTCACGGCGGGCCTGACGGGCGCGCTGCTGGCGCCGTACGTGCGCCTCGACCCGTACGGGCTGCCACTGCTCGTCATGGAGGTGGTGGCGGTCGCGGTGGCGGCGCGGATGCGGAACCTGCCGGTGGCCGTCGTCGTGGCGCTGGGCATCGGGATCGCGCAGAGCCAGCTGACGCGGCTGCATCCCTCCGGGTGGGGCGAGCCTCTGCTGCAGGCGGTGGGCGCGAACCTGTTCGTGGTGGCGCTGCTCGTCGCGTCCTTGGTGCTGCCCCGCATCGGCACCCGCGACGCGCTCCCCCGCACGGCCACCGCGCGCGTGCCGACGCCGCCGGGCGCCTGGATAGTGGCCGTCGTCCTGTTCCTGCTCCCGCTGGGTTTCGCGGGCTCGGACCTGCACACCTCGGTCCAGGTGCCGGCGCTGGGTGTGGTCCTGCTATCCCTGGTGGTGGTGACGGGCCGCGGCGGCCAGATCTCCCTCGGACAGGCGGCCTACGCGGGCCTGGGCGCCCTGTTCACGGCCCTCCTCGCAGCGGGCCGCTTGCCGGGGCTGCCGCGCCTGCCCGAACTGGCCGCCCTGGCAGTGGCGGTCGTCCTGGTCGCCCCGCTGGGCCTGCTGACGGGCTGGCCGGCGATCGGCCGACAAGGCCTCGCCCTCGCACTGGCGACGTTCGCGGTGGGCGTCGGCGTGAGCCGCTTCGTGTTCGCGCAGCCGTACGCCACCTCGGGCCTCTCCCTGGACCGCCCGGCGGGCTTCGACGGCGACCGCGCCTACTACGTCCTCGAACTGGCCCTGCTGGCAGCCGCGTTGCTGGCCACTCGGGCGCTGCGCCGAGGCCGCACGGGCCGGGCCCTGGCCGCCATGCGGGACCACGAGTCGGGGGCCTCGGCAGCCGGCGTCCAGGTCCCCTCGCTCAAGCTCCTGGCCTTCGTCTCGGGCGCCGCCCTGGCCGCGCTCGGCGGCGGCATGCTCGGCATGGGCCTGCGGGCCTTCGACCCGGGCGCCTACGACCCGGTGCGCGGCCTGCTGTGGTTCGCCGCCGTCGTGGTGCTGGGCGCCGACAGCACCCTGGGTGCCCTGGCCGCGGCCGCCCTCCTGGTGGGCCTCGACGCGGGCGCCCGCGGCGGCGTGGCGGCAGCACTGATCGGCGTACTGGCGGTGCTGGTCGGGCGGTTCCCCGGGGGGCCCTACGAGGCGCTGCGGACGGCGGGGGCCCGCCTGCGGCCACGGCGGAGTGCGCGGCTGACGGAGGTGGGGGCACGGGTACGGCGGAGGCTGTGGCCTGCGGAGGAAGGGCTCGCACCCCGCCCGGCCCTGGCGGGGGCAACCACGGCGCCGCGTGCCGAGGCGACGGGGCGGTTCGGGAAAACGGGGAGCGAGACCGCCGGTGCCGCGAAAACCCGGCTGAAGCAACCGGCAGCCGCCAGTGACACGGAAACCTCACGGAAGCAACCAGCAGCCGCCAGCGACACGGAAACCTCACGGAAGCAACCGGCAGCCGCCGGAGGCGCTGAATCCTCGCGAGATCGACCGGCAGCCGCCGACGGCGCTCCACCCCCACAAGGGCCACCCGCACCCGACCACGAAAGGGATACGGGTGGTGCGGGTGGGAAGCCGAACCCGGCAGAAGGCCGGGTGCACCACACCCCACCCGCACCCACCCTCGAAGCACGCCACCTCCGCGCCCGCTATGGCGGCTTCACCGCCCTCGACGATGTCGACCTGGACGTCCGCCCCGGCCAGGTCACCGCCATCGTCGGTCCCAACGGCGCCGGAAAGAGCACCTTGTTCCACTGCCTGGCGGGCACCGTGCGCCCCACGCACGGTCAAGTGCGCCTAGGCGCAAGAGACATCACGCGGCTGGCCGCACACGCCCGCACCCGCCTCGGCATCGCGCGAACCTTCCAACAACTCGCCGTCTTCCCGTCATTGACCGTGGCCGAAAACGTCCGCGTGGGCGCCGAGCAGGGCCGGGTGCCCGACCCGGAAGCCGTGGAGCGCACCCTGCGGCTGCTGGCGCTCGACGGCCCGGTACGCGCACTGCCCGCCGCCGGCCTCCCCACCGGCACGCTGCGCCGCGTGGAACTGGCCCGGGCCCTGGCGGGCAGCCCCCGCGTGCTGCTGCTCGACGAGCCCGCAGCCGGCCTCGACAACACCGAAGTCGCCGCTCTGGCACGGGTGCTGAAGGCCCTGGCGGCCGACGGCACCGCCCTCCTCGTGGTCGAGCACGACCTCGACCTGGTCGCCGACCTCGCTGACGTCGTGCACGTCATGACGGCGGGCCGCATCGTCGCCTCCGGCCCACCCGCGCACGTACTCGACGCCCTCGGCACCGGGGAGGCGGGCGCATGACCATCTCCCTGCGCCACGCGCGCGTGCGTTACGGCCCCCTGGAGGCCCTGCACGGCGTCACCCTGGCCGCCCCCGGCCCGGGCCTCACCGTCCTGCTCGGCCGCAACGGATCCGGCCGTACGACCGCACTGCGCGCGCTGGCCGGCCTCGTACCGCTGTCCGGCGGCGCGGTGGTGTGGGACGGCGTCGACGTGAGCCGGACACCGGCGTACGAGCGGGCCCGGCGGGGCCTGTGTCTGGTTCCCGAGCGGCAGGCCGTGTTCGGCTCCCTCACCGTGCACGAGAACCTCGAACTGGCGGCCAGGGACTACGGCTTCGCCCTGGAGGCCTACCCGCAGCTGAAACCCCTGCTCACGCGTCGCGCCGGCACCCTCTCCGGCGGCGAGCAGCGCATGCTCGCCCTCTCCCGCGCCCTGCTGGCACGCGCACGCGTGCTGCTCGTCGACGAGCCCGCGCAGGGCATGTCGCCCGCGGTCGCGGCCCGCACCTACGACCTGCTGGGCGCTGTCGACGCATGCGTCGTCATCGCCGAGCAGCGGCTGCCGCCCGGGCTTCAGGACCGGACGGGGGTCATCGTGTACGAATTGCGCCGCGGCACCGTCGTGTTCAGCGGAGAGGCGGGCGAACGGGAACGTCGCCGGACAGCGGCGGGCCGGCCTCCTCGAAGTCCTGGTACGGCTCCTGGGCGCGGGCCGGGCTCCGCGGGATGAGCAGCTGCGTGCCGACGTTCAGCCGCTTCGGATGCTCGCCGACCATGTCCCTGTTGGCCCGGTACAGCGTCAGCCAGCCGCCGTCGATGCCGTACCTGTCCGCGATCGACACCAGCGTCTCTCCGGCGTGGACGGCGTGCACACGCCCCTGGAGCCGGTAGCGCTGGGAGCAGGCCGGCCAGGTCTCCCACCCCTGGGCGGCCAGCACCTTCTCGGCGACGGCGATCTGCTCCTCGCGGGTGGCGAGATCCGCGCGCGCAGCGTACTTCAGCCCGCCGAAGTACTTCCAGGTGGACTGCCGGAACTGCAGCCCGCCATAGAAGCCGTTCCCGGTGTTGATGTCCCATCGCCCGCCGCTCTCGCAGTCCGCGATGCAGCCCCAGGGCCAGTGGTCCTTGGCGCAGCTGTAGGACACGCGCACCGGAAGCGCTCCCGGCAGCGGGGGCGGCGGTGCCGCCTGCGCCGTGACGGGGACGAGGGCGCCGAACAGGGCGGCGGCCAGCGCGAGTGCGAACTGCGTACGGTGCATGCGGAACATCGGGCCACCGTAAGCAGTGGGCGGCCTGCGACCGCTCCGGCGCGTCCGGCGGGCCGAAGGGCCCCACCCGGTCGGACGACCGGGCGGGGCCCACTCGGTGAGGGGGAGCTGCTCAGAGGTCGAGCTGCTGCCCGGGCACGATCACATCGGGGTCGGAGCCGATGACGGCCTTGTTGGCGGCGTACAGCCGCTGCCAGGTGGTCCCGTGCCGGGCGGCGATCCTGCTCAGGGTGTCGCCCTCGCGGACGGTGTAGTCGCCGCGGGAGGCACCGCGCGCCGTGTGGCCCGTCGAACGTGCCGGCGTCTTCGACGGCTTCGACTTGACGACCGATGAGGACTTGGTGGTGGCGGAACCGGAGGAGGCCGCGGGTGCGCTGCCGGACGCTCCGGCCCGTGCCGAACAGACGGGCCAGGCGCCCCAACCCTGGGCGTGCTGGACCTTGGTGGCCACTGCGATCTGCTGTTCCCTGGAGGCCCCGGCGGCCGTCGGCGCATAGGCCGTGCCGCCGTACGCGCGCCAGGTGCCGGCGGAGAACTGCAGCCCGCCGTAGTAGCCGTTACCGGTGTTGATGTGCCAGTTGCCGCCGCTCTCGCACTGGGCGATGCGGTCCCACACCCCGCCGTCCGCCGCCGCGGCGTTGCCGGTCGCGGCCAGCAGCCCGAGCGGGGCGAGCAGTGCCGCCCCGGCGAGGAGCGCCGTCGTACGGGTCCTGCGGACGTTGTCACGGGTGGTATCGGCACACTCGGACATGTAATTCCCTCTCGAAACACCCGGGCTCCCCCAAGGCGGGGCGCGCTCACGGCACATGGGCCGGTCGCCGCGCTCCGCCCCGTCCGCCGGTGATCGCGTCGTGCTGGTACTGCTGGCTGGTGCGGTCGGCGGACGTTCCCGAGCGGTGCTCGTTGCACACGGCGGAGGAATCTAAGGAGCCTGTCGAGGCGTCAGCAACCAACTGCTTGTCATTCCAGGCCAGTTCGCCGTTACCGTGGGTATCGGCAATTTCCGGCCACCCACTTAATTCGCCGATTTCACGATTTGTCGACCATGACGCCCGAGGATCTGTGACTCACTTCACGCAACCAACTTCCTTGGATTTCCAAGGAATTGACAGTGAGTGCCCGATTCCGCACCCGCGGTGACCCTGCGCTGTGGATGGTTCGATTCCGTTCGCCCTGGAGCGTGACTCCCGCCACAGATCGCCCGTTGTCTCCTTCATGAGCCCGGGACCCGCCCGGTTCACACTTCCCGAGGGGAGCCACCCGTGCCGCGCATGCTCGACGTCAGCGACGAGGTACGCGCCGAGATCGGCGACGAAGAGGCCGACCGGCTGCTCGCCGGAGAGAACGCCCCCGGCAGCTACGACTGCACCTCCTGCCGCACCCCGGGCGACTCCGAACAGGAGCGCACCAGCACCGTCCTGTTCGTCGGCGAGGAGACCGCCGTCCTCGCCTTCGCCCACGCCACCTGCCTGCCCTCGCAGGTCGTCCAGGTCACCGAGGAGCAGCTCCAGGGCGCCGTGCGGTCCATCTCCGGGGACACCGTGGACCTGGACCCCGACCAGGTCGTCCCCGAGCAGGCCGTGCTCGGTGTGACCAGCGGACTCGTCCTGATCGCCGGGGAGTTGCACCCGGCGCTGGTCGTCGAGCCGACCGGGCCCATCGTGCGGCCGGGCACGACCGGGCTCGGCGACGACTTCCTGCCGCTGCTGATCGAGCAGGGGTTCATGCCGCTCATGGAACTGTCCGAGGTGCCGCCCGTACTGCACGGCTGGTCGGTGCTGCTCGCCATGGGACAGCTGCACGCCGTACTGCAGCCCGGCACGAACGGCGGGCAGCCGGTGGCGTGGTGGCAGGCGCATCAGCCGCTGCAGGTGACCGACGGCTGGCGGGCCGCCGCCAACAAGCATCAGCAGGTGCTCATGTTCGCCGCACCGGTGGGGTCCATCGGGCGTCAGCCCCGGGAGGACCTGCTGAGGGACGCACTGGACAAGGCGGCGGCCAACGGGCAGCTGGTCGGCGTCGCCATGCCGCTCGCGGGGACGTGAGAACACCCAAAGAGGCGGATACCAACCGCATCCCTTGAACTTCGGGGTCGTTTGGACATACGTGCACGCATACGACATTCCCCGCCGCCAGTCCTACCAGCCGATTCCCTCCGCCCGCTCGGCCCAGGACATTTCGGGCAGCCACTCGGCCACGCCCATCTACGACGCGCTCTGGTCCGAGTACGTCAAGTCCTTCCGCACGCTGCCGGGTGACCGCAGTGGCGAGGAGAACCTGGGGTTCACCGCCTTCGGGAACATTCCGACCAGTGCGGAGCCGCACGGAGGTCACCGGCCGGGGTCGTTCAGCAGCTCGTACAGTGCCTACAGCGCCGGGGCGTACAGCGCCCGGCAGCAGTCGCAGTGGCAGCGTGTGCCGGCCGCACTGCCACCCGGCCCGCGCGGCGTTCGCTGAACGGCTGAGGCAGCTGACACATGGGGGAGGGCGGTCCCGATCGGGACCGCCCTCCCCCATGTGTCGCCTACTTCTTCTTGTTGCCGCGCTTCTCGCGCACCCGCACCGAGATATGGATCGGCGTCCCCTCGAAGCCGAACTCCTCGCGCAGCCGGCGCTCGATGAAGCGCCGGTAGCCCGCCTCGATGAACCCGGAGGCGAACAGCACGAACCGCGGGGGCTTGGTGCCGGCCTGGGTGCCGAAGAGGATGCGGGGCTGCTTGCCGCCGCGGATCGGGTGCGGGTGGGCGGCGACCAGCTCGCCGAGGAAGGCGTTCAGACGGCCCGTCGGGACGCGGGTCTCCCAGCCCGCCAGCGCGGTCTCGATCGCCGGGACCAGCTTCTCCATATGGCGGCCGGTGCGGGCGGAGACGTTCACCCGGGGCGCCCAGGCGACCTGGCCGAACTCGGTCTCGATCTCCCGCTCCAGGTAGTAGCGGCGCTCCTCGTCGAGGGTGTCCCACTTGTTGTAGGCGATGACCATCGCGCGTCCGGCGTCGACGGCCATCGTCACGATCCGCTGGTCCTGCACGGAAATGGATTCGGAGGCGTCGATCAGGATGACCGCCACCTCGGCCTTCTCGACCGCGGCCGCGGTGCGCAGCGAGGCGTAGTAGTCGGCGCCCTGCTGGAGGTGGACGCGCTTGCGGATGCCGGCGGTGTCGACGAACTTCCAGGTGACGCCGCCGAGTTCGATGAGCTCGTCGACCGGGTCGCGGGTGGTGCCCGCCAGCTCGTTGACGACGACGCGCTCCTCGTTCGCCACCTTGTTCAGGAGGGAGGACTTGCCGACGTTCGGGCGGCCGATCAGGGCGATGCGGCGCGGGCCGCCGATCGCGCTGCCGAAGGTCTGCTCGGGGGCGTCCGGCAGGACCTCGAGGACGGCGTCCAGCATGTCGCCGGTGCCGCGGCCGTGCAGGGCGGAGACGGGGTGCGGCTCACCGAGACCCAGCGACCACAGGTAGGCCGCGTCCGCTTCACCGCTCTGCCCGTCGACCTTGTTGGCCGCGAGCACCACCGGCTTGCCGGCCTTGCGCAGCAGCCGTACGACCGCTTCGTCGGTGTCGGTCGCGCCGACCTTGGCGTCGACCACGAACACGACGGCGTCGGCGGCCTCGATCGCGTACTCGGCCTGCGCGGCCACGGAGGCGTCGATGCCGAGGACGTCCTGCTCCCAGCCGCCGGTGTCGACGACCTTGAAGCGACGGCCCGACCACTCGGCCTCGTAGGTGACGCGGTCGCGGGTGACGCCGGGCTTGTCCTCCACGACTGCCTCGCGCCGCCCGATGATGCGGTTCACGAGGGTCGACTTGCCGACATTCGGGCGGCCGACGACGGCGAGGACGGGCAGCGGGCCGTGACCGGCCTCCTCGATGGCACCCTCGACGTCCTCGAGGTCGAAGCCCTCTTCCGCGGCGAGCTCCATGAAGTCCGCGTACTCGGCGTCGCCAAGTGCTCCGTGGTCGTGCTCCTCGCCCGAGCCGTCGGAGTGGATGTGGTCGTTCATGAAGTCCGTACCTCGTCGTTCATCGTGGTGATCGGTGGAACATCCGGCTTCTTCCGGCTGATCCACTACTCAAGTGTCGCCTAGCGACCGGTCAGTCGCCTGGCGTTTTCCAGGTGCGCGGTGAGCTGCTTCTGAATGCGTTCGGTCGCCTCGTCCAGCGCCTTGCGCGTGCGCCGTCCGCTGCCGTCGCCCGCCTCGAAGGGGTCGCCGAAAACGACGTCGATGCGGCTGCGCAGCGGAGGCAGCCCCTTGGTCAACCGGCTCCGCCGCCCGGAACTTCCCAGTACGGCGACCGGGACGACCGGTGCTCCACTGCGTACGGCGAAGTAGGCGAGGCCGGCGCGCAGCGAGGCGAAGTCGCCCTCGCCGCGGGTGCCCTCCGGGAAGATGCCGAGGACTCCCCCGGCGGACAGGACGCCCAGGGCCTGCGTGATCGCCCCGCGGTCGGCGACCGAGCGGTCCACCTTCAGCTGGCCGATACCCAGCAGGAACGGGTCGAGCGGGCCGATGAACGCCTCTTTCTTGATCAGGAAGTGCGTCGGCCGGGGCGCCACGCCCATGACCATCGGTCCGTCGATGTTGTGGGAGTGGTTGACGGCGAAGATCACCGGGCCGGTGGCGGGCACCTTCCAGGAGCCCAGCACCCGCGGCTTCCACAGCCCGTACATCAGGCCGACGCCGATCCGCCGCCCGACCTCGGCGCCGCGTTCGGAGGGAACGGAGGGTGCGGTCACTTCCCGGCCCGCTTCTCCTCGACGAGGGTGACGACGCACTCGATGACCTGCGCGAGGGTGAGGTCGGTGGTGTCCACCTCGACCGCGTCGTCCGCCTTGGCGAGCGGCGAGGTCTTACGGCTGGAGTCAGCGGCGTCGCGCTTGATCAGCGCCTCACGGGTGGCGTGCACGTCGGCGCCCTTGAGCTCACCGCTGCGGCGGGCGGCGCGGGCCTCCGGCGAGGCGGTGAGGAAGATCTTCAGGTCGGCGTCGGGCAGCACGGTCGTACCGATGTCACGGCCCTCGACGACGATGCCGTGCTCCGCGGAGGTGGCCAGCGAGCGCTGCAGCTCGGTGATCCGGGCGCGCACCTCGGGCACCGCGCTGACCGCGCTGACCTTGGAGCTGACCTCCTGGGTGCGGATCGGGCCGGACACGTCGATGCCGTCGACCGTGATCGTCGGCTCGGCCGGGTCCGTGCCGGAGACGATCTCGGCCTTGCCCGCCACGGCGGCGATCGCGGAGGCGTCGTCGATGTCGATCCCGTTGTTCACCATCCACCAGGTGATCGCCCGGTACTGGGCGCCGGTGTCCAGGTAGCTCAGACCGAGCTGCGCGGCGACGGCCTTCGACGTGCTCGACTTGCCCGTGCCGGCCGGGCCGTCGATGGCGACAATCACGGGCTTGGCGACGCCGTTTTCCACGGGGGGACACCTTCCTGGTGCGGTGTGGTGGGTAGGTGGGGCCGCGATCGTGCCCTGAACAAGGTTACTGGCTCGCCGGAACCCTTCTTACAGGCGGATGATCCCGGGGATCACTGTGCAGGGGTGCGGTTGGTCACTGCCGGATCGCCCACCCTCGCTCCCGCAGGGCAGCCGTGAGGACCGGTGCCGTCTGCGGCTCCACCATCAGCTGGACCAGACCCGCCTGCTGGCCGGTCGCGTGCTCGATGCGTACGTCCTCGATGTTGACCCCGGCCCGGCCCGCGTCGGCGAAGATCCGCGCCAGCTGGCCCGGCTGGTCGTCGATGAGGACGGCCACGACCTCGTACGCCCGTGGAGCGGACCCGTGCTTGCCGGGGACCCGCACCTGTCCGGCGTTCCCGCGCCGCAGGACGTCCTCGATGCCCAGGACACCCTCACCGCGCTTGGCCTCGTCGGAGGACTGCAGGGACCGCAGTGCCTGCACCGTCTCGTCCAGGTCGGCGGCGACGTCGGAGAGCAGGTCGGCGACCGGCCCGGGGTTCGCGGAGAGGATGTCGATCCACATCCGGGGGTCGGAGGCGGCGATCCGGGTCACGTCGCGGATGCCCTGACCGCACAGTCGTACGGCCGCCTCCTCGGCGTTCTCCAGACGCGCGGCGACCATGCTGGAGACGAGGTGCGGCATGTGCGAGACCAGCGCCACCGCGCGGTCGTGGGCGTCGGCGTCCATGACGACCGGGACGGCCCGGCAGTGCGAGACCAGCTCCAGGGCGAGGTTCAGCACCTCGGTGTCGGTGTCCCGGGTCGGCGTCAGCACCCAGGGGCGGCCTTCGAAGAGGTCACCGGTCGCCGCCAGCGGGCCGGACTTCTCGCGGCCCGACATGGGGTGGGTGCCGATGTACGCGGACAGGTCCAGGCCCAGCGCCTCCAGCTCGCGGCGCGGGCCGCCCTTGACGCTGGCCACGTCGAGGTAGCCGCGGGCCGCGCCCCGGCGCATGGCGTCGGCCAGCACCCCGGCCACATGGGCGGGAGGCGCGGCGATGATCGCGAGGTCGACCGGTCCGTCGGGGGCCGCGTCGGTGCCGGCGCCGAGCGCGGCGGCCGTACGCGCCTGCTCGGGGTCGTGGTCGGCGAGGTGCACGACGACGCCCCGCTGGGACAGGGCGATGGCGGCGGACGTACCAATGAGCCCGGTGCCGATGACGAGCGCGGTTCTCACTGGGCGATGTCCTTGCGCAGGGCGGCCGCGGCGCCGAGGTAGACATGGGCGATGTCGGCGCGGGAGCGGTCCGACTCGATGTGCGCCAGGACGCGCACGACGCGCGGCATGGCGCCCGCGATGTCCAGTTCCTGGGCGCAGATCAGCGGTACGTCGACGATGCCGAGCTTGCGGGCGGCGGCCGCGGGGAAGTCGCTGTGCAGGTCGGGCGTGGCCGTGAACCAGATGCTGATCAGGTCGTCGGCGCTCAGGGCGTTCCGTTCGAGAATGGCGGTGAGCAGGGCCCCGACCTGCTCGTCCATGTGCCCGGCCTCGTCCCGTTCCAGTTGGACGGCTCCCCGGACCGCTCGTACCGCCACGGCTGTGCTCCTCGCTGATGTACGGATCGGCTTTCGACCCTCCAGCCTAGTCAGCCCGCGGCGGGCGGGTGTGCGCCGCCCGCCCGCTGAGACGGCGGCTCCGATGCCCTGCCAATGTCACTGAATCGCCCCAATTTCGCTACTTGGGATGGCTCGCCCCTGTGCGCCTCTTTACGTCGGGGCCGCCGGTCCGCTCTGATGGCAGGACACTCGCCTCGGGGGAGGCCCGAATGAAGCGCCCTGGACCGCTGCTGACCCTGCTCGCGGGACTGCTGCTCGGCCTGTTCATGCTGTCACTGAACGCGACGACGGGGACGAAGAGCGCCTCGTCCACCTACAAGGAGAAGTCGCCCGGCGTCACGGCCTCGCCGACTCCCTCGAGGACCACCACGTCGCCCAGCCCGTCGCCGTCGCGGGCCGCCGCGCCCCAGGGTGTCTACACCGGCCGTACCGACGACGACTCGTCCGCCGTGGCGGTCTCGCTGCGCGGCGGCAAGGCGATCGCGTACTTCTGCGACGGCCACAACATCGAGTCGTGGCTGAAGGGCACGGTGAAGGACGACGGCAGCCTGCGCCTGAGCGGTGACCACGGCGCGAAGCTGAACGGCACGGTGCGGGGCAAGCAGATCCGGGGCACGGCCGAGGTCGGCGGCGGGCACTACGCCTTCACCATCGACAAGGCGAAGAAGCCGTCCGGTATCTACCGGGCGAACAGCCAGGTCGCCGGCGCCAGGATCGTCGGCGGCTGGATCGTCCTGCCGGGCGGCAAGCAGGTCGGCATCGTCACCCGCGACGGAGCACCCTCGGCCGCGCCGGCCATCGACCCCGAGACGGGCGCGGTGACGGTCGACGGACAGCGGCTGACGGCACATCCCGTAACTCCTTGATGCTCCTGACCTGGGAGACGACACCATGACCGTCGACCCGAACGCCGCGACCCAGAGTTTCCCGCCTTCCGGACCCGCCCATCGCGCCCCGGGCCCCGCCCGCTATCTCGTCCCGGCCCTGGTCGCCGCCGCGGTGGCCGTCGGCCTCGGCGTGTACGGCAAGGTCCACGACCCCACCGGGACGGCCTTCAACCTGGCCGGGTTCAGCAGCACAGGCGCGGTGAAGTCGTGGCTTGCGTCGACCGCGTTCTTCTTCGCGCTCGTCCAGCTGGTCAGCGCTTTCATGGTGTACGGCAAGCTGCCGGGGCCGCGCTGGGCGTCGGCGCTGCACCGCTGGTCGGGCCGGATCGCGTTCCTGGTGGCGGTCCCGGTCGCCGTGCACTGCCTGTACGCGCTGGGCTACCAGACCTACGAAACGCGCGTGATGTGGCACTCTGCCCTGGGTTGCTTCTTCTTCGGTGCCTTCAGTGCCAAGATGCTGCTGCTTCGCTCCCAGCGACTCCCCGGCTGGCTGCTGCCGCTCGTCGGCGGGCTGGTCTTCACCGTTCTCACCCTCATCTGGCTGACGTCCGCCCTCTGGTTCTTCCGCACGTTCGGAGTGACGACATGACCCACCGCTCGACGCGGCGCACGGTTCTCCTCGCGACGGGCGCGGCGACGCTCGCCGCGGGCTGCAGCAAGTACGGCGACAACAGCGACTCCGGGTCCTCCGCGAACGCCTCCGGCGGACAGGAACTGGCGAAGACCTCCGAGATCCCCGTCGGCGGCGGCAAGATCTTCAAGGACGAGAAGGTCGTGGTCACCCAGCCGAAGAAGGACGAGTTCAAGGCCTTCTCCGCGGTCTGCACGCACCAGGGCTGCACGGTGGGCAGCATCGCGGACGGCATCATCCACTGCCCCTGCCACAAGAGCGAGTTCCGCATCGCCGACGGCTCGGTGGCCGGCGGCCCCGCGCCGAAGCCGCTGCCCGCGGAGCAGATCAAGGTGGAGGGAAATTCGATCCGCCGGGTGTGAGGCGCCGCGTACGCTCCGAGACATGCTTCCCGAGGCGCTGGTGCGCGACCACACGATCTACGCCTGCGTGATGGGTTCGCGCGCCTTCGGTCTGGCGACGGACGGCAGCGACACCGACCGCCGGGGCGTGTTCGTGGCCCCCACTCCCCTGTTCTGGCGCTTCGACAAGCCGCCGACGCATGTCGAGGGCCCGGCCGAGGAGCAGTTCGGCTGGGAGCTGGAGCGTTTCTGCGAGCTCGCCCTGCGCGCCAACCCGAACATCCTGGAGTGCCTGCACTCCCCGCTCGTGGAGTACGTCGACGAGACCGGCCGCGAACTCCTCGCACTGCGCGGGGCGTTCCTCTCCCGCCGGGCCCACGAGACGTTCACGCGCTATGCCCTCGGCCAGCGCAAGAAGCTGGAGGCGGATGTCCGCACCCACGGCGCCCCGCGCTGGAAGCACGCCATGCACCTGCTGCGCCTGCTGATGAGCTCCCGCGACCTGCTGCGCACGGGCGCCCTCAGCATCGACGTGGGCGACCAGCGCGAGCCCCTCCTGGCCGTGAAGCGCGGCGAGGTCCCGTGGCCGGAGGTCGAGTCCTGGATGAACCGCCTGGCCGCGGAGGCCGACGAGGCATCGCGTCACAGTCCCCTCCCCGAGGAGCCGGACCGGGCCCGCGTCGAGGCCTTCCTCGTCCGCGTCCGCCGCGCCTCAGCGCTCCAGCCGGATGCGTATGACGAAGTCGTGCAGGGCGTCGTACACGGTCGGGGCGTCGGGTAGCGCCGAGGTCTCCTGCGCCGCGTCGAGCACGCCGTGCAGATGCTCGACGTCCGCCTGCACGCGCGCGTGGTCGACCTCGGCACCCCCGTGCTCCTGCTCCGCCTTCGCCGCGATCAGCTCCGGCAGGTAGGCGGGGGCGTCCAACTCGCCCAGCAGCGTGGGCAGATGGGCCTGCACCTCGCCGCTGCGCATCAGGTGGATGCCGGTGAGCAGGACCCGGAAGGTGTAGAGCAGCGGCTTGAGCTCACGGGTCTTCTCGAAGAGCCGCCACTGAGTGTTGGCGAACCCCCTGTAGTGGTGGGCGTGATGAGTGGTGAGCACGCCGGGTGCGAGCGCGGCCAGCTCGCCGTGCGCGTCGGTGGTGTGCACGACCAGGGGCGAGAGCAGCTGCTCCAGCACATAGCCGTTGCGGCGCAGCATCAGCCGTACGAACTTGCGCAGGTCGTGCGTGACCAGGTCCAGCTCGACGCCGTCCCGGTCCCACATCCGGGACCGGGTCTCGTCCGGCTCCCGCAACCCCAGCAGGTCCGCCGTGGGCAGCAGGTGCACGCCCCGCAGGTCCACGTCCGAGTCGCGCGACGGGAAACCGTAGAGGTGTGCGCCGGAGACGGTCGCGAACAGCACCGGGTCGGGCTGTTCGGCGACCACCGGCGCCAGGTCGATGTCGAGGGCGTCGATCATCCCTCAAGCGTCCCAGAGGGCGCCGAGGGTCATCAGGTCGCCCCGGTACTCGATGCGGTCGGCCCAGTCCGTCGGCCAGGCGTCGGCGCCCAGGTACGCGCCCGCGAAGGCGCCCGTCAGGCAGGCGATGGAGTCCGAGTCGCCCGAGGTGCAGGCGGCCCGGCGGAGGGCCGTGACCGGTTCGTCGACGAACTGCAGGAAGCACAACAGGCCGGTGGCGAAGGCCTCTTCGGCGATCCAGCCCGCGCCGGTGGCCAGGCACGGGTCGGTCTCGGGCGAGGCCGTGCGCACGGCGTGCTGCAGCCGGTCGAGGATCTCCAGGCACTCGTCCCAGCCGCGCGTGATGAAGTGCTCGGCGCTCGGGTCCTGGCTGCGGGTCCACAGGTCGCCGAGCCAGGCGTGGTGGTAGCGGCTGCGGTTCTCCAGGGCGTACGACCGCAGCAGGCCGACGAGTCCTGTGGGTTCGGCGCCCTGCGCGAGCAGGCGTACTGCGCGGGCGGTGAGGTCGGACGCGGCGAGAGCGGTCGGATGCCCGTGGGTCACGGCGGACTGCAACTGGGCGGCGCCCGCGCGCTGTTCGTCGCTCAGGCCGGGGACGATGCCGAGGGGCGCGACGCGCATGTTGGCGCCGCAGCCCTTGGAGCCGATCTGGCTGGCGTCCTGCCAGAGGCGGCTCTCGTCCTTGAGCAGGCTGCAGGCGCGCAGGCAGGTGTTTCCCGGCGCACGGTTGTTCTCCGGCGACTGGTACCAGTCCACGAACTCCTCGCGCAGCGGCCGCTCCAGCCGCTTCGGCGCGAGCACCCCGCGGTCCATGGCCGTGCGCAGAGCCCGGCCCAGCGCCAGCGTCATCTGTGTGTCGTCGGTGACGATCGCCGGCGTCGGCAGCCGCATCTCCCGCCACGGCCCGCACTTGGCGAGGATGCCGGGCACGTCGTGGAACTCGGTCGGGAATCCGAGCGCGTCCCCGAGGGCGAGCCCGATCAACGCCCCTGTCGCGGCGCGCTTGTCGACGATGGTTGCGGTCATGCGGGGCGTCCTTCCCGGGACGGTCGGAGGAGGGGCGGGTGCAGTGCGGTGGCCGGTCCGGCGCGATACAGCGCGGCGGGTTTGCCGCGGCCGCCGGTCAGCCGGGCGGCGCCCGGCACGGCCTCGACGAAGCCGGGCGTGGCGAGCACCTTGCGGCGGAAGTTGGGCCGGTCGAGGGAGGTGCCCCACACCGTCTCGTAGACGTGCTGCAGCTCGCCGAGCGTGAACTCGGGCGGACAGAAGGCGGTGGCGAGGCAGGTGTACTCGAGCTTGGCGCCGACCCGTTCGTGGGCGTCGGCCAGGATCGTGTCGTGGTCGAAGGCGAGCGGCCGGACCGCGTCGTACGGCAGCCAGCTCGCCCGCGCCGCATCGCTGCCGGCCTGCGGCTCGGGCGCGTCGGGCAGCAGCGCGGTGAAGGCGACGGACACGACCCGCATCCGGGGATCGCGGTCGGGTTCGCTGTAGGTCCGCAGCTGCTCCAGATGCAGCCCCGTGACGTCCGCGAGACCGGTCTCCTCGGCGAGTTCGCGCCTGGCGGCCGTCTCCGCCGACTCCCGCGGCTCCACGAAGCCGCCGGGCAGCGCCCAGTGACCGGCGTACGGCTCCTGTCCGCGCTCGACGAGCAGCACGTGCAGGGCGCCGGCGCGGATGGTGAGGACGGCGAGGTCGACGGTGACGGCGAAGGGCTCGTAGGCGTACTTGTCGTAGCCCGCCTTGTCGAAGGCCATACGCAACCCACCCCCTTAATAGTCAGTACGACTATAAAGAGGGTGGGTGCTTTGACACAACCCCCGCGTCACAGCTCCCGGGCGAGCGCTGTCTCCTGGGCCCGCGACGGCGCGAAGGCCGCCACCACCGCTCCGGCTCCCGCCGCCCCGGCCGACACCCACAGCGCCGGTGCGCAGCCGTCCAGGAAGGAGGCGGGTGAGCCGTAGCCGCCGTACTGGGTGAAGACCAGGGCGGCGACGGCGATGCCGAAGACGCCGCCCAGTTCGCGCAGGGCGTTGTTGACGCCGGCCGCGACGCCCGCGTCACCGAGGGGGACGGCGGAGGTCACGGCGTTGGCCACGCTCGGGAAGACCATGGAGATGCCGATGCCCGCGATGATCAGCGGGACGACCAACTGCCCGTAGCCGACACCGGGTTCGACCTGCAAGGCCAGCAGGGCGAGGCCCAGCGCCTGCAGGGCCAGTCCGCCGAACATGAAGGGCCGGGTGCCGAAGCGGTCCGCGAGGGCGCCAGCGACCGGGGCGACCAGGAGCGGCATCGCGTTCCAGACGAGGACGCGCACGCCCGCCTCCAGCGGGGAGTAGCCGAGCCCGGTCTGGAAGAGCTGCGTGATCATGAAGAGGGCGCCCAGCAGGGACCCGAAGACCAGGAAGGCGGCCGCGTTGGCGACGGAGAACCCGCGGTTACGGAAGTGCGCGAGCGGCAGCATCGGATAGCGGGCTCCCCTGCGCTCCCAGAGGAGGAAGGCGGCCAGGAACACGATCCCGGCGGCGAGCGCGGTCAGCACCTCGAAGCTCCCCCAGCCCGCCTGCGGCGCCCGAACCGGCGCCCAGGCCAGCCCGGTCAGCCCGACGGCCGCCAACACCAGTCCCACGAGATCGAGTTGGGGCCGTGTGCCGTAGCTCTCGCGGAGCTTGGTGGCGGCGAACGGCAGCATCGCGAGCCCGATGGGCACGTTCAGCCAGAAGATCCACTGCCAGGACAGGCCCTCGGTGACGGCCCCGCCGAGCACCGGTCCGGCCGCCACGCCGAGGCCGGTCACCCCGCCCCACACACCGATGGCGACGCCCCGCTTCTCAGCCGGGAACGCCTCGCTGATCAGGGTCAGGGTGAGCGGCAGGAGTACGGCCGCGCCGGCGCCCTGCACCACGCGGGCGCCGATGAGCTGGCCCGGGCCGCCCGCCAGGGCGGAGGCGGCCGAGCCCAGGGTGAAGACGGCGAGCCCGGCGAGGTACATCCGCCGCCGCCCGAACCGGTCGCCGAGCGCGGCGCCGGTCAGGGTCAGACAGGCGAAGACCAGGTTGTAGGCGTTGATCGTCCATTCCAGGTCCGACAGGCTCGCCCCGAAATCGGCCCGCAGGGCGGGCAGCGCGGTCGCTACGACCACGACGTCCAGGGAGCACAGCAGCGCGCCGAGTCCGGCGAGGAGGACGGTCCACACGCGTCGGTGCGGGGCCTGTCCTGCGGGTGGTTTGCGTACGGAGACACTCAGTGTGTCGGTCATGACGGGGGTTCCTTCCATGAGCTCTTGAGGTCGCTCACGGAAGGCAGACCACCCTCACCCCGGAAAGGAATCGCGCCGCCCCAGAAAGGCCAGCAGGCGCGCCTCGGGCCCCGCGTGCAGCGGTACGGCCACGGGCGCGCCGAACCGCACGCCCCGGTCCGCCGGCGCCACCACGCACTGCGCCACCGGCAGCAGCTCGGCCGCCAGCGGGCCCGGTATGGGCCGGGGCCGCCCGCAGGCCTGCGCCACGTCCCATCCGTGCACGGTGATCTCCACCGCCCCCACGGCGGCCATCACCCGTACGTCCAGCGCCAGTTCGCCCACCAGCACCCGCTCCCCAGGCCCGGCCGCCCAGGCGCCGAGCACGGCACACGCGCGCGTGCGGAACGCGCAGGCGAGATCTCCCCCGGGGCGCCCCGGCGTCAGCCCGATCCGCCCGCCGGTCAGCCCCTCGTGCAGGGCGTCCAGCGAGTCGTCGAGGTGCCCGAGCAGCTCCCCCAGGTCCCACTCCGCGCACGGGGTGCCCCGCTCCAGGCCCCCGGGCCCGACCCCGGCGATGCTGCCCAGCGCGTAGGCGAGCGAACGCTCCAGCAGCTCCCCGCCGTTCACGACAGCACCCGCGGGAACCCGAAGCGGGCGACCTGCGCCAGGTCGATGAAGGCCGTGATGCGGGCCAATGTGCCGCCCTGCACGGTGAGCACCTGCACCGAGTGCGCCCGCAGCACGCCGTCCACCCCGCGCACGTACATGACGACGGCCGGCTGCCCGTTCGCGCGCGTGGGCAGCATCCGGTAGCTGCCCTCCCCGTGGCCCCTGGCGTGCAGGAACAGCAGCACGTCCTTCTTGCCGCGGAACCACTCCAGGTTGGGCGGCATCTCCAGTTCGACGCCGTCCTGGAGGAGGTCGAGCAGCGCGTCCATGTCGGCGCGTTCGAAGGCGGCCATGTACCGGTCGAGCACCTCGCGGTCCGCGGCGCCCTCGGGCTCGACGACGAGGTCCTCGTCGGGGGCGACCTCGTCGAGCCGGGCACGCGCGCGTTGGAGGCTGCTCTTGACGGCAGCCGTCGAGGTCCCGAGCAGCGAGGCGACCTCGGGCGCCTGCCAGGCCAGCACGTCCCGCAGGATGAGCACGGCCCGCTGCCGGGCGGGCAGGTGCTGCAGCGCGGCGACCAGCGCGAGCCGCAGGCTGCCGCGGGCGGCCACGACGGTCGCCGGGTCGACCAGCGAGTCGGGCAGCGGCTGCAGCCACGGAACATCCGTCGCAGGGGCCCTCAGCGGCTCCTCAGGCGCCTGTGACGGCCCGCCGAGCCCCGCGGGCAGCGGACGCCTCGCGCGGCTCTCCAGCGCCGTCAGACACGTGTTGGTGGCGATCCGGTGCAGCCAGGTCCGCAGGGACGCGCGGCCCTCGTAGCCCTCGTAGGACCGCCACGCCCGCAGATACGTCTCCTGCACCAGGTCCTCGGCCTCGTCGACCGAGCCCAGCATCCGGTAGCAGTGCGCGAGCAGCTCCCGCCGGTACGGGTCCGTCAGCCGGACGAACTCGTCGCGGTCCGTCGTCGTAGCAGGCATGGCCATTCCTCTCGCCGGTCACGAATACAGACCGGCGGGGGACCGAAAACGAATCGGCCGGCCCCGGAGAGGATCCGGAACCGGCCGTTGCACATGGCTGCTAGAGGTCGACTTCCTGCATCAGCATGCCGACCTCGGTGTTCGACAGCCGCCGCAGCCAGCCCGACTTCTGGTCGCCCAGGGTGATCGGACCGAAGGAGGTGCGCACCAGCTTCTCCACCGGGAAGCCGGCCTCCGCGAGCATGCGGCGCACGATGTGCTTGCGGCCCTCGTGGAGGGTCACCTCGACCAGGTAGTTCTTGCCGGTCTGCTCGACCACCCGGAAGTGGTCCGCGCGCGCGTACCCGTCCTCCAGCTGGATGCCGTCCTTCAGCTTCTTGCCCAGGTCGCGCGGGATCGGGCCGACGATCGCGGCGAGGTAGGTCTTCTTCACGCCGTACTTGGGGTGGGTCAGACGGTGCGCCAGCTCGCCGTGGTTGGTGAGCAGGATGACGCCCTCGGTCTCGGTGTCGAGCCGCCCCACGTGGAAGAGCCGGGTCTCGCGGTTGGTGACGTAGTCACCGAGGCACTGACGCCCCTCGGGGTCCTCCATGGTGGAGACCACGCCCGCCGGCTTGTTCAGCGAGAAGAACTGGTATGTCTGCGTGGCGACGGTCAGCCCGTCGACCTTGACCTCGTCCTTCTCCGGGTTGACGCGCTTGCCCTGCTCGAGGACGATCTCGCCGTTGACCTCGACGCGGGCCTGCTCGATCAGCTCCTCGCAGGCACGCCGGGAGCCGTAGCCCGCGCGTGCGAGCACCTTCTGCAGCCGCTCGCCCTCCTGCTCGGCGCCGGGGAAGGTCTTGGGCAGCTTGACGTCCTTCTTGCCCGCGTACCGCTCGCGGTTGCGCTCCTCGGCCCGGGCGTCGTACTCACGGGAGCTCGCCGGAGCCGTACGGCCCCGACCGGTGCCCTGGCCCTGCCTGGGACCGCCCTTGGCGCCGCCGCGCGCCGAGGCGCCGCGCCCCGACTTCGGGCCGTCCTGGGTGGCGCCTGGGCCTACGTCGTAGCGCCGCTCCTCCGGGCGGGGCTTCTTCGGCCGGCCGCCCTGCTTGTCGTCGCGGTTGTTACCGGCGCCGCGGAAATTACCGCGGCCACCGCTGCTCCCGCCGCGGCCGCCGCTGTTGCCACCACGGCTCCCGCCGTTGTTTCCGCTGCTGTTCCTGCCGCTGCTGCTTCGCATCAAAGTTCCGTCTTGTCGTCTGCGTCCTCGGAATCCGGAGCGTCCGGATCGAACGACGGAACCCCTTCCAGTGTCTCGGCCTCGATCGCCTCCGCCTCCGGGAGGAAGGGCGCGAGCTCCGGGAGCTCGTCCAGACCGCGCAGGCCCATCCGCTCCAGGAAGTAGTTCGTCGTCGTGTACAGGATCGCACCTGTTTCGGGTTCCGTGCCCGCCTCCTGGACCAGACCCCGCTGCAGCAGCGTGCGCATGACCCCGTCGCAGTTGACTCCTCGTACGGCCGAGACCCGGCTGCGGCTGACCGGCTGACGGTAGGCGACGACGGCGAGGGTCTCCAGGGCGGCCTGGGTGAGCCGGGCCTGCTGGCCGTCCAGGACGAAGCCCTCGACGGCCGCCGCGTACTCGGGCCGGGAGTAGAAACGCCAGCCGCCGGCGATCAGCCGCAGCTCGAATCCGCGGCCCTGCACGGCGTACTCGTCGGCCAGCTCCCGCAGTGCGTCCCCGACCTGCCGCTTCGGCCGCTGGAGGATCTTCGCGAGATGTTCCTCGGTCGCAGGCTCGTCCACGACCATGAGGACGGCCTCCAGGGCGGGCTTGAGGTCGAGGTCGGCGACGGTGCGCAGGCCTGCCGGGAGGCCGGTGGTGTCCTCGCTCACGCCTTGTCCTCCTTGGGCGGCTCGGGCGGTCGGTCGAATTCGTCGGTCACCATCGGCCGGTCTTCGCCCTCGCCGCCGGTCCAGCGCACGATCAGGTCGCCGAGCGCCGTCTCCTGGTCGAGCGCGACGGCCTTCTCCCGGTACAGCTCCAGCAGGGCGAGGAATCGTGCCACGACGGTGAGGGTGTCGTCGGTGTCCTCGACCAGGGCCCGGAAGCTGGCCTCGCCGAGTTCCTTGAGCCGCGCGACCACGATCTGGGCCTGCTCCTGCACGCTGACCAGCGGTGCGTGGATGTGGTCCACGTACACCTGCGGCTTGGGCTTGGGCTGCATCGCCTTCACGGCGAGCTTCGCGAAACCCTCCGCCCCGATGCTGATGACGACCTCGGGCAGCAGCTCGGCGTGATGGGGCTCGAGTCCGACGGTACGCGGATAGCGCCGGGCCTCCTCGTCCAGCCGCCGGTTGAAGATGTCGGCGATCTGTTTGTAGGCGCGATACTGCAGCAGCCGCGCGAACAGCAGGTCCCGCGCCTCCAGGAGCGCGAGGTCGGCCTCGTCCTCGACCTCGGCGGACGGCAGCAGCCGGGCGGCCTTGAGGTCGAGCAAGGTGGCCGCGACCACGAGGAACTCGGTCGTCTGATCCAGGTCCCAGTCCGGCCCCATCGCCCGGATGTGCGCCATGAACTCGTCGGTCACCTTGGACAGCGCAACCTCGGTGACGTCCAGCTTGTGCTTGGAGATCAGCTGAAGCAGCAGATCGAAGGGCCCCTCGAAGTTGGAGAGCCTGACTTTGAAGACACCGTCACCGGGAGCGTCTTCGGGTACGGATTCCGCTTCCGGGACGACGGTGCCCGCCGCGGCGAAGGACTCGGGGGCAACGGCCACTCCGTGCTGTGCGGCAAAGAGCTGCGGGAGTGCAGCTTGCGACGCGGGGGCCGGCTCCAGGGCGCCGACTTCCGGCTCGGGGACCCATGCCCGGCCCGCAGCGTCCGGCACGGGAACCGCTTCCGAGGCCAGGCTCTCCGGCTCCGGGGCCAATTCTGGGGCCACAGCCTCCGGCACGGGCCCGGAGACCAACACCCGGCCCGCAGACTTCGGCTCAGAAACCGACTCCGGCGTCGCAGCCTCCCGCACAGGCTCACGAAGCGGCTCCGCGGCCACGGCTTCCCGGCCAGGACTCGACTCCAGTGGCACGGCACCCGACTCAGGCTCACGATCCGGCCCCGAAGCCAGGACCTCCCGTGCGGGAACCTGCTCCAGTCCCACGGCATCCGGCTCAGGGGCACGGGCCGACTCCGGGGACGACACTGCCTCCGGCCGGGGTTCACGGATCGGTTCCGGGACTGCAGCCTCACGCCCGGCGGCCTGCTCAGGGGAGACCTGCTCCGCCGCCGAAAGGTCCGCGGCGGGCGACTCCTCCGTGGGCGGTGTTGGCCGCTCGACCCGCGGAGCGCCCGCGCCCGGGCCCCTGCCCAGCGCGCGACGACGGCCGCCGGGGGCGCCGGGAGTGGGAGCGTCGTTCGAGGTCATGGCCCCCGCAGGCTACCGCTACCGCCCGCGCAGCCGGCGTACGAGGATGCTCGCGTCCCCGCGGGACTCCAGGTCGGCCAGCACCACGGCGACCGCCTCGCGGACGATCCGCCCGCGGTCGACCGCAAGACCGTGTTCACCGCGGAGCACCAGGCGTGCGTGCTCCAGGTCCATGAGCTCCTCGGCGGACACGTAGACCGTGATCTTCTCGTCGTGGCGCTCACGCCCACTGGGCCGACGGTTTTGGTTCCGTGCGCGCTTGCGGGACTGGGCATTGCCGGAGGCCGCGGCAGAACCTTCCTGCGCCCCCTGACGTCGCCCGGAGCGCTCCTGGCCCGCGGCGCGGCTGCGGGACTCACCGGCGTCGGCCGGCTCCGGCTCCGCGGCCACGTGCTCCGGGCCCTCGCCGTCGCCGCCCTGCGCGGGCACCGACTGCGGTGCGTCCTCGGGCGACACGGCCGCGGCCGGGTCGCTCTCCCCCGCGGGCGCGGGCACACGGGCTTCGCCGTTGGCCCCCCGCCGCGGAGTGGACGGCTGGAGCGCCGTTCCCCCTGTCGTACGGAAGAGTTCGTCGGCCCCCGGCAGACTCACTCGGCGTGACACCGGGCGAGCACCTCCCTGGCGAGCTGACGGTAGGCGGCGGCGCCGACGGAGTTGGAGGCGTACGTGGTGATCGGCTCACCGGCGACCGTGGTCTCCGGGAAGCGGACCGTGCGTCCGATGACCGTGTGGTAGACGTGATCGTCGAACGCCTCGACCACACGGGCCAGGACCTCGCGGCTGTGGACCGTGCGCGAGTCGTACATCGTGGCCAGGATCCCGTCGAGCTCCAGCTCCGGGTTGAGCCGCTCCTGGACCTTCTCGATCGTCTCCGTCAGCAGCGCGACACCGCGCAGCGCGAAGAACTCGCATTCCAGGGGCACGATCACCTTGTGGGCGGCCGTCAGCGCGTTCACGGTCAGAAGACCCAGCGAGGGCTGACAGTCGATCACGATGTAGTCGTAGTCGGCCATGAGGGGCTTGAGGGCGCGCTGGAGCGTGGACTCGCGCGCGACCTCCGAGACCAGCTGCACCTCGGCGGCGGACAGGTCGATGTTGCTGGGCAGCAGGTCCATGTTCGGGACCGCCGTCTTCAGGAGCACCTCGTCGGCCGCCATGCCCCGCTCCATGAGCAGGTTGTAGACGGTGAGGTCGAGCTCCATCGGGTTGACGCCGAGGCCCACCGACAGCGCGCCCTGCGGGTCGAAGTCCACGAGCAGCACGCGGCGTCCGTACTCCGCGAGCGCGGCACCCAGGTTGATGGTCGACGTCGTCTTGCCGACGCCGCCCTTCTGGTTGCACATCGCGATGATCTTCGCGGGCCCGTGGTCGGTCAGCGGGCCCGGGATGGGGAAGTACGGCAGCGGACGTCCGGTCGGGCCGATGCGCTCACGGCGCTGCCGGGCAGCGTCGGGTGCGAGGGTGGCCGCGTACTCGGGGTCCGGCTCGTACTCCGCGTCGGGGTCGTAGAAGTGCCCTTCGGGCAGTTCGTCGTAGTCGGCGAGGTGGTTGTGGGGCGCGCCACTTCCGTCGCCGGCCATGGCGTTCACGTGATGGCCATCCATGCTCTGGTGTGCAGTCCGGATCACCTGTGGACCCGGGCTCTGGTGGGCTGCGAAGGTGCGCACAGCTACGGAGCCGACAGCCTCGAACCCCGCGGGACCCTGGTCCCTTACAGGCGCTCCTGGTTGACCACCCCCGGGAGAAAATGTCGACTCATTCACAAGTCGTCTTACCTCCTTGGTGACCAGGAAACTTCTAGACAGGTCAGCGTGGCACCATGCCGACGGTTGGCGACTCTATGGCGTGTCGGGCGTCCGCAGCAACACAATCCGCCGGACCCGGCAGGATGTGTCGGCAATGAAACATCCCTCTGTCAAGGGCGTACGGCCGTCGCACGGCAGGTTTCGCGGGTGTGCGAATCGGTCGAAGGGTTACGTTCGAGGCGAGTTGACCTAGAGCCGCAAAGTGACCATACACACATCCGGCCGGACCTCGTCGGGCAAGGTCCGGCCGGATGTGTGCTGTTGACGACCTGTGTTGACGTATCGCCTTTTACCGAATGGTGACTTAGCGGCTCGACGACTCCCCCGCTCGGCCGAGGCTCAGCCGAGCAGGCTCTCGAGCTCCACGTGCTCCAGACCGTGCGCCTCTGCGACCTCGCGGTAAACGACCTTGCCGTCATGGGTGTTGAGACCCTTGGCGAGCGCGGGATCGCGGCGCAGCGCCTCCACCCAGCCGTGGTTGGCGAGTTCGACGATGTAGGGCAGCGTCGCGTTGGTGAGCGCGTAGGTGGAGGTGTTGGGCACCGCGCCCGGCATGTTGGCGACGCAGTAGAAGACCGAGTCGTGGACCTTGAAGGTCGGCTCGGCGTGCGTGGTGGGACGGGAGTCCTCGAAGCAGCCGCCCTGGTCGATCGCGATGTCGACAAGGACACTGCCGGGCTTCATGCGCGACACGAGCTCGTTGGTGACCAGCTTCGGGGCCTTGGCGCCGGGGATGAGGACCGCGCCGACGACGAGGTCGGCGTCCAGGACGGCCTTCTCCAGCTCGAAGGAGTTGGACATGATCGCCCGGACCTTGGTGCCGAAGACCTTGTCCGCCTCGCGCAGCTTGTTGATGTCGCGGTCGAGCAGCGTGACGTGGAAGCCCAGGCCGACCGCGATCTGCGTCGCGTTCCAGCCGGAGACGCCACCGCCGATGACGACGGCCTTCGCGGGCTGGGTGCCGGGGACGCCGCCGGGCAGCACGCCACGGCCGCCGGCCGAGCGCATCAGGTGGTAGGCGCCGACCTGCGGGGCGAGGCGGCCCGCGACCTCGGACATGGGCGCGAGCAGCGGCAGCGCGCGGCCCGGGAGCTCGACGGTCTCGTAGGCGATCGCCGTGGTGCCGGACTCGATGAGCGCGTCGGTGCACTCCTTGGAGGCGGCCAGGTGCAGGTACGTGAAGAGCGTCTGGTCCTTGCGCAGCCGGTGGTACTCCTCGGCGATGGGCTCCTTGACCTTCAGCAGCAGGTCGGCGGCGGCCCACACCTCGTCGGCGGTCGGCAGGATCTGCGCTCCGGCGGCGACGTACTCGCTGTCCGGGATCGACGATCCGACACCGGCGCCGTGCTCGATGACGACCTGGTGGCCGTGGCGCACGAGCTCGTGCACACCGGCGGGGGTGATGGCCACCCGGAACTCGTTGTTCTTGACCTCGCGGGGGATGCCGACCTTCACGTCGATCACGGTCCTTGGCTCAGTGGATGTGGGGCAATACAACACATACCCAGGCATGCATGAGCACACCGGGAGACACCGCAGGAGAAGGTGCGGCAGAGCCAGTCTAATGAAGGCGTTCTCTCTGTCTAGCCTTTCATTGCATCAATCTTCGTCGGAAGCACTACGGATTTCGCAGGTATCAGCGTCCTGCGCCAAGGGATCAAGGGATCTCGGCTCCGGCTCACCCTCCTCGCGCTCCTCCCCCAGCAGCCGCTCGGCCGTGCCCCGGTGCAGCTGAGCGGAGGCGGGATCGCCCAGGCGTTCCAGCGTGTCGGCGAGGCGCAGCTGCAGCGCCGCCTGCAGCCGTACGTCCTCGGCGCGCCGGGCCCACTCCACCGCCTCGTGGCAGGTGCGCAGCGACTCCTCGGGCCGTCCCGCGTACTCCTGGACGCGCGCGAGTTCGCTCAACGCCCGTGCATGGGAGGCGATGTCGCCGTTCTTGCGGTGCCGGGCGATCGCCGTGCGCCAGCCGCGCTGGGCCTCGCCGTAGCGGCCCGCATAGGTGTGGGCCGCGGCGATACGGCCGTAGAGCCGGGCGGCGGCCGCACGCTCGTCCCGGGCCAGGCACTCGGCGAGAGCACGGCCGAACCAGTCGGCGGCCCGGTCGTAGTCCCCGAGCTCCAGATGCGCACCGCCTACGGATTCCATTGCGCGGCCGCTCGCGTACGGGTCATTTGCCTCGCGTCCGGCATCGAGCGCGGCCCGATAGCGCGCCAGCGCCTCCGTCGTGCGGCCGGTCTGGGCGTCCAGGTCGCCGAGGTTCAGCAGTGCGGCGGCCTTCTCGCGGGGCAGATCCCGCCGCTCGGCCACGTCCAGGACGAGCCGGTGGATGCCGTACAGGTCGGGGGCGGCGGCCCGGGTGCCGAAGTGCGCGACCATGGCCTTGACCAGCTGGGACATCAGACGGCGGGCGAGGGTGTCCAGCTCCCCGTCCGCGACGGCCAGCCGGGCCGCGGCCAGCAGTGCGGGCCTGCGCAGGCGCAGCCACTCCTCGGCGGCCCGGGGGCTCGGGAAGCGCACGGCGCGCGGCATGCCCTGGAGCTTCTCGCGCGCCTCGGGGCTGTCCGTCTCGGTGATCACCCGGCACGACTGCAGCAGCCGTACCGTCCGCTCCAGCATGCGGGCGCGGGCCAGCTGCAGCTCGCCGGGGCGGTCCTGGCTCTGGGCGAGCGCCTTCAGCAGGGGGTGCAGACAGCCCGGCACCTCGTACTGCGGCAACGGCGAGTCCGCGGCCCGCAGCAGGCCGAGGGCGACGAACTCGTCCAGCGCGGCGTGGGCGTCGCCGACCGAGCAGCCGGCGAGCGAGGCCGCGGTGTGCGGGTCGACCAGGCCGGCCGGGGCGAGGGCGAGCAGTCGCAGCATCCGGGCGGACGGCGCGGGCAGTGACGTGTACACGAGCCCGAAGACCCGGCTGAGGGGGGTGCCCTCACCCTCCGTGTGCAGATGCTTGGCCAGATCGGCGACGGCCGCCTTGGGGCGGGCGGCGAGCCAGCCGCCCGCCAGCGTCAGCGCGGCGGGGTGGCCCTGGCACTCCTCGACCAGGCCCTCGGCGGCACGGGGGTCGACGGTGATGCGGACCGATCCGGTGTGCCGGGTGAGCAGTTCCAGGGCGGACTTGGTGTCGAGGCCGCCGAGGGTGCAGGGGCGGACGTCGGAGATACCGGTGAGGGGACCGCTCGAAACGGCCACCACCAGGCAGTCCGGCGTGTCCGGCAGCAGGGCGTCGACCTGCTCGGCGTCCGCCGCGTCGTCGAGCAGCACCAGGGCCCGGCGGTCGGCGAGGGCGGTGCGCAGCGCCTCGGCCAGGTCGTCCGCGGCGGCCCCGGCGGGGGTGGGCAGCTTCAGCGCGGCGAGCAGTTCGCGGGCGGTGTGCCCGAGGGGGACGGGCGTGCCGTCGGGCTCGCTCAGCCGCGCCCGGAGCACCCCGTCGTCGTAACGGTCCGCAACCTGCCGCACCAGTTCCTCGGCGAGGGCCGTGCGTCCGGAACCGGGCCTGCCCGCGATGAGCAGCACGCGCGCGCGTGGGGCCTTGCGGCCGGAGAGGGTGTCCAGGCCCGCACGCTCGATGTCGGCGCGGAGTTCCTTCAACTCCCTTGTACGGCCCAGGAACCGGCTCTTTTCGTCAGCAGCGTGCCCCGACAGCCGTACACCGTCTGTGTTGACCGTCTGATCCGTCACGGGCCACACTCCCGTCCCACCGCACGCGCAAGCCCGCCGGGACTCCGGTACCGGGCATCAACAGAGCCTAGTTCACGCTCTGCAACGATCCTGGCGGAGCGCGGCGGGCACGTCCCCCGATCGGATCAGCCGATCGTCACACCGGTGCGGTAAGGGCTGCGTTCAGGACTCGAAGGGACGCGCGGGCCACGGCGCCTCGGCGGGGCGCAGTGCGTCGAGCCCGTCCCCCTGCTGTGCGGCGATCAGCGAAAGGACGCCCACGACAAGGCAGTTGTTGTGCAGCTCGCCCGCGAGGACGCCGCGTACGAGCTCCTCGACGGGCACCCGCTCGAGTTCCATGTCGGCCTCTTCGTGCTCGACCTCGAAGCGGTCGCCCTCGGCCTCGGACAGGTCACGGGCGAGGAAGATGCGTACGGCCTCGTCGCAGCCGCCGGGGGTGGTGTAGACGTCCGTCAGCACACGCCAGTCCTCGGCCTTGACGTGCGCCTCCTCGTACAGCTCGCGCTGGGCGGCATGCAGCGGGTTCTCGCCGGGCACGTCGAGCAGGCCGGCCGGGATCTCCCACAGCTTGTGGCGCACGGGGTGGCGGTACTGGCGGATGACCAGGATCCGGCCCTCGTCGTCGAGGGCGACGACGGCGACCGAGCCGGGGTGGACCTGGTAGTCGCGGCGGGCCACATGTCCGTCGGGCATGACCACGTCGTCCGTGCGCACGGAGGTCTTGTTGCCCACGAAGGGGGTCTCCGTCGCCCGGATCTCCCACTCCTCGGGAGTGTCCTTGATCGTCATGCCCTGTCCTTCCGCACGCTGTGCCACACACGCCGATTGAAACGGGGCGCTCACCTTTTGAATGCGAGCGCCCCGGCCACCGTACAACTGGTGTGTTACTTGGAATTCTTCCGCTCGACCGATGCCTTCACCAGACCCGCGAACAGCGGGTGCGGCCGGGTCGGGCGGGAGCGCAGCTCGGGGTGCGCCTGGGTCGCCACCAGGTAAGGGTGCGTCTCGCGCGGGTACTCCACGTACTCGACGAGCTTGCCGTCGGGCGAAGTGCCGGAGAACAGGATGCCGGCCTTCTTCTCCAGCTCCGCGCGGTAGGCGTTGTTCACCTCGTAGCGGTGCCGGTGGCGCTCCTCGACGTACTCCTTGCCGTCGTAGACCTCGCGCACGATCGAGCCCTCGGCCAGCTTGGCCGGGTACATGCCCAGCCGCATCGTGCCGCCCATGTCGCCCTCGCCGGCGACGATGTCGAGCTGCTCGGCCATGGTGGAGATGACCGGGTGGCCGGTGGCGGAGTCGAACTCGGTGGAGTTGGCGTCGGTGATGCCGGCCAGGTTGCGCGCGGCCTCGATCACGATGCACTGCAGGCCCAGACAGAGGCCGAGCAGCGGGATCTTGTGCTCGCGGGCGTACTTGATCGCGCCGACCTTGCCGAGCACACCGCGGTCGCCGAAGCCGCCCGGGATGCAGATGCCGTCGACGTCCTCCAGCTGCGCCTTGGCGCCGGCCGGGGTCTTGCAGTCGTCGGACGTGACCCACTTGATCTTGACGCGGGCCTTGTTGGCGAAGCCGCCCGCGCGCAGCGCCTCGGTGACCGAGAGGTAGGCGTCGGGCAGGTCGATGTACTTGCCGACCAGCGCGAGGGTGATCTCGTGGTCGGGGTTGTGGACGCGGTCGAGCAGGTCGTCCCAGGTCCGCCAGTCCACATCACGGAACGGCAGGTCCAGCTTGCGGACGACATAGGCGTCCAGGCCCTCGCCGTGCACGGTCTTGGGGATGTCGTAGATCGAGCGGGCGTCGGGGCAGGCGACCACGGCGGCCTCGTCGACGTCGCACATCAGCGAGATCTTGCGCTTGATCGCGGTGGGGACCTCGCGGTCGCAGCGCAGCACGATGGCGTCCGGCTGGATACCGATGTTGCGCAGGGCCGCAACCGAGTGCTGGGTCGGCTTCGTCTTCAGCTCTCCCGACGGGCCGATGTACGGCAGGAGGGAAATGTGGACGACGAAGACGTTGTCACGGCCGACCTCGTGGCGGACCTGGCGGACCGTCTCCAGGAACGGCAGCGACTCGATGTCGCCGACCGTGCCGCCGACCTCCGTGATGACGACATCGACCTCGTCGGTCGCCATACGCCGGATGCGGTGCTTGATCTCGTTGGTGATGTGCGGGATGACCTGCACGGTGTCGCCCAGGTACTCGCCGCGCCGCTCCTTGGCGATCACCGTCGAGTAGACCTGGCCTGTAGTGACATTGGCGGAGCCGTCCAAGTCACGGTCGAGGAAACGCTCGTAGTGTCCGATGTCCAGATCGGTCTCGGCGCCGTCGTTGGTGACGAACACCTCACCGTGCTGGAAGGGGTTCATCGTGCCCGGATCGACGTTCAGGTACGGGTCGAGCTTCTGCATCACGACCCGCAGGCCCCGCGCCTTGAGGAGCATGCCCAGGCTGGAGGCGGTGAGGCCCTTGCCCAGGGAGGAGGCGACACCCCCGGTGACGAAGATGTGCTTGGTCGTCGTGGCTGTGCTGCTTCGGAAAGCAGCGGGCGGCATGGCCAAAGGGGGGCTCCCGTGGTCGCGGTCTGGGGTGCTGTGCGGCTGCCGACCGGAGATTTCCGGGGGTGCCGTCGCTGCGGTTCGGGGGTTTCGTGCCCACCGGTCCACGGGCTACCAGGGTATCAGCGCCCGGAGGAGATGGCTTCCGACCACGCACCGCACACGAGTCACCACAGACCCGCACGGTCCTCCGCGTTTCTCACCCGTTGCTCACCCGTTCGGCCTATTCGGGTTGCCCGGAGCGGCACGCAGATCATCTACGTGCGTCGTATCCTGCTCGGACACTCGCTGCCGAGCCCGGCCGGGTACACGTCACCACCCCCGCACGTGATGACCGGAACAACGAGAGCTCGTCAGTTCGTTGAGTATCAATTGTCGTTTTGCCACACGGCCAGAACGACTGCTTTGCTTCACCGCTCAACGACGCATTACAACGACCCCTTGACCGCACTAGCGACAGCCCCCTTTTCGCGGGGGTGACGTGGCCGTTCGACTGGAGTTGCACGTGGCCGGGCGCATCGAAGACTACGCACTCATCGGAGACATGCAGACCGCCGCCTTGGTCTGCCGGGACGGCACAGTGGACTGGCTGTGCCTGCCCCGCTTCGACTCGCACGCCATCTTCGCCGGCCTGCTGGGCACCGAGGAACACGGCTTCTGGCGGCTCGGCCCCGCGCACGCGGCGGACGCCGAGCCCCCCACCGCGGCCCGGCGCACCTACCGCGGCGACTCCCTGATCCTGGAATCGGAGTGGGACACCCCACGCGGAACGGTCCGAGTGACCGATTTCATGCCCCCTCGTGACGGCGCCCCCCAGCTGATCCGCATCGTCGAGGGCGTCTCCGGCCGCGTCCCGATGCGCTCGGCCCTGCGGATGCGTTTCTCGTACGGCCGGGTCGTGCCGTGGGTGCACAAGCACGACGGCCGCACGGTCGCCGTGGCCGGCCCGGACTCGGTCTGGTACGACACCGAGTGCGAGACCTACGGCAAGTCGTTGACCACGTACTCGGACTTCACGGTCGCTCCCGGTGACCGCATCGCCTTCACCATCTCCTGGCAGCCTTCGCACAAGGAGCCGCCGCCGCTGCCGGAGCCGGAGGCCTCGCTGGAGGCGACGGAGGAGTTCTGGCGGGAGTGGGTGGAGCACTGCACGTACCACGGCCCGTACCGCGAGGCCGTGATCCGCTCCCTGATCACGCTGAAGGCACTGACGTACGCCCCGACCGGCGGCATCGTCGCCGCCCCCACCACCTCCCTGCCCGAGGACATCGGCGGCGTCCGCAACTGGGACTACCGCTACACCTGGCTGCGCGACGCAGCGATCACCCTGTCCTCGCTGCTGCGCACCGGTTACCGCGAGGAAGCCCGCGCCTGGCGCGAGTGGCTGCTGCGCGCGGTGGCCGGCGACCCCGAGAACCTGCAGATCATGTACGGCATCGCGGGCGAGCGCGAGCTCGGCGAGGCGGAGCTGGACTGGCTGCCGGGTTATGAGAACTCCGCGCCGGTTCGGGTGGGCAACGGCGCCGCCCACCAGCTCCAGCTGGATGTGTACGGCGAGGTCACCGAGGCCCTGCACCTGGGCCACATGACCGGCCTGGCCCGCAGCGACTACGCCTCCCTGCTCCAGCTCAAGCTGATCCGCTACCTGGAGCAGCACTGGGACGAGCCGGACGAGGGCATCTGGGAGGTGCGCGGCCCGCGCCGCCACTTCGTGCACTCCAAGGTCATGGCCTGGGTCGCCGTCGACCGCACGATCAAGCTCATCGAGTCCGGCGACGCGGACGGCCCGCTGGAGCGCTGGCGCGAGCTGCGCGACGACATCCACCGGGACGTGTGCGAGAAGGGCTACGACAAGGAGCGCAACACCTTCACGCAGTCGTACGGCTCGAAGGAGCTGGACGCGTCGCTGCTGCTGATCCCGCAGATGGGCTTCCTGCCCCCCGACGACAAGCGCGTGATCGGCACCATCGAGGCGATCCAGCGCGAGCTGTCCACGCCGGACGGCTTCATCCTGCGCTACCCGACGGAGGGTTCCAGCGAGGGCGTCGACGGCCTGCCCGGTGACGAAGGGGCGTTCCTGGCCTGTTCGTTCTGGATGGCGGACGACCTGGCGATGATCGGCCGCGTGGATGAGGCCCGCAAGCTGTTCGAGAAGCTGCTCGCGCTCCGCAACGACCTCGGGCTGCTCGCCGAGGAGTGGGACCCGCGCCGCCAGCGCCAGGTCGGCAACTTCCCGCAGGCGTTCAGCCACGTCCCGCTCATCGACACGGCGCTGCGCCTGACGGCATCCGGGGCGTACGGCGGCTGAACAGGACCGCCGAGCCGGGCCCGCCTAGGCTGGAGCCAACAGCCCCTGCACGGAAGGGGGCGCCCCATGGCTTCCCCATCGAAGGCGGGCGCGGCCCTCGCCGCGCTGCGCGAGGATCTGGTCGGCGATGTGTTCGCCCCGGGGGATGTCGGCTACGACGAGGCCCGGGCGGTCTTCAACGCGCTGATCGACCGGCGGCCGGCGGTGATCGCACAGTGCGTGGACGAGGCCGACGTCGTGCGGGCCGTGCGCTTCGGCCGGGAGCTGGACCTGAAGATCGCCGTGCGGGGCGGCGGGCACAGCGTGGCCGGCATGGCGGTGAACGACGGCGGGCTGGTCGTGGACCTGCGCCATATGCGCGCCGTCAGCGTCGACCCCGCGGCCGAGGCGGTGCGCATCGCGGGCGGCGCCACCATGAGCGACCTCGACCGCGCGACCGAGCCGTACGGCCTGGCGACCACCGGCGGCCGGGCCTCCACCACCGGCGTCGGCGGCTTCGTCCTCGGCGGCGGCACCGGCTGGCTGGACCGCTGGTGCGGACTGGCCGTCGACAATCTGCTCGGCGTCGAGCTGGTCACCGCCGACGGCGAGCGGGTCCACGCGAGCGCCGACGAGAACCCGGAGCTGTTCTGGGGCCTGCACGGTGGAGGCGGCAACTTCGGCGTCGTCACCGCGCTGACCCTGAAGCTGCACGAACTGCCCGTGTTCTCCGTCGCGTTCGTGATGTACCTGCCGGCCTTCGGCCGCGAGGTGGTGCGCACGTACCGCGAGATCATCACAGCCGCCCCGGTCGAGGCGTCCGGGATGGCCGTGTACGTCACCGGCCCGCCGGCCGATTTCGTGCCGCCCCAGCTGGTCGGCCGTCTGATGTGCGGCGCGCTGCTGACGTACGCGGGTCCCGAGGAGGACCTGCGCAAGCTCGCCGAGCCGCTGCTGGCGCTGCCGCACGAGGCCGAGGTCGTCGGCGCCATGCCATACGCCGAGGTGCAGTGCCTGCTCGACGATCCGCCGGGCCTGCGGAACTACTGGTCCGCGGATTACCTGACGGGCCTGCCCGACGACCTGGTGGACGTCTACTGCGCCCGCGGCGAGGCGATACCCGTTCCGACGGGCGTCCAGTACGTGCTGCTCCCGCAGGGCGGCGCGATCGCGGACGGTCCGCACGAGTACCCCGTGCCCTATCGGGACGCGCCGTGGGCGGTGCACCCCTTCGGCATCTGGCAGGACCCGGCGGACGACGAGCGGTGCCTGCAGTGGGTGCGGGACGTGCGCGACGACGTCCGGCCGTGGAGCACCGGCGCCGTCTATCTCAACTTCATCGGCGACGAGGGCCCCGAGCGGGTGGTCGCCGGTATGGGTGCCGAGAACACCCGGCGGCTGGCCGAGCTGAAGCGGCGCTACGACCGGGACAACGTCTTCCGCTTCAACCACAACATCAGGCCGGCCTGAGGGCCCGGGGCCGAACGCCGTCGTGGGAGTCCCCGACACGCGAAGCCGAGCGTGGAGCGTGTGCGACGGCGGACGCGCGCCAGGCCGCGCCCTCGCTCCGGCTCAACCCCACGCCCTGAGCGCCCCGCGCGTGCGCTCCCCCGCCGGATCACCGGCCGTCGCCGGCACGAGGGCGATCTCGTCCAGGACGGCCTCGGCATAGGCGTCGATGCGGGCGCGTACGGCATCGAGATCGCCGACCAGGCGACCGCGCCCGCCTCTGCGGGCGGCAGGGCGCGCACCGGGGTGACGGGATCGGCGCCGGTCGCGGCCGGCTGCACCGCCTCCCCGAAGCCCGCAGCCGTGAACACGTCGCTGTAGCCCGGCACGGTCAGATACCCGGCCACACTCCGCAGGACCTGAGTGTGGGTCTCCGCCTTCGGGTCGACGGCGGCGGGCAGCCAGGCGGCGAGCGTGGGCGGCGTACGGCCCGCCTTCTCGTCCGCCGCGAGCAGCTTGGCGCGCAGTGCGCGCACCTGCTCGGGGGTGACGATGTCGAGCAGCATGCGGTCGGCGTGCGCGGCGGCGGTGGCGATCGCACGGTCGCCGAACGCGGCGACGGTGAGCGGGCCGCCGGGCGGCGGAAGACGGCGCCGGACGGTCCTGCCGGGCACGACGGGTTCGCCCGGCGGGGCGTGGAGCAGCCCCCGCACCGCCGCTGCCGTCCTCCTCCAGTACGGCCGCGGGGCCCGCCCGGGGCCGCCCGTGTACGCCCTCGACGACCCGTCTGCTGGAGGTGCCCAGCGCCACGCCGACGGCCCGTCCGGTGGCGGCGGCGACCCACGCGGCACCGCGGGCGCGGGTGTACGAGTCGCGCACCGACAACGGGACGGGCCCGGCGGTCGGCGCGGCCGGTTCGGTACTGCATCATTCCGGGGCTGTGACATCAGCGGCTCCGCCGCGGGCCCCCGGACCCCAGCAGAAAAGCAGGTCGGCCGACATGACCGGTGCGGACATCGCGAGGCAAACCCGAGTAACCCGGCCGTCGGGGCCCCAACCCCGCCCGGAGATGTCCCGGAGGCACCCGCGCGGGTAGCGTCCGGCTCATGGACAGCAGTACGGACAGCGGTACAAGCAGCAGATTCGACACGCACGGGGCCGGGATCACCGTGCAGCGGGCACTGGAGCTGCCCGGTCTGCGCAGCGGGCTGCCGGAGGTCCTCGCGGGCGCCGACCGGCTGCAGCGCACCGTGCGCTGGGTGCACGCGGGCGAGGTGCCGCACATCGCCTCGCTGCTGAAGGGCGGCGAGCTGCTGCTGACCACCGGCTACGGCCTCGGTACCCGGCCGGCCGAGCAGCGGGCGTTCGTCCGCACCCTGGCCGAGCGCGGTATCGCGGCCCTCGTCGTGGAGCTCGGCCCGCGCTTCACGCGGCTGCCCGCCGCGCTCGTCGACACGGCACGCGCGGCCGGGCTCCCGCTGGTCCAACTGCACCGCGAGGTGCCCTTCGTGGCGGTCACGGAGGAGGTCCACACCGAGATCGTCAACGGCCACTACGCGCTGCTGCAGCGTGCCGAAGAGGTACACCGCCGCTGTACGGAGGCCCTGCTGGGCGGCGGCGGGGTGCCCCAGGTGCTGGGCATCCTGGCCGACTTCAGCGGCAACCCGGTCTTCCTGGAGACGACGGACGGGCAGCTGCTGTACGCCGCCGGGGCCGGCCCCGAGGGCGCGGACCCGCTCCAGGTGTGGGAAGGGCTGCGCGGCCACCACAAGGACACCCCGCCGCCGGCCGGGTCGGTCCTCGTGGACGTGCCCGGCGGCGGGCCGGGCACGGGTTCGGTACGGGCCCGCCTGGTCCTCCTCCCGGTACGGGCCCCGCTGGCCCCGGTGCACCGCATCGCGGCCGAGCGGGCGGCGGGCATCCTGGCCGTCGTCCTGATGCAGGCCCGCCAGGAGGAGGAGCTGGCGGCGCGCGGCCGCGGGGACTTCCTCACCGACCTCGCCGAGGGCCGTATCGCCGCGGAGGACGCGCCCGCGCAGGCGCGCGTGCTGGGCTTCAAACCCGGCAACAGCCCGCTGCTGCCGGTGGTGATGCGGCTGGGCGACACGCTGTCGCCGGGCGGGGGCTGGGCGGTGCTGGCGCGCGCGGTCGCCGAGGAGCTGGCCTCGGTGGGGGTTCCGGTCCTGTTGGGTGTACGGCCTGTCGAGGGCCGGGTGCCGTTGCTGCTGGGCCTGCGTGCGGAGGCGGAACGGTCGGCGCTCGCGGACCGGGTCGCGGCGGCGCTGCGGGCGGGCGTGGAGCGGGCCGGGATGCACCGGCCGGGGGCGCAGCCGCCCGTGGTGGTCGTCGGGGTCGCGGGCGGCTGGGCGGCGGCGTCGGCGGGCCTCAGGCACGCGGCCGAGACGGCGACGGCGGCGCAGGGCCTGAGGGACCGCCCCTGGTACGACGCCCGCCGCCTCGACATCGACCTGCTCCTGTGGCGGCTGCGCGACCACCCGGACCTGGCGGCCTTCGTGGACCGTGCCATCGGCCCGCTCCGCGACCACGACAACCGCTCCAAGCCGCCCCTGCTGCCCACCCTGGAGACGTACCTGGCGCACGCGGGCCGCAAGGCGGAAACGGCCCGCGAGCTCCACCTCAACCGGCAGACCCTCTACAACCGCCTGGCCCGGATCGGCGAGTTGCTCGGCACGGACCTCGACGACCCGCAGACCGTACTGGCGTTGAGCCTGGCCCTGCGAGCCCGTCGGCACACCCCGTAGGGCCAGTCCCTCAGGCGAGCGGCCGGTGCTGGGTCAACTCGTCGTAGACGCTGAGCACTTGGGCGACGGTCTCGTCCTCGGTCGGCCAGGTGGCGGCCTGCCGGCTGCCCTTCTCCCTGAGCAGCTCACGGCGCTCCGGGTCGCCGAGGAGCCCGGTGACGGCGTCGGCGAGGGCCTCCGCGTCCCCGTACGGAACGAGTTCGGCCGCGTCGCCGACGAGTTCGGGGATGCCGCCGACATGGGTCGCGACGAGCGGCACGCGCGCGTGGAGCGCCTCCTGGGCGAGCACGGAACGCGATTCCCAGCTGCTGGGCAGCAGTGCGAGATCGGCGGCGGCGAGCAGCGCCCGCACGTCGTCGCGCCGCCCGATGAGCCGGACGGGCAGCCCTTCGTCCTCGATCCGGCGCTGCAGAGCGGCGCGCAGCGGCCCCTCCCCCGCGATCACGACGAGCGGCACGGGGTCGAATCGCCGCCACGCGCGCGTGGCGTCCAGCAGGGTGTCGTAACCGCGGTGCCGGTCGAGGGAGCCGACGGCCATCAGCAACGGGCGGCCGGTGGCGCCCAGTTCGGCCCGGATCTTGGGGCTCTGGCGGTCGGGATCCTCCGGCTCCGCGGCCGGGCGCAGCCCGGGCAGCGCCACGGCGGCCAGCCGCGCGTCCCGCGCCCCGGTCCGGCGGGCCCGGTCCACGAGGTCCGAGGAGGTGCCGAGCACCACGGTGGCGGCCTTCACGACCCGCCGCTCCAGGAGGCGCAGCAGATGGGCGCGGGCTCCTTCGGCCTGCGCGCGGTTGTGCCAGGTGACGACGAGGGGGGTGCGCCGGCCGCTGAGGGCCAGCGCGGCACGGAAGGAGGCGTGCAGCCCATGCGCGTGCACCAGGTCGGCGTCCTTGCACGCCTCCCGCAGCGCGGTCACGGCTCCCGGGTCGCTGCTGCGCGGCACGTGCACGTGTCCGGCGCCGGTCCCCGTGAAGTCGTAGGCGCGATCGGCCTCGACGGGGGCGCACACGGTGACCCGCACGCCCCGCGCGACAAGCCCCGCCGCCAGCGAACGCACATGCGCGCTGCTGCCGGCGTTGCCGCCGCCGAGCACCTGCACGGTGCGCAGCGGCGCCTGGCCGTGCGGAGAGTGGCTGCTCACGGGGCTCACGTGGCCGGGGCTCCTGGTTCGGCGTCGGGCGGTCACGAAGAAAGTACAGAAGGATCCAGCGGAGGGGGTGTACCGCGCGGTTTCCTCCACGTACTACGCCAAGGATGCCAGGACGTACGGGTGTTCCGACAACGCGGAAGTGGCGGGAAACCACAGGAAGCGCCCCGGAACAGGGTGAGGAGTCACTCACACGGGTGAGGAAGCGGTGGTTCCGGAGCCGGCGCCCAGCACACGCACACCCCTGCCCGACGACCGCGCCGCCCCACTCACCCTGTCGCCGTACACCGCAGCAGCCACCAGGGCCGCAGCATGGGCGAGCAGCCCGGTGCGCCCGTTGCCCGCGACCACGGCCGCCCCCAGGGCCGCACCCAGGGCGTGCGCGCCCGTGTCGCCGAGCATCGCGCGCTCACCGAGGTCGTCGGGCAGGACGGCCGCGGCGGCGCCCATCGCGGCGGCCGCCAGTTCCGCACCGGGCCCCGGGCGCAGCAGTCCCGGCGCCCCGAACGCGATCACTGCTCCGGCAGCCCTCCCCGGAGCCACGTCCACGAGGTTGACGAAGTGCGCGGCCCCGGCGATCACGACTCCCGCGAGCAGCTTGTCGAACGGCCGTTCCTTGAGCACTGCCCCGGCAGCCAGCCCGGCCGCCGAGATCCCGAACAACTTGACGACGCCGCTGGTGACTTCGCCGTCCTGGAGCGCGGTGAGGTGCGCCCTGAACCCGCGCCGGGGGTCACCGGCACCGGCGACGTCGTCGTAGGCCCCACAGGCGCCGGCGGCCAGCACGGCGAACCCGGCGGCGGGCCGGACCCGCCCGGCCGCGAGCGCGACACCCGCCGCGGCCGCCGGTCCCGCGTACAACTCGACCGTACGGCCGGCGTAGTTCTTCCGCCGCCACCGGTCGGCGTCACCGGGTGCCGCCTTCCGCAAGGCGGCCATTCCCGCGCGCGTGACGCCGGCCGCCGAGGCGAACGCGGCCTTCCTGCTCGTACGACTGATCATGGCTTCACCCTACGAGGCCGTTGTCAGCGCACCTTCAGGGCAAAGGGCGAGCGCCCCGCCCTCGTCGCTATCCGTCGGCCCTGGCAGTCGCCAGCAGTTCCTCCGCATGGGCCCGAGCGGTCTCGGAGTCCTCCTGGCCGGCGAGCATCCGGGACAGCTCCCGCACCCGCTCCTCGCCCTCGAGCACCTTCACGCCGGACCGTGTCACGGACCCGTCGTTGGTCTTCTCGACCAGCAACTGCCGGTCGGCGAAGGCCGCCACCTGCGGAAGGTGGGTCACGACCACGACCTGCGCGCTCTTCGCGAGCTTCGCCAGCCGCCGCCCGATCTCGACCGCCGCCTTGCCGCCGACACCGGCGTCGACCTCGTCGAAGAGGTACGTCGGCACGGGATCCGTCCCCGCGAAGACGACCTCAACGGCGAGCATCACGCGCGAGAGCTCACCACCGGACGCGCCCTTGGCGATGGGCCGCGGCGGCGCCCCCGGATGCGGGGCCAGCAGCAGCTCGACCTCGTCGACGCCGGACGGCCCGTAGGCGACCGCACGTCCGCCGACCTCCACGCCCTCCGGGTCCTCGGTCTGCCGGATGTCGAAGGACACGCGCGCGTGCGGCATCGCGAGCGAGGCGAGCTCCGCGGTCACGGCGGCCGCGAACCGCTCCGCCGCCTCCGCCCGCGCATCCGTCAACGCCTGTGCCAGCCCGCCCAGTTCGATCCTGAGCGCGTCCCGCTCGGCGGTCAGCTCGTCGATCCGCTCGTCGTCGCCGTCCAGCTCGGTCAGCCGCGCGGCACTCTGCTCGGCCCACACGAGCACGGAGTCGATGTCCTCCCCGTACTTCCGGGTCAGACCGGTGAGCGCCGCCCGCCGCTCCTCAACCGCCGCCAGCCGCAGGGGATCCGCGTCCAGGTCGTCGGCGTACCCCGCCAGCTCCCCTGCCACGTCACCCAGCAGGATCCCGATCTCCCCGATCCGGTCGGCGAGCGCGGACAGCGCCGGATCGTGCGACCGCACGGCGTCCAGCGCCCGCTGGGCCCCCGCCACGAGCATTGCGGCGTCGATGCCCTCGGGATCCTCCGGATTGCCGGCGAGGGCAGCATGAGCGGCCGTGGCGGCGGACGACAGGGCCTCGGCGTGGCCGAGCCGCTCGGCCTCCTCCGCCAGCTCCACGTCCTCCCCGGCCCGCGGCTCCACACCCGCGATCTCGTCGAGCCCGTACCGCAGCATGTCGGCTTCCTGGGCCCGCTCACGCGCGCGCGTGGTGATCTCTTCCAGCTCCACGGAGACGGCCCGCAGCCGCCGGTACGCCTCGCCGTACTTGGCGAGCGGCCCCGCGACGGCATCCCCGGCGTACCGGTCGAGCGCCTGCCGCTGCCGGGACAGCTTCAGCAGCCCCTGCTGGTCGGTCTGCCCGTGCACGGCCACGAGATCGTCGGCAAGGTCGGCGAGCAGCCCCACGGGCACGCTCCGCCCGCCCACATGCGCCCGCGACCGCCCTTCGGCGGAAACGGTACGGCTGATCAGCAGCGCCCCGTCGTCGAGCTCGGCCCCGGCCTCCTCGGCGCGTACGACGGCCGAGGCGCCTGGGGGAACGGCGATCCGCCCCTCGACCACGGCCTTGTCGGCCCCGATCCGCACCAACGCCGGATCCGCCCGCCCACCGAGCAACAACCCGAGGCTGGTGACCACCATGGTCTTACCCGCACCGGTCTCACCGGTGACGGCAGTGAACCCGGGCGACAGCTCGACGACCGCATCGTCGATGACTCCGAGCGACCGTATCCGCATCTCCTCCAACACGAACACGACCTTACGAGGTCGGGGGCGCCGAGTGCGACGCCCCCTGTCCCGGTTGTGTGAAGGTGCAGGTGACGAATCCGCATCGACGGCACATTGTCACCCGGGCGAGTGCACGGCTCTGGCTTCAGGAGCGCGGGGCTGTATCGATATGCGGCTCCGCCGCGTGGGCGCGAGCAACCACAGACAACCCGCAGCCGCCAAAGCTCCCCGGCCACCCCCGCAGCCGGTTAGTGAGGCGCCCCTCGCCACCCGGAAACCGGCAACGCAAACTTCGCCACAAGCCGGTCGGTGAACGACGCATGGTGCAGCCGAGCCAGCCGCACCGGCACGGCCCCCCGCCGCACCTCAACCCTGGCCCCCGGCGGCAGCTCCACAGTCCGCCGCCCGTCACACCACAAAACCCCGGGCGGAATATGAGGCAGCACCTCCACCGCCAGCACGGAATCCGGCGAGGTGACCAACGGCTTCGCAAACAGCGCATGCGCCGAGATCGGCACCATCAACAGCGCCTCGACCTCGGGCCACACCACAGGCCCACCTGCCGAGAACGCATACGCGGTCGACCCCGTCGGAGTGGACAGCACAATGCCGTCACACCCGAACCCGGTCACCGGGCGCCCGTCGATCTCCAGCACGACTTCCAGGAGCTTCTCGGCGCCGGCCTTCTGCACCGCCGCCTCGTTCAGCGCCCAGTCCGTGTGCACGATGTTGCCGTTCTGATGAACGACGACATCGACGGTCATCCGCTCCTCGACCTCGTACGCCTTCGTCACCACCCGGTCGACGACCTTGTCGAGATCATCCCGCTCGGCCTCGGCGAGGAATCCGACCCGCCCCAGATTGACGCCGAGCATCGGCACCCCGGACGCCCGGGCGAACTCGGCGCCCCGCAGCAGCGTCCCGTCACCCCCGAGCACGATCAGCAGCTCGCACCCGTCGAGACACTGCGGGGTGGCCTCCTTGACCAGCTGCACTTCCTCGGGCAGCGGCAGATCGGCGGCCTCGTACTCCAGGACGCGCACGCCGATGCCCTCGCGCAGCAGCCCCTTGACCACGAGTTCGGCGCTGCGAATGGCCGCGGGCCGCCCGGTGTGGGCGAGCAGGAAAACTGTACGAGCTCGGTTCTGGGTCAACGCGGCCCCTCCGCCACTGCACGGTCAACGTCGGCCGGGTCCAGTTCGGGTGCTCCGGTCCGCAGCCACAGAAAGTACTCGACATTCCCGGATGGTCCGGGCAACGGACTGGCGGTGACACCCTTCACCCCGAGCCCGAGTTCCCACGCCTTGTGGGCCACACCCCGCACGGCCTCCGCCCGCAGCTGCGGACTCCGTACGACTCCCCCACTGCCCAGCCGTTCCTTCCCCACCTCGAACTGCGGCTTGACCATCATCACCAGGTCGGCGTCCGGTTTCACACACCGCACCAGGGCGGGCAGGACCAGCCCGAGCGGGATGAAGGACAGATCCCCCACGACAAGATCCACAGGCTCACCATCGATCTCTTCAAGCGTCAACTCGCGTACGTTCGTACGGTCCTTGACGGTGACGCGTTCATCGCTCTGAAGAGTCCAGGCAAGTTGTCCGTATCCGACGTCGACGGCGACGACGTGCGCGGCCCCCGAGCGCAGCAGCACATCGGTGAAACCGCCGGTCGAGGCGCCGGCGTCCAGCGCCCGCCGCCCTTCCACCGCGAGCCCCTGCGGCACGAACACCTGCAGCGCGCCCGCGAGCTTGTGCCCGCCCCGGGAGACGTACTCGGGATCGCTGTCGTCGGCCGTGACGACGATCGCCGCCGCGGTCTCCACCTGCGTGGCGGGCTTGGTCGCGACGGTCTTGCCGACGGTGACCCGCCCGGCCGCGATCAGCTGGCTGGCATGCTCGCGCGAGCGCGCAAGCTTCCGGCGGACCAGCTCCGCGTCCAGACGGCGACGTGCGACTCCTGCCACGTTCGGTTCAGCTCCTGTGCTCGTACGGCCGTGGGGGCGCCGGAGGTCCCGGGCGGGCGTCGAGCGCGGTGAGCGCGTCGCGCAGCCCCCGGTGTACATCCTCGTACACCTCGAGGTGGCCGTCGGTGGCGAGGTGGTCGGCGTCACCGAGGCGCTCCAGCTGGGCGTCCACGTCGGCGTTGCCTGTCGGGGTGCGGGGCACGTTCAGCGGCGCGGGGGCGGCGGGGTCGTACTCGGGTTCCTGCTCGGGTTCGACTTCGACCGCTTCGTCCCCCGACGTGGCCTCGGGCACAGAGTCGCTCATGCCCAGACGCTACCCCGAACCGCTGGGGTACCGTCGATCGCGATGGCCACGATCGAGGAGTGCCGCGCCGCACTCGAGAAGCTCTCGGACAACATGCAGAACGCCGAAGGGGACGTCCGCACGGCCGCGGCCCTGGACCGCTCGGTGAGCTGCTGGATCACCGACCTCGACGTCACGTTCGTCGGCAGGATGACGGGCGGCCGGATCGTGGTGCAGGACACGATCCAGGGTCCACCACGGGAGAAGGCCCAGATCAGACTGGCCTTGAAGGGCGACGACCTGGTGGCGATGGTCAATGGCGAGCTGAACTTCGCCAAGGCCTGGGGCTCGGGCCGGGTCAAGCTGGAGGCCGGCCTGCGTGACCTGTTCCAGCTCAGGAAGCTTCTGTAGCCGCTACGCGCGCGCGTGCCTGCCGCGCCGCGGGCACCACCAGCGGCGTCCCCGTCTCCGGGTCGTCGATGACCTGGCAGCGCAACCCGAAGACCTCCTCGACCAGTTCGGCCGTGACGATGTCGCCGGGCGCACCCTCGGCGATGACCTGCCCGTCGCGCAGGGCGATGAGGTGGGTGGCGTACCGGGCGGCGTGGTTGAGGTCGTGCAGTACGGCGACGAGCGTGCGGCCCTGTTCCTCGTGCAGCTGGGCGCACAGGTCAAGGACGTCGATCTGGTGCTGGATGTCCAGGTATGTCGTCGGTTCGTCGAGCAGCAGCAGCGGGGTCTGCTGGGCGAGCGCCATGGCGATCCACACGCGCTGCCGCTGACCGCCGGACAATTCGTCGACATGGCGATCGGCGAGTCCGGCGACCCCGGTCTGTGTCATCGACTCCTGTACGACCCGCTCGTCCTCGGCCGACCACTGGCGCAGGATGCCCTGGTGCGGGTACCGGCCGCGACCCACCAGGTCGGCGACGGTGATGCCGTCGGGCGCGATCGACGACTGCGGCAGCAGGCCCAGCGTCCGCGCGACCTTCTTCGCCGGCATCGACTGGATGGCCTGCCCGTCCAGCAGCACCCGCCCCCGGCTCGGCTTCAGCATCCGCGACAGGGCCCGCAGCAGGGTGGACTTGCCGCACGCGTTCGGGCCGACGATCACGGTGAACGAGTTGTCGGGGATCTCCACCGAGAGCTGCTCGGCGATGACCCGCTGGTCGTAGGCGAGGGTGACGTTCTCGGCGGACAGCCGGTTCACGGTGCTCCTTCGGGTGTGCGTGTTCTTCGAGCCGCTCATGTCCGGCTTCGCGGGGTCGCTCATATCCGGCCCGCCCTGCGCTCGGTGACCAGCAGCCACAGCAGATAGACACCGCCGAGGACTCCGGTGACCACACCCACGGGCAGCTGGTCGGCGCCGAAGGCCCGCTGCGAGATCCAGTCGGCGCTGACCAGCAGAGCCGCGCCCATGCACAGGGACGACACCAGGTTGGGGCCGGGCGAGCGGGTCAGCCGACGGGCGAGCTGGGGCGCGGTGAGCGCCACGAAGCTGACGGGCCCCGCGGCGGCCGTGGCGGTGGCGGTGAGCAGTACGGCGGCCACCAGCAGCAGCGCCCGTACGCGCTCCACCCGCACCCCGAGGGCGTTCGAGACGTCGTCGCCCATCTCCATCATCCTCAGCCCGCGCGCATTGGCGAGGACCAGCGGTACGAGTACGGCGCACAGCCCGAGCAGCGGCCAGACCTGGTCCCAGTCACGGCCGCTGAGGGACCCGGTCATCCAGACGACGGCCCGGGCGGCGTCGACGAGGTCGGACACCGTGAGCAGATAGCTGTTGACCGCCGTGACGATCGCGGACACTCCGATACCTACCAGAACCAGTCGATAACCGTGCACGCCTCGCTTCCAGGAGAGCAGATAGATGGCAAGCCCGGTCGCCAGACCACCCACGAGCGCACCCATGGTGACCTGGGCCGCACTCCCGGAGAACAGCACGATCATCACGAGCGCCCCGGCCGTCGCCCCCTGCCCGAGACCGAGCACGTCCGGGCTGCCCAGCGGATTGCGGGTGACGGCCTGGAACAGCGCCCCACCGAGCCCCAGCGAGGCCCCGACGAGCAGCCCGACCAGGACACGCGGCAGGCGCAGCTCATTGACGATGAACTCCTGCCCGGCGTTCCCGCCCCCGGCCAGGGTCCTCAGCACGTCGCCGGCCGAGATCGGGAAGTCGCCGGTGCCGATCAGCAGGACACTCGCGGCGAGCGCGGCGAGCAGCAACAGGGCGACGACGGTGACGGCCCGGACGTCCAGGCGCAGGGAAAGTCCGCCCGGCGTCCTCAGCACACGGATGCTCTTCACAGCTGCGCCGTCCTCCGACGTCGTACCAGAAAGATGAAGACCGGCCCGCCGATGATCGCGGTGATGATGCCGACCTGGAGCTCCGACGGACGGGCGACGACCCGGCCGATGACGTCGGCACCGAGCAGCAGCACGGGCGACAGGATCGTGGCGTACGGCAGGATCCAGCGCAGGTCGGGGCCGGTGAAGGACCGTACGACATGCGGGACCATCAGCCCGACGAAGGCGATCGGCCCGCAGGCCGCGGTCGCCGCGCCGCACAGCACCACGGCGGCGAGCATGGACAGCGCCCGGGTCCGGTTCAGGTTGGCGCCCAGGGCCTTGGCGGTGTCGTCGCCCATGGCCACGGCGTTGAGCGGCCGGGCGAGCAGGAGGGCCAGGACCGTGCCGACCGCGAGGAACGGCAGCACCTGCAGGATGGTCGAGTCGGTCGCCGAGGAGAGCGAACCGACAGTCCAGAAGCGCATCTTGTTCAGCGCCGCGTCGTCCGTGATCATCACGGCCTGCAGATAGCCGTACAGCGCGGCGCTGATGGCGGTACCGGCGAGCGCGAGCCGCACCGGCGTGGCGCCCCGGCTGCCGCCGAGGAACCAGACCAGCGCCCCGACGGCAGCCGCCCCGAAAAAGGCGAACCAGACATAGCCGCCCAGGCTCGTGACACCGAAGTACGTCATGGCGGTGACGACGGCGGCCGACGCGCCCGCGTTGATGCCGAGCAGTCCGGGGTCGGCCAGCGGATTGCGGGTGAGCGCCTGCAGCACTGCCCCGGACAGGCCGAGTGCCGCGCCGGCGAGCAGCCCGAGCACGGTCCTCGACAGCCGCTCGTCGACCACGACGTCGCCGTACGTCCCCGTGTCCTGGAACAGCCCGTGCCAGACCTGCTCGGGGGACAGCTCTTTCGCACCGATGGCGATGCTCCCCAGCGCGACGAGCACCAGGACGGCGACGGATGCAACGAGCCCAAAGGCACGTATCGCCCGGCGGGTTGGGGGCGCGGGGGCGGTCTCCGCGCGCTGTTCTGGAGGACTGTCGACCAACACGCAGTTAGGTTAGCCTACCCTAGCTCACCCTCTCGATCCCCGGTCGCGACCGCGGTCGCGGTCGCGGTCGCCGAGCCATTCACAGGTTCCCCGTCCGCCACCCGCCGCGCCCGTCGCCTCACAACTCCAGCCGCGCCAGCGCCTTCCCCGCATCGAGCGCGCACACACCCTCGCCGGCCGCCGTCCAGGCCGCCGCACACAACGCCCGCAGTCCGTCCAAGGCCTCGCCGTCACCGTCCAGTTCGAGCCGGTCCACACCCGCCGTCGCCGTCCAACCGCCGCACCGGAAGCCGTCCCCCGCCTCGACGACCTCCGGCTGTCCCGTGAGCAGCCCGCGCAGATCCGCGTCGACGTATGTCGGGCGGTGCTGCGGCGGCGCAGCGAGCAGCTGCGCGGCGTCGGTGACGCCGGTCAGCACGAGCAGCGAATCGACCTCCCCGTTGAACGCGCCCTCGATGTCCGTGTCCAGCCGGTCCCCGACCACCAACGGCCGCTCGGCGCCGGTCCGCAGGATCGTCTCCCGGTGCATGGGAGGCAACGGCTTGCCCGCGACCTGCGGTTCGGCACCGGTCGCTATCCGCACCACCTCCACCGCGGCACCGTTGCCCGGTGCGATCCCGCGCGCACTCGGAATCGTCAGGTCGGTGTTGGACGCATACCAGGGCACACCCCGCGCGATGGCATAACAGGCCTCGGCGAACCGCCCCCAGGGCAACTCGGGCCCGCCGTACCCCTGCACGACCGCCGCCGGATCGTCCTCCGCCGACTCGACGGGCACGAGCCCCCGCTCCCGCAGCGCGACCCGCAGCCCCTCCCCACCGATCACGAGCACCCCAGCCCCCGCCGGCACCTGCTCGCTGATCAGCCGTGCGACCGCCTGCGCGGAGGTGATGACGTCATCGGCCCCGGTCGGTATCCCCAGCTCGGTCAGATGGTCCGCCACCGTGTCCGGCGTCCGCAGCGCGTTGTTGGTGACGTAGGCGAGATGCATCCCGCCCGCCCGAGCCGTGGCCAGCGACTCGACCGCGTACGCAATGGCATTGCCCCCCGCGTACACCACACCGTCGAGGTCGAGCAGCGCCGTGTCGTACGCCTCGCTCAGGGCCTGGCCACTGCCCTCGGGCCTCGTCCTGACGCTCTGGCTCATTCCACATCGCTCCTCGTTCGACGGCTTTCCCCCGATCATCCCTCACGCCACTGACACACGTACGATGCCGGGATGAACACAGCAGGTCACTCGGAAGCAACGGCGCGCCGAGGCCTGGAACTCACCCCGTTCCGAGGCCTTCGCTACGACCCCGACCGGGTCGGCAGCCTCGCCGCCGTGACGTCCCCGCCGTACGACGTCGTCGTGCGCCCCGACGGCCTGCACCACCTCCAGTCCGCCGACCCGCACAACATCGTCCGCCTGATCCTGCCGCAGGCCACCACCCCCACGGCCCGCAACGAACAGGCCGCCGACACCCTGCGCCGCTGGCTCTCCGAGGGCGTCCTGACCACCGACCCCGAACCCGGCCTGTACGTCTACGAGCAGCGCGACGGCGACGGAATGCTGCAGCGCGGCATCATCGGCGCCCTGCGCGTCTCGGACCCGTCGGAGGGCGTGGTCCTGCCGCACGAGGACGTCATGCCGCACGTGGTCGCCGACCGCGCGGCCCTGATGCGCGCCACCTCAGCGAACCTCGAGCCCCTGCTCCTGACCTACCGCGGCAACGGCTCGACATCGTCGGCGATCGAGGTCGTGGAACGCGTCGCGGGGCATCCTCCGCTGCTGGCCACCACCACGGAGGACGGATTCAGCCACCGCCTGTGGTCGATCACCGACCCGGCCGACCTCGCCCGCGTCCAGTCCGACCTGGCCCGGCACCAGGCCCTGATCGCCGACGGCCACCACCGCTGGGCGACATATCGCCGGCTCCGCACCGAGCACACCTCGCCGAGCCCCTGGGACTACGGCCTCGTCCTCCTGGTCGACACCGCCCGCTACCCGCTGCGCGTCCGCGCCATCCACCGCCTCCTGCACGGCCTGCCGGTCGCCGACGCCCTCTCCGCCCTGGACGGCCTGTTCCGCATACGGCACCTGCCCGTACCCCTGCCGGAGGCCCTGGACGCACTGGCGGACGCCGCCTGCGCCGGCAATGCCTTCCTGCTCTCCGGCGACGGCGCCTTCCACCTGATCGACCACCCGGACCCGGACCTCCTGGCCCGTACGATCCCCGCCGACCGCCCCGCCGCCTGGCGCACCCTGGACGCCACGGTCCTGCACGCCACGCTCCTCGACCACGTCTGGCACATCCCCGAGGACGACCCGGCCCGTATCGCCTACATCCACGACACGGCGGCCACGGTCGAGAAGGCGGAACGCGACGGCGGTACGGCCGTGCTGATGCACCCGGTCCGCGAGGAGGTCGTCCGCGACCTGGCCCGCCAGGGCGTGACGATGCCCCGCAAGTCGACGTCGTTCGGCCCGAAGCCGGCGTCGGGACTGGTGCTGCGCGCGCTGGACCTCTGAGGACCTCTGACATGCGAAAGGGCGGGACCTCACGGTCCCGCCCTTCTCACAGATCAGTCCTTGTCGTCCTCGTCATCGTCGGCCTTGGCCTTGGCCTCGGCCTCGGCCTCCGTGCCCTCTCCCTCGTCACCTTCGTCACTCTCGTCGAAGGCGTCGACGAACTCCACACCGTCAAGCTCGGCAAGCCGGTCAGAGGCGTCCGTGCTGCCGTCTTTGTCGGCCTCGACGGCCTTCGCGAACCACTCCCGCGCCTCACCCTCGCGACCGGCGGCGAGCAGCGCGTCGGCGTATGCGTACCGCAGCCGCGCGGTCCACGGCTGCACTGAGCTGGAGGCCAGCTCAGGGCTCTGCAGCGTCACGATGGCCGCGTCGAGCTGCCCCATGTCGCGCCGGGCGCCGGCCGCGACGAGCCGCATCTCGACCTGCCCTGCCTTGTCGAGCTTCTGCACCTCCGGTGCCCCGGCCATGTCCAGTGCCTTCTCCGGCCGCCCGAGCCCACGCTCGCAGTCGGCCATGACGGGCCACAGCTCCGCGCTGCCGGTCATCCGCCGCGCGGCCCGGAACTCGGCAAGCGCCTCGGCGTACTTCTGGTTCGCGTACGCGGCGAACCCGCCCGCCTCGCGTACGGCGGCGACGCGCGACGCCAGCCGCAGCGCGATCTTGGAGTAGGCGTAGGCGCGCTCGGGGTCCTCGTCGATGAGCCGGGCGACCATCACCAGGTTCTTGGCGACGTCCTCCGCGAGCGTCTTCGGCAGGCTCAACAGCTCCTGCCGTACGTCCTTGTCGATCTCGTCGCCGGTGACGTCCTCGGGGATGGGCAGCCGCTTGATCGGCTCGCGGTCGCGGTCCCGCTCGTCACGGAACCGGCCGCCGCCACCGCCGTGCCGGTCGTCCCGCCCCCGGAAGCCTCCGGGACGGCCACCACGGTCGTCCCGACGGGGGCCCCCGCGTCCACCACGGTCATCACGGCCCCGGAACCCACCGCGCTCGCCCCGGCTCTCGTCCCGCCGGAAGCCGCCGCGGTCGCCTTCCCGCCGCTCGCCACGGTCGTCACGCCGGAAGGGCGGACGCTCTCCTCGGTCTCCACGCTCGTCACGGCGGAAGGAGGGACGCTCCCCGCGCTCTCCTCGGTCTCCACGCTCGTCACGCCGGAACGAGGGACGATCCCCGCGCTCTCCACGGTCTCCACGCTCGTCACGCCGGAAGGAGGGACGATCCCCGCGCTCTCCACGGTCGTCACGCCGGAAGGACGGACGTTCCCCGCGCTCCCCACGGTCGTCGCGCCGGAAGCCACGATCACGGTCGTCGCCACGGAAGCCACGGTCGCGGTCATCCCTGCGGTCGTCGCGGCGACCGTAGCCACCGCGGTCGGCACCACCGCGGTTGTCGTCACGTCGGTCGTCCCGACGATCGTCCCTACGGAAACCGCCACGGTCACCGCGGTCGCCGCGGTCATCGCTCCGGCGGTCGTCCCGACGGCCGTACCCACCGCCGCGGTTGTCGTCCCGACGGAAGCCACCGCGGTCGTTGTCGCGCCGCTCGCCACCGCGGTCGTCACGCCGGAAGGAGGGACGGTCCCCACGGTCTCCGCGGTCGTCCCGACGCGGACCGCGGTCACGGTCCCGGTCGTCCCGACGCGGACCGCGGTCGCGGTCGTCGCGCTGGAATGCCGGACGGGGGCCACGGTCACCCTCGCGCCGGTCGTCCCTACGGCCGTACCCGCCACCCCGGTTGTCGTCCCGACGGAAGCCACCGCGGTCCCCGCGGTCGTCACGCGGGCGGTCGTCACGCCGGCCCTGTCCGCCACGGTTGTCGTCGCGGCGACCGTAGCCACCGCGGTCGGCACCACCGCGGTTGTCATCGCGCCGGTCGTCCCGACGGAAACCACCGCGGGAACCACCACGGTCGCCGCGGTCCCCACTGTCCCGTCGCCGCTGGTCGCGCTCCGGTCGGTCGTCGGGAGAGTTGGTGGACATGGGTGACTCCTGTCTTCGGTACCGCAAGCATTGTAAAAACAAAAGGACCCCTGGTCCCAGCTGAACGCTGGGACCAGGGGTCCTTCCAAAGATTGTTCGGCGGCGTCCTACTCTCCCACAGGGTCCCCCCTGCAGTACCATCGGCGCTGTAAGGCTTAGCTTCCGGGTTCGGAATGTAACCGGGCGTTTCCCTCACGCTATAACCACCGAAACCCTAATGGTTTCGAGCGAACAAGCACACTTTTCTGTTATGCGTTCTGCTCAAAGCCGGCAACGGTCGTTGCCTCAGAACTAACACAGTGGACGCGAGCAACTGAGGACAAGCCCTCGGCCTATTAGTACCGGTCACCTCCACACCTTGCGGTGCTTCCAGATCCGGCCTATCAACCCAGTCGTCTACTGGGAGCCTTACCCCATCAAGTGGGTGGGAGTCCTCATCTCGAAGCAGGCTTCCCGCTTAGATGCTTTCAGCGGTTATCCCTCCCGAACGTAGCCAACCAGCCATGCCCTTGGCAGGACAACTGGCACACCAGAGGTTCGTCCGTCCCGGTCCTCTCGTACTAGGGACAGCCCTTCTCAAGACTCCTGCGCGCACAGCGGATAGGGACCGAACTGTCTCACGACGTTCTAAACCCAGCTCGCGTACCGCTTTAATGGGCGAACAGCCCAACCCTTGGGACCGACTCCAGCCCCAGGATGCGACGAGCCGACATCGAGGTGCCAAACCATCCCGTCGATATGGACTCTTGGGGAAGATCAGCCTGTTATCCCCGGGGTACCTTTTATCCGTTGAGCGACGGCGCTTCCACAAGCCACCGCCGGATCACTAGTCCCGACTTTCGTCCCTGCTCGACCCGTCGGTCTCACAGTCAAGCTCCCTTGTGCACTTACACTCAACACCTGATTGCCAACCAGGCTGAGGGAACCTTTGGGCGCCTCCGTTACTCTTTAGGAGGCAACCGCCCCAGTTAAACTACCCATCAGACACTGTCCCTGATCCGGATCACGGACCCAGGTTAGACATCCAGCACGACCAGACTGGTATTTCAACGACGACTCCACCTGAACTGGCGTCCAAGCTTCACAGTCTCCCAGCTATCCTACACAAGCCGAACCGAACACCAATATCAAACTGTAGTAAAGGTCCCGGGGTCTTTCCGTCCTGCTGCGCGAAACGAGCATCTTTACTCGTAGTGCAATTTCACCGGGCCTATGGTTGAGACAGTCGAGAAGTCGTTACGCCATTCGTGCAGGTCGGAACTTACCCGACAAGGAATTTCGCTACCTTAGGATGGTTATAGTTACCACCGCCGTTTACTGGCGCTTAAGTTCTCAGCTTCGCCCCACCGAAATGGAGCTAACCGGTCCCCTTAACGTTCCAGCACCGGGCAGGCGTCAGTCCGTATACATCGCCTTACGGCTTCGCACGGACCTGTGTTTTTAGTAAACAGTCGCTTCTCGCTGGTCTCTGCGGCCACCCCCAGCTCAGGACGTAAAGCCCATCACCAGGTGTGGCCCCCCTTCTCCCGAAGTTACGGGGGCATTTTGCCGAGTTCCTTAACCATAGTTCACCCGAACGCCTCGGTATTCTCTACCTGACCACCTGAGTCGGTTTAGGGTACGGGCCGCCATGAAACTCGCTAGAGGCTTTTCTCGACAGCATAGGATCATCCACTTCACCACAATCGGCTCGGCATCAGGTCTCACCCCATATGAGTGGCGGATTTGCCTACCACTCGGGCTACACCCTTACCCCGGGACAACCACCGCCCGGGCTGGACTACCTTCCTGCGTCACCCCATCACTCACCTACTACAGGTCTGGTCCGTCGGCTCCACCACTCCCCTTTGCCCGAAGGCTCCGGGGCGGCTTCACGGACTTAGCATCGCCTGGTTCGATGTTTGACGCTTCACAGCGGGTACCGGAATATCAACCGGTTATCCATCGACTACGCCTGTCGGCCTCGCCTTAGGTCCCGACTTACCCTGGGCAGATCAGCTTGACCCAGGAACCCTTAGTCAATCGGCGCACACGTTTCTCACGTGTGAATCGCTACTCATGCCTGCATTCTCACTCGTGAACCGTCCACAACTGCCTTCCGGCGCTGCTTCACCCGGCACACGACGCTCCCCTACCCATCACAGCCTCCGTTGGGAGTATTACTGCAATGACACGACTTCGGCGGTACGCTTGAGCCCCGCTACATTGTCGGCGCGGAATCACTAGACCAGTGAGCTATTACGCACTCTTTCAAGGGTGGCTGCTTCTAAGCCAACCTCCTGGTTGTCTGTGCGACTCCACATCCTTTCCCACTTAGCGTACGCTTAGGGGCCTTAGTCGATGCTCTGGGCTGTTTCCCTCTCGACCATGGAGCTTATCCCCCACAGTCTCACTGCCGCGCTCTCACTTACCGGCATTCGGAGTTTGGCTAAGGTCAGTAACCCGGTAGGGCCCATCGCCTATCCAGTGCTCTACCTCCGGCAAGAAACACACGACGCTGCACCTAAATGCATTTCGGGGAGAACCAGCTATCACGGAGTTTGATTGGCCTTTCACCCCTAACCACAGGTCATCCCCCAGGTTTTCAACCCTGGTGGGTTCGGTCCTCCACGAAGTCTTACCTCCGCTTCAACCTGCCCATGGCTAGATCACTCCGCTTCGGGTCTTGAGCGTGCTACTAAAACGCCCTATTCGGACTCGCTTTCGCTACGGCTACCCCACCCGGGTTAACCTCGCAACACACCGCAAACTCGCAGGCTCATTCTTCAAAAGGCACGCAGTCACGAGACACCAAGCAAGCTTGATGTCCGACGCTCCCACGGCTTGTAGGCACACGGTTTCAGGTACTATTTCACTCCGCTCCCGCGGTACTTTTCACCATTCCCTCACGGTACTATCCGCTATCGGTCACCAGGGAATATTTAGGCTTAGCGGGTGGTCCCGCCAGATTCACACGGGATTTCTCGGGCCCCGTGCTACTTGGGTGTCTCTCCAACGAGCCGCTGACGTTTCGACTACGGGGGTCTTACCCTCTACGCCGGACCTTTCGCATGTCCTTCGCCTACATCAACGGTTTCTGACTCGTCCTGTCGCCGGCAGACGACAGAAGAGAGATCCCACAACCCCCACGACGCAACCCCTGCCGGGTCTCACACGTCGTAGGTTTGGCCTCATCCGGTTTCGCTCGCCACTACTCCCGGAATCACGGTTGTTTTCTCTTCCTGCGGGTACTGAGATGTTTCACTTCCCCGCGTTCCCTCCACTTGCCCTATGTGTTCAGGCAAGGGTGACAGCCCATGACGACTGCCGGGTTTCCCCATTCGGACACCCCCGGATCAAAGCCTGGTTGACGACTCCCCGGGGCCTATCGTGGCCTCCCACGTCCTTCATCGGTTCCTGGTGCCAAGGCATCCACCGTGCGCCCTTAAAAACTTGGCCACAGATGCTCGCGTCCACTGTGCAGTTCTCAAACAACGACCAGCCACCCATCACCCCCAACCAAAAGCTGGAGTTCACTGGGGCCGGCATCGAGGGGGTTCATTCCCTCAGACACCCAACAGCGTGCCCGGCACTCCCGCCACTCGTGATCAGCGTTCCACGCTCCGAAGAGCAGTACTGGCAGCCCGAGATGACTGAAAGTGCCGAATAATCAACGTTCCACCCATGAGCAACCACCGTCGGACGTTTGCCGACGTAATGGCCCTGGACCACCAGGACATGCCCGGCGGCCTAGATGCTCCTTAGAAAGGAGGTGATCCAGCCGCACCTTCCGGTACGGCTACCTTGTTACGACTTCGTCCCAATCGCCAGTCCCACCTTCGACAGCTCCCTCCCACAAGGGGTTGGGCCACCGGCTTCGGGTGTTACCGACTTTCGTGACGTGACGGGCGGTGTGTACAAGGCCCGGGAACGTATTCACCGCAGCACTGCTGATCTGCGATTACTAGCAACTCCGACTTCATGGGGTCGAGTTGCAGACCCCAATCCGAACTGAGACCGGCTTTTTGAGATTCGCTCCACCTCACGGTATCGCAGCTCATTGTACCGGCCATTGTAGCACGTGTGCAGCCCAAGACATAAGGGGCATGATGACTTGACGTCGTCCCCACCTTCCTCCGAGTTGACCCCGGCGGTCTCCCGTGAGTCCCCATCACCCCGAAGGGCATGCTGGCAACACGGGACAAGGGTTGCGCTCGTTGCGGGACTTAACCCAACATCTCACGACACGAGCTGACGACAGCCATGCACCACCTGTACACCGACCACAAGGGGGCACCCATCTCTGGATGTTTCCGGTGTATGTCAAGCCTTGGTAAGGTTCTTCGCGTTGCGTCGAATTAAGCCACATGCTCCGCTGCTTGTGCGGGCCCCCGTCAATTCCTTTGAGTTTTAGCCTTGCGGCCGTACTCCCCAGGCGGGGAACTTAATGCGTTAGCTGCGGCACCGACGACGTGGAATGTCGCCAACACCTAGTTCCCACCGTTTACGGCGTGGACTACCAGGGTATCTAATCCTGTTCGCTCCCCACGCTTTCGCTCCTCAGCGTCAGTAATGGCCCAGAGATCCGCCTTCGCCACCGGTGTTCCTCCTGATATCTGCGCATTTCACCGCTACACCAGGAATTCCGATCTCCCCTACCACACTCTAGCCTGCCCGTATCGAATGCAGACCCGGGGTTAAGCCCCGGGCTTTCACACCCGACGTGACAAGCCGCCTACGAGCTCTTTACGCCCAATAATTCCGGACAACGCTTGCGCCCTACGTATTACCGCGGCTGCTGGCACGTAGTTAGCCGGCGCTTCTTCTGCAGGTACCGTCACTTGCGCTTCTTCCCTGCTGAAAGAGGTTTACAACCCGAAGGCCGTCATCCCTCACGCGGCGTCGCTGCATCAGGCTTTCGCCCATTGTGCAATATTCCCCACTGCTGCCTCCCGTAGGAGTCTGGGCCGTGTCTCAGTCCCAGTGTGGCCGGTCGCCCTCTCAGGCCGGCTACCCGTCGTCGCCTTGGTGAGCCGTTACCTCACCAACAAGCTGATAGGCCGCGGGCTCATCCTTCACCGCCGGAGCTTTACAACCCGGGAGATGCCTCCCAGGCTCATATCCGGTATTAGACCCCGTTTCCAGGGCTTGTCCCAGAGTGAAGGGCAGATTGCCCACGTGTTACTCACCCGTTCGCCACTAATCCACCCCGAAGGGCTTCATCGTTCGACTTGCATGTGTTAAGCACGCCGCCAGCGTTCGTCCTGAGCCAGGATCAAACTCTCCGTGAATGTTTACCCGTAATCGGGTGCACACATCACGAGAGCGGAACAGCCAGGCGGAATAAGCCCGGCCGTTCACAGCGTCCTCGCTGTGTTTTTTTCAAAGGAACCTCGCCCCGGCCATGACGGCCGAGAACGGGGTATCAACATATCTGGCGTTGATTTTTGGCACGCTGTTGAGTTCTCAAGGAACGGACGCTTCCTTTGTACTCACCCTCTCGGGCTTTCCTCCGGGCAGTTTCCCTTCGGTCTTGCGTTTCCGACTCTATCAGATCCTTTCGGGCCTGATTCCCTGTCGGCGGGGCCTTTCGACATTCACTACGTTAACCGATTCCCCCGGCAAACTCATAATCGAGTTCCGCGAGTCCGAATTCGGGCATGCGGGCACGCCGAATTCGACCCCGTCGAGGGGTGATCGTAGGTAGTGGTTTGGTCGCTTCCGGCTGCTGGCGATTGCCGTACCCGGTTCAGCGGCTCGGGCTACATTACGCACCTTCCAGGGGTGCGTCAACTTGAGCGGCGCCGCGGGACGTGGGCCCTATAAGGGCTCACCGTCGGGTCGTCGGCGATCCAGAAGCGCCACGGATGCACGCCCCCGTCACCTGCCACGCCGGTGCGTGGACCGTTGCGTACCTGGTCGAGGGCGACGGCGGTGCCCGTCAGGATCCGCAAGGGGGTGTCGCCCAGGGCGCACGCGTCCGTGCCGTCAAGATCGCGGGCCACGTCCAGCGCTGTGGCCAGGCGTGCGGGCCCTTTGGCCAGTTCCTTGTCGTTTCGGGCCGAGAGTCGACGTTTACGGGCGAGCTCGGCGCCCTCGACGACCTCGCCGGCCCGGAGCAGGACCGCGCTCGCCTTTCCTTCGGGGCCGCACACCAGGTTCATGCAGAACCACATGCCGTAGGTGAAGTAGACGTATACGTGCCCGGGCGGACCGAACATCACGCCGTTTCGGGCCGTGCGGCCGCGATAGGCGTGGGAGCCGGGGTCGTTCGGGCCGTCGTAGGCCTCGACCTCTGTGAGGCGCACGGCGATCGGACCGTCCGGTGTCGTACGCACGAGGACGCGGCCCAGGAGGTCGGGGGCGACTTCCAGGACGGGGCGATCGAAGAACTCCCTGGGGAGTGGCGTACGGTCCGGTGGCGCGATCATGGAGCACGAGCCTAGTCCAGACGGGTGGAGACCAAGGGGTGGTCAAGGTTCCCTCTCCTTGCCAGGGTGTGGGGCGGAACCGGCCGTACCCGGATCGCGTTTGTAGGGATCAAGGGTCCACACGTATAGGGAGAGACATGGCGTTCAAGAAGCTGCTCGCGAGCCTGGGTGCCGGCGGGGCTTCGGTCGAGACGGTGCTGACCGAGGTCAACGTCGTTCCGGGCGGCGTCGTCCAGGGTGAGGTCCGGATCCAGGGCGGGTCCGTGAACCAGGAGATCGAGGGCCTGTCCGTGGGGCTGCAGGCCAAGGTCGAGGTCGAGAGCGGCGACGAGGAGTACAAGCAGAACATCGAGTTCACCAAGGTGCAGCTCGGTGGCGCCTTCGAGCTGCAGGCCGGGGCCGTGCACGCGGTGCCGTTCGGGCTCGAGATCCCGTGGGAGACGCCGGTCACGATGATCGACGGGCAGGCGCTGCGCGGGATGAACATCGGGGTGACCACGGAGCTGGCGATCGCGCGGGCCATCGACTCCGGTGACCTGGACCCGATCAATGTGCACCCGCTGCCGGCACAGAAGGCGATCCTGGACGCGTTCATCCAGCTGGGCTTCCGCTTCAAGAACGCGGACATGGAGCGCGGACACATCCGGGGGACGCGCCAGAAGCTGCCGTTCTACCAGGAGATCGAGTTCTTCCCGCCGTCCCAGTACCGCGGGCTGAACCAGGTCGAGTTGAGCTTTGTGGCCGACGAGCACGCCATGGACGTCATCCTGGAGATGGACAAGAAGCCCGGTCTGTTCAGCGAGGGCAGTGACACGTTCCGGTCGTTCCAGGTGGGTCTGCACGACTTCCACGGGACCGACTGGGCGGCGTACCTCAACCAGTGGCTGTCCGAGGTCGGCAGCAAGCGCAACTGGTTCTAGGCTCGGAACTGCTGATTCCGTCATCGATCAGGAGGTACCGAGGTGACCGAGCTCAAGCGGCGGCCGCTCCCCCATGACTTCCATCCGCCCGTGCCGTCGTTCACGGTCACGAGCGAGGATGTCCAGGAGGGCGCCACGCTCAAGGACGCTCAGGTCTACGCGGCCGACAACACCTCGCCGCAGCTGCGGTGGGAGGGCTTCCCTGCCGAGACCAAGAGCTTCGCCGTGACCTGCTACGACCCGGACGCCCCTACGGGCAGCGGGTTCTGGCACTGGACCGTGTTCGACATCCCGGCCTCGGTGACCGAGCTGCCGGCGGGTGCGGGCAGCGGCAAGTTCGAGGGGCTGCCCGAGGGTGCCGTGCAGGTGCGCAACGACTACGGCAGCAAGGACTTCGGCGGGGCTGCTCCGCCGCCCGGGGACGGGCCGCACCGGTATGTGTTCACGGTGTACGCCGTGGATCAGGAGAAGTTGGGCCCGGATTCCGATGCCTCTCCCGCCGTCATCGGTTTCAATCTGCGGTTCCACGCGATCGCGCGTGCCCAGCTGATCGGTGAGTACGAGGTACCCGCCGAAGACTGACGTTCATGGAACGTTTGCCCGCCTCTGGTCTTGGAATTGATCAGGGGCGGGCAGTTTTTATTGCGTTGTCCATCTCGGCGTGCCCGGCCAGAGTTGATCCAAGCCCGCCAGGGGGTGGGCCGGTGCGCATGGGAGGTGGGCTGGATGCGGGACACGCTGGTGCTGAACGCGAGCTTTGAGCCGCTGTCGACGGTGACTTTGAATCGAGCCGTCGTTCTGGTGCTGCAGGACAAGGCCGTTGTCGAGCAGGCCCACCCCGAGCTGCGCATGCGTGGAGCCGCGGTCGACATACCCGTGCCCCGGGTGATCCGGCTGTGCCGGTACGTAAGGGTGCCGTTCCGAAGACAAGCTCCGTGGTCGAGGCGGGGTGTGCTGGTCAGGGACCGGCACCGGTGCGCGTACTGCGGCCGCCGGGCGACCACTGTGGACCATGTGGTGCCGCGGGCGCAGGGTGGTCAGGACTCGTGGCTGAATACGGTGGCCTCGTGCGCGGAGGACAACCACCGCAAGGCGGACCGGACTCCGGAGCAGGCGGGTATGCCGTTGCTGCGGCAGCCGTTCGAGCCGACGCCGCAGGACGCGATGCTGCTGACGCTGGGCAGTGACGAGTTCGAGGCGTTGCCGGACTGGCTGGCCCAGCCTGCCGCCTAGACCGTACGCAGAACTTGGGGCTCACCTCGGACGGAGGTGAGCCCCGGTGTCGTACAGGACGCGTCAGTCGATCGACGGCTTCTCTCGGCGTTCCGGGGCCTTCTCCGAGCCGCCGCCTGAATTGCCGCCGAACGGGCCGAAGTTGCCCATTGCCCCGGAGAGGCCCTTGAGGGCGTCGCCGATCTCGCTGGGGACGATCCAGAGCTTGTTGGCGTCGCCCTCGGCGATCTTCGGGAGCATCTGGAGGTACTGGTAGCTGAGGAGCTTCTGGTCGGGGTCGCCGGCGTGGATGGACTCGAAGACCGTGCGGATCGCCTGGGCTTCGCCCTCGGCGCGCAGGGCGGCGGCCTTGGCCTCACCCTCGGCGCGCAGGATCTGGGACTGCTTCTCACCTTCGGCGGTGAGGATGGCGGCCTGGCGCGTACCTTCGGCGGTGAGGATCGCGGCGCGCTTGTCACGGTCGGCGCGCATCTGCTTCTCCATCGAGTCCTGGATGGAGGTGGGCGGTTCGATGGCCTTGAGCTCGACGCGGTTGACGCGGATGCCCCACTTGCCGGTGGCCTCGTCGAGGACGCCGCGCAGGGCCGCGTTGATCTCCTCACGGGATGTCAGGGTCCGCTCGAGGTCCATGCCACCGATGATGTTGCGGAGCGTGGTGACGGTGAGCTGCTCGATCGCCTGGATGTAGCTGGCGACTTCGTACGTCGCGGCCCGGGCGTCGGTCACCTGGTAGTAGATGACCGTGTCGATGTTGACGACCAGGTTGTCCTGGGTGATCACCGGTTGCGGCGGGAACGGCACGACCTGCTCGCGGAGGTCGATGCGGTTGCGGATCGTGTCGATGAACGGGACCACGATGTTGAGGCCCGCGTTGAGTGTCCGCGTGTAGCGGCCGAAGCGCTCGACGATGGCGGCGCTGGCCTGTGGGATGACTTGGATTGTCCTGATCAGGGCGATGAAGACCAACACCACCAGAATGATCAGGACGATGATGACCGGTTCCATCGTCGTTCCCCGTACCCTTCTCCGCCTCGGCGCTTTCGGAAGATCTTATGGTTGTTGAAGATCTTGCTGGTCGAGTCTGTCAGACCGTCGCACAACTCGTGGGCTGTTCGGTTCAGTTGAGTCCTACGAGGTCAGATGACGATCGCGGTGGCTCCTTCGATCTCCACGACATCCACTTCCTGCCCCACTTCGTAGGCGCTGCCGGCGTCGAGCGAGCGCGCCGACCAGACCTCGCCGGCCAGCTTGATCCGCCCTCCGGAGCCGTCGACGCGCTCGAGCACGACGGCCTGCCTGCCCTTCAACGCCTCGACTCCCGTGGCGAGTTGGGGGCGCTGCGCGCTGTGCCGGACCGCGATGGGACGTACGACGGCAATGAGGGCGACCGAGACGACGACGAAGGCGAGCACCTGGGCCACTGAACCGAAGCCCACTCCGGCCATGACGGCGGCGGCCACGGCGCCCACGGCGAGCATGCCGAACTCCGGCATCGCGGTCACCACGAGCGGGATTCCGAGCGCAGCCGCGCCGACGAGCCACCACACCCATGCGTCGATGTCGTTCACATGGTCATGGTAGGACCGCGGGTCCTGCCTCCGACAGGGCGCGATGTGGCTGGGACGGGCTTCTTACCCGTGTTTTCGCGCGGGCTTCACACCGTCAGGACAGCGGCAGGCCCTGAGCGGTCCAGCGGTCGCCGACCTGTTCGACGACGAGCGGGAGGCCGAAGCAGAGGGAAAGGTTGCGGGAGGTGAGTTCGAGCTCCAGCGGTCCGGCGGCGAGGACCTTGCCCTGGCGGATCATCAGGACGTGGGTGAAACCGGGGGCGATCTCCTCGACATGGTGGGTGACCATGATCATCGAGGGGGCGATCGGGTCGCGGGCGAGGCGGCCGAGGCGGCGGACCAGGTCCTCGCGGCCGCCGAGGTCGAGGCCGGCTGCGGGCTCGTCGAGGAGGAGGAGCTCGGGGTCGGTCATCAGCGCGCGGGCGATGAGGGTGCGCTTGCGCTCGCCCTCGGAGAGGGTGCCGAACTTGCGGTCCGCGTACTCGGTCATGCCGAGGCGGTCGAGGAAGGCGCGGGCGCGCTGCTCGTCGATGTCCTCGTAGTCCTCGTGCCAGCCGGCGGTCATGCCGTAGGCGGCGGTCAGGACGGTCTGCAGGACGGTCTGGCGCTTGGGGAGCTTGTCGGCCATGGCGATGCCGGCCATGCCGATGCGGGGGCGCAGCTCGAAGACGTCGACCTTGCCGAGGGTCTCGCCGAGGATGGTGGCGGTGCCGTTGCTGGGGAAGAGGTAGCTGGAGGCGACGTTCAGAAGGGTCGTCTTGCCGGCGCCGTTGGGGCCGAGGATGACCCAGCGCTCGCCTTCCTTGACCGACCAGGAGACCTGGTCCACCAGAGCCCGGCCCTCCCGGACCACGGATACGTCCTGAAGCTCCAGAACATCGCTCATGAGCGCGTTGTCTCCCCTTGCAGTGTGACCGGTCTCGGCGTCTCGGCTGTCGCGTGCGCGCTTTCGGGCGCAGCCCTCGATGAAATCTACGCCACCGGCCGCCCGGCCCATTCCATCGGTCCGGTCCTTAGGGTGGAGGCATGCTCTCGGAACCGCGTTCAGGACGCTTTGCCGCTTGGGGAAACGCCCTTTTGGCCGGACTTGTCTCGCCGGACGACGCTGTGCTGTCGATCGTCGGGGACGATGCCGTGCATCGCATGGAGGGGCTGCCCGGCGAGTCGGCGCCCGTCGGGCTCACGCTGGCGCTGGGCCGGCTGCGGGCGCTCGGCGCCACGGGATTGCGGGTCGCGCTGCCCGCGCCGGGGCATCCGCTGGGGCTGAGCGGGCCGCCGGAGTTCAATGCGCGGGCGATGGACGCCGAGGAGGCGGTGGTCTGTCATGGCGCCGCGTTCGGGTTGGTGCCGGAGGTGTACGAGGCCGGGCCCGACGGCGATGTGCACGTGGAGGTCGTGTGGCGCTGCCTGCCGGTGCGGGAGGCTCCGCCCGCGGATGTGCCCTCGCTGGGCGAGGCCGAGCGGGAGCTGGCGGAGGCGTTGCGGGAGGCGACGGAGGTTCTGTCGCGGCTGGACGTCGCCGGGTCGGGGCCGGTGGCGGAGGCGGCGATCGATGCGTACCGGGCGCGGGCCGAGCGGGGGCGGGAGGTGCTGGCGCCGGGTTATCCGCCGCGGGCGGTGCGGGTGCTGGAGCTGGCTCAGCGGGTGGGGCTGCTGATTTCCCTCGCCTACGGCAACGGGCAGGGGGGTGCGGTGAGTGCCGGCGAGATGGGGGCGCGGGCCGAGGCTCTGCGGCCGGTGGAGCGGACGGCTCGGCGGGCGCAGGTCGCCGCGTACAACTCCGTTGTGGAGGAGCGGGAGCGGGGGGTGCGGTGAACGTCGGCGTTTTGGTGGCCGGCGGTTGTCGTCGCGTCTGGGGGCTCTGCCCCCAGGCCCCCGTTTCGGCCTGAACGGCCTCGTCCTCAAACGCCGGACGGGCTGAAAGACAAACCCCGACCGGCGCTGCAAGGCGACTGCCCTCGAAAAGCCGTAAAGAGCAACTACCGTCACAAAAGACCGGCCTCCCGGGATGCCCGGGAGGCCGGAGGCAGTGCATGCCGTGTGGGCTGCGTCAGTGGTTGACGGCCAGGTTGCCGAAGGCGGGGTTCAGCACGCCGACGACGTTCACGCTGTTGCCCGAGACGTTCACCGGGACGTGCACCGGGGCCTGGACCACGTTGCCCGAGACGATGCCGGGCGAGCCCACGGCCGTCCCGTCGGCGTGCGCGCCGCCGGTGGCGGAGGCCATGCCGGCTCCAGCGGCGAGCAGACCGCCGGTCACCATCGTCACGGCCGCTGCCTTCTTCAGGTTCTTCACTTTCCAAGCCCTCCCTAGTGGTTGCCACGGCAATCGCCGCAGCACGCACTGAAGAACGGCGGAGATCCACGGAGGATGCGCCATCTGGGGGACATTCCCACGACGGTATGAATCTCAGCCCGGAAGGGAACCCTCCGTATTGCCGCGGCGTCCCGGCGCGCGGCGTGTTTCAGCCGGTCACGCCGTGGCGGACGGCCCACAGCGCCGCCTGGGTGCGGTCCGCCAGGTCGAGCTTCATCAGGATGTTCGAGACGTGGGTCTTCACGGTCTTCTCGGACAGGACGAGGGCGCGCGCGATCTCGCGGTTCGAGCGGCCGTCCGCTATCAGGCCCAGCACCTCGCGCTCCCGTTCCGTGAGCGAACCGCCCCGCCCCTGGCCCGAGTTGGCCTCCTCCTGGGACAGCAGGGCGCCGGCGACCTCGGGCTGGAGCAGGATGTGCCCGGCGTGGACGGAGCGGATGGCGCCGGCCAGGGCGTCCGGGTCCACGTCCTTGTAGACGTATCCGGCGGCCCCCGCGCGCAGGGCCGGGACCACCGTGCGCTGTTCCGTGAAGCTGGTGACGATCAGCACGCGCGCGGGGTTGTTCAGCTCGCGGAGCCTGCGCAGCGCGTCGACGCCGTCCATGCCGGGCATCTTGACGTCCATCAGCACCACGTCGGGCTGCAGTTCCTCGGCGCGGGCGACTCCTTCGGCGCCGTCGGCCGCCTCCCCCACGACCTCGATGTCGTCCTGCACCTCGAGGAACGTGCGCAGGCCACGGCGGACCACCTGGTGGTCGTCGACGAGCAGCACCTTGATTGCGTCAGCCACCGGGGACCTCCATCTCGATCGTGGTGCCCTTTCCGGGCGCCGATTCCACGGTCAGCACGCCGCCGACCCCGCTTGCGCGGTCACGCATGGACACCAGGCCCAGATGGCGTCCCGCGCGGCGTATCGACTTCGGGTCGAAGCCGCTGCCGTCGTCCGTGACGCGAAGGGCCGTCCCGCTGTCGCGCCGGGTCAGGGTCACGTCCACGTGCCGCGCCCCGGAGTGCCGCAGGGCGTTGTGCAGGGCCTCCTGGGCGACGCGCAGGACGGCCTCCTCCTGGGCGGCGGGCAGGGCGCGCACGCCGCGGCTGTCGAAGGTCACGCGCGCGCTGTGGGCGCGGTCGAGGACCTGGATCTGGGTGCGCAGGGTGGCGACCAGGCCGTCCTCGTCGAGGGCCGCGGGGCGCAGCTCCACGACGGCGGCGCGCAGTTCGTCGGCGGCCTCGGCGGCGAGCACGGCCACCTGCTGCGCCTCGCCCTTGGCGCGGGACGGGTCGCGGTCGACGAGGGCGGCGGCGGCCTGGGCGGTCAGGCGCAGGGAGAAGAGCTTCTGGCTGACCGCGTCGTGCAGCTCGTGGGCGAGGCGGGAGCGCTCCTCGGCGATGGTCAGCTCGCGGCTGCGCTCGTACAGGCGGGCGTTGGTGAGGGCGATCGCGGCGTGCTGGGCGAGGATGGCGAGCAGGTCCTCGTCCTCCTCGGTGAAGCCGCAGCTGCCTTCCGGTTTCGGGCACGGGGGGTGTGGGGGGTTTCCCCCCACAGGGCGCAGCTTGTTCGCGAGGAACAGCGCGCCGATGACCTCGTCGCCGTCCCTGATGGGCAGTCCCAGGAAGTCGGACATGTCGGGGTGGGCGGATGGCCAGCCCTCGAAGCGGGGGTCCTTGCGGACGTCGGCGAGGCGCTCGATCTTCGCTTCCTGCAGCATCGCGGCGAGGATGCCGTGCTGGCGCGGGAGCGGGCCGATGGCCTTCCACTGCGCGTCGCTCACGCCGTCGACCACGAACTGGGCGAAGCCGCCGTGATCGTCGGGGACGCCGAGGGCGGCGTACTGCGCGTCGAGCAGTTCGCGGGCCGAGGCGACGATCGTCTTGAGGACGTCGCGCACCTCGAGATGCCTGCTCATGGCCAGCAGCGCGGAACTCACCGCGGTGAGGCCGGACCGGGGGCCGTGACTCATGCCCTCAAGGTACCGGCGGGGTGTGACAACGCGGATCGGACCTGTGACGGCGCGGCCTGCGCCGGTGGGCCTAGGCCGGGCGGACTAGGTCCGGGGTCCCGGACGGGCGGCTTAGTCCGAAGGGCCCCGGCTTGTTGCGGCCCGCGTCCGAGGCGGGGCGGGCGGCGCGGTTCCTACGTTGAGGTCACCGCCGATCGACGGGCGGGCGAGACGAGGGGACGTGTCATGCCGGTAGCGATCATCACGGGGGCTTCGAAGGGGCTGGGGCGGGCGCTGGCCGAGGCCCTGGCCGCGCGCGGCTGGGATCTGGTGCTCGACGCAAGGACGGAGAGGGTTCTCACCGAGGCGGCGGCGGCCGTGTCCGCGTACGGCACGCGCGTGAGCGCCGTCCCCGGGGACGTCACGGACGTCGGCCACCGGGCCGAGCTGGTGGCGGCCGCGGGGAAGCTGGGCGGCATCGATCTGCTGGTGAACAACGCGAGCGCGCTGGGCGCCGAGCCGCTCGTACGGCTGGAGGAGCTGTCTCTTGAGGGGTTCGGGCAGGCGCTGGAGGTGAACGTGGTGGCCGCGCTGGGCCTGGTCCAGGAGGCGCTGCCGCTGCTGCGGGCGTCCGAGGCCGGCACGGTGATCGCGGTCAGCTCGGACGCGGCCGCCGAGGCCTATGAGACGTGGGGTGGGTACGGCGCCTCGAAGGCGGCCCTCGACCATCTCGCGGCGGTGCTCGCCGAGGAGGAGCCCGCGCTGCGGGTCTGGGCGGTCGACCCCGGGGACATGGCCACGGACCTGTATGCGGCGGCCGTACCGGACGACGGTGATCCGCGGCCGGCACCGGCGAGTGTGGTGCCGGCGTTCCTGCGGCTGCTGGACGAGCGGCCGGTGAGCGGCCGGTATGCGGCTCCGGCGCTGCTGGAGGGGCAGCGATGACGGTGGCGGTGCACGTACCGGAGGAACTCTCGGCCCGGGTCCCTGTCGAGCAGCGCGGGGCGGGGCTCGACCGGGATGCCGTACGGCTGCTCGTGTCGCGCGGCTGCGAGGTGTCGCACCATGCGTTCGTGGAGCTGCCGCGGCTGCTGCGGGCCGGGGACCTGCTTGTCGTGAACACCTCGCCCACGCTGGCCGCCGCCGTGGACGGGCGGGTCGGGCACGCGCGCGTGGTGGTGCACTTCTCCACGCGCGGGGACGACGGGCGGTGGGCGGTCGAGCTGCGGGATCCGGACGGGAAGGGCGCCACGCGCGCGCGTGCGGGAGGACCCGCGGGCTTGGAGGTGCGGCTGCCCGGCGGCGTGCGGCTGGTCCTGGAGGAGCCACTGAGCGCGCGCGGCGACCGGTTGTGGTGGGCGCGGGTGTCGGGGGCAGGGGTGCTCGGGCTGCTGCGGGAGCACGGGCGGCCCATTCGCTACTCCTATACGGAGCGGGACCAGCCGCTGTCGGTGTACCAGACGGTGTTCGCGCTGCCGTCCGCCGACGGGACGGGCAGTGCGGAGATGCCGAGTGCGGCGCGGCCCTTCACGGCGCGGCTGGTGGCGGAGCTGGTGAGCCGGGGTGTGCAGTTCGCACCGATCACTCTGCACACGGGGGTGGCCTCGGCGGAGGCGCACGAGCCGCCGTATCCGGAGCGGTTCTCGGTGCCGGAGGCTTCGGCGCGGCTGATCAATGCCGTCCAGGCGGGCGACGGACGGGTGGTCGCGGTCGGGACGACGGCCGTGCGGGCCGTTGAGTCGGCGGCGGGGCCGGACGGCGTCGTACGCGCGCGTGAAGGGTGGACGGATCTCGTGGTCGCCCCGGAACGCGGGGTGCGGGTGGTGGACGGGCTGCTGACCGGGCTGCACGAGCCGGAGGCCTCGCATCTGCTGATGCTGGAGGCGATCGCCGGGCGGGCCGCGATCGACCGCAGCTACGAGGAGGCGCTGCGCGGGCTCTACCTGTGGCACGAGTTCGGGGACGTCCACCTCATCCTCCCGTAGGAGGCCCCTCACGCAGTGCATTGCTCAAGCAACTCATGGTGAGACCGTTGCGGCGACGATGTGAGCCCGCGCATAGGGCGCAGATCACCTACGAAGGACGATAGGAGACAGACCCTCCCCTCATGAGCGGGGCGAACGTTCCAGTCTGTCCGTTTTTGCCCTTACCCGATCCACTACCGGGGATCGTACGTCACACCTTTGCCACAACATTTTGCGGCCGCTAAGAATGGCTGTCGTCGCTCAGCGCCGCGGGTTCCCCCCGCGGCGTTTGTGCGGGAAGGACCCGTGTCCCCCGCCGGACGTAGAGCGACCTCCGCGCTATTCGAAGAGGTCCGTCTGCCATGCTCAAGAACACCAACATTCGCCGTCTCAGTCGCTCGCTGACCCGTCACCAGAAGGTCGCGATGGCCGGTGTCGCCACCCTCGGTGCCGCCGCTCTCGCGTTCTCCGCGGTGCCCAGCAACGCCGAGACGACCACGAACGAGGCCACCGTCTCGACGGCCAAGGTGGAGTACGGCTCCGACCAGATCAAGGACGTCAAGGCCAGCGTCACCGACCAGCTCGCCGGTGCCAGCCTGAAGGCCGAGGCCATCAAGGCCAAGGCTGAGGCCAAGGCCAAGAAGAAGGCCGCCGCCGAGGCCGCAGCGAAGAAGGCGGCCGCCGCGGCCGCCGCCAAGAAGAAGGCCGAGGCCGCGCGCAAGGCGAAGGAGGCCGCGAGCCGGTCCGCCCAGCGTGCCGCGATCAAGCCGGTCGCCAAGACCTACGCGAACAACCTCGACGGCTGGATCAAGAACGCGCTCGACATCATGCAGTCCAAGGGCATACCGGGCAGCTACAACGGCCTGTACCGCAACATCATGCGGGAGTCCTCGGGCAACCCGAACGCCATCAACGACTGGGACATCAACGCCATCAACGGCATCCCGTCGAAGGGCCTGCTGCAGGTCATCCCGCCGACCTTCAGCGCCTACCACGTGGCCGGCACGTCCTGGAACATCTACGACCCGGTCGCCAACATCACCGCCGCCGCCAACTACGCGGCCGACAAGTACGGCTCGATCGACAACGTCAACAGCGCGTACTGAGGTCGGCGCGGACCTCTGCACGTGAACGCCGAAGGGCGGCACCCCTTGCTGGGTGCCGCCCTTCGCGCCGTACGAGAACGCCCTGCGAGAGCGTCGTAGGACTGCGACTACTTGCGCATGACCTCCGGCTCGTGGCGGCGCAGGAAGCGGGCCACGAAGAACGCGCAGATCACACCGAGCGCGATCAGGGCGATCATGTCCATGCTCCAGGCGCCCACGGTGTGCTCCCAGAGTGGGTCGTTGGGCTTGCCCTTGCCGGGCGGGCTGATCCTGTTGAAGTCGAGCGTGGCGCCCGCGGCGGCGACGGCCCAGCGGGACGGCATCAGGTACGAGAACTGGTTGACGCCGATCGCGCCGTTCAGGGCGAAGAGGCAGCCCGTGAAGACGACCTGGACGATCGCGAACATGACCAGCAGGGGCATGGTCTTCTCGGATGTCTTCACCAGCGCGGAGATGATCAGGCCGAACATCATCGAGGTGAAGCCCAGGGCCATGATCGGGATGGTGAGCTCGAGCAGCGGGAGATTCTTGAGAACCAGGCCCTCCGTCGGGATGGTCCGGCTGGCGAAGCCGATCATGCCGACCATCAGCCCCTGCAGCACCGTGATGAAGCCGAGCACGAAGACCTTGGACATCAGGTACGCGGAGCGGGACAGACCGGTCGCGCGCTCCCGCTCGTAGATGACCCGTTCCTTGATCAGCTCACGGACGGAGTTCGCGGCGCCGGCGAAGCAGGCGCCGACCGCGAGGATCAGCAGGACCGTGGTGGCCGTGCCGTTCGGGACCGGCTGCTGGGTCGTCGGGTTGATCTCCGTGTTGACCAGCAGGTCCTTGCCCGAGTCGATGAGCAGGCTCACCGAGCCGAGGACGAGCGGGAGGATCACCGTCAGGGCGAGGAAGCCCTTGTCGGAGGCGATGACGGAGACATAGCGGCGCACCAGGGTGCCGAACTGGCTCATCCAGCCCTGTGGCTTCGGCGGCTTCATCGCCTGCATCGGAGGCATCTGTACGGACTGTGGTGCAACGGCGTCGATGTCCGCGGCGTACATCTGGTAGTGCTGCGAGCCCTTCCAGCGCCCCGCCCAGTCGTAGTCGCGGTAGTTCTCGAAGGCGGAGAAGACGTCGGCCCAGGTGTCGTAGCCGAAGAAGTTCAGCGCCTCCTCCGGCGGGCCGAAGTAGGCGACCGCGCCGCCCGGGGCCATCACCAGGAGCTTGTCGCACAGCGCCAGCTCGGCCACGGAGTGGGTGACGACGAGGACCGTACGGCCGTCGTCGGCGAGGCCGCGCAGCAGCTGCATGACGTCGCGGTCCATGCCCGGGTCGAGGCCCGAGGTCGGCTCGTCCAGGAAGATCAGCGACGGCTTGGTGAGCAGCTCCAGGGCCACCGAGACGCGCTTGCGCTGGCCGCCGGAGAGGGAGGTGACCTTCTTCTCCTTGTGGATGTCCAGCTTCAGCTCGCGCAGCACCTCGTCTATGCGGGCCTCGCGCTCGGCGCCCGTGGTGTCGGACGGGAAGCGGAGCTTGGCCGCGTACTTGAGGGCCTTCTTGACGGTCAGTTCCTTGTGCAGGATGTCGTCCTGCGGGACCAGACCGATGCGCTGGCGCAGCTCGGCGAACTGCTTGTACAGGTTGCGGTTGTCGTAGAGGACGTCGCCCTGGTTGGCGGGGCGGTAGCCGGTCAGGGCCTTGAGCAGGGTCGACTTGCCCGAGCCGGACGGGCCGATGACCGCGATCAGGGACTTCTCCGGGACGCCGAAGGAGACGTCCTTGAGGATCTGCTTGCCGCCGTCGACCGTGACGGTCAGGTGGCGGGCCGAGAAGGAGACCTCGCCGGTGTCGACGAACTCCTCGAGGTGGTCGCCGACGATCCGGAACGTGGAGTGGCCGACGCCGACGATGTCGGTCGGGCCGAGCAGCGCCGAGCCGCCCTTGGGGATCGGCTGGCCGTTGACGTAGGTGCCGTTGTGCGAGCCGAGGTCGCGGATCTCCATGCGGCCGTCGGGCGTCGAGTGGAACTCGGCGTGGTTCCGGGAGACCTGCAGGTCGGAGACGACCAGCTCGTTCTCCAGGGCACGGCCGATGCGCATCACGCGGCCGATGGAGAACTGGTGGAACGTGGTGGGGCTGCGGTCGCCGTAGACCGGCGGCGCCCCCGCGCCACCACCGGGGCCCTGCTGCTGCGGGATCGGCGCGGCTGCCTGCTGCGGTGCGGCCTGCTGCGGCTGCTGCCAGCCGGGCTGCGGGGCCTGCTGCTGCGGCGGTGTCTGCTGGGCCCAGCCGGGGCCCGCGCCCTGGGCGGCGTACGGCTGCTGCTGGGGCTGCGCGACGGCGGCCGCCGCGCCGGTGACGTTGACCAGCGGGCCGTCGGTCGCGTTGCCGAGGTGCACCGCGGAGCCGGGGCCGATCTCCATGTGATGGATCCGCTGCCCCTGCACGAACGTGCCGTTGGTGGAGCCCTGGTCCTCGATGACCCAACTGCGGCCGCCCCAGCTGATCGTGGCGTGACGCCAGGACACTCTGGCGTCGTCGAGCACGATGTCCCCCTGCGGATCGCGTCCGAGGGTGTACGGCCTGGACGGGTCGAGCGTCCAGGTACGTCCATTCAATTCCAGTACGAGTTCCGGCACTCCATGCCCCACTGAGTAGTCCCCCGAGTTACCCCCAACACAGGGAGTCTAGGGATGTCGAACATCGTCGGGAACTATTTCAGGCTCGCCCCCCTGACCGAAAGTCGGGCCTTGCGAACCACCACGCACATACGCATCGGCTGGTTCCGTTGACGGGGTTGAAACCGCCCCGGAGAGTGGTAATCCACGCGAGGGGGACATGCGCGGCCACCGTGCCGCTACGCGGATCGGGGGGTCTGCCATGAGCGCGTCCATGAGCACGTCGTCGAGTGCCGAGTCCGTCAGGAGTGCCACGAGGGTGCCGTGGGGGGACGTTCTGCTGTCCGCGATCGCCTCTGTGAGCTGGGCGTTGATCGGGATGGCGGGCACGGCGGCGCTCGGCCTGCATCTGCTGGAGGCTGACGCGTCGGGCTCGCTCGGGCCGATGACCGCGGCGGTGGTGGCACTTGGGGCGGGTGGTTCGGTCACACCGTCCGGGGACGTCTCCGCGTTCGGCCTGAAAGGGGCTCAGGCGCATACGGCCGTCACGATCACGCCATTGGGGGTGAGCCTGGTCGGCGCACTCCTGCTCTCCTGGTTCTTCCTACGGTCCTTGCGGGCGGCGGGAGTTGTGATCGCACCGGCCGAACTCCTCGCGCGCGCGGGCGCGGTGGTCGCGCTGTTCGTGGCGACGCTGGGCGGGCTGGCCTGGGCGGGGCACGACGTCATCACGATCGACGGCGGCTCGCTGGGGCTCGACAAGCTGCCCGGCGGAGGCGGCGGGGGCGGAGGCGGCGTCGACATCCCCGGTCTCGGCGACATCGGGAACATCGGCGGGCTGCTGCCCGACAACATCGGCAACCTCATCCAGGCGAAGGCGGCGGTCGGCTTCACCGTCGACACGGCGCCCACGCTGCTGGGCGGGCTCGGCTGGTCGGCGGGCATCCTGCTGATCGCCCTGCTGGCCTCGCGCCGCACTCCCCTGCCACGCGGCTGGGAGGCCGTGCACCGGGTCGTACGGCCGGCGGCGTCGGCGATCGTCACGGTGATGCTGGTGGCGGTGGCGGCGGGCCTCGCGGCGGGGGCGTATGCGGCGATCGGCGACGACCATCCCAAGCGGATCTTCGGGGCCGCGCTGCTGGGCGCGCCCAACGGCACCTGGCTGGGCATCCCCATCGGCCTGTTCGTGCCGTTCGACGGCAGGGCGACGGGCGTACTGACCAGGTTCCTGCCGCATCCGCTGGACGGCCTGCTCACGGCGAAGACCGACCGGTCGGTGACGCTGGGGCGGCTGGCGGACCTGGACGGGCGGGTGTGGCTGCTGGGGGTGGCGGCGGCCGTGATGATGCTGCTGGCGGGGGTACTGGCCGCGGTGCGGACGCCGGTGGTGGCCGGGGCTTCGCCGGCTGCGGGTCCTTCGGGCGTACGAGGTCCGGGGGCCCTCGGGTTCGCCGGGCTCTGTGCGGTGCGGCTGGGGGTCGGGACGGCGCTGACGTTGCCGCTGCTCGCGTGGCTGACGGAGGTGTCGGTGGACGCCTCGCTGTCGGTGCTGGGCTTCGATGCGTTCGGCGCCGGGATCGAGCTGCACGGGCACCTCGGCATGGCGCTGCTGCTGGGCGCCCTGTGGGGCGCGGGAGCGGGGGCTGCCGGGGCGCTGCTGGCGTGGGCGACCGGCGCGGCGGGGCGGCGGGCGGCGCCGTTGGCGCTGAGCGGCGGGGTCGCGGGGGTGCCGGCCGGGGATGCCGGGTATCAGCAGTACGTGCCCGAAGCCGGGGGCGCGTCGGGGCCGTACACGCCCAGTACGCCGTACCGGGCGCCCAACCCCACCACCAATCCGTATCTGCAGCTGCCGGACGAGCTGCGGGAGCCGGAGGACGCGCGGCCGCAGGACGGGGCCCGGCAGGGTCCGCCGGGTGCCCCCGGTCGCGGACGGCCGCCCGCCGACGCCCAGGACCCCGGCGGCTCACCACCGCCCGCTACCGGCAACAGCGACATGTATGGCGCACCGACGGTGGTCCGCCCGATGGGCAGCCCGCCGCCCCGGACACCGCGGCCCCGACGCGGGAACCGGCCGAAGCCCGGTCCGAACGAGGGCCCGCCCCCACCGCCCCCACCACCTCCTCCGGGGAGGCCGAGGGACGACCGCTGAACCGCACGCGCCGGCCGGCGCCGAAACGGGCCGTCCGGCGCGCGTGCCGCTCGCGGCGACCGCCGATGCGGCCGGGATCGACCTCGACGACTCCCGCCGGCCGGCGGGAGACCGCAGGGCCGGATACACCGCCCCCCCCGACGCAACCGGGCCGTCGGGCACAGCGCGGGCGAGCGGCACTCGCCGAGAGCCGGTGCGGTGGATGCGGCCGAAGCGGCCGGTGCAGTCGTGACCGCCGCGTAAGCCGCCCGCCGGCCGAAGGGAGGCGCTGAGCCGGACGCATCGCCCCCTGGCGGAACCGAGCTGTCCGACGTGCGGGGGCCGCTCTGAGATGTCCGCCGAGTGTCCGCGCGGCCGAGGCTCCCGGGGCGGAAGTAGCCGCCGGCCCGAGGAGCCGTCAGGGCTGCCTTGACCAACCCCAAGGCTTCCTCCATCCGGAGGCAGACGCTCAGCCGAATACACCGGCCCCGACGAAAGACCCCTCCGGCACACGAGGGCCACCCGAGGCACCCGAGGCGCCCCTGACAGCCGAACGGGCCCGATCAGGCGCCACCGCCCCCTACGACTCCCACCAGCCAAAGGCAGACCGCACAGCCAGATACCGGCCCCGACCAAACCGGACCCCCCACACACGTGCGCCACCCGAGGCACCCGAGGCACCCCGGCAGCCGAACCGGACGGGGCGGTCGAGGCCGCCGGTGCAGTCGTGGCCGGCTCGTAAAGCTTTCGCCATTCGTTGGACACCCACTGTTCCGTGTCCGCTAGGCGGACCGCGGCGGCGGGCGGCACTGGGTGCCGGATACGGTGGGTACACCATGAGCGCATCGCAGACCTCGACCTCTGACGTCCCCACCCTCCTCGTCAAGATCTTCGGCAAGGACCGGCCGGGCATCACGGCCGGCCTGTTCGACACCCTCGCCGCCTACTCCGTCGACGTGGTCGACATCGAGCAGGTCGTCACCCGTGGCCGGCTCACGCTGTGCGCGCTCGTGACCCCGCCGCTCCACGGGCTCGAGGGAGATCTGCGGGCCACCGTCCACAGCTGGGCGGAGTCGATGAAGATGCAGGCGGAGATCATCTCCGGGCGCGGCGACAACCGCCCGCGCGGCCTCGGACGCTCACTGGTCACGGTCCTCGGTCACCCGCTCACGGCGGAGGCGACCGCCCGGATCGCCGCGAAGATCGCCTCCGTCGGCGGCAACATCGACCGCATTTTCCGCCTCGCCAAGTACCCCGTCACGGCGGTCGAGTTCGCGGTGTCCGGCGTCGAGACCGAACCGCTACGCACCGCCCTGGTGACGGACGCCGCGGCACTGGGTGTCGATGTGGCGGTCGTCGCGGCAGGGCTGCACCGGCGGGCGCAGCGGCTGGTCGTCATGGACGTCGACTCGACGCTCATCCAGGACGAGGTGATCGAGCTCTTCGCGGCGCACGCAGGCTGCGAGGACAAGGTCGCCGAGGTGACGGCGGCCGCGATGCGCGGGGAGATGGACTTCGAGCAGTCGCTGCACGCGCGCGTGGCGCTCCTGGAGGGGCTCGACGCGTCCGTGGTGGACAAGGTGCGCAGTGAGGTGCGGCTGACGCCGGGGGCGCGGACTCTGATCCGTACGCTCAAGCGGCTCGGGTACCAAGTGGGCGTGGTCTCCGGGGGGTTCACCCAGGTCACGGATGATCTGAAGGAGCGGCTGGGGCTCGACTTCGCACAGGCCAACACCCTGGAGATCGTCGGCGGCAAGCTCACCGGCAGGGTCACCGGCGAGATCGTCGACCGCGCGGGCAAGGCGCGCCTGCTGCGCCGGTTCGCCGCTGAGGCGGGCGTACCACTCGCCCAGACCGTGGCGATCGGCGACGGCGCCAACGACCTGGACATGCTCAACGCGGCCGGTCTCGGCGTCGCCTTCAATGCCAAGCCGGTCGTACGGGAGGCCGCGCACACCGCGGTGAACGTGCCCTTCCTGGACACGGTCCTGTATCTGCTGGGCGTCACCCGCGAAGAGGTCGAGGCGGCGGACACGCACGACGAGCAGTAGTCGCCCATATCCGCACGTCGAGGGGCCCGGCACCGTGGTGGTGCCGGGCCCCTCGGTCGTCGTGTCGCCTGCTCGCTTCGTCGGTCGCCTGCTGGTTCCGTCGGGTCGTCTACTCGGTCGGCGCCCAGTACTCCAGCAGCGTGGCCACACCCGGCTCCAGGCTCTTCCAGGGGCCCTCGAAGGACAGGACGGCGAAGGCGGCGGCCGGGAAGCCGCGGCGGTTCATCCGCTCGCCGGCGTCCCCCTCGGACGAGCCGGCCAGGATCTCTGCAAGGCCCTGCACGCCCGGGTTGTGGCCGATGAGTACGGCGTTCTGCACGTCGTCGGGGGTCTCGTTGAGCAGCGCGATCAGCTCGCCGGGTGAGGCCTCGTAGATCCGCTCCTCGTAGACGGTTTTCGGCCGGTGCGGGAACTCATGGACGGCGAGCTTCCAGGTCTCGCGGGTCCGGACCGCGGTGGAGCAGAGGGCCAGATCGAAGGGGATACCGGTGTCGGCCAGCTTGCGTCCGGCGACTGCGGCGTCCGTGCGGCCCCGCTCGGCGAGGGGGCGTTCGTGGTCGGTCACCTGTGGCCAGTCGGCTTTCGCATGCCGGAAGAGGACGATCCTGCGGGGTTCTGCGACGCTCATGGGTCCCAGCTTCGCATGAAACAGGCCATGGGGCGCAGGGAGTTGACTGGCGGCCGAACCGGTGCTCAGCGGCCTATGAGCTGCTGTGCCCGCTCGAAGAGGTGGGTGATCGCCGGGTCGCCCGCCGCCGCCTGCGCGTCCGACGGGTTCAGCATCAGTGCCAGCAGCACGATGAAGGCGAGCGTCGGCAGGGCGAGGGCCCACCAGGGCAGCCGGATGTCGACGCCGGCCGTGGTCGCCGGGTGGGGCCGGGTGTGCGACTGGGCCGACATGGGTGCCTCCGCTGGTCTTCGAGTCTGCGGTGATCCGCCTCTCGCGGTCACACTTCGAAGTTACGGAATCCGGACCCCTCAACCCATCCGGAGATCCACCCAGTTGACCCTGACACTCACCCCCTAGGGGATGGTGGTGCTAGCCCCACCATCGGGCCGCCGGCGGACGGTCACGGCGACGCGATCGTCGCGATGACGGCGATGATCACGAAGATGGCGAGGAACGAGCCGAAGACGAGCAGCATCTTCTTCTGGCCGTTCTGGGGGTTCGGGTCGAGCACTGGCATACGGCAAGTCTCGCACCCGGCGCCCGCGACGGTTCGGCCGGGGTCAGCGGGCCGCCTCGTCCTCCACCGTGCGATTGCGCCCCGCCAGGACGCCGACGACCATCTGCGGGACCATCAGGGCGGCCATCAGCGCGATGGGCAGTCCCCAGCCGCCGCTGTGCTGGTAGAGCACGCCCACCAGGAGCGGGCCGGGAATGGAGATCAGATAGCCGGTGCTCTGCGCGAACGCCGACAGCTGGGCAACGCCCGCGCCGGTCCTGGCCCGCATGCCGACCATGGTGAGGGCCAGCGGGAAGGCACAGTTGGCGACGCCGAGCAGCAGCGCCCAGGCCCAGGCGCCGGCGGCCGGTGCGAGGTACAGGCCGGCGTAACCGGCGAGACCGCAAGCGCCCAGCGCGATCACGATCGGCCCCTGGTGCGGCAGCCTGGCGGCGACGCGCGGGATGACGAAGGCCAGCGGCACGCCCATCACCATCGTGACGGCGAGCAGCAGCCCCGCCGTGCCCGCGGGCACGCCCGCGTCCCGGAAGATCTGCGCCATCCAGCCCATCGTGATGTACGCGGCAGTGGCCTGCAGCCCGAAGAAGACGGCGAGCGCCCAGGCGGTGCGGCTCCGGGTGATCCGCAGCGCGGGCGCCTCCACGCGCGCGTGCTCCTGCCGCCCGGCCGGCTGCTCGGCGGGCACCGCACCCCATTGCCGTACGAACGGGATCCACGGCAGTACGGCAGCCGCCGCGAGGGCCGCCCACACCGTGAGTCCCGACTGCCAACTTCCGCCCAGCACCTCGGTCATGGGCACCGTCACCGCGGCCGCTGCGGCGGTGCCCAGGGCGAGCGCCATCGAGTAGAGGCCGGTCATGGAGCCGACCCGGTCCGGGAACCAGCGCTTGACGATGACCGGCATCAGGACGTTGCTGACCGCTATGCCCATGAGGGCGAGTGCGCTGGCGGCCAGGAAGCCGGCCGTGCCGCCCGCGTACGGCCGTATGAGCAGGCCCGCGGTGATGGCGACCATGCCCGCGCACACCACCGCGCCCGGTCCGAAGCGGCGGGCCAGGCGCGGGGCCGTGACGCCGAAGACGGCGAAGCAGAGCGGGGGCACGGAGGTGAGCAGGCCGGCCACGCTGCCGCTCATGCCGAGCCCGTCGCGGACCTCTTCGAGGAGCGCGCCCAGGCTGGTGATGGCGGGGCGGAGGTTCAGGGCCGACAGGACGATGCCGAGCACGAGCAGTCTCGTCGTCCACGCGCGCGTGGCGGGTCGTCGGGGCTCTCCCGCGGCCGAAATGGCCACGGTCGTGAACGTCGTCGTCCGGGTTTCCTCACGTGCCATGCCGTCCATCATAGAATCATAGGATGATTGGTTGTCCATCCCCGGGTCGACCGGACCCGCCCACCGCGTGCGAAGGTGTGCCATGCCCCTGAGTCATCCCCGCCGTTCCGCGCTGTCCGAGCAGGTCATCGCCGCGCTGCGGCACGAGATCACCTCGGGCGAGTGGCCGGTCGGCTCCCGCATCCCGACGGAGCCCGAGCTGGTCGAGCAGCTCGGCGTGGCCCGGAACACGGTCCGTGAGGCCGTTCGCGCCCTCGCGCACAACGGTCTGCTGGACATCCGTCAGGGCTCGGGCACGTATGTCGTGGCGACGAGTGAGCTGGCGGGCGTGATGCACCGCCGCTTCGCCGACGCGGACCCGCGGCACATCGCCGAGCTGCGCTCCACGCTGGAGTCGGCGGCGGCCAGGCTCGCCGCCGGGCGGCGCACGGAGAAGGACCTCAAGCAGCTGGACGCGCTGCTCGTGCGGCGTGAGGAGGCCTGGGAGTCGGGCGACACGGAGACCTTCGTGACGGCGGACGCGACCTTCCACATGGCGGTGGTGGCGGCCTCGCACAACGATGTGATGACCGCGATGTACGCGGACCTCGGCGAGGTACTGCGGGACTGGCTGCGCGAGGACGTCGGCCAGGAGCTCACCCCGGAGACGTACATGGAGCACACGCGCCTCGTCGACGCGATCCGCACGGGCGACGCCGAGGCGGCCGGTGCGGAGGCGGCGAGCTATCCGTTCCTGTGCCGTCCCGGCCGGTTCACCGCCTCTGGTGACTGATCCACACCGAGCCGACTTCCTTCCAGCACCGGCCGGTGAGCCGTACGGTCATCGCCGGCCCGGTGTCGACCGGAGTGCCGTCGGTGTCGAGGTCCCACCAGCGGGCGCACTCGACATGCAGGCTGACGCCGTCGGTCTGCGGATAGGGGTTGTGGCAGTACCCGGTCACGTGGGAGCCGGTGACCCTGGTGCGGCACTCCGCGCCGAAGAGCTGCGGCACCGGTGGTTTCCCGGGCTTCACGCGCGCGTGGGGCATCGCCTCGTACGGCAGGGTCATCACGAGAGCGACGGCGACGGTCACCGAGGCCAGGTTGCGGAAGGTGCGCACAAGGGGACCTCCTCGGCCGTGCTCGGGAGGGAATCACATACTGAACACGTAATCCAGAGTGCGCAGTTGAGTCCCGGCTCCGCCCGGCCGGATAGGCCGAACGGGTGACATCCCGGCGATGGCTGCGCTCCCCAAGGGCGCGAAACCGTATCGATGTGCGGCTCCGCCGCGATGGGGGTCCCCCCCCGCTCGAGCGAAGTCGAGAGTGGGAGAGCGACCAGCCACGGACAACGCGCGATCCGCAGACATCCGGCACCGCCACGGTGCTTCCCGCCCTCGCGCCGAGTACGGCGGACGCGCTGAGGGCCCCCACCCGGCGGGGTGCGGGCCCTCAGTGTCGGCCGAGGCTCAGCGGCAGCGTCAGGCGCCGATGGCGTGCAGACCGCCGTCCACGTGGACGATCTCGCCCGTGGTCTTCGGGAACCAGTCGCTCAGCAGGGCGACGATGCCCTTGCCGGCCGGCTCCGGGTCCTTGAGGTCCCACTCCAGCGGGGAGCGCTCGTCCCACACGGCGGCCAGGTCGCTGAAGCCCGGGATGGACTTGGCGGCCATGGAGCCGATCGGGCCCGCGGAGATCAGGTTGCAGCGGATGTTCTGCTTGCCCAGGTCACGGGCGAGGTAGCGGCTGGTGGCCTCCAGGGCGGCCTTGGCAGGGCCCATCCAGTCGTACTGCGGCCAGGCGTACTGCGCGTCGAAGGTGAGGCCGACGACCGAGCCGCCGTTCTGCATCAGCGGCAGACAGGCCATGGTCAGCGACTTCAGGGAGTACGCCGAGACGTGCATGGCCGTGGCCACCGACTCGAACGGCGTGTTGAGGAAGTTGCCGCCGAGCGCGTCCTGCGGGGCGAAGCCGATGGAGTGCACGACGCCGTCGAGGCCGCCGAGCTCCTCACCGACCAGGTCGGCCAGGCGGCCCAGGTGCTCGTCGTTGGTGACGTCGAGCTCGATGACCTTGGTGGGCTTGGGCAGCTTCTTGGCGATGCGCTCGGTCAGCGTGGGCCGCGGGAACGCGGTCAGGATGATCTCGGCACCCTGCTCCTGGGCCAGCTTGGCGGCGTGGAAGGCGATGGAGGACTCCATCAGCACACCGGTGATCAGGACGCGCTTGCCCTCGAGAATTCCGCTCATGGTGATCAGTGACCCATTCCCAGTCCGCCGTCAACGGGGATGACGGCTCCAGTGATGTACGAGGCGTCGTCCGAGGCGAGGAACCGCACCGTCGCGGCCACCTCCTCCGGCTGCGCGTAACGGCCGAGCGGCACCTGCTTGACGATGCCCTCGCGCTGCTCGTCGCTGAGCACCTTGGTCATGTCGGTGTCGACGAAGCCGGGCGCGACGACGTTGAAGGTGATGTTGCGCGAGCCCAGCTCACGGGCGAGGGAGCGCGCAAAGCCGACCAGGGCGGCCTTGGAGGCGGCGTAGTTGGCCTGGCCGGGGCCACCGTACAGCCCGACGACCGACGAGATCAGGACGACGCGGCCCTTCTTGGCCCGCAGCATGCCGCGGTTGGCACGCTTGACCACGCGGAAGGTGCCGGTGAGGTTGGTGTCGAGGACGGACGTGAAGTCCTCCTCGGACATGCGCATCAGGAGCTGGTCCTTGGTGATGCCGGCGTTGGCGATCAGGACCTCGACCGGGCCGTGCTCGGCCTCGATCTCCTTGTAGGCCTGCTCCACCTGCTCGGTGTCGGTGATGTCGCACTTGACCGCCAGGAAGCCGGCCGGCGGCTCACCCGAGCGGTACGTGATCGCGACCTTGTCGCCGGCGTCGGCGAATGCGCGGGCGATGGCGAGGCCGATGCCCCGGTTGCCTCCGGTGACGAGAACCGAGCGGCTCAACGGATCACCCTTTCGATAGCGGTCTGATACCCCCCGCCCGAACACCTGGATGACAGGCGGCTTCCTCGAAAACCTATCGGTCCCGGTGCTCCTGCGGACAATCGGGCACCGACAGTGGCTTACGGGACTCACTGTCGGGTCCCTACAGAAAGTTCCCGGTAGCAGCTCTAAACCTGTGGTCCGCGGCCCGGTCACGCGAAATGATCGGAGCAACCGCCGGTCCGATCACAGGTCACGACAACAAGGAGAGACCTCGGTGCCTCATACCATCGACGAAGCCTTCACGGCACTTCCGCTACGGGCCCTGGCCGACGCGGCGCTGGCACGCGCGCGTGCCCTGGGTGCCGAGCACGCGGACTTCCGGTTCGAGCGGGTACGCAGCGCGTCCTGGCGCTTCCGGGACGCCAAGCCCTCCGGTTCGTCGGACACCACTGATCTCGGGTACGCGGTGCGGGTCGTGCACGGCGGCACTTGGGGCTTCGCGTCGGGGGTGGACCTGAGCCTCGACGCCGCCGCCAAGGTCGCCTCGCAGGCGGTGGCGATGGCGAAGCTCTCCGCCCAGGTGATCAAGGCGGCCGGTTCGGACGAGCGGGTGGAGCTTGCCGGCGAGCCCGTGCACGCGGACCGGACCTGGATCTCGTCGTACGAGATCGACCCGTTCTCCGTGCCCGACGAGGAGAAGTCGGCGCTGCTGGCGGACTGGAGCGCGCAACTCCTGGCGGCTGACGGCGTCAACCACGTCGACGCCTCCCTGCTCACCGTGCACGAGAACAAGTTCTACGCCGACACGGCCGGGACCGTGACCACGCAGCAGCGCGTGCGGCTGCACCCGCAGCTGACGGCCGTGTCGGTCGACGAGTCGAGCGGCGAGTTCGACTCGATGCGGACGATCGCGCCGCCCGTCGGGCGCGGCTGGGAGTACCTCACCGGCACCGGCTGGGACTGGGAGAGCGAGCTCGAGCAGATCCCGGAGCTGCTCGCCGAGAAGATGCGCGCGCCGAGCGTCGAGGCGGGCCTGTACGACCTGGTCGTCGACCCCTCCAACCTGTGGCTGACCATCCACGAGTCCATCGGCCACGCCACCGAACTGGACCGCGCCCTCGGCTACGAGGCCGCCTACGCCGGCACCTCCTTCGCCACCTTCGACCAGCTCGGCAAGCTGAGGTACGGCTCCGAGCTGATGAACGTCACCGGGGACCGCACCGCCGAGCACGGCCTTGCGACCGTCGGCTACGACGACGAGGGCGTCGAGGGCCAGTCCTGGGACCTGGTGAAGGACGGCACGCTCGTCGGCTACCAGCTCGACCGGCGGATCGCGAAGCTGACCGGGTTCGAGCGGTCCAACGGGTGCGCGTTCGCCGACTCCCCCGGGCACGTGCCGGTGCAGCGCATGGCCAATGTGTCGCTGCAGCCGGATCCGGCGGGCATGGCGACCGAGGACCTGATCGGCGGGGTGGACCGGGGCATTTACGTCGTCGGCGACCGTTCATGGTCGATCGACATGCAGCGCTACAACTTCCAGTTCACGGGTCAGCGGTTCTTCAAGATCGAGAACGGGCGGATCACCGGACAGCTGCGGGACGTCGCGTACCAGGCGACCACCACCGACTTCTGGGGCTCGATGGCCGCGGTGGGCGGCCCGCAGACGTATGTCCTCGGGGGTGCCTTCAACTGCGGCAAGGCCCAGCCGGGCCAGGTCGCCGCCGTCTCGCACGGCTGCCCGTCGGCCCTCTTCAAGGGCGTCAACATTCTGAACACCACGCAGGAGGCCGGTCGATGAGCGCCCGCAGCAACAAGCCGCACGAGATCGTCGAGCGGGCGCTGGAGCTGTCCACCGCCGACGGCTGTGTCGTCATCGCCGACGAGCACTCCACCGCCAACCTCCGCTGGGCGGGCAACGCGCTCACCACGAACGGCGTCACGCGCGGGCGTACCCTCACGGTCGTCGCGACGGTCGACGGCAAGGAAGGCACCGCCTCGGGTGTCGTCTCCCGCTCGGCCGTGACCGCGGACGAGCTGGAACCCCTGGTGCGGGCCGCCGAGGCCGCCGCACGCGGCGCCGGGCCGGCAGAGGACGCGCAGCCGCTGGTCACGGGCGTCGCACAGTCGCCGGACTTCGTGGACGCGCCCGCCGAGACCTCCTCGACCGTGTTCGCCGACTTCGCGCCGGCGCTCGGTGAGGCGTTCGCACGCGCGCGTGCAGGCGGCCGCGAGCTGTACGGCTTCGCCAACCACGAACTCGTGACGAGCTACGTCGGTACGTCGACGGGCCTGCGCCTGCGGCACGACCAGCCCAACGGGACGCTGGAGCTCAACGCCAAGTCGCCGGACCGTACACGCTCGGCCTGGGCGGGCCGCTCCACGCGCGACTTCAAGGACGTCGACCCGGCCGCGCTGGACGCGGAACTCGCCGTACGCCTCGGGTGGGCGGAGCGGCGGATCGAACTGCCGGCGGGGCGGTACGAGACCCTGCTGCCGCCGACCGCCGTCGCGGACCTGCTGATCTACCAGATGTGGTCGGCGTCCGGCCGGGACGCGGTCGAGGGGCGCACGGTGTTCTCCAAACCGGGCGGCGGCACGCGCGTGGGCGACAAGCTCAGCGAGCTGCCGCTGACCCTGCGCAGCGACCCGAACGAGCCGGGCCTGGAATCGGCACCCTTCGTGATCGCGCATTCCTCCGGCGGCGACCAGTCGGTGTTCGACAACGGCCTGCCGCTCACGACCACCGAGTGGGTACGGCAGGGCGAGCTGGCCCACCTGACCACCACCCGGCACAGCGCGGGCCTGACCGGGCTGCCGGTGGCTCCCGCGATCGACAACCTCGTCCTGACCGGCGGGGGCGACCGCTCCCTGGAGGAGATGGTCGCGGACACCGAGCGGGGACTGCTGCTGACCTGCCTCTGGTACATCCGCGAGGTCGACCCGGCCACGCTGCTGCTCACCGGCCTGACCAGGGACGGCGTCTACCTCGTCGAGAACGGCGAGGTGAGAGGCGAGGTCAACAACTTCCGCTTCAACGAGTCGCCGGTCGACCTGCTCGGTCGGGCGACGGAGGCCGGGCGCACGGAAAAGACGCTGCCGAGGGAGTGGAGCGACTGGTTCACTAGGGCTGCGATGCCTGCGCTGCGGGTGCCCGACTTCAATATGAGCTCTGTCAGTCAGGGCGTATAACCTCGTAGCCGGTAGTCGCTCGACTGCCCGAAGATCATCAAGGAGATACGAGAACCGTGACGGACATCGTCGACGAACTGAAGTGGCGCGGGCTGATCGCCCTCTCCACTGACGAGGACGCATTGCGCAAGGCGTTCGCGGACGGTCCCGTCACGTTCTATTGCGGCTTCGACCCGACCGCGCCCAGCCTGCACCTCGGCAACCTCGTGCAGATCCTGACGATGCGCCGGATCCAGGACGCCGGCAACCGTCCGCTGGGCCTGGTCGGAGGCGCCACCGGCCTGATCGGTGACCCGAAGCCGAACTCCGAGCGCACGCTCAACGCCCCCGAGATCGTCGCCCAGTGGGTCGAGCGGCTGCGCGCGCAGATCGCCCCGCTGCTGGCCTTCGAGGGTCCGAACGCCGCGGTCATGGTCAACAACCTGGACTGGACCCAGGGCCTGTCGGCCATTGAGTTCCTCCGGGACGTCGGCAAGCACTTCCGCGTGAACAAGATGATCGCGAAGGAAGCCGTGGCCCGGCGCCTGGAGTCCCAGGAGGGCATCAGCTACACCGAGTTCAGCTACCAGATCCTGCAGGGCATGGACTTCCTGGAGCTGTACCGGCGGTACGGCTGCACCCTGCAGACCGGCGGCAGCGACCAGTGGGGCAACCTCACCTCGGGCACGGACCTGATCCACAAGGTCGAGCCCGACGCCGTGGTGCACGCGCTGGGCACGCCGCTGATCACCAAGGCCGACGGCACCAAGTTCGGCAAGACGGAGTCCGGTACGGTCTGGCTCGACCTCGAGATGACCACGCCGTACGCCTTCTACCAGTTCTGGCTGAACGCGGACGACCGGGACGTCTCCAAGTTCCTGCGCATCTTCAGCTTCAAGTCCCGCGAGGAGATCGAGGAGCTGGAGAAGCAGACCGAGGAGCGTCCGCAGGCCCGGGCCGCGCAGCGCGCACTGGCGGAGGAGCTGACGACGCTGGTGCACGGGGCCGACCAGACGGCTGCGGTGATCGCCGCCTCCCGCGCCCTGTTCGGGCAGGGTGAGCTGGCGGAGCTGGACGACGCGACGCTGACGGCCGCGCTGTCCGAGGTGCCGCACATCCAGGTCGCCGAGCTCGGCCCGGTCGTGGATCTGTTCGCCGAGGTCGGCCTGGTCGCCAGCAAGTCGGCTGCGCGGCGGACGGTGAAGGAGGGCGGGGCCTACGTGAACAACGTGAAGGTCGCCTCCGAGGACGCGGTTCCCGCCAAGGAGGATCTGCTGCACGGGCGGTGGCTGGTGCTGCGGCGGGGCAAGAAGAATCTTGCCGCCGTTGACGTGACTGGGGCCTAATCGCCGTAGGGGTGCGGGTGATGTGCGGCTGCCGCTTCGTTGTGGTTTGTCGCGCCCACGCGGCGGAGCCGCAAATCGACACATCCCCGCGCCCCTCTGGGCGCGCTGCAGCTCACGCTCGTTGTCTGTGTTTGCCCAGCGTTGCCATGTACGCCATGTCGACCACGAAGACGATGATGATCGCGGCCACCAGCTGGAAGGCGTGGCGGCTCCAGTCGATGCCGCGGGTTGACTCGACGCCGAAGCCACGTGCGAGGGCGTTGCCTGCGATCGCGCCGAGCATGCCGCAGATGGTGGTCAGCCAGAGCGGGCTGTGCTGCTTGCCGGGGATGACCGCCTTGGCGATCAGGCCCAGTACGAATCCCACGATGATGGCCCACAACCAGCCCATGGCTGCCTCCTCGTACGGCTCGATATGAGCCTTGCGCCCAGTGTCGGCCCGGGCACCGTACGACGCATTCCGGGTGCGGCTGTACGCGCTACGGCCGAGGCCGTTCGGCCAGGCAGGAGGTGCCCCGGTCTCGTAGGCGGCGCAGGCGCGGCGTAACGTTGGAGGTGTCCGGGTGCCGTCCCCCGACCGGGGGCGGATCGGGCACGGGGACGGGGACGGTCCGATGCGGGCGGATGGTGGAATGTGATGCGGAAGCAGCATGGCGTCGGCAACAGCCAGGTGTTCCGGATCACCGGGGCTCGGGCGAGCCTCGACGAGGACGTGCGCGGGCGGCAGCGCCGGTACGTCATCTCGATGTCGATCCGTACGGTGTCGGTGATCCTCGCGGCCTCGCTGTGGAACGTCGAACGGCACGTCGCGATCGTGGCGTTGGTCCTCGGAGCGGTCCTCCCCTACATCGCCGTGGTGATCGCGAACGCGGGCCGGGAGAACGCGCCGTCGCTTCCGTCGACGTTCGTGAGTGCCCCGATGCGTCCGATGATTGCGCCACCGCGGACGAACGACGGTTTCGCGGAACCGTTCCCGGAAGATGTCGCGGCCGAGCCCGCACCGGGCGCACGAAGCGAGCCGCACGACCGGGCGTGACCACGTCGAAAGGGTCGCAAACGGAAGTCGGCTCCGCACAAAGCTCAAGAAAAGCTCAGATCAATCATGTTGTTCCAGTGCCGGGCGACGGGTTACCCGTGACATACTTCGTAGGCGCTCCGCATCCCCCGTCGGAGCGACAGACCGACGCCGGGCAGCTCCCCCCGTGGCTGCTCGGCGTCGCCTTGTTCGGCGCCTTTTTCAGCGCCTCGTTCAGCCCGGTTGTGAGACGAACCTGTGAGTGACGAGAACCCGATCTGCTCCGCCAAGGGCTGCCGTACCGACGCCGTGTGGGTGCTCGCGTGGAACAACCCGAAGATCCACACGCCGGAGCGGCGCAAGACGTGGCTGGCCTGTGAGGAGCACCGGGAGCATCTCTCCCAGTTCCTCGGAATACGGGGTTTCCTCAAGGACGTGGTCCTGCTGAAGGAATGGGAGTCCTCCCAAGGAGCCTAGGTTCCCTGGCGGCCCCTAGCCGCCGATCGCCGACATCGGGCGGTCCGGCTGGACGAACGACGGGTCGTCCAGGCCCGCTCCCGCCTTCTTGCCCCACATGGCCAGTCGCCAGATGCGGGCGATCTCCTCGTCGGGGGCGTCGGATCGCAGGGCTGCGCGCAGGTCCGTCTCCTCCTGCGCGAACAGGCAGGTGCGTATCTGGCCGTCGGCGGTGAGGCGGGTGCGGTCGCAGGCCGCGCAGAACGGGCGGGTGACGGAGGCGATGACGCCGACGCGGTGCGGGCCGCCGTCCACGATCCAGCGCTCGGCGGGGGCCGAGCCGCGCTCGTTCGTGCCCTCCGGAGTCAGGGCGAAGCGGGTGCGCAGCGAGGCCAGGATGTCGCCCGCGGTGACCATGCCCTCGCGCTTCCATCCGTGCTGGGCGTCCAGGGGCATCTGCTCGATGAAGCGCAGTTCGTAGTCGTGCTCCACCGCCCAGGCCAGCAGGTCCGGGGCCTCGTCCTCGTTCAGTCCCGGCATCAGGACCGTGTTGACCTTGACCGGGGTCAGGCCTGCGTCGCGCGCGGCCTGAAGGCCCTCGATGACGTCCTTGTGCCGGTCCCGGCGGGTGAGGGTCTTGAAGGTGTCGGGGCGGAGCGTGTCGAGGGAGACGTTCACCCGGTCCAGGCCCGCTGCCTTCAGGGCCGTCGCCGTGCGCTTGAGTCCGATGCCGTTCGTCGTCAGTGACATCTGAGGGCGGGGTTGCAGCGCGGCGACCCGCTCGACGATACCGACCAGGCCCGGGCGCAGCAGGGGTTCGCCGCCGGTGAAGCGGACCTCCTTGATGCCCAGGGAGGTGACGGCGATGTCGATCAGTCGGACGATCTCGTCGTCGGTGAGCAGGTCGGGCTTGGCCAGCCACTGCAGGCCCTCTTCGGGCATGCAGTACGTACATCGCAGATTGCACCGGTCGGTCAGCGAGACCCTCAGGTCGGTGGCCACTCGGCCGTAGGTGTCGATGAGCACGTGGGCCCCCTCCCTCGTAACGGATCAGTACGGCTCCATCATTTCCCGTCACCTGCGAGCCTACGTGACGCCACCGACAACGACAGCGGCCCGATCCCACGAGGTATGGCGCGGCCGCGTCGTAGATCCCTACGACGCGGCCGCTCAGGGGGCGTGTTCAGTGGGTATTCAGTGGGTTCACCGGGTTTTCAGTGGGCGCCGGTGCCGGTCAGGGACCGGACCTCCAGCTCCGCGTACTTGCCCTTGTCGGGCTCCTCCTTGGACAGGTAGGTGCCGAGGACGCCCAGCAGGAAACCGACCGGGATCGAGATGATGCCCGGGTTCTCCAGCGGGAACCAGTGGAAGTCGGCGTCGGGGAACATCGACGTCTCCTTGCCGGAGACCACCGGCGAGAACAGCACCAGGCCGACTGCGGTGACCAGGCCGCCGTAGATCGACCACAGGGCTCCCTGGGTGGTGAACCGCTTCCAGAAGAGGCTGTAGAGGATGGTCGGCAGGTTGGCGGAGGCCGCGACCGCGAAGGCGAGGGCGACGAGGCCGGCCACGTTCAGGTCGCGGGCCAGGGCGCCGAGGCAGATCGAGACGGCTCCGATCGCGACCGTCGCCCAGCGGGCCGCCCGCAGTTCCTGCTTCTCGGTGGCCTCGCCCTTCTTGATGACGTTGGCATAGATGTCGTGGGCGAACGACGAGGAGGAAGCGAGGGTCAGGCCTGCGACCACCGCGAGGATGGTGGCGAAGGCGACCGCCGAGATGGAGGCGAGCAGGATGGCGCCCCAGTTGGAGTCGACACCGCCCAGGTGGAGGGCCAGGAGCGGTGCCGCCGTGTTGCCCGCCTTGTTGGAGGCGATGATCTCGTCCGGTTTGATGAGGGCCGCGGCGCCGAAGCCCAGCGCGAGGGTCATCAGGTAGAAGGCGCCGATGAGGCCGATCGCCCAGTTCACGGACTTACGGGCGGCCTTGGCGGTGGGCACCGTGTAGAAGCGGATCAGGATGTGCGGCAGGCCCGCGGTGCCCAGCACCAGGGCGATGCCCAGGGAGATGAAGTCCAGCTTGGACGTCGAGGTGAGGCCGTACTTCAGGCCGGGCTCCAGGAAGGCCGACCCCTTGCCGCTGTTGTCGGCGGCCTTGCCGAGCAGGTCGGAGATGTTGAAGTTGAACTTCAGCAGCACCAGGAAGGTCAGCAGCAGGGCGCCCGCGATGAGCAGCACGGCCTTGACCATCTGGACCCAGGTGGTGCCCTTCATGCCGCCGATGGTGACGTACACGATCATCAGGACGCCGACGAGCGCGACGATCCCGATCTTGCCGGCGTCGCTGGTGATGCCGAGCAGCAGCGAGACCAGGACGCCCGCGCCCGCCATCTGCGCCAGCAGGTAGAAGATCGAGACGACGATGGTGGACGTGCCGGCCGCCGTGCGGACGGGCCGCTGGCGCATCCGGTAGGCGAGGACGTCGCCCATGGTGTACCGGCCCGAATTGCGCAGGGGTTCGGCCACCAGGAGCAGCGCGACCAGCCAGGCGACCAGGAAGCCGATGGAGTACAGGAAGCCGTCGTATCCGGCCAGCGAGATCGCGCCCGCGATGCCCAGGAAGGACGCGGCGGACATGTAGTCGCCGGAGACGGCGAGGCCGTTCTGGAAGGCGGTGAACTGCCGTCCGCCCGCGTAGAAGTCGGCGGCGTCCTTGGTCTGGCGGCCCGCCCAGATGGTGATGACGAGGGTGGCGGCGACGAACACCGAGAACAGGGTGATGATCAGCGGCCGGTGCTCGCTGGCCTCACCCGCGGCCAGCACGGTCTGCTGCGCGATGCTCATGCGTCGCCCTCCATACGGGACTTGATCGCCTCGGCCTTGGGGTCGAGCTTGGTCGCGGCGTGCCGCGAGTACCACCAGGCGATGAGGAACGTGGTGAGGAACTGGGCGAGGCCCAGCACCAGGGCGACGTTGATGTTGCCGAACAGCTTGGTCCCCATGAAGTCGTCCGCGAAGTTCGACAGCAGGACGTAGAGCAGGTACCAGGCGATGAAGCCGACGGTGAGCGGAAAGGCGAAGGAGCGGTGGGAGCGGCGCAGTTCACCGAACTCCGCACTCTCCTGCTCCGCGACGAACTCCTCGGTGGAGGGAAGTCGGGCTTGGGTTTTCGAGGGGGGCGGTGTCTCGGTGGCCACGGAGTCTCCTCGCGTTGCGGATGCGGTTGTGACGGGGATCGGGGGCGAGTGTCCTCGTGCTCCCTGTCCAAGGTCACGGCGCCACGCGAGGACAGGTTCAACTCCCTTGACCTGTTTCCGAACTCACCTTGGGCAACTCATTGCTGGCCAGCGCATTCGGGAGATAGCTTCGGCCTGCACCGCCCGTCATGTACCTGCCCGAGCAGCACCTGCGTCTCGGGCGGTTTCGTTTCCGGATGATGTGGAGATCCCATGGCTCATCTGCGTTCCAGACGTCGGCTCGCACTCGCCGTACCCGTCGTGCTGTCGCTGACCGCCTCGCTCGGCTTCCTGCCGGCGGCCGCACAGGCCGCCCCGCGCGCGGAGTCCACGGCACAGGCGGCCGACGCGGCAGACTTCGCGTATCTCGTCAACACCAAGACGGACCATCGCACGATCGAGTCGGTCAAGAAGGCGATAGCCAAGGCCGGCGGGACCGTCGTCGTGGCGTACGACAAGATCGGCGTGATCGTCGTCCACTCCGCGAACCCCGCCTTCGCCCAGCAGATACGCAAGGCGCCCGGCGTGCAGTCCGCGGGGGCCTCGCGCACCTCGCCGGTGACCGCGGCGGGTACGACGGACGAGGGGGCGGTCCAGTACCTCTCCAAGGCCGAGGCCGCGAAGATCGCGGGCAGTTCGACGGCCGGGGAGGAACCGCTCGAGGCCGACCAGTGGGACCTCAGGGCGATCGGCGCCGACAAGGCGGCCAAGGTCGACCCGGGCAGCAGGAAGGTGACCGTCGCCGTGATCGACGTCGGCGTCGACGACACCCATCCCGACATCGCCCCGAACTTCTCCGCCTCGCAGTCCGCGAACTGTGTGAGCGGCAAGGCGGACACGACGTACGGCTCCTGGCGGCCGGTGGACGCCGATCACTACCACGGCACCCATGTGGCGGGCGAGATCGCCGCGGCACGCAACGGCATCGGTGTCGCGGGGGTCGCCCCCGGCGTGAAGGTCGCCGGCATCACGGTGGCCCAGCCGGACGCGAACCAGCTGTTCTTCCCCGAGAGCGTCGTGTGCGCCTTCGTGTTCGCCGCCGACCACGGCGTCGAGGTGACCAACAACAGCTACTACGTTGATCCGTGGCAGTACAACTGCATGGACGACCCCGATCAACGTGCAATTGTTGATTCGGTCAACAGGGCCCAGCTGTATGCACAGCGCAAGGGCACGCTCAATGTCGCCGCTGCGGGCAACTCCAACAACGACCTCGACTCGAACGCCCTCGTCGACGCCTCGAGCCCCGACGACTCGACGCCGGTCACCCGGACGGTCGACCCGCACAAGTGCTTCGACGTGCCGACCCAGCTGCCGGGTGTGGTCACGGTCAGCGCGACCGGTGTCACGGGCGCCAAGTCCTACTACTCCAGCTACGGCGACGGTGTCATCGACGTCGCGGCACCGGGCGGCGACAAGTACAAGATCCCCGACACGCCGTCGAAGAACGGCCGCATCCTCTCCACGATGCCGAACAACTCGTACGGCTTCCTGCAGGGCACGTCGATGGCCACACCGCACGTCGCGGCCGTCGCCGCCCTGCTGAAGTCGACGCATCCGTGGGCGACTCCGGCCCAGCTGCAGGCCCTCCTCAAGGCCCAGGCCGACAATCCGGGCTGCCCGACCGGCCCGTACGACGGCGACGGCGACGGCGTCGTGGACGCCACCTGCGTGGGCGGCAAACGGATCAACGGATTCTACGGTTTCGGTATCGTCAACGCGCTGCGCGCGGTGAAGTAGATCCAGTGCCTGCACGGGCGGCGCGGTGACAGGGACCGCGCCGCCCCGGACCTCCCGCACGGTCCGCCCCCCGCTCGCACCGCGAACGAACTGGAGACACCGACACATGACAGCGCCTCACCCGCGCTACCGCCGCGCGATCGCGATCCCGCTCGGGATGGCGATGGCGACGGCCCTCGCGTTCCTGCCGAACGGCACGGCCGCGGCGGCGGACAGCGCGCCGGCGGCCGCCACCGCCGCCGACGACGCGAGCTCGCTCAGCTACGTCGTCAACGTACTCCCCGGGCACGGCGCTTCGGCGCATGTGAAGAAGGCGATAGCCGAGGCCGGCGGCACGATCGTGACGTCGTACGACGAGATCGGCGTGATCGTCGTCCACTCGGCGAACCCCGGCTTCGCCAGGGCCATCCGCACGGTGCACGGGGTGGAGTCGGCCGGCAACACCCGCAACGCGCCGCTGCCCGCCCAGTCGACGACCGGCATGGGCACGCCGAAGGCGCTCACGGCCGAGGAGCTGAGGGGCGTTCAGGCCGCCGACGGGCAGGACCCACTGGAGCCCCTGCAGTGGGATCTCGCCGCCATCAAGGCGGACAAGGCGCACGAGAAGTCGCTGGGCAGCCCGAAGGTCACGGTCGGTGTGATCGACACCGGCGTCGACGACACGCACCCCGACATCGCGCCGAACTTCAACCGGAGCGCCTCGGTCAACTGTGTGTCGGGCAAGCCGGACACGACCGACGGCGCCTGGCGCCCCAGCGCCTCGGAGAGCCCGCACGGCACGCACGTCGCGGGCGAGATCGCGGCCGCGAAGAACGGCGTCGGCATGACCGGTGTCGCTCCGGGCGTGAAGGTGGCCGGCATCAAGGTGGCGAACCCGAAGGGCTACTTCTACACCGAGGCCGTGGTCTGCGGCTTCGTGTGGGCGGCCGAGCACGGCGTGGACGTCACCAACAACAGCTATTACACCGATCCCTGGTACTTCAACTGCACCGACGACCCGGACCAGAAGGCGCTCGTGGACGCCGTCACCCGGGCCGCGCGGTTCGCCGAGAGGAAGGGCACGGTCAACGTCGCGGCGGCCGGCAACGAGAACTACGACCTGGCGTCCGACTCGATCACCGATCCGTCCTCGCCGAACGACGGCACCCCCTCCGACCGGGTGATCGACCCGTCCAATTGCCTTGACATACCGACCCAGTTGCCGGGTGTGGTCACCGTGGCGGCGACCGGCGCGAAGGGCATCAAGTCGTCGTTCTCCAACTACGGTCTGGGCATCATCGACGTGGCCGCTCCGGGCGGCGACTCGACCCGGTACCAGGCACCGGCCCCGCCGGCCACCAGCGGCCTGATCCTGGGCACTCTGCCGGGTGGCAAGTGGGGCTACATGGCCGGTACGTCGATGGCCTCGCCGCATGTGGCAGCGGTCGCCGCATTGATCAAGTCAACCCATCGACATGCCTCGCCCGGCCTGGTGAAGGCCCTGCTGTACGCCGAGGCCGACGGCACGGCGTGCACGGACCCGTACGACCTCGACGGGGACGGCAAGGTCGACGCGGTGTGCGAGGGGCCGAGGAACTACAACGGCTTCTACGGCTGGGGCACGGTGGACGCGCTGGACGCGGTGACGAAGTAGCGCGGAAGAAGCGGGGCAGAAAACAGGACGCGGCCTCCGGGCCGCCGTCCACATATTGATTCAGTCAATAATGCATAGTGCAGTCATGACTGCAATCAAGTTCGCATGGTCCGCTCTGGGCGGCGATGCCGCCCTTCTCCCGCGGGTGTCGACCGTGGTGCGGGAGGGCGCTCTCCAGGGGCGCCTTCCCGTACGGGAGTTGGCGCGGGCCTGCGTCGGAGCGTGCGCGCTGGCCGCTGCCGAGCTGGGGGCACGGCGGAGCGGGATCCCCAAGGTGCCCGGGGTGCGGGTGGACGACGGCGCCGTCGCCGCGGCCTTCCACAGTGAGCGGCATCTGCTGGTCGACGGGCGGGCGCCGGTCAGCTTCGCCCCGTTGTCGCGGTTCTGGCGGACGGCGGACGGCTGGGTGCGGACGCACGCGAACTATCCGCACCACCGGGCGCGGCTGCTGGAAGCGTTGGGCGCGCCGGACGACGTGGCCGCCGTCGAAACCGCGTTGGCCGAGCGATCCGCGCGGGAGGTCGAGGAAGCGGTGTACGCGGCCGGGGGTCTGGCCGTGGCACTGCGGAGCCCCGAGGAGTGGGCCGCGCACGAACAGGCCGTCGCGGTGGCCGCGCGCCCCCTGGTGGAGCGCGAACGGCTCGACTCCGCGCACGCGCGCGTGCTCGCCCCTGTGGACGGGTCCCCGCTGCTGCCGGCGGCCGGACTGCGGGTCCTCGACCTGACCCGGGTCCTGGCCGGACCGGTCGCCACCCGCACGCTCGCCCTGCTGGGCGCGGACGTGCTGCGCGTGGACCCCCCGCAGCTGCCCGAGCTGTCCGATCAGCACGCCGACACCGGCTTCGGGAAGCGGTCGGCGACGCTGGACCTGGCGGCCGACCGGCGCACCTTCGAGGAGCTGCTCGCGGCGGCGGACGTGGTCGTCACGGGCTACCGACCGGGCGCCCTGGACCGGTTCGGGCTGTCGCCGCACGCGCTGGCGGAACGGCGGCCCGGCGTGGTCGTGGCGCAGGTGTCGGCATGGGGCGCCTACGGGCCGTGGAAGGAGCGGCGGGGCTTCGACAGCCTGGTGCAGGTGGCCTCGGGGATCGCCGCCGTCGAGGGCTCCCCGGAGCAGCCGGGTGCGCTTCCCGCGCAGGCCCTCGACCACGGGACGGGCTATCTGCTGGCGGCAGCGGTGCTGCGTGCGCTGACCGAGCAGTCGTACGAGGGCGGCAGCCGGTTCGTACGGCTGGCCTTGGCGCGGACCGCCGAGTGGCTCGTGAACGGCATCGGGGCCGGCGCTGTGGGCGACGACGCGTACGACGGGCCCGGTCCCTGGCTCGCCGAGACGGAGAGCTCGCTGGGGCGGCTGCGGTACACCCTGCCGCCGGTGTCCTTCGCGGGCGGGCCGGCCGACTGGGCGCGGCCGCCGGTCCCCTGGGGCACGGATCCCGCGCGCTGGGTCTGAGTCACGGGACGCCCGAAACCGTACCCATGCGCAGAATGCCGTACGCCAGTTGTCTTACTCCACTTGCCCGGTTCTGCGGCGGCTGGCAACCATCGGGAGGTGACTTTGACAAGACCCGCGGCCGGGGAAGCCGAGACCGGGGAGCCCGCACGGCGCCCCGGTGCCGGCCGAACCGTCGCCGTACTCGTCCTTCTGGGCCTGGCCGCGCTGATACCGCTGCTCGGCCCGGCCGCCGCGCTGCACGGCACGGGGGAGGCCGCCGCGCCCGGCGTCGGCGGCATCGGGCTGCTGCGGGCGGTGCTGTTCGCCGCGTTGTGCGTGCCGGTGGGCGAGTTGTTCGTGAAGCGTCTGGCCCGTTCGCTGCCCGGCGCTCCGGAATCCGCACCCCGAAGCTGGGCGCCGTACGCGGCCGCCGCCGGTTTCGTCGCCGCACTGGGTCTCGCCTCGGTCGTGTCCACCGGCAACCTGGTGCCGCACAGCCTTGCCGACATCAACGTCGGCGGCCTTTACGACTCGCGGGACGGCAAGCTCGCGCTGGTCGAGGTCAACGCCTTTCTCGCGCTCGGCCTCTGCGCCCTCTCGCGCCGCCCGGCCACCCAGGTCTGCCCGCTGGCCGCGATCATCGTTGCAGAGGCCCTGCGCGCGCATCCCACGACCGAACACAGCCCGCTGCTCGGGTCGGGGCTGACGTTCGTGCACCTGACGTGCGCGACGCTGTGGACGGGCAGTCTGCTGCACACGCTGCGGACGCTGCGCCGATGGGGCCCCTCCGAGACGGGTGCGGCCCTTTTGAGTCTCTACGCGCGCGTGGCGGCCGTTCTGCTCGCCGCCATCACCGCGACCGGGGTGTGGAGTTCGCTGCGCCGCATGCCGTCGCACACGATCCTGGACCAGCTGACGACAACGGCGTACGGGCGCACCCTGCTGGCCAAGGTGATCCTTGTGGTCACCGTCGCGCTGCTCGCCCTGTGGGCACGGATCCGGCTGCGTCGCGCCGCCGACCCGCTGACCGCCTGCTTCCCCGCGCGCATGGAGGTCGCCGCCCTGGGCGTGGTGGTCCTGGTGTCGGGGCTGCTGACGGCGCTGCCGCTGCCGATCCGCTGGTCGTGACGGTCAGTCGTTGGTGACGAGCACCTTGAGGGCCGTGCGCTCGTCCATCGCCTTGTAGCCGTCGGGGACGCCCTCCAGACCGACCGCCAGGTCGAAGACCGGTGAGGCGTCGACGGTGCCGTCGAGGACGTCGGGCAGCAGTTCCGGGATGTAGGCGCGGACCGGTGCGACGCCGCCGCGCAGTGCGATGTTCCGGTCGAACATGACACCGAGGTCGACACCGGTGCCGCTGCCGTGCGGCACGCCGACGAAGCCGATCGCGCCGCCGTCGCGGGTGATGTTGACCGCCGTACGCATGGACTGTTCGGTGCCGACGGCTTCGACCACGGCGTGTGCGCCCTGTCCGCGGGTGAGTTCGCGTACGGCCTCGACGGCCGCGTCGCCGCGTTCGGCGACGACGTCGGTGGCGCCGAAGCGGCGCGCGATGTCGGTGCGGACCTGGTGGCGGCCCAGGGCGATGATCCGCTCCGCGCCCAGCCGCCTGGCGGCGAGCACCGCGCACAGGCCGACGGCTCCGTCACCGACGACGGCGACCGTGGCTCCCGGGCGGGCGCCCGCGCCGAGGGCCGCGTGGTGGCCGGTGCCGAGGACGTCGGAGAGGGTCAGCAGGGCGGACAGCAGGTGGTCGTCGGAGGCGGCGTCCTTGGGGAGCTGGACGAGGGTGCCGTCGGCGAACGGCACGCGCACGGCCTCGCCCTGGCCGCCGTCGTGCCCTACGGAGCCCCAGAAGCCGCCGTGCTCGCAGGAGGTGGTGAGGCCCTCGCGGCAGTAGTCGCAGACGCCGTCGGACCACATGAAGGGCGCGACGACCAGGTCACCTCGCCGGATGTTCGAGACCTCACTGCCGGTCTCCTCCACGACACCGAGAAACTCGTGCCCGATCCGCTGCCCCGGCTGCCGGGCCGCCTCGCCGCGGTACGCCCACAGGTCGCTGCCGCAGATGCAGGCGCGCAGCACCCGCACCACGGCGTCGGTGGGCAGCTGCACCACGGGCTCGGGCACGTCCTCCACACGCATGTCGTACGGGCCGTGGATGGTGGTGGCGCGCATGGCGAGGGTCCTTCTCGTGCGGTGTCATGGGTGCGCTCGGGGGGGTGGGCGAGCGCACTTCACCGTACGTCGCCGCGGACACCCGCCGCTCGCCGAGGGCGCCGCGGACCAGCAGTAACCGGGCCTGCTAGACCCCGGCCGCCCCCAGCAGCGCCCCCGCCGCGTAGGTGACCCCCATGGCCAGGGCGCCGCCCGCCACGTTGCGCAGCACGGCCTGCCCGGGTCGGGCGCCGCCGAGGCGTGCGCTGGTCCAGCCGGTGAGGACGAGGGCGGCCAGAACGGAGACCACGGTGACCGGGAGCCGCCAGTCGGCGGGCGGCAGGACGATCGCCAGCAGCGGCAGCAGCGCGCCGACGGTGAACGCGAGGAAGCTCGCCCACGCCGCATGCCAGGGATTGGTCAGCTCGTCGGGGTCGATACCGAGCTCCACGCGCGCGTGCGCCCTGAGTGCGTCCCGTTCGGTCAGCTGCTCGGCCGCCTCTCTGGCCACCTCGTGGGACATGCCCCGCTCCTGCAGCAGCCCGGTGAGTTCCTCCAGTTCGGCCTCGGGCTGCTCGCGCAACTCCCGCCGCTCCAGGGCGAGTGCGGCCATCTCGGAGTCCCGCTGGGTGGAGACGGACACGTACTCCCCGGCGGCCATCGACATCGACCCTGCCAGCAGGCCCGCCAGCCCGGCGGTGAGCAGGGCCGAGCGGTGGTCCGTCGCGCCGGCCACCCCGACGACGAGGCCGGCGGTGGAGACGATGCCGTCGTTCGCGCCCAGCACGGCCGCGCGCAGCCAGTTCAGCCGCTCACCCAGTGCGCGCCCGTGGGCCTCGCCGGCATGCGTTGGTTCCGTCACACCGGGAGGATCCCACTGCGGGCGTCACCACACCCGTACCGACGCTCCCCGGGCGAACGCCGGGCTCGTCGCGTCCGCCGGCGGTTCGGTCAGCGGCTGCGCCAGCTCCGCCACCGTCGGCCCCACCTTCGCCGCGATCGGGTCCAGCAGGTCCAGGTCGAAGCCGTACACGCGGGCCGCGTTGCCCCCGATCATGGCGGCGACCTCGTCGCGCGGCACGCCCACGTAGGCGATGCGCAGGCCCTCCCTGGAGTACGGGTAGGTCCCCTCGTCGTGCGGGTAGTCGCTGCCCCACATGATCTTGTCGACGCCGATGCGGTCGCGCAGGGGCACCTCGTGGGGGCGCATGAAGCTGGCGCCGACGAAGCAGTTGTCGCGCCATACCTCGGAGGGCGGCTTGCCCATGCGGGCGGCGAGGCCCGCGCCGAACCTGGACTCGGCGGTGGTCGCCTTCGCCGCGGCGGCGACCAGGCGGCCGTGGTAGTAGTCCAGCATGTCGAGCACCCCGGGGATCCAGCCCGAGCCCTGCTCGGTCAGCACCAGCTTCAGCTCGGGATGACGGCGGAAGGCGCCGCCGAAGACCAGGTGCCACAGTGCGCGGTGGGCGAACCAGGTCGCCTCGACCATGAAGACCGCGGGCGGCCGGTTCGTCGCCGAGCGGCGGGGAGGCCGAGCCTCCGTGGTGGTTCACGGGGACGCCGAGACTCTTGTCGGCCGTGTCGGCGAGCAGATTCTCGTGCGGGTTGACGTACGTCGCCGCCCACGCGTCGAACTCGTCGTGACAGCGCTTCTCCAAGTAGGGCTTGTAGTCGAGGAGGTCGGCGCCCGCGTGGCAGACGGCGGAAATGACGGTGTAGCGATCCTCTGTGCTCATCGGTCCACCCCCAGTACCGGGAAGTCGTGGTCGGTCAGCCAGTGCCGGCCCACCTCGCGCGAGCGCGCCCAGGACGCCGTCACGGCCGCCTGGTCGTCGGGCTGGCATGCGGCGGGTCTCGGTCACCGGGATGTCTGACGGCGACCTGTCCAGCTGTCAGCTCCACGGTCACGCCTCTCCCTGCCGGGGGTCCGGGGGTTGTCCCCGGGCAGACACAGCATCACGCCCGCCCCTCGGGAGGCGCGTCGAGGATCTGCCGCGGATCGTCGTAACGCTGGTGGATGTACGGCAACAGGTCTTCCGCGCTGACCCGTTCGACGACCTTGCCGCGCTGGTCGCCGGTCTTCTCACCGATGGTGATGTCGACGAGCCGGAGGACCGGGAAGTCGGTCACCGGGTCGTGCATGGACTCGCGCAGGACGACCTCCCCGGTGACCCGCTCCAGCCGGCGCACCTTCTCGTTGCGCAGGCAGTGGACCAGCACCGGATCGACGTCGAAGCCCGAACCGTCCACCGCGGGAAGGAACTTGAAGTAGAAGTCGGTCTTCCGGCCCGGCCCCGGCAGCGGCAGCTGTCCGCTCACCGCACCGCGCACCTCGACGAAGGCGATGCCGTGCCGGGCGAGCGAGGCATGGACGACGAGGCCGTCGCGCTCGACCGTCACCTCGCCCAGCTTCTTGGGCTCCCCGAACACCTCACGGCCGCAGATGAGCGCCCGCTCGTGGGTCATCGGCATGACGAGCGGGTACCAGCCGTCGACGCCCGCGTGCGAGGCGGCCACCGCGAACGAGCCCGCGCCGAGCGGGTGTCCGGGCAGGTCGACCCTGCTGATGTTCACCCGGACCAGGGGCCGGCCCGTGGGCTTCAGGGGCGCCGGCAGCACCGCGGCGAGCGCGTCCGGGTCGGTCTCCCACTGGGCCACCAGCCCGGTGGACCAGATGTAGGGAAGCTTCGCGGCCGCTGTGCGCGCGGCGGCGATCTCCGCCTCGGTCCGTGCCCCGTACCGTACGCGTGCCATAGCCGTACCGCCCTTCCGTCGACCGTCACACGCCGGGCGGGCAGCACGCTTGTACCGGCTGCCGAAAGGGTCCATAGCCGTGGGCACAGACATTCGCGCCATTCGCGGCACTCGAACAGACCGTCGTGGAAGGCCACCTGACGGACAGGACTGTCAGTGCCGGCCCGTATCCTCAGGGACCATGCTCGAAGACCTTCCGACCGCAGCGTCCTCGCCCACAGCGTGGCCGGCCGCGTATCCGCAGGGATACGCGGTCGTTGACGTGGAGACCACCGGCCTGGCCCGGGACGACCGGATAATCTCCGCGGCCGTCTACCGGCTGGACGCGCGCGGCGAGGTCGAGGACCACTGGTACACGATGGTCAACCCGGAGCGGGACCCGGGACCGGTGTGGATCCACGGTCTGACGAGCGAGGCGCTCGAGGGCGCGCCCCTCTTCCAGGACATCGCCGAGGACTTCGCGACCCGGCTGGAGGGCCGGGTGCTCGTCGCGCACAACGCGGTCTTCGACTGGCAGATGATCGCGCGGGAGTACGCGCGCGCGGAGCGCGAGGCGCCGGTGCGGCAGCGGCTGTGCACCATCGCGCTCTCCAAGGAGCTGGGTCTGCCGCTGCCCAACCACAAGCTGGAGTCGCTGGCCGCCCACTTCGGCGTCGTACAGCAGCGCGCGCACCACGCGCTGGACGACGCGCGCGTGCTGGCGGAGGCGTTCCGGCCGAGCCTCGCGGCCGCGGCGGCCGGGGGCGTACGGCTGCCGCTGCACGAGTGCCGGCCGCTGACGGAGTGGGCGGACCGGCCCGCGCCCCGGATCGGACAGCAGAGCGGGGGCTACGGCAGCTATCGGCCGAGCAGTTGGCGCCCCTCCCGCAAAAGGCCCGTATGTCCATATCCCAACCCAGGCCGTTATGAAGACGGCAAACCTCTCAAGCAGGGCATGCGGATCGCCTTCTCCGGGGACACCTCCGTGGAGCGGGAGCTGCTGGAGGACCGCGCGGTCGAGGCGGGGCTGCATGTCGCGACGAGCCTGTCCCGGCTGACCAGCCTGCTCGTCACGAACGACCCTGACTCGGGTACGTCGAAGGTGGTCAAGGCCCGGCAGTACGGGACTCCGGTGGTGGACGAGGCGGCGTTCGGACAGCTGCTCAGGGATGTGGAGCCCGCCGACGGATGACCCGTACGGACGGGTGATTGCCGCGCGACTCGCCCGCCGCCCGCTCGCCCGCGCGGCGGCGACGGCTCACCCTGTGGCGCATGGCGACCTGTGAAGTATGTGGCAATGACTACGGAATGACCTTCGAGGTGCATGCGCAGGGAGCAGTGCACGTCTTCGACTGCTTCTCCTGCGCGATCCACCGCATGGCACCCGTGTGCGAGCACTGCCGTGTGTCGATCATCGGGCAGGGAGTCGAGGTCGACGGCCAGTGGTTCTGCGGAGCGCACTGCGCCCGCGAGGAGGGCAAGGTGGGCATCGTCGACAAGGTGTAACCCGCTACCCGCCCGAATGCACCCCACGACCGAGTTGTACGGTCGTGGGGTGTACCGCTTCCTGTTGTCCCGGCAGTGGGTGATCCTCACCCTGATCGCCCTCCTCCTGATCCCCACGATGATCAGGCTGGGCATCTGGCAGAAGCACCGCTACGAGATGCGCACCGCCCGCAACGACCTGGTCTCCGCGGCGCTGCACGCGAAGCCGGTCCCCGTGCAGCAACTCACCTCCCCCGGACACGCGGTCACCAGCGCCGACAAATACCGCACCGTCACCGCGACGGGCACCTTCGACACCGCCCGCGAGGAAGTCGTCAGGCGCCGCACCAACTCCGACGACGAGGTCGGCTTCCATGTCCTGACCCCGTTCGTCCTGACGGACGGCAAGGTGGTGCTGGTCAACCGCGGCTGGATCCCGGCGAACGGGGCGCAGACCACCTTCCCGAAGATCCCCGCGCCGCCCGCCGGCAAGGTCACCATCAAGGGGCGGCTGAAGGCCGACGAGACGACCGCGGCGAGCGGCATCAAGGAGATCAAGGGGCTGCCGGACCGGCAGGTCATGCTGATCAACAGTGAGGAGCAGGCCCGGCGGCTCGGGGCCACGGTCCTCGGCGGTTACATCGAGCAGACGGCGCCGGAGGCGAAGGGCAACAGCCCCGAGCAGATCTCCGACCCCGGCAGCGAGGACGCCCCGCTGAACTACGCGTACATGATCCAGTGGTGGCTGTTCGCCGCCGGTGTCCCGGTGGGCTGGTGGGTGCTCGTACGACGCGAGCGCCGTGACCGGGAGGAAGCGGCCGCCAAGGAACAGGCGGAGGAAGCGGAACCTGCGGCGGTGTAGCCACGCGCCGGTCACTCCCCCGGCCCCGCCCCGGATTGCCCTGCGGCCCTTGTGGGAACCCGCAACTCCGTGCACCCCCGTATCGAGGACTACGCCCTCATCGGCGACGAACAGACCGCGGCCCTGGTCGGCCGGGACGGCTCGGTCGACTGGCTGTGCCTGCCCCGCTTCGACTCGCCTGCCTGCTTCGCCAAGCTGCTCGGCGACAAGGAGAACGGCCACTGGCGCATCGCACCCAAGGGCGCCAAGGGCCACTGCACCCGCCGCGCCTACCGCCCCGGCACCCTCGTTCTGGACACCGAGTGGGAGACCGACGAGGGGGCGGTGCGCGTCACCGACCTGATGCCGCAGCGCGATCGCGCCCCCGACCTCGTACGCGTCGTCGAGGGCCTGCACGGCAAGGTGACCGTCCGCAGCACGCTGCGGCTGCGCTTCGACTACGGCTCGATCGTGCCGTGGATGCGCAAAACCAACAGCCACCGGGTGGCGATCGCCGGCCCGGACTCGGTGTGGCTGCGCACCGAACCCCCGGTGCACACCTGGGGCGAGGACTACGGCACACACTCGGAGTTCACCGTGAAGAAGGGCGAGAAGGTCGCGTTCGTCCTCACCTGGCACCCCTCGCACCACCCGCGTCCGCCCCAGATCGACCCCTACAAGGCGCTGCGCACCAGCGTGAAGGACTGGCAGAAGTGGTCCGCCGCATGCCGCTACGACGGTCCCCACCGCGACGCCGTGCTGCGCTCCCTGATCACTCTCAAGGCCCTCACCTACGCCCCGACCGGCGGCATCGTCGCCGCCCCCACCACCTCCCTGCCCGAGGAGCTCGGAGGGGTGCGCAACTGGGACTACCGCTACTGCTGGCTGCGCGACTCCACCCTCACCCTCGGCGCACTCCTGGCGTGCGGCTACCACGAGGAGGCCGAGGCGTGGCGGAACTGGCTGCTGCGTGCGGTCGCGGGCGACCCGGCCGACCTGCAGATCATGTACGGCCTGGCGGGCGAGCGGCGGCTGCCCGAGTTCGAGCTGTCCTGGCTGTCCGGCTTCGCGGATTCGACGCCCGTACGGATCGGCAACGAGGCCGTGAACCAGCTGCAGCTGGACGTGTACGGCGAGGTCCTGGACTCGCTGTCGCTGGCCCGGAGTTCGGGCCTGTCCACCAAGCCGCACATGTGGGCGATCCAGGCCTCCCTGATGGACTGGCTGCACGCGCAGTGGCAGCAGCCCGACGAGGGGCTGTGGGAGGTGCGCGGCGGCCGGCGCCACTTCGTCCACTCCAAGATCATGGTGTGGGTGGCCGCCGACCGTGCCGTGCGAGCACTGGAGGAGAACCCGAAGCTCAGCGGCGATGTCGACGACTGGCGCGCACTGCGCGAGGAGGTGCACCGCGAGGTGTGCGAGAAGGGCTTCGACACCGAGCGGAACACGTTCACGCAGTCCTACGGCTCCCGCGAACTCGACGCCGCGCTCCTGCTCATCCCGCGCGTCGGATTCCTGCCGCCGGACGACCCGCGCGTGGTCGGCACCATCGACGCGATCCGTGAGGAGCTGGGCCACGACGGCTTCCTGCGCCGCTACAGCACCGACGAGACGACGGTCGACGGGCTGCCCGGCGACGAGGGCACGTTCCTGGTGTGCTCGTTCTGGCTCGCGGACGCACTGCACATGACGGGCCGAAAGAAGGAGGCACGGGAGCTGTTCGAACGGCTGGTGGGGCTCACCAACGACGTGGGTCTGCTGTCCGAGGAGTACGACCCCGCCGACGAACGCCAGCTCGGCAACTTCCCGCAGGCCTTCAGCCACGTCGGCCTGGTGAACACCGCCCTCGCCCTGTTCGGGGACGACGAGGCAGGATAGGGGCCATGGATCTTGGACTGAAGGACCGGGTGTACGTCGTCACCGGGGCCACGCGGGGCCTCGGCAACGCCGCCGCGCGTGAGCTCGTCGCGGACGGCGCGAAGGTGGTCGTGACGGGGCGGGACGAGAAGCGGGTCGCCGACGCGGCGGCCGAGCTGGGGCCCGATGCCCACGGGGTGGCCGTCGACAACGCCGACCCCGAGGCCCCGGCGCGGCTGATCGCGGCGGCCCGTGAGAGGTTCGGCCGCTTCGACGGCATCCTCATCAGCGTGGGCGGGCCTCCGGCCGGGTTCCTCGCGGACAACACGGACGACCAGTGGCGTACGGCGTTCGAGTCCGTCTTCCTGGGGGCCGTGCGGCTTGCCCGGGAGGCCGCCACGCAGCTGGAGGAGGGCGGTGTCATCGGGTTCGTGCTGTCGGCCTCGGTGTACGAGCCGATTCCCGCGCTCACCATTTCCAACGGGCTGCGCCCCGGCCTTGCCGGGTTCGCCAAGTCCCTCGCCGACGAATTGGGGCCCCGGGGCATCCGGGTCGTGGGCCTGCTCCCCTCCCGTATCGACACCGACCGGGTCCGTGAACTGGACGGACTGTCCGCCGATCCCGAAGCCACCCGTGCCGCCAACGAATCCCGTATTCCGCTGCGGCGTTACGGCACACCGGAGGAGTTCGGGCGGACGGCGGCTTTCCTGTTGTCGCCCGCCGCTTCCTATTTGACGGGAATCATGATCCCCGTCGACGGCGGAATGCGGCACGGGTTCTGACCGTCAACTGACCCTCTCGGCACGGTGCTTGACGCCCTTCATCCGCACCTCGGCGGGAAATGCGGCGAGACCCGCGGAATTGCGTGCGTGCATCAGGGCCCGGGTCGTGAGCTCGTGCAGGGCCGTTCCCGGGTCCACGTGCGGTTCCAGGAGGAGTCGCACGCGCGCCTCGGGGGCGGTACGGCGGCCGGTGAGATGGGCACGGGCATGCGCCACGCCCTCCAACTCGCCCGCCTCGCTCGCCAGTACGCCTTCCAGGGCCCGGCCCCGCAGCAGCGCGCCCTCGCCGTCGCCGGTGTCCACCAGGACCTCGGCGAGGCGGCGCCGGCGCAGGACCGCGGTCAGCCACCACAGGGCGAGCAGGACCAGGACGGCCAGTACGGCGATGACGGTCGGCCACCACCAGCCGGAGCCCTGCCAGCGGGTGCGTTCGGCGTCGCTGAGCAGGACGTCGTGCCGGCCGTCATGGATCCACCAGGACGGGGGCGGTGCGCCGAGCCCGACTGCCAGGACGGAGCCGCCCAGCAGGAGCAGGGCGAGTCCGACGATCCCGATCAGTACCCGGTTGACGATCCTGAGCATCGCCCTCACCCCTTCCGTCCGGGACGCCGTACGTGCACCGACAGCGCGGGCGGGTGGGTGAGCCCCAGACCCCTGATCGCGTCGTCGAGCGTGGCGTTCAGGTCGGCGCGTACGTCGCCCAGTTCGCGGAAGTGCGAGACGGCGTACACGTCGGCACGGGCGCGGCGCATCCGGACCCGTACCGACTGGACGCCGGCGACCTCCATGGCGCGGTCGCGCAGCACGAAGGCCGCCGCCTCGCGGTGCAGTCCGGCGCGGACGTCGGCGTGGGTGCGCCGCATCGGCAGGACCCCGCGCAGACCGGGGGTGACCGCCAGCACGACCAGCCAGAGGCCGAGGACGGCGGCGACGCCGGCGCCGACGAGCACCCAGGTGTCGTCGAGGTGGTGCTCGGCGAGCCCACGGGCGAGTTCGCGCCGCCACGCCATCGCGGGCCGGTGCGCCCGTACGGCCGCGATGTCGTACAGGAACAGGCCCGCGACCGCCAGGACCAGCAGCGCCACGATGCCTGCGGGGATGCGGCGCGCGGACCAGAAGCGGCCCTGATCGCCGTCGTGGCCGGACGGCGCAGGCCCGTAGGCCGGTTCGTCCGCGGGTGCCTTCTCGATGACCGGCAGTCGTTGTGTGGTGCCCTCGGAGCCCTGGGGCTCGCTCATCGCGTCCTCCCCTGTGCCACGCCGTGTGCCGGGGTCAGATGCAGCCGCTCCACGTGGACGGCCACCTCCGGCACCTCCATGCCCACCAACGCGCCTACCCGCGAAGCGACATGTCGACGCACATCCGCGCATCGGGCACCGATGTCGCAGGGGTAGTCGAGGTCGATGTGGATGCGGACGTGGGCTGCCGCAATGGGGGTCCCCCCGCTCGAGCGAAGCCGAGAGTGGGGGCGGATGACGACGGTGGCGTGCGGGGGTGAGGTGTCCTCGGACTGGTCGCTGAGGGTCTCCCGGGCCGCCTGGGCGGCGATCTTCGAGACCACCCGGTCGGCGATCCTGGTGGCCCCGCGCTCGCCCGGCGCGACGGTGGCCGTGGGTCTGCGCAGCTCACCGACACCGTCGCTCACCGTGCTCACCGTGCTCACCGCCGACGGTCGTCACGCGTACGGAAGAAGTCGCCGATCTCCAGATCCCCCTCCAGGAACCGGCCGACGACGAACCCGATGGCGCCCAGGGCGGCCACCAGCACGAAGGCGCCGAAGCCGCCGAAGTATCCGGCGAAGCCCAGCGCCATTCCGGCGATCATGCCGACCATGGCCCTGCTCATCGTGCGCTCCCCTCAGTGGTGCGGTTGTCCGGTCCGGTGGTGGTTGTCCGGTCGCCGGCGGGTCACTGGAGCCGGGTCTCCGGCTCCTCGTCCTCTTCCTCCGGCAGCTTCACATCACTCACGGCGATGTTGACCTCGACGACCTCGAGGCCCGCCATCCGCTCCACCGCCGCGATGACGTTCTCCCGCACGGCGTGGGCGACGTCGGAGATCGAGACGCCGTAGTCGACGACGATCTCCAGGTCCAGCGCGGTCTGCACCTCGCCGACCTCGGCCTTCACACCCCGTGTCACGGACTTCGACCCTCCGGGTACCCGGTCGCGCACGGCTCCGAAGGTGCGGCTGAGCCCGCTGCCCAGGGCGTGTACGCCGACCACGTCCCGGGCTGCCAGCCCGGCGATCTTCTCCACGACCCCGTCGGCGATCGTCGTCCGCCCCCGTGTGGCGGGGTCTCCTCCGCCGCGCCGCGTCGGCTGCGCCTTGCGCATCGTCGGGGGGTCCGTCGCCTCGCTCGTTCCTTGGGGGTTCCTCGTCCGGTTCTGCTCCGTCATGTCGGTCATCGCCGCACGTCCCTTTCGGTTCGTCGTCCTACGACCACGGTAAGCGGGGTTGCGCCGCCGCGCGCCGGGGATGCGGCAGGCTGGAGGAATGACGACGGAACGGTGGGCACAGGCAGTACGGCATCAGTTGGGCCTCGGCAGGCTCCTGCCCCTGGGCGGGCCGCACGACGGCGCGTGGATCTCGGAGGAGGCAGCCGAGGCGGTGCTCCGGCGCACGGCCGGGGAACTGCGCGGGGTACGGCTGGACGCGCTCCGCATCGCACTCGCCGACCCGGACACCGCTCACGACCCCGCCGTACCGCCGCCGCCGAGCGCCCTGCCGCCCGGACCGCTGCGCGTGACGGCGGACTTCGCCGCGACGGCGTCCGAGCCGCTGCCGACGACGGCGGCCCTGGTGCGTACGACGTTGGAAGCCGCGGCGACAGAACTCCTGGGCCTGGCGGTGGCCGAGGTCGACCTGCGGGTCACGGCCCTGCTGGACGCGGACCCGGAACCCGCCCCGGTACGAGCACCGGCACCGCCGCCCGCCGCGGAGCCCGACGACGCGGACGAACTGCGCGCGGCGACCGCAGCCCTGATGGTCCCCGGCGTCACCCATCTGACGGGCGGCCTGGGCCGGGCGGCGGTGCACATCACGACCCTCCAGGAGGAGGGCAGCCTCCCGCACCGCCACGCGCGCGTGGAGCTCGCGGTGAGCGCGAACCACCGAGCATCGGACGTGGCCCGGCAGGTCCGCGCGGCGGTCACCGAGTCGCTACCGGATCACCCGACGGTGGCGGTGCTGGTGACAGCGGTCAGCTGACTCTCCAGCGGTTCGGCAGCGGCTTTCAGGGGCGCGGGGCTGCGTCAATTTGCGGCTCCGCCGCGCGGGCGCGACCAGCCACGACGGCGCTGCAGGCAAAAGACGACACACCGCGGCACCGCCGGAGGCTCACTCCCCGAGACCGGCGAGATCCCGCAGCCGCCGCGCCTGCGCAGCCCGCTCAGCGGCACGCTGCTCGTCGTAGGACCGTCCCTGCGCCCCACGGATCAGCGCCTTGGTCTCGATCACCGCATCCCGCGGCGCAGCCAGAATCGCCGACGCCAGATCCCGCACCGCACCGTCGAGCTGGTCGCCCGGCACCGCGAGGTTGGCGAGGCCCGTGCTGACGGCCTCCTCGGCCAGGACGGCGCGCCCGGTCGCACAGATCTCCAGCGCGCGGGCGTAGCCGACCAGCCCGACGAGCGAATGCGTACCCGTCAGGTCCGGCACCAGACCGAGGCTGGTCTCGCGCATGGCGAACTGCACGTCGTCGGCGACGACGCGCAGATCACAGGCGAGCGCGAGCTGGAAGCCCGCGCCGATGGCGTGGCCCTGGACGGCGGCGATGGACACGAGGTCGCTCCGCCGCCACCAGGTGAAGCCGGCCTGGAACTCGGCGATGCTCGCGTCGAGTTCACCGTCGCTGCTGCGCGCAAGGTCGATGAACGTCGGCTCGCCCTCGATTCCCTCGGGCGTGAACATCTGCCGGTCGAGCCCGGCCGAGAAGGACTGCCCCTCGGCGCGCAGCACGACGACGCGGACGGACCCCGGCAGGACCCGCCCGGCCTCGGCGAGCGCACGCCACATGGCGGGGCTCTGCGCGTTGCGCTTGGCCGGGTTGGTCAGCGTCACCGTGGCGATCGCGTCGTCGACGGTGAGCCGTACGCCGTCCTTGTCGAGTACCGGACCGAGGTCCTGGGCAGGCGAAGCCATGGAGTGCCTCCGATGAGTGCGGTCAGCAGAGCAAGCTAAAGCGCAAAGCTAAGTGACTGCACAGTAACCACCCGGCCGATCTGCCGACCGACCGGGTGGCCACCATCGAAGCCGATGGGCCGCCCGGGATCAGGACGAGGCGGCCTTCTTGCCCCGCGTCGCCCCGCCACGCCCACGCAGCGTGACGCCCGACTCACTGAGCATCCGGTGCACGAAGCCATACGAGCGGCCGGTTTCCTCGGCCAGCGCCCGAATGCTCGCACCGGAGTCGTACTTCTTCTTCAGGTCTGCCGCGAGCTTGTCGCGCGCGGCGCCGGTTACCCGGCTGCCCTTCTTCAGAGTCTCGGCCACCCGTGCCTCCTCATGGGAAGTGCGCTCTGGTCCCCTCATGATCACCCCTCCGGGCTTTCATGGCCACCCATTCGGCAAGGTCCGTGAGACAGGGTTTTGACGACAGGAGCGCATCCCCACAAGTGGAATCAGTAATTCCCCCCGACTGCGTTCGTACCGCCGAACGGGTTCTTTTATGAAGTGCCAGGTCAGAGACGTACGACGGCCGAGCCCTTGTCGATAAAGGGCTCGGCCGCGAAATGGATGTAGGACACACCTCGGTACGAGGAGATCTCACACAGATGATGGATCACGGATCGGCCGAATGATCCATACGCTGTGGATCACGCCTTCGATCAAGCTGTGCTGACTCTCCAGCGCTCTCAGGCGAGGGCGACGAGGTCCGCGTAGTCGGCGCCCCACAGGTCCTCGACGCCGTCCGGCAGCAGAATGATCCGCTCGGGCTGCAGTGCCTCGACCGCGCCCTCGTCGTGGGTGACCAGGACGACGGCGCCCTTGTAGGTGCGCAGGGCGCCGAGGATCTCCTCACGGCTGGCGGGGTCGAGGTTGTTGGTCGGCTCGTCCAGCAGCAGGACGTTCGCGGAGGAGACCACCAGGGTCGCGAGCGCCAGGCGGGTCTTCTCGCCGCCGGACAGCACTCCGGCCGGCTTGTCGACGTCGTCGCCGGAGAACAGGAACGAGCCGAGCGTCTTGCGCACCTCGACGAGGTCGAGGTCGGGGGCGGCCGAGCGCATGTTCTCCAGGACCGTGCGCTCCGGGTCGAGGGTCTCGTGCTCCTGGGCGTAGTAGCCGAGCTTGAGGCCGTGTCCCTCGACGACCTGGCCGGTGTCGGGCTTCTCGACGCCGCCGAGGAGGCGGAGCAGGGTCGTCTTGCCGGCGCCGTTGAGGCCGAGGATGACGACGCGGGAGCCCTTGTCGATCGCCAGGTCGACGTCGGTGAAGATCTCCAGTGAGCCGTACGACTTCGACAGTCCCTCGGCGGTGAGGGGCGTCTTGCCGCACGGTGCGGGCTCGGGGAAGCGCAGCTTGGCGACCTTGTCGCTCTGGCGCACCGCCTCCAGGCCGGAGAGCAGCTTGTCCGCGCGCCGGGCCATGTTCTGGGCGGCGACCGTCTTGGTGGCCTTGGCGCGCATCTTGTCGGCCTGCGAATGCAGGGCGGCGGCCTTCTTCTCGGCGTTGGCCCGCTCGCGCTTGCGGCGCTTCTCGTCGGACTCGCGCTGCTGCTGGTAGAGCTTCCAGCCCATGTTGTAGATGTCGATCTGGGCGCGGTTGGCGTCCAGGTAGAACACCTTGTTGACGACCGTCTCGACCAGGTCGACGTCGTGGGAGATCACGATGAAGCCGCCGCGGTAGGTCTTCAGGTAGTCGCGCAGCCAGACGATCGAGTCCGCGTCGAGGTGGTTCGTCGGCTCGTCCAGCAGCAGGGTGTCCGCGTCGGAGAACAGGATGCGGGCCAGTTCGATACGGCGGCGCTGACCGCCGGAGAGCGTGTGCAGCGGCTGGCCGAGCACCCGGTCGGGCAGGTTGAGCGCGGCGGCGATGGTGGCGGCCTCGGCCTCGGCGGCGTACCCGCCCTTGGTGAGGAACTCGGTCTCCTGGCGCTCGTACTGCTTCAGCGCCTTCTCGCGGGTCGCGCCCTGGCCGTTGGCGATGCGCTGCTCGTTGTCGCGCATCTTGCGGATCAGTACGTCGAGACCGCGCGCCGAGAGGATCCGGTCGCGGGCGAGGATGTCGAGGTCGCCGGTGCGGGGGTCCTGCGGGAGGTAGCCGACCTCGCCGGAGCGGGTGACCGTGCCGCCGGCCGGCATGCCCTCTCCGGCCAGGACCTTGGTCAGGGTGGTCTTGCCGGCGCCGTTGCGGCCGACCAGGCCGATGCGGTCGCCCTTGGCGATACGGAAGGAGGCGGACTCGATGAGGACGCGGGCACCGGCGCGCAGCTCGATACCGGAGGCGGAGATCACGGACAGGCTCCAGGGCAGAAAGGGTTGACGGGTGGGCGGCTGAGGCGTTCCCGCCGTCTAATGCGCGAGGAGAATGGCCATGGGCCAAGTCTAACGGGGCCGTGCAAGCACTTTTTCTGTGTTCGGGTGTTCGGGCCGCCTGCCGGGAACGTCGTTGCCGAGGGGGGTGCGGTGCGGGGTGATCCGCCCCCGGTCGTCGACGGCGATGAGCTGGGACGTCCACGCCACCGCCGGGCAGGGCTGGGCGACGATCAGCGCTCCGGCGTGACGTACGGCACGCTCGGGCGTGAACACGCACCCTTCGCGTGCGGGCACCACCCAGCGCAGGTCGCCGTCGGCGAGGCGGTAGCCGGCGATGCGGGGCGGGGTGACGACGGCGAGGATTCCCCGGCCCAGGGGGCGCAGCACTCCGGTGCCGCCGTGGGCGGGCAGCCAGTCGTCGGCCGCAGGGAGCGCCCGGTGCCAGCGGACGGAGGCGCCGTCGTTCGCCGTGACCACCCCGTCGTCCCAGAGCGTGACGGTGTCCCCGCGCGCGGGGAGCACGGCGAGCGGACGGTGGCCCTCGCGGGCGTAGGAGGCGTGGGCGGCGAAGTGGTCGCCATAGGGGGCGGGGCGGACCGCGTGGAGGGCCGCCAGGACGGGCGCCGCCACGAGGAGGGCGAGGGCGGTCGGCAGGCGGCGGCGAAGGGCCGGGGGCCGGGTGCGGCTCGGGGCTGCAGGGTTCGGCTCCGTCACCTCGACCGGCTGAACGACCATCTTGCCCCCTTCTGTGCCCATTGGCTCGGATCCGGCGCAGAGCGTAGTCGCGTGCGCGGGCTGGGCGGGGGATACGGCGGTGGGTGAGCGGGGGTGTCCCCCGTTCGGCCCCGCCCCGAGCGCCTGATCATGTGCCGCGATATGCCGTTGCGCGGCTGCGGCTGCGTTGTGGCTGGTCGCGCAGTTCCCCACGCCCCTAACAGCCGCTGCCCATCCCGGCACCCCTGAAAGCCGCTGCCGATCCCCGCGCCCCCCAAAGCCGCTGCCGCACCGCCGGCGCGAAAGCCGCTGCCCATCCCCGCGCCCCTGAAAGCCCCAGCCCATCCCGGCGCCCCCCAAAGCCGCTGCCGCACCGCCGACCCGAAAGCTGCTGCCGCACCGCCGACCCGAAAGCTGCTGCCGCACCGCCGACCCGAAAGCTGCTGCCGCACCGCCGAGGGTTTCGCCCCCTGCTCAGCTACCGCCCGTGTGTACCTGGAAGGCGGCGCGGCGCACGGCCTTTGCCAAAGCCGGGTCCGGGTGGGCTGCCGCGAGGGCGACGAGGACCTGGACCGTGCGGGGGTGGCCGACGGCCTGTACCTCTTCCAGGAGCAGCGGGACCGTCGGCTGCACGGCCGACTCCAGGTGGCGTACGAGCATCGGGGCCTCGCCGTGGTCGGCGACCGCGGCGGCGGTGTCGACCCACAGCCAGGTGGCCTCCTCGCGGGTGAGGACCTCGTGGGCGTCCTCGGGGTCGACGCCGTCGTGCTCGGCCAGCCACAGCAGGGCGTACGGCCGCAGGGTCGGTTCGTCGGCGACGGCGCTGACGTCCGGCTCGGCGGGCGCGCCGACCACACGCAGTGCCTCGAAGGCGAGGCCGCGCAGCAGGGCGTCGTCGCCGCGGGCGGCGGCGATGAGTTCGGTGACGGCGCTGCCGACGGGGCGGGCGGCGAGCCAGGCGCGGTATTCGGCGCGGGCGGCGTTGGGGCGCAGCTGGGCGCAGCCGCGGAGCATCTCGTCGGCGGCGACCTCGATGTTCCCGGCGGGGCTCTGCGCGGCGACGCAGATCTGCTCCAGCTTGACCCAGACGGCCCAGCTGCCGAGCGGGGTGAGGGTGGCCTGCCCACTGCCGTAGGTGAGGGCGCCGACGGAGGCGAGGGCGTGCAGGGCCCAGTCGAGGAGGGGGGCGAGCGGGGCGTCGACGGCCTCAGGCTGCTGGGCGGGTTCGGGCTGCGGGCCGTAGGGGATCTCGCAGCGCTCGGTGCGCAGTTCGGTGACCCGCTGCTCCAGGAGGTCCAGGAGTTGGTCGACCGGGACGGGCCCTGCGGACAGCTGGAGGAAGGAGAGCACCTGGGGCATGGCCGAGACGACCTCGGCGACGGCGGCGGGCTCGTGGTCCGCGGGTTCCGCGTGGGCGAGGGACCAGGCGTCGAAGAGGGCGACCCAGCCGCGCAGGACAGCGCTGTCGTCGCGGTTCCAGGCGCGGAGCCGCCAGCCGGGGCGGGCGCTGTCGCCATGCACCTCGACGAGGCCGGCGAGGCGGGCGGTGTCCCAGTCGGCGCGGACCTGAGCCACGGTCAGGCCGAGGTCCCGGGCGGCCCGTTCGGCGGTCGCGTCGGCGAGGGTGGCCTTGCCGTCGGCGGTCGCGCCGTCGCTGCCCGGGCCGAGCGCGGCGTCGGCCCAGCGGGCGACGCGGGCTGCGGCGGCCAGCTGGGAGCGAGCCATTCCGGCCAGCTCCGCGGGTGCCGGTGTGCCCTGCGGGGGGCGGGGTGCGGCGCGGCGCGGGCGGCGCTGGTTCACGGCTCTGGGGGCGGCGGACAGGGATCGCGGGCCGACGAGTCGAAGCCTGGAGTCGCGCGGGATACGGGACGTCACGGGTGCAGTCTTCCGGTTGACGGTCCGAAAACCCAAACGGAATGTCACGGCGGGCGACGGGACTGGCCAACGCACGGGGTCCGGCGGGCGGCTCGGGGACGGGAACAGGCCAGTGGTACGGCCTTAAACGGAATCGTGCCGGCTGTTCAGCTCCGCTCGGGCCCGGCGGCGCGGAAAGGGCCGACGCAGGGATCACATGAGAGGGGTGAGGAAGCGGCGCAGCGCTTCTTCGTAGGCCTCCGGGTCGGCGTTCCACATCGCCGAGTGCGGGGCGTTCGGGACCGTGCGCAGAGCGATCAGGTTGGGACGGGCGTGGGCGAGACGGCGGGAGTACTCCCAGGGGGCCAGGGTGTCGTCCGGGCCGTGGAATATCAGCGTCGGCACGGTGAGCTGCGCGGCCTCGGCGGTGCGCTCGCGCTCCATGCCGGTACGTCCCTGGGCTGCCCGGACCGCGAGCGGGAGCAGTGCGCCAGGTGTGCGGCGGGCCGCGGCGAGGGCGCGCAGCGTCGTGGCCCAGCTGAGCACCGGGGAGTCCAGGACCAGTCCGGAGATGCTGTCGCGCAGCCCGGAGTGGGCGGCGGCGCGCAGCGCCATGGTGGCGCCGGTCGACCAGCCGTGCAGGACGACCTGTTTGGCGCCGTGGCTGACGGCGTACCGGATCGCCGCGTCCACGTCGCGCCACTCCGTCTCGCCGAGGTGGCACAGGCCGTCCGGGGAGCGGGGTGCGCCGAGGTCGCCGCGGTAGGCGAGGGCGAGCACCGGGAAGCGCTGGCGGTGCAGGAACTCCATGATGTTCATGGGGAGTTCGCGGGTGGCTCCCAGACCGTGCACGGCGATCACCCAGGTGTCCCGCACGCCGGGCACGAACCAGGCGGGCAGGGAGCCGAGTTCGCCGGGGATGTCCACGTCGGTGTGGCGCAGGCCGAGGGCGGTGCCCGGGTCGCCGCTGTGCACGTTCGGGGTCAGCCACACCTTGTCGCCCGGCTCCAGGGTGCCGTGGGTGACCCGTTCCAGGCGCCGGACGACGGTGTCGGCGGAGTGCGTCGCCGTGGCGAGGACAGGGCCGACGACCGCGTGGGTGCCGTCGCCGGCGAGGCCGTAGGTGCCGGGGCGCATGGCCGCCAGGTCTCGGGTGAGCGCGATCTGGCCGGCGGCCGTGGCGTGCACGGTGAGCCGGGGTTCGGTGGGCAGCGGCCGGCCCGGCGGCGCCTTGAGCGCCGCGTCGCTCGCGTACCGGCCGGCGGCCACGCTTGCCGCGCCGGCCGCCAGGGCTACGGTGACGGCTGCAGCCGTCGCTTTGACTGTGCGCACCCGTCCAGTGTCCCGGCGGACCACGCCACCGGCCAGCGGGAGGACGGGGCGGGCTGATGCGGTTTGCGGCAGCGGTGTGCTCCGCTCACCCCGGCCGTGCTTCCCCGGGTCTCACCCCCGTTGCCCGTAGCCCCGCAGTTTCTCGCCCACCTCCGCCAGCTGCTCCCGGGACAGCAGCGTCGGGGACATACCCGGTACCGAGGACGCCGTCAGCCACAGGCGGCACATCCATTCCAGCTGGGCGGTGCGGTCGTAGGCCTGGTCGAGGGTGGTGCCGTAGGCCATCGTGCCGTGGTTCTGCAGCAGGCAGGCGGTGCGGTCGGCGAGGGCGCGGAGCATGTTCTCGGCCAACTCCTCGCTGCCGTATGTCGCATAGGGCGCAACTCGGACGGGGCCGCCGAGCGCGGCGGACATGTAGTGGATCGTGGGGAGCTCGGGAACGAGCGTCGAGACGGCCGTCGCGTGCACGGCGTGGGTGTGGACGACGGCGCGGGCGTCGGTGGTGCGGTGGACGGCGAGGTGCATGGGCAGTTCGCTCGTCGGGACGAGCGTGCCGAGCAGCTGGCGGCCGTCGAGGCCGACGCCGGTCACGTCCTCGGGCGTGAGCCGGTCGTAGGGCACGCCCGAGGGTGTGACCAGCACGATGTCCCCGACGCGCACCGAGACATTGCCGGAGGTGCCGACGACGAGGCCGTCGGCGACCGTGCGGCGGGCGGTCGCGACGAGTGCCTCCCAGGCGTGCGCCACCTCGGCACTCACGCCCCTCCCCCACCGCTCCGGCACACCCGGCACGCCTTCTCGCGCATCCCGTTCACCTCGCTGGTCCCGCCGCTGCTCAGCCATGCCGCGATCCTGCCAGGCACACCTACGACCGGCCGCCGGGCGGGGGCACTTTAGGGCGGAAGCCACGCCTCCGAAAGACCCCTTATAGGGACATATCCGTCTCTCTCCGTGCTTGGCCTGAGATCACCGAGCATTCGACGACCTTCCAGTAATCTCCCGTTGTTTTGTCGTGCACGTCGCCATTCCGGGGGGAAATATGGCTCGTGATCGCAAACCGCTGCGCCGCCGCGCCCGCGTCATCGCGGTCTCCGTGGCGGCACTCACCGTCTCAGGGGCAGCTCTCGCCGGGCTTCCGGCCTCGGCGGCGAGCCTGCCGAAGGGGCACGACGTCTCTTCGCACCAGAAGAACGTCAACTGGCCGAGCGCGAAGGCCAAGGGCGCCAGGTTCGTCTACGTCAAGGCGACCGAGTCCACGAACTACCGCAATCCGTACTTCAGCCAGCAGTACAACGGCGCCCGCAGCGCCGGCATCATCCGCGGGGCGTACCACTTCGCGCTGCCGGACAAGTCGTCGGGCAGGATGCAGGCGGCGTACTTCGTGAACAACGGCGGCAGGTGGAGCTCGGACGGCTGGACGCTGCCGCCCGCGCTCGACATCGAATACAACCCGTACAGCGCCAAGCACCGGTGCTACGGCCTGAGCAAGGCGAGCATGGTCAGCTGGATCAAGTCGTTCAGCAACGAGGTGAAGCGGCTCACCGGCCGCCACCCCGTGATCTACACGACCACCCACTGGTGGAACACGTGCACCGGCGGGAGCGGCGCGTTCGCCTCGAACCACGCACTGTGGATAGCCCGTCACGGGTCCGGGGCCGCGGGTTCCCTGCCGGCCGGCTGGTCGTTCTGGACCTTCTGGCAGTACGGCAACAGGGGCGGCCTGCCGGGTGACCAGAATCTCTTCAACGGGTCGCAGACCCAGCTGAGGAAGTTCGCCCGGGGCTACTGACCAAGGGGCGCCGAGGGATGAGGGGGCCGCCGGGTCCGGACGGAGCAGCGACCCCCTCATCCGGACATCGCGCGGCCGCCCTCAGTTCATCTTCCGTTCACCCAGATTGCCTACGGTCAACCGACCGTTGACTTCGAACGATTGCCTGGGTAAATGGAAAACTTCTCGCTGATCCTCGCGATTGTGGTAGTAACCGCACTCGCGTTTGATTTCACGAACGGTTTCCACGACACCGCCAACGCGATGGCCACCACCATCTCGACCGGCGCGCTCAAGCCCAAGGTCGCGGTGGCCATGTCCGCCGTGCTGAACCTTGCGGGTGCCTTCCTCTCCGTGGAGGTCGCCAACACGATCTCCAAGGGTCTCGTCGACGAGACCGGCATACGTCCCGAGGTCATCTTCGCGGCCCTGGTCGGCGCGATCCTCTGGAACCTGCTGACCTGGCTCGTCGGACTTCCCTCCAGCTCCTCGCACGCCCTGATGGGCGGCCTGATCGGCGCCACCATCGCCTCGGCCGGCATGGGCGCGGTGCACGGCGACGTGCTCGTCACCAAGGTGCTCATCCCGGCGCTCGCCGCCCCGATCGTCGCGGGCCTGGCAGCGCTGCTCGCGACCCGGCTGTCGTACACCCTCGGCAAGAAGGCCGACGGCAAGGCCGCCGAGAAGGGCTACCGCGTCGGCCAGATCGCCTCCGCGGGCCTGGTCTCGCTGGCCCACGGCACCAACGACGCACAGAAGACGATGGGCATCATCACCCTCGCCCTGGTCGCCGGCGGCGCCGTCTCCCCCGACTCCGACCCGCCCACCTGGGTCATCCTCTCCGCGGGCCTCGCCATCGCGCTCGGCACCTGGCTCGGCGGCTGGCGCATCATCCGCACCATGGGCAAGGGCCTGACCGAGCTCCAGCCGCAGCAGGGCTTCGCCGCCCAGACCAGTGCGGCCACGGTCATCCTGGCCTCCTCGCACCTCGGCTTCTCGCTCTCCACCACCCACTCGGTCTCCGGTTCGGTGATGGGTGCGGGCCTCGGCCGCAAGGGTGGCGTGGTCCGCTGGTCGACGGCGACCCGCATGCTCGTGGCCTGGTGCCTGACGCTGCCGGCCGCGGCCCTGGTCGGTGCGGGCGCGGAGTCCGTGACGGACCTGGGCGACTGGGGCACCGCCGTCGTCGCCGTCTTCCTGATCGTCGCAAGCGCGGCCATCTGGAAGATCTCCCGGCGCGAGGTCGTCGACGCGTCGAACGTCAACGAGAGCGAGGAGCCGGCCGGCGTGGTGACCACGGCGATCGCCGCCGTGACCCCGCCCCCCACGGGCACGGTGACCGAGGGCCTGACGGCCACGATCCCCGCCCCGGCCCCTGTGACCGCCGCCCCCGATCCGGCGACCCCGCCTGCTGCGGCCGTCTGAGCCCGCCCACCCGGTACGAAGGAAGAGAAGCAGCATGAAGATCGACTGGGCAGCCCTGGGCTCCGTCTTCGGCGTCAGCCTCGCGGTCACGGTGGGCCTCGTGGCCCTGTTCACCCTCGGCATCATGGGCCTGTCTCGCCGCGAGCGGGCCGTTGCGCAGGGCAACTCGGCGTCCCTCGCCGTGGCCGGCGCGTACGTGGCCTTCGCGGGGTGCGCGGCGGCCGTGGCGTACGGCATCCACCTGGTGGTGGCCAAGGCCTGAGGCGGCGGGCGAGCCGCCGGCCCACGCCGTAACGCGGGGCGGGAAGCACCAAGCGTGCCTTCCCGCCCCGCGTTTTGCATGCCCGGATCAGACCACGCCGGATGGACACGTGTCGGACTGCGAGTTCCGCCGCGACTAGCTGTCTGACACATGGCTGTGCGCAGAGCGAGCTGACAGGGTCACAAAGGAGCGTGGCCCATCGCCACCTTCCAGCCGCGAGGCGGACGGACGAGGCGGACGGAAGAAGGAGCAGGATGCCAAGGCCAGTGGATCCGAGTCTGCCGGCGCAGACTACGCATCGAGTTGCGCAAGGCCCGCGAAAAGGCGCAGTTGACCCAGCGTGAGGCCGCAGAAGCGCTGGAGTGGTCACTCTCGAGGATCATTCGCATCGAGGCCGGCGCCGTCAGCCTCTCGGTGACCGATCTGCGGGCGCTACTCCAGCGGTACGACGTGACGGACCCGCAGCTCGTCTCCGAGCTGGAGGAAGCCGCCCGGGGCTCGAAGGGGCAGAGTTGGTGGACGGACTTCAGCGACGTGCTGAACCCGTCGTTCGCCCAGTACCTGGGAAACGAGAGCGCCGCGAACTCCGTGCAGACGTACCACCCCATCGTCTTCCCGGGCTTCCTGCAGACCGAGGACTACGCGGAGGCGCTGCTGGCTCCTGTCGCCCCTGCGGAGCGGGTGCGGCGCGTGGTCGAGCTGTGCACCGCGCGCCAGGAACGGATCTTCGAGGGGGACCACGCTCCCGAGCTGTCGTTCGTGGTGGACGAAGTGGCACTGCGCCGCAGAATCGGCGAACCGGCTGTCATGCGCCACCAGTTGCAGCACATCAAGAGCCTGATGAGGCTCCCCCGCGTGTCCCTGAAGGTCCTGCCGTTCGGTGCAGGCGCCCACTACAGCACCCTCGGCAGCTTCCTGCTGCTGGGCCAACCCCTGGGATCTCAGCCCTGTGAGAAACAACTGCCACGGGCTGCGCGTGAGATGGACGCGTGCCTCTCCTGCCGATTTCTTCGTGTCGCGGACCAACACCCCCTCCGCGACGACGGCGACCGCCACGCAGGTGTCCCCGTTCAACGAATGGCTGCTGATGCGCCACGCACTTGCGGACGGGCCCCCGTCGACCACACAGACCTCCTCGAGTCGAGGGCTGGTGCCTCGGAGGTGTCCACTGCGCCCGAAAACCGTAGCGTCGCTGCCCTCGACCACGCAGGCCCCCCCCCGAAGAATGGGACGCAAACGCCCCGCACCGCTCGCCCTGCCGCTCCCCGAATTCTCCTTTTCAGTCCAGAGATGCCGGATTCGGTCGACCAGAGCACGAACCAGCCCTCGTGTGGGCATCAGCACACTCCTCCGTCCCAGGTCAACAGCAAGTTGACTGCCCTTCCAGGCCGTGGTGGACTGCCGAAGCCATGTACGGCGGCAAGAGAGGAAGCCGGTGAAAGTCCGGCGCGGTCCCGCCACTGTCACCGGGGTAGTAAGCCCCGGGAGCCAGGAACTCTCACCGCCGGTCTCGTCGAACCAGGGCGCGGACACCCTGAGTGAGGACATATCGCCATGCTCGCCTGCCGTTTGAGGTACAGCACCAGGTCCCTGCCCGACCCCACGGCCGGCTGAGCCGATGCGTGCCGATCGCGTCTTCGCGTACGGCGCCGCCGCCGGCCTCCTCGGTGACCATCTGCTCGGCGATCCGCGCCGTGGGCATCCGGTCGCCGCGTTCGGGCGGGCCGCGGGGGCCGTTGAGCGGGTGTTGTGGCGGGACCATCGGGGGTGGGGCGCGCTGCACACCGCCGTGTGCGCCGGGAGCGCCATTGCGCTCGGTGCCGTGGCGCAGAGGGCCGTACGTCCGTCCCGTACCGCCTCCCTCGCGCTGACCGCGGCCGCCACGTGGGCCGTCGTCGGGGGGACTTCACTCGCGCGCGAGGCCCGAGTCATCGGGCGTGCGCTGGAGGCCGGGGACGTCGAGGCTGCCCGGGCCAGGCTGCCGCATCTGTGCGGCCGGGATCCGCAGGCCCTGGACGCCGACGGGATCGCGCGGGCCGTCGTGGAGTCCGTCGCCGAGAACACGTCCGACGCCGTCGTGGGGGCGCTGGTGTGGGGGGCCGTGGGCGGGGTGCCGGGGCTGCTGGGGTTCCGGGCCGTCAACACGCTCGACGCCATGGTGGGGCACAGGTCGGCCAAGTACCGGCGGTACGGGTGGGCTTCGGCGCGGCTGGACGACGTGGCGGGGTGGCCGGGGGCGCGCGTGACTGCAGTCCTGGCCGCCGTCGCCGGGAGTGACGGCCGGGGGGCCGTACGCGCCTGGCGTGCCGACGCCTCGAAGCATCCGAGCCCCAACGCCGGGCCCGTGGAGGCCTCGTTCGCGGGGGCGCTCGGGGTGCGGCTCGGGGGGACCTTGTCTTACGGGGGGCGGGTCGAGCATCGGCCTGTGCTGAATGGGGAGGGGCGGGCTGTGGAGGTCGGGGACATCGAGCGGGCCGTGCGGTTGTCGCGGCGGGTGGGGTGGTTGGCGTTGGGGGTCGGTGCGGCTGGGGCGGTGCTGCGAGGCCGGGTCGCACGGAGACCGGCGGTGGGGGCTGTGCCCACGCGTTCCGCCCTGGCGGAACGACTGCCCACAGCGGCTGGCGGCTGCCGGTCGGGGTGGGCGTCATGAGCGGTGGAGGTCTCCTCGTTGCCGGTACCACCTCCGATGCCGGTAAGAGTGTTGTCACGGCCGGGATCTGCCGTTGGCTGGTGCGGCAGGGGGTCAAGGTTGCGCCCTTCAAGGCGCAGAACATGTCCCTCAATTCGTTTGTGACGCGCGAGGGTGCCGAGATCGGGCGGGCTCAGGCCATGCAGGCGCAGGCCTGCCGGGTGGAGCCGACCGCGCTGATGAATCCCGTGCTGCTCAAGCCCGGTGGCGAGCAGAGCAGCCAGGTCGTGCTGATGGGCAAGCCCGTCGGCGAGCTGAGTGCGCGCGGGTATCACGGGGGGCGGCAGCAGCAGCTTCTGGGGACCGTGCTCGACTGTCTCGCCGAGTTGCGGGGCACGTATGACGCCGTGATCTGTGAGGGGGCGGGTTCACCCGCCGAGATCAACCTGCGCCGGACCGACATCGTGAACATGGGGATCGCCCGCAACGCGCGGCTTCCCGTGCTCGTGGTCGGTGACATCGACCGCGGCGGGGTATTCGCCTCCTTCTTCGGGACCGTCGCCCTGCTCTCGCCCGAGGACCAGGAGCTTGTCGCCGGGTTCCTCGTCAACAAGTTCCGGGGGGACGTCAGCCTCCTGGAGCCCGGGCTGGACATGCTGCACGGCCTCACCGGACGGCACACCTACGGCGTCCTGCCCTTCCGGCACGGCCTCGGCATCGACGAGGAGGACGGGATGGGGGTCCCCCCGCGCGAGCGAAGCCGAGCGTGGGGGAGGGTCTCTCTGCGCGGGACGGTGCGGGAGTCGAACCTCGCGCCGCCCGTCGGCGAGGACGTGCTGCGGGTCGCCGTGTGCGCGATCCCGCTCATGTCCAACTTCACCGACGTGGACGCCCTGGCCGCCGAACCGGGTGTGGTGGTGCGGTTCGTGGACCGCCCGGAGGAGCTCGCCGACGCCGACCTGGTCGTCGTTCCGGGGACCCGGGGGACCGTGAAGGCCCTGGAGTGGCTGCGGGAGCGGGGACTTGCGGACGCCCTTGTCCGCAGGGCCGCAGAGCAGCGGCCCGTCCTCGGCATCTGCGGCGGCTTCCAGGTCCTCGGCGAGCACATCGAGGACGAGGTCGAGAGCCGGCGCGGGCATGTCGAAGGGCTCGGAGTGCTGCCCGTGCGGGTGCGGTTCGCCCGCGAGAAGACCCTCACCCGGCCGGTCGGGGAAGCCCTCGGCGAGCACGTCGAGGGGTACGAGATCCATCACGGGGTCGCCGACATAGGCGGAGGGGAAGCCTTCCTGGACGGCATCCGGGTCGGACAGACCTGGGGCACGCACTGGCACGGCTCCCTGGAGTCGGACGGGTTCCGGCGGGCCTTTCTGCGCGAGGTGGCGGCCGCCGCGGGCCGTCGTTTCGTGCCGGCGCCCGACACCTCGTTCGCCGCGCTGCGCGAGGAGCAGCTCGACCGGCTCGGCGACCTGATCGAACAACACGCGGACACGGACGCGCTGTGGCGGCTCATCGAGTCGGGCGCGCCGCAAGGACTGCCTTTCATTCCACCGGGAGCACCCGCATGAGCACAGTGTTGTTGTTGTCGACCGCCGACACGGATCTGTTGGCGGCTCGGGCCGCTTCCGGTGCCGACTACCGGATCGGCAACCCGACCCGGGTGGACGTGGCCGAGGAGCTGCCCGGCCTCCTCGACGGCGCCGACATCGCCGTCGTACGGCTGCTGGGCGGGAAGCGGGCCTGGGAGGACGGGCTCGCCGCGCTCAGGGCGTCCGGGATCCCGACCGTGCTGCTCGGCGGGGAGGCCGTCCCCGACGCCGAGTTGATGGCCGAGTCGTCCGTGCCCGCCGGCGTCGTGGCGGAGGCGCTCAGGTACCTCGTCGAGGGCGGGCCCGCCAACCTCACCGAGCTCGCCCGGTTCCTGTCCGACACCGTGCTGCTGACCGGCGAGGGCTTCGTCGAGCCGCAGAAGATGCCCGAGTACGGGGTGCACGGCGAGCGTGCTCACGTCGAGGGCCGGCCGACCGTCGGTGTGCTCTTCTACCGGGCCCATGAGCTGAGCGGCAACACCGCCTTCGTGGACACCCTGTGCGACGCGATCGAGGCGAAGGGCGCCAACGCCCTTGCGGTGTACTGCGGTTCGCTGCGCGGTGCGGACGCCGGACTGTACGAGATCCTCGGCCGGACCGACGCCCTGGTCGCCACCGTCCTCGCCGCCGGCGGCACGCACGCCTCGCAGGCGTCGGCCGGCGGTGACGAGGAGGCCTGGGACATCGGCGCGCTCGCCGACCTCGACGTCCCCGTCCTGCAGGGCCTTTGCCTGACGTCGTCCCGTGAGGCCTGGGACGCGTCGGACGCCGCCCTCTCCCCCATGGACGCGGCGATGCAGGTCGCCATCCCCGAGTTCGACGGGCGGCTCATCACCGTCCCGTTCTCCTTCAAGGAGCAGGGCCCCGACGACGTTCCCGTGTACGTCGCCGACCCGGAGCGGGCCGCGCGGGTCGCCGGGATCGCCGTACGGCATGCGCAGTTGAAGCACAAGCCGAACGCCGACAAGAAGCTCGCGCTCGTCTTCACCGCGTACCCGACGAAGCACTCGCGGGTCGGCAACGCGGTCGGCCTGGACACGCCCGCATCGGCCGTACAGGTGCTGGACGCGCTGAAGGCCGCCGGATACTCGCTCACCGAATACCCCTCCGGCGGCGACGAGTTGATCCACCGGCTCATCGCGGCCGGCGGTCACGACGTGGAGTGGCTGACCGAGGAACAGCTGGCCGCCGCGCCCGCGCGGGTGCCGCTCGCCGACTACCGGGCGTGGTTCGACGAGCTCGACCCGGAGCTCAGGGACGGGATGCTTCAGGCGTGGGGCGAGCCGCCGGGCAATCTGTACGTCGACGGGGAGGACATCGTCCTCGCCTCCCTCCGGTTCGGGAACGTCGTCGTGATGATCCAGCCGCCGCGCGGCTTCGGCGAGAACCCCATCGCGATCTACCACGACCCCGACATGCCGCCCTCGCACCACTACATGGCGGCCTACCGCTGGCTCGACAACACTTTCGGCGCCGACGCGATCGTTCACATGGGCAAGCACGGCACGATGGAGTGGCTGCCCGGCAAGGGACTCGGGCTCGGCAGCGGATGCGCGCCTGACGCCGTGCTGGGTGAACTGCCGCTGATCTACCCGTTCATCGTCAACGACCCCGGCGAGGGCACCCAGGCCAAGCGGCGCGGGCATGCCACGGTCGTCGACCACCTCGTACCGCCGATGGCCCGTGCCGACACCTACGGCGACCTGGCCAAGCTGGAGCAGCTGCTCGACGAGTACGCGCTGGTCTCCGACCTGGACCCGACGAAGGCACCGGCCGTCCGCGCCCAGATCTGGACGCTGGTCAAGGCGGCCGAGCTCCACCACGACCTGCATGTGGACGAGCAGCCGGACGAGGGCGACTTCGACGAGTTCGTCATGCACATCGACGGCTATCTGTGCGAGATCAAGGACGTGCAGATCCGGGACGGCCTGCACATCCTGGGCGGCGGGCCGGTCGGCGAGCCGCGGGTGAACCTGGTGCTCGCCGTGCTGCGCGCCTCGCAGGTGTGGGGCGGGCAGGCGAACGCGTTGCCGGGGCTCAGGGCTTCGCTGGCCTCTCAATTCGGGCTGGTCGAGAAGGAGTTGCTCGCCGAGCCCGGTGCTCCGGTGAAGGTGCCGGTCGAGCTGACCGATCTCGTCGAGGGCCCCGCCCGTACGGCCGCCGACGCCATCGACCTGCTGGAGCAGCTGTGCCGGCGGATCGCGGAGGGCATGGAGGCACGGGACTGGGACGTCGCGCTCGCCCCGGCTCTCGTGCGTGGAGTGCTGGGCACCGAACTCCCGGACGCTGTCGCGGTGTTGGAGTTCGCCTGCACCGAGGTGGTGCCGCGGCTGGCGCGTACGACGGACGAGATCGGCCACATCCTCAAGGCACTCGACGGCGGTTACGTCCCCGCCGGTCCGTCCGGCTCCCCGACCCGCGGGCTGGTCAACGTCCTGCCGACCGGCCGGAACTTCTACTCGGTCGACCCCAAGGCCATTCCCTCCAGGCTGAGTTGGGAGGTCGGGCAGTCCCTTGCGGACTCCCTCGTCCAGCGGTATCTGCAGGACACCGGCGAGTACCCGAAGTCCGTCGGCCTGACGGTCTGGGGCACCTCCGCGATGCGCACGCAGGGCGACGACATCGCCGAGATCCTGGCGCTGCTGGGCTGCCGGCCGGTGTGGGACGACGCCTCGCGCCGGGTGACCGGGTTCGACGTGATCGGCCTGGCGGAGCTCGGACGCCCGCGCATCGACGTCACCGTCCGTATCTCCGGGTTCTTCCGGGACGCGTTCCCGCACGTCGTCGGGCTGATCGACGACGCCGTCCGCAGGGTCGCCGAACTGGACGAGCCCGCCGAGCAGAACTTCGTGCGCGCCCACGCCGACGAGGACACGGCACAGCACGGCGACCGGCGGCGCGCGACCTCCCGGATCTTCGGCTCCAAGCCGGGCGCCTACGGGGCCGGGCTGCTGCCGCTGATCGACGCCCGCAACTGGCGCTCCGACGCCGACCTGGCCGAGGTGTACGCCGTCTGGGGCGGTTACGCGTACGGCCGCGGGCTCGACGGACGGGCGGCGCGCGGGGACATGGAGACCGCGTTCAAGCGGATCGCCGTGGCCGCGAAGAACGTCGACACCCGCGAGCACGACCTCGTCGACGCCGACGACTACTTCCAGTACCACGGCGGCATGGTCGCCATGGTGCGGCATCTGACGGGCGAGAGCCCCGAGGCGTACGTCGGTGACTCCGCCACCCCCGACCAGGTGAAGACCCGGACGCTCGGCGAGGAGACGCACCGCGTCTTCCGCGCGCGTGTCGTCAACCCGCGCTGGATGGCGGCCATGCGGCGGCACGGCTACAAGGGCGCCTTCGAGATGGCGGCGACCGTCGACTACCTCTTCGGCTACGACGCCACGGCCGGCGTCGTGGACGACTGGATGTACGAGAAGCTCAGCGCCGAGTACGTCTTCGCCCCGGAGAACCGGGAGTTCATGAAGCAGTCCAACCCGTGGGCGCTGCGCGGCATCACGGAGCGGCTGCTGGAGGCGGCCGACCGCGGGCTTTGGGCGGAGCCGGATCAGGAGACCCTGGACCGGCTCCGGGCGACCTACCTCGAGCTTGAGGGCGAACTGGAGGGCGACGAATGAGCGTCCTCAGAACCCCCGCGTGGGCGGGGACCACAGCGCGCGGACCGCTGTCGACGTGGCAGTGCCCGGCTCACCCCCGCGTCGGCGGGGAACTGTGCCACAGCCTGACAAGCAGGTTCCACAACTCCGCCCGACTCCGGCGGCAGCCACTCGAAGGAGTGATCCAAGCGTGAGCACGCCCTTTCCCTTCACTGCCGTGGTCGGTCAGGACGACCTGCGGCTCGCGCTCCTCCTCAACGCGGTAAGTCCAGCGGTTGGGGGCGTCCTCGTCCGGGGTGAGAAAGGCACCGCGAAGAGCACCGCGGTGCGGGCGCTCTCGGCGCTGCTGCCCGAGGTGGCGGTGGTCGCCGGGTGCCGTTTCTCCTGCGACCCCGCGGCGCCGGACCCGTCCTGCCCGGACGGACCGCACGAGCCGGGACCGGGGGCTCAACGCCCTTCCCGCATGGTCGAGTTGCCGGTCGGCGCCTCGGAGGACCGCCTCGTGGGCGCCCTCGACATCGAGCGGGCGCTCGCCGAGGGCGTCAAGGCCTTCGAGCCCGGCCTCCTCGCCGATGCGCACCGCGGGATCCTCTACGTCGACGAGGTCAACCTTCTTCATGACCACCTCGTCGACCTGCTGCTGGACGCGGCCGCGATGGGTGCGTCGTACGTCGAGCGCGAGGGCGTCTCGGTACGGCATGCCGCGCGTTTCCTGCTCGTCGGCACCATGAACCCCGAAGAGGGTGAGCTGCGGCCGCAGTTGCTCGACCGGTTCGGGTTGACGGTGGAAGTCGCGGCCTCGCGGGAACCGGACCAGCGGGTGGAGGTCGTGCGGCGGCGGCTCGCCTACGACGACGATCCCACCGGTTTCGTGACCCGTTGGGCGGACGAGGAGGCTTCCGTACGTCAACGGATCGTTGCCGCACGGGAGTTGTTGCCGTCGGTGCGGCTGGGCGACGGGGCGCTCAGGCAGATCGCGGCGACCTGCGCCGCCTTCGAGGTGGACGGCATGCGCGCCGACATCGTGATGGCGCGCACGGCCACCGCGCTGGCCGCCTGGGCCGGGCGGACCGATGTGCTCGCCGAGGACGTACGGCAGGCGGCACTGCTCGCGCTGCCGCACCGCAGGCGCCGTAACCCCTTCGACGCACCGGGGCTCGACGAGGACAAGCTCGACGAGACGCTGGAGGAGTTCTCCGGCGACGACGACCCGGACCCGGACCCGGACGGCGGCGGACCGGGCGGTGGCGGGCAGCCGCCCTCCGACGACTCGGACGGTCCGCAGGGCGGCGGCACCGATGCGCGCCCCGAAGCCGGGGAGGGCGGTCAGCCGCAGGCCTCGGGGGCTGCCGAGCAGTCCGCCGTACGGGCCTCGGAGCCCTTCCGTACCAAGGTGCTGAGCGTGCCCGGGATCGGTGAGGGGGCCGCCGGGCGGCGTTCGCGGGCGCGGACGGAGCATGGGCGGACGACGGGGGCGCGGCGACCCCAAGGGGCGTTGACCAAGCTCCACCTGGCGGCGACCGTGCAGGCTGCTGCACCGCATCAGCGGGCGCGGGGGCGGTCGGGGCCGGGGCTGGTCGTGCGGCGGGACGACCTGCGGCAGGCGACCCGGGAGGGGCGCGAGGGGAACCTCGTGCTGTTCGTGGTCGACGCCTCCGGGTCGATGGCGGCACGGCAGCGGATGAGTGCCGTGAAGGGGGCCGTGGTGTCGCTGCTGCTGGACGCGTATCAGCGGCGGGACAAGGTGGGGCTGGTGACGTTCCGGGGGGCGGCCGCCGAGGTCGCGCTGCCGCCGACCTCGTCCGTGGATGCGGCCGCGGTGCGGCTGGAGTCGTTGCCGACGGGTGGGCGTACGCCGCTTGCTGCCGGGCTGCTGCGCGCGCACGACGTGCTGCGGGTGGAGCGGTTGCGGGATCCGGCGCGGCGGGCGCTGGTCGTGGTGGTGACGGACGGGCGGGCCACCGGCGGCCCCGAGCCGGTCGCGCTGGCCGGGCGGGCTGCTCGGCTGTTCGCGGCCGAGGGGATCGCCTCCGTGGTCGTCGACTGTGAGTCCGGGCCCGTGCGGCTGGGGCTCGCCGGGCAGCTCGCGGGTGAGCTCGGGGGGACGGCGGTGACGCTCGACGAGTTGCGGGCGGACTCGATCGCCGGGCTGGTCAGGGATGTACAGGGTGTGACGAAGAGGAGGGCCGCGTAATGCCGCAGGGGCAGCCGAGTGTGGTGCCGGACGACGGGCTGACGACTCGTCAGCGTCGTAACCGGCCGCTGGTCGTCGTGCACACGGGCATCGGGAAGGGCAAGTCCACGGCGGCCTTCGGGCTTGCGCTGCGGGCCTGGAACCAGGGGTGGCCCATCGGGGTGTTCCAGTTCGTCAAGTCGGCGAAGTGGAAGGTCGGCGAGGAGAACGCGCTGCGGGTGCTGGGTGCCTCCGGCGAGGGCGGGACCGTCGACTGGCACAAGATGGGCGAAGGCTGGTCCTGGGTGCAGCGGGACTCCCAGATGGACAACGAGGAGAAGGCCCGGGAGGGCTGGGAGCAGGTCAAGCGGGACCTCGCCGCGGAGACGTACAAGCTGTATGTGCTGGACGAGTTCGCCTACCCCATGCACTGGGGGTGGGTGGACACCGACGAGGTCGTGGACGTGCTGCGGAACCGGCCGGGGACCCAGCATGTGGTGATCACCGGGCGGAACGCGCCCGAGAAGCTGGTCGAGTTCGCCGATCTCGTGACCGACATGTCCAAGGTCAAGCACCCTATGGACGCGGGGCAGAAGGGGCAGCGGGGTATCGAGTGGTGAAGTCCTCCTCCGTGTCCGTCCCTCGGCTGGTCATAGCCGCGCCCTCCTCGGGCAGCGGCAAGACCACCGTTGCCACGGGGTTGATGGCCGCGTTCGCCGCGCGGGGGCTCGCCGTGTCCCCGCACAAGGTCGGGCCGGACTACATCGATCCCGGGTATCACGCACTCGCCAGCGGGCGCGTGGGGCGGAACCTCGACGCGTACCTGTGCGGGCCGGAGCTGGTCGGGCCGTTGTTCCTGCACGGGGCTCGTGGATGTGACATCGCCGTCGTCGAGGGTGTGATGGGGATGTTCGACGGGGCCGCGGGGGAGGGTGAACTCGCGTCCACCGCTCATGTGGCGAAGCTGCTCAGGGCACCGGTGGTGCTGGTGGTCGACGCGTCGTCGCAGTCTCGGTCCGTGGCGGCGCTCGTGCATGGGTTTGCGTCCTGGGATCCGGAGGTGCGGGTCGGGGGGGTGATCCTGAACAAGGTCGCTTCTGATCGGCATGAGGAGTTGTTGCGGGAGGCGTTGGAGTCGGCGGGGGTGCCTGTGTTGGGGGTGCTGCGGCGGGTGGCTCGGGTGGACACGCCTTCTCGGCACCTGGGGTTGGTGCCTGTTGCCGAGCGGCGGGCGGAGGCCGTGGAGGCGGTTGCCGCGATGGCTGCGCAGGTGGCTGCCGGGTGCGATCTGGAAGGGTTGCTGGGGCTGGCGCGGAGTGCGGGAGCGTTGTCGTGTGCGGCCTGGGATGCGGCTGAGGTCTTGGATTCCTCGCCCCCGCCGCCCCTTCCCGTCCCGACCCTGGGGGCTGCGCCCCCAGACCCCCGCTTTCGGCCTGAACGGCCTCGTCCTCAAACGCCGGACGGGCTGGTCGTTGCCGTTGCCGGTGGGTCGGCCTTCACGTTCTCCTATGCCGAGCACGCCGAACTGCTTGCTGCCGCAGGCGCCGAAGTTGCTCTCTTCGATCCGCTCCGTGATGAGCAACTGCCTGATGGGACACGCGGGTTGGTCATCGGGGGTGGGTTTCCCGAAGTGTACGCGAGTGAGCTGTCTGCCAACGAACCGCTGCGCAAAGCCGTTGCCGCGCTCGCGGAGGGCGGTGGGCCCGTTGCTGCGGAGTGTGCCGGGCTGCTGTACCTGTGCCGGGAGCTCGACGGGCAGCCCATGTGCGGGGTGCTCGATGCGCGTGCGCGGATGAGCGGGCGGCTCACCCTCGGGTACCGGGATGCCGTGGCCGTCGGCGACAGTGTGCTGGCGCCCGCCGGGACCCGGATGCGGGGGCACGAGTTTCACCGGACGGTCGTCGAGCCGGGGGCGGGGGCGGCTCCCGCCTGGGGCGTGCGCGCCCCTGTGCCGCGGGTCGAAGGTTTCGTACAACAAGGTGTGCACGCCAGTTATCTGCACACGCACTGGGCGTCCGAGCCCGGTGTCGCCCGTCGGTTCGTGGAGAGGTGCCGGACGTCATGAGCAGCAGCAACAGCAGTAGGTTGATCGGGGTCGGGGTGGGGCCGGGTGATCCCGAGCTGGTGACCGTCAAGGGTGTCAACGCTCTGCGGGCCGCCGATGTTGTTGTCGTGCCCGTCATGGACACCTTGGAGCGGGGGCGGGCCGAGGCCACCGTGCTGCACTACGTGCCCGCTGAGAAGGTCGTCCGGGTCGTGTTCGCGTTGAACGAGCGCAGTGATCGCGGGCGGCGGGAGGCTGCCTGGGACGCGGCCGGGGAGCGGGTCGCGCAGCTGCTGCGGGAGCGGGGTGTCGTCGCGTTCGCCACCATCGGTGATCCCAACGTGTATTCGACGTTCACCTACCTCGCGCAGACCATTGCCGAGCTCGTCCCGGGGACCGTGGTCGAGACCGTGCCCGGGATCACCGCCATGCAGGATCTCGCGGCGCGCTCGGGTGCCGTGCTCACCGAAGGCACAGAGCCGCTCACCCTCGTGCCCGTCACCGCGGGGGCCGCCGTGCTGAAGGACGCCCTCAGCGGGCCCGGCACCGTCGTCGCCTACAAGTTCGGGCGGCAGGCCGGCGAGGTCGCCGAGGCGTTGCGCGAGACCGGGCGGCTCGACGATGCGGTGTGGGGCTCCGCGCTCGGGCTGGAGTCGGAGTCCATCCGGCCGGCGTCCCAGCTCGACGGCGAGCCTCTCCCCTACCTCTCCACGCTCATCGCGCCCGCGCCGCGCGACGGCGGGCGCGGCGGCAAGCTGTGACCGGCGTCGGCTCATCCGGCCAGGCCCACCACGAGCCAGATGAAAGCCGCCCCCGCCACCGTGCACAGCAGGGTCGAGCGGGCGGGGTGTTCGTGGTGCGCCTCGGGGAGGATCTCGGCGGCGGCGAGGTAGAGGAGTACGCCGCCGAAGAGGCCGAGGTAGCCGCCGAGCAGGCCCTCCGGAATGCTGACGAAGGCCGTGCAGGCCGCGCCCGCCACCGGGGCCACCGCGTCCGCGAACAGCATGGTCAGCGCCTTGCGGCGGGCGTTCCCGTACAGGCTGGTGATCGTGTACGTGTTGAAGCCGTCCGCGAAGTCGTGGGCGACGACGGCCAGCGCGACAGCCGCGCCCATGCCGTCGCCGACCTGGAAGGCCGCGCCTATCGCCACGCCGTCCATGGCGCTGTGACCGACCATCGCCGCGGCCGCCGTCAGACCCACCTCGGGCACGCGGCCGTTGTTCTCCTCCCCTCCGTGGGAGGCCTGGCGGGCCGCCAGCAGGCGTTCCACCAGATGGGCCAGCAGGAATCCGGTGACGAACAGGAGCAGGGCCGCCGGTACGCCGAAGACCTCTTCGCCCGCCGCCTTGAGCGCCTCCGGCAGCAGGTCCAGACCGACGACACCGAGCATCAGTCCGCCGGCCAGGCCCAGAACCAGGTGGCGGCGGTCGGTCACACGCTGTGCCGTCCAGCCGCCGGCCAGCGTCATCAGGAACGCGCCGAGCGCGACGAAGACCGCCATACGCCCTTGCTATCCGATCAACCCCCGTTCACGCACGTCCGACGGCAATAACCACACCGCTGCTTGTAAGACCGAGAGCCAGACCAGAGCTTTGCTAGAGAGGACCGTTCCCATGGCCGATGCCCCCACCGGCAAGGTGACCTTCGTCGGTGCCGGCCCCGGCGCCGCCGACCTGTTGACGTTCCGTGCCGCCCGCGCCATCGCCGAGGCCGACGTCGTGATCTGGGCCGCGAGCCTGGTGCAGGCGGAGGTCCTCGGGCACGCGCGCGAGGACGCGGAGATCCTCGACTCGGCGACGATGTCCCTCGAGGACGTCGTCGACGTCTACGAGCGCGCACATCACACCGGCCTGAAGGTGGCCCGCATCCACTCCGGGGACCCCGCTCTGTGGGGCGGTACGCAGGAGCAGCTCGACCGGTGTGCGCGGATCGGCATCGAGACGGAGATCGTGCCCGGTGTGTCCGCGTTCTCGGCCGTCGCCGCGCTCGCGCAGCGCGAGTTGACCATCCCGGAGGTCGCGCAGTCCGTCGTGCTGACCCGGCTCGGCGGCGGCAAGACGCCGATGCCGCCCGGCGAGGAGGTGCGGGAGTTCGCCAAGCACGGCACCACCATGGCGATCTTCCTGTCCGCCGCCCGCAGCGGTCAGCTGGTGCGGGAGCTGCTGGAGGGCGGCTATCCGACGTCCACCCCGGTCGTCGTCGCCTACCAGGCGACCTGGCCGGAGGAGCTGGTCGTGCGGTGCACGATCGGGACGCTGGAGGAGACGGTCAAGGAGCACAAGCTCTGGAAGCACACCCTCTTCCTGGTCGGCCCGGCGCTGGACGCCGAGGGCACGCGCTCGCACCTGTACCACCCGGGCCACTTCCACGGCTACCGCAAGGCCGACCCGGAGGCCCGCAGGGCCCTGCGCACGCGGGGTGCCAGTACGTGATCACGGTCGTCGGTACGGGGACGGGCGCACCCGTTCCCCTCGAAGCGGTGGCGGGGGTCGAGCTCGTCGTGGGCGGGCGACGGCACCTGGACGCCGTGCGGCTGCCCGAGACCGCCGAGCGGATCGTGCTCGGGCCGCTGGCACCTGCCCTGGACGCCATGGAGGAGTACGTCGGCAAGGACCGGCGCGTGGTCGTGCTCGCCTCCGGCGACCCCGGGTTCTTCGGGATCGTGCGGGCCCTGTCCGAGCGGTTCGGTGCGGAGCGTCTGGACGTACGGCCGGGTGTCTCGTCGGTCGCCACCGCCTTCGCCCGGCTGGGGCTGACCTGGGACGACGCGGTCGTCGTCAGTGCGCACGGGCGGGATCCGCGGACTGCGGTCAACGTGTGCCGGGCGCACCCGAAGGTGGCCGTGCTGACCGGGCCCGGCGCCGGTCCGGCCGAGTTGGGTGCCGCGCTCGCCCGCACCGCGCCCGGCCGGGTCCTCGTCGTCGCCTCCGCGCTCGGCTCCGACGAGGAGGGCCTGCAGCGGGTTTCCCCCGCCGAGGCCGCGGGCCGCGACTGGGGTACGGCGGTGAGTGTCGTCCTGTGCCTGGACGAGACGCGGGCGCTCGGTCGCGTACGGACGCTGGCGGGAGCGGCCGTACGCCCCTCCGGATGGGCGCTGGACGAGGGCGAGTTCGCGCACCGCGACTCGATGATCACCAAGTTCGAGGTACGGGCGCTGGCCCTGGCCCGGCTCGGGCCGCGGCCCGGCGAGCTGGTGTGGGACGTCGGCTCCGGCTCGGGTTCCGTCGCTGTGGAGTGCGCGCGGCTGGGCGCCGCCGTCAGCGCCGTCGAGAAGGCGCCGGACGGGGTGGAGCGGATCCACGCCAACGCGGGCGCGCACGGCGTCGACGTGCACGTGGTGCACGGGACGGCGCCGGAAGCGCTGGATCAACTCGACGATCCCGACGCCGTGTTCGTCGGCGGCGGGGGGCGCGAGCTGCCCGACATCGTGCGTGCGTGCGCGCGGCGGGCCCGGCGGACGGTCGTGGTCGCCATGGCCGCACTGGACCGGGTGCCCGCGGTGCGTTCCGCGCTCAACGGTGCCGGGTTCGGCTGCGACGGGGTGCTGTTGCAGTCCTCGCGGCTGGCGCCGCTGCCGGGGGACGTGACCCGGCTGGCGGCGACCAATCCGGTTTTCCTGCTGTGGGGGGCCAGAACCCCCGTTTCTCGTGAAGGAGTTGCCCTGTGATCGGCCTCATTTCCGCCACCGCGGCGGGGGCGGCGGCGCGCGACCGGCTGGCCGCGGCGTGGCCGGACCGCACGCGGGTGTACGAGGGTCCCGTCGGGGACGCCGTACGGGCCGCGTTCGCGGAGTGCGAGCAGCTCGTGTGTTTCCTGGCCACGGGGGCGGTGGTTCGGCTCGTGGCGCCCCTGCTGGGGGACAAGAAGAGCGACCCCGGGGTGGTGTGCGTCGACGAGGGCGGGCGGTTCGCCGTGTCGCTGGTGGGCGGGCACGGGGGCGGCGCCAATGAACTCGCGGAGCGGGTGGGCGAGTTGCTGCGTGCCGAGCCCGTGGTGACCACGGCGACGGACGCGGTCGGCATTCCCGGCCTGGACACGCTTGGCCTCCCCGTCGAGGGCGACGTCGCGGGTGTCACGCGGGCTCTGCTGGACGGTGAGCCGGTCGCACTGGACGCGGAGGTGGCGTGGCCGCTGCCGCCCGTGCCGTTCGCCGAGGAGGGCAGCACGCAGGGCTCGTACACCGTCCGGCTGACGGACCGTGCGGCCGAGCCCGCCGAAGGGGAGGTGCTGCTCCGTCCGCCGTCCCTCGTCGTCGGCGTCGGCGCGTCCAAGGGTGCCCCCGTCGAGGAGGTCCTCGGGCTGGTCGAGGGCGCGTTGCGGGACGCGGGACTGTCTCCTCGTAGCCTCGCCGAGCTCGTCACCGTGGACGCCAAGCGGGAGGAGCCCGGCATCGTCGAGGCGGCCGCGCGGCTCGGGGTGCCCCTGGTGACGTACTCCGCCGAGGAGTTGGCGAAGGTCGAGGTCCCCAACCCCTCCGACGCCCCGCTCACCGCCGTGGGTACTCCCTCCGTCGCCGAGGCCTCCGCGCTCGTCCGGGGCGGTGAACTCCTCGTCCCCAAGCGGAAGTCGGCACGTGCGGACGGGCACGCCTCAATGGCGACCTGCGCCGTCGTACGGCGTGCGGGGCGCGGGCGGCTCGCGGTGGTCGGGCTCGGCCCCGGCGCCCGCGACCTGCTCACCCCGCGCGCCACGGCCGAACTGCGGCGCGCCTCCGTACTCGTCGGCCTCGACCAGTACGTCGACCAGATCCGCGACCTGCTGCGGCCCGGCACCCGGATCCTGGAGTCCGGGCTCGGCGCCGAGGAGGAGCGGGCGCGGACCGCGGTGGCCGAGGCCCGGAAGGGGCAGGCCGTCGCGCTGATCGGCAGCGGGGACGCCGGTGTGTACGCCATGGCTTCCCCCGCGCTCGCCGAGGCCTCCGACGACATCGACGTGATCGGGGTACCGGGCGTCACCGCCGCACTCGCGGCCGGGGCGATCCTGGGCGCGCCGCTCGGGCACGACCACGTGTCCATCAGCCTCTCCGACCTGCACACGCCCTGGGAGGTCATCGAGCGGCGGGTGCGCGCGGCGGCCGAGGCGGACATCGTGGTGACCTTCTACAACCCGCGTTCCCGGGGCCGGGACTGGCAGCTGCCGAAGGCGCTCGCGATCCTCGCGGAACACCGGGAGCCGACGACGCCGGTCGGTGTCGTACGGAACGCGTCGCGGCCGGACGAATCCAGCCGGGTGACCGATCTGGGCTCCCTGGACCCGGCGACGGTCGACATGATGACGGTCGTGACCGTGGGCAACACGGCGACCCGTGAGATCGCGGGGCGCATGGTGACGCCGCGCGGCTACCGCTGGCAGGAGGGTGCCAAGTGACCGGTGTGGCCCGTGTCGTTCACCCGATCGAGGAGGAGTCCTACCGGCGGCTGCGTGCCCGTCTGGACACCTCGCACTTCCCGCCGCTGACGCGGGCGGTGGTGGAGCGGGTCGTCCACTCCGCCGCCGACCTCGACTACGCGACCGATCTCGTCATGGACGAGGGCGCCTTGGAAAAGGCGTATGCCGCCCTGCACGGCGGGGCGCCCGTCGTCGTGGACGTGGAGATGGTCGCGGCCGGGATCACCCGGCGCGAGACGGTGTGCCGGCTCAGGGACGCCGTGGCCGGTCCCGGACTGACCCGTTCGGCGCACGCGATACGGCTCGCCTACGAGCAGGTCGGCCCGGGTGCCCTCTGGGTGATCGGCAACGCGCCGACCGCCCTGGAGGAGCTGCTGACCCTGGACGTCTCCCCCGCACTCGTCATCGGCCTGCCCGTCGGCTTCGTCGGCGCGGTCGAGTCCAAGGCCGCGTTGCGCGAGAGCGGGCTGCCCGCCGTGAGCAACGTGTCCGAGAAGGGCGGCTCGGCGGTCGCGTCGGCCGCACTGAACGCCCTGCTGTACCACCCCACTTCGTACTCCGAGGAGAAATCGTGACCACCCCGCCGCCCGCCCTGCTCATCGCCGGTCATGGCACCCGGGACGAGGCCGGAGCCGAGGCGTTCCGCGACTTCGTACGGCAGCTGGGGGACCGCCACCCCGACCTGCCCGTCGCGGGCGGCTTCATCGAGCTGTCGCCGCCGCCGCTCGGCGAGGCGGTCGCCGAACTGGTGGAGCGGGGGGTACGGCGTTTCGCCGCCGTGCCGCTGATGCTGGTGTCCGCCGGGCACGCCAAGGGCGACATCCCGGCGGCCCTGTCCCGCGAGAAGGAGCGCCACCCGGGGATCTCGTACACGTACGGGCGTCCGCTGGGCCCGCACCCCTCGCTGCTGTCGGTCCTGGAGCGACGGCTGGACGAGGCGCTCGGCCAGGCCGCGCGGACGCCTCAGGACCGGGCCGACGTGACCGTGCTGCTGGTGGGGCGCGGGTCGACGGACCCGGACGCCAACGCCGAGGTGTACAAGGCGGCACGGCTGCTGTGGGAGGGGCGCGGGTACGCGGGCGTCGAGACGGCGTTCGTGTCGCTGGCGGCGCCGGACGTGCCGAGCGGCCTGGACCGGTGCGCGAGGCTGGGCGCCAAGCGGATCGTGGTCCTCCCCTACTTCCTGTTCACCGGCATCCTGCCGGACCGGGTGCGGCAGCAGACCGAGGGCTGGGCGGCCGCGCACCCGGAGGTCGAGGTGCGGTCGGCCGATGTCATCGGGCCCGAGCCCGAGCTGCTGGACCTGGTGATGGAGCGCTACGAGGAGGCCGTCAAGGGCGATCTGCGCATGAACTGCGACTCGTGCGTGTACCGGATCGCGCTGCCGGGCTTCGAGGACAAGGTGGGGCTGCCGCAGCAGCCGCACTTCCACCCGGACGACGACGGTCACCATCACCACCACGGTCACCACCACGGCGGGCACGCCCATGCGCACTGAGCACGATCTCCGTCACCACGGTGACGCCGAGGTGCGCGACGACGGCTCCGCCCTCGTCGACCTGGCGGTGAACGTCCGCGCGGACACACCCCCCGCCTGGCTGCGCGAGCGCATCGCGGGCTCGCTCGGCTCCCTCGCGGCCTATCCGGACGGACGGGCCGCGCGGGCGGCGGTGGCGGCGCGGCACGGCCTCCCGGTGGAGCGGGTGCTGCTGACGGCGGGTGCCGCCGAGGCCTTCGTGCTGCTCGCCCGCGCCCTGAAGGTGCGCCGGCCTGTCGTCGTGCACCCGCAGTTCACGGAGCCGGAGGCGGCGCTGCGGGACGCCGGCCACACCGTGGACCGGGTGCTGCTGCGCGAGGAGGACGGGTTCCGGCTGGACCCGGCGGCGGTCCCCGAGGACGCGGACCTGGTGGTGATCGGCAACCCGACGAACCCGACGTCCGTCCTGCACCCCGCCGCGGCCGTTGCCCAACTCGCCCGCCCCGGGCGGACGTTGGTCGTGGACGAGGCCTTCATGGACGCGGTGCCGGGTGAGCGGGAGGCGCTGGCCTGCCGGACGGACGTGCCCGGTCTCGTCGTCCTGCGCAGCCTGACCAAGACCTGGGGGCTGGCCGGACTGCGGATCGGCTACGTCCTCGCCGCCCCCGAGACGATCGCCGAACTGGAGCGCGCCCAGCCCCTGTGGCCGGTGTCCACGCCGGCGCTGGCCGCCGCCGAGGCCTGCATGGGACCGCAGGCCCTGGCGGAGGCGGCACACGCGGCGCACCGCATCGCCGCCGACCGGGCCCATCTCGTCGCCGGACTGAGCGAGTTCGCCTCGGACGGGCTGCGGGTGGCACAACCCGCCGAGGGCCCCTTCGTCCTCGTACGCCTGCCCCGGGCGGCCGCGGTGCGCGGCCATCTGCGGGACCTGGGATTCGCGGTGCGGCGCGGGGACACGTTCCCGGGGCTGAGCGAGGAGTGGCTGCGCCTGGCGGTACGGGACCGCACGACGGTCAACACCTTCCTCCAGGCACTGGACCGTGCGCTGACACTGGCGTCGGCGGGTCGCTGAGAGCCTGCGAACGCCGTCGGGCGTAATCCGCAGCGGTTCGGCCGCGCCCCAAAGGGGCGCGGGGAACTGCGCGACCAGCCACGACGGCGCCGCAGACGATCGACGGCCAATCGCGCCCCCGCGGCGGAGCCGCAATTCGGCACAACCCGCGGAGCGCTCAGCTCCGCGCGCGCCGCGCCAGCGCCACCGCCCCGCCGCCCGCCACCAGCAGGGCGATCGCCCCACCCGCGATGTACGGCGTCATGGAGCTGCCACCGGTCTCGGCGAGACCACTCTCCCCGCCCTGCGCCTTGGTGCCGCCGGAGCCGCCCGCCGGGTCCGTGCTCGGCGTCGCCGACTGCGCCGCCGCTGCCGGGGCCTCGCAGGTCGCCTTCGCCAGGGTGAGGGTGCCCTCGACCTCGGCCACGTTGAGCTTCAACGGGTTGACGGAGACCTTGAGTTCGAGGGCGGTGGCGGCCGCCGTACGCGACGTCGTCTCCGTCTTCGACAGGGCGAGGTGCACCTCACCGATGCCGGCCGCCTTGACCTCCGTGGTGCCGCCGGTCGTCAGGGTGACCTTCTTGCCCAGGACGGTCACCGAGCCGCCCAGGTTCGAGGAGGCGACGGGCTTCTTGCCGGCCTCGCAGACCGCCTTCGAGGTGACCTGCTCCAGCTCGATGAGCGACAGCAGCGGCAGGCCCGGGACATGGACGCTGGCGTCGGCGAGGTTGGTGTAGCCCTCGGCCCCGGCGGAGGTGACGCTCGCCGCGGACTTCGCCGTCTTCGCGTCCAGCACGCTGAAGGCCCGGCCGCCGTTCACGCCGTCCAGCTTGGCGGTCAGCGCCGTCTTTTCGGCGCTCTGGGGCGCGTCCACCTGGTTGAGCGAGACCGCGAGGGGGACGTTCACGGTCTTGTTGAGCAGGGACACGTCGAGCCCGGTGCGCAGGACGACGGCGCTCGCCCGGCCCTGGTCGCCGCTCGCGTGCGCGGCGCCCGCGCCGGCCAGCACCGCGGGACCGGCGGCGAGGGCCGTGGCCGTCGCGACGGTGGCGAGACGGCGTGCGGGCATGCGGAAGTTCTTGCCGTTCAAGGTGGGGACCCCTCAGAGGATTCTTGCTCGGGACCCGTCAAGAATTGCGCACGAGGGGTGCCCTGACAGCATTCCGGCGCCACTTCACCCCATCGTGCGTTCGCCGTGAACGTTTTCGAATCGCCAGGCACAGGCGTTCCACTCTTTCACCGCCGTATCGCCTCGTGCCCGCGTCGGCTAGCCGACGACGTATCCGTTCACCACTACCCGCCGGGGGGTCTCAAGTACACGTACGTCGGCCCGTGGATCGCTTTCGTACACCACGAGGTCGGCCGGGGCCCCCTCCTCCAGGCCGGGGCGGCCGAGCCACTTCCGCGCGCCCCAGGTGGTCGCCGACAGCGCCTCGACGGGCGGGATGCCGGCGGTGACCAGCTCCGCCACCTCGCCCGCCACCAGGCCGTGCGCGAGGTGGCCGCCGGCGTCGGTGCCGACGTAGACCGGGATGCCGGCGTCGTAGGCGTTGCGCACGGTGTCGTAGCGGCGTTCGTGGAGCCGGCGCATATGGGCCGACCACCGCGGGAACCTGGTCTCGCCGCCGTCGGCGAGCTGTGGGAAGGTCGCGATGTTGACGAGGGTCGGGACGATCGCGACGCCGCGTGAGGCGAAGAGGGGGATGAGGTCGTCGGTCAGGCCCGTCGCATGCTCGATGCAGTCGATGCCGGCCTCGACCAGGTCCTGCAGGGAGTTCTCCGCGAAGCAGTGCGCGGTGACACGGGCGCCCAGGCGGTGGGCCTCGGCGATGGCCGCCTCCACGGCCTTTCGGGGCCAGCTGGGGGCCAGGTCGCCGAGGTCGCGGTCGATCCAGTCGCCGACCAGCTTCACCCAGCCGTCGCCGCGGGTCGCCTCCCGGGCGACGTAGGCGACGAGATCCTCCGGTTCGATCTCGTGCGCGTAGCCGCGCATGTAGCGGCGGGTGCGGGCGATGTGGCGTCCCGCCCTGATGATCTTCGGGAGGTCTTCGCGGTCGTCGATCCAGCGGGTGTCCGAGGGCGAGCCGGCGTCGCGGATGAGGAGGGTGCCGGCGTCGCGGTCGGTGAGCGCCTGCTTCTCGGCGACGTCCTGCTCGACCGGGCCGTGCGGGCCGAGGCCGACATGGCAGTGGGCGTCGACGAGCCCGGGGAGGGTCCAGCCCTCGACGGTACGGATGTCGCGGGCGCCGGCGGGACGGTCGTACGAGACCCGGCCGCCGACGACCCACAGCTCGTCCCGGACGTCTTCGGGTCCGGCCAGGACCCGGCCCTTCACATGCAGCACCGCGCGATCGCTCATGTACCGCACCCTAATGACCGCCTAGTCGGCCTTGCCCACCTGGTCCGAGGTCTCCTCCTCCACCTGGGCCATGGCCGGGTCGAGGAGCCGGGACAGGAAGTGGCGGGTGCGTTCGTGGGTGGGGGCGCCGATGACCTGGCCGGGGGTGCCGTCCTCGACGATCGTGCCGCCGTCCATGAAGACGACCCGGTCGGCGACCTCGCGGGCGAAGGTCATCTCGTGGGTGACGACCATCATCGTCATGCCCTCGTCGGCGAGCATGCGCATCACGGCCAGTACGTCCCCCACCAGCTCGGGGTCGAGCGCCGAGGTCGGCTCGTCGAACAGCATCACCTCGGGGCCCATGGACAGCGAGCGCGCGATCGCGACCCGCTGCTGCTGGCCGCCGGAGAGGGAGGCGGGGTAGGCGTCCGCCTTCTCCGACAGGCCCACGCGCTCCAGGTTCTCGGCGGCGACCTGCGCGGCCTTCGCCTTGTCCCGCCTGAGCACCCGGCGCTGCGGCAGCGTGAGGTTCTCGGTCACCGTGAGGTGCGGGAAGAGGTTGAACTGCTGGAAGACCATGCCGATACGGCGGCGTACGGCGTCGATGTCGACATCGGGGTCGGTGAGTTCGGTGCCGCCTACGAACACCTGGCCCTTGGTGGGCTCCTCCAGCAGGTTCACGCAGCGGAGGAGGGTGGACTTGCCGGAGCCCGACGGACCGATGACGCAGACGACCTCGCCCTGACCGATCTCCAGGTCGATGCCGCGCAGCACCTCGTTGTCGCCGAAGGACTTGTGCAGGCCGCGTACTTCGATTTCCGGACGGCTCATTTGACGGCCTCCTGGGCCTTCGCCTCCATACGGCGTACGACGAAGCCGAGGGGGATCGTGATCAGCAGGTAGCACAGGCCGGCGACGAGGATCGGCGTGGAGTTGGCGGTCGTACTGGCCAGGTCACGGCCGTACTTGGACAGTTCGCGCTCCTCCAGCGTGACGCCGAGGAACAGGACGAGCGAGGAGTCCTTGAAGAGCAGGACGAGCTCGTTGGTCAGCGGCGGGAGGATGATGCGGAACGCCTGCGGGATGATGATCGAGACCATGGCACGGCCCGGTGAGAAGCCCAGCGAACGGGCCGCCTCCATCTGCCCCTTGGGCACCGCCTGGATGCCCGCGCGGATCGTCTCGGCCATGTAGGCGGCGGCGACCAGACCGAGCGCCAGGGCCACCTTGCCGTAGGTGCCGCCGACGATCTCCGTGCCGGGGAAGGCCAACGGGACGGCGACCCCGATGAAGATGAAGATCAGCAGGGCGGGCAGACCGCGGAAGATCTCGATGTAGATGCCGGCCAGCCAGCGGTACGGGCCCACGGACGACAGCCGCATCAGAGCGATCACCATGCCGAGCGCCAGTCCGACGACGAACCCGGACACCGTGTACAGCACGGTGTTCTTCAGCGCCATCGTGATGATGTCCGGGAACATCTGCCGGGCGATGCTGCCCTGCGCGAACTGGTTCTTCAGCCGCCCCCAGTCCGCCGAGACCGCGAAGGCGATCACGGCGGCGACGAAGACGACGTACTGGGCCCCGCGCGACAGGCGCCGCTTCTGACTACGCGTCAGTCCCTTTTTCCTGGGCTGGAGTTGTACGTCCGTGTCGGTGGTCATGGGTCAGGACGCAGAGGGGGACGGGGAGGCTGCGGAGGGGTTGTACGGGCCGATCCACTTCTCGTACAGCTTCTTGTACGTGCCGTCGGCCCTGGCGTCCTTGATCGCCTTGTTGACGGCGGCGAGGAGCTTGGTGTTGCCCTTCTTCACCGTGAAGCCGTACTGCTCACCGGTGTTGAGGTTGTCGGCGACCTTGAACTTGTCCGCGTTGGCCTTGTCCTTGAGCCAGCCCTGGACCACCGGGTAGTCGATGATGACGGCCTTGACCTGGCCGGTGCGCAGGCCGTTGAGGACGGCGTCGGAGGACTCGAAGGAGACCGGGTCGAAGCCCTGCTTCTTCGCGTAGTCCTCGCCGGTGGTCTGTGCCTGGGCGCCGAGCTTGACCTTCTTGGCCTTCGCGTCGGCGAGCGAGGTGATGCCGCTGTTCTTGTCGACCAGGAGGGCCTGGGTGGCGTCGAAGTAGGGGTCCGAGAAGTCGACGTTCTTCTTGCGCTCGGCGGTGATCGTCATGCCGGCCGCGGCCACGTCGCACTCGCCGGAGTTGAGGAACGCGCCGGTCTTGAAGTTCTCGAAGGGCGTGTCGAGGATCTGCTGCTTCACGCCCAGGTCCTTGGCGACGAGGTCGATCAAGGACACGTCGAAGCCCTGCACCTTGCCGTTGATCTCCGACTGGAAGGGCGGGTACGGCAGGTGGGTGCAGGTGGTGAGCTGTCCGGCCTTGACGAGCTCGACGCCGCCGGCGGCGGTCTTGCTCCCGCTGCCACCGTTGTCGGTGGACGTGCAGGCAGCCACGAGCACCAGCCCGGCCGTCGCGGTGGTGGCGGCCAGAATGCGGGTCCGGCGCCCGGAGAACGTCTTCACGGGTGGCCTCCTGTGTGGGAACTGTGGGTTCCGATTATAAGGAGATGTTTGGGTCTCTCAAATCAAACCGATGGTTGCGGGGCTGTCCGGCCTAAGAAGTCGCAAGTGGCGGGAGGGGCACGAGTGGGGTCACGGGTGGTGGATACCCTCGACCGAGCCGACCACTCGTGAGCGAAGAGAGCACCGTCGTGACCCACCCTTTCCTCGATCTGCCCCCGATGAGCGCCGCGCACTTCGCGTCGATCGAGGACCGGGTGGCGCGGTTGCTCGGCACCGAGCAGGACGTCGTGATCATGCAGGGCGAGGCGCTGCTGCCGCTGGAGGGGGCGATTCGCGCCGCCGCCGGGCCGGGGACCGTCGCGCTGAACGTCGTCACGGGTCCGTACGGGCAGACCTTCGGGAACTGGCTGCGGGACTGCGGGGCGACGGTCGTCGACCTGGCCGTGCCCTTCCACACGGCTGTCACCGCCGAGCAGATCCGGGCCGCGTTCGCCGAGCGCCCTGAGATCGACTTCGTGTCGCTGGTGCATGCGGAGGCGGCGACCGGAAACACCAACCCCGTCGCGGAGATCGGGGAGGTCGTACGGGAGCAGGGGGCACTGTTCTACCTGGACGCCGTCGCCTCCATCGGGGCCGAGCCGGTGCTGCCGGACGCGTGGGGTGTGGATCTGTGCGTCATCGGGGCGCAGAAGGCGATGGGCGGGCCGGCCGGGGTGTCGGCCGTGTCGGTGAGCGAGCGGGCGTGGGCGCGGATGGCCGCCAATCCGAGGGCCCCGCGGTGGTCGTATCTGTCGCTGCTGGACTGGAAGGAGCGATGGGTCGACGGCGGGCGCAAGGCGCTGCTGCATGCGCCGGCGCAGCTGGAGATGCTGGCGCTTGAGGCGTGCCTCGACCGGATCGAAGGGGCGGGGCTGGATGCCGTCATGGCCCGGCATGCGGCGGCCGCGGCGGCGACCCGGGCGGGGGCGGTGGCTCTGGGCGGGGAGCTGGCGCCGTATGTGTACGAGGCGCGGGAGGCTGCGCCGGTTGCGACGACGCTGAGGGTTCCTGCCGGGGTTGTGGCATCGGAGCTGGTGGCTCGGGCGCTGGAGGGTGATCCTTCGCTGCCGTTGGCGGCGGGTGGGGGTGCGTTGGCCAAGGAGATGGTTCGGGTCAATCACTATGGGGTGGATGCTTCGGTGGGGGTGGTGCAGGGGTGCCTTGCGGCGCTCGGCGCTGCGCTGGCGGAGCGGGGGGTGACGGTTGACCTTGCGGGGGCTCGGCGGGCTGTGGAGCACAGCTGGGGGTGACCGCCGGCCCGCGGCGGAGCCGCTGATGGATGCGGCCTCGCCCCCGCCGCCCCTACCCGTCCCGACCCGGGGGCCGGCCCCCGGACCCCCGCTCCTCAAACTCCCCCACTGCCTTAAGGGCGTGGGGGGACCCCCAAGGGGCTGGTTTTTGGTCCGGGGCTGCAGCCCCAAAGCGCGCCCCGCGGGTGTCATGCTCGGGCCATGGACACTCTCCCCGACGGCCGTCCCGTCCCCCACCTCACCGGCGACGAGCGGCCCATGCTCGACAGTTGGCTCGACTTCCATCGGGGCACCTTGGCCCTGAAGTGTGCGGAGTTGGACGATGCGCAGGTGCGGCGGCCGTCCGCCGAGCCGTCGGCGCTCACGCTGCTCGGGCTGGTGCAGCACCTCGCCGAGGTCGAGCGGAACTGGTTCCAGCGGGTGATCGGCGGGCTCGACGTGCCGCCGGTGTACGGCGAGGAGACCGGGTACGTGCTCGACCCGGCGCGCGGGCTCGACGAGGCTCTGGACGTGTGGCGGCGGGAGATCGCGCGTGGGCGGGAGCTGTGTGCCGGGCGGTCGCTGGACTACACCGGGCGGATCGTCGACGGCCCCATGACGGGGCTGCAGGTCAGCCTGCGGTGGGTGCTCATTCATATGATCGAGGAGTACGCCCGGCACAACGGGCACGCGGATATCTTGCGGGAACGGATCGACGGAGTAACCGGCTACTAATTCCAGGCCAAACTCCGGGTGTAATTCAGGAATTCACTTCTGCACAGCTTCCCGTATTCTTCTGCCCGCTTTTCCCCGACCTAAACGCAAAGATTTCGCGAACACCAACCGGGGGAATTCGGGCAGATCTCGTGGGGGTTACATGCTTGTGACGCGTTACACATCGCGGTCGATTTGCCCCGTATTTTCCGGACAATACCGCCGATAACATCCCCACCCCGTGCGACCGTCCGCGCCCGCGCGATAACACACAAGCCCGCGGTGCGTAACCCTCACCGGCGATGCAATTTCGAATTTCCCTCGGTAAATTCAATCCGCATGACTGCCGCTCAAGCAGATCTGCACATCGACCGTCCGCAGGTCGCGGACGGAGCCGCGTTGTGGCGGATTGCCAAGGACTCGAAGGCCCTCGACCTGAACTCGTCGTACAGCTATCTGCTGTGGTGTCGCGACTTCGCGGCCACCTCGGCCGTGGCGCGCGACGGGCGCGGGGAGCCGGTCGGCTTCGTCACCGCCTACGTACGGCCGGACCGCCCGCGCACCCTGCTGGTGTGGCAGGTGGCCGTGGACGAGGCGTACCGCGGGCGCGGGCTCGCCGCCGCACTGCTCGACGGGCTCGTCGCGCGGGCCGGTGCCGCGCACCGGATCACCGCCGTCGAGACGACCATCACACCCGGCAACACCGGCTCCGAGCGCCTGTTCACCTCGTTCGCCGAGCGGCACGGCGCCCTCGTGGAGCGCGAGGTGCTGTTCGACGAGGGCCTGTTCCCCGACGGGCCGCACGACCCCGAAGTCCTGTACCGGATCGGTCCCCTCTCCCTCTGACCGACACCGATGACGGCACCCATGACCCACCCCACTGACGACCCACACGCACTCCCCCCACGCAACGAGGAGCGATTCGTCGTGACCATCACCCAGCCCGACCTCAGCGTCTTCGAGACACTCGAGTCCGAGGTGCGCAGCTACTGCCGCGGCTGGCCCACCGTCTTCGACCGTGCGCAGGGCAGCCGCATGTACGACGAGGACGGCCATGAGTACCTGGACTTCTTCGCCGGAGCGGGCTCGCTGAACTACGGCCACAACAACCCCGTCCTGAAACGGGCGTTGATCGACTACCTGGAGCGGGACGGCGTCACGCACGGGCTCGACATGTCGACCACCGCCAAGCGTTCCTTCCTGCAGACCTTCCAGGATCTGGTGCTGCGGCCCCGTGACCTGCCGTACAAGGTCATGTTCCCGGGCCCGACCGGCACCAACGCCGTGGAGTCCGCGCTCAAGCTCGCGCGGAAGGTGAAGGGGCGCGAGGCCATCGTGTCGTTCACCAATGCCTTCCACGGGATGTCCCTGGGGTCGCTGGCCGTCACCGGGAACGCCTTCAAGCGGGCCGGGGCCGGCATCCCGCTCGTCCACGGCACGCCCATGCCGTTCGACAACTACTTCGACGGCAAGGTGCCGGACTTCCTGTGGTTCGAGCGGCTCCTGGAGGACCAGGGGTCCGGGCTCAACAAGCCCGCCGCCGTGATCGTCGAGACCGTGCAGGGCGAGGGCGGCATCAACGTCGCGCGGCCCGAGTGGCTGCGGGCGCTGGCCGAGCTGTGCGAGCGCCAGGACATGCTGCTCATCGTCGACGACATCCAGATGGGCTGCGGTCGTACGGGTGCCTTCTTCTCCTTCGAGGAGGCCGGCATCACGCCCGACATCGTCACCGTGTCCAAGTCGATCAGCGGCTACGGACTGCCCATGTCGCTGTGCCTGTTCAAGCCCGAGCTGGACATCTGGGAGCCGGGCGAGCACAACGGCACCTTCCGCGGCAACAACCCCGCCTTCGTCACGGCCACCGCCGCCCTGGAGGCGTACTGGGCGGACGGGTCCGCGATGGAGAAGCAGACCCGGGCGCGCGGCGAACAGGTCGAGCAGGCCTTCGCCGCCATCACCGAGGAGAACCGCGCCGACGTCAAGGAGTACCGCGGCCGCGGCCTCGTGTGGGGCCTGGAGTTCCACGACAAGGAGCGCGCGGGGCGGGTCGCCAAGCGCGCCTTCGAACTCGGGCTGCTCATCGAGACGTCGGGCCCCGAGAGCGAGGTCGTCAAGCTCCTCCCGGCGCTCACCGTCACGGCCGACGAGATGGACGAGGGGCTCAGCATCCTCGCCCGCGCCGTACGCGAAACCATCTAGCCACGACCAGCAAGGAGTAGTGCAAGCACCGTGATCGTCCGTTCGTTCAAGGACATCGAAGGCACCGACCGGCATGTGAAGGCCGCGTCCGGCACGTGGGAGAGCAAACGCATCGTCCTCGCCAAGGAGAGGGTCGGCTTCTCCCTGCACGAGACGATTCTGTACGCGGGTACGGAGACGTCGATGTGGTACGCGAACCACATCGAGGCCGTCGTGTGCGTCGAGGGCGAGGCCGAGCTCACCGACGACGAGACCGGGCAGAAGTACACGATCACGCCCGGCACCATGTACCTCCTCGACGGCCACGAGCGGCACACGATGCGGATCAAGGAGGACTTCCGATGCATCTGTGTCTTCAACCCGCCCGTGACCGGTCGGGAGGACCACGACGAGAACGGCGTCTACCCGCTGCTCACCGAGCCCGAGCCCGAGGAGGTGTGACATCACCATGACCACCGTCACCGATCTCTACCCCAGCCGCGGCACCACCGAGGTGTCGACCCCGCGCCAGGACCCCGTCGTGTGGGGCTCCCCCGACACACCGGGCCCGATCACGTCCGGCGACCTCCAGTCGTTCGAGCGGGACGGCTTCCTGGCCATCGACCAGCTCATCGCCGACGACGAAGTCACCGTCTACCGGCAGGAGTTGGAGCGTCTCGTCACCGACCCGGCGATCCGGGCCGACGAGCGCTCGATCATCGAGCCGAAGTCCAAAGAGATCCGCTCCGTCTTCGAAGTGCACAAGATCAGCGAGGTGTTCGCAAAGCTCGTGCGCGACGAGCGGGTCGTGGGCCGGGCGCGGCAGATCCTCGGCTCGGACGTGTACGTCCACCAGTCGCGGATCAACGTCAAGCCGGGCTTCGGGGCCAGCGGCTTCTACTGGCACTCGGACTTCGAGACCTGGCACGCCGAGGACGGTCTGCCGAACATGCGGACGGTGTCCGTCTCGATCGCACTGACCGAGAACTACGACACCAACGGCGGCCTCATGATCATGCCGGGGTCGCACCGCACGTTCCTCGGGTGCGCGGGAGCCACGCCCAAGGACAACTACAAGCAGTCGCTGCAGATGCAGGACGCGGGCACGCCCTCGGACGAGGCGCTGACCAAGATGGCGAGCGAGTACGGCATCAAGCTCTTCACGGGCAGGGCCGGTTCGGCGACCTGGTTCGACTGCAACTGCATGCACGGCTCGGGCGACAACATCACGCCGTTCCCGCGCAGCAACGTGTTCATCGTGTTCAACAGCGTGGAGAACGCGGCCGTTGAGCCCTTCGCGGCGCCGATTCGGCGCCCGGAGTTCATCGGGGCGAGGGACTTCACGCCTGTGCGGTGACCGCCGCTGCCCCGCGGCCGGCCCGCCGCGCAGCGGCAATCGGACACAGCATCGGGGCGAGGGACTTCACTCCCGTGCGGTGACCGCCGCTGCCCCGCGGCCGGCCCGCCGCGCAGCGGCAATCGGACACAGCATCGGGGCGAGGGACTTCACTCCCGTGCGGTGACCGCCGCTGCCCCGCGGCCGGCCCGCCGCGCAGCGGCAATCGGACACAGCATCGGGGCGAGGGACTTCACTCCCGTGCGGTGACTCCTCCTGGAGGAACTCATTCTGGAGCGGGCGGCGTCACAGCCAGGACAGTGACGCCGCCCGCTCCAGTACGTTGGACCGCGCCCTCGTCTCCGGTGGCACGGCGCGGAGCCTTGTCGGCGGTGTGCGAGCCGCGGCCCAGGTGGCAGAAGTCGACCGGATCCAGGGCGAGTTCAGCGCGGACCGGCTTTCCCTCCGAGCCCAGCAGCCGTACCAGCTGGCACAGGTGCCCAGCGGGTGGCGGGGCGGCGGGACGGCTAGGCCCAGGGCGCGGCCGATGTCGTCGCTGTGGATCCAGGTCTCGAAGGCGCGCACTACGAAGTGGTCGGCGACGGGCAGCCCTGCCCCCATCAACACCGTTGCCCGCGCGGCGAGTTCGGGCTCGCCGGCCTCAGGGGTGGCGAGCAGCGGGGCCGCCTGTGCCGCCCAGTCGGCGCCCCTCTCTGACGGCCGCGGTTGGCCCGAGTTCGGCCGCGCTCCGAAGGGGCGCGGGGCTGCATCGATATGCGGCTCCGGCGCGCGGGCGCGACCAGCCACGATGGCGCCGCAATGAACAACGGCACATCCCGCGGAGCGCCCGCAGGGCCCGCGCCAGAGGTTCAGACGGACAGGACGTCCAGCAGCCGGTCGACGTCGGCCGCGGTGTTGTACAGGTGGAAGGCGGCACGCAGGTTGCCCGCGCGGTCGGAGACCTCGACTCCGGCGCTGCTCAACTCGCCCTGGCGGCGGCCGAGTCCGGGGACCGAGACGATCGGGGAACCGGGCGAGGGGACGGGCTCGTGACCGAGGGAGGCCAGGCCTGCGCGGAAGCGGTCGGCGAGGGCGAGGTCGTGGGCGCGTACGGCGTCCGTGCCCAGTTCCTCCAGGAGTTCGAGGGAGCGCCGGGCGCCGGCGTAGGAGAAAAGGGCGGGACTCTCGTCGAACCGCCTTGCGGAGTGGGCGAGTTCGTCGATGGGGCCGTAGCACGCGTCCCAAGGGCGCTCCCCCGCCACCCAGCCGGCGAACAGCGGGGTGAGTCCGCCGAGGTCCTCCGGGACGACGAGGAAGGCCACACCCCGCGGGCAGACGAGCCACTTGAAGGCGACGGAGGCGGAGTAGTCGTGGGAGTCCGCGTCGAAGTCCAGCCATCCGGCGGCCTGGGACGCGTCGATGTACGTACGCGTCCCGTGCTCGCGCGCCGCCTCCCGGATCGCGGGCAGGTCGGCCACCCGCCCGTCGGCGGACTGCGCGGCGCTGACCGCGACCAGGGCGGTGCCGGGCCGCACGGACTCGGCGACGCGCTCCAGGGGGACGCTGCGCACCTTGAGGTCGGAGCGGACGTGGAAGGGGTTCACCACGGAACTGAAGTCGCCCTCGGCGGTGAGGACTTCGGCGCCCTCCGGCAGGGAGGCGGCGATCAGCCCGCTGTAGACGGCGACCGAGGCCCCGGCCGCCACCCGGTGCTCGGGCACCCCGACGAGCCGCGCGAAACAGGCGCGGCTCGCCTCGACGTCCGCGAACATGTCGGTCGGATCACCGGCTGCAGCAGCCTCCACGGCGATGCGCATGGCGGTCACGGTGCGCGCCGGCAGCAGCCCGGTGCTGGCGGTGTTCAGATAGGTGTTCTTCGCGGCGAACTCGGCACGGACGAGGCTCTCGAAGGTCTCCATGGATCCACTGTGAGCCCAGGAGAACCCATAGTCCATTGCCTATTTTTACGTGGTTCCGCTAAGCAACGCTTATACGTCCGCCCCGACCTGCACACTTTCCTCAGTGCTGCGGCACCGCGCATCCGTCCGGACCGCAGGCGTCCGCGTCCCCCTGGTCGAGGAGCTGCAGCGGCGAGCGCTCGCCCCAGGCCTGGGTCAGCGCCTGGGTGAAGACCTCGGCGGGCTGGGCGCCGGAGACGCCGAACTTGCGGTCGAGCACGAAGAACGGCACGCCGTTCGCACCGAGCTCGGCAGCCTCGCGCTCGTCGGCGCGGACCGCGTCGGCGTAGGCGGTCGGGTCGGTGAGCACCTTGCGGACGTCGTCGGCCTCCAGACCCACCGCGACGGCCAGCTCCACCAGCCGCTCGTCGCCCTCGGTGAAGACGGACCGCTCCTCGGCGAAGTTCGCCTTGTAGAGGTTCTGGATCAGCTCGTCCTGCTTGCCCTGCTCCTTGGCAAAGTGCAGCAGGCGGTGCATGTCGAAGGTGTTGCCGTGGTCGCGGTCGCGGGTGCGGTACTCCAGCCCCTCGGCGGCGGCCTGCGCGCCCAGGTTCTCCTCGCCGGCCTGGGCCTGCGCCTCGCTCATGCCGTACTTCTTGGTGAGCATCCTGATCACCGGCTGGACGTCGCCCTTGGCGCGGCCGGGGTCCAGTTCGAAGGAGCGGTGCACGACCTCGACCTGGTCGCGGTGCGGAAAGGCCTCGAGCGCCTTCTCGAATCGGGCTTTCCCGACATAGCACCAAGGGCATGCGATGTCCGACCAGATCTCGACCTTCATGTTCTCGGCTCTCTCCAGCTCGTACGGGTACGGAGACGGAGACACCCTCCGCCGAGAAGATGAACGTTCAAGCAGCGGGGATCATTCCCCGGTCGTGCTTCGATCCCAGGTCACCGCATACCGCAGGAAGAGGTGACGCCGGCCGCTGCGGGCGGACACCCCCCGCCCCGTCCCCTTTCCGCCGTCCGCGGCCAACGGTCCGTGGTGGCCCGCGGCTCGGACCAACGCCCTGAGGGGCGCGGGGAACTGCGCGAACGACCACGACGAATCCGCAGCCGCCCGACGGCACCGCGTGGCACGTCCGATGGCACGGCTCAGGCCGCGCCGCGCACCGTCACGCAGCGGAGGACGTGTCCGCCGCGGTCGCGGTTCCCAGCCTGGTGAACTGCACCCGGTAGGCGCTCGGCGTCAGTCCGGTGCGCCTGACCACGTGGGCCCGGAGGGAGTCCGCCGTGCCCAGACCGCAGGCGCGAGCGACCTGGTCCATGGGGAGGGTGGTGGTCTCCAGGAGTTCCCTGGCCCGCTCGATGCGCTGGTGCAGCAGCCACTGCAGGGGGCTGACGCCGCTCTCGGCGTGGAAGCGGCGGGTGAGGGTGCGGACGGAGACGCCCGCGTGGCGGGCCAGGTCGGTCAGGGTGAGCGGCTTGTCGAGGTTGCGCATGGCCCAGCCGCGGGTGTCGGCGCAGACGGTGCCGCGCTCGGGCGGCAGCGGGGTGTGCGTGAACTGGGTCTGGCCGCCCGGCCGTACGGGGGCGACGAGGGCGAGCCGGGCGACCTCGTTGGCGACGGCAGCGCCGTAGTCGGTGCGGATGATGTGCAGGCAGAGGTCGATGCCGGCGGCGTAGCCGGAGGCCGTGACGTACGGGCCGTCCTGGACGTAGAGCACGTCTCTCTGGAGGTCGACCTGCGGGTAGCGCCTGCGCAGTTCCTCGGCGTGCGCCCAGTACGTCGTGGCCCTGCGGCCCTGGAGCAGGCCCGCCTCGGCGAGTTGGAAGGCGCCGGTGCACAGGGACGCGATCCGCTTGCCGGCGTCGGCGGCCTCGCGGACGGCGGCCACGATCCGCGGGTCCGGCTCGTAGGGTGCGCCGGTGCCGGCGACGACCACCGTGTCCGCCTGCTGCACGGCCTCCAGCCCGTCGCGTATGTACAGGTCGAGCCCTCCGCTGGTGGGCACGGGCCCGGGCTCGGCGGCGCAGATGACGACGTCATAGCCCGGCCGCCCGTCCACCTCGACCTTGCCGAACAGCAGCTCGGGGATGGCCAGGTTGAACATCGACACGGGCGAGGGCGCGATCACGGCGATCCGGTGCGGGGCGAGCCGGTCGGACATGGCCAGAACCTCCGGGTGCATGGCATTCGGGCCACTACTGTACGACGGCGGAGCTCCGCAGCATGGAGTCATGTCGACCGACCGGATCCTCCAGGCCGTACAACCCGCCCAATCCGAGGCGGTGTTGACGCCCAAGCGGCCCTCCCCCGGGCTCACCCTCACCGCCGCACTCCTCGGCTTCGCGCTGATCTGCCTCGACGCGTCCGTGGTGAACGTGGCCCTGCCCGCGATCGGTTCCTCCTTCGGCGCGGGGATGTCCGGCCTGCAGTGGGTGGTGGACGCCTACACCCTTCCCTTCGCCGCGCTGATGCTGTCCACCGGCGCCTTCGCGGACCGGACCGGGGCGAGCCGCGCGTTCGCGCTCGGCACCGCGGTCTTCACGCTTGCCTCGGCGGCCTGCGGGCTGGCGCCGAACCTGCCGTCCCTGATCGGCGCGCGGGTGGTGCAGGGCGCTGCGGCGGCCGTCGTGCTCCCGGCCTCGCTGGCGCTGGTGCGGCAGGCGTATCCGGAGCCGAAGCGGCGTGCGCGGGCAGTGGCGACGTGGGCCGCCGGCGGTTCGGTGGCGGTGGCGCTGGGTCCGGTGGCGGGCGGTCTGCTGACCACGGCGTGGGACTGGCGCGGGATCTTCTTCGTGAACCTGCCGGTGGGGGCGCTGATCGTGGCCCTGCTCGTGCGCGCCCCGCGCTCCGAACGCCGCCCCTCACCGCTGGACCTGCCGGGGCAGGCGACGGCGGTGCTGGCGCTCACCGGTCTGACGTTCGCGGTGATCGAGGGCGGTACAGCGGGGTGGGCGGCCCTGGCCGTCGCCGTCCTGGCGGCCGTGGTCTTCTTCCGCGTGGAGACCCGCAGCCCGCACCCCGTCGTCCCCCTCGGGCTGTTCCGCAACCGGACGGTGGCCGTGGCCGTCGCGGCGGGCGCGGCGGTGAGTGTGGCCTTCTACAGCGTGGTGTTCGTCTTCTCCCTCTTCTTCCAGCAGGTCCAGGGCCTGTCCGCGCTGCACGCCGGGCTGGCGTTCCTGCCCATGACGGGCCTGATCGCGGTGACGAACGTGGTGGCGGGCAAGCTCGCGGGGCGGTACGGGCCGCGGCTGCCGATGCTCGTGGGGCAGGCGCTGGCCGTCGCGGGACTGGTCGTCCTGCTGTACGTCGACGCCGGCACGTCCTCCGTCCTGGCGGCCGCGCTCCTCGTGCCGCTGGCCCTGGGATGCGCGCTGACGGTGCCACCGCTGACGGCCGCGATGATGGACGCGGTGCCGGCGGAGCGGGCCGGGCTCGCGGCCGGCGTGCTCAATGCTGCGCGGCAGGTGGCGGGGGGTTTGGGGATCGCCGTGTTCGGGACGCTGGTCTCCGACGGGTTCGCGGAGGGGATGCGGGTGAGCCTGGTGATCAGTGCGGGGGCGCTCGCGCTGACGGGTGCGGCTACGTCTCGGTTGCGGTAGGCGCTGGGGGCTCCGCCCCCCAGACCCCCGTTCGGCCCTCAAGGGGCCTCGTCCTCAAACGCCGGACGGGCTGATGTGTCAGCTGCCGTCTCTCAGATCTGCGGGCCAAGTGGGGCGGAACTCTATGTGGTCGTAGGTGACCACGCAGCCCTCTCCCATCGGTGACTGGGTCATGAAGCCGACGAGGGCGTCGCCGGTCTCCTTCTCGTCGCCCAGGGTGAAGAGGCGGACGAAGGTCCAGCGCTTGCCGTCGCGGGAGGCGTGGAAGGCGAAGGCGCGGCCGGTGCGGCTCACCCGGAGCCAGACCGAACTGCCGTCCACGGTGAAGGAGTTGGCGTCGTCGGAGTGTCCCCGGGTGACCACCGTGCAGACGGTGGGCACGTCCGGGGAGTACTCCAGGCAGAGCTTGGCCCAGGCCCGCTCCCCGACATGGACGTAGAGCACCCCCGCGTCGAAGGCCGAGCCGAACCCGACCGTGACGCGCGCGATCAGCTGGAAGTCCCCCTCGGGCGCCCCGAGCAGCCGGGGCGCGTCGGAAGCGGGCTCCAACGCCTCCCCGGTGGGCGGCACGAACCGGTCCTGCCGGGATCCGGCCCATCCACTGAGGATCCCGTCTTCGTACAACCAGTGCCCGTCGGGGCCGTAGGTTCGGAGAGCGAAAGGCAGTTCGGGAAGTTCCACGTCCATCAGCTGATTGTCGCAGGCCCGGTGAAGCCCCTAAGGGGCGCGGGGAACTGCGCGACAAGCCATGACCGCAGCCGCAGTCCGCAGACAACCCGCACCCCTATGGCGCACCCCGCGGAGCGCCACCGCACCCCGCAAAGCGGCTAGCGCTCGAGGCGCCCATTGAACCGCCGAGGCAACCCCAGCGGGTTGGCGTCCCGCAGCTCCGGCGGAAGGATCGCCTCCGGCGCCGTCTGGTACGTCACCGGCCGCATCCACCGCTCGATGGCCGTGCCGCCGACCGACGTCGAGGTGGACGTGGTCGCCGGGTACGGGCCGCCGTGATGCTGGGCGGGAGCCACCGCAACACCCGTCGGCCAGCCGTTCACCAGCACGCGCCCGGCGAGCGGCGTCAGCTCGGCCAGCAGCTCCGCGCCGCGGCCCTCCCCGGCCGCCTCCTCCGCCGACAGGTGAACCGTCGCCGTGAGATTGCCCGGCAGCCGCGACAGCACCCCCTGCACCTGGGCCTCGTCCTCATAGCGGGCCACCACGGTGACCGGCCCGAAGCACTCCTCGAGGAGCAGGTCGTACTGGCCTTCCTCCGCCAGCTTGTCCGCCGAGACCGTCAGGAACCCGGCGCTCACCGTGTGCTCGCCGCCCGCGCCCGGCGTCACCGGGGACTCGACCTCGGGAAGCTCCGCACGCTCGGCGACCCCGGCGATGAAGTTGTCGCGCATGCGGTGGTCCAGCAGGACTCCGGCGTTCGTGTCGCTGACCGCGTCCGTGAGGGACTTCACCAGGCGGTCACCGGCCGCACCGCTCGGTGCGAGCACCAGGCCCGGCTTCACACAGAACTGGCCGACGCCCAGCGTCATCGACCCGGCGAGACCCGTGCCGATCGCCTCGGCACGCTCGGCCGCCGCGGCCTCGGTGACGACGACGGGGTTCAGGGAGCCCAGCTCGCCGTGGAAGGGGATCGGGGTCGGGCGCGCGGCAGCCGCGTCGAAGAGGGCCCGGCCACCGCGTACGGAACCGGTGAAGCCGGCCGCCGAGACGAGGGGGTGCTTGACCAGCTCCACGCCCGCCTCGAAACCGTGGACCAGGCCGACGACGCCCTCGGGGATGCCGTGCGCGGCGGCGGCCCGGCGCAGCACCTTGGCGACCAGCTCGGACAGGGCCGGATGGTCGGGGTGGGCCTTGACGACGACCGGGCAGCCCGCGCCGAGCGCGCTGGCGGTGTCGCCGCCGGCCACCGAGAAGGCGAAGGGGAAGTTGGAGGCCGAGTAGACGGCGACGACGCCCAGCGGCACCTTGTAGCGGCGCAGGTCCGGGATGGGCGGGGTCGCGGTGTCGTCGGGGTGGTTGATGATCACGTCGAGGAAGGCGCCCTCGTCGACGATGTCCGCGAAGGCCCGCAACTGGTAGCAGGTGCGGGCGAGTTCGCCGGTGAGCCGGACCGGGCCGAGCGCGGTCTCGGCGTCGGCGGTCTCGACGAGCCCGTCCTTCGCCGCCTCGAGCTGCTCGGCGGCCGTGCGCAGGAAGGCCGAGCGGACCGCTCGGTCGGCGAGTGCGCCGCGCGCGGCGTGCGCGGCGCGGACGGCGGCGTCCACCTCCTGGGCTGTGGCCTCCACCGCAACCTGTTCACGCTGCTTCCCGGTACGGGGGTCGACACTCCAGACTGGTGCTGCTGCCACCGCGGGTCCCTCCACGTTTGTCTTGCGGTATGTCCTGCTTGTATTGCCGCAGTATCTGGGTCATCCACCAGGGTCGTTCGATATACTGAACGCTGTCTCTGATGATGAATATGCTGTTGGAGACTATTTCCCGTCGAACGAAGGGGTCAAGGGCGATGTCGGCAGGCGAGACAGGCGGCGGGGCGCAGGTCAAGTCCGCGGTGCGGACGGTGGAACTGCTGGAGTACTTCGCAGGCCGGCCCGGTATGCACTCCTTGGCGTCGGTCCAGGAGGCCGTCGGCTATCCCAAGTCCAGTCTGTACATGCTGCTGCGCACGCTGGTGGAGCTGGGCTGGGTGGAGACGGACGCGACGGGCACGCGGTACGGCATCGGGGTGCGGGCGCTGCTGGTCGGCACGTCGTACATCGACGGCGACGAGGTGGTCGCGGCGGCCCGCCCGACCCTGGACCGGCTGTCGGACGACACCACGGAGACCATTCACCTGGCCCGCCTGGACGGCACGAACGTCGTGTACCTGGCCACCCGCCAGTCGCAGCACTATCTGCGCCCGTTCACGCGGGTGGGGCGCCGGCTTCCCGCGCACTCCACCTCGCTGGGCAAGGCGCTGCTGAGCACGTACACGGACGAGCAGGTCCGCAAGATGCTCCCGGAGACCCTGCCGGCACTCACCGAGAACACCATCACCGACCGGGAGAAGCTCATCGAAGAGCTGCACCAGGTCCGGGAGCAGGGCTTCGCAGTGGACCGCGAGGAGAACACGCTGGGCCTGCGCTGCTTCGGTGTCGCCATTCCCTACCGCACTCCGGCGCGTGACGCGATCAGCTGCTCGGTGCCGGTGGCGCGCCTCACCCCGGCCCACGAACAGATGGTCAAGGACGCTCTGTTCGACGCGCGCGACCGGCTGACCCTGGCGACGCGGAGGCTCTGACTCCTAGGCTTCGACGTCATGGACGTCGTACTCCGTGAAGTGCATGACAGTGATCTGCCCGTCTTCTTCCGGCAGATGAACGATCCCGAGGCCCTGCGCATGGCCGCGTTCACCCCGAAGGACCCGGCCGACCGGGACGCGTTCGACGCCCACTGGAAACGGATCCGGGCCTCGGCGGACGTCCTGCGCACGGTCCTGGTCGACGGTGACGTGGTGGGCAGCGCCGCGGTGTACGGCGAGCCGGGCGAGCGCGAGGTCACCTACTGGATCGAACGCGCCCACTGGGGCCGGGGCATCGCCACCGCCGCGCTGCGGGAGCTGGTCGCCCAGGTGCCCGAGCGTCCGCTGTACGCCCGGGCGGCCGCCGACAACGCCGGCTCGCTGCGCGTCCTGCAGAAGTGCGGGTTCCGGGTGACCGCCCAGGCCTCCGGGTTCGCCAACGCGCGGGGCGAGGAGATCGACGAGTTCGTGCTCGCGCTGGACGCCTGACCGCCGTGAATGAGCGTCCGATGAGAAAAGCGGACGCACGGGAACGATTCACTGCCTCCTGATCGTCCTCCGAGTGGGATGAACAAGACGATCAGGCGGGCCTCCGTCTTCACACTGCTGCTCGTGCTCGCTCTGCTGGCCAGGGCGACCTGGGTGCAGTTCTACGACGGCAAGGCCCTCGCGGACGACAAGGACAACCGGCGCAACGCGATCGAGACGTACGCGGAGCCGCTCGGGAACATCATCGTGGGCGGCGATTCGATCACCGGTTCCGCGGCGACGAAGCACAGCGACCTCAAGTACAAGCGCACGTACAAGGACGGCAAGCTGTACGCGGCGGTGACGGGCTACGCCTCGCAGGCCTACGCGCCGACCCAGCTGGAGGGCATCTACCAGGACCTCCTGGACGGGACGGACAGCCGCCTCAAGACCGTGATGGACACGATCACCGGCAAGCGGGCCGACCCGGGCACCGTGGTCACGACCATCGACCCGGACGTGCAGAAGGCGGCGTACGACGCGCTCGGCGACAACAAGGGCGCTGCCGTCGCGATCGACCCGAAGACCGGCAGGATCCTGGCGGTCGTGTCGACGCCGTCGTACGACCCGTCGTCGCTGACGGACGCCAACACCGCGGGCACGGCCTGGAAGCAGCTCAACGCGGACTCCGACAAGCCGCTGACCAACCGCGCGCTGCGCCAGCCGCTGCCGCCGGGTTCGACGTTCAAACTGGTCGTCGCGGCCGCGGCGTTGGAGGACGGGCTGTACTCGAGCGTGGACGAGAAGACCGACGGCCCCGACCCGTACACCCTGCCCGGCACCACCCGCGACCTGTCCAACGAGAACCCGAACGCGCCCTGTGAGAACGCCACGATCCGCACCGCGCTGCAGTACTCCTGCAACAACGTCTTCGCGAAGATGGCCGTCAACCTCGGCCAGGACAAGGTGAAGGCGATGGCCGAGAAGTTCGGCTTCAACGACACGAAGCAGGACGTTCCGGTGCGGGCCTACACCAGCGTCTACCCGTCCGACATGGACAAGTCCTCCACGGCGCTGACCGGCATCGGCCAGTACGACGTCACCGCGACCCCGCTCCAGATGGCCATGGTGTCCGCCGCCCTGGCCAACGGCGGCAAGCTGGTCTCGCCGCACATGGTCTCGCAGATCACCGACAGCGGCGGTGACGTGCTGAAGAACTACGACGACAGCACGAGCACCAAGGAGATCGTCAGCTCCTCGACCGCCGAACAACTGCAGTCGGCGATGCAGACGGTGGTGCAGAAGGGCACCGGCACGAACGCCCAGATATCGGGCGCCACCGTGGGCGGCAAGACCGGTACGGCCCAGCACGGCGAGAACAACAGCAAGACGCCGTACGCCTGGTTCACGTCCTACGCGAAGGAGGGCGGCAAGGAGGTCGCCGTGGCGGTCGTGGTCGAGCAGTCGAACGCAGCCCGCTCGGAGGTCAGCGGCAACGGCCTGGCCGCCCCGGTGGCCAAGGCGGTCATGCAAGCGGCGCTGAAGTAACGCCCCTCAGGGGAGCGTCCCCAAGGGGCGCGGGGCTGTATCGATATGCGGCTACCGCCGCGTGTGCGCGACCAGCCACAGCAAACCCGCAGCCGATCGCGCAGCGTCCCTCACTTCACCCCGAGAATCTGCTCAACCGGGTCAATGGCGAAGTACACCAGGAACAGCGCAGACACACCCCACAGCAGCCAGTGCACCTCCTTGGCCTTGCCAAGAACTGCCTTGATGAGGACGTAGGCGACGAAGCCCGCCCCGATGCCATCGGTGATCGAGTACGTGAACGGCATCGCAGCGATGGTCAGAAACGCCGGAATCGCGATCTCGTACTTGTCCCAGTCGATGTGCTTGACATGGGTCATCATCAGGAACCCGACCGCGATCAGCGCAGGCGCAGCCGCCTGCAGCGGCACGATCGTCAGCAGCGGCGTCAGGAACAGCGCGAGCCCGAACAACCCACCGGTGATCAGGTTCGCAAAGCCAGTGCGCGCCCCCTCACCGACACCCGCCGCCGACTCGATGTACGCGGTGTTGGAGGAGGCGGACCCCAGACCGCCGGCCACGGCCGCCGCGCCGTCGATGAACAGCACCCGGCCGATGCCCGGTACCTGCCCCTGCTCGTCGAGCAGCCCGGCCTCCGCGCTGATGCCGACGATGGTGCCCATGGCATCGAAGAAGTCCGACAGGATGAGGGTGAACACCAGCAGGACGGCGGTGAGGACGCCCGCCTTCGCGAAGCCGCCGAACAGGCTGAAGTGACCGATGAGGCCGAAGTCGGGCGTGGAGACGATCTTGTCGGGCACATGCGGGGTGGTCAGCCCCCAGCTCTTGATGTCCGCCACCGCGTCGATGACGATCGCGACGATCGTCATCGTCACGATGCTGATCAGGATCGCGCCCTTCACCTTGCGCGCGAGCAGCGCGATGGTGAGCAGCACGCCGAGACAGAAGACGAGGACCGGCCAGCCCGTCAGCCGGCCCACGGCTCCCAACTGCACGGGCACGGTGGTCTGCGCCGCGTCCGGGATACGGCTGACGAAGCCGGCGTCGACGAAGCCGATGAAGGCGATGAACAGACCGATGCCGACGCCGATCGCCTGCTTGAGCTGCTGCGGAATGGCGTTCATGATCGCCTCGCGCAGTCCGGTGAGGACCAGGACGCAGATCAGGATGCCCTCTAGGACGACGAGGCCCATCGCGTCGGACCAGCTCATCAGCGGGGCGAGCTGGAAGGCGACGACGGCGTTGAGGCCGAGGCCGGCGGCGATGGCGAGCGGGAGGTTGCCGCCGACGCCCATGATGATCGTCATCACACAGGCCACCAGAGCGGTGGCGGTGACGAGTTGGCCGGTGTCGAGGCTGTGGCCGAACTTGTCCTTCGCACTGCCGAGGATGATGGGATTCAGGACAAGAATGTAGGCCATCGTGAAGAACGTGGCGAAGCCGCCGCGTATCTCCCGGCCGAAGGTGGATCCCCGCTCGGAGATCCTGAAGAACCGGTCGACGCCGTTCGCCCCTGGTGGTGCGGCACTTTGCCGGTCGGCCGTCTTCCTGGTGTCGGACATGGCGGGTGCTCCTAGGTGCCTGATTGATCAGTGTGCGGATGCTGGCTGGATTGTTCCCGCGATGAACCCGTTTCAGGTTTTCTCCGTGTTACGGAATCGGTCGGCCCGCCAGACTGCGTTCGAAGCCCCGTACGAACCGAGTGTTCATCACTGCTACGCTTCCGGATCTCATCCGGGCCTCCTCCGGATGATCACATGTCATCTACATGCCACGCACAGAGAGGTCGCCCGTGGGCACGGTCGTCGACGATGCAGCCTCCGTGGAGTTTCATGCCTTCTTCGAGCGGCACTACGCCGAACTGTCCCGGCTCGCCCATCTGTTGACCGGTGAGGCGGACGCCGCCGACGATCTGGCCGCCGACGCGTTGCTCGCTCTGTGGCACCGCTGGGACCGGGTGCGCGCCGCGGACCATCCGGCCGCCTACGCCCGCGGAGTCGTCGCCAACCTCGCCCGCACCCGGATCCGCAGCGCCGTACGCGAGCGCCGGCGGATCTCGCTGTTCTGGTCGCAGCGCGAGGAGAAAACCGAGAATCCCGATATAGCGGGCATTGTCGACGTCCAGGAGGCTCTGCGCAGACTGCCGTTCAGGAAACGGGCGTGTGTGGTGCTCCGGCACGCGTTCGACCTGTCGGAGAAGGACACCGCTCTCGCTCTGGGTGTTTCCGTGGGTACGGTTAAGTCCCAGACGTCCAAGGGGATGGCCGAGCTGCAGAAGATCCTCGGCTCCCAGGGCGTACCGCAGAAGGTGCACGCGGCGATGGCGCGCGGCGGCGAGACCGGAGGAACGGACCGATGAGGCAGCAGGACGTGCACGGCGAGCTGCGCGCCCGGCTGCACGAGACGGCCGAGGCGCACGAGCCGGACCGGGCCAGGATCCTGGCGCGGATCGAGCGGGGCATGAGCGAGCACGGCCGCCCCGACCACCGGGCGACTCGTCCGCCGGTGTGGGGCTGGGCCCGCGTGGTGAGTGCGACGGCCGCGGTCGCGGGCATGCTCGCGGTCGGCGGTTACGCGGTGGCGTCCGCGGTGAAGGACGACACTCCCCCGCAGCAGCAGACGGTCTCGGTCTCCCCGACGCCCACGCCGTCGCCCGATGCGACGAGCCGGGCGCCCGTCCCCCCGGTGGACCGGACGCCGAGCACCGCGCCGCAGCCCCACAACCCGAGCAACGCCCCCGCCGACAAGCCCTCCGCCTCCGTGCTGACGCCCGCCGCCGGCGCCCAGGACGGACCGCTGTGGTCGGACGCCTCGGTGGACCCGCACAGCAACGACTTCTGGGCGCAGAGCGACATCACGCTCAAGACGAGCGAACAACTCACCGCCCTGACAGTGCAGTTGAAGGTCGCGCAGACCGGTGGGGTCAGTAACACGGGTGCCTGGCGCTCGCTGCCGGAGCAGGACTTCGACCTCACGGTCGGCGAGCAGAACGGCTTCCTCGTCTACACCTGGACGCTCAAGGCGGGCCGTACGGTCCCCAAGGGCGAGTGGGTGTTCGCCGGGCAGTACAACCACCAGCGCGGCGGCCGGGACGCGAAGGACGACACCTACGCGATCACGGCCACCGCGAAGGGCACACAGCGTGCGGTGGGCGGCGCCTTCGCGGCCCTCACGAACGACGCGGGCGACTCGTAGAAGGGCTTGCGCAGAAATCTCGCGCAAAAAATCTTGAAGAGGGCGGCAACCCGTTCCTCGGCGGCGGCAACCAGGAAGCAGAAGACTTCCTCTTCACCTGCAGCTGAGTGAACATTCAAGTACGACGGGATTTCGCCCCTTGAGCACGCACAAGAGACACCTCACCCGCCGCCGGGTGCTCGGGGCCTCCGCGCTCGGCGTCGGCGCCGCCGGCGCCGCCGTGGCGGGAGGCGCCGGCCTGCTGTCGTCCGCGTCCGCCGCGGCCTTCGGCTACAAGGACGACGGCAGGAGCTACGTCGTCGACACCGGGGCCTCCCTCGTCTTCAAGGTCTCCAAGACGACCGGCGACCTCACGTCCCTCGTCTACAAGGGCAAGGAGTACGAGGGCTACGGCGGCAAGCACTCGCACGTCGAGTCGGGGCTCGGGGCATCCGACGTCACCATCAGGCAGTCGGGTCCGACGATCCTGATCAAGGTCGTGCACGGTGCGATCACCCAGTGGTACGCGGCCCGCAGCGGCCAGAACAACGTCTACCTGTGGACGGACAAGAAGGACGCCTCCTTCACCGCGACCCGCTACATCGTCCGTCTCAAGCCGGGGATGTTCCCCAACACGGGCTCGGACGCCTGGAACTCGACCACGGACAAGATCATCGAGGCCGGTGACGTCTGGCGGCATCCGGACGGCACGACCCACTCCAAGCACTACTCGGGCAAGCGCACCATCGACTACGACCACGTCGGCTTCACCACCGGCTCGGTCGGCCTCTGGATGGTCCGCTCCAACCACGAGAAGGCCTCCGGCGGCCCCTTCTACCGCTCGCTTCTGCGGCACTCGAACGACGGCGGCGCGGGCCTGTACGAGATCCTGCACTACAACGAGGCCCAGACGGAGGCGGAGCGTTTCGGCCTCCAGGGCCCCTACGTCATCGCGCTCACCGACGGCGGCGCCCCCTCCGCCTCGCTCTTCCACGCGAACCTGGACACCTCATGGGTGGACGGGCTCGGCATCACCGGCTGGGTCGGCAGGGCGGGCCGCGGCAAGGTGGCGGGCGTCGGCCTGAAGGGCATGGACGCCAAGTACCCCTACACCGTGGGCTTCGCGGGCGCGGACGCGCAGTACTGGGCGAAGGCCGCGGCCGGCACCGGCGCCTTCTCCTGCAAGGGGATGCTCCCGGGGACGTACACCCTGACCGTCTACAAGGGCGAACTCGCCGTGCACACCGAGTCGGTGAAGGTGACGGCGGGCGGTACGACGTCCCTGCACACCCTGAGCATCACCGGTGACCCGTCCGCCGCCTCCGCCGTCTGGCGGCTCGGCGACTGGGACGGCACGCCCGGCGAGTTCAAGAACGCCAAGCTGATGACGTACGCGCATCCCTCCGACGGCCGCGCGGCCAAGTGGACCGGCAACGTCACCATCGGCAGCGGCGGCGAGGCCGCGTCCTTCCCGGCGTACATGTGGAAGGACGTCAACGACGGCATCCTGGTCTACTTCAAGCTGACCAAGGCACAGGCCGGGGCCGCGCACACGCTGCGGGTCGGGGTGACGGACGCGTTCGCCGGCGGGCGACCGCGGGTGACCGTGAACGACTGGGTTTCGGCCATTCCCACAGCACCCACACAGCCCTCGACTCGTTCCCTCACCACGGGTTCGTACCGTGGAAACAACCACGCCTTCACTTTCAACGTCCCTACCAGTGCGTGGAAGACGGACACCTCCCAGTACAACGTGCTGAAGATCAACATCGTGAGCGGTTCGGGCGGCACGGCCTATCTCAGCGCCGGCACGTCGTTCGACTGCCTGGACCTGCTGACCTGAGCCCCCCTCGGTCAGCAGAAGAAGCGCCCCCGCCGGTGACGACCGACGGGGGCGCTTTGCGCCCCGAAAGGGGCGCGGGGCTGTATCGATATGCGGCTCCGCCGCGATGGCGCTCCCCCCGCTCGAGCGAAGTCGAGAGTGGGGGAGCGACCAGCCACAGCCGACCGGCAGCCCGAGAACCGCGTTCAGTTCATGGTGGATCCGACACTCGTGGACCCGGTAGTCAAAAACGCCGTCACCGGCAAAGCCCCGTTCGCCTGCCGCGAGGCATACGCAGTGGACGCATCCGTCGACTTGAACGCCGGCGTACCCACCCCGCCGTCCCAGTTGTTCGCAGCGGAGACGGTCTTCGAACCGAGCTTGTCCAACCCGCCCTTGTCACTCACCGCGAGGTTCCGCGCAAGCCGGGCCTTGCCTGTGGCGAAGTAGAACCCCGCCTCGGTGTTGGCGTAGGCGGTGTTGCGGTTCAGCACGATCGCCCCGGTGTTGGAGTTCTCGGTGAATCCGTTGAGCGTGTTGTCCCAGGCCGCGTTGTTGTTGACGACGTGCCCGACGGCGACGCCCCCGCCGCCCAGTTTGAACCCGTTGCCGTTGCCCTCGAAGGCGGAGTCGTTCCAGCGGTTCCTGCCGTTGCCGTACGACCAGGAGTGCTCGATGGTGACCGGCGAGGAGAACTGCCACAGGTCGAGCCCGTCGTCGGAATTGTTGTACAGGCGGGCGCCGGTGACCTTGTTGCCCGTGCCCGAGCCGAACTTGATGGCGATGCCGTCCGCGTTCTGGCCGTGCCCGGCGGGATCGTAGTTGCCGTAACTGTCCAGGTTCTGTACGAGGTTGTCGACCGTGTTGTCGCCCCTCAGCGTGAACCCGGAGTCGCCGTTGTCCGCCGTGACCAGGTTCTTGAAGACGCCGCCGGTGGACGAGGTGACGACGAAGCCCTGGGCCGGGGAGTGCTGGAAGGTGAGGTTCTGGACGGTCCAGTAGCTGCCGTAGATCCCGGTGAGCCAGGACCCGGCGGGCAGCTTGGAGCCGTCGATCCTCACCTTTTCGCTGCCGTACGCCCGCAGCGTGATGCGGTTCGAAGCGGTGCCGCCGGCCGTGGACTTGAGGGTGGCCGTCGGATAGTACGTGCCGCCGCGGACCTGGATGACGGTGCCCGCGGCGGCGCTCTTCACGGCCGACTCCAGCTGGGCCGTGGAGGACACGGTGACCGTCGTCGTGGCGGCCTCGGCGCCGCCGCCCGAGAGGCCGAGGTAGACGCCGCCGGCCCCGGCGGAGAGGGCCACCGCCGCGGCGATCGAGAGCGTGCGTGTCCTGCGGTGGCGTCCGGTGCTGAGTCGCACTGGGCGTTCCTTTCCTAGGGAGTGGGAGCGAAACGGGGCCGGAGGGGCCCCTCCCCGGCCGGTTTCTGAAAGCCAGTCGCCGCCGTGGCCGGAAGAGGTTGCCGCTCCCCGTCGAAAAGAAGCGAAACTTTCGCTGACTTCCGCCCCCCACTCACCTGTTGACGTGCTGTTTCCCGCTGGTGAAACTCCGAAGGCGCCGCAACCCCCAACAGAAACCCCCACACTCCGACAGGACTGCCCATGCGCCCCAGAGCCGTGCTCGTCGCCTGCCTCGCTCTCCTCCTCGGCCTGTTCACCGCACCGCCCAGCACCGCGCACTCAGGAGCCCCACCCGTGAAGCACCCCAAGTACGCCGGGTATCTCTTCGCCTACTTCACCGGCGAGGGCACCGCGGACGGCGAGCAGATCCGCTACGCCCTCAGCCGCGGCAACGACCCGCTGCACTGGCGCGAGCTGAACCAGGGCAAGCCGGTCCTGACGTCGACGATCGGCGAGAAGGGCCTGCGCGACCCGTTCGTGATGCGCTCCCCCAAGGGCGACAGGTTCTATCTGATCGCCACCGACCTGCGGATGTACCAGAACAGCAGCGGCAGTTGGGACTACGTCCAGCGGCACGGCAGCAAGTCGATCATGATCTGGGACTCCACCGACCTGGTCCACTGGACCAACCAGCGCCTGGTCGAGGTGGCCCCCGACAACGCGGGCAACACCTGGGCCCCGGAGGCGTACTGGGACGACGCGCTGCATGAGTACGTCGTCTTCTGGGCGTCGAAGCTGTACGCCGATGACGACCCGGACCACACGGGATCGACGTACAACAAGATGCTGTACGCGACGACGAAGGACTTCCGCACCTTCAGCAAGCCGAAGGTCTGGGACGACCCGGGCTACTCGGTGATCGACTCGACGGTCGTGAAGTACAAGGACACCTACTACCGCTACACCAAGGACGAGCGCGACCCGTCGTCCAGCTCGCCGTGCTCGAAGTTCATCACCGGCGAGAAGTCGAAGACCCTCACCTCGACCAAGTACGACTTCGTCTCCGACTGCATCGGCAGCGGCTCGATCGACCGCGGCGAGGGGCCCACGGTCTTCAAGTCCAACACCGAGAAGAAGTGGTACCTCTTCATCGACGAGTACGGCGAGCGCGGCTACGTCCCCTTCGAGACCACCGACCTGGACTCCGGCAGGTGGACGATGTCCACGAACTACCAGCTGCCCGCCAGCCCGAGGCACGGCACGGTGATGCCGGTGACGCAGGCCGAGTACGACCGGCTGCTGGCCGCGTATCCCGCTGCCTAGACAACGGGATCGTCCCCCGCCCCGTGGAGGGGGCGGGGGACGATTCTGTCGGACCGGTGCCGCCTAGCTGACGAAGTACGTCGGGTTCGGGATCTTGTACGTGCGGTCGGCGTAGCCGCCGTCCAGGTCCGAGTACTGGTCGCCGAAGTTGGCGACGATCTCGTACCCGAGGTCGTCCTCGATGTGCTTGCGGGTGCCGGACTTGTACTGCACGGTCGTGCAGGTCCAGGTGCCCGGCGTGGCGCAGGCGCTCAGGTAGGCCGGAGGGTTGGCCTTGTCCTTGAGGAACATGTGGTCGGCGTCGAGATTCACGTCGGCGCCGATCTTCTTCAGGTTCGCGACGGCGGCGGTGCGCTGCGCCTCACTCAGACCGGAGTTGTAGAAGACCTCGACGCCCTTCTTCTCCGCGTACTGGACCAGCTCGGCGCTGCCGAACACGCCCGGGCGGTCGGCCTTGTTCACGTAGTCGGCCCAGGTGGTCGGGTTGTACGTGTAGTTGTAGCGCTTCTCGTAGTCGAGGCTGAGCAGCAGCGTGTCGTCGATGTCGAAGACGACCGCGGGCTTCTCGCCCCGGTGGTGCGCCTTGCGGGCGGCCTGGTTTATGTACTTCCGGGCGGCCGAGTCGATCCGCGCCAGGTCCTTGGCGTACGGGCTGTCCGGGGACGCCTGGTACACGCCGCCCGCATCGGCCGTGGTGCCGTAGTAGGTGTCGATGTCCTTCACCAGGAGCCCGATGTTGTACGGCTCGTGGGTGGAGTTGGCCGTGGTCTGGCCGGCCGTGGCCGCACCGGCGCCGTACAGGGCGCCGCCGGCGAGGGCACACGCTGCGGCGATCGCCGCGATACGCAGTGGCTTATGCATGACAGGTTTCTACGCGCGTCACCCCGGCGGGCGCGAGACCCGTTGCCTGATCGATATCTCTTCGACGGGCAAAAAACGGGTCAAGCGCCCTGGACGGGACGGTTCCGGATCGGTATCGCTCAGTTCATCGTCGCCCCGATGGTCGTGCTCCCCGTCGTCAGGAACGTCGTCGCGGGCAGGGCGCCGCTGGAGCTGCGGGCGTTGTAGGTGCTGCTCGCGTCCGTCGACCTGAAGGCCGGTGTCGAGATCCCGGAGTCCCAGTTGTTGCCGGACGAGGTGACCGCGGAGCCCTTGGTGACCGAGCCGCTGCCGTTGCTGACCGCGAGGTTCTTGCCGAGCTTGGCGGAGCTGGTGGCGAAGTAGTAGCCCCACTTGCCGTTGGCGTAGGCGGTGGTGCGGTTGATGACGATCGAGCCGGTGTTGGAGTTCTCGGTGAAGCCGTTTCCTGCGTTGCCCCAGGCGGCGGAGTTGTTGACGACGTGGGCGACGACCTTGCCGTTGCCGCCCAGCTTGTAGCCGTTGCCGTTGCCCTCGAAGGCGGAGTCGCCCCAGCGGTTGACGCCGTTGCCGAAGGACCAGGAGTGCTCGATGGTGACCGGCGAGGAGAAGGACCACAGGTCGATGCCGTCATCCGAGTTGTTGTACAGGCGCGCTCCGGTGACCAGGTTGCCGGTGCCGGAGCCGAACTTGATGGCGACGCCGTCCGCGTTCTGGCCGTGGCCCGCGGCGTCGTAGTTGCCGTAACTGTCCAGGTTCTTCACGGTGTTGTTGACGGTGCCGTCGCCGGTGAGCGTGAAGCCGGAGTCGCCGCCGTTGATGGTCTTGATGTTGTTCCAGTTGGTGCCGGTGCAGGACTGGCAGACGACCGCGCTGTCCGGGGAGTTCTGGAAGGTGATGTCGGAGACGTTCCAGTAGTCCGCGGTCAGTTTGAAGATCCAGGAGCCGGAGGGCAGCGAGGAGCCGTCGATCTTGACCGTCTCCGAGCCGTACGCGGTGAGCGTGACCGGCGAGGAGGAGGTGCCGTTGGCCGTGGACTGCAGGGTGGCCGTGGGGTAGTAGGTGCCGCCGCGGACCTGGATCACGGTGCCGGCGGTGGCGTTCTTGATGGCGTTGGACAGGTCGGTCGAGTTGCTGACGACCACGGTGGCGGCCTGGGCCTGGGTGGGGAGTACGGCGAGACCGGCGCCCAGGGCGAGGGCCGCCAGGGCGGCGAGTGCGGTACGACGAGACATGGAGAGCGGTTCCTTTCTCGTGCGGGCTGTCGTGCGGGTTCTCGTGCGGGTGGGGGGATGGTGCACAGGACGGTGGTTCAGAGCACGGTGTCGAGCCAGCTGAAGACCTCGTCCTGCATGCGGTCGACGAAGACATGGCCCAGGTCGGACCAGGTCCTGAGGTGCAACCGCTCCTCGGCGTGGCGGGAGCGCCAGACGGCGCGCAGCTTCTCGTGAGCCATGCGGACGCCGTCGGCTGGGAAGAGCGGGTCGAGCCCGCCGTTGAAGAACAGCATCGGCCGGGGTGCGGCGATGCTCGCCACGTCGGGGATGTCGAGATACCGGGCGAGCCCGGGATGGAGCATGTAGTACGAGGACTGCCCGCGCAGCGTGTTGTTGCCGGGCACCATCATTTCCTTCAGGCCGGTCATCCAGCAGACGCAGGCCGCGGCGGCGATGTCGTCGGTCAGTGCGGCCGTCTGCCAGGCGCGGTAGGCGCCCATGGAGAACCCGACGGCCGCGACCCGCCGCGCGTCCACACGGTTGAGACAGGCCAGGAACCCGGCCGCCCGGGCGTCCTCGCGGGCCATGAGTCCGGCGAGGGAGGAGCCGAGGTTGTAGACGTTGGAGGCGAGGGCCTGCTGCTGGTCGTAGGCGACCGGACCGCGGTCGCCCCAGCCGAGCGCGTCCGAACACAGGACGACATGGCCGAGACGGGCCAGTTCGTCGCCGACGAAGCGGCCGCTGAAGTACTTGTCGGCCCAGGCCTGCGCCGAGGCGAGACGGGTGCCGTCGTACCAGGGCCGGACGAGTTTCTCCTTCCCGATGTCGAACCTGGCTCCGTGGTCGTGCAGGAGGAGTACGGCGGGGAAGGGGCCGGTGCCGTGCGGGGTGAGCAGCGCGGCGCGGACGCGGTCGTAGCGCGTGAGGGAGAGCGTGACCAACTCCCGTGTGAAACCGTCCCCTTGGCTGCTCTCACCGAACTCTGGCGCGTACGGTGTCCCGTCCTGCCGTGCGACGAGGAGGTGCTCCTCGACTTTGGCGCGGGCGGTGCGGCGCCAGGCCCGGAAGTCGCGGAGGGGGGAAGTCCCCCAGGCGAGGGGGAAGTCGAGCTCGTCCTTGAGGGCTTGGTGGAAGTCGGGAAGGTTGCCGTCGACGAGGTCGGTGGCCTCCGCGGCCTGCGGGGCTGCGCCGAAGAAGGCCGCGGCGGCGGCTCCCGTCGCGAAGGTGCGGCGGTTCAGCGGCTCAGGCATACGGCCTCCCGGCGCGCGGCCGCGCCCCGAAGGGGCGCGGGGCTGTATCGATATGCGGCTCCGCCGCGGGGCGCGATCGGCCACGACGGGCCGACAGACGATCGACAGCCCATTGCGGCCCCGTGGCCGAGCCGCACACCGGCACAGCCCGCGCAGCGCCTACGCACAGGGCCGCCAGTCGCCGAGGTATGCCTCCCGGGTGTGCAACCGCGCCTCGTCCCCGGTGAGTTGAGGGCGGTTCTCCGGAACCGTGACCACTGCTCCCGGGCCCGCGTTGCGGTACTCCCTGAACCGCATGGTCTGCCAGGGATAGGCGTCCCGCATGTTGACGTAGGGCGTGACCGGGTCGATGCCGGACCCGATCCGGGTGTCCCGGACGACGAGGGACGGCCAGGCTGTCGTCTCGTACGACGGCACCCAGGGCCGTGCCAGCTTGTACGCCCCGTCCTCGGCGCCGGAGGTGATGCGGGAGCGGACGGCGAGGATCCCGTGCGGGTTGGCGCGGGCGGTGGAGGGGGCGAAGACCATGCCCTTGGGCGTGAAGGTCACGTCCCGCTGCAGCGTGTGGAAGTGGCACGCCTCGAACACGGCGGTCGCCCGCCCGAAGACGAAGTCGACGTCGCCCTCGATGTAGCAGTGGCGGAAGTACTGCCGGTCGAAGGCGTCGAGTGCGGTCGTGTCGACGAAGAGGGTGTCCTGGTGGGCCAGGAGCCGGACGTTCTCGAAGCTCGACCGGTCACCCGTCACGTACGCGGCAACGGCCTGGGTGCCGGTGATGTCCGGGTGGTCGGCGCGCAGCCAGTCGTTGGCGAGGGTCAGGTCGCGGAGGGTCAGCCCGGGGGCCGCGGAGGTGAAGGTGGCGGAGCCCGGCGTCCCGTACGTCGTGCCGTCGGGCTTCTTCGTGCCGTTCGCGCGGTCGAAGACGATGACGGTGTCGCGGGGGTCGCAGGTGGCCCCGCGGATCGTCAACTCACCTTTGTCGACGGGGATGTTGACGACCTCGCGGTACGTTCCCGGGTGCACGACGATCGTCCGGCCGGGCCCGTCCACCGCGTCCACGGCCGCCTGGACGGAGTCGCCGGGGCGGACGTGCAGGACAGGACGGCGGGCGCTCGCGAAGGCGGGACCGGCTTCGACGGCGACCAGGCCTGCGGTGATGCCCGCCAGAAGAGTGCGCCGGCGCATGTCAGCACCCCTCCTTCCACGGCCTCCAGTCACCGAGGTAGGCCTCACGGGTCGCCGACTCCGCCTGGGTGTCGGTGAGTTGGGGCCGGTTCTCGGGGACGGTGATCTCGGCGCCGGGCCCGGTGTTTCGGTACTCGGCGAACCGCTGGTTCTGCCACGGATAGGTGTCCGACATGTTGGTGTAGGGCGCGACCGCATCGATGCCGGGGCCGAGGCGGGTGTCCCGGACGGTGAGCATCGGGCGGGCGGTGGTGTCGGAGCCGGGCACCCAGGGCCGGGCCAACTTGTAGTAGGCGTCCGGGGCTTCGCTGCTCACCCGGCTGTGTGTCACCAGGTAGCCGTGCGGGTTGGCGACCGCCGTGGAGGGCGCGAAGACGAAGCCGTACGGGGCGGCTGCCAGGTCGGTGCGGTTCAGCGTCCGGAAGTGGCAGTCCTCGTACACCGCGGTCGCCCGGCCGAAGACGAAGTCGACGTCGCCTTCGACATAGCAGTGCGCGAAGTACTGCCGGGCGAAGGTGCCGAGCGCCATCGAGTCGGCGTACAGGGTGTCCTGGTGGCCGAGGAAGCGGCAGTGGGTGAACGCACTCCTGTCGCCCTGCACCTTGATGGCCACCGCCTGCGTGCCCGTGATGTCGGGGTGGTCGGCGCGCAGCCAGTCGTTGGCGAAGGTGATCCAGCGGGCGGTGAAGCCGTCGGCCTGCACGGTCGTGGTGGCTGAACCCGTGGTGCCATAGGTGCCGCCGCCGGGCTTGGGGGTGCCGGCCGCGTTGTCGTACACGATCACGACGTCACGGGGGTCCTCCGAGGCGCCGATCCAGGTCGCCTCCGTGCGGGTGACGTCGACGGCCACCGTCTCCCGGTACACGCCGGGGGCGAGCACCAGCGTCCGGCCGCTACCTCCCCCAGTGCTAAACGCCTGGGAGGTACCCCCAGCGGCGGTCACGGCGGCCTGGACACTCGCGAAGTCGCCGCGGCCCTTTTGGTCGACGTAGAGGGTGCCGGGCGTGAGGCGGCGGTCCGGGGAACCGTACCGGCCGAACGGGCGCGCCCCCGAGCCGGCCCGCGCGGGCGTCGACGCGAGGCCGAGCGCGGCGGCGGCCCCGGCGCTCGCGACGAGGAATCCCCTTCTGGACAAAGGGAGTTGAGGAGAAACTGAAGGCGAGGGCATGCGGGTACTCCTTCGCAGTGCGGCTCATGAGAGAAGCGGCCGGGGCGCCGGACGCCCCGGCCGGGGGCGTCAGTGCAGGTTGCCTGCGCCCGCGCAGTGGTCGACGATCCCGGAGATCGCCTTGGCCGGATCGACCTTCGTACGCAGGGTCGGCGTCCAGCCGGCACCCGAGCGGAGGATCTCGGTGGGCACCTCGGCGTTGTGGACTGCGATCAGATCGACCGGCTCACCGTTGACGTAGTTGTCGTCGGCGGTGAGCGGCGAGTCCTTCCACTTCTTCAGGATCTTCCCGGCACCGAGCCCGTCCGGCAGCGTGAACGCGTTGTGCTCGGCGACGAGCTGGGACTCCATGCCGATGCCGTAGCTGTAGGAGTAGCCGTCCTCGGCCACGAAGTGGTTGTTGTACGAGTCGACCTGCCCGAAGCGGATGCGCGGGGCACGCTCCACCAGGTTCGAGAACAGGTTGTGGTGGAAGGTGACCTTCAGATGCCCCCGGTCGACGGCGGCCGTCGAGGCGCTGTCGCTGTTGCCGATCAGGATCGTCTTGTCGTGGTCCTCGAAGACGTTCCAGGAGGCCGTGACGTAGTCGGCGCCCTTGACGATGTCGAGCTCGCCGTCGTGCTGCTCGTAGATCCGGCCGTAGTAGTAGGGCAGCGTGCTGTCCGGGTGGTCGCCGTCGGTGAACGTGTCGTGGTCCATCCACACATGCGTGGATCCGTAGATCACCGCGCTGTCGTACTCGGAGTTCCAGTTGCCGTCGGCGGTGTCGGTCGGGTCCCACTGCGGGAAGCAGTCGAGAGGGCTCTCGAAGGTCAGGTTCCTGACGACGACATTGTCGACGGCCTTGATCTGCAGGCTGGCACCCTTGAACCCGGCGTCCTTGCCGACGCCGATGATGGTGGTGTTGGCGGGTACGGCGGCCTTGATGTAGGCGTCCTGGTTGGCCTGGGAGGCGCGGCGCAGGCCCTCGGGGCTGTCGTCGGGCTCGCCGTCCAGGTTCTTGTCGTGGCCCCAGACCGCGGGGTCGTACGTCTTCAGATAGGTGGCGAAGTCGTACCCCGGTGCCTCGAAGGAGGCGCAGCTCGGCCCGTCGGCGTCGATCGTCGCCTTGACTCTGATGATCTTCGGCGCGCTGCCGCCCTCCACGAGCGCTCGCTTGAATCCGGCCCAGTCGGTGACGGTGTAGACATGCGCGGCGTCGGCGGCCGCGCCGCCGGTGGTGCCGGTGCCGTAGGAGCCCCAGCCGTCGTTCGCGCCGAGCGTCTGCCGGCCGAGGTCCCGGGCCTGGGCGTGGGCCGAGGCGGTTCCCGTGACGCCGAGCACCAGGGCGGTGCACCCCACGACGGACGCTATGACGCGTCCATGACATTTCTGTATACGCACTGTGCGGCTCTCCTTGGTTACGCGACCGAGGCGCTGCTCGCCTCGGGCCAGGTGATCCAGGACGTCGGAATCTCGTCGTTCAGCCGGATGACGTCCCGCGGCGCGAGCACTCGCGTGCGCAGCAACTCCCGTGCCACGAGCCGCGCCACGGCGATCGCGCCCGGCGGATTGAAGTGCGTGTTGTCCTGCTCGGTGGCGGTCCAGTTGAAGTAGACCTTCGTCTCCTCGACCCCGAGCCGCTGCCACAGCGCGAGCGACAGCGCCTCGACGTCGAGCAACGCCACCCGCTCCCGCACGGCGAGCGCGTGCATCGCCGCCGGGTACTCGCCATGGGTCGGCACGGCGTTCCCGTCCGCGTCGAACCTGCGGCGCTCGACGGGGGTCGCGAGCACGGGCCGGGCCCCGTGCGACCGTGCGCCCTCGATGTACTGACGCAGATATTCCTGGTACGTCGTCCAGGGCTCGGTGTAGCGGGTGGGGTCGTCGCTCTTCTCGTCGTTGTGCGCGAACTGGATGAGCAGGAGGTCACCGGGCTTGATCAGCCCGAGAATCACGTCGAGCCGGCCTTCGTCGAGGAAGCTCTTCGAACTGCGCCCGTTCACCGCATGGTTGGCGACGGACAGACCCTTGTTCAGGAAGAAGGGAATCGCCATACCCCACCCGGTCTCGGGAGCGGCGTCGGCGTATTTCTGGGCGGCGGTGGAATCACCGGCGATGTAGAGGATGCGATGGCGCTGCGCGGCTTGCGCGGTGCCGATGCCCGAGAGGGCGAGAGGAACGGCGGCAACAGCCGCCAGGCTGACCTGTCTGCGGGTAAGGAACACAACGGTGCCTTTCAAACAGGGATGAGGGGAAGCGCCCCTTTAGGGGCGCGGGGAACTGCGCGACCAGCCACGACCAACCGGCAGCCCCCCACAAACCGAAACCACCCGAGCTCTCAGTGGTTCTTCTTCCAGTCCGCCTGCGCCTTGTTCAACTGATCGGCAAGCGAGTCCAGGAAATCCTTCGCACTCATCTTCCCGAGCAGCACCTTCTGGAAGTTCGGCTCGTTGTCGGCCTTGGAGATCGTGTTCCAGTCCGGCAGGTAGTACGGCAACTGCACGATCTTGGTGTCGGCCCCGTTCAGCGCGGCAGCGGCCAGCTTCGTGGGCTCGGCCTTCTGGATCCACGCGTCCTGCGCCGCTTCCGTGTTCGCCGGAATCTGCCCCGCGGACTCGTTGAACTTGGAGTTCTCCTCGTGCGAGACGGCGAACTCGATGAACTTCCAGGCAGCCGATTTGTTCTTGCTGGACTTGAAGACACTCAGCCCGTCGACCGGGTTGGAGATCTGCACCCGGGTGCCGTTGTCCTGCGTCGGGTTGGGCAGCCCGCGGAACTTGTCCGGGCCCAGCGCCTTCAGATGGTCCTGATACGAACCCAGGTTGTGGCTCAGCATGCCGATCGTGCCGCTGTCCCACTGGGCGACCATCTTGGTGAAGTCGTTGTTGACGTCGGCGGAGGGGGTGTCCTTCTTGTAGAGCGCGACGTACTTCTCCAGCGCGGCAACGTTCTTCGGGTCGTTGACCGTCGTCTTGTCGCCGTTCCAGAACGAGGTGATGCCGCTCTGGCTGTACGAGGCGTCGAGCGCCGGCGCAATGGAGCCCTCGCCACCCCGAATGGTGAACCCGAACTCGTTCTTGCTCTTGTCGGTGAGCTTGTCGGCGGCCGTGTAGAACTTCGACCACGTCGTCGGCGCGTCCAGGCCCGCCTTCTTGAACAGGTCGGTCCGGTACCACAGCGTGCCGTTGTTGGACGAGGTCGGTATCTGGTACAGCTTGTCGCCGCCGCCCGCGGCCTTGCTGCCTTCGAGCAGGTTCTGGCTCAGCTTGCCGTTCAGGGAGCTCTTCGCCAGGCGGCTGTCCAGCGGCTCCAGCGCGCCCTGGACGGCGACCTCGGCGAGCATCGCGGTGCCGACGCCGCCGACGTCCGGCAGGCCGCCGCCCTGGATCGCGGTGTCGTACTTGGACTGGGCGCTCGCGGCCGGGATGCCGACGTAGTTGACCTTGATGTCCGGGTTCTTCTTCTCGAAGTCGGCGATGATCTGCTTCCAGATGTCGGTCCGGACCCCGCCGTTGTTGTCCCAGAAGGTGATCTCGCCCTTGCCGGAACCCTCGTTGCCCTTGTCCCCCGCGCTGCCGCTGCCGTCGTCGCCGCAGGCGGTGGCGGTCAGCGCGAGCACGGAGCCCAGGGCGACGGCGACGGCCGCGCGCCTGCTTCTGCGGATGCTGCTCTTCATTGGTCGGCTCTCTTCTTCTGGATCCAACGGAGATATGAAGTTGTGGGGGGCTGCTGCGGGAAGCTGATCAACGGCGGGCGTACGGCGCCCAGTTGTCGTTTCCCTTGAGGTAGTCGGCGACGGTGTGCGTTCTCGCGTCGGCGACGCTCATCTGCGGCCGGTCGGCGGTCACACCCGCTCCCGGCCCGTAGTTCCGGTACTCGGCGAACCGGGCGTCCTTCCACGAGAACCCGCTCATGTCGGTCCACGGCGAGGACTTGATCGCGGCCGGCAGCTCGGTGTCCCGGATCAGCACCTGGGCGACGGCCTCCGGTTCGCCGCCCGGGTGCCACGGCCGCCCGAGGTGGAAGGACTGCTCGGGTGCGTCGCTCACGACCTTCGACCGGGTGATCAGAAAGCCGTACGGGTTGCCGGTCCAGGTCGAAGCGGCGGTCATGTACCCGTTGTTGGTCGTGGATCCCCGGCTCAGCAGCCGGATCACGGACCGGTCGACCACGGTCGTGGCCCGCCCGTAGACGAAGTCGACGTCGCCCTCGATGTAGGAGTCGCGGAGGTATACCCGGCTGACGGTGGTCAGCTTGGGGCTGTCGGTCATCAGCGTGTCCTGGTTGCCCAGGAAGGCGGTGTTCTCGAAGACGATCCGGTCGCCGGTCGTCTTCATGGCGAGGGCCTGCTCGCCGTTCAGCTCGACCGCGGCCTCGTCGAAGTCGTTGCTGAAGGTGAGGTTGCGGGCAGTGACGTCGTTCGCGGCGATCCGCACCGTCGCACTGCCCGTCGAACCGCCGTACGCGGCAGGCGTGTCGTAGACGATGACGGTGTCGGAGCGGTCGTGTCCAGTCCCCTGCAGCACGATGTTCGGCCTGGTCGCGGGGATGTAGACCTTGGCACGGTACGTTCCCGGCGCAACCGCGACGGTCACGGGCACGGTGTTCCCGTCGGGCACTGCGTCCACGGCGGCCTGCACGGTCGGGTAGTCACCCGGGACGTGCAGGGTCACACCGATCCGCTTCTGCGGGCCCGAGAACCGCGTCACCAGCGCCGGCACGGAAGCTGCCGGGTCCAGCCGGTAGTCGTAGACCTTCCGGGGGTCGAAAGCAGCACCCCACTCGTCGGTGCGCCCCGTCGTGTTCTTCAGGATCGACCCGCGCTGCACCAACTCGGCGGTGGCATCGGCCTGGTAGGGGTGCTGGACGCCGTCGTAGTAACTGTTCTCGATGACCATCTTGGTGTGGCCGCGCGACCAGTTCCCGTACGTCCACACCGGGTCGCCGTCGGACACCTGGGCCGACAGGTAGTTGTTGTAGAGGTGGGCGTAGGCGCAGTTGTCCGCGGAAGGGCTGCGCTGCTTGGTGCCCGTGAACCAGTTGTGGTCGATGGTGACCTGGGTCTTGACGTTCGTCGTCCAGCCGATCCCGAACGCCTTGTTGTGGTTGCTGAACCGGTTGGAGGAGACGGTGATGTACTGACTGTCCTTGCGCAGGTCGATCAGCCCGTCGCCCATGTGCGTGAGGCGGTTGTGGTCGATCCAGACGTGGTCGACGGTGTCCATCTGGATGGCGTCGAAGTCCTGCGTCTTGCCGTCCCAGTCGCCCTCGACGTAGGAGTCCCGGATCGTCAGGTTGCGGATGATCACGTTGTGCGTGCCGGGGTTGAGGTGCAGTTCCCCGTGCACGATCTCGCCCGTGTCGCCGACGCCGATGATGGTCTTGTTCGAGCCGACGACGATGTTCGACCCGAAGGGTTCGACGGCGATCGATCCCGAGACGCGGATGATGTACGGGTCCTCGGCCGCCGCGTACGTGGCAAGCGAGGCCTGGTCGGTGACCGTCACGACCTTGCCGCCCGCGCCGCCGGTGGTGCCCCCGGCGAGGGAGGCGAAGCCGTGCGGCCGGTCGCTGAAGCGGTCGGCTTCGGCCGAGACCGAAGCCGAGGCCGAGGCCGAAGCGCTTGCCGGGGTCGCAGCCCTGGCCTGTCCGATCGTCCCGAGGCTCAACGCGGCCGCTAAACCGATCACGGCGGCCAGGACCTTGCCGGCCCCCGGTCTCAGCAAGCGCTTGCTATGGAGGTGCTGCGTCATTGCGGCTCCCAACAGGCGTACGGGTGCGGTGGGTTACTCGGGTGCGACGGGCGGCAAGGGGTCGATCCTGAAGTTCGTGAAGGTTGCCGCCCCGGCGTGCCCCGAGCCGACGGGCGCGAGCGCGAACAGGCCGAGCAGGGCGCCGACCCAGCGCCAGGGGGTGGCGGCGAAGACGGGGCCGGACGGGCGCGGGCCCTCTCCGAGGTCGTAGGAGAAGCAGCAGCGGGCGCCCGCCCCGATCTCGATCCGCAGCCGCACCCGCACCCGCCCCTCGCGGGCGATCCGCGGATGGTCGGCGTCCCGTTCCTGCTCGGCGACCCCCTCGGCGAACCGGTGCACGAGATGGACCGCCCCGTCCGCACCCCGCTGGAGCCCGATCCAGCTGAACGCGTCCCCGAGGACGGCGAGCCCGGCCCGCGCCCCCGGTTCCTCGCTGTGCAGCTTCAGCTCCACCTCGACCACCGACGGCGTACCGGGCAGCCGCTGCGTGAGGACGTTCGGGAGTCTGCGCAGGTCGTGTGCGTCGGCCGAGCGGACGCAGGTCAGCCGGAGCCCGTCGCCGGAGTGCTGGGTGGCCCAGCTGTCCTGAGGGTTGGCGGTCCAGGACCACTGGCGGCCGAAGCGGCCGCCGGGGAAGTCGTCGTCGGTGGCGGGCGCGGCGGGCGGCTGCGGCGGGAGATCGGGCTTCCGGTGTACGGCGACGGGGGCGCCCTCGTTGCCGATCACCGGCCAGCCGTCCGTGCCCCAGCTCATCGGCTGGAGGTGCACGACCCTGCCGTAGGCACCCTTCTGCTGGAAGTGCAGGAACCAGTCCTCGCCGGACGGGGTGCGCACCCAGCCGCCCTGGTGGGGGCCGTTGACCTGGGTGTCCTTCTGCTCCAGGACGATCCTCTCCTCGTACGGCCCGAAGAAGCCGCGCGAGCGGAGGGCGCCCTGCCAGCCGGTCTCCACTCCCCCGGCGGGAGCGAGGATCCAGAACCAGCCGTCGTGCCGGTAGAGCTTGGGGCCTTCGAGGGTGAACCAGCCGGGGATGCGATCGCCGTCGACGATCAGCTTGCCCTCGTCGAGGAGTTCGGTGCCGTGGGGGTGCATACGGTGGCCGGTGAGGCGGTTCTTGACGCCGGAGCGGGACTTGGCCCAGGCGTGGACGAGATATGCCTCACCGGTCTCCTCGTCCCACAGGGGGCAGGGGTCGATGAGCCCCTTGCCGGCCTTCACCAGGTGCGGGCGGGTCCACGGGCCGCGTATCTGTGGCGCGTTGATCTGGAAGATGCCCTGGTCGGGGTCGCCCCAGAAGATCCAGAAGCGGTCGTCGTGATGGCGCAGCGCGGGCGCCCAGACACCGCAGTCGTGGCGCGGGGTCCTGAACCCGACGGCGGGTTCGAGGCGTTCCAGCGCGTGGCCGACGAGCGTCCAGTTGACAAGGTCGCGGGAGTGCAGGAGGGGCAGGCCGGGGGCGCGGCCGAAGCTGGAGGCGGTGAGGTAGAAGTCGTCGCCGACGCGGACGACGTCCGGGTCGGACCAGTCGGCGTTGAGGATCGGGTTGATGTAGACGGTCGGGTCGGTGTAGACGGTCGGGTCGGTGTAGACGACCGGGCCGGTGCGGACAACCGGATGGGAATCGGCGGCCGGGTCGGTGCGGACGACCGGGTCGGTGTCGACGGCCGGGCCGGTATCGACAACCGGATGGGAGTCGACGGCCGGATTCGTGTTGGCGTCGTGCGTCACTGGCTCACCGCCTTCCGGACCAGTGCCGCCGCCTCGTGCCGGCTCAGGCGGCCGTCGGCGACTACGGTGACGATGCGCCGTACGACGGTCTCTCCGGGTGGGATCGGGAGCCGTTCGGTGTGCGCCAGGGACGAGCCCGCGCCGGGGTATTCGGCGGTGCGCACGAACCACGGGTCGCGGCGGGTGGTGGCCGTGGCGCCGGCGAAGACCAGGGTCCAGGTGGTGCCTGCGAGGGCGAGCCAGTCGGCGCGGGAGCCGTGCACCTCCGGTTCGCCGTCGCGCTCGGCGGTGAAGACATGCGGGGTGTCGTGCTCCTTGCGGGCGCGCCAGAAGAAGCCGCCGTAGGCCGCCCCTGGGCGTCCGTTGGTGGCCGGGCTGCCGATCGACAGTGGTCCGTCGGTGACGTTCGTGAGCGAGAACGTGAAGTCCAACGCCCAGGCGGCGTCGGTGAGTTCGGTGGCGGCGACCGTGCGGCGCTCGCGCAGCAGCTCGCCGCCGGACGCCACCCAGCGCAGTTCCTCCACGAAGCCGTCGGGGTCGCGCAGCTGGAAGGAGTTGTGGCGCTGGGCGCCGTGGTTGTCCAGCTCGGTGGGACCCTGGTCGCGGACGTAGGTCCGCCCGCCCCAGAAGTTGTGCCCCTCGACGTCGGGAACGGCGACACCGACGCCGAGGTGGTGGGTGTGGTCGGCGGGGCTCAGCTCGGTGACCGCCGTGCCGGCCAGGGTGGTGACGGGGTGCAGATAGGGGCGCGGGGAGAGCCGGGCCGGCAGTTCGGGCCGGGTGACGTAGCGGCCGACCGGGCGGCCCGCGACGCGCAGGACGGGCGAGTCGTTGGTCGTCATCAAGTGCTCACCTCTTTCGGTGGGGCCCAGGTGGCGCCGAGCTCGGAGTAGAGGGAGAGGGTGTCGGCGGCGGCCGCGACGAGTCCGTCGATGCCGTCCACGACCCTGCGGCCCTCGTCGGGGATCAGGTGCCAGGCGCCGGCCGGCAGCGGGGCCGGGTCGGGGGCCTGCCGAATCGCTTCAACGACCTTCATGAAGGCGCCGGTTGCGTCCGGGGTGACCAGGAGGTCGGCGCCGTCGGTGAGGTGGTCGACGAGGTTCTCCAGCAGGTCGGTGCGGCCGTACTCGTACTCCTCGGGGCCGTGGTCGGCGCGCTGGAGCAGGACGCGGTCCTGTTTGTACCAGAAGGTGATCCGGCCGCGGGTGCCGTGCACGACGACGTACGGCTCGTCGTCCCGCTCGGCGCACAGGGTCGCGGCGACGGTGACCTTTCGGCCCTGTGCGGTGGTGACACGGACGCAGGAGGTGTCGTCGGACTCGATGTCGTTGGCGCGCAGCAGCTCGAGCTCGATGGCGGTGACGTCCTCGGCGAGTGTGGTGCCGTTGAGGGCGAGTGCGGTGGCCACGGCGTGCGCCAGGGGGTTGGTGAGCACGCCGTCGATCACGTCGACGCCGTTCAGGCGCCGTTTGCCCGCCCAGGGAGCCCGCCGGTAGTAGGCCTCGGGCCGCACCCAGGCACCGGCCCCGCCGACCCCGACGACCTCGCCGACGGCGCCCTCGGCGACCATCGCGAGGATCGCCGGGACGGCGTGCGAGCCCAGCGACTGGAAGCCGATCTGGCAGACCACGCCCGCCTCGGCGACCCCGTCGGCCATCCGCCGGAACTCGGCGTACGACGGCGCGGGCGGCTTCTCCAGCAGCAGGTGCACGCCCTTGCGGGCGGCCGTGAGCGCCAGGTCGGTGTGGGTGGGGATCGGTGTGCAGACGACGGCGACCCGGGCGCCGGTGGAGTCCAGGAGCGCGCCGAAGTCGGCGGACTGCTCGGGCGTGCCGAGGCCGTCCGGGATCTCGTCCCCGGTCAGCGGGGTCAGCTCGCAGATGCCTGCCAGCCGTACGATCCCCTTGTCCTGGAGCCGGCGGATGTTGTCCAGGTGCCAGCGGCCGTGGCCGCGCGCGCCCGCGAGAACGATGGGTACAGCGATGCTCATGAGGCTCATTGGACACCTCCGAACAGCGAAGCGCCTGCAAGGCGATTCGGCGTCCCGCGCCAACAACCCGTCAGACGTCCACAGGCTGAGGTGATGGTTTGTGAGCCATGACCACTCACGTGAAGCGGGCGTTCAAGTACCGCTTCTGCCCGACCGATGCGCAGGCAGCTGAGCTGTCGCGCACGTTCGGATGCGTGCGGAAGGTCTACAACTTGGCGCTCGCGGCCCCCACCGAGGCCTGGACGCTCCGACAGGAGCGGGTCAACTACAACGGGACGTAGGCCATGCTGACGGCGTGGAAGAAGACCCAGCAGCTGGCGTTCCCCAACGACGTCTCTTCGGTCCCGCTCCAGCAGGCGCTGCGGCACCTCCAGGCCGCGTTCACCGCGTTCTTCGGCAAGCACGCGAAATGCCCGCGCTTCAAGTCGCGGAAGAAGTCCCGCAAGTCCGCCGAGTACACGTCCAGCGCGTTCCGGTTCTCGGACGGGAAACTGACGCTGACGAAGATGAGCGAGCCGCTCGACATCGTCTGGTCGCGTCCCCTCCCGGAAGGTGCGGCCCCGTCCACGGTGACGGTGTCCCAGGACGCAGCCGGACGCTGGTTCGTCTCTCTCCTCGTCGAAGACCCTGCCGTCCAGCCGCTCCCCGCAAACGGCCGGGCGGTCGGCGTTGACGCCGGGCTCGGCCATCTGCTGACCCTCTCGACCGGTGAGAAGATTGCCGACCCACGGCACGAGCGGCGCGACCGAACCCGTCTTGCCCGCGCGCAGCGGGAACTGTCTCGCAAGGCCAAGGGCGACGGCGCCAACCGCGCCAAGGCCCGCCGCAAGGTCGCCAAGATCTACGCCCGCATCGCCGATCGCCGCCGTGACCACTTGCACAAGCTGACCACTCGACTCGTGCGTGAAAACCAAACGCTCGTAATCGAGGACCTCACCGTCCGCAACATGGTGAAGAATCGCAAGCTCTCCCGCGCCATCAGCGACGCGGCACGGCGAGAGTTCCGCAGCATGCTGGAGTACAAGGCCACCTGGTACGGCCGCGAAGTGATCGCAGTCGACCGCTGGTTCCCCTCCTCCAAGCTGTGTTCCATCTGCGGCACGACCCACGACCGGGACGTGAACGCGGCGAAGAACCTTAAGGCCGCCGGACTGGCGGTGTCGGCCTGTGGAGCCGACGTAAGACCTCAACGGGAGTTCTCCCGAAAGGGGCAGTCGACGACGAAGCAGGAAACCCCGCGGCGCGAGCTGTAGGAATTCCCTCTCCTCGTGGAGAGGGAAGATGTCAAGGGATCCTCCCTGCGCCGCACCGCGCGCGGCGTCGTGACCGGTGCCGCCCTCGGTATCCGCCCAGCCGCCCCCCAGGGCGGGGGTGTCGGGGCTGATGCCGCCGGTCTCGGAGTGCCAAGGGACGCTCGGCGGTCCCAACGCCGATGCGATTACCGTGATCTGACGTCTCCTCATCCTTTTACCGCCCCTGCGCTGAACCCCGTGATCAGCCACTTCTGAATGAAGGCGAACACGATCACTACCGGTACGGCCGCGATGATGCCGCCCGCGGCGAGCGCGCCGAGGTCGACGCTGTCCGCGCTCATCAGCGTGTTGAGTCCGACGGGGATGGTCTGCTTGCTCTGGTCGCTCAGGAACATCAGGGCGAACAGGAAGTGGTTCCAGGCGTGCACGAAGGCGAAGGAGCCGACGGCGATCAACCCGGGCCGCAGCAGCGGGAGTACGACGATGCGGAAGGCTGTGAACCGGTTGCAGCCGTCGACCCAGGCGGCCTCTTCGAGCGAGTACGGCACGTTCCGGATGAACCCGCTGATGAGGATCATCGAAAGCGGCAGCTGGAAGACGGTCTCGGCGATGATGACACTCACAAGGGAGTTGATCATCCGCAGGTTGGCGAAGATCTCGAACAGCGGCACCAGGAGCAGCGCGCCCGGCACGAACTGCGTGCAGAGCAGGGCCAGCATGAAGGCCTTCTTGATCCGGAAGTTGAACCGGGCGAGGGCGTAGCCGCCGGCCAGCGCGACCAGCGTCGTCATCCCCAGGGTGGCGATGCCGACGAGCACGCTGTTCTGGAAGTAGGTGCCGAAGGCCCGCTCGTTCCAGACCTTCTCGAAGTGTTCGAAGGTCATCGGCCAGGGCACCAGCGAGGTCGAGCCGGGCCGGCGCAGAGCGAAGAGGAGGATCCAGTAGAAGGGGATCAGGGTGAAGAGGAGGTAGATCGACAGGGGGACGTAGATCTGCCAGCGGGGGACGTCGTCCCAGGCGCGGCGCTTCCTCCTCGGCCGGGCGGGCTCGGTGGCCACGCGCTCCGGCGCGGGTGCGATCTCGGTGATCACTTCTCCTCACCTCCGAACTTGCTCAGGCGCAGATAGACGATCGAGCAGAAGAGCAGAATCACGAACGCCACCGTGGTCAGGGCCGATGCGTAGCCGAAGTTGTGGCCGTCCACGCTGGTGTTGGCGATGTAGAGGGGCAGGGTGGTGGTCTCTCCCGCCGGTCCGCCACCGGTGAGGGTGTAGAGCAGGTCGACGTTGTTGAACTCCCACACCGCGCGCAGCAGCGTCGACAGCACGATCGCGTCCTTCAGATGCGGCAGCGTGATGTGCCAGAACTGTTTGATGCGGCTCGCGCCGTCGACCTCGGCGGCCTCGTACAGGTCCTTCGAGACGGACTGCAGGTCGGCGAGGATGAGGATCGCGAAGAAGGGGACACCGCGCCAGAGATCGGCAACCACCGCTGCCGGGAAGGCAGTTGAGGTGTCCGAGAGCCAGCTGGTGCCGTACGAGCCGATGCCCATGTCCGCGAGGTAACGGGTGACGCCCGTCTGGGAGTTGTAGAGCAGCACCCAGATCGCGGAGGTCAGCACACCGGACACGGCCCACGGGGAGAAGACGAGCGCGCGGCCCACCGCCCGCCCCACGAAGATCTGGTTGACGATGAGGGCGAGTGCGAGACCGAACAGCAGCTGCAGGCCCACCTCGACGACGACCCACTTGGCGCTGAAGGTCAGCGTGTCCCAGAACTGGGTGTCCTTGGTGAAGATCTGGACGAAGTTGTCGAAGCCCGCGTAGCCGTTCCGCCATGGCTTGGTGGGGTTGAAGTTCTGCAGGCCGTAGTAGAAGACGCTGATCACCGGGTAGGCGATGAAGCCCAGCATGAGCAGGGCCGCCGGGGCGATCAGCAGATACGGCAGCCTGCGCGGGGTGGCGGAGGCACGGCGCCGCCGGGGTGGCGCGGGCGGGTTCGCCACGGCTGCGGCTTGGGCCATGAGCGGGTCTCCGTTCTCGGTACATCGTGCGTGCGGCTTGCTCTTGTGGTGCAGGAAGCGCTTTCTCGATGTGCAGGGGTCCGCCTGGATTTCGCGGTACGGGGTGCCTTTGGTGTTGTGTGGCGAGTGCGGGTGTGATGTGGCTTGTCGCGCAGTTCCCCGCGCCCCTCACCGGGCTGCTGTCAACCGGCGTACGGGACTGGGGCCTTGCCTTGCCCGGCCAGGAACTTGAAGTCGCAGCCTGTGTCTGCCTGGGTGATCTGGTCGTTGTAGAGCGCGCCGTAGCCTCGCTCGTAGCGGGCGGGCGGGGGTGTCCAGTCCGCCCTGCGTCGCTCCAACTCCTCGCCAGCCACGTGGAGATGGAGGGAGCGTGCCTCGACGTCGAGGGTGATGAGGTCGCCGGAGCGGACGAGGGCCAGTGGCCCGCCGACGTACGACTCCGGCGCTACGTGCAGTGCGCAGGCGCCGTAACTCGTGCCGCTCATCCGTGCGTCGGAGATGCGGACCATGTCCCGCACGCCCTGCTTGAGCAGGTGGTCCGGGATGGGCAGCATGCCGTACTCGGGCATGCCCGGGCCGCCCTTGGGTCCGGCGTTGCGCAGCACCAGCACGCTGTCGGCGGTGATGTGCAACTCCGGGTCGTTGATGGTGCGTTGCATGGTCTTGTAGTCGTCGAAGACGACCGCGGGGCCGGTGTGCTTGAGCAGGTGCTGTTCGGCGGAGATGTGCTTGATGACGGCGCCGTCGGGGCAGAGGTTGCCGCGCAGGACGGCGACTCCGCCCTCGGCGGCGACCGGGTTCTCGCGGGTGCGGATGACGTCGTCGTTGTGGACGACGGCGCCCTCGATCTGCTCGCCCAGGGTGCCGTTGACCGTCGGCCGGTCCAGGTGCAGCAGGTCGGTGATCCGGGAGAGGAAGGCGGGCAGGCCGCCGGCGAAGTAGAAGTCCTCCATGAGGTACGTCTGTCCGGCGGGACGGATGTTGGCCAGCACCGGCACGGTGCGCGCGATGCGGTCGAAGTCGTCGAGGGTGAGCGGGACTTGGCAGCGTCCCGCCATCGCGATCAGATGGATGACCGCGTTGGTGGAGCCGCCGAGCCCGAGCACCGTGGTGACGGCGTCCTCGAAGGCCTCGCGGGTGAGGATCCCGGACGGCTTGAGCCCTGTCCAGGCGAGGTCCACGGCGCGGCGGCCGGAGGCGGCGGCCATCCGCTCGTGCCCGGAGTCGACGGCGGGGACCGAGGAGGCGCCCGGCAGCGTCATACCGAGGACTTCGGCCGCCGCGGTCATCGTGGACGCCGTCCCCATGGTCATGCAGTGACCGGGCGATCGCGCCAACCCGCCCTGCAGCTCCCGCAGTTCGCAGTCCGTCAGGTTGCCGGCGCGGTGCTCGTCCCAGTACTTCCACATGTCGGTGCCGGACCCGAGGGTCTCGCCGCGCCAGTGCCCCGGCAGCATCGGTCCCGCGGGCACGAAGACCGACGGTACGTCGGCCGAGGCCGCGCCCATCAGCAATGCCGGCGTCGACTTGTCGCAGCCGCCGAGCAGCACCGCCGCGTCGACCGGATACGACCGCAGCAGCTCCTCCGTCTCCATCGCGAGGAGGTTGCGGTAGAGCATCGGGGTGGGCTTCTGGTACGTCTCCGAGAGCGTGGCGACGGGGAACTCGAGCGGGAAGCCACCGGCCTGCCACACGCCCCGCTTGACCGCCTCGGCGCGCTCGCGCAGATGGACGTGGCAGGGGTTGATGTCGGACCAGGTGTTGAGGACCGCGATCACCGGGCGGCCCCGGTACTCCTCCGCCTCGTACCCCAGCTGGCGCATGCGGGCGTTGTGCGACCAGGTGCGCAGCTGGCCCTCGGTGCCGTACCACTGATGGCTTCTGAGTTCCTCGGGACGCATTCTGTCGGTCATATCGACCATCCGGCGGCTATGGCGGCGACCTCGGCGCGCTCGTCCTCGGAAAGGGTGCTGCTCGGCGGGCGGACGTCGCGGCGGCACAGGCCGAGGGAGGCGAGGGCCTCCTTGACGACGGTGACGTTGTTGGCGGAGCCGTGCGCCGCGCGGAGTTCCTCGAAGCGGCGGATCTGCTCCCAGACCTTCATGGCTGCCGGGTAGTCGCCGGATCGAAGCGCTTCGATCATGTTCAGCGAGACGGACGGGGCGACGTTCACGAGTCCGGAGGTGAAGCCGGTGGCGCCCCCGGAGAAGTAGGAGGGCGCGTAGGGCTCGGCGAGACCGGCGACCCACACGAAGCGGTCGAGCCCCGCGTCCCGTGCGAAGGCGGCGAACCTGGCGGCGTCCGGGACGGCGTACTTGACGCCGATGACGTTCGGGCAGGCGTCGGCGAGTTCGGCGAGGCGGGCTCCGGCCAGCTGGGCGTTGCGGATGTAAGGGACGACGCCCAGTTCGGGGACGGCCTCGGCGATGGCGCGGTGGTAGTCGACCCAGCCGGTCTGGGAGACGTACGGGTGGACGGGCTGATGGACCATCACCATCTGGGCGCCGTGCTCGCGGGCGTGCCGTGCGGAGGCGATGGCGGTGGGCAGGTCGTGGCCGACGCCGACGAGGATCGCGGCGCGGTCGCCGGTCTCATCGATGGTCAACTCCGTGACGAGACGGCGCTCTTCGGGGGCGAGGGCGTAGAACTCACCGGTGTTTCCGTTGGGAGTGAGGATGCCGATACCACCCTCGAGCAGCCGACGCAGCAGGGCCCGGTGGGCGTCCTGGTCGACGGTGCCGTCCTCGGCGAACGGGGTCACCGGGATCGCCACCACGTCGGCCAGGGCCGCCCGTTGGGTCTCGAACGTCACGCTGCTCATGCGGTGCCTTCCTGGTTCGCTGCCTGGCCGGTTGCCTGGGGGAACGCTCGCTCGACGAAGGACGCGATATGGGTGTGCAGGGCGCGTGCCGCGCCGTCGGCGTCGCCCTCCAGGGCGAGCCGCAGGATCTCCCGGTGCTCGCCGGCCTCCCGCTCCCAGGAGGGTGAGGCCGCCCAGGCCACGGCGGAGACGAGGGCCGCCTGGTCGCGGACCTCGTCGAGCATGCGGCCGAGCAGCGGGTTGCCGCAGGGCAGGTACAGGGCGCGGTGGAACTCCCGGTTGGCGAGGGACCGTTCGGCGGTGTCGGTGGCGTCGTCGGCCCTGGTCAGCGCGGTGCGGGCGGAGTCGAGTGAGGCCCCTCGCCGCACCGCCCGCCTGAGCGCCTCGGGCTCCAGCAGCAGCCGCACGTCGTACACCTCGCGCGCCATGTCCGCGTCCACCATGCGCACCGTGACGCCCTTGTACTGGCTCATCACGACCAGCCCGGTGCCGGCCAGGGTCTTGAGCGCCTCGCGCACAGGGGTCTTGGACACCCCGAACTGTGCGGCGAGCTCGGTCTCGACCAGGGCCTGACCCGGCGTCAACTGGCCGGTGAGGATGCGGTGTTTGATCGCGTCCAGCACGTACTGCGTGCGGGACGGGATCGGGGTGGGCACAGAGGTCATGCGCGCCTCTCGGAAGTCACGTATCAGATCTCGGGTATCTGATCTCGCGTATCTGATCTCGCGTATCGCGTCTCATATATGACGTACGAAGTACGACGCGTTGAAGGTAGGAGGGGGCGCATGTTTCGTCAATGCTTCTGACAAAGGGAGTTGAGGTTGCGACGGTCGGCGGCTCAGACGGTCGCGGTGTCGCCCTCGCGGGCCGTGGCGGTGCGGCCGCCGAAGGCCGCGGCGGCCCGTTTCGTCGCCGACTCGCTGGTGAGCGTGGGTCCGACGTGGGTGACGAGCAGCCGGCTCACGGCGGCCGCGCGGGCCGTGTCGCCGGCATCCTCAGGGGTCAGGTGCACCTGTTCGCCTTCGTGACGGGCGTCGATGTCGGCCTCGCACAGGAACAGGTCGGCGTCGGCGGCGAGTTGGCCAAGCGCGTCGCACGGCCCGCTGTCCCCGGAGTACGCGAGCACCCGCCCCTCGCACTCGGCCCGCAGCCCGTACGCCTCGACGTCGTGGACGACGGCGCGGGAGGTGAGGTGCAGGTCGCCGTACCGGGCGATGTGGCCGTCATGCAGGGGACGGAAGTCGAGGATGCCGCTCAGGAAACCGGTGTCGGACTGTCCGAAGAACCCGGCCAGGCGCTGGGCGCAGTCGCCGGGTGCGTACACCGGGACGGGCGCGGGCGGGGTGAGTCCCCCGTACGCCAGTCCGTACACCGCGGACAGCAGGTCGGCGATGGGGGCACCGCCCGGTCGAGCGAAGTTCGAGACTGGGGGAGGTCTGCGTGCAGGTGCGAGATCCAGATGGCGCTCAGCCGCGCCGGGTCCGTGTGCCGCTGCAATTCCGCGAAGGTGCCGGGGCCGGCGTCCACCCACACCTCGGCACCCCCGCCGCGCAGGAGATACCCGGAGCAGGGGCGGCCGGGCTGCGGGTGCGGGGAGGCGGTGCCGAGGACGGTGAGGGTGAGGGGCATGCGGGGAGCGTACGGTCCCGCCCGTACGCCACGCCCCTCGTTCACGGGACGCCCACCCGGTTCGCGCCGACGCGGGTGCCGGTCGCCTGGATCCGTGTCCGGGCCCGGCGGCGCGACGACCGAATCCGCGGTCGGCTCGCTGCCCGCGCCCGCGTACGCCCGGCCGGCGCACCTGCGGCCGACCCGGTGACGGACGCCATCGCCCCGCCGGTCACGGCGTGCGTGCCCACCCCGGGTCCCGCCCGCTGAGCCCCACCGCCCGGTCGAGCAGCGGAGCCCGGGGCGGTACGGGCACCACGGGCCCGAAGATGCCGCCGCCCCGGCTCGGGTCGTTGGCCGCAGCCAGCAGGAAGTCGTGGGAGGCCTGGAGTGCGGCCGGGTCGGGGGTGTAGTCCTGGCCGGTGGCGCGGGCCAGGTCCCAGCCGTGGATCACGAGCTCGTCGACGGCGACGACGGCGGCGACCTCGCCGGGCAGGTCGACACCGCCGGCCCTGGTCATGCCGGTCCAGGCGGCCGGGTCGCGCCAGGACTCGGCCAGTTCGTCGAGGACCTTGGGCAGGGCCTCGCGCCAGTCGGGGTCGAGGTCCGGGGCGGCGGCGCCGGGGTTGGTGTCGGTCGTGACGCCCAGGTCCTTGCGGGCCGCGTCGCGGAAGGCGACGGACAGTCCGAGCAGATGGCCCAGCATGTTGCGCACCGCGCAGTCCGGGCAGGGTGTCGGGTCCGCCAGCTGCTCGTCGCTCACGCCCTCCGCGAGCCGCGCGATGACGCGGGTCTGGGGTCCGAGGTCGAGGGTCGGGTCACTCATGCACTGCTCCTCACAGTCGTGTCTCTTCGATGTAGACCGACCGCGCCTCCGAAACTCATCGCAGCCCGTTCTCCACCAGTACGGCTCGGCCGGGCTCGCTGATAGGGCACTTGCCTGATCCCCGGCCAGGGGCCTTAGACCCACGATGGCCAGGCATGACGACATCGACATGGGCAGTCGTGCGGGTTCTGCGGGACCGCAACGCGGGGCTGTATCTCGCCGGCGTGGTGATCTCCGGCTTCGGGACGTCGGCGCTGTGGCTGGCGTCCGGCGTGTGGGTCAAGGAGCTGACCGGCTCGGACGGACTGGCCGCGCTGTGCCTGCTCGCGATGTGGGCGCCCACGCTCGCCGGCCCTCTGCTCGGCACCCTCGCCGACCGGGTCCGCCGCAAACCCCTTCTCATCGGCGCGAACCTCCTGCTGGCCGCCCTCCTGCTCACCCTCTTCACCGTCGACTCCCCGAGCCGGCTGTGGCTGCTCTACACGGTCCTGTTCGTGTACGGCGCCGCGGGCGTCGTCCATGACGCGGCCGAGTCGGCCCTTGTCGCGGCCGCAGTCGACGGGTCGCTGCTGGGCGACTTCAACGGGCTGCGCATGACGGCGACCGAGGGCATGAAGCTGGTGGCCCCGCTCGCGGGTGCGGCCCTCTTCGCGGCGTACGGCGGCCCGAGCGTCGCCCTGTTGGATGCCGTCACGTTCGTGCTGGCCACCGGCGTGTACGCCCTGCTGCGCGTCCGCGAGGAAAGGCCGCAGCAGCCCACGAGCGGCCGACGTGCACGGACGGCGGAGGGCATCGGGTACCTGTGGACGCACGCCCGCCTGCGCCCCTTGGTCCTGGCGGGCGGCACCACGATGTTCTGCGCAGGGCTGTCCGGGGCGCTGCTCTACGCCGTCATCGACGGCCTCGGGCACTCCCCCGCCTACGCCGGTGTCCTGTACGCCGTCCAGGGCCTCGGTTCGGTCGCGATCGGTCTGGCCTCCGGCCCGGCCCTGCGCCGCCTGGGCGGACACCGCTTCGCGGCCTGCGGAATCGCCCTCACGGGCGTCGCGGTCGCCGCGCGAGCCGTCCCCTCGGACCCAGTGGCCCTGGTGTGCAGCGCGGCGATCGGGGCCGGGCTGCCCTGCGTCCTGATCACCGCACTGACCGCCGTACAGCGCGAGACGCCGGACGCCCTGCTGGGCCGTACGGCCGCCACGGCCAACACACTGCTCTTCGCACCGAACGTGCTCGGGCTGGCCGCGGGGGCGGCCCTGGTCGAACTCACCGGCTACCGCCCCCTGCTGCTCACCCTCGGCGCAGTCCTGCTGACCACGACCGCCCGGCTCCTCCAGAGCCCGGCGAGCACCGAACGCACCGCCTCCAAGTCCCGGTCCGACACCAACCCCACGTAACACAACCGCAGTTCACCCGCCCCCCACCGGTGTGCCCGCTCCCGCGAGTCCGGGCTACCACCCATCCCCGGCGAACGGCGCCACCTGGCCCAGCCCAGCCGGACACCGCCGCCCAGCCCCCTCAAAGCCCGGCGAGCACCGAACGCACCGCCTCCAAGTCCCGGTCCGACACCAACCCCACGTAACACAACCGCAGTTCACCCGCCCCCCACCGGCGCGCCCGCTCCCGCGGCCAGCGAGTCCAGGCTGCCCCCATCCCCGGCGAACGATGCCAGCAGCCTCTTGCCGCAGCCGGACACCTCCGCCCAGCCCCCTCAAAGCCCGGCGAGTACCGAACGCACCGCCTCCAAGTCCCGGTCCGACACCAACCCCACGTGACACAACCGCAGTTCACCCGCCCCCACCGGCGCGCCCGCTCCCGCGGCCAGCGAGTCCAGGCTGCCCCCATCCCCGGCGAACGATGCCAGCAGCCTCTTGCCGCAGCCGGACACCTCCGCCCAGCCCCCTCAAAGCCCGGCGAGTACCGAACGCACCGCCTCCAAGTCCCGGTCCGACACCAACCCCACGTGACACAACCGCAGTTCACCCGCCCCCACCGGCGCGCCCGCTCCCGCGGCCAGCGAGTCCAGGCTGCCCCCCATCCCCGGCGAACGATGCCAGCAGCCCCTTGCCGCAGCCGGACACCTCCGCCCAGCCCCCTCAAAGCCCGGCAAGCGCCCAACGCACTGCCTCCAGGTCCTGACGCCAACCCGGCGTTACGCCACCGCAGTTCACCCGCCCCCGCCGCCCTGCCTGCACCCGCGGCCGGCGAGTCCAGGCTGCCCCCCATCCCCGGCGAACGGCGCCAGAAGCCCCCTGCCGCAGCCCCGCGGCCACCGCCGCCCAGCCCCCTCAAAGCCCGGCAAGCGCCGAACGCACCGCCTCCAGGTCCCCGTCCGACGCCAACCCGGCGTGATACAACCGCAGTTCGGTTGCTCCCCGCCGACCTGCCTGCGCGGCGTCCGCGGACAGCGCGTCCGGGCTGCCGCCCATTCCCGCGACCACGGGGAAGTTGGCGGCGATGACCGCGCCTTCCCGGCCCTGCTCGGCGAAGGGTGTCAGCAGGTCCGTACCGCCTGCGCACGGTACGACCACGCCGTCCGCGACGGACAGGATGTGGGCGGGGTCCACGCCCGGGTTGGCGCCGACGTGGTACGTCACGGGGTCGGCGTGCAGCAGGATCTGGAAGCCGTCGGGGGCCGCCGCGCGCACCGCCCGGACCGCGGTCTCCTGGAGCGTGCGGGCGGTGTCGTCGCGCCACGCGCGCGTGGCGGCCGCCTTCGCCTCCCCGAGCAGCTTCTCGACCCCCGCCCAGCCTCCGTCGTCGGGTGCACCCTGCCACAGCGGCTCCAGCGCTTCGCGTACGGCAGCCGCCAACTCGTCGGCGTCCAAGCCCTGATCGCCGTATCCGGCCCGGCACGCGGGGCAGAAGCAGAGGGCCATCAGGTACATTCCGGCGTCGCCGAGACCTACCCCGCCGGTCTTGTCGTGGGCGTGCAGATGCTGCAGCCCGTACCAGCCCAGCGACTCCAGCTCGGTGCCGCGCGCTCCCGGCCGTACGGCCGCCTCGACGGCCAGGTCGACGAGGTACGCGCGCGTGGCGGGCTGCGCGATGCACGGGGCCCAGGGGTAACGGTCGCCGTAGGCGTTGACGACGGAGGTGCCCGGATGCTCGGCGCCCAGGCGGGAGTTGTGCGCGAGGACGACCCAGGTGTGCACCTCCAGGCCGGCGTCCGTGAGAGCCGCGGCCGCCTCGCCGTAGGCGTCTCCGGGCGCCCAGTCCCCCGCCGCGTACGGCCGCAGCGCACGTCCTTCCCAGCGGCCGTCGGTGGGATACAGCACGGCCGCGTGCTCGGCGGTGACGATGCGGTGGCGCGGGTGGCGGGGCGTGAGCGCACGCGTGGAGTGGTACGCGGAGGCGAGCGTCACCTGCTGCACACCGAGCGCGGCGATGCGGCCCGCGGCCTCCGGGTCCCCGTTGACGTCCCAGGGGTAGACGAAAGTCGACGCCTTCACTTGCTCTCCGCCTTCACTTGTTCTCTTCCAACAGGGCATACCCACGCTCGATCAGCTCGGCGAGCTGCTTGACATGATCCTCGGTGGGCTCGTGCAGCGGCGGCCGGACCTCCCCGACGTCGAGCCCGCGCAGCCGTACGCCCGCCTTGACCAGGGCGACGGCGTAACCGCGCCCCTGTGCGCGCAGCTCGACGAACGGCCGGTAGAAGCCGTCGAGGAGGCGGTGGGCGGTGGCGATGTCGCCGGCCTCCAGCGCCCGGTGGAAGGCGAGCGCGATCTCCGGGGCGAAGCAGAAGACGGCGGAGGAGTAGAGCGGGACGCCGATGGCTCGGTAGGCGAGCTGGGTCTGTTCGGCGGTCGGCAGGCCGTTGAAGTAGAGGAAGTCGCCGGGGACCTCGGTGCGGACGGCGCTGACGATGCGCTGCATGAGGTCGAGGTCGCCGAGGCCGTCCTTGAAGCCGATGACGCCGTCCGTGCGGGCCAGTTCGACGACGGACTCCGGGGTGAACACGGCGTTGTCACGCTGGTAGACGATCATGGGCAGCGCGGTCGCGGCGGCCACCTCCCGGTAGTGCCGCAGCAACCCCTCCTGACCGGCGAGAACGAGGTACGGCGGCATGGCGAGCAGCCCGTCCGCCCCGGCGGTCTCGGCCACGCGCGCGTACCGGACGGCCAGCGCGGTGCCGTACCCGGCGCCGGCCACCACCGGCACCCGCCCGTCCGCCGCCTCCACCGCCACCCGCACGCACGCCTCGAACTCCTCGGGCGTGAGCGCATGGAACTCGCCGGTGCCGCAGCACGCGAAGACCGCGGCGGCCCCGGCCTCGACCCCGCGGCGCACATGGGCGCGGTACACGTCGAGGTCGACCGAGCCGTCGGGGCCGTAGGCGGTGACCGGGAAGAACAGCGGCCCGCTGGGGATGCTGAGTCGAGCGGCGAGAGGGACTGGCGTCACGGGCACTCCCGATTCCGATGTTGATTCCACGTTCATGATCTGTGTCTACATTTCTGAACGCCACCACGCTAAGGTGCCCCTTTGCGGCCGGTCAAGCGCGCCCACCGGCATCACATCAGCGGATTTCCGCATTTCGCAGAGCACTTGACGGGGTACGGCGCGGCTCCCTAGCGTGTCCATGGATGTGAATAACGTGCACGCATGCGCCTGCCAACCGAAGGAGAAGCGAGGATGCCAGCCCCCCGCACCGTTCTGCTCACCGGCGCCGCCGGCGGGCTCGGCACCCTGATGCGGAACCTGCTGCCGGCCTTCGGCTACGAGCTGCGCCTCCTCGACGTACGCCCGATCGAGGGCGACCCGGACGCCGTCACCGCGGATCTCGCCGACAAGAAGGCCCTGCGCGAGGCCGTGCGGGGCGTCGACGCGATCATCCACCTGGCCGGCATCTCCCTGGAAGCCCCGTTCGAGAAGATCCTCTCGGCGAACATCGAGGGCACGTACAACCTGTACGAGGCCGCGCGGGAGGAGGGCGTGGGCCGTATCGTCTTCGCCTCCTCCAACCACGCCGTCGGCTTCACCCCGCGCCCGCTGGCAGACGACCCGCTGATCCCCATCGACACCCCGCGCCGCCCGGACACCTTCTACGGCCTGTCCAAGTCCTTCGGCGAGGACCTCGCACAGCTCTACTGGGACAAGCACGGTCTGGAGACGGTGTCGGTACGCATCGGCTCCTGCTTCCCCGAGCCCACCAGCGTGCGCATGCTGTCCATCTGGATGAGTCCGGCCGACGGCGCCCGCCTCTTCCACGCGGCCCTGACCGCCGAGAACGTCGGCCACACCGTCGTCTACGGCTCCTCCGCCAACACGCGCCTTTGGTGGGACCTGTCCACGGCACGGGCGCTCGGCTACGAGCCGCAGGACGACTCCGAGCCGTACGCGGAAAAGCTGATCGCCGCCCAGGGCGACCTGGACCCCGACAACATCGCCCACGCCTACCTGGGCGGCCACTTCGTGAGCGACCCGCCGATCTGGCCGTACTGACGCGCCCCGAAGGGGCGCGGGGCTGCATCCATATGCGGCTCCGCCGCGTGGGCGCGACCAGCCACGACGGCGCGTCAGAAGAACATCGCCCCAACGCGCGCCCTCCCAGCGGAGCGCCCGGGCACGGAACGGGCCCGCCCGCCCCCGCATTCGGGCACCGCACCTGCCCGATCTCACGCCCCCACTCACAGCCACGCAGGTCCGAGGCGGGCACTCCGCTCTGCAAACGGGCACACACGGGCAGCATCGGCCCTGCAACAGGCCTGGTCAGTGCCGCACACCGAGGGTAGAACTTGCTGCGTGGGCCCCACCGGGCCCGAACGGGCAGCAGGCACGGGAGCAGGTGACGGCGATGACGGCGAACACTGCGAAGACCGCAGAAGAGCGCCAGCGGGAGATCGTGCGGGCCGCGCGCGCCACCGGCTCGGTCGACGTCACCGCGCTCGCCGCCGCACTGGGCGTGGCCAAGGAGACCGTACGACGGGATCTGCGCGCCCTGGAGGACCACGGCCTGATCCGCCGCACCCACGGCGGCGCCTACCCCGTGGAGAGCGCCGGCTTCGAGACGACGCTCGAGTTCCGCGCCACCAGCCACGTACCCGAGAAGCGCCGGATCGCGGCCGCCGCGGCCGAGCTGCTGGGGGACGCCGAGACGGTCTTCGTCGACGAGGGCTTCACCCCACAGCTCATCGCCGAGGCACTGCCCAGGGACCGGCCGCTGACCGTGGTCACCGCATCCCTGCCGGTCGCGGGCACCCTTGCCGAGGCCGACGGCATCTCCGTCCTGCTGCTCGGCGGCCGGGTCCGCTCCGGCACGCTGGCCACCGTCGACCACTGGACGACGAAGATGCTGGCCGGGTTCGTCATCGACCTCGCCTTCATCGGCGCCAACGGCATCTCCCGCGAGCACGGCCTGACCACCCCCGACCCCGCGGTCAGCGAGGTCAAGGCGCAGGCCATCAGGGCCGCCCGCCGCACGGTGTTCGCGGGCGTGCACACCAAGTTCGGGGCGGTCAGCTTCTGCCGGTTCGCGGAGATCGGCGCACTGGAGACGATCGTGACGAGCACCCTGCTCCCCTCGGCCGAGGCCCACCGCTACTCGCTTCTGGGCCCACAGGTCATCCGCGTCTAGAGAACCCGTTCGCGCCCGCATCTGCGCGTCTGAAAACCCAACTCACCCTCCCCAGGGCACTCCTGCGCCCACAACTGCCCCTTATCTCCCCATATGTTCAGGAGCGATCCATGCGCACCCAGAGCCGACGACGGCCACCGCGAGCCACGCTCGCCATGGCCGCCGCAGGGACGCTGCTCGCCCCGCTGCTCTCCGGCTGTTGGGTCGGGGCGGGCGGGTCCGGTTCCGGCGGCGACTCCGTCAACGTCCTGATGGTCAACAACCCGCAGATGGTGGAGCTGCAGAAACTCACCGCCGCGCACTTCACCAAGGAGACCGGCATCAAGGTGAACTTCACCGTCCTGCCGGAGAACGACGTCCGCGACAAGATCAGCCAGGACTTCGCCAACCAGGCGGGCCAGTACGACGTGGCGACGCTCAGCAACTACGAGATCCCGATCTATGCCAAGAACAGCTGGCTGCACGAGATGAACTCGTACGTCACCAAGGACCCGGGCTACGACGAGCAGGACGTCCTGAAGCCGATGCGCCAGTCGCTGACCGCCGACGACGGAAAGCTCTACGGCCAGCCCTTCTACGGCGAGTCGTCCTTCCTGATGTACCGCAAGGACATCTTCGCCGAGAAGGGCCTGACGATGCCGGCCCACCCCACCTGGGACCAAGTGGCGAAGCTCGCCGCCGAGGTCGACGGGGCGAAGTCCGGGATGCGCGGCATCTGTCTGCGCGGCCTGCCCGGCTGGGGCGAGGTCATGGCACCGCTCACCACCGTCGTGAACACCTTCGGCGGCACCTGGTTCGACAAGAACTGGAAGGCCGAACTCGACTCCCCCGCCTTCGAGAAGGCGACGAAGTTCTATGTCGACCTCGTGCGCAAGCACGGTGAGTCCGGCGCCGCCCAGTCCGGCTTCGCCGAGTGCCTCAACAACATGACCCAGGGCAAGGTCGCCATGTGGTACGACGCCACGTCCGCCGCCGGCTCCCTGGAGGCCAAGGGCTCCCCCGTCAAGGGCAAGCTTGGCTACGCCCCCGCGCCCGTCGAGAAGACCGACTCCTCCGGCTGGCTCTACACCTGGGCCTGGGGCATCCAGAAGGCCTCCCGCAACCCCGACAAGGCCTGGAAGTTCGTGTCCTGGGCGTCCAGCAAGCAGTACGAGCAGCTGGTCGGCGACACCAGCGGCTGGTCCAACGTCCCCGCCGGCAAGCGTGCGTCGACGTACACCAACGCCGACTACCGCAAGGAGGCAGGCGCCTTCCAGGAGATGACCAGGGAGGCCATCGAGGGCGCCAAGCCCAACAACCCGGGGGTGCAGCCGCGCCCCGCGCCCGGCATCCAGTTCGTCGGCATCCCCGAGTTCACCGATCTCGGCACCAAGGTCTCCCAGGAGATCAGCGCGGCGATCGCCGGACGTCAGTCCGTCGACTCGGCGCTGAAGAAGTCCCAGCAGCTCGCCGAGAAGATCTCGAAGGAGTACGAGGGACGATGAGCGCCACGACAACCGCCCCCATCACCGCAACTCCCGTACGCATGACACGCCGGCCCTCCGCCCGGCTGCGCGCCTGGTCCACCCGGGCCCCGCTGCTGCCCGCCCTGGTCTTCATGATCGTGGTGACCCAGCTGCCGTTCGTGGCCACCCTGGTGATCTCGTTCTTCGACTGGAACGCCCTCTACCCCAAGGCCCGCCACTTCACCGGTTTCGACAACTACCAGGAAGTGCTGACCGACGCCGACCTGCGCCACTCGGTGTGGACGACGATCCTGCTGACGGTGACGGTCGTCCTGGTCAGCCTGGTCCTGGGCTTGGTCCTTGCGCTGCTCCTCGACCGGAGGTTCCGGGGCCGAGGAGTGGTCCGCACCCTGCTGATCGCGCCTTTCCTGGTGGTCCCGGTAGCAGCGGCCCTCCTGTGGAAGCACGTCCTCTACAACCCCGAATACGGCCTGCTCAACGGCCTGTTGCACTACGTGGGCGGCCCGCAGCCGGACTGGATCTCCAACACTCCGCTGCTCGCGGTCGAGGCCTCCCTGATCTGGCAGTGGACGCCGTTCATGATGCTGATCCTGCTGGCCGGCCTGCAGAGCCGCGACAGCCAGCAACTCGAAGCCGCACGGGTGGACGGCGCGAACGACTGGCAGATCTTCCGCCACCTGACGCTCCCGCACCTGCGCAGGTATCTGGAGCTGGGCGCCCTGCTCGGCTCGATCTACATCGTCCAGAACTTCGACGCCGTCTTCACCATCACCTCCGGCGGCCTGGGCACCGCCAACCTCCCCTACACCGTCTACCAGAGCTTCTACCAGGCCCACGAGAACGGCCTCGCCTCGGCCGCGGGCGTCCTGGTGGTCATCGGCTCGATCATCATCGCGACCTTCGCCCTGCGCGTGGTGTCGTCCCTGTTCCGCGAGGAGGTGTCCCGCGCATGAGCACGGTCGCCGTACGAACGAGCCCCCGCCGCAAGGGAGTCGGCCTGGGCCTGGTGGCCTGGCTGCTCGGCGTCGTCTTCTTCCTGCCCATCGCCTGGATGGCGCTGACGTCCTTCCACTCGGAGTCGGACGCGGCGACCAACCCGCCGTCCTTCGACGCCGCCCTCACCCTCGACGGCTACCGCGAGTTCTTCGGCACGGGCGGCGGCGCGAGCCCCTGGCCGGCGCTGGTCAACTCCGCGGTGGCATCGGTGGGTTCGACGGTCCTGGTCCTGCTGCTGGCCCTCCCGGCGGCATACGCCCTCTCCATCCGCCCGGTGAAGAAGTGGACGGACGTCCTGTTCTTCTTCCTGTCCACGAAGATGCTGCCGATCGTGGCGGGCCTGCTCCCGATCTATCTGTTCGCCAAGAACACCGAAATGCTGGACAACATCTGGCTGCTGGTCGTCCTCTACACCTCCATGAACCTGCCGATCGCGGTGTGGATGATGCAGTCGTTCCTCGCCGAGGTGCCGGTGGCGGTGATCGAGGCGGCGCAGATCGACGGCGCCCGGCTGCCGACGATCCTCGCGCGCGTGGTGGCCCCCATCGCCCTGCCGGGCATCGCCGCAACGGCCCTGATCTGCTTCATCTTCAGCTGGAACGAACTTCTCTTCGCCCGAGTCCTGACCGGCGTGGTGGCCGAAACGGCGCCCGTCTTCCTGACCGGCTTCATCACCAGCCAGGGCCTGTTCCTGGCGAAGGTGTGCGCCGCGTCGCTCGTTGTCTCCCTGCCGGTGCTCGCCGCGGGGTTCGCCGCCCAGGACAAGCTGGTCCAGGGCCTGTCACTGGGAGCCGTCAAATGAAGGCCGCCGTCATCGAGTCCGTGGGCCGCGCCGTCGTCACCGAGGTCCCCGACCCGACGCCAGGGCCGCGCGAGGTCGTCGTCGAGGTCGCCGCCTGCGGCCTGTGCGGTACGGACCTGCACATCCTCCAGGGCGAATTCGCACCCAAGCTGCCGATCGTGCCCGGACACGAGTTCGCGGGCCGGGTCGTCGGGGTGGGCACCCAGGTCACGGAGGTCGCGGTCGGCGACCGGGTGGCGGTCGACCCGTCCCTCTACTGCTACGAGTGCCGCTACTGCCGTACCGGCCACAACAACCTCTGCGAACGCTGGGCCGCGATCGGCGTCACGACGGCCGGCGGCGCGGCGCAGTTCGCGGTGGCGCCGGTGGCGAACTGCGTGAAACTGCCCGAGCACGTACGCACGGAGGACGCGGCCCTGGTGGAGCCTCTTTCCTGTGCCGTGCGCGGCTACGACGTACTGCAGTCACGCCTGGGCGCACACGTCCTGATCTACGGCTCGGGGACGATGGGCCTGATGATGCTGGAGCTCGCCAAGCGCACGGGGGCGGCGAGCGTGGACGTGGTCGACCTCAACGCGGCGCGGCTGGAGACGGCGGTACGGCTGGGGGTTTCGGGGTCGGCTTCGAACGCGGACGAGCTGGAGCGGCCACAGGGGTGGGACGTCGTGGTCGACGCCACCGGCAACGCGGCCGCGATCCAGGACGGGCTGGGGCGGGTCGCGAAGGCGGGGACGTTCCTGCAGTTCGGCGTCGCGGACTACGCCACGCGCGTGACGATCGACCCGTACCGCATCTACAACCAGGAGATCACGATCACCGGTTCGATGGCGGTCCTGCACAGCTTCGAGCGGGCGGCGGAGTTGTTCGCGAACGGCGTGCTCGACCCGGAGATCTTCATCAGCGACCGGATTCCGCTGGAGCGGTATCCGGAGGCGCTGGAGCAGTTCGCGGCGGGGGTGGGCCGCAAGATCGTGGTGGTGCCGTAGGCCCGCCGCCCCTACCCGTCCCGAACCGGGGGCCAGCCCCCGGACCCCCGCTCCTCAAACGCCGGAGGGGCTGGATTCGGCTCAGCCAATCTCAGCCCGTCCGGCGTTTGAGGACGAGGCCGTTCAGGCCGAAAGCGGGGGTCTGGGGGCGGCAGCCCCCAGGGACGGGAGTGGGAAGGGACGGCGGGGACGAAAGAAAAGGCCGGCCAATTGGGCGGAGGGTAAGGGAACGGTAAAGCGCCCCCGCTCGTTCACCCGGCATGACAGCTATGACCCCCGGCTCGAACATCCCACTCTCCACCGCCCGCGTGACGGTGGACGTCGCCGCCCCCGTACGGCTCGACGTATCGGGCCTGCTGCTCACCGGCGACGGCAAGGTGCGCTCCGACGACGACTTCATCTTCTACAACCAGCCGGTCGGCCCGGGCGTGACGTACCGGTCGGGCGGGGGCACGGCGCCCGACGCGATCGTTGTCGACACCGCCGCCGTCCCCCCGGGCATCGAGAAGATCGTGGTCACCGCGAGCGCGGACGCCCAGGGCCAGACCTTCCAGGGCATCGAACCGACGGCCACGATCCGAGGCGCGGACGACAACACCGTCCTGGCCACGTTCACACCCCCGCAGCTCGGTACGGAGACGGCACTGGTGGTCGTGGAGATCTATCTGCGCAACGGCCAGTGGAAGGCCCGCGCGGTCGGCCAGGGCTACGCCAACGGCCTGGCGGGCATCGCCACCGACTTCGGCGTCACCGTGGAGGAGCCGGCCGCGGCCGCCCCGCCCCAGCCGGTCGCCCCGACGCCCACGATGCAGCCCCCCGTGACCCCGCCGGCCCCGCCTCTGTCCACCACCCCTCCGCCTCCCCCGGCCACGCCCGCCCCCGCGGCAGGCCCTCCCGCCCCGGGCACCGGAAAGATCAACCTCGACAAGGGCCGGGTCAACCTCCAGAAGAACCAGACGGTCTCCCTCGTCAAGGGCGGCCGCCCGCTGCTCTCCCAGGTCAAGATGGGCCTCGGCTGGGAGCCCGCCTACGGCGGCAAGGACATCGACCTGGATGCGTCGGTCATCGCCTTCGGCCCGCAACGCAACCACATCGACAGCTGCTACTTCGGCAAGCTGTCCATCCTGAACGGCGCGATCAAGCACTCCGGCGACAACCTCACGGGCGAGGGCGGAGGCGACGACGAGGTCATCGTGGTCGACCTCGGCCGCATCCCGCAGGACGCCACCGGCCTGGTCTTCACGGTCAACTCCTTCTCCGGCCAGAAGTTCACCGAGGTCGCCAAGGCCTACTGCCGCCTCCTGGACGCGGCCACCGGCGAGGAACTCGTCCGCTTCGACCTGACCAACGCCGAGCCGCAGACGGGCGTGATGATGGCGAAGCTGATCCGCCAGTTCTCCGGCGAGTGGGAAATGACGGCAATGGGTGAGTTCGTCAAGGCCCGCACGGTCCGAAACATGGTGAAGCCGGCCGCGCAGGCTCTCTAGCCACGTAGCTGCGGGCAATCGTGCCTCCCCCAGTGCCTTAAGGGCCTGGGGGACCCCAAGAGGCGCGGGTGGGCGCACCGGCGCCCTGCCCCGCCGAGTTGCGCGCCTGCTGCCTGACCGGCCCGCTCGGCCCGCTGCTGCTGATGGGCATCGGTGTCGCCCTGAGCTTCGTGCGGCTCAACACCCGGCACGGCATGAAGCCACCCGGAACCGCGCCTAGAACAGTGCGCTGTAGGCGTTGAGCGCGGGCTGCCCGCCCAAGTGGGCGTAGAGCACGGTCGAGTCCCGGCCGATCTCCCCGCGCTCGACCAGGTCCACCATCCCGGCCATCGACTTCCCCTCGTACACGGGGTCGGTGACCATCCCCTCGGTGCGGGCCGCGAGCCGCATCGCGGCCAGGGTGGTCTCGTCGGGGATGCCGTAGACCCCCGCGTGGTACCTCTCGTCCAGCTCGACGTCCTCCTCGGTCAACTCCTTCTTCACGCCGATGAGTTGCCCGGTGCTGTGGGCGATCCGCGCGATCTGCTCCCGGGTGGCGGTGGGCTTGGCCGAGGCGTCGATGCCGAGCACGCGGCGCGGCCGGCCGCCCGCCTCCTCCAGGGCGGCGAACCCGGCGACCATGCCGGCCTGGGTCGACCCGGTGACGGAACACACGACCACCGTGTCGAAGAAGACCCCCAACTCCCGCTCCTGCTCGGCGACTTCGTACGCCCATCCGGCGAAGCCGAGGCCGCCGAGCGGGTGGTCGGAGGCGCCGGCCGGAATGGCGTACGGTGTGCCGCCGGACTCCTCGACCTCCCTGAGCGCCTGCTCCCAGCTGTCCTTGAACCCGATGTCGAAGCCCGCCTTCACCAGCCGTACGTCCGCCCCCGCGAGCCGGCTGAGCAGGATGTTGCCGACCTTGTCGTACACGGAGTCCGGCCACTCCACCCAGCTCTCCTGCACCAGCACGCACTTGAGCCCGGCGCGGGCGGCGACGGCAGCGACCTGGCGGGTGTGGTTGGACTGCACGCCGCCGATCGACACGAGCGTGTCGCAGCCCTTGGCCAGCGCGTCGGCGACCAGGTACTCCAGCTTGCGGGTCTTGTTGCCGCCGTATGCGATACCGGAGTTGCAGTCCTCGCGCTTGGCCCAGAGCAAGGCGCCGCCGAGGTGGGCGGTCAGGCGCTCCAGCGGGTGCACCGGCGAAGGGCCGAAGAGCAGCGGGTAACGCTCGTACGAGGAAAGGGACATGGGTCCTCCCGGGGTCGGGATCAGTCGCCGTCGGCGAGGTCGTCGGCGAGGGTGCGCCAGATCTCCGCGGTGACGCGGACCGCCTCAGCCACGCTGCCGTCCGCGCAGGCATGGATCAGCTGCTCGTGCAGACCGGCCGAACGGCAGGTGCTCTCGCCGAAGCGGCGTCGCTCCAGGCGGCGGATGAGCGGGGTGTAGCGGGCGATGGTGGCGGCGGCGGCCTGGTTGCCGGCGACGCGGACGAGCACGTCGTGGAGTTCGTCGTCGGCGCGCAGGGCACCGTCGACGTCGCCCGAACCGACGGCCGCGGCGAACCGCTCGTTGGCCGCGCGCATCGCCTGGACGTCCGCGGCGAACAGCCGGGGCACGGCGATGCGCGTGGCCAGTTCGTGCATGGAGCCGACCACGGCGGCGGCGTCCCGCACCTCGGCGGTGACGACCGGGGTCACCCGCGTGTAGCTCTGCGGTTTGCTCTCCAGCAGCCCCTCGTCCACCAGCCGGGAGAAGGCCTGCCGTACCGGCGCCCGGGAGAGCCCGAGCCGCTCGGCGAGCTCGGCGTCCCGCACGACGGCGCCGGGTTCGAGCTCCCCGGCCACGATGGCGTCGCGGATGGATTCGTAGGCGCGGTCCCTGAGGAGGGTGCGCTCGACGGGTCGTATGGCCTCCATGAATTGAAATGTTAGATGTCAATCGGGCGCGCGGGCAAGGGTGTGGCCCGCACCCCCCGTGGAGGTGCGGGCCACGATCGTGCGGCTCAGGCCGCCCAGGGCCAGTCGGCGCTCTGTGCTGCCTCGAGCAACGGAACCATGCGGAAAGCCGCATCCGACAGGCCCCCGAAGGTGTGCCGGTTCGCCTTGCCCGACGGGCCGTGGCCCGCGCGGTACCCGGCGAGGTTCCAGGTGTAGACCGGCACGTGCGCCGGGACCTGCTCGGTCGGATCGCCGTGGCGGCTGTAGGTGTACTGCTCGTCGGTGACGATCAGCACCCGGTCCTGCCCCCGATAGTGCGCACGGACGGCGCTGGTGGTGTCGGTGCCGCCCAGGTCGCCGAAGCGGCCGAGGACCTTCAGCACAGACTCGCCGGCCTCGAACGACAGCCGCCGGCTCGTGGTGCCGAACTCGACGAGATCCGCGTCCTGCGCCCGCAGCGCGAGCGCCGTGCCGAAGATCGCCGCCGCGTCGGCCCGGTTGAGCTCCGAGCGGTCCGACAGCGGTGCCCACATCGAGCCGGAACGGTCGACGAGCACGAGCGTCCGTCCCGGCAGTGCGGGCACATTGGCCAGCGAGTGGCCGAGCGCCTGCTCCAGCGGGTACGACCAGCGCAGCGAGGGCGCGTGCTGGTACGCGGCGAGGTACCGGAAGGGGAACTGCCGCGAGCGCGCGACCTCGGCCGGGTCGCTGATGCGCGCGGCCACCTGGGCCGCCACCTTGTCGGACACGCCGGCCTGGTCGAAGTTCCGCAGGTTCCTCACGAGCGCCATCACCCCCATGGACGGGATCACGGCCTCCCAGGCCGCCTTGTCCATCGGGCCCTGGAGCCATCCGGCCAGCGCCTCCCAGGTCATCCCGGCCGCCGCGAGCCGCTCCGCTCCGCGGCGCGAGGTCACCACCGCGCGCCGCTCGGCCACCGGCAGCGCCATCAGCTCACGGTGCGCGGTCAGCACGCGGTTCGAGGCGGGCGGCACCGCGCTGTCCGGGTTGTGCCGGCGGTCGAGGGCGTACTGGAACAGCTCGCCCTGCCACGGCCTGTCCGGATCGGGCGCGGCGTGCACCAGGTTGAGGATGTCGCCGAAGCGGTAGCCCTTGGACGCGGTGTCGTACTTCAGCAGCGACTTGCCGCTGTAGAGGCGGCGGACGGCGTCGGCGATCCCGCGCTTGACGGGCTTGGGGACGCTGCGGCCGTACATCGTGGTCCAGTACGCGAGCAGTTCGCCGGGCTCGTCCGGGCGCTGCAGTACGGAGGCGACGACCTGGCGGTTCGACGGGCCGTCGGTGGCGCCCGCGTCGAGGCGCGCCTTCACGTACTCGGCGGCGCCGACGAGCGAGGCCGTACGGAGGTTGCCCTCCCCGCGCAGCCAGCCGAGCAGAGCGGCGGTCCAGGTGGGGTCCTCGACCGCCAGCTGCCGTACGAGTCGAGCGAAGCGGTCGTCGCGGGCGGCGCCGGACTCGTAAAAGGTCTGCTGCGACACGAAGTTGGCGACCGCGAGCAGAAAGAGCTCGGAGCGCGCGTCCCGCTCACGGCCGCGGCCGCCCTCGTACGAACGGAGCACTCGGCCCGTCGAGGTGATACGCGAAGTGGGCTGCGCCCGCGCCGCCTTGGTGTTGAATCGCGCCATGGTGAATTCCCCCGAATTCGCTTCCGTTTCGGAGGGAGGCGCAGCAGAAGGAAGGTGTCCGAGGTCGAATTCGGCTGCGGTGCTTGTCAACTGGCGCGTCTTCCGTTCCGCCACACCGAACCCGGGTCGATGACGGGATTCGAACCCGCATGAGGGCTTTCCCCCACCAGTCCCCTGAAGTATCCGCTGCCTGCGCACCGGGCACCCACCTTGAGCTGCGCCTCCCCGAGATCAAATGGTTCGCACCGGGAGGTGCAATGAAGTTGTGGTGTCCAGAGTTCAAGGTCGGCGGAACCGACGTAGGTGCTCTAACCCCTGAGCTACACCGGCGCGTTGTACCGGTGGCGGGACTCGAACCCGCGGCCGCCCCATTATGAGTGGAAGTAGGTCCTGCCTTCGCACCTGGACGTTCATCACTGTAGGAGGCGTGCCGCGGGGTGAGCGACCGAATTAATTACCCGCGCTTCTGGCGCTTCCACGGCCCGGTGATCGCCAGCATGATCCCCGGCTCCTGAATGTTGGCGAACAGCGTGCGGCCGTCAGGTGAGAAGGTGACGCCGGTGAACTCGCTGTATTCGGGCTCCTCTTCGGTGCCGATGTTGAGTTCGTTGCGGGCGATCGGGTACGTGCGGCCGCTGTCGGTCGCGCCGAACAGGTGCTGGATGCCCTCGCCGTCCTCGGCGATGACCAGGCCGCCGTACGGGGAGACCGTGATGTTGTCCGGGCCGTCGAAGTTGCCGTCCGCGTCCGGGTTCGGGTTCACCCCCAGCAGCACCTTCAGGGTGAGGGTGCGGCGCTTGGGGTCGTAGAACCAGACGGCGCCGTCGTGCTGCACGGGGCTCTCGTCACGGGCGTAGGAGGAGACGATGTAGGTGCCGCCGTCGCCCCACCACATGCCCTCGAGCTTGCGGGCGCGGGTGACCTGGCCGGCGGTGAACTGCTTGCGGACGGAGGTCGTCTTCGCGTCGCGGTCCGGGACGTCGACCCAGTCGACGCCGTACACGGTGCCGATCTTCGTGGCGCGGGAGAGGTCGTCGACGAACTTGCCGCCGGAGTCGAAGCACTTGAAGGCCTGGAGGACGCCGGCGTCGTCGGCGAGGGTGCGGAGCTTGCCGCGGCCGTGGCAGAAGCCCTCCGGCGGGGTCCAGCGGTAGAGGAGGCCGTTGGGGGTCGCCGCGTCCTCGGTGAGGTAGAGGTGGCCGCGCTTCGGGTCGACCACGACCGCCTCGTGGGCGTAACGGCCCAGCGCCTTGATGGGCTTGGGGTCGTGGTTGGCGCGGCGGTCGGACGGGTCGACTTCGAAGACGTAGCCGTGGTCCTTGGTCATGCCGTTCTGGCCGGCCTTGTCCTCGGTCTCCTCGCAGGTGAGCCAGGTGCCCCAAGGGGTGTTGCCGCCCGCGCAGTTGGTGGCGGTGCCGGCGATGCCGACCCACTCGGCGACGTGGTCGCGGCGCACCTCGACGACCGTGCAGCCGCCGGATGCGGCGGGGTCGTAGACAAGGCCTTCGGTGAGGGGGACGGGGTACTTCCAGTTGGCGCGCGGGCCCTTGAGCTCGTGGTTGTTGACGAGGAGGGTGGCGCCGCGGGGGCCGTCGAAGGTGGAGGTGCCGTCGTGGTTGGAGGGGGTGAACTCGCCCGACTCCAGCTTGGTCCTGCCGCTGTAGGTGATGATCCGGTACTTGAAGCCGGCGGGGAGGGCGAGGATGCCGTCCGGGTCGGGGATCAGCGGTCCGTAGCCGACGCCGCCGTGGGCGCCGGCCGACTCCTCGCCCGCTTCCTCGGTGTCCGTGGACGCAAGGGCGTTCGGGGCGGTGGCGAGGGCGCCGACGCTGCCCGCCAGCGCGACACCGGCACCGGTGATCGCGGATTTTCTGGCGAAGTCCCTGCGGGTGAGCGACATGGTGTCTCCTGTGACGGTGGGTGTGCCGTGGAGGGTGGCGGACCTCGGGTCGGCGTCACCGTCCCGCCCGTGCCTGAACGGGAGTTGAACACGGGGCGACGTCACCGGGCCCTCTTCCATGAATCCGTATGCACTCGCCCAGCAGCGTCAAAAATCCCTGGGGTCCGGGAAATTGGTCGGAAAATTCTTCGTAAACAAGGTCAATAGGTACGGATCGGGTCGAAATTCGTGATTCATTTCAGATTGCCTTGACTCTGCCTGCCCCGGGACATAGACAGGAAGAGCACACCACCCGAAGGGGAGGCGAGCCCGATGGACGCAAAGCGGGTGAGTCGCCTCCACGAAGGCCGGCTCATGAAGCTGGCCCATGTGAGCGGAGTCGGCACCGGGAGGGACGAGCACTCGGGACAGGACGTGATCATCGTCTTCGTCACCCGGAAAGTGCCCCGTGACCGGCTCCTTCAAGAAGACGTGGTTCCGGACGAGCTCGACGGCGTACCGGTGCGCGTGCTCGCGATCGGTGAAGTGAGCGCTCAGGAAGGCGACTTGTGAGCCGCTGAGCGCTGAGTCACCGCGCCGCGGCCCGTAAGGAACCCAGAGCCGAAAACTGAAGAGGTGGTCTGGCGTGAGCCAGCCCGAAATGATGCGAGGACCGACTGGTGGTCAGCTGAGTGACAGCTCCCGCCAGCAAGCGAATTCAGACTTCCTGCGGCCGCAGTCGCCGCTGGCCAACGTCGTCGGCTTCGGCCACGGCGTGAAGTGGATCGACGGACAGGCCACGGGCGAGGCAGCCGTGCTGGTGTTCGTGACCCAGAAGGTTCCGGAGTCCCAGCTTCCCGAGCGGGATGTCATCCCGCGGGTGATGGACGACGGCACCCCCACCGACGTAGTCGCGGTCGGTCATGTCGCCGCGCAGCGTCAGCAGCAGCGCAGGACCTCGGGCCGCTCCGAGGACCGCGGTGCCTCCTACCAGCCCGACGGCAGTGTGGCCGAGCAACTCGCGGGCCTCTCGCAGCCGTTGCTGGAAGAGCTCAGCGGACTCGGACAGTTCGAGCCGCAGCTCCTCAAGCGCCGTATGCGCCCGTCCCCTTCCGGCTTCTCGGTCGGCAACGTACGGGTGACGGCCGGCACGTTGGGCAGCGTGGTGTACGACTTCCTGCCGGGCGCCACCGTCGACCCCCCGGGGCCCGGCCTCGGCACACCGTCGAAGTTCTATATCCTCTCCAACAACCACGTGCTGGCCGACTCCAACCGAGCACAGCTGGGCAGCCCGATCCTGCAGCCCGGAGTGTTCGACGGCGGCACGGACCCGGCGGACCGCATCGCGACCCTGGACCGGTTCATCACGATCCAGTTCGCGCCGCAGATCCCGGTGGAGCGCCACAACAACGTGGTGGACTGCGCGCTCGGCGCCGTGGAGTTCCAGGACGCCACCCGTGAGCAGTACTTCAGCGGTACGCCGCGCGCCTGGCGGCGCAAGGCCAACGTCGCGGTCGGCGACCTGGTGAAGAAGACCGGCCGTACGACGAACATCAGCTTCGGCCGGATCATCGCGGTCGACGCCACGATCGACGTCAACTACGGCACGGCGGGAACGGCCCGGTTCAAGGACCAGGTCCTGACCACGAGCATCTCGGCGGGCGGCGATTCCGGTTCGCTGGTGACCTCCCTCGACAACGTCGCGACGGGGCTGCTCTTCGCGGGCTCCTCGGTCGTCACCGTGGCCAACCACATCGAGAACGTTCGCGCCCTGCTGCGGGTGGAAATCGCCGAGCAGCTGGCCTGACGGTCACTCAACACCCGCACGGGAAGAGGGAATCAGCATGACCACCCAGGCCAAGCGGCAGAAGAGCCAAGCCGGCTCCGAACACCGCTTCCACAATCCCCAGGGCGCGGAAGTCAAGACGCGCGACGAGGCGTTCGCCTCACAGCAGGACGTGTCCGACGAGGCGGTCTCCACGTCCGCCAAGCTTGAGCTGCACAACGGCGCCGTCACCTTCGGCATCGAGGTGAAGTTCAACCCCAACACCCATCCGTACGTAGTGACAGGTGGCCAGATCACCTCCGGCATCTGCGGTGCTCCGTGGGACATCACCGGCGGCTTCGTCGGTGACACGTTCCGCCTGGACGCGAAGCGGACGGGCTCGGGCACATGCGCCAACACGATCACCATCGTCGGCGAGTTCCAGAACCCGCCGGCGTACCGGGGAACGTACGGCTTCAACGGTGCGACGTCGTCGTTCAAGCACACGACGATCTACCACTGCTGAGGCGGTGAACGACTGAGCGTTGTGGCGGGGAGGTCAGCGACCTCCCCGCCACAACGACGTCAACTCCCCTGCTGCGAACGTGCCTTGAAGGCAGCCTTCCGTGCTTCCTTCGCGATGCGCTTGTCGGGGTGCAGCCGTCCCATGGCCTCCAGTACGTCCGCCGTCGCGGGGTGGTCGACCCGCCAGGCTGCCGCGAAGAAGCCGCCGTGCTGGGCGGCCAAGCCCTGTACCAGCGCCCGCAGTTCCTCGGAGTTGCCCTCGGCGGCCAGCTGGGCGGCGATCGTGTCGATGGTCAGCCAGAAGATCATCGCCTCGGACGGGGCCGGCACGTCCGGTGCGCCGTGCTCGGTCAGCCAGACGCGGGCGAGTCCGCCCAGCTCCGGGTCGTCGAGGACTTCGCGCAGGGCGGGTTCGGCCTCGGTGCCGACCAGGGACAGCGCCTGCTGGCAGCGCAGCCGGCGCAGGGGCGCGCCGGCGTCCGCGCCGCGCGCAGCGGCCAGCAACTCCCGTGCGGCGGCGAGGGGTTCGCGGCGGGCCAGCCACTGTTCGGTCTCGGCCTGCGCGGCGGCCTGGGGGAAGGCGGCCGTGCCGTCGAGCAGCGCATCGGCACCCTTGTCCACGAGGTCGCCGACCGCGGGCGCCGTGACCCCGGCCTCCAGCAGCCGTGCCCGCAGCCCGTACAGGCCGAGGGGGGTCAGCCGCACCATGCCGTAGCGCGAGACGTCGGTGTCGTCGGCCCGGGCGGCGGGTTCCTCGGCAGCGTCTTCGGGCTCCGCCATCAGTGCCTCGTCGACCGGCTGGTACTCGACGAGTCCCACCGGCTCCAGCAGCCGGAACTGGTCGTCGAGCCGCATCATCGCGTCGGAGACCTGCTCCAGGACGTCGTTGGTGGGCTCCCCCATGTCGCTGGGGACGATCATCGACGCGGCAAGGGCGGGCAGCGGGACGGGCCCGTCGCCGGGGCCGTCCTCGCTGACGGTGAGCAGGTACAGGTTGCCGAGGACGCCGTCGAGGAACTCGGCCTCCGCCTCCGGGTCCCACTCCAGCCGGGAGAAGTCGATCTCGCCGGTCTCGTCGAGGGCTCCTTCCAGGTCGTCGAGGTCGGGGACGCTCGCGTCGGCGAGCACCATCTCCAGGGCCTCCTGCCACACGGCCAGCACCTCGTGCGGCGAGCCCTGGGTGAGCAGTGCCAGGTCCTGCCCGGCGGCGACGGTGCCCTCGTCGTCACCTTCGGAGTCCGCGATCTCGACGAGCCCGGTGTCCACGGCGACCCGCCAGGCCTCGCTCGCGAAGGCCGCGGCGTCGTCCCCGCTCAGCCCGAGCAGCTCGGCGGCGGCCGGCAGCTGCTCCTCGACGAGCCCGCCCCCGGCGTCGATCCGGGTGTCCGGCCCGGCCCAGCGGGCGAGGCGCGCGGCCCGGGAGAGCAACGGGGTGGCCAACGCGTCCCGCGCCAGCTCCGCTTCGGGATGCAGCCGCACCGGCGGCAGGGGGGAGCTGTCTGACATCGGCTGGTTCTCCTAGGGCGTGTCGTACCACTCAACCGCTCAGCCTAGACGGATTTCCACCCATGCCGCCCGGTTCATCTCCCGGACCCGGTCCGTACATGGCCGAAACCTTGACAACTGGCGTGAGTACGCAGGAGATTGACGCGCGTAGAAACGAAGCGGACACATGTTCACTGTATTTTCTACGCGCGTCGCCACCGCCCCACAGGTCGCGGCCTCCGACCGTCCCACGCACCACCCTCGTCCCGGCGCCCACGCACGTCCCCGGAGGGATCCCGTTGCCGAGCAAGTCTTCCGCGCGTCTCGCCGCGCTCACTGTCGCCGCCGTCTGTTCCGCGGCGTCCGCCGTCGCCCTGACCTCGCCGGCGCACGCCGACTCCGTGCGCATCCATGACATCCAGGGCAGTACGCGCATTTCTCCGTACGCCGGCCAGAAGGTCACGGACGTGGCCGGAATTGTCACCGGCGTGCGCACCTACGGCTCCTCCAGAGGCTTCTGGATCCAGGACCCGAACCCGGACGACAACCCGGCCACCAGTGAGGGCATATTCGTCTTCACCAGCTCCACCCCGAAGGCCACCGTCGGTGACTCCGTCACGGTCACCGGCACGGTCTCCGAGTACGTCCCGGGCGGCGCCTCGTCCGGCAACCAGTCGGTCACCGAGATCACCAAGCCGACGATCACCACCGTCTCCACCGGCAACGCGGTGCCGGCGCCGACGGTGATCGACGCCAAGTCGGTGCCCGTGCGCTACACCCCGGCGGGCGACACCGCCGCGAGCGGCTCGATCAACGGCCTGGCGCTGCAGCCGTCGACGTACGCCCTGGACTACTACGAGTCCCTGGAGGGCATGAACGTCCAGGTCGCCGACGCCCGTGTGGTCACGGCCACCGACCCGTACTCCGAGCTGTGGGTCACGGTGAAGCCGCACGAGCACCGCACCCAACGCGGTGGCACGCTGTACGGCTCCTACGACGCGCAGAACACCGGCCGCCTGCAGATCCAGTCGCTGGGTGCGACGGCCGACTTCCCGAAGGCGAACGTCGGCGACACGCTGACCGGCGCCACGGCCGGCCCGCTGGACTTCAACCAGTTCGGCGGCTACACGCTGGTGGCAAGCTCGCTGGGCACGCTGAAGAGCGGCGGTCTGCAGCGCGAGACGACGCAGAAGCAGTCGCGCGGGGAGCTGGCGGTCGCGACGTACAACGTCGAGAACCTCGACCCGTCCGACAAGACCTTCGACGCGCACGCCGCCGCGATCGTGAACAACCTGCAGTCGCCCGACATCGTGTCCCTGGAGGAGATCCAGGACAACAACGGTGCGACGGACGACGGCACGGTCGCCGCCGACGCGACGGTGAACAAGCTGATCGACGCGATCGTCGCGGCGGGCGGCCCGAAGTACGACTGGCGCTCGATCAACCCGGTCAACGACCAGGACGGCGGCGAGCCCGGCGGCAACATCCGCCAGGTGCTCCTGTTCAACCCGGAGCGCGTGTCGTTCGTGGACCGCGCGGGCGGCGACTCCACCACCGCGGTGGGCGTCACCAAGGTGCACGGCAGGGCGCAGCTGACGGCCTCTCCCGGCCGTATCGACCCGGCGAACGAGGCCTGGAAGTCCAGCCGCAAGCCGCTGGCCGGCGAGTTCGTCTTCCGTGGCCGCACGGTCTTCGTGATCGCCAACCACCTGAACTCCAAGGGCGGCGACCAGGGGCTGACCTCGCAGTACCAGCCCCCGACGCGCAGCTCGGAGACCCAGCGCCACGCCCAGGCGACGCTGGTCAACGCGTTCGTCAAGAGCATCCTGGACGTCCAGAAGAACGCGGACGTCATCGCCCTCGGCGACATGAACGACTTCGAGTTCTCCGACACGGCCAAGATCCTGGAGGGTGACGGCGAGCTCTGGTCGGCGATCAAGTCGCTGCCGAAGAGCGAGCGTTACACCTACGACTACCAGGGCAACCAGCAGGTCCTGGACCAGATCCTGATCAGCCCGTCGATCCGGCGGTCCTGCAAATTCGAGTACGACAGCGTGCACGTCAACTCGGAGTTCAACGACCAGATCAGCGACCACGACCCGCAGGTGCTCCGCTTCCGCCCGTAACGGGCGGGCCGCCCCTGCTCAGGACTGGCTGAACACGCCGTTCAGCCAGTCCTGCCAGGCGGCTTCGCACTCCTTGATGTCGGCGCCCGGGGTGAAGTCGTGCAGGGAGATGCCGACCGGGTGACCCCAGTGGTTGCGCCCGAAGATGCGGGTGAGGCCGCGGTCCGTGCGCAGCCCGATGAAGTACGGGTTGCGGAAGTCGACCACGGCGTCGAACTCGTCGGGTCCCCGGACCGTCACCCGGGTGCCGGCGGCCATGTCCTCGCCGACACCGAGCGCCTGCCCGACGACAGTGAGGGCGTCGGCGGCCTTCGAGGTCTCGGGCCCGTCGAAGGTGGCGAAGGCGGCCGGCCGGGGCGCGAAGTGGACCAGGTACTCGCGCAGGGTGTGCAGATAGAAGTCGGTGTGCTTGGCGGCGCCGTCGTACTGGTTGTCCCAGTCGTCGACGAAGATGCCGCTGTGCACGTACCGCACCCAGGCCCGGCGGCCCTCGTCACGTGGTTCCACGGTGTAGTCGAGCTGGTTGAGGGTCTGCTCGGAGATGCCCTCGACGTCCTCGACGCGGTTGGTGTAGCGGTGCGGCGGGTCCCAGGCGGTGACCTTGGACCCGAAGGGTCCCTTGCCGCCGACCCGGGGCTCCGGCGGCTCCATCGGCCACAGGTACCCACCGGTCCCGGTGGTGATCGCCTCCCACACCTCCTCCGGAGTGGCGTCGACCTCGAACTCGCGGGCGATCTCGAATTCCTTGGACATGGTGGGGCTCCTGCCTAGTCCTGCTCGGTTGCCTTCAGGGTGGGATGGACGGCCACGACGATCCGGTGATCGCGCCCGCCTTCGGCGTCGGGAGCGTCGTACTTGCGGATCAGTGCGGTGACGCCGGCCGTCAACTCCTGGACGAACGCGGCCCGTTCGGCGGCGGAGGCGAAGCGCACCTCACCGTCCAGCGCATACGTGGCCAGCCGTTTGCGGGCCTTCGCGGCACCGGTGATGAGCGAGCCGACGTCCCGCACGAGGCGGGCGCCGAGCGCGAGCAGCCAGCGCGCGGACAGCTGATCCCGGAAGCGGTCCGGGTCCGGCTGTACGGCGGCGAGCGCGAGCGGTGAGATGACGTACGACGCCGCGGTCGCCTGCATCAGCCGCTCGGTGACATTGCCCTTGCGGCGCTCACCGGCCAGCTCGACCAGGCCGTGCCGCTCCAGCGCCTTGAGGTGGTAGTTCACCTTCTGCCGCGGCAGGCCGACCTGGCCGGCCAGCATCGCCGCCGACGCGGGTCCGGCCGCCAGCTCGGCGAGCAGTCTGGCCCTGATGGGGTCCAGTGAGACGGCGGCGGCCTCGGGGTCCTCGATCACGGTGACGTCCAGCATGCGTCCACCGTCCCACCGAAAACTTTTTTTGTCCAGAAGACTCAGATTTTCGGTGGGACGGGGCCAGGGGCAGGACGGTTCTCTTTACCGCTTGGGGTACCTCCAGCCCACCACCACGACAAAGGCCAGCGCCGCTCCGATGACCAGCGCGGGCCGCGGATGCCGTACTGCCGCCCTGACGACGGGGCCGGCGGGCCAGGGGACGTCGTGTTCCGCCCTGTGCTGCAGCGTGTGTCCCGTCCGGGTGGCCCTGTCCTGGGCGGCATGGCCCGCCGTCAGAGCCCGGTCGTGCACCTGGTGACTGGCCCTCGTCGCCCTGTCCTGCACCTGGTGGCCCGCCTGCGCGGCCCTGTCGTGCACCATGTGCCCCGTCTGCGTGGCCCGGTCCTGGACCGCATGGCCGGCGTGCGCGGCCGTGCTGCGCAGTTGCACGGTCATGGCGCTCGCCTTGTCCCTGAGGTCGGCCGCACGGGCCCGGGCGCGTCCCTTCACATCCATTTTCTCCGCCAACTCCTCCACTGTCGCGCCGAGTTGACTGCGCGTCTGCTCGATCTGCCGCCTCAGCTCATCGGGTCCCTTGGCGCCGGTCGGCCCTGCCCTGTCCGTCATCGGTGCACCCTTTCCCTGATCTCCTCGACATCGGCCCGGACGCTGACGAGCGTCTCCTCGGGCGTCGGCGGCACAGCGCGGCGCAGCTGGGCGCGGCCGGTCACGGCCAGCACGCCCGCGATCACGAACAGCACAGCGGCCACGATCAGCGCCGCCGCCCAGACCGGCAGTGTCAGCGAGAGGGCGGCGACCGCCGTGCCGGCGAGGGCGAGCAGCCCGGCGTAGCCGAACGCGCCCGCGGCGCCGAGCAGTCCGCCACCGCGCCCGGCGCGCCGGCCCTTGGCGGACAGCTCCTCCTTGGCGAGGGCCACTTCCTGTCGTACGAGCAGGGAAAGCTGTTCAGTGGCCTGTCCGACGAGCTCGCCCACCGAGCGGTGTCCGTCGCGCACCGGCTGGGGGTGCATGGTCCCGGTCACGGGGTCGCCTCCTCTCGCGTTCCTCTCGGCTTCCTCCGTTCGGAACACTCCGGGTACCCCTGCCGACCTCCGCTACCCCTGCCTGCCACCGCCCGGCCCGCGCTCGCCGAGCCGGCCGAGCTGGGTCTGGAACCAGTCGAGCCGGGCCTGCAACAGGGCTGCCTCGGCGACGAGTTCGGGCACCCCGAGCCCTTCGGGCACCGCGAGGTCCGCCGCCGGCAGCGCGGCGCCGCTGCCCGCCACGACCCGCAGCCCCTCCCCGGCCAGCCGCGCGAAGGAGGCGAGCGAGACGGACGTACGGCCGCGGACGCAGCCCGCGCAGGAAGGGGCCAGCGCGCGCCAGCCGGGCCGGCCCCAGCCCGCGTCGGCCAGGGCGGCGGCGACCGTGCCGCACACGCAGGGGCCGACCGTGACGGTCCGCACCCGCTGGCGGGCGCAGCGGAAGCCGCGCTCGAAGCGGATGTAGCGGCCGAGGACCAGGACCTCCAGCAGGACGGCCGCCCGGTGCTCGGCCGTGCACAGCAGCGCCTCGGCCGCCGTGCGGTCGTGCACGCAGTGGAAGCCGCAGTCGCAGCGGCGGTGCGGTGCCCGGTGGCTCAGACCGTAGACACAGGACGCGTCGGCCAGGACTCCGTACGGCAGCGCGCCGCCCAGCGACACACCGGTGAACCCGGCCCGGGTGCCGTCCTGGGACAGCACCGGGTGGGCGATCTTGTATCCGGTCGGCGGCTCCGTCGGGCGTTCCTCCGGAAGCCGCAGTCTCATCGGGCCGCCGGAACCTCTTCGCGCGCGGACGCCTCGACGTCCTTGGTCTCCTCGGGCAGTTCGAGCTCTTCCTCATGGGTCTGCGGCTGTTCCTCCGCGACGCCGGTGGCCAGTGCCTTGCCGAGCTTCATGACGCCTCCATGGGCCGATGCCGATGACCGTCACGACCATGCTGACCCATGGCGGGCGAAATGGACATAGGGCCTGGAGGGTCATGGCGCCTCACCAGCCGCACCACAGCAACACTTATCAATATCTCGTAGAAGAATTAAGTGGAGCTTCACTATCGGCCCGCCGAGACTGAGAACATGACAACTGACGCCCCCGCCGCCTTCGGCCGTGCCCTCTGCGCGATGATCACCCCCTTCACCGAGGAGGGCGCGCTCGATCTCGACGGGGCGCAGCGGCTCGCCGACCACCTGGTCTCCCGGGGGTGCGAGGGTCTGGTGCTCTCCGGTACGACGGGCGAGTCGCCGACCACCACGGACGCCGAGAAGGCGGCACTGGTCGAGGCGGTGCGGGAGGCGGTGGGCGGCCGGGCGTCGGTCGTGGCGGGCGTCGGCACCTTCGACACCCGGCACACGGTGGAGCTCGCCCGGGAGGCCGAAAAGGCGGGCGCGGACGGCGTGCTGGTGGTCAGTCCGTACTACAGCAGGCCCCCGCAGGACGCGCTGGAGGAGCACTTCCGGACGGTCGCGGACGCGTCCGGGCTGCCGGTCGTGCTGTACGACATCCCGGGCCGCACCGGTACCCGTATCGAGTCCGACACGATGATCCGGCTCGCCGAGCACCCCCGGATCGTGGCGGTCAAGGACTGCTCCTACGACTTCCTCGCCGCCCAGAAGGTGCTGGCCCGCACGGAGTTGGCGTACTACGCGGGCTGCGACGAGCACAACCTCGCGCTGTACGCGGTGGGCGGCGCGGGCTACATCAGCACGGTCGCGAACGTGGTTCCGGAGCAACTCCGCGCGGTCATAGACGCGTTCGAGGCGGGCGACACCCCCGTGTCCGCCCGCCTCCAGCAACGCGCCGCACCGCTCATCGAGTTGATGATGTCGGCCGGTCTGCCCGGCACCGTCACCACGAAGGCGCTCCTCAACGAGCTCGGCCTGCCGGCGGGAACCGTCCGTGCCCCGCTGCGGCCCGCCGGCCGCGAGGCGGTGGCCGGGCTGCTGGCCGCCTACGAGGAGTGCGTGGCCGGCTGACCAGGTCAGCGCTGGGCGAAGACGGGCTCCCAGCGTCCGGCGCCCCCGTCGTTGCCCAGCCTGAAGCCACTGAGGGGCACCTCCTTGTTGCTGCCGATGGTGACCAGCACCAGCCGGTTGTGGAACTCGTTCTTGACGTCCTTGTCGATGTCCCAGGCGATGAGCCGGTCGTTGCCGACCCAGGCGAGCAGCTGCTGCCCGCGCACCTTGGTCTTCTTGCCGGTGTAGGCGTCGACGATCCAGGAGGCGGTCTTCCATCCCTCGCCGGCGAAGTCCCCGGCGACCAGCCTGCCGTTCGGCGACTTCCCGGCGTCGACGAACCACTCCAGGTACTTGTAGCCGGCCGGCGCGGAGACCTTCCTGCCCGTGAGGTCCCAGAACTCCTTGCCGATCTCACCGCTGGGGTTACCGGCCCAGACATGCCGGCCGTCGTCGGTGAGGGCGAAGTCCTGGCGGGAGTTGATCATGTCGAGGGAACCGGGACCGCCGCCCGCGTCGACCTGGCTCCACCGCGCCTTCCCGGACGCCACGTCGACGACGTAGAAGCCGGTACGGCGCGAACCCGTCTCCACGGTCACTTCGCCGCCCCCCTTCAGCTTCTTCGGGATGGGCTGGAGGTCCGGGTTCTCGCTGTAGGTCGTCGCGACGAGCTTCCGGCCGTCGCGGGAGAACCCGAGCCCGCCGACCCCGTGGTCGACCTGGACCCATCGCTTCACCTCGCCGGAGGCCAGGTCGAGCAGGCCGATGCGCGAGGCGGGCAGATCACGCTCCAGGACGGCAGCGGTCGCCGAGCCGGGCGCGACGGCGACCCAGGACCACTTCGGGGACTTCTCGTACTTGCCGGTCTTCGGGTTCAGCAGGTAGTAGGTCCGCTCGCTGACGGCGGTAGTCCTGGTCTTCTTGACCGTCTGCGAACTGTAGTACGCGGCCAGGGTCGTTCCCCCGGCAGAGATCAGATCACGCGGCGGCGACTGGTCGGGGTGGGCCCTGGTCTTCTTCTGGTCCACGACGTCCGACGGACGGACGTCCTTCTTGCCGGAGTCGAGCAGCGGTACCGCAATCCCTACGGCGACCACGGCCGCAGTGGTGAGGGCGGCGGCCGCGATCCTGCGGGTACGGCGGCGCCGGCGGACGGCCAGGACACGGTCGGCGAACCCCGCTGCCGCCGGGTGCTGTTCGGCGGCCTGCTCGCGCAGGGCGTCGCGTACGAGTTCGTCGACGTTCACGGACGCACCTCCACGGGTGAGTAGTCACGGGACGGCTGCTGTCCGGCGTCCGCCGGGCCGAGGGCGGCGAGCTCGGGCGACAGGGCGCGCAGGCGGGCGAGGGAGCGGTGGGTGGTGGACCGTACGGTGCCGACGGAGCAGCCCAGCAGGCGGGCCACGTCGGCCTCCGGCAGGTCCTCGAAGTAGCGCAGCACCAGCACGGTGCGCTGACGGGCGGTGAGCCGGGCGAGCGCCTCCCGCATCACGACGCGCAGCTCGGCCGCGGCGGCCGTGTCACCGGAATGCGCCAACTGCCCTCCCCCTTCGGGCGGTTCGGCGACGCTGACCTCCCGTCTGCGCCACTTCAGCCGCCAGCGGCTGACCTGCTGGCGGTACAGGATCCGGCGTACGTACGCTTCGGGCTCGTCGATCCGCTGCCACTTCCCCGCCGCCTTGACGAGCGCGTTCTGCAGCAGGTCCTCGCCGGCGTGCTGGTCTCCCCCGCAGAGCAGCACGGCCGTCTTCAGCAGAGCCGACGACCTGCTGTCCACGAACTCGCGGAAGCTGTCCAGCCCTTCGGCATTCATCGTCACCTTCTCTTCCCCGGCGGCTGCCTCTGTGCCCGCCCCCGTACCCCTTGTGACGCCTCTGGCCGCCCGCGGCTATGCCTGCCGGACGAAGAATTTTTCCGTACGTTGTTGCTGTGAGCCGCCCTTTGCTGTTCCTCGACGTCGACGGCCCGCTCAACCCGTGGGCCGCACAGCCGGAACGCCGTCCCGAGGGGTATACGACGATCAGGGTGGCCCTGCACCCCGGCCGGCCCCTGCGGGTCTGGCTGAACCCGTCCCACGGCCCGGCCCTGCTCGCCCTCGACTACGACCTGTGCTGGGCGACGACCTGGATGGACGCCGCCAACCGCTGGATCGCCCCGGTCGTCGGCCTGCCCGAGCTGCCCTATGTGGACTTCGGCGCGGGCCTGTTCGCGCTCAGGCCGGACGGGGTGCACTGGAAGACGGAGGCGATCGTGGCGTACGCCGACGACCGCCCGTTCGCCTGGGTCGACGACGAACAGAGCCCGGCGGACGAGGAGTACGTGGCCGCGCACCACACGGGCCCCGCGCTTCTGCACCATGTCAGCCCGCGGCTGGGGCTGCGCGAGGGGGACTTCGCCGCGCTGGCGGAGTTCGCGGCGGCCATGAGGGCATGAGGCCTGACGGGGCGGCCTCATGCCTGCGGCACTGTCAGAAAGTGCCGGGGATGGAGAGGGTGATGCCGTTGGTGGTGTCGGTGACCGAGACGTTGGTGAACTCGACGGTCATCGGCGGGCTGCACTCGGGCTTGAAGGTGGCCGTCACCGACAGGGTGAATTCGGCGAAGCCGTTCCGCACCTGGAACGAACCCGAGCTGCTCACGGACTCCTTGTTGACGGCGTGCGGGTGGTGGCCGCCACCGTTGATGCAGAGCGCAGTGGCGCTCAGGGTGTCCGTGACCGTGAGTTCGTCACCGAGCCCGGCCTCCTTGCCGCTGACGGTGAGCGTGTCGCCCGAGCGAGTCGCGGTGGTTGCGTTTTTGATGAAGTGCGGGCTGTCCGCATAAGCGGGCCCCGCAAGCAGCGACACGGCGGTCATCGCCGTCGCCGCGGGAAGCAGGAACAGTGCACTCCGTCGCATGCTTCGTCGCATGGGGAATCGCCTCGTTCGCAGTGCATCTCGAAGTGTGGATGTGCCCGAAGGCGTCGGCCGGATGTCCGGCCACATGAACCCCGCCCTTGGCTGCTTCGCGCGCTGCGGAGGGCCGCGCTGCCGGGGCACGACGGGACGCCGAGGCGCCAGAGGCCTCGGCGTACCCCTGCAGGTGCCCGTGCGCAGCCCCGCGACGCCGTTCCCGATCAAGTCCGCCACCTCCCCTGGCAGCGCCTCGGGGTCACGGAGGCGTCCCGGGAATGACCCGGGGAAATACCCCGTAAGGGGGCGTAAACGACGTTACGCCCCCCTATGGGGTCTGCAAACCGGGCGGCGGCTGCCGCCGGTGATCAGTTGTGGCTGTGCAGGATCTCGTTCAGACCGCCCCAGACCGCGTTGTTCGGGCGGGCCTCGACCGTGCCGGTGACCGAGTTGCGGCGGAAGAGGATGTTGGAGGCGCCGGAGAGTTCACGGGCCTTGACGATCTGCCCGTCGGGCATCGTCACGCGGGTGCCCGCGGTGACGTACAGCCCGGCCTCGACGACGCACTCGTCGCCGAGCGCGATGCCGACGCCCGCCTCGGCGCCGATCAGGCAGCGCTCGCCGATGGTGATGCGGACGTTGCCGCCGCCGGACAGCGTGCCCATGGTGGAAGCGCCGCCGCCGATGTCGGAGCCGTCGCCGATCACGACACCCGCGGAGATACGGCCCTCGACCATCGACGTGCCGAGCGTGCCGGCGTTGAAGTTGACGAAGCCCTCGTGCATGACGGTGGTGCCCGCGGCGAGGTGCGCACCGAGCCGCACCCGGTCGGCGTCGGCGATACGGACGCCCTTGGGGGCGACGTAGTCCGTCATGCGCGGGAACTTGTCGACGGAGGTCACCTGGAGGTGCAGGCCCTCGGCGCGGGCGTTGAGCCGCACCTTCTCGATCTCGTCGACGGCGACCGGCCCGAGGGAGGTCCAGGCGACGTTGGGCAGCAGGCCGAAGATGCCGTCCAGGCTCTGGCCGTGCGGCTGGACCAGGCGGTGCGAGAGCAGGTGCAGTCGCAGGTAGGCGTCGTGCGTGTCGATCGGCTTCTCGTCGAGCGAGGAGATGACCGTGCGCACCGCGACGACCTCGACACCCCGGCGGGTGTCCGTCCCGATCGCCTTCGCCGCACCGTCCCCGAGCAGCTCCACGGCCTTCTCCGCGGACAGCCGCTCGGTCCCGGCCGGACCGGCCTGCTCGCTCAGCGCGGGCGCGGGGAACCAGGTGTCGAGAACAGTGCCGTCGGCGGCAATCGTGGCGAGCCCGGCGGCCACGGCGCCGGTGGTGCGAGGAGCAGTCGTGTCGGTCATGAGGGCAACCTAACCGCCCAGACCCCACCCAGGCCAACCGATGCCCCACCCGTCTCAGGTAACGGGCGAGTACTCCCCATCCAGCCGGTCTCGGACAACACACGGGCACCCCGTCCGGCCCGCCTCGGACATCGGCCGGGTGCCCCTATCCAGCCCGTCTCGGACAACGGACGAACGCCCCACCCAGCCCGCCTCGGACAACGGACGAACGCCCCACCCAGCCCGTCCGGCGTTTGAGGACGAGGCCGTTCAGGCCGAAGGGGGGTCTGGGGGCGCAGCCCCCAGCGGGGCCGAAGGGGCAGCGCCCCTGGGACGGGACGGGTAGGGGCGGCGGGGGCGAGAAACCTCTGCGGCGGCGGACACAGGGCCACCAGCCCGGCCCCCGGCCAGCAGCACCGCACCCCCAGCCACCACCCCCACCCCCGCACACACCGGCCACAACACCCCCGGCGCCGCCTCATACAGCACCCCACCCAACGGCGCAGCCAACACCACCCCACTGATCGACACCCCCGCATACAGCGACTGAAACCGCCCCAGCACATGCTCCGGCGCCTGATCAGCGACATAAGCCGTAGCGGTCGTCTTGTACAGCACCTCCCCCAACGTCAGCAGCCCCATCATCACCACCGCCGCCCCCACCCCGGCCCCCACCAGCAACACCCCGTACCCCGCACCGACCAACAGCAGCCCACTCCCCACGATCCGCAACGGCGACCGCCGCCGCAGTACCACCGCCACCGGCAGTTCCAGACACAGCAACACCCCACCGTTGATCGCGAGCAGCGCCCCGTACACCCGCGCATCCATCCCGTGGTCGGCGAGAAAGACGGGAAACGTGGAGTACTGCTGCCGGTACACGACGTCGACGACCAGGATCGCCGGCAGCAGCACCAGCACAGCGGGCCGAGCCCGAAGCGCCGCCCACACCCCGCCCCGCTGCGAATGCCCCGCCCGCCCCCGCCCGGCGGCCCCTCGCGCCGGCACCACCCGCGCCGTCCAGCACGCCAGCCCAAGGCTCCCGAGCCCCTCCGCCACGTACAGCCAGTCGTACGAGAAGCGCGTGGCGACCAGCGCCCCGAGCACCGGCCCCAGCGTGAACCCCCCGTTCGCCGCGGCCCGCACCACCGCGAACGCCTGCCGCCGCGCCCCCTCCGGCACGATGACCGCGACGAGCGCGGAGTTGGCCGCACGCTGCACCCCGGACGCGTACTGGGACAGCGGCAGTGCGGCGAACAGCAGGGAGGTCGGCAGCAGCGGTACGGCGGCCAGGACCAGCCCGGACACCGCGGCGCCCGCGAGCAGCACCCGTCGGTGCCCGAAACGGTCTCCGTACCAGCCGCCGGTGAAGTTCCCCGCGACCAGCCCGGCCCCCGCGACGCCGCTGAGCAGGCCCGCCTGGCCGGTGCTGAGCCCCCGCGGCCCGGTGAGATAGAGGAACGTATAGGCGAAGCTCACGCTCACGACCATGTTCACGAAGGTCCCGGCGGCCAGCAGCCAGACCGTCCGCGGCACTTCTCGCAGACCTCGCACTCGTCCCCCCAGTGAGTTCCTTTTAGGAACTTACTATGAAGGCATGACAATCTCAGGTCAACCACGACCTGTGCACGAAGGGACGGGAAGCCATGGCCCGCAGGACGAGCCTGGAGGACGCCACCTGCGCCATCGCACAGGCCCTGGACGTGGTCGGCGACTGGTGGACGCTGCTGATCGTCCGGGACGCGGCACGCGGGGTGCACCGCTTCGACGCGCTGCAGGCCGAACTCGGCGTGTCCAGAAAGGTGTTGACCGAGCGGTTGCGCCTTCTCGTCGAGGCGGACGTGCTCTCCCGGGTGCCGTACCAGGAGCGCCCGGTCCGCCACGAGTACCGCCTCACCCCGCGCGGCCGTGCCCTGCTCCCCGTCCTGATCGCCCTCCAGGACTGGGGCGATGCCTGGGTCCTGGGCGACGGGAGTACGACGGCCACGACGGCGGAGGCGTCCGCGGAAGCCCAGCGGGTGCACGAACTGGTCGGCGACCGGATCCCCGAGCTCCTGCTCCCGGGCCACACGGGCGGATTGCTGGACCCGGTCGCCGCCGACAGCCCGTACACGGTCCTGTACTGCTTCCCCGGCGCCTATGCCCGCGCCGACTCCTATCCGCCGGGCTGGACGGACATCCCCGGCACGCCCGGCTGCACCCTGGAGTCCTGCACCTACCGCGACCGGCTGGCCGAGTTCACCGCCGCGGGGGCTGCCGTGCACGGTGTCTCCACCCAGCGCCCGGACGAGCAGCGGGCGTTCGCGGAGAAGGAGGGGCTGCACTTCCCGCTGCTGTCGGACGCCGGCCTGTCGCTCATCGCCGCACTGCGGCTGCCGACGTTCCGCGCGGCGGGGGCCAGCCGGCTGAAGCGGCTCACGCTGGTCGTCGACCGGGAGCGGGTCGTGCGGGAGGTGCAGTATCCGGTGACGGACATCGCCGGGAGCGTGGCCGCCGCCCTGACCACGGTCCGGCGTCTCGCCTCGGAGGAATGACTCGGGCGGCCCGCGCTCCCCTCGTGACGCGGAGCGAGTCGCCGCCGAGGACCTTGTCGCCCTCGACCAGACACGTGGGGGATCGCTTTGAACCGCGACCGGCCCGGCGAGGGCAGGACGGGCGGGAGCGCCCGGCAGCGGTCTCGACGGGATGGCCGGCGGGGTTCCCGCCCGGCGGGAGCTCGAGGGCACGGTGGAACGAGGCCGGTTCCTGGGGAGCCGGAGGGTTCACGGTGTCCAGGAAGGCATGCGCACCGCAGACGAGCACGGGCGGCGCCGGCTCATGAGCGGGGCGGGGGAATCATCCGCGCCAGCACCTCGCGCGCGTACCCCTCGTCGTAGGGCGCCCCCGTCAGCAGCACCTGCAGACAGATGCCGTCCATCAGCGCGACCAGGGCCCGGGCCGTCACCGGGTCGGTGTGCCGGGCGATCTGTTCGGCCACGCCCTCGGCCCACTCGGCGGCCACCGGGCGCAGGGCGGGGCGGCGCAGGGCCGCGAGATAGAGCTCGTACTCCAGCTCGACGCCGGTGCGGTCACCCGCGAGCCACTCGCCCAGACAGCCCGCGAGTTCGGCGGCCAGGTCGGTCTGCGGATCCTCCAGACCGCCCCGCGAGGCGACCACCTCGGCGAAGCCCTCGCTCGCCTGCCGTAGCGCGGCGACCATCAGCTCGTCGAGGGTCTTGAAGTGGTACGTCGTCGAGCCGAGCGGCACGTCGGCCTCGGCGGCGGCGGAGCGGTGGCTCAGCCCGGTCAGGCCCTTCTCGCCCACCACCCGGATCGCCGCGTCGATGATCCGCTGCCGCCGGTCGGGGTCGTAGCGGCGGGGCATCAGTGCGCGCCTCCCAGGTTGAGCACCACGACCCCGACGATGATCAGCCCGATTCCCACGGCCTTCGGGACGGTCATCCCCTCGCCGAGGAAGAGGATGCCGATGGCCACGATGGCCGCGGTGCCCAGGCCGGCCCAGATCGCGTAGGCCGTGCCGACCGACATGCTCTTCAGCGTCTGGGCGAGCAGCCAGAACGAGACGCCGTATCCGGCGAGCGTCAGCACGGACGGCCACAGCCTGGTGAAGCCGTGGCTGAACTTCATGGCGGTGGTACCGCCCACCTCGGCGGCGATGGCCGCGAGGAGCATCAGGAATGCCATGTGTACTAGCGTACACAATGATGCGTACGACCGTACACAACGGCGCACCGACACCGGAGGATCCGTAGCCCCTCATTCCACATGAGGAGGTTCAATTTTCATGGAAATCGCTCGCTGAAACGACTCCCCGCGATCTCTCCGCTCCACTAGGGTTTCACCGCTCACACACCTCACCCTCACCTCACCCCCGGCCGCCGCCTCGGGCGCCGCTGGAGAAACAGCGCATGCCAGAAACCACCCCCGAGCCGCCCCGGAACCAGCCCTGGGAGAACGGCTGGACCCCCGACACCTCCCGAGCCCCGGGAACCCGAAGACTCTGGCTGGCCGGCGCGCTGGCCCTGTCGACGATCGTCGCGTGCGCCACGGCGATAGCCGTGATGGACAGGGACTCCGACCGTCCGTCACAGGCGTCCGGAACCCCGCCGTCGGCCGTCGCCGAAACGCCCCCCGGCCTGATCTCCTTCGCCACTCCGTCCACGGACGGCGTCACGACGCCCGCCGGGAAGGGCGGCCCGTCGTCCGCGCAGGCCAGTACGTCCCCCTCGCCCGGCCCGCACGACTCGGCGGCCGGCGGCAGCAAGCCGTCGAAGTCGCCCAAACCCGACGCGAGTTCGCCGAGCCACTCGAAACCGTCGGCCACCTACAGGTCCGTGCAGTCGGTGAACTACCCCGACCGCTACTGGCACGTGAGCGGCGACTACGTGAAGCTCGACCCGATCGCCTCTGCCGCCGGCCGGCGGGACGCCACCTTCAAGGTGGTCAAGGGCCTGGCGAACTCGTCCTGCTACTCCTTCACCACGTCCGACGGCACCTACCTCCGCCACCGCAACTTCCTCCTGCGCTCCGAACGCAACGACGGTTCCTCCGTGTTCGGACAGGACGCGACCTTCTGCCCGCGGACGTCGGCGTACTCGGGTGCCGTGATGCTGGAGTCGGTGAACTACCCGGGCCGCTTCCTGCGGCATCAGAACTTCCGGCTGAAGCTGGATCCGTTCCAGAACAGCTCGCTGTATCTGGCGGATTCGGCGTTCCGGTTCGTGGCCGGACTGGCCTGAAAACACGGCAACGGCGACGCCCTCAGGACGTCGCCGTTGCCTTCAACCGGTGGGTGGACCTCAGACGTTGAACCCGAGCGCCCGGAGCTGCTCCCGCCCGTCGTCCGTGATCTTGTCGGGGCCCCACGGCGGCATCCACACCCAGTTGATGCGCAGTTCGCTGACGAGGCCGTCCGTGGCGGACTTGGCCTGGTCCTCGATGACATCCGTCAGCGGGCAGGCCGCCGACGTCAGGGTCATGTCGAGCGTCGCGATGTTCGCGTCGTCGATGTGGATGCCGTAGATCAGGCCGAGGTTGACGACGTCGATGCCCAGCTCGGGGTCGACGACGTCGTACAGCGCCTCACGGACCTCTTCCTCCGAGGCCGGCTTCGTCTCAACGGTCTCGCTCATGCCGTCTTCCTTTCGGCGTCGGCTCCGCCCAGGGCCTGGGCCGTCGCGTCCTTCCACGCCATCCAGCTGAGGAGGGCGCACTTGACCCGGGCCGGGTACTTGGAGACGCCGGCGAACGCGACCGCGTCCTCCAGCACCTCCTCCATCGCGTCGTCCGGCTCGATCCGGCCCTTGGACTGCATCAGCTCCAGGAAGGTCTCCTGGATCTTCTGGGCGTCCGCCAGGTCCTTGCCGACCAGCAGTTCGTTCAGGACGGAGGCCGAGGCCTGGCTGATCGAGCAGCCCTGGCCCTCGTACGAGACGTCCTCGATCTTCGTGCCGTCGTACTTCACGCGCAGGGTGATCTCGTCGCCGCACGTCGGGTTCACGTGGTGCACCTCGGCGTCGCCATCCCGAAGACCACGCCCGTGCGGGTTCTTGTAGTGGTCCAGGATGACTTCCTGGTACATCGAGTCCAACTTCACGGTTTCAGCACGCCCTTCAGCCGAAGAAGTTCCGTACGTGCTCCAGTCCGTCGACCAGAGCATCGATCTCGGCCGGCGTGGAGTACAGATAGAACGACGCTCGCGTGGTCGCAGGAATTCCGTAGCGGAGGCAGACGGGCCGCGCGCAGTGGTGGCCGACGCGGACCGCGATGCCCTGCTCGTCGAGGACCTGGCCCACGTCGTGCGGGTGGATGTCGCCGAGCGTGAAGGAGATCGCCGCGCCGCGGTCCTCGGCCGTGGTCGGGCCGATGATCCGCAGGTCCGGGACCTCGCCCAGCTTCTTCACCGCGTACTCCGTCAGCGCGTGCTCATGGGCCAGGATCTTGTCCATGCCGATCGACTGGAGGTAGTCGATCGCCGCACCGAGGCCGACCGCCTGGGCGATCGGAGGCGTACCCGCCTCGAACTTGTGGGGCGCCGGGGCGTACGTCGAGGAGTGCATCGACACCGTCTCGATCATCTCGCCGCCGCCCAGGAAGGGAGGCAGGTCCTCCAGCAGCTCCTGGCGGCCCCAGAGCACGCCGATGCCGGTCGGACCGCACATCTTGTGGCCGGTGAAGGCCACGAAGTCGGCCTGCAGCGACTGCACGTCCAGCGGCATGTGCGGGGCGGCCTGCGAGGCGTCGATGCAGACCAGCGCACCGACCTCCTGGGCACGGCGGACTATCGCCTCGACCGGGTTGACCGTGCCGAGGATGTTCGACACCAGCACGAAGGAGACGATCTTCGTCTTCTCCGTGATGACCTCGTCGATGTTCGACAGGTCGAGACGGCCGTCGTCGGTCAGGCCGAACCACTTCAGCTTCGCGCCCGTGCGCTGCGAGAGCAGCTGCCACGGCACGATGTTGGAGTGGTGCTCCATCTCCGTGATGACGATCTCGGTCTCGTGGTCCACGCGGTAGGGCTCGTCGGCCCAACCCAGCATGTTCGCCACGAGGTTGAGCGACTCAGAGGCGTTCTTGGTGAAGATCACCTCGTCGCGGCTGGGCGCGTTGATGAACGACGCGACCTTGTCCCGCGCGCCCTCGTACAGCGCCGTGGCCTCCTCGGCGAGCACATGCACACCGCGGTGGACGTTGGCGTTGTAGCGCTCGTAGTACTCGTTCAGGGCGTCCAGCACCTGGCGCGGCTTCTGCGAGGTCGCCGCGTTGTCCAGGTACACGAGCTTCTGCCCGTCGTGGACCTGGCGGTCCAGGATGGGGAAGTCCTTGCGGATCGCCTCAGTGTCGAGGAGGCCCGGCAGCAGTGTCACGCGGATGCGCCACCCTTCGTGTATGCCTCGTAGCCCTCGTCCTCCAGCTTGTCGGCGAGCTCGGCGCCGCCGGACTCGACGATGCGACCGCCGGAGAAGACGTGGACGTAGTCGGGCTTGATGTAGCGCAGGATGCGCGTGTAGTGCGTGATCAGCAGGGTGCCGACCTCGCCGGTCTCGCGGACGCGGTTGACGCCCTCGGAGACGACGCGAAGGGCGTCGACGTCGAGGCCGGAGTCGGTCTCGTCGAGGATCGCGATCTTCGGCTTGAGCAGTTCCAGCTGGAGGATCTCGTGGCGCTTCTTCTCACCGCCGGAGAAGCCCTCGTTGACGTTGCGCTCGGCGAAGGACGGGTCCATGGAGAGGCGCTCCATGGTCTCCTTGACCTCCTTCACCCAGGTACGCAGCTTGGGGGCCTCGCCGCGGATGGCCGTGGCGGACGTACGGAGGAAGTTCGACACGGAGACGCCGGGAACCTCGACCGGGTACTGCATCGCGAGGAACAGGCCCGCACGCGCGCGCTCGTCGACGGACATCTCCAGGACGTCCTCGCCGTCGAGGGTGACGGTGCCGCCGGTGATCGTGTACTTGGGGTGGCCCGCGAGGGAGTAGGCGAGGGTCGACTTGCCGGAGCCGTTGGGGCCCATGATGGCGTGCGTCTCGCCCTGCTTCACGGTCAGGTCGACGCCCTTGAGGATCTCCTTCGTGGCGTTGTCGGCCTCGACGGTGACGTGCAGGTCGCGGATTTCAAGCGTTGCCATGGGTGCCTCAGGACTCCTGGTTGAGGGAGACGAGAACGTCGTCCCCTTCGATCTTTACGGGGTATACGGGGACGGGGCGCGTCGCGGGGAGGCCGGACGGCTTGCCGGTGCGCAGGTCGAAGCTGGAGCCGTGCAGCCAGCACTCGATCTGGCAGTCCTCCACCTCGCCCTCGGAGAGCGAGACGTTCGCGTGCGAGCAGATGTCGTGGATCGCGAACACTTCGCCCTCGGTCTGCACGACCGAGATGGGCGTGCCGTCGAGTTCCACCCGCTTCGGGGTGTCCTCCTCCAGCTCGCTCAGCCCGCAGGCGCGTACGAAGGTCATCAGACCGTGGCCTCCAGCTCCTCGTCGATCTTCTCGAGCAGCCGCGCCTGGATGTCGTCGACGCCGATCTGCTGGACCAGCTCGGCGAAGAAGCCGCGGACCACCAGGCGGCGGGCCTCGTCGGCCGGGATGCCGCGGGCCATGAGGTAGAAGAGCTGCTCGTCGTCGAAACGGCCGGTGGCACTCGCATGCCCCGCGCCGACGATCTCGCCGGTCTCGATCTCGAGGTTCGGCACGGAGTCGACCCGGGCGCCGTCCGTCAGGACGAGGTTCCGGTTCATCTCGTACGTGTCCGTGCCCTCGGCCTTGGCCTCGATGAGCACGTCGCCGATCCACACGGCGTGGGCGTTGTCGCCCTGCAGGGCGCCCTTGTAGGCGACGTTCGACTTGCAGTGCGGGGTGTTGTGGTCGACCAGGAGTCGGTGCTCCTGGTGCTGGCCGGCGTCCGTGAAGTACAGGCCGAAGAGCTCGGCCTCGCCGCCGGTCCCGGCGTAGGCAACGCGCGGGTGCAGGCGTACGAGGTCGCCGCCGAAGGTGACCACGAACGACTTGAAGGTGGCGTCCCGGCCGATCAGCGCGTTGTGCTGGCCGACGTGCACGGCCTTGTCGTCCCAGTCCTGGACGGAGACGACGGTGAGCTTGGCGCCGTCGCCCAGGATGTAGTCGACGTTGGCGGCGAGCACGGCGTCACCGGTGTGGTCGATGACGACGACGGCCTCGGCGAAGGCGCCCAGCTCGATCACCTGGTGGCCGTAGGCGACCCCGCCCTCGCCGTGCACGGCGATGCGGATCGGCTCGGTGAGGACCGTCTCCTTGGGGACGGTGACCACGCCGGCCTTCTCGAACGCCGAGTACGCCTGGGCGGCGATGCGGTCCACCGGGGTGCCGGCCTTGCCGATCCGGGCGTCGTCACGGCCGACGGTCTCCACGGTCACGCCCTCGGGGGCCTGCACGTCGACCTTCACGCCGTCACCGGTCGCGACGGCGGTGCCGTCGTGCAGCCCGCGCAGGCGCTCCAGCGGGGTGAACCGCCACTCCTCCTCGCGGCCGTGCGGGACCGGGAAGTCCTGCACGTCGAAGGACGGGGGCGCGCTCATGCGCGTGGCGACGGTCGATTCGGCGGCCACCGCGATCTGGCCCGCGGTGGTGGACCCCACGGGGATGTTCTGAGCCTCAGCCATGGCTGTCGGTCTGCTCTCTTCCTACGTCAGAAATTGCTGGCTGCTGTCGGGTGCGGGTCTTAACCGACCGCACCTTCCATCTGCAGCTCGATCAGCCGGTTGAGCTCGAGGGCGTACTCCATGGGCAGCTCCTTCGCGATGGGCTCGACGAAGCCGCGCACGATCATGGCCATCGCCTCGAACTCGCTGAGGCCGCGGCTCATCAGGTAGAAGAGCTGGTCCTCGGAGACCTTGGAGACGGTCGCCTCGTGGCCCATGGACACGTCGTCCTCGCGGACGTCCACGTAGGGGTACGTGTCGGAGCGGGAGATGGTGTCGACGAGCAGCGCGTCGCACAGCACGTTCGACTTGGAGCCGTGGGCGCCCTCGCCGATCTCCACGAGACCGCGGTAGGAGGTACGACCGCCGCCGCGCGCCACCGACTTGGAGACGATGTTGGAGGAGGTGTTCGGCGCCATGTGGACCATCTTGGAGCCGGCGTCCTGGTGCTGGCCCTCGCCCGCGAAGGCGATGGACAGGGTCTCGCCCTTGGCGTGCTCGCCCATCAGGTAGACGGCCGGGTACTTCATCGTCACCTTGGAGCCGATGTTGCCGTCGATCCACTCCATGGTCGCGCCCTCGTACGCCACGGCGCGCTTGGTGACCAGGTTGTAGACGTTGTTCGACCAGTTCTGGATGGTCGTGTAACGGCAGCGGGCGCCCTTCTTGACGATGATCTCGACGACCGCGGAGTGCAGGGAGTCCGACTTGTAGATCGGGGCCGTACAACCCTCGACGTAGTGGACGTAGGCGTCCTCGTCGACGATGATCAGCGTCCGCTCGAACTGGCCCATGTTCTCCGTGTTGATGCGGAAGTAGGCCTGGAGCGGGATCTCCACGTGCACGCCCTTCGGCACGTAGATGAAGGAGCCGCCGGACCACACGGCGGTGTTCAGCGACGCGAACTTGTTGTCGCCGACCGGGATGACCGTGCCGAAGTACTCCTTGAAGAGCTCGGGGTGCTCCTTCAGGGCGGTGTCGGTGTCCAGGAAGATGACGCCCTGCTCCTCCAGGTCCTCGCGGATCTGGTGGTAGACGACCTCGGACTCGTACTGGGCCGCGACACCGGCGACGAGGCGCTGCTTCTCCGCCTCGGGGATGCCGAGCTTGTCGTACGTGTTCTTGATGTCCTCGGGCAGGTCCTCCCAGGACTCCGCCTGCTTCTCCGTGGAGCGCACGAAGTACTTGATGTTGTCGAAGTCGATGCCGGAGAGGTCGGAGCCCCAGTTCGGCATGGGCTTCTTCTCGAACAGGCGCAGGCCCTTGAGACGGAGCTTGGTCATCCACTCCGGCTCGTTCTTCTTGGCGGAGATGTCCCGGACGACGTCCTCGCTGAGACCGCGCTTGGCAGAGGCACCGGCCTCGTCGGAGTCGGCCCAGCCGTATTCGTAGTTGCCCAGGCCCTCGAGCTCAGGGTGGGCAGTCTCCGTGGGGAGAGTCATGCGGGGTTCCTCCCGGCCGTGCTTGCGGTTGCGTTGTCAGTGGTCTTGGAAATCTTTGGGATGAACGTCGTGCAGACGCCGTCGCCGTGCGCGATGGTCGCCAGCCGCTGGACGTGTGTGCCGAGCAGCTGGGAGAAGATCTCGGTCTCCGCCTCGCACAGCTGCGGGAACTTCTCCGCGACATGGGCCACCGGGCAGTGGTGCTGGCAGAGCTGCTCACCTTTTTGCGGGAGGGGGGCGCTGCGCGCCGTAGCAGCGTACCCGTCCGCGCTCAGGGCCTTGGCCAGGGCTTCGGTGCGCTGCTCGGGGGCGGCGGCCTCTATCGCCGCGCGGTAGGCGGCGGCCTGCTCCGCGATCCTCGCACGCGCGAAGGCCACCACTGCCTCGTCCCCGCCGAAGCGCTCCTGGATCCAGCGCAGGGCGTCCGCGGCGAGCTTGTCGTAGGACTGGTCGAAGGCGTCGCGGCCGCAGTCGGTGAGCGCGAAGACCTTGGCGGGACGGCCGCGCGTGCGCGCGCCGTACACCCGCTGCTCCCGCGCCTCGACGACGTCGTCCGCGACCAGCGCGTCCAGATGCCGTCGTACGGCCGCGGGGGTGAGCCCCAGTCGCCCGGCCAGCTCGGTGACGGTCGACGGCCCGTGGTCCAGGATCGACCGCGCGACCCGGTTGCGCGTGGAGCGCTCACCGGTCGCGTGCTCGTCCTGCTGGGTCCCCGTAGGGGTCTCCAGAGCCTCGCCGACGTTTTTCACAACGCCATTGTTGCGTAATTCCTCAGGGCCGGGCAACCCGCGTCCCGGCTGCTGGACGGTGCCCTGCGTCACTTAGGCACACCTAACCTGACCTGCGGAAACGATCTTTGATCGATCAGAGCCGGGCCAATTCGGTGGCGCCCGGAGCCCCCTTCCGGGACACTCCCCAACCATGTCGACACCCCCTCCCACCGGCCCTCTTGTCACCCGCGACACACTCGCCGCACAGCTGGGAGCACTGGGCGTCGAGTCCGGCGAGATCCTCCTCGTGCACTCCTCGCTCCGCTCGCTGGGCTGGGTCTGCGGAGGGGCCGTCGCAGTCGTCCAAGGGCTGCTCGACGCGCTCGGTCCGGAAGGCACCTTGGTCGTCCCGACCCAGACCGGCGACCTCTCTGACCCGGCGCTGTGGGCGAACCCGCCGGTTCCCGAGGAGTGGTGGGAGCGGATACGGGCCACCATGCCCGCCTACGATCCACTGATCACACCCTCGCGCGGGGTCGGCGTGATCCCGGAGACCGTGCGTACCTGGCCGGGCGCCCGGCGCAGCGCGCACCCGCAGACGTCCTTCGCAGCACTCGGCCCGCGCGCGGCGCAGATCCTCGACGACCACGCGACCGACTGCCGGCTCGGCGAGCGAAGCCCGCTCGCGCGGCTGGAAGAGCTTGGCGCCAGGGTGCTCCTGCTCGGCGCCGGGTACGGCTCGTGCACCAGCTTCCACCTCGCCGAGTACCGGATACCGTCGCCGCTCGTCACGGTGGGGCGCCCCGCGCCCGGTGGCGGCTGGGAGACGGTGACGGAGGTGTCGATCACCTCCGAGCGGTTCGACGAGCTGGGACACGACTTCGAGCGGGACCGTGCCGTCGTACGCGGGAAGGCGGGCGCCGCCGACGTCCGGCTGTTCCCCGTGGCGGATGCGGTGGCGTACGCGGAGCGGTGGCTGGCGCTGCACCGGTCCCGGGAGGAAGAGATCCCCGCACTCCCCGGGAGTGGAGATCCTGCACCCGCCCGTCCGGGCCGCGGACCCCGTACCTAGACTCTGGCCCATGCGAAGTGAGCCCGTGGTCCAGGTTCAGGCCCTGGTGAAGCGGTACGGCACCAAAACCGCTGTGGACGGCCTCGACCTGGTGGCCCAGGCGGGCGTGACCGCCGTACTCGGCCCGAACGGCGCGGGCAAGACCACGACCGTCGAGACCTGCGAGGGATACCGCAGACCGGACTCCGGCACCGTGCGCGTCCTGGGGCTCGACCCTGTGCGGCAGGCGCGTCAACTGCATCCGCGCATCGGCGTGATGCTGCAGTCCGGCGGCGTCTACTCGGGCGCGCGGGCGGACGAGATGCTGCGGCACGTGGCGAAACTGCACGCCGACCCGCTGGACGTGGACGCCCTGATGGAGCGGCTCGGCCTCGGCTCCTGCGGCCGTACGACGTACCGCCGTCTCTCCGGCGGCCAGCAGCAGCGGCTCGCGCTCGCGATGGCCGTCGTCGGCCGCCCGGAACTGGTGTTCCTGGACGAACCGACCGCCGGCCTCGACCCGCAGGCCCGGCACGCCACCTGGGACCTGGTCCGCGACCTGCGCGCCGACGGCGTCTCGGTCATCCTCACCACGCACTACATGGACGAGGCCGAGCAGCTCGCCGACGACGTCGCGATCATCGACGCCGGCCGGGTCATCGCCCAGGGCTCCCCGGAGGAGCTGTGCCGCGGTGGCGCCGAGAACACGCTCCGCTTCACCGGCCGCCCCGGCCTGGACGTGGGTTCCCTGCTGAAGGCGCTCCCCGCGGACTGCTCGGCGGCGGAGCTGACCCCGGGCTCGTACCGGGTCGTCGGCAAGGTCGACCCCCAGCTGCTGGCGACGGTGGCGTCCTGGTGCGCGCAGCACGGGGTGATGCCGGACAGGATCTCGGTCGAACGGCACACCCTCGAAGACGTGTTTCTGGAGCTCACCGGCAAGGAGCTGCGCTCGTGACCACGGCCACCGGTACGTACGCGCCGAAGCCCGGCGCGGCCCCTCTCCCCCGCATGATCGCGGCCCAGGCCGCGCTCGAGACGAGGATGCTGCTGCGCAACGGCGAACAGCTCCTCCTGACGGTCGTGATCCCGACCCTCCTGCTGGTCCTGTTCAGCTCCGTGGACATCGTCGACACAGGCGCGGGCAAGGCCGTCGACTTCCTCGCCCCCGGCATCCTGGCGCTCGCCGTGATGTCGACGGCGTTCACCGGCCAGGCGATCGCCACGGGCTTCGAGCGCCGCTACGGCGTCCTGAAGCGCTTGGCCTCCTCGCCGCTCCCCCGCTGGGGCCTGATGACGGCGAAAACGGCGTCGGTACTGGTCACGGAGATCCTTCAGGTGATCCTCCTGACGGTGATCGCCTTCACGCTGGGCTGGTCCCCGCACGGCAACCCGGCAGCCGTCCTGCTCCTGCTCATCCTGGGCACGGCGGCCTTCTCGGGCCTCGGTCTCCTCATGGCGGGCACGCTGAAGGCCGAGGCGACCCTGGCCGCCGCCAACCTGGTCTTCCTGCTGCTGCTCGTGGGCGGTGGCGTGATCGTGCCGATGGACAAGTTCCCGCAGGGGGCGCAGGACGTGCTGGGGCTGCTGCCCATCTCGGCCCTGTCGGACGGGCTGCGGGACGTACTGCAGCACGGAGCCGGAATGCCCTGGGGGGACCTGGGGATTCTGGGGGTGTGGGCGGTCGTCGGGCTGGCGGTGGCCGGGAAGTTCTTCCGCTGGGAGTAGCCGGGCGCAGCTGGGAGCAGTCCGGAGGACGGGCGCGTCATGGACCCTCGTGAAAGCGTGCACAAGCAGCCCCCTACGATGGAACGCGTGCCAAACGTGACCCGCGCCGACGCCGTGGCGGCCCTGCGCAACCCGCTCTCCTTCATCGCCGCACGCTGGACCCCCGCGCCCCGGACGGTCCAGCGGTCGGCTCTCTCCGCGCTCGTCATGTCGGTGGTCATCGTGGTCACCGGCGGTGCGGTGCGGCTGACCGGCTCCGGGCTCGGCTGCCCGACCTGGCCCAAGTGCACCGCGAACTCGCTCGCGCCGACGGGCGAGATGAACTTCCACAGCGCCATCGAGTTCGGCAACCGCATGCTGACGTATGTCCTGTGCGCCGCCATCGGCTGGGCGATCGTCGCGGCGCGCTCCGAGAAGCCGCACCGCCGCAGCCTGACCCGCCTGGGCTGGGCGCAGTTCTGGCTGGTCATGGGCAATGCGGTGCTCGGCGGCATCGTGGTCCTGGTCGGCCTCAACCCGTACACGGTCGCGGCCCACTTCCTGCTCGCCTCCGCGCTGATCGCGGTCGCCGTCGTGATGTGGCAGCGCACCCGCGAGGGCGACGGGGCGCCCCGTCCGCTGGTCGGCAAGCCGGTGCAGCAGATGGTGTGGTTCCTGGTCCTCGCCACCGTGCTGCTGATCGCGGTGGGCACGGTGGTCACCGGGGCGGGACCGCACGCGGGTGACTCCACGGAGGTCGAGCGGATCCCGATCGACTGGGAGACGGTCGCCAAGCTGCACGCGGTGCTCGCGTGGATCGTGGTCACGCTGACCTTCGCCCTGTGGTTCGTCCTCAAGGCGGTCGACGCCCCCAAGGACCCGCTGGCCCGCACCCGCGAACTGTTCCTGGTCCTGCTCGCGCAGGGCGTCATCGGCTACGTCCAGTACTTCACGCACCTGCCCGAGATCCTCGTCGGTCTGCACATGCTCGGCTCCGGCCTGATCTGGATCTGGGTGCTGCGGGTACTGCTGGCCCTGCGGGAGCGGCCGGAGGCTGTTGCCGACCTGCCCGGCCCTTCGGCCGAGGTGACGGTGGGCACGCGCGCGTAAGCGCTGCGCTGGGAGAAGTGCGGGGACCTGCCGCCGGTCGTCTGCGGCACCGTCGTGGCTGGTCGCGTACCGTGGCGGAGCCGCCGATGTCACGGCCCCGCGCCCCTTCAGAGCGCTACCGCCGAGTCGGTAGGCGGCTCCGCCGCGGGCGGCGGACTTCGTCCGGCCCGCTCAGGGCCGCATTCCGGTACGGCTCAGTCCAGGCCGTACACCCTGCGCGCGTTCCCGGACGCCACCATCCCGGCCACCCGCTGCGCGTCCCCCAGCGACCACGCCCCCTCGGCGACCCAGCCGCCCAGCACTCGCCCCAGGGCCTCCCGGAACAGTCGCGCCCCCACGACGTGCAGTTCGGGCAGGCCGTGAGCCCCGCTGGAGAAGAGGATCTTGCCGAAGGGGGCCAGTTCAAGGATCTCGGCGAGGACGGTTGCGGCGCGGGCACCGGTGCGGACCAGGGCTGCGCCCGAGTCGGCGTAGACGTGCGGGAAGACGCCGGCCAGGTGGGCGGCGTGGCGGTGGTAGGGGTAGCCGTGCAGCAGGACCAGGTCGGTGCCCAACCCTGCCGTCGCGCGGACGAAGTCGGTGAGCAGCACCGGGTCGGTGCGGTCGATGCGCCGGCCCGCTTCACCGAGGCCCGCGTGGAGCTGGAGCGGCAGGCCGGAGGCGACGGCGATCCACAGCACATGCCGTAGGAGTACGGCGTCGGTCAGCTCGCCGCCCACCCGGCGGCCGGCCAGCCACCGGCCGGCGGCGCCGCGCACCTCCCCCGGCCCGGGCGGCTCGGGCGCGAGTGCCAGACCGTGTCGTAGGCCCGCGACCGAGGTGAAGGCCACGGCGTTCGCGGCCGCGGCGTGCACCGACTCGGCGAGGTTGGCGAGGAAGGACTCCACGGTGCCGGAGGTGTCGGCGACCTGTTCGGCCAGTAACTCCAGGCGGACGATCTCACGGGCCTCGGCGGCCCCGGCGGACGCCAGCTCGGCGGGGCCGGTCAGATCACCGGGCATCCCCGTGTCGACCAGATACGTCGTGATGCCGCTGCCGCGCAGCAGCCTGCGGCCCGTTTCCAGTACGCCCAGTTCACGACGGCGGGCGAGATAGCGGGCGGGCGCACAGTGCGGTTCCAGGCCGAGCAGCGGAGGGCACCAGCGGCGTACGGCGAAACCGGTCTGGGTGTCGAAGAGGGTCGTGCCGGCGGCGGGCGGGCCCTCGGTGCGGGACAGCTGGGCCTCGAAGGTGCCGAGGCCCAGCTCCGTCCTCAGTACGCCATGGCAGTACTGGTCCACGAGGGACGGCGTTTCGATCATCCGGACTCCCCGTGTGCTGGCCTTGTTGTCACAGGGCCTAACGGGTGAACCCAGCACTAGGTGTTGCTCGGACCGCCCACCTGAATCCCGGCCATGCGCGTCCACTCGTACCGGCCCGTCTTCACCTTGGCCGCGAACTCGCCGTCGAAGTCCTCGTGGACGGTGATGCCGGCCTTCTCCACGGCCTTCTCGGCCAGCTCGTACGAGGGCGCCACCAGGTCGCCCCAGCCGCCGTCCTCGCCGACGAGGACGATGCGCGCACCGCGCTCGCCGATGTAGGCCACCTGGCCCTCGGCCCCGCCGTGCGCCTTGGAGAAGGCGCCGATCTGCTTGGCGAGCCGCGCCACCTTGCGCTCGGCCTTCGGGTCAACCTGCTGAGTCTCTGCCATGGCCAGGATGCTACCGACGAGTAGATCAAACGGCGACGGGCGGGGTGCGTGGCCTTGACCACGCGCCCCGCCCGGGACGACGTACAGAGAAAGAGGACGTACGGAGAAACAGAAGGACTAGCGCAGGAACGGGTCCACCGCGACCGCCACGAACAGGAGCGACACATAGGTGATGGACCAGTGGAACAGGCGCATCTCCTTCAGCTTCGCGCCCGTCACCTCCGCCTTGGCACGGTTCTGCAGGCCGTGCGCCTCCCACAGCCAGAAGCCGCCGGCCAGCAGGGCCACGAGCGTGTAGAACCAGCCCGTGTAGCCGAGCGGCGTCAGCAGCAGCGAGACGGCGACCATCACCCAGCTGTAGATCACGATCTGCTTGGCGACCACCTTGTTGGAGGCGACGACCGGCAGCATCGGCACGCCCACGCGCGCGTAGTCCTCCTTGACCTTCATGGACAGCGGCCAGTAGTGCGGCGGCGTCCAGAAGAACATGACGAGGAAGAGGATGACCGGCGCCCACGACATGGAGTTGGTGACGGACGACCAGCCGATGAGGACCGGGAGGCAGCCGGCGATGCCGCCCCACACGATGTTCTGCGAAGTACGGCGCTTGAGGATCATCGTGTAGACGACGACGTAGAAGAGGAGTGCGCCGAGGGAGAGCCAGGCGCTCAGCCAGTTGACGGTGAAGCCGAACAAGAGCGTCGAGACGACCGCGAGGGTGATGCCGAAGACGAGGCACTCGCGCGGGCTGACCATGCCGGTGACCAGCGGGCGCTGCGAGGTGCGGTCCATGAGGGCGTCGATGTCACGGTCGATGTACATGTTCAGCGCGTTGGCGCCGCCCGCCGAGAGGTAGCCGCCGACGCAGGTGAGCAGCACCAGCGTCAGGTCCGGCACACCCTGCTGGGCCAGGAACATCACCGGAACGGTGGTGATGAGCAGCAGCTCGATGATCCGCGGCTTGGTGAGCGCCACGAACGCCTTGACACGGGCCCCGAACGGCCGGTGACTCGAGCTCCTGCTCTCCCCCAGCACCCCGGCTGGACGGGATTCGACGGCCGTCACGCACACCCCTACAGAGACATCCCAGCAAGCCCCATCCCTGTGAAGTCCCGGTAAAGGCTCGCGCGTACCACGCCACTGTAGACGTTGCCCATACCCCGACCTTCGCGGGGGTGGGGTCGTGTTGGGAGGGGTCGTACAGAAGCTCGATCGAGAGCTCGATTGAGCACTCGGATGAGCCGCTCCGTATTCAGTTGCCGAATGCGATCTGCCCAGTCGGGAGGCGGATCCCCCGTGGGCCCGGCAGTCTGGAATGACTCGAAAAAATGCGCGTTCTCACGGGGGTAGGCTCGACAGCGGCCGGTGGGCGTCCAGTGCGCCGGCATTCGACATGCGTGACATGTGGAGAGGAGCCCTGACCCAGGGTGAGCACCAAGCCGACCACCACAGACCTCGAGTGGACCGAGTTGGACCAGCGGGCCGTGGACACCGCCCGCGTCCTGGCCGCCGACGCCGTACAGAAGGTCGGTAACGGCCATCCGGGTACGGCGATGAGCCTGGCGCCCGCCGCCTACACCCTCTTCCAGAAGGTGATGCGGCATGACCCGGCCGACCCGGACTGGGTTGCCCGCGACCGCTTCGTGCTGTCCGCCGGTCACTCGTCCCTGACCCTCTACACACAGCTCTACCTGGCCGGCTTCGGCCTGGAGCTGGACGACCTGAAGGCCTTCAGGACGTGGGGTTCGAAGACCCCTGGTCACCCGGAGTACGGCCACACCAAGGGCGTCGAGACGACGACCGGCCCGCTGGGCCAGGGTGTCGCCAACGCCGTGGGCATGGCGATGGCCGCCCGCTACGAGCGCGGCCTGTTCGACCCGGAGACCCCGCAGGGCGAGTCTCCCTTCGACCACTTCGTCTACGCGATCGCCGGTGACGGCTGCCTCCAGGAGGGCATCTCCGCCGAGGCGTCCTCGCTGGCCGGCCACCAGAAGCTGGGCAACCTGATCCTGCTGTGGGACGACAACCACATCTCGATCGAGGGCGACACCGAGACCGCCGTCTCCGAGGACACCGTCAAGCGGTACGAGGCCTACGGCTGGCATGTGCAGCGCATCGCCCCGAAGCCCGACGGCGACCTCGACCCGCACGCGATCTACAACGCGATCGAGGCCGCGAAGCAGGTGACGGACAAGCCGTCCTTCATTGCGATGCGCTCGATCATCGCCTGGCCCGCCCCGAACGCGCAGAACACCGAGGCCGCGCACGGCTCGGCGCTCGGCGACGACGAGGTCGCGGCCACCAAGCGCGTCCTGGGCTTCGACCCGGAGCAGTCCTTCGAGGTCTTGGACGACGTCATCAAGCACACCCGCCAGGCGCTGGAGCGGGGCCGCGAGGCGAAGGCCGAGTGGGAGAAGTCGTTCCAGCTGTGGCGGCAGAACAACCCCGAGCGCGCCGCGGAGTTCGACCGCATCAACGCGGGCGAGCTGCCCGCCGGCTGGGAGGAGAAGGTCCCGGTCTTCGAGCCGGGCAAGGGCATCGCCACGCGTGCCGCGTCCGGCAAGGTGCTGCAGGCGCTCGGCGCCGTGATCCCCGAGCTGTGGGGCGGCTCCGCCGACCTGGCCGGCTCGAACAACACCACCATCGACAAGACCAGTTCGTTCCTGCCGGCGGACAACCCGCTGCCGGAGGCGAACCCGTACGGCCGCACGATCCACTACGGCATCCGCGAGCACTCCATGGCCGCGGAGATGAACGGCATCGCGCTGCACGGCCACACCCGTATCTACGGCGGTACGTTCCTGGTCTTCTCCGACTACATGCGCAACGCGGTGCGGCTGTCGGCGCTGATGCACCTGCCGGTGACGTACGTGTGGACGCACGACTCCATCGGTCTCGGCGAGGACGGCCCGACGCACCAGCCGATCGAGCACCTGGCCTCGCTGCGCGCGATCCCGGGTCTGAACGTGGTCCGCCCGGCCGACGCCAACGAGACCGCGATCGCGTGGCGCGAGATCCTCAAGCGCTACACCAAGGTCTTCGGCAAGGGCGCCCCGCACGGCCTGGCGCTGACCCGTCAGGGCGTGCCGGTGTACGAGCCCAACGAGGACGCGGCCAAGGGCGGTTACGTCCTGTTCGAGGCCGAAGGCGGCGAGGCGCAGGTCATCCTGATCGCCACCGGTTCCGAGGTGCACGTCGCCGTCGAGGCGCGCGAGCAGCTCCAGGCCGACGGGGTGCCGACCCGGGTCGTGTCCATGCCGTCTGTGGAGTGGTTCGAGGAGCAGGACCAGGGGTACCGGGACAGCGTTCTGCCGCCGCAGGTGAAGGCGCGGGTCGCGGTCGAGGCGGGTATCGGTCTCACCTGGCACAAGTACGTCGGGGACGCCGGCCGCATCGTTTCCCTGGAGCACTTCGGTGCTTCGGCCGACGGCAAGGTCCTCTTCCGCGAGTTCGGCTTCACTGCGGAGAACGTGGCCGCCAAGGCGCGGGAATCCCTCACCGCCGCCCAGCGCTGACGCTCACATACGACACGTAGGAGATGTAATTCCATGACAGACGCACTCCAGCGCCTCTCCGAAGAAGGCGTCGCGATCTGGCTGGACGACCTGTCGCGCAAGCGGATCACGTCCGGCAACCTCGCCGAGCTGATCGACCAGCAGCACGTCGTGGGCGTCACCACCAACCCGACGATCTTCCAGAAGGCGATCTCGTCGGGCGACGGTTACGAGCAGCAGCTCGAGGACCTCGCCGCCCGCAAGGTCACCGTCGAAGAGGCCGTCCGCATGATCACCACGGCGGACGTCCGCGACGCCGCCGACATCCTGCGCCCGGTCTTCGACGCCACCGACGGCCAGGACGGCCGCGTGTCGATCGAGGTCGACCCGCGTCTGGCGCACAACACCAAGGCGACGGTCGCCGAGGCCAAGCAGCTGGCCTGGCTGGTCGACCGTCCGAACACGCTCATCAAGATCCCGGCCACCAAGGCGGGCCTGCCGGCGATCACCGAGGTCATCGGCCTCGGCATCAGCGTCAACGTCACGCTGATCTTCTCGCTGGAGCGCTACCGCGAGGTCATGGACGCCTACCTCTCCGGCCTGGAGAAGGCCAAGGAGCGCGGCCTGGACCTCTCGCTGATCCGCTCGGTCGCGTCCTTCTTCGTGTCCCGCGTGGACACCGAGATCGACCAGCGGCTCGACGCCCTGGGCACCGACGACGCCAAGGCGCTGCGCGGCAAGTCCGCCGTCGCCAACGCCCGCCTCGCCTACCAGGCGTACGAGGAGGTCTTCTCCTCCGACCGCTGGAGCAAGCTGGAGAACGCGGGCGCCCGCAAGCAGCGTCCGCTGTGGGCGTCGACGGGTGTCAAGGACCCGGCGTACAAGCCCACCCTCTACGTCGACGACCTGGTCGCGCCGAACACGGTCAACACCATGCCGGAGGCCACCCTGCAGGCCACCGAGGAGCACGGTTCGATCACCGGCAACGCCGTTGCCGGTACGTACGAGCAGGCCCGCGCGGACCTCGACGCCGTCGAGAAGCTCGGGATCTCGTACGACGACGTGGTCCAGGTCCTGGAGGACGAGGGCGTCGAGAAGTTCGAGGCGTCCTGGAACGACCTGCTCAAGTCGACCGAGGCGGAGCTGGAGCGCCTCGCCCCCTCGGAGGGCTGAAACCTTGTCGAGCAGCAACCCGCTGCGTGACCCTGCAGACCGACGGCTCCCGCGTATCGCGGGGCCGTCGGGCCTGGTCATCTTCGGCGTCACGGGCGATTTGTCACGGAAGAAGCTCATGCCCGCCGTGTACGACCTCGCCAACCGGGGTCTGCTGCCGCCGGGCTTCTCGCTGGTCGGGTTCGCCCGCCGCGAGTGGCAGCACGAGGACTTCGCGGCCGAGGTCCACGACGCCGTCAAGGCGCACGCCCGTACGCCGTTCCGCGAGGAGGTCTGGCAGCAGCTCATCCAGGGGATGCGCTTCGTGCAGGGCACCTTCGACGACGACGACGCGTTCGAGCGGCTGCGCGGCACCATCGAGGAGCTCGACAAGGCCCAGGGCACGGGCGGCAACTTCGCCTTCTACCTCTCCGTTCCACCGCGCTCCTTCCCGGTCGTCATCCAGCAGCTGAAGAAGCACGGTCTCGCCGACCAGACAGGCGGCTCCTGGCGCCGCGCGGTCATCGAGAAGCCGTTCGGTCACGACCTGAAGTCGGCCGAGGAGCTGAACAAGGTCGTCCACGAGGTCTTCGCCCCGGACCAGGTCTTCCGCATCGACCACTACCTGGGCAAGGAGACCGTCCAGAACATCCTGGCGCTGCGCTTCGCCAACACGATGTTCGAGCCGATCTGGAACCGGTCCTTCGTGGACCATGTGCAGATCACCATGGCCGAGGACATCGGCATCGGCGGCCGCGCCGGCTACTACGACGGCATCGGCGCCGCCCGTGACGTCATCCAGAACCACCTCCTCCAGCTGATGGCTCTTACGGCCATGGAGGAGCCCGCCTCCTTCGACGCGGACGCGCTGGCCGCCGAGAAGACCAAGGTGCTCGGGGCCGTTCGGCTGCCGAAGGACCTGGGCCGGGCCACCGTGCGCGGGCAGTACGCGGAGGGCTGGCAGGGCGGGGAGAAGGCGGTCGGGTACCTCCAGGAGGAGGGCATCGACGCCAAGTCGAAGACGGACACGTACGCGGCGATCAAGCTGGAGGTGGACAACCGCCGTTGGGCGGGCGTGCCGTTCTACCTCCGCACCGGCAAGCGCCTGGGCCGCCGCGTCACCGAGATCGCCGTCGTCTTCCAGCGGGCCCCGCACTCCCCCTTCGACCACACGGCGACGGAGGAGCTGGGCAAGAACGCGATCGTCATCCGCGTCCAGCCGGACGAGGGCGTGACGGTGCGCTTCGGCTCGAAGGTGCCGGGCACCTCGATGGAGATCCGGGACGTGTCGATGGACTTCGCCTACGGCGAGTCCTTCACCGAGTCCTCCCCGGAGGCGTACGAGCGTCTGATCCTGGACGTCCTGCTCGGCGACTCGAACCTCTTCCCGCGCACCGAGGAGGTCGAGCTGTCCTGGCAGATCCTCGACCCGATCGAGCAGTACTGGGACCAGAACGGCAGGCCGGCGCAGTACGCGTCCGGCACGTGGGGGCCCGTCGAGGCGGACGAAATGCTCGAGCGAGACGGACGGAGCTGGCGCCGGCCATGAAGATAGACCTCACGGACACCACGGCCAGCAAGATCAACAAGGCGCTGGTGCAGGGCCGCCGTGCCATCGGCACGCCGGCCGTCGGCATGGTGCTCACGCTGGTCATCGTGACGGACGAGGAGAACGCGTACGACGCCCTGAAGGCCGCGAACGACGCCTCGCACGAGCACCCCTCGCGCACCCTCGTGGTCATCAAGCGTGTCTCCCGCTCGCCTCGCGACCGTACGCAGTCCCGGCTGGACGCCGAGGTGCGGGTGGGCGCGGACGCGGGCACCGGCGAGACGGTCGTCCTGCGCCTGTACGGCGAGATCGTGGACCACGCGCAGTCGGTGGTCCTGCCGCTGCTGCTGCCGGACGCCCCGGTGGTGGTCTGGTGGCCGGTGAACGCGCCCCTCGACCCGGCGAACGACCCCCTGGGCGCACTCGCCCAGCGCCGGGTGACGGACACGTACGCCGCGGAGCAGCCGGTACGGGAGCTGACGTCCCGCGCCGACACCTACACCCCCGGCGACACCGACCTGTCCTGGACCCGCATCACGCCCTGGCGTTCGATGCTGGCCGCCGCGCTCGACCAGGTCACCTGCGAGGTGGAGGCCGTCGAGGTGGAGGGCGAGGAGTTCAACCCGAGCTGCGAGCTGCTGGCGATGTGGCTGGCGGACCGGCTGGACGTGCCGGTGAAGCGGTCGCTGTCGAACGGGCCGGGTCTGACGGCGGTCCGTATGGCCACGAACACCGGCCAGATAGTCCTGGACCGTGCGGACGGCTCGCTGGCCACTCTCTCCATCCAGGGCCAGCCGGACCGTGCGGTGGCGCTGAAGCGGCGTGAGACGGCCGAGCTGATCGCGGAGGAGCTGCGGCGGCTGGATCCGGACGACACGTATGCGTCGGCGCTGCGGTTCGGTGTGGACCGGCTGAACCCGTCGCTGCCCGCGCCGGGTCCTTCGGCGCCCGCGCCGGAAGCGGCCGCCGAACCGGAGGTGGCCCCCAAAGGAGAAGCGGCCGCCGTCGAAGCTGCTGCGGAAGCTTCCGCAGCGCAGGAGGAGGCGGAGGCGTCGGTGAACGACGGGGCGAAGGACAAGTCGACGAAGGACGAGGCGACGAAGGCGGCGGCGCAGTGAGCACTCCGCAGCTGGTCGTGCACCACGACAAGGAACTGATGGCGCAGGCCGCCGCGGCCCGTCTCATCACGAAGATCGTGGACGCACAGGCCTCCCGGGGCTATGCGTCCGTGGTCCTGACGGGTGGCCGCAACGGCAACGGCCTGCTGGCCGCGCTGGCTGCCGCACCGGCCCGGGACGCGATCGACTGGGGCCGCCTCGACCTGTGGTGGGGGGACGAGCGCTTCCTGCCCGAGGGCGACCCGGACCGCAATGTCACGCAGGCCCGCGGAGCCCTGCTGGACTCCGTCCCGCTGGATCCGAAGCGGGTGCACGCCATGCCGGCATCGGACGGTCCTTACGGTGCCGACGTCGAGGCGGCGGCGGAGGGGTACGCGCAGGAGCTGGCCCGGGCGGCCGGTCCCGAGAACCACGGTGCCGTGCCGACCTTCGACGTCCTGATGCTGGGCGTGGGCCCGGACACGCATGTGGCGTCGCTGTTCCCGGAGCTGCCCGCGGTCCGGGAGACGGACCGCACGGTCGTGGGTGTCCACGGCGCGCCGAAGCCTCCGCCGACGCGGGTGACGCTTACGTTGCCGGCCATCCGCGCCGCCCGCGAGGTCTGGCTGCTGGCAGCCGGGGAGGACAAGGCGCAGGCGGCTGCGATCGCCCTGTCGGGCGCGGGTGAGGTGCAGGCGCCTGCGGCGGGGGCTCGTGGGCGCTCCCGCACGCTGTGGCTGCTGGACGGCGCGGCGGCGTCACAGCTGCCCCGCTCGCTGTATCCGCCGGCTTCGGCCTAAGCGGTTTTCGCCCCCGCCGCCCCTACCCATTCCCGTCCCTGGGGGCTGCGCCCCCAGACCCCGCTTTCGGCCTGAACGGCCTCGTCCTCAAACGCCGGACGGGCTGAGATGGGCTGAGCCAAATCCAGCCCCTCCGGCGTTTGAGGAGCGGGGGTCCGGGGGCTGGCCCCCGGGTCCGGACGGGTAGGGGCGGCGGGGGCGAAAAACCCTCCGCCGCACCCCTCACTTCACAGACCCCGCCATAACCCCCTGCACAAAGTGCTTCTGAAACGCGAAGAACACCACCACCGGCACCACCAGCGACACAAACGCCCCCGGCGCCAGCACATCGATGTTGCTCCCGAACTGCCGTATCTGCGACTGAAGTTGCACCGTCAACGGCTGCGATGAACTGTCCGCGAACAACAACGCCACCAGCATGTCGTTCCACACCCACAGAAACTGGAAGATCGCCAGCGAGGCAATCGCCGGCCGCCCCACCGGCAGCACCAGCCGCGTGAAGATCCGCCACTCGCTCCCGCCGTCCATACGAGCGGCCTCCAGCATCTCCTTCGGCATCTCGGCGAAGTAGTTCCTCAGCAGGAACACCGCGAACGGCAGCCCGTACGCCACATGGAACAGCACGACCCCCGGAATCGTCCCGAACAGCCCGAGCTCACCGAAGAGTTTGGCCACCGGCAGCAACCCGATCTGCACCGGCACCACCAACAGGGCCACCACGACCAGGAAGACGGCCTCCCGCCCGGGGAAGTCCAGCCAGGCGAAGGCATATCCGGCCAGCGCCGCCAGCACCACGACCAGCACGGTCGCCGGCACGGAGATCAGTACCGTGTTCCAGAAGGCCTGCGTCATCCCGGAGTTCTTCAGCAGCGCCGAGTAGTTGTCGAAGGACAGCTGACCCGGGCTGCTGAACACCGTCCACCAGCCGCTGCTCGCCGAGTCCTGCGAGGTCCGCAACGACGACAGGAACAACCCCGCGAGCGGCGTCAGCCACACCAGACCGATCACCACCAGGAAAGCCTGCACCAGCCCGTTCCCCAGGCCACGCCTGACCGCGTTCATCGCTGACTCCTCCGGAAACGACGGACGTTGAAGACCATGGCAGGGACCACGAGAAGCAGGAGCAGCACGCCCAGCGCACTCCCCAGCCCCTGGTTGTTGCCGCCGCCGAAGGACACCAGCCACATCTGGGTGGCGAGCACGGTCGCGTCCTCCTGCACCGGTCCGGGCGCGATGATGTAGACGAGGTCGAACACTTTCATCACGTTGATCACGAGGGTCACGAAGACGACCGTGAGCACCGGCGCCAGCAGCGGCACCGTGATCCGCCGGAAGATCTGCCACTCGTTGGCGCCGTCCATCCGCGCCGCCTCCAGCGCATCGCGCGGCAGCGTCGCGAGCCCGGCACCGATCAGCACCATCGCGAACCCGGTCCAGATCCACAGATACGCCCCGATGATCGCCGGCGTGACGAGCAGCGGCCCGAGCCACGAGACACCCTGGTACGGCTGCGCGAAGTTCGACGCGGGCAACTCCACGGTGTACGAGCCGGACTTCAGTCCCGCGAAGTGGAAGGAGCCGTCAGCCGCGGTCGTCGTACGCCCGACCGTCGTCCCGTCGTCCCCCACCGCCTCGACCTTCATCTCCGGCAGCCCGCTCTCCCGCGGGTCGACCTTGCCCTGCTTCCCGCCCCCGCCGGGGGTGAAGTCCAGGTAGACGACCCCGCTCACCTCGTCGGCCGCGGCCTTGCGGTGCGCGGCGCCGTACGCGGGCTCGGCACCGCCCGGCAGGTCCTTGGGGGCGACGCCCACCAGCCCGAGCGTCACCGACTGCCCCGATGACACGCTCCCGCTCGTCCGGTACGAGCCGTCCGGTCCCGCCTTCAGCCCCTGGCCCACGCGGGCCCGTGCGGTCGGGTACTCCGACGTGCCCTTGAAGGCGTCGTGCACTGAGACCACGGCCGCGTTGAGCACGCCCTTGTTCGGGTCCTCGTCGTAGGCGAGCCGGAAGATGATGCCCGCCGCCAGGAAGGACACCGCCATCGGCATGAACAGCAGGAGTTTGAAGGCCGTCGCCCAGCGGACCTTCTCGACCAGTACGGCGAGGATCAACCCCAGACCGGTCAGCAGCGCAGGCGCCACGACGACCCAGATGGCCGTGTTCCGTACGGCTTTGAGGGTCGCCGGGTCCCGGAACATCTCGGTGTAGTTCTCGCCGCCCACGAAGCGCGTCCCGGACGCGTCGAAGAAACTGCGGCCGATCGAGAACAGCACGGGGTACACGACGAGCGCGCCGAGCAGGAGCAGCGCCGGGAAGACGAAGAGCAGGGCGATGATCCGGGCCCGGCGGCGGGAGCGCCGGGCCCGCTCGACGCCCGCGACGGCGGGCGGACTTGTCTCTTTCACCAGAGTCGCGGTCATGGCGCGTCAGCCCTTGTAGGCCTTGGCCGCCGCGGCCTCCAGCTGTGCCGCGGTGCCCTTCGGGTTCGACGGGTCGCTCAGGAAGTCCTGGAGCAGCTTCCACTCGCCCGCGCCCTTCGTGCCGCCGAACGCCGCCGGCGCCTGGTCGGACATGTCGAAGCGGACCGAATCCCCGGCGGAGACAAGGGACTTGGCGGTGGCACGGGTGACGTCGTCGCCGTAGGAATCGAGAGACAGCTTCTTGTTCGGGGACAGGAAGCCGCCGGCCTTGGCCCATACGGCGGCGGCCTCCGGGGTCGCCAGGTACTCCAGAAGCTTCATGCCGGCGCTGGCGTTCTTGCCGTCCTTGAGGACGACGGCCGCGTCACCGCCGCTGACCACCGGCGCCTTGCCGCCGTCGACGGCGGGGAAGGGGAAGAAGTTCGCGTCCTTGCCGATGGTCTTGCCGAACTGGTCGTGGGCGACGCCGGCGACGAAGTCGCCCTCGTAGACCATGCCGGCCTCGGGCTTGGGTCCGAACACCTTCTGCACCGAGCCCGGGAAGTCGGTGTTGAGGGCCTCCTTCTGGCCGCCGGCTATCAGCTGCCTGTCCTTGAACAGCTTGCCGAGGGTGCCGAGCGCCTTGACCACCGAGGCGTCGGTCCACTTCAGCTTGTGGGCGGCCAGGGCGTCGTACTTCTCGGGGCCCGCCTGGGAGAGGTAGATGTTCTCGAACCAGTCGGTGAGGGTCCAGCCGTCCTGCCCGGCGACGGAGAAGGCGGCGAGGCCGGAGTCGGAGACGGTGTGTCCGGCCTTCAGCATCGCGTCGTACGTGGTCGGCGGCTTGACGCCGGCCTGGGTGAGGGCCTCGGGGCTGTACCAGACCGTCGACTTGTGGGCGGCCTTGAAGTACAGACCGTAGAGGAGGCCGTCGACGCTGCCGTACTTCTTCCAGACGGGGGCGTAGCCCGCGTCCACGGCCTTCTCCGTGGTGGAAGACAGCGGCTTGAGCCAGCCCTTCTTGGCGAACTGCTGAAGCACACCCACCTGCGGGACCATCACCACGTCGGGCGCGTTGCCGCCTTCGATCTTGCTGCCGACGACGGTGGAGACGTTGTCGCCGGTGGAGATGAACTGCGTCTTGGCGCCGGTCTTCGCGCTGAAGGCGTCGAGGACCTTCTGGAAGTTCTTCTGCTCGCTGCCGGTCCAGACGCCGGCCACCGTGACGGTCTGGCCGCCCAGCGACTTGTCGCCGCCGCCGGCTGAGACCGGGCCGCCGCCTCCGCAGGCGGTGGCGCCGAGCGCGAGGGCAAGGGCGGTGCAGCTGGTGAGCAGGGTCGTGCGTCGTCGCATCATCGTTGATGTCCCTTCAAGGGGTGGGAAACTGACGAACAATCAGGGGGTGGTGGGGCGGTGGTGGTCAGAGGTCGTTGATCCACCAGGCCGCCGTCGAACCGGGCAGCACCCCTGCCGTGCAGGGGCCGCTGGACAGCAGCGGGGTTCCGGAGACCGGTGCGGGCATGGGCGCGGTACCGAAGTTGACGGCGCAGACGAGGCCGTCGCCGCGAGTGAAGGCGAGGACGCCCGGCGGGGTGTCCAGCCAGTCGAGCGATCCCTCGCCCAACTGGGGCAGTGCGGCTCGCAGTTGGAGGCCGTCGCGGTACAGGTGCCAGAAGGAGCGGGTGTCGGCGAGGGCGCGGTCGGTGGCGTACTCGGCGAAGTACGACGGCTGCGGCAGCCACGGCCGCGCGCTTTCGGCGCCGGAGGTGAAGCCGAAGGGTGAGGCCTGTCCGGACCACGGCAGCGGTACCCGGCAGCCGTCGCGGATGCGCGCGCGGCTTCCGGTGCGGCGGAAGATCGGGTCGGTGAGCACGTCGTCGGGCAGGTCGACGACCTCGGGCAGGCCCAGTTCCTCGCCCTGGTAGATGTACGCGGCTCCGGGCAGCGCCAGCATCAGCAGCGCGGCGGCGCGGGCGCGGGCCGTGCCCAGGCCGCTGCCCTCCGGCGCGGGTTCGCCGTAGCGGGTGACGGTGCGGACCTGGTCGTGGTTGTTGAGCACCCAGGTGACCGTCGAGCCCGTGCCGGCTATGTCCTGCATGGCCTCGGTGATGACCTTGCGGAAGGCGTCGGCGTTCCAGGGTGCGCTGAGCAAGTCGAAGAAGAAGGCCTGGTGGAGTTCGTCCGGGCGGACGTACTGCGCGTGTTCGCGTGCGGTCGGGACCGACACCTCGCCGACCAGCAGCCGCTCGCGGCCGTCGCGTGCCGTGTACTCCTCGCACACCGCCCGCCAGTGCCGCCACACGTCGTGCACCTCGGGCTGGTTCCAGGCGAGCGGGTTGACGGAGTCGCGGGTGCGGGCGTCGGCCTCGGGGTCGTCGGAGTCGGGCAGTTCGGGGTGCTTGTAGAGGCCGGCGGCGACGTCGATGCGGAAGCCGTCGATGCCACGGTCGAGCCAGAAGCGCAGGACCCGGTCGAACTCGGCGCCGGTCTCGGGGTTGCGCCAGTTCCAGTCGGGCTGCTCGGGCGCGAACATGTGCAGGTACCACTGGCCGGGGCGGCCGTCCGGCTCGGTCACCCGGGTCCAGGCGGGGCCGCCGAACATGGAGTGCCAGTTGTTGGGCGGTTCGCAGCCGTCGGCGCCGCGGCCGTCGGCGAAGTGGAAGCGGGCGCGGGCCGCGCTGCCGGGTTCCGAGGCGAGCGCCTCCTGGAACCACGGGTGCTCGCTGGAGCAGTGGTTGGGCACGACGTCCAGCAGCACCTTGACGCCGAGCTTCCGGGCGGCCGCCATCAGCAGGTCGAACTCGGCGAGGTCGCCGAAGAGCGGGTCGACATCGCAGTAGTCGGCCACGTCGTAGCCGTGGTCGTGCTGCGGGGACGGATAGAAGGGGCTCAGCCAGATCCCGTCGACGCCCAGCTTCTTCAGATACGGCAGTCCGGCGCGGACCCCGGCCAGATCGCCGATGCCGTCTCCGGTGCTGTCCAGGAAGCTGCGGACGTACACCTGGTAGATCACCGCGTCACGCCACCAGCGACCCTGCGGCGGGTACTTACTCAACATGCATGCATGTTAGGTAGGCGTGTCGTGAGGGTGTCAATGAAAGAAACGGAAGCTACTGCTGAGTCAGCATGGCAAAAGCGGACTTAGAGGGGCATTCTGAGGTCAGATGAGACTTCCGCGTTACTTAACAAGTAACTAGCGACTGGAGACGGCCGCCAGCTCCCGCGCCAGCCTCTGCACCGCCGCGGCCGGGGTCTCGTGCCCGGTCATGGCGTCGTGCACGACCGCCTGCACCACCAGGCTGACCTGGTCGTAGCGCGGGCTCTTGGGGCGCGGCGCGGCGTGCAGGACGCTCGTGCGCAGGGTCGGCAGATACGGGAACCGCCGTATCAGCTCGGGGTCCTGGTACAGCGCGGCCCGTACGGGCGGCAGCGCGCCGCGGGTGAGGACCTGGCGCTGGACGGGCTCACTGGTGAGGTACGCGAGCAGGCGCGCGGCGGAGTCGGGGTGCTGTGCGTGCGTGTTGACGGCCAGGTTGGAGCCGCCGAGGACGCTCCTGCCGGGCCCGTCCGGGCCGGGCAGCGGTACGGCGCCGATCCGGCCGGCGACCGGGGAGCCCTTGGCGGAGGCGCCGACGTAAGCGTAGGGCCAGTTGCGGAGGAAGAGCAGACGGCCGTTCTGGAAGGCCTGCTTGGACTCCTCCTCCTTGTACATCAGCGCCTTCTTCGGGATCCAGCCCTCGCGCACACCCCGGGCGAGGAAGCCGATGCCCTCGCGGGCGGCCGCCGAGTTGACGGTGACGCGTGCGCCCTCGTCGCCGAGGATGCTTCCGCCCGCGGAGTAGACGGCCTCGGCGGCGTTGACGGTGAGGCCCTCGTACGGGAGGAACTGCCCCGCGTAGCCGTCGAGTCCGTACTTCGGCGCGATGGTCTTCGCGTCGTACTCCAGCTCGGCCCAGGTGCGCGGCGGCGGGACGCCCTCCTTGGCGAGGATGTCCTTGCGGTAGAGGAGCAGTCCGGCGTTGGTGACGTACGGGACGGCGTACAGATGGCCGTCGTAGGTCGCCGTGTCGACGACCGGCTTCAGGAAGCCCTTCATCGGGAAGCGGTCGCGGGGCAGCGGCCGTATCCAGCCCGCGGCCGCGAACTCGGAGGTCCAGCTGACGTCGATGTTGAGGACGTCGAAGCGGCTGCGGTCGCCGCCGCGCAGGTCGGTGACCATCTGCGCATGGGTCTCGTCGGCGGAGTCCGGAAGCTCGACGAGGGTGACCTTCTCACCGGGGTGGGTGCGGTTCCACCCCTGCAGGAGGGGGTCGAGGTAGTTGGTGAGGTCTCCGGCGGTGGCGAGCGTCAACGGTCCGCGGCCGCCCGCCGTGCCCTCCTCGGCGCGGGCGCCGGAGGCGACGTACCCGGTCATGACCACGACGAGAACAAGGAGGCCCCTACCCGCGGCATGGATCCACCGCATAGGTTCCTCCCTGTACACCGGCGCCGGGCATCTTCGCCCGGAGTCAGAGGCCATGTATACCTGTTAGGTATGCGCGATACTAGGGCCTGGAGCACATTACGAGGACAGGAGGACAGCACGAGTGCGCCTGCCCCTCCTGGCACTCCTGGCACGCGGTCCGGCCCACGGCTACGAGCTCAAGCAGGACCTTGAGCAACTGCTGGGCTCCGCGTACCCTCAGCCGAACGTCGGCCAGATCTACGTAACCCTCGGCCGCCTCGAGAAGCAAGGGCTGATCGAGGGCGAGGACGTCGAGCAGTCGAGCCGGCCCAACAAAAAGGTCTACCACCTCACCGACACCGGGCGGGAGGCGCTGCGCGCCTGGTTCGAGGAGCCCGAGGACGAGCCGCGGGTGCGGGACGAGTTCTTCATGAAGCTGGCGCTCGCTCCGCAGACCGGTCTCGCCGAGCAGATCGCCCTGATCAACAAGCAGCGGCGCCAGTACCTCAACACCATGCGCGACCTGTCGAAGCTGGCCGCCGCCGAAGACCGCGACAACCGCATCGCCCATCTGCTGATCGAGGGCGCGATGCTGCACCTGCAGGCCGACCTCGACTGGCTGGAACGGTGCCAGGAAGAGCTGGAGGAGCTGGAGTGAGCGACAGTCCCGCTCCCGTGCTGCACGCAGAAGGCCTGGTCAAGACGCACTACGGCGAGGGCGCGCCGGCGCATGCCGTACGCGGGGTCGACCTGTGCGTCCGGCAGGGCGAGTTCGTGGCCGTCACCGGCCCGTCCGGCGCCGGCAAGTCGACCTTGCTGCATCTGCTGGGCGGGCTGCAGCGGCCCGACGGCGGCAGCATCCGGCTGGACGGTGAGCGCACGGATGCATGGAGCGAGGCGCGCTGGGCGGTGGAACGCAGGAAGCGGATCGGGATCGTTTTCCAGTTCTTCAATCTCGTCTCCAATCTGTCGGTCGCCGACAACGTGGAACTGCCGGCCCTGCTCGCTGGGGTCGCACCGAAGCAGGCGCGGGCCGAGCGGGAGCAGTTGCTCGGCGAACTGGGGCTTGGCGGCAAGGAGCGGAGCATGCCGGGCGAGCTGTCCGGCGGTGAGCAGCAGCGCGTCGCACTGGCCCGGGCCCTGGTCAACCACCCGCCCCTCCTCCTGGCCGACGAGCCCGCGGGCAGCCTGGACAGCAAGGGCACCCGTGAGGTGATGCGGCTGCTGTCCCGCTTCCACCAGCGCGGCCAGACGATCGTGCTGGTCACCCATGACGCCCGGCTGGCGAGCGCCGCGGACCGTGTGATCAGCTTCTTCGACGGCCGGATCGCCGACGACGCGGAACTGGACGGCACCGGGGCGTCCCGCAGGAGCGGGATATCCGGGGTGCTGGAGCTCAGGGACTGACATGCGGGTGTACGACGATCCCCGGAAGGCCTGAGCCGTATGCGAGCAACACTGCGCTGGGCGCACTCCGATCTGCGCACGCACCGCGGCGAGGCGCTGTTCCTGGTCCTCGCCACCGCCGGGATCGTGGTGTCGCTGCTGCTGGCGACGGCCCTGTTCGGGTACGCCACCAACCCCTGGCAGCGGATCTTCACCCAGGAGCGCGGCGCGCACGTCTGGATCCACACGGACAAGTCCGCCCAGGTGGGGAAGCTGGCCGGCCTGGACGGGGTGCAATCCGTCGCCGGCCCCTACCCCATCGCCGCCGCCACCCTCACCTCACGCGGCACCCGCGCCGCTGTGGAACTGCGCGCGACGCCCGAGCGCCCCTCCGTCGGCCGCCCGCTGCTCGACGCCGGCCACTGGCTGGACTCCGCCACCCCCGACGGCGTGGTCCTGGAGAGCCGCCTCGCCCGCGCCCTGCTCGCCGAACCGGGCGACACGCTCACCCTGCCGGGCACGGCACGGACGGTGACCGTCGTGGGCGTGGCCGACAGCGCGGAGCCCCGCTACCGCGCGAACGAGCAGCCGGGCCTGGTCTGGGCCCTCCCCTCCGCCGTGCCCCACCCCACCGGCCAGGTCATCGGCCTGCGCCTCACCGACCCCGACGACACGGACTACGCCGTCCAGCGCGCCGTCACCGTCCTGGGTGCGGGCGCCATCGGCGAGGTCTCCACCTGGCAGCAGGCCCGCGCCGAGGCACAGGGCGACAACAGGCTGCTGGGCCAGGTCCTGGGCCTGTTCGGCCTGGGCGCCCTGGTGGCCGCCGGTCTCGCCGTCCACGGCGCGATCGCCACCCGCATCCGCGGCCACCTGCGCGACATCTCGGTCCTGAAGGCGATCGGCTTCACCCCGGCCCAGGTCGTCCGCGTGTTCCTCTTCCAGCACATCGCCTACGCCGTCCTCGGCGCCGCAGCCGCTGCAACGCTCATCCAGGCCGTGGGCAGCCACTTCCCCGGCCGCCTCGGAGACGCCCTCGGCGTATGGCAGGGCCTGCCCGGCCACACACCGACCCTGATCGCCATCCCGGCGGGCGCGGTGCTCTTCATCGGCGCAACAACGGCCCTCGCAGCCTGGCGAGCGGGCCGCGTACCACCGGTCCCGGTCGCCCGGCCTGCGGGTGCGGGGCGTGCAGGGCTGTTCCTGGCTCGCCGAGCGCTTGACCCGCAAGCCGCAACTCCCCCGGCCCACCAACTGCCACACGACGCCCGACAGACACCCGACCCCCAACCCCAAGCCCCCACCGACAGCCGCCCCACCCACCCGGCACACGGATCCCCAGCCCAGCACTCCGCCACCCCCCGACCTGCGGTCACGGAAGGCAGGGGGCTACTGGGGATGGCCCGGCGGGTCCTGGGGCTGGAGCCGCGGACCGTCGCTTCGGCGGGTCATGCGCCTTCGGGTCCGGCGCGAGGGGTGTTCAGTCGTCGGGCCGCGGCTGCGGTGACCGGGCGGGCCGGCGAGCCCACGCGCCGCGCCACGAGCCTGCAGCAGAGCGCGCCCTCCGGCGGGCACCTCTCCGGCATGGCCCGGCGGGCTCTGGGTCTGGGCGTGCCGCCCGCCTTGGTGCTGGGCTGGCACACGGCCTCTGTCCGTCGGCTGCGGTCCCTGGCCACCGTGGCCCGACTGGCACTGCCGCTGCTGCTGATCGTCGTGGCGATGAGTGCCTGGACCACCATCGACCGTTTCCACAGCAGGCCCGAGCAGATCGGGCTGCCGGCCGCGCTCACCGTCCACGCCGACGCGGGTCTGAGCGACGGGGCCGCCCGCGCCCTGTTGCAACGCGACCCGCAGGTCGCCGCCGCCTACCCGGGTGTCGAGGTCGCCGCCCTGGTGCCGGGCCAGACGGCCACGATCGCCCTGCGCGGCCTCGGCACCGGCCAGAACCCCTACCCGTACACCCTTGCCGAGGGCCGCCCCGCCCGCGGCAGCGACGAGGCGGTTGCCGGACAGGGCCTCCTGGACCTGCTGGACGTCCGCGTCGGCGACTGGGTGCGGATGACGGTCGGCGACCAGCCGCAGATCCTGCACATCGTGGGCCGCAGCATCGAACCCGAGAACGCCGGCCGGGTCATCTCCACTTCGCTCGACACCCTCCGCGAGAACGACCCGCGTCTCACCTCGACCCTCTACCAGCTCCGCCTGCGCCCCGGAGCCGACCCGCACGCGGTCGCCGGCCGGCTGGCCGCCGCCGGGCACGGCCGGCTCGACGTGCACGCCGTGCCTAACCCTGCCGACGGGCTCTCGCCCCTGCGCTCGGTCGTCGTCGGCCTGATCGCCGTCCTGGCCCTCATCGGGCTCGTCGAACTGCTCACCGCGATCGGCGGCACGGTCCGCGAGGGCGAACGCGACCTGCTCGCCCTCAAGGCCATCGGGCTGTCCCCGCGCCAGATCACCGCGATCACCGTCACGGCCACCGGCAGCACGGCCCTGGCCGCCGTCCTCGCCGGTACGGCCCTGGGCACCCCCCTCGCACACTGGCTGATCGACTCCCAGGGCAGATCGAGCGGCATCGGCGCGGGGATAGCGCAGAGCCCGTCGCCGGTACTGCTCGTGCTCTTCGGCGCCGCCGCGGTGCTCGGCGCGGCCGCACTCGCCGCCCTCCCGGCGGCACGCGCGGCAAGACGACGGCTCGCGGACACCCTCAGCGCGGTGGCCTGACCGGGGCGGCCGGGCGCATCAACTGCCGTAGAAATCCTGCGGGTTGTACGGCGACGGGAAGCGGACGGTCACGCGCCGCTCGCTTCCCCTGGCCGCAGCGGCGGTGTTACGCCCGGCCCCGCAGCTCCCGGTACTTGGCGACCAGCGCCTTGCTGGACTCGTCCAGGCCCGCCACCTCCGCCCCCTCGGTCAGTGCGGGCTCGACCCGCTTGGCCAGCACCTTGCCGAGCTCGACGCCCCACTGGTCGAAGGAGTCGATGTTCCACACCGCACCCTGCACGAACACCTTGTGCTCATACAGCGCAACCAACTGGCCCAGCACGGACGGCGTCAGCTCGCGCGCGAGGATCGTCGTCGTCGGGTGATTGCCCTTGAACGTCTTGTGCGCCACCAGTTCCTCCGGCACGCCCTCGGCCCGCACCTCGTCCGGTGTCTTGCCGAAGGCGAGGGCCTGCGTCTGGGCGAAGAAGTTCGCCATCAGCAGGTCGTGCTGCGCCTTGAGCCCGTCGCTCAGCTCGGCCACCGGCTCGGCGAACCCGATGAAGTCCGCCGGGATCAGCTTCGTGCCCTGGTGGATCAGCTGGTAGTAGGCGTGCTGCCCGTTGGTGCCCGGCGTGCCCCACACCACCGGCCCCGTCTGCCAGTCCACCTCCTGCCCGTCCCGGCCCACGTACTTGCCGTTGGACTCCATGTCCAGCTGCTGCAGATAGGCGGTGAACTTGGAGAGGTAGTGGCTGTACGGCAGCACCGCATGCGACTGGGCGTCATGGAAGTTGCCGTACCAGACGCCCAACAGGCCGAGCAGCAACGGCACGTTGGACTCCGCGGGCGCCGACCTGAAGTGCTCGTCCACCAGCCGGAACCCGTCGAGCATCTCCCGGAAGCGATCCGGGCCGATGGCGATCATCAGCGCCAGCCCGATCGCCGAGTCGTACGAGTACCGGCCGCCGACCCAGTCCCAGAACTCGAACATGTTGGCCGTGTCGATGCCGAACTCCGACACCTTCCCGGCGTTGGTCGACAGCGCCACGAAGTGCTGGGCGACGGCCTCCTGACCGGCTTTCAGCTCGCCGAGCAGCCACTCGCGCGCCGAGGTCGCGTTCGTGATCGTCTCGATGGTGGTGAAGGTCTTGGAGGCGATGACGAACAGGGTCTCCGCCGCGTCCAGGTCACGGATCGCCTCGTGCAGGTCGGCGCCGTCGACGTTGGACACGAAGCGGACCGCGAGATCGCGGTCGGTGTAGCTGCGCAGCACCTCGTACGCCATCGCCGGGCCCAGGTCCGAGCCGCCGATGCCGATGTTGACGACGTTCTTGATGCGCTTGCCGGTGTGGCCCGTCCAGGCGCCGGAGCGGACCCGTTCGGCGAAGTCGGCCATCTTGTCGAGCACCGCGTGCACACCCGGGACGACGTTCTCCCCGTCGACCTCGATCACCGCGTCACGCGGGGCGCGCAGCGCGGTGTGCAGTACGGCGCGGTCCTCGGTCGTGTTGATCTTCTCGCCGCGGAACATGGCGTCCCGCAGGCCGAAGACGTCGGTGGCGGCGGCCAGCTCGCGCAGCAGCCGTAGCGTCTCGTCGGTGACGAGGTGCTTGGAGTAGTCGATGTACAGGTCGCCGACCTGGAGTGTGTACCCGGCGCCGCGTCCCGGGTCGGCGGCGAACAGGTCCCGCAGCCGCACTTCGCCGAGCTCCTCACGGTGCTTGGCCAGCGCGGTCCACTCGGGCGTCTGGTTGAGCCTGTTACGGACGTCTGCGTTCATTTCGGACTTCAGCCTTCTTTCCTGCCTTGCCCCGCTGCCGGTCCCAACCTAGTTGATCAGCGCGTGACATGAGCGGTCGTGGTGTCGCCGTGCGGCGCAACCACAGGTACGTCCGGCTTGCGGGCAGGTATCAGGGCGAGGACCGACAGAACGAAGAAGGCGGCGGTGAGCAGGGCCGGCGTGTTCAGCCCCCAGGCGGTGGCGACCACCCCGCCGAGCAGCGCGCCCAGCGGTGCCCCGGCGACGGCCAGGGTACGGAAGGCGGAGCTGACCCGGCCGAGCAGGTCGGCGGGGGTGCGCTGCTGCATCAGCGTGGTCGTGTTGACGTTCCACACCATTCCCATGAAGCCGAACACCGCGAGTGCTGCCGCCATCGCGGTCAGGCTGCGCACGCTGCCCATGACGACGAGGGCGCCTATCTGCACGAGGCCGGCGAGCAGTACGGCCCGCATGGGCCCGAGTCGGGCGGTGATCTGCCGGTTCGCGGCTCCCCCGGCCAGGCCGCCGACGGTGTAGGCGGTGGTGGCCGCCGCGTATCCGGTGGTGCCGGCGTCCAGCCAGCCGGTCACCAGGACGACCAGGGTGGCGATGAGAGCGCCCATGCCGATGTTGCACAGGGCGGTCGCGGCGCACAGTCCGCGCAGGGCCCGGTCGCGCCACAGGGTGCGCAGCCCCTCCGCGATCTCTCGGCGCAGGGTGCTTCCCGCCGGTTTCGGCCCGCGCTCGGGTGCCGCGGTGCGCAGCGAGGCGACCAGCGCGGCGGCCACCAGGAAGGTCCCCGCGTCGGCCGCGAAGGGAACGGCGGCCCCGGCGGCGAGCAGCAGGGGCACCGCCGGTGCCCCTATCAGGCCGCCCGCGATCTGCTGTCCCGTCATCAGCCGGGCATTGGCACTGCCGAGCGCCTCCTGGTCCACCAGGGCGGGCAGCAGGGCCGTGGAAGCGTTGTCGAAGAGCGTCTGGAGAGTGGTCAGCACGAAGGCGAGCGCGATGAGAAGCGCGATCGAGGCCTGGCCGAGCTCGACGGCCACGGCGAAGGCGGCGACGAGCACTCCTCGTACCGCATCCACCGTCCACATCGCGCGCCGCTGGTCCACCCGGTCCGCGACCGCGCCGCCGAGCAGTCCGAAGACGATCCAGGGCAGATAGCCGCAGGCGGTCACGGACGCGATGAGCAGGGGGCGGTCGGTCAGGGAAGCGGCGAGCAGGGGCAGCGCCGCACCCCGCAGCGCGTCTCCGAACCGGGACACCACCGCGGCCGTCCACAGCCGCCCGAATCCCCCGCGCCACGCGGGCGCAAGACTGCCCGCCTCCTCGACCGTCGCCACAACTCCCCCTCACGATCTGCCGATACACAAACCGTAGAGGGCACCACTGACAATCGGTCCGGAGGCGGCCGGGGCCGGGTACGAAACAGCTCCGGCCAGACACCCCTCGGTGCCCGGCCGGCTCTCAACTCCTAGATCTCGCCCCGCAGTTTGGCGAGCGCCTCGGCGAGGATCGCCTCGCCGTCCGCGTCACTGCGCCGTTCCCGTACGTACGCGAGGTGCGTCTTGTAGGGCTCGGTGCGCGGCGGGTCCGGCGGGTTGTCCCGGTCCTGTCCGGCGGGGAAGCCGCAGCGCGGGCAGTCCCAGGTCTCGGGAACCTGCGCGTCGCTGGCGAAGCTGGGCTGCGTCTCGTGCCCGTTCGAGCACCAGAAGGAGATGCGCAGACGCGGCGCGGACTCGCCGCGCTCGGCCTCGCCCATCGGCCCCGCCCCGACCCGGCTTCCTCGGATCGCGTTGCCACTTGCCACGGTCGTAACTCCCTGCGTGATGGTGCCGCGAAGCGAGTCGGCGTTTCGCTTCGTTGCGAGCGCCTCAGTCTACGTAAGGCCCAACGCGCGTCCAGTGATTGGAGTTACACCCCCCACACCTAGACGCAAGCCCCATGATAGGCCGCGCTCAGCTGCGCGTACCGAACATGGGGCCTTACGTGCGGAATGTACGTGCTGTGTGCGTCGCTGCTCAGCTGTTCGACTTCATGATGATGCCGAGTACGACAATGCACGCGAACCAGAGCAGACCGATCACCACGGTGATGCGGTCGAGGTTGCGCTCGGCGACCGAGGAGCCGCCGACGGACGACTGCATGCCGCCACCGAACATGTCGGAGAGGCCGCCGCCCTTCCCCTTGTGCATCAGCACCAGCAGCATCAGCAGCAGGCTGAAGACGATCAGGGCGATCGAGAACCCCAAAACCACGGCTGGACCAACTTCCTCGGATTCGGATGAACGACGGGGGCACAGCAAACCAAGCTGTGCCCCCGCAAGGGTACGACGTATCGCCGCTACCGCATACTCCCAGCTCGTGTCACTGGTCGCGGAAGCGCACGATCTTGACGAACTCGTCCGCGTCCAGCGAGGCGCCGCCGACCAGGGCGCCGTCGATGTCGGCCTGCGCCATGATCTCCGCGACGTTGCCGGCCTTGACGGAGCCGCCGTACTGGATGCGGACCTGGTCGGCCAGCTCCTGGGTGTACAGCTCGGCGATCTTGCCACGGATGGCGGCGCAGACCTCCTGGGCGTCCTCGGCGCCGCAGACCTTGCCGGTGCCGATGGCCCACACGGGCTCGTAGGCGATCACGATGGTCTCGGCCTGCTCGGCCGGGAGGTCCTTCAGACCGCCCTCGACCTGGGCGAGCGTGTGGGAGACGTGGTTGCCCGCCTCGCGGACCTCCAGCTCCTCGCCGACACACAGGATCGGGGTCAGGCCGTGCTTGTATGCGGCCTTGACCTTGGCGTTGACCAGTTCGTCGGTCTCGTTGTGGTACTGGCGGCGCTCGGAGTGGCCGATCGCCACGAACGTGCACTTGAGCTTGGCCAGCATCGAGCCGGAGATCTCGCCGGTGTAGGCGCCGGAGTCGTGGGCCGAGAGGTCCTGGGCGCCGTACTTGATCTTGAGCTTGTCGCCGTCGACCAGGGTCTGCACGGAGCGCAGGTCGGTGAAGGGCGGCAGGACGGCGACCTCGACGGCCTCGTAGTCCTTGTCCGCGAGGGCGAAGGCGAGCTTCTGGACGTGGGCGATGGCCTCGAGGTGGTTGAGGTTCATCTTCCAGTTGCCCGCCATCAGCGGCGTGCGCGTGCTCATTAAGGTCAGTCCTCCAGTGCGGCGAGGCCGGGGAGCGTCTTGCCCTCGAGGTATTCGAGGGAGGCGCCGCCACCGGTCGAAATGTGGCCGAATGCGTTCTCGTCGAAGCCCAGGAGGCGCACGGCCGCGGCGGAGTCGCCGCCGCCGACGACCGTGAAGGCCGGGGAGTCGAGGAGGGCCTGGGCGACCGCCTTGGTGCCCTCGGCGAAATCGGGGTGCTCGAAGACGCCCATCGGGCCGTTCCAGAAGACGGTGGCGGCGTCGGTGATCTTCGAGGCGTACAGCTTGCGGGACTCCGGACCGATGTCCAGGCCCATCTGGTCGGCGGGCACAGCGTCCGCGGCGACGGCGGTGGGGTTCGCCGGGGCCTTGGTCTTCAGGTCCGGGAACTCGGGGCCGACCAGCACGTCGACGGGCAGCACCAGCTCGACGCCGGTCTTCTCCGCGCGCTCGATGTACTCCAGGACCGCCGGGATCTGGTCCTCCTGCAGGAGGGACTTGCCGATCTCGTACCCCTTGGCCTTGAGGAAGGTGTACGCCATGCCACCGCCGATGAGCAGGCGGTCTGCCTTGCCGAGCAGCTGGTCGATGACGGCGAGCTTGTCGGAGACCTTGGCGCCGCCGAGGGCGACGACGTAGGGCCGCTGCACCTCTTCGGTGAGCTTCTTCAGTACGGCGACCTCGTTCGCGATGAGGTAGCCGGCGGCGTGCGGCAGGCGCGCCGGGAGGTCGAAGACCGAGGCGTGCTTGCGGTGCACCGCGCCGAAGCCGTCGCCGACGTAGACGTCGGCGAGGGCGGCCAGCTGATCGGCGAACTCGCCGCGCTCGGCGTCGTCCTTGGACGTTTCGCCCGCGTTGAAGCGCAGGTTCTCGATGACCGCGACCTGGCCGGGCTCGAGGCCGTCGACGGCGGCGTGGGCGGCGGGGCCGACGGTGTCCTGGGCGAAGGCCACGGGGGCGCCCAGGAGTTCACCGAGGCGCTCGGCGGCCGGAAGGAGGGAGAACGCCGGGTCCGGCGCACCCTTGGGTCGGCCGAGGTGCGAGGCCACGACCACCTTGGCGCCCGCGTCCGCGAGGGCCTTGACGGTGGGCAGGACGGCGCGGATGCGGCCGTCGTCGGTGATGAGGCCGTCGGCGAGCGGCACGTTGAGGTCGGCGCGGACGAAGACCCGCTTGCCGTCCACGCCGTCGGCGAGAAGTTCGTCGATCGTCTTCATGTGAGGACTCCTGGTGAGGGCTGCTCTGATCGTACGAGGGCTGATCCGTACGTGAGTCAGGGCCCGGGCGGCGCGTCCCTGCGCTGCCCGAGCCCTGCGTTCACATCGAGTTGCCTGCTCTGTGGATCAGATCAGAGCTGGTTGCCGACGAAGACCGTCAGGTCGACGAGGCGGTTCGAGTAACCCCACTCGTTGTCGTACCAGCCGAGGATCTTCACCGAGTTGCCCTCCTGGACCATGGTCAGGGAGGAGTCGAAGGTGCAGGAGGCCGGGTCGCTGACGATGTCCGAGGAGACGATCGGGTCCTCGGTGTACGACAGGTAACCCGCCAGGTCGCCGTCCTCGGAGGCCTTCTTGAACGCGGCGTTGACCTCGTCCTTGGTGACCTCGCGCTGCAGCGTCACGACCAGGTCGGTGGCCGAACCGGTCGGGACCGGGACGCGCATGGCGATGCCGTCCAGCTTGCCCTTGAGCTGCGGCAGGACCAGGGCGGTGGCCTTCGCGGCACCGGTGGTGGTCGGGATGATGTTCTCGGCGGCGGCGCGGGCGCGGCGCAGGTCCGAGTGCGGGAAGTCCAGGATGCGCTGGTCGTTGGTGTACGCGTGGACCGTCGTCATCAGGCCCTTGACGATGCCGAAGTTCTCGTCGAGGACCTTCGCCATCGGCGCCACACAGTTGGTGGTGCAGGAGGCGTTGGAGATGACGTGGTGGTTGGCCGCGTCGTACTTGTCCTGGTTGACACCCATCACGATGGTGATGTCCTCGTCCTTGGCCGGAGCCGAGATGAGGACCTTCTTGGCGCCGCCGGCGATGTGCTTCTCGGCGTCGGCCTTCTTCGTGAAGATGCCGGTCGACTCGACGACGATGTCGACGCCCAGCTCGCCCCACGGGATGTCGGCGGGGTTGCGCTCGGAAAGAACCTTGATGGTGTGGCCGTCGACGGTGATCGTGTCGGCGGTGTGCGACACCTCGGCCTTGAGGCGGCCCAGGATGGTGTCGTACTTCAGCAGGTGGGCGGTGGTCGCGGTGTCACCCAGGTCGTTGACAGCCACGATCTCGATGTCTGCACCCTGCTCCAGCAGTGCGCGGAAGTAGTTGCGACCGATACGACCGAAGCCGTTGATGCCTACGCGGATCGTCACGAACCGATCTCCTCGTTGGTACGCCGGCCATGCGGTGCCGGCGAGCTCTGTTTGGGATGTCCCCGACCACCCCCGACCCTACCTCCCTGAGGGCCCCGGAGTGACATCGAGATGCCGCATACACGGGCAGGCGGTCCGTACCCGCCAGTAGGGGTACGGACCGCCCGGGTCGAAAGATCTACTCACTCTTTTTGACTACGGAGAGCTGGTCATCGTTGACCAGGGTGTTCACCCTTCGAGGGTCGCGAGGGCCTTCTTGATGAGGGCGTTGCGGTCTGCCGCCGCGGTGACGTGCTCCAGGCCGAAGCCCAGCAGCACGGTCCGGTCGGTGGTGATCGCTCCGTATGTCCTGAACAGGGCTCCGGTGCGCGTCCAGTCCTTGAGGACGGCCGGGCTGCCCGCGGGCGGTCCGGACACGCTCCAGGCGCCGAGCGACGTCTCGAAACCCTCGGTCTGCGTCGCGGTGCCGCCGACGACGAGCGAGGCGTCGTCGGCGAGGACGCCGTGGCCGCCGGTACCCGGGTCGGTGACGTAGCTGACGGAGACCTCCACGGACTTGCCGGCGTACGCGCTCAGGTCGAAGTTGACCTGCTGCCAGCCGTTTGAGGCGCCGGTGAGGCTGTTCCAGGCGCCGCTCGTGCCGGTCGCGGTGCAGTTGTTGTCGGCGATGGTCAGGTAGTGCTTGAGCCACGGGTGCTCGTTCACGAAGAAGCCCGCCCCGCACTCGCTCGGCACGGTCTGGCTGGTCGCGCCGCCCTTCTCCGGGAGGGTCGTCCAGTCGTCGGCGCCGGTGGTGTGGGCCTCGACGATGACGTGGTCGTACCCGGGCTCGGTGTCCCACAGCAGTTGGCTGCGCAGGGTGGGCTGCTGGGCCGCAGTGACACCGGTGAGGTCGATGGTGCGGGTGAGGCGCTTGTAGGCGTCGTCGGTGTGGACGGCGGCCGCCATGTACGAGCCGGAGTACGGCCCGTACGGGTTGACGGTGCCGGCGAACTGGCCCGCGCCCGCACTGGCGAACTGCGGGTACTTGTCGGCGGGCAGCGAGTCGGAGGTGACGCTGTAGGTACCCGCCTTGTCGAGCGGATTGCCGGTGGCGGCACCCAGCGCCCCGGTGACGCCGTCGAGCTTGCCGGAGCCGGTGAAGCCGGTGGCCCCGGGGGTCGACGTACGGGAGTAGGCGCCCAGGTAGTACTGGCTGAAGTCGTTCGACAGGGTGCCGCCGCCGAGGTCGACGCTGCCGCCGGCCTGCTCGCCCGCCTCGATCAGCTTGCCTCCCTCGTTGAGGTACGCGCGCAGCTGGAGCTGGGTGGCATTGCCCGGGACACTCGCGCCGGTGTAGTGGACGACCGTCCTGAAGTGCTTCAGCACGCCGAGCGCGTCGGGCGCGCCCTGGGTGGCGACGTCCCAGACGATCGCCTTGCGGCCGTTGGCTTTCAGCGCGTCCACGTAGGTCTGCGCCTGTGTGGCGGCCGCGCCCTCCTCGGCGACGACGAGTGTGTCGGCCTTGGGCCGCTGGGCGACGGTGTAGGTGAAGTGCTCGCTGGAGACCTTCTTGCCGCTCCGGCCCTTGCCGGTGAACCACACCTCGACCTTGTCGCCCGGATCGCCGTCCTTGACCTTGGCCCGGTACTCGTCGAAGTGCAGGTTGTCGTCGCCGCCGTACGTCTCGCCGCCCTTCCAGGCCTTGAGCGCCAGGTCCTCCGTACGGCCGCCGTTGACGCGGTACTTGAGCTCCTTGTCGCGCACGGCCTTGCGTACGACGACGGAGACCTCCTGGTCTGCGCCGCGCGAGTACGACGTGGCGAACGTGGCCGGGGTGAAGTCGGCGGCGGTCAGGCCGAGCGAGGAGGACGGTGTGTCGGGGTGCGGGGCCGTCTCGGCGACGGACAGCGCGAACGGGATGTTCTTCTCGAACTCCTGCTGGATCAGCTTCTCGTCGTCCGGGAAGTTGAAGACGGACTGGCAGTCGGCCGCCTTCCACTGGTCGTTGGGGTCGATGTTCGACGCCGTCTGACACGTCGACATCTCAGGGGTGAACATCGACATGCCGTTGACGTTCCCCGCGTGCCCGTCCGCCTCGCCGTTGGTGGTGTACAGCTCGGAGGAGACCTGCGGGCGGTAGCCGGGGATCGCGGAGTGGTCCGGCGAACCGGCAAGGGCCTTGAAGACCACGTCGTCGGGGGTCGGGGTGGCCACCTGCCAGCCGACGCCGTAGAGGAGGAGTTCGGCGGCGGAGTGGTAGTTGATGGCGTACCTGAAGCCGATGCGCTTCTCGAAGGCGTCCAGTGCCCTGGTCTCGGGCTCGGAGGCGGGGCTCGCGCCGCGATAGGTCTCGCTGGTGGGGTTGGGGGACGAACCCTCGTCGTCGTAGCCCCACTTGTAGGCGAAGTTGCGGTTGAGGTCGACGCCGTCACCGGTGGAGATGACGCCGTCGCCGTTGACGTCACGCAGGTTCTTGCGCCACAGGCGGGTGTTGGTGTCCTTGAAGGTGTAGTCGTAGCCGTCGGGGTTGGCCGAGATCACGAACCACAGCTCGGTGGAATCGACGATCTTCTTGATGCGCTTGTCGGTCCTGTAGTGGTCCAGGTAGTAGTGCATCAGCCGGCGGGTCATCTCCGGCGTGATCCACTCGCGCGCATGCTGGTTGGACAGGTAGAGGGCGGAGGGCTTCGAACCGTCCTTGGACTTCTTCGCGCCCTTGGTCAGTTTGAGGGCGAGGATGTCCTGTCCGTTGACGGTCTTGCCGATGGAGACGACCTTCGTGAGACCGGGGTTCTCCTGCCCGGTCCGGACGATCTCCTCCTTGAGGCCGCCGCTTCCGCCGTACGGGCGGAACACTCCTTGGGCGGCGGCGTCCACGCGCTTCTCGGCCCTGGCCGAAAGAGTGTGCTCGGTGAGGGCGACGCCCTGCTTCTCGAGTTTGTGGGCCTGTTGGCCGGTGAGGTAGACCTCGACCGAGGCGGTGCCCTTCTCCGGGATCTGCTCGCCGAGTTCGTGGCCGTCCTGTCCGGCCGCCAGCAGCAGGGGTACCTGCTTGGCGGTGACGTCGGCGCGGTAGACCTTGACCTCGTTGGGGTCGGATCCCTGCGAACTTCCGTTCTGCGCCTGGGCTATGGGTGCGAGGCTCGCTCCGCCGAGCAGGAGCGCGCCGACAGCGAGGATCGATCTCGCTCTGTGTCTCATGAACCCCCCTAGCAATGGTCCGCCACAGCAGCGAACTGTTGCCAGGCTCATGACACTTCATGATCGAGTCAAGAGTGCCTCACGGACAGACAAATGCCGGTGCCGGCGTCCCAAGTGGGCGCCGGCACCGGCATGTTGAGCGATCTTCAGGTGTACTTCTACGGCGTCAGCCGACCAGGTTGTCGGCCATCTCCTCGGTGATGCTGGACTCCGTGCCCGGAATGCCGAGGTCGGAGGCGCGCTTGTCGGCCATCGCAAGGAGTCGGCGGATACGGCCGGCGACGGCGTCCTTGGTCAGCGGCGGGTCGGCGAGCGCGCCCAGTTCCTCCAGCGAGGCCTGCTTGTGCTCCATGCGCAGCCGCCCGGCGGCCGCGAGGTGCTCGGGGACCTCGTCGCCAAGGATCTCCAGGGCGCGCTGGACGCGGGCGCCGGCGGCGACGGCCGCGCGTGCGGAGCGGCGCAGGTTGGCGTCGTCGAAGTTGGCGAGACGGTTCGCCGTGGCCCGCACCTCGCGGCGCATCCGGCGCTCCTCCCAGGCCAGCACCGACTCGTGCGCGCCGAGGCGGGTGAGCAGGGCGCCGATCGCGTCGCCGTCGCGCACGACCACGCGGTCCACGCCGCGCACCTCGCGCGCCTTCGCGGCGATCGACAGCCTGCGGGCGGCGCCGACCAGCGCGAGCGCGGCCTCCGGGCCGGGGCAGGTCACCTCCAGGGAGGAGGAGCGGCCGGGCTCGGTCAGCGAGCCGTGCGCCAGGAAGGCGCCGCGCCAGGCGGCCTCCGCATCGCAGGTGGCCCCCGAGACCACCTGCGGGGGCAGACCGCGGATCGGGCGGCCGCGGCCGTCGACGAGACCGGTCTGCCGGGCCAGCTGGTCTCCGCCGGCGACGACCCGTACGACATAGCGCGAACCGCGACGCAGCCCGCCCGGCGCCATCACGATCAGTTCGGAGCTGTGACCGAAGATCTCCAGGATGTCCCGCTTCAGGCGCCGCGCCGCCATCGCGGTGTCCAGCTCCGCTTCGATCACGATGCGCCCGCTGACCAGGTGGAGGCCGCCGGCGAACCGCAGAATGGCGGAGACCTCCGCCTTTCTGCAGCAGGTCCGGGTGACGGGGAGCCGGGAGATCTCGTCCTTCACCGCTGCCGTCATCGCCATGGGCCGATCCTTCCATGCATCCGAAAAATACGGTCGTACGCGGCGGCCAGCAGCTCCGGGTCGTGCCGCGGAGTTCCGTCCCTCCGGGCCACCGGCGCGAGCTCGACCGCGGCACCGAACCGCTTGGCGGCCTCGGTGAGCACCTCACGGTCAGGCACGGCGGCCTCGTCGGCCAGCACCACGTCCAGGGCGAGTTTAGGGGCGTGTCGTCCCAAAACCTCCAAATGACGCTGCGGGGAGAAGCCTTCGGTTTCTCCGGGCTGCGGGGCGAGGTTCAGCGAGAGTACCCGGCGCGCCTTCGTCTCGGTGAGGGCGTCCAGGAGTTCGGGAACGAGCAGGTGCGGGATGACCGAGGAGAACCAGGAGCCCGGGCCGAGGACGACCCAGTCGGCGTCCAGCACCGCCTCGACGGCCTCGGGGACGGCGGGCGGGTCGTGCGGCACGAGGTGCACGGACTGCACCTCGCCCGGCGTGAGCGCCACGTTCGCCTGTCCCCGCACGGTGTCGACGTCCTCGGGCCGCTCCGGGTCGTGCCCCTTGACCAGTGCCTGCAGCTCCAGGGGTACGGCGGACATGGGCAGCACGCGCCCGTGCGCGCCGAGCAACTTGCCGACCAGGTCGAGGGCCTGGACATGATCGCCGAGCTGTTCCCACAGGGCGACGATCAGCAGGTTGCCGACCGCGTGTTCGTGCAGGTCGCCCTTGGACTGGAAGCGGTACTGGATGACCCGGGCCCAGGTCTGGCCCCAGTCGTCGTCGCCGCACAGCGCGGCCAGCGCCTTGCGCAGGTCGCCGGGCGGCAGCACGCCCAGCTCGTCGCGCAGGCGGCCGCTGGAGCCCCCGTCGTCGGCCACGGTGACGACGGCGGTGAGGTCGCCGGTGATCCGGCGCAGCGCGGCGAGCGAGGCGGACAGGCCCATGCCGCCGCCGAGGGCGACGACCTTGGGCTGGGCGCCGCGGCGGCGCGGGCGGGCGCCGCGGGCCTCGACGGGCCGGCCCGCGCGGGACTCGGGCACGACCCGGCGCAGTCTGCTCAGCCGCGGAGAACGCTCCGTCATTCGCGTCCCATGTCCCGGTGCACGACCACCGTCTCCACGCCCTCGGCCGCAAGACGTGCGGCGAGCTTCTCCGACATGGCCACCGAGCGGTGCTTGCCGCCCGTGCAGCCGATCGCGATGGTCACGTACCGCTTGCCCTCGCGGCGGTAGCCGGCCGCGATGAGGCGGAGCAGCTCCGCGTAGCGGTCGAGGAACTCCTTGGCGCCGGGCTGGTTGAAGACGTACGCGGCGACCTCTTCGTTCAGGCCGGTGAAGGGGCGCAGCTCGGGGACCCAGTGCGGGTTGGGCAGGAAGCGCATGTCCGCGACCAGGTCGGCGTCGACCGGGAGGCCGTACTTGAAGCCGAAGGACATGACGGTGGCCCGCAGCTCGGGCTCCTCCTCGCCGGCGAACTGGGCGTCCATCTTGGCGCGCAGCTCATGGACGTTCAGGCTGGAGGTGTCGATCACCAAATCGGCGTCGCCGCGCAGCTCGCGCAGCAGCTCGCGCTCGGCGGCGATGCCGTCGACGATGCGGCCGTCGCCCTGCAGGGGGTGCGGGCGGCGCACCGACTCGAAGCGGCGCACCAGGGCGTCGTCGGAGGACTCCAGGAACACGATCCGCCGGGTGACGTGCTTGGCCTCCAGGTCGGCGAGGGACTCGCGGAGGTTGTCGAAGAAGCGGCGGCCGCGGACGTCGACGACGACCGCGATCCTGGCGACGTTGCCCTGCGAGCGGGCGCCGAGCTCCACCATGGTGGGGATCAGCGCGGGCGGCAGGTTGTCGACGACGAACCAGCCGAGGTCCTCCAGACACTTGGCGGCGGTCGACCTGCCCGCACCGGACATACCCGAGATGATCACCAGCTCGGGGATGGCGGCCTCGGGCACCGTCCCGGGTGTGTCGCTGCCCGTACTCACCTGTGCTCCGTCTCCGGTCTGGCTTTCCTGCCCGTCGTGCTCGTTCACATTCATGTCTCCTGCCCCCGTCGTTCGTCCCGGGCGCCCATGGTTACGGACTGCCCGCTGGAACCCATTGTTCCGGGTTCCTCCTCCATGATCTCTCCAGTCGCCGTGTTCACAGCGGGTGCGGCCGGGGCCGCCTGGGCGAGCGCCACGGCGATCGTCTCGGCCGTCTTGCGGCCTATGCCGGGAACCTCGCAGATCTGGTCGATGGTGGCGGATCGTAGTTTCTTCAAAGAACCGAAATGTTTCAGGAGTGCCTGCTTGCGTGTGTCCCCGAGTCCCGGCACGTCGTCCAGGGGGCTCGAGCGGAAGCGCTTGGCCCGTTTGGTGCGCTGGTAGGTGATCGCAAAGCGGTGGGCCTCGTCGCGGACGCGCTGCAGCAGGTAGAGGCCCTCGCTGGTGCGGGGCAGGACCACCGGGTCGTCGTCCTCCGGCAGCCACACCTCCTCCAGGCGCTTGGCGAGGCCGCACACGGCGACGTCGTCGATACCGAGCTCGTCCAGGGCCTTCTTGGCGGCCGCGACCTGCGGCTGCCCGCCGTCGACGACGACGAGCTGGGGCGGGTAGGCGAACCTCTTGGGGCGGCCGTCCTCCTCGGTGAGCGTGCTCTCGCCGTCGGCCCACTCCCCCGTCTTCTCCTTCTCCGCGAGGTACCGCTTGAAGCGGCGGTTGATCACCTCGTGCATGGAGCGGACGTCGTCCTGTCCCTCGAAGCCCTTGATCTGGAAGCGGCGGTACTCGCTCTTGCGCTGCAGGCCGTCCTCGAAGACGACCATGGAGGCCACCACGTCGTCGCCCTGGAGGTGCGAGATGTCGTAGCACTCGATCCGGAGGGGTGCGCTGTCCAGGTCGAGGGCCTCAGCGATCTCCTCCAGGGCACGCGAGCGCGTGGTCAGGTCGGAGGCGCGCTTGGTCTTGTGCAGCACGAGCGCCTGCTGGGCATTGCGCTCCACCGTCTCCATCAGGGCCTTCTTGTCGCCGCGCTGCGGGATGCGCAGCGAGACGCCCGAGCCGCGGCGCTCGGCGAGCCACTCCTGGACGGGCTCGACCGGGTCGGGCAGGGCCGGGACGAGGACCTCCTTGGGGACGGAGTCGCCCTTCTCCTCGCCGTACAGCTGCTGCAGGGCGTGTTCGACCAGGGCGCCGGTGGTGATCTCCTCGACCTTGTCGGTGACCCAGCCGCGCTGGCCGCGCACCCGCCCGCCGCGCACGTGGAAGATCTGGACGGCCGCCTCCAGCTCGTCCTCGGCGACCGCGATCAGGTCGGCGTCGGTCGCGTCGGCGAGCACGACCGCGTTCTTCTCCATGGCCTTCTTCAGGGCCTCGATGTCGTCGCGCAGGCGGGCCGCCCGCTCGTACTCCATCTCCTCGGCCGCCTGGGTCATCTGCTTCTCGAGGCGGCGGAGGTACGTCCCCGTACGGCCGGCCATGAAGTCGCAGAACTCCTCGGCCAGTTCGCGGTGCTCCTCGGCGGAGACGCGCTCGACGCAGGGAGCCGAGCACTTGCCGATGTAGCCGAGCAGACAGGGGCGGCCGGTGCGGGCGGCGTTCTTGAAGACACCCGCCGAGCAGGTCCGCACCGGGAAGACGCGCAGCAGGAGGTCCACGGTGTCGCGGATCGCCCACGCGTGCCCGTACGGCCCGAAGTAGCGCACCCCCTTGCGCTTGTGGCCGCGCATCACCTGGACGCGCGGGAACTCCTCGTTCATCGTCACCGCGAGGTACGGGTAGCTCTTGTCGTCGCGGTACTTGACGTTGAACCGGGGGTCGAACTCCTTGATCCAGGAGTACTCCAGCTGCAGGGCCTCGACCTCCGTGGACACCACCGTCCACTCCACGGACGCAGCGGTGGTGACCATGGAGCGGGTGCGGGGGTGGAGGCCGGCCAGGTCCTGGAAGTAATTCGCCAGGCGCTGGCGCAGGCTCTTCGCCTTTCCGACGTAGATCACCCGGCGGTGCTCGTCGCGGAACCTGTACACCCCTGGCGAGTCCGGGATCTGTCCCGGCTTGGGGCGGTAGCTGGAGGGATCGGCCATGTCTCACACCCTACTGGCGGGGGCTGACAGTGCGGCGGGCCTGTGGACAACGCCGCCGCGCGGGCCACCGGGACTCGAGGAACGTCGAAGCCAGGACACGATGGTGATCGTCGCCCGCCTGGGTGAGGTGGCGTCTGCCCGGGCTGCTGCGGACGTGTCGTGCCTTCGGCGCCCCACACTCTGCGGGCCGTGCCCGTGTGCGAGGCCAGTGCCGGGGGGGCGGGCGGCGTCTCCCGCCTGCCCCGCCGGAAAGGTGCTCGGCAACGGCGGGACCGGCGCACCGACTTGGGGCCACCGATCGGGTCTCGGCCAGGAGTACACCGCTGTTGGGTCTCAGGTGTTGTCGGGACTAGGTCAACACGCTTCAATGCGGGGGAACTCGGGACCGGGAACGACGGCGTACGGATGTGAAGACTCCACGGCGCCGACGGGGTGGCCCCGACACCACGCAAAACCCGGCCCGACCAGCCGTAGCGAGCATTCACAGAAAGGCCCCTGCATGCCGCACGCCACACAGCACGCGGACGTCGCCGTCGTCGCGACCGCAGAACTGGACTCGGCCCTGCGAGGCGGCCCCTTCCATGTCGCACTGCGTGCCGCGATCGCCGCCCGCGGACTGCCGCTGCAGCGCGTGCAGCACCATCTGTCGCGCTACGGGGTCAAGGTCGGTGTGACGAGCCTGAGTTACTGGCAGCAGGGTGCCCGACGCCCGCAGCGCCCCGAGTCCCTGCGGGCCGTCCGCGCGCTGGAGGAGATCCTCCAGCTGCCGGAGGAGTCCCTGATCCGGCTGCTCGCCGAGACCGACGAACCCTCGTGCACGGGGCGGCCCACGGGCCGCTCCTACCGCTCCCTGGTGGAGGCCTCGGGCGTCCTGGAGCGGCTGCTGGCCGAACTGGGCTCGCCCCTGGACGGCGGCCTGCACACCCTCGGGCACCACGAGCGGGTACGCATCGGCGCGCACCGCGAACTGGCGGGGCGCGAGTCCCACCACATAGTGCGCGCCCACAAGGACGGCGTCGACCGCTTCGTGGCCGTCCACCACGGCGACCCGGGGTGCGCGCCGGAACGCATGCGGGTGCACGCACTGGAGAACTGCCGCACGGGACGCGTGCGCGTGCACCACGAGACCGGCGTGCTCGTGGCCGAGCTCCTCTTCGACACCCGCCTGCGGGCCGGGGACACCTTCCTCTTCCGCTACGGCATCGAGGACGGCACCGCCGACGTGTCCCGCGAGTACATCCGCGGCTTCGGGCCGGCCGGCGGGCAGTACGCGCTCCAGGTGCGCTTCGACGAGCAGGCCCTGCCCTCCCGCTGCCACCGCTTCGCCCAGCACTCGCCCGCGGCCCCGCGCAGCGGCCGCCAGGAACTGCCCCTCAGCGGCCGCCACCGCTCGGTCCACCTCGTCGAGCCCCGGGTGCGGACGGGGATCGTGGGCATCGGGTGGGACTGGGAGTGAGCCCTGCGCGACGGACCGGCCGGTTCGCCGCACTTCTTCCTCATTACTGGACGTAAACGTTTGCGCAAGCGTTTACGTCGGGCGCTGGATGGGATACCGTCCCGGCCGGAAGGCACGCCGTGCCGTCGAATGAGGCCGGGCCCAGGAAGGGGGACGCGATGGCGACCATGGCCGACGTCGCTCGAAGCGCCGGGGTCTCCGTGGCGACCGTCTCGCATGTCCTGAACGACACCCGGCCCGTCCTGCCCCACACTCGCCAGGCGGTCCTGGACGCCGTCGACCGGCTCGGCTACACCCCGAACACCCTCGCCCGCTCCCTGGTGACCTCGCGCACCCGCTCCATCGGGCTCGCGGTGTCGGCGATCAGCAACCCGTACTTCACGGAGATCCTCCAGGGCGTCGAGGCGGGCGCCCTGGAACACGGCTACAGCCTTCTCATCGCCGATCCGCACGACGACCCGGAGCACGAGCGCAAGGTCGTCCAGCTGCTGCACGAGCGACGCGTGGACGGCATGATCGTCGCCCCTTCGGCGAACCCGGGCGACCTCCTCGCCTACCTCGGCCGCCACGGCGTGCCGGCCGTCTTCCTCGACCGGCTCGTCGCCACCCCGGCCGACGGCACGCCCGCCTACGACCAGGTCTGCGCCGAGAGTGTCGAACCGACCACCCGGCTGGTCACCCATCTCGCCGAGCTCGGCCACCGCCGGATCGCCCTGGTCGCAGGCCGGCCCGGGCTCAGCACCACCCGCGAACGCGTCGCCGGGTACCGCCACGGCCTCGCCGCCGCCGGGCTCCCCCACGACGAACGCCTTCTGGTGCACGGCAACTCGGAGTCCGCCGACGCCGAGCGCGCCACCACGGCTCTTCTCTCCCTTGCCGCCCCGCCCACCGCACTCGTCACCGCCAACAACGCCATGACCATCGGTGCCCTGCGCGCCCTGCGCGACCGCGGTCTGTCCGTGCCCGAAGACATGGCCCTGTGCTGCTACGACGACTTCGCCTGGGCAGACCTGTTCTCGCCCCGGCTGACCGCCGTCGCCCAGCCCAGCCGGGAGATCGGCGCCCAGGCGGTACGGGTGCTCCTGGAACGCCTCGCCTCCCCGGAACGCCCCGCCCGCACCCTGCGGCTCCCCTGCACCTTCGTCCACCGGACCTCGTGCGGCTGCCCGGACGGACCGGTGCGGTCGGAACAACCCGAACAGACCGAGAAGTTCGAGAAGTTCGAGAAGCCCGAGAAGTTCGGGAAGCGCGAGAAAGGAACCGCCTCGTGATCGTCGTCGCCGGTGAGGCTCTGATCGACCTGGTACCGCAGGGCACGGGTGCCCTCGCGGGCCTGAAGCCGGCGCTCGGCGGCGGCCCGTACAACACGGCCGTGGCCCTCGGCCGTCTCGGCTCCCCCACGGCGTTCTGCTCCCGCACCTCCCGCGACACCTTCGGCGAGGCGTTGCTCGACGGGCTGCGTGCAGCGGGCGTGGACGTCTCGGCCGTGCAGCGCGGTGCGGAGCCGACCACCCTCGCGGTCGCCACGATCGACGGGAACGGATCCGCCGCCTACTCCTTCTACGTCGAGGGCACCGCCGACCGGCTGTTCGCGGCGCCCGAGGCGCTCCCCGCCGGGACGCGGGCCGTGTCCTTCGGCACCTGCTCGCTCGTCCTGGAGCCCGGGGCGACGGCCTACGAGAGCGTGCTGCGGAGCGCGGCCGCGCAGGGCGTGTTCACCGCGCTCGACCCCAACATCCGGGCGGGCCTGATTCCCGACGCGGACGCCTACCGGGCGCGTTTTCGGAGCTGGCTGCCCTCGGTGTCGCTGCTCAAGATGTCCGAGGAGGACGCCCTGTGGCTGGGCGGCTCCCCGCGGGAGTGGCTGGCCGCCGGACCCGCGGCTGTCGTGATCACCCACGGCGGCGACGGCCTCAGCGCCTTCACCCGGGACGGGGCCGTGTACCCCGTGCCGGGCGAGAAGGTCGACGTCGTCGACACCATCGGCGCAGGCGACACGGTGAACGCGGCTCTCCTGCACGGCCTGGCCGCCCAGGACGCCCTGTCCTCCGAAGCGCTCCTGGGCCTGGGCGCCGAGGGCTGGACCAGGCTGCTGCGCTTCGCGGCGCGGGCAGCCGCGATCACCTGCTCCCGGGCGGGCGCGGAGCCGCCGTACGCGTCCGAAGTGGACGAGGTGTAGAGACCGTTCTCTCCTGTGCGCGGGCCCGGCAGCCCGGCAACCTGGTTGGCAACGAGCGGCGCCCCCGCGGGAGGTTCTCCCGCGGGGGCGCCGAACTGTTCCGGACTGTTCAGGCCTTCCGTGCCCGCGTCGTCTTCTTCGCGGGCGTGGCCTTCTTCGTGGCGCCGGCCGCCTTCTTCGTGGCCGTGCTGTTGGCGGTCCTGGCCGTCGCCGTCTTCTTCGCCGTCGCCCCGGCCGCGACCGTCTTCTTGGCCGCGGTCTTGCGCGGGGCGGGCACCGAGCTGGCGTCGCTGATCCGGTCGGCGCCGAGGATCTCCCTCAGGAACTTGCCGGTGTGGCTGGCCGGAACCCCGGCGACCTCCTCGGGCGTGCCCTCGGCTACGACGAGTCCGCCGCCTGCGCCGCCCTCGGGGCCCATGTCGACGACCCAGTCGGCGGTCTTGATCACGTCGAGGTTGTGCTCGATGACGATGACCGTGTTGCCCTTGTCGACCAGGCCGGCAAGCACCGTCAACAGCTTGCTGATGTCCTCGAAGTGCAGACCGGTGGTCGGCTCGTCCAGGACATAGACCGTGCGGCCGGTGGAGCGCTTCTGCAGCTCGCTGGCGAGCTTCACGCGCTGCGCCTCACCGCCGGACAGGGTGGTGGCCGACTGGCCGAGCCGGACGTAGCCGAGACCGACGTCGTTGAGCGTCTTGAGGTGGCGGTTGATCGCCGGAACCGCCTCGAAGAAGTTCATGGCTTCTTCGATGGGCATGTTCAGCACCTCGGAGATGGACTTGCCCTTGTAGTGGACCTCCAGGGTCTCCCGGTTGTAGCGGGCGCCGTGACAGACCTCGCAGGGGACGTACACGTCCGGGAGGAAGTTCATCTCGATCTTGATGGTGCCGTCGCCCGCGCAGTTCTCGCAGCGGCCGCCCTTGACGTTGAAGGAGAAGCGGCCGGGCAGATAGCCGCGGACCTTCGCCTCGGTGGTCTCCGCGAACAGCTTGCGGATGTGGTCGAAGACACCGGTGTACGTGGCCGGGTTCGAGCGCGGGGTGCGGCCGATGGGCGACTGGTCGACGTGCACGACCTTGTCGACGAGGTCGTCGCCGTCCACGCGCGTGTGCCGGCCGGGAACGCTCCTCGCGCCGTTCAGCTCACGGGCCAGGTGCGTGTACAGGATGTCGTTGACCAGCGTCGACTTGCCGGAGCCTGACACGCCCGTGACGGCCGTGAACACGCCCAGCGGGAAGGAGACGTCGATGTCCTGGAGGTTGTTCTCGCGGGCGCCGTGCACCGTGAGCCTGCGGGAGGGGTCCTGCGGGCGGCGGATGTCGGGCAGCGGGATCGACTTCTTGCCGGCCAGGTACTGGCCGGTCATGGACTCGGCGTTGGTGAGGAGCTCCTTCAGGGAGCCGCTGTGCACGACCTTGCCGCCGTGCTCGCCGGCGCCGGGGCCGATGTCGACGATCCAGTCGGCGACCTTGATGGTGTCCTCGTCGTGCTCGACGACGATGAGTGTGTTGCCCATGTCGCGCAGCCTGACCAGGGTCTCGATCAGCCGGTGGTTGTCGCGCTGGTGGAGACCGATGGACGGCTCGTCCAGGACGTACAGGACGCCGACGAGACCCGAGCCGATCTGGGTGGCCAGGCGGATGCGCTGGGCCTCGCCGCCGGACAGGGTGCCGGCCGCGCGGTTCAGCGAGAGGTAGTCCAGGCCGACGTCGACCAGGAAGCGCAGCCGCTCGTTGACCTCCTTCAGCACCCGCTCGGCGATCTTCTTGTCGCGGGCGTTGAGCTTCAGCTCGCCCAGGAAGTCGGCGCAGTCGCTGATGGACATGCCGGAGACCTCGGCGATCGACTTCCCCATGATCGTGACCGCGAGCACGATCGGCTTCAGGCGGGTGCCCTCACAGGTGGGGCAGGGCACCTCGCGCATATAGCCCTCGAAGCGCTCGCGGCTGGCGTCGCTCTCGGCCTCGCTGTGCCGGCGCTTGACGAAGGGGACGGCGCCTTCGAAGGGGGTGGTGTAGACGCGCTCGCGACCGTACCGGTTGCGGTAGCGGACCTCGATCTGCGTCTTGTGGCCGTGCAGCAGGGCCTTCTTGGCGCGCTGCGGCAGGCCCGCGAAGGGGATGTCGGTCCGGAATCCCAGGGCGTCCGCGAGGGCGCCGATCAGGCGGCCGAAGTAGTCCTTGGTGTGGCCGTGCGACCACGGGTGGATGGCACCCTCGTCGAGGGACTTGTCCTCGTCCGGGACGATCAGCTCGGGGTCGACCTCCATGCGCGTACCGATGCCGGTGCAGTCGGGGCAGGCGCCGAAGGGCGAGTTGAAGGAGAAGGAGCGCGGCTCCAGCTCCTCGAAGGACAGGTCGTCGTACGCGCAGTACAGGTGCTCCGAGTACATGCGCTCGCGCTCGGGGTCGTCCTCGGGGAGGTCGACGAAGTCGAGCACGACCATGCCGCCGGACAGCCCGAGGGCGGTCTCCACGGAGTCGGTGAGGCGGCGCTTGGCGGAGTCCTTCACCGTGAGGCGGTCGACGACCACCTCGATGGTGTGCTTCTCCTGCTTCTTCAGCGTGGGCGGGCTGGAGAGCTGGATCGTCTCGCCGTCCACACGCGCGCGTGAGTAGCCCTTGGTCTGGAGATCGGCGAAGAGATCGACGAACTCTCCCTTGCGCTCGCGCACCAGCGGCGACAGCACCTGGAAGCGGCTCCCCTCCGGCAGCTCCAGGACCTTGTCGACGATGGCCTGCGGCGACTGGCGCGAGATCGGGCGGCCGCACTCGGGACAGTGCGGCTTGCCGATACGGGCGAAGAGCAGACGCAGGTAGTCGTAGACCTCGGTGATGGTGCCGACCGTCGAGCGCGGGTTGCGCGAGGTCGACTTCTGGTCGATGGAGACGGCCGGGGAGAGACCCTCGATGAAGTCGACGTCCGGCTTGTCCATCTGGCCGAGGAACTGACGGGCGTACGAGGAGAGCGACTCCACATAGCGCCGCTGCCCCTCGGCGAAGATGGTGTCGAAGGCCAGCGAGGACTTGCCCGACCCCGACAGGCCCGTGAAGACGATGAGCGAGTCGCGCGGCAGGTCGAGCGAGACATTCTTGAGGTTGTGCTCGCGCGCGCCACGGACGATGAGACGGTCGGCCACGCCGGTCCGCACCTTTCTTGGCTTGAGAGGAGTGACAGGGGCGAGGCCCCCGTGCAATCTCAGACTAGGGGGAGCCACTGACAACGCCGGTCGGATTCCCGGGTTGCATAACAATCCCCGGCCCTCCAGCATGCCCGACGCCGCTCCCGACCATATAGCACGCGCATTCGATTTACGGCACGGCTTCACCACCTTCACCCAAAGGTGTGGCGGAGCTAGGGTCAGCAGCATGGTTGATCACGGTCATGACCTGGCGTCCGTACGTGACGCAACGGACCGGCTGCTCACCGCAGCCGCCAAACTGGACAACGCGTCGGTGGCCGAGCCGTCACGGCTCCCCGGCTGGACCCGTGGCCACGTCCTCGCCCACCTCGCCCGCAACGCGGACGCGCTCGTGAACGTCCTCGAGGGCCGTCCCATGTATCAGTCCGGGGAGGCCCGCGACGCCGACATCGAGCGGGACGCCCCGCGCCCCCTCGACGTCCAGCTCGCCGACCTGCGCGACAGCGCGGCCCGCTTCCAGGAGACGGGAGCGGCGCCGGCGGACTGGTCGCGCACGGTGGAGCTGCGCAACGGGGTCACCGACTCGGCGTCCAGGGTGCCGTTCCGCCGGTGGGTCGAGGTGGAGCTGCACCACGTGGATCTCGGCATCGGGTACGAGCTGGAGGATCTGCCGGCGGAGTTCTCGGAGCGGGAGATCGCTTTCCTGGCCGCGCGCTTTTCCGGGCACCCCGATGTGCCCCCCACCCGGCTGACGGACGGCACGCGCGCGTGGCGGACGGGCCGGGAGGCGACGCAGCCGGAGGTCACCGTCTCGGGCTCGGCGCCCGAGCTGCTCGGCTGGCTGGCCGGACGCCGCGACGGCTCCGGACTCACCGTGCAGGGCGGCCCGCTGCCGGCGCTTCCCCCGTTGTGACCGCGCGGCCCATGGCGGGGGACCCTGGCACGCTCCCCCGCTATAGGCTGCCGCCATGACGTACAGCGGACAGGTGACGGTCGGCGGCCCGGCGGATGTGCACGAGCTGAAGGACCTGATGATCACCAAGATCGCGGTCGGCCCGATGGACAACAACGCCTATCTGCTGCGCTGCCGGGCCACCGATGAGCAGTTGCTGATCGACGCGGCCAACGACGCGGACACGCTGCTCGGCATGATCGGTGACGACGGCATCGCCTCCGTCGTCACCACCCATCAGCACGGCGACCACTGGCAGGCGCTCGCCCAGGTCGTCACGGCCACCGGCGCCCGCACGTACGCGGGCCGGGAGGACGCCGTGGGCATCCCGGTGCCGACCGACGTCCTCGTCGACGACGGCGACACCATCCGGGTGGGGCACGTGGAGCTCACCGCGCGCCACCTGGTCGGGCACACCCCGGGCTCGATCGCCCTCGTCTACGACGACCCGCACGGGCACCCCCATGTCTTCACGGGGGACTGCCTCTTCCCCGGCGGTGTCGGCAACACCCGTAAGGATCCGAAGGCGTTCGCCAGTCTGATCCACGACGTCGAGACGAAGATCTTCGACGTGCTGCCGGACGAGACCTGGGTCTACCCCGGACACGGCAACGACACGACCCTGGGCGCGGAGCGGCCGCATCTGCCGGAGTGGCACGCGCGCGGGTGGTGAGAACGCCGAACGGCACACAGGGGCGGTCAGGTTCCACGACCTGGCCGCCCCTGTACGCGTCGGCCCGCTTGCCGCCTCGAGAGGACGGGCCCTGACCCATGGGAGTCATGCCCTACAGCGCACAGAGCGGCTGATGCGTCACATCCCGGCGGCGCACACACGTGTGACGCGAAGGCCGCGCCCCGTGCTTTCGGCGCTCGCTCCGGCGTGAACTCCCTGTACGCCCGGGCCGACTTGGCTCACGTGCCCCGTGTGAACCATTCACACGAGCCGAAGTCCTGCGCGCGCTCCCCGCGCACCTGGTTGCGCAGTCAACTGGAAGCAGCCCCGCACAGGATGACGGCTCCTGCGCGGTATGGGCCGCCGGTCTTTCGATCCCCGCCCTCGACCGGCGGCCCCGGCGTTCTCTCAGGAAGTGTTCACAAGGTCGCAACACGCGTTCCCACTATGCGGACAATTCCCGTCGTGACCTCGACAAACGGGATGCTGGACTGCCACTCTCCCGCCATGCACCTTGCCCCTCGCGCACTGCGCCGCGCCGTCGCCGCGGCAACCATAGGCCTACTCGCCACCGCTGTCGGCTGCGCTCCGCAGCCGGAGGACAAGGCGGCAGCCACACCGTCAGGTTCGGCCTCGAAGACCTGCGCCAAGGGCAAGTTGGCCACCAAGACGTCCGGCAAGCTGACCATCGCCACGGACGAGCCCGCGTACGAGCCGTGGTTCAAGGACGGCAAGCCTGCCAACGGCAAGGGCTTCGAGTCGGCGGTCGCCTATGCGGTGGCGCAGCAGCTCGGCTACGACAAGAGCGCCGTCGTCTGGCAGAGCGTGCCCTTCAACAAGGCCTTCGCGCCCGGCGTGAAGACCTTCGACTTCGACATCAACCAGGTGTCGATCAGCAACGAGCGCAAGAAGGCCGTGGACTTCTCCTCCGGCTACTACGACGTGCGCCAGGCCGTGATCGCGCTGAAGGGCTCCAAGGCCGCGAAGGCGACGAGCATCGCGGATCTCAAGGGCCTCAAGCTGGGCGCCCAGGTCGGCACCACCAGCCTCGACTACATCGACGACGTGGTGAAGCCGAAGCAGGAGGCCGCGGTCTACGCCAAGAACGACCAGGCCAAGTCCGCGCTGAAGAACGGCCAGGTCGACGCCATCGTCACCGATCTGCCGACCGCCTTCTACATCACCGCGGCCGAGGTGACCGACGCCAGGATCGTCGGGCAGTTCGAGAACCAGGGCGGTACGCCGGAGCAGTTCGGGCTCGTACTCGACAAGGGCAGCGCCCTCACCTCGTGCGTGACGGGCGCCGTCGACGCCCTTCGCAAGGACGGCACACTGGCGAAGATCGAGAAGCAGTGGCTCTCGGACGCCGTCGACGCCCCGGTGCTCAAGTGACCGTCGCCAAGGAAAAGTCCGGCCGGGAGGACGCGGACGACAAGGGTGACATGCCCGGCGGGGGCGACGGCTACGTCCCGTCGCAGCGGCGCATCGAGCGTGAAGCCTTCAAGCGCGCGCGTGCCCGCCGCGCGACGGCGATCGCCGCACTGTCGACCCTCGTCACGGGCGTCGTCCTCTACCTGATCGTCGTCAACGCGCCCGGCTGGCCGCGTACCGAGGAGACGTTCTTCAACGGGCAGTACGCGCGCGAGGCGTTCCCCAAGGTCCTCGAAGGGCTCTGGCTCAACGTCCGGCTGCTGCTGATCTGCGGCGCGGCGGTGCTGGTCCTCGGCATGCTGATCGCCGTCGCGCGTACCCTGCGCGGTCCGGTGTTCTTCCCGCTGAGGGCGCTGGCGGCCGCCTACACCGACTTCTTCCGCGGGTTGCCGCTGATCATCAACCTGATGATCGTGGTCCTGGGTGTTCCCGCGCTGCGGCTGCAGGGCGTGACCGTGGACCCGGTGCTCCTCGGCGGTACGGCGCTCACGCTGACGTATTCGGCGTACGTGGCCGAGGTGTTCCGTGCCGGCATCGAATCTGTGCACCCCTCGCAGCGCGCCGCGGCCCGCTCGCTCGGCCTCACCAACCGGCAGGCCCTGCGTTACGTCGTCCTGCCGCAGGCCGTACGCCGCCAGGTGCCACCCCTGCTGAACGACCTGGTGTCGCTGCAGAAGGACACCGGGCTCGTCTCGATCGGCGGCGCGATCGACGCCGTACGGGCCGCGGACATCATCGTGGGGCGCAGCCTCAACTACACGCCGTACATCGTCGCGGGCCTGGTCTTCGTGGCGCTGACCATCCCGATGACCCGGTTCACGGACTGGGTGACGGCACGGATGGACCGCCGGCGGGCCCAGGGAGGATCGATATGAGCGACGCGCCCGTGCTGCGCATGGAGTCCGTGCGCAAGACCTTCGGCGACTCGGTCGTCCTGCGCGATGTCGACCTGGAGGTCGCGCCGCACACGGTGACCGCATTGATCGGCGCCTCCGGCTCGGGCAAGTCGACGCTGCTGCGGTGCGCGAACCTCCTGGAGGAGATCGACGACGGGGCGATCTGGTTGGACGGCGAGGAGATCACCGATCCGCGCGCCGACCAGGACGCGGTTCGCCGCCGTATCGGCGTGGTCTTCCAGGCCTACAACCTGTTCCCGCACATGACGGTCCTGGACAACATCACCCTTGCCCCGCGGCGGGTGCACGGCGCCTCCCGTGCGGAGGCCGGGGAGCGTGCCCGGGAGCTGCTGGAGCGGCTCGGGCTGGGCGGCAAGGCGAGCGAGTACCCGGACCGGCTGAGCGGCGGTCAGCAGCAGCGGGTGGCGATCGTGCGCGCCCTGGCCGTACGGCCGCGGCTGCTGCTGCTCGACGAGATCACCGCCGCCCTCGACCCCGAGCTCGTCGGCGAGGTCCTCACCGTCGTGCGGGACCTGAAGGACGACGGCATGACGATGGTGCTTGCCACGCACGAGATGGGCTTCGCCCGGGACGTCGCCGACCAGGTTTGTTTTCTGGACTCGGGGGTGGTCCTGGAGCGCGGAACCGCCGAGCAGGTCTTCGGCGACCCGCAGCAGGAACGCACGCAGCGGTTCCTGCGGCGGATCGTGGAGGCGGGCCGGCTGTAAGACTCGTGCGCCTGGTGACCGGGGCTTACGCGTCGCCCTGAGCGGCCCCCACCAGCGCCGCGACTCGCTCCACGCCGAACACGTATCCCTGCACTCCGCACCCGGCGATGACGCCGTCGGCGCGCAGGGAGACGTACGAGTGGTGCCGGAACGACTCGCGCTGGTGAATGTTGGAGATGTGCACCTCCAACACGGGCAGTCCGTCACAGGTGTTGAGAGCGTCCAGAATCGCAACTGACGTGTGGGAGTACGCGCCGGGGTTGATGACGATCCCGCAGTGGTTCAGCCGCGCCTCGTGGATCCAGTCGACCAACTCGCCCTCGTGGTTGGACTGCCGGAAGTCCACCGTGCCGCCGTGCGCGGCGGCCGCCTTGGCGCACAGGGCCTCGACGTCGGCGAGGGTGTCCTTGCCGTAGATCTCCGGCTGGCGCTGGCCGAGCAGGTTCAGGTTGGGCCCGTTGAGGATCATGATCGGGGCGTTGGCCAGGGTGCGGGGCACGGTTCCTCCGGTCCGGTGGTTTGCGGCGATCCGTCGAGGACCGCTGTTCGCACCCGGTTTATCACGGTGCGTTCGCGGCGGGACGGCCCGCACTCCCGACGGCCCGCCCGGCGCATCACCGTCCCGTACCGGCGAGGCCCGATCACGCCTGTGCGCCCCCGTAACCCGCTGTCACCGTGGGTAGTTGACGCGGCATGCACGACGTACGCACCGTAATGAGACCCTCCATGCTGCGGCTCGCGGCCGCCTCGCTCGCCGGGACGGCCATCGAGTTCTACGACTTCTTCGTCTACGGGACCGCTGCGGCGCTGGTCCTGGGGCCGCTGTTCTTCCCGGCGTTCTCACCGGTGGCGGGGATGCTGGCCGCCTTCGTCACGTTCGGCGTGGGGTTCGTGGCGCGGCCGCTGGGCTCGGTGCTGTTCGGGCACATCGGGGACCGGCGCGGACGCCGGCCGGTCCTGGTCGGTTCGCTGCTGCTGACCGGCGCTGCCACGGTCGCAGTCGGCTGTGTGCCGACGTACGAGTCGATCGGTGTGGCCGCCCCCGCGCTGCTCCTGGTGCTGCGTTTTCTGCAGGGGCTGGGGCTGGGCGGGGAGTGGGGCGGGGCCGTGCTGCTCACCGCCGAGCACGCGCCCGCCGAACGGCGTGCCCTGTGGTCGAGCTTCCCGCAGGTCGGGCCGGCCCTGGGGTTCCTGCTCGCCAATGGTGTGGTGCTGGCGCTGTCGGCGACGCTGTCCGACGCGCAGTTCGCCCAGTGGGGATGGCGGGTGCCGTTCTGGGCGGCGGGTGTGCTGGCCGCGGCGGGGCTGTGGCTGCGGTCGTCGCTCGCCGAGAGCCCCAGCTTCCTGGAGATCGACAACCACGCGCGCGTGCCGTTCGCGGAGGTCGTGCGCGGCCACTGGCGGCTCGTCCTGCTGACGGCCGGGGCGCTCTCCGTCGGGTACGCGATCTTCTACACCGTGACGACCTGGTCCCTCGCGTACGCGACGGAGCGGCTCGGGGTCAGCCGTACGGTCATGTTGACCTGCATCATGGCCGCGGTGGTGGTGATGGGCGCGCTCACCCCGCCGGCCGCGCTGCTCGGGGACCGCTACGGGCGGCGGCCGATGTGCCTGGCCGGGTGCACCGCTGCCACTGCTTGGATGTTTCCGACGGTCTACCTCCTCGCGACCGGTGAGCCGCTGCTGATGTTCGCCGGCTTCCTGGGGGCGCTGCTCGCGTTCGTCACGATGTTCGGGGTGATCGCCGCGTATCTGCCCGAGCTGTACGAGCCGCGGGTGCGCTGCACGGGAGCGGCTGTCGGCTACAACCTCGGCGGGGTACTCGGTGGCGCGCTCACGCCGATCGCGGCGACGGCGCTGGCCGGGCACGGCGGCCGGGTCCCGTGGGGCGTGGGGGCCTATCTGACGGGGATCGCGCTGCTGAGCCTGGGGTGCTTCGCGCTGCTGCCGGAGACGCGGCCGGTGGCGGTGGCCGTTGCGGAGCCGGTCATGGATTGACGGCGAGCTCCAAGTACGCCGCGAACAGCACCAGATGGACCCCGCCCTGCAACGGCGTGGCCCGGCCAGGCACCACGGTCAAGGAGCTCACCACCACGGTCAGGGCGAGCAGCACCATGTGCGTGGAGCCGAGGCCGAGGACGAGCGGGCCGGAGAGCCAGATGGATGCCAGGGCGACGGCGGGGATGGTCAGGCCGATGCTGGCCATGGCGGAGCCGAGGGCCAGGTTCAGGCTGGTCTGCACCCGGTCGCGGCGGGCGGAGCGCAGGGCCGCGATGGTCTCGGGGAGCAGCACCAGCAGGGCGATGATCACGCCGACGACCGCGTGGTGCAGTCCGGCGGCCTCCACTGCGGACTCGATGGTGGGCGACACACCCTTGGCCAGTCCGACCACGCCGATCAGCGCGAGACCGAGCAGGGCCAGGCTCATCCACGCGGTGCGGACGGTCGGGGTGTCCGCGTGGTCGTCGGCGGTGATCACCCCGCCCTGGCGGCTGATGGGCAGGAAGTAGTCGCGGTGCCGCACGGTCTGGGTCGCGACGAACAGGCCGTAAAGGATCAGCGAGGAGATCGCGGCGAAGGTGAGCTGTACGCCCGAGAACTCCGGGCCCGGCTTGCTGGTGGTGAACGTCGGCAGCACCAGGCTGAGCGTGGCCAGGGTGGCGACGGTGGCGAGCGCGGCGCCGGTGCCTTCGGGGTTGAAGACCGCGGTGCCGTGACGCACGGAGGCGACCAGCAGACAGAGGCCGACAATGCCGTTGCAGGTGATCATCACCGCCGCGAAGACCGTGTCCCTGGCCAGGGTCGAGCTCTTGCCGCCGCCGTCTGCCATCAGGGTGACGATCAGGGCGACCTCGATGACCGTGACGGCGACGGCGAGCACGAGCGAGCCGAAGGGTTCGCCGACCCGGTGGGCGACCACCTCGGCATGGTGCACGGCGGCGAGGACGGCGCCGGCGAGGACGAGGGTGACCACGGCGACAACCGCGGCGGGCAGATCACGCCCCCAGGTGAAGGCCAGCAGGACGATCGCGAGCACCGGCACGACGGACGTCCACTGTGTCGTGAGCGACCTGAGCCGAGCGATCATGCAGCGATCGTGGCAGAGGCGTACGGGCCCCGCACCCGGGCGGAGCGGGGCCCCTTCGGGGGGTGCGCGGCTATTTGAGCTCGCTCATTTCCAGCAGGTCGCAGTTGGTGAACGTGCGCTCGCCAATGCTCAGTGCGCCCATCTGCTCCGCCATCTTGGTCGTCTCGGGGTCGTTGCTGTTCCGCATCGCGTCCTCGTAGGACTCGAATTCGATCAGCGCCAGATAGCGGCGGGGATTGTCCCGGTCTTTGAGGAGCATGCTGTGCGTGGGGCCGCCCGCCCGGCCGGCGTTGCGCTCCCTCGCCTCCTGCACCAACTGCTGCATCTCCTCCAGACGCTCGGTCTCGAAGGTGATGATCTGTACGAACTTCATGGGTACCTCCACGCGGCCAGGGCGCTCCCTGGCCGGGGAACGCGCTCAGGAAACAAGCAAGCACCGGGAGCGGTGGTCGGCAATTCGCCGCGCACCGCTCCCGGTGGTGGTTGTTTCTACGTCCGTCGCAGTCAGGCCTGGATGCTGTCCTTCGCAGCGCCTTCGCTCTGCGCCTGCGCCGCCTCGGCCGCCGCCTGCTTCTTTGTCGCCCTCAGGCTGGTGATGGTGGTGACGATCAGGACCGAGCAGATCACGCCGAGGGAGACCGGGATGGAGATCTCCGGGACGTGGACGCCGGACTCGTGCAGCGCGTGCAGCACCAGCTTGACGCCGATGAAGCCGAGGATGATCGACAGGCCGTAGCTGAGGTGGACCAGCTTCTTCAGCAGGCCGCCGATCAGGAAGTACAGCTGCCTCAGGCCCATCAGCGCGAAGGCGTTGGCGGTGAAGACGATGTACGGGTCCTGGGTCAGGCCGAAGATCGCGGGGATCGAGTCGAGCGCGAACAGGACGTCGGTGGTGCCGATCGCGAGCATCACGACCAGCATCGGCGTCATGACCCGCTTGCCGTTCTGCTGGATCCACAGCTTGGTGCCGTGGTAGCGGTCGGCGACGCCGAAACGGCGCTCGGCGGCCTTGAGCAGCTTGTTCTCCTCGAACTCCTCGTCCTCCTCATCGGCCCGGGCCTCCTGGATGAGCTTCCAGGCGGTCCAGATGAGGAAGGCGCCGAAGAGGTAGAAGACCCACGCGAAGCTGGCGAGGATCGCCGCACCGGCGGCGATGAAGATCGCCCGCAGGACCAGGGCTATGAGGACGCCGACGAGCAGCACCCGCTGCTGGTACTGGGAGGGCACCGCGAACTTCGCCATGATCAGGACGAAGACGAAGAGGTTGTCGACGCTCAGGGACTTCTCGGTGATGAAGCCCGCGAAGAACTCGCCGCCGGCCTGGCCGCCGCCGAAGAGGAGCAGACCGAGTCCGAAGAGCCCGGCCAGGGCGATCCAGACGACCGTCCAGATCCCGGCTTCCTTGATCGAGACGTCGTGCGGCTTGCGGCCGATGAAGAAGTCGACCGCGATCAGGGCGGCAAGGCCCACGATGGTCAGGACCCACAGGGTCGGGGAAACATCCACTGCGCCTCCGGCAATACGTAACGGCAGATGACCAGCGTCGTCGCGCTGCCGGAGGTCTCTTCCACCCAGGGTGGGCCGACGCCCCGGGATCAGTTCTGATCCGTATTGACGGGTACGCCGCAGTCGACAGGGAGTACTCCCCTCCGTGAGGACTACAGTACCCCAATCACCAAGGGAAGGTAAAGCAATTAGCAAAGGAGAGGTCAAAGAGCCTGCTCAGGGCACCTTTACCGGTACTTGGTGCGAGCCGCTGCCACCTGGGTGAGCACCTGCTGGAGCACCTGGCTGCCGGGCGGCACCAGGGCCGGCTCGTAGGTCCAGGCATGGCCGACCCACGGGTCGGCGAGATGGTCGTCGGGCAGCGCGGTGAGGCGCAGCAGCGAATGCCACAGGGGGTCGAGAAGGGGCCCGTAGCCGGCGGCCTCCTTGCGGTCCGCGACCATCATCAGGTGGACGCCCACGGCCGGGCCCTCGTCCGCGAGGTAGCGCAGCTGGGTCACCGCCCGGTCGTCGAAGCCGTGCGGGAAGTCGTTGACGATCAGGAGCTGCTCGGCGGTGTCCAGGCCGGGCGGGAGCGAGTCGGCCGCACCGCCGCGCACCGCCATCTGCACCAGGTCGACGCGCTGGGTGAGTCGGGTCAGGACGTCCGTCACGCCCGCCGCGCCCAGGGCGGGTGGGCTCGCCAGCACGCCGCTGTGCACCAGCGGTGCGAGCGCCTGGGCTGCGGAGCCGGCCGGGTCGATGACATACACGCTGAACTCGCCCGCCGGATAGACGGCAAGCAGACGTGCCGCGAGCGCCACCGCGGTGTCCATCGCAAGGCGCCCCGGCTCATGGGCGTTTGCGGAGGGGTCGTCGAGTGATGCGGGACGTCCGCTGTCGATCCACAGGCCGCGTTCGAGCGGCAGGCGGACCAGCATCGGGATGCGCAGCAGCTCGCTCTCGGGCAGGGAGAGGTCGCCCAGGCGCAGGGCCATGGGGATCTCCATCGGCACCCGGTAGCCGTGCCAGACGGGGTTGTCCCAGCGCGCGAACGCGGGCGGCAGCGCGGGCTCGACGACCTCGGCCTCGGCGGCGAGCTGGGCGAGGTCCCGGTCGAGGGCCGCCCTGGCCTGGTCGACGAGCTGCGCGTGCTTGGCGCGGGCCCCTTCCCGCGCGGCATCGCCCTGTCCGCCGATTCTGTTGCGCGGGTCGGAAAGGGCCTGGTCGAGCTCCTTCTCCATGCGCGAGTCGGCGAAGTCGACGGCGCTGCGGTAGGCGGCCGTGGTGCGGGCCAGGTCTTCGAACATGCCCCAGACCTGGTTGTACAACCGCTCGTCCATGGACCAGCCGGTCGCGTCGCCCGCGACCGGCGGCGCGGGCCGTCCGGGCGGGGCCGGGGGCGCGGTCGGCGGGGGCGGTGGCGGCGCGGCGGCCTGCCGGCCCGGATGGCTGTAGTTGACCGGGCCTCCGGCGGTGGGCGAGGACGGCTGTGTGACCGCGGAAGGATCCGCCGGGTATCCGGGCTGGGTGCTCTCTGGTCCATACGGAGATGTGGGCTGAGGGGGTACGGGACCGGGGGCGCCCTGGGGTGCCGCGGGGACGCCCTGGTCGGGCCCGTGCGCCGGTGCGGCGGCCTGGCGTGTGCGGTCCCCGTCCGCGCTGCGCTGCGGGGGTGCAGGCACCGAGCGGGCCAGGCCCTGCGCCACTGCCTCGTGGATGGTGCCCGCGAGGCGGTGGGCCTCGGGCAGGCCCTGGTCGGCGAGGAGCTCGGCGAGGCCGCCCGCGTAGCCCTGGCCGACGGCACGCACCTTCCAGGCGCCCTGTCGGCGGTAGAGCTCCAGGGCGACGACGGCACACTCGGCGTCCAGGCCGGTGATCGTGTAGCTGGCGACCTCGGTGCCGTCGAGGCCGGTGACCGCGACGAAGGGGGCGGTGACCGTGCCGAAGCGGATCGGGCCTCCGCCGCCCGCCGTGGGCAGGGCGAGCAGCACATTGACCCGGTGCACGGCCTCCGGCATGGCGTCCAGGTCCACCGCGAGACGGTGGTCGGCGGCCGCCTGCTTGGAGACCTCGAGCCCGGGCAGGGTGGGCGCGCCCGGGTGGGCCACCCATTCGACGCCGCGGGCCTTGCCGTTCTCGTCGCTGAGCGTGGCCGAGGCCACGATCGGCGTGCCGGCCGCAACCCGGATCTCGAGACGGGACTGGGAGAGCGGGTGGTTCTGCCCCCGCACCAGCTCGGCCGTCATCGCCCTCGTCCCCCTGTGTCGCTGGTGTGTCGTGTCGTGTGCCGCCAGGGCCTGTCTTTGCGGCAGGCCCTGGCGCGGTGGCTCTACAGGTGCGGCAGGATCGCCGGCATCAGGTCCTGGAAGGTGCGGCCGTTGGCCGGGGTGCCGAGGGCCGTCATCGTCCAGCCCGGGCCCGAGCGGTGCACCTTCGCCATGATCTGGGCCGTGTAGGCGCCGCCGCCCGCCAGCGTGTAGCGGGCGAGCTCCTGGCCGTTGGTCTCGTCGACCAGGCGGCAGAACGCGTTCTGCACCTCCTGGAACGTCTGGCCGGTGAAGGAGTTCACGGTGAAGACGATCTGGTCGATGTGGACCGGGATGCGCGCCAGGTCGACGAGGATCGCCTCGTCGTCGCCGCCCTGGCCGACACCGCCGACGAGGTTGTCACCGGTGTGGCGCACGGAGCCGTCGTCGCTCACCAGGTGGCGGAAGAAGACGACGTCGACCGGCTGCTTGTCGGCGAACAGGACGGCGGAGGCGTCCAGGTCGATCTCCCGGGTGCGCGAGCCGAACAGGCCGCGCCGCGGAGCCGCCTGCCAGCCGAGACCCATACGGACCGCGGTCAGGCTGCCTCCGTCGTTCTTCTGCAGACTGATGGCCTGACCCTTGGTCATGTTGACGGTCACGCGCTGATTCCCCTCTCGAACTGTCCCCTGTTGCCGCAGAGTCCGCGGTTGACCAAAACCCTACGCAGGGCCGCCGAGAGTGCCGCACCCCGACCCGTACTTTGTGTCGGTCTTGCAACACAGAGCGCGTATGCCGAGGTCCGGCGGCGGCAGCGGGTGGTCAGGCCAGCCCCGCCTCCCTCATCTGGCGCAGTTCCTTCTTCATCTCGGAGACCTCGTCGCGCAGCCGGGCCGCGATCTCGAACTGGAGGTCGGCGGCGGCGGCGCGCATGCGCGCCGTCATCTCCTCGATCTGGTCGGCGAGTTCGGCGGCGGGACGGTCGGTCGGGACCGTCTCCTTGGCCTTGCCCTTGCCCTTGGCGGTCTTGGCAACGCCGGCCGCCTTGGAGCCGAGGGCGGGCACGGGTGCCTTCGCGCCCTTGCCGTCCTTCAGCTTGCGGTAGCCCGAGCCGAGCAGCTGCTCCGTGTCGACGTCCTCGCGGGCGATCTGGGCGACGATGTCGTTGATCTTCTTGCGGAGCGGCTGGGGGTCGATGCCGTTCGCCGTGTTGTACGCGACCTGCTTCTCCCGGCGGCGGTTGGTCTCCTCGATGGCCTTCTCCATCGCCGGGGTGATCTTGTCGGCGTACATGTGAACCTGGCCGGAGACGTTGCGCGCGGCGCGGCCGATGGTCTGGATCAGCGACGTACCGGAGCGCAGGAAGCCCTCCTTGTCGGCGTCGAGGATGGCCACCAGGGACACCTCGGGCAGGTCGAGGCCCTCGCGCAGCAGGTTGATGCCGACCAGCACGTCGAACTCGCCCGAGCGCAGTTCGCGCAGCAGCTCGACGCGGCGCAGGGTGTCGACGTCGCTGTGCAGATAGCGGACCTGGATGCCGAGCTCCAGGAAGTAGTCCGTGAGGTCCTCGGCCATCTTCTTGGTGAGGGTGGTGACCAGGACGCGCTCGTCCTTCTCGGTGCGCGTGCGGATCTCGTGCACCAGGTCGTCGATCTGGCCCTCGGTGGGCTTGACCACGACCTCCGGGTCGATCAGGCCGGTGGGACGGATGATCTGCTCCACGGCGCCGTCCCCGCGCGAGAGCTCGTACTTGCCCGGAGTTGCCGACAGATAGACCGTCTGCCCGATGCGCTCCTGGAACTCCTCCCACTTCAGGGGCCGGTTGTCGAGCGCGGAGGGCAGCCGGAAGCCGTGGTCCACGAGGGTGCGCTTGCGGGAGGCATCGCCCTCGTACATCGCGCCGATCTGCGGGACGGTGACGTGGGACTCGTCGATGACGAGGAGGAAGTCGTCCGGGAAGTAGTCGAGCAGGGTGTTCGGCGGGGAGCCGGGCGAACGGCCGTCGAAGTGCATCGAGTAGTTCTCGACGCCGGAGCAGGAGCCGATCTGGCGGAGCATCTCGAGGTCGTACGTGGTGCGCATCCGCAGGCGCTGGGCCTCCAGGAGCTTGCCCTGCTTCTCCAGCTCGGCCAGCCGCTCGCCGAGCTCCTTCTCGATGTCGTTGACGGCCCGCTCCAGGCGCTCCGGTCCCGCCACGTAGTGGGTGGCCGGGAAGATGTACAGCTGCTGGTCGTCGCTGATGATCTCGCCGGTGAGGGGGTGGAGCGTGGAGAGGGCCTCGATCTCGTCGCCGAACATCTCGATGCGGACGGCGAGTTCCTCGTAGACCGGGAAGATCTCGATGGTGTCGCCGCGGACGCGGAAGGTGCCCCGGGTGAAGGCCAGGTCGTTGCGGGTGTACTGGATGTCGACGAAGCGGCGCAGCAGCTGGTCGCGGTCGATCTCGTCGCCGACCCTGAGCGGGACCATGCGGTCCACGTACTCCTGCGGCGTGCCGAGGCCGTAGATGCAGGACACCGAGGCGACCACGACGACGTCGCGGCGGGTGAGCAGCGAGTTGGTCGCGGAGTGGCGCAGGCGCTCGACCTCCTCGTTGATCGAGGAGTCCTTCTCGATGTAGGTGTCCGACTGCGGGACGTAGGCCTCGGGCTGGTAGTAGTCGTAGTACGAGACGAAGTACTCGACCGCGTTGTTCGGCAGCAGCTCGCGGAATTCGTTCGCCAGCTGGGCGGCCAGGGTCTTGTTCGGCGCCATCACGAGGGTGGGGCGCTGAAGCTTCTCGATCATCCACGCGGTGGTGGCGGACTTGCCGGTGCCGGTCGCGCCGAGCAGGACGACGTCCTTCTCGCCTGCCTCGATGCGCCGGGCGAGCTCGGCGATGGCCTGCGGCTGGTCGCCGCTGGGCTGGTAGGGGCTGACGACCTCGAAGGGCGCCACCGTGCGTTCGATGTTGGAAACGGGCCGCATGGAATCAACCGTACGACCCGGCACTGACAACGCGGGCCGATCAGCGGTTCTGCGGGGTGCGGGAGCTGCGTCGGCTTGGCTGCCGGGCCGGGCGGAGCGCGGGGCGGTGGGCCGGGTGGTGGACGGCCGGGTGGGCGGGGACGCCCGGCTTGTTCTCGACGGGGGCCAGGGCGGGCTTGCCCATGACCATCAGCGGGTCGAACATCACGACCACGGCGGCGAGCAGGAGGAAGGCGAGCGGGCCGATCAGCATGGGCCACAGCAGTGTGGCGGGCGAGTCCCCGGAGGCGGGTGCGGTCGTGCCGTGGAGGTGGACGCTGAGGGCTGCCATGCCCGTGTAGTGCATGCCGCTGACGGCGAGCCCCATGACGAGGCTCGCACCCACGCTCCACAGGAAGCCTCTGACCTGTCCGGCCGCCCACAGGGCGGCGGTGGCGGCCACCATCGCGATGACGACGGAGACGGCGACGGTCACCGTGTTGTACCCCAGCTTTCCGTTCAGGCGCATTCCCGCCATGCCCAGATAGTGCATCGAGGCGATTCCCAGGCCGGTGATCGTGCCCCCGGTGAACAGGGCCGTTCCCTTCGCCCCCTTGTAACCGACGATGAAGATCCCGATGCCCACCATGACGATGGCGACACCGAGGCTGGCGAACGTGGTCGCCTTGTCGTAGTGGATCGGCGCCTGTTTGACCGTGAACCCCATCATCGCGACGAAGTGCATGGTCCATATGCCGGAGCCGATGGCCGCCGACCCGAGGGCCAGCCAGCCGGGCCGCCAGGATTGGGTGACGAGCATGGATCTGGTCGTGCAACGCAGCCCCAGGGCGCCACCGAGGGAGGCCATGAGATAGGCCACCACCGGTGTGACGAGTCCGTAGCTGAATCCGTCGACCGTGCCTTGCATGCGCGGCTGCCCTTCCCGCCCTCTTACGTCCCGGAATTCCCTGAAATGCGCCCCCTCCCAGGACCGCCCGAGCGGTCAGGGTTGAGGCAGAGAGTATGACCCCCACCAGAATGGTCGAACGATTTTCCGGCAAAGAAACACGTCGTTGCCCCAGTTGTGCGGCCGCAGTGTGCGGACTTGGGCGACTCCATTCATTGTGTGGTCGTTCTGTACCCCACCGTCGTCGACGCTCTGCTGTCACAGTTGAGCTGTCCGTGTTCATACGACACGAGGAGTACGCATGTACGCGCGCGCAGTCGCCGCCATCACCACCGCGCTCCTGGGGACCGCCGGCCTCCTGCTGCCCGGCTCCGCCGCGCGGGCCGGCGACGTCGACGAACTGCCCCTGGTCATCGGGCACCGGGGGGCCTCCGCCTATGCGCCCGAGAACACGCTGGCCTCCATCGACAAGGCGGCCCGGCTGGGCATCGCGTGGGTGGAGAACGACGTGCAGCGCACCAAGGACGGCGAGCTCGTCGTGATCCACGACGACAGCCTGCAGCGCACGACCGACGTCGAGGAGGTCTTCCCCTGCCGGACGTCCTGGGACGTGAAGGACTTCACCGCCGCCGAGATCGCGCGCCTCGACGCGGGAAGCTGGTTCGGACGCCGGTATGCGGGCGCGCGCGTGCCGACGCTGGACGCGTACATGCGCCGTGTCGAGCACAACCACCAGAAGCTGCTGCTCGAGATCAAGAATCCCGAGCTGTACCCGGGCATCGAACAGCAGACCCTGAAGGTGCTCGGCAACGACGGCTGGCTCGACCCGCAGCACCTGGCCGGCCGGCTTGTCGTGCAGAGCTTCAGCGCGGACAGCCTGCGCATCGTCCACGACCTGAAGCCCGCCGTCAGGACGGGCTTCCTCGGTACACCGCACCTCTCGGACCTGCCCGCCTACGCGCGCTTCACCGACGGGATCAATCCCTCGTTCGGCTCGATCTCGGCGGGTTACGTCTCCGCCGCGCACGACTTCACGGGGCCGCATGGTAGACCGCTCAACGTCTTCACATGGACCGTGAACGACGCGGACACCGCCCGGCAGGTCACCCGGTACGGCGTGAACGGCATCATCACCAACGAGCCCGACGTGGTCCGGGCCGCCCTGCAGGCGCCCTGAGCCCCGTTCCCCGGGCGTTGTCAGTGGCGGGTCGTACGGTGGGCGCATGGACAGCGATGGGCAGTACGAACAGCAGGTCGTGTGGGCGGTGGTCGGCACCGGGATCGGTCCGCTGCTGCTTGCCGCGACCCGCGAGGGCCTGGTCAACGTCGTGTTCCATGCCACGGACGGGGTGCGTGACAAGGCGCTCGAGCGGCTGGCGTCGCGGCTGGGCCGCGAGCCCGTCGAGGCACCCGACTCGCCCCTGCTGGCCGAGGCGATACGGCAGGTCGAGGCGTACTTCGCGGGCGAGCGGCGCGACTTCGAGCTGCCGCTGGACTGGTCGCTGATCTCAGGCTTCAACCGGCAGGTGCTGCGCGAGCTGGTCTCGGGGGTGCCGTACGGCGCGGTGGTGGGCTACGGCGACCTGGCCGGGCGGGTGGGTCAGCCGGGCGCGGCCCAGGCGGTGGGGATGGCAATGGGGTCCAATCCGCTGCCGGTCGTCGTGCCCTGTCACCGGGTGGTGGAGAGCGACGGGGGCATCGGCGGGTTCGGGGGCGGATTGGAGACCAAGCGCAAGCTGCTCGCGCTGGAGGGGGTCCTGCCCGAGCCGCTGTTCTGAGACACCGGCTCCGGGGGCGCGCGAAGGGTGGTCGGGAAGCGGAGGCGGTAGCAGACTCCGCCATGCGCACAGCCACTGGCATCCGAGGGTTCGGAGCCGAAGGGACGGCGATCACGCATGAGCGGAAACAGGGCAGTCGCGTATCTCAAGCCGGGCGCGGTGGAAGTCAGGACCATCGACTACCCGACGCTTGAACTCCAGGACGGGCCGGGGGTCGCACCCGAGAACGTCGGCCGCAAGTGCCGGCACGGTGTGATCCTCAAGGTGCTCGCCACCAACATCTGTGGAAGCGACCAGCACATGGTGCGCGGGCGGACGACCGCACCGGAGGGGCTGGCGCTCGGACACGAGATCACCGGAGAGGTCGTCGAACGGGGTCCGGACGTCGAGTTCATCGACGTCGGCGACATCGTCTCCGTACCGTTCAACATCGCCTGCGGGCGGTGCCGCAACTGCAAGGAGCGCAAGACCGGCATCTGCCTGAACGTCAACCCGGCCCGTCCCGGGGCGGCGTACGGCTACGTCGACATGGGCGGCTGGGTCGGCGGTCAGGCCGAGTACGCCATGGTCCCGTACGCGGACTTCAACCTGCTGAAGTTCCCGGACCGGGAGGAGGCGCGCGAGAAGCTGCTGGATCTGACCATGCTGTCGGACATCTTCCCGACCGGCTTCCACGGCGTGGTGTCCTCGGGCGCCGGGGTCGGCTCGACGGTGTACGTCGCCGGGGCGGGTCCGGTCGGTCTCGCCGCGGCCGCGTCGGCGCAGTTGCTGGGCGCCGCCGTGGTCGTCGTCGGCGACCTCAATGCCGAACGCCTCGCGCAGGCACGGAGCTTCGGCTGCGAGACCGTCGACGTCTCCCAGGGCAGCGTCGAGGACCAGCTCGTGCAGATCCTCGGCGAGCCCGAGGTGGACGCGGCGGTCGACGCGGTCGGTTTCGAGGCACGGGCACACGGCAAGGACGCCCCCGAAGCGCCCGCTACAGTGCTCAACTCGCTGATGGGCATCACACGCGCGGGCGGTGCGCTGGGCATCCCCGGGCTGTATGTCACGGACGACCCCGGCGGGATCGACGAGGACGCGAAGTCCGGGACGCTGAAGGTGCGGCTCGGGCTCGGCTGGGCCAAGAGTCATCACTTCACGACCGGACAGTGCCCGGTGATGAAGTACCACCGCAGCCTGATGATGGCGATCCTGCACGGGCGCGTGCACATCGCCAAGGCGGTCAACGCGACCGTCATCGGCCTGGAGGACGCACCGCGCGGTTACGCGGAGTTCGACCAGGGTGCCAGCCGCAAGTACGTGCTCGATCCACACGGAGCACTGACCGGCGTACGTCCCGTCTGAACTCCTGAACAGCAGGACGGGCAAGGGATATGGGGTGCCCGCGCGCGCGTGGGCACCTCGCTGGTCCGCCCGGGCACCTCGCTAGTCGTAGTGCCGGGCCTCGAAGACGTTTCCGTCCGGGTCGCGGAAGTAGAAGCTGCGCCTGGCCTTTCCGCGGGCGCCGTAGGAGTCGTAGGAGAACTCGGAGACGGGGACGGCGCGTTCCTCGAGGCGGCTGTGCAGGGCGTCGAAGTCGTCGCCGGGCAGGGCCAGGCAGACGTGGTTGACGGGGTGGCCCGCGCTGTCGGCGGCACCGGGGAGCATCTTCATCTGCTCCGCCATGGAGTGGGGCATGAGGTCGAGGATGGTCTCGTCGTTGAGCCGTACAGAGGGGAACGACGCCTTCCCCGCGGAGAACTCGGTGATCCTCAGGGGGCGCAGTCCGACCGCCTTCTCGTAGAAGTCGGCCGAGGCGACCGGGTCGTGTACCCACAGGACGACATGGTCGAGACGTGTCGTGTTGTCCGTCATGTTCTTCAGGCTGGTACCGCCTCCCCCGGACCGCAAGGGTGTGACCGGAGCTCCCGGTCGCGGGGCTATGCCTTGCTCCCCCACGCCGAGATCATCGGGGCCGTGGCCAGGTCCATCCCGCCGGCCTCGATGTTCGCCAGGTGGCGGTCGATGTCCTCGTTCGTGGCGAGGTTCGCGGTGACGAGGGTGTCGCGGATCTGGCGGATCGTGGCCGACTCGAGGGCGGCACAGGCCGGGGAGGCGAGGGGGAAGTACGCATCGGCCTCGACGCCGCGCAGGCCGGCCTCGCGGAGCAGGCGTGGCAGGCGGCGGCCGTAGGAGAGGTCGGCGCCACGGTCGGCGAGCAGCCGGCGGAACCCGTGCCGCAGACGGTTGGCGAGTCGTTGCTCGGGGCCGTGTTCGTCGGGGCAGACCAGGGGCTGCAGGGCCGGGTCGGCGTCCTCGATCAGTAGCCGGCCGCCGGGACGCAGGGCCTTGATCATCGACTGCAAGGCCCGTTCGCGGTCCGGCACATGGACGAGGACCAGCCGGGCGTGCACCAGGTCGAAGCCCTCGTCCGGAGGTTCCTCGGCGCCCACGTCGTGGACGCGCACCTCCACCGGCGGGCGGGCCACGGAGGCGAGCAGCGACGTGTCGATGTCGGTGGCGAGGACCTGTCCGGTCGGGCCGACCTTCTCTGCCAGCCAGGACACCACGGAGGTGCCGCCCGCGCCGACCTCCCAGCAGCGCCGGCCGGAGTCGATGCCGAGCCCTTCCAGGTGCCGGAAGGTGGTGGGGTCGAAGAGGGTGGCGAAGGCCTCGAAGCGCTCTCCCGCCTCCGTCTGCCGGTTGTCGAGAAGATAGCCGTCGGATCGCTTCATGACGCGATCATCCCAGTTGCCCGGCTTGCCGGAAGCGGTCGACGAGTCACCTAGCGCCAGCCGGGCAGACGTTCCCTTGTCCAACCCCTTCGTCCACAGGCGGGAACCAAACGGAATGGCCTGCTCCCACAGGCTCACCCGCCCCTTACACAGACCTGGCAAACTGGCGCGCCAAGGCACAGACAGGCGGCTCACCACGGGGGCGAACCGCAAACCGCGCATCGAGCCCGGAGATCCACGCAAGGAGATCCAGATGTCCATGGCAGGGAATCTGCGGAAGGTCACCCACCTCAGCGGGGTCGGCGGCCTGCGCAAGGTGGCACGGCTGGCCAGGCGGCGGCCACGCGTCGACCTGAGTCACCCGGCCCGGTCCCCGCTGGGCTCTTCGGTGGTGAACTGTGTGACGTACCGGGACGGCGCACGGGTGCCCGGGGGCAGTGATCTGGTCGACACCGTGGAGCGGGTGCGGAAAAACGGTGACGGGTTCGTGTGGCTGGGTCTGCACGAGCCGACGGACCAGGAGTTCGCGGGCATCGCCGAGCTCTTCGATCTGCATCCGCTGGCGGTCGAGGACGCGGTCGAGGCCCATCAGCGCCCCAAGCTGGAACGCTACGGCGAGACGCTGTTCGCGGTGTTCAAGACGGTCTGCTACGTCGAACACGAGGAGCTGACGGCGACCAGCGAGGTGGTGAACACCGGCGAGATCATGGTGTTCGTCGGCGTGGACTTCGTGATCACGGTCCGGCACGGGATGCACGGTTCGCTGGGCCCGCTGCGCGAGGAGCTGGAGGCCGACCCGCAGCAGCTCGCGAAGGGACCGGCCGCGGTGCTGCACGCGATCGCGGACCATGTGGTCGACGACTATCTGCACGTCACCGACTCGGTGCAGGCGGACATCGACCAGGTGGAGATGGACGTGTTCGCGGAGAACGGAGCGCGGGCCGACCCCGGCCGGATCTACCAGCTCAAGCGTGAACTCCTGGAGCTGAAGCGGGCCGTGGTCCCCCTCGCCCGCCCCATCGAGGACCTTGCGACCCGGCCGATCCGAGTGGTCGCCCCGGAGATACAGGCCTACTTCAGGGACGTCCTCGACCACCTCATGCGGGCGAAGGAGCAGATCGCCTCCTTCGACGAGCTGCTCAACTCGATCCTGCAGGCCCATCTCGCGCAGGTCACGGTCGCGCAGAACGAGGACATGCGGAAGATCACGGCCTGGGCCGCGGTGATCGCCGTACCGACGATGGTCTGCGGTGTGTACGGCATGAACTTCGATCACATGCCGGAGCTGCACTGGAGGTTCGGATACCCCCTGGTCATAGGCGTGATGGTGGCGGCCTGCCTGGTGCTGTACCGCGGTTTCCGGCGCAGCGGCTGGCTGTGAGGCGCTCCGTCGGGCGGGTCAGCGCGTCGTGCTCCGCGCGTACACGCTGTGGGCGAAGTCGGCGATCTGCCCCTCCGTCAGGTGCCGGGCCACGTCGGCCTCGCTGATCATGCCGACCAGCCGCTTGTTCTCGATGACGGGGAGCCGGCGGATCTGGTGGTCCTGCATCTCCCGGAGCACGTCACCGACGTCGGCGTTCGCGTCGATCCAGCGCGGGGTGCCGTGGGCCATCTCGCCGGCGGTGACCTTCGCCGGGTCGTGGCCCATGGCCACGCAGCCGATGACGATGTCGCGGTCGGTGAGGATGCCGCAGAGCCGCTCGTTCTGGTCGCTGATGGGCAGGGCTCCGACGTTCAGTTCGCGCATCAGCTGGGCCGCGCGGTCCAGGGTCTCGTGGGCGGGGATCCACTGGGCACCACGGTGCATGATGTCTCCGGCGGTGGTCATGGAGTACCTCCCGGTGCCGGACGGCCGGCGCGATGCGGGAACGCACCGCTAGTCCCGGCGCCCTACATTCTCGCCGCGCGGCCCGGCCCGTGCACCCGGAACTCTGCGGTGACGGGCAGCCGGGGAGCGCCGTCTCAGAAACCTCAGGCAGAGAAACCCACGATCTTCCGCGGGACGATGCGGATGATCACGCGGGTCTCGTCGTCCTTCTCGCCGGGCGGGTCGATGCCGAGGTACTTGTGCGAGAGCTCGTACGGGAGCCGCTTGCCCTCGTCGGGGAGGATCTCGGCGGTGCCGCGGATCTCGACCGAGGTGTAGGGGTCGGCGAGGTCGAAGACCGAGAGGCTGATGCGGGGATCGCGGCGGAGGTTGCGCACCTTCTGGCGTCCGTCGGTGGAGGAGAAGAGCACGGTGTCGCCCTCGCGCTTGATCCAGACCACCGAGCTCTGCGGGGCGCCGTCGGGGCCGAGGGTGGCGACGCTGGCGAAGTTCTTGCCGTCGAGGAGGGTGCGGACGGAGTCGGCGAAGGGGACGGGATCACTCGAGGAGGTCGTCATGGGACCACAGTAACTACATGCGCGTGCATATAAAAGGGGGTTTGCCGATCAACCTCACCGACCAGCCGAACGGGATGGCCGACCGGCCTCTCCAATGATCAGCCCCTCCAGGCGGGATGGCGCGGGTCGTCGGCCCGTACCAGGACGTCGGCCGTGCCGGCCGGGTCGGTCTCGTCCGCGTAGCGCTCGAAGGCGGGGAGTGTCCAGTGGTCTGCCTCTGGGGTGCGGCGGCGGAGGGCGCCGGGTGAGAGGAGGACGTGGACGGTCAGGTCGAAGGGGAACCAGTGGCGCAGCAGGAGGGGGCCGTGCAGCAACAGGAAGCCGCCGGGCGGAAGTTGGGCGTAGGGAGTGCGGGTGGCGCGGTCGGTGACCGGATCCCACAGGTCGGGCAGGACACGTCCGTCGCCCCCGGGTTCGAGGGGGCCGAACACCTCGCGCCACAGGGCGCCGGTGTCCAACCAGCCGTCGTAATAGGCGTCGACGTCGTGGTGGCCGTACTCGAGGCGGACGGAGGCGGGCCGCAGAAAGCCCTCCGCGCCGACAGTCAGCGAGGGGCGGCCGCGCACGCGCAGGGCTTCGGCGACGCGTTCGGCGAGGTCGCCCGGGCGGGCTGCCGGGGCTCCGTCGAAGGCGATGCGGGGCCAGGGGCTGCCGTCGGCCGGCTTGAGGTCGAGCAGGCGCTCGGCCAGGAGGTCGCCGAGCCGGTCCCAGGTGATCGCTTCGAGTCGCACATGGCCCATGATGCGTCAGCCGTCGGCCGGGATGCTCCTCGCCCCAATACGTGGGGAGTGCGGAGGGAGAGGGGCGCAGTGGGCGCGATTTCGCGGTAGTCCGGAGTGCCGTCGGGGGGAAGGAAACACTTATGGCACGTCTTGCAACGCCTGCACCCCGCACCGGGCTTGTCGTCTTCCAGCCGCTCAAGAGACGGCACTGCGGGGAGTGTCATGCGGGGCCGTTGCCGCTGCTCGTGCTCGAGGAGGGGGCACCACGGTGTCTCGACTGTGCCGACCTCGGGCATCTGGTGTTCCTGCCGCGCGGTGACACCGCGCTGACCCGGCGGTCGCGGGAGGAGAGTGCGCTGTCGGCGGTCGTGGTGCGCTTCAACCGGCGCAAGTCGCGGTACGAGCGGCAGGGCGTCCTGGTCGAGGAGGCGGGGCTCGCCCGGGCCGAGGAGCGGTGCCTGGCGGACGCGGAGGCGCGGCGGCGGCGCCGGGTGCGGGACGCCCGGCGGCGGATCACGGAGGACCTGCGGTTCACGGAGGCGTTCGCGGCGGAGATACGACGGATGTTTCCCGGCTGCCCGGCGGAGCGGGCCCGGGCGATCGCGGCGCATGCGTCGTTGCGGGGCAGCGGGCGGGTGGGCCGGAGTGCGGCGGGGCGGGCCCTGTCCGAGGGGGCGGTGGTCTCGGCGGTCGTGGCGTCCGTACGGCACGTGGACACGCGGTACGACCAGCTGCTGATGAGCGGCGTACCGCGACACGAGGCCCGGCGACGGATCGGGGCGGCGGTGGAGACGGTGCTGCGGGGGTGGCGATCGGAAGAGGCGGGGGTCGGTTGACCCGGGGCGGGGGCCGCCGGGTGCGGGGCGGGATCGGTCGATGAAAGGCCGGGGCCCGTTGGCGACGGGCCGGCGTCCCGTCACCGAGAGTCCGGGGTCGTAGCCAAAGGCGGGGGCCGTTGACGAAAAAGATCGGGTCGGTCCAGGAAAGCGGGTCCGCTCACGAAGGACCGCGGTCGCTCCACGAAAGGCCGAGGCCGTCGGCGACAGGCCGAGGTCGATCGGCGAAGGGCGGAGGCCGTCGGCGACAAGCCGAGGTCAATTCAAGAAGGGCGGAGGCCATCGGCAAACACCGAGGCCGATCGACAAAGGCCGAGGTCGCTCCACGAAAGGCCGAGCCCCCTCGGCGACAGGGCGAGGTCAATGGAAGAACGGGGGAAGCCGTCGGCGACAGGCCGAGGTCGAAAGACCGAGATAGCTCCACGAAAGGCCGAGACCCGTCGGCGACAGGCCGAGGGGCATTGAAAAAGGCGGAGGCCATCGGCAAAAAGCCAAGGTCGATTGACGAAAGGCGGGGCCATTGACGCGAGACGGGGGTTCGTTGGCGAAGAACCGGGCTCGGTCGACCAAAGGCCGTGACTCAGTCGCGGAAAACCCGGGCACGCCGGCGAGAGGTCCGGATGTGCCGGCGACAGGCCCGGCACGGTCGGCGAAAGACACGGAACCGTCGGCGAATGGCACGGAGCCCTTGCCGAAGGGAGATCGGGCGGCAGGCGGCCCGCCGGCGCCGCGCTCGCGGCCGGCGGCCGCCGGATCACGGCTGGACGCGCGCGTATGTGACCGCGTTCTTCGGCCATGGTCACTGTGCTCGTACGGGAATTCACTTGTGGTGACGGGAGGTGCCGGGGAAGATCTCGGCTCTATGCGGGAGTGGACGACATGATCGATGGACCGTATTTCTGGCTGACGGTGCTGGGTGTGCTCGGGACCGGTCTGGTCGCCGGGGTTTTCTGCGGCTTCTCGACGTTCGTGATGAAGGGGCTCGCCGCGCTGCCGCCCGCGCAGGGCGTGGCCGCGATGAACGCGATCAACGTGACCGCGGTGATGCCGGCGTTCATGCTGGTGTTCGTGGGGTCGGCGGTGCTGTGCGCGGTGCTCGCCGTGGTGACGTTCGTGCTGTGGCCGGACGACGGGAGGGTGGAGCTGCTGGTGGGCAGCGCACTGTATCTGTTCGGCTCCTTCGGGGTGACCATGGTCGCGAACGTGCCGCGCAACGACGCGCTGGCCAAGCTGGACCCGGGCACCCCGGAAGCCGCCGCGTACTGGCCGTCGTACATACGCGAGTGGACGTTCTGGAATCACGTGCGGATGGTCGCCTCGGCCGGTTCGGCGGTGGCGTATGTGCTGGCGCTGACCTGAGTGCTGGAGGAATCCTGCGAAAGGCGGGGCGGAAAGCGCTGTCCGTCCCCTCTGCGCACGGGGCCGTGGAGTCGTATCGTGGCCGAAAGAGTGCCGCCCGATGACGCACGGCTCGTCGTACGCGTAGGCAAGGAACACGGCCATGGCCGATCCCAAGGGATTCATGACCACGCCTCGCCAGGACTGGCCCCGCCGCCCGGTCGCGGAGCGGGTCCAGGACTGGGACGAGGTCTACGTCCCCGGGGCGCTGCTGCCCATCATCAACAAGCAGGCCGACCGGTGCATGGACTGCGGCATACCGTTCTGCCACGACGCCTGTCCGCTCGGGAATCTGATACCGGAGTGGAACGACCTGGTAAGCCGGGACGACTGGCGGCAGGCGGCCGACCGGCTGCATGCCACGAACAACTTCCCCGAGTTCACCGGGCGGTTGTGTCCCGCGCCGTGCGAGGCCGGGTGTGTGCTCGCCATCAACCAGCCTGCGGTCACGATCAAGAACGTCGAGGTCGCCATCGCGGACCAGGCCTGGGAGCTGGGGTTCACGCCGCCGCGGCCGCCGGACCGGCTGTCCGGGCGGACCGTCGCGGTGATCGGGTCCGGGCCCACCGGGCTGGCCGCGGCCCAGCAGCTGACGCGGGCCGGGCACACCGTCGCCGTGTACGAGAAGGACGACCGGCTCGGCGGGCTGATGAGGTACGGCATCCCCGAGTTCAAGATGGAGAAGCACCATCTGGACCGGCGGCTGGAACAGATGCGGGCCGAGGGGACCAAGTTCCGTACCTCGACGGCGGTCGGGCAGGACGTCGGCGCGGCGGAGCTGCGGGCCCGGTACGACGCCGTGGTGATCGCGACAGGGGCGACCGCGTGGCGTGAACTGCCCGTACCCGGGCGGGAGTTGGTCGGAATTCAGCAGGCGATGGAGTATCTGCCGCTGTCCAACCGGGTGCGCGAGGGGGACTTGGAGAGTTCCCCGATGTCCGCCGCCGGAAAGCACGTCGTCATCGTCGGCGGCGGTGACACGGGGGCCGACTGTCTGGGGACCGCGGTGCGTGAAGGGGCCGCCTCCGTCACGCAGTTGGACATCTACGCCCAGCCCGGCGCCGAACGCGACGAGGACGCCGAGCCCTGGCCGACGTACCCGAAGATCTACCGGTTGTCGGCCGCGCACGAGGAGGCGCGGGATCTGGAGACGGCGCCGGCGGCGGATGCGGACGCGCGGCTGTTCGCTGCGTCCACGCTCCGCTTCACCGGCGACGAGAGCGGGCATGTGCGGTCGCTGCACCTGGTCGAGGTGGACGCGGCCCGACGCCCACGGCCCGACACCGGGCGGACGCTCCCCGCCGACCTCGTGCTGCTCGCGCTCGGCTTCTCCGGACCCGACCGGGAGGACGGGCTCGTCGATCAGCTGGGGCTGGCGATGGAGACCCGCGGGACGATCACCCGGGATGCAGGGTTCGCGACGAACGTGCCCGGTGTGTTCGCGGCCGGGGATGCCGCGCGGGGGCAGTCGCTGATCGTGTGGGCGATCGCGGAGGGGCGGGCGGTGGCGGCGGCCGTCGACCGTTATCTGACCGGGAGTTCGCGGCTGCCGGCGCCCATCGGGCCGTACGACCGTCCGATGACGGTGTAGGAACCCTCGGCCCGCCCTAACGGCGCCGCTCGTCCGTCCCTGCCACCTTGCCCGTGGAGAGCGCCACCCGGTTCCAGGTGTTGATCGTGAGGATCAGGGCGAGTACGTGGGCCAGTTCCTGCTCGTCGAATTGGGCTGCGGCCTGTGCGTAGACCTCGTCGGGGACGCCGCCGTCGGCCACCAGCGTCACCGCCTCCGTCAGGGCGAGGGCGGCCTGTTCCCGCTCGGTGAAGAAGTGGCGGGCCTCGCGCCAGACGGCGACCATGTGCAGCCGGTCCTCGCTCTCGCCGGCCTTGCGGGCATCGGCCGTGTGCATGTGCAGGCAGTACGCGCAGTGGTTGAGGTGCGAGGCGCGGATCTGGATCAGTTCGACGAGGGCCGGGTCGAGCCCCTCGCGGGCAGCGGCGTCGAAGCCGATGAGCGCGCGGAAGACCTTCGGGGCGGACTTCGCGAAGTCCAGGCGGGCCGTCGTGATGTGCGTCGTGTTCGTCGTCATGTCCTTCAACCTACGGGCCGGAAAGACCGGCTGTAGGGTGCATTTTCGTGGGGAAATCGTGGGTCAATTCCGCTGAGCGGATCGGGGCCGACCTGCATCTGGAGCTGGCCGGGTCGGGTGGGCGGCGGGCGGCGCTCATCGGGGCGTTGCGCGAGGCCGTGCGCAGTGGGCGGCTCGCTCCGGGCACCCGGCTGCCGCCCTACCGCTCGCTCGCAGCCGACCTCGGTGTCGCCCGCAACACGGTGGCCGACGCGTACGCGGAGCTGGTGGCGGAGGGCTGGCTGACCGCACGTCAGGGGTCGGGCACACGGGTCGCCGAACGTGCCGAACCCCTGCGTCACGCCGCCCGCACGCCCCGGAACGCACCTGCACGCGCGCGTGGGTCAATGGCTCCTCCACGCGCGCGTGGCCCTCGCCACGATCTGCGCCAGGGCACCCCGGACGCGTCCGCGTTCCCGCGTGCGGCCTGGCTGGCGTCCTATCGGCGGGCCCTGCAGCAGGCGCCCAACGAGGTGTTCGGTCCGGGCGATCCCGCCGGCCGGATCGAGCTCAGGGAGGCGCTCACGGAGTATCTGGCACGCGCGCGTGGCGTGCGCACCGAGCCGGACCGGATCGTGATCTGCTCCGGTTTCGCGCACGGGCTGCGACTCCTCTTCGGCGGCCGGGACCGTGTCCTCTCCGGACCGCTGGCCGTGGAGGCGTACGGCCTCCCGTTTCACCGGGAGTTGCTCGCTGCCGCCGGTGTGCGGACCGTACCGCTTCCCCTGGACGACCAGGGCGCACGCCTCGACCGGCTGGCGCGGGAGCGGGCCGTTCTGCTCACGCCTGCGCACCAGTTCCCGACCGGGGGGCCGCTGCACGCGGAGCGCAGGGCCGCGGTGGTGGACTGGGCACGCGCGCGTGGCGGCGTGGTTGTGGAGGACGACTACGACGGGGAGTTCCGTTACGACCGCAGGCCCGTCGGGGCGGTCCAGGGGCTCGACCCCGAGCGGGTGATCCTGCTGGGCTCGGTCAGCAAGAGCCTGTCGCCGGCGGTGCGGCTGGGCTGGATGGTGCTGCCCGGGCGGTACGTGGACGGTGTGCTCGCGGCCAAGGGTGAGCGCGAGGCGTGGGCGAGCGTCCTCGACCAGCTGAGCCTTGCCGACTTCATCGGCTCCGGTTCGTACGACCGTCATGTGCGGCGCATGCGGCTGCGGTACCGCAGCCGTCGCGACCGCCTCGTCGCGGCGCTCGCCGCGCAGGCACCTCACATCGAGGTCACAGGGGTCGCGGCGGGGCTGCACGCGGTGCTGCGGCTGCCGCCCGGCACGGAACGGTCCGCCGTCAAGGCCGCCGCCTGGCAGGGAGTCGCCCTGGACGGGCTGTCCGAATTCCGCCACCCGGCAACGGACATGGCGGCTCAGGACGGCCTGGTCGTGGGGTACGCGACACCCTCCGAGCATGCGTACGGGGCGGCGTTGGAGGCACTGTGCGGGGTGCTGCCGCCGGAGACGGACAAGCCGGGTCCCGCCTCCGGATGAGCCGCCGCGCCGGGGCGGTCAGGGCTTGGGTCCCACCGCCCCGTACCCCGGAACCAGCCCGCGTCCCTGACCGGGAACCGGCTCCACCCAGCGCGGGATGCCACAGCTGTGGCGCCTCGACGCCGGGCTCGATCATCTCCAGGCCGTCGAAGAAGCGCGTGAACTCAGCGCGGGAGCGCAGTGCCAGGGTGACGCCGACGGCCTTGAGCTGCTCGGTCGTCGCGGCCTTCGGCTCCTCGGGGGTGAAGTCGGCCGTCGCGTGGCCGGCCACCAGGTAGCTGCCGGAGGGGGGTTCGGACAGCAGCCGGCGGACGCGTTCGTGCGCGCCGTCCTCGTCGGGGACGAAGTGGAACAGCGCGATCAGCGAAAAGGCCACGGGGCGGCCGAAGTCGAGGATCTTCTTCGCCCCGTCGAGGATGGCATCCGGGTCGCGAACGGCGGCCTGCAGATACTCGGAGACGCCGTCGCCCGTGCCACACAGCAGGGCGGCGGCGTCGGCGAGCACGATCGGGTCGTTGGCGCAGTAGACCGGGACGGCCACCGCGTGGCGCGGTGCATGAACGCCCGGTCGACCCGCGCCATCACCGGCACCCGTGGGTCGAGGGCGAGCATCCGGCGCCCCATGGCCTCGTCCGCCGGGCAGTTGTCCTCGCCGCCGAGGTATCCGTCGTACATCCGCGCGGGAAACGGCTTACTGGTGTCGATCTCAACCATTTATTGATGATCCATCAGTTCGCAATCAGGCCTTGGTTCACAATCAAGACGTTGAGCAAGTGTCCGAGCAGGCGTCGGACCAACACGTCACGACAGCAGGAAGTCCGCCTCCCCCGCCTTGGCTCCCTCGATGAACGCCGTCATCTCGTCGGTGGTGTAGATCAGCGCCGGCCCGTCCGGGTCGGTTGACTGGCGGACGGCGATCCGGCCGTCGGCCAGCTTCATCGCCTCCAGGCAGTTGCCGCCGTTGCCGCCGCTCCACGGCTTGAGCCAGCCCTCGCTGCCCAACTCCCGCGCGGGCATGCCGTTGTAGACGTGTTTGCGCGGCTTGATGCGATCCATTCACAGCTCCTTGCGGAGATCCTCGAGGATCTCCTTCGTGCGATGTGCCGTAGCGGCCTGCGCCGCCATGCGGTCCATGACCTCGAGGTGGCTCGCCACCTCGGCGCGCACGTCGAGATAGACGGCGCCGGTCAGGTACTCGCTGTAGACCATGTCCGGCAGTTCTGACATGGCAAATCGGAACAGCACGAAGGGCCCGTACGTGCCGGGGTGCGGGCCGCCCGCGAAGGGCGCGACCTGCACGGTCACGTTGGGCAGCTTCGTGGCCTCGAGCAGTCTGTCGATCTGGGCACGCATCACCTCCGGGCCGCCGACCGGGCGGCGCAGCGCGGTCTCGTCGAGGACGGCCCAGAAGCGTGGCGCATCCTGACGGGTGAGCAGTTCCTGGCGTTGTATGCGCAGGGCGACATGGCGCTCGATGTCCTCGGGGCTGGTCTGGCCGATCGCACCCGCCCGCAGGACTCCGCGGGCGTAGTCCTCGGTCTGCAGCAGGCCGGGGACGAAGTGGGGGTCGTAGGAGCGGATGAGGCTCGCGGCGCCCTCGAGGCTGACGTACATGGAGAACCAGCCGGGCAGGATGTCGTGGAACCGCTGCCACCAGCCGGGTCTGTTGGCCTCCTCGGCCAGCTGCACGAAGACCTCGGCCTCTTCGTCACAGACGCCGTAGGACTTCAGGAGGAGCTGGAGGTACGGGATTTTGAGGGCGACCTCTGCCATCTCCATGCGGCGGACGGTGGCGGGGGCGACCCGGAGGATGCGGGCGGCCTCCTCGCGCTTGAGGCCGGCGTGCTCCCGCAGGTCCAACAAGCGACGGCCGAGGACGACTTGACCGACCGTCGGCGCGGACCGCGGTTCGCTCACCCTCCACCTCCCGTGGCCGCTGAGTGTCCAAAAAAGCATGCTGACAGCCATACGGCGCCATTCGAAGACCTTTTCGAAGATCTGTACGGTTTCGTACGGATCTCCGTCGATCCCAACTGGCGCCGTGTGACGTGCTGTTGCGAGCAGTGTGCCACGGCCTTCCACACCGTCACAGGGCACTCTGCAATTTTCAGAGTGACACTTGCCAAGTGTTCACGCCGGGGCGATAGTGGCAAGCGTGATTCCGTCCGCGCCCTTAGGAACAGACGCCGCCGAAGGCCGCCCCCACAGCCTCGGTGCACGCCACGAGGGGGCCCCTGCCGAGCGCCGGTTCCGCTTCGAGCTGGCCGCGCACCCGGCTTCTCCCGCGCAGGCCAGACGCCTGACGAGGGCCCGGCTGAACGTCTGGTCGGTGTGCGAGGACATCTGCGACACCGCGGCTCTGGTCATCACCGAGCTGGTCACCAACGCCCTCGTGCACACAGCGAGCAGTCACATCGTCTGCGAGCTGCGCGACGGCGACGAACTGGTGCGCATAGCCGTGCGTGACAAGGGCTGCTCCCCGGGTGCGCCCCGTGCGTCGCGGGCGCGGCCCGAGGAGGAGCACGGGAGGGGTTTGCTCCTCGTCGACGCGCTGTGCGACGCATGGGGCGCCCATGAGCACGGTCCGGGGCTGCTGGTCTGGGCGGAGCTGCCGCGCCAGGCCGATACGCCCCGCCATGACTGCGGGCCCTGCAACGACCTGGGCTGGGGAGCCCGCCCCAAGCCGGGCCCGGCCGGCGGTTCGGGCGACGAGGACGAGGCGGCCGCACCGCACGGTGGGGACGCACGCCACGGGCAGCACGGGACGGGGGCCGCATGGCGGTGAGTGCTGCCCCCGGCGGCCGGGTGCTGAGCCTGGACACGCTGGTCCGCCTCCGGCGCGGAGTGCGCACGCCGGGCACGCCCCGGCGGCTGCCCGTGCCGGACGGCATGACGGCCCCGATGGGCTGTGACGCGGTGGAGGTGCCCGCCCGCTTCGGCCCGCTGGTGCTGTCCCGGCTGCCGCGCGTGGGGTGCGTGTACGCCGATGCGGCGCACTGGTGGTGGCTCGTCCCGTCCGACTCCGACTACGCACTGGAGTGGCCGACGCCCGCGCAGTACGCCGCCGGGGCGCTAGTTCCGGACGCCCCGGCGGTCCCCGACCTCATCCACCGGCCGACCGGCACACTCCCCTACACCCCGCCGATCCCGCTGTATCTGGCGCTGTGCAGGGTGACGGGGACGACGCCGACGTGGTCGCGGCCGGCCGTCGCATGACCCGCGTGGTTGCGTAAACATCGCGCCCTTGCAGGGCGCACGCCCGCGCGCTCGTCCCACCGCGGCATGCGCTCTCCCCCGGAGGGTCCGGTCCCGCGATAGTGGCCGTTCGTCGACGTGGATCGGGGGAGGCCGACGTGGCGGAATCACGGGACTCGGGCGGCCGCGGGAAGGCACGGGGCTCGGGCAGGCGGGAGAAGAAGCGCGGCGACGGCCCGCCCGAGGTCTCCGAGTCGGAACAGCTGCTCTTCGGTGGGCCGTTGCGCTACGACCTGGGCTGGAACCAGCACCGGGACGCGTTTTTGGAGCTGAACTTCCGGGCCATGGTGACGCGGCTGCCGGCCCTGCTCTGCTCCAGTTTCCGGCTCGCCTGGCAGGCCGACCGGCGGGCGGCGCGGATCGTGCTGGCGGCCGAGGCGGGCCGGGGTGCGGCCCAGGCGGTGGGCCTGCTCGCCATGAACAGCGTGCTGGGGCGGCTGATCGGCGGCGGTGCGATCGGGGACCGGCTGCGCGACGCCGTACCGGTGCTGGCCGCGATGGCCGCCGTGGCCCTGCTCGGAGCGCTGCTGCGGGGTGCGTCGACGTATGCGACCGGACGCCTTGAGCCCAAGGTGGAGCGGGTCGCGACCGAGCTGTATCTGGAGCGCGCCGCGGCGGTCGAGCTGGCCGCGATCGAGGACCACGCCTTCCACAAGCTGCTGGACACCGCGCAGTACGGCGCCGGATCGGCACGGCGGATGATCTCGTACTCCACGCGCGTGGTGAGCGCGCTGATCTCGCTGATCGCGGCGGCGGGGGTGCTGACCGTGCTGCACCCCGTGCTGCTCCCGCTGCTGGCGACGATGACGCTGCCGACCGCGTGGAGCGCGCTGACGAACGCCCGGCGGCGCTACGAGTCCTGGCACACCTGGGTGCAGCATGCCCGGGCCGGCTACCTGCTCAGCGGCCTGCTCACCGAACCGGCCGCGGCGCCCGAGATCCGGGTGCACGGCGTCGGCCCCTTCCTGCTGCGGCACTATCACGCCATGTCGGAGACGGCGGAGGCCGAGCAGGCGCGGCTGGCCCGCCTTGCGGCACGCACCGGGCTGATCGCCGCGGCCTGGACGGGCCTGGCGAACGTGGCGACGTATGCGACGCTCGGCGGACTCCTGCTCGCCGGGGCGATGGCCCTGTCCGTGGCCGGTACGGCGGTGATCGCGATCCGCACCGGCTCGTCGAGCCTGGACAACCTGGTCGTGGCGGTCAACTCGCTCCACGAGGACGCCCTGTTCGTGGGCGATCTGCAGAAGCTGTACGTCGAGGCGGCCGAGCGGGCGATCCCGGTCGGCGGCGACCCGCTGCCCGAGGACCCGCGGGAGATCCGCTTCGAGAACGTCACGTTCAGCTACCCGGGAGAGTCCACCCGCCCCGCCCTCGACGACATCACGCTCACCCTCCCGCTGGGCCGGATCGTCGCGCTGGTCGGTGAGAACGGCTCCGGCAAGACCACTTTGATCAAGCTGCTCGCGGGCCTGTACAAGCCGGACGGCGGCCGGATCCTGTGGGACGGCGTCGACGCGGCGACCGCGGACCGGCACCAGCTCGCCGAGCGGGTCGCGATGGTGGCCCAGGACTTCAAGCGCTGGCCGTTCACGGCCCGCGTCAACGTGGCCATCGGCCGCTCCTCCGCGCCCCTCACCGAGGAGCGCATGACCACGTCGCTCACCGAGGCCGGCGCCGAGGACGTGGTGGCCGATCTGCCGCGCGGCCTGGACACGCTGCTGGCCCGCCAGTTCAACGGCGGCCACGAGCTGTCCGGTGGCCAGTGGCAGCGGCTCGGCGTGGCACGGGCCGCCTACCGGCGCGGCCGGATCCTGGTCGTGGACGAGCCGACGGCGGCCCTGGACGCGCGCGCCGAGCTGGAGGTCTTCGAGAAGATCCGCGCCCTGGCCTCGGCCGGACAGACCGTCGTGCTGATCACCCACCGGCTGGCGTCCGTACGCCACGCCGACCTCGTGCACGTCCTCGACCAGGGCCGCCTCGCGGAGTCCGGCACCCCGGACGAGCTGCTGGCGAGCGGCGGTATCTACGCGGAGCTGTACTCGCTCCAGGCCGAGCAGTACACGGCGCCGGTGCCGAAGCCCGGCTGAGCCGGCGCCGGTGCGGAGCGGTCAGGCGACCGCGTCGACGGTCGCCTCGCCGCGGACGACCACGAGAAACATGTCCGTCGCAAGGTCCATGACGACTTCCGCGGCCAGCCCTTCCAGGCGCCGCGCATGCGCGAACTCCTCGGCCGGCCACGATCCCCGCGGCCCGCCCGCGGGAAAGCGTTCGAGCACTGTTCGCCCGTTCACCATCCTGCACCTCCAGAAAGCGTCGTACTTGTAGGAGTTAACGCCTTCCAGGGGCTGAACGCCTCGCTCAGTTGCCGGACTGAGACGTAGTTGACACTCGTTCACCGCGGAGTGTGAGGATCCGGTCACTTAGTGAAGATCCCGGCCACATATCGACTACTTTCTGTTTTATTCCTCGTACTCGGCGTACAGAGGTGCCCGACGGGACGGTCGGCCAGGGTCGTGCGTACGCCGTCGTGTCAGCGGGATCCATGGGATCAGCGCAGGGCACCGGGACTCACGGGTTGGCCGACCGCGTGACCCCCTGAGCGAGTTGGCCGACGACGTGGAAGACGCCCTGGCCGAAGGCGGTCGGGGCGATCAGAACGCCGAAGGCCAGGGCGAGAAAGACGGTCAGCCACGCGTCGGAACGGCTGCGGGCCAGCGGCTTGCGCCGTGCTCGCACGAAGATGACGACAGCGAGCAGCACCGCCACGTCGATCGTGAGCTCCACCGGCCGGCCTCCCGTCAGACGGGTACGTCCCGTACGTCCCGGCCTTCCTGTGTAGCGTGAAACCACTTAGCGCGACTGCCCGATCACCCGCGGTTGGCGCCAAAACGCTTCTCCTGGGCCGATTTCTAGGTCTTGTAATCCTGGATCCGGCGGCCATGGCTGCGATCGAGGAGTGCGGGCATTCGCTCCCCCAGCTCCCGTACCACCGCCGGGACATCGAGGGTGAGCAGCTCCCGATCCCGCATCAGTACCCGTCCGTCGACGATCGTCGTCCGTACGTCGCAGGAGCGGGCGCTGTGCACGAGGGTGGCGGCGAGGTCGTGGACGGGCTGCGTGTGCGGACCGGTGAGGTCGACGAGGACGATGTCCGCGCGCCGGCCGGGGGCGAGGGTGCCGAGAGTGTCGCCGAGGCCGACCGCACGGGCGCTCTGCAGTGTTGCGTGATGCAGGGCTTGACGGGCTGTCAGCCAGCGGGGGTCGCCGGTGGTCTGCTTCTGGATGAGGGCGGTGAGCGCCATCGACTCCCACACGTCGAGGGAGTTGTTGGAGGCGGCGCCGTCCGTGGCGAGCCCGACGGGGACGCCGATTGCGCGCAGGGCACGGATGGGCGTGGTGGTGGGCCAGGCGAACTTGAGGTATCCGCGGGGCGCGGTGGCGACGGCCACCCGGCCTGCGGCGCGTTCGAGCACGGGCAGGTCGCGCTCGGTGATGCCGGTGCCGTGGGCGATGAGAACGTCGGTGTCGAGGATGCCGGTGCGCTCGAGGACCTCGATCGGGGTGACGCCGTGGCGTTCGAGGCTGACGTCGGTCTGGTCGCGGTTCTCGGCGGCGTGGAGGTGGACGGGCAGGCCGTGCGTGCGGGCGAGTTCGGCGGTGGCGGTGAGGTCGGCGTCGTCGACGGTGTACGGCGCGTGCGGGGCGAGCGCGGTGGTGATGCGACCGCCGGCGCCGCCCCGGTGTCGTAGCGCGAACTCCAGGGATTTCTCCCGCCCTTGGGGCCCCTGGGAGGAGAAGTACGCCTCCCCCAGATGGGCCCGGATCCCGCACTCCTCGACCACGGCGGCGACCGCGTCCATGGCGAAGTAGTGGTCCGCAAAACAGGTGACGCCGCCGCGGATCATCTCGGCGCAGGCGAGCCGCGCCCCCAACTCCACATCCTTTTCGGTGAGGTTGGACTCGACGGGCCAGACGACGTCGTTGAACCACTCCTCGGTGGGCAGGTCCTCGGCAACACCACGCAGCGCGACCATCGGGGCGTGTGTGTGGCAGTTGATCAGGCCGGGCATGGCGACCTGGCCGCACCCGTCGATGCGCTCGGCCGCGGCGAGGTGCTCGACCGCGGAGGCGGCCGTCACCGACTCGACGACCCCGTCCCGTACGACGACGGCGGCGTCCTCCTCGAACCCGACCCGTCCCCGATCGTCGTGCACGAGGACGGTGCAGCCGGTGATGACGAGATCGGCGGGAGAGTCGGTCATCCCGCCAACGTACGACGCCGTCGTCAGGTGGCGTGAGCCGAACCGCGCATCCTGTCCCGCCCGGTCGCGGAATGGGCCGGTCTCGGGGACCCTGTCCTCACCACAGCTCGCCGCACGGCTTCTGGAAGGGGCCCGGCATGCTCCTCGGCACCTGGAACCTGGAGAACCTGTACCGGCCCGGCGGCCCCTTCGGGCCCAAGGACAAGGCGGCCTACGAGACCAAGCTCGCCTCCCTCGCCGCCGTGATCACGGAGCTCGACCCGGCGCTGCTCGGCGTGCAGGAGGTCGGCGAGCCCGAGGCGCTGGACGACCTGGTCGGCATGCTGGACGGCGACTGGCATGTCGCGCTGTCCGGGCATCCGGACGGCCGGGGCATCCGGGTCGGCTTCCTCAGCCGTACGGCGGTGGAGGTGGTGGCCGACACGAACGCGTTCCCGGCGAAGCTGCGGCCCGTGCAGGAGGACGACTCCGGTGCGCCGGTGTCGGCGGCGGGGCGTGGCTTCCTGGCGGTCGAGGTGGCGACGGACTTCGGCCCGCTGCGGGTGGCCGTGGCCCACCTCAAGTCGAAGCTGCTGACCTATCCGGGAAACCGTTTCTTCCCCCATGACGAGGGCGAACGGGCCCGCTACGGCGCCTACGCCCTCTACCGGCGGGCAGCCGAGGCGACGACCCTGCGCGCGCTGGCCGACACCCTGCTTGCCGGGGACGGACGCGATCGGGACGTCGCCGTACTGGGCGACCTGAACGACGAGGTGCAGGCCGCGACCACGCAGATCCTGCTCGGCCCGCCCGGCTCGGAGATCGGCACACCGGGCTACGACCATCCCGACCAGGGCGATGCGGAACGGCTGTGGGACGTGGCCCCGCTGATCCCCGCCGAGCAGCGCTACTCCCGCATCAACTCCGGGCGCCGCGAACTGATCGACCACATCCTGGCCGGCCACCGCCTGGTGAAGCGGGTGACGGCGGCGGGGACGGGCCTGCCGGGCGAGGGGTTGTTGCGGCTGCCCTCGGTGGGGCCGGATCCGGCGGACCGGCGGGGCAAGCCGGGGTCGGACCATGCGCCGGTGTGGGTGCGCGTGGGGCCGTGAGTGCCCCTATCCGTGGTTCAGGTGGGCGAGTAGCAGGTTCGGGTCCTTCACCGCGGCGAAGTACGAAGCGCTGGGGACATGGACCGTCCGGCCCCGCACGGCCACGGAGGTGGGGTTGGAGAGCCCGTCCTGCGCTGTGAGCACGACGCTGTGGCTGCCGTCCGGGCGCACCACCACGACCTGGCTGGTGCCGTTCAACGCGGCGAGGACGGTGTTCCCGTGGCGTGTGGTGAACGCGAAGTCGTCGATGCCGTCGAGCCCTGTCGCCCGGATCCCGACCGTGCCCGCGGAGCCGTCTCGGTGTACGGGGATGCGCAGCAGCGTCCCGCGGTCGGTGTTGGACGCCCAGACGGCGCCGTCATGGACCTTGATCCCGTTGACCCCGAAGCCGGTTCCGGACGGGACCGGCGCGAGGGCCGTCGACCTGGCCCAGGCGGTGCTCCGGCCTCCCGTCACCGGGACCCGCCATACGGTTCCCAGCACCGAGTCGGCCGCGTAGAGCGCGCCCCGCTGCTCGTCGAGGGCAAGGCCGTTGGGCAGTCCGTCCGCCGGCAACTGCGCAATCTGCCGGGGCGCGCCGCCGTCGGGTGAGATGCGCCAGATCCCGGTCTCGCTGCTGCCGGTGGCGTAGTTGACGTAGAGCGTCCCGCCGTGGGCGCGGGCGACGCCGAGGACGATGGCGTTGTGGACGATGGGGGTGTTCGGGTTCGCCACGGCGGGCAGGGTGACCCGTCTGCGGATGCCGCCGTGCCGGGTGACGTTGGCGACCTGGCGGGCGAAGGCGAAGGTCAGCTCGGCGGAGCCGTCGGGTTCGAGCGCGATGTTCTCGGGTGTCTCCCCGGCGTCGAAGGCGAAGTGGGCGACGACGCGCGGCTGCGACACGATCGGTGCGTCGCCGGACGCGGGGGCCGATGCGAGCAGGCCGAGGGCGACGGCGGTCGCGGCGATACCGGCCAGGTGCGGGAGTCGGGGCATGAGCCTCTCCTTGGACTGCGGCATGCGCCACCGGTGTGGCGCCAGTCGCAGACTGGGGTGCGCCGGCCGACGGGCGCCGCAGTCGCGGCCGGGAGTTCGCCCGACCGGCCCACGGCCTGTGGGCCGGTTGCCCGAGGAGTTCAGCCCGCCATGACCCGGATCTTGGACTGCCCGTGCGGCAGCTCCTCCCAGTCCGCCATGAACCGGGCCCGCAGCCCGTGCCTCTCGGCCAGCGCGAGGAGCGTCTCGGTGCGGTAGTAGAAGTCCTCCCGCAGCACGTGGTGCTCCTCCCCCTCCGTGCGGTCGAAGGTGAAGTCGAACCAGCCGCCCGGCGCGAGCACCCGCCCGACGTGGGCCAGACACTCCTCGATGACGGACAGCGGGGAGTGCGAGAAGACGCTGTGCGCGTGTACGACGTCGAAGTGGGCGTCGGGCAGGAAGCGCAGCGTCAGGTCGCGTACCGGGGTGAGGGTGGGCAGCCGTTTCTCCAGCCCCATGGCCACGACCGTGTCCTGCGCGGCGACGAGGATGTCGGGCGAGATGTCGATGCCGTAGTAGTGGCCCGGCTCCAGATGACGGATGAACCGCCAGCCGCCGCGCAGATTGCCGCAGCCGATCTCCAGCATGCGGTGCTCGGGCTTCAGTCCGTGGCCGACGAGGTAGTCGAACTGCATCGCGCCGAGCGCCAGCCAGCGCTCCCGGCTGCGGCTGCCGACGGCCGCGTCCGGGTCGGCGCGGGTGTCGGAGCGCATCACGGCGCGGTAGTAGGAGATGTGGTCGGGGTGGCGGTGGCTGAGCCACAGGTCCCGGGCGGCGCGGGCCAGATGGCGGGGCACGCGGTCGGGGTGGCGCAGGGCGTAGGTGATGCGGTGGGTGAGGGCGGCGCGGTTGGCGGTGAGGTTTTTGGCGGGCATCGGCCGTTGCCTTTCCGAGGTGGCGGTGCGGGGGCTGATGCAAGCCTCGGGGCGCGGGCGGCGGGTCCCGCTCGGTCGAGAGGTGCTGCTCTGCGCGCCGTTCGGGCGATCGCGATGTCAGCCGATCGGTTGATGCGATCCACGGCATGCCGCGTTAGACACGGAGCATGGAGAACACCACCGACGGGGACGAGCGCCGGCTGACCGCGGTCGTGCATGCCGCGTTCTTTCTGCTGCTGTGCTCGTCGTTCGTCCGTTACCTGTCCCGCGACCAGGACGGTGCGCGGGCCGGATGGGGGGTGGCGCTGTTCGCGGCCTTCGGGGTGCTCTACGTGCTCGGCCACTTCCTCGCCCCGCCTCCGCGCGCCGGAACCGCGCCCACCACACGCCATCTGACCTGGCTGGCTTCGGTGTCCGCGGTCTGGGTCACGCTTCTGGCCCTCGCGCCGAGCGCCACGTGGTGTGCGATGCCTCTGCTGTTCGCCGGCCTGTACGCGTTGCCGCCGAGGATCGCGGTGCCGCTGGCCGCCGTACTCACCACGTTGGTCGTGGTCTCCGAAGTCCGGGTGGCGGGCGGCCCGTTGAACCCCAACATGGTGGTGGCCCCGGTGGCCGTGGCCGCGGTCGCCACCGCCGTCTTCGTCCATCTGCAGCGCCAGGCGACCCGGCAGCGTGCGCTGATCGACGACCTGGTCCAAACGCGCCGGGAGCTGGCGGCGACCGAGCGCCGGGCGGGCGTGCTGGCGGAACGGCAACGCCTGTCGACGGAGATCCACGACACGCTGGCGCAGGGCCTGTCCAGCCAGCAGATGCTGTTGCAGGCCGCGGAGCGGGTATGGGAAACGGACCCGGACGCGGCCGGCGCACACATCCGCAAGGCGGCCGGAATCACCTCCCGCAGCCTCGCCGAGGCCCGTCGTTTCGTCCACGACCTGGCCCCGGCCGACCTCGCGGAGCACTCGCTGCCCACGGCGCTGAGCGCGCTCGCCGAGCGGGAGAGCGGCCCCGGCCTGACGGTGGCGTTCCGGCTCGACGGCGACCCGCACCGGCTCCCCGAGCAGGTGGAGGCCGCCCTCCTGCGCATCGCCCAGGGCGCCCTGGCCAACGTACGAGAACACGCGGCAGCGACCCGTGCCGCGCTGACGCTGACCTGCCTGGACGATCAGATCTCGCTGGATGTGGCAGACAACGGGCGCGGGTTCGATGCGACCGCGGCCCCCACTGGCGCGGACCGGACACGCGGCCACGGTCTGCCGGCCATGCGCATCCGGGCCCGCCAGTCGGGCGGCACCCTCACGGTGGAGTCGACACCGGGCGAGGGCACGGTCGTGTCGGCCGCGATCCCGCTGACTGTGCAGGAGGCGGTCTCGTGAGTACTCCCGTCCGTCTCCTCCTCTGCGACGACCACGCGGTGGTACGGGCCGGCCTGCGCGCACTGCTGTCGAGCGCCGACGGCATCCAGGTGGTCGGCGAGGCGGGCAGCGGCGAGGAGGCACTCGCCATGGCGGCACGCCTGCACCCCGATGTCGTCCTGATGGACCTCCAGCTCGGCGAGGGCATGGACGGAGTGACGGCCACCAGGCGGCTGACCGCTGAAGGGGCCACACGCGTGCTGGTGTTGACCATGTTCGACACCGACGCCGACATCACCCGCGCCATCGAGGCAGGCGCCACGGGATATCTGCTGAAGGCGGAACGCCCGGACGAGCTCTTCGCGGCGATCCGCAGTGCCGCTTTCGGTCGTACGGCTCTGTCGGCGCCGGTCGCCGACCGCCTCCTGGCCCAGCTGCGCAGCCCGCGCCCCACCCTCTCCGCACGCGAACACGACATCCTCGGCCAGCTGGCCCGCGGCCTGGGCAACCGGGAGATCGCCCGGGCCCTGTTCATCAGCGAGGCGACGGTGAAGACCCATCTGGGACGGATCTACGGCAAGTTGGGGGTGGAGACGCGGGCGGGGGCGGTGGCGGTGGCGAAGGAGCGGCGGCTGCTGCCGTGAAGGCGGTGGCGGCGCGGGTCCTACACGGCGCGGGGCAGCTCGGGCAGGCGTAGCCCCGTCCGTTCGCGCCCCTTCTCGAACTGCCCCAGCAGCTCGGCGAGTTGCTCCCGGTGGCGGGCGGGCAGACGCCCCGAGTCGTCCAGTTGCACGGCACAGGCGGTGGTCGTGTCGACGAGCTGTTCGAGGATGGCGACGACGTCGTCCGCGCCCTCCGAGTGGCGGGCGAGTGCGGGGAGTTCGGCGGCGGCGAGGGCGATGGCGGTGTGGGCTTCGGCGAGTGTGCGGTAGGCCTCACGGCGGAGGGTCCAGCGGGTGGCCCGGGAGTCGGGGCCGGCCATCGGGTCGCGGGCCTCACGCAGAACATGGGCGAGGTAGGCGTGCGCGGCGCTGCCCGCCGCGACGAGCCGGGCCTGCACCGTCCCGCCCCGCTGCCCCGGCATCGGCAGATGCCCGACGATGAGGACGATCACGCAGGCCAGCAGGGTCTCACCGATCCGGCCGGCGGAGGCCTGCGGCTCCCCGCCGACCATCACCAGGGCGAGCACGAGCACCGTGACGACGGCGGTCTGCGCGGCGAAGTGCCGGGTGGCGACGGGGATGAGAGCCCCGCTGACGGCCACGAGCGCGACGAGCCCCTCGGGCCGGGGCAGCACGGCGGCGAACCCGGCGAAGACGAGGGCCCCCAGCACCGTCCCGGCCGCCCGGCACAGCACCCGCGAGACGAGCGGCCCGAGGTCGGGCTTGACGAGGAAGACGGCGGTGGCGGGCAGCCAGTACCAGTGCGCGTGCTGCCCGTACCAGCGGGCGTGGTGCAGAGCCTGCGCCACGGCCGCGCTGGCCCCGAAGCACAGGGCGACCCGCAGCCCGTACTCCCGCCCGCCGGCCCCGAAGGCGATACGGAAAAGGTCCTTGGCCGTACGCCGACGGGTGTGCAGGTCGCCCCCTTCTCCCTGGTCGAAGGCGTCGGCGGCGTGCAGCAGGGCGTCGTCGAGGGCGCGCAGGGCGGGAGCCGAGCGGTGGGGTGCGGGCAGCGGCCCGGTGTGCGTGTTCTCCCGTACGGCGGCCGCGAGCCGCCGGGGCCCTTCGGATGCCCGCCCGCTGACGGCCTCCCCGGCCCACGCGAGAGCCGTCGCGGCCTCTGCGAGAGGGAGGGCGGCGGCGTACTGCGCGTGCAGCCGCCGCTCCGCGGACGAGGAGGCGTAACGCCGCAGCCGGGGGCCGGCGAGGGCGTCCTGCGCATGGTCGAGGGCCGCGGTCAGCGCGGCACGGCGCGCGATGCCGTCCTCCGAGCCCGCCGCATCGAGCAGATCGGCCACGGCGTCGTACACGGCCGCTACGGCATCCCGCTCCCCGTCGAACCGGAAGTCACCGGCGGTGGCACCGGGGGTGGGGAGCAGCAGCCGCAGGGCGAGCAGCCACCCGGCGCCCGCGAGAAAGGCAAGGGCCCGCAGCCATCCCGCCTCCGGGACCGGCATCCCGGCCCCGATCGCGGAGGCGACGAGCAGCTGCGTCCCGGCACCGGAGGCGACGGGCCCGACGGCGCTGATGCCGCCGGCGAGAAGCCCGATGCCGGTGAGCAGGAGGGTGAGCACGACCGCTCCGACATGCTCCCCGGCATACGTCCCGGCGAGCAGCCCACCGGCCCCCGCGAGCGCGGGCACCCCGAGCCGCTTGACAGAGGCGCGCCGGCTGCCGGGCCGGTCGTTGATCCCGGCGAGCATGGCGGCGATGGCGGCGACGACACCGAGGGAGGTGCGGTCGAGGAGCACCGCCGCGAGGAGGAGCGGCCCGGCGGCGAGAGCACCGCGCACGACTGCGCTCCAGGGGATGGGGCCGCGCTGGGCGCGGAGGGTGTGGGCGAGCCAGGGCGGGAGGGCGAAGGGGCGGCGATCACCGGTGCGGGCGGTGGGGCGGGACACGGGGGCTGGGCTCCTGTCGTCTCGGCGAGGGCCGGGGGTGGGCCTTCGGGCGACGGTGGCCGAATTACGGGTTGTGGTTTCCACGGTAGATCGCGTCGTTGGAGCGAACGGGAGGATTGTGTTACCGGGATGTGACGGTTGGCCGGAAAGCCGCGTTCTTTATGAACGCAACTCCCCGTTGAACGCAGGCGGGCCCGGGGGCGTAGCCTGCCCCCGGGCCCTGTGATGCCGTCCACATTCACACGCCGGCACGCTTGAGAACCCAGATCAGTCGTTAAGTCGTCGCGTCCTGCCTTTGGACCACCGCACATCGAGCTGTGCGGACTGGACTTGAACCAGCATTTCGACGCGCTGGGGCCTGGGCCCGGTCGATCCGGCGATCGACGGCGAATGCTGAGTCTGGAGCGAGAGTCTGAGTTTGATCGCGGTCTGCCTCTGCCAATTGGGCTACCGCGGCACGGGGAACACTGCAATGGGGGACCACTGCAATTGCTCTTGATGCCGCGGGGAGGGTTCGAACCTCCACTGGAACCGCGCAGTCACGACAAGCTTCAGCTTCAGCTTGCGCTCTTCGCGCACCCCGGCCGCAAAGGACCGAGGAGTCTCAAAGGCTACCCGAACAGGTAGCCGAACACGGCGTCACCGACCCGCTGGTCGACGACGTCCGTGCCGTTCGCCTCCTCACGTGCGAACTTCACGGCCTGCTGCAACTTCTCGACACGGTCGAGGAGTTCGTTGACGCGGCGGGCGGGGAGAGCACCGGAGAACTTCACGGTGGTCCAGTACCCGACGGGAATGTCCTCGTAGTAGACCTCGACCTGAGCGGGATGCTTCTCGGTCGCCTCGGCCTTGACGTGGTTGCGCGGCACCTTCTTGGTCCGCAGCGTCCGCACCGGCTCCGTCTTCCAGGCATCGGTGGAGGGGTCCTGCACCCACGACTCGGAGGCGTCGAGAACGGGCAGCTTCCGTACGAAGGTGTTGAGATCGACGAGCTGCTTCTCGAGAAACAGCAGATAGGAGACGGGGACGTCCGCCACGAGCACCCGCCCGTCCACCTTCACGTCGGCACGGGCGGTGCAGTTGGCCCAGTCCTTGGTGGCGGTCACGTCGAACAGCCGGGTCAGGGTCGCCGCGGTTTCCCGCAACACGTCCTCGGCCTGCACCTGCACCCGCGTCGACTCGGGCGGCAGCTGCTCGCCCTCCTCGTCCTTCGGCTGGTACGTACGCGAGATACCGGCCAGCAAAGCGGGCTTCTGCAGCCCGTGATGAGCGGTCGTCAGGTCCTGGTGCGCCTTGGACTTGATGCCCTTCTCCACTGCGATGATCTGATTGAGTTTCGCCACGTCTGGGACGTTAGCAGCGACAACTGGGGCAGCTCGAAGGATTATTCGCCGCTGTCAGTGGACGTTGCGCCCGCCAGAACGCCTGCGTGGCACAAGCCTTGCCGGTACGGGCACCGTATGGGAGCTCACGTGGACGCAAGGGCACGCCCGAAGAGCGCCTCCGCGTCGACGATCACCCGTGTCAACACCTCGGGATCCGAGCCCAGTTGCTCGAGTACCGAGTCAAGCCCCCGCAGCCCGGCCCGCTCCAGCAGCCGCTTCTCATTCGTCACCCACTCCCCTCGTGCGGCCAGCACGGCGTGCCCGGTCTGTACGGCCGCCGTGGCGACGGCCCCGGCGACCTCGGTGAGGCGGCCGTGTGGGGCGTGGTTGGCCTTCGCGTAGGCGAGCGTGACCTGGGCGGTGCCCCGCCAGCGCTTGGCGGCGGAGACCCGCAACTTCGCCGGATACCCGGCCGGCCGGGGCGCCTCACCCCGAAGCACGCGATTGACCGCCAGTTCGGCAACGACCAGATAGCTCGGAATCCCTGCGAGATGGAACATCAACGGTTCCACCCTGAACCGCCCCTCCTCCGCCTCCGCCAACTCGTGCTCGACGACATCGAGATCGCGGTAGTGGACGTCGACGCGACGCCCGTCGATCGTCAGCCAGGCACCTCCGTTGAAGACACCGCCGCCCCATCCCCCGACTTCGGAGACCTCACCCTCCCAGCCGAGGGCACACAGGTCGGCGGGGTCGAAAGGCCCTCGGTAGTAGACGGCCAGGTCCCAGTCGCTGTCGGGCCGGTGCGTGCCCTGAGCGCGGGAACCGCCGAGGGCGACGGCCCGGACAGTGGGAAGGGTGGCGAGGCGGTCGGCGACGGTGTCGAGGAACTCCTGGTCGTCTCTGGTCATCTCCACCATGCCGGCCATCCTGCCAGGGCGTGACCGACACCACCTCATCGACGTGGGCAGCGGCCGCAGCGCCTACGGCACTCTCACCCTGTACGACGACGACCGCCCTCGAGGGGAACAGCATGCAGACCGAAGACGGACGAGTACTTGCGCAGTTGGAGCAGGCTCTCCAGCCCTCCGCCCCCATCCCCCCGGGTGACAACTGGGCCGCGGCCCCCGATCTGCTGCTGTACCTCGTGGAGCAGATACGGTCGCGGCGCCCCGCACTCATCGTCGAACTGGGCAGCGGCACCTCCACGTTGTGGCTTGCGACGGCCCTGCGCACCTTCGGCATACCAGGCCGCGTTGTCAGCCTGGAGCACGATCCGGCCTATCGCGAACAGACCGCGCAGGGACTCGACCGCCTGGATCTCGGTGACTTCGCCGAGGTGCGGCTTGCTCCGCTGGAGCAGTTCACCATCCAGGGCGAGACCTGGCCGTGGTACGCCGAATCGGCCTGGCGCGATCTGACGGGTTGTGGCCTGCTGTTCGTGGACGGTCCTCCCGGATGGTCCGCGCCACTCGCCCGCTACCCGGCCGTCCCCCTGCTCGGCAACGCCCTCACCCCCGGAGCCGCGGTCCTCCTCGACGACCACGATCGCGCCGATGAGCAGGCCATAGTTGCCCGCTGGCTCCAGCAGCATCCCACCTGGTCCCTCGAACGCCTCGCACACCGGAAGGGAACGGCGGTGCTGCACGTCCCGGACACGGAACCGAGTTGAGAGCTCGAAAAAATGGTTTGAGCGAGGCCGAGACCCGCTGTTACTTCCCTGATGGACCGTGAAGTCGTCGTATGGAGGTGAGACCCGTGAACACAGTTACCCATGGGTGCTCCCTCAACCCGTCACGGTCCGGCGGCTGACGTTCGGTGTCGCCAGGAGCGCCTGAGATCGAGGCACTCCTGGAGGGAGACTCCGATGAACACAAAGCCTTTCACATCCGGCCTGGGCGAGAACGTGGTAGTGATCACGCGCGTCGCGGACAGGCAATGGCATGCACTGGAGGACGACCTGGTGGTCGGCCGCGGGCATGCGCAGCGCAGGCCCGACGGACGCCTGTTCGTCAGTATCGACGCCTGGCACGACGCCACCTTCGACCGGCTTGCCGAAGCGATGACGGCCCAACTGCCGACGCCGCTGTACACGGTGGTCGACGAAGCCGACGTCGAACTGACGGCCCGCTGGCGGCGGGCCGGTTTCACGATCCGGCGCCGCGAGTGGGAGTACGTCGTGCCGACCGACCCGCAGATCACAGGGCTCGAAGCGGTCCTGCCGCCCTCGGGCGTGACGATCGTGCCCGCCGGCCAGGCGGACGAGGGCCTGCTACGGGCGGTGGACCGCGCGATCCGTGACGAGGTCGAGGCGAGCGTCGGGTGGCAGTCGATGCCCGCGGAGGTGATTCCCCGCCTCGACGGGGACACCATCGTCGACCCGTCGAAGTACGCGGTGGCCGCGGTGCCGGATCGCTACCTGGGTCTGATCCGGGTGGTGACGGCGATCCGGCCGCGCATCGGGCTGGTCGCGGTCCGGGCCGGCGAGCAGCGCCGCGGCATCGCGCGGGCGCTGCTGGCCCACGCGCTGGGGACGCTGCACCGCTCCGGGTTCGCCACGGCCTGGGCCGAAGTCCACGAGTCCAACCGAGCAGCCTCGGCGCTGTTCGAGGGCATCGGCGCCAGGCCCGCGAGCAGCAACCTGGAGCTGGTGCGATGACGAAGAACAAGAACGTCATCGAGGTCGAGGGCAAGGTCGTCGAGTGCCTGCGCAGCGCCATGTTCACCGTGGAGCTCGAGAACGGCCACCAGGTGCTCGCGCACATCAGCGGGAAGATCCGCAAGAACTACATCAAGATCATGCTGGAGGACCGGGTACTGGTGGAACTCCCACCGTACGACCTGACGCGCGGCCGGATCGTGTTCCGGTACCGGAACTAGCGGCGGCCGGCACCTACCACGGCAGCTGATCCTGGGGCCCCGGTCACGGCGTTTCCACATGACCGGGGCCCGACCTGAACTCGGAGGGAAATTCGGATGCGCTCCCAGCGGCCGGACTGGACCATCGGTGAGTTGTCCGTCGCCCACCCCGGGAGCCGCCCCATGGTCCGCCGCGTCACCGTCCCGTCCCTCTTCCCGCCGCCCCGCTACTCCCACGCCTCCATCGTCGAAGCCGGCACCAAGCTCGCGTTCCTCGCCGGCTCCGTCCCCCTCGACGCCGAGGGAAGGCTGGTCGGCGAGGGCGACCCCGTGCGGCAGACCGAGCAGGTGCTGGCGAACCTGGAAGAGCAACTACGCGCGGTCGGGAGCGACTTGGCCCACGTTGTGGCCACCGACGTGTACGTCGTCAGCAGTGAGACCGCCGTGCTCTCCGCCGTCTGGGACGTCGTCGAGGCGTCCGGGCTCAGTGTCGGGCCGCATTCCTCGACGCTGATCGGCGTGGCGTGTCTGGGGTACACGGGGCAGCTGGTGGAGATTACAGCCACCGCCGTAGTTCCCGAGCTTTCCCGAGTCTCGTAAGAGGTCGCATGTTGATCGAGCATCGCGGGCGGCGTCCCGTCGTCCCCGATTCCGCGTACGTCGCCCCGACAGCTGTCCTGTGCGGCGCCGTGACCCTCGGCGAGCGGGCCAGGGTGCTGCACGGCGCCGTGCTCACCGCAGAGGACGGGGAGGTCCGCGTCGGCTCGGACGTCGTCGTCATGGAGAACGCGCTGGTGCGTGGGCGGGCCGGGCACCCCGCCTTCATCGGTGACGCCGTGCTCGTCGGACCGCACGCCCATGTCAACGGCGCGACCATCGAGGACGAGGTGTTCGTCGCCACCGGGGCCTCCGTCTTCCCGGGTGCGGTCGCGGGCGCCGGCTCCGAGTTGCGGATCAACAGCGTGCTGCACGTCAACTCGGTGCTGCCGCCCGGCACCGTCGTACCCATCGGCTGGATCGCGGCCGGGACGCCCACCGCTCGGCTCTTCGCACCCGGCGAGCACGACGAACTATGGGCCGAGCAGCAGCAGTTGGACTTCCCCGGCACGCTCTACGGTGTCCCGCGCGGAACCTCCATGCGGGACATCATGGCGCGCCAGGTCGACTACTACGGCGCCCATCACCAAGACCTCACCCTCGACGACTGACGGGATCGCACTTGCCTTCCGAAGCCTTTCCCACAATTCTCCGCCGAGCCGCCTCGGGCCCCGATGCCGTCGCCGCGGCCGACGTCTGGCTGTCCTCCTTTTCCGCCGCCCTGCCCACGGTCGTCAGCCCCCGCTCCGCCGACGACGTGCGCACCTACTTCCGGGACGTCGTCGTACCCCTGCGCGAGACCTGGGTCGCAGACGCCGGAGCCGAGGATGGCATCGTCGGCTTGATGGTGCTCCACGGCGACGAGCTCTCCCAGCTGTACCTGCGTCCCGACTGGCGTGGGCGCGGCATCGGTGACCGTTTCGTCGCGCTCGCGAAGGAACGGAGTCCCGGCGGGCTCAACCTGTGGACCTTCCAGGTCAACAAGCCGGCCCACCGGTTCTACGAGCGGCACGGCTTCGTCGCCGTCGAGTACACCGACGGCAGCGGGAACGAGGAGCAGGAGCCGGACGTGCAGTATGTGTGGCGCCCATGAACGCTCCTGAACGCCCCTGAATACCCTTGAATGCCCTTGATGTTCAGGGCCTCCCGGGACCGTGGTCCCGGTACGCCCATGCCGCCGCCTGCGCCGCGAGCCCGACCACGTCCACCTCTCCCGTGTCGCCGTCCAGGTGCCGGTACTCCACCGCCGTGAGGATCACGATCCGTTCGCGCAGGCCCAGGTGGTCGTGGAAGCCGGGGGCGAGGATGTCGGCGGCGGCCTCGCCCGCCGGGACGCCGGCCGCATGGTGGGCGTGGACGAGGGCTTCCAGCTCTCGCAGGTAGGCGACGTAGCCGCGGACGTCCTCGACGCTCATCACCGGCCCGTGTCCGGGAATCACCACCTCGGGGTCCAGGGCCAGGATCGTCTCGCAGGCCGCGGCGACCCGGGCGAGCGGGCCGTCCCAGTGGACGGGGTGGTCGTCGGCGAACAGGACGTCCCCCGCACACACGACTCGCTGCCCGGGCAGATGGACTATGAGGTCACCGGCCGAGTGCGCGGGGCCCACCTCGATCAGTTCGGCCTCGATGTCGCCCACGGTCAGGGCGTACCGGCCCGAGAAGGTGGTGGTGGGCGGGACGGCCTCCGCACCCTCGTACGTGTAACGGCCGAAGTGCTCGCGCGCGTACCAGCCCAGCGGCTGGTCGGCCGGTGTCTGGTGGGTGAGGAAGTGCATCTGCTGCGGGGAGGGTTCGCGGCAGAGGTGCTCCGCGCTCGCCTTCGTGGCGATGATCTCGGCACCCGGGAAGCAGCCGTTGCCGAACGTGTGGTCACCGTTGACGTGGGTGTTGACGATCGTCGTCACGGCTGCCGCGCCCGCGGGCAGGACCGGGCGGGCCGCGGCGAGCAGGGCCTCGGTCATCGGCTGGTCGTAGGGGGTGTCGACCAGGGCCGCCTGCTCGCCGGAGGTGATGAGCAGGCAGTTCGCGAAGCCCCAGGTGCCCGCGTGGCCCGGGGACCACAGGTGGAGTCCGTCGGCGACCGGGAGGAGTCCGTCAGGAAGGTTCATGGCGCTCATTGTCGGGGACGGTGATCGCGAGTTGTGCGGGCGGTGCGCCCCACGCCCTCCTCTTCGGCACCGGCTTCGCATAGCTCCCCGCCCGGCTGGTCGTCAGTTCCAGCGCCACCAGCGACTCCGCCAGTTTCACGGCCGCCCCGACCCCGTCCACGACCGGCAGCCCGAGCTTGTCCCCCACCACCCGCTGCAGTCCGGTCATTCCGGCGCACCCGAGCACCAGGACCTCGGCCCCGGCCTCCCGTGCCCGTTCGGCAGCCGTCAGGAAAGCGGCCTCCGTGCGGTCCGGGTCGCCCAGGTCGAGGACTCCCAGGCCGGTCCCGACGACGGCGGCGCAGTTGCGCCCGACCCCCGCCAGTTCGAGGCTGTCCTCGATCTGGCCGCACGACCGCTCCAGCGTCGTCACGACCCCGTACCGGCGCCCCAGCAAGCAGGCCAGATGGGCCGCGGCCTCCGTGATGTCGACGACCGGGACGTCGACCAACTCCCGTACGCCTTCCCGCCCGTGCTCCCCGAAGCCGGCCATCACGACGGCGTCGTACGACGGGCCCTCGTACGTGCGCAGCAGGTCGATGACGGCCGTGGCCGACAGATAGCTGTCGAGCCAGCCCTCCGCCGACTCCGGTCCCCATGCGGGGGTCAGACCGCACACGGTGGTGCCCGGGCCTGCGGCGGCCCGGGCACCTCGTACGATCTCCTCGGTCATCTCCTGCGTGGTGTTGCAGTTGGTGACGACGATCCGCACGCTCGTCAGACCTCCACGGCAGTCGGTTCGGTGGCGCGTTCGGTGGCTCGCTCGGACCGGCAGATCACCAGGTACAGGCCGGCGCCGAGGGCCGTGCCGATGAACCAGGAGTACGGGGCCACGTCGCTGAAGGTCTTCACCAGGGCGAGTACCGCCGCGACCGCCGCCGACGGCAGGAACGCCGCCAGCGCCTTGGGGTTGACGCCCTTGCGGTAGTAGTAGCGGGAGCCGGGGCGGGCGTCGAAGAGCTCGTCCACGTCGACGCGGCCGCGCTTGACGAGGTAGTAGTCGACCATGATCACGCCGAACAGCGGGCCGAGGAAGGCGCCGAGGCCACCGAGGAAGTAGTTGACGACCGTGGGGTTGGAGAACAGGTTCCACGGGGTCACGACCAGGGCCGCCACCGTGCTGATCATGCCGCCGACCTTGAAGGTGATCTTCTGCGGCCAGACGTTGGCCAGGTCGTACGCCGGTGAGACGAAGTTGGCGACGATGTTGACGCCCATGGTGGCGACGGCGAAGGTGAACGCGGCCACGACCAGCACCCAGGTGTTGCCCACCTTCGCCACCAGCTCGGCGGGGTCCGTGATCGCCTGGCCGAACACCTCCAGCGAGCCGGCCGTGACGATCACCGACACGACCACGAAGGCCGTGGAGTTGATGGGCAGGCCCCAGAAGTTGCCGCGGCGGACGGTGCGGTAGTCGGGTGCGAAGCGGGAGAAGTCGCAGAAGTTGAGCATCAGCGTGCCGTAGGTGGCGAGGATCAGGCCGATCGCACCGAACCACTGCCGCCACTGCTCGCCGGTCGAGACCGGGTGCGGGGTGGAGGTGAGCGAGATGCTCCAGTCGGCCTTCGACAGGACCCAGATCGCCAGCGCGATCATGACGAGCCAGATCGCCGGGCCGCAGAAGTCCTGGAACTTGCGCACGGACTCCATGCCCTGGCTGATGATCAGCGCCTGGATCAGCCACAGCGACAGGAACGACACCCAGCCGAGCGCGTTGAGGCCCAGGAAGGAGTGGTGCGTCCAGGACTCCAGGCCCGGCCAGGCGGCCAGCAGCATCACGTTGACGGCGACGGAGGCGAGGTAGGTCTGGATGCCGTACCACATGATGGCGATCACGGCCCGGATGAGGGCCGGGATGTTGGCGCCCCAGACGCCGAAGCTGATGCGGCTGACGACCGGGAAGGGCACGCCGTGGCGCTGGCCGATCCTCCCCATCCAGTTCATGCCGATGTAGATGATCACGAAGCCGACGAGCAGGGAGGTGAAGACCTGCCACACGTTCATGCCGAGCACCAGCAGGCCGGCGGCGAAGGTGTAGTTGCCGAGGTTGTGGACGTCGGACATCCACATGGCGAAGAGGTCGAAGACCTTCCAGTTGCGCTTCTCTGCGGGCGCGAGGTCTTCGTTGGTGAGCCGGGGATCGGGGACGAACGCTGGTGCGCCGGTGGCTTCGGCACGGTCGGCGAGGGACACGGGGCCTCCAGGGGACGGGGCGGAGGGTGGAGACGGCACACGGTTTGGTATACCAAACTGCGGACATGGTCCCGCCGTCAAGCATTCCGACCGATGTCGTCATTGTTAACGCTCGGTAAAACAGCCCCGGTGTCGGAGAAGATGGCTCCATGAGCTCCACGACGACGAAGATCGAACCCCTGGGCGCGGTCCGCGAGCGGGTCCTGGCGAGTCTGCGGCAGGAGATCATCGCGGGCAGCCTCCGCCCTGGTGACCGGCTGGTCGAGCGGGAGCTCGCCGAACGGCTCGGGGTCTCCCGGGTGCCGGTCCGCGAGGCGATCCGCGCGCTGGTCGCCGAGGGGTTCGTCCACTTCGAGACGCCGCGCCGCACGGTCGTACGCCGCCTCACCCCGCACGACGTCCAGGAGCTCTTCGAACTGCGCGAGGCGCTGGAGGTCTACGCCGCCGGGCTCGCCGCGGCGCGCGCGACACCGCAGGACCTGGCCCAGGTCGAGGAGCTGCTCGACCTCGCGGCCACCGCGACCGAGGCGGGGGACGCGGAAGCGATCACGGACGTCAACAGCCGCCTGCACGACCGCATCGTGGCCATGGCAGGCAACAGCCTGCTGACCGAAGCCCTGGAGCCGGTCGCCGGGCGACTGCGGTGGATGACCCGGCGGAACGAGGAGTGGCCCCAACTCCTCGTGGAACACCGCGAGTTGTACGAGGCGATCGCCTCCGGGGACCCGGACCGCGCCCGCACGCACGCCCTCGCCCATGTGCGCACCAACTACCGCTCGACGGTGCGACATCTGTTCGGCGAGGGCGAGATGCCCGACTGACATCGCCCTGGAAAATCCCGCCCCGACTCGACCCCGGACGCTCTACTCTGCTGCTCGACGATCAATCAGGCGGGGGACGACAGTGGCGCGCGCAGCGAGACTCAGTGGCATTTCCATTGCCATGCTCATGACCTTCAGCCTGCTGGCCGCATGCGGGTCCGGGGACGACTCGCACAAAGGCGCCGCGCCGGACAGGACGGCGAAGGCCGGGACGTCCGGTTCACAGGCCAGAACGCTGACCGCGACGGCCCTGGAACAGGCCGCAGTCAAGGGGACCGACGTCGACGGCTACGAGGCGGAGCGCTCGTTCACGTCCGTCGGCTCGTCGCACAAGGCGACGGATCCCGAGGAGTGCGCTCCCGTCATGCACGCGGTCGGAGGAGGCAGCGGTTTCGCCGCCACCGCGCGGGTCGGCCGGTCCGTCTACCCGAAGAAGGCCGGCAGGCCGACGCGGCTGACCCTCTCGTCGCACAGCGTCGCGGACGCGGTGCGGGTGATGGACCAGCTGCGGACGGCCGCCGCGAAGTGCGGCAGCTTCAAGGACGTCACCGCGGACCTCGCCTACGAAGGCGTCAAGGTTCAGCCCGACTCCGGTTACGGCGACGAGTCCGTGTCCCTGCGGCTGACGCAGCTGGTGACGGGAGCCGGATACGACGACGCCGTCCGGGTTCCGTATGCGCTGCTGGCCGTCCGGCAGGGGGCGACGGTCGCCATGTTCAGCACGTCGGGCCGGGGCAAGGAAGCGGCCGCCGTACCGGACGTTGTCGTCAGCACCCAGCTCAAGAAGCTCGGCGCGCAGCTCACCTCCGAGTGACCGCGTACTTGTCCGTCGCCGCCACCAGCGCATCGGCGACTCCCGGCGCCCCCGCGTCGTGCCCGACCTCGTCCACGACGATCAACTCGCTGCCGGGCCAGGCGTGGTGGAGCCGCCAGACGGTGCCGAGGAGGTTGCCGAAGTCGAGACTGCCCTGGACGAGGGTGCCGGGAACGTCCTTGAGCAGCGACGCGTCCCGCAGCACCACGCCTTCGTCGTTGCCCTCGCCGAAGAAGCAGTCGTTGCCCCAGTAGTGCGTGACCGTCCGCGCGAAGCCCATGCGGAACTCCGGGTCCTCGAAACGCCGGACCGAACGCGGCGGCGCGGGAATGGTCGCCGTCTCCCAGTCCGTCCAGGTGCGCGCCGCCCGCTCCCGTACGGCGGGGTCGGGGGACTCGAGGAGGCGGTTGTACGCGGCGGCGAGGTTGCCGTCCCGCTCGTCGGCGGGCAGTTCGGCCAGGAACCGCTCGAAGGCTTCCGGGAAGATCTTTCCCAGTCCCCGGGTCAGCAGCGCGTGTTCGGCGTCGGCGCCGGTGGCGACGAGGGTCAGGACCAGCTCGGACACCGCCGCCGGATGCGTCTGTGCGTACCGCAGCCCGAGCACCGAGCCCCACGAACCGCCCCACACCAGCCAGCGCTCGATCCGCAGGTGAGCACGGAGCAGCTCCAGGTCGGCGACGAGATGAGCCGTCGTGTTGACCCTCATGTCGGTGTCGTACGCGCTCGCATGCGGCGTCGAGCGTCCGCAGCCGCGCTGGTCGAGCAGCACGATGCGGTACGCGTCCGGGTCGAAGTAGCGTGCGAAGAACGGGGAGCAGCCGGAGCCCGGCCCGCCGTGCAGCACCAGCGCGGGCTTGCCGTGCGGGTTGCCGCAGGTCTCCCAGTACACGCGGTTGCCGTCGCCGACGTCGAGCATGCCGTGGTCGTAGGGCTCGATGTCCGGGTAGAGGGGCATCCGGGCACCGTAACGCTCCTACGGCCGTCCCCGCCCCCTCATTTCACGCGCAGTCCCGCCGCCTCCCCCGCCCTGCGCAGTACGTCCCGCAGCATCTCGGGGGTGAGCTTGCCGGTGAAGGTGTTGCGCTGGCTGACGTGGAAGCAGCCGAAGAGATCGAGACCGTCCAGCGGCACGCGTGCGCCGTGGGCGAAGACGGGCCGTGGCCGGGGCACCGTCCAGCCCGCCTCTGCGAACGCGGGCAGCGCGGCCTGCCAGCCGAAGGCGCCGAGCACGACGACCGCACGCAGGGTCGGCCGCAGCAGCGTGAGCTCCTGGACCAGCCAGGGGCGGCAGGTGTCGCGCTCCCTCGGGGTGGGCTTGTTCTCGGGCGGGGCGCAGTGCACGGGCGCGGTGACGCGGACGCCGTGCAGTTCCAGGCCGTCGTCTGCGGCCACCGACGTGGGCTGCGAGGCGAGGCCGATGTCGTACATCGCCCGGTACAGCACGTCCCCGGAGCGGTCGCCGGTGAACATGCGGCCGGTGCGGTTGCCGCCGTGGGCGGCGGGCGCGAGGCCGATGATCAGGAGCGAGGCGTCGGGGGGACCGAAGCCGGGCACGGGACGCGCCCAGTACGTCCAGTCCTGGAAGGCCGCGCGCTTGGTCCGCCCGACCTCCTCCCGCCACTCCACGAGCCGCGGACACGCGGCGCAGCCTGCGATACGGGTGTCGAGCTCGGCCAGGCTGTCCATGCCCCCACCGTATGACCACCGGATGGGCGGACGCCGAGCGGCGGGTCCGCCGATCCCGGCCCATGCTGGAGTCATGGACGTACAACCCCCTGTCGTCCCTCCTGTCGTCGTGCTTCCGCCGCAGTCGGACGGCGGACGGCGCGTGACGATCCGCGGCAAGCGCGTCGGCACCGCCTACACCCTCTTCGACGTGCTGGACTTCCTGCACAGTGCTGGCCTGCCCGCCGAGGAGGACCGGGCCGTCGACGACCCCGAGCTGATCGAATGGCGGGGTGGCGGGCCGTACGTGTGGAACGGCACGACGTAGCCGCCGGGCGCACACTGGGGGCACAGGCCATGCGGCATGAGCCGAACCTGGAGGTGGGCCATGAGCACCCTCGAAGAACACGTCGACGTCGGAGTTCCGATCGACCAGGCCTGGGACAGCCTCCACCGGGTGGAGAACTACTCACGCTTCGTGGAGGGAGTGCGCGAGGCCCATGCGGAACCGGAGGGGCGGGCGCATCTGGACGTCGAGGCCGGCGGCCGGGACCGGGGATTCGACGCCGAGGTCTCCGACCGCCGCGGGGAACGCGTGATGGAGTGGCACACCATGGGCACCCCCGAGCTGACGGGCTCCTTCTCCCTGCAGCCGATCGACCGGAACCACACCCGGGTCCAGGCACGCCTCGAGTACGACCCCGACGCCCTCAGGGCGGCCTTCGGCGGTCCGAGGGGCTTCGCCCAGGCCAGCACGATCGAGCGGATCGTCCGCACCGATCTGCTGCACTTCAAGAAGTACGTGGAACGCGGGCGCTGACGCGCGGCGGCCGCCGGGGCAGTGAAGCCGTACCGCTCGGCGTCCGCCCGGTTCACCCTCTTCGGGGAGCTAAAGTCGGGACCATGGCTTCCGAAGCTGACGAGGAGAGGGGCGGGCCGGCCCCCGCCGAGCAGGCGGCGCCCGAAGCGGTCGACCCCAAGATCGCCGCCGCCATCGCCGCCGCAGAGGCCGCGGGCCCGGCGGACGGCGTGGCCGTACGGATCGACAGCTGGATCTGGGCCGTGCGTCTGGCCAAGACCCGCTCGGTCGGCGCGGCCGCCTGCAAGGGCGGGCATGTGCAGGTGAACGGGGTGCGTGTGAAGCCCGCGCACACCGTGCGGATCGGTGACGAGGTGCGCGTGCGGCAGGAGGGCTGGGAGCGGATCGTCGTCGTCAAGCGGCTGATCCGCAAGCGGGTGGGCGCCCCGGTCGCCGCCCAGTGCTACGTAGACAACTCGCCGCCCCCGCCGCCTCGCGTGCCCTTCGCCGCCCCGGCCGGCATCCGCGACCGCGGCACGGGCCGCCCGACCAAGCGGGACCGCCGCGACATGGAACGCCTGCGGGGGCTCATGGAGGGCGGCAAGCCGAGGCCGAGCGGACGATGACACACGGCGGTGGCGTCCGGCTCGGACCGGACGCCACCTGCGGCTTCGGGGCTCACACCCGTCGTCGTACGAGCTTCAGCAGTTCCCCGGTGGAGCCCCGCCGGGCCCAGGCGATGAGGGCGAGCGGCACGATCAGGATCAGCGGGGTCACGGCGTTCTGACCGTCGAAGACGGTGGTCTGGACGACGAACGCGCCCACCATGAGACCGCTCAGTGCGATCGCCGCGACCGACTGCAGCACCGGGATCAACAGGGCCACCGCACCGGCCAGTTCGAGGGCGCCGATCGTGTACATGCCCGTGCTGCCCCAGCCGATCTTGTCGAAGGCGTCGGCGGCGTAGTGGTTCCCGATCAGCTTGGGCAGGGCGCTTGCGATGCCGTAGAAGAGGGCGAGCAGTACCTGCAGGGTGCGCAGGGCGATCCGGGCGCGGCGGCCGCGGGCGGTCGCGGACTCGGCGACGACGGGGGCGGAGGCGACGCGGGCGGTGGTCTCGGACATGGGGTTCTCCTGTGGTGAGCGGTTCGTCGTGCTGTCACAGGGATGGACCGGCCGCCGCTTCGGAACTCATCGCTGCCGAGCGGACTTTCGCAGGGTTCCCTACAACGGGAACCAGCCGTGCCCGATGTACCAGTGGCGGCCCGCCCTCAGGTGGTCGCCGACCGCCCGCTCCACCGCCGTACGCCGGGGCAGGCTCTCGACGGGCAACTCCGGGTCGCCGAACACGAACTGGACCGGTTCCTTGTCGGCCGGCTCCCGGTCCTCGCGGGCGACCCGGAAGCGGTCCTGGAACCGCACGATGTTGGAGTCCGCCGGCAGATACTCCTTCAACTGCGCATCCAGCAGCCAGGAGTGGCACAGCGCGGCCCGGTACTTCTCCTCGGGGTAGTGCAGCGCGAAGAACTCCGTCGCCAGCGCCAGCGAGCGCTCGCAGGCCGCCGGTGACAGCGGGCCGAGGTAGTCGGGGATGTGGACGTTCAGACAGGGCGTGCCCGGCGCCGCGTCCAGGCCGGCCGCCGCGAGGACCCGCGCCGTGCGCTGCCCGTGCCGCGCCCGCTCGAACTGCAGCCGCCCCAGCTGGTACAGCTCGCCCCGGAAGTGGTGGGTCAGCCACCACGGCGCCTGCACGCCCGCCCGGCGGTGCCGCCTGCGGTGCACGGCCATGTTCCGTCCGAGGTCGGCGAGGGTGTGCCGGGAGACCTCGTCCGGGACGCCCCGCGCACGGTGGTACGCGCGCGTGTACGGCAGCGCGGCCACGAACACGTACACGGGGAAGCAGCGCTGCAGCGGTCCCGACGCCCAGTCCAGCTGGGGCAGGTCGACGGCGGTGCCGACCTCCCCCATCCCCCGGACGAGTTCCTCCACCGACGCCTCGAGGGCCCGCAACAGCTCCGGGTCGTCCATCACCCGTCGGCCCATCCGTACGAGTTGGTTGATGTCCTCGTGCGGTACGGCGAGGTCCAGCAGCACCTCGGCGAGCTCATCGGCATCCGGCAGCACGCGGCGACCCCCTAGTCCCGTTCCCCTTGGTGAACGTCCGTCCCGAAGAGTACGTTGCAAACAGGAGTAGTGATCCCGATGCGTACGGGCAGTGAGCCGACGACCGCGCGCAGTGCACTGCGGGCGCGCTTCTGGCTGAGCGTGTGGGGGCTGGTCTGGGCGATCTTCGGCACAGCCGCGTTCGCCCTGGTCGGACGCCCCGGGTGGGCAGCCGCGTGCGGTGTGCTGTGGCTGGTGGTCACGGTCGACATGACCGTCATCCTCAAGCACATGCGCGAGGGCCCGCACTACCAGCCGGGCCGGGACATACCCCCGTACCGGCCGCCGGAGAGCCGGCCCCCGAGCCGGCCCCGCTGAGCGGGCCGCGCCCCGTAGGGACGCGGGGCTGTATCAAATTCGCGGATCCGCCGCGATGGGGGTCCCCCCGCTCGAGCGAAGCCGAGAGTGCGGGAGCGACCAGCCCCACCGGACCGCAGCTTCATCACCGCGCTACCAGCGGAGCGCAGCGCTCACGAGTCGAACCGCGCCGCTTTCAGGTACTGCGGGTTGGGGTCGAGCGCGGCCGCCAGTCTGAAATGGCGCTTGGCCTGCTCGGCCTCGCCCCGGCGCTCATAGGTCCGGGCGAGCGCGAAGTGCGCGAACGCGTTGTCCGGTTCGCGCTCCAGGACGATCGTGAACTCCAGCTCGGCGGGCCGCAGTTGCGCGGCGGCGAAGAAGGCACGCGCGCGCAGCAGCCGGGCCGCGGTGTTCTCCGGGTGGGCGGCGATGACCGAGTCGAGCAGCTTCACCGCGCCCCGCGGGTCCCGTGCGTTGAGCAGCTGCTCGGCGGCACGGAAGTCGATGACATGCGTCTCCGGAGTACGTCCGGTCGAACCGCTGGTCTCGGGCACGGCAGAGTCCTTCCCTCACTCGAAGGGTTCAACGCCCCGATCAGGGGGCCCTATTCCTGCGGCGATCGTGGCGTACCGGACGACCCGGACGCGGCCTGCGCTCTGCGTACGAGGTCCGCCCAGACGTCCTTCACACGGCGCTGGAGCTCTTCCAGCGGTACGTCGTTGTCGATCACGACGTCCGCGATGTCCCGGCGCTTTTCGCGCGTCGCCTGGGCGGCCATGCGCGCGCGGGCGTCCTCCTCGGTCATGCCGCGCAGCCGTACGAGCCGGTCGAGCTGGGTCTCGGGGCTCGCGTCGACGACGATCACGAGGTCGTACAGCGGGGCGAGGCCGTTCTCCGCGAGCAGCGGCACGTCGTGGACGACGACCGCGTCCTCGGCGGCGGCCGCCTCGAGCTCGCGGGAGCGCGCGCCCACCAGGGGATGCACGATCGAGTTCAGGACGGCGAGCTTCTCCGGGTCGGCGAAGACGATCGAGCCGAGCTTCGGCCGGTCGAGACTGCCGTCGGCGGCGAGCACCTCCTCGCCGAAGGCCTCGACGACCGCCGCCAGCCCGGGTGTCCCCGGCGCGACGACCTCGCGCGCGATCCGGTCGGCGTCGATCAGCACGGCACCGCACTCGACGAGCAGCCGCGACACCTCGCTCTTGCCGGCACCGATCCCGCCGGTCAGCCCCACAGTCAGCATGAGCGGCAGCTTAGGGCCTGCCACTGACGGCGGGACCACCGGAGGTCAGTTGTCGCCCTCCCGTTCCGCCAGGAAGCGTTCGAACTCGAGGCCGATCTCGTCCGCCGACGGGATGTCGACGGGCTCGGCCAGCATGTTGCCCCGGCTCTCGGCGCCCGCGACGGCGTCGTACTGGTTCTCCAGGCCCGAGACGAGGGTGGTGAGCTCCTCGTCGCCCTCCTGGATCTGCCGGTCGATCTCGGTCTGGGTGCGGTGCGCGTCCGTGCGCAGGGAGTGCGCGATGCCGGGGAGCACCAGGCCGGTACCGGCCGTGATGGCCTCCAGGACGGTCAGGGCGGCGTCCGGGTACGGGGACCGCGCGATGTAGTGCGGCACGTGCGCGGCGACACCGAGGACGTCGAAACCGGCCTCCATGAGGCGGTACTCGACCAGCGACTCGGCGCTGCCGGGGACCTGCGCCTCGTCGAAGGGGCTGCGGTGGCCCGGGACGAGGTCGTTGCGGTTGCCGTGCGGCGTCAGTCCTACAGGGCGGGTGTGCGGCACGCCCATCGGAATGCCGTGGAAGTTCACGGAAAGGCGCACGCCGAGCCGCTCCACGATCTGCTGGACGGCCGCGGCGAACCGCTCCCACTCCACGTCCGGCTCCGGGCCGGACAGCAGCAGGAAAGGCGCCCCGGTGGCGTCCTGGACGAGCCGCACGTCGATCGTGGGCTCCTCGTACTCGGTCCACCGGTCGCGCTTGAAGGTCAGCAGCGGACGGCGGGCACGGTAGTCCACGAGCCGGTCGTGGTCGAAGCGGGCGACGACCTGGTGGGGCTGCGAGTCGAGGATCCGGTCGACGATCTGGTCGCCGGTCTCGCCCGCGTCGATGTATCCGTCGAAGTGGTAGAGCATGACAAGACCGGCCGACTCCTGGGCAAGCGCCATGTCGACGACAGCCAGCCCCTTCGGCTCCCATGCGTACAAACCCTGCGGATCAAGCACAGTGACCGCTCCTCCTCGTGTTCGTACGTTCCAACACGCCCTGGAACAGCGGCATTCCCACCCAGCCCCCTGATCAGCCCTCTCTTACGCCCTTTTCATGACAGGGGGAGGGCCTTTCATGGCAAGGGGGAAGGGCAGCGCCCCGACAGGGGCGCGGGGCTGTATCGATTTGCGGCTCCGCCGCGTGGGCGCGACAAGCCCCACCGGCCCGCAGCCGAACGACAAGGCCTGGGCAACGCTGAGGGGCCGCACCTCAAAAGGTGCGGCCCCTCAGTTACCGGCTAAGCCTCAGCGAGCCAGCGTTCAGCTCTGACCACCGGCCAGCTTCTCCCGCAGAGCGGCCAGCGCCTCGTCGGACGCCAGGGCACCGGAGGTGTCCGCACCCTCGGAGGAGTACGAGCCACCGCCCGCGGCCGGAGCCGCACCCGCAGCCTCTCCGCCCTCGGCGGCAGCGGCAGCGTCGGCCTCGCGGCTCTTGATGACCTGCTGCTGGTGCTGCTCGAAGCGCTGCTGCGCCTCGGCGTACTGGTGCTCCCACGCCTCGCGCTGGGTCTCGTAGCCCTCGAGCCAGTCGTTGGTCTCGGGGTCGAAGCCCTCGGGGTAGATGTAGTTGCCCTGGTCGTCGTAGGACGCGGCCATGCCGTACAGGGTCGGGTCGAACTCGACCGTGGCCGGGTCGGCACCGAAGGCCTCGTTGGCCTGCTTCAGCGAGAGGCTGATGCGACGGCGCTCGAGGTCGATGTCGATGACCTTGACGAAGATCTCGTCGTTGACCTGGACGACCTGCTCCGGGATCTCCACGTGGCGCTCGGCCAGCTCGGAGATGTGGACCAGGCCCTCGATGCCCTCGTCCACGCGGACGAACGCACCGAACGGAACCAGCTTCGTGACCTTGCCGGGCACGACCTGGCCGATCTGGTGCGTGCGGGCGAACTGCTGCCACGGGTCTTCCTGGGTCGCCTTCAGCGACAGGGAGACGCGCTCGCGGTCCATGTCGACGTCGAGGACCTCGACGGTGACTTCCTGGCCGACCTCGACAACCTCGGAGGGGTGGTCGATGTGCTTCCAGGACAGCTCGGAGACGTGGACCAGACCGTCGACGCCACCCAGGTCCACGAAGGCACCGAAGTTGACGATCGAGGAGACCACACCGGAGCGGACCTGACCCTTCTGCAGGGTCGTGAGGAACGTCTGGCGGACCTCGGACTGGGTCTGCTCCAGCCAGGCACGGCGGGACAGGACCACGTTGTTGCGGTTCTTGTCCAGCTCGATGATCTTCGCCTCGAGCTCCTTGCCCACGTAGGGCTGGAGGTCGCGGACACGGCGCATCTCGACGAGGGAGGCCGGCAGGAAGCCACGGAGGCCGATGTCGAGGATGAGACCACCCTTGACGACCTCGATGACGGTACCGGTGACGATGCCGTCCTCTTCCTTGATCTTCTCGATGGTGCCCCAGGCACGCTCGTACTGGGCGCGCTTCTTCGAGAGGATCAGGCGGCCTTCCTTGTCCTCCTTCTGGAGAACAAGGGCTTCGATCTCGTCACCGACGGCGACGACCTCGTTCGGGTCGACGTCGTGCTTGATCGAGAGCTCGCGGCTCGGGATGACACCTTCGGTCTTGTAACCGATGTCGAGCAGGACCTCGTCCCGGTCGACCTTCACGATGACGCCGTCGACGATGTCGCCGTCGTTGAAGTACTTGATCGTCTCGTCGATCGCGGCGAGGAAGGCTTCCTCGTTACCGATGTCGTTGACCGCAACCTGCGGGGTGGTGGCGGTGGTCTCGGTGCTGCTCGTCATGTGGGAAAGGGCTCCGGTACGGACATTGAAGTCGTAGGTACTGCTACGCCGGGAGCCCGTATCGCTCTGAAGAAGCCGGACAGCCAAGGAAGCGCCCCAACAGCCAACTGGAAATCCAGATACTGGTGATGGCGCCTCGACAACCGAGGGGACATACAACAGATGCGAGCGCAGCCTGCTACGTCTGAGGTGCGCAGGCCCGCAGCGCAACTTGTAGCATACGGGGGCAGCCGGACAGGGTCAATGCGCGAACGCGCACACCCGGGGCGGATCGCCGCATACCCGGCACAAGAACTGTCTCTGGAGGCCGCGCAGGCCTGAGAGACCTCTTCCGTGACACTGCCGAGAGGCCGACTGCGCCATAAGGGTGACGGAAGAGTACGACGAGGGAGCCGATCATCCAAGAGCCCGTATCTTCCGATTCCGCGTTCGAGCCGGAAGCCACCCGCCGCGCGTCCGACGTCGCGGAGAGCGCCCGCGCCAACCGGGGCTGGTGGGACCGGAACGCGGACGAGTACCAGGTCGAGCACGGCACGTTCCTGGGCGACGACCGTTTCGTATGGGGTCCCGAGGGCCTCGACGAGGTGGAGGCGGAGCTGCTCGGCCCGCCGGAGGACCTCAAGGGCAGGGACGTCCTGGAGATCGGCGCCGGTGCGGCCCAGTGCGCGCGCTGGCTGGCCGCCCAGGGGGCCCGCCCGGTCGCCCTGGACATCTCGCACCGTCAGCTGCAGCACGCGCTGCGCATCGGCGGAACGTTCCCTCTGGTGTGCGCCGACGCGGGTGCGCTGCCCTTCGCGGACGGCTCCTTCGACCTGGCGTGCTCGGCGTACGGGGCGCTGCCGTTCGTGGCCGACCCGGTGCGGGTCCTCACGGAGGTGCGGCGGGTGCTGCGTCCGGGCGGGCGTTTCGTCTTCTCGGTGACCCACCCGATCCGCTGGGCGTTCCCGGACGAGCCGGGCCCCGAGGGGTTGTCCGTCTCCGCCTCCTACTTCGACCGCACTCCCTATGTCGAGCAGGACGAGGAGGGCCGCGCGGTCTACGTCGAGCACCACAGGACGCTCGGCGACCGGGTCCGGGACGTCGTCGCGTCGGGTTTCCGGCTGGTGGACCTGGTCGAGCCGGAGTGGCCGGCCTGGAACACCTCCGAGTGGGGCGGCTGGTCGCCGTTGCGCGGGAATCTCATCCCGGGGACGGCGATCTTCGTCTGCGTACGAGACTGAGTGCGTGATCCGTTACGACGCCCTGGACGCGCTGCCGGTACGTGGTGCGCTGCCCGCTCTGCACGACGCGCTGGAGGGGCACGGCACGGCTGTCCTCGTGGCACCGCCCGGCACCGGCAAGACGACGCTGGTGCCGTTGGCGCTTGCGGGGTTGCTCGGGGACGGGCCTGCACGCCGCGTGGTCGTGGCGGAACCGCGCCGTATCGCCGCCCGTGCCGCTGCCCGGCGCATGGCGTGGCTGCTGGGCGAGAAGGCCGGCGAGAGCGTCGGGTACACCGTGCGCGGCGAGCGGGTCGTCGGGCGGCACGCACGCGTGGAGGTCGTGACGACCGGTGTGCTGCTGCAGCGGCTGCAGCGCGATCAGGAGCTGGCCGGTGTGGACGTGGTGGTGCTCGACGAGTGCCACGAGCGGCATCTGGACGCCGACACCACGGCCGCCTTCCTGTGGGACGTACGGGAGACGCTGCGGCCGGAGCTGCGGCTGGTGGCCGCGTCCGCGACCACTGACGCCGAGGGGTGGGCGCGGCTGCTGGGCGGGGCGCCTGTGGTGGAGGCCGAGGGCGTCTCGCATCCGGTGGAGGTGCTCTGGTCGCCGCCGGCCCGTCCGGTACGGCCGCCGCACGGCATGCGGGTCGATCCGGCGCTGCTGACGCATGTGGCGTCGGTGGTGCGGCGGGCGCTGGCCGAGCGGGACGGGGACGTGCTGTGCTTCCTGCCGGGCGTGGGCGAGATCGTGCGCGTGGCGGGGCAGCTGGGGGACCTGGGCGGCGTGGAGGTGCTGCAGGTGCACGGGCGGGCGCCGGCCGCCGTGCAGGACGCGGTGCTGGTTCCCGGGCAGCGGCGCCGGGTCGTCCTTGCGACCTCGGTGGCCGAGTCGTCGCTGACGGTTCCAGGGGTGCGGGTGGTTGTCGACTCGGGCCTGGCGCGGGAGCCGCGGGTGGACCATGCGCGCGGGCTGAGTGCGCTGACCACGGTACGGGCCTCGCAGGCGGCCGGGCGGCAGCGGGCGGGCCGGGCCGGGCGTGAGGCGCCGGGAGCGGTGTACCGGTGCTGGACGGAGGCCGAGGACGCCCGCCTGCCGCGTTTCCCGGCACCGGAGATCAAACTGGCCGACCTGACGGCGTTCGCCCTGCAGGCGGCGTGCTGGGGCGATCCGGAGGCGTCCGGGCTGGCGCTGCTGGATCCGCCACCGGGCGGGGCGATGGCGGCGGCGCGGGCCGTGCTGACGGCGATCGGGGCGGTGGACGCCGACGGGCGGGCCACGGAGCGGGGCGCCGCGCTGGCCCGGCTCGGGGTGCATCCGCGGTTGGGGCGCGCGCTGCTGGACACGGCCGGCGAGGGCGCCGAGGCGGTGGCGCTGCTCTCGGAAGAGGCACCGCGCGAGTACGGCGACGACCTGGCCGCCGCTCTGCGCACCGCGCGCCGCGGCGGTGACGCCTATGCGAAGCGCTGGCGGACGGAGGTGCAGCGCCTGCGGGCCGTCGCGAAGCAGTTCGCGCCGCCATCGGCCCGGGAGCCCGTTCCGGTGGCGGGAGGCCCCGACGCCCCGCCCCGGACGACGGACAGCGACGCGGCCGCCACATCCCCTCGGCCCGAGGAGCCACGGCGCCCACCGACCGTCCCGAAAGAGCCCGCACGACCAACCGCCGGAAGACCTGTCCCGGGGGCAGGAGACACCGACACCTCACCCGAGACGACCGACGGCAACGCGGCCGCCACACCTCCCCGGCCCGAGGAGACACAGCGCCCACCGACCGTCCCGAAGAAGCCCGCGCGACCAACCGCCGGAAGACCTGTCCCGGGGGCAGGAGACACCGACACCTCACCCGAGACGACCGACAGCAACGCGGCCGCCGCACCCCCTCGGCCTGGCCCCGCCGCCACTTCGCCCGCGCTCGCCCCGCTGACGGCGGGCGGACGGGCGGGTGGCGGTGACGACCGTCTCGTCGGCCTCGTGGCGGCCCTCGCCTTCCCCGAGCGTGTCGCCAAGGCCGACGGTGGCTCCTACCTCATGGCCTCCGGCACCCGGGCCGAACTCCGTGACGGCAGTCCCCTGCGCGGTGCCCCGTGGATCGCCGTCGCCGTTGCGGACCGTCCCGTGGGCAAGGGGCACGCGCGCGTGCAGCTCGCCGCCGCGGTGGACGAGGACATGGCCCGGTCGGCGGCGGCCTCGCTGTACTCCGAGGGCCAGGAGGTCCACTGGGCCGACGGGGACGTCGTGGCGCGGCGGGTGGAGCGGCTGGGGGCGATCGAGCTGGCGGTGCGGCCTCTGGCGGACGCCGACCCCGTGCTCGTACGCAATGCGCTTCTGGACGGGCTGCGACAGGAAGGGCTGGGCCTCCTGCGGTGGTCGGCCGATGCCGACGTACTCCGACAGCGGCTCGCTTTCTTGCAGCTGCATCTCGGGGAGCCGTGGCCCGAGGTCTCCGACGATGCGCTGCACGCGCGCGTGGACGAGTGGCTGGAGCCCGAACTGGGCCGGGCCCGGCGGCGGGCCGACCTCGCGCGTATCGATGCCGGGCAGGCACTCACCCGCCTGCTGCCGTGGGCCTCGGGGGAGGCGGGTCGGCTCGACGAGCTCGCCCCGGAGCGGATCGCCGTCCCCAGTGGGTCCAGGATCCGGATCGACTACGGCGACCCCGAACAGCCGGTGCTCGCCGTGAAGTTGCAGGAGATGTTCGGGCTGCAGGAGTCGCCCGCCGTCGCGGGGGTGCCGCTGCTGGTGCATCTCCTCTCCCCCGCCGGCCGTCCGGCGGCCGTCACGGCCGACCTCGCCTCCTTCTGGAGGGACGGCTACAAGGGCGTACGGGCGGAGCTGCGCGGCCGGTATCCGAAGCATCCGTGGCCCGAGGATCCCGCCGGCGCGGAGCCGACCCGGCACACCAATGCGCGGCTCAGGCGGTAATCGGTTCCGGCGTGGTGGACTCGGCCGGTTCCGGGTCGCCGGGGCGGCGGCTGCGGGCCTCCAGCCACAGTGACAGGGCGAGCAGCAGCACGCCGAGGGGCAGGAAGCCCCAGGGCAGGTAGGACGTCATCAGCAGGACCAGGGTGCGGTTGGACTTGACCAGGGCGACCGTGTGCTTGATGTAGTCCTCGCGCATCTTGACGTGGCCGGCGAAGGCCGTGACCTTCTCCCGGCCGCCCAGGAGGGTGCCGCCGCGGAGTTCCTCCTTGTGGATCTCCTCGCCGTACACGGGCGCGCCGGTGACCGGCTCGACCCAGAACTTGCGGACCGTGGTGTACCAGCGGGTGGTGCCGGTCTTGGCGACAGACTCGGGCGTGATGCCCTGGACGGGCATGGTCCTGGGGAACTTGACCTTGGTCCAGGGGATGGTCTGCTCGAAGTAGTAGACCTTCAGGCCGCGGAAGTTCTGGGTGCCCTTGTAGTGGATGGGGTTGGTGGTGCGGGCCTGGGCGTCGAAGTACTCGTAGTCCCGTTTCTGCGTCAGGAAGGGCCACTTGAACTCGATACCGGTCCGCTTGACCGGGTCGCCGTCGACCATCTCGCCGGTGGCGTGGACGGGGGCCTGGCTGTGGGCGTCGAAGATGTAGCGCTCGGGGATCCGGGAGACCATCTTGCCGTCGGGGCCCTGGACGTAGGAGAGGCCGTCCCAGACGACGACGTCCCGGCCGGCCGTCTTCTCGATCTTCTTCGCGGCCTCCACGTTTCCCTTGAGGGTCTGCACGATGGTGACCTCGGGGACCGTGCGGGCCTTCATCGTGCCGTAGTCGAGCAGGGTCGCGTTCTTCGCCTCCAGGACCATGTCCTGGTACTGGTCGGCCGGGATCTTGGCCAGGCGCGGGAAGGCGTACCAGCGCAGCAGCGGGGACAGTGCCGCGAAGAACACGGCGAAGGCGAGCAGGACCAGACTGGCCTTGCGGCGCATCTCGGCCTCCCTCCCGGGCGGTTACGGGTGTGCGGGCACCGTGGTCAGCAGCGGTTTCGGGGACGTCTTGCCCGTGGGACTGCCCATGGCCGTGATCGTGAGGACCAGCGCGAGGGCGAGGGCGAGACCGGTCGCGGCGGCGATCAGGGCGCGCATGCCTGCCTCCCGGCGGACGGGAACACGGACTGGAACTGATACATCGTCAGGTCCGGCACCGTAGCAACGGGCGGGCGAGATGAGAACACGTTGCACACACAACGACGGCGGCGGCGCCCTCTGGTCGAGGAGCGCCGCCGCCGTCGCAGGGACGATACGGAGGATTATGCGGAAGGACTGGGTGACGGGCTGGGACTGGCCGAGGAGTCGGCCGCCGCGACCGTCAGCTGGATGTTGAGGGTCGCGCCGCCCGCGGTGGTGATGCGGAGGATGAAGTTGCCGGTGTTGTCGTCGGCGTACAGCTTCGGCAGCGTCAGCAGGCCCTTGGCGTCCGTCGTCAGGCCGGTCAGGGTGCGCACGGTCTTGCCGTCGGCGTCCTTGAAGTAGGGGCCCTTGTCGTTCTCGGTCGGGTCGAGCACCGACTTGATCAGCGTTGCGGTGACCGCGACCTTGTCGGCGACGGCGCCCTTGTAGGTGGCCTTCACCTCGGCCTGGTCGGCGAACTCGCCGCCCGGGGTGCAGGTCAGCGCGGTGTCGCTGGTGCGCACGACGCTGTCGGCGACGCGCTCGGTGACGGTGGCGGTGTAGTCGAGGCCGGTGACCACGCGGCCCACGACGGTGGCACGGACGGTGAAGTTGCCCGTCTTCTCGCCCGCCTGCAGGGTGGGGGCGACGGCCACGCCGGAGCTGTTGGTGACGACCGTGGCGACGGACTCGCCGCCGGTGAAGGTGGTGTCGGTGTCGCCGACGACGGTGAAGCGGACCCGGACCTTGGCTACCGCCTTGCCGGACTTGGTCACGGCCTTGGTGCTGATCTTCTTGGTGAACGCGTCGCCGGCCATCGCGGTGAGCTTCGCGGTGCCCGCGTCCGCCAGGTGGTCCACGGTGTCGGTGGGGGTTGGGGTGGGCGACGGGGTGCCCGGCGTGCTCGGCGTACCGGGCGTGTTCGACGGCGGCGCACTGGGGCTCGGTGAGCCGGTGCTCGGCGGTGTGGTCTTCGGGGGCGGCGTGGGCGACGGCTTGGGGTTGGCCTTCTGGCCGTCGTCGCTGCGGCCCGAGGGGACGCTGCCGCTGCCGTCCGGGATCTCGTGGGTGCCCTTGCGGTAGTACTCCAGCCACGACAGGACGAGGTTCAGGTAGTCCTGGGAGTTGTTGTAGCTGAGGATCGCGTGGTTCACGTCGGCCGGGACGGACAGGTCCCAGCCGTTGCGGCACAGGTAGTGGCCGGCGGCCAGAGCGGCGTCGTAGACGTTGTTGGGATCCTTGACCCCGTCGCCGTTGCCGTCGCGGCCCGCCCACGCCCAGGTCGACGGGATGAACTGCATGGGGCCGACGGCCTGGTCGTAGCTGCTGTTGCCGTCGTACTTGCCGCCGTCGGTGTCCTTGATCAGCGCGAAGCCGTTGCCGTCGAGCTGCGGGCCGAGGATCGGAGAGATCGTGGTGCCGTCCGCGTTGACGCGGCCGCCACGGGCCTGGCCCGACTCCACCTTGCCGATCGCGGCGAGCAGCTGCCAGGGCAGGTTGCAGCCGGGCTTGGACTCGCGCAGCTCGGCCTCGGCCTTCTTGTAGGCGTCGAGGACGGTGGCGGGAATGCCCGCCTCTGCCGCGCCCTGCGCCACGGGGGTGCCGGTGGCGCCCGGAGTGGGCGAGGGGTTCGGGCTGTTGAGCGGGGGGAGATCGGTGTAGTACGGCGAGTTGCCGGTCGCGGCTCCGTCGCCTGCGGACGCATCGGGCGAGGGCTGGGCCTCCGAGGCGGTCTGTCTGCCGTGGTCGTCGGCTGTGACCCCCGGGGCCTGGGACGCGGACAGGGCAGCGACCGCGGCCGCTGCCACGGCTGTGGTTGCCGCTCCTTTGCGCAGCCTCATGCCGAATTGCGCCGCCATAGAGTGAACCCCTCCCGTGGACGCACCAGCGTCCGCCTTCGTCTGTCCAGCGCGTAGTGCGCCCGCCCTGTTGTGACGATCGACCCGGCGTGCGGGTTGCCCTCGTATCGCTCTCTTGTTTCTGTCGAGTTCCTGTCGGGTTGCTGTGTTCACCAGTTCGACCGTGCCGCCCGACACGGTGACCCAGGCGACCCTACGACAACTTCCTTTCCACGGGGACCCGTTCGTGCCCGATATTCACCAGTTGGCCATGTGCGACCGGTACGGAATCGCGGCACGCATACTGGACCGGAGCGATCACCCGGGCCGTCCGCTCGGGCAATGTCCGGCGTGAGGAGCCCAGTTGCCGTTCACCCTGAGCCATGCGGCTGCCGTCCTGCCCGCCGTCCGCAGCGACGGGACCGGCCGGGGACGGCTGGTGCCGGCCGCCCTCGTGGCCGGTTCCTTCGCGCCCGACATGACCTATTACGCGGCAAGTGCGGTGCCCGGTGCGATGGAGTTCGGAGAGGTCACGCACTCCTTCCCCGGCGTCTTCTCGGTCGACGTGCTGGTGGCCTGGGCCTTGGTCGGGCTGTGGCTGCTGGTGCGGGAGCCGCTGGTGGCGCTGCTGCCGCGGCCCTGGCAGCCGCGGCCGGCCGCCCTGCTGCGATGCGGGGCGCCACGCGCACGCTTACGGCCGTCGCTGGCCGCGTGGTGGTATGCGTCCGCGGCACTCGGCGCCCTGACCCACGTGGTGTGGGATGCCTTCACGCATCACGACCGGTGGGGGGTGCGGCTGTTTCCCGTGCTGGGCCGGGGGCTGTGGGGGTCTCCCTTGTACTGGTACCTGCAGTACGGGGGTTCGGTGGCGGCCGCGGTGGTGATCGCGCTGTGGGTGACGCGGGCGCTGCGGAGGGCGTCTGCGCACCCGGTTACGGCTGCGGTCCCCGTGTTGTCGCTGCGGGACCGGTGGTGGGCCTGTGTGGTGATCTGCGGGTGCGCAGGGGTCTGGGCCGTGGAGCGGGCCGCGCGGTGGTGGGCATTCTGGGGCGCGGTGGCCAAGCCCTGGGAGTTGATTCCGGCCCTGTGCTTCGGCGCGGGCGCGGGGCTGCTGCTCGGGCTGCTGCTGTACGTGATGGGGGTGCGGGTGTGGCGGCCGGTGCCGTCTGCCGCAGAGCCTGAGCGGGTCAGCGTGGAGCAGGGCCGTCCGGCCGGTCGGTGAGGGTGCTCGCGGTCACGATGAACACCCTGACGGTGCGGGCGTGGCGGCTGCGGCGGACGCGGACGAGCAGCCCGGTGACGTAACTGCGGCCCAGGCCTGCCCACAGCCGCCAGGCCGGCGGCTCTGCGGGTCCCCTGCCGGGCCGGGGCAGTCCCCTCCCGGGCCGGGGCAGCCGGCGCCGAAGGTCCGCCGCCGTGCGGCGCAGGACGACGACGAGGTCGGTGGGGATGCGGGCGGTGCTTGCACGAGCGGCGAAGGCCGGCACCGGTGCGGGTGGCACGGCGGGCGCCCTCTCGGCACTCGCCTGTGCTCTCGCCGGTCGGCGGTTGAGCATGCGTATACCCATGCCCGCATCCTTACGGTACGAGGGCGGTGGGGGCCTTTTCGCGGGGGCCACCTGAGTGACGGTTCCCTGCGGGGGGTGACAGGTTCGACGGGGCTCCCCCTTGCGCAGAGGGCTCACCTGCCCCATCGCCGGAGGCCAGGCGGACTTGGTGAGGTCCCTGCGGTTCGGCCGCGCCCCGAAAGGGGCGCGGGGCTGTGTCGATGCGCTCCGCCGCGTGGGCGCGACCAGCCACGACGCGCCCCAGACACCCGACAGCCCACTGCGCGGAAGGTTGGGCCGCGCCCTGAAGGGGCGCGGGGCTGTGTCGAAATGCGGCTCCGCCGCGTGGGCGCGCCCTGCCGCAGCGCACCCGCACGCGTCGGACTACCCACCGCGCGCAGGCCTCACCCCCCTGGCCCGGGGGGCTGGCTCGCCACCCGGCCGGGCACCGAACCCCCGCCCCACGGCCGGAGGCTAGTGCGCCGCCGACTCCCAGTCGGAGCCCACCCCCACCGAGACGCCGAGCGGCACCCTCAGGTGCACGGCATCGGCCATTTCGCGGCGGACGATCTCCTCCGCGGCGGCGCGCTCGCCGGGGGCGATCTCCAGGACGATTTCGTCGTGGACCTGCAGGAGCATGCGGGAGGTGAGGTCGGCCGCCCGCAGCGCGTCGTCCACCTTCAGCATGGCGATCTTGACGATGTCCGCGGCGGTGCCCTGGATCGGCGCGTTCAGAGCCATGCGCTCAGCGGCCTCGCGGCGCTGGCGGTTGTCGCTGTTGAGGTCGGGCAGGTAGCGGCGGCGGCCGAAGAGGGTCGCCGTGTAGCCCGTGGCCCGCGCCTCGTCGACGGCCCGGCGCAGGTAGTCCCGGACGCCGCCGAACCGCTCGAAGTACGTGTCCATCAGGACCCGGGCCTCGCCGGCGTCGATGTTCAGCTGCTGGGACAGGCCGAAGGCCGACAGACCGTACGCCAGGCCGTACGACATGGCCTTGATCTTGCGTCGCATCTCCGCGTCGACGTGCTCCTTCTCGACCGAGAAGACCTGCGCCGCGACCGTGTTGTGCAGGTCCTCGCCGGAGGTGAACGCCTCGATGAGGCCCTCGTCCTCGGAGAGGTGGGCCATCACGCGCAGCTCGATCTGGCTGTAGTCGGCGGTCATCAGCGACTCGAAGCCCTCGCCGACGACGAAGCCGCGGCGGATGGCCCGGCCCTCGTCCGTGCGGACGGGGATGTTCTGCAGATTGGGGTCCGTCGACGACAGTCGGCCGGTCGCGGCGACCGTCTGGTTGAAGGTGGTGTGGATACGGCCGTCGGTGGCGATCGTCTTGATCAGACCCTCGACGGTGACGCGCAGCTTCGCCTGCTCGCGGTGGCGGAGCATGACGACGGGCAGTTCGTTGTCCGTCTGGGTGGCCAGCCAGGCCAGGGCGTCGGCGTCCGTGGTGTAGCCGGTCTTGGTCTTCTTCGTCTTGGGCAGGCCCAGCTCGCCGAAGAGGACCTCCTGGAGCTGCTTGGGCGAGCCCAGGTTGAACTCGTGGCCCGCCGCCGCGTGTGCCTCCTTCACCGCCTGCTGCACGGCGCCCGCGAACATCTGCTCCATGGCCTCCAGGTGGGCGCGGTCGGCGGCGATGCCGTGCCGCTCCATGCGGGCGAGCAGGATCGAGGTGGGCAGCTCCATGTCGCGCAGCAGGTCCGCGGCGCCGACCTCCTCCAGGCGGCCCCGGAAGGCCTCGCCGAGGTCGAGGATGGCGCGGGCCTGCACCATGAGCGCCTCGGCCTCCGCGCCGTCGTCGGCGCCGAAGGCGAGCTGGCCGTCGGCCGCGGCGGCGGGGGCCAGCTCACGGCCCAGGTACTCCAGGGACAGCGCGTCCAGGTCGAAGGAGCGGCGGCCCGGCTTGACGAGGTAGGCCGCCAGCGCGGTGTCCATCGAGACACCGGCGACGGACCAGCCGTGCTCGGCGAGGACGCGCATGGCGCCCTTGGCGTTGTGCAGGACCTTGGGGCGGCCCTCGGCGGCCAGCCAGGTCGCCCACGCGTTCTCGTCGGCCTCGTCCAGCTGGGACGGGTCGAACCAGGCGGCCGGCCCCTCCGCGGTGGCGAGCGCGACCTCGGCGACCGAGCCGGTGCCCAGCGCCCAGGTGTCGACCGTGGCCACGCCGAGCGTCTCGCTGCCGTGCTCGGTGAGCCAGCCGGCCAGCTCGCCCGTGCCCAGCGCGGTCCCGTCCAGCTCCACGCCGGGTGCCACCGGTGTCGCCTCGGCCTCCTCGCCGCCCGGGTCCACGGCGAGCAGCCGCTCGCGCAGCGAGGGGTTCCTGATCTCCAGGGTGTCCAGGACCATCGCGACGGCCGTGCGGTCGTACGGGGCGCGCTCCAGGTCGGCGACCGCCTTGGGCAGCTCGACCGTGCGCACCATCTCGGTCAGGCGGCGGTTGAGCTTGACCGCCTCCAGATGCTCGCGCAGGTTCTGCCCGGCCTTGCCCTTGACCTCCTCGACGCGCTCGACGAGCTCCGCGAACGAACCGAACTGGTTGATCCACTTCGCGGCGGTCTTCTCACCGACGCCGGGGATGCCCGGCAGGTTGTCGGACGGGTCGCCGCGCAGCGCCGCGAAGTCGGGGTACTGCGCGGGCGTCAGCCCGTACTTCTCGAAGACCTTCTCCGGAGTGAACCGGGTCAGCTCGGAGACGCCCTTCGTCGGATACAGCACCGTCGTGTGCTCGCTGACCAGCTGGAAGGAGTCGCGGTCGCCGGTGACGATCAGCACCTCGAAGCCCTCGGCCTCCGCCTGGGTGGCGAGGGTGGCGATGATGTCGTCCGCCTCGAATCCGTCGACCGCGAACCGCGACGCGTGCATCGCGTCGAGGAGCTCGCCGATCAGCTCGACCTGGCCCTTGAACTCGTCCGGGGTCTTGGACCGGTTGGCCTTGTACTCCGTGAACTCCTCGGAGCGCCAGGTCTTGCGGGAGACGTCGAAGGCCACCGCGAAGTGCGTGGGCTCCTCGTCACGCAGGGTGTTGGCCAGCATCGACGCGAAGCCGTAGATCGCGTTCGTCGGCTGGCCCGTCGCCGTCGTGAAGTTCTCCGCCGGCAGCGCGAAGAACGCGCGGTAGGCCAGCGAGTGCCCGTCCATGAGCATGAGGCGGGGCCGCGTGTCGCCGCCGGCGGTCTTGTCGGTCGTCTTCGATGCTGTTTCTGCCACGCCCCGATCCTGCCACGTGCCACTGACAGTCGTGGCTCCCCGCCGGATCGGCATCTCCCCCACCGCCTCGAGAGCCGGGAAGGCCCCCGGCGCCGCCGCCGAAACCGATCGCCAACCCGGCGCAAGGAGGCGCAAGGAAACGACAACCGGCGCCGGCACTCCCGGCGCCGCCGTCGCGGTCGATCACCGTCACAGGGGAAAGAAACGGCGCCCGGCGCCGGCACAACCGGTGATCACGCCCCGCGCACAGAACCGGCTGCCCTCGCTGTCAGTCGCGCGTGCGAGGATCGAAGTGCTAGCACGCAGGTGTCTGTGAAGGAGAGTGCGCGATGGCGACGAAGCCGCCCAAGGGTGATCCGGTCCAGGACGCGCCGCAGGTCGCCGGGCCCAAGCATGCGGCGGCGGGACTGCCGGCCATCGGGCACACCCTGCGCATCGCCCAGCAGCAGATGGGCGTGAAGCGGACCGCGCTGACGCTGCTGCGCGTCAACCAGAAGGACGGCTTCGACTGCCCGGGCTGCGCCTGGCCGGAGCCGGACCACCGGCACAAGGCGGAGTTCTGTGAGAACGGCGCGAAGGCGGTCGCCGAGGAGGCCACCCTGCGCCGGGTCACCCCGGAGTTCTTCGCCGCGCACTCCGTCGCCGACCTCGCCACCCGCAGCGGCTACTGGCTGGGCCAGCAGGGCCGGCTCACCCACCCCGTGCATCTGCCCGAAGGGGGCACGCACTACGAGCCGGTGAGCTGGGAGCGCGCCTTCGACATCGTCGCCGAGGAGCTCGCCGCCCTCGGCTCCCCCGACGAGGCGCTCTTCTACACCTCGGGGCGCACCAGCAACGAAGCGGCCTTCCTCTACCAGCTGTTCGCCCGGCAACTCGGCACGAACAACCTGCCCGACTGCTCCAACATGTGCCACGAGTCGTCCGGTTCGGCCCTGAGCGAGACGATCGGCATCGGCAAGGGCAGTGTTCTGCTGGAGGACCTCTACAAGGCCGACCTGATCATCGTCGCAGGCCAGAACCCGGGCACCAACCACCCGCGCATGCTCTCCGCCCTGGAGAAGGCCAAGGCCAACGGCGCGAAGATCATCAGCGTCAACCCGCTGCCCGAGGCCGGCCTGGAGCGGTTCAAGAACCCGCAGACCCCGCAGGGCATGCTCAAGGGCGCCGCGCTCAACGACCTCTTCCTGCAGATCCGCATCGGCGGCGACCAGGCCCTCTTCCGCCTCCTCAACAAGCTGGTCCTGACGGAACATGAAAGCGCCTCCGGCGCGGGCTCGGGCGCAGTCGACGAGGAGTTCGTACGCGAACACACCCACGGCTACGAGGAGTTCGCCGCGGCCGCCAAGGCCGCCGACTGGGACGAGACCCTGACCGCGACCGGTCTCACGCGCGCGGAGATCGACGCCGCGCTGAAGATGATCCTCGCCTCCAAGCGCACCATCGTGTGCTGGGCGATGGGCCTCACCCAGCACAAGCACTCCGTGCCGACCATCCGCGAGGTCGTCAACTTCCTCCTGCTGCGCGGCAACATCGGCCGCCCGGGCGCGGGCGTGTGCCCGGTGCGCGGCCACTCGAACGTGCAGGGCGACCGGACGATGGGCATCTTCGAGCGCCCCGCCCCCGCCTTCCTTGACGCCCTGGAGAAGGAGTTCGGCTTCGCACCCCCGCGCGAACACGGCTACGACGTCGTCCAGGCCATCCGCGCCCTGCGCGACGGCCGGGCGAAGGTGTTCTTCGCGATGGGCGGCAACTTCGTGTCCGCCTCCCCCGACACCGAGGTCACCGAGGCGGCCATGCGGCGCGCCCGCCTCACCGTGCACGTGTCGACCAAGCTCAACCGCTCGCACGCCGTCACGGGCGCGCGTGCCCTGATCCTGCCCACCCTGGGCCGCACCGAGCGCGACCTGCAGGGCAGCGGCGAGCAGTTCGTGACCGTCGAGGACTCCATGGGCATGGTGCACGCCTCCCGCGGCCGCCTGGAGCCCGCGAGCACACATCTGCTGTCCGAACCGGCCATCGTCTGCCGCCTGGCCCGCCGCGTACTCGGCGAGGACAACACGGTGCCCTGGGAGGAGTTCGAGAAGGACTACGCGACCATCCGCGACCGCATCGCGCGCGTGGTCCCCGGCTTCGAGGACTTCAACGCGCGCGTGGCCCGCCCCGGCGGCTTCACCCTCCCCCACGCGCCGCGAGACGAACGCCGCTTCCCCACCGCCACCGGCAAGGCGAACTTCACGGCGGCTCCCGTCGAGTACCCGAAGCTGCCCGAGGGCCGTCTGCTGCTGCAGACGCTGCGCTCGCACGACCAGTACAACACCACCATCTACGGCCTCGACGACCGCTACCGCGGCATCAAGAACGGCCGCCGCGTCGTCCTGGTCAACCCCGAGGACGCACGCACGCTCGGCGTGGCCGACGGCTCGTACGTCGACCTGGTCGGCGAGTGGAAGGACGGCGTCGAGCGCAGGGCGCCCGGCTTCCGCGTCGTGCACTACCCGACGGCACGCGGCTGCGCCGCCGCCTACTACCCCGAGACCAACGTCCTGGTGCCGCTGGACTCCACCGCGGACACCAGCAACACCCCGGCCAGCAAGTCCGTCGTCGTGCGTCTGGAACAATCGACCACCGACTGAGCGTTTGCTCAGGCAGGCTGGACGAGTGATCAGGACGAACGGAGCCGGGCCATGGGCGAGCAGCAGTACGTGAAGTTCCCGCAGGAGGTCATCGACGAGTACGCCGCACTCGGCGTCGACCTCCCGGCCCTCTTCTCCGCCGGACACCTCGGCACCCGCATGGGCGTGGAGATCCTCGAGGCCTCCGCGGACCGCGTTGTCGGCACCATGCCCGTCGAGGGCAACACCCAGCCCTACGGCCTCCTGCACGGCGGCGCCTCCGCCGTCCTCGCCGAGACCCTCGGCTCCGTCGGCTCCATGCTCCACGGCGGCAGCTCCAAGATCGCGGTCGGCGTGGACCTGAACTGCACCCACCACCGCGGCGTACGCTCCGGCCTGGTCACCGGCGTGGCCACCCCCGTCCACCGCGGCCGCTCCACCGCCACGTACGAGATCGTGATCAGCGACGAGGACGGACGGCGCGTGTGCAGCGCACGCCTGACCTGCCTGCTGCGTGACGCACGGCCCGGCGACGGGGCGCATGTGGGCGCCGCAGGCTGACCGGGCCCGCCCCAGGGTTGTCCACGGACAACCCCCGCCCTAGCGTCAAAGCATGAGGCGAACCCCTCCCCGTCGCGGCCGGCGCACCCTCACCGGCACCCACGCCACCGCCGACACCCCAGCCGTCTCCCGAACCCGCGCCCTGTCCCTCACCGCCGCCGTCCTCGCGGCGGCGCTCGGCGCGGGCTGCTCCTCCGGCTCACCCTCGGCACACGGGTCCACGCCCGGCCCGGACGACACCTCACCCGTCTCCGCCTGCACCAGGCTGATCTCGTACTGGGCCAAGGAGACGATCACCGGCGGGAAATGGGCCGGCCTCGACTGGGAGCAGAAGGGCCTGTCCAACCAGCAGTACGAAATAATGGACACGATCATCAAGAACGCCCGCACCGAGCAGAAGCGCCACGGACTGGGCTCCGCAAAGAAGTTGATCGACCGTCAGTCCAAGCAGCGCTGCACCGAGGAGAACGGTGCCACCTGGAGCTCGGAGAACTGGCGCCCGCCGACATGACGAGCGGCATCGGCCCGGTCGAGGAATCCGGACCCGAGGCCCGGGACGCGGGAGAGGTCCTCGCCTCCCGCCCTCCGGCCCGCCCGCGGGTGCGCGCCGCCGTGACCGTCACAGGCCTGGCCGCCGTCCTCACCGCCACGCTCTTCACTGCGCCCCTCGGCGACGCCCGGCAGGCCACCTTCACCCCCTGGCCGCTCAGCGTCACCCAGCTCACCTACGCCGGCCTGCGCGAACCCCCCGACCCCCGCACCCGGACCTTCGCCTTCCGGCTGCGGGCCTTCCTCGACGCCGGCCCGCCCACCACGCTGACTCGCCTGGCACAGCCCTACGACGGTCTGACCATGAACATCAGCCCCGCCACCCCCCTCACCCTGAATGCCGGAAAACCGCGCACCCTCACCCTCCTGGTGGCCGTCCGCCACTGCACAGGACTTCCACAGGGCGTCGAACTTCCTTTCCTGAACGTAACGTTGCGTAACATGCGCGGAACGCAGAACCCGAGCTACATCCTCGGCGCCGTCTATGCGCAAGACCTCTCCGCGTCACTCCGCACCCTCTGCATGTGATCCCAGTCACAAGATCTCGTCACGCCCGAACGGAACTGCGGATTCTCACCATGCGGTCATCCCACCGCGGTTGGAAAGCCCGATCTGTCCATCTGAAGACACAAGCTTCGGTTTTCATGCATAACAAGAAAGTCACATCCTTACCTTCACCGGTCCCCCACCCCGTCAGCTGGACCTAAAGTCACGGCCAGTCACTGTGCCACGGGGGCGCGAAAACGGATTCGAACCATCGACTCCGGCCCACCAGCACAACGGCACCTCACCAGAGGGAGCCGCGCCTGGGAAAGGACTGACCGTGCGAAACCGTTCATTGCTCATCCTCACCACCGTGATCACCACTGGTGCCCTCACGCTCACCGCATGCGGCTCGCGCGACAAGAACGATTCCAAGAGCAACAACGGCACCACCGTCGTCATCGGTGTCGACGCCCCCCTCACCGGCTCGCTCTCCGCGCTCGGCCAGGGCATCAAGAACTCCGTGGACCTCGCCGCCAAGACGGCCAACAAGAACAACGAGGTCAAGGGCATCACCTTCAAGGTCGTAGCCCTCGACGACCAGGCCGTGCCCGCCTCCGGCCACCAGAACGCCGTCAACCTCGTCGGCAACAAGGACGTCCTCGGCGTCGTCGGCCCCCTCAACTCCGGCGTCGCCCAGTCCATGCAGAGCGACTTCGCCAAGGCCAACCTCACCGAGGTCTCGCCCGCCAACACCAACCCCGCCCTCACCCAGGGCGACAACTGGGCCTCGGGCAACCTCAAGCGCCCCTTCAAGACCTACTTCCGCACGGCCACCACGGACGTCATCCAGGGCCGCTTCGCCGCGCAGTACTACTACAACGACGCGAAGAAGCGGAAGGTCTTCGTCATCGACGACAAGCAGACCTACGGCGCCGGCCTCGCCGCGATCTTCTCCCAGGAGTTCAAGCGCCTCGGCGGCAAGGTCGTCGGCACCGACCACATCACCGTGAAGGAGACCGACTTCTCCTCCACCGCCGACAAGGTCAAGTCCTCCGGCGCCGACTCCGTCTACTTCGGCGGCCAGTACCCCGAAGGCGGCCTCATCTCCGACCAGGTCAAGAAGACCGGAGCCAAGATCCCCACCATGGGTGGCGACGGCATCTACGACCCCGCCTTCATCTCCGCCTCCGGTGTCCCCAACGACGGTGACCTCGCCACCTCGGTCGGCTACCCCGTCGAGCAGCTCGACACCGCCAAGACCTTCATCTCCGACTACAAGGCAGCCGGCTACAAGGACCCCTACGCGGCCTACGGCGGCTACTCCTACGACGCCGCCTGGTCCATCATCCAGGCCGTCAAGTCCGTGGTCGAAGCCAACGACGGCAAGCTCCCCAGCGACGCCCGCGCCAAGATCACCGAAGCCATGCAGAAGGTCTCCTTCGACGGCGTCACCGGCAAGGTCTCCTTCGACCAGTACGGCGACACCACCAACAAGCAGCTGACCGTCTACAAGGTCGAGAGCGGCGCCTGGAAGGCCGTCAAGAGCGCCACCTTCAAGGACTGACCCGCACAACCAAGCCCCGCACCACCTGAAACCCACCGCGCGAGGGCGCAAACAGCGCCCTCGCGCGGAGTCATATCCGACACGCTCATCGGAGGCCCTGCGGTGCACGAACTGCCGCAAACGCTGGCCAACGGCCTGACCCTCGGTGCCCTGTATGGCCTCATCGCCATCGGCTACACCATGGTTTACGGGATCGTCCAGCTCATCAACTTCGCCCACGGCGAGATCTACATGATCGGGGGCTTCGGCGCCCTCACGATCTACATCTGGCTGCCCAGCGGCACCCCACTGCTCGTCGCCATCCCGTTCATGATCATCGGCGGTGTCATCGCCTCAGTGGCCGTCGCCACCGCCGCCGAACGATTCGCCTACCGGCCACTGCGCACCGCCCCACGCCTGGCCCCCCTGATCACCGCAATCGGCCTCTCCATCGCCCTCCAGCAGATCGTCTGGGGCTTCTACCCCGGCGCCAAGCAGGCCAAGAGCTTCCCCGAATTCCACGGCGACGCCTTCAAAATCACCGACAACCTGCAGATCCAGCGCGCCGACCTCTTCCTGCTCATAGCCGCCCCGCTCTGCATGCTCATGCTCGGAGTCTTCGTCTCCAAGAGCCGCGCCGGCCGCGCCATGCAAGCCACCGCCCAAGACCCCGACACCGCCAAACTCATGGGCGTCAACACCGACCGCATCATCGTCATGGCCTTCGCCATCGGCGCCGCCTTCGCCGCCATCGCCGCCGTCTCCTCCGGCCTCAAATACGGCCAGATCAACTACGAGATGGGCTTCATCGCCGGCCTCAAGGCCTTCACCGCAGCCGTCCTCGGCGGCATCGGCAACATCTACGGCGCCATGCTCGGCGGCGTCGTCCTCGGCCTCGCCGAAGCCCTCTCCATCCAGTACATCCAGGACATCCCCGGAATGGACAAGCTCGGCGGCGGCGCCTGGGCCAACGTCTGGGCCTTCGTCCTCCTCATTCTCGTCCTCCTGGTCAGGCCCCAAGGCCTGCTCGGCGAGCGCGTCGCGGATCGAGCGTGATATCGATGACGACCAACGAAACCCACGAGACCACCCCGGTCATCCCGCTCCCCGAAGCAGGCGCACGCCTCACACTCGCCGTCGGCGCCATCGCCACCCTCGCGAGCACCTTCCTCTCCTGGACCTACACCACCGACTTCCCCGGCGACCTCACCGTCACCGGCTACCCCGGCGGCCTCCAGGTCCTCACCCTCGCAGGCGCCATCCTCACCCTCATCTACGCCCTCGCAGGCCACGGCATACGAGGCTTCGGCTGGCTCAACCCCGCCGGGAGCAACACCCCGCTCCTCCTGATGGCCCTCGGCACCTTCGCCACCACCTGGTTCACCGTCATCGCCATCGCCATCGAACTCGGCGGACTCGTCAACCTCGACCCCGGCGGCTTCATCGCGGCAGCAGCCTCACTCATCACCCTGCTCGCCGCCCTCGCACTCCCCCTCCCCCGCGACACCGACCCCACCACCACCCCCGTCAAACGGGCCACCACCCCCCTCTTCGGCACCGCCCACGGCCGCCTCAAGCAGCCCACCACCCTGAACTCCTGGACCGAAATCGGCATCATCATCGCCGTCTTCGCCCTCGGCCTCTGGGTCGCCGCCTACGGCATCCAAACCCCCTACGGCGAACTCTTCGTCGGCTACCTCATCATCACCGGATTCGCCTTCGGCGCCGTCGCCCGAGCCGGACTCACCACCCGCCTCCAGGCCCTCACCACCAAACACCGCCAAGTCACCATCGGCGCCGCCTTCGCCGCCGCAGCAGCATTCCCCTTCACCCAGAACACCGACGAGTTCACCCTCCTCGCCGTCAGCATCCTGATCTTCGCCACCGTCGCCCTCGGCCTCAACGTCGTCGTCGGCCTCGCCGGACTCCTCGACCTCGGCTACGTCGCCTTCCTCGGCGTCGGCGCCTACACCGCAGCCCTCGTCTCCGGCACCACCGCCAGCACCTTCGACGTCAAGTTCCCCTTCTGGGCCGCCGTCCTCACCGGCGCCGCCGCATCGCTCATCTTCGGCGTCCTCATCGGCGCCCCCACCCTGCGACTGCGCGGCGACTACCTCGCCATCGTCACCCTCGGCTTCGGAGAAATCTTCCGCATCGCCATGGGCAACCTCGACGGCACCTCGGGCCCGAACATCACCAACGGCCCCAACGGCATTCCCAACATCCCCGACCTCAAGATCCTCGGCTTCGACTTCGGCGCCGAACACACCATCCTCGGCTTCACCCTCGGCTCCTACGCCAACTACTTCTGGCTGATGCTCATCTGCACCGCGCTGGTAGTCACGATCTTCGCCCGCGCCGGCAACTCCCGCATCGGCCGCGCCTGGGTCGCCATCCGCGAAGACGAAACCGCCGCCACCGCCATGGGCATCAACGGCTTCCGCGTCAAACTCATCGCCTTCGCCCTCGGCGCCACCCTCGCCGGCCTCGCCGGCACCATCCAGGCACACGTACAGCACACCGTCGTCCCCGAGATGTACGTCTTCGCCGGACCGGTCCCGCCCAGCTCCGCATTCCTCCTCGCCGCCGTCATCCTCGGCGGCATGGGCACCATCACCGGCCCCCTCCTCGGCGCCACACTGCTCTACGTCATCCCCACCAAGCTGCAGTTCCTCAACGACTACCAGCTGCTCTTCTTCGGCATCGCGCTCGTCCTCCTGATGCGCTTCCGCCCCGAAGGAATCGTCGCCAACAAACGACAGCAGCTCGAATACCACGAGACCGACCAACTCGCCGTACCCGAAGGCGCAACCCTCCCCGAAGGCACGGTCGGCGTCTCCAAGGCAGGGGCGTGAGACCCGCGATGACCACCAACACCACCACCGGCACCCCCGTACTCGAAGCCGCCGGAGTCACCATGCGCTTCGGCGGACTCACCGCCGTACGCAACGTCGACTTCACCGTCAACACCGGCGAAATCGTCGGCCTCATCGGCCCCAACGGCGCCGGCAAAACAACCTTCTTCAACTGCCTCACCGGCCTCTACATACCCACCGAGGGCACCGTCCGCTACAAGGGCAACGTCCTCCCCGCCAAGCCCCACCTGGTCACCAAGGCCGGCATGGCCCGCACCTTCCAGAACATCCGGCTCTTCGCCAACATGACCGTCCTGGAAAACGTCCTCGTAGGCCGCCACACCCGCACCAAAGAAGGCCTCTGGTCGGCCCTCCTGCGCGGCCCCGGCTTCAAGAAGGCAGAAAAAGCCAGCGAGGAACGGGCCCTGGAACTCCTGGAGTTCATCGGCCTGGAGCACAAACGCGACCACCTGGCACGCAACCTCCCCTACGGCGAACAACGCAAGCTCGAAATCGCCCGCGCGCTGGCGTCAGAACCCGGCCTGCTCCTCCTCGACGAGCCCACGGCGGGCATGAACCCCCAGGAAACGCGGGCAACCGAGGAACTGGTCTTCGCCATCCGCGACAAGGGCATCTCCGTCCTCGTCATCGAGCACGACATGCGCTTCATCTTCAACCTGTGCGACCGCGTCGCCGTCCTCGTCCAAGGCGAAAAACTCGTCGAAGGCACCTCCGAAGTCGTCCAGGCCGACGAACGCGTCATCGCCGCCTACCTCGGCGAACCCTTCGAAGGCGACCCCGGAGAGGCGGAAGCCGCCGAAATCGCCGCCGCCGAAGCCGGACCCGCGGACAGCACCACCAGCACCACCAAGGGAGAAGCCCAGTGACCGCACTGCTCGAGGTCGAAGACCTCAGGGTCGCCTACGGCAAGATCGAAGCCGTCAAGGGCATCTCCTTCAAGGTCGAAGCAGGCCAGGTCGTCACCCTCATCGGCACCAACGGCGCCGGCAAGACCACCACCCTGCGCACCCTCTCCGGCCTCCTCAAGCCCAGCCACGGAAAGATCACCTTCGAGGGGAAACCCCTCTCCGGCATCCCCGCCCACAAGATCGTCGCGCTGGGCCTCGCCCACTCCCCTGAGGGCCGGCACATCTTCCCGCGGCTCACCATCGAGGAAAACCTCCAGCTGGGCGCCTTCCTGAGAAAGGACAAGGAAGGCATCCAAAAGGACATACAGAGGGCCTACGACCTCTTCCCGATCCTCGGAGAACGCCGCAAGCAGGCCGCAGGCACCCTGTCGGGCGGCGAGCAGCAGATGCTGGCAATGGGCCGCGCGCTCATGTCCCAGCCCAAGCTCCTCATGCTCGACGAGCCCTCCATGGGCCTCTCCCCGATCATGATGCAGAAGATCATGTCGACGATCGTGGAACTCAAGGCACAGGGCACGACGATCCTCCTCGTCGAACAGAACGCCCAGGCAGCCCTCTCACTCGCCGACCAGGGACACGTCATGGAGGTCGGCAACATCGTCCTCTCCGGCACCGGCGAGGACCTCCTGCACGACGAATCCGTACGCAAGGCATACCTCGGCGAGGACTGAGGCTGACCCTCTTGGCCGTACGACGAGGCCCGCGCCCCTGGATCAGGGACGCGGGCCTCGGTCTGTCTTGGGTGGCGGGGATCAGCCCTTCGCGGCCTTCTTCTCATCCGCGTCCTGAATGACCGCCTCCGCCACCTGCTGCATCGACATCCGACGGTCCATCGACGTCTTCTGAATCCACCGGAACGCAGCCGGCTCCGTCAGCCCGTACTCCGTCTGGAGGATGGACTTCGCCCGGTCGACGAGCTTGCGGGTCTCCAGGCGGAGGGTGAGGTCGGCGACCTCCTTCTCCAGCTCCTTGAGCTCGGTGAACCGGGAAACGGCCATCTCGATCGCGGGCACGACATCACTCTTGCTGAACGGCTTCACCAGGTACGCCATCGCACCGGCATCACGAGCCCGCTCCACGAGGTCGCGCTGCGAGAAGGCAGTAAGCATCAGCACGGGGGCAATGCCCTCCTCGGCGATCTTCTCGGCCGCCGAGATGCCGTCCAGCTTGGGCATCTTCACGTCGAGGATCACAAGGTCCGGCTGGTGCTCACGGGCGAGCTCGATGGCCTGCTCGCCGTCACCGGCCTCGCCGACGACGCTGTAGCCCTCCTCCTCCAGCATCTCTTTGAGGTCGAGCCGGATCAGGGCCTCGTCCTCGGCGATGACGACACGGGTCGTCAGCGGAGGCACGTGCGACTTGTCGTCGTCGGGCGCGTCTACGGGCTGGGGCGACTCGGGGGCGGTCACGGGGGCTCCTTGTTCACGGCCGGGGTACTGCTGACAAGAGCCTACCTAGCTGCGGTAAGGTGGGAACACGGCGGGTGACCGCCAACCTTTGTTTTACAGGAAGCCTCGGTAGTCCAGCGGAAGAGACACGGTGCTCAAACCACCGACAGCGTGGGTTCGAATCCCACCCGGGGCACTTTTCCTTCGATTCGAAGGTCGCCACTGAAAAGCGGATGTCCACGTTCTCGTGAACATCCGCTTTTTGCTGCGCGTCGTCGCGATCACTCTCGCAGGGTGATCACATGTACGACATCAGCACGCGCAAGCTGGCGCTGGCATTAGTCACCCAAGGGCGCAGCCTGAACTCCGTAAGCAAGGAGACGGGTATCTCCCGCGCAGCGATCCGCTCGTGGCAGGACCGTCTTGAACCCCTACCTCGCATGGCGCCTCCGGATCCCGAACCACCCGCCGACGAAGTCGCGCACGCCTACCTGTTGGGCCTCTATCTCGGCGAGGGTTGCATCAGCGCCCACCCACGCGGCACGGGTCACTACCTCAGGATCGCGTGCGCTGACGCGTGGCCCGGCCTCCTCCAAGAGTGCCGCGAGGCCATCCTGAAAGTGGTCCCGGGCGTCGGCGTTTACACGCTCCAGAGGCAGGGCTGCGCAGCGGTGACGAGCTACTCCCGGCAGTGGCCCCACCTCTTTCCACAGCATGGCCCCGGAAAGAAGCACGAGCGCACCATCGCTCTCCAGCCCTGGCAACAGGAAATCGTCGACGCCCAGCCCTGGGAATTCATCCGCGGCCTCATCCACTCCGACGGCTGTCGCATCACCAACTGGACCACCCGACTGGTACGCGGTGAGCGCAAGCGCTACGAATACCCCCGGTACTTCTTCACCAATGTCTCCGTCGACATCCGCCGGCTCTACACCGACACCCTCGACAAACTCGGCATCGCGTGGACCCAATGCATGCGCAACGGGATCCCGTTCAACATCTCTGTAGCCAAGAAGGCCTCCGTCGCCCTCCTCGACGCCCACGTGGGCCCCAAGTACTAACCCAGCCCCTACTTGGGACTGTCGTCCTCCCCAATGTGATGCACCCGCACCATGTTCGTCGACCCCGACACCCCCGGAGGCGACCCCGCCGTAATCACCACGACGTCACCCTTCTCGCAGCGGCCGTACTTCAACAGCAGCTCGTCCACTTGGTCGACCATCGCATCCGTAGAGTCCACATGCGGCCCAAGGAACGTCTCCGCCCCCCACGTCAGACTCAGCTGCGACCGCGTCGCCGGCTCCGGTGTGAAAGCCAGCAGCGGGATCGGCGACCGGTAGCGGGACAGCCGTCGGGCCGTGTCTCCCGACTGGGTGAAGGCGACCAGGAACTTGGCGCCCAGGAAGTCGCCCATTTCCGCCGCCGCCCGGGCGACCGCGCCGCCCTGGGTGCGGGGCTTGTTCCGTTCCGTCAGCGGCGGGAGGCCCTTCGCGAGGATGTCCTCCTCCGCTGCCTCGACGATCTTGGCCATCGTACGGACCGTCTCGATGGGGTACTTGCCGACGCTCGTCTCGCCGGAGAGCATCACCGCGTCCGTGCCGTCGATCACAGCGTTGGCGACATCCGACGCCTCCGCCCTCGTCGGGCGCGAGTTGTCGATCATCGAGTCGAGCATCTGGGTCGCCACAATCACCGGCTTGGCGTTGCGCTTTGCCAGTTTGATGGCGCGCTTCTGGACGATCGGGACCTGTTCCAGGGGCATTTCGACGCCGAGATCGCCCCGCGCGACCATGATGCCGTCGAAGGCGGCCACGATGTCGTCGATCGCGTCGACCGCCTGGGGTTTCTCCACCTTGGCGATGACGGGCAGCCGACGTGCTTCCTCGTCCATGATGCGGTGGACGTCTTCGATGTCGCGGCCGCTGCGGACGAAGGACAGTGCGATGACGTCGAAGCCGGTCCGCAGGGCCCAGCGCAGGTCCGCTTCGTCCTTGTCGGAGAGGGCGGGGACCGAGACCGCGACGCCCGGGAGGTTCAGGCCCTTGTGGTCGGAGACCATGCCGCCTTCGATGACCCTGGTGTGGACACGGGGGCCGTCGACCGACGTGACTTCGAGGCAGACCTTGCCGTCGTCGACGAGGATGCGTTCGCCGGGGGTGACGTCGGTGGCGAGGCCGGGGTATGTGGTGCCGCAGGTGTGGCCGTCGCCTTGGGCGCCTTCCTCCACGGTGATAGTGAAGGTGTCGCCGCGTTCAAGGAGTACGGGGCCTTCGGTGAAGTGGCCGAGTCGGATCTTCGGGCCTTGAAGGTCGGCGAGGATTCCGACGCTGCGGCCGGTTTCGTCGGCGGACTTTCGTACGTGCTGGTAGCGCTCCTCGTGTTCGGCGTGGGTGCCGTGGCTGAGGTTGAATCGGGCGACGTCCATTCCGGCTTCGACCAGGGCTTTGATCTGGTCGTACGAGTCGGTGGCGGGGCCCAGAGTGCAGACGATCTTTGCTCGGCGCATGGTTTTGAGCCTAGGCCTTACCGGTGGGTAGAGAATTGGGCGTGCGTGACTACTCAACAACCTTTGGATGAAGGGGCGTTGACAAGTATTGAATTGTGCAGACGCATGCTCCGATGAGCATTCGAACGGCTTGGGGTGTGGTTTCAGAGCTGTGGTGGGGCCATGGTGAATCGGGCGTTGACGGCGGCGTATACGCGTTGCCGTTCGGGTTCGAGGTCGAGTGCTGCGGCGGTGTCTTCGGGGGCTGCGGCGCCGTAGGCCATGGAGCGCATGCGGGTGCCGGGGGCCGGGGGGTAGGGCTGTGCGTCCTCTGCTCCGATGTCGGCGAGTTCCACCAGCGCGGCCAGTGTGGTGCCGAGGGCCTCTGCGTATTCCCTCGCTCGTTGGACGGCTTCCCTCACCGCTTGCTGTCGGGCTTTCCGGTACGCCGGTGAATCGGGGCGCAGGGCCCACCATGGGCCGTCGACTCGTGTGAGTTCCAGGTCGGCGAGGCGGGTGGTGAGTTCGCCGAGGGCGGTGAAGTCGGTGAGTTCGGCGGTGATGTGGACGCGTCCGTGGTAGGCGTGGATGCGTTCGCCGCGGCCTTTGTCCTTGAGTTCGGGGCTGATGGAGAAGGCGCCGGTTTCCAGGTGTTCGACGGCCTCCCCGTATGTCTTGATCAGGTCGAGGGTTGTGGTGTTGCGGCGGGTGAGGTCGTCGAGGGCGGTGCGGCGGTCTTTGCCGCGGGCGGCGACGGTGATGCCGATGCGGGCGATTTCGGGGTCGACTTCGAGACGGGCTTCGCCGCGGACGGCGATGCGGGGGGCGTCGGGGGTGCCGTAGGGGACGGCGGGGTGGGTGGCGTCTGTGGGTGGGGTGGTCATGCGTCCCACTCTGTCAGTTGTTGGCCGGTTACGGCGTCCGGTGGGCGGGGGTTGGGTCATCAGATCGCAACCTGGAAGGCCTGTTGCTGCTTGCCATGCCCGGGTCAGAATCTACGCGCGTTGTTGACCATTCGCTGAGGAGATCCTGACATGCCCTTGAACCCTCTGAACCGCCGGAAGTTCCTGCAGAAGTCCGCCGCGACCGGAGCGGGGGTGGCGGTGGCGAGCGCCGTCGCGGCTCCGGCGGCGCAGGCGGCCGAGGTCACGGCGGCGAAGAGGCCCGCCAAGCGGTACGCGCTGACCGTCATGGGCACCACCGACCTGCACGGGCACGTCTTCAACTGGGACTACTTCAAGGACGCGGACTACTCGGACAAGGCGGGCAACGCGCAGGGCCTGGCCCGGATCTCGACGCTGGTGAACCAGCTGCGTGAGGAGAAGGGGCGGTGCAACACGCTGCTCCTGGACGCGGGCGACACGATCCAGGGCACTCCGCTGACGTACTACTACGCGAAGGTCGATCCGATCACCGCCGAGGGCGGTCCGGTGCATCCGATGGCGCAGGCGATGAACGCGATCGGGTACGACGCGGCGGCGCTGGGCAACCACGAGTTCAACTACGGCATCGAGACGCTGCGGAGGTTCGAGCAGCAGTGCCGTTTCCCGCTGCTGGGTGCGAACGCGGTGGATGCGAAGACGCAGAGGCCCGCGTTCCCGCCGTACTTCATCAAGAAGTTCCACGTGCCGGGCCTGCCGCCGGTCAGGGTCGCGGTGCTCGGGCTGACGAACCCGGGTATCGCGATCTGGGACAAGGCGTATGTGCAGGGGAAGTTGGAGTTCCCCGGCCTTGAGGAGCAGGCGGCGAAGTGGGTGCCGAAGCTGAAGTCGATGGGTGCGGATGTCGTCATCGTCTCCGCGCACAGTGGCTCCTCGGGCACTTCTTCGTACGGTGACCAGCTGCCGTACGTGGAGAACTCGGCGGCGCTGGTGGCGCAGCAGGTGGCGGACATCGACGCGATCCTGGTCGGTCACGCGCATGTGGAGATCCCGGAGTTGAAGGTCACCAACGCCAAGACGGGGAAGACGGTGGTGTTGTCGGAGCCGTTGGCGTATGCGGAGCGGCTGTCGGTCTTCGATGTCGAGCTGGTTTTCGCGAGGGGCCGCTGGGCGGTGGAGTCGGTGTCGTCGAAGGTGCTGAACTCCAACTCGGTCGCCGACGATCCGAAGATCACCAAACTGCTGTCGGACGAGCATGCGAAGGTGGTGGAGTACGTCAACCAGGTGGTCGGTACGGCGACCGGGACGCTGACGACGGTCGAGGCGCGCTACAAGGATGTCCCGATCATCGATCTGATCACCAGGGTCCAGGAGGATGTGGTCAAGGCGGCTCTGGCGGGCACCTCGTATGCCTCGCTGCCGGTGGTCGCGCAGGCCTCGCCGTTCTCGCGGACCTCGGAGATCCCGGTCGGCAAGGTGACGATCCGGGATCTCTCCAGCCTGTACGTGTACGACAACACGCTGGTTGCGAAGCTGATGACGGGGGCGCAGCTGCGGGCGTACCTGGAGTACTCGGCGGAGTACTTCGTGCAGACGGCGGCGGACGCCACCGTCGACGTGGAGAAGCTGACGAATGCGAACGGCCGCCCGGACTACAACTACGACTACGTGTCGGGGCTGTCGTACGACATCGACATCGCCCAGGCGGCCGGGTCGCGGATCAAGAACCTCACTTACAACGGGGCCGCGCTGGATGACGCGCAGCAGTTCGTGTTCGCGGTGAACAACTACCGTGCCAACGGTGGTGGCGCGTTCCCGCATGTGGCCTCGGCGACGGAGCTGTGGTCGGAGTCGACGGAGATCCGTACGCGGATCGCGGAGTGGGTGACGGCGAAGGGTGTGCTGGACCCGAAGGAGTTCGCGTCGGTGGACTGGCGGCTGACGCGGGGTGGTGTGCCGGTTTTCTAGAGCGTCTGGAGCTTGAGCAGTGACAGGTCCACGGCGTCGGCGATGGCTTTTGCGCCGGCGTCGTGGACGTGGAGGCCGTCGCCGGCGTTGTACTCGGGGCGGATCCGGTCCGGTTGGGCGGGGTCGGCGACGGCGGCGGCGATGCCGATGACGGCGTCGAAAGGGGTGGTCGGTGCCGAGGAGCCAGGCCGCCGGAGTTCTTCCTGCCTCTTTGTGGCTCATTGCCTGTCGTCGACGAGGGGGGTGAGGACGGGTGCCTGGCGGGCGCGCGGGATGTGCGGGTGCTGTTGCTGGTCGAGTCCGAAGGTGGTGAAGGCGGTTCGGGTGGGGAGGGGGTAAGTCTCCTTGCCGGTGAGGGAGTTGAGGATGGTGGCGGAGCGCCAGGCGGCGAGGCCGAGGTCGGGGGTGCCGACTCCGTGGGTGTGGCGTTCGGCGTTCTGTACGTAGATGTGGCAGTTGGAGGCGCTGATGGAGGGGTCGAGGGCGAGGCGGAAGTGTTCGTCGATGCGGGGGCGGTCGCGGCTGTCGCGGCGCAGGTAGGGGTCGAGGCCGGCGAGGAGGCGGTCGAGGGGGCGTTCGCGGTAGCCGGTGGCGAGGATGACGGCGTCGGTGGTGAGGCGGGAGCGGGTGTCCTGCTGGGTGTGTTCGAGGTGGAGTTCGACTTTGGTGGTGGCGAGGCGGCCTGCGGTGCGGACGCGGACGCCGGGGGTGAGGACGACGTCGGGCCAGCCGCCGTTCAGGGTGCGGTTGTAGAGCTCGTCGTGGATGGCGGCGATGGTGTCGGTGTCGATGCCTTTGTGGAGTTGCCACTGGCTGGTGACGAGGCGGTCGCGGACGGTTTCGGGGAGGGCGTGGAAGTAGCGGGTGTAGTCGGGGGTGAAGTGTTCGAGGCCGAGTTTGGAGTACTCCATGGGGGCGAAGGCCTCGGTGCGGCCGAGCCAGTGGAGTTTTTCGCGGCCGGTGGGGCGGGCGCGGAGCAGGTCGAGGAAGATTTCGGCGCCTGATTGTCCTGATCCGATGACGGTGATGTGGTCGGCGGTGAGGATCGTGTCGCGGTGGGCGAGGTAGTCGGCGGAGTGGACGACGGGTACGCCGGGGGCTTCGACGAGGGTTTTGAGGGGCTCGGGGATGTGGGGTTCGGTGCCGATGCCGAGGGCGATGTTGCGGGTGTGGGTGCGGCCGAGGGCTTCGGCTTCTCCGTCGGGGCCGAGTTGGGTGTAGTCGACTTCGAAGACGTCGCGTTCGGGGTTCCAGCGGACGGCGTCGATCTGGTGGCCGAAGTGGAGTCCGGGGAGGCCCGCTGCGACCCAGCGGCAGTAGGTGTCGTACTCGGCGCGCTGGATGTGGAAGCGCTCGGCGAAGTAGAAGGGGAAGAGGCGGTCGCGGGATTTGAGGTGGTTGAGGAAGGTCCAGGGGCTGGTGGGGTCGGCGAGGGTCACCAGGTCGGCGAGGAAGGGGACTTGGATGCGGGCGCCGTCGATGAGGAGGCCGGGGTGCCAGGCGAAGGAGGGGCGCTGGTCGTAGAAGGCGGCGTCGAGTTCGGCGAGGGGGTGGGCGAGGGCGGCGAGGGAGAGGTTGAAGGGCCCGATGCCGATGCCGACGAGGTCGCGGGGTGCGTCGGGCTCGTGGTGTGGGGGGTGTGGGTGCGGGGGCGTGCTCATCGGGTGGTTCCTTCCACGGGTCTTCGGCGGAGTCTTCGGTGAGTTCTTCGACTTCGCGGGCGGGTTCGTCTCGGGGCGGGTGCCTCGCGGTCGAGTCCCTCGCGGGCGGGTTCGTCTCAGGCGGGTTCGTCTCAGGCGAGCCCCTCTCGGGCGGATCCCTCTCGGGCAGGTTCGTCTCAGGCGGCTCCGTCTCGAGCGAGCCCCTCTCGGGCTGGTCCCGCATGGGCTGGTCGGTCTCAGGCGGGCCCCTCTCGGGCGGGTCCGTCGCGGGCGGCTTCGCTCAGGCGGGTTCGTCGGCCGCCTTCTCGACGAGAGTGAGGAGGGTGGCGAGGTCGTCGGGGCGGGTGTGGGGGTTGAGCAGGGTGGCTTTGAGCCAGAGACGGCCGTCGAGGTGGGCGCGGCCGAGGACGGCGCGGCCCTGGTGGAGGAGTTTTCGGCGTACGGCGGCGACGGCGTCGTCGGTGGTGTGCGCGGGCCGGAACAGGACCGTGCTGATGGTGGGGCGGTCGTAGAGCTCGAAGCCCGGGTGGTCGTGGACGAGGGCGGCGAACTCCTGTGCCCGGTCGCAGACTTGGTCGACGAGTGCGCCGAGGCCGGTGCGGCCGAGGGTTTTGAGGGTGACGGCGATCTTGAAGATGTCGGGGCGGCGGGTGGTGCGCAGGGAGCGGCCGAGGAGGTCGGGGAGGCCGGCTTCGGTGTCGTCGTCGGCGTTGAGGTAGTCGGCGTGCTGGTTCAGGGCGGTGAGGTCGTGGGGGTCGCGTACGGCGAGGAGGCCGGCTGCGACCGGCTGCCAGCCGAGTTTGTGCAGGTCGAGGGTGATGGTGTGGGCGTATTCGAGTCCGGTGAGTTTTTTCCGGTGGCGGTCGCTGAGGAGGAGGCCTCCGCCGTAGGCGGCGTCGATGTGCAGGCGGGCGTGGTGGGCGGTGCACAGGGCGGCGATCTCGGGGAGGGGGTCGATGAGTCCGGCGTCGGTGGTGCCGGCGGTGGCGGCGACGAGGTGGGGGCCGGGGAGGGTGGTGAGGGCCTGGTTGAGGGCGGCGGGGTCGAGGGTGCCCGTGGGGGCGGGGATGGTCACGGGGTCGGGCAGGCCGAGGAGCCAGGCGGCGCGGGGCAGTGAGTGGTGGGCGCCGGCGCCGCAGATCAGGCGGAGGCCGGGGCCGTGTGTCTCGCGGGCGAGGAGGAGGGCGAGTTGGTTGGATTCGGTGCCGCCGGTGGTGATCAGGGCGTCGGGCTGGGCTTTGTCGCCGTGGTGTGGTGATGGCCGGTGCGGGCCTGCGGGGGTGGCGGGTCCTGCGTAGACCTCGGCGGCGAGGGCGCGGGTGACGAGGGTCTCCAGCTCGGATGCCGCCGGGGCCTGGTCCCAGGAGTCGAGGGAGGGGTTGAGGACGCTTGCGGCGAGGTCGGCGGCGGTGGCGAGGGCGAGGGGCGGGCAGTGCAGGTGGGCGGCGCACAGTGGGTCGGCAGGGTCGGCGGCGCCTTCGGCGAGGGCGTACACGAGGGTGCGCAGGGCGTCGGGGTCGCCGTGCTTGGGCAGTACGTCGCCGAGGGCGGCCCGTAGGCGTGCGGCGACGGCGGCGGGTCCGCCGGCGGGCAGGGGTCCTCCGCGTGCGTGTGCGCCCTCGTCGAGTGCTTGGAGCACGGTGTCGAGCAACGGCCGTAGGGCGTGGGGGCCTTGGGGGCCGGAGGCGAGGCTCGGTGTGCTCATGGGGTTCCTCCCGGGCACGCGGCAGAGGGAGTTCCAGCTTGTCGGTGGATGCGTGCGCGTGCCCGGGAGGTTCAACGATCGGAACCCGAAAGGGTGGCCCTGCGGGTCCCTGCGGGGCTTGGGCCGGGGGTGCGTTGGTGGCGGTGGTGGTGCCGCAGCCTGGGGGCTGCCGCCCCCAGACCCCCGCTTCGGCCCTTAAGGGGCCTCGTCCTCAGACTCCCCCAGAGGGGGCACCCCCAGACGGGCTGAAGGTGCCTACGCCTCCCTCACTCGCAACGCCCGTGCGAGGTCGTCGAGTTCGTCGGCCAGGGTGCGGCGCAGGGCGGGGATCGGGTCGGCGGTGTTGAGGCACTCCTCGCCGAGGTGCAGGTTCTCGGTGTCGACGGCGTGGGCGGGGAAGGCCCAGCGGCCGACGGCGGTGGCGATGGCGGGGCCGCGGCGGGCGGCGACGGTGACGGCGTCCTCGTAGTAGCGGGGTACGTACTCGCGTACCAGGTCGGCCTGTTCGGGCTGCCAGAAGCCGCGGGCGGTGGCGGTGAAGAGGTAGTTGGACAGGTCGGTGCGGTCGTCTCCGCCGAACATTGCCTGCCAGGCCCTGGCCTTGGCCTCGGCGTCGGGCAGGGCGGCGCGGCAGCGGGCGGCGCCTTCCTGGCCGGTCGCGGAGGGGTCGCGGTCGAGTTCGGCGGCGATGGCCTGCTCGTCGGTGGCGCCGAGGACGGCGAGGCGGGCGAGGACGCGCCAGCGCAGTTCGGGGTCGAGTTCGGGGCCGCCGGGGACGGTGCCGTCGGCGAGCCAGGCGGCGATGGTGTCGGGGTGGGCGGCGACGTCGATGAGGTGGCGTACGGCGATCAGGCGCAGGCCGGGGTTGTCGCCGTCCTCGGTGCGGCGGATGAGGTCGCGGCACAGGGAGGTGAGGGTGGTCAGGGCTGCCGGGCGCTGTTCTGGGGTGAGGTAGCGGTCGGCGACCTTGGTGGTGGCGAAGGCGAGGACGCCCTGGACGAGGGCGAGGTCGGTTTCGTGCGGGAGGTGGGTGCGGGCGGTGTCGAGGTAGGCGGTCGGCGGGAGCTGGCCGTCGCGGACGGCGTCGCGCAGGGCGTTCCAGACGACGGCGCGGGTGAGGGGGTCGGGCAGGCCGGAGAGGCTGGTGCGGACGGCTTCGAAGGATTCGGGGTCGAAGCGGATCTTGGCGTAGGTGAGGTCGCCGTCGTTGAGGAGGAGCAGGGCGGGGCGTTTGCCGACGGGCTCGGGTGTGGTGTGCGGGATGTCGAGGTCGAGGCGGTCGCGCAGGATGAGGTGGCGGCCCTCGTCGGCGACGTCCGGGTCGTAGAGGCCGACGGCGATGCGGTGCGGGCGGCTGCCGGTGTGCTCGACGGTGAGGGTGCAGGTGCCGTCGTCGCCGGGGGTCACCACGGGGGTGAGGGTGTCGACGCCGGTGGTGCGCAGCCAGGCGTCGGCCCAGGCGTGGACGTCGCGTTCGGTGGCGGAGGCGAGGGAGTCGATGAAGTCGGCGAGGGAGGCGTTGGCGAAGCGGTGGCGGGCGAAGTGGGTGTTGATGCCGGCGAGGAAGTCCTTCTCGCCGAGCCAGGCGACGAGTTGGCGTAGTGCGGAGGCGCCCTTGGCGTAGGAGATGCCGTCGAAGTTGAGGAGGGCGGAGGCCGTGTCGTTGACGTTTTCGGGGGCTACGGGGTGGGTGGACGGGCGTTGGTCGGCGTCGTAGCCCCAGGCCTTGCGGGCGACTCCGAAGTCGGTCCAGGTGTCGGTGAATCGGGTCGCTTCGGTGAGGGTCTGGTAGCCCATGTACTCGGCGAAGGACTCGTTCAGCCAGATGTCGTCCCACCAGCGGAGGGTGACGAGGTCGCCGAACCACATGTGGGCCATTTCGTGGGCGATGACCATGGCGCGGGTCTGGCGCTCGGTGTCGGTGACGGCGGATCGGTAGACGAACTCGTCTCGGAAGGTGACCAGTCCGGGGTTCTCCATCGCGCCGGCGTTGAACTCGGGGACGAACGCCTGGTCGTAGGAGTCGAAGGGGTACGGTTCCTCGAACTTCTCGTGGTAGCGGTCGTAGCACTGCTTGGTGATCTCGAGGAGTTCCTCGGCGTCCGCGTCCAGATACGGCGCGAGGGAGCGGCGGCAGTGCAGGCCGAAGGGCAGGTCGCGGTGTTCGGTGCGCACGGAGTGCCAGGGGCCGGCGGCGACGGCGACGAGGTAGGTGGAGATCAGGGGGGTGGTGGCTGCCTGCCAGCGGCCCTGGCCGAGGTGTTCGGTCATGCCGTTGGCGAGGACGCTCCAGCCTTCGGGGGCCTTCACGGTCAGGTCGAAGACGGCCTTGAGGTCGGGCTGGTCGAAGGCGGCGAAGACGCGCTGGACGTCCTCCATGAACAGCTGGGTGTAGAGGTAGGTCTCGCCGTCGGTGGGGTCGGTGAAGCGGTGCATGCCCTCGCCGGTGCGGGAGTAGCGCATGCTCGCGTCGAGGTGCAGTTCGTGCTCGCCGGCGGTGAGGTTGTTCAGGGGAAGGCGGTTGCCGTCGAGGGTTTCCGGGTCGAGGGGCTGTCCGTCGAGGGTGGCGGTGCGCAGTTGGTCGGGCTTGAGCTCGACGAAGGTGTCCGCGTCCGTGCGCGCGGTGAAGCGGATGACGGTGCGGGAGTCGAAGGTCTCGTCGCCGGTGGTCAGATCGAGGTCGATCGTGTAGCGGTGGACGTCGAGGAGCTTGGCACGGGTCTGCGCTTCGTCGCGCGTCAGAACGGACATGCAGGTAATGCTGCCCGATGGCGCTGACAAGGCACAGGGGCGGACCGGTACGCGGCCTATGTCCGCTCCTCTTCGAGCTCCCCGTTGTGCGCCTGGCCGATGCGCTGGGTGGGGAGGCGGGCGTCGGGGTGGGGCAGAGCGGCCGGGCGGTGGGCGTCGTCGTCGGCGTCGGTGTGGTCCTTGACGAGGGCGCGCAGTTCGCGGACCTCCTGCTCCAGGGCGAGGTGGCGGCGGTGGGCGTCGTAGAGGTAGCGGACCTTGGTCCGCAGCGACCAGGGGTCTATGGGTTTCATGACGAGGTCGGCGACGCCGAGGGCGAAGGCGGTGGAGGTCAGTAACTGGTCGAGGCCGAAGCCGGTGAGGAGGATGACCGGGATGTGCTGGGTCTGTTCCACGCGGCGCATGTAGCGGACCACGTCCAGGCCGCTGACGCCGGGCATGCGGACGTCGAGCAGGAGGAGGCCGACCTGTCCGCGGAGGACCTGCTTGAGGGCCTCGTCGCCGTTGGTGGCGCGGCCCAGCTGATAGCCCAGCGGGGCCAGGGCGCTCTCCAGGGCGTACAGGGTGTCCTCGTGGTCGTCCACGATGAGGATCTTGGCTTCCGGCATGGCCCGTCGTCCCTCCCGCGAGACAACCAGCTTATGTCCGAGGTACTGACGGGCCGTGGCCGTCAGCTGACAAGGAGTGCACAGCGCAGCATGCCCCGTGCGGGCCCTTCTGTCACGTCCTCTGCGGCATCCACCGAGGTCAATTCGCCGTTTTTGCAGAGCCGTTCACGGCGTCGTCCGCGATGCGTTCGTGGTGGCGGATCACTTCGGCGATGATGAAATTCAGGAACTTCTCAGCGAAGGCCGGGTCCAGTTTGGCGCTTTCGGCGAGGGCGCGCAGGCGCTCGATCTGGCGGGCCTCGCGAGCCGGGTCGGCGGGCGGCAGTCTGTGTGCGGCCTTGAGGTGGCCGACCTGCTGGGTTGCCTTGAAGCGTTCGGCGAGCATGTGGATGACGGCTGCGTCGATGTTGTCGATGCTGTCGCGCAGCCGGGCAAGTTCCTCGCGGACGGCGGGGTCGACATCGCGGGTGCCGGTGTTGCTGGTGGTCATGGGCGCCCAGCCTACGTGGCGTGCGTGGGTTCGATCATCGGTGGATCGTCGGGGTCGGGGATGCGGTTGCTCCAGCCGCCGGGGACGGCGCGGTACTCCTGGGCGCGGAAGCGGACGGGCGGCATGCCGACGCGTCGGGTGAACAGGCGGGAGAAGTAGGCGGGATCGTCGTAGCCGACGCGGCGGGCGACGGCGGCGACGGGGAGTTCGGTGGCGGCGAGGAGTTCCTTGGCGCGGCCGAGGCGGATGCCGAGCAGGTAGTCCTTGGGGCTGCAGCCGGCGCCGCGGCGTACGGCGGTGCGCAGTTCGGCGGGGGTCATGCCGTGCCGGGCGGCGTGGTCGGCGACGGACAGGGGCAGGCAGGCGTCGCGGGCGAGGGCCTTGAGGACGAGGTCGCCGTCGGGGGCGAGGTCGGCTCGGGCGCGGCGCAGGGCGACGAGGAGTTCGTGGACGGCGGCGCCGGTCTCCACCTCCAGGAGGGGGTTGCCGCGGCGGGCGGCGCGGGCGATGCGGCCGATGACGGCGCGCGGGCCGGTGGCGTCGGAGAGGGGGACGACGGGGCGGCCGGGTTCGATGTAACCGAGTTCGGTGTACGTGGTGGCGGCGGGCCCGGTGAAGACGGTGAACCCCTCGTCCCAGCCGGTGTCGGGGTCGGGTCCGTAGTGGTGCGGTATGCCGGGGGTGAGCCACAGCAGGGCGGGTGCGGTGACGGTGGTGCGGCGGCCGTCGGGGTGCCGGTACCAGCCGCTGCCGGTGCTGATGACGACGGCGACGTGGTGGTCGAGGGTGCGGGGGCCGACGGTGGGCAGGGCGCCGTACTGCAGGCCGACGCCGAGGCAGACCAGGCCGAGGCGGTGGTGGACCGGTCCGGGCGTGAAGAACCGCATCCAGGTGTGGTACATCGCGTGCGCTCCTCCCGGCGTCGTTCGGACCGGTGCCCGGGACCTGATCGGGCCGTCGTCCGGCGGTCGTGTTTTCGTCCAAGCAGCGCTGATCTTTGTCCATGGACGGTGATCGATGCCAGGGGTGAGGCTGGGGTGCATGAGTGAGTTCACGGTGGGCGAGGCGGACTTCCTGCTGGACGGGCGGCCGGTGCGGCTGCTGTCCGGTGCGCTGCACTACTTCCGGGTGCACGAGGAGCACTGGGGGCACCGGCTGGCGATGCTGCGGGCGATGGGCCTGAACTGCGTGGAGACGTATGTGCCGTGGAACCTGCACGAGCCGCGGCCGGGGCGCTTCGAGGACGTGCAGGCGCTGGGCCGTTTCCTGGACGCGGCCCGGCGGGCGGGGCTGTGGGCGATCGTGCGGCCGGGGCCGTACATCTGCGCCGAGTGGGAGAACGGCGGGCTGCCGCACTGGCTGACGGGCGAGCTGGGCACGCGCGCGCGTACCCGTGACGAGCGGTTCCTGGAACACCTGGAGCGCTGGTTCGGTGTGCTGCTGCCCCGGATCGTGGAGCGGCAGATCGACCGCGGCGGCCCGGTGATCTTGGTGCAGGTGGAGAACGAGTACGGCAGTTACGGCTCGGACGCCGCGTATCTGCGCCGTCTGGCCGACGTGCTGCTGGATGCGGGTGTCACGGTGCCGCTGGTCACCTCGGACGGCCCGGAGGACCACATGCTCAGCAGCGGCTGCATCCCCGGTGTGCTCGCCACGGTGAACTTCGGCTCGCACGCGCGCGAGGGGTTCGAGACGCTGCGCCGGCACCGTCCCGAAGGGCCGCTGATGTGCATGGAGTTCTGGTGCGGCTGGTTCGACCACTGGGGCGGCGAGCACATCACCCGTGGCGCCGACGACGCCGCGGCCGCCCTGCGGGAGGTCCTGGAGTGCGGGGCCTCGGTCAACCTGTACATGGCGCACGGCGGGACCAGCTTCGCCGGCTGGGCGGGCGCCAACAGGGGCGGCGGCGCGCTGCACGAGGGGCCGCTGGAGCCGGATGTGACGTCGTACGACTACGACGCACCGATCGACGAGTTCGGCCGTCCGACGGAGAAGTTCTGGCGGCTGCGTGAGGTCCTCGCGGAGTACGCCGACGGGCCGCTGCCCGAACTGCCGCCCGCGCCTGCACGGTTGGGGGCGCCGGCCGAGGTGCGCCTGGACGGGTGGGCGCCGCTGGGCGCCGTACTGGAGGCGCGGGGAGGCCCGGAGACCTCGGCTCCGGTGCCGCCGACCTTCGAGGAACTGGACGTGGACCGGGGGCTCGTACGGTACGCGGTGACGGTGCCCGGGCCGCGGCAGCCCTATCCGCTGACCGCGCGCGGTCTGCGGGATCTGGCCGTGGTGTACGTCGACGGTGAGCGGGCCGGGGTTCTCGCCGAGGGCGACGAGCAGCTGAAGGAGCCCGTCGCCGGGCACGCGCGCGTGGAGCTGTGGGTGGAGTCCCTGGGACGCGTCAACTACGGGCCGCGCAGCGGTGAGCCCAAGGGGATCACCGGGGGTCTGCTGCACGAGCGGCAGTATGTGCACGGGGTACGCGCGCGTGGGCTGCGTCTGGATGCGCTGGACGACATCGGGGGCGTCCCCTTCCAGCCGCTTGCCGAAGATGGTGCGCCGGGGCTGTACCGGGGCACCGTCACGGTGCGGGGCGCCGGGGACGCTCGGCTGGAACTGCCGGGCTGGACCCGTGGATTCGCCTGGGTCAACGGGTTCAACCTGGGCCGCTACTGGTCGGCGGGCCCCCAGCGCTCCCTGTACGTGCCCGGGCCGGTGCTGTGCGAGGGCGACAACGAGGTGTGGCTGCTGGAGTTCGAGGAGGCGTCAGCGGGGGGTGCGCTCCTGCAGGCCCTCTAGAGAGCGGCGGCGATCTTCAGGGGGCCGGGCCGGCGGCGCGGGCGGAGCGGCCCACAGCATGAAGATCAAGGGGCCTGCATGACGAGGCCGGGGGTCATGCACGCGCGCTGGAACCCGGCCAGGGAGTTTCCGCCCACCTCCCCGTAGAGTGGAATCGGGTTCAGGGCGTCTTGGGGGTTCAGGCGTGGCGAACGGCGGACCGGTCGAGCACGGCTACCCACACCTGGAGACGGTGCGGGCCGCCATCACCGCGCTCTACAAACGGTTGTCGTACGACACCATCCAGACCTTCTCCAGCAGCGTCCTGCCCGCCGATGTGGCCTTCTGCGACACCGACGACCTCTATCTGGGCGCGCAGCGGGTGGCCCGCGAGCTGGTGCGCCACTACCGGCTGCCGGACGCCCGGCTGATCGTCAGCTTCCGGGAGATGCAGCACGCGGCGAACGTCGAACTCGCCGCGGGCCCCGAGTACTTCGTCGAGCTGAACGACCGCTTCCGCACCCACCGCCGCGACATCGGCGCCGCCCTGGCCCACGAGATCATGCACGTGTATCTGCACCGCCTGGACCTGTCCTTCCCCGGCACCCGCGACAACGAGATCCTCACGGACACGGCGACGACCTACCTGGGCGCGGGCTGGCTGCTGCTGGACGCCTACCGGGAGGACTCGGCCTCCTCCCAGAAACTCGGCTATCTGACCCCCGAGGAGTTCGGCTACGTCCTGGCGAAACGCGCACTGGTCTTCCACGAGGACCCGTCGATCTGGTTCACCAGCCCCCAGGCCTACGAGGCGTACACCAGGGGTATGGCACAGGCCCGCCACGACGAGCAGCAGCCTCCGCTGACGGCCGCCGGCTGGGCGGGCCGCCGCCGCTACGCCCGTGACCGCCGCCACGCCCCCGGGCCCCAGCCCGGTGTGCCCTACACCTTCACCCCCGACGGCGGCGGCCGCCTGCGTGTCTCGTTCCCCTGCCCGACCTGCCACCAGAAGATCCGGGTGCCGGTACGGGGGCGCGTCCGCGCGCGGTGTGCGCTGTGCCGGACGGTGCTGGAATGTGACACCTAGGGGTGCTGCTCCAGGCGGTGCAGTGAGGTCTGGGGGCTCCGCCCCCAGACCCCGTTCGGCCTGAACGGCCTCGTCCTCAAACGCCGGACAGGCTTGGATTTCCTGCCCGGCGTGGGAGCGCGGCGCACAGGGCCGAGCATGCCACGAACACCGCGGTCACCCAGGGCATTGCCGCCGTCAGTGCGTCCGTCAGACCGTTGCCTGCGTGGTTGAAGAAGACCGTGCCGACCGTGGCCGCCCCCAGCGCGCCGCCGAACTGCTGCGCCGTGGAGAAGATCCCGGACGCCCCGCCCGCCAGCTCAGCAGGCACCGCGGACAGCACCACGTTCACCAGCGGTACCACCAGGAAGCCCAGCCCCGCCCCCGCGATCACCAGCCCGGGCACGAGCGGCCAGGCGCCGGTGTGCGCGGCGGACGCTCCGGTGACCGCCGCCCACACCCAGCAGACACCGGCCGCCATCATCAGCGCACCGGCCCCGAGCACCAGGCGCCCGAACCGCATCGCGAGTGCGTCGGCGGCAGGTGCCGTAAGGAAGCTGCCGACCGAGAAGGCCACGCTCACCACTCCGGCCTGCATCGGCGTGTACCGCTCGCTCCCCTGCAGCCAGAGGGCGAAGACCAGGAAGAACCCCTGCATGCCGACCGAGAACAGCAGCTGCACCAGCACGCCCACCGAGAACGCGGGCAGCCGGAAGGCCCGCGCCGGCAGCAGCGGCACCGTCCCCGCACCACGTCGGCGTGCCTCGAACACCCCGAGCCCTGCGACGGCGCAGACACCCGCGGCGAGGCAGACCCAGCCCCACACCGGCCATCCGTTCTCGCGGCCCTGCACCAGCGGCAGCACGATCGCCACCAGTCCGGCCGCCAGCACCGCGCTCCCGAGCAGATCCGGCCGTCGGGCCGACCGCTCCTTCGTGGACGGCACCAGCACCAGCCCGGCGACCAGCGTGCCCACCGCGACCGGCACGTTCACCAGGAACACCGAGCGCCAGCCCCAGCCGAACAGATCGGCATCGGTCAGCAGGCCGCCGAGCAGCAGCCCCACCGCCGAGGCGAACCCGGCGACGGCCCCGTACATCCCGAATGCGGCGCCGCGCTCCTTGCCCGCGAACAGTGTGCGGAACGAGCCGAGCACCTGCGGTATCAGCACCGCCGCCAGCACGCCCTGCACGGCTCGCGCCGCGATGAGCTGTCCGGGCGTCTGGGCGAGGCCGCAGCCGAGGCTCGCCAGGCCGAAGCCCGCGGTGCCGGCGAGGAACAGTCCGCGGCGCCCGAAGCGGTCCCCGAGGTGCCCGGAGACGATCAGTGTGGCGGCGAAGCCCAGCAGATAGGCGGAGACCAGCCACTGCAGGTCGCTCTGCGAGGCGTGGAGGTCACGGCCGATGGACGGGATCGCCACGTTCACGATCGTCACGTCCAGCAGGTCCATCAGCGCCGCGATCATCATCACGGCGGCGGCGGCCCAGCGGCGCGGATACGGATCCGCCTCGGCGGGCGGGGACATGGCGAGGGTGGTGGTCATGGCGTCTCCCGTTGGGTCCGGATGTCGTCGAGTCCAGATTTATTTCGTTCGGACGAACGAAAGACTTGCACCGACACTGCCGTGATCGCAAGTACTTAGTTCGACCGAACGAAATATTTGCTACGCTGACGCCATGAACGGCAGCGAGACGGGATCCGAACGGCCCCTGGTGCCGAACCTCGAGGCGGCCGTCCCCATGGACGACAAGCGGCGGGCCGAGACGCTGCTGCGGCTGTTCGCCGTGGGCCGGGAGAACAGTGGGGCCACCGTGATGTTCCATTCCGCGGTGTCCGCCAGGCAGGGCCTGATCCCGAGCGAGGAGAAGGCCCTCGACCTCCTGGAGCGGCACGGCCCGCTCACCGCGAAGGACCTCGCCGAGCGCACCGGCCTGGCTCCCGCATCCGTCACCGGCCTGGTCGACCGCCTCGAAGCCAAGGAATTCGTACGCCGGGTCAAGCATCCGACGGACAAGCGGCGGGTGCTCGTCGAGCTGAACCGGGAGAAGATCGCCCCTCTCTTCGCGTTCTTCGAGGAGTGGGCGCGCGACATCGCAGCGGCGTGCGAGGAGTTCAGCACGGACGAGCTGGACACCGTGATCCGCTTCCTGCAGGTGATGACGGAGGAGCAGCGCAAGGCCGCCGCCCGTCTCACCGGCTGAGCGCGCTCAGGCCCCGTACACCGCGCCCGGCTCCGCCGCCTCCGCCAGCAGCTTCAGCGCCGCCTCGCCGGCCTCGCCGGGATTCCAGCGCGCACCCTTGTCGGCGCTCGGACCCGGCCGCCAGCCCTCCATGACCGTGATCCGGCCGCCCTCCGCCTCGAACACGCGCCCGCTCACACCGGCGCTCGCTTCGGAGCCGAGCCAGACGACGAGCGGGGAGACGTTCTCGGGGGCCATCGCGTCGAAGCCGTCGGCGGGCGCCGTCATCGTCTCGGCGAAGGTGCGTTCCGTCATCCGTGTGCGGGCGGCGGGCGCGACGGCGTTGACCTGGACGCCGTAGCGGCGCAGTTCGGCCGCCGCGACCAGCGTCAGGCCGACGATGCCGGCCTTCGCGGCGCTGTAGTTGCCCTGCCCGACCGACCCCAACAGCCCGGCACCGCTGCTGGTGTTGACGATGCGGGCCACCGGCATGCGGCCCGCCTTGGCCTCGGCCCGCCAGTGCGCGGCGGCGTGCTTCAGCGGCAGGAAGTGGCCCTTGAGGTGGACGCGCAGGACGGCGTCCCAGTCGTCCTCGTCGAGGTTGACGAGCATCCGGTCGCGCAGGAAGCCGGCGTTGTTGACGAGAGTGTCGAGCCGGCCGTACGTCTCCAGGGCCGTCGCGATCAGGGAGGCCGCTCCTTCGGTGGTGGCGATGTCGCCGCCGTGGGCGATCGCCTGGCCGCCCGCCGCCCGGATCTCCTCCGCCACCCGCCCGGCGGGACTGCCGGGGTCCGGCGCCCCGTCCAGGCCGACCCCCAGGTCGTTGACGACCAGCCGGGCGCCCTCCGCCGCGTACGCGCGCGCGTGCGCTCGCCCCAGTCCGCGGCCGGCGCCGGTGACGACCACGACCCGCCCGTCGCAGATTCCGCTCATCTCACGTCTCCGCCCATCTCACGTGTCCGGCCATCTCGCTTGTCTTTGTTGGCAGTTGCCGCCTCCAAGAACGCCGGCCGCTCCCCTCCCCCGTGCACCAGCAGGCTCGCCCCGCTGATGTAGGCGGCCGCGTCGGAGGCCAGGAACACCGCGGCCGCGCCCACGTCGGCGGGTGTGGCCAGGCGGCCGAGCGGCACCGTGCGGGCGACCGCCTCGATGCCGTCCTCGCCGCCGTAGTGGAGGTGGGCCAGCTCGGTGCGGACCATGCCGACGACGAGGGTGTTGACGCGCACCTCGGGCGCCCACTCCACGGCCATCGATCGGGCGAGGCTCTCCAGGCCCGCCTTGGCCGCCCCGTAGGCTGCCGAACCCGGTGAGGGGCGGCTGCCACTGACGCTGCCGATCATCACGACGGCGCCCTGCGCCCGCCTGAGGTGTTCGTACGCGGCGAGGGAGGCCGTCAGCGGCGCGAGGAGGTTCAGCTCCAGTACGCGCGCGTGCCGCTCGGCTTCCGCGTCGGCCAGCAGGCGGTAGGGCCCGCCGCCCGCGTTGTTGACCAGGACGTCGAGCCGGGGGAGTCCGGCGAAGAAGGTACGTACGGCGGGTGGATCGCGCAGGTCGAGGGGCGCGAACTCGACGCCCTCGACCGGAACTTCGGGGGGGCGGCGCGCACAGGCGACGACCTCGGCACCGGCCTCGGCGAAGGCCTGCGCGATCCCGGCCCCGACGCCGCGGGTGCCGCCGGTGACGACGACGGTCCTGCCGCTCAGCTGCGGCCGGCGCAACTTATCCACAGGCCTTCCCGCTCCGATCCGACGGCTGCTAGCTTCGAAGCCTCGCACCTAACAAATGTTTGGTGGAAAGGCGTTGGTTGGAAAGGTAGCTGATGTGCCCATGGGTGTCTCCACCTCGCCCCCGGAAAAGGGGCCCGAAAAAAATGGCATCGCCGTCGTGACGGTCGACTTCCCCCCGGTGAACGCGCTGCCGGTGGACGGCTGGTTCGCCCTGGCCGACGCGGTGCGCGCCGCGGGCCGCGACCCGCAGGTGCGGTGCGTGGTGCTGGCCGCGCGGGGGCGGGGGTTCAACGCGGGCGTGGACATCAAGGAGATACAGGCACACGGGCCGAGCGCGCTGGCCGGCGCCAACCGCGGCTGCTTCGAGGCGTTCGCAGCGGTGTACGAGTGCGCGGTGCCCGTGGTGGCGGCGGTGCAGGGTTTCTGCCTGGGCGGCGGGATCGGGCTGGTGGGGAATGCGGACGCGATCGTGGCGAGCGAGGACGCCACCTTCGGGCTGCCCGAGCTGGACCGGGGCGCCCTGGGCGCGGCCACACACCTGTCCCGGCTGGTCCCGCAGCACCTGATGCGCGCGCTGTACTACACCTCCCGCACCGCGACCGCCGCCGAGCTGCACGCGCACGGCTCGGTGTGGCGGGTCGTACCACGGGAGGAACTGCACGCCGCCGCCCTGGAGTTGGCGCGCGAGATAGCCGCCAAGGACGGGGAGCTGCTGCGTCTGGCCAAGGCCGCCATCAACGGCATCGACCCGGTCGACGTGCGCCGCAGCTACCGCTTCGAGCAGGGCTTCACCTACGAGGCGAACGCGGTCGGGGTGGGTGACCGGGTGCGTGACGCCTTCGGCAAGGAGAGGGACGAGAGGGATGAGAGGGAGGGTGCACAGGCGTGAGTGACAAGACGATGACCGCCGAGCAGGTCGTCTCCCGTCTGCAGAGCGGCATGACCCTCGGCATCGGCGGCTGGGGTTCACGACGCAAACCCATGGCCCTGGTCAGGGCGCTGCTGCGGTCCGGCATCGACGGCCTCACCGTCATCTCGTACGGCGGCCCGGACGTCGGCATGCTCGCGGCCGCCGGACGGATCCGGAAACTGGTGGCGCCCTTCGTCACCCTCGACTCCATCCCCCTCGAACCGCACTACCGCGCAGCCCGCGAGGGCGGTGCCCTGGAGCTGATGGAGATCGACGAGGCGATGTTCATGTGGGGGCTGCACGCGGCGGCGAACCGGCTGCCGTTCCTGCCGGTGCGGGCCGGGATCGGCTCGGACGTGATGCGGGTCAACCCCGGGCTGCGGACGGTGACTTCGCCCTACGACGACGGGGAGACGTTCGTGGCGATGCCCGCCCTGCGGATGGACGCGGCCCTGGTCCACGTGGGCCGCGCCGACCGGCTGGGCAACGGGCAGTATCTGGGCCCCGACCCGTACTTCGACGACCTGTTCTGCGAAGCGGCGGACGCGGCGTACCTGTCGTGCGAACGGATCGTCGACACCGCCGAGTTGACGAAGGAGGCCGCACCGCAGACCTTGCTCGTCAAGCGCCATACGGTGACCGGGGTCGTCGAGGCCCCGAACGGCGCCCACTTCACCTCCTGCGCGCCCGACTACGGGCGGGACGAGGCCTTCCAGAAGCAGTACGCGTCCACTCCCTGGCCGGAGTTCGCCGCACGGTTCCTGGCCGGGGACGAACAGGCCTACCAGTCGGCGGTCGGGGAGGCGACATGAGCGAGGTGAGCCGCGCCGAGTACTGCGTGATCGCCTGCGCCGAGGCCTGGCGGGGCAACGGTGAGGTGCTCGCCAGCCCCATGGGACTGATCCCGTCCATCGGAGCCCGTCTCGCCCGGCTCACCTTCTCCCCGGACCTGCTGCTGACCGACGGTGAGGCGATGCTGGTCCGCCCGGACGGGACGCCGGAGGGGTGGCTGCCGTACCGGCAGCATCTTGCCCTGGTGTCCAGTGGCCGCCGGCACGTGATGATGGGCGCGAGCCAGATCGACCGGTTCGGCAACCAGAACATCTCCTGCATCGGCGACTGGGAACGGCCCGCACGGCAGCTGCTCGGGGTGCGGGGCGCACCGGTCAACACCCTGAACAATCCGACGAGTTACTGGGTGCCGAGGCATTCGCGGCGCGTCTTCGTCGAGAAGGTCGACATGGTCTGCGGTGTCGGATACGACCGTGCGGCCGGTGCGCGCTATCACCGCATCCCGTGTGTCGTCTCCGATCTGGGCGTCTTCGACTTTGCCACCCCCGACCACTCGATGCGGCTCGCTTCACTGCACCCGGGTGTCACGGTGGAGCAGGTCACAGAGGCGACGGGCTTCGATCTGGCCGTCCCGTACGAGGTGCCGCCGACGCGTGAGCCGACCGCCGAGGAGCTGCGGCTCATCCGTGAGGTGATCGACGCGGCCGGCGGCCGCGTCAGGGAGGTCGGTTCGTGAGGGAGACGGCTCTCACCCGGCTGGTCGGGGTCCGGCATCCGATCGTGCAGACGGGCATGGGGTGGGTGGCGGGCCCGCGTCTGGTCTCCGCTTCGGCGAACGCGGGCGCGCTGGGCATCCTGGCCTCCGCGACCATGACCGTCGACCGGCTGCGTGAGGCGGTACGTGAGGTCAAGTCCCGTACGGACGCGCCGTTCGGGGTCAATCTGCGGGCCGACGCCTCGGATGCCGGCGACCGGGTGCGGATCCTGATCGAGGAGGGCGTGCGGGTGGCTTCCTTCGCCCTCGCGCCCTCCGCCGAGCTGATCGCGGAGCTGAAGGAGGCGGGCGTGATCGTCATCCCCTCCATAGGCGCGCGCCGGCATGCGGAGAAGGTCGCGGCGTGGGGCGCGGACGCCGTGATCGTGCAGGGCGGCGAGGGTGGCGGGCACACCGGCGAGGTCGCGACGACGGTGCTGCTGCCGCAGGTGGTGGACGCGGTGCGGATACCGGTGGTGGCGGCGGGCGGCTTCTTCGACGGACGGGGGCTGGTCGCGGCGCTGGCGTACGGGGCGGCGGGGATCGCGATGGGCACGCGGTTCCTGCTGACGGCGGACTCGACGGTGCCGGACACGGTGAAGGCGAGGTACCTGGCGGCGACCGTGCGGGACGTCACGGTGACCAGGGCGGTGGACGGCCTGCCCCACCGGATGCTCCGCACGGACCTGGTGGACTCCCTGGAGAACTCCGGCCGCGCGAAGGCCCTCTTCCACGCGGTCCGCCGGGCGGCGGGCTTCCGTCGGCTGTCGGGGCTGACCTGGCGGCAGATGGTGCGCGACGGGCTCGCCATGAAGCATGGCAAGGACCTCACCTGGAGTCAGGTCCTGCTCGCTGCGAACACCCCCATGCTGCTGAAGGCGGCCATGGTGGACGGCCGTACGGACCTCGGGGTGATGGCGTCGGGGCAGGTCGCCGGGGTGATCGGGGATCTGCCGTCGTGTGCGGAGCTCGTGGAGGGGGTGATGGCCCAAGCGGAGGAAATCATCGGCGAGTTGGCCAAGGGCAGTGCTTCAATGCGCGCATGACGGAGACGATCAGCGAGCCTTGGGGGCTCAGCGTTTTTGGTGCCGGCAGTGTGCGGATCGAGCCGCAACTGGTCCGGGTGAAGCTGTCCGTGGATGTGCTGGAACCCTTGCCGGACAAGGCGTTCCAGGAGGCGGGTGCCGCGGTGGCGCGGCTGCGTGAGGTGTTGCGCGGGCATGGGATACCGGACGCGTCGGTGTCGGGCTCTCGGCTCAAGCTGAGCTCGGAGTACTCCGGTTACGGCGCCGACCGGAAGTTCCTCGGGTACAGCTGCCAGGCCTCGTATGTCATCGAGACCGAGGCGCTCGACGACCTCCAGCACCTGATCGTGGACGCGGTCGACGCCGGCGCGCACAACATCGACAGCGTCGAGTTCGACGTGCACGACAAGCCCGCGCTGCGGGACGAGGCGCGCCGCAAGGCGGTGACCGCCGCCCGCCGCAAAGCCGAGGTGTACACGGAGGCCGTGGGCGTACCGCTCGGGACAGTGCTGCACATCCAGGACGTGGACTCCGAGTCGCACGAGTTCCGCCAGTACCGGGGACACGGCGGCGGGGGCGGCAGCTCGGCGGGCGATCTCGCGCCGGGCATGGTGGAGGTGTCCGCGGGCGTGGTCCTGGGCTTCTCGCTCGGCCGCTGACACCCCGGACCGCCGCCGCAGAGCGATACTCAGAGCCGTTCGACAACCGTCCGGTTCACCTGACCCCCTCGCACACCGGCACCCTCCGACGGCCCCCTGGAACCGCTCGCCCCCAGGACCACAGGCGTCGGGCACCCGCGCCCGGACTCCCTCCACCCAAGTGACTGGCCGAGCGTTCGCCGCCCCCTCACAGCCCCCCCCCCCCCCCCGGCGACCATCACATTCGCCTGACCACCCCCTCACACACCGGCACCCTCCCCACGACCCCTCGCACCGCACGGCCCAGGGGCCTCACAAGCTTCGGGAGCTGCGCCGGACTCCGTCCGCCGGAGTGGATGGCTGAGCACTCGCCCCCGCCTCACAGCCCCTCGACGACCATCACATTCGCCTGACCACCCCCTCACACACCGGCACCCTCCCCACGACCCCTCGCACCGCACGGCCCAGGGGCCTCACAAGCTTCGGGAGCTGCGCCGGACTCCGTCCGCCGGAGTGGATGGCTGAGCGCTCGCCGCCCCCTCACAGCCTCTCGATGACCGTCACGTTTGCCTGGCCGCCGCCCTCGCACATCGTCTGCAGGCCGAAACGGCCCCCCGTGCGCTCCAGTTCGTGCAGGAGGGTCGTCATCAGCTTGACGCCCGTCGCGCCCAGGGGATGGCCGAGGGCGATCGCGCCGCCGTTGACGTTGACCTTGTCCGGGTCGGCGGCGGTCTCCTTCAGCCAGGCGAGGACGACCGGCGCGAAGGCCTCGTTGATCTCGACGAGGTCGATGTCGTCGATCGACAGGCCGGTCTTCTTCAGGGCGTGGGCGGTGGCCGGTATCGGGGCGGAGAGCATGCGGATCGGGTCCTCGCCGCGCACGGACAGGTGGTGCACGCGCGCGCGTGGCGTCAGTCCGTGCTCGCGTACCGCCCGCTCCGAGGCGAGCAGCATCGCCGCCGCCCCGTCGGACACCTGCGAGGAGCAGGCGGCGGTGATGGTGCCGCCGTCGAGAACCGGCTTGAGCCCGGCCATCTTCTCCAGGGAGGTGTCCCGGCGCGGGCCCTCGTCCACGGCGACCGGGCCGTAGGCGACGGTCTCGCGGTCGAAGCGGCCCTCGTCGATGGCCCGCAGCGCCCGCTGATGGGACCTGAGCGCGAACTCCTCCTGGTCCCCACGGCTGATCCCCCACTTCGCGGCGATCATCTCGGCGCCGACGAACTGGTTCACCGGCTGGTCCCCGTACCGTGCGCGCCAGCCCTCGCTACCCGCGAAGGGGCCTTCGGTGAACCCCAGGGGCTCGGCGGCCTGGCGGGTCGCGAAGGCGATCGGGATCTGCGACATGTTCTGCACGCCGCCGGCGACCACCAGGTCCTGCGTGCCCGACAGCACGGCCTGCGCCGCGAAGTGCACGGCCTGCTGCGAGGAACCGCACTGCCGGTCGATCGTCACGCCCGGCACCTCCTCGGGCAACCCCGCCGCCAGCCAGCAGGTCCGCGCGATGTCCCCCGCCTGCGGCCCCACCGCGTCCAGACAGCCGAACACGACGTCCTCGACGGCGGCCGGATCCACCCCGGAGCGGGTCATCAGTTCCTTCAGCACATGGGCACCGAGGTCGGCGGGATGGACGCCGCTCAGTCCGCCCCCGCGCCGCCCCACAGGCGTACGGACCGCTTCGACGATGTAGGCCTCGGCCATGTCAACTCCCTCAGCAGAAAGGGCTATTCGCGTACCGCGATCCCGTCCAGCACCATCGACAGATACTGCCGGGCGATCTCCTCCGGGCTGTGCTGCCCGCCGGGCCGGTACCAGGACGCGGCCACCCACACGGTGTCGCGCACGAACCGGTAGGTGAGCCGGACGTCCAGGTCCGCCCGGAAGACCTGGGCGGCCACCCCGCGCTCCAGCGTGGACAGCCACGCCTTCTCGAACTTGCGCTGCGACTCCGCGAGAAACGCGAACCGCTCCTGCGCGAGCAGCTGCTTGCTCTCCTTCTGGTAGATCGCGACGGCGGCGCGGTGCCGGTCGATCTCCCGGAACGACTCGGTGACCAGGGCCTCCAGCGTCTCCCGCGGTCCCAGCTCGGCGTCCAGGACGGTGTCGTAGCCGCCCCAGAGCTCGTCGAGGAAGGTCCGCAGGATCTCCTCCAGCATCGATTCCTTGGAGTCGAAGTGGTAGTAGAGGCTGCCCGCGAGCATGCCCGCGTGGTCCGCGATCTTGCGTACGGTGGTGGCGTTGTAGCCCTGCTCGGCGAAGACCTCTGCGGCGGTGTCGAGGAGTTCGCGGCGCCGGGCGGGTGCGGCGGTCACCTGGGGCTTCTTCTTGGTCGGCACGGGTCCATTGTCGTCCGCTCCGGTCCTCAGGCGTGCTGGCTGCTGACGGAGACGACTTCTCCGGTCATGTACGAGGAGTAGCCGGACGCCAGGAACACGATCACGTTGGCCACCTCCCAGGGCTGTGCGTACCGGCCGAAGGCCTCGTGTGCGGTCAGTTCCTCCAGCAGTTCGGGCGTCGTCACCTTCACCAGGTGCGGGTGCATGGCGAGGCTCGGCGAGACGGCGTTGACCCGCACCCCGTACTCGGCGGCCTCGATCGCCGCGCACCGGGTCAGCGCCATCACGCCCGCCTTCGCCGCGGCGTAGTGGGCCTGACCGGCCTGGGCGCGCCAGCCGACCACCGAGGCGTTGTTGACGATCACTCCGCCGCGTCCGTCCGCCCGCATCAGCCGCAACGCCGCCCGTGTGCACCGGAAGGTGCCGTTCAACGTCACGTCGAGGACGCGGGTCCACTGCTCGTCGCTCATGTCGACGAGGTCCGAAGTGCCGCCCAGACCGGCGTTGTTGACCACGACGTCCAGCCGCCCGTGCTCCCGCACGGCCGTGTCGAAGAGTTCCTGCACCTGCGACTCGTCGGTCACGTCGCACACCACCGCACCCACCGACTCCGCCCCGAACTCGCCGGCCAGCTCCGCCTCGTACTCCTTGAGGCGCCGCACATGCGCGTCGCCGATCAGCACGCGCGCGCCCTCCTCCAGGAAGCGCCGTGCGGTCGCGCCGCCGATGCCCGCTCCGGCCGCCGCGGTGATGACGGCGGTGCGCCCCTTCAGCAGCCCGTGCCCCGGCTCGTACACGGGACTCTCGACGACTGTCATAGCCCCACGCTAACCTACCAAACACTTGTTAGGGAAGGATGGCAGCTGATGGATCTCGCCTTCACGCAGGAAGAGGAGGCCTTCCGCGCCGAGGCCCGGGCCTGGCTCGCGGACCGGGTGCCGCGCGCTCCTCTGCCGTCCCTGGAGACCGCGGAGGGCTTCGCGGCCCACCGCGCGTGGGAGGCGGAACTGGCCGCGGACCGCTGGTCGGTCGTCAACTGGCCGACGGCGTACGGCGGAAGGGACTCCGGCCTGATCCGGTGGCTGATCTTCGAGGAGGAGTACTGGGCGGCGGGGGCCCCGGGCCGGGTCGGCCAGAACGGGATCAGTCTGCTCGCGCCGACCCTGTTCGACCACGGCAGCGAGGAGCAGAGAGCGCGCGTGCTGCCGCCCATGGCCACGGGCGAGGTGGTGTGGGCGCAGGCCTGGTCGGAGCCGGAGGCGGGCTCGGACCTGGCGTCCCTGCGGTCGAAGGCGATGCGTACGGACGGCGGCTGGCTGCTGAGCGGGCACAAGACGTGGTCGTCGCGTGCCGCCTTCGCGGACCGTGCCTTCGGCCTGTTCCGCAGCGACCCGGAGGCCCCCAAGCCCCACCAGGGGCTGACCTATCTGATGTTCGACCTGCGCGCACCCGGTGTCACGGTCTGTCCGATCGGCCGCCTCGACGGGAAACCGGCGTTCGCCGAGCTCTTCCTTGACGAGGTGTTCGTGCCGGACGAGGACGTGATCGGCGCGCCCGGCGAGGGCTGGCGGATAGCGATGTCGACGGCGGGCAACGAGCGGGGGCTGATGCTCCGCTCCCCCGGCCGTTTCCTGGCGGCGGCTGACCGGCTGCGCCGTCTCTGGCAACAGCAGGGATGCCCGCCCTCCGCCCAGGCCCAGGTGGCGCACGCCCTGATCGGCGCGCGGGCCTACCGGCTCTTCACCTTCGCCGCCGCCTCCCGCTTCCTGGAGTGCGGCTCCATCGGCCCGGAGTCCAGCCTGAACAAGGTCTTCTGGTCCGAGTACGACATCGCGCTGCACGAGACGGCTCTCGACCTGCTCGGCGAGCAGGGCGAGGCGGCGGACTCGGAGTGGGCCGGGGGCTATGTCTTCTCCCTCGCCGGCCCGATCTACGCGGGCACGAACGAGATCCAGCGCGACATCATCGCCGAGCGGCTGCTCGGCCTGCCGAAGGGGCGCCGCTGATGCCTTGCCCTCTGCTGGGCGTGCCAGTGTGCGGCTCCGCCGCGGGTCCACGGTGGGTCGTTCATCGTCTGCGGCGCCGTCGTGGCTGGTCGCGCCCGCGCGGCGGTGCCGCACATGTCACAGCCCCGCGCCCCTTTGGGGCGCGGCCGATCCGCAGCGCAAATTCGCCCACCCGACGTTGCGCCGAGGTTGCGAAGGGATGCTACTGATGCGGTTCCTCCTTGACGCAGAGCAGCGCGCGTTCGCGGCCTCCCTCGACGCCATGCTGACAGCCGCCGACACGCCTTCAGTCGTACGGGACTGGAGCCGCGGCGAGCACACGAGGGGCCGCGCGCTGTGGTCCCGTCTCGCGGACGCGGGCGTCTTCGCCCTGGCGGTCCCCGAGGAGTACGGCGGCCTGGGGCCCCGTCCCGTCGAACTCGCCGTCGCGTTCGTCGAGTTGGGGCGGCATGCGGTACCGGGACCGGTGGTGGAGACGGTCGCGGCGGCGGCCCTGCTCGCCGCGCTGGACGACACGGGTCCGGCCAAACGCCTGCTGCCCGCGCTGGCCTCCGGCGAGTCGGCGGCGACGCTCGCGACGGGACCGTATGCGCTGGACGCGGACATGGCGGACGTACGGCTGACCGTGGCGGCAAGGGACGCCGAACTGCGCCTCGCTCCCCCGCCCGGCCGCCCGCACCCCTCCCTCGACCCCGCCCGCCGCCTCTTCGCGCCGGCGCACGGAGGGGAACTGCTCGCTGTCGGTCCGCAGGTCGCCGAGGCCGCCGCCCATGGCCTGACCTGGGGTCGCCTCGCCGCTGCCGCCCAGTGCCTCGGCGTCGGACTGGCGCTCCTGGACAGAACCGTCGCCTACGTCGGGCAGCGCACCCAGTTCGGCGTCCCCATAGGCTCCTTCCAGGCCGTCAAGCATCACCTGGCCGACGCGAAGATCGCGTTGGAGTTCGCCCGCCCCCTGTTGTTCGGGGCCGCGCTCACCATGGCTCCCGCCGATGTCGCCGCCGCCAAGGTCACCGCATCCGAGGCGGCGTACGCCACCGCGCGTACCGCACTGCAGCTGCACGGCGCGATCGGCTACACCGCGGAGTACGACCTGTCCCTGTGGCTGACCAAGGCCCGCGCCCTGCGCACCGCGTGGGGCGGGCCGCAGGAGTGCCGGGCCCTGGTCCTCAGTGGTGGTGATCGCCGCTGGTGAGTTCCCGGAACTCCTCCACCGTCGGCTTCGGGATGTGCGACTCCGAACCGAACATCAATCGGGCCAGCCGGGCGCGTGCCCGCTGCCCCGGCTTCACCGGCCGCCGTACGCCGTTCGCGTCGACGAGCGGGCCGATCTCGTAGGGCGGGTTCTGCTCGTGCTGGGTGAGGGTGAACAGCTGGTCCTGCGCGAGGGGCTCGTGGACCTCGACGAACTCGCCGTGCGGCAGCCGTTTGATGGTGCCGCTCTCCCTGCCGTGCAGCACCTTGTCCCGGTCCTTGCGCTGCAGGCCCATGCAGACCCGTTTGGTGACGAGGAACGTGACGACCGGCGCCACGAAGAAGGAGACCCGCACGAACCAGGTGATCGAGTTGATGGACAGATGCAGATGGGTGGCCACGATGTCGTTGCCGCCGCCGATCAGCAGCACGACGTACAGGGCCAGCCAGGCCGCGCCCAGCCCGGTGCGGACCGGCATGTTGCGCGGCCGGTCCAGGATGTGGTGCTCGCGTTTGTCGCCGGTGATCCATGCCTCGAGGAAGGGATACAGACCGAGGGCGAGCAGCAGCAGCGGGAAGAGCGAGAAGGGGATGAAGACGCCGAGCTCGAGGGTGTGGCCCCAGAAGTTGAGCTCCCATCCCGGCATCACCCGGATCAGGCCCTCGGAGAAGCCGAGATACCAGTCGGGCTGGGCTCCCGTGGTCACCAGGTCCGGGCGGTAGGGGCCGAAGGCCCACACGGGGTTGATGCTGGCGATGCCGCCCATGAAGGCCAGCACGCCGAAGACGAGGAAGAAGAAGCCGCCCGCCTTGGCCATGTAGACCGGCAGGAAGGGCATGCCGACGACCGTCTTCTGGTCGCGTCCGGGCCCCGGGTACTGGGTGTGCTTGTGGTAGAAGACCAGGATCAGATGGGCGACGACCAGGCCCAGCATGATCCCCGGCAGCAGCAGGACATGGACCGGGAAGAGCCGCGAGATGATGTCGTGCCCCGGGAACTCCCCGCCGAAGAGGAAGAACGACAGGTACGTGCCGACGATCGGGACGGACAGGATCGCACCGTCGGCGAAGCGGATGCCGGTGCCGGACAGCAGGTCGTCGGGGAGCGAGTAGCCGGTCAGACCGGTGATGATGCCGAGGAACAGCAGGGTCCAGCCGAACAGCCAGTTGAGCTCGCGCGGCTTGCGGAACGCCCCGGTGAAGAACACCCGCATCATGTGCACGAGCATGCCGGTGACGAAGACCAGCGCCGCCCAGTGGTGGATCTGCCGGATCAGCAGCCCGCCGCGCACATCGAAGCTGATGTCGAGCGTGGACTCGTAGGCCCGGGTCATCGGGACGCCGTTGAGCGGGACGTACGAGCCGTGGTAGATCACCTCGACGCCGCTCGGCTCGAAGAACAGGGTGAGATAGATGCCGGTGAGGATCAGGATGAGAAAGCTGTAGAGACAGACCTCCCCCAGCATGAAGGACCAGTGGTCCGGGAAGACCTTGCGCATGTTGGCCTTGGCCAGCCCGTACAGACCCAGCCGCCCGTCGGCCCAGTCCGCCAGCTTCTCACCCGTGCCCGCCGGCTCCCTGCGCGTGGCTCCTGCCGCCTGGTTCCCCGATCGTGCGCCGTCCATACGTTCGTCGCCTCCCCGTCGGATCATCCTCAGGGTGGCACGGCGTCCCGGGTAAGCCAACTGTGAGAGCAGCCGTACGAGTGACTTGCGCCCCTCACGGGCTCTCAGACCGACCGCACGATCCCCTTGGCCCGCGCGGCGGCCAGCCACGTCGGGAACTCCCCGACCAGCCGGTCGTACAGTTCCGCGTCGGTCACCTGCCCCGGATCCGATCCGGCGTGGAAGAACCCTGCGTTGTCGACGACCCGCTTGTGCGGCACCGCCAGCTCGTCGAGCTTGCGCAGGAAGTCGAACTGCTTGCTGCCCGGATCCCCGAAGCCCACGAACTGCCAGAACAGCGGCAGCCTGGCCGCCTTGCACAGATAGCGCTCCGCGGCGAGCTTGTTGATCGGGCCGCCGTCGGTCTGGAAGACGACGAGGGCGGGGGCGGTCGAACCGCTGTCCAGGTAGTGGTCGATGACCGCGTCCATCGCCAGGTGATAGCTGGTCTTGCCCATGTGCCCGAGCCCGGCCACGATCTTCTCGATCCGGCCTTCGTGACCGGCGAGCGCGATGTCGGTCTCGGCGTCGACGTCCGTCGAGAAGAAGACCACCGGCACGCGACCGTCGTCGTCGAGATGCGCGGACAGCCCCAGCACCCGGTCGGCGAGTGCCTGCACACTGCCGTCCGTGTAGTACGGCTTCATCGAGCCGGAGTAGTCGACGACGAGGTACACCGCCGCCCGCAGCCCGTCCAGCCCGTGCTTCTGGAGCGACACCCCGGCGCTCTTGTACAGGCTGACCAGCGCGGGCGCGGTTTCTTCGATCTTGCGGAGACTGATCGCGGCCATGCTCCCCCCTTCGTTCGTGCCGAGGTTACGTCACACCGACCCCACTCCTCCCACCACCCACAGGCGTTCGCTATTTTGTTCGCCGCCGTCCCCACCGGCTCGCCGCCCGTCCCACCCCCTCCGAGGAGCCGGCTGTGGAATCCGAGTCCACCGTCACCACCTGCTACCGCCATCCCAAGGTGGAGTCCCACGTCCGCTGCACCCGCTGCGACCGGTACATCTGCCCGGACTGCATGCGAGAGGCGGCCGTCGGCCACCAGTGCGTGGAGTGCGTGAAGGAGGGCGCACGGTCGGTACGGCAGGCGCGGACGGCCTTCGGCGGCCGGATCACCTCGGCGCCCATGGTCACGTATGTGCTCATCGCGCTGAACGTCCTCGCCTACCTGGGCGAGTTGGTGCGTCCGTCGATCGTGGACAGGTTCGAGATGCTGGGCCGAGGACTGCTCGGACCCGACGGCGGCCACTACGTATGGGTGGCCAACTACCCCGCCGACTTCCACCTCGAAGGGGTGGTCGGCGGCGAGTGGTACCGCCTGCTCACCGGGGCGTTCCTGCATCTGCCGCCCACCGGGGGGACGTTCGGGATCGCGCACATCGTGATGAACATGGTCGCGCTGTGGAACATCGGCCGGGTGGTCGAGTCCCAGCTCGGCCGGATCCGCTACATCGCCCTCTACGTCCTGTCGGCGCTGGGCGGCTCCGTGCTGGTCCTGCTGATCGCCCCCGACCAGGCCGCGGTCGGCGCCTCGGGCGCGATCTTCGGGCTCGGTGCCGCGTACTACGTGATGGCCCGGCGGCTGGGCGCCGACATGAGGTCCGTCAACCAGTTCATGGGCGGCCTGCTGCTGTGGCTGGTGATCTCCGCGTTCGTCACGTCCTGGCAGGGCCACCTCGGCGGGCTGCTGGCCGGCGGCGTGGTGACCCTCGCCTACGCGTACGCGCCCCGCGACCGGCGCCGCAACCTCGTCCACGCGGGCGCCTGCGTCGCCCTGCTGGCGCTCCTGGTGATCCTGACGGTCGCGAAGGCCACGGAACTGGCGGCCTGACGGGGCACGGGAAAACCGGGTGTCCGGCCGGCGGGGCCGACCGTACGCTTCGGGCCATGCCTGAGCATCCGTGGTTCGTCATCGAACCGGAAGACGACGATGAGCTCGAGTTGACCGACGAGGACCGCGCCTTCGCGGCCGCGCTGCGCGAGCGCACCGCCGGTTGGGCCGAGGCCGGCGTCGACGGCTGGCTCGATCGGACCGACGATGCGCTGGTCGCCTGCCTGTCCTTCGGCGACCCCGAGGCGCCACTCCATCTGATCGACGTCGGCTTGCACTTCTACGGCGGCCGCGTCCGCGGTGACCGTCTGCACAACCAGCTGTTCTTCCTGCCCGACCGCCCCTCCGTCTGGGCGCTGGAGGCCACCGGCACGGTCGATGAGCTGGCCGACCGGTCGGCGGGGTGGTTCCGGTCGGTGCTGGACAAGCCCGTCGTGCTGTACGTCTGGCTGAACGACGACCGATACGCGTACGCGGCACGCTTCGCCTATGCCGACGACGACCAGACGATCGGCCAGCTGTACCGCAAGGACCTGGCTCCGGCAGGTCAGGCGGAGGAGCTGATCGCGGTCGGCCATGTGCACGGCAAGGGCTGGATCCAGACCGTCGGGCTGCCCACGCCCACGCTCTACCAGCACGTCCGCGGCGACCGGAGCAGGGCCGTCGTACCACCCGGGGCACGGGCCGTCACCCAGCGCGGCCCGCTTCAGGGTGTCTGGTACGAGTAGGCCCGGCCGGAGGCGGACATGAAACGACGCCTGCCCAGGCGTCCGGTCGGGGACAGTCGGGCAGGCGCCGTCAGTGTTCCGTACGCCTTTGTACGGGACGTATATGAGGGACCGTCAGGCCATCAGAGCCCGGTCCGTCGGGCGGATCGGGGCCGGCAGGTCGCTGGCGCCCGTGAGGAAGCGGTCGGTGCCGCGGGCGGCCGAGCGGCCCTCCGCGATCGCCCACACGATGAGGGACTGGCCGCGGCCCGCGTCACCGGCGACGAACACGCCGGGCACGTTGGTCTGGAAGTCGGCGTCACGGGCGATGTTGCCGCGCTCGTCGAGCTCCAGGCCGAACTGCTCGACCAGGCCGTTCTCCCGGTCGGTGCCCGTGAAGCCCATCGCCAGCGTCACCAGCTGGGCGGGGATCTTGCGCTCCGTGCCCGGCTTCGGGGTCAGCTTGCCCTCGATGAACTCGACCTCGGTGAGGTGCAGCCACTGGACGTTGCCGTCCTCGTCGCCCTCGAAGTGGGTGGTGGAGACGGAGTAGACCCGCTCGCCGCCCTCCTCGTGCGCGGACGTGACCTTGTAGAGCATCGGGAACGTCGGCCACGGCTGGGTGACGTTGTTCCGCTCGTCGTTCGGGCGGGGCATGATCTCCAGCTGCGTGACGGAGGCCGCGCCCTGGCGGTGGGCGGTGCCCACGCAGTCCGCGCCGGTGTCGCCGCCGCCGATGACCACGACGTGCTTGCCCTCGGCCGAGATCGGGGAGGTGACGTAGTCGCCCTCCTGGACCTTGTTCGACAGGGGCAGGTACTCCATCGCCTGGTAGATGCCCTTCAACTCCCGGCCGGGGACGGGGAGATCACGGGCGGTGGTGGCACCGGCGGCGATGACGATCGCGTCGTAGCGCTTCTTCAGGTCGGTCGCCTTGAGGTCGCGGCCGATCTCGATCCCGGTACGGAAGCGGGTGCCCTCCGCGCGCATCTGCTCGATACGGCGGTTGATGTGCCGCTTCTCCATCTTGAACTCGGGGATGCCGTACCGGAGAAGGCCTCCGATGCGGTCCGCGCGCTCGTAGACGGCGACGGTGTGGCCCGCCCGGGTCAGCTGCTGGGCGGCGGCCAGGCCGGCCGGGCCCGAGCCGATGACCGCGACCGTCTTGCCAGACAGGCGCTCGGGGATCTGCGGGGCGACGTCACCGGTCTCCCACGCCTTGTCGATGATCGAGACCTCGACGTTCTTGATGGTCACCGGCGGCTGGTTGATGCCCAGCACACACGCCGACTCGCACGGAGCGGGGCACAGCCGGCCCGTGAACTCCGGGAAGTTGTTCGTCGCGTGCAGGCGTTCCGACGCGGCCGACCAGTCCTCGCGGTAGGCGTAGTCGTTCCACTCGGGGATGAGGTTGCCCAGCGGACAGCCGTTGTGGCAGAAGGGGATGCCGCAGTCCATGCACCGGCTGGCCTGCTTGCTGATGATCGGCAGCAGGGAACCGGGGACGTAGACCTCGTTCCAGTCCTTCAGACGCACGTCGACCGGGCGGGACTTGGCGACCTCACGGCCGTGGTTCAGGAAGCCCTTCGGGTCAGCCATTGATCGCCGCCTCCATCATCTTCTCGGTGATCTCGGACTCGGAGAGTCCCGCCTGCTCGGCGGCGTCCTTGGCGGCGAGCACTGCCTTGTACGTGCTGGGGATGATCTTGCTGAAGCGGTCCACCGCGGTGTCCCACTCGGCGAGGATCTTCTCGGCGACCGTGGAGCCGGTCTCCTCCTGGTGGCGGCGCACCACGTCGTGCAGCCACTGCTTGTCGGTGTCGTCGAGGGCCTCGACGGCGCTGACGTTGCCGACGTTGACGTTGTCGACGTCCAGGTCGATCACGTACGCGATACCGCCGGACATACCGGCCGCGAAGTTGCGGCCGGTCTCGCCGAGGACCACCGCGCGACCGCCGGTCATGTACTCGCAACCGTGGTCGCCCACGCCCTCGGAGACGACCGTGGCACCGGAGTTGCGGACGCAGAACCGCTCGCCGGTACGGCCGCGCAGGAACAGCTCGCCGCCGGTCGCGCCGTAGGCGATGGTGTTGCCCGCGATCGTCGAGTACTCGGCGAGGTGGTCGGCGCCCCGGTCCGGGCGGACGATCACACGGCCGCCGGAGAGGCCCTTGCCGACGTAGTCGTTGGCGTCGCCCTCCAGGCGCAGCGTGACACCGCGCGGCAGGAAGGCGCCGAAGGACTGGCCCGCGGAGCCGGTGAAGGTGATGTCGATGGTGTCGTCGGGCAGGCCCGCGCCACCGAACTTCTTCGTCACCTCGTGGCCGAGCATCGTGCCGACCGTGCGGTTGATGTTGCGGATCGCGACCTGCGCGCGCACCGGCTGGGCGTCGGTCGCGGAGTCCGCGGCCAGGGCGTCGGCGGCGAGCTTGATCAGCTCGTTGTCGAGCGCCTTCTCCAGGCCGTGGTCCTGCGCGATGACCTGGTGGCGCACCGCGCCCTCGGGCAGCGAGGGCACGTGGAACAGCGGCTCCAGGTTCAGGCCCTGTGCCTTCCAGTGGTCGACGGCGCGCGTGACGTCGAGCGCCTCGGCGTGGCCGACGGCTTCCTCGATGGTGCGGAAGCCCAGCTCGGCGAGGATCTCGCGGACCTCTTCGGCGATGTACTGGAAGAAGTTGACGACGTACTCGGCCTTGCCGGAGAACCGGTCCCTGAGGGTCGGGTTCTGGGTGGCGATGCCGACCGGGCAGGTGTCCAGGTGGCAGACGCGCATCATGACGCAGCCGGAGACGACGAGCGGCGCGGTCGCGAAACCGAACTCCTCGGCGCCGAGCAGCGCGGCGATGACGACGTCACGGCCGGTCTTCAGCTGGCCGTCGGTCTGGACGACGATGCGGTCGCGCAGGCCGTTGAGCAGCAGCGTCTGCTGGGTCTCGGCGAGGCCGAGCTCCCAGGGACCACCCGCGTGCTTCAGGGAGGTCAGCGGCGAGGCACCCGTACCACCGTCGTGGCCGGAGATCAGCACCACGTCCGCGTGCGCCTTGGACACACCCGCCGCAACCGTGCCGACGCCGACCTCGGAGACCAGCTTGACGTGAATCCGCGCCTGCGGGTTCGCGTTCTTCAGGTCGTGGATCAGTTGGGCCAGGTCCTCGATGGAGTAGATGTCGTGGTGCGGCGGCGGGGAGATGAGGCCCACGCCCGGGGTGCTGTGCCGGGTCTTGGCGACCCAGGGGTAGACCTTGTGGCCGGGCAGCTGGCCGCCCTCGCCGGGCTTGGCGCCCTGGGCCATCTTGATCTGGATGTCGTCGGCGTTGACCAGGTACTCGGAGGTCACACCGAAGCGGCCGGAGGCCACCTGCTTGATGGCGCTGCGCCGGGCCGGGTCGTAGAGACGGTCCGGGTCCTCGCCGCCCTCACCGGTGTTGGACTTGCCGCCCAACTGGTTCATGGCGATGGCGAGCGTCTCGTGCGCCTCGCGCGAGATGGAGCCGTACGACATGGCACCGGTCGAGAAGCGCTTGACGATCTCCGAGACCGGCTCGACCTCGTCGATGGAGATCGACGGGCGGTCGGACTTGAAGCCGAAGAGACCGCGGAGCGTCATCAGCCGCTCGGACTGCTCGTTGACGCGCTCGGTGTACTTCTTGAAGACGTCGTAGCGGCCGGTGCGCGTGGAGTGCTGGAGGCGGAACACCGTCTCCGGGTCGAAGAGGTGCGGCTCACCCTCGCGGCGCCACTGGTACTCGCCGCCTATGTCGAGGGCGCGGTGGGCGGGCGCGATGCCGCTCGCCGGGTACGCCTTCGCATGGCGGGCGGCGACCTCCTTGGCGATGACGTCGATGCCGACGCCGCCGATCTTGGTGGCCGTGCCGTTGAAGTACTTCTCGACGAAGGCGTCGTCGAGACCGACGGCCTCGAAGACCTGCGCGCCGCGGTAGGAGGCGACCGTCGAGATGCCCATCTTGGACATGACCTTCAGAACACCCTTGCCGAGGGCGTAGATCAGGTTGCGGATGGCCTGCTCGGCCTCTATGCCCGAGAGGAAGGTGCCCGCGCGGACCAGGTCCTCGACGGACTCCATCGCCAGGTACGGGTTGACGGCCGCGGCGCCGAAGCCGATGAGCAGGGCGACGTGGTGGACCTCGCGGACGTCGCCGGCCTCGACCAGCAGGCCCACCTGGGTGCGCTGCTTGGTGCGGATGAGGTGGTGGTGGACGGCCGCGGTGAGCAGCAGCGAGGGGATCGGCGCGTGCTCGGCGTCCGAGTGGCGGTCCGACAGGACGATCAGCCGAGCGCCGTTGTCGATGGCGGCGTCGGCCTCGGCGCAGATCTCCTCGATGCGCGCGGCGAGGGAGTCGCCGCCGCCGGAGACCCGGTACAGGCCGGAGAGAGTCGCGGCCTTGAAGCCGGGCATGTCGCCGTCGGCGTTGATGTGGATGAGCTTGGCCAGCTCGTCGTTGTCGATCACCGGGAAGGGCAGGACGACGCTGCGACAGGAGGCGGCCGTCGGGTCGAGCAGGTTGCCCTGCGGACCGAGGGAGCTGCGCAGCGAGGTGACGAGCTCCTCGCGGATCGCGTCCAGCGGCGGGTTGGTGACCTGCGCGAACAGCTGGGTGAAGTAGTCGAAGAGCAGCCGCGGACGCTCGGAGAGAGCGGCGATCGGGCTGTCCGTGCCCATCGAACCGATCGGCTCGGCACCGGCCTTGGCCATCGGCGCGAGGATGACGCGCAGCTCCTCCTCGGTGTAACCGAAGGTCTGCTGACGGCGGGTGACCGAGGCGTGGGTGTGGACGATGTGCTCGCGCTCGGGCAGGTCGCCCAGCTCGATCTCACCGGCCTCGATCCACTCGGCGTACGGCAGCTCGGCCGCGAGGGTCGCCTTGATCTCGTCGTCCTCGATGATGCGGTGCTCGACCGTGTCGACGAGGAACATCTTGCCGGGCTGCAGGCGGCCCTTGCGGACGACCTTGGCGGGGTCGATGTCGAGGACGCCGACCTCGGAGCCGAGGACGACCAGGCCGTCGTCGGTCACCCAGTAGCGGCCGGGGCGAAGGCCGTTGCGGTCGAGGACCGCGCCGACCTGCTTGCCGTCGGTGAAGGTGACGCAGGCCGGGCCGTCCCAGGGCTCCATCATCGTGGAGTGGAAGTTGTAGAAGGCGCGGCGGGCCGGGTCCATGGAGTCGTGGTTCTCCCACGCCTCCGGGATCATCATCAGCACGGAGTGCGGCAGCGAACGCCCGCCCAGGTGCAGGAGTTCGAGCACCTCGTCGAAGGACGCGGAGTCGGAGGCGTCGGGCGTGCAGATCGGGAAGACCCGCTCCAGGCCCTTGTCCCCGAACAGGTCCGAGACCAGCTGCGACTCGCGGGCGACCATCCAGTTGCGGTTGCCCTTGACGGTGTTGATCTCACCGTTGTGCGCGACGAAGCGGTACGGGTGCGCGAGCGGCCACGACGGGAAGGTGTTCGTGGAGAAGCGCGAGTGGACCAGGGCGACGGCCGAGCCGAAGCGGCGGTCGGAGAGGTCCGGGAAGAAGGGCTCCAGCTGGCCGGTGGTCAGCATGCCCTTGTAGACAATGGTGCGAGCGGAGAGCGACGGGAAGTAGACACCGGCCTCGCGCTCGGCGCGCTTGCGCAGCACAAAGGCCTTGCGGTCGAGGGCGATGCCCTCCGAGGCGTTGTCGGTGACGAAGATCTGCCGGAAGGCGGGCATCGTCGAACGGGCGGTGGCACCGAGCAGTTCGGGCGCGACCGGCACCTCGCGCCAGCCGAGGACGGTGAGGCCCTCGTCGGCGGCGATCGTCTCGATCTGCGAGACGGCGTCCTCGGTGGAGTCCTCCGGCAGGAAGGCGATACCGACGGCGTAGGCGCCCGCCTCGGGCAGCTCGAATCCGGCCACCTCACGGAAGAAGGTGTCGGGCACCTGGGAGAGGATGCCGGCGCCGTCACCCGAGTCGGGCTCGGAGCCGGTGGCGCCGCGGTGCTCGAGGTTGCGCAGCACCGTCAGGGCCTGCTCGACCAGGGTGTGGGACGCCTCGCCGGTGAGGGTCGCCACGAAGCCGACGCCGCACGCGTCGCGTTCGTTGCGGGGGTCGTACATACCCTGCGCAGCAGGGCGAGCATCCATGAAGGACCAGTTCTGGCCATCCGCGGAGTGCTGGGACGGCTGGCGCGGCGTACGCATCGGCTCTCCCGTCGTCGTCTCAAGTGGCTGGGGGCACCTCCCAGGCTCTTAAAGCTCTGGGGGCGCAAGTGCCGAGGGACGACGTTGGCCCTCTGCTGGGTGCAAAATTTCGTGCAGGTTACATGATGGAGCGGTTCTCGGGAACCGGGATATTCCGTTCCAACATGCGGACACCGCGCGGCTGCAGTGCGGGTACCGCGCCTGCGGTGGAAGCTATGGGGACCGAGCGGGACAGATCGATGTCCGTCGGCCCGAAAGACGGGGAGGGCTGCGTCGCTCTTCCCGCGGGTGCGCGGCAGGCCTCATTGCCCACAGCGCTTACGGCTCATGCCCGGTGGTTAAGCATTCGAAACCAGCGAGTAACGGCTACTTATGCGGCCCATCGCATAACTTGCAGCCGCCCTATCCTACGGCCGTTCCGAACGCGATGCCCAGGGCGTACGTCACACCGGCCGCCGCAGCCCCCAGGGCGAGCTGCCTGAGGCCGCTGAACCACCAGGTCCGCGCGGTCACCTTGGCCACCACGGCACCACATGCGAACAGCCCGAAGAACGCGAGCAGCAGAGCCGGCCACAGCGCGGTCGCACCGAGCAGATAGGGCAGTACGGGCAGCAGGGCGCCCAGCGCGAAGGAACCGAACGAGGACACGGCGGCGACGAGCGGCGAGGGCAGGTCCCCGGGGTCGATGCCGAGCTCCTCGCGGGCGTGTATCTCCAGGGCCTGCTCGGGGTCCTTCGACAGCTGCCTGGCCACTTCCCGCGCCAGCTCGGGCTCGACGCCGCGGGCCTCGTAGAGCGCAGCGAGCTCGGCCTCCTCGTCCTGCGGGTGCTTCCTCAGCTCCCTGCGCTCCACGTCCAGCTCGGCCTCGACGAGCTCACGCTGCGAGGCGACGGAGGTGTACTCCCCGGCAGCCATGGAGAAGGCGCCGGCGGCGAGCCCCGCAAGCCCGGTCAGCACGATGGTCTGCTGCCCCACGGCCCCACCCGCGACACCGGTCATCAGCGCGAGATTGGAGACCAGCCCGTCCATCGCCCCGAACACGGCGGGCCGAAGCCAACCACCGTTGACGTCCCGGTGCGTGTGGTTGTCGCGGTGCGCCACGTGCAGCGCGGCCTCGGTCTCGATGATCGCCATTGCGGGGTCCCCCAGGGAAGCTAAGCCAAAGCTAACTTTGGACAAGTTCTACTCTTCGACAACAGCAGAACCTACGCTCCGAATTCCCCTCCCGCCAGCAAGGAAAGGCTCGGCTAACCTGCACCTTTACCTCTCTGTGCTCACTCGTGCGCGGCTGCGCACAGATGTCGACCGGGTGACATGGCTCCGCCCGAGGCGCAGGTCAACCGCCGACGGTGGGACACATGGGCAAAGGGTTCGCGCCCTGTGCGAGCCCCCTCCCGGAGAGGCCGCGTATGGCATCGATCGCCTGCACTCCCTCGGTCCCGTCGCCCGGGAACGCCACCGACCTCCGCGAGCGGGCCCGGGGCGCGCTGCTGGGCCTGGCCGTCGGCGACGCCCTGGGGGCTCCGGCGGAGAACCTGAAGCCGTCGGAGATCCGCGCCCGCTGGGGCCGCATCACGGGTTACGTGACCGACAAGCCGGCGGGCACGGACGACACCGAGTACGCGATCTTCTCCGGCCTGCTGCTGGCCCGGCACGGCTCGGCACTCACCCCGGCGCACGTGGACGCGGCCTGGCACAAGTGGATCGCGGACCGCGACGAAGGTCCCTTCCGGGGCGCGGGCTTCAGCGAACGCGGCACCCTGGAGAACCTCCGCCGCGGCCTCGCCGCCCCCATCTCGGCGCAGCACCGCCACGCCTGGAGCGACGGCCTGGCCATGCGCGCGGCCCCCTTCGGCGTCTTCGCCGCGGGCCGCCCCGCCGAGGCGGCCCGGCTGGCGGCGATCGACGGCTCGGTGAGCCACGACGGCGAGGGCATCTACGGCGGCCAGGCGGTCGCGGCGGGCGTGGCCGCGGCGATGGCGGGCGCACCGACGTTCGCCGTCGTGGCCTCCGCACTGGCCGTCGTCCCGGACGACTCCTGGACGGCCCGCTCGCTGCGCCGGGCCGTCGCGGTGGCCCACCGCGGCGAACGGGCGGTCCGCTCGGCGGTCGTCATCGGCGGCTACCCCTGGACCGACCTGGCCCCCGAGGCGGTCGCCCTGGCCTTCGGCGCCTACGCGGCGGCGGACGGCGACTTCCGTGACGCGGTCCTCACGGCGGTCAACATGGGCCGGGACGCGGACACGACGGCAGCGGTGGCGGGCGCACTGGCCGGGGCCACCCACGGGGTCTCGGCAATCCCACCGGACTGGGCAACGGCAATCGGCCCGGCACGGGGCAGCTGCCTGCCGGCCATGGCGGGCCACCACGTGCTGGAGGTGGCGGACCTGCTGGTGCCGGTCGAGCGCGCGGCCGCGCGGGAACCCGCCCCGGACGTGCTCGCACGCGAGGCCTGCCCGCTGCCGGATCCGACCGCCTTCACCCTGGCCACGACCGACGAGACGGAGACATCCCGATGAGCCCGCCCGCTCCCTGGGACGAGGGAAAGGCAGAGCCGACCGAACCAGCGGCCGCCGACACCGGGCACCTCCCGGAGGGGCCACCCGCACCCGACGACGAAAGTCGCACGGGTGGTGCGGGTGGGAACGAACCCGCCGATGGCGAAGCCGAGGCGGTCGGCGACGCCCGGCCCCCGCAGGGGCTCGCCCAGGCGTCCGGCGCCAGGCCCCCGCAGGGGCTCGCCCAGGCGTCCGGCGCCAGGCTCCCGCACGGGCCCGCCAGGGCCGGAAGAACCGTCGGGCTCCTGCTCGGCCTCGCCGCGGGCGACGCCGCCGGCTGGCCCGCCGCCCGCCACCGAGCCGCCCGTATGCCCGACTGGACCCGCCGTCTCACCCGCGAACTCGACACCTTCGCCGAACAGAACGCCACCACCACCCTCCCCGTCCCCATCGCCCTGAACCAACCCCCCGAGCCCCTCCGCCTGGGCCCCTCCGACGACGCCGAGTGGGCGGCCTTCGCCGCAGAGGCACTCCTGCGCGCCGGCGACGACACCGCCCTCGGCGACCTCCCCCGCGACCGCCGCACCCGCGCCGCCATCGACCTCACCTGGAACGCCGTCGCCGCCGAAGTCGCCGCCGCAGCGAACCGCGCCCCGGAGGTGGAATCCGCCGTCCTCCCCCTGCGCGCCCGCATCTCCGTCCGCGCCGGCCTCGGCAACCTCGCCACCGGCCTGCGCCCGCCCGCCACCGGCCACGACAACCCCCACTACTTCGACGACGCGGCCTGCGTACGGGCCTGCGTACTCGCCGTGGCCCACCCCGGCGCCCCCCGACTCGCCGCCGACCTGGCCGAGTTCGACGCCCGCTACACCCAGGACGGCGACGGCGTGCACGGCGCCCGGGCCATGGCGGCGGCACTCGCCCTGGCCCTGGCCGGCGCGGACGTCGAGACCTGCGTCAATGCGGCCCTCACCGAACTCCCCGAGACCACGGAGATCGGCCGCAACGCCCGCCTCGCACTCAAGCTGGCCGCCGACGCCGAGACCGCCTTCACCCTGATCCCTCTCCTCGAACACCAGATCGTCGACCACGTCTACAGCTACGGCATCGCCGCAGCCGAAACGGTCCCGGTGGCCCTGGCCCTGACCGCCGCGTCGCACGGCCGTATCGCCGAAGCGGTACCGGCCGCGGCCTGCCTCTCCCGGGTCGCCGACTCCGCCCCCGCCCTGGCGGGCGCCCTCACCGGAGCGCTGGGCGGCGGCGCGTCGATCCCGCCGTCCTGGCGGGAGGCCTGCCGCACCCTCTCCGGCTGCGCTCTCCCCCGCCTCACCGGCACCGACCTGGTGGAACTCGCCGAACTCCTGGAAGCCACACAACCGGCCCCACCAGGAGGATGATTCGGGCCATGAGGCCCAAAAACCCCAAAACCAGCCTCGAGGACCGGATCACCGGGGCCCTCGTGGGCGCGGCGGTGGGCGACGCCCTCGGCGGCCCCGTCGAGGGCTACTCCCCCGACCAGATCCTCGAACGCCACAGCGGCCGCGTCCACGGCATCGTCGGCCCCTGGAACGGCGAGGCCTGGCGCACGGCCCGGCCCATCGCGCCGTACCACAAGGGCGACGGCCACGTCACCGACGACACCTTGATGACGCACGCCCTGATCCGGGTCTACGCCCAGGTCCGCGACCACCTCGACGCCTACGCGATCGCGGACCACCTGGTCCCCGACCTGATGACGACCCCACGCTGGATCCCGGAGCTGGAGCAGGAAGCCCTCCCCCTGCACCGCATCTTCCTCGCGGAGAAATGGCTGGTGGCCCGCCTCCACTACGGCCATGCCGACCCCCGCGAGGCCGGCGTCGGCAACATCGTCAACTGCGGTGCGGCGATGTACATGGCCCCGGTGGGCCTGGTGAACGCGGCCAACCCCACGGCCGCCTACACCGAGGCGATCGACATCGCGGGCGCCCACCAGTCGTCGTACGGCCGCGAGGCGGCAGGCGTCTTCGCGGCGGCGGTGGCCGCGGCGACCACCCCCGGGGCAACCCCGGAGTCGATCGTCACCACGGCCCTCTCCCTCGCGAAGGACGGCACCCGTACGGCGATCGAGAAGGTCTGCGAAGCGGCGTCCCACCACACGGACTTCGAATCGGCCCTGATTCCGCTACGGGAAGCAGTCGCCCCCTACGACACGGTGGGCCCGGACTACCGCGCCCCGTCTCTCGGGGCCCGCCGCCCGTCCCGTCTCCATTCGATCGAGGAACTCCCCGTCGCCCTGGGCATGTTGCTGGTGTCCCGCGGCGACTACCGCCACGCGGTCCTGGGCGCGGTGAACTACGGCCGCGACTGCGACTCCATCGCGACGATGACCGGCGCGCTCGCCGGGGCCCTGGGTTCCCCGGTCCCGGAGGACTGGTCGAAGCAGGTGGCGGAGGCAAGCCGTCTGGACCTGTGGCAACCGGCGACGACCCTCACCGCCGTAACCCGCGAGATCTTCGAACGGGACGTACACCGCCGCAGGACCCACGAGTCGGCCTTCATGAACATCGGAGGCCCACGTTGCTCCGACTGACCTGGGTCCAGCCGGAGGACCTGATCGGCCACGAACTGCGCCAGGCGGCCCTGGACGGCCGCGAACCGTCGGCGATCGCGGCGAGGTGGAGGGCGGCGGGCGGTACAGAGGCCCCTCTGCGGGCGGGCGCATCACCACAACCGGCGTCGCGTTACCTACGGCTGCTGGCAAAGGACCTGCTGGACGAACTGGCAGACCTGCCAAGCAAGTTGCAGGACGCCGAACCCACGGACCTGGCAAGGATCAAATCCCTGTGCCCAGCCTGGCCCAGCCTGCGGGCAGTCGTGCCGCTTGGGGCGGCACCCGACCCAAAGAGAGGCGGCACCCCGCAAGCGCGGGCCAGCGATCCCGCCCCCACAGCCACCCCCACGCACCTGCACCTGGAAGCCGCCTGGCTAGGCAGAGCCGTCGGCTGCCTCCTCGGCAAACCCGTAGAAAAACTCCCCCTCGAAGCCATCCGCCAACTGGCCAAATCCACCGGCAACTGGCCCCTGAACACCTACTTCACGGCCAGGGGCGTCCCCACAGAACTCCTCACCACACACCCCTGGAACCGCCGCTCGGCACCAACCTCCCTCGCCGAGAACATCGACGGCATGCCCGAGGACGACGACCTCAACTACCCCCTCCTCAACCTCCTCCTGCTCAGGCGCCACGGCAAACACTTCACCCCCACCGACGTAGCCGAGCTCTGGCTCACAGAACTCCCGGCCGGCCGCACCTTCACCGCCGAACGCATCGCCTACCGCAACCTCCTCCTCGGCCTGGAGCCACCCCACACGGCCCGCCACCGCAACCCCTTCCGCGAATGGATCGGCGCCCTCATCCGAGCCGACGTGCACGGCTGGACCAACCCCGGCAACCCGGCCGCCGCAGCGGAACAGGCCCACCGCGACGCCACCCTCACCCACACCGCCAACGGCGTCTACGCGGCGATGTTCACGGCGGCCACCATCGCGCAGGCAGCCGCCGCCACCCACGACATCCACGCCTGCCTCCGCACCGGCCTCACGGTCATCCCGCCCCGCTCCCGCCTGGCCCAGGCCGTCGGCCACGCCATCCAACTCGCCGAGAAACACACCGACTTCGACACCGTCGTGGACGAGCTCCACGCCACCCACGCCGCCACCCACCACTGGGTCCACGCCATCCCCAACACGGCCCTCATCGCCGCCGCCCTCACCCACGCGAACGGCGACTTCACCGGCTCCATCTGCCGTGCCGTGTCGGGCGGTTGGGACACCGACTCCAACGGCGCCACAGCAGGCAGCATCGCCGCCCTCCTCACCGGCACCCCCCTTGCCCTCCCCGACCGCTGGACCACCCCCCTCAAGAACCGACTGGCCACCTCCGTCGGCGACTTCAACGGCATCGGCTTCGACACCCTGGCCCACCTCACCCACCGGGAGGCATCCCGCCCATGACCCACATCGTCGTACTGGGCAGCACGAACATGGACCTCGTCACCTACGTCGAGAAGGCCCCGCAGCGCGGAGAGACCGTGACGGGACGGGAGTTCCGTACGATCCCCGGCGGCAAGGGCGCCAACCAGGCGATCGCGGCGGCCCGCGCGGGCGCCACCGTCTCGATGATCGGCGCGGTCGGAAACGACGTCTTCGGCACCCGCCTCCGCTCCACCCTCGAGCACTCGGGCGTCGACACCGACCTCCTCCGCACCGTCGAGGGTCCCTCAGGCACCGCCCACATCGTCGTCGACGACAAAGGCGGCAACTCGATCGTCGTGATCCCCGGCGCCAACGGCACCGTCGACCACCTCGTCCCCGGCGACGACGGCCTCATCGCCTCCGCCGACGCCCTCCTCCTCCAACTGGAGATCCCCCTGGCCGCAGTGCTGGCTGGTGCGCGAGCCGCCCGCGCCCACGGCATCCGTACGATCCTCACCCCGGCCCCCGCCCAGCCGCTCCCGCCCGAACTCCTCGCCGCCACCGACCTGTTGGTCCCCAACGAACACGAGGCGACCACCCTCACCGGCCGCACCGACCCGGCCGACGCGGCCACGGCCCTGCTCGACCAGGTGCCGGAAGTGGTCGTCACCCTCGGCTCGGCGGGCAGTCTGTACGTGGCCCGCGGCGCCGACCCGCTCGTCGTGCCCGCGCCGCAGGTCACCGCCGTGGACTCGACAGGCGCGGGCGACACGTTCGTCGGCGCCCTCGCCGTGGCGCTCACCGAAGGGCGGCGGATGCGGTCCGCGCTGGCCTGGGCGGGAGCGGCCGCGGCACTCTCCGTCCAGCGGCCGGGCGCGTCGGCGTCGATGCCCTGCCGCCCGGAGATCGAAGCGCAGTTCGCGTCATGAACGAAGCCCCGCTCACCGGCCTGCGCGTCCTCGACCTCGCCACCCTCTTCGCCGGCCCGCTCGCCGCCACGATGCTCGGCGACTTCGGCGCGGAGGTCATCAAGGTGGAGCACCCCACGAAGCCGGACCCCTCCCGCGGCCACGGCCCCTCCAAGGACGGCGTCGGCCTCTGGTGGAAGGTCCTCGGCCGCAACAAACAGACCATCACCCTCGACCTCTCCAAGCCGGGCGGCCGCTCCACCCTTCTCCGCCTGGCCGCCACCGCGGACGTCGTCATCGAGAACTTCCGCCCCGGCACGCTGGAGAAATGGGACCTGGGCTGGGCGGAGCTGTCCGCCGCCAACCCCCGTCTGATCCTCACCAGGGTCACCGCCTTCGGTCAGTTCGGCCCCTATGCGCACCGCCCCGGATTCGGCACTCTCGCCGAGGCCATGAGCGGCTTCGCCGCGATCACCGGCGAACCGGACGCACCCCCGACGCTGCCGCCCTTCGGCCTCGCCGACTCCATCGCCGGCCTGGCCACCGCCTATGCCGTGATGACCGCGCTGTCCGCCCGCGACCGCACCGGCGAGGGCCAGGTCGTCGACATGGCGATCATCGAGCCGATCCTGACCGTCCTGGGTCCCCAGCCGACCTGGTACGACCAGCTGGGATACGTGCAGCAGCGCACCGGCAACCGGTCCGCCAACAACGCCCCGCGCGGCACGTACCTCACCGGCGACGGCACCTGGGTCGCCGTCTCGACCTCCGCCCAGTCGATCGCGGAACGCGTCATGTGCCTGGTGGGCCGCCCGGAGCTGATCGACGAGCCGTGGTTCGCGACGGGCGCCGACCGCGCCCGGCATGCCGACGTCCTGGACGAGGCGGTCGGCAGCTGGATCGCCGCGCGCACCCGCGACGAGGTCCTCGCGGCCTTCGAGAAGGCCGAGGCCGCGGTCGCGCCCATCCAGGACGTACGGGACGTGATGACCGACCCGCAGTACGCGGCCCTGGACACGATCACCACCCTCGACGACCCCGACTTGGGCCCGCTGCGCATGCAGAACGTCCTCTTCCGCCTCTCGGCCACCCCAGGCACGATCCACTGGGCGGGCCGCCCACACGGCGCCGACACACAGACGGTACTGACCAGTCTCGGCCTCACCCCAGCCGAACTGACAACCCTGCACGAGGAGGGCGCCGTATGACCGCGCCCCCGCTCACCTGGCTCTACGCACCGGGCGATCGCCCGCACGTGGTCGCCAAGGCCCTGACCGCCGGCGCCGACGTCGTCGTCATCGACCTGGAGGACGCGGTCGCCCCGGACCGCAAGGAGTACGCCCGCGCGGCCACCGCCGAACTCCTCTCCGCCCCGCAGCCGGTCCCGGTCCACGTCCGCGTGAACCCCCTGGACGGTCCGCTGGCGCCCCGCGACCTGGAGGCGGTGGCCGACCGGCCCGGCCTCTCGGGCCTGCGCCTGCCGAAGGTCACCTCTCCCGAGCAGATCGTCCGCACCGCGGAACGCTCCACACCCGCCGTTCGCGCACCCGCTCTGTACGCCCTCCTGGAATCCGCCCTGGCCGTCGAGCACGCCCACGCCATCGCCTCCGCCCACCCCGCCCTGCGCGGCATCGCCCTCGGCGAAGCGGATCTACGGGCCGACCTGGGGGTACGCGAGGACGCCGGCCTCGACTGGTGCCGCTCCCGGATCGTCGTCGCCGCCCGGGCGGCGGGCCTGCCCCCGTCGCCGCAGTCGGTCCACCCGGACATCCGCGACCTGGAGGGCCTGGCGGCCTCCTGCGCCCACGGCCGCACCCTCGGCTTCCTGGGCCGCGCGGCCATCCACCCCCGCCAGCTCCCCATCATCGAACGGGCCTACCTCCCCACCGAGCGGGAGGTCGAGGAGGCCGAGACGATCGTCAAGGCGGCGATGAACCAGCAGGGCGCCCAGGCCCTGCCGGACGGAAAATTCATCGACGCGGCGGTGGTGGCGGCAGCGCACCGCACGCTGTCACTCGCACGGCGGAACTGAAGACGAGGGCGCCCGGACCTCGTGGCCCGGGCGCCCTCGTCGACGTACTGCCGAACAGTCAGCTCTTCTTGGCCGACTCGGCGCTGTCCTTCGCGCTGTTCTTCGCGCCGTCCACCGCCTCGTTCTCGGCGTCCGCGGGTTCTTCGGATTCCGATGCGGAGCCCTCCGCATCCGGCTTCGCCGCCGAGGAGTCCGCCTCGTCCTTGTCGAGGGACACGGCGTCCTCGCTGTCGGCCTCGGCCGCTTCCTCCGCGGCACCCGGCTCGACCACTTCTTCCCTGCCGGGCCGCTTCTTCGCCGACACCACGATGTAGGTCACCGCGAGCAGGAACACGATCAGCGCGGTCCAGTCGTTGAGCCGCAGGCCCAGGATGTGGTGGGCGTCGTCGACGCGCATGTACTCGATCCACGCCCGGCCCACGCAGTACGCGGCGACATACAGCGCGAACGCCCGCCCGTGTCCCAGCGTGAAGCGGCGGTCCGCCCAGATCACGAGCAGCGCGACGCCGATGCACCACAGGGACTCGTAGAGGAACGTCGGGTGGTAGTACCCGGGCACACGGCCGTCCGCCGAGGACGTGATGTGCAGCGCCCAGGGAAGGTGGGTCTCCTTGCCGTACAGCTCCTGGTTGAACCAGTTGCCCCAGCGGCCGATGGCCTGTGCGAAGGCGATGCCGGGGGCAATGGCGTCGGCGTAGGCGGGCAGCGGGATGCCCCGGCGCCGACAGCCGATCCACGCGCCGACCGCGCCGAGCGCGATCGCGCCCCAGATGCCGAGGCCGCCCTCCCACACCTTGAAGGCGTCCACCCAGTCACGGCCCTTGCTGAAGTACAGCTCGTAGTCCGTGATCACGTGGTAGAGGCGACCGCCGACCAGGCCGAAGGGCACCGCCCAGACAGCGATGTCGGCCACCGTGCCGGCCCGCCCGCCGCGGGCGATCCAGCGCCTGTTGCCGAGCCAGACCGCGACGAAGACGCCGATGATGATGCAGAACGCGTAGCCGCGCAGCGGGATGGGGCCGAGGTACAGCACCCCGCGCGACGGGCTCGGAATGTAGGCAAGTTCTTCCATGGCAGGGTCGACGCTACCGTGCCCGGCCCGGACGACGGCAGGCAGCCCGGCTACGGGTCCATAACAGGCGGGCGTGAAACTCTTACCCCTTGTTGGCCGCCAGCACCATCTGCTTCAGCTTCGCGGGCGTCATCGTCTGGTCCTGGTAGATGTTCTTGCCGTCGAGCAGCACGGTCGGTGTCCCGCTGAAACGGCCGGCCTTGAAGGCGGCGTTCGACTTGTCGACCCAGCTGTCGTGCTTGCCGTCGTCGACGCACTTGCGGAAGGCCGCGGTGCCCAGGCCTCCCACTTTGCCCGCCAGGTCGATCAGCTTGGCGTTGTTCGCGAAGGTGTCGACGGTCTCCTTGGGCTGGTTCTCGTAAAGCACGTCGTGGTAGTCGCGGAACTTCCCGGCGTTCTGCGCACAGGCGGCAGCGTTGCCCGCGCGCAGCGAGCCGGTGCCTCCGAGGTTGCCGTCGATGAGCCGGACCAGGTGGTATTCGATTCTGAGCTTGCCGGAGTCGGTCAGCTCATGGAGCGTCGGGCGGTACACCGTCTCGAAGGACTGGCAGGCCGGACAGCGGAAGTCCTCCCAGATCGTGAGCGTCGGCTTGGCGCCGTCCTTGCCCACGGCAATCGCGAGGCCGTCCTTGCCCTGCGCCCCGGAAGGCGCCACGACCGGGCCCGAGCTCTTGTCCTTGTCCTTGCCCGCATTGGCGGCGACCACCCCGATCACCGCCGCGAGGCCCAGGACGCAGACGACGCTCGCGCCCACAATCAGCGTCCGCCGTCGCTTCTCCGCAGCCTTCTGCTTCTCACGCTCGACCGCCAGCCGCTCCCGGGCGGTGCGCTTTCCGTCACGGTTCTTCTCGCTCACACCCCCAGAACGAAGCCGGGGAGGCGCAATGCGCCTCCCCGGCCCCAGATCCACCCGTTCGGAGGACCCACCTGAAATGAGCGGACCTGCATGCAATGAACTGCTCGGTTACGCCTGTCCGCGCACGCCCTTGGCGAGCTCGCCGGCGAGTGAGCGGACGGCCTCGACGCCTGCCGCGTCGTCCGGCGCGTCCAGCATCCGCTTGACGAAGGCCGAGCCGACGATCACGCCGTCGGCGAAGCCGGCCACCTCGGCGGCCTGCTGGGCGTTGGAAACCCCGAGCCCGACGCAGACGGGCAGGTCGGAGCCGGTGGCGCGGGTGCGCTCCACCAGGTCCTGGGCCTGCGCGCCCACCGACTCCCGGGTGCCGGTGACGCCCATCAGCGAGGCGGCGTACACGAACCCGCTGCCCGCCGCGGTGATCTGCGCGAGCCGCGCGTCCTTGCTGCTGGGCGCGACCACGAAGACCGTGGCGAGCCCGTGCTTCTCGGCGTGCTCCCTCCACAGGGCCGACTCCTGCACCGGCAGGTCGGGCAGGATGCAGCCCGCGCCACCGGCCTCGGCGAGCTCGGCGGTGAAGCGCTCGACGCCGTAGCGGTCGATCGGGTTCCAGTACGTCATCACGAGCACCGGCTTCCCGGTGGCCGTGTGCGCCTCACGGACCGTACGCATGACGTCGGCGATCTTGACTCCGCCGCGCAGGGCGATGTCGTCCGCGGTCTGGATGACGGGGCCGTCGAGGACGGGGTCGCTGTGTGGCAGCCCGACCTCGACGACGTCCGCACCGCCGTCGAAGACGGCCTTGATCGCCTCGATGCCGCCGTCCACGGTCGGGAACCCGGCCGGGAGGTAGGCGATGAGCGCGGAACGGCCCTCGGCCTTGGCGGCGGCGAGGGTGTCCGTCAACAGCTGGCCCTTTTTACTGTTCAATACAGCGCCGCTCACTTGGCGTCCCCCTCGATCTCCGCGATGTCGGCTTCGTTGGCCGCGACCTCGGCGTCGGTGTCGTACAGGCCGAAGTAACGGGCTGCCGTGTCCATGTCCTTGTCGCCGCGGCCGGACAGGTTGACGACGATCAGGCCGTCCTTGCCCAGCTCCTTGCCGACCTCCAGGGCGCCGGCCAGCGCGTGCGCGCTCTCGATGGCCGGGATGATCCCCTCGGTGCGCGAGAGCAGACGCAGGGCCTGCATCGCCGCGTCGTCGGTGACCGCGCGGTACTCACCGCGGCCGGAGTCCTTCAGGTAGGAGTGCTCGGGCCCGATGCCCGGGTAGTCCAGACCGGCCGAGATCGAGTACGGCTCGGTGATCTGGCCCTCCTCGTCCTGCAGGACGTAGGAGCGGGAGCCGTGCAGGATGCCGGGCTCGCCCGCGGTCAGCGTGGCTGCGTGCTCGCCCGTCTCGACGCCGTGGCCCGCGGGCTCGCAGCCGATGAGGCGGACGCTCGCGTCCGGGATGAAGGCGTGGAAGAGACCGATGGCGTTGGAGCCGCCGCCGACGCAGGCGACGGCGGCGTCGGGCAGGCGTCCGGCCTGCTCCAGAAGCTGCCGGCGGGCCTCGACGCCGATCACGCGGTGGAAGTCGCGGACCATGGCCGGGAAGGGGTGCGGGCCGGCCACAGTACCGAAGAGGTAGTGGGTGTGGTCGACGTTGGCCACCCAGTCGCGGAAGGCCTCGTTGATGGCGTCCTTGAGCGTACGGCTGCCGGACTTCACCGCGACGACCTCGGCACCGAGCATGCGCATCCGGGCCACGTTCAGGGCCTGGCGCTTGGTGTCGATCTCACCCATGTAGATCGTGCACTCGAGGCCGAACAGTGCGCAGGCCGTCGCCGTCGCGACGCCGTGCTGGCCGGCGCCGGTCTCGGCGATGACGCGGGTCTTGCCCATGCGCTTGGTGAGCAGGGCCTGGCCGAGCACGTTGTTGATCTTGTGGGATCCGGTGTGGTTGAGGTCTTCCCGCTTCAGGAAGATCCTCGCGCCGCCGGCGTGCTCGGCGAACCGGGGCACCTCGGTGAGGGAGCTGGGGCGGCCGGTGTAGTGGACCAGCAGGTCGTCGAGTTCGCGGGCGAACTCGGGGTCGTGCTTGGCCTTGTCGTACTCGACGGCCACCTCGTCGACGGCGGCGACGAGGGCCTCCGGGATGAACTTGCCGCCGAATGCGCCGAAGTAGCCTTCGGCACTTGGGATTTGACCCTCCGGGTCGGGGATGAAGAACTCGCTGGGCATGCGGAAACCTCACGGTGAGTGCGTGAATGAAGACACTAATCGCCGTGGGGGCAGGGATTTGCCGGTCGACTTCAGGCCGTCAGTGGCTGGTCGCGCCCGCGCGGCGGTAGCCGCAAATCAAATAGAGCCCCGCGCCCCTGACAAGCCGCTGCCATCGCCGACCGTTGACCTGTCCCGGTTCGTCGCCGATGACATACCTGACCCTGCGGCCGTGCACCCTGCGTGCGGGCGCGCGGCAGCCACGGGGCCGGCAGCCGCGCGCGAGGCGGGAGTGCCGGTCCACGGTGGTCACGGTGAGAGTCATCGGGGTAAGCCTAGCGGGTGATCAGCTGCGGCCGTGCCGCAGTGCCGGGTGTTCGCCCGCCGCGACCAGGTCCGAGACCGCGGACTTCGGGTCCTTGCCCGTCACCAGGGACTCGCCGACCAGGACCGCGTCGGCGCCGGCGTTGGCGTAGGCGATGAGGTCGTGGGGACCGCGGACGCCGGACTCGGCGATCTTGACGATGCCCTCGGGGATCTCGGGGGCGACGCGCTCGAAGGTGCCGCGGTCGACCTCGAGGGTCTTCAGGTTGCGGGCGTTGATGCCGATGACCTTGGCGCCCGCGTCCACCGCGCGCTCGACCTCGTCCTCGTCGTGGACCTCGACGAGCGGAGTGAGGCCGATGGAGACGGCACGCTCGACGAGTGACTCGAGGGCGGGCTGGTCGAGGGCCGCGACGATCAGGAGGACGAGGTCGGCGCCGTACGCGCGGGCCTCCCACAACTGGTACGAGGTGACGATGAAGTCCTTGCGCAGGACCGGGATGTCCACGCGGGCGCGGACCGCCTCCAGGTCGGCCAGCGAGCCGCCGAAGCGGCGCTGCTCGGTCAGGACGGAGATGACGGCGGCGCCGCCCGCCTCGTAGTCCGCGGCGAGGCCGGCCGGGTCGGCGATCGCGGCCAGGGCGCCCTTGGAGGGGCTGGAGCGCTTGACCTCGCAGATGACCTTCACACCGTCGCCGCGCAGGGCGGCCAGGCCGTCCTTGGCCGCGGGAGCCTTCGCCGCGCGCTCCTTGAGCTCGTCGAGGCTGACGCGCGCCTGCCGCTCCGCGAGGTCGGCACGGACTCCGTCGATGATCTCGTCGAGCACACTCACGCGAGCGGCCCCCTTCCAGACGGTTGACTGTTCAAGCTGTTGAGCCAAGCTGACCCGAGGGAAAAACAGATGGTCACTGCGATGGTATCCGCAGGGAGGGGTAGGCCTCACATCCGGTTGACGCCGGTCCCAGTACCTGGACATTCGCCCATTGATCAAGGATGCAGCCAGCCACCGAACGGCAGGTTCCGGACAACCGTGAAGACCAGCGACAACGTCCCGAGCACCCACAGCTGCCGGCTCCCGAGCTCGATGCGCACGCGCCGTCCGCGCACCGCGTGCACCACCCATACGGTCCACAGCACGGCGAAGCCCAGATAGCCCACGACGGCGAGGGCGTTGTCCTGGAGTGCCGCGAGGAAGTCCCCGTGGATGAAGGAGTGCGCGCTGCGCAGGCCGCCGCAGCCGGGGCAGTAGATGCCGGTGAGCCGGTAGAGGGGGCAGACGGGGTAGTGGCCGGGCTGGTACGGGTCGACCGTTCCCACGTACGCGAAGGCACCGGCGACGGCCGCCAGCACCCCGGCGGGGACGGCGAGCCGCGCCAGTGCCGTGGATTCGGTGCCGGACGGTGTCGCGGGCTGGCTCTCGGCGTTCACGTCTCGCATTGTCCCCCCGGGCGGGCGCCACGCACGCCTGAGGGGCGACCCGGTGCCGGATCGCCCCTCAGTCAGCAGTCGTGTGTGAGTCAGCTCTTCGCGCTCACGGCCGCCTGGCTCTGCTCGAGCGCGTCCTGGAACGTCTCGTGCGCGTCCTTCGGCTGGCCCATGCCCATCGCGCTCATGATCCAGCCGACGATGCCGCCGACGACCACGATCGCCATGCCGGCCCAGAAGCCCACGGGCTCGGCCATCACCATGAAGGCACCCGAGACGCAGAAACCGATGAAGGCGATCGTGACACCGGTCCAGGCGGCCGGGGTGTGACCGTGGCTGCTGCCCGCCATGACTTGCTCCTCGTTGCTGTGTACGTGTCTGAGCCGGACGCTCAACGGACATTGTCCCGCACGCGCACGCGTGCGCTGCTCGGGGGTGGCTCCTTGCGCGTGGCGGCGGGAGAGCGGGCTTACGCGCCCGTGGGGTCCTCGCCGCGGTCGAGTGCCTTCCAGAGGTCCTCGGGGCGGTCGGGGTCCACGGTCGGGGCCCTGCGGCGGGGCTTCGGGGCGCCGTCGCGCTCGTAGCGGCCGGACATCGCGGGCCAGTTCCGGCCGTAGCGCAGGGCGAGCAGGCCTGCGACGAGAAGCAGGGCGCCGCCCACGGCCGCGACGTACGGCCAGGCGGTGTGGGAGAGGCCGTCCACGGTGGCCGAGGTGTCGCCGGCGGCCTGCGCGGCCTTCTCGTCGAGCGCGGAGCTGTCGGAGACGCCCAGCAGGGCCGCGGCGATGGTGCCGGCGCCCGAGAGCGCGAGCAGGGCCGAGACCAGCAGGCGGCCCGCCTTGCGGACGGCGAAGACGGCGACGAGCGCGGCGAGGCCCACTATGGCGAGTGCCGCCGGTACGCCCGTGACGTCGCTGCCCTTGGCGGTCAGGGGGAAGGCGCCGCCGGCCACCGTCGCGGTCCCCTCCGACCAGCGCTGACGGGTGGCCAGCAACGCCAGGGCCGCGCCGAGCGCACCGCACAGCAGGGCAAGGGCGAGACTCCGGCGACCGGACCGTGCGGGTCCGTCGGCTTCGGAACGGGGATGAGGAGCAGCAGTCACGTACTCCACTATCGCCCGAACCCCGGGCGAACCGTCACCCGGGTTCACGTGAGAAGCGCCCCACTTGTCGCCGGAAGGGTCCTACTTGCCCAGCCGGTTGGCCGTGTGGACCGCCCGGAGCACGGCCGCCGCCTTGTTGCGGCACTCCTGGTCCTCGGCGACCGGGTCGGAGTCGGCGACGATGCCGGCGCCCGCCTGGACGTATGCCGTGCCGCCCCGCAGCAGGGCCGTGCGGATGGCGATGGCGGTGTCGGAGTCTCCCGCGAAGTCGAGGTAGCCGACGCAGCCGCCGTACAAGCCGCGCCGGGACGGCTCGAGTTCGTCGATGATCTGCATCGCCCGGGGCTTGGGGGCACCGGAAAGGGTGCCGGCCGGGAAGCAGGCGGTCAGGACGTCGAAGGCGGTGCGGCCCTCGGCGACCTTGCCGGTGACCGTGGAGACGATGTGCATCACGTGCGAGTACCGCTCGACGGACATGAAGTCGACGACTTCGACGGAGCCCGGCTCGCAGACCCGTCCGAGGTCGTTGCGCCCCAGGTCGACGAGCATGAGGTGCTCCGCGCGCTCCTTCGGGTCGGCGAGCAGCTCGTCGGCGAGGGCCTGGTCCTCCTGCGGCGTGGCCCCGCGGTGCCGCGTCCCGGCGATGGGGTGGACCATCGCGTGCCCGTCCTCGACCTTGACCAGGGCTTCGGGGGAAGAGCCCACGACGTCGAAGCCGTCGAAGCGGAACAGGTACATGTACGGCGAGGGATTGGTCGCCCGCAGCACGCGGTAGACGTCCAACGCGCTTGCTGTGCACGGCGTTTCGAAGCGCTGCGAGGGGACGACCTGGAAGGCCTCCCCGGCCCTGATGCGCTCCTTGATGTCCTCGACGGCCACCTGGAAGTCGGGGCCGCCCCACAGGGCCGTGTACTCGGGCAGCTCGGAGGGCGGGAGCACGGCGGGCGGTTGGGCGACCGCGTGCGAGAGATCGGCCTCCATGGCGTCGAGGCGGGCGACGGCGTCCGCGTAGGCCTCGTCGACGCCCGTGTCGAGGTCGTTGTGGTTGATCGCGTTGGCGATCAGCAGGACCGAGCCCTCCCAGTGGTCCATGACGGCGAGGTCGCTGGTGAGCAGCATGGTGAGCTCGGGCAGCCGGAGGTCGTCCCGCTCCCCCGGGCCGATCTTCTCCAGGCGGCGCACGATGTCGTAGCCGAGATAGCCGACCATGCCGCCGGTGAAGGGGGGCATGCCCTCCTGGTGCGGGGTGTGCAGGGCCTCGATGGTGGCACGCAGGGCGGCGAGCGGGTCCCCGTCCGTGGGGACACCGACGGGCGGGGCGCCGAGCCAGTGGGCCTGCCCGTCACGAGCAGTCAGAGTCGCTGCTGATCGCACGCCGACGAAGGAGTAGCGGGACCAGGAGCGGCCGTTCTCCGCGGACTCCAGCAGGAAGGTGCCGGGGCGCTCGGCGGCGAGCTTGCGGTAGAGCGCGACCGGCGTGTCGCCGTCGGCGAGGAGCTTGCGCGTGACCGGGATGACGCGCCGGTCGGTGGCCAGCTTGCGGAAGGTCTCGAGGTCCATGGCGGCTGACCTTACTGATCCGAGGCCGGTACGCCGGAATCGGCGCCCTCGCCGTCCTTGAGGAGCACGTCGGCGTCGAAGCAGGTGCGCGCGCCGGTGTGGCAGGCGGCGCCGACCTGGTCGACCTTGACCAGCACGGTGTCGGCGTCGCAGTCGAGGGCGACCGACTTCACCCACTGGAAGTGGCCGGAGGTGTCGCCCTTCACCCAGTACTCCTGGCGGCTGCGCGACCAGTACGTGCAGCGGCCGGTGGTGAGGGTGCGGTGCAGCGCCTCGTCGTCCATCCAGCCGAGCATGAGCACCTCACCGGTGTCGTACTGCTGGGCGATGGCGGGGACGAGCCCGTCGGCGCTGCGCTTGAGGCGCGCGGCGATCTCCGGGTGGAGGCTGCTGGGGGACGGCGTGCTGGTCATAGGGGCCATTGTGCCGCGCACCACTGACAGTGACGGGGTGGTGTCCACTGGGCGGACCCTCGGGGCGGACGTAGGCTGGCCTGCATGTCGACTTTCGCCAAGCGTGAACGACTTCTCCTGGCCGACCTGTTGGAGGCCGAGGGCCCGGACGCCCCGACCCTCTGCGAGGGCTGGCGGACCCGTGACCTCGCCGCGCACGTGGTGGTGCGCGAGCGCCGCCCCGATGCCGCCGGCGGCATCCTGATCAAGCAGCTCGCGCCGCGACTGGAGCGGGTGATGGCGGAGTTCACCGCCAAGCCGTACGAGGAGCTGATCCAGCTCATCCGCACCGGCCCACCGCGGTTCTCGCCGTTCCAGCTCAAGCAGGTCGACGAGCTGTCGAACACCGTCGAGTTCTACGTCCACACGGAGGACGTCCGCCGCGCGCAGCCGGACTGGACGCCCCGCGAGCTGGACCAGGTCTTCCAGGACACCCTGTGGTCCCGCCTCGAACGCTCGGCCCGCCTGATGGGCCGCAGCGCCCCGACGGGCCTGGTACTGCGCCGCCCGGACGGCCAGACGGCGGTCGCCCACCGCGGCACCCCCGTGGTGACGGTGACCGGCGAGCCCTCGGAGCTGCTGCTGTTCTCCTACGGCCGGCAGAACGCCGCCAAGGTCGAGCTGGACGGCGACAAGGACGCGGTCGCGAAGCTGCACGAGGCGAAGCAGCTGGGGATCTAGGGACCCGGGTCAGCGGGGCAGTTCGGCGCGGCGCAGGGCGGGGACGCACAGGGCGACGACTCCGCCGAGCCCGCACACGGCCGCGCTGACGACGAAGACCGTACCGGTGCCCCACGCGCCGGCCGTCGCGGCGAACAGCGGCATGGTCAGCGGGGCGATGCCGAGGCTGACCGTTCCGGTGACCGAGGTGACCCGGCCGAGGTGGGCCGGGTCGGCCTGGGTCTGCGACAGGGCATTGCACAGGGCCCCGCTGAGCCCGGCGAGCAGGCCGATGAGCAGAGCCACTCCGACGGCCGCGACGACGTCCGGGACACGGGCCAGGGCGCCGATGGCCATGCTTCCCGCGAGGACTGTGTAGGCGACGACGTGCCCGGCGTGCGGCAGGCGCCCCCGCACCGCCAGCAGCAGCGAGGCGGCCCCCGCGCCGACACCGAACCCGGCGACCACCCAGCCCATGCCCAGGGCGCCCCATCCGCGCTCGTCGGCCAGCAAGGTCACGCCGACGTTGAGCGGGCCGACGAAGCCGAGGTCACCAAGGGCGATGGCCAGCGTCAGCGGGGCGAGGACACGATGGCGGCGGATGTAGTCCAGCCCATCGCGCAGGTCCCGCCAGGCGGTGCGCCGTGTACCGACCGCGTCGTCCGGAGGCAGCTCCCGTATGCGTACGGAGATCAGGAGCGGTATCGACACCGCGATCAGCAGCCCGGCCAGCCCGAACGCGGCGGCCGCACCGCCCATCGCCGCGCCCAGGCCGCCGAGCGGCGCGCCGACGACGTAACCGAAGCGGATCGCGAGCCCGCGCATGCCCTGGACGCGGGTGAGCTGGCCCCGGCTGGTGATGCGCGGTGGCAGGGCGCCCACGGCGGGCATGAACACGGCGTCGACGGTGCCGAAGACCACGGCGAGCACGGCGAGCGGCCACAGACCGAGGCTGGTCACGAACAGCAGGGCGGCCACGGCCAGCACGGCCGCGCAGCGCACCGCGTCGCTGCCGATGACGACCTTCCGCGGCCCGAACCGGTCGGCGATCACTCCCCCGACCAGCATCAGCAGAGTGCGCGGCACAGCGCTCGCCGCCATGACCATGCCTGCTTGCGAGGGCGATCCCGTCTGTACGGCGGCCCAGGACAGGGCGACGTAGTAGACCGTGTCGCCGACCATCGACGAGGTGTAGGCGGCGAGCCAGCGCAGGACGTTGCCGTCGCGGTGGGCGGGCCGTTGAGCGGTGACCGTGTCCGTGCCGTTGAGCGCGGTGGTCATGCGGGAGGTCCTCTCAGAGGCGGAAGGGGAAGCCGTACGTGTGCACCGCGACGTTCTCGCGGCCTTCGGTGTCGCCTGCGGCGTCGGCCGCACGGCCGTGCTCTTCGTAGCGACGGACCAGGGCACCCATCTCCTTGGCCAGCTCAGCCAGTTCGTCCGAGGTGAGCCGCAGCAGCCACTCGGAGTCGTCGGACGCCGTCGTCCACGCGTCGCTCCAGTGGGCGCGTTCGTCGAGATAGCGCCGGTACATGTCGGCGCGTTGCTCGAAGAAGAGCCTGCTGGCCGCGGTGTGGGCGGCGGCCTTCTCGGGGGCGTCCCGGAAGTCCTCGTCGCGGATGCTCAGGCCGTCCGAGGCGGGCTGCCACCACCGCTCGCGCCCGTCCCCGCTCTGCGGCTCGGCCTCCTCGATCAGCCCGTGGTCGGCCAGTTTTCTCAGGTGGTAACTGACCAGCGCAACGGCCTCGTCGACCTGCTCGGCGAGCTGGGACGCCGTCGCCGCCCGCGCAATGATCAGCAGTCGGTACAACTGCGCCCGCAACGGATGCGTGAGGGCCTTGAGCGTGCCCACGTCCTTGATGCGGCGGTCCCTCTTCTTGTCTGGCATGGCCCCCACGTTAGATGAACAAGAAAAGTTGCACAACTTATTTTGCGCAACTTCTCTTTCGCATTTGGGGACGAGAAAGCCCCGGCCGCCCCCAGGGCGACCGGGGCTCGGAGAGCTAACGCACGGGGTGCCCCGCCTCCCGCAGTGCCCGCTTCACTTCGCCGATCCGCAGATCACCGAAGTGGAAGACGGACGCCGCCAGCACCGCATCCGCGCCCGCCCCGATGGCCGGCGGGAAGTCGGCCAGCCTGCCCGCGCCGCCCGAGGCGATCACCGGGACCGTCACGTGCTTGCGGACCGCGGCGATCATCTCCAGGTCGTAGCCGTCCTTCGTGCCGTCCGCGTCCATGGAGTTGAGCAGGATCTCGCCCGCGCCCAGCTCGGCGGCCCGGTGGGCCCACTCGACGGCGTCGATGCCGGTGCCACGACGGCCGCCATGGGTGGTGACCTCGAAGGTGCCCTGGGCAGTACGGCGCGCGTCCACCGACAGGACCAGCACCTGGCGGCCGAAGCGCTCCGCGATCTCACGGATGAGCTCGGGACGGGCGATGGCGGCGGTGTTCACACCGACCTTGTCCGCACCGGCCCGCAGCAGCTTGTCCACGTCCTCGGCCGTGCGCACACCGCCGCCGACCGTCAGCGGAATGAATACCTGCTCGGCCGTACGGCGCACCACGTCGTACGTCGTCTCGCGGTTGCCCGACGACGCGGTGATGTCCAGGAAGGTCAGCTCGTCGGCGCCCTCGGCGTCGTACACCTTGGCCATCTCGACGGGGTCGCCCGCGTCGCGCAGGTTCTGGAAGTTGACGCCCTTGACGACCCGGCCGTTGTCCACGTCCAGGCAGGGGATGACTCGGACCGCCAGGGTCATGAATCCACGGCTCCTCTGTATTGCCTCTAGCCTCGGAAGGCTTCCAGTTCCACTTCGACCAGGATGCGCGGGTCGACGAAGCCCTCCACCACGAGAAGGGTCGAGACCGGGCGCACCGTGTCGAACAGCTCCTTGTGGGCCCGGCCCACGGCGTCGACGTCCCGGGCGTGCGTCAGGTACATGCGCGTCCGGAGCACGGACTCGACGCCGAGCCCGAGCTCACCGATCGCCTCGATCGCGCTGGTGAAGGCCACCTTGGCCTGCTCGTACGGGTCGCCCTCCCCGTACAGCACGCTGCCCTTGAAGGACGTCGTGCCCGCCACCAGCACACGGTCGCCCGCCGCCACGGCGCGTGCGAAACCGAAGGACTCTTCCCAGGGACTTCCGCTCTGCACGCGCCGTACGGCTTCGGATGTCATGACGCCACAGCCTCCAAGGCCTCTTCCAAGGTGAACGCCTTCGCGTACAGGGCCTTCCCGACGATGGAGCCTTCGACACCGAGGGGTACCAGCTCGGCGATGGCGCGGAGGTCGTCCAGGGACGAAACGCCGCCGGACGCCACGACCGGGCGGTCGGTCGCCGCGCAGACGTTCTTCAGCAGCTCCAGGTTGGGGCCCTGGAGAGTGCCGTCCTTGGCGATGTCCGTCACCACGTACCGCGCGCAGCCCTCCTTGTTGAGGCGCTCCAGCGTCTCGTAGAGGTCGCCGCCGTCGCGGGTCCAGCCGCGGCCGCGGAGCGTCGTGCCCCGTACGTCCAGACCCACCGCGATCTTGTCGCCGTGCTCGGCGATCACCTTGGCGACCCACTCCGGGGTCTCCAGGGCGGCCGTGCCGAGGTTCACCCGGGTGCAGCCGGTGGCCAGGGCGGCGGCCAGCGAGGCGTCGTCACGGATGCCTCCGGACAGCTCCACCTTGATGTCCATCGCCTTCGCCACCTCGGCGATCAGCTCACGGTTGTCGCCGGTGCCGAACGCGGCGTCCAGGTCGACCAGGTGCAGCCACTCGGCGCCCGACCGCTGCCAGGCGAGGGCGGCCTCCAGGGGCGAGCCGTACGAGGTCTCCGTGCCGGACTCGCCGTGCACGAGACGGACGGCCTGGCCGTCACGGACGTCGACGGCGGGGAGGAGTTCGAGCTTGGCCATGGTCTAAAGGGTTCCGATCCAGTTGGTGAGCAGCTGCGCTCCGGCGTCGCCGGACTTCTCGGGGTGGAACTGGGTCGCCCACAGGGCGCCGTTCTCGACGGCCGCCACGAAGGGCTTGCCGTGCGTCGACCAGGTCACCTTCGGGGCGAGCATCGCCGGGTTGTGCGTCTCCAGCGACCAGTCGTGGACGGCGTAGGAGTGCACGAAGTAGAAGCGCGCGTCGGCGTCCAGGCCGGCGAACAGCTCGGAGTCGGCGGGCGCCTCGACGGTGTTCCAGCCCATGTGGGGCACGATCTCGGCCTGCAGCGGCTCGACCGAGCCGGGCCACTCGTCGAGGCCCTCGGTCTCCACGCCGTGCTCGATGCCGCGCGCGAAGAGGATCTGCATGCCGACGCAGATGCCCATGACCGGGCGGCCGCCGGACAGCCGACGGTCGACGATCCAGTCGCCCCGCGCCTCCTTCAGACCCTGCATACAGGCGGCGAAGGCGCCGACGCCCGGCACCAGAAGGCCGTCCGCGTTCATGGCCTTGTCGAAGTCACGCGTGATCTCGACGTCCGCGCCCGTGCGCGCGAGGGCGCGCTCGGCGGAACGGACGTTCCCGAAGCCGTAGTCGAAGACCACGACCTTCTTGGAGTTGCTCAATTCCACACCTCCAGCCTCAGGACACCCGCGACCAGACACATCGCGGCGCTGACCGACAGCAGCACTATCAGGCTCTTCGGCATCTGCTGCTTGACGAAGGAGATGATGCCGCCGACCAGGAAGAGGCCGACGACGATCAGGACGGTCGACAGTCCGTTCATGGCTTTACAGCGCGCCCTTCGTGGAGGGAAGGATGCCGGCCGCGCGCGGGTCGCGCTCGGAGGCGTAGCGCAGGGCCCGCGCGAGGGCCTTGAACTGGCACTCCACGATGTGGTGCGCGTTGCGCCCGTACGGCACGTGCACATGCAGCGCGATCTGGGCCTGGGCGACGAAGGACTCCAGGATGTGCCGGGTCATCGTGGTGTCGTACTCGCCGATCATCGGCGCCATGTTCTCGGGCTCGGTGTGCACGAGGTACGGGCGGCCGGACAGGTCGACGGTCACCTGGGCGAGCGACTCGTCCAGGGGAACCGTGCAGTTGCCGAACCGGTAGATCCCCACCTTGTCGCCGAGCGCCTGCTTGAAGGCGGCGCCGAGCGCGAGGGCGGTGTCCTCGATGGTGTGGTGCGAGTCGATGTGCAGGTCGCCCTCGGTCTTCACGGTCAGGTCGAACAGACCGTGCCGGCCGAGCTGGTCGAGCATGTGGTCGTAGAAGCCGACGCCTGTCGACACATCGACCTTGCCGCTGCCGTCGAGGTCTATCTCGACGAGCACCGACGTCTCCTTGGTGACCCGCTCCACGCGTCCTACGCGGCTCATGCGCTGTACTCCTTCGGGGGTGTGGGGGTGTCCCCCACAAGACACTGCAAGTCATGTACCGCGTCCAGGAACGCGTCGTTCTCCTCCGGGGTTCCGGCAGACACCCGCAGCCACCCCGGGATGCCGTTGTCCCGCACCAGCACACCCCGGTCGAGGATCTTCTGCCAGGCGGTGTGGGAGTCCTCGAACCGCCCGAACTGCACGAAGTTCGCGTCGGACTCGACGACGTCGTAGCCCAGCGCGCGCAGCTCGCTCACCAGCCGGTCCCGCTCCGACTTCAGCTGCTCGACGTACTTCAGCAGCGTGTCGGTGTGCTCCAGGGCGGCCAGCGCGGTCGCCTGGGTGATCGCCGAGAGGTGGTACGGCAGTCGTACCAGCTGGACGGCGTCGACGACGGCCGGGTGCGCGGCGAGGTAGCCGAGGCGGAGGCCTGCGGCCCCGAAGGCCTTCGACATCGTCCGGGAGACGACGAGATTCGGCCGGCCTTCGATCAGCGGCAGCAGCGAGTCGCCGTGGCTGAACTCGATGTACGCCTCGTCCACGATCACCACGGACGGCTTCGCCGCCTGAGCGGCCTCATACAGCGCGAGGACCGTCTCGCGCGGAACCGCGTTGCCCGTGGGGTTGTTGGGGGTGGTGATGAAGACGACGTCCGGCTTGTTCTCGGCGATCCACCGCTCGGCGGCCGGCAGGTCGATCGTGAAGTCCGCGTTGCGCGGACCCGAGATCCAGCCCGTGCCCGTGCCGCGCGAGATGAGCGCGTGCATCGAGTACGAGGGCTCGAAGCCGATCGCGGTGCGGCCCGGTCCGCCGAAGGTCTGCAGCAGCTGCTGGATGACCTCGTTGGAGCCGTTGGCGGCCCAGACGTTGGCCAGGCCGACCTCGTGGCCGGAGGTGTCCGTCAGGTACTTGGCGAGCTGGGTGCGCAGCTCGACGGCGTCGCGGTCCGGGTAGCGGTTGAGGTCACGGGCGGCCTCGCGGACGCGCTCCGTGATGCGTTCGACCAGCGGCTCCGGCAGCGGGTAGGGGTTCTCGTTGGTGTTCAGCCGTACGGGGACGTCCAACTGGGGCGCGCCGTAAGGGGACTTGCCGCGCAGCTCGTCCCGTACGGGGAGATCGTCGATCCTCACGTCGCTCACTTGCTCTCGGGCACCTTCCAACCGAACCTCGCCTTGATCGCCGCGCCGTGCGCGGGCAGGTCCTCCGCCTCCGCCAGCGTGACCACGTGGTGCGCGACCTCGGCCAGCGCGTCCTTGGTGTAGTCGACGATGTGGATGCCGCGCAGGAAGGACTGGACGGACAGACCGGAGGAGTGGCAGGCGCAACCCCCGGTGGGGAGCACGTGGTTGGAGCCGGCGGCGTAGTCGCCGAGGGAGACCGGCGCCCAGGGGCCGATGAAGATCGCGCCGGCGTTCTTCACCCGGTCGGCCACGGCGGCGGCGTCCGCCGTCTGGATCTCCAGGTGCTCGGCGCCGTAGGCGTCGACGACCCTGAGGCCCTCGTCGATGCCGTCGACGAGGACGATCGCGGACTGCCGGCCCGCGAGCGCCGGACGGATCCGGTCCTCGATGTGCCTGGTGGCCGCGACCTGCGGCTCCAGCTCCTTCTCGACCGCGTCGGCGAGCGCCACGGAGTCGGTGACCAGGACGGCGGCGGCCAGCGGGTCGTGCTCGGCCTGGCTGATCAGGTCGGAGGCGACGTGCACCGGGTCGGCCGTGTCGTCGGCGAGGACCGCGATCTCGGTCGGGCCGGCCTCGGCGTCGATGCCGATCTTGCCGGTGTAGTAGCGCTTGGCGGCGGCGACCCAGATGTTGCCGGGGCCGGTGACCATGTTGGCGGGCGCGCAGGACTCGGTGCCGTGCGCGAACATCGCGACGGCGGTCGCGCCGCCGGCCGCGTACACCTCGTCGACGCCGAGCAGGGCGCAGGCGGCGAGGATCGTCGGGTGCGGAAGGCCCCCGGCTGGGTCATTTGCAAAAGCGGGGGCCTGGGCGGGCGAGGCGAGGGCGATGGACTGGACGCCGGCCTCCTGCGCGGGCACGACGTTCATGACCACGGAGGACGGGTAGACCGAGCGGCCGCCGGGCGCGTACAGCCCGACGCGCTCCACCGGTACCCACTTCTCGGTGACCGAGCCGCCTGGCACGACCTGGGTCGTGTGGGTCGTACGGCGCTGCTCGCGGTGGACGAGACGGGCGCGCCGGATGGATTCCTCCAGGGCCGCACGGACCGCCGGGTCGAGCTCTTCCAACGCGCGCGTGAGCGCCTCGGCAGGCACCCGGACCTGGTCCAGGCTGACCCCGTCGAACTTCTCGGCGAAGTCGATCAGCGCCGCGTCGCCCCGATGATGCACGGCTTCGCAGATCGGACGCACCTTCTCAAGGGCGGCCTGAACGTCGAAGTCGGCTCGGGGCAGCAGGTCGCGCAGGGCGGGACCCTCGGGGAGGGCGTCGCCGCGCAGATCGATTCGGGAGATCACGGACTCAATTCTCTCAGACCGAGGTCCGGCGTCGTCCGCGCGTATCAATGGCTGATACAGAACCCCTCGGGAACCCGGAAGATCACCTTCACGTCCTGTGCTTCGGGCGTTACCCAGCGGGCATGAACGGTTGTGCGAGCAAAGGGACTGGAGGAGCAGTGACTGAGGGGGCCGGCTTCCGTGCCGGAGACGCGGGAGATCTGCCGGACGATCTGACCGCCGCCGAGGCCGGCATGTGGCAGGCCTTCCGCAACGGCAGTGTGTACGACCTGAGCAGCGGGGACACCGTCGCCGACGATCCGCACGGCGGGCACCCCTGGGGGCCCGAGCGGACCGTGCGGGCGCGCATCGTGTGCTGGCTGCTGCTGGACGGCCCGCCCGCGCTCGCGGGCCGGGTGTCCTCGCTGAAGCTGCGCGGGGTGCAGATCAGCGGCTCCCTGGACCTCGCGGGCGGCGTGGTGGTGCCGTACGTCGAGATGCGCGGCTGCCGCTTCGAGCGGGACGTGCTGCTGCCGGAGGCCCACTTCACGACCATGCGCATGGTGGACTGCTCGGTGCCCCGCCTGGAGGCCGCGCGCATGCACACGGAGGGCGATCTGCACCTCCCGCGCTGCCGCTTCCTCAACGGCATCCGGCTGACGGACGCGCACATCGGTACGGATCTGCTGCTCAACCAGGCGATCGTCCACCGCGACCGCAGCGGCCGTTCGATCGCCGGCGACGGCATGATGGTGGGCCAGGACCTGCAGGCCGAGCTGCTGGAGTCGCACGGCGAGCTGAGCCTGCGCAGCGCGAAGATCGGCGTGTCGCTGAGCCTGCGCGGTGCCCGGCTGGCCAACCCGTACGGCCGGCTCGCGCTGAACGCGCCCCAGCTGAGCGTGGGACGCACGCTGTACCTGACGCCCGCGGGCGTCGGCGCCTCGATGGTGAGCGGTGCGACGCCCGCGCGCGGCACGCGGATCCAGCGGTTCGAGTGCCAGGGCGGGATGCGCCTGGACGACGGGCGGTTCGAGGACGCGGTCGACCTGGAGCGGGCCCGGTTCGCCTTCACCGACGACCAGGAGCTGTCGCTGCGCCGGGTGCAGACGCCCGAGCTGCGCTTCCTCGGGGAGCGTCCGCAGCGCGGCAAGGTCGTCCTGTCGGGCGCGCGGGTGGTCAACCTGGTCGACCGGGCGAGCGCCTGGCCCGGGCCGGGCAATCTGCACATGGGCGGTTTCCAGTACGAGAACCTGGTCCCGCAGGGCCCCTTCCCGCTGATCGAGCGGCTGGAGTGGGTGACCGCCGCGACCGCCGAGTACAACCCGGAGCCGTACGAGCGACTCGCCTCCGTGCTGCGGTCCGGCGGCGAGGACGAGGACGCGCGCGAGGTGCTCCTCGCCAAGCAGCGCCGACGCCGCGAGAGCCTGCCGATCGCCGCCAAGCTGTGGGGGTACGCGCAGGACTGGACGGTGGCCTACGGGTACCGGCCGGGCCGGGCCGCCGTATGGATGGCGGTGCTGTGGGCGGCGGGCTCGCTGGCCTTCGCGCATGCGAGCCATCCGCCGGTGCAGCCCGGCCAGCACCCGCCGTGGAACCCGGCCCTGTTCGCGCTGGACCTGCTGCTCCCGGTCATCGACCTGGGCCAGGTCGGCGTCTGGCAGCTGAGCGGCGGCTGGCAGTGGCTGGCGGCGGCGATGATCCTGCTCGGCTGGATCCTGGCGACGACGGTGGCGGCGGGGGCGACGCGGCTGCTGAGACGGAACTGAAGTCCTGGGAACACCTGGGTTTCGCACACAACAACCCAACAGTTGTCGAACAGTCACCCTTTACCTGTACTTGACCGATCCGCGTACAACTTTCCACGACTTGCCCGTGGGCCCTGGCGCAGGGTTGACCTGCGGCCTTTCAATGGTCGACACCATGGCTCTGCTGCATCCGTTCAGCCGCGCGGCCCGGACCTCCCGGCCCGCTGCGCGCCCCGCCGCCGGACTCCCCGCCGACGACGAGGTGCTGCTCGACGTGCCCGACGACCGCCTCGGATCCGCGCTGGTCGCGGCGGCGGGCGGCGAGCACGGCCCCGTCTCCGCGCTGCTTGCCGACACGCGCACGCGCAGCGACTGGGAGAGCCGCGACCGGTATGCGAGACGCCTCGCGGCCTTCGCGCACGCGCGCCCGGAATGGCTGCAGGCGTGGTCCGCCGCCACCCCGCACGACCCGGACGCGCTGCTGATCAGGGCCCAGCTCGCGGTGGACGACGCCTGGCGCTCCCCGGCCCGTGCGGAGCTGCTGCGCGAGGTGAGCCCCCTGATCACGGCCGCCGCCCGCGGCGACGACCGCGACCCCGTGCCGTGGCGGCTCGCGCTGGACCATGCGCGCGGCACCGGCGCGGGCCCCAAGTACTTCGGCGAGCTGTGGGAGGCGGCACTGCGCCGCGCCCCGCACCACTACGGCTGCCATGTGGCGGCCCTGCGCTATCTGTCCGCGTCCTGGCAGGGCTCCCACCGCGAGTGCTTCGACTTCGCCGACCTGGCGGCACAGGACGCCCCGTCCGGCTCCCTCATCCAGGCGCTGCCCTCGCGGGCGGCCTTCGCCTGTCTGACGGACGGCGTCGGCGCCGAGGTGCCGCGCACACGGCTGGACGCGGCGGCCGACCGGGCGATCGCGTTCTCCGCCCGCTTCCCGGCGGCCGACCCGTGGCCGGCCGAGATCCGCAACAAGCTGATGTACGTCCTCGTGCGGCTGGACCGCTGGCAGGAGGCGCTCAGCGAACTGCACCAGATCGGTCCGTACGCCACGTCCTTCCCCTGGGGCCGGTTGTCGGACGACCCGCTGGCCCTCTTCCTGAAGGTGCGCGGCGAGATCCTCGCCCGTACGGCAGGCCTCATGCCCTCGCCCCGGCATCCACGGAGTGAGCGCGCCGGACGCGCCCGCTCCGCCGACCACTAGGCTCTTGCGTCGTGACCACCGTCCGTCTCCCGCTCTTCCCTCTGAACTCGGTGCTGTTCCCGGGGCTGGTACTGCCCCTGAACGTCTTCGAGGAGCGCTATCGCGCCATGATGCGCGACCTGCTCAAGACTCCCGAGGACGAACCGCGCCGGTTCGCCGTCGTGGCGATCCGCGACGGCCACGAGGTGGCACAGAGCGCGCCCGGCATGCCGGACCCCACGGCCCTGCCCGAACTCGGGCCCGCGGCCGGCTTCGGCCCCGACCCGGCGAAGTCGTTCCACTCGACGGGCTGCGTCGCGGACGCGGCGACGATCCGTGAACGCGAGGACGGCACCTTCGAGGTCCTGGCAACGGGCACGACCCGAGCGCGCCTGGTGTCCGTGGACGCGTCGGGCCCCTTCCTGACGGCGGACCTGGAAGAGCTCCCGGAGGACCGGGGCGACGAGGCGGGCGCGCTGGCCGAAGGCGTCCTGCGAGCATTCCGCCAGTACCAGAAACGCCTGGCAGGCGCCCGAGAACGGTCCCTGTCGACCGGCGCCGACCTCCCGGACGAACCGTCCGTGGTCTCCTACCTGGTGGCGGCGGCGATGATGCTGGACACCCCCACCAAGCAGCGCCTGCTCCAGGCCCCGGACACGGCGTCCCGGCTGCGCGACGAGCTGAAACTCCTTCGCTCCGAGACCGCGATCATCCGTAGCCTGCCGTCACTGCCGGCGTCGGAGCTGACGCGCGGCCGCACAAGCCTCAACTGACGTCACCGCTTTAGTCACTGCGAAGGCCGGGATGGCGAAGAAGCCGAAGAAGAACCAGCAGCAGGGCGGCACCCCCGCAACGGTCGCTCTGACGTCCGCGGGAGTGCCGTACACGATCCACGCCTACGACCACGACCCGTCCCACCCCTCCTACGGCGAGGAGGCGGCGGAGGCGATGGGCGTGTCCCCGGACCGCGTCTTCAAGACCCTGGTCGCGGATGTGGACGGCGCCCTGACGGTGGCCGTGGTCCCCGTGGCGGGCCAGCTGGACCTCAAGGCCCTGGCCTCGGCGGTGGGCGGCAAACGAGCCGCCATGGCAGACCCCGCCCTCGCCGAACGCACCACGGGCTACGTCCGCGGCGGCATCTCCCCCCTGGGCCAGCGCAAGAAACTCCCCACGGTCCTGGACGCCTCGGCCTCCGCCCACCCCACGATCTGCATCTCGGCGGGCCGCCGCGGCCTGGAGGTCGAACTCTCCCCCGAGGACCTGACCAAGCTGACCGAGGCGACCGTGGCCCCCATCGGCCGTGCATGACCCCTCGACGACTGCCCCTGTCTCGGTTAAGTACAAGGGACATGTCGAAGAAAACCAGGAAGCGCAAGTGGCGCCTTAAGAAGGGCCGCTCCAACCACGGCCATCGCCCCGCGTAAGACAGCCTCACGTCCTCAAGCGCCGGTCGGGGCTTGCTCTTTCAGCCCGTCCGGCGTTTGAGGACGAGGCCGCTCAGGCCCGACCGGGGTCCGGGGCGGAGCCCCGAAGAGGGGCGCAGGGGACACAGTCCCCGCCGGGGTTCAGGGGCGGAGCCCCTGGCAGGGTCGAAGGGGCGGCAGCCCCTGGGGATGGGACGGGTAGGGGCGGCGGGGGCGACTGCATCCATCAGCGGCTCCGCCGCGGGCCCGGCGCAACCCCAACGGCGCCGCACCTACGCCATCGGCGCCCCATAAGGATCCTTGGGAACACCGCCGTGTTCCTGATACGGCTCCGGATCCCGAGGCCCGAACAACGCCGTCAGCCCAAGATGCACCACGAGCGCGGCCAAAGACCACGCCAACAACGCCCCCTTGGCCCCGAGCTTCAGCGGCGCAGAGAACGTAACCCCCTTGCCCACTTGCTTCGCATGGGCGATCACATCCTGCGACGGCCCGAGCCACACCCCGAGCTTCCAGGCCAGCAACGACGCGAGCAGCCCCCCGACCCCCAGCGCCACCGCCAACGGCACACCCCCACGCCGCCGCCAGAAAAAGACGCCCAGCGCACTCACCGCACCAAAGGCCACCGCGAGCAGCGTGAACGTTCCGTCCACCCCGATCGCCTGCTCCCCCTCGCTGTCGGAGAGATAGACGACCCAGCTCTTGTCGACCACGTCACCGACGAGCGGCACATGCGGCGCAAGCCACCACCACAGCACCCCGAGCAACGCGCCCGCGACCGCCACCGCCACCGTGACCACGGCGGCCTCCCGCACTTCGGTCTTCATTCCGGGCCCGTCCTGTCCGTACGTGCCGTCCCACGCGGCGTCATGCGCCACAGGGGCCACGTACCCGGCAGCCGGAGGCTGCCACGCGTTCTGCGAGGACTGTTCGTGCGGCGGCGGAGGCGGAGTCAATGGTGCGGTCACCCTGCCATCGTGCCAGGCCCGTCTGTGCGGCGCGTCACCGGACGGCCGCCCGACGGTACGCCCAGGTGGCGACGGCCAGCGAGACCACGGCCACCCCGGCGCACACGGCGAGGTCCCCGGCCACGAAGGCCCAGTCGGGATGCGCCCCGAAGGTCCGCGCAAAGGCCTCGACGCCGTACGTCGAGGGCAGCAGATCCCGCCCGAACCGCACGACCTCGGGCATCCGGTCGGTCGGCAGCACCCCGAGCAGCAGCGCCGCGGACATGCCCAACTGGCCGAGCAGAGTGGCCAGTTCAGGCCGCGGCGCCAGCAGTCCCAGCGCCGCGCCCAGCCCGGCCAAGGCCGCCCCCGCCAGCGGAATCACCGCGGCGAGCACCCACAGATGCGCCAGCGGCAGCCCGAACAGCACGCATCCGAACACCGCCGTGACCACGGTCCCCGGCACGGTGAAGGAGGCATACGCCCCGGCCGCCCCCAGCACCACGGCCGCCGGCGGCACCGGCAGCGTCGCGTAATGGTCGAGCCCGCCGCTCGCCCGCAGCTGCCCGAAGTACTGCGCGAGCAGATTCAGCGCGACGAACGCCACCACGAGCACCGACGCCCCGGCCACCACCGACTCGGCCTCGCCGCCGCCGTCCACGACCCCCCGCATCAGGACCATGATCCCGATCGACTGGAAGGTCGCCACGAACAGCAGCGGGATCCGGGCCACCCGCGCGCGCGACAGCTGCGCCCGGTACACGGCGACGAGGGCCGGCCACATCCGCGCCCGCGGCCCGAGCTCGGCCGCGCCGTGGCCGGCCTCCTCCACGGCCAGGGCACCGCCCGGCAGGACATCGGCGGGTACGACACTCACGACGCGCTGCTCCCCTTCTCACTCGGGCCCACAGAGCCCGGGCCCACTGAGGCGATCGCCCTCTCCCACAGGGACCATACGGCTGCGGCGGCCCGCGCACTCACGACGGTGCTCCTCACGCTTTCACCAGCCCCTGCTGCGCGGCGCCGCCCAGGGCCAGGTACACGTCCTCCAGGCTGGGCGTGGCCAGGGTGAAGTCGTCGAGCGCGGCGAAGGCGCTGCCGCCGGTGACGGTGGCGACGACCGCGCGGGCCTCCTCGGGGGCGAGCCTGAGCGTCCAGCGGCGCCCCGACTCGGCGGCCCGCTCACGCAGCGCGGCGACCTCCGGGACGTGCAGCGGCGCACTCTCGCGCCACACCAGCTCGACCCGGACCTCCCCGGCGACCTGCTCCTTGAGTCCGGTGGGGGTGTCGCAGGCGATCACCCGCCCCTGGTCGAGGACGGCGACCCGGTCGAGGACCGTCTCGGCCTCGATGACGTTGTGCGTGACGAGCAGCACCGTCGTCCCGCGCTCGGCCCGCCGCCGGTCCACGGCCGCCCACACGGCCCGCCGGGCCACGGGGTCCATCCCGGTGGTCGGCTCGTCGAGCACCAGCAGGGGCCGCTCCCCGACCAGCGCGGCGGCGAGACACGCCAGCCGCCGCTGCCCGCCGGACAGCTTCTTCAGCGGCCGCCCGGCAACGGGCGTGAGCCCCAGTTCCTCCAGTACGGCGTCCCGCTCGGCCCGCGCTTCACGGGCCTCAAGACCGCGGAGCCGGCCGGTCGTCTCGGCGGCGAGGGACACGGTCAGCTCGTCGAGGGCGCTCGACTCCTGCCCCAGGTAGGCGAGGATCCGCGCGGCCCGCTCGGGGTGCCGCACGATGTCGTGCCCGAGGATCTCGACCCGCCCCGCGTCGGGCCGCATCAGCCCGGTCAGCTGCCGTACGAGGGTGGACTTGCCTGCGCCGTTCGGCCCGAGGAGACCGAAGATCTCACCGCGCCGGATGTCGAGGTGCACGTCGTCGGTGGCCCGCACCGCAGGCGTCCCCGGCGCACCCCGCCGTCCTCGCACCGCCGGATAGGTCTTGGTCAGTCCGCGCACCGCGCACACGACGTCCCCACCGTGCCGAAGTGCCTGTGCCGCGCGCGTACTCACAAAGGACGAGGGTACGGGGTCGAGGGCCCTCGCCCGCTCCCGGGTCGGCCCATAACCGCACAACCACCGGTAAAAAGATGAACCCGGCGCAATGGCGCTCGACCACGAGGGCGCTGCCCGCCGGTGCCCGGCTCACCGCACTCGGCTCATTCGCCGGCAGGCGCATGCTCCGCCGCCGTCCGCACGTCGATCTCCCGCCAGAACCCGGCCCGGATCGCATACCGGTCGTGCTCGTCGATCTGGTCGTCCTTGTGGGCGAGCAACCCGAAACGGGCGGCGTAGCGCAGCAGCTCGCCGTCGATGCGGTGCGGGACGCGCGGGTACATCCCGGACAGCTTCTGAAGATGGCTCTGGTCGCCCAGGCGCTCCATCCACCGCCGTGCGAACACCTGCCCGACCTCGTACGGGTCGCCGCCGACCGTGGTGATGTCCTCCTCACGGTCGGCCCACCGCTGCTCCGCCGTGGTCAGCTGCGCCAGCGTCGGCATGGACGCGGCCTCGGGGGCCTCCGCGACGGGCCGGTCGACCCAGCCCTTGTCGGAGGACCAGCGCAGGGTCGCGTTCGCGGGGGGCTGGGCGGCCTGTACCCCGGGGGCGCGCAGCGCGGCCAGGTCCTTCGGGGTGGGCACGCCCTTGGGCGCGGGCACCCGCTCCTGCGTGCCGTTCTCGGAGCGGGCCGCCGCGGACGCATGCTCGCCGTCCTCGCCGGCCCGCTCGGCCGCCGAGGCGAGCGCGGACTCCGGCAGCGGCGCGGAGAGGATCGCGGCGATCTCGGGGCGCGGCACGGGCGGCGGCGCACAGATCCCGCCGAGCTCCTTGGCCCGTACGGCCTTGGTGATCCACGTACGGTCAAGGACGCGCCGCTCGTCGGCCTCGGCGACCAGGTCCTCGGACTGGTTGTAGTCCCCGTCGGCGGCCTGCACGGCCCACAGGTGTACGGCGACGCCGTGCTCCTTGGCGGCCATCATGCCCGGCAGCAGATCGCCGTCGCCGGTGACGAGGACGATGTCGGAGCAGGCGCGGTTGCGGGCGAGCTCGGTGAGCTCGGCGTGCATGGCGGCGTCGACGCCCTTCTGCGCCCAGCGTCCGTCGCTGCGGGTCAGGGCGCCGAGCCGGACGGTGACCCGGGGCATCACGCGCAGCCTGCGGTGCTCGGGCTGCGGGACGCGGTCGGGGGCGCCGTCGAACCAGTAGATGCGCAGCAGCGGCCGTTCCGTGTCGGACTCGGCGCGTTCGCGCAGGGCCTGGATGAGGGCGGCATGATCGACGGTGATGCGGGAGCGTGACGGCTCACCGGCGAGGAGACTGGCGGCGGCCCCCAGCAGATAACCGGCGTCCACCAGGACGATGCAGCGGTCCACGTGGTCCACCCTCTTTCCGGTTTCCGGGAGGTTTGCTTCGGGCTTCCTTCGAGTCTGCCCGACTGCGCGGGGGTTAACGGCCCGAACTCGATCTTCGGCGTGGCGTTTCGGGTCGCGTCCCGCGTCCTCGCGCTCCGAGATGCCCTGTCACAGACGGTAATTATCCGAAATGCGCTCGTTGTCAGCCTATGTGAATCTGGTCGCGGCCCTGGCCCCTATTCCCCACAGGAGGCAGAACCATGGCCAAGAACAAGAACCGTGAGCGAAAGCAGCCGCAGTCCGAGCGCGGTCAGCAGGCGACCCAGCAGTCCTCGATGGAGTCGCACGCCGAGCAGCACCTGAGCCAGGTGACCCCTGGCGACATGGCCCGCAAGGGCAAGCAGAAACGCTTCGGTCACAACTGACGCGCTCACAACTGACATCTGCACAACGGGTTGTTGAGACCCAGGCACACACAGGGGCGCATCCGGCTCACCGGATGCGCCCCTCTCCTCGGTTCGTTCGCCGCGCGCGTACGTCGCTCAGCCGGCCAGGCAGGACGGTCCGAGCAGCACCTTCAGGTCGCCGAAGAGCGCCGGGTCCGGCTTGACGCGGTGCCGGTCCAGGCGCAGGACCGTCGTCCTGGTCGGGCCCTGGAGCTTGATGCGGACCTCGCTGTCGCCCTTGTGGTGGCTGAGGATCTCGCCGAGGCGGCTGACCATCGGCGGGGTGACCCTCGTCGCCGGGATGGTGAGGATCACGGGCGCGTTGGTGCCCGCGTTGGACAGGTCCGGGACCTGGAGTTCCATCGCCACCAGCCGCGGCACGTCCTCGCGCTTGTCGAGGCGGCCCCTGACGAACACGACGGCGTCCTCGACGAGTTGGGTCGACACCAGCTGGTAGGTCGCCGGGAAGAACATGCACTCGATGGAGCCCGCGAGGTCCTCGACGGTGGCGATCGCCCAGGCGTTGCCCTGCTTGGTCATCTTGCGCTGCAGGCCCGAGATGATGCCACCGATGGTGACGACCGCGCCGTCCGCGTGCTCACCGCCGGTGAGCTGGGAGATGCCCGCGTCGGCCTTGTCGGACAGCACGTGCTCCAGGCCGAAGAGCGGGTGGTCGGAGACGTACAGACCGAGCATCTCCCGCTCCTGGGCGAGCAGATAGGTCTTGTCCCACTCCTCGGTGGTGAACTCCACGTCCAGTCCGAAGCCGGGCTCGTTGGTCTCCTCCTCGCCCATGCCGCCGAAGAGGTCGAACTGGCCCTCGGCCTCCTTGCGCTTGACCGCGACCACGTTGTCGATCATCGGCTCGAAGTGCGCGGTGAGGCCCTTGCGGGTGTGCCCCAGGGTGTCGAACGCGCCCGCCTTGATCAGCGACTCCGTGGTGCGCTTGTTGCACGCGACCGCCTCGACCTTGTCGAGGTAGTCGGGGAAGGAGGCGTACTTGCCCTTGGCCTGACGGCTCTTGATGATCGACTCGACCACGTTGGTGCCGACGTTGCGGACGGCCTCGAGACCGAAGAGGATCACGTCGTCGCCCTGGGCGGCGAAGTTGTGCACCGACTCGTTGACGTTCGGCGGGAGCACCTTGATGCCCATGCGCCGGCACTCGTTGAGGTAGACCGCCGACTTGTCCTTGTCGTCCTTCACGGAGGTCAGCAGGGCGGCCATGTACTCGGCCGGGTAGTTGGCCTTGAGATAGGCGGTCCAGTACGAGACCAGTCCGTACGCGGCGGAGTGCGCCTTGTTGAAGGCGTAGCCGGCGAAGGGGACCAGCACGTCCCACAGGGCCTGGATCGCCTCGTCGCTGTAGCCGTTCTTCTGGGCGCCTGCCTGGAAGATGGTGAAGTTCTTCGCCAGCTCGTCGGGCTTCTTCTTGCCCATCACTCGGCGCAGGATGTCGGCCTCGCCGAGCGAGTAGCCGGCGATGATCTGGGCGGCCTTCTGCACCTGCTCCTGGTAGACGATCAGGCCGTAGGTGACGTCCAGGACCTCCCTGAGGGGCTCTTCGAGCTCCTTGTGGATCGGGGTGATCTCCTGGAGCTTGTTCTTGCGCAGCGCGTAGTTGGTGTGCGAGTCCATGCCCATCGGGCCGGGACGGTAGAGCGCGGAGACGGCGGAGATGTCTTCGAAGTTGTCGGGCTTCATCAGACGCAGCAGCGAACGCATGGGGCCGCCGTCGAACTGGAAGACGCCGAGGGTCTCGCCGCGCTGGAGCAGTTCGAAGGTCTTGGGGTCGTCCAGCGGGAGGCTCAGCAGCTCCAGGTCGATGCCCTTGTTGGACTTCACCATCTTGACGGCGTCGTCCATGATCGTCAGGTTGCGCAGGCCGAGGAAGTCCATCTTCAGCAGGCCGAGCGACTCGCAGCTCGGGTAGTCCCACTGTGTGATGGTCACGCCGTCGGTGTGCCGCACCCAGACGGGCACGTGCTCGGTGATGGTCTCGCTGGACATGATCACGCCGGCGGCGTGCACGCCCATCTGCCGGACCAGGCCCTCGACGCCCTTGGCCGTGTCGATGACCTTCTTGACGTCGGGCTCGTTCTCGTACATCCCGCGGACCTCGCCCGCCTCCGAGTAGCGGGGGTGCGAGGGATCGGTGATGCCGTTGAGGTCGATGCCCTTGCCGAGGACGTCGGCGGGCATCGCCTTGGTGATGCGGTCGCCCATCGCGTACGGGTAGCCCAGCACGCGCGCGGAGTCCTTGATCGCGTTCTTGGCCTTGATCTTGCCGTACGTGCCGATCATGGCGACCTTGTCGGCGCCGTACTTCTCGGTCACGTACCTGATCACCTCGACGCGCCGACGCTCGTCGAAGTCGATGTCGACGTCGGGCATGGAGACGCGCTCGGGGTTGAGGAACCGCTCGAAGATCAGGCCGTGCGGGATCGGGTCGAGGTCGGTGATGCCCATGGCGTACGCCACGATCGAGCCGGCTGCGGAGCCTCGGCCGGGGCCGACCGCGATGCCGTTGTTCTTGGCCCACATGATGAAGTCGGCGACGACGAGGAAGTAGCCGGGGAACCCCATCTGGATGATGACGTCCATCTCGTACTCGACCTGCTTCTGGCGGTCCTCGGGGATGCCGCCGGGGAAGCGGCGCTCCATGCCGCGGCGGACCTCCTCCTTGAACCAGGTGACCTCGGTGTAGCCCTCGGGGATGTCGAACTTCGGCATGAGGTTCTTCGCCTCGAACATGCCGGCGGTGTCGACCTGTTCGGCCACCAGGAGGGTGTTGCGGCAGCCCTCCTGCCAGGCGTCCGAGGAGTCGATGGCGTACATCTCGTCCGTGGACTTCAGGTAGTAGCCGGTGCCGTCGAACTTGAAGCGGTCCGGGTCGGAGAGGTTCTTGCCGGTCTGGATGCACAGCAGGGCGTCGTGGGCGGTCGCCTCGTGCGCGTACGTGTAGTGCGAGTCATTGGTGACCAGCGGCGGGATGCCGAGCTTCTTGCCGATGTCGAGGAGGCCGTCGCGGACCCGGCGCTCGATGTCGATGCCGTGGTCCATCAGCTCCAGGAAGTAGCGGTCCTTGCCGAAGATGTCCTGGTACTCGGCGGCCGACTTCAGCGCCTCGTCGTACTGGCCGAGGCGCAGCCGGGTCTGGAGCTCGCCGGACGGGCAGCCGGTGGAGGCGATCAGGCCCTCGGACCACTGGGAGATGGTCTCCTTGTCCATACGGGGCCACTTCTGCAGCCAGCCCTCGGCGTACGCGTCCGAGGAGAGGCGGAAGAGGTTGTGCAGACCGGTCTCGTTCGCCGCCCAGATCGTCTTGTGGGTGTAACCACCGGAACCGGACACGTCGTCGCGCTTCTGGTGCGGCTGGCCCCACTGGATCTTGCGCTTGTTACGCCGGGACTCCGGGGCGACATATGCCTCGATCCCGATGATCGGGGTGACCCCGGCCTTCTTCGCGGAATGGAAGAAGTCGTACGCCCCGTGGAGGTTGCCGTGGTCGGACATGGCGATATGGGTCATGCCCATCTCGTTGCACGCGTTGAACATGTCCTTCAGCCGCGCGGCACCGTCCAGCAGCGAGTACTGGGTGTGGACGTGCAGGTGCGTGAACGGCGGCTTTGACACGGTCGGGCCTCCAAGGGAAACGCTGGGTGATGGGTAGGCGGACAGTCCTGGGGTCAGCGTCGAAGTCTATGCCTCGGGACTGACAATCCGGGGGCTGCCCCGCGTACCTTCACTGCGAGGATCGCGGGCACTTCCGCGCACCCTCGACCGTTGGAAAAACAGAAACGCCGTCGTACACATCCATGCACCAGGAGGCACCCCGCGATGTCGGTTCCCCAGCTCAACGACGAGCAGCGCGGCGAGGAGATCCTCGCCGTCTTCGACACCGCCTTCGGCCGGCTCCTGGCCGCCGACCCGGCAGCGTTCCGCGTGAAGTTCCGGAAGATGGCGGCCTCGGCCTTCGCGTTCTACCGGGGTACGGCGTGCCTCTTCTACCACGACCTGGACGCCGAAAAGCGGGGCGGCCCGTACCTCGACGAGCGCACTTCGCGCGTGTGGATCCACGGCGATCTGCACGCGGAGAACTTCGGCACGTACATGGACGCGAACGGCCGCCTGATCTTCAACGTCAACGACTTCGACGAGGCGTACGTCGGCCCCTTCACCTGGGACCTGAAGCGCTTCTCCGCCTCCATCGCCCTCATCGGCTACGCGAAGGCGCTCGCCGACGACCAGATCACCGAGCTGGTCGAGGTGTACGCGGGCGCGTACCGCGAGCGCATCCATGCCCTGGCGACCGGTGCGAAGAGCGACGAGGTGCCTCCGTTCACGCTCGACACCGCGCAGGGGCCGCTCCTGGACGCCCTGCGTGACGCGCGCTCCCTCACCCGCTTCGGGCTGCTGGACTCCATGACGGAGATCCGCGACTTCGAGCGCCGCTTCGCGCCCGGCGGCGGCTCGATCGAGCTGGACGCGGCGACCCGCTACAAGGTCCTCGCGGCCTTCGACGGCTATCTGGAGACGCTGCCGGACTCCTCCCTGGCCCGCCCCGACTCGTACCGGGTGAAGGACGTGGTCGGACGCCGGGGCATCGGCATCGGATCGGCCGGGCTGCCGTCGTACAACATCCTTCTCGAGGGCCACAGCGACGCCCTGGAGAACGATGTGGTGATCTACATCAAGCAGGCCCAGACCCCGGCCGTCTCCCGGCACATCACCGACCCTGCGATCCGCGACTACTTCCAGCACGAGGGCCACCGCACGGTGATCTCGCAGCGCGCCCTGCAGGCGCACGCCGACCCGTGGCTGGGCTGGACCGAACTGGACGGCGCGGGCCAGCTGGTCGCCGAGGTGTCGCCGTACGCCGTCGACCTGGACTGGGGCGACATCGACGACCCCGAGGAGATCGCGGCCGTCGTGGCCGACCTGGGCCGGGCCACGGCCACCATGCACGCGGCGGCGGACGACCAGTCCGGCGAGTCCCTGGTGCCGTTCTCCACCGAGCGCGCCATCGACGCGGCGATCGCCGCCGACGAGGACGGTTTCGCGGGCGTGCTGACCGACTTCGCGCACGGCTACGGCGCACGGGCGCGTGCCGACCACCAGATCTTCGTGGACCTGTTCCGCAACGGCCGGATCCCGGGGCTCTGACAGTCCTTAATCTCACAGGGAGCATTTAGGGGTCCCTTACAGGACCACGTGACAGACTCTCCACGCTATGGACATATCCGGGACCCGCATCAGAGCGCTTCGCGCGGCGCTGTTCACGGCTTTGGTCGTGACGCTCAGCACCGCGTCGCACGTGCTGCTGTCGCGGGTCCCGCTGCCGCTCAACACGGTGGCCGCGGTCGCCGCCACCGTGTTCACGGTCGCCTACGCCCTGGCCGGGCGCGAGCGCGGGTTCGCGCGGATCGCCGCCCTGCTGATCCCGCTGGAGCTGGCCGCCGACACGGTCTTCACCACCGGCCAGCACGTGTGCTACGGCCGCGCGGGCGGCCCCGTCGCCGGCCCCCTGCGCTCGGTCGGCTTCGACGTGCTGTGCGGCAACGGCACCGGCATCGGCACCGGGGCAACCGCCCCGCTGGCCCGCGTGACCGGCACCGGCACCGACCGGCTCGGCGCCCTGCTCGCCCACGCCGACCCGGCCACCGCCTGGCTGCTGCTGGCCGCTCACGTCGGCGTCGGCCTGCTGGCCGCCGCCTGGCTGCGCCGCGGCGAGCGGGCGCTGGCCCAGCTGGTCCGCGCGGTGACCGCGACCACCTTCCGTCCGCTGCTGCTGGCGGTCGCCGCGGTGACCGTCCGGCCCGCCGAACCGGTGCGGCGCGTACGGCACACCGGCAGCCGCGCGGCCGGCGCCCGCGAGCGGATCCTCGTGCACTCCCTGGGACGGCGTGGACCGCCGTGCTCGGTCGTCTTCGCCTGAGCGACCCCTGGTGCGCGGCACAGCCCGCACCGTCACTGCGCACAGCACCTGAGCACGACCAGTCCCCCACACGTATCCCGCGTACGACGTATACGCGTGCGCGTCCCACATGGAGAACACCGACATGAGCAAGCGGAACAGCCAGGCCTCGAAGACGGCGGCCCGAGAGCGGCTGCGGCAGGAGCGCGAGCGCCAGGCCAAGAGGGCCAAGGCCAAGCGGCAGGCCATCGTGGCCGGTTCGGTCGTGGCCGTACTGGCGGCGGCCGGCGGCATAGGTTACGCCGTCGTCCAGGCCAACAAGCCCAGCGGCTGGGATGCGGTGAAAAAGGAGAATCTGGTCAAGCCGGCCAACAGCACGGGGACGGACGGTACGACCGTCGTCATCGGAAAGAGCACCGCCAAGAAGACCCTCGTGATGTACGAGGACCCGCGCTGCCCGGTTTGCGCCCAGTTCGAGCAGACGGTCGGCTCGACGGTCAAGAAGGATCTCGATGCCGGCAAGTTCAAAATTCAGTTCGTCGGCGCCACGTTCATCGACAACAACATCCCGGGCGAGGGCTCCAAGAACGCGCTGAGTGCACTGGGCGCGGCCCTGAACGTCAGCCCCGAGGCCTTCCTCGAATACAAGACCGCTCTCTACTCGACGAAATACCACCCGGACGAGCAGGACGACAAGTTCAAGAGCGACGACTACCTGATCAAGGTGGCGAACACGGTGAGCGCCCTCAAGAACAACACAGCGTTCCAGAATGCCGTGAAGAAGGGGACCTACGACAAGTGGGCCCTCGTGATGAGCAGCAAGTTCGACACGGATGGAAAGAAGTACGGTTTCCAGGGGACCCCGACGCTGCTTATGGACGGCAAGACTGTCACCGGCAGCGACGGCAAGAACGCCCCCATGTCGGTCACCGACTTCAATACCGCAATAAAGAAGGCTCTCAGCTCTTAGTTCCGCAGCCCACGGAAGTGGGAAGTGTCACGGGCCGGCTTCAGGTCCGAGACACTTCCCATTCGACTTACGACTCAAAGGTCAGGCCCCGTCGTCACCCGATGTATCCGCCATCCAGGGGTGCGAGCCGATTCGCGCCACTGCACGCATTCCATCCGTGTTGTGAGCACAGACGGCGAGCTTGTCACCGTTCGCGACAAAGTGCGCGTAACCCCCCTCGGCCTGGTCCGTCGTGGTGACCGACCCGCCATAAGACACAGTCCGTTCGCGTCCGACAGGACGTGCATCTTGGAACCCGGCTTGCCCCGGTCCACGGGGCTCGGACCTGTGTGTTCGCCCCCTTTTAGCCCTGACGTGGGCGGCGTCGAGGACGACACGGGTCACATCGACCGGGCCGACGTCGTCCAGCCGGTGCAGCACGGCCTCGTGCGAGCGGCCCCAGACGCCTGGCTCTGGACACGGTCTGCGGATGACGAGAGCGGCCACTCGCTGGTTCCGCTCTCCACCGGGGACGCCATCGACGCCGCCATCGCCCGCGACGAGGACGGCTTCGCCGCGGGGCTGGTGGAGTTCGCCCACTCCTACGGCGCCCGCGCCGACCACCAGATCTTCGTCGACCTCTTCCGCAACGGCCGCATTCCGGGGCTCTGACCATCCTGGGCCGTCCGCCCCGGAACGACGAAGTCGCTTTCCGGCGGGAATCGTCGGTCGGAAGTCGCACTCCCGCCGAGAAACATTTCGGCCAGATGTCTTCCGGAAACCCTGTGGTGGGCTCCATCGGCAGCCGGTTGAATCAAGGTTCACAAGATCACCTTGGTAAAAAAGCGGGGATGCACATGGGATTCCAAAAGAAGCTGGCGGGAGCACTGGGGGCGACCGCGCTGGCCATGAGCGGCATCGCGGTGAACGTGGCGACCGCGGGCACGGCGGCCGCCGCGGCCTGCGACCACGTGTCGGCGAGCAACATATCCAACGGGGTTGTCGTGGTCGTGGGCGGCGCGACGGCGTACAACGAGCCCGCGTCGGAGTGCACGGCGCTGAGAAGCATGGCGCCGGGCCACGACCTGAACGCCTGGTGCTTCACCGTCAACAGCTACGGCAACCAGTGGGTCCGCGTGAACGAGGGATGGATCTACAACGGGCACCTGGCTCTCAAGTCGGGCACGGTGAAGCACTGCTGACCGGCGTCCGAATCGGCTGACATCCGCCCGGTTCCGCGGTTGCCTGAAACGCCCCCTCGGAATTCCTTCAATAGGTCCGAGGGGGCGCTTTGTCGTGATGGGGACGGCGCCGAACGGCGAATGCGAACCGTGCCGCATTTCACGTTCCGCTTCAAAGGGAGGACCGACGGCGGGGTGGGACGCGGAAAGGCGGAAGCCGGCAGGGCAGACCGGATCCCGGTCCCGCCACGCCCGCCCTCCCGACGACGGGCCCTCGCCCGGCAGTGACCCCCGGGGTTTAGTCGACCTGGAATTCTCGGGAACCCAAACCAAACAAATGGCATATTTGGGAATTCACTGGCGCGCATGACGTACCGATCAGTAACCTGATGCGCCGTGACCAGTCGATACAGAGCCTCCACATCGTCCGAGGGCATCAACTCCCTCTCCCCACGCCGCCGTACGGTCGTCAAGGCCGCGGCGGCGACCGCTGTCCTGGCCGGGCCGCTCGCCGCCGCGCTCCCGGCCCGCGCGGCCGCGGACACTCCCGCCTTCCTGCACGGTGTCGCCTCCGGTGACCCGCTGCCCGACGGCATCCTGCTGTGGACCCGCGTGACGCCCACCGCCGAGGCCATACCCGGCTCGGGGCTCGGCCCGGACACCGAGGTCAGCTGGGTCGTCGCCAAGGACAAGGCGCTGACGAACATCGTCGCCAAGGGCTCGACCACGGCCAGTGCCGCCTCCGACCACACCGTCAAGGCGGACATCCGGGGCCTGGAGCCGGCCACCGACTACTGGTTCCGGTTCTCCGCCGGCCCCACCGACTCCCCGGTCGCCCGCACCCGCACGGCGCCCGCCGCCGACGCCGCCGTGCCGGGCCTGCGCTTCGGCGTGGTCTCCTGCGCCAACTGGGAGGGCGGCTACTTCGCCTCGTACCGCCATCTCGCGGCCCGGGGCGACCTGGACGCGTGGCTCCATCTCGGCGACTACATCTACGAGTACAAGTCCGGCGAGTACGCGGCCCGCGGCACGGTCGTCCGCCCGCACGCGCCGACGAACGAGATCATCACGCTCGCCGACTACCGCACCCGGCACGGCAAGTACAAGACCGACCCGGATCTGCAGGCCCTGCACCACAAGGCGCCGGTCGTCGCGATCTGGGACGACCACGAGTTCGCCGACAACGCGTGGTCCGGTGGCGCGGTCAACCACACCGAGGGCGCCGAGGGCACCTGGACCGACCGCAAGGCGGCCGCCAAGCAGGCCTACTTCGAGTGGATGCCGGTCCGCCCGGCGATCGCGGGCACCACCTACCGCCGGCTGCGCTTCGGCAAGCTCGCCGACCTCTCCCTGCTCGACCTGCGCTCCTTCCGCTCCCAGCAGGCGTCCACGGCCAGCGGATCGGTCGACGACCCGGACCGTACGATCACCGGGCGGGCCCAACTCGACTGGCTGAAGGCCGGGTTGAAGGCCTCCGACACCACCTGGCGGCTGGTCGGCAACTCGGTGATGATCTCGCCGTTCTCCTTCGGCTCGCTCTCCGCCGACCTGCTCAAGCCGCTCGCCAAGCTGCTCGGGCTGCCGCAGGAGGGGATCGCCGCCAACACCGACCAGTGGGACGGCTACACCGACGACCGGCGCGAGCTGCTGGCCCATCTGCGCTCGAACGCGATCGGCAACACCGTCTTCCTGACCGGCGACATCCACATGGCGTGGGCCAACGACGTGCCCGTGGACGCCGGGACGTACCCGCTGTCGGCGTCGGCCGCCACGGAGTTCGTCATCACCTCGGTGACCTCCGACAACCTCGACGACATCGTGAAGGTCCCCGAAGGCACCGTCTCCGCGATCGCCTCGCCGATCATCCGCGCCGCCAACCGGCACGTCCACTGGGTCGACACCGACCGCCACGGCTACGGCGTCCTGGACATCACCGCCGAGCGCGCCCAGATGGACTACTACGTCCTGTCCGACCGCACGAAGGCCGCCGCGACGTCCTCCTGGGCCCGTTCGTACCGCACGCGCACCGGCACCCAGAAGGTCGAGCGGACCTACGACCCCGTATAGGGGGCTCCTAGAGGGTCTCGAGGAAGCCGAGCGCCACCCGCCAGGTGGCCTCGGCGGCCTCCTCGTCGTAGTCCGGCAGCCCGGGGTCGGTGTAGAGGTGACCCGCCCCCGCGTATCTGTAGACCTCGACGTCCGCGCCCGCTCGGCCCATCTGCAGATACCAGGCGCTCAGCCAGTCGTCTGTCTCGAACGGGTCCGGCTCGGCGACATGCAGCTGGACCGGCAGGTCGTCCACGGACACATTGGGCGCGATGTCCGACGTGCCGTGCAGGAGCAGCAGCCCGCGCGCCTTCTCGTCGCCGAGCGCAAGGGTCTGCGCGATGGACGCGCCGAGCGAGAACCCGGCGTACACAAGGCCCCGCTCCGAGTAGGGCGCGGCGGCCAGGACGGCTCTCTTGAGCAGCTCGTCCTTGCCGATCTCGTCCTTGAAGGCCATGCCCTCCTCGACCGTCTCGAACGTAAGCCCGTCGAAGAGGTCCGGGGTCCACACCTCGTGCCCGGCGCCGCGCAGCCGGTCCGCAGCCTCGCGCACCGCGGGCCGCAGACCGTAGGTCGAGTGAAAGAGCATGATGTTCATGAGGCCATCGTGCCAGCCGGGACTGACAACCCTGCCGCGCGGCCGTACCCCCTACGAGCCCGAACTCACATGTTCATGACCCCCCGGGGCCGGTTAGGTTCGCAGGCATGGAGAACGTACTCCGCCCGCTGATCGTGATCGGCGGCTCGGTCGTGCTCACGCTGCTCATCGGCTGGGCCACCGACCTGCTGCTGCGCAAGGCCGACGAGCGGCACGGCGAGACCCCGCTGTGGGGTCTGCTGCGCCGCGGCCGCATCCCCTACCAGCTGGTCCTGTGCTCGGCCATGCTCAGAGGCTCCTACGACGAGGCACAGCTGCTGCCGGAGCACCAGGTCGGCGTCGGCCGGACGCTGACCCTGGTGCTGATCGGGTCGACGGCCTGGCTGGTGATCCGGATCGCGGCGGCCGTCGTGGAGACGTCCTACTCCCGTTACGCCCGCCTGCACCGCGATCCGGCCCGCGTGCGGCGCGTGCGCACCCAGGTGTCGCTGATCATGCGGGTGGTCGCGGCGATCGTCGGCGTGGTGGCCGCGGCCGCGATGCTGCTGACGTTCCCGGCGATGCGTGCCGCGGGCGCCTCGCTGCTGGCCTCGGCCGGCATCCTCGGCATCGTCGCCGGTGTCGCCGCCCAGTCGACGCTCAGCAACCTGTTCGCGGGCCTGCAGATCGCCTTCGGCGACATGGTGCGGCTCGGCGACACGGTCGTCGTGGACGGCGAGTGGGGCACGGTCGAGGAGATCACGCTGACGTTCCTGACCGTGCGGACCTGGGACGAGCGCCGGATCACCATGCCGGTCTCGTACTTCACCTCGAAGCCCTTCGAGAACTGGTCCCGCGGCGGCACCCAGATGACGGGCATCGTCTACTGGCATCTCGACCACTCGGCGCCGGTGGAACTGATGCGCGAGAAGCTCCGCGACATCCTGCGCGAGTGCTCGGCCTGGGACGGCCGCGACTACGGCCTGGCCGTCACGGACACCACCCCGACCACCATGCAGGTGCGGGCCCTGGTGACGGCCAAGGACGCGGACGACATATGGACGGTACGGGTCACCGTCCGCGAGCAGATGGTCCGCTGGCTGTGCGAACGGCACCCGTACGCCCTGCCCCGCGTCAACACCTCGGACGCGGCCCTGCCGGCGAGCCGGCGCTCCCCCGACGGCTCCCCGGACGGCGCGGCACGCCGCACACCCGAGCAGCCGAGGACCGGCCGCGGCTGAACGGCCTCAGTGGCCGCGCTCCGCACCCCCGTTGACCTGGACCACCTGCGAGGTGACATGCCCGGCCCCCGGGGAGGCGAGCCAGTGCAGGGTCGACGCCACGTCGCCGGGGGTGCCGGCGCGCTTGTCCAGGGTGTCGTCGACGAGCCGTGCGCGCCGCGCCGGGTCGATCCGCGGCCCGAAGAACTCGGTGTCCTCGATGTACCCGGGCGCGACCACGTTCGCGGTGATCCCGCGCGGCCCCAGCTCCCGGGCAAGGTCATGGGCGTACGGGTGCAGCGCGGCCTTGGCGCCCGCGTACGCCCCGCTGCCGGACCCCCGGTAGGCGGCGATGGAGCTGACGAACAGCACCCGTCCGCCCGGCGTGGCCAGCCGGTCCTTCAGGGCCTCCGTGAGCAGGGCCGCGGTGAGGGTGTTGATGCGGAAGTTGACGGTCCAGTTGTGTGCGACACGGTCGAGCGGGTCGTCGCTCTCGGCTGCGGGCTCCAGCTGCCCGGTGCCCCCGGCACCGTGGATCAGTACATCCACGGTGCCGAACTCCCGCTCCACCAAGTCGGCGACCCCACGCACCGCAGCCGGATCGCTCAGATCCGCCGCGTAGGTCGAAGCACCCGGCACCCCGGCCTTCGCCAGCACCTCCGCCCGTCGCCCGAGCAGCAGGACCCGATCCCCGTCCGCCGCGAAGACCTGCGCCGCGGCAAGTCCAATTCCCGTTCCACCACCGCTGATCACAACATTGCGAGCCATGATCCGACCCTACGCACCGCAAGCCGCCGACCGCGAACGACCCGTGGGGGTCACCGCAGACTCCGCACGTCGAGATGGCGCAGCACCCGGTCCACGATCTCCGGATCCGCCCCGGGCTCGCTGCGCGCCGCCAGCACCTCGTGCCGCGCCGCGCTGAGCATCTCGCCCTGGATCCGCCGCACCCGCTTCAGCCGGCGCACGCGGTGTTCGTGCGCCTCCCGCCGCTCCTCGTCCCCCATGTCCGGGCTGATCCGCACCCCGATGTCGAAGGCCCGCCGCAGCATCTGCTCGGACAGCTCCTCCGGAAGCTCCTCGACCTGTTCGATCTCCTTCAGCCGCCGTTTGGCCGCCTTGGCCGCCCGGACGGCAAGGGACTTCTCGAACTCCTTCTCCCGCTCCGTGTCGGCCTCCACCCCCAGCCGCTTCACCAGCCACGGCAGGGTCAGCCCCTGCAGCACCAGCGTCCCCATGATCACCCCGAAGGCGATGAACACGATCTCGTCCCGGTCGGGGAAGGCCGAACCGTCGTCGGTCCTCAGCGGAATCGCCAGTGCCAACGCCACCGAGGCCACTCCCCGCATGCCCGACCACCACATGACGACGGTCTCCCGCACGCTCATCGGGATGTCCTCGTCGTAGTCCCGTTTCGCGTGCAGCCGCTTGGTGAGCCAGGTCGCCGGCAGCAGGTACACCAGACGTACGACGACCACGACGGCCACGATCACGCCCGCCCAGCCGAGCATCTCGGCCCACCGACCGGACGCCGTCCGGATCGCGTTGTGCAGTTCGAGGCCGATCAGCCCGAAGGCGACGCCCGTGACGAGCGTGTCGACGATGTCCCAGAACGCGTGCCCCGTCAGCCGTGTCAGCACGTCGTCGGCATCAGTGGCGTACTCGGCGAGGAACAGGGCGGTCGTGAGCACGGCGAGCACACCGGAGCCGTGCAGCTCCTCCGCGAGGACGTACGAGGCGTACGGCACGAGCAGCGTCATCCCGATCTGCAGGGTCGGGTCGCCCAGCAGATCCATGAGCCTGTTGGCTCCCCAGCCGAGTGCGAGCCCCACCGCCACGGCCACCACGGCCGAGAGCACCAGGTCGAGCGCGGCCCGCCCCGGTGTGAAGCTGCCGCTGACGGCGGCGGCGATCGCCACGTGGTACAGCACGATCGCGGTGACGTCGTTGAACAGGCCCTCGCCCTCCAGGATGGACACGAGCCGGCGCGGCAGCCCGAGCTGTCCGGCGACCGCGGTCGCGGCGACCGGGTCGGGCGGTGCGACGAGCGCGCCGAGCGCCACGGCGGCGGCGACGGGCAGCCCCGGCACGATCGTGTGCGCCACGACGGCCACGCACACGGTGGTGACGAAGACCAGCGCCACCGCCAGCAGGAAGATCGGCCGCCGGTTGGCCGCGAACTGCCGCCAGGACGTGCGCCGTGCCGCCGCGTACAGCAGCGGCGGGAGCAGCAGGGGCAGGATCAGATCCGGCGGGACGTCGACGTTCGGCACGAAGTCGGCCACGGCGAGCACGATCCCGAAGAGGGTCATCAGCACCGGCGCCGGCAGCCCGAACCGGTCCCCGACCGGGACGCTCACCAGGGCCCCGAGCAACAGCACGAACAGCAGGGCCAACTGATCCACGGTCAGCACTCCGGGAAGGTCGACGTACGGGCAGCGGCTTTCAAGCCTGCCACGAGCCGTCCGCGCGATCGTTTTCGGGCGCTGCTACAGAGCGCGCCGCATGGCCCGGTGCGGGATGCCCGCCTCCGGGTACTCCGGCCCGTACGCCTCGTATCCGAGCCGCTCGTAGAACCCCAGGGCATGCGTCTGCGCGTGGAGGTCCACCGCCGCGAGCCCACGCGCGCGTGCCGCGTCCTCGATGGCCCGCACGAGAGCGATGCCGACGCCGAGCCCGCGGGCCTCCTTTGCGACAGCGAGCCGCCCGAGCGACCCCACCGTCAGGTCGCCGTCGACCTTGGCCGCGGCCGCCTCGCCGTACAGCAGCCGCCCGGTGCCGAGCGGCATCCCGTCCTCCCGCACGGCCAGCACATGCACGGCAACGGCGTCGTACGCGTCGTACTCGAGATCCTCCGGGACACCCTGCTCGCCCACGAAGACCTCCTTGCGCACCGCGAAGCACGCCTCCCGGTCGGCGAGGTCCTCGGCGACGCGCACCACGTACGCGTGCGTGCTCATCCGTACGTCTCCTCGCGGACCTGGTCGAGTGCCTTCTGCAGGTCGGCCGGGTAGTCGCTCTCGAACTCCACCCACTGGCCGTCCCCGGGGTGCTCGAAGCCGAGCCGCACGGCGTGCAGCCACTGGCGGGTCAGGTGCAGCCGCTTGGCGAGCGTCGGGTCGGCGCCGTATGTCAGGTCGCCGACGCAGGGGTGGCGGTGGGCGGCCATGTGGACGCGGATCTGGTGGGTGCGCCCGGTCTCGAGCTTGACGTCGAGCAGCGAGGCCGCGCGGAACGCCTCGATGAGGTCGTAGTGCGTGACCGAGGCCTTTCCGTCGGCCGTGACCGCCCACTTGTAGTCGTGGTTGGGGTGGCGGCCGATGGGTGCGTCGATGGTGCCGCTGGTCGGGTCGGGGTGGCCCTGGACGAGCGTGTGGTAGCGCTTGTCGACCGTGCGCTCCTTGAACTGGCGCTTGAGCGAGGTGTACGCGCGCTCCGACTTGGCGACCGCCATCAGGCCCGAGGTGCCGACGTCGAGGCGGTGCACGATGCCCTGGCGCTCGGCGGCGCCGGAGGTGGAGATGCGGTAGCCGGCCGCGGCGAGGCCGCCGATGACGGTCGTCCCCGTCCAGCCGGGGCTGGGGTGGGCGGCAACGCCGACCGGCTTGACGATCACGACCACGTCGTCGTCGTCGTAGACGATCTCCATGCCCTCGACCGGCTCCGCGACGATCTGCACGGGCGAGGGTGCCTGCGGCATCTCGACCTCGAGCCAGGCGCCCCCGCTCACCCGCTCGGACTTGCCGACCACCGACCCGTCGACCGTGACCTTCCCCGCGGCGGCGAGCTCGGCCGCCTTCGTCCGGGAGAAGCCGAACATCCGGGAGATGGCGGCGTCGACGCGCTCGCCCTCCAGGCCGTCGGGCACGGGCAGGGTACGGATCTCGGGAATCGTGCTCACCCGTCGAGTATGCCGGACAGCACCAACCGCCCCGAACGAGCCTGTGGAAAACTCGGACTCAGTCCTTGTGGACGGTGCCGTCCGGGTCGAGCCCCTTGAACGACAGCAGCACGATCAGGATGCCGCCGCACACGATCGCCGAGTCAGCCAGGTTGAAGACGGCGAAGCCCTTGGGTGAGATGAAGTCGACTACGGCGCCCTCGAAGACGCCGGGCGAGCGGAAGATCCGGTCGGTGAGGTTGCCGAGCGCACCGCCGAGCAGCAGGCCGAGCGCGACCGCCCAGGGCAGGCTGTAGAGCTTGCGGGCGAGCCGGGCGATCACCACGATCACGGCCGCCGCGATCAGCGTGAAGATCACGGTGAAGGCCTCGCCGAAGCCGAAGGCCGCGCCCGCGTTGCGGATCGCCTCGAACTGCAGCCAGTCCCCGATGATCCGGATCGGCGCGTGGTGCTCCAGCTTGGCGACCACGATCATCTTGCTGACCAGGTCGAGGGCGTACGCGAAAGCGGCGACCGCGAACAGCACGGCGATACGGCGCTTTCCCCTGGGGCGTGCGGTCTCGCCCTGCTCCGGCTCGGTCCCCGCCGCCTCTGGGGTGTCCGGCGTACCGATGATGCGCTCCGCCTCTGCCACGTGAGTCCTTCAACCTAGGTACCTGACTGAGGACGAGGGTACGACACGCGCGCGTACCGCCTCAGTACCGGCGTTCCTGCTTCTGCTTGCACTCCACGCACAGGGTGGCCCGCGGGAACGCCTGCATCCGGGCCTTGCCGATGGGATTGCCGCAGTTCTCGCACAGGCCGTAGGTGCCGGCGTCCAGCCGTACCAGGGCGCGCTCGGTCTGCGTGAGCATCTCGCGCGCGTTGGCCGCGAGGGCCAGCTCGTGCTCGCGCGTGATGTTCTTGGTGCCGGTGTCCGCCTGGTCGTCGCCCGCGCCGTCCCCCGAGTCCCGCATCAGACCGGCGACGGCGCTCTCGGACGAGCTGATCTCGTCACGCAGCCGCTCCATCTCGGACAGCAGCTCGGCGCGGGCCTCCTCGACCTCCTCCGGGGTCCAGGGCTCCTCACCGGGGCGCACCGCAAGCTCGCCCGGCTCCGCCGCGGCGATCCGTGCCTTGGGTACGGCGGTCTTGGCCGCCGCGGCCGTGCCAGGAGTCTTCTTCGCAACCACCGTCGTGGCTCCCGTCTGCTCCGCGGCCTTGGCCGCGCCCGCCTTCTTGGCCGTGCTCTTCCTGCCCCCACGCTTCGCGACAGCGGTCTCCCTACCCGCCCGCTGGGCGCCGTCACCCTTCGCAGGCGCGGTCGCCTCGACCGCGCTCTCACGTTTCGTGACCGTGCTCTTGGCCGCGGCACTCGTCCCGGCCGCGACCTTCCTGCCGGCGCTCTTCTTCGCGGCGGCCTTCTTGCCCACGCCTTCCTGCCCGCCCTTGCCCGGTTCGGCGGTCGCGTCAGGGCCGGCGGTTCGCCCGGCTGCGTCTCTCTTGCCTGCCGCTCTCTTCACAGCCGACTCCTTCGCCCCCGCCTGCCCAGTACCCCGTTCCGTACCTTCACGGCCGACGGCCACGGCTCTGCCCCGGCCCGCCGTCTCCGCAACTGCCTTCCGGGCCCCTGCCTCCTCAGGACCACGCTCCTCGACACCGCTGGGACCACCGGCCTTCGTAGCAGCCGCCTTGCCACCAACCGCCTCCCCGGCACCCGCCCCCTCGGCAACGCCCTCGGAAACGTCGGCCCTCTCGACCGCCGCCCTGCCACCGACCGCCTTCCTCGCGCCGGCCTCCCCGGCCCCCGCCACCTCAGGAGCGCCCCCCTCGCCAACACCCTCGGAAACGTCGGCCCTCTCGACCGCCGCCCTGCCACCAACGGCCTTCCTCGCGCCCGCCTCCCCGGCCCCCGCCACCTCAGGACCGTCCCCCTCGCCAACACCCTTAGGAGCGGCGGTCTTCTTAGCCGCCGCTTTCTTCGCTGCGGCCTTTTTCGCAACGGTCCTCTTCGCCGCGGGCTTCTCCGTCGCCGCCTTCTTCGCCGTGCTCTTCTTCGCCGTGCCCTTCTCCGCTGCACGCCTCTCGGCGACCCCCTTGGCAGCCGCTGCCGCCGCCCCCTTGCCCCCCGCCGCCTTCTTTCCGGCTGCCGCCGTCGTGGTGCCCGCAGGTCTCTCGGGCCCTTCCTCCTCGACCGTCTTCCTCGAACGAGACGTTTCGGAGGCGGTCGCCGCCTTGGCGGCCTTCTTCCCGGCGGCCGGCTTCTTGCCGGCAGCCCGTGTCCCTCCCCCGGCCGCAACCCCCCGCACCGTCTTCACCGGCTTCGCGGCCTTCTCCGCCGTGCCGGCCGCAGTCCCCGTAGCCGTCCTGACCGTCTTCCCCGCACGCGCCGTGGCCCCTCCCCGCGCGCTCTTCTTCCCGCTCACATCCTTGGCCGCACCGCCGGACGCCTGTGTGGACCCGTCGGACGCCGACTGCTGTACGGCGGTCTTCTTCGCCACCATGGCCGCGGCCCCTTCACATATTGTGATCTTGCACGCGAATCGTGCTGGGACGATAAATCGACTTCAGTCCCATGGCAACGGGGCACACTGCCCGATTCGCCCGGCTCACGCGCGCCGCTCCGCAAGCCTGCATGCGTTGTGCCCAGCTCCCCGCGGGGTAATCCGCCGGACCGCCCGTCCCAGAATCCGAACACGCGTACCGCTCCATTCGGGTCATCTCCGTCTCTACGGCGCCCCCGCCCCCGGGCCGCGAAAAGCGGTCGGCCGCTGTCCGCGCGGCGCCGTACACTGGGCGGAGCGAAAAGCGTGGATGGGGACGAGTAGCGACGTACGCAGCCCAGAGCGACCCGGGGACGGTGGAAGCCCGGGGGCCAGCGCGACGTGAAGATCACCCCGGAGCCGCCGGAAGAAAGCCGCAGCCGAAGGGCTGTGGCCGGTAGAACCGGCATCGCGACCCCAATGAGGGGGCTCACAGGTGCGCAACCCGCACCGGGGAGCCAAGGAGGGTGGTACCGCGGGAGCGCGCCGAGGTCGGCGTGGACGGCAGACAGAAGGCCGTGACTCTCGTCCCTCCGGACGGAAGGCAGCAAGTCCGCCGGAGGAAACTCGCTGATGACATCGCCGACGTACCGCCAGGTGCCCGCCCAGGTCGACCTGCCCGCGCTCGAGCACGCCGTGCTCGACTTCTGGCGCGAGCAGAAGATCTTCGCCAAGACCCTGGAGCAGTCCGAGGGCCGCCCCGAGTGGGTGTTCTACGAGGGCCCGCCCACCGCCAACGGCATGCCGGGCGCCCACCACATCGAGGCGCGCGTCTTCAAGGACGTCTTCCCCCGCTTCCGCACCATGCGGGGCTACCACGTGGCCCGCAAGGCCGGCTGGGACTGCCACGGCCTCCCGGTGGAGCTGGCGGTGGAGAAGGAGCTCGGCTTCAGCGGCAAGAAGGACATCGAGGCGTACGGCATCGCGGAGTTCAACGCCAAGTGCCGTGATTCCGTGCTCCGCCACACCGACGCCTTCTCCGAGCTGACGACCCGCATGGGCTACTGGGTCGACCTCGAAGAGGCCTACGTCACGATGGACCCCGAGTACATCGAGTCGGTCTGGTGGTCGCTCAAGGAGATCTTCAACAAGGGCCTGCTGGTCCAGGACCACCGCGTCGCCCCCTGGTGCCCCCGCTGCGGCACCGGCCTGTCGGACCACGAGCTGGCGCAGGGCTACGAGACGGTCGTCGACCCGTCCGTGTACGTCCGTTTCCCCCTCACCTCCGGTCCGCTCGCCGGCGAAGCCGCGCTCCTGGTGTGGACGACGACTCCCTGGACGCTGGTCTCCAACACGGCCGTCGCCGCCCACCCCGAGGTCACCTACGTCGTCGCGAGCAACGGCGAGGAGAAGCTCGTCGTCGCCGAACCGCTCGTCAGCAAGGCGCTCGGCGAGGGCTGGGAGACCACGGGTCAGACCTTCACCGGCGCCGAAATGGAGCGCTGGACCTATCAACGACCGTTCGAGCTCGTGGAGTTCCCGGCACCGGCGCATTTCGTCGTCAACGCCGAGTACGTCACGACGGAGGACGGTACGGGCCTGGTCCACCAGTCCCCCGCCTTCGGTGAGGACGACCTCAAGGTCTGCCGCGCCTACGGCCTGCCCGTGGTGAACCCGGTGCGCCCCGACGGCACCTTCGAGGAGGACGTCCCCCTGGTCGGCGGCGTCTTCTTCAAGAAGGCGGACGAAAAGCTCACGGAGGACCTCCAGCAGCGCGGCCTCCTCTTCAGGCACATCCCGTACGAGCACAGCTACCCGCACTGCTGGCGCTGCCACACCGCGCTCCTCTACTACGCGCAGCCTTCCTGGTACATCCGCACCACGGCCGTCAAGGACCGCCTGCTGCAGGAGAACGAGAACACCAACTGGTTCCCGGACACGGTCAAGCACGGCCGGTACGGCGACTGGCTGAACAACAACATCGACTGGGCGCTGTCCCGCAACCGCTACTGGGGCACCCCGCTGCCGATCTGGCGCTGCGAGGACGACCACCTCACCGTGGTCGGCTCCCGCGCGGAGCTCACCGAGCTGACGGGCACCGACCAGTCCGGACTGGACCCGCACCGCCCGTACATCGACGACGTCACGTTCGCCTGTCCCAAGTGCCAGAAGACGGCCACGCGCGTGCCGGAGGTCATCGACGCCTGGTACGACTCGGGTTCGATGCCCTTCGCGCAGTGGGGCTACCCGTACAAGAACAAGGAACTGTTCGAGAGCCGCTACCCGGCGCAGTTCATCTCCGAGGCCATCGACCAGACCCGCGGCTGGTTCTACACGCTGATGGCCGTCGGCACGCTGGTCTTCGACAAGTCCTCGTACGAGAACGTGGTCTGCCTCGGCCACATCCTCGCCGAGGACGGCCGCAAGATGTCCAAGCACCTGGGCAACATCCTGCAGCCGATCCCGCTGATGGACCAGCACGGCGCCGACGCGGTGCGCTGGTTCATGGCGGCCGGCGGCTCCCCGTGGGCGGCACGCCGCGTGGGCCACGGCACCATCCAGGAGGTCGTCCGCAAGACGCTCCTCACCTACTGGAACACGGTCGCCTTCCAGGCCCTGTACGCCCGCACCTCCGACTGGGCGCCCAGCGAGGCGGATCCGGCGCCGGCCGACCGCCCCGTCCTGGACCGCTGGCTGCTGTCCGAACTCCACGCGCTCACCGACCAGGTGACGCAGTCCCTGGAGGCGTACGACACCCAGCGCGCCGGCAAGCTCCTGTCGGCGTTCGTCGACGACCTCTCCAACTGGTACGTCCGCCGCTCGCGCCGCCGCTTCTGGCAGGGCGACAAGGCGGCGCTGCGCACCCTGCACGAGGTCGTCGAGACGGTCACCAGGCTGATGGCCCCGCTGACTCCGTTCATCACCGAGCGGGTCTGGCAGGACCTGATCGTGCCGGTCACCCCGGGCGCCCCGGAGTCGGTGCACCTGGCCTCCTGGCCGGAGGCCGACCTGTCCGCGATCGACCCCGAGCTGTCGAAGCAGATGGTGCTGGTGCGCCGGCTCGTCGAGCTGGGCCGGGCCACGCGCGCGGAGTCGGGCGTGAAGACCCGCCAGCCGCTCTCCCGCGCGCTCATCGCCGCGTCCGGCTTCGACGCCCTCGACCGGGAGCTGCACACGCAGATCACGGAGGAGTTGAACGTCACATCCCTGGCCTCGCTGAGCGAGGTCGGCGGCAGCCTGGTCGACACGACCGCGAAGGCCAATTTCCGCGCCCTGGGCAAGCGCTTCGGCAAGCGCGTCCAGGAGGTGGCCAAGGCCGTCGCGAGCGCGGACGCGGCCGCGCTGTCCCTGGCCCTGCGCGAGGGTACGGCGTCGGTCCAGGTCGACGGTGAGACGATCACCCTCGCGCCGGACGAGGTGATCATCACGGAGACCCCGCGCGAGGGCTGGTCGGTGGCCTCCGACTCGGGTGCCACGGTCGCCCTCGACCTGGAGATCACGGAGGAGCTGCGTCAGGCGGGCCTGGCCCGCGACGCGATCCGTCTGATCCAGGAGGCCCGCAAGAACAGCGGCTTCGACGTGGCCGACCGTATCGCCCTGCGCTGGACGTCCACGGACCCGGCGGTCATCGCGGCCCTCACCGAGCACGCGGCCTTGATCGCCGACGAGGTCCTGGCCGCCGACTTCGGCCAGGGCGAGGCGGACGACGCCTACGGTGAGCCGTTCACCGACGAGGGCCTGTCCCTCACGTTCCGCCTGCGCAAGGCGTAAGGGCGCGCTCCGGCGCGAGCACCGACGAGGGCCCGGCTTCCCACTCGGGGAAGCCGGGCCCTCCAGCATGTCCGGCGGCGGGGCTCGAACATTGGTCAACGCGCATAAAAGGGCGGGGCCCCGGATCGAGATCCGGGGCCCCGCCCTTTTGAACGCTGCCGACGCCTACGGCGTACTAGTGGCCGTGGCGGCCGTCAGTTGTCGTCCTCGTCGATGAGGAACCCACGCATCGGCGAGGGAGCCTGCCCCATCGGCGACGGGCCCTGCGGCCGCACCGGTGCCATCGGCTGGGTCATCGCCGGGGACATCTGCTGCTGGCCGCCGTAGGACGGAGCAGCGGGAGCCGGGGCGCCACCCATGGTCGGGTTGCCGCCGTACGACGGGGCGCTCGCGCCGGCCGGTGCCATGGAGGGCGCCGGGGACGGCGGAAGCGACGCGGTCGCCGGGGTACGCGGCGGGGCCAGAGAGTCGTCGGACTGGGTCTCCAGCTGACGCAGCTGGGACTCGAGGTACGACTTCAGGCGCGTACGGTACTCGCGCTCGAAGCCGCGCAGGTCCTCGACCTTGCGCTCCAGCGTGGCGCGGGCGGACTCCAGAGAGCCCATCGCGACGCGGTGCTTCTCCTGCGCGTCCCGCTCGAGCGCGTCGGCCTTGGCACGGGCGTCACGCTCGAGGCCCTCGGCGCGGCTGCGGGCCTCGCCGACGATCTTGTTGGCTTCGGAGCGGGCCTCGGCGATCGCCTGGTCGGCGGTCTGCTGGGCCAGCGAGAGGACACGGGCGGCGCTGTCGCCACCAGGGCCCTGACCGGGGCCGCCCATCGGACCGCCCATGGGGCCGCCCATCGGGCCACCCATCTGCTGCTGCATGGGGGGCTGGCCGCCCATGGGGCCCTGCCCCATCTGTCCCTGACCCATGGGGCCCTGCCCCATCGGACCCTGGCCCATCGGACCGGGACCCTGGGGACCACCCTGACCGCCGCCGGGACCAGCGGGCAGCTGCGGGGCACCGCTCGGCAGCTGGGGCGGACCACCCATGGGGCCACCCATCTGCTGCTGCGGCGGGCCCGATATGCCGGCGGGTACGGGAGCACCCGGACCGCGCATCCCCTGCGGAGGCATGCCCTGCTGCTGATCCTGCGGACCGGGACCGCCGGGACCCTCCGGGGGCTTGCGCATGTTCTGCTGGTTCTGAGCAGCAGCGCGCGTGGCCGCGGCCAGTTTGGCCCGCAGGTCCTCGTTCTCGCGGAGCAGGCGGGTCAGTTCGGCTTCGACCTCATCGAGGAAGGCATCGACCTCGTCCTCGTCATAGCCTTCTCGGAGGCGGACGGTCGTGAACTGCTTGTTCCGCACGTCCTCGGGGGTCAACGGCATCTCTTCACCTCAACGTAGTCGTCGGCATTCGGCAAGACGGTAGGTCACATCGCTCATCACAGCCGGCTCACGATCGAGATCAGGATGTAGACGATGATCATCAGTACGAAGAAGGACAGGTCGAGCGCCACGCCCCCGAGGCGCAGCGGCGGGATGAACCGCCGCAGAAGCTTGAGCGGTGGGTCGGTGACAGTGTAGGTGGCCTCCAGAACGACCACCATCGCCTTGCCGGGTTGCCATGAGCGGGCGAACTGGAAGACGTAGTCCATGACCAACCGGAAGATGAGCACGATGAGGAAGCACATCAGCGCGATGTAGATGACATCCAGGACCACGCTCATTGCTGGTGCTTCCCTCTCCCCTGTTTCCGTGCTGCTGGGTACTACTTCTACTGCTTTTTCCGGTCGTGCGTCTCAGCTCTGGTTGAAGAACCCGCCCTCTGCGATGCGGGCCTTGTCCTCCGCCGTGACATCGACGTTAGCAGGCGACAACAGGAACACCTTCTGCGTCACCCGCTCGATGCTGCCGTGAAGACCAAACACCAAACCGGCCGCAAAGTCGACAAGTCGCTTCGCGTCTGTGTCATCCATCTCAGTCAGATTCATGATCACCGGGGTGCCCTCACGGAAGTGTTCCCCGATGGTACGGGCCTCGTTGTAGGTCCGAGGGTGGAGCGTGGTGATCCGGTAAGGCTCTCGTTCCGACACGACCTTGGGCATGATCACCGGTGCGTTCTTCTCCAGGTTTGCGCGTTCTTGTGTGATGGACGCCACGGGCGCGATACGCGCCGGACGGCCGGATTCCGCGGGGAGCGAAGCGGAACGTGCCACCGGCTCGCGTGACGCGGGCGGTTGTACGATTCGCACCTCTTCATCCCTTTGGGACTGATGTGCTACGTGGGACTGGTGGGACGGCTCGTGCCTCCGGTGGTCCCGTTCGGGTTCGGGGTCCAGTTCGGGCTCGAAGTCGTCATCGGGGTCGAATCCCCGGCCGTCGTACCCATCGTCCTCCACGAGGCCGAGGTAGACCGCCATCTTGCGCATCGCGCCGGCCATGCTCTGAGTCCTCCGCTCTGTGGTGGATCGGCTGACGACTGCCAAGTGCCCGCGATCCACGAGGTCGTTGCGCCCGCCTTCGGTGGCACTGACCATATTTTCTGCTGTGGTCCGACTTCTTGGCGACGTTACCCGAGCCTGGGGCGGACTCCGAGTACCGCGGTACCGACGCGTACATGTGTCGCTCCGGCGGCCACGGCCTGTTCGAGGTCCGCACTCATTCCTGCCGAGACCATGTTCGCAGCCGGATGGGTCCGGCGCAGGTCCGTCGACAAATCCATCAACCGCTCGAACGCAGCGAGTTCGCGCCCGGCGTAGGGGCCGGTGAGCGGCGCGACGGTCATCAGACCGTCCAGCCGCAGCCCCGGCGCGCCGGCGATCAGCTCACCCAACTCTTCGATTCCGCCGGGCCCGACACCCCCGCGCTCCCCGCGTCCGCTCTCGTCCGCGTCGAGCGCGACCTGGACCAGACAGCCGAGTTCGCGCTCCTGGCGCACCGCTTCCTTCGAGAGCGCGGTGACGAGCCGGGCGCGGTCGACGGACTGCACCAATCCGGCATAACCGACCACGGAACGCACCTTGTTGGTCTGCAACTGACCCACAAAATGCCAAGTCAAGGGCAGATCCGAGCAGGCCGCGGCCTTCGGTGCGGCGTCCTGGTCACGGTTCTCGGCCACGTGTCGCACACCGAGCTCCGACAGAATCCGCACATCGCTCGCCGGGTACGTCTTGGTGACCACGATCAGGGTCACTTCCTCGCGCTTACGCCCGGCGGCCGCACAGGCGGCGGCGATGCGATGCTCCACCTTCGCCAGGTTTTCGGCGAGTTCGTCCTTACGGTCCCTCATGCCCCTCAGTCCAGCCAGACATATCCCGCGAGTCGCCCCGTGGTCCGATCGCGACGGTACGAGAAGTGGTCGCCCGACTCGATCGTGCACACCGGCGACTGCTCCCGGTCGTGCACCCCGAGCCGCTCGAGCTGCGCGTGCACTCCGGCGGTGACGTCCACCGCCGGCGTGCCCCAACTCGTCTCGGAGTACGCCGCCGGTTCGACTGCGGCCACCTCGGCGCGCATCGCGTCCGGCACTTCGTAGCAGCGGCCGCAGACGGCGGGTCCGGTGCGGGCGACGATCCGGCCCGGCTCGGCGCCGAGTTCCGTCATGGCCCGTACGGCGGCCGGGACCACCCCGGCGACCATGCCGGGCCGCCCCGCATGGACCGCGGCGACGATCCCGGCGACCGGGTCGGCGAGCAGAACGGGCGTGCAGTCGGCGGTGAGGACGGCGAGGGCGAGACCCCGCTGCACCGTGACGACGGCGTCGACCTCAGGCGCCGGACGATCACCCCACGGGCCGTCGACCACCGCCACCTCCGCCCCGTGCACCTGGTTCATCCAGACCACCCGAGCCGGTTCCAGGCCAAGGGACTTGGCCGCCAGCTCGCGGTTGGTCCGTACGGCCTCGGGGTCGTCACCGACGGCTCCGCCGAGGTTGAGCTCCTCGTACGGAACGGCGCTCACCCCGCCCCACCGGTCGGTGAAGGCGAAGTGCGCGCCGTTCACAGTGCTCGTTCCGGAGCGCCGTCCTATCACTTCAGGAAGTCCGGCACGTCCAGCTCCTCGGCCGCGCTGTCCGCGTAGGAGCGCGACGGCGGGACCGGCGGGGCGGCCGTGATGTCGCTCGCCGGCTCCGGCGCGGGCTCCGGGTCCTCCTTCGGCGTGACGCTGCCGAGCGAGCCGAAGGACGGACGGCTCTCGGGCTGCCGTACCGGAGTGGGCTCGTCACGGCGGGCCGAGGACGAGGACGAGCCCATGACGGTCTCCCGGCGGGCGGGCGGCTGGCCCCCGTCGAAGCCGGCCGCGATCACGGTGACCCGGACCTCGTCGCCGAGGGCGTCGTCGATGACCGCGCCGAAGATGATGTTGGCCTCGGGGTGGGCGGCCTCACTGACCAGCTGGGCCGCCTCGTTGATCTCGAACAGGCCGAGGTCGGAGCCGCCGGAGATGGAGAGCAGCACCCCGCGGGCGCCGTCGATGGAGGCCTCGAGGAGCGGCGAGGAGATCGCCATCTCGGCCGCGGCCACCGCGCGGTCGTCGCCGCGGGCCGAGCCGATGCCCATGAGGGCCGAACCGGCCTCGGACATGACGGACTTGACGTCGGCGAAGTCGAGGTTGATCAGACCGGGCGTGGTGATCAGGTCGGTGATGCCCTGCACACCGGAGAGCAGAACCTGGTCGGCCGACTTGAAGGCGTCGAGCACCGAGACCTGGCGGTCCGAGATGGACAGCAGCCGGTCGTTCGGGATGACGATGAGGGTGTCGACCTCTTCGCGGAGTTCGGCGATGCCGTCCTCGGCCTGGTTGGCGCGGCGGCGTCCCTCGAAGGTGAACGGTCGCGTGACCACACCGATGGTGAGGGCGCCCAGGGAGCGGGCGATGTTGGCCACGACGGGCGCGCCGCCGGTGCCGGTGCCGCCGCCTTCACCGGCCGTCACGAAGACCATGTCGGCCCCCTTGAGGACCTCTTCGATCTCCTCGCGGTGATCCTCGGCGGCCTTGCGGCCGACGGCCGGGTTGGCTCCGGCGCCGAGTCCGCGGGTGAGTTCGCGGCCGACGTCGAGCTTGACGTCGGCGTCGCTCATCAACAGCGCCTGCGCGTCGGTGTTGATGGCGATGAACTCGACGCCCTTGAGACCGACCTCGATCATCCGGTTGATGGCATTGACACCACCGCCGCCGACACCGATGACTTTGATGACTGCGAGGTAGTTCTGCGGTGCTGCCACGTCGAAGGCCTCTCGCCTCGAGTTACGTGTCGCCGCTTCGCAGAGGATGCGATCCGGCGACTGATGCCGAATGGGACGGTCCGTTACGCCGACCCGAACCCTAACGTTGAAGTTTAGGGTTACCAATGTGACTGTTCGCTGGAGTCTTCCGAACAGGACACTAAGTCGACAAGTGGCGCACGTTCAACGAACACGCCGAACCTCCCGTTTTTCTTTTCACCCTATGTGATCAGCCATAGCGCTGCCCAACCAGGGTGCTGGCCTGCGCGGATGTGCGTCAACTCCCCGATGACGCAGGGGCGGTGGGAACCGAGACGTCGAAGTGCCGCGCATCCGGCGCCGCTTTCATGAGTGCAGTGAGCGTACGGGCCTTCGCGGCACCCTTCTCGCTGCTGCCCCACAGGACGGTCCGGCCGTCACCCAACTCCAGTGAGATGTCGTCGTACGAACGGACCTTGACGGTCTCGGTGGCGCGCGCGACGGCGGCCGGAAGGGCACGGGCGACGAGCGCCGCCTCCGCCACCAACCGGTCCTCGCCGAAGCGCCGCAGGCTCGCGGCGGACGACTGCGAGGAGGAGGTGCTCAATTCCAGTGCGGGAATGCCTTTCGGGGGCTCGGAAACCGTGGCGAAACGGACACCCTTGCGGTCCACTTCGACGAACTTTCCACCCTTTTGCACAATGAGAACCGGAGCGCGCTCGCTCACTTTCAGCCCGATTCCGTGGGGCCAGGAACGGACCACGTCAACCGTGTCAATTCGGGGCAGTTTCCGGCGCAGTCGCGTCTCAATCGCATCGGTGTCGACGGAAATCATCGGCGCCCCGACCGGAACCTGGGCGGCCTCACGCACCTGCGCGGGCGTCAACACCCGGGTTCCGGAGATCGATACGCGCTCCACGCGCACCCATTGCGAGCCGTACAACAGCCAGACCGTGCCCGCCCCGAGAAGGACCAGCAGGACGGAAAGGATGATGATCACACGAAGGCGGCGCAGTCTCAACCGCCGTGCCGGAGGCGGGCCGGACGACTCCTGCTGGCGTTCACCGCGCTCGGCGGTGGTCGGTCCGGCCACGCTTCCTGCCCTTCGTTCACACGGTCCTAGTGGCGTGCACGGCTGGCGGCGATCGCCTCGTACACCATGCCGACGAGCAGGTCGTCGGCGTCCCGGCGGCCGAACTCGGCGGCAGCGCGGGACATCTCGTACAGCCGGTGCGGGTCGGCGAGCACGGGCAGGACGTTGCCCCGTACCCAGTCGGGCGTCAGTTCCGCGTCGTCGACCAGCAGGCCGCCTCCGGCCTTGACCACCGGCTGGGCGTTCAGCCGCTGTTCGCCGTTGCCGATGGGCAGCGGGACGTAGGCGGCCGGGAGCCCGACGGCGGAGAGTTCGGCGACGGTCATCGCGCCCGCGCGGCAGAGCATCATGTCGGCCGCGGCGTACGCGAGGTCCATCCGGTCCAGGTAACTTACCGGGATATAGGGGGGCATTCCCGGCATCTGCTGTACGTGCGGCAGTTCGTTCTTCGGGCCGACCGCGTGCAGGATCTGGATGCCTGCCTGCTGCAGCCAGGGCGCGACCTGCTGGACGACCTCGTTGAGGCGGCGGGCGCCCTGCGAGCCGCCGGAGACCAGCAGCGTGGGCAGGTTGGGGTCGAGGCCGAACGCCGCGCGGGCCTCGGGGCGGGCGGCGGCCCGGTCGAGGGTGGCGATGGTGCGGCGCAGCGGGATGCCGATGTAGCGGGCGTCGCGCAGTTTGCTGTCCGGGGTGGAGACGGCGACCCTGGCGGCGTAGCGCGAGCCGATCTTGTTGGCGAGGCCGGGGCGGGCGTTGGCCTCGTGGATGACGATCGGCACACCGAGGCGCTTGGCGGCGAGGTAGCCGGGCAGCGCGACATAGCCGCCGAAGCCGACGACGGCGTCCGCCTTGGTGCGCTCCAGGATCTGCTCGGTCGCCTTGATGGTGCCGCGCAGCCGGCCCGGGACGGTGATCAGCTCGGGGGTCGGTTTGCGCGGCAGCGGTACCGCCGGGATCAGCGCGAGCTCGTAGCCCCGTTGCGGAACGAGCGTGGTCTCAAGGCCCCGCTCCGTGCCCAGGGCCGTGATCCCCACGGTCGGGTCCTGCCTGCGCAGGGCGTCCGCGAGGGCGAGCGCGGGCTCGATGTGGCCGGCGGTCCCCCCACCGGCGAGTACGACATGCACCGAAATTCACCGCTCTCCGGACGAGCGCGCCGCCGAGGCACGCCGTCGCATCGTGTTCCATCTCCGAGGCCCCCTGTCCCGCACGGCGCCTCCCGCCCGCTTTCTACCAAAGCGGGGTTGCCGCATGGAAAGCGCCGCCCGCGCAGCGGGCTCGTCACGCGCGAACGCGATCATCAGCCCGATGGCGAACATGGTCGGCAGCAGGGCGGATCCTCCGTAGGAGAACAGCGGGAGGGGGACTCCGGCGATCGGCAGCAGGCCGAGCACCGCACCGATGTTGATCACGGCCTGGGCCGTGATCCAGGTGGTCACGCCTCCCGCGGCATACCTGACGAAGGGGTCCTCCGTACGTCCGGCCACGCGGATACCCGCATAGCCTAGAGCCGCGAAGAGGGCGAGCACCGACAGCGTCCCCGCCAGGCCCAGTTCCTCACCGGTGACGGCGAAGATGAAGTCCGTGTGCGCTTCCGGGAGTTGCCCCCATTTTTCCACACTCGCACCGAGCCCGGATCCGAAGATTCCGCCTGATGCGAGCGCGTAGATGCCGTGCACGGCCTGCCAGCAGTCGGCGACCCCGGACTTCGGCTCGGTGGCGCCGATGCAGGCGAGCCGGGCCATGCGGTTCGGGCTGGTCTTGATGAGGATCACACCGATCGCGGCCGCAACCGACAGCACACCGACGAACAGCCGGGTGGGCGCCCCGGCCAGCCACAGCAGGCCGAAAAGGATCGCCGTCAGGATGATCGCGGTACCCATGTCGCCACCGAGCATGATCAGCCCGAGCAGCATGAAGGCGACCGGAACGAGCGGCACCAGCATGTGCTTCCACTGGTTGAGGAGCTTCTTGTCCTGCTTGCGGGCCAGCAGGTCCGCGCCCCACAGCACCAGCGCCAGCTTGCCGAACTCGCTGGGCTGGATCTGGAAGGAGCCGCCGAGCGAGATCCAGTTCTGGTTGCCGTTGACCGACATCCCTATCCCCGGCACCTGTACCAGCGCCATCAGGAAGACCGCACCCGCGAGAATCGGGTAGGCGAGCGCCCGGTGCAGCTTCACCGGCATCAGCGACGCGATCAGCAGCAGCACACCGCCGATGACGGCGGCGAGGAGCTGCTTGCGGAAGAAGTACGAGCCCGGCAGGGACATCTGCAGCGCCGTGATCTGGGAGGCCGAGTAGACCATCACCAGACCGAGCACGGTGATCAGCAGACTCCCGCCCATGATCAGGTAGTAGGCGGTCAGCGGCCGGTCCCAGGCGCGCTTGGCGTTGAGGTAGAAGCGACGGACGGCGTTGTCGCGGGCCGGCCCGGATGCGGCGGGCCGCTGGACGGCCCCCTGCACGGGCGGACGTCCGGTCCGGCTACCGGGCATCGGGGCCTCCGCTGTACGGCATCCTGGACGATCCCACGCGTCCCTCCCAAGGTCGCCCGGCGGCTGCAGGCGGCCGGGTCAGGCGCCGAGTTCGCGGACCGCTTCTGCGAACGCGTCACCGCGCTTGTTGTAGTTGGCGAACATGTCCATCGAGGCGCAGGCCGGGGCCAGCAGCACCGTGTCGCCTGCGGCCGCGAGCCGCTGGGCCTCCCGGACAGCCGCGAGCATCGCCCCAGTGTCGGTCCGGTCGAGGTCGACGACGGGTACTTCGGGCGCGTGTCGCGCGAGGGCTTCACGGATGAGGGCGCGGTCCTTGCCGATGAGGACGACTCCGCGAAGTCGCTTTGCCGACCCCGCGACCAGTTCGTCGAAGGTCGCGCCCTTGGCGAGCCCGCCCGCGATCCACACGATGGACTCGTACGCCGCCAACGAGGCCTGAGCCGCATGCGTGTTGGTGGCCTTGGAGTCGTCGATGTACGCGACCCCGGCCACGTCGGCCACATGCGCGATGCGGTGCGCGTCCGGGGTGAAGTTCCTGAGGCCGTCGCGCACGGCCGCCGCGGGCACCCCGAAGGCGCGCGCGAGGGCCGCCGCCGCAAGGGCGTTGGCGATGTTGTGCGGGGCCGGCGGGTTGACGTCGGAGACCTCGGCGAGCTCCTGGGCGTTCTTCTGCCGGTTCTCCACGAAGGCGCGGTCGACCAGGATGCCGTCCACGACGCCGAGTTGGGACGGGCCGGGCGTGCCCAGGGTGAAGCCGACGGCCCGGCAGCCCTCCTCGACGTCGGCCTCGCGCACCAGGTCCTCGGTGGCCTTGTCGGCGGCGTTGTAGACGCAGGCGACGCGATTGCCCTCGTAGATACGGCCCTTGTCGGCGGCGTACGCCTCCATGGAGCCGTGCCAGTCGAGGTGGTCGGGGGCCAGGTTCAGGACGGCGGCGGAGTGGGCGCGCAGGGAGGGCGCCCAGTGCAGCTGGTAGCTGGACAACTCCACGGCGAGGACGTCGTACTGCTCCTCGCCGAGCACCACGTCGAGGAGCGAGATGCCGATGTTGCCGACGGCCGCGGTGCGCAGCCCGGCGGCCTTCAGGATCGACGCCAGCATCTGGACGGTGGTGGTCTTGCCGTTGGTGCCGGTGACGGCGAGCCAGGGGGCCGCGTCGGGGCCCCGCAGGCGCCAGGCGAGTTCGACGTCGCCCCAGATCTCGAGACCGGCCTCGCGTGCGGCCGTGAACAGCGGCTTGTCCGGCTTCCAGCCGGGCGTGGTGACGATCAGCTCGGTGCCCTCGGGCAGGGTCGCTCCGTCGCCCAGGCGCACGGTGATCCCCAGCGCCTCCAGCTCGGCGGCCTGCTCACGCGCGCGTGCGTCGTCGCCGTCGTTGACGACCGTGACGACCGCCCCGCGCGCGTGCAGCACCTTGGCCGCCGGGATACCGGAGACGCCGAGCCCGGCGACGGTGACGTGCTTGCCCTGCCAGTCGGTCACTTGTCCGCTGCCCATCCCGCGTAGAAGAGGCCCAGTCCTACGATCACGCAGATGCCCTGAATGATCCAGAAGCGGACCACCACAAGGACCTCGGACCAGCCCTTGAGTTCGAAGTGGTGCTGGAGTGGCGCCATCCGGAAGACGCGCCTGCCGGTGAGGCGGAAGGAGCCGACCTGGATGACCACCGACATGGTGATGAGGACGAACAGGCCGCCCATGATGGCCACCAGCAGCTCCGTGCGGGAGAGGATGGCCAGGCCCGTGAGGACGCCGCCGAGCGCGAGCGAACCGGTGTCGCCCATGAAGATCTTGGCCGGCGAGGTGTTCCACCACAGGAAGCCCAGGCAGGCGCCCATCAGCGCCGAGGCGATGACCGCGAGGTCGAGCGGGTCGCGCACCTCGTAGCAGGCGCCCGGGTTGGTCAGCGTCTGTGCGTTGGCGCAGGACTCCTGGAACTGCCAGACGCCGATGAAGGTGTAGGCGCCGAAGACCAGCACCGAGGCGCCGGTGGCGAGACCGTCCAGACCGTCGGTGAGGTTCACGCCGTTCGACATCGCGAGGATCATGAACAGCGCCCAGACGACGAACAGCACCGGGCCGATCGACCAGCCGAAGTCCGTGATGAACGACAGCTTCGTGGAGGCCGGGGCGTTGCCGCGGGCGTCCTGGAACTGCAGGGCGAGCACCGCGAAGCTGATGCCGACGATCAGCTGGCCGGCCATCTTCGCCTTGGCCCTGAGGCCCAGCGAGCGCCGCTTGACGATCTTGATGTAGTCGTCGAGGAAGCCGACCAGACCCATGCCGACCATCAGGCCGAGCACCAGCAGACCCGAGTAGCTCGGGGCGTAGCCGGTGATCACCTTGGAGAGGAAGTACGCGGCCACCGTCGCCAGGATGAAGGCGATGCCGCCCATGGTCGGCGTACCGCGCTTGCTGGCGTGCTCGCGCGGGCCGTCGTCCCGGATGTACTGGCCATAGCCCTTGCGGGCCAGCAGCTTGATCAGCAGCGGGGTGCCGACCAGCGTCAGGAAGAGGCCAATGACTCCCGAGAACAGGATCTGCTTCATCATCGGGCGGCAACCTCACCCTCGGCACCGGTCTCAAGGAGCGCCTGGGCGACACTCTCGAGGCCGACCGAACGGGACGCCTTCACGAGAACGACGTCTCCCGGGCGCAACTCGCTGCGCAACAGGTCGACCGCCGCCTGTGCGTCGGACACGTGCACCGACTCCTCACCCCACGAACCCTCGTTATATGCGCCCAGTTGCAGCCAGGACGCTTCCCTGCCCCCGACCGCGACGAGCTTGCCGACATTGAGCCGGACGGCGAGCCGTCCGACCGCGTCGTGCTCGGCGAGCGCCTCGTCCCCGAGCTCGGCCATCTTGCCGAGCACCGCCCAGGTCCGCCGCCCCCGGCCCATGGCCGCGAGCGCGCGCAGGGCGGCTCGCATGGACTCGGGGTTCGCGTTGTAGGCGTCGTTGACGATGGTCACGCCGTCCGGTCGCTCGGTGACCTCCATGCGCCAGCGGGAGAGGGAGCCCGCCTCGGAGAGCGCGGTGGCGATCTCTTCCGCGGACATGCCCAGCTCATGGGCGACGGCGGCCGCGGCGAGCGCGTTCGACACGTGGTGCTCACCGTACAGGCGCATGGTCACATCGCTTGCACCGGAGGGTGTGTGGAGCCTGAACGCAGGCTGCCCGGTGTCCGTGAGTCGTACGTTCTCGGCGCGTACGTCCGCTTCGTCGGCCTCTCCGAAGAAGAGCACCTTCGCCTTCGTACGGGATGCCATGGCCCGTACGAGGGGGTCGTCCGCGTTGAGGATCGCGGCGCCGTCTTCCGGAAGGGACTCCACCAGTTCGCCCTTGGCCTGCGCGATCTGCTCTCGGCCGCCGAACTCGCCGATGTGGGCGGTGCCGACGTTGAGGACCAGGCCGATCTTCGGGGGCGTCAGGTCGGTGAGGTAGCGGATGTGGCCGATGCCGCGGGCGCCCATCTCCAGGACGAGGAACCTGGTCTCCTCGGTGGCGGACAGGGCGGTGAGGGGCAGCCCGATCTCGTTGTTGAGCGAGCCGGGCGTGAACACCGTCGGTGCCTTGCGCTGCAGGACCTGGGCGATCAGGTCCTTGGTGCTGGTCTTGCCCGCGGAGCCGGTGAGGGCCACGAGGGTCGCGCCGAGGCGTCGTACGACATGGCGGGCGAGGGCGCCGAGGGCGCTCTGGACGTCCTCGACGACGATCGCGGGCACGCCGACGGGGCGCGACGCCAGTACGGCGACCGCGCCCGCTTCGACAACCTGAGCTGCGAAGTCGTGGCCGTCGACCCGTTCGCCGACGAAGGCGGCGAAGAGGCTGCCGGGCTGCACCTCGCGGGAGTCCCGGACGACCGGAGCCGTGACCTGGACGGACGGATCCGGTATGTCGTGCGTCTGCCCGCCGACGACTTCTGCGATCTCGGCGAGAGAGAGGGCGATCACAAGTTCATCCCTGGGTCTTCTGGATGGCTTCTCGAAGCACCTGGCGGTCGTCGAACGGACGGACCACCCCGGCGATGTCCTGGCCCTGCTCGTGGCCCTTGCCCGCGACGAGCACGGTGTCCCCGGGCTGCGCGCGGGCGACGGCTGCGGCGATCGCGGCTGCCCGGTCCTCGAAGACCTGGACCTCGCCGCGCTCGTGTGCTGGTACGGACGCCGCGCCCTCGAGCATGGTTGCAAGGATCGCGAGGGGGTCCTCGGAGCGGGGGTTGTCGGAGGTCAGTACGGCGGTGTCGGCGAGCCGGGCCACGGCTGCGCCCATCGGCACCCGCTTGGTCCTGTCGCGGTCGCCGCCGCAGCCGAGCACGACGTGCAGGTTCCCCTCGGTGACCTTGCGCAGCGCGCGCAGGACCGATTCGACGGCGTCGGTCTTGTGGGCGTAGTCGACGACCGCGAGATACGGCTGCCCGGCGTCCACGCGCTCGAGTCGGCCCGGCACGCCGGGCACGGCGGCGATGCCGTCGGCGGCGGTCTGCGGGTCGAGGCCCGCGGCGGCGAGGGCGACGACGGCGGCGAGGGTGTTGGACACGTTGAAGCCGCCCGGCAGCGGCGCCTTCGCCTCGATCCGCTCGCCTTCGGGGCCGGTCACGGTGAACGTCGAGTCCATCGGGCCGACTTGGACATCCTCGGCGCGCCAGTCGGCGTCGGGGTGGCCCTCGGCCGAGAAGGTCACCACCGGGACGGTGGCCTCGTCGACCAGCCTGCGGCCGTACTCGTCGTCGAAGTTGACGACGCCCAGTTTGCTGCGTTCCGGCGTGAACAGCTGTGCCTTGGCCCGGAAGTAGTCCTCCATGTCGGAGTGGAACTCCATGTGTTCCGGGCTGAGGTTGGTGAAGACGCCGATGTCGAAGACGCAGCCGTCGACCCGGCCGAGGACCAGCGCATGGCTGGAGACCTCCATCGCGACCGCCTCGACCCCGCGCTCGCGCATGACCGCGAACAGGGCCTGCAGGTCGGTGGCTTCGGGGGTGGTGCGCTCGGACTTGATGCGCTCGTCGCCGATGCGCATCTCGACCGTGCCGATGAGACCGGTGTTGCTCTTGGTCTTCAGGCCGCCCTCGACGAGGTAGGCGGTGGTGGTCTTGCCTGAGGTGCCGGTGATGCCGATCTGGAGCAGATCGCGGCCCGGGTGGCCGTAGATCGTGGCCGCCAGTTCGCCCATCCGTCCGCGCGGGTCGTCGACGACCAGGACCGGCAGGCCGGTCGCGGCGGCGCGCTCGGCGCCGGTCGGGTCGGTCAGCACGGCGACCGCGCCGAGGCCGGCGGCCTGGGTGACGAAGTCGGCGCCGTGCAGGCGGGCGCCCGGGAGGGCGGCGTACAGGTCGCCGGGGCGGACGGCGCGCGAGTCATGGGTGATGCCCGTGACCTCGGCGGCGCTCTCCGGCGTGGTGGCACCCAGCTGATCGGCGAGTTCCGCGAGGGGTGTGGCGGAGAGCTGCACCGGCCTGGGCGGCCCCGGGTATGTCACGGATGCGCCCTTCTGGGTGGTTTGGGACTGATCAGCGTGTGGCACGGCGGTGAGCGTACCGGGCGCACCCGCTTGCGAGCGAAGTGAGGGGCTGGGGGCGCCCGGGTTGCCCGAGTCGGGAGTGATCATGGTCACGGAGCGTTCCTGGCTGGTTGCGCTGATCAGAAGGTGACGGGCAGGTTCGCGGCCTGCGCACCCGTGGGCGGGACCTGGAGGGTCTTCAGTGCGAACTCCATCACCTCCTTGTAGATGGGTCCGCAGATCTGGCCGCCGAAGTAACTCCCGCTCGTGGCGTTCTGGATGGCGCAGTACACGGTGATGCGGGGGTTGTCCGCAGGTGCGAATCCGGCGAACGAGGAGGTGTAGCCGCGGTACTGGCCGGTGGCCGGATCCACGCGGTTGGCCGTACCCGTCTTGCCCGCGACCCGGTAGCCGGGGATGCGCGCCTTGTTGCCGGTTCCCTCCCGGTCGTCGACGACCGACTCCAGCATCTGGGCGAGGGTCTTCGCCGTCTTCGCGCTGACAACCCTTGTCTTCTTGGGCTTCGCGGTCGGGGTGAAGCGCCCGTCCGGCCCCTTCGTGCCGCGCACGAGCGTGGGTTCGATGCGTACGCCGCCGTTGGCGATGGTCGAGTAGACGGACGCCGCCTGCAGCGCGGTGACGGACACGCCCTGGCCGAAAGGAATCGTGTACTGCTGCGACGTCGACCACTTCTCCGGCGGCGCGAGGATGCCCCTGGTCTCGCCGGGCAGGCCCAGTCCGGTGTAGCTGCCGATGCCGAACTTGCGCAGGTAGGAGTAGAGGACCTTGTTGGCCTGCGCCTGCGTCCTGCCCAGCTGGCCGGTGGCCAGGATGGTGCCGATGTTGCTGGACTTGGCGAGCACGCCGTTGAGCGTGAGGTTCCAGGTGTCGTGGTCGACGTCGTCCTTGAAGAGCCGGTCGCCGCGGTGCAGCCGGTTCGGCACGACGACGTGCGTCAGCGGCGTGGCGACGTTCTCCTGCAGTACGGCCGCCATCGACATGATCTTGGCGGTGGAGCCGGGCTCGTAGGCGTCCTCGACGGCCCAGTTGTGCAGGGCGTTCGGGTTCGCCTTGGAGAGGTCGCCCGGGTCGAAGCCGGGCGCGTTGGCCATGGCCAGGATCTCGCCGGTGCGGGTGTCCTGCACTATCACGTACCCGCGGTCCGCCCCGGATTTCCTCACCTGCTGGCTGATCGCGTTCTGCGCGGCCCACTGGATGTCGCGGTCGAGGGTGAGCTCGACGTCGCTGCCGGGCACGGCGGGCGTCTCCGTGGAGCCCGCGGTGGGCACCAGACGGCCGCCGGACTGGGCGTAGCGGATCTTGCCGTCCTTGCCGGCCAGCTCCTTGTTGAGCTCCTGCTCGACTCCTCCGCCGCCCTTGCCCTGGTCGTTGACCCAGCCCAGTATCCCGGCGGCGAGGTCCCCGTTGGGATAGATCCGCTTGCTGCTGGGGTCGGCGAAGATGCCGGCGAGGACGTTGACGGTGGACTTGTCCTTCTCCCCCTTCGCGACGAGCGCGGTCTTCAGGTCCTTGATCTGCTTCCAGACCTGCGGGGTCTGGCGGCGGGCGAGCAGGACGTAGCGCAGCTTCTTGTTCTTGGGGCGGAGCTTGTGGACGAGCTCGTCCTGCTCCATGCCGAGGATCGGCGCGAGGAGCGCGGCCGCCTGCTCGGGGCCGTTGCCGACCTTCAGCTGTTCGCGGGTGAACATCGTGGGGTCGGCCGTGAGGTCGTAGGCGTCCACGCTGGTCGCGAGGGCCACGCCGTTGCGGTCGAGGATGCCGCCGCGCTCGGCGGTCAGGACATGGCCCACGTAGCGGTTCTGGTCGGCCTTGGCGGCGTATGCGCTCGCGTCGACGGCCTGCACCTGCAGCAGCCGTACGACGAAGGCGATCAGCACCAGGGTGAGCGCCAGGCTGACCATGCGCAGCCGGGGGCGGGGGCTGCCCAGCCGCAGGGCGCCCGGGGCCGCGGGGCGGCCCGGTGCCGGGCGGCGGGCGGGGCGGGCGCCGGGGCCCGGGCGCCGGGCGCCGGCGGCGGGGCGGTCGGGGCGCGCGGGGCCGGGCACGCGGCGGCGCGGCGGTTCCCTGTCGGACACTTCCGTCACCTGCCGGGGGTCGTGGTCGTCTGGGCGGGATCGGCTTCCGGGGTGGGGGGCGTGCTGGGGGCCGCGGCGGGCTCCGGCGGGAGCAGGACGAGCGGCATCTGCACCGCGGACTGCTCGACGGCCCGGCTGACGGCCTGCTCGCCGGCGACCGAGGGGACGCCCTTGACGGTCCCGTCGGGATTCAGGAACGCGGGGTCTCCGCCGGGCATCATGCCGAGCTCGCGAGCGCGCTCCTGGAGGGCCTCCGGGGCGGAGTAGGAGTCGATGTCCCGCTGGAGCCCCTGTTCCTCGTCGGTGAGGCTCTTGGTGTCCTTCTGGAGGTCATCGAGCTTGAACGAGCCTTCACTGAGCGCGGAGTTCAGCACCAGCAGAGCGATCAGGCCGCCGCCCAGAAGGAGCACGACGAGAAGGACGAACGGGGTACGGGCCGCCTGTGCGCGGCTTCCCGCGCCGGGGATGAGGCGTGCGAGACGGGCGGCCCGCCCTCTCAGTTCGGGTTTCCTGCTCACGCGGCCTCCAGTGAGTCCGGTTCCCCAACCCACTCGCTCGCCAACTCGTTCACGCCCCTCATTCGATGGACTCCCTGATGCGCTGGGCCCCGCGCAGTCGCGCCGGTGCCGCCCGCCGGTTCTCGGCGACCTCTTCCTCGGTGGGAAGTTCGGCACCGCGGGTGAGCAGCTTGAGCCGGGGCTGGTACTGCTCGGGCACGACCGGCAGCCCGGGGGGCGCGGTGGTGGCCGCTCCGGCCGCGAACACCTGCTTGACCAGGCGGTCCTCGAGCGAGTGGTACGACAGGACGGCGATGCGTCCGCCCACGTCCAGCGCCTGCACGGCGGCCGGGATGGCCCGCTCCAGGACGGAGAGCTCGCCGTTGACCTCGATGCGCAGGGCCTGGAAGGTGCGCTTGGCCGGGTTGCCGCCGGTGCGCTTGGCGGCCTGCGGCAGCGCGTCCCGGATCAGCTCGACGAGCCGCGCGCTGTTGCTGAACGGCTCCTTCTCGCGCTCGCGCACGATGGCGGCCACGATCCGCTTGGCCTGCTTCTCCTCGCCGTAAGCGCGCAGGATCCGCACGAGTTCGCCCGCCGGGTAGGTGTTGAGGACCTCGGCGGCGCTCATGCCGGTCGTCTGGTCCATGCGCATGTCGAGGGGGGCGTCCTGGGCGTAGGCGAAGCCGCGGTCGGCCTCGTCGAGCTGCATGGAGGAGACGCCGAGGTCGAACAGAACGCCCTGCACGCGCGCGATGCCGAGCCGCTCCAGTACGTCCGGGAGCTCGTCGTAGACGGCGTGCACCAGGGTGGCCCGCTCGCCGAAGGGCGCGAGCCGCTCGCCGGACAGGCGCAGCGCCTCCTTGTCGCGGTCCAGGGCGACCAGCCGGGCCTCGGGGAACTGCGTCAGCAGGGCCTCGCTGTGGCCGCCGAGGCCGAGGGTGCAGTCGACGACCACCGCTCCCGGCCGCTGCAGGGCGGGGGCCAACAGGTCCAGGCACCGCTGGAGCATCACCGGGACGTGTCGACTCTGGCTCAAGGGGCCCTCTCAGATCCGGCGCGGGCCTACGCACCGCCGGGTCCCCGCCCGCTCGAGAAGGGGAGGTCGGCCGGCGCCAGGAGCGTCAGCCGACCGGGAGCGGGAGGAGGCCGAGCCGTACGTACGCGCCGCGCACGTGGGGAGACCGTCCGTGCGTGAGCCGGGGTCTCCGGGGATTTCAGTCCAGCAGGGAGGGCCTCGCCTCCCGCTTCGCGTCACTTTAGTCCACGGTGTCTCGCGGTCAATCAACTGGCCTGCGCGTCGCGCCCCGGCGTGAGTGTGTAGCGGCAAATCCGGGAAAATCACCCGTACGGCTTCACCTCCGCCACCCATGTGGGGTACCTCACAAGAGGACTGTGATGACGCTCTTCTCCCGCTCTCACACCGCGACCGGATCGCCTGTGACCAGTACCGTCATAGGTATGACGACTTCTGCATCTGTTCCCACCGAGTCCGAAGGCGCCATACGCGGCGGCACCGTCACCGACCGCCTGGTCGAGGCGAACGGACGGTACGCCGAGGCATTCACCGACCCCGGGATGGACGCCCGCCCCGTCCTGCACGTGGCGGTCGTGGCCTGCATGGACGCCCGCCTCGACCTGCACGCCGCACTCGGCCTGGAGCTCGGCGACTGCCACACCATCCGTAACGCGGGCGGCGTCGTCACCGACGACGTGATCCGCTCGCTCACCATCAGCCAGCGCAAGCTCGGCACCCGCAGCATCGTCCTCATCCACCACACGGGCTGCGGCCTGGAGGCCATCACCGAGGACTTCCGCACGGAGCTGGAGGACGAGGTCGGCCAGCGTCCCGCCTGGGCGGTGGAGTCCTTCCGGGACGTCGACCAGGACGTACGGCAGTCCATGCAGCGGGTGCGCACCTCGCCGTTCCTGCTGCACGCCGACGACGTGCGCGGCTTCGTCTTCGACGTGAAGACGGGTCTGCTGCGCGAGATCGACCCCGCGTGACGGCGCTCGGCCCTTCTCGTTTTTCGTAAATCCCGCGCATGCTGGAGCCCAAGCGTCATAAAACCTGACATACCGCAGCCAGTTGTCCACAGTCGAGTGACACGAATCGGTAACGGCAGCAAGAATGCGGGGTGTGGCGTCACGCGGAACTATTCACGCGTGGTGTCCGTGTTTCGGGGTGGGCCGGTCCGCATCGCAGAGCGACGGCCCGGAGAAAGAACGGGCCGAGGAGGGCCGGGTGACGACCTATGACGATCGAGCGAGCCTTACAGATCTGACTGCCACTGTGGAGCGGGTCCGCAGTTCGGTGGAAGGAGTGATCGAGGGCAAGCCCGAGGTCGTACGGCTTTCGCTGACCGTACTGCTCGCCGAGGGACATCTTCTGATCGAGGATGTCCCCGGAGTGGGCAAGACCATGCTGGCCAAGGCGCTGGCCAAGTCCATCGACTGTTCGGTGCGACGCATTCAGTTCACCCCCGACCTGCTGCCCTCGGACATCACGGGTGTGTCCATCTGGGACCAGCAGCGCCGGGACTTCGAGTTCAAGCCAGGCGCGATCTTCGCGCAGATCGTGATCGGCGACGAGATCAACCGCGCCTCGCCGAAGACGCAGTCCGCACTCCTGGAGTCGATGGAGGAGCGCCAGGTCACCATCGACGGGCAGACCTACGAGCTGCCGAGCCCCTTCATGGTGGTGGCCACGCAGAACCCGGTCGAGATGGAGGGCACCTACCCGCTGCCCGAGGCCCAGCGCGACCGCTTCATGGCCCGGGTCTCCATCGGCTACCCCAGCGCGGACGCCGAGCTGCAGATGCTCGACATCCACGGCGGGGTGAACCCGCTGGACGACCTCCAGCCGGTGGCACACGCGCACGACGTCGTGAAGCTGGTCGAGGCCGTCCGCGGCGTCCACGTCGCCGAAACGGTACGGCGGTACGCGGTGGACCTGGTCTCCGCCACCCGCACCCACCCCGACCTCAGACTCGGCGCCTCCCCGCGCGCGACGCTGCACCTGCTGCGCGCGGCGAAGGCGTCCGCAGCCCTGAGCGGCCGGGAGTACGCGCTGCCGGACGACGTGCAGGCGCTCGCCGTGGCCGTCCTGGCCCACCGGCTGCTGCCCACCGCCCAGGCCCAGCTCAACCGCCGCACGGCGGAGCAGGTCGTGCAGGAGATCCTGCAGCGCACCCCGGTGCCCGCGGCGCCCCAGCAGCAGCCCGGCTTCGGCGGCCTCGGCCGCGGTACGCCCGCGTACCCCCAGCAGCCGCCGCGGAGGCTGTGATGACCGCCGGGGGAACGGGCCACCCGGACACCGGCCACGGCGAGAAGGGCGGCGTCCGTACCGCCCTGGCGGGCCTGACCACCCGCGGACGCTCCTTCCTGGCCGCCGGCATTGCGGCCGCCATCTGCGCCTACGTCCTGGGACAGAGCGATCTGCTGCGGGTCGGCCTGCTGCTCGCCGCGCTGCCCCTGATCTGCGCACTGTTCCTCTACCGCACGCGCTACCGGGTGGCCGGCAGCCGCCGGCTCACCCCCGCGCGCGTGCCCGCCGGCAGCGAGGCCCGCGTCCATCTGCGGATGGACAACGTCTCGCGGCTGCCCACGGGTCTGCTGATGCTCCAGGACCGGGTGCCGTACGTGCTCGGCCCGCGCCCCCGCTTCGTCCTGGACCGGGTGGAGCCGGGCGGCCGCCGCGAGGTGTCCTACCGGGTCCGCTCCGACCTGCGCGGCCGCTATCCGCTGGGCCCGCTGCAGCTGCGCCTGACCGACCCGTTCGGGATGTGCGAGCTGACCCGGTCCTTCTCGACGTACGACACCCTGACGGTGATCCCGCGCGTGGAGGCGCTGCCGCCGGTGCGCCTGAGCGGGGAGTCGAAGGGGTACGGCGACGGGCGGCAACGCTCGCTCGCGCTGGCCGGCGAGGACGACGTGATCCCGCGCGGCTACCGCTACGGCGACGACCTGCGCCGCGTGCACTGGCGCCTCACCGCCCGCTACGGCGAGTTGATGGTGCGCCGCGAGGAGCAGCCCCAGCGCGCCCGCTGCACGGTGCTGCTCGACACCCGGGGCCTCGCATTCCAGGGCGCGGGCCCCGACTCGGCGTTCGAGTGGGCGGTCTCGGGCGCGGCGTCCGTCCTGGTGCACATGCTCGAACGGGGCTTCTCCGTCCGGCTGTTGACCGACACCGGCAACTCGGTGCCCGGCGAGGGCGCCGACGGGTTCGCCGGCGCCAGCCAGGAGACGGCGGACGCGGCCGGGCTGATGATGGACACCCTCGCGGTGGTCGACCACTCCGACGGCGCGGGCCTGTCGCGGGCGTACGACGTGCTGCGCGGCGGGAACGAAGGACTGCTGGTGGCCTTCCTCGGCGACCTCGACGAGGAGCAGGCGGCGGTGGCCGCCAAGATGCGGCAGCGCAGCGGAGGCGCGGTCGCCTTCCTGCTGGACAGCAACGCCTGGGTGCGGGAACCGAGCGATGTGCCCGGTCCGTTGGACACGAGCGAGGAACGGCTGCGGATGCTGCGGGAGGCGGGCTGGACGGCCCTGAAGGTGCCGCGGGCCGCGTCGCTCGCCGAGTTGTGGCGCCTGGCGGACCGTGAGCGCACGGGTCTCGCCGCGACGAGCGGGACGAACGGCGGGGGGGCGGGCTCATGAGCGGGCGGGCACGACTGGCGCTGTGCGCCTGGGCGGCCACGCTGATGGCGTCCTGCGCCCTGCTGCCGCTGGTCTCGCCGGCCACCTGGATCCTTCAGGTGGCGGTCATGCTCGCCGTGCAGACGGGCGTCGGCGCGGCGACCCGGCGGGTGCCGCTGGCCCGGCCGCTGACGGTGGCGGCGCAGGCGCTGGTCACGCTGATGATGCTGACCCTGGTCTTCGCCCGGCAGCAGGCCCTCATAGGCATCGTCCCGGGCCCCGACGCGTTCCGTCACTTCGCGGACCTGCTGCAGCAGGGCAGCGACGACATCGCGCGGTATGCGATCCCGGCGCCCCTGGAGTCCGACGGCATCCGGCTGATGATCCTCGGCGGGGTCCTGGTGATCGGCCTCGCGGTGGACACCCTCGCGGTGACCTTCCGCAGCGCGGCCCCGGCCGGACTGCCGCTGCTGGCGCTGTACTCCGTGGCCGCGGGGCTGTCCGACGGCGGCACCGACTGGCTGTGGTTCCTGGTCGCGGCGGGCGGCTATCTGATGCTGCTCCTGTCCGAGGGGCGTGAGCGGCTCTCGCAGTGGGGCCGGGTCTTCGGCGGGGCGGCGCGCAACCCGGGCGGGGAACCCGGCGCGATGGCACCGGTGCGCACCGGGCGCCGTATCGGCGTGGTCGCACTGGGTGTCGCCCTGGTGGTACCGATCGCCCTGCCCGCGATGAACGGCGGCCTGCTGGACGCGGCCGGGACGGGCGTGGGCGGCGGCAACGGCAGCGGCGGCACGATCTCCGCGGTGAACCCGCTGGTGTCCCTGCGCGACAGTCTGAACGTGGACCAGGACCGCCAGGTCATGTCCCTCAAGACGAACAGCAACGACATCTCGAACCTGTACCTGCGGATCGTGTCCCTGGACGACTTCGACGGCAGCACCTGGAAACCGTCCAAGCGGCACGTCACCGGAGTACCGGACAGCTTCCCGACCCCGGCCGGCCTCGGTGGGGACATCAAGCGGGCGGAGATAGAGACACGGATCGCTGCCGCGGACTGGTACGCCCAGGACTGGCTGCCGATGCCGTACCCGCCCAGCGGCGTGGACGTCGGCGGGAAATGGCGTTACGAACCGGTGGGCATGACGCTGGTCGGCGACCACGGCGAGACCACCCGCGGGAAGACCTACCTGGTCAAGAGCCTCGATGTGCAGCCGACGGCGGAGCAGCTCGCCGACGCTCCGGAGCCGCCCGCGTCCCTGAAGCGCGACTACACCAAACTGCCGGACTCGCTGCCCGCGGTGGTGGCCAGGACCGCCCGCAAGGTCACCGACGGCGCGACCAGCCATTACGAGCAGGCGGTCAAGCTCCAGGACTACTTCGCCCTGACCGGCGGCTTCCAGTACAGCACCCAGGTGCAGGTCGGCAGCGGCTCGCAGGCGATCGCCAAGTTCCTGAAGGACAAGGAGGGCTTCTGCGTCCACTTCTCCTTCGCGATGGCGGCGATGGCCCGCAGCCTGGGCATACCCGCCCGGGTCGCGGTGGGCTTCGCTCCGGGCACGCCACAGGCGGACGGCTCGGTGTCGGTGGGGCTGAAGGACGCACACGCCTGGCCCGAGCTGTACTTCGAGGGCGTGGGCTGGACCCGCTTCGAGCCGACCCCGAACCGGGGCGTGACCCCCTCGTACACGCAGTCGGACACGCCGGACAACAATCTCCCGCCGGTGCCGCGGTCCTCGCAGTCGGCGGGTGCGTCCGCGTCGGCGGCGCCCTCGGCTAGCACGAGCTGCTCGGCACAGCAGAAGAAGCTGGAGGCCTGCGCCGCCGCGCTCCCGTCGGAGACGGCCAAGCCGGGCGACGACGGTCTCCCCTGGTACAAGATCGCCGGATGGTCCCTGCTGGGGCTCCTTGCGGTCGCCGTGCCGCTGCTGCCGATGCTGTGGCGGCTGCGGCGGCGCTCGGTGCGGCTGGCCTCGGCCCAGCACACCGTCTCCGGCCTGACGCTGACCCGGGAGGGCCGCAAGGCACGGGGCGCTGACGCGGAGAGCACGGACGACGTCGACGTGACGGCCCTGCCGGTGGAGGCGGATGCGCGGTACGCCGCGGAGGTGGCCGCGGGCCATGTCCTGGCCGTCTGGCGCGAACTCACCGACACGGCCTGGGACTACGGCATCGTGCCGGACGATGCGCTGACCCCGCGCAAGGCGGCCGCACGCATCGTGCGGCTGGGACAGCTGGACGCGGCGACCGCCGAGTCGGTGCACCGGGTGGCGGGTGCGGTGGAGCAGGTGCTGTTCGCACCTCAGCCGCGGGACGTGCCGGGACTGGCCGACCATGTGCGCAGGCTGCGGGCGGCGCTGCGGTCCACGGTCAGCTGGACCACCCGGGTACGGGCGGTCGTGGCGCCCCGGTCGGCCGTGCGCGCGGTGTGGGACCTCACGGACCGCTGGACCGCCTTCAAGGCCCGCTGTGCCGACCGCTGGTCGGCGCTGGCGCGGCGCCCGTCCGGGCAGCAGAGCGGCTGAGGGCGGCGGTGCGGCCGTCCGCCCCGCGCCGGTCATCCGGGCATACGTGAGGGGGTGACCACCCGCCGGGTGGTCACCCCCTCACGTATGTCTGCGAGGACCGTCCGGGGCGGACGGTGGAAGAGGAGCTAGTGGCCCTGCTCGTCGCGGCGGCGCTGCCAGCGCTGCTCGATGCGGTCCATCATGGAGCGCTTCTGCCGTCCCTGACGGCTCGCGTGCGGGGCAGCACCGGCCGCGGGCTGTTCGCCCGGCTTGGGGGCCTTGCGCCAGCCGGTCACGGCGAGCACGGCACACCCCAGCATGACCAGGAAGCCCACCACGCTGAGCCAGACCTGCTTGGCGACCATTCCAGCCATGAGGAGCGCGATACCCACGAGGAAGCCCGCGACCGCCTGGTAGACCCGCCGCCGGGTGTACGTACGCAGCCCGCTTCCCTCAAGCGCCGACGCGAACTTGGGATCTTCGGCGTACAGCGCTCGCTCCATCTGCTCGAGCATGCGCTGCTCGTGCTCCGAGAGCGGCACGGAGTCCTCCTCATCGTGCAGTCGCCGGGGCGACCCGGGGGGTCCCTTCAGGATAGGCAGGGAATCGCCCCCGTGAAACCCGCCCCTCTGCGCCAATTGGCCAACCGGAATCCGCCATGGACGTCCCGGCTCGCTGAAGCTTGCATTCCCCAGCGGCCGACCCGTCATGCCGGGCGGTCTCCCTCGATCATACGGCGCTGAACGCCCGATCGGGGGGCCTGTGGCGTACTCCATGTGCGGCCAAGTCCCTGATCAGCGGCGCACCGCAGGAGCCCGCTCAGGCCCCGGTGGCCCCCTGCGTCTCGCCGAGCACATGGAGCTGGGTGGCCACGGAGTGGAAGGCGGGGAGTTCGGCCGCCGCCTCCTCCAGCTTGAGCAGCGCCTCCAGGGCGCCGGGCTCGGTGTCCACCAGGACCCCCGGGACGAGGTCGGCGAAGACCCGTACGCCGTGCACGGCGCCGACCCTGAGGCCCGCGCCCTCGACCAGCCCGGTGAGCTGTTCGGCGGTGAAGCGGCGCGGCACCGGGTCGCCCGCGCCCCAACGGCCGTTCGGGTCGGCGAGGGCTTGCCTCGCCTCCTTGAAGTGGCCGGCGAGGGCGCGCGCGAGCACGGCGCCGCCGAGACCCGCGGCGAGCAGGCTCAGCACGCCCTCGGAGCGCAGGGCGGCCACGGCATTGCGCACGCCCTCGGCCGGGTCGTCGACGTACTCCAGGACGCCGTGGCACAGCACCACGTCGTAGCCGCCGCGCTCGACCACGTCGAAAAGGCCGTGGGCGTCGCCCTGGACGCCCTGGACACGGTCGGCGACGCCGGCCTCGGCGGTGCGGCGCTCCAGCGCGAACAGCGCGTTGGGGCTGGGGTCGACGACGGTGACCTTGTGGCCGAGGCCGGCGACGGGCACCGCGAACTTGCCGCTGCCGCCCCCGGTGTCGAGAACGTCCAGCGACTCCCGCCCGGTCGCCTTCACCCGGCGTTCGAGGGCGTCCTGGAGGACCTCCCAGACCACGGCGGTACGGAGGGAGGCGCGGGGGCGGCTCGGGTCCGACACGGCAGTTGACTCCTCGGCGCGGCACCGCCCATTGCACGGCGGAGCGAACGGGGTGCCTCCCCGGCCGGGGTACGGAGGGAAGGCTTCAGGCGCCTTCCACCCTATTGCCTCCACCGCCCCACCCGGTCACCGCGCAGGCCTGCCCGCCGATCGTCTCGTACGGCGGACTCGCTCACCCCGTGTCCGGGAAGCTCCGGTCGCTCTCCGCGTCGGCCTGCGGATGGTCGGCGTCCTGGCGTGGCTGTGGCAGGACCGGCTGGAGGACGAGCATCCGCTCGACGAGGCGCAGGAACATCGCCACGTCACGTATCAGGTCGTCGGCGTCCCGGCGGCTGGCCGCGCCCTGTATGCCCGCCTCGGCCAGGGCACGGCGGCGGGCCCCGGAGGCGAACAGCACGCTCCACTCGGTCAGTTCGGGCGCGATTTCGGGGAGCACTTCCCAGGCGCTCCTGATGCGGGCGCGGCGTCGGGAGGTGGGCTCGGGGCGGCCTCGCGCGGCGAGCACTGCGGCGGCAGTGCGCAGGGCGGCGAGGTGGGCGGTGGCATAGCGCTCGTTGGGCGTTTCGAGGACGGCTGCCTCGTCCAGTCCGGCGCGGGCCTGGGCGAGCAGGTCGAGGGCGGCGGGCGGGGCCGTGGTCCGGCGAAGCACCGGGTGGACGTCGCTCGCCGGGCCGGTCAGTGAGGGGGCAGGGCCGGTGGCGCGGCGCCGACGGGCGGCTGCTGCGTGATAGCTGGCCATGACGAACCTCCTGTCGTCTGTGTGACGGCATGCCCTGATAGGGGACGCCGTATGTGCCCATCGTGCGGTATGCCACTGACAATCCGTTCTGACCTGCGCTTTTGCTTCGATCGAAGGTTCGGAGTAGTTTTTGCACTGACCAGTCAGTTCAATTTCAGGGGATGGGGGGAACCGTGCCCGGAATCGGTGTCACGGCCCGCGGCCTCGGAGTCAGGGGCCCTCGCGGCTGGGCCTTCCGCGACGTCACGTTCGACGCGGAGCCCGGCTCGCTGATCGCGATCGAGGGACCGTCCGGGTCCGGCCGTACCTGCCTGCTGCTCGCGCTCTCGGGACGGATGAAGCCCACCGCGGGAGCGGTCGAGGTGGGCGAGTGGAAGCTGCCCAAGCAGATGGCGGCCGTGCGCCGGGTCAGCGGGCTCGCGCATGTCGCCGGGGTCACCGACCTCGAGCCGGCCCTGACCGTGGGCGAGCATCTGCTCGAACGGGCGCTGCTGCAGCGGCGGTTCGGCGACTCACTGCGCGCGCTGCTGCGGCCGCGCAAGGAGCGCACGGCCGAGGCCAGGCTGCGCATCGATACCGCGCTGGCCGCCGCCGGGCTGGACCGGGAGGCCCTGCCCAAGGGTTCCCGGACGGCCGTACGCGATCTGGAGCGGCTGGAGGCGCTGCGGCTGTCCATCGCGCTCGCCCTGCTCGGACAGCCCCGGCTGCTCGCCGTCGACGACACCGACCTGAAGCTCTCGGATGCCGAACGGGCCGAGGTCTGGGCGCTGTTGAGGTCGATCGCCGCGGCCGGGACGACCGTCGTGGCGGTGTGCAGCGAGGCACCGCAGGACACCGTCGTCGTAGCCACCACGGAGAAGGCCACCACGGAGAAGGAGAAGGCCGATGCGCTCGCCGAAACTGGCCGCTCTTGAGCTCAGGCGGTTCCGCCGGGGCAGGCTGCCGCGCGCCGCCCTGGTGGCGCTGCTGGTGCTGCCGCTGCTGTACGGCGCCCTGTACCTGTGGTCGTTCTGGGACCCGTACGGCCGTCTGGACCGCATCCCCGTGGCGCTCGTCAACGACGACAAGGGGGCGAGGGCCGACGGGAAGAAGATCGCGGCGGGCGAGGCCATCACCGAGGGGCTGCGCGACAGCGACACCTTCGACTGGCACGAGGTGAGTGCCGAGGACGCACGCGCGGGTGTGGAGGACGGCAGGTACTACCTGTCGCTGACCATGCCCTCGGACTTCAGCAAGCGGATCGCGTCCAGCGCGGGCGCCTCCCCGGAGACGGGCGCGCTCCAGGTGCGTACGAACGACGCGAACAACTACATCGTCGGGCAGATCTCCCGGACGGTGTTCAGCGAGGTGCGCCAGGCCGCGTCCGCGAAGGCGTCGCGGTCCTTCCTGGACAAGATCTTCATCTCGTTCTCCGACATCCACGGGGCGACGGTGAAGGCCGCGAACGGCGCCGACCAGCTCAACGGCGGCATCGGGAAGGCGGAGAAGGGCTCCAAGGATCTCGCCGACGGCCTGAACGACGCCAAGGACGGCAGCGGCAGGCTGTCCACCGGCCTGACGAAGCTCGACACGGGCGCGGGCGACCTGGCGGACGGCTCGAAGCAGGTCGCGGCGGGCACGCAGACGCTCGCCGACAAGGTCAACGGGATCGACAAGAAGGTGGGCCCGTTCCTCAAGGGCAACGAGAAGACCATCGGGGACACCGCCCGGCTCGTCGCCGACTCCTCCAAGGCGATCCGCGACAACCTCGACACCCTGGTGAAGACGGCCCCGGCCGCCGCCAAGGGCGCCCACGCGGCCTCCGACGCGCTGAACGACGTCTACCGGGCGCGCTGCCAGGACGCCGTACTGCCGGATCCGGCCTGCTCCGACCTGAAGAAGGCGAAGGACGCGGCCGCCGACGTGGCGACGATCGCCGACGACCTCAACACGCTGATCGGCGACCAGCACGGCGACCTGAAGAAGCTCGACGGCAACCTGGCCACTCTCCAGACGCAGGCCCAGGCGCTCGCCGACCGGGCACCACACCTGTCCGAGGACCTCGACGACGCCGTATCCAAGATCAACAAGCTGAACGAGGGCGCCGGGAAGGTAGCTGACGGCGCGCAGAAACTGCACCAGGGGCTCGGTACGGCCAAGAGCGGCGCCGGAGACCTGGACGAGGGCGTCGGAAAGCTGAAGACCGGCGCCGAGACCCTCAACGGCGGCATGTTCCGGCTCGTCGACGGCTCCGGGAAGCTCGCGGGCGGGCTGCACGACGGCGCCGGGAAGATCCCCGACTACGACAAGCAGGACCGCAACCAGCGCACCGAGGTGATGTCCGACCCCGTCAAGCTCGTCTCAAAGGACCTCCACAAGGCGCCCAACTACGGCACCGGGTTCGCCCCGTACTTCATTCCGCTGTCCCTGTGGGTGGGCGCGATGGTGGCGTACATGCTGATCCCCCCGATGAACCGGCGCGCACTCTCCACGGGCGCCCCCGCGTGGCGGATCGCGCTGGCCGGCTGGCTGCCGGTGGTGGCGATCGGCGTCCTGCAGACGGTGTCCCTGATGGCGGTCCTGCACTGGGCGATCGGCCTGCAGATGACCCGGACGGCGGGAACGGTCGGCTTCCTGTTCCTGGTGACGGCGTGCTTCGGGGCGATCGTGCAGTGGCTGAACGCGCGCTTCGGAGCGGCGGGCCGGATCCTCGTCCTCGCCCTGCTGATGCTCCAGCTGACCTCCGCGGGCGGTACGTATCCGGTGCAGACCAGCCCCGGGTTCTTCAACGCGATCCACCCGTTCCTGCCGATGAGCTACATCGTGGGGGCCCTCAGGAGGCTCATCACGGGCGGCGGCCTCGGGCCTGTGTGGCACGCGTGCGTGGTGCTCGTCGCGTTCACCGCGGGGGCGCTCGCGCTGACCGCCGTGTCGGCCCGGCGCCGGCAGGTGTGGACCCTGGACCGGCTGCACCCGGAGCTGAGCCTGTGAGCGCGGAGGTGACATCTCGGGGCACGGCTCCTGTGACAATCAGGCCCATGGAAAGCAGCAGCGCCACGTCGGGCGGCAGCGCCCGCCGCGAGGCCACCCGGCAGAAGCTCTACGAGGCCGCCGTCACGCTCATCGCCGAGCAGGGTTTCTCCGCCACCACGGTGGACGAGATCGCCGAGCGGGCCGGGGTCGCGAAGGGCACGGTCTACTACAACTTCGCGAGCAAGTCGGTCCTCTTCGAGGAGCTGCTGCGGCACGGGGTCGGCCTCCTCACCATCTCCCTCCGGGAGGCGGCCGAGCGCACTGCCAGGGACGGCGGTACCAAGGTGGACGCCCTGGACGCGATGATCCGGGCCGGTCTCGTCTTCATCGAACGCTATCCGGCCTTCACGCAGCTGTACGTGGCCGAGCTGTGGCGCACCAACCGGGCCTGGCAGTCCACCCTGATGGTGGTCAGGCAGCAGGCGGTCGCGGTCGTCGAGGACGTCCTGCGCGCGGGCGTGGCCGCCGGCGAGTTCAGCGCCGAGATCGATGTGCCGCTGACCGCGTCCGCGCTGGTCGGGATGGTCCTGGTGGCCGCACTGGACTGGCAGTCCTTCCAGCCGGAGCGCTCCCTGGACGACGTCCATGCGGCGCTGTCCCGGCTGCTCCAGGGACGCGTCAGCGGTCGCAGCGGGAGCTGATCGCATACGAAAGCGCCGGTCCGGTGTGGCCGCGTCCCCCGCGGGCCACCTCGAACCGGCGCCTTCTCGTGCTCCCCCGTTGTACTCCCCCGTCGTGCTTCCCCCGGTTTTCCCCCGTTGGGCCCCCGTTTCGGCCGTTCCCCCGGGTTCCCCCCGTGCCTCGCTCCCGCCGGCCTCGGCCGACGGAAGGAGCGGATCCGGGGCGGCTCCGTTCCGGCGCCCCGTGTCGCCGGTGCCGGAGCCGTGCCCCTTTCCGTGTCTCCACTCTCTCGTTCGCGCAGGTCGGGCCCCATCCGCGCGCGTACTCATCTCACCCCCTAGGTACGGATACTCAGACCTGCGCACTCATGCGCAGAACGCTCCGTTGCCGACTGGTGACGTTCGCGTCCGCATCCGTACTCCCCTCGGGCCGGGGTCAGGGGTTTTGTCCGGCGGACCACCCGTGCCGTGACTGTCAGTGGCGGTCGATAAAGTCGCAGGCATGGGACGGATTGCGGTGATCGGCGCCGGGATGGGCGCGATGGCGGCCGCCGCCCGGCTGGCCGTCGCGGGCCACCGGGTGGCGGTGTACGAGCGTGCGGAGACGTACGGCGGAGCGGTGCGCCGCTTCGAGCGGGACGGCTTCGGCTTCGACACCGGTCCCGGGCTGCTGACCCTGCCCGCGGTCTGGCGCGATCTGTTCATCAAGACCGGCAGGCAACCGCTGGAGGAGTGCGTCGAGCTGGTCCAGGTCGACCCGTCCTCGCGGCACGTCTTCGCGGACGGCACCGCCGTCGCGCTGCCGAACGCCTCGCGCGCAGGAGTGGTCGCCGCTCTGGACGAGGCGCTCGGGGCGGGCGCGGGCGGCCGCTGGGGCGACTTCCTGGTGCGGGCCCGCGAGGCCTGGGACCGCACTCGCCGGCCGCTGCTGGAGGAGCCCTTGTGGCCCAACTGGGCGGTACTGGCCGGCCGCGAGCCGTACCCGGCAGTCCCGCACAAGCGGCTGCTGCGCACCCGGCGCGCCGCCACCCTCGCCGAGGTCGGCGCCTGGGAGCTGCGCGATCCCCGGCTCACGGCGCTCCTGGAGAGTTACGCCCTCGCGTACGGCCTCGACCCGCGCGTCACCCCGGCGAGCGCGGCCGTGCTGCCGTACATGGAGCACGCCTTCGGCAGCTGGTATGTCCGCGGCGGCGTACGGGAGTTGGCGCGCGCGGTGTACGAGCGGTGTGTGGCCCGCAGGGTCGAGTTCCACTTCGGCGCCGAGGTGACGGGGGTGCTGGAGAAGGACGGCCGGGCGGCCGGGGTGGAGCTGGATGACGGGACGGTTGCGGAGGCGGACCATGTGGTCGCCGGTGTGCATCCCGTACGTCTGCAGGGGCTGACGGAGCGCCGGCTCGACGACGAGGGTGATGTACGCCCCGACACGGCAGCCCGCCCCGGGCGGTTCACCGTGCTGCTGGCGCTGCGCGGCCCGCGGGAGACCGGTGCGCTTCATCACACGGTCGTGCACGCACCCGACCGCACGGCCGAGTTGGAGTCTCTGCACTCCGGTGCGGATGAGCCCGTGCGGCCCACGGTGACCGTGCTGCGGCCGGACGACCCGGCGCTGCGACCGGACGAGGAACACGAGTCCGTGGTCCTGTCCGCAGCGGTCCCGGCGGAGGGCGACTGGCACCGGTCGGAGCGGGGCGAACGTTTTGCGGACCTGCTCGTCGCCGCGGCCGAGGCCGCGATACCCGGACTGCGCGAGCGGCTGCTGTGGCGCGAGGTCCGGTCGCCGGGTCTCGGCGAGGACGAGACGGGCGCCGCCTTCGGGGGCGTGTCCGCTCCCTCGCTGGCCGCCGGGGAAGGACGCTTCCTGCACCCGGCCAACACCACCAGGTTCCCCGGGCTGTACCGGGTCGGCGGCTGGTCGCACCCCGGCGGGGGGCTGCCGCACGCCGGTATGTCGGGGGCACTGGTGGCCGGTCTGATCGTGGAGGGGCCGGAGTTCCGGGGTTCTCAGTGAGCGCCCCGGCCTGACGGGCCCTCAGAAGCAGTCCTGGCCCTCAGAAACGGTACTGCGCGTTTCAGAAGCGGTACTGCTCGTCGTATCCGTTCCCCTGAGCCTGGCCCTGCCCCTGTCCCTGGCCGTTGTCCTGGTAGGGGTAGGGCTGCTCCTGCGGGAGCTCGCCGCCGTAGGCCTCGTCGGTGCGCTGCTGCGGGACCCACACCCCGCCGGACGGCGTCTGGCCGTCGTAGGTGCCGGTGGCGTACTGGTCCTGGCCGTAGCCCTGCTGGCCGTACTGGCCGTAGGCGTCGTAGCCGCCGCCGTAGGTCTGGGTGCCGATGTACGGGTCGGAGTAGGCGGCGTACTGCTGCTGGCCGGTGGTGTCGTAGCCGTACTGCTGCTGGTTGTAGCCGGAGTAGTCGTACCCGTAGGACTGGTCGGCGCCCTGGGCGGCCGTCGCGTACTGGTCCTGGGACTGCCCCGTGTTCGCGTAGGACGCATCGGCGGCGGCGTACGCGGGGTCGCTGTATATGCCGTAAGAGCCGGTGTCGTCGGGCAGGGGCTGCGGCTCGTAGACCGCGGTGGACTCGGCGGGGGCGGGCTGGGAGGAGCGGGCGGGCGTGAAGACGTCGTCGCGGTCGTAGTCGTCCTCGTTGCCGTAGGACACGCTCTCGCGGTTGTAGACGCCCTGGTCGTCGTGGCCCCCGTCGCCCGGCTCGAGGTCGGAGACCTCCAGGGTCGGGTCCTGGTGGTCCGGTTCGCCGCGGCGGCGCTTGCTGACGCCCCCGATGCCCGTCCGGCTGACCGCCCAGCCGGACGCGAAGCCGCGGCGGAACGACAGCGTGACGTAGGTCTGGCCGACCGCGAACGCTGCAGCGCCGAGACCGATGACGATCACCGAGGGGATCAGTACCCCCAGCACGACGCCGAGGAAGCCGGCGAAGGCGAGCAGCCGCCAGCGCAGGCGCGCCTTGTACTGCAGCAGCACCTCACCCAGCAGCCACAGCGCGACAATTCCGAACGCGATGTAGAGGACCGTCCAGCCCATGTACGCCCCTCTCCGAGTCGCCGCTACGCAGTGTGTCGTATACCCGTGCGGCCGGTCTAGGCCTGCGGGGGGTGGTGCAGGCCCAGGTTTTCGTAGATTTCCAGCGTCGCCGTGGAGTTGTTGAGCGTGATGAAGTGCAGTCCGGGCACTCCCTCGGCCAGCAGCCGCGCGCAGAACTCCGTGGCGAATTCGATGCCAATGGAGCGTACAGCGGTCGGATCGTCTTTTGCTGTGAGGATCCGCTCTTTCAGGGCGGAGGGGATGACGGCGTTGCTGAGCTGCGGCAGCCGCTCCAGCATCTTCACGCTGGTCACCGGCATGACCTCGGGGATGACGGGGGTGTCGCAGCCGGCCGCGACGACTCGGTCACGCAGCCGCAGATAGGACTCCGGCTGGAAGAACATCTGTGTGATGGCATAGTCGGCGCCGGCCCGGCACTTGTCGACGAAGCGGGCGACGTCCGTGTCCCAGTCCTCGGAGCGCGGGTGCATCTCCGGGAAGGCCGCGACGCCGACACAGAAGTCGCCCGACTCCTTGATGAGCTGGACGAGTTCGGCGGCGTAGGTCAGTCCCGTCGGATGCGGCACCCAGTCGCCCATGGGGTCGCCGGGCGGGTCGCCGCGCACGGCGAGCATGTTGCGGATCCCGGCGTCGGCGTACTGGCCGATGATGTTGCGCAGCTCGGCGATGGAGTGGTTGACCGCGGTGAGGTGGGCGACCGGGGTGAGCGTGGTGTCGGCGGCGATCTGCTCGGTCGCCTTCACCGTGCCCGCGCGCGTGGAGCCGCCCGCCCCGTACGTCACGGAGACGAAGCTGGGGGCCACGGCCTCGACCCTGCGGAGCGCGTTCCAGAGGTTGCGTTCGCCCTTCTCCGTCTTCGGAGCCCAGAACTCGAACGAGAACGTCGTCTTGCCGGTCGCGAGCATGTCACGCACCGTGCGCGCGTGGTCAGTCCTGGTGGATGCGGTTCCGAGGGCCATACCCGCAGGTTAGTCAGGGGGCGGCGGCTCCCCAACCAGATGCGGGATATTTGCCCGATTTGTCTATTTGTTGTCCACCTATCGGACAACCCGGCGGACATTCTTCGGACAAGCAGCCGGGCATTCCGTCCGACAAGCTGCCACGCATTCCGTCGGACAAGCTGCGGGATTTCCATCGGACAATCCGCCTGACGCCCATCGGACAATACGTCGGACGGCAGACCCCGGTCGGGCCTGCGCTACGCGCTCCGGAGCCGCTTCGCGAACTCCTGCGCCGCCGCGCCCGGATCGTCGGCCTCCGTGATCGCGCGGACGACCACGACGCGGCGGGCACCGGCCTCGAGCACCTCGTCCAGGTTCCCGAGATCGATGCCACCGATGGCGAACCAGGGGCGCTCGGTGCCCAGGGAGGCGGTGTACCGGACCAGGTCGAGGCCGGGGGCGTGACGGCCGGGCTTGGTGGGGGTCGGCCAGCAGGGGCCGGTGCAGAAGTAGTCGACGCCCTCCTGGACGGCGGCCGCGGCGGCCTCGGACTCGGCATGGGTGGAGCGGCCCACGAGGACGTCCTCACCGAGGATCGCGCGGGCCGCGGGGACCGGGAGGTCGCCCTGGCCGAGGTGGAGCACATCGGCGCCGGCGGCGTGCGCCACGTCCGCGCGGTCGTTGACGGCGAGGAGCCTGCCGTGACGGGCGCAGGCGTCGGCGAAGACCTTGAGGTGCTCCAGCTCCTCGGCCGCCTCCATGCCCTTGTCGCGCAACTGCACGATGTCGACCCCGCCCGCCAGGACGGCGTCCAGGAACGCCGGCAGGTCGTCCTGGCGCCTGCGGGCGTCCGTGCAGAGGTAGACGCGGGCGTCGGCGAGCTCGGCGCGTGCGGTGGTGGCGGTGTCGGGCATACGAGGGTCCCCCGTGGGTGTCGTTCCTGGTCGGCGGCATACGGGCCGCTGGCCGGCCGTGGCCGTCGGTTTCTGCGGGCCGCAGTGAACCACGGCCGCGGCCCTGCCTGCGCGGACCTCGGCCCGTAAGCCGGACGGTGTTCGGTTCAGCCTGTTCGGATCAGACGGCGAGCGCCTGGGCCCGGCGCTTCACCTCCGTACCGCGATTCTCGCTCAGGGCCTGCGCGGGGGTGCCGGGCAGGCTGTCGTCGGGGGTGAAGAGCCACTCGATCATCTCTTCGTCGGTGAAGCCGTCATCCCTCAGGAGCGTCAGGGTCCCGGTCAGGCCCTTGACGACCTTCTGCTCGGCCTCGTCGATGAATGCGGCGGGGACGTGCAGCGCGCGGTTCTCACCTCGGCGTACGGCGATGAGCTGGCCCTCCTTGACCAGCTGCCGCACACGCGTCACCTCGACATCGAGCATCTCTGCGATGTCGGGGAGGGTGAGCCAGGCGGGGACGAGAGCTTCGATCTTTGCGTCAATCTCGGTCACGGAATCAAGCCTGCCATCCCGCACTGACAGTCGGAAGCCAGAATCGTCCGACCTGGGGTTTCGCCACCCCTCGTGGCCGCCGTCCTGCGTACTAGGCCGTCGCCGTCTTCATGGGCCGCGCCGGGTCCGCCAGCAGCTCCGGGTCCATCGGGGTGCCCGCCTCGATCAGCCGTCTGCCCTGTGCGAGGTCCCTCGGCCTGCCGACCGCCAGCAGGGCGACCAGGCGGCTCTCGCGCAGCCAGCAGACGGACCAGGCGGGGCCGTGGGGGTCGCCGCGCCACAGGGTCGTGTCGGCGGCGGTGTGGTGGCCCGCGTACTGGACGAAGCGGCCGAACTGCTCGGACCAGAAGTACGGGACCGGGTCGTAGACCGCGGGGGGCTCGCCGGTGGTCTCGCCGATGATGTTCGCGGCGACCGTGCGCGGGCCCTGGAGGGCGTTGTCCCAGTGGTGGACCAGCAGGCGCTCGCGGTACCGTCCGGAAGGGAAAGAGGCGCAGTCGCCGACGGCGTAGATGTCTGGTGCCGAGGTGCGCAGGTGGGCGTCGGCGACGACTTCGCGGTGCGCGCCGAGCTCGACGCCGGCACCCGCCAGCCAGGCCGTGGCGGGGCGTGCGCCGATGCCGACCACGACCGCGCCGGCGGGCAGCCGGGAGCCGTCGTCGAGGACGACCGCGCCGGGCTCGATGTGTGCCACGCGCGCGTGCGTACGCAGCTCGGCGCCCGCGTCGGCGTACCAGGCGGCCATCGGTGCGGCCACCTCGGCGGGCAGCGCGCCGGCGAGCGGGCGGTCCGCGGCCTCGACGACGGTCACCGCGCAGCCCGCCTCGCGCGCGGCCGTGGCGAACTCCGCGCCGATCCAGCCCGCGCCGACCACCACGATGTCGTGCTGCCTGGCCAGCACGGGCCGCAGCCGCTCGGCGTCGTCCAGGGTGCGTAGCAGGTGCACGCCGGGCACGCCCTCGGTGCCCGGCAGCGTGATCGGTTCGGCGCCGGTCGCAAGGACCAGGACGTCGTACGGCACGGGCCCGTTCTCGGTGTCCAGCTCGTGCTCACCGGGGCGCACGCCGAGCACCTCGCACCCCAGGTGCAGTTCGATGCCGAGCGCCTCGAAGTCGACGTCGAAGGCGGAGCCCTCGGACTTGCCGAGCAGGACGGCCTTGGACAGCGGCGGCCGGTCGTACGGCTGGTGGGGCTCGGCGCCGATCACCGTCACGGTGCCGGTGAAGCCCTGTTCGCGCAGGGCGACCGCGGTCTGGACACCGGCCATGCCCGCGCCGACGACGACCACGCGCCGCCCCGGTGACGTGCTCACTTCCCGCGTCTGCTCGCTCACCTGATCACCATAGACTCGTGACAGGTATCGCTTACCTGCAAACGGGGTACGCGATGCCCCCGTAACCAGGCATGAAGCACTCGTTGTCTGTCGTTGCCTGTCGTCGTTGGCCACCCTCGGACGGCCCACAGACGGCCCGGCTCCCGGCTCCCGGCTCCGAAGAGCCTCTAGCGCTAGCGGCAGGGGTCGCTAACGTTAGCGACCCCGCTAGCAGCCAAAACCGCTGGTGACCAGCACGTTAGCGGTTAGCGAGCCATCTGGGCAGACCTCCGGAATCGGGCTGTACGGCGCCTGTGGGTGGGGCGCCGGCCGGATCGCTATCGGGCCGGACCGTGCCGGGTCATCGCCGCCGTGGGGAAGAGCAGGAAGGAGCGGCCTACGGCCGCGCGTCCCTTGGCAGCTCGCTGCGCTCGCGCGGCGACCCCGTCGGGGCGACCGGCCGTGGGCACAAGCAAGAGGAGCACCCCGTGCCCAGGTTGCGGACGCTGCGGATGATAGCCCCGAGTCTGAAGAGGCCACCTCACCGCGGGTGTAGGTGGCCTCTTCAGACTGCCGCGACAGAGAGCGTTCGGTGAAGTTTCACAGACATCGCACCAAGCGGGTGCAGCGTCGGCCACATTGGGACGATGGCGGATCCAACAGCGTTCTACAGCGTCATCAGCGGAATCGGCGGGGCACTCATCGGCGGCGTTGCAGGCGTGTACGGGCCAGTCCGGATCGACAAGCGCCGTCGCGAACATGAGCTGCACATCGAGAACCTGCGCCGGGAGTTTGAGATACAAGCGCAGGCGCGAGCGGCCGACCTAGAGGCCCGACGCCTCCGGGATGAAGCGAACGCACGCGAGCAGGCAATCGAAGCGGAGAGGCGACGCCTACGGGCTGAAGAGGACGCACGCAAGAAGGCGGCCAGTCAAGAAGAGAGCGAGAAGGTGCTTGCAGCTATCGCGGATGCGACCGTGGCTCTCCAGGACTGGCACCGCCTCATCGCCCGGACCCTCCAGGACCTTGCCGCGGAGCGCGAGGTCAACGTTGCCGAGTTCGACGAATCCGCAGAACCCGTCATGCACTCTGTAGCTGAGGCCATTTCCTTGGTAAGCAACAGGTCGTTCCGCTCCGTGCGCCAGAACGGGCACACCGGCGACCCGTCGGGGGACGCAGACGGGCGCCAACCGGTGACCCTCGCGATGCAACAGGTAACCCTCGAACTCCGGCGCCAACTCCTTGCGCCGCAATCTGGCCTCGACGTCGGCGACAGCATCACCGCGCGTACGGACACGATCCGCGATGACCTGATGCGGGTCTTCAGGGCGGAGCGGGAGCTTCAGGTTGGCCCACCCATCGTCGTCAACGCCACCATGGTCGCTGCGGCCGAGACGTATAGGCCTTGACACTGACAGGACTGAAACACGCAGGCACCCCCCGCGTGTTTCATGGTGCTAGAGGGGAACAGCGGCCGTCGCGCGCGAGCGCAGCGAGGGAGCCAGGCGGCACACCCTGCCCTGACACCCGCGTAACGCCTGACACCGTCACGGCCGCCTGACACCCAAACCCCTAGGCAGGCGCGGGTGTCACGCTCCCTAACAGCGCGCGCTGACACCTCCTGACACCTGGCCCTAACACCCGCACGTTCCCCCCACGCTCCTGCGAGCGGCAGCTCAGGGGTGGGCACTCGTCACCTCCGCTTGGAAGGCATCCACGGGCGCCACGACCGCCCTGTACAAGCAAGAGGAGCACGCCCCCGGGAACGGGTGCTCCTCTTGCTTGTACGCGTCCTCGGGGCCTTCCAAGGGGCGGGCGGCAAGCTTGGGTAAGCGCCGCCGGGCCCGTTCTGCTCTCACGGCCCACCACGGCTCTTCAGCAGGGGGCAGACGGGCGTCCGTACCGCGACCCTGCCCCCGACTGAAGAGCCTTCCTTCTCTCTTACTAGAGAGTTGAGGGAAGATAGCGTCCGCAGCGTCCGCCGGGCTTGCCTCACCCCTTCTGACCTGCGGTGTTGCTGCGGACGCTAAACAAAATGTTTAGCGTCCACCAGCGTCCGCAGCGTCCGGCCACGCTCCGCTACTAAGAGCGTCTTTCCGCAGATCAGAGCCGCTCTTAGGTGAGGCAGGTTGCGGACACTGCGGACGCTAGCCCCGAGTCGGGAGGGCTGAAGAGACCACTTCGGCTGGTTGCGGGTGGCCTCTTCGACTGCCGCAACCGGAGAGCGTTCGGTGAAGTTTCACAGACGTTGCACCAAGCGGGTGCAGCGTCGGCCACATTGGGACGATGGCGGATCCAACAGCGTTCTACAGCGTCATCAGCGGAATCGGCGGGGCACTCATCGGCGGCGTTGCAGGCGTGTACGGGCCAGTCCGGATCGACAAGCGCCGTCGCGAACATGAGCTGCACATCGAGAACCTGCGCCGGGAGTTTGAGATACAAGCGCAGGCGCGAGCGGCCGACCTAGAGGCCCGACGCCTCCGGGATGAAGCGAACGCACGCGAGCAGGCAATCGAAGCGGAGAGGCGACGCCTACGGGCTGAAGAGGACGCACGCAAGAAGGCGGCCAGTCAAGAAGAGAGCGAGAAGGTGCTTGCAGCTATCGCGGATGCGACCGTGGCTCTCCAGGACTGGCACCGCCTCATCGCCCGGACCCTCCAGGACCTTGCCGCGGAGCGCGAGGTCAACGTTGCCGAGTTCGACGAATCCGCAGAACCCGTCATGCACTCTGTAGCTGAGGCCATTTCCTTGGTAAGCAACAGGTCGTTCCGCTCCGTGCGCCAGAACGGGCACACCGGCGACCCGTCGGGGGACGCAGACGGGCGCCAACCGGTGACCCTCGCGATGCAACAGGTAACCCTCGAACTCCGGCGCCAACTCCTTGCGCCGCAATCTGGCCTCGACGTCGGCGACAGCATCACCGCGCGTACGGACACGATCCGCGATGACCTGATGCGGGTCTTCAGGGCGGAGCGGGAGCTTCAGGTTGGCCCACCCATCGAGATTGACCGCATCCTGGTCCTTGGGGACTCGGGGTGATCACCCTCCCGGATCTTGATGAGCACAGCGGTCCAGATCCCGGCAGGTAACGCTAGCCCCGAGTCGGGGAAGCAGAAGCGACCACCCCCGCGCGGGGCGAGGGTGGTCTCTTCAACGCCTGTCGATGGTGTGTGAGCGGCTGCAACACCGGAATGTTGCAGCCGCTTGTCCGGCGGACCGGCCAGAAGCACGCGACGACTCGAAGCGTCGCACGGCGGCTGTCGTGCGCGAGCGCAGCGAGCTGCCAAAGGTCGCGCGGCCGTAGGCCGCTCCGCACTACGCCTTGAGGACTCTTGAAAGTGTCCCCCACTGGGGAGAACGCCAACTGGCTACGCTGGTGTGCACCAGCCAACGAATGGGGAGCGTGCTGCGGGAATGGCAGAAACCAAGACGGCTCGGGTGGAGCGCACGATCCGTGAATGGGTCGGAGGGGGGAAGTTCTCGCCAGGCGACAAGATGCCGTCGGAGCGCACGCTGACGGAGGAACTCGACATCGGCCGCACCGCCCTGCGACAGGTGCTTGCGCGGCTCGTGGCGGAAGGCGTGCTGGAGGTGCAGGGGCGGAGTTCGTACCGAGTACCAGCGCCCTCCCCCACTCAGCGACGCGTGGGCGCCACCTCGGGCGAGCTGGAACCGTGGCAGATCCACGGCGAGCGGCCCGTGTATGACAACCGATGGGTCCGGCTTGACCTGGTCGACGTGGAGCCCCCGGGCGTGAAGCGCTTTGAGCACCATGTAGTGCGGCTGCAGCACGTCGCAATCACGGCTGTGCTGGACGACCAAGACCGTGTGCTCATGCTTTGGCGCTACCGCTTCGTACCGGACCAATGGGGCTGGGAGCTCCCGGGCGGCATCGTGGACGCGGGCGAGGACGCCCGTACGTGCGCGGCGCGGGAAGTCGAGGAAGAGACGGGTTGGCGCCCTACCAACCCTGACCACGTCGTCACGTATCAACCCATGGTCGGCATGGTGGACTCACCGCACGAGATCTTCGTAGCGCACGGTGCGGAGCAGGTGGGCGAGCCGACGGACGCGGAGGAAGCGGGCCGCGTCGAGTGGGTACCGCTCGCCGACATCCCCGACCTGATGGCGCGCGGTCAGCTCATGGGGTCCGGCACCCTCGTTGCCCTGCTGCATGTGCTCGCGAACAGGAAGAACACGCCTACAGCCTCTGCGTGAGCTCATCGATCCTGCGGCGATGCCGCGCCGATCCGGTGCGGCTCGCCAGTAGGCGTGCAGTCCGCACGTGCTCTTGCGCCTGGTCATACTCGCCGCGCGCCAAGTGCGCTTGGGCAAGGTCACACCTCAGACCGGATTCGGCGCGCACAAACGTGGAATCGAGCGAGTCCAGCGCCTGGTAGAGGCTGTCCACCGCGTCGTCATCCCCAAGCATCGCAAGGGCGTTGCCACGCCATCGGGCCAGGTGCGAGCCGTTCAAGAAGATGCTCAACATGTCTGGGTCCCGGGCTTCATCGCCGGGCGGCAGCACGGATGCGGCCATGTCCAGGGCCCGGCGGCAGTCGTCGGCCAGGTCGGGCCCAGCTTTGGCGCACAGCTCCGCTTCGGCCGCGTACAGCCAAGCCTGAAGACGGGGCGACATGTGGCCGCCTGCCGCCCTGTGAGCGTCGCGCACGAGCGCCACGGCCAGTTCCGGCCGCCCCGCCTCACTGAGGACGTATGCCTGTTCCGCCATGGCGTGAGCGAGGTACATGGGCTCTCCGGCTTCCTGTGCCGCCCTCTTGCCCAACTCGTAGTTTCGCCAAGCCCGTTCGACGGCCCCCGCGTCAAGGGCCTGCCAGGCCGCGAGCGTTGCGGCGGCAGCCAGCGCTTGAGCAACCGGCCGGCGGGTGTCGGGGAGGACCGCGAACGTGAGCGCGTCTTCAAGCCGGGCCAGGTGGCCCGTCATCTGGTCGACGAGAGCGGCGGCCCCCATCTGCCTGTCCATCGTGCGGAACAGCTCGGTCTGATCAGTGAAGGTCTTCACCATGCTGAGGCCGACGCTCCGAGCCGAATCGATTCGGCTGATGAGTTCGTCGTAGCCGCCTACCAGTGGCGGCCCGGCCGTCTGCGCTTCCCCGAGCAACTCCCCATCCGTGAGCCCAAGGAGCGGCCGGAGGATCGCCGCGAACCGCGCTGAGATCTTGCGCCTGCCGTTCTCCCACTCGGAGACGTAGACGCGGAGGCTCGCGGTCGTCGGAACGTCAAGCGCGTGCTGCCGGGCGTATCGCTCGATCTCCCGGACCAGACGCTCCTGAGACCAGCCGCGAGCATTTCGAGCGTCTCTCAACCGTTCACTCACGCATACCGCCTCCATCCGCTAGCCCGTTCGAACCTCCCACAAGGATGCACGAAATCCCGCAGGTCGGAAGGGGTTAACACCACTCTTAACACCCCGGCTATTAGGGCCTGTTGGCTACCGACACACCCCTTCACGGGCGTTCCCTCGAAGCATGCAGCAACCGCGAATCACCCAGATTCCGCGTGCACCCTCTTGCATCTGGTGCGCACCAGATGGAAACTACTGGTGCGCACCAGATCGGAACGCGAAAGCGGGCCATGACGCACATACGTCGCCATGGCCCGACACAGCAGGGAGCGGCCACCTACCGCCAAGCAGTCAGCCGCTCCCCGACCCTCGAAGGGGTACATCCATCATGCCTGGAACCATCGCTGAACAGTCCACTCAGCAGCGCACGGCTCTGTACACGGCGCGTATGGAGCGCGGGTGGGACGTGGCTGAGGTGATCCACCGGATGCGCGTGGAGGCCAAGGCGCAGGACGCCAAGATGCCGACGCACGACCGCACGCTTCTGGTGCACATCGGCAAGTGGGAGCGCGGTGAGAGCGTCCCGCAGGCCCGGTACGCGGACGTCCTGACGGCCGTCTACGGCAAGACCGCCACGGAACTCGGTCTGCCGGACCGGAGCATCCCGCCGATCGACTCGGAGCGCTGGGGGCGGCTGTACGCCCGCTACTTCGACTGGACCGTCAAGTTCCTCTGGAACCGCGTCCATGACCGTGAGCTGGCCCGCGACCTGGCGCAGGACACGTGGATCGAACTCGGCAAGACGCTGCACAAGATCGACCCGAGCAAGCCGGAGGACAAGCTGTACGGGTTCGTCGCACAGCAGGCGCGGTGGACGCTGGGCCTGTACCGGCAGAGCTCCCGGAGCTGGCGCGAGACGACGCCGGAGGGCTACGACGACCTCACCGCCGACCTGGCCGCGCGAGACGACCACTCCCGGCCGGAAGAGTCCGTTCGGCTCACGGTCGACCTGAACCGCGTGCTGGCCACCATGCCGGACCGGCAGCGGCAGGTGATCGTGCTCACCATCTTCGACGACCTGTCGCGCGAGCAGATCGCGCGCGTCATGGGCCTGTCCGTGATCCAGGTCGGGAAGATCCACCGCGCGGCCGTGACCGAGCTGCGGGCCCGGCTGACCGGCACGCCGATCACATGGACCATCCCCAGCTCCGTGGGCGCCCTGGGGCGTGCGGCATGAGCGACAGCCTGAACTACCAGGACCGCATGTACCTGGAGAGCGAAGCGATTTACCAGCGCATCCTTGACGGCCAGGTCAGCGACGTACAGGCCGAACTGATGGACGCTCAGCTCCGGGCCTCGGAGGAGTCGGAATGAGGCACGGACACCCGCTCAACTCCGCACGGCGGCGCGTGCGCAAGGAACAGCTCGCGCGCCGCCACGGGCCCCGCTGCACCTACTGCCGCCGGGTGTTCACCGACCTGAGTGAGGCCACCCTCGATCACATCGTTCCGTGCTCGCTGTGGCGGTCGTGGTCGGTCACCTCGCTCATGCTCGCCTGCAGGCCCTGCAACCAGGCCAAGGGCGATCGGCTTCCGCTCTCCCTCGCTCTGCTCCTGCTGGCGTGGGCCGACCCGACTGCGCCAGTCGTCCGTCCGGTCGACTGGCCCCTGTTGGCCCGACTCGCCGCTGTTCACCACACGGCCCTGACCAGCGTGACGAGCCACGTCACGCCTGGCGTCACAGGCCAGACGCCCCCGGTCGTGAACAGGCCAATGAACAAGAAGGAACGGTCTATGGCTGACCCCGTGGAATCGACCGCGCACCGCCCGGTCCGGCGGCCGATCGTACGGCCCGCCTGCCTCCGGGCGCCCCGATCGGCGCGCGTGTGCACGGGCCCGACCGGAGAGGCGGTGTCCGCATGAACACCGTGAACGGCTCCGTGAACGGCACGCCCCGATCCGTGGACACGGTGAACACCGCCGTGAACGAGTCGGCCGACTCCGTGAACACCCGCCGCCCGACCCGATCGACCGGCCGCCGATCGACCCCCGACACTGGGGCCGACGGCGGCAAGCAGCCTCCGGCCGCCGCCCGGATCGTGGCCATGGCGCGCGAGCAGTACCGGTTCGTGATGTCCCCCGACGGCCGCCCCTACGCGGTCGCACTCGCCGGGCCGAACATCGCGCTGCCACTGCGGAACAAGGGCGGGCTACGTCAGCGGCTGGCCCGGCAGTTCGCCGACGCCTACCCCGGCGAGGTCGCCTCACAGTCCGCGCTCGCCGACGCCATGACCGTCCTGGAAGGCATCGCAGAGGACACCGACCCCGAACCCGTCCACCTGCGAGTGGGACGCGACCCGGCCGGCGCCATCGTGGTCGACCTCGGCAGCGCCGACGGCCGCGCGGTCGTGGTCACCGCGACCGGCTGGAACGTCGTCGACCGGGCCCCGGTACTCTTCCGCCGCTCCGGCGCCATGGCCCCGATGCCCGAACCCGTCCTCGACGGTGACGGACTGGCCAAACTGCACGCGCTGCTGAACATGGACGAGCCCTCGTTTCACCAGCTCGTCGCGTGGCTCGTGGCCGCGTGGATCCCGGACATCCCACACCCGGCCGTGGTCTGCAAGGGCGAGCAGGGCACGGGCAAGTCCAAGGCAGCGCAGATGTTCATCAACCTCATCGACCCGTCCCCGGCCGCCAAGCGCAGCCAGCCACGGGACGAAAAGGCGTGGTCGCGGCAGGCGTTCAGCTCATGGGCGCTGTGCCTGGACAACATCTCCACCATCCCGCCGTGGCTGTCGGACACCCTCTGCAAGGCCGTGACCGGTGACGGCGTCGTCGACCGCGCCCTGTACACCGATGACGACGTGGTGGTGCTCACCTTCAAGCGGGTGCTGGCCTTGACCACGATCGACGCGGGAGCTCTCGCCGGGGACCTGGCCGAACGCGTCCTCATGCTCGACCTGCAGCTCATCGACTCCGAACACCGGCGCTCGGAAGAGGAGTTGGACGCCACCTTCAACGCGGTCCGCCCGGCCGTGCTCGGGGCCCTGTTCGACGTGCTGGCCTGCGTGCTCGCGGTGCTGCCGGGGGTGCGGCTGGAGTCCATGCCGCGCATGGCCGACTTCGCCCGCGTGCTCGCGGCCGTCGACCAGACGCAGGGCTGGAACACCCTTGACGACTACCTGGCCACGTCGGCGAACGTCGCCACGGATGCGATGGAGGGCGACCTGTTCGCCATGGCGATCGCTCACCTGGTCGAGCAGGCAGGGACCTGGCAGGGCACCGCGGGGCAGTTGCTCGAAGCCCTGCCGACCCCGTTGGTCCGGCCGCCGAACTGGCCCAAGGACGCCACCCGCGCCAGCGGACGCGTCAAGCGGCTCGCCCCGCTCCTGCGGTCCATCGGAATCATGGTGGACGACACGCAGCGTAGCCGCGACCGGCACCGCCACCGACTCCTCACGCTGACCCGCGCACCCGACGAGGACGAGTCAGCGTCCGCACCCGAACAAGCCTCCCTCTGGCCGGAGGTGGCCCCCCCGGGGCACCTTGAACCCCTGCCCGACCAGCACTGACGTAGCCGGAACACCCGCCGGGCCGGGCCGCACACCAGCGGCCCGGACACGTCCAAAGCTGCGGACGCTACAGCCGTCCAGCGTCCACAGCGTCCGCACGAGCGTCCACCTCCCTCACCCCCACTGGCCTGCGGCAACGCGGCCGTGCGGACGCTAGGGCGCTGCGGACGCTGCGATACACCAACTCTCTAGGACGGCGACCGGCACCACTCCCACGCACCCCACCACGGACACGAGGAGTCACCACCGCCATGGCCACCGAAGAGCCAACCGACCCGCGCGCCACCCTGCGCGGCGGCCTCCCGGACCGCTACCTCACCCCCGAAGACCTGGTCACCATGTTCAGCCTCCCGAGCGTCGAGACCGTCTACCAGTGGCGCCGCAAGCGCATCGGCCCGCCCGGCTTCCGCGTTGGCCGCTACCTCCGCTTCAACCCCGCCGCCGTGAAGGCGTGGGAAGCCGAACGAACCGCCCTCAGCGACGCGGCCTGAGCCGTCCGGATGGCGGGGAGGCACCGCCCGCCGGGCCGGGGAGGCGGGGAGAACTCCCCCTCCGCCTCCCCACCCCGCATCCCCCCACTGACCAGCACAGACAGCCGTTCGGGGAGGCGGGGAGGCACCGCCGCAACCCTCCCGAAAACCCCCTCTGACGACCGTTCCCGGCCCCTGTCTCCGCCTCCCCGCCAGGCCCCAGCGGACACCGCGAACGACAGGGAGGCACACCCCGTCGGCCCAGGGAGGGAGGGAGAACTCCCTAACCGCCTCCCTGACCCGCCTCCCTCCACCTGATCAGCGCAAATGGCCTCTCAGGGAGGCAGGGAGGCACGCCCCCAGCACCCCCGAAAACCCCCTCCTGGAGGCACCCGAGACGCCCTGTCTCAGCCTCCCTGAGACCCGCCGGAGCCCTGCTACCGGTAGCACCCCACCCGCTACCGGTAGCAGCCCCGCTAGCACCCCAAACCCCCAGTGATCAGGCCCCTAGCAAGTAGCGGGCCCGGTCCAGCACACCCCGAAACCGGCCGGACGGAGCCAACCAGGCCCCGTCGCGCCCTGCTACCGAGAAGGGAGTCAGCCCCCATGGCTGGCCACATCCAAGACCGCTGGTACAAGACCGAGACCGACACCGACGGCAAGACCGTCCGCGTCAAGACCGACCGGCACGGGACCGGCCTGCGCTACCGCGCCCGGTACATCGGCCCCGACGGCTCGGAGAAGTCCAAGAGCTTCCCCGACGGACAGAAGCGCATCGCTGAGAAGTGGCTCGCGCAGATTGAAGCTGATATGACGCGCGGCCAGTACATCGACCCGCGGGCCAGTCGGACCACGTTCCAGCAGTACGCGGAACGCTGGATCGCAGCCCAGACGACGGACGTGGCAACCCGCACGGCCGTCGGGACTCGGCTACGCCTGCACGCCTTCCCGTACATCGGCTCCCGTCCGCTCGGCTCGTTCCATCCCGAGCACATCCGAGTGTGGTCCCACGCTCTTGAATCGTCTGGGCTGGCCACGTCATACCGACGGGCGATCTTCGGCAACGTCTCGTCCGTCTTCAGGGCTGCCGTGGACGATCGGCTTATTGCCAGGAACCCATGCCGCGCCGGATCGGTCAGGGCCCCGAAGCCCGCTGCCGGCCGCGTACGGCCGTGGGGTGTTGACCGTGTGTTCGCCGTGCGTGCAGCGCTCCCGGGACGCTTCGAGGCAACCGTCGACGTCGGGGGAGGCTGCGGATTGCGGCAAGGCGAAATCTTCGGCCTTCCGGTCGATGAGGTGGACTTCCTCACGGGTTGGCTGCACGTGGGTTACCAGGTGAAGCCGATCAATAAGCATCTGGTCTTCGCGCCGCCGAAGGGCGGAAAGATCCGTGACACACCTCTCCCCCAGGAGGTCAGCGCCGCCCTTGCTGCCCACATCAAGCGATTCCCACCCGTAGATGTCACCCTGCCGTGGCGCACTCTGGACGGCCCTCTGGTGACGAAGAAGCTGATCTTCACCAACGAGGACGGTTCGGCGCTGCACCGGAACGCCTTCAACCTCAGCGTCTGGAAGCCCGCTCTCGTGGCCGCAGGCGTCATCCCGAAGCCTGAGCGGGGCAAGCGGGCCCAAGCGTCGCGCGAGGACGGCATGCACGCGCTGAGGCACTTCTACGCCTCCGTCCTGCTGGACGCGGGCGAGAGCATCAAGGCTCTGAGTCAGTACCTCGGACACAGTGATCCGGGATTCACACTGAAGGTCTACACACACCTCATGCCGAGCAGCGAAAGCCGCACCCGCTCAGCCGTGGACGGCGTGTACGAAGCGGCCCGGAAAGCTCACGACGGCCCAGAGACGGCCCAGGCGGCCTGAGCGACGCTGCTACCGGCGGCAAACCCGCTGGTAGCAGCACGTTCGGCGTAGCTCCGTCAACAGATCACCATAGACAACTGACTGTTTGTCAGTCAGGCGTCGTGCTCAGTGACCTGCTCCACAACACTGGTGCCGCTGCCGGACTGCGACTCCCACTCCCACGTCTCCTCCAGTCGCACCCGCCCGTCCGGCAGCTCCACGACAGTCGAGACGCAGTGCCCCGAGGATGTCGTCCCGTCGTGCCCCAGCTGGACGTACCGGAAGTCCAATCGGTCACCTGACCGAGTACCCACCAGATGGCCGCGCACGACCTCGCCGCCCGCGTACTCGGCCCAGACCTCGCCGCCCTGCTCGTGGTAGGTGAACCGGGTCCGCGTACCCACCTGACCTGGGGCCTGGTCGGCGACGGGGGCGAGGACGAGGCCGTCCAGCGAGCGGGGCATGACGGAAGGCTCCCTTACAGAGGCGCGGAGTGTCGGGCTAGGGTGGCCAACGTACAAGCACTCGCGGGAGCCCGGACGCACCGGGCTGAGAGGGAGGCTGGCGGCCTCCGACCGTACGAACCTGATCCGGGTCATGCCGGCGAAGGGAGGGGCTGGACGCCCATGTCGTCACGTACGTCAGACGTCCTCGTCATCGGGGGCGGAATCATCGGCCTGGTCACGGCCTGGCGGGCCGCGCAGCGCGGCTTCGCCACGGCCGTCTTGGACCCCGAACCGGGCGGCGGGGCCGCCCAGGTGGCCGCCGGGATGCTGGCCGCGGTCACGGAGCTGCACTACGGCGAGCAGACACTGCTCGGCCTCAACCTGGCCTCGGCCCGCCGCTACCCGGACTTCGCGGCCGAGCTCACCGACCTCACCGGCCACGACCTCGGCTACCGCCAGTGCGGCACGCTCGCCGTCGCCCTGGACTCCGACGACCGCGCCCATCTGCGCGAACTGCACGCCCTGCAGCGGGAGTCGGGCCTGGAGTCGGAGTGGCTTTCGGGGCGCGACTGCCGGCGCCTGGAGCCGATGCTCGCACCGGGCGTGCGCGGGGGGCTGAGGGTCGACGGCGACCACCAGATCGACCCGCGGCGGCTGGCACGCGCGCTGGTGGCCGCGTGCGAGCAGGCCGGAGTCGTGTTCCACCGGGCGTGGGCCGAGCGGCTCCATGTCGTACGGGACCGGGCCTGCGGCGTCACCACGACCGACGGCGCCGAGCTGGGCGCGGGTCAGCTGGTCCTGGCCGCCGGCAGCCTCAGCGGACGGCTGCCGGGCGTCCCGGACGACGTGCTGCCGCCCGTACGCCCCGTGAAGGGGCAGGTGCTGCGGCTGACCGTGCCGAAGCGGTACGCGCCGTTCCTGAGCCGCACGGTGCGCGCCGTCGTGCGCGGCAGCCATGTCTACCTGGTGCCGCGCGAGAGCGGCGAGCTGGTGATCGGCGCGACCAGCGAGGAGCTGGGCTGGGACACGACGGTCACGGCGGGCGGAGTGTACGAGCTGCTGCGCGACGCGCACGAGCTCGTCCCCGGGATCACGGAGCTGCCGCTGACGGAGACACGGGCGGGTCTGCGCCCCGGCTCCCCGGACAACGCGCCGCTGCTCGGCCCGACGGAACTGCCCGGTCTGCTGCTGGCCACCGGCCACTACCGCAACGGCGTCCTGCTCACCCCGGTCACCGGCGACGCCATGGCGCACGCCCTGGCCACCGGTGAACTCCCGGACGAGGCCCGCCCGTTCACCCCGAAGCGTTTCGCGCTCCTGGAGCAGCCCGCATGAACATCTCCGTCAACGGGGAGCCCCGCCAGTTCGCTTCCGGCACGGCTCTCGACACCGTCGTACGCGCGCTGACCCCGGCCCCCTCCGGAGTGGCAGCCGCCCTGAACGAAACCGTCGTCCCGCGCGCGCAATGGCCGTCGACCTCCCTCTGCGAGGGGGACCGCGTCGAGGTCCTCACCGCCGTCCAAGGAGGCTGACCCATGGCCGACGACCCCTTTGTCCTCGGCGGTACGTCCTTCACGTCCCGCCTGATCATGGGCACCGGCGGTGCCCCCAGCCTCGAGGTCCTGGAGCGGGCGCTGGTGGCGTCCGGCACGGAGCTGACGACGGTCGCGATGCGGCGCGTGGACCCCTCGGTGCACGGCTCGGTCCTGTCCGTCCTGGAGAAGCTCGGCATCCAGGTACTGCCGAACACGGCGGGCTGCTTCACCGCCGGGGAGGCCGTGCTGACCGCCCGTCTCGCGCGCGAGGCGCTCGGCACCGAACTGATCAAACTGGAAGTGATCGCCGACGAGCGCACCCTGCTGCCCGACCCGATCGAGCTGCTGGACGCCGCCGAGACCCTGGTCGACGACGGTTTCACCGTGCTGCCGTACACCAACGACGACCCGGTCCTCGCCCGCAAGCTGGAGGACGTCGGCTGCGCGGCGATCATGCCCCTCGGCTCGCCCATCGGCTCGGGGCTCGGCATCCGCAACCCGCACAACTTCCAGCTGATCACCGAGCACGCGCGCGTGCCGGTGATCCTGGACGCGGGCGCCGGCACGGCCTCGGACGCGGCGCTCGCGATGGAGCTGGGATGCGCGGGTGTGATGCTCGCCTCGGCGGTGACGCGAGCACAGGAGCCGCAGCTGATGGCCGAGGCCATGAAGCACGCGGTGGAGGCGGGCAGGCTGGCGTACCGGGCCGGCCGCATCCCGCGCCGCCACTTCGCGGAGGCGTCCTCGCCGCACGAGGGGCGCGCGCACCTGGATCCCGAACGCCCCGCATTCTGAACGCGCGTTCGACAAGATCCGGACGTCGGTGCGACGTCCGTCACAGCTCGGCTGCAGTCCCGCTCCGATCTCACCCGAACCGGCAGCCCTGTCAGTCGCGGCTCGTACACTCACCTGCGTGGATACGACCCTTCAGGACCCTCTGGTCGGGCAGGTGCTCGACGGGCGCTATCGCGTGGACGCGCGGATCGCGGTCGGCGGGATGGCCACGGTCTACAGGGCCCTGGACACCCGCCTCGACCGCGTGCTCGCGCTCAAGGTGATGCACCCGACGCTCGCGGCCGACGGCACCTTCGTCGACCGGTTCATCCGCGAGGCGAAGTCGGTCGCGCGGCTGGCCCATCCGAACGTGGTGCAGGTCTTCGACCAGGGCACCGACGGGTCGTACGTCTACCTCGCCATGGAGTACGTCGCCGGGTGCACCCTGCGTGACGTGCTGCGCGAGCGCGGGGCGCTGCAGCCGCGCGCCGCCCTGGACATCCTGGAGCCGGTGCTCGCCGCGCTCGGCGCCGCGCACCGCGCCGGGTTCGTGCACCGGGACATGAAGCCGGAGAACGTGCTGATAGGGGACGACGGCCGGGTCAAGGTCGCCGACTTCGGGCTGGTGCGGTCCGTGGACACGGTCACCAACACCACCGGCACCGTCCTCGGCACCGTCTCCTACCTCGCTCCCGAGCAGATAGAGCACGGCACGGCCGACCCCCGGGTCGACGTGTACGCGTGCGGTGTCGTCCTGTACGAGATGCTGACCGGCGACCGTCCGCACGGCGGGGACTCCCCGGCCACCGTCCTCTACAAGCACATCCACGAGGACGTCCCGCCGCCGTCGGCCGCCGTGCCGGGGCTGGCGTACCGGCTGGACGAGCTCGTCGCGTCGGCGACCGCGCGCACCCCCGGCCTCCGCCCGCAGGACGCGGTGGCGCTGCTCGCGCAGGCCCGCGAGGTGCGCGCCGCACTCAGCGCGGACCAGTTGGACGCGGTGCCGCCGCAGGCCTTCGCCGCGGACCACCGGAGCATCTCCGAGGACCGTACGAGCGTGATCCCGCGCGCGCTGACCTCCCCCACGCTCGGCTTCGCTCGCGCGGGGGGACCCCCATCGCGCCCGCTGCCGGTGAACGAGGACGACGGCCGGTTCCTCCGCACCAGCCGGCTGGAGACACCCCCGCCGCTGCCGCCGCGGCGCCGTGGCGCGCGCTCCCGACGCGGTCCGCTCGCCGTTCTCGTCGCCGTGCTGCTGGTACTCGGGGTCGGCACGGGCGTGTGGTACATCAACTCCGGCCAGTTCACCAAGGTCCCGCCGGTGCTGGCGAAGACCCAGACGCAGGCCACCCAGCAGCTGCAGAAGGCAGGCCTCGACCTCGGCGCGGTCAAGCACGCGTACAGCGACACGGTGCAGCGGGGCACGGTCATCAGCTCGGACCCCGCGCCCGGCACCCGCATCCGCGACAACAGGTCCGTGGCGCTGACCATCTCCGACGGCCCGGAGACCGTGCAGGTGCCCGACGTGTCGGCGCGGCCGCTGGCCGAGGCGAGGGCCCGGCTGAAGAAGAGCGGGCTCGAACCGGGCATGATCACCCGGGAGTTCAGCGACGACGTCCCGAAGGGCTCCGTGATCTCCACGACCCCCGGGGCGGGCACCAAGCGGCACGCGGGTTCGGCGATCACCCTGGTCGTCAGCAAGGGCAGCCCGGTGGACGTGCCGGACGTCACGGGTGAGGACCTGGCGGACGCGAAGGCCGACCTGGAGGACGCCGGCCTGACGGTGAAGGTCGCTTCCGCGCGGATCAACTCCGAGTACGACAAGGGCCAGGTCGCGGCGCAGACACCCGCCGGCGACAGCCAGGCCGCCGACGGTGACACGGTGACGCTGACCCTGTCCAAGGGCCCGGAGATGGTCGAGGTCCCGGACGTCACCGGCGACAGCGTGGACGACGCGCACAAGGCCCTGGAGGGCGCCGGCTTCAAGGTCGACGAGGACCGCGGTCTGCTCGGCCTGTTCGGCGACACCGTCAAGAACCAGTCCGTGAAGGGCGGGGAGACGGCGCCCAAGGGGTCGACGATCACCATCAAGATCCGGTGACGGAGCAGGTCGCAGCGCATGACACCCTGAACGGGTGAAGAGTCAGCAGTCCCGCAACCCCGTCGGCGGCCATGTCCCCGTGGCCGGTGGTCTCCGCTCCGTCGGTCTGTCCTACGCCCACGACCTGAAGGCCGAGACCGTGCAGGTCTTCGTCGCCAACCCGCGCGGCTGGGCCACGCCCGCCGGCAATCCGCGGCAGGACGAGGAGTTCCGCGAGGTGTGCGCGGCCGAGTCGATCCCGGCGTACGTGCACGCCCCCTACCTGATCAACTTCGGCTCGCACACCGAGGCGACCGTGGAGAAGTCGGTGGAGTCGCTGCGGCACTCGCTGCGGCGCGGGCGGGAGATCGGGGCGCTCGGCGTGGTCGTGCACACGGGCAGCGCGACGGGCGGCCGGGACCGGTCCGTGGCGCTGAAGCAGGTACGGGAGCATCTGCTGCCGCTGCTGGACGAGCTCACCCACGACGACGATCCGTTCCTGCTGCTGGAGTCGACGGCCGGGCAGGGTGCCTCGCTCTGCTCGCGGACCTGGGACTTCGGGCCGTACTTCGAGGCGCTGGACGCCCATCCGAAGCTGGGCGTCTGCCTGGACACCTGCCACATCTTCGCGGCCGGCCACGACCTGACCGGTCCCAGCGGCATGCACCAGACCCTGGACCTGCTGGTGGACACGGTCGGCGAGGGCCGGCTGAAGCTGATCCACGCCAACGACTCCAAGGACGTGGTCGGCGCGCACAAGGACCGGCACGAGAACATCGGCGCAGGTCACATCGGCGAGGACCCGTTCCGGGCGCTGATGACCCACCCCGCCACCGAGGGCGTACCGCTGATCATCGAGACGCCCGGCGGCAAGGAGGGGCATGCGGCCGATGTGGAGCGGCTGAAGAAACTACGCGATTCCTGACCCGTTCCGGAATACCCCTGGGGGGTATACGGTTCCTGCTCGGTACAGGAACCGTCACCTGACATTGGGGGCAGTCATGCAGCACGAGGCACACGCGCACACACAGGCACACACGGGCCCGGACGCACATCATCACCCGGCGGCCGCCACCTGGAGCATGGCCGCGCAGGCCACCCTCCACTGCCTCACCGGCTGCGCGATCGGCGAGGTGCTGGGCATGGTGATCGGCACGGCCTTCGGCTGGGGCAACGTCCCGACGACGATCCTCGCCATCGTCCTGGCGTTCTTCTTCGGCTACTCGCTCACGCTGCGCGGGGTGCTGCGCGCCGGCGTCGACTTCCGTACGGCCTTCCGGGTGGCGCTGGCCGCGGACACCCTGTCCATCGCCGTGATGGAGCTGATCGACAACGGCGTGATCGTGCTGTGGCCGGACGCGATGGACGCGGAACTTTCCGACCTGCTGTTCTGGGGGTCGCTCGCGATCTCGCTGGCGCTCGCCTTCTTCGTGACGACACCCGTCAACAAGTGGATGATCGGCCGCGGCAAGGGCCATGCAGTGGTGCACGGGTACCACCACTGACCCGCGAAGACCGGGATCAGAGCTCGGGGCCCTCCCCGGGCTCCTCCTGGTAGGAGTAGCGCTGTTCCTTCCAGGGGTCGCCGATGTTGTGGTAGCCGCGCTCCTCCCAGAAGCCACGGCGGTCGGCGGTCATGTACTCCACACCGCGCACCCACTTGGGGCCCTTCCAGGCATACAGATGGGGCACGACGAGACGCAGCGGAAAGCCGTGTTCCGCCGTCAGCAGTTCGCCGTCCTTGTGGGTGGCGAAGATGGTCCGCTCGGAGGCGAAATCCGCCAGGCGCAGGTTCGAACTGAATCCGTATTCGGCCCACACCATCACATGGGTGACCGTGGGCGCGGGCGGTGCGAACTCAAGGATCGTACGAGCCGGAATGCCGCCCCATTCTGCGCCGAGCATGCTGAACTTCGTGACGCAGTGCAGGTCGGCCACGACGGTGGTGTACGGCAGAGCCGTGAACTCCTCGTGGGTCCAGCAGCGCTTCTCGCCGTCCGCCGTGGCACCGAAGACCCTGAACTCCCAGCGCTCCGGGCGGAACTTGGGAACGGGCCCGTAATGCGTGACCGGCCAGCCGCGCTGCAGACGCTGCCCCGGGGGAAGCTCGGACTGTGCTGCTCCTCCTGAATCGCGTTCTCCCGATTCACGCTCCACCGGCTGACCCATGACTCCATCCTGACAGACCTCGGGCGGTGCCCTTGACCGCCCCCGCCAAACCGGGGCAATTAGTACTGAGCATGCACTTACTTACTAAGCGAAGACTTACTGGACGATCTTCGTCGCCGGTGCAATCATGCGGCGCAACCTGCCAGTTCCCCCCGCTTGGAAGGAGCCTCTGCGATGCAGGGCGACCCCGAGGTCATCGAATTCCTCAATGAGCAGCTCACCGGCGAGCTGACCGCGATCAACCAGTACTTTCTGCACGCGAAGATGCAGGAGAACTTCGGCTGGACGAAGCTCGCCAAATACACCCGGCACGAGTCCTTCGACGAGATGAAGCACGCGGAGGTGCTCACCGACCGGATCCTCTTCCTGGAGGGGCTGCCGAACTACCAGCGGCTCTTCCACGTGCGGGTGGGACAGACGGTCAAGGAGATGTTCGAGGCGGACCGGCAGATCGAGGTCGAGGCGATCGACCGGCTCAGGCGCGGCATCGAGGTCATGCGCGCAAAGGGCGACATCACGTCCGCGAACATCTTCGAGTCGATCCTCGAGGACGAGGAGCACCACATCGACTACCTCGACACCCAGCTGGAACTGGTCGAGAAGCTCGGCGAGGCGCTCTACATCGCACAACTGATCGAACAGCCGGAGAGCTGAGCCCGACAGCCGGCGAAGGGCTAGGCGGCTTCCTCGAGGTCAGCGATCTCGGACAGCACCGGCTTGCCCCGGTCGGCGAGGTCCCGCCGCGGGCACGCGTCCCTTCCCAGCAGCGCCTGGATACGGCGTACGCACGAACCGCAGTCCGTGCCCGCCTTGCAGGCCGACGCTATCTGGCGGGGGGTGCAGGCACCGTCCTCCGCGTGCTTCTTGACCTGCTGTTCTGTGATGCCGAAGCAACTGCAGACGAACACGCGGTTCACCTCCCGGCGGGATCGAAGTGCCATCCCCGTTGATCGGTGAGGCTAACCTAACCTTACCCGGCACGCAGGAGCCGCAAAAGTGGAGCGGGGCGCGGATCGTATGTGATCCGCGCCCCATTCACGTCCCTGTAACAGGCACCCCCGTCACTGGTCCCTGTACATCTCCGCGACCAGGAACGCCAGGTCAAGCGACTGGCTGCGGTTCAGACGCGGGTCGCAGGCCGTCTCGTAGCGCTGGTGCAGGTCGTCGACGAAGATCTCGTCGCCGCCGCCCACGCACTCGGTGACGTCATCGCCGGTGAGCTCGACATGGATGCCGCCCGGGTGGGTGCCCAGGCCCTTGTGGACCTCGAAGAAGCCCTTGACCTCGTCCAGCACATCGTCGAAACGGCGGGTCTTGTGACCGGAGGCCGCCTCGAAGGTGTTGCCGTGCATCGGGTCGGTCACCCACGCCACGGTCGCGCCGGAGGCCGTGACCTTCTCGACCAGCTCGGGGAGCTTGTCGCGGACCTTGTCCGCGCCCATGCGGACGATGAAGGTCAGCCGGCCCGGCTCGCGGTCCGGGTCGAGGCGCTCGATGTACTGCAGCGCGTCCTCGGCCGTCGTGGTCGGGCCGAGCTTGATGCCGATCGGGTTGCGGATCTTCGAGGCGAACTCGATGTGCGCGCCGTCCAGCTGGCGGGTGCGCTCACCGATCCACACCATGTGCGCGGAGACGTCGTACAGGTTGCCCGTGCGCGAGTCGACGCGGGTGAGCGCCGACTCGTAGTCCAGCAGCAGCGCCTCGTGCGAGGAGTAGAACTCGACGGTCTTGAACTCCTCCGGGTCGGTGCCGCAGGCCCGCATGAAGTTCAGCGCGTTGTCGATCTCCCGGGCGAGCTGCTCGTAGCGCTGGCCGGAGGGGGACGACTTCACGAAGTCCTGGTTCCAGGCGTGCACCTGGCGCAGGTCGGCGTAGCCGCCGGTGGTGAAGGCGCGCACCAGGTTCAGCGTCGAGGCCGACGCGTGGTACATCCGCTTCAGCCGCTCCGGGTCCGGGATCCGGGCGGCCTCGGTGAAGTCGAAGCCGTTGACCGAGTCACCGCGGTAGGTCGGCAGGGTCACGCCGTCGCGGGTCTCGGTGGGCTTGGAGCGCGGCTTGGAGTACTGGCCGGCGATACGGCCGACCTTCACGACCGGCACCGAGGCGGCGTACGTCAGCACGGCGCCCATCTGCAGCAGCGTCTTGAGCTTGTTGCGGATGTGGTCGGCGGACACCGCGTCGAAAGCCTCGGCACAGTCGCCGCCCTGGAGGAGGAACGCCTCTCCCTTGGCGACGGCCGCCATCCGGGCGCGCAGCTGATCGCACTCGCCCGCAAAGACGAGCGGCGGATACGACTCGAGGTCCGCAACAACTGCGCGCAGAGCCTCGGTGTCGGGGTACTCGGGCTGCTGCGCCGCGGGCAGATCTCGCCAGGTGTTGCCAGCGCTCGCGCTGGTCTTAGCGTTCACGGTCACCCCGTAAACATTACGGGGTCGTGTCGACTGGTTTTCCCTCCGCTCGACTGGTGAGACGGAGGGATCACGCTCCGGACGGCGCGGCGGTGCGGTAGGGTGCACCGCATGTTCGCGCTTACGACCCAGAACTGGTGGTGGACCGCTCATCCGGCGGCCCACTGACTGCGCGTACGCAAGACTTCGCGAAGGCCGCCCGAGGGGCGGCCTTCGGCGTTTCCGGGGTCGTTCCTCACCGACATCGCATCGACTCGACATCGCTCGACATCGACGGAAGAGGAACCATGGATCTCGTACGGCTCCTGCACGACCCCCGCCCCTTCGCCCTGCTCCGCCGCCGCACCCCCGGCCACGACGAGCAGACGGTCGAGCTGTTCCTCGGTCCGGTCACCACGTACGACCGCCTGGCCGACCTCCCCGACGAGGGCCTCGCGCTGGTCCCCTTCCGCCAGATCCGCGAACGCGGCTTCGACGTCCGCGACGACGGGACGCCACTGACCTTCCTCACCCCCGAGGAGTCGTACGAGATTCCGCTCACCGATGCCCTCGCCCAGCTCCCGGCGCACGACGTGCGCGTTGCGGGCGGCGGTTTCGACGTCGACGACGAGGAGTACGGCGAGATCGTCGGGCGGGTGCTGCGGGAGGAGATCGGGCAGGGCGAGGGCGCCAACTTCGTCATCCGGCGGACGTACGAGGGTGAGCTCCCCGGGTTCTCCCGCACGGACGCGCTCGCGCTCTTCCGGCGGCTGCTGGAGGGCGAGCGGGGCGCTTACTGGACGTTCGTCGTGCACACCGGGGAGCGGACGCTGGTCGGGGCCAGTCCCGAGGTGCACGTGCGGATGTCCGGCGGCACGGTCGTGATGAACCCGATCAGCGGAACCTACCGATATCCCGCCGAGGGCCCGACGCCGGAGCACCTGCTCGACTTCCTCGCCGACGGCAAGGAGATCGAGGAGCTGTCGATGGTCGTCGACGAGGAACTCAAGATGATGTGCACCGTCGGCGACATGGGCGGGGTCGTCGTGGGCCCGCGGCTGAAGGAGATGGCCCATCTCGCGCACACCGAGTACGAGTTGCGCGGGAAGTCCTCGCTGGACGTGCGCGAGGTGCTGAAGGAGACCATGTTCGCGGCCACCGTGACCGGCTCGCCGGTGCAGAACGCCTGCCGGGTCATCGAGCGGCACGAGGTCGGCGGGCGCGGCTACTACGCTGGTGCGCTGGCGCTGCTCGGCCGGGATTCCGGCGGTGCCCAGACCCTCGACTCCCCCATCCTGATCCGCACCGCCGACATCTCCTCCGAAGGACACCTGCGCGTCCCCGTCGGCGCCACCCTCGTCCGCGGTTCGGACCCGGCGAGCGAGGTCGCCGAGACGCATGCGAAGGCGGCGGGTGTGCTGGCGGCCCTGGGCGTACGCCCGTCGCGGCCGCGGGAGGAGCACGCGCGCGTGCGTCTCGCCGACGACCCACGCGTGCGTGCCGCGCTCGACGGACGCCGGGCCTCGCTGGCGCCGTTCTGGCTGCGGATGCAGGAGCGGTCCGCGGAGCTCACCGGACACGCCCTGGTCGTCGACGGGGAGGACACCTTCACCGCGATGCTCGCGCACGTCCTGCGGTCGAGCGGCCTGGAGGTGACGGTCCGGCGCTACGACGAACCCGGGCTGCGGGAGGCGGTGCTCGCGCACGAGGGGCCGCTCGTCCTGGGCCCCGGCCCCGGCGATCCGTCCGACCTGGACGACCCCAAGATGCGGTTCCTGCGCGACCTCACAGCGCGGGTCGTCCGTGGGCACGGGCACGGCGTGCTGGGCGTCTGCCTCGGGCATGAGCTGATCGCGGCCGAGCTGGGCCTGGAGATCGTACGGAAGGAAGTGCCGTACCAGGGCGCGCAGACGACGATCGAGCTGTTCGGGCGGACGGAGACCGTCGGCTTCTACAACAGCTTCGTGGCGCGCTGCGACGACGAGGTGGCGGAGGAGTTGGCCGCGCACGGGGTCGAGGTGAGCCGGTCGGACAACGGGGAAGTGCACGCCGTACGGGGCCCTGGGTTCGCCGGCGTGCAGTTCCACCCGGAGTCGATTCTGACCCTGAACGGTGCGGCTGTCGTACGGGAGTTGGTGGGTCAGCTGCGCAACACGACCGTGTAGCCGTCTGGGGGCTCGCAGCCCCCAGACTTCCGTTCCCTCGTCGGCCGAAGGATCAGCCGAAGAAGACCCCGACTTCCTCGTACAGCTTCGGGTCCACCGTCTTGAGCTTCGCCGTCGCCTCCGCGATCGGGACGCGGACGATGTCGGTGCCGCGCAGGGCGACCATCTTGCCGAAGTCGCCGTCGTGGACGGCGTCGATGGCGTGCAGGCCGAAGCGGGTGGCGAGCCAGCGGTCGAAGGCGCTCGGGGTGCCGCCGCGCTGGATGTGACCGAGGACGGTCGTGCGGGCTTCCTTGCCGGTGCGCTTCTCGATCTCCTTGGCGAGCCATTCGCCGACCCCGGAGAGGCGGACGTGCCCGAAGGAGTCGAGCGACTCGTCCTTGAGGACCACGTCGCCGTCCTTGGGCATGGCACCCTCGGCGACGACCACGATGGGGGCATACGAGGCCTTGAAGCGGGAGGTGATCCAGGCGCAGACCTGTTCGAGGTCGAAGCGCTGCTCGGGGATGAGGATGACGTTGGCGCCGCCCGCGAGGCCGGAGTGGAGGGCGATCCAGCCGGCGTGCCGGCCCATCACCTCGCAGACCAGGACGCGCATGTGGGACTCGGCGGTGGTGTGCAGACGGTCGATGGCCTCCGTGGCGATGCCGACCGCGGTGTCGAAGCCGAAGGTGTAGTCGGTCGCGGACAGGTCGTTGTCGATCGTCTTCGGTACGCCGACGACGGGGACGCCGTACTCGTCGGTGAGGCGCGCCGCTACGCCCAGGGTGTCCTCGCCGCCGATCGCGATGAGCGCCTCGACCTCCTGCTTGGCGAGGTTCTCCTTGATCCGGCGGATGCCGTTCTCCTGCTTCAGGGGATTGGTGCGCGAGGAGCCGAGGATGGTGCCGCCGCGGGGCAGGATGCCACGCACCGCGGGGATGTCGAGGCGGACGGTGTCGCCTTCGAGCGGTCCGCGCCAGCCGTCCCGGTAGCCGACGAAGTCGTAGCCGTACTCCTGCACGCCCTTGCGGACGATGCCCCGGATGACGGCGTTGAGTCCGGGGCAGTCGCCGCCTCCGGTCAGTACTCCGACCCGCATGGAAATGTCCCTTCGCCGCAGTTGCCTGGTGACAGCCACGCTAATGGTGATCCAGGTCACAGAGGGATGGGCAGGAAGGGCAATTCCGGTGAATCAGCGGGCGGTTGGTTTACGCACCGTCAAGCTCTCGCGGCCGTTCGCTCCTACTCGTCGTCGAGTCCGCGCTCTATGGCGTACCGGACGAGCTCCACCCTGTTGTGCAGCTGGAGCTTGCCGAGGGTGTTCTGGACGTGGTTCTGGACCGTGCGGTGGGAGATGACCAGGCGTTCGGCGATCTGCTTGTAGCTCAGGCCCTTGGCAACCAGGCGCAGCACCTCGGTCTCGCGGTCGGTGAGCTGCGGGGCGCCCGGCTGGTCGGTGTCCGGGGCGGGCGCGGGCTCGGAGGCGAGGCGGCGGTACTCGCCGAGGACCAGTCCGGCCAGGCCCGGTGTGAACACCGGGTCGCCGACGGCCGTGCGGCGCACCGCGTCCAGCAGTTCGTCCGTGGACGCCGACTTCAGCAGATAGCCGGTCGCACCCGACTTCACCGCCTCCAGGACGTCGGCGTGCTCTCCGCTCGCCGACAGCACCAGGACGCGCAGCGCAGGGTTGTGGCCGACGAGCTCCTTGCAGACCTGGACGCCGGGCTTGGCGGGCAGGTTCAGGTCGAGCACGAGCACATCGGGGCCGGCGGCCTTGGCACGGCGCACGGCCTGGTCGCCGTCGCCCGCGGTGGCGACCACGTCGAAGCCGGACTCGGTCAGGTCGCGGGCGACGGCGTCGCGCCACATGGGGTGGTCGTCGACCACCATGACCTTGATCGCGCCCTGCTGCTCACTCATCGATGCCCCGCCTTCGCGTCCTTCGGTACTTTCAGTTCGACCTCCGTGCCCTGGCCGGGCACCGAGATCAGTTCGGCGCTTCCGCCGAGGTCGCGCAGCCGGCCGCGGATCGACAGGGCGACACCGAGCCGCCCCTCCCCCTCGGCCTGCGCGAGCCGGCCATCGGGGATGCCGGGGCCGTCGTCCCGTACGGTCACCACGACCTCACCGGGCTCGTCCTCGACGAGGATCCACGCGCGCGCGTCCTCGCCGGCGTGCCTGCGCACGTTGTCCAGGGCAGCGCCGACGGCCGCGGCCATCTCCCTCGCGGCGGGCCTGGGCAGCAGAACGGCCGCTCCCGGTTCGGCGAAGCTGACCTTCGCGGCGGCGTACGGGGCGAGCAGCGCCCGCAGGTCCACCGGACCGTCCTCGTCGTACGACGGCTCCTCCACGGCCCGTACGACCGCGCCCTCGGCGGCGTCCTCCGACACCCGGGAGATGGGGACCAGCCCGCCGGAGACCAGGGTGCGCAGCGCGACCTCCTGCTCGCCGGCCATCCGGCCCAGCTCCGCCGCCTCGCCGCCGAGCACCGCGCCCCGGCGTTGCACCATGGCCAGCACCTGGAGCACGCCGTCGTGGATGTCGCGGGCGAGCCGCTCCCGCTCCCGGGTTGCGGCCTCGATCTCCAGGGCGCGGGCGAGGGTGCGCTCGGAGGCGCGGGCGACCTCGACGACGTAGCCGATGGCGATGGAGGCGACCCAGACCAGGATCACGTTGTGGACGGTGTCGCGGGCGGGGGCGCCGCGCTCGATCAGGTTGGCGGCGGCGACCGGCGTCGACGCGAACGCGGCCCAGCGCCAGCCGCCCTTGATCGCGTACGCGAGGACCGAGCCGGCGGTCCATATCGACGGCAGGGTGGGGCCGCCGCTGTGGATGTGCGCGTCGTTGGCGGCGAGCGGGGTGAGGAGAATGCCGGTGAGGGCGATGGCGAGGTCGACCGCGAGGAAACGCTTGGTGCAGGCGGCCGCGCTCTGGACGCGGGGCAGGGTGGCGAGCGTCCACAGAAACAGGACGACGTAGTAGACGACGGCGATGCCCGCGTGGTCGTACTCGTCATAGGCGGTGGCGAACAGGCCGACCGCGTACAGCATCGTGAGCACCCGGTACGCGGTGAGCGCACGCCACAGCGGCTGCTCGACCGACATCCTCATGACACGCTCGCGCTTGGGCATGTCCCCCACCCCCCTCGACCGAGAGCCTAGGCCCCGGGCTTCTCCTTCTTGGCCTGTTCCTTGGCCTGTTCCTTGGCCTGTTCCTTCTCGGCCTTCGCCGCCTCCGCGATCTGCCGCTTGGCCGCGGTCGCGTACATGTCGACGTACTCCTGGCCGGAGAGCTTCATGATCTCGTACATGACCTCGTCGGTGACCGCGCGCAGCACGAAGCGGTCGTGCTCCATGCCCTGGTAGCGGCTGAAGTCGAGGGGCTTGCCGATGCGGATGCCGGGGCGCATCAGCTTGGGCATGACCTTCCCCGGCGGCTGGATCTTCTCGGTGTCGATCATCGCGACCGGGATGACCGGCGCGCCGGTGGCGAGCGCCACGCGCGCGAGGCCGCCGGGCTTGCCGCGGTAGAGGCGCCCGTCGGGCGAGCGCGTGCCCTCCGGGTAGATGCCGAAGAGCTCACCGCGCTCCAGGACCTCCATACCGCTCTTGATCGCGGCCTCGCCCGCGCCGCGTGCGCCGGAGCGGTCCACCGGGAGCTGGCCGACACCCTTGAAGAAGGCGGCCGTCAGACGGCCCTTCACGCCGGGCGTGGTGAAGTACTCGGCCTTGGCGATGAAAGTGACCTTGCGGTCGAGGACCGCGGGCAGGAAGAACGAGTCGGAGAAGGAGAGATGATTGCTCGCCAGGATGGCGGCGCCCTCCGCCGGAATGTTCTCCAGGCCTTCCACCCAGGGCCTGAAGGCGACCTTCAGCGGCCCCCCGATGGCAACCTTCATCGTGCCGTACAACACCCGTGTGCCTCCCGTTTCCGTCGGTCAGACCTTAACCCGGAGCACTGTCGAAGGAGCCGACGACCCTGGTCGGTGTCAGTGCGGTCGCGTACGGTGAAGCACCTGGACTTCACGTCACTCTCAACTCTCATGAACAGGAGACCGAAGGTGCCGGTCCTTCCTGGAGCCGAGCCGTACCGCCACGAGGGCGGGGAGGTCGGCGTCCTGCTCTGCCACGGCTTCACCGGTTCCCCCCAGTCGCTGCGCCCCTGGGCCGAGTATCTCGCCGCTCGCGGCCTCACGGTCTCGCTCCCGCTGCTGCCCGGGCACGGCACCCGCTGGGAGGACATGCAGCTCACCGGCTGGCAGGACTGGTACGCCGAGGTGGACCGCGAGCTGCGGTCCCTGCGCGAGCGCTGCAGCGACGTGTTCGTGGCCGGCCTGTCCATGGGCGCCACCCTGGCGCTGCGCCTGGCGGCGAAGCACGGGGAGGCGGTCGGCGGCGTGGTGGTCGTCAACCCGGCGAACCGCATGCACGGCTTTTCGCCGTACGCGCTTCCCGTGGCCCGCCATCTCGTGCGCACGTCGAAGGGGATCGCCAGCGACATCGCGAAGGAGGGCAGCGCCGAGCTGGGCTACGACCGGGTTCCGCTGCACGCGGCGCACTCCCTGCGGAACTTCTTCCGGCTGGTCGACGGCGAGCTGCCGCAGGTCACGCAGCCGCTGCTATTGCTGCGCAGCCCGCAGGACCACGTCGTGCCGCCGGCCGACTCGGCGCGGATCCTCGGCCGGGTCTCGTCGAGGGACGTGACGGAGATACTGCTGGAACAGAGCTACCACGTGGCGACGTTGGACCACGATGCGGACCGGATTTTCGAAGAGAGCCTCGCGTTCATCGGCCGGCTCGCACCCAGTGTCGGCAAGGAAGGGACGGCCGCAGGTGGCTGAGCACGACTCGGACCGCGAGGATCGCGAGCCGGAGGAGCAGGGCGTCCCCTTCGACGAGGACGCCGCGTGGGCCGCGATCGTCGCCGGTTACGGCGACGAGCCGAAGGACCCGCCGGGCACCAAGCCCTTCAAGTCGGTCGAGGACCTGGCGCTGCTCGAGCCGGAGACCAACGGCGACTCCGAGGGTGAGGCGCCGAAGCAGGAGAAGCCGAAGAAGCCCCTGGGCGGCTCCGTCTCCTTCGCGCCCGGCGTCGGCCCGCGTGACTACACGGCCGCCGAGCCGTCCGAGGACGACTTCGACGGGGACGACGAGGGCCACTTCGTACCGCCGGAGCCGCCGCCGCTGCCCACCGCCGACACGACCGCGAAGTTCGCCTGGCTGGGGGTGATCGGCGGTCCGATCCTGCTCCTGCTGGCGGTGCTGCTCAGCTGGGACATGACCTGGTGGCTGGCCACCCTCGGCATCGGCGGCTTCCTGGGCGGTTTCGCCACGCTGGTGATGCGGATGAAGACGGACGACGAGGACAACGACGATCCGGGGCGCGGAGCCGTCGTCTAGCTCGCCGGGATGCTGAGGGCGGCCAGGACGGAAGGTGGTCCGTGGCCGCCCTCAGAGCAGTACCTCTCAACGCCACCCCCGCCCTGCTCGGCCCCAGTGCCTCACAGGCTTCGGGCGACGGCGCCGGACTCCGTCCGGCGGGTGTGGCTCAGGCCGCGGGCACGCGGAGTGCGGCCAGCACGGGCAGGTGATCAGTCGCCCTCATGAGGTCGGTCTCGGCCACCCCGGGATGCTCCCGCGGGACACCGCAGCCGAGCACCTCGATGCCCTTGGTGGCGAAGATCGCGTCGATGCGCTGGTGGGGCGTTGCGGGCGTCGAGGTGTACTCACTGCCCCAGGGGGTGGTGGCCCAGCAGTCCTGCAGGCCGTCGGCGAGGCGGTGGAAGGTGCGGCCGGTGGGACGGTCGTTGAGGTCGCCGCCCGCGATCGCGTGCTCCACCCCGAGGCCGGCCAGCCGGTCGAGGAGCAGGCCGCCCTGCTCGTACCGCTCGTCCGCCTGCAGGGAGAGGTGGTAGCTGACCACGCCGAGGCGGGCGCCGCCGAAACGGACCACCGCGGTGGCGAAGCCGCGGCGGTGCAGGCCGGGGGTGAGCGGGAGGAGGACGTCTTCCGTGCGCTCGACCGTGGCCCTCAGACTGCACAGGATCGCCGGTCCGGACGCTGTCGCACCGCCCGTGAGGATCACCTGGCCGGAGGCCGCTGCCAGGCGGGCGAGTTTCTTGCGCCAGCGGAAGAAACGGGGGGCTTCCTGGATCAGGACGAGATCGGGTGTGCAGGCGTTGATCACCCTGGCGAGGGCATCCGTGTCATCGCGCATGGAGCGGATGTTGTAGCTGAGGACTCGGATGACGGCTGAACCGTCCGGTTCCGTGTGGGAGTTGGGCAGCAGCTCCATGTGGATCAATGTACGCCCAATGGCTCGGGGCGCGGGGCTTGTGGGCGGCTGCCGGCTGAGTGTGGCTGGTCGCGCCCGCGCGGCGGTAGCCGCAAATCGACTACCGCCCCGCGCCCCTTGAGGGGCGGCCCCAGTGGCCGCATGGCGAGAAGTGGGCCTTACATGATGGGGTCGGGCTCCCGGGCCAGGTCTGCTGCTCCGACCAGGCCCGCCTTGTTGCCCAGTTGGGCGGCGATGACCTCGGCCACCGGGCGCCAGTTGCCGCCCACCAGCCAGCGCTTGTAGGACTTGCGGATCGGGTCGAGGACCAGTTCACCCTCGTCCGAGAGGCCGCCGCCGACGATGAAGGCGGAGGGGTCGAAGAGGGAGGCCAGGTCGGCGAGGCCCGCGCCGGCCCAGCGGGCGAGCTCGCGGTAGGAGTCGACGGCGACCGGGTCGCCCTGGCGGGCGGCCATGGAGATGTGCTTGCCCTCGATGCCGTCGGGGCTGCCGTCACCGAGGCCGAGCAGGATCTCGGCGTTCTCGGGGGTGGCGTTGGCACGCTGCTTGGCGTATCTGACGAGGGCGCGCCCGGAGGCGTACTGCTCCCAGCAGCCCTGGCTGCCGCAGCCGCACAGCAGGCCGTCCGGCACCATGCGGATGTGCCCGAACTCGGCGGCCACGCCGTAGTGCCCGCGGCGCAGCTTGTTGCCGATGATGATGCCGCCGCCGAGGCCGGTGCCGAGGGTGATGCAGATGACGTTGCGGTGGCCCTTGCCCGCGCCGAACTTGTACTCGCCCCATGCGGCCGCGTTGGCGTCGTTCTCCACGACGACCGGCAGGCCCACGCGGGCCTCGACCTTGGCCTTCAGCGGCTCGTTGCGCCAGTCGATGTTGGGCGCGAAGTAGACCTCCGAGCGCTGGCGGTTGACGTACCCGGCCGCACCGATGCCCACGCCGACGATCTCGTGCCCGGCGCGTGCGCCCTCCACGGCGGAGGCGATGGCGTCCACGATCGCCTCGGGCGTGCCCGGGGTCGGCACCTTGTGCGTGGAGAGGATGTTGCCTTCCTCATCGACCACGCCGGCCGCGATCTTGGTGCCGCCGATGTCGACGCCGATGGTGAGTCCCATGAATCCCTCAGTTTCGGTCGAGCCCCGCTACGGCCAACCGTACCCGAGGCCCTGCCACCAAGGCCTCGACGTCCAATCGCTGGGCAGGCGGGAGCGGGGCGGCGAGGCCTGAGGGAGGGGTGTGGGGAGGTGTCAGTCCAGGTCGATGCGTTGCCCGGGACCGGTGCCGCCCTCGTCGCCGTCCCGGCCCTCGTCCAGATCCTTGTGCAGGTCGGTCGTACGGCTCGTCCAGCGCTGTTCCTGGGCCTGGACCGCTGAGCGGTAGGCGGCGAGCAGTTCGTTGCCCGCGGCGGCGAGGTGGTCGAAGACGTCCGGATTGCGTTCGATGACGGGCTCGACCGCGGCCTTCGCCTGCTGGACGACCTGCTTCACCACCTGCTGGGCGGCAGGTCCGGCGACGGCGCCGAGCAGCGGCGACTGGATCGACGACAGCTTCTCCGAGACGGCGTCGACGAGCTTGCGCAGTTCCTCGCCGGCCGAGATCGGCGGCTGGCCGTACTCGGCGCGGCGGCGGGCCTTCTCCGCCGCGAGGTCCTCGGCACACGCCTTCGCCCAGGCGTCGGCGTCGGTCGCCCGCACCTCGTCGATCACCTCGTGATTGCCGGCGTCGGACGGGGGGCGCTCTTCGCTCATGACGACCTCCTGACTACGGTTCGTCTCTACGACGTTACCCGAATGGGCGTACGTGGTTCACGGCCTCTGAGGCCACAGATCCGGGTCGGGCACGAACCGGATGCGCAGTTCGCCCTCGCGCAGCCCGGCCCCCTCGACGGTGCAGCGGCGCAGGACGGACGGCAGCGGGACGATACGGCGGAACTGGCCTGCCGCGACGACGAGTTCGTCGCCCCGCCGGATGAGGTCCAGGTCGTCGCGTATGGCGCCGGGCAGCGGGATGTGCCAGACGAGCACGCCGTCGTCGGCGAGCCGGTCGGTGACGGGCCACTCGACGGTGGAGGTCGTGTCGTTGACGTCCAGGGCGCCGGGGACGGCGAGTGCGGCGAGGTCGTCCATGCCTCGTGGGTCGCGGCCGAGGTGGGCGACCGTCCGGACGTGGTACGGCTCCTGCCACTCCTCCAGGGCCTTGCGCTGCTGGGCAACGAGCCCGGCGAGCCAGCCGCTCGCGCCCTCCGGCAGCACCCGGTTGGCCACCACGCTGTCGGAGCGCAGGCCGTGCAGGGCCAGGGCGAGCCCGGCGGAGTGTACGGCGTCGGCGCCGGCCGGTCCGGGTTCGGCGACCAGCCGTACGACGGTGGCCCGGTCGGCGAGGACCGCCTCGACGGCGCCGAGCTCGGCGTCCCAGCGGGCGGCCGTCTCGTACAGCCACTCCGAGGGCATGGGGATCCCGGCGAGCCGCCCGAGAACGGGCCGCAGGGCCCGGGCCGCCTGCCGCTCGGGCGGCAGCAGCCGGCGCAGATAGCGGCGCAGCTCTTCGGGCAGGGCGAGCAGGGCGAGCGCCTGCGGGGTCGGCGGCAGGTCGACGACCAGCAGGTCGTGAGCCTCCGCGAGGGCCGCGTCCCGCAGGGCACGCAGCAGGTTCAGCTCCTCGGCACCCGGAAGGGGCGTGACCTCCTCGGCATCCAGCCGGGAGGCCCCGAGCAGATCGAGAACGTTGGCAGCGCGCTCCTGGAAGGCGGTGAGGTCGTCCCGGAACCCGGCGACGGCATCGGGGCGCCAGGCGGTGAGGTTCGGGGCGACGCGGGCGGGCGCCGGGCCGGTCGTCACGCCGAGGACAGCACCGAGGGTGTCGGTGCGGTCAGCGCTCAGGACGAGGGTGCGGGTTCCCTCGCGAGCGGCAGCCAAGGCAGTGGCGGCCGCGACTGTCGTACGACCGCTACCGCCGGGCCCGGTGATCAGGATGGTGCGCATGAGGCTGAACGGTAACTCAGACGCCCTTAGGGGCGCGGGGCTGAATCAATGTGCGGCTCCGCCGCGTGGGCGCGACCGGCCGCAACGAACCCGCGCCCGGACTCCCACAAGCACCCCCATGGCGAGACCCGTTACTTCTCCCCCGACTCGACCCGCTTCTTCAGCCCCGCCAAAGCCCGGTCAATGATGACCTTCTCGGCCTTCCGCTTGATCATCCCCAGCATCGGGATCTTGACGTCGACGGTCAGCTGATACGTGACCTCGGTCGCCCCCGCCCCCGCAGGCTTCAAGATGTACGACCCGTCGAGCGACCGCAGCATCTGCGACTTGACCAGGGTCCAGGAAACCGAATCCTCACCGGTCCAGGTGTACGCAAGCACCTGGTCGTCCTTGATCGCGCCTGCGTCCATGACGAGGCGGACCTGCTCCGCGCGGCCCTGGGCGTCCGTCTCGAGGACCTCCGCCTCCTTCACCTCACCGGTCCAGTCCGGGTAGCGCGCGAAGTCTGCGATCACCCCCATGACGTCGGCCGGTGCCGCCTCGATCGTGATGCTCGAGCTGGTGTGTTCCGCCATCGCCGTGGCTCCTCCAGATGCGGGCCGGTAAGGAAGTCGTCGTGCGCATCGTGCGCGCAGCGTGAAGGCTACCGCGCACGTCGGCAGCCGCCTTCACCCCCACCTGCGTTCATTCACCATTCAAGCGCCCAGGGCTTCCCGGTCCCCGCGAAGTGCCCCACGTTCACGCACTCCGTGGCCCCGATCCGCATCCGCCGCGCCAGCGGCTGGTGGACGTGACCGAACAGCGCGTACCGGGGGCGGGTGCGGCGGATCGCGTCCAGCAGCGCCCGGCTGCCCCGCTCGAAGCGCCGCGCCACCGTGTCGTAGACCAGCTCGGGCACCTCCGGCGGGATGTGGGTGCACAGCACGTCCACCTCGCCGACGGCCTCGATCTTCGCCGCGTACTCCTCGTCGCTGATCTCGTAGGGGGTGCGCATGGGGGACTTGAGGCCGCCGCCGACGAAGCCGAAGGTGCGGCCGCCGATCTCCACGCGCTCGCCGTCGAGCACGGTCGTGCCCGGGCCGGCGTACTCCGGCCACAGGGGCGGCATGTCGACATTGCCGTAGGTGGCGTACGTCGGTGTCGGGAACGCCGCGAACATCTCGGCGTACTGCTTGCGCACCGCCTGCTCGATCGCGGCGGCCCGGTCCGTGCCGATGCCGCCCCACAGCCGGGCCCCGAACTCCCGTGCCTCCTGGAAGCGGCGGGCGGTGCGCAGCTCGACGATGCGGTCGGCGTTCTCCTCGCCGAACAGGTCGGGGAAGATCCCGCGCGAGTGGTCGGCGTAGTCGAGGAAGAGGACCAGGTCGCCCAGACAGATCAGGGCATCGGCACCCTCGCCGGCCCTGGCCAGGTCACGGGCGTTGCCGTGCACGTCGCTGACCACATGGACACGTGTCCTGCGGTTGCCGGGTGGTGTGGATGCCATGGCGATCAAGGGTAAGCGTGTGGGGTGTACGTGAACAGTGGCGGCCGGTCCTGCCGTTACTGGCCAGTCAGTTAGCGGGTGGACTACCGTACGCAAAGGAACACCAACCCGTGTGACGCAGCGAACATCTCGCCGGGACCCCCTGTCGAAGAAGCCATACCGGCGGGTAACGTCCGGGCAGTCCAGTCGTGCTCAGTATTTCAACCACTGAATCTCTGAGCACCTGCCCGAGCCTTGGACCCACCGTCGCATCACACAACGTCGTGGCGCCGGCGCCTTATTAGGAGCAGCAGTCTTGCGCGAGTTCAGCCTTCCGGCTTTGTACGAGGTCCCTGCGGACGGCAACCTCACCGACATCGTCCGCAGAAACGCCGCGCAGCACCCCGATGTGGCCGTGATCGCCCGCAAGGTGGGCGGCCAGTGGCAGGACGTGACGGCCACGGCCTTCCTGGCCGAGGTGCACGCGGCCGCCAAGGGGCTCATCGCCTCCGGCGTCCAGCCCGGCGACCGGGTCGGCCTGATGTCCCGCACCCGCTACGAGTGGACGCTGCTGGACTTCGCGATCTGGAGCGCCGGCGCGGTCACCGTGCCGGTGTACGAGACCAGCTCGCCGGAGCAGGTGCAGTGGATCCTGTCCGACTCGGGCGCGACCGCCATGATCGTCGAGCTGGACAACCACGCGGCCGCCGTCGAGTCGGTGCGCGAGTCGCTGCCCGCCCTCAAGCACGTCTGGCAGATCGAGGCCGGCGCGCTCGAGGAGCTCGGCAACACCGGCAAGGACGTCACCGACGCGATGGTCGAGGACCGCAGCTCGCTGGCGCGGGCCGACGACCCGGCGACGATCGTCTACACCTCCGGCACCACCGGCCGCCCCAAGGGCTGTGTGCTCACCCACCGCAGCTTCTTCGCCGAGTGCGGCAACATCGTGGAACGGCTGCGCCCGCTGTTCCGCACGGGCGACTGCTCAGTGCTGCTGTTCCTGCCGCTCGCGCACGTCTTCGGCCGGCTGGTGCAGATCGCGCCGATGATGGCGCCGATCAAGCTGGGCCTGGTCCCGGACATCAAGAACCTCACCGACGAACTGGCCTCGTTCCGGCCGACGCTGATCCTCGGTGTGCCGCGCGTCTTCGAGAAGGTCTACAACTCGGCGCGCGCCAAGGCGCAGGCGGACGGCAAGGGCAAGATCTTCGACAAGGCGGCGGACACCGCGATCGCGTACAGCCGCGCGCTGGACACCCCGTCCGGCCCGTCGCTCGGCCTGAAGATCAAGTACAAGACGTTCGACAAGCTCGTCTACAGCAAGCTGCGCGCGGTGCTCGGCGGCCGCGGCGAGTACGCCATCTCCGGCGGCGCCCCCCTGGGCGAGCGCCTCGGGCACTTCTTCCGCGGCATCGGCTTCTCGGTCCTGGAGGGCTACGGCCTGACCGAGTCCTGTGCCGCCACCGCCTTCAACCCCTGGGACCGCCAGAAGATCGGCACGGTCGGCCAGCCGCTGCCCGGCTCGGTGATCCGCATCGCGGACGACGGCGAGGTGCTGCTGCACGGCGAGCACCTGTTCAAGGGGTACTGGAACAACGAGGCGGCGACCGCGGAGGCGCTGGCCGACGGCTGGTTCCACACCGGTGACATCGGCACGCTCGACGAGGACGGCTACCTCAGGATCACCGGCCGCAAGAAGGAGATCATCGTCACCGCGGGCGGCAAGAACGTCGCCCCGGCCGTGATCGAGGACCGCATCCGGGCGCACGCCCTGGTCGCGGAGTGCATGGTGGTGGGCGACGGGCGGCCGTTCGTGGGCGCGCTGGTCACCATCGACGACGAGTTCCTGGGCCGCTGGGCCGCCGAGCACGGCAAGCCGGCGGGTTCCACCGCGGCGTCGCTGCGCGAGGACGCGGACCTGCAGGCCGCGATCCAGTCGGCAATCGACGACGGCAACGCCGCGGTGTCGAAGGCGGAATCGGTGCGGAAGTTCCGCATTCTGTCCTCCCAGTTCACTGAGGAGTCCGGCCACCTGACGCCGTCGCTGAAGCTCAAGCGCAATGTGGTGGCGAAGGACTACGCGGACGAGATCGAGGCGATCTACGCGAAGTAGCACGCCCCGGTCCTACGACGGCTCATGGCGCGGTGTCCTCCACGAGGACCCGCGCCATCGTCCGTTCGGCGAGCGCGGTGATGGTCACGAACGGGTTCACGCCGATCGATCCCGGCACGAGCGAGCCGTCGGTGACGTACAGCTTCGAATACCCCTTCACCCGGCCGTAGTTGTCGGTCGCCTTGCCGAGGACGCAGCCGCCCAGCGGGTGGTAGCAGAAGTCGTCGGCGAAGATCTTGTTCGACGATCCGAACAGGTCGTAGCGGTAGATCGTGGCGTTGGCCGAGTTGATCCGGTCGAACAGTTTCTTGGCCATGGCGACCGAGACGGCGCTCTGTGCGGCACTCCAGCCGAGTTTGACCGCTCCGGTCGAGGAGTCGTACGTGAATCTCGCCCGCTCCGGGTTCTTGGTGATCGCCAGATAGAGGCTGACCCAGGTCTCGAACCCGATGGGCAGCGGGGCGATCTCCGCGAAGACCGGGTTGTCGGTGTTGGCCCAGTCGTCGATGCCCATGACCGGCATGGTCGACTGGTTGGCGCCGGTGGTGTCCCAGATGTGGTTGGCGCGGCCGAGCATGGTGTTGCCGTTGGTGCCCCAGCCGGCGCCGACGCTGGAGTTCAGCGCGGGCAGGGCGCCCGTGTCCCGTGCCCGGACGAGGAGTTCGGTGGTGCCGAGGCTGCCGCCGCCGAGGAAGAGGTACGTGCAGCTGTACTGCTTGGTCTCGACGACCGCGCCGGTGTTGTCGATCCGGTCCGCGGTCAGGGTCCAGCTCCCGTCGCTCGCCCGGCCGATGGCCTTCACCTTCTCCAGGGTGTTGATGGTGACGTTCCCGGTGCCGAGCGCCGAGGCCAGGTACGTCTTGTCGAGGCTGCGCTTGCCGTAGTTGTTGCCGTAGATGACCTCCTGCCCGAGCGCCGACCTGGTCGCCGTTCCGGCCGCCTCGCGCTGCATGTAGCCGAAGTCGTAGACGTTCGGCACGAAGGTGGTCTTCAGGCCGGTCTTCGCCGCGGCCTTACGGGAGGTCCGGGTGAACTGGTACCACTCGGTGGACTCGAACCACGTGGGGTCGACGGTGTTGACGCCGAGCATGGAACGGGCGCGCGGGAAGTACGTGTTGTACATCTCGCTCGCGTCCACGGCCGGGAACTGCTCGGTGAAGTACGACTGGAGCGGGGTCACCGCCATGCCGCCGTTGACCAGGGAACCGCCACCGACGCCCCGCCCGACGTACACGGACATGTTGTCGTAGTGCACACGGTCCAGGGCGCCGGGATACGGGGTGATGTCCTTGTTGACGACGTCCAGCCACAGGAAGGTGGCCAGGGGGGCCTCGGTGCGGTTGCGGAACCACATGGAGCGCTGGTCCGGGTTGGCGGTGTTGCAGAAGACCTTGCCGTCGGAGCCGGGGGTGTTCCAGAGACGGCCCATCTCGAGGACGAGGGTGCGGATGCCTGCCTGGCCGAGGCGGAGGGCGGCGACGGCGCCTCCGTAGCCGGAGCCGATCACTATCGCCGGGGCGGAGTCGACTGCGTCGGGCTCGGCGGCGTGGGCGGACTGTAGGCCGATGCGGGTGAGGCCGGCCGTGGCCGCCGTCTGCAGGGCAATCATGCCCAGGATTTGACGTCTCGTCAGCTGACGTTGCATCAGTTTTGCTGTCATGTGCGCAGCATGGGCGGATTATTGCGTTCCGCCTAGTGGGGTGCCACATATTCGTTGTTGGCGACTGCGGGTCGTTTGTGGCTTGTCGCGCAGTTCCCCGCGCCCCTACACCCGGAGCTGCCCTACAGCAAAGCCTTGAGCCGCTCCGCCAGCAGGTCCCACCGCCATCTCTCCTCGACCCACTCCCTGCCCCGCTCCCCCATCCTGCGGCGCAGCTCGGCATCGCTCAGGAGAGTCACGATCCTCTCGGCGGTCTCCTCCGCCGAGCCTCCCCGGACCACCCACCCCGTCTCGCCGTCGAGAACCGCATCCGGCGCGCCGCCCGAGTCACCTGCGACGACCGGCAGGCCGGTGGCCGAGGCCTCCAGGTAGACGATGCCGAGGCCCTCGACGTCGAGGCCGCCCCGGCGGGTCCGGCACGGCATGGCGAAGACGTCTCCGGCGCCGTAGTGGGCGGGCAGCTCGGACCAGGGCACGGCGCCCGTGAAGCGCACGGAGTCGGCGACGCCGGTCTCGCGGGCCAGTCGCCGCAGGTCCTTCTCGTACGGCCCGCCGCCGACGATCAGCAGCACCGTCTCCGGCTCGGCGGCCAGGATGCGGGGCATGGCAAGGATGAGGGTGTCCTGGCCCTTACGCGGCACCAGCCGGGACACGCACACGACCACGGGCCGGTCGGTGAGGCCGAGCCGTGCCCGGACCGCGTCGCCGCCCGACTCCGGGTGGAAGGTCTTCTCGTCGACGCCCGGCGGCAGCTGCACCATCCGCCCGGCCGCCTGCGGCGTCAGCGCGGCGGCGATCCGCGAGCGCGTGTACTCCCCGAGGTAGGTGATCGTGTCCGTCGACTCCCCGATCCGGCGCAGCAGCTGCCGCGCGGCGGGCAGCTGCGCCCACCCGGCCTCGTGACCGTGGGTCGTGGCCACCAGCCGCTCGGCGCCCGCCTTCCGCAGCGCCGGCGCCATCAGGCCGAGCGGCGCCGCCGCCCCGAACCACACCGACGTACAGCCGTGCTCCCGCAGCAGCCCGACGGCCCGCCGGGTCGCGCCCGGCGTGGGCAGCAGCATCGTCGTGGCGTCGCGTACGACGGTGAAGGGCTGCTCGGCGTCGAAGGCGGCCGTGGCCGCGATCCCCTCCCTGCTGCGCTTCCAGGTGGACGCGTAGACGACGAGCCGCTCGGGGTCGAGCCGTAGCGCCATGTTGTGCAGAAACGCCTGGATACCGCCCGGTCGGGGCGGGAAGTCGTTCGTCACGATCAGGGTCTTGTGCATCGCCGCCGACCTTATCCAACGGGCGCACGCAGCTCGGCACGGCCACGTTTATGGCAAGCACACAGCTGCACAGGACATCATGTTCCCCTCAAGACCGGAACGGGAAGCGGACTGAAACGGGGCTCCGGTGGACATTGCGGGCGGAAGGCGGCCCCTTGCGGGACTGCTGGTGACCTGGGGCCTGACCAGGCTGGTGCTGCTGCTGTTCGTCCTCAAGGTGTTCGTCTTCCCCGGCCCGGACGTCACGAGCGACGTGTCCGTGATCTACCAGGGCTGGTACGAGACCCTGCGCCACGGCACCTTCCCGCTGGACGACGTCACCTGGCAGTACCCGCCCGCCGCCGCCCTCCCGATCCTCTCCCCCGCGCTGCTGGGCTTCCTCGACTACGCGACGGCCTTCTTCGTCCTCGCCTTCCTGGCGGACCTGGTCGTCCTGTCGCTGCTGCTGTACGCGGGCCTGCGCCCCGGCAAGACCGTGCGCGGCGCCTGGGTGTGGGTGCTGGGCGTACCGCTGCTCGGTCCGACCGTGTACGCGCGCTACGACGTGATGGTCACCGCGGTGGCCGTGGCCGGGCTGCTCGCGGGCTCCCGGCATCCACGCGTGATGGGCGTCCTCGTGGGCTTCGGGGCGATGCTGAAGGTGTGGCCGGCGCTGCTGCTGGTCGGCGTCCGCAAGCGTGGCACCTGGGCCTGGGCAGTGGGGACCGTGGCCGCGCTGGCGGCACTGTTCGCGGTGACCATGCCCGGCGCGTTCGCCTTTCTGACCTTCCAGCGCAACCGTGGCACCGAGGTGGAGTCTCTGGGCTCCCTCGTCTTCCACATCGCCCGGCAGTTCGGCTGGAACGGTCAGGTGCTGCTGAACTACGGCTCGATCGAATTCCTCGGCCCGTATGTCGGTCTGGTCAGCTCGGCCGCCCTGTTCCTGACCGGCGTCGTCTTCGGCTGGCTGCTGCTGTGGCGGCTGATGGCCACACGGTTCCTGCCGAACACGCTCGCGGATGCGGCCTTCGTGGGGGTGCTGATGTTCACGGTCACCAGCCGGGTGATCAGCCCGCAGTACATGGTGTGGCTGGTCGGTCTGGCGGCCGTCTGCCTGTGTTTCCGGAGCAGCCGGATGAGGGTGCCCGTGGCGCTGGTCCTCGCGGCCGCCTTCATGACGGTGCTGGAGTTCCCCCTCTGGTTCCAGCACGTCGTCGCGAGCGACACCCTCGGCGTCACCCTCCTCGTCGCCCGCAACGGCCTGCTGGTCGTCGCCGCCGTGCTCGGGGCCGTGGAACTGTGGCAGTCGACGGTCTCCCGCGAGCCCGTACCGCCCCTGCCCACGCAGGCCACCCGCACCAGGGAGACCTCGACCTCCTCCTGACGCCCAGCGCACGGCACCCTCATCGCGAGCGCCGGCGCCAGGCACACACCGGGCAGGCCGAGCCCCGTCGGCGGCGCCTTCGAGGATGCTCGGCCGGTCCCCACCGACCCGCACCCGACAACCGCAGAACCGCAGAACCGCAGAACGAGGAGGCCATCGCCCGGCCGGATCAGCCGAGTTGAGCCCGGAGGTAGTCCCGCCACTGCCCGGTGAACTTCTCCGGCGTCGTCCCCAGCACCGTCCTCATCGCACCCTCCACCGAGCCCGCCCGCTGCCGGTGGTCGCCGACTGCGCGGTAGAACTGCCCGAGCCGCTCCAGACCCCACTGCTGGGCGATCAGCCGGCAGGCCATCCAGCCGCCCTCGTAGGCCTGCGCCAGCTTCGTCGCGTCGCCGCTGAAGCCGAAGTCCTTGTCGGTGGGCAGGTTTTCCGGCACCCTGCCTTCGCTCACCGCGCGCGACAGTTCGGGCGCGGCCTCGGCCGCTGTGCGGCCGGTGCCGAGGTAGCCGATCCAGTCCGCATACCCCTCGGACAGCCACAGCGGGGTGGCCGCGTTGGTGTGGGCACGGGTCGCGACATGGGTGGTCTCGTGGGTGAGCACGACCTGCTTGCCCAGCGGGCCGAGGAGGGCGTACGCGTCCGGGTTGACGATGATGCGGTCCGCGGGCGCGGTCGGCGGGCCGCCCACCTCGCCCGTGGTGACCGCCGCGATCCCGCGGTACTGGGAGGCGGGCGAGCCGAGCAGCCCCGCCATGCCCTCCACCGACCCCGGCACGAGCACCACCACATGCCCCGCCCAGTCGCTGCCCCAGGCCCCGGACACGGCAGGCACCGCACGGTCCGCGAGGTCCGCGTACGAGTGCAGCGCCTCGCTGGACTGCCCGGTGCCGAGAACCATGCTGTGGCTGCCGCGTACGACGGTCACCGCGCCCTGGTCCCACAGCTGCTGGGCGGACTTCCTGGCGGGCCTGTCCGCGTCCACGTACCACCGCCCGCCGGCCTCCCGGGAAAGGGTCAGGGTGCGGCCGACGGTGACGGGTGCATGGTCGTATCCCTCGATGCGGTAGCGCAGTTCGGCGTCGGCGGTGGCCTCGTCGCCGGTGCGGTGCAGGGCGGTCACACGGTACGACCAGGCCGCCAGCGGCACCCCGCGCAGGTTCTCGAACCAGCTCGGTGCGCCCGTCTTCAGGAAGGCCGCCCGGTCGCGGTCGAGGACGGCGGTGGACCGCCGGTCGAGGACCCGCTGCAGATCCGCCTCGGCGCTGCCGCCGGCGGCCCGCCCGCCGCATGCCACCAGTGAGACGAGCAGCAGCACGAGCGCCACCACTGAGAACCTCGACGCCCGCCCACGACCAGCCACTTTCCGATCGTAAGGCCGACAGGGGCGGTTGGTCAGACCCTCGTGACCGAGGACACCGGCAGCATGTCCACCGGGTCGTAGCGCACGGGCGCGCCCGGGTAGGGCGCGTGGATCACCTGGCCGTTGCCCATGTACATCCCGACATGGCTGGCGTCGGACCGGTAGACGACCAGGTCGCCGGGGCGCGCCTCGGAGAGCGGGATCTGCCGGCCCGCGTACGCCTGCTCCTGCGAGGTGCGCGGCAGCTGGACCCCGGCCTGCGCGTACGACCACTGCATCAGCCCCGAACAGTCGAAGCCGTAGGGGCCGGTGGCGCCCCAGACATACGGCATGCCGAGCGCTGAGCGGGCGGCGGCCATCGCCGCGGCCGCACGGGCCGAGGCCGGGAGAGCGCTGCCGAAGTCGGGGAAGAGCTCGCCGCGGCCGTCCCGGGAGGCGCGGCCGTAGGCGGCACGCTCCCCGTACGGCAGGGAGTTGAGCAGCCGGCGGGCCTCGGCGAGTTTCCGCTCGACGATCTTCTTGTGGGTGGCGACGGCCTTGCGGCTCCTGTCCAGCTCGGCGAGCTTGCCGACCGCCTCGGCGCGCTCCTGGGCGACGTTACGCATCGCGGACTGCAGGTCCCTGAGTTCGCCGGTCTGCTCGGCGGTGATCCGGTCGAGCACGGAGGCCTTGTCGAGGTAGTCGGCCGGGTTGTCGGAGAAGAGCAGGGCGAGGGTCGGATCGAGGCCGCCGGAGCGGTACTGGGCGCCGGCCAGCGAACCGAGCGACTCCCGCATGGTGTTGATGCGGTCCTGCTGCCGGGCGATCAGGTCCTGTGCGTCGCTCACCTGTCTGCGCAGTGTGTCGGCGTGCTCGTCGGCCTTGTTGTAGGCCTCGGTCGCCTTCTCGGCCTCCGCGTAGAGACGGTCCACCTCGGCCCGGGTGTGGTCGTACGGAGCGGCGTCGGCCGGGACGGCGCCGAGGGCGGAGGCCGCGGCGGACAGCACACACAAGGCGGTGCCGGCGCCCCGGTTGAACCCGGACGTCGGTGCAAGGCGACGATGAGACCCCACGGGAAGCCGCGCTCCTTCCGCTGGCGACAAGGACTGCCTCCCCGCCGCAGCAGGGAAACGCGGCAGACAGTAGCCCCGCGGTGGGGCAGCGGCCAAAGACCTCCGTGGCAACACAACGTGACGCCCCGCCTCTGACGCAGGTCATGGGCGGGGCGTGGGGTCAGTGCGGGTTCATGTAATTCGCCCGTTCGGGCGGACCGGTGTCCTGATCTTGCAACGGATCCTCAGGGGCGCGTGTCAGATCCGGACGCCGAACTGGAACGGCATGTTGTTGATCGACTCGTAGCGCACGGTGGTACCGGTGCGCGGGGCGTGGATCACCTGGCCGTTGCCCGCGTAGAGGGCGACGTGGTGCAGGTCGCCGTAGAAGAGCACGAGGTCGCCGACCTGGAGCTGGCTCTGGGAGTAGATTCGCGTGCCGGCGTTGGCCTGGGCCTGCGAGGTGCGCGGTATCGAGACGCCGGCCTGGGCGTAGGCCCAGGAGGTCAGGCCCGAGCAGTCGTAGGACGCGGTGCCGGTGGCGCCGTACACGTACGGCTTGCCGAGCTGGGTCTGGGCGGCGTTGAAGGCCGCCTGCGCGCGGCCAGAGGCGGCGGTCGCATTGCCGAGGTCCACCCGCTCGCTGGCCGAGCGGCTGGCGCGGGCGTCGGCGGCGGCGAGCGCCGCCCGCTCCGCGGCCGTCAGCGAGTTGAGCAGCTTCTGCGCCTCGGCGAGCTTGCCCTGGACGTCCTTCTTCTTCTTGCCCAGTTCGGTGCGGGTGGAGGCGAGGTCCTTGAGCTTGTCGGAGGCCTCGGCCCGCTCCTGGGCGAGTTCGCGCTGCTTCTCCTGGATCTTCTTCAGCGCCTCGACCTGCTGGGCGCTGAGCTGGTCGGCGGTGGACGCCTTGTCCAGGTAGTCGTTCGGGTTCGACGACAGGAAGAGCTGGAGCGAGGAGTCGATGCTGCCGGTGCGGTACTGCGCGGCAGCCGCCAGGCCGATGGAGTCACGCAGCTCGTTGAGCTCCTCCTGGCCCCGGGCGACGTTGTCCTGGATGGTGGAGATCTCCTTCTGGAGCTTCTCCTGCTTCTCCTTGGCGCCGTTGAACTTCTCGGTGGCCTGCTCGGCCTCCTCGTACAGCTTGTCGACCTTGGCCTTGACCTCGTCCTTGGAGGGCTTCTCGCTCGGCGCGGCGTTCGCGGCCTGGGCGCTGATAGCAACAGCGGCAGCAGCTGCGGTGGTGAGCACAGTCACACGAGCCCGGCTCGGCTGCTTCGGTCGACGATGGGACGCCACGGAAGAGGGCTCCTTCTTGTGAGTGATCACCCGCTCGGAGGTTCGAGGCCAGACCTTAGTGACCTTCCTGTGATCACTTCAAATCCTCGCGTGAAAAATCTTAGTGACGCAATGCATTCTTTGCACATAACCCACGTGCAGTGACGCGAGGTTGACGCTACGTTGCGTGACGATTGGCGCCAATTCGGGCATTAAACCTAGAAGTTCGACCTTCGGGACAGCGGCCCGGGAAACGACTCAGGAACGACTCAGGACAGCCGCTTCAGGAGCATCGCCGAGGCGACCGGGCGCGCGCCCGCGCGCGCCACTCCGTCGGCCACCTCGCGGTCGGTGGAGGCAACGATGACAGGCCTGCCGGGCGGCTCCGCGCGCACCAGCTGGCGGATCAACTCGTCCGCGGTGACGCCCGCTTTGGAGAACAGCACCCGCACTCCGCGCGGCGGCGCGAGCAGCACCGGAGCGGCCAGCTCGGCCCCGTCGAAGACGCAGGTGACCTCGGCGCCGGTCTGTGCAGCGAGTTGCGAAAGCTGGCCGAGGAGCCTCAACCGCTGCTTCTCCAGAGGCATTTGGGGATAACCCGTTTTGGTGACGTTGTAACCGTCGACGACCAGGTGCGCCTGCGGCAGCGCGAGCAGCTGGTCCAGGATCGCGGGGTCATTTTCAGACAAAGCGCGCGCAGCAATGTCTTTCGGGGTCATTCGCCCCGGTTCGACCGCATCGACGGTCTCCGCCGGCCGTACGGACACGGGCGGCAACGCCAGCTCCCGGCGCAGCCCTTGCGCCGCGTCCAGAACGGTGTCCAGAAGCAGGCGCACGCGCATGTCCTCGACACTGCGCCCCTCGCGCGCTGCTTTGCGCGTGGCCTCCAGGGCGGCCTCCGCCTCCCCGAGCCGCGACTTCAGCCGCCGGGACTCGCTCTCGGCCGCGGACACCTGCGCCTGGCCCTCGGCGCGTACGGCCTCGATCTCGCCCTGGATCTTGCGCAGGGCGGCCTCGCCCCGCTTGACGTCACTGAGGGCCGCTCGCAGCTTGCGGTGCAGCGAGTCGGCCTCCTTCTTGGCGGCGTCCAGCTCGGCACGGAGCCGCTCGGTGTCGACCCGGGTCTGCTCCCGAGCCCGGTCGAGCTCCGCGCGCAGCCGCTCCAGCTCGGCGCGGCTCTCCTCGTCGGCGCGCTCGGCGTCGGCCCGCTGAGCCTCCTCGCCGGCCGCGGTCACGAGCTTCACCCAGCCGGTGGGCCGCAAGACATAGGCCGCGGCCGCCACGTCGAGCGGATCCGCGGCCGGGGGCGGCGAGCCGGAGTCGAGAGCGCCGGTGAGTTCCGGCTGGGCCTCTCTGAGCTTCTCCCCGATGCGCTGCCGGAACAGCGGATCGGTCTCCAGCGCGGCCGCCATCGCGTTGCCGGCGAACTTGGCCCGCCGGTTCGGCGCGAACCGGGCGTACTGCCTGAGCTGTGCGGGCAGTTCGCCGACGGTCAGCCCGCCGAAGCCGTCCGAGACGATCTGGACGACCTTGCGGCGCACTCCGTCGGGCAGCGGACGGTCAAGCACCTCGGCGGTGCCGTCGCCCGGCCCCCCGCCTGTGGTCTCCACCATCCGTCACACCCCATTACCTGTGGGGCCGCTCCCTCAGGAGTCGGCGCCCGGCCTGTCCACGAGTTCCACCTGATCCACCGCGTTGCACCAGCGACAGCGCACCGACTCGATGGTCTCACTGACCACCTCGCGCTCCTCGACCTTGGGCTCACCGGCCAGATCGAGGTGGACGTACTCGACGACCTTCGACGAGCGGGTCACGTCGAAACGCGTGAGGTTGCCGCAGAGGGTGCAGCGCCACCGCGTCGTGGCGGTCGGGAGGGGAACCGTCATCGTGCCTGTGCTCTTTCCTTCTAGGCCTTCTATTGTCAGTGACGCCCCAGCTTCCCTGGGCGTGTGGCTCGTAACCCTACGGCCTGGCGCGGACTCGCCGCCCGCCCGTCCACGGCGGCGAGGCGGTCTGTGCGACTGCGTCCCGTTACGTCATGCTCTGTGTTCATGATCGGCAAGTGGAGCGCGACCGTCGGCAGAGCGATCCGGCGCCCCTCGGCGCCCATGACGTACACGCTGATCACTCTGTGCTGTCTGCTCTTCGTGACCGGCCCGGCAGCGGGCCTCAATCCGGTCCACGGCTCCGGCGACGCGCTGCTCGCCGCCCAGCGCGCCTATTTCCACCGCTGGGGCGTGGTCCCGGCCGAGCTGTTCCAGGGCTCCCCCAGGGCCGCCCTGACCCCCGCCACGGCCCTGTTCGTCCACGGCAGCTGGGTGCACCTGCTCGGCAACATGCTCTTCCTCTACGTCTTCGGGGCGATGACCGAGGAACGGATGGGCCGCGTCCAGTTCACGCTCTTCTACGTCGGCTGCGGCTACCTCGCCCTGCTGGGGTACGCGGCGGCCAATTCCACGTCACAGCAGTCCCTGGTCGGCGCGTCCGGGGCGATCTCCGCGGTCCTGGGCGCTTTCCTCTACCTCTTCCCCGGCGCCCGGGTGACCAGTCTTCTGCCGTTTCTCTTCTTCCTCCCCCTGCGCTTCCCCGCCTGGATCGTGCTGCCCTTCTGGGTGGCCCTGCAGTGGCTGGCGGCCGGGCATGCGGCGACGGGGCCGGGGGTGGCCTATCTGGCCCACCTGGTGGGCTTCGGCCTGGGCTTCGTCTACGCCTGGGTGCGATTCGGCCGTACAGCTAGAGTGAGGTCCGCCCCAGCTCCGGCCCCCGAGGGAGAGAACCAGCCGTGATCACCGCGATCGTCCTCATCAAGACCAGCGTGGACCGGATCCCCGAGATCGCGGAACGGATCGCTTCGCTGGAGAGCGTGAGTGAAGTCTTTTCCGTGACCGGGACGTACGACCTGATCGCGATGGTGCGGGTGAGTCAGCATGAGGATCTTGCTGACGTGATCCCGGGCAGTATCAGCAAGATTCCCGGTGTCGAGGCGACGGATACACATGTTGCTTTCCGGACGTACTCGCAGCACGACCTTGAGGCCGCATTTGCCATCGGGCTGGATTCGTGATCTTCGCCTAGGCGCCTGCGGGGCGCGGAGCGTTTGCGAGTGCCGGTCCGTCGTGGCTGGTCGCGCCCACGCGGCGGAGCCGCAAATTGATACAGCCCCGCGCCCCTAAAGACCAAAGCCGCTGCTCACACGGCAGGGACGCAGCGGCCGTCCTCCGTGCGGTACTGCCACTTCGCACCGTCCGCCACCAGTTCCTTCACGGCGGTGACGAAGCGCTCGACGTGTTCGTCGGGGGTGCCGGCGCCGAAGCTGACGCGGATGGCGTTGAGGGACCTTTCGCCGGGGGCGGCCTCGGGAGCGCCGCACTCGCCCTGGGTCTGCGGGTCGCTGCCCAGGAGAGTGCGGACCAGCGGGTGGGCGCAGAAGAGGCCGTCGCGGACGCCGATGCCGTACTCGGCGGAGAGCGCGGCGGCGAAGTGCGAGCTGTTCCAGCCCTCGACGACGAAGGAGATCACGCCCACGCGGGGGGCGTCGTCGCCGAAGAGGGAGAGGATCCGCACGTCGGGCACCTCGGCGAGGCCCGCCCTGACGGTGTCGATCAGGTGCTGCTCGCGGGCGACCAGCGTGTCGAAGCCGGCCTCGGTGAGCGCCTTGCAGGCGGAGGCGATGGAGTAGGCGCCGATCACGTTCGGGGAGCCGGCCTCGTGGCGGGCGGCGCTGTCGTGCCACTCCACGTCCACACCGCCGTCCTCGCGCCGGGTGACCTTGCGGCTGGCGCCGCCGCCCGCGAGATAGGGGTCGGCGGCCTGCAGCCAGTCGGCGCGGCCGGCCAGCACGCCGGAGCCGAAGGGCGCGTACAGCTTGTGGCCGGAGAAGGCGACCCAGTCGACGTCGAGGTCCTGCACGGAGACCGGGTGGTGCGGGGCGAGCTGGGCGGCGTCCAGGACGATACGGGCGCCGTGCGCATGGGCGGCAGCGGCGAGCTCGCGCACCGGCCACAGCTCGCCGGTGACGTTCGAGGCGCCGGTGACGCAGACCAGGGCCGGGCCGTATGGGTCGCGGTCGGCGAGGGCGCGCTCCAGGGTCTCGACGGCCTGCTGCGGGGTGCGCGGGGCGTCGAGGCAGGTGACCCGGGCATCCCTCCAGGGCAGCAGGCTGGCGTGGTGCTCGGTCTCGAAGACGAAGACCTGGCTGTCGGCCGGGAGCGCCTGCGCCAGCAGGTTGAGGGAGTCCGTCGTGGAGCGGGTGAAGATCAGCTGGTCGTCGGCCCGGCAGTCCAGGAACTCGGCAACGGTCCGGCGGGCGTTCTCGAAGAGGTCGGTCGACAGCTGGGAGAGGTAGCCGGCGCCGCGGTGGACGCTGCCGTAGTAGGGCGCGTAGGCGGCCACGTCGTCCCAGACGCGCTGGAGGGCGGGGGCGCTGGCCGCGTAGTCGAGCGCGGCGTAGGTGACTTCGCCGCCCGTGACGAGCGGGACGGTGACATCCCGGCCGAGAACGGGCAGGGGCGCACAAACGGTCTGGGCGGTGGCAGCGGTGGAGACAGACATGGCGAACTCCTGTGAGGGGTGAGCGGAATCGCCGTACCGGACGATTGCGTCGACGGCACGGGAGAAGGTGAAAGGGGTATGCGGAGGCGGGGCTCTACGCCCTATCGCATTCGCTTGCTCACAGAAGACTCCCTCGAACGACCAGGACCCCTGGTGTCGAGAGGGGCCCGCGCTTGCCGTAGACCTCGCTGCCTACGGCCTGGTCTTCACCCGGGGCACCCCGCCACGGACGGAGGGTTGCCGGACAGTCGGCCGGGGCCTCATGACTGTCACTCATGACCTGAACAGGAACGTACGTGAAGTGATCGCGGTCCCGCAACTCGTGTCCGAATTACGGGACCGCACTCCCCTGCTATGCGTTGCTGGCCGCCACCCAGCGCTCCAGGACCCGCTTGGCCGCGCCGGAGTCGATCGACTGCGCCGCCTTGTCCATGCCGGCCCGGATCTGCTCGGCGAGGGTCCCGGGGCCCGGGTCGAGGGCCACGAGCGCGGCCGCCGAGTTCAGCAGTACGGCGTCCCGTACGGGACCCGTCTCGCCGTCGAGGAGCCTGCGGGCGACCTCCGCGTTGTACGACGGGTCGGCGCCCCGCAGGGCCTCCACGGGGACCAGCTCGATGCCGACGTCCCGCGGGTCGAAGGTCTCCTCGGTGACCTTGCCGTCGCGGACGATCCAGACCCGCGAGGTTGCTGTCGTGGTCAGTTCGTCGAAGCCGTCGTCGCCGCGGAAGACGAGGGAGGAGTTGCCGCGCTCGGCCAGGACGCCCGCGATGAGGGGCGCCAGGCGCGGGTCGGCGACGCCCACCGCCTGAGCCTTCACCTTCGCCGGGTTGGTCAGCGGACCCAGGGCGTTGAAGGTCGTACGGATGCCCAACTGGCCGCGTGCGGCGGCCACATGACGCAGTGCCGGGTGGAACTTGATGGCGAAGCAGAACGTGATGCCGGCTTCCTCGGCGACCTCCGCAACCCGCTTCGGCGTCAGTTCCAGATTGACGCCCAGCTTCTCCAGGACGTCCGAGGCGCCGGACGCGGAGGAGGCGGCCCGGTTGCCGTGCTTGACGACCTTGGCGCCCGTGCCGGCGATGACGATCGCCGACATCGTGGAGATGTTCACCGTCTTCGCGCCGTCACCGCCCGTGCCGACGATGTCGACGGTCCGGCCCGGCACCTCGATCACGTTCGCGTGCTCGTACATCGTCCGGACCAGTCCGGTGATCTCCTCGACCGTCTCGCCCTTGGCGCGCAGCGCCACCGCGAACCCGGCGATCTGCGCGTCGGTCGCCTCGCCGCGCATGATCAGGTCCATCGCCCAGGCCGTGTCGTCCGCCGTGAGGTCCTGGCCGCCCAGCAGGCCGTTCAGCAACAGGGGCCAGGAACGGCCCGCCGCGGTGTCGCCTCCAGCGGGGGTCACAGCGCTCATAAGGCCGCTCCTGGTCGTCGTAGAAGAAGAAACGAGTGTGAGGCCACCCTATCCAGCTCACGGCATGGAAAAGGGCCCCCGTCCGAAGACCGGACGGGGGCCCTTCTGCCGTGGCGTGGCGAGCCGCAGCGATCAGTGGTGGCCGTGGCCGCTCGTGATCTCCCTGTACTCCTCGACGGTCGGCTTCGGAATCTGGGACTCCTCGCCGTAGTACGCCTCGCTGAGCTTGGCGCGCAGCCGCTCGGAGCCCTTGACCTTGCGCTCGACGCCGTTCTCGTCGACCGTCGGGCCGATCTCGGCCGGCTTGTACTGCTCGTGCGCCGTGAGGGTGTGCAGGGCGTCCTGGCTGAGGGGCTCGTGCACCTCGATGAACTCACCGTGCGGCAGGCGCTTGATGATGCCCGACTCGCGGCCGTGCAGCACCTTGTCCTTGTCCCGGCGCTGCAGGCCGAGGCAGATCCGCTTGGTGGCGACGAACGTGAGCACCGGCACGACGAAGAAGCCGACGCGCACGAACCAGGTGATCGCGTTGATCGACAGGTGGAAGTGCGTGGCCCACAGGTCGTTGCCGCCACCGACCATCAGCACGAAGTACCAGGAGATCCACGCGGCACCGAACGCCGTACGCGTCGGGGCGTTGCGCGGACGGTCCAGGATGTGGTGCTCGCGCTTGTCGCCGGTGACCCAGGACTCGATGAACGGGTAGACCGCGATCGCGACCAGGACCAGCGGGAAGATCACCAGCGGGATGAACACGCCCAGGACGAGCGTGTGGCCCCAGAGGTTGATCTCCCAGCCCGGCATCGTACGGATCAGACCCTCGGAGAAGCCCATGTACCAGTCGGGCTGGGCGCCGGTGGACACCTGGTCCGGACGGTAGGGGCCCATGGCCCAGATCGGGTTGATCGAGGCGATGGCCGCGATGGCCGTGATGACGCCGAAGACCAGGAAGAAGAAGCCTCCGGCCTTCGCCATGTACACCGGCAGCAGCGGCATGCCGACGACGTTGTTGTTCGTCTTTCCGGGGCCCGCGAACTGCGTGTGCTTGTGGTAGAAGACCAGGATCAGGTGGCCCACCATCAGGCCGAGCATGATGCCCGGCAGCAGCAGGATGTGGACCGAGTAGAACCGGGCCACGAAGTCGCCGCCGGGGAACTCGCCGCCGAAGAGGAACATCGACAGGTACGTGCCGACGACCGGCACGGACAGGATCGCGCCCTCCATGAAGCGGACACCGGTGCCGGAGAGCAGGTCGTCCGGGAGCGAGTAACCGGTGAAGCCGGTGAACATGCCCAGGACGAGCAGCAGGAAGCCGAACAGCCAGTTGACCTCACGCGGCTTGCGGAACGCGCCGGTGAAGAACACGCGCATCATGTGCACGAACATGCCCGCGAGGAAGATCAGCGCGGCCCAGTGGTGGATCTGCCGGATCAGCAGACCACCGCGCACATCGAAGGAGATGTGCAGGGTCGAGTTGAACGCCTCGGACATCATCTGGCCCTGCAGCGGGATGTAGCTGCCGTGGTACTCCACCTCGTTCATCGACGGGTGGAAGAACAGCGTCAGATACACACCCGTGAGGATGAGGATGATGAAGCTGTACATGCACACTTCGCCCAACATGAACGACCAGTGGTCGGGGAAGATCTTGCGCATGTTGGTCTTGGCCAGGGAGTAGATCCCCAGCCGGCCGTCGGCCCAGTCGGCGACGCGCTCGCCGGCCGGCGCTTTGCCGCGCCGGGACTCGGTGTTCTCGTTGGTGCTCATCCGCGCTCCCAGAATGCAGGACCGACGGGCTCTTCGAAGTCGCCGAGCGCCTCGAGGTAGCCCTGGTCGTTCACGCCGATGCGCAGCTGCGGCAGGGCGTGACCGGCGGGGCCGAAGATCACCCGGGCACCGTCGGACAGGTCGAAGGTGGACTGGTGGCAGGGGCACAGCACGTGGTGCGTCTGCTGCTCGTACAGGGAGATCGGGCAACCGACGTGGGTGCAGATCTTCGAGTACGCCACGATGCCCTCGTGCGACCACTCGAGCTCGCGCTTGTCCTTGATGTTGTCCGGCTGGATCCGGACGATCATCAGGGCCGCCTTGGCGATCTCGGTCTGGAAGTTCTCGTCGTGCTCCTCCAGGCCCTCGGGCTTGGCGAAGGTGAGCGAGCCGACCGCGACGTCGGAGGCACGCAGCGGCTCGTTGGTGTTCATGTTGACGAGCAGCTTGCCCTTGGACCACAGCGTGTGGCGGAGCTTGGTCCCCGGCAGCGGTCCGAGGTCGCGCAGCAGCATGACGCCGGAGAGCGGGAACAGGGCCAGCGCACCGAACATCGTGTTGCGGATGAGCTTGCGGCGGCCGAGCGCGGACTCCTTGGCGCCCTCCTTGAAGTCGGCCATGACCTTGGCCTTGACCTCGGGGGACGCCTCGATCGGGTGCCGCTCATCGGCGATCTCCACATCGGACATCAGGGTGCGGGCCCAGTGGACCGCGCCCGCGCCGATGGCGAACAGCGCCAGGCCCAGGGTCAGGCCGAGCGCGAAGTTCAGCGCGTTGATGTGGCCGATCGGGAACACGAAGATCGACTTGTCGTGCGGGATCGCCACGTACGAGGCGATGAACCCGACCGTGGCCAGCATCGAGACCGTGAACAGCATGGCCACCACACGCTCGGACCGCTTGGCGGCCCGCTCGTCGATGTCCTGCACCCGGTGCTCGTGGGGCGGCAGACCGGGGTCCGCGAACGGGTTCTTCTCGTCCGCGACGGTCACCGCACCGTGCTCGCCGTGCTCGTTGTGTCCTGCGGAGTGCTCGGCAGGCAGGTTCTCTTCTGGAATGTCTTGGCTACTCATGACTTCTTGGCCTTTGCGGTCCGAGCGGCGACCCAGACGGCGACCGCGATCAGCGCGCCGAGTCCGAAGATCCAGGCGAACAGGCCCTCGGAGACCGGGCCGAGTCCGCCCAGCTCAAGGCCGCCGGGGCTCTCGGTGTCGTCACCGTTGACCGCGTTCAGGTACGCGATGATGTCCTTCTTGTTCTGCTCCGACATCGTGGTGTCGGGGAACGACGGCATGTTCTGGGGGCCGGTCTGCATGGCCTCGTAGATGTGCTTCGGGTCGACGCCCTCGAGGCTGGGCGCGAACTTGCCGTGCGTCAGCGCACCGCCCTTGCCGGTGAAGTTGTGGCACTGCGCGCAGTTGGTGCGGAACAGCTCGCCACCCTTGGCGATGTCGGCACCGTCCGGGCCGTACTGCGCCTTCGTCGGGATGGAGGGGCCGGCGCCGAGGGAGGAGATGTACGCGGCGAGCTGGTCGATCTCGGCCTGCGTGTAGATGACCTTCTTCTTCGGGACCTGAGCGCCCGGCTGCTGGGCCGGCATACGGCCGGTGCCGACCTGGAAGTCGACGGCCGCGGCGCCCACGCCGACGAGGCTCGGACCGTCGGTGGTGCCCTGACCGCCGGTGCCGTGGCAGCTGGCGCAGCCCACGGAGTAGAGCTTCTTGCCCTCGTCGATGGCGAGAGACTGGGCGGTGTCATCGGCCTGCGCCCTGCTCGCGGGTGCGAACGCGGCGTACAGCCCCCCGGTGCATGCCAGCGCGAGGAGTAGGACGACGAGAGCCGCCATGGGATGGCGTCGTCGTGCGGAGAGCTTTTTCACGGATTACCCCGGTGTCAGGATCTTCTGCGTCGATGCTTGTGGGTTGTGCGCCTCACGGGCGCACGCGGGAACGGGCCCGGCTACTTGATCAGGTAGATCGTGGCGAAGAGGCCGATCCACACGACATCGACGAAGTGCCAGTAGTAGGACACGACGATGGCCGCGGTCGCCTGCTCGTGGGTGAACCTCTTGGCCGCGTAGGTGCGGCCGAGAACGAACAGGAAGGCGATGAGGCCGCCCGTCACGTGCATGCCGTGGAACCCGGTGGTCAGGTAGAACACCGAGCCGTACGGGTCGGAGGACAGGGAGAGCCCGTCCTCCTTCACCAGCTCCGTGTACTCGAAGATCTGACCGCCGATGAAGATCGCACCCATCACGAACGTGATGATGAACCAGCCCCGGAGCTTCTTCACGTCCCCGCGCTCGGCGGCGAACACGCCGAGCTGGCAGGTGAGGGAGGAGAGCACCAGGATCGTGGTGTTGGTCGCGGAGAACGGAAGGTTGAGATGGCTCGCCATCTCCTTCCAGTGATCCGGACCGGTCACCGATCGCAGGGTGAAGTACATCGCGAAGAGGGCCGCGAAGAACATCAGCTCGGAACTCAGCCAGATGATGGTTCCGACGCTGGTGAGGTTCGGCCGGTTGACCGACGGGTGCGCGTGCCCGGTTTCTACTGTCGTTGCTGTCGCCACGACCGACATTATGTCGGTCGCTTATCCCGCCCTCACTCCGGGGGGTGCCGTTCGGAGTGTTGCTCCCGTCCATACCGGTGTTGACGTGGTGTTGAACGGAGTAACATCCGCCCCATCGGGCCTTTCCGTACGACGCTGACGTCTCGGAGGAACTATGCAGCCGACCGCCACGGTGCTGGTCTACAGCGACGACTCCAACACCCGCGAACAGGTGCGGCTCGCGACCGGGCGCAGGCCCGCTCCCGACGTTCCCGTCGTCGAGTTCCTGGAGTGTGCGACGCCGGCCGCCGTCATCAAGGAGCTGGACCGGGGCGGGATCGACGTCTGCGTCCTGGACGGCGAGGCGGTGCCCATGGGGGGCATGGGGGTGTGCCGGCAGATCAAGGACGAGGTGTTCAACTGCCCGCCGGTGCTTCTGCTCATCGGGCGGCCTCAAGATGCGTGGCTGGCCACGTGGAGTCGGGCTGATGCGGCGGTCACCTTGCCGGTGGAGCCGGTGGAGTTCGCGGCCGCGTTGGCTTCTCTGTTGCGGCAGAAGGCGCTTCAGCAGAGCGCCTAGTAGCTCGGGGGTGCGGGATTCTCGCGGCTGCGGGCCCGTTGTGGCTTGTCGCGCCCACGTGGCGGAGCCGCATATCGACACAGCCCCGCGCCCCTTTGGGGCGCTACACCGCCGTCGGCCTGAGACGTGCTGCGTCCTGTGGGCTGGGGCCGTCGGGGGTGCCGCCTACGAGGGCGCTGCCCCGGCGCCACTGCTTCCAGGCCAGGTTCCAGTCGCCGAAGCCGTTGCCGAAGGGTTCCATGGTGTCGCCGTTGGAGTTGACGACCTTCACCACGTCGCCCTCGTGGATGGTGTTGAAGAACCATTCGGCGTTGGCGGTGCTCATGCCGGTGCAGCCGTGGCTGACGTTGGCGTAGCCCTGGGAGCCCACGGACCAGGGGGCGGCGTGCACGTACTCGCCGCTCCAGGTGAGGCGGGTGGCCCAGTAGACGGGCAGGTCGTAGGATTCGGCGCTGCCTTCGGCGATGCCCACGGTGGCGCTGCGCATGCGTACGAAGGACTGCTTGCCCAGCACGACCTTGACGCCGTTGCGGGTCTCGAAGCCCGGCTTGCCGGTGGTGACGGGGAGTTCCCTGATGTCGTCGCCGTTCTTGTACACCGTCATGGAGTGCGCCGAGGCGTCGGTGACGGCAACGATGCTGTCGCCGATGGTGAGCTTCAGCGGCTTGCTCTTGGCTCCCCACAGGCGGTCGCCGACCTTGATGCCGTCCAGGTTGCTGTGCACCTGGACGGTGGCGTGGGCGGGCCAGTAGTCCTTGGGGCGGTAGTGGAGTTCCTTGTCGTCCACCCAGTGCCAGGCGCCCTGCACGGCGGGCACGGAGTCCACTCGTAGCGCCCGTTCGACGATGGCGCGCTGTGTCCTGTCCTTGACGGGCCGGTTCAGTTGGGCGGTGACGGGCTGGCCGACGCCGTAGTCGCCGGAGTCGGGCCCGAACTTCACGTCCAGGCGCTTCTTGGTGGTGGGGGTGCTGGTGTCGAAGGTGAGGACCTTGCGGCCCGGCGCCCCGTCCCCGTCCTCCGTGCTCACCCGCACCGTGTAGTGGGCGTTGGCGGCGAGCGGGGAGGTGCTGTGCCAGCGGGTGCCGTCGGCGGAGAGTTCGCCCGCCACGAAGCGGCCTGCGGCGTCCGTGGCGGTGACGTCCGTGATGCGGCCGTCGTCCTCTGCGGTGACCTCGAGGGCCTTGTCCGGGTCGGCTTTCTTCGCGCCGCCTTTGAGGCCGTTGAAGGAGAGCTGGTCCGTCGCGTCGTACGGCTTGTCGGCCAGCGGGTTGCCCCCGCTGCTGCAAGCGGTGCCGCCCGCGCCGAGGGCGATCACCAGCAGAGTGCAGCTGACGACGGTGCGGGTGCGCGGAGAGTGGTTCATGTCCCTCACGCTATGGACGTTCGTCAAGGACGGCGCGCGGTGTAATCCGTACGAGGTAACGGTATTGGGGCAAAAGTGGGAGCCCGGACGCTCCTTACGGAGTGTCCGGGCTCCTGATGCGCTCAGCGCGTGCTACTGGGTGCGGTTCTCACCGCGGTAGTACTCGAAGACCCAGCCGTACAGGCCGATCATGATGATCGGCGCCGAGAAGTACAGCAGCCACCAACCGATCGCGATCGACAGGAAGGCCAGCGCGCCACCGACGCCGAGGGCGAGCGGCTGCCAGCTGTGCGGGCTGAAGAACCCGACCTCGCCGGCGTCGTCCGCGACGTCCGCCTCCTTGTTGTCCATGGCACCCACGTCGACCCGCCGGGCCGTGAAGCCCAGGTAGAAGCCGATCATGATGCACAGACCGAAGGACAGGAAGAGCGCCGTGGTACCGACCGGCTCCTTCGACCACACGCCATAGACCACCGCCATGGCGAGGACGAAGACGCTCAGCCACATGAACATCTTGCCCTGAACCTTCACTTGCCGGCCTCCTTGCCACCAGCCAGAGCCTTCTCACCGTGAGGCGCGTTCTCGAGCTGGTCGAGAGCGGCGATCTCAGGGTGGTGCAGGTCGAACGCCGGGGATTCGCTGCGGATCCGCGGCAGGGTGAGGAAGTTGTGCCGCGGTGGCGGGCAGGACGTCGCCCACTCGAGCGAGCGGCCGTAGCCCCACGGGTCGTCGACCTCGACCTTCTTGCCGTACTTGGCCGTCTTCCACACGTTGTAGAGGAACGGCAGGATCGACATGCCGAGCAGGAACGAGCTGATCGTCGAGATCGTGTTCAGGGCGGTGAAGCCGTCGGCCGCGAGGTAGTCCGCGTAACGGCGCGGCATGCCCTCGGCACCCAGCCAGTGCTGGACCAGGAAGGTGCCGTGGAAGCCGATGAACAGCGTCCAGAAAGTGATCTTGCCGAGGCGCTCGTCGAGCATCTTGCCGGTCATCTTCGGCCACCAGAAGTGGAAGCCGGAGAACATCGCGAACACGACGGTGCCGAAGACGACGTAGTGGAAGTGGGCCACCACGAAGTACGAGTCCGAGACGTGGAAGTCCATCGGCGGCGAGGCCAGGATGACACCGGTCAGACCACCGAAGGTGAAGGTGACCAGGAAGCCCGTCGCCCAGAGCATCGGGGTCTCGAAGGACAGGGACCCCTTCCACATCGTTCCGATCCAGTTGAAGAACTTCACGCCGGTCGGGACGGCGATGAGGAACGTCATGAAGGAGAAGAACGGGAGCAGTACACCGCCGGTGACGTACATGTGGTGGGCCCACACGGTCACGGACAGACCCGCGATGGCGATGGTCGCGCCGATCAGGCCCATGTAGCCGAACATCGGCTTGCGGGAGAAGACCGGGATGACCTCGGAGATGATGCCGAAGAACGGCAGCGCGATGATGTACACCTCTGGATGGCCGAAGAACCAGAAGAGGTGTTGCCACAGCAGGGCGCCGCCATTGGCCGCGTCGAAGACATGTGCCCCGAATTTCCGATCCGCCTCCAGCGCGAACAGCGCGGCGGCGAGGACGGGGAAGGCGAGCAGGACCAGCACCGCGGTCAGCAGCACGTTCCACACGAAGATCGGCATGCGGAACATGGTCATGCCGGGCGCGCGCATGCAGATGATGGTGGTGATGAAGTTGACCGCACCGAGGATCGTGCCGAAGCCGGAGAAGGCCAGACCCATGATCCACAGGTCGGCGCCGATGCCCGGGCTGCGGACGGCGTCCGACAGCGGGGAGTAGGCGAACCAGCCGAAGTCGGCCGCGCCCTGCGGGGTGAGGAAGCCGCCCACCGCGATCGTCGAGCCGAACAGGTAGAGCCAGTAGGCGAACATGTTCAGCCGCGGGAACGCCACGTCGGGCGCGCCGATCTGCAGCGGCATGATCCAGTTCGTGAAACCGGCGAACAGCGGCGTCGCGAACATCAGCAGCATGATCGTGCCGTGCATCGTGAACGCCTGGTTGAACTGCTCGTTCGACATGATCTGCAGGCCCGGACGGGCCAGCTCGGCGCGCATGAGCAGCGCCATGACGCCGCCGATGAGGAAGAACGCGAACGACGTGACGAGGTACAGCGTTCCGATCGTCTTGTGGTCAGTGGTCGTCAGCCACTTGATCACGACGTTGCCGGGCTGCTTGCGCCGGACCGGCAGCTCGTCCGCGTAGTGGGACTCCGCCGCGGCGCCCTGGGGTTCGTTGACGATGCTCACAGGTTGTTCGTCTCCCGGTTCTTCTCGTGGCTCGTCTGCGCGATGCCGGCGGGAACGTAACCGGTCTGCCCCTTCTTGGCGAGTTCCTGGAGGTGCTTCTCGTAGAGGTCCGGGGAGACGACCTTCACGTTGAACAGCATCCGGGAGTGGTCGACGCCGCAGAGCTCGGCGCACTTGCCGAGGAAGGTGCCCTCCTTGTTGGGGGTCACCTGGAAGGCGTTGGTGTGGCCCGGGATGACGTCCATCTTCATCAGGAACGGCACCACCCAGAAGGAGTGGATGACGTCACGCGAGGTCAGGACGAAGCGGACCGTCTTGCCCTTGGGCAGCCACAGGGTCGGGCCCGGGTTGTGGGTCTTCGGGTCCTTCGAGGCCGGCGTACCGACGTCGTAGACACCGCCGGCGTTCGCCGGGAACTCCTTCTTGAACCGGTCCGGAATGGCGGCCAGGTTCTCGTCGGTCTTCGCGTCACCGGTGGAACCGGCGACGGGCTCGATGTAGTTGAAGCCCCAGCTCCACTGGAAGCCGACGACGTTCACGGTGACGTCGGGCTTGTCGGAGAGGCTGAGCAGCTTCGACTCGTCGCGGGCCGTGAAGTAGAACAGCACCGAGACGATGACGAGCGGAACCACCGTGTACAGCGCCTCGATCGGCATGTTGTACCGGGTCTGCGGAGGAACTTCGACCTTCGTGCGGCTGCGCCGGTGGAAGAAAGCACTCCACAGGATCAGGCCCCACACCAGCACGCCGGTGGCGAGCGCGGCAGCCCAGGACCCCTGCCACAGGGAGAGGATCCGCGGAGCCTCTTCCGTGGTCGGGGTGGGCATACCAAGGCGGGGGAAGTCCTTGTATGTGCAACCGGTGGCGGTCGCCAGGACCAGGCCCGCGGTCATTGCCTGCAGCAGCTTCCGCCGCATCGGGCGCCGCGGCGAGCGGTCGGAGCCGTTGGGACTCACGTAGCGCCTTCCCGAGAGTCTCGCCCGCGCGGTTGGCTGCGGCCTGCCTTCTTCGGTGGTCGGTCGCCGCCCTGCGTCGGGCAGGGGTTTGGATGTTTATGCGGACCAAACCCTAGCCGACGCCCTCCGCGGGTTCGCGGGGAGGGGTGCCTAGTCACTCCGCGGGTTAGCTGGATTGGCGGCTGCGGGTTTGTGGGGGCTGGTCGCGCCCCGCGGCGGAGCCGCTGATGTCATTGCCCCGCGCCCCTTTAGGGCGTTGCAGTGAACGGCGGTTTAGCGTTGCTGTGTGGGCTACTTCGACGCTGCTTCCAGTGCTCCTCTTCATCCTGTTGCCCGGCAAGCTCTGCTGGCCTCGCTCGATGAGGGATGGGCCGATCCTGCACGCCTCTATCGGGAAGGGCGGCGCGCGCGGATGTTGCTGGACGCCGCTCGGGAGGCCGCCGCCGAGGCTGTGGGGTGCCGTGCCGACGAGCTGGTTTTCACCTCTTCCGGGACCCGGGCCGTGCATGCGGGAATTGCTGGGGCGTTGGGCGGGCGTCACCGGGTTGGGCGTCACCTGATCGTGTCGGCGGTCGAACACTCCTCGGTGCTCCATGCGGCTGACGCGCACGAGGCCGGCGGTGGGAGCGTCACGCAGATCGAGGTGGACCGGCAGGGCAGGGTGACGCCGGCGTCGTACGCGGACGCCCTCCGCCCGGACACCGCGCTGGCCTGTCTCCAGTCGGCCAACCACGAGGTGGGGACCGAGCAGCCGGTGGCCGAAGTGGCTGCCGTGTGCCGGAAGTCCGGCGTGCCGTTGCTGGTGGATGCGGCGCAGTCGCTGGGGTGGGGGCCGGTCGGGGGTGACTGGTCCCTGCTTACGGCCAGTGCGCACAAGTGGGGCGGGCCCTCGGGGGTCGGGCTGCTCGTCGTACGAAAAGGTGTGCGGTTCGTGTCCCAAGGGCCTGCGGACGAGCGGGAGTCGGGGCGGGCCGCCGGGTTCGAGAATCTGCCGGGGATCGTGGCCGCAGCCGCCTCGTTGCGGGCGGTGCGGGCGGAGGCCGAACAAGAGGCGGTACGGCTGCGGGAGCTGACGGAGCGGATCCGCGTGCGGGTGCCGCGGTCGGTGCCGGACGTGGAGGTGGTCGGAGATCCGGAGCGGCGGCTGCCGGGGATCGTCACCTTCTCCTGTCTCTATGTCGACGGGGAGACATTGCTGCACGAGCTGGACCGGGAGGGTTTCTCCGTTTCCTCCGGGTCGTCCTGCACCAGCAGCACGCTGACGCCCAGCCATGTGCTGAAGGCGATGGGGGTGCTGAGTGAGGGGAATGTGCGGGTTTCGCTGCCGATGGGGACGCCCGAGGAGGACGTCGAGCGGTTCCTGGCGGTGCTGCCGGCCGCGGTGACGGGGGTGCGGGAGAAGCTGGGGGCGCCGGTTCCGGCGGCCACCGTGCAGCAGGACGACGCCCTGGTCGTCGACGCGCTCGGCAAGCGCTGCCCCATACCCGTCATCGAGCTCGCCAAGGTCATCGGGGATGTGCCGGTGGGCGGCACGGTGCGTGTCCTGTCCGACGACGAGGCGGCCCGGCTGGACATCCCGGCATGGTGCGAGATGCGGGGCCAGGAGTACGTGGGTGAGGAGCCGGCGGACCACGGTGCTGCGTACGTGGTCCGCCGGGTGTCGTAGCTCAGGCCAGGTGCTTCTGGACCTCCGCGGCGGCCTCGTCGCCGTAGGCCTTGGCGAACCGGTCCATGAAGTGGCCGCGGCGCAGCTGGTACTCCTGGGTGCCGACCGTCTCGATGACGAGCGTGGCGAGCATGCAGCCGACCTGGGCGGCACGCTCCAGGGAGACGCCCCAGGCGAGGCCGGAGAGGAAGCCGGCGCGGAAGGCGTCGCCGACGCCCGTGGGGTCGGCCTTGCGCTCCTCCTCCGCGCAGCCGACCTCGATCGGGTCCTCGCCGACCCGCTCGACGCGGACGCCGCGCGAGCCGAGGGTGGTGACGCGGTGGCCGACCTTGGCGAGGATCTCGGCGTCCGTCCAGCCGGTCTTGGACTCGATCAGGCCCTTCTCGTACTCGTTCGAGAAGAGGTATGTGGCGCCCTCCAGCAGTATCCGGATCTCGTCGCCGTTCATCCGGGCGATCTGCTGGGAGAAGTCGGCGGCGAAGGGGATCTGGCGGGAGCGGCACTCCTCGGTGTGGCGGAGCATCGCCTCGGGGTCGTCGGCGCCGATCAGGACCAGGTCGAGGCCGCCCACGCGGTCGGCGACGGTCTTCAGCTCGATCTGCCGGGCCTCGCTCATCGCGCCCGTGTAGAAGGAGCCGATCTGGTTGTGGTCGGCGTCCGTCGTGCACACGAAGCGGGCGGTGTGCAGGGTCTCGGAGATGCGGACCGACTCGGTGTCGACGCCGTGCCGGTCCAGCCAGGCGCGGTACTCGTCGAAGTCGAAGCCGGCGGCGCCGACCAGGACCGGGGTCGTGCCGAGCTGACCCATGCCGAAGGCGATGTTCGCGCCGACGCCGCCCCGGCGTACGTCGAGGTTGTCGACCAGGAAGGAAAGCGAGACCGTGTGCAACTGGTCCGCGACGAGCTGGTCGGCGAAGCGGCCGGGGAAGGTCATGAGGTGGTCGGTGGCGATGGAGCCGGTGACTGCGATGCGCACGGCGGGGACTCTCCTGTGGGAGACGGGTTGACACTTCACGCTACCGGGTCGTAGCCGGGCTCTGAAGTGGCCAAAACTACCCGATAGTAGATCTTTCTTCGCAGGCTTCGGCGTGCATACGGTTCCGCTATGACGAACCTGAAGGTCCATGCCCCGGTCCCGGTCGACCTGGAAGGCGACCTCGCGTCGCTGCGCGGCGACTGCGCCCGGATGGTCCCCCACTGGGCCGCCCCCGACCGCATCACTTCCCGCCCGGTCTCCCCGTCACTCATCCACGGCGTGATCGTGCCGCCGAAGTCGGCCCGGCTGCTGGACTCGATGTCGGACTACGGAGACTGAGTACGGGTCTGTAGTCCACTACGGCCCGGTAGCCGGGCCGGCGCATGTGAAGGGAACCGCGCGCTCCTCCGTTGCGTCCCATCGCCGTCCCCCGCGAAGGGGATGTGCGATACGACCCTCCAGCAGGCCGTTTTGACAGGGCCGGGTCAGGGTCACAGGACAGCTGTGCAGGCGAAGGAGCGATGCGGTGAACACCGAGCGACCCGACAACGACGCCCCGGACGAGAACGGCGCCGTCGGCTCCCCCGAGGAGCAGGGTGCCGTGGAGGAGCAGGGCGCCGTGGGCGCCGAGGCTCCGGGCGCCACGGAGGGCGATGCGGACGCTCCTGGAGAGGAAGCCGGCGCGGAGGAGACCGGGGCCGAGGGGGAGGACGCCGAGGTCGAGGCGACCGGCGCGGGCGAGGAGACCGCCGTGGTCGGGGCGCCCGAGGCCGTCGGAGAGACCGAGGTTGCCAAGGCTCCGACGTTCGACGAGGGCGACTCCGAGATTCCCGACGCCACCCCCGATCCGGACGCGGAGGAGCTCCACCCGTCCCGCCGCCGCTCCCCCGTGCTCATCGCCTCCGTCGCCGCTGCCGTGCTCCTGGTGGGAGGCGGCGGGGCGTACCTCGCCGCATCGGCCTCCGGCGGGTCCGGCGGTCGTACGGGCTCCGGGGCCTCCGGCGACGGCACCACTCCCCCGCCGCTCGCGCTCGACGGTTACTCCGAGGGGGGTACGAACGGGATCGCGCCCGGGGAGCCCAACCCGTACGGCGTGCAGTACAAAGCCGCCGGTGCCCTGCCCGACGGGCCGGACTCGGCGCCCGTGTACCGGGCGGCCGGCGAGGTCACCAAGGACGAGGTGGCGCGGCTGGCCGAGGCCCTCGGGCTGGACGGGACACCGGTGGCGCAGGGACAGGCCTGGCAGGTCGGGCCGGACAAGGACGGATCCGGGCCGAGCCTCGTGGTGGACAAGCAGGCGCCGGGGACATGGACGTTCCACCGGTACGCGGCCGGCACCGACGCCTGTCAGAAGGTCATCGCGTGCACGAAGGATCCCGCGAACCCGGCCGGCGCCACGGTGAGCGAAGCCGCGGCGAAGAAGGCCGCGGCGCCGGTGCTGAAGGCGGCCGGCCAGGACGACGCGAAGGTGGACGCGAGCCAGGTCATGGGCGCCCAGCGGGTGGTGAACGCGAACCCCTTGGTCGGCGGGCTGCCCACGTACGGCTGGACGACCGGGCTGACCGTCAGCGCCCGGGGTGAAGTGGTCGGCGGCAGCGGGCAGTTGAAGGCGCCGGTGAAGGGCGACACGTACCCCGTGCTGGGTGCGCGGAAGACGCTGGACCTGATGAACTCGGCACCCACGCCCGACCACCGCATGGGCATCGGCGGCTGCGCCAGCCCCGTACCGCTGAAGGACCGGCTGGAGGCGCCGTGCGGGCAGTCGACGTCCGGGGCGGGCGCGACGCCGGCGAAGCAGACCGTCACCGTCGGCGGTGCGGTCTTCGGGCTGGCCGTGCATGCGGTGAACGGGCGGCAGGCTCTGGTGCCGTCCTGGCTGTTCCAGGTGAAGGGCGCCGGCGCGCAGAACGGCTTCACGGTGACGTATCCGGCCGTCGACCCGAAGTACCTGGCCTCGAACTCGACGACGCCGTCCGGGGAGCCCACTCCGCCGGCGACCGCGTCGAGTGGCGGGCCCACCTCGGCGCCGGCCACCCGTGACGTCGAGGTGGACTACTACACCACCGACGGCAAGGAGCTGAGCCTGGGCTTCACCGGCGGTGTGTGCGCCGACTACAAGGCGACGGCGAGTGAGAGCTCCGACAAGGTGACCGTGAAAGTGACCGAGACGCCCTGGAAGGGCAAGATCTGCATCATGATCGCCAAGGCGATCGACAAGACGGTGCAACTGGACCAGCCGCTGGGCGACCGGAAGGTCGTGGGTACCGACGGCAAGGAGATCCTGCTGCCGAACCCGGGGCAGCGGCTGCCGGGCAAGACGGCCGGGGTGCAGTAGCCCGCCGGATACACGAAGGCGGCGGCCCTGTCGGAGGGGGCCGCCGCCTTCGGCTTGTTCAGTTGTTCAGCAGCTCAGCAAGGCTCAGCTGAAGGAGTCGCCGCAGGCGCAGGAGCCCGTCGCGTTCGGGTTGTCGATCGTGAAGCCCTGCTTCTCGATGGTGTCGACGAAGTCGATGGACGCGCCACCCAGGTACGGGGCGCTCATACGGTCGGTGACGACCTTGACGCCGCCGAAGTCCTTCACCACGTCACCGTCGAGCGAACGCTCGTCGAAGAAGAGCTGGTAGCGCAGGCCGGAGCAGCCACCGGGCTGAACGGCGACGCGCAGGGCCAGGTCGTCACGGCCTTCCTGGTCGAGCAGGGCCTTGACCTTCGCCGCGGCGGCGTCGGACAGGATGATGCCGTCGGTGACGGTGCTGGTCTCGTCCGATACGGACATCTACATCTCTCCCGGGTTGTACGGAGACTGCTTGCCGACTGGTGCAACCGGCAAGGCCGCGGATTCATTCCGGGCCGGGCGCCTGTTTTCGGTGCCTCCTTCATGCTCGCACATGCGATGGCGAGCGGAAAACGGCTCATCGGGATTCATGTCACATCGACGTTATGACCATCGTCAAACTGACGTGAAGCGGGTTATGATAGATAGCGTCAGTTCGACGAGAAGCACGTCCGTAGATTCCATCCGCAGAACCTCCAGCAGAACCTCCCGCAGAACAGAAAGGGTGCGTGTCGTGACCACCGCCCAGACCCCGGAGCTCGACGTACAGCCGACTCCTCTCGCCCTGCTGCTGCTCGGCCGCGAGGCCGACCCGAAGAGCGAGCGGGGCGTCGAGTGCCCCGGCGACCTGCCGTCCCCGTCCGACCCGGACCTGGTGGCCCGTGCCCGCGCGGCCAAGGAGAAGCTGGGCGACAAGGTCTTCGTGCTCGGCCACCACTACCAGCGCGACGAGGTCATCCAGTTCGCCGACGTCACGGGTGACTCGTTCAAGCTGGCCCGGGACGCGGCGGCGCGTCCGGAGGCCGAGTACATCGTGTTCTGCGGTGTGCACTTCATGGCGGAGTCCGCGGACATCCTCACCTCCGACGACCAGAAGGTCGTCCTGCCGGACCTCGCGGCCGGGTGCTCGATGGCGGACATGGCCACGGCCGAGCAGGTCGCCGAGTGCTGGGACGTGCTGACCGAGGCCGGCATAGCCGAGCAGGTCGTGCCCGTCTCGTACATGAACTCGTCCGCGGACATCAAGGCGTTCACGGGCAAGCACGGCGGCACGATCTGCACCTCGTCCAACGCCAAGAAGGCCCTGGAGTGGGCCTTCCAGCAGGGTGAGAAGGTGCTGTTCCTTCCCGACCAGCACCTCGGGCGCAACACCGCCGTCCGCGACATGGGCATGTCCCTGGAGGACTGTGTCCTCTACAACCCGCACAAGCCGAACGGCGGGCTGACGGCGGACGAGCTGCGCGCCGCGAAGATGATCCTGTGGCGCGGCCACTGCTCGGTGCACGGCCGGTTCTCGCTGGACTCGGTGAACGACGTGCGCGAACGCATCCCGGGCGTGAACGTCCTCGTCCACCCGGAGTGCAAGCACGAGGTCGTGGCCGCGGCGGACTACGTCGGCTCGACGGAGTACATCATCAAGGCCCTGGAGGCCGCGCCCGCCGGGTCCAAGTGGGCGATCGGCACGGAGCTGAACCTGGTCCGCCGCCTCGCGAACCGTTTCGCGCCCGAGGGCAAGGAGATCGTCTTCCTCGACAAGACGGTCTGCTTCTGCTCGACCATGAACCGCATCGACCTGCCCCACCTGGTCTGGGCGCTGGAGTCCCTGGCCGAGGGCAACCTGGTCAACCGGATCGAGGTCGACAAGGAGACCGAGGCGTTCGCGAAGCTGGCCCTGGAGCGGATGCTGGCGCTGCCGTAGCCCTGTGCCCCGCCGTCACCCCGAGACGGGTTTCCGCTCGGGGTGCGCGGGGTCCAGGCTGAAGACGGTGCCGTCCGGGGTGGTCGCGACCAGTGCGCCGCCGTACAGCAGCACCTTGGACTTGGTCACGTCGCCGCTCGCGAGCTGGTCGGCGCGGGCGCCCGTCTCCCACAGCAGCGTGCCCCTGCGGGTGTCGAGGGCGGCGACACGGCCGCTGGTGCTGGCCAGGTAGAGGGTGCGGGTGCGGGCGTCGTACGTGGGCTGTCCCGAACCCTCCACGTCGGTCCTGGTCTGCCACCGCTGTCTGCCGGTCAGCGGGGACACGGCGGTCACCTGGCCGTTGGCCTGGGTGATCCACAGAGTGTCGGCGGCCAGCCGCACCGAGCCGTCGTAGATCTTCGTCAGCTTCGTCGTGGTGGCGGCGCCGGTGTCCGGGTCGAGCAGCCAGATCTCGTCGAATTTCAGGTCCTCGGGGCGCGCCGGGGCGGTGTCGCCGCCGACCACGAAGGCCAGCCGGCCCCCGACGGTGCCGAGCAGGCTGCTCGCGTACGGGGTCTTCAGCCGCCGGAGCACCGATCCGTCGGCCTTGTTCAGCTCCAGGAGTACGGCGTCCTTGGTCGCGTCGTCCGGGAAGCACTGCGCATACAGGCGGGAGCCGGCCGTCGTGAACTGGCAGTAGTCGTCGGAGGGCAGCTGCAGGGTCCAGCGGTCGGTTCCGGTGCGCGGGGAGCGGGCCGTCACCAGCCGGCCGGTGAGGTCGGGGGTCAGCACGAGGTCGCCGGACACGATCTGGTCGACGGTGACGTTGTTGCGCCGGCGGGACCACAGCTGCTCGCCGCTCTCGGTGTCGAGGGCGACGATGCTCGCCTTCGTGCCCCCGTCGGCCCCGTAGACGTAGTGCTGGAGAAGCATCGCGTCGTCCCGCACCCCGAGGAGTTCGAAGTTGTCCCGCGCCCGGTCCGCGCCCTCGGCGGAGGTCGCGAGCGCGGAGCGCCAGACGGTGGCGCCGGTACGGCCGTCCAGACGGACCGGGAGGATGTTGTTGCCCGCGCAGTAGACCGCGTTCTCGTACGTCTGGCAGGTGGCGTCGCCCGCGTATCCGCTGTCCTTCGCGAGCGCGTTGACCTCGCCCCGCTGTGCCGTCTCGGACATCGTCGTCTGCCAGGGCTGCCACCCGGTGGGGACCGCCGCCCAGCGGGAGTCCGCGGACGAGGCGGAACCGGCCGCCGGGGCGCCGTCCGGGAAGCCCGGCCCAAACCGTATGTACCACCCCGTCCCCAGGACCAGCGCACCCACCGTGCAGGCCGCCACCAGCAAGGGGCGGACCCTGCGGCGTCGCGTGCGCCCGGACCGGGTGACCTTTCCGGGCCCCGCGCCGCCGGTCCCGGCGTACGTCTCCTCGAAGGTCCTCAGGTCGGCCAGGCGGAGGGTCGTGGTGTCCGGGTCCATGGGGTCCGGCTCGGGCAGGGCCTCGGCGAACTCCTTGGCCAGTACGTCCAGTTGGGGCCGGTCAGCGGGGTCCTTGACCAGGCAGCGCTCCAGGACCGCGCGCAACGGCCCCGGTACGCCGTCCAGTCCTGGCTGCTCGTGGACGACCCGGAAGGCGGTCAGGTACGGGCTGTCGGCGTCGAACGGGCTGCGTCCGGTGGCCGCGAAGACCAGGAGCGCGGCGAGCGAGAAGACGTCCGAGGCGGGTCCGACGGTGCGGGCGTCGGTGAACTGTTCCGGTGACATGAAAGGCGGGGTGCCGATCATCTGGCCGGTCTCGGTCAGGGTCTGGTGGTTCTCGGCGGCTCGGGAGATGCCGAAGTCGATGACGCGGGGGCCGTCCTCGGACATCAGGACATTGGCGGGCTTGAGGTCCCGGTGCACCACTCCGGCCCGGTGGATGTCCTGCAGCGCCTCCAACAACCCCAGGGCCAGCCGCCGCAGTTCGGTGCCTCTCAGGGCACCGTGGTCGCGAATCCGTTCGGCGAGGGAGCTGCCCGGGACGTACTGGGTCGCCATCCAGGGCCGTACCGCCTCCGGGTCGGCGTCCACGACCGGTGCGGTGAAGGCGCCGCTGACCTTGCGGACGGCCTCGATCTCCTGGCGGAAGCGGGCGCGGAAGACCCGGTCCTCGGCGTACTGGGCGTGCACCACCTTGACGGCGACGTCACGGCCCGAGCGTGATCTTCCCCAGTAGACGACCCCCATGCCGCCGGACCCGAGCCGGTCGACCAGTTTGTACCCGCCGACCGATTTCGGGTCGTCCTTGTGCAGCGGCACGCCCGAATCCCTTCCCTGAACGGCAGTTCGAGGCCACAGGATACGTAACGGAGATGGCGGGTGGCCTGGCGGATCCGGAGGTGGGGGTGAACGGACAGAGGTGGAGATGGACGGCGGTCGGGTCGCGTACGAGATCCGGCCGCCGTCTTGTGCCACGTTCGAAAGAACGGTTCCCGATCTCGTGCACAGGTGATCTTCCGATGTCCCATTCTGGCGAGCGACCGAACTCACGCAGGAGGAGGTCCTGCTGGAGGGCTTCCTCGCTCTGGACACACCGGAGGGTTTCCGGGCCGAGTTGATCGAGGGGGAGATCGTAGTGACGCCCCCGCCGGACGGGGACCACGAGGACTACATCGAACTGATCATGAACCAGGTGTACATGCGGTCCCGAACCGACATGCAGTTCTCAGGGAACAAGGGGCTGAAGCCGCAGAGTGGGAGCGGCTGCCCGAAGGATCACGTGATCCCGGACGGCACGTTCGCCCCCAGGAAACTTCGGCTGTACCGCGGCGCCGACCCTTGGATGCCGTGCGACGGTGTCGCCATGGTGCTGGAGGTGACGTCCACCAGGCCCAGGGCCGACCCAGAAGCCAAACGCCGCTGCTACGCCCGCGGCGGCATCCCCTTCTACCTGCTCGCGGACCGCGACGACGCCTCGATCACGCTGTTCAGCGCGGCCTGCACCGCCTAAGCCGGACGAGCCGACCGTCACCTGGTAGTCCTGCCCGGCTTCAACTCCTGCTTGACGGTGAGGACTTCCTGCTCGCCCTGGTCGAAGAAGTTCGTCTTCAACAGCGGCGCCATGCCGAAGGTGTCCACCGGGATCACCACCGCCAGCAGCACGCTCGTCAGGCGGCGGCGGGTCGCGAAGCGCAGGACGGGGACGTAGAAGCGCTGGAGGGCTCCACGACCTGCTTCTCGACGACGTCCGGGGACGCGCCCTGGTACGGCGCGAGGACGGACACCATCGGCAGTTCATGATGGGCAGGAGTTGCTGCTTGAAGAGGGGGCGTCGCGATCACACGACAGGCGATCGCGATCCCCGGTACCTACTCCGGCCCAAGCTCGCCATGCGAGGCGAGATCAGGGCTCTCTCTTCTTTGAACCCTCCCCAGCCGGGACCGGGGATTCCTGGCTCTCGCTGCTCAACCGGTCAGCGGCGGCCGAGTCTGACGCGATCAACACCAGCCGGGTTGGAACCAGCCCGGTTGAACACAGCGCAGCCGATCAAACACGGCAATACGGCCGGGTCGAGCTCACTCCACCCTTGGACGTACCAGCCCGGACTCGTACGCGATCACGACCAGCTGGGCCCGGTCGCGGGCGCCCAGCTTGGCCATGGCACGGTTGACGTGGGTCTTCACGGTGAGCGGGCTGACCTCGAGGCGTTCGGCTATCTCGTCGTTGGAGTGGCCGCCGGCGACCTGGACAAGGACCTCGCGCTCGCGGACGGTGAGCGCCTCCAGACGCTCGGTGCGGGCGGGGTCGCGGCCGTCGTCCGCGTCGCCCTGGGCGAGGAAGCGGGCGATCAGGCCCTTGGTGGCGACCGGGGAGAGCAGGGCCTCGCCGCCGGCCGCGATCCGGATCGCGTTCAGCAACTCCTCCGGCTCGCTGCCCTTGCCGAGGAAGCCGGAGGCGCCGGCTCGCAGGGACTGCACGACGTAGTCGTCGACCTCGAAGGTGGTGAGGATGACGATGCGGACGTGGGCGAGGGTGGGGTCGGTGCTGATCATGCGGGTGGCGGCGAGGCCGTCGGTGCCGGGCATCCGGATGTCCATCAGCACGACGTCGGCCCGCTCCTCCTTGGCCAGCCGTACCGCCTCCGCGCCGTCGGAGGCCTCGCCGACGACCTCCATGTCGGGCTCGGAGTCGACGAGTACGCGGAAGGCGCTGCGCAGCAGCGCCTGGTCGTCGGCGAGCAGGACGCGGATGGTCATGCGGTTCCCCCCGGGGTGGCCGTACGGGTCTTGACCGGCAGGATCGCATGGACGCGGAAGCCGCCGCCGTAGCGGGGGCCGGTGGTCAGCGTGCCGCGCAGGGCGGTGACGCGCTCGCGCATGCCGAGCAGACCGTGACCGCCGCCGCTCTCGGGGGCGTCGTCCTCGCCGGAGCCGTTGTCGAGGACGGTGATCTCCACGTTCGGGCCCACGCGTACGACACTGACCTCGGCCTTCGCCTGCGTACCGGCGTGCTTCTGGACATTGGTGAGGGCTTCCTGGATGACGCGGTACGCGGCCAGGCCGACGGCGGCGGGGAGAGTGGTGCCGTTGTCGGCGCGGGCGACCTCGACATGCAGGCCGGCGCTGCGGAAGGTTCCGACGAGTTCGTCGAGGCGGTCCAGGCCGGGGGCGGGTTCGGTGGGGGCCTCGGGGTCGCCGGACTGGCGCAACAGGCCGACGGTGGCGCGGAGTTCGTTCAGCGCGGAGCGGCTGGCCTCGCGGACGTGGGCGAGGGCTTCCTTGGCCTGGTCGGGGCGCTTGTCCATGACGTGCGCGGCGACGCCCGCCTGGACGTTGACCAGGGCGATGTGGTGGGCGACGACGTCGTGCAGATCGCGGGCGATCCTCAGGCGTTCCTCTGCGACCCGGCGGCGGGCCTCCTCCTCCCTGGTGCGTTCGGCTCGCTCGGCGCGGTCGCGAATGGCCTGGACGACTGCTTTACGGCTCCGTACGGCGTCGCCGGCGGTCGCGCCGATGCCGGTCCAGGCGAAGATCGCGAGGTTCTCCTGGGCGTACCAGGGCAACGGGCCGAAGAGCATGGAGGCGCCGGTGAGGACCGTCATCGTGAGCAGACCGAGGCGCAGGGTGGTGGCCCGGTCGGTTGCGGCGGCGACAGTGAAGAGGGCGATGACCGCGGACATCGCGACGGGGGCCCTGGGGTCGCCGACGACGCACTCCACGAGGGAGACAGTGCCGGTGAGGGCGAGGACCGTTCTGGGGGCGCGGCGGCGGAAGACCAGGGCGAGGGCGCCGAGGACCATGAGGACGAGGGCGAGGGCGTCGGGGGTGCGGACGCCCCAGGTGACGCCGTTCTTGCCGTGCGGATCGACGAAGGAACCGGCCACCATGCAGACGAGCACACCGGCCGCCAGGGTCGCGTCCAGCGCGAGGGGGTGCGCCGTCAGGCGACATCTCGTTCTCTCCAGGGTGCCGCTCACGTTTGAACAGTACGGCGTCCCTGCGGGGCTAGGAACGGGGGCCGGCTGAGGCTTCCTTTGTCCTGCACCCGGGGTTGACACGTGCCCGCACTGGGGGCTGCCGCCCCCAGACGCCCGCTTCGGCCCCGAAGGGGCCTCGTCCTCAAACGCCGGACGGGCTGAAATCCGCAACCGGCGTCATCCCGGAATCAAGCCGTCGTCCCTCAGCAGATCCCGGACCTCCTCCAAGGTCGCGTCCGGGGACGGCAGGATCAGTTCCGACGGTTCCAGGGAGTCGTCGGGCAGCGGTTCGCCCAGTTCGCGGACCTTGGCGAGGAGGGCCTCGAGGGTGCGGCGGAAGCCGGGGCCGTCGCCTTTCTCGATTTCCTGCAGGAGTACGTCGTCGAGCTTGTTGAGTTCGGTGAGGTGGCTGTCGGCCAGCCTCACCTGCCCCTCCCCCATGATCCTTACGATCATGTCGCCCATGTCGGCCTCCTAGGCGTGGGCCCTACTGCTTGTCGAAGCGCGGGGTGTCCTTCGGCTGCTGCTGGGACTGAGCCTGCCCTGTGCCGCCCTCGATCGCCTGCTGGGACGAGCCGCCGGCCAGCTCCGCCTTCATGCGCTGCAGTTCCAGCTCCACGTCCGAGCCACCGGAGATCCGGTCCAGCTCGGCCTGGATCTCGTCCTTGTGCATGCCGGACTGGTCGTCCAGGGCGCCCGAGGCGAGGAGCTCGTCGATGGCGCCGGCACGCGCCTGGAGCTGTGCGGTCTTGTCCTCGGCGCGCTGGATCGCCAGGCCCACGTCGCCCATTTCCTCCGAGATGCCGGAGAAGGACTCGGCGATGCGGGTCTGTGCCTGGGCGGCCGTGTATGTCGCCTTGATCGTCTCCTTCTTCGTACGGAAGGCGTCGACCTTGGCCTGGAGCCGCTGGGCCGCCAGGGTGAGCTTCTCCTCCTCGCCCTGGAGGGTGGCGTGCTGCGTCTCGAGGTCGGTGACCTGCTGCTGGAGCGCGGCACGGCGGGACAGCGCCTCGCGGGCCAGGTCCTCACGGCCCAGCGCGAGCGCCTTGCGGCCCTGGTCCTCCAACTTGGTGGACTGGCCCTGCAGCTGGTTCAGCTGGAGTTCCAGGCGCTTGCGGGACGTCGCGACGTCGGCGACGCCTCGGCGCACCTTCTGAAGCAGCTCAAGCTGCTTCTGGTACGAGTAATCGAGGGTTTCGCGCGGGTCCTCGGCCCGGTCAAGGGCCTTGTTCGCCTTCGCGCGGAAGATCATCCCCATACGCTTCATGACACCGCTCATGGGCTTCGCGCGCCCCCTTCTGACGGACTTCCAGCTCCAGCTCTGCGACAGAACCCACAGTACGGGCCCTGCATCCATTGACGCACTGTTCGGGGACGGATGCGCTCATCCCCAAGGACGACTGCAACTGTTCCCGCTCCGGCGTAGGGAGTAGGTGTCCCCCCAGGGAAACCGTCCCCTCTGTCCCTTACATGACGACTGGTGTTGCCGGATCGTTCCCCGCCGGGCTGGGGTCCAACCCCGGCCACCCCGTACCCTTGGGTTTTGTGTTCCGTAGCCGTGCCAAGGAAGAGAAGGCAGCCGTCGCCGACAAGGCGTCGCTGACCGACTCCAAGCAGCCCCGTGACCCGCAGGCCAAGAAGGGTCGGCCCACGCCCAAGCGCAGTGAGGCCCAGTCCCAGCGCCGCAGCGTCGCCAACACCTCGATGACGCGCAAGGACGCCTCCAAGCGTCAGCGCGAGGAGCGCCGTGCCGCGCTGGAGCGGCAGCGCCAGGCGCTGGCCGGCGGTGACGAGCGGTACCTCCCCGCCCGCGACAAGGGCCCGGTGCGCAAGTTCGCCCGCGACTGGATCGACTCGCGGTTCAACGTGGCGGAGTTCTTCCTGCCCATGGCCGTGGTCATCCTGGTGCTGAGCATGGTGCGGGTGGGTGCGCTGCAGAGCATCGCGCTGCTGCTGTGGCTCGTCGTGATCGTGCTGATCGTGCTGGACGCGATCGTCAGCGCATTCCGGCTGAAGAAGCAGCTCGCCGAGCGCTTCCCGGACCAGAACACGAAGGGCGCCACCCGGTACGCCCTGATGCGCTCCCTCCAGATGCGTCGGCTCCGGCTGCCGAAGCCGCAGGTCAAGCGCGGAGAGCGGCCCTGAGCACTACGTCGTTCTCCGGGGGCGCGGCGGATGCCTGGCTGGGCAGACTGGGTGGGCTGCGTGATGTCGTACGACAGGAGCTGGTGGCCCGGCAGCTCGACGAGCAGATAGCGGGGCGGTTCCCGGTAGGGCAGCGGCTTCGGGTGCTCGATGTGGGTATGGGCCAGGGCACGCAGGCGCTGCGGCTGGCGCGGGCCGGGCATCAGGTGACCGGGCTCGAGCAGGACGCCACGATGGTCGCGGCCGCGCGGGAGGCCCTTTCCGGTGAGCCCGAGGGCATCCGGGAGCGGGTGCGGATCATCGAGGGCGACGGCCGGGACACCGGGGTGCACTTCCTGCCGGGCAGCTTCGACGTGGTGCTGTGCCACGGGGTGCTGATGTACGTCGAGGAGCCGGATCCGCTGCTGGCCGGGCTGGCCCGGATGCTCGCCCACGGCGGGCTGTTGTCGCTGCTCGTGCGCAACGGCGACGCGCTGGCGATGCGGCCGGGGCTGTCCGGGGACTGGGCCGGTGCGCTGGGCGCCTTCGACACCTTGTCGTACACGAACCGTCTGGGCCTCGACGTGCGGGCCGACCGGCTGGAGGCGCTGACCGCGACGCTCGCTGGGATCGCAGCGCCGCTGCACGCCTGGTACGGGGTGCGGGTGTTCACGGACACCGCGGAGGACGGGGCGGAGATCCCGGGCGACGTGGAGACCCTGCTCGCGGTCGAGGAGCGGGCCGGGCGGACGGATCCGTACCGGGGGGTGGCGGCGTTGCTGCATCTTTGTGGGGTGCGGGGCTGAGCCCCCCGGGGCTGCACTGATTGTGCGGCTCCGCCGCGGGGCGGCGATGTGCCGTCGATCGTCTGCAGCGCCATCGTGGCTGGTCGCGCAGATCCCCGCGCCCCTTTAGGGCAGCTCCGATCCCGTTCGGGTGCATAGCGCAAGCTGGGCATTCGTCCCGAAGAGAGACTCGGGGCATGGACGTTGCCCGTATCCGTGCCTTCCGGCTGCTCGTTCCCGTCGCCGTGCTTTCCTGTGCACTCGCACTCGTCTCCGGCTGCTCCAGCTCTGATTCCTCCGGCGAGCAGGAAAAGACGACAGCGCAGGCCGCACAGGCCGTCGCGCCCATGGCGGGCAGTGATCTGCAGAGCGCCTACCAGACGGTGATCAAGAACGTGCTGCCGTCGGTCGTGCAGATCCAGGCCGGGAGTGATCTCGGGTCGGGGATCGTGTACGACTCCAAGGGGCGCATCGTCACCAACGCGCATGTCGTCGGAGACTCGAAGACCTTCAGGGTGACGACCGCCAACAGCGAGGACGCGCTGACCGCCAGGCTCGTCTACTCGTACCCGGACCAGGACCTCGCGGTCGTCAAGCTGGACAAGGTGCCGAGCGGGCTGAAGGGGGCCGCCTTCGCGGACTCCTCGAAGGTGGCGGTCGGGCAGATCGTGCTGGCGATGGGCTCGCCGCTCGGGCTGTCGTCCAGCGTGACGCAGGGGATCGTGTCGGCGACCGGGCGGACCGTGAGCGAGGGCCGTACCGCCGGGGGCACGGGCGCGACCATCGCCAACATGGTGCAGACGTCCGCGGCCATCAACCCGGGCAACAGCGGCGGCGCCCTCGTCAACCTCGACGGGCAGGTCATCGGGATTCCGACGCTGGCCGCCACCGACCCCGGCCTCGGCAACAGTGCGGCGCCCGGCATCGGGTTCGCGATCCCCTCGTCGATAGTGAAGACGATCGCCGACCAGATCATCAAGAGCGGCAAGGTCACCGACTCGGGGCGGGCCGCCCTCGGCATCACCGGCCGTACGGTCGTCGACAGCAGCTACCAGGCCGCCGGGGTCGCCGTGGTCGCCGTGAAGAGCGGCGGGGCGGCCGACAAGGCGGGCATCGAGGCCGGGGACGTCATCATGAGGCTGGGCGACACGGACATCACCACCATCACGTCCCTGTCGGAGGCGCTGGCGGCGCAGAAGCCGGGTGACAGGACGACGGTGACCTTCACCCGGAACGGGAGTCAGAAGAAGGTCGATGTGACGCTGGGCGAGCAGTGAGACGAGAAGGGGGAGGGAGCGGCCGGACTGCGGCCGCTCCCTCCCCCTCCGTACCTCCTACGCCTCTTCGGCGTGCAGGCTCATCGGCCCGTAGATCTCCGCCGAGTCCTCGAACAGCCGCACCTGGTCGGCGCCGCCGTCCTGCAGGGCCTTCCAGTGCTCCCCGATCCAGGACTCGGCGTCCCCCTGCGTGGTGAACTCCTCGGGCTGGACCGCGGGCTGGACCTCCGCCCCGTCGGCCTTCTCGAACCGCCACGTCCATGACGCCATCTACGCCTCCCGTGTCTGAGCACCTGCAGAGCAGAAGGCGGATCTTGGTCCGCCTTCTGCCAGAAGCCTAGTCGGATGGGCAGCACCTGCGCAGACACGCGAAAATCACTTCCGTGGAAGTGACTCTGCTCGGCACCGGTGCCCCCGCGGGCCTGCCCCGCCCCGACTGTCCCTGTGCCGCCTGTGCGACCGCGCTCGGCGCGGATGCCCGTGCGGCGACCGCGGTGCTCGTGGACGGGACCCTGCTACTCGATCTGACGCCGGGCGCGGCGTTCGCGGCGGCGCGGGCCGGGCATTCGCTCGGCGGTGTACGGCAGGTGCTGTTGTCGCATCCGCACGCCGGGCCCGTGGTCGAGGTTCCGGCGGGGCTGCCGCAGCCCGCGCGGGTGCCGGACGGGCGGGAGTTGGCGCTGCTGACGGGGCATCGGGTGCGGGCGGTGGCGATGGACGGGCCGGGCACGGGGTACGCGGTGACCGGGCCGAACGGGCAGCGGCTGCTGTATCTGCCGCCGGGGGGTGCGCCGGCCGGTCTTGAGCACAACGGGGCTGTGGTGTGTGACATGGTACTGGCCGATGTCGTGGGGCGGCCGGACGCGCTGGCCAAGCTGCGGGCGGTCGGCGCCGTCGGTCCGACCACGGATGTCGTCGCCGTCCATCTCGACCACGACGTGCCGCCGGGGCCCGAGTTGCGGCGGCGGCTCGCCGCCGCGGGGGCGCGGGCCGTGCCGGACGGGGCGACGCTGACGGTGGGGGTGTACGAGGACGTGCCCGATGTGCCGCGGCGGACGCTGGTGCTGGGCGGGGCGCGGTCCGGGAAGTCGGTGGAGGCCGAGCGGCGCCTGGAGGCCTTTCCGGAGGTGCTGTACGTGGCGACGGGCGGCTCGCGCAACGGGGACACGGAATGGGCGTCCCGGGTCGCCGTCCACCAGGAGCGCCGGCCGGGGTCCTGGCGGACCGCCGAGACCTGCGATCTGGTGCCGCTGCTGGCGGCCGACGGCCCGCCGCTGCTCATCGACTGTCTGTCGCTGTGGCTGACGGACGCGATGGACTCCGTCGGGGCGTGGGACGACGCGGAGTGGGCCGACGGCGGGGAGCGGGCCCTGCGCGAGCGGGTGCGGGAGCTGACGGACGCGGTGCGGGCGACCCGGCGGACCGTGGTCGCCGTATCCAATGAGGTCGGCTCGGGGATCGTGCCGGCCACCGCCTCGGGGCGCCGGTACCGCGACGAACTCGGGCGGCTGAACGCGGCGTTCGCCGGGGAGTGCGAGCAGGTGGTGCTGGTGGTGGCGGGGCAGGCGATGGTGCTACGGGGCTGAGGGTCTGCGGCGCGCGATGATCCGGTGTGTGTAGGGGAACTGGCCGAGGACGTGGCGGCTCGTCGCGACGATCGTGCAGCCGTGGAAGTCGAGTTGGGTGCGCAGGGCGGGCGACTGCGCCGGCGGAGTCTCCAGGAGGAGGAGGCCGCCGCGGCGGACGAGCGTGAGAGCCGCGCGGAGTTCGGCGCGCAGGTCCGGGACGGGTGAGCGGTGCTGGAGGAGCGTGACGACGTCGTAGCGGGAGCGCAGGATCGTGGTGATGTGAGGGTCCGTCACCTGCCCCACGAAGGCCTCCTCGACGCGCTCGGCGTGGCAGGCGTACGACACGCGCGGGGTGGGGTCGAGGCCGTCGAAGGAGGTGTAGGGGAAGAGTTCGCGTGCCGTCCCGGGGAAGTGGGCGTCGCCCGTGCCCACGTCCAGCCAGCTCTCCGGTTCGGGCAGGAGCCGCAGGATTGCGCGGGCCCTCGCGCGGTGGCGGCGCCGGTCACGGGCACTGACGTGGGTGCTCGGGCGGGTCATGGCGGCTCCCGGAGGCATAGGACAATCCGCTGCAAAACGGAACGTATGGGATCCATGTCCCAGGGGCAAAGACGTCACGCGAGCGTGGTGACCATGTGGCGCTGTCCCGTTCGACCGGTGCCGGTACTGTTCGGCGAATGAGCTCGCTTAATCTCGACGACTTCACCGATCTGATCGAGCGCCCCGACGGCGGGGTGCGGCGCGACGCCGAGGCGCGCAGGGAGCGTCAGGTCGTGCCGCCCGGGTCTCTGGGCCGCCTCGACGACCTGGGTGAGTGGCTGTCGGCGGCGCAGTCCGCCGTGCCGGTGCGGCCGATCGAACGGCCCCGGGTGGTTCTCTTCGCCGGTGACCACGGAGTCGCCGAACTGGGTGTCTCGGCCGGACCCGCGGGCGGCGCCCACGAGTTGGTGCGTGAGGTCCTGGAGGGCGGCCGTCCGGTGTCGGTGCTCGCCCGGCGGCTCGGCGTGCCGGTGCGGATCGTCGACATGGCGCTGGACTGCGACCCCGACACGCTGCCCGACGAGGTCGTACGGCACCGGGTGCGGCGCGGCAGCGGACGTATCGACCGCGAGGACGCGCTGACGGCCGAGGAGGCGGAGGCCGCCTTCCGTGCCGGCGTCGCGGTGGCCGACGAGGAGGCCGACTCCGGTACGGATCTGGTGGTGCTCGGCGATGTGAGCGTGGGCGGGACGACCGCGGCCGGGGTGCTGATCGCCGCACTGTGCGGGACCGACGCCTCCGTCGTCACCGGGCGGGGCGGGCTCGCCATCGACGACCTGGCATGGATGCGCAAGTGCGCGGCGATCCGGGACGCGCTGCGCCGGGCCCGGCCGGTGCTGGGCGACCAGCTGCAACTGCTGGCCACCGTGGGCGGGGCCGACCTCGCCGCGATCACGGGCTTCCTGCTGCAGAGCGCGGTGCGCAAGATGCCGGTGATCCTGGACGGGGTCGTGACGGCTGCCTGCGCCCTGGTGGCGCAGCGGATCGCGTTCCGGGCGCCGGACTGGTGGCTGGCCGCGCACGACAGCGGGGAGCCGGGACAGGCGAAGGCGCTGGACCGGATGGCACTGGAGCCGCTGCTCTCGCACGGGGTGACCGTGGGCGAGGGCGCGGGGGCGCTGCTGGCGCTGCCGCTGGTGCAGGCCGCGGCGGCGCTGGCCGCCGAGCTGCCGGAGAAGCCGCAGGTCTCCGGGGTACCTGAGAAGGATGAACCCAAGGATGAATCCGCGGCTGACGTCGACGCGAAGGAGGAGACCGAGTAGGCCGCAGGAGGGCCGAAAGTCGACAGAACCGCAGACAAAAGATGGATGGGTTCACCGAGGCATCGCCCATATGATCCACACTCATGAGAGATGCCCGAATTGCCTCGCGGCGAGCTGCCGCATTCGCCGTCTGGTATTTGCGGGTCGTCGCGTTCGTCAATTTCCTCAGTGCCGCCTGGGTCTCTCTGGGGCAGGACGTGCGGCGGCACAACCAGGAGAACTTCTTCACCCCGTATCTGTTGACCGCCGGCTTCGCCTCCGGAGTGTTCACGGCGTTCCTCGCCATCACCATGCGGCGCCGCAAGCGCGCCGCATGGATCCTCAACCTCGCCCTGGCCGGTTCGTTCCTCGCACTGTTCGCCTTCGCAATGGCTTTCCCGGAGATCCGGCAGTACGCCCAGAACTGGATCTCGCTGGGCCTCACCGCCCTCTTCGTGGTCGCCCTGCTGGCCGGGCGGCGGGAGTTCTATGCCAAGGGCGACCGCTCGAACCCGAAGCTCGCCGCCGCCGTCGCGGTGGGCGGCACGCTGGTCGCCTCGCTGCTCGCCGCGCTGCTGGTGACGGTCACCAACACGGCGCCGGACAGGGCGGTTTCGACGTTCCTGGAGCGCTGGCGCTACGGCACCTTCCGTCTGGTCTCCGTCGCCGTCGACGAGTCCCGCTTCCCCGGCATCGACGCGCCGAACTGGGTCAACGTCGCCATCAACGTGCTCAGCACGATCCTCGTCCTCGCCGTCTTCTACGCCGCCTTCCGCTCCCGGCGGGCCGTCGACCCGCTCACCGAGGACGACGAGAAGCGGCTGCGGGAGCTGCTGGAGCGGCAGGGCGAGCGGGACTCGCTCGGGTACTTCGCGCTGCGGCGGGAGAAGAGCGTGGTGTGGTCGCCCACCGGCAAGGCGGCCGTCGCGTACCGGGTCGTCGGGGGCGTCTCGCTGGCGTCCGGTGATCCGATCGGCGACCCCGAGGCCTGGCCGGGCGCCATCGAGCCCTGGCTCGCCGAGGCACGGGCCCACGGCTGGATCCCGGCCGTGATGGGGGCGAGCGAGGAGGCCGGCACCGTGTACGCGCGGCACGGCCTGGACGCCCTGGAGCTCGGCGACGAGGCCCTGGTGGAGGTCGCCGACTTCACCCTCGACGGACGGGCCATGCGCACCGTGCGGCAGGCCTACAACCGGGTGAAGCGGGCCGGGTACACGGTGCGCATCCGGCGGCACGAGGACATTCCGGCGGACGAGATGGCGTATCTGCTGAAGCGGGCGGACGACTGGCGCGACGGGGCCACCGAGCGCGGGTTCAGCATGGCGCTGGGGCGGCTCGGGGACCCCGAGGACGGGCAGTGCGTAATGCTCGAATGCACCGACGGCGAAGGTGAACTGAGGGCGCTTCTCTCCTTCGTGCCGTGGGGGCCGCGCGGCCTCTCCCTCGACCTGATGCGACGGGACCGCGCCTGTGACAACGGCCTGATGGAGTTCATGGTCATCGAGCTGCTGCGGCGCGCCCGAGAGATCGAGATCACGCAGGTCTCACTGAACTTCGCCATGTTCCGTTCGGTCTTCGAACGTGGTGCACGCCTCGGTGCCGGGCCGGTTCTGAGGCTGTGGCGCTCGCTGCTCAGCTTCTTCTCGCGCTGGTGGCAGATCGAGTCGCTGTACCGCGCCAACGCCAAGTACCGGCCCATCTGGGAGCCGCGGTTCCTGCTCTTCGAGAAGAGCGCGGACCTGCCGCGCATCGGCATCGCCTCGGCGCGCGCGGAAGGGTTCCTGGAGGCGCCGGGGCTGCCGAAGTGGCTGCACCGCAAGCACCTGGAGACGCACAGATGAGGACCGCCGGATGAACAGGCTCGCCCGCTGGGCCCGTGCCGAATGGGGGTTCCTGTACGTCACGGTGCGTGAGCCGCTGGTGAAGCGGCGCTGGCGGGCGATCCCGATGACTCTCGGGGCAGTGGTGCTGACGACGGTCATACAGATCGTGCAGAACCAGGCGTGGGGCTTTCAGTTCGTGCAGAACACCGGGGGCGTGCGCGCCGAGGACCCGCTGTGGCTGTCGCTGCTGCGCACTCCCCTGTCGCTGTTCGTCCCGGCCCTCGACCTCCCCGTGTGGGGTGCACTGGCGCAGATCCTGTTCGTCTTCGGCGTCGCGGAGATCTGCCTCGGCCGCTGGCGCACCCTCGTCATCGCCTACGCCGCCACGCTCGCCGGCACGCTGTATGCACGCCTGGGCATCTGGCTGGGCTTCGACAACGCCTTCGGGCTGCCCTCCTCGGACGCCGCGGTCGTGGACACCGGCCCGTCGGCGGCGGTGGTGGGCCTTGCCGTGTTCCTCGGCTGGCGCTACGGCGCGTATGTCACGGCGTGCGCGGTGACGGCGGCGATGGCGGTCGAGGTACTGCTGAAGGGGAATCTCGCCGGCAAGGAACACATGGCGGCGATCGCGGCGGTGGGGGTGCTGTGCTTCATCTCGGCGCTGCGGCATCGTCACCGGCCGCTGGCACGGATCGGGTCACGGTCGGGCTTTCCCCGGGCGAGATCCTGACTGCGGCGCCGTCGTGGCTGGTCGCGCCCGCGCGGCGGAGCCGCATGTCGACACAGCCCCGCGCCCCTTTGGGGCGCGGATGCCTCACCGGCCCAGGGAGCGATCCGGCACGGGGTCGGGCTTGCCGCCCAGGAGGTCCTGGAGTTTACGGCGGGGCCCGGCCCACCGGCGGTCGTGGCGATAGGCCCGCAGCGTGGACTTGGCCCGGGCGCGCGGGCGGCGGCGGTAGAAGCGTCTGGCCCAGGGCGAGCCGGGGCGGGCCAGGCGGACCAGGCCGATCAGTCCGATGAACGGGACGATCACGCTGAAGATCGCCATCCGCGCCTTGCCCTTGCTGAGGACGGCCAGCGAGAACAGGAAGTTGATCACGACGGTCGAGATCACGCTGCCCCGGTCGTGCAGCTCCTCCTGGCTCATGTCGTTGACGCCGAACGGCGAGAACCCCGAGAGGACCAGCCCCACCAGGGCCGCCGTGAGGACGACGACCTCGACGCTCTTGCGGCCCTCCTCGGTCCAGTACACGTCGTCGAGGTGGAGGATCAGCGCGAACTCGTCGAGGACGAGTCCCGCCCCCATGCCGAACAGGACGGCACAGAGGGCCGAGCCGAAGCCGTGCCGGCTGCTGGCCACCGCCCCGAAGCCGCCGACGATCGTCAGCACGATGCCGGGCACCACGTGATGGATGTGCAGCCCGCCCGCCTTGACGTTGCCGAAGGGTCCCTTGCCGGCCCGGATGAGGCGGGTGACGACCCGGGTGATCAGGAACGTCAGCACAAACGCGGTGAGGGCGAGCAGCAGCGGCAGCTTGCCGGGCTCGATGATGTTGCGCTGCAGCCAATGTCCCATATGCGCACTTTAGCGATGGCCCCTGTTCCCGCCCTCCCGACCGCCGAGTAACCTGCGCCGGTGCCCGAACCCTCCAAGACCCCGTGGCCGGACGGCCTCCGTTTCGCCTTCGGCACCCTCACCGTGCTCCCGGTGAAGGTGACCCGCTGGGACCGGGACGCCGCGCGCGGCGGCATGCTCTGCGCACCGGTCGCCGGGCTGGTGGTCGGCGGGTGCGCGGCCCTGGCCGGCGTGGTGCTGCTGGCGCTGGGCGCGGGGGCGCTGCTCGCCGCCGTCGCCTCCGCCGCCGTGCCCGCCGTGCTCACCCGCGGGCTGCATCTCGACGGACTCGCGGACACCGCGGACGGGCTCGGCAGCGGGAAACCCGCCGAGGACGCGCTGCGGATCATGAAGCAGTCGGACATCGGGCCGTTCGGGGTGATCACGCTCGTCCTCGTGCTGCTGGCGCAGGTGGCGGCGCTGGCTCAGGCGTACGGCGACTCGTGGGCCCGGGGTGCGCTTGCAGCCGTCGTCTCGGCGACGGCCGCCCGGCTGGCGCTCACCCTGGCCGCACGGACGGGGGTGCCGGCCGCCCGGCCCGAGGGGCTGGGGGCGGCGGTCGCGGGTGTGGTGCCGGTACGGGCGGCGGTGGTCGCGGCTGTCGCAGTCACCGGGGCTGCCGCCGCCGGGGGTGCGCTCGTCGGGACGTACGACCTGATCCGTGCGGCGGCCGCGGTCGTCGTCGCCCTCGCCGTGGCCGAAGTCCTGCTCCGCCACTGCACGCGCCGCTTCGGAGGGGTCACCGGCGATGTGTTCGGGGGGCTTGCCGAGACGGCTGCGACGGTTTCGCTCCTGGTGCTCTCGCTGGGGCAGTAGTCTCTTCCGCCGTACACGGACAAGTGATCGTGATCGGGGGATGTTCGTGCCGAAGCTTCGTCGTGCCGTGGCCTGGTTCATCGACTTCGCGCTGGTGCTCACACTGGCGTATCTGCTCGCCGTCCTGACCTTCCACCGGATATCCGCGCTGGTCACCGACGTGCCCGAGCTCGCGACCCATGGCGGCTTCGACCTGCTGACCTCGCAGGGCGACGTCGTCGGCGCCTCGGAGACCCTCGGACTGTCGCTGTGGCACAAGGCGGTGCTCGACGTGGAGGAGGCCTTCGGGATGCTGATCGTGGCGGCGTTCCTCTACCAGTGGGGCTGCCTCGCCTTCGCCGGACGGACCCTCGGCAAGGGGCTGGTCGGGCTGCGGGTCACCCCGAGTGCCCCCACCCGGGCCGCGGTGCGCGCCGCCGTCACCACGGCCGCCGACATCGCCGTCTACGCCGTCGCCTGCATCCTGCTGGTCGAGGGGCAGTTCGTGCTGTCGGTGCTGGTGTGGGCGCTGGCCGTCGTCGTCTTCCTGCTCAACGCGCTGCCGGTCTTCTCCCCCACCCGCCGCTCCCTCGCCGACCGGCTGGCGGGCACGGCGGTCACCGGGCTCGGGGTCAGCACGCCCGGCGCCACACCCCCAGTTCGTACTTTTTGAGCATCGAGCTGAGCTTCAGCCGGCGGGACTGTGCACAGAAGCGGCTGGTCGGCAGCTCGTACTCGACGTGGAAGACGGCCTTGCCCGCCTTGATGAAGGGCTTCATGGCGGCGCACTCGCCGTACTGGGCGCACTGTTCGTTGACCGCGAAGTCGAAGTCCCCCACCAGCTGCGGGATTTGATCGAGGTCGTTCTTCAGGCCGACCGCCATGCCGCGGTCGTGGGCCAGCTTCGCGATCAGGCGGTTGTAGCGGAGCTGGTCGGCGGCCTTGAGCGGGAAGCCGGTGGTGTTCTTGTAGCCGTCCATGTTGTCGGGCTCCACCGCGTCGAAGCCCTTCTTGCGGCACATGTCGAAGCGGGCCGCCATCAGCGGCTCCAGTACGTCGGTGCGACGTATGTCGAGCCAGCGCTCGCCCTTCCAGCCGTTGCCCTTGCCGAGCACCGACCTGGGGAACTTCTTCGCGTCGGGGCGCCAGTCCTCCCAGGCGCCCGTCGAGAGGTAGCAGATGACCTTGCGGCCCTTGCCGTGCAGCGCGGAGACCGTCGCCTCCGGCTGGTCGAAGCCGTCGATGTCGTAGACCGGCACGTCGACGGAGGTGTCGACGCGGCCGCTGAGCTGCCACTGCCAGGCCACGCCGGGGCGCGGCTGCCAACGCCCGCCGGACGTCCCGGAGTCGGGCGGGCCGGCGCAGCCTGCCGTCAGCACGAACAGGGCGAGCAGGGCAAGCAGGCGTATCGGACGTTTCAACGAACGGGCTCCAGAGTGCGGGAAAGTGTTCCTCACGGATGATCTCCGATGCCGGGCACTGTGCACACGCTCAGGGGAATGAGTGAACGCGCACACACGCGTAGGCTCATCCCGAGTGTTCGCCGTACCGGGGAAGGCCCCGCTGAGACCGCACCCTGAGGCCGGTTCTAGGGTCGGCTGTCGGGCCCGGTCGACCCACACAGATCGACCACAGAAACTTCACATTGGAAGCGAGAATTCACCACCGTGACTGCTCTCACTCTCAGCACCGCCGCGGCGCCCGGTCTTCGGGCCGACGCGATCGTGATCGGTGTGGCCAAGGGCGCGAAGGGCCCGGTCGTCGCACCGGGCGCCGAGGCCGTGGACAAGGCCTACGACGGCAGGCTGGCCGGCGTCCTGGAAACCCTCGGTGCCTCCGGCGCCGAGGGCGAGGTGACGAAGCTGCCGGCGCCGTCCGGTTTCAAGGCCCCGCTCGTGGTGGCGGTGGGCCTGGGCGCGGAGCCCGAGAAGGACTCCGGCTATGACGGCGAGGCGCTGCGCAAGGCCGCCGGTGCCGCGGCCCGCACCCTCACCGGCGCCAAGAAGGCCGCCTTCGCCCTGCCCGTCGAGGACGCCGCCGACGTCGGCGCGATCAGCGAGGGCGTGCTGCTCGGCGCGTACTCCTTCGACGCCTACAAGAACAACGCGGGCGGCAAGGACACCAAGGACAAGAACGGCAAGGCGCCGCTCGCCGAGGCCTCCCTGCTGGGCGCCAAGCCCCGCGACAAGGAGCACAAGGCGGCCGTCGAGCGCGCCACCGCCGTCGCCGAGGAGCTCAACCGCGCCCGCGACCTGATCAACACCCCGCCGAACGACCTCAACCCGGAGGCGTTCGCCGCCGTCGCGCAGACCGCGGCCAAGGAGCACGGCATCAAGGTGCAGGTGCTCGACGTGAAGGCCCTGGAGAAGGGCGGCTACGGCGGCATCCTCGGTGTCGGCGTCGGCTCGGCGGCGGGCCCGCGGCTGGTGAAGCTGTCGTACACCTCCGCGAAGGCGAAGAAGCACCTTGCGCTCGTCGGCAAGGGCATCACCTACGACTCGGGCGGCATCTCGCTGAAGCCGGCCGGCCACAACGAGACGATGAAGTGCGACATGAGCGGTGCGGCGGCCGTCTTCGCCGCCGTGGTCGCCGTCGCACGCCTGGGTCTCGAGGTCAATGTCACCGGCTGGCTGGCGCTGGCGGAGAACATGCCGTCGGGTTCCGCGACCCGTCCCGGCGACGTGCTGCGCATGTACAGCGGCAAGACGGTCGAGGTCCTCAACACCGACGCCGAGGGCCGGCTGGTCCTCGCGGACGCGCTGTGGGCCGCCTCCGAGGAGAAGCCGGACGCGATCGTGGACGTCGCGACCCTGACCGGCGCGATGGTGCTGGCGCTGGGCAGCCGGACCTTCGGGGTCATGGCGAACGACGACGCGTTCCGCTCCGCGGTGCACGAGGCGGCCGAGGAGGTCGGCGAGCCGGCCTGGCCGATGCCGCTGCCGGAGCACCTGCGCAAGGGCATGGACTCCCCCACCGCCGACATCGCGAACATGGGCGAGCGGATGGGCGGCGGCCTGGTCGCCGGTCTCTTCCTGCGCGAGTTCGTGGGCGAGGGGATCACCTGGGCGCACCTCGACATCGCCGGGCCGGCCTTCAACGAGGGCGGACCGTTCGGTTACACACCGAAGGGCGGTACGGGTACGGCGGTGCGGACGCTGGTGCGGCTGGCCGAGCTCACCGCGGCCGGCGACCTCGGGTGAGGTTGCTCCGCTGCATCATTCCGTGGGACAACCCCCGGACCCCCGGCAGAAAAGCAGGTCAGCAGGGGTGGCCGACGCGGAGATCGCCAGGCGAACCTGAGTGAACAAGAGGGGCTCCGCGCGCGGGTAGGGCGGAGCCCCCTTGTTCATGCGCCTCATCCCTGCGCTCAACTGAACGTGGGACGTCTCACACACCGGCCCGGCGTCTCGTTGCCCCCCGACAAGTGCGAAGATGGGGCACGGCAGGACAGGGCCCCCATCACAGGGCCGAAGAAAGAGCGGCCGGACACCAGCCGCCGACCGGTCACGGACGACCGGCGTGGCGCACATGCATGGAGGACGTGACGTGGCGAACGACGCCAGCACCGTTTTCGACCTAGTGATCCTCGGCGGTGGTAGCGGTGGTTACGCCGCGGCGCTGCGCGGGGCGCAGCTGGGCCTGGACGTCGCCCTGATCGAGAAGGACAAGGTCGGCGGTACCTGCCTGCACCGGGGGTGCATCCCCACCAAGGCCCTGCTGCACGCGGGCGAGATCGCCGACCAGGCCCGCGAGAGCGAGCAGTTCGGCGTCAAGGCCACCTTCGAGGGCATCGACGTAGCGGCTGTCCACAAGTACAAGGACGGCGTGATCTCCGGCCTGTACAAGGGTCTGCAGGGTCTCATCGCGTCCCGCAAGGTGACGTACATCGAGGGTGAGGGCCGGCTCTCCTCCCCCACCTCCGTCGACGTGAACGGCCGGCGCGTCCAGGGCCGCCACGTGCTTCTCGCGACCGGCTCCGTGCCGAAGTCGCTGCCGGGCCTGGAGATCGACGGCAACCGCATCATCTCCTCGGACCACGCCCTCGTCCTGGACCGCGTGCCGAAGTCGGCGATCGTGCTCGGCGGCGGCGTCATCGGTGTCGAGTTCGCCTCCGCCTGGAAGTCCTTCGGCTCCGACATCACCGTCATCGAGGGCCTCAAGCACCTCGTCCCGGTCGAGGACGAGAACTCCTCCAAGCTTCTTGAGCGCGCGTTCCGCAAGCGCGGCATCAAGTTCAACCTGGGCACCTTCTTCTCGAAGGCCGAGTACACCGCCGACGGCGTCAAGGTCACCCTGGCCGACGGCAAGGAGTTCGAGGCCGAGATCCTGCTGGTCGCGGTGGGCCGCGGCCCGGTCTCCGCCGGTCTCGGTTACGAGGAGCAGGGCGTCGCGATGGACCGCGGCTACGTCCTGGTCGACGAGTACATGCGGACGAACGTCCCGACCATCTCCGCCGTCGGTGACCTGGTCCCGACGCTCCAGCTCGCGCACGTCGGCTTCGCCGAGGGCATCCTGGTGGCGGAGCGTCTGGCCGGTCTCAAGACCGTCCCGATCGACTACGACGGTGTGCCGCGGGTGACGTACTGCCACCCCGAGGTCGCCTCCGTGGGCATCACCGAGGCCAAGGCCAAGGAGATCTACGGTGCGGACAAGGTCGTCGCTCTGAAGTACAACCTCGCGGGCAACGGCAAGAGCAAGATCCTGAACACCTCGGGCGAGATCAAGCTCGTCCAGGTGAAGGACGGTGCCGTGGTCGGCGTCCACATGGTCGGCGACCGCATGGGCGAGCAGGTCGGCGAGGCCCAGCTGATCTACAACTGGGAAGCGCTGCCCGCCGAGGTCGCCCAGCTCATCCACGCCCACCCGACCCAGAACGAGGCGATGGGCGAGGCCCACCTGGCTCTGGCCGGCAAGCCCCTTCACTCGCACGACTGATCCCTCGGTCGACGAAGCGACGACACAGACTTCCGCACTTTCCGTAAGGAGCAACCGAAACCATGGCGGTTTCCGTAACCCTTCCGGCGCTCGGCGAGAGCGTCACCGAGGGCACTGTCACTCGCTGGCTGAAGGCCGAGGGCGAGCGCGTCGAGGCCGACGAGCCACTGCTCGAGGTCTCGACCGACAAGGTCGACACCGAGATCCCCTCCCCTGCTGCCGGTGTCCTGGCGTCCATCAAGGTCGCCGAGGACGAGACCGTTGAGGTCGGCGCCGAGCTGGCCGTCATCGACGACGGCACGGGCGCACCCGCTGCCGCCCCGGCCCCCGCCGCTGCCGAGGCCCCCGCCCCGGCGCCGGCCGCCCAGCCCTCCACCGAGCAGGCCGCACCCGCCCCTGCTCCCACCCCCGAGGCCGCCGCCGGCGCCGGCTCCGCCGAGGGCACGGACGTCGTCCTGCCCGCGCTCGGCGAGTCCGTCACCGAGGGCACCGTCACCCGCTGGCTGAAGTCGGTCGGCGACTCCGTCGAGGCCGACGAGCCGCTGCTCGAGGTCTCCACGGACAAGGTCGACACCGAGATCCCGGCGCCCACCTCCGGTGTGCTGCTCGAGATCACGGTCGGCGAGGACGAGACCGCCGAGGTCGGCGCCAAGCTCGCCGTCATCGGCGCCCCGGGTGCCGCTCCGGCGGCTGCCCCGGCTCCGGCCGCTCCGGCTCCGGCTCCGGCGCCCGCCGCCGCTGCCCCGGCTCCGGCCCCGGCCGCCCCGGTGGCTCCGCCGGCCCCCGCCCCGGCCCCTGCCGCTCCGGCTCCCGCGCCCGCCCCGGTCGCCGCTGCTCCGGCCCCGGCCGCTCCGGCGCCCGCGCCGGCCGCTCCGGCTCCGGTGACCCCGGCTGCGCCCGCGCCCGCCGCGGCTGCCACCGACGAGGGTGCCTACGTCACCCCGCTGGTGCGCAAGCTCGCCGCCGAGAACGGCGTCGACCTGGCCGGCGTCAAGGGCACCGGCGTCGGCGGCCGTATCCGCAAGCAGGACGTCATCGCCGCCGCCGAGGCCGCGAAGGCCGCCGCCGCTGCTCCGGCCCCCGCTGCCGCCGCCGCTCCGGCCGCCAAGAAGGCCCCGAGCCTGGAGGCCTCGCCGCTGCGTGGCCAGACCGTCAAGATGCCGCGCATCCGCAAGGTCATCGGCGACAACATGGTCAAGGCGCTGCACGAGCAGGCCCAGCTGTCCTCGGTCGTCGAGGTCGACGTCACGCGTCTGATGAAGCTGCGCGCCCGGGCCAAGGACGCGTTCGCGGCCCGCGAGGGCGTCAAGCTCTCCCCGATGCCGTTCTTCGTCAAGGCCGCGGCCCAGGCGCTGAAGGCGCACGCGCCCATCAACGCCAAGATCAACGAGGCCGAGGGCACGATCACCTACTTCGACACCGAGAACATCGGTATCGCGGTGGACTCCGAGAAGGGCCTGATGACCCCGGTCATCAAGCACGCCGGTGACCTCAACATCGCCGGTATCGCCAAGGCCACGGCCGACCTGGCCGGCAAGGTCCGCGCGAACAAGATCACGCCCGACGAGCTGTCCGGCGCGACCTTCACCATCTCCAACACCGGTTCGCGCGGTGCGCTCTTCGACACGATCATCGTGCCGCCGGGCCAGGTCGCGATCCTCGGCATCGGTGCCACGGTCAAGCGTCCGGCCGTCATCGAGACCGAGGAGGGCACGGTCATCGGCGTCCGCGACATGACCTACCTGACCCTCTCCTACGACCACCGTCTGGTGGACGGCGCCGACGCGGCCCGTTACCTGACCGCGGTCAAGGCGATCCTGGAGGCGGGCGAGTTCGAGGTCGAGCTCGGCCTGTAAGGCTCGTAAGGCGCGCCCCCGTCCGGACTCTCCGGACGGGGGCGTCGCCGTTCTACCGGGGCGTCAGCGTGTGATCGCTCCAGTCCCACAGGGTCTCGACCCACACGTTGGGGACGTCCAGATGCGGTGCGTACGTCAGATGCCGCGTCCGGTAGGCGTGCAGGACGTCGTAGGTGGCGTCGAGGCAGTCCCGGGAGGTGAGTTCACCGGTCCTGCGGTCGAAGCCGACGAGGAAGCCGCGGCTCTCGACGGTCCGGATCATCGCCCAGGCGCTGTTCACGTCACTGGTCGAGGAGGAGACGCAGCGGTAACGGCTGTACGGATGGCTGGACTTGCCGGGGTAGTGGGCGTCCCGGGACATCTCGCTGAGCATGCGGGCGTACGTCCCCTTCGCGTGCCAGGCGCCGATGTAGCCGCCGGGCGGGGTGTAGAGCTTGTTGGTGGGGTTCTCCACGGCGCCGTAGACCCACTGGTCGGTGCCCGTGGCCCGGAAGCCCCAGCCGACGTGCCCGAACTTCTGTGCCCCGTCGGGCTTGACGAAGACGCAGGCCCCGCCGGGTCCGGCGGGTTGCTTCGCGGACGCGAGCGAACCCGCCATGCCCTGGAGCTCCGTGCCGCTGCTCCCGGACGGCTCGCCGGCCGGCGCCCTGGTGGGCGCGTCCGATGCCGCCGTGGGCATCTGCCGGCACCCCGTCACGCCGATGACCGCGGCCGCGGCCGCCGCCGCGACGATCCATCCGAGCCTGCTGCGCCGTTCCCCTGTGTTCATGCCGTCCCCCTGATGGTGCGGGGGCGCCCCGCTCGGATGCCCCTTGCCCACCGCCACGGCATCGGCGGCCCGGGGGTTCTGCCGGTGACACGGTGGTGACGACTCCGGGTCCGGCCCGGTACGGGTCTTTACAGCAGCGACGCTCTGTACGGCGTGTAAGTCTCGTCTCACCTGCACGAAAGCGCCCCCGTGCGCCCCTCTCGAAGGCGCCCGCGGCCTTATTGTCTAAACGTCAAACGCCCCAGGGGCCGATGGGCGGCCCCTCCCTAAGGAGCCCTCATGACCGCGCCCGTCGTCCACTCGCTGCGCGAGCAGATCCGCGAGCACATCGTGGAGGGGATCGTCAGCGGGCGCTGGAAGCCGGGCGAGCGGATCGTGGAGCGCCGTATCGCGACCGAGCTGGAGGTCAGCCAGACGCCGGTGCGGGAGGCGCTGCGCGAGCTGGAGTCGCTGCGGCTGATCGAGTCGGCGCCGAACAAGGGCGTACGGGTACGGAACCTGACGGCGGCCGACCTGGAGGAGAGCTACCCGGTGCGGGCCGGCCTGGAGGCGATCGCGGCGGAGCTGGCCGCGGAGAAGCTGGCACAGGACTGCTCGGCCCTGGAACCGCACGTCGTCGCCCTCTACGACGCGGACCGCAACGCCGACGGCACGGGCCAGGTGCGGCACACGGTCGCCTTCCACCGTGAACTGGTGCGCGCCGCGGGCAACTCCGTGCTGCTGCACACCTGGGAGGGCCTGGGCATCGAGGTGTTCACGGCACTGTCGATCCGCTGGCTGGGGACGGTGCAGCAGTCGTACGCGGAGGAGCACGAGGAGCTCGTCCAGGCCTTCCGGAGGCGTGACCCGAGGATCGCGGAACTGGTGAAGGCGCATGTGCTGGGGTGCGCGCCGCGGGCGTGACACAGCCGAGCATCACTGCGCTCACCTGCAGAAATCCCCGAAATTCGCGGCACCGGGTGCCCGTCCGAAAGGCACCCCGTGCCTACTTTCTCGTAATCGAGAAGTTTTGCCTGCAACCCTTTGATCGATCATCGATCAGGGAGTTAGAGTCACCGGCGGGCCCGCGGCGGTAGCCGCAAAGTGTCACAGCACCAGGGCCCTCGCCCTGTCCTGCCAAAGACCAAGGGCACCCCCGAACCCTTAACCGATGAGGGAACCCCCTTCGACTGAGGAAGGCGGCGACATGACCGACCCCAACGCCATCCAGCCGAGCGAGCTCGACCAGCTCCCCGACCGGGACCCCGAGGAGACCGCCGAATGGCAGGCCTCTCTGGACGCGGTCGCCAAGGCGGCGGGCCCGCACCGTGCCGCGTATCTGATGCGCCGCACGCTGGAGCGCGCGGAGGGCAACGGCATCGCGCTGCCCAAGCTCCTCGAGACCGACTACGTCAACACCATCCCCACCGCCGCCGAGCCGGGTGTGCCCGGTGACGAGGAGATGGAGTCCCGGATCACCGCGTGGAACCGCTGGAACGCGGCCGCGATGGTGTCCCGGGGCAGCAAACACGGCGTCGGCGGCCACATCGCCACCTTCGCCTCCGCGGCCTGGCTGTACGAGACCGGCTTCAACCACTTCTTCAAGGGCAAGGAGGCCGACGGCTCGGGCGACCAGCTCTACATCCAGGGCCACGCCTCCCCCGGCATCTACGCCCGCGCCTTCCTCGACGGCCGTCTGACCGAGGCACACCTCGACAACTTCCGCCAGGAGGCCGGTGGCAACGGCCTGCCGTCGTACCCGCACCCGCGGCGCCTGCCCTGGCTCTGGGAGTTCCCGACCGTCTCCATGGGCCTCGGCCCGCTGTCGGCGATCTACCAGGCCCGCTTCAACCGCTATCTGACGGCACGCGGCATCAAGGACGTCTCCTCGTCCCACGTGTGGGCGTTCCTCGGCGACGGCGAGATGGACGAGCCCGAGTCGACGGCTGCACTCGCACTCGCCAGCCGCGAGGGCCTGGACAACCTCACCTTCGTCATCAACTGCAACCTGCAGCGCCTCGACGGCCCGGTCCGCGCGAACTTCAAGATCGTGCAGGAGCTGGAGGCCCAGTTCCGCGGTGCGGGCTGGAACGTCGTGAAGACCCTCTGGGGTACGGCGTGGGACGAGCTGTTCGCGCTCGACACGACCGGCGCGCTCGTACGCCGGCTCCGCGAGGTACCGGACGCCCAGGTGCAGACGTACCAGACGCGCGACGCGGCCTACATCCGCGAGGACTTCTTCGGCAAGGACCCGGAGCTCGTCGAGATGGCGAAGCTGCTGAGCGACGACAAGATCCTCGAGTGCTTCCACCTCTCGCGCGGTGGCCACGAGGCCCGCAAGGTCTACGCCGCCTACAAGGCCGCGCTCGACCACAAGGGCGCCCCGACCGTCATCCTGGCCCAGACCGTCAAGGGCTTCACGCTCGGTGAGGGCTTCGCGTCGAAGAACGCCAACCACCAGATGAAGAAGCTGACGGTGGACGAGTTCAAGAAGATGCGTGATCTTCTCGAACTCCCCATCTCGGACAGCCAGTTCGTCGACGGCCAGGTGCCCTACGGCCACCCGGGCGCCGACTCCCCCGAGGTCCGTTACCTCCAGGAGCGCCGCGCCGCCCTCGGCGGCCCGGCCCCGGCCCGCCGTGCGCACGCGCTCGCACCCCTCCCCTCCCCCGCCGAGAAGGCCTTCGCCTCCTTCGACAAGGGCTCCGGCACGCAGAACGTGGCCACCACCATGGCCTTCGTCCGCCTGATCAAGGACCTGGTCCGCGACAAGGAGACCGGCAAGCGCTGGGTGCCGATCGTCCCCGACGAGGCGCGCACCTTCGGCATGGAGTCGCTCTTCCCGTCCCTCGGGATCTACTCCCCCAAGGGCCAGACGTACGAGCCGGTCGACCGCGACCAGCTGATGTACTACAAGGAGGCCAAGAACGGCCAGATCCTCAACGAGGGGATCACCGAGGCCGGTTCGATGGCCGACTTCATCGCCGCGTCCACCGCGTACTCCACGCACGGCGAAGCGATGATCCCGTTCTACATCTTCTACTCGATGTTCGGCTGGCAGCGCACGGCCGACCAGATGTGGCAGCTCGGCGACCAGCTCGGCCGCGGCTTCCTGGTCGGCGCGACGGCGGGCCGTACGACGCTGACGGGCGAGGGCCTGCAGCACGCGGACGGCCACTCCCCGGTGATCGCCGCGACCAACCCGGCTGCGCTGACGTACGACCCGGCATTCGCGTACGAGGTGGCGACGATCGTCAAGGACGGTCTGCGCCGGATGTACGGCGAGGCGGCGCCGGGCGAGGACCCGAACGTCTTCTACTACCTCACCGTCTACAACGAGCCGCTGCCGCAGCCCGCGAAGCCGGCCGGGCTCGGCATCGACGAGGGCATCGTCAAGGGCCTGTACCGCTTCAACACGGCGGAGTCGGCGGGGCTTTCGCCGGTGGCCAACGCGCCGCGCATCCAGCTGCTGGGTTCCGGTACGGCGATCCACTGGGTGCTCGAGGCGCAGAAGCTGCTCGCGGAGGAGTGGGGCATCGCGGCCGACGTCTGGTCGGCGACCTCCTGGACGGAGCTGCGCCGCGACGCGCTGGAGGCCGACGCGGCCCTCCTGCGCGGCGAGGAGCGCGTCCCGTACGTCCGCCAGGCGCTGCACGGCGCCGAGGGCCCGGTGCTGGCCGTCTCCGACTACATGCGGCAGGTCCCGGACCAGATCGCACAGTGGGTGGACCAGGACTACTCCTCGCTCGGCGCCGACGGCTTCGGCCTCTCGGACACCCGCGAGGCGGCCCGCCGCCACTTCGGCGTCGACGCCCAGTCGATCGTCGTGGCGGCCCTGGCCCAGCTGGCCCGCCGCGGCGAGGTCAAGGCGACGGCCGTGAAGGAGGCCCGGGAGCAGTACGGGTTGTAATTCGGCCGCGGGCCCGATGTGGCTTGTCGCGCAGTTCCCCGCGCCCTGTCTTTTAGGGGCGCGGGGTCGTATCGATAGGCGGCTCCGCCGCGTGGGCGCGACAAGCCCCCACTCACCCGCAGACAAACACGTACCGACCCGCGGAGCGCAACGCATCATGGTGGGCATGCGTGCCGCCCGCCTCATCAAAATGGTGCTGCTCCTGCAGTCCCGGCCCTCCATGACCGCCGCCGAGCTGGCGCGGGAGCTCGAGGTGTCCGAGCGGACCGTCACCCGGGATGCGCAGGCGCTGTCGGAGGCCGGGGTTCCGGTGTACGCGGACCGGGGCCGGGCCGGCGGGTACCGGCTCATCGGCGGCTATCGCACCCGGCTGACCGGGCTCGCGCGCAGTGAGGCCGAGGCGCTGTTCCTGTCCGGTGTGCCGGGGGCGCTGCGGGAGATGGGGCTGGAGGACGCGGCCTCGGCGGCCCGGCTGAAGGTGTCGGCGGCCCTGCTCCCCTCCCTTCGCGACGCCTCCAGGACCGCCGCGCAGCGCTTCCACCTGGACGCACCGAACTGGTTCACGGAGTCGAAGGCACCCGAGCTGCTGCCCGCCGTGGCCGACGCGGTGTGGGACGACCGCCGGATCACCGCGCGCTACCGGAGCCGGGAGGCCGAGGTGGAGCGGGAGCTGGAGCCGTACGGCCTCGTGCTCAAGGCGGGCGTCTGGTACGTGTGTGCGCGGGTGGCGGAGGGCCACGGGCCGTTCCGCGTCTACCGGATCGACCGGTTCACGGCGGTGGCTGCCTCCGAGGAGCGTTTCGTACGCGACGAGGAGTTCGACCTTCCCGGCTTCTGGGAGGAACAGGCCGAGCAGTTCGCGCGGTCGATCCTGCGGGCCGAGGTCGTCGTGCGGCTGTCGGCGGCCGGGGCGCGGAGACTGCCGTACGCCGTCGATCCCGCCTCCGCCCGGGAGGCGCTGGCGGCCGCGGACCCCCCGGACGAGGGCGGTTGGCTGACGGTGACGCTCCCCGTGGAGTCCGAGGAGGTCGCCCATGGGCAGCTCGCGGGGCTCGGTCCGGAGGTGGAGGTACTCGCGCCGGACAGCCTGCGGGCCCGCTTCGCCGACGATGCGGTACGGCTGGGCCGGCTGTACGGGGCGTAATGCTCAGGTTCGCCACTCGATGTCCGCGTCGTCCGCCTCAACTGACCTGCTTTTCTGCTGGGGGTCCGGGGGCGGTCCCCGGAATAATGCAGTAATCCGCCGCACTCCACGTGCGCCCCACCCGCCCAGGGCCGATGCTGGACCCGTGATGGAAGAGTCGGAGTTCTGGGAGCTGGTGGACGCCGCCCGCGAGGCCGCCGAGGGCGACCCCGAGGAGCAGGCGGACCTGCTGGTGGAGCGGCTTCTGGAGCTCGATCCGGAGACGGTCCTGGACTTCGCCCGTCACTTCGAGTCCCGCTACAACCGGGCCTACAGCTGGGATCTGTGGGGTGCCGCCTGGGTGCTGCTCGACGGGGCGAGCGACGATGCGTTCGACTTCTTCCGGTGCTGGCTGATCGGGCAGGGGCGCGAGGTGTACGAGGGGGCCGTGCACAACCCCGACTCGCTCGCCGACCTCCTGGACGACTTCGACGAGGAGATCGACGGGGACGGGGAGGAGCTGGGTTACACGGCGGACGAGGCCTACGAGCAGCTCACCGGGACCGTCGCCCCCGACCTGGGCATCCCGGCCGCGCCCTCCGAGCCGGAGGGCACACCGCTGGACTTCGAGAACGAGCGGGTGCTGGCGGAGCGCTACCCCAAGCTGTGGGAGCGATTCCGGGAGTGACGTTTCACCGGTTCGGCAGAACCACCGGTTCGATGAGGGGGACCATGGCTCGAATCCCGTACCCGGAGCGGCCGTCCGACGCCGTCGCCCGGCTGCCCGTGCCGCTCAACGCCTTCCGCATGCTCGCGCACTCCCCGCCGCTGACGGGCCCGACGATCGAACTGGGCCTGGCCGTGCTGCGCGAGTCGACGCTTTCGGTCCGGTTGCGCGAGCTGGTCGTGATGACGGTCGCGACCGCCACGCAGTGCGCGTACGAGTCCGCCCAGCACCACCCGATCGCGCTGAACGCGGGGGTGACGCCCGAGCAGCTGACAGCGATCGCCGAACGGCGGGCCGACGGGCGGGAGTTCGACGGGCCGGAGTCGGCGGCGGTGACTGCGGCCTTCGAGTTGGTGTCCCGGCACACCCTGTCCGAGACCACGCTGGAGGCTCTCCGCGCCTGCTTCACGAACCGGCAGGTGGTCGAGATCGTCACCACGACCGGCTACTACGTCATGCTGGCGGGCCTCATGAACGGGCTCGGAGTGGATGTCGACCCGTCCGGGGAGCAGTTCCTGGGGCTGGTGGGCGGCGACCCGGGCTGAGGGTCAGGCCGTCCGGCGCCGGGTCTGGTCCGAGGGGATGTACGCCTGCGTCCGGTCGGCCCTCACCGCGTGGTGCAGCGGGGCGGCGTTGGCCTGGTCGAGCGCCGACGCGGTGACGGCGGCCGGGCCCAGGACGACGGCCACGGCCGCGCAGAGCGCCGCCCAGGGGCCGTGGGTGGTCCGGGCTCGGCCCTCGGTCTTGTGCGTGGTGTTGTTGTGACTGTTCACTTCTTCCCCACCTCCAGTCAGTGCGTGTGCATGACGATAGGGAGAGCGCCTCGGGAGGATCCGTGAGGCGGCTGAGAGAAACCTGTGAGGCCATGACCAGCCCGTACGTAAGGGAGATCACGCGCGAGGAACACCTTGCCCATCTGCGGCAGAACCCCGACGCGAGCCACCTCCAGATCCCCGAGTGGGGCGATGTGAAGCCCGACTGGCAGGCGGAGAGCGTCGCTTGGTTCGAGGGCAGGACGATGGCCGCCGCGGCCCTCGTGCTGTACCGGCCGCTGCCCGGCACCCGGCGCTGCCTCGCCTATCTCCCCGACGGGCCCGCGATCGACTGGCACAACCCGCGTCTGGAACGCCTGCTGGACCCGCTCGTCGCCCATGTCGAGGAGCGGGGGGCGTTCTCGCTCCGGATCGGACCGCCCCTTGTCGTACGCCACTGGGAGGCGGCCGGTGTCGCGGCGGGCATCGCGGACCCCGACGTACGCCATCTGCACGATCTGCCGGCGGACGGCCTCGACGGGTACGCGCTGGATGTGGCGGAGCGGCTGGGGCGGCTCGGGTGGCGGCGGTGCGAGGAGGACGAGGGCAGCGGCTTCGGGCTGGGTCAGCCGCGCTACGGCTGCCACATACCGCTCGCGGGACGCTCGGTGGACGAGCTGCGCGTGGCGCTGGCACCGCACTGGGAACGGGGCCTGCGAACGTCCGAGTTGGCGGGCGTACGCGTCGGCTGGGCTGGGGCCGCCGATCTGCCCGAGTTCCACCGTCTGTACACGGCGACCGCCGCCCGCGACGGCTTCAAGGCCCGCCCGCTCGACTACTTCCGGCGCATGTGGAAGGCACTGAACGCCGAGGACGACGACCGGCTGCGGCTGTATCTCGCCGAGTACGACGGCGAGGTGCTCTCCGCGGCGCTCATGATCAACGTCGGCTCGCGCGCCTGGCACTCCTACGCCGCGTCCGGCCGCCGGGGGCGTGAACTGCGGCCCAGCAGCGCGCTGTTGTGGCGGATGCTGTGCGACGCGCGGGCGGCGGGGGCCGAGACGTACGACCTGCGCTCCGTCACCCCTGTCCTGAGCGAGGACCGGATGCTGAACCGGCTCCGTTTCAAGACGGGCGCGGGCGGCCGGGCGGTGGAGTACCTCGGGGAGTGGAAACTGCCGGTGGGCAACCAGGGCAAGGTGCTGCAGCGGGCGCTGGGGGCGTATCTCGGGCGCAGGGCGCTCCGCTAGAAGTGCGGCGATGGGTCGTCGTTCGTCTGCGGCTCCGTCGTGGCTGGTCGCGCCCGCGCGGCGGAGCCGCATATGTCACAGCCTCGCGCCCCTAAAAAGCCGCTTCAGGCGGCCCTTGTCGTCAGGAGCGGGTCCGGCCCTGCAGCCGTGCCGCCAGTTGTCTGATTTCGGGGAGGTGGGCGATGAGGGCCAGGCCGGGGCAGCTTGTCATGTAGGCGTCCTTGTGGGCGGCGAGGGCGGGGAGGGCGGCGGTGGTGCCGGACCGGTAGCGGCTGAGGCTGTTGCTCGAGACCAGGCGCACCTCGGCGCGCGGGTCGATGTCGGCGGGCCCCAGTTTCCAGGCGGCGAGCGTGGCTATCGCATCCGTCATGGCCTGCGGCACGGTGACGCCCGCGGTGAAGGTGCCGAGGGCGGCGATGCCGGTCGTGCGGTGGTTGAAGCCCTGGGTGTGGGCGCCGGTGACGGGGCGGTCGACGCCGCCCGCGCGGCCCTCGTAGATGGTGCCGCAGCGGTCGACGAGGAAGTTGTAGCCGATGTCGTCCCACTGGCGGGTGCCGGTCTGGCCCGCGTAGAGGTAGCGGATGATGCGGGGTGCGTCGGCGCAGTCGTAGCCGTTCGGCGAGTCGGTGTGGTGGACGAAGACCGCGACGACCTTGTCGTCGTAGCGCGGGGGCGGCTGGGCGTGCCGTGCAAGGGGGTCCAGCCAGGCCGACCGGGGCACGATGTGCGGTCTGGCCGCGGTGTGCGGCGCGGCGGGGCGGGCCGCGACGGGCGGCCGGGGCTTCGCGCCCGGGTGGTGTGCGATGCCGTCGGCGCACAGGACCAGTCCGAGGGCTGCGGCCAGTCCGGGCAGACAGGCGAGCAGCACGCCCGGGGCACGGCGCTGTGTCGATGTACGGCTCCGCCGCGCGGGCGCGGCGCGTGCGTGCCGTGGTCCTCGCGATCTTCGGACGCGCATGTGCCCACTCTCGGCCGGATCCGCTCCGTCCGCGATGTGTGCTGTGCCACCCGGTGGAACCATCGTCCTGGTCCGGGGCGTTTTTCCTCATGCACGCACGCGTGGCCGGATCGGGGCTCCACGCGCGCGTGTCTGATCACTGGGCCCGTCCCGCGCGTACTAAGAGGTCTGAGAGAAAGGCGGCTCTGTGGACCTGCTCGACATCCTGCTGTTGCTGGTGGTCGTGGCCTACGCGGCATCGGGCTACCGGCGCGGACTGGTGGCCGGCTGTGTCTCGCTCGCCGGGTTCGTCGGCGGCGCGGTGCTCGGCGTGTGGATCCTGCCGTGGATGATGGACCTGGTGACAGCGGGCACGACCCGGGCGACCGTGACCGCGGTGCTGACCGTGCTGCTCCCGGCCGTGGTGGGGCACGAGCTGGCGGGGCGGCTCGCGCTCAGGCTGCGCCGGGAGCTGGACCGGGGGCCGCTCAGGGTGGCCGACGGGGTGGGCGGGGCCGCGGCCAACTCGGTCGCCGTGCTGATCGTGGCCTGGGTCGCCGCGAGCGTCCTGGGCGCTTCCTCGTCGCCGCTGCTCACGACCGCGATCCGGGACTCGGCGCTGCTCGGTGCCGTGCAGGACGCCATGCCGGACACCACCCCCACCTGGTTCTCCCGGGCCACCTCGGCGCTCACTCAGGCGGGCTTCCCGCAGGTGTTCAACCCGTTCGAGAACGAGTCGACGGCCGAGGTCGCCAAGCCCACCGGCGACAGCGTCACGGCGAGCGCCACCGACGCGGCCAAGCGCAGCACGGTGAAGATCGAGGGCGTCTCCGGCACCCAGGGGCGCGAGGGCAGCGGGTTCGTGTACGCGCGCGACCATGTGATGACCAACGCGCACGTGGTGGCAGGCATCGACGACCCGAGCGTGCGGATCGGCGGGGTGGGGCGGTCGTACGAGGCACGGGTGGTGCTCTTCGACCCCGACAAGGACGTGGCGGTTCTGTATGTGCCCGGGCTGGGCGCGCCGGTCCTGAAGTTCGACGACGGCGCCGCGCGCGGCGACTCCGCCGTCGTGGCCGGCTATCCGCAGGACGGCGACCTCGACCTCCAGGCGGCGACGGTCGCCAACCGGGTGCGGGCAACCGGCCAGAACATCTACAGCGACGCCACGGTGACCCGCGAGATCTACTCGATCCGCTCGACCGTCCGCCCCGGCAACTCCGGCGGGCCGCTGCTGACGACCGACGGCCGCGTCTACGGCGTGGTCTTCGCCCGCTCGACGTCCGACAACGAGACGGGATATGTCCTGACGGCGGCGGAGGTGGCCTCCGACGCCGAGCGCGCGGCGAACGCGACGGCGTCGGTGGACACGGGCGACCTGGTCACGTCCTGACCCGGGTCACAGACTGCACCCCATGAGCACGTCGTCGACGTACTCGCCCTCCAGCAGGAACTCTCCGGGCAGGATCCCCTCGACGACGAACCCCTCGGCCTCGTAGAGCTTGCGGGCCGGGGTGTTGTGGCCGAGGACGCGCAGCGTGAGCCGGCGCGCGCCCTGACGGCGGGCCTCCTGGCGCACCGCCCGCAGCAGTGCCCGCCCGACGCCGGCGCCCCGCGCGTGCTCGGCGACGACGAGCCCCTGGATCTGCCGGACGTGGGCGTTGCAGACGAGCGGGGTCGGATGGGCCAGCCGGATGTAACCGACGACCTCCCCGTCGGACTCTGCGACCAGATGGTCCCGGGGCCCGAACCGCTCGTTGTAGAAGGGCTCGTACGGCGGTTGGGGGCGCGGCTGCACGGAGTGCAGGGGGGACCAGGTGACACGGTCGAGGCGCCCCAGCGTCTCCTCGTCGTCGAGGGTTGCGTGGCGTATGAACGGAACCGGCATGACGGCCACCTTATGAGTCCCCCGAGCAGAATGGGCCCATGGAACGTTCCCGAATCGCGGTGGCCGGTGCCTCCGGGCTCATCGGTGGCGCCCTGGTGCGGTCCCTGACCGCCGACGGGCACGAGGTGGTGCGGCTGGTGCGCCGGGCGCCCCGGGCGAAGGACGAGGTCCGCTGGGACCCGGAGGGCGGGCGGGTGGATGCGGCCGTTCTCGCCGGGTGCGACGTCGTGGTCAACTTCGCGGGCGCCGGCGTGGGCGACCGCCGCTGGACGGACGCGTACAAGACGCAGATCCGGCGCAGCCGGGTGCTCGGCACCGCGGCGCTGGCCGGGGCGATCGCCGCACTGGACGAGAAGCCGCGGGTGTTCGTGAACGGCAGCGCGATGGGCTACTACGGCGAGACCGGCGACCGGGCGGTCGACGAGAGCGCTCCGCCCGGGACCGGGTTCCTGCCGGAGCTGTGCGTGGAGTGGGAGGGCGCCGCGGCCCCCGCACAGGAGGCGGGCGTACGGACCGTGTTCACCCGGACGGGGCTGGTGGTGGCCCGCGGCGGTGGCGCCTGGGGGCGGCTGTTCCCGCTGTTCAGGGCGGGCCTCGGGGGCCGCATGGGCGACGGCCGTCAGTACTGGTCGTACATTGCGCTGCACGACGAGGTGGCCGCGATCCGCCATCTCATCGACACCGACGGCCTGTCCGGGCCGTTCAACCTCACCGCCCCGACCCCGCTGACGAACCGTGAGATCACCGCGGCGATGGGGCGCGTGCTGCACCGGCCGACGCTGTTCGCCGTTCCCGCGCCCGTCCTGCGGACCGTGCTCGGCGAGATGGCCGGGGATGTGCTGGGCAGCGCGCGGGTGCTGCCCCGGCGGCTGCTGAAGTCCGGCTTCACGTTCGCGTTCCCGGACATCGAAGGGGCGTTGAAGGCCGCGCTTGCCCAGGCGCAGGGCTGAGGCGCTCCGGAGGCGCAACAACGAAGGCGCGACCGTATGCGACCGCCGTGCGACCGTGCTCTGTTCATGCGCGACTGTTCTTGACCGATCACGGCCCTAACCTCGACCCGAACTCGGGTATCCCTGGAGCCAGTTGGGGGCATGACGTCTCCACCGGCCGCGCAACCTCGAGGAGGGGCACGTGCTTGAGCCCGCTTACCAGGCGGACGTCGTGATCGTGGGAGCCGGGGTTGCCGGACTCTCCGCGGCGCATCGGCTGACCAGCGCAGGAGTGACGACCGCGGTCCTGGAGGCCGCCCCTTGCGTGGGGGGCCGCATGTCGACGGAGAAGGTCGACGGGTTCCGGCTAGACCGGATCGGCCAGCTGCTGTCCACGGCGTATCCCGAGCTGCGGCTGACCCCCGGGCTGGACGCGCTCGCGCTGCGCCCGTTCGCGCCCGGCGTCCTGTTGCACAGCGACGGACGCCACCATCGCGCGGGCGCCCCGGCGGCCGCGGGGGGCGCATGGGGCGCACTCCATGCAGTACGCGCCCTGGCGAGCGCCCCCACCAAGAGCGTCCCCAGGACCACCGCCCCGCTCGGCACCGCCGTGGACCAGGCCCGCCTCGGCACCGCCCTGGCCCGGCTCGCCACGATCCCCATCGAACGCCTGCTGTCCCGCCCAGAGTTGCCTGCCGCTGAGGCCCTCAGGGCCCGCGGTGTCCCCGCCCGCACGATCGACAGCTTCCTGCGCCCGCTGCTGGCCGCCCTGCTCTGCGACCCGGAACTGACCACGTCCAGCCGGTGCGCCGACCTCGCCCTGCGCGCCTTCGCCTGCGGACGCCTGTGCCTGCCGGAGGGTGGCGCCGAGATGCTCCCGGAGCTGCTCGCACGAGCGCTGCCGCCGGGCACGGTCCACACGGGCGTCCGCGTCACCTCGGTCTCGACCAGCGCGGTCACGACCGCCGAACACGGCGAGATTCGCTGCCGCGCCGTACTCCTCGCGACCGACGCACGCGCCGCAGCCGACCTGCTCCCCGGCCTACGCGTACCGGACTTCCACCCCCTGACGGTCCTTCACCACACCACGGACGAGCCCCCGACCACGGGTGCCTCCCTCCTCCTGGACGCCGACCGCGGCGGCCCGGTCGCCCACACGGCGGTCGTCAGCGCAGTGGACCCCAGCCGGGCCCCCGCAGGCCGCGCCCTCATCTCCTCCACGGTCCTCGGCCCACCCCCACCGGAACTGGACACCGCCGTACGCATGCACCTCTCCCGCCTCTACGGCACCTCAACCACCCGCTGGGAAACCCTCACCGTCCACCACACCCCCGAGGCGGTCCCGGCGATGCGCCCACCGCACGACCTGCGGCGCCCGGTAAGGCTGTTGGCGGGCCTTTACGTATGCGGCGACCACCGCGACACGAGCACGGTCCAGGGCGCCCTGCACTCCGCCCACAGGGCCTCGACAGCCATCCTTACGGACCTGGGAGCAGCGGGCTCGATGCACAGGGCAGACCCGCCCAGCAGCACGGTCAAACAGGCGGCGTGAGCAACCGCGCCCCCAAAGGGGCGCGGGGCTGTGTCGATTTGCGGCTCCGCCGCGTGGGCGCGATCAACCACGGCGAGCCCGCACCACAACACGCAACATGCGGAGTTACGGCGAATAGTTACCCCAGTGCCGCGACCTTGTCGCGATACCCCCGCACAGGCGCAGCATCCTTATAGGGCTCCAACCGCCGCTCAAACTCCCGCACATACTCAACCGCCCGCACCGACCGCATCTCAGCCGCAGCCCCCGCCGCCTCCGCCCCCAACGCACACGCCTGATCAAGCTCTCCCAGGCCCAGGCGGGCGGAGGCAAGAACAACCCGGCAGAACAGCCGACTACGGGCATACGCAGGCGCACGCAACTGCAGCGACCGCTCCGCATGCTGCGCCGCCGCACGGAACTGCTGCAGGTCCCGATGCGCGTGCCCGAACTCGTCCGCAAGCTGCGCCTCGTCGAAGAACCGCGCCCAGTAGGGCACTTCGTCACCGGATCGTGCGGCCTCCAGGGCCCGTTCCGCCCGCACCAGCGAGGCCGTGCAGTTGCGCACCTCCCCGAGCACCCCGTGCCCGCGTGCCTCGGCCGAGTGCAGCAGCGCCTGCACCACCGGCGGGGCGTTGGTCCCGACGCCCTGCTGGGCGACTCGCGCCAGCTGCACGGCCTCCCGCCCGTGGCCGAGGTAGACGGCCTGCCGGCTCATGGTGACGAGCACGTACGAGCCGTACGCCCGGTCCCCCGCGGCCTGGGAGAGCCGCAGCGCCTGCACGAAGTACCGCTGCGCGAGCCCGTGCGCGGCGATGTCGTACGAAGTCCAGCCGGCGAGCCGGGTCAGGTCGGCGGCCGCGCCGAACAGCCGGCGGCCCGTCTGCTCGCCGTAGGTGCCGCGCAGCATCGGCTCGCACTCGTGCTCCAGGTAGCGCACGAGGGCCTGGCGGGCGTGGCCGCCGCCGTACTTGTCGTCGAGGGTGCGGAACAGCTCGCCGACCGAGCGGAGGGCGGCGATGTCGCCGGAGGTGACCTTCTGACCGGGACCGCGTTCGGCCTGGCCGCGCTGGCGGGGCACCACCGGGCGGCCCTGGGCGGGGACCCGCGCGGACTGTTCACCGCGGGCGACCTTGTCGTCGGCGCGGCCGATCAGCCAGTCCCGGCTGGGCACGACCAGACCGGCCGGCGTGAAGGCGATCTTGCGGAGCTCGGCGTGCGAACCGGAGTCCTTGCGCCACAGGCCGCCGACGATGTCGACGGCCTCCTCGGGGGCCGCGGCGAACTCGAGGCCGGCGTACACCGGCGCACAGGCGTCGAGGCCGAGGTCCTGGGCGGTGAGGCGGCGGCCGAGGCGGCGGGTGAAGACCTCGGCGATCAGCGCGGGAGTGGTGCCACGGGGCTGCTGCCCGCGCAGCCAGCGGGTCACCGACGTCTTGTCGTATCTGAGATCAAGCCCGTGTTCGAGGCCGAGCTGGTCGACTCGGCGGGCGAGACCCGCGTTGGAGAACCCGGCTTCTGCGATGAGCGCGGCGAGCTGGCGGTTGGGAGTGCGCTGCGCGGGTCGTTCCGTCATCTGCGGTGCGGTCTCCTGCCTTTCGGGCCTCCAGGGACCGCTGCCGGTCCTCTGTGCCCGGATTGCCTGTGAGCAGCCCTTATGGCCTCTGTGAACGGCGCGAATGTAGCGGAGAGTGAGCAGGCGGTTGCACACTTCGCTACTCGTTCATCCGATCGTGTGAGGATTGGCCGCGGGGCTGACGTAAGACGGTCGGTCGTACAGTGGCGTAGGCATGTTTCGTGCCTTACGACCTTCTAAGCCTTCTAGGGAGGCGCTTGCCGTGAGTGAGCTGCGGTTCGTCCGCATGGGATTCGGTGCCGAGGCCGTCGAGTACCAGACGGCGTGGGACGAGCAGCGCCGGGTGCACGCGGCGCGGTTCGCGGACGAGATCCCCGACACCGTGCTGCTGCTGGAACACCCGCCGGTCTACACGGCGGGCCGGCGCACGGCGGACAGCGAACGCCCCCTGGACGGCACCCCCGTCGTCGACGTGGACCGCGGCGGCAAGATCACCTGGCACGGTCCGGGCCAGCTGGTGGGCTACCCCATCCAGAAGCTGCCGCGCCCGGTGGACGTGGTGGCCCATGTACGGCGCCTGGAGGAGGCCCTGATCCGCACCTGCACGGAGTTCGGGGTGGAGACCACGCGGGTCGAAGGCCGCAGCGGGGTGTGGGTCCTCGGCGACCCGGTCGAGGAGCGTCCCTCGCTCGGCGGGCTGTCCCTCGACTTCGACCCCCGTCTGCACGACGAGGAGTTCGACCCGCGGATGAACGGCCCGGAGTACGCCCCGTCCAACGCCGGACAGCGCCGCGAGGACCGCAAGATCGCGGCGATCGGCATCCGTGTGGCCAAGGGCGTCACGATGCACGGTTTCGCGCTCAACGTGAACCCGGACAACCGGTGGTTCGACCGCATCATCCCGTGCGGCATCCGCGACGCGGGCGTCGCCTCCCTGGCCGCCGAGCTGGGCCGCGACGTGACGATCGCGGAAGTCCTGCCGGTCGTGGAGCGGCACTTGACGGACGTACTGGAGAACGCGGACCTGAAGCCACGGCTCGTCGAGAAGTCGCCGGCACAAGTCAGCCCGTCCGCCGTCTGAGGACGAGGCCCTTCAGGCCGAAGCGGGGTCCGGGGCGGCAGCCCCAGGGGCCAGGACTGACGCCGGGCATTCAAATCAACGGGCGTACCCTTGAGGTCGCCGAAGAATCAATCGCTAGGGAGCCGGTCGTGTCCGCAGTCGCACCCGACGGACGCAAGATGCTGCGCCTGGAGGTCCGCAACAGCCAGACCCCCATCGAGCGCAAGCCCGAGTGGATCAAGACCCGGGCGAAAATGGGCCCCGAGTACACCAAGATGCAGAACCTCGTGAAGAGCGAGGGCCTGCACACGGTCTGCCAGGAAGCCGGCTGCCCGAACATCTACGAGTGCTGGGAGGACCGCGAGGCGACCTTCCTCATCGGCGGCGACCAGTGCACCCGGCGCTGCGACTTCTGCCAGATCGACACGGGCAAGCCCGAGGCGCTCGACCGTGACGAGCCGCGCAGGGTCGGCGAGTCCGTGGTCACGATGGACCTGAACTACGCCACCATCACCGGCGTCGCCCGCGACGACCTGGAGGACGGCGGCGCCTGGCTGTACGCCGAGACGGTCCGCCAGATCCACCAGCAGACCGCCGAGCGCGAGGCCGGGCGGACGAAGGTGGAGCTGCTCGCCCCGGACTTCAACGCCGTGCCGGAGCAGCTCGAGGAGGTCTTCTCCTCCCGCCCCGAGGTCTTCGCGCACAACGTCGAGACCGTGCCCCGGATCTTCAAGCGCATCCGCCCCGGCTTCCGCTACGAGCGCTCGCTGAAGGTCATCACGGCCGCCCGCGACTACGGGCTCGTCACCAAGTCGAACCTCATCCTCGGCATGGGCGAGACCCGCGAGGAGGTCAGCGACGCGCTGCGGCAGCTGCACGAGGCCGGCTGCGAGCTGGTCACCATCACGCAGTACCTGCGCCCGTCCGTGCGCCACCACCCCGTCGAGCGCTGGGTCAAGCCGCACGAGTTCGTGGAACTGAAGGAGGAGGCCGAGCAGATCGGCTTCTCCGGCGTGATGTCCGGCCCGCTGGTCCGGTCGTCCTACCGGGCCGGCCGGCTGTACCAGATGGCCATCGAGAAGCGGGGTTCCTACGTCGCTTCGCAGGCCGTCTGACGGTCGCACGAACCACCGCCTGATGGCACGGAGTGCCACCACTTCGTGTGAAACTGCGCACAAGAAGCTACCCGCCGGTAACGGCCCATTCGACGCGGTCCTGACCGTCCTCGCAGATGAGGGCGCCGTCAGGGCCGCGTCAGCGTTTTGGCCCGTCACATCAAGGCTTCATTGGTGTTTGACCGGTCGGTCACGCCCTGGTAACACCAATCAGTAACGCTGGACTCACACCACGTACACCCACACCGAGTGCCCGTATCCCGAGGGGGGACCTCCACCATGCAGGCCGCGCCGGTTCGCGCCACCGCAATCCCGTCGTTCACCACTGCACTGCGTGCAGTCGAGTCGCTGCTCATGAGCAGCGGTCAGCGCACGGCCCGCCGCAACGCCTGGACCTCCGTCCTGGAGGACCGCCGCCGCGCCAAGGACCGGGTCGAAGCCCAGCGCGTCATGGAGCAGACCCTCGTCGTCCGCCCCTGAATCCCACCCTCCGGACACTGCCGTCATACGGCGCTCCCGGGGCCACGTAGACTTCGTGGCATGGCGAGGAAGGAACCTGCAGCGGACGCTGCGAACCCCGGGCGACTGAAGCAGATCGCTCTGACCTACAAGATGACCCGCAAGGCCGACAAGAAGATCGGTCTTGTACTCGCGGCTGTCGGCATCGGCATCTTCGGTGTTTTCCTCGCGATCGGTTTCTTGATCGGTCACCCCATCTATCTCGGCATCCTGGGCCTGCTGCTCGCCTTCCTCGGAACGGCGATCGTGTTCGGGCGCCGGGCCGAGCGGGCGGCCTTCGGGCAGATGGAGGGCCAGCCGGGCGCAGCCGCGGCGGTGCTCGACAACATCGGCCGAGGCTGGACGACGACGCCCGCAGTGGCCATGAACCGCAGCCAGGACGTGGTGCACCGGGCCGTCGGCAAGGCCGGCATCGTCCTGGTCGCCGAGGGCAACCCGAACCGGGTGAAGAGCCTGCTGGCCGCCGAGAAGAAGAAGATGAACCGCATCGTCGCGGACGTACCGGTGCACGACGTCATCGTCGGCACGGGCGACGGCCAGGTCCCGCTGAAGAAGGTGCGGACCACGATGCTCAAGCTGCCGCGCGTCCTCACCGGCCCGCAGGTGACGGCCACCAACGACCGACTGCGCGCCATGGGCGACCTGATGAGCAACATGCCCCTGCCGAAGGGCCCGATGCCCAAGGGCATGAAGCTGCCCAAGGGCGGGCCGAAGGCCCGCTGATTTCGCTGGTACGACGATGGGGGCGCCCGACCTGATCGGGCGCCCCCATCGGGTTTTGAAGGGGCGCGGGGCTGTATCGATGTGCGGCTCCGCCGCGTGGGCGCGACCAGCCACGACGATGCCGCAGACGATGAACGGCGCACCCCACGGAGCGCCTAGCTGCGCACCTCGACCGTGCGCGCCAGCCGGTCGTGCAGCCCCCTGCCGTCGCGGTCCCAGATCAGGGCCGGGATGGCGATGCACAGCAGGGCCGTGCGGAGGGTGGCGCGCAGGGGGCTGGGGCGGCCGGTGTCCAGGGCGACCACGCGGAGGCCGAAGAGGCGCTTACCGGGGGTGACACCGATCGTGCCGACGGTCAGGACGCCGAGCAGGAAGAAGACGAGCAGGGCCCAGTTGCCGGTCGCCTGGTCGTAGCCGTGCGTGATCAGACCGTATGCGATCAAGAGGCACAGGCCCCAGTCGACGAAGAGGGCCGCGAACCGGCGGCCCGGGCGGGCGATCGAGCCGGGCCCCTCCTCCGGCAGACCGAGCTGCTCGCCGCGGTATCCGAAGTCGACACCGGCTTTCTCTGCGGCCGCGCGGGGGCCCGAGAGCCAAGAGCCGATTGCATCCCTGTTGTCCACGCGTCCACCGTACTGCGCCCGTTTCGCGATACGGACAGGTGGGGTACACCGGACTGGGTCCGGTTAACTTGTGCGAAACAAATGGGTCACGCCCGAGAAATCACCCGTCCCTAGGGTCGGGGACAGCGTGTGCCACCGCACTGGCCGCACGAACGAACTACCACCCCGGCAGGACGGTCGGGAGTAGGAGGAGCTGGATGTTCCAGAACGCCGACGAGGCCAAGAAGTTCATCGCGGACGAGGACGTCAAGTTCGTCGACGTCCGCTTCTGCGACCTGCCGGGTGTGATGCAGCACTTCACGATTCCGGCGGAGGCCTTCGACCCGGCCGAGGAGCTGGCCTTCGACGGCTCCTCGATCCGCGGCTTCCAGGCCATCCACGAGTCCGACATGGCGCTCCGCGCCGACCTGTCCACCGCGCGCGTCGACCCCTTCCGCCGCGACAAGACGGTCAACATCAACTTCTTCATCCACGACCCGATCACGGGCGAGCAGTACTCCCGTGACCCGCGCAACGTGGCGAAGAAGGCGGAGGCCTACCTGGCGTCCACCGGTATCGCCGACACCGCGTACTTCGGCCCCGAGGCCGAGTTCTACGTGTTCGACAGCGTGCGCTTCCAGACCTCCGCGAACGAGGCCTTCTACCACATCGACTCCGAGGCCGGCGCCTGGAACACCGGTGCCCTCGAGGACAACCGTGGTTACAAGGTCCGCTACAAGGGCGGCTACTTCCCGACCCCGCCGGTCGACCACTTCGCCGACCTGCGTGCCGAGATCTCCCTGGAGCTGGCCAACTCCGGCATCCAGGTCGAGCGCCAGCACCACGAGGTGGGCACCGCCGGCCAGGCCGAGATCAACTACAAGTTCAACACGCTGCTCGCCGCGGCCGACGACCTCCAGCTCTTCAAGTACATCGTGAAGAACGTCGCCTGGCGCAACGGCAAGACCGCGACCTTCATGCCGAAGCCGATCTTCGGTGACAACGGCTCGGGCATGCACGTCCACCAGTCGCTGTGGTCGGGCGGCGCCCCGCTGTTCTACGACGAGGCCGGCTACGCGGGCCTGTCGGACACCGCCCGCTACTACATCGGCGGCATCCTCAAGCACGCCCCGTCGCTGCTGGCCTTCACCAACCCGACGGTGAACTCCTACCACCGTCTGGTGCCGGGCTTCGAGGCCCCGGTCAACCTGGTGTACTCGCAGCGCAACCGCTCCGCGGCCATGCGTATCCCGATCACGGGCTCCAACCCGAAGGCCAAGCGCGTCGAGTTCCGTGCGCCCGACTCCTCCGGCAACCCGTACCTGGCGTTCTCCGCGCTGCTGCTCGCGGGCCTGGACGGCATCAAGAACAAGATCGAGCCGGCCGAGCCGATCGACAAGGACCTCTACGAGCTGGCTCCCGAGGAGCACGCGGGCGTCGCGCAGGTCCCGACCTCGCTCCCCGCCGTCCTCGACCGCCTCGAGAGCGACCACGAATTCCTGCTCGCCGGTGACGTCTTCACGTCCGACCTGATCGAGACGTGGATCGACTACAAGCGCGCGAACGAGATCGCTCCGCTGCAGCTGCGTCCGCACCCGCACGAGTTCGAGCTGTACTTCGACGTGTGATCGACGCCTGTCCCAGGCACAGCGCCCGCGCCCCCGTTGTCGTACCGACAGCGGGGGCGCGGGCGTATGTTCTATTCTGCCGGTGACACGACACGGGGGTGGGCAGGATGCCGGAGCGCGAACACGGCGACCAGGAGCGCGAGTTCGACCTGAGGTGGGCGGACGACGCGGAGCACAAGGAGCCCTCGGCGCGGGCTCGGATGCTGGCCGCGCGGTGGAAGGAGAACCCTCCGGAGCCGCAGCCGTTCCGTGCGGATCCCGAGCCGGTGGCGCCGCGCCGGTCCTCGTGGGTGTCGACGGCCATCGTGCTGGGCAGCGTCGCCGCGATCATCCTGCTGCTGGGGTACGCGCAGTTCCGGGCGCCGTACTAGGACGGACAGGCTGAGCTGCGGCTCCTCACAGGGACACACAGGGACCTTTTGCAGCTCCTAGGGCCGATCGGAACCACTTCATGGGTCTGGCCGGGTGCACACTGGACAGCGGGACGAGTGCCTGACTGCGGGGTGAGGCAGATGCAGAGCCGCTTCCGGAGCGACCGGCGGTTGACCGTGCGGATGACGGTCACGATGTTCCTGCTCGGGTTGCTGTACGTGGCCTTCGTGGCCGCGTTGATCGTGTTGCTGAAGTCGTGGCTGCTGGTCGTGGTGCTGGTGGGGGCGATGTTCGTCGCCCAGTTCTGGTTCTCCGACCGGATCGCGATGTTCGCCATGCGCGGGCGGGTCGTGGAGCGCGAGGAGTATCCCGAGCTGCACGCGGTGGTCGACCGGCTGTGCGCCATCGCCGACATGCCCAAGCCGGTGGTGGCCGTCTCCGAGATGGACATGCCGAACGCGTTCGCGACCGGGCGCAATCCCGACCATGCGGTGGTGTGTGTGACGACCGGGCTGCTGCGGCGGCTGGAGCCCGCGGAGCTGGAGGGCGTGCTCGCACACGAGCTGTCGCACGTGGCGCACAAGGATGTCGCCGTGATCACCATCGCGTCGTTCCTCGGCGTGATCGCGGGCCTGATCGTACGGTTCGCCTTCTACTCGCAGCTGTTCGGCGGCGGGCGCCGGGACCAGAACACCGCTGCCGTCTTCGCCGCCGTGATGGGCGTGTCGGCGGCCGTGTACGCGATCAGCTTCCTGCTGATCAGGGCACTGTCGAGGTACCGGGAGCTGGCCGCGGACCGGGCGGCGGCGCTGCTCACCGGGCGGCCCTCGGCGCTGGCCTCCGCGCTGACCAAGGTCTCCGGCGACATCGCGCGGATCCCGACCAAGGATCTGCGTACTGCGCAGGCCTTCAACGCCTTCTACTTCACCCCCGCCACCGGCAAGGAGCCCGGCATCGAGCGGTTCTTCTCCACCCACCCGAGCCTGGAGCAGCGGCTCGACCAACTGGGGCGGATCTCCGCCGAGTTGGGTGAGGCGGCAACACCCGGAAAGGGGTGACATGGGGCTCCTGGACATCCTGCTCGGCCGGACGAAACCGGTCCTGCCCGATCTCGACCAGCTCTTCGCGCTGCCATCTGCGGCCGTGACCCTCGAGGCCGCGGCCGGTTTCACACCGACCGGCACGGGTGCGGTGTGCTTCGCGACGGTCGAGGGCGGGGCCTTCGAGCAGACGCACCGGGAGGTCCAGGCCCTGCTGGACGCGGACGCCGACCGGGACGGTCCGCCGGTGGAGCTCAGCCAGGACGAGTACGGCTACTCCTGGCTGGTCTCCCGCCGCTCCCCCGGCGGGCTGTCCGAGCTGGTCAACGATCTGCACGCGGTGAACAGCTCGATGGAGGTCAACGGCTTCGGGCCGCAACTGCTGTGCTCCCTGGCCGGTTTCCAGGGCGAGGGCGGCCGGCGGATCGCGCTGGTCTATCTCTACAAGCGCGGCACGTTCTACCCGTTCGCGCCGCTGCCCGGCGGTGGGCAGCGGCGCGACAACGCGCTGGAACTGCAGGTGAAGGCGGCGCTCGCCGACGACCTGCGGATGGAGCAGGACCTGAGCCGCTGGTTCCCGGTGTGGGGCGCGCCGGGACTGTGACCGGCGCCTACCAGCGGTTCACGTCGCCTCACTTGCTCTTCTGGCGCTCCTGGCGGCGCGACTCCAGGGGACGCTCGCGAGCGTAGCGGCGCTCCCACTTGGCCTGCATGTCACGGCGCTTGCGGTAGGCCTGGTACGTGGCGGGCATCGACCCCGACGAGGATCCCCCCGACGACTGCGAGGACTGCGAGGCGGAGCCGCCCTTGGTGCCGCTCCGCCCGTACTGCGTGTACAGGAAGAGCACGGCGACCGCGGCCAGCCACCAGACGTGGTTTCCGAATCCTAAGAGCACCAGGACGGCGGTCCCGGCTATGACGATGGTGCCCATGACGGGCCTCCGTGTGGGCGTGGATGAGTGAGCGGTGATCGTTTGTCGTCCCGACGGGGCGCTGGGGGATGGGCGTCCGTCCGTCGGTGCGTAGAGAGTAGCCCCGAGTCCGCAGGGTGATGCCTGTCCTGCGGAAAGCGGTGGTGGGCAGCTCCGCAACGCATGTCCAGCGTAGGGAGACGGTCACCGGGCGTGCATCCTGTTTTCCGGCTGCACCGGCTCTCAGTCCGCCGACAGGTCCAGCTTCCGTTCCACCACCTCGCGGGCCACCTCCGTCAGACGGCGGCGGTGGGAGCGGGCGTGGGAGCGCAGGACGCGGAAGGCCTCGTCGACCGTGATGGAGTGCCGGGCCGCGAGGGTGCCCTTCGCCTGTTCGATGACGATACGGCTGGTCAGCGCCTGGCCCAGCTGGTCGGCCAGGGCCCGGGTCTCGCGCAGCCGGCGCTCCCGCTCCAGGCTCCAGCCGGCGGCGTCGGCGAGGGCCTGGCCCAGCGCCAGGAGCTCGTGAGGCAGCGGGGTGCTGCCGGGGCCCAGCAACACCAGGGCGCCCATGGTGTCCTCGCCGGCGCGCAGGGGCAGCGCGGCGACCCTGCCGTAGCCCAGCGCCCGGGCCCGGCGTGCGTATCGCGGCCAGTCCCGGCGGGCCCGGTCGCCGTCGAGGGCGGTCTCCGGCACCGGGCGGCCGGTGCGGCGGGCTTCCGGCCCCGGCCCCTCGCCCCAGGTGACGGCGTCGCGCACCAGGCGCAGCCGCTCCTCTCCGGTGCCGGCCACCTCGGCACGGGCAGGGTCGTCGGGGGCGTACAGCACGACCGCGGCGCAGCCGCCGAGCAGTTCGGTTCCATGCGCGGCGAGGGCCGCGAGGAGCCCGGTCGGATCGGAGGCCTCCGTGACCGGGCAGGCCGCCAGGTCTACGAACGCCTCTGCCAGCCGCTGCTGCGACGGGGACACCGTGCTCATCAGCTCGCCTTTCCCTTCGCCTCGCATCGATTCGCTTCCAGGATCACCGGTCGCGAACCGTGTCCGCAGTCTTCCCTGTCCGCCCCCGGCGTCTTCCCCGCCTCAGCAGAGACGCAGCTCGCCGCGGAGGATGCGCTCCGCCACGGAGTGCGCGGAGACGCCCTCGGCAAACGCGTGGGCCTTGACCAGTTCCAGTGCGTCGGTCACCGGGCAGCCGAGGTGCACGCAGACCATGCGCGAGGCCTGGTGCACCTTGGCGCGCAGGTCGGTGGTGCCGTACATACCGGGATCGCCGTCCACGCCGAGGATCATCGAGCGGGTCAGTGCCTCGGCAACCTCGGCGAAGGTGTCCGGGTCGGTGACGCCCCGTACGGGATCGAAGACCGCGAGGGCGCCGACGCAGGTGCCGGACAGGCTGAGCGGTACGGCGGCCACCGTGCCGATGCCCAGGCCGGCCACCGCGGGCCCGTACCCGGGCCGGCGGTCGAGCAGCGCCGAGCCGGCCGCCGTCACCGGGCGGACCAGGCAGGCGGCATCCCGGGCCGGGCCCTCTCCTAGCAGGAATTCCAGCTCCTGGGCGGCGCGGGCCGGTTCGTCGGAGGCGGCCAGAGCGAGCTGGTCGAGGGTCGCTCCGACCAGGGTGACGGCGGCGCTGGTGGTACCGCAGGCCGCCGCGACTCCCGACCTGAACAGCGGCTCCGGAGCACCCCGCTCACGCGACCAGCTGCTGAGCCGTGCCACGTAGTCGTCCTGCAGCCGGGCCGCGGTCAAGTGGCGGGCCGCAGTCGACCGGTGGACCTCGGCCATCCGCCGGTACCCAGCCCGGTACTCGGTGGGAGCCTGACCGGCGAGCAGTTCATGCTGCTCGGCGGCATCGGACTCGGACTCGTGGCGGGCGCGCGCCACGACGGCCTTCCGCTCGGCGGAAGCCATGAGGTCCGCAGCCGCACCTCCGGTGGCCATACCGGAAGCGTACGCTGCCGGCCGGGCGGTTGGCGGCCGGCACGGGCAGCGGCGCTCCCCGCCTGCCGGTTCCGACGCAGTGCTGGACGGTGTCGCGCAGCTTCTCGCTCCTCATTGGTGGCCTCCAACTCCTCGTTGGGGGACGGGAGTTCTCGGCCTTGAGCTGCGTGGCGACCGTGACGTCGGTGAAGGGGGCCGTCGACCCGCAGGGCGCGCCGCTCGTGGGTGGCCTGTTCGATCAGCGAGCGCAGTTCGACCGGCGACCAGGACCGCCGTTGATGCCGGGGTGTGGTCACGCCTCGGGGGCCGCTGCGACCACGCCTGCGGCGACCGCCGCGCCCAGGGCTGCGTGGTCCGCGGCGGTCTGGTCGGCGTAGGCGAGGGCGAAGTCGGCGACGGCCTGCTCGAAGGTGTCGGCGCCGCCGAGGTAGGCGGCGATGGCGATGCGGTCGCCGGAGCGGGCGTGCGCGCGGGCCAGGGCGGTGCCGCAGAGGCGGGCGTATCCGAGCAGATCCGCCGGCCTCATGCCGGCCACGTCCGCGGAGCCCTTCATGTCGCGCAGCTGCCGCCAGTAGAAGGCGCGGCCCTGCGGCCCGCTCATCCACCCCAGGAAGATGTCGCTCGCCTCCTGCAGCAGCCGCTGACCTGCGACGACGCGATGCCCTGGATGGACGTACGGGCCGTGCGGCAGATGTTCCTCCCAAATGGACTTCCGGGCCTCCTTGATCTGCAGGAACAGGGAATCGCTCTGATCCCGTCCCGTCAGCAGTACGACGAAGCAGCGCAGGCCGACGCTGCCCACGCCGACGACCTTGCGGGCGGCGTCCACGAAGCGGTAGCGGTCCAGGAGCAGGCGGCGCTCCTCGGGGAGGGTGGAACGGTAGTCGCTGAAGATCTTGCGCAGGGAGGCCATGTCGGAGGCGCCGGCGGGTTCGAGGAGCGGCGGGTCGTGGATGATCCGGCGGCGCCCGTCGACCACCTCGGTGAGCCTGCCGAGGGCCTGCAGGCTGGTGCGGCGGCGGGCCCGGGTGAGGCTGGAGGCGACATGTCTGCGGCGGCTCGCGGAGCGGACGAGGGGCAGCAGGCTGTCGGCGTCGATGCGCTCGTACCAGACGGCGAGCTCGCCCCGCCGGGCCAGCCGCCGCATGGCAGTCCGATACGCGGCCACCGCCTCCAGCGCCGCGCGCCGCACCTTGGCCTCGGCGTGCCCGTTCGCCCGCCCGGCCACGGCGACGGAGGCGGCCAGCCGCTCGACATCCCACTCGAAGGGCCCGGGGAACGTCTCGTCGAAGTCATTCAGATCGAAGAGAAGTGCCCGCTCCGGGGAGGCGTACAGACCGAAGTTCAGCAGGTGGGCGTCGCCGCACAGTTGCACGGTCAGCCCGGTGTGCGGCCGGGACGCGAGGTCGGCGGCCATCACGGCGGCCGACCCCCGCAGAAACGCGAACGGCGACGCGGCCATCCTGCCGTACCGGATCGGCAGCAGCTCCGGCAGCCGGTCACGTCCCTGCCGCTCCAGTACGGCAACGGGGTCGGCCCGGTCGACGGGCGGAACCCACCCGGCATGCGCGGAACGCGCCACCCGCCGACGGGCAGCCTTCCCCCGTTCGGCGCGGGCGACTGGCGTGCTCATTGCTGCCACCGCCGTATGCCGCGTGACATCCCTCGCCCCACGCCGCGCCTGCCCATCACGCCTCCGGTGCGGTCGCCTTCCATCGCCTCCTGATCGCAGTGAAGGCGGGGGCGGGGGCGTGCGCATGCGGGGGGAGGCGATCGGGTGACGGGGGGGTGCGGAGCAGGCGCCCCGCGGGTCACGCGCAGGACCCGCGGCACAGCTTCGAGACCGGCGGCGCGAGCTCGTCGCCGGGGCTCCCGGCTCGGCCGCGGGGCCGGCGGCGCTCGGCACAGCCACGGGATCGGACGCACGCGCTACAGGCTTTCTCGCCCCCGCCGCCCCTTCCCGTCCCGACCCTGGGGGCTGCGCCCCCAGACCCCAGCTATCGGCCTGAACGGCCTCGTCCTCAAACGCCGGACGGGCTGGAAGAGCAAGCCCCGGCCGGTGGGAGAGCAGGCCCGTGGGCGGTGCGGGGAAGGGAGCGAAGACCTGGGCCGGGTCGTGGGTCAGGGGTTGGGGGCGGGTTGTTGCGAGGGGGGTGCCCCGGGGGTGGGGAGCCGTCGGTTGTCAGTGCTCTGTTGCAGGATGAGGGCACGGATGGTGTGACGGGGAGGCCGGGATGGGTGGCGGTGGGCGGTACATCGGGGCGGCGGAGCGGCGGGCGCGGCTTGCGTTGCGGCAGCGGCTGGCTCCGGAGGCGTGGGCGGACAGTCCGGAGGAGGTCGCCGCCACGCTGGTGGCGCTGCACGGGTCGGACCCGGCGACGGTGCATCTGGCCGTGGGCGCGCGGCTCACGGACGCGGCGCGGACGGTGCCGGAGACCGAGCGGGCGCTGTACACGGACCGGTCACTGGTGCGGATGCACGGCATGCGGCACACGGTGTTCGTGTTCCCGGCGGACCTCACCGCCGTCGTGCACGCCTCGACCGGGCTCACGGTCGCCGGGCGGGAGCGGGCCTCGCTGCTCAAGGACATGGCGAAGGCCGGGGCGCCGGATGCGGCCTGGCTGAAGGACGTCGAGGAGTCGGCGTTGGCGGCCCTGGCGCGGCGCGGACAGGCGACCGCGGCCGAACTCGCCGAGGACGAACCGCGTTTGAGAGAGCAGTTCGTGTACGCGGCCGGGAAGAGCTACGAGGGCGTGCACACCGTTTCGACCCGGCTGCTGAGGGTGCTGGGCGTGGAGGGGAAGGTCGTACGGGGGCGGCCGCTCGGCTCGTGGACGTCCAGCCAGTTCCGCTGGGCCGTGGCCCCGCCGCACCCCGAACTCGACGTGGCCGAGGCGCAGTCGGTGCTGCTCGGCCGCTGGCTCGCGGCATGCGGGCCCGCCACGGAGGCGGATCTGAAGTGGTGGACGGGCTGGAAGGTCACGGACGTCCGGCGCGCGCTGACGGCGATCGGCGCACAGGCGGTGTCGCTGGACGAGGGCACGGGCTACGTCGTCGACGGCGACGTCGAGCCGGTGGCGGGCCCGGACCGGCCGTGGGCGGCGCTGCTGCCCGCGCTGGATCCGACGGCGATGGGGTGGCGGGAGCGGGACTGGTACCTGGCGCCGGAGCTGCGGCCGTCACTGTTCGACTACAGCGGCAATGTGGGGCCGACGGTGTGGTGGAACGGTCGGGTGGTGGGCGGATGGGCTCAGCATCCCGACGGTGAGATCGTCTGGCGGCTGCTCGACACGGACGGTGTGGGCCGCGAGGCCGAGGCGGCGATCGCGGCCGAGGCGGCGCGGCTGCAGGGGTGGGTGGTCGCCACGAAGGTGACGCCCCGGTTCCGGACGCCGCTGGAGAAGGAGTTGGCGGCACCCCCCAGCCCGTCCGGAGTTTGAGGACGAGGCCCCTTCAGGGCCGAAGCGGGGGTCTGGGGGCGGCGCCCCCCAGCAGCGGGCAACACACGTGCCGGGCACCCCCGCAAGCAGGGGCGCCCGGCACCACACTCACCGCGAATACCGCATCAGCGCCCGCACCATGTGGCACGTCGTGTCCGACGGCGGGTGGACGCCGATCAGTTCGGCCGTGCTCCGAATCGTCTCGTTGCGGGCCTGGTTCGGTACGTACACCCCCCTGTCGAGCAGGGCGATGGCGAGCCGCATCGCCTTCAGGCGGCGGTTGTGCGTGACGTACCACTCGCGCGGACGGCCCGGCGGCAGCGGGCGCTTCTCCACGGGGGCGTAGGGCAGGTCGAGCAGGACGGGGTGCTTGGCGGTGGACTGGGTCGGCTTCGGCTTCAGTGCGGCAGCGGGCACAGGCATCCTCCTGTCGCGGTGAGGGTGTGGGAATGAACGGGGGTTTCGGCACCCCCCAACACCCTCGAACACTTCTTCTAGTGTACCGCCCGGCACTGACAAAAGGCCCTGGCCACAGGCGCTTTGAGGGGACCTCAGGGGTACCTTTGACCCCATGGAGATCTGGATCAACCCCGCATGTTCGAAGTGCCGCAGCGCCATCAGCCTGCTCGACGCCGAGGGCGCCGACTACACCGTCCGTCGCTACCTGGAGGACGTACCGACCGAGGACGAGATCAGGGACGCACTCGACCGTCTCGGCCTCGAACCGTGGGACATCACCCGCACTCAGGAGGCCGACGCCAAGGAGCTCGGGCTGAAGGAGTGGCCGCGGGACGACTCCTCGCGCGCACGCTGGATCAAGGCGCTCGCCGAGCACCCCAAGCTGATCCAGCGCCCGATCATCACCGCCGACGACGGCACCGCGGTGGTCGGCCGCACCGACGAGGCCGTGCGGGACGCCCTGTCGCGCTAGGCCCGGCAGGAGGGAGCGGGGTTGGCGCTGTGAGCCGGCTTCAACTTCCCTGTGACGTACGTTACTTCAGTGACTCCTGTAACCGCTGAGTAACTTCGTTCGGTATCTCGTACATAGCGGCGTACGCTCCCCTACCTCGCAGGAGGCGCGCATGTCGCGTAGGAGAAGTCTCGGTACGAAGAAGAAGATCGCGCTGCTGGTGAGCGCGGCGGCGGTGGCGGGAGGCGGGGCCTTCGTCATGGCGAGCACCTCGAACGCCGCGCAGAGTCCCCAGGCCAAGACCCTGTCGGCCGCGGACTCGAACGTGTGCCAGGGGCTCGCCACCGCCCTCGGCAACAACCAGAAGTTCATCGACGGGCAGAAGGCCGCTCCCGACGCCCAGTCCGCGGCCCGGATCGCCAACCGCGAGGCGGTCATCGCACAGATCAAGGTCCAGCAGAAGGCGTCAGGTTGCACCGTTGGGGAGTCGGCTCAGGACTCCCAGGCGACGCAGCCGGCGCAGAACGGTGCGGGACAGCAGGCGGGCGGCCGGCAGGCGGGGGGCGCGCAGCCCTCGCAGGCGGCCTCGGCACCCGCGGGAAACGCGAACGGGAACGCGGGTGGTGGCGCTGCCGCCTCGGGTCAGCAGGTGTGCAACGGCTCCACCGTCACCCTCTCCGGCGAGGGCGGCGCGCCTGCCGCCTCCAGCAACCAGTTCCCGGTGGGGACGACGCTGAAGGTCACCAACCTGGACAACAACAAGTCCACGACGGTGAAGGTCACCTCGGTCTCCGGCAGTTGCGCCCTGCTCAACAACGCGGCCTTCGAACAGGTACGGGAGCCCGGCAAGTTCCTGATCCGCCGTGCACTGATCGAGAAGGTGGGGTGAGGCTCAGGGGCTCAAGAACTCGGTGAGGCGGCGGCCGAGTCCGGCGGGTGCGGACTGCGGCAGCGCGTGGTGGGAGACGTCGGGGACCACGACTGTCTCCGCGCGCGGCAGTAGCCCACTCGCCTTCGCCGCCACCTCGTACGTGTCATGTGTCCTGCTGTTCCCGGCCAGGAGCAGCAGGACCGGCATGTCCAGCCCGCGCAGCGCTTGCGGCGCCGGGCGCGGACCGGCCACCGGCTTCGCGACGGAGGGGAAGCCGGTGGCCGCCTCCTGGAGGCGGAGCCAGTCAGGGTCGAGGGGTGCTCCCCCGGTCTCCCACTCCAGCAAGGCACGGACCCGGCCGGGCGTGGGCCGCAGCAGCAGCGGCAGGGCGTGCAGGAGGTACGCGGGCCGGTATCCGGCGAAGCACTGGGTGGGGTCCATGAGGAAGAGGCGGCGTATGCGTGCGCGTGCGTGCAGCGCGTAGTGCAGGGCGATCCAGCCGCCGTACGAATGCCCGCCCAGGTCCGTCTCCTCCAGGCCGAGGTCGCCCAGGACCGCGTCCAGCCAGACCACCAGGTCGGCGACCGTACGGGGGTGACGGTCGCCGGCCTCGGTGCCGCGGCCCGCGCAGCCGGGGAGGTCGACGGCGAACACGCGGTGGGTACGGGCCAGATCGGCGGCCTGGGCGTACCAGCCGGCGGAGGTGGCTCCCCCGCCGCCCGGGAGCAGGACGACCGCGGGCGCGTGCACTGGGCCGCACATGTTGACGTACGTCGTCCCGAAGGGCGTGGGGACGGTCACCGCCTCGCGCTCGGCGGGCCACTTGGCCATGACCTTGTCGTACGCGGCGAGGAAGCCGTCCATGTCGTAGGCGCTGCGAGCAGGCACCCGAACCTCCCTTATTATCTCGTTCAGCGAGATACTCGGTGAACGAGATACTAGTCGGAGGCAGCCCGTGCCGAACCCCCAGGGCCCCGGGATGGAGGTCGTCCACCTGCTGCGTGCGGCGACCGTCGAACTCGCCCTGCACAGCGCCCGGTTCGCGTCCCGCAACGGCATGCACCCCACGGACGTACGCGCCCTGATCGCCCTCATGGACGCCTCCCGCGCGGGTGAGGAGATGACGGCCGGGCGGCTCGGGACCGCGCTCGGACTGAACTCGGCGGGGACCACCGCTCTGGTCGACCGGCTGGAGCGGGCCGGGCATGCGCGGCGGGTCCGCGACCCACGGGACCGGCGCAAGGTCGTGATCGAGGTGGCCGAACGGGCCGTGGAGCTCGGGTGGTCCTTCTTCGGGCCGCTGATCGAGCAGACGGTGGAGCTGCTGCAGGGGTACGACGAGCGGGAGGTGGCCGCGATCAAGGGGTTCCTGGCCGGAGTACGGGACGCGGCCGCGGCCGAAGGCTGACCGTCCGGCCTCCTGCGCAAACCCCATCGCATACGAGCCGCCGTAGGACGGGCCGTCCACGCGCGCGGACCGCGTCGACCTGTCGACTTGCTGTGCCCCGCCCGCCCTCACACCGTGAATCGCGCCACACCACCGCCAGGTAACACGGGGTTCACACTCGAGCAATGGCCGGGAAATCGCCTGTTGACAGGCTCGCGGGCATCCACCGCGGCGCCCCAGTGCCGCAGCGCCGCAGCACCCGCAAGTGCGTAGACACATCCCCGAAGGAAGTGGCCCGTGACCTTCAAGGCTGAGTACATCTGGATCGACGGCACCCAGCCGACCGCCAAGCTCCGTTCCAAGACGAAGATCATGACGGGTGAGCCCGCCGGTCTGGACGCGCTGCCGATCTGGGGCTTCGACGGGTCCTCCACGAACCAGGCCGAGGGCCACTCCTCGGACCGTGTCCTCAAGCCGGTCTTCACCTGCCCGGACCCGATCCGCGGCGGCGACGACGTCCTCGTCCTGTGCGAGGTCCTCAACATCGACATGACGCCGCACGAGTCCAACACCCGTGCCGCGCTGACCGAGGTCGCCGAGAAGTTCGCCGCTCAGGAGCCGATCTTCGGCATCGAGCAGGAGTACACCTTCTTCCAGGACGGCTACCCGCTCGGCTTCCCCAAGGGCGGCTTCCCGGCCCCGCAGGGCGGCTACTACTGCGGTGTCGGCGCCGACGAGATCTTCGGCCGTGACATCGTCGAGGCCCACCTGGAGAACTGCCTCGCGGCCGGTCTCGCCATCTCCGGCATCAACGCCGAGGTCATGCCCGGCCAGTGGGAGTTCCAGGTCGGCCCGGTCTCCCCGCTGGAGGTCTCCGACCACCTGTGGGTCGCCCGCTGGCTGCTCTACCGCACCGCCGAGGACTTCGGCGTCGCCGCGACGCTGGACCCGAAGCCGGTGAAGGGCGACTGGAACGGCGCCGGCGCGCACACCAACTTCTCCACCAAGGCGATGCGCGAGAGCTACGACGCGATCATCACCGCCGCCGAGTCGCTGGGCGAGGGCTCCAAGCCGCTCGACCACGTCAAGAACTACGGCGCCGGCATCGACGACCGCCTGACCGGTCTGCACGAGACCGCCCCGTGGAACGAGTACTCCTACGGCGTCTCCAACCGCGGCGCCTCGGTCCGTATCCCGTGGCAGGTCGAGAAGGACGGCAAGGGCTACATCGAGGACCGCCGTCCCAACGCCAACGTCGACCCGTACGTCGTGACGCGGCTGCTCGTCGACACGTGCTGCTCCGCGCTGGAGAAGGCCGGCCAGGTCTGATCCGACCAGTGGCTTCCATGAGGGGCGTCCGCCGTCTTGGCGGGCGCCCCTTGTGCGTTCACCGTCGTCCGAGGAGTGAGAGCAGGCTCCTGCACAGGCGGCTCATCTGCTTCAATGGGTCCATGGCCAGCTTCCGGAAGTCCCTCGCTACGGGTCGCCATGACCTGGAGCCCTTCTGGCCTTCCCGTCAGCATCACGACTTCGACCGGGTGTGTTGCCGCGCGATGAACGCGCCGGCCCTCTAAAGCCGTACACCCGGCCTTCGGCCAGCGCGCACGACGTACGTCCCCAGACGAATCTCTCGCGCGAAAGAGCTGACCTCTCATGGCGACCACTCGTTCTCTGTCCTCTGTCCCCGTCACCTCCCCTGCCCGGCACCGGCTGCGGGCCGTCGACCCCGACGAGGTGATCGACGTCGCGGAGTTCCTGCCGCCGGGCGCCACCTGGTTGCCCGCACCCCAGCACACCCTGCCCACGCTGCCAGGGCAGCCGCCGATGGTCGGGTACCTCGTCCTCATCCCGGCCGACCGACCCCACATCGCCGAGACCGGCGTTCATGCCGCCACCGACGACGCACTCGTCCGGATCGACTCCGTACAGCGCACCGCCGAGGTGGACGGGCGCGAACTCGACCTCACCTACCTGGAGTTCGAGCTGCTCGCGCATCTCGTCGCGCATCCGCACCGGGTGCACACCCGCGACCAGCTGGTCACCACGGTGTGGGGATACGGCCATGTGGGCGACGGCCGCACCGTCGACGTCCACATCGCCCGGCTGCGCCGCAAGCTGGGCGCCGAGCACCGCGGGACGATCCAGACGGTGCGGCGGGTCGGGTACAAGTACACGCCCCCGACCGGCCGTTGACCGTGCACCGACGGCTGATCCTCTGCTGACGGCAGATTGCCGTTCCGTCCCGCGGGCCGACCGGGCAGGCTCACCTGCATGAGACTTCTGGTGCTGGGTGGTACGGAGTTCGTGGGACGGGCCGTCGTGGAGGCGGCCCTGGGGCGCGGCTGGGAGGTCACCGTCCTCAACCGTGGGCGGCACCAACTGCCGGACGGTGTAAGGGCGTTGCGGGGCGACCGCACCGCGCCCGACGGGCTCGCCGCGCTCGCGGAGGGCGAGTGGGACGCCGTCGTCGACACCTGGTCCGCGGCACCCCGGGCCGTGTACGAGGCGGCGCGGCTGCTACGGGGGCGCGCCGCTCGGTACGTCTACGTGTCGAGCCGCTCGGTGTACGCGTGGCCCGCTCCGGCCGGGTACGACGAGAGTGCGCCGGTGGTCGAAGGTGCCGAGCCCGACGCTGCGATGACGGACTACGCGCGCGACAAGCGCGGTGCGGAGATCGCTGCGGTCGAGGCGTTCGGGGCGGATGACTCCGTTCTGGTGCGGGCCGGGCTGATCCTCGGTCCGTACGAGAACGTGGGGCGGCTGCCGTGGTGGCTGGGCCGGATGGCGCGTGGCGGGCCGGTGCTCGCCCCGGGGCCGCGGGAGCTGCCGCTCCAGTACATCGACGTGCGGGACATGGCCGAGTGGATTCTCGGTGCGGTGGAGCAGGAGTTGAGCGGGCCGTACAACATGACCAGCCCCCAGGGGCACGCCACAATGGGTTCGTTGCTGGACGCGTGTGTGCGGGTCACTGGGGCTGCGGGCCGGCTCAGCTGGACGGACCCGAAGGTGATCCTCGATGCCGGGATCGAGCCGTGGACTCAGCTGCCGGTGTGGGTGCCGGCGGGTAGCGACATGCATGACTTCCTGCACTCCTCGGACGTCTCACGGGCCGTGGCCACGGGTTTGACGTGCCGTCCTGTCGAGGAGACCGTGGCCGATACCTGGGACTGGTTGCAGGAGATCGGGGGCACGGCGCCGATGCGGGCGGATCGGACTGTGAAGGGGCTTGATCCGGAGATCGAGGCGAAGGTGTTGGGGAAGTAGTGATCGGCCCGCGGGCCGGTGGGGGTTGATCGCGCCCGCGCGGCGGAGCCGCATATCGATACAGCCCCGTGCCCCTGAAAGCCGGGCGGCTGCCCCTCCCCGGGTGTACTTGGCGCCACCCCCGCCGGGGGGCTTGACCCCGTGACCCCCCGACCCCGCTCGGCCAGACTTCTGCCATGAACACCGACACGAACCGTGCCCGGGCGCGGGCCCGAGAGGTACTGCTGGCTGCCGTACGGGGACTTGCACTGGCCGTGGCCGTGCTGCCCTTCTCGGTGCTGTTGTTCGTCCTGACCCTCGTCTCCGTCGCGCTCATACCGATCGGCGTCGGTGTCTTCACGACCCCGCCCATCCTGACCGCGGTGCGGACCCTCGCGGAGAAGCGGCGGGAGCTCGCGGCGGAGTGGTGCGGGGTGCGGATACCGTCGGCTTACCGGCCGGTCCCCGAGCGGGCCAACCCCTGGGCGCGCACGTACGCCCTGCTGCGCGACCCGGCGGTCTGGCGGGACGTGCGCTGGCTGCAGGTGGACATGACGGCGGGGTTCGTCACCGCGCTGTTGCCTGCGCTGCTCGTCTTCTACCCCCTGGAGGGCCTCGCGGTGGCGGTCGGGCTGTGGCGGCCGCTCTCCGAGAGCGGCGGGTACTGGTACGGCTTCGTACACGTCACCGACCAGGCCTCCGCGCTCGGCGCCGGCGCCCTGGCCCTCGTACTCCTCCCCCTCGCCTACCGCTACGCACCGGACCTGCTGACCGCCCACTTCCGGCTCACCCGGTCCGTGCTCGGCGCGAGTCAGGCCGAACTGGCGGAGCGGGTGCAGGTGTTGACCGAGACCCGGCGGGACGCCGTCGACACCTCCGCCGCCGAACTGCGCCGTATCGAGCGGGACCTGCACGACGGGGCACAGGCCCGGCTGGTCGCCATGGGCATGGACCTGGGCACCATCGAGATGCTCCTCGACAAGGACCCGGCGAAGGCCAAGCAGCTCCTCGCCCAGACCCGGCAGTCCTCCGTGGACGCGCTCGCCGAGCTGCGCGACCTGGTGCGCGGCATCCACCCGCCGGTGCTGGCCGAACGCGGACTCGGCGACGCCGTCAGGGCGTTGGCGCTGCGGCTGCCGCTGCCCACCGAGGTGAACGTCGAGCTGGAGGGCCGTGCGGACGCGCCGGTCGAGTCGGCCGCGTACTTCGCGGTCAGCGAGGTGCTCACCAACGCGGTCAAGCACTCCGGCGCGGACCGCATCTGGATCGATCTGCATCACGTGCGGGAGGGGGCGGGCGTGCTGCGGATCACCGTCACGGACAACGGCAAGGGCGGTGCGGTGATCGCGGCCGGTTCGGGCCTGGCCGGAGTCGAGCGGCGCCTGGGTACATTCGACGGAGTCCTGGCCGTCAGCAGTCCCGCGGGCGGTCCCACCATGGTCACCATGGAGATCCCTTGCGCGTTGTCCTAGCCGAAGACCTCTTCCTGCTGCGCGACGGTCTGGTCCGGCTTCTGGAGGCCTACGACTTCGAGATCGCCGCGGCCGTCGAGTCCGGCCCCGAGCTCGCCCAGGCACTGGCCGAGATGGAGCCGGACGTCGCCGTGGTCGACGTACGGCTGCCGCCGACGCACACCGACGAGGGGCTGCAGTGCGCGCTGCAGGCCCGCCGGGACAGGCCCGGGCTTCCGGTGCTGGTGCTGTCGCAGCACGTGGAGCAGCTGTACGCGCGTGAGCTGCTCGCCGACGGCAGCGGCGGGGTCGGGTATCTGCTCAAGGACCGGGTGTTCGACGCGGAGCAGTTCGTGGACGCCGTACGGCGGGTCGCGGCCGGCGGTACGGCCATGGATCCGCAGGTGATCCAGCAGCTGCTGTCCCGGCGGGCCGCCGACGACCGGCCGCTCGGACGGCTGACGCCTCGTGAGCGGGAGGTGCTGGAGCTGATGGCGCAGGGCCGTTCCAACGCGGCGATCGCCGGACAGCTGGTGGTCACAGAACGGGCCATTGCCAAGCACACCTCCAACATCTTCACCAAACTGGACCTTGAGGTCTCGGACGACGACAATCGCCGCGTCCTGGCGGTTCTCGCCTATCTGGACCAGGGGCGGTAAGCGGTTGCTGATTCTCCGTAACTTCCGCTGCTCAAGCTGCTGTTGGGATGCAAAGGCCGGGCAAACCTCTGATTTGTTTGTGGGGCTGCTGAACACCTCTGGGACCGCACCCGTATGAGTGGGAGCCGCTTCACTCCTGTCGGGCGCCTCGATGCCCCGCCAAGCCCGCAAGGAAGTCAGAGGAGTTCCATGGGACGCAACAATCGGAAACGCCGTACGCCGCTGGCCACCAAGGCCATAGCCGCATCGGCGGCACTAGCGCTCGGTGGGGGCGGGCTGATCTGGGCGAACTTCTACGCCTCGGCGCACGAGTCGAACAACTCCGGGCAGAACCAGACCAAGGCCGCCGCCGGTCAGGTCGCCACGATCGCCTGCCCCGACGTCCAGCAGAAGCTGACGAACGTGCCGGCCAAGGCCCAGCAGGGCGTGGCCACGGAGCTGGCGAACCTCGACAAGCAGATCACCGAGGCCTACGCCCGGCTCGCCTCCACGCGCCAGGCGCAGACGCAGGACGCCGGCTTCGTGCAGAACGCGATCGTCGGCCCCCTCAAGGAGAAGCGGTCCGCGACCCTCGACCGGATCCGGATCGACATCCAGCGAGTGGGCGGCCAGGTCGACGCGGCCGGGCTGAGCGCGCTCGCCGCCTGCACGACGCAGACCGCCAACCAGACCACCGCCGGCGGTCAGCAGCAGAACGGCGGTCAGCAGCAGAACGGTGGCCAGCAGCAGAACGGTGGCCAGCAGCAAAATGGCGGCCAGCAGCAGAACGGCGGTCAGCAGCAGGGCAACGGGCAGGCCGGGGCCGGTCAGAACATCGGCGGTCAGGCCGGCAACGGCCCGGTCGCGGCCGACTTCGTGGACATCACCAAGGTCCAGCCGAACGTCGCCGCGAAGCCGCAGGCCAACGGCAACGCCTCGAAGGGCGTCTTCATCACCAAGTGCGGTGTGAACGCCAACAAGAACCACAACACGGACAACGTGATCGTGGCTCCCGGCGTGACCAACGGCGCGCACCACCTGCACGACTACGTCGGCAACCAGAAGGTCGACGCGTTCGCGAACAACAACTCTCTGATCGCGGGCCAGTCCAGCTGCCAGAACCAGAGCGACCTGTCGGCCTACTACTGGCCGGTGGTGCGTATCCAGGACGGCTCGCAGGACTTCGACCAGAACCGGGACGGCGGCGGCAAGGAGGGCAACGTCGGCAAGATCCTGACGCCGGTCCAGGCGCAGATCAAGTACGTCGGCTCGCCCACCAGCAAGGTCACCGCGATGCCGAACTTCCTGCGCATCATCACCGGTGACGCCAAGACCACCACCAACGGTCTGGCGAACGCCAACGCGCACTGGAGCTGCACCGGCTTCGAGAACAAGGTCCAGCTGACGACGCAGTACCCGATCTGCCCGCAGGGCAGCAACGTGGTGCGCACGTTCGCCTTCCAGTCCTGCTGGGACGGCAAGAACATCGACAGCGCCAACCACCGCACGCACGTCGCCTTCGCCGACGCCCAGGGCAACTGCCAGAACGGCTTCAAGGCGATCCCGCAGCTGACGATGCGCCTGGTGTACAAGATCAACCCGCCGGTCCTGCAGAACGGCCAGGTGAAGAACGCCTACGCGGTGGACGGCTTCCCTGAGCAGCTGCACAAGTCGGCCACCGACCACGACGACTTCATCGCGGTCTTCAAGAACAACCTGGCGAACAAGATCGCCAACTGCATCAACAGCGGGCAGAAGTGCCAGTGACGAACACCTAGGTAAGCGGGCGGTGGGAATCTCCCACCGCCCGCTTTTCGTTTGGCCCGCGAAGCTCAGCCGTGGTGGCCGGAGTGCGCGCTGTGGTTGGTGCCGATCTCCTCGTCGCCGCCGAGCGTGTGCTGCAGCGCCTTGACCACCTTGTCCTCGCCTACGGCGACCCACTTGCGGCCTACGAGGTAGAAACCGCCGTAGTCCTTGGCGTCGTTGATCCACTCGCGCTGGCCGCGGTCGGTGGCGAAGGTGGCGAAGACGAACTTGCCGTCGGAGGTCTTGCAGATGGCCTGGCGGACCTCGTCGGAGTCGATCTGCATGTCCGGCTTGCACTTCACCTTGGCGGCCAGGCTCTCCAGACTGCCGGTGGCGGCGGTCGGCACCTTGGCGGCCGCGTCGCTGTTTCCGGTTCCACAGCCCGCCAGCGCCAGGACTGCCGCGGCTCCGGCCACGGCGAGCATCGGTCGGGTCAACCTCATCTGTTCCTCCGGGTCGCTTTTGCTGGCCCTTGGGCCCGTCCCCTTCGATACGGACGTGACAGCTGACGCACTCAAAATACGACTGTCTGCCGTGCACATGTGTGCGAAGGTGCTCCGGTGAACCAAGACTGGGAAGATCGCGTGACCGCCGCCTGGGCCACCCTCGACGACTATCCCGAGGAGAAGGCGGCCGTTTTCCGGGCCGTCATCGACGCCCTCGCCGCCGAACTGCCGGACGGCAGCCCCCTCGGTCTCTTCGAGCAGGCCTCCGCCTGGGACTCGACCGGGCATTCGGACAAGGCCGTACCGCTGTACCGGGAGGCGCTGGAGCGCGGGCTGAGCGAGGTCAGCCCGTACAAGGGCCGCAGGGCCAAGATCCAGTTGTCCAGTTCGCTCAGGAACACCGGGCAGCCCGAGGAGGGCGTCAAGCTGCTGACGCCCGAACTGGACGCACCCTCCGACGAGTTGGACGACGCGGTACGGGCGTGTCTGGCGCTGTGCCTGTCCAGTCTCGGCCGGGACCGCGAGGGGCTCTCCCTGGTGCTCGGGGCCCTGGCGCCCCATCTCCCCCGCTACCAGCGGTCCATGGCGAACTACGCGCGGGCGCTCGTCGAGCCCGAGGCGTAAGCAACCCAGGCGGCGGTGACTATCCCACGATTCGCTCGTTTTGCTGAACGTGCAGTCACAGGATGTCGCCCCGCGCCCCGCACCGTCCCCTTCCGACCTGGCCGTCGACGTCGAACAGGCCGAGGCCGCGCTCGTCGAGCACTACCCGCGGCTGGTCCGGCTCGCCTACCTGGTGCTGCCGCCGAGCCTCGGCCGCAATCGGCGCGTGGTGACCGCACACGCCCTCACTCAGCGTGCCCTGCCCCGGGGCCGGGCGCAGGCGCCCGCGATCCCGGCCCGCTCGACCGGCCGCAACGGCGACCCCGGGTACGCCTTCGTCCGCCTCCAGGTGCTGCGTACGGCACTGGAGGCGGGCCTGCCGCTGAAGCGCACGGCGCTCCCCAAGCGGTCCCAGCTGCCGCCGCTGCTTCCGCAGGTGTGGGGCCTGCGTCTCTTCCCGCGCTCGGGCGGTGCCGACGAACTCGCGCTGGACCAGCGTCTGTCCGCCCTGTCCGGACCCGCCCGCGCCGCCTACGTCCTGCGCGGCCTGGAGAAGCTCCCCGACGGTGACGTGGTCGAGGTGCTGACCGCCGCCGGCTGCGAGGCGCCGCAGGACGCGCTCCGGGAGGCCGACGACGTCCCGGAGCAGTACGCCCTGCTCGACTCCCCCGAGTTCGACCCCTGCTCACTGCACGCCCGGCCCACCGATCTGATGCGCCGCAGACAGCACACCAAGGCCGCGCTCGCCGCCGCCGCGGCCGTCGCCGTGTGCGGCGCGCTGCTCGGTCTGCCCGGGGACGGCTGGGCCCCCGACGGTGCCGCCGCCCCCGTGTACGCGCAGAACCCGGCCGCCGAAGCCGCCCTGGACCCGGGCAAGCTGCTGCGGGTCGCCCCCACCGCCTGGACGACCTCCGCGCGCACCGACTTCTCCGTCTGGCCGGCCCGAGGCGACCTCACCGGCGACAAGGCCCTGCTGCGCCGCGCCCTCGCCGTCTGGGCCCGCCCCGGCGAGAGCGTCCAGGTCTCCGCGACCCCCGGCACCCCGTCCGGCGGCCCGTCAGGCCCGCCCCAGCTCCTGTACGCCGGGACCGTCGACAGCGCACGCGTGGTGATGCTCTACGACGGTCTGCGCATCACCCGGTACGCCGAGCCGAAGAGCGGCACGAAGGGCGCTGCCCTCGACTTCGCACGGGTCGACGGCGCCGACCGCTCCGAGGCGAACGCGCTGGTCCTGGACCGGGCTGACGGCAATGTCCGCTATCTGACGGCCCCCTGGGTGAAGCAGGCCGCCGAGCGGGACCTGCTCAAGCCCGGCGCCGGCACGACGGCCCTCGCCCTGACCGACGGCGTCACGGCACCGCTGGCCAGCCCCGCCGCCGAGAACGGCGACTGCACGTCGTGGAAGGTGCTCCAGCTCACCGACGCCACCGGCACCCGCCTGAGCAGCGACCTCGGCGAGCTCCTCCCCGCCCACCTCACCGCCGGACGGCCCGGCGCCGCCCACGAGGTCACCGGCGCCCAGGCCCTGCACACCTGGGCGCCGTACGCCTGCTCGCTGGCCTCCATGCGCTCGGCGGGCGTGCGCACGGTCAACGCCTGGGCGTACGGCCGGCAGCCGCTGCCCGACGCGAGCGGCGCGGCGGACTGGGTGTGCACACGGGCCGACACCTGGCGGGGCGGCGGGACGCGGGTGCTGGCGCAGTTCCACACGCCGGGCGGGGCGTACGGGGCGGTCGCGGCGAAGGCGGAGAACGTACCGGCGTGCGGGGCGAAGGACCCGCATGTCCTCGCCGGGGTGCTGTGGAAGTCGGAGGCGAAGAACTGGTACCTCCTCGCGGCCGGCAGCCAGGGGACCTCGTCGATCCGTACGACGGGAGGGGTCAGTGCCTCCGCCCCTGGCAGCCTGCTGGTCGTACGGGCCAAGCAGGGGGTGCGGGCCGAGCTGGAGGGGACCCTGGAGGACGGCCGGCCGATCAGCGGGCTGCACTAGCGCCTGGATCTCCGCCCCCACCCTCTTGCTGACGCCAGCGTCAACAAGTCCCGGCGGGAGGGTTCCCCTCGGACCTACCCGTCAGTACATTGACGCCATGTCTAACACGCAGGCCTCGGAGCGGGTCGCCCTCAAGGCGCGGAAGGTGTCCTTCTCATGGGAGGAGACCCCGCTGCACTGGGTGCCTGGGGACCCGTTCACCACGCACACCATCAACGTGCTGCATCTGCTGCTGCCCGCCGGTGAGCGGTGGTTCGTGCACGTCTACAAGCAGGTGCTGCCGTACATCCGGGACGAGCGGCTGCGCGAGGACGTCATCGGGTTCATCGGGCAGGAGGCGATGCACTCGCAGGCCCATGACGAGGTCCTGCCGCACCTGAAGGAGCTCGGGCTCGATCCGACGCCGTACACCGCGCAGGTCGACTGGTTCTTCGAGAAGCTGCTCGGCGACCGGACGCTGCCGCCGGGCAGGGCCCGCAAGTGGTGGCTGATGGAGCGGGTCGCGATCATCGCGGCGATCGAGCACTACACCGCGTTCCTCGGCAACTGGGTCCTCAACGCCAAGGAGCTGGACCGGCGGGGCGCCGACCCGACCATGCTGGATCTGCTGCGCTGGCACGGCGCGGAGGAGGTCGAGCACCGGTCCGTCGCCTTCGACCTGTTCATGCACGTCGACGGCGGCTACCGGCGGCGCGTGCGCACCTGGGCCACCGCGTTCGCGGCGATCGTGTTCCTGTGGCAGCGCGGGGCGCGCTTCTTCATGGAGAACGACCCGACGCTGATCGACGGCCACGCGAGCTTCAAGGACTTCTACGTGCGCGGCCGACGCGGCACCCTGCCCGCGACCGGCGACATGATCAGGTCCATCCCGCGGTATCTCAGCCGCGCCTACCACCCCTCCCAGGAGGGCTCCACCGAGCAGGCCGTCGCCTATCTCGCCTCCTCCCCCGCGGCGGTCGCGGCCCTCGCGGCGGAGAAGGGAGCCCTGTGATGCCGAAGCTGCGCGCGGTCGTGCTCGTCGGGGGTGCCGCGATGCTGGCCAGGCGGGCGATGCGGCGCCGCATCCGGATCTCGCCGCTGTGGCCGATGCCCGCCCTGGAGAACCCGACCTCCGGGCGGCCGCGGTCACGGGCGCTCAGACTGCTGGTCGCCTCGCACCAGACGGTGGCCGACGGCGTCGTACAACTGCGCCTGGAAGGAAGGGACTTGCCGCGCTGGGAGCCCGGCGCGCATCTCGACCTCGTCCTGCCTTCGGGGCTGGTGCGGCAGTACTCGCTGTGCGGCGACCCGGAGGACACCTCGTCGTACACCGTCGCCGCCCGGCTGATCGAGGACGGGCGGGGCGGCTCGCGCGAGGTGCACGAGCAGGTCACCGAGGGGATGGAACTGGAGGTGCGCGGTCCGCGGAACCGCTTCCCGCTCATCGAGGCCCCTTCGTACGTCTTCGTCGTCGGCGGCATCGGGATCACTCCCGTGCTGCCGATGCTGCGGGCCCTCGGCCAGGACACGGAGTGGCGGCTGGTGTACGGCGGGCGGACGCGGGCGTCGATGCCGTTCCTGGAGGAGCTCGAGAAGCTGGGCGGCGACCGGGTGACCGTGGTCGCCGAGGACGAGGACGGACTGCCCGATCTCGACGGCCTGTTGGCGGCCACGGACGGGGATGCCGCCGTGTACTGCTGCGGCCCGGAGGGGCTCATCGCCGCGGCGGAGGAGCGCTTCCCGCGGGTCCGCCTCGAACGGTTCACGCCCCGTACGTCGGCCGACGGCAACGGCGCCTTCGAGGTCGAACTCCGGTGCAGTGGACGGACGTTGACCGTGCCCGCCGACTCGACCGTGCTGGCCGCCGTGCGCGCCGTACTGCCGGACACCGCCTACTCCTGTGAGCAGGGCTTCTGCGGAACCTGTCAACAGCGGGTCCTGGAGGGCGAGGTGGAGCACCGGGACGAACTGCTGACGGACGCCGAGCGCGCCGACTCGATGTTGATCTGCGTTTCGCGGGCACGAAGTGAGCGTCTCGTGCTGGATATGTGAACACCGTTGGCCGGACCGGACCGTTCCGGGCCGGATCCGATCGGTAAGGTGTTCGCATGACTACCGGGGTACGCCGCAGGATGGGAGTCGAGGAGCGGCGGCAGCAGTTGATCGGCGTCGCCCTCGAACTGTTCAGCCAACGCTCTCCCGACGACGTCTCCATCGACGAGATAGCCGCCGCTGCGGGCATCTCGCGCCCGCTGGTGTACCACTACTTCCCCGGCAAACTCAGCCTGTACGAGGCCGCGTTGAGGCGTGCGGCGGAGGACCTTGCGGGCCGGTTCAAGGAGCCGCAGGAGGGACCGCTGGGCGCCCGGCTGCTGCGGGCGATGCGCCGCTTCTTCGACTTCGTGGACGACCACGGCCCCGGTTTCTCGGCACTGATGCGCGGCGGCCCGGCGGTTGGTTCATCGGCAACCAACGCACTCATCGACTCCGTACGCCAGGCCGCGTACGAACAGATCCTGTCGCACCTGGACGTCCAGGACCCGCCCGCCCGACTGGAACTGGTCGTACGCTCCTGGATCTCCCTCGCGGAGTCGACCGCCCTGATCTGGCTGGACGGCCGCCGCATCCCCCGCGCGGAGCTGGAGGCCCAGCTCGTGCACGACTTCGCCGCCCTGGCGGCGGTGAGCGCCGCATACGACGACGAGATGGGCGCACTGCTGCGCAAGATGATCAAGGACGAGCCACCGGACGGTCCTTTCGCGGACCTGGTGACCCGGTTGATCACCCTCGCCTCGTAGGGGGATTCCTAGCGCTCGAACTTGCGGTACGACGGGTCGAGGTCGCGGACCTCGGCGGAGGCGTGCAGCGTGATGTGGCCGTCGTCCTCGATGTGCTTCTTCAACAGCTCCAGCACCGCCTCGGTGAGCCGCGCCTTCGTCTCCTCGGTGCGGCCTGCGAGCAGCCCGAGGGTGACGTGGACGATCGCGTGGCCCTGCTCCTCGGGGTCCTCGAATCCGAACGCGGTGACCTCGGAGGGGCGGAACTGCGTCTTGCAGGCCTCCGGCTTGGCGGCCGCGATCTCGACGACCGCCTCGTGGAGGTCCCGCGCGAAGCCTTCCCGGTCGAAGCTGATCGTCTTCGAGTGGTCGACGGTGATCTGCGGCATGGGCACTCCTGTTCTACGACAGCGACAGGCTCACCCTAGTTGTCCGCGCTCCTCAGCTGCAGTGCCAGCATCGCGATGTCGTCCTCGCGGTCGTGACCGAAGCAGGCCAGGAGGGTGTCGCACAGGGCGTCCAGTCCGGGCAGGGCGCCGACGGCCGCCGAGCGGAGCTGCTCCATCGAGAGGCTCAGGTCCGTGCCCCGGGTCTCGATCAGACCGTCGGTGACCATGAGGAGCCGGTCCGCGGGCTCCAGGAACAGCTCGGTGGGCGGCGGGTGGGGCAGCCCCAGACCGAGCAGCGGGCCGTCGGCCTTGGCGTACTCGGCGTCGCCGGTGGTTCGCAGGATCAGCGGTGGGATGTGCCCCGCGTTGGCGATCCGGGTGCGTCCGGTCTCGGGGTCGATCAGCGCCAGGCAGACGGTGGCGGTGACGTCCGGGTGGTAGTGCTGCAGCATCCGGTCGAGCCGCTCGGCGAGCACGGCCGGGTCGCTCTCCTCGACGCAGTAGGCGCGCAGCGCATGCCGGATCTCGACCATGACGGTGGCCGCCTCCAGCGAGTGGCCGACGACGTCGCCGACCGCGGTGAGCACACCCTCGTCGGTGCGCAGGGCCGCGTAGAAGTCGCCGCCGATCTCGGTCTCCCGGGACGCGGGTACGTAGCGGACCTCGACGTCGATGCCGGGCAGTTCGGGCAGCCGGTGCGGCTGGGGCAGGAAGCTGTGCTGGAGGGTGAGGGCGACATGCCGCTCGACCTGGTACATGAGCAGCGGCTCGGCGGCGAGCGCGGCGGCCTGCGCCAGCTGGGCGACCAGGGCCTCCTCCTCGGGGTTCACCCTGCGCACCCCGCGGGTGGGCGTGGCCAGGCACACGGGGGCCTGGCCGTCCTGGGTGAGGACCAGCGCGAGCCGGGCGTCGTGCTGCATGCCGGGCCGGAAGAACCCGGCGGGCCACAGCGGCGCGGGCACCGTGGTGATCTGCACCCCGGCCTGTCCGCGGGTCAGCCGCCGCAGCAGACCGGCCACGGTCCGGTGGGCGCCCGCGTCCGGCAGGGCGAGGGAGGTACGGTCCCGGGAGATGCCGCGGTACAGCTCGTCGTCCGGACCGAGGACGAAGACGGCGGCGGGACCGCCGATGAGCCGCGCGGTGCCGTCGGCGGCGGCGTCGGCCAGTTCCTGCAGGGAGCGCGCGGACTGGATGGTGACGATCGCCTGGGACAGCAGCGTCAGCCGCCGTACCAGCGCCTGGTCGTCGGCCCGAAGCCGGGCGGTGCGCACCGCGGACCGGACCACCGCCTCGATCTCCTCGGGCTCGGCGGGCACCGTCAGATAGGTCTCGGCGCCCGCGTCCAGCCCCTGGCAGCGCTCGACCGGTGCCACGGCGGCGGCCGAGAAGTGCACCACGGGCAGGCCCGCCATGTGCGGCCGTTCCTTGAGCCGCCGGCACAGTTCGAAGCCACTCATGTCCGGCAGGTCGATGTCGACGAGGGCCACGTCGGGCAGGATGCCCTTGCGCAGCCGTACGTCGAGTTCGACGAGCGCCTGCTGGCCGGTGGCGACCGGTACGACCTGGTGTCCGGCCCGGCGCAGCACGGTGCCCATCGCGTACCGGCTGGCCGCGACGTCGTCCACGACCAGCACGGTCGTGTCTGTCAGCTTGCCGTTGAGGTCCATCTTCCAGCCCTGGGACAACGCCGATGGGGCAGACCGCGGTCGGCCTGCCCCACCAAAGTAATGCCCCTTTCAGGAGATCCGGGAGAATATTGCGACACTGCGCCCCGGAACGGCGAACGTGCCCGATTCCCGCTCATAGGAAGAGGACTTGACGATAGGGTCGGCGCCGGCCGCCTGCACCGGGTGCAGGCGGTAGCCGGTACCGGTCAGGGACTCCACCCGCTGCTCCTGCGTGCTCGGAGTCGCGTTGAAGACGACGACCAGATCACCCAGCTTCATGGTGATCACGCCGGGCGTCTCGTCCTTCCCGGACAGCGGGAAGGACAGCTTCGACTGCACCTGCGCGGACGTGTCGAGCGAGAAGACGCCGTCCGTCGAACGGATCTTCAAGAGATCCTGGTACGCGGCCGAGGCCCCCTCGATCTGCGGGCAGCCGACCCGCACCGAGCTCAGCAGCGGCTTCGCGTACGGCCACTTGGACTCGTTGTCGGCCGCCATCGGCAGCCCCCGCCCGAAGCCGTTGCCGTCCGTGCAGTTCCAGTGGACGGCGTTGAACCAGTCACCGCTGTCGAACGAGTTGCGGTCCAGGGACTTGGAACGCAGCAGGTCGGAGCCCGCCTGCGAGAGGGACGGCCCCTGCGAGAGGGTGGCCGTCGCCATCGCGAGGACCTGCATCCGGGCCCGGTCGGCCGCACTCGTCGAGGCAGGCAGCTTGTAGGTGAGGGCGTCGAAGAGGGACTCGTTGTCGTGCGCGTCGGCGTAGGCGACGGCGTCACCGGGCGCGTCCGCGTAACCGGCCGGCTGACCGTTGTAGTCCACCTCGGTGCCGGTGACCTCCTTGCCGTCGGTGGCGGTGAAGCGGTACTCGGCGAGGTTTCCGGACAGACCGACCTTGATCAGGTCCTGGTAGTGCAGGAGGCGGGCCTTCTGCTCGGCCGAAGGGCCGTTCGCCGTGGACGAGTTGGGGTCGGTGTACAGGCCGGAGGCGAAGCCCTGGATTCCGGGGTCGGAGTCGAAGGGGCTGCCGCCGCGCACGGCGTCACGGGCGCGGTCGGAGAAGGTGGCGATCCCCGTCCCCGCCATGTTCTTCTGCGTGGCCTGCACGAAGCGGGCGTCGTCGGCGACCTCTCCGAAGTTCCAGCCCTCGCCGTACATGATGATCTTCTTGCCGTCGACGCCGTCCTTCGCGGGGGTCAGCGCGTCGAGCGCCTTCCTGACCGCGAGGATGTTGGCCTTCGGCTGGTGTCCCATCAGGTCGAAGCGGAAGCCGTCGACCTTGTACTCCTTGGCCCAGGTGACGACCGAGTCGACGACCAGCTTGCCCATCATGGAGTTCTCGGTGGCGGTGTTCGCGCAGCAGGTGCTGTTGGCGACCGAGCCGTCCGCGAGGAGCCGCTGGTAGTAGCCGGGCACCACCTTGTCGAGGACGCTGGTGTCGGCCTGACCGGCGGCCGCCGTGTGGTTGTAGACGACGTCCATGACGACCCGAAGCCCGTCCTGGTTGAGCCCCTTCACCATCCTGCGGAACTCGACGGTACGGCCGGTCCCGTCCGGGTCGGCCGCGTACGAGCCCTCGGGGACCGTGTAGTGGAACGGGTCGTAGCCCCAGTTGTAGGCGTCCTTCGCGGCGATCTTCGCGACGCACGCCTGCTGTTTGTCGGAGTCGGCGGCGTAGGAGGCGAGATCGCAGTCCGTCGTCGCCTGATCCGCCTTCTTCTCCGGCACGGTCGCGAAATCGAAGGCGGGCAGCAGATGGACGTACGACGTGCCCGACTTCGCCAGCTGCCTCAGGTGCTTCGAGCCGTCGCTGTTCCTGTCGGTGAAGGCGAGGTAGGTGCCCTGGTCCTTGGCCGGCACGGTCTTGTCCGCGACGGAGAAGTCCCGGATGTGCAGCTCCTGGATCTGGGCGTCCTTCAGCGGTACGGCCCTGGGCTTGGCGAGGCTCGACCAGCCGCTGGGGGCAAGGGACTTGTCGTCCAGGTCGACGACGAGACTGCGCCCGGAGTCGGCAGTGAGGGCGACCGAGTAGGGGTCGGTGACCTTGTTGGCGACGACCTTGCGGACGCTCGGCGCCCACACCTTCACGACGTACCGGTAGGGCTTGTTCTTCCAGGAGGCCGGGCCGGTGACGGACCAGACGCCGGTGGAGTCGTCGCGCTTCATCTTCTTGACCGTGCCGTCGAGCTCCAGTGCCACGCTCTGTGCGGTCGGCGCCCACACGGCAAGCGTGGGGCGACCCTTGTGGAACGTCGGCCCCAGCTCGACCTTGGTCGCGCCCGCGTACACGTCGTCCAGCACGCCGGCGATCTGGACTCCCGTCGCCGCGAGCACGGCACCGTTGGCGGCCCGCTGGGAGGCGACGACCTGGCCGTCGAGGGCCTCGCGCACCCGGTCCCGGTCACGCGGGTCGACGGACCAGGCCGTGTAGTCCTTCAGGTGCGGGAACTTGGCCTTCTGGGCGTCGGTGAGGGTGGTCTTCGCAAGGCGCAGCCAGCGCTCGTCGTCGCTGGTCAGCGCGGAGTCCTTCACGGCGATCGAGCCGTCGTGGGAGTAGAGCAGCTGGGTGGAGGCGGCGGCGTCGGAGCCGTTCCAGGCGACCGTGTTCCGGTCGAGCCAGATCGCCTTGGAGGTGCTCAGGTCGAGCGCGGCGGCCGACCCCGCGGGCTGCGGCAGCAGGTACTTCTCCTGGCCGTTCAACAGCCACACCTCGTGGCCGTTGGTCTTGAGATCGAGCGACTGGTCGGCCGGGAGGTCCTTCTCGTCGCCCTTGTGGATGATGTAGCTGAGGCTGGTGGCACCGTCGCTGAGCGGCACCTCGAAGACCGCTCCGTAGGCGTCGGTCTTCACCGGCTTCAGCGGGCTCGACCAGTCCGTGGGGTTCGCGGCACCGGTCCAGACGTGCAGACCCCAGCCGTCGTAGTTCCCGTCGGCGCGGTGGTAGTGGACGACCGCCTTGGTCCTGTCCTGCGCCGGGTAGTCCGGCCGTGTGGTCTGTACGGCCTCCTTGCCCTGCTCGATCCAGACCTCGCCGGTCTTGGTGACGTCGATCGTGCGGTCGATGGAGACGTCCTTGTTGCCGTCCTTGTCGACCACCAGGAACCCGACACTCGATGCGCCCGGCTTCAGCTTGACGTAGGCGAAGGCGCCGTACGCGTCACGCCCGACGAACGGGTGCCCGGTCGGCCAGGTGGTCGACTCGCCGTCGGCGAGGTCGCCCCAGGCGTACAGACCCCACTTGTCGTAGTCGCCGTCGGTGCGCTTGTAGTGGACGACCGCGTAGTCGCGGGAGGAGGCGGTGGGGGTCTCCTCGGCGGGCGGGGTGCCGGTGGTGGAGGCGGCGGTGGCGCTCGCCGTGTGTCCGGCGGAGTCGATGACAACTGCCTTGTAGCGCAGGGTGGTTCCGGCCGGTACGTCCTTGCCGATGGCCTGCGTGACCTTGTACGGGGAGTGGTCGGCGGAGCCGAGCGTGCGCCACTTGCCGTTGCCGACCTGGGCGGCGAAGACGACGCGGTTGAGCTGTCCGCCGTCGACGTCGGCCGAGAGTTCCACGGTGCCGGTGGCGCCGGTGGCGGGGGCCTTGAGGGTGAGGGCCGGCTCGACCGTGGGCTCGGCGAGCCTGCCCGCCGCCTTGAGGACGATCGCCGTACCGGCCGGAACGGTGACAGTGATCTTCTTGTCCCCGTCGGAGGTCACCCGGTCCGAAGTCCCGTAGATCCCAGGGAACTTCATGTTCGCCGAGCCGGTCGCGAAGGTGGCCGTCTTCGCCTCGCCCGCGTTGTTGAGGGCGACGACGTACTCCTGGCCGGTCCTGGCGTCCGTACGGGAGAAGGCGTAGACACCGGAGCCGTCGGCCGCGTACCGCTGCGTCTGCACGCCGTCGGTGAGGGCGGGGTTGTCCTTGCGGAGCCTGCTGAGCGCGGCGATCTGCTTGTAGAGGGGCGCCCTCGGGTCGTACGAGTCGCTCGCGTGGGTGCGGTCGGTGCCGATCTCCTTGTCGTCGAGGTAGTCGGCGACCTTGGAGGCGAACATCGTCTGGCGGGCGTCCTTGTCGCCGCCGGAGCCGGTGAAGCCCTGCTCGTCGCCGTAGTAGACGACGGGGTTGCCGCGGCTGAGGAACATGAGCTCGTTGGCGAGCTTGTCCTTGGCCAGCAGTTCGGCGTCCGTGGCCTTGGGGTTGTCCTGGTTCAGGAAGTACCCGATGCGTCCCATGTCGTGGTTGCCGAGGAAGGTGACCTGCTCGTACGCGTTGGCCTTGTCGGTCGTGTACTTGTAGTCGTCGCCAAAGAGGGAGGCGAGCTTCTGGGCGCTGCCGCCCTGGGAGGCGTAGCTGCGGGCCGCGTCCTGGAAGGGGAAGTCGAGGGTGGCGTCGAGGCGGCCCTGGGTGACGTACGGCGAAGTGATCGAGGTGTCGGCGGAGTAGACCTCGCCGAACATGAAGAAGTTCTTGCGCCCCTGCTTGGCCGCATAGGCGTCGAGGGCGGTCGCCCACTGGGTCCAGAAGTCCATGTCGACGTGCTTGACCGTGTCGATCCGGAAGCCGTCGATGCCGAAGTCGCGCACCCAGCGCTCGTAGATCTTCTCCATCCCCTGCACGACCTCGGGACGCTCGGTCCACAGGTCGTCGAGGCCGCCGAAGTCCCCGTACGTGGCGCTCTCACCGGCGAAGGTGGAGTCACCGCGGTTGTGGTACATCGTCGGGTCGTTGAGCCAGGCGGGGACCTTGGCGTTCTTGTCCGCGGCGGCGACGGTCGGCGTGCGCGGGAAGGAATCGGTGTCGACGGCGGGGAACTTCCTGCTGCCGTCCGCGTAGTCGGCGTCGTCGAAGGGCCGGCCGTCCTTGGTCAGGTACGGGAAGGCGCCCTTGGAGAGGTAGTCGTAGGACTTCTCCTTGTAGTCGACGACGTCGGCGGTGTGGTTGGTGATGACGTCGAAGAAGACCTTCATGCCCTTGGCGTGCGCCTTGGCGATGAGGGTCTCCAGGTCCTTGTTGGTCCCGAAGTGCGGATCGACCTGGGTGAAGTCGGTGATCCAGTAGCCGTGATAGCCGGCGGAGGCGTTGCTCCCCGTTCCCTGGACGGGACGGTTCTTGAAGATCGGGGCCATCCAGATGGCGGTGGTGCCGAGGCCCTTGATGTAGTCGAGCTTCCTGGTCAGGCCCTTGAGGTCGCCGCCCTGGTAGAAGCCCTTGTCGGTGGGGTCGTAGCCGGTGGACAGGCGTGACCCCGTGAGGCCGCCCCTGTCGTTGGAGGTGTCGCCGTTGGCGAAACGGTCCGGCATGACGAAGTAGAACTGCTCGCGGGTGTCGTCGTGCCGGGCGGGCGCGGCGGCGAGCTTCGCGTCGGAGGGCGGCGGGGGCGGGGAGTCCGCGTGCGCCGCGAGTGGCTGGATCAGAGCTGCGGCGAGCGCGGCGACGGTGACGGCCGCGACCCGTCTGGCATGGGCGGTACGGCGCGTCCGGGGCGCCGGCCATCTCGGTATCACAGGCGTGAACTCCTAGCGATTACGGCTCTCTGGGTCCGACCCCGCGCGACCGTATCGCTAACGCAAGGTTTACAGCAATAGACTTGAAACTCATAGCAAGAACTTTCACGAGCAACCTTGACGCACCTCCCAACGGCCCCACTCTCACCAATCCCACAGGTTGGCGATCGCCTCACCCTTTGCGGTGGTGTGCGCGGGAGCTGCGGCGGCGGGGAGCGCTACGGAGCCCGCGATGGCCAGGACGCCCACGGCCGCGGCGAATCGTCGCCGGAAGACACCTGGCGCCGGTGACCGCTCCCGGGCGCCTCGGTTCGTAGCTTCCGGGACGTTCCCCAAGAAGGACAGATCCGGAAACGTGACCTGGGAGTCCGGAACGAACCGCTTGTACACGACGGGCAGTTCGTCCGGATACACCACGAGTGACACATGGAAGTGAGCGGGCTCTATCGCCTGATGGTGTAGGTGACCAGAGACCGGGCCGGAACCGTGGCGGTCAGTGCACTCCCGCTGACCGCCACGGTCTGCTGTTGTGCCGTGCTGTGCGTGGCGTCGGTCAGGTACGGGGTCGCCGTGCCTTTGCCGATTCCCGTGTTCTTCAGGCCGAAGGTGACCGGAGTGGCGCTGGTCGAGGCGTTCAGCGCTACGACGGTCACCGTCCCGTCGGTGTTGCGGAACGCCGACAGGTTGAGGTCGGAGTCGGAGGTCGTGGCGCCGATGCGGGTGGCCCCCGGACGGATGAAGCGGCTGTAGTTGGCCATCGCCCACAGGCGCTTGGAGACGTGGTAGCTGTCGCCGTCCATCTGGATCAGGCCTCGGGTGGCGCCGACGGAAGCGCCGTACCAGTACACGTAGCCGCTGGTGTTGCCCTTGGTGAGGGCGTCGTGGATGGCGGAGGCGACGGTGAAGCCGTCGTAGCCGCTGCCGTCGTCCCAGTTCTCGTTCCAGGTGGTGCCGTCGGGGGACCACTCCGACATCCAGGTCCGCTTCTTCGTCGGCAGGGGGCCGTCGACCTTGCTGGCGTAGGTGTGGCCGGTGTGGGTGGTGACCAGGCCCCGCGCTGTCGCGTCCGCCTCGATCGCGCTGCTGTAGGCCTTCTCCTGGTCCCAGCCGAAGGAGTCGCAGCACGTGACCTTGTATCCGGCCCGGCGTGCGATCGGGCCGAAGACCTTCGTGAACTCCACGGCCTGGGCGGGGGTCAGGCGCATGGAGTCGTACGTCGCCGTCCAGTCGGGCTCGTTGGTGAACCCGAGGTCGGTGACGCCGATGCCCTCCTGGCCGTAGAACCTGGCGTACTGGACCAGGAAGTTCGCATACGCCTTCCGCCAGTCGCCGCTCGGGCACGTCGCGCCGGACAGGCCGCACAGCGTGCCGCCGTTGGCGTCCGTGCCGTTGGTCTTCATATAGCCGGGGGCGGTCCAGGCGTCGGCGTAGAAGCGGTTCACGCCGTACGCCTTGGCCTGCTTGGCCAGCCACACCTGGCCCTTGTCGATGCCGTCCCAGGTGTAGGTGGGGGTCGCGTTCGGGCCGCCCGGGTCGGTGGGCTGGATGCCGGAGTCGATACCGAGACGCAGGATGCTGAGGCCGGCGCCGGTCGTGCGGTTGAGGAGGAGGTCGAGGATCTCGCGCTGCCTGGCCGCGGGTAACCCCTGCGAGCCGTTCATGATGGCGGCCCGTCCGAAGTGTTCGGAGAAGCCGAAGCCGTCGATCGGCTGGTAGGTGGTCGAGCCGTTGATGGTCGCCGAGGTGGCGGCGGCCGGCTCCGGCAGGGCGGCCGCGGTGGTGGCGGCGGCCGTCAGCAGAGCCGCAAAGGAGGTCAACGCCCAGTTTCTGAGCCTGCGCTGCATGATGCTCCCTTCACGGGAACGCCACCTGGGAGCGCTCCCACAGACATCAGGGAACGTAGGACGACACTCGATGAGCGTCAATCCCACGTTCCCCTTCGGCTGTTGCGGGTCCGCTGTCCTGTGTCGCTCAGCAGCTCGTCTTGCCCGCGTAGATCGCGAGGGCGGTGTTGGAGCCGAGAGTGGCGCTGAACTGGCCGTTGGAGCCGACCGTCACGCTGGTGTTGTTCTGCACGTTGCAGTACGCCCCCGCAGGCAGCGACGTCTGGTAGGTGCGGGTCAGGCTGCTCGACTCGTGGTTGATGGCGACGAAGCCCTTGCTGCCGCGGCCGAAGGCGATGGCGTTGTTGCCGTTGTCCCACCAGTTGGTCACCGACTGGCCGCGGGTGGCGTTGCGGAAGGCGACCATGCGGATGATCTCGGGCCAGGCGTGCTGGCACTTCCAGCCGTCCTGCCAGCAGGCGCTGACCTGGCCGTTGCTGGGCGGGCCGGCGTCCTTGTCGGACCATTCGTAGCCGGAGTTGATGTCGGGGGCGCCGTACGGGTAGGCCAGCATGAAGACGTTGGCCAGCGTGTAGTTGGCGCCGTCCTTGTAGTTCAGGGTCGAGCCGTTGCGCTCGGTGTCGTGGTTGTCCACGAAGACGCCCGCCGCGGCACTGTTCATGTAGCCCCAGCCCTCGCCGTAGTTGGTGAGGTAGGCGAGCTTCTCGTTGTTGAAGACCCGCTTGAGGTCGTAGGCGTAGCGGAACTCCTGGACGTCGCCGTTTCCGGTGTACTCGGTGGGCTGGACGGCCTCTCCGGCGCCGTAGATGACCTCCTGCTTCCAGTACACCGAGGGGTTGCTCAGCCGGGACTTGATGTTCGCGAGGTCGGTCGCCGGGATGTGCTTGGCCGCGTCGATGCGGAAGCCGTCGGCGCCGTAGCCGAGGAGGCTGTTCATGTAGCCGGCGATGGTGGCGCGGACGTACTCCTCACCCGTGTCCAGGTCGGCGAGGCCGACGAGTTCGCAGTTCTGGACGTTGGCGCGGTTGGTGTAGTCGCTGATCGTGGAGGTGCAGTCGTCCATGTCGGCGGAGGAGTACAGGCCGGGGTAGTTGTACTTCGTGTACGAAGAGCCGCCGGTGCCGGTGCCGCTGCCCGCCGCCATGTGGTTGATGACGGTGTCGACGACGACCTTCACTCCTGCCGCGTGACAGGTGTCGATCATGTTCTTGAAGGCCGTCGCGTCTCCGAGCCGACCCGCGATCTTGTAGCTCACCGGCTGGTACGAGGTCCACCACTGCGAGCCCTGTATGTGCTCGGCGGGTGGGCTGACCTGGACGTAGCCGTAGCCGGCGGGGCCGAGGGTGTTGGTGCACTCCTTGGCGACGGAGGCGAAGTTCCACTCGAAGAGGACGGCGGTGACGTCCTTGGTGCCGGGCGGGGTTGCGTCCGCGGAAGTCGGGGTCATGACAATGGCGGCCGCCGTGAGGGCGACGGTCGCCGCGAGGGTTCCGCGTGCCATGTGGGGGTCTCCTTCACCGTTGAAGGCTCTTGCAGAAACTTTCCCGCAAACTTGCGGTGACGGAGATGTTAAAGGCCCGCTGCCTGAAAAGGCAGCGGGCCGTGTGAAGTTGATGCAAGAACTTTCAGAGGGGCCGTCAGGTCCCGGCAGCCGGGGGCCTGGGCGTTCGGGTCAGGCCGTCGTGAACCACACCGTCGTGTCCGCCGGCACCTTCGTCTCGCCGTCCGCCTCGGTGACCTCGCCGCTGGTGAGCAGGACCCGGCCGTACGCCGGAGTCGTCACCGACTCGCCGCTGGTGTTGGCGACGCACACGAACTCCCCGCGCCGGAAGGCGAGTACGCCCTCGGGGGCGCGCAGCCACTCCACCGCGTCGCCCGCGCCCAGGTCGGGCTGCTCGCGGCGGACGGCGAGGGCGGAGCGGTACAGCTCCAGGGTCGAGCCGGGCACGCCGGTCTGCGCCTCGATGCTCAGCTCGCCCCAGCCCTCGGGCTGCGGGAGCCAGCTGCCGCCGTCGCCGAAGCCGTACGAGGATCCCGTGCGCGTCCACGGGATCGGCACCCGGCAGCCGTCGCGGAAGCCGTCCTGGCCGGCGCCGCGGAAGTACGCCGGGTCCTGGCGCACCTCGTCCGGGAGGTCGACGACGTCCGGGAGGCCGAGCTCCTCGCCCTGGTAGACGTACGCCGATCCGGGCAGCGCGAGCATCAGCAGGGTGGCGGCCCTGGCGCGCCTGAGCCCCAGCGCGCGGTCGCCGGCCAGGCGGATCTGGGTGCCGAGGCCGGGCGGGTTGGCGAAGCGGGTGGCGTGGCGGGTGACGTCGTGGTTGGACAGGACCCAGGTGGCGGGGGCGCCCACCGGGCGCATGGCTTCCAGGGTGCGGTCGACGACCTTGCGGAGTTCGTCCGCGTCCCAATCGGTCGACAGGTACTGGAAGTTGAAGGCCTGGTGGAGCTCGTCCGGGCGAACGTAGTTGGCGGTGCGCTCGACGGTCGGCGTCCAGGCCTCCGCCACGAAGATGCGCTCGCCGGAGTACTCGTCCAGGATGGTGCGCCACTGGCGGTAGATCTCGTGCACGCCGTCCTGGTCGAAGAACGGCATGACATCGTTGCCCAGCAGCTTCAGCTGTTCGTGGGAGCCGAGGTCGGGCAGGCCCTCCGCCTTGACCAGGCCGTGCGCCACGTCGATGCGGAAGCCGTCGACGCCCATGTCGAGCCAGAAGCGCAGGATCGAGCGGAACTCGTCGCCGACCGCCGGGTGCTCCCAGTTGAAGTCGGGCTGCTCGGGCGCGAACAGGTGGAGGTACCACTCCCCCGGCGTGCCGTCCGGCTCGGCGACGCGCGTCCAGGCGGGGCCGCCGAAGATGGACTCCCAGTCGTTGGGCGGGAGTTCGCCGTTCTCCCCCTTGCCGGGGCGGAAGTGGTAGCGGTCCCTCAGCGGGGATCCGGGGCCCTCCCGCAGCGCTCGCTTGAACCACTCGTGCTGGTCGGAGGAGTGGTTGGGGACGAGGTCGACGATGATCCTCAGGCTCAGCTCATGGGCGTCGCGGATCAGCGCGTCGGCGTCGAGGAGGTTGCCGAACATGGCGTCCACGGCCCGGTAGTCGGCGACGTCGTAGCCGGCGTCGGCCTGCGGGGAGGCGTAGAAGGGGCTGAGCCACACGGCGTCCACGCCGAGGTCGCGCAGATACGGGAGTCGGGAGCGTACGCCTTCCAGATCGCCCATTCCGTCGCCGTTGCTGTCGGCGAAGCTGCGCGGATAGACCTGGTAGATCACCGCGTCCCGCCACCAGTCGCTGCGCTTGGCTTCGGCGGAAAGTGGGGCCGGGGCGATGGCGGAGTGCTGCTGGCTCATGGCGTCCTTGGTACGTAACGGGGTCATGGGGTCAGGTGTGCATACAGCGGTGATGACGAGACGGTCGCGGTGACAGCGGGGTCGGATGGACACCGCGACCGCCTCGAGTATTGGGTGCGGCGCCGTCGTGGCTGGTCGCGCCCAGGCGGCGGAGCCGCAAATCGATACAGCCCCGCGCCCCTTTCGGGGCGCTGCCGAACCCGGCGTTCTAGCCCTTCGTACCGCCGGCCGTAAGCCCGGTCACCAGGTTCTTCTGCACGAGATAGAAGAACGCGGACACCGGTATCGCGATCAGCACCGCGGTGGCGGCCATGAGGTTGCGCTGGGCGTCGTGCTCGCTGACGAAGGTCTGCAGGCCGACGGCGAAGGTGTACTTCGTGTCGGACAGCATGAACGTCGACGCGAACGCGACCTCGCCGAAGGCGGTGAGGAAGCTGTAGAAGGCGGCGACGGCCAGGCCCGGCTTGGCGAGCGGCAGGATCAGTCGCGCGAACGTGCCGAAGGGGGTCAGCCCGTCGACGCGTCCGGCCTCGTCGATCTCGAACGGGATCGTGTCGAAGTAGCCCTTCAGCAACCACGCACAGTACGGCACCGCGGTCGAGCAGTAGACGAGGATCAGTCCAAGGTAGCTGTCGATGAGCTGGAGGTCCGACAGGATCTGGTACATCGGCACCATGAGGACGGCCACCGGGAACATCTGGGTGACCAGGAGCACCCACATGAACTTCTTGTAGCCGGGGAAGCGCATGCGGGAGACGGCATAGCCGGTGGTGGCGGCGATCAGCACGCCGATGACCGTGGTGCCCAGCGAGACGATCAGCGAGCTCTTCAGCCAGTCGAAGAACTCCGTGTGCTGCAGCACGAAGGAGTAGTTCGAGAACGTCATCTTCGACCAGATGCCACCCGGGTGGAGGTAGTCGTCCTTGTCCGGGCCGAGGGACAGATAGACCAGCCAGGCGACCGGGAAGAAGGCGATCAGGCTCGCGACGGTGAGGATGCCGTGCGAGGCCAGAGACGCTGCACGGCCGCGCTGGCTGCGGCCGCGCACCTTGCGCGGTCCGGCTTCCGCGGCGCTCTGTCCGGTCGCCGCGGTGGAGGTCGGGGCGGTGGTGGTGCTCATGGGGACTCCTGCCTCAGATCGCGAGCTGCTGCTCATTGCGGTTCAGCCAGCGGCGGTAGAAGGAGGTGAAGACGATCAGGATGGCCAGCAGCAGGATGCCGTAGGCGGCGGACTGTGCGAAGTCACGCGGTTGCTGTCCGAAGCCGAGGTAGTAGGCCCAGGTGACGAGGATCTGGGCGTCCGGGGCGGTGTTGCCGAACAGCAGGAAGATCACGGCGAACTGGTTGAAGGTCCAGATGATGCCGAGCAGGACGACGGTGGAGCTGACGGACCTGAGGCCCGGAAGGGTGACGTAGCGGAACCGCTGCCAGGCGGTGGCGCCGTCCATCTCGGCGGCCTCGTACAGGGAGGCGTCGATGGACTGCAGTCCGCCGAGCAGGGAGACCATCATGAACGGCACACCGCACCAGGTGTTGACCATGATCGCGGCGAACCGCTGCCAGAAGGTGTCCTCGAGCCAGTCCGGTGTCGGCAGGTGCAGTGCGTCGAGCGCCAGGTTGACGATGCCACCGTCGGCGAGCATGAACCGCCAGCCGAAGACGGTGACGAAGGTCGGCACGGCCCACGGCAGGATGAGGATCAGCCGGTAGAAGGTGCGGCCGCGCAGCTTCTGGTTGAGCAGCAGCGCGAGGCCGAGTCCGATCGTGTAGTGCAGGGCGACGCAGAGGGCCGTCCAGACGATCGTCCAGATGAAGTGCGACCAGAAGCGGTCGTAGGCCGTCGGGCCGAACAGGATGTCCTTGTAGTTGTCGAGCCCGATGAACTTGTAGGTGGCGTCGATGTGGTTGACGCCGATCGTGCGCGCGGTGTTGAGGCTGTTGGCGTCCGTGAGCGTCAGGTACAGGCCGTACACCAACGGGTACAGCACGAGGGCGCCGAGCACGACGATCACCGGGGCGATCATGGCGTACGCATACCAGTACTTCTGGTAGCTGCGCTTGAGGCGCCCGCCCAACCCGGGCCGTGGCGCGCGGTCACCGTGGCGTTTGCCGGTGGCGCGGTCGATGGCGACTGTCATGTTCGACACCTTCTGGGGAGTTCTACGGCCTGGGAAGTTCTACGGCAGTGCGAATTTGCTGGGCGGGCTGGGCACAGGCCGGTGACCGCCGGGTCCGTCCCCCCATGTAATGGCGGACCCGACGGTCACTCGGGGATCACTTGCTGAAGTCCGGCACCAGCTTGGCCATGGCGAGCTCGGCGTTGCTCAGGCCCTTGTCGAGGGACTCCTTGCCGCCGGCGATGGAGGTCAGCTCGGTGTCCAGCGGGGTCCACAGGGAGCTGTACTCGGGCAGCGCAGGGCGCGGCTGGGCGGCGGGCAGCACCGTCTGGAATCCGGCGATGCCCGGGTCGGCCTTGACCTCGGCGGTGTAGGCGTCGTCGCGGGTCGGCAGCGTGGAGTTCTTCAGGGCGATCTCCGTCTGGGACTTCGCGGAGGTCATGAAGTTGACGAACTTGAGGGCCGCCTTCTGGTGGGCGGAGTCCGAGCCGGCGTAGACGGACAGGTTGTGGCCGCCGGTCGGGGCGCCCGCCTTGCCGGTGGAGCCGGCCGGGACGGTGGCGATGCCGAGGTTGGACTTGTCCTTGAAGGCCGAGCCCTTGTAGAAGTTCGTGATCTCCCAGGGGCCCTGGATGATCGAGGCGACCTTGCCGTTGACGAAGGCGTCCTGGATGTGGGCGTAGGCGTCGGCGGTGGTGTCGGCCTTGTGCAGGCCCTGTCCCTTGAAGAGGCTCAGCCAGGTGCCGTAGGCCTTCTTCGCGGGCGCCGAGTTCACGGTGATCTTCTTGGCGGTGGCGTCGACGGTGTCGGTGCCCTCGCCGTAGAGGAAGGTCTGCGCGTAGTAGGACTGGGTGGAGCCCCAGTAGCCGTATACCTTGGCCTTGGAGTCGATCTTGGCGGCGTCGGCCTTCAGCTCGTCCCAGGTCTTGGGGGCCTCGGTGATGCCGGCCTTCTTGAAGAGCGCCTTGTTGTAGACGAGGGCGAGGGTGTCGGTGACCAGCGGGACGCCGTAGGCCTTGCCGTCGTACTTGGCCTGCTCGATCAGGTTCGAGCGGAACTTGCTCTGGTCCTTCAGGGCCTCGGTGCCGTCCAGCGGCAGGAAGTAGCCCTTCTTGGCGAAGGCGGGGGTCCAGCCGACCTCGGAACGCAGCACGTCCGGGGCACCCTTGGAGCCGGCGGCGGTGTCGAACTTGTTCTGCGCCTGGTCGAAGGGGACGTTGACGTACTTGACCTTGATGCCCTTGTTGGCGGCCTCGAACTCCTTGACCAGGGCCTTGTACGTCGGCGCCTCATTGGTGGCGTTGGAGGTGTCCCACCAGGTGATGGTGACCGGACCGTCGGACTTGCTGCCGCTGTCACTTCCGCCGCAGGCCGTCGCCGCGAGGGCGAAGGACGCCACCAGCGCGGTGGCCGCTATGCCACGCCGCATGAGTTCTCCTTGAGGGTGAAAGCCCGTGTGATGCAGGGGCGACCCCGTCTGCCGCTCCCGCTGTCTTGCCGACTGCGCCGTTGCGGCCGCCGGGCGACGTGAACGTAACAGCGTTGAAAGCTGCGCGAAAGGTCTTGCAGCAAAAAATTGCAAGGCGGCGCGAGAGTTACGTGCCCGTGACCTCTCCTCGACCCCCGCGCAACCGAGTATTGAAGCCGCTGAGCGGGGCATGGGAGTCTTGTGCAAGACTCTGCAAGCTCTTGCCGAACCAGGCGCCCACCAGAACACGAGGGACCGCGATGACGCAGCAACCCGCTCGGGGCCGTGCAACCGCTCGTGCCCGGCGCCCGATTGGTGTGCAAAGTGACGGTCGGCCGGTACAGTCCACCCCTGTGACCACACGGCTTGCCGACATCGCTGCTCAGGCGGGGGTGAGCGAAGCGACCGTCAGCCGCGTCCTCAACGGCAAGCCGGGCGTCGCCGCCACCACCCGCCAGTCCGTGCTCGCCGCCCTCGACGTCCTGGGGTACGAGCGCCCGGTGCGGCTGCGGCAGCGCAGCGAGGGCCTGGTGGGCCTGATAACCCCGGAGCTGGAGAACCCGATCTTCCCGGCGCTGGCCCAGGTGATCGGCCAGGCCCTGACCCGGCAGGGCTACACCCCGGTGCTCGCCACCCAGACCCCGGGCGGATCCACCGAGGACGAGCTGACGGAGATGCTCGTCGACCGCGGGGTCGCCGGCATCATCTACGTCTCCGGACTGCACGCCGACACCACCGCCGACATGGAGCGCTACGAGCGGCTGCGCGCGCAGGGCGTGCCGTACGTGCTGGTGGACGGCTTCTCGCCGAAGGTGCAGGCGCCGTTCATCTCCCCCGACGACCGCGCGGCGATGACGCTGGCGGTCACGCACCTGGTGTCGCTGGGACATGTGCGGATCGGTCTCGCCCTCGGCCCCAAGCGGTTTGTGCCGGTGCAGCGCAAGATCGAGGGCTTTGTGCGGTCGATGCAGGACCAGACCGGTCTGAGCGCGCAGACGATCGAGACGGAGCTCGTCCAGCACTCGCTGTACACACTGGAGGGCGGCCAGGCCGCCGCCACCGCGCTGATCGGCCGTGACTGCACGGCGGTGGTGTGCGCGAGCGACATGATGGCGCTCGGCGCGATACGCGCGGCGCGGCAGCTCGGACTCGAAGTCCCGCGGGACGTCTCGGTGGTGGGCTTCGACGACTCCCCCTTGATCGCCTTCACGGACCCGCCGCTGACCACGGTCCGCAAGCCCGTCCCCGCGATGGGTCAGGCGGCGGTGCGTACGTTGCTGGAGGAGATCGGCGGGACGCCTGCGCCCCACAGTGAGTTCGTGTTCATGCCGGAGCTGGTGGTGCGTGGTTCGACTGCTTCGGCGCCTGGGGACCGGAATCGTCCCTAAGGCGGAGAATCCTCGAATTCCTGCAGTGCGTCGGGAGTAGGCGCGCACGTCCGTCTGTTGTAGAACATGCGGCCCGAACCCGACCGCGGGATGATCGGTCGCAGAAGGCGTTTCTGGCAGACTTTGTGCCCATGGGTGACTCGACCGTGACCAGTCTGGACGACCGTGAGCAAACGGCCGTTCCCGACTCCCTCACGGCCGCGAACAGCCCGGGCTTCCTGCGCCGGCTGCGCACCCCGCGCCGCCCCCGCCTCTGGTTCGAGATCGTTCTGATCGCGGTGAGTTACTGGACGTACTCACTGATCCGCAACGCGGTTCCGGAACAGCGCGGCCAGGCGCTGCGCAATGCCGACTGGCTGTGGCGGATGGAGCACCATCTCGGCATCGCCGTCGAGGAGTCGGTCAACCACGCCGCGAACTCGGTGACTTGGCTGATCGTCGGGATGAACTACTACTACGCGACGCTGCACTTCGTGGTCACACTGGGTGTGCTGGTGTGGCTCTACCGTAGTCATCCGGGGCGCTATGCGGCGACACGTCTGGTGCTGTTCGCGACGACGGGCGTGGCACTGGTCGGTTACTACCTGTATCCGCTGGCGCCGCCGCGGCTCATGAACGGCAGCACCTTCATCGACACGGTCATGGTCCATCAGACCTGGGGGTCGATGGCCTCCGGCGACCTGAAGCACATGTCGAACCAGTACGCGGCGATGCCGTCCATGCACATCGGGTGGTCCGTGTGGTGCGGGCTGACGATCTTTGCGCTGGCCAGGGTGCCGTGGGTGCGGGTGCTGGGGCTCGCCTATCCGGTGGTGACGCTGACGGTGATTGTTGCTACCGCCAACCACTTCTGGCTCGATGCGGTGGGCGGATTGCTCTGCCTGGCGTTCGGCTTCGCCGTGGCGCGGGTCTGGTACGGGACCCTGCCCTATGCGCTGCCGCGGGCTCCGCGAAGCGCTCCGTTGGAAGAGCCGCGATGGGAAGTGCCTGATTAGGTCGTTGGTCTGCTGCGGCGCCGTCGTAGCTGGTCGCGCAGTTCCCCGCGCCCCTGAAGGGGCGCTCTCAGTCACCGCGGTGTACCACGTGGCCCCCTGTCACCGTCAGGCTCACCGGTGTCTCCAGCAGCTCGTCCGCGGGGGCCTCCACCGGGTCCAGGGCCAGGGCCGTGAGGTCGGCCCGGTAACCGACGGCGATACGGCCGGCCACCTCTGCCTCTCCCGCTGCCCGTGCCGCATGGCTCGTGCAGCCCTCCAGGGCCTCCAGGCCCGTCAGACCCGCTCCCCGCGCCGAAGCCGCGCCCCTCGGCGCCCGCGCCGTCGCCAGGACGGCGCGGGCGTCGTAGTGGGCGATCGGCCAGTCCGAGCCCAGGGCGACGATGGCGCCGGCGTCGCGCAGATCGCGCAGGCGCCAGGCGTGGGCGGCGCGGGTGGTGCCCAGGCGGCGGGACCACTGGTCGGTGCCGTCGGCGCGGGTGTATGCGGTGTGCGGAGGCTGCATCGATGCCGCCACGCCCAGCTCGGCGAAGCGCGGCAGGAGGTCGTCCGGGGCCGTCTCGATGTGCTCGATGCGGTGGCGGTCCCTGCCGGTCGGGCCGAGGGCGGCCACCACGTCCAGGGCGTGCCGTACCGCGGCGTCGCCGATGGCGTGAGTGGCTGTGCGGACGCCGGCCGTGTGCAGGTGTCGTACGGCCGCCGCGTACGCCTCGGGGTCCGGCCAGAACGCCTCGGTGCCCTGGCCGTGGCAGTCGGCGTGCTCCAGCCAGGCCGTGCCGCCCTCCACCGTGCCGTCCATGAAGAACTTCACCCCGCCGACCTGCCAGTGCCGGCCACCGCTCCCCTGGAGGGCGATCAGCTCCGCCAGGCCCGTCTCGTCGACCCCCGGCATGCACCACGGCGCGAACCGCAGCCGCACCGGCAGCACCGTCTCGCCGGCCACGGAGCCGACCAGCTCCGCATCCCCGGCGTCCATGACGTGCGCCCCGGTCAGACCGGTCGCGGCCATCGCCGACAGCAGCTCCACCAGGCGGGCGCGGCGGGCGGCGTAGGACGGGCGGGGCAGGACCGGAGCCAGCAGGTCCATCGCCGCGTGCTCGACGAGGTGTCCCGTCGGCCGCCCCTCGGCGTCGCAGACCACCTCCGAGCGCTGGGCGAAGGACCGCGGCCCGGTCACGCCCGCCGCGGCGAGCGCCGCGCCGGTCGCAAGGGCGGAGTGGCCGTCGTAGAGGCGCAGGAAGGCGGGCGCTCCGGCGAGTACGTCCTCGATGAGGGTGCGGTCGACGGGCCGGCCCTCGAAGGCGTTGTGGTCGAGGGCGTGTCCGATCACCCAGCCGTCGATCCGCTCGGCGGCGGCGAGGGCCGCCCGCAGCCCAGCAAGGTCCGTCACCCCCGACAGATCGACGCCGGTCGCCATGTCCAGCCCCCACACGGGGTGGCTGTGCGCGTCCACGAGCCCGGGCACGAGGTGCGCCCCCTCCAGGGCTACGACCTCGGTGCCCGGCCCGCGCCAGTCGCGGACGTCGCTCTCGTCGCCGACCGCGGCGATCACTCCGTCGCGCACGGCGACGGCGGTGGCGTACGGCCGGGCGGGGTCGAGGGTACGGACCTTGGCGCCGGTGAGGATCAGGCCGGGGGTGGGCATGGTGAGGTGAACTCCCTTGTCGGGTGAGGCGGTTCGGCTATTCGGCGGGCTCGGCGGCGAAGTCCGCGTACACCTGCGGCCGTTCGCGGCGCAGCCACCAGGCAAGGCCCAGGCCTACGACGAAGACGGCGGGCGCGGTCACGATCAGGATGGTGTTGACGGTGGGCGAGGCGCCGGTGAACAGGTCGATGTGGGTGATGACCAGCCCTATCGCCGTGGCGAGGAGCACGGCGGCGGTGACCGGCGCGACGACCGTGCGCAGGGTGCCCTCCTGGTGTCGTACGCGCCGGAAGTAGCAGGGCACGGCGATGGCGGCGAGCAGCTGGAGGGTGAACAGGCCGATCATTCCGGGGGTGTTGACCCACAGAAGCAGCTGTTGGTACGGGTCCGCGCCGGCTGCCCAGAAGGCGAGGACGACGACCGCGCCGAGGGCGGTCTGGGCGACTCCGGCGACGTACGGGGAGCGGTGGCGGGGGTGGATGCGGCCCAGCCGTTTCGGCAGGACGCCCTCCTCGGCGAGCGCGAGGGCGTAGCGGTTGATCGCGTTGTGGAAGGCGAGGAGGGAGGCGATGACGCTGGTGACGATGAAGATGTGCATCAGGTCGGCCGCCCAGCCGCCGGCGTAGGTGGTGATGGCGGAGAAGAAGAGCCCGCCGGGGTCCTTGGCCGCGGCCGCGATCACTTCCTGGTTGCCGAAGGCCTGAATGACGATCCAGACCATGAACGCGTAGAAGAGGCCGAGGAAGCCGATGGCCACGTAGGTCGCGCGCGGGACCGTGCGTTCCGGGTTGCGGGCTTCGCGGCGGTAGATGACGGTCGACTCGAAGCCGGTGAACGCGGCGAAGGCGAAGGCCAGGACGACGGCCGTGCCGGAGACCAGGACGTGGCCCGGGGCGAAGGAGGCGCCGGACAGGCCGTGTGCGCCGCCCTTGACGAGCACACCGCCCGCGAGGAGCGCCAGGATGCCGGTCTCGGCGACGAGCAGGACGCCGAGGAGCTTGGCGCCGAAGTCGATGGAGCGGTAGCCGCCGTAGCCGATGAGGAGGAGGCCGGCGAGGGAGATCGGCAGCCAGGGGACGTCGGCGCCGAGAACGGCGTGCAGGGTGTCCCTGGTGGCGGAGGCGAGGAGGCCGTAGACGCCGATCTCCATGCCGTTGTAGCCGATCAGGGCGAGCAGCGCGGCGCCGATGCCGACGGGCCGGCCGAGGCCGCGGGTGATGTACGCGTAGAACGCGCCGCCGCTCTTCACATGGCGGCTCATGGTGGTGAAGCCGACGGCGAAGACGGCGAGGGTGATGCCGGCGATGAGGTAGCCGGCGGGGGCGCCGATGCCGCCGAGCAGGATCGCGAGCGGCGCGACGCCGGCCATGACGGTGAGCGGGGCGGCGGCGGACACCACGAAGAAGGCGATGTCGGCGGTGCCGAGGGAGCCGGAGCGGAGGGTCGCGGTGCCGGGTGGCGTGCTCTCCGCGGAGGCATCGGGGGTGGTGACGGACATGGGCGAAGCCCTTCGAGCGCGGCGGACGGGGAGGGTTCCGGGCGTGCGGGGTGGCCGGCGTTCCCGGAACACGCGGTGGTGTCCGGGCCCGTAAATCTAAAGGCTTTCGGTTTCGGCAATGTAGCCTCCTCCTGGGCATCCGGGAAGACCTGTCCCGCACCTTCACTCGCACCTTCAGGGGGATCACACGCATGGGACGGCCGCGCACACCGCTCCTCGACCGTGAGCGCATCACCACCACGGCACTGCAACTCGTCGACGAGCAGGGCGACTTCAGCGTGCCGCAGATCGCGAAGCGGCTCGGAGCGCAGACCGGTTCCGTGTATCACCATGTGGACGGCCGGGACGGCATCGTGGAACTGCTGCGGGAGCGGGTCGCGGCCGCGATCGATCCCGGCACGCTGGATGGCACGCCGTGGGACGCGGCAATGGAGGCGTGGGCGCGCTCCTACCGGGCGGCGTTCGCCGCTCATCCGAAGGCGATCCCGCTGCTGATGACGTCACCCGTACGAGCGCCCCGGGTGCTGGAGCAGTACGAACGGGCCGTGACACTTCTGCTCGACGCGGGCTTCGCGCCGGGTGACGTGATGCCGCTGATCATCGCCCTGGAGAACCTGGTGCTGGGGTCGGCCCTCGACCTTGCGGCGCCCGAGACGATGTGGGTGCTGACGGAGACGACTCCGACGCCACGGCTGGCAGAGGCGCTGGCGGCGGCCGGCGAGGGGCGGACGGACCGGGCGTTCGAGGTGGGGCTGGCGGGGTTCCTCGCCCATGCAAGGAGCACACTGGCGGCGGGCGGCTAGCCGGGCCTTGTCTTCAGGGGCGCGGGGTTGTGCGCATCGGCTCCGCCGCGGGGCGCGTCCCGCCACAGACAACCCGCAGCCGATTAGGCACCGTAGAACAGCGCCTCCACCACCGCCCGAGCCCGACGGGCCGTACGGCGATAACCGTCCAGCATGTCCCCCACATGCCCGTCCCCATACCCCAGGTACCGCCCCACGGCGGCCAGTTCACGCCCGTCCGACGGGAAGGTGTCCCCCGCGCGGCCGCGCACCAGCATCACCGCGTTGCGCACGCGCGTGGCCAGGACCCACGCCTCGTCCAGGATGGACGCGTCCTCGACCGAGATCAGCTCGGCCGCGGCGGCCGCCGCGAGCGCCTCCCGGGTACGGGTCGTGCGCAGGCCCGGCTCGGCCCAGCCGTGCTGCAGCTGCAGCAACTGCACGGTCCATTCGACGTCGGACAGGCCGCCGGGCCCGAGCTTGGTGTGCAGCTTGGGGTCGGCGCCGCGGGGCATCCGCTCGGACTCCATGCGGGCCTTCAGGCGGCGGATCTCCCGTATGGCGTCGTCCCCGAGCCCCTCCGCCGGATACCGCAGCGGATCGATCAGCTCGATGAAGGACCGCCCCAGCTCCTCGTCCCCGGCGACCGGCTCGGCCCGCAGCAACGCCTGCGACTCCCAGACCAGGGACCAGCGGCGGTAGTAGGCCTCGTACGACTTCAGTGTCCGTACCAGCGGCCCGGACTTGCCCTCGGGCCGCAGGTCCGCGTCGATCAGCAGCGGCGGGTCCGCGCTCGGGATCTGCAGCAGCCGCCGCATCTCGGAGACGACCTTGTTCGCCGCCTCGGAGGCCTCCTGCTCGGCCACGCCCTCCCACGGCTCGTGCACGAAGATCACGTCGGCGTCGGAGCCGTAGCCCAGCTCGTGCCCCCCGAAGCGGCCCATGCCGATGACTGCGAACCGGGTCGGCAGCGTGTCGCCCCAGCCCTCCCGCACCACCGCACGCAGCGTCCCGGCGAGCGTCGCCGCCGTCAGGTCGGACACCGCGCCGCCGACCAGGTCCACCAGCGCGCCCTGGTCGGCCTCGGCCGGCTGGGTCTCGGTGCCGTAGGAGCCGACGATGTCGACCGCGGCCGTACGGAACAGTTCGCGGCGGCGGACGCCGCGGGCCGCGGTGACCGCCTGCTGCGCGTTCTCCGCGCGGCCGACGGCGGCGAGGATCTCCTGCTCCAGCTGGGCGCGCTCGCGCGGCTCCAGCCCCCCGCCGTCGCCGTCGCCGAGCAGGGCCACCGCCTCCGGGGCGCGCATCAGCAGGTCGGGGGCGAGGCGCCCGGCGGACAGCACGCGTGCGAGGTTCTCGGCCGCGGCGCCCTCGTCCCGCAGCAGCCGCAGATACCAGGGGGTCTTGCCGAGCGCGTCGGAGACCTTGCGGAAGTTGAGCAGGCCCGCGTCCGGGTCGGCGGAGTCCGCGAACCAGCCCAGCAGCACGGGCAGCAGGGTCCGCTGGATGGCGGCCTTTCTCGTCACCCCGGAGGCCAGCGCCTCCAGGTGGCGCAGGGCGGCGGCCGGGTCGCCGTACCCGAGCGCGACCAGCCGCTCCCTGGCGGCCTCCGGGCTCAACCGGGCCTCGCCGGGGGCGAGTTGGGCGACCGCGTCGAGCAAGGGGCGGTAGAAGAGCTTCTCGTGCAGACGCCGTACGACGGCCGCGTGCCGCCGCCATTCACGGTTGAGCTCAGCGACCGGGTCGACGCGCAGGCCCAGGGACCGCCCGATGCGGCGCTGGTCCGCCTCGTCCTCGGGGACGAGATGGGTGCGGCGCAGGCGGTAGAGCTGGATGCGGTGCTCCATGGAGCGCAGGAAGCGGTAGGCGTCGTCGAGCTGCACGGCGTCGGCCCGCCCCACGTACCCGCCGGCCGCCAGCGCCTGCAGCGCGTCCAGGGTGGTGCCGCTGCGCAGCGCCGCGTCCGCCCGCCCGTGCACCAACTGCAGCAACTGCACGGCGAATTCGACGTCCCTGAGGCCTCCGGGGCCGAGTTTCAGTTCGCGGTCGACCTCGGCGGCGGGGATGTTCTCGACGACCCGGCGGCGCATCTTCTGGACGTCGACGACGAAGTTCTCCCGCTCGGCGGCCTTCCAGACGAGGGGTTCGAGGGCGGCGACGTACTCCTCGCCGAGCTCGATGTCGCCGGCCACCGGGCGGGCCTTGAGCAGCGCCTGGAACTCCCAGGTCTTGGCCCAGCGCTGGTAGTAGGCGAGGTGGCTGGAGAGGGTGCGCACCAGCGGGCCGTTTCTGCCCTCGGGGCGCAGATTGGCGTCGACCGGCCAGATGGACCCCTCCACCGTCGTCTCGGAACAGATCCGCATCATGTGCGAGGCGAGCTTGGTGGCGGAGCGCAGGGCCTTGCCCTCGTCGGCCCCGTCGACGGCTTCGCCCACGAAGATCACATCGACGTCGGAGACGTAGTTGAGCTCATGGCCGCCGCACTTGCCCATCGCGATGACCGCGAGCCGGCACAGCGCGGCGTCCTCGGGCGCGGCGGCGCGGGCGATGGCGAGGGCGGCGCGCAGGGTGGCGGTGGCGAGGTCGGCGAGTTCGGCGGCGGTCTCGGCGAGGTCGATGGTGCCGCACACGTCGCGGGCGGCGATGGACAGCAGACAGCGGCGGTAGGCGACACGCAGCAAGACGGGGTCGGTGGCCTCCGCGAGGCCCCGCTCGAACTCCTCCACCCCCGGGTGCAGGTCCCGCGGCTCGTAGGTGACCAGCGCCTCCCAGTCGCGCGGGTGCCGGGCCAGATGGTCGGCGAGCGCGGCGGACGCACCGAGCACGCCGAGCAGCCGGTCGCGCAGCGGCTTGGCCGCTATCAGCGTGTCGAGCAGCTCGCGGCGCGCGGTGGGCCCCGGCTGGGCCTCGAGGAGCCGTACCAGACCGAGCAGCGCCAGGTCCGGGTCGGCGGTCGCACCCAGCGCGTCGAGCAGCACCGGGTCGTCCCGCACGGGCATGAGCTCGACGCTGTCCAGCAGCCGCTCGGCGGCGGAGGGATCGGTGAAACCGTGCCGCAGCAGCCGCGTGAAGGTACTGCTCCTGCGCCCGGGCACCGTCATCCCCGTCCTCCTGTCGGATCAAGGTCGTACTGGCCCGAGCCTAACCGCAGACACTGACACAAGCGCCGGGGCGGGACGACCGATGAGTTCCCCCGGCTGACGCGGTCTTCTCTTCGCAAGGACTTCGCAGGGACTTCGCAGGGATTCCTGCACGGATTCTCCGGTACGAGGAGTGGCAGCCCATGACGGACAACGACCCGCACACCCGTCTCGACCCCCTGTACAGCGACCCGCAGGCCACCGCGACCGCCTGGTCCGAGGCCGAGGCGCTGCTCGCGGAGGCCGAGCTGTTCTGGATCTCGACCGTGCGGCCGGACGGACGGCCGCATGTGACACCGCTGCCCGGGGTCTGGGCGGACGGCGCGCTGCACTTCTGCACGGGGCCCGAGGAGCGCAAGGCGAAGAACCTCGCGGGCAATCCGCAGGTCGTGCTGACGACCGGCAGCAACAGCTGGAACAAGGGGTACGACCTGGTCGTGGAGGGCGAGGCGGTGCGCGTGGCCGACGAGGACCGGCTGCGCGAGCTGGCCGCCGCGTGGGAGGCCAAGTACGGCAGCTTCTGGCACTTCGAGGTACGGGACGGGGCGTTCCACCACGGTGGCGGGCCTGCGTTCGTATTCTCTGTGGCGCCCCGCACCGTTTTCGGCTTCGGTAAGGGGGAGCCGTTCAGCCAGACGCGGTGGCGATTCGAGTGACGTACGACCGACACAACGACAAGGGAGTCGCTCCATGGAGATGAGCCTCGAAGTGATCCTGCTGCCGGTCTCGGACGTGGACCGGGCCAAGGAGTTCTACCGGGACAAGGTCGGTTTCCATGTGGACCTCGACGGCGAGGTGATGGAGGGGGTGCGGATCGTGCAGCTCACCCCGCCCGGGTCGGGGTGTTCGATCGCGCTGGTCGACGGGCTGCAGGTGCCGACCGGCACGCCGCAGCCGGGGACGTACCACGGGATGCAGCTGTGTGTGACGGACGCGAAGGCGGCGTACGACGAGCTGACGGCGCGCGGGCTGGAGGTCACCGAGCCGCAGCAGTTCGCCCCGCAGGACGGCGCCACCTTCATGTACTTCAAGGACCCGGACGGCAACGGCTGGGCCATCCAGGAGTACCGGCGCCGGGAGACGGAGCCCCTGCACAAGGTGCTGGCCGACCTGGCCGCCCAGCGGCAGTAGGGCCTGACGGGCCGGGGTGTCGACGACGCCCCAAAGGGCTAGGGCGAAATGGACATAACAGAAGAAAGGTGGTAGCCGCGATGATGCAACGTGTGAGACGGGTCGTCGCGGCCGCGGCCCTCGTAGCAGCCGGTCTCCTCGGCGCCTCCGCGCAGGCCTTCGCCACCCCGTCGCCTCCGACCAACGGCGGGAACGGCGCGGGACAGAGCGGGCAGTGCACCGGACCGGCCTCCGAACGTCCGCCCTCCTGCCAGAGCCCCGGCGGAGTGAACCAGCACTAGCCGACGCCCAGCACTACCCCCAAGGGCCCCGGGATCCGATCCCAGGGCCATCATCCTGCCCACCCGCCGACGGACCGGCCCGACCCGCGCGACCTGCGCCCACAGCACCGGCAGGTTTCGGCAGTCACCGGCAGAGCATCCATCCCGGGCGGTCGGGGTCGGGGTGGCAGGTCAGCGTGGCGGTGACGGCATCCTCGTCGACGACGGCGCCGCCCTCGGACTGGGTGTCGCTCACTGTCACCTGGGTCTGTTCACCATCGGCGACCTCGCCCAGCTTGGTCAGGGGGATCACGACCGTCTGCTCCCCGCCGCTGGTGGCGGTGAACGACAGAGTGCCCGCGTCCACCTCCACGCCGCCGGCGACGGCGTTCGCAACGAAGGTGTCCTGGGCCCCGGGGACGAGGCTCCAGGTCACTTTGATGCTCGCTCCCTGCGTGACGGGGCCGGTCGGTGTGTTGAGCGTGCCGACCGATTGGGCGGCGGCGGGTGGTGCGCAGACCAGTACGCCGGCCACCGCCAGCGTCAGGGCGCCGAGTACCGCCGCACCTCTGCGGCGGCGGATCGTGACGGCGTTCATGACAGCCTCCTGGGGCGGCTACGGCCCCGGGACGGTACCCGACACCCAAGAGCCCCGACACGTTCAGGTATCCCGCGCGACACGACAGCGCGAGAAGGCGCGCGGGGGCCGCGCACGGGTGCACACCGCTCCGCCGAGGAGGCCATGTGCGCCGGGCGCCGGAGGCACCGACGGCCCAGAGCCGGAAAGACGCCATGGGGCCGACGGTCCATGACCGTCGGCCCCCTCCGCCGAATCGGCGGTAAACCCGCTCTGACCTGCGCCTACAGCACCGGCAGGTTCTTCCGCAGCTCGAACGCCGTGACCTCGCTGCGGTACTCCTCCCACTCCTGGCGCTTGTTGCGCAGGAAGAAGTCGAAGACGTGCTCGCCCAGGGTCTCGGCGACCAGGTCGCTGCGCTCCATCAGGGTGAGCGCCTCGCCCAGGTTCTGCGGGAGGGGCTCGATGCCCATCGCGCGGCGCTCGGCGTCCGAGAGGGCCCAGACGTCGTCCTCGGCGCCCGGCGGGAGCTCGTAGCCCTCCTCGATGCCCTTCAGGCCGGCGGCCAGCAGCACCGCGTACGCCAGGTACGGGTTGGCCCCGGAGTCCAGGGAACGGACCTCGACCCGGGCGGAGCCCGTCTTGCCGGGCTTGTACATCGGGACGCGGACCAGGGCCGAGCGGTTGTTGTGGCCCCAGCAGATGTAGGAGGGGGCCTCGCCGCCGGCGCCGGCCGTGCGCTCCGAGCCGCCCCAGATGCGCTTGTAGGAGTTCACCCACTGGTTGGTGACCGCGGAGATCTCCGCCGCGTGCTTGAGCAGGCCAGCGATGAAGGAGCGGCCGACCTTGGAGAGCTGGTACTCCGAGCCGGACTCGTAGAACGCGTTCCTGTCGCCCTCGAAGAGGGAGAGGTGCGTGTGCATGCCGCTGCCCGGGTGCTCCGAGAACGGCTTCGGCATGAAGGTCGCCTGGACGCCCTGCTCCAGCGCCACCTGCTTCATGACCAGGCGGAACGTCATGATGTTGTCCGCCGTGGAGAGCGCGTCGGCGTAGCGGAGGTCGATCTCCTGCTGGCCCGGGGCGCCCTCGTGGTGGGAGAACTCGACCGAGATGCCCATCGACTCCAGCATGGTGATCGCCTGGCGGCGGAAGTCCATGCCGATGTTCTGCGGGGTGTGGTCGAAGTAGCCGGAGTTGTCGGCGGGCGTCGGGCGCGTGCCGTCCAGCGGGCGGTCCTTCAGCAGGAAGAACTCGATCTCCGGGTGGGTGTAGAAGGTGAAGCCCAGGTCGGAGCCGCGGGTCAGGGCGCGCTTGAGGACGTAGCGCGGGTCGGCGAAGGACGGGGAGCCGTCCGGCATGAGGATGTCGCAGAACATGCGGGCGGTGCCGGGGGCCTCGGCGCGCCAGGGCAGGATCTGGAAGGTCGACGGGTCCGGCTTGGCGATCATGTCGGACTCGTATACGCGAGCGAAGCCCTCGATCGCCGAGCCGTCGAAGCCGATGCCCTCGTCGAAGGCCTGTTCCAGCTCGGCGGGGGCCACGGCGACGGACTTGAGGAAGCCCAGCACGTCCGTGAACCACAGCCGTACGAAACGGATGTCGCGCTCCTCCAACGTCCGGAGCACGAACTCCTGCTGCTTGTCCATCTTCCGCTTCCCCATCCTTGCTGGTCAGGCCGCCTGTCTCCGTGTCCCGCAGGAGGCGGTCGGGCACCTGAGCATCACACCACAACAGCATTTCGTCCGCGTTGCCGACCATGATCGGCCGGGCGACCCCGGTCTGAACGCCTCACCAACGGCGGGTGTACTGCTCACCGCCCATCTTGCCTGCTCGGACCGACATCCGTAATGGGAGGCCCGGCAGAAGGTAATGAGCGCCTCCGCAGGACCCGGCTTTCCCTTGCCCCGTCTGCAAAACGTCACCGGTCTCCCACTACGATCAGGCGACCCGACCGACGTTTTTTCCCACTCCCCACCCGATTCCCCCAGAAGGACACTGCGATGGCCACCGCCAAGAAGAGCAGCAGCGCGGCACGCAAGGCTCGAATAGAGGAGATGCGGCGTGCCGAGCAGGCCCGCGAGCGGCGCAACCGGATCCTCACGATCGGCGCGAGCGTGCTGGTCGTCGCCGCTCTGGTGGTCGGCGGTGTCTTCATCGTGAAGTCGCAGGACAGCAAGAAGAGCGACACGGCGAGCGACACGAAGTCCTCGGGCGACGGCAAGGGGCACTTCGTCACCGGCAAGGACGGGGTACGGACCTGGACGGGCAAGCTGGCCCGCACCCATGTCACCGGGACCGTCAGCTACCCGATGCACCCGCCGGTCGGCGGCAACCACAACCTGGCGTGGCTCAACTGCAACGGCGACGTCTACACCAAGGCCGTGCACGACGAGAACGCCGTGCACGCCCTGGAGCACGGCGCCGTCTGGGTGACGTACACCGACAAGGCGAAGAAGTCCGACGTGGACAAGCTGGCGGCGAAGGTGAAGCAGACGCCGTACTCGCTGATGAGCCCGTACCAGGACCAGAGCTCCCCGATCGAGCTGTCGGCGTGGGGGCACCAGCTGAGCGTGACGAGCGCGGACGACCCGAAGGTCGCCAAGTTCTTCGAGACGTATGTGCAGGGCAAGCAGACACCGGAGCCGGGTGCTTCGTGCACCGGCGGGACGATGTGACGTGAAGAAGCACATCGGCTGGATCGCGGGGGCAGCGGCGGCCGCGCTCGTCGCCGCGGGCGCGATCACCTACGCGGTCGCAGAGGACGGCGGCACGGCCACGGGCGCGAGCACGCCGTCCGCCGGCTCCGCGGACGCCGGGTTCGCTCGGGACATGGCGGTGCATCACCAGCAGGCCGTCGAGATGTCGTACATCGTGCGCGACCGCACGAAGAACGCGGAGGTGCGGCAGCTCGCCTACGACATCGCGCAGACGCAGGCCAACCAGCGCGGCATGCTGCTGGGCTGGCTGGATCTGTGGGGGCTGCCGAAGGTGTCGGCGGATCCGCCGATGACCTGGATGGGCATGGGCGACATGGCCTCCGGCAAGGACGGCGCGCTGATGCCGGGCATGGCGACCAACACGGAGCTGAAGAAGCTCGGCACGCTCAGCGGCAAGCAGGCCGAGGTCTTCTATCTGCAGTTGATGACGGACCATCACAAGGGCGGCATCCACATGGCCGAGGGCTGTGTCGCCAAGTGCAGGGTCGGCGTGGAGAAGAGTCTCGCGCAGGGCATGGTCGACGCTCAGCAGTCGGAGATCAAGCTGATGTCGGACATGCTCAAGGAGCGCGGGGCGAAAGCGCGTTCATAACCCTCCAGGGGGAACGAAAGCCTCAAATCGCCCCAGATGACGGTTCCTTGGGTTTCTCTTGGCTTTCACATTCCCCTGGCATGAACGGTTCATCGAAAGAGTGACCCCCATCGCTTGATCCAATGCCCGCGCCTCCGCCGCGGAGCGGGTTGTCTACGCGGATCACAGCGACGACCGACCACACATGCGAAGAACCGCATCGCAGGGGGTTCCATGAGATCCAACCGCGCCAAACTGCGCACCGTGAGCATGGCAGCAACACTGCCCATGATCGCCGGTGCGCTGGCGCTCGGCATACCCGCGGCGCACGCCGCGGACAACCCCGGCCGGGACGCACTCGCGGGCACCAAGCCCGCGTGGGCGACGGCCAGGGCGGACAAGGGAGCCACGTCCGACAGCTCCCGGGTCTCCGCCCGGGTCTATTTCGCGGGCAAGGACGCCGCGGGCCTCGCCGCCTACGCGAAGTCCGTGTCCGACCCGAGCTCGGCGTCGTACGGCAAGTACCTGAGCGCCAAGCAGGCACAGGCCCGCTACGGCGCGACCAAGGCCCAGGTGGCCGCGGTCAAGTCGTGGCTGAGGTCCGCGGGCCTGAAGGTCACGGGCGTCACGCAGCACTACGTCTCCGTCACCGGTGACGTGGCCGCCGCCGAGAAGGCGTTCGGCACCCAGCTGCACAACTACACCAAGGGTTCGAAGACCTACCGTGCCCCGGCGAAGGCCGCCTCCGTCCCGGAGAGCCTGAAGGGCGCCGTCCTGACCGTCACCGGCCTGGACAACGCGCCGCACAAGTCGACCCACCACGACCAGCTGCCGCCGCCGGAGACCGTGTTCCGCAACTCCGGGCCGTTCTCCTCGTACTACGGCTCGAACATCGCGAGCACGCTGCCCGACGCCTACGGTTCGAAGATCCCGTACGCGATCAAGGGCTACACCGGCAAGCAGCTGCGCGCCGCCTACGGTGCGGGCAGCTACACCGGCAAGGGTGTCCGGATCGCCATCACGGACGCGTACGCCTCGCCGTCCATCGCGTTCGACGCGCAGACGTACGCCGGCAAGCACGGCGACGCCAAGTGGACGACCGGGCAGCTGCACCAGGTCCTGCCGAAGAAGTACACGAACACCAAGGACTGCTCCGCCGCCGGCTGGTACGGCGAGGAGACCCTGGACGTCGAGGCCGTGCACGCGGTCGCGCCGGCCGCGGACGTCACCTATGTGGGCGCCGCGTCGTGCATGGACAACGACCTGCTGGACTCGCTGAGCAAGGTGGTGGACAACCACCTCGCCGACATCGTCTCCAACTCGTGGGGCGACATCGAGGCCAACCAGACGCCGGACCTCGCGGCCGCCTACGACCAGGTGTTCCAGTTCGGCGCGGTCGAGGGCATCGGCTTCTACTTCTCCTCCGGTGACAACGGCGACGAGGTCGCCAACACCGGTACGAAGCAGGTCGACACCCCGGCCAACTCGGCCTGGGTGACGGCGGTCGGCGGTACCTCGCTGGCGGTCGGCAAGAGCAACAACTACCAGTGGGAAACCGGCTGGGGCACCGAGAAGGCCGTGCTGTCCGCGGACGGCAAGAGCTGGACCAACTTCCCCGGCGCGTTCACCTCGGGTGCGGGTGGCGGCACCAGCAAGACGGTCGCCGAGCCCTTCTACCAGAAGGGCGTCGTCCCGGACGCGCTCGCCAAGGCCAACAGCGCCGACGGCAACCGTGTCGTCCCGGACATCGCGGCGATCGCCGACCCGAACACCGGCTTCCTGGTAGGCCAGACCCAGACCCTGCCGGACGGGAAGACCCAGGCGTACGACGAGTACCGCATCGGCGGCACCTCGCTCGCCGCTCCGGTCATCGCGGCCGTCCAGGCACTGGCCCAGGAGGCGCACGGCGGCAAGGCGCTCGGTTTCGCCAACCCGGAGATCTACGCCCGGTACGGCAAGAGCGTGTTCCACGACGTGACCGACCACCCGACGGGCTCCGGCCTGGCGGAGGCGCGCGTGGACTTCGTCAACGGGTATGACGCCACCGGTGGTCTGACCACCTCGGTCCGCAGCCTCGGCAAGGACAGCTCGCTGTCCGCGGTCAAGGGCTACGACGACGTCACCGGCGTGGGCTCGCCCGCGAACGGCTACGTCGACTCGTACCGCAAGCACTGAGGCACTGCCGGTAACGGCACCCTGAGGGGGTGCGGGACGATCACGTCCCGCACCCCTTCGCCATGCGCAGGCCGGCGCACAGCCCCGCCACCACATCGCGTCGCTCTGACGATTACACTGGCGCCTGTGCCTGAATTGAACTTCTGGTCGATCTATCAGCACGGCTTCGCACGCGTCGCAGCGTGTACGGGTCACACCGTCATCGCCGACCCGCATGCCAACGCCGAAGCGGTCCTGCGCCATGCCCGCCGGTGCGCCGAGGAGGGGGTCGCCGTCGCCGTCTTCCCGGAGATGGTGCTGTGCGGCTACTCCATCGAGGACCTCCTGCTGCAGGACGCACTGCTCGACCAGGTCGAGCAGGCGCTCGGGGAGGTGGTGGCCGGCTCGGCGGAGCTGCTGCCGATGCTGGTCGTCGGTGCCCCGCTGCGCCACCGCAACCGGGTCTACAACTGCGCGGTGATCGTGCACCGCGGCCGTGTCCTCGGTGTGGTGCCCAAGTCGTACCCGCCGTACTACCGGGAGTTCTACGAGCGCCGGCAGATCGCCGACGGCGCCGACGAGCGCGGCGGGTCGATCCGGGTCGGCGGCGAGTCCGTGCCGTTCGGCGTGGATCTGCTGTTCGCGGCGGACGACGTCCCCGGTCTGGTGCTGCACGCGGAGATCTGCGAGGACATGTGGGTGCCGGTACCGCCCAGCGCGGAGGCGGCACTCGCCGGTGCGACCGTCCTGGTCAACCTCTCCGGCAGTCCGATCACGGTCGGACGGGCCGAGGACCGCAAGCTGCTGTGCCGCTCGGCGTCCTCGCGCTGCCTCGCCGCGTACGTCTACGCGGCCGCCGGGCTCGGCGAGTCGACCACCGACCTGTCCTGGGACGGCCAGGCCATGGTCTACGAGAACGGTGCGCTGCTGGCCGAGACCGAGCGGTTCCCGCTCGGCGACGAGTACGCGATCGCCGACGTCGACCTCGACCTGCTGCGGCAGGAGCGGCAGCGGATGGGCACGTTCGACGACAACCGCCGTACGCACCGGGCGCGGACCGGTGACTTCCGGACGGTCGGCTTCGAACTCGCCCCGCCGCTCGGCGACTTGGGGCTGCGCCGCCGCCTGGAGCGCTTCCCGTTCGTGCCGGCCGACGCCGAGCGGCTCGCCCTGGACTGCTACGAGGCGTACAACATCCAGGTCGAGGGCCTCCAGCAGCGCCTCGCCTCGATCGGCGGCCCGAAGGTGGTCATCGGGGTGTCCGGCGGCCTGGACTCCACGCATGCGCTGATCGTCGCCGCGCGGGCGATGGACCGTGCGGGGCGTCCGCGCAGCGACATCCTGGCGTGGACGCTGCCCGGCTTCGCGACCAGCGACCACACCAAGGCCAACGCGCACGCGCTGATGCGCTCTCTGGGGGTCACGGCGGCCGAGCTGGACATCACGCCGACGGCGCGGCTGATGCTGCAGGAGATGGGGCATCCGTTCGCCTCCGGTGAGCCGGTGTACGACGTCACCTTCGAGAACGTGCAGGCGGGCCTGCGCACCGACTACCTGTTCCGGCTCGCCAACCAGCGCGGCGGCATCGTGCTCGGCACCGGTGATCTGTCGGAGCTGGCGCTCGGCTGGTCCACGTACGGCGTGGGCGACCAGATGAGCCACTACAACGTCAACTCGGGCGTGCCGAAGACGCTGATGCAGCATCTGATCCGGTGGGTCATCAGCAGCGGGCAGTTCGACGAGGAGACGGCGAAGATCCTGGCCGCGATCCTCGACACCGAGATCAGCCCGGAGCTGGTGCCGGGTGAGGAGATGCAGTCGACCGAGTCGAAGATCGGGCCGTACGCGCTGCACGACTTCACGCTGTTCCACGTGCTGCGGTACGGGTTCCGGCCGTCGAAGATCGCCTTCCTGGCCTGGCACGCCTGGCACGACTCGGACGCGGGCGGCTGGCCGCCCGGCTTCCCCGACGCCAAGCGGGTCGCGTACGACCTGCCGGAGATCCGGCAGTGGCTGGAGGTCTTCTGCCGCCGCTTCTTCGCGTTCGCGCAGTTCAAACGGTCGGCGATGCCGAACGGGCCGAAGGTTTCGGCGGGGGGTTCGCTGTCGCCGCGGGGGGACTGGCGGGCGCCTTCGGACAGCTCGGCTACGGCTTGGTTGCGGGATCTTTCCCGCTTCGACTAGTGCCGCATCAGACAACGTTCACCCTGCGGCGACGTGTGGCCCGCTGCCCTCCTGGCTACTGTGATCCCCGATCCCCGGGCAGCGAATCCAATGTCGTCCAGATCCTGACTGCCGTGGCAGGTGCTGCCACGGTTCCGGGTGGGGGTTCTTGCTAAGCGATCACCATGCTCTGTGGCAGTTGTTGATCCATATCGTGGTAGCCAAGGAACAGCCCTGGACCACGGCAAACAGCGTGCGCTTCTCGCCCTGTCATCCCGACCACGTCAGGGACTTCGATACTTGTCGGCCTGTCACCCGTCCCCGCACCTTACGGGCGACCGCGTCGCAGCAGCGAGGCTTCCGCGCCACGAAAAAACGGCGTCCCACATCCCCGCACGGCCGCCGCTGCCAGGCATCCAGCGAGGCGAGTGGGCCGGGCTGCCCGGGAACAAGTTCACCACCTTCTCCAACGTGTCCCCAAATGACTTCGCCCGGATCGCGGAGATGGCCATCGCCGATCCGGACGTAGTGCTGCACATCAACATGACAGGACTGGTCCAACGCGGAGGCTTCATGGCGGCTGCCCAGCGCGGCCTGACGGGCGGTCTGTCCGGAGCAGCTGCCACGGACTACGAGATGTCCATGATCGGAGAACTTCCCCCCGTGAAAGGTTCGATCATCGGCTACTGCCACTGCTGAGAAGTCGGATATGGGTACCTACCGGGAGGACCTGTACCCGGACGTGACCGCTTCGGGTGGTCTTGGACCGGCCATGAAAGCGGCGGCGAAGCTGCGCGGATGCGACATCGGGCTACCGCCTTGGGAATCCGACGTCATCAGTATTGAGACGGCAAGGGGCTTCCTGTCGGTTCATACTGCGACCGAGGAGCGTCTGTTCCGGGTGCGGGTCGAAATTATCGGGTTTGCCGAAGGGGTTCCCGGGTTCGCCTGGGAGATCGGCTCGACGGACGACCTCGGATTGCTCGTCGAGGCGGTCGCTGCATGGCGGGAAGGCATGCCACTCGACGAGTTGAAGGCGAGATTCGGGTTCCTGGAGCTCGATGAATTCGCCAGAGCACTCGAAAGCGGAGAGCCTGTCTCTTTGCAGTGGTCCGGCCTCCTGTCGTCCGACTTCCACCGGAGACAGTGGAACCTTCTGCGTCGCCTCCGTACGGATGAGGTGCTGAGGAACATGTTCCCATCGATCACGCACGGTGCAGTCCGCCTGCGGGTGAGTCCGTTTCCGTTGGACGGAACGAACCGTCAGGTCTTGGTGCACGAGCCGGAAGGGGACCGTTACGAGGTCATTCGCCCAGGGATGCCCGGGGCCGCCTGGGTCGAGGTTCCGACCGGTGAACTGATCGCCTACCTGCGAGCTGCCTTGGCCGAAGAGTGATCTCGGCAGATCACTGAGGTCGAACCCCGCCAGGCAATCCCTGGCGGGTTTTCCTTCGCAGGGTGGAGCCTCTGGGCGCGGAAGAAGGCAAGGGCACCAGGGAAGAGAACCAGTCGCCCCGCCACCCTCAGCGCTGCAGCGCCTCCGCCTCCTGCGGGACGTGGGAGGCGATCACGCGCTCCCGTCCCCTGGCAGGGACGCGCTGGCGGTCCGCCGCGTAGGCCGCGCCGGCCACCGCAAGGCCCAGTACCGCCAGCCCCGCGCCGGCGAGCGCCGGGGATGTCACACCGAAGCCCGCCGCCAGCGCCAGGCCCCCGATCCACGCTCCCCCGGCGTTCGCCAGGTTGAACGCCGCCTGGTTCGCGGACGACGCCAGGGACGGGGCCGCCGACGCCTTCTCCATGACCATCAGCTGGAGCGGGGAGCCGGTGATGAAGGCCGCCGCGCCCAGCAGGACCACCGCCAGGGCCGCGGTCCACTGTGTCGACATCAGCAGCGGGAACAGGGCCAGCACGCCCGCCAGGGAGACCAGGCCGCCGAACAGCGTCCCCCGCAGGGAGTGGTCCGCCAGGCGGCCGCCCGCCAGGTTGCCCACCGTCGCGCCGACGCCGAACAGCGCCAGCAGCAGCGTCACGCTGGTCTCGGCGTACCCGGCGGCGTCCGTGAGCATCGGCGTGACGTAGCTGTACGCGGCGAACAGCGCGCCGAAGCCGGCGACCGTGGTGCCGAGCGCCAGCCAGACCGGCACGGACCGCAGGGCGGCCAGTTCGCCGCGCAGGCCCGTCGCCGGGGCGGCGTGGGTGTGGTCGTGCGGGATCAGCGCCGCCAGGGAGGCGATCGCGGCCAGTCCGATGACGCTGACGCCGAGGAAGGCGGCCCGCCAGCCGAGGTGCTGCCCGATGAGTGTGGCGGCCGGGACGCCGGCGATATTGGCGATGGTGAGGCCGAGGAACATGAGGGAGACCGAGCGGGCCTTGCGCTCGGGGGCGACCAGGTTCGTCGCCACGACCGCACCGACGCCGAAGAAGGCCCCGTGCGGCAGACCGCTCAGGAAGCGGGCGGCCAGCAGGGAGTCGTAGCCGGGGGCGAACGCCGACAGCGCGTTGCCCGCCACGAACAGGGACATCAGGCCGATCAGCACCGTGCGGCGGGCCATCCGCGCGGTGACCGCGGCCAGCAGCGGGGCGCCGATGACGACGCCCAGCGCGTACGCCGAGACCAGGTGCCCGGCCGTGGGGACGGAGACGTGCAGGTCGTCCGCGACGTCGGGCAGCAGTCCCATCATCACGAACTCGGTGGTGCCTATTCCAAAAGCGCCGACGGCCAGAGCGAGCAGGGCCAGGGGCATGAAGGGGCCTGTTCCTTTCAGATCAAAGGGAGAGCGGAGTCCACAGTTTAAGTTCAACTGCGGAACAAAGTCTCTCGGGCCCTGTATTCCAGGAGGTCAAGAGCTGGTGTCGAGGCTCACACGGGCCGCGATCGGCAGGTGGTCGCTCCCGGTCCTGGGCAGCGTCCACGAGGTCACCGGCTCGATGCCCTGGACCATGATCTGGTCGATCCGCGCCATCGGGAACGAGGCCGGCCAGCTGAACCCGAACCCGCTGCCCGCCGCGCCCTGCGTGGAACGCATCTGGGAGGTGACGCCATTGAGGGCGCGGTCGTTCATCGTGCCGTTCAGATCGCCGAGCAGCACCTTCCGCTTCAGCGGCTCGTGCGAGATGGCCTCGCCCAGCGCGTTGGCGCTCGTGTCGCGCTGCCGGGCCGTGAACCCGGCTTCCAGCTTCACCCGCACGGACGGGAGGTGGGCGACGTAGAAGGCGACCTGCCCCTCGGGCGTGGTCACCGTGGCGCGCATGGCCCGGGTCCAGCCCAGCTTGATGTCGACGGCCCCGACCCCGGTCATGGGGTACTTGCTCCACAGTCCGACGGTGCCCTGCACCGAGTGGTACTTGTACGTCGAGGCCAGCGCCTTCTCGTACACCGGCACCGCCGACGCGGTCAGCTCCTCCAGGGCCAGCACGTCCGCGCCGGACGCGGCCACGTCACGGGCCGTGCCCGAGGGGTCGGGGTTGTCGGCGTTGACGTTGTGCGTGGCGACGGTCAGGTCGCCGCCGCCGACGGTCTTGTCGGTGAGCAGCCCGCCGAAAAGGTTCAGCCAAACGGCCGCCGGCAGCACCACCGCGATCAGCGCGGTCGCCGACCTGCGCACCAGGGCGAGCAGGAGCAGCACCGGGACCAGGAGGCCCAGCCAGGGCAGGAAGGTCTCGGTGAGGCTGCCCAGGTTGCCGATGCGGTTGGGGATCCGGGCGTGCAGCAGCATGACCAGGGCGAGGACCACCGCGAGCGCGGCGACGACGAGGCCGCGGCGCCAGATTCTCGGGTCGCCGCGCCATCCGGAGACCAGGCGGTCGAGCAGGCGCCGGAGCCGGTCTCCCCGGTGCTCGGGCCCCGAGCCGCCGTTGTCCGTCTCCGTCACATACGCCTGCTGCGCCATACCGCGTCGCCTCACTGCCTGCCGTGCAACTCGTCCATCCCCCCTGTCCGAAACCCTAGGGGATGATCGAGCCTGTCCCTGCCGTCGCATGACGGCCGTACGGGCACGAGGACGACGAACCCGGCGCGGGGAGTTCCGAATGCGGCCCCGGAAAGCGCCCTCTGTGACGCAACGCGCACATTCGGGTTAGGTGGTTGAGGATTTGACGGGTCGTAGCCCTTCGAGGAGCGTGTCCACGATCCGCTCCGACAGGCCCTCGGAGAGGTCGGTCTCCTCCTCCACCGCCGGGCGCATGACGGTGCGCAGCAGCATGGGGCCGACGATCAGGTCGTTGACCAGCTCGAGGTCGAGGTCCTCGCGGAGTTCGCCGTTCTGCTGGCCGCGGCGCAGGATCTCGATCTGCAGTCTGCGCCGCGGCCGGACGACGGAGGCGTGGTAGGCGGCCCAGACCTTCGGGCTGCTCTTCATCTGGGCGAACACGTTGTGCAGGAGCACGGAGGTGCGGGTCATGACGCCGCGCTGCCGCAGCTGCTCCAGGAGAGCCACGAGGTCGTCGCGCATGGACGTGCCGGGGAGTTCGGGGTCCGGGGGCTCGGCGGCGCGTACGACGTCGACGAAGAGCTCCTCCTTACCGTTCCAGCGGCGGTAGATGGTGGCCTTGCCGACGCCCGCCGTGCGGGCGATGCGCTCGATGGAGAGTTCGGCGAGCGGGACGCCGTCCTCCAGGAGCTTCATCACGCCCTCTATGACGGCGCGTTCGACCGCCTCACTGCGGGGGCGTCCCCGTGCGGGCACCCCGGGAGGGGCCGGGCTGTCGGCGAGGCTCACTTCTGCGTCCCTTCGTCGTGCTGGAGCGATTCTCCCCGTTGCCCCCCAGTACTGCGGAAGACGCTATTCCGCCGCGGCCACCAACTCCTGCTCCTCCTCGCCCTCCTGACGGGCCGGCGGCTTCCCGGGCAGGAACAGGGCCACGACGGCCGCGCCGACGACCGCCACGCCCGCTCCCCACAGCGCGGTGATGTGCATCGCGTGCAGGAACGCGTCGTTGGCCGGGGTGACCAGGGCCCTGCCCTGCGGACCGAGTTTGGCGGCGACGCCGAGGGTGGCCTCGATGGACTCGCCAGCGGTGTCACGCAGGCCGGCGGGCAGCGGGCCGAGCTTGCCCTCGATGCCGTTGCGGTAGGCCGTGGACAGGACGGAGCCGAGGACCGCGATACCGAGGGCGCCGCCGACCTGGCGGAAGGTGTTGCTGAGCGCGGACGCGGAGCCGGCCTTCTCGCGGGGCAGGGCCTGCATGATGACGACGCTGGTCGGCGTCATGATGTGTGCCATCCCGGTGCCCATGAGGAAGAAGATGACCTCGAGGAGCCAGATCGGGGTGTCCGCGTCCAGCGTGGCGAACGCGGCCAGCATCGCAGCGATGATCACCATGCCGCCCGTGGTGGTGGCCTTGTTGCCGAAGCGGTCCACGACCAGCCGGGCGCGCGGCGCGAAGATCAGCTGGGCGGCGGCCAGCGGCAGCATCAGCAGACCGGTCTGCAGCGGCGAGTAGCCGCGCACGCTCTGGGTGTAGAAGACGGAGAAGAAGGTCACGCCCATGAGCGCGAAGAAGACCAGCGCGATGGCGGCCATGGCGGCCGAGAAGACCTTGTTCCGGAAGTAGGTGACGTCGAGCGACGGGTGGTCGCTGCGCTTCTCGAACACGATGAAGCCGGCGAGCACGACAAGGCCGGCGGCGATCGTCGACAGCACCTTGGCGTCCGCGAAGTCGGCGAGTTCGCCGCCCTTGATGATGCCGTAGACGAGCAGGACGAGGCCGACCACGGACAGGACGACACCGACGGGGTCCACGCGGCCCGGCCTCGGGTCGCGGGAGTCGGGGACCAGCCACAGCATCAGCGCGAGGGCGAGCAGCACGATCGGCACGTTGATGAGGAAGACGGAGCCCCACCAGAAGTGGTCGAGGAGCACACCGCCGGTGATCGGCCCGATGGCGATGGCCAGACCGACGCCGCCCGCCCAGATGCCGATGGCCTTCGGCTGCTCCTCCCGCTCGAAGACGTTCATGAGGACCGCGAGGGTGGCCGGCATGACGAAGGCGGCGCCGAGGCCCATCAGCGCGCGGAAGGCGATGAGCTGGGTGGGTGAGCCGGACTCCGCGGCCAGCGCGGACCCGATGCCGAACACGGCGAGCCCGCCGAGCAGGACCTTCTTGCGTCCGAGCCGGTCGCCGAGCAGGCCCGCGGTGAACAGTAGACCCGCGAAGACGAGCGTGTAGGCGTTGATCGCCCACTCCAGCTCGCTCTGCGTGGCGCCCAGCCCGGTCGGGGCCGGGGTGGAGATCGTCTTGATGGCGACGTTCAGGATCGAGTTGTCGAGCACCACGATCAGCAGGCTGAGCATCAGGACGCCGAGGATGGCCCAGCGGCGCCGGTGCACCGCCTCCGGTATCCGGGGTGCGGGAACGGGGGGAGTCGTCATGCCGTCCAGGCTAGGCGAATTCCGATACGAGACGGTGCCGTATCGTAAATGTTTTACCTGGACCTTACGTCCGGCCCTGCGTGCCGTACGTGACGGAGTTCCCTCTGGCCCTGGCTGGCACGAAGTGCCACCATGGGGGTGATCCGGGGACGCCGTCAGGGCGCCTCGAGATGACTGAAGGAGCCGTTGCAATGACGCAGCTTTCGGCTGCCCAGACTGTCCAGAACAGGCCCTCCGACGGCAGCAAGGCGCTGTATGGAGGCAAGGGCACACGCCGTATCACCGTTCGCGACATCGCCCTCGCCAAGGAACGCGGCGAGAAGTGGCCCATGCTCACCGCCTACGACGCGATGACCGCGTCCGTCTTCGACGAGGCCGGCATCCCGGTGATCCTCGTCGGCGACTCGGCGGGCAACTGCCACCTCGGGTACGAGACCACCGTGCCCGTCACCATGGACGAGATGACCATGCTGTCCGCGGCCGTCGTACGCGGTACGCAGCGCGCCCTGATCGTCGGCGACCTTCCCTTCGGCTCCTACCAGGAGGGTCCGGTGCAGGCGCTGCGCTCGGCGACCCGGCTGGTGAAGGACGCCGGGGTGGGTGCCGTGAAGCTGGAGGGCGGCGAGCGGTCGCACGAGCAGATCCGGCTGCTCGTCGAGTCCGGCATCCCGGTCATGGCCCACATCGGGCTGACCCCGCAGTCCGTGAACGCGATGGGCTACCGGGTGCAGGGGCGCGGCGAGGAGGCGGCCCAGCAGCTGCTGCGGGACGCGAAGGCCGTGCAGGACGCGGGTGCGTTCGCGGTCGTGCTGGAGCTGGTGCCGGCGGAGCTGGCGGCCGAGGTGACGCGGGTGCTGCACATTCCGACGGTGGGGATCGGGGCCGGTCCCGAGACGGATGCGCAGGTGCTGGTGTGGACGGACATGCTGGGGCTGACCTCCGGCCGGGTGCCGAAGTTCGTCAAGAAGTACGCGAACCTGCGTGAGGTCATGGGGAACGCGGTGAAGGAGTTTGCGGAGGACGTGGTCGGCGGGGCGTTCCCGTCGGAGGAGAACTCCGTCCACTAGCCACTAGAAATCCGTCCAGCAGAGCCACAGTGGCACAGAGGCAGCCCGCCGATTTCCCCCGTCGGCGGGCTGCCGGTTTGTTTTCTCGCCCCCGCCGCCCCTTCCCGTCCCGTCCCTGGGGGCTGCGCCCCCAGACCCCCGCTTCGGCCTGAACGGCCTCGTCCTCAAACGCCGGACGGGCTGAAATTGCTGTCGGCGGTCTGTAGGTGCCGACAGGGCGGTGTCGGTGAGCTGTCGGTCGTTTGTCGGTCGGCGCTGTCACCTTCGTTGTCATGACGCGAATCGACAAGAACCCCAGCGACGGCGGTAGCGCCGTCACCGTGCGGGGGCTGGTCAAGCACTACGGCGAGACCAAGGCGCTGGACGGTGTCGACCTGGATGTGCGCGAGGGCACCGTGATGGGTGTGCTCGGGCCGAACGGCGCCGGCAAGACCACCCTCGTGCGGATCCTGTCCACCCTGCTCGCCCCGACCTCGGGGCAGGCGACCGTCGCCGGATACGACGTCCTGCGGCAGCCCCGGCAGCTGCGCCGGGTGATAGGTCTCACCGGGCAGTACGCCTCCGTCGACGAGAAGCTCCCCGGCTGGGAGAACCTGTACATGATCGGGCGGCTGCTCGACCTGCCCCGCAAGGACGCACGCGCGCGTGCCGACGAGCTGCTGGAGCGGTTCTCGCTCACCGACGCCGCCAAGCGGCCAGCGAGCACCTACTCCGGCGGTATGCGGCGGCGGCTGGACCTGGCCGCCTCGATGATCGGGCGGCCCGCGGTGCTGTTCCTCGACGAGCCGACCACCGGACTCGACCCGCGCACCCGCAACGAGGTGTGGGCCGAGGTCAAGACCATGGTCGGCGAGGGCGTGACCGTGCTGCTCACCACCCAGTACATGGAGGAGGCCGAGCAGCTCGCCACCGAGCTGACCGTCGTGGACCGCGGCAAGGTCATCGCCGGCGGTGCGATCGACGAGCTGAAGGCCAAGGTGGGCGGACGGACGCTGCGGGTGCGGCCCGCCGATCCGCAGCAGCTGCGACCGCTCGCCGCCACCCTCGACGACCTCGGCATCACCGGGCTCGCCACGACGACCGTCGACACCGAGAGCGGTTCCGTGCTCGTGCCGATCCTCAGCGACGAACAGCTGACCGCGGTGGCCGGCGTGGTCATCGCTCAGGGCATCACGATCAGCTCCATCACCACCGAACTGCCCAGCCTGGACGAGGTGTTCCTGTCCCTCACCGGCCACCGCGCCAGTGCCCCACAGGACGCCGTACCCACCGACACCCTCGAGGAGGTCGCCGTATGAGCGCGGCAACCGCCACCGCTCCGGCCGCCGATGCGCACATCCCGCTGCGCGGCCACCTGCGCCACACCGGCGCCCTGATACGCCGCAACCTGCTGTGGATCAAGCAGGACCCCGAGTCGATGTTCGACGCGCTGCTGATGCCGATCATCTTCACCCTGCTGTTCGTGTACGTCTTCGGCGGCTCGATCGGGCAGGCACTGGGCGGCGGCCAGCACGGCTACGTCCAGTACGTCATCCCCGGCATGCTCGCGATGATGAGCATGTCGATGTCGCAGGGCGTGGGCACCGGCTTCAGCCAGGACTTCAACTCCGGTGTCATGGACCGCTTCCGGTCCCTGCCGATCGGGCGCGGCTCGGTGCTGTTCGCGAAGATCGCGGTCGAGCTGGCGCGCATGCTGTTCGCCACGACCGTGCTGATGATCGTCGCCGTGCTGGTCGGCTTCGACATCCACCACTGGGGCGGTCTGTTCGCGACGGTGGGCCTCTCCGCGGTGTTCGCCTCGTCGATCATGTGGGTGTTCCTCACCCTGGGCGTGGTCCTGAAGAACGCACAGTCCGTGCAGGCGATGGGCTTCCTGGTGCTGTTCCCCCTGCAGTTCGGCTCGTCGATCTTCGCGCCGCCGAAGAACATGCCGGGCTGGCTGCAGACCTTCACCGACTACAACCCGCTGTCCACGCTCGCCGACGCGGCGCGCGGACTGATGGTGGGCGGCCCGGTCGCGCACGACCTGTGGATGACGCTCGGCTGGTCCGTGGCGATCACGGCGGTCGCGGCGCCGTACGCGATCCACAAGTTCCGTACCAAGAGCTGACGCAGCCCCAGGTGTGCTTCGGTCCGCGTCAGACCAGGGCGGCGGCCTCCTCCGCGGAGAGGCCGCCGCCCTCCGCGTGGGCGGACTCGTACGCCTCGTCGCCGAGGGACGCGCGCGCGAGCCGTTCGGCCAGGGCGTACACCTCGCACTCCAGGGACGTCGCAACATGGCCGGCGGGCAGCAGGGTCTGGGCGGTCCCGATGCAGCGGGCGGCGTCCCGGGCCCGGCTGCCGCCGTTTGCACCGGCGAGGCCGATCGCGGCGAGGGCCAGATACAGCGGGCGCATGTGCGGGGCGATGGCCTCGGACAGCGGGTCGCCGGCCCGTTGGAGCGCCTGCCGGGCCTTGTCCAGGGATTGCTCGTAGTGGCCGTCGGCCGCCTCCACGAAGGCCTCCGAGCCGAGGATGAACGCATCGAAGACGATGAAGTGGGCGATCCTGAACTCCTCGCGCAGCAGCCGCAGTTGCTCGCGCGCCTCCTGTATCCGGCCGGTCATGGCGAGCCTGCCGGCGAGGAACATCCGGGCGGCGGGCATGGCCTCGTTGCCCGAGCCGTCCTTCCGCTCGATCACCTCGCGCAGCAGCTGCTCGCCCCGCTCCGTCTCGCCCGCCTCCAGGAGCGCGCTGCCGAGCCGGGCGCCGAGCACGGCCATCTGGGCGCGGGCGCCGAGCCGTTCGGCGCGTTCCATCGCCGCCTCGTAGTCGGCGGCGGCCGCCGCGTACTCGCCGATCCGTTCATGGGCCTCGCCGCGGGCGGACAGCGCCTCGGCGGTGCCCCACAGGTCGCCGATCCGCCGGTAGATCTCCAGCGACTCGCCCGCGTCGCGCTGCGCGTCACCCGCCCAGTCGCTGCGGTTGGCGAGGAGGTTGGCGCGCATCTGCAGGGTGGCGGCGAGTTCCCACTCCATGCCCGGGGTGGCCCGGCAGGTGTCGACGCTGGCGTCGAGGATCCCGGGCAGCCGGTCCACGCTGCCGGTCAGCATCACGGCGTAGAACCAGAGAATGCCGGGCGTACGGCAGTTCTGCGGGAGGCCGGGCCGGTAGACCTCGGTTATGGTGCGCAGCTTCTCCTTCGCCTGGGGGGACTCCCAGGCCTCCAACTCGGTGTCCATGCAGGCCAGATGGGCGAGATGGACCCCGCGGCGGGCCTCGGCGAGGAGTTCGCCGGACAGCGGGGGCGGGACGTCGGTGCAGCGCTGCCAGACCGGTTCGGCGCGCCGGGCGGGGGCGGTGAAGGGGTCGGGGCCGAGGGCCATGACCTCGACGCACCAGTTGCGGGCCTCGATGCGGGCGTCACGCATCTGCCAGTACCAGGCCAGCGACAGGATCAGGCAGAGGCCTTCCTGTTCGTCGCGCTCGGCGACGGCGTGGCGCAGGGCGGTGCGCAGGTTCTCGTACTCGCGCTCCAGCAGCTCGATGGCGGCGAGCTGGCCGGGGCCGCGCAGCAACGGGTCGGTGGTGCGGGCGAGTTCGCGGTAGTACGTCAGATGCGCGCGCTCGGTCTCCGGGCGCCGCCCCGTCTCGTCCAGGCGCTCGCCGGCGTACTCGGCGACGGTCTCGAGCAACCGGTAGCGCATGCCTCCGTCGCCCGAAGGAGCGGCCACCACAAGGGACTTGTCGACGAGTGAACCGAGGGCCTCCAGCGCTGCGGGTCCGCAGACGGCCTCGGCAGCGGCAAGATCACAGCCGCCCGCGAAGACGGAAAGCCTCCGCAGCACCTCCCGCTCCTCCTCGTCGAGCAGATCCCAGGACCAGTCGACGACCGCGCGCAGGGTCTGCTGGCGGGGCAGGACGGTGCGGCTGCCGGAGGTGAGGAGGCGGAAGCGGTCGTCGAGCCGGTCGGCGATCTGACGAGGCGTCAACATACGGAGCCGGGCGGCGGCGAGCTCGACCGCGAGCGGCAGCCCGTCGAGCCGCCGGCAGATCTCGGCGCACGCCTCGGGGTCCTCGCCGACCCGGAACCCGGGCCTGGCGGCCGCGCCCCGGTCGGCGAGCAGCCGCAGCGCGACCGGCTCGGGCAACGGCTCCACGGGCCGCAGCAACTCGCCCGGTACGCCCAGGGGTTCACGGCTGGTGGCGAGCACCGTCAGTTCAGGGCAGCGCTCGAGCAGCTCCTCCACCAGCCGGGCGGCGGCCTCGACGACATGCTCGCAGTTGTCGAGGACGATCAGCATGCGCCGCCGGCCGCAGTGCTCGGCGAGCCGCTCGACGGGGTCGTCGTGCCGCTCGGCCCCTGCCGCCCGCATCGCCTCGGCACCGGCGCCGTACAGCACGGTCTCGCGGGCCCCGACGGCGGTCAGCACGGCCTCCGGTACGGCGTCCGGGTCGTCGACGGGCGCGAGCTCGGCCAGCCACACCCCGTCCGGGGCCGCATACCGCACGGTCTCGGCGGCCTCCTGCGACAGCCGGGTCTTCCCCGCCCCGCCGGGCCCGAGCAACGTGACCAGCCGGGCCGCCGCGAGATCCCCGCGGATGGCCTCGATGTCGCCCTCCCGTCCGACGAAGGAGGTGAGGCGGGCGCGGAGGTTGCCGGGGGGCCGAGGGGCATCGACTGCGGGGGCGGCAGCCGCCGTACCTTGGGCGCCGGCCCCCCGACCCGGCAGGCCGCCGACCACGGCCCCTGCGCCCGCACCGTCCGGCCCTCCACCAACGGCACCCGACCAACCGACCGCCCCCTCACCACTGTTCCGCCCGTAGCCGTCCGACGGGACGCCGGCGCCACTCCCACGCCCCCGCCCGTCCCGCCCTCCCGACCGCTCACCGACACCTCGCCCGGAAGCACCCGCCGGATCGCCGGACACACGGCCGCGCGCCCGCAAGTCCCCATCCTCCGGCCGCAGCAACTCCCCCGGCCCTTCACCGACACCCCGGCCAGAACCCCCAGGGACCCCGGCGCCAAACCCTCGTCCCCGCGCGTCCCCCTCCTCCGACCGCAGCAACTCCCCCGACCCCTCACCGACACCCCGCCCGCGACCACCCGACGGAGCACCGGCCCCGCGGCCGCGCCCCCGCACCTCCCGCTCCTCCGCCGACGACCACTCCCCCGCCCCTCACCTACACCCCGGCCGGAACCACCTCCAGGGACCCCGGCGCCAAACCCTCGTCCCCGCGCGTCCCCCTCCTCCGACCGCAGCAACTCCCCCGACCCCTCACCGACACCCCGGCCGGAACCACCCAGCGGAACGTCGGCACCAAGCCCGTGTCCCGGCTCATCCGGTCGCAGCAACTCCCCGTACAGCGCCCTCAGTTCGCTCCCCGGGTCCGCTCCCAGGCGGTCCGCCAGGAGGCGTCGTACGTCCTCGAACGCGGCCAGGGCCTCCGCCGTGCGGCCCGCGTCGCGCAGGGCGCGCAGGCGCAGGGCCTGGAGGGGTTCGTCGAGGGGGTGGGTGTCGCACAGGGCGGTCAGTTCGGGCAGAGACTGCTCGGCATGGCCCAGGGCGAGGGCGGCGGTGTGGCGGGTGCGCAGGGCGTCGAGGCGGCGGGTGTCCCAGCGGGCCGCCTCCGCGGTGCGGTCGGGGAGGTCGGCCAGGGCGGGCCCGTGCCACAGGCCGAGGGCGTCGTCGAGGACGACGGCCGCCTTGGCGGGGTCGCCGTCGGCGAGCGCGCGCGTACCCTCGCCGGTCAGCCGCTCGAAACGGTGCAGGTCGACGTCGTCGGGCCGGGCCGCGAGCCGGTAGCCGCCCTCGGCGGAGGCGACGGCGTCCGCGCCGAGCGCCCGCCGCAGCCGGCCGACCAGCGCCTGCAGCGCACCAGGCGCATCGGCGGGCGGGTCACCGCCCCACACCTCGTCGACCAGGACGGCGGCAGACACGGTGCGCCCGGCGCGCAGGGCCAGCACGGTCAACAGAGCACGCAGCCGCGCCCCGCCGACCGGGACAGGGGTGCCGTCGGGGCGGAGCGCCTGAGTGGTGCCGAGGATGCGATAGCGCACGGGGTCCATTGTCTCCGTTGACGTCGGGGGCGGTCATGGGGTTCGGGTGAGCGGCGTGGAGCTGGGCGGGGCGGTCACGGGGGCGACGCAACCCTGCTCGTCCCCGCCGGCCCGTCGCCGGCGATTCCCCGCAGCCGTCCCGCGCAGAACATATGCCGATCCCCCATGTCCCCACCCTTCCACGGAACCCCCGGCCCACTGCGAGACGTTTTCCACGTACGCCCGGTACCGTCGGGCAGTCCCACCGCGTGCACGCACAGTCCAGGGAGTCCCATGACCACCGCCACCACCAGCCGTAGCGACCGGAGGATCAGCCCCGTCTTTCTCGGGATCCTGGCCGTCACGGCGGTCACGGGATGGGCCACCTGGACCGGGTTCGCCGAGCAGCCGGGCGTGGCCGTGTTCCTGTTCGTGACGGCGGCCTGGATCGTCTCCCTGTGTCTGCACGAGTACGCACACGCGCGTACCGCCCTGCACAGCGGCGACATCTCGGTCGGTGCGAAGGGCTATCTCACGCTGAACCCCATGAAGTACACGCACGCGCTGCTGAGCATCATGCTGCCGGTGCTCTTCGTGATCATGGGCGGCATCGGTCTGCCCGGCGGCGCCGTCTTCATCGAGCGCGGGCGGATCAAGGGCCGCTGGCGGCACAGTCTCATCTCGGCGGCCGGGCCGCTGACGAACGTCCTGTTCGCGGCCGTGTGCACCGCCCCGTTCTGGCTGCACGCGCTGGACGGCGTGCCGCGCGACTTCCAGTTCGCGCTGGCCTTCCTCGCCCTGCTCCAGGTCACGGCCGCCATCCTGAACTTCCTGCCGGTGCCCGGCCTGGACGGCTACGGCGTCATCGAGCCCTGGCTGTCGTACAGGATCAAGCGGCAGGTGGAGCCCTTCGCGCCGTTCGGCCTGCTGTTCGTGTTCGCACTGCTGTGGGTGCCGTCGATCAACACCGCGTTCTTCGACGTGATCGACTCGATCCTGCGCAGCCTCGGAATCAGCGACTTCGGCACGTACTGCGGTCAGGAGCTCTACCGCTTCTGGCAGGGCACGAACGAGTTCTGCTCGGTCAGCCCGTGACGGAGGACCGGCGCTCGGCCCGGCCCCGCTTCCAGTAGTACCAGCACATGTTGCTGGACAGCCCCGCGAGCAGGATCCACACGATCCCCAGCCAGCTGCCCTGCGCGAAGGAGACCACGGCCGCGGCCACGGCGAGGATGAAGACGATCAAGGCATAGATGCCAAGGCGGGGCATTGCGGTCGGCTCCTGTCGGCGGACTCGGGGACACTGCTACGGCTCCAGTGTCCCCCACGCCCTCATACGTCCGTGACGCGGAGCCCGGCGTGCGCCTTGTACCGGCGGTTCACGGAGATCAGGTTGGCGACCAGCGACTCGACCTGGTGGGCGTTGCGCAGCCGCCCGGCAAAGATGCCGCGCATGCCCGGGATGCGCCCGGCCAGCGCCTGCACGATCTCGACGTCGGCCCGCTCCTCCCCCAGCACCATCACGTCGGTGTCGATCTCGGCGATCTCCGGGTCCTGGAGCAGGACCGCCGACAGGTGGTGGAAGGCGGCGGCGACCCGGGAGTCCGGCAGCAGGGCGGCGGCCTGTTCGGCCGCGCTGCCCTCCTCCGGCTTGATCGCGTAGGCGCCCTTCTTGTCGAAGCCGAGCGGGTTGACGCAGTCGACGACGAGCTTGCCGGCCAGTTCCTCACGCAGCGACTCCAGCGTCTTGCCGTGGCCGTCCCACGGTACGGCGACGATGACGACGTCGCTGCGGCGCGCGGCCTCGGCGTTGTCGGCGCCCTCGATGCCGTGCCCGAGTTCGTCCGCGGCGGCCTGGGCGCGCTCGGCGGCACGCGAGCCGATGATCACCTTCTGGCCGGCCCTGGCCAGCCGGTAGGCGAGGCCCTTGCCCTGCGGCCCGGTCCCACCGAGGACGCCGACGACGAGCCCGGAGACGTCGGGCAGGTCCCAGGGGTCCTTGGCGGGGGCCTTCGCGGGGGTCTGTGCAGCACTGTCGGTAGAGGTCATGGGCCGACTTTACGTCCGCCCCGACCACCCCTGCGGGTCAGGTGAGCCGCGTCACGGGCAGCCGTCGCAGGACGATCCGCTCGTAGGCGCCGAAGTCCCCGGTCTCGTAGAGGATTCCGACGGTCGAGGCGTCGATGCGGACGAGGTCGGAGTAGGCGGCGGGCAGACCGTCCATCGTGTACACCGGGCGCCAGGTCATGCCGTTGTCGGTCGAGGCGCGGACGGTCATCAGGGCGCGGGCGTCGGGGTGGGCCGGGCCGGAGAAGAGCAGCACGTCCGGGTCGCGGAGCTGGAGGAGGCTGCCCTCGCACACCGGGCCCTCGAGGCCGGCCTGCGGCCGGAAGGGGATGCGCAGGGTCCTGCCGCCGTCCTGGGAGTGGGCGTCGGCGCGGTTGCCGGGCGACGGGGAGTCGTTGCGGGTGTTGAAGTGACCCGGCCCTCGCAGAAGGCGAGGAGGGTGCCCTTGGCGGTGACGACCGCCGCCGGGATCCGGTACTGCATTATTCCGGGGGACAACCCCCGGGCCCCCAGCAGAAAAGCAGGTCAGCAGAGGCGACCGACGCGCACATCGCGAGGCGAACCTGAGTAACTCGCGTATCCCTCATGGCCGGCGCGGAAGGGGACGGTGGCTTCTGTCATCCGCGCACTGTCGCCAGGTCGGGCGAATTCAGGGTGAACGCCCGGTCACGGGTGACCGACTGGGGCAGGATGCGCAGGCATGGACGCCGTACGTGTCGCGTTGCTGCGTGAAGTGCTCGCCGGGACCGAGTGGTTGGGGGCCACGCGGCGGTTCGCGGGGGCGCTGCGCGGGTCGGTGGTGTCGCACGGCGGGGGGCTGCTGCTGGTGGGCACGGAGGAGTACGAGCCGTGGCATCTGGCGGCCCATCTGGTGGACGAGGCCGCGTGGTCGGGGACACCGGAGCTGACGCCGACGCTCGTACGGCACGGGGCGCGTCCGTCGGATCCGGCGCATCTGGCGGTGGGTCTTGGGCGGTTGGCGGCGGCGCGGCGGGGGGAGACGCTGCTGGTGGTGGCGCCTGCCGGGCCGGGGTGTCCGCTGCTGGAGCGGGTGTACGACGTGCGGCGGGCCGGGGCGACGGTGTTGGCGCTCGGGGCGGGGGAGGGTGAGCTCGCCTCGATGGCCCATGAGTCGCTGGCTGTGCCGGAGGGGTCCGAGCTGGATCTGGATACTGTGCAGCATCTGGTGAGTGCGGCGGCCGGGGAGAACGCGCTGCCGGCGCCTCGGGGGAACCGGCGCCTGCGGGATCGCCTGTACCGGCTGGCGGAACAACTGACGGCTCCGCCGCCGGCGCGCTGGTGACGTCCCGTCCGGCTGGGCCCGCGGCGGAGCCGCTGATCGATGCAGCCGCCCCCGCCGCCCCTACCCGTCCCGAACCGGGGGCCAGCCCCCGGACCCCCGCTCCTCAAACGCCGGAGGGGCTGAATTTTCGCCGGCCGGGGCTTGATCTTTCAGCCCGTCCGGCCTTTGAGGACGAGGCCGTTCAGGCCGAAGCGGGGGTCTGGGGGCGGCAGCCCCCAGGGACGGGACGGGAAGGGGCGGCGGGGGCGAAAAGCGGTTGCCCGCGGAGGGCGGCCCCGCCGACCATGACCCTTCGTGACCGAAGACGACCGCGAACCCCCCTCCCGCCTGCGCGCACTCCTCCCCGACCTCGCCCCCTGGCGGGACTCCGTCGACTTCCGGCGGCTGTGGGTGTCGGGGACGATCTCGAACTTCGGGAGCTTTCTGACGTTCGTCGCACTGCCGGTGCAGTTGAAGGAACTCACCGGATCGACCGCGGCAGTCGGCGCGATCGGCGCCGTGGAGCTGCTGCCACTGCTCGTGTTCGGGCTGTACGGAGGCGCCCTCGCCGACGCCCTCGACAAGCGGAAGCTGATCGTGTGGACGGAGGCCGGACAGGGCCTGCTCAGCGCGGCGCTGCTGGCCAACGCCCTGCTCCCGCACCCGGCCGTCTGGCCGCTGTACGTCGTCGCCGCCCTGTCCTCCGCGTTCTTCTCGGTGCAGCGACCGGCGATCGACTCGCTCTGGCCGCGGATCGTGGCCCACGAGCACATGCCCGCCGCGGCCGCCCTGAACTCCCTGCGCTGGACGGTCGGCGGAGTCGCCGGCCCGGCCCTGGCGGGCGTGGTCGTGGCGTACGCGGGGCTCGGCTGGGCGTACGGCGCGGACCTCGCGACCTTCGTCGTCTCCGTGCTCCTCATCGTCCGCATCGCCGCCTCCCCCGCCGCGCACGAGGCCGCGAAGCCGTCGCTGAGGGCCATCGCGGAGGGCGCCCGGTACGCCTGGAGCCGCAAGGAACTCCTCGGCACCTACGCCGTGGACCTCGCCGCGATGTTCCTGGCGATGCCGCTCGCCGTACTGCCCTTCCTCGCAGACGAGTTGGACGCGAACTGGGCGCTGGGCCTGATGTACGCGTCGGTCCCGTTCGGGTCGATGCTGGTGGGGCTGACCGGCGGCTGGACCTCACGCGTGCACCGGCACGGGCGGATGGTGGTCCTGTCGGCCGCGCTGTGGGGCCTGGCGATCGCGGCCGCCGGCGTCGTCGGCAACGTATGGCTCGTCCTGCTGTTCCTGACCGTGGCCGGCGGCTGCGACATGGTCAGCGGGATCTTCCGCGGGGCCATGTGGAACCAGACGATCCCGGACGAGCTGCGCGGCCGGCTCGCCGGGATCGAGCTGCTGTCGTACTCGGTCGGCCCGACCGTCGGCCAGGTCCGCTCCGGCGGTTTCGCCGCCTGGTGGGGCGTGCGCGCGTCCGTCTGGTCGGGCGGGCTGCTGTGCGCGGGCGCGGTGGGACTGCTGGCGCTGTGCCTGCCGAAGCTGATGACGTACGACGTGCGCACGAACGAGCACGCGGTACGGCTGCGCGACCGGCGCGCCTCGGCAGCCGTACCGGCGCAGACCTGATCAGTCGTCGTCAGGCGTGGTGGCCGGGGCGTCGTGCCACTTGGGGTCGTTCTCCCATTCGAGGTTGCGCTCGCGCGCCGTCGCCATCGCGTGCTCGGCCTCCTGCCGGGAGGCGTACGGCCCGAAACGGTCCTTCGCGGGGCACTCCGGCCCCTCCTCGACCTTCTTGTGCTCCAGGCAGTAGTACCACTCGCCCGGCTTGCCGACCGTGCGCTTCTTGAACAAGGGCATGACCTGCTCCTCTCGCCACCGACATGTTCCCCCATGGCCGCTGGTTAGACTCGCTGGCATGTCTGGCCAGTCGCTGCTCGTACCAGGGGAGCTGTCCCCCACCCGTTCCGTACCCGGAAACATCCGCCGTCCCGAGTACGTCGGCAAGCCCGCTCCGACGCCGTACACCGGGCCGGAGGTGCAGACGCCCGAGACGATCGAGGCGATGCGGGTCGCCGGCCGGATCGCCGCGCAGGCGATGGCGGAGGCGGCGAAGCTGATCGCCCCGGGGGTCACCACCGACGAACTGGACAAGGTGGCGCACGACTACATGTGCGACCACGGCGCCTATCCGTCGACGCTCGGCTATCGCGGCTTCCCCAAGTCCCTGTGCACCTCGGTCAACGAGGTGATCTGCCACGGCATTCCGGACTCGACGGTGCTGCGCGACGGCGACATCGTCAACCTCGACGTGACGGCGTACATCGGCGGGGTGCACGGCGACAACAACGCGACGTACCTGGTCGGGGACGTCGACGAGGAGAGCCGGCTGCTGGTCGAGCGGACCCGGGAGTCCCTCAACCGCGCGATCAAGGCGGTCAGGCCGGGTCGCCAGATCAACATCATCGGCCGGGTCATCGAGTCGTACGCGAAGAGGTTCGGCTACGGGGTGGTCCGCGACTTCACCGGGCACGGCATCAACTCGTCCTTCCACTCGGGCCTGATCATCCCGCACTACGACAGCCCGCACGCCACGACGGTCATCCAGCCCGGGATGACGTTCACGATCGAGCCGATGCTGACGCTCGGGACGCACGAGTACGACATGTGGGACGACGGCTGGACGGTCGTCACGAAGGACCGGAAGCGGACGGCTCAGTTCGAGCACACGCTGGTGGTGACGGAGTCGGGGGCGGAGATCCTCACACTGCCGTAGCCATCGGCCATCGGCCATCAGGCGATCTTCGAAGACCCGCCCCTCTGCCGGGGCGGGTCTTTTCTTGTACACTTTTACCGACAACCTGTCGGCAACTTTACCGACAAACCGTCGGGAAGACCGTTGACTTAGGTAAGCCTTACCTTAGAAGATGGGGCTCATGGACTCCTTCTCGACCGTCATCCGCACCGCGTCCCACGAGCAGCACATGGAGGCGGAGACCTCGACGTTCATGAGCGACCTGCTGGGCGGACGGCTGGGCGTGGACGCCTACGCGCGCTACACCGAGCAACTGTGGTTCGTGTACGAGGCGTTGGAGGCCGGAGCCGAGCGGCTGGCGTCCGACCCGGTGGCCGGACCCTTCATCCGGCCGGAGCTCTTCCGGCTGACGGCGCTGGAGCGGGACCTGGCACATCTGCGGGGCGCCGGATGGCGGGCGGGACTGTCCGCACTTCCGGCAACGGGGGAGTACGCGGCGCGGGTACGGGAGTGCGCGGAGCAGTGGCCGGCGGGCTACGTCGCCCACCACTACACCCGCTACCTCGGCGATCTCTCCGGCGGCCAGATCATCCGCGGCAAGGCGGAGAAGACGTGGGGTTTCGCGAGGAAGGGCGACGGCGTCCGCTTCTATGTGTTCGAGGGGATCTCCAACCCGGCCGCGTTCAAGAGGGATTACCGAGAACTGTTGGACGCGGTGCGTGCGGACGACCTCGAGAAGCAGCGGATCGTTGCGGAGTGCAAGCGCGCCTTCGCCTTGAACACTGCGGTTTTCCAGGCGCTGGGCAGGGAATTCCCGCTGAGCGCGTAAAGCGCCCCCGAAGGGGCGAGGGGCTGTATTCGATTTGCGGCTACCGCCGCGCGAGCGCGACCAGCCACAACGAACCCGCAGACAACCAACGGCCCACCGCGCAGCGCTCCTCAGCGCTCCGGCTGCCGTTCCAGACACACCCGCCCCCCGATCTCGACCCACCCATACGGCTGAGGAGCCGTAAGGATCTGCGACCCCGCACCCTGCGTGATGTTGAGCGCGCGGCCGAGCCGGTCGGTCAGCGCCAGGGCCGCCGCACCCGTAGCCTCGTCCTCGTCGATGCCGTCGTCGCGGCCGGGGAAGGCGCGGGCGCGGACGCGGCCGGCCGGCTCGTCCTCCCAGGCCCAGGCGTAGATCCACTCCCCCTTCGGCGGGAGGGGCAGGTCGTCGACCTCGGCGGCCGTGGCGTACTGGCGGAACGTGCGCGGCGGGGCCCACTCCGCCCGGGCCTCGATCCAGCAGAACTCGCCGTCCTGGCGGGCTCCGACCACGCCGGCCGGCGTGACCAGTTCGGGCACGTCGAGCAGCCAGGCCGTACCGACACAGGGGTGACCGGCGAAGGGCAAGCGCAGGGTCGGGGTGTAGATGTCGATGACCCCGCGCTCCGGATCATCGACGAACACGGTCTCACTGAACCCCACCTTGGCCGCGAACGCCTGCCGGTCGCTCCGCTCGGGCATCACCGATCCCTCACGGACGACGCCGAGTTCGTTGCCGTATCCGCCGTTGGGGCCGCAGAAGACGCGGAGGACGTCGTAGTCAGTCACGGGGGAATTGAAGCATCTCAGTGGACGCGCAGATCGGCCACGACCGCGAGGTGGTCGCTGCCGGGGATCGACCGCTGGTGCACAGCCGCCGCCGTGATGCCGCCCCGCTTGGCGTCCTCCTTGCCGCTGCCGCCGAGGTTCGCGCCGATCAGGACATGGTCCAGGTGAGCGAGCGGAAGACCGGAGGGCCAGGTGCGGACGATGCCGGAGCCGAGGACGTCGTGGACATCGGCCAGCCCGGCTCCCAGGACTTCCCGGAACGGGCCGTGGTCGAGCGTGGCGTTGAAGTCGCCGAGCATCACCTGCCTGCCCGAGGTCGCACGACTCTGGCGGGCGAGCGCCGCGAGGTCGTCGCTCCACCTGCCCTCCGCCAGCGGCAGCGGCGGGTAGGTGTGCACAGCCTGTACGCGTACGGGGCCGGCGGGCAGCTTCACCACAGCCCAGGGCATGGGGAAGGTGCTCGGCTCCGCCAGCAGCCCCGCATCGCGCAACGGCAGCCTGGAGTAGAGCCCCATGCCCCGCACGCCGGACTCGGGCCGCAGGACCCGGTGGGGGAATGCCCTGGCCAGGCCGGCGGCGTCGAGCCGCCTGACCGCCTCGGGGGTCAGTTCCTCGACGGCGAGCAGGTCGGGCGCCTCCTGGCGTACCGTGGCGACGAATTTCTTGGGGTCGGCGCCGCCCTCCAGGACATTGGCCGTCATCACCCGGAGCCTGTCCCCCGCCGGGCGGCCGCCCTCGGCGACCAGCTCCGGGTCCGGTACGAACCGTGGCACGAGCAGCAGGACCGACACTGCGAGCAGCACCGCGCCGGCCAGAGCGCCGGGCCAGGTCCGCAGGATGAGGGCGCCGAGCACCGCGACCACGGCGGCCAAGGCCGCGTACGGAAGGAACACGGCCAGCTGCGGGAGCGGGGTGACGGTGCCACCGCCCAGCAGACGAGCGAGCACCGTCACGGCGACGCAGGCCAGAACGGAACGGATCAGCCACACCAGCGGCAGCCGCACGGGCCGAAGCCGGGCGCCTGTGCCTCTTTTTGTGCCGCCGGCACTCATACGGTGCGACGGGTGAGGAGCACGGCCGCCAGCAGGAGGGCGGGCAGTACGGCCGACGCCATGTAGGCATCCTCCCGGACCAGGGCGGACACCGCGGCCAGCGCGTGGAGCAGACAGCAGACGACCGCCAGTACACGGCCCGCTCCCGCCAGCGCGCGTCGGTTGCGCAGCGCGGCCACCAGCACCGCGACCGCGGTCGCCAGGAGCAGCAGCAGCCCGGCGCCGCCGAGGACGGCGAAGAGGACGCCGAACTCCGCCGCCATGCCTTCCTGCCCGTCGAACGCGTAGGAGGAGGTGGTGAAGGAGGCGAGGACGGTGAGCATGACGGCCGCCAAGGCGGCCTCCAGCAGCAGGATGCCGCCCGTCCCCGCGGCGAGGATCCGCCAGAACTTCGCCGGTACGGCCGTGGTTGTGATCATGGTGCTCCGGTCACGGATACGGGATGCGCGTGGACACCAGAAGTGGGGCCTCGCACCGGGAATCCGGTACGCGGCCCCACCCAGGCATGAGAAAAGGTTACCGATCAGGAACGGACCAGCTCGCCGTCCTTGATGACACGCAGGCGGTGGTGGCGCACCTTGTAGGAGCACCGTTCAGCGGCGTCGCTGTAGGAGCTCGACGCCTCACCGACCTCACGGCCGACATTGTTGTTGAACAGGTCCATCTTCTTCTCGATGGCCGGCTGGTCCGGGTTCTGCTCGTGGCGGTCAGCGAACCCCTTCGCCGTTCCCACCCCGAAGTCGCGGGTCATCCGCGCATTCCAGTAACAATGCCGGAAGGCATCCCCGCGACCATTGTGGAGGCCTTCCCACCGCCTCTGCGCCTCGGCGAGCGCGGCATCGGCGTGGTCACTCGCCTTGTTGCAGAGGCTGACGTGGCTGGGAACGCGGCAATACTGCCACTCCGCCTCGTTCATTCCGCCCGGGTAATCGCTCGCCGCCTCGGTCTGGGCGGCGGGAGCGGTGGTCACAGCGGATGCTTCGCTGGTCAGGGCGCCCACCGAAATGAAAATGGCGGAAAAAGCGACCGCGAGTGACTTTATGGAAATGTTGTGCACAATCTCCCCGTTTCATCTGCCGAGCAGCGGCAAGAATAATTCTCGCCCCCGTTCCGCTCGGCACTTAATGATCTTAACGAGGAGATCGGCCGGAGGGCAAGAAAATAAGCCGGGGAGATTTTCCCGCCATTCTCGCAATGCAGACCGATGGGACAGTTCACTCCTTTCCGGAGATGTGCCCTCCTTCAGGGAGGGATCCCACCCTTTGACCTTCCCTTGACTCCCCCATGGGGACTGATTTGAGCCACCGTTACCAGCCCGTGCCCATACACCGTCCATGAGAGACGGATCACCGTCTCGACGGGTGCTACTTAGGGAAACCTTAGGTACGTTAGGCGAGCCTCACCTACCTTGTGAGGCCCGTCACGCGTACTTTCCGGCCATTCACTGGAGCCCTCATGCGAGCCGCCAGACTCTCCGTCGTCACCGCCGTCGCCACCGCGGCGGCCCTGACCGCCGTCACCGGCTGCACCGAGAAAGGCAGCGAGGACGCCAAGGGCACCATCAAGGTGACCGCGACGGACAGCAAGTGCGAGGTGTCGAAGAAGGAGTTCCCGGCCGGGCACATCGAGCTCGCCGTCGAGAACAAGGGTTCCAAGGTCACCGAGGTCTACCTCCTCTTCCCGGATGACCGCATCGTCACCGAGCGCGAGAACATCGGCACCGGCACCAAGCAGACGGTCACCGCCGAGGTGAAGGCCGGCGAGTACACGATCGCCTGCAAGCCCGGTATGAAGGGCAAGGGCATCCGACAGACCGTCAAGGCCACCGGGGGTGCAGGCGTCGCCAAGCGTGACCCTCGCCTGGACAAGGCGGTCGCCGCCTACCGCGAGTTCGCCCAGGAGCAGGCCGACGCGACGCTGCCGCTCGCCGAGACCTTCGCCAAGGCCGTCAAGGACGGCGACATCGAGGCCGCGGAGAAGGCCTACGCCCCCTCCCGTCTCGGCTGGGAGCGCACCGAGCCGGTCGCCGAGTCCTTCGGCGACATCGACCCGAAGGTCGACTTCCGCGAGGACGGTGTGGAGCCCGGCCAGAAGTGGACCGGCTGGCACCGGCTGGAGAAGTCCCTCTGGCAGGCCAAGAAGATCACCGCCGAGGACAAGACCCTCGCCGACCAGCTCATCACGGAACTGAAGGAGTGGCGGGAGCGGGTCGGCGAGGCCGAGATCAGCCCGACTTCCATGGCCAACGGCGCCAAGGAGCTCCTCGACGAGGTCGCCACCGGCAAGGTCACGGGCGAGGAGGAGCGCTACTCGCACACCGACCTGGTCGACTTCAAGGCCAACGTCGAGGGTGCGCAGAAGTCGTACGAGCTGCTCAAGCCGGTCGCCCAGGAGAACGACAAGGCGCTCACCACCGAGCTGGACAAGCAGTTCGCCGCGCTGAACACGCTGCTCGACAAGTACCGCACGGACAAGAACTCGTACGACTTCACCTCGTACGACAAGGTCGGCGACGCCGACCGCAAGGAGCTGTCGGACGCGGTCAACGCGCTCGCCGAGCCGCTGTCCAAGCTCGCCGCCGCCGTCGTGAAGTAGGGGACGGACAACACCATGACGGACACTCAGGAAGCCACAGCCGCCGAGGCCGGCAATTCGCAGGCCCCCTCCCGGCGTTCGCTGATCGGCTGGGGTGGTGCAGGGCTCGCGCTCGGTGCCGCCGCGGCCGGCGGTGCGGTCGCGATGACCCGCGTCGGCAACGACGTGGACCCGGCCGCCGCCGAGACCGGAGCCGCGGTCGCCTTCCACGGCGCCAACCAGTCCGGCATCGCCACGCCCGTGCAGGACAGGCTGCACTTCGCCGCGTTCGACGTGCAGACGGACGACCGCGCCGAGTTCGTGCAGATGCTGAAGGACTGGACGGAGGCCGCGCGCCGGATGACCGCCGGGAAGGCGGTCGGCGAAGGCGCGTACGGCGGTCTCGCCGAGGCGCCGCCGGACGACACCGGTGAGGCGCTGGGGCTGAAGCCCTCGCGGCTGACGCTGACGATCGGCTTCGGTCCGTCCCTGTTCGAGAAGTTCGGGCTGAAGGACCGGCGGCCCGAGGCCCTCGTCGACCTGCCGCAGTTCCCGAACGAGAACCTCGACAAGAACCGCAGCAACGGCGACCTGTGCATCCAGGCCTGCGCGGACGACCCGCAGGTCGCCGTGCACGCGATCCGCAACCTGGCCCGCATCGGCTTCGGCAAGGTCACCATCCGCTGGTCCCAGCTCGGCTTCGGCAAGACCTCGTCCACGACCCCGGACGCGCAGACCCCGCGCAACCTCATGGGCTTCAAGGACGGCACCCGCAACATCGCGGGCACGGAGACGGACCGGCTGAAGAAGTTCGTCTGGGTCGGCGAGAAGGACGGTCCGGACTGGATGACGGGCGGCTCGTACCTCGTCGCGCGCCGCATCCGTATGCACATCGAGACCTGGGATCGGACCCCCCTGCAGGAGCAGGAGGACATCTTCGGCCGCGACAAGGGCGAGGGCGCGCCGGTCGGCAAGGCCAAGGAGCACGACAAGCCGTTCCTGAAGGCGATGAAGCCCGACGCCCACGTGCGGCTCGCGCACCCCGAGTCCAACCACGGGTCGACGATCCTGCGCCGCGGCTACTCCTTCACCGACGGCACGGACGGCCTCGGCCGGCTGGAGGCGGGCCTGTTCTTCCTGGCCTACCAGCGCGACGTACGCGAGGGGTTCATCCGGATCCAGCGCAACCTCGCCACGGACGCCCTCAACGAGTACATCCAGCACGTGGGTTCGGCGGTGTTCGCCGTTCCGCCCGGCGTCCGTGACAAGGACGACTGGTGGGGCAGCACGCTGTTCTCCAAGGAGGCGTAGCCCGTGTTCTCCAACTATCTGATCGGTCTGCGCGAGGGCCTGGAAGCCAGTCTGGTCGTCTGCATCCTGATCGCCTACCTGGTCAAGACGGGCCGCCGGGACGCCATCCGGCCCATCTGGATCGGCATCGCCATCGCCGTGCTCATCGCGATGGGGTTCGGCTGCACCCTCGAATTCGGCTCCCAGGAGCTGACGTTCGAGGCGCAGGAGGCCCTCGGCGGCTCGCTCTCCGTCGTCGCCGTCGGCCTGGTGACATGGATGGTCTTCTGGATGCGGCGCACCGCCCGGCACCTGAAGTCGGAGCTGCACGGCAAGCTGGACGCGGCCCTCGCCATGGGCACGGGCGCCCTGGTCGCCACCGCGTTCCTCGCCGTCGGCCGTGAGGGCCTGGAGACCGCCCTGTTCGTGTGGGCCTCGGTGCACGCGGCCAGCGACGGCACCCCGCGCCCGCTGATCGGCGTGGCGCTGGGTCTGGCGACGGCGGTCCTCCTGGGCTGGCTGTTCTACCGCGGCGCCCTGAAGATCAACCTGGCGAAGTTCTTCACCTGGACCGGCGCCATGCTGGTCGTCGTGGCCGCGGGCGTGCTGGCGTACGGCTTCCACGATCTGCAGGAGGCCGACTGGATCCCCGGCCTGACGCATCTGGCCTTCGACATCAGTGACACCATCCCGCCGGACAGCTGGTACGGCACCCTCCTCAAGGGCGTCTTCAACTTCCAGCCGGATCCGACCGTCCTCCAGGTCACGGTGTGGCTGCTGTACCTGATCCCGACACTCGCGCTGTTCTTCGCCCCGGTAGGGTTCGCCTCCGGGAAGGGGAAGGTGAAGACACCTGATGAGCAGGGATCGCGGCCCTCGAAGGCTCCGCAGGCTTGAGCGAAGCGCACTGATTGCGGCCTCGGTGACCGCTTTGTCGTTGACGGCGAGTGGTTGTGTGGTGGTGCACGGGGAGCGCGAGGTGCTCCCCTCGTCCACCCGCGCCGAGGCGGCCAAGGCGCTCGAGCAGTTCACGTCCGCGTACAACAAGGCGGACAAGGCGTACGACAGTTCGCTCGACGCCGGCCATGTCACCGGCGCCCTGGGCGACATCGACGCGGCCCGCCTCAAGGCCGGTCACACGCTCAGCGCCTCCGGCAATCCGGCGCACACGCCGCTGAAGCTGACCGACGTGACGTACACGATCCCCAAGAAGGCGGGCTGGCCCCGCTGGTTCGTCGCGGAGGCCCAGGGCAACAAGGGCGGCAACCTGCACTGGCTGCTGGTGTTCCACCGCGACGGTCTGGGACGGCCGTGGAAGGTGGCGTATCTGACGCTCATCCGCCCGGGCACACTGCCGAAGGTGAAGAAGGACGCGGCCGGCTGGGCCGAGGCCGTACCGGTGAACTCCACCGAATTCGCCGTCCCGCCGGGCGACTTGAGCAAGGACTATGCGACCTACCTGAAGAACGGCGGGAAGGTCTTCGCCCCGGGTGTGCACACCGACCAGTGGCGTGCGAAGCGCAAGAAGCAGGCCAAGAAGCCGGGCCTGGTCACGCAGTTCATCGACGAGCCGCTGATCAGCGGCAGCTACGCCCCGCTGGCGCTGCGCACGGCGGACGGCGGTGCGCTGGTGTTCTTCACCAACCGCCGCTACGAGAAGCAGACCGCCTTCGAGGGCACCTCGATCCCCGCACAGACCGCGAGCGTGAAGGCGCTGACCACCGGCGAGATCAAGCAGTCGCTGACGCTGGAGTACATGTCCAACGGGGTGGCCCTGGACCCGAAGCGGGGCTCGAGCAGCGGTCAGGTGTCGGTCCTGTCCCGACTGGAGGGACTGACGTCCGCGCAGGGGTCCTAGACGTGCCTGGTGGCTAGTTGCGGTGGGGCCAGGCCGCGTTCGCGTGGTCGGGCTCCTCGCCGGCGTAGCGGGCGCAGGCGTCCGTGAGGATCTCCAGAAGGCTGAGCGGGTCCGGCAGGGGGTGCTCCGGGCCGCGTACCCAGTGCACGCTCTGGTCGCCGGGCAGCCGGGCGGGTGGTACGAGGACGTAGGAGCCGCGGCAGTGCCAGCGCAGTCCGGGGTGCTCGTCCGCCGTCTCGGGGTGGCAGTCCAGCTCGCACGGCCACCACTCGTCCTCGTCCTCGGGGGTGCCGCGGGTGAGGGTGAAGAACAGCAGGCGGCCGTCGTCGCTCTCGGCGACCGGGCCGACCTCGATGCCTGCGACGAGCAGCCGCTCCAGCGCTTCCCGGCCCGCCTCCAGGGGCAGGTCGAGGACGTCGTGCACCATGCCGGTCGCGGTGATGAAGTTGGCCTGCGGCTGGTGGCGGGCCCAGCGCTCGATCTGGGCGCGGTCGGTGGTGGACTGCGTCTGCCAGGCGAACGACACCGGGTGCCGGGCCGGGGTGGGACAGCCCACGCGGTCGCAGGAACAGCGGTAGCCGGGGGCGGGATGCGCGGCGGGGGCGAGCGGCAGACCCGCTCCGGCGGCGGCGAGCAGCAGGGCCTCACGGCCGCCTTCGTCGGCGCCGGTCTCCTTCGGGCGGCGGCCACGCAGCCACTGGGAGAGTTTGCCCTGCCGGCCGTTCCGGCCGCCCAACTCCGCGCTCATCCATCACCCTCGCTCGCTGTCGTGCGCAACAGCATGCCCTATGGTCCCACCGTCCCATGCTCCGGGGTACCAGAAGGGACATCCGGGGTACGAGGGGCAAGACCGTGCAGTGCGTACTCGACGAGGGTGTCCGTGTAGTCGTACGAGATCGGGCCCGTGTGCTGCAGCCAGCGCTGGGCGAGGGGTGAGACGAAGAGCTCCAGGGCGATGCGCGGGTCGATCTCGGGGCGGACCTGACCGGCTTCCTGCGCGGAGCGCAGCCGGTCGACGTACAACTGGAGCGAGGGTTCGAGGAGCTTGGCCACGGACTCCCGGCCGAGCTGCTCGTTGACCAGCCCCTCGGCGGCCAACGCCCGGGAGGGCACCTCGAACCGGGGGTCCTTCAGCTGGTCGACGGTGACCCGCAGCACGGCCTTGAGGTCGGCGGCGAGGTCGCCGGTGTCCGGGATGACGTACGGCTCCCGGCCCGCCTCCCGCGCCGCCTGCGCACTGAGGTCGAGGAACGCCTCCAGCAGGACGTCCGCCTTCGACCCCCACCACCGGTAGATCGTCTGCTTGCCGACGCCGGCCCGGGCGGCGATGCCCTCGATGGTCGTCCTCGGGTAGCCGACCTCACCGACCAGGGCGAGGGCGGCGTCGTAGATCGCGCGACGGGACCTCTCGCTGCGGCGGGTGGAGTCGGGGGCGGGCTTCTTGACCATGGACCGACGGTACCGGCTTGTGGTTCTACGGCTTGTGGTTCTACGGCTGAGAGGTGTGCGGCGGCGGCCAGGGGTCGCCCCAGTCCGCGTCCCTGGCCGCCTTGTAGAGGTCGCCGTGGCGTTTGGTGACCGTGGTGCGACTGAGGGACGGTTCGGTCTCGCACAGGTCCAGGAGCACCTGGCCCTTGCGGATCTGGGGCTTGCGTACGACACGGTTGGGCGCCGGCGCGACCGGGAAGCGGGTGGCGGCGACGTAGCTGAACTTCTCGTCCTCGTACGGCAGGGAGCCGCCCTTGACCTGGCGGTGCAGGGAGGAACGGCTGACCCGGGCCGAGAAGTGGCACCAGTCCTCACCGGGGACGATCGGGCAGCCGGCGCTGTGCGGGCAGGGCGCGGCGACGTGGAACCCGGCGGCGATCAGGCGGTCGCGGGCCTCGATGACCCGGGTGTACCCGGCAGGGGTGCCGGCCTCGACGATCACGACGGCCTGTGCGGCGGCCGCGGCAGCGTCGACGAGGGCGGTGCGGTCGGGTGCGGTGAGCTCGTTGAGGACGTAGGAGACGGTGAGGAGGTCCGTGTCGTCGAGGGTGAGGGCGGCGCCGATGCGGGCGCGTCGCCAACTGGCCTGCTGCAGGGCCGGGTTGGCGGTGGCGAGTTCCTTGCCGAGGGCCAGGGCGGGTTCGGCCCAGTCCAGGACGGTGACGGGGCGGGTGCCGTCCCAGGTGGCGGTGACGGCCCAGGTGGCGGCGCCGGTGCCGCCGCCGAGGTCGGTGTGACTGCCGGGCGTCCAGCCGGGCACGGCGTCGGCGAACGCCTCCAACGCGGAGTGCACCGCCTCGAAGGTGGCCGGCATGCGGTAGGCGGCGTAGGCGGCCACGTCTGCGCGGTCGCGGAGGATGGGGGCGTCGGTCGGGGTGGCCCCGCGGTAGTTGGCGATGAGGCGGTCGACGGCCTGGGCGGCCTGCTTGGGCGGGAGCCCGTCGAGGAGGCCGGCGAGACTGCGGCGCAGGGCTTCGGCCGGGGTTGCGGGGTCATTCACCCGCCGATTCTATTTCGCCCCCGCCGCCCCTACCCGTCCCGTCCCCAGGGGCTCCGCCCCCCTGGACCCCCTGTCGGCCTGAACGGCCTCGTCCTCAAACGCCGGACGGGCTGCCCGTCCGGCGATCAAGGCCGGAACGGGCTGCGGTACACCGCCCTCGCCAGGCGGGTCGCCGCCGCGGCTCTGGGGCGGCTGTCGGGTCCCCGCCGCCGCGGATGCACCGTGTTCGCCAGCAGCACCAGAAACGTGTCCGTCGCCGGATCCAGCACCAGCGACGTCCCCGTGAACCCCGTATGCCCAGCCGCCCCCCGCCCCGCCAGCTCCCCCATGAACCACGGCTGGTCCACGGCGAACCCCAGCCCCGGCGGGGCCAGCAGCAGCTCGACGAAGTCCGTGCCCAGGATGCGGGCGGGCCCGTAGGAACCGCCCGCGAGGAGCGTGCGGCAGAACACCGCCAGGTCACGGGCCGTCGAGAAGAGCCCGGCATGGCCGGCGATGCCACCGAGCGCCCACGCGTTCTCGTCGTGGACCACCCCCCGCAGCATCCCCCGCTCCGCCTTGCCCCAAGGCCGCCGCTGATCCTCCGTCGCCGCCGCCCCGGGACAGGGCCCGAAGTCGGTCGACAGCATGCCCAGCGGACGGGTGATCCCCTCGTGGATCAGGACGTCCAGGGTGCGGCCGGTGATCCGTTCCAGAACGAACTGCAGCAGCAGGAAGTTGAGGTCGGAGTACGTGTACGTGCCGGGCACCCCGATCGGCACCTCCGCCCGCAGCCTCTCCAGCCGCTCCGTGTCGTCGGCGCAGTCGTACAGCGGGAGTTCGGGCCGCAGCCCGGAGGTGTGAGTGAGCAGCTCCCGCACGGTGATCCCGTGCCGCACGGCCGCACGGAAGTCAGGCAGGTACGCACCGATCCGCGCGTCGATGCCGAGCGTGCCGCGCTCGATCTGCTGCACGGCGGCGACCGCGGTGAACAACTTGGTGAGGGAGGCCAGGTCGACGGGTGTGTCGACGGTCATCGGGACCCGGGCCGCGGGCGGAAGTTCGATGCCGCGGTCCGCGTCGGGGTCGTAGGCCGAGTATCTGACGGCCCAGCCCGCCGCCTCCTCGACGGCGATCACCGGGCCGCGCCCGGCGACGACGACGGCGCCCGCGGCCCAGGGCCGGTCCCCGGTGGTGAGGTCGTGGACCTCCTGGGCGAGGTGGCGGAGTTCGCCGGGGTCGAGTCCAGCCCGTTCGGGACTGTCCCTGCGCAGTCTCGGTGCGCTCAGCTCCCCGCTCCTTCCACGCTCGTACGCCCGCTGCGGGCTCGGCACATTCCCACGAAACAGCCCAGTGCCACCAGCGCCGCGGCCAGTTGGACGACGGCCATCGGGACGGCGGTGTGCTCTCCGGCGATCCCGACGAGCGGGGAGGCGACGGCCCCGATGAGGAACGAGGACGTGCCGAGCAGCGCGGACGCCGATCCGGCTGAGTGCTTGGTGCGCATCAGGGCGAGGGCCTGGGCGTTGGGCAGGGTCACCCCCATCGCGGACATCAGGACGAAGAGGGCCGCGGCGACGGGCGCCAGGCCGACCTTGCCGAAGGCTCCGGTGGACATGAGCAGGAGGGCGGTCGCGGCGGCGATGACGACGAGCAGCCCCGCGCCCAGCGCCCGGTCCAGGCGGACCCTTCCGACCAGCAGCTTTCCGTTGATCTGGCCCACGGCCACCAGCCCCACCGAGTTCAGGCCGAACAGCAGGCTGAAGGTCTGCGGGGAGGCGCCGTAGATCTCCTGGATCACGTAGGGCGAGGCCGATATGTAGGCGAAGAGCGCCGCGAACGCGAACCCGCCCGCGAGCATGAACCCGGTGAAGGGCAGGTCGGCGAGGAGGCGGCGCATCGAGTGCAGGGCCTCGCCGACTCCCCCGCCGTGCCGCTCGCCTGCGGGGAGGGTCTCGGGGAGCTTCGCCCATACGGCTGCGGTCAGCACCGTGCCCACGACCGTGAGCACCACGAACACCCCCCGCCAGTCCGTCACCCGCAGGATCTGCCCGCCGATCAGCGGCGCGACGATCGGGGCGACCCCGCCGATCAGCATGAGGGTGGAGAAGAAGCGGGCCATCGCCACGCCGTCGTACAGGTCCCGGACCACGGCGCGCGCGATGACGATCCCCGCCGCGCCGGCGAGCCCCTGCGCGAGCCGGAACGTGACCAGCAACTCGACGGTCGGCGCGAACGCGCACAGGACGGTCGAGACGACGTAGGCGACCAGGCCGATCAGCAGGGGGCGCCGGCGGCCCCACCGGTCGCTCATCGGGCCGGCCACCAGCTGTCCGAGCGCCATGCCGAGCAGGCAGGCGGTGAGCGTGAGCTGGACCGTGGCCGCGGGCGCGTGCAGGGAGTTCGTGACCTCCGGGAGCGAGGGGAGGTACATGTCCATCGCCAGCGGGGGCGTCGCGGTGAGTCCGCCGAGGATCAGGGTGACGAGCAGGCCGGTACGGGGAACGGTACGGGCGACGGCCGGTTCAGCTTCCGGTCCGGCCGCCTGCTCCATGTGCGGTGTCGACATGTTCGGTGTCGACGCGCCCTGCTCGGGCATGTGCCCCTCCCTCTCCGAGTGATACGCCCCTATGGTCTCAGCTCGCACACAGTGCCGAATGTCACTTGCGCGTCGGGCCGCTCGAACCCGGATGGCGGACGGTCTCGTCCCGCATGCCGGACCCTCGCCTACGCTGCGGGCCCATGAATGCCATGGAGACTGAGAAGCAGGGGACCGGCGGGCAGTCGAGGATCGCGGTGGTGACCGGCGCCGGCTCCGGCATCGGGCGGGCGGTTGCCGTGGAGCTGCTGCGTACGGGCTGGTCGGTGGCGCTGGCGGGGCGGCGCCCCGGGACGCTGGAGGAGACGGCGGCGCTGGTGCCGGGCGGTGCCTGTCTCGCCGTACGGACCGACGTCTCACGGCCGGACGACGTGGCCACACTGTTCGCCGCCGCCGTCGAGCGGTTCGGGCGGGTTGACCTGCTGTTCAACAACGCGGGGACGTTCGGTCCCGGCGGGGTGCCGGTCGAGGAGCTGGAGTACGAGGCCTGGCGGCATGTGGTGGACACCAACCTCAACGGGGCGTTCCTGTGCGCGCAGGCGGCCTACCGGCAGATGAAGGAGCAGGACCCGCAGGGCGGACGCATCATCAACAACGGTTCCATTTCCGCCCATACTCCGCGGCCGCACTCCATCGCCTACACGGCGACCAAGCACGCGCTGACCGGCCTCACCAAGTCGCTCTCGCTGGACGGGCGGCCGTACAACATCGCGGTCGGGCAGATCGACATCGGCAACGCGGCCACCGACATGACCGCGCGGATGCAGACCGGAGCGCTGCAGGCCAACGGTGAGATCGCTCCCGAGCCCGTGATGGACGTCGCCGATGTGGCGCGCACGGTGCGGCACATGGCCGAGCTGCCGCTGGAGGCGAACGTGCAGTTCGCGACGGTTCTGGCGACCGCGATGCCGTACGTGGGCCGCGGTTGACCGCCCCGGCAGGTCCTCAACTCATCAACTTGCACAACCGGAATTTGAGCGTCCGCACCATTGCGGCCGGTTGTGGACCTATGCTCAAATCTCCTACACAAGAGCTTCACACATGGGGGAGTGAAGTTCCGTAGGCCCGGCAGTTCATGCCGAGGGGGGATGGCAGCCGTTCCACCGCACCGGGTGGGGGTGGATCTCGCGTGGGACCGCGAGGTACGCACCGGTGGATGGAACGGCTGCCACATGCGTCAGCCGGCGTGCCTGCCGCCGCTCTTCCCGCGCCTGCGCAGCGCCCAGACACCGCCCGCCAGCAGGGCGACCGTGCCGCCCGCGCCCTCCAGCAGCCGCCAGGCCGAGGGGTCTCCTGACTCCGTGCCCGGGGCGCCGGCCGCCGCCTGGGCCGTCTTGCGGGTGGGCGTCGCCCTCGCCCCTCCCTCGCTGAGCGGCTCGACCAGCGTGCCCACCGGCTCGGCCGAACCGCCGTGCGTGAAGCCCCAGTCGAGCAGCGCGGCCGTCTCCTCGTAGACGGCGTTGTAGCCGCTCTTGGGGTGCATCACGGTGGCCAGCAGGGTCCGGCCGCCGCGGGTGGCGGCACCCGTGAAGGTGTTGCCGGCGTTGCTGGTGAAACCGTTCTTGACGCCGATCAGCCCGTCGTACGTCTTCAGGCCCCACGCGCCCGTGAGCAGGCGGTCGGTGTTCTGGATCTGGAAGGTCTTCCTGCCGCCGGCCGGGAAGTTCGCGATCCGGGTGTGGCAGTACTCGCGGAAGTCGGCGTTCTTCAGTCCGTGCCGGGCGAAGAGGGTGAGGTCGTACGCGGAGGACAGCTGACCCTTGTGGTCGAAGCCGTCGGGGCTGACCACATGGGTGTCCAGGGCCTGCAGGTCCTCGGCCTTGGCCTGCATCTCGGCGACCGTCTTCGCCACTCCCCCGTTCATATGGGCGAGCACATGCACGGCGTCGTTGCCGGAGCGCAGGAAGACGCCCTGCCACAGCTGCTCGACGGTGTACGTGATCCCCGGCTTGACCCCGACCAGGCTGGAGCCGGCCGGGATGTCGGCCAGGTCGGCGTCGGTCACCTTGTACCGCTGACTCCGCTGGAACTTCTTCAGGACCGTGTCGGCGAACAGCATCTTCAGCGTGGACGCGGGCGGCAGGCGCCGGTGCGCGGCGAACGAGGCGAGCACCTCGCCGCTCCCGCAGTCGGCGACGATCCAGGCACTCGCGGTGAGTTTCCCGGGCAACCCTGTGGCGCCGCTCACTTGAATTCCCTTACGGGCGAGTCGCTCACCGCCGACGACGGTGCCGGTTGCGGAAGCGGGAGTAGCCGCGGCAAGCGGAATGGCGGCTGCGGCAAGACCGAGAGCGTAACGCCGGGACAGCGGAGAAGAACCGTGCATCCCGGGACCGTAACACCCACCCAACAGCAGTTTCCTGGCAGTACGCCCTCTACGGCATAGGAATTGCCTGTCTTACGGAATTCTGACCTGGCATCCGACTTTCTCAGCTCTGACACATCCTTTACTCAGTCCGGCTCAAAGGTTTCTCCCTAGCTTGTGGCAGCGCCCACAGCGGGCGCCAAGAACCTTCGAGGAACGGGATGTTTGGCATCTATCTCAAGCGCGAACTGGGCCGCAGAAAGAAGGCGGCCCTGGTCGTCGCACTGGGTCTGGCGCTCGGAATCGCGCTGGTCATCACCGTCAACTCGGTGTCGGCCGGTATGACACAGGCTCAGGACAAGGTCCTCAAGTCGCTCTACGGCCTCGGCACCGACATGACGGTGACCAAGGCGCAGTCGGCTCCCAAGGCGGGCAGCTCGCAGGGCCCGAACTTCAAGTTCGACGCCAAGCAGAGCAGCAGCACCAAGCAGAGCTCGGACCGGGTGATGACACAGGGTGGTCAGGCCCTGTCGTCCTCGCTGGTCACCAAGGTCGCAGCCCAGCAGGGCGTGTCCGCCGCGGTCGGCGCGATCACCCTGAACGTCACCAAGGTGGACGGCTCCTTCACCCAGGGCAAGGCGAAGTCCTCGACGTCGCCCTCCGGGTCCTCGGGTTCCCAGCAGGGCGGCCCCGGCGGCGGCAACAGCAGCAGCACCGGTGGCGGCCAGCCGCAGGTCCAGGGCGGCGGCGCGTCCTTCAACGTCAACTCCTACTCGGTGGCCGGCATCGACGTCACCGACCAGGACCTCGGCCCGCTGGCCACGTCGAAGATCACCTCCGGCAGGACGTTCACGGCCGCGCAGAGCAACGCCAAGGTCGCCGTGATCAGCAAGTCGTACGCCAAGTCGAAGAAGTACAAGGTCGGTTCGACCTTCAAGATCAACGGCACCAAGTACACGGTCATCGGCATCGCGACACCCGACAGCGGCGAGTCCACCATCGACGTCTACCTGCCGCTGAAGCAGGCACAGACGCTCGGCGACGCCAAGAACAAGGTCACCACGATCTACGTCAAGGCGACCGACTCCCAGCAGATCGCCACCGTGAAGAAGGAGATCCAGGCCAACATCTCCGGTACGACGGTCACCACCTCCGCCGACCTCGCCTCCACCGTCTCCGGGTCCCTCTCCACTGCCTCCAACCTGGCGACCAGCGTCGGCAAGTGGCTGTCGATCGCGGTGCTGGCCGCGGCCTTCCTGGTGGCGGCGCTGCTGACCTCCTCGGCCGTCTCCCGCCGGGTGCGCGAGTTCGGCACCCTGAAAGCGCTCGGCTGGCCGAGCCGCAACGTGACCCGGCAGGTCGTCGGCGAGTCCATGGTCAACGGTCTGCTAGGCGGCGCCCTCGGCATCGGCCTGGGCCTCGCGGCGGCCTACGCGGTGACCGCGGTCGCCCCGAAGCTCACCGCGCAGCTGGGCAGCAGCGGCGGCGGTATGGGCGGGGGTCCCGGCGGTGGCCCGGGGGGCGGCGGTCCGGGACAGCAGTCGGCGTCCAACACGATGGAGATCGCGCTCTCCGCCCCCGTCTCCCTGACCACCATCGCGCTCGCAGTGGGCCTGGCGGTCACAGGCGGTCTGATCGCCGGCGCGATGGGCGGCTGGCGCGCCTCGCGGATGCGGCCGGCGGACGCGCTGCGCAGCGGGTCGTAGACACCGTTCGGTGTCGGAACACCCCTGAGCTGCGGCGTCGCCTCCGTACATCCCCCCGGGAGACGGCGCCCCACCCCCCTGCTTCATCTGCTTCGTCTGCTTCTTCTGCTTCATCTGCTTCTTCTGCTTCTTCTGCTTCTTCTGCTTCTTCTACGGAGATCCCATGTACAGACTCACAGGCGTCACCAAGCGCTACACGCGGGGCAAGGAGACGGTGGAGGCGCTGCGCGGCATCGACCTCGCCATCGAGGACGGCGACCAGCTAGTCATCCAGGGCCCCACCGGCGGCGGCAAGTCCACGCTGCTGCAGATGATCGGCGGCCTGGACCGCCCAACCGAGGGCAGTGTCGAGCTGGACGGCGTCGACCTCGCGCGGATCAGCGAGGCGAAGCTGACCCGGGTGCGCGCCGAAAAGATCGGCATCATCTTCCAGTCGTTCAACCTCATCCCGACGCTGACCGCCCAGGAGAACGTCGAGACGGCCCTGGTCCCGCTCGGCGTCAAGCCCGCCGAGCGGCGCCGGCGCGCGTCCGAGGCCCTGAACTCGGTGGGCCTGGGCGAGCGCCTCACCCACGCCCCCTCCGAGCTGTCCGGCGGCCAGCAGCTGGGGGTCCCCCCAGGCCCTTAAGGCACTGGGGGAGCGTCGCCATCGCCCGCGCGCTGGTCAAGAGGCCGAAGGTGCTGCTCGCCGACGAACCCACCGGCAACCTCGACGAGGGCACCCGCGACGACATCATGGCCCTGCTGGAGGGCCTGTGGCGCGAGCACGGCCTGACCTTCGTCATGGTCACCCACGACTCGTCCATCGCCCGCCGCGCCCCACGCGTGGCGACCATCAAGGCGGGGCAGCTGACGCTGACGGAACAGGGCGTGCGCTCCTGACGAGGCTGCCGCTCACCGTCCGAGAATCCGGTCGACCTCGGCCAGCTGCCGGTCGGTGAGCGGCCCCTTCTCGATCGCGCCGGCGTTCTGCTCGGCCTGCACGACCGAACGGAAGCCGGGGATCGGGACGGTGCGCGGACTGCGCGCCCACAGCCAGGCGAGGGCGCCCTGGGCCAGGGTACGGCCGCCGCTGGTGAGGATCTCCCGGAGCGCGTCGATACGGGCGACCCAGTCGGAGTCGGCTCCGGAGCCCTCGCTGAAGCCCTCGAGCCAGGCCGGCGGCTTGCTGCGGATGTCGCCCGCCTCCAGGGCACCTTGACGCCTCCCTGCCAGCAATCCCATGGCCAGCGGGCTGCGGTTGATGCTCGCGAGCCCCGACTTCTCGCACAGCGCGAACATTTCGGGCGCGTCCTGCAGCACGTTGGCCGCATGCTGCACGGCCGCGCAGTGCTCCCCCTCGGCGAACACGGCGGCGCGGGCCGGGTCGTCGGTGCTCCAGGCGTAGGCGCGGATCAGCCCCTCCCGTACGAACTCCTCGCACAGGTCCCGGAGTTCAGCGGCCCGCTCGGGGTCGGCATCGGATATGTGCAGCTGGTAGAGGTCGACGTAGTCGGTCTCCAGCCGCTTCAGCGACGCGGTCAGCGCGCGGCGGGCGTGCGCCGGGGAGTCGTCGCGACCGGTGAGTGTGCGGGTCTCCTCGTCGAAGACGTTGCCCCACTTGGTGGCGACGACGACATCGGCACGGCGCCTGCCGAGTGCGCGTCCGAGGATCCGCTCGCTGTGCCCGGCGCCGTAGGTGTCCGCGGTGTCGAAGAAGGTCACGCCGAGCTCCAGGGCGCGCCGGATCGCCCGTACGGACTCGTCGTCGTCGACCTTGCCCCAGCCGAGCGGCTGCCCCTCCGTGTTCTGCCACTCGCCTCCGATGGCCCAGCAGCCGAAACCGAGAGCGCTTACTCGGATGCCGCTGCGACCGAGGGTCCTGTTCGTCTCCATGACCGAGAACGGTAGGAGTTGGAGCGCGCACGAAGGCAAGGGGTTGTACGCGTGCTTTCGCCGGGCTGGTCTCGGTGCGACATACGCCGGGCTGGTCTCGGTGCGACATACGCCTGGCCGGTCTCGGTGCGACTTACGCCTGGCCGGTCTCGGAGCGACTTACGCCTGGCCGGTCTCGGAGCGACTCAAGCCTGGCCGGTCTCGGAGCGACTCAAGCCTGGCCGGTCTCGAAGCGGGAGATCCTGCCGTCGTCCTCGATGGTGAAGTTCCAGCGGGTGCGCATCTCGCCCCAGGCGTCGTTGCGGTAGTGGGCGAGGAGGGCGCGGCCGCCCTGGGACTCGTTGTCGACGTCCAGGTGACCGTTGGAGGAGAAGATCTCCCGGTCGATCCACTCGTTGAGGTCCCGGTCGGAGCCGTCGTCCGCCATGGTCGCGTCCTCCGTGAGGAGGGCCAGGAAGGCGTCCCGGTCGTGGGCGTTGACGGCGGTGACGAACGCACGGACGGCCGGGTCGCTGAGTTTGGCTGGCTGAATCGTCATGGCAGCAGAGTCACACCGCCCGCCGGGACCCGCCACCCGAACGGCTGCGCGGACGGGTCCGGGAGGTGTGAGGAGTGGGACGGTGGACACGCGGAGGGGAGTGTTCCTGTTGTCCGGCCCCATTGCTGGGGGTTCTCTGTCCCGGGAGAAATCATGAGCTCTTACGACCGGCGTGATCTGGGCCTGCTGCTGCTCCGGCTGGGTGCCGGCGGTGTACTGGCGGCGCACGGCGCGCAGAAGCTGTTCGGCTGGTTCGGCGGACACGGCATCGAGGGGACCGGCCAGTTCATGGAGTCGGTCGGCTACGCGCCCGGCAAGGCGAGCGCGACGGCGGCGGGTCTCGCGGAGGCCGGCGGCGGCACGCTGCTGGCGCTGGGCCTGGCGACCCCGGCGGCGGGTGCGGCGGCGGCCGGCGCGATGGCCGGGGCATCCGCGGTGCACGCCCCGAACGGCTTCTTCAACGCGGAGGGCGGCTACGAGTACGCGGCGACCCTCGCCCTGGCTGCCACCGGCCTCGCGGTCGCCGGACCCGGCCGTCTCTCCCTCGACCACGCGCTCGGCCATGTCTTCGACCGCGGCTGGATGGTCCCGACGGCACTCGGCGTGACGGCGGCGGCCACCGCGCTGGTCGTGGGGGCGCGGAACAAGAGGCTGCAGGACAAGAAGCCGGACGAGCAGGAGGCCCTGTTCGCGGAGGAGGAGGCGCTGTTCAGGGAGTGAGCGGGGATGGGCAGACTGGCATGCATGACTGATCAGCCCCTCCTCCCCGAGCCCCCGGCCTCACCCGCCCCCTCCTCCGACCTCTGGGCGGCCGTCGAAGACCTGTGGACCTGGCTCGACGCGAACCGTCCGCACGGCGGCCAGGAGGGCCTGCTTCTGCGCATGCTCAAGCTGTCGGAGGAGGTCGGCGAGGTGGCGCAGGCGGTGATCGGCGCGACCGGCCAGAACCCGCGCAAGGGGATCACCCACACCTGGGAGGACGTCCAGGGCGAGCTCTGCGATGTCGTCATCACCGCTCTGGTGGCTCTGCGCACGCTGACGCCGGACACCCGGGAGGTGTTCACCCGGCATCTGGCGAAGGTCACCGAACGCTCCCTCGGGCCGTCCGCGTAGCGCAAGGGCGCAACTCGGCCGCCTGGCAAGGGGATTGGGCGCGCGGGCTGGCGTACCGCGGCTCCCGGTCCGGATACTGACGCCGTATCCGACGCGCACGGCAGACAGCATTCCGGGGGCTGACATGGTGGCAACGTCGTACTGGGCGGGCGAGTCCGGCGAGGAACTCCTGGACGAGACCGTCGGATCACTGCTGCGCCGCGCCGCCCGACTGGCACCGGAGACGGTCGCCCTGGTCGAGGGTGTGCCGGACCCCGCCGAGCGCCGCCGGTGGACGTACGCCGAGCTGCTCGACGAGTCCGAGCGCGCGGCGCGGGCCCTGCTCGGCCGCTTCTCGCCGGGCGAGCGCGTGGCGGTGTGGGCGAACAACATCCCGGAGTGGGTGATCCTCGAACTCGCCGCGGCCCTCTCGGACATCACCCTCGTCACGGTCAACCCGGCCCTGCGGGAGGCGGAGTTGCGCCACGTGCTCGGCCACTCCCGAGCGGCCGGCGTCTTCCACCTCCGCGAGTACCGCGGCAACCCGATGGCCCGCACGCTGGCCGACATCCGCGCCGACCTGCCCCATCTCCACACCAGCGTGCTGTTCGAGGACTGGGCGGAGTTCTGCGCCGAGGGCTCCCCCGACCGGGAGCTGCCCGAGGTCGACGCGTCGGCACCGGCCCAGATCCAGTACACCTCGGGCACGACCGGCATCCCGAAGGGCGTGGTCCTGCACCATCGCGGCATCACCAACAACGCCCGGCTGGCCTACGTCCGCACCTTCGGGCTGCGGCCCGGCGAGGCGGCGCTCAACCCGATGCCGCTGTTCCACACGGCGGGCTGTGTACTGGCCACGCTGGCCTCGATCATCAGCCTCGGCACCCATGTCCTGCCCCCGCACTTCGACCCGGGCCTGATGCTCGAACTCACCGAGTCCGAAAGCTGCGTGGCGCTCGGAGGCGTACCGACGATGCTCATCGCCATGCTCGAACACCCGGCGCTCCCCGGCACCGACCTGTCATCCCTCCGGTACATGCTGTCCGGCGGCGCCTCGGTCCCGCCCGAACTGGTCCGCCGCGTCGAGCAGACCTTCGGCGTGCCGATGGCCATCATCTACGCCCAGACGGAGGCATCCCCGGGCATCACCATCACCCGCCTCGACGACACCCCGGACGACCGGGCCCACACGGTCGGCAGGCCCCTCGCCCTGACCGAGGTGAAGATCGTGGACGCGGCGGGCGCCATCGTGCCGACCGGGGTCACCGGCGAACTCTGCACCCGCGGCTACCACGTCATGACCGGCTACCTCGACGCCCCGGACGCGACCGCCGCCGCCGTCGACATCGACGGCTGGCTCCACACCGGTGACCTCGCCTCGATGGACGAGCGCGGCTACTGCCGTATCGACGGCCGCCTGAAGGACATGATCATCCGCGGTGGCGAGAACATCTACCCGCGCGAGATCGAACAGGTCCTGGCCGAACATCCCGCAGTCGCCGAGGCCGCGGTCGTGGGCGTCCCCGACCCGGTCTGGGGCGAACGGGTCGCGGCCTTCATCCGACTCAACCCGGACCACAAGGTGGGCGAGACGGTGGGTGAGACTGCGATCGAGAAGGAACTCTTCGACCACGTCCGCGCCCACCTGGCCCCGCACAAGACGCCTCGCACCTGGGTGTTCGTCGACGGCTTCCCACTGACCGGCTCAGGCAAGATCCGCAAGAACACGCTCCGGGAGGAGTACGTGGCGGGCCGACTGCCGAAGTGATGTTCTGCGCTGCTGCCTAGGTAACGCCGTTCCCGGCTGCGAGGGAAAGCCGGCGATGGGTGCGGACCATCATGAGGCGCGCCATGAAGGGATGCACCCTCTTCACCACACCCCAATACAGCCTGGACCGCCAAGCGTTGGTCTTCACAGAACTGCACAGGACGACGCACTCGGCATCGACGACGATGGACGCCCAGGCATCCAGTCCGCCCGCGCTGACGTCCATGAGCACCTCACCGTCCTCCCGCGCGACGACCGGAAAGGCGTCGCGCAGGATGCCCGTCCAGGCAGCCGGGTCACGCGGCATCCCGGGCCGCAACTGCATGGCGTACGCGTCCTGATAATCGGGCCGTTCCAAGGCTGCCCTGATCAGCCGAGCACCTTCGGGAAACCCCACCGCCACGGGCCTGTCCTTGCGCATCGCGCACCTCCATACGCTGGCGTATGGAAACCATACGGTAGCGTATGGGGATGGCACAACGGCAGCAGCCCAGGAAACCCAGGCTCACCGCCCGCGACTGGGCGGACGCCGCCCTCACCGCCGTCCGGGAGGGCGGCGGCCTCGCAGCCGTCGCGGTCGAACCGCTCGCCACCCGCCTCGGCACCACAAAGGGCAGCTTCTACTGGCACTTCACCAACCGCGAGGCCCTGATCGGGGCGGCACTCGCCCGCTGGGTCGAGTCGAACACGGACGAGATCATCGCGGCGGTGGAGACGGAGCCGGATCCGGAGCAACGCCTGCGCGCCCTGTTCCAGCGGGTCACCAAGCCGGGCGCGGCCGATCCGCTTGAGCTCTCACTCCTGGCCAGCACGGACCACCCACAGGTCGCGGCCGCACTGCGGCAGGTCACGGAGCGCCGGATCGACTACCTGACGGGGCTCTTCACCGAGCTGGGTTTTGGGGCGGAGGAGGCGCGAGAGCGGGGCTTGATGGCGTACAGCTTCTATCTGGGGCACAGCCAGCTGGGGCATGCGGTGCCGGCCGTGCTGCCGTCGGCGGAGGAGTTTCCGGGGTATCTGGGGGCGGCGGTGGGGACGCTGCTGCGGCGCGTCTAGGGCTGCGCGACTGGCCCGCGTATCGCCCGTCACGCAAAGTCGCAGGAGCATTACTCAAATTCTCCATACTATGGTTCACTTGAGTATGTTCAATGCGAGCAACCTCGGCATCAGGAGTTGAGCCATGCCCGGCTTCATTGGCCGCACATCCGAACTGGCCACCCTGGAGCGCCACCTGTCGTGGGTGCGTGACGGCCGGGGCGACCAGCGCGGCAGGGCCCTGCTGCTCCGCGGTCGGCGCCGGGTGGGGAAGTCGCGTCTCGTGGACCTCTTCTGCGAACGCGCACAGGTGCCATACGTCGTCCACCAGGCCACCCGAGGCGAGGACGCGCACCGGGAACGGGCCCGCTTCCTCACTGAGGTCCGGCACTCCTCATTGCAGGACACCGCCCTCCTCGCCGGCGTCACCACGGTCGCCGACTGGGACACCGCCCTGCGCCAGCTCGCCGCGGTGCTCCCGGACGGCGCCCCCAGCATCGTCGTCCTGGACGAGCTGCCGTGGATGCTCGAAGGCGACCCGGTGCTGGAGGGCACCCTGCAGACCGTGTGGGACCGGGTGCTGAGCCGCAAACCCGTACTGCTGGTCCTCATCGGCAGTGACCTGGCGATGATGGAGCAGCTCTCCGCCTACGGCCGCCCCTTCCATCAGCGCGGGGTCGAGATGGTTCTGCCGCCCCTCTCCCCTGCCGAGGTCAAGGCGATGACCGGGCTCCCGGCCGCGGATGCCTTCGACGCACACCTGATCACCGGCGGCCTTCCGCTCATCTGCCAGGAATGGCAGGACGGCGAAAACCGCGCCGATTTCCTCTCCCGGACGCTCGCCGACCCCACCTCCCCCCTCCTCGTCTCCGGCGAGCGCATCCTGGCCGCCGAGTTCCCCACCGCGCTACAGGCAAGACATGTGCTGTCCGTGATCGGAAGCGGCGAGCGGACCTTCGGGGCGATCGCCGCGAACGCCGGGGCCGCCGACCGGCCGCTCCCGCCCGGTTCGCTCAACCCGGCCCTGCGCACCCTTGCTGACAAGCGACTCGTCGCCGTCGACACCCCGCTGTCGGCCCGACCGGGCGACCGGGACCGCCGCTACCGCATCGCCGATCCCTATCTCCGTTTCTGGCTCGCCTTCCTGGAACAGGGCATCCCGGAGATCGAGCGCGGCCGCAGCCGGATCGTGGTCGACGCGGTCGAACGCGGATGGACCTCGTGGCGCGGGCGGGCGATCGAACCCGTCGTGCGGGAGTCGCTGGCCCGACTGCTGCCCGACGACATGTGGCCGCAGGTGCGGGAGGTCGGCGGCTGGTGGCCCCGCACGAACAATCCCGAGGTGGACCTGGTGGGCGCGGACCGCTCCCCCGCACGCCAGATCGACTTCGTCGGCTCCATCAAATGGCACGAGCGCGCCCCCTTCGACCACCGCGCCCTGACAGCCCTGGCCCGAGACGCCCTGGCCGTCCCGGGCGCCGACGAGGACACGCCGCTGGTCGCGGTGTCCCGCTCCGGATTCGCGGTCGATGGCCTGGCGGCGACATACGGACCCGAGCGCCTGATCGAGGCCTGGGATCCGGCGGCGTGAGCTTCACCGCCGGGGGTGGCGGGCTGCATCTGCGTTCGCACTTCTGCAGCGGCAGGCGAGTCGGGCTGCACGCCGGGGACAGGTGCGTGGACTGTAGGAACGGGGCCTTTGCACACATGCGCGAGAAGAGCACTGTGCCCCCTGAAGCCCGTCGCCATTACACAGCCACGCCCTGGGGTAGATGCCCGGGATGAGCGAAGGGCAGCGGGGGGTTCCAGGATTGGAGATGGCCCGAGTCGCGGAGGTGCTGGTAGGTGGCCCACCTGGCGCGCCGGGACGCCGGGGCTCCGGCTACCGCGTCGGTGACCGGCACGTCCTGACCGCCGGTCACCTGCTCGAGCCGCCCTTGTCCACAATCGGGGTCCGTTTCGATGCGGATCGCCCCGGCGAGTGGAGCACCGCCGCCCGCGTGGTCCTGCGCTCCCTTCGCGCCGACCTCTCCCTGCTGGAATTGGCCGATCTCCCGCCCGTTGCCCCGCCCATCCCCCATCTGCCCCGTTACGCAGTGGTCCCGGAGATGGAAGGCAGCCTGCCAGTAACCGCTGTCGGCTTTCCCCGCTTCAAGCTGCGCGAGCAAGCGGGATCCGGCCTCGTCGAGGTGGGCTCACCCGTCCGGTTCCGGGACTCCTGCCACGTGGAAGGCACGGTGTCCGTCCTCTCCAACCGGCGGGAGGGAACCTTCGAGGTGGCCGTTCCGCCTCCGGCCGATGCAGTCGGGCCGCAACGCTCGCCCTGGGAAGGCATGTCCGGCGCCGCTCTCTGGTCCGACGGCGCCATCATCGGCCTGATCACCGCACACCACCGTTCCGACGGCCTCGGCCGGCTCGCGGCGGTTCGGGTGCAGTATTGGTACGAGGTACTGGACCCTCCCGAACTCGAACTGCTCCAGACCCACGCCGGCCTCCCGGCCCGGCCCGTACCGATCGGCTCCCGCCCTATCGCGGAAATGTCGCCACCACCCTCCCCACGCTTCGCTTCGCTACCGTCCACTCTGACGATGAGCGAACTGAAAGACCTGGTGGACGCCTTGACGGCCCTGCCCTCGCTGCGCAGACCGAACGGCCTCGACACGATCCTGGAAAGCGTCGACCTCCGGGTGGCCGCCCATCGCCCCCGCGACGACCGGCTGCGATTCGACGTGTACGGCGTGCTGCGCACCTGCCTGCGCTATCCCGGCGCCCTCGAAAGGTTCATGGAAGTACTGCGCATCTGGGAGGAGGACTCGGAGGAGCTACGAGCCGTCGACCGCGTTGCGGCCGAACTGGTCAGGCGCCACACATGACTTGATATGGCGACTAGGCCCGCCGCGCAGGGTTTCGGGCCACGTCCGCCTGGGTCATCATGAGGGGGACGGAACAGTCGGACGAGCGTACAGGGGGAGGGGACTTGGCAGCCATGGAACGGGCGACGCCGGCCCTTGAGTCCGCACTCATGGACCTCTCAGGAGTATCACTCGAGGCGTTGCGTTCTCTGGACGGCCCAGCCCTGGCCGAGACACTCGAACGGCTGCTGAGCGAAGTCGATGATCCTCACGCGATCACAGTGGCGGGCGTCAATCAGACCCACGGAGTCACCGGGTAGTAGGGCGACAAACGTGTGGGGAGAATGCCAGTGCGCTCGATGAGCAGCACGCCGGACGACCGCTCCGCTTGGCACACCATCTCGGCGAAGGGCCTGGACGGACTCCTCCAGGGCAGAGGCGACGGTGCAGTGATCGACGAGCTGCTCGGCGCGGAACACAGTCGCCGATTATTGCTGCTGCGGGCCCTCTACGATCGGAGTGTCGGCCTCTCTTCCGGTTCCGACGACTCACCTCTGTCTCTCAGCGATGCCTGGGAGTTGCTTGAGCGCGTGCAGGCCCAGTCGCCAGAGGTCGTCGAGGCTGTCCTGATGGCACCCGGCACGGGCACCTGGCTGTCATGTTCACTACGAATCCTGCAGAAGACTCTGGACAGCGAAGTCCCGGCCTGGGCGACGCTGGGGCACTTGGCTTCTCTCGCCGCCGCTTCGGCCGCCGCAGCCCGTATCGAGTTCACGTTGACGGTTCCGGTGAATCAAGGAACGGTCTCTCTGCCCAGCCTGGGGTACGCGGTTCTTCCGACGGACGAGGACTGGACCACCGCGCGTGTCACCGGAGACCAGCAGAGCATCCGGATCACGGGAAGCGGCGGCGAGGTCGTTGTCTGCTCCGACCGGGCGCGGCCAATGCCGGGGTGGCAGCCCACGCGTCGCGTGATGCTGGGGCAGGGCGCCGCCGCCCGGCCCGTCGCCCTTGAGGAACACGACCCCTACCGCAGCTTCTCCGGCCCCAGCGCCCCGCGAGCCCTCTCGGAGTCCGAGGCGCAGGCCTGGCGCTCCTCACTCACCGAGGCGTGGAACATACTGCGGCGCGACGACCCGGCGTTTGTGGATGCGCTGAGCCGAGGGCTGATCTCCATCACTCCCCTACCCGCAGGAGAAAGGTTTCGGCCGTACAGCAGCTCTTCCGCGGAAGCAGTTGGCGGAATCAATATTTCCCTGTCCGACCAGGGTCCCGAGCTGGCCGCGACCCTGGTGCACGAATTCCAGCACGTCAAGCTCGGTGCCCTGACTCACTTGGCACCGCTGGTACGACACCCCGAGGAATCAGAGGACCGGCCAGAGCTGTTCCGTGCGCCGTGGCGCGACGACCCTAGACCGCTGGAGGGACTGCTCCACGGCATCTATGCCTTCTGGGGAGTGACCCGCTTCTGGCAAGTCCACCGGCGGACCGCCGAAGGAGCGCATGCGCCGTTGGCCCACTTCGAGTTCGCCCTGTGGCGGGACGAGGTGTGGTCGGCGCTCAACGGCGTTCGACGCCATGAACGGCTGACGTCCTTGGGGCGCAGGCTCCTGGAGTCCCTGGCGCAGAGCTGCGCCGGGTGGCTCGGTGACGAGGTCCCCGCCGTCGAACTGCGGCTGGCCCGTGAAGCGGCGGCCAGTCACCGTGCACGGTGGCAGGAGCATCATCTGAGGCCGTCACCCGAGGCGGTGGTCCGTGCAGTGCGCGCGTGGCGACGGCGCGAGGGGTGCCCCCCGCTCCCTCGGACCGGGGCGGCGTCGGTGGCACCGGACGGCGCAGCCCACTTCCTCGACACCGCGGCGGTCCTGGCAAGGCATCGTCTCGTCGCCCCGGACGGCTCCTGGCCGGACCCGGGCGGCACAGCGGCAGGGGTGCGGGGAGCCGGGCCTGTCGACATCCTCCTGGCCCACGGGGACCGGGCTGCCGCCAGGCGAGAATTGGCGGATCAGTTCCTGTGCGGAGATCCTCCGGTGGGCTCATGGGCCGCGCTGGGCCGGGCTCTGGCGGACAGCCCCGAACAGCAGGCCGCCAGCCGATTCCTGCTTCGCTCACCTGAGTGGGCCCGCGCGGTCCGGGACACGCTGCTGGCCGAGTACGGAGAGTGCCCCGATCCGGTGGTCCTGGCCACGTGGCTGGCAGACGCGGGCAGGCCGCCGGGACTACACGACTGAGGGGCTGCACGCACGTCATCGCGCAGCCCCTTCGGCCCCGGACGCAGCTTCCTACAACGGCATGGGGTCGATGTCGCAGTTCGCACGCTCGCCGTCCTCGAAAGCCACCGTCGCAGGGTGCGGTGTCGTTGCGCCCGGCTCGTCGCGCTGCGTGTCGAGTACCCGGCGCATGCGTTCCCGGGTGTCGTTCCGAAGCGCCGTACCCTCGTCATCGAGCCCCATGGACGCCAGATCCATCGCGAGGTTTCCGGCGCAGGCCAGGGTGGTCGGGTGGTCGGGGCCGAACGTCTCCTGGCACCGGCGCAGCGTGTCACGCCCCTGGGCGACTGCCGCCTCATGCTCGCCGAGCGCTGCCAGGTCACTGGCCAGGTTCACCGCGGCCACCAGGGTGAAGGGGTGATCGACGCCAAGACTGTCGGTCAGTCCGGTGAGGGCCCCGTCGTCCAGCCGCCGGGCCTCCCCCGGATTTCCCAGCAGCCGTTCGGACACCGCGAGACCGACGTCCGCGGACAACGCGTAAGGGTGCTGCGGGTGGAAGACCTTGCGGTAACCCCTGCAGGCCTGGGCTCCGCGCGCCCTCGCCGCCTCGAGGTCGCCGTTCTGGCGAAGCGCGATGGCGAGGGGCAGAGCGCTGGCCAAGGACTGCGGGTGGGTGTCTCCGTAACGTCGAGTGAAGGCTTCGTGCGACTGGATCGCCAGTTCCATCGCGCGGTGGTGCAGGCCTGCCTTCCGGCACGCGATTCCCAGTTCGCGTTCGGTACCGATGGTGGCGGGGTTGTCGTTCCCGAAGACGTCTCGGAAGGCCTCCAACGCGGCTTCCTGCAACCGGAGCGCACCGACGTAGTCCCCGGACTCGCGCACGTCGATGGCGATCGAATTCTCTGTGATGAGACTGCGCTGGTCGTCGCGTCCGAACAGACGCAGCTTCAGATGCCAGGTCTTCCGGTCGAGTTCGAGGGCCTCCCGGAAGGCGCCGGTGAGGCGGAGACTGACGCCCAGGTTGTGGGCCATGTTGAGGCTTGCCGGGTCGTCATCGCCGAAGGCCCGGTGAGCCCGTTCGTAGACCAGGCGGTCCAGTTCGGCACCGTCCGGGAAGCGGCCTTGTACACGTCGTACCGCGGCTTCCATCTGGGTCGCGTCCAGTGCCTCCTCGCTGTCCGGCAAAGAGATGCGCTCGTGTACACCCCTGATGCGCTCGACCAGGCTGGAAGCGTCGCTGTACCGGCCGACCATCAAATAGATGAAGACCAGCCACCGGCCCATGAGGAGCGTCTGTACGTCCTCCTCGCCGAAGGTGTCCACCCAGGCGTCCCAGGCGTTCTCAGTGAAGTCCAGGGAGACTTCGTGATCACCCCAGTAGTAGAGGTATTTGGCGATATTCATCACCAGTTGGCGCACCCAGGGCTGGTCGGAGGTGACGGCGTTGGACGCGATGACATGGGTGTAGAGCTCCGCATAGCGAGGCCAGCTCTCAGGATCCGTGGGCGTCCTCGGGTCGGCGGACGCCATCAGGGCGTGGGCGCCTTCGCGCATGCGGCTCTGCTCCTCTGGGCTCATGCGGTTGATCAGCACATGCTGGACCAACCGGTGCATCTCGATGGAATTCGTGCGGTGATCGATTCGGGCGAGAGAGTAGCGGTTGATCTCCCGTATCGCGCGCGCGAGCTTCATCGGGTCGTTCAGAGCCGCATCCAGCTCCGGGAAGATCGCGTTGTTTCCCGGGCCGGAGAGGATTTGCCTTGAGATGGGGTCGGGGGCGAAGTACGAGCAGAGCTGCAGCAGCCGCAGCGCGGCGGGGCTGCGGGTCTCCAGGTGGTCGAGGGAGACGTTCCAGGCGGCGGCCACCGGCAGTTGGTAGTCCGGCGGCGGTGCCGTCTCCAGGAGCTCGTTCTGTTTGCTCTCGAAGAGCCGGAGGTATTCGGACGCCGGCATGCCGGTCTCCGCCCGCCAGGCGGCTGCCTGCACCAAGGCCAGCGGGAGGTCACCCAGTGCCTCGGCCAGCGCCTCCGCCTCGGCATCCGCAAGACCGGGCCCTGATCCGCGAAGCAGTTCCTTGCTCTCCTCGCGAGTGAACACGTCCACCTCGAGGGAGCCGCCCACCAGACCCCAGCGACGGTTTCGCGAGGTGACCAGAATCGTGCCCGTGCCACCGGTCGGAAAATAGGGTCGCACTTGTTCAGGGCTGTCCGCATTATCGAAAATCAGCAGCCACCTGGCGTACGGACGCCCCTCGCGCAGTGCCTCCCGGACCGCCGGACCCGCCACGTTGGCCTCGGTCGTGGTGACCAGCCCCAGCCTCCTGGCCAGCTCCACCAGAGACTGACCGATCTGCCCCGGTCGCTCCGAGGGGATCCACCACACGATGTCGTACTCCGACTGATGCCGGTAGGCGTACTCGATCGCCAGCTGCGTCTTCCCCACGCCACCCATCCCATGGATGGCCTCGGGCAGAACCGTGGTCGTGCCCTCCTGCAGCCGCTGCCCGAGCAGGTCGAGCAGCTCCGTGCGGCCTGTGAAGTTCTGATTGCGCGGCGGCAGGTTCCCCCAGACGCGCGGTTGTACGGTGCGCTCTCCCTCCAAGGCGCGTTGGGGCGTGGTGGACATCGGCGGGGCTCCTTCGGTGACGCCGGAGGTAGTGGACGGTGCTAAGGCGGCCCCGGTGGGCGGGACCTTCGCAAGTGGTACCGCATACCGCTGATCGTGCCATTTCAGGGCATTCCGCAACAATCGGGCACGCTGAAGGTGTGACCCGGACAAGGCGTTCAGCGCCATCAGCTCCACGCGGAGGAACGGCGCGCTCTTTCGAGTCACCCGCGGCTTCGACGCCGCGGTCAACGGTTCCGCGGGGGGCGGCAGAAGGGACGCGGTCAGCGGAGCCGAGGCCAGCACCTCGCGGACTTCGCGCAACGTACGGATGGTGGCACTCCTGCGGCCCTGCGCGAGGAGTTGCGCACGAACATCGGGAAGAAAGTCGTACGCCACCGCATCGGGGGTATCGGCATGCACACCGGTCGGACGGACCAGTCCACTCATGAAGAACTCGGAGGCGTGGACCGGCTCCGCGCCGGGAGTCGACCGGATCAGCCTGCGGACGATCGGCAGGCTCAGCGGTGCTGCAGCCAGGCGAGTACCGAGATGGAAGGCGGTAGGGGAAGCCGCCGCGCGAAACTCGAAGACACGGTCGGCGGCGGACGGTGGTCCCTGAGTTCCGGAATACTCGGCCGCCCAGGGAAAGGCCCGCGCCGCGTCCGCCCGGCCCTTCCATTCATTGGCCGGCGTCGCCGGCAGGTCCAGCGGGTTCCCGTCTGCTCCGGTCAGTATGTCGGACAGCACGTGCGCGCCGTGGTGTGTGAGGGACAGGACAGGGACCGCGATCGGGTTACTGTCGGCCTCCGCGAGATCGTCCTGACCTGTCAAGTCCACGCTCACCCCGCGTAACGCCGCGGAGACCTCCTGCTCGTGGCAGTCCCACTCGGCGTTGGCAGCCCAGGCGCGGCGGGTGCGGATCCGCACGGGCAACACATCGAGTCCCGTTCGGAACCAGATGTGAGGCGGCAGAAGGTTGAGCACAGCGACCGGCCAGGACTGCCCCCAGAACCGCAGAAGTGGCTGCACCGCACCGAGATGCCAGCCGGCTGCCAGGCCGTCCGTGACCACGAGGACCACCCGGCGTGTTCCGTCCGTCGGCGGTTCCAAGGAACGCTCCACGCGCACCCGGGTCGGCATCGTCTCGTCCGTGCCCAGCAGATCCGTCTTGCGAACGGCGGTGAAACTCCGGGCCAGGGTTTGGGCGAGACTGTCCGTCACCTCGGCCCACACGCGCATGCTCACGTGGGAGTCGACGACGAGGACGGCTTCCCTGGGTGCCGCGTCACTCTCGAAGCCCCAGTCGCTCCACATACGCGTTGGGTCGGCTCCGGACCGTAAGGGGCGGAGCCGGGCGTGGTCACTGGCCATGGTCACTCTCACGGCATCGTTGCTGTCGCGGCGGAGACGGGGACAGGTGGCCTCCAGTTCCAGCTCTGGTACCAGTTGCGACAACAACCCCGTGCGGGGGCCAGCCTACCCACAGTCCCTGCGGGTGGCTGCATGTGCCGGTCGACCCACCTGACATGGCAGATTGCGCTCCCTTCTGTCCCCCGTCCGCGGTCAAGGTCTTATCCAGCACTGTCAGAATCGCCCCCCGAAGGCGAGGGGCCGGGCATGCGTTCCGGATCGTCCAGGAGAAGGGCCAGATGGCGGCCCACATGTGTGTGCCACTCCTCCGGTCCCATGGCCAGCGCCTCGTGCCGCCATCGTCGAGTGCGCTCCAGAACGCCGGCCAGCCCGCGTTCCTGAACGATGTCGGCAGCCGCCTCACGAAAGGCAGTGCCGGATCCGTTGCGGTCCCAGAGGATGGCCGGGATACCCGCCCGCAGGGCCGCCACGAACTCCTGGCGGGCGTCGGGGGAATCACCGCCCGGCGGTGCGCTCAGCACGAGGCAGACGATCTGCTGGTCGCTCTTGAGTTCCCGTTCGAGTTGGAAGGCGGACTGATTCGGCAGACTCCAGTGCGAGCGGCTCTCCGCGGGCCTGTCCTTGAGGTGCCGCCAGCGGTTGTTCCAGCGCCGGTGCCAGGCCGCTTTGCGCAGGCGCTCGAAACTTCGGACAACGATGGTGTAATCCATGACCAGCGGCGTGGGTACGGCGGCGTCGGACTCCTTGTGCCACCACTCCACGGGCTCTCCCAACAGTGACCAAGGAAGGATGAACTCGATCACGACGGGCTGACGCAGGTCCCACCAGCGTTCCTCGGCCTGTTCTATGAGACGGTCCACCGCGACCTGGAGTTCGTCCCGGCGCAACTTGAGCGTCTCGCCAGGTATGGGGTGCCAACCGTCGGAATCGGACTGTCGCCAGTGAGCCACCCAGAAACTGTCCGGTTCTACGCCGTCCGGTTCGAACTGGATCAGCAGATAGGCCGGATGCACCGAGACTTCGCCGGGCGAGGCGAACTCACCCTGCTGCCAGACCGCCATCTCCTCGCTGAGCCCTCGGAGTTGAGCCTGCTTGCGATTCCAGCGGCGCAGATGCTCCGCCTCCTCGGCACGCCCTTCCTTCACCAGGTACTCGGAGATGAGGGAGAGGAACGCCATGGACGGAGGCAGTTCCTCGGCCGCCGTGTTATTGCCGGCCAGGCGCAGGAAGACCTCCCAACCCGTATCGCACCACTCCTCCAGCTCCTGCGTGCGCGAGTGGCTGGCCCGACGGGCAAGCGTGGCCAAAAGCGCCGTGGATCGGATCTCACGGAGCACATGCCGCAGCAGATGCAGGTCCTGGTCCTTGAAGAAGGCGGTCGCCTCCCACTCGTCGACGAGCCGCCAGAGCGCCAGCACGCTCACCGACCCCTGCTCCGCATAGCCAAGACAGCGGGCGAGCGTCTGAAGCCCCTCGTCGACCTCGGCGCAGGCTTTCACCAGGCGCCGCGCCCACAAATTGAGGGGCTGATCCTGGCGCGGGTCCACCGACAGTCGCAGTTCCGCGGACAAGTCCTGCACCAGCATCTCCGCACCGGTCTGCCGCCGTACTGTCTCCGTCGCCGCCAGCAATCCGGACATTTCAGCCAAAAGTTCGTTGCGAACGCGTGCGGCGCTGCGCCCCTCCACCTCGTGACCCCCCTCGACCATCATCGAGTTCGTCCGCGTCCGGTCCGGACAGCGTACGGCTAGCTTTCCCGCTGCGTCAGCGGCGCGAACAAGGCGGAATTGTCAACGCTCGCCGTCGACTTCGCTGTCCGAGACCAGAACGCGCCGATGGGTGCCGTCGGGTGCCACCAGTGTGGGCTGAAGCGTGACCGTGATGCGATGGATCCGGGAGGAATGGGCAGATACGTCACCGCGCCCCTCGACCACCCAGAAGTTCACCTTGCCGCCGGCACCGCCGGTCCGGTCGACCGTCACGGCCGCTTCGATCTCCACCGGACCAAGCTGGAAGCGGAGAGGGCCGGATCCTGCCTCGGCCAGCACATGGTTGAGCTGTTCCCGTAACTCGCGGACCATATCGGCCAGTTGGATCACGCCACCTCCCCGAACGAATCACTGAGCTGTGATGCTACCGATGAACCCGGATGCCATGGACCACTCTTCATCGCGCGAGGTATCTGGTTGCCGTGAGGGGCGAAGGGCGATCCTGCGGGATGCGCATGGGGTAGGCCACCATGATCACCTTGCGCCCGTGGCCGGCCACCGTCGCGCAGGCAGACGGCGATGCGTGAATAACTGACGGTGAGCCAGAAAAGATGCCCAACTCCCCGGACCGGTAGCCGAGTTGAATCTGGTCGTGGCCGACGGACTTCGTGGATGGTGGCTTGGCTCCGCTACGTCCCCTGCGACGGACGCATGGCGATCGGGGTGTGGACGACGCGGTGCGTGGACGCCGCGGCGTGTGATCACTGCCGGAATTGCGGGCGGTCACGCTGACCGGTAGCGGCCCATTTCAGACTCTCTCTTTCAGAGGCGGGCACGGGGGCGCGTCGCCGAGGTTCGCACCACGAGCGTGGGCGGGATGACGATGTGAGGGGTCTTGTCGGCCGCCGGGAGCCCTGCCTCGGGGGCGCCGACGATCTCGATCAGCGCGCCCACGGCACGTCGGCCGAGTTCGTCGAAATCCTGGTGGACGCTGGTCAGCGAGGGGCCGAAGTACTCGGTCTCCGGCATGTTGTCGAATCCGACGACGCTGATGTCCTCGGGCACTCTGTGCCCCGCCTGCTGCAGGGCCCGCAGCAGGCCGAGGGCCATGTGGTCGTTGGCGCAGAACACCGCCGTGACCTCGGGGTCGGCGGCGATCCGCTGACCGAGCTCGTACCCGGTGCGAGCCGTCCAGTCCGCGCCGGCCAGCGGTTCCGTCACCGGAACGCCCCGTTTCCCCAGGGCCCTGCGCCATCCGGCCTCGCGCTCCTGCGCGTCGAGCCAGGAACGCGGCCCGACCAGGTGGTGCACCGTGCGATGGCCGAGGTCGAGCAGGTAGTTGGTGGCGAGTTCGGCACCCGCTTCGTTGTCCACGGCGACCGATGCCAGTTCGGTGTGGGTGCCGCAGCCGACCGCGACCAGGGGCACGTCCGGCGGTACGTTCGCCAGTGCCCCGACCGCGGTGGTCTGCGGCGCGATCACGATGATGCCCTCCACGCCCTGGCCCCGAAGCCGGTCGACGGCGTCCAGTACCGAACGCCGGTCGAGAGCGCCGACAGCGGCCACGGTGACGAAGTACTCGTACTGTCTGGCCGCCTGTTCGATGCCGTAGAGCATGCAAGCCGGGCCGTACAGCGTGGTGTTGAAGCTGATCACACCCAGGGTGCGGGTGCGGCGGGTTGCCAGGGTGCGGGCGGCGGCGTTGGGGCGGTAGCCGAGTTCGCGGACCGCGGCGAGCACCCGGTCCCGGGTGGTGGGCCGCACGTTCGGGTGGTCGTGAAGGACCCGCGAGACGGTCTGGTGCGAGACGCCCGCGAGCCGGGCCACGTCCGCCATCACCGGTGCGCGTTCCGTGTCCACGATCCACCTCCTTCGTCGCCGCCATTGTTTCCGATCGGGTGCTCCTCCGAGTGTGGGTCGACTTGCTGCGGAGGAATTGTTAACGCACACAATCTGGCAGGGTCAAGGCTTTCGAAGGGTCCGCTCTGGGCACACCAACGGACCCACCAGAGACTCAAGAGCCCCGCGACCAGCGGATTCAGCCTCTGGAAGATCACCACCGGGCCAAGAAGGCAGGACCGAGCGGATGGAGTCCACACTTGCAGTTTCCCATTTCTTGACTGTTCAAGAGAGTTGACCGGGTGTTCATCCCGGCGTAAAAAGACGGAGTCGCGAGACCGGGCGATCACCCCCGCCGCCCGAGAACGCCACGTGCGCAACGCCCCGGTGGAGACCGAACCACCTTTCTGACCTGCGCTATCACGCCTGGCGACACGCTTGAGCAAAGCAGCACGCACTCCTACCGCCCTCCCCTCCCCCCTCATCTCCATAGAGCTCGGATGAGTGACGGCATCCGACAGCCTCGATTGTTAGCGCACACAAATCCCTGCCGAGTGAGTGGCGAAGTCGCGTTCAGCGCCGACGCCGCGGCCCCCGGCGGCCCCACCTACTCCCCCCTGCTCCCTGCGCACCTGCTCCCTGCACACGTGGCGCCGGGCCGGCGAAGAACGCGAGACGGAAGAGGTTCACAGTGATAGTCAGGCATCTGACAGGTCTCAGGCTGAGGGTGGTGGGTGCGGTTCTCGCACTCGTCGCCGGCATCCTGGCCGCGACCATCGGCACCGCGGGCACGGCCCAGGCCGCCTCGTCCCTCCCGTGTGACGTCTACGCCGCCGCGGGCACGCCCTGTGTCGCCGCGCACAGCACCACCCGGGCGCTGCTCGCCTCGTACAGCGGAGCGCTCTACCAGGTCAAGCGCCTCTCCGACAACGCCACGACGAACATCGGGACGCTCACCGCCGGCGGCTACGCCAACGCCTCGGCCCAGGACTCCTTCTGCTCCGGCACCGAGTGCATCATCACCGAGATCTTCGACCAGAGCGGCAAGGGCAACCACCTCACGATCGAGGGCCCGGGCGGCAACGGTGGGCAGGACGTCGGTGCCATCGCCAACGCCCTGCCCGTCACGGCCGGCGGGCACAAGGTCTACGGCGTCTCCGTCCAGGCCGGCGTCGGCTACCGCGACAACAGCACCAACGGCGTCGCCACCGGTAGCCAGCCGGAGGGCACCTACATGGTCACCAGCGGCCACCACGTCGACGGCAACTGCTGCTTCGACTACGGCAACGCCGAAACGAGCGGCAACGACACCGGCAACGGTCACATGGACGCCGTCAATTTCGGCACCGAGTGCTGGTTCTCGCCCTGCTCCGGCTCAGGCCCCTGGGTCATGGCCGACCTGGAGAACGGCCTGTTCGCCGGCGGCAACGGCACCAACAGCAACAACACCGGCAACTCCAACGCTTTCGTCACGGCACTGCTGAAGAACAACGGCACGAGCACCTACGCCATCAAGGACGGCAACGCCCAGTCGGGCTCCCTCAAAACCGACTACAACGGCAGCCTGCCGACCACCGGCGGCTACATCCCGATGTCCAAGGAGGGCGCCATCGTCCTGGGCACCGGTGGTGACGACAGCAACTGGTCCGACGGCTCGTTCTTCGAGGGCGTCATGACCGCGGGCTACCCGACCGACGCGGCCGACAACGCCGTGCAGTCCAACATCGTCTCGGTCGGCTACACCCAGGCCGCCCAGACCTTCCCGGTCACCGGCACCGCCTACCGGCTGACCAACACCAACAGCGGCAAGGTGCTGGACGCCCAGAACTGCGGGACGGCGAACGGCACGGCGGTGCAGCTGTGGTCCTCCCTGGGCAACACCTGCCAGCAGTGGAAGTTCGCCAGTGCGGGCAACGGCCACTACACCATCACCAACGTCAACAGCGGCAAGGTCCTGGACGACAAGAACTGCGGAATCAACAACGGCACCGCGACGCAGCTCTGGTCGTCGCTGGGCAACACCTGCCAGCAGTGGGACGTCACCCCGGCCGGCAGCCACTACACGATCAGCAACGTCAACAGCGGCATGACGCTGGACGTGACCAACTGCGGCACCGCGAACGGCACGCTCGTCCGCCAGTGGGCCCAGCTGGACAACGCCTGCCAGCAGTGGGACATCGCCCCCTGACCCGACGACCCATTCGCCGATGGTCCGCCAACCTCACCGACGGCGGGCCATCGGCCTGTACTGGAGCGCGACCGATTGGCCTGTCCCGGACCGCGACCGATCGGCCTGTCCCGGAGCGCGATCGACGGACGGGCCTCCCAACTGCCTGAGCTGCTCCCTCCACAGCCAGCCCGGAGCTCACTGATCCGCGATCGGGAAACGCGCCGCGCAACGCGCCCTGCCCGTCCGCTCGTCGCGGGCGGGCAGGGCACCGTAGAGCTCGGGCAGGCGCCGTAGGGCTTGCGAGCCATGCCCGGTCAGCGCCCCGGCTCCCCCTTCAGGACACGGGTGCCTGGTGCGCAGCTGTCGCTCAGCTCGTGGAAATCGGCCGTCGGCAGCCTTCGGGCAGAACCGCGGCGACTGTGGTCGAGCAGTTCGGATGCGGTGAGCAGCCACTCGGGCAGGGGCGCGACGCCGATGAAGTCGGCCAGGCGGGTCAGCTCTTCGTCCGTATGGTCGAGGAGGTTCTCGTAGGAGAGCGTGCTGCGCTGGTCGGCGGGCAACCCGCCGAGGAACCGTGTGCCTTCGGTGACGAGTTCCGACCACAGGGTGCCGAACGTCCTCAGAGGGATGTCCCGGTCGCGTACGAGCGCGGGATCGAAACGCTCGTCGAGCAGCGGAGCCAGATCCGCGGGCAAGGCGCGCACGTGCTCGGGAGTCAGGTCGGCGAAACTGTCGACGCGAGCCCGCGCCTTGATCTCGCGCAGCAACGAGATCGTGCGGTATCCGGGATGGCGGCTCATGGACAGGGCACAGTCAGGGCCGTCCCGGAACATGTGCACGAACCTGGCGTACGGGAACGCGGCCCGCAGCCCTGGCGCCCACCCGGTCGAGTAGCCGGACCGCTCCACGACGGCGGTCCGCCCGAACCGCGCGCACAGCAGGTCGAACAGTGCCCGATGGTGCTCGGCCGCGGCGCGTTCGGGCCACTGGACCACGGCCGCGCCGAGTTCGTCGAGAAGCCCGTCCGGGTCGTCCGTGAGATGAGGCAGCACCATGAGGGAGAGCGCGGGGATACCCGTGGTCTCGGCCGTGTACCTCCCCGGGCGCCGGGTGTAGAGGAACTCCGGCAACGGCAGCCCACTGCGGATCATCCGCTCGAAGTGCGGGGCGGGCTGGAAGAGCGTCTGCCAGAACTCCCGGCCGGTCAGCTTGCCTTCCGGGAAGGCGGCGTCGCCCACCGAGGCCATGAACTCGTTGAGGCTCAGCACGTCAGGGTGGGCGTTGAGGATGCGTGACAGCGCGGTCGAACCGCTGCGTCCGGTGCCGATGACGAAGGTCAAGGAACGCATGGCCGCCTTCTGCATTGTCCACCGATCGTCTGTGAGGCCGTTCACTGTACGTGCGGTCCAACTCTGCCCGAACGAACGGGCTTTGTACCCCCGAGCAGGCCGGCCACCGCCACCCTTTCCACGTGTTGGCCCACAACAAGAGCCTGAGCAAGCCCTTGTCCCTCCATGGCGCCGGCCCACAACACCCGGCCGGTCGAGCACGCCGTAATACCTGAAGAGTCGGGGCCGATGCCTCCGGCTGCTTGTCACACCTTCCTCGTGCACACGCACAGCTCAAGCCCCGGCCGCCTCCCGTCAGAGCCTGAGCGGGTTCGGTCTGTTCTTCCTGTTCGTCGCTGAGATTGCGGTTCTGCGGCACCCGCTCCCGCACGCATGCCAAGCGCGCGGGCAGTGTCCACCCGGCTGACGGGACACCCTCCCCCTCACCATGCAGTCGCACCTGGCCGAGCCAATCCCTGCCCATCCCCTCCTCGTGATCCACACGCTGACCTAGGATGGCGATCACCATCTCAGCGGCCCGACGGGCTTCCTGATCCGCCTTCTGGCGGACACCGGAGGACATGCCCCCACCCGCACGAGTCTTCTTCGTGCTGCCTGGGGGCGTTTTCTTGCTGTTCCGTGAGTCCGCGGCGTCCGTGGCCGCCCGCATCCTCGAAGGGTCGCTGGCGCTGCATCTGACCGAGAACTTCCGCCGCCAGCACGGCCGCAGGCCCGCGCCGGCGGAGATACGGTCCTGGGAACGCAGCCTGCCCGCGCTCACCAACGCCCTCATCGAAGCCGGGCTCGACGACGTCGAAGTCCTCGTCGAATACAGCCTGCCCCTGACCAGCAAGCGTGCCGACGCCGTGCTGGCCGGCGTGCACCCGACCACCGGCGAACCGTCGTACGTCGTCGTGGAACTCAAGCAGTGGAGCGCGGCCTACCCGGAGGAGGACGAGCCGCTGCTGTGCCGTATCGACTCCTACGCGCAGCCAGTGCTGAACCCGATCGAGCAGGTACGGGGCTACTGCGAATACCTCCTGGCCTTCAACGGGACGTTGGAGCGGATGCCCAAGTCCCTCGCCGGTGTGGCGTTCCTCCACAACGCGACCGAGTTCGGGATCGCGGGACTGCGCGCCGTCAAGGAGGACCAGCGCGGCCGGATGTACACGGGTGAACAGCGCGGTGCCTTCCTCGACTTCTTGCGCTCGCGGCTCGCCGCCAAGCCCGGCGCGCATGCGGCGGACGCATTGCTCGACGCCAAGGTACGACCGTCGAAGCAGCTGATGGCCGTCGCGGCGGCCGAGATCCGCGACCGCGAACAGTTCGTGCTCGTCGCCGAACAGCGGGTCGCCTACGAGCAAGTGATGTCCGCAGTACGCAAGGCGAAGCGCTCCAACCACAAGCAGGTCATCGTGGTGACCGGCGGCCCCGGCTCCGGCAAGAGTGTGATCGCGATGTCGCTGCTGGGCGAGCTGTACCGACGCGGGGTGCCCACTCTTCACGCGACCGGATCGCAGTCGTTCACCAAGACGATGCGAAAGGTCGCGGGCAACCGAAAGCGCGAAGTCCAGCAGCTGTTCAAGTACTTCAACAGCTTCATGGACGCCGAGCCGAACGACCTCGACGTACTGATCTGCGACGAGGCCCACCGACTGCGCAAGACCTCTGCCAACCGCTACACGAAGGCGGAACTGCGCACCGGCCGCCCCCAGGTGGCGGAACTGATCGACGCGGCCCGGGTACCGGTGTTCCTCCTGGACCAGCACCAGGTCGTACGGCCTGGCGAGATGGGAACCAAGGAGGAAATCCAACGGGCCGCCGCAGCACAGGGCTTGGGCACGACGGTAGTGGACCTGGACGGCCAATTCCGTTGCGGCGGCAGCGAGGCATACGAGAAGTGGGTCATCGACCTGCTGGGCCTCGACGGCGGCATACCGCACCACTGGGAGCCGGACGGCAAGTTCAAGCTCCTGACCGCCGAAACACCCCAAGAACTGGAGGACTTCCTCACGGCCCGCCGCGAAGAAGGCTACGGCGCCCGCATGTCGGCCGGCTACTGCTGGAAGTGGACCACAAAGATCACCCCCGCCATGACGACACTCCCTACCGACGTCATCATCGGCAACTGGGCCCGCCCCTGGAACGTCTACGGCGACAGATCCGTACTCGGCGCCCCACCCGCCCCTCTCTGGGCCACCGACCCGGCCGGCTTCACCCAGGTCGGCTGCGTCTACACCGCCCAGGGATTCGAGTACGACTGGTCTGGAGTGATCATCGGGCCTGACCTGGTGTGGCGGACGAACCGCTGGGTGGTGAACCGATCGGCTTCGAAGGACCCGTCCTTCACCAAGGCGACCTCCGCCGAGGACATCGACCGGCTCATCCGCAACACGTACAAGGTTCTGTTGACGCGTGGCATGGTCGGCACGATCGTCTATTCGACGGATCCGGAGACGCGCGAGAAGCTGCGGTCCCTGGTCCATCCGACGTCTGGGGTCGAGGCACTGGCGCTCGCATAGGTCCGCTGGACAGCAGAAGGCGAAGCGTTTCCGGAAGCACACCCGTGCGCACAGGAGAAAGCCCCCTGCCTGAGGATTCCCGTTGAGGCCAGGGGCTTGCAGTGCCTCACAAGGATGATCCCGGCAGATTCAGCCTGCACACACGGCTCCGGTGCCGTGACCGCGTCCCGTGCCGGGCGGCGAACAGGCGCGGTGGTCCAACTCTGGTGCGCCCAGCTGACGCGTGGCATACGGAATCGCCACGGACTGCTCGCTCGTGGCCCCATTGCGTTCAGAGCTCGATCGCGAAGTTGACGAACGCGGCCCACTCCGCGCGCCGGAAGGCGAGTTGGGCGAGTGCGGGAGCCTTGGAGTCGCGGACGTGGACCGTGGCGGGTGTGACGGCGACTTCGAGGCATGCACCGCCTTCGTTGCCGCTGTAGCTGCTCTTGAACCAGGCCACGCGCGCGGGTTCCGCAGTGCTCATAGCTCTCCCAGCATCTTTTTGATCAAGGCGAGGGACTCCTGCATGGTTAGGGCCTGCGCCCTGAGGCTGCCGTACTGTGCGGCCAGGATACGGACGTCCTCGGGATCCGTAGCCAGGCGGCTGGAGTTCTGTGCCTCTGTGTATCCCAGCTGGGGTTTCCCCTTGGGTGTGAGCAGGATGAAGGAACCACCCATCCCTGCATGCTCGGTACGGTCGATCGGCATGACCTGCAGTTCCACGTTGCGCAGCCTGCCTAGCTGAAGCAGATGCTCCAACTGTTCGTTGTGGACCTCTCCTCCTCCTAGTGGGCGCCGCAGGACCGACTCCTCGATGACTGCAGTGATCATCGGAGGAGGCCAGTGTGTGAGGATTTCCTGCCGCGCCAGCCGAGATGTCACTCGTTGCTCAATGGTCTCTTCGTCCAGTAGTGGCTTGCGCATCTCGTACAGGGCCCTGATCCGCCGTTCGGTCTGGAACAACCCAGGGATGTCATGACAGTTGTAGTCGTTGATCTCAACAGCCTGGCGCTCCAACCGTGCGTAGTCTTTGAACCAGGCCGGATGCCGAACCCTCGCCTTCGCCTTGGCCTTCTCCACGTCCTCGATCGTGGCCTTCAACAGTCCGCCGGCATCAAGTAGTTCATCCGCCGCCTCCAAGAACTCCCGCTGCGGCGTCCGTCTCCCCCGCTCCAGCGACGACACCAGGTCCTCGCTGTATCCGAGCCGGTCCCCCAGCTCCTTTTGCGTCAGACCTGCACGCTCTCGAAGTACCTTGACCTGCTTGCCAATTGCCCGGTTCAGGTCACTGGCCTGCTCGCCCTCTTCGTACGACTCCTGCGGCTCAGTCACCGTCATCCGCCACCACCTTGCAGTCCCCGTGTGCCCCAGCAGGTCACGGCCGACAGCCCGTACAAGGCACCGTCCGTACCGGTACACACACCCTGCGTACCGCAGGATTCCCTGGTCAGCGTAGAGTGCGGCGGCCACGCTGAGTGACATGAAGTCAGAAATCTCCACCCGGCAGTTCACTCAGCTCCTCAGTGCAACGCCTCGCGGTGCACGCCTCGGTCGACTGCTGACCGTGCAACAACTCCATGAGTGGGGCTGGCCACCTAGCTGCGAGGTGAGTGAGTCCGTGGCGTTGGTAGTCGCCGAGTTGGCGGCGAACGCGGTCGTGCATGGGCGTGTGCGAGGGCGCTGCTTCCGGCTTAGTGTCAGCGTCGAGGCGGCGGACACGCTCCGTATCGAAGTGGCCGATCCGCGCGGCGATCGTCGGCCGATGGCGTGTCGTACCGCGAGTTCCACCGAGGAGACGGGTCGCGGGCTGCTTCTCGTCGATGCGCTGGCCGCTCGATGGGGCAGCGAGCCCTGGCCTCCGTCCGGCAAGGTCGTGTGGGCGGAGATCGCTCTTCTCGACCCTGGAATCGCCGCTCCGGCATCCACCGCTCAGCCCTCAACCAGGACTGTTCCGGCACCGGAGGTGGCACGCTGATTGTGGAAGGATGTGGCCGCCTCAGCCCGGAGTGGAGGGAGGCAATCATGATCGACAGGTTCAACGATGGGCTTCTGACGCCGACGGAGACCTCTTCCTATCTGGAGATTCCCCTTCCTACGCTCACCAGTTGGCTCAAGAACAAGGCAGCTGGCGCGCCGCTGGTGCACCAGGTGGAACCCGTGAGAAGGGGCCAGCCCTCTGTGCCGTTCGTTGCAGTGGCTGAGGCGTACGTCCTCCGGTCACTACGTACGCTCGGCCTCCGCATGAGCGAGATCCGAGAGGCTGCCGCAGCCGTGCGTGATTCGTTCGATACGCCGTACGGTCTGGTTTCGAAGCGGATCGCCACCGACGGCGTGGACATCTTTATCGAGCATGGACTCGGCGATCTCCGCCGTGCGCGGGACGGGCAGGCGCCCATCCATGAAGTCGTGGCCGACTACCTGCGCTACCTCTCCTGGGACGCAGGGGACGACTTCCCGTCCAGCCTTCGGCTCCGGCAGTACGGACCGGAGGTTCCTGTCGTGATCGATCCGCGGTTCGGGCACGGGCTGCCTGTTGTGGCGGCGAACCGGGTGCCGGTGAAAGCGGTGACCGATCTCTGGGAGGCCGGCGAATCGGTCGAGGACATCGCGTACGAGTACGGCATGGAGCCGGAGCAGGTGGACGCGTTGTGCCGGGCAGTGGTGCGCCTTGCCGCATGAGTTCTTCCTCGACAGAAACCTTGGTCGGCGAGTTGCCGAGGAGCTGAGGGCTCGGGGGTGGACCGTCCATCGGATCAGCGAGGTCTTTCCGTCGGACGCGCAGGACATCCCCGATGAGGAATGGATCTCCTACGGTCTTGAGCAGGGGTGGGTTCCCCTCTCCGAGGATGGGCGGATCAAGACCAGGGACCTGGAGATCCAGCCGGTGCTGGACCGGGCTGCGGTGCTCTTCTATTTGGACAACCAGCAATTGCGCACCTTGGAGATGGTGGAGCGGCTGGACAAGCGAAGTGACGCCATCCACCGTGCAATCGCTCGGGGCGGCCCTGCTGCTTACGCCGTCCGGGCCGATCGGATTGAGCAGACCTGGACTTGACGGTCGGGGCCAGCTCGAAGGAGGAGGCCAAGACCAGGTCAGAGACCTGCTGGCAGACGAGTCGGGCTGTACGCCGGGTTCTGTCACCCGGTCGCCTCGCGGCGGCCGGGGAGACGGCCATCCATCTAGGGCCGGCGTTGCCACCGGCCTCGTGCGGTCTACCCGGGGGCTCGGGCGGGCAGCCCTCGAACGCCTCCGCAGGAGCGCCAAGGCGCTCCCTTTTGACCTTGCTCCGGGTGGGGTTTACCTAGCTGCCCAGGTCACCCTGGGCACTGGTGGTCTCTTACACCACCGTTTCACCCTTACCCAGCACCTGAGCGCTGGGCGGTTTGTTTTCTGTGGCACTGTCCCGCGGGTCACCCCGGGTGGCCGTTAGCCACCACCCTGCCCTGTGGAGCCCGGACGTTCCTCGGGAAGCCCCTCAAGGGGACTCCACGCGGCCGTCCGCCCGGCTCGTCTGCCGTGTCGACCATGCTACCGGGCGTCCGCCCTTCGCCGGACCGGAGGCCGCCGTCGCCAGGACCGAGCCCGCCAGGATCAGGGTGAAAGCGATCGCGATGCCCAAGGTGAAGGGCTCGTTCAGGAAGACGGCTCCCGCTGCCACTGCTACCGCCGGGTTGACGTAGGTGAACACCGTTGCGCGGGTCGGGCCGACCTCCTTGATCAGTTCCAGGAAGGCCACGAATGCGAGTGCTGTGCAGATCACTCCTAGGCCGATCAAGGCTGTCAGGACAGAGGCGGATGGGATGGACGATGGCCAGGTCGCCGCCGCCGGCGTTGCGTAGACCAGCGCCGCCAGTGCCAGGCAAGGGGCCGTCAGCTGCAGTGTCGGGACGTCCTTCAGCCACCGTGCCGCGATCAAGGGGGCTGTCGCATAGCCCAGCACCGTCAGCAGCACCTCGCCGAGGGAGCGTGCGTCGCCGCCGGTCAGGTGCGGGACCGTGAGGACGCCGACGCCGGCCAGGCCCAGCGCCAGTCCTGCCATCCGCCGTAGTCCCAGCTGCTCCGTGTCGCCGAAGAAGCGGGCCAGCACCACACCCACGATCGGCACGCCCGCGATCAGCAGGCCCGCCGTGGAGCTCGACAGGTGCCGTTCCGCGTCCGTGAGCGTGAACCACGGGCCGATGATCTCTATGCACGCGAAGGCCAGCATGGGACGCCAGTGGGAGCGGATGGTCGTCAGCAGGTCGCCCTGTCGTATCGCGAACGGGAACAGGAGGGCCGCGCCCAGTGCGCAGCGCGTGAACACCACCATGGACGGGGAGAGCGGGGCGTCCACCGCCACCTTGATCATCAGGTAGGGGATGCCCCAGATGACTCCCATCAGGGAGAACAGGAACCAGCCGCGTGCAGTCATGCAGACAGAATCGGCCGGGGCACTACCTGGTGTCTTGAACGCTGTTGCGGTACGCCGCCGGGGTCACCCCCAGCACCCGGCGGAACCAGCGGGTGAGGTGCGCCTGGTCGGCGAAACCGACGAGCGGGGCCACCTCGGCGGGGCGCAGGCCCGTCTCCAGCAGTCCGCGGGCGCGGGTGACCCGGTGCTGGGCGAGCCAGGCGTACGGCGGTATGCCCATCGTCGTACGGAAGGCTCGGAGGAGTTGGTAGCGGGACAGGTCCAGGTCGGTGGCGAGGTCGGCCAGGGACGGGGGGTTCAGTAGTTCGTCTGCCAGGCGGTCGCGGACCACAAAGGCTATGTGGTCGGCGCCCGGCACCTCGTCCGGCGCCGAGCGGGCCGTGGAGTGGCGGCGGGCCAGGGCCGTCAGCAGCCACGGGAGGCGGGATTCCGTCTCCAACGGGTCCGGGCAGGCGCTGAGTTCGGTGTGAGCGAGACGGAGGGCGGTGACCAGCTCGGGGTCGTCGATCACGGGTTCGCGGAAGTGCGGGAGGCCGCCGAGGGTGCCGTCGGCGAGGAGGGCGGGGTCGGCGTACAGGGCGCGGTAGGCGTAGCCGTCGGTGGCGGTGTCGGGGCCCCCGGTGTGCATCTCGCCGGGGTCGAGGACGATGATCGAGCCGGGGCCGGTGCGGATGTGGCCGCCGCGGTAGTCGATGACCTCGGAGCCGCCGACGCAGACGCCGATGGTGTACTCGGCGTGCGCGTGAGGGGCGTAGACGTGCTGCTGGAAGCGGGCGGTCAGCAGGTCGAGGGGCGGTCCGCAGCGGCCGAGCCGCGCCCGCGTCCACAATGCCTGCTCCATGCGCCGCCCCCATTTCCGTCGTCCACAGGGTGCAACGCCGGGAGGGTCAGAGAAAGTCCGCGGTCTCCAGATCGAAGGCGAAGGGGGCGGGAAGAGTGAGCGGTTTGCCGAACGGGCGGGTGCAGAGCTCTCGGTAGTCGTCCTTCTCCGGGTCGCTGAACAGCGTGACGGAGGCGGCGTCGCGGTCGATAAGGAGGTAGAGGGGGATGCCGCCGCGGGCGTAGCAGCGGCGTTTGGCCTCGCGGTCGGCCTTGGGCTTGGTGGATGTCACCTCCAGCACCATGGCGACGCCATCGCAGGGCATCCAGGAGTCGGCGCCCCCGAAAAGGTCTCGCTCAAGGGGCGCGAGGGTGACGTCCGGGACCACGTGGTTCTTCGGGCAGGCCTCGCCGCTCCTCAGCCTCAGGCCTTTGTTCCCGGAGAAGTCCATCTCGGTCGAAGACCGCTTGATCACTTGCCGCACGATCCGGCTGATGTACTTCTCGTGCTCCCCGTCCGGCGGCGGCATCACGACGATCTCCCCCTCGATCAACTCGGCCCGGAAACCCTCCGGCGTGTCCAGGGCGAGAAAACCCTCCAGCAGGACCTCTTCCTGCGTGAGCGGCTCGTGGGCCATGGCAGTCATGTCACGCCCCTCCTTCGGTCGCTCGCCAGACTGGGACATCGGAAGATCACCTGTCCGAGAGATCGGGATCCGTTCCCTCGATCGTGGCACACGAGCGCGACCCTCGACAGGCACGGCCCGCCCGCTTGACCCTGCCGCGACGTCAGCCTCTGTACTGGTCCCATGCGGATCGGAGAACTCGCCGCGGCCGTCGGCGTCACCACGCGGACCGTGCGGCACTACCACCATGAAGGCCTGCTGCCGGAGCCCGAGCGGCTGGCCAACGGGTATCGGGACTACACGCTGCGGCATGCCGTCGTGCTCGCGCGGATTCGGCGGCTGACCGAGCTGGGGATGGGGCTCGCGGAAGTGCGGGATGTGCTGGTGGAGGACGCCGGGAAGGACCTCGTCGAGGTGCTCACCGAACTCGACGAGGACCTGGCCCGGCAGGAGGCGGCGATCCGGGAGCGGCGGGCGCGGCTGGGTGCACTGCTGGAGGAGGAGGGCGGGCTGACCGCGGAGGGGCCGGTGTCACCTCAACTGGCCTCATTGTTAGGTGACTTGGCGCATGTGGCGGCCGACTCCCCCATGGCCGCCAAGGACCGCGAAATGCTCGCGCTGATCGACACCATGGCGGCGGCGGAGGACCGGGAGCGGCTGATGGAACTGCTGCGCGGCGCCCTCGGCTCCCCCGAGGGGATCGCGCGGGCACTCAAGGCGTACGCCCTGCTCGACGACCTCGCCGACGCCGACCCGGTCGACCCGCGCGTGGCGGAGGCGGCCCGTACCCTCGCCGACTGCATGCCCCGCGAGCTTCTTCCCCAGGCGAGCATTGACGGCGACAACAGCTTCATGCGCGCCTTCTACGCGGACTTCGCCCCCGCCCAGGCAGAAGCCCTCCGCCTCGCGCTGCGGATTCTCGCCGAGGAGCAGCCGTGAGGACGGCGGCGTACACCCTCGTCCGGCATGAGCTCCAGCTGCTCGCCAGCCTGGCGATGTGGGTGGCCCGGCGCACGCACGGTGCCGACGGCGGGCGGGTGTTCGGGTATGCGCGGGGGCAGGGCGCGGTGATGTTCGGGTTCGCGTTCGTGTGCCTGGTCGAGACGCTGACCATGTCCGTGCTGCTGCGTGACTACCCGGCCGTGCATCGGTGTGTGCTCGTGCTCGACGTGTACACCATCGTGTTCGTGGCCGGGGTGCACGCGGCGTCCGTCGTACGGCCGCACGTGCTCGGCCCCGACGTGCTGCGCATCCGCCGCGCCGTGCATGTCGATCTGCGTATACCGGTCGACCGCATCTCGACCGTGCGCCGCGAGCTGCGTACCACCCACGAACGCGCCGACGGCGCGCTCGACATCCCCGTGGGCGCACAGACCACCGTCACCCTCGAACTCGCCGAGCCCGTCGCCCACTTCACCTTTCTCGGCCGACGGCGTGACATCCACCTCGTCCGCTTCCACGCCGACGACACCGACACCCTCGTACGCGAGATACGGGCGGCCCTCACGCAGGCGCGAAGCGCACCTTCGCCGCTGCCGGGTCGGCCTGTGTGAGGCGCACCCGGAGCCGCTCCCCCAGGGGCAGCTGCCCACTGCCCTCGATCCGGCCGATGATCGCCGGGGACTCCAACTGGACGGTTCCGAGGGTGGGTTGGTGCTCCTCGACGTCCACCACGCACCCGTCGAACACCTCCCCCACCCGCCCCGCCAGCAGCGCCGCCTCCACGATGTCGACGCACTCGCGCTCGACCGTGCCCGCGCGCCGACTGCCGTCGGCCATCTCGTGCGGCAGCGTCTCCAGAGCGGCCAGTACCCAGTCGGGCGGGGGCTCGCCCGCCGCGGCCGCCAGGCAGAGCTCGGACGCGTACCGGTCGGCCAGGCGACGCAACGGCGCCGTGCAGTGGGCGTACGGGGCGGCCACGGCGGCGTGCGTGGTGATCGGCGGAAGGGCGCCGTCCCGGAAGACGGTGTAGCCGGCGCCGCGCAGCAGGGTCGTGCACTCCTGGAGGAAGGCCGCGTGGTGCGGGCGGTGCGGGTCGAGGGAACGGATGAGCTGGGCGTACGAGACGTGGTGCGGCCAGTCGATGTGCAGGGCGTGCGCGGTGCGGCGGAGGCGGCCGACGGCGCCGTCCGGGGCGGCGGGCAGCGTGCGCAGGACGCCGGTGCCGGCCGAGAGCATGAGATCTGCCGCCGCCATCCCTGTCAGCAGGGAGATCTGGGCGTTCCAGCCGTCGGCGGGGAGTGGGGCGCGGTAGCTCAGCTCGTACGTGTGATCCCGCTCGACGATCTCCTGCTCCGGCACGTTGAGCGAGATCCCGCCCCGTTCCACCTCCAGCCGTTCCCGCGCCTCCCCGATCTCCCTGAGCAGCGCGAGCGGCTCCTCGGCCGTCTTGTCGTCGATCTGCTTCTGTACGGCGGCGTAGTCGAGCTTGGCCGTGCTGCGGACGAGGGCGCGGCGGACGTCGACGGCGAGCGTACGGGCGTCCTCGTCGAGGTCGATCGTCCAGAGGGCGGCCGGGCGGACCTGGCCGGGCAGCAGACTCGCGGCGCCCTCGCTGAGCAGCGCCGGGTGCAGCGGGATCCGCTCGTCCGGGAAGTACAGGGTGGTCACCCGCCGGTGGGTCTCCGCGTCGAGCGCCGCCCCGGGGGCGACGAAAGCCGCGACGTCTGCGATGGCGTACCGCACCCGGTAGCCGGTGCCCTGCCGGGACAGGTGCATCGCCTGGTCGAGGTCGGTGGAGGCGGGCGGGTCGATGGTGAAGAGAGGGATGTCCGTGGCGTCGTAGGAAGGGAGCGTCGGGGTTGTCGCTGTCCGCTCGGCCTCTGCCAGTGCCTCGGGCGGGTAGCTCTCGGAGATGCCGAGATCGGTGCGCAGCGCGGTGAGGGCGGCCCGGAGGGGGGCTTCGGGGGCGCCGGTCACGCGGATGTGGCGGCGGGGCATACAGCGAGGGTAAGCACAGCGGGGCCCGTACGCTGTCCGGGAGCTCAAAGAGAAGGAGATCTTCCGTGCTTGTCCTGCTGCCTCCCTCCGAAGGCAAGGCGTCCTCCGGCCGTGGCGCCCCGCTGAAGACGGAGTCGCTGTCGCTGCCGGGTCTCACGCCCGCCCGTGAGGCCGTACTCGGCGAACTGGTCGAGCTGTGTGCCGGGGATGAAGAGAAGGCGCGGGACGTGCTCGGGCTGAGCGAGGGGCTGCGGGGCGAGGTCGCGAAGAACGCCGGGTTGCTGACGGCCGGGGCGCGGCCCGCCGGGGAGATCTACACGGGTGTGCTGTACGACGCCCTCGACCTGGCCTCCCTGGACGCCGTTGCGAAGAGGCGGGCGGCACGGTCGCTGCTCGTCTTCTCCGGGTTGTGGGGTGCGGTGCGCATCAACGACCGCATTCCCTCCTATCGGTGCTCGATGGGGGTGAAGCTCCCTGGGATCGGGGCGCTGGGCGCGTACTGGCGGACGCCGATGGCGGAAGTCCTGCCCGAGGCCGCCGGGGACGGGCTGGTGCTGGACCTGCGGTCCTCCGCGTACGCGGCCGCGTGGAAGCCGAAGGGCGAGGACGCCGGCCGGACGGCGAGCGTGCGGGTGCTGCACGCGCCCACCCGCAAGGTGGTCAGCCACTTCAACAAGGCGACGAAGGGGCGGATCGTACGGAGTCTGCTGACGGCCGGCGCGGCACCCAAGGGTCCGGCGGAGCTGGTGGATGCGCTGCGTGAGCTCGGTTACGTGGTGGAGGTGGAGCCTCCGACAGGGGCCGGGAAGGCATGGATGCTGGACGTGTTGGTGGACGAGATCCACTGACCCACCCCAACATCCACTGACCCACCCCAGCATCCACTGACCCGCCTCACCCCGCGTTGCAGCATGCGCAATGATCTTTGCGTATGTTGCATAGGGCGGGCACGATGACCGCATGGCCTCATCGCTCCTCGACCTTGCCCCCGTCGTGCCCGTCGTCGTCATTGAGGACGCCGCCGACGCCGTTCCGCTGGCGCGGGCGCTGGTGACGGGGGGACTGCCCGCCATCGAGGTGACGCTGCGGACGCCGGCCGCGCTGGACGCCATCCGTGCGATCGCCGAAGCGGTGCCTGACGCGGTGGTCGGGGCGGGGACCGTGATCACGCCGGAGCAGGTGACGGCGTCCGTGGCCGCCGGGGCGCGCTTTCTGGTCAGCCCGGGCTGGACGGACGTACTCCTGGAGGCGATGAGGGCGTCCGGGGTGCCGTTCCTGCCGGGGGTGTCCACGACGTCGGAGGTGGTGGCGCTGCTGGAGCGCGGGGTACGGGAGATGAAGTTCTTCCCTGCGCAGGCGGCGGGCGGCACGGCGTATCTGAAGTCGCTGGCGGGGCCGCTGCCGCAGGCGCGGTTCTGTCCGACCGGGGGCATCGGTCCGGGCAACGCCCCCGACTACCTGGCGCTCCCCAACGTCGGCTGTGTGGGCGGTACTTGGATGCTCCCGGCGGACGCCCTCGCGGCCCGCGACTGGGGGCGGATCGAGTCGCTGGCCCGCGAGGCGGCGGGGCTCAGCGCAGGCGTTTGAACCCGGCCGGGCTCTCAGCGCAGGTGTCTGAACCCGGCCGGGCTCTCAGCGCAGGTGGGACGTGTCGTTGAAGAGCCGTACGCTCGCGTTGCCGTCGGCGTAGTAGGCCACCGCGGACAGGGCGGCCGCCGACAGTTCCATGCGGAACAGGGCCTCCGGCGGGGCGCCCAGGGCGAGTTGGACGAAGGTCTTGATCGGCGTGACATGCGAGACGAGCAGCACCGTGCGGCCCGCGTAGGCCGCGACCAGCTTGTCGCGGGCCGCCGCGATACGGGTCGCCGTCGCCGCGAAGCTCTCGCCGCCGCCGGAGGGTTCGGCCGTGGGGTCGGCCAGCCACCGGTTCAGGTCGTCCGCGTAACGCTCGCGGACCTCGGCGAACGTCAGGCCCTCCCAGGCGCCGAAGTCCGTCTCCCGGATCTCGTCCTCGACGGTCACCTCCAGGCCGAGGTGCCGGGCCACGATGCCGGCGGTCTCCCGGGTGCGGGCGAGGGGTGAGGCGACGATCGCCTGGATCGTGCCGCGGCGGGCCAGCGCGGCCCCGGCGCGCTCGGCCTGGTCCCGGCCGACGTCGGACAGGGAGGGGTTGGTGCCGCCGCTGCCCGAGAAACGCTTCTGCGGAGTCAGCGGGGTCTCACCGTGCCGCAGCAGCACGAAGGTCGCGGGCGCGCCCAGGTCGGCAGGGGCCCAGCCGGGGGTGGCGACGGCCGTGGCGGCCCGTACATCGGCGTCGGCCTTTGCTGCGCCCGACGGCCGAGCTGTGGCAGTGGCGTCGGCGGACGTCGAGGGAGCCGCGGCCGCCGGGGCTCGCCCGCCTGCAAGGGCTGCCCGCGCCCCCGCCGCCGCGTCACCGGGCGGGCCCGACGGCTCAGGAGCCGCGGCCCGCGCGGCGCGTGCGTCGAGCTCGGCCGTGGACGTCGTCGGCGACCACTGCTCGCCCCGCTTGCCCGCGTCCATTGCCTCGTTCGCCAGCCGGTCCGCGTGCTTGTTCTGCTCCCGCGGGATCCACTCGTACGTCACCTGGCCGGGCGGGAAGACGCGGGCCGCCACCGCCGCCAGGGGCTTCATGTCGGGGTGCTTGATCTTCCAGCGGCCCGACATCTGCTCGACGACCAGTTTGGAGTCCATGCGGACGTGGACCTTGGCGGAGGGGTCCAGTTCATGGGCGGCGCGCAGGCCCGCCAGCAGGCCCCGGTACTCGGCGACGTTGTTGGTCGCGACGCCGATGTACTCCGCGGCCTCCACCAGGGTCTCCCCCGTCGCCGCGTCGAGCACGACGGATCCGTAGCCCGCGGGTCCCGGGTTGCCCCGCGAACCGCCGTCGGCCTCGACGATGAACTCCCGCACGGTCAAGGCTCCTAGAGGCCGGACTCGGCCGTACGCACCAGGATGCGACGGCAGTTCTCGCAGCGCACCACCGTGTCGGGGGCGGCCGCGCGGATCTCGTTGATGTCGGTGATCGCCAGCTCCTGACGGCAGCCCTGGCAGGTGCGCTGGTACAGCTTGGCCGCACCGATGCCGCCCTGCTGCTCGCGCAGCTTGTCGTAGAGCTTGAGCAGGTCGGCGGGGATGGCGCCCGCGATGACCTCGCGCTCCTTCGTCACCGTCGCCACCTCGCCGTCGATCTCCTCGAAGGCGGCGTCACGGCGCGCGGTCGCGTCGTCGATCTTCGACTGGACGGAGGAGACCCGCTCGGTGAGCTCGGCGAGCCGCTCCTGCACGGACTCGATGCGCTCCATGACCTCCAGGACGACGTCCTCGAGGTCGCTCTGCCGCTTGGCGAGGGAGACGATCTCGCGCTGGAGGTTCTCCAGGTCCTTGGGGGAGGTGACGGCGCCGGAGTCCAGGCGCTTCTGGTCGCGGGCGGCGCGCTGGCGCACCTGGTCCACGTCCTGCTCGGCCTTGGTCTGCTCGCGGGCGGTGTCGCTCTCCTCGGTCTGTGCGGCCACCAGCAGGTCGCGCAGCTGGGTGAGGTCCTTGGTGAGCGACTCGATCTCGGCGTGCTCGGGCAGCGACCTCCGCCTGTGCGCGAGCTGCTGCAGACGGACGTCGAGGGCCTGGACGTCGAGGAGTCGGATCTGGTCGGCGGGCGCGGCGTTCAGTTGGGGGCTCCTGCAGGGTTGAGAGGTGAGGCCGCGTGGGCGGTCCAGGGGTCGGTGACCGTCTTCGAGACGTGGACGCGCAGGTCCCATCCGTGGCGGTCGGAGATCTCGTCGAGCTGGGTGGCGGCCAGCTCGCACCAGGGCCATTCGGTGGCCCAGTGCGCCGCGTCGAGCAGCGCGAGGGGGCTTTGGGCGACGGCCTCGGAGGCCGGGTGGTGGCGCAGGTCCGCGGTGAGGAAGGCGTCGACACCGGCCGCGCGTACCTGGTCGAAGAGGCTGTCGCCGGAGCCGCCGCTGACGGCGACCGTGCGGACGACGGCCTCGGGGTCGCCGGCGACGCGGATGCCCTGCGCGGTGGCGGGCAGCCGGGCGGCGGCCTTCTCGGCGAACTCGCGCAGCGGCAGCGGGTGGTCCAGCTCGCAGATGCGGCCGAGGCCGCGGCGGCCGGACGGATCGGTCGGGTCCGGCACCAGGGGGCGTACGACGCGGAGGTCCAGCGCACCGGCGAGGGCGTCCGAGACTCCGGGGTCGGCCGTGTCCGCGTTGGTGTGGGCGACGTGCAGCGCGATGTCGTTCTTGATCAGCGTGTGCACGACGCGGCCCTTGAAGTGCGTCGCCGCGACCGTCGTCGTACCGCGAAGGTAGAGGGGGTGGTGGGTGACCAGCAGGTCGGCGCCCAGCTTCACCGCCTCGTCGACGATCTCCTGCACGGGGTCGACCGCGAACAGGACGCGGGTGACCTCCTGGTCGGGATCGCCCACGACGGTGCCGACCGCGTCCCAGGACTCGGCCCGCTCGGCGGGCCACAGGTTCTCCAGCGCGGCGATGACTTCAGACAGACGGGGCACGCTAGAAGGCTACCTGGCTGATCTGTGCCGCTGAACCGATGTCCGTGGTCGGGTGGAGTGGGAGCAGTGCCCCGGCGCTCACCTCCGACCCCTTCAGCACACCCGCCCCCGTTTCCTCAGGCGAATCGTTCCCCCGCCACCCTTATGTGTGAAGCAGGAGCCTCGTGGTCCCACGTGTGTGCGTGCGAAAACTAGCTTCGTCGCCGGAGGTGACCAGACCATGACGGCGTGTGCGATCGAACCCGAGGCTGCCCCCGAGGACGGCGCCCCGCAATCCGGCTGCACCATCACCGTGGACGGTGCCTACGCCGCCCGCCTCGCGCTGGACGGCGACTCCTGGTTCCCCGAGCGCTGGACGCTGGACGGCCCCGAGCCGTACGCCGTGCCGCTGCCCGGCAACCAGCCCGAGGAGCCCGGCACCGAGGTGCAGCCGATGGGCGACGGGCGGGTCCTCATCCGCCGGCGGGCGGAGGGACGGCACATGTTCTCTCTGCTGTATCCGACCGGACCGGGCACGGGCGAACTGCTGATCGGCGCGGTGGAGTGCCCGGACGAGGGCGCCGGGCTGCGGTTGCTGCCGCCCGCGCCGGGCGGCGAGAAGGCGTACGCCCTCGCCGTGGGCCGGCGCTCCAGCACGGTGTGGCTGGTGGCGGGCGGCGCGTTCGGGCCGGAGCACGTGGCGGAGATCCCGGGCCGCTGCTCGGGCGGGGTGTGGCTGGACCGCGCGGGGCGGCTGCTGGCGCTGGACCGTGAGACCGGCGGCCGCACCAAGACGATCGTGGTCGACCTGGAGCGGGCCGGGGAGGTCTCGCCGCTGCTGCAGATCGCCGACGGCAGCGACGACCGCCTGCTGCTCGCCGACCCGGACAGCGGTCTGCTGCTGATCCGCTCGGACGCGCCCTCGCCGGGCGAGGAGCGACTGGGCTGGGGCGTGCTGGGCAGCACACTGCCGGTGCGCTTCCCGGAGTGCCTGCGACTTCCCGACTGTGTCGTCACGCCCTTCGCCATCCAGCCGGGGCAGGTGCTGATGCCGGAGAGCTGCGGGGTGGCGCTGCGCATCGACGGGCCCGTCGGCAGCTGGGTGGGCCTGTGGCGGCCGGACCGGCGGCAACTGCACCAACTCGCCGCGCCGTACGGGTGGTTGGCGGGCGCGGGGATCTGGACCAGGGACGGGGTGCTCCAACTGCCGTACGCCACGGCCGAGGTGCCGTGCGGCGTGGCGCAGGTGGCGGCGCCCTCGGGGGAGACGGGGGAGACGGGGGATGAAGGGGGATCGGGGGGCGCGGGCCCGGAGGATCCGGTGCGGGGCGGCGCGGCCGGCCGAGCGGCGGACGGGAGTTCGTCCCCGACGCCGCCGGGCGAGCCGTCGCAGCCGGATCCTCCGGAGCCCGTCGCACCGCGTCCCGTGCCCTTGCAGCAAGCGCCCTTGGGACGTCTTGTAACGAAGTAGTGCCGAAGGGCGTGCCCGTCTGGATTCGCACGGAGGGTGGCCGGTTAAACTCGCCCGGCTGTTTGAAAGATCATGTTGACGGGGTGAATCCTTCGATGAGCAACACAAGCACCATGCAGCCGCTGTCCGCCGAGGACCAGGAAGACGCCGGTCACGGCCGGCACCGGGGTCCGGGTTCGGCCCAGGACGGTGACACGGCCCCTCGCGGCCGGCACCGCAAGCCGGCCGAGGACAGCGAAGCGGCTGCCTGAGGGTAAGCGAGGAAGGGGCCCGCACGTCGACTGACGTGCGGGCCCCTTCCGTATGTCTACGCCCGCTTGGGTCCCGGCCGTATCTCTACGCCCACTTGAGTACCGGCGTATCTCTTCTCTACGCCCGCTTGAGTCCCAGGACTTCCGCCGCCGCGAACGTCTCCCCCGGCGGCCGGTCCGCGTAGTGCGGGGTGAGTACGGCGTCCAGTTCGTCGTAGGTGAAGGTGTCCTGCTTGCTGTCGAACTTTGCCTGCACCCGCGGCCGTTCGACGACGGCCACCATGCCGCCGTGCACGACGAGCAGCTGGCCGTTGACGCGGGCCGCGGCGGGCGAGGACAGGTAGCCGACGAGCGGGGCGACATGCTCGGGGGCGAGCGGGTCGAGGCCGTCGGCCGGCTGCTCGAAGCCGGCGAAGACGTCCTCGGTCATCCGGGTGCGGGCGCGCGGGCAGATCGCGTTGGCCGTGACGCCGTACTTGGCGAGAGCGAGGGCGGTGGAGGTGGTCAGGCCGACGATTCCGCCTTTCGCGGCCGCGTAGTTGGGCTGCCCGGCCGAGCCCGCCAGGAAGGCCTCGGAGGAGGTGTTCACGATCCGCCCGTAGACCGGACCGCCCACCGCTTTGGAGCGCTCGCGCCAGTGCGCGGCCGCGAAGTGGGTGGTGTTGAAGTGGCCCTTGAGATGGACGCGGATCACCGCGTCCCACTCGCCCTCGGTCATGGAGAAGACCATGCGGTCGCGCAGGATGCCCGCGTTGTTGACGAGGATGTCCAGCTTGCCGAACTCGTCGATCGCCAACTGCACCAGCTCTCGGGCCTGTTGGAAGTCGGCGACGTCCCCGGTGTGGGCCAGCGCCCTGCCGCCCGCCGCGCGGATCTCGGCGGCGACCTCTTCGGCGGGGCCCGCCGAGGCCTCCCCCGAGCCGTCCCGGCCCGGCTGCCCGAAGTCGTTGACGACGACGGCGGCGCCGAGCCGGGCGAGTTCCAGCGCCTCGGCCCGGCCCAGGCCGCGACCGGCACCGGTGACGACGGCGGACAGCCCCTCCAGTGGCCCTTCCAGTGGCCCTTCCTGTGACAGCGACACAGGCACCCCCGTCAGATCTCGATGCACGTGCGCAGCGCCGTGCCCGTCCGCATCTGGTCCAGCGCCTCGTTGATCTCGCTCAGCGGCACCCGGTGCGTGATCAGGCCCTCCAGGTCGACGCGGCCCGCCCGCCACAGGGCGATGGTCCGCTCGTAGGAGCGCAGGACGTCGCCGCCGCCGTACATCGACGGCAGGATCCGCTTCTCGTCGAAGAACAGCTCGAACATGTTGAGCTGCAGGAAGTCGTCCAGGGCGCCCGCGCCGACGACGACGAGCGTGCCGCCGCGCCGCGTGTTCTCGTACGCCGTGCGGGCGGTGGCCGACTTGCCGACGACCTCGAAGACGTAGTCGAAGCCCTCGCCGCCGGTGACGTTCTGCTTGGCGTCGGCCAGCTCGTCCGGCGAGACCGCCTTCGTGGCGCCGAACTTGAGGGCGGACTCGCGGCGCGAGGCGACCGGGTCGACGGCGACGATCTCGGCGGCCCCCTTGAGCCGCGCCCCCTGGATCGCGGAGATGCCGACGCCGCCGCAGCCGATGACCGCGACCGACGAACCGGCCTCCACGTCGGCGGTGTTGAGCGCGGCGCCCAGACCGGTCGTGACCCCGCAGCCGATCAGCGCGGCGATGTCGAAGGGCACGTCGTCCGGGATCGGCACCGCACAGCCCGCGTCCACGACGACCTCCTCGGCGAAGGTGCCGGTGCCCGCGAAGCCGAAGACGTCGCCGCCGGGGCGGCGGAAGTTGGGGGTGCCCGCGTTCATGAACCCGGCCAGGCACAGCTCGGTCTGCCCGCGCTTGCACGCCGGACAGGCGCCACAGGCGGGCAGCCAGCAGACCACGACCCGGTCGCCCGCCTTCACATGGCTGACGCCTTCGCCGACTTCCACTATCTCGCCCGCGCCCTCGTGCCCGGGCACGAACGGCGCCGGCTGCGGCAGCACCCCGCTCATCGCCGACAGGTCCGAGTGGCACAGCCCGGTGGCCCGCACCCGGATCCTCACCTTGCCGGGCCCGAAGCCCGTCGCCTCGACATCCTCGAAGACCTCTAGTTTGTCCTGGCCGATCTCGTGCAGTACGGCTGCGCGCATGGTGCGGGCTCCCCTCAACTGCCTGCTTCAACTGCCTGCTGGATCAAGAGTGTTCGACGATCGTGTCGGCGAGAACGGGCGCGTCGTCCCGCTCGACGGCGCTCACGGCGACCCTGACGGACTCCGGCGACTGCCACATCCGGATGCGCAGCGTCTCCCCCGGGAACACGACGCCCGCGAACCGGGTGGCGTACGACCGCACCCGGGTCACGTCCCCGCCGAGCAGCGTGTCGACGACCGCCTTGAGCGTCATGCCGTAGGTGCACAGCCCGTGCAGGATGGGCCGTTCGAACCCGGCGGTCTTGGCGAAGTCGGGGTCGGCGTGCAGCGGGTTCCAGTCGCCGGAGAGGCGGTAGAGCAGGGCCTGGTCCTCGCGGATGGGGCGCTCGACGGTGCGGTCGGGGTCGCCGGTGGGCGGGTCCAGTCGGGTGGAGGGGCCGCGGTCGCCGCCCCAGCCGCCCTCTCCGCGTACGAAGATCTGGGCGTCGTTGGTCCACAGGGGGCCGTCGGCGTCGGCCACCTCGGTGCGCATGACGAGGACGGCCGCCTTGCCCTTGTCGTACACGGCGGCGATACGGCCGGTTGCGGTCGCGGTGCCCTCGACGGGGATCGGGCGGTGCAGGGTGAGCAACTGGCCGCCGTGCAGGACGCGGGCCAGGTCCACGTCGACGCCGGGCATGGACAGGCCGCTGATCACCCCGGGCGAGCCGTTGCCCGCGACGGTGGCGAAGCTCGGCAGGACGTGCAGCCGGGACTCCAGGGTGTAGCGCAGCTCGTCGGGATCGGTCGCCGGGATGCCTGCCCCGATGCCCAGGTGGTAGAGCTGGACGTCCTTGCGGTCCCAGGTGATCTCGCCGGACCGGGGTTCGGCGGCGAGGGCCTTCGCTGCGTCGATGGGCATACGGCTCCTGGTGGCTCGGATGGTTCAAGACCTCGGCGCGGCCGTCCGCACCGTCGGCCGCGACCGAGGTCGTCACGAGTACCGATCTAGAACGCGTTCCAGTCCGGCGCCCTCTGTATAGCCCAGCGCTCCGCACTTGTGAAGGCTCCTGACACTGTGTCAGCTGTGTGCGCGGCCGGCCGTGACATTTGTCCTGCCGGAGTCCGTACAAGAGCATCTGCCGGGCGGGAGCCTGGTCTCCGTAGCGTCGTAGGCATGACGAAGACGACAGGGACGACGAGCGGGAGGACGGCCGGGGCGCCGCCCGCCGTGTCCTTCACGGGGGCGGTCAAGACCTTCGGCGGCGTGCGCGCCCTGCAGGGCGTGGACCTGGAGATGTCGCAGGGCGAAACCGTGGCCCTGCTCGGCCGCAACGGCGCCGGCAAGTCGACGACGATCTCCCTGCTGCTCGGCCTGAACGAGCCCGACGAGGGCACCGTGCGGGTCTTCGGCGCTCCCCCGGAGCAGTCGGTGCGCGCCGGGCGGATCGGCGCCATGTTGCAGGAGGGGCGCGCGGTGCCCCGGGTCACCGTGCGGGAACTCGTGTCCTTCGTGGCCGGCCGCTACCCGGACCCGATGCCCGTCGCGCGTGCCCTGCAGCTGGCCGGGATCACCGAGCTGGCGGGGCGCCGGGTGGACCGGCTGTCCGGCGGTCAGACGCAGCGCGTGCGGTTCGCCGTGGCCCTCGCCGGGAATCCCTCGTTGATCGTCCTGGACGAGCCGACCGCCGCGCTGGACGTGGAGGCGCGGCACGCCTTCTGGGCGTCGATGCGCTCGTACGCCCGTCTCGGCCACACCGTGCTGTTCTCCACCCACCATCTGGAGGAGGCGGACGCGCATGCCGACCGCATCCTCGTCATCGACGAGGGCCGGATCGTCGCGGACGGCACCGGCGAGCAGCTCAAGCGGTCGGTGGGCGGCAGCCTGGTCGCCTTCGACCTCGCGGGGCAGGGCACGGAGGGCCTGGAGCTGCTGCCGGGCGTGCGGTCGGTGGAGGTGCGCGGCGAACGGGCACGGTTGCGCACCGACGACCCGGACGCGACGGTGGTCGCGCTGGCCGAACTGGGTGCGATACGCCGCCTGGAGGTCGCGCCCGCCTCGCTCGACGACGCGTTCCTGGCCCTCACCGCACGTGTGACGGAGGCGGCGTGATGCTGGACTATCTGCGGCTCGAAGTGCGCCGGACCCTGCGCGACGCGGGTTTTGTGATCGGCGGGATCGCGATGCCGGTGCTGATGTATCTACTGTTCACCAACCTCGGTGCAGACGACGGGAGTTGGAAGACGGGGGCGATGGTCGGCATGGCGGGCTACGGCGCCGTCGGCTGCGCCCTCAACACCGGCGGCGGGGTCGCCGAGGACCGGGCGATCGGCTGGCTGCGGCAGCTTCGGGTGACTCCGATGACCCCGCGCCAGGTCGTCGTCGGCCGGACGCTGACCGGCTCGGTGACGGTGCTGCCCGCCATCCTCGCGGTGCTCGCAGCGGGCGGCCTGGTCAACGGCGTACGGCTGGAGGCCTGGCAGTGGGCGGCGGTCGCGGCGCTGCTGTGGCTGGGCTCGCTGCCCTTCACCCTGCTGGGCCTGGGCAACGGCTACCGGCTGACCGGGCAGACCACCGGCGTGACGAACATGGCGTGCAACCTGGGCCTCGCGGTCCTCGGCGGCCTGTGGTTCCCCGTCACCCTGTTCCCGGACTGGCTGCGCACACTGTCGGCGTACACGCCCACCTATCGCTTCGCCCAGCTCGGCACCTCGGCGGCGGAGGGCCGTTCACCGGCTCTCGGCGCAATCGCGGTGCTGACCCTCTGGCTGCTGGCCTTCGGTTCGTACGCTGTGCTGTCGTACCGGCGGTCCGGACGGACCGCCTGAACGGGGGAGCGAGAGATGTTCTGGATGCGTGGGGTCCGCTGCCAGATGCGCGAATGGCGGGTGGCGCGGGAGCGGTGGCGCGCGGACATGCGGGCCTTCAGGGACGCACAGAAGGAGGCGCGCCGCACCGGCGCCGAGGTACCCGAGCACCCAGGTCCGCCGCCGACCGCCTTCTCCCTCTTGCCCTGGCTGCTGATGGGGATGGGGGCCTTCTCCAACCTCTTCCAGGGCAAGACCCCCAACCCGTGGATCGGCGGCCTGGGGCTGCTCGCCTTCAACTCCCTCTACATCTACGTGGCGACCCGAGCCTTCGTGAAGGAGAAGCGGCAGGCGGTCGCCACGCGGGTGGCGCTGGCCCTGATGGCCGCGATCACATGCGGTCTCGCCGGCGGCTACGGCGACAGCTGGCTGCTGTTCTTCCCCCTGCTGGGCCTGGCGACGGGCGCGGCGCTGCGGGGCGAACACCTGCGCTGGGCCGGCACCGGCGTCGCCCTGCTCGCCGGGGCGGTCTGCGCCGCCCGCGACGGCTGGAACGGCCTCAACATCGCTTACGCCACCTGGATCTCGACCATGGTGACGGCGGCGATCCTGTCCCTCTCCGAGGCCGTACGGGAACTGCGCGCCGCCCGCGAGCAGTTGGCGCATCAGGCCGTCGAGAAGGAGCGCCTGCGCTTCTCCCGCGACCTGCACGACCTGCTCGGGCACACCCTGTCGGTGATCGTGGTGAAGTCGGAGGCGGCCCGGCGGCTGGCCCCGCGGAACCTGGACGCCGCGCTCACCCAGATCGGCGACATCGAGTCCGTCGGCCGCCAGGCGCTGACGGAGATCCGCGAGGCCGTGACCGGCTACCGCGAGGGCAGCCTCGCCACCGAACTGGACCGGGCCCGCTCGGCCCTGTCCGCGGCGGCCGTCGAACCGGTGGTCCTCCGCTCGGGCGCGCCCCTCGCCCCGCAGACCGAGGCACTGCTGGGCTGGGTGGTGCGGGAGGCGGTCACGAACGTCCTGCGGCACGCCGGCGCCACGCGCTGCGAGATCACCGTGCACAGCGGCCCCGAACGCGTCAGCCTCACGGTCGCGGACAACGGGGAGGGCGCCCCTTCCACGGCCCCCTCCCCGTCCTTGCCCGGCATCGGCGGCACCGGCCTCAAGGGACTGACGGAACGCCTCGCGGCGGCCGGAGGCTCCTTGCGGGCCGGCCCGTCGCCGCGAGGCGGTTTCACCGTCACCGCCGAACTCCCCGTGGAGGCCGGCGACGCGTCCGAACCCGTGGCGGCTACGGCGCCCAGGGCGTGCTGACGACCCAGCTCACGTCGTTGGTCCAGGACGTGGAGCTGTCCCAGGTGTTGGAGCCGCCGTTGCTCGCTATGTAGACGTTGAAGTTGTAGTGGCGGAGGAACTTGGTCGGATAGTTGTACGAGGCGAACGAGGTCCCGGTGCCGCTCTTGCCGGTCGTCGGGCAGAAGGTCGCGTCGGATCTGAACTGCGCTGTGCCGTCCATGGGTTGCCGCAGCAGCTGGTAGTTGTAGTGGCGCAGGAAGTCACCGGGGTAGTTGCGCGACTCGAAGGAGACGCAGGAGCTGCCGGCCAGGCCCCGGCGGACGATCCAGGTGGCGTCGTTCTTGTCGAGCGTCGAACTGCTCGAGGTGATCGGGGAGATGACCGCCGCGTTGTTCTGGTGGCGGATGTAGTCGCCCGTGCAGCACGAGGTCGTCGCGCGCAGGGAGATCTCCGAACCGGGGGTCAGCGAACCGGAGGAGCCGGTCGCACCGCCGTAGCCGACGGAGACGATGTTCGCCTGCACCGAGTTGTCGGCGGCGTCGGTGGGGATGCCGGAGGTCATGACGCCCTCGAAGAAGGACCCGATGGAGCCGTTGCTGTTGTCGCCGCCGGTGCCGAGGACGATCGCGCCCTCCTGGTGCATGGGCGAGTAGCCGCTGGTGGTGGGTTCACCGCGGGAATAGGTGGTGGTGAGGCCGCCCGATTGGGCATTGCCGTACTTCAGCGCGAAATGGTCCTGCCCGTTGTTCTTCAGCAAAGCCGTCACGAAGGGCATAGGCCCGGTGCCGGTGTTCGAGGTGTTCTTGCTGTAGCCGGAGTCCGACTGGAAGAGGCCGTTCTCCAGGTCTGCCTGCACCCAGGGGCCGCCGCCGTAGCACGGGGAGAACCAGCACTCGGTGCCGAAGTTGATGGCGTCCATGTGGCCGTTGCCGGTGTCCTTGTTGTTCGTCTCGGCGTTGCCGTAGTCGAAGCAGCACCTGCCGTTGACGTGGGTGCCGGAGGTCACCATGTACATCCCCTCGGCCTGCCCGTTGACGGCGACACCGGAGGTGGAGTTGTCCCGGTAGCCCATGCCGGCCGAGATCTCGAGGCCGTAGACCTGGTGCCCGCCGACGGTCACCGGCAGGGCGTCGGCAGGTGCGCCGACATCGGCCGCGCCGGCCCCGCCGGCCCCCTCGACCGTCAGGTCGTTGTGGCGCGAGGACTGGTCGTAGATCTTGGTGATGATGCAGGTGGTGCCCGAACAGAAGGAGTCCTGGGCGGCCGCGTTGGCATACCCTCCGGCGGCCAGCAGCCCGATGTTCGCGGTGGCGCCGTCCGAGGCCCGCTGCACCTGGTAGAGCGAGCCGTTGTACGACGAGTAGAGCGCCCTGACGAGGCTGTGCGCGGCGACGCAGGGGGTGCCCGCGGCGGCGTAGATGTCGCAGGGCAGCGAGCCCGCCGCCTGCGCCTGCGGCACGCCGGCCGCGAGCGCCAGGACCGTGACAAGCGCGGAGAGCGCGGCCAGGGCCGCGGTTCTGAGTCTGGAGAACCTGGAGAACAAGGTGGAGCCTCCTTCATGTCCGACATGCCGAACACTGTTCGACCGAAATACCGAACCTATTTCAACGATCGAAATGCCGAACAATTGCGGGTGGGGACGCACGCACAGGAATTGCAAAGGCGAACTCCCAATGCAGACGCGATTGTTGGGCCGAAGTTGGAGGCCGTCAAGACTCGCGGAACGGAACAATGACAAGTCTTTAGACGAGCCTTTAATCGGGCCGCGGTGGCGTCCGCGCCCTACTCTTGGACCGTGAACGAGATGCCCCGGGATCACCGGCCGTCGAAGAACGTGCGGGTCCTGCTCGCCGAGGACCAGGGAATGATGCGGGGCGCGCTCGCCCTGCTGCTCGGCCTGGAGGAGGACCTGGAGGTCGTCGCCCAGGTCGCGGCGGGCGACGCGATCGTGGACGCCGCGCTCACCCACCGGCCCGACGTGGCCCTGCTGGACATCGAGCTGCCGGGCATGAGCGGCCTGGACGCGGCGGCCGAGCTGCGCAAGCAGGTCCCGGACTGCCGGGTGCTGATCCTCACCACCTTCGGGCGGCCCGGCTATCTTCGCCGCGCGATGGAGGCCGGAGCGGCCGGCTTCCTCGTGAAGGACGGCCCCGTCGAGGAGTTGGCGGCCTCGATCCGCCGGGTGCTGACCGGCGAGACCGTGATCGACCCCGCGCTCGCCGCCGCCGCGCTCAGCGCCGGGCCGAGCCCCCTCACCGCCCGCGAGTGCGACGTCCTCAAGGCGTCCGTGGACGGTGCGACGGTCGCCGACATCGCCGCCAAGCTGCACCTGTCCGAGTCGACGGTCCGCAACTACCTCTCGTCCGCCATCGGCAAGACGGGCACCCGCAACCGCATGGAGGCGATGCGGGAGGCTCGTCAGCAGGGGTGGCTGTGACCTTCACCCCGGCCCCCACTACTTTGACCACCTCGACTACTTCGTCACGAACACCGACTTGAAGCCCGTGCCCTTCGGCGCCAGGCACACGAACCAGTTGTCCGGGGAGCCGTCGGCGGGTCGGATGCCCTGCGGGAGGCCGTTGTTGACGTAGACGTTCGCCGCAACCTTGTGGACCTTGGTGCTCGTACCGTCCTTCCAGTTGCAAGTGACCTCCTGGGCGCTCTTGGCAACCCGCCCGACCACTAGGCGCACGGGATCCTGGGAAGCGGGCTGCAACCGGACCGAGCCGGACATCAGATCCGTGCCCGACTGCCCGTCCCCCTTGGCACGCGTGCCCCAGGTCACCAGCGACCGCTGGTCCCCATAGCGCCTCTCCACGAAGTAGGTGCTCTTGCCGATCAGGTCGGAGGCCTTGCGGACTTCGCCGGGGAATTCCCCGTACTCAGTCATGGCGGTCAACTGGGTCTGCGCTTCTTCCGCATTGCGCGGCGCGGCCCACACGTCGACGGAGACCTCCCAGTCCTGTCCGTCCTCGCTACCGCTCGCCAGCATCGTCCCCTGCGGCTCGTCGAGCTTCGGCGTCGCGGTCGTCGTCGGCGGATGCGTCGCCACCTGCGCCCCCCGATGCCCGTCCCCGTCACCCGGCAGCCCCGCAAGCGCCAGCGTCCCAGTGGAGCCGACGATCGCCAGTGCCGCCGCCGTGGCCACCGCCCAGCGCCGGGCCCTGCGCCGCCGTCCACCGCGGATCACCGCCTGGGTGGGGGCTATACCGATCTCGACCCCGTCCGCCGCGTCGGCGAGCAGCAGGGCGATGTCGGTGTTCGTCATGTCGTGGTTCGTCTCCCGGTCCGCGCTCATCACTTACGCCCTCCCCCACTTGTCACCATGTCCGCCAGTCCCGGTATGGCGCGGAGTTTCGCGATCCCCTTGGCCGCGTTGCTCTTCACCGCGCCGACGGAACAGCCCATCGCCTCCGCCGTCTGTGTCTCGGTGAGGTCCTCCCAGTACCGCAGGACCACCGCCTCCCGCTGCCGCAACGGCAGCTGGGCGAGCGCCTTCAGCAGGACGCCCCGGTCGTCGGCCTGGGCGATGTGGTCACCCGTGTCGGCGACCTCGCGCACCAGCCCCGAGTCGTCCTTCGGCGCCAGGAACTCCCGCAGTTTTCTGCGGTGTTTGCGCGCATGGGCGTTGATCATCACGCGCCGTACATACGCCTCCGGGTCGTCCGCCGAGCCGACCCGGCGCCAGGCCACGTAGACCTGCTCGAGCGTCGACTGGACCAGGTCCTCCGCGGCGTGCTGTTCCCCCGTGAGGAGAAATGCCGTGCGCAGCAGCCGCGGCCAGCGGCCGGTGACAAAGCTCTGGAACTCCTTGTCCCGAGCTTCCTTGCGATCCCCCATGGGCACCTCCTAGATGTACAAAGGAGTCCATGAGCAGCCCGGACCGTTGCCTCACCCTGCAGAACTCTTCGAAATTGTCCGCGGCAGCCACACCAGCATCAGCACCGCCCCCGCGAGCAGCACCCCAGTGCCCGTCCTGAACACCAGCGCGTACCCCTCCGTGAGCGCCCCCGGCGTACCGCTGCCCGCCGTGCGCGTCGCCGCGATCGTCGACATCACCGCGAGCCCCAGCGAACCGCCCATCGTGCGCGAGGTGTTGACCACCCCCGACACCAGCCCGGCCTCCCCGGGAGCCGCCCCGGACGTGGCGAGCGCGGCGAGCGGGGTCGCCGTGAGGCCCGCCCCCAGCATCATCAGGATCCCCGGGAACATGATCTCGGTCAGATAGTCGCCCTGCGGCGTCATCATCGACTGCCAGGCGAAGCCCACCGCAGCCAGGAGAGTCCCGAACACGGCCACGTTCCGCGCGCCGAACACCGGCAGGAAACGGGGCGCCGACTTGGACCCGAGCAGCACCGCCAGGGAACTCGGCACCAGCGCCAGCCCGGCCTCCAGCGGCGTATAGCCGAGTACGTTCTGCGCGTACAGCGTCATGAAGAACCACATGCAGAACATCGCGGACCCGTTCACGAACATCGCCGCGTTCGCCGACGACACGGCCCGCACCCGGAACAACCCCAGCGGCATCAACGGCGCCGCCGTACGCGCCTCCACGACCAGGAACAGCGCGATCAGAGCCGGCCCGGCGGCCAGCGGCACGACCGTGGCCACCGCCGTCCACCCCTCCGCCTCCGTCTGCGAGATCCCGTACGCCAGCGTTCCGAGCCCCGCCGTCACCAGCAGCGCACCCGGCAGGTCGAGCCGCCGCCCGTCCCCGTTCCGGCTCTCCACCAGCCACCGCATCGAGCCGGCAAGCACCAGCGCCCCGACCGGCACGTTGATCAGCAGCACCCACCGCCACGACAGCTCGTCCACCAGAGCCCCGCCGACCAGCCCGCCGGCCGCTCCACCACCGGCCCCCACCGCGGTCCAGGTCGCGATCGCCCGCGCCCGCGCGGCCCCCTCCGGAACGGCCGACGTGAGAATGGTCAGCGTCGAGGGCGCGAGCACCGCCGCCCCCAGCCCCTGCACGGCACGCGCGACCAGCAGTTGACCGCCCTCCTGCGCCAGCCCGCCACCGAGCGAGGCAGCAGTGAACAGGGCAAGCCCGACCAGGAACATCCGCTTGCGCCCGTACAGGTCCCCGGCCCGCCCGCCGAGCAGCATGAACCCGGCGAAGGCGATCGTGTACGCGTTCACCACCCACTGCAGCCCCTGCGGGCTCAGCCCCAGGTCGGCCCGCATCGACGGGAGCGCCACATTGACGACCGATATATCGAGCACCACCAGGAACTGCCCGGCGCAGGCAAGCGCCACGACCAGCCAGGTGGGAGGAGTGGTCCGGCGGGACGAGGCCCGGGTGGCATCAGCGGCTTCCAGCATGCCTGTCATGCTCTCAACCGGGTTACGCTCCTTGCATCGGGATTTCGCCGGACCCGGACGTAGTTCGCAGGACCTACACCGCCCGCACGAGCGTCACCACCGCCGCCCCGCCCAGCCCGATGTTGTGCGCGAGCCCGACCTGCGCGCCCGGCACCTGCCGCTCCCCCGCCTCACCCCTCAACTGCCACACCAGCTCGGCCACTTGGGCAATCCCGGTCGCCCCCAGCGGATGCCCCTTGGAGATCAGCCCGCCGGACGGGTTCACCACCCACCGCCCCCCATAGGTCGTCGCCCCCGACTCGACGAGCTTCCCGGACTCCCCCTCCCCGCACATCCCGAGCGCCTCGTACGTCAGCAGCTCGTTGACGGAGAAACAGTCGTGCAGCTCTACGACGTCCACGTCGCCGATCCCGAGCCCGGCCCGCTCGTAGACCTGCCGTGCCGCCTCCCTGGACATCGGCTGCCCCACGACGTCGATGCACGAGCCGGACGCGAAGGACTCCTCCGTGTCGGTCGTCATCGCCTGCGCCACGATCTCGACCGCTCTCCCGCCCAGCTCCCGCCGCTCCACGAACCGTTCCGACACCACGACCGCGGCCGCCGCGCCGTCCGACGTCGGTGAGCACTGCAGCTTGGTCAGCGGCCGGTGGACCGTGCGCGCGGCAAGGATGTCGTCCACCTCGTACACGTCCCGGAACTGCGCGTACGGATTGTGCGCCGAGTGCCGGTGGTTCTTGGCGGCCACGGCGGCGAGCTGCGCCTCGGTCGTGCCGTACTGCTCCATGTGCTCACGGGCCGCGTCGCCGAAGATCTGGGCGGTGGGCGGGGTCATCTCGAAGCCATGGCGGGCGGCCATGATGCCGTAGTGCTTCGCCACCGGGGATGTCGCGCTCCAGTCATTAGCGGCTCCGCCGCGGGCCCCCCCGTCGGCACCCCCGCCCAGCGCCCCCTTCTTCATCTTCTCGAAGCCCAGCGCCAGTACGCAGTCGGCGGCCCCGCCCTCGACGAGCTGCCGGGCCAGCATCAGGGCGGTCGAGCCGGTCGCGCAGTTGTTGTTGACGTTGTAGACGGGGACGCCGGTGAGACCCAGCTCATACGCGGCGCGCTGCCCGGCGGTCGAGGGCTGGAAGCAGTACCCGACGGGAACCTGTTCCACATCGCCGTACGAGATCCCCGCATCGGCCAGGGCGGCACCACCGGCCTCCCGCACCATGTCCCAGTACTGCCAGTCACGGGTCTCGGGCTTCTCGAACCGGGTCATCCCGACCCCGACGACGTAAGCCTTCGTGGCGGTGCGGTATGCCTTCATGGCGCGCGAGACTAGAACACGTTCCACCAACCCGCCAGGCCTGACGGCTGATCAGATTCCCATGACCGGGTCAAGAATTCATTAGAGACCCGAAGCAACGGAATAGTTGCCTGTGCATACGAGGTTTACCCAGCACTTATCTCGCACAGCTCTTCATCTCGTACGGCCTGGAGGCCTCACTCAATGACGCACACGACGACCGAACAGCCCGCCCGGCGGGCGAGCGGGGCCGTGGTCCCGGTACTCGCCTTCGCGGGCATCGTTGTCGCGGTGATGCAGACCCTGCTCGTCCCGGTCATCAAGGACCTGCCGCAGCTGCTGGACACCGCACCCAGCAACGCCACCTGGGTCCTGACCTCGACGCTTCTCTCGGGAGCCGTCGCCACCCCGATCATGGGCCGCCTCGGCGACCTCTACGGCAAGCGGCGCATGCTGATCCTCAGCCTCGCCGTGATGGTGGTCGGCGCTCTGATCAGCGCCCTCACCAGCGAACTGCTCACAATGATCGCCGGCCGTACGCTCCAGGGCTTCGCCATGGGCGCCATCCCGCTCGGCATCGGCCTGATGCGCGACATGCTGCCCCGCGAAAAGCTCGGCTCGGCGATGGCCCTGATGAGCTCCTCCATCGGCGTCGGCGGCGGCCTCGCCCTCCCCCTCGCGGCCCTGATCGCCCAGCACGCGGACTGGCACGCCCTCTTCTACGGCGCCGCGGGCCTCGGCGCCCTCTCGATCCTCCTCACCCTCCTCGTCGTACCGGAGTCCCCGATGCGCGCCGAGGGCTCCTTCGACGTGCTCGGCGCACTCGGCCTCTCGGCCGGTCTGGTCCTCTTCCTCCTGCCGATCACCAAGGGCAGCGACTGGGGCTGGACCTCCGGCACCACGCTCGGCCTGTTCGGCGCGTCGGCCGTCGTACTGGTCCTGTGGGGCGTGATGGAGCTGCGCGTGGCCGCGCCGCTGGTGGACCTGCGGACGACGGCCCGCCCGGCGGTCCTCTTCACCAACCTCGCCTCGATCATGGTCGGTGTCTCCTTCTACGTCGTCTCCCTCGTCCTTCCCCAGCTGCTCCAGCTCCCGAAGGCGACCGGCTACGGCCTCGGCCAGTCGATGGTCGTCGCGGGCCTGCTGGTGGCGCCGCTCGGCCTGACGATGATGTTCACGGCGCCGGTCTACGCCCGCCTGTCCGCGAAGTACGGCCCCAAGGTCACCCTGATCCTCGGCATGCTGATCATCGCGATCGGCTACGGCGCCGGGCTCGGCCTGATGAGCGCGGCGTGGCAGAGCCTGGTCATCGCGGTGGTGCTCGGCGCGGGCATCGGCCTCGCGTACTCGTCCCTGCCCGCGCTGATCGTCGGCGCCGTCCCGGCGTCGGAGACGGGTGCGGCGAACGGCCTCAACACGCTGATGCGCTCGATCGGTACGTCCGTGTCGAGCGCCGTCATCGGCATGGTGCTGGCCAACACCGCGAACAACGTCGGCGGCGTGGCGATCCCGACCATGCACGGCTTCCGCGTCTCCTTCCTGATCGCGACCGGCGCGGTCGCCGTCGGTCTGCTGATGGCCCTGTTCCTGCCCAAGCCGAACCGGGCGCCGCAGCTGCGCGCGAGCAGCGAGGAGGACGACGCCGTCGTGGAGCGGGCGGAGGAAGTCTTGCGCGGTTTCCGTGGCCGGGTGCTCGGTGCCGACGGCGTTCCGGTGGCCCGGGCGAAGGTCACGCTGATCGACCGGCGTGGCCGGCAGGCGGGGGCGACGTTGTCCGAGGAGGACGGCAGCTACGCACTGGCCGTGCCGGCGCAGGGGGCGTATGTGCTGGCCGCACGGGCTTCGGGGCACGGGCCGCTTGCTTCTTCTGCGACGCACTCCGGTGAGGACGGGGCAGTGGACGTGGATCTTTCGTTGCCCGGCGAGGCAGTGACCGCTTAGCGCCTAGTGGGATGCCACGGTGGGCCGCCGGGCGTCTGCGGGTTCGTTGTGGCTTGTCGCGCAGTTCCCCGCGCCCCTGAAAGCCAAAAGCCGTGCCGCACCCCCGGTCGAATCAGTGACCGGGGGTGCGGCAGCATGGGGGCCGCAGACGTACGTACGACCGGGAGGAACCCCATGGCCGCGGCACCCAAGCCGGAGATCCTGGCCGCGTTCGAGGCGGCGAAGGGGTTCATGCCCGTCGACGAGGGGCTGGCGCTGTACGCCGCCGCCGTCGAGGCGGGCGCGCTGGGGCTGCCCCTGCTGGAGGTCGGTACGTACTGTGGGCGCTCCGCGATTCTGCTCGCCGACGCCGCCCGCGAGAGCGGTGTCACCGCGCTGACCCTCGACCACCACCGCGGCAGCGAGGAGCAGCAGCCGGGGTGGGACTACCACGATCCGGAGACGGTCGACCCGGAGATCGGGCTGATGGACACGCTGCCGACGTTCCGGCGGACGCTGTACCGGGCCGGTCTGGAGGAGCACGTGGTGGCGCTGGTGGGCCGCTCGCCGCAGATCGCCAAGTTCTGGAACTCGCCCCTCGGCCTGGTCTTCATCGACGGCGGCCACACCGACGAGCACGCCACCGCCGACTACGAGGGCTGGGCCCCCCATGTGGCCGAAGGCGGACTGCTCCTCATACACGACGTCTTCCCGGACCCGAAAGACGAGTTCACCGGCCAGGCGCCGTACCGCGTCTACCTGCGGGCACTGGAGTCCGGCGCCTTCACGGAGGTCTCGGTGACCGGTTCGCTGCGTGTGTTGCGGCGAACCGGTGAGCGTACGTGCCAGGCCGCCGCCCTCAGCTGTAGTGATAGCGGGCTTTGAGGATCTTGACTTCTTTGTCGTCTGCTCGGTAAACGAGACGGCGTTCGTCGTCGATCCGCCGAGACCAGTAGCCGGACAGCTCACCTTTCAGCGGCTCCGGCTTGCCGATCCCTTCGAACGGCGTGCGCTGGATCTCGCCGATCAGCCGCGTGATCCTCCGGGCCGTTTTACGGTCGGCGGCAAGCCAGTACAGGAAGTCCTCCCACCCGTCCGGGTCGAAGGAAACACCCCTCACGCCTCGCCTCCGGCCAAGTCGCGGAGCTCATCCATCGACTTCGCGATGCCCGCCTCACCCGCCTTGTCACGTGCGACGGCCTCCATGAGGCGTCGGGCGTTGGCAGGGGAGCGCAGGAGATAGACGGTCTCCTGCCACGCGTCGTAGTCATCGGCGGACATCAACACGACATCGCCGCTCTTCGAGCTGATCCTCACGGGGGTGTGATCCGTGTTGACGCGCTCGATGAGCGGAAACAGGGTCCGCCTGGCTTCGGTAGCGCTTATCGACATGTGCCGCACTCTCCTCCGGTAGGACACCGTACAGAAGAAAGGTACCGGACCCGTACAGCATTCCCGTACCGCATAGGGTGGGCACAAGACCTCAGGCACCCTGCGGATCGGCCTGACGCCCCGTAGGGTGGCAGCCGTGTCGTACGTAGGCCCGGACTTCGATCCTCCCCAGCCCCGCCGTCCCCGTCGCAGCCCCGTGACCGTGGCGGTCGCCGCGCTCGTGCCGGGCGCCCTGCTCGGGTGGCTGGTGTACGAGGCCATGGGCAGCAGCGGGGACGACGGCGGCGGGGCAGGCCAGGCGACCGTACGGACGTCCACGACGGCGACGTCCGGCGCGCCCGCCTCCTCTCCCGCCTCCTCCTCGGCCGGCGACGACAAGAACCCGAGCAGTCCGGCGCCCACCCTCGCCTCCCCGACCTCGTCGGCGCCCGCCGCCTCCGGCCCCCTCAAGGGCAAGGTCGTCGTCATCGACCCGGGCCACAACCCCGGCAACTTCCAGCACGCCACCGAGATCGCACGCAAGGTGGACATCGGCACGAACAAGAAGGAGTGCGACACGACGGGTACGTCCACCAACTCGGGCTACACGGAAGCCCAGTTCACCCTGGACGTGTCCCACCGCCTGAAGGCCCTGTTGGAGAAGCAGGGCGCCACGGTGAAGCTGACCCACGACGGCAACTCCCCTGCCTGGGGCCCGTGCGTGGACCAGCGGGCGCAGATCGGCAACAAGGCCCACGCCGACGCAGCGATCTCCATCCACGCGGACGGCTCCGCGGCCGGCAACCGCGGCTTCCACGTCATCCTTCCCGGCTCCGTCCACGCGGGCGCCGCCGACACCCGCCCCATCGTCGCCTCCTCCGCCAACCTCGGCGAGCGCATCGCGGGCAACTTCGTCCGCGTCACGGGAGAACCGCCCTCCAACTACATCGGCGACGGCACCGGCCTCGTCACGCGTAAGGACCTGGGCGGTCTCAATCTGTCAACGGTTCCCAAGGTGTTCATCGAATGCGGGAACATGCGCGATAGCAAGGACGCGGCACTGCTCACCAGCGGTGCCTGGCGGCAGAAGGCCGCGCAAGGAATTTCTGATGGAATCGTGAGTTTCCTGCACGGTTCGTGATCAGCGGGCTGATCCCGGCGGACACGTCGAGCGGGCGGACGATAGGGTCTACCGACGACGAGACGACTTACGAAGGACCGACTGAAGTGAATATCCGCTCCCTCACACGAGGCGACGGCGTGGTGATCGGGGCAGCGGTGTTGCTGTTCATCGCGTCGTTTCTCGACGTAGCCAGCTGCAGCGGCAGTTTCTGCGGCCAGGCCGACATCCCGAACGCCTGGGACGTAAGCCTCGGGCTCGGTCTCGGCACCTACATGGCCGGCGTGGTCGGCGCTGCGCTCATCGTGGTCGCCCGCCTGCTCCCTCAGCCCCGCAAGATCGCGGGCCTGGAATTGGGACCGATCGGCGTCGCCCTGACGCTCGCGACCGCGTGGTCGCTGCTGTGGTGGACGATCGACGCGGATAACACAGGCTCCGGCCTCATCCTTGGCTTGATCGCTGCGCTGATCCTCGCCGGCGGCGCGATCGCCTCGCAGCTCGTCCCCGCCCTCCAAGCCGCCCTCATCCCCGCCCCCAAGCCCGCCGCCCCCCAGCCCTACGGCGCCCAGCCCCCCGGTGGCTACGGCTACCCCGGCGCCGGACAGCAGCAGCCCTACGGCGGGCAGCCGCAGCCGGGTCAGCCCTATGGCGCCCAGCCGCAGCAGGCACAGCAGCCGCAGGCCCCGCAGCCGCCGGCCGGGGACTTCTCGCCGTTCTGGTTCGCCGTGCCGGTGCCGCGGCCGCTGTTCGCGGAGGACGGTTCGCCCACGCCGATCGCCGAACTCGCGCCGGGCACCTGGTACCTGGCCGTCGAGCAGCGCGGCCCGGCCCTGGTCGCCCAGACGCAGGACGGCCGCCGCGGCGTGCTGCAGGACACCTCCGGGATCCAGCGCGGCTGACGCCCGCCGAACGAGCAACCACCGGCCCCTCGCCCTTCCGGGCGGGGGGCCGTTGTCGTACAGTCGCAGCTCCCAGCCCTGTATCTGACTGGCCGTCAGTTATCTGATGGAGGCGTCATGCGACTCGGTCTCGCCCTCGGCTACTGGGGCCGCGGCCCCTCCCCCGACCACGTGCCGCTCGCGCAGGAGGCCGAGCGGCTCGGATACGACTCCGTGTGGACCGCCGAGTCGTGGGGATCCGACGTCTTCACTCCCCTGACCTGGATTGCGGCTCAGACGTCAACCATCAAGCTGGGTACGGCAGTTGCACAGATGGCCGCCCGCTCCCCGACCACCACCGCCATGCACGCCCTCACCCTCGACCACCTCTCCGGCGGGCGCATGATGCTCGGGCTGGGGCTGTCGGGGCCGCAGGTGGTGGAGGGGTGGTACGGGCGGCCGTTCCCGAAGTCGCCGCTGACCGCGACCCGGGAGTACGTGGACGTCGTACGGCAGGTGCTCAGGCGCGAAGGGCCGGTCGTGCTCGACGGGCGGTTCCACTCCCACCCCTACAGCGGCGGGGACGGCACCGGCCTGGGCAAGGCACTCAAGTCCATCACGCACCCCTTGCGCCGCGACCTCCCCATCCTCCTCGGTGCCGAAGGGCCGAAGAACATCGCGCAGACGACGCGTATCGCCGACGGCTGGCTCCCCCTGTACTGGTCGCCGACCCGCCCCGAGGTGTACGAGGCCTCGCTCACCGATGCCCCCGACGGCTTCCTCGTCGCCCCCATGGCCCAGGTCCGGGTCTGCGACGACGTACGCGAGGGCCTGCTGCCCGTGAAGACCATGCTCGGGTTCTACATCGGCGGAATGGGGCACGCGGCTCGCAACTTCCATGCCGATCTGATGGCGAGGATGGGGTACGAGGAGGAGGCCCGGCGCATCCAGGAGCTGTTCCTGTCCGGGCGGCGCGAGGAGGCCGTGCTGGCCGTTCCCGACGCCTTCGCCGACGAGATCTCGTTGGTCGGGCCGCGTGAACGGATCGCCGAGAGGCTGGAGTTGTGGCGCAAGGGGCCGGTGACGGATCTGCTGGCCCTCTCCCCGGACCGGGAATCGTTGCAGGTGCTGGCCGAGCTGAACTCCTGAGGGAACCCGTTCGGGTTTCATATAGCATCCGGCGGCAATCCGGAGAGTATGTCTCGATACAGCAGCGGTAATCGAGCCGGGGCGGTCGTAGCGATCGTCGCCGACATCATGGCCCTCATACTGGGCCTGTGGATCCTGATGTACCTGTTGGACGCCAACCGTGCCAACGACCTGGTGCAGTTCGTCCACAACGCGGCCAACTGGCTGGCCGGCTGGTCGCGTGACCTGTTCACCTTCGACAAGGCCTGGGCCCGCGTGATCGCAGGGTACGGCCTGGCAGCCGTGGTCTACCTGTTCATCGGCCACGCGATCGCCGGACGGATGTCCCGCAACTGAGACCTCAGGCGCAGCAGTCCGGATCCAGTCCCCTCGGCAGCTGCTCACCGCCGAACACCGTGCAGGTCGCCTCGTGGCCGCCGAGGGCGGCGACCGCCAGCAGCAGGGATCCCGCCGTCCAGGTGGTCAGCTCGCGCGGCCAGATCGCCTCGTCCTCGAAGACGTAGCCCGTCCAGTACAGGCCGGTCTCCGGGTCCCGCAGGTGCTGGATCGACTGGAGGATGTCCAGCGCGCGGTCGGACTCGCCCATCGCCCAGAGGGTGAGGGCGAGTTCGGCCGATTCTCCGCCCGTGACCCACGGGTTGGGGACGACGCAGCGCACGCCGAGGCCGGGGACGACGAAGCGCTCCCAGCCCTCCTCCATACGGGACTTGGCCTCGGTACCCGTCAGCGCACCGCCCAGCACCGGGTAGTACCAGTCCATCGAGTAGCGGTCCTTGTCGAGGAACCGCTCCGGGTGGCGACGGATCGCGTGGCGGAGCGCTCCGACCGCCAACTCCCAGTCCGGCTGCGGCTCTTCGCGCTGTTCGGCGACGGCGAGTGCGCAGCGCAGGGCGTGGTGGACGGAGGAGGAGCCCGTCAGCAGCGCGTCCGTGGTGAACGTCCCGTCGTCCTCGCCCTTCCAGCCGATCTGGCCGCCGGGCTGCTGCAGCCGCAGCACGTACTCGATGGCCGCGTAGACAGACGGCCACATGCGGTCCAGGAAGGTGTCGTCGCCCGTGGACAGGTAGTGGTGCCAGACGCCCACGGCGATGTATGCGACGAAGTTCGTCTCGCGTCCGCGGTCGGTGATGTCTTCGGCGTCCCCGTCGGCGTAGGCCGCGTACCAGGAGCCGTCCTTGTTCTGGTGCCGCGCGAGCCACTCGTACGCCCGCTCGGCGGCCTCGTGCTCGCCCGCCGCGTCCAGGGCCATGGCGGCCTCGGTGTGGTCCCAGGGGTCCAGGTGGTGTCCCCGGAACCACGGGATCGCGCCGTCCTCCCGCTGTACGGCGAGGATGCCGCGGACGGTCGCGGCAGCCTGCTCGGCGGTGAGGACCCCGGGCAGGACGAGGTGTTCTGTCCGGGGAGTGGTCACCGGGCGTCCACCGACGGCAGGTGGGGCTTGGTCGCGTAGGCCACGAAGCTCTTGCCGATCAGGGGGTTGAGGGCCTGTTCGGCGACCCTGGTGGCCAGCGGCTTCTTCATGATGTCCCAGACCAGGAGCTTGTGGTACGCCTTCACCGGCAGCGCCTTGTCGTTGTCGACGCCGAACGCGCACTTCAGCCACCAGTAGGGGGAGTGGAGTGCGTGCGCGTGGTGGGTGCCGTAGGGCTTCAGGCCCGCCTCGCGGATCTTGGCGAGGAGCTCGTCGGCCTTGTAGATGCGGATGTGGCCGCCCTCGACCTCGTGGTAGGCGTCGGACAGCGCCCAGCAGACCTTCTCGGGGCCGTAGCGCGGGACGGTGATGGCGATGCGGCCGCCGGGCTTGAGCACCCGGACCATCTCGGCGAGCACGCCCTTGTCGTCGGGGATGTGCTCCATGACCTCGGAGATGATCACGACGTCGAAGGACTCGTCCGGGAAGGGGAGGGCAAGTGCGTCGCCCTCCATCGCCGTGGCGGTGGCGCCCGCCGGGGCCTCGCCCGCCTCCTTCATCGCGGCGAACCACTTCGCGACCTCGCGGATCTCCTCGCCGTTCTGGTCGAGCGCCACGACCTGGGCGCCGCGCCGGTAGCACTCGAACGCGTGCCGGCCGGCCCCGCAGCCGAGGTCCAGGACGCGGTCGCCCGGGGCGAGCGGGAACCGGGAGAAGTCGACGGTCAGCACGTGGCCCTGCTTTCGGGGTGGGAAGCGGCTAGTTCTTCTACGGCGTCTAGGACGGCCTTCGGCGGTGCGGCCGCGCTGTGTGCCGGGGCCGGGGAGCCGCTGATGGCCTCGCGGTATCTGGCGACCGTTCCCTCGGCGGCACGGGCCCAGGTGAAGTGCCGCAGCACCCGCTCGCGTCCGGCGCGGCCGAGCCGTACCCGCAGCTCCGGGTCGCCCAGCAGGCGGCTCAGGCCCGCGGCCAGGGCACCCGGGTCACCCGGCGGCACCGCGAGACAGGTCTCCCCGTCCCGTCCGGCGACCTCGGGGATCGCGCCGCCGGTCGTCGCGACCAGCGGCGTCCCCGTGGCCATCGCCTCGGCCGCCGGGAGCGAGAAGCCCTCGTACAGGGACGGCACGCAGGCGACCTCCGCCGAGCGGACGAGGTCGACCAGTTCGGCGTCCGAGATGCCCTTCACGAACTCGACGGCGCCTTCGAGGCCGTAGCGCTCCATGGCCTGGGCGACGGGGCCCTCGGTGGGCCGCTTGCCGACGACCACGAGGTGGGCGTCGGGGTGCTCGGTGCGGACCTTGGCGAGTGCCTCGACGAGGAACACCAGGCCCTTGAGCGGGACGTCCGCGCTGGACGTCGTCACGATCCGGCCGGGCACGACGGGGACCGACGGGTTGGGCGAGAACAGGTTCGTGTCCGCGCCGATGTGGACGACGTGGATACGGTCCTCACGGACGCCCAGGTGGTCCACGATCTCGGCGCGGGACGTGCCCGACACGGTGAGGACCGAGGGCAGACGTCGGGCGACGCGCTTCTGCATGCGCGTGAAGGCGTACCAGCGCCGTTTGCCCCACCGCTGCTGCCAGTTCTCGGCGGCGTCCAGCTCCAACTGCCGGTCGACGGTGATGGGGTGGTGGATGGTGGTCACCAGGGGGGCGCCCACATCGCCCAACAGCCCGTATCCGAGCGTCTGGTTGTCGTGCACGACGTCGAACTCGCCGCGGCGGGCGCGGAGATGGCGGCGGGCGCGGAGGGAGAACGTCAGGGGTTCCGGGAAGCCGCCGGTCCACATGGTCGCGACTTCCAGCGCGTCGATCCAGTCGCGGTACTCGTCGCGCCCCGGGGTGCGGAAGGGGTCCGGCGAGCGGTAGAGGTCGAGGCTCGGCAGCTCGGTCAGGCTCAGGCGGCCGGCGTAGTCGGCGCCCTCGTCGAGGACGGGGTACGGCTGGGAGCCGATGACCTCGACACGGTGGCCGAGGCGGGCCAGCTCGCGCGAGAGATGGCGGACGTAGACGCCCTGTCCGCCGCAGAACGGGTTCCCTTTATAGGTGAGGAGCGCGATGTGGAGCGGTCGCTCGCCGTCGGCGGCGAGGTCCTCCTGGGGACCCGCCTGACTGGCCTCAGCGGTCACTCTGGGCCCCCTTCTGCGTGCACTGTCCCGCGAGATTACGCCGGGACGCTAATCTAGAACAAGTTTCAGACTTGATCGTCCAGGAGGCTCTGAATCTACCGGCAGGTAGGGGCGCAGTGAGCAGTGGATCAGGTGATTCGCGCCACGGCGGAGGCCCTGCCAAACTCGGTGCGATCACCAGCCCTCACCGATAGTCACGGAACGTACGGAACGGGATCCATGCCTGCGCAAGCGAAGGTGGCCAAGGTGGAAGCACGTACCTCGCAGCCGGCCTCCCCGCCCCTCACGGAGCGGCAGGAGGCGCGTCGTCGGCGCATCCTGCACGCGAGTGCGCAGCTGGCCAGCCGGGGTGGTTTCGACGCGGTGCAGATGCGTGAGGTCGCCGAGTCCTCGCAGGTGGCGCTGGGCACCCTCTACCGCTACTTCCCGTCCAAGATCCATCTGCTGGTCGCCACCATGCAGGACCAGTTGGAGCACATGCACGGCACGCTGCGGAAGAAGCCGCCGCAGGGTGAGACGGCGGCCGAGCGGGTCGCCGAGACGCTGATGCGGGCCTTCCGGGCGCTGCAGCGCGAGCCACATCTGGCCGACGCGATGGTGCGTGCGCTGACGTTCGCCGACCGGAGCGTCTCGCCCGAGGTGGACCAGGTCTCCCGCCAGACCACCGTGATCATCCTGGACGCGATGGGCCTGGAGAACCCGACCCCCGAGCAGCTCTCCGCGGTCCGCGTCATCGAGCACACCTGGCACTCGGCCCTGATCACCTGGCTCTCGGGCCGCGCCTCCATCGCCCAGGTCAAGATCGACATCGAGACGGTGTGCCGGCTGATCGACCTGACGGATCCGGCGGCGTCCGGAAAACCGTCCTGAGGAGGCCGGAGGAAGTCGGCCGCGGTTCGGCAGCGCCCTGAAGGGGCGCGGGGCCCCGCCGCTGCCGCGGCCGATGTCACAGCCGATGTGCAACCCCGCCGCGGAGCCGCACATCGGCACAGCCGGCGGAGCGCCCAGCCGCGCCCATGGGCCCGGTCTCAGCGGAGCGCCTGGCCGCGCCCGACGGGCCCGGCTCAGCCGATCGCCGTCAGCCCGCTCCAGCTCCGCCCGATCACCGCGCCGTCCGCCCACTGCGCCAGCAGCCGCCGCGCCTCCTCCTCCGGGGCCGCGAGGGACACCGTCTGGGTGCCCGCCGGCAGGCTCCGCTCCTGCTGATGGGTGCCCTCGCTGCAGCAGGCGCAGAGCACGCGGACGCTGCTGGCGGGTTCGGCGCCGTAGCCGTGCTCGCCGAACAGCTCGAGCAGGGCCCTCAGGTCGTCCACCTCGCCGGCCGCCACGGTCACCTCCAGGGTGGGCAGCTCGGAGGCCTCGAAGAGGAGCAGTTCGTCGAAGACGGGGTAAGTGACGCCCTCGTAGCTCCGCTCCCCCTTCGGCTCGCCGTCGTGCACGACGATCTCGCCGTACCGCCGCCCTCCGGTCACGGGTACGTTGACCACTCGCCCGCGCGTCGGGCACAGCCGCTCGATCCACACGACCTCGCGCTCACCGCCGGTGTCGAGCCGCACGCAGGCGTTGCCGAAGCGGCCCACGATCTCGCCCTCACCCGCCGGGAGGTCGATGCCGAAGCCGGCCCAGGCGTCGCGCGCCGTCGCCCAGTCGCGCTGGATGGTCGCCGCGATGCCCAGGTTCCAGTGCGCGGGGTCACCCTCGCCGCGCGGGGCCCGGGCGGCCGCCTCGCGTCCGAGCTCGTACGCCTTCGCCCAGTTCCGCAGGAACTTGTGGGCGAGCGCGGCGTCGTACCACCAGTCGGCGCTCGGTTTCTCGTCCGGGAAGTGGGCGAGCACCTGCTCGTAGAGGCCGGCGGCGCGCAGCCACTCCTCGGCCTCCCACGCCTCACGAGCCTGCTTGATCAGCTGTCCGGCCTCGGCCTTGCGCACTCTTCCCCGCCCTGATCGTTCCTACGGCATTCGCAGGAGCGTAGCCCCGGCACACAAAGGACCTACGAGACGGGTTCCCTTCGCCGGCATTACCCGGGTCAGGTAGTGGAGGTCGCCTTCCGGTCGCAGACCTTGCGATCCACGGTCTTCCGGCCTCTCAGCCCGGACCGTCGACGTCGGTCCCAGCGGACTGACTGCTTCACGCCAGAATCGGCTACTCCGGTTCGGACTCCCTCACTCGTCCCGTAGGCCAATTCCCAGAATAGAACATCCGACCGGGAATGAAACCCCTGAAAGGGTACTTTTTCGGGCTCTACTCCTCCGGCGGGAACACCGGCTCCCCGCTCCCCAACAGCGTGATCACGATCGCCTCCACCGGGCAGTTCTCCGCCGCGTCCAGGATGCGTTCGTTGGCGTCGGTCTCCGGCCCGACGGGGTGGGACTGCATGGCGGAGTCGAGACGGAAGGCCCCGGTCGCCCGGTGGACGCACTGGGCCGAGCCGATGCACACGGAGCGGTCGACCTCGACGTGCCAGCGGTCACCCGCCCCCACGCTCGAATGCGCTCGCGCGGGAGGTACCCCCATTCGCTCAGCCCTCCCAGCCCGCCGGGAGATGGATCATCTTGTGTTCGAGGTACTCGCCGTAGCCCTCGGGGCCGAACTCCCGCCCCAGGCCGGAGTTCTTGTAGCCGCCGAAGGGGCCGAGCATGTCGAGGCTGAAGGTGTTCACCGAGTACGTGCCGGTACGGACCTGCCGCGCCACCTCGATGCCGTGCCCGACGTCCGCCGTCCACACGCTGCCGCTCAGCCCGTAGTCGGAGTCGTTCGCGATCTTCAGGGCTTCGGACTCGTCGCCGTACGGGAGCAGGCAGATCACCGGGCCGAAGATCTCCTCCCGCGCTATCCGCATCGAGTTGTCGACGTCGCCGAAGAGGGTCGGCTCGACGTACCAGCCGCGGTCCAGGCCCGGCGGGCGGCCGCCGCCGGTGAGGATCTTGGCGCCCTCCTCCTGGCCGATGCGGATGTAGTCGAGGTTGCGCTGCTGCTGGCGCTTGGCGACGAGTGGGCCGACCTGGGTCGCCGCATCCAGCGGGTCGCCGACGACCAGGGCGCTCGCCGCCGCCGCGAAGGCCTCGGCGAACTCGTCGTAGCGCGAGCGCGGCAGGAGGATGCGGGTCTGGGCCACGCACGCCTGGCCGTTGTTCATCCAGGCCGCAGGGACGACACCCGCGACGGTCGTCGCCACGTCCGCGTCCGGCAGGACGACCGCCGCCGACTTGCCGCCCAACTCCAGTGTCACGCGGGTGAGATTGTGCGACGCCACCTCCATCACGCGCCTGCCCGCCGCCACCGAGCCCGTGAAGGAGACCTTGTCGATCCCCGGGTGTCCGACCAGGTACTCGCTGACCTCGCGGTCGGCGGGGAGGATCGACAGCACGCCCTCCGGCAGGCCGGCCTCGCGGGTGATGTCGGCCAGGATGTACGCGTCCAGCGGCGACTCGGGCGACGGCTTGAGCACCACCGTGCAGCCGGTGAGCAGCGCGGGCGCGAGCTTGGCGGCGGCCACGAACTGCGGGACGTTCCAGGGGACCACGGCCGCCACGACCCCGACCGGCTCCCGCCGCACCAGGATCTTCCCGAGCACGCCGTCGCGCTTCTCCTCGTACGTGAAGTTCCGGGCGACCGTGATCGCCGCGTCCCACACCATCATCGCGCCGAGCGCCTGCGCGAGGACGCTCCAGGAGTACGGCGACCCGTTCTCGGAGGAGATCACGCGGGCGATCTCCTCGTGCCGTACGGCGATCGCGTCCTTGATGCGGGTGACGACCTCGATCCGTTCGTCGAGGCTCATCCGCGGCCAGGGGCCCTCGTCGAAGGCGCGGCGCGCGACGGCGACGGCCCGGTCGACGTCCTCCCGCGAGGCGTGCGGCACCCGCCCGATGACCTCCTCGGTGTGCGGCGAGATCACCTCGATGACGTCCTTGCCGAGGGGGTCGGTCAACTCCCCGCCGATGAACAGCTGTCCGTGTTCCACGAGCTCGGTCATGGCCGACTGCCTCCCCGGAGCGCCTGTCTCTGACGGTTCATCAGATACGGCACTGATACCAGTTCCCTCCGGAGTAGTCCACGGACCGCACATCACTTCGCCCCGCCCTGCGATGATCAAGCCCGGGAGAGCGCCCGGAGGAGGCATGGGAGATGACTGGTGGCCACAAGCGCGGACGCGCCTGGGCGATCTTCTCCACGTCCGTGGCCCTGGCCTTCTGCGGCGCCGCATGGATGGCCTCGGCATGGGCGGACACGCACCGCCCCGGGGTCTCCGTCCACCGGGAAGAGAAGAGCCCGGAAGAAATCAGGAAGTACTGGACCCCGGAGCGCATCCGACAGGCCGAGCCGGCCGAGATGCCGGTCGTCCACCCCTGCGACGGCCTCAAGTCCGCACTGCACCCGAGCTGTTGGTGACCTCAGGCTCCCATCGAAACGCGTTCTAGTTATAGTGGCCGGAGCGTGGCCGGTTCGCGGTGATTGGGGAGCCCATGACGCAGGTGTACGACCACGGCGGAGGCGTCCGGTCGATCCAGGTCCCCATCCCGGACAACCCCCTCGGCCATACGCTGGTCTACGTCGTCGACACCGACCGCGGGCCGGTACTGATCGACACGGGATGGGACGACCCCGCCTCCTGGGACACGCTCGCCGAGGGACTGGCGGCCTGCGGTACGGCAGCGGGCGAGGTGCACGGCGTCGTCATCACCCACCACCATCCCGACCACCACGGCCTCTCCGGCAAGGTGCGCGAGGCGTCCGGCGCCTGGATCGCCATGCATGCCGCGGACACCGCGATCGTGCGGCGCACCCGCGACACCCGGCCGGGGCGCTGGTTCGCGTACATGACCGCCAAGCTGGTCGCCGCCGGCGCCCCCGAGAAGCACGTGGCACCGTTGCGCGACGCAGCCCCCCGCACCACCCTGCCGGGCTTCTCCCCCGCCCTGCCCGACCGGGAGATCGTCCCCGGCGAGCTCCTCGGCCTCCCGGGCCGAAGGCTGCGTGCGATCTGGACGCCGGGGCACACCCCCGGCCACGTCTGCCTGCACCTGGAGGAGCAGCATCCGGCCCGACTCCCGGGCCACGGGCGGCTGTTCTCCGGCGATCATCTGCTCCCCGAGATCACCCCGCACATCGGCCTGTACGAGGACCCCGACGACACCACGGTCACCGACCCCCTCGGCGACTACCTCGACTCCCTCGAACGCGTCGGCCGTCTCGCGCCCGCCGAGGTGCTCCCCGCCCACCAGCACGTGTTCGCCGACGCGCCCGCACGCGTACGGGAGTTGCTGAACCATCACGAGGAGCGGCTCAGCGGCCTCGGATCCCTCCTGGTGGAACCGCTCACCCCCTGGCAGGTCGCCGAGCGCATGGAGTGGAACCGGCCCTGGGCCCAGATCCCGTACGGATCACGGAACATCGCGGTCTCGGAGGCCGAGGCCCATCTGCGGCGGCTGGTGAAGCTGGGGCGGGCGGAGGCGGTGGCGGGGAGCGATCCGGTGACGTACGTGGCGGTGTAAAGCGGTCGCGCCCGGTGATCCGCCACTGCTACCAACTCTCCCATGGACCCGTTGCAGCAACTCCTCGCCGAACGCGCCTGCGAGCGTCTGATCCTCGACTTCGTCCACCGCCTGGACCTCGGCGAACCGGCCTCCGTGGCCGAGCTGTTCACCGAGGACGGCGTGTGGGAGTGGCCGTCTCCGGGTGACGGGCGGCGGTCCGAGGGGCGGGAGGCGCTGCGGAAGTACTTCGGCGCGCGGCCGGCCGACAAGCTCTCGCGGCGGATCATGTCCAACATCCGCGTCACGGTGACATCGGCGGACACGGCCGAGGCCACCTCGTACTTCACGACGTACCGGATCGAAGGCTGGACGGGAGACATGGTGCGGGCCGCCCCTCCCGTCCAGGTCGGCCACTACGAGGACACCTTCCGCCGCCTCGACGGGCAGTGGCGGCTCGCCTCCCGGATCCTTCACCTCCCCTTCGGCGGCCCGACCCCGCAGGTCGGCCGCGGCCCTCTCGAATCCGTCCGCACCGACCGTGCGCCCTTCGTCCGGTTTGCCGACGGCAGCGCGCCGCCGCTGTCTCAGGGGGTCCGGGGCGGTCCGTTGCTCTTCACCTCGGGCCAGGGGCCGCTGGATCCCGTCACCGGGGAGATGCCCGCGGACTTCGGTGCGCAGGCACGGCAGGTGCTCGCCAACGTCGAGGCCGTCGTTACGGCGGCAGGCGGCGACAGGCGGTCGATCACACGCTGCACCTGCTATCTGACCGACCGCGCCCACTTCGCCGAGTTCAACCGCGTCTACCGGGAGTTCTTCACGGACTGCTCGCCCCTGCCCGCTCGTACGACGGTGGTCGCGCGGCTGGTCCGGGAGGGGGTGCTGGTCGAGGTCGACGCGGTGGCCGTCGTCGGCTGAGCGCCGGGCCCTAACGCAGCAGCGTACGGATCAACTCCTCGGCCTCCCCGAGGAGTTCGATCTCGCGCCGGCTCATCGTCGGGTTGGCGGCGCGTCGGCGTCGGGCCTCCGTCAGGCCGGCCTCGGTGAGGTGGGAGGGGTCGGCGAGCAGGGCGGTCAGCATGGCGCGGGCACCGTCGGCCACCGGGTGGTCGTCGACTGCCACCTGGGCGAGGATCACGGCGGAGATACCCCAGTCGAGGCCCGGGTGGCCCTCCTCCGCGTTGGACCAGTCGATCACGTACGGGCCGTCGGGCGTGAGCATCACGTTGTCGGGGTGCAGGTCGAGGTGGAGGACTCTGCCGTCGGCGGAGTTCCTAGCGGGGATGGTGTGCAGCCGTCGTAGCAGGTCGGCGACTACGGCACCCGCCTCCTCGGCATCCAGCGAGCCGCCCAGGCACGCCTGAAGCATCGTCGGCCCGGACAGCCGTTCCATCACCAGGTCGGTACGCGTGGAGTCGGCGAGCAGTACCCGGGGCACGGGATAGCCGTGTGTGCGGACGTGTTCGATCACGGCACCCTCCGCGGTCGCGTCACCCCACCCCTCGCGGTTGCGTCGCAGTACCCAGGCCTCGTCGATCTCGTACACGTCGTTGACACGCCCCGAGCCGAGCAGCTTCCCCGTAGCCATGACCCGAACCTTGTCATGACATCGCGACGATCACCCGCACGCCCTCACAGGCAGCTCTCAGCGTGTTCCTACGGGCCGGTACAGTGGCCGGGTCGTCATCACGCCGTACGGGGGGAAGCCGGTGCAATTCCGGCGCTGACCCGCAACCGTAAGCCGCCCGTTCGAGGCGGTCAGCCGGACTGCCCCGCACGCTTGTGACCGGCTCACGTGCGTCGGCGGCCCGTCGGCGTGCGGCACCGTCGAGGCATACGGAGCCGAGCCGCCCGGGGTGTCCCGTGCTGCCCGCTCCCGCAGGGAGAGGCACCCGCCGATCATGAACGTCGTCCGCCGCAGCGTCGCTGTACTGGCTGCCACCACCGTCGTACTGGGTGCAGCCGTCCCCGCCTTCGCCGCGTCCCCCGCCCCGTCCCTGCCCGACGGGCTGTACGGCACGTCCGACCCGAAGTACGACGGCGTCTGGCGCCAGTCGCTGGCACTGCTCGCGCAGGACACCGTGGGTGTGAAGCCGGCGGCGAAGGCGGTGGACTGGCTGGTGGGACAGCAGTGTGCGAACGGGGCGTTCGCGCCGTTCCGCGCGGACACGGCGAAGGCCTGTGACGCGAAGCTCATGGTCGACACGAACAGCACGGGCGCCGCCGTCCAGGCCCTCGCCGCACTAGGCGGGCACGACTCCGCCACCGGCAAGGCGGTCTCCTGGCTGAAGTCCGTGCAGAACAAGGACGGCGGCTGGGGCTACGCGCCGGGCGGGGCGAGCGACGCGAACTCGACGTCCGTCGTCATCGGCGCCATGACCGCCGTGGGCGAGAAGCCGGACCAGGTCGTGAAGGGCGGCAAGTCTCCTTACGACGCCCTGCTGAAGCTCGCCCTCCCCTGCGACGGGGACGGCTCGGGCGCCTTCGCCTTCCAGCCGGACAAGAAGGGCAAGCTGTCCGCCAACGCGGACGCGACCGCGGCGGCCGTGGTGGGCACGCTCGGCAAGGGGCTGACCGGGGACGCGCCGAAGCCCGCCGGCACCGCGCCGGCGTGCAGGAAGGCCGCCGGCGCCGAGCAGGCGGCGCAGAACGGTGCCGCGTACCTCGTCGAGGCCCTGGCCAAGGACAAGCACCTGACGTCGACGCTCCCCGGCGCCAAGCCCCAGCCCGACTACGGCAACACGGCCGACGCGGTCCTCGCCCTCGCGACCGCGGGCCACGGCGACAAGGCGGCCGACGCCATGCGCTGGCTGGAGACCAACTCCCGGGCGTGGGCCCGGCAGGCCGGTCCGGCCGCCTACGCGCAGCTGATCCTTGCGGCTCACGCGGAGACCGCCGACGTCCACGACTTCGGCGGACAGGACCTCGTGAAGCTCCTCAACGCGACCGGCCCGGCGCCCGCCTCCGCCCCGACCCCCGCTTCCCCCACGGCGCACTCGGACAAGGCGGAGCACAAGGACGACTCCGGCGTCAGCGTCTGGTGGATGGTCGGCGTCGGCCTCGTCGGCGGTATCGGTGTCGGCTTCCTGATCAGCGGACGCAAGAAGAAGGCGCAGCAGTGATACGCCGCTTGCTCCCGCTCCTTGCCGCGCTGCTGCTGGCCCTGACCGGCAGCGGCCAGGCCCAGGCCGCCGGTTACCGCTACTGGTCCTTCTGGGACTACGACGCCGGTCACTGGACGTACGCCACCCAGGGCCCCGCCACCACCCGCCCCTCCGACGGCGCCGTCCAGGGCTTCCGCTTCTCGGTGAGCCAGGACTCGGGCGACTCGGCGAAGCCGCGCGGCCAGGCGTCGTTCGCGGTGATCTGCGCGCGGACTCCGGCCCAGGAAGGCCGCAAGCGGGTGGCTCTCGTCATCGACTTCGGTACGGCGGCGGACGCCCCGTCCGGCGAGACGCCGCCGTCCCGCCGTACGGTCTGCGCGCGGGTGTCTCCCGACGGGACGACGGCGGATGCCCTGGCGTCGGTGGCGAAGCCGCTGCGGTACGACACGAACGCCCTGTTGTGCGCGATCGACGGGTATCCGCGCAAGGGGTGCGGTGAGCAGGTCGCCGCCGGGAAGAAGCCCACGGGTGCCGCGAAGGGCGGCACGAAGGACAGCGGCCCGTCGGTGGGGCTGTTCGCGGGGGCGGGGGCGGTCGCGCTGCTGGGCGCGGCGGCCGTGTGGCAGGCACGGCGACGCAGGCATGGCTGATCGGCCGAGTGCCATGTCACACACCGCCGGTGCCGTGCGGAATACGGCCAGTGCCATGTCACACACCGCCGCGCCGCTGCACCCGGGGGCCTGGTGGCTCTGGTCCCTGGGCCTGGGCACCGCGGCCACCCGCACCACCAACCCCCTTCTCCTCTCCCTCCTCATCGCGGTGTCCGCCTACGTAGTCGCCACCTGCCGCGCCCGAACCCCCTGGTCCCACTCCTACTCCGCCTTCCTCAAACTCGCCCTCGCCGTCCTTCTCATCCGTCTCGTCTTCGCGGTGGCGCTGGGCTCCCCCATCCCCGGCACCCACGTGATCGCCACACTCCCCGAACTCCCGCTCCCCCACTGGGCCCAGGGCATCCGCCTGGGTGGCAGGATCACCGCCGAGTCGCTCCTCTTCGCCTTCTACGACGGCCTGAAGCTGGCCACGCTCCTCATCTGCGTGGGCGCCGCGAACGCCCTCGCCAACCCGTCCCGTCTCCTCAAGTCCCTGCCGGGCGCGCTCTACGAGACGGGCGTCGCGGTGGTCGTGGCCCTCACCTTCGCCCCGAACCTCATCGCCGACGTCCAGCGCCTGCGCGCCGCCCGCCGCCTGCGCGGCCGCCCGGACAGCGGCATCCGCGGCCTGCTGCAGGTCGGACTCCCCGTCCTGGAGGGCGCGTTGGAGCGTTCGGTCGCGCTGGCCGCCGCGATGGACGCCCGCGGCTACGGCCGCAGCGCCGAGGTCCCGGCCGCCGTCCGCCGCACCACCGCCGCGCTCACCCTCGGCGGCCTGCTCGGCGTCTGCGCCGGGACGTACGGACTGCTCACCGCCGAAGGCGGCACGTACGGCCTGCCCCTGCTGCTCGCAGGGGTCGCCGCGGCCCTGGCCGGTCTGCGGCTGGGCGGCCGCCGTAGCCTGCGCACGCGTTACCGCCCGGACCGGTGGGACGCCCGCGCCTGGCTGGTCGCGGGATCCGGCGCCGCGGTCGCCGCGCTGCTCACCCTCGCCGCCGACGCCGACCCGGCAGCCCTGCACCCCGGTGTCGTCCCGCTGGTCGCTCCCACGCTCCCCCTGTGGCCGGCGGCGGCCGTACTGCTGGCCCTGCTGCCCGCCCTCATCGCCCCCAAGGAGCCGTCGTGATCCGCTTCGAAGATGTCTCCGTGACGTACGAGGGGGCGGCCGAACCCACTGTGCAGGGGGTGGACTTCGAGGTCCCGGAGGGTGAACTCGTACTCCTGGTCGGCCCGTCGGGAGTCGGGAAATCGACGATCCTCGGCGCGGTCGGCGGTCTCGTCCCGCACTTCACGGGCGGCACCCTGCGCGGCCGTGTGACGGTGGCGGGCCGCGACACCCGTACGCACAAGCCGCGCGAACTCGCGGACGTGGTGGGCACGGTGGGCCAGGACCCGCTCTCCCACTTCGTGACGGACACCGTGGAGGACGAACTCGCCTACGGAATGGAGTCGTTGGGCCTCGCGCCCGACGTGATGCGCCGCCGCGTCGAGGAGACCCTCGACCTCCTCGGTCTGGCCGACCTCCGCGACCGCCCCATCGCCACCCTCTCCGGCGGCCAGCAGCAACGCGTCGCGATCGGCTCGGTCCTCACCCCGCACCCCCAGGTCCTGGTCCTGGACGAACCGACCTCGGCCCTCGACCCGGCAGCGGCAGAAGAGGTCCTGGCGGTCCTCCAACGCCTGGTCCACGACCTCGGCACCACAGTCCTGCTGGCGGAACACCGCCTGGAACGGGTCATTCAGTACGCGGATCAGGTCGCCGTCCTGTCGGCCCCCGGAGCCCCACTGCTGGTCGGCACCCCGGCCGAGATGATGGCCGTATCGCCGGTGTGTCCACCGGTGGTGGAACTGGGGCGGCTGGCCGGGTGGTCACCACTGCCGCTGACAGTGAGGGACGCCCGGCGCCGGGCGGGTGGGCTGCGGGAACAGCTGGCCCAGCCTGCGGGCAGCCGCAACTCCGGTCAGCCTGCGGGCAGTCGTGCCGCTGGGGCGGCTCCCGCCCCAAAGAGAGGCGGCACCCGGCAAGCGCGGCCAAGCGACACCGCCCCTACCTCAGCCCCCACCCGCCGATGGCTCCCCTTCCTCCGCAACCACAAGCCCACCCCCACCACACAACCAGCCGCAGTCCAACCCACCGCGGAAGTCCACGCCCTGTCCGTCCGCCGAGCCCGCATCCAAGCCCTCCGCCACATCACCCTCACCATCAGCCCCGGCGAAACCCTCGCCCTGATGGGCCGCAACGGCGCCGGCAAATCCACCCTCCTCAACACCCTCGTAGGCCTGACAGAACCCACCGCGGGTTCGGTGACCGTCGGCGGCCTCACCCCCCACCGCACACCATCCCCCACCCTCATGCGCCACGTGGGCCTCGTCCCCCAGGAACCCCGCGACCTCCTCTACGCCGACACGGTCGCAGCCGAGTGCACGGCAGCCGACCGCGACGCCCACGTCACCCCCGGCACCTGCCGCACGCTTTTCTCGAACCTCCTCCCCGACAGCACCGGCATCACCGACGACACCCACCCCCGCGACCTCTCCGAGGGCCAACGCCTCACCCTCGCCCTCGCCGTCGTCCTCACCTCCCGCCCACCCCTGCTCCTCCTCGACGAACCGACCCGCGGCCTGGACTACGCGGCAAAGGCCCGGCTCGTGACCCTGCTCCGCGACCTGGCAGCCGAAGGACACGCGATCGTCCTGGCCACGCACGACGTCGAACTGGCCGCCGAACTCGCCCACCGCGTGGTTCTGCTCGCCGACGGCGAGGTGATCGCGGACGGGCCGACGGCCGAGGTCGTCGTCTCGTCCCCGTCCTTCGCCCCGCAGGTCACCAAGATCCTCGCCCCGCAGCAGTGGCTCACGGTCGCGCAGGTACGGGAGGCCCTGGCATGACGCCGCAGGCGCGCCCCATCCGCCTGGGCCCCCGTTCCCTCATCGCCCTCGCCCTCGTCAGCGCCGTGGGCGTGGCCGCCTTCGGCTGGCCCTTCCTCGCCCCGCCCGCCTCCCAGCTCAGCGCCCACGCCCAGGACGCCCCCTGGCTCTTCGCGGGTCTGCTGGTGCTGCTGGTCGCCGTCGTCGCCGCGACCATCGCGGAGTCCGGGCTCGGCCCCAAGGCGGTCGCCATGCTCGGGGTGCTCGCGGCAACCGGCGCGGCTCTGCGCCCGCTCGGCGCCGGAACCGCAGGCATCGAGCCGATGTTCTTCCTGATGGTGCTGAGCGGACGCGTGCTCGGCCCGGGCTTCGGCTTCACCCTCGGCTCGCTCACGATGTTCGCGTCCGCGCTGCTCACGGGCGGGGTGGGCCCGTGGATGCCGTTCCAGATGCTGGCGATGGGCTGGTTCACGATGGGGGCCGGGCTGCTCCCGGGGCCCGACCGCCTGCGCGGCCGCGGCGAGCTCGCCCTGCTCGCCGTCTACGGTTTCCTCGCCGCCTTCGCCTACGGCACGATCATGAACCTGGCCGGCTGGCCCTTCATGGGCGCGCTGGCCTCGGGAATCGCCTTCGACCCGCAGGCCGCCGCCCCCGCCAACCTGGCCCGTTTCCTCGCGTACTGCGCGGCCACCTCGCTGGGCTGGGACCTGGGCCGGGCCGTCGTCACCGTCGTACTGACGCTCATGCTCGGCCCGGCGGTGCTCAGGGCACTACGCAGAGCCACCCGGCGGGCGGCGTTCGAGACCGCGGTCACGTTCGAGCCTCGTTGACCGGTGAACCACCCCACATGACCCACATCACCCACTACCTTCCCTAGTAGTGCATTTCGGACGCCATGTCCACGCCATAACCGCCTCTGACCTGCACTTTGAGAGTCAGGTCACACGAAGCTCACCCCTCCCACATACGACCACAACTAGCAAATAGGGTCATTGCGGACCCCTTCCGAGCCTGCTTCTCTGGATGACGTCGCACGGCGCCGATGTGCCCTCAGGGCCACGGCGCCGACGCATGCCCCCCGGGTCTCCCGGGACTCCCGAGTCTCCCGGGACTGCGTGCGACCCCCTGTCCCCGAAGAAAAAGGTTCCTCGTGTTCGTCTCCCGCATCGCCCGCCGCATCGCGTCCCCGAAGAAGGCCCTCGCCTCCGCCGCCGTGGCTGCCGCCACCACCGGCATGGTGCTGACCGCGGCTCCCGCCCACGCCGCGACCGCCGACTCGGCCGCCAGCGCCCAGGCGATCGCGCACAAGATGATCCCGAGCGCGGCGCAGTACAACGCCTTCAGCAAGATCGTCGAGCACGAGAGCGGCTGGAACGTCACCGCCACCAACTCCTCCTCCGGCGCCTACGGCCTGGTCCAGGCCCTGCCGGGCTCGAAGATGGCCAGCGCCGGCTCGGACTGGAAGACCAACGCCAAGACCCAGATCAAGTGGGGCCTGGACTACATGAACTCCCGCTACGGCAGCCCGACCGCCGCCTGGGCGTTCTGGCAGGCCAACGGCTGGTACTGAGCCGCCGCATCCGGCTCAGCCCCGAGCCCGTACGCCGTCGAAGAACCGCACCACCTGCGGAGCCGACACGGCGAAGGAGCCGAAGTGGTCCACGGCTCCCTGATCGACCACCCGCACCCTCGTTCCCTGACCGGCGAGGGTGCGGGCGCATGTCCGGGCGTTGCCGACGGGTACGTCGGTGTCGTTGTCACCGGCGTACAGGCGCACCGGCACGTCCGGCTTCCAGTCGCAGGTGTGGTCGGCGGCGCGCATCGCGTCCAGCAGCCCGCCCGACGGGTGCCGCAGCCGCTCCTGGAAGGCGGGCGTCAGCAGGTCCTTCACCGAGGGGGCGAGCCCCTTGATGACGTCGTCCTCCTCGTGGCTTCCGTCGTAGAGGCCCTCGACCCGGCCGGCGTACGGGGCGCGGAAGGCCTCCGCCGGGTCCTTGTAGATCGGGTGGAGCCGGTTCTGCGCGACCAGCCAGTACGAGGTGTAGAGCACCCCGCTGGTGTCGTTGACCCGGCCGTCGAACAGCGCGGGTATCTCCTGGCCCTCCAGGTCGTACGGGCCGCTGATCGGCGCGAGGGCCTTCAGCCGGAAGCGGCCGTCGACGCCCTGCTCCAGCGCCTTGCCCAGCGCCATCGCGACCTGGCCGCCCTGCGAGAAACCGGTCGCGTACACGTCGCCGGTGAGCGGACGGCCGAGCCGGTCCGCCGCCGTGCGGGCCGCGCGCAGCATGTCGACGGAGGCGGTGACGGAGGAGCGGGTGTCCATGTACGGATGCGGGCCCGGGCCCTCCCCCAGACCCAGGTAGTCGGGGGCGGCCACCGCACGCCCGGCGCTCGCGTTCAGATACGACGGGATCCGGCCGAAGTCCTCGCCCGCGGAGGGCGCGTAGCTGCGCTTGACCATCGTGCCGTGGGTGTCGGACACCAGGTCGAGCCGGTGGGCGCCGCCCTTGGGAAGGGTGAGGAGGCCGGTCGCGGTCGTGGGGTTCCCGTACGGGTCGACGGTCCGGTACGTCAGCCGGTACGCCCGTACGCCGTACCGCACGGGGTCCACGGCAACGCCCCGGTCGGCCACGAACCTCCTGACCTGCCCTGCGTCGCGGTCGGCGACCGGAGTGACGGAGACCAGGTCTCCGCGTCGCGTCCGGTGGTGCGTCTGCTCGGCAGCGGTGGCCACGGGCGCTGCCGCGAGCCCCGCGAGCAACAGGGCGGCCGCTCCCGCGAGAGCCTTCCGTGTCCGCCAACTGGTCGGCGTTTCACAGGATTTGCGCGTCTGATCGGTCATGCTCTCGACGCTAGGCACGCGCGCCTCATGTCGGCATCCGAGTGGCCCCCGCGTCCGTGGTGGACTTGAGTGCACCCTGCCCGTCCGGCTGCCCGGAGAGTTGATGAGCGTGAGTGAGAGCGAACAGGAGGCGCGCGGACTGCGCCTGGTGTTCGTGCTGTTGGGACTGACGGTGGTCAGCGGGCCGATCAACGCGGTGAGTTATCTGGGGCTCGGGCACGCCGGGGGTCTGGGGGGTCCCCCAGATAAGCACAGCACGGCCAACATGACCTGGGTCGGGGGCAGCATCGGGACCGGGGTCGGCCACGAGCCGGAACTCCGGCCGGCCCGCCTGCCTTCGCCGACCGGACCCACCCGACGGACAGACCGCGCAGCATGCCGCTCCCGACGACCCGAGCCGTCAGACGGGGGCGAGGGCCGAGGGCGGCCGGGAGCCGTCAGGCGGGGCCGAGGTCGACGGGGATCCGGTGGTCGGGCCTGCCGTCCTTGGCCAGGATCGAGTGGTCGTCGGCGACCGCGCGGTACAGCCGCATACCGGAGTCGCCCCCGACGTCCCCGGCGGTCCACACGCGCCCGCCGTGCCGCACGGAACGCCGGGAGAAGACGTCGAGCCCGCGCTCGACGTCCGGCCCGTCCGCGCGTGCGGCAGTGGCGGACATGTACACACCCTGGCCGGTGGAGATCGCCACCGAGGAGTCGAAGACCGAGATCCCCACCTCTGACCGCACGGCGATGTTGCGGGAGTGCCGGGCATCCGGCGAGGAGATCCAGAAGAACTCGCGGTATTCCTCGTGGGCGAAGTACACCGGCGAACTCCAGGGCCGCCCGTCCGCGTCGGCGGTGGCGAGCACCAGGTACAGGTTCGCGTCGACGATGCCGCGCACGATGTCACCAGGGTTCACCGGCGGATCCTCCGGTACGACAGGGGGAAGTCCTGCTGCCAGCCGTCCGAGTCGTCCCGCCGCATCTCCCAGACGCCGCGGATGGTGTTTCCGTCCTCGCCGACCTGCGCGGTGTACCGCTGCCGGAAGTCCAGGGGTGAGAAGTCCGGGGTCTCCCGCAGCAACTGCCAGGTCCCCTCGGCGAAGGTCATCGCATACAGCCGTACGACGCCCCGCGAGTCGTAGTAGTGCTGCGTGTAGCCGCCCGTCTGCGGGTCGACGGCGATGACCGCCATGCTGTCCGGTGCGGGGTTCGGCGCCTGGGTCCGCTGGACCAGGAACTGCCCGTCCAGGGTCCACTCGAACACACTCCGCCCCGGAGGCACCTCAAGGCCCGGAAACTCGGCCTCCACCACCCACTCCCCGACCAGGACCTCCAGCCGTTTCAAGGCTTCCTGCTGTGCCGCTGCGCCCATCACGAGCACCTCCCTCTCGTCAGTCAGTGCAGACGGCAGCGGCGGGTGAAACTCATCGCTCAGCGAGCCTGCTGCAACAGCGCCGTGCACAGCCCGGTCTCCTCGGGCCGCCGCAGCCGGTTGCCCACGGTCCCGCCGGGCGCCTCGCGCGGGGGGCCGATCTCGAAGCCCAGGCTCCGCAGGAAGCCGAGCCCCGGCTCCCACTGGGACGGACAGGTGGCGGTCACGTTCCGCATCCCGCGCCCGGCCGCCTCCTCCAGCAGACGGCGGGCGACGTACGTACCGATTCCCTCGCGCCGCGCCTCGGGGGCGACGAGGAACACGCCCACCGAGCAGCCGGCGACATCGGGATGCCGGTCCACGACGTCGACCAGCCCGACGACGCTCTCGCCCCGGCACATCACCAGCAGCCGCTTCTGGTCGGGATCCGCTCCCTCGGGCAGCGCGTAGTACAGGCTCTGTACGTCCGCCGGGAGGGCCGGGTTTCCGGTCGCGGCGGCGAAGTAGTCCTCGCAGGCCGCGAAGAGGGCGGCGACCCCCGGCTCGTCTTCCGGCGTCATCTCACGCACCGTCACGGGGCCGCCGCCCACGCCCTCGGTCTCGGTCTCGGTCTCGGTCTCGGTCTCGTCCATGGTTTGACCGCCTCACCTCGCACAGTCGAACCACACCGTCCTACCACCCCCGACCGTGCGCCTGCGAAGTGACACCCCCCGCCTTCGCGCAAGCCGTTCTCTACAGCCGCTGAATGATCGTCCCGGTCGCGAGCCCGCCCCCGGCGCACATGGTGATGAGCGCGAACTCCTTGTCCGCCCGCTCCAGTTCATGAAGTGCCGTCGTGATGAGCCGGGCCCCGGTGGCCCCCACCGGATGCCCGAGCGCGATCGCGCCGCCGTTGACGTTGACCTTCTCCAGGTCCTGCTCGAAGACCTGCGCCCAGCTCAACACCACGGACGCGAACGCCTCGTTGATCTCGACGACGTCGATGTCCTTCAGCGTCATCCCGGCCTTGCCCAGCACCGCGCGCGTCGCGTCGATCGGTCCGTCGAGGTGGAAGTGCGGGTCGGCGCCCACCAGTGCCTGGGCGACGATCCGCGCCCGCGGCTTCAGCTTCAGCGCGCGGGCCATCCGCTTGGACGCCCACATGATCGCCGCCGCGCCGTCGCTGATCTGGGAGGAGTTGCCCGCCGTGTGGATGGCCGTCGGCATGACCGGCTTGAGGCCCGCAAGGGCCTCCATGGTCGTGTCGCGCAGCCCCTCGTCGCGGTCGACGAGCCGCCACATGCCCTGTCCGGCGCGCTGTTCCTGCTCCGTGGTCGGGACCTGGACCGCGAACGTCTCCCGCTTGAAGCGCTCCTCGGCCCAGGCCGCGGCGGCCCGTTCCTGCGAGATCAGTCCCAGTGAGTCGACGTTCTCGCGCGTCAGGCCGCGATGACGGGCGATCCGCTCCGCCGCCTCGAACTGGTTCGGCAGGTCCACGTTCCACTCGTCGGGGAACGGCTTTCCGGGGCCGTGCTTCGAACCCGACCCCAGCGGCACCCGCGACATCGCCTCCACGCCGCACGAGATGCCGACGTCGATCACGCCCGCAGCGACCATGTTGGCCACCATGTGCGAGGCCTGTTGCGAGGAGCCGCACTGGCAGTCGACCGTCGTCGCCGCCGTCTCGTACGGCAGGCCCATGGTCAGCCAGGCCGTGCGCGCGGGGTTCATGGACTGCTCGCCGGCGTGCGTCACCGTGCCGCCGACGATCTGTTCGACTGCGTCGGCGGGCATGCCGGTGCGGCCGAGGAGTTCACGGTAGGTCTCGCCCAGGAGGTAGGCGGGGTGGAGGTTGGCGAGCGCGCCGCCGCGCTTGCCGATGGGGGTGCGTACGGCTTCTACGATCACGGGTTCCGCGGCCATGGTGGGGGATCCTCTCCTCCGGTACCCGCGCGGCGCGGGGGCGTCCCGGCCGGCCCCGCCACGCTGAACTAGTACGTGTTCTAGTTCTGGCAGCAGTCTGCTGACAGCGCGTCCACAACCGCAAGAGTCGTGCATGCAATACGGCTCCAATTCGCCTTGCCGCACCTCTTGCCTCTTGTAGAACCCGTTACTACCTTCACGGCAAACCTGAAACCTGATGGTCCGTCAGAATTCGAGCCGGAGTCGCCCATGTCCTGTCCTGCTCTCCCCGACGGGTTCGACTTCACCGACCCCGACCTGCTGCACCACCGTGTGCCCCTGCCGGAGTTCGCCGAGCTGCGGCGGGCCGAACCGGTCCGCTGGATCCCGCAGTCGGGCAACATCGCCGGCTTCCAGGACGAGGGGTACTGGGCCGTCACCCGGCACGCGGACGTCAAGTACGTCTCCACCCACCCCGAGCTGTTCTCTTCGTACCTCAACACGGCGATCATCCGCTTCAACGAGCACATCGAGCGCGACGCCATCGACGCGCAGCGGCTGATCCTGCTCAACATGGATCCGCCGGAGCACACCCGGGTCCGCCAGATCGTGCAGCGTGTCTTCACCCCGCGTGCCATACGGGCACTGGAGGACCGGCTGCGCGAGCGCGCCCACAACATCGCGCAGAGCGCCCGTGCGCAGACCGGCGCCTTCGACTTCGTGACCGACGTCGCCTGCGAACTGCCCCTGCAGGCGATCGCCGAGCTCATCGGCATCCCGCAGGACGACCGGGCGAAGATCTTCGACTGGTCCAACAAGATGATCTCGTACGACGACCCGGAGTACGCGATCACCGAGGAGGTCGGCGCCGAGTCGGCCACCGAGCTGATCGCCTACGCCATGAACATGGCCGCCGACCGGAAGCAGTGCCCGGCGAAGGACATCGTCACGACGCTGGTGGCCGCCGAGGACGAGGGCAACCTCAACTCCGACGAGTTCGGCTTCTTCGTGCTGATGCTGGCCGTCGCGGGCAACGAGACGACCCGTAACGCCATCACCCACGGGATGCACGCGTTCCTGACCCATCCCGAGCAGTGGGAGCTGTACAAGCGGGAGCGCCCTCAGACCGCGGCCGAGGAGATCGTGCGGTGGGCCACCCCGGTCAACTCCTTCCAGCGGACGGCCACTCAGGACACCGAACTGGGCGGGAAGTCGATAAGGAAGGGGGACCGGGTCGGGATCTTCTACGCCTCCGCCAACCACGACCCGGAGGTCTTCACCGACCCCGACGCCTTCGACATCCTCCGCGACCCCAACCCCCACCTCGGCTTCGGCGGTGGAGGACCGCACTACTGCCTCGGCAAGTCCCTGGCCGTCCTGGAGATCGACCTGATCTTCAACGCGATCGCCGACGCCCTGCCGGGCCTCACCCTGGTCGGCGACCCGTCCCGGCTGCGTTCGGCGTGGATCAACGGCGTGAAGCACCTTCAGGTCCAGGTCGGTTGACGGTCTCGGGCCGGCCACGGTCTCGGGCCGGCCACGGTCTCGGGCCGGCGGCATCCCGGCGCCGCCGGCCCGTCAGTACCCCGAGGGCGCCCGACGGGTGTGCGCGGTCCCCGCGTCCGACGGCGACTCCTCCTTCACGGCGGCGGCGGCCGCGGTGGCCGCCCGCCGGCCCGACACCAGGTACTGCAGCCCGAAGCCCGCCCCGACCACGGTGGCACCGCCGACCGCGTCCAGGAACCAGTGATTGCCGGTCGCGATGATCGAGGACAGCGTGAACAGCGGGTGCAGCAGACCGAAGGGCTTCAGCCACCACCTGGGCGCGAGGGTCACGATCACGATGCCGCACCACAGCGCCCAGGCGAAGTGCAGGGACGGCATGGCCGCGTACTGGTTGGTGAACTCGGTCAGCGTGCCGTAGTTCGGCTTGGAGAAGTCCTGGACGCCGTGCACCGTGTCGATGAAGCCGAGCCCCGGCATCAGGCGCGGCGGCGCCAGCGGGTACAGCCAGAAGCCCATCAGGCCGAACACGGTGGCCAGGCCCAGGGCCGAGCGCGCCCAGCGGTAGTCCACGGGGCGCCGCACATAGAGCACGGCCAGGATGGTGAGCGGGACGCCGAAGTGGAACGACAGGTAGTAGTAGTCGAGGAAACCGCGCAGCCAGTCGACCTTCACCACGGCGTGGTTGACCCAGTGCTCGAAGTCGACGGAAAGCCACTGCTCGATCCCGTGGATCTGGTGTCCGTGGTGTTCCGCGGTGGCCCGGTCGGCGGTCACCCTGAGCCGGATCCGCTGGTAGGCGGCGTAGGTGACGCGCATCAGGAGGAGTTCGAGGAGCAGGTTCGGGCGGGTGAGGACCCGGCGCAGGAACGAAACGACGGGGACATGCCGGAAACGGGCCCGGACCGGGGCGGCGTACTCGGCCGGGACCGGGGACCGGTAGTACGGCGAGGTGCGGGACAGGAACGGCACGACGGTGGCTGCGGCGAGCGCGGCGACCAGCACCAGGTTGTCCCGCAGCGTGTACAGCCGCTCCATGTTCGGCAGCATCATTTTCGCGGGCAGTGTCATCACCAGGACCACGGCGACCGGCCACACATACCGGTCGGAGGCCCGCCTGCCGACCCGTCCGACGACCGCGAGCAGCACCCACAGCAGCTGGTGCTGCCAGGCGGTCGGCGACACGGCGATCGCCGCGCAGCCGGTGACGGCGACCGCGAGGAGCAGCTGCCCGTCGCGCGCGTAGCGCACGGCGCGGCGCACACCGAGCACGGCGACCGCCGTGCCCAGCGCGAGGAAGAGGACGATCTCCACAGGGCCGGAGAATCCGAGCCGGAGCAGCGCGCCGTGCAGGGACTGGTTGGCGAGGTCGTCGGCCTTGCCGCCGAGGCCGGCGCCCGCGATGTGGTGCAGCCAGTAGGTGGACGAGTCGTGCGGCATCGCGGCCCACGCGAGCACCGTGCAGGCGGCGAACGTGATGCCGGTGGAGACCGCGGCACGGCGGCGCCCGGTGAACCACAGCAGCGGGGCGAAGAGCAGCACGGTCGGCTGGAGGGCGGCGGCAAGACCGATCAGCAGGCCGCTGCTGCGTTCGCCGCGGACGACGAAGCAGCCGACGAGCACCAGCAGGACCGGGATGATGCTGGTCTGCCCGAGCCACAGCGTGTTGCGCACCGGCAGCGACAGCATCAGCAGGCTGATCGCGAGCGGCGCGGCGAACAGGGAGGTCCGCCGGCTCACCGGCTGCGGCAGCGCACGCGCCACGATCAGGCCGAGCGCGACCACCAGCAGCAGCGTGCCGAAGGTCCAGCCCCAGCCGAGGGCCTGCTCGGCCGCCCGGGTGAGGGGCTTGAGGACCAGTCCGCCGAACGGTGTGCCGGTGAACCGCGTCGAGTCGTACAGCGAACCCTTCACATGCAGGACGCCGTGCGGACCGACCCAGGTCTCCAGATCCGTCAGCCGTTCACCCCTGGGTGTACTGAGGACGACGGCCACCTGGCGTACGGCGAGCACGGCCGCGACCAGCCACAGGCCGAGGCGGACCACATGCAGGCGTCTGGGAGCTCCTCCGACGGCTGTCGCGCCGAAGGTTTCCGCCGGTCGCCCGCTGTGCTCCACGTTCGCCACGACTGGTCGGCCTCCCGCCCCTTCGCTCCTTTTCGCACCCTGTCGTTCGGACCGTCCCCGTAGACAGACGCAGGCCGTCCCGGATTCACCTGACGTATGCGCTCCATTTGTCGGGATGACCATAGTGCGCCCGATAAGGGGCCGCCTCCGGAACGGCCGCGGCCCCCGTACCGTGTGAAGCTCTGTCCACGGCAGCACGGAGGCTTCGGGGAATGGTCTGTTTCCTGCGGAAATGCACCCGCGCACGGTTACTGGCGGTCGTTGTGACCCTGCTGGCGACTCAGCTGGGATCATTGATCGCACCGGCGTACGCGTGCGGCTGCGGCGCGATGATCCCCGACGGGAAGCGGCGGGTGAGCGTCGGCCGTGAGGAGTCCGTCGTGCGCTGGGACGGCCGCCGGGAACAGATCGTGATGTCCCTGACGGTCGGCGGGGACGCCGACCGGGCCGCCTGGATCATGCCGGTCCCGCACCGCGCGACGGTCGAGCTCGGCGACCCGGCGCTGTTCACCCAGCTCGCCGCCACCACCGCCCCCGTCCACCACGACCGCTACCACTTCTGGCCGCAGGACGGCGACTGGCCGCTGGTCACCGGCGACGGCAGCAGCGCGGGCGGCCCGCCCGGGGCCGGTGCCGCCGCCCCCGGCGTGGGCGTGGTCGGCCGCCAGAAGCTCGGCCCCTTCGACGTGGCCCGCCTGACCGCCACCGACCCGGCCGCCCTGAACGCCTGGCTCGACACCAACGGCTTCGCCATGCCGCCCCGACTGCAGGACGCCCTCCAGCCGTATGTGAGCCGCCGCTGGGAGTACGTCGCCGTCCGCCTCTCCCCCGACACCGCGAACACCGCGCTGACCGGCACGCTCGACCCGCTCCACCTCACCTTCGCGTCCGGGCAGCCCGTCTACCCGATGCGCCTGTCCCGCCTCGCCCGCACCCCGCAGTCCCTGGGCCTGTACGTCCTCGCCGCGCACCGCATGGAGACCCGCTCCGCGATCGGCGGCGAGCAGCCCCGCGTCACCTACGCCGGACGTGTCACGGCGAAGTCGGGCCCGCTGGCCGGGCTGGCCGCGGGCACACCGTTCCTGACCGCGATCGGCCAGGAGTTCCCGTACCCGTCGTCGATCTCCGGCGACCACGTACTGCGCCGGGCGTCCGCGGACACCCCGTTCCAGCAGGTGATCTACGAGGACCGGCTGCGCAAGGTGGCCGGGATCCCGGCGTGGCTGCTGACGGTCGCCGGCGCCTTCGCCCTCGCCGTCGCGGCCGTGATGGTGTTCGCGGTACGGCGTTCCCGGCGCCCGGTGCCGCCTCCGCCGCCGGTGCACGCGCCTCCACCGATCAGCTGAACCCGGCCGTCATGATCTCCCTGACGGGGCACCGGCCCGCAGCTATATTCATTAGGGCAGCTAGTTAGAAGCGCTAAGCAGTCACACGGAAGGCACAGCGAATGAGCGAGTCGCAGCTCTGGGACGACGTGGACGAGTACTTCACCACCCACCTCTCGCGGAACGACGACGCCCTCGAAGCGGCCCTCCGCGACAGCGAGGCGGCCGAGCTCCCGCAGATCGCGGTGACCCCGCTCCAGGGCAAGTTCCTGCAGCTCCTCGCCCAGATCCAGGGCGCCCGTACCATCCTGGAGATCGGCACCCTCGGCGGCTACAGCACCATCTGGCTGGCCCGCGCGCTGCCCGAGGACGGCCGCCTGATCTCGCTCGAGTACAGCGCCAAGCACGCCGAGGTCGCCTGCCGCAACATCACGCGCGCGGGCCTCGACCGGATCGTCGAGGTGCGGATCGGCCCGGCCCTGGAGTCGCTGCCCAAGCTGGCAGACGAGAACCCGCCCCCCTTCGACCTGGTCTTCATCGATGCCGACAAGGTCAACAACCCGAACTACGTGGAGTGGGCCCTCAGGCTCACCAGCGCCGGCAGCCTGATCGTCGTGGACAACGTCGTACGCGGCGGCCGGGTCGCCGACGCGGACAGCAAGGCGCCCGACGTGCTGGGCAGCCGCGCCGCCGTCGAACTGATCGGCTCGCACCCGCGGTTGAGCGGCACGGCGATCCAGACGGTGGGCAGCAAGGGCTACGACGGCTTCGCGCTGGCGCGTGTGCTTTAGCGCTCCGCGGGTGGGGGGTCCCCCTCCAGGGGAGCGCCGTCGATGCCTGCAGCGCCGTCGTGGCTGGTCGCGCCCCGCGGCGGAGCCGCTGATGTCACGGCCCCGCGCCCCTGAAGGGGCGCGGCCGCAGTATCGATATGCGGCTCCGCCGCGGGGCAGCGGACGTCAGCCGGCCTGCTTCAGTACTCGTGGTAGAAGCCGACGTTGACGCTGCGTGGGGCGGTGCGGTCCTGGACGACGATCTCGCCGCTGCCGCCTCTGGGCAGCGCCACGGTCCCGCCGTAGGCGAGCGGCTGCGCGTACTCCCCGACGATCAGCCGGACCTCGGAGGACGGGTCGGCCTGTGAGCCGCGCAGCCAGGTCAGCTGCCAGGTCCCCTCGGGGCCGCACAGGAACTCCAGGTGGACCCGGGAGATGAACAGCCAGTCGTCGGGCGTCGCGAGACGGCACACGGACGTGTCCCGCCCCACCCGCAGCACGGCGCCGGGCTCACTGGGTGCGTCGGCCATGAGCATGCCGGCCGTGGCCCCCTCTTCCGCCCCGGAGACGGTGGCCATGGTCAGTTCGAGCACGCGCTGCTCCTCTTGAAGTGTCCTTACACAGCGGCCGCATGATAAATCGCCCGGGCATGCCGCGTCCGGCACAATGGAGTCATGACCGAGCGAAAGCCACCGGGTGTGCCGTTCGAGTCCTGGGTCGACAAACAGATCCGTGACGCCGAGAGACGCGGCGAGTTCACCCAACTGCCCGGTGCGGGCAAGCCGTTGCCCGCAGGTACCGACACCTCGTACGACGAACTGTGGTGGATCAAGCAGAAGATGGCCCGCGAGGGTCTGTCCGTGCTGCCGCCCACGCTCGCCCTGCGCAAGGAGGCCGAGGACGCGCTGGCGGCGGCGTATGCGGCGCCCTCGGAGCGGATCGCGCGGAAGATCGTCACCGACGTCAACGTCAAGATCCGCGACATGATGTTCAAGCCGCCGCCCGGCCCCCCGCTCGGGATGAAGCCGTACGACGTCGAGGAGGTCGCACGGGAGTGGCGGGAGCGCCGGACGACGGCGAGGGACACTGAGGGGGATACGGGTACTTCGAACGGGTCACCCGTGTAGGAGTCGTTCCGCCAGATTCCGGTAGTCCCGCAGGGCCAGCCGGAGTTGTTCGGTGTCCTCGCCGTCCTGCCAGGACATGCGCAGGGTGCGGCGCCGCCGGGTCAGGGCCTCGGTGAACTGTCCGGCGATCTCCTCGACCACGTGATCGGCCTCCTCGACGGAGTTCCGCGGCCCGTCCACGAACCCGGAGACAGCCTGGCGAAGGCGGAGCTCCAGCTTGTCGCACTCGTCGTGCGGGAGGAGACGACCGCTGGTCGGGGTCGTGGTCGGCGTCGCGGCGGCGGTGCCGGGAGTGCCGGTGGGCCGGCCGGGGGCCGTGCCCTCGTGGCCCGCCCCGTGGTCCGCCTCCTCCGTCACCTCCCGCGGGGTGGGCGTCACCGTGGTGCGGTTCGTCCTGTCCTCGGCCTCGGCACCTTCGGCGGCGGGGCCGGTCGTCGCATCCGTCATGTCGCTCAACTCCCCTTGGCTTGGCGTCGGTTGAAGGCCCAGGGCAGGTGGCCGCGGCTCTCGTGCTTGTGGGCCTTGGTGCGGGTGGCGGCGGACGCCGGAGTCTTCTCGGTGCGGCGGGGCGGGGCGGTCAGGTCCTCGAAGAGGGCCCGGGCCTCCACCATGGCCTCGCGCATCTCCTCCGTGTCGGCCCGGTCGCCGTCCTGCCCGCTCACGCCCACGCGTGCGACACGGTGGACGTGCCGGTAGCCGTGGACGTGGTCGGCGTGGTGGACGGAGAGGGCGGCGAGCTGTTCCTCGTAGTGGCTGTCGTCGGGGAAGCCACGGAGGGCGGCGAGCTCCGCGAGCAGCCGGTCCGCCTCGGTGACCGCTTCCCGCGGCGCGTCGACGAAGCGCTCCTGCGCGGCCGTCCAGCGGGCCGTGAGCTCCTCGCGCCTGCCCGGCTCCAGCGGCTGCTCGCGCAGCGATCCGTGCCGCTGCACGCGCTCCGTGAGCTCACGCTCGGCGGCCTTGGCGTCCCCGTCGTGCCGGGCCAGCGTCCGGTCGTATTCGGGCCCGAAGCGCCGCTTCAGGTCCCGGCCGCCGTACCCGCCCCGGGCACGCAGAGTGAGGGCGGCCGCGACAACGACCACGGCCGCCACGATCACGATCAGAGCAATGATCATGCCTGTGGACATGGGTGCCTTCCGGTGTGTCGGCCCCGTGGGCCGGTTCCTCGTCCGGGTTGCCCGGAAGCCACCCCTCAAACGGCGAACGGGGCCTCCCGGGTCGCCTCGGAGGCGGGCGACGAAGTCGACGATGCGGCCCCGCGCCGGTCACAACCCGTGGGGACTGCACGGCAGAGGCAAGGGACGCCGGGACACGGCAACGCTTTCCGGCGTGCGCGTGCTGGAGCCGGCCGGGTATCGGGCCCGGCCCGTTCGCCGCCATGCTCCTCGCAGGCCTGGGCGCCGACGTAGTCCGCGTGGACCTCCCTGGCGGCGTCGGGCTCGCGATCGACACGGAGTACGACAGCGCACGGATCCTTGGGCGGCCCAACCGGAAACCACGCGGCGCCCAGAGCCTGCCCGGCGGATCGGATCGACTCGGCGTCGCGGGCCCTGGCGCGCACCGCCCATCGCCCCGCTCGGGGCGGCCGAAGGCACGGTTTCCTACCGCCGACCCGGCCACCGGGCAGGGCGCAGAGCAGAGCGCTGCGGTTCATGGCAACGCCCCTGCGAATTCATGCAAGCGAGGTCCGGAAGCCCCCTCAAACGGCGGCCCAGGGCCCCGCGGTCACCTCACGGAGACATGCGCCGAAGCCGACCACGCGGCCCCGACCCACGAACCGAGCCTGTGACCGCCCAACCGGAAACCACGCGGCCCCCCCAGGCCCTGTCCCGCGGATCACCTCGGCGTCGGCCTACCCGAGCAGCAGGCCAAGCCCGCCGAAGCCGCGCGGGCTTCCTCCCCCAGGGCGTACAGCCCAGCGCCGCTCATGGGTGAGGTCATCGCACGGCTGGCCATGTCGCTCGACGGATGCATCGCGGGGCCCGAGTCGGGGCGCGAGCACCCGCTCGGGATCGGCGGGGAACGGCTGCACTCGGGGGTGTACGGGCTGCGGACGTTCCGGCAGATGCAGGGGATGAAGGGCGGGGGCACCGGACCGGACGACGACCTGATCGCCGAGCATGTCGCCCGGCCCGGCGCGGTCGTGATGGGCCACGGCATGTACATCACCGGGGAGATCCCGTGGGGCGACGAGCCGCCCTTCCACGCGCCCGTGTACGTCGTCACCCACCACGCCCGCGAGTCGCTGGTGAAGCAGGGCGGCACCACCTTCCACTTCGTCACCGAGGGCCCGGAGCGGGCGCCGGAGCCGGCCAGGGAGGCGGCCGGCGACAAGGACGTGTCGCCGGCTGGGGTCCCCCCCCCCGGCCCCTCAAGGGCTGGGGGAGGCGCGGAGCAGTGCAGCAGTTCATCCGGGCAGGGTGGCTGGACGAGCTTCTCCTGCACGTCGTGCCGGTCCTCGCCTGCGGGGCCGCCGGCTCTTCGACGACCTGGGCGACCAGCACATCGAGCGGCAGAAGACGCAGGTCCTGGACTCACCGGGGGCGACCCATATTCGGTTGCGTGCCCCGCACACCGTGTCCGCACAATGACCGGGTGACCTGGACGATCGCCCCCGAACCCGTCGACTCCCCCGTGGCCGCGGCCCTTTGGCGGGCCTACTACACGGAGGTCAGCGACCGCTACTACCTCCTGCACGAGGAGCGTCGGACCGACCCGGCCGAGCTGGAGCGGGAGATCGCGGCCGACACCGGCGCCGAACTGGCCCCGCCGACGGGCCGTTTGCTGGTCGCGCGGTACGGCGGCGAGCCCGCCGGGTCGGCGGGTGTACGGCTGCTGGATGCCACGACCGCCGAGCTGACCCGGGTGTTCCTGTACGAGGGGATGCGCGGCAAGGGCGGGGCCGCGCTGCTCGTGGGCGCCGCCGAGGAGGCCGCCCGGGACCTCGGCGCCGATCAGTTGGTCCTCGACACCCGGAGCGACCTCACGGAGGCCCGCGCCCTGTACACACGCCTCGGCTACACGGAGACCGAGCCGCACAACGACGCCCCGTACGCCGAGCACTGGTTCCGCAAGGGCCTCGACGGGGATCCGCGTACGAACGTCAACTGACCTTTGCCACCGCCTCCTTGTACGGCCTCTCCTCGTCCGAGCCGCACATCTCGTCGTTCAGTTCCTTGACCAGACGGTTCAGGTCGGTCGGCCGGTCCGGGCCCCACCAGTCGCCGAGCAGTTCCGCGAGCGACTCCTCACGGGCCTGCGCGAGCCGTTCGGCCACCTCGCGGCCCTGGTCGGTGAGGACCAGATCGAGGCCCTCCCGGGTGGCAAGGCGCCGCTCCTCGAGCTGGCGGGCGGCGGCGATGACGACCCGGAGCGGCACCGTGCTGCGCTCCGCGAGCACGCCCGGCTCGGCCCAGCCGTGCTTCTTGATCCGCAGCAGCAACCAGCTCGCCGCGGGCAGCAGGTCGTAGCCCGCCCGTTCGGTGATCTCCTGGTAGACCTCGCGCCGGCCCTCCCGCGTGCCAAGCAGGGACAGCGCGCGGCACACCTCGTCGTACGAGGACCGCTCGACCGGATTGCTGGCCAGGGTCTCCGTGACGTCGGGCGCGGTGACGGAGCCGCGCAGCTTGTCCTCCTTGAGGAACCAGGCCAGGACGAAGCCGAGGAGGGCGACGGGGGCGGCGTACAGGAAGACGTCGGTGATGGACGAGGCGTACGCGTGCAGGGCGGGCCCGCGCAGGGCGGGCGGCAGTGAGCCGATGCCGCGCGGGTCGGACTTGAGGGCGTCCGCGGAGATGCCCGCGGGGAGGCGGGTGCCCCGGAAGGCGTCCGTCAGTTTGTCGCCGAGGCGGCTCGCGAAGACCGTGCCGAAGATCGCCACGCCGAAGGAGGCCCCGATCGAGCGGAAGAAGGTCGCACCGGAGGTGGCGACGCCGAGGTCCTCGTAGGAGACGGCGTTCTGCACGATGAGGACCAACACCTGCATGACCAGGCCGAGCCCGAGGCCGAAGACGAAGAAGTCGACGCTCATCTCGGCCGTGGAGCTGTTCTCGTCGAGCTGGTGCAGGAGCAGCAGGCCGAGGGTGGTGACGCCCGTGCCCGCGATCGGGAAGATCTTCCAGCGGCCGGTGCGGCTGACGATCTGGCCGGAGGCCGTGGACGACAGCAGCAGGCCGAACACCATGGGCAGCATGTGTACGCCGGACATGGTCGGCGTCACGCCCTGGACGACCTGGAGGAAGGTCGGCAGATAGGTCATCGCGCCGAACATGGCGAAGCCGACGACGAAGCTGATGACCGCGGAGAGGGCGAAGGTGCGGATGCGGAACAGCTTGAGCGGCAGGACGGGTTCGGCCGCTCTCCGCTCCACGGCCACGAACGCGACGGCCAGTCCGACGCCCAGAAGGATCATCCCGGCGATCTGTGTCGAACCCCAGCCCCAGGTCGTGCCGCCGAGAGAAGCGACCAGGATCAGACAGGTGGCGACCGCGGCGATGAGGAAGGTGCCGAGGTAGTCGATGACGTGCTGCGCGGTCTTGCGGGGGATGCGCAGGGCGGTCGCGATCACGGCGAGAGCGACGACACCGACGGGAAGGTTGACGTAGAACACCCAGCGCCAGCTGAGGTGTTCGGTGAACAGCCCGCCGAGCAGGGGCCCCAGCACGCTCGTCGCACCGAAGACGGCCCCGAACAGGCCTTGGTAGCGGCCGCGTTCACGGGGCGCGACGACATCCCCGACGATCGCCATCGACAGCACCATCAACCCGCCGCCGCCCAGGCCCTGCACCGCCCGGAACGCGATCAACTGGGGCATGTTCTGCGCCATTCCGCAGAGCGCGGAACCGATGAGGAAAATCACGATCGCGGTCTGGAACAGCCGCTTCCGCCCGTACTGGTCACCGAGCTTGCCCCACAGCGGGGTCGCGGCGGTCGAGGCCAGCAGATACGCCGTGACCACCCAGGACAGGTGATCCAGACCGCCGAGGTCGCTGACGATGGTGGGCAGCGCGGTCGACACGATGGTCTGGTCGAGGGCGGCGAGCAGCATCCCGAGGAGCAGGGCGCCGATCGACACGAGTACGTTCCCGGACACGTGCTCCTGGGTGGCGCCGCCCCGCTGCGGGGGCTTCGCGGATGCCTGTGCGTCTCGCACATTCCCCGTCATACCGTGCGCATCCCCGGCCATGAAGACCTCCTGCCGCTCTCGTTACACGTCCATGGTGATCGGTGTGACCGGTTATGGCCTGTTGAGTCCTGGTGGAACCCGATATTCCGGGGGCTACGGCCACGGCGTGAAGATGATCTGGATAACCTCTGAAGTTCGCGAGGGGAGCGTGAAGGGAGGGACGAACGCGTGACAGACCCGAAAGGTCACCAGTGCCCGGAGTGTGGGGCGCCCAGAGGGGCGGACAACACCCCGTCCTGCGGCTGCACTCAACGGGCGTCCGACGCCCTGCGCGACGCCCGTACGGCCGAGCAGGCCGCGGCGGAGGACTTCGACCCGCTGCGGATACGGCCGTATGTGGAACTGCAGGGCGCGGGAAGCGAGCCCGCCGCGCCTCCTGCGGTGCCGGCGGTCGAGGCGACGATGCCGTTGCGGGCAGTGGATGCCGAGGTGCCGAGCACCGACGACCTGCACCTGTTCGAGGGCGCGGGCACAGGAGACACCGCGGACCCGTACGACGAGGACGACGCGGCGGGCAGGGCGCGCCGCAGACGCCGCACCGTGCTGCTCGGCGTCGGCGGGGCGGTCGTCGCGGTGATGACAGCAGCCGGGATGGCGAGCGGGCTGTTCTCCTACGAGGCACCGACGCGGGACACCGCGCTGCCCGACGACGTACGGGCGAGTGTGCCGGACGTGTCGCCGAGCCCGGAGTCCGCGTCGCCGTCGGAGAGCGCCACGTCCGTACGGCCCGCACCGCCGGTACCGGTGGTCAGCGCGAGCCCGTCACTCTCGCCGTCCCCGTCGGCGACGAGCGCCTCGCCGAGCCCGTCCCGCTCGCCCGGGCCGACCCGGACCCCGCCGACGGCCACCGCGAGCGGCAGCATCGGAGCGACCGACAGCCGCCAGACCGCGCCCCCCGTGCTGCGGCGCGGCTCCGAAGGCCCCGAGGTCACCGAACTCGAACTGCGCCTGACCCAGCTCGGCCTCTACACGAGACAGCCGAGCGGCCACTACAACGAGGGCGTCGAGGACGCGGTCGGCAGATACCAGTGGGCACGGGGGATCCAGGGGGACGAGCTGGGGGTGTACGGGGCGGAGACGCGTGCGCGGCTGGAGTCGGAGACGTCGCAGCCGTGAGGCCGCGCGTCCCCGGCTGGGGGCTGCCGCCCCCAGACCCCCGCTTCGGCCTGAACGGCCTCGTCCTCAAACGCCGGACGGGCTGAAAACCCCGCCCTGCGCAGCCTGCGGAGGCAATCGTGCACAGCTCACCCGACGTACAGCCGAATCCCCCCACCGGCCACACCCTCAACCCGCACCCGCGTCAGATCCCGCACCACCACATCCGGCTCATACAGATCGGCGCGCGCCCCGACGCCGACAACCCGCATCCCCGCAGCCCGCCCCGCCTCGATCCCCGCAGCGGAATCCTCGAAAACAACGCACTCGCCCGGCTCGACCCCCAGCTCGGCCGCCCCCTTCAAAAACCCCTCCGGATCCGGCTTGCTCGCACCCACCGACTCAGCGGTCACCCGCACCTCGGGAAGCGGCAACCCCGCAGCCCCCATCCGCGCCGTAGCGAGAGCAAGGTCGGCCGAGGTCACCAGAGCATGCGGCAGCCCACGCAGGGAGGCGAGGAACTCGGGCGCCCCGGGGATCGCCACGACGCCGTCCACGTCCGCGGTCTCCTCGGCGAGCATGCGTGCATTGTCGGCGAGGTTCTGCTCCATCGGGCGGTCGGGCAGCAGCAGTGCCATGGAGGCATGGCCCTGGCGTCCGTGCACCACCTTCATGACCTCGTCGGCGTCCAGCCCGTGCCGTTCGGACCAGCGACGCCAGATGCGCTCGACGACGGCGTCGGAGTTCACGAGGGTGCCGTCCATGTCCAGCAGGAGGGCGCGGGCGGTGAGGACGGTGGGCACGGTGGTGACCGTCATCGGCAGCTCCAGGGCGCGAGGGAGGAAACAAGGCGGCCCCGCCCGCCGGTCAGGGAAAACGGGCGGGAGCCACTTTGTTTCTCCACGGTACAAAACCTGCCCGGCATCCGCCAGTGCCCCCGGAAACAGTTCACCCGGTGTTCAGCTCACCCGGCGACGGCCTCCCACAGGCTCCACACGCCGAGCGCCAGCATCAGCAGCGCCGCGATCTTGGTGATGAGGACCAGCGGCACCCGCTTCATCAGGGCCTTCCCGCCGACGATCCCGAGCCCGGCCACGGCCCACAGCGCCAGCACCGCCCCCAGGCCGACGGAGAGCGGGTCGTCGTAACGGGCTGCGAGGTTCGCGGTCATGATCTGGGTCAGGTCCCCGAACTCGGCGACCAGGATGAGCATGAACCCGGCGCCCGCGACCTTCCAGAAGGACTGGTTCCCGGGCTTGCGGATCTCCTCCTCGTCCTCACCCTTCCTCATCAGCAGCACGGCGGCGCCGCCCAGGAAGAGGACTCCCGTGAGCGCGTGGACGATCTGCAGGGGAAGCAGGGTGAGCACGCTCCCGGCCGCCACAGCCAGCGCGACATGCAGCGCGAACGCCGCGGCCACGCCCGCGAAGACGTACGAGGCGCGGTAGCGGGTACCGAGCACCAGCCCGGCGAGCGCGGTCTTGTCCGGCAGTTCGGCAAGGAAGACGACGCCGAACACCAGCGCCGTCACAGTGAAGCTGATCAAGGTTCCTCAATCGGTCGGGGCCGCCCCACCGAGAGTGCTGTGACTGCGATACGACACCTCGGCGCGGCAGCACACAGCGGAAGACACAGATGTGCACTGCTTTGCCGAAGGTCTCGCTGGCCGGCCCCGTGTCCGAGGCCTGCCTCCGGGCGCCGGCTCAGACGAGCTGAGCAGTATGTCGACGGTCCGGCGAAGAGCTACTCCCCTTCTGCGCCGTCCATCGTACGCGACCGCCACGCGGCCGAAAGTTCGGCCGTAAACCTTGTCGTGTCATGTACGCGACATTAACTTCTTACCGAACGCTCACCTCTCCGCAACACGGCGCCGCGAGCATTCCCCTGCTCGCAGCCCAACGGCCCCACACCCCAAGGGAGTTCGCATGCCGAAGTTCTACGCGCGTCGACGGCTCAGCATACTCGCGGCTCTTACCGGACTCATAGCCTCCGCCGGACTTCTCAACAGTCCGACCGCCTCCGCCGCCCTTCCCACGCCGGTCAGCGCCGCCACCGCCCGCACCTACCTCGCCTCGCTCACCGTGGCGACCGAGGACCGAACCGGCTACGACCGCGACCTCTTCCCGACCTGGATCACGATCTCCGGGACCTGCAACACCCGCGAGTACGTCATCAAGCGGGACGGCAGCAACGTCGTCACCAACTCCGCCTGCACCGCCACCAGCGGCTCCTGGTACTCGCAGTACGACGCGGTCACCACCACCGACCCGAGCACCTTCGACATCGACCACCTGGTCCCGCTCGCCGAGGCCTGGGACTCCGGCGCCAGTGGCTGGACCACCGCCCGGCGCCAGGCGTTCGCCAACGACGTCACCCGCCCTCAGCTGATCGCCGTCTCCGCCAGTTCCAACCGCTCCAAGAGCGACCAGGACCCGGCCGAGTGGGTGCCCACCCGCTCCGCGTACGTCTGCACCTACGTCCGCGCCTGGGTCCAGGTGAAGTACTACTACGACCTCTCGGTCGACTCCGCCGAGAAGTCCGCGCTGACCAGCTACCTCGCCGGCTGCTGATCCCGCGGATGTTGCGGCGGATTGTGTAAAGGAACCTCCCCGCCGACCCCCGTCGTTCCGTACCGTACGGGGCGACGGAGGAGGGCGAGCCCCGGAGGCGAGCCCGACCATGGAAAGGGCGGGCTGACGTGGCCGAACTGCGCCTGGGTCCACTGCTGAGGTATGCCGACGGCTCGTCCGCGACCGTCTGGGTCGAGGCGAGCCGTCCGTGCACCGCCGAGGTGCGCTGCGCGGACGGCGCCCGCGGCGAGGCCCGCACCTTCCAGGTCGCGGGCCATCACTACGCCCTCGTGCCGGTCACCGGGCTCACGCCGGGCACGACGACGCCGTACGACGTCCTCCTCGACGGCACGCGCGTATGGCCGCTGCCCGACGCGCCCGGCTCCCCGAGGAGGTTCCCGCCCTCCGTCATCCGCACCTCGCACGAGGGCGACGGTGTCCGCGTCGCCTTCGGCTCCTGCCGCTGGGCCGCCCCGCCCGCCGACGAGCACGACCCCGCAGGACCCGACGCGCTGGACACCCTCGCCGCCCGCATCGCGACCGATCCGGACGGCGAACGGCCGGACGTACTGCTGCTGTTGGGCGACCAGGTGTACGCCGACGAGACCTCCGAGGCGACGCGCCGCTGGCTGGCCGCCCGCCGCGACCTGAGCGACCCGCCGGGCAACGAGGTCGCGGACTACGAGGAGTACACGCGCCTCTACTACGAGTCGTGGCTCGATCCCGAGGTGCGCTGGCTGCTGTCCACCGTGCCCAGCTGCATGATCTTCGACGACCACGACGTCATCGACGACTGGAACACCTCCGCCGCCTGGCTGGAGGACATGCGGGCCACCCCCTGGTGGCGGGAGCGGCTGCTGAGCGGCCTGATGTCGTACTGGGTGCACCAGCACCTGGGGAACCTGTCGCCGGCCGAGCTGGCCGCCGACCCGTTGTACGCGGCCGTACGCGAACTCCCCGACGGCACGGACGAGTTGCGCGCCTTCGCCTGCAAGGCCGACGCCGACCCGGCCGCCGTGCGCTGGAGCTACCGCCGCGACTTCGGCCGCGTACGCCTGCTGATGGTCGACACCCGGGCGGCCCGCGTCCTGGACGAGGACAACCGCGCGATGCTCGATCCGGGGGAGGCCGCGTGGCTGCGCGAGCAGGCCCTGACGGAGCGGGGGTCGTACGACCACCTCCTCATCGGCACCTCCCTGCCCTGGCTGCTGCCGCACCTGGTGCACGACGCCGAGGCGTGGAACGCGGCGCTGTGCCGGGGCGAGCGCGGGGCGCGCTGGGCGCGGTTCGGGGAGGATCTGCGGCGGCGGGCCGACCTGGAGCACTGGGCGGCCTTTCCGGCCTCCTTCGCCGCCCTGACCGAGATGATCGCCCAGGTGGGTTCGGGGGCTCAGGCGCCGGCGACGGTGCTCGTCCTGTCGGGAGACGTGCACCACGCGTATGTGGCCGAGCCGAGCTGGCCCTCCGCCGCCCCGGACGCCCGCGTCCTGCAGCTGACCTGCTCCCCGGTCCACAACTCCATCCCCCTGTCCATCCGGATCGGCTTCCGCTTCGGCTGGAGTGCGGCGGCCCGGGCCCTCGGCCGGCGGTTCGCCCGGCACGGGCGGTGCGAGCGGCCGCCGGTCGACTGGCGCAGGAAGGGCGGGCCCTGGTTCGGCAACCAGCTGATGACGCTGACACTGAAGGGCCGTTCGGCGCGACTGCGTCTGGAGCAGGCGCAGCCGAACCGGGTGCTGAAGACCGTGGAGGAGTCCACCCTCACCCCCACCTGAAGCAGCACATGAGGGACACATGAGTGACAAACGGGGTGTCTGAGACGCGCGTTGGCTTCCGTGGCACGCGAGGGCATGATGAGGCGGACCGTCCGCTTCCATTCTGGCGGTCTGCTGCGAATTCCGTTCGGGCGGTCTGCCGCCAATTCCGTTCCAGCGGTCTGCCGCCAAGCCCTCCCCCCACGCCCGGAGTCACCCCTTTGTCTGCACCGATCGCAGAACACCCGACCGTCTCCCTTGCTCTGGTCGGCGCAGGACCGCGCGGCACCAGCGTCCTGGAACGCCTCTGCGCCTCCGTGCCGGAACTCCTCCCGCGGGGCGTACGACTGACCGTCCACGTCGTCGATCCCGCACCGCCCGGGCCCGGCAGCGTGTGGCGCACCGCCCAGTCCCCCGAGCTGCTGATGAACACCGTGGCCTGCCAGGTGACCCTGTTCACCGACGACAGCGTGGACTGCTCGGGACCGGTCCGGCCGGGCCCCAGCCTGTACGAGTGGGCGGACGGCGAGCTGGGCGCGGACGAGTACCCCACCCGCGCCCGCTACGGCCACTACCTGGAGTGGGTGTTCGCGAAGGTGGTGAGCGAGGCGCCGCCCGCGGTACGCGTCCAGACGCACCGGGCGCGGGCCGTACGGCTGGACGACGCCCCCGACGGCCGCCAGAGCCTCACCCTCGACGACGGCCGCACCCTGACCGGCCTGTCCGCGGTCGTGCTCGCCCAGGGCCACCTCCCGGTCGCCGCGGACGCGGAGCAGCGCCGCCTTGCGGACTACGCCGACCGTCACGGCCTGCTCCACTTCCCGCCCGCCAACCCGGCCGACGTCGACCTCTCCCCCATAGCCCCCGGTGAACCGGTGCTGCTGCGCGGCCTGGGCCTCAACTTCTTCGACCACACGGCCCTGTTGACCACGGGCCGCGGCGGCCGGTTCGTCTCCGGTCGCCGCGGTCTGCGCTACGTCCCCTCCGGCCGCGAACCGCGCCTGTACGCCGGCTCCCGGCGCGGCATCCCGTACCAGGCGCGCGGCGACAACGCAAAGGGGCCGTACGGCAGACACACCCCGCTGGTCCTCACCCCGGAGGTGATCGCAGGCTTCCGCAAGCGCGCTGACTCCGGTGAGGCGCCCGACTTCCTGACCGAGATATGGCCGTTGGTGGCGAAGGAGGTGGAGACGGTCTACTACGCGGCGCTCACCGGCCGGGAGGACTTCGCGGACCGCTTCCTCATGGTGCCCCATCGCGCTCCCCAAGAGGCGTACGTACTCGACGAGTTCGGCATCCCTGCGGGCGACCGCTGGAGCTGGGACCGGATCTCCCGGCCGTATACGGAAGGGCAGTTCGCGCATCGGCGGGAGTGGCGGGCGTGGCTGCTGGCGTATCTGCGCGAGGACGCGACCCAGGCCGCCCTCGGCAATGTGGACGGCCCGCTCAAGGCGGCCCTGGACGTGCTGCGCGATCTGCGCAACGAGCTGCGGCTGATCGTCGACCACGGCGGGCTCACCGGGGCCTCCCGCCGCGAACACCTGGACCGCTGGTACACCCCGCTGAACGCCTTCCTCTCCATCGGCCCGCCCCGGCGGCGCATCGAGGAGCTGGCCGCGCTGGTGGAGGCGGGGGTGGTGGAGGTGCTCGGGCCACGCCTCGAGGTGCGGCCCGAACAGGGGGCGTGGGTGGCCCGGTCCCCCGAGGTGCCGGGGTCGGCAGTGCGTGTGACAACCCTCGTGGAGGCCCGCCTACCGGAACCGGATCTGCGGCGCACCGCCGACGAACTCCTCGCCCGGCTGCTGAAGACGGGACAGTGCCGGCCGCATGCCGTCGACGGTTACGAAACCGGGGGGCTGGACGTGACGGAACGGCCGTACCGTCTGATGGACCGTCAAGGTCGCCCGCATTCAAGGCGGTTCGCGTTCGGGGTGCCCACGGAGGGCGTGCACTGGGTGACGGCGGCGGGGGCCCGCCCCGGGGTGGATTCGGTCACGCTTTCGGACGCGGATGCGGTCGCCAGAGCCCTGCTACGTGCGGCTGCGGGCGAAACGGAGCCGGAAGCGGAAGCGAATCGATGGCCGAATGTTGAACTTGCAAGCATCGATTAGGTAGACCTACCGTGAATTACTCGCTCGGCTCGTTCCCCGACCGGTTCGCCCCGGACCGGCCCGACCGAAGGAGTACCCCCCACATGACCGCCCGCCTCAACAGCGCACAGCCGTACGCCCTCGGACTGTTCCGCATCGTCGTCGGCCTGCTCTTCGCCTGCCACGGCGCCGCCGCGCTCTTCGGCGTCCTCGGCGGCGTGGCCGGCACCAACGGCGGCACCGTCGAGACCGGCGCCTGGCCGTTCTGGTACGCGGCCGTCATCCAGCTGGTCGGCGGCGTCCTCGTACTGCTCGGCCTCGGCACGCGTGCCGCCGCGTTCATAGCCTCGGGCTCGATGGCGTACGCCTACTTCAAGGTGCACCAGCCGAACGCCCTGTGGCCGATGCAGAACGGCGGCGAGGCCGCGGCGATGTTCAGCTGGACCCTTCTGCTGCTGGTCTTCACCGGCTCCGGCGCCTTCGGCCTGGACCGGCTGTTCGCGAAGCGCGCCACGGCGCAGGACAAGGCCGCGGCGGAGCAGACGCCGGTCGCTGCCTGATCCCGTGCGCTGATCCCAGGGCCTTCCCCCGCCGGCGGGGGAAGGCCCTGCACGTTCAAAGGCCCTGCACGTTCAAAGGCCCTGCGCGCCCAAGGACGGCGGCCGGGTGAACGTCCTGTGCCGATCACATGCGCCCCCCATGAAACTCCCGTCACAGCCCCGGCGTACGCTGTATGGCTGTCATGGCCGCCCTTGCCGCTCCCTCGCGACGTTCGCGGCACGGTCCGGTCCACGGGGGAGTCACGGGGAGTTCGCGGTGCTGGAAAGTGTGGGGCTGCTGACCGGCAGCCCATGGATCTACGCCATGGTGGCGCTGTCGGTCTTGCTCGACGTGTTCGTGCCGGTCCTGCCGAGCGGTGTGCTGGTGATCACGGCCGCCACGGCGGCAGCCGCGGGCTCGGCGAGCGGCCGGGTACCGCACGCGGTCCCCGACATCCTGGCCCTGACGCTCTGCGCCGCCACCGCCTCCGTCCTCGGCGACCTGGTGGCGTACCGGCTGGCCTGGCGCGGCGGCGAACGCCTGGACCGCGCCATCGCCCGCTCACGCCGGCTGACCACCGCGCAGGAACGTCTCGGCGCCGCCCTGGCCCGCGGCGGCGGCGCCCTGGTCATCCTCGCCCGGTTCGCCCCGGCCGGCCGCTCGGTCGTCTCCCTCGGCGCCGGCGCCGCCCACCGCCGCGCCCGCGACTTCCTCCCCTGGTCCGCCCTCGCGGGCCTGACCTGGGCGACGTACAGCGTGGCGCTCGGCTACTACGGCGGCCAGTGGCTGGGCACGACCTGGGTGGCCACGGCGGTATCGGTGCTGGCACTGTTCGGGGCAGGGGCAGGGGCGGCTTACGTGATGCGCCGCCCGGCGAAGGCGTCGTAGGTCCTGCTGCCGAGTTCGGGAGCGCCCTCAAGGGGCGCGGGGCTGTATCAATTGGCGGCTCCGCCGCGATGGGGGTCCCCCCGCTCAAGTGAAGTCGAGAGTGGGGGAGCGACCAGCCACGACGAACCCGCAGACGCCGAGGGCGCCGCACCCCCACGGCGGAGCCGCAGGCAGCCGCCAAAGCTAGGCGGAAGCCTTCTGCCCCCGCACCTCGAGCCCGGCCAGCAACTCGGCCGTGGCCTCGGCAACCGCCTCGACGGCGCGGTCGAAAACCTCCCGGTTGTGCGCGGCCGGCGCCCGAAAGCCGGACACCTTCCGCACGAACTGCAGGGCCGCAGCCCTGATCTCTTCCTCCGTCGCCTCTTCGGGCAACGCGGGCGGGCGAAGTGTCTTGATGCTCCGGCACATGGGACCAGTCTCACGCACTTCCGCAGCGCCTGGAATGATCCGTTGCGAGGCGGCCACCGTTCCGGGGCCGACCGACGAAGGGAACAACAGAATCATGGCGAACGAACTCACTGTTGCCGTCCTCGGCCCCGGCGGCATCGGCGGCCTGCTCGCCGGGCTGCTGTCCCGCGCCGGCCACCGTGCGATCTGCCTGGCCGGCGAGGCCACCGCCGCGACGCTGCGCACGGACGGGATCCACATCCGCAGCGGCCTGTACGGCGACTTCACGGCCCGTGTGGACGCGGACACCACCCTGCGGGAACCGGTCGACGCGTGCCTGGTCGCGGTCAAGCACACCTCCCTGGACGCCGCCCTCGACCGCGTCCCGCCGACGGCCCTCGGCGACGCCCTCCTCGTACCGTTCCTGAACGGCGTCGAACATCCGGCCACCCTGCGCGCCCGCTACCGCCCCGACCTGATCGCCCCGGCCGTCATCCGCGTCGAGTCGACCAGGGTCGCGGCGGGAGTGATCGAGCACGGCAGTCCCTTCGCCGAGATCGACCTGACCGGCGAGGGAGTGGACCGCGGCCGGCTCGACTCCCTCGCCGAAGCTCTCAGCACCGCCGGTCCGGCCACCCGCGTGCTCGACGACGAGACGGCCGCGCTGTGGGCGAAGATGTCGTTCCTGGCGCCGTTCGCCCTCCTCACCACCAGGTACGGTCTCCCGCTCGGTGACGTACGCACCCGGCACCGCGACGAGCTGACGGCCCTGGTGGAGGAGACGGCCGCGGTCAGCCGCGCAAGCGGCGGCCCGGCAAATCCGGCCCAGGCACTCGCCCGCTACGACGCCTTCCCGCCTCAGACCAAGTCCTCCATGCAGCGCGACGCCGAGGCGGGGCGCCCGCTCGAACTGGACGCGATCGGCGGGGCGTTGCTGCGCGCGGCCGAGCGGCACGGGGTGAGTGTGCCGGTGACGGCGCGGGTGGTACGGGAGTTGAGGGACGGCAGCCGCTAGCCGCCGGTGCGGCAGGGGCGGAGCGGTCCCGTCATCCGGGCCGGTGTATGGACTGCAGGTCCACCCGCCAGTCGTTGGACGTGATCCAGTGCCCCTTCGGGTACTCGATGTCGACCGGCCCGAGCAGGGTGAACCCGGCCCGTCGGCAGACGGAGTTCGACGGGCCGTTGTCCTTCTTCGGAAAGGCGTGCAGATACCGGTGCTCACCGGCATCCCGCGCTTCCTCCGCAACGGCCCGCGCCGCCCGCACGGCCAGCCCCCGCCCCTGGAACTCGGGCAGCACCCCCCACCCCGCCTCCCACACCGTGCCGCCCCGCCACTCCCGGGCCCAGAACCCGGCCGAGCCCACGCTCTCCCCACTGGCCGCCAGCACGACCCGGTACATCTGGCCGGGCCCCGCCTCCAGGTACCGCCGATGCCGGTCGGCAAGCTTCTCCTCGCTCTCGGGCCCGCCCAAGTGCACTGTCATCTCAGGGCTGTTGGCCCGCCGCAGCAGCCAGAAGTCGCCCTCGCCCCAGGGTTCCAGCCGCACCTTCTCCACGTCCGCGAAGTCCATGCCGCCCACCATAGGAGCCGGGTCTGACAACGCCCCGGCTTCACCGGTGTTCTGCGCATCGGACCGCGAGCAGAACCGTGTCTGGCGACTACCGTCCCCGGCTGCCCGCGCCGACCGGGACGGCCAGGAGAACCAGCCCCACACCGAGGACGGCAAGACCGCACCAGGAGGCGCCCGGCAGGCGTTCACCGAGCACGGTGACGCCCAGGACCGCCGCCACGGCCGGCTCCGCCGGCGTCAACGACGTGGCCACCGACGCCGGCGTGCGCCCCGTGCCCGAAGAGCCGGTAGGCCAGGAAGACGGTGAACAGGGCGAGATACACCGCCACCGCCGCAGCGCGGGTGGTGGCGAGCCAGTACATGTCGACGGCGAGGAGAAGCGGCAGGACGAGGAGCCCGGCCGCGCCGAACAACACACCCATCACGGCATCGGAGGGGTGCCCACGCCTGATGAGCCTGCCGCCGATCAGCGAGTGGACGGCGTACGACAGCCCGGCGCACGCGGACGGTGGTCTGGCGGGAGACCTGGTCCACCTCGGGCGAGACGCTGCGGTCGGCGAAGGTCCCCACGATGGTTGTCTGCCCGGGGCCACCCGTCCGCATGAACCCCGGGAAGGAACTCGCATCCCAAATTCGAACAGGCGTAGCATTGGGCCGTGGCTACGACCTATGACTTTCCGAGTGACCTCCTCGCCGGTCAGGAGGAGCTGCATCAGGTCCGTTCGGAGCTGTCGGCCCTGCTCAAGCGGCTGCCCTGGTCGGTCGAGCCCCTGGACGGCTTCAGCGACACAGGCGGCTGGCGCAAGGTGGAGCGCCCCGCCTCCCCCGGCTGGACGGCCGACGAACAGGCCGAGGTGGAGAAGCTCCGCCAACGCGAACACGAACTCGCCGTGTTCGTCAGTACCCACCGCTTCTGGGCGGAGGTCGCGACCGGAGAACGAGTGGACGCCCGCACCAGGCTGAAGCACGCACGCGAGGCATGATCGACATGACGCAAGAAGACCCCGGCCATGATCGGCCGGGGTCTTCTTCCCGTGTGGGCGCGGACGGTTTCGAACCGCCGACATCCTGCTTGTAAGGCAGGCGCTCTACCCCTGAGCTACGCACCCGAGACGAGTCGACAGCCTACCTTGCCCGAGGCAGTGCCCTGCAAACCCGTATCGGGAGGCGGGCTCGTACGGGGGCTAGCCCCACCCCAGATCCGGGAGCCGCCCGGATCCCCCCGCGGCTCCCCGCTCCGTACGGTCGAAGCACCTTCAGCATCCTCCAGGGGGAGATCGTCATGGCTCGCGTCCGTACCCGTCCCGTCGTCGTCCGCACCGGTCTCGCCGCCGGAGTCGTCGTGGTGCTCGTCGGGGGTGTCGCCGCCTGTGGGGCTTCCGCGGGGGACGACAAGGATCCCGATCACCGGTCGTTCGCGCTGACCGGGCACACCCTCACCGTCGACTCCGACGACTCGGCGCTGGAAATCGTCGCCGCGGACGGGAATCCGGCGGGGAAGGTCGAGGTCACCCGGTGGTTCCAGGGCACCGTCGCCATCGGGAAGGACCCGAAGGTGAGCTGGAAGATGGAGGACGACCGGCTGACGCTGCGGATGAAGTGCTCCGGTGTCGTCGCCGACTGCTCGGCCAGACATCGGATCGAGGTGCCGCGCGGGGTCACCGTGAAGGTCGAGGACGGGGACGGGAGCGTGCGGGCGCGGGGCTTCCAGGATGCGCTGAGTATTCGTACGGGGGACGGGTCCGTGCATGTCACCGACTCCACCGGGCCGCTGGAGATGCACACCGGGGACGGGTCCGTGCATGCCGCCGTGTCCTCGCGGCGGGTGCGTGCCGAGACGGGCGACGGTTCCGTGGAGCTCGAACTCGGTGCCGTACCGGACCTGGTGGACTCCCGCAGTCACGACGGCTCCGTCACCGTCGCGCTGCCCAAGGCCACGTACCGGGTGACGACCGAGACGGGCGACGGCTCGGTGGATGTGTCCGTGCCGCGGTCCGACTCCAGCTCGCACGTGGTGTCCGCGCGTACCGGTGACGGCAAAGTCACCCTCAGGACCGCGAACTAACCGGCCCGTGTGTTCGTCCTTAACCGGTGGGAGAATGAAACGAGGCACCGGCCAGGACGGATGACAGTACGGGAGAGGGATGTGACGGCGACACCTTCGCAGCCGTACTCGCCGTTGGTGCCGCGTGCACACCGTCAGGCGCTCAGGGATGCCGTCACGCTTCTCGCCCTTCCTCTGGTCGCCGCGCTGGCGCTGCCCGCCGCGTTCGCCGGCGGGGGCACCCGGCGCTGGTTCGGCGGGCGGGCCGAGAGTCAGCGGGCCGAGGCGCAGGCCGCCAAGGACGCCGCGGCGGCCGCGTTCTACGAGCTGGACACGGCCCAGCGCGATCTACGGATCTCGATCGAGACGATCACGGCCGTCGACAACACTCCTGCGGCGCGGCGCGCGGTCTCCGACTTCGAGGCGCTGGGGCGGCGGATCGACGAGGCCAGCCATCGCTATATCGAGGCCGTCGACGCGCACGACCTCGACCGGGACGACCTGGAGGCGTCGGTCGCGGCACACGCGCGTACCGAGCTCACCAAGGCCAAGGACGATCTGGCGAACGTCAAGCGGGAGCTGGATCGTTTCGGTGACAGTCTCGGGCCGCTGCTCGGCAAGGCGGAGACCCAGCTGGCCCGGCTGGCTCCGGCGGTGGAGCGGGCGAGGCAGGGGCTGCTCGCCGCTTCGAACGCGCTGGATGCCGTACGGGAGACGAAGCTCAGGGCGGACGATCTCGCGGCCCGTCTTGCCGCCCTGGGACCCGAGCTGACGAAGCTCAACCAGGGCGCCGGGCAGCACGGGGTGCCGCAGACGCTGGAGCGGGCCGAGCGGGTGGCGCGGGAGGCCGAGGCGATCCGGGTGGAGGCCGAGCGGCTGCCGCAGAAGGCGGCCGAGATCGACCACCGGCTCGTCTCGCTGCGCACGCGCGCGCAGGCGCTCACCACGCGTGCCGGGCAGGTCGATCCGGTGCTGAGCGAGTTGCGGCGGCGGTTCGTGGCGGCGTGCTGGCAGGACCTGCAGCACGTGCCGCAGCAGGCCGCGGAGAACGTGCGCCAGGCGGAGCTGAAGCTGAAGGAGGCGCAGGCGGCGCGGGACGCCCAGCGCTGGCCGGACGCGACCTCGCTCTTGTCGACGGTGCGGGCGCTGCTGAACACGACCGACGAGTCCGTGTCGGCGGCCCGTGACCGGCTGCAGCGGCTGAACGCCGTGCAGAAGGACCCGCAGCAGGAGATCGACCGGACGCGGTTCGCGATCCGGGACGCCCAGCGGCTGGCGATGACGGGCCGGACGACGCCGGATCCGCGGCACGCGCGCCCGCTGGACGACTCGGTGGCCCGGCTGGAGCGGGCGATCGCCTCCCTGGAGGGCCGCCACCCCGACTACTGGCACTTCCTCACGGAGACGGAGGCGGTGCGCGAGTCGGTGGCCCACGTGGTCTCGCAGATCCGGGAGGAGCGCGGGGGCGGCCATTGAGCCGCTGCCCCCTTATGCCTGCCTGCTGGCTGCGACAGGCGGAGTACGCCGAGTTCGGGTACGAGGCGACCGGGCCTGCCGGCGACCGGCGGTAGGTGTCGGTGTCGTGGTAGGTCAGGTACGGGACGCCGCTTCTCGGTGTACGTCGCCATCGCCGCGGTAGGTGGTGGCCGCGGTGAGGGTGATCGCGGCCACGGTCGTGCAACGGCCCCCGGCTGCGGCGGACTTGCCGGGTCTCGTGGGGCTTTCTCCTTGCGGTGGGGGGCGGTTCACTTCACGACCGTCGACCAGGCGGGCGACTGTGCGGGCTCCAGGCCGCGCAGTCGTGCCAAGGTCTCCGGCTTCTGCACGTCCAGCCAGTCGGCCAGTTCCTTGAAGGACACGCACTTGACGCCCTTCTTCGTGCAGACGTTCCTGACGATCCGGTCGACGGCCCTCATGTAGATGCCGCCGTTCCAGTCCTCGAAGTGGTTGCCGATGAACAGCGGGGCGCGGCTGCCGTGGTAGACGCGGTTGAAGCCGTCCATGTAGGAGGTGACCGTCTGCTGTTCCCACTGGGGGTAGTCGGCGGGGTTGCCGTGGGTCTCGCCGTCGGACTGGTTGGAGAGGAAGTTGAAGTCCATCGACAGGCCTTGGTAGGCGGTGCCCGAGTACGGGAGCAGTTGCAGCGGGAAGTCCCAGACGCCGTTCTTCTTGGTGGGCCAGATCTGGAAGTCGCCGGTGGAGGAGGCGTCGTAGCGCCAGCCGTAGCTCTTGATGGCCTTGAGCAGGTTCTTCTGGCCCTCCAGACAGGGGGCGCGGCCGCCGGTGACCTCCGTCTTGAAGTCGAAGGGCAGGGCGGGGACGTCATCGAAGCCGGTGTTGGTCTTCCACTTCTCGGCGAACGCGTAGAACTGGTCGATCTCGCTCTTCCACTCGTCTGCGCTCCAGTCGCCGCCGCCCTTCTTGCCGCAGAAGTGGCCGTTGAAGTGGGTGCCGATCTCGTTGCCGTCCTGGTAGGCGAGGCGCAGTTGTTCCAGCGTGGTGCGGATGTGGCCGTCGGTGGCGTAGCCGATGGCGGCGGAGCCTGCCGGGTGCTGGGGCGGGTGGTAGAGCTTCGCCTTGTTCTTGGGCAGCAGGTGGATGCCGGTGAGGAAGAACGTCATGTGGGCGTCGTACTTCTTCGCCAGCTCCCGGTAGTGGGAGAAGAGGTGGTCGCTGCCCTCCAGTGCGCCGTCCCAGGAGAAGACGACGAACTGGGGTGGTCTCTGGCCGGGCTTGAGGGGCTCTGCCTTCAACTGACCTTGCTGCGGTCCGGTGTTGGAGGTGGAGCCGTCGCCGAGGATCTTGGTCTTTCCGTCCCAGGTGGGTGACGGAGTGGGGCTGTGGGCGGCGGCCTTGGGGCTCTTGTCGGTGTCCGCGGCGGGCTGGGGCTGGTCCTGGCGGGTCAGTATCAGGGAGGCGGCGACCAGCGAGGCCACCATGAGGAAGGGGGCGAGGGTCGTGAACCCCAGCCGGGTGGTGCGGCGGTCGGGGCCTTGGCGGCGTCGGCCGGTGGGCGGTTTCATGCCGGGCATGCGGTGTTCCTTGGGCATGCGGTGCTCATTCTGCGAGGGGGGTGGGGGGTGTGGTGCGGGCCTCGGGGGTCAGCCGAGGTCCATGGCGCCCGACCAGACGGCGTACGGGACGCTGTCGGCGGGCGTTCCTGCGATTCCCTTCAGCGGCAGGGGCTCCAGGGAGGTGGCCGGGTCCATGCGGTGGACGACGACGGCGGTCGGCACGGACTGGGCGGTGCCCGCGTACCGGGCGGCGGTGTCGTCCGCGGTGGTGCCGGACGTGCCGGTCGCGGTCGCGGTGGAGACGGCGGTGTGGGCGGCGTTCAGGGAGTCCGTGAGCGCCTGGGAGACCTGCTCGGCCACCTCGGCGCCGATCGGGCGGCGCGCGGTGGGGGTGGTCAGCGGGACCGGAGCGCCGTTGTGGGTGATACGGCGCACCGAGTGCGGCTCGGTGTGCTTCCCGGCGGTGGCGAAGGTGGCGTAGCCGCCGGCCATCCGGATGGCGCTGGGTCCGGTGCGGCCGGGGCGTGGGCAGGCGGGGCGTAAGCGGCGTAACGCCGCCCGGGGAAACCGCTTCGGTGCCGCGCGTCGGCGGCGTGGGCGGCGGCGGTCAGCCGACCGGCCACGTCGTTGTGCTGTCCCGATCACGCCCGGAAACTACCAACGATCTTCGCGAGTTCTCCACATGAGAATCCGACAGGAACGATCCCATACCGAGCCGTAGATAACATGATGGACGCGTGACTTGGATCACACTCGCTGCTGCGCACCACCGCTAACCTGGTCGCATGCCTCGCTATGAGTACCGCTGCCGGAGTTGCGGCGACACGTTTGAACTGAGCCGGCCGATGGCCCAGTCCTCCGACCCGGCGACGTGCCCTGCCGGGCATGGGGACACGGTGAAGTTGTTGTCGACCGTGGCTGTGGGCGGTACGGCGAGTGCACCCGCCGCCGCGCCGAAGGCAGCGGGCGGCGGGTGTTGTGGTGGAGGGTGCTGCGGCTAGGTAGGCCGGTGCGTTTGGCTGCGCAGGCCCGTGCGTTGTCTGCTGCGGGTGCTTCGTGGCTGGTCGCGCCCACGCGGCGGTAGCCGCACGTCAGACACAGCCCCGCGCCCCTATTGGGGCGCTGTCGTGCGGGTCGCCTTCAGGAACTCCCGGAGGATGCGCTCCCCCGCCAGCACTCCCCCCTCCGGGAGTGCCGTGATCGCCGGCGCTGTCCAGGCGGCGTCGGCCAACTCCCCGTGGCCCGGGCGCCAGCCGCGGTCGGCGGCGAGCAGCAGGTCGGCGTCGAGCAGCGAGTCGCCCGCGGCCAGCGTCAGGTCCGCCCCCGTGCGCCGGGCGACCTCGTGCATCGCCGCGCTCTTGGTCAGCGGCTTCGGGACGGCGTAGATCTTGCGGCCCTGCAGTGACACCGTCCAGCCGCGGTTCTCCGCCCACACCGCGAGTTCCTTGACCCACTCCTCGGGCAGCAGTTCCCGCTCGACGACGAGATAGGCGAAGAGGTCCTCGGCGACCCGGTGCTTGCGCACCCACTCCGGGTCCGCCGTCTCCAGCAGATGTTCCCGCACCTCGTCCAGCGGAGCGCACTGCTCGGCCAGCCGTGCCGTCACCTGCGCATGCCAGTCGAGGTCGGAGACGCCGTCCACCATCAGATGGCCGCCGTTGGCGCAGATCGCGTACTTCGGCGCCGGGCCCGGCAGGTTGATGCGCTGGTACTGCTTGCGGGTCCGGGTCGTCGTCGGTACGAAGACCGCCGCGTCGCCGAGATCGGTCAGCAGGCCGGCTGCGGTCTCCGTCATGAACGACAGCGGCTTGGCCTCGTGCACCTCGACGCAGAGCAGCCGGGGCGCCCGCGCGTCCGGCATGGTCAGCGCGAGGGCCGCGGAGGAGTAGATGAGCGTACGGTCGAGGTCGCTCGCCACCAGCACCGGCATCAGACCGCCACCGCCTTGCCGTCGGCGCCCGTGGCGCCCCGCGTGTACTTGGGGTGGATCAACCCCACGCAGGTGTACGGCAGTTCGGCCACCTCTTCCACCGGCACTCCTCTCTGCTCGGCCAGCAGCCGGACGTGGTCCAGGTCGGCGCCCGCCCCGGCCTTCGCGAGGATCTTCCAGGGCACCCGGCGCAGCAGCACACGTGTCGTCTCGCCGACGCCGGGCTTGACGAGGTTCACGTCGTGGATGCCGTACTCCTCACTGATCCGCTCGACGGCCGCCCAGCCCTCCCAGGTGGGCTCGCGGTCGCCGGACAGCAGTTCCTTGACCTGCGTGCTGACGGCGTCCGCGACCTCCGGGAAGCGGGCGGCGACGGCGTCCAGGAAGGCCACCGAGACATCGGTGCCGGCGAGTTCGCGGTAGAACTTGGCGCCGTGGAAGTCGTGCGGGCCGACCAGGTCCGCGCGCAGCACCGTCCGCGAAATCAGGCCCGAGACGGTCGAGTTGAGGCAGGCGGAGGGTATGAGGAAGTCCTCCCGGGTGCCGTAGGTCCGCACGCACGAGCCCGGGTCGGCCAGCACCGCGATCTCCGGGTCGAAGCCGGTGATGCCGTCGGACGCCTCGAACTCCTCGATGGCGTCGGCGAGTTCGCGGGTGATGGCGCCCTTGCCGGTCCAGCCGTCGACGAAGACGACGTCGGACGGGTCGTGGTGGGCGGCCAGCCAGCGCAGCGCGTTGGCGTCGATACCGCGGCCGCGCACGATCGAGACGGCGTAGTGCGGCAGGTCGAGGCCGTGCCGGAACTGGGCCCAGCGCCGCATCAGCACGCCGACGGGCGTACCGGCGCGGGCGAGCGAGACGAGCACCGGCCGCGGGGACCGCTCGGCGAGCACGATCTCCGTGACCGCGCCGACCGCCAGGGCGAGACGCGCCGCGGACTCCTCGAGCGCCGCGTGGAACAGCTCCTGGTACTGCTCGCTCGGCTGGTACTCCACCGGCAGCGACTCCGCGTAGTGCGCTCCGCCGCTCTGGATGGCCTCCTCCCGCTCCTCGGTCGGCGCCTCCAGCGTCACGTCCGAGAGGTCCTGCAGCAGCCAGCCGACCTCCTCGGGCGGGTACGAGGAGAAGGCGGGGCCGCGGAGGGGCTCGGGCAGCATGGAGGGCCTTTCGGGAACGTACAGGGGCTCTGGCACGTAGGAGGGCACGACTGCCAGCAGGACGTGCGGGGCGTGGGCGGCCAGCTGGGCCAACAGGCCGTCCGGCCCGTGCAGTTCGGGGGTGTCGGCGGCGGAGTCGACCACGGCGACCACCGCGTCGAAGCCGGCACCGGCCACGTTGTAGGCGTAGCGCTCGCCGGGGCCGTCGGCCGGGTCGTCGTGGGCGGGGAAGACTATGCGGCTGCGTATCGCGTAACCGGGGTCGTCGACCGCGAGGACGGGTGAGCGGGTGGTCGTGGAGTACCGCACCTCGGCGTCGGCGACCTGCTCCAGCTCGCGGGCGAGGCGGAGGGGGGCGTACATCAGCTCCTCGAAGCCGAGGACGAGGACGCGGCGCGCGTCGGCGGGGAGCGCCTCTGCGAGGCGGGCGGCCATGGCGGGCAACGCGCTTTCCAAGCGGGTGCGGTGCTGGGGCGTGAAGCCGTGACGCCCACCGTCGGGGAGGCCCTGGGGCCAGAACAGCTCTACCCGGGTGGCTATGGGGTGCTTGCGGTTGTCTTCGGAGTGCAGGTAAGTGGGGGCTTGTCGCGCAGTTCCCCGCGCCCCTGGGGGGGTGCTGCTCAGGTCGGCTTCAGTGGCACCGCCCTTCTTGAGGGGCGCGGGGAACTGCGCGACCAGCCCCGACGCACCCGCAGACGACGAACTACCCACCGCGGCACTCTCTGCCTCGTACCGCGCCACCAGCTCCTGCCCCCGCTCCAACACGCCGTGAGGCAACCGCACCGTCCCGGAAGCGGCCGCCACCAGGTCGACCCTCGCGCCGATCTCCCGCGCGAACTCCTCCAGTCGCCCCAGATCCGCCGACGACCGCATGTCGACCAGAGCCACCACCACGTACCGCCGCCGCGGATACCGCCCGTGAAGATCCCGGATCGTGTTCAGCACCGTGTTCCCGGTGGAGAACTCGTCGTCGACCAGGACCAGCGGCCCGTCCCCCACCAGCAGCCCCGGATCCTCCGGCAGCAACAAGTGAGACGTGGCATGCGAGTGCGACTCCTCGAAGCCGCCCGCCGGGGCGACCGAGGCGACCGGGCGCCGCGTGGAGTGCAGATACGGGGCGAGTCCCACACCGTCGGCGACCGAGTGGCCAAGCCCCGTCGCGGTCTCCGCGTACCCGAGGACGACCGCCCGGGCGGCCTCCTCCGCGCCCAAGAGCTCCCGCACCCGGCGGCCGAGTGCGAACCCGTACCCGTACACCACGGACGGCGACTGCGGCACATGCTTGCCGAGCACGTTGGAGACCAGCAGATGCGCCCGCTTGGGATTGCGCCGCAGGGCCAGCCCCAGCAGGTCGGTCAGCTTGTCGTCGCCCACGAGTTCGACACCGAGCCGCTCGGCGACCCACGTGCCGGACCAGACCGGGTTGTTCACTGCGTTGATCACTTGTCCCTAGATATCTAGACAGTGCGGCTCAGCCGGGAATGCCCGCGGCGAGCAGATCCACAAAGCTGACGTCCTCGCGGGCGACGCCGAACACCTCGGCCCGCAGCATGGTCCGCTCGGCCCATGCGCGGTGCGGCTTCACCTCGTTCATCTTGTTGGTGTACGCCGACCTCAGTACACCCCCACCGCCCCGCTCGGGCCGCAGGATGTCCGCGGCGTCGCCGAACTCTTCGTGACTGACCACGGACAGCGCGTGTACGGGCAGTACGTGGGAGGGGTGGATGCAGGTCTTGCCCAGCAGGCCGTTGGCCTGGTCCAGGGAGATCTCCCGCAGCAGCCCGTCCATGGCGTGCTCAATCAGTTTCTCGCGCAGCTCGACGGCCTGCCCTTCGAGGAAGGGACTGGTCCGCAGCATCGGCTTGAACATGCGCTCCGGGACCCGGAAGTACTCCCACACCGGACCGGTCACCGTGAACCCGGTGCCGTCGGCCCGCCCCAGCAGGTTCACCACGTCGGAGATCACGGAGGCGACGACATGGACGTCGTACGCCGTCATGTCGGGGGCCCGGCGCAGGCCGTACGAGGAGCAGAAGTCGGTGACGCCCAGGCGCAGTGCGAGCACGCGGTCGCGGTACTTGTCGACGGCGCGGGCGATGCCCTCCAGGCTCTCCACCCGCGACTCGCGGTAGAGCAGCTCGGGCGACTCCAGCACCGGCATGGCGAACAGCCGGTGGCCACTCGCGGCCTCGGCGCTCGCCAGGGCCTCCAGGAAGGGGATCCCGCGCTCCTCGGTGAACTTGGGGAGCACGAATCCGGACAGCAGCCGGACGCTCGCCCCCAGTCGCTGAACGAGGTCGGGGATCTGCTCGGGCGTGCGGACCCGGACGAACAGCAGCGGCAGTTCGGTTCCTTCCCGCCCGGCCAGGTCGGCGAACTGGCGGACGAGGTTCTCCTCCCCCGCCACCACGTCCGCGTCGTCGATCGAGTCCTCCAGGCACAGCACCATCGAGACCACGCCGAGTCCGGCCTGCTTGACGATGTCGTCGGCGAGCCGCGGCCGCGTGGCCGGACTGTAGAGCGTGGCGCCCAGGGCCGCGGAGAGCACCCGGGCCGGGGAGCCCGTGTCGAACTCGCACGGCTCCTGGTGGAAGAGGCGCTGCCGCACCTCCGGGGCGAGGTGCCCGAAATGACGCATAGAACTCCCCCGTGACGCCCGGTAAGGCTATGGATTCGGTAATAGGTGGCCGGTAATAGTACGTAGAGAGTCGTGTCAAAGGTTCCCGCAGGGCATGAATTTCTGGTAACTCGGCCATGTCGACGGCGATTCGACGCGCCGTCGGCACGGCCGCGGGTCCCCCACCCCCGCGTTGTCGTGATCAGGACCGAGAGGGCAGGATGACCGCATGACGCACGCGATGCTGAAGGGGTCGAACGTCCCGCTCGAGGCCACCACGGTGCGCGCCGTGCTGCGCTGGACGCCCGGGCAGGGGGTCCCGGACGTCGACGCCTCGGCGCTGCTCCTCGGCCCCGACGGTCGTGTGCGCTCCGACGAGGACTTCGTCTTCTACAACCAGCCCCGGCACCCCTCCGGGAAGGCGAGGTGGCTCGGCAAGAAACGTGTCGCCGACGGCCTCACGGACACGATCCAGACAGATCTGGCCGGAGTCGAGGCCGACGTCAGCCGGATTCTCCTGGTCGCTTCGGCGGACGACGTCACCTTCGACCGCGTACAGGGGCTGCGCATCCTGCTGTACGACGCGACGAGCGCGGCCGACGAGCCGCTGATCCTCTTCGACATCAAGCCCCAGACGGGCCAGGAGACCGCCCTGATCTGCGGCGAGTTGTACCGCCGTGACGAGCTCTGGAAGTTCCGCGCCCTGGGCGAGGGCTACTCGGACGGTCTGAAGGGCCTGGCCACGGAGTTCGGCATCTCGGTGGACGAGTCGGAGGCCGCGGAGGACCCGGCCCCCGAGGTCTCCCAGCCCCTCCCCCCGGAACAGCCCACAGCGGTCCCCACGCAGCCGGCCTACGGCTACCCCCAGCAGCCCCCCGCGACTCAACCCGCCTACGGCTACCCCCAGCCCGCGGCAGCAGCCACCGGCTACGGCTATCCGCCCGCGGTGACGGTCCCGGCCCCGAACCCGGATTTCCGTCTCCCGCCGCAGGGGCCACAGTTCATCGGGCGTTAGGGGAGCGGCCTTCAGGGGCGCGGGGCCGTATTGACATGCGGCTCCGCCGCGTGGGTGCGATCAGCCACGAACAACCCTTGGCCGCCCACAAACAACGCGTCCCGAGCTCCTGGGCGACCGGCGCCTACTTCTCCACCGTGGACTTGTACCCACGCCCCCACTGCAACCCCCACCCGTACAACCGATCCAGCTCCGCCTGGAACCCGTACACGAACTTCACCTCACGCCGCACCACCAGCTCCCCCTTCACGTTCTCGATCATCACCACCGCACATGACCGAGCCTGGGGATGCCGCTCATCAAGATGGATCTCGATCCGGGGCCCATTGCTCGGATACAGCGTGACTATCGCGTGCGTACGGTCGAACGCCGGCGTCTGGTCGTAGATGTACACGAACACCAGCAGCCGCTTGATCTCGTCCCGGTGGTCGAGGTTGACGTACATCGTCTCGCCGGACGCCGACCCGAAACGGTCGTCGCCGCTGAGCTTGACGTACGGTGGCGCATTGACGTCCCCGAGGTAGTTGCCGAGCGGCTGCACCACCCCCTTCGTGCCGTCCTGGAGCTCGTACAGGCACGCCAGGTCGAGGTCGACGTTGACCATGCTCTGGCCGTGCCCCATGACCTCCGCGGGCTTGAGCACCTTGAAGGGGTGGCGGAACAGGGACTCCCGCTGCGAGCCGCCGATGTCGGACGTCCGCATCCGCCAGCTCAGATTGACGCGCAGATGCCCGGTGGCCGCGCCCTGCTTGGTGAGGGAGACCTGGTGGTGCCGTTTGGTCAGCTCGATGGAGTTGGTGGCCGCGCTGCCCGAGTCGAAGTCGCCCTCGCGTCCGCGCCAGAGTCCGTCCAAGAAGCCCATTCCCGCCCCCAGATTCGCCCGGGTCCCGCTGGACCCGGCTTCACTTGAAAAACCGGCGGGGCGGCCGGAGACCGGCCGCCCCGCACCAGAGCGTTCCCTCACCCGCAGGTGCGTCACACCCCGGACGAGATCTCAGTCTTCTCGTCCGAGCCCGTCGCTTTTCCCTCGGCTTCCGCGAGCGCCTTGTTGCGGCGCACCGAGGACCAGAAGGACCAGGCGATCAGGACGACACCGACGAGGCCGGTGATGACCTCGTTGATCTCGTACTGGATGGTGACCATGAGGATCACGGCCAGCGCACCGATCGCGTAGTGCGCGCCGTGCTCCAGGTAGACGTAGTCGTCGAGGGTGCCCTGGCGGACCAGGTACACGGTCAGCGACCGGACGTACATGGCGCCGATGCCGAGACCCAGCGCCATCAGCACGATGTCGTTGGTGATGGCGAACGCACCGATCACACCGTCGAAGGAGAAGGACGCGTCCAGGACCTCGAGGTAGAGGAACATGAAGAACGCGGCCTGGCCGGCGAGGACGACAGCCGAGCGCTTCTTGCCGGTGCGCGCGGCCTCTTCCTGCTCCTCGTGCTCCCGCTCCTCCTCTTCCTCGAGCTTGTCCTCGAAGTAGCCGGAGAGTCCGCCGACGACCATGTACGTGATCAGGCCCGCGATGCCGGAGATCAGCACCGTCTGCGCCTTGTCGACGTGCGCGCCGCCGTGCTGGTGGGCGTGGACCGCGAAGGTGAACGAGGTGACCAGCAGGACGATGAGGGCGATGCACACTGCCAGCATGTCGACCTTGCCGAGCTTGGCCAGCGGGCGCTCGATCCAGCGCAGCCACTGGATGTCCCGGTCCTCGAAGATGAAGTCGAGGAAGATCATCAGCAGGAACATGCCACCGAAGGCGGCGATCGCCGGGTGGGCGTCGGTGACGAGCTGCTGGTACTGGTCCTTGTCGGTCAGGGCCAGGTTGACGGCGTCGATGGGGCTCTTCTTGGCGGTGACCGCGACGATGACGACCGGGAAGACCAGCCGCATGCCGAAGACCGCGATGAGGACGCCGACCGTGAGGAAGATCTTCTGCCAGAAGGCGTTCATCTTCTTCAGGATTCCGGCGTTGACCACCGCGTTGTCGAACGACAGCGAGATCTCGAGGATGGAGAGGATCGCCACGATGCCGAAGGCCTCCCACCCCCCGTAGAGGACGGCGACGGCCAGGCCGACCGCGGTAATCGCGAACGACCAGCCGAAGGTTTTCAGAAGCACTGGCTACCCAATCCGTATCGGTACGGGTCTCTCCCCCGCGCCGTACTCGCCTTTACGAAACGTTGACTCCGAAGTCTAGAGCGATGCCACGCAGCCCAGACGCGTACCCCTGTCCCACCGCCCGGAACTTCCATTCGCCCTGGTAGCGGTAGAGCTCACCGAAGATCATCGCGGTTTCGGTGGAGGCGTCCTCGCTGAGGTCGTAGCGCGCGAGCTCCTGGCCGTCGGCCTGGTTGACCACGCGGATGAAGGCGTTGCTCACCTGTCCGAAGGTCTGGGCGCGCTCGTCGGCCATGTGGATCGAGACGGGAAAGACGATCTTTTCGCAGTGGGCGGGCACCTGGCCCAGGTCGACCAGGATCGACTCGTCGTCGCCCTCGCCCTCACCGGTGAGGTTGTCGCCCGTGTGCTCCACCGAGCCCTCCGGGCTCTTGAGCTGGTTGTAGAAGACGAAGTACTCGTCCCCCAGGACCCGGTTGCCGGCGCCGCACAGCAGGGCGCTGGCGTCGAGGTCGAACGGGGCTCCGGTGGTGGAGCGCGCGTCCCAGCCGAGCCCGATCATCACCTGGGTCAGGTTGGGTGCGGCCTTGGACAGGGAGACATTGCCCCCCTTGGCGAGCGTGACGCCCATGATGCTGGTCCTCCCCGAGATGGTGCTTCTTTGGTTGTCCTGCACGTCCGGCGCCGCACGCAAACGGTGCAGCGCCGGACGATTCGAGACCCGTTGACGGACCTCAGACGTTCACGCCGAAGTCCTGCGCGATGCCGCGCAGGCCCGAGGCGTAGCCCTGGCCGATGGCGCGGAACTTCCACTCCGCACCGTGCCGGTACAGCTCGCCGAAGACCATGGCGGTCTCCGTCGAGGCGTCCTCGGAGAGGTCGTAGCGTGCGATCTCCGCCTCGCCCGCCTGGTTCACCACGCGGATGAACGCGTTGCGCACCTGGCCGAACGACTGCTGGCGGTTCTCGGCGTCGTAGATGGAGACCGGGAACACGATCTTCTCGACGTCGGCCGGGACGGCCGCGAGGTTGATCTTGATCTGCTCGTCGTCGCCCTCGCCCTCACCGGTGATGTTGTCGCCGGTGTGCTCGACCGAGCCGTCCGGGCTCTTGAGGTTGTTGAAGAAGACGAAGTTGGCGTCGCTGCCGACCTTGCCCGAGGCGTTCAGCAGCAGTGCGCTGGCGTCCAGGTCGAAGTCGGTACCGGTCGTGGTGCGGACGTCCCACCCCAGACCGACGATGACCGCGGTCAGGCCCGGGGCCTCCTTGGTCAGCGATACGTTGCCGCCCTTGCTGAGGCTGACTCCCACGAGTCCTCCATTGGTGTCCAGGGGCGGGGAGCCCCGCCGTGCGTTTGATACCGGATCAACGACTCGATCCTAGTGACGGGTTCCCGCCCCACGCATGGCTTGGAGCCGAAGAATCACAGGGTGTCGAGCGCCTTCACGTACTCGTTCAGGTCGCGGGCGTCCGGCAACGCGTTGACGACGGTCCAGCGCACCACGCCCTCCTTGTCGATGACGAAGGTCCCGCGCACCGCGCAGCCCTTGTCCTCGGCGAAGACGCCGTAGGCGCGGGAGACCTCGCCGTGCGGCCAGAAGTCGCTCAGCAGCGGGTACTCCAGGCCCTCCTGCTCGGCGAAGACGCGCAGGGTGTGGATGGAGTCGTTGGAGACGGCGAGCACCTGGGTGTCGCGGTCGGAGAACTGCGGCAGGTTGTCCCGCACCTCGCACAGCTCGCCGGTGCACACACCGGTGAAGGCGAAGGGGTAGAAGAGCAGGACCACGTTCTTGCTGCCACGGAACTCGGAGAGCTTCACGGTGGCGCCGTGGTTGTCCTTGAGCTCGAAGTCGGGGGCCTTGTCGCCGACCTGGATCGCCATCGGGATACGTCCCTTTCGGTGGGGCTGTTCGGGTGGCACCCACCCTACGCAGCGATCACAGAAAGCCGACGGACGGGCTGAGCATTCTCAGCCCGTCCGGCGTTTGAGGACGAGGCCGTTCAGGCCGAAGGGGGGTCCGGGGGCGCAGCCCCCAGAATCCGGCGGGTCCAGCGGAGCGTCACCTCTTGGACTTCGCGGCCTTCGGCGTCACCAGCCGGCTGCCGCTCCAGTCCTTGCCCACGCTGACGCTCTTGGAGGCGGACAGCCCCGCCGTCGTCGCGGCTTCGGAGATGTCGCTCGGCTCCACGTAGCCGTCGCGGCCGGTCTTCGGCGTCAGCAGCAGGATCGAGCCGCCCTCCTCGATGTACGTGGTGGCGTCCACCAGCACATCGGTCAGGTCGCCGTCCTCGTCGCGGAACCAGAGCACCACGGCATCGGCGACGTCGTCGTAGTCCTCGTCCACAAGGTCGCTGCCGATGACCTGCTCAATGGCCTCGCGGAGTTCCTGGTCTACGTCGTCGTCGTAGCCGATCTCCTGGACCACCTGCTCGGGCTGGAACCCCAGCCTGACGGCAGGGCTCGTCTCCGCGTGGTCCGCGGTCGCGCTCACGGGTTGCCTCCTGATCATGTCTTGGTGAGTATCTCAGCCACGCGCGTGCGCGAAGCATTGGCCGTAGTCCACACGGGCGGGGCGGATCGCGCAAGTACCCGGCCGTTCAGACCGCCGAAACGGTGACGATCCTGGCCGTGTCACCCCAACTCCAGGCATGCGACCGGCGCCACAAGTGACCTACACCACACCTTTCTGCCCCCTTTGTGGCATTGGGAACCAGTCCGAGCTGACGTAGGTCTCGGTTACCTCTCAGTAGAGATGACGTTTGCTTCCCCGAGGTACACGATGGGGAACGGTGCAGGCGTACCGAAAAGCAGCTCATTGCAGCCCTCTGACAGGTAAGGAACAGCGTGGCTTCCGGATCCGATCGCAACCCGATCATCATTGGCGGCCTTCCGAGTCAGGTTCCTGACTTCGATCCCGAGGAGACCCAGGAGTGGCTCGACTCCCTGGACGCCGCCGTCGACGAGCGCGGCCGTGAGCGGGCCCGCTACCTGATGCTGCGGCTGATCGAGCGGGCCCGCGAGAAGCGCGTGGCCGTGCCCGAGATGCGCAGCACGGACTACGTCAACACGATCGCGACCAAGGACGAGCCGTTCTTCCCCGGCAACGAGGAGATCGAGCGCAAGGTCCTGAACGCCACCCGCTGGAACGCAGCGGTCATGGTCTCACGCGCCCAGCGCCCCGGCATCGGCGTCGGCGGCCACATCGCCACCTTCGCCTCCTCCGCGTCCCTCTACGACGTCGGCTTCAACCACTTCTTCCGCGGCAAGGACGAGGGAGACGGCGGCGACCAGGTCTTCTTCCAGGGCCACGCCTCTCCGGGCATCTACGCCCGCGCCTTCCTGCTCGACCGCCTCAGCGAGGAGAACCTCGACGGCTTCAGGCAGGAGAAGTCGAAGGCCCCGCACGGGCTGTCCTCGTACCCGCACCCCCGCTCGATGCCGGACTTCTGGGAGTTCCCGACCGTGTCGATGGGCCTCGGCCCGATCGGTGCGATCTTCCAGGCCCGGATGAACCGCTACATGCACGCGCGCGGGATCGCCGACACGAGCAAGTCCCATGTGTGGGCGTTCCTCGGAGACGGCGAGATGGACGAGCCGGAGTCGCTCGGCCAGCTGACCATCGCCGCCCGTGAGGGCCTGGACAACCTGACCTTCGTCGTCAACTGCAACCTGCAGCGCCTGGACGGCCCGGTGCGCGGCAACGGCAAGGTCATCCAGGAGCTGGAGTCGGTCTTCCGCGGCGCCGGCTGGAACGTGATCAAGCTGATCTGGGACCGCTCCTGGGACCCGCTGCTCGCCCAGGACCGCGACGGCATCCTCGTCAACAAGATGAACACGACGCCGGACGGCCAGTTCCAGACGTACGCCACCGAGTCCGGCGCCTACATCCGCGAGAACTTCTTCGGCGACGACCAGCGGCTGCGCGCGATGGTCGAGGGCATGACCGACGACCAGATCCTGCACCTGGGCCGTGGCGGTCACGACCACAAGAAGATCTTCGCGGCGTTCTCGGCGGCCAAGGCGCACAAGGGCCAGCCGACGGTGATCCTGGCCAAGACGATCAAGGGCTGGACGCTGGGCCCGAACTTCGAGGGCCGCAACGCCACGCACCAGATGAAGAAGCTGACGGTCGACGACCTCAAGCGCTTCCGCGACCGGCTGCACCTGCCGATCTCCGACAAGGACCTGGAGGGCGGGCTCCCGCCGTACTACCACCCGGGGCGGAACTCGGAAGAGATCCAGTACATGCACGACCACCGCAAGCAGTGCGGCGGGTACGTCCCGACGCGCGTCGTGCGCTCCAAGCCGCTCGCGCTGCCGGACGACAAGACGTACGCGACTGTGAAGAAAGGCTCGGGTCAGCAGTCGATCGCGACCACGATGGCCTTTGTACGTCTCCTCAAGGACCTCATGCGGGACAAGGAGCTCGGCAAGCGGTTCGTGCTGATCGCGCCGGACGAGTACCGCACGTTCGGCATGGACTCCTTCTTCCCGAGCGCGAAGATCTACAACCCGCTCGGCCAGCAGTACGAGGCGGTCGACCGCGATCTGCTGCTCGCGTACAAGGAGTCGCCGACCGGCCAGATGCTGCACGACGGCATCTCGGAGGCGGGCTGCACGGCCTCGCTGATCGCTGCGGGTTCGGCGTACGCCACGCACGGCGAGCCGCTGATCCCGGTCTACGTCTTCTACTCGATGTTCGGTTTCCAGCGCACCGGTGACCAGTTCTGGCAGATGTCCGACCAGCTGGCGCGCGGTTTCGTCCTGGGCGCGACCGCCGGCCGTACGACGCTGACCGGTGAGGGTCTGCAGCACGCCGACGGCCACTCGCAGCTGCTCGCCTCGACCAACCCGGGCTGTGTCGCGTACGACCCGGCGTACTCGTACGAGATCGCGCACATCGTCAAGGACGGTCTGCGGCGGATGTACGGCGGGGACGCGGAACACCCGCACGGCGAGGACGTCTTCTACTACCTCACCGTCTACAACGAGCCCATCCAGCACCCGGCCGAGCCGGAGAACGTGGACGTCGAGGGCATCCTCAAGGGCATCCACCGGCTCTCCGAGGGCACTTCGGGGTCGATCCCGGCGCAGATCATGGCGTCCGGCGTCGCGGTGCCGTGGGCCGTCGAGGCGCAGAAGATCCTCGCCGAGGAGTGGAACGTCAAGGCCGACGTCTGGTCGGCGACCTCCTGGAACGAACTGCGGCGCGAGGCGGTGGACGTCGAGCGGCACAACCTGCTGCACCCCGAGGAGGAGCAGCGGGTCCCGTACGTGACGCAGAAGCTGTCGGCCGCGCAGGGGCCCTTCGTGGCCGTTTCCGACTGGATGCGGGCGGTGCCGGACCAGATCGCGCGGTGGGTGCCGGGGTCCTACCAGTCCCTGGGCGCCGATGGGTTCGGCTTCGCCGACACCCGCGGGGCGGCTCGGCGGTTCTTCCACATCGACGCGCAGTCGATCGTGGTGGCGGTGCTGACGGAGCTGGCCAAGGAGGGGAAGGTCGATCGGTCTGTGCTCAAGCAGGCCATTGACCGGTATCAGTTGCTGGATGTTTCGGCGGCGGATCCTGGGGCTGCGGGCGGGGACGCGTAATCCCGAGGTCGGTTCGAGGGCGGCGGGACCGGATCGGTCTCGCCGCCCTTACTCGTTCTTTACGATGCGGGCATGAAGCAACAAACGGCTCAGGGGCGGTGGGAGCAGTACACCCAACGGCCCCTGCTGGCGCTCGCGGTGGCTTTTGCCGTCGCGTATGCCGTGCCGATCGTGGACCACTCGGCGGGGCACTCGCTGACGTCCGCGTGCACGGTGGTGGAGTGGGTGGTCTGGGGGGCGTTCGCCACGGACTACCTGGTACGGGCGGGGCTTGCCCCCCAGCCCAAGGAGTTCGTACGGACGCACTGGCTCGACCTGTGTGCGGTCGTGCTGCCGATGCTTCAGCCGTTGCGGCTGCTGCGGATGGTGTCGACGCTGATACTCGTCGGACGGCGGGCCCGGATGGCCTCGCAGATCCAGTTGACGACGTATGTCGTGGGAGCCGTCATCGGATTGCTGATGTTCGGGTCGCTGGCCGTGCTGTCGGTGGAGCGGGAGTCGCCGAACGGGAACATCCGGACGCTGGGTGATGCGGTGTGGTGGTCGTTCACCACGATGACGACCGTGGGGTACGGGGATCATGCACCGACGACCGGGCTGGGGCGGATGATCGCCGTCGGTCTGATGCTGGCCGGGATAGCCCTGCTGGGTGTGGTCACCGCGAACATCGCCGCGTGGTTCATCGCGCGGTTCGAGAAGGACGATGTGGAGGAGCGGCGGCAGACGGAGGCGATCGAGGCGTTGACGCAGGAGGTGCGGGCGCTTCGGGCCGAGGTCGCGGCGTTGCGGGAGCCGTCGGGTACGCCGTGACGGGGTTGCGGCGCGGGGATGCTTCGCCTGCCCGCGCTTGCGGGGGTGCCGCTGCGCCCACACGTGCCACGGCTGTGCCGGCTTGGGCGCAGCGGCTTCCCTCACACGCCCCGGGTCAGAAGAGACCGTTGCCCGGGGTTGCCGCTCCGGCGAGCCACACGATCGCCAGGAGCGTGTCGATGGCGCCCAGAACGAGGGCGACCAGGGCCGGTATGGGACCTGAGCGTGCCCAGGTGCGGCCCATTGCGAGCCAGCCGCAGACGATCGCCACGGGGCCGAGGATGATCCCCAGCACGAAGAATCCCGCGACAGCGCAGATGACTCCGATGATTCCGAGCGTTGCGCGATCCGGCCCGGTCCGTGACCACGTACGGCCACGTGAGCGGGGGTACCTGCGCGTTCCGTGTCCGAAGCCCGCCATCATCAACTCCCTGAACCCCGGGGTCTGTTCGGGGTTCAACGAGCGGGTACCCACGGTGCGCTTCCTAATCCTCGGGCTGTCGGCGCGCTGACCCCCTCCGGCAGCGCGCCGCAGCACCGGTCGCCCTCCACGCCGTACGAACTTGCCCGAGGAACATGCCGTGTGGAGGGCGTGACCACTGTGGCCTGCGGCGCGCACCGGATGCGAGGAATCTTTAGCTTCTTCACCCTGATAGGCGAAGTCCGTTGAAAACTCGTCAGGTTCGCCGGGCTTCCCGCGTCAGATGTGGGCCGCGCCCGCACCCGCCTCCGCGTTCTCGCCGCGCTTGGTGAGCAGGGCGACGAAGACCGCCACGACCGCGACCCCGCAGGCGACCAGGGACGCCAGGCTCATGCCGGAGATGAACGTGTCGTGCGCGACGTCCGCGATCTTCGCAGCGATCGCCTCCGGGGTGCCCTTGGCGACCGGGGCCACACCGACCTGGACGGCCTCGGAGGCCTGGCCCAGCTGGGTCGGGTTGAGCGGAGGGAGGCCGGCGTCCTTCCAGTTGCCGGCGAGGTCGCTGTCGACCTTGGACGCCATCACGGCGCCGAGGACGGCCGTACCGAGGCTGCCGCCGATCTGCATCGCCGCCTGCTGGAGGCCGCCGGCAACGCCGGAGAGCTCCATGGGCGCGTTGCCGACGATGACCTCCGTGGCGCCGACCATGACCGGCGCGAGGCCGAGACCGAGCAGGGCGAACCAGAGGGACATGACGGCGCTGCCGGTGTCCGCCTCCAGCGTCGACATGCCGTACATGGCGATCGCGGTGGCAGCCATGCCGCCGGCCAGCGGGATACGCGGGCCCAGCTTGGTGATCAGCGCACCCGCGAGCGGGGAGCCGACGATCATCATGCCGGTGAGCGGGAGCAGATGCTCGCCGGCCTCGATCGGCTTCATCCCATGCACGTTCTGCAGGTAGAACGTCACGAAGAACAGGCCGCCCATGAACGCGATGGCCATCAGGACCATCAGCACGACACCCGCGGACAGCGGGACCGAGCGGAACAGGCCGAGCGGGATCAGCGGCTCCTTGACCTTCGTCTCCCAGAAGGAGAAGAGGGCGAAGCCGACGACCGAGACGGCTATGAACGTCCATGTCTTGCCGTCGCCCCAGCCCCAGCTCGGGGCCTTGATCAGGGCCCAGACCAGGCAGAACATCGCGCCGGAGAGCAGGGCGATGCCGAGGAGGTCGAAAGAGCGAGGGGCGTTCTCTGCGCGGTGGTCGCGCAGGATCAGCAGGCCCAGGAGCAGGGCGATCGCGCCGACCGGCACGTTGATGAAGAACACCGACTGCCAGTTGACGTGCTCGACCAGGACGCCGCCGAGGATCGGGCCGCCCGCGGTGGAGGCGCCGATGACCATGCCCCATATACCGATGGCCATGTTCAGCTTCTCGGCCGGGAAGGTCGCGCGCAGGAGGCCGAGCGCGGCCGGCATCAGCAGCGCGCCGAACAGGCCCTGGAAGACGCGGAAGGTGACGACCGAGGCGATGGAGCCGGACAGACCGATGGCGCCCGAGGCCGCGGCGAAGCCGACGACGCCTATCAGGAAGGTCTGGCGGTGCCCGAAGCGGTCGCCGAGCTTGCCCGCGGTGATCAGCGAGACCGCGAGGGCGAGGAAGTACCCGTTGGTGATCCACTGGACGTCGGCGAAGCTCGCCTTGAGGTCCTTCTGGATGGCCGGGTTGGCGATGGCCACGATGGTGCCGTCGAGGGCCACCATCATGACCCCGACGGCGACGGTGATGAGGGTGAACCACGGGTGGCCGCGCAGCCCGGAGGCCTGCGGCACGTCCGACGGGGCTGCCGCTGCCCTGTCCCCCGGCCCCGTCGTGTCGATGGTGGTCTGACTAGTCATGTGTTCGAGGCTAGTGACAGCCGCTGACAATTGACAAACCAATTCACAAGTCAGTAACTGACGCATATGGAAACACTCCGCGAACGCAAGAAACAGCGCACCCGGGACGCGCTGCTGCGGACCGCCGTCGAACTGTTCACCACGCGCGGGTACGAGGCGACGACCGTCGATGACATCGCCGAGGCCGTCGACGTCTCGCAGCGCACCTTCTTCCGCTACTTCGCCGGCAAGGAGGAGGCCGCGCTCGCCCTGCAGGAGCTGGCGGTGGCGCGGTTCGTCGAGGCCGTACGCGAACGGCCGGCGGACGAGGCGCCGATGCAGGCCCTGCGCCAGGCGGTCCTGGAGGGCTGGGACACGCTGCACGAGGTCATCGAGGCCGTCGTACCGGTCGAGCTGTATCTGCGTATGTACCGGGTGATCGAGTCGACGCCCGTCCTGCTCGCCGCACATCTGCGGCGCAACGAGGAGACGGAGGACACGATCGCGCGGGTGCTCGCCGGGCGGGAGGGCCTGGACGTGGACGCGGACCCGCGGCCGCGCCTTGCCGTGGCGGTCTTCGGCGGGGTGATGCGGGTGACGGAACGCCAGTGGTCCACCGGCGAGGACTTCAGCGTCGAGGCGATGCGCGCCTTGACGATTTCGTACCTCGAACAGGTGGGCCCCGCACTCACGGAGAGCTGGCGAACACGCTGAGGCACATCGCGAGGACATTGACAGACACTGAGGTCATCGCCACGTTTATCGAAACGTGATACCCGTCACTCAGCTCACGCGAGACCCTCTCGTTCTCCTAGTGTGTCCTCCCAGTGACTTCCTTCGACACCTCCCCGCAACTGAACGTCTGGCGCGCGCTGCTCGCACTGGCCGTCGTGTTCGTGATGCTGGCGACCACCGGTTGGACGGCCCTGCGCAGCCATCGCGCAGTGACTCCGCTGCAGGCCTCGCTCTCCTCCTGGGAGCACGGCCGCATCCACGGGCACCATCTGCCGGACCCCGACGCGTCCCCCGCGCGCCTCGCCCGCTTCTTCGCCTCGCTCACCGCTCAGGAGCGCACCCACCTCGCCCACCGCTATCCCCTCGCGGTCGGCAACATGAACGGTGCTCCCGTCGCGCTGCGCTACCGCGCCAACCGTGTGGCGCTCACCGAGCAGCGCAAGGTCGAGCTCGGGCGTATGCACGACAGCCGACTCTCCCCCGTCGGACAGCGCGACGCCGGTCGCCGTATGCACCGCTACGAGTCGCTGCTGCACGAGGGCCGGCAGATCCTCGCCTTCGACCCCGAGGGCTCTGGGCGGGTCGCCGAGGTGATCGGGAACCTGCAGCGGGCCGAGCGGGTGTCGGTCGTCGTCCCCGGCGTCGACACCGACCTGCTCACCTTCCAGAAGACCAATCGCCCGTACTCCGCGGCCCTCGGCATGGCCCAGTCGCTGTACGCGGCGGAGCAGGCGGCGAGCCCGACGACGCGTACCGCCGTGATCGCCTGGGCCGACTACACGGCGCCCGCCGGGCTCGGCATCGACTCGGCGACGGCGATGCGCGCGGCGGAGGGCTCGCTGCGGCTGAACGCGATGCTGCGCGGGCTGCCCGGCAAGGCGCCGGTCTCGCTGTTCTGCCACAGCTACGGCTCCGTGGTGTGCGGCATCGCCGCGCACGAACTGCCGCGCCGGGTGGCCGACATAGCGGTGGCCGCCAGCCCCGGCATGCGCGTGGAGAACGCCTCCCACCTGCGCACCACCGCCCAGGTGTGGGCGATGCGGGACGCCACGGACTGGGTCCAGGACGTGCCGTATCTGGAGCTCGGCGGGCTGGGCCACGGGGCGGACCCGGTGTCGGCCGCGTTCGGGGCACGGGTGCTGTCGGCGCGGGGCGCGAAGGGGCATGCGGGCTATTTCGAGCCGGGCACGGAGAGCGTGCGGAACTTTGCGGAGATCGGCGTTGGCGCGTACCGGTCGGTGCACTGCGCACGTGAGGAGAACGTGTGCCGGGAGGGTTTGTCCGGCGCGTCCACGGCCGGACGCGCGTAGAGGCGCAGAAACTGCGGTCTGCGCGGGGTGGAGACGAAGGACCGGGTCATGCATACGATGAGCCGCATGGGTGACGTACTGGCCGGATTTCATGCTGCCTGGGAGTTCGAGTCCGACTCCGTGCTCATCCGTTACGAACGAGGGATTCGAACACCCAAGCTCTTCCAGGCGCTGGGGGAACGTCGTGTGCCGCTGGAGGCGATCTCCGGGGTGACGCTGTCCCCCGGGAAGCGCGGCACCGTCGTCCTGCGGGCCGAGGTGCGCCCCGGGGCCGATCCTCTGCTGGAGGCGGCGGCGGGGCAGCTCAAGGAAGGGTGCGATCCGTACCGGCTGGTGCTGCCTGCCGAGCGGGACGCTCTCGCCGAGTACTACGCCGACGAGCTGCGGGCGCTGCTGACCGCGGGCGGGGAGCCCGCCGAGCGGTATCTGGTGGCCGCGCCCGAGGCGCCCCGGCAGTTCAAGGCGTATGACGCGAAGGCGTCCTTCGACGGGAAGACCGTGCACTTCCGGTGGTTCTGGACCGGGGCGTCGTCGGCGAAGTGGAAGGCCGGGGACCAGAGTTTTCCGGTCGGTGAGCTGAGCGGCGTGGAGTGGCGGTCGCCGGAGGTGTTCGAGGGGCATCTGCGGCTGTTGCGGCGGGATGCCGCGCAGGAGGCTGCGCAGGCCGTGCAGGTGGATCAGGATCCGGCGGCTGTGGTGTTCGGGCTGGGGTATGGGCCCGTGCATGAGTCACTGCCGTTTGCTGCGGCGGTGTTGGCTGCGGTGCGGGATGCCGGGCCGGCGGCCTCTGTGTCGGCCGGTGCGCCGAGGCGCGATCCGGCCGACATTGCCGAGCGCATTCGTCATCTGGGAGAGCTGCATCAGGCAGGCCTGGTGACGGATGAGGAGTTCTCCGTCAAGAAGGCTGAGTTGTTGGCGGAGCTTTAGCGTCTGCCGGGTTCGGTCCGTTGGCTGGTGCGGGATCGTTGTGGCTTGTCGCGCAGTTCCCCGCGCCCCTTTGGGGCGCTTCTCGCGTCCCCCGTTGAAAGGGTTACTCCCTGCCTGCGGAGGCGAAGGACATGTCCGGGTAACGCGTTCCCGCCACCTTTGACGCGATCGGCTCCAGTGCAGCCAGTTGCTCCTCCGTCAGGACAATGGCTGTTGCCGCTGCGTTCTCCTCCACCCTCCTGACCTTGGTTGTGCCCGGGATCTGGGCGACCGCCAGACCATGCACATCCGCCCGCTGCTGGACCCAGGCCAGGGCGATCTGGGCCGGGGAGGCGTCGTGGGCCTCGGCCACTGTGCGGATGGGGTCGAGGAGGGTCGCGTTGGTGGCCGCGTTGTTGCCCTGGAAGCGGGGCATCGTGCGGCGGACGTCGCCGTCGGTCAGGTCCTTCTGTGCGTTGGAGAAGGAGCCGGCGAGGAAGCCGCGGCCCAGTGGGGAGTAGGGGACCAGGGCCACCCCCAGTTCGCGGGCGGCCGGCACCACGTTGGCCTCGATGTCCCGGCTGAACAGGGACCACTCCGACTGCACGGCGGCGATCGGGTGCACGGCCTGCGCGGCGCGCAGTTCGTCGGCGGTGACCTCGCTGAGCCCGAGGTGCTTGACCTTGCCCTCGCGGACCAGCTCGGCCATGGCGCCGACGGTCTCCTCGATCGGGACGTTCACATCGCGCCGGTGCATGTAATAGAGGTCGATGACGTCGACGTCGAGGCGGCGCAGGCTGCCCTCGACGGCCTGGCGGACGTACGGGGCGTCGCCGCGGATGACCCGCTTGGTGCGGTCGCCCGCCGGGACGCGAACGCCGAACTTGGTCGCGATGACGACCTCGTCCCGGTGCGCCTTGAAGAACGGCGACAGGAAGCGCTCGTTGTCGCCGTCGCCGTAGCCCTCCGCCGTGTCGTACAGCGTGACGCCCAGCTCCAGTGCCCGCTCCAGGGTGGCCCGCGACTCCTCCGCGTCGGAGGGGCCGTACGCCCAGCTCATGCCCATGCAGCCGAGGCCCTGTACGCCGACCTCGGGGCCGTCGGCGCCGAGTCGTACGGTCGGGATCCTGCTGTCCGTCATCACACCTTCTCCGCCTCGTAGGCACGGGCGCGGTCGGCGTCCGCGTAAAAACTGATCTTCCGGTCGAGCACCGCGAGGGTGTCCTGCAGCTCGGCGATCCGGGCCAGCACGTCCCGGCGGGTCTGCTCGAGCAGCTCGAAGCGCTCGCCGAACGTGTGGTCGCCCTCGCGCACCAGCTCCGCGTACCGCACCATGTCGGCGACCGGCATCCCGGTCAGCCGGAGCTTGCCGACGAGGTCCAGCCAGTCGAGGTCGCGGTTGCTGTAGCGGCGCTGGCCCGTGTGCGAGCGGTCCACGTGCGGCATCAGGCCGATGCGCTCGTACCAGCGCAGGGTGTGCGCGGTCAGGCCGGTGAACGCGACGACCTCGCTGATCGTGTAACTGTCCTGGCCTTCGGGGCGCCGATGGGGGTGGGGCGGGGCACCGCAGCTGTCGGTCCTGGTGGGCGTGGTCTCCATCACCGTCATGACCTCAACGCTATGACCTTCGAGTGCACTCCAAGCAAGCGGAACCCATAAGAAATAAGCACAGCAGAAATCGGCGGGACATGGGGCAGTGGCGCTGACTAGCGTGCGGGGCATGAGTCTTGTACGCCGGGCCGTGCCCGAGGACGCGCGGGAAGTGCTGCGGCTCCGCCAGGTGATGATCGACGCGCTGCCGGGGTCGGATCCTGCCACGGACTGGCACGAGCAGTCACTGCCGGGGCTGCGGGAGAGGCTGGGCGAGGCGGAGGGGAACTTCGCCGCGTTCGTGGTCGACCATCCGGAGCGACCGGGCGCGCTGGCGGCGCTGGTGGCCGGGACGGTCGACTACCGGATCGGGAAGGCGGGAGATCCACACGGGAGGGTCGGCTACGTCTTCAGCGTGGCGACCGACCCGGACGCGCGCCGTCGCGGGTACGCGCGCGCGTGCATGGACACGCTGCTGGACTGGTTCCGGGAGCGCGGCGCCGCACGCGTGCACCTCACCGCCTCCCCGGATGCCGAGCCGCTCTATGTCTCCCTCGGCTTCAAGCCCAAGCCCGACCCGTTGCTGGAGCTCAGGCTGTGAGCGCTTAGGCTCGACGGCATGTCGCTGAAGAGCCTTGCGCTGATCGAAAACTGGCCGGTTCCCACCGCCGCGGCGGGTGTGGTGCGGGGCGACGGCACGGTCCTCGGCACCCACGGCCCGGCAGGCCACCGCTTCCCGCTCGCCTCGGTCACCAAGCCGCTCACCGCGTACGCCGCCCTCGTCGCGTACGAGGAGGGCGCGATCGAGCTCGACGAACCGGCCGGTCCGCCCGGCTCGACGGTCCGCCATCTGCTGGCGCACACCTCGGGGCTCGCGTTCGACGAGCACCGGGTGACCGCGCCGCCCGGGGAGCGGCGGCTGTACTCCAACGCCGGGTTCGAGCAGCTCGGCGACCACATCGCCAAGGCGACGGACATTCCGTTCGGGGAGTATCTGCGGCAGGCGGTGCTGGAGCCGCTGGGGATGACCGGCACGTCCCTGGAGGGTTCCCCCGCCAAGGACGGCGTTTCGACGGTCGAGGACCTGCTGCGGTTCGCGGCCGAGGTGCAGGGGCCGCGGCTGCTCGATCCACGGACGGTGGCGCAGGCAATGACGGTGCAGTACCCGGGCACGAAGGGCGTGCTGCCCGGGTACGGCCACCAGAACCCGAACGACTGGGGTCTCGGCTTCGAGATCCGCGACTCCAAGTCGCCGCACTGGACGGGCTCTTCGTCCTCTCCGCGGACCTTCGGGCACTTCGGGCAGGCGGGTACGTTCCTGTGGATCGACCCGGATGCGGGGGTGGCGGGCGTCGCCCTCACCGATCGGGCGTTCGGGCCGTGGGCGGTCGAGGTGTGGCCGGTGTTCACGGACGCGGTGCTGGCGGAGATCTGAGTACCCCTCGCCCCTGACTCGATTCCCTCGCTAAAGTTAACTCCCTTGTGTGCAAGGCCATTTGCCTGTCGAGGGAGGGAACGGATCACGTGCCGCCCACGGTCGTCGTGCTGACGGCACTGTCGCTCGAGTTCCAGGCCGTACGCCGCCATCTGTCGCACGTCCGCGAGGTCGAGCATCCGCAGGGCACCCTCTTCGACGTGGGCCGGGTGCCGGGGCTGGCCTGGCAGGTGGCGCTCGTCGAGATCGGCGACGGCAACACGGGCGCGGCGGCGCTCACCGAGCGGGCGATCGCGTTCTTCGAGCCCGCCGCGGTGTTCTTCGTCGGAGTCGCCGGCTCCCTGCGCGAGGACATCGCACTGGGCGACGTGGTGGTGGCCAGCAAGGTCTATCTGCACCACGGCGGCAAGGAGGGCGACGACGGCTTCCGCGCCCGCCCGCGCGCCTGGGAGCCACGGCACGACGTGGAGCAGCGGGTGCGCCGGGCCGTGCGCGAGGATCCCCGGGTGCACTTCAAGCCCCTCGTCGCGGGGGACGTCGTACTGAACTCCCGGACGTCCCCTCTCGCCGAGCTGATCGAGCGCAGCTACAACGACGCCGTCGCCATCGACATGGAGAGCGCGGGCATGGCACAGGCCGCGCACCTCAACGACATACCGGTGCTGGCCGTGCGCGGCATCAGCGACTTCGCGGACGGCGGCAAAGCGGTCACGGACGCAAAGGGCTCGCAGCCGGTGGCCGCCCGGAACGCGGCCTCCGTGGCCCTCCGCCTCCTGCGCACGCTGCCGCTGCCCCGTACCCGGCCCGAACCTGCCGACCCCCCGCACACACCGGCGGTCGTGGTGGCCTCCCCGCCGGCCGAGGGCCCCCACGACACGGCGGAGTGGCGCGGCGGGGCCGTCGTCGCCGTGGACGGGGAGAAGTGCTTGCTGCACGACGGCCCCGACGACCTGCTGGCCGAGACCGCCTCGTCCGACCACTCCGTCGTACGGCGGCAGGCGCTCGCCCATGTGCTGCCCGCACCCGGCCGCGCCTCCCGCTTCGTATGGCTGCGGCAGGTCCTGGCGTTGTACGACGGCCCGCAGGCCGAGGCGGCACTGCGGGCGCTGTCGGACGAGCACGGCCTGCTGCGGCGGCTGGGCCGCGGGCGGGACGTGGTGCACTACGGGCGGCGCGGCGGCACCGCGACCCTCGCCCTCGAGTGGCCGCTGTCCCGGCGCTCCGGCACACCCTGCGAGACCCTCGCCGCGCTGATGGGGGACGGCTCCGAGCCCCTCGACGCCTGGCGCTCGCACCACGCGTTGCGGGGCCTGGTCTCCGCCTGCGGGATCCTGAGCCGGCTGCACGAGAAGGGGCTCACCCACCGCGCACTGCAGCCCACCGCGCTGGTGCTGGACGACGACGGTCGGCTGCTGCTGCGCGATCTCGGCCTGGCGGCGACCGCACCCGTGCCGGGCGAGGCACCCGGCCCGTACCAGGCCCCGGAGCAGGGGCTCGGCCGCCGCGGCCGGGCGGGCGGGGCGGGCGCGGCCACGGACGTCTACCGAATCGGCGCGCTCGTCCACCGTCTCCTCAGCGGAGCCCCTCCGGTGCCAGGGATGCCGTCGGCCCTCCGCAGGGCCGGGGAGCCCCTGCCCGTGCCCGCCGTCGAGACCGTCGAAGCCGCGCTCTCCCCCGACCCGCGGGTCCGTCCCGATCTGCGCGGGCTGACGGCCGCGCTGCGCATCCTGAGCGACGGTCTCGCCGGCCTGGCCCGAGAGGAGCAGTGAGAGATCCCTTGCCCTTCGCCACCCTCGACCTGGCGCGCCCCGTGGTGCTGGTGCCCGGCAGCTCCCTGGAGAGACAACTGCGCGACAAGGCGCGCCTGCATCCGGGGCTGCCGTCCGCCGTGGGGCGGATCGCCCAGGACCTGAGCGCCCTCAAAAACGGCGTGCCCGCCCGGATCCAGGAGGGCGGCGGCGGACGCGACGCCAGCCTGCTGGTGCACACGGCCGCTTACCGGCTGCGGCTGTATCCGACAAACCGCAGGGACGGCTACCGCCTGGCCGGCATCGACCCGGTGCGGCTGCGTGACCACAACGAACTCACCAGGTCCTGCCTGCTGGTGCGGCCGCCGCAGTGGCAGCTCGTGCTGGAGCTGCGCGAGATACCGCACGGCTCCGATGGCGGCTGGGACGAGTTGTGCCGGGCCTGGCAGCGGCTGGGCACCGTGCCCGCCGCGCACCGGGAGACGGCGGCGCCGAGTCCGGCGCAGTCCGCCTTCCTCGACACCGTCGGACAACTCGTCGACGCCACCCAGCGGATCACCACCCGGGAGGAACGGCGCGACGGCCCCTACCCGTACGCCTCGGTCGCCGCGACCGGCGGGCAGCGCCACAGCCGCCGCGCCGTGTACGGGTTCCGGCTCGCCGTTCCCGACGCGCCACACGAGGGTGCCTTCGTGGAGGTGCGCGGGCAGGCCGAGATGCGCGGCCAGGTCACGCGCGCGGACGGCGGTCTTGTCACCGTCCGCTTCGACCAGCCGGTGTCCTGGAAGGACATACCGCAGCAGGGTGAGCTCGCCGTGACGCCGAGTTCGGTCGTCTTCGACAAGCAGCGGGAGGCGGTGACCCTGCTCAGGCACGGGGAGAGCCGCAACCCGCGGCTGCTGCCCGCGCTGGTGGAGCACCGGGTGCGCGAGATCCGGCCCGCGTCCGTCGCGCCGGCCGAGACGCTGGACGCCGATCAGCTGACCGCGTTCCGCAAGGCCCTCGCCACAGACGACGTGCTGGTGGTCCTCGGCCCGCCCGGCACCGGCAAGACCCGCACCATCACCCAGATCGCACACGCCTGCGCGACCGGCCGGGCCGGCGGCACGGACGACGACGCGAGCGGCCGGGTCCTGGTCACCTCGCACACCAACCGCGCGGTGGACAACGTCCTGGCAAAGCTGCCCGACGACCTGGTGGTGGTCCGCGTGGGCAACGAGGGCAAGGTCCACGAAGACGGCCGCGCCTATCTGCTGGACCGCCAGGTCAACGATCTGGCCGGGGTCGTCGGAAACGCCATGGCCCTGCGCGAGGAGCGGTTCGCCCAGGTCGACATCGCCCGTGCCTGGGCCGACGAACTGGCGAAGGAACTGGATCGGCTCGACGCACTGTCGGCCGCGGAGGCTGCCGCGGCCGCGGAACTCGACGCGGCCCGGCGCGCCGCCGGCGGCCCGGCACAGGAACGGCTGGACGCCCTGGCCTCCCGCCGCGACACCGAGCGGGGCGAACGGGAGCAGGTGGCACACGCCGTCACGCAGGAGGCCGCCAAGTACCGCCGCGCGCAGGAGCGTTCGGGGGGCCGGATGCTCGGCGGGCTGTTCCGCGGCCTGGCCCGCCGCCGGCAGGAGCGACTCGACGCGCTGCGGACCCGGGAGGCGGATCTGCGTGCCGCGCTCGCCGCCGCCGACACCGCCATCGCCGAGGCCCGCCGGGAACTGGAGCGACTCACGCGCGAGGACCCCGCCGTGCGCCGTGCCGAACAGGTCAGGAGACAGACCGCCGACGACCGTACGGACTGCCTCCGACGCGCGGGCCACGCTGCCCGGCAGGCGGTCTCCGCCGCCGCCCACCTGGACACCCCGCCCCCACTGGGCGGGGCCCCGGAGCGCGACGAACTGCGGGCGCTGAACAGCTGGTTGGGCCGGCGGCTCCCGGTTCTCGCCGCCCGGAAGCAGCTCGCCTCCGAATGGCGGGCCGCCATCGCGGCCGAACCGGAGCAGCTCGTCCCCGAGTTCATCCGCTACGCCCATGTCGTCGGCGCCACCTGCATCGGCACGGCCTCGCGGCCCGAACTGTCCGGCATCGACTTCGACCTGGCCATCGTCGACGAGGCGGGCCAGATCGGCATCGCCGACGCCCTCGTACCTCTCGTACGGGCGCGACGCGGAGTGCTCGTCGGCGACCACAAGCAGCTTCCGCCGTTCCTCGACACCGAAGTGGCCGACTGGGGCCAGGGCATCGCCTCGGCCGAGCTGCGCGAACTGATGGCCAAGAGCGCGTTGGAACGGCTGGTCGACGGGCTGCCGTCCTCGCACGTCGTCCAGCTGAGCGTGCAGCGCCGCATGCCCGTCGAGATCGCCGGCTTCGTCTCGTCGGCCTTCTACGGCAACCAGCTGCACACCGAGAAGGACCACACCCACCACGATCCGCTGTTCGACAGCCCGATCGCCTTCGTGGACACCGGGGAGCTGCCGGCCCGTGAACGGCAGGAGTCCTCGGGCCGGCGGGCCCAGGAGTCCTTCGGCCGCACCGGGGTCCTCAATCGCTGCGAGGCGCGGCTGCTCGCGCGGCTCGCGGCCTTCTACCACCGGCACGGCGGCGACTGGACGGTCATCGTGCCCTACCGCGCTCAGGTCACCGCGGTGGTGGCCGAGGTGACCCGGCTCATCGGGGACGCCCAGCGCGCCGCGGCCTCGGTCGGCACGGTCGATTCCTTCCAGGGCGGCGAGCGCGAGGTGATCCTCTACGGCTTCACCCGCAGCAACGCCGAGGGCCGCATAGGCTTCCTGAAGGAACTGCGCCGCGCCAACGTCGCCTTCACCCGGGCCCAGCGCCAGCTCGTCCTCGTCGGCGACCTCGGCACCCTGCTGCGCGCCGACGACCCGGACTTCCGCACGCTCGCCCAGAGCCTGCACGAGCACATCAGGAGCTGCGGCGACATCCGGTCCCACCGCGACGTGCTGGCACGGCTGGGACGGCCGGCGCCGGAAGGAGACGGAGCATGAACGACGGACGGCGGCTGATGCCGTTCCCGCCGGAACGCGTCCTGGAGGATGCCGCCGTCGAGCGGGGGCTCAAACCGACGAGGTTGCACGCCCTGCTGCTGCCGGTGTGGCGCGTCGAGATCCGGGCCACGGTCACCGAGGGCGAGGACTTCCATCTCATCGACCGCTTCCTGGAGCGCGGTCTGGCCCACGGCGGTCTGGACACCGTCGCCGAGCTGGCCGGGTTCTTCGCCCTTGAGGAGCCGCTGGTCGCCCAGGCCGTCCGCTTCCTGAGCAACACCGGCCACATCGAGGAGCGCGCCGGCAGACTTGCCCTGACGCCGCTCGGCCTGCGCTCCGTCCAGGACGACCGGCGCTACGTCGTCACCCGCGAGGACCGTCGCAAGCTCTACTTCGAGGCCCTCACCTGCGCCCCGCTGGCCCGGACCCACTACGACGAACGCACGGTCACCATGCTGTCGGGCGACGCTCTGCATCAGGCCGTGAACGGCAGGCAGTACCCGCGCTTCACGCCGGTGTACCCCACGTCCGGCTTCGACGACCGGGCGCTGGACCGGCTCACCCGGAACACCGGCGGCAAGGAGCGCGACCGGCTCAATCTGCCTGCCGCGCTCGATGACGTACAGAACCTGGGCGGCGAGGAGCTGGTGTTCCTGCCGGTCCAGGTGGTGCGCGGGCTGCGGGCGAACGGCCGCCCGGGGCTCCTCGTCTACGGCCAGGCGGGCGCCGAACCCGACCAGGACCTCACGGCCGTCTGCGAGCGGGCCGAGCATGTGTTCACCGCGATCGAGACCGAGGAGCGGGAGGCGGAGCGCGGCGAGGCGGGCCGCAGAGCCGCGGAGAAGTGGCTGGAGGACAACGGACTGGGCACCCACAGTGCGCAGCGCCGCTCCGACGGCACGTACTCGGTGGAGCTCCCGCCGTCGGCGTTCGGCGACGACGGCGTCCCGCTCACCCGGGTCGGTTCCTACACCGTGCGCGGCTCCAGTTTCTTCCACGTGTGGTGCTCGAGCGAGAACCTGCGCAAGCTTGCGCTCCTGGAGCGGCTGGACCTGCGTCTCGGCGCCGTGCGACGCATCGACCGCGCGGCGGCCGAGGCCCTCGCGGACCGGCTGGCCCGGCAGCTGGAGCTGGACGTGCCCGACCTGTGGCAGCTGCGCAAGGGCGCGGAGAACACGGGCCGCGAGGCTCTGGCCGCCCAACTGGAGCGCCTGACCCGCCCCGAGGCCTGAGAGGGCGGCCTAGGCCCTGTCCGTCATCTCCCAGACCAGCAGCTCCGCATCGGTCAGGGCCGTTGTCTCCAGGTCCTTGGCGTCGGTGACACGCGCCGCGTCGCCCGGCCCCAACTCCTCGCCCTCCAGGCGTAGTTCACCGCGTACGACGTGGACGTAGACATGGCGGCCGTCCGGGACCGCCGTGCGCTCCCCCGCGCCCAGGCGCCGTACGTGGAGCATCGCGCCCGCCTCCGGGACCGCGTACGGCGTCGAGTCGGCGATGCCGTGGACGATCTCGTATGCGGGGGCGCCGCCGGGCTCGCGGGGGGCCAGCCACATCTGGACGAAGGTCAGGGGCCGGTCGCCGTCGTTGCGCTCCACGTGCCGTACGCCCGCCGCCGAGCTCAGCCGCTGGACGTCGCCGGGGCGGACCGTCGTCTCGTGGCCGGCGGAGTCGCGGTGGGTCAGCTCACCCTCGACCACCCACGTCACGATCTCGGTGTGGCTGTGCGGGTGTTCGTCGAAGCCGGCGCCGGGAGCGAGACGCTCCTCGTTGCAGGCGATCACCGCACCGAAGCGGAGGTTTTCCGGGTCGTAGTGCGGGCCGAAGGAGAAGGCGTGCCACGACTCGATGCCGGCTGCCGGGTCGCCGCCTGGATAGCGCTCCGCAGCGCGCCGTACGTCCATCACGAACTCCACGGTAGCCCTCAGCCTGCACCCGGCGACGCACACTCCCGTCCGGATAAGGCAGTCTTGTCCCCGTGCCCGAACCCGAAACGAGCAAGCCCGAAGCCGCCGCGCCCGGCGTCCACCAGCATGCCGCGACCCTGAAGCGACTGGAGAAGTCCTCCGGTTCTCTCGCCGCGCAGGCCATCGCACGCATGGACGAGACGCTGCCGTGGTACCGGGCGATGCCCCCGGAGAACCGTTCCTGGATCGGGTTGGTCGCCCAGGCCGGTATCGCCGCCTTCACCGAGTGGTTCCGGCATCCTGACGCCCCGCAGGCCATCTCCACGGATGTGTTCGGGACCGCGCCCCGCGAGCTGACCAGGGCGATCACGCTGCGGCAGACCGTGGAGATGGTGCGCACCACCATCGAGGTCATGGAGTCCGCCATCGACGAGGTGGCGGCACCCGGCGACGAGAACGTGCTGCGCGAGGCGCTGCTCGTGTACGCCCGGGAGATCGCCTTCGCCACCGCCCAGGTGTACGCCCAGGCCGCCGAGGCACGGGGTGCCTGGGACGCGCGGCTGGAGTCTCTTGTCGTCAATGCCGTGCTGAGCGGGGAGGCCGACGAAGGCGCCGTCAGCAGGGCCGCCGCCCTGGGGTGGAACGCACCCGAGCATGTGTGTGTCGTCCTCGGGACCGCCCCCGACGGGGACTCCGAGCTGACGGTGGAGGCGATCCGGCGGGCCGCCCGGCACGCCAAGCTGCAGGTGCTCACTGGGGTGCTCGGGGACCGGCTCGTCGTCATCGCCGGTGGCAGCGACAACCCGATCGGCGTGGCCAAGTCGCTGATCGGGCCGTATGCGGCCGGGCCCGTGGTGGCCGGGCCCGTGGTGGCCGATCTGCTGGCCGCGACCCGGTCCGCGCAGGCCGCGGCAGCCGGGCTGAAGGCGTGTTCTGCCTGGCAGGACGCCCCGCGGCCGGTGCTGGCGGACGATCTGCTGCCGGAGCGCGCGATCGCCGGTGACCCCAGTGCGCGCGAGCAGCTGGTGGAGGAGATCTACAGACCGCTGGAGGAGGCCGGCTCGGCGCTTCTGGAGACGCTCTCCGTCTATCTCGAGCAGGCGAGCAGCCTGGAGGGAGCGGCCCGGATGCTCTTCGTTCACCCGAACACCGTGCGCTACCGGCTCCGACGTGTGACTGACGTCACCGGCTGGTCGCCTTCCGATGTACGCTCCGCCTTCACGCTGCGGATCGCGCTGATCCTGGGGCGTCTGGCCGATGGAGATCTTCCGGCCTAGCCTTTTGTCGGGGGTCCACAAAACCCCCTCGTGTTCTTCGTCCCTGTCCCCACGGGCGGCCTTGGCCGTCCACAAGAGAGAGTGTGAGAGTGCTCGTACTCGTCGCTCCCGGCCAGGGCGCCCAGACGCCCGGCTTCCTGACTCCCTGGCTCGAACTGCCCGGCTCCGCCGACCGCGTCGCCGCCTGGTCGGACGCCATCGGACTGGACCTCGCCCACTACGGCACGAAGGCCGACGCGGAGGAGATCCGCGACACCGCCGTGGCCCAGCCGCTGCTCGTCGCCGCCGGCCTCCTGTCCGCCGCGGCACTCGGTGCCGTCACACCGGGCGCCGTCGCGGGCCACAGCGTCGGCGAGATCACCGCCGCCGCCTTCGCGGGCATCCTCGACGACACCTCCGCGCTCACCCTCGTACGCAAGCGGGGTCTGGCCATGGCCGATGCCGCCGCGATCACCGAGACGGGGATGTCGGCGCTGCTCGGCGGCGACCCCGAGGTGTCGGTCGCGCATCTGGAGAGGCTGGGTCTGACCCCGGCGAACGTGAACGGCGCGGGCCAGATCGTCGCCGCGGGCACGCTGGAGCAGCTCGCCGTGCTGAACGAGGACAAGCCCGAGGGCGTCCGCAAGGTCGTCCCGCTGAAGGTCGCCGGCGCCTTCCACACGCACCACATGGCGCCCGCCGTCGACGCGCTGGCGAAGGCCGCCGCCGAACTGGCCCCCGCCGACCCGAAGTTCACGTACGTGTCCAACAAGGACGGGCAGACGGTCGCGACCGGCGCCGAGGTGCTACAGCGCCTGGTCGGCCAGGTCGCCAACCCGGTCCGCTGGGACCTGTGCATGGAGACCTTCAAGGAGCTCGGCGCGACCGCCCTCATCGAGGTCTCCCCCGGCGGCACACTGGTGGGCCTGGCCAAGCGCGCGCTGCCGGGTGTGAAGACGCTCGCGCTGAAGACCCCCGACGACCTCGACGCGGCCCGCGAGCTCATCACTGAGCACGCCAACGCCTGACATCCAAGGAGCCGTACGAACATGTCGAAGATCAAGCCCAGCAAGGGCGCCCCGTACGCGCGCATCCTCGGTGTGGGCGGCTACCGCCCGACCCGGGTCGTGCCGAACGAGGTGATCCTCGAAACGATCGACTCGTCCGACGAGTGGATCCGTTCGCGCTCCGGCATCGAGACCCGGCACTGGGCCTCCGACGAGGAGACCGTCGCCGCGATGTCGATCGAGGCGTCCGGCAAGGCGATCGCCGACGCCGGGATCTCCGCCGAGCAGATCGGCGGCGTGATCGTCTCGACCGTCTCGCACTTCAAGCAGACTCCCGCCGTCGCAACGGAGATCGCCGACAAACTCGGCACCAACAAGGCCGCCGCGTTCGACATCTCCGCGGGCTGCGCGGGCTTCGGCTACGGCCTCACGCTCGCCAAGGGCATGATCGTCGAGGGCAGCGCGGAGTACGTCCTCGTCATCGGCGTGGAGCGGCTGTCCGACCTCACCGACCTGGAGGACCGCGCGACGGCCTTCCTGTTCGGCGACGGCGCGGGCGCGGTCGTGGTCGGACCCTCCCCGGAGCCGGCGATCGGCCCGACCGTGTGGGGCTCCGAGGGCGACAAGTCCGAGACGATCAAGCAGACCGTGCCGTGGACGGACTACCGCGAAGGCTCGGTCGCCAAGTTCCCTGCGATCACGCAGGAGGGCCAGGCGGTGTTCCGCTGGGCCGTGTTCGAGATGGCGAAGGTCGCCCAGCAGGCGCTGGACGCGGCCGGGATCACCCCGGACGACCTGGACGTCTTCATTCCCCACCAGGCCAACGAGCGGATCATCGACTCGATGGTGAAGACGCTGAAACTGCCGGAGCACGTCACGGTCGCGCGTGACGTACGCACCACCGGCAACACCTCGGCCGCCTCGATTCCGCTCGCCATGGAGCGGCTTCTGGCGACCGGTGAGGCGAAGAGCGGCGACACCGCGCTCGTCATCGGCTTCGGGGCGGGTCTCGTGTACGCCGCGACGGTCGTTACCCTCCCCTAGGCACTCCGTGCCGGATCATCATCGGATCCGGTGCGGAAAGCACTGCAACACCTGCCGCTGACGCGGCGGGCGCCACACCCTCTGGATTACTACGAAGGAGCGCCTGACATGGCCGCCACTCAGGAAGAGATCGTCGCCGGTCTCGCCGACATCGTGAACGAGATCGCCGGCATCCCGGTTGAGGACGTCCAGCTGGACAAGTCCTTCACCGACGACCTGGACGTCGACTCGCTGTCCATGGTCGAGGTCGTCGTCGCCGCCGAAGAGCGCTTCGACGTCAAGATCCCGGACGAGGATGTCAAGAACCTCAAGACGGTCGGCGACGCGACCAACTACATCCTCAAGCACCAGGCCTGAGCCTTCTAGGCCCGGCTGCATTGCCCCGCCACCCGGCGGTGGCGCCGCTGAATCCCGATCCGTTGGAGAAAGAATTCCCGTGAGCCCGACCAATCGCACCGTGGTCGTCACCGGTATCGGCGCAACCACACCGCTGGGTGGCGACGCAGCCTCTACCTGGGAGGGCCTGATCGCCGGCAAGTCCGGCGTGAAGCCCCTGGAGCAGGAGTGGGCCGCCGAGCAGGCGGTCCGTATCGCCGCACCGGTCGCCGTGGAGCCCACCGAGGTCATCCCACGGCCGCAGGCCCGCCGCCTGGACCGCTCGGCGCAGTTCGCGCTGATCGCGGCCAAGGAGGCCTGGGCGGACGCCGGTTTCACCGAGAAGGCCGGTGACGATGCGAGCATCGACCCGGACCGTCTCGGCGCCGTCATCGCCTCCGGCATCGGCGGGGTGACAACCCTGCTCGACCAGTACGACGTGCTCAAGGAGAAGGGCGTACGCCGCGTCTCCCCGCACACCGTCCCCATGCTGATGCCGAACAGCCCCTCCGCCAACGTGGGTCTCCTCGTGGGCGCCCGTGCGGGCGTGCACACCCCGGTCTCCGCCTGCGCGTCGGGCGCCGAGGCCATCGGCTACGCCATCGAGATGATCCGCACAGGCCGCGCCGACGTCGTCGTCGCGGGTGGCACGGAGGCGGCCATCCACCCGCTCCCCATCGCCGCGTTCGGCAACATGATGGCGATGTCCAAGAACAACGACGACCCGCAGGGCGCCTCGCGTCCCTACGACGTCGCCCGTGACGGCTTCGTCCTCGGCGAGGGCGCCGGCGTCCTCGTCCTGGAGTCCGCCGAGCACGCCGCCAAGCGCGGTGCCCGCGTGTACGCGGAGGCGGTCGGCCAGGGCATCTCCGCCGACAGCCACGACATCGTGCAGCCGGAGCCCGAGGGCCGCGGCATCTCGCACGCCCTGCAGAACCTGCTGGAGCGCACCGACCTGGACCCGGCGGAGATCGTGCACGTCAACGCGCACGCCACCTCGACGCCGGCCGGTGACGTGGCCGAGCTCAAGGCGCTGCGGAAGGTGTTCGGCGACGACGCGGACCACATGGCGGTCTCCGCGACCAAGTCGATGACCGGTCATCTGCTGGGTGGTGCGGGCGGTGTCGAGTCCGTCGCGACGATCCTTGCCCTGTACCACCGCGTTGCTCCGCCGACCATCAATGTCGAGAACCTCGACCCTGAGGCGGAGGCGGCGGCGGACATCGTCCGCGGGGAGGCCCGCAAGCTGCCCGTTGAGGGCCGTATTGCGGCCCTCAACGACTCCTTCGGGTTCGGTGGGCACAACGTGGTTCTTGCGTTCCGCACGGTCTGAGAATTGCTGTGAACGACGTGTGGCCCGCACCCCGGGTGGGGAGCGGGCCACACGTCGTTCGTCGTCTGCGGGTTTGTGGGGGCTGGTCGCGCCCACGCGGCGGAGCCGCATATCGATACAGCCCCGCGCCCCTGAAAGCCAAAAGCAGCGCGGCTCACACGACCTGATGCAGCCAGCGCACCGGGGCTCCCTCTCCCGCATACCGGAACGGCTCCAACTCGTCGTCCCAGGGCTTGCCGAGGAGTTTGGTGATCTCGGACTCCAGTTCCGTCTCGCCCTGCTGTGAGCGGGCCAGGGCGGCGCGGAGGCGGTCCTCGGGGATGAGGATGTCGCCGTGGATGCCGGTGACGGCGTGGAAGATGCCGAGGTCGGGGGTGCAGCTGTAGCGTTCGCCCTCCGCGGTGGGGCAGGGCTCGGCGGTGACCTCGAAGCGCAGGAGGTGCCAGCCGCGCAGCGCCGAGGCGAGCTTGGACGCCGTGCCGACCTCGCCCTGCCAGGAGAACTCCGAGCGCCAGGTGCCGGGTGCGGCGGGCTGCCGGATCCAGTCGAGGTTGACGCGTGTGCCGAGCACCCCGGCGACGGCCCACTCGACGTGCGGGCACAGCGCGCGCGGCGCGGAGTGCACGTACAGAACCCCACGTGTCGTCACCGGGACCTCCGGGCAGAGCAGGACAATCTGGCGAACTGGCGGACGGCCGTGGCCGGGCGGCCACGTTGATGGCGAGGCTACCGTGCGGCGGCGCAAGGAGTGTGACGTACCGTCGGTCCCGAGGCGCTGAAACGTCCGCCATTCACCCGGCAGGACGCTTGTACGGGTGTGAACCGTTGCATGGTGCGTGGATCGGGAACTCTCGCGCGTTGTTATGGGGTGACACATCCGTACGTAGACGGACTCAGCGAGGGGATAACCGGCGTATGCGGAAGCCAAGCCACCGTTCACGGACCGTTCTCGCCGCCGTGGCGGCGGCCGTCCTGGGTGTCGCCGGCTGCGACGCCGTCGGTGGCAACTCCGCCGGGCCGACGGGCGCCAAGGCGCACAGCGCGAAGCCCGCGCCGGCGTGGGACGTGAGCCCCCGTTCGATCGCGGCGGTCGGCGACTCCATCACGCGCGGCTTCGACGCCTGCACGGTCCTGTCGGACTGCCCGGAGGTGTCCTGGGCGACCGGCAGCAGCGCCAAGGTCGACAGCCTCGCCGTACGGCTGCTGGGGAAGGCGCAGGCCGCCGAGCGCAGCTGGAACTACGCGGTGACCGGGGCGCGCATGGCGGACCTGCCGGGCCAGATGGCGCAGGCGGTGACCCGCAGGCCGCAGTTGGTGACGGTGATGGCGGGGGCGAACGACGCCTGCCGGGCCAGCACCGCCGCCATGACCTCGGTGGAGAGCTTCCGCGCGGACTTCGAGGACGCGCTGGGCACCTTGCGCAGGTCGCTGCCGAAGACGCAGGTGTACGTGGCGAGCGTGCCGAACCTGAAGCGGCTGTGGTCGGAGGGCCGCACCAACCCGCTGGGCAAGCAGGTGTGGAAGCTCGGCATCTGCCCTTCCATGCTGGGCGACGCGGACGCGCTGGACTCGGCGGCGACGCTGCGGCGGGACACCGTGCAGAAGCGGGTGGAGGCGTACAACACGGTGCTCAGGGAGGTCTGCGCGAAGGACCGGCGGTGCCGGTTCGACGGGGGCGCGGTGTACGACTACCGGTTCGGCACGGCCCAGTTGAGCCAGTGGGACTGGTTCCATCCCAGTGTGAACGGGCAGGCGCGGCTGGCGGAGATCGCCTACCGGAAGGTCACGGGGAAGAAGGCGTGAGGAGCTGTGATCCGGGGCCACAGGGCCGTGACCTAAAGTTCCGCACATGAACGAACTCTTCGGCACACTTTCCGACGGCACCCCGGTTCACCGCTGGACCCTGGAGCGGGCCGGCGTGCGGTTCCGGATCCTGTCGTACGGCGGGATCGTGCAGTCGCTGGAGATCCCGGACCGGGACGGGCGGGCCGGGAACGTGGTGCTGGGGTTCGCGGACCTGGACGGCTATCTCACGCACCCGGAGCCGTACTTCGGCGCGCTCATCGGCCGGTACGCCAACCGGATCGCGGGCGGCCGCTTCCCGCTGGACGGGGTGACGTACGCGCTCGAGCAGAACACGCCGCCCAACTCCCTGCACGGCGGCGAGCGCGGCTTCGACAAGCGGGTGTGGGACGTGACGCCGGCCGGGGAGTACGGGGTACGCCTGAGCCGGGTCAGTGCGCATGGTGAGGAGGGCTTCCCGGGGCGGCTGGAGGTCTCGGCGACGTACACGCTCGACGAGTCCGGCGCGCTGCACATCGCGTACGAGGCGGTGACGGACGCGCCGACCGTGGTGAACCTGACGAACCACAGCTACTTCGACCTCGGCGGCTCGGGCAGTGCGGGCGGCCACGAACTGCGGCTCGCCGCCTCCCGCTACACCCCGGTCGACGCCGACCTGATCCCGACCGGCGAGCTCGCCGACGTGACGGGCACGCGCTTCGACTTCCGTCAGGCGCGGAAGGTCGGCGCCGGATACGACCACAACTTCGTGCTCGACGGCGGAGTGACCGAGACCGCCCGTGAGGTCGCCGAGCTCCACGACCCCGCGTCCGGCCGGGTCCTGACCGTGGCCACCACCGAGCCGGGCCTCCAGCTGTACACGGCGGACCACCTGTCCGCCCCCTTCGCCCCCGGCGACGGCATCGCGCTGGAGACCCAGCACTTCCCCGACTCGCCGAACCGCCCGGAGTTCCCGAGTACGGTGCTGCGTCCGGGCGGGGTGTTCAGGTCGGAGACGGTGTACGGCTTCGCCACCCGCTAGCCGCGGCAGAACGTACGACCCCGGCCCAGGGGTCAGGTCCCGGGCCGGGGCTGTTCGTGGGGAGACTTGTCCCGGATCAGACGTTAATCGTCGCGGTGAGGCGGCGGTCGGTGATCGAGCGGCTCACCTGGATCTCGTACGAACCCTTCACAAATGGCCATGAGTTCGTTGCCTCGTCCCAGACCTCGAAGGCGCGGCGGGGGACCTCGATGACTGCTTCCACCGTCTCGCCGGGGCCCGCCTCGACGCCCGCGAAGCCCGCCAGCCGGCGTGCCGGGCGGTCGGGGCCGGGCTCGGTCGGCGCCAGGTAGACCTGTACGACCTCCCGGCCCGCGCGCTCGCCGGAGTTGCGGACGCGGATCGTGGCGGTGGTGCCGTCGACCTCGACGGACTCATAGGTCCAGTCGGTGTAGCCGAGGCCGTGGCCGAAGGGGTACGTGGGGGTGCGGCCCTGCTTCTCCCAGGCCCGGTAGCCGATGAAGACGTCCTCGGTGTACGCGAGTTCGCCGCCCTCGGGCACGACCCGGGTGACCGGGGCGTCGGACAGGGAGCCCCAGGTGGTGGGCAGGCGGCCGCCCGGCTCGTACGCCCCGGTCAGCACGTCGGCGAGGGCCGCGCCGCCCTCCTGGCCGGGGAACCAGCTGAGCAGGACCGCGGCGACCTCCTCCCGCCACGGGAGCTCGACCGGGGAGCCGGAGTTGACGATCACGACGGTGTTCGGGTTGGCGGCGGCGACGGCGCGGACCAGGTCGTCCTGGCGGCCGGGGAGGGCGAGGTCCTTGCGGTCGAAGCCCTCCGACTCGACGCGGTCGGTGGTGGCGACCACGACGACGGCGGTGTCGGCGGCGCGGGCGGCCTCGACGGCCTCGGCGATCAGCTCGTCGGCGTCGCGCTGCGGCTCCTGGTGGGCGAGCGCGAAGGCGACGACCTTGAAGGGCGTCCCCTCGGGGAGTGCGATCACGTGGTGGAGGGAGACGTCGACAGGTTCACCCGCGGTCAGTTCGACCTCGGCGCGGGGCACGGGCGCGCCGAAGAACGCCTCGAAGGGGTCGCTGTCGTCGGCGGGGCGCTGGACGTCGTCGTAGTACGGGGTGCCGTCGACGGTGAGGGTGAAGGGGCCGGTGCCCTTGACGCCGAAGGTGTGGAGGCCGGTCTCGCGCGGGGTGAACGTGCCGGTCAGCTCGACGGTGTGGAGGTTCTCGTGGGTGACGCCCTCGGGGAGGTCGGTGCCCATCCACTGGATCTGGCCGTTGGGGGCGCCGCGGGTGCCGATGACCTCGCCGTCCGCGTCCCGGCACACCGCGCGCAGCTCGAAGCCCTTGTCGGCGACGGCCAGTTCGGTGTTCGGGTCGGCGCCGACGGCGTAGCTGAGGCTGCCCTCGGGGAGGGCGGCGGTGAGGCCGTCGAGCGGGGAGACGATCCGGTCCGGGAAGACGGTGGCCGAACCACCGCCCAGGACACGGGCGTCGCGGGCGGCGGCGCCGATGAGTGCGACGGTTCCGGGCCTGAGCGGGAGGGCGTCGTTCTCGTTGCGGACCAGAACGAAGGAGCGGCGGGCGATCTCGCGGGCCAGCGTCTCGCCGTCCACGGTCTCGGGCAGTTCGGTCACGGCGGGCTCGGCGGACTCCAGGGCGCCGACCCGGGCGGCGAGCCGCAGGACGTTGCGGACGGCCGCGTCGACCGTGGCCTCCTCGACCTCGCCGTCCCGCACTGCCTGGGCGAGCGCGGGACCGTAGACGGTCTGCGGGCCGGGCATGGCCACGTCCAGGCCGCCCTTGATGGCGGCGACCGTCGAGCGGGCGGCCATCCAGTCGGAGACGTTGTAGCCGTCGAAGCCCCACTCGCCGCGCAGCACGCCGTTCACGAGACGGGCGTGTTCGGTCATCGTCGTCCCGTTGACCGTGTTGTAGGCGGTCATGACGCCCCAGGGGCGGGCCTCGGCGACGATGATCTCGAAGGGCGCGAGGTACAGCTCGCGCAGGGCCCGCTCGCTCACCAGGTTGTTGACGGTGAAGCGGTCGGTCTCGGCGTCGTTGGCGACGAAGTGCTTGACGGTGGTGCCGACGCCGCCGGACTGGACGCCGCTCACATAGCCGGCGCCGATGCGTCCCGTCAGATACGGGTCCTCGCTGTAGGCCTCGAAGTGCCGCCCGCCGAGCGGGGACCGGTGGAGATTGACGGTCGGCGCGAGCAGCACGTGCACGCCCTTGCGCCGGGCCTCCTGGGCGAGCAGCGCGCCGGCGCGACGGGCCAGTCCCGGGTCCCAAGTGGCGGCGAGGGCGGTCGGGGAGGGCAGGGCGATGGAGGGGTCGTCGGCGGTCCAGCGCACGCCCCGCACCCCGATCGGGCCGTCGGACATGACGAGAGACTTAAGCCCGATCTCGGGCAGCGCGGGCAGCGACCACACGTCCTGCCCGGACAGCAGCCGGGCCTTCGCGTCCAGGTCCAGCTTGCCCAGCGCCGCCTCGACGGCGGCCTCGCGCGCCTGGTCGGCCGGAGAGGTGTCAGTGGTTCCCGCCATCGGGGCCTCCTCGTCGAGTCATGTCGTCCCGGGGGCCATCGTGCACCCGCTACCTGTAACGCGGTAGGTTTCGTTATCGTGCCGTAATGTTGACTGTACGGGGATGTCGTACCGTGACGCCATGAACGCCAGGGTCAGGAGCGAGGAACGGCGCGCGGAGATCGTGCGGGCGGCGCTGGAGGTGATCGCCGAGCGCGGGTACCGGGGCGCGTCCCTGGCCGCGGTCGCGGAGCGCGTCGGGCTCACCCAGCAGGGGCTGCTGCACTACTTCCCGACCAAGGACGCGCTGCTGGTCGCCGTCCTGAAGGACCGGGACCAGTGGGATGCCGTACCGGCCACGCAGTGGCGGGTGGATCTGCTGGCCTCGCTGGTCGAGTACAACGCCATGCGGCCCGGCATCATCCAGACCTTCTCGGCGCTGCTGGGCGAGAGCGTGACGGAGGGGCATCCGGCGCGGGCGTACTTCACCGACCGGTACCGGCAGGTGCGGGAGAGCATGGCGGCGGTGCTGCGTGCGGAGTACGGGGAGCGGTTGCCGAACGGGCTGACGCCGGAGCGGACGGCTCCGCTGCTGGTGGCCGTGATGGACGGTCTGCAGTACCAGTGGCTGCTGGACCCGGAGTCGGTGGACATGCCGGGGGCGTTTCGGGATTTCCTGGCGCTGCTCGGGGAGGAAGTCTGAATTCCCCTGCTACTGGCGCCAGATGACGGCGAGCGTCTTGCTCACCGCACACACCGCGGCGAAGGCGAGCGCCCAGGCCATGGCTCCGGCGGCGAACAGCGCGGCCATGCCGGCCCCGAACCAGAGCAGTTCGAAGCCGACACGGACCGCTCCGCGCGTCTTGTACGACGCCTTCTGGGAGCCGAACAGCGCCCACAGCACGATCAGTACGGTCGGGGCGCCGAGGCCGAGCAGCCAGGCGAGCGCCGTCGCCACGTCCCGGGTGAAGCCCCAGTAGGAGACGGCCGCGAGGGCGCCGAGTTCGATGAGGAACAGAACGCCGAGGTTCGCTGCCTTGATTGCCTTCATGGGCGGCAGTATCGCCCGGAAGGGATCACTCCGGGGCGGGCACGGCGGCGACGACCTCGATCTCGATCCGCGCCTCGGGCCGGAACAGCCGCGACGCCTCGAAGGTCATGCTCGTCGGCGGCGTCCCGGTGAGGAACTCCCGCCGTACGGAGCCGTATTCCTGCAGCTCGCCGATGTCGGTCAGGTACGACCGGATGTTGATGACGTCGGCCAGGGTCGCACCGTGGGCGCGGAGCAGGGCGTCGAGCCCCTCGAAGATGCCGCGTGTCTGCTCGGCGAGGGTGGCTCCTTCCGCGATCTGGCCGGAGACGAACAACAGGGCGCTGCCGTCGGGGTGTTCGACGCGGGCGACCTGGGAGTAGTAGGGGCCGGCGGGTTGAGGGGCGCCTGCCGGGTTGTCCAGGGTGACCTTCACGGGGCTCCTTCAGACGGTTCGGATGCGGGTGGCGGCACGGGAGAGGTCCGCGTCCGCGAGGGCGGGGTCGGCGGCGGCCCGGCGGTAGTGGTCCAACGCGGCTTCCATGACGGGCAGTTCGGCCGCCTTCGTCGCCAGCGCCAGGTCCTTGACCGCGAGGGCGGTACCGAAGTGCACGCCTTCCGCAAAGGCGCGGGCGACGGCTCCGCCCAGCGGACTGTTCGCGAGGGCGGTGCGCGCGGTGTCGCCGTCCACGCCCAGGGCGTCGGCCAGCCGCAGCGCCTCGGCGACCAGGGCTACGCCGCCGATGACGGCCGAGTTGAGGACGAGCTTGAGGGCGGCGGCGGAGCCGGGGCCGCCGGTGCGGGTGACGGTGCCGAGGCGAGCCAGGACGTGCTCGACGCCGGTCGTGTCGCCGCCGGCGAGGATGCCGAGCTCACCGGCTGCGGCCCGGTCGGTGCTTCCCATGACGGGGGCGTCGACCAGGGTGACCGACTCTCCCGCCCTGACGGCGAGTTCGCGTACGGCGTCCGGGCCGACGGTCGACATCTCGATCCAGCGGGTGCCGGGGCGCAGTGCGGGCACGACCTCGTCGGCGATCGCGTCGAGCGCGGCCGGGTCGGCGAGCATCGTGATCACCACGTCGGCCTCCCGCACGGCGTCAGCCGGCGACGCGGCGAGCACGGCTCCCTCGGCGACCAGCGGTGCGGCCTTGGCGGCGGTGCGGTTCCAGACGGTCAACGGGTGTCCTGCGGCGAGGAGTCGGCGGGCCATGGGGGCACCCATGTGTCCCAGGCCCAGGAATGCGATCTGATCGGTGTGCTCCGTCTGATCGGTGTGCCCTGTCTGATCGGTCTGCGGCATGCCGTCGACGCTAGGCCGCCCCACGCGATGCGACAAGCGAATGTCTAGCATGGCTGCCATGCCGAAACAGCATCCCGCAGCAGGTGTACCGGTACCGGACCTCTCCACCGTCTGGCTGCGGGTGTTCCTGGTGGTCGCCCGGCATGGTTCGTTCACCGTGGCCGCGCGGGCGCTCGGGTGGACGCAGTCGGCGGTGTCACGGCAGATCTCCTCGTTGGAGGCGGCGCTCGGCGGGGCCCCGCTCTTCGACCGGCTGCCGCGCGGCGTACGGCTCACGGAGGCCGGCCGGGTGCTCGTCCCGCACGCGGAGACGGTCGCCGAGACGCTGCACGGCGCCGCGCGCGAGCTGGCGGCCCTGCGTGAAGTGGCGGGCGGGCGGGCGGCTGCGGTTCGGGGCGTTCGCGACGGCCGACGCGGCGCTGGTGCCGCACGCGCTGGCCGCGTTCCGCGCCCGCCACCCCCGGGTCCGGCTCTCCCGTGAGGAGGGCCTCACGCCCGGCCTCCTGGACCGGCTGGCCGCGGGCCATCTGGACCTGGCGGTCGTCTCGACGACCGGGCGGGCGCCCTTGGAGTCGTACGAACTCCACCACCTCCTCGACGAGTCGCTGTACGTCGCCGTCCCGGCCGACCACCCGCTGGCCGCCCACGAGGGCCCGGTACGGCTCGGCCGACTCGCCGACGCCGACTGGATCTCCGGCAGCTCCCGCCCCGAGGGCACCCTCCTGGACGCGGCCCTGCGCCAGGGGTTCCGCCCGCGCGTGACGCACGTCGTCGGGGAGTGGACCGCCAAGCAGGGGTACGTCGCCGCAGGACTCGGAGTCACCCTGGTCCCCGCCCTCGCCGCCGAGTCCGTACGCCCGGACATCGCGCTGCTGCCCGTTCTCGACGAGGGGGCTCCGGCCCGGGCGGTGTACGCGGCGACGGCGCGGGGGCGCGCACCGACGCCGGCCGTGGAGGCGTTCGTCGGGGCGCTGCGGGAGGCGGTGGCTCGTATCCCGCCCACTTGAGCCACACCCCATGGCGTAGACCACTTCCGTCACGCGATACTGCGGCCGTCCGCACCACGCTCCCCCACGACGGCGACGGAAGGACCTGAACTCCCTTGAATTCCATACGTGTTCGGATCGGTGTACTCGGACTGGCGCTGCTGACCGGGTTCGCGGCCCCCACCACGGCGACCGCCGCCGGGACGGTCCCCTCCCCCACCGTGGAGGAGCAGCGGCTCGACAAGGCCGTCCCGCAGGAGATCCTCGAACGGTCCGGCTTCGACGACGTGGCGCCCGGGCTCAGCCGCGCACTGGAGGGGGCCCGTTCCTATGCGCAGGCCCGCCGCATCCTCGTACACGAGGGGTCGGCGCTGTGGCGGCGGGCCGTGGACCGGGCGCAGGGGCGTGGTCCGGCGGGCGGGGACCTGGCCCGGGACGACGACCGGCCGCTGTACTGGGCGCGGCTCGGGATGACCCGGGAAGTGCGCACCTGGGAGCCGGAGTTCGGGCTGTGCGACCAGCAACGGGCCGCGCTGATCGATGTGTTGGAGCGCACCTCGCGCGGGCAGACCGACGTGCGCTATCCGCCGCACGACAAGGGCCTGAGGCGCGTGCTCGTCACCGGCTTCGATCCGTTCACGCTGGACCGGGACATCCGGATCTCCAATCCCTCCGGGGCCACCGCGCTCGCGCTCGACGGAACGGTGATCGAGACGGCGGACGGGCCGGCGCGGGTCGAGACCGTCGTGTTCCCGGTGCGCTGGCAGGACTTCGCGGACCGGACCGTGGAGCGGACGCTGCGGCCGTATCTGAAGAAGGTGGATCTGTTCACGACCGTGAGCCAGGGGCGGGTCGGGCGGTTCGACGTGGAGCGGACCAATGGGGCCTGGCGGGGCGGGTTCCCCGACAACGACAACATCAGCCGGACGGAGACCGTCCCGGTCGCCGATCCCGCCTCACAGCCGCAGTGGACGACCACCACCTTGCCGTACAAGGAGATCGTGGCCGCGAACACGGGACGCTTCCCGGTGTACGACCACACGGAGGTCACCGAGATCCCGGCTGGGGGTGCCCCCTCTGGGGGAGGCACGGATGCGGTGGTACGGCCGGACGGGCCGACTCCCGGCTCGACCGCGCGGGCCGGCGGCGGGGGCAACTACCTCTCCAACGAGATCGCCTACCGGGCCACCCTGCTGCGGGACCGTCTCGGGCTGCACGACACCCTGCCGGGCGGCCATGTGCACACGCCGGTGCTGCAGTTCGGCACGGGCAACACCGACCCGGCGACCGGGACGGTCACGGACCCGCAGTTCCTGCAGAACCGGCAGGACATCATCACGCAGGTACGGGCGATCCTGACCGTGGCGGTCAACGCCACGAGCGCTGGGTGACGTCTTCCGGCTCGGGGTCCGCGGCGGTGTCGTCATCGCCGTCGTCGGTCTCCTCGCCCAGCAGCTCCCGCGCCAGCAGCGTCGCGCCCGCGACCGCGCCCGGCATCAGGAACACCGCGACGAAGGGCACCAGGAAGGCCAGGCCCAGCGGGGTGCCGAAGCCCCACACCAGGGTCTTGCGGGAGCGGAGCAGGGTGAGGCGGGCACGCAGTTCGACGCCGCGGCGCTGGAGGGCCACCGCGGTGAGTTCCTCCGTGAGGAAGAACCCCGTGACGAAGAAGCCGATCACCGGGACGACGGTCTGGCCGACGAGCGGGAGGAAGCCGAGGGCGAAGAGCAGGACGCCCCAGAGCAGTGCGCGCACGAGGATACGGAGGCTGTCGCGGGCCGAGATCCACAGCTCGCGCCAGAGGGGGAGGCCGGACTCGGGGGCGGTGCCGTCCGGGTCGACGTCGGCGTCGACCTTTTCGGAGAGGTTCTCGTAGAAGGGCTGGCCTATGAGGAGCGTTACGGCCGTGAAGGTGAGGACGGCCAGGAGGAGGGCCAGGGCGAAGAGCACTGCCGTGAGGAAGCCGCGGAAGAGTCCTTGCCAGGGGCTGGACCAGTTGTCTGCGACGGGAGTCGCCCAGGTGACGAAGTCTTCGCCCCAAAGGGCCAGACTGACCAGCGCGGCCGTGTAGAGGACGAGGGTGATCATGCCTGGCAGCAGGCCGAAGCCGTATTGCCTGCCGTGGCCGGCCACCCATCGTTGGCCCTTGAGTAGGTAGGTGAAGCCCGCCCCGAGATCTCGCATGTGGGGAATTTTATCGGGAAGGGGGTGGGGGGCTTTTCTGGATTGCGGGGTGCGGGTTGTTTGTGGCTTGTCGCGCCCACGCGGCGGAGCCGCACATCGACACAGCCCCGCGCCCCTGGAAGCCAACCCGGCGCTGCAGCTCACGGTGTTGTGACTGCGACCACCACTCCTCGCTCCGCCGCCGGTGACACCGCCGCGCTGACCCGTACCGCCGCCGCCCGTGCCACCCGGCCCGCCCGGGATGCCGCAGCCAGCAGCAGGGGCTGGAGTTGTTCCAGGCCCGACACCAGCAGCTCCTCTCCTGCCACCAGTACCGGCCGGGCCGCCTTCGTCGTTGCCGCTGCTGCTTCCGCGAGGTCGGCCAGTGGGGGGAGGGTTGCTCGGACGACGCCTGCTCCGGCGGCTGCGGCGCGTTCTGCGAGGACGACCTGGAGGGGCATCAGGGGGGCGAGGGCTGCGGTCAACGCGTCGGCGACGCGGCGGAGTTCGGGGGAGGATTCGCGCAGGACGTCTGCTGCTGCCCGGAGTACCGGCGTCACCGCGAGAAGTGCTCCCGCGGCCACGCCCGCCGCCGCGGGCAGCAGGGGGGACGTCGCCTCGACCAGGTCGCCGAGGGCGTCCGCGAACTCCTCCACGGCCGGCTCGACCGCGTCCAGCACGGGCAGGAGGCTGTCGCCGATCGCCGTCAGCAGTGCCTGCGCCGGTTCGCTCACCGGGTGCACGGCGAGCGGCGCCCCGCTCGTGCCCAGCCGGGTCAGGGTGTCGACGATCCGGTAGAACGCCTCCTGCGCCTGCGGCGACGCGCTCGCCTCGGCCAGTTCCGCGGTGGTCTCGCGGAGCACGCGCAGCACCTCGGTGCCCGAGCCGTCCCGCGGGTCGAAGGTGTTCATCGCGATCCGGGTGATGTTCCCGGCCGTGTCCAGGAGCTGGCCGGTGATGTCGGTGGTGTTGCGTGCCATGCGCAGCACGTCGTCCCTGCTGGGGAGCGAGGGGATCGTTGCCATGGGCTCTCCTCGGCTGGAGCCTGTGTGCCGACGGTCGCCCCTCAGCATGCCCCCATCCGACGGACCGCGTCGCCCCTTCCGGCCCACCCATGATGCGCCATACGGGGCATCCGTGACATGAACTACCTCTTGTTGGGGTTGAGTCGAACGGGTACATCTCGCCGTATCGATCTCAGGAAGCCCAGGAGGAGGTACACGTGGCACCACGCGAACCGTCCTGGCGCGACCTGCACTGATCGCCCCCTCGCCCAGCGGCCGAGCTTGAGGAGAACGGATGACGCAGCAGATCCACGGCACCGTCGCGGACGGCTTCGAGGCCGTGCGTGAGGAGTTCGCCGCGTTCGTGGCGGGGGAACTGTCCGACTACGAAGGCCAGTTGTGCGCGTATGTGCACGGCCGGAAGGTCGTCGACCTGTGGGCCGGGGACGGCAACGACGCCGAGTCCCTCTACGGCGTCTTCTCGTCGACCAAGGGTGCCGCCCATCTGGTCGTCGCACTCCTCGTGCAGGACGGCACGCTCGAGCTGGACCGCAAAGTGACGTACTACTGGCCGGAGTTCGGGACCGAGGGCAAGGCGGCGCTGACGCTGCGGGAGTTGGTCAGCCATCGCGCCGGGCTGATCGGGCTCGACGCCGGGTTCAGCGAGGACGAGCTGGCCGACGACCGCGCGATCGCCGAACGGCTCGCCGACCAGCGGCCGTTCTGGCGCCCGGGCACGGCGTTCGGCTACCACGCGTTCGTCATCGGCGCGCTCACCGGAGAGGTGGTGCGGCGGGCCACGGGCCACACCCTCCAGGAGATCTACGAGGAGCGGGTGCGGGCCCCGTACGGGCTGGACTTCTTCCTGGGGCTGCCCGAGGCGCTGGAGTCCCGCTTCCGGTCCGTGCAGCCGATGGCCCCGACGGCGAAGCAGCAGGCCTTCCTGGACGCGACGCCGAGCGGGCCGCACACGCTCGCCTCGATCGCGTTCAACACGCATGTGCCCGAGCCGGGGGACCTGGTCGGCCACGCCAACTCCCGTACCGTGCGCGCCAAGGGCCCGGCGTCGGCGGGCGGAGTCGCCGCGGCGCGCGGGCTCGCCGGGATGTACGCGGCGGCGATCAGCGAGGTGGCGGGGCGGCCGCCGCTGCTGAAGCCGGACACCGTCGCCGAGGTCGGGCAGGTCCACTCGGTCGGGTACGACCTGGTGACCCGCGCCCACCGGGCCTTCGGCCTCGGCTTCCAGGCGACGGGCGAGGCCTGGTACCTGTTCCTGGGCGCCGGGGCCTTCGGGCACGCCGGAGCGGGCGGCTCCCAGGCGTTCGCGGACCCGCGCAGCGGCCTGGCCTACGGCTACACCCGGCGGCGCATGGCCTTCCCGGGCGGGGCGGCGCCGGAGAACGAGCGGCTGGTCAAAGCGGTGCACACGGCCGCCCTGACGACGAGCTGAGCCCCAAGCACCACCACCGGCAAGGGCCCTCCAACGCCCACTGCACCGCCGGACACCGGCCGCGAAGAGAGCCGTAGGGGGCGCACGAAGCCAAAAAAGGAGGCCGCATCCCACGTCCAAGGATGCGGCCTCTCGCGTACGCAACGAGTAGGTCAGACCAGCGTCACGGTGATGTTGCCGCGGGTCGCCTTCGAGTACGGGCAGACCTGGTGGGCCTTCTCCAGGAGGGCCCTGGCCGTTTCCGCGTCGACGCCCGGGATCCGGGCCGAGATCTCGACGATGATCCCGAAGCCGTCGTCGTTCTTGCCGATGCCGACCTTCGCGGTGACCGTCGAGCCGGAGATGTCGGCCTTCTCCTGGCGGGCCACGACGCCCAGCGCGCCCTGGAAGCAGGCGCTGTAGCCGGCCGCGAACAGCTGCTCCGGGTTGGTGCCGGCGCCGCTGCCGCCCATCTCCTTGGGCGGGTTCACGACGACGTCGAGCTTGCCGTCGTCGGTGGCGACCCGGCCGTCGCGACCGTTCTCGGCGGTGGCGACGGCGGTGTAGAGGACGTCGGTCTGCTGGATGGACATGCGGTTGTCTTCCTCCTCGGTCCGCCGCGACTCGCGCCCACGATCGACGACGGTTTCGGAAAGAAGTTACCGCATGCCGGAAACAGCGTGGAAGGCCTACAGCTTGACGATCATCTTTCCGGTGTTGTCGCCGCGCAGGACCCCGAGGAACGCCTCCAGGTTGTTCTCGATGCCCTCGACGACCGTCTCGCGGTACTTCAGCTGCCCCGAGGCGACCCAGGGGCCGACCTCCTGGACGAACTCGGGCTGCAGGTCGTAGTGGTCGCCGACGAGGATGCCCTCGACGCGGAGCCGGTTCTGCAGGATCTTGACCATGTTGCGCGGGCCGGGCGTCGGCTCGGTCGAGTTGTACTGCGAGATCATGCCGCAGATCACGGCCCGGCCCTTGAGGTTGAGCGCGCCGATCGCGGCCTCGAGGTGCTCGCCGCCGACGTTGTCGAAGTAGACGTCGATGCCGTCCGGGGCGGCGGCCTTGAGCTGCTCCCAGACCGGGCCGTTCTTGTAGTTGAACGCGGCGTCGAAGCCGTACTCCTCGACGAGGAGCTTGACCTTCTCGTCGGAGCCGGCGGAGCCGATGACCCGGGAGGCACCCTTGAGCTTGGCGATCTGGCCGACCTGGCTGCCGACGGCACCGGCGGCGCCGGACACGAAGACCGCGTCACCTTCCTGGAACGCACCGACCCGCAGCAGGCCCGCGTACGCCGTCAGACCCGTCATACCGAGCACACCGAGGTACGTGCTCAGCGGCGCGGCCTCCGGGTCGACCTTGACGGCGGTCTTCGCGTCCACGACGGCGTACTCGCGCCAGCCGAAGAAGTGCAGCAGGTGATCGCCGACGGCGATGCCCTCGGCGTTGGACTCGATCACCTCGCCGACCGCGCCGCCCTGCATGACCTTGCCCAGCTCGAAGGGCGCGACGTACGACTTCGCGTCGCTCATGCGGCCACGCATGTACGGGTCGACCGAGAGGTACTTGTTGCGGACCAGCACCTGGCCCTCACCCGGCGCCGCGACCTCCGTCTCGACCAGGGCGAAGTCCTCGGGCTTCGGCCAGCCGACGGGGCGGCTGAGCAGGTGCCATTCGCGGTTGATCATGACGAGTGCCTTTCGAGCGTGCGGGAAATACTTCAGTACCTGAAACAACAATGCTCCTGAATATTTCAGGTTGTCAAGTAACGGGGTACGCTGAACCCATGGCCACTCCACCGAACACCCGCCGTCCCGATGAACTGACCCTGGAGGTCGTCGAGCTCATCGGTGACATCGTGGCCCGCTATCACGAGGACTACGAGGACGCCGCCGCCGAGCACTCGCTGACCGGCGCCCAGGCCCGTCTGCTGAGTCTGCTCTCCCTGGAACCGCTGCCCATGCGCAAGCTGGCCCAGAAACTCAGGTGCGAACCGTCCAACGTGACCGGCATCGTCGACCGCCTGGAGTCCCGTGGCCTGGTGGAACGCCGCCCCGACCCGGCCGACCGGCGGGTGAAGCTGGCGGCGGCGACGCAGGAGGGCCGGCGGGTGGCCAAGGACCTGCGCGAGTCCCTGCGCTTCGCGCGCGAACCGCTGGCAGGGCTCGGCAGGGAGGAACGGCTGGCGCTGAGGGGCTTGCTGCGGCAGATGCTGCGGCAGACCGAGGACTGAGGCCGGCACCACCCGACATACGAGAGGTCCGGCGCACGGGATGCGTGCGCCGGACCTCATCGAACAGGGAGCGTGCCGGGCGGCTCAGCTCCTGCTACGGCTCGTCATGTCTTCTTGCGGGCCGTCATGACGCGCTGGACCAGGATGAACGCGCACAGCAGCACGCCGGTGGCGATCTTCGTCCACCAGGAGCTGAGCGTGCCCTCGAACTGGATGATGCTCTTGATCAGGCCCAGCACCAGCACTCCGAACAGGGTGCCCACCACATAGCCGGAACCGCCCGTCAGCAGCGTGCCGCCGATGACGACCGCGGCGATCGCGTCCAGCTCCATGCCGGTCGCGTGCAGCGGGTCACCGGACTGGATGTAGAGGGTGAACAGCAGACCGGCGAGCGCCGAGCAGAAGCCGCTCACCGTGTACACGGCGATCTTGGTACCGCCCTGCGGGAGACCCATCAGCAGGGCCGACTGCTCGTTGCCGCCGATGGCGTACACGCGCCGCCCGAAACGGGTGTAGTGCAGGACGTAGAACGCCACGGCGAGCACGACCAGCGAGACGATCGCGCCGAGCGACAGGAACCCCATCCCCAGCGACACCTGCGCCTGGGCCATGCTGCTGACCGTGGAGTCACTGATGGAGATCGACTCCTTGCTGATGACCAGGCACAGGCCGCGGAAGAGGAAGAGGCCGGCGAGGGTCACGATGAAGGGCTGGATCTCGAAGTTGTGGATCACATAGCCCATCAGGAAGCCGCCGAAGGCGCCCACGGCCAGCGCCATGGGGATCACGAGCAGGAGCGGCACCCCCTGGCGCTCCACCAGCCAGGCCGTGAACATGGTCGTGAAGCCGATCATCGAGCCGACGGACAGGTCGATGCCGCCGGACAGGATGACGAAGGTGACACCGACCGCGGCCACCAGCAGATAGCTGTTGTCGATGAACAGGTTCAGGAAGACCTGCGGGTCGTCGAACCCGTAGTACTGGTACCGGCCCAGGCCCACCCCGTACATCACGAGGAAGAGCACGGCCGTCGCCGCGACGGGCAGACGCCGGTCGCCCAGCAGACGCTGGGCCTTGGACGGGGTACGGCTGTCCGCGGCCGTGGGGCTCTGGGTGGTCGCGCTCATCACGACACCTCCATCTTCGGAGCGGCGTCGGTCGCCGCGGCGGTGTCCGCCTCGGCCGCAGCCGGCTTGGCGCCGCCCTTCGCGCCGAACCGGGCGCCGAACTTGGCACCGAAGACCTTGGCGCGGAACTTCGGGGACTGGAGCAGGCAGACGACGATGACGACGGCGGCCTTGAAGACCAGGTTGGTCTGGGTCGGCACACCGATGGTGTAGATGGTGGTCGTCAGGGTCTGGATGACGAGGGCGCCGACCACCGTGCCGCCGATGGAGAACCGGCCGCCCAGCAGCGAGGTGCCGCCGATCACCACCGCGAGGATCGCGTCGAGTTCGATCCACAGACCGGCGTTGTTGCCGTCCGCCGCCGAGGTGTTGGAACTGATCATCAGGCCCGCGATGGCGGCGCACAGCGCGCAGAACACGTACACCATGATCTTGATGCGCCGGGACCTGATGCCCACGAGGCGGCTGGCCTCGGCGTTGCCGCCGACCGCCTCGATGAGCAGCCCGAGCGCCGTGCGACGGGTCAGCGCCACGGTGGCGGCCACGACCACGGCCACCACGAAGATGGAGAACGGCAGCGTCAGCCAGTAGCCACCGCCGATCAGCTTGTACGGGTCGCTGTCGATGGTGATGATCTGGCCGTCGGTGATCAGCTGGGCGACACCGCGTCCGGCGACCATGATGATCAGCGTGGCGATGATCGGCTGGATGCCCATCCTGGCGACCAGGAAGCCGTTCCACAGGCCGCACACGACCGCAGCCAGCAGGCCAAGACCCATGGCGAGCAGCACCCCGGACAGGGCGTTCTGGTCGGCCTGGTGGCTGATGTACGAGCAGGCGAGTGCCCCGGTGATGGCGACCACGGCACCGACGGAGAGGTCGATGCCGCCGGTGGCGATGACCACGGTCATGCCGACCGCCACCAGGATGAGGGGCGATCCGAACAGCACGATCGAGACGAGGCTGCCGTAGAGGTGGCCGTCCGTCATCTTGACCGAGAAGAAGTCAGGGGTGAAGGGCACGTTGACGAGCAGCAGGAAGACAAGGACCGCGACCGGCCAGAACAGGTGGTGGTGTGTCAGTGCTCGCCATCGGGAGTTGGTGCTCACTGGTGTTCTCCGCTCGCGATGGTCTCCATGATCCGGCTGCTGGTGATCTCCGGCCCGTTGGCGAGCTGCGCCACCAGCCGGCGGTCGCGCAGCACTCCGATGGTGTGACTGAGCCGGAGTACCTCCTCCAGCTCGGCCGCGATGTACAGCACGGACATGCCCTCCTCGGAGAGCGAGACCACGAGTTTCTGGATCTCCGCCTTGGCGCCGACGTCGATGCCGCGGGTCGGCTCGTCCAGGATCAGCAGCTTCGGCTGGGTGATCAGCCAGCGGGCCAGCAGCACCTTCTGCTGGTTGCCGCCGCTGAGCTGGCCGACCCTGGCCTCGGGGTTGGCGGGCCGGATGTCCAGCGCCTTGATGTACTTGGCGACGAGTTCGTCGCGCTGGGCGACCGGGATGGGCCGCGTCCAGCCGCGGGAGGCCTGCAGGGCCAGGATGATGTTCTCCCGCACCGTCAGATCGGGCACCAGGCCCTCGGTCTTGCGGTTCTCGGAGCAGAAGGCGACGCCGGCGCCGATCGCGGCGTTCGGGGCGCTCATCGAGACCTGCTTGCCGCCGATGGTCACCTTGCCGCTGTCCGGCTGGTCGGCGCCGAAGAGCAGCCGGGCGAGTTCGGTCCGGCCCGATCCCAGCAGACCGGCGAGTCCGAGCACCTCGCCCTTCTTGATCTCCAGGTCGAAGGGGGCGATGCCGCCGGCCCTGCCGAGGCCCTCCGCCTTCAGCAGCGTCTCGCCGACGTCGGAGTGCAGCTGCTGGTCGTGCAGCTCCTCCAGCTGGTCCAGGGCCTTGCCGATCATCAGCTGGATCAGCCCGACCTGGTCGAGGTCGGCGACCATGTGCTCGCCGACGAGCGTGCCGTTGCGCAGGACGGTCATCCGGTCGCAGATCTCGTAGATCTGGTCGAGGAAGTGCGAGACGAACAGGATCGCCACGCCCTCGTCCTTGAGCCGCCGCATCAGGCGGAACAGCTCCTGGACCTCGTCACGGTCGAGGCTGGACGTCGGCTCGTCCAGGACCAGCACCTTGGTGCCCGAGCCCTGGCCGTCGCTGTCGCCGGTGCCCACCGACCGCACGATGGCGACCAGTTGCTGCACGGCCAGCGGGTACGAGGACAGGGGCGCGGTGACGTCGATGTCGAGGCCGAGCCGGTCCACCAGCTCCGCCGCCTCCTTGCGCATCCGCTTCCACTGGATGCGCCCCATGCGGGTGGGCTCACGCCCGATGAAGATGTTCTCCGCCACCGACAGGTTGGGGCAGAGGTTCACCTCCTGGTAGACGGTGCTGATGCCGGCCTGCTGCGCCTGCAGCGGGCTGCCGAACCGCACGGACTTGCCGTCGAGGGTGATGGTGCCGCCGTCCAGGGAGTAGACCCCCGTCAGCACCTTGATCAGGGTGGACTTCCCCGCGCCGTTCTCGCCCATGAGGGCGTGGATCTCGCCGGGGAAGAGCCGGAAGTCGACGTCCGACAGAGCCCGTACCCCCGGGAACTCTTTGACTATGCCCGTCATTTCCAGCACGGGCCGCGGCTCTGCCATGGCAGCGCTCCTTGTGGGATTGGTTCACACCCGCAGGGAGCCCCGTCGGACCGATGGCTCGGTCGGCCGGAGGCTCCCTGCCGATGGGTGCGGTGGGTCAGTACTTCCGGGTCGGGAGCGCGGCCTTGGCCTGGTCCTGCGTGTAGTCGCCCTCCTTGGTCTTGATCCAGCGCTCGACCTTCTGGCCGTCGTGGACCTTCTTCACGACCTCCATCAGCTGGGGGCCGAGCAGCGGGTTGCACTCGACGATGCCGTTGATCTTGCCCTGGGACATGGCGACGAAGCCGTCGTGGACGCCGTCGACCGAGACGATCAGGATGTCCTTGCCGGGCTTCTTGCCGGCCGCCTCGATGGACTGGATGGCGCCGATGGCCATGTCGTCGTTGTGCGCGAAGAGCACGTTGATGTCCTTGTGGGACTGCAGGAAGGCCGCCATGACCTGCTTGCCGCCGGCACGGGTGAAGTCACCGCTCTGGCTGACGACGATCTTCCAGTCCTTGTGCTCGGCGTCCATGACCTCCTTGAAGCCCTTGCCGCGCTCGATCGCGGGGGCTGCGCCGGTGGTGCCCTCGAGCTGGGCGATCTTCACCGGGCCCTTGAGGCCGGCCTTGGCTATGACCTTCTCCAGCATCTTGGCCGCGCGCCGGCCCTCGTCGGTGAAGTCGGAGCCGACCAGCGTGACGTACAGGGAGTCGTCGGAGGTCTCCACCGAGCGGTCGGTGAGGACCACCGGGATCTTCGCGGCCTTGGCCTCCTTGAGCACCGCGTCCCAGCCGGTGACGACCACCGGAGAGAAGGCGATGACGTCCACCTTCTGTGCGATGTAGCTGCGGATCGCGGAGATCTGGTTCTCCTGCTTCTGCTGGGCGTCGGAGAACTTGAGGTTGACACCCGCCTCCTTGGCCGCGGACTTCACCGAGGTGGTGTTGGCGGCGCGCCAGCCGCTCTCCGCGCCGACCTGGGAGAAGCCGAGCGAGATCGCCTTGCTGCCGCCGCCGGAGCCGGAGCCGGAGCCGCTGTCGTCCTTCTTGGCGCAGGCGGCCAGTCCGCCCGCGGCTGCCACGCCGACCGCCGCGGTGAGGAAGTTCCTTCTGTTGAGCATGTCTTCTCCTTTGAAGAGCCGGCCCTGGGATGGACCGCTGGTACTCGATGGGACCGGCCGTACTACGTCCAGCCTGTCGATCATTGTTCGGCATTTCGGCCACACGGAACCGCGTGTGTGGCGGGTCGGTACGTCAGAGAGGTACACCCTCCGGTTGGACGGCGTGCGGGAAAGTACTGGCTCTGACGACGAGTTGGGGTTCGATGGCGATCCTGCGCGCGGTGGCGGGTGGCAGCCCCTCGATCAGCTCCAGGAGCATCGCGATGCCCCGCTTTCCCACTGTCGAGAAGTCCTGCCGGACGGTGGTGAGAGGAGGAGCGAAGTACTCCGACTCCGGGATGTCGTCGAAGCCCACCACCGCGACGTCCTGGGGAGTACGGACCCCGGCCTCCCTCAGCGCCCGCAACGCCCCCAGCGCCATCTGGTCGTTGGCGACGAAGACGGCGGTCAGCCCCCGGCCCACCCAGCCTGCCAGTTCCTGGCCGGCGCGGTAACCCGACAGCGGACTCCAGTCCCCGCGCAGCAGCATGGGTGGCTCGACCCCCGCCGCTTCGAGGGTCGCCCGCCAGCCGGCCGCCCGGTCGGCCGCCTCCTGCCAGTCCTCGGGCCCGGCGAGGTGCCAGACGTTGCGGTGACCGGCGGCCAGCAGGTGGCCGGTGGCCAGCCGGGCTCCGAGGTGCTGGTCCACGCTGACGCTGGGAATCTCCACGCCCGGCCCGCTGCCCACGACCACCACCGGGAAGGGACAGCGCAGTTCGGCCAGTGCGGCCACCGCCGAGCGCTGCGGGGCGATCGCGACCACTCCTTCCACCCCGCCCTCACTGAGGTGGTCCAGGGCCTCGGACAGCGTCTCCATGGTCAGCTTGCGCAAAGTGACCGTCGAGACGAGATATCCCTCGGCCCGCGCGGCCTCCTCCAGCGCGAACAAGGTGCTGGCCGGTCCGTAGAGGGTGGTGTCGGAGGCCACCACCCCCAGCGTCCGGGTGCGCCGGGTCGCCAGGGCCCGTGCGGAGGAGTTGCGGCGGTAGCCCGTTTCCTCGATCACACGCAGCACCCTGGCCCGTGTCTGGTCCCGCACGTTGGGGTGGTTTCCCAGCACGCGGGACACCGTCTGATGGGACACGCCTGCCAGGCGTGCCACGTCCGCCATGGTGGGCGGCCGAAGCTGCGCGTGGGTCACGGCCGCACCTCCTTGGCGCTCGTCTGCCGGCAAAGCCTGCGTTGTGGGCGGACGGTCCCGCCCCGGCGGCTTCACACAGGTCTCCGGGAAGGCCCAACAGCACCGGCGGGATCAACTGGTCGGGACACTGCGGGCACGACGCTCATATCTCCCACGCTGATGTTGGACGCTGACCGGTGAATGCGGAGGTCATTGTGAGCGCTAACAAATCGTGGCGGTCAAGAGGTCTGCAGGCAGAAGGCCGTCACGGTTGAATAACGCGCCCGAGGACGACCCGGCCGAGCGGCCACTCGGACAGTGCCTCAACAGCGCTCACATCAGGCGAAGTCGCGCCGACCCGCAGTGTCACGTGCACCACCGCAGGGAGCCCGCGCACGCCTCCTACGGCGATGAAGACGGCCGCAGGGACGGATCCGAGGTCGCCGGGCCGGAGGCCGAAGTCGAACCCGGGGCGAGCGAGGCGTCGAGCCGATGAAGCCGGGCAAGGCTTGGCCGAGCGGCCGCTCGTACAGTGCCTCAACCGCCGTCACATCAGACGAAGTTGACGCCGACCCCCAGCGCCGCACGCACCACCACGACCCCCAGCGCCGCACGCACCACCACAGGAACCCCGTGCACGCCTCCGACGGTCGATGGAGACGGCCGCGGGGACGGATCCGAGGTCGCCGGATCGGCGGTCGGCGTCGAGCCGGAGACGGGCGGGGAGGGACCGGCCGAGCGCTCTCTCAGGCAGTGCCTCAACCGCCGTCACATCAGGGGAAGTCGAGGCCGACCCGCAGCGTCACGCGCACCACCAGAGGAACCCCGCGCACGCCTCCGACGGTCGATGGAGACGGCCGCGGGGACGGATCCGAGGTCGCCGGATCGGCGGTCGGCGTCGAGCACGAGACGGGCGAGGCGTCGAGCCGATGAAGCCGGGCAAGGCTTGGCCGAGCGGCCACTCGGACAGTGCCTCAACCGCCGTCGCATCAGGGGAGGTTGACGCCTGTCGGCAGTGTCACGTGCACCACCACAGGAAGCGCGTGCACGTCTGCGACGGCGACGGCCGCGGGGACGGATTGGAGTTCGTCGGATCCGCGGTCGGGGTCGAACCCGAGGCGGGCGGGGGCGTCGAGCCGGAGGAGCCGGGGACGGCTGCCGACCGGGTCGGCTTGCCGGGGGTCGGGGACGCGTCGTCCTTGCCGTCGGCGGACTTGGACGCCGACGGCGAGGCGGAGGCGTCCGGGGAGGCCGAGGACTTGGCGTCGGGGGTGTCCGTCCCGTCGCCCAGGGGCCCTGCGGACCCGCTCGGCTCCGCCGTCGAGCGGTCGACCTCGGACGACTCGCCCCCGGCCGCGGACGGGTCGGGGGACGAGGAGAACACCGGTGCGTCCATGCCGAGTTCGGCCAGACTCAGACCACCCGCCGCCAGGACGAAACCCGCGGCGATGAGCAGCGTGCGCTTGCGGCGCCGACGGTGGAGCGCGGCCTTGCGGTCGCGACGGCTCGCGTCCGTCGCACCGTCCGCGCCACCGGGACCCCGTCGGCCACCCCGGCCCCGCTCGCGGCGGCGTGCGGCGCGACCGTGCGGCTCGTCGCTCTCGCCTTCGTCACCGTCGTGACCGTCGTCCTCAGGGTGGGCGGCATGGTCGTCGTGAGCCACCGGGGCATCATGATCGACGGGAGCGAGGGCGTCGTCGTACGGCTCCGGCTCGTAGGCATCCCGGTACGCGCGCAACTGCTCGACGCGTGTCCCGCACCCCGGACAGGCGAGGGCGCCGTTGAGGTGCCGTTGGCACGGGTGGCAGTAGTCCATGACGCGGGAAGATTAAGTTCCCGGAGGGTCACGTTCCTAGGCGCGGCTGTGAAGGTTGTGTGGGAAACCAGCCATATCAACACGACCGTCGGAGTGAACTGGCACACACCGGGGAGGGGCCACCTGGGCAAGAGGCGTCGAAACTGGCGAAATCGTTAGCCGTCCTACCCATTGACACCCCGCTCACACCATCCTTACTGTCTGCCCAGCATTTCGAACATGAGCCGAAATCTCGAACAGCCGAAGGGTAACTTCCGTGCGCATCACCGGAATCAGCACGCACGTGGTCGGTACGCCGTGGCGCAACCTGACCTACGTCCTGGTGCACACCGACGAAGGCATCACGGGTGTCGGCGAGACCCGCATGCTGGGACACACCGACGCGCTGATCGGATACCTGAGAGAGGCCGAGCAGAACCACATTCTCGGCTCCGACCCGTTCGCCGTCGAGGACCTGACCCGCCGCATGAAGTACGGCGACTACGGCCGCGCCGGCGAGATCGTGATGTCCGGCATCGCCGTCGTCGAGATGGCCTGCTGGGACATCAAGGGCAAGGCCCTCGGCGTACCGGTGTGGCAGCTGCTCGGCGGCAAGGTCACCGACAAGGTCAAGGCCTACGCCAACGGGTGGTACACCACCGAGCGGACGCCCGAGGCGTACCACAAGGCCGCTCAGGCCGTCATGGAGCGCGGTTACAGGGCGCTGAAGATCGACCCCTTCGGCACGGGGCACTTCGAGCTCGACCATGCGCAGACCGTGTACGCGGTCTCGCTGATCGAGGCCGTCCGGGACGCCATCGGCCCCGACGCCGAGCTGATGCTGGAGATGCACGGCCGCTTCTCCCCCGCCACCGCCATCCGGCTGGCCAAGGAGCTCGCACCCTTCAAGCCCGCCTGGCTGGAGGAGCCGGTTCCGCCGGAGAACCTCAAGGCGCTGGAGAAGGTCGCCGCGAAGGTGGACATGCCGGTGGCCACGGGTGAGCGCATCCACGACCGGATCGAGTTCCGGGAGCTCTTCGAGAGCCAGGCCGTCGACATCATCCAGCCGGACGTCGGCCACATCGGCGGCATCTGGGAGACGCGCAAGCTCGCCGCGACCGCCGAGACCCACTACATGCTGGTCGCCCCGCACAACGTGGGTGGGCCGGTGCTCACCGCCGCCTCGCTCCAGGTCGGCTTCACCGCCCCGAACTTCAAGATCCTCGAGCACTTCAACGACTTCGCGGACGCCGAGATCAAGAAGGTGATCAAGGGCGCGCCGCAGGTGAACCCGGAGGACGGCTGCTTCCACCTCTCCGACGCGCCCGGCCTGGGCGTGGAGCTGGACGTGGACGCCGCTGCCGAGTTCCCCCAGCAGCGGGCGCACTTCGACCTGTGGGCCGAGGGCTGGGAGAAGCGGAACCCGAAGGACGGCCAGTGAGCTCCGCCGCCGTCGTAGTCGACGCCCCGGGCACGTTCCACCTCGCCGAGCACACACCCCGCGACCCCGGTCCGGGCGAGGCGCTGGTGCGGGTGCACGCGAGCGGGATCTGCGGCAGCGACCGGGAGGTGTTCCAGGGCAACCGGCCCGAGGGGTACGTGCGCTACCCGCTCACGCCCGGCCACGAGTGGTCCGGAACGGTGGAGCGGGTCGGCGCCGGGGTCACCGAGGCGCTGGTCGGCCGCAAGGTCGTCGGCGAAGGCTTCCGGAACTGCCAGGTGTGCGACCGCTGCCACGCGGGTGAGACCACGCTGTGCAGCGCCGGGTACGAGGAGACCGGGTTCACCCAGCCGGGCGCGATGGCACCCACGCTGACCCTCCCGGCGAGGCTGCTGCACGCGCTGCCCGACGACGCCGACCTGACGGCGGCGGCCCTGCTGGAGCCGGCCGCCTGCATCGCGGCCGCCGCTCTCAAGGCGAACGCGCAGCCGGGCGAGAAGGTCGCCGTGGTCGGCACCGGCACCCTCGGGATGTTCGCGGTGCAGTTCCTCAAGGCCGTCTCGCCTGTGGAGCTGCTGGTCGTGGGCACTCGCCGGGACCGCGAGGCGCTGTCGCGGCAGTACGGCGCGACCGACTTCCGCACGAAGGACGAGCCGCTCCCGGACGACTTCGACGTCGTCATCGAGACCGCCGGGTCCGCCGACGCCGCGCGGACCTCCGCCGCTCTGCTGCGGCGTGGCGGGCGCCTGGTCCTCACCGGGATCCCGGCGCCGGGTGCGCACGGGCTCGACCCCACGGAACTCGTCGTACGGCAGCTGGAGGTGCACTCCGTCTTCGGGGCGCCGCCGGACGCGTGGGCGCACACCGTGCGGGTGTTCGGGGCCGGGCTGCTCGATCCGCTGCCGCTGGTCACGCACGAGCTGCCGCTCGCCGAGTTCCCGCAGGCCATCGAGCTCGTCGGGTCCGGTGATCCGAAGGTCGGCAAGGTCCTCCTTCGCCCCTAGCCGTACGCCGGTGCCGGGGTGACCTGACGACTCCCGCACCGGCGTACACCCAAGCCCCGCACGACTTGAGCCGCGAACTTCGTCCGAAATCTCGAACACTCTAAGGACACCTTGTGACCGACGCTTCCGCCCCGGCAGCCCGTCGACCCGGCGAGCAGGCGCTCGCCGCCCTCGGTCTGGGCGCGCCCGACCTCTCCCCCGCCGACGCCTCGCCCCACACCTTCCCGGGCGGCGGCCGCTGGCGCACCGAGATCCCCTCGTGCGAGGGTCCCGAAGCGCTCGCCGTCGTCCTGAAGGAAGCCTCGCGGCTCGATGTGCCGATCCACCGGATCAGCCAGGGCAGCGGCATATGGATGCTGACCGATGCCGAGATCACCGAGATGGTCGAGGCGACCGGCGAACGTGACATCGAACTCTGCCTGTTCACCGGCCCGCGCGGCACCTGGGACATCGGCGGTTCCACGCGCACCGACTCGCGGGGAGCCGGTCTGCGCGCCCGCGGGCACGACTCCGTCGCCGGGTGCGTCGAGGACGCCGTCCGCGCGACGGAGCTGGGCGTCAAGTGCCTCCTGGTCGCCGACGAGGGCGTGCTCTGGACGCTGCACCGGGCACGCGTCGCCGGGATCATCCCGGCCGACACCACCCTGAAGGTCTCGGCGCTGATCGGTCCGGTCAACCCCGCCGCGTACGCGGTGTACGAGAACCTGGGCGGCGACTCCATCAACGTGCCCAGCGACCTGACACTGGATCACCTCACCGAGATCCGGCGGGTCTCCGCCGCCCCCATGGACATGTACATCGAGGCCCCCGACGACCTGGGGGGATATGTCCGGATGTACGAGGTTGCCGAGCTGATCCGGCGCGGCGCACCGCTGTACCTGAAGTTCGGGCTCTCCAAGGCCCCCGGCATCTACCCGTACGGCAACCACATGCGGGACCTGACGCTGGCCACCGCCAAGGAACGCGTCCGGCGCGGCCGGCTGGCCCTCGATCTGCTCGCACGGCACGGAGCCGACGGTGACATGGCCCCCCTCGGATCACGGCTGCCCGGCACGCTCAAGCGGTTCGACACGTCCGCATAACGTTCGAACAACGCCCCTTCACAAAAGAAGACGGGCTCAAACAGAATCCCACACACCCCTCGGTCTCATCCGCACCGCCGTCCAAGCGTCCTTGCACAGCCAGACCGAGCCTGCCCCACACACATCAAGGATGATGATCATGCGCACTCGCAGAGCCGCACTCGCCGCCATAGCCGGCGCCGCTTCCCTCGCCCTGACCCTTTCCGCCTGCGGCCAGAACAGCGAGGGCGGCAGCAAGGAGGACAAGGGCAGCGCCAAGGGCGGCACCATCGGTATCGCGATGCCCACCAAGTCCTCCGAGCGCTGGATCGCCGACGGCAAGAACGTCGTCAAGGACCTGCAGGCCAAGGGCTACAAGACCAAGCTGGTCTACGGCGAGGACGACCCCGACCAGCAGGTCTCGCAGATCGAGAACCTGATCACTCAGGGCGTCAAGGGCCTGATCGTGGCGGCCATCGACAACAAGTCGCTGAACAACGTGCTGCAGCAGGCCGCGGACGCCAAGATCCCGGTGATCGCCTACGACCGTCTGATCCTGGGCACGAAGAACGTCGACTACTACGCGTCCTTCGACAACGAGAAGGTCGGTCAGCTGCAGGCCAACTACATCGTCCAGAAGCTGGGCCTGGACAAGGGCAAGGGCCCGTTCAACATCGAGCTGTTCGCCGGCTCCAACGACGACAACAACACCAAGTACTTCTTCAACGGTGCGATGAGCGTGCTGCAGCCGTACATCGACAAGAAGAAGCTCGTCGTCAAGTCCGGCCAGACCAAGCTCACCCAGGTCACCACGCTGCGCTGGGACGGCGCCACCGCCCAGAAGCGCATGGAGGACATCCTGACCTCCACCTACAGCAGCGCCAAGGTGGACGCGGTCCTGTCGCCGTACGACGGCATCTCCATCGGCATCCTCGCCGCCCTGAAGTCGGACGGCTACGGCAAGGGCAGCAAGCCGCTGCCGGTCATCACCGGCCAGGACGCCGAGCTCGCCTCGGTGAAGTCGATCATCGCGGGTCAGCAGACGCAGACCGTCTACAAGGACACGCGCAAGCTCGCCGATGTCGCCGCGGGCATGGTCGACGACGTCCTCAACGGCAAGAAGCCCCAGGTCAACGACACCAAGACGTACGACAACGGCACCAAGGTCGTCCCCGCCATGCTGCTGCAGCCGGTGAGCGTCGACAAGACCAACTACACGAAGGAACTGGTCGAGACCGGCTACTACACGGCGGGCGAGCTGAAGTAGTCCCCCTGTCGGTGGAGTCGGCCGCGCGGCGGAGCCGCATATCGACACTCAGACCGGCCATTCCTACGTATTGAAAGGGCACACCATGGCGGGACCCGTCCTGGAAATGCGCTCGATCGTCAAGACCTTTCCCGGGGTCAAAGCGCTGTCGGACGTCACGCTGACCGTCCGTCAGGGCGAGGTCCATGCCATCTGCGGTGAGAACGGCGCCGGGAAGTCCACCTTGATGAAGGTGCTCTCCGGCGTCCATCCGCACGGCACGTACGAGGGCGACATCCTCTTCGAGGGTGAGACCTGCGAGTTCAAGGACATCCGGGCGAGCGAGCAGCACGGCATCGTGATCATCCATCAGGAGCTGGCCCTGGTGCCGTTCCTGTCGATCGCGGAGAACATCTTCCTCGGCAACGAACACGCCTCGGGCGGGTTCATCAACTGGAACGAGACGCTCAAGCACGCCACGGAGCTGCTGCGCCGGGTCGGTCTGACCGACCACCCGGAGACCCGGATCGCCGACATCGGCGTGGGCAAGCAGCAGCTGGTGGAGATCGCCAAGGCGCTGTCCAAGAAGGTGAAGCTGCTGATCCTCGACGAGCCGACCGCGGCTCTGAACGACGAGGACAGCGGCAAACTCCTGGATCTCATCCTGGAGTTGAAAAAGCAGGGCATCACCTCGATCATCATCTCCCACAAGCTGAACGAGATTCGGCGGGTCGCGGACTCGGTGACGATCATCCGCGACGGCAGGTCCATCGAGACCCTTGATGTGAAGTCCGCGGAGACCACCGAGGACCGCATCATCTCCGGCATGGTGGGCCGCGACCTCGACCACCGCTTCCCCGAACGCACCGCGTACGAGGGCGAGCTGGACGCGGCACCCGCGCTGGAGATCCGCAACTGGACGGTGCACCACCCGATCGACCAGCAGCGCAAGGTGGTCGACGACGTGTCGATCAACGTGCGGCGCGGGGAGATCGTCGGCATCGCGGGTCTGATGGGCGCGGGCCGCACGGAGCTGGCCATGAGCGTCTTCGGGCGCAGCTACGGCCGGCACGCGGGCGGCACGGTCCTCAAGGACGGCAAGGAGATCCGTACGAAGACCGTCGCGGAGGCGGTCGAGCACGGCATCGCGTACGTCACCGAGGACCGCAAGCACTACGGCCTCAACCTCATCGACAACATCAACCGGAACATCTCGCTGACCGCCCTGGGCAAGGTCGCCAAGCGCGGTGTGGTCGACGAGCACGAGGAGCGCAAGGTCTCCGAGCGCTTCCGCAAGTCCATGAACATCAAGGCACCGACGGTCTTCGAGACGGTGGGCCGGCTCTCCGGCGGCAACCAGCAGAAGGTCGTCCTCAGCAAGTGGATCTTCGCGGGTCCCGAGGTGCTGATCCTGGACGAGCCCACGCGCGGCATCGACGTGGGCGCCAAGTACGAGATCTACACGGTCATCGACCAGCTGGCCGCGGAGGGCAAGGCGGTCGTCTTCATCTCCTCCGAGCTGCCGGAGCTGCTCGGTATGTGCGACCGCATCTACACCATGGCCGCCGGGCGGCTCACGGGTGAGGTCCCGCGGGCCGAGGCCACGCAGGAAGTGCTGATGCGCCAGATGACGAAGGACAAAGAGGTAACCCGATGAGCACGGATGTGACGGACAAGGTCCCGGCGTCGGCGCCGCCCGGGAAGAGCGGGGGGTCGGCCTCCGGCGAGAACCTGCTGCAGCTGATGCTGGGCGGTCTGCGCCGCAACATGCGGCAGTACGGCATGCTGATCGCGCTCGGCCTGATCGTGGTGCTGTTCCAGGTGTGGACCGGCGGCGACCTGCTGCTGCCGCGCAACGTCTCCAACCTGGTACTGCAGAACAGCTACATCCTGATCCTCGCGATCGGCATGATGCTGGTGATCATCGCGGGTCACATCGACCTGTCGGTCGGCTCGCTCACGGCATTCGTGGGCGCGTTCGCGGCCGTGCTGACGGTGCAGCACAGTGTGGCGTGGCCGGTGGCCCTGGTGCTGTGTCTGCTGGTGGGCGCGGTCGCGGGCTCCGTGCAAGGGTTCCTGATCGCCTATCTCGGCATACCGTCGTTCATCGTGACCCTCGCGGGCATGCTGCTCTTCCGCGGTCTGACGGAGATCTTCCTGCAGGGCCAGACCCTCGGCCCGTTCCCGAACGGTCTGCAGAAGCTCGGCAACGGCTTCCTGCCGGCGGTCGGCCCGAACACCAACTACCACAACCTCACGCTGCTGCTGGGCTTCGTCCTGCTGGCCTTCGTGGTCTACCAGGAGGTCCGCGACCGCAAGCGCCAGCAGGAGTTCTCGCTGGACGTGCTGCCGCGCAACGCCTTCCTGCTGAAGCTGGTCGCGATCGCCGCGGCGGTCCTCGCGGTCACGATGATTCTCGCCAGTTACCAGGGCGCCCCGATCATCCTGATCGTCCTCGGTGTGCTGGTGGTCGGCTACGGCTACGTCATGCGCAACGCGGTCTTCGGCCGTCACATCTACGCGATCGGCGGCAACCTGCCGGCGGCGAAGCTGTCCGGCGTCAAGGACAAGAAGGTCACCTTCCTTGTCTTCCTGAACATGGGCGTGCTCGCGGCCCTGGCGGGTCTGGTGGTCGCCGCCCGTCTGAACGCGGCTTCTCCGAAGGCGGGCCTGAACTTCGAACTCGAGGCGATCGCCTCGTCGTTCATCGGTGGCGCGTCCATGAGCGGCGGTGTGGGTACCGTCCTCGGCGCGATCATCGGTGGTCTCGTCCTCGGTGTGCTGAACAACGGCATGAACCTCCTCAGCGTCGGCACCGACTGGCAGCAGGTCATCAAGGGCCTGGCCCTGCTGGCCGCGGTCGGCTTCGACGTGTGGAACAAGCGCAAGTCCGGCTCGTAGACCGGAGTGACCGGATCGGGCCCCGCCGTGAGGCGGGGCCCTTCCCATGGGAGGGAGAGACAGGACCGGTGAAATCGCTCTTCGGCAAGCTCGCCGACGGCACGAAGGTCCACCGCTGGTCGCTGGAGAACGGCGGTACCCGGCTGAAGGTCCTCGACTGGGGCGGTGTCGTCCAGGGCCTGGAGATCCCGGACCGCAAGGGCCACTACGCCAACGTCTGCCTCGGCTTCGACAACATCGACGACTACGTCGCCAAGACCCCGTACTTCGGCGCCCTGATCGGCCGCTACGGCAACCGCATGGCCGAGGGCCGGTTCACCCTGGACGGCGAGACCCACCAGCTGTCCGTGAACGACGGCGTCAACAGCCTGCACGGCGGCGAGCAGGGCTTCGACAAGCACATCTGGGACGTCGAGCCGTTCGCCGAGGGCTCCGACGTCGGCCTGGTGCTGCACCGCACCAGCATCGACGGCGAGATGGGCCACCCCGGCACCCTCAAGGCGAAGGTGACGTACACGCTCACCGGGCACGGCGACTGGATCATCGACTACGAGGCCACCACCGACAAGGCCACGGTCGTCAACCTCACCAGCCACGTCTACTGGAACCTGGCCGGCGAGGCCAGCGGCACCATCGAGGACCACGAGCTCACGATCGAGGCCTCCCGCTACACGCCCACCGACACGGGCCTGATCCCCACCGGCGAACTGGCGACGGTCGCCGGCACCCCCTTCGACTTCCGCAGAGCCAAGGCGATCGGCCGCGACCTCCGCGACGGCCACGTCCAGCAGCTGCAGGCCAAGGGCTACGACCACAACTGGGTCCTGGACAAGGGCATCACGTCCAAGCCCGAGCACGTCGCCACCCTGCGCGACCCCCACTCCGGCCGCACCCTGAAAATCGCCACCGACCAGCCGGGCCTGCAGTTCTACTCCGGCAACTTCCTCGACGGCACCCTCACCGGCACCGGCGGCCGCACCTACCGCCAGGGTGACGCCCTGTGCCTGGAGACCCAGCACTTCCCGGACTCGCCGAACCACGCGAACTTCCCGTCGACGGTGCTGCGGCCGGGGCAGACGTATCGGACGCGGACCGTCCATACGTTCAGCGCGTAGCGCTCCGATGAGGTTGTGGGGAACTGCGGCCCGCTGTGGCTGGTCGCGCCCACGCGGCGGAGCCGCACATCGACCGCAGCCCCGCGCCCCTTTAGGGGCCCTATCGGCGCCCGGGACGTGGAAAGTGCGGGCCTGGTTCCCGAAGTCACACCTCTTTCACACGCGTTGAACAACGCCACCCCTGACCCCGTATCTAAGGGCGGCCCGTGCTCCCCCGCGCGGGCCACCCAAACGCGACGGGCCCGGTCGTCCCTGCCGGGCCCGCCCCATACGGAGGTTCCATGGCCGACAACGTCACCTCGCTGTTCCGCAGCAACGCGGCACACAGCCCGTCGATGGCGGCGTTGACGCGGCAGGGCGGCGACGGGACCGGCCCCGTGGACTTCTGCATCCCCTGCAATCCGTACTTCCCCACCCCGGCGATGTTCGACGACATGTCCGCCCGGCTGCGCGACATCGTCACGTACTACCCGAGCAGCGCCGACACGATCACCGCCGAGCTGTGCAACCTGCTGCAGCTTCCGCCGCAGTGCGTGGCGATGGGCAACGGCTCGACCGAACTGATCACCTGGATCGACCACCTGATGGTCCGCGAGTCCCTCGCCATCCCCGTCCCCACCTTCGGCCGCTGGACCGACCAGCCGATGGAGACCGGCAAGCGGGTCGACATGTTCCCGCTCCAGGAGTCCAGCGGCTTCGCCCTGGACCTCGCCAAGTACGCCGAGTTCATCCGGGCCCGCGGCACCCGGGTCGCCGTCATCTGCAACCCGAACAACCCCGACGGCGGCTTCCTGCACAAGCAGGCCCTCGTGCAGTTCATGGACGCGATGGCCGACCTGGACCTGATCGTCATCGACGAGTCGTTCCTCGAGTTCGCGGACGCCGAGGCCGAACCGTCGGTCGTCCAGGAGGCGATGATCCGCCCGAACGTCGTCGTGCTGCGCAGCCTCGGCAAGAACTTCGGCCTGCACGGCATACGTTTCGGCTACCTGGTCGCCAACCCGGCCCTGGCCGGCCGCGTCCGCTCCATGCTCCCGAAGTGGAACCTCAACTCCTTTGCCGAGTACGTGGTGTTCATGCTCAAGGAGCACGGCACCGAGTACGCGCAGAGCCTCCACCAGGTGCGTCGCGACCGCCTGGACATGGCCAGCCAGCTCTCGGCCCTCCCCGGCCTCACGGTCTACCCCTCCCAGGGCAATTTCCTCTTCGTACGCCTCCCCGTGGGCGCCGAAGGCACCGTGGTCCGGGACCGGATGCTCACCGAGCACCGGATCCTGGTCCGCGAGTGCGGCAACAAGATCGGTTCGTCCAGCCGCTTCCTGCGACTCGTGGTGCGCCCCCAGGTGGATGTGCGTCGCCTGGTGTCCGGCCTGGAACAGGTGCTCTACGGGACCAGGAGGGGAGCCGCCGTACCCGAGCTGAGCACCGGGACCAGCTACAGCTCGGGTACGGCGGCCGTGGACCGCCTGGTCAGCGCGACCAACGGGGCTGGCATGCCACTCGCCGCGATGGCCTCCGGCGGTTCGGTGGCGGGGGGCGGGATGCCGATGCCGATGCCCATGCCGGCGGCGGCTCAGGCGGCCCCCTACCCGGCCCCGCAGCCGATCCCTGCACCGGCACCGATGCAGCCCGCAGCAATGCAGCCTGCAGCGATGCAGCCCGCGGCGATGCAGCCGGCCCCGGCGCCCATGCCCGCGCCTGCTCCTCCGGCGCCGGCGCCGATGCCTGGGCCCACGCCGCCCGGCGTTCCGGCCCGTGGTGGCCTCACCGCCGCGCAGGTACGCGGCACCACCGGCCCCGGCCTCACCCCGGCCCCGGCGACCGGCTGGCCGAACGCCCAGAGCTGGCCGAACGCGGCAGGCATGGGCCAAGCCGGCTGATCGCCATAGAGGTGCTGCGCGGCAGCCGAGTGCGAGTTCGTCGTGGCTTGTCGCGCAGTTCCCCGCGCCCCTAAAGGGGCGTAGCCCGACCCGGCGTCAATATGCGACCGGCCAACCCGTGCTCCAGCTCAGCAAGTTGATGCCCAGCTTGGGCGTGCCGTTGTCGTTGCCGTCGTAGTAGTGGTAGACGATCAGGTCGCCGTCGGTGTCGTTCATGATGGACTGGCCGCCGGGGCCGAGGATGCTGCCGTGGGACTCCAGCACGGGCGTCCCGCCGTTGTTCGTCATCGCGACGCCGCTCTTGTCGTAGTACGGGCCGGTGACGCTGGTGGCACGCCCGACCTTCACCTTGTACGTCGAGCTGGTGCCCTGGCAGCAGACGTCGTACGAGGCGAAGAGGTAGTAGTAGCCGTTCCGCTTCACGATGTACGGCGCCTCGACGGCCTTGGTCCCGGTGGGGCGGGAGGCGATGGAGTACCGGGTGGTGCTGGAGCTGAGCTGCTTACCGGTGGACGGGTTGATCTGGATCATCTTGATGCCCGTCCACCAGCTACCGAAGGACAGCCACCACTTGCCGTCGCTGTCGACGAACAGGTTCGGATCGATGGCGTTGTAGTCGCTGGAGGAACTGGACGTGTAGACGATGCCCTGGTCGGTCCAGCTGCCCGGCTGTCCGGTGGTGGAGGTGGCAAGGCCGATGGCCGAGGTGTTCGAGCCGAACTTCGAGACGGCGTAGTACAGCAGGTATTTGCCGCCGTGGTACGAGATGTCGGGGGCCCAGGCTTCCGGCACCGAGGAGTAGTTGCTCCACCAGCTCGGCTTGCTGGAAAAGGCGTCGCCGCCCGCGCTGAAGGCGATGCGGTCAGTGGACTTCTTGTTGGCGAGCCCGCCGCCGGTGGCGTAGAGCAGGTACTGCCCGGACGAGGTGCGGATCATCGTCGGGTCGTGGACGACCGTGGAGCCGGTGACCGTGCCGGGGTTGGGGTACGCCGAGGCTGTGCCCGGGATCAGGGCGAGCAGGACGGCCGCGGGGATGGCGAGGAGGGCGGTTCTGCGGCGAGGAGTGCGAGAGGTGCGGCTCACGCTGACGCTCCTTGAGGTGGGGGGACGTTCGCGATACCGATCGCCGATCAGAGCTTCGGACGGGACCGTAGAATCGAACAACTTGCGCGTCAATGGTCTGCGCAGCCCCAGTGGCGCCCCAGCGGCAGGTCGACCTCGACGCGGACGGTCTTGCCGGGTGGCGGCTCACGGTCCACCACCTCCCACCGGTCGGCGAGCGCGGCGACAAGAGCGAGGCCGCGGCCGTCGTCTTCGAGGGGCCCGGGCATGCGTACGGCGCGGGGCGCGGGCGGACACGCCCCTCCGGTACGGGTGTCGGTGACCTCGATCCTTACGCTGCCCGTGACGAGCGACAGCCGCAGCTCGAAGTCCCGCCCGGGCACCCGGCCGTGGGTGACGGCGTTGGCGGCGAGCTCGGCGACGACCAGAGCCACGGCGTCGGAAGTGTCGCTGCCGTGCGCGATGCCCCAGGCGTGCATCTGGTTCAGCGCGAGGTGGCGGGCGAGGCGGGCACCGCGGGGAGTGGGGCTGAGCCGCTGAGCGAACACACGTACGGTGACCGCGGTTTGGGGGGTGAGCCGTGCTGTCATGGGCCCAATTTGGCGGGCGGACACGGGACTTCACCAGGTGGGGCGCGCGTACGCTGCGGCAGCGTACGCGGCTACGGGCTGGACAGTACACATCACAGCCCGTGACCATGGGCGCGGGAGGTGCTCGACTGTGGTCGATGGTGGCGGTGAGCCGGAGTCGTCGGACAGCATGCGGACTTTCGGGGCGGTGCATCAAGCCCTGCGGGAGCATGCCGGGATGACCCGGGAGGAGTTCGCCGATCGGGTGCGGTTCTCCAAGCACACGGTGGCGTCCGTGGAGTTGGGCCGGAGGATGCCGGATCCGGCGTACGTGGAGCAGGCGGAGGGGGTGCTGGGGAACACGGGGGCGTTGCGGAAGGCGCTGCCCACGGTGGCTCGGCAGCCGGGGTTGGCGGCTTGGTTCCGGCGGTGGGCGCGGCTGGAGACCACCGCGATCGCACTGTGCACGTACGAGTGCCGCATGATTCCGGGCTTGTTGCAGACGAAGGCCTACGTGGATGCCTTGTCCGCGGACCAGTTGCCACCCTTGGACGACTCACAGATCGAAGAAAGGTGGGTCGCACGAGCTGAACGACAACAGCTGCTGCGGGAACGCCCGAACACAGCGTTCAGTTTCATCCTCGAAGAGCAGCTCTTCCTACGGCGCACAGGTGGAACGGAAGTCATGCGCGAACTCATCGATCACGTGCTGGAGGTCGCGAGGCTACGGAACGTCGAGATCCAGATCATGCCGCTGGTGCAGGAATCACACGCTGGACTGCAGGGTCCCATGCGACTCCTGGAGACCCCGGAGAACAAATGGTTCGCCTACTGCGAGGGGCAGGAGAGCGGCCTGCTGATCTCCGACCCGAAACTGGTCAGCGTGCTCCACAACCGGTATGCCAGGATGCGTTCACAGGCTCTCACCATCAAGGACTCCGTGAGCCTGTTGCAGCGCATGCGAGGAGACCTATGAGCGCGTCCGAACTGGCCTGGTTCAAAAGCAGCTACAGCAGTGCATCCGGCGACGACTGCGTAGAGGTCGCGCTGACCTGGCACAAGTCCAGCTACAGCAGCAGCGCTTCCGGCGACTGCGTCGAGATCGCCACCTGCCCCCACACCATCCACATCCGCGACTCCAAGAACAAGCAGGGCCCCCACCTCACCCTCTCCCCCACCACGTGGGCCGACTTCCTCGCCCACGCGCGCCGAGGTGTCCAGTAGGCCCGCTGTGGGGAGCAAGCGCAGGGTCCGCCGCATGGTGGCGGACGGCACCGTGTACGGCTGGTGTTTCGCGCACCGCCACGATCGGGCCCGGGGCTACCCCGGGTGCAGCAGCACCGTCACGCTGTGGCGGCACGGAAGCCGGGCCCGGCTGCGTCTGGTGTTCCGGCCGGGGCGCGAACGCGTCGTCGCCGACGGGTACTTCGACGAGGGCGCGGCCGTACGCCTGCCGGACCGGGCGTATCTGAACCTCCATGAGCCCGGCACTGTAAGGGCGTTGCTGGACGAGGGTCTGGCCCGGGGGCTGTTTCCCGCTACGGGGACGGTGGAGGTGGACGGGTGGCCTCTGTTCGACGCCGTGATGCCCCTGGGGCCGCCGGACGGACCCTAGGCGCGCCCGTCCAGGAGGGCCAGCCCCAACGGCGTGACCGTATGCAGCACCACCCTGCCCGCCCGGCGCGTGGTGAGGAGCCCCGCCTTGCGCAGAACTCCGACGTGATGACTGGCGGTGGCCGGGGCCACACCCGTGTCGTGGGCGAGTTCGGTCGTCGTCACGCCGCCGTCGGCCACCGTCTCCAGGATCTCCGCACGGGTGCGGCCGAGGAGGGCGTTCAGGGAGCGCAGGCCGGGTGCGGTGCTCAACGCGGTCTCGTGCGCCATGGGGTAGACGACGACGCACGGCAGCGTCGGATCCTTGAGCAGCGTGGGCCTGCGCCAGCAGAAGTACGAGGGCAGCACGAGGAGTCCGCGTCCGTCGAGGTGGATGTCGCGGTCGATGCCCAGGCCGGTGATCTCCAGGACCGGCCGGTGCCAGGCGATTCCTGGGTGCAGGGTGTTGAGCAGTCCGCCGAGGCCGCCGTCGGCCAAGTGGCGGGTGTGTGCGGCGCGTTCGGCGTCGAAGCGGGTGCGGACGCGGTTCCACCAGGGCGCCAGCGCGGTCCCGAAGTACTGCCGGTGCAGGCCTCCGAGGTGCGTGACGGCGCCCTTGTCGCCATCGGCGAGAAGCCGGGCCCAGGAGGGCAACCGGCGTCCGTCATGGGCGAGTTCGGCCAGATCGTGCCCGAGCCGCTGCCGTGGCGTGGACAGCAGGGCACCGATACCTGCGTCCAGGCCACCTGTGCCCGCCGCCGGCGTGAGGAAGTCCGCCGAGTAGCCGACGGGTGGCGCGAGCCTGAGCAACTCACCCGTTGGTCCGGCCAGTTGGCGGCGCACGGCGTTCCTCCAACTGCCGAAGACGAGGGAAGCGGTGTCGGTCTGCAACATGTGCATGCTGAGCAGCGCTTCCCACATGGGGTCAGGCGCCTGCGCGAGCCTGATCTGGGCAAGGTCGTCGTCGGTGAAGTGAATACGTACCGCCATGCCTCACATGCTCGGCGGTCCCCGGCCGCTTGCCATCCTCAGAAATCATGGGGTCACACACAGGCGGGTGCCCGTTGCCTGAATTCGCGCAACGGGCGCCCGGGAAACGGCCTTCAGCACTCCGCGACGCCAGCTGCTGCCGGAGATGTCCTTGACCGACCACACGTGGTCGTTGAGGCCGTCTGCCGGCTTGCCAAGATCGGAGGCGCCGTCCGAGAGCGAGTAGTGGGCGCCGCCGCCCTGACCGTCGTGGTGGATGCAGAACTCCGGCGGGTCGCCCGGCCCGGCCGACAAGGAACTTGACGGATCGCCACTTTGCCCGACCCACAGCTCACCGACAGAACCCCTCCCTACGGTGCCGTGCCCATGACAGACACCTCGGAGCCCGTGATCGGGCGCAGAACCGTACTGATCGCCACTGGCGCCACGGCCGCGACGCTGGCCGTTGCCGCCGCCGCAACCGAAGCCCCCTCAGCTGCTGCGGCAGAACCCGCAGCCGTCTGCACGCTCACCAAGGAGATGACCGAAGGCCCCTACTACCTCGACGGAGCGCTCGTCCGTTCCGACATCACGCAGAGCAAGCCGGGAGTCCCGCTCAAGCTCGCGCTGACCGTCGTGAACTCCGCCTGCGCGGTCATCCCGGGCGCGCTGGTGGAGATCTGGCACTGCGACGCGCTCGGCGAGTACTCCGGCTACGTCGGCAACAACGGCCACAACGAGAGCGACGACGGCGCCTTCCTGCGCGGCGGCGTCCTGACGAACTCCTCCGGCGTCGCCAACATCACCACGATCTACCCGGGTTGGTACCGCGGCCGCTGCATCCACATCCACGTCAAGGTGCACACGGGCGTCACGCCGACCTCCGACGGCTCCTTCACCGGCGGTACGGAACTCCACACCGGCCAGCTCTTCCTCGCCGAGGCCGTCACCACCAAGGTCGCCGCGATCTCGCCGTACTCGACCAACACGGTCACCCGGACCACCCTCTCCCAGGATTCCGTCTACGACGGCGGAGGCGCCGCGTCCGGGCTGCTGACCCTCACCGCCCTGGGGAGTTCGACCTCGTCCGGTTACACCGGCACCCTGACGCTCGGCGTCGACCAGAGCTGACCCGTCCCCCGTCCCCGCACACCGGGGTGGCCCGCACCGGCGCGGGCCACCCCGCTCACCGCACCCTGGGTCTTTCGGGGAACTGGTCCCCGTTGGGATCGAGCAGGTCGATCAGCTCGACGAGGGCCAGTTGAAGGTCCCTGAGGCGACGGTGGGGTTCAGGGCTGCGGGCCTGTTCGTCGAGGCTCTCCAGCAGGGGCTGGAACCAGGCCGCGAACTCCGGTTCGCCCTCGAGCCGCCGGCAGAACTCGGCGTATCCGAGGCAGGACTCGCCGTCCTCCTTGATCATGATCTCGCCGAGCGCCCGCTGGTCGCTGCGGAAGATCCGGAAGTGCCGGTCGTCGTATCCGCCGTCCTCGTTGAGCACGGTGGCGATCGCCGTGAACCGCTCCACGACCGCACGGTTGTGACGCCGCCTGCCCAGATCCAGGAACTGGATCCGGCGCCGCAGGATCTCCACCTGCCCGAGATACTCGCCCAGGACATGCAGGGTGCTCCGGCGCGCGTACTCGCGATCACGACCCGTCTCGTCCTGGTAGCAGAACGGCAGAAAGCCCCTCTCCACGATGTTGTGGAGCCGGGACTGGAGGTCGAACGCCGCCCACAGCAACGGATCGCGACGCCGGCTCATCACGTCCCGGCGGTCCAGCTCGGCCGAGAGCAGCACCTGCCGCCTGCTCGCACGCACACTGATCAGCGCGCTCAGCAGGGCGACACCACCCGAGACCGAGGCAACCACCAGCTCTGTGTTCATGGTTGGCGAATGTACGCGCCGGGTTCGGGGCGGGCCGGTGGGGGCCGAAGACTGCGCCGGACCCCCACGGGCCGTACACCTCAGGTTGCCGGGCACTCCTTCCACGCCATGTGGTACGTGGTGCTGATGTTCCCGTCGGTCGAGTCCATGGTCATGAAGCTGACCTTGCCCGGGTTCGCGGTTCCCGCGTTCACTCTCAGCTCGGTGTTGATGTTGAAGTTGCGGAGAACTCCGCAGGGCGCCCAGACCAGTTGGGCCACGTCCGTGCTGTCGGTGGCCTGCCAGTCGTCGTTGTACAGGCCGCTGAACGGATGGGTCTTGGGCACCGTGTTCGAGGAGCCCTGGAAGTAGTACGAGGCCTTCTGCGTCGCGGATGCTCCAGGCTGGAGCGAGAGGAAGCCGCGGTAGTCGGCGCTGGCGATGGCGTAGGTGAAGCCCTGCGGGACGTGCACGATCAGGTTGAGCTGGCAGTTCTTGCGGAAGGACGTGGGGTCCGAGTTGCCGCCGGCCTGGGCGAGGTACTGGCTGTAGGTCACCGTGAAGGCCGTGTTGTCGGGGGAGACGGCGACGGCCGCCGTGCCCTGGGGGCAGCCGGAGCCGTTCACGGTCGCCACGTCGATGACGATCTTGTCCGGGGGCGGGTTGTCGACGACGGGCGACGAGACCGGTGCGGGCAGTGCGGCGGTGAGCAGAGCGGCGACGGCGCCGCTCAGCAGGAGTCCACCAGACATGGTTTCTCCGGTTCTGTGAGTGGGGGGTGGCACACCCCGGCCCCTCAAGGACCGACCCCAGGAACGCTTTGAAGAAACCGTGGGGATCCTGTGAAGGTGCGAGGCGATCGAATCGTAGGGAGGCGCATACGAACCGACCAGGTCGAACTCAAGCCATTCACAGGCGTGGATTTCACATGCGGGAGACAGAACGCAGAACGCCGCCTACCGGCCGGGCCGGTAGACGGCGTACACGTGTCACTTCCGGAGGTGGCGCCAGCCGAAGTAGAGCATTCCCGACACTCCTGCGGCGGCACCGACGCCGCACAGCGCCGTCGCCCATGCGGCCATGTCCTGGGTGATCCACAGCAGGCTCACCACGGCCAGCGCCACGGCGAACAGGAATCGCTCTCCATCGCTCAGGTCGCGGCGGGTCAGTCCCCGTTGGCTGTGCATTCGTACACCACACCCTTCATCTTGATATCCCGCCACCCGATCCTCGGGGTGACGGTGTCAGGGGTGACGTTCGCGAAATCACCGCCGCCACCACCACCGCCGCTGCTCTTCTTCCGGCAGTAGTAACCGAGCGCATCAAGCTTCTTGAGGTCACTCTTTCTCTGGTATTCGTTGTACGCCTTGATCATGGCCGCCCGCTTCTCCGCAGGCGTCTGCTCCTTGGCCTTGGTGTACAGATAGCACCCGATGCTGGCGCCGATCCCCACCCACGAAGCGCCCTTGGCCAGCGCCTTGGTGAGGCCCGCAGCGCCGCTGCCGATGCCGATGACGGCGCAGATCTCGTCTGCTCCGGCACGGGTCTGCACATGCGTCGCCGCCGGAGCCGCGGATGCCGTGTTCGCGCCGATACCGCCTATTGCGCCGGTCATGGCGCATGCGATGGCGACAGAAATTCCTTTGCTTCGCATGTTCACGAAGTCGATCCCCCAGTATTCAAATAGCGCTTGGTCAGAGCGAATTCGAGGCTACCAGCGAGATCATCTACGTACAACGGTAAACTTTGCAAAGACTGCGATCACAGCAACGGCTCGATGATCTTCGCAAGCCGTGCTTCCGTCACCGCTCCCATCCGCACCGCCGCCACCTTCCCGGACGAGTCGACGACGATCGTGAACGGCAGCCCCTGTGTGGTCACCACGCCCCGCGGCAGCCTCAGGAGCTGCTTGCCCGAGGGGTCGTGCAGGGAGGGGTAGTCCAGCCGGTACTGCTTCTGGAAGGCGAGACCGGCACCGCGGCCGGCGTCGTTGTCGAGACCCAGGATGCGCAGCCCGCGGGCGCCGTACTTCTTCTGGACCTTCTTGAGCTCGGGCGCCTCCGCCCGGCAGGGGCCGCAGTACGAGGCCCATGCGTTGATCAGGACGACCTTGCCCCGGTAGTCGGACAGGCTGACCGTGCCACCCTCCAGGGAGGGCCCGGAAAGGTCCGGAACAGCGGGACGCTCGCCCTCCTTCCAGGTCCTGATCAGCGGATCCCCGGGACTGGCGTCACTGATCGGCGCCGGGGACGAGCAGCCGGCGAGGACCGCCGCACAGGCCGCCGCCACCACGCACATGTGTCGAGTCTTCGTCATCGGCCGGCCAGTCCCCCGTGCAGTTCGTCCGTCCCCGCTTCGCTGAGGACGACCTCCAGGCTCCCCGACCGCCAGACGCACAGCACCCATGCGGCGGGCAGCTGGAGCGTGTACAGCGCGACGATCGCCATGACGAACGCCCAGTCCGCCGGCGCGACCTCGCCTTCGGCCCACGCCCAGACCCCCGAGCAGAACAGCAGCGCTGCCAGGTAGACGGACCCGTCGACCAGCGTCACGCGCCAGCGCGGCAGGGGCGCCAGCAGACGCCTGGCCAGCACCAGGGAGACGGTCGCGGCGCAAACGAAGACCGCGTGCCACGGGTTCTTCCACCAGAAATCGGCCCAGCCCCCGACGCTGCCGCCGGGAGCGGCCTGCCAGGCCAGGTCCACACCGGCTCCGACCAGCCAGGACAGGACAACGACGGTGAGCGCGTACGAAACAGCGCCCCGCCAAGTGACAGTCACGTCACTCCCCCTTTCACCGGCGGGCCCCAACTGCGGCCCGCCACACGATCATTGTGCTCCCCGGCCCTGCGGGGCCCGGCTCCGGGGGCAGCGGCCAACTGTCCTAACGTTCTGTCCATGCCGTCGATACGTCCACGCCCGGCCCGACTCACCCTGGCCGCGGGCGCATCCGTCCTCGCCGCCGGCGCCGCCCTCGCCGCCTACGGCTTCGCCCACACCGACGCCGACGCCGGCATACGCCCCGCCAGGTTCTCCGGCGCACCGCACTGCCACCGCATCGCCGACAGCGCCCCGGCGTCCCTCGGCGGCCTGTCCCGCCGCGACAGCAGCCTTCCCGGAATCGCCGTCTGGGGCGACCGGGACATCGTGCTGCGCTGCGGCGTCATACCGCCGGGAGTCACCGGTGACCCGTGTTTCGCGGTCGACGGCGTGGACTGGGTCATGGACCTGGCACAGTCAACCGACACCAGAAAGGTGATCGTCACCTACGGCCGCAACCCGGCGACCCAGGTCGTCTTCGACGGCTCGAGCCGGACCGACGCGGCCCTGATCGACCTCTCCCGGACCGTCGCCTCCGTCAAGCAGACGTCCCACTGCATCAAGCGCGACTGACCTTCCGGCCCGCTGCAGGCCCTGCTTGCCCGCTACGGGTTCTCCCAGGCCGCCGGCTCCGCCGCGAGGTCCCGTACCGGCTCCGGCAGGGCGTCCGCCGCGATGTCCGCGATGGTGACGCCCTCCAGGATGCGGCGGACGTTGGCCCGCAGCGCGATCCACAGCGGCAGCAGCGGCTGCGCGGACCCCGTGTACTCCAGGCCCGTGGGCCGCTCCCCGCGCACGGACACGATCGGGCCGTCGACCGCCCGGATCACATCCGCGACCGTGATCGTCGGGGCCTCGCGGGCCAGCCGGTAGCCGCCGCCTCCCCCGCGCCGGCTGTCGACGATGCCGCTGCGCCGCAGATCCCCGAGGATCCCCTCCAGGAACTTGTGCGGGATCTCCTGCGTGGCCGCGATGGCCTCCGCCTTCACCGGCCCGTCGTCCCCCCGCACCGCGAGCTCGAGAACCGCCCGTACCGCGTAATCCGCCCGTGCCGAGATCCTCATACGACCATTGTGCTGGGTGCGGCGTACACAATGTCCTCAGCGATCTCGGCAAAGCCGCCGGTTCGACCGCGCCCCGAAAGGGGCGCGGGCCGGTATCGATATGCGGCTCCGCCGCGGGGCGCGACCAGCCACGACGCATCCGCAGAAGACAGACGGCACATCGCGGCACATCCCGCGTAGCGCCACGCGCCGCCGACCGGACGGCCCGACGGGAGGCTCCCTTGGGGCTCAGCAGACGTACCTTCAACGCCCTCGCCGGCACCACGGCCCTCGGCCTGGCGTTGGGCGGCAGCGGGGCAATGACCTGCGCCTACGCCGCCCAGACCGCCCCGACGGGCCCGCCGCCCGGCACACCGGGCGCGGACGGGCGGCAGCACACGATCGGCTTCGACCGCTACTCGCTGATCGTCGACGGCAGACGGCTGGTCGTCTGGTCCGGCGAGATGCACCCCTTCCGACTGCCGAGCCCGTCCCTGTGGCGCGACATCCTGCAGAAGATGCGCGCCCACGGCTACAACACGGTCAGCATCTATGTGTCGTGGAACTACCACTCCCCCGCTCCGGGGCACTACGACTTCACCGGCATCCGCGACCTGGACCTGTTCCTGCGGATGGCGAGCGAGACCGGCCTGTACGTCATCCTGCGCCCCGGCCCCTACATCAACGCCGAGATCGACGGCGGCGGCTTCCCCGGCTGGCTGACGGCCACCGAGGGCCGGGCCCGGACCGCCGACCCGGCCTACCTGTCGTACGTCGACGAGTGGCTGACCCGGGTGAACGCCATCGTCGCCCGCCACCTGTACACCAGGGGCGGCGGGACGGTCCTGCTCTACCAGATCGAGAACGAGTACGACGCGTACGTCAACGAGCCGACCGGCCGTGACTACATGGCCCACCTGTACCGGAAGGTCCGGTCCGACGGCATCGACGTACCGCTCTTCCACAACGACAAGGGCAGGAACGGGTACTGGATCCCCGGCTCCTTCGACACGGGCGGCGAGAAGGGCCGCTGGCTGTACGGCTTCGACGGCTATCCGTCGCCGACCCTCGCCCCGCCCGACTGGGGACACTTCGGGGCCGGCGGGGTCAAGGGCGGCGCGACCGCCAGCCCCCAAACCCCTGGCTTCGTACCGGAGTTCGGGGGTGGCTGGTTCGATCCGTGGGGCGGCGCCTGGTTCGAGGGGAAGGGGTACGCGGAGTCGCGGCGGCTGCGGGACGCGGCGTACGAGCGGCGCTTCTACCTCACCAACCTCGCCAACGGCATCACCCTGCACAGCGTCTACATGACCTTCGGCGGCACCTCGTGGGGCTGGCTGCCCGCGCCGGTCGTCTACACGTCGTACGACTACGGGGCGGCCATCGACGAGGGCCGGCAGCCGACCGCCAAGCTGATCCCGATGCACCAGTTCGGGCATCTGCTGCGGCACTTCCCCGACTTCGCCAAACTGGACCGCGCGGCGGACGTCGAGGCGGACGCGGCGGCGGACGGGCTGAAGGTGTACCACCTGGCCAACCCCGACACCGGCGCCCACGTCTACGTCCTGCGCAACGACGGCGAGGCGCCGGTCGCCACCGAACTTCCGCTGCACGGCGCCGAACTCCCCGTCCCCGTGGCCGTCCCGGCGCAGGACGCGCGGCTGCTGGCCGCCGGGATCAGGCTGGGCCGCCGGAAGCTGCGCTACTCCAACGCCCAGCCCATGCTGGCCCTCACCGCCGGACGACAGCAGATCGCCGTGCTCACCGGGCGGTCGGGAGAGGAGACGGTGACCGCACTGGAGTGCGCGAGCCGGCCGACGGTCACCGTGCTGGAAGGCGAGGCCGAGCATGCGTACGCGGACGGACTGCTGCACGTCGAGTCCCAGCTGGACGGTCTCACCCAGGTGTTGGTGAGCGACGGCGGAACCTCCACCCCTCTCCTCCTGCTCCTCGCCGACGACGAGACCTCCGTACGACTGTGGCCGCACGACACCCCGTCCGGCCCGGTTCTCGTGTACGGGCCCGCCCTGCTGCGGACCGCGGCCGTCGACGGAACGGCGGTCCGGCTGACCGGGGACACCGTCGAAGCGGCGGACCTGGAGGTGTGGGGACCACGCGGCATCCAAGAACTCACCTGGAACGGCAGGGAGTTGAAGGCCCACACGACCTCCTCCGGCAGCCTGCGCGGCGCGCAGCCGCTGGCCGGTGTCGGGGCGGTCGCACTGCCCGCGCTCGGCAGCGGCTGGCTGCGGAAGACGGAGAACCCCGAGTCGGCGCCCGGCTTCGACGACTCGTCCTGGACGCCCGCCGACAAGACGACCACGCACAGCACCACACCGGTCCCCGCCGGACAGCCGGTCCTCTTCGCCGACGACTACTCCTTCCACTACGGCGACGTCTGGTACCGCGGGCGCTTCACCGACGCCACCGGCGCCGAGTCCGTGTCGCTGGCCTACAGCACGGGCACGCAGGGGCTGCTGATGGCATGGCTGGACGGGCGGCCGCTGGGCACGCACCGGATGCCGGTGCCGGACAACAAGACGGTCAGGAAGGGGAGTTGGGCGGCCACGGCCGTCTTCTCCGTACCGGAGGCGCTGCGCACGGACGAGCCGCACGTGCTGTCGGTCCTCGTCCGCCGTATGCAGCACGACCAGGACGGCAAGGCCCAGGACACGCACAAGGTGGCGCGCGGGCTGACGGCGGTCACCTTCGCGGGGGCGGCCCCGCAGGTGAGCTGGCGGCTGCAGGGCGAGGCGGCACCGGACCCCGTGCGCGGGCCGCAGAACAACGGCGGGCTGTACGGGGAGCGCAACGGCTGGCATCTGCCCGGGTACGGCGACGGTGGCTGGGAGCCGGTGCAGCTGCCGCGGGCGGACCGGCGGCAGGGGGTGACCTGGTACCGGACGTCCTTCCGGCTCGCGGTCGACGCCGGCACCGACGCCTCCGTCGGGCTGGTCCTCGACGACGACCCGGCCCGCGCCTACCGCGTCCAGATCTTCCTGAACGGCTGGAACATGGGCCAGTACATCAACGACGTGGGGCCACAGCACACCTTCGCGCTCCCGAACGGGATCCTGCGCACGCGTGGCTCCAACACCCTCGCCCTGGCCGTCCTGTCCGACGGGACCACACCGTCGGGACCGTCGGACGTACGGCTGACGCTGCTGGGCGCGGCGGCCGGAGGAGTACCGGTGGAACCGGTGGCCTCCCCCGGCCGGTCGGCCGGCTAGGCGAGCCTGATCACGTTCCAGGACAGCGGTTCGAGTGCGGCGGTGAGGGTGCCGTCCCGCAGGGCGGTGCCCTCGACCGTGTGCGGGGCGACCCGCTCGGGGTCGTCGAGGGTGTTGCGGGCGTCCGGGTCGGCGTCGGCGAGGGCGCTGTGCTCGACGACCTCCGTCAGGTCCAGGCCGTTCAGGGCCACTTCGAGGGGCAGCGCCTCGGTGCGGCTGCGGTTGACGGCGAAGACGGTGACGGTGCCGTCCTCCGCGCGCACGGCGGTGGCGTGCAGGAGGTCCGTCTCGCCGTACTTCTTCGTCTCGTACGTCGGTGAGTCGACCCGGACGTCGAGGACCTGGCCGCGGCCGTACTGCGAGGCCTGCGCGAAGGGGAAGAAGGTGGTCTGGCGCCAGGCCGGGCCGCCGGGTTCGGTCATGATCGGGGCGATCACGTTGACGAGCTGGGCGAGACAGGCGACGGTGACGCGGTCCGCGTGCCGGAGCAGCGCGATGAGGAGGGAGCCGAAGACGACGGCGTCCAGGACGCTGTAGTTGTCCTCAAGGAGGCGGGGGGCCTCCGCCCAGTCCCGCGCACCGGAGTTCTCGATCTCGTGCCACTCCGAGATGTACCAGACGTTCCACTCGTCGAAGGAGAGGTTGATCTTCTTCTTCGACTTCAGCTTCGCGCCGATGTGGTCGGCGGTGGCGACCACGTTCTCTATGAAGGACTCCATGTCGACGGCGGAGGCCAGGAAGGAGTCGACGTCACCGTCCTCGGGCTGGTAGTAGGCGTGCAGGGAGATGTAGTCGACGAGGTCGTACGTCTCCTCCAGGACCGTCGCCTCCCAGGAGGCGAAGGTCGGCATGGACTGGCTGGACGAGCCGCAGGCGACGAGTTCGACCGCCGGGTCCATCTGGCGCATCGCGCGGGCGGTCTCGGCGGCGGTCCGGCCGTACTCCTGGGCGGTCTTGTGACCGGTCTGCCAGGGGCCGTCCATCTCGTTGCCCAGGCACCAGAGCTTGATGCCGAAGGGGTCCTTGTCGCCGTGCGCGGCACGGAGGTCGGACAGGGCCGTGCCGGCGGGGTGGTTGGCGTACTCCTGGAGTTCGAGGGCCTCGGCGACGCCCCGGGTGCCGAGGTTGAGGGCCATCATGGGCTCGGCCTGGGGGCCGATCTTCTTCAGGAAGGCGATGTACTCGGAGAGGCCGAAGCGGTTCGACTCCGTCGAGCGCCAAGCGAGGTCGAGACGGCGAGGTCGGTCTTGAGCGGACCCTACCGAGTCCTCCCACTTGTAGCCCGAGACGAAGTTGCCTCCGGGGTAGCGGATGGCGGTGACGCCCAGTTCGCGGACCAGGTCCAGAACGTCGGTACGGAGGCCGGCCTCGTCTGCCGTGGGGTGCCCTGGCTCGAAGATGCCCGTGTAGACGCAGCGACCGAGGTGCTCTACGAAGGAGCCGAAGAGACGGGGGTTGACTTCGCCGATGGTGAAGGCGGGGTCCAGGGTGAAGCGGGCGGTGCTCATGGGGTCCTTTCGGTGCGTTTCTCGGTGCGGGTGCGTGGGGGCTGGTCGCGCAGTTCCCCGCGCCCCTTAGGTGACCTTGGGCCAGCCGTCTCTTGTCCAGCTGAGGCGGTTGAGCCCCAGCTCGGGGGTGCCGTTGTCGTTAGCGTCGTAGTAGTGGTACGCCAGCCAGTCCTTGCCGTGATCACGGAAGACTGATTCTCCGCCTGGGCCGATATAGCGGCCGTGGCCGGCCAGCAGCAGATCGCCGCCGCCCTCCAGCATCGGTTTGCCTGTGCTGTCGGCGTACGGGCCGGTCACCTGCGTCGAGCGGCCCACTCTGATCTTGTACGTGGAGTTCACACCCTGACAGCAGGCGTCGTACGACGCGAAGAGGTAGTAGTAGCGGCCGTGCTTGACGATGTACGCGCCCTCGACGGCGTACGGGGCGTCCGGGCGGGTCGCCAGGTGCTGGACCGTGGCTCCCTCGACTGCTTTGCCGGTCTTGGGGTTCAGTTCGACCATGCGAATGCCGGTCCAGTAGGAGCCGAAGGCCATCCACAGTCTGCCGTGCGCCCTCACGATCGCCGGATCGATGGCGTTCCAGGTGTCCGTGGTCTCGGAGGTGAACGCCTTGCCATGGTCGGTCCAGGTGCCGGGGAGGCCGGACGGGGAGGTGGCGACTCCGATCGCGGAGTGGTTGGTGCCCCAGGAGGAGACCGCGTAGTAGAGCCAGTAGTGGCCGTCACGGCGGGAGATGTCCGGGGCCCAGGGGTCGCCGGTGTTGTTGTACTCGTACCACCAGCTCGGCGGCTCGGCGAAGGCGTTGCCCGCGTCGTCCCAGTGGCGCAGGTCCTTCGACAGGCGGGCGCCGATGATGCCGCCCGTCGAATAGGCCGCGTAGCCGCCGGACTTGAGGCGGATGACGGTCGGGTCGTGGATGATCTGCTGGCCGGTGAGGGGGAGCGGGTCGGGGTAACTCTCCGCTGCCTGCGCCGTGTTGGGGAGGACGGCCAGGAGGGCCGCAACCAGGGCCGTCAGTGCTCTGTGTGCTCTCACTGTCCCGCCAATCCCGTGTGTGCGACGCCCGCCACGATCTGGCGCTGGAAGAAGACGAAGACGACGATCAGCGGCAGGCCCGCCATGAGGCCGCCGGCCATGAGCTGGGCCCACTGGATGCCGTAGGAGTTCATGACGGTCGCGATGCCGTTCGGCATGGTCATCAGGTCGGGGTTGTTGGTCACCATGTAGGGCCAGAGGAAGTTGTTCCAGGACGCGATGAAGGTGAAGATGCCCACCGCCGCGAGCGAGGGGCGGGCGAGCGGGACGACGATGGTGAAGAAGACGCGCCAGCGGCCGGCGCCGTCGATGAAGGCCGCTTCCTCCAGTTCGCGCGGGATGCCCTGGAAGAACTTGTAGAGGATGTAGACCATCGCGGCGGGCGCGCACTGGGGCAGGATCATGCCCCAGTAGGTGTCGACCATCCCCATCTGCTGGACCGTGGTGAACAGGGGGACGCCGAGGACGGCGGGGGAGATCATCAGACCCGACATCACGATGCCCATGAGGACGCCCTTGCCGCGGAACTCGGTGCGGGCGAAGCCGTATCCGGCGAGGGCGCTCACCACCAGCACGACGGTCGTCACACAGACCGAGACGACCAGCGAGTTGACGAACCAGTTGGTGATGTTGCCGGTGGACCAGAGGGCCTTCCACGCCTGGGCCGTCCAGACCTTCGGCAGCCAGTGCGGCGGGATCTCGGCGGCCTCGGCCTCGGACTTGAGCGAGGTGAACAGGGCTGCCGCGATCGGCGCCACGAACACGGCGGAGACGGCGACACCGAGCAGCGTGAGGACGATCTGGCCGGGCGTCCAGGGCTTGCGGGACCTGGGGCGTACGGCCGTCGCGGTGCGTACGTTCGTCGCGGTGCGTACGGTCGGCTCGGCTGTGGTCATCGGCCGCTCTCCTCACGGTTGCGCAGCAGCCACATCCGCGCCAGGGCGACGACTGCGATGATCACGAAGAAGATGACGGACATCGCGGAGGCGTAGCCCACGCGGTAGCTGGTGAAGCCCTGTTCGAGGGTGTACTGGACGAAGGAGCGGGTGCTGAGCTCCGGTCCGGGGCCGAAGTCCATCATCACGACGGCCTGGTCGAAGAGCTGGAGCGAGGCGAGGACCTGGAGCGCGATCACCAGGCCGGTGATGTTGCGGAGCATCGGCAGCGTGATGTGGACCATGCGGTGCCAGGCGTTCGCGCCGTCCAGCTTGGCGGCCTCGTAGAGGTGGTCGGGGATGCCCTGGAGGGCCGCGAGGTAGAGCAGGAAGGAGAAGCCGACCGTCCACCACAGGGTCTCGATGACGATGGCGAGCATGGCGTACGACTTGTCGGTCAGCCAGGGCGTGTCGATCCCGAGGGTGTGGTTGAACATGCCGATGCCCTGGGTGAACAGCCACTGGAAAAGGTTGCCCGCGACGGTCGACGGCAGCAGGAACGGCACGAAGAAGCACAGCCGCCACAGCCACTTTCCGCGCTCGATGTTGTGCGCGAGCATCGCGAGCAGGAAGGCGAGGACCGTGATGCAGGGCACGACGAGCAGGGTGAAGTAGGCGCTGTGGCCGAGCGCGTCCCACATCAGCTGGTCGTGCAGGGCCTCGCGGTAGTTGTCCAGGCCGATGAAGCTCGCGCCCTCACCGGAGATGTTGGCGTCGGTGAGGCTGAGGTAGATGCCGCGCAGCAGCGGCCAGATCACGAAGAGCACGAAGAGCGCCAGGAACGGGGCGATGAACCAGCCCCCGTGCTGGAAGCCCTGCTTGCGGCGTACGGTCGCGGTCGCGGTGGCGGTCCTGGCGCGCGCGGGCGCCAGGACGGTCTGAGCGCTGGTCGTCATGCGACCGCACCTCCCTGCGCGGCGGTCCTGCCGTCCATCGGGTTCTTCGAGGCGAGAAGCCTGGCGAGCTCTTTCTTCATGCGCTGTGCGACGGCGGCCGGCCCCGCGGAGCCCATCGTCGAGGAGACGACCATCGGGCCGAGGTCCTGGGCGAGGACGCCGGTGGAGCCCGCGAACCACACCTTCGGCTCGGTGGCCTGGTGGTTCATGGCGCTCACGTACTCGTTCTGCGGGGTGAGCTTCTTGTACGCGGCCGTGGAGAGCGTCGGCCGGTAGGCGGGGATGTGGCCGCCGGCCGCCCACTGCTGGGCGTGCCGGACGACGTAGGCGGCCAGCTCGTGCGCGGCCTCGTTGGTGGCGCCGCCGCGGCCCGACTGGTGCGGCAGCACGAAGGAGTGCGACTCGGCGTGGGTTGCCTGCCTGCCGAAGACGGGCGGCAGCGGGGTCGCGCCGTAGTCCAGCTTTGCGCCGGAGAAGACCGGCACGGACCAGTTGCCCTCCCAGGTGAAGGGCGCGCCGTTGATGAACTGTTCGCCGGTCGGGGCGCCCGGGATGACGTAGCCGTCGGTGACGTGCTTGCGGAGGAACTCCAGGACCTGGGTGGCCTTGTCGGCGTCGAAGAGGACCTGGGTGCGGGCGTCGTTGAACCACTGGCCGCCGAGCTGGGTGTAGAAGGCGACGAAGAACCACCACTGGAAGTTCTGGTCGTTGGTCCACAGACCGATGGTCTGCAGGCCCTTCTTCTGGACCTTTTTGGCCTTCTTCAGGACGTCGAACCACTCGTCGGTGGAGGTGACCGGGATCATCAGGCCGTCGTCGCCGAGCAGGCCGGCCTTCTTCAGCACGTCCCTGCGGTAGAAGCAGAGCTGGACGTGGATGTCGAGCGGCAGGGCGTAGAGCTTGCCGTCGATGACACCGCGGTTCCACAGGGCGGGGTTGTAGTCCTCCTGCCGTACGCCGTACTTGGCGAGCAGGCCGGTGTCCCAGGGGTCGAGGAGGCGGCCGGGCGAGAAGCCGGGGACCCGGCCCATGTGCATGACACCGAGCTCGGGGGCCCGGTTGCCGGCGGCGGCCATGGCCAGTTTCGTGTAGAAGGGGTTGCCCCACTGGAGCGTGGAGTCCTTGACGGCGATGCCGGGGTGTTCTCTGCGGAAGGCGTCCAGCATCGCGATCATGTTGGCGCCGTCGCCGCCGCTGAAGAGGTTCCAGTAGCGCACCCGGGAGTCCGCGCCTGCGGCCAGTGCGTCCGCGCCGGTGCCGAGTGCGGCGAAGCCGAAGCTGCCCGCGACCGCCAGGCCGCCTGCCGTGGCCAGAAGTTGTCTGCGATTCAGTTCGGGTCGTCCCATGCCGTGCCCCCTGCCGTATCGCTCCACTTGTTCGATATTTCGAAATATGCTCGTAACTTCGAACGGGACCGTAGATAGGAAGCGCTTGCTAGTCAATGGGTTGGGCAGGACTTTCCGGCCAGGGAGGCCGTTCGTGGTTGAACGACGGCGTAGTCTCGGACGGCCTGTTGTACGGCTGCGAGAGGGGGAGGAATGCGGCTGCGGCGCTCGCGGAGGGTCTCCGGGATGCGGAAGCTGACGGACGGCCTCGGGGCGGCGATGCGGGCCAGACCCCGCCCGCCGGCCGATGCGCGGGAGCTGTGCCGGGCGCTGTGCGAGGAGATGGGCGTGCTGCGCGGCGGGCGGCCGGTGGAGCTGCGCTTCGAGCGGTTCCCCGACGAGCTCGAAGTCACCGGGCTGTGGGTGGAGTTCTCCGACTTCGATCTGGTGATCGTCGAGGAGCGGGCCGAGGCCGTGCAGCAACTGGTCATCCTCGGCCACGAGTTGTGGCATCTGCATGCCGGGCACAGCCATCACCATGTGGCGGGTGCGGCGCTGGCCGACCGCCGCAGGTGGACCGACGTGGCCTTGTCGGTGGCCGCGCGCGACGGATCCCGCGTCGCCGACGAGGCGGAGGCCGACGACTTCGGGCACCGGCTCGCGGCCGCCTTCCGGCCGCTGCTGTCCGGGCGGGACACCGACGCCCCGCTCGGCCGTGTCCAGCGGTCCCTCGGTTACCGCGGGCGCGGGGGAACGGGCCGGTGACGGCAGCCCTCGCCCGACTGGCGTGGTCCCCCGCGGGTTTCGTCAACGAGTTCTACCCGTCCTTCTGGTGGATCCCGGCCGGTGTGCTGACCGCCGCGCTGGCGATCAAGCTGCCGACCATCGTCCGCCTCTGGAGCGACCCGCTGCTGCGCGCCGTCGGCGGCGTACTCCTCATCGCCTGCGCGGTGTTCGTGTTCGTGGCGCCGTCGACGATCGCCCGGGTCAACCGGGTCACGGGCGTGCCGAACATCTCGGCGCCCTGGGTGTACTCGCTGCTGACGGCGTTCTGCGGCTCGTGTCTGCTGCTGATCATCGCGTGGCGCAACGGGCTGTCCGACCGCTCGGCGTCGACCGTGCGCGCCGTGCGCTGGGTGGTGGCGGGTTCCCTCGGGGTGATCGCCGCGCTGTGGGTGCTGTTCGCACTGGCGGACGCGCCCGTGGAGCGGCTCCGGGACCTGGACACGTACTACGCCAACACCCCGTACATGCGCGAGATGATCCTGCTGTATCTGCTCGCGCAGGCGGTGGCCACGGTGATCACCTCGGGGCTGATCTGGAACTGGGTGCGCACCGACGGGCTCGACGCGTGGCTGCGCTGGGGCCTGAAGTTCCTCGGCGTCGGCTACGCGACCCAACTCTCCTTCTACGCGGTCAAGTTGCCCGCCGTGGCGGCTCGCTGGACGGGCCACCACCTGGACTGGCTGAGCACCGCCGTGGCACCCCCGCTGGCCTGCCTCTCCGCCATCCTGATCGCGGTCGGCTTCATCCTGCCGCACGCGGGCCAGTACCTGGCCGAGCGGTGGCGGGTCCGCCTGGCCCACCGCCGGCTCCGCCCCCTGTACCTGCTGATGCGCACGGTCAACGGCAGCGGCGTCTCCTTCGTCCTGCGGGCCACACCGGAGCTGCGGCTGATCCGCCGGGAGACCTTCATCCGCGACGCCCTGCTCCCGCTGGCCCGCCACATCGACGAGGCGGGACGCAGACGGACGTACGAGGCGGCTCTCACCCTCGGCCACGCCCCCGCCCGAGCCAAGGCCCTCGCCGCCGCGGTGGCCATCCAGGACGCCGTCGAGTCCCGCCGCTGGTCGCTGGAGCCGGAAGGCCACCACGACCCGGACACCACGGACCTGCTCCGAGAGATCGGAACCGTCTCCAGCGCCCTCCGCCACCCCGAGGACCTGGAAGCGGTACGGGCACGGGCGGGGCGGGAGGGGGCGCGGGATCAGCGGGGGATTCGGCGGTAGGGGGCTGGTCGATCGGGCGAGCGGAGGGGCCGGGAGACCGGGCCGGAGCCGAGCGGGCCACGGCCCGGACAAGCAGAGCCGGGGCCGCACCCCGTGCAGGCGGCACCCTGACGGAGCCGAGCCACTCGACCGGTGGCGAACCACGACAAGGCGGCGGGTCCGGCGTGAGCCGGAGCAGGGGCGGATCCGGCGTGAGCCGGAGCAGGGGGCCGGCCGGTCCGGCGACAGCCGGGACAGGGGCCGGGCAGCCTGTCCCACGCCAGCCGGAACGAGGGCCGGCCAGCCGCTCCGTCCGACGCGGGATCAGCGGGGGATTCGGCGGTAGGGGGCTGGTCGATCGGGCGAGCGGAGGGGCCGGGAGACCGGGCCGGAGCCGAGCGGGCCACGGCCCGGACAAGCAGAGCCGGGGCCGCACCCCGTGCAGGCGGCACCCTGACGGAGCCGAGCCACTCGACCGGTGGCGAACCACGACAAGGCGGCGGGTCCGGCGTGAGCCGGAGCAGGGGCGGATCCGGCGTGAGCCTGAGCAGGGGGCCGGCCGGTCCGGTGGCGGCCGGGAGCCGAGCCGGTGGTCGGCCCTGTCCCGTCCGTCGACGGAGCCCGTCTCGTCCGTCGCCTCGGTCAGCCCGCGAACGCCGGCTGCGGAAGGCCCTTTCCCGCGCCCGGGACCACCAACAGGGAGCCCGCCACCGGGTGGGGTGTTGTGAGGCCCACCCGGGCCGTTGTGATGTACAGGTCCGTGAGGTCCGGGCCGCCGAAGGCGCAGGCCGTCACGCGGGGCGTGGGGAGTTCGATCACGCGGTCCAGTTCGCCGTCGGGTGTGTAGCGGCGTACCGCTCCGCCGTCCCACAGCGCCACCCACACGCAGCCGTCGGCGTCCACCGTCAGCCCGTCGGGGAAGCCGGCGCCGTCCTCGATCTGCGCGAACCGGCGGCGGTCCACGGCCCGGCCGTCCTCGTGATGGAAGACGTCGACCTGCCGCGTCGGCGAGTCGACGTAGTACATCAGGCGGCCGTCGGGGCTCCATCCGGTGCCGTTGCTCACGGCCACGTCGTCGAGGACGAGCTCGACCGAACCGTCCCCGGTGATCCGGGACAGCGTGCCCCCGCCGGCTGCCTCGTCGTAGCGCATGGTGCCGGCCCACAGGGAGCCGTCGGGGGCTACGGCGGCGTCGTTGGCACGGCGGCCGGGGACGACCTCGCGGTGCAGCCAGCGGAAGGTGTCGTCGGGGTCGACGAGCCCGACACCGTCGCGGAGATTGAGCACCAGCCCGCCGCCGGCCCGCGGCTTGGCCGCGCCCACGTGCTGGTCGGTGACGCGGGTCGTGCGACGGCCGGTCACCGGGTCGTACGTGTAGACACGCGCACCCAGGATGTCGATCCAGATCAGCCGCCCGGCCGCCGCGTCCCAGGTCGGCCCCTCGCCCAGGGTGGCCTCGGCGCGCACCGCCACCTCGTACGCCGTCATACGACGGTCCGGTGGCCGAGGCGCTCCGACAGCTCGACGGCGCCCTTGGCGGCGAGCTGTTCCAGCTCCGCGCGGCGCTCGTCGCTCCAGCGGATCATGGGTACGGAGATCGAGAGGGCGGCCACGACCTGCCCGGTACGGTCCCGCACGGGCGCCGCCACACAGCTCACGTCCGGGTTGGACTCACGGCTCTCGACCGCGATCCCGCGCTGACGGATCTGCGTCAGGGCCTCGCGCAGCGCGGACGGCTCGGTGATGCTGTTGGGAGTCATCCGGACGAGCTCGGCGTCGTCCGGGATCCGCGCGGTGAGCTCCTGCTCCGGAAGGGAGGCCAGCAGCATCTTCCCGACGGACGTGCAGTGCGCCGGCAGCCGCCGTCCGGCCGCCGACACCATACGCACCGCGTGGGTGGAGTCCACCTTGGCGATGTAGATGACGTCGGTACCCTCGAGGATCGCCACGTGCACCGTCTCGTCACAGGTCTCGGCAACGGACCGGGCAACCTGCTGCCCCTCGGCCGCGAGGTCCAGCTGCTCGGCGTAACGGCTCCCGAGCTGGTACGGACGCACACCGAGCCGGTAGCGTCCCGGCTGCCCGGGCACCTGGACGATGTACGACCGGGCGGCGAGCGTGGTGACCAGCTCGTGCACGGTGGTGCGCGGCAGCTGCAGCTTGCGCACGATGTCGGGGGCGGAGAGCGTCCCGTCCCCGTCGAGGAAGAGCTCAAGAATGTCGAGAGCCCGAGTCACGGCAGGTACAAGGCGTCCCACGACCGGCCCCCTCCCTTGTTGTCTGAGGTTGTTGAGGTATTTACCCTAGGCGTCTGTTCGAAATTTCAACAGACGATCGGCATGACGAACACAGGCTACGCATAGTGCGTTTGCCCGGGCAATGGTTCTGCGCAGACCACCTCACGGTCCCTGTGGTACTACTGTCCCCCATGTGCGACACGTCACATCATGTCGTGCACGGGACAGCCGCGGCGGGAGGGGCCGGCGGCGTCCCGGCTGTGTGATTGGGGGGTTTCCATGCATGAAATGGTCAAGGGCTCGAACGTGTCTCTGGCGGCCCTGAGCGAGAACGTCGGTTCGGTGATCGTCGGTCTGGGCTGGGTGAGCCCGAGCGGCGAGGGCGACGCGGACGTGTCCGTCTTATTGCTGGACACGAACGGCAAGGTGCGCAATGACACCGACTTCTACTTCTACAACAACCCGGTGGCCGCCGATGGAAGCGTGCAGCTGCTGGGGAAGACACCGACAGCGGACGGCAACGAGGACCGCATCGGCTTCGACCTGACCGCGGTTCCGGCCGACGTGGACCGGATCGTCGTAGCCGCAAGCCGCTACGAGGGTGCCCGGTTCGGGGAACTCGAAGACGTGAGGGTGACGCTGGCCGACGGCGTGGGCGAGCACCTGCTCCGCTTCACGATCGACGACGCCGACTCGGTGAGCGCGATCATCTTCGGCGAGCTGTACCGGCGTGCGGACGAATGGAAGTTCCGGGCCGTGGGGCAGGGCTACGAAGCAGGACTGGCCGGCCTGGCGACGGACTTCGGCGTGGACATCGACGACGACGCGGCCGAGGCGGAAGCACCGCAAAGCGGGGAGCACCTGGAGACGGCGGTCCCCGCCGCACCCGCCGAGGCTCTTGCGCAGACCACTGCCCTCGAGGCCATCCCGGCTCCCCGGAGGCCCAGCGGCGAGTCCGATGCCGGGCCGAGGAAGCCGGCCCCACGACCTCGCACGGCGAAGAAAAAGGTCACGCTGCCCAGGGAGACCAGGAAGTCCCTGGCGGAGAACGAGTCCTGGAAGGAAGCGCGGCTCTTCCCTGTCTCGGTGCTCAAGAGCGACCGGGACCGCGAGATGCGTGCCACCTCGGTGCTGTTGTCGGTGATGGCACAGGTGCCGGAGTTCGGCCGGAGGCTCACGGCCGCGTTCGGAGCACCGGCGGGCCGCATGGAAACGTTCACCGAGGTCTCCCTGCCGCACGGCGACACACCCCGGCGCCCCGACGGAGTGATCCGCGTCGAACGGGCCGGGAAGCTGTGGACGGCGCTCATCGAGACGAAGACCAACGGCAACTCTCTCAGGGCCGAACAGGTGCAGGCGTACATGGACATCGCCGCCCGTCGTGGCTACGAGGCCGTGATCACGCTCTCGAACGACGTCGCCCTGGAGGGCAGCCCGCTCGTCGACGTCAAGATCGACGGGCGGCGCAAGCACAAGGTGGCCCTGCGGCACCTGTCCTGGGCCGAAGTCGCCCACCAGGCACAGATGTTGATCCGGCACGAGGGCGTGGGCAACGCCGCGCACGCCTGGCTGCTGCAGCAGCTGCTGCAGTATCTGCAGCACGAGAACTCCGGCTGCCACGGCTTCCAGAACATGGGCTCGGCCTGGGTGCCCGTGCGCAACGGAATCGACGACGAGACCCTGTGCCAGGGTGACGCGCGGGCGCTGGAGGTGGTCGAAAGCTGGGAGCGGCTCATCCGCCAGGTGTGTCTCGGTCTCGGCGGCGAACTCGGACAGAAGGTCCTCCCCGCCCAGCGGGCCAAGCGCGGGGCCGATCCTGGGGCTCGCCGGGCCCAACTGGCGGACGAGCTCTGCGTCGACGGGCGGCTCCAGGCGGAGCTGCGCGTCGAGGGTGCGCCGGGTCTGCTGTCCGTCACCGCCGACCTGCGGACCGGCAGGCTGCGCACGTCCGTCGAGATCCCGGCACCGGACCAGGGCTACCCGCTGACCTGGGCCAAGCGGCTGATCCGCCGGCTGGACGAAGCACCGGCGGACCTGCACGTCGAGACCCTGGTCGAAGGCGGGGCGGGTGGGCCCCGCGGGACTCTGGAGCGCCTGCGCCCCGAGCCGGCCGACATGCTCCCGAAGAACACCGCCACCCGGATCACCGGTTTCCGCCTGTCCCTGCTCAAGAGCATGGGCAGCGGCCGCGGCAACGCAGAAACCGGCTTCATCCGCAGCGTGGACGACGCGGTGCAGCGCTTCTACACGACGGTGGTGGTCCACCTGGACGCCGCGACCCCGCGGCGGGCTTCATCGAAGGAGCCTACGGGGTAAGGGAGTTGCGACCGACCGGGCGAAGATCGGAGTGCGCGTGGACGTGCTGGTGACCGGAGGCAGTGGGTTCGTCGGTTGTCATCTGGTGGGGCGGCTGCTGGAGCGCGGGTACCGGGTGCGTGCCACCGTGCGCAGTGTTGCGAACAGGGCGAAGGTGGCGCCCCTGACGGCGTTGCAGGACCGGTTTCCCGGTCGGCTCGAGCTGTTCGAGGCCGATCTGCTCGTCGACGGGGCCTTCGACGAGGCCATGAAGGGGTGCGAGGTCGTCTTTCATGTGGCCTCGCCCTTCTTCATGCCGGAGAGGATCAAGGACGGGCAGCGGGACATGGTCGAGCCCGCCCTTGTCGGTACCCGCAATGTGATCGCGAGCATCGACCGGACGCCGAGCGTCCGCAGGCTCGTCCTCACCTCCACCGTCGGCGCGATATTCGGCGACTACGCGGACGTACGCGACATGGAGGGGCGGATCCTGAGCGAGGCGTACTTCAACACCAGCAGCACCGTCGAGAACAACCCGTACCACTACGCCAAGACCGTGGCGGAGCAGGCCGCCTGGGAGGCCGAGAAGGGGCAGTCGCGGTGGCGCATGGTCGCCGTCAACCCGGGGCTGGTGCTCGGGCCCTCCCTCACGCCCGCCTCCGAGTCGGGCAGCCTCTTCCTTCTCGAAGAGCTCTTCAAGGGGTACTTCTTCTACGGCGCCCCCGACTTCAGCTTCACCACGGCGGACGTGCGGGACGTGGCCGACGCGCACATCGCCGCCGCCGAGAAACCTGACGCGCACGGGCGTTACATCGTCGCGGCCGAGCGGATGACGTCCTTCCATGAGATGGCTCGGATCATTCGGGGGCGGTATCCCAGGGATCGGCGGTTGCCGCGAACCCGCCTTCCGCACTGGCCCGTTCGCATCCTGGGGCCCGCCTTCGGGCTCACCCAGGACTACATCCGGGGGCACCTCGGCATCAGGTTCCGCGTCGACAACAGCCGGAGCGTGCGGGACCTGGGGATCAGCTACCGGCCCGTCGAGGAAACCGTCCTGGACCATTACGAAGCGTGGCGCGCGCAACGGTCCATGTGACGTCGATCCGGCAAACCCCTTCGCGCCGGGCAGCGGCGCGCGGCGCCAGTGCTGCTTCCTCTTGACATCCTCCCCCTCGTGAGCGAGGGAGGTTCCTACGGCTCGCGCCGTGGGGTCTTCTGCTTCATCGCCGACTGCCCGCCCGGAGTTCTCCGTTGGGGTCTTACACCGGCTCCACAGACAGACACCGCCAGCCCGGCGGCCAGAAGGTTCTTCGCGGCGTTCACGTCCCGGTCATGGGTCGTGCCGCAACTGTCACACGTCCACATACGGACGTGCAGCGGCATCTCCGGTTGGAGGGTGCCGCAGTGGGAGCACAGCTTGGAGGAGGGGAAGAAGCGATCCACCGCGATCACTTCCCGCCCGTACCAAGCGGCCTTGTACTCCAGCAGGCCCCGAAACTCCGCCCAGGCAGCATCGCTGATCGCGCGGGCCAGGCTCCGGTTCTTGACCATGGTGCGCACGGTCAGATCCTCGATCACGAGCGTTTGGTTTTCGCGCACGAGTCGAGTGGTCAGCTTGTGCAGGTGGTCCCGCCTGCGGTCCCTGATCCGCGCAGGGATCTTCGCGACCTTTTGCCGGGCCTTGCGCCGGTTGGCACCCTCTCCCCTTGCCTTACGCGACAGTTCCCGCTGTGCCTTCGCCAACTTGCACCGGTCCTTGCGCTCGTGCCGGGGGTTGACGATCTTCTCCCCGGTGGAGAGCGTCAGCAAGTGGTCCAGGCCGACGTCGACACCGACCGCCGAACCGCCCGCCGCGAGCGGCTTGACGGCGTTCGTCGTCACTGGCGCCGCCCCACCTCCCCCAGCACCCCCCTCAACCGCTGTGCCCTGAGCACCAGTTCCAGCTCGAATCGGCGGTCGGGGTCGTCGATCTCGTCGCCCCACAGCTCGCGGATCTGGCGGAGGCGGTAGCGGACGGTCTGGGGGTGGACGCCCAGCCGGGCGGCCACCTCAGGTGCCCCGCCTCGCGTCTCCAGCCACGCCAGTAACGTTTCAGCAAGCCGGCGCCCGTGCGTCGGACCGCAGTGGGTGAGGGGGGCCAGGCAGCGCAGCGCCAGGTCGTCGATCAGTTCCTCGGGCTGGAGCAGGACCAGGGCCTCCGTGTGTTCCGTGCAGTACAGGACGTCCCCGGCGGGCAGCAGCCCCCGTTCCATCAGGTGTACGGCCGCCTCGGCCCAGCGCAGCGACTTCGCCGCGTCGGAAAGCGGTACGGGCGGTCCGATCGCCCCGGACCAGCCGGTCAGCGCCCGGTGCAGCAGTTCGGGGCGGCCGGCCGCGTCGGGTTCGGGGACGACCATGCGGGGCTGCTCGTACTCCATGTCGAGCAGCACACCCTGCCCCACGGCCGGCGCCACCGCCTCGCGGGCCGGGCGCAGCAGCACGCCCACCGCGACCTTGCGCGGCAGCGACCAGCCGACCCGGGCGGCCCGTTCGGTCAGCGCGTCCGCCGGGTCGCCCCGGTGGTGTTCGGCGAGCAGCATTTCCATCAGCCGCCGCTGGAGCCTCAGCCGCTCCCCGGCCTGCCGCGCCGCCGCCTCCGCATAGCCGCGCACCGACTGGTCGACCAGGCCGTCCAGGTACTCGTAACCCGCGTCGACGAGCTCGTACATCGCGGGCGGCGGGATCTCGACGCGCTGGCCGATCTCGGCGAAACGGCGCCAGGCCAGCCGTACGCCCATCCGGTAGATCGCCTGCAGGGAGTCGAGCGAGCGGCCGTGCAGGCCTTCGCCCCGGCCGAACTCCTGGAAGACGCCCGGCGGGACCGTCGGACGGCCCTCCGACTGCTCCAGGTGCTGGACGAAGACCTCGATGGCGCGGCGGATGCCGACCAGGGCCATCGGCTCGCCCGACTCGTCGAGGACGACGGGCAGGTGCGGGTACTCGCGGCGGATCTCGCGCAGGATCTCCTCGGCGAGCGCGGGCGCCTCGGCCATGGCGAGGGTGGCGAACCGGCGGACCTGGAGACGGGGCACGTCGTGCCAGGCCGAGCGGGCGGTGACGGCCGGTGAGTGAGCGGGCGTCACAGGTCAACTCCCTTGCCCGGCTTGCTCGTACGTGATCAATGGGGTGTTGGGCTGGGCGGGCGTCGCATCGAGCAGCGCGACGATGCCGAGCGCGGCGCCCACGGCGAGCGCGGCGGCGGCCACGACGGTGAGCACGGCAGCGAGCAGTCTGGACATCGCAGGGTCAGCCTCTCTGTCCGGAGGTCGTCCCACCCCGGTGCCCCACCCCTGCCTGTCGGCCCCAGTCTCGACAAGCATTGACACCCCGTCAAGAGCAGCCTACGGTTCCCGGCCCAAGGCCCCGTCTTCCCGCCAGTCCGGCGTCGCGGGCCGGAGCGGCCCGAACTCCGTCATCCCTCCCCCTGGAGTGCCCGGATGCGCCGTACAGTCTCCCCCCTTTCGCTGATTCTTCTGGGACTCGGCACGTTTCTGCTGGTCCTGGCGCCGATGCTGGCCTGGTACGTCGAGCCGCGGGCCGCCGTGAACCCGATCGACATCGACACCACCGCCGTCTACAGAGGCACCGGAAGCTACTTCGACACCGACGAGATCGAGACAGTCCACGACAAGCGGATCACGGTCACCCAGCAGGTGCGCGGCAACGTCGCGGACAGCGAGAAGAGCGGGCGGGCGGTGTGGGACGTGACGACGACGGTCGACACGGACAAGTCGCTGCCGGCCGCCGATCCGCACGACGCGCTGGAGTTCTTCCTCAACCGCTGGGTGACGAACCGCCACACCAACCAGCCGGTGCACTGCTGCAAGGAGAACCCGTACTTCGAGGGCGACGCGTATCTGAAGTTCCCCTTCGACGTGCGCCGGAAGTCGTACCAGTGGTGGGACAACTCGCTTGGTTCGACCGTCACTTTGCATTACTCCGGCACCAAGAAGATCCAGGGGTACCGGGGCTACCGCTTCACCGGCACCGTCGCCCCGGCGAAGATCGGGACGCGGCTGGTCCCCGGCACCATCGTCGGCCAGAAGAACAAACCGCAGGTCCTGGCCGAGGAGTGGTACTCCAACCACGGCATCGAGCTGGTCGTCGACCAGCGCACCGGTCGGGTGCTCTACGCCCAGGTCGGCCCCCGGCGCACCCTGCGGGCGCCGGGCACCAAGAAGGACGCCGTGGTGCTGCTGGACAGCCGGAAGCTGGCGTTCACCAACACCACGCAGAAGGACCAGGTGAAGCTGGCCAAAAAGGAGAGCGGTCAGCTGCGCATGGTGGGGCAGACGTTGCCGATTACCGCCGCTGTGGCCGGATTCGTACTGGCGACGGTGGGTGCGGTTTTGGTGGTACGAGGACGGAAGCGTCCCGATTCGCCCGAGACGCCCCGGACTTCACAGGCTTAGCTCACGTTGTGACATGACGTCAGTTCTAATAAGGCGGAAATTTGTCACCCCGGTGAGTAGCCGTGGCGAACGGCTGGGCGAAAACTGTCCAACCCCACCCAAGCACAACGTGTCCACACCCCCCGCCCATGAAGAGCTCAGTCCCCCCACAGCAAGTCCGGAAATCCACTGCTGAGTTCCGCACCCTGAGACGAGTTGGAGCACCCATGCCCCAGCACGTGCCTTCCCCTCCCCCATTCTCGAATTCGCTCGAACGGGGGGACCCCCATCGCGCCACGCACTCCTGGGCTCCGCAGCACCCTTCGGCGCTCCCCCCACAACCGCGCCGAATCGTTTTCCTCGCCCACCGGGATCTCGACAATCCGGCGGCCGGCGGCTCGGAGCTGCTGGTCGACCGGCTCGCCGAGGGACTCACCGACCTCGGCCACCAGGTGACCCTGATCTGTGGGGGTCCCGCGGCCTTCCGGGACTACCGGGTCGTGTCGGCCGGCGGCGAGTTCGCCCACTACCTGCGTGCCCGTTCCGCCTTCGCCCGTCAGGTCGGCGAGACCGACCTGCTGGTCGAGGTCTGCAACGGCATGCCGTACCTCGCACCCCTCTGGCACCACGGCCCCACCCTGTGTCTGGTCAACCACGTCCACTCCGACCTGTGGAAGATGCGGTTCGGCGGGCCCCTCACGCCGGCCGCCCGGATCGGCCGAAGACTTGAGCAGTGGGCGCTGACCGGTGCGCAGCACCGGAGTCTGCTGGTCGCGGTCTCGCCGTCCACGGCGCATGCCCTCCGGGGGATCGGCGTGGAACGGGACCGTATCCGTGTCGTCCACAACGGCGTGGAGGAACCTGGTCCGCGCGCCGACCGGTCGGCCGAGCCGCTGTTCGTGGCCGTCGGCAGACTTGTCGAGTACAAGCGGATCGACCTGCTGCTGAGACTTTGGGAGCGGGTGCGGCCGGTGACCGGCGGCCGGCTGGTCATCGTCGGTGACGGGCCCGAGCGGGGGCGGCTGGAGCAGCTTGCCGGGCCCGGCGTGGAGTTCGTCGGGCACGTCTCCGAGGCGGAGAAGCACCGGCTGTTGTGTGCGGCCTGGTTGTTGCTGCATCCCTCTGCAGTGGAGGGGTGGGGGTTGGTCGTCACCGAGGCTGCGACTCGGGAGACGCCGACCATTGCCTTTGATGTGCCGGGGTTGCGTGATTCCGTCGTGGACGGGGAGACCGGTGTGCTGGCGCACGGGGAGTCCTCGTTCGCCGCTGCTTGGTGCACGCTTGCCCTGTCCGGGCACCGCCGTGAGCTCATGGGCAAGGCTGCGCGGGATCGGGCGGCTCGTTATCGCTGGCATCGGACGGTGAGACAGTTTCGTGCGGTGGCCGCCGAGGCGGTGAGGCACGCCTCCGGCGGGGGTGAGCCGGACTGTGCGCCGCGTCGGTGAGGCCGTGTCTGGGCTGCGGGCCGTTCGTGGCTGGTCGCGCCGTTCCCCGCGCCCCTATGGGGGCGCTCCCCCGCACCGCGGCATGAAAGATCCCTCCTTTCGGCGGTCCCTTGCCCTTTTCCGTGCTTTCCGGCATGAACAGGACGACCCTGAAACGTGCTACGAACTACTCGCCTGCGACGCCGCTGATCAAGTCGAGGCATACGACGGTCCCGTGGACGGTCGTACGGTCGTGGACGTCGGGGGCGGTGGCGGGTACTTCACCGCGGAGTTCCGGCGGCGCGGAGCGCAGGCCTACCTCTTCGAGCCGGACGTACAAGAACTCGGCGAGAAGCCGCCCGACGGGGCCGTGATCGCGGACGGGTACCTGTTGCCGCTGTCCGACGGAGTCTCGGACGTGACCTTCTCCTCCAATGTGCTGGAGCACGTCGCCGATCCCCAGACGTTCCTCAGCGAGCTGGCCCGCGTCACCCGGCCCGGTGGGCTGATCTACGTCTCGTTCACCAACTGGCTGTCCCCGTGGGGCGGTCACGAATGGGCGCCGTGGCACTACTTCGGTGCCGATCGGGCCCGCGCCCGCTATCGGCGGCGTACCGGAAAGCCCGCCAAGCACACCCTCGGCGAGAACCTCTTCGCCGTGCACATCGGCGCCACCCTGCGGCAGGTGCGCGCCCGCGACGACGTCACGGTCGTCTCGGCGCGCTCCCGCTACTGGCCGTTCCTCGCGGAGACCGTCGTGAAAGCGCCGGGGATCCGTGAGGTGGCCACCTGGAACCTTCTCCTCATCCTCCGGCGGTGTCCCCCATGACGACCACGGTCCAGGCCCCTCCTCCGGCAGCCGTCCACACCACCGCGGCCACCTCGGGTCCGCCGGAGGGCCCGCGGTCGCGGCGCTGGCTGGTGGGATTCTGGGCCGTGATGTTGGTGCTGTTCCTGGTGGTGCACCCGGGGCGGCAGACCTTCGACACCAAGCTGGGTGTGACGGGCGACCCGGGTGCCTTCTTCTCCGGCCTGGGGCAGTTGTGGCACGACCAGGGCAGCTTCGGCGGCATCCAGGACCAGTACGCCGGCTATCTGTGGCCGATGCTGCCGTTCTACTGGCTGTGCCACGCGATCAGCCTTCCCGTGTGGCTGGCGGAGCGGCTGTGGCTGTCGCTGATCGTGTCCGTCGCCTTCTGGGGCGCGCTGCGGCTGGCCGAGCGGTTGCGGGTGGGGAGCGGTGGGTCGCGGCTGCTCGCGGGGGTCGCGTATGCGCTGTGGCCCGTCTTCACCATCGTCGTCGGGTCGACGTCGGCGGCCGCGCTGCCCGGTGCCTTTCTGCCCTGGGTGCTGCTGCCGCTGACGAACGAGCGGTACAGCGCCCGGGTCGCCGCCCTGCGCTCGGCGCTGATCGTCCCCTTCATGGGCGGCGTGAACGGCGCTTCCACGCTGGCCTCGCTGCTGCCGGTCGGGCTGTATCTGCTCTCCCGCCCGCCCGGGCCTCGGCAGCGCAAGTTGATCGCCTGGTGGGTGCCGGGGGTGATCGTGGCGACCGCCTGGTGGTGGATACCGCTGGTCATGCTCGGTGTCTACGGCGAGAACTTCCTTCCGTACGTGGAGACTTCGCAGACCACGACGGCCACCATGTCGGCGACGGAGGCACTGCGCGGGGCCGGCAACTGGGTCGCGTATCTGCACTTCGGGCAGGCCTGGCTGCCGGCCGGGTGGACGGTCGCCGCGTCGGTGATCGTCGTCGTGTGTTCGGCGCTCGCTGCCGGGCTCGGTCTGGCGGGGCTCGCGAGACGGGACATGCCGGAGCGGCGGTGGCTGGTGCTGACCGTGATCTCCACGGTTCTGGTGCTGCTCGCCGGGTACGGCGGCGCGTTCGGCGCGCCCTTCCACGGGGTCGTGCAGGACTGGCTGAACGGCGGACTCGTCCCCTTCCGGAACATCTACAAGTTCCAGACGGGACTGGCGCTGGCGCTGGTGCTGGGGCTCGCGCACGTGGTGGGGGTCGCGGCCGAGCCGCGGGGTGCGCGGCCGGTGCGCGGGCGCCGGTTCGTCCCGCTGATCGCTGCGGTGCTCATCCTGCCGGGTCTGATGTGGCCGTATCTCAACGGCTCGATCCTCAACCCGGGGTCTTTCCAGGAGCTTCCCAAGTACTGGAAGACCACGGCCAGTTGGCTGGAGAAGTACTCCCCGGACTCCCGTGCCCTCGTCGTCCCGGCCACCTCGCACGGCATCTACACCTGGGGCTCCCCCATCGACCAGCCCCTCGACGTCCTCGCCAAGTCCCGCTGGGCGCAACGGGACTACGTGCCCTTCGGCACCCCCGGCAACCGGCGCGCGATGGACGCGGTGGAGGACGCCCTGGCCTCCGGGAGTGACGTCCCGGGGCTTGCCGACTACTTGAGCCGGGCAGGCGTCTACTACGTCGTCGTACGCAACGACCTCGACCCCGACCAGATCGGCTCCGTACCGACCACGACCGTGAAGCGGACCCTGGAGCAGTCGGGGTACGTCCGGGTGACGGGCTTCGGGCCGGTCATGACCGGCGGGAAGATCGCGCACGACGCTCCGCTGCAGGTCGAGGGGTTGTATCCGCGGCAGCGGGCGGTCGAGATCTACGAACCCTCGGGCGACGGCGTGCCGCGACCGGGGCAGGCGCACCTGCTGCCCGTCTCCGACACCGCGGTCGTCTCCGGCGGTCCCGAGGCCCTGCTGCCGCTCGCCTCCGAGCTGCGCGGCCGTGCGACCGTGCTGACCGGCGACAACCACCCCGGGCTCGGCTCCCCGCCGCTCCAGGTGGTCGGCGACGGGCTGCGCCGCGCGGACACACGGTTCGGGCTGGTCAGCGGCAACACCTCGTACACGTACACCAGTTCCGAGCGGAACGCGCCGGACGCCGTGCAGGACGCGGGGAAGAAACCGCACCAGATCCTGCCGACCAAGGGGCTCGACCACCAGACGGTGGCCCAGCTGCGCGGCGCGCGCTCGGTGACGGCGTCCTCCAGCGGCAACTGGCTCTTCCACCTCCCGCAGTACGACCCGGTGAACGCCTTCGACGGCAACCCGGACACGGCCTGGGCCGAGGGCGCACCCGGCTCGGCGGACGGGCAGTGGCTGCGGATCGGCTTCACCGACTCGTACGACATGCCGTCCTCGTTCAAGGTGACCCCGCTGCCGCAGGAGAGCGTGCGGTCGGCGGCGACGAAGGTGCGGGTGGAGACCGAGAAGGGGGAGCGGACCAGCTTCCTGCGGCCGAACGGCCAGACGCAGACCATCAAGGCGCCGGCAGGCGCGACGGGTTGGATGAAGCTGACGATCGTCGACTCGGTGGAGCGTCGCTCGGGTCTGACGGGGGCGGGCTTCGCCGAGATCTCCCTCCAGCACGTCCAGGTGACCCGCCTCCTCCGGCTGCCCACGGACGCGGACGACTCCGACGACGCCGCCACCCTCATCTCCCTGCACCGCACCGCCGACCCCACCGGCCTCTCCGCGACCGGCACCGAAGCCGGCCTGCACCGCCGCTTCACCACGGCCACGGCGGGGACGTACGAGGTGAAGGCGGGCGCCGTGCCGGTGAACGGCGCGGAACTCGACAAGCTGCTGTACCAGGTCGCCCCCGACCAGCAGAACCGCATCGTCGCCACCGCCGACTCCACGGCGGCCCTCGGCGCGGGCCTGTCGGCGCGCAACCTCACCGACGGCGATCTGACGACGGCGTGGATCGCGGGCGACCGGCCCACGATCCATCTGCGCTGGAGCGGCAAACAGCCGGTGGGGGAGATCGTGCTGGCACCCGCGGGCGGCCTGTCGACCCGTCCCACGCAGGTGGACATCAGCTCCCCCGACGGTGCGACCATCGCCGGCGCCGACGAGAACGGCGTGGTCCGCTTCGACCCGATCACCACCGACCGCCTGGACATCACGATCACCCAGACGGCACCCCTGACCCTCCACAACCCCGTCGCCGACGAGGACCTTCAGCTCCCGGTGGGCCTGACCGAGGCGTACATCCCGGCGCTCGACCAGTACCGCACCCCGCAGCCGAGCAGCTCCCGCACCTTCTCGCTGCCGTGCGGGCAGGGGCCGGACGTGGCGGTGGACGGCAAGCTGTACCAGACCAGCGCGAAGGGGACGGTACGGGACCTGACGGAGCGCCGGACGGTAGAGGTGACGCTCTGCCAGCGGGGCCGTAACGACGGCGAACTGGAGCTGGGAGCCGGTACGCACCGCGTCGAGGCCGGGGACGCCGGACCGCTCACCCTGACCGACGTGACCCTGACCCGCGGCACCGTCACCGAACCCACAACTGTGGAACGCCAGTTGACGATTCGGGACTGGCTGGGCGACCGCCGCGAGGTGACGGTCGGCTCCGGTGCGGCCACGTATCTGACGACGTACGAGAACTACAACGACGGCTGGAAGGCCACCCTGGGCGGCAAGGAGCTGACCCCGGTCCGCCTCGACGGCTGGCAGCAGGGCTGGCGGATCCCGGCCGGGGCGGGCGGCACCGTCAAGCTGTCATACGAGCCCGCGACGACCTACGAGGGCGGGCTGATCGGCGGCGGGGTCGGGCTGGCGGTCCTTGTCGGGCTGGTCGTCTGGCGCCGCCGCTCACCCAACCCCGATCTGCCGCAGCCGGTACCGCCGCTCCCCGGGCTGTGGCTCGGCACGGTGGCCCTGACGGTGGTGGGTGTGCTGATCGCCGGATGGTTCGCGCTGCTGGTGCCCGCGCTGGCACTGCTGGCGTATCGCCGGCACGCGCTGCTCGTGCCGCTCGCGTTCGTCGCCCTCGCGGGGGCGGGCATCGCGGCGGCCACAGGGGCCGGGGAGCCCGTGGGCGCGGGCGAGGGCGCCTTCGGCCACACGGCCCAACTCCTTGCACTGATCGGCCTGTTCGCGGGCGTGGTGAGCATAAGGGAGCCCGCCGAAGGACCGGGCTCGACGGCGGTGCTGCCGCCGGTACCCGGCTCCGAGGCACCCACCCGCCCACTCCCGCAACGGCACCGCGGCTCGACCGGACCGGTGCCTGGGGGCGAGACCGCACCGCCCCCGCCCCCCGACGCCGGACCGACCGTCTCGGCACGCGGCCCCGGCGGCCCCGATCCCGACCCGCCGACCGCGCGGATCCAGTTCCGCAAACCGAAGTTCCGGCCGACCCCGCCCGAGGAGGCACAGCGGCCGGAAGCCGACAGGGGGAGGGACGAACCCACGTGACCGCACTCGAACACCCCGCCCGCGCCGACGGCCCGGCAGCACAACCACCGGGCCGCATCCCCTTCCCCGTCGTCGACGAGGTCGCCCGGCACTGCCTCCAGGAAGAAGAACCGGAGACGGTGCACATCGAGGTCCACCTACCGGGCCCCCTGGACCGCGACCTCCTGCGCGCAGCCTTCACGGAGGCCCTGCGCCGCCACCCCCGCATCCTGATGCGCGAGGCCTCCGGCCACTGGTACCGGCGCCGCTACGAGTGGGAACTGACGGGAGAGCCGGACACAGAGGTGGTGACCTTCCTGCGGGCAGGTCCCCACGCGTTGCGCGACGCACGAACCCGGGCCCTGACGACGGCTCCCCCGCTGACCTTGTCACCACCGATACGTCTGGAGGTGGTGGAGGGCGCAGGACCTGCGGAGGGCAGCGAGGCAACAGACGCGGTCGGCACGACGGCAGCCACGGGCGCCGACGCCGGGGGGGCTAATGCCGAAGTAGCTGCGGGCGCCGCCGCCGATACCGCCGCCGCCGTAACTGCGGGCAATCGTCCCGCTGGGGCGGCTCCCGACCCAAAGAGAGCGGCACCCCGCGAGCGCGGGCCGGCGACCGCGACCCCCACCAGCTCCGGCACAGCCCACGGCACGGTCCTGTTCCTGACCATCAACCACACAGCGCTGGACGGCCCCGCCTGCCTCCGAGTCCTGGCCACGGCCGCGGAAATCTACGGTGGCCAGGACAACTCCCCCGCCGCGCCACCCACCCGCACACCAGACCTCCCCCAAGACCCCGTCGACACCCCGTCCAACTGGTCCCCACCCGCCAGGGTGGCCCAAGGCACCCCCGAACCCTCCCCCGGCAACGGCATGCTCGTCACCGAACTCGCCCTCCCCCACCGCCCCAAGGGCTCCCCCTACACGGTGAACGACCAGCTCATGGTCACCACAGCCCTCACCATCGCCCACTGGAACAGAGAACACGGCGCGAACCCCCGCCCCCTCCGCATCACCATGCCCGTGGACGACCGCCCCCGAGACGCCACCATGCCCATGGGCAACGGCACCCGTCTGGTCGAAGTCCCCTTCTCCCCAGAGGAGTTGGCCGCCCACGACCCCACCGCCATGCCCGCGCTACTGCGCCGCACGGCAACCCGCACACGCGCCCTGAAATCCCTCCCCCGGCCCCAACTCGGCCACGGCGCAGCCCTCCTCACGGCCCCCGTCACCCCCGTAGCCTGGCGAGCCGCCCTCACCCGCGGCCTCCGCAAGGCCGCGGCACCCTGGACATCCACAACCCTCCTCAGCAACATCGGCCGCATCCCGTACCCCCTGGACTTCGGCGAGGAGGCGGGCCGCGCGCACGCGGTCTGGTTCTCGGCGCCGGCCCGTATGCCCCGCGGCCTCACCGTCACCACCGCCTCCACGGCGGGCCGCCTCCACCTCGCCCTGCGCTGGTCCCGCGCCCTGCTCAGCCACGGCGACGGCGCCCACCTCCGCGACCTGTTCGAGCACTATCTGCACTCCACGGAGGTGACCCCGTGAACGCGACCACCGCCCCCGTGCACCGCCCTGACCTGCGCGACTTCTACGAGGACCCCGCCGTCCCGGTCGCCTCCGGCACCCCCCGCAGCCTCCGCCAGGCCCGCATGCTGGCCGCCGCCCTCGGCCCGGCGGCCACCGGCACACCCCGCACCATCCTCGACATCGGCTGCGGCGACGGCACCGCGGCCGCCACCGCGGCCCCCCTCCTGACCGGCCACCGCATCATCGGCGTCGACTGGTCCCAGGACGCCCTGAAACGGGCCCGCACCCACCTGTCGTACGCCATCCGCGGCGAACTCACCGACGGCGGGCTCCCGTTCAAGACGGCCTCCGCCGACGCCGTGCTGTTCAGCGAGGTGATCGAGCACCTGGTCGACCCGGACGCCGCCCTCGACGAGATCCGCCGCATCCTGCGCCCGGGCGGCCACCTGATGCTCTCCACCCCGAACCTGGCCGCCTGGTACAACCGTGCCCTGCTGCTGGCCGGTGTGCAGCCCGTCTTCTCCGAGGTCAGTCTGCGGGCGATCCACGGACGGCCCGGCACGGAGGTGGTCGGACACCTGCGGCTCTACACCGCCCGTGCGCTACGGGAGTTCGTCGCCGCGTCCGGTTTCGAGGTCGTGGACGTCAAAGGCGCCCCCTTCCACGGCGTGCCCCGCCCCCTGCGCCCCTTCGACCGGCTGGCCTGCTCCAGACCCTCGCTCGCCTCGATCCTTCTCCTGCACGCCCGAAAGACGTAGAGGGGGCACGGACGATGTGGTGGGGAGTGGCCGCGGCCCTGCTGGCGAACACCCTGTACAGCCTCGGTTTCGTCCTGGAGAAACGGGCGCTCACCTCGCTCCCCGAGGTGACGATCCGCAACCCCGCCCGGCTGCTCAGACTGGTGCTGGGCAGCCCGCTGTGGATCGGCGGTTCCCTCGCCCTCGCCTCCGGTTTCGGCGCCCAGCTCGTCGTGTACCGGACGCTGCCGATCGCCGCCGCCCAGGGCATCTTCGTCTCCGGTCTGGTGCTCCTCGTCCTGCTCTCCGCCCGGCTGCTGGGCGAGGAGACGACCGGACGGGAACGGTACGCGCTCGGCGCGATCCTCGCCGCGCTGCTGATGGTCGTGCTCTCCCTCAAGGAGGGCTCGGACACGGTCAGCCGCAGCGCCCCGTACCAGCTGATCCTGCTGGTGTGCGTGCCGTCGCTGGCAGGCGGTGTGTGGCTGTACGGGGCCGCGGAGCGACGCACCCGCCACCGCCACCGCGCACCGACGACGGGCGTGGAGTACGGGGTGGCCGTCGGCCTGCTGTACGGGGTCAGCTCGCTCGCCATCAAGGGCGTGTCGAGCTACCTGACGTCGAGCGGGCTGGGCGGTGCGGTGGTCGGCCTGCTCAAGTCCCCGTACCCGTATCTCCTTCTCTTCACCGGCGCGTTCGGTCTGGTGATGTCGCAGGCCGCGCTGCAGCGCTGCCGGGCCTCGCTGATCGTGCCGGTGTGCACGACGGTGACCTGCCTCTACACGGCCGTACTCGGCACCCTCTCCTTCGGCGAGGCGCTCCCGCACGACCCGCTGCGGCTCGCCCTGCGCCTGGCGGGCACCGTCCTCGCCGTCTCCGTCCTGCTGGCCATGCCCAAGCACGACCAGCCGGCACCCCAGGCTCCACCCCAACCCCCCATCGCCACCAAGGAGTTGACCCCTCCATGAACCCCGACGACCCGCTGCTGCGGATCCTGGCGTGCCCGCTCGACAAGGGCCCGCTGCACCTCGTGAGGCCGGACGGACCGGCGGCCCCCGAGGCCCTGTACAACCCGCGCCTGCACCGCCGTTACCCGATCGTCGACGGCATCCCGCAGCTGCTGCCGTCCTCCGGGGAGCAGGTGTCGGACGACGAGCACGAGGCGTTGCTCAAGCGGATGGCCCAGTGACCGTGACTCCGCCCCGCACCCTGGCCGCCCGGCTGGCCCCGTTGCTGCCCACCCGTCTGGTCGCCGCCGCCGCCCGGGCGGTCTACCCGCGCTTCGAGCCCGAGCTGGCCCGGCTGGCCGATCTGTGCCCGCCCGGCTGCGGCACCGCCGTGGACGTCGGCGGCTGGTACGGCCCCTGGACCCGGCGCCTGGCCACCCGCGCCCGCCAGGTGGTGACCATCGAACCGGTCCCCCACCTGGCCCGGCTCTTGACGGAGGGCGCCCCGCCGAACGTCCGCGTCGTCCAGGCCGCCGCCTCGGACCGCCCCGGCACCGCCCGTCTGTGGCTGCCTCCGGACGACGCGGGCGACCGGGGCGTGTCCTCCCTGGTCCGCCGCGACATCCACGCCCGGGCCCTGCACGTCCCCTGCGTGACCCTCGACGAACTCGGCCTGCGGGACGTCGGCTTCATCAAGATCGACGTGGACGGCAACGAGCTCGCGGTGCTCCGCGGGGCGACGGGCCTGCTGGCCCGCGACCGCCCCGCCCTGTTCGTCGAGCTGGAGTCCCGCATCCAGCCGATCGCCCCCGTCGTCACCTACCTCTCCCTGCTCCGCTACGACGGCTGGGTGCTTCCCGGATCGGCCTGGGTGCCGCTCGCGAAGTTCCCCTTGGAGGCCCATCAGGCAACCGTCTCGCACGTCGTCGCCCAGGGCCTGCTGGGCCGCGTGCTGCCCTTCCGCAAGCACCCGCGCTACGTCAACTCGGTCCTCTTCCTCCCGGACGGCCGCCGTCCGGGCGCCGACGTGGTGGGCCACCATGGTTCCCATGCCGCCCGCCAAGCGCCCCGCTAGCCGCCCCTTCACGCCCCTCGACTTCCAGCTGGTCCTGCTGCGCCGCATGGCCGACCACAACCCGGACCTGGTGGAGGACGCCCGCCGCGAGCTGGGCGCCTCCATCGCCGACATGAGAGAGGCCAACAAACGCTGGCAGGCGATGCTGCATTCGCCGCGGGCACGCGCGGCCGCCTCCCGCTACCGCTCGATCCTCGGCACGCCCGAGTCGGTGATCACCCGCAAGATCGGCGACCTGGACTGCGAGGCCTGGCTCTGGCCCCTCCCCCTCTGGCCGGACCTCCGCTTCGAGGTCCTCCTCGCCCCGAACGGCGCCGTCTGGAACGAATGGCTGGTCCGCGCCCCGGGCACCCCCGGCCCGGCCCTGCGCACCCTCGACGACCTCACCCCCTGGTCCTGCACGGTCGACGAGGCGGCCCGAGCTTTCGCCCCCGCCCGGCCACTGGAGGGCACGGCACCCACACGGTGGGGGCTGGCGTTCACGGCAGCGGACGGGGCGGGGGTGCGGCGGGAGGTGGCCGCCGAGTTCACCTGGGGGTTGTTGCAGCGGGTGGCGGTCAGCGATCGGCCGCCGTCGCCAGAATCGCGTCCCTGACCACCGTCACCGACCCGGGATGCAGATCAAGAAACAGATTGGGCTCGACCAGCTCCAGCTCCATCAGCCGCGGCTCCCCGTCCGCCCCGTCGACCAGGTCCACGCGCGCGTACAGCAGCTCGGGCACATCCGGTACGGCGGTCAACGCCCGCTCCGCAACGGCGAGTTCGGCCGGGCTCGGGGACCATGGCGCGAGGTCCGGGTGGGCCACCTTGGCGGCGTCGTATGCCGTGCCCGGCGCCAGTACGGCGCCCTTCCGGGAGGCGTGCAGGAAGCGGCCGCCGAAGAACTGCAGGGCCCGCTCGCCGCTGACGTCGATGCCGGTCAGATACGGCTGGACCATCGCGGTCAGGCCCTCCGCGTGCATGCGCGCGAGGTGCCGTACGGCCGTGTCATGGTCGTCCGGCGTGTAGCGGGCGGCGTACCGGGCGCCCGCGCCCGAGGTCGGCTTGATGACGTACTCGTGGTCGTCGGGGAGGTCGGGGGCGTCGCCGGGTGCGAGGTAGCGGGTGGGGACGACGGGTACTCCCGCCTCCGTCAGGTCCCCGAGGTACCGCTTGTCGGTGTTCCAGCGCACGACCTCCGCCGGGTTGGCCAGGCGGGTGACCGCAGCGCACTTCTCCGCCCACGCCACGAATTCCTCCGCCCGCCAGCTGTAGTCCCAGGTCGACCGGATGACGACGAGGTCGAAGCCGCTCCAGTCGGTGTCGGGGTCGTCCCACGGGACGGCGACGGCCTCGGCCCCGGCGTCCCGCAGCGCGCCCACCAGCACGGGCAGGTCGCGGTCCTTGCTCGGCTGCGCGCCGGGGTCGTAGGTGGCGAGCGCGACACGGGGCACGGCGGACTCCAGTTCGTACGTCAAACGGCGGCGGATCGCTTCGCAGGCTAACCGGGGCCCCCGCAACCGAAGCAACCGGATTGACCTTCCCCCTCGGTGAAGCCCCAGCATCGGTGACGGAACACGGGGAGGACTGCCGGATGCGCAGGGACATGCTCACGATCGGTGCCTTCGCGCGGGCCTGCCGGCTCTCGCCGAAGGCTCTTCGCCTCTACGACGAGCTGGAGCTGCTGCGCCCCGCCCGGGTCGACCCGCACACCGGCTACCGCTACTACGCCGTCGGGCAGCTGGAGCAGGCCCGGCTGGTGGCATGGCTGCGGCGGCTGGGCATGCCGCTGGCCGGGATCCGGGAGGTGTGCGCTCTCGAACCGGCGGCCGCCGCCCGGGAGATCCGCGCGTACTGGGCGCGGGTGGAGGCCGAGACGGCGGTACGCCGGGATCTAGCCGCGTTCCTCGTGGATCACCTGACCGAACAGCCGAGGAAGGACACCACCATGCTGGAACTGCGGTACTTCGCCCACTCGGACCGCGGCCGGGTCCGGCCCGCGAACCAGGACACGGCGTATGCGGGCACGCGGCTGCTCGCCGTCGCCGACGGGTTCGGGCCGGCCGGTGCACCCGCGAGCAGCGCGGCCGTCGAGGCGCTCAGGTTCCTGGACACGGAGGAGGTGCCGGCGGGCAGTGTCCTCAACCTCCTGGAGGACGCCGTGCAGGGCGCGACCGAGGCGGTCCGGGACGTGACGGACGGCACCGGCGACAACGGCACGACCCTCACCGCCCTGCTCTGGACAGGCTCCCGCCTCGCCCTCGTCCACATCGGCGACTCCCGTGCCTACCTGCTGCGCGACGGGGAGCTGTTCCGTATCACCCACGACCACACGGTGGTCCAGTCGCTGATCGACGAAGGGCGGCTGACCGAGGAGGAGGCCACGGCCCATCCGCAGCGCACCCTCCTCCTCAAGGCCCTCGGCACCGGCACCCCGGACCTGCGCCTGCACGACGCCGCGCCCGGCGACCGCTACCTGCTGTGCTCCGACGGACTGCCCGCCGTGCTCCCCGACGCCCGCATACGACAGCTCCTCACCACCGGGTCCCCGGACGTGGCCGTACGGGCCCTGGTGGACGCGGCGAACGAGGCCGGGGGCCCGGACAACGTGAGTTGCGTGGTGGCGGACGTGGTGCGGGAGGCCTCCTGATCGTCGTCGGCGGGGTGGCTGGTGTAGGAACGGTGGTGTCGTTCCTGCCCTTACGGATGGAGTGCATCGCGTGTCCTCTCTCTTTCCCGCCCTGGAGAGCCCGAGCGAGCAGGTGGCTCTGCGCTTCGGCGACCGGTCCCTGACGTACGCCGAGCTCGCCGCCGCGACCGGTGCCCTGGCGGCCCGGCTGCCGCGCGGCGGACGGGTCGCGATCTGGGCCACGCCGGCGCTGGAGACGGCGGTGGCCGTGGTGGCGGCGCTGCGGGCCGGGGCGGCCGCCGTACCCCTCAATCCGAAGTCGGGTGAGAAGGAGCTCGGGCACATCCTGTCCGACGGTGCGCCGTCGGTGGTGCTCGCGGCTCCGGCCGATGAACTGCCTTCCACTGTACGGCAGTTGCCGCGCCTCGACGTCGACGTGACCGACACCGGAACCCCCGCCCCCGCACCCGTCCCCGGCGACGAGGACCCCGCCCTGATCGTCTACACCTCCGGCACCACCGGCCCGCCCAAGGGTGCCGTCCTCCCCCGCCGGGCGATCGCCACCACGCTGGACGCGCTCGCCGACGCCTGGCAGTGGACCGGTGACGACGTGCTCGTGCACGGGCTGCCGCTGTTCCATGTGCACGGCCTTGTGCTGGGCATCCTGGGCCCGCTCCGGCGCGGCGGATCCGTCCGCCACCTGGGGCGGTTCAGCACGGAGGGCGTGACGCGCGAGCTGAACGAGGGCGCGACCATGCTGTTCGGGGTGCCGACGATGTACCACCGGATCGCCGGGGCCCTGTCCGAGGAGCCGGAGTTGGCCAAGGCCCTCGGGCGGGCGCGGCTGCTCGTCTCGGGGTCCGCCGCGCTCCCGGTCCACGACCACGAGCGCATCGCGGCCGCGACCGGGCGGCGGGTCATCGAGCGGTACGGCATGACGGAGACCCTGATGAACACCAGCGTGCGGGCGGACGGCGAGCCGCGCGCGGGCACGGTGGGCGTGCCGCTGCCGGGTGTCGAGCTGCGGCTCGTGGAGGAGGACGGGACGGCGATCCCGTCGTACGACGGCGAGACCGTCGGCGAGATCCAGGTGCGCGGCCCGAACCTGTTCACGGAGTACCTGAACCGGCCCGACGCCACAGCCGCCGCGTTCACCGCCGACGGGTTCTTCCGGACGGGCGACATGGCCGTCCGCGAGCCCGACGGCTATGTGCGGATCGTCGGCCGCAAGGCCACCGACCTGATCAAGAGCGGCGGTTACAAGATCGGGGCCGGTGAGATCGAGAACGCGCTCCTGGAGCACGCCGGGGTACGGGAGGCGGCGGTAACCGGGGAGCCGGATGCGGATCTGGGCGAGCGGATCGTGGCATGGGTGGTGCCGGCGGATCCCCAATCACCGCCCGGCGCCGAGGAGTTGGCGGACCATGTGGCGGGCCGCCTCGCCCCGCACAAGCGTCCGCGCGTGGTCCACTACCTGGAGAGCCTCCCCCGCAACGACATGGGGAAGATCATGAAGCGGGCACTGCACCGTGCCTGATCCCCGCCTCTCGGCCCGCGAGATTCTCGCGCTGGTCACCGACGCCTCGACCTTCACCGAACTCCCTTACCCGGCAAGGGACTCTCGTCCCGACGGCCCCCTGGCCTGGCAGGGCTACGACGCCTCGCGCGCCCGCGCGGTCGAACGCACCGGCGAGACGGAGTCGGTCGTGTGCGGCACGGCCCGGGTCGCGGGCACGCAGGCGGTGCTGATCGCCTTCGAGTTCGGCTTCCTCGGCGGCTCGCTCGGCGAACGGACCGGCGACCGCCTGGAGGCCGCCCACGACTACGCCCGCGCGCACCGCCTCCCGGTCGTGCCGCTGGTCGCCACGGGCGGCAGCCGTATGCAGGAGGGCATGCTCGCCCTCACCCAACTCCAGCGTGTGGCACGCCAGTCGGCGCTCACGAGGGAAGCCGGGCTCCCTCAGATCGCCGTCCTCCGCGACCCCACGACGGGCGGCGGCTGGGCCACCCTCGGCGCGGGCGCGGACGTGATCCTCGCCCTGCCCGGCGCCCAGGTCGGCTTCGCGGGCTCCCGGGTCCGGCCCCCGGACGCGGACCCGTCGGCGTACACGGCGGAGGCGCAGGTGGCGGCCGGGGCGGTGGATGCGGTCGTACGAGCGGAGGAGTTGCGGGAGACGCTTGGGTTGTGGCTCCGACTGCTGTCCGGCCCGACGGATCGGAACGCGCCCCAAAGGGGCGCGGGGCTGTATCGATATGCGGCTCCGCCGCGGGGCGCGACCAGCCACCACGGCGCCGCAGACGCCACACGCCCCCGCGAGGCACTACCAGACGCGGCACCCCAGCCGGAGCCCCCGCTCCCGCTCGCCGGCGCGGCGCAGCCGCTGCCCGCCACCGGCTGGGATGCAGTCCAGCAGGCCCGCTCACCTCAACGTCCGCGCGCAGAAGCGTATTTGTCCGCGTACTTCACCCACCGCGTAGCGATCCGCGGCGACCGCTGCGGCGGCGTGGACACCGAGGGCATGCTCTGCGGCTTCGGCGAGCACGCGGGCCGCACCGTCGCCTACGCCGCCCAGACCGGCACCGCCACCCGCCCGGCGGGCTACCGCACCGCCGCCCGCCTGGTCCGGCTCGCGGACCGGCTCGGCATCCCGGTGCTGACCCTGGTGGACACTCCGGGCGCGGCCAACGACGCGGAGGCGGAGCGGCAGGGGGCGGGTGCCGCGATCGCGGAGCTGTTCGGTGCGGTGGCGGCCGCCCGCGTTCCGGTCACCACGCTGGTCATCGGCGAGGGCGGCTCCGGCGGCGCACTCGCGCTGGCCGCGGCCGGCAACACCTGGGCCACCCCGGACAGTTACTTCTCGGTGATCGCGCCGGAGCTCGCGGCCGCGATCCTCAAGCGGCCGCCGGAGGAGGTCGAAGCGACGGCCGACCAACTGCGGATCCGGCCGCAGGACCTGGTGGAGCTGGGGGTGATCCGGGGCATCGTCGGGCCCTGACCGGCAGCCCGGCCCCGCAGAACCCGGGACATCGCCAAGCACCGTCGGCAACAATGAAGTTCGGCGAGGTCACACGGCACACGGGGGAGCGAGCGGCACCATGGACGGATTGATGGAGTTCAGGACCGAGGACGGTGCCCGGGTCGTCGTGGAGGGCGTGGAGAGCGAGACCGGCGCCCGGCTCGTCTCCCGCCGCGGCGGCCCCGTCCAGGCCGCGCGGACCTTCGAAGCCGCCTTGGACGGTGTGCGGGCGGCGGCGGAGTCGGCGCTCAGGGTGTTCCGGGACGGCTCGCTGAGGCCCGACACCGTGGAGCTCGAGTTCGGGGTGAAGCTCAGCGCGGAGACAGGCGCGGTCATCGCGAAGGGCGCGGCGGAGGGGCATCTGGTGGTGAAGCTCCATTGGTCACCGGAACCGTCCCGACCGGCTCCGGAACCGGCCCGACCGGCTTCCGAACCGGCCCGGCCCGCTCCGGAACCGCCGCAGCCCGCTCCCGCGGCCTCCGGCCGGTCATGAGCACAGCTGCCTGGCACGCCCGCATCGAGTGCGGGAACGAGGTCGGCGCGGGTTTCCTCGTCTCCGCTCGGCGGGTGCTGACGTGCGCCCATGTCGTCAGGCAGAGCGGCGCGGCGGATGTGACGGTGTCTTTCCCACAGCGCAAGGAGCTCGGCGCGCTGTCCGCCACGGTGGCGGTGCACGGCGGCTGGGAGGGCGCCGCGGCCGACCCGGGTGACCTGGCCGTACTGGAGCTGGACCGCGAAGTGCCGCTGGCCCCGGCCGTGTTCGCCCCGCCGGGCACCGAGCACGGCGTTCCCTCGCCGCTGCTGGAGGCCTACGGCTTCCCGGTCGGGTACGACGAGGGCACGCTCGCCCAGTACCGTGCCGTGTCGAGCACGCTGATCGCCGGCGAGTGGGTGCAGCTGGAGGCCGCCACGGCGCACGGACAGCCGCTCGCCGCCGGGTTCAGCGGGGCGGCGGTGACCCTGGGGGACGGCAGGGTGGTCGGCATGGTCTCGGCCATCGCGGGCGCGAAGGACGTACGGGTGGGCCGGATGCTGCCCAGCCGGGTGATGGCCCGCTACTGGCCCGAGCTGCGCGAGCTGGTCCCCGCACCGGGGCACCGGCCGGACGCCATGAAGCGGCTGTACACACTGGTGCGGCGGGCGGTGGCCGAAGGAACGGACTGCGACCCGAACCGGCTGTACGTCGATGCCGTGGGCCCTTTCGGGCCTCCGCTGCCCGAGGGCGGGTTCGGCTCGCTGTGGGACGCGACCGGGTATGTGCAGTGGGAAGTACCCGACCCCGAGGCGGCGACCCGGCTCGCCGACCGGCTCGCGGAACTGCTCGACGCGCCGGACGCCGTCGCCGCCGCACCCGCGTGGTCCCCGATCCTCGTCGAGATCGACCACAGCGGCGCGGGCGCCGACCAGGTCACCGTGGAGGTCTCCGCGTTCCGTGGCGGACAGCGGCGGCGCGTGGATGCGCACCGGCTGCCGCGCACCGCCGTACGGGCCTACGTCCAGAAGCGCATCGACGAGGCGTTCACCCAGCTCGCCCCGGACGCGGACGAGCTGATCACGTTCGTCCTGCCCCGCGAGTGGCTCAACGAGCCGGTGGCGCAGTGGGAGTGCGGCGCCGACGACTCCACTCCGCTGGGCTGCGCCTATCCCCTCGTCGTGGTGGACCGGGCCCGGTACCGCAGCGGTGGCCTGCGCCACCGGCTGGCGAAGAAGTGGCAGAAGCTGGACGCCTGTCCGGGGGCGCGGCTGCACCGCGTCGAGTGCGGCACCCCGGAGCATCCGCCGAGGCTGCGCAAGCGGCTGCGCGACGACGACGCCGAGCTGGCCGGCTTCGGCTTCCCGCCCGCCACCGCGCGGCGCCACTTCGAGATCGGCCTCAACACCCCGGTCCCGGTGCTGCTGTGGCCGCGGACGGGCTGCGCCGACTTCCGGCACGACGCCCCGTGCACCGGCGCCACGTTCCTCGACGAGCTCGCCGCCTCCGTCGCCGGCATCCCGCCCGCCGAACTCCCCTTCCATATCAAGGAGTTGCGCCTGACTGCGGATGCGGACGAGGACCCGGAGCAGCACTGGGCGAAGGACGTACAGCTCCTCTGGGACGATCCGCGCTGCTTCCCCGAGCCCGCCGCCAGCCTCCACTCCCCCGTCGCCTGAGCCGCCCGCCACCCCCACGGAGAGAAGTCCCATGCCCCTGTGGCCCGTCTACACCGGCACCAACGAGCCGCACGACGGCATCACCGAGCTGCCGCCGCCCCCGCCCTGGCGGGCCTTCGACGGCGGACCGGTCCTCGACCTGCCGGCGGCGGGCGACGACGCAGCCACCTCCCCGGACCGCACCCATCGCGCCGAGACGTACCGGGCCACGGAGCAGACCGTCCAGCTGGTCAACGCGGCCCTGTATCTGCGCCGCCCGCTGCTGGTCACCGGACCGCCCGGCACGGGCAAGTCCTCGCTGGTCTACGCGGTCGCCCGCGAGCTGCGCCTCGGCCCGGTGCTGCGCTGGAACATCACCAGCCGCAGCACCCTGCACGACGCCCTCTACCAGTACGACCCGCTCTCCCGCCTGTACGCGGCCCGGCACACCACGACGCCGGAGACGGGCATCGAGGACCACCTTCGCCTGGGCCCCCTCGGCACCGCCCTCCTCCCCTACGCACGCCCCCGCGCCCTGCTCATCGACGAGATCGACAAGAGCGACCTCGACCTGCCGAACGACCTGCTGAACGTGCTGGAGGAGGGCCAGTACGAGATACCGGAGCTGGTCCGCGCCGCCCGCCGCACCCCCGAGGCGGAGGTGATGGTCGACGGCACCGACGAGCGGGTCGCAGTCCGGCGCGGCCGGGTCCGCTGCAAGGCGTTCCCCTTCGTCGTCCTCACCAGCAACGGCGAGCGCGAGTTCCCGCCCGCCTTCCTGCGCCGCTGCGTCACCCTGCGCCTGCGCCAGCCCGACGACAGCCGGCTCGCCGACATCGTCCGCGCCCACTTCGACGAGGAGCCCGGCGCGGACGCGCAGCGGCTGATCGGCCGGTTTTTGTCCCGGGTGGGCGGCGGCGACCTGGCCACCGACCAGCTTCTCAACGCGATCTACCTGGCCCGTTCCTCCGACCTGCCCGCCGAGAACCTCGACGAGCTGGCGGAGCAGCTCATGCCCTATCTCGGCGAGACCCCGCAGAGCGATGCCTTCTGAGCCCTCCGGCGCCCCGGAACCCCTGGCCCGCCTGGCCGAAGTACTGACCCGGGCGGCCGACGGCACCCGCCCGACCCCGCTCGAACTCGCCGAACTCCTCTGGCTGGCCGGCCACATGGAGCCCGCGGGCGAACCTGCCGCGCCCGCGGCGCCGGAGCCTCCCGCACATGACCCCCACCCCGCAGAAACCGCCGACCCCCCACCCCCGCCGACACGCCCGCACCACCGCGACCCGGCCGCCGCCCCGCCGTCGCCATCCCACCGCGTCCCCCTGCACCTCCCCGGCCCCGGACCGGCGACAAAGCCGCACGCCGCCCTGCTGACCCCCGCACCCCCGATGCTGCGCCACCCCCTGGCCCTGCAACGCTCCCTGCGCCCGCTCAAACGCCGTATCGACGCCCCCGTACGCCTCGAACTGGACGAGCAGGCCACCGCCGACCGCATCGCCCGCCTGGGTGCGGCCCCCGAGTGGTGGCTGCCGGTCATGCGCCCCACCCAGGAACGCTGGCTGCGCCTGAACCTGGTCTACGACGACGGGCCCACGATGCCGGTCTGGCGCCCCCTGATCCACGAACTGCACACCGCGCTGGCCCAGTCGGGCATCTTCCGCACGGTCGCCCTCCACCGCGCCGCCCCCGACGGCACGATCCGCCACCACGCCGCCCATACCCCCGCCGACGGCCGCACGGTCACCCTCCTGGTCAGCGACTGCATGGGCCCACAATGGAGGGAGGGCACCGCGGGCAGCCGCTGGTACGGCATGCTGCGCCGCTGGGCCCGGCGGATGCCGCTGGCGGTCGTACAGCCGCTGCCCGAGCACCTCTGGCCGGACACCGCCCTGCCGACGACACCCGGACGGCTGTCCGCCCCGCACCCGGCGGCCCCCACCGCCGCGCTCACCTTCACGCCGTACGACACGACGGTCCGTCACGAGGGGGACGGTGCCATCGCCCTCCCGGTGCTGGAGCCGGGCCCGGAGTGGCTGGCGAACTGGGCGGCGCTGATCGCGACAACGGGAGGCACGGAACACTCCGCCTCGGCCGCCCTCCTCACCGGTCCCCTCCCGGCCGACGCCGACCGCACGGACGTCACCCGCCTCTCCGCCGAGGACCTGGTGCTCCGGTTCCGGGCGACCGCTTCCCCGGAGGCCTTCCGGCTGGCCGGTCATCTCGCCCTCGGCCGCCCCGACCTGCCGGTCATGCGGCTGGTCCATGCGGCCCTCGAACCGCGGCCGCGTCCCCAGCACCTCGCCGAGGTGATCCTCAGCGGCATGCTCACGACGGTCCCCGGCCCGCCCGGTTCGTACGCCTTCCGCCCCGGCGTACGCGACCTGCTGCTGCGCGGCCTGCCCCGCACGGCACGAGGGCGTACGGCCGAACTGCTCGCCCGGGTGGGCGGGTTGATCGACGAGCGGGCCGGGGCGGCGCCCGGGGAGTTCCGGGCCACGGCGCCCGCGGCGGGCGGAACGCCGACGCCCGTGGACGACGAGGCGTTCGCCACGGTGCGTCCGGAGAGTGTGCGGCAGCTGAGCGGGGAGGGCGGGGCGCAGTTCTCGGCCCCTGGGGGTCTGGGCGGCCGCTACCGGGTGGTGCGGCGGCTCGGGCCGACCAGGTCCCTGTGGGAGGCGCATGACACCGAGGAGAACCGCCCGGTGGTGCTGCGCCTGCACGAGCCGGTCACGGATCCCGCCCGGCGTGACGCATTCCTGCGGGACGCGCGGCTGCTGCGGGACCTGAACCAACGCCACGTGGTCACCGTCCACGACTTCGGCATAGAGGACGACGTTCCGTACGTCGTCATGGAGCACTTGGACGGCCTCGCTCTGAACAGCCTTGCGGCACCGAATGGTTACCGTCTGCCGGCGCCGCTGACCGTGTCACTGGCATGGCAACTGGCCCAGGCCCTCGGCGCGCTCCACAGGGCTGGTTTCGCCCACATCGGGCTCGACATGACAAAGGTGCTCCTGCTGCCCGACGGTACGGCCAAGCTCACGTTGCTCCCACTGGAGCGGACGACGGAGCAGGACGCATACTCGGCGGATCTTCGGACGCTCGGGCAGTTGCTGTTCCATCTGGCGTCGGGCCATCCACGCGGAGACGGCACGCCGGTCTCGCCCGATCGCCTCACGGGCCTGCCGGTCCAGCTGCGTGCGCATTTCGCGTCGGCGCTCGACGCGCTTCTAGCCGACGAGCTCGACGCCCAGCGAGACGGCCTCGGCCTGCTCCAGAACCCGACGCTCCTGTCCCCGCTGGCTACGGCCCACGCTCGCCTCCGCTACGCGCTCCTCGGTCCACCCGCCGTCGACCGGGGCGAAGGCCGCCCCCTCGCCCTCGGGTCCCCCCAGGAACAGGCCATGCTGTGCATGCTCCTCCTCCACCACGGCCGGAAGGTGACCCGCGCCGAGCTCACCGAAGGCATCTGGGAGCGCAAGCCTCCCGCACGCGCCGACGCCCTCCTGGGCACCTACGCCTCCAGACTCCGCAACGCCCTGGGCCCCGGCGTCCTGGCCACCTTGTACGACGGGTACGCCGTGCACACCAGCGCCGACATCGTGGACGTGATCCACTGCCAGCAACTGGTGGCCGAGGCGGACAGGGAACGTACGGCAGGTCGCGTCGAACTCGCCCACAGGTGGGTGAACGAAGCCCTGGACCTCTGGCACGGCGACACCGCCCTGGACGGCGTCCCCGGCCCCGCGGCGGCCGCCGCCCGCACCCGCCTCCTCCAGCTCCGCCTCGGCCTGTTCCGCACTCGCGCCGAACTCGACCTGGACCTGGCCGAGTTCGGGCGAGCCGCCGACTCCCTCGACGGACTGATCCGCGAGTATCCGTCCCGCGAGGACTTCCGCCGCCTCTACCTGATCGCCCTGAAGGGCCAGGGCCGTATCGCCGAAGCCCGGGAGGTGTACGAGGAGTACCGCCTCTCCGGCGGTACGAACCCCGAACTGCTCCTGCTCGGGCGGGAACTGCGCGAGGAGTTCGGCGAGACCCCCGAGGACGCACCGGAGCCGGAGTACGAGCCGGGCCCGGACCAGAACACCAGCTTCGGCCTGTTCGCCCCGGACGAGACGCCGGAAGGGAGCTTCCGTCCGGAGGAGCTGCCCTCGCTGCTGTATCCCGACGAGGAGTCCGCCCACAATCCCGAGGGGCCCGCCGAGGTCCCGCCCGGGTGTGCGGCCGTCGCCTTCTACGACCTGGTCGACGGCCCCGAGGACGAGGACTCCCTCCCTGCGCTGGGCCGTGCGGTGCTGCGGCTGATCACGGTGAGCGGACTGGAGTGGGACTCCTACGACTTGCGCAGGCGCGAGAAGGGCTACAGAGTGTCTCTGGCTGCCGGTGCCCCACGGGCGCTTCTGGTCGCCACCATGCGTCAGTTGAAGTACACAATCATCGAACTGGGCAGCGCCCGGCTGGAAATCGGCTTCGCCGCCGTGGCGGTGGGGGACGAGGAACCCGACTGGGCGGCGGCCCGACACCTCATGGACATGTCGGGCGCGAACGGCATCATCACCGTGTCGACCGCCCTCCGTGCCGAGCTGGACGAAACCGACGTCCCGCCTCCCCTGTTCCGACTGCTCGCCTCCGACCCGGCGGACGGCTGGTACCGCCTCACCCACCTGCCGCGTATGACCCGCGACGGCTCCTCTTTCCGGCCTCTCGTCACGGGCCCGTTCCACCTGCCCGCCGGACAGCCACTCCACGTCCCCCACGGCACGTCGCGGAACGTCGTCTTCGTCCTCCCCGGCGGCGCGTTGAGCCCCACCCGGACCCCGGAGACCGAGGGCTATTACGAGGTCGACCTCACTCCCCGGCACTCCTCCCACCAGGTCCCACTGCCGAGCAGCGGAGACAGTGGCTTCATCGCCTCCGTCGAACTGTCCTGGCACGTCGATGACCCGGTCGCCTACGTCCGCGACACGACAGGGGACCTCCCCGAGCGCCTCCTCACCCACCTCACCCACGAGGCGAGCCGCATCACCCGCCGCCACCCGCCCACCCGCGCCGGGGCGGCCCAGCGCGCCGTACGCGACGTACTGCGTCACTGGCCGGTGCCGGGGCTGTCGGTGGCGTGCTCGGTTCGGCTGACGGCACACAGGGAGGAGCCAGGGGCCCCACCGCATCGAACATAAACCGCAGAACCCCCATTCAGCAGCACCCCGACCGGCCCCCCACAAAAGGCGCCACCCCCCTCCGGCACCGCACGATGCCAGTGGGACCCGCTGCCCGGCGGCCCCACGGTCTGCGTTTCTCTGGAGGGCCCTGCATGACCGCAAGTCTGGAGCAGTTGCGGCGCTGCCATTTCGCCGTCGACCTGGGGGCGGCCCGGACCCGTGTCTACGTCAGGGGCGTCGGCCTCGTCGTCGACCAACCGTCCGTCGCCGCCGTGAACACCCGTAGCGGCGCCCTCATCGCCGTGGGTGACTTCGCCGAGCGGATGCGGGGCCGCACCCCGGCGCACATCCGCGTCGTGCGCCCGGTGTCCGGCGGCACCGTCGTCGACATCGAGATGGCGCAGCGCATGCTCCGGGGTCTGCTCGGCGACAGGCTCCGCCGCGCCCTGCGCCGCAAGCCCTTCCTGCGTGCCGCGGCCTGCACCCCGCACGAGGCCGACCCGCTGGCCCGGCGGGCGGCCGTCGAGACGCTCGTCGGGCTCGGCGCACGGCGGGTGGAGCTCGTCGACACGCTCATCGCCGCCGCCGTGGGGTGCGGGCTGCCCGTGCAGCAGCCCGAGGCCACCATGATCATGGCCTGCGGGACCGCGACCACCCAGGTGGCCGTGCTCTCGCTCGGCTCGACCGTGAGCTCCGAACGCATTCCCGTCGGCGGGGACGCCGTCGACCACGCGATCGTCCAACACCTGCGCCACCAGCACGAGTTGATGCTTCCCAGCCAGTCCGTACGCCCCCTGCACCTCGCCCTCTCCGACATAGGGCTCACCGCCCAGGGTCCGAAGTCCACAGTGATCCGGGGGCGGGACGTGGTCACCGGTCTCGTCCGCTCGGTGCAGGTCGACACCGCCGCCGTGCGCGAGGCGATCGAGACCCCGCTGACCGCCGTGGTCGACGTCATCGGCCGGGTGCTGCGGGAGTGCCCGCCCGATCTGGTCGCCGACCTCGTCGACCGCGGGATCATGCTGGTGGGCGGCAGCGCGCTGCTGCCGGGGCTGGACGAGATGGTGCGGCAGGCCACCGGCATGCCGGTGCACATCGCCGAACGGCCCGACGTGTGTGCCGTACAGGGCCTGGGCTACATGCTGGAGGGCAGGATCGAGCCGCTGGTGCTCGGCCCGACCGTCATCTGAGCCCCGGACGGAGGCCGACCGTCACCTCAACGCCGCCATGTCCTGGGTCAGTTGCCGCGCGATCGTTCCCGCCGCCGCCGTGTCCTTGCGGTCCGCGGCCTCCCTGGCCTTCTTCAGGTCGGCTGTGAGAGCTGCCGACCCGGGTGTGTCCTCCCGTTGGCGGACGAGTTCGAGGCTGGTCACGTCGCCGGCGACGGAGCCCGCGTCACGAGCCCGTGCGTCGATCTCCAACTGCCGTGCCCACAGAGCCAGTCGCGCCCGGTCGACGGTCCGCAGCGGCTCGTGGCGCAGCAGCAGATCCGTCGTGTTCTGCTCGGTCCGCAGGGCTGCCGCGCGGTCCTGCGGTGCCGTGCGCCAGGTGTCCAGGTCGCGTGTCATCTGCCGCGCCAGGAGCGCCGGTACGGCTTCGGAGGCGCGGTAGGCGTCCCAGGCCTCGTACACCGCGCGGACCGTCGCGGGTGCGGGGTCGGTGCGGGCCGTGCGGACCGACCTGCCGAGCGCGGCCAGCCCCGCCGGGACGGGCGACCGCTCCGCGTCCGTCGGTACGGCGAGCGACACCGCCTCCAGGTCGCCGCCCGCCGAGCCGGTGGAGAACTCGCCGTACCCGGGGGCGAAGACCTTGTCCTCGGTGGTGCCGTCCATGTGCAGCTCGTGCACGGTGATCGCGTTCCGGATCCTCCCGTACGGCCCGTCGACGGTCTTGCCGACGGCCCTGACCGTGACCTGCTCGAAGACGACGCCGGGGAGGTTCTCGGTGCGGTAGACGTCGCCCTTGTGCGGGTGCGCGGGCATGATCATCGCGCCGGGGGCGTGGCCGCGGCCCGCCTGCCAGGTGCCCTCGGTGTCGGCGACGACGCCATGGTCGTAGTTGAAGACGTCCTCGCCGAGGTACCAGACGGAGCCGTCGTCGGCCTGGGCGTACCAGTCGTCGGCGACCTCTTCGACACGGCCGGCCGAGAAGGCGACGTACTGCGAGGTCACGGCGTGGATGGTGCGGTCGCCCCAGGTGATGGTCCGCGTGCCGGGCAGGAGGGTGACCTCGGTGCGGAAGGGTTTGCCGGACTCCTGACCGCCGTAGATCGTCTGGGTGACCCTCGAGGTGGGGTGGAGGGGGTTGGTGATGCGGCCGGGGTGGGTGAAGTGCGGTTGCGCGAGGTCGACCCGGTCGCTCCTCGGTGCGAGCGGCAGGCAGGACGCCGCCGTCCGCCCGGTGCTCTCGTCGACGACGTGGACGCAGTCGTCGTGGTGCGCCTGGTTCTGGGAGCACGCGCCGGCCAGCAGCACGGCGGCTCCCAGAACGGGCCAGATGGTCTTGTTCCTCATGCCGGCCAGCGTCCCGCCGCACCGCTGAACAGAGGCTGAACACAGCTGACGGAGCGTTCAGTTCCGCTCCCCCGACGGCAGGGTCACCACGAAGCGCGCCCCGTCCTCCACCCGCACGCTCCCGCCGTGCGCCGCCGCCACCTCGGCGACGATCGCAAGGCCCAGCCCGGCGCCGCCCGCCCCGCGCGAACGGGGCTCGTCGAGCCGTACGAACCGCTCGAAGACCCGGGCCCGGTCGGCGGCCGGAATCCCGGGGCCGTCGTCCTCGACGACCAGCCGCACCCGCCCGTCACCCGGGTCGGCCAGCGTGAACGCCACGCGCGCGCGTGCGTGACGTGCCGCGTTCTCCCCGAGGTTGCGCACCAGGCGGCGCAGCGCGTCCTCGTCGCCGGCCACCCGTGCCGCGCCCACCGCGGTGCCGTCGACGCGCAGACCGGTCGTCGAGCGCAGCCGCCGCAGCTCCTCCAGGACGAGGTCGTCGAGGTCCACGGGCCGCCTGGGGGCCGCGGGTGCGCCGCCCTCGTCGGCGCGGGCGAGCAGCAGCAGGTCGTCGACGAGGCGCTGCATGCGTACGGACTCGTCGTGCACCGTCCCCGCCAGCGCCTGCGCATCGGCCCGCTCCGGATGGGCGAGGGCGACCTCGGCGTGCTGGCGCACGGCGGCGACCGGGGAGCGCAGTTCGTGCGAGGCGTCGGAGACGAAGCGGCGCTGGGCCGCCTCGGCGCGGGCCACTCGGCGCAGCGCGAGGCCCACGGCGGCCCAGGTCGCGGCGGCCGCGAGCACCAGCAGTACGGGCAGGCCGATGAGCAGCAGCCGGGTGACCGTCGAGGTGGCCTCGGCGACCCCGGAGGGCGCCCGGCCGTCGAGGACGACGAGCTCCCGGTCGTCGTCGCGGGCGCCGACGGCGGCCACGAGGAAGGGGTCCTCGTCGAGCGGGGTGCGGACGGACGCGCTCGCGCCGGGCTTCAGCCGGGCCAGCGCCGGCTGTCCCCTGACGTTGCTGCTGGCGGCGACCACCTTGCCCGTCGCGTCCACGACCTGCAGGAACTCCTCGGCGGGATCGGTCACGGTGGAGGCGGGCACCCCGCGTCCCGCGTCGATCACCCGGGCCACCTGCTGCGCCCGGGCCCGCGCCGCGTCCCGTACGTCGCCCGAGAGTTCTGAGCGCAGCCCGAGCACGAGCGCCGTGCCGCCCGCGACCAGCGCGATCGCCACGGCCAGCACGGCGATGAGCGTGGCCCGCACGCGCACGGCCCGCAGGCGCCGCTGCTGCCGCCGCTCACCCGTCATCGGGCACCAGCCGATACCCGTGCCCCCGCATCGTCCGCAGCGACCGCCGCCCGAAGGGCCGGTCGACCTTGTTGCGCAGCCGTCGTACATACACCTCGACGATGTTCGGATCGCCCTCGAAGTCGTCGCCCCAGACGTGGTCGAGGATGGTCCGCTTGGAGACCGCCTCGCCGGCCCGGCGCAGCAGGAACTCCAGGACCGCGAACTCCCGCGCGGTCACCTCGACGCCGCTGCCCGCCCGGGTGACGGTGCGGGTCGCGGGGTCGAGCCGCAGGTCACCGGCGGCGAGCACGGCGGGCCGCTCCCGTGCCTCACGGCGCAGCAGCGCCCGCAGCCGGGCAAGGAGCACCCCGTACGAGACCGGTTTGGTCAGATAGTCGTCGGCGCCGGTGTCGAGGCCCTCGATCTCGTCCCACTCGCCCTCCTTGGCGGTGAGCATGAGGATCGGCGTCCAGTCGCCCTCGCCGCGCAGCGCCCGGCAGACCCGGTAGCCGTTGCGGCCCGGCAGCATGATGTCGAGGACGATCGCGTCGTAGGCGTTCTCCCGGGCCAGCCACAGCCCGTCCACCCCGTCGGGCGCGACGTCCACGGCGAAGCCCTCGGCCTCCAGCCCGTCCCTGAGCCCGGCCGCGAACCGCTCCTCGTCCTCGACGACCAGCACGCGCATACCTTCACGCTACGACGATGCGGAGGACGAAGCCGATGGCCCTGTCGGCGTGCCCGCCGCGCCGCGGCGGGGCGCAGGGCTGTACCGATATGCGGCTCCGCCACGGGACACGACAAGCCACAAGGGGCCGGCAGCTCATCGACGCCCCATCGCGGCACTCCCCGCGGAGCGCACCTGCACACGCCGGGCACACCGCAGCGGGCCGGCCGCCGGTCAGCGGGCGAACCAGCAGCGCACGGTGGTGCCGCCCGGCCCGGTGTGCACGCGCACCAGGTCCGCGACGAGGTTGACCATGAGGAGCCCACGGCCGCCGTACTGGTCACGCGGGACGGGCCGGCGGCCGGCCAGCGGGTCGGTCAGGTGGCCCTTGTCGCGCACCTCGCACACCACGTGGCCGCCCTCGGCCCAGACGCCGAGCGCACCCGAACCGCCGCCGTGCACCACGCTGTTGGTGGCCAGTTCGGCGGTGGCCAGCGCCAGGTCCTCGACCCGGGGGGACGCGAGGCCCAGGCGTACGGCCTCGTCGACGGCGAGGTGCCGGGCCTCGGAGAGGGAGTCCGTGTCGAAGCGGAAGGACAGGGAGGGCGGGACGTCCGGTACGGGCGGCAGCGGTTCGTTGTACCGGGCCACGACGTCCGCGGGGGCGTAGGCCCCGCTGTCCTCGTGCCGCCCGGAGCCCGCCCGGACGAGGGTGGGGTGGGTGGCGCAGGCGTCCGCGACGACCTGCGGTTCGAGGCGCCGGATGTCGTACGGGCACAGGATGGTGGCGCTCCGGCCCCGGAAGGCCGCGTTGATCAGCGCCTCGTGCTGCACGCAGGCGGGGTATTCGGCGGGTGTGCGGCCGGCCCAGATCGGCTCGCCGATGATGCTCACGTGTGTGCCGGGCGGCTGGGCGTCGGCGAAGGCGCGCAGCACCGCGGGGATGATCCGGCCGGGGTTGCGCCCGGCCTCCCGCATGTCCAGGAACCGCACGGCAGCGGCGTCCTCGCCCATCGCCTCCCGGATCAGCCGGAGGCGCTCCGCGGGCACGGCCACGGCGACGGGCTCACCGGCCGCGAGGGCGTCCCGGACGAAGGGGACGGTGCCCGCGAGGTACTCGTGCTCGTCGCCGTAGAGGAGGGCGGGGTGCACGAAGGGGGCTGGGCCTGCGCCGTCGGCGGGGGTCACTGCCGGCCACTCCCGTCGACGTGCATGCTCACCACCGCCTCCCCTGCCCCACCGCTCCCTGGATGTCAGTCCGCGTACCCCGACGGACGGCTCTCACTCCACCCAGGACCCCGTGCGGTGTCAGTACGGCAGGATCCGGCCCGAAGGTGTCCTGCGGTCGATGGTGGTGTCGCGGGGCGTGGCGGGCCTGCGGATGACACGGACGCGGGTCTGACGGTTCATGACGCCCTCCTCGGACCGGCTGGCTGACGTGAACCAGCCTGGTCCGCGCGCCACTTCGGCACATCGTTCCCACGGAGGCACCTCCCATGCCTCCGCGGCACGACCCGGAGCAGAACTCACTACTCCCCCGGGAGGAGTACGACCCTTAGAAACCCATTAGCCCCCTATGCCCGAGCGGGTTTGAACCAGTCCGGGTCGGCCCAGCGCTCGCGTCCGGCCAGGTCCGGCCGGTAGCCGGGATCCCGCTCCCGGCGCAGCCGGACGCTCCAGTGGAGTACCGCCTCGGGAGGTACGGGACGTGCCCGCCTGCCCACGAGGATCCACGCTCTGCCGTTGTGGTGGACGGGGGCGTCGGCGAAGGCCTCGGTCACCGCGGTCGCCGCCGCGTAGGCGCCCGGCCGGAGGTCCAGGTCGTCGCAGACACCGTCGGTGATCCACTTGAGGGGGATGGTGGAGAGCAGGGGTGCGTCCGGGGCGTGGTCGAATGTGCCGCCGACATCGCAGTGCACCCCCGCGAACCACACCTCCTCCGCCGTGCTCGTGTCCGTGTCGGGGCCGGGGCTGCGGGGCTTGACGAGGAACTCCCGGTACGGGCGCCGCAGCTCGTCGAGGGACACGGCGTGCCGGATGCGGGCGGCGTTGGGCAGGGAGTGGGTGTACGGCCAGCGCAGATTGCCCAGACGGAGCAGGCCGGCCGCCTTCACGGTGTCCCAGACGCCCAGGTAGGCCACCGGCAGGGCGTGGTGCGAGACCTGCCGGGGGTCGTTGCGCTTCACCTGCTCCCACAGCGGCTCGCCTTCGGTGCGCAGGCAGAAGGCGTGCGAGAAGCGGGCGACCTCCTGCTCGCTCTTGTCGATGTCCTGGTTGAAGGCGTACTTCGCCACGGCGTACGGCACCAGGTTCTCGGCACCGGGGCGCATCAGCCCCGGCTTGTTGAGCATCCCGACCAGTGCACGGGCCGTGTAGGCGCCGCGGCTGAACCCGAAGACGTACACCGCGTCCCCCGGCTGCCAGTGCTGCATGAGGTACGTGTACGCCTCGGCGAGGTTGGCCCTCAGCCCCGTTCCGAAGGCGAGGCCGCCGAGCCGGGAGAGCCCGCGGCCCAGCGGCCCGCGCGCGGTGGCGGACGACATGGTGCCGACCCCGGGGTCGTAGTAGAGCAGCTGCCTCGACGGGTCGCCCGTCTCCAGCATCTCGTAGAACCTGACCACGTTCGTGGGGTTGCGGGCGCCCACCTGGTTGCCCGAGCCGTCCAGGCAGACGACGATCCTGCGCGGCATGACCACGGCCCGCCTAACCGGCCCGGCGGCTGCTGCCGCGCGCGCCGCGGGAGCGCGGCCGGGCGGCCGCGGTGCGCGCCCCGGGCGTTATCTGCTGCTGGAACGCCTCGAGGGCCATCGGGCTGTCCGCCGGGAGTACGGCCATGACGCGGCGCCGCTGCGCCTTGGCCAGGACGTCTCCGGCCGGTGTGCCGTGCCGGGCGTGGACGATGCGCAGGCGTCCGTCGCCGGAGCCGCGGGCACCCACGGGGGCGACGCCGGCGTGGGTGCCGTCGGGCAGGGTCACCCACAGGTTGAAGTCGTCGTACCGGATGTAGTCGGCCCCCTTGATCGGCCAGGGGTAGTGGTGCTCCCCGGCCGCCTTGGGCAGGACCCCCTGGTGGTCACCGCGGGTCAGCGGCACGCACGCGTTGAACAGCGAGTCGGTCCAGGCCGCGACTCCTTCGGCGTCCGTGATCGGGGTCTCCAGCAGCTTGCGGGCCCGCTTGTAGCCGAGGGCTTCCAGCGCGGGGAGGGTCTCGGGGAAGGCGGCGACGAGGTCGGCGGCCTCCTGCCGCAGCCGGTCGACCTTCGCGGGGTCGGCGCAGAACTGCATGCTCCACTCGATGCCGACCCGGGCCCGGAACATCCGCCAGCCGGCGTCCGTCTTCACCCAGAGACTGCCGCCGTGGTGCATCTCGTACGGCCCCGGCCCGTACGGCCGCTCGGTCGTCGCCAGCTCCTTGAGGATCTTGTTCGCGGTGTCCTTCGCGGCGCGGAACTCCGCGGACTCGGTGCGTTCCTGGTGCTTGACGAGCTGTATCTCCCAGGGATGGTCCTCCCGTTCCGTCTTGCCGAAGGTGAGGGAGGGAGGGGTCTTCGTCGCCGTCGCGGATCGGTCGTTGGCCATGGCGGGCCTCCTTCTGTCGACCTGTCGACACTCCTCCTCTCATCGTCCTCCCAGGGCTCAGTTCTCGCTCTGCGTAACACCTGGACCGTTCAACCACGTGACAGCTGACCGTTCAACGATCGTTTTCCGGCCGGCGCCTCGACGCACTCGCCGAAGCGCAGGGCCTGGCCCTCATCAGGACCTCGCGTACGCTCGTGCGGCGCGTACGACCGCGTACTCCTGTCCGTCCTGCGGGAGTTGGAGGGACGGGCCGAGCATCTGGGCCCCATACTGGCCCTGATGGACCGTTACGGAGTGAAGGCCACCGATCTGCCGCGCCACGGCATGATGACACCCGAGCAGCTGGACCGGCTGATGGAGGGTGTCATCAGGTCGGCCGTCCCGCAGCAGGCAGGCGAGGGGGGCACCGCCCGATGACCACCAAGGCGATGAAGTCGCTGCTCGCCGGGCTGGGCCGGGAGGCGTCGAAGTCGATCGCGCGGCCGGCCGAACCGCGGGCCGTGATGGAGGAGTTCTGCCGGGCCATGGGCGTGCGCGCCGGGCGGCCCATCCAGCTGCTGTTCCGGACGTTCCCGCCGGACATCCCGGTGTCGGGCCTGCGCCTGGACTGCGGGGACCGCTCCCTCATCGTGGTGGAGGAGAGCACGGTCCCCGAGGCCCAACTGGTCATTCTGGGCCACGAGTTGTGGCACGAGGAGCAGGGCGCCTGCGGCGACCACGCCATCGGCCCGGCGGCCGCCCGCGCCCTCGGCCGGCCACCCGGGGCACTGGGACGGGCCGCACAGCAGGTCCTCGCCTCCGAGGAGGTCCCCCGCGAGGTCTGCCGCACGGTGGCGGCCCGGTCCGCCTCCGCCGACGACCACGAGGTGGACGCGGAGACCTTCGGCCTGCTGTTCGCCCGCGAGTTCCGCACCTGGATGAAGGGCCGGTACGCCCAGGGCCCGGTGACACCGGCCACCGTGGAGGGCCGCATCAACCTGTCGCTGGGCCACCGCGGCGGACGCATCCTCTGATGACAGCCCTGATGGACCCTCACTTCCGCATCCCCTATGCCGTGCCCACCGCCCTGCTGGCGACCGCGCTCCTCGTCAAGCTCCCGACGTTCGTACGCGCCTGGCGCGACCCCGACGTACGGGCGACCACGGTGCTGCTGGCCTCGGCCACGGCCGTCCTGGTCGTCATCACACCGGTCAACATCGAGCGCCTCAACGAGCTGACGGGCGTGCCCAACATCGCCTCCCCCTGGGCCTATTCGTTCCTCACCGCGTTCTGCGCCACCGGTCTGACGATGATCATCCGCTGGCGGGAGGAGCCGTCCGAGCGCCGCCGCCGCAGGATGCGCCGCATCTACTGGGTGTACGCCGGTGTCGTCGTCGCCCTGTGGGGGACGTTCCTGCCGGCGCACGCGGCCGAGCCGCGGATCTACGACCTGGACACCTACTACGCCTCGACCCCGTGGATGCGGGAGCACATCCTGCTCTACCTGACCGCGCACATGGTGTCGTCCCTGGTCGCCGCCTCGATGCTGTGGAAGTGGTTCCCGGAGGTCGAGAACCGCTGGCTGAAGTCGGGGGTCGTGCTCCTGCAGCTCGGCTTCGCCTCGGGCCTGCTCTTCGACGCGGCGAAGCTGACGGCGGTCGGCGCCCGCTGGTCGGGCCGCGACTGGGACGCCCTCAGCACGAGCGCCGCCCCGCCCTTCGCGCTCATGGAGGCGGCCCTGGTGGCGCTCGGGTTCCTGGTGCCGCAGGTGGGACCGTTCCTGCAGCGGTGGATCCGCGACCAGCGCGAGCACCGGCGGCTACGGCCGCTGTGGCGGGCGGTGCGCGTCCTCGGTGCGTCGGCAGCACCGGCCCGGCTCGGCTTCTGGGCGCCGCTGGACCTGCGCCTGATGCAGCGCCGGCAGCACATCCACGACGGGCTGCGCCTGCTCACCCCGTACTTCGACCAGGGCCTCCACCAACAGACCTACGAGGCCGCGCGGGCCGCCGGCCAGGACGAGTCGAGGGCGCGTGGGACGGCAGGCGCGGTCACGGTCCGCGCAGCCCTGGCCGCCCGGGGCATGGGATCCCCGCCCACGCCCGACACCGCCGCGACCAGCACCCACATCACCGCCGACATCGAGTCCATCTCCCGGGAACTACGCCGCCCCAAGGGGCGCGGGGCTGTATCGATATGCGGCTCCGCCGCGATGGGGGTCCCCCCGCTCGAGCGAAGTCGAGAGGGGGGGAGCGACCAGCCCCCACGCAGCCGCAGACGACACACCGCACACCCAGCGGAGCACCCCGCGGTGGAGCCGCACACAGAAAGCAAGATCACCAATGCCTGACAGACCCACCGCCCGCCGCCCCCACGCAGTGGTCATCGGCGGCAGCATCACCGGCCTCTTCGCCGCCGCCGCCCTCGCCGAGTTCGCCGACGTGACGGTCGTCGAACGCGACACGCTCCCCGAAGGGCCCGAGCCCCGCCGCGGCGTCCCCCAGGCCCGGCACGCACACCTCGTGTGGAGCGGCGGGGTCAAGGCCTTCGACGAGCTGCTGCCCGGCCTCACCGCGGAGATCGTCGCGAACGGCGCCCGCCTGGTGCACATCATGGGCGACATGGTCTCCCGGGCCCCGAACGAGGTCTGGTTCCGCCGCTTCACCTCCACCCACCACCGCAACCTGGTGTGCTCCCGCGACCTGCTCGACGCGGTGATACGCACCCGCGTCCTCGCCGACGCGCGCATCACCCTCCGCCAGAACACCACGGCGCTGGCCCTGCAGGGCGACCAGGACCGCGTCACCGGCGTCCAGGTCCGCACCGGGGACGAGGAACTCGCCCTGCCCGCCGACCTGGTGGTCGACGCCTCCGGCCGCGGCTCGCACGCCCCCCGCTGGCTGACCGACCTCGGTCTGCCGCAGGTCACCGAACGCGAGGTGAACGCCGGCGTCGCCTACGCCACCCGCCTCTACCGGGCCCCGGGCACGGCCGCGGACAGCGGCTTCCCGCTCGTCAACGTCCAGGCGAACGCCGCGAAGGCGCCGGGCCGTGGCGGCATCATCGTGCCCATCGAGGGCGACCGCTGGATCGTCACGCTCTCGGGCACCCGAGGCGGCGAACCCGGCCCCGACCCCGACACCTTCACGGACTTCGCCCTCGCGCTCGGCGACCCGGTCATCGGCGAACTGATCAAGGACGCGGAGCCGCTCGGCGAGGTCGCCACCACCCGCAGCACCGCCAACCGCCGCCGCTACTACGAGAAGATGCGGCCCTGGCCGGACGGCTTCACCGTCCTCGGCGACGCGATCGCCGGATACAACCCGGTCTACGGCCACGGCCTCACCGTCGCCGCCCAGTGCGCCCTCAGCCTCCGCACCGTCCTGCGCTCCACGGCCCTCACCGCCCCCGGCACCGCCCGCCGCGTCCAGCGCGCCGCGGCTCGCCCGGTCGCCGCCGCCTGGGACCTGGCCGTGGGGCAGGACGCGTTCTACCCCGGCGCCACGGACACTCCCCCGAACGCTCTGGAGCGCTTCCTCGCCCGCTTCGTCGACCGCGCGGTCGCAACCGGAGCCCGCAGCCCCCGCGCCCTCGGCGCCCTCCTGGACGTCATGAGCCTGGAGAAGCCCGCCACCCGCCTCTTCTCGCCCGACATGCTGATCCCCATGCTCTTCGGCCCGAAGAAGCCACACCTGCAAGGCCCGCCCCTGACCGAGCCGGAACGCAAGACCGCCGCCCCGTACTGACCGAACCGAACGGCTCCCGAGGTCCGCGGCGCACACTGGAGCCATGCGCATACGCACATCCCCCGGCACCGTCCGGTGGCTCCGTACCGCACGGACGCTCAGCCGCCTCCAGCACCGTCCGGCCCCCGCCCGCCCCTCGCACCGGGCCCAGTTGCTCGCCCTGGTCGCCGTCCTGGACGAGGCGGTGGCCGCCCAGACACCGGCCGACGCGGCGGTGGCCGCCTGCGGGGACCCGGGTCCCGTCTCCCGTCAGACGGCACGCATGTGCAGCCGCCAGAGCAGCACCCTGCACCGCCTGCGCACCCGCCTGCAGGACCTCGAACTCAGCGACCCGGACCTGCTGCGGGCCCAGGCCCACGCGGCACGGCTGCTCGCCTACGACCTCTGGATGCTGCGCGAGTCCCTCGACCTGGCCTTCACGCTCCGCCCCGACCCCCGCACCGAGGCCACCCGCCTGCGCCTCAACGGCCTGGGCCGCCACGCCGACGACCTGCGCCGCCTGCGCGACGGGCTGCGCGAAGAAGCGGGCTGAGAACTGCCCTACCCGAGGACGGACGAGGTGGCCGAGGGAGGATCGGTCGGCCTGGGCGAGGTGGCCGAGGGAGGATCGGTCGGCCTGGGCGAGGTCGCCTCACCGGAGTCGGCCTGGAGCACGAGAACGACGGCTATGACCGCCATGGTCACGGCGGTCAGCGTGACCAGCCACCACATCCTGATCGGTTTCGCGTGCCCGGCCATGGCGCCCTCCTTGGGCGCGAGGGTACGCGCAATGCCGGCACTGAGGCCCCCTCTTCACAGCACACCGACAGCACAACACGGCACCAGCGCCCCGGCGTTGGCGGGAACGGCCGGACAGCGGCCCGGGGGATCAGAACGTTCCAGCGAGTCAGAACGTTTCTGAATGGGTGCGACGCCTGTCGGCAGACGACGGGATCGACGACAGCTACGGATCGCGCCGCACACGGACGCTGTGCACCCGACGCCGAGCCCGGTCGCACACCCGCGCCCCTGTAGATTCCTTGCACGACCCGAGGAGATCCGCGATGCCCGACCGCCGCAAAGTTCTGTTCGTGACCGACCTCGCGTACCAGGCCCGGGGGCGGCGCTACTGCGACGAGGACATCTTCCTGACCTCCCGGCTGCGGGACGCCTTCGACATCGCCCTGTGCCACCCGCTGGATGCCGCCGCGCTGATGGACGCCTTCGACGGGGTCGTGGTCCGCAACAGCGGACCTGTACTGCACTACCAGAAGGAGTACGACGCTTTCCGGGAACAGGCCACAGCCCGCGGCACCCGGATCTACAACCCGCTGTCCGGCCGGGGCGACATGGCCGGCAAGCAGTACCTGCTGGATCTGACCGCTGCCGGATACCCGGTCATCCCCACCATCGACGGGCCCGAGGACCTGCACCTGCTGCCCGAGGCCGGCCAGTACGCGGTCAAGCCGAAGGCAGGCGCGGACTCCATCGGCCTGACCTTCGTACCCCGGAGGCAACTGGACGACCTCGCCTACGGCGACATCCTCGTCCAACCGCGCGTCGACTTCCGCTACGAGGTGTCCTTCTACTACGTCGACGACGCCTTCCAGTACGCCCTCCACGCCCCCGACCCCGAACGGCGCTGGGTCCTCGAACCCTACGAGCCCACCGACGCCGACCTCGCCTTCGCCCGGCGCTTCATCGACTGGAACACCCTCGACCACGGCATCCAGCGCGTAGACGCCTGCCGCACCGAGGACGGCGACCTGCTTCTCGTCGAGCTGGAGGACCTCAACCCGTACTTGTCCCTGGACCTGGTCCCCGAGCGGACCCGTGACTCCTTCGTGGAGAGCATGACGTCGTCCCTCCACAGGTTCCTGGACACTCTTCCCCGCCCCTGAGGCGGCATCCGGGCTCCTCTCGCCGTAGTCACAGCCTGTGACATACGACGGCGGGCAGCACCTGCGGCACCCGCAGATGCCGGACCTGATGCTGCCCAGGCCCTGACCGTGACAAGCAAGAACTGTCCGTTCTCGCGCTCCATATCCTGCAAACGGCGCTCGTCTTCGTTCGAGCCGCTGCGACTCAGCCGCGCGGCCCCGTGCCATGCAGGAGGGTGTCGATGACGAGCGTGGCCAGTGCATCCAGGTCCTGTCCGTCCGGGTCCTGTGCGGCAGGGCCCTGCTCCGCGCCGGACCTGTTGATGGCTTCGCCCAGGAGGGCGTAGTACGCCTGCCGCGTCCACTCCGGGTCGACGTCCGGGGCGAGCAGCCCCTCGCGTTGCGCCCGATTCACGAGAGAGACGGAGTGGGTGTTGATCTCGTCCCAGAGGGCGGCTGCGGCGGGGGTGTGAGCCGTGGCGTGACCGAGGGTGAAGCACCAGGTGTTCTTGACCCGCAGGACCTTCGCCGAGGACGTAGGTCTCATCACCGAAGCCGGCGACGATCTTCGACTTGCCGCCGAGCGCCTCGACGCAGGCAGCAGGGGCGTCGACCTGGCTGCACTCTTCTGGATCTGATCCTTTTCGACATCGACAGCAAATACTTGGCTAGCCACATGTTTGCTGTTACGTTGATTATGTGTCCAGCCACCTAAATGGGTGGTGGCACGAGAGGAGTCGTCATGAGAGCCATCCTGTTCGACCGTTTCGGCGGCACGGAAGTGCTGCACGAGGCGGACATCGAGGTCCCGCAGCCCGGCTCCGGGCAGATCCGCGTCCGCGTCAAGGCGGCCGGGCTGAACGCGCTGGACGGCAAGATCCGCTCCGGGGCCATGGAGGCCACGTTCCCCACGCCGCTCCCCGCCGTCCCCGGTGGCGAGCTCGCCGGCGTGGTGGACGCCCTGGGTGAAGGCGTGCAGGACGTGAAGGTGGGCGACGAGGTGCTGGGCTGGTCGGACACCGGCTCGTACGCCGAGTACGCGCTGGCCACCACCGTCGTCCCCAAGCCCGCCGGCCTCGACTGGCAGCACGCGGTAGCGCTGCCGGTGGCGGGCGAGACGGCCGAGCGGGTCCTTGACCTGCTCGGCGTCACCGCCGGGGAGACCGTACTGATGCACGGCGCGGCCGGAGCGGTCGGCACCCTGGCGGTCCAGCTGGCCACGGCCCGCGGAGCGCGTGTCATCGCCACCGCCGGCCCCGCCAACCAGGACTACCTCACCTCGCTCGGTGCCACCGCCACCCTCTACGGCGAGGGCCTGGTCGAGCGGGTCCGGGCACTCGCCCCCGACGGCGTGGACGCGGTGTTCGACCTTGCCGGGAAGGGAGCCCTGGAGGACTCCATCACCCTGCGGGGCGGCACCGAGCGCATCGTCACCATCGCCGACTTCCGCGCGCACCAGCTCGGCATCACCTTCTCCAGCGGTGGCCGGGAACGCTCCGCCGCCGGCCTGGCCGCGCTGGCCCAGGACGCCGCGACCGGCAAGATCGTCACCACCGTCACCGCCTCCCCGCTCGACCGGGCCGCCACGGCCCAGCAGGTCAGCGACGCCGGGCATGTCCGGGGCAAGCTCGTCCTCACCGTCGACTGATCACGCCGGCCTTTCCCCCTGTTTCGATCATCACCGAACCGAAGGACCCCTCATGCTGAACGCCCTGTGGACAACGACCACCGTCGGTGACATCTCCCTCCCGCACCGCCTGGTCATGGCCCCCATGACCCGCGACCGCTCCACACCCGAAGGCGTACCGACCGAGCTGAACGCCGAGTACTACGCCCAGCGGGCCTCGCACGCGCTCATCATCACCGAGGGCACCCAGCCCTCCTCCGACGGCCAGGGCTACCTCCTCACCCCCGGCATCCACAATGACGAGCAGATCGCCGGGTGGCGCAAGGTCACCGACGCCGTGCACGAGGCCGACGGCCGGATCGTCATCCAGCTGATGCACACCGGACGTATCGCCCACCCCGACAACACCCCGCACGGCCGTCAGCCGGTCGCCCCTTCGGCGATCCAGCCGCAGGGCGCGATGTTCACCGCGTCCGGGCCCCAGGAGATGCCCGTGCCCCGTGCTCTCTCGACGCAGGAGGTCGCGGCGACCGTCGACGACTTCCGCCGCGCCGCAGCGGCAGCCGTCTCGGCGGGCGCCGACGGCGTGGAGATCCACGGCGCCAACGGCTACCTGGTGCACCAGTTCCTCGCCGACAACACCAACCAGCGCACCGACCGCTACGGCGGCTCCATCGACAACCGCATCCGCTTCGCCGTCGAGGTCGCCGCTGCCGTGGCCGACGAGATCGGCGCCGAGCGCACCGGCATCCGTATCTCCCCCGGCAACCCCTACAACGACATCGCCGAGTCCGACACCGCCGAGCTGTATCCGGCGCTCCTGCGCGCCCTGAGGCCGCTCGGCCTCGCCTACCTCCACGTGCTGCACGCGGGGGACGAGGCGCTGCTGGGCACCCTGCGCGCGCTGTGGCCGACCACGCTGATCCTCAACCGGGCCGGCACCGACCTGCCCACCCGCGCCAAGGACGTCGACAACGGCACGGCCGACCTTGTCTCCGTCGGCGCCCTCGCGCTCGCCAACCCGGACCTGGTCGAGCGGCTACGCTCTGACGCGCCGCTGAACACCCCCGACCCGGCGACCTTCTACGGCGGCGGAGTGGCCGGCTACACCGACTACCCCACCCACACCGTCTGAGGAACCGCATCATGCCCGCCTCCACCCACCGCATCCCCTCTACGGCCATCGAGGGGCCGATGAGTTACGCGATCTTCCAGCTCGCCCGCGCCCACCGCGCCCGCGCCGCCGCCATGCTCCGCGAGATGGACCTGCATCCCGGACAGGAACTGCTGCTCATGCAACTCCTCGACCGGGACGGCCAGACCCAGTCCGAACTGCTCGAAAGCGTCGGCCTGGACCACTCCACCGTCTCCAAGTCCCTACGCCGCATGCAGGATGCCGGCCTGCTCGTGCGCGAGCCGGCCGCACACGACCGGCGCGTCATGGTCGTCCACCTCACCGACAAGGGCCGTGCCATGCGCGAGCCCCTGGCAGCCATGTGGCGGGCCCTGGAGGAGACCTCCGCGGAGAACCTGTCGGCGCAGCAGGCAGAGTCCTTCGTCCGCACCGCCTACGCCATCGCAGACGCGATCAACGGCCGCGCTGTTCCACGGGAAGATTCCGAGTAACTCCCCCAACTGTCGGAAAAGCCCGGTGAGCCGAGCCGGCGGATGTGGCGGTAGTACCCCCGCTCGCCCCCGTATGTCAGGGAGAACGGCGCTGAGCGGGGGCTCGACATCCGGGGCAAGCGCGAGCTGTCCCGGTGGAGGCAGGACGGGACTCATCCGGGGCAGGGCAACACCCCGCAGGGACGGGGAGCGCTTCCCTGTCGTCGGCCGGCCGCACATCGAGGACGGGCGCATCACCCGCGTTCGGGGCGCCTTGGACCTCGGCCGGCTCCTGCAGGCCGGCGGTGACCCGCGCCGCGGATCCCCCCACCACAGGCCAGCCCCTGAGCGGCCTGGGCCGACGGCGCCCCCGTCCGCGGCCACCACTGCCTCGCTCACCTAATTCCCCCTCACCTAATCCCCCCACTCCTGACCTGATGGAAAGTGAGACTCCCGTGGCCACCACACTCCCCGTCCTCGTCGTCGGCGCGACCGGTTCCCTTGGGGGCAAGGTCGTCGACGAACTGCTGGGGCGCGGTAAGAGCGTCCGCGCCCTGGTCCGGCCGACCACCGACGCGAGCAGGCACGAAAGGCGGGGTGTCGAGATCGCCCGCGGCGACATGCTCGACCTCGGCTCGCTCGTCGCCGCCATGAACGGCGCCGATGCCGTCATCACCACCGCTGCCGGCTACACCCGCGGTGGCAAGAACGCGTACGACATCGACACCGTCGGCAATGCCAACCTCGCCGAGGCCGCCCACCGCACCGGCATCCGGCGGTTCGTCCTGACCAGCATCCTCACCAGCGACCAGACGCCCCACGTCCCGCACTTCTGGCACAAGAAGATCGCCGAGGACAAGCTCGAACAGCTCGGCGTCCCGTTCGTCGCACTGCGCCCGGGAGCCTTCCTCGACCAGATCGCGACCATGGCGGGCAACCCGATCGACAAGGGCCGCCTGACGTGGATCGGCAAGACCACCGTCCCGCTGACCTTCGTCCACACCTCCGATCTCGCGGCGTACCTGGCTGCCGCCGTCGACGCCGAGGCAGACAACGGTGAGCGCATCGATATCGGCTGGGACCGTCCGGTCAGCATGCGCGAGATGGCCGACCTGATGGGCAACCGAGCCGGAAAGAAGATCAAGGTGTGGGCCGTCCCCTCCACCGTCGCCCGCGCCGCGGGAGCCACCGCCGGCCGCTTCATGCCCCTGGTCAAGGACATGGCCGCGATGTTCGGCTGGTTCGACAGCGGCCGCTACGTCGCCGACCCCCGCCGCCAGGAGCAGCTGTTCGGCCCCGTCCCCACAGCCGAGGACGCCCTCGCCCGGTACACCGACGAGCTGGGCGTGGCGCAGCACCGGTGACGGGCCCGCAGCCCGGTCCCGTCTGCCGCGCGGGGGCCAACCGATGAGTGCAGGAACCGCTGTGACAGATCGCCACACGTTCGTATCGCACCCGGAATGGGCCTGCCTGGCCCGCTGCAGCACAGACTTCACCTGAACTGGCCATACCACGACACCTGTTGCACCTGTTGGCGTCAACGGCACCGGCGCTGATCTGCATGAAGCCCCCTCGGCCGGCCTCGCGCCACAGTCGCTCCCCTGGAGAACTCCTGGCCGTCAGGAACCGCTGCCACCGCAGCAGGTCCACCCCGTACGACCGGATCATCAGCGCAGGCTGCGCCTGCGCCTGAGCGGCCCGCAAAGCAGCCGCTGCCCGGCTTGCCCCGGTCACCGCGGGGGTCCATACGAGAGAGGGCCGAGTAACCCATCGGGGCCGTTTCCTCCTCGCGAGCGACGCCCTCGATCATCTACTCAGCCGCAGGTCAGAGGGGTTGGAGTCCCCCGAGCACCGCCCGACTCCAAACCCATGAGCAGCGGATCCAGTCCGTTCAGGAAAAGTTGACGCTCCGACACGCAAAAAGGAACGTTTCCGCAGGTCAGGGACCTGCACAGTGGGGCGGGTGGGACTCGAACCCACGGCCGACGGATTATGAGTCCTTCGAGGATCTTGGCGGCCCTTGTCGATCAATGCTCATCTTGGCCGTTTTCCCAGGTCAGACGCGGTTTGGCAGCTCAGTCCTTCTCGACCCTTGTCAGTCTTTTCCGATCCTTGTGTCCAACCTGCGTCCAGAACGCGTTCTGGACGGACACGTGAAGCCGGCTTCCGAGGCGATCGCTCCAGCTCGGCAATGGGCCTTGGACGCGCGAGCAGCGGATTCGCCTTCCACCACCGCGCATACCCCGCGCCGGCACCGAGGGGTATCCGTGGCCGTGGACCGTGGACCACGCCCGCGCCCTGCGCGTCTCGCGCCGCCGGGCTCCTGGCCGACGCGCCCGGCGGGTGATCCGGCGGAGGCGGTGCCACTCGCTCCGGCGGGCGGGCGCGTCCCCGTCGATCCGGTGGACGCCCCGCCGGCGATCTAGCGGGGGGACCCGGTGTGCTCCCGCACAGTCGCCGCCTCGCTCGCCGCCGTCCCGGCCCCCGGCTCGGCGCTCTTCCCCGCGAACCCGCGCCGGCCCGGCAGGACCGCGAGGACGATCAGTGTTCCGGCGGCCATGATGATCCCGCCGATGAGGCTGGTCTGGGCGACTCCGTGGGCGAATGCCTGGTGGACGGCGTCCACGGCGGCCTGGGCCTGCTGGGGCCCGACGGAGGGATCCTGCGCGACCCGCTGCGCGACTGCCAGGCCGGCGCCGACCGAGTCCTTGGCGGTCTGCATCGCCTCCGCCGGGAGCCGGTTGCCCACCAGGTCGGTCAGCTCGTCCCGGTATGCCGTGCCCAGCAGCGAGCCCAGCACCGCGATGCCCAGCGCCCCGCCCAGCTCCAGCGCGGTGTCGTTGACACCGCCGCCGACGCCCAGCTCGGACTCGGGGAAGGAGCCCATGATCGTGTCGGTGGCCGGGGAGATGGCCAGTCCGAGCGCGAGGCCCAGCATCATCAGCGGCACCAGGAAGTCCCCGTACGTCGACCCTTTGTCGATCTGGGTGAGCAGGAACATGCCCGCCGTGCCGATGGCCATGCCGGTCACGGCCATCACCCTCACCCCCAGCTTCGGGGCGAGCACCCCGGTCACCGCGGACCCGAGGAACACCGCCCCGCCCAGCGGCAGCAGCCGTAGACCCGTGTCCAGGGCGCCGTAGCCGAGGACGAACTGCAGGAACTGCGTCGCGTAGTAGAGCACGGCGAACATACCGAAGAAGAAGAACATCACCGCGAGCATCGAACCGGTGAAGGGCCGCAGCGCGAACTTTCGGACGTCCAGCATCGGGTGCGGGTGCCGCAGCTCCCAGGCGACGAAGGCAAGCAGACCGACGCCGGCGACCACGGCGGCAACGACGGGGCCGACGCCCCAGCCGGCGTGCGGGCCCTCGATGGCGGCGTAGATCAGGGAGCCGACGGTGACGATCGACAGCAGACCACCGACGTAGTCGATCCGGCCCATGCCCTCCGCCTTGGACGGCGGTACCAGGGCGAGCGCGCCGACCACGGCGAGGAGGGCGACCGGCACGTTGATCAGGAAGGTCGAGCCCCAGGCGTGGTCCTCCAGCAGCCAGCCGGAGACCAGCGGGCCGACGGCTACCGCCACCCCGGAGGTCGCGGCCCAGGCGGTGATGGCCTTGGCCCGCTCGCTGCGAGGGAAGGTCGCGACCACCAGGGACAGCGTGGCCGGCATCACGACCGCGGCACCGACACCCATGATCGCGCGGGCCACGATGACCAGCGAGGTCTCGTCGACCAGGCTCCCCATCACCGAACCGCCGGCGAAGATCAGCAGACCCAGCACCAGCGCGCCGCGCCGGCTGTACTTGTCGCCGATCGCGCCCAGCACCAGCATCAGCGCCGCGTACGGAACGGTGTAGCTGTCGACGACCCACTGCAGATCACTACTGCTCAGGCCCAGGTCGGTGGTCATGTCGGGGGCGGCGACGATCAGTGACGTGTTCGCCATCACCGTGATCAGCAGGCTCAGGCACAGCACGAGCAGCGCCCACCAGCGCCGCGCGTAAGGCCCGGTCTTTTTCTCCACGGGGGTGTTCACAAGGAAGGACATCAGTAGCTCCTGAGAGGGACGGGGCGGACGAGCGGAATCACTTGACTGCCCGTGCGGCGAGCGGATGACGGGCTGAGATCTCCGGGCTTCAAGATCATCCTGTGGCCTCTTGTCGGCTTCCCTCGCCGATCCCCTGGAGGGCCGCATCGGTGTCCGCGATGGCCAGCACCTTGTTGATGTCGATGCCGGCCAGCGCGCCGGCCGCTGCGGAGGCCCCGACCTGGGCAACCGGATCGGTGACGTTGCCGGCCACCCACACACCCGGCACCTCGGTGGTGCCGTCGATACCGGAGGCGAAAGTGCGGCCCGTCGGCAGGTCCTGCACCGGCAGGCCCAGACCTTCCAGGCCATGGGTGCGGGCCTGCATCTGCGGGGCGACCGCGAGGACGCGGCGGGCCACGACCTGGCCGTCGGCCAGGCGCACTCCGGCGAGGGCACCGTCGGCGTCGTCGACGACCTCGGTGACCGGGGTGTCGATGACGCGGATGCCGCGGGCGGCGAAGCGGGCGCGGCTGTCCTCGTCCAGGTCGGTGCCGTGGGTGAAGTAGGTCAGGTCCTCGGTCAGCTGGCGGAACAGATACGCGTGGCCGATGGAGGCCGGGCCGGTGGCGAGGATGCCGATGGGTTCATCGCGCACCTCCCAGCCGTGGCAGTACGGGCAGTGCACCACGCTGTGTCCCCAGTGCTCGGCGAGGCCGGGCACCTCGGGCAGCACATCCTTCAGGCCGGTGGCCACCAGGACGCGGCGGGCGGTGATGCTGCGGCCGTCGGCCAGGGTGACGGTGAACCTCAGGTCCCCGTCCGCCGACGGGGCGGCGGACTCGGCCGAGACCACCTCACCGAACACGACGCGTCCGCCGTACTGGCGCACCTGCTCCCGGCCCCGTCGAAGGATCTCGGACGGCGGGGTGCCGTCCAGGGCGATGAGGCCGTGCACGGCCTCCGCGGGCGCGTTGCGCGGGGAGCCGCTGTCGATCACGACGACCGAGCGGCGGGAGCGGGCGAGGATCAGTGCACCGTTCAGCCCCGCGGCGCCCCCGCCGATCACCACCGCGTCGACGGCCCCCTCGGGCAGAGCGTCGCTCGCGTACGGAGGAGTCGCCGCAGCCACGGCCTCCTGCCTTTCCTGATCAGTCATGGTTCGGTCAATCCTTCGAGTTCTGGGTGGTTGGAGGGGGCAGCCGTTCAGGAAGCGCAGGATGCGGGCGGCGACCGTCTTGGGCTGTTGTGAAGAGTCCGGCCCCGGTTGCTGGGGTCGTTCGTGATGTACAGATCCAGTACGTCGATGAACGCCGTCGCCAGGATCGCGAGGATCAGACCGTGCCTTGTCGGCCTGGAGGGCATCGCAACGCCAGGCGTGCTCGCAGCCTGTCCGGTGAGCTCAGGACCGTTGTGTACTGAACAGTCAGAAACCTAAGCGGTTCTGTACTAAGTTGTCAAGTATGGCAGGTCGACCCTCGCTCACCACAACGGCAGCAGCAATGCACCGATCAGGGCGGGGCCGCGAGGGCGGCGTTCACGTACATCACCCACCGCCACGACGCCATGCGGTGAGCATGCCGCCGGGCAGCAGCCCGAACCGCTCGACGGCTTCGGGCCCGTTGCCGCCTCCGAGGACCTTGTCAGTCACGCAGCGCAGCCAGCCCCTGCACCGCGTGTCATTCAGCCCGGCGTCAGCGAAGGCGACATGGCCGAACTCGGCGCCCCGCCCCAGGTCAGTTCGCCTGAGCCGTGTGCTCGGACAACGGGCTCGCACGGTTGTGGGGGGATCCCCGCAGCAATGGGGCGGTCCTACCCGAGCAGGCTGTGCCGGCGGCGATGCCTCTCATCGGAGGGGCGGTCCGGCAAGACCGTCCCTGACGGGCCACCAGCCCACCACACTCCCGACGATGCCTCTGACCAGGTCAGACAGCGAAACGGTGCTGGAGTGCCAAGGGTCAGGCCGTGGTCAGCTCCGGTGGTACCGGCAGTGTCATGAGGCGGAGCAGTTCAGCGACTTTGGCGTCGAGTTGTGCTCCGACCTCGGCAATGCGGGGATCGCCGAAGCTGGCGAATTTGCTCGACGGTTGGTCGATGCTGAACTGCACGCGGCCGGAGGCGGTCTCGTAGATCGCGGTGCGCAGCGGGGCGTACAGGATGATGCCGGGGTCGTGCCGGAACATGGTTTCCGCGATGACGTTGTTTCCCATCATGTAGGTGACGGCGCGGTGTTGATGTCCCGAAAGCCGCATCACCGGCATCGGGTCCAGGGTCCAGAAGACGGCGAAGGAATGGGGTGTGCGGTCTGCGGTGTATGCCTGCACCCGTGCGAGGTCACCTGTTGCGATCACTTCGACGAGTTCGGCGAAATCGATGGCGGGTACCAGCGATTCGTAGCGCCGACGGACGTCATCGAAGGAGTCGTCGGTGTCGATGACAAGGCGGTTGACGAGGTGGGGGACGGCCTGAGTCATGGCACTTCCTCATGTCCTGACGGGGATGGGCGGCGGGTGCCGACAGCTGCCGGGTCAGGTCAGGCCGCGTCGAGCAGGATCCGCGCCATCTCGTCGGGACGCTCCAAGGCGGAGAAGTGTCCGGTACGGGGCACGGTGATGCGGTGGACGTCCGCCAGCGCGTTGGCCACGCGGTCTCGTTCGGCGGGCCGGGACCAGTCGTTCTCGCTGTAAACAAGGGTGACGGGTGCCGACACGCGCGGGTAGCGTTCGCGGGCCCGGTCGAATCCCTTGAGGCTGCGGAAGATCCCTCGGGACACCTTGTCGTAGCCCTTGCGGCGGCCGCTCCTCAGTAGCTCGGTGATGAAGTCCTCGGGCAGCTTGGTCTTGTCGACGTAGCCGCCCTGCAGAATTGCCCGAAAGACGGGCCGCGGCTCTTGGGTGGCGAAGAAGGGGCCCAGCACGGGCATCCGCACGCTGGAGATGATGACGCGGGCGATCCAGTTCCCCCGCTCCCCGCCCTGGGGGTAGTCGTAGCTGTTGAACGCCACGACCCGGCTGACCCGGTCCTTCAGGTCGATCGATGCCGACAGGGACAGGGCTCCCCCGAGCGATTCGCCCGACAGGGTGACGTCGTGAAGGTCCAGTCCGCTGACGAATTCGACTACCGCGGCCCGCAGCTGCGGCTCCTCGTACTGTGCGCCGGGGACGATGTCGGACCATCCCATCCCGGGCAGATCCAGCGCGTAGACCGTGTAGTGGTCCCACAACAGCGGGATCACCCGCTGGAAGTAGTCGAGCTGGCCGCGCACGGTGTGCATCAGAACGAGGGCGGGGCCGGTGCCCACGGTGTAGTAGCGCAGCCGCGAGCCGGCGGCCCGGGTGAAGAACCGCACCTCGCCGCGGCCGTTGCTCCAGGTTCTCGCGTACGTCGCGTCGGGAGACTCGTTGCGTTCCATGGTTCTGTCCTCTCCGGCGAGGAGAATGCCGCAATACTGGCATTCAACTTATTTCGCTGGTCTGTGAAGTTGATCAGGTGCAAAGAGGTGCGGTCGCCCGAAGTGTCCTGTCTCAGAGAGCGCCGCCTGCGCTCTGGAGTCGACGTCCTGGCCGACGTCTCCCCCGCTGCGCTCGATTCCGGTGTCCTTGGTCATGAGGGCTCCTGAGCCGGGTCGGAGACGGTGTCGGGCTCGATGTCAGGGTCGGTGGCGGTGAGGGGAAGCAGCACCTGGAAGCGGGTGTCGCCGGGTACGGACTCGACTTTCAGGTCACCGTGGTGCTTGTTGACGACGATCCGCCAGGAGATGTCGAGCCCCAGCCCCGTGCCCTCGCCCACCGGCTTGGTGGTGAAGAACGGGTCGAAGATCCGGCCCCGGATGTCCGGCGGCACTCCGGGTCCGGTGTCCTGGAACTCCACGAGCAGCCGGTCGTGCACCACAGCGGTGCGTACGGTCAACGTCCCTTCGCCGCCCGCGCTGTTGATGGCGAAGACGGCGTTGTCGATCAGGTTGGTCCACACCTGGTTCAGTTCGGCCGGATAGGCCGGAATCCTCGGCACCGAACGGTCGTACTCCTTCACGACCTTGACCTGGGGACCGATCTTGCCCGACAGCATCAGCAGCGTGCTGTCGAGGAGTTCGTGGACATCGGCGACCTGGTAGGGGGCGCGGTCCAGCTGCGAGTACTGCTTGGCGGCGTCGACGAGGTGCGAGATACGGGTGGTGGAGTCCTCGATCTCGGACATCAACAGCTCGGTCTCGACCGTGTAGTTGAGGCACTCGATGGCACTCTGCAGGATTTCCTGCTCGTCGACGGCCGTCGCGATCTGCTCCAGCCAGTCGACGTCGAGACCGCCCTGTACGAAGGTCGGCGCGATCTGCCAGCCGCTCTGGACACCGTGGTCGTCGAGCCAGTCGGCGAGTTCGTCCTCCCGGTCGGACGCTTCGAGCGGGCTCAGTGGCGGCGCCTTGGAGACCCGCTCGGCCGTACGCTCCTGGAGGTTGACCAGGGCCTTGAGGGCGTCGCCGTGGTAGGGGCCCGAGGCGATGACGCCGAGCTTGTTGCGCATGTGCGCGACCCGATCCCTGAGCGACGAGGTGGCCCGTACGGCCGCCGCGGCCGGGTTGTTGAGCTCATGGGTGAGACCCGCGGACAACGAGCCCAGCGCCAGCAGCCGTTCGCGCTGCCCGACGGCCCGCTGAAAGGTCTGCGAACCGAGGGCGAGCCCCTCCAGGAGATGGACCGCCATCGGAAACCACTCGTGCATGACGTTCGCGAACGATTCGGCGGGCAGGACGAAGAACCGCGTCGGCTCGGTCACCCGCACCGAGTTGATGTACCGCTGCGGTTTCCCTTCCCCGACGAACGCCATCACGGCCCCCGCGTACACCCCTGGCTGGGACGTGCGGCTCACCTCGATGTCGTCGCTGCCCACCCGGCGCGACATGACGAGCGTGCCCTCGATCATCACGTAGAAGTCGGCCGCCGGGTCACCTTCGGCGAACACCGACCCCGGGTCGAACAGTTCGACCCGGCCCGCGCTGCACAGCCTGTCAATCTGCTCGGCGCTGAGCTTCTCGAACAGAAACAGCGAACTGATCTCCGCCGCGCTGCACGGCATCAGCCGCCCGGTCACGACTGCTCCAGATACCGGTGTACGAGCATCACGGCCATGGCTCCCTCTCCGACGGCGGACGCGACCCGCTTGGCGGACTCCGCGCGCGCGTCCCCGGCGACGAACACGCCGGGGATGTTGGTCTCCAGGTGGTACGGCGGCCGGTCCAGCTCCCAGCCCACCGGCGGCCGCCCGTCGGCGGTCAGGTCGGGTCCGGCGAGGATGAACCCGCGCTCGTCCCGCGACACCGTGCCCTCCAGCCAGTCGGTCAGCGGGGCCGCGCCGATGAACACGAACAGCCACTGCGCGTCGACCAGTTCGGTCTGACCGCTCGTCGTGTCGCGCAACGTCAGCTGTTCCAGTTGGTTTTCGCCGTGCGCGGCCTCGACGACCGTGTGGGCCCGTACGAAGATGTTCGGCAACTCGGCGATCTGCTGGATCAGATAGTGCGACATCGACGCGGTGAGGTCCGCTCCGCGCACCAGCAGCGTCACCGACTTGGCGCCCCGCGACAGGTACATCGCCGCCTGCCCGGCCGAGTTGGCGCCGCCGACGATGTACACGTCGTGGCCCTGGCAGGCGGCGGCCTCGGTGAGCGCGGACCCGTAGAACACCCCGCGGCCCGACAACTCGTCGGCACCCGGCGCCTCCAGCTGCCGGTACGACACACCGGTCGCCAGGATCACGCTGTGCGCCGCGATCTGCGACCCGTCCGCGAACCGTACGAGCCGGGCCGCCCCGCTGCTCTCCAGACCGGTCACCTCCCGCGCGGAGAGGATCTCGGCGCCGAACTTCGTGGCCTGGCGTCGCGCCCGGTCGGTGAGCTGGCCGCCGGACACCCCGTCCGGGAAGCCCAGATAGTTCTCGATCCGTGAACTCTGCCCGGCCTGCCCGCCGGTCGCCGACCGCTCCACGAGCACCGTACGCAGGCCCTCCGAGGCCCCGTACACGGCCGCGCCGAGCCCGGCCGGGCCGCCGCCGATGACGACCAGGTCGTAGAAGTCGGCCGTGGGTGTCGTCGCCAGCCCCACGTGTGCGGCCAGGTCGGGCACCTCCGGCTCGACGAGCGCCGTACCGTCCGCCGTGATCACCACCGGCAGCCGCTGCCCGTCCTGCCCCGCGGCCGCCAGCAGCCGCTGCCCCTCAGGCTCGTCGGTGGAGTACCAGCGGTACGGCACCTGGTTGCGAGCCAGGAACTCCCGTACGTCCGAGGAACGAGCCGACCAGCGGTGCCCGACCACCTTGGTGCTCGGCATCGGCCGGAAGTCACTGCACCGCCACGCCTCGAGCAGGTCGTCGAGCACCGGGTAGAGCTTCTCCTCCGGCGGGTCCCACGGCTTGAGGAGGTAGTGGTCGAGGTCGACGACGTTGATCGCGTCGATCGCCGCGTTCGAGTCCGCGTACGCGGTCAGCAGCACGCGCCGGGCGCCCGGATAGACGTCCAGGGCCTGTTCCAGGAACTCGATGCCGTTCATCTGCGGCATCCGGTAGTCGGCCAGGATCACCGCGACCAGATCACCGCGCAGCTTCAGCTCCCGCAGCGCCTCCAGCGCGGACTCGCCGGACTCCGCGCGCACGATCCGGTACGAGGCGCCGTAGCGCCGCCGCAGGTCACGGGCGACGGCCCGGGACACCCCGGGATCGTCGTCCACGGTCATGATGACGGTCCGCGCAGCGTCCAGGAGTGGTCGGACGAGAGATGCTGGTGCCGGCTTCGGTGTCTCTGATTCGGACATGTGCGTCTCCTCGGGCGCCGCCCCGTACTGCCGGGTCAGCCGGCCAGTCGGTTGAGCTTGCGGATCTGTCTGTCGAAGGCGCGCGAGGGCACGATCCGGCGCAGGACGCTGACGCGTTTGGCCATCGAGCCGGCGGTGTACCGGAGCTTGGGCTTCGAATCGGTGGCGGCCGCGACGATCACCTTCGCGACAACGTCCGGGGCGTCGGCGTTGCGCACGGCTGTGGCCAGCACGTCTCGGGAGACCTCCCGCTGCGCGGCGTAGACCGGCAGGGGCGAGTCGGGTGCCATGCTGCTCGCCTCGAAACTCGTGCTGGTGTAGGCCGGCTCGACCAGCAGCATCCGGACGCCGTGCTCGCGCAGTTCGTGATCGACGGACTCGGAGTAGCCCTCGACCGCATGCTTGGTGGCCGCGTAGACGGCCATGAAGGGGGCCGGGATCAGACCGAGTACCGAGGAGACGTTGACCACGCGGCCACTGCCCTGGGCACGCATGAGGGGCAACACTGCGTTTGCCATCCGCATCACGCCGAAGACGTTGATATCGAAGACCTCCGTGGCCTGGTGGATCGAGCTCTCCTCGCCGGCGCCGACCGCGCCCACGCCCGCGTTGTTGACCAGGACGTCGATCCGGCCGAACCGATCGATCACCTCTCCGACGAGGGCGCGGACCGACTTGTCGCTTGCCACGTCGAGATCGAGGAACGTCACCCCGGCGAGCGGCTCGGCGTTCACCGCGTTGCGGCTCGTGCCGACCACCGCGAAGCCGGCGCCCACCAGGGCGAGCGCCGCCGCCCGCCCGATCCCGGAGGAGGCGCCCGTCACGAGGGCCACTCGGGGAACTGTCTGCATGGTGGTTCCTTCGGTTGTGGGCATGACTTCGCCGGGCGCTGTGCGGGGTCGCCCGCGCTGAGGCCGACATCGTCCGCACCGGTCCTGCAAGCCCGGACCAAGCCTGTCCGGCGAGCTCAGGACGGTTGTTTACTGAACAGTCCGAAACCTAGGCAGTTCTGTACTGAGTTGTCAAGAAGGGTGGGTCCGCTTTACGGTCTTTGTATGGCGAGACCACGAAGCTTTGACCGCGACCACGTCCTCCATGCCGCCGAGCGGCAGTTCCGCACCTCGGGCTACAACGGCACGAGCGTCGACGACATCAGCGCCGCCACCGGCCTGGGCCGCGGCAGCCTCTACGCCGCGTTCGACGGCAAGCACGGCGTGCTGCTGCAGGCGATGACCGGCTACTTCGCCCGGCTGGCGCAGGGTCCGCGCAAGATGCTCGCCGGACCGGACGAGGGCGCCCTGGAACGACTGCACCAGTACTTGCTCCGCGCCGTCCACGGGGTACCACTCGCCGCGGACGTACCCCCCGCCTCCGACCGGGCGGGGGCGGCCTGCTTCGCCGCCAAGATGGCCCTGGAGATCGGCGCCTCCGACCCCGAGGTGAAACGCCTGGCCAACGACTGCTTCTCCGTGGTCCGGGCGGCGGTGGCCGAATGCGTGCAAGCGGCGCAGCGCAACGGCGACATCGACCCCGACGCGGATCCCGACGACCTCGCGTACCTACTGCTGACGATCATCCGCGGGAGCGATGTCGTGGGCGCGTACGGCCACGGCCCCGACCGCCTGACCTCGATAGCGGAGAGCGCGTTCGCCTTGCTGCCTCGCCCGCGCCACACCTGAGAGGGGCACGGCCGGCCTCGTTGCACAGGCATCTGACCGTGAGCGTGGCTGCAGGCTCCTGACAAACGCACGGGTCGGTCGCGGGACGACCAGGGCGGGTGGCGGTGAGGCAGGTCCTCGGGCGATGGCTGGGCGCCCATCGGCCCGGGGGGCCACTACGCCCACCCTGAGGAGGCAACGTCTATCGACGTGCGGGCGACCACCGCCTCGAAGCGGGCGCGCGCTCCCAGCTTGCGCAGCGCGCTGCGCAGATACGACTTGACCGTCTCGGGCCGCAGCGAGAGCTTGCGACCGGCTTCGGCGTTGCTGCAGCCCAGTGCCACCTGCGCCAGGACGTCGCGTTCCCGGGGTGCCAGGGGCGGGCCCGGTACCGAGGCCGTGGCGGAGGTTGAGCCAGTCGGCTGGCCATGCCGAGCAGCCGGCCACGCAGAGCACCGTCGGGGACCTGCTGGACCATGCGCCGCAACTCGGCATGAACCTGCCGGAGTTCTTCGAGCGGCACTGCTCGCCGACGGCGCGGCGTACAGCAGGCGCAGGCGGCGGTCGACCTCGTCACGGATGACGGGCTCGGCGGCCAGTCGCCGGTAAGCGTCGGCGACCGCTTCGGCCGCCCGGTCCGCGAGCAGCGCCGGGTCGGCGCGACAGGTTCCGTAGAGCACCGCGCCGGAGACCGGTGGCCTTCTCCCATCGGTCTCCGACAAAGCCGTTTTCCCCACGAAGTCAGAGACGGTCAACGAGGACGTCGGCGGAGGAGGAGACACCGGCCCGGCCCGAGGGTCGGGAACGCGGAGAGTGGACGGGCTACCGGCGATCCACCGGCGCGGGGGCCCTCGCGAGGCTGCCCGGAACGGCCTCGAAACCCTCGGCCGTCTGCCAACGGCCTGTCACACCTGACGTACCCGAACTCCGGGAAGGTCGTCGAAGCGGGCTCGCTTGTCGTAGGTGACCACGGTACGCGCGGTGGTCAGCGCGGTGGCCGCGATGATCAGGTCGTGGGCACCTCGGGGCTGGCCAGCCCTGCGGACATGCGCGAGCAGCCGCGCGTGCGCGCGGGCCACCTCCACGGTGTACTCCTCGACCGGGATGGTGGCGAGGACGGTGTCGACGAAGGACTGGCGGGCAACCCGATTAGTGTCGTCCGCCAGTTCCACCCCCTGGAGCAGTTCCGCCGCTGTGATGGCGGCGATCGCCGGATCGTCGTCGTCGGCCAGCGCCTGATCGAGGGAGACCTGCCGGCGCTCGATCGCGATCAGCACGCCGGTGTCCAGGATCAGTCGCTCCACGGATCGTCCAGCGTCAGCAGATCACGGGTGGCCGTCACGTCGTCCTCGAAGGCGTCATCAAGGGTGCCGACATGACGCAGGAGAGCGTCCTTCACCGCCCGTCCCGTGGCCTTGGGCGCGGGAGTCAGCACGGCCAGACGCTTGCCTCCACGGGTGATCACAATGGTTTCCCCGCGTTCCGCACTGTCCAGCACGGAAGCGAAGTTCCGTGATGCTTCGGTAGCGGTCATCGTCTTCATGACCTGATTTTCTCAGAGAATCTGATACCCGACAAGACGCGTTTTCGCCCCACTCACCGCATCCCCCGCTACGGCATCACCGCAGGGCACTGCAGCAGCCCTTCAGGGGCCAGCACAAGGGAGGCGAAGGGGTTTCTCCTCCCGACCCACGCTGCGACACCCCTGCGCGGTGACCGCCTTCCGGGCCGCCCATGTCCTCACCCGTCACCTCGAGACCTCCCTCGCTGACCGGGTGCCCCACTGCACTGAACGGCCATGATCATGGGACTCGTCGGCTGCCTCGCCGTCTCACAGCGGCGCACGCACCCCGGCATGAGACAAGGGCGCGCTGGGCCGTTTTCCCCGCAATCACCTGAGCCAACGCACGGCACTTGCGATTCCTCGTGTCCAGCCAGCGTCCAGAATCGGGCGTCCAACCCCTGGAAAACGTCGGCCATGGAGGCGCGCTCAACGCCCAAGCCATCACATCAGCACAGGTCAGAGCGATTCGAACTGACGCCCCCAACCACAGACTTGAAGTCACGAGCAGCGGATTCAGCCCCGGGACCCAAAGTCCCGAATCCGCAACCCTGATGAGACGTTTCCGCAGGGCACAGACCTGCAAGGTGGGGCGGGTGGGACTCGAACCCACGGCCGACGGATTATGAGTCCGCTGCTCTAACCGGCTGAGCTACCGCCCCATAGCGGCGTGTCGCGCACATTTGTACGCGCCGTCTGCCGCAGCATAGCCGCTCATACGATCTCCTGCTTCGGATGGTCGACTTCGCACGCCCATGGAGACTGCACCGCCGCCTGCGCGGTTCCCGCCCACATGAAAAAGGACCCCAAGGGGGTCCTCTTCTTGTGCTCCCCCGACTGGACTCGAACCAGTAACCTGCCGGTTAACAGCCGGCTGCTCTGCCAATTGAGCTACGGAGGACCGAGCTCCCCCGACTGGACTCGAACCAGTAACCTGCCGGTTAACAGCCGGCTGCTCTGCCAATTGAGCTACGGAGGAATGCCTCGTTGCATCGAACGTGCCTTCCTGGGTATTCGCCAGGGGGCGGGCGCTCGCTGCGACACATACATTAGCGCAAGCAGGGGGGTGCTCCGCCAATCGGTACTCCCCCAGGACGGAAGGGTGGCTCCGCCATGCGCTACAAGCTCACGTTCGTCGTCGGACTGGCTCTGGGTTACGTCCTCGGCACACGTGCCGGTCGCGAGCGCTACGAGCAGCTGAAGAAGTCCGCGCGTCAGGTCGCGGAGAACCCGGCCGTCCGCAACACCGCGGAGTCGGCCGCACAGCAGAGCCGCGAGTTCGCCGGCAAGGCGTACCACGCGGTGAGCGACAAGGTCGGGGACCACGTTCCCGCCTCGGTGGCCCAGCGGGTCCGCTCCCTGCGGGAGCGCAACACCAACGGCGCAGCGGAGGACGACTGGGGCACGAGCAACTCGTAGCAGCTCACCTGCCACGACGCGCCCGCCCCCGGTGAAGCGCACACACCCCTGCGGCGCGGGGCCCATAGAATTTTCGCCATGGGGATAGTCGCCGGGTTGGACAGTGCACCCGATTTCACTCGCATCGTCGTCTGTGACACGGACACGGGCACCGTGCTCAGGCAGGGGTATGCCCCGCATCCGGTGGACGGCGACCGGCCCGCCGACGTCGACCCGCAGGCCTGGCTGCTGTCCCTCGGCGAAGCGGCCGGCGGCGGGCTCCTCGAAGGCGTGCAGGCCATCGGCGTGTCGGCGCAGCAGAACGCGGTCGTGCCACTGGACGCACAGGGCGGCACCGTGCGCCCGGCGATGGTCGGCGGCGACAAGCGTGCGCAGGTCGCGGCGGCCGATCTGATCGACGCGCTCGGCGGGCGGGAGGCCTGGGCGCAGGCGGTGGGCTGTGTGCCGCAGGCCGCGCAGCCGGTGACCAAGCTGCGGTGGCTCGCCAAGAACGAACCCGATGCCGCCCTGCGCACCGCGATGCTGATGCAGGCCCACGACTGGCTGGTGTGGCAGCTGCTGGGCAGACCGGTCAGGAGGACCACCGACCGGGGCGGCGCCTCCGGCACCGGCTACTGGTCGGCGGCGACCGGCAGCTACCGTTCCGATCTCGTCGAGCTGGCGCTCGGCCACCAGGCGATGCTGCCGGAGGTGATCGGGCCGGCGGACGCCGCCGGTACGACCCCCGAGGGGCTGCTGATCTCCGCCGGGACCGGGGAGACCATGTCCGCCGCCTTCGGGCTGGGCATCGGGCTCGGTGACGCAGTGGTGTCGCTCGGTGCGTCCGGGTCCGTCATGGCCGTACACCCCGAGGCACTCGTCGACAGCACCGGGATGATCACGTCGCTGGCAGACGCGACGGGCATGCATCTGCCGGTCGTCACCACGCTGAACGCCGTACGGACCCTGCGCGGGACCGCCGAGCTGCTCGGGCTGCCCGATCTGGAGAGCCTGTCCGAGCTGGCGATGAAGTCGACTCCGGGCGCCCACGGGCTCGTACTCCTGCCCTATCTGGAGGGTGAGCGGACGCCGAACCTGCCGCACACGGCCGGGTCACTGGCGGGGCTGCGGCGGGAGTCGATGAAGGCCGAGCATCTGGCGCGGGCCGCGTTCGAGGGCATGCTCTGCGGGCTCGCGGACGCGCTGGACGTGCTGCGCGGACGGGGTGTCGAGGTGCGGCGGATCTTCCTGCTGGGGGCGGCCGCCGAGCTGCCCGCCGTGCAGGCGGCGGCGCCCATGCTCTTCGGGGCGCAGGTCGTCGTGCCGCAGCCCGCGGACTATGCGGCGATCGGTGCCGCCCGGCAGGCCGCCTGGGCGCTCGGGGTCTCGCAGGGCCAGCTCGATCCGCGCAACCCGCCGGTCTGGCAGGGCGCGACCGGACACGTACTGGAACCGGGCGACGAGCTGGCGGTGGGCCAGGCGGTACGGCAGCAGTTCGTTTCGGTCCGGGAACAGACACACCCCGGCGCTTTCCGCCCATAAGGCGGTAAGGAGCACTGCTGTCGGCTTAATCGGTTGAGGTAACACGGGTGGAGTGTCCGACGATAGGAGCCTGGGGCATCAAGCCCGCCCCGCCGCCGACTCCGAGAGACGTAGCGTGCTCATACGACTTCTGCGGACCTACCTCAGGCCCTACAAGAAACCCATAGTCCTGCTGGTGCTGCTGCAGTTCCTGCAGACCTGCGCCACCCTCTACCTGCCCACGCTGAACGCGCACATCATCGACAACGGCGTCGTGAAGGGTGACACCGGCTACATCCTCTCCTTCGGCGCCCTGATGATCGGCATCTCGCTGGCGCAGGTCGTGTGCAACACGGGTGCCGTGTACTACGGCGCCAAGACCGCGTCCGCGGTCGGCCGGGACGTCCGGGCGGCAGTGTTCGACCGGGTGCAGTCCTTCTCGGCGCGGGAGGTCGGGCACTTCGGGGCGCCCTCGCTGATCACCCGTACGACCAACGACGTACAGCAGGTCCAGATGCTGGCCCTGATGACGTTCACGCTGATGGTGTCGGCGCCGATCATGTGCGTGGGCGGGATCGTGCTGGCGCTGGGCCTGGACGTGCCGCTGTCCGGGGTGCTGGTCGCCGTGGTGCCGACGCTGGGCATCTGCGTGACGCTGATCGTACGGCGGCTGCGGCCGCTGTTCCGGGCCATGCAGGTGCGGCTCGACACGGTGAACCGGGTGCTGCGCGAGCAGATCACCGGCAACCGTGTGATCCGGGCGTTCGTGCGGGACGACTACGAGAAGGATCGTTTCCGTAAGGCGAACACCGATCTCACCGAGATGCAGTTGGCCACCGGCAACATGCTCGCGCTGATGTTCCCGATCGTGATGACGGTGGTGAACCTGTCGTCGATCGCGGTGGTGTGGTTCGGCGCGCATCGCATCGACAGCGGTGGGATGGCGATCGGTGACCTGACCGCGTTCCTCGCCTATCTGATGCAGATCGTCATGTCCGTGATGATGGCCACCTTCATGTTCATGATGGTGCCGCGTGCGGAGGTGTGCGCCGAGCGGATCGAGGAGGTCCTCGGGACCTCGTCGAGCGTGGTGCCGCCCGTCGCGCCGGTCACGGAGCTGCGCCGGCACGGGCATCTGGAGATCCGGGGTGCCGGGTTCCGCTATCCGGGCGCCGAGGAGCCCGTGCTCAAGGGCATCGACATGGTGGCGCGGCCCGGCGAGGTGACCGCCGTCATCGGCTCGACCGGCAGCGGCAAGTCCACGCTGCTCGGGCTGGTCCCGCGGCTGTTCGACGCGACCGACGGCGAGGTGCTCGTCGACGGCACGGACGTCGCGACGCTCGACCCGAAGCTGCTCGCCAGGACGGTCGGCCTGGTGCCCCAGAAGCCGTACCTGTTCGCGGGGACGGTCGCGACCAATCTGCGCTACGGCAATCCGGACGCCACGGACGAGGAGCTGTGGCACGCGCTGGACGTGGCGCAGGCCAAGGACTTCGTCGAGCAGCTGGAGAACGGCCTCGACTCCCCCATCGCGCAGGGCGGCACCAACGTCTCGGGGGGTCAGCGGCAGCGGCTCGCGATCGCGCGGACGCTGGTGCAACGCCCCGAGATCTACCTCTTCGACGACTCCTTCTCCGCCCTGGACTACGCGACCGACGCGGCGCTGCGGGCGGCGCTCGCGCAGGAGACCGCGGAGGCGACCGTCGTGATCGTCGCCCAGCGGGTGGCGACCATCCGGGACGCGGACCGGATCGTCGTACTCGACGAAGGACGTGTCGTCGGGACCGGCCGCCATCACGAGCTGATGGCGGACAACGAGACCTACCGGGAGATCGTGCTCTCCCAGCTGACGGAAGCGGAGGCTGCCTGATGGCCGGGCCGATGGCGCGGATGATGGGCCAGGGCGGCGGTCCCGACAGCCGTTCGATGGACTTCAAGGGGTCGGGCAAACGCCTGATCTCCCAGTTCAAGCCGGAACGGCTGACGATCTGCGTGCTGCTGCTCTGCGTGGTCGTGAGCGTCGGTCTGAACGTGGTCGGGCCGAAGATCCTCGGCAAGGCCACCGACCTGGTGTTCGCCGGCATCATCGGGCGTCAGATGCCGTCCGGGGCCACGAAGGACGAGGTCCTCGCGTCCATGCGGGAGCGGGGGCAGGGCCAGGTCGCCGACATGCTCCGCAGCACCGACTTCACCCCGGGCAAGGGCATCGACTTCGGCGCGGTGGGCGACGTACTGCTGCTCGCGCTGGGCACGTTCTTCGTCGCCGGTCTGCTGATGGCGGTGGCGACACGGCTGGTGAACCGGGCCGTGAACCGGACCATGTACCGGCTGCGCGAGGACGTGCAGGCGAAGCTGTCGCGGCTGCCGCTGTCGTACTTCGACAAGCGGCAGCGCGGTGAGGTGCTGTCCCGGGCGACCAACGACATCGACAACATCGGGCAGACGCTGCAGCAGTCGATGGGCCAGCTCATCAACTCGGTGCTGACGATCATCGGTGTGCTGGCGATGATGTTCTGGGTGTCGTGGCTGCTCGCGCTGGTGGCGCTGGTGACCGTGCCGTTGTCGTTCGTGGTCGCCACGCGCGTCGGCAAGCGGTCGCAGCCGCACTTCGTGCAGCAGTGGCGCTCCACCGGCAAGCTCAACGCCCACATCGAGGAGATGTACACCGGCCACACGCTGGTGAAGGTGTTCGGGCGGCAGGAGGAGTCGGCGAAGCAGTTCGCCGAGCAGAACGACGCGCTGTACGAGGCCGGGTTCAGGGCGCAGTTCAACAGCGGGGTCATGCAGCCGCTGATGATGTTCGTGTCGAACCTCAACTATGTGCTGGTGGCGGTGGTCGGCGGTCTGCGGGTCGCGTCCGGTGCGCTGTCGATCGGTGACGTGCAGGCCTTCATCCAGTACTCGCGGCAGTTCTCGATGCCGCTGACGCAGGTCGCGTCGATGGCGAACCTGGTGCAGTCGGGCGTCGCCTCGGCGGAGCGGATCTTCGAACTCCTGGACGCGGAGGAGCAGGAGGCGGATCCGGTGCGCGGCGAGCGGCCCGAGGAGCTGCGGGGGCGGGTGGAGCTGGAGAGCATCTCCTTCCGCTACGACCCCGAGAAGCCGCTGATCGAGGACCTGTCCCTGAAGGCGGAACCCGGGCACACGGTCGCGATCGTCGGACCGACGGGAGCGGGAAAGACCACGCTGGTCAACCTGCTCATGCGGTTCTACGAGGTCTCCGGCGGGCGGATCACTCTCGACGGCGTCGACATCGCGACGATGTCCCGGGACGAACTGCGGGCCGGGATCGGCATGGTGCTGCAGGACACCTGGCTGTTCGGCGGCACGATCGCGGAGAACATCGCGTACGGGGCGTCCCGGGACGTCACCCGGGGCGAGATCGAGGAGGCGGCGCGGGCCGCACACGCCGACCGGTTCGTGCGGACGCTGCCCGACGGGTACGACACCGTGATCGACGACGAGGGCACGGGGGTCAGCGCCGGAGAGAAGCAGCTCATCACCATCGCGCGGGCGTTCCTGTCCGACCCGACGATTCTCGTGCTGGACGAGGCGACCTCGTCGGTGGACACCCGGACCGAGGTGCTGATCCAGAAGGCGATGGCGAAGCTGGCGGACGGGCGTACGTCGTTCGTGATCGCGCACCGGCTGTCGACGATCCGGGACGCGGACACGATTCTGGTGATGGAGAACGGGGCGATCGTGGAGCAGGGCGCGCATGCGGAGCTGCTGGCCGCGGACGGGGCTTATGCGCGGTTGTACAAGGCGCAGTTCGCGCAGGCGGTGGCTGAGGTGGACTGAGCGGGTGACCGGCGCTGGGGCCTGGGGACGGGTGGGTGTGCTTGCCCGCGCTTGCGGGGTGGCGCTCTCTTTGGGACGGGCGCCACCCCAGGCGGCACGCATGCCCGCAGGCCACGCGCCCCGGGCGTCAGTCCAGATAGCCCCTCAGTTGGTCCGCGAAGGCGTGGTCCCTCAGCTTGTTCAGGGTCTTCGACTCGATCTGGCGGATGCGTTCCCGGGTCACGCCGAAGATGCGGCCTATCTCCTCCAGCGTGCGGGGGCGGCCGTCCGCCAGGCCGTAGCGGAGCTGGACCACCTTGCGCTCGCGCTCGCCGAGCGTCGACAGCACCGCCTCGAGGTGTTCGCGCAAGAGCAGGAACGCCGCCGACTCCACCGGCGAGGTGGCGTCGCCGTCCTCGATGAGGTCGCCGAGGGCCACGTCGTCCTCCTCGCCCACCGGGGCGTGCAGGGAGACGGGTTCCTGGGCCAGGCGGAGGACCTCGCTGACCCGCTCGGGGGGCAGGTCGAGGTGGTCGGCGACCTCTTCCGGTGTGGGCTCGTAGCCGCGTTCCTGCAGCATGCGGCGCTGGACGCGGACGACCCGGTTGATCAGCTCGACGACGTGGACCGGGACCCGTATGGTCCGGGCCTGGTCGGCGAGGGCCCGGGACATGGCCTGGCGGATCCACCAGGTCGCGTACGTCGAGAACTTGTACCCGCGGGCGTAGTCGAACTTCTCAACTGCCCTGATCAGGCCCAGGTTTCCCTCCTGGACCAGGTCGAGCATGGTCAGCCCGCGGCCGACGTACCTTTTGGCCACGGACACCACGAGCCGCAGATTCGCCTCGATGAGGCGGCGCTTGGCCATTCGGCCCATCACGACGAGGCGGTCCAGGTCGAGGGCGAGCTGGCTGTCCAGGTCGGGCGCGGTGCTGAGCCTCTCCTCGGCGAACAGGCCTGCCTCGACGCGGCGGGCGAGTTCGACCTCCTCGGCCGCGGTCAGCAGGGGGATACGGCCGATCTCGCGCAGGTACTGGCGGAACAGGTCCGAGGACGGGGCTCCGGTGTCTGCGGCGCGGGCACGCGGCGGTTCCACGGGCTCGGGGTCCTCCGCGGCGTCCAGCGCCTCTGCGGGCGGTTCGGCCGGCTCGGGCGGGCCCTCCGGGTCCGCCTCGGGGTGGTGCGCGACACGGGTCTGCGGGGGGACCGCGACGAGAACGTCGGTCGCGGCGTCCGGCTCCGTGCCGTCCGTGCTGTTGTCGGTCTGTGCGAGGGTCTGGGTCTGCACGGGGGCGACCTCCAGGATGATCGCTGCTGAGGTGTGCGGCAGCGCTGCTTCGGGAGCGGAGTCGACGGCCTCGCCGCTGTCCGTCCCGTACGCGATGAGCGGAACCGCGGGGTTGTGCGACCCGTGTGGGACGGGTCGGCCGCGCTCCGAGGACTCAGGCACCGGACCCAGTGTGGAGTACGACACATCGCCGCCACGAGGGGCGTGCGGTGACTTTTTGCAATCGGGCCGTGACCGCGCGGTTACCGCGCCGTACGAATGTGCTCAGAGAGCAGCAGGGCCCTGCACCTTCAGTGCCTGGTCGTACTGTTGGAGCACCCAGAGTTCGTTCTTCACCGCAGCCAACTGAGCTGGGTCGCCGCCTGCTTCCAAGCGCCTGACGGTGATCTGGATGTCGCGGACGCGGCGCTCCACGGCCCGGCGGCGGACGGTCACGAGCTGCTCGCCCGCGTAGTTCTCGTCGACCGTGCGGCGCATGATCGCCTCGACGGCCAGCTCCGTGACCATCGCGCGGACCGTGTCGTCCGGGGCGGCCTCGCGGACGCGGACGAGGTAGTCCTGCGCGTCCTGTACCCCGTACTCCGCGCCGCCCGCCTCCATGATCGCCTGGCGTACGGCGGCGTAGGGCGCGGCGGTGAACTCGTCGATGCCGTAGGCGTCGAAGGCCGGGGAGACCAACTCGGGGCGCTGCAGGGCGAGTTTGAGGAGTTCGCGTTCGGTGGCGTAGACGGGGTTGCGGAGGTTGAGGGCCGGGCCGGACGGGCCCGAGGAGCGGGGCGCGGCCTCGTACGACTGGGGGCCGCGCGCCGGGGCGGGGCCCTTGCCGCCGCGGTCGCGGGCCCAACGAGCCAGCTGGGCCACCCGCTTGACCACGAACTGGGTGTCGAGGATGCCGAGCATGCCGGCGAGCTGGACGGCGACCTCGTGCTGGGCGCCGCTGTTCTTGATGCGGGCGACGATGGGGGCCGCCTCGTCCAGGGCGGCGGCCCGGCCCGCCGGGGTGTCGAGGTCGTAGCGGACGACGATCTGGCGGAGAGCGAACTCGAAGAGTGGCGTACGGGGTTCGACCAGGTCCGCGACCGCCTCGTCGCCCTTCGCCAGGCGCAGTTCGCAGGGGTCCATGCCGTCCGGGGCGATGGCGATGTACGTCTCGGCGGCGAACTTCTGGTCGTCCTCGAAGGCACGCAGGGCCGCCTTCTGGCCGGCCGCGTCGCCGTCGAAGGTGAAGATCACACGGGCCGAGCCGTTGTCCATCAGCAGCCGACGGAGGATCTTGATGTGGTCGCCGCCGAAGGCCGTGCCGCAGGTCGCGATCGCGGTCGTGACGCCGGCCAGGTGGCAGGCCATCACGTCGGTGTAGCCCTCGACGACGACCGCGCGACTGGCCTTGGCGATGTCCTTCTTCGCCAGGTCGATGCCGTACAGGACCTGGGACTTCTTGTAGATCGGCGTGTCGGGGGTGTTGAGGTACTTGGGGCCGTTGTCCGCCTCGTACAGCTTGCGGGCGCCGAAGCCGACGACGTCTCCGCCGATGTCGCGGATCGGCCACATCAGGCGGCCGCGGAAGCGGTCGATGGGGCCGCGGCGGCCCTCCTGAGAGAGGCCGGAGAGCAGGAGCTCCTTGTCGGTGAAGCCCTTGCCGCGGAGGTAACGGGTGAGGTGGTCCCAGCCCTGGGGGCTGTAGCCGACGGAGAAGTGCTCGGCGGCGGACTGGTCGAAGCCGCGCTCGGCGAGGAACTTGCGGCCGGTGTCGGCCTCCGGGCCGGTCGCGAGCTGTTCGGCGTACCACTGCGCGGCGATCTTGTGGGCCTCGACCAGACGGATGCGCTCGCCGCGCTGGTGGGTGGGGTTGTAGCCGCCCTCCTCGTAGCGGAGGGTGATGCCGGCCTGGCCGGCCAGGCGCTCGACCGCCTCGGAGAAGGAGAGGTGGTCGACCTTCATCACGAATGTGATGGTGTCGCCGCCCTCCTGGCAGCCGAAGCAGTGGAAGAGTCCCTTGCTCGGGCTGACCTGGAAGGACGGCGACTTCTCGTCATGGAACGGACAGAGGCCCTTGAGGTTGCCCCCGCCCGCGTTGCGCAGCTGGAGGTACTCGGACACCACGGCGTCGATCGGGACCGCGTCCCGTACCGCCTTCACGTCCTCGTCGTTGATCCGTCCTGCCACGCGTGAATTCTACGGTGCCGGACTGACACCTCTGGGGCGGCTGGTCGCCCACGCGAGACGGCTGAACCAGGCAGATGACTAGGCGATCAGGCTCTCAAGAGCGACGTGCGGGTCCGCCAGGGCCTCCGTGTTCACCTGTGTCTTCGAGCGGATCAGTTTCTGGATGGGGTCTGTGACGTCCCACACGTTCACGTTCATCCCTGCCAGCACCCGGCCCTCCTTGATCCAGAAGGAGATGAACTGACGCTTGCCCGCGTCTCCTCGGATCACCACTTCGTCGTAGGAGCCCGCGGGCGCCCACCCGCTGTACTCCATCCCCAAGTCGTACTGGTCGGAGAAGAAATAGGGCACACGGTCGTAGGTGACGTCCCGGCCGAGCATCGCGCGCGCCGCAGCCGGGCCGCCGTTGAGGGCATTGGCCCAGTGTTCGACGCGGAGGTGGGTGCCGAAGAGGGCATGCGGGAAGGACGCCACATCGCCGGCCGCGTAGATGTCGGGGTCGGAGGTGCGCAGGTGCTCGTCGACCACGACGCCGGCGCCGTGTGCACGGTCGGCGATCTCCAGGCCGGCCGCTTCCGCGAGGCCGATGCGGGGGGCCGCGCCGATCGCCGCGAGGACGTCGTGCGCGGGGTGCTCCTCGCCGTCGTCGGTGCGGGCCGCGAGGACCATGCCGTCCTGGCCGACGATCTCCGTCAGCTGCGCGCCGAAGTGGAAGCGGACGCCGTGCTCGCGGTGCAGCTCGGCGAAGAGGTTGCCGAGCTCGGGGCCGAGGACCGCGTGCAGCGGGGTCTGGCCATGCTCGACGACGGTGACCTCGGCGCCGTACTCGCGGGCCGCCGCCGCGACCTCCAGACCGATCCAGCCGGCGCCGGCGATCACGATGTGCCCGTTGTCCCGGCCGAGGGCGGTCAGTACGTGCTTGAGCCGCTCGGCGTGCGCGAGGCGGCGCAGGTGGTGGACGCCGGCCAGGTCGGTCCCCGGGATGTCGAGGCGGCGCGGTTCCGCGCCCGTCGCCAGCAGGAGCTTGTCGTAACGGACAAGCGTGCCGTCCTCGCCGAAGCGGACCGTCTTCGCCTCGCGGTCGATGGCGTCGACGGTCTCGCCGAGGTGCAGCTCGATGTCGTTCTGCGCATACCAGGCCGGCTCGTGGACGAAGACGCTGTCGCGCTCCTCCTTGCCGAGCAGATAGCCCTTGGAGAGGGGAGGGCGCTCGTACGGGTGGTCGCGCTCGTCGCAGATCAGTATCACGCGGCCGGTGAAGCCCTCCGCTCGGAGCGTCTCGGCCGCTTTCGCGCCGGCGAGACCGCCTCCGACGATGACGAATGTCTGATCCGCGTCGACCACTTGATGCCTCCTACCAGGGGGTCTGGGGGGCTCCCCAGAAAACACTTACTCGGGTTTGCCTCGCGATGTCCGCGCCGGTCATCCCGGCAGACCTGCCCTTCTGCTGGGGGTCCGGGGGCCCGCGGCGAAGCCGCTCATGTCACAGCCTCCGGGAAAATGCAGCACCGCCACATGCGAGCGTCCCGCACGGAGCGTGATGGGGGAAGAGGGAGTGGCCCGATCAGGCCACGGAGGGTCACATTCGGGCTCGTTCGGCGCCCCCGGCGTCCCGTCAGTCTCACAGATGCCCCGTCAGACGCGCGTGAAGCGAACGGGCCGAGGCGTCGGTGAGGGAGGCGATCTGGTCGACGATCACCCGCTTGCGGGCGCGGTCGTCGCCTGCCTGGTCGAACAGGGCACGGAACTGGGGGTCCAGGCCGTCCGGGGCGCGGGCGGTGAGCGCCTCGGCGAGCTCGGCGACCACGATCCGCTGGTCGGCCCTCAGCAGCTCCTGCTCGGCGCGCTGCATGACGTATCGGTCGGCGACGGCCTTGAGGACCGCGCATTCCAGCCGCGTCTCGTGCGGTACGACGAGTTCGGCGTCGTAGCGGGTGAGGCGGCCGGTGCCGTACGCCGCGCGTGTGGCGGTCTCGGCAGCGAGGCAGAAGCGGCCGATGAGCTGGCTGGTGGCGTCCTTGAGGCGGGCCTGGGCGACCGCGGAGCCGTCGTAGCCGTGCGGCCACCACTCCTGGTCCTGGAGGCGGTCCAGGGCGGCGGCGAGTTCGGCCGGGTCGGTGCCGGCAGGGACGTAGCGTCCGACGGCGACCGCGAAGACCGCCTGGCGTTCGGGCTCCGCGTGCAGGCAGTTGGGGTCGATGTGGCCGGCGTGCAGGCCGTCCTCGACGTCGTGCACCGAGTACGCCACGTCGTCGGACCAGTCCATGACCTGGGCCTCGAAGGTGGTGCGGGTGCCCGGGGCGTCCTTGCGGACCCAGTCGAAGACGGGGCGGTCGTCCTCGTAGACGCCGAACTTGGGGGAGGCCGGGTCGGTGGGGTGGGCGCCTCGGGGCCAGGGGTATTTGGTCGCGGCGTCCAGGGCGGCCCGGGTGAGGTTGAGGCCCACGGAGCCCTCCGGGGTGAAGCGTTTGGGCTCGATGCGGGTGAGGAGTCTCAGGGACTGTGCGTTGCCCTCGAAGCCGCCGCAGTCCTCGGCGAATTCGTTCAGGGCCTGTTCGCCGTTGTGGCCGAACGGGGGGTGGCCGAGGTCGTGGGAGAGGCAGGCTGCTTCCACGAGGTCGGGGTCGCAGCCGAGGGCAGCGCCCAGTTCGCGGCCGACCTGGGCGCACTCCAGGGAGTGGGTGAGGCGGGTTCTGGGACTGGCGTCCCATACTTGGCTGCGGGTTCCTGGGGTGACGACCTGGGTTTTGCCTGCCAGGCGGCGGAGCGCTGAGCTGTGCAGGATGCGGGCGCGGTCGCGTTGGAAGGCTGTGCGGCCGGGGCGTTTGTCGGGTTCGGGGGCCCAGCGTTCTGTTGACTGCGCGTCGTACGACATGTCTCGACAGTAAGCGCAGGCAGTGACAATTGGGGTGTGCCTACTCGTCTGCCGGGTTCTGATGTCTTGCGGGTGCGGGTTCGTCGTGGCTTGTCGCGCCCACGCGGCGGAGCCGCACATCGATACAGCCCCGCGCCCCCTGAAGACCTGCAGTCGCCCTGCGGTCCTAAGCCGAAGCCAACGCCGGTTCCGTCGTGACCGGGGTCGCCAGTGCCTGGTCGTAGCGGTGAAGGATCAGTTGTGCCATCGCGGGGTGTGTACCCAGGGGGGCAGAGGCGATCCAAGGTGCCGCCTCTGCGGACTCCGTGGCGAAGCGGCCCGGGGCTGTGAAGTACGAAGCCACTGCGACCCGGTGTCGGCCGCTCGCCGTCAGGGCGCGGATGGCGTCCGGGACCGTGGGGGCGGCTGTGGTGGCGTAGGCGGGGACCACGGGGACGCCGAGGCGTTCCGCGAGCAGCTGGGCCGTGCGGTTGGTGTCGATCTTCGACTCCGGGTCGCGGGAGCCTGCCGCGGCGAGGACGACCGCGCTGGTACGGCGGGTGGCCTCGTCCATGCGGGTGTGCCAGCCGGCCTCGACGAGGCGGGCGTGCAGGGTCTCCACCAGGAGGGGGTGCGGGCCGAGGGCGCCGGCCACGCGCGCGCGTACCTGCGACTCGGCGGCCATCTCGGGGATGTCCCGCTTGATGTGGTAGCCGCGGCTGAGGAGGAGGGGGACGAGGACGGCCTCGCGGGTGCCGAGAGTGGCGAGGGTGTCGGGGAGCAGCGGGTCGTTCAGCTCGATGTGGCCCAGGTGGACCGGCAGGCCCGGGCGCTGCTCGCGGACGCGGTCCAGGAGCGTACGGACGGTGCTCAGGGCGCGCGGGTCGCGGCTGCCGTGCGCGACGACGACGAGCGCGGGAGGGCCGGGGCGCCGTCTGCCGTTCAGGGAGACGAGGCTGAGCTGGCTGGCGAGCTGGCTGCTGATCCGGTTCATGAGGTGCGCCGTACTGTCGAGGTGGGCGGTCAAGGACTCGTCGCGAGGAGGGTTCGACGGCGTCATGGACCGATGGTGGCGGCGGGACGTTGCCGCCCCATTGCACAGGAATGACGGGTGTTTTCCGGCGGTTCACGGTGGGGTGCAGGGGGTGTGTGAGGCCGCGTGACCTGCAGCTTCATCGCCCGAAGTGAAACTGGTCACGTATTGTCGGTGAACCGGGAGGCCCGACATCGCGTCCCTGAATGTCGAACAGCCGACCTGGGAGGGGACCGTCCGATGCGCCGACCCGAGCTGCGCAGACCGCGCCTGCCACGCACGCGTGCCGGGCAGCGGAGGCTGGTGCAGGCCGTGATGGCCGGGTGTGTGCTGGCGCTGCTGCCGGTGACCTGGTTGTACGTCACGACGGGCGACCGGCTGCGTACGACCGCCGACGCACCCCGCACCGAGGTCGCCGTCGTCTTTGGTGCAGGCCTGTGGAACGGCGAGCCCTCCCCGTACCTCGCGAACCGTCTGAAAACGGCCGCCGAGCTGTACCGCGAGGGCCGTGTCGAGGTCGTCCTCGTCACCGGCGACAACAGCCGCAAGGACTACGACGAGCCCGACGCCATGCGCACGTATCTGAAGAAGCACGGCGTCCCGGACGGGCGGGTCGTCAGCGACTACGCGGGCTTCGACACCTGGGACTCCTGCGTCCGCGCCAAGAAGATCTTCGGCGTCGACAGGGCCGTGCTCATCAGCCAGGGCTTCCACATCCGGCGGGCGGTCGCCCTGTGCGAGGCGGCGGGTGTCGACTCGTACGGCATCGGGGTCGACGCCAAGCATGACGTGACCTGGTACTACGGGGGTACCCGCGAGATCTTCGCGGCCGGCAAGGCGGCCCTGGATGCCGTGTTCCACCCGGACCCGCGGTTCCTCGGGCCGAAGGAGGAGGGGGTCGCGAAGGCGCTGGCCGACGCCCGGTGAAGGGCGCCTCACCGCCATCCCTGCCCGGCCGGGAGGTCGCCGTGCCGCCCGCGTAACAAGGAGCCGTCCCGCATGTAACACAGCCGAAGCACGCTGAGTGGCATGCAGATCTCCGCCACGCCCACGCACTGCCCGTACTGCGCCCTGCAGTGCGGGATGAACCTGACGCCCGCGCCGGACGGCACGGTCGAGGTGAGCGAGCGCGCGGACTTCCCGGTGAACCGGGGTGCGCTGTGCGGCAAGGGGCGTACGGCGCCCGCGGTGCTCTCGTCACGGGTGCGCCTGACCTCCCCGTTGGTGCGCTCCGAGGGCACTCTGGTGCCCGCCACCTGGGACGAGGCGCTGGACCGGATCGCCGAGGAACTGCGCCGGACGCGTACGGAACATGGCCCGGACGCGGTCGGCGTCTTCGGCGGCGGCGGCCTGACGAACGAGAAGGCGTACACGCTCGGCAAGTTCGCCCGGGTGGTGCTCGGCACTTCGCAGATCGACTACAACGGGCGGTTCTGCATGTCGTCGGCCGCGGCGGCCGGCACCAAGGCGTTCGGCCTGGACCGGGGGCTGCCGTTCCCGCTGGAGGACATCCCGAGGACGGGCTGCGTGATCCTGGTCGGGTCGAACCTCGCGGAGACCATGCCGCCGTCGCTGCGGTTCTTCAACGAGCTGAAGGAGAACGGCGGCACACTGATCGTCGTCGACCCGCGCCGCACGAAGACCGCCGAGCAGGCCGACCTGCATCTGGCACCGAGGCCCGGTACGGATCTCGCACTGGCGCTCGGTCTGCTGCACCTGGTGGTGGCCGAGGGGCGGGTCGACGAGGCGTACGTCCAGGAGCGCACGGCCGGCTGGGAGGACGCCCGGGCGGCGGCGATGGCGCACTGGCCGGAGTACGTGGAACGGATCACGGGGGTGTCCGTTCCCCAACTGCGCGAAACTGTGCGGCTGTTCTGCGAGCCGGAGAACGCGATGGTGCTGACCGCGCGTGGCCCCGAGCAGCAGTCCAAGGGCACCGACACGGTCGGCGCATGGATCAACCTGTGCCTGGCGACCGGCCGTGCGGGCCGCCCGCTGTCCGGGTACGGCTGTCTGACCGGGCAGGGCAACGGACAGGGCGGGCGCGAACACGGCCAGAAGGCCGACCAGTTGCCCGGCTACCGCAAGCTGGACGACCCGGCGGCGCGGCGGCATGTGGCCGAGGTCTGGGGCGTGGACCCGGACTCGCTTCCCGGGCCCGGGCGCAGTGCGTACGAGCTGCTGGACGCCCTGGGAGGGGACATCAAGTCCCTGCTGCTGATGGGGTCCAACCCGGTCGTCTCGGCGCCGCGTGCCGCGCACATCGAGGAACGCATCAAGTCGCTCGACTTCCTGGCCGTCTGCGATGTCGTGCTGTCGGAGACGGCGGCACTGGCGGACGTCGTGCTGCCCGTCACCCAGTGGGCGGAGGAGACCGGTACGACGACCAACCTGGAGGGCAGGGTGCTGCTGCGGAGGCGCGCGATCACTGCTCCCGACGGTGTCCGCAGCGACCTGGAGGTCATGCACGAACTGGCCGACCGGCTCGGCGTGGAGAAGGGCTTCCCGACGGACGCGGAGGAGGTCTTCGAGGAACTGCGGCGGGCCAGCGCGGGCGGGCCGGCCGACTACTCGGGGATCACCTACCGCAGGCTGGCGGAGGAGAACGGGGTGTTCTGGCCGTGCCCGGCGGACGTGGAGGACGGCGAGGACGCCTCCCTGGACGCACCCGGCGAGGACACCGCAGCCCAGGGCGTCTCCGCGGGCGCCCACCCCGGCACCCCCCGCCTGTTCCTCGACCGTTTCGCCACCCCGGACGGCCGGGCCCGCTTCGTCCCCGTCTCGCACCGGGCGTCCGCCGAGGAACCGGACGACGAGTACCCGGTGCTGCTGACCACCGGCCGGGTCGTCGCCCAGTACCAGTCCGGCGCCCAGACCCGCCGCGTGGACGAGCTGAACGCCGCGGCGCCGGGGCCGTTCGTGGAGCTGCACCCGCGGCTGGCGGCGCGGCTCGGGGCGGCGGAGGGCGACCCGGTGGCGGTTGTGTCCCGCCGGGGACGGGCCGTCGCACCGGCCCGCATCACCACCTCGATCCGCCCGGACACGGTCTTCATGCCCTTCCACTGGCCTGGCGAGGGCCGCGCCAACACCCTCACCAACCCTGCCCTCGACCCGACTTCACGGATGCCGGAGTTCAAGGCGTGTGCGGTGCGGCTGGAGATGCTCACCTGACCCGCCAGTCCCCGCTCTCGATCAGCTTCCCGCGGGCACGCAGGCGTGCGGCGACGGCAGGAGCCGCCACATACACCCAGGCGCGTACGGCCGTGTCCCCGCCGTCGCGGATGACCTCGCGCTCGACGCGCTCGTAGAGGTTGCGCGGATCGCCCGGGGCGTACTCCTCCAGCCGGTCGAGGCTGACGAGCAACTCCTCGTACTCCTCGGGCGGTGCGGTCACGAGCTCGCCGTACACCACCCCGCCGCGCTCCTCGACGGCGTAGGGATAGCCGGGCCCGTCGTACAGGACCGCGCCGTTCAGCCGCGCCGGCTCCTCAGCCCCTCTGCAACCGCGCAGGAACAGGTCGTGATTGACCTCGCCGCGGAGGAGGGTGCCGTAGACGAAAAACGGGAGTCTCACAAAAACGATTCTCTCTCCTCACACACCCCCTCCCATACCTCCCGGTACGCGCTATGGACCTCCTGTGTCAAGGCCCCTTAAATCTTCGTCAACACCTGCGCCGCCCCCACGCGTCTCTTGGCGCGCCCCCACGCGCCCGTTGGCGCCTTCTCGAGGAGATCGATGAGCCGGATACGTATCGACGTCCGAGGTTCCCGTCGTCTCGCCGCTCTCGGCGTGGCCGCCACCACCGCCAGCCTGCTGGCTGCGGCCCTCTCCCCCGCCGCCGTGGCCGACGAACAACCGACCAGGGCGGGCGCGATCGCGAACGCGGCATCGGCGCTCCTGGCGCACGCCGCGAGCCTCGGGCTCACCTCCGACGAGGGCACGAAGGTGCGGGACGTGATCGTCGACAACGACGGCACGCAGCATGTGCGCTACGACCGGACGTACCGTCAACTCCCGGTGCTCGGCGGAGACTTCGTGGTCCATCTGGCCTCGGACGGAACGTACCGCAGCGCGAACCGGGCGACGCGGAGCAAGATATCCCTCGCCTCGATCGTCCCCTCCATATCGGCCCCAAAGGCCGCCGACCTCGCGGCGAACGCCCTGCGCGCGGTCAATCTCGGCGAGACACTGAAGAAGCTGACCGCCAGGCCGGAGCTGGTCGTCGACGCCCTGCACGGAACGCCGAAACTGGCGTGGCGGACGAACGTCGCGGCCAAGGACTCCCTGGGCAACCCGGTCTCCCGCACCGTCCTCACGGACGCCAGGACCGGCTCGCAGATCGACGCATGGGACGACATCGAGACGGCGACGGGCGACGGCAAGTCGCTGTACAGCGGCACGGTCCCGCTGGAGACGACGCTGTCGGGATCGGCCTACCAGCTCAAGGACGCGACGCGCGGCGGCACGTACACGGGTGACGCGTCGAACCAGACGGACCTGTGCTTCCTGACCAGCATCTGCGTCAGCCGCGCCCCGTCGACCGTGTTCACGGACACGGACAACCACTGGGGGACGGGGACGGACGCCGACCGCGCCTCCGCCGCCGTGGACGCCCAGTACGGCACCAACATGACCTGGGACTTCTACAAGAAATCCTTCGGCCGCAACGGCATCGCGAACGACGGCAAGGGCTCGTACAACCGCGTCCACTACGGCAACAAGTACAACAACGCCTTCTGGGACGACAGTTGCTTCTGCATGACGTACGGCGACGGTGACGGCACGAACCTCGGCCCGCTGGTCGGCCTGGACGTGGCCGGCCACGAGATGACGCACGGCGTCACCTCCAAGACCGCGGCCCTGACGTACTCGGGCGAGTCCGGCGGCCTCAACGAGGCGACGTCCGACATCCTCGGCACGCTGGTGGAGTGGTACGCCAACAACCCGTCGGATCCCGGGGACTACCTGATCGGCGAGAAGATCGTCCGGCCGGGATTCGGCCAAGCCGCCCTGCGCTACATGGACAAGCCCTCCAAGGACGGCAAGTCGGCCGACTACTGGAGCTCGTCGGTGGGCAATCTCGACGTCCACTACTCCTCGGGCGTCGCCAACCACTTCGCCTACCTCCTGGCGGAGGGCAGCGGCGCGAAGACGATCAACGGCGTCAGCTACAACTCCCCGACGTCCAACGGGAAAACGGTGACGGGGATCGGGCGGGAGAAGCTGGGGCAGATCTGGTACCGGGCGCTGACGGTCTACATGACGTCCTCGACGAACTACGCCGGGGCGCGTACGGCGGCCTTGAACGCGGCGAAGGATCTGTACGGGGCGGGGAGTACGGAGTACAACGCGGTGGCGGCGGCCTGGAGTGCCGTCAACGTGAACTGATGGTGATGGTGTGCGCACGGGCGGCCGCCTCGGTCATCGGATCGGGGCGGCCGTACGGGCGGTAGGCGTGCCTGGGGCGGCCGGCCGCCCCAGGCACGCCTACCGCCCGTACGGCCGCTTCTCCCGTGCCTCCCGCAACCCCCTCCCCCACCACACCAGCTGATCCAGCATCACCTTCGCCGCCGCCTCCGGGCCCGACGGATCCTTGAGTCGTCCCTCGTCGAAGGACGCGCCCGCGTTGTGGAAGGACACCGTGTCGCGGAGTGTGACCGCGTGGAGTTCGGCGAAGACCTGGCGGAGGTGTTCGACCGCGCGCAGGCCGCCCGAGACGCCGCCGTAGGAGGCGAGGGCGACGGGCTTGGCCTGCCATTCGGTGAAGTGCCAGTCGATGAGGTTCTTGAGGCCGGCCGGGTAGGAGTGGTTGTACTCGGGGGTGAGGACGACGAAGGCGTCCGCGGCCGCGAGTTTCGGCGTGACCGAGGAGCGTGCCGCCATCGCCTCGGAGGTCGGGGCGAAGGTCGTGGGCAGGTCCGCGTCGGCCACGTCGACGACCTCGGGGAGCAGGTCGTCGCGGTCGCGCATACGGTCCAGGAGCCAGTCGGCGACGACAGGGCCGAAACGGCCGTGGCGGTTGCTGCCGACGACGAGGGTCACGGCGAGAGGGGCTTCTGCTTCGAGGGGCGCATCTGTGATCTGCATGCGCCCCAGCCTCGTACCTCAACCTTTCTTGAGGTCAAGCACAGCCTTCTTTGAGGTCGCGTGCGCGCCGCGATCACCGGGGTCACCCGTTCACACGCGCGCCCTGCGCCCATCGGGTGCTGTTCCGCCACGCCTCCGTCATACGCCGGTGACCTGCTGAAAGTCCGCCCGAGCGACCGCGCCGCGCAGGGATCTGACACCCATTCACCGCATTTCTGACAGACCTTCAGGAAGCGGGCTCGCGCAGCTGCCACTTACCTCGGAAGGGCAGGGGACACCGAAGAGAGCTCGGAGGAGCATCGATGCGACGTACCGCCCGTCTGCTGACCGGTACCGCCCTCGCCGTCGCAGCCGCGGGCTTCGTGGCCGCGCCCGCGTATGCCGATGACGACGACGGCGGCGGCCTGGAGGTGTTCCCCTCCCAGGCCGTCCCGGGCACCCAGATCACCGTGAACACCGCGGAGTGCGGCACGGAGGGTACGGCGACGGGCGACGCCGGAGCGGTGGGGGCCGGTGTCTTCACCCTGGCGCCGAGCGCGCACGACGGCGAGGCGGTGGGGCAGTTCCGGGTACCGCCGAGCGCGCAGCCGGGGACGTACGAGATCGTCGCGAAGTGCGCCGAGGGCGACCGCCAGGTCACGGGCGACCTGGTGGTGACCCTGACCGCGCCCCGCGGACAGGAGCCCCGCGGAAGTGTGAAGACGGGGGTCGGCGGCGCCCTGGGCCCCGATCCCGTGCAGACCGCGGCCGGCGTGGCGGCTCTCGCCGTTGCCGCCGCGGGCGGTACCTGGCTCCTGCATCGCCGGGCGAGAGGCGACGGGATCTGACGGGCACCCTCCGCTGTCCGTCCGCCGGTACCGCATGTCCCTCCCCCTCCGGGTCCGACGCCCCTCGCGGCTCGGAGGGGGCCGGGTACGACCGCTCGAGTCAGGTAGGAGGCTCGCGTGCGCAGAGTCAGCAACGGCGCGATAGGGACCGTCACCGTGGTCGCGCTGTGTTCCGGCGCGTGGCTGCTCGGTGGCGGCGCCGGGACGCATGCCCCGCCGCAGCCGTCCGCCGCGCAGGCGGCCCACACCGGCCACGGCGGCGAACCGCGCGGCGCGCCCGCGCTGCCGCCCTCCCCGCCGGACCGCATCCGCATCCCGTCGATCCATGTGGACGCCCCCCTCATGGGCCTCGCGCTCACCCCGTCCGGCAGCCTCGACGTGCCGCCCGCCGCGAAGAGGAACCTCGCGGGCTGGTACGAGGCAGGCACCACCCCCGGGGAGAAGGGGACCGCCGTCGTCGCGGGCCATGTCGACAACGCCGACGGTCCCGCCGTCTTCTACGACCTCGGCGCCCTGAAGAAGGGAAGCCGCATCGAGGTGGACCGGCGGGACGGCAGCACGGCGCTCTTCTCGGCGGACGCGGTCGAGGTGTACGACGCCGAGCACTTCCCCGACGAGAAGGTGTACGGCGCGGCGGACCGGCCCGAGCTGCGGGTGATCACTTGCGGCGGGGGGTATTCGCGGTCGACCGGCTATGAGGGGAACGTGGTCGTGTTCGCGCACCTCGTCGAAAGCCACTGAGAGGGGCGGGGCTGTATCGACGTCAGCGCTACAGGCCGCGGCGGCGCCCCAAACGGGCACAGCCCCAAACCTGCACAGCCACGGAGCGCTCAGTACGGCTGCCGGGTTCCGCCGATGACCGCCCCCGCGATGGTCCGCGCGCACTGCAACGACTCCATGTGCGTGGTGTCCACCTCCACGTCGTACTCCACACCCCGGTGGACCAGCTCCGCCTGCTGCTGCGCCATCCCGCGCACCCGGTCGCCCCGCGCGATCTCCCGGCCCGCGGCGACCGCGGCCTCGCAGCGCACGCCGACCCACAGGACGTCCAGGCCGACCAGGGTCTTCCGCCACCCCTCCTGCGATTCCCCGCCGCCGAGGAACACGTCGTCGACGATGACCGGGGCGCCCGCGCGCACGGTTGCCGCGACGCCCTCCCTCCAGGCGTCCTGCAGCTTCCGGAACTCCGGCCCCACGGTCACCCCGCCGTCCGGTGAGACGAGCGCGGCCTGCATCGACGCGGGCATCGACTCGACCAGCCCGTCGATCGCAAAGACCAGCCACGGCTCCGGCAGCACCGCCTGCAGACACCGCACGATCCCCGACTTGCCGGAGCTGGAGCCGCCGTTGAGCACGATCACCTGGGTCGCCATCGGGTCACCGTAGAGGAACCCGCCGAGCGGTCCCCAGTGGTTTTCAGGCGAGCCACTGCTCGTATGCAAGATTCGCCACCAGCCCGAACACCACCGTCAGCAGCACGACCCGCACGAACCCGCTGCCCTGTTTCAGTGCCGTCCGCGCGCCCAGCGTGCCGCCCGCCAGGTTGAACACGGCCATCAGAGCCGCCAGTTGCCACAGCACCGTGCCCTGCCAGGCGAACGTCGCGAGGGCGCCCGCGTTGGTGCAGCAGTTGACGATCTTCGCGGTGGCGGAGGCGGTCACCAGGTCGAGGTGGAGGACGGCGGTGAGGGCGAGGACGAGAAACGTGCCGGTGCCGGGGCCGATGAGGCCGTCGTAGAAGCCGATGCCGAGGCCCGCGAGGCCGATCGCGGCGAGGATCTGGCGGTGGGTGGCGGGGCCGGTTGCGGGGGCCGTGCCGAAGGCGGGGCGCAGGATGACGAAGGCGGCGACCGCGAGAAGGACGACCATGATCAGCGGCTTGAGTACGTCCGTGCTCATGCCGGCCGCGAAGAAGGCACCGGCGGAGGAGCCGGCGAGGGCCGCAAGACCGACGCGTACGGCCAGGCGGACATCCACGGGGGCCTTACGGGCGTAGGTCACGGCCGCGCCCGACGTGCCGACGATGGCGACCGCCTTGTTGGTGCCGAGGGCACAGGCGGCCGGGGTGCTCGCCGGCAGGCCCAGCAGGAGCACCGGGAGGAGAAGCAGCCCGCCGCCGCCGACCACCGCGTCGATCCAGCCGGCCGCCAGGGCGGCGAGGCACAGCACGGCGAGCATGGTCAGCGATATGTCGAGCATGATCGCGACCCTATGGACCGGATACATGCGCCGTCCACGTAATTCCGGGGGTGCGATGCCCCCCGCACGCCCCTCTCCCGCCCCCACCTCACACCACACCCCCCACGTGCACTCCGAACCCTCACACCCTCGGCGGGCCGCTGCTGAGGGCAGCGTTCCCCGCGGGAAACAGATGTGATGCTGCCGGGTAACACCGGCATCGCACGCTCCTAGGCATGACCTCGAATACGCGTGTGGTGGTGATCGGCGCCGGCCTCGCGGGCGTCCGTCTCGCCCGGCGGCTCGGTGAGCTCGGCACGCCCGTGACACTGATCGGCGAGGAGGAGCACCGCCCGTACAACAGGGTGCTTCTCGCCGAAGTGCTGGCCGGACGGTACAGCCCCGAGGTGATCGCGCTGCCCGCGCCCGCGGAGCTGACCCGCGCCCGGGTCACCGGCATCGACCGCGCCGAGCGGACCGTCGAGTGCGCGGACGGCTCGAAGATCGCATACGACACGCTGGTCCTGGCCACCGGCTCGAACCCGGTGCTCCCGCCCCTGCGCGGCCTGTTCAGGGACGCATACCTCGCCTCTGCCCACCGGGCTGAGCAGCCGACCCGGTCTTCCGGCCGGGGGTCCGGGGGTCGTCCCCCGGGAAGCCACAGAACCCCGGACCACGTGCTGCCCGAGGGCGTGCACGCGTTCCGGACCATGGACGACTGCCTGGGGCTGTCGAAGGCCGTACGGCCGGGCGTGAAGGCGGTCGTCATCGGCGGCGGGCTCCTCGGGGTCTCCGCGGCCCGCGCGCTCGCCCGGCGCGGCGCGCAGGTAGTCCTCGCCCAGCAGGGCGAGCGGCTCATGGAGCGCCAGCTCGACCCGAGCGCCTCGAAGCTCGTACACCGGCACCTGAAGGACCTCGGCGTCGAGATCCACACGGAGTGCCGGGTGCGCGACGTGCGCTGCGTGGGCGGTGCGGTCCGCTCGGTGGAGATGCACGACGGGTACGCCCTCGACGCGGACCTGGTGGTGCTGGCCTGCGGGGTGCACCCGCGCGTCGGCCTCGCCCAGATCGCCGGTCTCGACGTGCGCAAGGGGATCGTCGTCGACGACGAGCTCCGCACCTCCGACCCGCACATCCGGGCCATCGGCGACTGCGTCCAGCACGACGGCGAGGTCTACGGGCTCGCCACCCCGGCGCTCGAACAGGCGGAAGTCCTGGCCGAGTTGCTGTCCGGCCGCACGAGCGCCCGCTACACCGGCACCCGTGCGCTGACCCGGCTCACGCTCGCCGGGCACGACTCCCCCTTCGACCTCGCCGCGTTCGGTGAGACGGAGGCCCGGCCCGGCGACGACGTCGTCCAGCTGGCCGACGCCACCCGTGGCACCTACCGCAAGGTCGTCGTCCGCGACGACCGCCTGGTCGGCGGGGTCCTCGTCGGCGAACTGGGCACCGTCGGCGCACTCGCCCGCGCCTGGGAGGGGGCAGAGCCGCTCCCCGCCGACGGTGCCCCTCTGCTCCACCTGCTCACCAACGATGGAGGCTCCTGATGTCCACCGGCACCCCCACGATCGTGCTCGTCGGCCACGGCATGGTCGGCCAGCGCTTCCTCGAAGCGCTCGCCGAGCGCGGCCTGACCGCCACGCACCGCGTGGTCGTGCTGTGCGAGGAGCCGCGTCCCGCGTACGATCGCGTAGCGCTCACCTCGTACTTCTCGGGCAAGACGCCCGAGGAGCTCTCCATGACCGACATGGAGTTCATCAACGACCACGGCATCGAGCTGTACGTCGGCGACCCGGCGGAGACCGTCGACCGCGAGGCGAAGAAGGTCACGGCGAAGTCCGGCAAGGTCTTCGAGTACGACACCCTCGTCCTGGCCACCGGTTCCTTCCCCTTCGTGCCGCCGGTCCCGAACAAGGACGCCGAGGGCTGCTTCGTCTACCGCACGATCGAGGACCTCCTCGCGATCGAGGAGTACGCGAAGACGAAGGCGACGACCGGTGCGGTGGTCGGCGGCGGTCTGCTCGGACTTGAGGCCGCGGGCGCGCTGAAGGGCCTCGGGCTCACCTCCCACATCGTGGAGTTCGCGCCGCGTCTGATGCCCGTCCAGGTCGACGAGGGCGGCGGCGCGGCCCTCCTGCGCACCATCGAGGAGATGGGCCTGACCGTCCACACGGGCGTCGGCACCCAGGAGATCGTCGTCGGCGAGGACGGTGCCGTCACCGGCATGAAGCTCTCCGACGGCTCCGAACTCGCCACCGACCTGGTGGTGTTCAGCGCCGGTGTCCGCCCCCGCGACCAGCTGGCCCGCGACTGCGGCCTCACGGTCGGCGAGCGCGGCGGCATCACCGTCGACGAGCAGTGCCGTACCGTCTCCGACCCCCACGTCTTCGCGATCGGCGAGTGCGCGCTGGCCTCCGACGGCCGGGTGTACGGCCTGGTCGCCCCCGGTTACGAGCAGGCCGAGACGGCCGCCGCGACGATCGCCCAGGACGAGGCGGAGTTCACCGGCGCCGACCTCTCCACCAAGCTGAAGCTGCTCGGCGTGGACGTGGCGTCCTTCGGCGACGCGCACGGCGCCACCGAGGACTGTCTCGACGTCGTCTACTCCGACTCCCGCGCGGGCCTGTACAAGAAGCTGGTCATCGGCCGCGACGGCACGCTGCTCGGCGGCATCCTGGTCGGCGACGCGGAGGCGTACGGCACGCTGAAGGCCTTCACCGGCTCCGTCCCGCCGGTCTCGCCCGAGTCGCTGGTGCTGCCCGCCGGCGCCGGGGAGTCGGTCCAGCTCGGCCCGACCGCGCTGCCGGACGACGCGATCATCTGCTCCTGCAACAACGTCCGCAAGGGCACGATCCGCGGCGCCGTCACCGAGCACAACTGCACCACCGTGCCCGAGGTGAAGAAGTGCACCAAGGCCGGTACGACCTGCGGCAGTTGCGTCAAGGTGCTGGGCCAGCTGGTCACGGCCGAGCTGGAGGCGTCCGGCGTCGAGGTCGACAAGGGCCTGTGCGGCTGCTTCTCGCAGACCCGCGAGGAGCTCTACGAGATCGTCCTCGCCCTGCGCATCAACACCTACCAGGACCTGCTGGACCGCTACGGCCGCGACGGGGCCAAGGGCGGCGACGGCTGCGAGATCTGCAAGCCGGCGGTCGCCTCGATCATCGCCTCCCTCGCCCCGACGATCGGCGCGAGCGGCTACGTCCTGGACGGCGAGCAGGCCTCCCTGCAGGACAGCAACGACCACTTCCTCGCCAACCTGCAGAAGAACGGCTCGTACTCGGTCGTCCCGCGGATCCCCGGCGGTGAGATCACCCCCGAGGGCCTCATCGTGATCGGCGAGATCGCCCGCGACTTCGGCCTCTACACGAAGATCACCGGTGGCCAGCGGATCGACATGTTCGGCGCGCGCGTCGAGCAACTCCCGCTGATCTGGGCCCGGTTGGTGGACGCGGGCTTCGAGTCCGGCCACGCCTACGGAAAGGCCCTGCGCACCGTCAAGTCCTGCGTGGGCCAGACCTGGTGCCGCTACGGCGTCCAGGACTCCGTCCGCATGGCGATCGACCTGGAGCTGCGCTACCGGGGCCTGAGGTCGCCGCACAAGCTCAAGTCGGCGGTCTCCGGGTGCGCCCGCGAGTGCGCCGAGGCCCAGTCGAAGGACTTCGGCGTGATCGCCACCGCGGGCGGCTGGAACCTGTACGTCGGCGGCAACGGCGGCGCCACCCCGCGCCACGCGGACCTGCTCGCGCAGGACCTTTCCGACGCCGAACTGGTCCGCCTGATCGACCGGTTCCTGATGTTCTACATCCGCACCGCCGACCGCCTGGAGCGCACCTCGACCTGGCTGGAGCGCATCCCCGGCGGCCTGGACCACGTACGCGAGGTGGTGGTGGAGGACTCCCTCGGCATCTGCGAGGAGCTGGAGTCCCTGATGGCGGACCACGTGGCGAACTACGCCGACGAGTGGGCGACCACCATCAACAACCCGGAGAAGCTCGCCCGGTTCGTGTCCTTCGTGAACGCGCCCGACACCCCCGACCCGGTCGTCGGCTTCGTCCCGGAACGCGACCAGATCAAGCCCGACCTGCCGTTGCTGTCCATCGGCATGCGCCCCTCTGAAGACCTCCTGGAAGGAAGCGCCCAGCGATGACCCTGGCACCCGAGACCACCGACCTGAAGGTCGAACTGCAGCTGGGGAACGACTGGTTCGCGGTCTGCGAACTGAACCAGTTGGTCCCCGGCCGCGGAGTGGCCGCGCTCCTGCCCGACGGCCGCCAGGCCGCCCTGTTCCGCGACCGCAACGGCGAGCTGTACGCCGTCGACAACCGTGACCCCTTCGGCGGCGCGGCGGTCCTCTCCCGCGGCCTGACCGGTACCCACCAGGGCCGCCCGTTCGTCGCCTCGCCCCTGCTGAAGCAGCGGTTCGACCTGCTGTCGGGGCAGTGCCTGGACGACGAGTCGGTGCGGATCGCGACCTACGAGGTGCGGGCGGCGTAGGCTCCCGCCCGGGATTTCTTGACCGACCGTTCTCGTTGGATCTAGGCTGCACCACGTGGCCAGGACCAAGGAGTTCGATCCCGACGCCGCGCTGCAGTCGGCCCTGGAGCTGTTCTGGCGGCGCGGCTACGAGGCGACGTCGATGTCCGAGCTGGTGGACCACCTGGGCATCGGCCGCGCCAGCATCTACGCGACCTTCGGCAGCAAGCACGAGCTGTATCTGAAAGCGCTGGAGCGCTATGACCGGGCCGGGCTCCCGCCGATCGTGCGGGAGCTGTCCCAGCCGGGACCGGCCCTGCCCGCCGTACGAGCACTCGTACGGCGCTACGCCACCGAGGCGGCCGACGAGCAACTGCGCCTGAACGGCTGCCTGGTCACCAACACGGCGAGCGAACTCGCCCCGCACGACCCGGCGGCCGCCCGGCGCGTGGAGCGCAACTGGGACCATCTCGAAACCGTGCTGCACTCGGCCCTGGTCCGCGCGCAGGCCCAGGGCGAACTGCCCGCCGGCCGCGATCCGCTCACCCTCGCCCGCATGCTGCTGGTGCTGCTGCAGGGCCTGCGGGTGGTCGGCAAGGCGTCCGCCGACCCGGCCAGGGTCCGGGACGCGGCGGAGCAGGCGCTGGCCCTGCTCGACTGAGACTCCGGGAACGCCCCTCCCTCCGAGGGGCGTTTTCCACGCCCACATACTGAACCGATCGGTCAAGAACAGGGGAGATCATGACCACCACCACTCACACCACCGGCAGCCGCTTCTCGGACCGGACCGCCCTGGTCACGGGCGCGGGCTCCGGCATAGGACGGGCGATCGCGCTCGCGTTCGCGGCGGAGGGTGCCCGGGTCGTCGTGGCAGGACGCCGAAGGGAACCGCTCGACGAGACGGTCCGCCTGATCGAGGACCGGGGCGGCAAGGCACTGGCGGTCACCGCCGACGTGTCCGCAGCCGCCGACAACCAGGCGCTGGTGGAGGCGGCCGTCGAAGCCTTCGGCTCGCTCGACGTGGCGGTCAACAACGCGGGCGTGCTCCGGGGCGGCGGCCCGCTGGCCGAACTGCCGGAGGCCGACTGGCACACCCAGCTCGACATCAACGTCACCGGCACGTTCCTGGCCCTCAGGGCCCAGATCCGCCAGATGCGCAGCCAGCCGTCCGGCGGCGCGATCGTGAACGTCGCCTCCAACCTCGGTGCGCACACCCGCATCCCGGGGGCCGCCGCGTACGCCGCCTCCAAGGCCGCCGTCGCCGCGCTCAGCAGGGGCGCCGCCCTGGACCACATCCGTGACGGCGTCCGCATCAACGTGGTCAGCCCCGGCGCGACCGACACACCCATGTCACTGCGCCCCGGCGAGACGGAGGCGGACCGCGCCGAACGGGTGCGGGCCGCCCTCCCCCTCGGCCGCCTCTCGGCGACTGGGGAGGTGGCCGCCGCCGTCCTGTACCTGGCCTCGGACGACGCGGCCTCGGTGGTGGGCACGGACCTGGTGGTGGACAGCGGGGCGACGGCCTGATCCGGGGGATCACTGGATCGGCTCGTCAGGAGGCGGGAGCTGGATGGTGAGTTCCCGGTCGACGGCGTCCACGCCGTCGACCGCTTCCAGGGCGGGGATCCGGTCCTCCGCGACGGTTCCGGAGAGTGTGCCGAGGATCGGCTGCTCGCCCGTGACCGTGAGACCGGCCCGCCGCAGGGCCGCGACGACCTCCGCGAACCGGTCGGGGTCGACCGCGAGGACGACCCCGACCGGAGCGGAGTGGGACGACTCGGTCACGGGGCCTGGAGGAGGCCCGCGCCGATGTCCTTGCTCGGCTGCATCAGCGGGTAGGCCCCGGCCTGCAGGGCGTTCCACAGCTCCTTCGCGGAGGCGTTGGGGTTCGCCTGGGCGAGCAGTGCCAGGACACCCGCCACGTGCGGGGTGGCCATGCTGGTACCGCTCATCTCCTGCTGCCCGCCGCCGGGCTTGGCCGAGAACACCTGCCAGCCGGGTGCGGCGATGTTGACCTCCCCGCCCTGCCCGTTGATGGCGCCGTTGGAGAAGAACGGCGTCCTGATCGCCTTGTCCAGCGCGCCCACCGCGAGGATGGAGGGACAGTTGGCCGGCCGGCCGACGGGCCTGACCTCCGTGGGCCGGTGGCTGTCGTTGCCCGCGGCGGCGACGATCACCGTCCCGCGTTCCAGCGCACGCTGGGCCAGCTTCTCGTAGGTCTGCGGGAAGAGCTCACCCGGCTGGACCGGCGCGCCCAGCGACATGGAGATCACCTTCGCGCCGTGGGCCACGGCCCAGGCCATGCCCGCCAGGATCTGGCCGTCGGTGCCGGTGCCCTGGTTGTTGAGCACCTTCCCCGCGAGGATGCGGGCCTCGCAGGCCACGCCGTAGCGGGGTCCCTGCTGGGGGTGGGCAGGGCCTGCGGCGGTGCCGATGCAGTGCGTGCCGTGGCCGTGGCCGTCCTTGACGGGCTCGCCGGGGACGAACGAGGCCGTGGCCTCGATGCGGCCGGCGAAGTCCGGATGGTCGGTGTCCATGCCGGTGTCCAGCACGGCGATCTTCACGTCGCGCCCGGTCAGCTGGGACAGGTGGGCCCGGATCGCCTGCAGGCCCCAGGTGCAGCTCTGCTCGTCCCAGGCCGGGCCCTGGGCGGCGGCCATCTCGGCCCTGGAGTGGCGGCCGACCACGTCCTCGTCACTGCGGTAGGCCGGATAGAACTCGGTCGGCGCCTGCGTCGGGGCGGTGACCGGGAAGGCGTACACCTTGCGCTCCGGCTCCGCCGCGATGATCGACGACTCCCTCTCCGCCGTGGTCACCAGCGCATGACGCTGCTCGGGCCGTACCTCGACGACGGCCGCGCCGAGTTCCTCGAAGTGCACCGAGACGTCAGGGCGCTCGAGGAGCTCGGAGACGTTCTCGACGTCGGTTCCGCGGACACGTTCGACGGACGCGATGTCTGCGGAGGAACGCAGTGCGTTCAACCCGCTCTCCTGGTTGCTCGGGTCGAGCAACACCACGTACCGGCCGGTGTACTCCGCTCCCTGGCCTTCGAATCGGGGGTGGGGCCGATCGGGGTGCTCGCCGAAGGCGCGCCTGTCCATGGGTCCGTTCGCCATTGAATTTCCCGCTTTCTGTGCGCTGCTCCCCCCGTTCGTGGACACACGTCGGGACACGGAGAGCCAGCGCCGGACAAAGGGGCGCAGATCAGTCGTGTGGATCGACGTGTACTGCCGTGACCTGCAAGGATTCCCTTCGTCAGGCCGTCGGCATCGCCCCCTGGACAACCGTCGCACCGAGCACGCAGGCCCGCAACACGACAGCGCGCAGGACGCGCCCGGTCACACCTTCAACGCGTCGTACGCCACCCCGGTGAGCCGCTCGGACGCGGCCCAAAGCCGTTCCCCCGCGGCGTCATTGAGCGTCCACGGCGCCCGCCAGGACGGGGCGGGCGCCCCGCGCCACATCATCAACGACGGTCCGGTGAAGGAGTCCGGCCGCACGTTCGGCGCCGTGGCGGCGTACAGGACGGGCAGTGCCCCGGCCTCCGCCGACTGCGCGAAGACCCGGTTGCCGAGCTCCACCACCCGCCCGACCAGCCTGCGCCCCTCCATGCGGGGTCCGGCCCCCTGCAGATTGGTGGCCGCGTACCCGGGATGGGCCGCGGCCGCCACCACGTCCGCGCCATGCGCCGCGAGCCTGCGCGCAAGCTCGTGGACGAAGAGCAGATTGGCGGTCTTGGAGCGGGCGTATGCGATCCAACGCCGGTACCGGTGCTCGCTGTTGAGGTCGTCGATGTCGATGTTGGCCACCGCGTGCATCCCACTGGAGACGCTCACGACACGGGCGCCGGAAGTGGCGAGCAGGGTGGGCAGCAGCAGCCCGGTAAGCGCGAAGTGCCCGAGGTGGTTGACCCCGAACTGCGTCTCGAAGCCGTCCGCCGTCGTCCCGTACGGCAACGCCATCACCCCGGCGTTGTTGACGAGCAGATCGAGATAGTCGTAGCGATACGACGCCGCGAACTCCCGTACAGAGTCCAGGTCCCCGAGATCCAGCCGCGCGAACTCCGCGATCGCGCCTGGCACTTCGGCCACGATCCGGTCCGCCGCCGCGCTCCCCCGCGCCTCGCTCCGGCACGCGAGCACCACCCGCGCCCCCTTGCGCGCCAGTTCCCGCGCGACGACGTAGCCGAGCCCGCTGTTGGACCCGGTCACGACCGCGATGCGCCCGCTCTGGTCGGGGACGGCCTTCTCGTTCCAGCCGGACATGGGCGGGCTCCCTCCGCGTGCGGGTGCTTCCCAGCGTAGGAGAGGGGTCCGGGCATGTCGCCCGAGGGGTTCGTCGGCCACCCGGTACAACTTTTTCCGCTGGGCACTCATCCAACAGAACGTACACATCCACCCATTCGCCCGACGGAGGCGGATATGCCATGTTTGTTCACTCTCAGCGACGTACCCGACGCGGCATAGCCGCCCTCATGGCCGCCGGCCTCCTCGGTCTCGCGGGGGCGGGAGCGGCATGGAGCGCGACGGCAGCGACCGCGACGGCGGCGCAGGGACTGCGTACCTGCGCCGTGAGCGACCTCTACCTCTCCATGGGGCGCAAGGAGGGCGCGGCGGGCTCGGTGTACTGGCCGATCCGGTTCACCAACACCTCTACGACCGGCTGCACCCTGCGCGGTTATCCGGGCGTCAGCGCCCTGGACACGGGCCACCGGCAGATCGGCCCGGCCGCCACCCGCACCGGCCAGGCCTACTCCACCGTCACGCTCGCCCCCGCCCACACCGTCTCGGCGGTCATCCGCACCACGAACGGACCGATCGGCGGGCCCTGCCTGCGCACCAGCACCTACCTGCGGATCTATCCCCCAGCCTCGCACCAGGCAGTCCTCGTCCCCGCTTCCTGGACGATCTGCTCCGGCATCTTCCAGGTCGGCCCGGTCAACACCCAGGGCACCTTCTGAGGAGGCGAAGCAGCACGGCCTGGGCCGACTGCATGACGCCCAAGTGGATCCAGTGCTCGCCGGGTGGTGCGCACGGTGCGGGTGGCGGGCCCTCGCGCGGGCCCACACGATGTCGAAGTCGACCACGGTCGGCCCGGCGCCTCCTGGGTGGTGGGCGACGGCCCGCGCCCGACCCCATCCCACGGGGCAGGTCCACTCCCGTACCTGCAGGGGCTTGGGCCCGTCCCGGTGTCCGACCAGCCCGCGTCGTGCACGCTCTTGGCCAGCCGGGTGCGCGCGAGCCCAGAGACCGCCAGGTCCTCCACCGCGACCGCTTGGTTCTCGCGGATCAGCCGGGTGGAGAGCTGGTGGTGGAACTCCTTGCGCGCATCAGCCACAGCCGCGTGAGCACGGGCCACCTTCAGGCGGGCCTTCGCACGGTTCTTCGACCCCTTCCGCTTACGGGACAGCTCCCGCTGCGCCTTCTTCAGCTTCTTCTCCGCCCGGCGCAGAAACCGCGGGGAGCCGATCTTCGTGCCGTCGGAGAGAACGGCAAAGTGAGTGAGGCCCAGGTCGATGCCGATCGCGGTCTCAGGGTCCGGCTCCGCCCAGCGGGCCCGGTCCGTCTCGTCGTCGGTGTCGATGACAAAGCTGGCGAAGTACCGGCCCGCCGCATCCAAGATCACCGTCACACTCGACGGTGTCACCGGCAGGACCCGTGACCCCTTAACCTTCACATCGCCGATCTTCGGCAGCGACAGCCGCCCACTGCTCGTGATCTTCCAGCGGGCGTGGCCGTGAACCGGATCGCCTGCCGCGAGTCCTTGCGCGACCTGAACCGCGGCGCACCCACCCGCTTCCCCTTACGCTCCCCCTTCAACGAGGCGAAGAAGTTCTTGTACGCGGCCTCCACATCCAGCAAAGCCTGCTGCAGAACGACCGACGACACCTCGGCCGGCCAGGAGCGTTCGGGGGTCTTCTTTGCCCGGGTGATCAACCGCTGGGACAGGACGGCGGCACCGGGGTAGGGCTCCTGGGCCGCGCAGGCATCCTCGCGGGCGCGTACCGCGTCGTTGAACACGACACGGGCACACCCGAACGCCCTTGCCAACGCGACGCGTTGACCAGGCTCCGGGTACAACCGGAAGGCGTACCGAAGCTGCTCCGCGCCGCACTCACGAGATTCGCTTCACCACCGGGCTGAAGCCCGATGCACTGCGAATGAAACTCTGTAGCGCCTGGTCGGACGCCATGAAGGTCCCCGCATCGACTCTCACAGCAGGACCGGTGTCACAGGCCCGTGAGCCTGGCTCAGGTGGAGGCAGGAGTGCTGGACAGGGCGGTTCGCAGCGCGAAGACGCCGAGCAAGCCGCCTGCCGTGAACCGCTGGGCGATCATGGCGCGGGGCCGGGCGGCCAGAAACGCCGACACCCGCGCTGCGCCCAGCATGATCAGAGCGTTCACGCAGAGCCCCACGATGATCTGCACACCACCGAGCTGGAGCAGTTGCCCCCAGGCCGGACCGGCCTGCGGGTCCAGGAACTGGGGCAGCAGGGCGGCATACAAAAGAGCGATCTTGGGGTTGAGCAGGTTGGTCAGCAGCCCCATCGAGAACAGGCGGGCGTCGGAGACGGGAGGCAGGTCCTGTGCCGGGGCAAAGGGCGAGCGGCCGCCGGGCTTGAGCATGCCCCAGGCGAGGTAGGCCAGGTAGACGGCCCCGGCAAGCTTGACCACCATGAACGCCACCGGCACGGCAGCGAACAACGCGGACAGGCCCGCAGCTGCGGCCAGCAGGTAGCACACGAATCCCACAGCGGTCCCACTGAGGCTGACCAGGCCCGCCCTGCGGCCTTGGGTGATCACACGGGAGGCGAGGTGGATCATGTTCGGTCCGGGAGTCAGGGCCATGCCCAGTTCGACCAGGGCCACTCCTCCGACTGCGGTCAGAGTGATCACCGGTCAACCTCCTGGTCGTTCGTCGGGCACCTGAACACGGAATGGGTCGCCCGGTTGCAACGGACGGCTACGCCGCATCTGCAGAGCCTGTCTCGCCTGCTGCAGAATACGGCCCTGCCGCTCGGTACCTTCATCCACCCCCGGCCCCGTTCCCGGCCGCCGACGACATCAAGTGCTGAGAACGCGCAGGTCAGCGCCTCACCTGGTCAGATGTCATTTTCACTGGTCAGCGACTTGGCTGGACGGTCTCCGCAGAGAATGCAGGAGAGGGCGGCACCCTCCGCACAGGGTGCCGCCCTCTTTCGTGGTCCGGAGCCGCCGCCCATCGGTGTTGAGGGTCGGGGACGGGCGGCGGCTCCGGGGCTTCAGTGGCCGTAGGGCCTACCGGTGGTCGCTGCCCGCCGACTGCGTGGCCGCGCGCCCCGCCTCCAGGCGGGCCACCGGGATACGGAACGGCGAGCAGGAGACGTAGTCGAGACCCACCTCGTGGAAGAAGTGGACCGACTCGGGGTCACCGCCGTGCTCGCCGCAGACGCCGAGCTTCAGGTCGGGACGCGTCTCGCGGCCCGCCTTCGCGGCGGCGCTGACCAGCGAGCCCACGCCGTCCTTGTCGATCGTCTCGAAGGGCGACACCCCGAAGATGCCCTTCTCCAGGTAGGCCGTGAAGAACGAGGCCTCCACGTCGTCCCGGGAGAAGCCCCACACCGTCTGGGTGAGGTCGTTGGTGCCGAAGGAGAAGAACTCCGCCGCCTCCGCGATCTGACCGGCCGTGAGGGCCGCACGCGGGAGCTCGATCATCGTGCCGATGGCCAGCTTGAGCTGCGTGCCCGTGGCCGCCTCGACCTCTGCGATGACCTGGTCGGCCTCCTCGCGGACGATCTCCAGCTCCTGGACCGTGCCCACGAGCGGGATCATGATCTCGGCGCGCGGGTCGCCCTTGGCGTTCTTGCGCTCGGCCGCGGCCTCGGCGATCGCCCGTACCTGCATGGTGAACAGACCGGGGATGACCAGACCGAGGCGTACGCCGCGCAGACCCAGCATGGGGTTCTGCTCGTGCAGGCGGTGCACCGCCTGCAGCAGCCGCAGCTCGTTCTCGTGCGGGTCCTTGCGGGACTCGGCGAGGGCGACCCGGACCGACAGCTCGGTGATGTCCGGCAGGAACTCGTGCAGCGGCGGGTCGAGGAGGCGGACCGTCACCGGCAGGCCGTCCATCGCCGAGAACAGCTCGACGAAGTCCTGCTTCTGCAGCGGGAGAAGCTCCTTCAGGGACTCCTCGCGCTCGGCGTCCGTGTCCGCCAGGATCAGGCGTTCCACCAGCTCACGGCGGTCACCGAGGAACATGTGCTCCGTACGGCACAGACCGATGCCCTGCGCGCCGAAGCGACGGGCGCGCAGCGCGTCCTCGGCGTTGTCCGCGTTGGCGCGCACCCGCAGCCGGCGCTTGCGGTCGGCGAACGCCATGATCCGGTGCACGGCCTCGACGAGTTCGTCGGCGTCGTTGGCGCCGGCGTGCATCCGGCCCTCGAAGTACTCGACGACCGGGGAGGGGACCACCGGGACCTCGCCCAGGTACACCTTGCCGCTGGAGCCGTCGATGGAGATGAGGTCGCCCTCCTCCACCACATGCCCGCCGGGCACGGTCATCCGCCGCCGCTTGGTGTCGACCTCGAGCTCCTCGGCGCCGCAGACACAGGTCTTGCCCATGCCGCGCGCGACGACGGCCGCGTGGGAGGTCTTGCCGCCGCGCGAGGTCAGGATGCCCTCGGCCGCGATCATGCCGTCGAGGTCGTCGGGGTTGGTCTCCCGGCGGACCAGGATGACCTTCTCGCCGGAACGCGACCACTTCACCGCGGTGTACGAGTCGAAGACCGCCTTGCCGACCGCCGCACCCGGCGAGGCCGCGATGCCCCGGCCGACCTTCTCCACCTTCGCGTCCTCGTCGAAGCGCGGGAACATCAGCTGCGCGAGCTGGGCGCCGTTGACGCGCTGCAGGGCCTCGGTCTCGTCGATGAGCCCCTGGTCCACGAGCTGCGTGGCGATACGGAAGGCCGCACCCGCCGTGCGCTTGCCGACGCGGGTCTGCAGCATCCACAACTGGCCGCGCTCGATGGTGAACTCGATGTCGCAGAGATCCTTGTAGTGGTTCTCCAGGGTCTCCATGATCTGCATCAGCTGGTCGTACGACTTCTTGTCGATCTGCTCCAGCTCCGCAAGCGGGACCGTGTTGCGGATGCCCGCGACCACGTCCTCGCCCTGCGCGTTCTGCAGGTAGTCGCCGTAGACGCCCTGGTGGCCGGAGGCGGGGTCGCGGGTGAAGGCGACGCCCGTGCCGGAGTCCGGGCCGAGGTTGCCGAAGACCATGGAACAGACGTTGACGGCCGTGCCCAGGTCGTGCGGGATGCGCTCCTGGCGGCGGTAGAGCTTGGCGCGGTCGCCGTTCCAGGAGTCGAAGACCGCCTTGATGGCGAGGTCCATCTGCTCGCGCGGGTCCTGCGGGAAGTCCCGGCCGGCCTCGGTCTTGACGATCTTCTTGAACTTGGTGACCAGCTTCTTGAGGTCGGCCGCCTCGAGCTCGGTGTCGACGGTGACCTTCTTGGCCGCCTTCGCCGCCTCCAGCGCGTCCTCGAAGAGCTCGCCCTCGACGCCGAGGACCGTCTTGCCGAACATCTGGATGAGGCGCCGGTAGGAGTCCCACGCGAACCGCTCGTCGCCGGCCTGCTCGGCGAGGCCCTTCACGGACTTGTCGGAGAGCCCGATGTTCAGGACGGTGTCCATCATGCCGGGCATCGAGAACTTCGCGCCGGAACGGACCGAGACGAGCAGGGGGTTGTCGGCCTGGCCGAGCTTCTTGCCCATCTTCTCTTCCAGGGCCACGAGGTGCGCACTCACCTCGTCACGCAGTGCCGCCGGCTCCTCGCCGCTGTCGAGGTAGACCTTGCAGGCTTCGGTCGTGATGGTGAAGCCAGGAGGAACGGGGAGTCCCAGGTTGGTCATCTCGGCGAGGTTCGCGCCCTTGCCACCCAGGAGGTCCTTGAGGTCCTTGTTTCCCTCGGTGAAGTCGTAAACGAACTTCGCTACGTGGGGTTCTTTGTTTTCCGACACGGTCTCGACTCCCTCGAGGACGCGGTGGCTGCCCTGACGGCGAGGAACATACCCAGATCAAAGGCGTCTGGGTACGTCTACTCGCGTGTCATGCGCTCGTAACCAGTCGTCCGCCAGCGGATCGAAAGTCAAGGCTTGGCAAGCGGTGACGGGTAGATGTTTTCACTTCTTGAACGCAAGACCGCCCATGAGCACGGTATTCCGCTCAGATGAGCAGTCATACTGCACGTCTGATTTCGATCGATGAACGATCAAGGGGTGGCACCGAGTGCCACCCCTTGGAGAAGTGCAGTCGCTCAAGATCCGCTCATCTGAGCGCAACCCTTATCAAGGGTGGCAAGAATCACGCTGCCACAGAGGCCCGGATTTCACCATGCGGACGCGTTCCGGGACAGAAACGCGGACGTCACACGCCCATCGCCAGCAGCCGTTCCTCCACCCGCTCCGGCGCATACAGGTACTCCACGACCAGCGCACCGGCTCCCACCAGCCCCGCCCGCTCCCCGAGCCGCGAGGTGACGACGTCCAGGTGGGCCGTGGAGCGGGACAGCGCCCGCTGGTACAGCAGCTCCCGTACGCCGGTGAGGAATGCAGTTCCGGCCAGATCTCCCGCGATCATCAGAACCCCGGGGTTGAGCAGCGTGACGACGGTCGCCAGCACGTCCCCGACCTGCCGCCCCGCCTCCCGGGCGAACCCGACCGCCTCCGGGTGCCCGGCCGCCAGCAGGTCCCGCACATCTGAGCCCGAGGCCGCCGACACCCCGGTCTCCGCGAGCCGCCGCGCCACGGCGCCACCACTCGCGACGGCCGCCAGACAGCCGTACGACCCGCACCGGCACAGCGCCTCCGCGCCCACCCGGATGTGCCCGATGTCGCCGGCGCCCCCGTCGATGCCGCGATAGATCGAGCCGTCGACCACGACCCCGGCGCCGATGCCGGTCGACACCTTGACCAGCACGAACGCCGAGCAGCCGGGGTATCCCGTGCGCTGTTCGCCGTACGCCATGAGGTTCGCGTCGTTGTCCACCAGCACCGGCACAGGACCGGCGCCCGTGTGTTCGGTGAGGGATCTGGCGAGGCGGCCTCGTATGTCGTAGCCGTCCCAGCCCGGCATCATCGGCGGCTGCACGACCCGCCCGGCCTCGGTGTCGACGGGCCCCGGCACCGCGAGTCCGATACCGCAGACCGATCCCGCCCGCTGCCCGGCCTTCTCCAGCAACTCGGCGAACCAGTGGCCGAGTTCACCCAGTACGGCGTCCGGGCCGTCCTCGACGACGAGCGTGCCGGAGTGTTCGGCGAGGATCTCGCCGGTCAGGGTGAGGACGGCGGCGCGGGCATGGCGGGTGTCGAGGTCGGCCGCGAGGACCACGGCGTGGTCGTCGTCGAACTCCAGGGTGATGGAGGGGCGGCCGCCGAGGGGCGAGTCGACCGGGCCGCCGGCGCCCTCGCGCAGCCAGCCCGCACGGAAGAGCCGGTCGAGGCGCTGGCCGACGGTGGCACGGGACAGCCCGGTGGCCTGCTGGAGCGCGCCGCGTGTGGTCGCACGCCCGCTTCGTACCAGTTCGAGCAGATCTCCGGCGCTGGCCTGGCTCCGTCCGGTCATGCACACCCCCTTGTGTTTCTCAAGCTTGCATTACATCCTGGGTTTTGCGTGTTAAATAGACGTAACTCTACGGTAGCCACAGCCGAACTGGTCGGCAGGACGTCTTCGGGGAGACCTGAGTGGATCGCACAACCCAGCTCACCGCCCGCGACACGGGTCACGTCGGTCCCGTACGCACCACTTCCTCACCCCCCTTTTCCGGCCATGGTGAGGTGACGGGCCTGCAGGGCGTTGCATACGATCCCGCAGCCCCGACACATTCGCTGCACGTCAGGGCGGCGCGGGTGCTGGAAGGCAACTGGACGGGCATCTCCACGGTGCCGTCGCACGGCCTGTATCCCCACCAGTGGTCCTGGGACTCGGCCTTCATCGCGATCGGCCTCAGACACCTGTCGCCGTTACGGGCGCAGACGGAGCTGGAGACGCTGCTGGCGGCCCAGTGGGAGGACGGGCGCATCCCGCACATCGTCTTCAACCCCTCCGTGCCGCTCGACGCGTACTTCCCGAGCCCGGACTTCTGGCGCTCCTCGACCGCGGGGCGCGCTGCGGGCGCCCCGCGCACCGTACAGACCTCCGGCATCGTGCAGCCACCGGTGCACGCGCTCGCCGTCTGGCTGGTGCACTGCGCCGACCCCGGGCTGTCCCGTGCGCGCGGCTTCCTCACCAGGATGTATCCCCGGCTGGCCGCCTGGCACCGCTATCTGCTGCACCGGCGGGACCTGGGCGGCGGCGGCCTGGCGTCCGTCGTGCACCCCTGGGAACAGGGCATGGACAACAGCCCCTGCTGGGACGCGCCTCTGAGCAGGGTCACGCCCGCCCCGGCCCGCTCCTTCCGTCGGGCGGACCTCGACCACGGGGCCGCCGAGGACCGGCCGACGGATCTGGACTACGGGCGGTACGTGCGGCTGGCGACGGACTACCGGGATCGCGGTTACGCCGACGGGGGCGCCGAGTTCGCGGTGGAGGACCCGTCCTTCAACGCCCTGCTCATCGCCTCCGAGCACGCCCTTGCCCGGATCGCGCACGAGCTGGGCGCGACGGGCACGGCCCGCCACGCGCGCGCGGAGCGGCTGACCAGCGCGATGCTCGACCGGCTCTGGGACCCGGCGGAGGGGATGTTCTTCTGCCGGGACGTGCGCGGCGGGCAGCTGATCCGGGAGCGGAGCGTCTCGGGCCTCGTCCCGCTCCTCCTGCCCACGCTCCCGCGCGAGGCGGCCGCCGTCCTCGTCCGCACGGCCTGCGGCCCGCACTTCGGCCTCGGCAGCGCGACCCGCCTGGCCCCCTCCTACGACCTTCTCGGCGAGGCCTTCGACCCGCACCGCTACTGGCGGGGTCCGGCCTGGTTCAACACGAGCTGGCTGCTGGAGCGCGGGCTGCGCACGCACGGCGAGCAGACGCGGGCCGACGCGCTCCGGGAGGCCGTCCTGGACATCGCCGGCACCTCCGGGTTCGCCGAGTACGTGGACCCGTTCACCGGCGAGGCGTGCGGCGCGAGGGGGTTCAGCTGGACCGCCGCGCTCGCGCTGGATCTGCTCCATGAGCGCCCCGGACACGGCGTGTCCCGCACGGGCATCGGCACGTTCGACAGAAGTGACGTCGGCAGAAGCGACCTCGGCAGCAGTGGCTGCGACGGAAGCGACTTCGCCAGGAGCGACAAGGAAGTCAGGGGAGGCGACCGGGCATGACGGACCGGCATCATCTGCTCGTGCACGGCGGGACGTTCGCGGCCGTCGGCGACGGCGGGGACATCAGCGGCGTGCGGGGGTCGGGCTCCCCGGACGGGTTATTCGTGCGCGACGCCCGGCATCTGAGCCGTTGGCAGCTGACGGTCGACGGCGCGGTGCCGGAGGCTCTCACGCCGGTCGCGGACGGGGACACGGCCCGCTGTGTCCTCGTACCACGCGGGGGACGCCAGGAGCCGCCCGCGTACACGATCTTCCGCGAACAGGCCGTCGGCGACAGCGCGTTCGTCGAGTCCCTGCGGGTGACCAGCAACCGCCCGGTGCCGACGACGATCCGTCTCGCGGTCACCGCGGACGCCGACTTCACCGACCAGTTCGAGCTGCGCTCCGACCACCGCACCTACACCAAGATCGGCGCCACCCGCTCCCGCCAGGTCCTCGACGACGGCGTGGAGTTCAACTACCAGCGCGGCGAATGGCGTTCCTGTACGACGGTGACGGCCGAGCCCGCCCCGGACGGCGTCGAGGAGACCGGCACGGGCGCCCGGCGCCTGGTCTGGACGCTGGAACTGGAGCCGCACGGCACCGCGGAACTGGCGCTGCGGGTGGCCGCCCGTCCGCACGGAGCGGCGCAGAGCCCCCGGATCCCCGACTCGCCCGCCGCCGCCAACGCGCAACTCCTCGCCCTGGAGGGCGAGTTCGCCGAGGGCGTGCCCTTCCCGACCGGCTGGCCCGAGCTGGCGGCGGCCTGCGCACGCGGTCTCGCGGACCTGGCCTCGCTCCAGGTCACCGCGACCGGCCCGGACGGCGAGGAGCTGCGCGTACCGGCGGCCGGCGCCCCCTGGTTCCTCACCCTGCTGGGCCGCGACGCCCTGCTCACCTCCCTCTTCGCCCTCCCCTACCGCCCGCAGCTCGCCGCCGCCACACTGCCCGCCCTCGCCGCCACCCAGGCGACCGAGACCGGCGCGAACTCGGTGTCCCAGCCCGGCAAGATCGTGCACGAGGTACGGCACGGGGAGCTGGCGCACTTCGGACAGGTGCCGTACGGCCGTTACTACGGCTCCGTGGATGCCACGCCGCTGTTCCTCGTGCTGCTCGGTGCATACGTCGAACAGACCGGGGACCTGACACTCGCGCGCCGCCTTGAGCCCCACGCCCGCGCCGCGATCGGCTGGATGCTGGATCACGGCGGGCTCACCTCCCGCGGCTACCTCGTCTACCGCGCCGACCAGGGCGGCCTCGCCAACCAGAACTGGAAGGACTCCCCCGGCGCGATCTGCTCCGCGGACGGGACCCGGGCGAGCGGGGCCGTGATGGCGGCCGGCGCCCAGGGGTACGCCTACGACGCGCTGCGCCGCACGGCGTGGGTCGCGCGCACGGTCTGGGAGGACGAGGTGTACGCGGCGCTCCTTGAGCAGGCGGCCGGTGACCTGCGGGACCGTTTCCAGCGGGACTTCTGGATGCCGGAGCGCTCCTTCCCGGCGCTGGCTCTGGACGGCGAGGGCAACCAGGTGGACGCGTTGGCGTCGGACGCCGGGCATCTGCTGTGGTCGGGGCTGCTGGACAAGGAGTACGGCGAGCTGGTGGGCCGGCGACTGCTGGAGCCGGACTTCTTCTCGGGGTGGGGTGTGCGGACGCTCGCCGCCGGGCAGGCGGCGTATCACCCTCTCTCGTACCACCGGGGGTCGGTGTGGCCGCACGACAACGCGCTGATCGCGTTGGGGCTGGCGCGGTACGGGCTGCATGACGAAGCCCGGGGGGTGGCGCATGGGCTGGTGGATGCGGCGACGGCGGCCGGGCATCGGCTGCCGGAGGTGATTGCGGGGTACGGGCGGGATACGCATGCGGAGCCTGTGCCGTATCCGCACGCGTGTGTGCGGGAGTCTCGGTCTGCGGCGGCTCCATTGGCGCTGCTCACTGCCGTGGGGGGCGCGTAAGAGCTCGGTCTGGTAGGTCCTTTGGCGGGTGCGGGTCTGTGGGGGCTGGTCGCGCCCACGCGGCGGAGCCGCATATGTCACAGCCCCGCGCCCCTTCAGGGCGCGGGGAACTGCGCGACAAGCCACGACGGCCCCGCAGCCGAACGACAGCCCATCGCGGAGTGCTTGGTCGCAGCATTGAACAGGCGTTTGCCCGGTGTTTGCCTCGTGCCCTGAACAGGGGTGTGAGGCAAGCCGTACGAGATGGCGGCGGGCCAAGCGGGTCCTGAAACTGATCCGCGTTGCCTCCCCAGCGTGGCCCGCCGCCTTGTCACGGGCCACGCGCGGAAGGACCTTCGGGTGCAGCCGGACACCGTCGAGAACGTCAGAGAAGGCACGTCACCCGAGGTCGAGCCGGAAGCGTCGGAGCAGCAGGCGCCGGTGCGCGGCACGCTGCGCGCGCGTCTGGCCGCCCGGCGGGAGCGGCACCCCACGGCCGTGCGCACCATCCGGTGGACGATCACCGTGCTCGCCGCCGTGCTCGTCCTCGGTGCGCTCCTGCTGCCGAACCGGATGACCGCGCTGCACACCGACCGGTTCCTGCGCATACCGGTGGAGGCGATCATCGGGGCCGCCGTCGCGCTCGTGCTGCCGCGCCGGCCGCGGCTGGTGGTGGCGGTGCTGTCCGGGGCGGCACTGGGCGCGATGACGATCGTGAACCTCCTGGACATGGGGTTCATCGAATATCTCGGCCGCCCTTTCAATGTCGTCCTCGACTGGGAGCTGCTCCCCGACGCGCAGTCCTACGTCCAGGACTCGATGGGCAGGGCAGTGGCGATCGGCGCGACGGTCGGTGCCGTCGTCCTGGTCCTCCTCGCGCTGGGCCTGATGGCGCTGGCGATGGTCCGGCTCAGCAATCTGCTGGCCCGCAACAAGCAGGTGGCGACGAGGGCGACGCTGGTCGCCACGACGGTCTGGGTGCTGTGTTCAGCGCTCGGCCTGCAGATCATGGGCGTGCCGATCGCCTCCGACCGCACCGCCGGGGCGGTGGCGATCCAGGCGGTCCGGGTGCGGGACACGCTGCGGGACGAGGCGGAGTTCCAGAAGGTCGCCAAGGTCGACGAGTTCGGCAACACACCGCCCGGTCAGCTGGTGCCGGACCTGCGCGGCAAGGACATGATCTTCACGTTCATCGAGAGCTACGGCCGCAGCGCGATCGAGGACCCGGTCGAGGCGCCCGGCGTCGACAAGACGCTCGACGCACGCACCCGGGCGCTCGCGAAGGCGGGCTTCCACGCCAAGAGCGGCTGGCTGACGTCGGCGACGTACGGCGGCAGCAGCTGGCTCGGTCATTCCACCACCATGTCGGGCCTGTGGATCAGCAACCAGCAGCGCTACCGCACGCTCATGGCGAGCGACCACATGAGTCTCACCGAGGCGTTCAAGAAGACGGGCGACTGGGACACGGTCGGCATCATGCCGGGAGTGCAGAAGAGCTGGCCGGAGTCGAAGTTCTACGGCCTGGACAAGTACCGCAACGCCTTCCAGATGGGCTACAAGGGCCCGAAGTTCAGCTGGTCGACGATGCCGGACCAGTACGCACTCCAGCAGTTCCAGAACCTGGAGCACAGCAAGAAGCGCAGCAAGCCCCTCATGTCGCTGGTCATCCTGACCTCCAGCCACCAGCCCTGGGCGCCGATCCCCAAGATGGTCCCCTGGAACGACCTCGGCGACGGCTCGGTCTTCAAGGCCATCCAGAAGGCCGGCAACAAGCCGTCGGACATCATCGCCAGCTCGCCCAAGTCCCAGGCGGAGTACGGGAAGTCGGTCCAGTACTCGGTGACCGCCCTCACGCAGTGGCTGGAGCGCTACGGCAACGACAACACCGTTCTCGTCTTCCTCGGCGACCACCAGCCCATCGCCCGCGTCAGCGGCAACCACGCCAGCCGTGACGTGCCGATCTCGATCGTCGCCAAGGACCCCAAGGTCCTCGACAGGATCGACAGCTGGGGCTGGTCGGACGGCCTGCGCCCGGCGCACAACGCCCCGGTCTGGAAGATGAGCGCGTTCCGCGACAAGTTCCTGACGGCATACGGCTCGACTCCGCACCCGAAGAAGGACTGACGAGCCCGCAGCCGCGTACGGCGGGAAGGGGACGGGGCGGGGGTGTCCGCCCGCAGCGGCCGGCGTCCGCGTACGGCACAGCTGCACCAGGCGGCACCGCCGGACCGAGGACGGACACCCCGCCACGGCCCCGACCCACCCCGCACCCCAAGGCGCTACGCCCGCCCCCACCGAAGGCGCACAGGCGCCGCAGGCATCACACCTCAGCCCCCGGAGGTGTCCAGCTCCGCGTCCTCGCCGATCCCCGCGCAGTCGTACGGGTCCTTCAGCCAGCCGTCCGGCAGGACCACCCGGTTGTTGCCGGACGTACGGCCGCGGGGCCCGTCGGCGCCGGTGGGCCAGGGCTGGTCGAGGTCCAACTCATCGAGTCCGGAGCGGAGTTCGGCCAGGGAGGACGTGATCGCGAGGCGCTTGCGCATCTCGCTTCCGACCGCGAAGCCCTTCAGATACCAGGCCACGTGCTTACGGAAGTCGACGACGCCCTTGGACTCGTCGCCGATCCACTCGCCCAGGAGGGTGGCGTGGCGGACCATGATGTCGGCGACCTCACGCAGGACCGGGCGAGCGATGTCATCCGTACGGCCCTCGAAGGCCGCCACCAGGTCCGCGAACAGCCACGGCCGGCCCAGGCAGCCACGGCCGACGACCACCCCGTCGCACCCTGTCTCCCGCACCATCCGCAGCGCGTCCTGGGCCGACCAGATGTCGCCGTTGCCGAGGACGGGGATCTCCGGCACGTGCTCCTTGAGGCGGGCGATCGCGTCCCAGTCCGCGGTGCCGCCGTAGTGCTGGGCGGCGGTGCGGCCGTGCAGGGCGATGGCCGTCACGCCCTCCTCGACAGCGATCCGGCCGGCGTCGAGGTAGGTGATGTGGTCGTCGTCGATGCCCTTGCGCATCTTCATGGTGACCGGGAGGTCGCCCGCGCCGGCGACCGCCTCGCGCAGGATGGAGCGCAGCAGGTTGCGCTTGTAGGGGAGGGCCGAGCCGCCGCCCTTGCGCGTCACCTTCGGGACCGGGCAGCCGAAGTTCAGGTCGATGTGGTCGGCGAGGTCCTCCTCCGCGATCATGCGGACGGCCTTGCCGACGGTGGCCGGGTCGACGCCGTACAGCTGGATCGAGCGCGGCTTCTCCGTCGCGTCGAACTGGATCAGCTGCATGGTCTTCTCGTTGCGCTCGACCAGCGCCCGGGTCGTGATCATCTCGCTCACGAACAGCCCCTTGCCACCGCTGAACTCTCTGCACAGGGTGCGGAAGGGCGCGTTGGTGATCCCGGCCATCGGGGCCAGGACGACGGGCGGCTCGACGGTGTGCGGGCCGATCTGCAGCGGGGACACGGGCGTGGACATTGGCCCATTGTCGCGCATCGAGAGTGATCATGTAGCAGCCATTAGTTAGCTGCACTATTAGTTAGACGCACTATCGATGTCGGCGTACAGTGAAGCCCATGCCCGAGCTCAGCCACCGCCGACGCTTCCTGGTCCTCGCGATCTGCTGCATGAGCCTGCTGATCGTGAGCCTCGACGTCACCGCTCTGAACGTCGCCCTGCCGTCGATGCAGCGGGAGCTGCACGCGAGCACGGCCGGCCTGCAGTGGACCATCGACGCGTACACGCTGGTCCTCGCCTCGCTGTTGATGCTCGCCGGCTCCACGGCCGACCGCATCGGCCGCAAGCGGGTCTTCATGGCGGGCCTGATCATCTTCACGGCGGGCTCGCTGCTGTGCTCCCTCGCCCCGAACCTCGACTCGCTCATCGCCTTCCGCATGATCCAGGCGGTCGGCGGTTCGATGCTCAACCCGGTCGCCATGTCGATCATCACCAACACCTTCACGGACCCGGCCGAGCGCGCCCGTGCGATCGGTGTCTGGGGAGGCGTCGTCGGCATCTCCATGGCCGCGGGTCCGCTGGCCGGCGGACTGCTGGTGGAGTCGGTCGGCTGGCGCTCGATCTTCTGGGTCAACCTGCCGGTCGGACTCGCGGCCCTGCTGCTCACACTGCGCTACGTCCCCGAGTCCCGCGCCCCCAAGGCCCGCCGACCCGACCCGGTCGGCCAGCTCCTGGTGATCGCCCTGTTCGGCTCCCTGACGTACGCGATCATCGAGGCCCCGACCTCGGGTGCGGCCTTCGTGCTGCCCTTCGTCGCGGTCGCGCTGGCCGCGCTGGCGGGGCTGCTGTGGTACGAGCCCCGTCGCGCCGAACCGCTGATCGACCTGCGGTTCTTCCGGTCGGTGCCGTTCAGCGGGGCGACGGTGATCGCGATCAGCGCGTTCGCCGCGCTCGGCGGCTTCCTGTTCCTGTCGACGCTGTATCTGCAGAACGTGCGCGGGTACGACGCCCTGCACGCGGGGCTGTGGATGCTGCCGATGGCGGTGCCGACGTTCCTGTGCGCGCCACTGTCCGGGCGGCTGGTGGGGAGCAGGGGCCCGAGGCTGTCGCTTCTTGTCGCCGGTGCGGCGATCACGGCGAGCGCGGTGCTGTTCGCGGGGTTCGAGGCCGAGACGTCGAACGTCACCCTGTTCGTCGCGTACATGCTGTTCGGCATCGGGTTCGGGTTCGTGAACGCGCCGATCACCAATACGGCGGTTTCCGGGATGCCGCGCAGTCAGGCCGGCGTGGCCGCCGCTGTCGCCTCCACCAGCCGGCAGCTCGGGCAGACGCTGGGCGTCGCCGTCGTGGGGGCGGTGCTGGCCTCGGGGGTCGGATCGTCGTCGTACAAAGACGTGTTCGTTTCGGCCTCCGTGCCGGGGTGGTGGATTCTCACGGGGTGTGGGGTTGCGGTGCTTGGTCTTGGGGCGCTGAGCAGTGGGCGGTGGGCCAGGGGGACTGCTGAGCGGACTGCTGCGCAGCTTGACTCTGCCGAGGTGCGCCAAGCTGCGGGGGTCAGTGCGTAGTTTTTTGGCTGCGGGCTGGTGGGGGCTGGTCGCGCCCACGCGGCGGAGCCGCAAATCGACACAGCCCCGCGCCCCTAAAAGCCGCTGCCCTCGCCGGCGCTCACTCGCGCAGCCAAGAGCCGCTCACCTGGCCAGCACCCACCCGCACAGCCAAAAGCCGCTCACCTACCCGGCACCCACCCGCACAGCCGAAAGCCGCTCACCTACCCAGCGCTATCTCGTGCAGCCTCTCCAGCCGCACCCTCGAGTCCTCGTCCGCCGGGACGTACGTCACCATCCGCGATCCCAACTCCGGGCCCAGCCACAGTTCGGACTGGTCCACGACCACACGGCCCACCAGGCGGTTGAGGAACTCCTTGCGTTTGCTGTGGGCGGCGACGACCTCGTGGCGTTCCCAGGCCTCGCAGAATTCCGGGTACTCGCGCAGGCGCTTGAGGAGCATCTTCCAGGCGGGTTCGGTGAGATGGCCGGCCATGGCGGCGCGGAGACGGGCGGCCATCAGACGGCGGGTGTCCTCCAGGTGCACGATCGAGTTGCGCCAGTCCTCGTTCGTGTAGGACAGCAGGATGCAGTTGCGGTCCTCGGGCGGTACCGCCTCCAGGTCGCACAGCAGCAGGCCGAGGGTGCGGTTGTGGGCGAGGATGTCGTACCGGCTGTTCTGGATGCTGGCGGGGTAGGGCTCCAGTTGTTCCAGCATGGCCCGCAGGGCGGGTGTCACCGACGGACAGATCAGGGCCGGTGTCGGATCCACCGTGCCGGACAGCTGGAACAGGTGGGCGCGCTCGGTGGCGTCGAGCATCAGGGTGCGGGCGAGGGCGTCGAGGACCTGGACGGAGACCTGGATGTCACGGCCCTGTTCGAGCCAGGTGTACCAGGTGACGCCGACCGCGGAGAGCTGGGCGACCTCCTCACGGCGCAGACCGGGCGTGCGGCGCCGGCGGCCGCGTGGGAGCCCCACCTCCTCCGGGGCGATGCGCTCGCGGCGACTGCGCAGGAAGGCCGCCAGCTCATGGCGCCGTACCTCGGCACCCGTGCCGTGCGACCGCGCGGGCGCCGTCTCCTGCTTCGTCACTTGAGCCATCGTCGCCATGCCTTAAGCCTGCCGCCCTGCGGACACTGTTTCCAGGTGGTTCTTCTACCAGGATAAGGAGACTCTGGTACCAGCCTGGGAACGGGCGCACGCTCAAAAGCGTGACCGAAACCATCGCTCCACGCACCGTCCGATCGCCGGCCGCGTCACCCACGCTCGGCGGCCTCGGGCTCTTCACCGTGCTGCTGGCAGCGGCACTTCCTCTCATCGACTTCTTCATCGTCAATGTCGCGCTGCCGACCATCGGCAGGGATCTGCACGCGAGTGAGGCCGTTCTCGAGCTTGTCGTCGCGGGGTACGGGCTCGCGTACGCCGTCCTGCTCGTCCTGGGCGGACGGCTGGGCGATCTGTTCGGGCGGCGGCGGTTCTTCCTCGGCGGTGTGGCGGCCTTCGGGCTGACCTCGCTGGCCTGCGGGCTCGCGCCCAACGCCTGGGCCCTGGTCGCGGCGCGGGTCGCGCAGGGTGCGGCGTCCGCCGCGATGCTGCCGCAGGTGCTCGCCACCATCCAGGCGGCGACCTCGGGACAGCGGCGGGCGAAGGCCATGGGCCTGTACGGCGCCACGGCCGGGCTGTCCATGGTGGCCGGGCAGATCCTCGGCGGGGTCCTGGTCGCCGCCGACATCTGGGGCACCGGCTGGCGCTCGGTGTTCCTGGTGAACGTGCCGGTGGTGATCGCGGGCCTGGTCCTCGCGGCCCGTGCCGTCCCGGAGACCCGCTCCCAGCACCCGGAGCCGGTCGACGGCCCCGGCACCGTCCTGCTCACCGCCTCCCTTCTCGCCCTGCTGGCCCCGCTCACCGAGGGCCGTTCGGCGGGCTGGCCGCCGTGGACGTGGCTGTCGCTGGCGGCGTTCCCGTTCGTCGCGGCGGCGTTCTACGCGGTGGAGCGCCGGGCGGACCGCCGGGGCCGTACGCCGCTGGTCCCGCCCAGCCTGTTCGCGCTCACCTCGCTCCGTCGCGGGCTGGTGATGATCGTGCCGTTCGGCGTCGGCTTCAGCGGCTTCATGTTCGTCGTCGCGGTGGCGCTGCAGCGGGGCGCCGGGCTGGGGCCGGTCCCGGCGGGGCTGGCGCTCGCGCCGATGGCGGTCGTCTTCTTCTTCGTCTCGCTCGCCGGGCCACGGCTGGTCGCGCGGTACGGCACCCGGGTGGTGACCGCCGGTGCTCTGATCCAGGGGGCGGGCATCGGACTGATGGCGCTGGCCGCCTGGCGGTCCTGGCCGGACCTCGGCCTCGTCGAACTGCTCCCCGGAGCGGCCCTCGCCGGCGCCGGTCAGGCGCTCCAACTCCCCATCATCTTCCGGGTCGTGCTGTCCGAGGTGGAGCCCGCCAGGGCCGGTGTCGGCAGCGGCGTGATGATGACGACCCAGCAGTCGTCCCTGGCCCTCGGGGTGGCGGCCCTCGGCACCCTCTTCCTGTCCCTGGTCCCGGCGCTGGGCATGCGGGACGCCCTCGTCGCCACGCTCGTGACCCAGCTGGGCTGCGTGGCCCTGACCTGCCTGCTCAGCCTGCGTCTGCCGCGCACCATCGGCTGACGCCCGCGCGATCCTGTGTGGAATCGGCTACGGCTTGGTCAACTCGCCGTGCAGAAGTCCCTGTTGATGTTGGTCTTGCTGCACACTCCTGTGCCGGAGGCGAGACATCATGCTGGAGATCAACACGAGCAAGGTGAGCCGCTGGGACCAGCACGGGCGCGAGCACGTCGTCCGAGTGCAGCGCAAGGGCGCGCAGCGCATGATCAGATGTGACACGTGCGGCTGGCGCAAGGGTGCGCAGTTCCTGCCCTGGCTGAAGGCGGAGGAGCATCTCGCGGAGGAGCACCAGGCGACGGTGGATCCGTCGGGGGCGTCGGACGCGTAGGGCTCCCGGGAGCGGGCGGCCCGATGACTTTCCGCCGTCCCGGGAGTCGTACACAGGACGACCGCCCAGACCGGAAGGCCGACCGATGAGTACTCTCCACGACACCCTGCACCGGCACGTCGACGACGGAACCGTGCCCGGCGCCGTCGCCCTGGTGGCCCGCGGCGACGACGTCGAGGTGGTGACCGTCGGCTCGGTGGACACCGACGGCACCGCCCCGATGGCCCGGGACTCCCTCTTCCGTATCGCCTCCATCACCAAGCCGATCACGGCGGCCGCGGTCCTGATGCTGGTGGAGGACGGGGTGCTCGGGCTGGACTCACCGGTGGAGGAGTGGCTGCCGGAGCTGGCGAAGCCGGTCGTGGTCCGCACCCCTGAGGCCCCCGTCGACGACGTGGTCCCGGCGGCCCGCCCGATCACCGTCGAGGACCTGCTCAGCTCCCGCACTGGCTGGGGCTTCCCCGCCGACTTCTCGCTCCCGGCGGTGCAGTCCCTGTTCACAGTGCAGAAGGACGGCCGGCACCTCCAGGACTGGCCGGACCACGACACCTGGCTGCGCCTCCTCGCCCAGGTGCCGATGCTCCACCAGCCGGGCGAGGCCTGGCTCTACGGCACCTCGTCCGACCTGCAGGGCATCCTGGTCGCCCGGGCGTCGGGCCGTACGTTCCCCGAGTTCCTCGCGGAACGGATCTTCGAACCGCTGGGCATGCAGGACACGGCGTTCGAGGTCCCGTCGTCGAAACGGCACCGCTTCACCTCGTCCTACGCCCCGGCCGAGGACGGCACCCTCCACCTGGCGGACACCCGGGACGGCGGCTGGAGCCGCGTCCCGCGCTTCCACTCGGGCGGCGGGGGCCTCGTCTCCACGGCCGACGACTGGCTCGCCTTCGCCCGTCTGCTCCTGAACGCCGGCACGGGCCCCGACGGCCACCGGCTCCTCTCCCCCACCTCGGTCAGCCGTATGACGACCAACCACCTCACGGCCGAGCAGCGAGACGCCGTCCCCCTCTTCCTGGAGGGCCAGGGCTGGGGCTACGGCGGCCAGGTCGACGTCACCCCGGCAGACCCCTGGAACGTCCCCGGCCGCTACGGCTGGGTCGGCGGCACCGGCACAACGGCCCACATCATCCCGGCCACCGGGACGGTGGCGATCCTGCTGACGCAGGCGGGGATGTCAAACCCGACGCCGACACCGGTGATGCGGGACTTTTGGCGGTGCGTGGCGGAAGGCTGACGCCTGCTCAGCGGGCCGGGCGGGGCCGGTGGCTAAGCGGGCCGGCGACGGCCGTGCCCCAAAGGGGCGCGGGGCTGCATTGAATATGCGGCTTCCGCCGCGCGGGCGCGACCAGCCACGACGGTCCCGCAGCCAATCGACGGCCCGTCACGGCACATCGCCCCGGAGCCGCTCAGCGCCGCAGGCCTCGCACCAGCAGATCCACCACCGCCTCGAACTCCCCCTCCACACCCGGCCGTTCCCACTCCTTGGCGTAACCCGGGTCGTGGAAGCGGCCGGTGGCCTGGAAGAGCGCGCGGGCGGCGGTCGCCGGGTCCGCGACGGCGAAGGTGCCTGCTTCGACGCCCGCCCGCACGATCTCGGTCAGCTGGCCGGTCAGGTCGGCGATATGGCCGCTGACCACTTCACCCGCCTCACCGGTCAGGACCGAGTACGTGGCGAACAGTTCGGGGTCCTTGCCCGCCTTGCGGCGCTTGGCCGCGAAGAGCGCCGCGAGCCATTCCCGCACCCGGGCCTCCGGGTCCCGCTCCGCGTCCGCGGCGATGCCGGCCAGGTCCTGAGTCGCACGGTCCAGCCACCGCTTCGTCACCGCCTCCCGCAGCGCCGCCTTCGTACGGAAGTGGCGGTAGACGCTGCCATGGCTGACGCCGAGCGCACGGGCCACGTCGACCACGGTGGCCTTGGCCGGGCCATGGCGGCGCAGCACCTCCTCGGTCGCCTCGAGGATGCGCTCGGCGGTCAGGGTCTCGCTGGTCGCAGGCATGACTAGACGGTACCCGGCACCCTGATCAGCGCTCGCTGTCGAGCATGGCCATCTGGGCGGGCGCATACCGCTCGCCGGCCGCCGCGTCCGCGGGTACGGCGGACTCGATGGCGGCGAGGTCGGCCGCGTCCAGAGTCACGTCAAGCGCCCCCAGGGCCTCGCCCAGCCGCTCGCGGGTGCGGGCGCCGACCAGCGGCACGATGTCCTCGCCCCTCGACAGCACCCAGGCGATGGCGATCTGCGCGACGGAGACGCCCTTCTGCTCGGCGATCTTGCGCAGGGACTCGACCAGCGTGAGGTTGTGCTGGAGGTTGTCGCCCTGGAAGCGGGGCGAGTGGGCGCGGAAGTCGGTCGCGGCGAACCCCTGGCCGGCCGTGACATGGCCGGAGATCAGCCCGCGGGAGAGCACGCCGTACGCGGTGACCGCGATGCCCAGTTCCCGGAGGGTGGGCAGGATCTCCCGCTCGGGGCCGCGGGAGATGAGCGCGTACTCGATCTGCAGGTCGGCGATCGGGGCGGTGGCGGCGGCCCGGCGGATGGTGTCCGCGCCGACCTCGCTGAGGCCGATGTGGCGGACGTACCCCTGCTCGACCAGTTCCGCGATCGCGCCGACCGTCTCCTCGATCGGCACGTTCGGGTCGAGGCGGGCGGGGCGGTAGACGTCGATGTGGTCGACGCCGAGGCGCTGGAGGGAGTACGCGGCCCAGTTCTTTACGGCGCCGGGGCGCGCGTCGTAGCCGTGCCAGGCGCCGTCCGGGCCGCGCTGGGCGCCGAACTTCACGCTGAGCAGGGCGTTCTCGCGCAGGGCTGGCGGGGCGGTGCGCAGGGCCTCGCTGATCAGCAGTTCGTTGTGGCCCATGCCGTAGAAGTCGCCGGTGTCGAGCAGGGTCACGCCGGCTTCCAGGGCCGCGTGGATGGTGGCGATGGACTCGGCGCGGTCCGCCTCGCCGTACATGCCGGACATGCCCATGCAGCCGAGGCCGAGGGCGGAGACCTGGGGGCCGGTGGTTCCGAGGGATCGGGTTCGCATCGTCATGCCTCCAGCCTGACATGACAGATGACAGATTTCAATATCTGTCATTCCAACTCCCCCGCCCACCCTCCACAGGCTGGTCCAGACCTATTGACGAGAGGTCTGGACCAGAGCACTGTCATGCCTACGACACCTCACCGATCCCCCACCGGGAGGCCCGATGCTCCGCCGCACCCTGGCCCTGCTCGCCACCGCGCTCGCGACCGCGGCCCTGACCCAGCTCCCCGCCGCCCCCACCGCTTCCGCCGCCGACACCTGCGCGGTCAGGTCGAGGCCCGCCGGAAAGGTCCTCCAGGGCTACTGGGAGAACTGGGACGGCTCCGCGAACGGCGTCCACCCGCCCTTCGGCTGGACCCCCATCACCGACTCCCGCATCCCCGCGCACGGCTACAACGTGATCAACGCCGCCTTCCCGGTGATCCGTTCCGACGGAACGGCCCTCTGGGAGGACGGCATGGACTCGGGCGTGAAGGTGGCGACGCCCGCGGAGATGTGCGCGGCGAAGGCGTCCGGCCGGACGATCCTGCTGTCCATCGGCGGAGCGGCGGCGGGCATCGACCTCGGTTCGACCACGGTGGCCGACAGGTTCGTCTCGACGATCGTCCCGATCCTGAAGAAGTACAACTTCGACGGCATCGACATAGACATCGAGACGGGCCTGGTGGGCAGCGGGAACATCACCCAGCTCTCCACATCCCAGGCCAACTTGATTCGCATCATCGACGGGATCCTGGCGCAGATGCCGTCGGGCTTCGGTCTCACGATGGCCCCGGAGACGGCCTACGTCACCGGCGGCAGCATCACCTACGGCTCGATCTGGGGCGCGTACCTGCCGATCATCAAGAAGTACGCCGACAACGGCCGCCTGTGGTGGCTGAACATGCAGTACTACAACGGCAGCATGTACGGCTGCTCGGGCGACTCGTACCAGGCCGGCACGGTGGCGGGTTTCGTCGCCCAGACCGACTGCCTCAACAAGGGCCTGGTCGTGCAGGGTACGACGATCAAGGTGCCGTACGACAAACAGGTCCCCGGCCTCCCCGCCCAGCCGGGCGCCGGCGGCGGCTACATGTCACCGTCGCTCGTCTCACAGGCCTGGAAGCACTACGGCACCGCGCTCAAGGGCCTGATGACCTGGTCGATCAACTGGGACGGCTCGAAGAACTGGACGTTCGGGGACAACGTGAGGACGCTGCAGGGTCGTTGAGCCGAGGGTGCCCCCTAAGGGGGCGCGGGGCTGTATCGATCTGCGGCTCCACCGCGTGGGCGCGACCGGCCACGACGGCGCAGCAGGCGCGACCAGCCCCCACGAGCCCGCAACCCATCGTGGCACCCCCGCGGAGCGACTAGCGCACCGTCAGTGCAAGCTTGGCCCCCAGCGCCACAAACGACCCCGCAAACCCCCGCCGCAGCCAAGCCATCACCCGCGGCCGCGAGGTGACGCGACTGCGGACCGACGCGGCGAGGATCCCGTACGCGGCGAAGACGACGAAGGTCGTCAGCATGAACACGCCGCTCAGCCAGAGCATCCGCGGCAGCGCACGCGGCTCATTCGGGTCCACGAACTGCGGCAGGAACGCGAAGAAGAAGATCGTCAGCTTCGGGTTGAGGATATTGATCAGCACGCCCCGCACGATCACGCGTCCCGCCGAGCCGGGGGCGGCCTCCTCGTCGACGGCGATCGCATCCTTGTCCCGCACGGTCGCCCAGGCCATGTAGAGCAGGTAGGCGACACCCGCGTACTTGAGGATCTGGAAGGCGGCCGCACTGGCGTTGAGCAGCGCGGCGAGACCGGTGACCGTGGCCAGCACATGCGGCACGATCCCCAGCGTGCAGGCGAAGGCCGCGACGACACTCGCGCGACGGCCGCGGGACAGACCGGCGGCGAGGGTGTAGACGACGCCGGTGCCGGGCGTGGCGACGACGACAAGGGTGGTGAGGAGAAAGGCGAGACTCATGGGGCCAGCCTGGTAACGGAACGGCCCCCGATACAGGACCAATTCAGGGTCTGTATCGGGGGCCACCACGAGTCTTTTCAGCCCGTTGGGGTCCCCCCACGCCCTTAAGGCAGTGGGGGAGTTTGAGGACGAGGCCCCTTCAGGGCCGAAAGCGGGGGTCTGGGGGCGGCAGCCCCAGAGACGCCCGCCCTGACGGACCTAGGCGCCGACGAGCCGCCCGGCGAGGTAACCCTCGATCTGGTCCAGCGACACGCGTTCCTGCTTCATCGAGTCACGCTCACGCACCGTCACCGCATTGTCGTCCAGCGTGTCGAAGTCGACCGTCACGCAGTACGGCGTACCGATCTCGTCCTGGCGCCGGTAACGGCGGCCGATCGCGCCCGCGTCGTCGAACTCGATGTTCCAGTTCTGGCGCAGCGCCTGGGCGAGCCCCTTGGCCTTCGGGGACAGCTCGGGGTTGCGGGACAGCGGGAGCACCGCGACCTTCACCGGTGCCAGGCGGTGGTCGAGGCGCAGCACCGTGCGCTTCTCCATCTTGCCCTTGGCGTTGGGCGCCTCGTCCTCGACGTACGCGTCCAGCAGGAACGCGAGCAGCGCACGGCCGACACCGGCCGCGGGCTCGATGACGTACGGCGTCCAGCGCTCGCCGGCCTCCTGGTCGAAGTAGGAGAGGTCCTGGCCGGAGGCCTTGGCGTGCGAGGAGAGGTCGTAGTCGGTGCGGTTGGCGACGCCCTCCAGCTCGCCCCACTCGTTGCCGCCGAACTGGAAGCGGTACTCGATGTCGGCGGTGCGCTTGGAGTAGTGGGAGAGCTTCTCCGCCGGGTGCTCGTACCAGCGCATGTTCTCCTCACGGAGACCAAGGCCCGTGTACCAGTTCCAGCGCTGCTCCATCCAGTACTCCTGCCACTTCTCGTCCTCGCCCGGCTTGACGAAGAACTCCATCTCCATCTGCTCGAACTCGCGGGTGCGGAAGATGAAGTTGCCGGGCGTGATCTCGTTGCGGAAGGACTTGCCCATCTGCGCGATGCCGAACGGCGGCTTGCGGCGCGAGGTGGTCTGCACCTGGGCGAAGTTGGTGAAGATGCCCTGCGCGGTCTCCGGGCGGAGGTACGCGATCGAGCCGGAGTCCTGCGTCGGGCCGAGGTGCGTGGACAGCAGACCCGAGAACTGCTTGGGCTCGGTGAACTGGCCCTTGTTGCCGCAGTTCGGGCAGTTCACGTCCGCCAGGCCGTTCTCCGGGAGGCGCTTGTGCTTGGCCTCGTAGGCCTCCTCCAGGTGGTCCGCGCGGAACCGCTTGTGGCAGGAGGTGCACTCGGTGAGCGGGTCCGTGAAGGTGGCGACGTGGCCGGAGGCGACCCAGACCTCGGGGGCCAGGATCACGGACGAGTCGATGCCGACCACGTCCTCGCGCGACGTCACCATGTAGCGCCACCACTGGCGCTTGATGTTCTCCTTGAACTCGACACCCAGCGGCCCGTAGTCCCAGGCGGCGCGCTGGCCGCCGTAGATCTCACTGCAAGGGAATACGAAGCCACGGCGCTTGCTCAGGCTGACGATGGTGTCGATCTTGTCGGCGGCCACGGTGCTCTCTTCATTACGACGACGGGCGACGAAGCGAGACGCTTCAGAGCGAATGCTTCAGGGTACCGGCGGGGGCTCCCCCTCAATCAAATCGGTTCGGCTTAGGAGCCTTGCACGAGCCTTTACCCAGCTTTGTTGACAACGGTTTCCATGTTTGTTGAAAATGACTGTCATGAACGTACGACGACAGCACATATCCGGCGTGGCCATGACGGCCGTCGCCGCACTCGGCCTCGGCACCCTCTCCGCCTGCTCGGGCGCGAACGCCGCTACGGGCAATACGGACAAGTTCGACGTCGTCGCGTCGTTCTACCCCATGGCCTTCCTCGCGGAGCAGATCGGCGGAAACCATGTGCACGTCACGGACCTGACCCAGCCCGGGCAGGAGCCGCACGACCTGGAGATCAGCGCCCGGCAGACCGCGCAGCTCCAGGAGTCCGACGCGGTGCTCTACCTCAAGAACCTCCAGCCCGCCGTCGACGACGCGGTGGCCCAGTCCGAGGTCAAGACGAAGATCGACGCCGCCTCCCTCACCTCGCTGGAGAAGCACGGCAACGAGGTCGGCGGCCACGCGGCCTCCCACGACAGCTCCAAGAACGAGGAGCTGGCCGGCCTCGACCCCCACATCTGGCTCGACCCGGTGCGGTACGCCCAGGTCGCCAAGGGGGTCGGCGCCGCCTTCGCGAAGGCGGACCCGGACCACGCGGCCGACTACAAGAAGAACACCGCGGCCCTGGTCAAGAAGCTCGACGCGCTCAACACCCGGTTCAAGGACGGCCTTTCGGGCGCGAAGTCCAAGGTGTTCGTCACCACGCACGCCGCCTTCGGCTACCTCGCCGAGCGCTACGGCCTGACCGAGGAGGCGATCAACGGCCTCGACCCCGAGTCCGAGCCGAGCGCGGCCCGCGTGAAGGAGCTTGAGAAGATGGCGAAGGCCGACGGAGTCACGACCGTGTTCTACGAGACGCTCGTCAGCGACAAGACCGCGAAGACCATCGCCGCCGACGCCGGACTGAAGACGGACGTCCTCGACCCGATCGAGGGCATCACGTCGAAGTCCCGCGGCAAGGACTACTTCTCGGTCCAGGAGGCCAACCTCAAGGCGCTGCAGACGGCCCTGGGATCCAAATGACGTTTACGGAGGACGACATGGGCGTGGGCGCACTGGGCGATCCCGGCATCGAGCCCGTCATAGCGATGCGCGGGGTCCGCGCCGACCTGGGCTCGCGTCCCGTCCTGCGCGGGATCGACCTCACCGTGGCACGCGGTGAGGTCGTCGCGCTGCTCGGCGCCAACGGCTCCGGCAAGTCGACCGCGATCCGCACGATCATCGGCCAGGTGCCGGTGAGCGCAGGCGAGGTCGAGCTGTTCGGCACGGAGCGCAGGCGGTTCCGGGACTGGGCGCGGGTGGGGTACGTGCCGCAGCGCACGACCGCCGCGGGTGGCGTCCCCGCCACCGTCACCGAGATCGTGTCGTCGGGCCGGCTGTCCCGGGCCCGCTTCGGGGTGCTGCGCAAGGCGGACCACGCGGCCGTACGCCGGGCCCTGGAGCTGGTCGGCATGGCGGACAGGGCCAAGGACTCGGTGAACGCCCTCTCCGGCGGCCAGCACCAGCGCGTGCTGATCGCCCGCGCGCTCGCCGCCGAACCCGAACTGCTGATCATGGACGAGCCGATGGCGGGTGTGGACCTGGCCAGCCAGGAGGTGCTCGCGCAGACGCTGCGGGAGCAGGTCGCGGCCGGTACGACGGTGCTGCTCGTCCTGCACGAACTCGGGCCGCTGGAGCCCCTGATCGACCGCGCGGTGGTGCTCCGCGACGGCTGCGTCCTGCACGACGGCCCGCCTCCGCAGGCCGTCGGCCAGCACGCGCTGCCCGGCCACGACCACGTACACCCCCACGAGCACACGCCCGTGCGCACCGGCCTGCTGAGCTGATGGATCTGTGATGGACTTTCTCGACTTCGCCTTCATGCAGCGGGCCCTGCTCGCCGCCGTCCTCGTCGGCATCACCGCCCCGGCGATCGGCATCTACCTCGTGCAGCGCCGCCAGGCCCTGATGGGCGACGGCATCGGCCATGTGGCGATGACGGGCGTCGGCCTCGGCTTCCTGCTCTCCGCGTCCCCGGTCTGGATGGCGACCCTCACCTCCGTGCTCGGCGCGGTCCTGATGGAGCTGATCCGCTGGTACGGCCGCACCCGCGGCGACATCGCCCTCGCGATGCTCTTCTACGGCGGTATGGCCGGCGGCGTGATGTTCATCAACCTCGCGCCGGGCGGCTCGAACGCCAACCTGACCTCGTACCTCTTCGGCTCCCTGTCGACCGTCTCGGAGTCGGACGTGACGGCGATCTGCCTGCTCGCGGGCTTCGTGGTGCTGGTCACCCTCGGTCTGCGCCGGCAGCTCTTCGCCGTCAGCCAGGACGAGGAGTTCGCGCGGGTGACGGGCCTTCCGGTGCGCGCCCTGAACCTCCTCACCGCCGTCACGGCGGCGGTGACGGTGACGGTCGCGATGCGGGTGGTGGGTCTGCTGCTGGTGAGCGCCCTGATGGTGGTGCCCGTGGCGGCGGCCCAGCAGTTGAGCCGCAGCTTTGCGGCGACGTTCGCGATCGCGGTGGCGATCGGGGTCTCCGTGACCATCGGCGGCACGATCACGTCGTACTACCAGGACGTGCCGCCCGGCGCGACGATCGTGCTGCTGACCATCGCGGCCTTCATGGCGCTGACCGCGCTGGCGGCCCCGCTGGCCCGCCGCCGCGCCCGCGCCGCAGCGGCCGGACAGCCCGCCGGCGACCCGGCGGAGTGCGCAATTCCGGCCGCGCGGGCCACCGAGGGGAAGGTCGGCGTCTGACTGCGCACAGGCCGGGCTGGCACAATGGCCCGGCAAGCGCAGACGCAGGAGCTCGAGAGAGCCGCAGGGGTGTGCCGGTGTCGAGGCCACGAGCGCGCGGAGGCCCGAAGGGCTGAGCGCGGTCGTGGCCTCGACACCGGCACAAAGCGCCCCGTAGGCGAACGAGCCAAAAAGAGGAGGAACCGGTGACGACCGCTGGACCGCCCGTGAAGGGCCGCGCCACCCGGCAGCGTGCCGCTGTGGCGGCGGCGCTCGACGAGGTCGACGAGTTCCGCAGCGCGCAGGAACTCCACGACATGCTCAAGCACAAGGGCGACTCGGTCGGCCTGACCACGGTCTACCGCACCCTCCAGTCCCTCGCCGACGCCGGCGAGGTGGACGTCCTGCGCACCTCCGACGGCGAGTCCGTCTACCGCCGCTGCTCCACCGGCGAACACCACCACCACCTGGTCTGCCGAGTCTGCGGCAAGGCGGTCGAGGTCGAGGGCCCCGCCGTGGAGAAGTGGGCGGAGGCGATCGCGGCGGAGCACGGATACATGAACGTGGCGCACACGGTGGAGATCTTCGGCACGTGTGCGGAGTGCGCGGCGACGCAGAAGAACTGAGCCCTCAGACGCGGGTCAGGTTGCGGTCGAGGATCTCCCGCAGCCGGTCCGCGTCGGCGGGGTCCTGCAGGCCGCGCTTGGGCAGGACCGTGAAGCAGGTGGCGTTCTTGTCGTCGCTGAAGGTGAAGAAGGCGTCCTTGGTCTCCCGATAGCGGGGCTGCGCGGCCCAGTTGACCGAGGTCGTGCTGTTGTCGGTCGTCATCGTCAGCCCGGCGTCCGTCACCGTCGCGCGGTACGTGCCGTTGCGAGCGGCGATCTTGAGGACCGTACGGGCCTGCAACTGCGGCATGAGGAGCAGGAGTCCTGCGCACAGCGGCAGCCAGATCAGCGGAAACCAGTCGATGTGTCCCCCGGCGAGCGCACCCGCGATCTCGATGACGAGGGCTACGGCGATGAAGCCGATCGCCCACCTCTGTATCTTCCCCGCCCGGTTGAACCGCCTGCGCTCCCGCAGCGCCCCCGAGAAATCCCCCGCGACCGGCTGGTACACCAGCTCGACCACGCCCTGTTCGGCGTCCCGCCCCATGTCCATGACCATGAGGCGGGATAGTACAGGCGCTTTTCGGCCGCCAGGTGATCAGCTTCGGCCGAAGCTACGAGGTGGCCGGCCCGCCCCGCATGTCCCGCTCCATGGCGAGCAGTTCCTCGTTCGGGACGGCGCCGCCGAAGCGGCGGTCGCGCGAGGCGAACTCGACGCAGGCCCGCCACAGGTCGCGCCGGTCGAAGTCCGGCCACAGCACGTCCTGGAAGACCATCTCGGCGTATGCGCTCTGCCAGAGCAGGTAGTTGGAGGTGCGCTGCTCGCCGCTCGGCCGCAGGAACAGGTCCACGTCCGGCATGTCCGGGTAGTAGAGGTACTTGGCGAGGGTCTTCTCGGTGACCTTGGAGGGGTCGAGGCGCCCCGCCTTCACATCCTCGGCGAGCGCCTGCGCGGCGTCCGCGATCTCGGCCCGCCCGCCGTAGTTCATGCAGAAGTACAGCGTCAGCCTGTCGTTGCCCTTGGTCTGCTCCTGGGCGACCTGGAGCTCCTTGGCGACCGACTTCCACAGCTTGGGCATACGGCCCACCCAGCGCACCCGGATGCCGAGTTCGTCGAGCTGGTCGCGGGTCTTGCGGATGAAGTCCCGGTTGAAGTTCATCAGGAAGCGGACCTCTTCGGGCGAGCGCTTCCAGTTCTCGGTGGAGAAGGCGTAGAGGGAGATGTTGCCGACGCCCATCTCGACGGCGCCCTGGAGAACATCCAGCACACGCTCGGCACCGACCTTGTGCCCTTCCGTCCGCGGCAGCCCGCGCTCCTTCGCCCACCGGCCGTTCCCGTCCATGACGATCGCCACATGGTTCGGGACCAGCTCGCCCGGCAGCTTCGGCGCGCGGGCGCCGGACGGGTGCGGCTCCGGTGCCTTGTACTCGCGGCGCTGGCGTCCCAGGATCCCGCGTACGACCATGTGCTTCTCGTCTCCTCTACGGCTTACTTCTCTACGTAACGCAGCGAACGCAGCCCGCGTTCCAGATGCCAGTGCAGATACGCGGACACCAGCCCGCTGCCCTCCCTGACATACCGCGGCTCGCACGCATCCGCGGTCTCCCAGTCTCCCGTAAGCAGTGCGCCCAGCAGTTCCAGGGTCTGCGGCGAGGGTACGACGCTGCCGGGCACCCGGCAGTCGACGCAGACGGCTCCGCCGGAGGCGACCGAGAAGAACCGGTTCGGCCCGGGCATTCCGCACTTCGCGCAGTCGCTGAAGGTGGGGGCGTAGCCGTTGACGGCGAGGGAGCGCAGGAGGAAGGCGTCGAGGACGAGGTGGGGGGCGTGCTCGCCGCGGGCCAGGGTGCGCAGGGCGCCCACGAGCAGCAGGTACTGCTGCACCGCCGGCTCGCCCTCGTGGTCGGTGAACCGCTCGGCGGTCTCCAGCATGGCGGTGCCCGCGGTGTAGCGGGCGTAGTCGGCGACGATCCCGCCGCCGTACGGCGCGATGGTCTCGCTCTGCGTGCACAGCGGCAGATGGCGCCCGACCAGCTCACTGCCGCGCGCGAAGAACTGCACGTCGACATGGGAGAAGGGTTCGAGCCGGGCACCGAACTTGGACTTGGTACGCCGGACCCCGCGCGCCACGGCCCGCACCCGGCCGTGCCCCCGGGTGAGCAAGGTGATGATCCGGTCCGCTTCCCCGAGCTTCTGGGTCCGCAGGACGATGCCGTCGTCCCGGAAGAGACTCATCGCCGACCCCCGCAGGGCTCCGGCCGGTCTTCGTCAGGGAACAGACTCATGAGGTCCATTCTCGCGTACGGCCGGGCTCAGCGGGGACGGTCGGGGTGGCTGATGGTGTCCCAGGGGGCCAGGTTCCACGGGCTGGCCCGGTTCGCCGGGTCCAGGAGGGCGCGCAGATGCGCGTCGGCGGCGGACTGCGGGGCGGGGAAAGCCGCCTCCTGGGTGCCGCGCAGCCCGTCCCGCCACACGGTCCGCCCCAGCAGGTAGTGATCGGCGTACTCCTGCCAGGAGGCGTACGTCCCGACGACCGCCGGCACGATGTTCTTCAGCGCCGTCCAGGCCTCGGCCTCGGTGACCATCCCGCACCCGAAGCCGAGCCGGGCGATGTCGGCGTAGAGGGCGGCGTCCCAGGCGAGCGGCGAGACGCCGAGGAGCTGCCTGGCCCGCGCGCGGTAGCCGCTGCGTGACAGCCCGTCCAGCCGGTCGGTCAGCTCGGCGCGCGAGGTGATCTCCCACTGCTCGGCCAGCCGGCTGCGGGCGCTGTCGTCGTCGATCCGCGTGAACGGGTACAGGGTGGTCCGCGAGGCGCTGCGGTCCCGGCTGACCGGCGCGCTCAGCGACACCATCCAGAGCTGGTGTGCCGTGAGCGGGTCGGGGTAGCGCCGCGCAGCCCGCGGCTTCAGCCATCTCCATATGCTCGGCAGACTCATGCGCCCGCACCTTACTCAAGGCACTTCACCCCGGCTGCGGGCGTTGGCGTACGCGGTCGCCGCGCTCAGCCGCTCCGCCTGGGTGGCCCCGCGCACGGCGGCGGGATCGGCGTCCCACTCCCTGCCGCCCCCGTACGGTCTCAGTTGCACGTACGGCCCTTCGTGCCCCATGACGATTCCCACCTTTCCAGTACGCGTGTCCACGACATGAGCGCCGACGGGCGGTTTCATTTCCTCTCCTTAACGACCGTAACGAACACGACTCATAATTGCGGGCACCGTGTCCGTTGCGCCTACAGCGTGCTCCCCTTTCCTTTTGAGTTTCACGCTTTTCGTCTCCGGCGTGGGCCGCTGCGCCTACACTCGGCAGGAGTCTGTGCTCCACAAGTGCTGGCCAGGGAGAGGCGGTTGAGCCATGGCCAACGCTTTCGCACGCGTCACGGCCCGCAATCCGTGAGTTCGAGCAGGCCTTTCGAAAAGCCTCAGCCCGAAATCGCGATGCGCATTAACCAGGCCCTGCAAACCGACGGTATTTTCGAGCGGTTCACGGAGTTCGAAGAGGCGCCACCGGCCGCCTATACGAAGAAAGCAGTCACAGCAGCGGCGAGGGCGGGGTCACTCGGCCACCCGGCGCAGCCGGCGGCGGACGCTCCCCAGTTCCGGCTCGGGCTCATGGTCCGGCTCCGTCGCCGCCCACAGCTCGTTGAACAGGTTGACGCGGTCCTCGACGTGCTCGTGCTTCATCCTCAGCATCGTCATGTCCGGCCTGACGTGATTGTCCGGCCGCGTCTCGTAGGACAGCTCCCCGTCGAAGATGATGAAGTCCATCACCGTGCCGCCCGGATCCAGCTGCGACTGCACGCCTATACGCGCGTCGATGCCGTACCTGCGCTGCCGCGCGCAGAGTTGCTCCAGGGCTTCGGTGACCTCCTCCGGCTCGTCCACGAGGAAGAGGCGCCGGACCTCGACACCCCGGGTCTTGATGGCCTTCTCCTGCGCGCTGAGATACCGCTTCGCGGGCTCACTGGCCCAGAAGTCCCGGTCGACGGTCGTGCTCGTGGCGTACAGGGTCTTCTTGACGCACAGGGCGAGGTCGATCAGCCACTCGTGGTTCTCGAACGAGGAGTCCGCTCTGCCGCTGATGAGGTCCTCCATCAGCTCGGCGAGCCGCTTCAGTTCCTCCTCGGCGAAGCTCTTCACGATCCCCGGCGCCTCGTCACCGACCTGGGTGTACGCCTTGACCAGCCGGGTCACTTCCTCGGAGCGCAGGACGGAACCGTCCACCTTGCTGAACAGCTCCGTAGCCTCGTTGATCTTGGCGAAGCTCTGGTCGACCGCGGTGCGCATCTCCGCATGGTGGTTGGCCAGGCTCTGCTTCATGTCGTCGATGTGCCGGCGCTGGCTCTCCTCGACCACCTCGAGGCGCTCCCCGAAGTCCACGAGGTACTGGACGATCAGCGTGGCGCTGCCGAGGACGATGGACGCCACCCACTGCCAGATGTCGTTGTTGTCGCCGTTCAGCAGGATGGTCAGCAGGAAGGCGCCGCCCGCCGCCGACGCCGTGATCAGGATCTTCCAGAACAGCTTGGGTATGCCCTGCCGCTGCACCCTCGCTCCGTTGTCCCCGGACCCTAACGACGCTCCGCTCATGTCTCTCCCCCGTCGGGTATGTGGTTGGTGCCGCCCCTCAGCTCGTACTCAGTGCCTGGTGCAGCAACGGTATGGCCTGGACGGCCAGTTGGTCCCGGATGCGCTGGACCAGGTTCTGCCACTGGCGTGTGAACCCCGGTTCCCGCTCCAGCACTTCCCACAGGTGGACCAGCGAGCGGTCCACCTGCGCGTGCGGCATCCACAGATGCAGCAGATGGTCGACGGCCGGGCGCAGTGCCTGGACCGCGGCGCGCCCGTCCGCCGCGGCGAGCCGACTGCTGTCCAGCATGTGCACCACCGTCGTCAAAAGCCAGTCGTGCAGCGCGAGGTCCTCGCACAGACCCGCGGCCGCGGAGACCGGTGTGTTCTCCGGCAGCCGCAGCTCCACGGTCCGCAGCCCGTCCTCGGCGAGTGTGAACCGCGTCAGTTCCGCCCGCTCGCCCTCCGGGATCCGGCGGGCGGCCCAACGCAGGTGCGTGCGACGGGACTTGAAGGGGACCTTGCGATCGAGGAGCGGGTGGCGCAGCAGCCGCGTCAGCAGGGACTCGGCGATCGTCCCCAGGTCGAGTTCACCGCGCCCTGCGCCGCGCAGCACGCCCTCCGCGGTGGCCTGTTCGGGCAGCTTCCCGAACGGCTCGACCACACCGGGCCGTACCAGGTAGTGCCCCCAGGGGCGGCGTGTGTCGGGGCCCGCGGCCGGTGCGCTGAAGTACGCGGTGGACTGCAGCAGACGGCCCTCGGTGAGCGCCACGCGGGTGGCCACCGTGCCGACGGCCCGGACCTTGGCGCCGTTGGAGGTGGGCAGCCGGCAGTCCACCCCGGTCAGCACCTCCGGGGACAGGGCGTACAGGTTGGGCCGCTCGGAGACCCGGACGTGTTCGTCGGCGCGCAGTCTGAGCAACTGGGCGGCGGCCCGGCCGTCCAGCGCCTGGAAGGACGGCAGCAGACAGGTACGCACCTCGCCACAGGCGAGGACCGGGCGCGCGGGCTGTCCGAGGGCCGTCGTCATGTCAGGGCCCCTCGGTGGCAAGGGCGTTGACGGGCTCCTCGTAGAAGACGTACGTCGCGCGCTGGGCGACCGCGGCCGGGACCGCGAGCCCCTCCCGGGCCGAGCGCTCGGCGACCTGCCTGAGCGCCCCGGAGTCGACTTCCGTCTGGTCGAGGATGAGCCGCACGGCGTCCTCGACGGCCAGGAAACGGTTCGGCATCAGGGTGCAGGTGCGGTAGGCGCTGAAGGCCGCGGCCTGCGGGTTGAGCTGGAGCAGGGGCGGCAGCCGGTCCCAGTCCTGCGGGAAGTCCTCGCCGTTCCAGGGGCGCGGGACGAGCACCGGCTCACCGAGGTGTCGTAACAGCCCGAGCCTGGCCAGCTGCCATACGGCGGCCAGGAACGGGCAGGACCACAGCCGCCGTCCGTCCTTCTCGGACCACAGCTCGACGTCCATGAAGACGGAGTGGTTGCGGGCCGCGGTCTCCTGGGGCGGCTGCCAGCCCCTGACCTCGCCCAGGGCGGCGCGCTTGGTGGTGGGGGTGCGCTGTCCGTTGGCGAGCCAGCCGGTCTGGCTGACGGACGGGCGGGAGCCGTAGCTGCCCGGCGGCGGCGACTCGACCAGGCGCTGCATGACGGACTCGGCGAGTTCGATCCGGTCCGCGACCGCGCAGCCCGACTCGCGGGCCAGGTAGTCGATGACCAGGCCGGCCTTCTCGGCCTCCTTCAGCACCAGCGGGACGAGTTCGGCGGGTGTGGAGAAGCGCGTGAAGTAGTCGTCGATGAGGAAACAGGTGCTGATGCGGGGTCGTTTGCCGCCGGTGCGACGGGCGGCGGAGGCGCGGGCGGCGTCCACCCACAGCCGCACCTCGGCGAAGTGCTCGCGCAGTCGCTCGGGGCCCGCCTCGAAGTCCTCCATGTAGAGGTGGCCCAGCTCCAGGGAGAGGTGGGACAGCGGCACGGACTGGGTGCGGAGCTCCGCCGTGGTCTCCCGGAAGACGGCCTCTCTCACGCCTGCTCCCAGTACTTGTCGTCGGTGAGCCGGGCGGCCAGCTGGTTCAGCGCCCGCCAGGTCTCCATGTTGGCGATCTGGCTGTCGAGCACGTCCTCGTCGGTGATGAGCTGCTCCCGCCACTGCAGGACCGGTTCGAGGGGAATGGAGCCGAGGACCTGGCTGTAGCCGATGCCGTGCGTCGAAGCGAGCTGCTTGAGGTCGCTGTCGGTCTTGCGCATCCACGCCGACTGGGTGGGCGAGACCTGCGACCACAGCGGCGACTCGGGGTCGGGTACGGCGGCCCGGACGAAGCGGATGGCGCCGCGCAGCGCCTCCTCCTCGTGGCCGCGGTCGACTCCGCCGGCAACGATGCCGCGCTCGCCGAAGACCAGGCCGGCGGCGGCCGCCACATGCTGGCGGGTCCAGCGGTGGAAGACCAGCCAGCGGGCGGTGATCTCCCGCATCTCGGGCTGTGCGGTGGCCTCCAGGACCATGTCGACGGCGTAGGAGCGGCCGGCGCTGAGGTCCACGACGACCAGGTCGAACTCGTAGTACAGCTTCATCAGCAGGTCGACGCAGAGCCGCACGTGGTCGCCGGTGGTGGCGAACTCGCCGCCGCTGACGTCGCCGGGCATCAGCACCAGCCGGCCGCAGCCGGGCGGCGGGTCGCGCAGCACCTGGTGCTCGGTCCTGGCCCAGACGTCGATGCGCTCCGGCTCGCCGACCTCCCCTATCAGGTAGGAGTGCAGACCGCGGTCCTCGACGGCCGCGCGGGCGTCGGCCACGTCGAAGACGGCCGAGGCGGTGGGCGAGCCGAAGTCGAAGTCCAGGTAGCAGACGTCGTCCCCGGCCAGCGCACGGTGGTAGGCGAGGTTGGCGCTGGTGACCGAGCGGCCCGTGCCTCCCTTGTCGGAGGCGGCGAAGATCAGCACGCGGTCACCGTCCCTGGGCCGCGGCTTCGCGAGCCCGGGTGAGCGAGTCGAGTTGTCCCAGCACGTCGAGCGCCAACGCGTAGGCGGTGCCCGGCTGTTGGTCCAGGAGACTGCGGGCGCGGCGCAGCTTGACCTCGATGTTCCTCAGTTGCATGCCGTGCCGGCCGTCGTCGGTGGGCGCGGGTTCCATCTGTTCGTTGCCCAGGAGATGCGCGGACTCGCTGAGCAACGCGCCTGCCAGTTCGGAGAGTTCGGGGCTGCGGACCGGGGGCTGCCGGTACATCTGGTGGACCTGGACCATCACCTCGGCGACCCGCTCGGTGATGTTCCACGACACCGGCACCTTGCGCGTGACGATCTCCGCCTCGGGATAGGCGGCGTGGACGTAGTCCCACAGGCCGGTGCCCTCGCCCTCCCGGATCCGGCGGCGCCACATGTGGTCGAAGACGTCCTCGGCGAGTCTGAGCAGCCGGTCGTGCGAGTCGAGGTTGCGGGAGAGCGCGCGCAGCTGGATGGTCCGCTTCAGCAGCTGCGCCGAGAAGTCGTGCAGGGACCACGTCATCGGCGGGCCGAGCCGCTCGCTGCCCTGCAGGGGCAGTTTGACGCCCGCGTTGTGCAGCTCGTAGACCGTGCGGTCGTCGCGTGTCATACGGCTGGTGATACGGCCGCGTTCGGCGAGGCGTTCCATGACGGTGACGGTGCGGGCCAGGTCGTCGTCGGTGGCCCGGCGCCGCATCAGGTCGTGGACGAGGATGGCGGCGACGGAGAGGGAGAAGTACTCGGACTCCAGTTCCTGTCCCGTCGTACGCCAGGGGATGTCCTCCAGGGGCCAGCGCTCGGGGTCGAAGCGGGCGATGCCGGACCAGTACTGCTGGGTCAGCTCCCAGCGCAGCCGGAGCGCCTCGGCGAGCTTCTGCTGTTCGGTGTTGAGCAGGCCCAGGGTGAGGGTGCGCTCGGAGAACAGGTCCTGGATGCCGTCGAGGGCGACCACGGTGAAGTAGAGGTACGGCACGGGGTCGGCGGCGCCCTTGGGCTGCGGCCCGACGGGTTCGTCGGTCTCGACCTCGGGGGCGTCCTTCACCAGGCTCCACGACCAGCCGCACTCGAAGAACTGGTTCTCGTCCTTGAGGCCCGCCTGGACGTCGATACCGAGGGTGAGGCTCTCCACGATCGCGGCGCGCAGCGCGCGGAAGCGGCTCTGGTACATGTTCAGTACCTGCCGCTGCGACAGCCGTCCCTGGCCGAGGAGTTCGACCAGGTTGCGGCCCTGGGCGGAGTCGGCGTCGAAGGCGTTGACGGTGAAGGAGCGCAGCAGGCTCACCATGGCGGCGGTGAGCCGGTTGCTGGTGGCCGAACGCAGCTCGGCGATCGTCTCCTGGATGTCGCTGCGTCTGGTCCTGGTCTCGTAGACCTTGAGGAAGCCGAGCGTGGCCAGGCAGAGGGTGATCGACATGGAGAAGGAGTCGACCACGCCGAGCTGGCGCTGTTCCTCGGTGGGCTCCCCCTGGGTCTTGTCCGCGGAGCCGAAGTAGTAGCCCCCGGCGAAGGTGGGTCTCTTGTCCTCGCCGGTGTGGGTGCGCATGAACTCGGACGCGGCCTTGACGAGGTTGGCCGGGAGGTCGAGCCGCCCACCGGCCTTCCTCAGGGCCTGCTGGACGTCCTCCTGTGTGGTGTCCGGGTCGTCCAGCCGGAACGCGGGGATCTCCGTGGCCGGGTACAGCAGGCAGAGCAGCCGCTCGGCGTCGGCCACGCTGCTCAGTCCGCCCCACTCGCCCCAGTCCCACTGCTCCCGCTCGAAGGAATGGCGGGCGATGGCCTGCCAGATGTCCAGCAAATGCTGGCGTGGCTTGATCTGCATCCCATGCCCCTCACACAGGCCGCACTGCCGTCATTTGAGGAATGACCCTTTTCTGTTGTGAAGATTTTTCGACGTGGAGCCACTGCTCGGAGAACCACTGGTCAAACGGCCGGAATGCCTGCGTCCGTATTCCGTCGCCAACCGTAGGCCAGGATCATTCCCGAATACCCGTCGCGCACACCTGCCACAGACTTGAGCCGCTGCACCTCGAAGCTGCCCGCGAATGGTGCGAGACTCGCGCGCACCTGGGATTCTCCCACGTCACAGGCCGGGAAGAACTCTTCCCCGGCGTGATAGCCCTTCGAATGTTCCATGAAGGCGGCGGCGAAGGGGGCACCGGGAGTCAGGGCGCACATGAAACGCCTCACCCCCAGGTTGAACTCCTGGTGGGAGGTGGTCATCGACTCGGCGACGAAGAACATGGTCCCCACGGACCACCGCCCACCGAAGCGCTCGAGACCGAAGATGTTGCCCTGCTCGACCTTGACGACCTTGCGGAACCGCTCGCGGGGGTCCAAGTAGAGGGAGCCGTACGCCTCGTGCTCGCACAGGGCGTTCCAGAACGGGTCCCAGTTCTCGTCGTAGCCGCCCGCCTGACGCTCGAGGTACTCCACGTTCGCGAGCGAGTGCTCGAAGAGGGTGATCTCGTCGCACCAGGGCAGCATGGAGAGCGCGGGATAGAGATTCGCACCGGCACCGACGTCGATGCCGTAAACCGGGCCGACGCCCTGCTTCCGGAAATGACCGCCGAAATGACCCCGGATGATATGCAGGATCTCCTCGTCCTCCGCCTGTAAGAAGCGGTAGTTGTGCCGAACGTAGGCGATCGGGTCGAATGAGTCCCAGGGCGCGTCCGCATTCTTCACCTGGGCATCCCCCGACGATCTCAAGGTCATTTACCTACGGTACCAACACCGGAGGCCCTCCGGATCCCCCTGAGGTCAATGTCCCGAGAATTACGTCATGTCCCCGGCAGCGGGACGGGGCGCACTGGGGGCGCACCGGGGCGAATGCATTCGTGCGGCCTGATCGGGCCTTGAACGGCCGGATTGTCCCGCTCAAGATGGTCGGAACTCTGCCGAACACACCAGAAAGGCAGACAACAGGCGTCTCACCCGTACCACTCGTACGGGTGTCAACGCGCCCTTGACTCCCAACCCGCAGGGGGCGGTATGACGGCTCTTCCAGAGAAACGTTTTCCTTCCACGGTCGACCGCACCGACCGCATCGACCGCCCCCTGACCATGAGGGGCGTCGTCGAGGCCGACCTGCCCGAACTGCACCGCGTCGACAGGGAGGCCTTCCCCGAGGAGCCGTACCACTACTTCGAGCTGCGCCAGAGTTACGACATCCACGGCGACCGCATCCTCGTCCTCGACGACGGCCGGAACCTGCACGGCTACGTCCTCTTCGTCACCACCTCGGACGGCTACGTGAACTGGATCAAGAGTCTCGCCGTCACCCCCGAACTGCGGGGACGCGGGCAGGGCCGCCGGCTGATGCTCGAGGTGATACGCCGGTTGCGCACCGAGGGCGTCCACCAGGTCCGCCTGACGGTGGAACCGACGAACGCGGCCGCGATCACGCTGTACCGGTCACTGGGCTTCTCGTTCGAGGGTGAGGTGCGCAAAGGCTATTTCGGGCCCGGGGAGGATCGGTTGATCATGGCGTTGGGCCTGTGAGCCAGGGGCCAGGAGGTCAGGGGGAACAGGGGGATCACGGGGACACCAACCCCGCCTCGTAAGCCATGATCACCAGCTGGACCCGGTCCCGGGCGTCCAGCTTGGTGAGGAGGCGGGTGAGGTACGTCTTCGCCGTGGCCACGCTGATGCACAGCTCGGCGGCTATTTCGGCGTTGGACAGGCCGCTGCCGACCAAGGTGAGGACCTCGCGTTCGCGGTCCGTGATGGCCTTCAACTCCCGGCGCCCGACGGCCGGTTCGGGGCGGGAGGCGAAGTCATGGATCAGGCGGCGGGTCACGCTCGGCGCGATGAGCGCGTCGCCTGCCGCCACCACCCGTACCGCGCCGATGATGTCGTCCAGCGCCATGTCCTTGACCAGGAAGCCCGCCGCACCGGCGCGCAGCGCCCCGTACACGTACGCGTCGTCGTCGAAGGTGGTCAGGACGACCACCCGCACGTCGCTCTGCGTCTCGGTGATGCGGCGCGTCGCCTCGATGCCATCCATCCCCGGCATGCGGATGTCCATCACCACCACGTCGGGGGCGAGTTCGCCGGCCAGCCGTACCGCGTCCTTCCCCGTCGCCGCCTCGCCGACGACCTCCACGTCCTCGATGTCGGCCATGACCATGCTCAGTGCGGTGCGGATGAGTTCCTGGTCGTCGACGAGGAGGACCCTGATCGTCGGGGCCGCGGTCATCGGACTGCCACCGGGAGCGGCAGGCGGGCCGTCACGCGGAAGCCGCCCTCGGGGCGCGGGGCCGCCGTGAACTCGCCGTGCAGCAGGGCCACGCGCTCGCGCATCCCGGCCAGGCCGAAACCGGTGTCGGTCGAGCTGCCGCGCCCGAGGCCGTCGTCCGTGATCTCCACGGCGAGTTCCTCGTCGTCGCGGTAGTCGAGGGTGACCCGGCACGCGCGCGTGCCCGCATGGCGTACGACGTTCGTCACCGACTCCTGGACGATACGGAACGCCGACAGGTCGATGTCCGGCGGGAGTTGGCGTGCCTCGCCGAGGCGGCGCACCTCCACCCGTACGCCCGCTGCCGTGGTCGTGGCGGCCAGCCGGTCGACGTCCGCCAGGCCCGCGGGGGCGGCTTCCGGGCTCTGTCCCTCGTCCGCCGCCCGCAGCGCGACCAGCATGCGGCGCAGGCCGGCCAGGGTCTCGCGGCCCTCGTTCTCGACCGCCCGCATCGCCGCGAGGGCCGCCTCGGGGCGGGTCGTCGCCACGCGGGACGCCGCGCCCGCCTGGAGGGCGATGATGCCGATGCTGTGGGCGACGGTGTCGTGCATCTCGCGGGCTATGCGCAGGCGTTCGGCGGTCACCGCCTGTGCCGCGTGTTCGGCACTGAGCCGCTCGGCGTGCACGCGGGACTGGTGGGCCGAGTTGCCGAGCAGCCAGACGATCACGGTGACGAGGGCGACGGCCAGTTCGGCGGAGGTGCTGACGATCCAGTCGCGCAGCATTCGTACGGCTATGTACGCGATCAGGGTGCCGACCGCCATCGCCAGGGCGATGAGCGCGGTACGCCGTGGGTAGGTGGCCGCGACGAAGTACAGGGCCACCATCGTCGTGAGGTACTGCGCCATCGGCAGCCCGGCGACACCGAGGGTGGTCGTCTCGAAGACCGCGGCCAGGATCGTCAAGGCGGTCGCGAGCAGCGGTCTGCGGTGCAGCAGCCTGCCGCCCTGGAACGCCATGGCGGTCGACAGCACGAGGAACGTGAGGCCGTCCCAGCGGTACAACTGGGCCGCCGGCCACTGGGCCGGCGCCATCTCGCCGGGCAGCCGGAAGGTCGTGAGCAGGGTGAACAGCACGCTCGCGCACCACACGACCGCCGTCCACGCGGCCGGCGACACGCGTTTGACCAGGGGCGGCGGAGGAGCGGTGGCGGACATGCCGTGATCGTAGGCGCGGGTGCGAGGCGCGGTCATCGGCCCGTGGGCGTACAACCACGGTCGACAGCCGCCCCGTACGAGTGTCAGCGCCCGGCCGATGCCCCGCACCCGGCGCCCGCGCCACCGTGGTCCGCATGATCGCAGTCGAGCAGCTCACCAAGCGGTACGGCCCCACGACCGCCGTACGCGACCTGTCCTTCACCGTCCGCCCCGGCCATGTCACGGGCTTCCTCGGCCCGAACGGTGCGGGGAAGACGACGACCCTGCGGATGCTGCTCGGGCTCGTCGAGCCGAGCGCCGGTACCGCCGCGATCAGCGGCCACTCCTTCCGCCGCCATCCGCGCGGGCTGCGGCACGTCGGCGCCCTCCTCGACGCCCATGACGTGCACGGCGGGCGCAGTGCACGGGCGCATCTGCACGCACTGGCCCGCAGCAACCGCATCCCGCGGGCGCGGGTGGACGAGGTGCTCGCCGAGGTGGGGCTCACGGAGGCCGCCGCCCGGCGCCGGGTCGGCTCCTTCTCGCTGGGCATGAAGCAGCGGCTCGGCATCGCGGCGGCGCTGCTCGGGGACCCACCGGTGCTGATGTTCGACGAGCCGCTCAACGGGCTTGATCCGGAAGGGGTGTTGTGGGTGCGGGGGCTGTTCCGGAGGCTGGCGCACGAGGGGCGGACGGTCTTCGTGTCCAGTCATCTCATGTCGGAGATGGAGAACACCGCCGACGAGTTGATCGTCATCGGCCGCGGGGAGCTCATCGCCGCCGAGAGCCTCACCGCGTTCGCCGCACGCGGGACGGCGCCGACGGTGACCGTGCGCTCGCCGCAGGCGGGTGCCCTGGCCGCCGTACTGGAGTCGGAGGGTGCGGTGGTGGCGCCGTACGACGAGGAGACGCTGAAGGTGGACGGGGTGAGCGCCGTCCGGGTCGGCGAGTTGGCGCACGAACACCGCTTCCTGCTCTGGGAGCTGACAACGCAAGTGGCCTCCCTGGAGACGGCCTTCATGGAACTGACCGCCGACAGCGTCGAGTACGCGGCTGGAGAGACCCGATGACCACCCTCGCCCTGCCCGCCTCCCGCTTCACCGACCTGCTCGCCGCCGAGTGGATCAAACTCCGTTCCCTGCGCTCCACCTACTGGGCCTTCGGCTGCGGGGCGCTGGCCGTCGTCGGCTTCAACGCGAACGCGGCCCGCGCCGACTACGTCAACTACCCGCACTACGGCGGGCCGATCCGCGACGACTTCGTGTACTGGGCGCTGCGGGACGCCTTCACCCAGGGGTCCGCCATGATCCTCGTGCTGGTGTGCGCGAGCATCGGCGCGATCACGATCGTCGGCGAGTACGCGACGGGCCTGGTCCGTACGACGTTCACCGCCGTGCCGGACCGGCGTGCCCTGATGGCGGCCAAGGTGGTCGTGCTGACGGCGGTCATGACGCTGTTCGGCGCGCTCCTCGCGGCCGCCTCCTACGCCTCCTCGCAGGCCATCCTCGACGGGCGGGGCATGGGCGTGCCGATCAGCCACCCGGGCGCCTGGCGGGTGGTCGTGGCGTCGGCCCTGCTCGCCCCGGTGTGTGCGCTGGTCGGCATGGGTCTGGGCGCGGTGATCCGGCACAGCGCCACGACGATGGTCCTGACGACGTTCGTCCTGCTGCTCCTGCCGTCCTTCGTCACGGACCGCTACCACTGGACGGCGTCGGTCCGTCATGCCTTTCCGTTCAACGCCTGGGCGCGGATCGTGGACGTGGGTTACGGGCAGTCCCGCTACGTGCTGGTCCCGAAGTATCCGGCCACCGTCGCGGGCGGGTGGGTCGTGTTCGCGGTGTGGGCGGCGGTCGCGGCCGTCGTGGCGGTGGTGGTCGTGGACCGTCGGGACGTATGAGGAACCCTGCGTCCGGGCGGGGGTAAACCCCCCTGCCGACAAGGCAGTTGACCGGATGGGATGCGCGGGCGGCATCGGGGAGTCTCGTGTTCATGAAGGAGATCACGAAAAGCGCAGCCCTGATCGCCGCCGCCTCCGGCATCGTCTTCGGTGTCGTCACGCCGCTCACCGCGTCCGCCGCCGAGGAGCCGCTCCAGTGGACCAGGTGCGCGGGCAGCGGCCTCGACCCCCGCCAGCAGTGCGCGACCCTCGAAGTCCCGATGGACTACGCCCACCCCGGTGGCCGGACGATCGACATCGCCGTCTCCCGCATCCCCGCCGAGAAACCGTCCGCCCGCCGGGGCGCCCTGCTGCTGATCGCCGGCGGCCCGGGCGGCACCAGCCTGGACGACCCCTCCGGCAAGGGGCAGAAGCTGCCGCAGGACGTGCGGGACGCCTACGACCTGATCGGATTCGCACCGCGCGGCAACGCGCCCTCCACCGCGGTCGGTTGCGGGCTCGACCACGCCGATCTGGCCCTGTCGAAGCTGCGCCCCTGGCCCGCCCCGGACGGCTCCGTCACCGAGAACATGACCACGGCCCGACGGGTGGCCGCCGCCTGCGCGGCGGGCGGCGGCGAGCTGATGCGCCACATCACCACCAAGGACAACGCCCGCGACATCGACCGCATCCGCGCTGCGCTCGGCGAACGCAGGCTGTCCGCGTGGGGCGTCTCGTACGGCACGTATGTCGGCGCCGCCTACAGCGAGATGTTCCCGCAGCGCACCGACCGCATCGTGCTGGACAGCAACGACAACCCCGACCCGGTCCGGGCGGAGCGGGCCTGGGTCGCCGCGTACGAGGTGGGCGTCGAGGACAACTTCCCCGAGTTCGCCAAGTGGGCGTCGGCGCCCGGCAACCCGTACCGCCTGGCCGACACGGCCGCCGAGATCCGCCCGCTCTTCCTCCGCCTGACCGCCCGCCTGGACCGCGAGCCGATCCCCTGGCCCGGCGCCAACCCGGAGGAACTGAACGGCAACGTACTGCGCCAGACGATGCTGGACAGCCTCGACGACCCCGACCAGTACCTCGCTCTGGCCAAGCTGATCGCAGCCGCCCTGAAGGGCATCGTCCCGCCCGCACCGGCAGCCCCGCCGGAGGCGGCCATGCAGAACCTCGTCGCGGTGAGCGCCGCCACCATCTGCAACGACGCCGCATGGCCGCGCGATGCCCTCACGTACCAGAAGGGCGTCGACGCCAGCCGCGCCAAGTACCCGCTGACCGCGGGCATGCCGAGGAACGCTCTGGTGTGCGCCGCCTGGCAGTGGCAGCCGAAGGAGACACCGGTACGGATCACCGATCGGGGCCCTTCCAACATCCTGCTCGTCCAGAACAAGCGCGACGTCGCCACCCCGCTGAGCGGCGCCCTCAAGCTCCGCAAGGCGCTCGGCCGCCGCGCCGTCATGGTCATCAACGACGCCACCGGCCACGAGGCGTATCTCGCCAACGGCACCAGGTGCGGCGACGAGACGGTCTCACGCTTCCTGGCGACGGGCGAGCGACCGCGGCAGGACCTCTACTGCCGCTGACCACACCCCGCCCTACCGCAGCTCCGGCCGCCCGGACCGCCCCGCCCCTCCTGATCGCCGACCCGGACCTTCCTCTCCATCTGGCGGACGCCGTAGAGGGCCGCTGGCAACAGCACCGGCCAGTACCAGGAGCCGGTAAGAACGGTCAGGACGAGTCCGCCGACCCCGGCCGCCGGAAGCACCGCACTCGCCAGGGCGGCCGTCCTCCCAGTCCGGGGCGGGCAGGTCGATGAAGAGGTCACGCAGATCCGACTGCGAGACCGCCCGGTACGCCACGTCGATGCGGCTTGGGCAGCGCCCTCTCATCGGGCCGACGACCGGGCGACGGGTCTGTCTACGGTGTCTGGCGCACGCAGGCCGCCCTCCCGTACTGACGCGCCAGCAGGCGAAACGCCTCCTTCGGCTCCCAGTGCCAGCCCGAGCGGGGGTCGTCGGGGCGGTCCTTGATGGTCTTCGTGATGCTGTAGCTCGCCATGTCGAGGTCGTAGCGCGGGTTGTCGGTGCGGTGCGGGGCGTCCGGGGTGACGAACTCGAAGGCCATCGCCGCGTACAGGCCCATCGACTCGAAGACGTCCAGCAGGTCGGCCAGGTAGGCGGCTTGGGTGTGTTCGCTGCGGACGAGGTGGCCCTTGATCTCCTGCGGGTCCTTGTCGTAGTCGACGACGTTCCAGCCCATGCCGCCCGCCTCCGGGGCGCCGACGTAGGTGCAGGTCCCGAACTCGGTGATGGCGAGGGGTTTGCCCCAGCGCAGGTACTTCCTCAACTCCCGGACATAGTCGGTGTGTTGGTGGAAGTACGAGTAGTAGTCGATGCCCACGATGTCGAAGAGCCGCCAGTCCACCTCGTCGTCCTGGGCGGCGGCATAGCTGAGGTTGCCGTGGAAGACGGAACGGCCGACCGCCGCCGCCTTCGCCGTGAAGCGGTCGAGGCGGCGCTGCATCTTCACGGGATCGAAGTTGCCGTTCAGCATGTTCCGTACGCGGTCCAGAACCGTCTCCCCCGGCACGATCCCGGGCACGAGCAGCCAGAACTCGCAGCCCACGCTGAAGTCGACACTCGCGCCCTGCCGCCGCAGCCGCTCCGCGAACCGTCCGCACTCCGCCAGGTGCTCCAGGGTGTCGCGCTGCGGGGCGTCCGCGAGGGTCGGCTGGAGCCATACGTGCAGCCCCCGTTCGGCGGCCTCGGCGGCGGTGGCGGTGAGGCGTTCGACGCCGTCGCCGGTGACGTCGACGGTGTCGGCGTGCAGCCGGTCGCGGATGGCGCGGATGTCCCGGCGCATTCGGGCTGCGCTCCACGCGGTCCCCGGGGTCTCGCCCTCGCCGACGGTGTAGACGACGCCGCGGTGCCGCAGGCCACGGCCGCTCGCTGCGGCCGGGCGGGACGGCAGCACTGCCGCCGACAGACCGAGGGCCGCCGCCCCCGCCAGGAACTGTGCCCGATTGATCCCCTTCGTCTTCTCCATGCCCCTCACTGTGGCGAAACCGGGCCCGCCCGGCCGTCCGCCGATGGTCTACGGCCGGGCAACCAAGGGATGACGTACGGCGTCGGTCACTGAAGAGATCGACACCCCGTACCGAGCGAAGGAGACCAAGATCTTAGGCCGACGTACCCTGCTCACCGCAGGCACCGCCACCGCCGCCGCGCTCCTCACCGGCGCACCCGCCCACGCCGCCGCCGTCGACCGCCTGCGCGAGCTGGAACAGCAACACGGCGCCCGCCTGGGCGTGTTCGCACACAACGTCCGTACGAAGCAGACCGTCGAGCACCGCGCCGACGAACTCTTCCCCGTCTGCTCGCTCTTCAAGACCCTGGCCGCCGCGGCCGTTCTGCGCGATCTGGACCGGCACGGCGAGGTCCTCGCGCGGCGCATCCACTACACGGAGGCCGACCTCGTCGACGGCTCGGACCGGACCAGGGAACACCTGGCCGAGGGCATGACGGTCGCCGAACTCGCCGACGTGGCCATCCGCTACAGCGACAACACCGCCGGCAACCTGCTGCTGCGCGAGCTGGGCGGCCCCACCGCGATCACCCGGTTCGCCCGCTCCATCGGCGACCCGGTGACCCGCCTCGACCGCTGGGAGACCGACCTCAACTCGGCGGAACCGTGGCGGATCACCGACACGACGACCCCGCGCGCGATCGGGCGCTCGTACGCCCGCCTGGTCCTCGGCCACGTCCTCGACCGCCGGGACCGCGCCCTCCTCACCCACTGGCTGCTGGGCAACACCACCAGCGGCAACCGCTTCCGCGCCGGGCTGCCCAAGACATGGACGGTCGCCGACAAGACCGGCGGCGGCTCATACGGCGCGAACAACAACGTCGGCATCGCATGGACGCCCGACGGCACGCCGATCGTGCTCGCCGTGCAGGTGACCAAGCCGGACCAGGACGCGGAGCTGGACAACCCGCTCATCGCGGGGACGGCGGCCTTCCTGGCGGACAGCCTGGGCTGAGCGCCCTGCTGATTTGCGGCTCCGCCGCGGGGCCGCAATGCCGTCCATTGTCTGCGACTCCGTTGTGGCTGGTCGCTCCCCCACTCTCGACTTCGCTCGAGCAGGGGGACCCCCATCGCGGCGGAGCCGCAGATCGGACACAGCCCCGCGCCCCTTTTGGGCGCGGTTGAACCCGCACCGGACTCCGCCCACCCTGCTCAGAACCTCCGCACGTACCGCTTCTGCCACGGCGTCTCCACGGCCCGCCGGTCGTAGTGCGCGCGCACATACGCCACCGCCTCCTCGGCCGGTACGCCGTCCAGCACCGCCAGACAGGCCAGTGCCGTGCCGGTCCGGCCGCGGCCGCCCCCGCAGACGATCTCGACGCGCTCGTCCGCCGTCCGCTCCCAGGCCTCCGCCAGCGCGGCGCGGGCGGCCGGGCGGTCGGCGGGAAGGCGGAAGTCGGGCCAGCGGATCCAGGTGAACTCCCAGGGAACGGGCGGGGGTTGTCTGCCGAGGAGGTAGAGGGCGTACGAGGGCGTGGGCGTCCCCGGGGCGAGGGGGTGCCGTAGTCCGCGGCCGCGGACCAGCCGGCCCGACGGCAGTCGCAGCACTCCGGGGTCCGCGGGATGCCAGGTGTCCGTCATCGGGTCAGCGTACGGGCCTCGATGCCGCGGAAGTGGTGTGCCATCGCCCGCTGGGCACCCTCGGCGTCCCCGGCGCGCAGGGCCGTCACGATGTCCCGGTGGCGGCGCACCGTCACCTCGGGCGCCGGGTCGTCCGTCCAGCCGCGGGCGCCCGCGACCCTGCGGAACACGGTCCAGAAGGCGCCGAGCAGCTGGGGCACGAACGCGTTGCCCAGGGAGGCGTAGAGCAACTCGTGGAACTCGCGGTCGAGTTCGGGAAACGGGCGCTGCGCCCGGACCGCCGCCTCCATCCGGGCCACCACCGCTTCCAGCACGTCCAGCTCCGCCTCGGTGACCGTCCCCGCGATCCGCCGGACCAGGCCCTCCTCCAGCACCTCCCGCACCTGGAGGATCTCGGCGAGCGCCCCGGTGTCGTCGTCGTGCCGGGCGAGGGTGCGGAAGGTGAGACCGTCGACGAGGGGCGCCAGGGAGGCCTGGCCGACATACGTGCCGTAGCCGTGTCTGATCTCCACGATGTCCAGCGCCTGAAGCGCCTTGAGGGCCTCGCGCACGGAGTTGCGGCTGACGCCGAGGTCCTCCATCAGCTCGGCCTCGGTGGGCAGCGGGGCGCCGGGCCCGAGCCTGCGGTCGAGGATCAGCTGCACGACCTCGCGCCGTATCCGGCTGTTCCTCGACTCCGCGGACATGCGCCGCATCGTACGCGCGCCGGACGTCCCACGTCCCATGTCCGGCGGTGACATGCGCCAACTCCCGCCATTTCATACCGCCATTGGGCCGACCTCTGGCAGCTACGCCATTCGTGTGCGGGCCCTTGACCGCCCCCGGAGCGCCTCTTATGGTCGCGGCTGACGCAGGACGTAGGACGTCGTATCTCCTCACTCCCGATGGAACTCTCCGCTGGAGGAACCGTGCATCGCCGGACCTTCCTGAAGTACACCGGCGCGCTGGGTGCGGCCACCGCCGTCTCCGCGTCGCTGTCGGCCTGTTCGTCCGGGCCCCAGTCCACCAACGACACCGGCGGCGGGGGCGGCAAGGACCGCACGCTGACGGCGGTCATCGGCTACGGCAACGACGGCACCTGGGATCCCACCCAGACCGCGTCCGCCTTCTGCATGGCCGCCAACAACCACATCTACGAGGGTCTGCTCGACACCGACCCGATCTCCCGCAAGCCGTACGCCGCGCTCGCGACCTCGGCGCCCAAGGACCTCGACACCACCTCCTGGAAGTTCACCCTGCGTGCGGGCGCGAAGTTCCACGACGGGAAGCCCGTCACCGCCGACGACGTCGTCTTCGTGTTCGACCGGATCCTCGACCCGAAGACGCAGACGCTCGCCAAGGGCTTCTTCGCGAGCTGGCTGAAGGAGGTCCGGAAGATCGACGCGCAGAACGTCGAGCTGGTGCTCAAGTTCCCCTTCCCGGACGGGCTCTCCCGGCTCACCCTCGCGAAGATCATGCCGAAGCACGTCTTCTCGAAGCCGGGCGCCTGGGACAAGGCCATCACGGGTCTCGCGATCGGCTCCGGGCCGTACCGGCAGTCCGCACACCACCCGAAGTCGAACACCACCTTCGAGGCGTTCGCCGACTACAACGGCCCGCGTCCGGCGGCCTTCAAGAAGATGAACTGGCTGACGATCGTGGACGCCGCCCCGCGCGTCGCCAGGATCTCCGGCTCCAGCGCGGGCGCGCAGATCTCCGACAACGTCCCCTACGCCAACATCGAGCAGCTCGAGAGCGGCGGGCTGACGGTCGCGGGCGGGGCCGGGATGAACAACCTGTTCCTGATGTTCAACACGAGGCACAAGCCCTTCGACGACGTACGGGTGCGGCAGGCGCTGCACTACGCCGTCGACACCGAGAAGATGGTGCAGGTCGCGCTGAAGGGGCACGGGAAGCCGTCTTCCTCGTTCCTGAACGAGGGCAACCCCAGCTACCGGCGGGCGAAGACCGTCTACGACTACGACCCCGAGAAGGCGAAGGCCCTGCTGAAGGCGGCCGGGGTCAGGAACCTCAGTATCAACATCCTTGCCGTGAACGTGAGTTGGATCGTCGACTGCCTGCCGACCATCAAGGCGTCCTGGGACGCGATCGGGGTCCGTACGACCCTCTCGCCGCAGGAGACCACCGCCGTCTTCACCAAGATGGACCAGAAGCAGGACTACCAGGTCGTCGCCGCGGCCTCGAACCCCAACCAGTTCGGCCTCGACGCCGACCTGATCATGCACTACAACTACGGCCCCACCAACCTCTGGATGCAGTACACGCGCTGGGCCGACAACCCGGTCGCCAAGCAGCTCTTCAAGGACATGGACCGGGCCACCCAGGAGGCCGACCCGGCGAAGAAGAAGGCGATGATCCAGGACTACATCGACGTCGTCGCCGAACAGGCCGTCCTCTACCCGGTCGTCCACAACGAGCTGATGACCGCCTGGGACCCGAAGAAACTCACCGGCATAAGGGCACAGCCGTATCCCGGCATCAACCTGCTCCAGGCCAAGTGGGTCTAGCTCCATGGTCGCGGTCCTCCGCATCCTGCTCCGCCGTATCGCCCTGCTGGTGCCGCTGATGCTCGGCATCGTGCTGTTCGTGTTCCTGGTGATGCGCTTCTCGGACGTCGACCCGGCGTCCGCGTTCTTCCAGGGCGCCAACCCCACCCCGCAGCAGCTGCACGATTTCCGCGAGCAGAACGGTCTGCTCGACCCGCTGCCCGTGCGCTACGTCCACTTCGTCGGCGACCTCCTCCACGGCGACATGGGCACCAGCGCCCTGACCCGCGCCCCCGTCGTCGACCAGGTCACCACCGCGCTGCCGCTCACCCTCCAGCTCACCTTCCTGGGCCTCGGCATCGCGGTGGTGCTGTCCCTGGCCGGCGGGGTGACGGCGGCCATCTACCGGGACCGGCTGCCCGACCAGGTCATCCGCGTCGTCTCGCTCACCGGCGTCGCGGCCCCCGGCTTCTGGCTGGCACTGCTGATGATCCAGTACCTGGCGGTCGACCAGGGCTGGTTCCCGACGGGCGGCTACATCAACCCGGCCGACTCCTTCACCGGCTGGCTGAAGACCATGACCCTGCCCGCCCTCGCCCTGTCACTGCCGGTGGCGGCCCAACTCACCCGTATCGTCCGCACCTCGGTGGTGGAGGAGCTGGACAAGGACTACGTCCGCACGGCGATCGGCAGCGGACTGCCGCCCCGCGTGGTGGTCGGCCGCAACGTGCTGCGCAACGCCCTCATCAACCCGCTCACCGTGCTGGGCCTGCGCGTCGGGTATCTGCTCGGCGGTGCGGTCGTCATCGAGACGATCTTCTCGCTGCCCGGCATGGGCAAGCTGATGATCGACGCGGTGAAGAACGGCGACCCGGCCGTCGTCCAGGGCGTGGTCCTGACCACCGCGACCGGCTTCGTCGTGGTCAACCTCGTCATCGACGTCCTCTACCTGCTGGTCAACCCGCGACTGAGGGACACGACCGCATGATCTCCCAGTTCACGCAGTTCACGCGCAAGAGCCTCACCGAGGCACTGTCCCGTCCCGGCGTCCGCCTGCGCGGCTGGCGCCGGCTGCCGCCGCTGTCAAAGGTCGCGGTCTGCTTCCTGGCCATCGTCGTACTGGTGGCCCTGCTGGCGCCCCTGCTCGCGCCGGACGACCCGCTCGACCAGCAGGCGCCCGCCGACGGCACCGGGCACCCGTCCGCCGGGCACTGGATGGGCCAGGACAGCCTCGGCCGGGACATCCTCAGCCGGCTGATGTACGGCGCCCGCTGGTCGCTCGCGATCGGCCTCGGCGCGACGGCCCTCGCGCTGGTGGTGGGGGCGCTGATCGGCGCGGTCGCGGCCACCTCCCGCAAGGGGGTCGACGAGACGCTGATGCGCTGCCTGGACGTGGTGATGGCGTTCCCGGGCATCGCGCTCGCGGCCGTCCTGGTCGCCGTGTTCGGCGGTGGCATTACCGTGCTGATCTGCGCGATCGCGTTTCTGTTCATGCCGCCGGTGGCGAGGGTCGTACGGGCGAACGTCCTCGACCAGTACGGCGAGGACTATGTGACGGCGGAACGGGTGATCGGCGCCCGGACCCCGCACATCGTGCTGAAGCACGTCGCCGTCAACTGCGCCGCTCCTGTTCTGGTGTTCTGCACGGTGCAGGTCGCCGAGGCCATCGTCTTCGAGGCGTCGCTGTCCTTCATCGGTGCGGGGGTTCGTCCCCCGGACCCGTCCTGGGGAAGTGTCATCGCCGACGGCAAGGACATGGTGCTGACCGGCGGCTGGTGGGCCACGGTCTTCCCGGGCCTGCTGATGCTGGTCACCGTGCTGTCGCTGAACATCCTGTCGGAGGGCGTGTCGGACGCCTGGGCGGCCCCGCCGGCCCGGGAGGTCGACGTACGCGAGGACGACGACCGGCTGGAGGCCGCGGAACCCGGCAGCGGCGAGGTGCTGCAACTGCCGGGGCTGAACGCGGCGGCCGCACGGCTGCGCTCCCGGGCCCGGCCTCTCCCCCGGGGCGGACAACCGGTCCTGGCGGTCGAGAACCTCGCCATCGGCTTCGAGGGCCGGCACGGCGGGGTCGACATCGTCGACGGCATCAGCTTCGAGGTGCACCCCGGTGAGGTCCTGGGCCTGGTGGGCGAGTCGGGCTGCGGAAAGTCGCTGACGGCACTCGCGGTCATGGGCCTGGCGCCGAAGGGCGCCCGCATCCGCGGCCAAGTACGCTTCAACCAGCGGGAGTTGCTGGCAGAACCGATGAAGGTACGGCGCCGGCTCCTCGGCCACGAAATGGCGATAATCTACCAGGACGCACTGTCGTCCCTCAACCCCGCGATGACGATCCGCGCCCAGCTCAAACAGGTCGTACGGCGCGGAGGCCGCCGTACCCCCGCCGAGCTGCTGGCGATGGTCGGCCTCGACCCCGAGCGCACCCTGCGCAGCTACCCGCACGAACTCTCCGGCGGCCAGCGCCAGCGCGTCCTGATCGCCATGGCCCTGTCTCGCGACCCGAAGCTGATCGTCGCCGACGAACCGACGACGGCGCTGGACGTGACGGTCCAGGCGCAGGTCATAGAGCTGCTGCTGCGGCTGCGCGAGGAGCTGGGCTTCGCGCTGATCCTCGTCTCGCACGACCTGGCGCTGGTCGCGGACGTCACCGACCGGGTGGTGGTGATGTACGGCGGACAGATCGTGGAGACGGGCGTGACCGCCGATCTGGTGGAGGCGCCGGCCCATCACTACACGCGCGGCCTGCTCGGCAGCGTGCTCTCGCTGGAGTCGGCGGCCGAGCGCATGACGCAGATCCGGGGCGTGGTCCCGTCCCCCGCGGACTTCCCGACGGGCTGCCGTTTCGCCGACCGCTGCCCGCTCGCCACCGACCTCTGCCGCGCCACCCCACCCGACCTGCTGGGCACGCCGACACACACGGCGGCCTGTCATCACCCGGCGGTCGAACTGGTGACATCGGAACCGGAGGCGGTGCAGTGAACGCGATGAACGCGATCGTCGAGCTGTCCGACGCCCATGTCGTCCACAAGGCGCGCAGCGGCGGCCTGTTCACCCGGGACAGGGTGTACGCGCTGACCGGCGCCGATCTCACGATCGCACCCGGCGAGACGGTCGGCGTCGTCGGCGAGTCGGGATGCGGCAAGTCGACGCTGGCGAAGGTACTGGTGGGCGTGGTGCGGCCGACCACCGGCACGGTGTCCTTCCAGGGCCGCGACCTGTGGTCGATGCCGCCGGCCGAACGCAGGGCGGCCGTCGGCGGCAGCACCGGGATGATCTTCCAGGACCCGTCGACGGCTCTGAACCGCCGACTGCCGGTGCGGCAGATCCTGCGGGACCCCCTGGACGTGCACGAGCGGGGAACGAAACCCCAACGCGAAGCCCGTGTACGGGAGTTGATGTCCCTGGTCGGCCTCCCCCGAGCCCTGGCCCACGCGCTGCCCGGCCAGCTGTCGGGCGGTCAGCGCCAGCGAGTGGCGATCGCGCGGGCGCTGGCACTGGACCCGGACCTGGTGGTGGCGGACGAGCCGACGAGCGCCCTGGACGTCTCGGTCCGCGCCCAGATCCTCAACCTCCTCCTGGACCTGAAGGAACGACTGAACCTGGCCCTGGTCTTCGTCTCGCACGACATCCAGACGGTACGGCGGATGAGCGACCGCGTGATCACCATGTACCTCGGCCGGATCGTCGAGGAGTCCCCGGCCGCGGACGTCACGGACCGCGCGCGGCACCCGTACACCCGTGCCCTGTTCTCGGCGACCCCGGGTCTCCTGGACCCCATCGATCCGATCCCCCTCACCGGCCCGGTCCCGTCGGCGACGCGCCCGCCGAGCGGCTGCCCGTTCCGCACGCGCTGCTGGAAGGCGGACGAGGTGTGCGCGGCGGATATGCCGGACTTTTCGGTGGTGTCGGCCACGTCGGACGCGGGGCACCGTTTCCGCTGCCACCATCCTGTGCAGGAGGACGATTCGAACCGCGACCTCGTACGTCAGAACCACCCCAGTCACCCCAGGGAGCCTTGATGACCCTCTCCGCCCCGCTGACCGGTGTCGTCCCGCCCGTCTGCACGCCCCTGACACCGGACCGCGAGGTGGACGTCCCCTCCCTGCTCAGGCTGGTCGACCACCTGGTCGGGGGCGGGGTGCATGGCCTGTTCGTACTGGGGTCGTCGTCGGAGGCGGCGTATCTGCGGGACGGGCAGCGCAAGCTGGTGGTGGAGTCGGTGGTGGCTCATGTGGCCGGTCAACTGCCCGTCCTGGCAGGGGCGATCGACATGACGACGCCGAGGGTGCTGGATCATGTGGCGGCGGTGACGGGTGCGGGGGCGGATGCGGTGGTGGTGACGGCGCCGTTCTATGCGGGCACGCACCCGGCGGAGATCGCGCGCCACTACCGACTGATCGCTGCCGCGTCGCCGGTGCCGGTCGTCGCCTACGACATCCCGGCCGCCGTCCACACGAAGCTGCCCGCGGACGTCGTCCTCGAACTGGCCGCCGACGGCGTGCTCGCGGGCCTCAAGGACTCCAGCGGCGATCTGGCGGGCTTCCGCGAGGTCGTCAGCGGCGCGCGCAACCGGTCCGACATCACCGGTTTCAGTGTCCTGACCGGCTCGGAACTGGTCGTCGACGCGGCACTTGCGATGGGGGCGGACGGGGCGGTGCCCGGGCTCGCCAATGTCGACCCCCATGGGTACGTCCGCCTGGACGGGCTGTGCCGCTCGGGGGACCGGGAGCGGGCTCGGGCGGAGCAGGAGCGGTTGTGTGCGCTGTTCGGGATGGTGCGGGTGGGGGACCCCGGGCGGATGGGCGGCAGTTCGTCGGCCCTCGGAGCCTTCAAGGCTGCGCTGCACCTCCGGGGCGTGATCGACTGTGCGGCGACTGCGGAGCCGCAGGTGCCGCTGTCGCCGGACGAGGTGGAGCGGGTGGGGAAGTTCCTGGCGACGGCTGGCCTGCTGTAGGGGCCCGCGGCGGAGCCGCTGATGGATGCAGTCGCCCCCGGATTTGGCGCAGCCATTCTCAGCCCGTCCGGCGTTTGAGGACGAGGCCGTTCAGGCCGAAAGCGGGGGGTCTGGGGGCGCAGCCCCCAGGTACGGGACGGGTAGGGGCGGCGGGGGCGAGAAACCTCTACCCGAGGTCCGACACCGGCAGCCTGCGGAACTCGATCGTCTCGTACGGCCCCGACACCCCCGTCTCGTACAGCAACCCCACCGTGGCCCGGTCGAGCTGCACCAGGTCGGAGTATGCGGCCGGAGACGCCGACACCGTCAGCACCTTCGTGAACGTCTCCCCACCGTCCTCACTCCGCCAGACCGCCATCATCCGCCGGGAGGTCGGCACGGACGGCCCCGAGAACAGCAACGGAGGCTTCCAGCCGGCGAGTTGGAGCACGCTCCCCTGGACCACCGGGACGTCGTTCAGTGCGGGCTGTACCGCATACGGCCGCTCCAGGGACTCCCCACCGTCACCGGAGTACGTGTCGAGCCGGTTGCCGACACTCGCCCCGTTCTGGTCCCGCGCACTGAAGTACAGCCTGCCGTCGGGAAGTTGAGCGGCAGAGGACTCGTTCGCGTTCTCCAAGCCGTCGTACGAGGAGTCCACGAACCCCAGCCGCCAGCTGCGCCCCCCGTCGTCGCTGTAGATGGCGTGCGCGCCGTAGTACCTGGCCTCCTGACCCGTGTCGGGCGAACCGGCGGGCGGCGCCGCGGAGTGGTTGGCGGGGACGACCAGACGGCCGGCGTGCGGGCCGTGGGTCAGTGCGACCGCGTGGCCCGGCCCGGTCGCATACCAGCGCCAGCCCGCCGGCTTCACCTCGTCCGTGATGTCCCGCGGCGGCGTGAAGTGCCGCCCGTCGTCCCGGCTGCGCTGCACGAACACCCGCCGGCTCTGCTGAGGCGTGACCTCGCCGCGCATTATCTGCGCCTCGGTGACAGCGCCGCTGTTGTAGGAGGTCAGCAGGACGACCGCACCGGTGCGCGGGTCGACGACGGGGGCGGGGTTGCCCCGGGTGTCCCCGTCCCCGGCGGCCACCACGTGCAGCGGACCCCAGGTGCAGCCCCCGTCGCCGGAGCGTCTGAGGACGACGTCGATGTTCCCGGTGTCCCCGGCGCCGTTGTGGCGGCCCTCGGCGAAGGCCAGCACCGTGCCGCGGCCGGTCGTGACCGTCGCCGGGATGCGGTAGGTGTCGTAGCCGCCCTCGCCCGAGACGTACGGGACGGAGGACGTGCAGCCGGTGGAGGCGTGGGCCGGCGCGAGGGCCGTGAGCGGGGTGAGGAGCACGGTGGCTGCGAAGAGGGTGCGGCTCAGGAAGGTCACCGTCAGATCGTTCCCGGAGTGACCAGTCCCGACTCGTAGGCCACGATGACCAGCTGCGCTCGGTCCCGCGCCCCCAGCTTCCCCATGATCCGGCTGACATGGGTCTTCGCTGTCAGCGGGCTCAGTCCCAACGCCTCGCCGACCTCTGTGTTGTTGAGCCCGCGCGCCAGCAGGGTCAGCACCTGCCGCTCCCGGTCGGAGAGGCATTCCGGCCCGCCGGTCACGGGCGCCGACGGGCTGCGCAGGAACCGCTCGATCAGCCGTGCCGTCGGGCCCGGTGACAGCAGTGACTCTCCGGCGGCCACCGTGCGGATCGCGTCGAGGAGTTCGGCCGGCCGGGTGTCCTTCACCAGGAATCCGGAGGCCCCCGCCCGCAGCGCATCCACGATGTTCTCGTCGGTGTCGTAGGTGGTGAGGACCAGGACCCGGACGTCCGCCAGGTCGTCGTCGGCGGCGATCAGCCGGGTCGCCTCGATGCCGTCCAGGTCCGGCATACGGATGTCCATCACCACCAGGTCGGGGCGCGCGCCGCGGACCAGCTCCACCGCCTCCCGGCCGGTGCCTGCCTGTCCGACGACCTCCATGTCCCGCGCCGACTCGACGAGCATGGCGAACGCGGCCCGTACCAGGGTCTGGTCGTCGGCCAGCAGTACGCGGATGGTCATCCGTTGATCTCCCCCGTGGTCGTCAGCGGCAGTACGGCCGTCACCTCGAAACCGCCCTCCGCCCGCGGCCCGGCGTCGAGTGTGCCACCCACACTGCGGGCCCGCTCCCCCATGCCGACCAGCCCGAAGCCGGGTGCCGTGCCGGGAGTGGGTCCGGTGCCGTCGTCGGTGACGGACACGTGCAGGGCGGCTTGCTCCTCGTACAGATCGACGCGTACGGCCGGTTCGGGGCCGGCGTGCCGTACCGCGTTGGTCAGCGCCTCCTGCACGATGCGGTACGCGGCGGCGCCGACGGCGGGCGGGGCGTGCCGTGCCCGCACCGTCTGCTCGACGCGCGCGCCCGCGAGCCGTGCCGTCTCCACCAGGTCGGGCAGGCCGTCGAGGCCGGGGAGCGGGCCGCGGCCGTCCGTGCAGTCGTTCTCGCGGAGCACCTCCAGCGTCGTCCGCACCTCTCCGCGCGCCGTCCGGCACGTCTGAGCGATGTCGTCCAGAGCCTTCGCCACGGTCTCCCTGTCCAGACGCTCGGGGTCGGCGGCCAGGACGTGCGCGGCCACCGACGTCTGCACGCCGATGAGGGTGATGGTGTGGGCGAGCAGGTCGTGCAGGTCGCGGGCGATGCGCAGACGTTCCTCGGCGACCCGGCGGCGGGCCTCCTCCTCGCGGGTGCGTTCGGCGCGCTCGGCGCGCTCGACGATCGCGGCCACGTACTGCCGGTAGAAGCGGACGTCGACGCCGCAGAAGAGCGTGGCGATCACCCAGCCGGAGACGCGGAGGAGTTCGAGGCCCTGGTGGTAGTCGACGGCGAACATCGCGGTCACCGTGACGCCGAGGACGGCGACGGCGGTCAGCACGGTCCGCAGCGGGCGGCCGGTGACGGCGACCGTGTACAGCGCGACGCAGGTGGCGGCCACGGGCGCACCGTGGTTGTTGTCCAGCGCGTGGTACGGCGCGACCAGCGCCACCACCGCCGCCAGCACGAGCAGCGGGTGGCGGCGGCGCCAGACGATCGGCACGTACGCGGCGAGCAGTAGCGTCCAGCCGAGCGCGTCGGGGCGGTCGTGCGGGGCGGTGAACAGCGCCAGGGCCACCCCCGCCGCGGCCAGGACCGCGGCGAGGATCGCGTCGTTGCGGGTGCCGTGCGGGGCGGTGCGGGGGTCGCGGTTGACCACCGCCATGATCCGCTCGCCCCGGAGGGATGCCGTCACTGTCGTCGTCTCCTTCACGTCCTTCACGTCGTTCATCTTCCGGGCTTCACTGAGGTTTGCCTCGCGATGTCCCCGCCGGTCACGCTCGCCGGCCTGCTTTTCTGATGGGGTCCGGGGGCCCGCGGCGAAGCCGCTGATGTCACGGCCCCGGGAAAATGCATCACACCGTCTCCGGCTGCCGTTCCACCCGCACCGGCTCCGGCGCCCGCGACAGCCGCCCCGGCCACCACACCCGGCGCTTCAGCAGCACGCTCGCCGTCGTCACCAGGTACGTCCGTACGAGGAAGGTGTCCAGCAGCACGCCCACCGCGATCACGAACCCGAGCTCGACCAGCGCCACCAGCGGCAGCGTGCCGAGCACCGCGAAGGTCGCGGCGAGTACGACACCCGCGGAGGCGATGACCCCGCCGGTGGTGCGCAGGGCGATGAGCGCCGCCGTCTCGGGTTCGGCACCCGCGACGGACTCCTCGCGCATGCGGTGCATGAGGAAGATGCCGTAGTCGACGCCGAGGGCCACCAGGAAGACGAAGGACAACAGGCCAAGGCCCGAGTCCGTGCCCGCGAAGCCCAGCACCGGCGCGAACACCAGCCCGCCGATCCCGAGGGCCGCGCCCCACACCGCGACCACCGCGACGAGCAGCATCAGCGGCGCGATCAGGCTCCGTAGCAGGCCTACGAGGATCACGAACACGGCGGCCAGAACCAGCGGCACGACGACCTCGCGGTCCCTCGCCTGGCTGTCGGTCAGGTCGAGCTGCTGGGCGCTGGGCCCGCCGACGTAGGTGCCGTAGGTGTCGTCGAGCCCGGCGCGCAGGGCCTCGATGGTGCGGGTCTCCCCCTTCGATTCGGGGGCCGCGGTGGCGTAGACGGAGATCTCCGTCCAGCCGGAGCCGGTGCGGCCGGTCGTCGCCTGGGCGACCCCGTCGGTCGTGCGGGCCTCGGCCAGGACGGCGTCGGCCTTGGCGGTGGGGGCGATGACGGTGATGGGCTGGCTGCTGCGCTCCGGGTAGGCGCGAGCCAGGGTCTGGCTCGCGGAGATCGACTCGGGTTTCGCGGTGAAGGAGTCCTCCTGCTTGAGGGTGCCCGGGAGGTTCAGGGCACCCAGCGCGAGTGCGCCGAGGAGCACGGCACCTCCGGCAAGTACGACGACCGGGCGGCGCGTGGCCGAGTTGCCCATCGCCGCGAACAGCGACCGCCGCGCCTTGGGCTCGCTGCCGAAGGCCGGGATCAGCGGCCAGAAGACGCGGCGGCCGAGGAGGACCAGCAGGGCGGGCAGCAGGGTGATCATCGCTGCGAGGGCGGCGAGCACGCCCACCATGCCGACCGGGCCCATGCCGCGGCTGCTGTTGAGGTCGGCGGCGAGCAGGCACAGCAGCCCGGCCGCAACGGTGCCGGAGGAGGCGAGGATCGCCGGGCCGCAGCCGCGCAGGGCCGCGCGCATGGCGTCGTACGGGCGCTCGTGGCGCCGTAGCTCCTCGCGGTAGCGGGAGACGATCAGCAGCGCGTAGTCGGTGCCCGCGCCCAGCACGAGGACCGTCATCACGCCGCCGCTCTGGCCGGTGACGGTGACGCCGAACACCGCATGCAGGCCGTACGCGGCGGCCATCGCCATGCCCGCCGCGACCCCGGCGACGACCAGCGGCATCAGCCACAGGAACGGGCTGCGGTAGATGAGGATCAGCAGGGCGGTGACGACGCCGAGGGTGGCGTAGAGCAGGGTGCCGTCGATGGAGCCGAACACCTTGCTCATGTCGGTCTGGAGGCCGCCGGGTCCGCCGACCTCGACGCTGAGTCCCGCGCCGCCGTTCGCGAGGTCGCGCACGCCGTCGACGAAGGCGTCCCGTGCCTTGTCGTCCTGGCCCGGCTGCGTGCTGGAGACCGGGTACATGAGGGTGGTGCCGTCGCGGGAGGGGACCGCCTTCGCAGTGCCGGTGAGCTGGTACGTGGTCCCTATCTCGGCGACCTGTGCACTCGCCTTCTGCTTGTCGGCGGCGGTGAGGCCGCCGTCGCGGTGGTAGACGAGCACCAGGTCGGTGGCCTCCCCGCCAGGCAACTGGTCCTGGATACGGGCCACTTGGGTGGAGTCGGCGCTGTCCGGCAGGTAGTCCACGGACCGGTTCTGCTGGATGTCGGAGAACTTTCCTGCGAACGGTCCGGCGAGCACGAGCGCGGCCAGCCACAGGCCGAGCACCACCCAGGGCACAGCACGCCGTCCCCGTGTTCCTGTCCTTGCGGCCCCCATGAACGGGCCTCCCTCCGGTCGGATGTCTGGGTCGGTTCCAGACTCCCGGCGCGCGGGGGACGGTTCGTCGGGCGTGAGGGCGAGTTGCGGGGTACTGCCGGGGGTGGCGCAGCCACCGGATTACTCCCGGGGGAGTACTGCGGACGCCGGTGGCTGCCCATCGCCGGGGACATCGCCCTGGCCGTCGGGCTGCTCGTCCTCGACGCCATCGGAACCGTCGTCGCCTTGCTGATAGGCATCGATTACAGCGGCTGGCAGTCCTTCGATCCCAGGGCGGACAACTCCGACATCCATCTCACGCCCAACTGGCTCTATGTGGGCATCGCCGGCGGCCTCATTCTGCTGACCGCCGCACTGCTGTACCGGCTTCGCGCCGTCGTCAGCACCTGTCTTCAGGTGCTCGTCGCCGTCACCGTGATGCTCATCGCCGTGGCCGGCGCGCAGTTCGACGAGGAGCACGGTGCCCGCGCCGATGCGTCCGTATCCGCTGCGAGTCCGGGTCTATGACGGCGTCCGCGCCGCCGCCAGCAGCCTCGTCACGTCGTCCGAGCAGATCGTCAGTGCCGCGCCCACCGTGGACAGGACGTCGCGTTCGGCGGGGGTGTACGGGCCGTCCGCGAGGGCGATGCGGGCGCCCTGCAGCAGGATCGACTCGCGGCCGACCGGGGCGAGGTGCGGGGCCAGCGGGTCCAGGGCCTCGTGCAGCTCTATGGCGAGTCCGGCGCCGCAGGACTGGCCGTAGGCCCGGCCGCTGTCCGCGGCCAGCGCCTCGACGAGCGCGTTCAGCTGCTCCTCGGTGCAGTCGTCGAAGCCGGCCGCGCGGACCGTGCTCGCGGCGGCCTCCAGGGCCGTACGGGAACAGGTGCCGCCCGCGGCCAGCACCGCGAGCGCGACGGTGTGGACGGCGTCGCGGAGCATCGCCGAGAAGCGGGTGGTGGTCGGGTGGTCTAGGACGTCCGTGCCGAAGTGGCGGCGGCAGGCGGCGCATTCGACGACCGGCGCGGTCTCGCCGCGCGGCAGCACGGGCACCCCGAGCAGGATGAAGCGGCGGTGGCCGGTCAGCCGCTGGTAGTTGCGGTCGCCTCCGCAGCCCGGGCAGAAGAACTCGCCGTCTCCGACGGGTGTCCACGCGGTGCGGGTACCAAGAAGGCGCGCAGGCCTGGCGGCTCGGCCGTTTCGTCCCCGTACTGGCAGCACGTCGCACCTCCGTAACGCCGCGGCAACATCGTCGCGGTGCCCGTGATGTTAGCCACATCAATGAGGCGTAGTCAGCACCCTGGACGAGACCTCTCCGTGACCTCCACGAACAGATGGCCGATAAGCGACGGGGCCCTGATCGCCGTATACGACAATCAGGGCCCCGAAATGCCCGGTCAGAAGCGTCAGCGGGTCGCGCGGTTCACCGCGGAGACGACCGCCTTCAGCGACGCACGCGTCGTGTTCGCGTCGATGCCGATTCCCCACAGGACCTTGCCGTCGATCGCGCATTCGATGTAGGAGGCGGCCTGCGCGGAGGCGCCCTCGCTCATCGTGTGCTCCTGGTAGTCCAGCAGGCGGGCGTCCACGCCCACCTTCTGCAGGGCGTCGAAGAAGGCCGAGATCGGACCGTTGCCGGTACCGGTCAGGACGGTGTCCTCGCCGTCGACCGTGGCCTCGACGCGGAGGGTGTCCACGCCGTCGGTGTCGGTCGTCGACTGGCCGTTCTTGACCTGAATACGGCCCCACGGGTTCTCGGGGTTCGGCAGGTACTCGTCCTGGAAGGTCGCCCAGATGTCGCCGCCGGTGACCTCGCCGCCCTCGGCGTCCGTCTTGGCCTGGATGATCTTCGAGAACTCGATCTGCATCCGGCGCGGCAGGTCCAGCTTGTGGTCGTTCTTCAGGACGTAGGCGATGCCGCCCTTGCCGGACTGCGAGTTGACGCGGATGACGGCCTCGTAGGAGCGGCCGACGTCCTTCGGGTCGATGGGCAGGTACGGGACGGCCCACTCGATGTCGTCGACGGTGACGCCCTTGGCGGCCGCGTCGGCCTCCATCGCGTCGAAGCCCTTCTTGATGGCGTCCTGGTGGGAGCCGGAGAAGGACGTGTAGACCAGGTCGCCCACGTACGGGTGGCGCGGGTGGACCTCCATCTGGTTGCAGTACTCCCACGTACGACGGATCTCGTCGATGTCGGAGAAGTCGATCTGCGGGTCGACGCCCTGGGAGAACAGGTTCATGCCCAGGGTGACCAGGTCGACGTTGCCGGTGCGCTCGCCCTGTCCGAACAGGCAGCCCTCGACGCGGTCGGCGCCGGCCATCAGCGCCAGCTCGGCGGCGGCGACGGCCGTGCCGCGGTCGTTGTGCGGGTGGATCGACAGGCAGACGTGCTCGCGGCGGGACAGGTTGCGGCCCATCCACTCGAAGCGGTCGGCGTGGGTCGACGGGGTCGAACGCTCAACGGTGGCGGGCAGGTTGAGGATGATCTCGCGGCCCGGACCGGGCTGCCAGACGTCCATGACCGCCTCGCAGACCTCCAGCGCGAAGTCCAGCTCGGTGTCGGTGAAGATCTCGGGGCTGTACTGGTAGCCGAACTCCGTCTCCGGGCCCAGCAGCTTCTCGGCGTACTCCATGACCAGGCGCGTGCCGTCGACGGCGATCTGCTTGATCTGGTCCTTGGAGCCGCGGAACACGACCCGGCGGAAGACGGGCGCGGTGGCGTTGTACAGGTGGACGTTGGCGCGCTTGGCGCCCTTCAGCGACTCGACGGTCCGCTCGATCAGGTCCTCGCGGGCCTGGGTCAGTACGGAGATGGTGACGTCGTCGGGGATGGCCCCGGGCTCTTCGATGATCGACCGTACGAAATCGAAGTCCGTCTGGCCGGAGGCGGGGAAGCCGACCTCGATCTCCTTGTAGCCCATCTTGACCAGCTGGTCGAACATCCGGCGCTTGCGCTCGGGCGACATCGGGTCGATCAGGGCCTGGTTGCCGTCACGCAGGTCGGTCGACAGCCAACGGGGGGCCTGGGTGATCCGCTTCTCGGGCCAGGTGCGGTCGGGGATGTCGACCTGCTCGTACCGGCCGTACTTGTGGATCGGCATGGTGCTGGGCTGCTGGCGGTTCGCCATGATGACTCGGGCTCCTCAGGGTGTCCGGAAGGACGGCCGACGACGCAACGCCAAGCTCCGCGGGGAGGGAGTCGACCTGAATTACAGGCCCTCGCCGCGGCAGCTAAGAAGAAGCAGCCCGAAACGCATGATGCGAAGCATGCTAGCCGAGCCCCTTCGGATGCGGGGCGCCGTATCAGTATGCGGGACCCGGAGGATGAATGGGACAAAAAGTGCGCCATACCACTTCGTCACGGAGCGTGCGCTTCCCTGTCCGCATATTTCACCAATCATGGTTGCGGGTAGTGACACCGGCATAACTCAGTGCAAGGGTGCCGGGCATGACGACCAACGGGGGCTTCGAGCCCGTCTTCTGCACCGTCGTACCGCCACACGTCCTGGACAAGCTGGCACGGAACGACGACCCCGCACTATCCGGTCCCGCCCAGCGCACCCTGATGCGCGACAGCGAGCTGCGCGGCAGGCGCCGCGTCACCACCGAGTTCGGCCTCGCGGCCGCGCCGTCGGCGAAGGCACCGTCGGACCAGCCGCTGCGCACCATCTACGACGCCGGACACGGGACCGACCTGCCCGGCAGGAAGGTGCGCGCCGAGGGTGCCGAACCGGGCAAGGACGCCACGGTCAACCGCGCCTACGCGGGCCTCGGCGCCACCTTCGACCTCTACCTCAAGGCCTACCAGCGCCACTCGATCGACGGCGACGGCCTGCCCCTGGACGCCAGCGTCCACTTCGACCACGACTACAACAACGCCTTCTGGAACGGCGAGCAGATGGTGTTCGGCGACGGCGACGGCGAGATCTTCCTCGACTTCACCATCCCGATCGACGTCATCGGCCACGAGCTGACCCACGGCGTCACCCAGCACACCGCGAACCTCACGTACTACGGCCAGCCGGGCGCCCTCAACGAGTCGATGTCCGACGTCTTCGGCTCGCTCATCAAGCAGTACACGCTCGGCCAGACCGCCGCCGAGGCCGACTGGCTGATCGGCGCGGGCCTGCTCGCCCCGAGCGTGACCGGCAAGGCCCTGCGCTCCATGAAGGAACCGGGCACGGCGTACGACGACGACGTGCTCGGCAAGGACCCGCAGCCCGCGACCATGGACGACTACGTCCGCACCGGCCGCGACAACGGCGGCGTCCACATCAACTCCGGTATCCCCAACCACGCGTTCTATCTGGTCGCCTCCGCGCTCGGCGGCCATGCCTGGGAGAAGGCGGGACAGATCTGGTACGACGTCCTGACCGGCGGCGAGCTGTCCTCGCAGGCGCTGTTCAACGACTTCGCGAAGCTCACGGTGGCGGCGGCGAAGGCCCGCTTCAACGAGGGCGAGGAGCTCCAGGCCGTACAGAAGGCGTGGGAACAGGTCGGGGTGCGGATCCTGTGACCGCGTACTAGACAGGGACCCATGCGTATTCAGGTGAGGCGTACGGGTGGGTTCGCGGGCATCGAGCGTCATGCCGAGGTGGACACCTCGGGCCGGCCCGACGCCCAGGAGTGGCACGCCCTGGCCGAACGCGCTCTCGCGTCCGGCCGGGGCACGCCTCCCATCGGGGTTCCGGACGGCTTCAGCTACCAGATCACGGTGGACGGGAAGACGGTGTACGCGGCCGATCCCCGGCTCACGGAGGAGCAGCGCGAACTGATCAGCCGGGTACTGAAGGAAGGGGCGTAACCGGCAGTTCACGCCTGGCCGTTGACTTCCGTTACCGCCGGTAAGGATGATCCGGCCCATGGCTTCTGATGCAGGCAATCCGATACCCCGCTTCCCGGCCGGCTTCCTGTGGGGCGTGTCGACCTCGGCCCACCAGATCGAGGGCGCTGTGGACGAGCGCGAGCCGTCCGTGTGGGACGCCTTCACGGCCGAGCCGGGACGGGTGAAGGACGGCTCGACCGCGGCGGTGGCCTGCGACCACTACCACCGCTACCGCGAGGACGTGGCGCTCCTGGCCGACCTCGGCGTGGACGCGTACCGCTTCTCCGTCTCCTGGCCGCGGGTGCGCTCCGCGGGCGGCCTCGACTTCTACGACCGTCTCGTCGACGAGCTGTGCGCGGTGGGCGTACGACCGGCACCGACCCTCTTCCACTGGGACCTCCCGCTGGGCATGGACTGGCTGGAGCGGGACACGGCGTCGCGTTTCGCGGAGTACGTGTCGGTGGTGGCAGACCGGCTCGGCGACCGCGTACAGAAGTGGATCACCGTCAACGAGCCTGCGGAGCACACGTTGTTGGGGCATGCCCTCGGTGCTCACGCGCCCGGCAAGCAGCTGCTCTTCGACGCGCTGCCGGTGGCCCACCACCAGCTGCTGGCCCACGGTCTGGCCGTACGGGCCCTGCGCGCGTCCGGCGCCACCGACATCGGGATCGCCAACTCACACGGGCCGACCTGGCCGGCGTCCGAGGAGAGCGCGGACGTGGAGGCGGCGGGCTTCTACGATCTGCTGCTGAACCGCCTGTTCGCCGACCCGCTGCTGCTCGGCCAGTACCCGGAGGGCATCGGGGAGTTGATGCCGGGCGACGTCGAGTCCGACCTGAAGGTCATCGCGGAACCGCTCGACTGGTACGGCATCAACTACTACGCGCCGACCCGGGTGGGCGCCCCGCAGGGCGAGGACATCGAGTTCGGCGGGCTGACCATCCCGGCCGAACTCCCCTTCTCGGTACGGCAGATCGAGGGCGTCCCGGTGACGGACTTCGGCTGGCCCGTGGTCCCCGAGGGCCTGACCGAGCTGCTCACCGGCTTCCGCGAGCGCTACGGCGACCGCCTCCCGCCCGTCGTCATCACCGAGAACGGCTGCTCCTACCCGGGCCTCGACGACCAGGAGCGGATCGCCTATCTGGACGGCCATCTCCGGGCCCTGCACAAGGCCGTCGAGGCGGGCGTGGACGTGCGCGGTTACTTCGTGTGGTCGCTGCTGGACAACTTCGAGTGGGCCGAGGGGTACGAGCGCCGGTTCGGGCTGGTGCACGTCGACTTCGAGACGCAGCTGAGGACGCCGAAGTCGTCGTACGGCTGGTTCCGGGATGTGCTGCGGGCGCAGAGATGACCGCCACCCGGCCCACCGAGGCACTCGCCGAGCCCGTCGAACGGGTCGGCCGCGGCTGGACGGCCGCTCTCTCGCTCGCCAACGGGGCGATCTGGGTGGGCTGGTACGGCCCCCTGCAGATCCTGCTGGCCTCCCAGGCGAAGGACTTCGCGCCGGGCTCCGGCATGTCCAAGGAGACGATGCTGGCCTGGGTGACGGGGGCCGGGGCGGCGGTGTCCCTGGTCGCCAACCCGCTCTTCGGCGCCCTCTCGGACCGGACGACGTCCCGCCGGGGCCGCCGTACGCCGTGGATCGTGGCCGGGTCGGCAGGCGGCGCGCTGTCGTTGCTGCTGCTCGCGGGCGCGGGCGGGGTGTGGACCATGGCGGCCGGCTGGTGTCTGGTCCAGCTGACGCTGAACGCGGCGTTCGCGGCGGTGACGGCGGCGGTGCCGGACCGTGTGCCGCGGCTCCAACGGGGCTCGGTGGGCGGCTGGCTGGGGGCCGCGCAGATCCTGGGCGTGGTCGGCGGCACGGGGCTCGCGACGGCGGCCGGGGGCGTGGGGGCCGGCTATGCGGCGTGCGCGGTGTTCACGGTGGTGGGGGTGGTGCCGTACGTCCTGCGGTACGAGGACCTGCGACTGGCGGTGGCGGACCGGCCGGCGTGGTCGTGGCGCGGCTTCCTTGCCGGGTTCTGGCTGAGCCCGCGCCGGTTTCCGGACCTCGGCTGGGCCTGGCTGACCCGCTTCCTGATCAACCTCAGCAACGCGCTGGTGCTGCTGTACCTGCTGTACTACCTGCGCGATCGCCTGCACTACGGCGACCCCGACCAGGGCGTGCTGATCCTGACGGCGGTGAACGGGGTGACGCTGCTCGCCACGGTCGTGGTGGGCGGGGTGTGGTCGGACCGGGTGGGGCGGCGCAAGCCGTTCGTGATCTGGTCCGGCGTGCTGATGGCGGTGGCGACTGCGGCGCTGGCGGGCTGGCAGACCTGGCCGGGCGCGATCGTCGCGGCGGCGGTGCTCGGGGTCGGCTTCGGCGTCTTCACCTCGGTCGACTTCGCGCTGATGACGGACGTACTGCCGAAGGCGCTGGACCGCGGCAAGGACCTCGGCGTGATCAACGTGGCCAATGCCCTGCCGCAGGTCGCGGCACCCGCCCTCGCCGCGCCGATCGTGACGTATCTCGGCGGCTACCGGGTGCTGTACCTGGTGTCGGCGGTGATCGGGTTGGCGGGGGCGGTGCTGGTGGGGCGGATCAGAGGGGTGGACTGAAGCGTCCACCGGGATCCGCAGCCCTTTACAGGGCTCCGGCCTCCCGGGCCGCGTAGACGCTGGGGTACAGCGGGCGGTAGCCGAGTTCCCGGCGGATGCGCTCGGTCGAGGTGATCACGAGCCAGGGATCGGGGTCGGTGCGGGTGTAGAGCTCGGCGGGGATCTCGGCGCCGTTGAGCTGGTGCAGTTCGACCGCCGTGACGGGGGTGTCGTCGGCGATGTTGTAGATCCGGCCGGCGATGCCCGGAGCGTGCAGGATGCGCAGCAGTCCTTGGGCGACGTCTGCGTGGTGGCCCATCTGCAGCCGCTGGTTCGCCGCCCAGTTCCGGGCCCACATCAGGGACTGGGCGAGATGCGGATCGCCCTCGCCGTAGACGAAGGGGAGCCGGCCGACGCGTACGTCCATGCCGTCCAGGGCGAGCAGTGCCCGCTCGGCCTCGGCCTTGGACTCGGGGTAGGCGCCCCACATCGCCCCGCCCGGCCGGCTCTCGTCCTCCTCGGTCAGCGGGCGCCCCCGCCCGGTGCCGTACACCAGCCCGGTGCTGACCTGCACGAACCGCTGCACCCCGGAGGCCAGCGCGGCGCGGCCCAGCTCCACGGCTGCGTCCCGGTTGACCGCCCACGCCTCCTGGTCCGGCACTCCGCGGAAGGACGCCGCGACGTTCACGACCGCGTCGACTCCGGCCACCGCCTTGGCGAGCGCCTCCGTGTCCCGCAGATCCCCGACGACGACCTCGGCGCCCAGATCGGCGAACCGCTCGCCGCGCGCCGCGTCCCGCACGAGGACCCGCACCCTCTCGTCACTCCGGGCCTGCGCCAGCAGCCTCGGCACGAAGCGCCGTCCGACCTGCCCCGTCGTACCGGTCACCAATGTCAGCATGTTCTGCTCCTCTCGTCCCGGCCCAGCCTTCAACAGGGATCCCGGCCGCGGGAGAGACCTCCCGATCGGGGGATCGGCAGTCCCTGGATAAGCCGGGCGGACTCCCGCACGCTGGAGAGGTGAACCGAGCCGAACTCGCCGACTTCCTGCGCCGCGGCCGTGCCCGCCTCGACCCGTCCGACGTGGGGCTCGTGCCCGGCACCCGCCGCCGCACGCCGGGCCTGCGCCGCGAGGAGGTGGCTCAGCTGGCCGGCATGTCCGTGGACTACTACACGCGGCTGGAACAGTCCCGGGGGCCGCGCCCGTCCCGCCAGATGCTGACGGCACTGGCGCGTGCCCTGCGCCTGACGGACGACGAACGGGACCATCTCTTCCATCTGACGGGCGAGGAGCCGCCGCGCCACGGGGGCGCTTCCGCGCACGTACGGCCAGGTCTGTTGCTGGTCCTGGACCGGCTGCACGACACCCCGGCGATGGTCGGGACGGACTGCGGTGAGGTCCTCGCGCAGAACGCGATGTCGAGGGCGCTGAGTGGGGACGTGTCCGCCCGCCCGCCTCGGGACCGCAACATGCTGCGGCGCTTCTTCCTGGACCCGGCGGCCCGGGAGTTGTTCCCGCCGGAGGACGTGGCCGAGCACGCGCGGGCCCATGTGGCGAACCTGCGGGCGGTGGCGGCGTCCCGTCCCGACGACCCGGAACCGGCGGCGCTGGTGGCTGAACTGCGGGCGTCGAGTGAGGAGTTCGCACGGCTGTGGGACGAGCACGAGGTGGCTGTGCGGCGGCAGTCGACGAAACGCTTCCGGCACCCCGTGGTCGGTCTGCTGGAACTGGACTGCGAGGTGCTGCTCAACGAGGACGACCACCACATGCTCGTCATCCACACGGCCCGCCCGGGCACGGAGTCGTACGAACGGTTGCAGCTGCTGCGGGTGGTGGGCCTGCAGTCCCTGAAGGTTTCCTCGCCCCCGCCGCCCCTGCCCGTCCCGACCCTGGGGGCTCCGCCCCCGGACCCCCGTTCGGCCTGAACGGCCTCGTCCTCAAACGCCGGACAGGCTGAAAAGATCAATCCCCGGTCGGCGAAATATCAGCCCCAGTCCGCAAAATCCAGCCCCTCCGGCGTTTGAGGAGCGGGGGTCCGGGGGGCGGGCCCCCGGAAGCGGGGTCGAAGGGGCGGCAGCCCCTGGGGACGGGACGGGAAGGGGCGGCGGGGGCGGACGAAAAGGTCAGAAGCCCAGCTTGCGCAGCTGCCGCGGATCCCGCTGCCAGTCCTTCGCGACCTTGACGTGGAGGTCCAGGAACACCGGAGTACCGAGCAGCGCCTCGATCTGCTTCCGGCTCTTGATGCCGACCTGCTTCAGCCGCTGGCCCTTCGGCCCGATGATGATGCCCTTCTGACTGGGCCGCTCGATGTACACGAACGCATGGATGTCGAGCAGCGGCTTGTCCGCAGGCCGCCCCTCGCGCGGAAGCATCTCCTCCACCACCACCGCGATGGAGTGCGGCAGCTCGTCGCGCACACCCTCCAGGGCGGCCTCCCGGATCAACTCCGCGATCATGACCTGCTCGGGCTCGTCGGTGAGATCGCCCTCGGGATACAGCGCCGGCCCCTCCGGCAGGAGCGGGACGATCAGATCGGCCAGCAGGTCCACCTGCTTGTCGGCGACCGCAGACACGGGCACGATCTCCGCCCACTCGAACCCGAGCTCCTTGCCGAGCTGGTCGATGGCGATGAGCTGCTCCGCAAGGGTCTTGCTGTCCACGAGGTCGGTCTTCGTGACGATCGCGATCTTCGGCGTCTTCTTGATCGACGCCAGTTCCTTCGCGATGAAGCGGTCACCGGGGCCGAGCTTCTCGTTCGCGGGCAGGCAGAAGCCGATCACGTCGACCTCCGCCCACGTCGTACGCACGACGTCGTTCAGCCGCTCGCCCAGCAGCGTGCGCGGCTTGTGCAGGCCAGGGGTGTCGACCAGGATCAGCTGGGCGTCCTCCCGGTGCACGATCCCGCGCACCGTGTGCCGCGTCGTCTGCGGCTGGTCGGCGGTGATGGCCACCTTCTGGCCGACCAGAGCGTTCGTAAGGGTGGACTTGCCCGCGTTGGGGCGGCCCACGAAGCAGGCGAAGCCGGCGCGGTGGACGGCCTCGGCCGACTGCTCGGATGACTGGGTACGAACGCTCATGCCGCCCATTCTCCCTGATCCACAGAGCCCCGCCGCACAACCGAGCGACCACCGCCCACACTGTGAGATTCAGGAAACCTCCACGCAACGAAACATCACGGAAACACGCCCGTGCAGAACTGGAAACGCACGGCGTTGACCCTCTGACGAGCCCCCACCTCGATGGAGACGACGTGACGACCCTCGCCGCAGCGCACGCAGACACCGGCGACACCGCCTGGCTGCTCGCCGCCACCGCCCTCGTCCTGCTGATGACCCCGGGCCTCGCCCTCTTCTACGGCGGCATGGTCCGCACGAAGAGCGTCCTCAACATGCTGATGATGAGCTTCGTATCGATCGCCCTGGTCACGGTCGTGTGGCTGGCCGTCGGCTACTCGCTGGCCTTCGGCGACGACATCGGCGGCGGGCTCATCGGCGGCCTGAAGCACGCCGGGATGGCCGGTCTCGGGCCCGGCAGCGTGCAGGGCACCGTCCCCACCCTCCTCTTCGCCACCTTCCAGCTCACCTTCGCGATCATCACGGCCGCCCTCATCAGCGGCGCGATCGCGGACCGCGTGAAGTTCGCGGCCTGGCTGGTGTTCGTCCCGGTCTGGGCGCTGCTCGTATACGTTCCCGTCACCCACTGGGTGTGGGGCCCCGGCGGCTGGATCGCGCACCGCCTCGGCGCCCTCGACTTCGCGGGCGGACTCCCGGTGGAAATCACATCCGGCGCCTCGGGCCTGGCCCTCTGCCTGGTCCTCGGCCCGCGGCTCGGCTTCAAGAAGGACGCGATGCGCCCGCACAACCTGCCCATGGTGATGCTGGGTGCGGGCCTGCTCTGGTTCGGCTGGTTCGGCTTCAACGCGGGCTCGGCCCTCGGCGCGAACGGTCTTGCCGCGGCCGCCTTCCTCAACACCCTCGCCGCCGGCTGCACCGGCCTGCTCGGCTGGCTCTTCGTCGAGCAGAAGCGCGACGGGCATCCGACCACGCTGGGCGCCGCGTCCGGCGCGGTCGCCGGTCTGGTCGCGATCACGCCCTCCTGCGGCTCGGTCTCCCTGCTCGGCGCCCTGGTCGTCGGCCTCGCCGCCGGCGTCGTCTGCTCGTACGCCGTGAGCTGGAAGTTCAAGCTGAACTACGACGACTCGCTCGACGTCGTCGGCGTCCACCTGGTCGGCGGCATCATCGGCACGCTCCTCATCGGCGTCTTCGCGGAGAAGGCCATGACCGGTGGCACCGAGGGTCTTCTCTACGGCGGCGGGCTCTCCCAGTTCGGCAAGCAGCTGGTGGCCGTGGTCGTCGTGGCCGCGTACGCCTTCCTCGTGACATACGGCATCGGCAAGCTGATCGACAAGGCGATGGGCCTGCGCGCCAGCGAGGAGCAGGAGCACACCGGCCTGGACCTTACGGTGCACGCCGAGACCGCATACGATCACGGCGTCCTGGGCCACGGCGCCCCGGTCTCGTCCTCCATCCTCTCCCCCGCGCAGAAGGTCCAGAGCCAGGCATGAAGCTCATCACCGCGATCGTCAAGCCCTACCGCCTCGACGAGGTGAAGACCGCCCTCCAGGAACTCGGCGTGCACGGTCTGACCGTGACCGAGGCCAGCGGGTACGGCCGGCAGCGCGGCCACACCGAGGTGTACCGCGGCGCCGAGTACCAGGTCGACCTCGTCCCCAAGGTCCGTATCGAGGTCGTGGTCGACGACGCCGAGTCGGACGCCGTGATCGACGCGATCGTCACGGCCGCGCAGACGGGGAAGATCGGGGACGGGAAGGTGTGGGCGCTGCCGGTCGAGACGGTCGTACGGGTACGGACGGGAGAGCGCGGCCCCGACGCGCTCTGACCACGAGGACCACTCCCGCGACCGCCACCACGAGCAGGACCATCGCCGCCGGCCACGGCAGCGCGAAGAAGGACGCACTCTCCGAGTTCCGCGTGTCCGTCGCGCTCGCCGTCAACGTCACGTCGCCCCAGTCGAGTTGGGGCGCCCCATGCCATGGTTCGCTGAGGTGGACGCGCTGGCCGGGCAACAGCTCGGAGGGGATGCGGGAGAGGTTGCGGGACAGGAGCGTACGGCCGAACAGGCCCTTGGCGCGCAGTTCCACCTTCGGGTCGAGGGTGACGTTGCCGGTGTTGTGCAGGGTGTAGGAGATGGTCGCCGTGCTGTCGCCGAGGCCCGGGACGAGCGGCTGGTGGTGGACGACGTGGACGTTCTCCACGGCGATCGCGGGGAGGGTCGGGCCGCCGACGCGCAGGTAGACGCGGGCGCCGACCGCCCTCTGCACACCGAGCGCGAGGGAGCCGTCGCCCTTGTCGATCCGTTCGTCGAGGGCCACGAGCGCGCCCGGGTGATCGCCCGGTTCGGCGCCCTCGGGCACGTGCAGCGTGAAGGGGACGGTGACCTTGCCCTGCGCCGGGACCATCACGCGTGACGTGGCGGGCTTCGCCCAGGCTCCGACGCCCCGCTGCTTCTCCTTCACCGTCCTGACGGCGAAACCGCCGTCCCGGGGGGTGTTGTAGGCGTCGGCGGCATACAACCGGAAGCTCAGCGGCTGCCCGGTCCTGTTCGCCACGACCACCTTGTCCTCGATGGTCGTCCCGGGGTCGGCGGAGAGGTAGAAGTACGGGCGGGCGGCGACCCTCGAGGAGGCCGGGTACACGGACCAGCTGCCGTTGTCGGCGGCGTGCGCGAGTGCGGGCGCGACGAAGAGGGCCAGGAACAGGCCCAGGAGGAGGACGTAGAGCTTTCTCATGGGTGCGGACCCCCCACGTGTACGGGATGGACGGGCGGGTGCGGACGCCCGTACGGTCAGCTGAGCGTCAGGGTGAGCACGCCCGAGTACGAACCGGGAGGCGTGAACGCCGGTACGTCCAGGGAGAGCCCGGCGCCCGCCGTGAACTCGCCGCCGGTCAGCGTGCCGTTGGGGGTGGACGCCAGGGTCGCTCCCGAACTGCCCACCGTGCCCGCCGAACCGGCCTGGCAGGTGCTCGGGCTGCCCGCCTTGGTGGCGCAGGCAGGGGTCCAGCTCAGCTTGCCGGCATCGATCTTGGCGCCGGGGCCCGTGAAGTCGGTGACCTTGCCGGTGAGGGACCAGCCCGCGGGTCCGCCGCGGAAGTCCTTGACGGTGACGGTGCTGAGGGCACCGGTCGAGGCCCCGCCCTTGCCGAAGTCGACCGCCGACAGGGCGACGGAGTCCCCGGCCTGGGACATGGACAGCGTGCCCGCCTTCACCGTGGTCGTGACCTTCTGGCTGCCGGCGGGAACAGGGGTGGTGTCGTTCACGACGTAGGCCGCGGGCCCGGCCCCCTTGCCGGCGCTCCACGCGCTTCCCTCGTACGCCACGACGCCCGTCGTCGTCTTGTCGTTGACGACGAGGGAGCCTCTGAAGGAGCCGTCGGCGGCGGCGGTGACCGTCGCCTTGTCCGCGGTCTGGGTGTCCCCGGAGCGCCCGGCGAGGGTGACGGTCGCGCCCGCCGTGAAGTTGCTGCCGTTGACGGTGACGCTGTCACCGGCGTTCCCGGAGGCCGAACCCAGCGAGATGGCACGGTTGTTGACCGGGGTGGCGTCCGTCGCCGTGATGCTCTGGGAGACCGGGGCGGGCGGGTTGGTCACCGTGCACGGTGTGTCCAGCTCGAGGATGTAGCTGGTGTGGATGTTGTAGTCGCCCGGCGAGAGCGTGATCGAACCGGCGGTGGTGACCTTGAAGGTTCCGGTCATGGAGAACGACGGGAAGGCGCCGTTGCCCGGCACCGGGTCGTTCTTCTTGGGCCCGGCGACCGTCACGTCCCCCGTCTGCGCACCGCCGAGGGTGACTTTGCCGGTGGGAGTCATGATGTCGGCCGGCAGGGCGATGGCGGTGGGATTGCTGGCGGCGGGCTTGACGACCGTGTAGGTCACGGTGACGGTGTCGCCGACCTTCGGACTGGCGTTGTCCACCGCGATACTCGCGGTCGTCGTACCGTCGATCGGCGGGATGCCCGCGACCGCGGGCGGGATGCAGTGCGTGGCGAAGTCCACGTTGGTGGCGGCACCGGCCGGACAGGCCAGCGCGCCACCCGCGGTGACCGCGAGCACGGTCCCACCGAGCAACGATGCCCAGCGGCGTCTTCGGGTTGTCGAACCCATGGGTGTGCCCCCTCTCTTCTGCGCTCACTGGGGGCATTGATGTGGGGATTGCGTGAGAAGTCAATGGAGAAGCCGAAATGAACTGATGGACCGTCAGTTCCTGTGCGCCTCCCAAGAACTGACGGTCCATCGGCTGTGGCTCAGTCGAACACGAACGGTCCCGGCGACTGCGCGCCTGCCGCGGTGCAGGTGATGGTGATGCCGAAGACGGTCATCTGCAGCGAGCCGCCGTAGGCCTCCAGGCTGTCCCCGGAGGCGACGGTGCCGGAGAGCGGGCCGACGGTGACGGGGTCGCCGGCAGCCATCGCCGGGTTCTTGGTGCCGGTGAAGGCGGTGGTGCCGCCGCTCGCCTTGACCATGGTCAGGGTGGAGGAGATCGAGTCCTGCGACAGGGCGATCGGCGCGGTGATGGCGGACGACGTAACGGTGATGGTGGCCGCCGTGCCGTCCTGGGTGGCCGTGAGCGTGGCCTCTCCGCCGCCGAAGCTTCCGCAGTCGGCGGTGATCGTCGCCGACTGCGGAGTGACGGCGAGGGCGCTGGGCGCGAACGCGAGCGAGGCGGCCGCGAGGGCCCCCACCGCCATGGCCGCACCTGTGCTTATTCGTTTGGCTCTCATGGGGATCCGGCTCCCTTCCCGAAGCTGGGAACTGCCATGTGGCGATGGATGGGAGAGGTCCGTACGGACAGCCGGCAGGCGCGGTGCGGGGCGCCGGTGGGGGGTGGGGGTGAATCTGACGGTCCGTCGGAACTACCGGTTCCATTGATGCCCGTGAGGTGAAGAAACGGCAAGGGTGAATTCCGGACGGCTCTGAAGCGGCCGGTTTTCAGCCTGCGGTGACGGTGGTCCGTACCGTTCCGTCGGGCCCGGCGACGAGCACCGGCGTCCCAGCCCCGCCCAGATCCCGTACGGCAGCCAGGTCCTGTACCGAGGCCGACTCGGCTTCCGTCACCACGGCCGCTGCCTCCAGGGACTTCGCCCCGGACGCCACCGCCATGGCCACCGCCGTCTGCAGCGCACTCAGCTTCAGCGAGGCCAGGTCGACCGTCCCGGCGACATATGTACGGCCCGTCTCGTCCCGTACGGCAGCCCCCTCGGGCACACCGTTGCGGGCCCGCGCGGAACGGGCCAGGGTGACGATCTTGCGGTCCTCGGGGTCAAGCGCGTTGCTGTCGGTCATGAGCCGAGCATACGTATCGCCACCGGCCCCATCCGGCCACGGGGTGCACAGCTCCCGGCCGGATCCCGTACTGCACGACGACCATACGCGGACGTACTCAAGAACGGTCGAGACGGAGCCGCTCGGCGCGCGGCAGCCCGGCCACCACCAGGTCGTACGAGTCCTCGATGAGCTCCCGTACCAGCCGGTCGGGGAGCTCGCCGTCGACCGTGACGGTGTTCCAGTGGCGCTTGTTCATGTGGTAGCCGGGGATGATCAGGCCCTCGTACTCGGTACGGAGCCGGATGGCGTCCTCCGGGTCGCACTTGAGGTTGACCGTGAGGGGACGGGAGTCCAGCCAGCTGAGGGCGAACATCTTGCCCAGCACCTTGAAGACCGAGATGTCCGGGGCGAAGGGGAAGTCCTCCACCGCCGCGTTGAAGGACAGACAGAAGCCGCGCAGTTCCTCGGGCTTCACTCCTCTTTCGCCTCCTCCTGCAGATCCGTCGGATCAACGGGCTCCACGAGCACGGTCACGATCTTGTTCCGGCGGCCGGCGGCGGCCTCCGCGGTCAGTCGGAGTTCGCGCCCGTCGGGCACCTCCACGACCGCCGACGCCCCGGCGATGGGCACCCGGCCCAGCGCCTTCGCGAGCAGACCGCCGACGGTCTCCACGTCCTCGTCGTCGTACTCGTCGAGCCCGTACAGCTCGCCGAGGTCGGTGATGTCGAGGCGGGCGGTGACCCGGTAACGGTCCTCGCCGAGGTCCTCCACCGGCGGCAGCTCACGGTCGTACTCGTCGGTGATCTCGCCGACGATCTCCTCGAGGATGTCCTCGATGGTGACGATGCCGGCCGTGCCGCCGTACTCGTCGATGACGACGGCGACGTGGTTGCGGTCCTGCTGCATCTCGCGCAGCAGATCGCCGGCGTTCTTGGTGTCGGGCACGAAGGCGGCGGGCCGCATGGCCGTCGACACCAGCTCGCTCTCGGCGTCCCGGCTGATGTGCGTCTTCCGGGCCAGGTCCTTCAGATACACGATGCCGACGATGTCGTCCTCGCTCTCCCCGGTGACCGGGATGCGCGAGAAACCCGAGCGCAGGGCGAGGGTCAGGGCCTGGCGGATCGTCTTGTACCGCTCGATGACGATCAGGTCGGTGCGCGGGACCATGACCTCCCGTACGAGGGTGTCACCGAGCTCGAAGACCGAGTGCACCATGCGGCGTTCGTCGTCCTCGATCAGCGACTCCGCCTCGGCAAGGTCGACGAGCGCCCGCAGCTCCGCCTCGGACGCGAACGGGCCGCGGCGAAAACCCTTGCCGGGGGTCAGCGCATTGCCGATGAGGATGAGCAGGGACGGGATCGGGCCCATGATCCGCGCCAGCGGAAGCAGGATGTACGCCGCCGCGGTGGCCGTGTTCAGCGGATGCTGGCGGCCGATGGTGCGCGGCGAGACACCGACGGCGACGTACGACACCAGGACCATCACGCCGATCGCGGCCAGCAGGGCGCGCGTGGTGCCGGAGAACTGCTGCAGACAGGCGTACGTCACCAGGGCCGCGGCCGCCATCTCGCAGGCGACGCGGACCAGCAGCGCCACGTTGAGATAGCGGGTCGGGTCGGCGGCGACCTGGGCGAGCTTCGCACTGCCGCGCCGGCCGGAGCGTACGGCCTCCTCGGCGCGGAAGCTGGAGACGCGGGCGAGGCCCGCCTCCGCACAGGCGGCGAGCCACGCCACGACGACCAGGGCGATCGCGCCCGCGACGATCTGGGGACTCATGAGACGGTCGGGGCCGGGGACGGACCGGTCAGGCCCTTCTCCGCGCGCCAGCCGTCCACGATGGCCGCCTGCAGACCGAACATCTCGGCCTTCTCGTCGGGCTCCTCGTGGTCGTACCCGAGGAGATGCAGCACCCCGTGGACGGTGAGGAGCTGGAGCTCCTCGTCCATGGAGTGCTGGGTGTGCGCTTCCTCGCCCTGCTTCTTGGCGACCTCCGGGCAGAGCACGATGTCGCCGAGGAGGCCCTGCGGGGGCTCGTCGTCGTCCTTCGACGGCGGACGCAGCTCGTCCATCGGGAAGGACATGACGTCCGTCGGCCCCGGCAGGTCCATCCACTGGATGTGCAGCTGCTCCATGGCGTCGGCGTCCACGACGATCACCGAGAGCTCGGAGAGCGGGTGGATGCGCATCCGCGCGAGTGCGTAGCGGGCGATGTCGAGGATCGCCTGCTCGTCGACCTCGGTTCCGGACTCGTTGTTGACGTCGATCGACATGGTGCTGCTCGGTCTACTTCCCTTTGTGCCCGGACTGCCTGCCCCGGCCGCCCTTGTGGGTGCCGTTCTCGGTGCCGTGCTGGCTGTCGTACTTCTCGTACGCGTCGACGATACGGCCGACCAGCTTGTGTCGTACGACGTCCTGGGACGACAGGCGTGAGAAGTGGACGTCGTCGAGCCCCTCCAGAATGTCCTGGACCTGGCGCAGCCCCGACTTCGTCCCGTTCGGCAGGTCGACCTGCGTCACGTCACCCGTGATCACGATCTTCGATTCGAAGCCGAGGCGGGTGAGGAACATCTTCATCTGCTCGGGCGAGGTGTTCTGGGCCTCGTCCAGGATGATGAAGGCGTCATTCAGCGTGCGGCCTCGCATGTAGGCGAGCGGCGCGACCTCGATCGTGCCCGCGGCCATCAGCCTGGGGATCGAGTCCGGGTCGAGCATGTCGTGCAGCGCGTCGTACAGCGGGCGCAGATACGGGTCGATCTTCTCGTAGAGCGTGCCGGGCAGGAAGCCGAGCCGCTCGCCCGCCTCGACCGCGGGCCGGGTCAGGATGATGCGGTTGACCTGCTTGGACTGCAGGGCCTGCACCGCCTTGGCCATGGCCAGGTACGTCTTGCCGGTGCCGGCGGGGCCGATACCGAAGACGATCGTGTGCTTGTCGATCGCGTCGACGTACCGCTTCTGGTTGAGGGTCTTGGGGCGGATCGTGCGGCCGCGCGAGGAGAGGATGTTCTGGGTGAGGACCTCGGCCGGGGTCTCCTGGCCTTCGCCCTCCCCGTTCTCACTCGCTCTGAGCATGGCAATCGAGCGTTCCACTGCGTCCTCCGTCATCGGTTGCCCGGTGCGGAGCACCAGCATCATCTCGTCGAACAGGCGCTGGATGAGGGCGACTTCCGCGGAGTCGCCGACGGCGCTGATCTCATTGCCCCGGACGTGTATGTCGGCCGCCGGGAAGGCTTTCTCGATCACGCGCAGAAGGGAATCGCCGGACCCCAGAACGGTCACCATGGGGTGTTGGGCGGGGACGGTGAACTGTGCTCTCGCCTGCCCCTGCGCGGGGGTGTGAGCTGTGGGTGTCTGAGTCATGGGCCGGCTCTGTAGGCCTTGCTCGTCCTCCTCGAAACGGCACGCCAGCCACTTGGGCTGCCCTGGCGGTTTCAAGGGTACGCCGGGGGACTGACAACGCCGTAGGCCTTTTCGGCAGGCGCTGTTTCACACCCGCTCGCAGTGCTCAGGCCGATCTGAACCCGATCGTCGGGACAGCCCTGCGCCGCGGCCACGGCCTCGCGGCCTCCTCCTGTGGGATCAGGCGCTCCAGGAACGCGTACCTCCGCAGCGCCGCCCGGTCCTGCCCCGCCACCGACTGCACCTTCCGCCACCAAGCCGCGATCTCCGACCACCCCGGGGCCGACAGCGATCCCCCGAACTCCTGGACGGACAGCGCGGCCGTCAGCCCCGCGAAGGCCAGCCGGTCCGCCAGTGGCCAGTCCGCCAGCGTGCCGGTGACGAAACCCGCGACGAACACATCGCCCGCGCCGGTCGGGTCCAGGGCCTCCACAGCGATGGCGGGCACCTCGGCCGTCTCCCCGGTCCGTCGGTCCACCGCATACGCCCCCTCCGCGCCGAGGGTGACCACCGCGAGCGGAACGTGCTCGGTGAGGGCGTGGGCGGCGGCGCGCGGGGAGGCGGCGCCCGTGTACCGCATCGCCTCCTCCGCGTTCGGCAGGAAGGCCTCGCAGTGTTCGAGGTCGGTCAGGCCCGCCAGGTCCCAGGCGCCGGTCTCGTCCCAGCCGACGTCGGCGAAGATCCGGGTGCCGTGGTGCGCGGCCTGGGCGATCCAGGGGGCGCGCCTGCCGGGGGTGAGGGAGGCGACGGCGGCACGCGCGCGGGGCGGGCAGTCGGGGGCGCCCCCTTGGTTGAACACGGTCTCGGGGGGCGGCTCGTGGCCGTGGGAGACCATCGTGCGCTCGCCCTCGTACGCCATCGACACGGTGACCGAGGAGTGCCAGCCGGGGACCCTGCGCGAGGCGGAGAGGTCGATGCCCTCGCCCTGCTCCAGGGCGTCCCAGCAGTACTCCCCGTAGTGGTCGTCGCCGAAGGCCGCCGCGAGGGAGGTCCTCAGGCCCAGGCGGGCGAGTGCGGTGGCCATGTTGGCGACGCCGCCGGGGCTCGACCCCATCCCGCGTGCCCAGGACTCGGTGCCGCGGACCGGAGCGGAGTCGAGCCCGGTGAAGATGATGTCGAGGAAGACGGGCCCGGTGAGATACACGTCCCAGGGGGGATCGTCCGGTGTGCGCAGTACGGCCAGGGGGTCGACCTGGGCCTGGCACTCCGGTCCCGCTGTGATGGGTGCTGGTCCCTTTCCGTTGGACGCGCTCACGGTGCACTCCCTGACATGGTGCGGATCAGGCCAGTGTGCACCACCCCGCCGACAGTGTGCCGCCGCTCACGCCGCGGGCGCCCGGGCGCCGTGGCAGCCGACGTGGCCAGAACCAGCCCGTCCGGCGTTTGAGGCCGCCACCGCCATCCCCATCCCCCACCCACCCACCAGGGCCGCACCCCCTTGACGCCGGCCGTCATCCCTCAGCCCGTCTGGGGGGCACCCGCCTGGGGGAGTTTGAGGACGAGGCCGTTCAGGCCGACCGGGGTCCGGGGCGGAGCCCCGCGCGAGTGCGGGGGCCGACGCCCCGAAGCGGGGTGCAGGGGACGCAGCCCCCGCCCAAGTCCAGGGCCAAAGCCCCGAAGCAGGCTGCAGGGGACACAGCCCCCGCCGGGGCCAAGGGGCGGAGCCCCTGGCGGGGTCGAAGGGGCGGCAGCCCCTGGGGATGGGAACGGGTAAGGGCGGCGGGGGCGATCTACCAGCGGGGCACGGACGGCGTGACCCACCCCGGCTCGGCGACCCGCATCGCCGCCGCGTCGTCACGCTCGCGCAGCGCACCGTCGTCGTCCAGCCACCGCTGATGCAGGAACTGCAGCTTGGCGCGGTCGAGCTCGACACCGAGCCCCGGCGCGTCGGAGACAGCGACCTTGCCGCCGTCGAACGTCAGCCGCGCGCTGAGCACGTCCTCCGACTGCCAGGGATAGTGCGAGTCGCAGGCATGGTGCAGATTCGGCACGGTGGCCGCGACATGCGTCATCGCGGCCAGGCTGATCCCCAGGTGGGTGTTGGAGTGCATGGACACCCCGACTCCGAACGTGCGGCAGATGGCGGCCAGTTGCTGCGTGTTGCGCAGCCCGCCCCAGTAGTGGTGGTCCGACAGCACCACCTGGACGGCGTCCCGCGTGAACGCTTCCTTGATCTCGGCGAAGGTCGTCACACACATGTTGGTGGCGAGCGGCACGCCTGTGGCGGCGGAGACCTCGGCCATGGCGGCGGTGCCGAGCGCCGGGTCCTCCAGGTATTCGAGGACGTCCCCGATCTCCTCGGCCACCTTCAACGACGTCTCCACGGACCAGGCACCGTTGGGGTCCAGCCGCAGCGGGTGGCCGGGAAACGCCTGAGCGAGAGCCCGTACGGCGGCGATCTCCTCGTCCGGCGGAAAGACACCGCCCTTCAGCTTGAACGAGGTGAACCCGTACCGCTCCTTGAACAGCCGGGCCTGCTCCACGACCCCGGCCGGGTCGAGGGCGGCACCCCAGTCGTCCTTCTCGCAGGCCACCCCCTCGGGGTGGTCGGCCCACTTGTAGAACAGGTAGGCGCTGTACTCGACCGCGTCTCGCACCTTGCCGCCGAGCAGCGCGTGCACCGGCAGGCCGAGCGCCTTGCCGAGGGCGTCGAGACAGGCCACCTCGAAGCCGGAGACGACGGACAGCCGCAGCTTGTCGGCGGTCTGTACGCCGCGCAGTCCGCCGACGTCGACCTGGTTCCGGACCCGCGCCGAGTCCACGGAGACCTCGTCGGCGATCACGAACAGCCCGTTCAGATCGCTGACCTGACGGCCTTTCAGCTTCCCGGCGAAGGGCCGGGCGAGCTCCAGGTACTTGGTGTCGCCGTAGGTCTCGCCGACCCCCGTGATCCCGTCGGCCGTCACCACCTCCACGATCAGCCGCGGGGTGTACGGCTGGTGGACGCCCTGCGTGTTGAGAAGCGGCGGGTCGGCCACCAGGATCGGCGTCAGCCGTACGTCGGCGATGGTGAGGTTCACAGCGCGGCTCCTACGAGGTCGAGTCCGGTGGTGAGCAGGGCTTCGAGGTCGGCCAGGTCGCCGGCCGAGGGGTCGGTGAGCGGGGCGCGCACCGGGCCGACGGGACGGCCGCGCAGCCGGGCCGCCGCCTTGACCAGCGACACGGCGTATCCCGGTACGCGGTCGCGGAGTTCGACGAGCGGGACGTAGAAGTCGCGCAGCAGCCGCTCTGTGTCCTTGTTGTCACCGCCGTCGCCGTCGCGCAGGGCTGCGAAGAAGGCGTTCGCGATCTCGGGGGCGAAGGCGTGCACGGCGGAGGAGTAGGCGGGGACGCCGACGGTGGCGTAGGCGCGGGCCTGGATCTCGGCGGTGGACGCGCCGTTGAAGAAGAGGAAGCCCTCGGGTGCGGCGAGGGTCAGGCGCTGGAGGCGGTCGAGGTCGCTGTGGCCGTCCTTGAGGCCGATGACGTTCGGGATGGCCGCGATGCGCCGCAAGGAAGCTGCCGTGTAGGCGACCTGGCCGCGCTGGTAGGCGATGAGCGGCAGCCGGGTGCGGGCGGCGATCTGCTCCAACTGCGCGACGAGGCCCTCCTGCGGGGCGGCGACCAGGTAGTGCGGCAGGACGAGCAGTGCGTCGACGCCGGCCTCCTCGGCGATGCGGGCGAACCGGGCGGCCTGCGCCCAGCCATACCCGACACCGGCGACGACGGGCAGGCGCCCGCCCGCCTCCTGGACGGCGATGGTGACGACCTGCCGGTACTCGTCCTCGTCCAGCGAGAAGAACTCGCCGGTGCCGCAGGCGGGGAAGACCGCGCCGGGGGCGGTGGCCAGCTGTGCCGCGACATGGGCGCGGAAGCCCTCCGGGTCGAGCGAGCCGTCGTCATGGAAGGACGTCAGCGGGAAGGAGAGCACTCCTCTTTCCATCCCGTCGCGCAGCCTCCGCACAGCTGCCTCCGCCTCACCCGTCACACTGTCTCCCCATGTAGATGCCATCCATGTATGGAGACAGAGCCTAGATATGCGAACAGCAGCAGTCAACGGTCCGAGATGAGCCGACTAACATCGCCCCATGTCGGAGACGGGTGGCGGCGTGCGCGAGGTGAAGTCCGCCGCGCGGACGGTCGAACTGCTGGAACTGCTCGCCGAGCGCGGCGACCGTCCGGCACGACTGCAGGAGCTGGCGGACGAGCTGGGCGTCCCGCGCAGCTCGATGTACGCACTGCTGCAGACCCTGATCAGCAGAGGCTGGGTGCGTACGGACGTCACCGGTTCGCTGTACGGCATCGGCATCCACGCCCTGCTCACCGGCACCAGCTACCTCGACTCCGACCCGCGGGTGCGCGTCGTACGGCCGTATCTCGACGAGGCGTCCGAGGCGCTCGGAGAGACGATCCACATGGGGCGGCTCGACGGACGGGACGTGGCGTATCTGGCCACGCGGGAGTCGCACGAGTACCTGCGGACCATCAGCCGCGTCGGCCGCCGGCTGCCCGCGCACGCGGGCGCGCTGGGCAAGGCACTGCTGGCCGAGCGCGGAGACGAGGAGCTCCCCGAGGGGCCGTACCAGGCGCTCACACCGAACACGCACACCGGCCGCGAGTCGCTGGCGGCGGATCTCGCCCGGGTCCGCACGCGTGGTTACTCGGTCGACCGCGAGGAGGGCGTGGCCGGAATCGTCGGTTTCGGCTTCGCGCTGCGCTACGACGCCCCCGCGCAGGACGCGATCAGCTGCTCGGTGCCGGTGGCCCGGCTGACGCCGGAGCACGAGGAGCGGATCGTGGCGGTGATGCGGGAGATCCGCCTGAAGATCGAGGCGACGGCACCGAGTGCCGGCGGCGCTGCTCACTGGCGCTAGTCGGTCCTCGAACTCCCCCGGAGGGGGCGCCCCCGGACGGGCTGAAATTGCCGGACCGGCGCCCTCTGCTACCCGACCTCTCCCGCCCCAAACGCAACGTGCGCCACATCACACCCCCCGCGCTTCTTTCCCGAACCGCGTGCTTGATACAAATTCTCCGCGCGTTCCTGTCCGTCGACGGTCGTCGCCCAACCCCTTCTTGAGCCGCTTCTTTCGCATGCCCTGGGAACGCCCGTGTTCGCCCCTCGCACCACCCCCTGGCCCCTCGTCGCCCTTTTCACGGCCGGGTACCTCGCTCCGTATCTGCTGCCGACCACCGTCGGACGGCTCGACTCGGGGCTTTCGCTCTCCGCCACCGAGGCGGGCGCCATCGGCAGTGCCCTGCTGCTGAGTTCGGCCGCGGCCGGCTTCCTGCTCGCCTCCCGCGTCGACCGCGTCGGCCCCCGCACCCTGGCCCGCCTCGGTCTCCTGCTCGCGGTCCTCGGCTACGGCGGCGCCGCGCTCACCGACTCCGTCCCCGCGGTCGTCGCGGGCGCGCTCGTCGGCGGTTTCGGCTCCGGGACGGCGACGACGGTCGCCGCCACCGGGATCGCCGCCCAGAGGGATCCGCACCGGACGACCACGCTGGGCCTGCTCGGTGTGTCCGCGCTCGCGGGCGCCCTGTATCTGGCGATCCCCCACCTGGGCGCGGGCCACGGGCAGCCCCTCGCCGCGATCGCGCTCACCTCGCTCGCCGTCTGGCCGCTCACCGGCCGGCTCCCGGTCCGTACGGCCGTCGCGCACAACCCCCTCGACGGCACCCGTCTCCCCCATCCGCGTTCCGGCCTGGTCCTCGCCCTCGTCATGTTCTGCTGGTCGCTCGCGCAGAACGCGCTGTGGGGCGTCAGCGGCCGCATCGGCCTGGCCCAGGCGCACCTCGCGGAGGCCACCGTCGGCGCCGTCTTCGCGGTGGCGCTCGGCGCGGGGCTGCTGGGCGTCGTCGGCGCGGGAGCGGTCGGGCCGCGGTTCGGCCGTGCGCTGCCGATCGGGGCGGGCACGGTGCTGATCTCCGGCTGCATCGTGCTCAGCGCGTCCGCGACCGACCTGACGACGTTCGCGAGCGGTGAGATCGCCTGGAACGTGCTCTACCCGGTCGTCCTGTCGTACGTGATCGGGCTGGCGGCCTCCCTGGATCCGCGCGGGCGCTGGGCGGTGCTCGTCGGATCGGCGTCCTCGCTGGGGACGGCGGCGGGACCGCTGACCGGGAGCGTGCTGGCGGCGCAGGCCGGGTTCCCCGTCATGGGTGCGGTCCTGGCCGTCGGGCTGCTCGCGATAGCCGTACCGATGACCGCGGTCGCTGTTTCAGCCCGTCCGGCGTTTGAGGACGAGGCCGTTCAGGCCGAAGCGGGGGTCTGGGGGCGGCAGCCCCCAGCAACCCCCGCACCGGACTTCACCACCGCCGCCTAGAACTCGTACGCCTCCACCTCGGAGAGGTACCGCGCCCGGCGCTCCTCGTCGTCCTCCAGGAAGGACGCGAGGAAGGAGTTGCGGGCGAGTTCGCGCAGGCGGTCGTGCGACAGCGCCAGGGTCTGGCGTACGGCGTCGAAGTTGTCGCCCGCGTAGCCACCGAAGTAGGCGGGGTCGTCGGAGTTGACCGTGCAGAGCAGACCGGCGTCGAGCATGGCGGGCAGCGGGTGGTCGGCGAGGGTGTCGACCGTGCGCAGGCGGACGTTGGAGAGGGGGCACAGGGTGAGCGGGATCCGGTCGCGGACCAGACGGGCCACCAGCTGCTCGTCCTCCATGCAGCGCAGGCCGTGGTCCACGCGCTCGATGCCGAGCACGTCCAGGGCTTCCGTGATGTACTCCGGCGGGCCCTCCTCCCCCGCGTGCGCCACCCGGCGCAGGCCGAGCGCGGCGGCGGCCTCGTAGACCTCGCGGAACTTCACCGGCGGGTGCCCGACCTCGGCGGAGTCGAGGCCGACGCCGGTGATCCGGTCCAGGTACGGCTTCGCGGCCTCCAGGGTCTGCAGCGCAGACTCGGCGGACTCGTCCCGCAGGAAGCACAGGATCAGCCGGGTGGAGATGCCGTGCACCGACTCGCTGTGCTGCAGCGCCCGCCACAGCCCCTCCACGACCGTGCCCATGCCCACGCCCCGCGCGAGGTGCGCCTGCGGGTCGAAGAAGATCTCCGCGTGCCGCACGCCCTGCGCGGCGGCGCGGGCCAGGTAGGCGTTCGCGAGGTCCTCGAAGTCCCGCTCGGTGCGCAGGACGGCCATGAGCTCGTAGTACAGGTTCAGAAAGGACTGGAGGTCCTCGAACTCGTACGCCTTGCGGAGTTCGTCCTCGTCGGCGTACGGCAGCTCGACACCGTTGCGGGCGGCCAGCTCGAACGCGAGCTCCGGCTCCAGGGTGCCTTCGATGTGCAGGTGCAGTTCAGCTTTGGGGAGGGGCATCGCAGCATCGTACGGGTGCTTTACCGGCGTTTCGGAACCGGCACCCGCAGCAGATCGTGTGCCACCGTCAGCTCACCCTCGAAGCCCGCCGCCCGCGCCTGCCGCTCGAATTCGTCCGGCTCGGTGTAGCGCTGGCTGAAGTGCGTCAGCACCAGATGCCGTACGCCCGCCTCGCGCGCCACGGCCGCCGCCTGCCCGGCTGTGAGGTGGCCGTGCTCGACCGCGAGGCCGGTGTCCTCGTCGAGGAACGTCGACTCGATGACGAGCATGTCGCAGCCCTCGGCGAGCGCGTGCACCCCGTCGCACAGGCGGGTGTCCATGACGAACGCGAACCGCTGACCGCGGCGCACCTCGCTGACCTCCTCCAGGGACACTCCGCCGAGCGCGCCGTCCCGCTGGATACGGCCGACGTCCGGGCCCTTGATGCCGTGCGCGGCAAGGCGGTCGGGGAGCATACGGCGGCCGTCGGGTTCGGTCAGCCGGTAGCCGTAGGACTCCACGGGGTGCGAGAGCCTGCGGGCCTCGAGGGTGTACGAGGCGGTGACGGCCAGGGGGCCGTCGGTGTCGACCGGGGCCTCGGTGAGGTCGACCGTCTCGCGGTACGCGGTGGCGTACCTCAGGCGGTCGAAGAAGCGCTGCCCGGAGCGCGGGTAGTGCGCGGTGATCTCGTGCGGGACCTGGTCGAGGTTGATGCGCTGGATGACGCCCGCGAGGCCCAGCGAGTGGTCGCCGTGGAAGTGGGTGACGCAGATCCGGTTGAGATCGTGCGCGGCCGCCCCGGCACGCAGCATCTGGCGCTGAGTGCCCTCGCCGGGGTCGAAGAGGATGCCCTCGCCGTCCCAGCGCAGCAGGTAGCCGTTGTGGTTGCGGTGCCGGGTCGGGACCTGGCTGGCGGTGCCGAGGACCACCAATTCACGTACGGACACGGTGACTTACGTCCTTCTGGGTCACCCGGGCGGCCACTGCAGGCCACGGCCGCCGAGGACGTGCGCGTGGGCGTGCCAGACGGTCTGGCCGGCGCCGGCGCCCGTGTTGAAGACGATGCGGTAGCTCTCCAGCTTGTCCTCGTCGGCGACCGACTGGGCCTCGCGCAGGACGTCCGCGGCGAGGACCGGTTCCGCGGCGGCGAGCTCGGCCGCGTTCTTGTAGTGCGCCTTGGGGATCACCAGGACATGGGTGGGTGCCTGCGGGTTGATGTCCCGGAAGGCGACGGTGGTTTCCGTCTCGCGGACGATCGTCGCCGGGACATGCCCCGCGACGATCTTGCAGAACAGGCAGTCGTCCTGCGGCTCCCCTGGCATGTGGTCTCCTCAAGCCGGTTGATCGATCACGGTGATCGAGTACGGGGGCATCGTATCCAGGGTCGTCAGTCCAGGCTCGGGGGTGTCTTGGCGGGGGTCTCCTCCAGGGCGGCCAGTGCGATGCGGATGGCCTCGTCCAGTTGGACGTCCCGTCCCGCCGCGTAGTCCTGCGGCCGCTGGACCACCTCCACGTCCGGGTCCACACCGCGGTTCTCGACGTCCCAGCCGTAACCCTCCAGCCAGAAGGCGTACTTGGGCTGGGTGACCAGCGTGCCGTCGACCAGGCGATAGCGGCTGTCGATGCCGATGACGCCGCCCCAGGTCCGGGTGCCGACGACCGGACCGATGCCGAGTGCCTTGATGGCCGCGTTGACGATGTCGCCGTCGGAGCCGGAGAACTCGTTGGCGACGGCGACCACCGGTCCGCGGGGCGCGTCCGCCGGGTAGCTGTACGGCCGCAGGCCGCGCGGCACGGCCCAGCCGACGATCCGCCGGGCCAGCTTCTCGACGACGAGTTGGGAGGTGTGGCCGCCCCGGTTGTCCCGGACGTCCACGACGAGGCCCTCCCGGGCCACCTCGACCCGCAGGTCCCGGTGGATCTGGGCCCAGCCCGGCGCCTGCATGTCGGGAACGTGCAGATAGCCGATGCGCCCGCCGGACCTCTCGTGGACGTAGGCCCGCCGGTCCGCGACCCATGCGTGGTACCGCAGCGGCTCCTCGTCCGCGACCGGCACGACGACCGCATGCCGCACCTCGCCTCCGCCGGAGGGCGAGATCGTCAGCTCGACCGGCTTGTCCGCCGTGCCGACGAGCAGCGGTCCGGGCCCCGTCACCGGGTCCACCGGCTGCCCGCCCACCGCGGCGATCGCGTCCCCGGCCCGCACCGCGACGCCCGGTGCGGCCAGCGGGGAGCAGGCGTCGGGGTCGGAGGTCTCGGTCGGCAGGATCCGGTCGATGCGCCAACTGCCGTCCTGGTGACGGGAGATGTCGGCACCGAGGAGCCCTTGCCTTGGCCCGTTGCCGTATCCGTGGTGCGGCATCACGTAGGCGTGCGAGGTGCCGAGCTCGCCGTGCACCTCCCACAGGAGGTCGACGAGGTCGTCGTGGGTGGCCACGCGGTCCAGGACCGGCCGGTAGCGGTCGAGTACGCCGGTCCAGTCGACGCCGCTCATGTCCGGCCGCCAGAAGTGGTCCCGCATGATGCGGCCGGTCTCCTCGTACATCTGCCGCCACTCGGCCGAGGGGTCGGCCGTCTGCCGTACCCGGCTCAGGTCGACGGTGATGTTGGTGTCGCTGGTGTCGTCGGTGGACGCGCGCCGGTCGCTGGGTACGACCTTCAGCCGTCCGTCGGTCCACAGCAGGACGCGCTTGCCGTCGCCGCTGACCCGGAAGTGGTCGGCATCGGCGGCGAGGTGCTCCAGGCGATGCTGGACGAGGTCGTAGCGCTCCAGCTCGGTCTTGGGGTCGGGATCGTCGGGGGTGGCCCTGGACACTCCGAGGACGCCCTGCACCGGGTGGCGCAGCCACAGCACGCCGTCCTTCGCGGCACGCAGGCCGGAGTAGCGGGCGGCCTCGACCGGGAAGGGCACGATCCGGTCGGCGAGGCCTTCGAGGTCGATGCGGGTGGCCGGGGTGCCCTCGCTGTCGGGGGTCTCGTCCTTGTCGGGGGTGTCGAAGGGGCGTCCGTGCCGCTGCGGGCCGAAGGGGGAAGGTGTGGTCGCCGCGAGGGTGATCAGGTGCGGGCGGTCGCCGACCACGAAGGCGAGGTCGAAGACGTGCTCGTCGTAGACCGGGTCGAAGGAGCGGTTGGAGAGGAAGGCGATGTGTTTGCCGTCGAGGGTGAAGGCGGGCGCGTAGTCCCGGAAACGCAGCGGGGTCGCCTCGGTGACGGTCAGGTCGGTGGTGTGGGCGATGCGGAGCTGGCGCAGCGGCCGCGGGCCGGGGTGGGACCAGGCGAGCCAGGCCGAGTCGGGCGAGAAGACCAGGCCGGTGACGTCCCCGTCCTCGCTGCGGTCGATCTCGCGGACCTCGCCGGTCTCCCTCTCGACGAGCAGGACGCGTCCGTCGTGCGCGGCGACCGCGGCCCGGCTGCCGTCGGGTGCCATGGCGAGCCCGAGGACGCGGCCGAGTTGTCCGGCGGCCAGGCGACGCGGAGTGGCGCCGGGTGCCAGACCGGTGGCGGGCGCGAACTCCAGGGCGTCCTCGCCCTCCGCGTCCGTCACCCACACCACCCATTCCTCGCCCTCGGCGCGGAAAGTGCGCGGCAGCCGGGCCCGTACGCCGGGTTCGGCGGCAAGTGCGCGGGTGGGTCCGGAGCGGTGGGTGACCCAGTGGACGGCTCCGCGCACGGCGACCGCGCTGCCGCGTGCGGTGTGGTCGGGGGCGGCCGATCCGAACCAGCGGGAGGCGTTCACGGCGAACGGCTGCCGGTCGGCGCGCTGCCCGCCGAGCCGGATGTCGAGGCGGCGGGGCTCGGCTCCGTCGAGGTCGTCGAGGATCCACAGCTCACCGGCCGAGGCGTAGACGACACGGGTGCCGTCGCCGGCGGCGTGCCGGGCGTAGAAGCCGTCGAGCGGCGTGTGCCGGCGCAGGTCGGAACCGTCGGCGAGGGAGGAGTACACCGCCCCGACACCCTCGTGGTCGGACAGGAAGGCGATGCGCTCCCCCGCCCACACCGGGAACTCCAGATTCCCGTGGAGCTCTTCATGCAGCCGTACGAATGCGCCCTGGCCCTCCCGGTCGATCCACAGCTTGCCCGCGGTGCCCCCGCGATACCGCTTCCACCAGGCGGCCTCGCGCCCCATGGGTGCGGACAGCAGGACGGTGCTCGGCCCATGGGCGACATGCCCGACGAGGCCGTACGGCAGGACGGTGGAAGGTCCGCCGTCGAGCGGGACGGCGTGCGCCCAGCTGCGGCGCAGGTTCGCCTGGCCGTGCGTGGTGATCGCGAGGACCTGTCCGTCCGGGGTCCAGCCGCGCACCTGGGTGCGCCAACTGCCCCAGTGGGTCAACCGCTTGGACGGTCCGCCGGCGACCGGGGCGATGTGCACCTCGGGGGCGCCGTCGCGGGTGGAGGTCCAGGCGACGGTCGTACCGTCGGGCGAGATGCGGGGCAGGGTGACCGGTGTGTGGTCCACGCTGACCCGCCAGGCGCGTCCGCCGTCGACGGGGGCGAGCCACACGTCGTCCTCTGCCGTGAAGGCGACCAACTCGCCCCGCAGGTGCGGAAACCGGACATAGGCAGGCGTCGCAGGCTGTGTCACCCGATCACCCTACGCAGGGGCGCCACCCCGGGTCCGCGGTTCGGATCACTTGCCCTCGACGGGCCAGCACTTCGGATCGCCCTTGCACCAGATGGTCCTGGTGACCGTCACGGTGACGGTGGCGCCGGGCTGCCCGTTTCCGTTGGAGGGGTTGTTGAGGATGGGCGACGGTGTCGCGTTGCAGTTGCCGAGCCCCGTCACGTGGAACCACTGCTTGCCGCCCACCTTGGCGGTGAGGTCGCCGCGCACGCAGGCGCCGTCGACGGCGCGGGTGACCTTGCCGGTGACGGTGATGTCCCGTCGGTCCTTGGTCTGTCCCTGGCAGTCGACGTTGGCGACGGTGGTCTCGCTCGCCGAGGGCGCGGTCCGCCCCGGCGTGTTGGCCTTGTTGTTGCCGTAGTTGGCGGTGCAGCTGAGCCACTGCACGTCGACCTTCTGCCGCTTCAGCTCCGCGGTCGCGGTCTTGCTGGTCGTGTACGCCACGGCCGCCGAGTTCAGCCCGCCCGGATCACAGGCCACGGCCCCGCCGACGCCCAGCACGGCAAGTCCCAGCGCGGCCGCCACCCGCCGTCCGCGCGGCCGCCGCCAAATCCGCCTCAATGCCCCCATGGAGGGCAGCCTGCCACCGAGTGCCGTCCGACGGTAGAGCGCATACGGTCACGAAAGCGCCCGCGCGCCCTGCTGGGTCAGCCGCGCAGCAGCAGCCACTCCTGCAACTCCACCAAGTTCCCCTCGGGGTCCTTGAGATGGGCCACCCGCATGCGGTCCGTCATCGGGGACGGGCCGTGCAGGAGGACGGCGCCCCGGGTGGCGATCTCCTCGCAGTAGGTGTCGAGGTCGTCGACGCGCAGCACCACCAGGGAGCGGTGGCCCGTTGCCGTGTCGCCCAGCTCGTTCAGGACCTCGGCCATCATCGAACGGTCCTGGAGTGCGATGCCCGCCGAGCCGGTGGCCGGGCTGAATTTCTCGTACGGGCCCGCGGTCGCACCCGACTGCGGTTTGAGGCCGAGGACCTCGGCGTAGAAGCGGTAGCAGGCGGCGAAGTCGCTGACGAGGAGCCGGACTTGGGCGAGTTCCATGGGGTTCCCCCGTGATCGTTCAGGACCAGCGGCCGGTGCGGCCCAGGAGCAGGGCGGTCGCCGCGGTGCCCGCGGTCGATGTACGCAGCACGCTACGCCCGAGCCGGTACGCCTTGGCACCCGCCTCCTCGAAGAGCGCCAACTCCTGTTCGGAGACGCCCCCTTCGGGGCCCACGACCAGCACGATCTCGCCCGCGGAGGGGAGTTCGGCGGTCGCCAGCGGCTCACTGCCGTAGTCGCGGTCCTCGTGCAGTACGGCGGCGAAGTCGGCTTTGGCGAGAAGTGCGGCAACCTGCTTGGTCGTTGCCGCGTCCGCGACCTCGGGGAAGCGCAGCCGGCGGGACTGCTTGCCGGCCTCGCGGGCGGTGGCCCGCCATTTCGCCAGGGCCTTCAGGCCCCTCTCGCCCTTCCACTGGGTGATGCAGCGGGCTGCCGACCACGGCACGATCGCATCTACGCCGGTCTCGGTCATCGTCTCGACGGCCAGCTCGCCACGGTCCCCCTTGGGGAGGGCCTGGACGACGGTGATCCGAGGGCTGGGCTCAGGCTCGACCGGGAACTCGACGGGCTCGACGAACAGCCGGTCCTTGCCCTCCGTACGGACGACCGCACCGGCGGCACCGCGGCCCAGACCGTCCGTCAGCACCACGTCCTCGCCGGGCTGCAGCCGCCGTACGGACACCGCGTGCCGCCCTTCGGGCCCGTCCAGTTCGACGATCGAGCCGGGCCCCACGTCTGCCAGCGAGTCGACGACGAACACCGGCGCAGTCATCGCAGGTCCCCCTTGCCCGACAACGCTGTCCTGGCCATGTCGATCTCGGCGGCCAGGACCTCGACCAGCTGCCCGGCCGGGAGTTCACGCGCCATGCGGTGCCCCTGCCCCGCCCACAGCGCCATGCCCTGTGCGTCGCCGGAGGCGGCGGCCTTCTTGCGCAGGGGCGAGGTGAGGTGGTGGACCTCCGGGTAGGCGGCGGGGGCGTACGGGCCGTGCTCGCGCAGGAAGCGGTTGACCAGGCCGCGGGCCGGGCGGCCGGAGAACGCGCGGGTCAGCTCCGTGCGCACGAACAGCGGGTTGGTCAGCGCCTGCTTGTGGACGGCGTTCGCGCCGGACTCCGGGGTGGCGAGGAACGCCGTGCCGAGCTGGGCGGCGCTCGCGCCCGCCGCCAGCGCCGCGGCGATCTGGCCGCCGCGCATGATGCCGCCGGCGGCGACGATCGGGATGCCCACGGTCTCGCGGACCTGGGCGACGAGCGAGAGCAGCCCGATGCCGGTGCCGTCCGCCTCCGGGTTGTCCCGGTGCGTGCCCTGGTGGCCGCCGGCCTCCACGCCCTGCACGATCACCGCGTCGGCGCCGGCCAGCTGCACGGCGAGGGCCTCCTCAGGGGTGGTCGCGGTGACCAACGTGAAGGTACCCGCCCGGCGCAGGGAGTCGAGGATCTCGCGGCTCGGGACCCCGAAGTGGAAGGAGACCACCGGCACGGGGTTGTCGAGCAGCACGGCGAGCTTGGAGTCGTAGGCGTCGTCGCGGCCGCTGTCCGGATCGCCGAGCTCGGTCTCGTACCAGGCGGCCTCTCCGGCCAGCTGGTGGGCGTAGATCTCCACGGCGCCAGGGTCGGCGTACTCGGGCTGGGGCATGAAGAGGTTCACGCCGAAGGGGCGGCTCGTGAGGCTCCGCAGCTGCTTGATCTCCTGGTACACGCCGTCGGCCGTCTTGTACCCGGCGGCGAGAAACCCGAGCCCCCCGGCCTCGCACACGGCGGCGGCCAGATGCGGCACCGAGACACCGCCCGCCATGGGGGCCTGCACGATCGGATGAGGGAAGAGATCGGTCAGCGCGGAGGACATGACGGCATGTTGTCACGTCCTCCGAACAAGTCCGAATCCGGCCGTCCGCAGGCATAGGCCTACGGCACGTCTCCCTGCCGGTCGGTGTATTTCAGCCCGTCCGGCGTTTGAGGACGAGGCCGTTCAGGCCGAAAGCGGGGGTCTGGGGGCGCAGCCCCCTGGGACGGGAAGGGAAGGGGCGGCGGGGGCGAGAAAACCACCCGCAGCCACCCCCGTCACCGCCCGTTGAACGCATCCTTCAACCGCGAGAACAACCCCTGCTGCCCCGGCTGGAACTGCCCCGTCGGCCGCTCCTCACCCCGCAGCTTGGCAAGCTCCCGCAGCAACCGCTCCTGCTCGGGATCCAGCTTCGTCGGGGTCTGGACCTCCACGTGCACGATGAGGTCCCCTCGACCGCCGCCGCGCAGATGCGTGACACCCCGGCCGTGCAGCGGGATCGACTGGCCGGACTGGGTGCCTGGCCGGATGTCGACCTCCTCCATGCCGTCCAGCGTCTCCAGCGGCACCTTGGTGCCGAGGGACGCGGCCGTCATCGGGATGGTGACCGTGCAGTGCAGGTCGTCGCCGCGCCGCTGGAAGGTGGGGTGCGGCAGCTCGTGGATCTCGACGTACAGGTCACCGGCGGGACCGCCGCCGGGCCCGACCTCGCCCTCGCCCGCGAGCTGGATGCGGGTGCCGTTGTCGACACCGGCCGGGATCTTGACCGTGAGCGTACGGCGGGACCGTACGCGACCGTCGCCCGCGCACTCCGGGCACGGCGTCGGAACGACCGTGCCGAAGCCCTGGCACTGCGGGCAGGGACGCGAGGTCATGACCTGGCCCAGGAAGGACCGCGTCACCTGCGACACCTCACCGCGACCGCGGCACATGTCACACGTCTGGGCGGAGGTACCCGGCGCCGCACCCTCACCGTTACAGGTGGAGCAGACGATCGCCGTGTCGACCTGGATGTCCTTGGTCGTACCGAAGGCCGCCTCGTCGAGCTCGATCTCCAGCCGGATCATCGCGTCCTGGCCCCGGCGCGTGCGCGAGCGCGGGCCGCGCTGGGACGCCGTACCGAAGAACGCGTCCATGATGTCCGAGAAGTTCCCGAAGCCACCCGCGCCGAAGCCGCCCGCACCGGCGCCGCCCGCCTGCGAGAGCGGGTCGCCGCCGAGGTCGTAGACCTGCTTCTTCTGCGGGTCCGAGAGCACCTCGTAAGCGGCGTTGATCTCCTTGAACCGCTCCTGGGTCTTCGGATCCGGGTTGACGTCCGGGTGCAGCTCGCGCGCGAGCCGCCGGAAGGCCTTCTTGATCTCTTCCTGCGACGCGTCGCGGCGCACGCCGAGAACGGCGTAGTAGTCCGTGGCCACTTACGACTCCGCCAGGATCTGTCCGACGTACCGTGCCACTGCGCGTACCGCTCCCATCGTTCCCGGGTAATCCATGCGGGTCGGTCCGACCACGCCGAGCTTGGCGACCGCCTCGTTGCCCGAACCGTAGCCGACCGACACCACTGAAGTGGAGTTGAGTCCCTCATAGGCGTTCTCGTGCCCGATGCGCACCGTCATGCCCGAATCCCCCGCCTCACCAAGCAACTTGAGGAGCACGACCTGCTCCTCCAGCGCCTCCAGGACGGGGCGGATGGTGAGGGGGAAGTCATGTCCGAAACGGGTCAGATTGGCGGTGCCGCCGATCATCAGCCGTTCCTCGTTCTCCTCGACCAGTGTCTCCAGAAGAGTGGAGAGCACTGTCGAGACCGTACCCCGGTCCTCGACGTCGAAGCCTTCGGGCAGGTCTTCCACGAGCCGGGGGACGTCGGTGAAGCGACGGCCCGCGACCCGGCTGTTGAGCCGCGCCCGCAGATCCGCGAGCGAGGCCTCCCCGAACGGCGCCGGGCAGTCGATCATGCGCTGCTCGACCCGGCCGGTGTCGGTGATCAGCACGAGCATCACGCGGGCGGGGGCGAGCGAGAGCAGCTCCACGTGCCGCACGGTCGAGCGGGTCAGGGACGGGTACTGGACGACGGCGACCTGCCGGGTGAGCTGGGCGAGCAGCCGAACCGTCCGCGCCACCACATCGTCGAGATCGACGGCGCCGTCGAGGAAGTTCTGGATCGCCCGCTTCTCGGGCGCGGACATGGGCTTGACGCCCGCGAGCTTGTCGACGAACAGCCGGTAGCCCTTGTCGGTGGGGATGCGCCCGGCGCTGGTGTGCGGCTGAGCGATGAACCCCTCGTCCTCCAGGGCCGCCATGTCGTTGCGGACCGTCGCCGGGGAAACGCCGAGGTTGTGCCGCTCGGTCAGGGCCTTCGACCCCACCGGCTCCTCGGTGCCGACATAGTCCTGGACGATGGCGCGCAGCACCTGGAGCCGTCGTTCACTCAGCATCTAGCGCACACCTCCAGAAGTCGTCCCCTAGGCGCTTCGCCTGGCACTCTGTCCGTCCGAGTGCCAGCCGTTACCGGCCAGTGTACGGCGGTGGGGTACACCCGGGGCAAGGTCGGCCCCTGTTGAACGGGGCGTACCGCTAGCGTCGCCGTATGACGGTGACTTGGGAAGAGCTGGGGTGGGAGCGGCTGGCTGCCGGTGTCGGCCGGTGCCGGCTTCCGGGCTGGGACTGCACGACGGGGCTGGTCGTCGGGGAGAGCACGGCGCTCTTGATCGACGCGGGGTCGAGCCTCGCGGAGGGCGCACGGTTGCGTGCCGAGGCGCAGGAGCTGGCCGGTCACCGTGTGACTCATCTCGCGCTCACGCATCCTCATTTCGACCATGTCCTCGGGGCGGCGGCGTTCGCGGGCGCGGAGGTGTACGGCGCGGTGGGCATGGACACGGTCTTCGAGGCCCGGCACGCGCGCGAGGAGCTGCGGGCGGACGCGGTGGGCAACGGGCTGGACGCGCGCCTGGCCGAGGAGGCGGTCGACGCCCTGGTCGCGCCCCGGCATCACGTCTCCGGCGAGTGGACCCTCGACCTGGGCGGCGGCCTGCAGGTGCTGCTGGCGAACGTCGGGCCGGGCCACTCGGCCCACGATCTGGCGGTGCTGGTGCCCGGCTCCCCTGAGGTCGTCTTCTGCGGCGACCTGGTGGAGGAGTCCGGCGAACCGCAGGCCGGATCCGACGCCGTACCGTCGCACTGGCCGGCCGCTCTGGACCGGCTCCTCGACCTGGGCGGGGAGGACGCGCTGTACGTGCCCGGTCACGGAGCGGCGGTGGATGCGGGGTTCGTACGGAGACAGCGCGACGAGCTGGCGGCACGCTTCGGCGTGTCGTAGGCGCTGACCGGCCGCTTCTCCTATCGTCACTCGAATGCGCCAGTACTCCGCCGATCTGACCCCACCGTGGAAGAAGCCCAAGCCCGTCCCCGAGGTCCCGGCGGAGCCCGGTCTGGTGGTCGAGGAGCCCGGCACCGGTTTCTGCGGCGCGGTGATCCGCTGCGAGGCGGGCACGGTGACCCTGGAGGACCGCTTCGGCAAGCACCGGGTGTTTCCGCTGGAGCCGCGGGGGTTTCTGCTGGAGGGGCGGGTGGTGACGCTCGTCCGCCCGACCGGCAATGGGCCCGTACGTCCCACCCGTACGGCATCCGGTTCGGTGGCCGTCCCCGGGGCACGCGCGCGTGTGGCTCGCGCCGGGCGGATCTATGTGGAGGGGCGGCACGACGCGGAGCTCGTCGAGAAGGTGTGGGGCGACGACCTACGGATCGAGGGCGTGGTCGTGGAGTACCTGGAGGGTGTCGACGACCTGCCGTCGATCGTGGCGGAGTTCGCGCCGGGGCCGGATGCGCGGCTGGGCGTCCTGGTGGACCACTTGGTGCCGGGGACGAAGGAGTGGCGGATCGCGGAGTCGGTGACGAGCGAGCACGCGCTGGTGGTGGGCCACCCGTACATCGACATCTGGGAGGCGGTGAAGCCGTCGTCGCTGGGGATCGCCGGATGGCCGCGGGTGCCGCACGGGCAGGACTGGAAGACGGGGGTGTGCCGGGCGCTGGGCTGGCCGTCGGAGAACACCGGGGCGGTGTGGCAGGCGATCCTGAAGCGGGTGGGTTCCTACAAGGACCTGGAGCCGGAGCTGCTGGGGCGGGTGGAGGAGTTGATCGACTTCGTTACGGGTAGCGGTGGGGCCTGACGTTGGGGAGGGTTCCGAAGTCACTCGTGGCCAGTTCGATTCCGAGCACATCCAGCGACACGGGGTCACCGAACTTGGTGATCTGCTGTGTCAGGTAGTTGGCGTCCTCGCCGTCGCCCTCGGGCCTCGTCAGCAGGACGCACTGCTCCATGATCGGGTCGAGAATGAGATACGCAGGCACCTTGCCCGCCGCGTAGATCGACCTCTTGACCACGTAGTCCTGATGAACGCTGGACTTGGAGACCACCTCGACAACCATGGTGACCAGCTGGGACGGCAGCAGATGCCCCGAGGCGGGTAGTACGTCCGGCGCCGCCAGAAGCAGATCCGGGATGGGCACACTCTCCTCGCCGACAATGTCAACATCCTGGGTCTGGATGGGATACCACCGGTCCATGGGAATCTGCCGCAGCGTGTGCGTCACGATCAGGTTGTGCACCAGATCTGGGCTGGCCATCATCACGATTACCCCCCGAAGAAGCTCAGCCTTGACGCCCTCGGGAGGCTCGAATGTGTCGAGGTAATTGGCCAATCCACGCTCGTCCACAGCGGTCATCTCCATGGCCTCCCATCCGCCGCGTCCTTTTGGCGGCAGCCTAGGAGCCAGGTTAGAGACCGAACCGGAGTTCTGGGGCGATTCACTCGCCCGAGTGATCAATCCACCAGGTGCCGGACCACTGCATCCGCCAGCAACCGACCGCGCAGCGTCAGTACAGCCCGCCCTTCCTCATACGGCCCGCCCGCCAGCAACCCCTCCCCCAGCGCCCGCCGAGAAGCCGCCAGCCCCTCCTCCCGCAGCAGCTCCAGCGGCACCCCCTCCCGCAGCCGCAGCTCCAGCAGGATCCGCTCCACCCGGCGGTCCTCCTCCGACAGCAGCTCACGCCCCGCCCCCGGCGATCGCCCCGCAGCCAGCGCCGCCGCATACGCGCCAGGATGCTTCACGTTCCACCACCGCACCCCGCCCACATGCGAGTGCGCCCCGGGCCCCGCCCCCCACCAGTCGGCGCCCCGCCAGTACAGCTCGTTGTGCAGGCAGCGGCCCGCCTCCGACGTGGCCCAGTTGGAGACCTCGTACCAGTCGAAGCCCGCCGCCGACATCACCTCGTCCGCGATCAGATAGCGGTCCGCGTGGACGTCGTCGTCCGTCATCGGGACCTCGCCCCGGCGGATGCGACGCGCCAGTTGCGTGCCCTCCTCAACGATCAGCGCATAGGCGCTGATGTGGTCGGGGCCCGCCCCGAGTGCCGCCTCCAGCGACGCCCGCCAGTCCTCGTCCGACTCCCCCGGCGTGCCGTAGATCAGGTCCAGGTTCACGTGCTCGAAGCCGGCCGCGCGGGCCTCCGCCACGCACGCCTCCGGGCGGCCCGGTGTGTGCGTCCGGTCCAGCACGCGCAGCACATGCTGCTTCGCGCTCTGCATGCCGAAGGAGACGCGGTTGAAGCCGCCCTCCCGGAGCGTCGCCAGGTACGCCGGGTCCACCGACTCCGGGTTCGCCTCCGTCGTGACCTCCGCGTCCGCCGCGAGACCGAACTCGTCGCGGATCGCGCCCAGCATCCGTACGAGATCCTCCGCGGCCAGCAGGGTCGGCGTACCGCCGCCGACGAAGACCGTGCGGACCCGGCGCGGGTCGTCTCCCAGGACCTTCCGCGCCAGGCGGATCTCGTCGATCAGGGTGTCCGCGTAGTTGTCGCGGGAGGCGAGGACGCCGCCCGTGCCGCGCAGCTCGGTGGCGGTGTAGGTGTTGAAGTCGCAGTAGCCGCAGCGGGTCGCGCAGTACGGGACGTGCAGGTAGAAGCCGAGGGGGCGGTCGGGGGCCCCGGCGAGCGCGGATGCGGGGAGTGCGCCGTCGGCGGGGACCGGCTCGCCGTCGGGGAGTGCGGAAGGCATGCCTTCCATTGTCCAGCACCCGTACGACTCCTCACTCCGCCTGCAGCACCAGCAGCGCGAGGTCGTCCTCCGGCGGCCGCCCGCCGAACTCGTGCACCAGCCTGCGGATGCGTTCCGCGATCAGGTCGGCGCTCAGGCCCGCGCACCCGGCGAGCGCGGTCGCGAGGCCGTCGGCGTCGTCGAACATGTCGGAGCCGGAGCGACGCTCCGTCACGCCGTCCGTGACGCACAGCAGGCTGTCTCCGGCGCGGAGCTCGAAGGTTTCGCTGGTGTACGTCTCGTCCTCGACGACGCCGAGGAGGGTCTGCGGGCGGGCGGGCGTACGGACGCTTCCGTCGGGGCCGAGGAGCAGCGGCAGGGGATGCCCTGCGGAGGCGAGGGTGCAGCGGATGCCGCCGTCGAAGGGGGTCAGCTCGCCGTAGAGGAGGGAGAGGAAGCGGGTCTGCGGGCCGTCGCCGGGGGCCGGAGGACGGACCAGGGCCCGGGCGGCGGCGTCCGCGGCCTCCGTCGCGTCGTCCAGGAGGAGGCGGTTGAGGCGGTCGAGGACGTCGGCGACGCGGTAGCCCTCGCGCGCGAGCAGGCGCAGCCAGGGGCGGGCCAGGCCGATGACGACGGCGGCCTCGGGGCCCTTGCCCTGGACGTCGCCGACGGCGAAGCACCAGCGGCCGTCGCCGGCCGGGAAGAGGTCGTAGAAGTCGCCGCTGGGGCCGCCCTTGTCGCACGGTTCGTAGACGAGGGCGCTGCGTACGCCGGGGATCTCGGCGACGGCGGCGGGCAGCAGGCCGCGCTGCAGTACCTGGCTGATGGTGGCCTGGCGGGCGTACTGGCGGGCCGCGCCGATGGCGAGCGCCACCCGGCGGCTGAGGTCCTCGACGAGCCCGGTGACCTCGTCGGGGAAGCGCAGCAGCCCGGCGCGTCCGATGACGAGCGTGCCGAGCGGCCGGCCGCCCGCGATGAGACGGTAGGCGAGCGCCGCGCCGTGCTCGTCGCGCACGTCGAGCGCCTCGCCGGGCCAGGGGTACACGACCGGCCCGGACTTCCCCCACTCCCGGCTGCTCCCCCACTCCCGGCTCCGATCGAGCGGCGGGGCCCCCATGGCCGGCAGGACGCTCATCGCCTCGGGCGGAAGCGGCGGGTCCTTCTCCAGGGCCCGGCGCAGTTCCTCGATGCGGTTCTCGCTGCAGTGCCAGACGCGGGCCAGGCGGGGCCCGGCGCCGCCGGTGCCGTCGGCCCAGCCCACGCGGCCCATGGCCTCGTCCTCCAGCCACACCGCGCACCAGTCGGCGAGCCGCGGCACGATCAGCTGTCCGGCGAGCGCGGCGACCATGTTCTCGTCGAGCTGCCCGGCCAGCAGATCGGAGGCCTCGGCGAGGAAGGACAGGGCACCGCGGTGCAGCCAGTCCCGGTCGCGCTCGGCCCGCTGCGGGTCGGGCGCCAGTATCTCGGCGGCGCGCAGCCCGCGTTCCAGCGCCTGCCGGCCGGCGTGCGCCTCCGGTTCGGACGCGGCCGGGCTCCGCTCGGCGGGCAGTCGCGCCCACACCGTCTTGGTGCCCCTGCGGAAGGTGACACCCCAGGACTCGGCGAGCGTGGCGACCAGGCGCAGTCCGCGGCCGTACTCCGGTGTCCCGTACGGCACTTCGGCCGTCTCGTAGGGCCCTTCGGCGTCCGAGTCGCGGGGCGCCCGGGAGGGGTGGTGGTCGGAGACCTCCACGACGAGCGCGCCGGGCGCCTCCTCCATACGGCACTCCACCTCGACCTCGGTGCCCGCGTGCACGACGGCGTTGGTGACGAGTTCGCTGACGACGAGTACGGCGTCGTCGGCGAGCCGGTCGGTGAGGTGTTCGGCGCCGGGGAGCCCGGCCTCGGCCCAGTCGGCGAGCGCGGTGCGTACGAGGGCGCGGGCGTAACCCGGCGCGAGGGGGCTGCCGGGCAGGGTCGCGTATGTCTGCGCACGTGGGTCCACCCTCCCGTGCGCGGTCGCGTGCAGGTGTGCAGGCGCATCGCAAGCGCAGGAAGCGGTCTCCCGTTGCGTCGGAATGGCCCCCATGGACAGCTCCCCGAACGGTTCGGACGAATTCGCCTCAGTCGATGCCGACAGAGTGACAGACTGACCCCGCCCATAAGCGCCGAGTTACTGAAGTGGGCCGCCATGAGTGAGAACAGTGCTACGCGTGTGCTCGAAGACGGTCAAAAACCGGAACAACTCCGAGCATCGGAGCTGCGTCCGCTGCTCGCCGCGATGACCGCGGCCCGGGACGGCGACTTCACGAAGATTCCGGAGACCGGCCACGGGATGGTGGCCGAGCTGACGGCCGTCTTCAACCAGATCATGGACCGCAGCACGCATTTCAACGGGGAAGTGCAGCGCGTGAAGCGGGAGTTGGTACGGCACGGGCGGCTCGACGAACGGGTCACGGCGAGCCCCGGGCAGGGCGCCTGGACCTCCCGGGTCAACGATGTGAACCAGCTCCTCGACGCCCTGGTGGCCCCGGCGGCGAACGCGACGCGGGTGCTCGACGCGGTGGCCGGCGGCGATCTGACCCAGCGGGTCGACCTGCATGACGGCAACCGGCAGTTGCGCGGTGATCTGCGTCGGCTGGGCCGGGCCGTGAACAAGATGGTCGACCAGTTGTCGCTGTTCACCGGCGAGGTGACCCGGGTCGCGCGCGAGGTGGGCACCGAGGGGCGGCTCGGCGGACGGGCCAAGGTGACGGGTCTGTCCGGCAGTTGGCGGGACGTGACCGAGGCGGTCAACACGATGGCGTCCCGGCTGACCGCCCAGGTGCGTGACATCGCCCTGGTGACGACGGCGGTGGCCCGCGGTGACCTGACCCGTACGGTCACGGTCGAGGCGACCGGTGAGCTGCTCGAACTGAAGCTGACCGTGAACACGATGGTCGACCAGCTGTCCGCCTTCGCCGACGAGGTGACCCGCGTGGCCCGCGAGGTCGGCACCGAGGGCCAGTTGGGCGGGCGCGCCCAGGTGCGGGGCGTCAGCGGGGTCTGGAAGGACCTGACCGACAACGTCAACTTCATGGCCTCGAACCTGACTTCGCAGGTCCGCAACATCGCCCAGGTGACGACCGCCGTCGCCAACGGCGACCTGAGTCAGAAGATCACGGTCGACGCGCAGGGCGAGATCCTGGAACTGAAGTCGACCATCAACACCATGGTGGACCAGCTCTCCGCCTTCGCCGACGAGGTCACCCGCGTCGCCCGCGAGGTCGGCACCGAAGGAAACCTCGGCGGCCGCGCCCAGGTGCGGGGCGTCTCCGGCGTCTGGAAGGACCTCACGGACAACGTCAACTTCATGGCGGACAACCTCACTTCGCAGGTCCGCAACATCGCCCTCGTCTCGACCGCCGTCGCCCAGGGCGACCTCGGCAAGAAGATCACGGTCGAGGCGAAGGGCGAGATCCTGGAGCTGAAGTCCACGATCAACACGATGGTGGACCAGCTCTCCGCCTTCGCCGACGAGGTCACCCGCGTCGCCCGCGAGGTCGGCACCGAAGGAAACCTCGGCGGCCAGGCGCAGGTGCGGGGCGTCAGCGGCGTCTGGAAGGACCTGACCGACAACGTCAACTTCATGGCGCTGAACCTGACTTCGCAGGTGCGGAACATCGCCCAGGTGACGACCGCCGTGGCCAACGGCGACCTCTCCAAGAAGATCACCGTGGATGCACGCGGTGAGATCCTGGAGCTGAAGGACACCGTCAACACGATGGTGGAGCAGTTGCGCGCCTTCGCCGACGAGGTGACGAGGGTGGCCCGCGAGGTCGGCACCGACGGCCGGCTCGGCGGCCGCGCCCAGGTGCTGGGCGTGTCCGGTGTCTGGCGGGACCTGACCGACAACGTCAACTACATGGCGGACAACCTGACTTCACAGGTGCGGAACATCGCCCAGGTGACGACCGCCGTCGCCAACGGCGACCTCTCCAAGAAGATCGACGTCGACGCACGCGGCGAGATCCTGGAACTGAAGACCGCCATCAACACGATGGTCGACACGCTCTCCTCCTTCTCCTCCGAGGTCACGCGCGTGGCCCGCGAGGTCGGCTCCGAGGGGCAACTCGGCGGCCAGGCAAGGGTCGAGGGCGTGTACGGCACCTGGAAGCGCCTGACGACGAACGTGAACGAGCTGGCGTCGAACCTCACCACCCAGGTCCGCGCGATCGCCGAGGTCGCCTCCGCGGTGGCTCAGGGCGACATGTCCCGCTCCATCACGGTGGAGACCCAGGGCGAGGTCGCCGAGCTGAAGGACAACATCAACCTGATGGTGGCCAACCTCCGCGAGACCACCCGCGCGAAGGACTGGCTGGAGTCCAACCTGGCCCGCCTCGCCGCGCTGATGCAGGGCCACCGCGACCTGATGGAGGTCGCCGACCTGCTGCTGCGCGAGCTGACCCCGCTGGTGAACGCCCAGTACGGCGCGTTCTTCCTGGCCGACCCGGACGAGGAGAGCGCCGGGCTGCGCACCGCCGTACCCACGAAGGGACTCGCGTTCATCGCCGGGTACGGCTCGGCCCAGGGCACGACCATCGAGACCGGCGGCCTCCCGGTGCACGGCCTGGTCCGGCAGGCGGCCCGGGAGAAGAAGCGGATCCTCGTCGAGGAGGCCCCGCCGGACTACATCAAGATCAACAGCGGGCTCGGCGAGGCGGCCCCCACGAGCGTCGTCATCATCCCGATCCTCTTCGAGGACAAGCTCCTCGGCGTGATCGAGCTGGCCTCCTTCTCCCGTTTCTCCGACGTCCACCTCGCCTTCTTCGACCAGTTCGTGAACACCATCGCCGTCGCGATCAACACGATCATCGCCAACTCCCGTACGGAGTCCCTGCTCGGCGAGTCCCAGCGCCTGGCCATGCAGCTCCAGGAACGCTCGGACGAACTCCAGAAGCAGCAGGCGGAGCTGCAGCGCTCGAACGCCGAACTGGAGGAGAAGGCAGCCCTGTTGGCTACCAGCTCCCAGTACAAGTCGGAGTTCCTGGCGAACATGTCGCACGAGCTGCGCACCCCGCTGAACTCCCTGCTGATCCTGGCGAGGCTTCTCTCCGACAACCCGGACGGCCATCTCTCCGACCAGGAAGTGCAGTTCGCGACCACGATCCACCGCTCCGGCTCGGACCTCCTCCAGCTGATCAACGACATCCTGGACCTGTCGAAGATCGAGGCCGGCCGCATGGACGTACGCCCCAAGAAGCTCCCGCTCATCAAGCTGCTCGACTACGTCCACGCCACCTTCCGCCCGCTCACCCTCGACCGCGGCCTCGCCTTCGAGGTGGCGGTCGGCGAGGACGTGCCGCGCGAGATGTACTCGGACGAGCAGCGGCTGCAGCAGATCCTGCGCAACCTGCTCTCCAACGCGATCAAGTTCACCGCGACGGGCCGGGTCGAGCTGCGGGTGAGCCGGATCAAGGATCCCGAGCGCCTCCATGTCCGCGACAGCGACGACGTGATCGCCTTCGCCGTCACGGACACCGGCATCGGCATCGCGCCCGAGAAGCTCCCGGTGATCTTCGAGGCGTTCCAGCAGGCCGACGGCACCACCAACCGCAAGTACGGCGGCACGGGCCTCGGCCTGTCCATCAGCCGGGAGATCGCGGGCCTGCTCGGCGGCCGTATCGTCGCCACCAGCGAGCCCGGCAAGGGATCCACCTTCACGCTGTACGTCCCCGTCGTCAGCCCCGGGCACCCGGCGACCGGACCGGCCCCCGAGGAGCATGCCCTGCCGGTGCCGGAGCAGTTGTCCGCCGAGCCGTACACCGCCACGCACGACGTGGACGACTCCTGGCCGGCGCCCACCAAACTGGAGGCGTGGAAGGTGGGCCGGGCGGGCCAGGTGCTGCCCGGGCGGCGGGTGTTGATCGTCGACGACGACATCCGCAACGTCTTCGCCCTCACCCACGTCCTCGGCCGCGTCGGCATGCCGGTCCTGTACGCGGAGAACGGCCGCGAGGGCATCGAGACGCTTGAGCGCAACCCGGACGTCGAACTCGTCCTGATGGACATCATGATGCCGGAGATGGACGGCTACGAGACCATCGCCGCCATCCGACGCACCCCCCGCTGGTCCGGTCTGCCGATCGTCGCCCTGACCGCCAAAGCGATGCCCGGAGACCGCGAGAAGTCCATCGGCCGGGGCGCGAACGACTACGTACCCAAGCCGGTGGACGTCGACCAGCTGCTGACGGTCGTCTGCGCACTGCTGGATCCGGATGGCCCGGACGAGACCACCGACACCACTGCCCCGCAGCCGGGCACGACCGAGGAAGCGGCAGCAGGGCCGAATACCGAATGAGGCACACTCACCATGAGCGCTGAGGCAACGACCAACGAGCGCGCCAGCATCCTCCTCGTGGACGACATGGAGGACAACCTGATCGCGCTGGAGGCCGTCCTGGGGTCCCTCAACGAGCCGCTGGTACGCGCACGTTCGGGCGAGGAGGCGATGAAGGCACTGCTGCGCCAGCACTTCGCCCTCGTCCTGCTCGACGTCCGCATGCCCGGCATGGACGGATTCGAGACGGCTGCCAACATCAAGCGGCTCGACCAGACCAAGGACGTCCCGATCATTTTCCTGACCGGCGCGGAGGACGACTCCGGCTATGCGTTCCGCGGCTACGCCACAGGAGCCGCGGACTATCTGACCAAGCCCTTCGACCCCTGGGTCCTCCGGGCCAAGGTCACCGTCTTCCTGGACCTCCACCGCAAGAACCAGCAACTGGAACGCCTGCTGGCACAGGAGCAGTCGGACTACGGCGAGGTGGGCACCAGGCTGGCCGAGCTGGAGAGGCAGTTGGACGGGGAGGAGCCCCCGGACCTGGCAGCCTTGCGTGTCCAAGTCCGGGAGCTACGGGAACTTGTAGCCAGAGGGCGCGGCTTCTAGCTCTTGTCTTCGGGGGCGCGGGGCTGCGTTGAATTTGCGGCTGCCGCCGCGTGGGCCCACCAGCCACGACGAACGGTCAGTCGCCGACGATCCCCTGGCCCCTACGCCTCCCGCGTACCGGCGTACATCTCATCGATGAGGTGCTTGTACTCCCGCTCGACAACGGGCCGCTTCAGCTTCAGGCTGGGCGTGATCTCACCGTGCTCCACATCGAGATCCCGCGGCAGCAGCCGGAACTTCTTGACGGTCTGCCACCGCTGCAACCCCTGGTTGAGCTCCGTGACGTACCCCTCGATCAGCGCGACCGTCGCCGGCGCAGCCACCACCTCGGCGTACGACTTGCCCTCGAGCCCGTTCTCCGAGGCCCACTGCAGAATCGACGGCTCGTCCAGCGCGATGAGCGCCGTGCAGAAGTTCCGGTCGGCCCCGTGCACCAGGATGTTGGAGACGTACGGGCAGACCGCCTTGAACTGCCCCTCGACCTCCGCAGGCGCGATGTACTTGCCGCCGGACGTCTTGATGAGGTCCTTCTTGCGGTCGGTGATCCGCAGGTACCCGTCGGGCGACAGCTCACCGATGTCACCGGTGTGGAACCAGCCGTCCGACTCCAGCACCTCGGCGGTCTTCTCGGGCAGCCCGTGGTAGCCCTCCATGATGCCCGGGCTGCGCAGCAGGATCTCCCCGTCGTCCGCGATACGCACCTCGGTGCCGGGCAGCGGCTTGCCGACCGTGCCGGTGCGGTAGGCCTCGCCGGGGTTGACGAAGGAGGCGGCGGAGGACTCGGTGAGGCCGTAGCCCTCAAGGATGTGGATGCCGGCGCCGGCGAAGAAGTAGCCGATCTCGGGTGCGAGCGCGGCCGACCCGGAGACGCACGCCCTCAGGTTCCCGCCGAACGCCTCGCGGATCTTGGCGAAGACCAGCGCGTCGGCGACCTTGTGCTTGGCGCCGAGCGAGAACGGGACGGACGCCGTGCCGGTCCGCCGGAAGTTGTCCTGCGCGGTCTTGGCGTACTCGCGGGCGACCTCGGCCGCCCACTGGAAGATCTTGTACTTGGCGCCCCCGCCGGCCTTCGCCTTGGCCGCGACCCCGTTGTAGACCTTCTCGAAGATGCGCGGGACGGCCGCCATGTACGTCGGCTGCACGACCGGCAGATTCTCGATGATCTTGTCGACGCGGCCGTCGACGGCGGTGACGTGGCCGACCTCGATCTGCCCCGAGGTGAGGACCTTGCCGAAGACGTGCGCGAGCGGCAGCCAGAGGTACTGCACGTCCTCGGTGCTGATCAGGCCGGTCGCGGCGATCGCCTTCGCCATGTACGACCAGTTGTCGTGCGGCAGGCGCACACCCTTGGGGCGGCCGGTCGTGCCCGAGGTGTAGATCAGGGTCGCGAGCTGATCGGAGGTGATCGCACCGACCCGCTCCTTGATCAGGTCGGGGTCCTTCTCCAGTCGGGCGGCGCCCCGGGCCTCCAGCTCGGTGAGGGTGAGGACCCAGTCACTGGTCTCGACGCCGGCCGGGTCGATCACGACGACATGCGTGAGGTCGGGCAGCTCGGCCTTCTTCTCCACCGCCTTGGCGAGCTGGGCCGCGTCCTCCGCGATCAGCACCCGGCTGTCGGAGTCGGAGAGGATGAACGCCGACTCGTCGGCGTTGGTCTGCGGGTAGACCGTGGTCGTGGCCGCTCCGGCGCACAGGATGCCGAGGTCGGCGAGGATCCACTCGACCCGGGTGGAGGCGGCGAGCGCGACGCGCTGCTCGGCCTGCACACCCAGTTCGATCAGACCGGCCGCGATCGCGAAGACCCGCTCTGCGGCCTGCGCCCAGCTCAGCGACTTCCAGTCGTCGGGGCCCTCACCGGAGGCGGGGGCCACCGGGTAGCGGTAGGCCTCCGCGTCCGGTGTGGCCGTTACGCGTTCCAGGAAGAGGGTCGCCACGCTCGGCGGACGGTTCTCGATCAGTGTCTGTGTGTCGCTCACGACATCCTCCGGGGCCCGCGGCAGCGCGGCTGGCTCAAGTGCGGCGGTATTGACTGCGGCTGTATCCACTCGCGAGCCCTTGTTTAACTCGCGAGTAACTATCGAGCAGAGATCAGGGTAGAGCCCGACCGGCCGGTTCGTAAGGGGCGGCGGCCTGTCACTTCGTACAGAGAGCAACGCTACGCACGCGTAGGGGCTCGCCGCGCTTTCGTACGACGAGCCCCTGTTGTGTCCGGATTGGTGCCGTAACCCGTTGTTACCCGCGGTTACTTCTTGCCCTTGCCCGACCCCGCGCTGTCATCACTGGAGAGCACGGCGATGAACGCCTCCTGAGGAACCTCCACGGAACCCACCATCTTCATCCGCTTCTTGCCCTCCTTCTGCTTCTCCAGCAGCTTGCGCTTACGGGAGATGTCGCCGCCGTAGCACTTGGCGAGGACGTCCTTGCGGATGGCGCGGATGGTCTCTCGGGCGATCACCCGGGAGCCGATGGCGGCCTGGATGGGCACCTCGAAGGCCTGCCGCGGGATGAGCTCGCGCAGCTTGGCGACGAGCCGCACACCGTAGGCGTAGGCCGCGTCCTTGTGGGTGATCGCGGAGAAGGCGTCGACCTTGTCGCCGTGCAGCAGGATGTCCACCTTGACCAGGCTGGACGTCTGCTCGCCGGTGGGCTCGTAGTCCAGCGAGGCATAGCCACGGGTCTTCGACTTCAGCTGGTCGAAGAAGTCGAAGACGATCTCGGCGAGGGGGAGCGTGTAGCGGATCTCGACGCGGTCCTCGGACAGGTAGTCCATGCCGAGGAGGGTGCCGCGCCGGGTCTGGCACAGCTCCATGATCGAGCCGATGAACTCGCTCGGGGCGAGGATCGTGGCGCGTACGACGGGCTCGTACACGTCGTTGATCTTGCCCTCGGGGAACTCGCTGGGGTTGGTGACCGTGTGCTCGGTCCCGTCCTCCATGATCACGCGGTAGACCACGTTGGGCGCGGTCGCGATCAGGTCGAGCCCGAACTCGCGCTCCAGCCGCTCGCGGATGACGTCGAGGTGGAGGAGCCCCAGGAACCCGACGCGGAAGCCGAAGCCGAGGGCGGCCGAGGTCTCCGGCTCGTAGACGAGCGCTGCGTCGTTGAGCTGGAGCTTGTCGAGGGCGTCGCGCAGCTCGGGGTAGTCGGAGCCGTCCAGCGGATACAGCCCGGAGAAGACCATCGGCTTCGGGTCCTTGTATCCCCCGAGCGCCTCGGTCGCGCCCTTGGCCAGGCTGGTGATGGTGTCACCGACCTTGGACTGCCTGACGTCCTTCACACCGGTGATGAGGTAACCGACCTCACCGACGCCGAGGCCGTCGGCGCCCAGCATCTCGGGCGAGTTGGTGCCGATCTCCAGCAGCTCGTGCGTAGCACCGGTGGACATCATCCGGATCCGCTCACGCTTGTTGAGCTGGCCGTCGACGACTCGTACGTACGTCACGACACCGCGGTAGGAGTCGTAGACGGAGTCGAAGATCATGGCGCGGGCGGGGGCGTCCGCGACGCCGATCGGCGCCGGGATCTCCTTGACCACCTTGTCGAGCAGCGCGTCGACGCCGAGACCGGTCTTGGCGGACACCCGCAGCACGTCGTCCGGGTCGCAGCCGACGAGGTTCGCGAGCTCCTCGGCGAACTTCTCGGGCTGCGCGGCCGGCAGGTCGATCTTGTTCAGTACGGGGATGATCGTGAGGTCGTTCTCCATCGCCAGGTACAGGTTGGCGAGGGTCTGGGCCTCGATGCCCTGGGCGGCGTCGACGAGGAGGACGGTCCCCTCGCAGGCGGCGAGCGACCGCGAGACCTCGTAGGTGAAGTCGACGTGCCCCGGGGTGTCGATCATGTTGAGGATGTGCGTGTTGCCGGGCTCGTGGGTCGGAGCCCAGGGCAGCCGCACCGCCTGGGACTTGATCGTGATGCCACGCTCGCGCTCGATGTCCATCCGGTCGAGGTACTGAGCACGCATCTGCCGCTGCTCGACCACACCGGTCAGCTGGAGCATCCGGTCGGCGAGCGTGGACTTGCCGTGGTCGATGTGCGCGATGATGCAGAAATTGCGGATCAGAGCCGGGTCGGTACGGCTCGGCTCGGGCACATTGTTAGGGGTCGCGGGCACGCAGGGTCCTGTCTCTTGAGGCGCCTTATGCCTCGGGTCGGATCGATACGTAGGTTCCATGGTCCCACGGGTGGCGACCGGGGACCGTTTTGGGCCGTCCGGACAGCCGCTGGTACTCTGGGTGGCTGTGTCTCATGCCCTCTCAGCGCGAGGCACAACTCCCAAGAAATCACCTGGTACGGGACCCGGTATCTCCTGCATGGAGTGCTCCTGGCCCTGTGCCTGAACCTGAAAAGGCTCAATCAGTGGCGAACATCAAGTCCCAGATCAAGCGGATCAAGACCAACGAGAAGGCCCGGCAGCGCAACAAGGCCGTCAAGTCCTCCCTGAAGACCGCGATCCGCAAGGCCCGCGAGGCCGTTGCCGCGGGTGACGTCGAGAAGGCCACCGAGTACCAGCGCGCTGCGGCGCGTCAGCTCGACAAGGCCGTCTCGAAGGGCGTCATCCACAAGAACCAGGCCGCCAACAAGAAGTCGGCGCTTGCTTCCAAGGTCGCCTCCATCAAGGGCTGAACCTCTTACTGATCTGACCGGTCCCGCGGGACCGAACCGCCGGAAGGACCCAGAGCGGGCCCTCTCTCATCCGCTCCCGACCGGCACCCAGAGCCTGTACGCGGCCTGCGTTCGCCACGCGGGTACGGGCTCGACATCTTGTACCGAAGGCCCCGCTTCCTGCCCTTCCCCGGGCGGGAGGGGGGCCTTCGGTGCTTCTTGAGCGGGGCCGCCCTTTCAGCCCGTCCGGCGCTTGAGGACGAGGCCGTTCAGGCCGAAAGCGGGGGTCTGGGGGCGGCAGCCCCCAGGGACGGGACGGGACGGGAAGGGGCGGGGGCGAAAACCTCTCGGCGCCATCACCCGAAAGCCCGCGAGGCACGCCCCCTTACCGCCCTCGCGACCGCGCAGCACGGGCAATCACCACGACCGCCTTCTCCAACGCGTACTCGGGATCGTCCCCGCCGCCCTTCACTCCGGCATCCGCCTCGGCGACCGCCCGCAGAGCGACCGCCACCCCGTCCGGCGTCCACCCCCGCATCTGCTGCCGCACCCGGTCGATCTTCCACGGCGGCATCCCCAGCTCACGCGCCAGATCGGCCGGCCGGCCCCCGCGCGCGGACGAGAGCTTCCCGATCGCCCGCACGCCCTGCGCCAGCGCACTGGTGATCATCACCGGCGCCACCCCGGTGGCCAGCGACCATCTGAGCGCCTCCAGGGCCTCGGCCGCCCGCCCCTCCACGGCCCGGTCGGCAACCGTGAAGCTCGACGCCTCGGCCCGCCCCGTGTAGTACCGCCCGACGACGGCCTCGTCGATGGTGCCCTCGACGTCGGCGACCAGCTGGGAGACGGCGGACGCCAGCTCCCGCAGATCACTCCCGATGGCGTCGACGAGCGTCTGGCAGGCCTCGGGCGTGGCAGACCTCCCCGCCGCCCTGAACTCCCCGCGCACGAAGGCCAGCCGATCCGCCGGCTTGGTCATCTTCGGACAGGCCACCTCCCGTGCCCCGACCTTGCGCGCGGCGTCGAGAAGCCCCTTGCCCTTGGCCCCGCCCGCATGCACCAGCACGAGGGTGATCTCCTCAGCCGGCGACCCGAGATAGGCCTTCACATCCTTGATCGTGTCGGCGGACAGATCCTGGGCATTGCGTACGACCACGACCTTGCGCTCGGCGAAGAGCGAGGGGCTGGTCAGCTCGGCGAGCGTGCCGGGCTGCAGCTGCTCCGGTGTCAGGTCACGTACGTCCGTGTCGGCGTCGGCGGCCCTGGCGGCGGCCACCACCTCCTGCACGGCACGGTCGAGCAGGAGGTCCTCCTGGCCCACGGCAAGCGTCACCGGGGCGAGAGGGTCGTCTTCAGCAGTCTTCCTGGCCATCGCGACAAGCATGGCACGGGGCACTGACAACGCGGTCGGCACGGCCGCGCCCAAGGGGCGCGGGGCTGTATCGACAGCGGCTCCGCCGCGTGGGCGCGACCAACCACGTCCTTCCGCCCCGCAGCCGACACCCGACTTCAGGTCCTCGGCGCTCCCGGCGGAGCGCTACGGCTCCTCCCGCCACCCGTCCCACGCGCCCACGAACTCATCCAGCTCGCCGGGATCCAGCCGCCCGTCCTCGTCCCGCAGCACGACCAGCCACTGCGCGTCCTCCGCGTCGTCCTCACCGGCCAGCGCATCCCGTACGAGCCGCGGCTCCTCGGACACCCCGAACCGCTCCCCCAGCGCCGCGGCCACCTCCTCCGCAGCATCGCGGTCGGGCAGCACCAGCACATGTCTCACATCACTCACGGCAGCCATTGTCCGGCACCCGCCGCAGGGCCCCGCAGGTCACCCCTTTCGCACGATCCGCGCGTCAGGCCTTCCGCACGATCTGTACGTCAAGATCGATCCGGATGCTCGGGCCCACCACCGCGATCCCCCGTGCCAGCATCGTCTGCCAGCTCACCGTGAAGTCGTCCCGGTGCAGTTCCGTCGTGGCCCGGCAGGCCGCCCGCACCTCGCCCTCCATGCCGTTGCCGAGCCCGAGGTACTCGGTGTCGAGCGTGACCGTACGCGTGACGCCGTGCAGCGACAGCGCTCCGGTGACCGCCCAGCGGTTCCCGCCCTTGTGCACGAACCGCTCGCTGTAGAACTCCAGCGTCGGAAAGCGCATCACATCCAGGAAGTCCCCGGACCGCAGATGGTCGTCCCGCATCCGGACGTTCGTGTCGATGGACGCCGCGTCGATCACCACATGCATCGCCGACTGTTCCACCGGATCGGTGATCCGGACGGCCCCCGCGAAGGAGTTGAACCGGCCGTGGATCCGGGCCAGCCCGATGTGCCGCGCGGTGAACCCGATCGAGGAATGCGTGGGCTCGATCTCCCAGTCCCCCGCCGGCGGCAGCTCCGGAGGCCTCGCGACCTGGAGCGTCACGTCCCCCAGCGAGGCGAGCGCGTTCTCCCCGACGGTCGCGCCGGCCCGGTAGGGCCTGTATCCCTCGGCGGACACCGCGAGCCGGTACTCCCCGGCGGGCAGCGTCGTCACGAACGAACCGTAGGGATCCGTCTCCCCGCCGACCACCTTGCGCCCCATGGCATCGCTGACCGCGAACTCCGCGTGTCTGACCGGTTCGTTGACCGGATCCAGCACCCGGCAGCTCAGCACCCCGGCACTCGGCGGGGTCTGCACCGCCGCCAGGGGACTCGTCCGTTGCACCCTGTTCGTTCGGTTTCCCAGCCAGCGGCCGAACATCCACGCCACCCCTGTGTGCCTCGACATCTTCTGTTGCCGAAGAGACATTCGATCACTGATGCGGCTTTCGAGGCAACACAGAGTGTCTACGCACGAGTAGCAACGACTGATCCCCTCTCGACCCATGTGACGCCATGTGACCTCAATCAGTCACCCCCAGGGGATTTCGCACAGTCGGCACCCAGCCGAGTTCGATCCCGAACCGCTCCCGGTACGCCCCGAGCACCTCCTCGTCCGTGCCCAACTCCCGCTCCTCCCGCGCCCCGTCGGCGCCCGTCTCCTTGAACGTGCGCCCGCTGAGCGTGATCCTCCCGCCGTCCTCCGTCACCCTTGAACACACCAGCGACTGCACGAAGTGCGACGCCGGCGAGGTGCTGTGCCACCACGCCCCGGCCACGAAGTCGCCGAGCTCACGGGGCCGCACCTCCAGCCGGTACTGCGGCCTGCCGTCCACGACGACGTCCAGGTCCGGCCCCGCCTCGACGATCCGGAAACTGCCGCCGGGATCCTCCTGCTCGCCCCTCTCCGTGAAGGCCAGCGGGTAGTGGCTGTGCGCCCCGAAGCCCACGTCCGCCAGCCACTCGCTGCCGTCCGACGCCCGCACCCGCAGCGCGAGATGGTCGTACGGGATCCCCAGCCGCCCCTCGTCCCCGTGCACCCGCGCCGCGAGCAGCGTGACCTCGAACCCCAGCGCGCCGAGCAAGGCCCCGAACGCCCCGTTGAGTTCGTAGCAGAACCCGCCCCGCCGTGCCCCCACCACCTTGTCCAGCAGCCGCTCCTCCTCCAGCACGATCTCCTCGCCGAGGTGGATCGACAGGTTCTCGAAGGGCACTGTCTGCAGGTGTCGCAGGTGCAGCTCGCGCAGCACGTCGGTGGTGGCGCCGACGGCCCGCTGCGGACGCTCGGCTCCCAGGCGGCGGAGGTAGGCATCTACCTGTGCTGAATTCATTCCCTCAGTCTCGCGCCACCCCCAGCTCCCTGCCTTCTCCCATGACCGCGAGGGCCCCGTCCCGGTCCGTCCGCAGCACCACCGCGCCCTCGGCGCGCAGCGCCGCGACGGTGCTGGGAGCAGGATGGCCGTACATGTTGTGCTCCCCGCAACTGATCAACGCGATCCGCGGGGCCACTCTGCGCATCAGCTCCGGGTCCTGGTACGCCGAACCGTGATGGGCCACTTTGAGTACGTCCACGCCGCCCAGCAGCGCACCCTGCGGCGATCTCAACAGCGCCTGCTGGGAGGGGGGTTCGAGATCCCCTAGCAGCAGCAGCCGCAGTCCGCCCGACCTGGCGAGCAGGGCGATGCTGGCGTCGTTCGGGCCGTCCGGATCCGGTGCCGGGCGGGGCGGGGGCCACAGCACCTGCCAGGAGAGCGCACCGGTTCGGCGCTGCTCCCCTGCCACGGCCTGAGTGAGCGGGATGTGTCGTGCCGCCGCCTCCTTCCGTACGAACTGCACCTGGTCGGCGGGTTCTTCGAAGCCCGTCGTCTCGATCGCGCCCACCGAACGTCCGCGCAGCACACCGGGCAGCCCTGCCACATGGTCGGCGTGGAAGTGGGTGAGCACGACCAGGGGGATCCTGGTGATGCCGAGCGTGCGCAGGCAGTGGTCGACGAGCGTGGGATCGGGCCCGGCGTCCACCACCACACCGCCGCCGTCCCCCGCCGCGAGCACCGTCGCGTCGCCCTGCCCCACGTCGCACATGGCGAACCGCCACCCCGGCGGCGGCCACCCCGTGATCACTCTGGTCAACGGTGGCGGCTGCACGACGACGAGCACGAGCAGCACCCCGCAGGCAGCACACCACCACGGATGTCTCAGCACCCGGCGGCCGATCAGCAGCACGGTCACCGTGACCAGGGCGAGCAGCCCCGCCCCGCTCCAACTGCCCGGCCAGTCCACTCCCCCGCCGGGCAGGGCGGCCCCCGTCCTGGCGATGCCCGCGATCCAGACCGCCGGCCAACTCGCGCACCAGGCGAGCGCCTTGGCCACGGGCATCAGCACCGGCGCCGTCGCCAGCGCCGCGAAGCCCAGCACCGTGGCGGGCGCCACCGCGATCTCCGCGAGCAGATTGCACGGCACCGCCACCAGACTCACCCGCGCCGACAGCACGGCGACGACGGGCGCGCACAACGCCTGCGCCGCGGCCGCCGCGGCCAGCCCCTCGGCCAGCCTCGGCGGGACCCGGCGCCTGCGCAGCGCCTCGCTCCAGCGGGGCGCGAGCGTGAGCAGGGCGCCGGTGGCCAGTACGGAGAGCAGGAAGCCGTAGCTCCGGGCCAGCCAGGGGTCGTACAGCACGAGGAGCAGGACCGCCGTCGCCAGCGCCGGGATGAGCGATCTGCGGCGTCCGGTCGCCAGGGCCAGCAGTACGACGGCCCCGCAGGTCGCGGCCCGCAGCACGCTCGGATCCGGTCTGCACACGACCACGAAGGCGAGCGTGAGCGCTCCTCCGAGCAGCGCGGTCGTCCTGAGCGGGATGCCCAGCCGGGGGGCGAGTCCGCGGCGCTCCACCAGTTGCGCCGTGCCGGGTGGCCCGATGAGCAGGGCGAGGATGATCGTGAGGTTGCTCCCGGAGACGGCGAGGGTGTGGGCGAGGTCGGTCTCCTTGAAGGCCTCGTCCAGCTCCGGGGTGATCCGCGAGGTGTCCCCGACGACCAGGCCGGGCAGCAACGCCCGTGCGTCCGCCGGCAGCCCGTCGGCCGCCTCCCGCAGACCGGCCCGCAACCGCCCCGCGAACCGCTGCACCCCCGACGGCCCGCCCACCGCCTCCGGCGCGGCTTTTCCCCGCACCCGCAGTACGGCCGCGACCCGGTCGCCTTCGACCGCCGCGGGCGCCAGCCGCGCAACGACCCGCACCCGCGTGGAGGGCAACAGCTCGAGCCAGGGCGACCGTGGTGGCCTCTCGGCGGAGGTCTCCCCTCCGGCACCACGTGCCCCCGCGTCGACGATGACCAACGCGGGCGCCCGCGTCACCGCCGCCGTCCCGTCCGCCTTCTCCACCCGCTGCACCTCCCCCTCGATCAGCACGGAGGTCGGTGCGACATGGTCCCCGCTGATCCGGGGCCGGCTGAGCCGGGGGTCGGAAGTGACCTCGACCTCGGCGGTCACGGTGGCGTACTGCCGCGCCAGATCCGGCACGGGGCCACGCCGGACGTCGGCACCGTGCAGCCCCGCAGACACGGCGGCCGCGGCGACGCAGAGCAGGACGGCGGCGACGGAGACCCGCGGCCACACTGCATGCGCCGGTCGCCCACCCGCCCGCGAAGCCAGGCCCGCGGGCACAGACACCGGTGCCGACAGCTCGGGCACCTGCCCGCCGGTTCCTCCGCCGCCCGCTGTCCGTCTCCGCACGAGCAGCAGCACACCGGCCGCGACGAGGCACACCACCGATGTGCTCATGACCCATACCGCCGTCGCGTCCAGCATCACCGCAGCCGTCGCCCAGACCGCGAGCGCGGGCGGTACGAGACGCAGGTCCGTCGGTCCTTCCTGTCGGGGGTGGGCGGCTCCGAGCCGTCCAGAGGAGGCGGCGTGGACGTCCGCGCGCCGGGCCTGGAGATCGGGAGCGCGCCTCATGGCCGTACGAGATTCCGGAGATCGGCGAAGCGGCGGTCGCCCACGTTGTCAAGCTGACCTAGCGAACGTCGCTGGTCAGCTGACGAGATGCTTCAGGAAGTCGGTCACGAACTTCTCGACCTCTTCCTTCGTCGTGCTGTCTTCCACACACAGGCGGTCGACGTCCCTGACTCCGGCGTGCTTGAACAACCGGTCCCGGCTGCGGTCGGCAGACGCACGGCCTTTGTGGTGGGGGCCGTCGACCTCGATGACACCGACGCGTCCGCGATACGTGATCAGGAAGTCCGGCTCGAAGGTGTGGCCAGGAACCCGCAAGGCCCCCAGGGGCATGATCCCGATTGTTTCATTCTCCGGAAGCCGGGCCTGGTGCTCCTTGAGCACCTGGTAGACACGGTGTTCCCACTCGTTCGTGAAGTGGAGACCATCCTCGATCGGATGCCGGGGCTCCAGCCGGACAGTGCGGGCCAGGTTCGTCTGGTGACCACCCTTAAGTTCACGGGCCAACTGTTCTCTCCAGTTTGGCCCAACCCTGGGGATGACCTCTCGGATGGAGACGTCGTCGATGTTCCGCCCGCAGCCGATCCCGACAGTTTCGAAGGCTGACTTGATGTCCCTCAGGAGATAGCCGGAATTGTTCATCAGGTGCGGCTCTAGCTCAAGGATGACCTCCTGGTACTCCCTGTCGTAGGAGTAGGTCATCGTCTCCTCGTGAACAGTGCCCTTCTCGATGCGGACGTTCGCGTCCAACATCAGAGCGGCCGCCTTCGCATGCCCACGCTGAGCCAGAAGCACAGATGCGGCACCGATCACTTCGTCGTCGCTCAGCTCGACGTCACGCGAGCGCACCTCTTCACTCATGGTCGGATTGTCTCATCGTGCACTGACAACCGAGGGGGATCGCACGGCAGTTACCTAGGGCAGCTCTCAGCCCGCATGGCCTCTGCCATCTTCTCGGCAACGTCCGCGCGCACCATCCCGAGGTGGACGTACGGTTTGCCGCTGTGCGTCACCATCGGCCGCACGCTGCCCCAGACGCTCTCGGGAAGGCCAAGCCCGGCCAGGGCTTCCCGGATGGCCTCTGCCGCGTCCGTGGCCTGCTCGCGGCCGTCCCGGTAGGTCTGCATGTCCATCGTCATCAGTGGACCCCGGAGGCGTGGTCGCGGATCAGGGTCGCGTGCCGCGCGGCCTGGGCGATGTTCCCGTCGTCCTTGGCGGCGCTGAGCAGTCTCCAGTTGGCCTGACATGTCTTGCAGCCGGGCGCGGGTGCGCAGTCCAGCAACCAGGCGTTGAGCCCCACTGGGAGTTCGATGGGGCGTTCCTGTGTCGTCTTGTGCTTCGTGGCCATGGGCGCTCCCCGCTCTTCGTGACTCCGGTTACGACCGTAGGAAGTTGGGAACGGTCGGGTCCACGAAGTTGCACGCGGTTGCACGCGGCCCGTCACGGCCTTGACGCCCTGGTCACGGCACCGTGAGGCTCTGGTGCAACCGGAAGCAACCGGCTCGACATCGGGAGGGGCGATGCAACTACGGTTCGTCGGGAAAGATCCAGAGTCCGGAGATCACGGCTGCCCGGCGGTGTGGGTGGACGAAGTCACGAATGATCTCGTTATCCAGGGCATCAGGGCCGACGCCGACACAATCACCCGGACCGTCCAGGACAGTCCGCTCCCGGACTACGAGGGCGTGATCCGGCTACCGCAGCGCATGATCCCGCTGCTGAGGGAGGCACTTGATGGCGCAGACCCTCAGTAGCTTTGCCGACCTGATCCGGTCCGTGGAGCACTCCGCCGTCCACCTTGAGATGCGGGATGTGTACGCGATCTCCGATGAGGACGAGGGGTTCGCGGCGTGGAAGCAAGGGCACCGGCTCAACCCGGACGACCGCGAGTCTTGGTGGCGTCCGTGGCTCGACCTCGTTCAGGAGGTCACCGCCAAGGGTGTCGTTATGAGGCGCGCCCGGATCATCGGCGAGCCGCAGAGCGAGTACATCCGCTACGAGCACTCGTTCACCTTCACCAACGTCGCCGCAGGCGAGGAGATCCGCTGGCTGCCGAGGCGACAGGCATCCGACCTCGCCCTTCCGGGGAACGACTTCTGGCTCTTCGACGATCGCATCGTCCAGTTCAACGTCTTTGACGGCGACGGGCGTTGGGTCCACACCGATCAGACCGACGAGCCGGCCGTCGCCCAGTTGTGCTCGACCGCATTCGACGCCGTCTGGGAGCGGGCCATCCCACACGAGAAGTACGCCGTCTGAGAAGCCCGGTACGCCAGTTCATGTCTACATCCCCGCTGTCCACCGCCCAGGCCGCCCGCGCGGCTATCGCGGCCCGTCTGGACGAGATCAGGAAGGACGCCGGGCTCACCGGGCATGAGCTGGCGCAGCGGTGCGACTGGCACAAGTCGAAGTCGTCCCGCATCGCACGCGCCAAGACCGTTCCGTCCGACGACGACATCCGCGCATGGTGCCGAGCCTGCGACGCCGAAGATCAAGCAGCCGATCTGATCGCTGCCTCCCGCACCGCCGAGTCCATGTACGCGCACTGGGCGCAGATCCACCGCGACGGCATGCGGCGGGTCCACGAGAAGACGACACCGCTGTACGAGCGGACTACCCACTTCCGCGTGTACGCGTCGAACCTGGTCCCCGGCATGCTCCAGACCGCCGACTACGCGACAGGGCTCCTGCGGTCCATCACGGACTTCCAGGGCACCCCTGACGACGTGGCCGACGCCGTACAGGCACGGCTGAACCGGTCCCGCGTAGTCCATGAAGGCAACCACCGCTTCGCCCTGCTGCTTGAAGAGACGGTGCTCTACTACCGGGTCTGCGACGACGCGGCGATGGCCGGACAGCTCCGGTACCTGCTGGAGATCATGTCCCGGCCGAACGTGTCCCTCGGGATCATCCCCTTCACGGCCCACCGCACGGTCTGGCCACTGGAAGCCTTCTACGCCTTCGACGACGCGCAGGTGGCCGTCGAGACACTGACGGCAGAGGTCAACATCACGGCCCCAGGCGAGATCCGCACCTACCTGAAGGCGTTCTCCGAACTGTCCCGGACCGCGGTGCACGGGCGCGAGGCGAGAGAGCGCATCAGGGAAGCCCTCGACTCCCTAGGCTGGCACTGACCATGACCCCCTCCGCACCAGCGGCGGGCCTCCGTGTGCAGCGACTCAGCCAAGTGGCCGGACCCTTACAGAATGCGTAGCTCTTGGAGATCGGCATCCTTCTCTGGCCTGGCGTACCAAGCTCCTCCTGCGTCCCGGACTTGCAGGATCTCCGCGTATACCTGGACTGCTCGGTTGATGATGTCCGTGCGACTGTCCCCCGTCAGCTCGACTGCGGTCCTCATCGCGTCGACTGATCGGGGGGTGAGGTTCACGGTGATCCTCTTAAGGGAACCGCCACCAGGCTGCTCAGGAGGCTGCTGACCCTGGCCCTTCCGCTTGCGCTCGCGTTCGATGCGCGCACGGCGCTCTGCGAGGTCACTCATGAAGATCTCCCTCCAGAAGGGTCATGCATACATCGCATGCATCTCGTACATCACTCAAGCATACGCCTGGGGAGCAGGTGCGCAAGCGGAAGCTGTGATGCATGATGAAAGAGGGTGTTTTGCGTGCAGTTGGAGGCTTTTGTCATGACGGATCGCGGCGATTACGGCGAGTCATTCCAGCGGTGGGAAGAGGAATGGGATGCACCCGACTGGGATCTGAGTGACGAAGAACCGACCTCCAACGCTGAACCGGAAATCCATCTCGAGAGCCTAGTAATACGCGACACCGACGGCGACGGCGACGACGACGACGACTGGGATCTACGCAACGAACAGCCCAGCTATCGCGCAGACCCCGCAATAACATACGAGGAGCTTTCAATTGGAGGGGCCATCGCCGAAGTGGAGGGGCACGCGGCGTTTAAGGCAAGAGAAGGTTCCGCACTGAACAGATCTGCGGTATACCTTTCAGTTGTGCTGTCAACAATACTGGGCGGCCTTGCCGTCGCCGGTATATGCAATCTCGCCTCTGCTAGTTCCACCATGACGCTTGCATTTTCACTCCCTGCCTTTGTGTTGATCCTCATGACCGGGATCGTCCTGACGGCCATATGGCATCCGCCATCAACGTGATCGCGATCTCTGCCGCTCGCCATAGAGAGAGAAGCCGCCGACTGGGCGGGGTCCTCGAGCCATCCATGATCGCCGCGTGTACCCCGCCCCCCTGGATGCCGGGCGGGTCCTTGAACCTTTTTACCTGCGATTCTAAGGAATCTCTTGCGTGCGGGTAAGGAATTCCCTTTGCTGTGGTCCTCCTGGGCTTGGGGTGGTCCCTTCCTGTGCCGAGCGCATTTGCCGCTCGCGCTTTGCTCGATGACTTCGACACTTCGACGCATCTTTGACTTCGCGAATCTTTCAATCGTCACTTCCTGACCATTACTCATTCATGCCCATCAGCGCCGTGGAGTGCAGGCGGGGGGAGGGGTGGCATGGACGCACATGGATGGGTGGTGGGTGACGGGGTAGCTGCGTGGCACCAGGGATTGGGGTGAGGTGGTGGGGATGGCGGCCACGGCGCAAGGTGACGTCAAGTCCCCTGCGTATGCGGAGAGTTGTGCCAGCCCTTGGCGGAAGGAGCAGAACGCCAGGGGCCGGAGTCATCACGCGCGGTCGCGGTCGCGGCTCTTCGCGGCACGCCGCTCATTGTCGTAGGCCCGCTCGATCTTGGACAGGTGCCTGCGTTCACGGCTGAGCTGGTCCTCGGCGGCCTCAACTTCGCCACGGGCGTTCTCCTCGGCTTCGGTCAGCTTCCGCCTATCGCGGCCGGAAAGGGCACGCCTCGCGAACGCGTCGACGGCCAGCCCGAACGCGCCGCCGTCAGCGCGCATGAGTTCCGGCGCGCCCTGCGGTTTGATGCCGACCCGGTGGCATTCGGTGAGAGCCTTGAAGTGCGCCGACTGGGCGGCGCTGAAGGCTTCGAGCGCGGCATCGACCAGGCTCTCGGCCTTCTCGATCTGCGGCGCGTACTCGTCGATGACGGACTGCTCGGCCTCGCCTATCGGATCGGGGGTCGGGTGGATGAGCTTGGCGTCGTCGAGAATGAGGTAATCGCGCATGCAGAAGAAGCCCAACTTGACTGGGCGGCACGAGAGTTCGCCCATCACCCGGCCGCAGCGCGGGCACTTCTTCGCGGTCGTGGTCCTGGTCACGATGCACCTCCAGAAAGGGCCTTGGATACCGCGATCTTCTTCGCGCGTTCAAACACACCGATCAGCCGCTCCGACTCCTCCAGGTCGAGGAACCTGATCCGCTGAAGCGTCAGCCTGGTGTTGCTGTCGGGGATGTCCCGCTCCAGGTCCTCGATTTCGAGAGAGGCGAGCAGCTCGGCCTGCTTTTCCTCCGTCGGGCTCGCGTAATTCGGCACAGCAACTCCTTTGTTCTCGGCGGGTGTCCGCATGTCAATCAACTCCCTCAGCGATGAAGGCGGCTTGAAGCGACGCCAGGTACTCCTCGCCGTTCGGCAAGCGGCCCACCTCCGACATGCAGACCGCCAGCAGACCGAGGACGAGTTCGCGGTGCGGGACCGTGTCCATCAGCGTGTGCACGCCCTCGGAGTCGTCCGTCATGGCCGCCTTCAGCAGCGCGATGGCGGCGGCGATGTGTTCACGGGTCACAGCAGCCCCCTCTCGAAGGCGGCGCGGAGCCCGGCCAGTTGGGCGGTCGGCTCGTCTGCTCCGTCCAGGTGGGCGATCTCGTGGGCGACGGTGCTGGCGGCCCTCGGGGCATCGAGGCCGGCGTTGATCCAGATCTCCCGCAGGCCCGCCTTCGGGCGGCACCACCCAGCCATCGGTGTGTCGATGAACTCGGCCTTCGCGGGGTCGAGTTCATCGGTGAACCACCGCACCTTCGTGCCGGGTCCGTGCGCGGTGACTGCCTCCTGGGCGGCCTTCCGCACGGCCTCCGGCACAGCATGCGGAGCGGCTTCGCGGTATCCGACCAGCAGGCCAGCGGCTACGCCCAGCTCCTTCAACTCGGCGGTCGCGGCTGCGCGCTCGATGTCGGCGTCGAGCTGCCGCCGCATGGTCAGCAGTTCGATGATCTCGTCACGCCGCAACTGCTCCTTGAGGGCAATGAGTTCGCGCCGCTCAGCGCGGTTGAGACCAGGGTCGGCCGTCTCCTCGGCGTACACCGCGCGACCCTGCTCCTTGATGTCGACGAGGTGGGTGTTGATGCCAGCGCCGAGCAATACGGGCGAGATCTCGTGGGTCTTGAGCGACTTGAGGTACCGCACCCTTTCACCCTGGAACTCGCCCTGTTCGGAGTCGAGGACGTCATAGCCAAAGCTGAATTCGGCGAGTGAGCCGAGACCCTTGAGCGTTTCCCGCATGTCCTGGGCGGCCTGCGTTTTGAAGAACTCGCCACGGAAGACGGCCTCCTCGCCGACCTCGTAAATGCGGCCCTTGCCGATGGGCAGCGTCCCGCTCCAGATCTGATGGTTCCAGGCCGACATGCGGACGAGGGCGCCGTTCTCGAACGCTCCAGGCAGGATTACGTCGCCGTCGTGATCCTTCACACCCAACGTCGCGAAAACGGCGACGACGGTCACGGTGCCGTCCTGCTCCGACACGTCGATGCGTGAACTGCCGCCGCTGGCTGATTTCCACTCCATCTACGCTGCCCTCCTCCGCTGCTCTTCTTCCTCCGCCTCGGCCAGCACGGCCTCCGCGTCGTACGTCCACCTGTTGCGGTCCTTGACGGCCCCGAGGTCTCCCCGTGCCGCCCGCTCCCGCATCCACGCCTCGGAGCATCCGAGGACCTCGGCCGCGTCTGCGGTGCCGATCCGGCCCGGCTGATTCGACAGTGCACGGCGTTCGGCCGCGTCGGCTTTCGTACCAGCGGCCAGGTAGCGCAGGGCGCTGGTCTCGCAGTCGGCGATGAACGCCTCGATCTCGCGGCGCACCGTCGGGTGCAGCCGGACGTACTCCGGCCAGGTGCGCCGCGCGTGGAGGAGCATCCGGGCGGCGATGTGGGTCAGACGGTCAGGGATGAACACGCTGCACTCGTGGAGGATCGGCATGGGTGGCTCCTTGCGGGGGGCTGCAAGTCGCCTGTGACGTCCTCGCGGTGATGGGTGAGAGTTGTCGGGGCGGGGCTCCGGGGCGCTCAGGCGGCCGTACGCGGCCTCGGGATGGCGGCCTGGCGGCCTTCGAGGGCCTCGGCGAGGCGCTCCAGTGCGGCGGTCTGCCGCTCCTGGAGGGCGACCAGGGCGCGGAGCGAGTCGTCCACCGCGAGCAATGCGTGCACAGCTCCGCTTGACAAGCCGCCCATCAGGACGGCCTCGCTGTGGTGGTCCTCGGTGATCATCTCGATGTCGCAGCGGCTGTTGTCGGTCATGATCTCTTCCTTCTGATTGATCTTCTTCGTTGGCCTCCTTCGGTGGGGACTGAGAAGGGTGACGGGAACCAGGGTTCCGAGCGGCGACCAGTGCCGCCAGGGCGCCCCTTGGGGGCCTGGTCCACCTACAGGCCCCCCTGTAAGGGGTCCACCTGGACCGCTGGACCACCGCAGGTCAGAGGGGGTGCGATGGCCAGGTGGACCGCGAAATCCGGTCCACCTCACTGTTATCGCAGGTCACGTGGGTGGACCACATGCCTGGACCAGTGGACCAGCTACGTTGCGTGGTCATTCGGATGCACCTCCAGAGAGGGCGTCCCACTCGCTCCGGTGCTCGTCGATCGCGCGGTGGACGGCCGTCTTGGACTCGCCCGTCAGCTGGGCCAGGTCGCGCTCCGAGAGCTGCTCCCCGGCCTCGGCGCACAGGGCGGCGATGCGAGCCCAGAGAAGGTCACGAGGACGCGTCACGGGCGTCCACGGCCACTCGCCGCCGCGCTGGAGCATGGGCGGCCAGGACCGCTCGTCCCGCTGGCCGCGCCAGTGCGAGAGCGTCCCGTTGTCGGCCAGGTGGACGCCGAACTCGGGCCATCGCAGCCAGAGTGACGAGCCGTAGGGGCGTGTAGGACGGGCGCCGCCGTTGGAGGCGTGAGGGGTGTGGGCTTCGAGGATGACCGCGCAGTCGTACCGCGTGCGGATCTTGTCGAGCCAACGCTGGGCGATCTTTGCCGAGTCCTTGTGATCGTCGCCGTCGGGCTCCATCTTGTACAACGGGCCGATGATCAACACGTCGGGCTGGGCGGCGGCCACCTCGGCCTCCAGGATCTCCCCACCCCCGTCGGTGAGGTCGAGCCCTTCGCCACGCACGACGAGCACCAAGCCCCCGGCGTACTTGTCCCCGGCGGCCAGGTGGAGCGGCCGGATCTTCCGGTGGATCTGCCGTGGCGAGTTCTCCAGGTCAACTAGCAGCACGCGCAGCGGCGCCGCTAGCTCGGCACCCCCGAAGGGGTGCAGCCCCGAGGCGAGCTGCACCGCGATCTGTCGCAGCAGCGTGCTCTTGCCCTTGCCCTCGGGGCCGGTGAGGATCAACCTGTCCTGCCGCTCCAGCAGGCCGGCGACGAGCCAGTCGGGCTCCTCGGGCACCTCGGCAAGGAAGGTGGTCAGCTCCAACCCCGAAGCACACACAGCGCCCTCTGCCTCCGCAGCACCGTCCCGGCTGCTAAGGAAGGTGGTCAGCTCCAACCCCGAAGCACACACAGCGCCCTCTGCCTCCGCAGCACCGTCCCGGCTGCTGTGGCTGTCGGTAGCCCCGTCCGGCGCCTGCCGCTGCTGGGGGACGCCGACGGGCGCAACCGCAATGTAGCGGCCGTTCATGAAGCGGTCCGCGTCGGTCTCGTCGCTGTCCGGGGCCACCTTGCTGATCAGCTCGTCGAGATTCCTCGGCCTGGCCCACCCGTCCCGGATGGCACTGTCGATGGTGCGGTGCTGGTCCGCTTCGTCGTGGTTCTTGAACGTCCATGCCGAGATGGCGTCGGTCATGGTCTCCCGCACCTTGTCGGCGGGCAGCAGTCCGGGATCGAGCTGTGCGAGGGCTGCGGCGAGCGTGGCCAGGCTGAAGGTCGCCGTGTTGAGGGTGTCGTTGCCGGTGTGGTTGTCGGGGCAGTTCCTGACCTTCGCGGACTCCTCGGCGACGACCTTGTCGACGTAGGCGATCAGGCGGTCGGCCTGACGGTCATCAGCGGAGTTGTAGTTGCTCATGCCGCACCAGCCCTCCGACGTCGCAAGGCTGCTGCGAGGCGCTCACGGTTCTCGGGGGTCGCGGCGTCGATATGTGCGAGCCGCCTCGCCGCCGTCGGCTTCGGCTTCAGGTTGCGCAGCTTGTCGAGCAGCCAGGCCGGGGCGGGCACCGGAGGCCGAGGGTCGAGCACGACGTACGCCATGACGTGCTTCGGGTCATCCACCCGTGACGGGGGCGCGACGACCTGCCCGCCTTCGGCCCGGATGTCGAGGCCGGGGGCGAGTTTGCTCGCCGGGTTGCCGAGGTGGAAGTCGACGCCCTCGTACGTGAAGTAGTGGTGAACGCCCACGGAGCCGGTGCCCACGGTGTAAGTCGGCGGGAGGTCGCCGTGCTCACGTTCGAGGGCGGCGAGCGAGGGACTGCCCACACCGCGCACCGGGTCGTCCTTGTCGTCCACGTCGAGGACCCAGACGCCGGAAGCGGGGCCGGTGACGACGCTGACGTTCGCCGCAGGGTTTGCCGTCCACCACTTCACGATGGTGTCGGTGTCGGTGGTGGCACGCTGTGTCCACTTGACGTGTCCAGTGACGCAGTCACCGATACGCGGGCAGCGGTCCTCGCGGTGCCACAACGGGATCTTTCTGCTCGGCACGAGCGGATGGACCCGCCATCCGCGTGCGGCGTACGACAGAGCGGCAGCGGCGAGGGGCAACATACTGGTGTCGTCGATCGATGCCGCCGCCCGGTTGTTGATCTCGGAGCCGCTGCCCTTGCCGGGGGTCGCGGCTCCGGCGTTTTCACTCATCCCGATCATCACCGCCGTTCGCGGCGGGGACGGGCTCGCGGTTCGCCAGGCCGAGGAGCGCGGCGATGCGCCGCAACTGGGCGTCCGACAGCTCCAGTTCGGCGAGGGGGTTGGGGTGCTCGCTCATGCGCCACCGCCACGGAGCAGCAGGGCGGCCAGGCGGGCGCGCTGAGTGTCGTCGAGCTGGGCGGCGTCCTCGCAGATGCGCTCGGCCAGCAGGGCGGCTTTCAGGTCGCGGCGGAGGATCTTGATTTCGTCGGTGGCTTCCGGGCGATTCCGGCAGGTGTTGCCGAGCCTGGCGCGGATTCCGGCGACATCGGAACTGATCTTGACGTGCACAGAGTTCTCCCCAGGGAATTCCTGGGGCCGACGCACTCTGTGTCTTCCGGCCCGATTGGCGTGTTCCTAAAGCGTACGTGGTGGATTGCCTTACGCGGCCGTGGTGACGTGCTCCGGGCGTAGTCGCTCGGGCTGGAACGGGTTGCCCCGCGAGCGGTCGTGCGCCAGCACCTCGTACCCCTCGGGGACCAGGGTGAGCACCACGTCACGCTTGTCGGCCGGGGTCAGCGCCGCCCAGTTGGCGCGCACGTCTCCGGCCAGCAGACGGCGCAGGGCGCGCGGCGCGGAGGCGTTGATCAAAGCGCGGGACCCCTTGATCCGGTCTTCGATGATCTTCCGGGCCTCGCGGTACTCGCCCAGCGACATTTCCTTGCGCGCCCACATACCGGCAAGCTGCTTCAACTGTGCTTCATCGTCGGCCAGTTCGCGCCGGGCGTCGTCGGTCACCTCGCTGCGGCTGATGTGGTCGAGCCGTTCCAGGACGCGCGGCCTGGTCAGCAGATCGAGTACCTGACGCTCGACCTCGGCCTCCGCCATCGCTGCGTTGATCGCGATCTTCCCGCAGCCGCCGTGCGGAGTGGAGCACCAGTACCGGGGGCCGCCGTTGCCCTGAGCGCCGGAAATCTCCCGGTGGCACTGGGAGCAGTGCAGGAGGCCCGTCAGCCAACGCTTGAGGGTCAGGTCGACGTTCCTGTGCCGTCCGGCGAGGGTGGCGCACACGCGCTCCCACGTGTCCATGTCGAGGATCGGCTTCCACTGCCCAGGGCCGACGATTCGGCCCCTGTGAGCCCTTAGACCGGCCACGGAGGGCTTCGTGACGACGCTCCGGACACTCCGCGCGTTCCAGGGCTTTCCGGTGACCGTGGGGACCCCCAGGCGGTTCAGCTCGTCCTTGATCCAGTTGAGGGACCGACTCGGAACGCCCAGGATCCATGCGGCAATGTCCCGGATCACCTTGGCCTCAGCCTCGATGATCTCCATGCCCTTGCGGGTGTAGCCGTAGCCCCGGAACCCGCCGCCGTTCCACTTGCCCTCAGCCGCCAGCTCGACATGCTTGCGAGCGACTCGGCGCGCGGTGTCCCGCGACGCCTTGTTGGCGATGGCGACCATCACGCGGGCCATCGTGATGTCGGCGTCGTTGGCCAGCCGCAACGAACCCGTCACGGACTGGACGGGTATGTGGCGCTGCTCCACCACGTCAATGAGGTCTTCGAGGTCGCGAGGGTCGCGTGCGGTGCGGTCAAGGTCGTACGCGAGCAGGCCGTCACGCTCCCCGGAGGAGAGCATGTCGAGCGCGGCCCGGAACTTCGGCCGGAAGGTCCGCAGAGCGGTCGTGCCGTCCGGGAGCTTGGTCTTGCGGCGCTTGAAGGCGCTCGTGTCGTTCTCGACCAGCACCTCGGCGATGCCCCAGCCGAGACGGTCGGCCAGCGTGCGGCCGTCGTCCTCCTGTCGGCCGACACCTTTGGCGTCCTCGGCCTTGTCGTCGCTTATTCGCACGAGCAAGATCGCTCGCTGCGGCGTGGCGTCCATTACGACCACCCCGTCCCGACTTGTAGTGCTATGCGCCGGTCTGGAGGGTAAGCCATGCCGCAGATAGCCAAGACACGTCGGCCAGCCCGCGTGCGGGAGATGACCTAAGGAGCCGGACCGGCCCTGTAGGTCTCCCTGTCTACGTCGCGTCGCCGATGCCGTTGACCTCGCGCAGCTCGTCCACCGAGCGGAAACCGCCGTGCTGAGTGCGGTAGTCGACGATGTGCTGGGCCAGGACAGGCCCGACGCCCGGCAGGGTGTCGAGCTGGTCCACGGTGGCGGTGTTGAGGGGGACCGGAGCGGCGGGTGCGGCGCCCGCCGCCGAACCGGCCGGGCCACCGGGGACCGCACCCGGCGCCGGGGCGGCAAGACCGCCGACGATCACCTGCTCCCCGTCCACGAGGAAACGGGCCCGGTTCAGCCCGTCGGTGCTCGTGCCGGGACGTACCCCACCGGCCGCGCGCAATGCGTCGGCGACGCGTGAACCGGCGGGCAGGCGATGAATCCCGGGCTCGCGGACCTTGCCGCTGACGTCCACGACGATCTCGGCCCCGGCCGTGCCTGCGGCATTCGGCGCCCCGGTTGAAGCGTCCGGCGCTGGCGGCCCGCTCCCCTTCCGTTCGGCGAAGGGAGCCGCCGCCCGCACCACGTCGGGCGCCCGCACGGACTGTGTCCGCCCGGACCAGAAGTGCTGAACGGCGAACACTGCGGCAACGACGAGCAGCGCCGTGAGCGCGATCACGCTCCGCCGCTCCAGCCCACACCTCGCCTGCAACCACAGCGGCATCCGCTCCCGCAGCGCAAGCCCCGCCCGCATGCGCCAGGCCTCTCCGGTCCGGTGATCGTCCGGGCTCTCGGCCATCCCTCCCACGAGGGGGAGAGCGCGCTCGTTGTTCTCCTCGACGGTCGAAACCGGCGGTCCTGCCCCCGACTCCCGCCATTCCCCTGCCCGTTCGGGGAACAGCACCTCCGCACGCCGGCGGAGTTCCTCCGCCGGCGCCTGCCGGTGCCGATGCCGGACCCGGCTGCGGGTCATGGGGCGACGATGGCGGATCCGGCCGTCGGATGCGGGGCTGCGCCCCGGGCCACTCGTCGCAGTGGCTGTGCGTGAACGTGATCGAAGTGCCATGCCACGACGATGGGGCACTCCACCACCATCGCGATGATCTTGCTCGATTCCCGGGGATTACCCACCAGTTGTGGATAACTTCGCCCCTCACACGGGTGACAGGGCAGCGGCGCGGAGCGTCACCGCGGCGAGACCACTACCCCCAGCAGCCCGGGCCCGGTGTGCGCCCCGATCACCGCCCCCACCTCACTCACATGCAGGTCGGCCAGCCCGGGCACCCGGGCCCGCAGCCGGTCCGCGAGGGCCGACGCCCGCTCGGGGGCGGCGAGATGGTGGACGGCGATGTCGACCTGAGCGCTGCCGGCGCGGTCGGCCACGATCTCCTCCAGGCGGGCGATCGCCCTTGACGCCGTACGGACCTTCTCCAGGAGTTCGATACGGCCGCCGTCCAGCTGCAGCAGCGGCTTCACGGCGAGCGCGGAGCCGAGCAGCGCCTGCGCGGCGCCGATCCGGCCGCCGCGGCGCAGATACTCGAGGGTGTCGACATAGAAGTAGGCGGCCGTACCGGCCGCCCGCTTCTCCGCCGCCGTCACCGCCTCGTCCACCGTGCCACCCGTCTCCGCAGCCTCGGCCGCCGCGAGCGCGCAGAACCCGAGCGCCATCGCGACCATCCCGGTGTCCACCACCCGCACCGGCACCGGCGCCTCACGCGCCGCCAGCACCGCCGCGTCGTACGTGCCCGACAGTTCGGCGGAGAGGTGGAGGGAGACGATGCCGATGGCGCCGGACTCGGCGACCTTGCGGTAGGTCTCGGCGAAGAGCTGGGGGCTGGGGCGCGAGGTGGTGACGGGGCGCCGCTTCTGGAGTGCCTGGGCCAGGGAGCGCGTCGAGATCTCGGTGCCCTCGTCCAGTGCCTGGTCGCCGAGGACCACGGTCAGGGGCACCGCTGTGATGCCGTGGCGCTCCATCGTCCGCGGCGGCAGGTAGGCCGTTGAATCGGTGACGATCGCGACATGGCGGGACATGAGCTGGAGGTTACCTGCCGTAGCGCCGGGACGGCAGCCCGGCCCCTCTCACCTGGTCTGCCCTTGACCGGATCAAGTAGTGCTCTCGGGGCGGGGTTTCTTCTGCCAGGGGTAGGCGGGCCGCCTTCCCGGCGGGGTGATGGCCGGCCGCGCCGGCTCCTCGGCACTCCCGGACCGGCGTCCCTCGGACCAGGTCTGCCGGGATGCCTCGGCATCGGCGGCCGGGGCCTCGGGCCACGGCGGCGGGGGCGACGCCGGCTCCGCCGTCGTCCAGTGCCGCAGGGCTCCCGCCTCGACGTCTATCTGCGCGCTCAGCGAGTCCAGGTCGTCGTCGGCGAAGCGGCGGGCCCGGTCGCGGGCCGCCCAGCGCAGTGCGTCCGCCGACTGAACGATGCGCTCGGTGCGCTCCCGCAGGGCGGGCAGCCGCTCGGCGAGCGTCGTGCGGTCCGGTTCGGCCTCCAGGCGCTTGAGATCGCCGTCCAGTTCGTGCCCGTGCGCGCTGAGGCGCTCGAAGAGACCCAGGGACTCCTTGAGGGACTCGTCCTCGGCCACGCCCGCGTGCAGCGCGTCCTGCGTGGCCCGCATCGACGTGCGCAGCTTCAGCCGCAGTTGGGCCAGCTCGCCCGCCGCTCCGGGCTGGGCGAAGGACTTGGCCCGCAGGGTGTGGTCCTCGACGGTGCGGCGGGCCTGGGTGATCGTGCGGTCCACGCCGCGCTTGGCGGCGCCGACGACCTTCACCGTCGCGTAGGCGCCGAGTACCAGGAAGAGCACGAAGAGCAGGGCGAACACTGCGATCACTGCTTCCACCGCTTCTCCTCCGACGGTCGCGACACACCCCGCGTCGCTCTTCCACGGTAAACGAGGCGGGCAGGCCCGGAGTTCCAGAAGAACCCCGAACCTGCCCGTAGGGGACTACCCCGAGGCGCTCACGCCCCGGGCCGCCCGCGACGCCTACGCCGGAACGATGTTGACCAGCTTCGGCGCCCGCACGATCACCTTGCGGATCCCGGCGCCGTCCAGGGCCGCCACGACCTTCTCGTCGGCCAGCGCGACCTTCTCCAGCTCCTCCTCGGAGATGCCCGGCGAGACCTCCAGCCGCGCCTTGACCTTGCCCTTGATCTGCACCACGCAGGTCACGGACTCGTCGACCACGTACGCCGGGTCGGCGACCGGCAGGTCCTGGTGAACCACCGAGTCGGTGTGGCCCAGCTTGCGCCACAGCTCCTCGGCGATGTGCGGGGCCAGTGGCGCGACCAGCAGCACCAGGTCCTCGGCGACGGAGCGCGGCACCGCGCCGCCCGCCTTCGTCAGGTGGTTGTTCAGCTCGGTGATCTTGGCGATGGCGGTGTTGAAGCGCAGGCCCTCCAGGTCCTGGCGGACGCCGTCGATCGCCTTGTGCAGGGCGCGCAGGGTCTCCTCGTCGGGCTCGGTGTCGACGACGGTGACCTCGCCGGTCGTCTCGTCGACGACGTTGCGCCACAGCCGCTGCAGCAGCCGGAACTGGCCCACCACCGCGCGCGTGTCCCACGGCCGCGACACGTCCAGCGGGCCCATCGCCATCTCGTACAGGCGCAGTGTGTCGGCACCGTACTCGGCAGCGATCTCGTCCGGAGTGACCGCGTTCTTCAGGGACTTGCCCATCTTGCCCAGCAGCCGGGAGACCTTCTCGCCCTGGTAGTAGTAGGCGCCCTCGCGCTCCTCCACCTCGGCGGCCGGCACCGCGATGCCACGGCTGTCCCGGTACACGTAGGCCTGGATCATGCCCTGGTTGAACAGCTTGTGGAACGGCTCCGCGGAGGAGACGTGCCCCAGGTCGAACAGGACCTTGGACCAGAAGCGCGCGTACAGCAGGTGCAGCACGGCGTGCTCGGCGCCGCCGACGTACAGGTCGACACCGCCGTGCGGCTGGCCCTCGCGCGGGCCCATCCAGTACTGCTCGATCTCCGGGTCGACCAGCTGCTCGCTGTTGTGCGGGTCCAGGTAGCGCAGCTCGTACCAGCAGGAACCGGCCCAGTTGGGCATGGTGTTGGTCTCGCGGCGGTACCGCTTCGGGCCGTCGCCCAGGTCCAGGGTGACGTTGACCCAGTCCTCGTTGCGGGACAGCGGCGTCTCCGGGGACGTGTTCGCGTCGTCCGGGTCGAAGGTGCGCGGCGAGTAGTCCTCGACCTCCGGCAGCTCCAGCGGCAGCATCGACTCGGGCAGCGCGTGGGCGATGCCGTCCTCGTCGTAGACGATCGGGAAGGGCTCGCCCCAGTAGCGCTGGCGGCTGAACAGCCAGTCGCGCAGGCGGAAGTTGACGGTGCCCTCGCCGATGCCCTTGCGCGCCAGCCACTCGGTGATGCGCGCCTTGGCCTCGACGATGCCCAGGCCGTCCAGGGAGATGTCGTCGTGGGACGAGTTGATGATCTTCGCCTCGTACGCGGAGAAGGCGTTCTCCCACGTCGAGGTGTCGGTGCCGCGGCCGTCGGTCGGCTCGACGATGCAGGGGATCGGCAGCTCGAAGGCGCGCGCGAACTCGAAGTCGCGCTGGTCGCCGCAGGGTACGGCCATGATCGCGCCCGTGCCGTAGCCCATCAGGACGTAGTCGGCGATGAAGACGGGGACCTGCTCGCCGTTGACCGGGTTGGTCGCGTACGCGCCGATGAAGACGCCCGTCTTGTCCTTGGCCTCGGCCTGCCGCTCGACGTCGGACTTCGAGGCCGCCTGCGCGCGGTAGTCCGCGACGGCCTCGGCGGGCGTCGCGTGACCGCCGGTCCACACCTCGTGGGTGCCCTCGGGCCAGGCGGCCGGGGTGAACTTCTCGACCAGCGGGTGCTCGGGGGCCAGCACCATGTAGCTCGCGCCGAACAGGGTGTCCGGGCGGGTGGTGAAGACCGTGATGCGCTCGCCGTCGATCGGGAAGTCGACACGGGCGCCCTCGGAGCGGCCGATCCAGTTGCGCTGCTGCAGCTTGATGGCCTCGGGCCAGTCCAGCGCCTCCAGGTCGTCCAGCAGCCGGTCGGCGTACGCGGTGATCCGCATGTTCCACTGGCGCAGCTTGGCCTTGAAGACCGGGAAGTTGCCGCGCTCGGAGCGCCCGTCGGCGGTGACCTCCTCGTTGGCCAGCACGGTGCCCAGGCCGGGGCACCAGTTGACCGGCGCGTCCGAGGCGTATGCCAGGCGGAAGTCGCCCAGGACGTCGGCACGCTCCGTGGCGCTCAGCTCGTGCCACGCGCGTGTGTGTCCCGGTACGGCGCGCTCACCGGTCTCGAACTGGGCGATCAGCTCGGAGATCGGGCGGGCCTTGTTCGCCTCGTCGTCGTACCAGGAGTTGAAGATCTGCAGGAAGATCCACTGGGTCCACTTGTAGTAGTCCGGGTCGATCGTGGCGAACGACCGGCGCTTGTCGTGGCCCAGACCCAGCCGGCGCAGCTGGGCCTTCATGTTCTCGATGTTGGCCTCGGTGGACACCCGCGGGTGCGTGCCCGTCTGCACGGCGTACTGCTCGGCAGGCAGGCCGAAGGCGTCGAAGCCCAGGGTGTGCAGGACGTTGTGGCCGGTCATGCGCTGGAAGCGCGCGAAGACGTCGGTGGCGATGTACCCCAGGGGGTGACCGACGTGCAGGCCCGCACCCGAGGGGTACGGGAACATGTCCATGATGAACTTCTTGGGCCGGGCGACGACCGCGGGATCACCGGCCAGGTCACCCTTGGGGTTCGGCGCCGCATAGGTGCCTTCGGCGTCCCAGAAGTCCTGCCAGCGTGCTTCGATCTCGGCCGCGACGGCGGCCGTGTAGCGGTGCGGCGCTGCCGCCTCGGCGGCGGCAGCGGGGTTCGTCTCGCTCATGATCCTTAAGCTCCATCGATCGTCTCTGCCAGCAGCCGTGTCGTTCGAGAAACGAAAAATCCCCTCGCACAGGAGGGGACGCCGCGCCGATTCCGACCATCCGATTCGCCCGGTGGTCGGGACTGATCAGCGCGGCCCGCTAAGCAGAAGGCGTACAGCACGCATGGCGTTAGGGTACCGCAGCACTTGAGCACGATGCGACGCGCTTCCGTATGGCTCCTTGGCACCACTGTCCTCACCCGACAAAAGCTGGACCAAGGTCAAAAGTTACTTCGCGTAACACCCATTACCGGGACATCGCAACGAGCACGTTGTCCTTAGATAACAACGCAATAACTCAAACCTCGTACCGATCGGTATGGAGCCACTTAGAGTTCGGCAGCGGGACCGCCTTCCCGGAACTGCTTCGGAGTTGCCCCCATGAACCCTCGTCGTAGTAACACCTCGCTCCCCAAACCGGGCCGGTCGGCCTATGGGGTGGCGTCGGCTGTCGTACTGCTGCTCATACCCGTCGTCGTGCTCCTCGGAGGCGGCTGGCTGCAACAGTTCCTGAACTTCGGTGCGGGCGTCCTCTCGCTCGTCTGCCTCACCTGCTCGGTGATCTGGGGACTGGTGGCCCAGGACCGGCTCATCCTGAACACCCGCCAGCGGATCCTGGCCCAGGGCATCCACCGCGTGACGGCCGTCGGCTCGATCGCGTTCCTGCTGGTGCACATCACCGTCAAGCTGGCACTGGACCACACGGTGCTGATCGCCGCGCTGATCCCCTTCAGCCTCGGCGTCAAGGGCAGCGCGGGCCTCATCGGCCTCGGCTCGCTGGCCGGACTGCTCATGATCTTCGTGGGCATCACCGGCGCCCTGCGCAACCAGTTCGCCTCCCCGGCGCCGGTCGCGGCGCGCTGGCGCGCCATGCACGCGCTGGCTTACCCGGCCTGGTGCTCGGCGCTGGTCCACGGCCTGTTCGCGGGCCGCGCGGCGAAGCCGTTCTTCATGATCTCCTACGAGCTGTGCCTGGTCGCGGTGGCCGGCGCGCTCGCCCTGCGGGCGGCCCCGCGCCCCTTCAAGCGCAAGGTCGCGGACCGGCTGGCCGCGCTCCTGGGCAACGAGCCGGGCTCGGCCCGCGCCGAGGAGCTCGAAGCGAGCCGCGCACGGGTCGGCGAGACCTCCTCCGCACTGCCGGGCTACGAGAACGCGCGGGCGCCGAAGCCGTCCCGCGCCGACACGACGACGACGCCCGCGGCGCCCTTCTACGACGCTCCCGCCGCCCGCACCATGACCCCGGAGCCAGCGGGCGGCTTCGCGGCCGCCTACCGCGCCGTCACGCCCCAGCAGCGTGGCCAGCAGCAGTATGGGGCCGACCAGACCGCCCGCATGGACCTGCCCATGGACATGCAGCCCACGGAGTCGATCCCGCGCATGGAGGGCGGCGGCAGTACTTCCGGCAGCTGGCCCGTCCCCACGCCCCCGCCGGTCGGCGAGGCGCCCCCGTCGGCGTACGACCCGATGCAGGACACCGGATACAACATCCCGGCCTATGGCAGTCCGGGCACAGGCGGGGACCCGATGCAGGACACCGGATACAACATCCCGGCCTATGGCAATCCGGGCGCCGCCGGGTACGGCGGAAGTGACATGTACGACACCGGTGAGACGAACACCCTCTACGGCACGTACAACCCGAACGACACGTACAACAGCGGTCCCGCCAGTGAACCAACGCCCGGTGCCTCGTTCGATGCACCGGGTTCGGGCGAACCTTGGAACACGCCTTCCGGAGGCTATAGGTGAACGAGGCCCTGCCCGACGTCCCAGAAGTCCGCGTGGTCGGACTTCCGCAGCTCACGTCTGGCTTCGACCTTGTCGAAAGACTCGATCTGCCCATGCACCTCAAGGTGCACGGCCCGCTCGAACCGTTGGGCGGCGAGCAGCTCGCGAAGCTCGCCGAGAACATCAACCTGAAGGGCCGCGGCGGCGCGGGCTTCCCCTTCCACAAGAAGCTGCGCTCGGTCGCCGAAGCGGCGATCAAGCGCGGTGTACGGCCGGTCGTCGTCGTCAACGGAAGCGAGGACGAGCCGGCCTGCCGCAAGGACACGGTGCTGATCAACCGTGCCCCGCACCTCATCCTGGACGGCGCTCTGCTGGTCGCGGAGGCGCTGGGTGCCCGCACGCTCGTGGTGGGGGTCACCCGTGAGTCGACACAGCGCTCGATGGAGGCCGCGCTCGCCGAACGCGGCCTGAGCAACGGCCGCCGATCGGTTCTACGCGCGCGCGTGCAGCGCAACCCCATCCGCATGGTGACCGGAGCGGCGGCCTCGCTGATCCGCTCCATCGACGGCGGCCCGGCGATCCCGCCCGGCCGCAAGGTCAGCGCATCCCAGAACGGCGTCGGCGGTGCACCGACCCTGCTGTCGAACGCCGAGACCTTCGCCCAGCTGGCGATCGCCGCCCGCATCGGCCCGGAGCGCTACGGCAACACCGGTCTGTACGACGAGCCGGGCACCGTCATGCTGACCGTCTCCGGCGCGGTAGCCCGCCCCATGGTGATCGAGGTCCCCACGGGCGTCCCGCTGCGCTACGTCCTCCAGCTCGCCGGCGCCCCGCCGGTCCCCCAGGGCGTGCTGACGGGCGGCTACCACGGCAAGTGGATCGACGCGGCGACGGTCAACGAGGCGATCGTCTCCCGCAACTCCCTGGACGCGGTGGGTGGTGCACTCGGCGCCGGCGCGATCCTGCCGATCAGTCAGGAGACCTGCCCGCTGGGCGAGTCACTGCGCGTGGCGCAGTGGCTGGCCGAGGAGAGCGCGGGCCAGTGCGGCCCCTGCTACCTCGGTCTGCCGGCCGCCGCGCGCGGTATGGCCGACATCCTGGGCGGCGGCGGCCCGGCCGCCCTGGAGGCGCTCAAGCAGGTCGCCAAGAACGTGAAGCGGCGCGGCGCGTGCTCGCACCCGGACGGCTCCGCGATGTTCCTGGAGTCGACCATCAAGGCGTTCACCGACGACCTGGCCGCGCACGTCCTCGGAAACGGCTGCGGACGGCCCGTGGAGGGCGTTCTGCCGCTCTTCGAGGGCGGCCAGATGCCCACGGGCATCCCGGGCGGCTCAGAGCCCGTGGAGAACGGTCCCGCCCGTCAGAAGATCTACGTCGACTGGACCCTGTGCCGCGGCCACGGTCTGTGCGCGGACATCCTCCCGGAGGTCTTCGAACTCGGCGCCGACGGCTTCCCGACCGTCGCCCAGGCGCAGGTGCCGCGCTACGCGGAGGCCAAGGCCCTGCGCGCGGTGCGCCGTTGCCCGGCGCTCGCCCTGCGCATCGAGGAGGAGACACCCCGGGACCGGGCGCCCTCCCGCAACCTGCCGGTGCTGTCGCAGGGCCGCGGGCGGCGCGCGCTGGGCCGCTGAGCCGACGTCAGGAGGGGGGCCGCCCGCACCACCGGACGGCCCCCCTCCCGTTCAACTGCCCCCGAAAACACGAAGATCCCGCCGGATCGAAATGATCTGGCGGGATCTTGATTGTGGAGCTAAGGAGAATTGAACTCCTGACCTCCTGCATGCCATGCAGGCGCTCTACCAACTGAGCTATAGCCCCTTGCTTGGTCCTCCGGGGTTTCCCCCGGCGGCGACGCCAACATTACACGGTCCACCGGGTGGAACACCAAATCGTTTCCGTCGGCCCCGGGCAGGGCCGACGGCGTCAAGCGGTGACGAAGGAGTAGAACCGCTTGAGCGTGCAGTGCTCCTCCAGGAGGCGGCCGTAGATCGGCTCGCCCTCCAGCTCGCGGTACGTCTCGATCGGGTCGCCCTTTATGATCAGCGCCCGCGCGCATTCCTCGCACCAGTACTGGTAGTCGGGGTTGACCGGCTCCATGTCGCGGACGATCGGCGTACCGCTGCCGCACCAGTCGCACTTTCGCCTGTGTGCACCCATCGATCAGCTCCAGCTGTGGCCGCAGGCCGTGCACACGTAGGAGATTCCGCCGTTGTCACCGAGGACTTGGGCGACATGGACGGAACCGCAGGAAGGGCAGCTCAGACGGGTGACCGTGTCCCGTGTCGACGCCGCTTCGAGGAGGTGGCCGACCTCCTCGAGGATGCTCGCAGGCATCACTGCTCCCTCCCGTCGGGCCGCGCCCCCTTCCGGCCGTTTGATTCTGCCACGGCCGGACCAATACGGTCAGCGACGCCTCAGTACCAGTCCGGACACGGCGCCTCCGCAGAGGTATACGCCTCCGCGGCCGAAGTGACTCAAGCCGGTGCCGGAACACGAAAAAACCCGTCCCCTGTGGGGACGGGATCTTCGTCGACCGATCTGTGGAGCTAAGGAGAATTGAACTCCTGACCTCCTGCATGCCATGCAGGCGCTCTACCAACTGAGCTATAGCCCCTCGCCATGCGGCGGAGCCGCACGTTGTCGCGTCCCGCTCGGCGGGGCGAACGAGTAGAACTCTAGCCTGCGACCTGCCGGAAAGTGAAATCCGGGTGTGCGGACCGCCGGGGCGTCAGTCGTCGTCGCCGAGCACCGGCTCCGGGAGCGTGCCGGCGTTGTGCTCCAGCAGGCGCCAGCCGCGGGCGCCCTCGCCCAGGACGGACCAGCAGCAGTTGGAGAGACCGCCCAGACTCTCCCAGTGGCGGGCCTCCAGGCCCAGGAGGCGTCCGATGGTGGTGCGGATCGTCCCGCCGTGGCTGACCACGACGAGCGTGCCGTCGTCGGGGAGCTTCTCGGCGTGCCTCAGCACCACGGGGGCGGCGCGCTCGGCCACCTCGGTCTCCAGTTCGCCGCCGCCCCGTCGGACCGGCTCACCGCGCTTCCACGCGGCGTACTCGTCGCCGTAGCGCTCGATGATCTCCTGGTGCGTCAGCCCCTGCCAGACGCCCGCGTAGGTCTCGCGCAGGCCCTCGTCGTGGGTGACGTCCAGGCCGGTGAGCACGGCGAGCTCGGCCGCGGTGTGCGCGGCGCGCTGGAGGTCGGAGGCGACGATCGCGTCGGGCTTGAGGGAGACGAGCAGCCGCGCAGCGCGGCGGGCCTGGGCGAGGCCCGCCTCGGTGAGTGCGACGTCCGTGGTGCCCTGGAAGCGGCGCTCCACGTTCCAGGAGGTCTGGCCGTGGCGCCACAGGATGACGCGGCGGCCGCGGCCTGCCCGGCCGGCGGACACCTCACCGGTGGCGCTCATCACCACTCACCGCCCAGGTCGGCCGCCTCCTCGGCAGCCTGCAGCTTGGCGTGCTCCTCGGCCTTGCCGCGGGTGGCCTTCGCGTCGGCGGGCAGCTCCAGCTCGGGGCAGTCCTTCCACAGCCGCTCCAGGGCGTAGAAGACACGCTCCTCGCTGTGCTGGACGTGGACGACGATGTCGACGTAGTCGAGCAGGACCCAGCGGGCCTCGCGGTCGCCCTCGCGGCGCACCGGCTTGGCGCCGAGCTCCTTCTGGAGCCGCTCCTCGATCTCGTCGACGATCGACTTGACCTGGCGGTCGTTGGGTGCGGAGGCCAGCAGGAAGGCGTCCGTGATCGACAGGACGTCGCTGACGTCGTAGGCGATGATGTCGTGCGCGAGCTTGTCGGCGGCCGCCTGAGCGGCGGTGTGGATGAGCTCGATGGAGCGGTCAGTCGCGGTCACTACGAGGCTTTCGGTCGGCGGTCACTTGACACCAAGGGTCTCACGGACCGCCGACAGCACCCCACGTGATTGGCGGATCACGTGGGGCGGCCCGGTCGGCTAGGACGACGACGGCTTGTAGTTCTGGCCGAGGATCACGGAGACGTTCGCGTTGCCGGTGACCTTGCCCTTGGTGACCGAGGCGGCGGGGAGGCCCAGGGTCTTGGCGACCTCGGCGGCGTTCTCCTTGTCGGCGGCGTCGGTGTAGACGACCTTGGACGTGGCCGACGAGGCCGAGGCGGTGCCGCCCTCCAGGAAGGTGAAGCCGCCGTTGAGAAGGACGACGCGGGCCTTCTCTGTGTTGTCCTTCACACCGCTGGCGTTCTGCACGGAGACCCGGACCGCGGCGCCCTGGTCGGGGCTCTTCGCGGTGCCACCGAGGACGTCCTTGACGACACTGGCACTGGCCTGCTCGCTCAGCGTGCCGTCGTTCTGGACGGGCAGCAGGGCGGTCTTGTAGTCGCCGCCCTTGGCGAGGTCGGCGAGCTTGGCGAGGAAGGTGCCGAGGTCCTTGTCGGTCAGGGAGGGGTCCAGGATCTGCGCCAGCGTCTGCACGGTGGTGGTCGCCACCGTCGGGTCGGAGGACAGCTTGCGCAGCGTGGCCTGCATGACCTGGCCGAACCGCTCCAGCTGGGCGTTCTGGGCCTCGCCGGAGGCACGGTAGGTGGCGTAGGCGACGGCCATCTTGCCGCTGAGGGTCTGGTCCTTGCCCTTGTGGACGAGGGGCGCGCTGCCCTTCTTGGTCGCGTCCGGGTCGGGTACGTCGGCGTTGGTGTCGACGTCGATGTCGCCGATGAGGTCGACCAGGTTCTGCAGGTAGGGGGTGTCCAGCCGCCAGGTGCCCTCGATGTTGGTTCCGAGCACCGTGTCGAGGGCGTCGCGGGTGCCGGAGGAGCCGTCGCCCTCGACCGACTTGGCGAGGGTGGAGGTGTTGCCGTCGTCGTCCGTCAGGGCAAGTGAGTTGGGCAGCAGGACGGTGGTGCCCTGCTTGGTGGTGGTGTTGTCGACGAGCAGCGCCGTGGAGGTGCCGCCCTTCTTGGTGTTGTGCAGGTGGACCACGATCACGTCGCGGTTCTGGGCGCCCGCGGCCGTCGCGGTGCCGCCCTTCTTGGAGTCGGGCGACGACAGGCCCGGCAGCTTCCCTGCGTACCAGAGGTAGCCGACGCCGCCGACCGCGACCAGCGCCAGGACCACGACGAGGGCGATCATGCGGCTGCGGGCGCGGCGCTTGGCCTCCTCGCGGCGCTCGGTGCGGTTCTCGGTGAAGTTCAGCCAGTCGATGACGTCTTCGGACTCGGCGTCGGGGTCCTCGACGAAAGCGAACTGCTCGGTGCGGTAGTCCCGGTCGGGCCGGGGCGGCGCCTTCTCGCTCTGGGCCGGCTCCGCCGGGCCGGCCTGCTGCGGAATGTAGGCGGTCTGCTCGGCGACGACCCGGGGTTGCTGACCACTGGCCGCGGCCTGCCCGTAGGGGTCGTACGGCGCCCCGGGCGCACCGCTGTGGTGCGAACCGGTGCCGTAGGGGTCGTAGGAGGGCACGGGCGGCTGCTGGCCCGTGCCGTAGGGGTCGTACTGCTGGGGGACCGGCTGCTGGCTGCCGGTGGCGTAGGGGTCGTACCCGTAGCCCTGCTGCTGCGTGTACGGGTCGTACGGCTGCTGGGGAGCCTGCTGAGGCGTGGTCTGCCGGTAGACGGGCCGGCCGTACTCGTCGTAGCCGACGAGTTCGTACTGGTCCTCGTGGTCGCCGCCGTAGCCCGCGTCGTATCGGTCGTTCACCGGTGCCCCTCTCGGCTCACTCGCCGCGGTACAGCTCGCGCTTGTCGATGTAGCGCACGACTCCGTCCGGCACCATGTACCAGATGGGGTCTCCCTTGACGACTCTCGCACGGCAGTCGGTGGAGGAGATGGCCAGTGCGGGAACCTCCACGAGAGAGACACCGCCCTCCGGGAGACCGTGGTCGGTCAGGTGGTGGCCGGGGCGGGTGACCCCGATGAAGTGCGCGAGGGAGAACAGTTCCTCGCTGTCGCGCCAGGTCAGCAGCTGGGCGAGGGCGTCGGCGCCGGTGATGAAGAACAGGTCCGTGTCGGGGTTGAGCGCACGCAGGTCGCGCAGGGTGTCGACCGTGTAGGTGGGGCCGCCGCGGTCGATGTCGATACGGCTCACCGAGAACTGCGGGTTCTCGGCGGTCGCGATGACCGTCATCAGATAGCGGTCCTCGGCCGGGGAGACATGGCGGTGGGACTTCTGCCAGGGCTGTCCGGTCGGGACGAACACCACCTCGTCCAGGTGGAACTGCGCGGCGACCTCACTGGCCGCCACGAGGTGCCCGTGGTGGATCGGGTCGAACGTTCCGCCCATGACGCCCAGGCGGCGCTTGCCCGGGTTCGACGGCCCGTTGCCGAGGCCGCTCGTCGGGCGGGGTTCCGTGCCGATCGCCGCGTCCTTCGCCGGACCGGTAGGCATGTCCTGCTCTCCCATGCGTGCAGACCCTACCGGCCCGGCCTGAGGGCACCGGCCCGAGGATGCCCGGAGTGCCCGGCTATGGGCACCGGGTGCCTCAGCGGTCGCGGTTGAAACGGGTGGTGATCCACAGCAGGAGCAGCAGGATGAACAGGGCTCCGCCGCCGGTGACGTAGGGGCTGAGGCTCTCGTGGTTGCCGCCGTGCTCCTCGCCCTCTGCGGCGAGGGTGACCAACTGGGCTGCGGCGCTGTGGAAGCTCATCTCGGCAGGACCTATCCGATGAGGGTCCCCCCGCTCGAGCGAAGTCGAGAGTGGGGGAGGGCGGGATAAAGATGTCGGCCCATCGTAAGCGGGGGCCTGCGCGGCGATCACCCCGACTCCGCTGTCGGGAACCCCGGGCGGTCGTCAGTCGTCCTTCTGCTTGTAGCCCCGCAACAGGAACCACCCGGTCAGCGCACAACCCGCCATCATCACGATGAGTACGACCCGGAGCAGATTCCCCGGCCCTTGGTGCTGGGCGGCGCTCGTGGCCTCGGCGAGCCAGGCGGCTGCGGGGGTGTGCTCCATGGCTGATGGACTCCTTCGGTGTAGTGCCCGTCCACGGTAACTCCGCCTAGGCTGGGGCTCGCTTCGGGGGCGCAAAGGGCCGCACAAGGGTCCGCAAAGGGCCACTACACGCACATGGGGGAGAACATGTCCGACGACGGCCACCACGAGCACAACGGACACGAGAACGTACCGAGCAGGCAGCGCAGGCGCTTCCCGGGGATCTCCTCGCGTGCGTACGAACACCCGGCGGACCGCTCCGCGCTGGTGGCGCTGCGCAAGCTGAGCGGCTTCGACACGGTCTTCAAGGCGCTCAGCGGGCTGCTGCCCGAGCGCAGCCTCAGGCTGCTGTTCCTGTCCGACTCGGTGCGCGTCTCGGACCAGCAGTTCGCGCACCTCAACGACATGCTGCGGGACGCCTGTTACATCCTGGACCTGGAGAAGGTCCCGCCGATGTACGTCAACCAGGACCCGCAGCCGAACGCGATGTGCATCGGCCTGGATCAGCCGATCATCGTCGTCACCACCGGGCTCGTCGAGCTGCTCGACGAGGAGGAGATGCGGGCGGTCGTCGGCCACGAGGTGGGCCACGCCCTGTCCGGGCACGCGGTGTACCGCACGATCCTGCTGTTCCTGACCAACCTGGCGGTCCGGGTCGCCTGGATCCCGCTGGGCACGATCGCGATCATGGCGATCGTGACGGCGCTGCGCGAGTGGTTCCGCAAGTCGGAGCTGTCCGCCGACCGGGCGGGACTGCTGGCCGGCCAGGATCTGCAGGCCTCGATGCGCGGCCTGATGAAGATCGCGGGCGGCAACCATCTGCACGAGATGAACGTGGACGCGTTCCTCAAGCAGGCCGAGGAGTACGAGGAGGGCGGCGACCTGCGCGACTCCGTGCTGAAGATCCTTAACCTGCTGCCGCGGTCCCACCCGTTCACCACCATCCGGGCGGCCGAGCTGAAGAAGTGGTCCGAGTCCCGGGACTACCAGCGGATCATGGACGGCCACTACCCGCGGCGCAGCGAGGACAAGGACACCTCGGTCTCGGACTCGTTCCGGGAGTCCGCGGCGAGCTACGCCAGCAATGTGAAGAGCTCCAAGGACCCGCTGATGAAGCTGGTCAGCGACATCGCCGGCGGGGCCGGGGGCATCGGCGGGCGGGTGCGGCGCGGGTTCGACGGCTTCACGAGCTCGGCTCCCTCGCAGGAGCAGCCGCCGCGGGACGAGCCGCCCACGGACACGCCGCCGCGGGACGAGGGCTGACCCGACGGTTCGAGGCCGGCGGGGACGGCGACGCCCCGCCGGTCGCTCACACCTTGGGCTGCGCGCTCGTCGCCAGCGAGCCGCAGAGGGCCGTGGCGCCGCCCGTGGCGTAGGGGTCGGTGCCTGCGGGGCCGCCCGCCTTGGCCGTCTGTCCGGCCAGCAGCGGGTGGAAGTGGTTCGTGGAGTCCTCGGCGCAGGACAGGGGGCCGGCCTGGACGTAGGAGATGACCAGCTGGGCCTGGTGCAGGCGCAGGTCGTCGCGGTCGAAGCGGAAGTGCAGCTCGCGCCGGACGGTGAACAGGGAGGCCTGGGCCTTGGCGTCGGCGCCGGTCGGCTTCAGCGCGTACACGAAGGTGTGGTCGGCGGTGACCTCGAGGGTGGCGGAGTCGGTCTCGGCGGCCTGCAGTGTGCCCTGGACCCGGATCCTGCGGTCGGCGAGCTGGGCGCGGGTCTGGTCGAAGCGAACCAGCCATCCGGTGGGCTGATGCCGGCCGTCGGCCGTCGGGTGCTCGAAACTCTGGTCGAACTGGTCGAGTTGGCTGCCGTCGAGCAGGACGCGTGCGGCGCGGACGTCCTGGCTGCTGAGCACCTCGGGGTAGAGCGAGGAACGGACTATGTAGTCCTTGGCGGTGGTCAGGGCGGCCACCACCTGGCTGTCCGAGAAGTGCGCGGTGCGGCGTGCGGCGGGCAGCGGTATGCCCTCGGCGCCGACGCGGAACTGCGCGGCGGGACTGTGCGCGTACAGGTACTCGGGATCGGCCGCGCCCGGCACCTTGCCCTGTGGGGAGAGCGGTATGACGGTCATCCGCAGGGGCTCGACGGGCTGCCGGGCGGCGGGGCTCTGGTAGGGGTGCCGTACACCCATGTAGACAGCGGTGCCGAAGGCCACCGCTATCAGCAGGACCAGGACCAGCGCCTGCCGGGACAGGCCTCTGCGCAGCGGCGGGCGGCGGCGCACGGCGGGCGTGTGGTCGGCCATGCGCTCCTGCGCGGAGAACTCCTGGAGGCGGGCAGCGCGGACGAACGACTCGTCGAAGACGACGGATCGGTATTCATCCTCTCCTCCACCGCTGGGGGCGCCGTCGGGTGTCCCCTCAGGTGGGTCTCCAGGCCCTCCCATATATTCAGGGTAGGTCTCCGGAAGGCCCGGTAAACGCCCTGGTACACGACAAGTTCTGACAGGTTCTCACCAGCTTCGAAAGTGAGCGCGAAGGGGGCGTTCGCGCCGCCGCTCAGGGGGTCGGCGGGATGACCGAGAGCGCCGGCTGGGAGTTGTCGGCGGAGGCGGAGGGCGGCGCCGCGCTGCCCTGTTCCAGGCCGGTCGAGGCGGGCGGCGGCACCTGGTCCCGGCTGCCCGAGGAGGCGCCGCGGTAGACCGCGGTGAAGGCCAGCGCGACCATGCCTATGCCCATCACGAGGGCGAGCATCCAGGCGACGGGGCGGTGCCAGCGGACCTGCTTGCCGTACCCCCTCGGGGTGCCGTAGCGGCCTTCCAGGATGTCGGTGTCGTCCGGGTCGTCGAGCTCGGGATCATGGCCGAAACCGGAGGGTTCGTATCCCTCCTCGTACCGCTCGCCCCTGCCGTGGGCCCGGCGCGCTTCCGCCTCGGAGGCCTCCGCTCTCGCCTGGGCGGCGGCAAGGAGGCGTTCGACGGCGGTCGGCTCGTGCACCACGGCCGCCCGTACGAAGGCCTCGTCGAAGACCACGGAGGCGAACTCTTCGTCCGACACCCCGCGGTCGTGGTCGTCGTCGGGCTCCCAGCCGTCAGGGAACGGCGTGCCCCCCACGTCCTCCGGCACGGGATCCAGAGTAGACCTGGGGGGTCAATTTGGGCAGACGGTATGGAAATTCATCCGCCTTGTGAGACACCTCTCGTGCGCACACCCGCCCGGGAGGGCGCGGCCTCAGCGCCGGATGTGCCCGTCGCCGGTGACGATGTACTTCGTGCTCGTCAGCTCCGGCAGCCCCATCGGGCCGCGCGCGTGCAGCTTCTGCGTGGAGATGCCGATCTCCGCACCGAAACCGAACTGGCCGCCGTCGGTGAAGCGGGTGGAGGCGTTCACGGCGACGGTGGTGGAGTCGACGAGCTGGGTGAAGCGGCGGGCGGCCTGCTGGGAGGTCGTCACGATCGCCTCGGTGTGACCGGAGGTCCACAGCCGGATGTGCTCGACGGCCTTGTCCAGGGAGTCGACGACGGCGGCGGCGATGTCGTAGGAGAGGTACTCGGTGTCCCAGTCCTCCGGCGTCGCCTCGACGACGGTCGCCTTGGAGTCCTTGGCGTACGCCAGCACGCGCGGGTCGGCGTGCACTGTCACGCCGGCCTCGGCGAGGGCGTCCAGGGCGCGCGGCAGGAACTCGGGGGCGATGTCCTGGTGGACGAGGAGGGTCTCGGCGGCGTTGCACACGCTGACCCGCTGGGCCTTGGAGTTGATCAGGATGTCGATCGCCATGTCGAGGTCGGCGTGGGCGTCGACGTAGACGTGGCAGTTGCCGGTGCCGGTCTCGATGACCGGGACGATGGACTCCGAGACGACGGTCTGGATGAGCGAGGCGCCGCCCCGGGGAATCAGCACGTCGACGAGACCCCGGGCCCTCATCAGCTCGCGCACGCTCTCACGGCCCTCTCCGGGTACGAGCTGTACGGCGTCGGCGGGCAGTCCGGCGCCGCCGACGGCGTCCCGGATGACCCGGACGAGGGCGGTGTTCGACTCGTAGGCGGAGGCCGAGCCGCGCAGCAGGACCGCGTTGCCGGACTTCAGGCAGAGGGCCGCGGCGTCGACGGTGACGTTCGGGCGGGCCTCGTAGATGATGCCGACGACTCCGAGCGGGACGCGGACCTGGCGCAGGTCGATGCCGTTCGGGAGGGTCGAGCCGCGGACGACCTCGCCGACCGGGTCGGGCAGGGCGACGACGTCACGCACGTCCGAGGCGATGGCACGCACCCGCTCCGGGGTGAGCGTCAGCCGGTCGATGATGGCCTCGCTGGTGCCGGCCTCACGGGCCTTGGCGATGTCCTTGGCGTTGGCCTCGACGATCTCGCTCGTACGGACCTCCAGGGCGTCCGCGATGGCGGCCAGCGCGTCGTCCTTGACCGCGCGCGGCAGCGGGGCGAGGTCGGCGGCGGCGGCCTTGGCGCGGTAGGCGGCCCGGTTGACCGGGGACATGGAGTCGTACGGCGAAAGCGTGGTCATGAGGGAAGGGTAGTGCGCCGGACGGGCCCGTCCACCGCGCATTCCAAACCCCGAGACGCGCCCTTTTGCGCCTAAACCGGCGCCGCTCTCGCGGATGTGGTTGCTCGCCGTGAGGGTTTCTCAATTACTGGTTACGGTCCGTGGTGGGATCAATAGGGGTGCACGCCGACCGGTGTCGCGGGCAGTGGGCCGTACCCCTCCGCGATGCGCTGGTGGTAGGTCTCGCGGTCGATGACCTCCAGGCCGACGATCTCCCAGGGCGGCAGCTTGGCGGTCTGGCGGTGCTCGCCCCACAGGCGCAGGGCGACGGCGGCCGCGTCGTGCAGGTCGCGGGCCTCCTCCCAGTAGCGGATCTCCGCGTGGTCGCCCGCGTACCGGCTGGTCAGCAGAAAGGGGTGGTCGTGGGCGAGCTGCTCGAGGCCGCGCCGCACCTCCTGCAGGGGGGCCTCCTCGCCGGAGACGCTGAGGGTGACATGCCACAGGCGCGGCAGGTCGGCTGGCTCCTCGTACCGGTCGCCGGCCGCGACGCTGGTCAGGGCGCGCTCCTCGCCGGCCGCGCGGGAGGGGGCGCCGTCGCGGGACGCCGCCGCCCCAGGGCGCACTCGTCTCACGACGGCCTCCTTCACGCAGTGATCGACTGGCGGACGTGCGGAATGTATCCCTGAGACAAAGTTGAGCAGGCCGCAAGGGCTCGTGGGGCGGTTTTGCGGAACGTCCACCTCAGGACGGGCCGATTTTCAGGGCGTTCCCCCTGTTTTCGGCCGGGCGGGGTCGGGGGGGTGTCTCGGCGGGAGACATTCGGCCGGGGGTCAGGGGTCCCGTGGGGGACGGAGCCGGCCGGGGGCCGGGGGTGCCTCTTGAGGCTGCGGAGTCGGCCGGGGCCGGGGTGTCCCCAGGGGGGAGGCAGTTGGCCGGGGCCGGGGGGTGCCGCCGGAGGGAAGGCAGTCGGCCGGAAGCCTGAGGGCATCCCCCGGAGGCAACGCAGCCAGCCAGAAGCCTGAGGGCATCCCCCGGAGGCAACGCAGCCAGCCAGAAGCCTGAGGGCATCCCCCGGAGGCAACGCAGCCAGCCAGAAGCCTGAGGGCATCCCCCGGAGGCAACGCAGCCAGCCAGAAGCCTGAGGGCATCCCCCGGAGGCAACGCAGCCAGCCGGGGGTCAGGGGTCCCGTGGGGGACGGAGCCGGCCGGGGGCCGGGGGCGGCCGCTCGAGGGCTGCGGAGTCGGCCGGGGGCCGGTGGTGTCCCCTGGGGGAAGACAGTAGGCCGGGGCCCCCGGGGGGGTGGCCCGGAGGGAACGCAGTCGGCCGGAAGCCGGAGGACGTCCCCTGGAGGCAACGCAGTCGGCCGGGCGAGGGGTGTCCCCCTGGGGGAACGCAGCCGCCCGAGAGCCGGAGGGCATCCCCCGGAGACGCAGTCGGCCGAGAGCCGGAGGGCGTCCCCGGAGGCAATGCAGTCAGCCGGGAGCCGCAGGGCGTCTTCCGGGAGAAAGCAGCGTCCGGTGCCCGGGACTGTCCCCCGGAGAAAGCAGCAGCCGACAGCCCCGACGCCCTCCCCCGGAAGAAACAACGACCAGCAGCCCCACGCCCTCCCCGGGAGAAAACACCGACCAACAGCCCCCGCTCCCCCCCAACGCCCTATCCAGAGAAACCGCCAACCAGCAGCCCCGACGCCCTCCCCCCGGGGAGAACGCAGGAGCCGGGGTCCCGAGGGTCGCCCCCAAGTGGATGCAGCCGCCTGGAGTGCGTCAGGGATGCAGGAGCACCAGGTCGTCGCGGTGGATGACCTCGCGCTCGTAGGCCGGGCCCAGTTCGCGGGCCAGTTCCCGGGTGGAGCGGCCCAGCAGTTGGGGGATCTCCTTGGCGTCGAAGTTCACGAGGCCGCGGGCCACCGCGCGGCCCTCGGCGTCCCGCAGCTCGACCGGGTCCCCGGCGACGAACTCGCCCTCCACGGCGGCGATCCCGGCCGGCAGCAGCGACTTGCGCCGCTCGACGACCGCCCGCACCGCCCCGTCGTCCAGCGTGAGGGAGCCCTGCGGGGTGGACGCGTGCTGCAACCACAGCAGCCGGTCGGCGGAGCGCTTGCCGGCGGGGTGGAAGTAGGTGCCGGTGTCACCACCGTGCAGAGCCTCGGCGGCGTGGATCGCGCTGGTCAGGACGACGGGGATGCCGGCGGCGGCCGCGATCCCGGCCGCCTCGACCTTGGTGACCATGCCGCCGGTGCCGACGCCGGCCTTGCCCGCGCTGCCGATCTCGACGTGCGCGAGGTCCTCGGGCCCGCGTACCTCGGCTATCCGCGAGGTGCCGGGCTTGCTCGGATCGCCGTCGTACACGCCGTCGACGTCGGACAGCAGCACCAGCAGGTCGGCGTGGACCAGGTGGGCGACGAGGGCGGCCAGGCGGTCGTTGTCGCCGAACCGGATCTCGTCGGTGGCGACGGTGTCGTTCTCGTTGACGATCGGGAACGCGCCCATCGCGAGCAGTTTGTCGAGGGTGCGGGAGGCGTTGCGGTGGTGGGCGCGACGGCTCATGTCGTCGGAGGTGAGCAACACCTGGCCGACCCGGACGCCGTAGCGGGCGAAGGAGGCGGTGTAGCGGGCGACGAGGAGGCCCTGGCCGACGCTGGCCGCGGCCTGCTGACGCGCGAGGTCCCTGGGGCGGCGGCGCAGGCCCAGCGGTGCGAGCCCCGCGGCGATGGCGCCTGAGGAGACCAGGACGATCTCCTTCTCCCCGCCGCTGCGGCTCTTGGCGAGGACGTCGACGAGCGCGTCGACCCGGTCGGCGTCCAGACCGCCGGATGCGGTGGTCAGCGATGAGGAACCCACCTTGACGACGATCCTGCGGGCCTCGCTCACGGCCTGCCTTGCCCCTGCCACCTTGTTCTTCCGTCCCCTCGCACGCTCAGGCTCCCCCGCCCGGCAATCTACGCGAAGGGGACCGGGTCCCGCGCGCCGGTCCAGTCCCCGGACGGGCAGCACGGCTCACTTGGTCAAGCGATGCGCAGTGAACAAACGGCCGAGAGTCCGACCGGCCGACAGTCCGCCCGGCCGTCAGGCCGCCGCGGCAGTCCCGCCCGGGGTGCGTGTCCCGCCCGCGCCCGCCCGCGCCTTCAGCACCCGGCGCGCCTTCCGTACCGCCCGCTTCAGAACCGAACCGATGGAGTGTTCGCGGTAGCCGGGGCAGGCGCGGGCCTCGCGGGGCGCGGCGAGGTAGACGGAGTCGGGTATGGCGGCCTTCGCGTCGCGGAAGTGCGGGTAGGCCAGGTAGACCTCCCGGCCCTTCTTCTCCAGCAGGGCCGCCGCCTGCTTCTTCGCCTTCACGAACTCCACGACGGGGACGAGGAGTTCGGGCTGCTGCTCGGCGACCAGGTGCAGCCGCAGCCGCTCCTCGACCTTGAGGCGGCCTGCGACGCCCTCGCTCCAGAACTCCTCCATCAGCGGCTTCGCCAGCTCGAACTTGTGCCGCCGTACCTTTTCGCTGTCCGTGAGGTATTTCGGACCGAACTGCGGCAGCAGGGTGATCAGGAAGGGGCGCACCAGGAGCATGTCGCGCTTGTCCCCGGCGGGGACGAGTTCGGCGATCAGGTTCATCAGGGCGCGCGCGGAGTCGAAGCGCAGGGTGTAGCCCCCGCTCTTCGTGACGTGCTTGCCGTCCTCGCGGCCCACCAGGTAGTAGCAGGTGTGGTCGGCGAGCACGGAGACGCCGTTCGCCCGCAGATACGCCTCCATCGTGAACAGCGCGTCCTCGCCGGTCCACAGGGACTCGTCGAAGCGCATGCCGTGCCGCTCCAGGAGCTCACGGCGGAACAGCTTCTGCGCGCTCAGCGTGAACTTGATGTTGGAGGAGTAGACGTCGGTGCGGTCGAGGGTCTTGCCCCACATCGACTGCGGCGGCTTGCGGTTGATGCCCTCGACGCGGCCGAGGACCACGTCCGTGCCGTTGCGGTCGGCCATCGCGACCATCCGCTCCAGGGCCTGAGGGCCGAGCCGGTCGTCGGCGTCGAGGAAGAAGACATAGCGACCGGTGGCCTTGCCCAGGCCGACGTTGCGCGGGCCGCTGGGGCCCCCGGAGTTGTCCTGCCGGATCACCGTGACCGACATCGCCACGCGGGCCGCGAACTCCTCCAGGTACTCCCCCGACCCGTCGGTGGAGCCGTCGTCCACCGCGATGACCTCGATGCGCTCCGGGTCGATGGTCTGTGCCTCGACGGACGCCAGGCACTCGACCAGATACGGCATCGCTTCGTACGCCCCGATGACGACGCTCACATCAGGCTGCGTAACGGTCACTATTTCCCCCTCGTCAACGGGATATTTCCCCCGTATCGCCTCATTCGCTACCTGAAAAGACGGTCGACCCGGGCAAGCGGTTGCCCTATGACCGGGTTTTCGTGGCTCAGTTCACATGGCGAACGGACAGGTACGGACACATGAACGTACGTAAAAGGGCCCGGTTTTCGAGGATCACTCCTCGAAAACCGGGCCCTTCTCACCCGTTTCACACCACGGGCGGCGGCCTTTTCACGCGGTGGGCGGCTGCGCCGACAGCGCGTCCGACAGTTCGTCCGCGCCGGGGGTACCGGCCGCGGCGGCCCGGGACTCCTGGCCGAGGTTGCGGGTGTCGGCCTTGAGCGTCAGGTTCGCCACCGCGGTGTTGAACTGCTCGATGGACGTCGGGTCGTCCGGGCCGAGCAGGTACTGCTTCAGCTCCTTGCGGTCCTCCGCCAGGGCGTCGGCGGCCGGGTCGCGGACCGCGTCCAGCAGTTCGCCCAGCTCCGCGGCGCTGTTGGAGAGGATCACCGCGGCGCGCACGGCGGTGTTCTGCCGCTTGAACTCCTCGACCCCCAGCTCGGCGGAGTCCGTGACCGCGTACGGCTTGCCGCTCGCGATGAAGTCGGAGACCACGCTGGAGATGTCGGAGACCATCGCGTCGGAGACGTTGAAGCAGTCGTACAGGCGCGGCTCGGCGCCCGTGATGACACGGTGCTCCCAGGCGGGGAAGGAGCGCCAGTACGCGTCGTTCCACTCGGCCCGCAGCCGGGCGATCTCCTCGTGCTTGGCGATGTCGACCACGCCGTCACGCGTGGCCTCGGCCTCGTCGCCCCGGTCGCCCGCGGGGCCGGACAGCTCGGCGAGGCGGGTCTCGATACGGGCCAGTTCGGCCTTGGCCTTCGCCTGGTCGGCCGTGTCGACGGTGAAGCGGGCGTCGGCGGCACGCGCGGCGGCGGCCTTCTCGACCAGGGCGACGACGCGCCGGTGCGCGGCGGCGGCCTCCTTGCTGACGGTGCCGGTGAACGGGTGCGCCTTGTAGAGGACGCGGACCGGCGGGTCGGCCTTCACCAGCTTCTTCACGATGTTCTCGCCGGCGAGCACGAGCGAGGTGTTGCCCGGGTCGCCGTCCCATCCCTCCCAGGTGGGCGCGTACAGCACCGTGGGGCAGCGTCCCTCGGCGGTGCCCTCGGGCACGGCCTGCCGGGTCCTGATCGGCGCCAGCTGGGGGCGGCCGACCTCCACGATGTCGTCGTCGCGGACGCCGACATCGGCTATGGCGTAGCGGTCGCGGCCCGCGCGGCCCGCGGTCCACACCTCGTCGTACACCTTGCTGAACGGGTTCACGCTGGCGAGCTTGTCGCTGTCACCGTGGCCGATGAAGACATGCTTCATGGTGGGGACACGCAGCAGGTGGATGTTCTTGCCGACGTTCGCCGCGTACAGCGCCACGCGCACGTTGCTGAGGTCCATGTTCATCAGGTGCACACCGCCGGGCACACAGATGACGGGGGCCGTGGTGGGCGCCAGGTTCGCCAGGATGACCCGCTCGCGCAGGATGACCAGCGGCTTGGAGTCGAGCTGCTCCATCGTCTCCAGCCACATGTTGACCTGGTACGCGGAGTCCTTGGAGCCCGAGAAGTACAGAACCGTCTCCGGCTTGTACTCCCGCAGCCAGTCGTCGACGGCCGCCAGCACCTTCTCGGCGGTCGGCGGGATCTTGTTGCCGCGGACGTACGGCATCAGCGCGAGGACGTACAGGCAGCCCAGGAACAGGGTGACACCGATGCCGATGAAGCCCGGCACGGACGACCCCGCCTCCGCGGCGACCAGAAGACCGACGACGGCCGCGAGGTCGAGGTGGAGCATCTTCTCGGCCGAGCGGTTCAGCAGCCCCTGCGGCGGCGCGTCCGGGATGCGGATGCGCGAGGCCAGGTCGACATTGCGGGTGGCGACCGGCATCCGGCGGCGGTTGCGGATCAGCGTGACCACGGCGCCGTGCGGGGCCTGGAGGCCATAGAACGCGATGAAGCAGCCGATCGCGCCGTAGTAGATCAGGTTGTTCGCGAGGTCCAGCCGGGCCAGCAGCAGGATCAGCAGCAGCTCTCGGATCAGGAACCGGATCGAGAGGCCGGCTCTGACCTTGCTGAGCCTGTTGACCAGATAGCTGCCCTTGCGGTGCAGATAGTGGTCGGCCAGGTACGTCACGGCGGCCGCTGCCGCGAAGGCGTAGACGCTCGGAATGAGCGCGGCCACCATGATCGCCGGGAAGCCCAGCATCATGAGGACCGCCGCGGCCAGCTCGGCCGCGCTGCCCACCCGGGCGACGCGAATGGCGGTGGATATCACGGAGAACCTGCTCTGGGATGGGGAGTGCCGGTTTTGTTCTGAAGTGCGCAGGATTTGTGGCAATTCGATGGGAATTCGTCGGGTGTACGGATTCAGGCCCCTGCGAACACCCGGTCAATACACTGCATTGACACCGGAAAGCAGAGGCCTGAATAACGGAAGACTAATTCCCGTCGATTATTACATGCCGTCCTGTCGGTCCAGCACCGAGGCCAGCGCCTGCTCGAAGCCGGAGGCCTTCGCCGCGCCCGCCGTCGGGTCCTGCTGGCGGACGTCGATGACATGGCCGGTCAGTTCGGACAGCAGCACGTCCAGCGAGGTGCGGGCCACGGCCTCGGAGGACAGCAGGGAACCATCGGGCTCCTGGCCGAAGGCCTTGGTGCGCATCGGCGTGGCGGTGCGCTCCGGATTGACGCAGTTGACGCGGATGCCGTCACCGGCCCACTCGTCGGACAGGGCCTGGGTGAGGTTCACCATGGCGGCCTTGGTCGAGGAGTAGAGGCTGTACTCGGCGCGGCCGCGGGTGTAGCTGCTGGAGGTGTACAGCAGCAGCTGGCCCTTGGTCTCGGACAGGTACTTGTAGCTCGAACGTGCGATCTGCACCGGGGCCAGGTAGTTGACCTTCAGCGCTTCCTCGATGGTCGCGTTGTCGGTCTCGGCCAGCTTGCCGATGCGCAGCACGCCCGCGGTGTTGACGACATAGTCGATCCGGCCGGTCTCCGCGTACGCCTTGGACAGCGCGTCGTCGACCTCCTCCGGGTTCTCCACGTGCGTACCGGTGGTGGAACGGCCCAGCGCGTACACCTTGGAGCCGTAGGACTCGGCGAGTTCGGCGATGTCCTTGCCGATGCCGTACGAGCCGCCGAAGATCACGACCGTCTTGCCGGTCAGCAGCTCGCGGTAGGCCTCCTCGCTCACCTGCTCGGGCGCGGCCGTGGAGGCGAGCTGGAACAGCTTGTCGGCGATGAAGACGTCGACCGGCTGGGTGACCTTCATGTTGTACTCGTCGCCCGCGACGACGTGGATCGGCACGTCCGGCAGGTACTTCAGTACGACGGAGCAGTCGTCCGTGGCCTGGAAGTTGGGGTCGCCGGCCGCGACCTCGTAGGCGCGCTTGATCGTGGACAGCTTGAAGGCCTGCGGGGTCTGGCCGCGGCGCAGCCGGGAGCGGTCCGGGATCTCGGTGATGAACTCGCCGTCCTCGCCGTGGGTGCGCGTCACGATGATGGTGTCCGCGGACGGGATGGCGACGTCGACGGCCTGGTAGCGCTCAAGAGCGACCACACAGTCGTCGATCACGCGCTGCGCGAGCAGGGGGCGTACGGCATCGTGGAACAGGACGTTGAGGTCCTCGCCCTCGGCCAGGCCCTCGCCGAGGGCCTCGATGGCGCGCTCGGTGGTCTCGTTCCGGGTCGAACCGCCCTCGATGATCTTCTTGACCTTCTTGAACCCGGCCTTGGCGACGATCTTCTCGACGTCGGGCACGTATCCCGGCGCCATCAGCACGATGACGTCGTCGATCGAGTCGGCCTTCTCGAAGGTGGTCAGGGTGTGCTCGATGACTGCCTTGCCGGCGATCTTCAGCAGCTGCTTGGGGATCGAAAGACCCACACGCTGGCCGGTACCGCCGGCCAGGATCACTGCGGTGGTACGGGGCTTGGCTATGCGCTGGGACACAGAGGACCTACCTTGGGGCGACAGGGAACGCCGAAATGGTCCCACTTGCGGTTACCGCTGTGCAAGGTGAGCGCCGTCCGCTGCATATGTGCGCGCTACCTGTCATTCACCTGGCACTGCTGGTGACGGTGGGACCGCCTCCGTCAGCTCCCTCGGAATTGCTGTGAGTAACTGCACAGGGTGTTCAGTGCCGCCGCAGCTTCTTCGGGCAGCGGTGGCCGAGCACCTTCACGAGTTCCACCGAAGGCGTCTGATGAACCGTGCGCGCCTTGATCGGGGTGCTGTGCCGCACCGGTACCGCGGCGGCCGCGGCGAGGGCGCCGTAGAGGGCCTGGGCGGCCACCTCGGGAGCGCTGCGCGGCTCGCGGGGCCCCTGCCCGGAGGACGTGGGCAGGGAGGACAGCAACGCCGGATCGCCGAGGACCCGTACGCCCGTATGAGCGATGCGGTCAACCATCTCGGCGCCGATCCCGGCGGCGGCCTCCACGGCCCTCTGCGGGGTCGAGATCTTCACGTCCTGCGGTGTCGGGCTGCACGTGTTCTTCATATGCATGACCGCGCCGTTACGGACAAGCCTGGAATACAGCTCGTCCGGCAGTCCATTGCCCCGGAATTCCCTATTAAGATTCCGCAGCATTTCGGTCTCGGCGAGGGTAAGGGATCGATTCGCCGTGTCCGGAACGGGCTGCAGGAGATTCTCCGGCAGCCCCAGCAGCGCCTCGAAGGTGCGCATCAGTCCGCCCCGGCCCCGGTCGTCCACCACGACGACGGTGACCCGCTCCGGCCCGACCGCCCGCACCCATCGCTCCACCAGCCGGTCGTGCCGGTGCCGGCGCCAGAAGCTGGGGGTGGACTGCTCGTAGGGCGCCTTGTTCAGCATGTGCCCGAGCCAGTCCTCGTAGCCCGTCCGCAGTCCGTTCTGCACGTACTGCTGCCACTGCGAGGGCATGATCTTCGTCAGCTGGCGCAGGGTGACGAGGACGTGCACGCGGCCCCCGCCGAGCTGTTCGACGATCCGCCCGATCGTGTCGTCGCCCTCGGCCTCGGCCTCGGCGAAAGAACTCGCTGCTGACCACCGAGGTGCGGCTGCCGGTGGCGTGCACCTGCTGCAGCAGCTTCGTCCAGTGCCGGTCGGTGGGCACGGTGTCGCCCATCATCGCGGGCCGCGCGCAGGCGGCCAGCGCGGCCTCCATGGGGTGCCGGGTGTGGCCGGGGAACTCGACGCCGTGCGCGGGCAGTCGGTTCTGCGCGGCGGCCCTGGATCGAGGTCGTCCCGGTTTTGTGCGGGCCGATGTGCAGCAGCCGGGTGCCGTGCGGCAGCGGCGCGGGGGTGGTCGTACAGTCCGTCTCCCTGGTCAACGGACGGTAAGAGTCTTACCTGAGACTTACCGTAGAGCACCGTGGGACTCCGGTGAGTCCCACGGTGCCGGTGCGGATCAGTCCCAGGTGCCGGTGCGGACCGTCAGACCAGCCGCACGCCGGGTTCGCCCGATTCCACCCGCAGCCGCGCCAGCGTGCTCGCCGTGGCCGTCGGCTGCCGGACCGTGTCCACCACCCTCACCTGCGCGTCGATGCCGTCGCGGTCGATGTCGAAGAGGTGGTAGCCGCGGTGGGCGTCGATCAGCTTCCAGTGCGGGTTGTCCGGCATCCGCGGGTCCCACTCGGCGTGGAAGGCGGCCTGGTCCTGGTCGCCGTTGCTGGAGATGGACGTACCGACGAACTCGGCGCCGACGACGTCGGAGTCCGGGTCGTCGTAGTCCGCCTTGAGGTCGCTGATCATCGTGAGGTGGCGGTCGCCGCTGAGGACGACCGGGTTGCGGATGTCGGCGAAGTCCTCCAGCAGGGCGTTGCGTTCGGCCTGGTAGCCGTCCCAGGCGTCGTAGTACCAGAGCTTGCCCTCGCCGATCTGCAGATCGGTCTCGGCCATCATTATCTGCGAGGCGATCAGGTTCCAGCGGGCCGGCGAGTCCTGCAGCCCGTCCAGGAGCCACTCCTTCTGCTCGGCGCCGAGCATCGTGAGCGCCGGGTTCTCGGCGGCCGCCTGGCTGGTCACCTGGTCGCTGCGGAACTGCCGGGTGTCCAGGACGTTCAGGCGGGCGAGACGGCCGAACTCCAGCCGCCGGTACATCTGGATGTGCGGGCCGTTCGGGATCGCGGAGGCACGGACCGGCATGTGCTCGTAGTACGCCTGGAAGGCCGCCGTCAGCCGGGCCACGAACGCGTCGTGCGGCTGCTTGTCGGGGTCCTGCGGGATCTCGCCGGCCCAGTCGTTGTCGACCTCGTGGTCGTCGAAGGTGACCACCCAGGGCGTGCTCGCGTGCACCGCCGCAAGGTCGGGGTCGGTCTTGTACTGGGCGTACCGGTTGCGGTACTGCTCCAGGGTGTACGGCTCCCCGGTGCCCTCGTGCCTGCGCACGCCCGTGGCCGACGGGGTGGACTCGTAGATGTAGTCGCCGACGAACAGGACGACGTCGGGGTCCTGGTCCAGCATGTCGGCGTACGGCGTGAAATAGCCGTGCTGCCAGTTCTGGCAGGAGGCGAGAGCGACGCGCAGGGAGCCGCCCCGGCTGTGCGGGTGCGGGGCGGTGCGGGTGCGGCCGATGGGCGAGATCTGGCCGCTCGTGCGGAAGCGGTACCAGTACGAGCGGTCCGGGCGCAGGCCCCGTACGTCCACGTGAACGCTGTGCCCGTACTCGGGCCGGGCCTGGGCGACACCCCGGCGCACGGGCTTTCTGAACCGCTCGTCCTCGGCCATCTCCCACTCCACCGGCACCGCGGTGTCCGGCATGCCGCCGCCGTTCAGGGGATCGGGGGCGAGCCGGGTCCACAGCACGATGCCGTCGGGCAGCGGGTCGCCGGAGGCGATGCCGAGGCTGAACACGCCGTCGGGCAGAGTGGCTTCGGCCGCGCGTGCCGTGCCCGGCAGCCAGAGCTGGGCGGACGCGGCGGCGCCGAGGACGGCGGCACCGGCGGTCAGAAAGCGGCGTCGGTCGGGCGAGGTTGCTCCGGTCATCGCGAACTCCCCTGTCTCGCAAGACTCTTGGACACGTGAAAGCTCACGCAGCCGGGCGGTCCACCCGCTGAACGGAGGCCTTCGCGTGCATGACAAATGGGCAGACAACAGAAGACCCGTTGCGACACGGGAACAACACGACGAACGTGATTTTGCCGCAACGGGCCTTACATGCCCTCAATTGACACTGGGCAGGGGGCTGTTCAGTGAGCGAAGTTCAAGCCGAGTTCGGCGTCGGCCGCGACCGTCCGGAGGGTGCCTGCGCCGCAGCTGACGGACCCGGCGGCCACGGAGCCGGCGCCGGGGTTGCGGAAGGACCGGACGGCGCCGTCGAATACGTTTTCGCCGGGTGCGCCCGCGTAGAGCTCGGCACGGCCGTCATGGTCGGTGTCGACCAGAGCAGTGCTGCGCCCGAAGAAGTCGTTCTGCTCGGCGGTGCCCGGCACGCCCGCGGTGTTCTGCTTGAAGGACACGGCACCGGTCCCGGTGAGCCCGTGCGCGCCGCCCTTGAGCACGGTCACCTGACTGGCCGCCGCCACACTGCCGATGCTCTCGGTGAGGAGCCCGCGGTCACATCGGCATACCCGTCGCCGTTCACGTCGCCGACCGAGATGCCCGAGCCGAAGCTGTCGCCACCCTCGGTGGCCCCCGGCACCCCCGGGCCGTCCTGGGTGATGACGGTCGTACGGGAGGTGTCGGGTCCGGCGGCCGAGCCGTGCACGACGCCGAGCCGGGGCGCCGACCGCGAAGTCCTGGTAACCGTCGCCGTTGAAGTCCCCGTGCAGCTTCGCCTCGACCCCCGGCCGCCTGCGGCGTACGCGGCCACCGGGGCGGTGACGGCCCCCGTGACGGCGATCGCCGCCGCGAGCGCGATGCCTCGTCCGAACCTGAGCCTGGTCGTGGTGCTCCTTTCGTGGGTGGAGGGTGGAGGGTGGAGGGAGCTCAGCGAGTGAACTCGCCGCCGAGCCGGGCGAATTCGGGGTCCGTGCAGAGGGTCTTGGCGCCGAAGGAGACGGAGCCCGTGGTGGTGACGCCGGAGGCATTGGAACGGAAACCCCATACCGAACCGGCATTCGCGTTCTCACCGGGCGCACCGACGACCAGATCCGCACGGCTGTCGTGGTCTCCGTCGAGGAGAGTGACCGCCCCACCGAAACCGTCGGCGCGCTCCGCGGTGCCAGGGACACCCGCCGTGTTCTGACTGAACACCTTCGTACCGGCGCCGGTGGGCCCGGACGCGCTGCCGGGAACGACGGCGACCGTCCCGGCATCGGTCACACCCGAGAAGTCCTCACCGGGAATGCCGACCGCGATGTCGGCGTAGCCGTCGCCGTTCACGTCACCGACCGCGACGTCCGAACCGAAGAGATCGCCGAACTCCGTGGCACCCGGCACACCGGGCGTGTCCTGGTCGATCGTGCGGGGGTCGGCCGCCTTCGGCCCCAGTGCCGTGCCCAGCACGACGCCGATCCGCTCGCCGTACTCGCTCGGGTCGGCCGTGCCCTCACCCGAGTACGCGACCCGGGGCCGGCCGAAGACGAGTTCGTCCCGTCCATCCCCGTTGACGTCGCCGAGCGCGATGCTCTCGCCGCCCTCGATGTCCCGCCCCTCGCCGTCCTTCACATGAGTCAGCGGGGCGAGACCGTTCCGGGTGCCGTGCAGATAGAAGAGGCTGTGCCCGACGTTCTGGTCGCCCGGGTCGTCGAAGTCGAACGGCCCGGTCAGCACGACCACGTCGCTGATGCCGTCCCCGTCCACGTCCCCGCTCGCCACGTCCAGCACCTGCACATCGGCGTCGGTGAACGAGATGTCCTGGCTGCGGGCGGGCACTCCGGTACGGCTGAACGGCCCCGACTCCAGCGAGGAGGGCCCCGCCAGGTCGGCGTGCCCGTCCCCGTCGAAGTCACCGGCGACGACGCGCGCGGAACCGTCGATGAGGGCGCCCGGCAGAATCGTCCCGCCGGAAAGCCCGCTCTTCCCGCCCCACAGCACGGTCACACTGCCGTGCCGGGCCGCCCCGCCCTGCGTCCAGTCCTCCCCGGCCGCCGGGACCACGAGATCGGTGTAGCCGTCGCCGTCCAGATCGCCGCCGGTGAGATGAGCGCCGAAGTAGTCGCCCGCCTCGGGAGCGCCCGGGACACCCGGCGTCGCCTGGCTGAAGACCTGCTTGCTCGCGAGGTTCAGCCCATGCGCCGACCCGTACACCACGGCGACGTAACCGGCGCCCTTCTTGCCGCCGACCGTGGCGAACTGCGCCCCGGTGGCGAGGTCCTCATACCCGTCACCGTTGAAGTCCTGCCGAACGCTCTTCGCCGCGGCAGGCTGCGCGTGGGCGAGCGGCGACGCGGCGGCTGTCGCAGCAAGCAGGGCGATCGCAACGGCAACGGCACGCCGCGATCTGGGTACAACGGACTCGGACTGGGCCACGTCGACTCCGGGCATCTGAAGGGCAGTTGACCACGGAGAGACTCAAGATCCTCATCCGCGTTGCCCAGTACGACTCACCATGAGGCGATGGGGTTGCCCTGAAGTGGGTCGCGATTTTCCCCGCCGTTAACCCACTTCAGCCCGTCCGGCGTTTGAGGACGAGGCCGTTCAGGCCGATACGGGGTCTGGGGGCGGGGCCCCCAGACGGCACCGACCCCGCTGAGGGCCTACTCACCGAAGGGTTCGAAGCCCCCGTACTCCCGGAGGGCCTCGTCCCGCTCCGCCTCCCGGTCCCGGCGCCGCTGTGCCGCAGGCCGCGGTGCCTCGAACCGGTGGTCCTCACCGCGACGGCCCAGCATCTCCGCCCCGGCCATCACCGTCGGCTCCCAGTCGAAGACGACGGCGTTCTCCTCGGGTCCGATGGCGACACCGTCGCCCGAGCGGGCCCCCGCCTTCATCAACTCCTCTTCCACACCGAGGCGGTTGAGACGGTCCGCGAGATAGCCCACGGCCTCGTCGTTGCTGAAGTCGGTCTGCCGCACCCAGCGCTCGGGCTTCTCGCCCCGCACCCGGAACAGCCCGTCGTCCTCGCGGGTCACCGTGAAGCCGGCATCGTCGACGGCCTTGGGCCGGATGACGATCCGCGTCGCCTCCTCCTTCGGCTTCGCGGCGCGCGCCTTCGCCACCAGGTCGGCCAGCGCGAACGACAGTTCCTTCAGCCCGAGATGAGCGACGGCCGACACCTCGAAGACCCGGTACCCGCGCGCCTCCAGATCCGGCCGCACCATCTCGGCGAGGTCCTTGCCGTCCGGTACGTCGATCTTGTTCAGTACGACCATCCGCGGCCGCCGGTCGAGCCCGCCGTACTGCTTCAGCTCCTCCTCGATGACATCGAGGTCGGAGACGGGGTCCCGCTCGGACTCCAGCGTCGCCGTGTCCAGCACATGCACCAGCACACTGCACCGCTCGACGTGCCGCAGGAACTCCAGCCCCAGTCCCTTGCCCTGGCTGGCGCCCGGGATCAGCCCCGGCACATCCGCGATGGTGTACACGGTCGAGCCGGCCGTCACGACACCCAGGTTGGGGACGAGGGTCGTGAACGGATAGTCGGCGATCTTCGGCTTTGCTGCCGACAGCACCGAGATGAGCGAGGACTTGCCGGCGCTCGGGTACCCCACGAGCGCCACGTCCGCGACTGTCTTCAGCTCCAGGACGATGTCCTGCAGATCGCCGGGGACACCGAGCAGCGCGAACCCGGGCGCCTTGCGCCGCGCCGAGGCGAGGGCCGCGTTGCCGAGCCCGCCGCGGCCGCCCTGTGCCGCGACGTACGAGGTGCCGTGCCCGACCAGGTCGGCGAGCACATTGCCGGCCTTGTCGAGGACGACGGTGCCGTCCGGCACGGGAAGGACGAGGTCCTGGCCGTCCTTGCCCGACCGGTTGCCGCCCTCACCGGGCTTGCCGTTGGTGGCCTTGCGGTGCGGGGAGTGGTGGTAGTCGAGGAGCGTGGTGATCGACTGGTCGACCGTGAGGATCACATCACCGCCGCGTCCGCCGTTGCCGCCGTCGGGTCCGCCGAGCGGCTTGAACTTCTCACGGTGGACGGAGGCACAGCCGTGACCTCCGCTACCCGCGGCGACGTGCAGCTCGACGCGGTCCACGAAGGTGGTCATGGTTGGTGCCTCCAGTTACGTACGGGTGTTACTCATGTCAACACGCGAAAGGCGGACCCGCCTTCCCACACGGGAAGTGAGGTCCGCCTCGCGAAGCGTTCGGGCATCAGCCCTGAATCAGGAACTGACTCAGGCGACCGGAACGATGTTCACGACCTTGCGGCCACGGTGGGTACCGAACTCCACCGCGCCGGCGTTCAGCGCGAACAGCGTGTCGTCGCCGCCACGGCCGACGCCCGCGCCGGGGTGGAAGTGGGTGCCGCGCTGGCGGACCAGGATCTCACCCGCGTTGACGACCTGACCGCCGAAGCGCTTCACGCCGAGCCGCTGGGCATTCGAGTCGCGACCGTTCCGGGTGGACGATGCGCCCTTCTTGTGTGCCATCTCTCCTCAGTCCCTTACTTCGCAGCCGTGGGGATCTCAGTGACCTTGATCGCCGTGTACTGCTGGCGGTGGCCCTGACGACGGCGGTAGCCGGTCTTGTTCTTGTAGCGAAGGATGTCGATCTTGACGCCCTTGTGGTGGTCCACGACCTCGGCCTGGACCTTGATGCCGGCCAGCACCCACGGGTCGCTGGTGACAGCTTCGCCGTCGACAACGAGCAGGGTCGAGAGCTCGACCGTGTCGCCAACCTTGGCAGTGGAAATCTTGTCAACCTCAACGATGTCGCCGACAGCAACCTTGTGCTGGCGACCACCGCTGCGCACGATGGCGTACACGCGGATCTCACTCTCTCGCTCGGGAACGGCACCCCCGCAGTCCAGCCACCCGGCACGGGCAGCCTCTCCGGAGCACCCAGTGCCCTGGAGGAATGAGGTTTACGGGGATGTGGCGCGCCCATATCCAAGGACACGCCGACAGTCAAGGTTACGGGGCCGTGGCCGGAGGGGTCAAACCGGGCCGGGCCCCGCACGCGTGCGGCCGGTCACAGGGACCGGCCGCACGCGGCACTGCTCAGCTCTCGTCGGCGGCGGCCGAGACCGCGGTCTTCTTCGCCGTCGACTTGGCCGCGGCCGTCTTGGCGGTCGTCGCCGCCTTCTTGGCCGTGACCTTCTTCGCTGCCGTCTTCTTGGCCGCGGTCTTCTTGGTGGCGGCCTTCTTCGCGGTGGCCTTCTTGGCCGTCTTGCGAGCGGCCGTCTTCTTGGCCGGAGCCGCCTCCTCGGCGCTCTCCTCCGCGGCCGCCGGCTCCTCCGCACCCGACGGGACGACCACGACGGCCGTCTCCTCGGACGCGGTCGGCGCGGTCTCCTTGCGCACCGCACGGCGCCGCGGGCGGGCCGGAGCGGCGCTCTCGGCCGGAGCCTCCGCCTCGGTCGCGACCGGAGCCTCGGGCTCCGCGACCGGCGCAGTCTCGGCGACCGTCACCACGGCGGCCTCGGCACCCGCGGGCGATCCGGCCGGCGCGGACACCTTGCGGGTCGCACGACGGCGCGTACGCCCCTTGGGCGCGGCCTCCTCGACGGCCGGAGCCTCGGCGGGGGCGGCCTGGACGACCGCGTCCTCGACGGCAGCGGGCTCGGCCAGCGCCTCGGCGGCGGGTTCCGGCTGCACCGGACGCTCCACCTCTGCCTCGACCGTCACGTCCTGAGCGGTCGGCGCCTCGGCCTCCTCGTGACGCGGTGCCTCACGCCGGGGCGCACCCGCCGGAGCGGACGCCCGACGGCTCGCCCGGCGCCGCGAACGGCCACGGCCGACCGCGGCCTCCGCCTCGGCGACGCTGCTGTACAGCTCCTCGTCCGGCGCGAAGGCGGGCTCGGACAGCGCGACCGGTGCCGCGGCCTCGGCAGCGACCTCGGCCTCGGTCTCCTCGACGGCCTCCGGAGCCTCGACGGCCGCCACGGCCTCGTGCTCGTGCACGTGCCCGTCGCCGCCGCGCCCGCGCTTCTTGCGCTTGCCGCCGCCACCGGCGGAGGTCGGCTGCTCCATGTGCACGATGACACCGCGGCCGTTGCAGTGGACGCAGGTCTCGGAGAAGGACTCCAGCAGGCCCTGTCCGACCCGCTTGCGGGTCATCTGGACGAGGCCCAGCGAGGTGACCTCGGCGACCTGGTGCTTCGTACGGTCCCGGCCCAGGCACTCCAGCAGGCGCCGCAGCACCAGGTCCCGGTTGGACTCCAGCACCATGTCGATGAAGTCGATGACGATGATGCCGCCGAGGTCGCGCAGCCGCAGTTGACGCACGATCTCCTCGGCCGCCTCCAGGTTGTTCCTGGTGACGGTCTCCTCGAGGTTGCCGCCCTGGCCGGTGAACTTGCCGGTGTTGACGTCGACGACGACCATCGCCTCGGTCCGGTCGATCACCAGCGAACCACCGCTGGGCAGCCAGACCTTGCGGTCCAGGGCCTTGGCGAGCTGCTCGTCGATCCGGTACGTGGCGAAGACGTCGACCTCGCTGGTCCACTTCGACAGCCGGTCGGCCAGGTCGGGCGCGACGTGCGAGACGTATCCGTGGATGGTCTCCCACGCGTCGTCACCGCTGACGACGACCTTGGTGAAGTCCTCGTTGAAGATGTCGCGGACGACGCGGACGGTCATGTCCGGCTCGCCGTACAGCAGCGTCGGGGCGTTGCCGTTCTTCGACTTCTTCTGGATGTCCTCCCACTGCGCCTGCAGTCGCTCGACGTCGCGGCGCAGCTCGTCCTCGCTCGCGCCCTCGGCGGCGGTGCGCACGATGACGCCCGCGTCCTCGGGGACGATCTTCTTGAGGATGGTCTTCAGCCGGGCCCGCTCGGTGTCGGGCAGCTTGCGGCTGATGCCGGTCATCGAGCCCTCGGGGACGTACACGAGGTAGCGGCCCGGGAGGGAGACCTGGCTGGTCAGACGCGCACCCTTGTGCCCGATCGGGTCCTTCGTCACCTGGACGAGGACCGACTGGCCGGACTTCAGGGCGGACTCGATGCGGCGCGGCCCGTTGGCCATGCCGAGCGCCTCGAAGTTGACCTCACCGGCGTACAGGACGGCGTTGCGGCCCTTGCCGATGTCGATGAAGGCGGCCTCCATCGAGGGCAGTACGTTCTGCACCTTGCCCAGGTACACGTTGCCGACGTACGAGGTCGACTGCTCCTTGTTGACGTAGTGCTCGACGAGCACGCCGTCCTCCAGGACGCCGATCTGCGTGCGCTCACCGCTCTGCCGGACGACCATCACGCGCTCGACGGCCTCACGGCGGGCCAGGAACTCGGCCTCGGTGATGATCGGGACACGTCGGCGGCCCTGCTCACGGCCCTCGCGGCGGCGCTGCTTCTTGGCCTCCAGACGCGTGGAGCCCTTGATGGACTGCACCTCGTCGGACGGCTCGGCCTTCGGGCGGGGCTCGCGGACCTTGACGACCGTGCGCTCGGGGTCACCGTCGCCGGGCTCGGTGTCCACGGAGGAGTCACCGGCACGACGACGACGGCGACGGCGCCGACGGCTGCTGGTGCTGGAGCCGCCGCTCTCGCCGGCCTCGTCCTCCTCGTCGTCCTCGACCTGCTCGGCGGTGTCCTCGGCGTCCTGCTCGGCCTGTACGGCGGCGAGCTCGTCGGACTCCTCCGACTCGTCCTCACCGGCGGACTCGGCGGACTCGCCACGGCGACGGCGACGGCCGCCACGGCGACGGCGACGGCGCGAACCGGTCTCCTCCGAATCGTCGCCCTCGGCGGCGTCCTCGACCGATTCCTCGGCCTCCTCCGCCTCGTCCTCCACGGTGGTCTCCACGGCCTGCGGCTCGGCCTCCTCGCCGGCGGTGGCACCGCGGCGACGGCGACGGCGCCGCGCCCCGGTCTGCTCCTCGGGGAGTTCCTCCGGCTCGACGGTCTCGGCCTCGGCGGCCGCTTCGGCGGCGGCGCGCTGCGGGGTCTGGAACTGCGGCTCGGTGAACACGGGCGCCTGGAACACGGCGACGGCGGGCCGGGCCGGCCGCCGCGGACCCTCGTCCTCGGCGTTCTCGGCGCCCTTGGCGGCACCGGCGGCCTGCGCGGGCTCGGCGAACCCGGTGGCGGCCTTACGAGCGGTCCGGCGACGCGTACGCCGCGGCGCGCCGTCCTCCTCGGCCTGCTCGGCAGCCGGAGCGGCGACGGGCTCCTCAACAGCCGGCGCCTCTTCGGTACCGGCGGTCTCCTCGACCGGCGTGGACACGCGACGCGTGGCACGACGACGGGTACGACGCGGAGCGGCGTCCTCGGCCGGCTCTGCAACCTCGGCGGCGGGCGCCTCGGCCACGGCGGGCGTCTCGGTCTCCTCGGCGGGCGCCTCGGTGGTCACGGGCGCCTCGCCGGGCGCCGACACACGGCGCGTGGCACGACGACGGGTGCGGCGCGGAGCTGCGTCCTCGTCGGGCTCAGCGGCCGCCTCGGCAGGAACCTCGGCGACGGCCGCGCTCTCCCGCTCCTCGACCGGAGCCGCAGCGGCCACCACGGTCTCGGCGGCCTCGGCGGCAGCGGTCGCGCCGGCAGGCGCGGACACACGGCGGGTCGCACGACGACGCGCACGCCCGGCAGGCGCGGCCTCCTCGACGACCGAGGGCGCCTCGGCGACCTCTTCGGTCTCCTCGGCCTCAGCGACCTCGTCGGCCTCGTCGGGCTTCTTCTCGCTGTCGCTGTCGGCCGGTATGGCCGGCGCGACGATCTCCTCCGGGGTTTCGGAGGCGGCCGCGGCGGGGGGACCCGCCGGGCGTGAAGCGGCACGGCGCCGACGACGCGGCGGCAAGGTGTCGCTGGGGGTGTTCAGTTCGGAACCCTCAGTGGGTTCGGTCGGCTCGAGCATGCGGGCATTTCTCCCGTCAGGCTCCCGGGCGCCGCGCCTGGTCCGGCGTTGATCGCCGGTGACGTCCGCGGCTCGCGCGATGCGCGGTGCCGCCGTCCGGGGCGCGGGCGCCGCACGGGAGCTCTCTGTGTCCTGTCTCGCCGGTTCCGTACACCGAATGCATACGGCCTGGCGAAAGTCTTCTGTGTCGGTGCGCTGCCCGACCCAGGTGGCTCCCGAGTACGAGGGCGACGCTTCGACGTCCGTCCTTCGCGGGACCTTCCTTACGCCGACGCCTTCGCGGCGGCAGCGGAATCGGCCGTGGGTCGGGCCGTCGCTGCCTCGCGGTCGGGCGCGAGCGGGTCGGTCACCGTGCCGGTCTCTTCATCGAGCAGCCCCTGCGCCAGCCTGGTCACCGCAGCGGGGACCGGCGGCGCCAGGTCGGCCACGGCGCGGAGACCGGACAGGACGTCGTCGGGTCGTACGGCAGGCGTCACGTGCCGAACAACCAGCCGCAGTATCGCACAGGGCTGGTCGGTCGGCCTATCAGCCGGATCACTATGCGTTTCAAGATGTACGACCGCGGGGCGGGCGTCGAAGGTCCGCACGCCGTTCTTGGTCATGCGCTGGACCTCGACGGCCTCGGCGGTGTTGAAGGCCGAAACGGCCCGCGCCGCCTCGGCCGGGTCCACGCCGTCCAGTCGCAGCTCCCACACGGAAGCCGTGAGCCGGTCGGCGAGCCCGGAGATCCGGGCCTCGACCGCATCGACGACGTCGAGCCCGGCGGGCAGCGACTCGTCGAGCAGAAGCCTCAGCTTCTCCGGATCCCGCGCCTCGGTGAGGGCGATCTCCAGATACTCCGCCTCACTGCCCGTGCCGGTGGGTGCGGCATTGGCGTACGACACCTTCGGATGCGGCGTGAACCCCGCCGAGTACGCCATGGGCACCTCGGCGCGGCGCAGCGCACGCTCGAAGGCGCGCTGGAAGTCACGGTGGCTGGTGAACCGGAGGCGGCCGCGCTTGGTGTAGCGCAGTCGGATGCGCTGCACCGCGGGTGCGGGCGGCGGGCCTTCGGGCTGTCGCTTGCCCAGTGTCGTTCAGTCCTTCGTGAGAGCGGTCGTACTGCTACCAAGAGTACGTGTCTCGCGGCCCGGAGGTTCCCGCCGGTCCACGGCCTCGGTCCGATCGGGCTCCCCGAAGAGCATCCGCCGGAAGTCGGCGCGCGCCTGTCGCGCGGACTCCCGGGCGGAGGCGAGCGCCAGCCGGGTGGCCCGCCCCATACTGCGCGCCGCCTCGGCGGCGGGCCGCAGCACGGCGTCCCGTACGACATGTCCGACGGGAGTGAGCACGGTCCGGTAGGCCCAGCGCACCGGCTCCACGAAGATCCACCGGAAGAGGGTCGCCAGAGCCCGCCCCACGGCGAGCGAGATCCGCCCTGCCACCCGCCAGGCATGCCCGATCGCCTGCCCCACCTCACGCCCGACGACGGCGAGGAACCGCCCGACGGGCACCAGCACCCACCGCCACAGCGCGAGCGCGGGCAGCACGAACAGCACCCGCCCCACCCAGTACAGCCCGATCCCGACCCCGGTGGCGACGGTGCGCGCGACCCAGGCGATCGCCCGGCCGACCGGCGCGAGCACCCACTCGTACACCCGCATCGCGGGAACGACGACGAGATACCGCACCAGCCACGCAGCCCCGGCGTACACACCGGCCCCGAGCAGGGCGAGCACCGCCCCGATCCCCCTGAGCAGCCACATCACGCCATGCCCGACGGGCGCGAGAACGCGCGCGTACACCCACACCAGGGCCTGCCCCAGCGGAGTCAGGACGTAGCGGTGGAACCACTTCAGCGGCACCACCACGAGCACGTTCCCGAGCCACCCCGACGCCCTGCCGAGCGGCACGACGACATACCGCCAAAGCCCCACGAAGGGCCATACGAACACGGCCCGCGCGACCCACAGCAACGCCCGTCCCACTGGCCGGAACACGGTGTTGTTCACAAACCGCCCGGCGACCACGAGCGCATCCCACACCATCCGCACCGGCACGACCAGCACGAGCACGACGATCCGCACGGGAAGACGGATCGCAACGACGAGGCACCCTTCGGGCGACTGCCGCGCGGGCTGCTGTTCGGGGTGTTCGGCGGGCGGCTTCTGCAGATCCATACCCCCACAGACGCCAGGGCCGCCCGTCCGGATCCCTCGTCGGTGCGCCGATGAGTTCCGGAGCCCGGCGGGGTCTACCTCCACACCAGCGAAAGTCACGCGCGAGCTCTGTGAGGGGAACCATGACCACCCACGCACTACCACCCGTCGTCGACGCCGCAACCTGGGAGCACAGGCTGGAGACACTGCGCGCCCGGGAGAAGGCCGCGACGCGGGAGCTCGACGCCATCGCCGCCGAGCGCCGCCGGCTGCCGATGGTCGAGATGCCCGACTACACCCTCGAGGGCGAGGACGGCCCCGTCCGGCTGGCGGACGTCTTCGAAGGCAGGAGGCAGCTGATCGTCTACAACCACATGTGGTTCGCCGGCCAGGAATGGCAGTGCCCGGGCTGCACGGGCTTCACCTCGCAGTACACCCGCCTGGAGTTCCTGGACAACTACGACGCGCGCTTCGTCGTCGTCACCCAGGGCCCCATCGAAGAGGCACTCGCCTACAAGCGGCGCGTCGGCAACCGCATGACCTGGTACTCGACCGCCAACAGCTCCTTCGGGACCGACGTCGGCGCACCGCCCGGCGGCGGATTCGCGGTCAACGTCTTCCTGCGCGACGGCGACACCGTCTTTCGCACCTGGCACACCAACGGCCGCGGCACCGAGCAGATCGGTCACAGCTTCGCGCTGATCGATCTCCTCCCATACGGCCGCCAGGAGGAATGGCAGGACTCACCCGAGGGCTGGCCCCAGTCCCCCACCTACAGCCGGTGGGCATCGTCCAAGGACATCGCTGCGCTCTACGGCCCGGGCTCCGGCGACAGCTGAACCCCGGTGTCGGCCCACGCCCGGATCGCCTCCGCATGTTCACGGATCAGGGACATACGGGCCTCCCACTCCGCCCCGCTGCGATGGTCGGGGTGGGCGGTGATCTGGCCGCCGTGCTTGCGGTAGGCAAGTCCGGTCTCGCCGATGAACCATCCGTCCGCCAAGGCGTCCAGACCGAGCAGGAGCCCGGTGTCGCCCGAGGCGGGCAGGGCCATCCAGCCGCCCAGCAGCGCCAGCAGGGAGCGCCTCACGCACAGGGTGGCGGGATGGACCTGCGGCCGGTGGTGCTCGGCCCAGAAGCCGAACGCGCTTCCCCTGGGGAGCCGGCCCGGTTGCGGGTCGCTCGATTCGAACGAGACGGTGCTGCCGTCCTCGAGGAGATCGACGACCCGCGACGTGGTCCAGCCGACCGAGGCGTCCTCCTCCAGCACGGCGATGTCCCGGGCGAGAGTGCCGGCGGTGAGCTGGTCATCGGCGTCCAGCGTCTTCACATAGGCACCGGTCGAGCGCGCGAACGCCATGGTCCGTGCCACGTGCGGGCCGCCGGCGCGGGACGCCGCAACCCGGATCCGCGGATCGTCGGCCGGCAGATACGACTGTGCACGTACGTCGCTGCCGTCCTCCTGTACACACCACTCCCACGACCATCCGCCGGGAAGTTCCTGGTCGAGCAGGGAGGCGTAGGCGTCAGGAAGGAAACCGACAGCGCCGCCGTGTACCGGGGTGACGATGGAGACGACGGGCACGAAGTCCCCTCCTGATTCGCGCTGATCTTCTGTTCGGAGCCCACCCTACGGACCGGGACGACCGAACCGGACAACCAGGTGTGAGAACGGCCCCGGGCCGGTCGCCATGCATGTCCGCCATGAATGTCTCGATCGCGACGGTGGCCGAGTACGTGGGCACGACCGTGACCGGCATCCAGGGCGCGATCACGGCCTACACCCTCGTCATGGCGATGTTCATGATCCCCGGCGGCAAGGTCGGGGCGTCAGGACTTGCCCTGGCTCCTGGCCGATTCATCGGCCATCGCTTCGGCGTCCGACTCGGCCACCGCGACGGCAAAGCCGAGCGCCTCGGTGATGTGGCCTGCCGCCGCCATGACACGCGCCGTGCCGACAACGGGGGCGATCGCGACAAGAACGTCCTGCACCTGCTCAAGCGTCAGATTGGCCTTGAGCGCAGGACCGACGTGGGCAAGGTACGAGATCGCCGGTGCGTCCATGGCCACGAGCGCTGCGATGCGGGTGAGGATCAGCGACCCCTCATCCATTCCGCAGCGCTCGATCGAGTCGAGGGTCATGGCAGCGAGCGTGTCCAGAACGGGGGCGTCTGAGGTAGCGGCCATCTCGGGACCACCTTCCGGTGCAGTACGGTGCCGACACGCGGCACGCGCAGAGCACAACGCCCACGCGCCGACTGCTTGCCCTTCCACCATATGGACCCCCCGAGCCCCCCGCATGCCGGGCTGCGCCGGTGTCCTCAGTGCACGTGCCCACTCGGGGCCGCCGCAGCGTTCTTCACCGTCAGCGGCAGCAGCTTCTTGCCCGTCGGGCCGATCTGGATATGCGTGTCCATCTGCGGGCACACCCCACAGTCGAAGCACGGCGTCCACCGGCAGTCCTCGACCTCCGTCTCGTCGAGGGCGTCCTGCCAGTCCTCCCAGAGCCAGTCCTTGTCGAGGCCCGAGTCGAGGTGGTCCCAGGGCAGGACCTCCTCGTACGCCTTCTCGCGCGTGGTGTACCAGTCGACGTCCACGCCGAAGGCGGGCAGCACCTTTTCCGCGCAGCTCATCCAGCGGTCGTAGGAGAAGTGCTCGCGCCAGCCGTCGAAGCGGCCGCCGTCCTCGTAGACGGCGCGGATGACGGGGCCGATGCGGCGGTCGCCGCGGGAGAGGAGGCCCTCTACGATGCCGGGCTTGCCGTCGTGGTAGCGGAAGCCGATCGAGCGGCCGTACTTCTTGTCGCCGCGGATCTTGTCACGGAGCTTTTCGAGGCGGGCGTCCGTCTCCTCGGCGGAGAGCTGGGGAGCCCACTGGAACGGCGTGTGGGGCTTGGGGACGAAGCCGCCGATCGAGACCGTGCAGCGGATGTCGTTCTGGCCGGAGACCTTGCGACCCTCGGCGATCACGTTCATCGCCATGTCGGCGATCTGCAGGACGTCCTCGTCCGTCTCCGTCGGCAGGCCGCACATGAAGTACAGCTTCACCTGACGCCAGCCGTTGCCGTAGGCGGTGGAGACCGTCCTGATCAGGTCCTCTTCCGAGACCATCTTGTTGATGACCTTGCGCATGCGCTCCGAGCCGCCCTCGGGGGCGAAGGTGAGGCCGGAACGGCGGCCGTTGCGCGTGAGCTCGTTCGCCAGGTCGACGTTGAAAGCGTCCACACGGGTGGAGGGGAGGGACAGACCGATCTTGTCCTCCTCGTACCGGTCCGCGAGGCCCTTGGCGATGTCGCCGATCTCGCTGTGGTCCGCGGAGGACAGGGAGAGGAGGCCGACCTCCTCGAAACCCGTCGCCTTCAGGCCCTTCTCCACCATGTCGCCGATGCCCGTGATGGAACGCTCGCGGACCGGGCGCGTGATCATGCCGGCCTGGCAGAAGCGGCAGCCGCGGGTGCAGCCGCGGAAGATCTCCACCGACATCCGCTCGTGGACGGTCTCGGCCAGCGGGACGAGGGGCTGCTTGGGGTACGGCCACTCGTCGAGGTCCATGACGGTGTGCTTGGAGACGCGCCACGGCACGCCCGACTTGTTCGGTACGACACGGGCGATACGGCCGTCGGGGAGGTACTCCACGTCGTAGAACGCGGGGATGTAGACCGAGCCCGTCTTCGCGAGGCGGAACAGGACCTCCTCGCGGCCGCCGGGGCGGCCCTCCGCCTTCCAGTCACGGATGATCTTCGTCATGTCCAGCACGGCCTGCTCGCCGTCGCCGATGATCGCCGCGTCGATGAAGTCCGCGATCGGCTCGGGGTTGAAGGCCGCGTGGCCGCCGGCCAGGACGATCGGGTCGTCCAGTCCCCTGTCCTTGGACTCCAGGGGGATTCCGGCGAGGTCCAGCGCCGTCAGCATGTTCGTGTAGCCGAGCTCCGTGGAGAAGCTCAGCCCGAACACGTCGAAGGCCTTCACCGGCCGGTGGCTGTCCACCGTGAACTGCGGGACGGCGTGCTCCCGCATCAGCGCCTCCAGGTCCGGCCACACGCTGTAGGTGCGCTCGGCGAGGACGCCCTCCTGCTCGTTCAGGACCTCGTAGAGGATCATGACGCCCTGGTTGGGCAGCCCGACCTCGTAGGCGTCCGGGTACATGAGCGCCCAGCGGACGTCACAGGACTCCCACGGCTTGACCGTGGAGTTGAGCTCTCCGCCGACGTACTGGATCGGCTTCTGCACATGCGGGAGCAGAGCTTCGAGCTGCGGGAACACAGACTCGGCGGCCGCAGCGACTTCGGCAGACATCTCGCGAACCTTCGTGGGGTGGGCTGATGGGACGACCTGAACTGACAGGGGTGACCATCTAGCCTAACGCGGCCGTGCACCCGCCCCGACCGCTCAGACCTGCATCCCGTCCTTGACCTCCCGCCAGGCGGCCGGCACCTGTGTCTCCACGGCCGTGGCGCGCGCCTCCTCGCGGCCGTAGAGGACTCCGTACGTGAACGAGCTCTCCCCCGCCGCGTGGGCCACGGCGGACAGCTCGCGCAGGGTCTGGCGGGTCATGAAGCTGTCCTGGTGGTCGCCGAGCAGGCTCTGGAGGGACTTCATCGACTTGGTCAGCGCGGTCGCCGGGCTGCCGAGGGCCGGTGCGGCGGCCTCCGCCGAGTACCGCGTCCGCTTGGCCTTCTTGCGGGCCTCGTGCAGGGCGAGGTCGCGTTCGTGGCCGGGTTCCAGGGCGATGGCCTGCTCGACCAGCTCGGACAGCTTTCCGAAGTCCTTCCGTACGGCCTTGGCGATCACCTTCTCCGGCTTTCCGGCGGCCGCCTCCAGCACCGGCGGGTCCGCGACCAGCGCGTCCAGGCTGTCGAGCAGCTTCAGATAGCGCTGGGAGTCCAGGACGCCGGTCAGACGGCGGCGGGATCCGCCGTGGCGGGCGTTCATCCAGGTGCGCAGCCGGGTGCGGATGGGGCCGGAGAGCAGTGTCCTGGGCAGTTCGTCCAGGGCCGCCGACAGTCGCTCGGTCAGCACCTCCCGGTCCCGGTCCACGCCGAGCTCGCCGGCCAGCCACTTCAGTTCGACGCCGATGGGGTCGGTGACCGTCCGGTCGAGGACCTTGCCGTACGAGCGGAAGGCGCTGCGCATACGGCGGGTGGCGACGCGCATGCGGTGCACGGAGTCGTACACGTCCTGGCGTACGGCAGGGTCGAGTTCGATGATCGCGTCGCGCTGCTCGCGGACGTAGGCGAGGACGTGCTCGCCGGCCGTCACGGGCGGCTTCACCTGCTGCTGCTTCTTCCCGCGCCTCTTCTTCGGCGCGGTCTCCGCCAGGGCACGGGCCAGCTTGGAAGCCGATGCGGAGGGTCGTACGCCCGCCTTGCGCAGCCGCTTGTCGACCTTGTCGAGGAAGGCGGGGTCGCCGCCGTCGGCGAGTTCCACCTCCAGCTCTGTCCACTGGGCCGAACCGCCGTCGCCGGTGAGCCGTTCGGCGCGTACGGCGTCCACGCTGACCTCTGCGAGCAGCCGGCCCCCGGCATCGACGAGGTCGCGGACGTCGCGGTCGGAGCGCAGCCGGACCACGGGCAGCAGCTCGGCGTCGCGGACCCGGGAGCGGACCAGGCCGGCGAGGCTGCGCGGGACGGTGTCGGAGAGCGGCGCCTGGATCTCGTCGCGGACGCCGGGGGCGACCGGGAACTTCAGGTGCCAGCCCGCGTCGGAACCCCCGGTGCGGCGGCGCAGGGTGATCGATGACGCGGCGAGGCGTTCGTCGGAGGTGTCGTAGTAGGTGGCGTCCAGATGCGCGACCCCTTTGTCGACGACCGCGTCGACACCGGCGACGCCGGTCAGGTCGGGCAGGCCGCTGTCCTCGGACTCGTACTTCCGCTCGATCTCCCGCTTTGTGTCCGCCATGAACCGAATCTAGTTGCTGCCGGGCCGGGACGACAGAGGCCGCATCTTTCAGCCCGTCCGGCGTTTGAGGACGAGGCCGTTCAGGCCGAAGGGGGGGGGTCCGGGGGCACAGCCCCCAGGGCCGCAACCCCCCTCTCACCCGCACCGTACCCGGCGCAACCGCCGGAGGCCTACGCCGACATGGGCCTCTGCACCCTGATCGACTGCAGCAGCCCCACCGCCATCCACACCGCGAACATCGACGAGCCGCCGTACGACACGAAGGGCAGTGGCAGGCCGGTGACCGGCATGATGCCGAGGGTCATGCCGATGTTCTCGAAGGTCTGGAAGGCGAACCAGGCGACGATCCCGGCGGCGACGACCGTGCCGTACAGCTCGGTCGAGTCGCGGGCAATGCGGCAGGCCCGCCACAGGACCACGCCGAGCAGGAGGATGATCAGCCCCGCGCCGACGAAGCCCAGTTCCTCGCCCGCGACCGTGAAGACGAAGTCCGTCTGCTGCTCGGGCACGAACTGGCCGGTGGTCTGCGAGCCGTGGAAGAGGCCGGCGCCGGTCAGACCGCCCGAACCGATCGCGATGCGCGCCTGGTTGGTGTTGTAGCCGACGCCCGCCGGGTCGAGGCTGGGGTTGGCGAAGGCCGCGAAGCGGTTGATCTGGTACTCGTCCAGGATGTGCAGCTGCCAGATGGCGATGCAGCCGACGACGCCGGCCGTGATCAGGCCGAAGACCCAGCGGTTGGAGGCGCCGGAGGCGAGCAGCACGCCCAGGATGATGGTCACCAGGACCAGGACCGTGCCGAGGTCGGGCATGAGCAGCACGATCAGGATGGGTACGGCGGCCAGGCCCAGGGACTGCAGGACCGTGCGGTGGTCGGGGTACGGTCTGTCGCCCGCGTCCACCCGGGCGGCGAGCAGCATCGCCATGCCCAGGATGATCGTGACCTTCACGAACTCGGCGGGCTGCAGGGAGAAGCCGCCGCCGAAGACGATCCAGTTGCGGCTGCCGTTGATGGTGGCGCCGAGCGGGGTGAGCACCAGCAGGATCAGGAACACCGAGGCGCCGTACAGGATCGGGACGGCGGTGCGCAGGGTGCGGTGGCCGAGCCAGACCGTGCCGGCCATCAGGGCGAACCCGATGCCGGTGTTCACGATGTGCCGGATGAGGAAGTAGTACTGGTCGCCCTGGTTGATCTCGGTGCGGTTGCGGGTCGCCGAGAAGACCAGCACCGAGCCGATCGCCGAGAGCGCGAGGGCCGCCAGCAGCATCGGCCAGTCCAGGCGGCGGGCCACCGAGTCACGGGCGAAGATGCGGGTCCAGCCGGCGCGCCGGGGGCCGTACCCGGGGACGGAGAAGCTGCCTGCACCGGTCATGTGAGCATCCTCCGGCTTCCCCGCCTGCGCGGCCGCCTGCGGGTGGTCCGGTTGGTCGACGTGGGCGAGGCCGTGGTCGCGGCGGGCTGGGTGCCGCCCGGGGAGGGGCTGGCGTTGTCGTTGGCGTGGAGTTCCTTGGCCGGGTCCTTGGGCACCTTCGGCGAGGCGATCGTGCCGTCCGTCTTGACCTTGGGCAGGCCCTTCTGCGGGCTGGGCAGCAGTGCCTTCTTGTTGTCGATCGAGCCGTCGGGCTGGACGCCGTAGAGAGCGCTGTAGATGCTGCGGACGGCCTCACCGGAGGCACCGGAACCCGTACCGGCCTGGGCGATCGTCATGACGACCGAGTAGTCCTTGGAGTACGTCGCGAGCCATGAGGTGGTCTGCTTGCCGTAGACCTCCGCGGTACCGGTCTTGGCGTGCAGCGTGATCTTGTCCTGTGGCCAGCCCTTGAACTTCCAGGCGGCGGTACCGGCGGTGATGACGCCCGCGAGGGCCTTGTCGATGCCCTTGTGCGTGGCCTCGCTGATCGGGAGCTTGCGCAGGACCTGGGGCTTGATCTCCTTGACCGTCCTGCCGTCGGCGCTGATGATCGCCTTGCCGATGGTCGGGACGTGCTCGGTGCCGCCGTTGGCGAGAGCCCCGTAGATCGTGGCCTCCTGGATCGGGGTGAGAAGGGTGTCACCCTGGCCGATGGAGTAGTTGATCGAGTCGCCCTCGCGCATCTTGTAGCCTTCGAGGCACCCCTCGTACTCGATCCTCTGGACGTAAGTGCCGCCCTTTTTGCCGCTCTTGCACCAGGCGTCCTTGTTGGCCTTCCAGTAGTCCTCCTTCCACTTGCGGTCGGGGACGCGGCCGGTGACCTCGTTCGGGAGGTCGATGCCCGTCTGCTTGCCGAGGCCGAACTGGTGGGCGGTCTTGTAGAAGTAGTCCTTGGGCTCGCCCTTCTTCGGGTTGATGCCGCCGTCCTTCTTCCACTCGCGGTCGGCGAGGCCGTAGAAGACGGTGTCGCAGGAGACTTCCAGGGCCCGGCCCAGCGAGATGGGGCCGAAGCTCTCGCCCTCGAAGTTCTTGAAGACCTGACCGCCCACCGAGTACGAGCTGGTGCAGGGGTAGCCGCCGTCCCAGGCGTAGCCGGCCTGGACCGCGGCGGCCGTGGAGACCACCTTGAAGGTCGAACCCGGCGCGGACTGACCCTGTATGGCCCGATTGAGCAGCGGGTAGTCGGAATCCTTGCCGGTGAGCTGCTTGTAGTCCTTGGCGGAGATGCCGCCGACCCAGACGTTCGGGTCGTACGTCGGTGCGGACGCCATGGCGACGATACGGCCGGTCTTGGCCTCCATCACGATGACGGCACCCGAGTCGGCCTTGTACTTCTCGCCGGTGACCTTGTCGTACTGGCCGCGGGCGATCTTCATCGCGTTGTGCAGTTCGTACTCGGCGACCCGCTGGACGCGGGAGTCGATGCTGGTGACGAGGGTCGAACCGGCCTCGGCGGGATCGGACTTGGCCTTGCCGATGACGCGGCCGAGGTTGTCGACCTCGTAGCGGGTGACGCCGGCCTTGCCGCGCAGTTCCTTGTCGTACTGGCGCTCCAGGCCGGAGCGGCCGACCTGGTCGGAGCGGAGATAGGGCGAGTCGGTGTCCTTGGCCTTCTGGATCTCGTCGTCGGTGACGGGCGAGAGATAGCCGAGGACCTGCGCGGTGTTGGACTTGCCGGGGCCCGGGTAGCGGCGCAGCGCCTCGGGCTCGGCGGTGATGCCGGGGAAGTCCTCGGAGCGCTCGCGGATCTGCATGGCCTGGCGGGGCGTGGCCTCGTCGGTGATGGGGATCGGCTGGAAGGGCGAGCCGTTCCAGCAGGGCTGGGGGGTCTTGGCGTCGCACAGCCGGACCCGCTGCATGACCTCCTTGGGCTTCATGCCCAGGACCTTGGCCAGCTTGGTGAGGACGGCCTTGCCGTCGTCCTTCATCTTCAGCAGGTCGGTGCGGGAGGCGGAGACCACGAGGCGGGTCTCGTTGTCGGCGAGCGCCACACCGCGCGCGTCCAGGATCGAGCCGCGTACGGCGGGATCGACGACCTGCTGGACGTGGTTGCCGGACGCCTCCTTGGCGTACTCGCTGCCCTCGCGGATCTGCAGGTACCACAGCCGGCCGCCGAGCGTGCCGAGCAGGGAGAGGACGAGGATCTGGATGACGACGAGCCGGATCTGGACCCTTGGGGTCCGTCCGGTCTCGGGAATGTTGGTCACTGCGGCTGCCTCCCCCTCTCAGTGTGTGTACGTGTCATATACGACGGAGCTGTGAATACCGCCCGCCGCCAACTCCCGCCTCGTCACAGCCGCTTGACCCCCTTGATGCGGCCCACACGGGCGGTGCGGGTACGGGCCTTGGTCTTCAGGCTGCCGAGGCCGCCGCGCTGACCGCCGAGCTTGAGACCCGTCCCGGCGGAGATCCAGCCGGAGGTGATGTCGGTGGCCTTCTTCGACGGGGAGTTGGCCTCGGCGAGCGGGTCGTTGTCCGCGCGCCGGGCCAGGGCCATGATCCCGGGGACCACGAAGGGGGCGAGCAGCAGGTCGTACAGGGCCGCCGAGAACAGCAGGCTGACGAGGCCCACATGCCGGGCGGCGGTGTCGCCGACGAGGGCGCCGACACCGGCGTACAGCATGGTCGAGCCGACGGCGGCGGCGACCACGACGATCATGGGACCGGTGGCCGACTTGAGCCGCCCGTTCTCCGGTCTGGCCAGCCCGGCCAGGTAGCCGATGACGCACAGCACCAGGGCGTAGCGGCCGGCGGCGTGGTCGGCGGGCGGGGCCAGGTCGGCGAGCAGGCCCGCGCCGAAGCCGACGAGGGCGCCGCCGACATGGCCGTAGACCAGGGCCAGGCCCAGCACGGTGAGCAGCAGCAAGTCGGGGACGGCGCCCGGCAGATGGAGCCGGGCGAGGACGCTCACCTGGACCACCAGGGCTACGACGACCAGGGCCGAGGAGAGCAGGATCCGGTTGACGCGCATGGGGATTCAGCTCCTACTGCTGCTGGGTCTGGCCGTCGAGGGACGCGCTCGGGGACGGGGTCACCGTGACGGTGACCGTCGGTGTGGGCGTCGGCTGGGGCTTGTCGGGGAGCACCGTGTCGCGCGGGTCCTTCTTCGGGGTCTCCACGACGACGCCGACGATGTCGAGCTTGGAGAAGCTGACGTACGGCGTGACGTAGAGGGTGCGGGTGAGGTTGCCGCCGGACGGGTCGACGCGGGAGACCACGCCGACCGGGACTCCCGGCACGAAGGGCTTGTCGGCCTCGGAGCCGAAGGTGACCAGCCGGTCGCCCTTCTTCACGTCCGCCTTGGAGTTGAGCAGTTCCACCCGGAGCGGGCGGTCGCCCTGCCCGGTGGCGAAGCCGAGCTCGTCGCTGCCCTCCATGCGGGTGCCGACGGTGAAGTCCGGGTCGTTGGCGAGCAGGACGGTCGAGGCGTCGGGGCCGACGTTGGTGACCCGTCCGACCAGGCCGTCGCCGTTCAGCACGGTCATGTCCCGCTTGATGCCGTCGGCCGCGCCGACGTCGATGGTGATCGTCCAGGAGAAGCCCTGGGCCGCTCCTATGGCGATGACCTGGGCGCCCTTGATGCCGTACTGGCCCTCGGCGGAGACCTTCAGCATCTTGTCGAGCTGTTTGAGGCGGCTGCGGTTGCGGTCGTCGCTGCCGAGTTTCGACTTGAGGGCCGCGTTCTCCGTCTCCAGACGGGCGAGCCGGTCGTGCCGGGTGCCCGAGTCACGGACCGCGGAGACGGCGTTGCCGACCGGGTTGACCGCCGACGACATGCCGTCCTCGATCGGGCCGAACACGGTGGCCGCGACCTGGCGCGCACCGTCGACCGGTGAGTCCTCACCGCCGCGGATGTCCACCGTGATCAGCGCGAACGCGATGGCGATCAGCAGCACCAGGAGCAGCCGGCTCTCTCGTGTGTCCCTCACGTGCGGCGGCCGTGCCTTCCTCATAGGAATGTGCAGAGGTTCAGGTGTTCAGTTCAGGTGGGCAGTTCCAGCGTGCAGAGGCTTATGGGCGAGCTTATGCCTCTATATCAACTGCCTCTATATCAACGATCCGCCGCACGAGAGGAGATCGTCCCGTACGGCGGAATCGAAGAGTTATGTCATCTGCGCGGCTGGGCGTCCAGCACCTGCTGGAGCGCCTCGAACTCCTCGACGCACTTGCCCGAGCCGAGCGCCACGCTGTCCAGGGGGTCCTCGGCGATGTGGATCGGCATCCCGGTCTCCCGGCGCAGCCGCTCGTCGAGCCCTTTCAAGAGCGCCCCGCCGCCCGTCAGCACGATCCCCCGGTCCATGATGTCGCCGGACAGCTCCGGCGGGCACTTGTCGAGGGTCGTCTTGACGGCGTCGACGATGGCGTTGACCGGCTCCTCGATCGCCTTGCGCACTTCGGCGGCAGAGATGACGACGGTCTTGGGCAGTCCGGAGACGAGGTCCCGGCCACGGATCTCGGTGTGCTGGTCGTCGTCGAGGTCGTACGCGGAACCGATCGTGATCTTGATCTGCTCGGCCGTCCGCTCACCGAGAAGGAGCGAGTACTCCTTCTTGATGTGCTGGATGATCGCGTTGTCCAGTTCGTCGCCCGCGACGCGGATGGACTGGGCGGTGACGATGCCGCCGAGCGAGATGACCGCGACCTCCGTGGTGCCGCCGCCGATGTCCACCACCATGTTGCCCGTGGCCTCGTGGACCGGCAGGCCGGAGCCGATGGCCGCCGCCATCGGCTCCTCGATGATGTGCACCTGACGAGCACCGGCCTGGGACGACGCCTCGATGACGGCGCGGCGCTCGACGCCCGTGATGCCGGAGGGGACGCACACGACGACGCGCGGACGCGCCAGATACCGCCGCTTGTGGATCTTCAGGATGAAGTAGCGGAGCATCCGCTCGGTGATCTCGAAGTCGGCGATGACACCGTCCTTCAGCGGCCGCACGGCAACGATGTTGCCGGGGGTCCGCCCGATCATCTTCTTGGCCTCGGCACCGACTGCCAGAATTCCACCGGTGTTCGTGTTGATCGCGACGACGGACGGCTCGTTGAGTACGATCCCGCGACCCCTGACGTACACCAGCGTGTTGGCGGTCCCGAGGTCGACAGCCATGTCACGGCCGATGAACGACATTGAGTTCCCCATCAGGATTCGTCTGGCCTTCCTGGGAGCTTTTGAGGGCATTTCAGGTCGGCGAAGTGGGTGCTGTGACGTGAAGGCTTCCATCGTAGACGCGCCTGCACGAACACTGCGCGAGGGTCTTCGCCATTGTCAGCAGATGAAGTGTCGCCTCGCTTGTGGAGACGGCCCATCGGGGGCACTCGTTCCCCCGATCGGCACGCATATGCCAGAGGACGGCCGGAAACTCTCGGCCGCCCCAGGTCAGAAGGGCGAGCGACCTGACGGTCACTCAAAAATTCATAGGTTCGTCGCTCAACCGCGGCCGGGGAAAAAGATCTTCACCTCGCGCTCGGCGGACTCCTCGGAGTCGGAGGCGTGGATCAGGTTCTCGCGGACGATCACGCCGTAGTCGCCGCGGATGGAACCGGGGGCGGCGGCGATCGGGTCGGTCGGACCGGCCAGGGCGCGCAGCCCCTCGATGACCCGCTCGCCCTCGACGATCAGCGCGACGACCGGACCGGAGGCCATGAACTCCACCAGCGGCTCGTAGAAGGGCTTGCCCTTGTGCTCGCCGTAGTGCTGCTCCAGGGTCTCCTGGTCCAGGGTGCGCAGCTCCAGCGCGGTGATCTGCCAGCCGGCCTTGCGCTCGATACGGCTGATGATCTCGCCGGTCAGGCCACGGCGGACCGCGTCGGGCTTGAGCAGGACGAGGGTGCGCTGGGTCACTGCGGGCTCCTATGGAAGATCAAGGATGGTGCGGGGGTGTTCGAAGATTACAGGGCGTGTCCGGGCCCTTGTCACACAGCGTCAGGTGTGGAGGAGCCTGTCGAGCCGGACTGTGCCGCGGCGAACCGCGCCTTCGCCTCGTCGATCTTTCTTCCGTAGTGCACCGAGGCCCACCACAGGGCCGCGAAGACCGCACCCAGGAAGAACATCGTCGGAACGACGAAACCGGAGGCGACGAGGGCGACCTGGAGGGCCCAGCCGAAAGCGATGCCGCCCGGACGCGTCACGACACCGCACAGCGCCACGCACAGGAACATCGCGATGCCGCTGACCATCCAGACCGTCGACGTGGACAGGTCGGGGTCCTTCATGGCGACGAGTCCGGCGAAGCCGATCACGAAGAACTCGCCGATCAGGGTCGAAGCACAGAGCGTACGCACGAGTTGTCAGCCCCTCCCCAGCAGCAGCCGGGCCTCGCCGACGGTGATGACGGAACCGGTCACGAGCACGCCGCCGCCCGCGAACTCGCCCTCCTCCTCGGCCAGCGTGATCGCGGCCTCCAGGGCGTCCGGCAGCCGCGGCTCGACCTGGACGCGGTCGTCGCCGAACACCTCCACGGCGATCGCGGCGAGCTCGTCGGCGTCCATCGCGCGGTGGCTGGAGTTCTGCGTGACGACGACCTCGGCGAAGATCGGCTCGAAGGCCTCCAGCAGTCCTCGTACGTTCTTGTCGCCGCTCGCCCCGACGACACCGATGAGCCGGCTGAAGTCGAAGGCCTCGCCGACCGCCTCGGCGGTCGCGCGGGCGCCTGCCGGGTTGTGGGCCGCGTCCAGGACCACGGTCGGGGACCGCCGTACGACTTCGAGCCGCCCCGGCGACGAGACGGCCGCAAAGGCCTTGCGGACGGTGTCGATGGCGAGGGGTTCGGGCCGCTCGGAGCCGACCCCGAAGAACGCCTCTACGGCGGCCAGCGCGACGGCGGCATTGTGCGCCTGGTACGGGCCGTGGAGCGGGAGGTACACCTCGTCGTACTCGCCGCCCAGCCCGCGCAGGGTGAGCAACTGTCCGCCGACCGCGACCTGACGTGACACGACCCCGAACTCCAGCCCCTCACGGGCCACGGTGGCGTCGACCTCGACGGCCTTCTTCAGCAGCACCTGGGCCGCGTCCACCGGCTGCTGGGCCAGGATGACCGTCGCGTCCTGCTTGACGATGCCGGCCTTCTCCGTGGCGATCGCGGCGGGCGTCTCACCGAGGCGGTCGGTGTGGTCGAGGTCGATGGGGGTGACCACGGCGACGTCCCCGTCGATGACGTTGGTGGCGTCCCAGGAGCCGCCCATCCCCACTTCCACCACGGCGACGTCGACGGGCGCGTCCGCGAAGGCCGCGTACGCCATGCCCGTCAGCACCTCGAAGAAGGACAGCCGGTACTCCTGCTGTGCGTCGACCATCTCGATGTACGGCTTGATGTCGTTGTACGTCTCGATGAAACGCTCGGCCGAGATCGGGGCGCCGTCGAGACTGATGCGCTCGGTGATCGACTGGACGTGCGGCGAGGTGTAGCGGCCGGTGCGCAGTTCGAAGGCGCCGAGCAGGGCCTCGATCATGCGGGCGGTGGAGGTCTTGCCGTTGGTGCCGGTGATGTGGATCGAGGGGTACGAGCGCTGCGGCTCGCCCAGGACGTCCATCAGCGCGGCGATACGGCTGACCGAGGGCTCGAGCTTGGTCTCGCCCCAGCGGGTGGCGAGCTCCGCCTCGACCTCGCGCAGGGCCTTGTCGACCTCGGGGTCCTCCGGGCGCGCGGGGACGTCTGCCTCCGGCGGGCCGCCCTGGGTGCGCAGGGTGCGGCTGCCGGCCTCGATCACCGCGAGGTCGGGGTCGCGGTCGGTCTCGGCGGCGACGATGTCGTCGAAGGGGTCGCTTTCACTCACGGGGCCAGTCTACGGACGACCACTGACAGAGTGCCCACGGAGTGGTTGGGTGACGGTCGTCCGGCGGGCGCGGGGAACGTTGTGGCTTGTCGCGCAGTTCCCCGCGCCCCTGGTCGGCTACTGCTCAGGCAGCCTGTCCAGCTGGGCCTGGATCCGGGCGATGTCCTCCTCCGCCTTGGCCAGACGGCCGCGGATCTTGTCCACCACGTTGTCCGGGGCCTTCGCCAGGAACGCCTCGTTGCCGAGCTTCGCCGTGGCCTGGGCCTTCTCCTTCTCCGCGGCCGCGAGGTCCTTCGCGAGGCGCTTGCGCTCCGCAGCGACGTCGATCGTGCCGGAGAGGTCCAGGGCGACCTCCGCACCGCCGACCGGCAGGGTCGCCGTGGCCGTGAAGGAGTCGCCCTCCGGCTGCAGACGCAGCAGCTGGCGGATCGCCGCCTCGTGCGGGGCCAGCGCCGTGCCGTCCAGGGTAAGGCGGGCCGGGACGCGCTGGCCCGGCTGCAGACCCTGGTCGGCGCGGAAGCGGCGGACCTCGGTGATGACCGACTGCAGGGTCTCGATCTCCTTCTCGGCGGCCGTGTCGCGGAAGCCGCCCGGTGCGTCAGCACCAGGAACAGACACAGCCTTGGGCCACTCGGCGATGACGACCGACTCGCCGCCCGTGAGGGTCGTCCAGAGGGTGTCAGTGACGAAGGGGACGACCGGGTGGAGGAGCTTGAGGGTGACGTCGAGGACTTCACCGAGGACCCGCTTGCTGACCTCGGCCGCCTCGCCGCCCGCGATGAACGTGGTCTTGGACAGCTCGACGTACCAGTCGAAGACCTCGTCCCACGCGAAGTGGAACAGCGCGTCCGAGAGCTTCGCGAACTGGTAGTCCTCGTAGAGCGCGTCGACTTGGGCAACCGTCTTGTTGAGGCGGGAGAGAATCCAGCGGTCGGTGGCGGACATCCTCGACGCCTCGGGCAGCGGGCCTTCCACCGTCGCGCCGTTCATCAGCGCGAAGCGGGTCGCGTTCCAGATCTTGTTGGCGAAGTTCCGGGATGCCTGGACCCACTCCTCGCCGATCGGGACATCGGTACCGGGGTTTGCGCCGCGGGCCAGGGTGAAGCGGACGGCGTCGGAGCCGTACTTGTCCATCCAGTCGAGCGGGTCGACGACGTTGCCGAAGGACTTCGACATCTTCTTGCCGCGCTCGTCACGGACCAGCCCGGTCAACGCGATGGTGTGGAACGGGACTTCGCCGTCCATCGCGTACAGGCCGAACATCATCATCCGGGCGACCCAGAAGAAGATGATGTCGTGACCGGTGAGGAGGACGTCGGTCGGGTAGAACTTGCGCAGGTCCTCGGTCTGTTCGGGCCAGCCCAAGGTGGAGAACGGCCACAGGCCGGACGAGAACCAGGTGTCGAGGACGTCCGTGTCCTGCGTCCAGCCCTCGCCCGTCGGCGGCTCCTCGTCGGGGCCGACGCAGACGACCTCGCCCTCGGGGCCGTACCAGACCGGGATGCGGTGGCCCCACCACAACTGGCGTGAGATGCACCAGTCGTGCATGTTGTCGACCCAGTCGAAGTACCGCTTCGACATGTCCTCGGGGTGGATCTTGACGCGGCCGTCGCGGACCGCGTCACCGGCCGCCTTCGCGAGCGGGCCGACCTTGACCCACCACTGCATCGACAGGCGGGGCTCGATGGTGGTCTTGCAGCGCGAGCAGTGGCCGACGGAGTGGACGTACGGGCGCTTCTCGGCAACGATCCGGCCCTGCGAGCGCAGCGCCGCGACGATCGCGGAGCGCGCCTCGAAGCGGTCCAGGCCCTGGAACGGGCCGTGCGCGGTGATGACCGCCCGCTCGTCCATGACCGTGATCGACTCCAGGCCGTGACGCTGGCCGATCGCGAAGTCGTTCGGGTCGTGGGCCGGGGTGACCTTGACGGCGCCGGTGCCGAACTCCGGGTCGACGTGGGTGTCCGCGACGACGGGGATGGAGCGGTCGGTGAGCGGCAGCTTGATGCGCTTGCCGATGAGGTGCCGGTAACGCTCGTCGTCGGGGTGGACGGCGACGGCCGTGTCACCGAGCATCGTCTCGGCGCGGGTGGTGGCGACGACCAGCGTCTCCTCCCCCTCGCCGTACTTGATGGAGACGAGCTCGCCGTCGTCCTCCTGGTACTCGACCTCGATGTCCGAGATGGCCGTCAGGCAGCGCGGGCACCAGTTGATGATGCGCTCGGCGCGGTAGATCAGCTCGTCCTCGTACAGCTTCTTGAAGATGGTGAGGACGGCCTTGGAGAGCCCCTCGTCCATGGTGAACCGCTCGCGGTCCCAGTCGACGCCGTCGCCGAGGCGCCGCATCTGGCCGAGGATCTTCCCGCCGTACTCCTCCTTCCACTGCCAGACGCGCTCGACGAACGCCTCACGGCCGAGGTCGTGCCGGGACTTGCCCTCCTCGGCGAGCTGCTGCTCGACCTTGTTCTGCGTGGCGATACCGGCGTGGTCCATGCCCGGCAGCCACAGCGACTCGTACCCCTGCATGCGCTTGCGGCGGGTGAGGGCATCCATGAGCGTGTGCTGGAAGGCGTGGCCCAGGTGGAGCGAGCCCGTGACGTTCGGCGGCGGAATGACGATGGTGTACGCCGGCTTGTCGCTCTTCGCGTCAGCGGCGAAGTACCCCTTGTCCACCCAACGCTCGTACAGCGGCCCCTCTACATCGGCCGGCGCGTACTGGGTCGGCAGTTCGGTGCTGGGCGCTGGTGGCTGCTGCTGAGCGTTCTCGGTCACGGGGTCAGTTTAGGGGTGCCGCGGGGGTGTCCCGAAACGTGTTTGTTCTGTCACGGTCGGGGCCCCGATGCAATGCGGCCACTGTGTCTGCGCCAGGATGTCAGGGCCATATAAGCATCTGGAGGGGAACCCAGTAATGAGTCACAACCAGCCGGGCCCGTACGGCGGGCAGCCCCAGCAGCCCGGACCGTACGGCCAGCCGGGCCCCTACGGCCAGCAGCCGCCGCAGGCCCCGCAGCAGCCCGGCTACGGCTACCCCCAGCAGGCCCCTCCGCCCCAGCCCCAGCCCCAGCCGGGTTACGGCTACCCGCAGCAGGCTCCCCCGGCCCAGCCCGGCTACGGCTACCCGCAGCAGCCGCCCTACGGCCAGGACCCGTACGGCCAGCAGCCCTATAACGTCCCGCAGCCGCCCCAGCCCGGCGGCGGCGGCAAGAAGGCAGGCCTGATCATCGGCGCGGTGGCGGTCGTGGCGGCCATCGGGGTCGGGGTGTGGTTCGTGACCAACGGGGGCGGCGGTTCCGGCGGCGGAAGCAGCGTCGCTGACGACGGCACGCACAAGCTGACGGCGCCGGCGACCGTGATCAGCGGCGCGTACACGAAGTCCCAGAGTGCCGACTCCGCCGATCAGATGACCAGCAAGGACAAGGCCGACTTCCAGAAGTGGGGCGTGCAGAACGCCAAGGACGTCAGCGCCGGGTACAAGAGCGGCACGGGCCTCAGCGTGAAGAACCTGTCCTTCAGCGGTGTGTACGGCACCATCGACGACCCCGAGGCCGTCGTCGACTCCATGTTCGCCAAGGTCAAGTCGGAGTCCCAGAAGGACCAGAGCAGCAGCGGGACCAAGGGGAAGCTGGTCGGCAGCCCGCAGGCGGTCACGCCTTCCGGTTTCTCGAACGGCGTCATGAAATGTCAGATCATCGAGCTCGACGGCGGCGCGTCGAGCACGGGCGCCGGTACCGCGAAGACCATCAAGATGCCGATGTGCATCTGGGGTGACCACAGCACCGTCGCGGTGGTCACGTCCTTCAGCCTGGCCGACCTCGCCAGCGGCGGCGGTGCTTCGATCGACGACGCGGCCGCCCTGGCCGCCAAGCTCCGCAACGACGTCCGCGTCAAGGCCTGACGCCGTACAGCTCGGCACAGAGCCACGAAGGGGCCCCGGTCGGTCGACCGGGGCCCCTTCGCCGTCTGCGGTGCGGCGGTTACGCCGTCTTCTGCTCGCCCGGCCCCCGCCCGTTGCGGGCATCCCGCGGAATCAGCGTCGGGTTCACGTTCGAGTGGACGACGTCCGCCGTGACGACCACGCGGGCCACGTCCTTGCGGGACGGGACCTCGTACATGACCGACATCAGGACCTCTTCCATGATGGCCCGGAGGCCTCGCGCGCCGGTCTGGCGGAGGATGGCCTGGTCGGCGATGGCCTCCAGGGCCTCGCGCTCGAAGTCCAGTTCCACACCGTCGAGTTCGAACAGGCGCTGGTACTGCTTCACCAGGGCGTTACGCGGCTCGACCAGGATCTGGAGCAGGGCCTCGCGGTCCAGGTTGTGGACCGAGGTGATGACGGGGAGGCGGCCGATGAACTCGGGGATCATGCCGAACTTGACCAGGTCCTCCGGCATGACGTCCTCGAACTGGTCCTTGGCCTCCAGCTCGCGCTTGGAGCGGATCGTCGCGCCGAAGCCGATGCCCTTGGCCCCTGCACGCGACTCGATGATCTTTTCCAGACCCGCGAAGGCGCCGCCCACGATGAACAGCACGTTCGTCGTGTCGATCTGGATGAACTCCTGGTGGGGGTGCTTCCGCCCGCCCTGCGGGGGCACAGAAGCGGTCGTGCCCTCCAGGATCTTCAGCAGGGCCTGCTGGACGCCCTCGCCCGACACGTCGCGGGTGATGGAAGGGTTTTCACTCTTCCTCGCGACCTTGTCGATCTCGTCGATGTAGATGATCCCGGTCTCGGCCTTCTTGACGTCGTAGTCGGCCGCCTGGATCAGTTTGAGGAGGATGTTCTCGACGTCTTCGCCCACATACCCCGCCTCCGTCAGCGCCGTGGCGTCGGCGATGGCGAACGGCACGTTCAGCATGCGGGCCAGGGTCTGGGCCAGGAGGGTCTTGCCCGAGCCCGTGGGGCCGAGCAGCAGGATGTTGGACTTCGCCAACTCGATCGCGTCGTCGCGTCCGTTGGCGCCGCCGTTCTCGCCGGCCTGGACCCGCTTGTAGTGGTTGTAGACCGCCACCGAGAGGGCCTTCTTCGCCGGCTCCTGGCCGACGACGTAGCCCTCGAGGAACTCGTAGATCTCGCGCGGCTTGGGAAGTTCCTCCCAGCGCACCTCGCTCGTCTCCGCGAGTTCTTCCTCGATGATCTCGTTGCAGAGGTCGATGCACTCGTCGCAGATGTACACACCAGGCCCTGCGATGAGCTTCTTGACCTGCTTCTGGCTCTTGCCGCAGAACGAGCACTTGAGCAGATCGCCGCCGTCACCGATGCGTGCCACGGTGTGCTTCCCCTTCGCCTGGGAGACGCCTGAATCCAGCGGCTCCTGGTGCTGCCTTATTCCGACGGTACCTTGCCGGGCCCCCCGTTCGGGCCCCCCTTGGCGCGGTTCACTTTGACGTGCAGCGTGTCAAAGCACACTTACCGTGCCAAGGGGCGGCAGACGATACAGCCTCCGACTAGCGGACGGCCGCGTTGTTCATCTTCCGGGTGGAGATGATCTGGTCGATCAGGCCGTACGAGAGCGCCTCCTCGGCCGTGAGGATCTTGTCGCGCTCGATGTCCTCGCGGATCTTCTCGATCGGCGTGGTGGAGTGCTTGGCGAGCATCTCCTCCAGCTGCGCGCGCATCCGCAGGATCTCGTTCGCGGCGATCTCCAGGTCGGAGACCTGGCCGCGGCCCGTCTCGCTGTAGGGCTGGTGGATCAGCACACGGGCGTTCGGCAGCGCCATGCGCTTGCCGGGCGTACCGGCGGCCAGCAGGATCGCGGCGGCGGAGGCCGCCTGGCCCATGCAGACCGTCTGGATGTCCGGCTTCACGAACTGCATCGTGTCGTAGATCGCGGTCAGCGCCGTGAAAGAGCCGCCGGGGCTGTTGATGTAGACCGAGATGTCCCGGTCGGGGTCCATCGACTCCAGGCACAGCAGCTGCGCCATGACGTCGTTGGCCGAGGCGTCGTCGATCTGGACGCCCAGGAAGATCACGCGCTCCTCGAAGAGCTTCGCGTACGGGTCGTACTCGCGGATGCCCTGCGAGGTGCGCTCGACGAAGCGCGGGATGACGTAACGGGACTCCGCCGTGGGGCCCGTGTACTCGGCGCGTGAGCGGTCGTACAGGCCGCTGCCGGGGAAGTCGTTCACTGTCTGTCTCCTAGGAGCTGAGGCGGTCGGCTGGGGGGCTGCGCGGGGCCGTACGGGCCCCGCGGTGGGGCTCAGGCCCCGGTACCGCCGCCGCCCGGCATGTTGGCGGCCGTGGTGATGACGTCGTCGATGAGGCCGTACGCCTTGGCCTCCTCGGGGTCGAACCAGCGGTCGCGGTCCGAGTCACGGGTGATCTGCTCAACGGTCTGGCCGGTGTGCTGGGCCGTGAGCTCGGCCATGCGCTTCTTGGTGTGCAGCAGCCGCTCGGCGTGGATCTTGATGTCGGAGGCCGAACCGGCCAGTCCGGCGGAGGGCTGGTGGATCAGGATCTCGGCGTTCGGGAGGGCGAACCGCTTGCCCGGGGTGCCCGCGCTGAGCAGGAACTGGCCCATCGAGGCGGCGAGGCCCATCGCGATCGTCATCACGTCGTTCTTGATGAACTGCATGGTGTCGTAGATCGCCATGCCGGCCGTGATCGAGCCGCCGGGGCTGTTGATGTAGAGGTTGATGTCCTTGTCGGGGTCCGCAGCGGCAAGGAGCAGCAACTGTGCGGTGATCTTGTTCGCGATGTCGTCGTCGACCGGCTGGCCGAGGAAGATGATCCGCTCGTTGAGCAGCCGGTTGTAGACCTGGTCGCCGAGGCCACCACCGATGGAAGGCTCGCCGGCGGCTGAGGGCATCAGATTCGTCACGTATCCACCTGCTCGTCTTACGACGGCGCCGGGCCGTCTCACGTTTCCCTGCGGGGGGCCGCCGGCGGTTTCACCGAGTTCTCCGGCCCCGTATTCATGGACCCTAACGCGCGGGTCCCTTCGGGGAATCCCGCAAAGGGGGGTGTTCGCCGGGGGCGTAGCCGTGGGTAGACCGGTCCGTTGCCTGGTGCAGGTCCGATGCGGCTGCTCGGGTCCACGCGGCGGAGCCGCATGTCGATACAGCCCCGCGCCCCTTTGGGACGCGTCTGCCGCCGTATGCCGGAAAGGCCCCGGGGATACGTCCCCAGGGCCTTCCTACGACGTCTCGGAGCGCCGTGGGCGTCAGCCCTCGGTCTTCTCCTCGTCCACTTCGGTGGCGTCGGCCTCCGTGGCCTCGGCGGCGACCTCGGCGGCCGTCTCGACCTCGTCCTCGTCGTCCAGGTCGATGACCTCGCCGTTGGTGTCCTTGACCGTGGCGGCCTCGACGACGACCGCGAGGGCCTTGCCGCGGGCGACCTCGCCGACCAGGAGCGGAACCTGGCCGCCCTCGACGACGGCCTGGGCGAACTGGTCGGGGGACATGCCGGAGGAGGCCGCACGCCGCATGAGGTGCTCGGTGAGCTCCTCCTGGTTGACGTTGAGCTTCTCCTGCTTGACCAGCTCGTCGAGGACGAACTGGGTCTTGATGCCCTTGACCGCGGCTTCCTTGGTCTCGGCGTCGAACTCCTCGACCGTCTTGCCCTGGATCTCGAGGTACTTCTCGAGGTCGAGGCCCATCTGGCCGAGCTGGTGGTGCTCGAGGTTGTGCTTACGGGTGTTGATCTCGTCCTCGAGCAGCTTCTCGGGGACCGGGACCTCGACCAGCTCGAGCAGCTTCTCCAGGACGCGCTCCTGGGCCTGCGTGGCCTGGTCGTACTGCTTCATGTTCTCGAGGCGCTTGCGGCTGTCCGCCTTGAGCTCGTCGAGGGTGTCGAACTCGGAGGCGAGCTGCGCGAACTCGTCGTCCAGCTCGGGCAGTTCGCGGGCGGCGACCTGGGTGACCTTGACGGTGACCTCGGCCTCCTTGCCGGCCGCGGAGCCGCCCTTGAGCTCGGAGGTGAAGGTGGCCTCGCCACCGGCCTCCAGGCCCTTCACGGCGTCGTCGATGCCGTCGAGGAGCTCGCCGGAACCGATCGTGTAGGAGACGCCGCTGGCGACGCCGTCCTCCAGGACCTCACCCTCGACCTTGGCCTCCAGGTCGATGGTGACGACGTCGCCGTCCTCGGCGGCGCGCTCGACCGGGGAGGTCGAGGCGAAGCGCTCGCGGAGCTGCTCGACCGACTTCTCGACGTCCTCGTCGGTGACCTCGACGGCGTCGACCTCGACCTCGATGCCGGAGTAGTCCGGGATCTCGAGGGCGGGACGGACGTCGACCTCGGCGGTGAAGTTCAGCGTCTCGCCGTCCTTCAGCTCCGTGATGTCGACCTCGGGCTGGCCGAGGACGTTCAGGTCGGCCTCGTTGACCGCCTCGGTGTAGAACTTCGGAAGCGCGTCGTTGACCGCCTCCTCCAGGACCGCACCGCGGCCGAACCGCTGGTCGATGACGCGCGCCGGGATCTTGCCCTTCCGGAAGCCCTTCACCGTGACCTGCTGGTTGATCTTCTTGTACGCCGCGTCGAGGCTGTCCTTGAGCTCCTCGAAGGGCACCTCGACAGTGAGCCGAACCCGAGTCGGGTTCAGGGTCTCCACGGCGCTCTTCACGGTTCGGTCTCCTTGTGGCTGACTTCTTGGTTTCTGCCGGAGCCAGACTGGTCCGGCGGATTTCGCCGCCCGGAGGACGTCCGAAGGATCTCCAGTGGTGGTACCAGTGGATTCCTGTGGATGAGACACACGGGCGCGCAGCTTGCATAGTAACCGCAGCGGCTGAACGCCCCAAAGGCGATCATGCCAGGTGATCGCCCGGGGTGACCGGTGTTGACCGGTCGGTGGTCGGGGTGGCGGGATTTGAACCCACGGCCTTCCGCTCCCAAAGCGGACGCGCTACCAAGCTGCGCCACACCCCGTCAGGTGCGACACGTAGGGTACATGCCCGCAGTCAGTGCGGCTGCCGCATTTACGGGGTGTGCGCCGAGGGGGCCCGACCCGCTACGATGCCTTCTGTGCCGCGGTCACCTGACCTGCGGCGCGTGCCGTGCGGGCGTAGCTCAATGGTAGAGCCCTAGTCTTCCAAACTAGCTACGCGGGTTCGATTCCCGTCGCCCGCTCCATACGCCGAAGGCCCAGGCGAGAGGTCGAATTCCTCTCCCTGGGCCTTCAGCCGTTGCCGGGGTCGTTCAGTCCTGCGTGCCCCCCCGCGTGCCCCTTCGGCCGGGGACGCCGCTTCAGAGCGTCCACGATCACCGCATCCACGCCGTCGGCGATCTCCCGCTCCCGCCTGTCCGAGGTGTGCTGGTAGATCAGTGCCGCACGCGTCGAGCTGTGGCCGAGCCGGGTCATCAACTCCCGTGTGCTGGCGTTGGTCTGGGACGCCAGGGTGTTGCCCGTGTGGCGCAGATCATGAAACCGGAGACCCGTGATGCCGACCTCGGCACAGGCCTTCTGCCACAGACCGTTGAAGTAGTTCCGGGGTGTGGCACCCTTCGCGCCGACGAAGACCCGTCCGTCAGCACCGGGCTCCGCGAACTGCTTCATGTGGGCGACGACAACCGGCATGATCGAACGCGGAATGGCCACGGACCGCTTGCCCGCCTCGCTCTTGGGCGCCTTGTAGATCCACTTGCCGTTGTTCAGCTCCCACACCGAGCCGCATACCCGGATCATGCCCGCCTCAAGGTCGACGTCGCCGTGGTCGCCGTCGTCCTGCGCTCCCTGCTCGCCTCCGAGAGGAACGACGCCTGGAGCGAAAGCCTCGCCGGTACCGACGGCGTAAGCAGTTGGGAGAGTTTGCAACTGACGCTCTGGCAGCTGGCCGTGATCCCAACATCCAAGCTGTGAGCACCCATGTTGTGGCCACTCGAAGATCGCGGAGCGGCTTGCGATCGAACCTGGAAGCGCCGTGATGAAGACCGAGTACGTCTTCCTCGCCGACGGGCAGCCCATCCAGTCGTCGGTCTCATATGAGCCCCTCGACCTAACCGAAGGGGCAGAGATCGAGCTGCCGGAAGAAGGCCGCTACACCAACACCGGCGTGATCACACGCATGGATGCGATCGATGTGCACATCACCCGGGTCTCGGAAGAAGTCACAATCAGGCCACCGCGCGCGGCTGAGTCGGATCTCCTTCAAATCGAGCCAGGCGTGCACGTCTTCCACATCCGTCGAACCTTCAGCACAGACGAACGTCCTGTGGAGACCGCAGACATCATCATCCCTGGTGATCGCTACTCGTTGACCTACGAGTTCCGCGTGACCGATGAGGACGACCCTGCAACCGTGTGACGACGGCTATGCGGTCATGAAGACCGCCGTGTGATCCCGGCGCGGTGGGAGTTTCCCTACTTCATCAAGGCCCGCGCACGGCGCGGGCGCGCGCCGCCTCTGCGGCGCGGCCTGCCTCCTGTCTGCGCCCCGGCTGGCCGCGCCCGGCGGCGCGCTGCGTGCTGCGGGCGGAGGAGGAAAATCCGCTGTGGCTGGGGCGGTCGGTCGACGCCTGGCAAGATTCGACTCATGACCGAGTACACCTGGCCGAACGGTGTCGGCGACCCGACGCCTGAAGACATACGACGTGCGTGGCCAGCGACGAAAGCTGCCCTTCCGATTGGTACTGCCGTGACCGGCAAGGTCATCGGTCGACAGCCCTTCGGCGTCTTCGTACAGATCGAAGGCGTACCCGATGGTCTGGGACTGGCAGAGATCGGTGGTACACCGCCTGGAACCGTCCCTCCCCCACTGGGGTTCGTGATCAGTGGAAGCGTGGTCGATCACGCGGAGCGCAACTGCCAAGTCAAGCTCAGGCTCGATGACTGGGGAGGCGAGCGCGCACCCCTCCCCCTGGAGCCTAACGAACGCCTTGCCGACCGCGTAGCCCTGAGCGGCTTCCTGAGGCGTCTGCGGCAGGACTACGAAGCGAGCGGCGACCAATGGGAGAACCGGACGCTGGACAGCTTCCTGAAGCGTGGGTGGCCGATGCCCCAGGGTGGTACGCGAACCACGGCCAGGAGCTCCCGACTGAGGGTGACTGGGCGTTCATGGCACGGGCCCTCAGCGCAGCGCGGTTCTACGAGTGACGCCGTGCCCCTTGCGTGCCCGATGAGGAAGCGGCCAACGGGGAACAGCGGGGAGTCTCGGCGAACGGTCCGAGAACCCGCAGGTCAGCGTTACGCCAGGTCAGGCCGGGGCTGCGTACGCGATCTTCCAAACTGGCTACGCGGGTTCGACTCCCGTCGCCCGCTCTCTGTGCATCAGGGCCGGGCCGGAGGATCTTCCTCCGGCCCGGCCCTGATCGTTTCGGATGAGGCTGCGCTTGCAGGTGAGGCTCGTTTTCAGGCGAGACAGCGGGCGAGCAACCACCGCGCTTCGTGTGCCGACAGGGCCAGCGAGTCCTCGTCGCCGGCATCGATGACCAGCACCACTTCGTCGGTCGGCCAGTGCGCGGCCAGCTGCCGCAGAGTGACGGGCCGGTAGCAGGGCACCTGGGGGAAGGCCCTGAGCAGGCGCTCCTCCGAGGTGAAGACCATGACCGCGGGGGCGTCATGCACGCTTTCGATGACCGGCAGCACGAACCGTACGAACTCGCTGCGGTCGCGTGTGTAGCGGATGCCGCTGACTGCCGGGATCAGCACATCGCAGCCCGACAGCACCTCCAAGGCCAAGCGATCGGGCGCTCTGCTCAGGTCCCGCAGAGCTTCCCGCGCCACTGCCTCGAAGAGTTCGGCGGGGATCTCGGTCATGGCCCCACACCCTTGTACGAGTCCACACTCCACCCTGTCGGCTACCCGCGATCGGCACGATCATGCGATGCGGGGCCGGTTTCGGTGTGCTCGGCCGGACGGGGTGCCGGGGTTCCCGCCCGATACATCCGGACGCAGAGCGTGATCGCCCAAGGGCGCGGCGCGGCGGCGTCCACGTCCTCTGCGGGCGGAGCAACTGCCCGGATCAGAAGCTGATCGAGTTGATGGTCTCTGCTATCGAGTTGAGGAACCGGTTGATCGACGGGGCCATGCCGGTCGATGCGAGGAAGAAGCCGAAGAGCACCGCGACGATCGCCGGGCCGGCCTTGATCGAGCCTCCCCTGATCAACACCACCAGGATGATCGCCAACAGCAGCACCACTGACAGTGAAATGGCCACAACTGATCACACCCTCGGTCGGTCCGCTCTCCCGGCCCGGGGGTGCCAGCCCCGCGCACCCCCGCCAGAACCATCGTGCCACCAACGGGGCCCGCGTATGCGGCAGGTGAGGCATCGTCGGTCACACCTGTGCCGGACCTTTGCCTCGGCCATGCGGGCGCGGCCCGTCCGAGAGCCCCAACGGCCGTCTGTCGCACAGCAATTCGACGGTGCACCCGCACAGGGAATTCGGCGAGATCGTTTCCATGTCCACACAACGCGTTCGCAGGTAATTCGAATTGTCGTCACGGGCACAGCAAAGCCGTCAACACCAGCTCCCCGAAAGGCCAATGAAGCAGACATTCCACTGGAGTCGCCCCCTGGTCATATGCCCCGTTTAGTCAGGATGAGTCGTGACAACCAGGACATGTAATGGTGTGTTGACCGTCACCTCCATGAGGCTGTCAACTTCCCTTAATCCCGGGTACTCGAAGCCAATTGGCAGCAAGCGCGTGGGGAGTTTTACGAAAACCCACAGACGCCGCTAGGGTGCCTCAGATGTTTCACGCTGCCTCGTCCCCCGCACGCGCAGCGAGGTCCGGGATCGTCTCCCCCAGTTTCTGGGGGGAGGGTCTGTGACGAACTCGTTGCAACCGCACGGCCAGAACAGAGCGCCGCTCCCTCCGGCACAGTCGCCGGCGTCGGGAGTGCCGAGTCCGCGCTCACCGCAGAAACAGCAGAACACTCCCCCCAAACCCGGCAAACAGCGCGACTCGTTCTTCGACAACGCGAAGTACCTGGCGATCGTGCTGGTGGCGATGGGCCACTCCTGGGAGCCGCTGAAGGGTGACAGCCGCATCCTGGAGGGCGTGTACACGGTCGTGTACTGCTTCCACATGCCGGCGTTCATCATCATCTCCGGCTACTTCTCCCGCAGTTTCGACATGCGCCCCGACCGCCTCAGACGACTGGTCACCGGCGTGCTCGTGCCGTACCTCGTCTTCGAGACCGCGTACAGCCTCTTCAAGCGCTACGGCGACCACGACCCGAGCAAGACGGTCAGTCTGCTCGACCCCTGGTACCTCACCTGGTTCCTGATCGCGCTGTTCATCTGGCGTCTGACGACCCCGCTGTGGAAGACCCTGCGCTGGCCGCTGCCCGTCGCGCTCGGCATCGCGATGTTCGGGTCGGTCTCGCCGGAGATCGGCAACGACCTCGACCTCCAGCGCGTCCTGCAGTTCCTGCCGTACTTCGTGCTGGGCCTGTGCATGAGGCCCGAGCACTTCCAGATGGTGCGCACGCGGAAGATGCGGATCCTGGCGGTGCCGGTCTTCGGGACCGCGCTGGCCGTCGGCTGGTGGGCGGTGCCGCGGATGAACACCGCGTGGTTCTACCACCGGGACGCCGCCCAGGAGATGGCCGCGCCGTGGTGGAGCGGGCCGGTCATGGTGCTCGCCCTGTTCGGCTGCTCGCTGCTGCTGACCGCCTGCTTCTTCGCCTGGGTGCCGCGCCGGAAGATGTGGTTCACGGCGCTCGGCGCGGGCACGCTCTACGGCTATCTGCTGCACGGGTTCCTGGTGAAGGCGGGCGACTTCTACGGCTGGTTCGAGCCGAAGTGGTTGCACCGGCCGCTGGGGGAGATCTTCGTGACGGTGGTGTTTGCCGGTGCCGTCACGTTGCTGTGCACTTCGCCGGTGCGGCGGGTGTTCAAGTTCGTCATGGAGCCTGAGTTGAAGTGGGCCTTCCGGCGGGATGCGGCGGAGGTGGCTCGGGAGCGGGGAACTGCGCAGAAGCGCGAGATGGCCGACGCCTGAGGATTTGCCACGATTTGCCGTCCGGCGCCTGCGGGTTCGTTGTGGCTTGTCGCGCAGTTCCTCGCGCCCCTTGAAGCCGCTACTGCCGGGCCAGGCCGAGAAGTGCTCGCATGCGTGCGTACTTCTCGGTCAGGCGTGTGCGCGTGGCCTCGTCGGCCAGGCGAGCAAGGCGCTCCGGGTCGGCGTTATGAGCCAGGTCTGACTCCTTCACCAGGAGTGCGCCCGGGGTGGCGAGGATTCGGGCTGCGTACGCCTCCGGTGTCTCCCCCTGGCGCTTGGTGACCGCTCGCACGACGTCCTTCGTACGGGCGCTCAGCGCCGCCGCCTCCAGCCACTGCTCCGACAGCGCGTCGTCCTCGACGGCGTCGTGCAGCCAGGCTGCCGCTATCTGTTCCTCGTCGCCGCCACGTGCGCGTACGCCCTCGGCGACGGCTTCGAGGTGCTCGGCGTACGGGCGTCCCGCCTTGTCCGTCTGGCCTTCGTGGGCGGCGCGGGCGGTGGCCTCGACTTCGGCGAGGGTCATCGGATGGCGAGGGGTTTCGGTCATCGGTTCAGCCCAGGGTCGGCGGCTGGGAGGTCACCGTCGGGCCCTCCCGGCAGATCAGCAGTAGTGCGCGGTCGTCGTTCACGTCTTTCGCGACCGCCTCGATGAGGTGCCAGGCGGCGCCGTGGAAGCCGCCGGCGACATAGCGGTCGGCCTCGCCCGTGAGGCGGTCGATGCCCTCGACGATGTCCCGGTCGGAGGTCTCCACCAGGCCGTCTGTGAACAGCATCAACACGTCGCCGGGGCGGAGCGAGCCCTTCACGGGGTCGAACTGTGCGCCGTCGTACACACCCAGGAGCGGGCCCTCGGCCGCCTTCTCCTCCCAGCGGCCGCTGCCCGCGCTGAGCTGGAGACCCGGCGGATGGCCCGCGGAGTAGAGCTCGTAGTCGCCGGAGTCGAGGTCCAGGACCAGGTGGATCGAGGTCGCGAAGCCCTCGTCCCAGTCCTGGCGGAGCAGATAGCCGTTGGCCGCCGGGAGGAACGCGTGCGGGGGCAGGGAGCCGAGGAGGCCGCCGAACGCTCCCGACAGGAGCAGGGCGCGCGAGCCCGCGTCCATGCCCTTCCCGGAGACGTCCGTCAGGACGACCTCCATCGTGCGGCCGCCGTTGGTGCGTGCGGCGACCACGAAGTCGCCCGAGAACGACTGGCCGCCCGCCGGGCGCAGCGCCATCTCGCGGTGCCAGCCCACCGGCAGCTGCGGCAGCTTGCTCTGCACCCGGATGCGTTCGCGCAGGTCGAAGAGCATGGTGCCGCCGCGCCGCCAGGGCACACCGACCCGGCTGCGGAACTGGGCGATGAGCAGACCGAAGAACCCGCAGGCGGCCACCACCAGCACGACGCCAGGGGTGACACGGGAAGGGCCCTCCGTGTAGGGCCCCAGTTTCACCGACTCCACGATCAGCGCCGTGGCCGCGGCCGCGTACAGACCGAGCAGGCTGGCTGGGCGCAGCAGCAGGCCGCCCGCGACGATCGGGAGGACCAGTACGGCCGGGGAGCACCACACCGAGTTGGCGAGCGTGACGGCGGCGATCAGCGGGACGGTGAGGAGCAGACCTGCGAGCGCGACCCAGTCCGAGCCGTCCCCGCGGAAGTAGTCCACGGCGCTTCTGCGCAGGCCGACGCGGACCCGGTGCCACTGCATCTTCAACCGGGCCGTGAACGTCTCGGCTGCTGCGCGCCGCTCTCGTCCTGCTGCCATTAGTTCGGGACCCTATCCATCGGACCAGCTGCTTGGCACGGGAGGTCCCACTTGTCCCCCGTCCGAGGTTCGACTTCACAGTGAACTTCACAGAAAGCCGTTGCGGGTCCGCCAAGGCGAAATTCCCTCGCTCGTCCCGCAATGCCCTGGTAGGCATGGTTCATGGGGACTGACTTGCGCGTACTGCGCCGGGAAGACTGGGACGAGTGGTACGACAACCTGATCCGCGCCTTCGGCGGGGTTCCGGAGTCGGCCGAGGAGCGGGCGCTGTGGCGTGAGCTCACCGAGACGGACCGTTCCATCGGCGCCTGGGACGGTGACATGTGCGTGGGGACGGCGGGCGCGTTCTCCTTCCGGCTGACCGTGCCCGGCGGGGCCGCGGCGCCCGCGGCGGGCGTGACCATGGTGTCCGTGGCCGCGACGCACCGCCGGCGCGGGGTGCTGACGTCCATGATGCGGCGCCAGTTGGACGACGTACGGTCGTGGGGCGAGCCGCTGGCGGTGCTCACTGCCTCGGAGCCGGTGATCTACGGGCGGTTCGGGTACGGCCCGGCGACGTACGCCGTGAACGTCGACATCGACACGACCCGGGTCCGGCTGTCCGTGCCGCCCGGCACCGACGACGTACGTCTGCGGTACGTGTCGCCCGCCGAGGTGCTCGGCGCGTGCGAGGCGGTGTACGCGCAACTGGTGGCGCGGCGGCCGGGGATGGTGGCGCGGATTCCCGGCTGGGAGCGGCTGTGCCTGCTTGATCCGGAGAGCGAGCGGGGCGGGGCGTCGCCGCTGCAGTGCGTGCTCGCGGAACGCGACGGCGAGGTCGTCGGGTTCGCGCGCTTCAGGATCAGGAGGGTCTGGGAGCCCGCGGGCCCCGACAGTGTCGTGCTCGCGCAGGACGTGTACGGCCTGGACCCGGCTGCGCACGCGGCGCTGTGGAAGTTCCTCTTCGACATCGACCTGACGACGAAGGTGAGCGCGTACGGTCGGCCGGTCGACGAGCCCTGGCAGCACATGGTGTCCGACGTCCGCCGCTGCTCGCTGCTGGTCCGGGACTCGCTGCACGTACGGCTGGTGGACGTAGGCGCCGCGCTTCAGGCGCGCACGTATCAGGCGCCCGTGGACGTGGTGCTGGAGGTCGAGGACGCCTTCTGCCCCTGGAACGAGGGCCGTTGGCGGCTGACCGGAGACCCGAAGGGCGCGTCGTGCGAGCGTACGGCGGACGCGGCCGATCTCGCCCTGTCCGTACGGGAGTTGGGCTCGGCGTACCTCGGCGGTGTCCCGCTGGCGTCGCTGGCGGCGGCCGGCCGCGTGCGCGAGCTGCGCCAGGGCGCGCTGACGGAGGCGTCGCTCGCGTTCGGCTCGACGGTGGCGCCCTGGCTGCCGCACGGGTTCTAGCGGCGTATCAGCGCTGTTGGCAGGTGGGGCACCAGAAGAGGTTGCGGGCGGCGAGGTCGGCGGTGCGGATCTCGCCGGCGCAGATGTGGCAGGGCAGGGTGGCCCTGCGGTAGACGTACACCTCGCCGCCGTGGTCGTCGACGCGCGGCGGGCGGCCCATGGCCTCCGGGGTGTGTTCCGGGCGGACGGTGTCGATGCGGTTGTGGCGGACGCCCTCGTGCATCAGCTCGACCAGGTCCGCCCAGATCGCGTCCCACTCGGCCGGGGTGACGTCCTTGCCGGCGCGGTAGGGGTCGATGTTGTGCCGGAAGAGGACTTCGGCGCGGTAGACGTTGCCGACGCCTGCGATCACCTTCTGGTCCATCAGGAGTGCGGCGATCGTCGTACGGGTGCGGGTGATTCGTCGGTACGCCGTCTGCGGGTCGGCGTCCTCGCGCAGGGGGTCGGGGCCGAGGCGGTCGTGTATCGCCTGCTTCTCGGTGTCCGTGATCAGGGCGCAGGTCGTGGGGCCGCGCAGGTCGACGTACGAGGTGGCGTTCGCGAGGCGGAGGCGGACGGTGTCCGTGGGCGGGGGTGCCGGTGCGTCGCCGAAGGCGACCTTGCCGAAGAGGCCCAGGTGGATGTGGACCCAGTCGGTGTCGCGGAAGCCGAGGAAGAGGTGTTTGCCGTGGGCTTCGGTGTGGGTGAGTTCGGCGGCGTCGAGGAGCGCTGCGGCGTCGGAGAACTTGCCCTGGGGGCTGGTGACGTGGGGGCGGGTGCCGAGGAATTTGGTGGCGTAGTCCTTGGCCAGGCGGTGGATCGTGTGCCCCTCTGGCACGGTGGCTCCTGTTCGTCCGTGGGTGGGGGCGGGTGGGGGCTCGCGGCGGAGCCGCTGATGGATGGAGTTCGCCCCCGCCGCCCTTACCCGTTCCCATCCCCAGGGGCTGCCGCCCCTTCGGCCCCGCCCAGGGGGCTCTGCCCCCTGGACCCCCGATCGGCCTGAACGGCCTCGTCCTCAAACGCCGGACGGGCTAAAAACCAGACGCCGGACGGGCTGAAAGTTACTGCTGCGGGTGGTGGGGCGGGATGGGTGGCAGCTCGCCCGTGGTTTCGTACGCCGCGAGCATGTCGATGCGGCGGATGTGGCGCTCGTCCTCGGAGAACGGGGTGCCCAGGAAGGTCTCGACGAACTTTGTCGCCTCCTCCTGCGTGTGCATGCGTGCGCCCACGGCCACGACGTTGGCGTTGTTGTGCTGGCGGCCGAGGGACGCCGTCTCCTCGCTCCAGGCGAGGGCCGCGCGGACGCCCTTGACCTTGTTCGCGGCGATCTGCTCGCCGTTGCCGGAGCCGCCGATCACGATGCCGAGGGAGTCGGGGTCCGCGGCCGTCCGCTCCGCGGCGCGGAGGCAGAAGGGCGGGTAGTCGTCCTGGGCGTCGTAGATGTGGGGGCCGCAGTCGACGGGGTCGTGGCCTGCCGCCTTGAGCCACTCGACGAGGTGGTTCTTGAGTTCGAAGCCCGCATGGTCGGAGCCGAGATACACGCGCATGGTTCCGAGTGTGACATGGCTGTTTCCGGGCGGCAGCCTCGGGTGTCGGCCGGGAGAGAAGAGGGTCCAGCACAGCGGCCCCGACCAACGAACCTCAAGTAAACCTCAAGTAACAATCTGGATTCAAAGGTTCACGAATTCCTTTACCTCCGTTTCACTGGACCAACTCGTACGCGACCCGTACGGGACCGCTCACCCGGCGCAAAGGAATTCCCCCATGACTGGTCTCCAGGCCGGCCTCAAGAACCGCCATCTGTCGATGATCGCCATCGGTGGCGTCATCGGCGCCGGCCTCTTCGTCGGCTCCAGCTCCGGTATCGCCACCGCGGGACCGGGCATCCTCCTGTCGTACGCCCTCGTCGGCACGCTCGTCGTCCTTGTGATGCGCATGCTCGGCGAGATGTCCGCCGCCAACCCGACCTCCGGCTCGTTCTCGGCGCACGCGGACCGGGCGCTCGGCCGCTGGGCCGGCTTCTCCATCGGCTGGCTCTACTGGTTCTTCTGGGTCGTGGTGCTCGCGGTGGAGGCCACCGCCGGGGCCAAGATCCTCGCGGGGTGGATGCCGGCCGTTCCGCAGTGGGGCTGGGCCCTGATCGTGATGGCGGTGCTGACCGCCACCAACCTCGTCTCGGTCGGTTCCTACGGCGAGTTCGAGTTCTGGTTCGCCGGGATCAAGGTCGTCGCGATCGGTGCGTTCATCGTGGTCGGCGGGCTCGCGGTCTTCGGTGTGCTGCCGGGCGTCGACAGCGACAAGGCCGGTCTGAGCAACCTCACCGGCCACGGCGGCTTCCTGCCCCACGGGCCCGGCGCGATCCTCACCGGCGTACTGCTGGTCGTCTTCTCCTTCATGGGCAGTGAGATCGCGACGCTGGCAGCGGGTGAGTCGGAGGACCCGCAGCGGGCCGTCACCAAGTCGACCAACAGCATCATCTGGCGTATCGCGGTCTTCTACCTGGGCTCGATCTTCGTCGTCGTGACGCTGCTGCCGTGGAACGACCCGTCGATCAAGAAGCAGGGCTCCTACGTCGCGGCCCTCGACTCCCTGGGTATCGCACACGCCGGTCAGATCATGAACTTCATCGTGCTGACGTCGGTGCTGTCCTGTCTCAACTCCGGTCTGTACACGGCCTCCCGGATGGCCTTCTCGCTCGGTGAGCGGGGGGACGCGCCGAAGGCGTTCGCGAGGACGACCTCGCGGGGCGTTCCGATGGCCGCGATCCTCGCGTCCGTCGTTTTCGGGTTCGTCGCCGTGTTCTTCAACTACAAGTTCCCGGACTCGGTCTTCCTCTTCCTGGTCAACTCCAGTGGTGCGGTGGCCCTGTTCGTGTGGCTGGTCATCTGCTTCTCGCAGCTGCGGATGCGGAAGATCATCCAGGCCGAGGCGCCGGAGAAGCTGGTCGTGAAGATGTGGCTGTACCCGTATCTGACCTGGGCGACGGCCGCGCTGATCGTGTTCGTGCTCGGCTACATGCTCACGGACACGGAGCACGACGGCCGCGAGACCGTGCTGCTGTCGCTGCTTGTCGCGGCGGTCGTGCTGGTCGTCGCCGTGGTGAAGGAGAAGGTGCGTGGGGGCGGCCGGGCGGTTGTCGCGGGCGCGTCCTCGGTGAAGGTGCAGGACCAGGACAAGGTCAACGCCGGCTGACGTCAGCGGTGTTGTGTGCGGCATGAGGGGTCCGCGGTGCTCTGTGAGTGCCGCGGGCCCCTTCCGCGTGCCCGCCGCACCCTTCACCGCATCATTCACAGCACCGTGAAGCTGTCCTTGACCCTGTCGTAGGTCCTGAGGGCCTGGGTCTCGGTCTCCGGCTGGTACCAGGTGTTGATCTGGTACGACTTCCCGTCCTGGTCGAAGCCCAGTAGCCGGGCGTGCCAGGGGGTGCCCTTCAGGGTGAAGGTGTACTCCCAGACCACGGCCGGGTTGCCGCGGAACGTCGTCTTCTCCAGGCGGATCTTCCGGTAGTCCTGGCCCCGGTGGGCGTCCTGCTCCGACTTCTGCCAGGTCTCCATCAGGTCGCCGCGGGCGAGGGACGACTTGGCCACCAGCTCCTGTGCGCCGTCGGGGGACGTGTAGTGCACCTCCGCCCCCGTCTTCAGATCCCGCCGCCAGCCCGGCGGCGGCGCCCACGCGAACCCGCCGGCCTCCCGGTGCGCGCCCGGGGGCAGGCTCTGCGGCCTGGACGTGCCCTCCACCGTGGGCGACGGGCTGCCGGCGGGTGTGGTGGCGGACGTCGTCGGTGACGTCGAGGAGCCTGCGTGGTTCCCGCCGGGCGAGCCGGAGTTCGTCAGAAGGAGTACGGCGACCACGGCACCGGCCGCCACCAGACCGACGGCGGCCACGAGTACGGGACGACGACGGCCGCGGTGGGGGACGGCGGGGCCGGGGAGGAGTTCACCTTGGGGGGCGCGGAGGGGATGGGGGCCCAGGGCGGGGCGGGTCTGCCAGGCGTTCGGGGAGGCGTCCGGGGGCGGCCCCTCGGGGCCCGGGTGCGCGACTGCTCCAGGGCCGGAGCCGTTGCGCTGCGCGGGCGGCTGCTCGGTGACCTTGTGGGGGCGGATGAGGGAGACACCTGATCGTCGGGGTGCGGGGGGCGAGGAATTGGCAGCCGGGGGTGCGGAGTTGGCGGACGGGGTCTCGGAACGGACCTCCGAGCGCAGTTCGGAGGGGACTTCGGTGGAGGCGTTGGGGAGCTGCACGGGTACCGGGGGCGCGGAAGGTGTGGGCGGTGCTTCCGGAGAAGGTGTGGGCGGTGCTTCCGGAGACGGGGGTGCCTTTGCCGGTGCCTTTGCCGCGGATGTGGCGGGAGGTCGTTGTGCTGCCGTGTGGTGGTGCGAGGCCTCGGGGATGGTGGTCGGGGCCGGGGGGCGGTCCCGGCGGAGGTCGTGGGTGTCCGGCAGTTCTTGGGGGACCGCGTCCTCGAAGGGGGCGGGCGCGGGTTGCCTGGGGTCGCGTGCGGCGCGTACCAGGCGGGTGTCCAGGTAGGCCGGGGTGGGCCCCTCGTTCGAGGCGGCGGGGGTGTCCAGGCCTCCGGGGGCGTCGGCCGCGTCGGGCTGCTCGGGCTCCGGCTCGGCTTCGGCACGCGCCGTTCCTTCGGCACGCGCCGTTCCTTCGGCCGCAGGAGCACCGGCCGAGCTCGGGTCGGCACCCTCGGCCGGTTCGGTCCCGGGTGGCTCCTGGGACTCGGACGGCTCTTCGACATCCGTCGGTCGAGCAGTCTCCGGCCCCGCCCCGCGCCCCTCCTCCGCCGCCGCACCCTCGCCCTCTCCCCCGCCCACGGGGAGAGTCGGCGTAGGTGCCGGGTACGCGACCGGCCGCAGGGCCTCCTCCAGGTCGGGCAGGGACGGGCGGACCGCGGGCTCCTTCTCGAGCAGGGCTGCCAGGACATCGCGCAGGGGACCTGCTGCGGCAGGGAGTGCGGGCTCCTCGTAGAGGACCGCGTGCAGTGTGGCCAGGGTCGTGTCGCGGGAGAAGGGGGAGCGGCCGCCCAGGGCCGCGCAGAGTGTCGCGCCCAGTGACCACACGTCCGACGGCGGGCCCTGGGGGCGGCCGGAGATGCGTTCGGGGGCCATGTAGTCGGGGGAGCCGACGAGCATGCCGACCATGGTGAGCGCCTTGGCGTCCTGGATCGCGGCGATGCCGAAGTCGGTGAGGACGATGCGCCGGCCGGTGCCCTCCACCAGGACGTTCCCCGGTTTGATGTCCCGGTGCAGGACACCGCGGGCGTGCACCTGACGCAGCGCCGCCACCAGCCCGAGCCCGATCCGTGCCGTCTCGCCCGGCCCCAGCGGCCCCTCCTCCACCATGATCCGTTCGAGGGAACGGCCGACGACCAGCTCCATGACGATCCAGAGGCGTTCGCCCTCGTCGACGACGTCGTAGACCCGCACGACATTGGGATGGTCGATCCGGGCGGTGGCCCTGGCCTCCCGCAGCGTGCGTTCGCGGCGGGTGCGGGTGTCCTCCGCGTCCAGGCCGTCTATGCGCATCTCCTTGACGGCGACCGGGCGGTCGAGCATCTCGTCGGTGGCTCGCCACACCCGCCCCATTCCTCCCTGGCCGATGCTTTCGACCAACCGATAGCGCCCCGTCACCAGTAGCCCTGGAACTCCGCCGCTTCTCTCATTCCCCGGCAATCCGCTGCACCCCCTCAGCCACCGAAAATCTCTCAACTACCTCAATTACCTCGACTGCGCCCCGACTGAAACACAATGGTCACACTTCATGGCGTACCAGCATAGTGCGGAGAAATCTTGTGGTAGCTCTTCAAGTACTGCGAATTCAGGCGCAGCCAAGGGGGATGTGAACATGAGTTCTCGTCGCACGACGACCATCGCGGGATCGCTGGTCGCGGCATCTTTTTCGGCGGTGATGATCCTTTCCTTCACCGCCAGCGCGGACGACCAGGGGCCCGGCAGCAGCAAGGGGGGAAAGGCCGTCGACGAGGCACCGGCAGGTGTAAAGCTGACCACGCTCCTGCCCTCCAGGATCGCGGTCGACAATGGCTCGCAAAAGACGGCAATCACCGCCACCGTCAAGAACGAGGGGACCAAGGACAGCGGAAAGATCCAGCTTCTGGTCGTCGGTTTCGACGGCCTCACGGTCAAGAGCGTTCAAGGCTGCTCCCAGATTGACGGAAAGAACCTTCCGGCCGGCTCGAACAGCGGTTTCTCCTGCCCGATCGACAATCTCGCCGCCGGCAAGTCGAAGTCGTTCGCCGTCGACGCCACTTACGACCTGCGCAAGACCGGCAAGATCTGCCTGCCCGTGCAGTCCGGTGACGGGAAGAAGACGTACTGGCAGCAGGGGCCGGTTCCGTTCGGTACGACCAACCCGTCGCCGAACGCCCCGGCCACCCCGCTGCTCCTCGGTACCGACAACAAGCCGGTGGCCCCGGCCGGCAGCAGCGAGCTGCCCAAGACCGGTGTCGGGCGCGATGTCCTGCCGCTGGGCGCGGCGGGCGCGTCGCTGCTCGCGGCCGGTGCGGCGGGGCTGTGGTGGTCCTCCCGGCGCCCGGCCCAGCAGCGGCTGCGCGGCTGAGCGCCCTCGCGCACACCGGTCGCCACTCCGCCCGCATAACCTGACGGCACGCGTCAGGTTATGCGGGCACGACGCGTTTCATGAACTCCGTCGACCACACCGTTGACCTGCTCGTCCTCCGTCCCGGCGACCCCGGCTACGACGACGAACTCGCCGGGTTCCAGACCGGGTTCGCCCAGCGTCCCGCCGTTGTCTTCGCCGTCGCCTCCGCCGCCGACGTGATCGCCGCCGTACGGTACGCGGCCGACCACGACCTGCCGTTCGGCGTCCAGGCCACCGGGCACGGACTGCCCGGCGCCTGTGAGGGCGGGGTGCTGGTGACGACGAAGCGGATGGACCGGGTGACCGTCGACCCCGAGACCCGCACCGCCCGCGTCCAGGCGGGCGTCCGCTGGGGGGCAGGTCGTGGCGGCCGCCGAGCCGTACGGTCTGGCCCCGCGAATGGGGGTACCCCCACGCCTTTAAGGCAGTGGGGGAGGCGTAGCGCCGAGCGTCGGCGCCGTGTCCTACACACTGAGCGGCGGACTGGGCATCCTGGCGAGGGAGTTCGGGTACGCGGCCGACCATGTGCGCGCCCTGGACCTCGTCACGGCCGACGGCCGGCTCCGGCATGTGACCCGGGAGTCCGACCCCGATCTGTACTGGGCCCTGCTCGGCGGCGGCCACCACTTCGGCGTCGTCACCGAGCTGGAGGTCGGCCTCGTACGCGTGAGGACGCTCTACGGCGGCTCGCTCGCGTTCGACGGCCGCGAGGTCGATCCGGCGGCCGTGCTGCGAGCGTACGAGGAGTGGACGCGGACCGTGCCCGACGGGCTGACCTCGTCCTTCGCGGCCGTACCGTATCCGGACGTCCCGGCGCTGCCGCCGCAGCTGCGCGGCCGGTACGTCGTCTCCCTGCGCGTCGCGTACACCGGGGCCGACGGTGATGGCCTCGTCGCTCCGCTGCGGGAGTCGGGGCCCGCGCTCGCCGACCCCCTGCGGGAGATGCCGTATGCCGAGAGCCACACGATCCACAGCGACCCGGACTTCCCGCATGCGTACTACGGGGACAGTGCGGTGCTGAGCGAGCTGGACGTGGCGGCCGTCGGTGAGCTGCTCGCCGGGGTCGGTCCGGATGCCGGCGGGCCCCTGTGCGTCGTGCAGATCAACCACCTGGGCGGGGCGCTCGCCCGGCCCGCGCCGAACTCGGTGCCGTATCGCGAAGGGCGTTTCCTGGTGCGGCTGCTGACGGTGGGCGACCGGGACGCGGCGCGCGCGGTGCTGGATCCGGCGTTCGCGCTGCTCGCCCCGGTCACGATCGGGCGTGCGTCAACTTCGCCTTCGGTGCCGGGGACCGGACCGACGGGCTGTACGACGCCACGACGCAGAAGAGGCTCGCCGAGCTGAAGTCGTCGTACGACCCGGCGAACCTCTTCCGCAGGAACTACAGCCTCACCGCTTGTTGACGAGCTTCCAGGCGGTGGGCATGACGCCCATCGCCAGGGCGGCCTTGAGGGCGTCGCCGATCAGGAACGGCGTGAGGCCGGCCGCGATCGCGGCGGACGCGGACATGTCGGCGGCGTAGGCCAGGTACGGGACGCCGACGGCGTAGATGATCGCCTCGCCGAGCAGCATCGTGCCCGCCATGCGCGGCACGGAGCGGTCGGCGCCGCGGCGGGCCAGGGCGCCCACCACGGTGGAGGCGAGGAGCATGCCGAGGATGTAGCCGAAGGAGACGGAGACACCGGAGCTGCCGCCCGCGAACCACGGCACACCGGCGAGTCCGGCCAGCGCGTACAGCACGAGCGAGGCCAGGCCGCGGCTCGCGCCGAGCGTCGTGCCGACCAGCAGAGCGGCGAAGGTCTGGCCGGTCACCGGCACCGGGGAGCCCGGGACGGGGACGGAGATCTGGGCCGCGAGGCCGGTGAGCGCGGCGCCGCCGAGCACGAGTGCCACGTCCCGGACGCGGGACGCGGGGAGGAGGTCGGCGAGGACCTCGCGGGGGCGGGCGGTGGCGGCGGCGGTGCTCATTGGGGACTCCGCGGGTGACGGGGACATGCTGGGACACGGTGACGCTATCCCAGCGGCCTCGAGCCGATCACCGTCAGTGGTCGACAAAGGCTGGAACGCGGGCTTGGTGGGCTCCGGACAAACAGTGCTGGCTACACGGGGTTTTGCGTGATACCGGTCACTGAGGCAGGGAGGCCGTGCTCACCCGGCAGGAGGCGGGCAGGTCTGTAGGGTCTCGCCAAATGAATCCTAGTGGTCTGGCCGGATTCACCTTTTCTGGCCTACCCTTCGAGCCATGGTTGCCCAGGCCCGGAACTTCACGTCGCGTCGCTATGTCGACCTGCGACGCCAGGGTGCTGCCACCTGTCGCCGTCCGGTGTGAGGCGGGCCGCGGCGCGCCTCGACCTCCGAGACGTGTCGGCCCCGTTCCCGAGGACGGTCTCCCATGCCCTCTGCCATGGCATCCACCCTTGCGTCCCCTTCCACTTCCACCCGCCGCCGGACCAGCGCGAGCGTCGTGCTGCGGTCCGTTCTGGAGCACGGCCCGGTGGCCCGCAGCACCATCGCCCGGCTGACCGGTCTTTCGCCGGCGTCGGTGACGGACTACTGCGCCCGGTTCACCGAACTGGGCCTGATCTGCGAGTCGGCCGTGCCCCGGCGGTCGAACGGGGTGGGCCGCCCGCACGTCCCCGTCGACCTGGACGACTCCCGGTTCGTGGTCGGCGGGGTGCATGTGGCGGTGCCGTACACCACGGTCGCGCTGCTCGATCTGCGCGGCCGGGTGGTGGCGCGGCGCGAGCTGAAGCACGAGCGCACCGATCCCGGGTGGGTGCTGGCCCGGGCCGCCGAGGAGCTCGGGGCGCTGCTGGCCGGCCACCCCCGTTGCCGGGCTCTCGGTGTCGGCGTGGCCGTCGGCGGCTGGGTGGACCGGGAGTCCGGGACCGTCGTGGAGCACGCGCTGCTCGGCTGGCGGGACGTTGCGGTGCGGGAGGTGCTCGGCGCGCGCACCGGGCTGCCGGTTCATGTGGACGGCCACGCGCGGGCGCTGGTCAACGCGGAGCGGCTGTTCGGGCGGGCGCGGGGCAGCGGAAGCATGCTGCATCTGTTCGTCGGCAACGTCGTCGACGCGGCCTTCGCCACCCACGACGAGGTGCACCACGGGCCCCGCTCCCAGGCCGGCGCCATCGCGCATCTGCCGGTGCCGGGCGGCACGGAGCCCTGCGCCTGCGGGCGGACCGGCTGCCTGCAGGCCGAGTTGAGCGAGGGGACGCTGTGCCGGCGGGCGCGGGAGGCGGGCGTCACGGACGGTGTGAATCCGATGCACGTGGTCGCGGCGGCCGCCGCGGACGATCCGGAGGCCGTACGGCTGCTGGTGGAGCGGGCGGGCGCGATCGGGCGGGCGGCGCGGCTGCTGCTGGATGTGCTGAATCCGGAGACGGTGGTCGTGACGGAGGTCGGGATCATTCACCGGGAGGACTGCCTGAACGCGTTGCGCGAAGGGGTCGGCGACGAGCGGGCGGCTGCCGTCGTACCGACGAGTTTTCCGGATTCGGTGCTCGCGGTGGCGGGCGGTTCGGTGGCCCTCGACGTGCTCTACCGGGATCCGCTGGCCGCTCGACCTGAGGCTATTTAATTCAGAATCGCGGAATATTGACAGGGCTCACCACCGGCCAGGAACATCGTACTCATGAGCCCGATCGTGAGCTGTCGCACCCTTTGTTGCTGACACGTTGCCGCGTGTGAAGCGCTCATTTCCTCCTGCGTAAATACCGCGCGAATTCCCTCCCCCTGGCGTTCTCCTGCCGGAATTCCGCCTGCGCTCTTCCCCTCCGCGCTCCCCTCTTTTCCTGCGCTCCTCCCCTCTGAACCTCACGGAGTCCTGCCATGCATTCCTCTGCCGTGCCGGGTGTCGACCGACGGCTCTTTCTCACCTCAGTGCTCGGTGCCGCAGCCGGTGTCGCCGGTCTGAGCGGCTGCGCGGGCGGCAGTGCATCCGCCGACAGCAAAGGCGTCTCGACCGCGCCGCTCGCCGACAGGGTCCCGGCCGGTACGAGCCTGAAGATCGCCTCGTATCAGAACACGGAGCAACTCCAGTTCAGGTTGGCCAAGTTGGGCGGCCTGCCGTTCAAGGTGTCGAGCTGGTTGAACATCGGCGCCGGTCCGGACGTGATCAACGCTTTCCGCGCCAAATCCCTGGACGTCGCCAACAACGCGGGAATCCCGCCGATCCAGGCGCACTACCAGGGCTTCGACGCGAAGATCGTCGCAATCAACATCACCCGCAAGCTGAATTACCTCTTCGCCACCAAGCCCGGCAGCGACATCCGGTCGGTCGCCGACTTCAAGGGCAGGAAACTCGCCTTCTCGCAGGGCCAGGCCCAAGGTGTCGTACTCCTGCGGGCGCTGAAGAAGGCGGGACTCAAGTACGACGAGGTCGACCTCGTCCCGCTGACCAGCAACCAGTTCCTGACCGCCCTGCAGTCCGGCCAGGTGGACATCGCACCGCTCCCCAACCAGCAGGCGCCCGCCTATCTGGGGCAGTACGAGTCCAAGGGCGCCCACGCCATCACCACGGACGTCGTCGACCTCCTCAACCTGCTGTGGGCACCGACCTCCGTGCTCAACGACCCCGCGAAGGCCGCCGCGGTCGCCGCGTACATCCCGTACTGGGCCAAGGGCCAGGTCTGGACGTACGAGAACCCCGACGCCTGGAACGAGGAGTTCTACGTCAAGACGCAGAACCTGACCCTCGCGCAGGCCCGCGGCATCAGCAAGCTCGCCAACAAGCCCTTGTTCCCACCGAGTTGGGGCGAAGCGATCAAGTGGGAGCAGGAGACCGCCGATCTGCTGGCGGAGGGCGGCTTCGTGAAGAAGTTCGACGTCTCCTCGCTCTTCGACCACCGCTTCGAGTCCATCGCCGCCAAGGCCGTGCCGGCGGAGTACCGAAGGTGACCGCCGTGACCACCACCACGACCGCCGCACCCCCGGTGCAGGCTAGGGAACAGGCCCATCCGGTACGGCGCCGCCGCCGCGGCCTCTCCCCCGGCAGGCGCCTGCCCGCCTCCAGGCTGATCGGCCCCGCCCTCCTCCTCGCCCTGTGGGCCGCCGCCTCGGCCGCCGGACAGCTCGACCCGGGCGCGATCCCCGCGCCCTGGACGGTGCTGCGGACCGCCGGCCGCCTGTGGAGCGCCGGGACGCTGCCCACGGACATCCTGACCTCCCTCGAACGGGCCGCGTACGGCTTCGCGATCGGCCTCGCGGCCGGGGTCGTCCTGGCGCTGGCCGCCGGCCTCAGCCGGGTCGGCGAGGCGCTGATCGACGGGACCGTGAACCTCAACCGGGCGATCCCGACGCTCGGCCTGATCCCGCTGTTCATCCTCTGGCTGGGCATCGGCGAGACATTCAAGATCGCGATCATCGCGATCGTCGTCTACGTCCCGATCTATCTGAACACGCACTCCGCGCTGTCCGGCATCGACAGCCGCTATGTCGAACTCGCCGAGGTGCAGGGGCTCTCCCGCTTCCGGTTCATCCGCCAGATCGTCGTCCCCGGCGCCCTGCCCGGGTTCTTCGTGGGACTCCGGCTCGGGGTGACCGGCTCCTGGCTGGGCCTGGTGGTTCTTGAGCAGATCAACGCCACCAGCGGACTCGGCTACATGATGTTCCAGGCCCAGAACTACGGCCAGTCCGACGTCATCCTCGTGGGACTGCTCGTCTACGGGATCTTCGGCCTGGTCTCCGACAGCGCGGTCCGTCTCATCGAACGGAGGGTGCTGTCTTGGCGCCGCACACTGAGCAGCTGACCCGGCCCGCCGTCCAACTCCGGGGCCTTACACGGTCGTTCGAGGGGCGGACCGTCCTCGACGGCATTGACCTCGACCTCCCGGCGGGGCAGTTCACGGCGCTGCTCGGGCACAGCGGTTCCGGCAAGAGCACGCTGCTGCGGGCGATCGCGGGCCTGGACCACAAGGTCGCGGGCAGCGGCCGGCTCACGGCCCCGGAGAAGGTGTCCGTGGTCTTCCAGGACTCCCGACTGCTGCCCTGGCGGCGGGTCCTGGACAACGTGCTCCTCGGCCTGGACGGCAAGGACGCCGAGCAGAAGGGCCGCGCGGCCCTCGCCGAGGTGGGCCTCGCCGGCCGGGAGCGGGCATGGCCGAGCGAGCTGTCCGGCGGGGAGGCCCAGCGGGCGGCGCTGGCGCGGTCGCTGGTCCGTGAGCCCGAACTGCTTCTGGCCGATGAGCCGTTCGGGGCGCTGGACGCACTTACGCGCATCAAGATGCACGCCCTGCTGCGGGAGCTGTGGCGGCGGCATCAGCCGTCGGTACTGCTCGTCACGCATGACGTGGACGAGGCGATCGTGCTCGCCGAGCGGGTGCTTGTTCTGGACTCCGGGCGGATCGCGCTCGATCTGGCCATCGAGCGGGATGCGCCGGCGCGCGGCGAGTACCGGGAGCGGTTGCTGGCGGCGTTGGGGGTGACCGAAGGCTTGGAGTGACCGGCCTCGGGGGCTGCCGCCCCCGACCCCCCGCTTCGGCCCTCAAGGGGCCTGCCTCGTCCTCAATCGCCGGACGGGCTGAAATGCCGCGACCGGAGCTCACCAGAACCGGACGGGCTGAAAAACCAAGTAGCAAAGGACACCCCATGCCCCGCCAGCTCCACCTCAACGCCTTCCTCATGAACACCGGCCATCACGAAGCCTCCTGGCGGCTTCCCGAAAGCGATCCGTACGCGCACGTCGAGCTGGGCCACTATGTGCGGCTCGCCAGGATCGCCGAACGCGGAACCTTCGACTCGCTCTTTCTCGCCGACGGGCCGCAGCTGTGGGGCAGTCTCGCCCAGCGCCCCGCGGGCGCCCTGGAGCCGCTGACCCTGCTGACCGCGCTGGCGACGGCCACCGAGCACATCGGGCTGATCGCCACCGCCTCCACCTCGTACAACTCCCCCTACAACCTGGCCCGCAAGTTCGCCTCCCTGGACATCATCAGCGGCGGCCGGGCGGGCTGGAACATCGTCACCACGGCGGGTGCCGAGGCCGCGCGCAACTTCGGTCTGGAGCACGAGCCCGCCCACGCGGACCGGTACGCCCGCGCCGCCGAGTTCCTCGACGTGGCGCTGAAGCTCTGGGACAGCTGGGAGGACGACGCCGTCGTCGGCGACAAGGCCGCCGGCGTCTGGGGCGACGACACGAAGATCCATCCGCCCCGGCACCAGGGGACGTACTTCAGCGTCGAGGGCGCGCTCAATGTGCCCCGTTCGCCGCAGGGTTACCCACTGCTCGTGCAGGCGGGTTCGAGCGAGGACGGGAAGGCGTTCGCGGCGCGGTACGCGGAGGCGGTGTTCACCGCGCAGCAGACCCTGGCCGACGCCCGGGCCTTCTACGCCGACCTCAAGTCCCGTACGGCGACGGCCGGCCGGGATCCCGGGCACATCAAGGTGCTGCCCGGGATCGTGCCGGTCATCGGGTCGACGGAGGCCGAGGCGCGGGCGAACGAGCAGGTCCTGGAGGACCACATCGTGTACACGCACGGCGTGGACCGGCTGGAGCGGCTTCTCCAACTCCCGGAGGGGACGCTGGAACTGGACGCCCGACTGCCGTCCGACCTGCCGCCCGAGGACGCGATCGAGGGTGCCAAGAGCCGCTACACGCTCGTCGTCGAACTCGCCCGGCGCGAGCGTCTCACCGTCCGGCAGCTGATCGGCCGGCTCGGCGGCGGACGCGGCCACCTCACCTTCGCGGGCACGCCCGAGCAGGTCGCCGACGCGATCGAGACGTGGTTCACGCAGGGCGCCGCCGACGGGTTCAACATCATGCCCGCCGTGCTGCCCTCCGGGCTCGAGACCTTCGTCGACCAGGTCGTCCCGATCCTCCGCGCCCGCGGTCTGCTCCGGAGCGAGTACGGCCCCCGCCAGACCCTCCGGGAGCGCTACGGCCTCCCCCGCCCCGCCAACCAGTACGCCCCTCAGGAACCCGCCCTCGTCTGAAAGGACCGGCCACCCATGTCAGTCATCGAAATCCAGAAGGTCACCGCCCACATCGGCGCCCGCATCTCCGGCGTCGACATCTCCAAGCCCCTCGACGAGGAGACGGCCGCCGCGATCCGCGAGGCCCTCAACGTCCACAAGGCGCTCGTCTTCGACGACGTGCACCTCGACGACGCCGGCCAGCAGGCCTTCGTCCGCCACCTCGGTGACGTCACCACCGCCCATCCGACGGTCTCCTCCGTGGACGGCGTCCCGAACGTCCTGCCCGTCGACAGTGAGCGCGGCCGCGCCGCCAACCACTGGCACACGGACGTCACCTTCGTCCTGAACCCGCCGCAGGCCAGCACCCTGCGCTCCCTCACGGTCCCGCCGTACGGCGGCGAGACCCTGATCGCCAGCTCCGCGGCCGCCTACCGCCAACTGCCCGACTCGCTGCGCCAGTTGGCGGACACTCTGTGGGCGGAGCACACCAACGACTACGACTACGCCGTAGCGGAGGAGGAGCTCGACGAGCAGCAGGCCGCCCAGCGCGCCCAGTTCACGTCGATCAAGTACCGCACGGTCCACCCCGTGGTGCGCGTGCACCCGCTGACCGGGGAGCGCGGACTGTTCATCGGCGGGTTCGCGCAGCGCATCGTCGGTCTGTCGCCGGGCGAGTCGCGCAAGATCCTCGACCTGCTCCAGGCGTATGTCACCCGGCCGGAGAACATCCTGCGCCACCGCTGGTCGGAGAACCAGCTCGTCCTCTTCGACAACCGCATCACGCAGCACTACGCCGTCGACAACTACGACGGTCTGCCGCGCCGCCTGCACCGCGTGACCGTCGCCGGTGACGTCCCGGTCGGCATCGAGGGCAAGGAGAGCTACTCGATACAGGGCGACGCCTCGCACTACACATCCGTGGCGTCCGTAGCCGCGTAGTCACAGCATGTAGCGGTAGTGTCCGGATAATGGGCAGCCTCTCCTCCTGACCGGAGAGGCTGCCCAGACTGTGGGCGTTTTTGCCCATCTCATGGACTGGACGAGCCGCGCCCATGCCCAGCAGCACCACCGAGGTCGAGTCGCCGCCGCAGGCGCACGCCGACGCCACCCTGTCCCACGGCCTCAAGCAGCGCCACCTGTCGATGATCGCCCTCGGCGGGGTCATCGGCGCCGGTCTGTTCGTAGGCTCCGGCGCGGGTATCGCCGCCGCCGGACCTTCCATCGTCGTCGCCTACACGCTCTCCGGTCTCCTCGTGATGCTGGTGATGCGGATGCTGGGCGAGATGTCGGCCGCGTATCCGTCGTCGGGTTCGTTCTCGGCGCATGCGGAACGGGCGATCGGGCCATGGGCGGGCTTCACCGCCGGCTGGTCCTTCTGGGTGCTCCTGTGCACGGCCGTCGGCCTGGAGGGCATCGGTGCCGCGAAGATCGTGACGGGCTGGCTGCCGCACACACCCGAGTGGGGCTGGGTGGCCCTGTTCATGGTCGTGTTCTGTGTCGCGAACCTGGCCGCCGTGAAGAACTTCGGCGAGTTCGAGTTCTGGTTCGCGGCCCTGAAGGTCGGCGCGATCAGCCTGTTCCTGGTGCTGGGCGTGCTCGCCATCGCGGGTGTGCTCCCCGGCACGGACGCCCCGGGCACGGCGAACCTGACCGAGTTCCTGCCGAACGGCAGCGAGGGCCTGATCGTCGGAGTGCTCGCCTCGATCTTCGCGTACGGCGGCCTGGAGACCGTCACCATCGCGGCGGCCGAGTCGCAGGACCCGGTGCGGGGCGTGGCGAGCGCCGTCCGCACCGCGATGTGGCGCATCGCGCTGTTCTACATCGGCTCGATGGCGGTCGTCGTGACGCTCGTCCCCTGGGACTCGAAGGAGGTCGTCGAGAAGGGCCCGTACGTCGCCGCCCTCGACCACCTCGGCATCCCGGGCGCCGGGCAGCTCATGAACGTGGTCGTCCTGGTCGCCCTGCTCTCCGCCATGAACGCCAACATCTACGGCTCCTCGCGCATCGCCTACTCCCTCGTCGAGCGCGGCCAGGGCCCGAAGGTGCTGGGCCGGCTGTCGGGCGGCGTCCCGCGGATCGCCGTCCTCGCCTCCTCCGTCTTCGGCTTCGTCTGTGTCGTCCTGAGCTACTGGCGCCCGGACGACGTCTTTCCCTGGCTGCTGAACATGATCGGCGGGGTGATCCTGGTCGTCTGGGGCTTCATCGCGGTCAGCCAGCTGCGGTTGCGTGCCCGGCTGAACCGGGAGGCGCCCGAGAAGCTGGTGGTCCGGATGTGGGCGTTCCCGTGGCTGACCTGGGTGGCGCTGGCGGGCATGGCGGCGATCTTCGTCCTGATGGCCCGGGAGCCCGGCACCCGGGTGCAGCTCTACTACACCGGCGGGATGACGGCCGTCCTGGCGGCGGTGGGGTACGCCTGGCAACGGGCCAGGCGCTGACGACGGCCGCCTCACGAAGAAGCCCCCGTGTACACACGGGGGCTTTTTATTGTTAGCGTTGAGTTGTAGTTGCAAGTTACTTGCAATAAGAGTTCCGGAGGGGACCCCCATGCCCGTCTACACGCTTCCTGACCTGCCGTACGACTACTCCGCACTCGCGCCCGTGATCAGTCCCGAGATCATCGAGCTGCACCACGACAAGCACCATGCCGCGTATGTGAAGGGCGCCAACGACACGCTGGAGCAGCTCGCGGAGGCACGGGACAAGGAGTCGTGGGCGGCGGTCAACGGGCTGGAGAAGAACCTGGCCTTCCATCTGTCCGGGCACATCCTGCACTCGATCTACTGGCGGAACATGACGGGTGACGGCGGCGGTGAGCCGCTGGCGGCGGACGGGGTGGGCGACCTCGCGGACGCGATCGCCGAGTCCTTCGGGTCGTTCGCCGGCTTCCGGGCGCAGCTGTCGAAGGCCGCCGCCACCACCCAGGGCTCGGGCTGGGGCGTCCTCGCGTACGAGCCGCTGAGCGGTCGGCTCGTCGTCGAGCAGGTCTACGACCACCAGGGCAATGTCGGGCAGGGCTCGGTGCCGATCCTCGTCTTCGACGCCTGGGAGCACGCCTTCTACCTCCAGTACCGCAACCAGAAGGTGGACTTCGTCGAGGCGATGTGGCGGGTCGTCAACTGGCAGGACGTGGCGCGGCGTTACGAGGCGGCCAGGTCCCGCGCGGATGTCTTGCTGCTCGCGCCGTAAGGCATACATGAAGCGTCCTGCTCGTGATCGTCTTCTCACCTTTCACGGGGCAGGCGGATGAAGAGGAAGGCCCTCGCGAGGACGTGACTCGCCAGGGCCTTCCTTGTGTCATGCCTCGGGCCGTCTCCCTGCCGGCGGCCTCGACGCCCTCCACGACGAACCGGCATGGCCGGGAAGGCCCGCTTGACACCAGTCGCCCGGCGCCCGTGGCCTGCCGCTTTCGTCACCGTTCCGCAACAGGCATGAACCGCCCAGGCAGGTGCCCCGTAGAGCCGGGTGTGAGCGGCCGAGCGGCCGCGGCGATCCGGAACGAGAGAAGGAACCGACATGGCCGGCGGCAACATCAAGATCAGCCCGGACGAGATGCGGGAGGCGTCGACCTGGCTGCAGCACCAGAAGGAACTGATGCAGCAGAGCCTCCACGAGGCCAACACCAAGATGGACGAGATGGTCGAGGCGGCCTACGCGACGCCGGGCTCCGAGAGCAAGTTCCGTCCGTTCTGGGAGGAGTACAAGAACGGCACCGAGAAGGCGATCGAGGGCCTTCAGGGCGTCAGCGAGTTCATCAAGCAGGTCGCCGACGCGTTCGTCGACACCGACGACCAGACGTCCGGCGCCATCGGCTGACTTCTTGGCCACGGCCGGGTTCCGTGACGTTCCGGTGCCACGGAACCCGGCCTGTGCGGGGAGAGAAAGGGGCGTCATGTCGCGCATTCACATACCGGTGGACGAACTCGCCGACACCATGGCCGCGCTGCAGGACATCCGCGAACGGATCGACAAGACCGCGAAGTTGAGCAATGTCGGTTCGGAGGACGATGTGGGCGACTCCGGTCTGATCTCGGCCGTCAACGGTTTCGACCACGCATGGTCGGCCGGCCACGAACGGGTCCAGGAGAACGTGGACACGTTCAAGAAGGCCGCGCAGGGCATCGTCGACAACTTCACCGACACGGACAACGAAGCTGCAAAGGCTATGGATGAACCCGCTTGAGGTACAGGACGGGGACGGGCGGCCGCGGCTGCTGCCTTCTGATGAGCGGCCGTCGGGCGCTCCGGCGCGCTACACGCTGAAATATCCGTCCAGTTGGTCGCACCTCGACCTCGACCCGAACACCAGGGATGTGGCAATCCGGCGCCGCATCGAGGAGCAGGCGAAGGGCGTGGAGGTCGAGCGCGAGCGGGTGGACGCCCTGATCCGGGACACCCGCAAGAGCGCGCGCGAAGCCTACGCCCAGGGCGCCCTGCAGGTCGGCTACCTGCTCGGGTTCCTCGCGGACGGCAGCACGCTGAACGCCACGGCGATGGTGCTGCGGACCCGGATCCCCGAGGGCGAGCCGACCGACCTGCCACAGATGATGCTCGCCGCGGGCGTGCAGAACAGCCGGACCTCGGTCGGGCGGGGTTCCGACCTGAACCGCGTGGAGATCATGGAACTGCCCGAGGTGGGCAGCGTGGGGCGGATGACCTCGCTCGAGGACTTCGACTACTTCGGGCAGGCCACGATCCGCACCGCCGTGCACCAGGTGGTGATCCCCGTGCCGTCGAGCCGGGACCTGATGATCCTCGCCAGTACGACGCCCAACATCAGCTTGGCGGAGAAGTTCTTCGAGGTGTTCGACGCCGTCGCCGGGACCTTCCGGTTCCACGACCCCGAGGACCCTCCCCAGGACGCCGTCGCCGGCGCCGAGAACGAGAAGTGAGGGCGGGACATGGCACGGCCACCGCAGGCCGACTGGGAATCGGTGTTCGGCTTCTCGTCGGACCCGACACCCGGCGACCCCGAGATTCTTGAGAAACTCGCCTCGGAATACCGGTCCATCTCCAACGACGCCCAGTCCGCCCACTCCGTCGTCGCCCGGCTGGACTCCGACGAGCTCGGCGAGGGCAAGTCCATGGAGGCGCTGCGGACGCAGCTCAAAGAACTGCCCACGCAGGTGGGCAAGCTCCAGTCGTCCTACGAGGCGGCCGCCGACGCGATCGCGAAGTACGCCATCCGCCTCCGGGAGAGCCAGGACCAGGCGGACCGGGCGCTGGAAACGGGCCGCGAGGCGAAACAACGGCTGGACTCGGCCATCTCGGTGGCGTCCGCGGCGAGCGCCCATCTGAAGAGCCTCGACAGTGCGGAGGCCCCGCCGCCCGACGACGAGGCGGCCCGGAGCAACGCCCGGCGTGCCCTGGCCGATGCACAGCAGGCGGACCAGTCCGCCGCGCAGTCCGTCGAGTCGGCTCAGGCGGATCTGGAGGCCGCCCGGCTGCTGGCCCTCGACGCTCAGGAACTCCGCACTTCCGACGCGGGTGTGGCCAAGCGCGAGCTGGAGGAGGCCGAGGGCGAGGCGGTCAAGGGGAAGAGCTTCTGGGACAAGATCGGGGACATCCTGAACCAGGTCTTCTCCGTCATCGGAGCCGTTCTCGGTGTCATCGCCATGTTCGTCGCCGGCCCCATCGGCATCGCTCTCACCATCGGCGCTCTTGCCTTCGGGGCCGCTTCGCTGGGCCTCACCATCGGGAAGGGGATCGATACCGGGCACTGGGACATCGTGGGCATTGTCCTGGGAGTGGTGGGGCTCGCCGCGGGAGGGGTCGCCGTCATCGCCGGTAAGGGCATCGGCGCCCTGGGGAAGGTCGGCCTGGGGCAGTGGATCAAGAACCTCTTCAAGAAGTGGTATCCGGTGGGAACCTTCGAGAGGCCACCGGTGATTGAGCTCGACTTCGTAGGAGGGGGGGCCAGTGTCGCCATCCCCGCCATCGTAGTGAGCGGTGCCCGGCCGGGGCTGTCGGTGCTGGACGGCATACTGAACGGGCTGGGGCTCATCACCGGCATCGGCGGCCTCATCTACGGGCCCATCGAGTTCAGCGGACACGCGCCGGGCGGGGCTGTGGACGTGTGAGGCCGCTCGCCGGGCTCCGGGCCGTGAGCCGCAGTCACGGCACCGTCCACGGCTGAGGGCTCCCGCCGCGTCACCGGCGGGAGCCCTCGATCCGAGTGGACGACCGGTCAGTCCACGGCCTTCGGAAGCACCGTCTCCGGGACCTGGACGGTGCGCAGCACGCCGTCGCCCAGGTGCAGGATCGCCCGGCCCGGGCGGGTCGCGCCCAGACGGCTGCGGGGCACCTTGACGCCGATGAGTTCGCCGTCGCTCATGTTCTGCGGCTTCAGCAGCAGTCCGCACCGGTGGCGGCGGGCCTCGGTGTGCCAGCCGGAGAACCCGGAGGAGAGCCGGTCGGTCTGCCCGGCGATCACCAGACCCCGGCGGGTCTCGGTACCGGACTTGGCGATCCGGGTGAGGACGGACTCGGCCTTCGTCTTCAGCAGCAGGTCGCCGTCGTCCAGGAGCACCACCGCCCCCTTCGGCGAGGACGCCAGTGCCTCTTCCAGCGCGATGGGGTCGATGTCGGACTCGTCGAACACCGCGAGGACGCCGGGCCGTCCGGCGAGGCGGCGCAACGGCGACCTGGCGGGAGCACCGACGACGACGGGCATCCCGACCGACAGCAGCGAGAGTGCCAGCGTCGCCAGGACGGTGCTGCGGCCCGAGCGGGCGGGGCCGGCGACGAGGAAGGTCGGCGTAAGGCCGAAGTCCGGTCCGAACGCGGTGAGTTCGTCGCCGCCGACACCGGCCAGGGCCCAGCGTGCGGACTTCAGCGGCTGCGGCACGTACCGGACCGCCTCCTCCCAGCTGAGCCGGTCCGGCAGGGTGTCGACGCGGAAGGGCCGGGTGGCGGCCGGCAGGTGGACCGCGTGCCGGCGGCACTGCTCGGCGATCCGCTGGAGCGCCGCGGCCTGCGCCTGGCCCTCCGGGTTGTCCGTGAGGAGTGCGATCTGCACCTCCGCCTTGTCGGCGGCGCGGAAGGCGCGGCCCGGCGGGATCTCGTCGGGCACGTTCCGCTGGGTGATCCCGATCATGGCGTACTCGGACTTCTCGTTCAGCTTCAGCACGAGCTTGTCCTCGGTGGAGCCGTTGACCCGGCTGGAGAACAGCGCCCGGTCGCCGGTCACGACCAGGTGGATGCCGACGCTCCCGCCGTCCCGGAGCAGGGTCAGTACGGCGTTCAGCAGGTTCCCGGCGTCGTACTCGCCGAGCTGCTTGTCGAAGACCTCCCAGCGGTCGATGAAGAGCACGATGTGCGGCGGCCGTTCATCCTCCGGCAGGCTGCGGCGCAGCTCCGGCAGGTCGGCACTGCCGTGGGCGGCGAGCAGCTCCTGGCGCCGGGCGAGCTCCGCCGTCAGCCGGGCGAGCAGCCTGGCCACCCGGTCGGGCTGGGTGCGCTGGGTGACGGCGCCGCAGTGCGGCAGCCCCTCCATCGCCAGCAGGGCGCCGTTGCCGCAGTCGATGCCGTACATGTGCAGCCGGTCCGGGGCGTGTGCGTGGGCCAGGGTGCCGGCGATGGTGCGCAGCGTCTGCGACCTGCCCTGCCGGGGCGAGCCGATGATGTGCAGGTGCCCGAGGGTGGCGGGGTCGATCACCAGGGGGCGGCGGGCCTGCTGGGCGGGCAGGTCCACCACACCGTACGCGACGGGCGCGAGGTCGTAGTCCGAGGGCGGGGCAGGCGGCAGTTCGCCGGTGACCAGCTGCTCGGGCAGCGGCGGCAGCCAGGGGCTGTGCTGCGCGGGGATGCCCATCTCCCGGTCCGCCTCGCGGATCGCCGTGACGAGTCCGGCGAGGTCGGTCTCCACCTCGGCGGGGGCGGCCACCGCGCGGGGCCGCGGCGGGAGCGGTTCGCCGAGCCGCTCCCAGCCGACCACCACCGCCCAGGGGGCCGGCAGCGAGCTCGCCGTGGCGCCGGGCCGACGGCCGCCGACCCGTCCGGACTGGAACGGCACGAGGGAGTTCTGGCCCAGGCGCACATAGGCGCGGCCGGGTGTGCTCTGCGAGATCGACGCGGCCTCGGGCGAGTTGAGGACGTCCTGGCTCTCGCCGGCGTCCGTCACCCGGAGCGCGATGCGCAGATTGGTGTTGGCGCGGATCTCCGAAGAGACGACGCCACTGGGGCGCTGCGTCGCCAGGATCAGATGGATGCCGAGGCTGCGGCCCCGCTGTGCGATGTTGACCAGGCCCTTCACGAAGTCCGGCAGGTCACGCACCATCGAGGCGAACTCGTCGATGACGATGAGCAGCCGGGGCATCGGGGTGCGGCCGGCCGGGTTGCGCTCCAGCAGCTCGACGTAGTCCTCGATGTCCTTGGCACCGGCCTCGGCGAGGACGTGCTCGCGCCGGGTGAGTTCCGCCGTGAGGGACACCAGGGCCCGCTCGACGAGGTGGGCGTCGAGGTCGGTGACCATGCCGACGGTGTGCGGCAGGTCCACGCAGTCCTTGAACGCGGAGCCGCCCTTGTAGTCGACGAGGACGAACGTCATCGCGTCCGGACGGTTCGCCACCGCGAGCGAGGCGACCAGCGTCTGGAGGAGTTCGGACTTGCCGGATCCGGTGGTACCGGCGACCAGCGCGTGCGGGCCGTCGCGCCGCAGGTCCAGGAAGAACGGGCCGTCCAGGGAGACGCCGACGGCCGCCCGGGTCGAGCGGCCCCCGGCCGCCCAGCGCGCCCGGATACCGGCGGCCTGCGGCGGGTCGAGGGCGAGCACGTCGAGCAGCCGCGCGGCACCGGGGAGCACCGCGGCCTCCTCGTCGGCCCCGCCCGGGTCCCGCAGCGGGCCCATCGCCCGGGCCAGCGAACGGCACCAGTCCAGGGACACCCCGTCGGGCCGGATGCCGCCGATGGTGCCCTTCCCGGAGCGTCCCACCCGCACGGTTCCGCCGGGCTCCTCGACGACGACGGCGTGACACTCCTCGGGCAGCAGCCGCTCCTCGGCGTCCAGGCAGACCGCGCGAACGCCGACGGACGGTCCGTCGCGCAGGATCTGCGCCACGCCGGGCAGCGAACGCAGCCTGCGGGCCCCGTCGAGGACGACGAGCACGTCGGGTCCGCCGGGCCGGCTGCGGCGGTCCTCCCCGCCGGCGCGCTCGGCGATCAGCGCAGCCAGTTCGGCGACCCGCCGGGCGCAGCTCTCCGTGCCGTAGCCGATGCTGGCCGGGATGTCGCCGGACTTCTTGCGCACGTGCGGCAGCCAGCGCAGCCAGGACCAGGCGTCCCGGCCCGGGCCGCCGGTCGTCAGCAAGTGGATCTGGAGGTCACGGGGGCTGTGCAGGACGGCGGCCTGGGCGACCGCCCACCGTGCCACGGCGCGCGCGGCCGGGCCCTCGCCGGCGATTCCCAGCACGTCGTGCTCGCGCAGCGCAACGGTCACCGGGACGTCGTATGCGGTCCAGGGGTCCTGGCGGCGGTGTTCGTCCTTGGTCGGGTCCTGGAGCACCACGTCGGAGGGCAGGTCGGCGGTCCCGATACGCAGTTCCAGGAAGTCGGCGTCCGTGGTGCGGCGTTCCCACAGGCGGCGCCGGGGGCCGACGGCGGTCAGGACGACCTCGGCCGGGTCCGGGAAACCGCGGCGCCGGGCGGTGCGTTCGGCCGCCAGGGCCTGCTTCGCGTCGCCCTCGATACGTGCCTTCTTCTCCTTGTAGGCGGCGACCGCATCCGCGTGGGACTGGCGTCCGCTGCGCCGGTTCACCAGATAGTTGCCGAGGATCGCGACCGGGGAGAGCAGCCCGAACAGCAGCATCGACAGGCGGCCGAAGACCAGCACGCCCGCACCCGCCATCACCAGCGGCGCGGCCGCGGTGATCCACGGCATCGGGCGGGCGGCGGGCGCCGCGGGCGGGGAGGGCAGGACGAAGCGGGTGGCGTTCACCGGCGGCCGCAGCCGCGGCGGTCTGTTGTAGTCCTGGCCCGCGCCGTCCTCGGACGGCTGCAGGGCCGCGTCCGGCCGCTCCGGCAGGGCGAGTTCGAGCAGGCTGCCGCCGACGAGGAGCTGTTCGCCGACCGCCCAGGCGGTGGGCTCGGCGAGGTCCTCGCGGTCCAGTTGCAGGGGGCCGCCGTCCGCGGACTCGTCGGGTGCCACCCGGCAGCGCCCTCCGGGGCCCACCGTCAGGACGGCGAACGGACGGTCCGGTACGGTGCCCAGCACCTGGGCGGTCCCGTCGTTTGCCAGCCCGATCCGGTACTCGCCGATGCCGAGCCGGCGCACCGCGCCCGCCCCGGTCCCGCCGACCGTACGGACCTCCACCAGCCCGTCCGGTTCGGCCGACGAGGTGCCCGCCGGGCGGCCCAGGCCGACGACGGCCGCGTGGTGCAGCTGCGCGTCCCGCAGCGTCAGGTCCGCCGGCAGCAGGCGGTCGCCGGCGTACAGGCCGAGGCCCTCCGGGGGCCGGTGGACGCCGCCCGCCTCGGCCAGCGCCGCCGCGACGGCGCTCAGGGGCGTGTCGGGGTCGGCGTCGAGGTGGACGTCGAACGCGTCACCGTCCCCCTCCACCACGGTCAACATCAACGACACGGAACGTCCTCCAGCCTGCGTGAACGGGGGCCGCGGGATTGATGCCAGTCGGCTCCCGAGCCACTGAAATGGCCTACGGGGCGGGCCCGCGGATGGTTCACGAACACGTGGTGAACCATCCGCAGGCCGGGCCCGTAGTGGCCTTTGGGTGCACGGTGCCGCGACGTCGCCGCGCCGCCGCCCCCGCCTGTGACCGTCCCGGCTCCGTCGCCGGGGCGTCCCGACAAGGAGTCAGAAGATGATCTGGTACGTCCTGGCCGTGGTGCTGGGGCTGGCGCTGGTCGGGGCGGTGGCCGCGCTGGTCGTCACCGAGTGGCGGGCGCGCCCGCCGAAGCCCGTCGCCGCCTCGGCCGCCGTCGTGGGACGGCAGGCACTGGACGTGGTCGACGCCGGCCTGCGCCGGCTGACGGGCGAGTGCCTGCGCTCCGGCCGGTCGCTGCCGGACCTGTACGCCGTCGTCTACTCCGGGGAGCGGCTCGGAGTGCTGCTGGCCGGTGCGGAGGAGACCGCCCCCGCGCCCTGGACCGCCGAGGCGGACGGCGAGCGCTGGACGATCTCGCCCGACGACCTGCACCGCCGCGGTCCGGAGGGCGAGCCGGCCCTGCCGTACGCGCTGACCGTGACCGTGGGACTGGACGGGCCCGAGCGGGTGCTGGTCGACCTCTCCCGGGCGACGGGGCCGATCTCCGTGACGGGCCCGGACGAGGAAGTGCGCAGCCTGGTGCGGGCCCTCGTCGTCGAGACACTCTCCGGCCCGGTGGGAGCCCTCGCCGAGGTCACCCTGGTGGGATCCCTTGCCGACGACGGGCTCGTGGCCGGCGACGCGCGGCGCAGCTCGCGTCTGCACACCGCGGCCACCCTGGGGGAGGCGTTCGCCAAGGGGGCCCCGGGTTGGCCGGAGTCCGACGACGCCGAAGTCACCCAGGTCTCCTGGGTGATCGAGGGCAGCAGCCGGACCGCCGTCGAGGACGAGGCGCCGCGCCTGTTCGTCGTGGACGCCTCGCAGCTCCCGCAGCGGGAAGGGGCGTTGGCCGCTCTGCGGCGCGGGGACGCGCTGCTGGTGGTCGGTGAGGCACCCGCGGGATGGCGCTGGCGGGCCGGTGCCGACGGCTCGCTCGACACCGGACCGCTCGGCCTGGAGATCACCCGGCATGTGGGGCGTTTCGCATGAGTCTCAGCAGGCCTCGCGGTCCAGGCCGTCCATGTCCAGGCCGTCCATGTGCAGCCCGCGGCGGTGCAGTGCCTCCCGCAGGGCGCGGGCCGCATAGTGCGTCCGCGACTTGACCGTGCCCGGCGGAACGCCGAGGATCTCGGCCGTCTGGTTGACGCTGCGCCCCAGGTAGTGCACGTGCAGCAGGACCTCGCGCTGCGCCGGCCGCAGATCCCGCATCGCCTCGACGAGGACCAGGGAGGTGAGGACGTGGTCCACGTCGTCGGAGACCGGCAGGTGGACGAGTTCCGGGTCGCCGTCCTCCGGTGGCCGGGCCTGACGGGCCCGGTGGCCGTCGATGACGAGATTGCGCAACACGGTGAACAGCCACGGTCGCGCCGAGTCATCGGCCGGGTCGATCTCCTCGGCGTGCCGCCAGGCGCGTATCGCGACCTCCTGGAGGATGTCTTCGGCGCGGTGCCAGTCACCCTCCAGCCGCCGCGCGGCGAACTGCAGCAATGCGGTGCCGTGGAAGTGGTAGAGGGCTCTGAGGAAGTCGTCGGGGCGGGAGTCCACCGGGGCGGGACGGGGTATCCGGTCCCCGCTCGAAGTGCTGGCCGGCAAAGGCCTGTTCCTCTCCGGTCGTCTGTGCAGCAGACGGGTCGGCCGGCTGCGGGAGAGCCGGCGGGGGCCGCCGCGAGCGGTCGTGCGCGCCGTGCGGCGTGTCCGCCGGCCTGCGGCGGTGAACCCGCCCCGGCGTCACCGTCAGTGCGGCTCGCGGGAGGACAGGGACCGGACCTCACGGGACGTCAGTTCCCGCTGGTAGATGTGCACGTCGGCGATGTCGCCCTGCCAGTAGTCGGCCGGCTTCCCGTTGAACCTGGCGCGTCCGATCACCACGTCACCGGTGGGCTCCACGCCACTGGTGGCCACCCTGCTTCCCGCCAGCCGACCGTCGACGTAGAGCCGCATCAGGTGGTCGTTCTGGCGGTAGGTGCCCGTGAGGTGGTACCAGCGGCCGGCCTGCGGCTTCCCGACCGCCTGCGCGAGGGTGCGGGCGCCGGAGAAGCTGAACGCGAAGCTGTGGTCCGACCCGGAGTACTGGAGGAAGAACGTGCTGACCCCGTCGCCGTCCTGGGACACCGCGGTGTGGAAGCCGTCCATGTCGTCGGCGGTGATCCGCACCCGTGCGGCGACCGAGTAGTCCTTGCCCCGGGTGTCGAGCCGTGAGCCGGTCTCGGCGTATCCGCTGGTGCCGTCCAGCTGCAGGGCGCCGCCCGTGGGACCGTCGGCCCACTGCGTGCCGCCGCGGGTCACGGCGTCGTGCTGTCCCGCCTTCGCGGTGCCGGACCGGTGCAGGGGCCACCACCCGACGCCGCGCAGCGCCCCGGCGCCCGGACCGGAGACGGCCGGCTTCGCCCCGGCCTGCTCCTGCCCGGATCCCTGGGCGCGCACCAGGTGCACGACGACAAAGGCCAGCGCGACGGCCAGTACGGTGATCGCTGTGATGAGCGACCATCTGCGCTTCATGAGTCTCCCCGAGACGTAAGGCGTAGATGTATCACTGTAGATCACATGTACGACCGAAAAGCGGCTCACCCCACGCCGTACTCGCCGATCGGCAGACAAGGTCCCATGAACTCCCGCTCATAATCCGCCAGTTGCACTCGCACTGCGCACGCAGGCCCACTGGTCCGGCCCCCGTTGCGGGGGCGAATCCCACAGGGCGCGGAGCCCGGAGCGGACGGCTTCAGGTGTGACAACTCGCCGACTGCGGTTGCCCGTTCACGTCGAGCCCTCTTGCCACATCATCCACGGGCGTTCGATCACTTCAGGCCACGCTCGTTCGCCCAGGCGGAATCCACGGCCGTGATCAGCCAATTGCGAAAAGGCACCCCGTGACTACCGAATCCCCGCATTGGTTCCCGAAAAGTGTCACCTTCTCTGCGAGGTACCCCTACGCCCCGTCGGGCTCGCACGGGACATTCAGCGAGATCAGCCCAACGGCCCGTCTGTGCATACGGAGTTCCGTGATCGCCGCGTTCCGCAGTTGCGGGAAGACGCGGCGGTAGTCGCCCAGCGGGATGGACAGCAGGTCGCACAGGACCAGACGGAGCAGGGTGTTGTGGGCGACGACCAGGACGCGTTCGCCGTCGTGGGCGGCGGCGATGCGGTGCAGGGCGACGGCGCCCCGGTGCGCCGCGGCCGCCGGGTCCTCGGCGCCCGGAAAGGGGTGGGCCACGGGGTCGGCGCGGAAGGCCTCCGCCGCCTTCGGGTCCTCGGCCGCGAACTCGGCGAGGGTACGGCCCTCCAGCACCCCGAAGTCGCATTCCCGCAGGTCGGGTTCGCGGTGCGGGGTGAGATCGAGGGCGCGGCAGGCGGGTTCGGCGGTGGCGATCGCGCGGGAGACGGTGGACGTCCAGATCGCGTCGACGGGATGGGTGCCGGCCCAGCGGCCGAGCGCCTCGGCCTGGGCGCGCCCGGTCCCGGTGAGGGCGACGTCGCTCACGCCCGCGTAACGGTTCTCGGCGTGCCAGACGGTCTGGCCGTGGCGCGCCAGCAGGAGGGTGGTGCTCATGAAACGCTCCATCCGTGCGGGGCCGGGGCGTGCCGCGTGGTCATGAGCCTGCAGTATCCCGGTCCAGGCGCTTGTGTGCGTGTGCCGCCACGGGGGGCGGGAGCCAGCCTCGGGTCGTCAGTTCGTCGACGAGGCGGGCGTATGGCTCGGCGAACAGGGCCGTGCGGTCGGGGTGGGGGCGCAGGACGGTGTGGATGCGGACCATGCGGTCTGCCACCTCCGTCAGGGGGACCGAGCCCGTTCCATGGGCGGCCAGGGCGGCCATGCCGAGTGCCGGTTCGGTCTGCTCCGGTACGCGAGCGGGGCGGCCGAGGATGTCGGCGCGGAGCCGGTTCCAGTACGGGCTGCGAGCGCCGCCGCCGGTGAAGGTGAGCGGGCCGTCCATCGGGGCGCCCAGGTGGTGCAGGTAGTCCAGGCAGAGGCGCTCGGCGAAGGCGACGCCCTGCAGCAGCGCGGCCCACAGGTCGGCCTCCCCCTCGGGTTCGCCCAGGACCAGGGCGGAGGCCTGCGGCGCCAGGAACGGGAACCGTTCGCCGGGCGACACCAGGGGGTACGCCACCGCGCCCGACGGCTCGTGGGCTGCCGCTCGCGCGTCCATCGCCGACGGGTCGGCGCCCGCGAAGGCGGCGGTCAGCACCCCCGCCCCCACGCTGGACGCCCCGCCGGGCAGCCAACTCCCGTCCGGGGCACGGTGGTTGTAGACCACGCCGGTGGGATCGTGGACGGGCGTCCGGGAAGCCCCCTTCAGCACCAGCGTCGTGCCCAGCACCGAGTTCCAGGAACCCGGGCGCAGCGCCCCGGACGCGATCTGCGCCGCGCAGCCGTCGGTCATCCCGGCGATCACCGGGGTGCCTGCGGGGATGCCGGTGGCCTCCGCGGCGGCCGGGCAGACCTCGCCGAGCGGAGTACCGGGCCGTACGACCTCGGGCAGTTCGGGCGCACCCGGGATGTCCGGCCAGGCGTCGCCCTCCACGTCGTAGGCCGTCTTGAGGGCATGGCTGGAATCGGTGGGGACGGGTCGGCCGACGAGGTGGGCAGCGATCAGGTCGGGCTGGTGGGTGATCTGCCCCCGGCCGTGGTTGCGCAGGAGCCACAGCGCCTTCGGGAGGCCCCACGTGTTCTGCACGGTGAGCCCCGCCCCCCGCAGCCGCTCCGCCTCGGCCCAGGCCCGCCCGTCGTCGTACATCAGCGCGGGGCTCACCGGCCGCCCCGCCGCATCCGTCAGCAGCACGGTCCCGGACGTCCCGCACACCGCGAGTCCGCCGATCCGGTAAGGCGCCTCCCTGAGGGCGACGCGGCACGCCGTGCACACCGCCGTCCACCACTCCCCCGGATCCTGCTCGTGCCGCACCCCGTCACGACTCCCCGCCAAGGGGGCCGAACCGGCGCCGAGGACCGTGCCGTCGGCGGCGACGAGCAGCACCCGGACGCTCTGCGTGCCCAGGTCGATCCCGAGCCACGCCTCGCCCTCGTATCCCATCCGGACCTCCCACGGATCGCGACCCGGGATGTGAACTTCTCACTCTGCCCTGAGATTTTCGCCTGCGCGAGGGATTGACGGCCTTCTTCCGCCGCTACACGCTCTGTTAGCGAGTCGGCTCGACGTGTCAACCCACACAGCGCACCGGGCCCACCCCCCACCCGGAGGTCACGGATGGACCCGCACGGACACGACCGCCGACGCTTCCTCGCCCTCACCGCCGGGGCCGCCACCCGCGCCGACACGACCGGGCTGCGGTCCGACGATCCGGTACGGCTGACGGTCCGGCCTGAGAACCTGCTGCTGTTCGAGGCCGACGGGCCCCAGGGTCCAGGACGACGGATCGGGACACGATGAGCAGCAACACCAGCGGTGGCAGCGCACACCAGCAGGGGCCGGCGGCCCGGCAGGCCGCCATGGCCGAGCAGGTCCTGGCCGACGGGTCGGCGACCGCGGCCGAGCTCGCCGAGCGGTTCGGGGTGAGCCTGATGACCATCCACCGGGACCTCGACGAGCTCGAACGGCAGGGCATCGTAAGGAAGTTCAGGGGTGGCGTCACCGCCCAGCCGTCCGGGGTCTTCGAGTCGAACGTGCAGTACCGGCTGAAGACCATGCGGGCGGAGAAGGCCGCGGTCGCCGAGCAGGCGCTGAGGTCGATAGAGCCCGGCATGGCGATCATGCTGGACGACTCCACCTCCACGCTGGAGATGGCCCGCAGGCTGCGCCTCGGTGAGATCACCCCGCTGACGGTCGTCACCAACTTCCTGGAGGCGATCAACCTGCTCGCGGGCCGGCGGGGCATCCATCTGATGGCCCTCGGCGGCGACTACGACCCGCTGCACTCGTCCTTCCTCGGGGTGTCCTGCGTGGAGGCGGTGCAGTCGCTGCGGGTGGACGTCTGCTTCGCGTCGACGTCCGCCGTGCACGGGGGGTACGCCTACCACCAGGAGCAGCACATCGTGTCGGTGAAGCGGGCGATGCTCGACTCGGCCGCCCGCAACGTCCTGCTGATCGACCACACCAAGCTCGCCCGGACCGCCCTGCACCGGGTCGTCCCGCTGTCCCGCTTCGACCTGCTCCTCGTGGACGACGGGGCGTCGGCGGAGGCACTGCGGGACCTGGACGAGCACAAGGTCGACTACCAAGTCTGCGCGACGAGGGGCGGCGATGACCGAGCTGGAGCCACGTGATCTGCGCAAGGTCCACCGGCCGCGGGGCCGCCCGGCCGTGGACGCCGCCCATGTCCTCGACGCCGAGACAGGAGACTCCCTGCGATGAGCGAACCCGTGCGTGTCGTCGCCGCCGGCGACCACTTCATCCTGCCGTCGCTCATCACAGCGGCGGTCCGTCGGGAACTGGCCTGCGATGTACGCGAGTTGACCCTCGGCTGGCCGCTGGAGCCCTTCGGCCCGGTGGCCGAGGTGACGGAGGCCAGCGACGCCGAGGACGAGCTGATCGACGCGCTCGCGGGGGCGCAGGTGCTGGTCACCCAGATGGGACCGGTGACGGAGCGCGTCCTGGACGCCTGCCCGGACCTGCGGCTGGTGGTCGTGTGCCGGGGCGGCCCGGTCAACGTCAACCTGGACGCGGCCAAACGGCACGACGTCCGTGTCTGCTTCGCTCCCGGCCGCAACGCCGCCGCCACCGCCGAGTTCACCGTCGGCCTGATGCTGGCGGCCCTGCGGCGCATCCCGCAGGCCCACAACCTCCTGGCCGGACAGGGCAGTTGGCAGGGGGCGACGTACTACACGTACGAACACAGCGGACTGGAGCTGGAGGACCTGCCGGTCGGGCTCGTCGGCTACGGGGCCGTCGGCAGCCGGGTCGCTCGGGCGCTGTGTGCGTTCGGGGCGCAGGTGATGGTCCACGACCCGTATGTGCGCGGTGAGATCCACGGGCTGCGGGTGTCTTCGCTCGACGAACTTCTGCGGCGGTCCCGGGTGATCACGCTGCACGCGCGGCTCACCGACGAGACCCGGGGGCTGATCGGTGTACGCGAACTGGCTTTGCTGCCGCGGGGTGCGGTCGTCGTGAACGCCGCCCGCGGGGCATTGCTGGACGAGGAGGCGCTGTGCGACGCGCTGGAGAGTGGGGGGGTGTCGGCGGCGGCGCTCGATACGTACGAGCAGGAGCCGGTGCCGGCGCGGTCGCGGCTGTTCGGGCTGGGCGAGCGGGTGGTGATGACCCCTCATCTGGGCGGGGCATCGCGGGCTGTGGCGGAGAAGGCTGCGCGGATCGCTGCGGGGGAAGTTTCCCGGTGGGTGCGAGGGGAGCCCCTCGCGCACGCGCTGACGTGAGTGCCGCAATGGGTCGTGGTTCGTCTGCGGCGCCGTCGTGGCTTGTCGCGCCCCGCGGCGGAGCCGCATATCGACACAGCCCCGCGCCCCTTCAGGGCGGCTACCGGACCGCAAAGGAGAGAGCGCTATGTACGTCGGGATTGACGTAGGTACGTCCATGGTGAAAGCTGCCGCGTTCGACAGTGACGGGCGTGAGCTCGCCGTCGAGGCGCGGCCCGTGGGGCTTGCCCTGCACGGCGGTGTCGTCGAGCAGGACATGGAGGAGGTGTACGCGGCTGTCGTCGGCGTGCTTGAGACGCTGACCGCCCGGGTGGCGGAGCCGGTCGAGCTCTCCGGGCTGACCGGCCAGGGCGACGGCGTCTGGCTGGTGGACAAGGACGGCCGCCCCGTCCGCCCCGCCGCCTCCTGGATGGATGGCCGGGCTCATGAGCTGCTCGATCAGTGGCTGGCTGACGGGACCTTCGAGACGGTGTTCCGGCGGACGGGGAGTGCCATGTTCCCGGGCTGTCCGGGGCCGCTGCTGGCCTGGTTCGACCGGTACGAGCCGAAGTCCCTGGACGCTGCGGCCACTGCCCTGTACTGCAAGGACATGGTCTTCCGGCGGCTGACGGGGGCGCCGGTGACGACGGATGTGTCGGACGCGTCGATGCCGTTCCTCGACCCGCGGACGCGGACGTACGACAACCGGGTGGTGGAGCTGCTGGGGCTGACCCGTCGCCGCGGTCTGCTCGCTCCCGTCGGCGACCCGATCGCGACGGCCGAGGCGCGCGGCGAGGGCCTGCCGGCCGGCACCCGGCTGGCGAACGGCCCGTACGACCTCCCGGCGTGTGCGCTCGGTGCGGGTGTCACGACCCCGGGGGACGGTCTGCTCATCGTCGGCACCTGTCTGGCCAGCCTGGTCGCCACGACCGATCTCGACCTGACCGGCGAGCCGGCCGGTCTGTACATCTCCACCGACCGTCCCGGTCACTGGCTGCGCGCCATGCCCGCGATGGTCGGCACAGCCGCCCTGGACTGGGTGCTGTCGACGACCGGCGTGCACCACGAGGAGGTCGACGGCCTGCTCGCCGGGACCACGCCCGGTGCGAACGGCGTCCGCGTCCTGCCGTACTTCGCCCCCTCCGGGGAGCGTGCCCCGTTCGTCGAACCCCATCTGCGTGCCGAACTCACCGGCGTCTCCCTGGAGTCGACGAAAGGTGACCTGATCCGCGCGACCTGCGAGGGCATCGGGTACGCCGCCCGCCACTGCCTGGAGGCGGCAGGCCTGACGGGCTCGCTGGCCGTCTGCGGCGGGGGAACGCGCAGCCCTGCCTGGATGCGGCTGCTCGCCGATGTCCTGGGCCGTCCGTTGCGGGTCGTCGAGGGTGAAGTGGGCGCGCGGGGTGCGGTGCTGGCGGCGGCGGAGCGGTACGGGGTCGTGCTGGACGCGGCGGCGTGGACCGAGCCGACAGCGGTCGTGGAACCGGACGCGGGCCGGGCGGCGTACTACGCGAAGGCCTACGAGGACCATCTGGCGCGGCTCGCGGAGGCGCGGGGAAGGGCGCGCGGATGAACGACCCCGACGCGTCCGGACCCGACGATTTCGGGGACGCGTTCGCCGAGTACGCGCTGTAATACCGCCTGGGAGTCGACGCGGTGGTGATCGCGAGGAGGCGTTGATGACGAGAACCCGGGCGTGCCCGACCTGCGGGACGATGCAGGAGTTCCGGAAGCTGGACGACGCCGAACGGGCGGCCGTCCGGGAGAAAAAGGGGGACCGCCACTATGTGGACGACCTCTGGCGCTGCACTGCCGTCGGCTGTCTGACGTACTTCCCCGCCGGACACCTGAGCGAGCGCGGCCTCCTCCCCGAGAAGTTCCGCAAGGAGGAGGCCGACCCCGTCTGATCCCTACAGGTTGCTGAAGTCCGGACCCGCCGTCCGGGTCCGCTTGATCTCGTAGAAGCCCGGTACCGAGGCCACCGCGAGGGTGCCGTCCCAGAGTTTGGCGGCGTCCTCGCCCTTGGGGGCCGGGGTGACGACCGGGCCGAAGAAGGCGATCTGCTCGCCGTCCGCGCCGGGGACGGCGATGACGGGGGTGCCGACCTCCTGGCCGACCTTCTCGATGCCCTCCTTGTGGGAGGCGCGCAGCTCGGCGTCGAACTCGAAGTCCTCCTGGTCGGCGTAGTCGATGAGGTCGGCGGGCAGGCCGACGTCGGCCAGGGCGCCCACGATCGCCTCGACGGTCGGGCCCTCGCCCTGGTTGTGGATGCGGGTGCCGAGGGCGGTGTAGAGCGGGCCGACGACGTCCTCGCCGTGCTTCTGCCAGGCCGCGGTCACCACGCGCACCGGCTTCCATGCCTTGGTGGCGAGCATCTCCCGGTACTCCTCGGGCAGCTCGTCGATCCGGTTCTCGTTGAGCACCGCCAGGCTCATGATGTGCCAGCGGACCTCTATGTCCCGGACCTTCTCCACTTCCAGCACCCAGCGGGACGTCATCCACGCCCAGGGGCACAGCGGGTCGAACCAGAAGTCGACGGGGGTCTTGGCAGAGGCGGTCGCGGTCTCGGACATGGTTCTCCCAGGAATACGGTCGTTTCCCCAGGCAACACCAGCCGTCACCGAGCCCATTCCCGGGTGCCCGGGGTCAGGGGCACATGGCAGGATCGGTCCTGTTCCGCCGTACCGTCCCTGTCCGATATGCCCAGAGGGAGTACCGCCCGTGCCCGGTGAGAATCTGACCCGCGACGAGGCCCGGGAGCGGGCCGCCCTGCTGTCCGTCGACGGGTACGACGTGTCCCTCGACCTGCGTACGGCGGTGGGGGAAGAGGACGGCGACGGTCCGCGCACCTTCCGGTCCGTCACCACGATCCGCTTCCGCAGCAGCGAACCCGGCGCCGCCACCTTCGCCGACCTGATCGCGCCGAGTGTGACCTCCGTCTCACTCAACGGGAGGGATCTCGACCCCGGTCAGGTCTTCGACGGCTCCCGGATTCTCCTGGAGGACCTCGCCGCCGAGAACGAGCTGGTCGTCGACGCCCAGTGCGCCTACTCCCGCACCGGGGAGGGCCTGCACCGCTTCGTCGACCCGGAGGACGGCGAGGTGTACCTGTACACCCAGTACGAGCCGGCCGACTCCCGTCGCGTCTTCGCCAACTTCGAGCAGCCGGACCTCAAGGCCCCGTTCCGCTTCGAGGTGCGGGCACCGGAGGGGTGGACGGTCTGGAGCAACGGCGTCGGCGAGCGGGCGGACGGGGTGTGGAGGTTCGCGGAGACGAAGCCGATCTCCACCTACATCACGTGCGTGGTGGCGGGCCCGTACCACTACGTCACGGACTCCTACGAGCGGACCTTCGAGGACGGTACGCGGCTGGAGATCCCCCTCGGCGCCCTGTGCCGCAAGGGTCTGGCGCCCTACTTCGACTCGGACGACGTCTTCCTCGTCACCAAGCAGGGCCTGGACTTCTTCCACGACCACTTCGACTACCCGTACCCCTTCGGGAAGTACGACCAGGCGTTCGTCCCCGAGTACAACCTCGGCGCGATGGAGAACCCGGGGCTGGTCACCTTCCGCGAGGAGTTCATCTTCCGCGGCAAGGTCACGCGGGCCTCGTACGAGGGACGGGCCAACGTCATCCTGCACGAGATGGCGCACATGTGGTTCGGCGACCTGGTCACCATGGTGTGGTGGGACGACCTGTGGCTGAAGGAGTCCTTCGCGGACTTCATGGGCACGTTCGCGAACGTCGGCGCGACCCGCTTCACCGACGCCTGGATCACCTTCGCCAACCGCCGCAAGGCCTGGGCGTACCGAGCCGACCAGCTGCCCTCCACCCACCCGATCACCGCGGACATCCGCGACCTGCAGGACGCGAAGCTCAACTTCGACGGCATCACGTACGCCAAGGGTGCATCGGTGCTGAAGCAGCTGGTGGCGTACGTCGGGCAGGACGCGTTCCTGGAGGGTGCGCGCCGCTACTTCAAGCGGAACGCGTACGGCAACACGCGCCTCGGCGATCTGTTGTCGGTGCTGGAGGAGACCAGCGGACGGGACATGGGCGCCTGGGCGCGGAAGTGGCTGCAGACGGCCGGCGTCAACTCCCTCACTCCGCAGGTGCTGTTGGACGCGGAGGGGCGGGTGGACGAGCTGGTGGTGCTCCAGGAAGCCGCCGCTGTGCTCAATCAGCCGACTCCGTCGGCGGGGCACCCCGAGCTGCGGCCGCACCGGGTGGCGGTCGGCCTGTACCGGCGCACGGCCGAGGGTGCGCTGGAGCGGTACGCGCGGGTCGAGACGGACGTCGACGGACCGCGTACGGTCGTGGCGGAGCTGGCGGGTGCTCAGGCGCCGGAGCTGGTCCTCGTCAACGACGACGACCTCACGTACTGCAAGACCCGCTTCGACGACACCTCGCTGGCCACGCTGCGCGAGCACCTCGGTGCGATCACCGACCCGCTGGCCCGCGCCCTGTGCTGGTCGGCGCTGTGGAACCTCACCCGGGACGCGCTGCTGCCCGCCGCCGACTTCGTGGACCTGGTGACGCGGTTCGCGCGCCGCGAGTCCGACATCGGCGTCCTGCAGATGCTGCACGCCTGGGCGAACTCGGCGCTGGTCAACTATGCGGCACCGGCCTGGCGGCCGACCGGCGAGCGGCTGCTGGCCGAGGTCGCCCTGCGGGATCTGCGGGCGGCCGAGCCGGGCAGCGAGCAGCAGCTGGCCTGGGCCCGTTTCCTTGCGACGGTGGCGGCCGGCCCGGACGAACTGGCGCTGCTGCGCGGCCTGTTGGACGGTACGGAGAAGGTCGACGGTCTTGAGGTGGACCAGGAGCTGCGCTGGGCGTTCCTGGAGCCGCTGGCCGCGCACGGGGCCGCGGACGAGACGGTGCTGGCCGCCGAGCTGGCCCGCGACGACACGGCGTCCGGCAAGCGCCACCAGGTCCGCTGTCTGGCCGCCCGCCCCTCCGAAGCGGTGAAGGCGCAGGCCTGGGCGCAGGTGGTGGAGTCGGACGCGCTGTCCAACGCCCTGGTGGAGGCGACGATCGCGGGCTTCGCGCAGCCTTCGCAGCGGGAGCTGATCGCGCCGTACACCTCGAAGTACTTCGCGGCGATCGAGCGGGTGTGGCGGGAGCGGTCGATCCAGATCGGCATGGACGTGGTCCGGGGGCTGTTCCCGTCCTGTCCGACGGAGCAGGACGCGCAGTCGACGCTGGACGCGACGGACGCGTGGCTGGCGGCCCACGAGGAGGCGGCGCCGGCGCTGCGCAGGCTGGTCCTTGAGGCGCGCGACGACCTGGCGCGGGCGCTGCGGACCCAGGCTTTGGCCAACGGTTGATCCGCCCGTGACCGTTACGGAATCCGGTCAATAACACCCGTAACCCCTGGTCCGACCCGAACGGACCAGGGGTTTTCCGTGCCCTATCGGCATCCGAACAAGCGTCCTTTAGTGCCACCTTGTCCGTTTTTGTCGACGAGCGTGTAACAGCGGTTAGAGAGCGGTTCGAGCGCGGGAAACCCCCCGTCATGAACCACAACACCCCGCTCCCCCCGGCCTCCCCCCGCCCCCTGCGTCACCTCGCCGAGGTGCACCGCCGCGTTCTGACGACGGCTCAGCTCCGGGCGCACGGCGTCTCGTCCGCGGAGATGACCGAGCAGTGCCGCACCGGCGGCCCCTGGCAGCAGCTCCTCCCGGGCGTCTTCCTCCTCCACCCGGGCCCGCCGACCAGCGAGGAGCGGCTGCACGCGGTGCTGATGTACGCGGCGCGCGAGTCGGCGCCCGGAGTGCCGTCGCAGCCCGGCGCGGAGGACCCCCACCGACCGGTCTACCCGGAGGCGATGATCACGGGCCTGGCGGCCCTGACGCTGCACGGCTTCACGTCCGCCCCGCCGCTGCTGTCGCTGGAGAAGATCGACGTACTGGTCCCGCGGCTGCGCCGGCTGCGCTCGGCGGGCTGTGCACGGGTCGTCCGCACGCACGCGCTGCCGACTCCCCAGCAGGTGACGGGAGTTCCGATCGCGCCGGTGCCGCGCGCCCTGGCCGACGCGGTCTCGGAACTGGCGGACGCGGGCGCGGTACGCCGGCTGCTGACGGAGGCGGTACGCGCCGGCCACTGCGAACCGGCTTCGGTGGTACGGGCGTTGAACCAGGCGAAGCTGCTCAGCCGCCCGCACGTGGTGGACGCGGTGGACTCCCTGCTGGCCGAGGGCCGCGCCATCGCGGAGGACCGGCTGTACCGGATGGTCCACGACTACGGCCTGCCCGACCCGGTCTGGAACGTGGACCTCCGGCTGCCGGGCGGCCCCCACCTCGGCGGCCTGGACGCGTACTGGCCGGAGCAGGCAGTGGCCGTGGAGCTGGACACCAGGGCCCCACGACAGGACGAGGACGCGCTGTGGTCCGAATACGCCCGCAAGCGGGAGCACTTGGAGCGCCTGGGCATCACGGTCGTCCACATCACGCCCAAGAAGCTCCGCGACTCGATGGAACAGCAGGCGGCGGTCGTCCGCACGGCACTGATGGCGTCCGGCGACCGGGAGCCCGCCGCTTATGTCGTGGTGCTGCCCCGGTAGTGACGGACCGGGGCGGGACCAGGAGGGGAGAGGAGGGGCCACCGGGGGTCGGTGGCCCCTCCTCGTGTGCGGTCAGGCTCGCGTGCGGTCAGGAGGCCAGCGGCTGTGCCGGCTCGGGTACGAGGTCGTACGGGTCGTCGTGGGTGCCCTCGTCCAGGTAGGGGAAGCAGCGCAGGGCGTCGCGGGCCGCGAGGTGCGCCGCCTCGATGACGCCCTCCTTGGTGCCGGGTGCGACCACCAGCGACACGGGGACCGGGTCGACCGGCGGGAAGCACTCCGTCGGGGCCTTGCGCAGCCCCCACAGCTCGTCCGCGTTGGCCGGCAGACAGGTGTTGCCGAGCCCGGCGCGGATCGCGGCCCGCACGCCGGGCAGGTCCGGGCCCTCGTAGACGCTCCGCCAGGGGAGCCGGCCGAGGGTGACGGAGTTGAGGACGTGGACCCGGAGGTTGCAGGGCTCGGCGCACAGGACCAGCGGGAGCGGGGCGCCCGCGTCCACCAAGTGGCGGCCGAACCAGGCGAGTTGTATGCGGCCCAGGAACCGGTCCCGGCTTCCGCGGGGCGGCGCGGAGATCAGGGCGAGGTCGAGTTCGCCGTCCGCGACCCGGGCGGTGAGCGGTGCGCTCAGGCCCGTGCGCAGGGCGACCCGGGCCTCGGGCAGTAATCGGGTCAGACCCGACAGCAGCTCGGGCATGGCGGGCTCGAACTGCTGGGAGATACCGACCGACAGCACCACTTCGCGACGCGCCACGGCGCTGACCCGGGCGACCGCCTCGTCGTTGAGGGCGACCATCCGGCGGGCGTATCCGGCGAGCTCCTCGGCCTGCGGACTGAGCCTGAGCCGGCGCCCGGTGCTGGTGAAGACGGGGCCGTCAAGAAGGGATTCGAGGCGTCGTATGTGCTGGCTCACGGCGGGTTGTGTGAGGGAAAGCCGCTCGGCTGCACGCCGGAAACCTCCCGTTTCCAGAATGGTAACGAGGGTACGCAGTTGACCTACATCAAGATTACGGAACATAACCAGGCGCCTTACCCAGGCATGCTGCACAGATTCCCCCCTTGACCGTTTGTTAACGAATCCTTTCCAGTTACACGGAGTTGCCGATAAGCTTCAATTATTGAAGCAATAAACAACTCTCGTTGGTCCGTCAGACGCCTCTCACCTAGGCTTTTGCCAACCGTCCAACGACGTTTTCAGGGGGACCCACGTGAACAAGTCCGCATACTTCGACGTACACACGACGATAGAGCGGGTCAGCACGGTAAACCTTCTCGAAAAGCTGGCGGAAGCCTCCGACCCCGAGCCGTACCCCATTGTTCGGTACGCCCGGGTCCTCAAGGAACTGCGCAAGCAGTCGGCCACCATCGGAAACGAGCAGCAGCAGATAGAATTCGGCCGACTGGTGGCTAATTCCCTGCGGGAACTCGCAGCGGAACTCGGCCTTCCGGAAAACCATTTCTCCGTCGACACCTCGGGCGACCCGCTGCTGGTCCGGGAGGGCGCGGGACAGCACTGGATCCTCCCCACCCACTTCGAGGGCGGCGCCTACTTCAGCGCCCCGCACGCCGACCACCAGTACGCGCTGGGGGCGGGGCAGATACCCCGTATCAACATCGGCAGGTATGTGCGGTTCGGCAAGGGCAGCGGGATCAACGCCGGCGGCGACATCACCATCGGAGACGGCGCCTGGCTGTCCCCCGGAAGTCTGCTCCTGCGCCAGGACCACAGCGCGTACGGGCGCCCGTCGATCGGCGCGCGCACCGTCTCCATGACGCACCAGCCTGGTGTCGTGCTGCGCGACTACGCCTGGGTGGGCCGCGACGCCATGGTGGGCTGGAACGCCGACTACCTGGGCCTGGCGAGCGTCGTCGGCACCCGGTCCTTCATCAACGGCTGGGTGGGCGACTACTCCATCGTCGGCGACCACGGGCGCATCCTGCAGTACCAGCCGTTCAAGGCCTTCCTGTTCGGCCGGTACGACCTGACGGTGGAGGAGGTCCTGCGGATCTCCGACTGGGGCCGGGTCGACGAGGACTGGCTGCGCGTCCACGGCGAGGAGCGCGGCGCCCTGCTCGACGCCGGCACGGACCTGTCCGAACTCGCCGACCTGGTACGGGAGGTGACCCACCCGCGCTCGCGGGCCCTGCTCCTCAAGCCGGACTCGCTGCGGCTCGTGCCCCTGCTCGCCCAGGGCCGCCTCGACATCGCCACGCACTCCCCGGACCTCACGCCCCATGTCCTGCAGTGGGCGGGCGACCACAAGGCCCTGCGGATCAGGGTCCGTTCGGACCTCACCACCACCGAGCTGCCCTTCGAGACGGCCGGCACCTTCCACTACAACAAGCGGATCGGATACGACCTCACGGTCTCGGAACACGCCCCGGACACCCCGGTCGTACCGCTCGCCGAGCTGGAGCGCACCCTGCTCCAGGGCGGCGTCCTGATCACCGACGTCCGCAACCTGCCGGCCGGCGGCGAGCGGCCCGACAACCTTGTCGAGACCCATGAACTGCAGCTCGGCGGGCGGCAGTACAAGGCGTTCAAGAAGAAGTGAGGTGAGTGCGGATGACCACGACCCGGAAAGTCACCGGCACGTACGAACTCGCGGTCGGTTACGCCGACAGCGGCCTGTCCTGGCCGGAGTACCTGGACGGCCTCGCCGGGCACGAGGAGCGGCCGTCACCTCCCGGCACGGTCCCCTTCCTCCCCGAGGAACGCTCCCGGGCCGCCGTCTACAGCTTCGGCTACACCCACGCCGTGGTGAACGAAACAGCGGTGGAGAAAGGCAAGCTGGACTTCTACTACAAGGGAACCGGCGACCTGCTGCGCACCGACGGGGACCCGCTCTCCAGCCCGGTGCCGCTGACCGGCGGCGGCATCGAGGTCGAGTACTGCGCCGTGTACTGCGTGAACAAGGAGGGCGACCCGGTCTACCTCGGCTTCACGCTGGCCAACGACTTCTCCGACGCGGGCCTGCGGCACGCGCGCCGCAATCTGGCGAACCTGTCGAAGCTCCAGCCGACGGCCGTGGCCGCCGAGGTGGTCCTCGACGAGCTGCCGCCGTCCAGTGCGGTCACCGCGTCGATCAGCCGCGACGGCACGGCGGTGTGGGAGCGCCGAGGGGCGCTCGGCAGGCGGGAGATGCTCTACTCGCCCCGCGTCCTGGAACGGCTGCTGTTGCGCCGGCGCGGCCTGTTCGAGGCGGGCACGGTCGTGTACCTGCTGCTGGGGTCGTGCATCAGCTCGCACAAGGACGGGGCCGAGTTGCGCGACGGTGACGTGATCACGATGCGGGACACGTACACGGGGCTGAGCCTCGGCAACGTGTTCTTCGGCTGAGCGGTGCCCGGGCGGGGATGGCGAACGTCACTGTTCGCCGTCCCCGCCCTCCCCCACGTGCTTCACGAGTTCCATGTTCTTGACGACGGCCGGCAACAGCCCCGGGAAGCGCTCCTCGAACTCGTCCGCCCGCAGCCGGGCGCTCTGCTGCTGCCCCTGGTGGCTGCGCCAGATGAGCCCGCACTCCCTGAGGACCCGGAAGTGGTGGGAGGCGTTCGACTTGCTGATGCCCAGGTCGTTGTAGATGACCGAGCACTCGGTCTCACCGCGCTCGGCGAGCAGCGCGACGATGCGCAGGCGCAGCGGATCGCTCAGCCCGTGCATCGCCTCGGCCAGGCTGACGTTGGCCAGTTCGGCATGGAATCTGTCCCGCATGACGTCGACCCTACTGCCAGAGAACCCACCTTCCAAAGGTTCAATGACTCTTGTACCGTTGGACCATGAATCCAAGGATCTACCTCTTAGCCCTTGGCACCTTCACGGTGGGCACCGAGGGATATGTGATCGCCGGAGTGCTCCCCGACGTGGCCCACGACCTCCACTCGACGGTGTCCGTGTGCGGGCAGATGGTCACGGTCTTCGCCCTGGTCTATGCGATCGCCGGGCCGCCCCTGATCGGCCAGTTCCAGCACGTCCCCCTCAAACGGCTCCTGATCTGGGCCGCGGTGGGTTTCGCCGCGGCCAATGTGCTCGCGGCCGTCGCCCCCGACATCGCGACGCTGGCCGTGGCGCGGGTCCTTGCGGCGCTGGGCGCGGCCCTGTTCGCGGCGCCGGCGGCGGCCGCCGCGGCGGCACTGAGCAAACCCGAGGAACTCCCGCGCGCGATCGCCGTCACGGCCGGCGGCAACGCGGTCGCCCTCACCCTCGGCGCCCCCATCGGCACGGTGGTGGGCGCGGCGCTGGGCTGGAGGGCGTCCTTCGCCTTCGTGGCCGCCCTGGCGCTCGTCACCGCGCTGGCCGTCCTGGCCTGGCTCCCGGACGTGCCCGGCACGGCGGGTGCGACGGCCGGACGCCTGAACCTGCTGCGCCGGGGCCCGGTCCGCTGGGGCCTGGTCACGACCTTCGGCCTCTTCCTGGCCGCCTACACGATGTACACGTACCTGTCCCCCGTCGCGCACCGGGCAACCGGCCTGGGCAGTACGGGAGTTGCGGCGCTGATGGTCGTGTTCGGGGCGGGCGGCTTCACGGGCGGGCGCCTCATCGGCTCGGTGCTGAAGAAGCACGCGCTGGCGAAGGTGCTGCGGACGGTGCTGCTGCTCATCGCCGGATTCCTGGCGGTGCTGACGCTGCTGACGATCGCTCACATCCCGACCGCAGCCCGGGTCATCGCCTTCCCGCTCCTCTTCGCCTTCGGCCTGGCCTGGTGGTCGGGCGGCATCAGCCAGCAGACCCGCCTGGCGGGCCTGGCCCCCGAGCAACGCTCCCAGGCTCTCGGCCTGCACTTCTCCGCCCAGTTCCTGGGGGTCGCGGTCGCCGGAGCCCTTGGCGGCCTGACCCTGTCCACGGCCGGCGCGGCCGGAGTACCCGCGGTCGCGGGCATGATCGCCCTGGCGGCGCTGGTGAGTGTGCGTCAGGTCCTGCCGCCGTCTCACGTCGACGCCCCGACGACCGAGACAGCGCCGGCGGACCTACGGGGGGCGACACGCGTGGAGTGAACGGCGCTGCGCCGAGGAGGCGACGGTCCGCGCCGCGGAACCCTGGCCGCCGCCGTCCCTCCTCGCCACGCCCCGTCTTTCTCGCCCCCGCCGCCCCTTCCCGTCCCGACCCTGGGGGGCTGCCGCCCCCAGACCCCCGCTTTCGGCCTGAACGGCCTCGTCCTCAAACGCCGGACGGGCTGAAAAACTCAGCCCCTCCCGCGTTTGAGGAGCGGGGGTCCGGGGGCTGGCCCTTCCGCTCGAGTCGGAGGCCCTACCGCGGCTCCGGGAGGGCCGGGCTCGTGGCGGTGCCTGCGGCCACCCAGTCGAGGAGGGTGGCGTACGACGCGATCATGCGGGTGCGGCTGAAGCGTTCGCGGCTGGCTGCAAGAGCTGGTGCGAGGTCGGCCCGGGCGGCTGCCGCCTCCCCCCACGCCGCCGCGATGGCTTTCGCGTCCGGCGGCGTGACGAAGCCGTGGCCCGCCACGATCGCCGCGCTGTCGCCGACGTCGGTGGCGACCGGTACGGCGCCGCACATCATGCCCTCGACCAGGCACAGCGGGGCCGCCTCGCCCCAGGAGGAGGTCAGCGCGACGACGTCGGCACCGGCGTACACGGACTCCATGTCGTGTCGGACGCCGAGCAGGTGGACGCGGTCCGTCAAGGTCCGCTGCGGTCCGAACGCGGTCTCGATGTCCACCTCCAGCCCCGGGTTCGACGGTGTCATGCCCGCCCCGCACATCAACACATGTCCCCCTGGTTCCCGGCCCAGCCACTCCCGCGCCGCCCGCAGGAACAGCGGGACGTTCTTCATGGCGTCGTAGCGGGCCGCGAAGACGACCACCGGAGCGGTGGCGGGGATGTCGAGGGACGTGCGCAGGGCGAGCCGCCGGGCCGCGTCGGGGCGGAAGCGGAGCAGGTCCACACCGTTCGGGATGACGTGCAGAAGCTCGGCCGGGATCCCCGCGGCCTCGTACGCGGAGCGGGTCGACTCCGCGCAGCACACGCACGCCACCACCCTGCCGTCGGCGATGGCGGCCTTCAGCTCGTCGAGGGCCGCCCCCTGGTTCTCCGGGTCGGAGCGGTGCAGACAGACCACGACGGGGCGGCGCGGCAGGCCCGCCTGGTTGAGGAGACGGAGGGGTTGTTCCTTCAAGGAAAGGATCACGTCCGCGTCCGCCGTCGCCCGCGCCGTGTCGGCCAGCTCCGGGCCGGTGAAGGTGGCCGGATCACCGCTTGCGGGGAAGACCCGGCCCAGGGAAGTGACACCCACGCCCGCCGCGGTCAGCGACCGGTAGCAGGCGTCGTCCTCCATCCGCTGCCGGGTGGCCTCCCGGTGCACCTCGCCATGGAGACTCAGCACGCGATGCTGCTGGTCACCCTCCTGAAGTCCGAGTACGACGTCACTGTGGACGATCCGGGCACCGCCGGAGAAGAAGCCCTCGTAGACCGAGAGCACGTGCAGTCCGCGCCTCGTGGGCATATGACCACCCGCCTTGCACAAATCGAGCCATCCCCGTGGAGTGCGGGTTAGCCGATATGAGGCGGCATGGACGTTTCGTACGGATGAACCCGGCGTCTCGAATCCGAGTCCGCTGGATTACCGGACGGTCTGCCTCATCCGGTACGACGGGCGCGTCCGGCATCGCCGAGTAGACCCCCGCCTTGACCTGCCAGTCCTCGAACACCGCACGGAACAACTGGTGCACGACAGCCTCCTTCGTCTGCTTCCCACTGCCCTTCGACGGTAGGGAGAAATGGCTCGCTGCTACCGTCCAATCGCATGCGGGAATCACAGACCGATCCGCGGGTGTCACAGACCAACCTGGCGGGCGATCTCCTGCTCCACCTGGGGCAGGCCGCCGACGGACCGCTGCACGAGCGGGTGAAGCGGGCGCTGCGTACGGCGATCAGGGACGGCCGGATCGAGGTGGGCACCGCCCTGCCGCCGAGCCGCCGGCTCGCCGCCGACCTCGGCTGTTCGCGCTGGGCGGTGACCGAGGCGTACGGCCAGCTCGTCGCCGAGGGGTATCTGGAGGCGCGGACCGGCTCCGCCACCCGGGTGCGCTGGTCGAACAGCCCGGACGACCGCTCCGCGCGACGCGCGCCGCAGCAGGCTCCGGCGGCCCGTTACGACCTGGCCCCGGGCCTGCCGGACCTGCGGGCGTTCCCGCGGCGCCGCTGGGCCGACGCGGTCCGCGCGCAGGCGACGACGGTGGCGTTCACGGAGTTCGGCTACCCGCCGCCCGGCGGCCACCCCCGGCTCAGACGGCTGCTCGCCGAGTACCTGGCCCGCGCCCGCGGTGTCTCCACGAGCCCCGAGGACGTGACGGTGTGCACCAGCGTGACCGACGGGGTGCGCCGCTTCTGCCAGGCCCTGCGCGCCCGCGGCATCACCGCCGTCGCCGTCGAGGAACCGGGCTGGACCCGGCTGCGCGAGGTGATCCGCGCCGCGGGCCTGGACGTCGTACCCGTCCGCGCGGACGGCGCCGGCCTGCGCACCGACGAGCTCGCCGGACACACCGGCCTGAGGGCCGTGCTGGCGTCTCCGGCGCACCAGTTCCCGCTGGGCACGGTGCTCGCCCCGGAGCGGCGCGCGGCCCTGCTGCACTGGGCCCGCGAGGTGGACGGCGTCGTACTGGAGGACGACTACGACGCGGAGTTCCGCTATGACCGCCGGCCGGTCGCGAGCCTGCAGGGCATGGACCCGTCCCGGGTCGTCCTGTTCAAGTCGCTCAGCAAGATCCTCTCCCCCGCGCTCGGCATCGGATGGATCGTGGCGCCCGCCCGCTGGACCGAGCACCTGCACCGGGCCGACCAGACGGCGACCCAGCCCCCGCCCCTGGACCAGCTCGCCTTCGCGGACCTGCTGGAATCAGGCGCCTACGACCGCCATCTGCGGGCCTGCCGGGGGCGCTACCGCGACCGCCGCGACACCCTCGTCCGGGCCCTCGCCGACCAGCTGCCGGACGCCCCCGTCTCCGGCGTCGCGGCCGGGCTGCACCTCCTCCTCCGGCTGCCGACCGCCGTGGACCCGGCGGCCGTGGTCAGGGCGGCGGCCGCCCGCTCGCTGCGCGTGGCCGACCTCGCGGCCTATCACGCCACCGAGGACCACGCCGACCACGGCCTGGTCCTCGGGTACGGCAACCTCGCCGACGGGGCGGTTCAGGAGGCGGTCGCCCAGCTGCGCGCGGCGATCGACGCGTGCCGTCAGCGGCCTTGACCGCCGCAGAACTCCGCCTCGACCACGTCCTTGCTGTTGTCCGCCCAGTCCCCGTTGAAGTTGTACGCGAGGGAGTGCCGGCCGTCCGCGGTGGTCAGCGCCAGGGAGAGAGAGCCGTGGATGCCACCGTCGTGGCCCCACACGTGCACTTCACGGCCGTTGCAGGAAAGAGGGACGTCGGCGATGCCCAGACCGTAACCGCCCGTCGACCCGGCGCTCTGCCGCACCGTGGTCTTCATCTCCTTCAGCTGGTGCGGAGGCAGGAGCCGGCCGGTGAGCAGCGCCGAGTAGAAGCGGATCAGGTCGGCCGAATCCGAGATCATCTCGCCTGAGCCGTAGGCGATGGCGGGGTTGAGCGTGGTGACGTCGTACGTCGGGCCCGTCGTCGACTCCGCGAGCTTGGAGTAGGCGCGGCTGCTGGGCTGCGGGACGGTGACCCGGGTGCCGGGGACCGAGGTGCCGGTCAGATGGAGCGGTCCGATGATGCGGTCGCGGATCTCCTCCCCGTACGGACGGCCCGTGACCTTCTCGATCACCATCGCGGCCAACAGGTAGTTGGTGTTGGAGTACTTCCAGGAGGTGCCCGGCGCGAAGTCCGGCTTGTGGGACATCGCGATCTCCAGCAGGTCCGCGGGAGCCTTGCGGTCGTAACGGTGCTTGAAGAAGCCGTCCTTGAGGAAGTACGTGCGGCCGAACTCGTCGTCCGCGGTGTAGTTGAAGACACCGCTCGTGTGATTGAGGAGCTGGCGGAGCGTGATGGCTCGCCCGTCGTGCCCGTGACCGCGGACCGCTCCGGGCAGCCACTTCTCCACGGTGTCGTTCAGCGACAGCCGTCCCTCCGCCTCCAGTTGGAGCAGCACGGTGGACACGAAGGTCTTGGTGATGCTGCCGACGCGGTAACGGTCATCGGCCGAACGCGGCTTGCCCGTCTTGAGGTTCCCCACGCCCGCGGTCGTCGACCAGGTGCCGTGGGCGTCCTTCGCGGTGAGCGTCACTCCGGGCACGCCGAGCTTCACCGCGGCCTCGACGGCCCGCTGGGTCGCCTCGTGGCCTTCGGCCCCTCTGGCGGGCGCGGCGGCGAGCGCGGGTCCGGCCAGGGCCGCGGACAGTGCGACGGCCGTCGCCGCGGCCAGAGTCGTACGTATGCCTGCGTTCATGTCTGTCTCCCCCATCGGGTTCGGTACTGAGCCGAGCTCGGTCGGGGGAGACAGACCCGGCCCGCAGTGCGAAGGTTGATGCACCGCGAGCCGGTTGAGCCGCTTTCAGCCCTTCTTCAACACCAGTTCCGTGTTGCGGTCGTTCGGGTCGCCGCCGAGCACAGTGCTGGAGCCGGGGGCGTTGTACGACAGCTCGCGGTAGAGGGCGGCCAGGCCCGTCTGGGTGAGGTCGGTGAAGTCCGTGCGGTGCGGGGCCGCGGACTCGACGAGGGTGGTGAACAGGGAGAGCGTGCCGTCCTTGTTGTCGGCGATCTCGATGACGCGGGCCAGCTGCGGGTAGTCCACGTGGGACGCGGTGGAGATCTCCCAGAAGGAACGGCCACCGGCCTGGTGCGGCGTGATGTCGTTGCGGTGGATGTGGCCGTTCACCCAGGCGAGGACGTTGGAGTGGCTGCCGAGGAGGGCGATGACCTCCTGGCCGCCGTGCCGCCGCTCGTTCGGGCGTGCCGGGTCCACGATGCCCGTGTTGTCCATTGTCTTGCTGGTGTGGTGGCTGAAGACGATGGCGTGCGAGTCCTTGTTGTCCTTCAGCTGCTTGTCGAGCCACTTCAACTGGGCGGTGCCGATGGAGCCTTCGTAGTGGCCACCCGGGTCGGTGGTGTCGAGGCTGATGCCGATGACGTCGTCGGAGATGCGGAAGGTGTAGTACTGGGTGCCCGCCTCTAGGTTGGCGGTGGAGTAGCCGTGCCCGACCGGGCCGTTGCCGCGGTGCGCCGGGTCGAGGTGGGCCTTGAGGTAGTCGGCCGGGGTGTAGGGGGCCCGGCTCTCGTCCGCGGTGACCGAGCGCATGTTGCGTGCGTGGGCCTTGAGCAGGTCCCGGAAGCCGGTTCCCTTGGGGTCACTCCCGCTCCTGATGTGGTCCTGCAGCTTCTTCGCCTCGGAGGCGGACAGCGACATCAGCTTCTTGCCGCCGACCGCGTACTCGGCGAGCCAGGAGTCGCCGTGGCCGTAGCAGCCGAGCGGCATGGCGTCGTGGTTGCCGACCGTGGAGTACCACGGCAGGTTCAGGCCGGGGCTGCGGACCTCGCGGATCGCGGCGGCCAGGAAGCCCTGCAGATGCGGGAAGCCGAGCTGCTTGTCGCCGTCGCGGACGGTGGAGTCGGGCTGCCAGTACAGCTTGAGGCCGCTGTTCTGGACGCCCTCGTAATGCCGCAGATCACCGGAGTTGGGACGGATCTTGCCCCCACTCATGATCGTCAGGAACCACTCCAGCTCGGACTTGGCGTTGTTGTCCGTGTTGTCGCCGGTGGTCATCGCGAAGTGCAGCGGGGAGCCGGTGACGGGGGCGCCGCGCAGCGCGTTGATCCGCTCGACCAGCGAGATCGCGCCCTGCACGGTCAGCGCCTCGTGCGGGCGCCAGGAGTGCTTGTCCGTGGAGCGCAGGTACTCCAGGCGCATCGGGTGCTGGGAGTCGATCAGGTGCAGGTCGGTGAGCTGTACGAACGCGGCGAGCGCGGTACGGCGGCCGGCGCGGCCCGACTTGGGGGCGGCGAGCTCGCTGCGCACGACTCGGGACCAGCCGGGGCCGTCGCCGAGGCGGCGGTAGCCGGAGGAGGTGCGCGGGGCGGCGACCGTGGCGAGGGTGGTGCCCTTGGTGTAGGGCGCGAGGGGGGCGGCCGGGGCCTTGCGGGACTGCGCCACGACCCGGGTCGTTTCGGTGGTGGCGGCCTGGCTGTCGGTGGGCCGCAGGGCGTAGCCGACGCCTGCGGAGACGGCCGCCGCGCCGGTGGCGGCGAGGACGGTACGGCGGTTGATCGCCGGGATGGTGGCGGCGACAGAGCGTATGCGCGACATGGCGCGATCTCCCCGAGTGGCAACGCGTCGGCAGTGGTCGCGGGCTGTTTCGCTGTCGCGAACAACCCGCTCGTACTGGATGCTTGGCACTGGGAATGACCTGCGCGTGAACGAGACGGCAACGGGCAACGCCGATCACCGTACGTGGATCTTGGGCCACCCTGTGCGTTCACGGCCGCTCGTCGGGCGGCCCGGAGGCGGTCACTCCGTGTTCATCTTGCTGGGTAGTGAAGGCAGTTCACAGCACAGTGAAACCGTGGTCAGTCTTCGGCGGTCACCGTCACCCGCCCCGCCACCGGCCGCTCCCGCCACAGCGCCAGCCCCACATCGACGAGTCCGACCCGCCGCAGCCCGGGCACCGTATCCAGGGGATGCCAGGCCGCCATGTCCGTCGAACCGCCGATCTCGTGCCGGAGTTCGCCGCCGGTCACCCGCCCCTCGTACACCAGCCGTACGCCGTGATGGTCGACGGAGCGTCCGAAGCGGCTGGGGGCGGTGCGGCGGATCGAGTCCACGCCCAGGAGGGCCGTGAGGTCCACGTGGTAGCCGGTTTCCTCCTCCACCTCCCTCAGGGCGGCGTCGTAGGGGTCCTCGCCGTGTTCCACGCCGCCGCCGGGCAGGGTCCACTCGGGGCGGCCCTGGTCGTCGATCCAGCGGGCCAGTAGGAGCTGGTCGTCGCGGACGCATATGGCGTAGGCCGCCACCCTCAATTTCCTGCGCACGTAGGGACGTTAGTCCGGAACCGCCGGATCATTTGGCACTATTGGGGACTCATCCCCGTAAAGAGCATCGGGGGTTTTCCCCATACGTCCATATCGTTTCGGTCAACACTTCCCAAACAACTGTCCCCTGGGTAAAGCTGTGCGCTCGTCCGGCACTGAAATCTTCACTCCTAGGGATGCCGATGACCCTCACCCCCCTCAGACCCGTGGCCCGAATAGCCGTGGCCGCCGGTCTCGTCGCCGCGCTCTCCGCGGCCGGGCCGATACCCATGGCCTTCTCCGCCGACGCGCCGTCCCCGGGCTCCACCGCCCCCTCGGACGGCAGCGTCAAGTCCGCGCAGAACAAGCTCGGTTCCGACGACGCGGACCTGCTCGCCGAGGCCAAGGCCGACGGCGACAAGAACGTCACGATGATGATCGCCACCGCCCCGGGGCAGACCGAGCAGGTCGCCGGGAAGCTGGACGCGGTCAAGGGCGGCTCCGTCGGCCGGACCTACGACAAGCTCGGTTACGTCCGCGCCACCGTCCCCACCTCGCAGGCGGACGCGGCCATCGCCGCCGCGGCGAAGCTCTCCTCCGTGCACGGCATCGACCTGCGTGAGGAGATACCGCTGGACGACCCGAGCGCGACGAGCGGCTCCAAGTCGGCGTTGGGCACGGCCAGTTACCCGGCTCCCGACAAGAACACGCCCGCCGAGAACCCGTACAACCCGTCCTTCGAGACGGGCGCCGTCGACTTCGTGAAGGACCACCCGAAGGCGGACGGCCGCGGCGTCACCATCGGCATCCTGGACTCCGGCGTCGACCTCGGCCACCCCGCGCTGCAGAAGACCACCACCGGTGAGCGGAAGATCGTCGACTGGGTGACGGCGACCGACCCGATCGTCGACAGCGACGCCACCTGGCGCCCGATGGTGACCGCCGTCTCCGGGCCCACCTTCACCTACGGCGGAAAGAGCTGGACGGCGCCCGCCGGGTCGTACCAGGTCAGCACCTTCAGCGAGGCCGCCACCACGGGCGGCGACGCGAAGGGCGACGCCAACCGGGACGGGGACACCACGGACAAGTGGGGCGTCCTCTACGACGCCGCCGCCGGGACCGTCCGCGTCGACCTGAACAACAACTTCGACTTCAGCGACGACGAGCCGATGAAGCCGTACAAGGACGGGTTCCAGGTCGGCTACTTCGGCACCGACAACCCGTCGACCGACGTCGTGGAGCGCCAGCCGTTCGTCGTGCAGATCCGCAAGGACGTGCCGATGGACCCGTTCGGCGGTGACTGGGTCGGCAAGAAAGCCGACTTCGTCAACATCGGTGTCATCGAGTCCGAGCACGGCACGCACGTCGCCGGCATCACCTCCGCGAACGGTCTGTTCGGCGGGAAGATGAACGGCGCGGCCCCCGGCGCGAAGATCGTCTCCTCCCGTGCCTGCACCTGGACGGGCGGCTGCACGAACGTCGCGCTCACCGAGGGCATGATCGACCTCGTCGTGAACCGCGGTGTCGACATCGTCAACATGTCCATCGGCGGCCTCCCGGCCCTCAACGACGGCAACAACGCGCGCGCGGAGCTGTACACGCGCCTCATCGACACGTACGGCGTGCAGCTGGTGATCTCGGCGGGCAACTCCGGCCCGGGCGCGAACACCATCGGCGACCCGGGTCTGGCCGACAAGGTGATCTCCGTCGGCGCGGGTATCTCGAAGGCGACCTGGGCGTCCAACTACGGCTCCGCCGTGGAGAAGAAGTACGCCATGATGCCGTTCTCCTCGCGCGGTCCGCGTGAGGACGGCGGCTTCACGCCCACCCTCGTCGCGCCGGGTGCCGCGATCAACACCACCCAGACCTGGCTACCGGGCTCCCCGGTCGCCGAGTCGGGCTACTCGCTGCCGGCCGGCTACTCCATGCTGCAGGGCACGTCCATGGCCTCCCCGCAGGCCACGGGCGCCAGCGCGCTGCTGCTGTCGGCCGCCAAGCAGAAGCACATCGAGCTCAAGCCCGCGACCCTGCGCACGGCTCTTACCTCAACTGCCCACCACATCAAGGGCGTTCAGGCATACGAGGAGGGCTCGGGCCGCATCGACATCGTCGACGCCTGGGACGCGATCCGCGACGGCGCCACCGCACACGAGTACACCGTGAAGGCCCCGGTCGACACCGCGCTCGACCAGGCGCTGAAGACGCCGGGCTTCGGCACCGGCCTGTACGACCGCGAGGGCGGCCTCAAAGCGGGTGACCGGAAGACGTACGACGTCACGATCACCCGGACCTCCGGCTCCGACAAGGCGGTCCGGCACGAGCTGAGCATCGAGAACAACGCCGGTGACACCTTCCGGATCGTCGGCAAGGACGAGGTGAAGCTGCCGCTGAACCAGCCGGTCACCGTCAAGGTGCAGGCGAAGCCGAGGTCCGCGGGCATCAAGAGCGCGATCCTCGACGTCGACGACCCGAGGACCGAGGGCGTCGACAAGCAGATCCTCGCCGCGGTCGTGGTCTCCACGCCGGTGAAGTACACCTTCACGGCCTCGAACACGGTGCAGCGCAACAGCACGCAGTCGTACTTCGTGACCGTGCCCGAGGGCGCCAAGTCCCTCGAGGTCGCCATGGGCGGACTGAAGGACAAGAGCCAGACCCGGTTCATCGCGATCCACCCGTACGGCACTCCGGTCGACAACACCGGCACCCCGTACTGCTACCCGAACTACCTCGACGGCAACGGCTGCAAGCCCGACGTGCGCTCGTACGCGGACCCGCAGGCCGGCGTCTGGGAGATCGAGGTCGAGTCGCGCCGTACGTCGCCGCTGCTCGACAACCCGTACAAGCTGGACGTCGCCGTCCTCGGCGCGGCCTTCGACCCGGAGACCGTGACCGTGCCCGAGGCCAAGGTCGGTACCCCGGCCGCCGTCTCCTGGAAGGTGACGAACAAGCTCGCCGCGCTCGACGGCAAGCTGGTCGGCGGCCCGCTCGGCTCGTCCAAGACGGCCCGCCCGACCATCAAGGAGGGCGAGACGCAGACCACCACGGTCGAGGTGCCCGCGGGCGCCAAGTCGCTGGACGTCGCGATCGGCAACGTGTCGGACGCGTCCGCGGACCTCGACCTGACGGTGAAGAACGCAGCCGGCACGGTCGTCGGCACGTCCGCCGACGGCGACTCGGAGGAAGCGGTCTCGGTCGCCTCACCCGCCGCCGGTACGTACACCATCGAGGTCGCGGGCTACTCGGTCCCGTCCGGCTCCACGGCGTACGACTACCGGGACGTCTTCTTCTCCGCGTCCCTGGGCACCGTCACCGTCGACGAGTCCGCGCCGGTGAAGCTCGGCACGGGCGACTCGGCGACCGTCTCGGGCAGCGTCACCGCCGCGGCGGCCGCTCCTGAGGGCCGTGAGTTCTTCGGCCAGGTCCAGCTGGTGAACGCACGCGGCACGGCCGCGGGCACCGGCAGCGTGAAGATCGAGAAGGTCACTCCGTAGCCAGTGGTACGGCGGTGAGGGCGGGCGTCCGTAAGGGCGCCCGCCCTTTTCCGTCGCGGGGGACGTCAGCAGGTGACGCCGGCCGATTCGGGCAGCGCGCGGACGAGCCCGGCGCGTTCGCGGGCGATCGACTTCTCGCCGACGATCACGTAGTCCGGGACGGTGGACTGCGGTGGGACGGCCACCAGGATGTGGTCGCCCTTGTGCAGGGCCTTCCGGAGGGTCTCCTCCTCGATCACGAGGGTGACCTCCTTCTTGGACTCCTTCTTGGACTCCTCCGGCTTGTACGAGCGGGTCACGTCCAGCGTGATCCGCTCCTGCTCGGCGGTCCCGGGCACCGGCTCCACCTGTGTCACCTCGCCCTCGGCGACCAGGCGGGTGCAGGCGAGGTAGCCGGGGCTGGAGAAGGGCGAGCGGGCGGCGGTGTCCGCCTTGGCGCCCGATGCGCTGCTGGCGTCGTCGCTCGAGCCGCTCCCGGCCTGCGTCACCAGCCAGCCCATCCCCGCCAGCACGGTCGCGACGGCGGCCACGGCGAGCGAGCCGAAGGCGAACCTGCGCGCCCGGCGCCAGTCCCTCGGCGCCCGTACCGGGGCAGGCGTCCGCTCCGGCCGCGGCTCCTCGGCGAGCGCGTCCCCGATGATCCCGAGCTGCTGCCGCAGCAGCGCCACCTCGGCCGTCGCCCTGCGGTGCTCGGCCACGAAGGCGGAGTCCGCGCGGGCCTCGTCCGGCAGCTCCTCGCCGGTGATCGCGGCCGTCAGCGCATCGACGCTGTTGTGTTCGGCGGTCATCTCACACCACCTCGTCCTCGTGCAGGCGGGCGCGCAGTGCCCGTACCGCCGTGTGCAGCCTGCTCTTGACCGTGCCCTCCGGGATGCCGAGCTCGTCGGCTATCGAGCGGACGGGCAGGTCGGCGTAGAAGCGGAGGACGAGGACCTGACGCTGGGAGTCGGGGAGCTCGTCGAGGCCCTGGGCGACGGCCAGGGAGAGCACGCTGGTGTCCTCTCCCGACGGGTGCTCCAGCTGGCGCAGGGAGGCGAGCCGCTCGCCGATCCGCTCCTGGCGGCGTTTGGACCGGTGCCAGTCCATGGCCAGGTTGGAGGCGACGACGGCCGCCCATGCGGAGACGTCACGCGGGGCCTCGTACCCCTTCGCCGCCCGCTCCAGCAGCCGCAGACGGACCTGCTGCACCCCGTCCGGCAGGTCCGTCTGCGGCACCCCGCCCAGCGCGAGCACCGCCCGCACCCGGCGTTCCTGAGCCGCGTCCAGAGGATCGCCATGATCGTCCTCCTGGCCACGGCGGGCCTTTCTGCGCAGCACAAGCCACCCCCTACCGCGTTTCCTCTACGACGCCGGAGCCGGCGGAAACGTTCGGCCCGACCGCGGAAAATCCTGCAGAGGTGTACGTCACACCACCGCCCGCGGCCAGCACAGCTTGCGGCACCGGGCCGCCGTGGGGCGAATTTCTCCAGCTCAGCGCGGGTGTGGGCGGAGTTCCGCAACTGTTGATCGCGGCGCGGCGTCCCAGGCCTCGGGCATGGAGCGCAAAGAATTGGACAGGCGGACCCGGGTCGGCCGCATGATGGAAACGCCGCAGACATACAGGAACACGCAAAGGAGTCGCCGTGAGGGTCGGAATCGTCGGAGCCACCGGGCAGGTCGGCACGGTCATGCGCAGGATCCTCAAGGAGCGCGACTTCCCGGTCACCGAGCTGCGGCTGTTCGCCTCGGCCCGCTCGGCGGGGACGGAGCTGGACGGTGTGACGGTGGAGGACGCGGCGACCGCCGACTACACCGGCCTGGACATCGTGCTGTTCTCCGCGGGCGGCGCGACCTCGAAGGCGCTGGCCGAGAAGGTCGCCTCACAGGGCCCCGTCGTGATCGACAACTCCTCGGCCTGGCGCAAGGACCCTCAGGTCCCGCTGGTCGTCTCCGAGGTGAACCCGCACGCGATCGCCGACCGCCCCAAGGGCATCATCGCCAACCCGAACTGCACGACGATGGCCGCGATGCCGGTCCTCAGGCCGCTGCACGACGAGGCCGGCCTGGAGGCGCTGGTCGTCGCCACCTACCAGGCGGTGTCCGGCTCGGGTCTCGCGGGCGTCGCGGAGCTGCACGGCCAGGCACAGAAGGTCGTCGCCGACGCCGACAAGCTCACCCACGACGGCGGCGCGGTCGACTTCCCGGAGCCCGGCGTCTACAAGCGCCCGATCGCCTTCAACGTGCTCCCCCTCGCGGGCTCGATCGTCGACGACGGTCTGAACGAGACCGACGAGGAGCAGAAGCTCCGCAACGAGTCCCGCAAGATCCTGGAGATCCCGGAGCTCAAGATCTCCGGCACCTGCGTCCGCGTCCCGGTCTTCTCCGGCCACTCCCTCCAGGTCAACGCCCGCTTCGCCCGCCCGATCTCCCCCGAGCGGGCGACGGAGCTGCTGGCCGGCGCCCCGGGCGTCGCGCTCTCCGACATCCCGACCCCGCTCCAGGCCGCCGGCCAGGACCCGTCCTTCGTGGGCCGCATCCGCCGCGACGAGACGGTCGACAACGGTCTCGCGCTCTTCATCTCCAACGACAACCTCCGCAAGGGCGCCGCGCTCAACGCCGTGCAGATCGCGGAGCTGGTGGCCGCTGAGCTGAAGGGCTAAGGCCTCCTGACCTCGTAGAGGAAACAGCCGTACTCGACGGCCCGGACGTGGACGAGCGCCACGGACGGGTCGTCGAATGCGTTACGGAAGGCCGCGTCGTCGGGGGCGTCGACCAGCTCTCCGCCGAGGATGTGCCCGTCGGCGGAGTAGCGGCGGACCGTGCGGTGGGCGTTGTCGAACGGGTAGCCGTCGCCGTCCGGGCCCGGACACTCGTCCGCGTGGATGAAGACCGGTCCCTGCTCGTCGTAGGCCCCGGGCTCGGCGCCCGTCCCGGCCGCCCAGCGCCGCAGGGGCGCGTACGACACCAGGGCGATCCGCTCCCCCGGCTCGCTGCGGCGCAGACAGCAGCGTAGCGGGGCGCCGCCCTCGTCGTCGGCCACGGGGATCATCGGACGGCCCGCGTCGTCGGTGGTGCGCAGTTCCTTGAGGACGGACGGGGCGATGGGTCGTGCGGTGTACGTCGTCATGCACCCAGGCTGGCGCGGGCGGGGCCGCAGGACCGGCGGGATTCGGACGTGACGGTCCGGGGGTTCTGACCCGTTGATCCATCGGGAAAACCCTCGTCGCCCTCCCCACGGTCCCGTGGAAGGATGGCCGAACCGACACATGACGAGGAGATGACCGCGTGCCTGGCACAAACCTGACCCGCGAAGAGGCGCAGCAGAGGGCGAAGCTGCTCACCGTTGACTCGTACGAGATCGATCTCGACCTCTCCGGCGCGCAGGAGGGCGGTACCTACCGGTCTGTGACGACGGTGCGCTTCGACGTGGCCGAAAACGGCGCCGAGTCCTTCATCGACCTGGTGGCCCCGACCGTCCACGAGGTGACGCTGAACGGCGACACCCTCGACCCCGCCGAGCTCTTCAAGGACTCGCGGATCGCCCTGCCGGGACTGCTGGAGGGCCGTAACATCCTGCGGGTCGTCGCCGACTGCGCCTACACCAACACGGGTGAGGGGCTGCACCGGTTCATCGACCCGGTGGACCAACAGGCGTATCTCTACACCCAGTTCGAGGTCCCGGACGCCCGTCGCGTGTTCGCCTCGTTCGAGCAGCCCGACCTCAAGGCGACCTTCCAGTTCACGGTGAAGGCGCCCTCCGGCTGGACCGTCATCTCCAACTCGCCGACGCCCGAGCCCAAGGACGACACCTGGGTCTTCGAGCCGACGCCGCGGATCTCGTCGTACATCACGGCGCTCATCGTCGGCCCGTACCACTCCGTGCACAGCGTGTACGAGAAGGACGGGCAGAGCGTGCCGCTGGGCATCTACTGCCGGCCCTCGCTCGCCGAGTTCCTCGACTCCGACGCGATCTTCGAGGTCACGCGGCAGGGCTTCGAGTGGTTCCAGGAGAAGTTCGACTACGCGTACCCGTTCAAGAAGTACGACCAGCTCTTCGTGCCGGAGTTCAACGCGGGCGCGATGGAGAACGCGGGTGCGGTGACCATCCGGGACCAGTACGTGTTCCGCTCCAAGGTCACCGACGCGTCGTACGAGCTGCGCGCGGAGACCATCCTGCACGAGCTGGCGCACATGTGGTTCGGCGACCTGGTCACCATGGAGTGGTGGAACGACCTGTGGCTGAACGAGTCGTTCGCCACCTACACCTCCATCGCCTGCCAGGCGTACCACCCCCAGTCGCGCTGGCCGCACTCCTGGACCACGTTCGCCAACTCCATGAAGACGTGGGCCTACCGGCAGGACCAGCTGCCCTCCACCCACCCGATCATGGCCGAGATCCGCGATCTCGACGACGTGCTGGTGAACTTCGACGGCATTACGTATGCCAAGGGTGCCTCCGTCCTCAAGCAGCTCGTCGCGTATGTCGGCATGGACGAGTTCTTCGGGGGCGTGCAGGCGTACTTCAAGCGTCACGCGTACGGCAACACGCGCCTGTCCGATCTGCTCGGCGCGCTGGAGGAGACCTCCGGCCGCGACCTGAAGAACTGGTCGGAGAAATGGCTCCGGACCGCCGGCATCAACATCCTCCGTCCCGAGATCGAGACGGACGCCGCCGGTGTCGTCACCTCCTTCGCCATCCGCCAGGAGGCCCCGGCGCTCCCCGCGGGCGCGAAGGGCGAGCCGACTCTCCGCCCGCACCGCATCGCGGTCGGCCTGTACGAACTCGACGAGGACAGCGGCAAGCTGGTGCGCGAGGAGCGCATCGAGCTGGACGTCGACGGTGAACTGACCGCCGTGCCGCAGCTGGTGGGCAGGCGTCGCCCGGCCGTCGTGCTGCTCAACGACGACGACCTGTCGTACGCCAAGGTCCGCCTCGACGAGCAGTCGCTGGCGTTCGTCACCGAGCACCTGGGCGACTTCGAGTCGTCCCTCCCGCGTGCCCTGTGCTGGGCCTCCGCCTGGGACATGACGCGGGACGCGGAACTCGCGACCCGCGACTACCTCTCGCTGGTCCTGTCGGGCATCGGCAAGGAGTCCGACATCGGTGTCGTGCAGTCGCTGCACCGCCAGGTGAAGCTGGCGATCGACCTGTACGCCGACCCGGCCGCCCGCGAGGCCCTGCTCACCCGCTGGACCGACGCCACGCTGGCCCACCTGCGCGCGGCCGAGCCGAGCAGCGACCACCAGCTGGCCTGGGCGCGGGCGTTCGCGGCGACCGCGAGGACGCCGGAGCAGCTGGACCTGCTGGAGGCCCTGCTGGACGGTTCGCAGACGATCGAGGGGCTGGCCGTCGACACCGAGCTGCGCTGGGCGTTCGTGCAGCGGCTGGCCGCGGTCGGCCGCTACGACGAGACGGAGATCGCCGGCGAGTACGAGCGGGACAAGACCGCCGCGGGCGAGCGCCATGCGGCCGGCGCCCGTGCGGCCAGGCCGACCCCGGAGGCGAAGGCGGAGGTCTGGGCGCAGGTCGTCGAGTCCGACAAGCTGCCGAACGCCGTCCAGGAGGCGGTCATCGGCGGCTTCGTCCAGACCGACCAGCGCGAGCTGCTCGCCCCGTACGCCGAGAAGTACTTCGAGGTGGTCAAGGACGTCTGGGACTCCCGCTCGCACGAGATCGCCCAGCAGATCGCGGTCGGCCTCTACCCGGCCGTCCAGGTGTCCCAGGAGACCCTGGACAGGACGGACGCCTGGCTCTCCTCCGCCGAGCCCAGCGCGGCCCTGCGCCGCCTGGTCTCGGAGTCCCGCTCTGGGGTTGAGCGCGCGCTGAGGGCGCAGGCGGCAGACGCACAGGCGTAGCCACCCACAGGAGCACGAAAACGAGGGCGCCCGGTGTCATACCGGGCGCCCTTCCTCGTTCCCGCGCTCAGCGCGCGATCATCCCGCCCGCCACATTGACGAAGTCCCCCTCGGGAGTGGAGCGCGCGCTGAAGGCGCAGGCGGCAGACGCACAGGCGTAGCCACCCACAGGAGCACGAAAACGAGGGCGCCCGGTGTCATACCGGGCGCCCTTCCTCGTTCCCGCGCTCAGCGCGCGATCATCCCGCCCGTCACGTTGACGAACGTGCCGGTGATGCCGCCCGCGTGGTCCGAGGCGAGGAAGACGGCGGTGGCGGCCACCTCGGCGAGGGTGGGGTTGCGGTGTGTCATGCGCATCCCGGCGAGGTTGGCGACGATGCCCTGGACGGCGGCTTCGTCGATGGCCGGGTTGACCGCGGAGAGCTTCTCGACGGTGAAGGTCTCGGGCACCCCGGCCGCCCACAGGCCCACGGCGCGCACCCCGCGCGGACCGCACTCCACGGCCAGGTTGCGGACGAGCGTGTCGATGGCGGCATCGGCGGGCCCCGTGCCGCCCATCATCGGACTGCCGTGCGCGGACCCGCTGTTGAGGGTGAGGATCACGCCGGAGCCGCGCTCGGCCATCCGGCGGGCGGCGCCACGGGCGGTGATGAAGTTGGCGCGGACGCCGCCCAGCACGGGCCGCATGAAGTCGTCCACGGGCATGTCGGTGAGCGGGGCGCCCTGCACGTCGCCGCGTGTGACGAGGTTGAACGAGATGTCGACGTCGCCGACGCCCGCGAGGTGCTCTTCGACGGCCGCCTCGTCGAGGGCGTCGACGACGGCCACCTCGGCGTCCTTGATGTCGGCGGCCACGGCCTCCAGCGTCTTGCGGGTCCGTCCGACCAGGTGGACGCGTGCTCCCTCGGCGGCGAAGGCGCGGGCGACCGCACCGCCGATGGAGCCACCGGCGCCGTACACGATCGCGGTCTTGTCGCTGAGCAGCATGATGATCTCCTCGGTAGGGGTGTTCCGTGTCGGTCGGTCATACAGACGCACCGCACCCCGATCACTCATCGGTGCTCACAGCCGCAGCGGCAGTCCGAAGGCCGGGAACAGATGCGGTTCGAAGGACGTGATCTCCACGATCCGGTCGTCGGCGTCGAAGCGCAGGACGTCGAGGACCTGGGCACGGTGGACGTGCGTACCGGGTCTGCGGACGTAACCGCCCGCCGCGAGCTGCCCGTTGGCGCGGGCGGGCAGGTGGCGCCAGTGGCCGAAGAACATGGGGGACGCCGGGTCGAGGGTGGGCCGCAGGAACTCGACGAGGGCGTCCCGGCCGGTGAACCAGAACGGGTTGGGCGGCATGGTGAGCGTGACGTCCTTGCTGAGCAGGTCGGTCATCGCGGCGAAGTCGAGCTGCTCGGCGGCGGTCATGTACCGCTGCAGGACGGTGCGTTGGGCTTCCGTCGGCTCGCCGGCGCTCCACTCCGCGCGCTGCCCGGGCAGATGGTCGCGGAGGGTGGGGCGGGCCCGCTGCAGGGCGCTGTTGGCGGAGGCCACGGTCAGGTCGAGCGCCTCGGCGGTCTCGGCGGCGGTCAGGCCGAGCACGTCCCGCAGGATCAGCACGGCCCGCTGGCGGGGCGGGAGGTGCTGGATGGCGGCGAGAAAGACCAGCTCCAGGGTCTCGCGGGAGACGGCGGCGACGTCCGGCCGGTCCTCCTCGGCCGTGGGCAGCTCGTCGTCGGGGTAGGGCTGCAGCCAGGTGATGCGAGCCGGGGCCTCGCCGGTGCCGTGGTTCATGCCGGGGATCGGCTCGTAGCGCTGCGGGCGGCGGGCGGTGCGGCGCTGGAAGTCCAGGCAGGCGTTGGTGGCGATGCGGTACAGCCAGGTGCGGGCGCCGGCCCGCCCCTCGAAGGACTCCCGGGCCCGCCAGGCCCGCAGGAACGTCTCCTGCACGAGGTCCTCGGCGTCGTCGTAGGAGCCGGTCATGCGGTAGCAGTGGACGTGGATCTCCCGGCGGTGGGACTCGGTGAGGGTGGCGAAGTCGGCCTCGGTGAGGGGGATTTCCGTAACGGCTTTCGGTGTTACGGAAGGCTCGGTGGGTCCCTGGGGCTCCTTCGCGGTGTCCCGGGCGGTCCGGGCGACCCGCCGCAGCCGGGCCACGGCGGCCGACAGGTCGGCCACCCCGGAGTACAGGACCGACGGCGGCTGCGGCGTGAGTTCCTCGACCTGCCGCCCGATGTCGTCGATCAGGCCCTGCACACTGGCCCCCGTCCCGGTGCCCTGCCGCTCCCGGTAGGCCTTCTGCCGGCACGCGGCCGAGCAGTACACGGAACTGCGGCCGGTGCGGCCCGCCCGTGCGGGGAGCGGTTTGCCGCAGTTGGCACAGGTGTCGGCGACCACGGGGACCTCCGGGAGTCCGGCAATGGCATCGAGTCCGGGCATTGCGTCACGCGGGGACGGTGTGACGCTATCGCGATACGGAGGCCCGAGGGGCCCTCTCGTCACGCCGGTTCGGACGGCCCGGTGAGGCGGGTGCGCGCGATCTTGCGGAACGCGGACACCAGACGGCTGCGGTCGCCGGCCCGGGTGGCGAGGGCGACCTGGCTGGGCTCGACGCCGTGCAGCGGGACGGCGGTGACGTCGGGGCGCAGTGACACGCCGGTCGGGTAGGCCGTGATGACCAGGGCCTCCCCGGCGGCGACGGCCTCGAACTTGTCCTCCAGGTCCAGGATCTCGGGGCCTTCGGGCACCGGGCGGCCGTCCGGCCGGGGTTCCAGGCGCCAGAAGGCCGCCCAGGCGGGGTCGGCGCCGACTATCCGGGGCATCGGCTCGTCGGCGATGTCGTCGACGGTGACGGACTCCTTGCCGGCCAGGCGGTGATCGACGGGGACCACCACGGCCCGCGGCTCGTCGTAGAGGACGGTCACCTCCAGCTGGTCGGTGGGGAAGGGCAGTCGGGTCACCGCGGCGTCCACCCGGTGTTCGAGCAGAGCCGTGCGTGCCTCGTCCCAGCGCAGATGCCGGCTGCGTACGTCGGCGTCCGGATGGCGGCGCCGCAGCTCGCGCACGGCCGAGGTGACGATCAGGCCGCTGGTGAAGCCGACGGTGAACCGGCTGGGCTCGGCGGCGGCCCGGGCCTCGGCCCCGGCCTGCTCGGCGGCGCGCAGCAGCGCCCTCGCGCGGGGCAGGAACACCTGGCCGGCCTCGGTGAGCCGGGTGCCGCGCGGGGTGCGGTCCAGCAGCCGGGCGCCGAGCTGGTGTTCCAGGGCCACGATCTGGCGGCTCAGGGACGGCTGCGTGATGTGCAAGGCCTCCGCGGCACGCCCGAAGTGGCGGTGTGCGGCGACGGCGATGAAGTACCGGACCAGACGGAGGTCGAGGTCAGCCATGCCTCCAGCGTACTCACCTGTGGTGATGCCCGAATCGTATTGCGCCATGCGGAACAGGCTTTGGACGCGGCCGCCACCCCCTGCGGAGGATGGAGACACACCCACTCACCCCCTTCCGAAGGGCTGCACCATGCGTGTATTCGTCACGGGCGCCACCGGTTTCATCGGTTCCGCCGTGGTCCGCGAACTCCTCGACGCCGGACACGAGGTCACCGGCCTCGCCCGCTCCGACGCGTCCGCCGAGGCACTGACGGCCGCCGGGGCCGATGTGCACCGCGGGGACCTCACCGACCCGGCCGGTCTGGCCAAGGGGGTGGCCACGGCCGACGGCGTCGCCCATCTCGCCTTCATCCACGACTTCTCGGGCACCTTCGACTTCGCCGCCGCGTGCGCCGCCGACCTGCGGGTCATCGAGGCGATCGGGACGGTACTGGAGGGCTCGGACAAGGCCTTCGTGATCTCCTCGGGCACGGCGCTGCTGCAGCCGGGCAGGGTCAACACCGAGGAGGACACGGCCCCGCCGGAGTCGTTCGGGGCGATCCGGGCGCGGAACGAGGACGCGGCGATCGCACTGGCCGACCGCGGGGTGCGCTCCTCCTCCGCCCGGTTTTCGCCCTCCGTGCACGGCCGGGGCGACCACGGCTTCGTCCACATGCTGATCGACATCGCCCGCGACAAGGGCTTCGCGGCCTACGTCGGTGACGGCGCCAACCGCTGGCCGGCCGTGCACCGCACGGATGCGGCACGCTTGGTCCGGCTCGCCCTGGAGTCGGCGCCTGCGGGCACCCGCCTGCATGCCGTGGGCGACGAGGGCGTCCCGTTCCGCGACATCGCCGCGGTCATCGGCCGCCACTTGGACCTGCCGGCCAGGAGCATCACCGCCGAGGCGGCACCCGCTCACTTCGGCTGGCTGGCCAACGTCGCCGGCCTCGACATACCGGCCTCGAACACACTGACCCGCAAGTGGCTGGGGTGGGAGCCGACGGGCCCCGGCCTGATCGAGGACTTGGAGGAGGGGCACTACTTCGCCTGAGCGGTTCGGGCGCGCCCTGAAGGGGCACGGGGCTGTGTTGAACATGCGGCTACCGCCGCGTGGGCGCGACCAGCCACGACGGCGCCGCAGCCGACAGACGACCCGTCGCGGCACATCCCGCGGAGCTCTCAGCACCCGTCCCGCCGGGAACGCCCCGCCACCTCCCGCAAAACCTGCAGCACCCGCCCCACGGCCGCCCCCTCCCCGGCCCCCTTCCGTACGGCCGCCACCACGTGCCGCCGGGGCCGGTCCTCCGTCAGCTCCCGCATCGCGACGCCCTCCCTCCCCACGACGGCCATGCGCGGCATCAGCGCCACCCCCATCCCGGCCGCGACCATCGCCAGGATCGCCGTCCACCCGGCCGCCGAATGCCCCTGCACGGGGCTGAACCCGGCCGCCTCGCAGGCCCCGCGGGTGATGTCCGACCAGGGCCCGCTGCCGCCGAAGATCCACGGCTCCCCGGCGAGGTCGGACAGCCGCAGCCCGTCGGCGGCGGCGAGCGGGTGGTCGCGGGGCAGAGCGACGTCGAGGGGGTCGGCGAGCAGCGGGACGCGGGTGAAGCGGGGATCGGCGGCGGTCGGGGCCTGGGCGGCGAGGGAGAGCGCGAGGTCGACGTCCCCTGCGGCGAGCAGCTCGTACGCCTCCCCGGCCTCCGCTTCCCGCACGCGTACGGTCACTCCGGGGTGCCGGGTCCGCAGCGCCCGTACGGCAGGCACGACCAGAGCGGGTACGGCCGTGGAGAAGGCGCCGACCCGCACCTCGCCGACCTCGCCCTGCGTGTACGCCGCCAACTCGGCGTCGGCACGCTCCAGTTGCTCGAACACGGCCTCCGCGTGCCGCAGCACCAGCCGCGCCGCGTCGGTCAGCCGCACCCGCCGCCCCTGCGCCTCCAACAGCGGCACCCCGAGCTGCTTGGCCAGGTTGGTCAGCTGCTGGGACACCGCGGACGGCGTCATCCGCAGCGCCTCGGCGGTCGCCGTGACCGTCTCCCGCTCCCCGAGCGTCCGCAGGATCTGCAGCTTCCGGATGTCCCAGTCGACCATGGCGGCAACCTATACGGCGGCGCCCAGCACCACCCCGCCGAGGATCAGCGCCATGCTCAGCGCCTGCGTCCAGACGACCTGCTCCCCGAGCACCGCCCAGGACAGCAGGGCCACGCACACCGGCTGGAGGTAGTAGACCGCTCCCGCGCGGGCCGCACCGATCAGGCCGATCGCCTTGTTCCAGGCGAAGAAGGCGACGGCGGAGGAGGCCACGCCGACGTAGAGGAGCGGGAGGACGGTCCCGGGCGTCGGTGTGAAGGCGCCCTGCGCCGCCACGCTCATGGCCTGGGCGGGCAGCAGCAGGGCGGTGCCGAACAGGAAGGTGGTGAACAGGAAGGCCGTACCCCCGAGCCCGGTCGGCCTGCGCCGCAGCAGCGCACTGTACGAGCCGAAGCAGCAGGCGGCGGCGATCATCCACAGGTCGCCGGGCGCGCCGTATCGATCTGCGGCTCCGCCCCCGACCAGGAGCACCACGCCCCCGCACGCCGTCAGCAGCCCGACGGCCCGGCGCGCCCCCAGCCGGGTACCGCCCACCCGCTCGAACAGCGCCATCAGTACCGGCGAAGCGGCCATGATCATGCCCATGTTGGCGGCCGGGACGGTCAGCCCGGCCTGGTTGACCAGGGTGTTGTAGACGGTGACACCGAGGAGCGAGGCGAGCAGCACGAACCCGAGGTGACGTCGTATCGACTCCCGTTGCCGCCAAGCCTGCCGGGCCCCGAAGGGCGCCACGGCCACCAAGGCGACCACCCATCGCCAGAACGCCTGCTGCACCGGCGGCACACTGTCGTGCAGCGCCCGCGAGGTGACGAAGCTGCCGGACCAGACGACGGTGGCGAGCGCGGCCAGGGCGAGCCCGCGGAGGGAGCGGGTGGTGACAGTGGAGACGGTCCGGTCCAGGGCGACGGCCACAGAGGTCCTTTCGGTGACGGGTGATCTCGGTGGATCTACCGTCGCAGCGACACACCTGTCAGGTCCATCGAATCTTTTCGACGATTCATTTCAGCAGAACTGAACGATCGAGGGCCGGCAGGCTGTGCCGCCTGACCCGCCACCGTCGCGCCGAACGCCAGCGCCATGCCCGCGAGTTGGACCGGGCTGAGCGCCTGGCCGAGTGCTGCCCAGCCGACCACCGCCGCGGTCAGCGGGGAGAGCGGGCCGAGGAAGGTGACCTGGGTGGCGGTGAGCCGGCCGATGCCGCGGAACCAGAGCCAGTAGGCGACGGCCGTGTTGGCGAGGGCGAGGTAGAGGTAGCCGCCGACCGCGCGGGCGTCCAGGACGGGCGGGACGCCCTCGACGAGGAGGGCGAGCGGGGCGATGAGCAGCCCGCCGGCCGTCAGCTGCCAGCCGGTGAGGGCGAGCGGCCCCACACCCTCCGGGCGCCCCCACTTCTTGGTCAGCACCGTGCCGGTGGACATCGACGCGGACGACGCGAGGGCGGCCAGCACACCGACGGGGTCGAGCGCTCCGGCCGCCTTCAGTACGACGAGGCTGACGCCGAACGCCGCCACGACCCCGGCGAGCAGCGCCCGCCCCGTCGGCCGCTGCCCCAGCAGCAGCGCCGACAGCCCGACCACGAACAGCGGCCCGACCGAACCGACGACGGCCGCCATGCCGCCGGGCAGCCGGTACGCGGACAGGAACAGCAGCGGGAAGAAGGCACCGATGTTCAGCACACCGAGCACCGCCGACTTCCACCACCAGGCACCGCGCGGCAGCACCCGGGCGACGGCCAGCAGAAGCAGACCGGCGGGCAGGGCTCGGGCCAGAGCGGTGAACAGCGGACGGTCGGCCGGGAGGAACTGCGTGGTGACGGCGTAGGTGGTGCCCCACGAGACGGGGGCGAGGGCGGTGACCAGGACGGTCGCGGTCCGTTTCATGACCGGGTTCCTTCGGGGTGATGGGAGGAGAGGGGCGCAATTCCGGCCGGCCGGGCCCCCTCGGAGCGCGCTTTGCGTACGACGGTCTCCGCGACCGGCCGTACCGCGTCGGCCGGCAGCTGGCGTTCCGCGCGGATCAGGAGGGCGGCCGCCAGCGCCGAAGTGAGGACCAGGACCGCCCAGGGCGCCCGGCCGTCCAGCGCGAGCAGCGCCGTGAACAGCGACGGCGCCACCGCCTTCGCCAGCGACCAGGACATCTGGTACGCCGCCAGGTAGCGCCCGCGCGCGGCCTCGGGCGCAGCCGACACGGCGAGGACCTCGGCGGCGGGGCTGTGGATCAGCTCGCCGAGCGTGTAGACGAGGACCATGGCGACCAGGGCCCCGCCCAGCACCGGACCGGAGTGCGGCCTGAGGGTGCCCAGCGCGATCTGCCCGAGGAACGCCACCGCGAACAGACCCCCGCCCAGCGCCGCAGCCCGGGTGCGCCGGGCGCCGGCCCTGCGTACCCGTCCGCCGACGAACACCCCGGCCGCCGCGCACAGCACGGTGTTGATCGTGAACGCGGCACCGGTGAGCACTGCGGGCCCGTGCAGCCACTCCACGATGAACAGCGGGAAGAGCACGGACAGGGCCGAATAGCTCAGCGCGTTCAGGAAGTTGGCGCCGGTGACGACCAGGAAGGGCCGGTCGGCGAGCACGAGCCGGTAACCGGCCCCGGCCCGCCGCGCCGCCGTACCGTCGGCGGCGGGCAACGGCCTGAGCGGCCGCAGCAGCAGCGCGGCGAGGGCGAAGGACAGGGCGTTGCCCCAGGCCGCGTAGGTGTAGCCGGTGGGTCCGGCGAAGGCGATGACCAGGGTGGCCAGCAGGGCACCGGCGCCGTTGCCGCCGTTCTGCAGCGCCCGGGTGGCGGCCTGCAGCCGGTCCCGACCGGCACCCTGCGCCACCTCGCCGAGGAGCGAGGACTGCACGGCGGGAAAGGCGCGGTCGGCCGCGGCGGTCACCAGCGCGACCGCGGCGAAGGCGGCGAGGGAGTCGGCGAAGGGGTAGATGGCGAAGCCCGCGGCACGCACCCCGTACAGCGCGAGCTGCACGCGCCGCGCACCGAACCGGTCGACGGCCGCACCGGCCAGCGGCAGGGCGGCGATACCGACCAGCCCGGTCACGGTGAGCACCAGCCCGACGGTGGTGAAGGAGAGGCCGGTGACGTAGTGGAAGAAGACCAGCGTGAAGGGCACGTACATGCCCGTGCCGACGCCGTTGACGGCGGCGGCGACGGGCAGGGCCCACTGGCCGGGTATACGGTCCGGTTTCTCCGCTTTCTTCACGGTTGACCTCTCGGAATCGGATGCGCTCGGCGACGAGCGGAAGGCAGACCGCTGACGGTTAGCTTGGCAGTGATTAGCTTAGCGCTAAGCAACTTTCCGTCAAGCCACTTTCTTGCGAGTGACTCTGCGCATGCGGATACTCGGGACATGAGTGCACAGCGCCAGGACGCCGTCGACGCGATCATCGAGCAGTGGGCGGAGGTGCGACCGGACCTCGACACCAGGGCGATGGAGGTCTTCGGGCGGATCTACCGCCTCTCCCGCACCATGGGCGACCGCATGGAGAAGGCGTACGCCCCGTACGGCATCTCACGCGGCGAGTTCGACGTGCTGGCGACCCTGCGTCGCTCCGGAGAGCCGTACGCCCTCTCGCCGCGCCAGCTCTCGGCGACCCTGATGCTCACCACGGGCGGCATGACCGGCCGCCTCGACAAACTGGAACGCGCCGGCCTGCTGCGCCGCTCCCCCGACCCGCACGACCGGCGGGCCCTCCAGGTGACCCTCACCGAGAAGGGGTTGACGGTCATCGACCAGGCGGTCGGCGCCGGCCTCGCCGTCCAGACGGAGGCCCTGGCCACCATGAACGACGAACAGGCCGGCCAACTGGCCGACCTGCTACGGGAGTTGATGGCGGGGACACAGGAGGCTGGGCACTAGCCCACGTACCGGGCCACCGCGTCCTCGATGCGCGCCGCGTCCGCCGAGTCCGCCGCCCAGGCCACGTACCCGTCGGGGCGGACCAGGACGGTCGTACGCCGGTGGCTCGCCCAGCGGTCCACGGCCAGCCGGTCCTTGCGGATGCCCTGGTCCTCGTAGGCCTCCGGGGTGATCAGTACGAACCTGCCGCCGCGCAGGGCCTCGTAGAGGCGGCCGCCCTCCAGGGCGGCGTCCGGGACGCGGGTGCCGGTGAGGCGGTGGGCGCCGCGGGGCGCGGGGTAGCGGTAGCCGATGCCGGTGATCTGGCCGACCGCCCTGCGCCGGGCCGGGCCCACGGTGTCGAGGAAGGTGGTGAGCGCGGCCCGCAGGGCCAGTTCCCAGGGGCGCTTGGCCATCGCGAGGCGGACAATGCCGCCGCTGCTGCGCAGCACGGCCTTGCCGACGGGGTGGCGCTCGGCCTGGTAGCTGTCGAGAAGGGCCGCGTCCGCGTGACCCTGGACGACGGCGGCCAGCTTCCAGCTCAGGTTGGCCGCGTCCTGCAGACCGGTGTTCATGCCCTGACCGCCGGCCGGGGTGTGGACGTGCGCTGCGTCCCCGGCGAGGAAGACACGGCCGACCCGGTAGGCGGGCGCCTGGCGTTCGTCGCTGTGGAAGCGGGACATCCAGCGGGCGTCGTGCATGCCGTAGTCGCGGCCGAGGGCGAGCCGGGTGACCTCCTTGACCTCGTCGAGGTCGAGGGGCTCGCTGTCGGGGACGTTGCGGGCGCGGTTCCAGGCGATCACGCGGTAGTAGCCGTCGCCGAAGGGCGCGAGGAAGGCGAAGGCGTCGCCGACCGCGTTGACGGTCAGCAGGTTCTCCGGCTCCTCGGCGAGGCGTACGTCCGCGAGGACGACGGAACGGATGGCGGAGCGGCCGGGGAAGGGCAGCCCGATCGCGTCCCGCACGGCGCTGCGCATGCCGTCGGTGCCGACGACGTACGAGACCCGCAGGCTCTCGGCGGCCCCGCCGGGCCCGCGGACCTCGACCGTCACGCCGTCCGCGTCCTGGGTGAGCCCGGTCAGCTCGGTCTCGTACCGGACGTCCACGCCGGCCTCGACGGCGCGCCGCTCCAGGGCCTTCTCCACCTCGTACTGGGGGATGACGAGGAGGTGGTTGAAGCGGGAGTGGATCGTGGAGAGTTCGACGGTGAGGCGGCCGAAGAGGCGGAGGCTGCCGAGGGGGCGGCCGACCGCCTCCAGACCGTCGGCGAGACCGCGGGAGTCGAGCTGCTCGAGGGTGCGGGCATGCAGGACGAAGGCGCGGGAGAGGTTACTGATCTTGTGCGGGCGCTTTTCGAGGAGGGTGACCGGGACACCGGCGGTGGCGAGGTCGCCGGCCAGGAGGAGACCGGCGGGACCCGAGCCGACGACGATCACGGAGTGCTGAGCCTTCATGATGACCTCCTGGTGCCGACGATTACCTGCCAACGCTTGTTGGCCAACACTTGTTGACCAACGCTTGCGGACGAGAATAGGGCGGCTGGGCAAGGGAAGTCAACACTTGTTGGCCAACGTACGTTGACCTACGCTTGTTGATGTGAAAGTCAGCGACAGCAGCAGCACGGATTCCGGTTCAGGCGGCACCCGCCGCCGCTCGGAGACCACCCGTAACGCCATCCTCATCGCGGCCCGCGAACGCTTCGCGGCCGACGGCTACGACAGGGCCACCATCCGCGCCATCGCCAGGGACGCGGACATCGACCCCTCCATGGTGATGCGCTACTACGGCAACAAGGAGGGCCTGTTTGCGGCGGCCGTCTCCATCGATCTGAGGATGCCGGACGTGACCGCGCTCCCCCGGGAGCAGGTCGGCTGGGTGCTGGTGGCGCACTTCCTCGCGATGTGGGAGGAGAACGAGGTGCTGACGGCCCTGCTCCGGGTCGGGGCGACCAACCGGGCCGGGGCCGAGCGGATGCAGGAGATCTTCCGGGACCAGATGATGCCGGTCGCCCACGCGGTGTGTCCCGATCCCGAGCAGGCCCCCGCACGGGCCGCGCTCGCTGCGGCGCAGCTGCTCGGGCTGGCGCTCACCCGCTACGTCCTGCGGTTCCCGCCGACCGTGGCGCTGAGCCGCGAGGAGCTCACGGCGTGGCTGGCTCCGACGCTGCAGCGATACCTGACGGCGCCGAGCCCCTGAGACGGAGCGCCCCGGGGCTGAGCCCCCTGCAGAACATGCCGAGGGCACCGGTCCCGCCTGTTGTACGGCGGAACCGGTGCCCTCGAAAGATGTGTGGGGTCAGTCGGAGGTCAGGCCTTGGCCTTCGGCTGACGGTCCTTGGACCTGTCCAGCACCATGACCAGGCCCGCGATGACCGCGAACAGGGCCAGCGGGGCCAGGACGTAGAGGCCCAGCGTCTCGCCGACGCTCAGGCCATTGCCGGGGTCGTCGCCGTCGTCGCGGATCAGCGCGGAGGCGGGGGACGACATGAGCAGCATCATCAGCGTCGTACCGGCGGCCAGGGCGCCGGCGCGCAGGGCGTTCTTCTTGTCCACGCTGTCAAAAGTATCGAACGACGATTGGGGCCGCTCGTCCGGGGGGTGCTCCACGAGATCCGCCCCCTCCTCACCCCGGCCGTACCGGCCGCAGCACGTCGATCAGCGCATGCAGCCGCGGCGACCAGACCAGCTCCTCCAGCATCACCGGGCAGCCCTCGGCGTCCGCGATCGGCAGCCGCCAATTGGGTACCGGTCCCAGGTTCCCGGCAGGTTCTGAGAGCGTGGGGCCGCTCGTCCGGGGAGCGCCCTACGCCCCCTCTCCTCACCCCGGCCGTACCGGCCGCAGTACGTCGATCAGCGCATGCAGCCGCGGCGACCCGGCCAATTCCTCCAGCGTCACCGGGCGGCCCTCCGCGTCCGCGATCGGCAGCCGCCAGTTCGGGTACTGGTCCCAGGTGCCCGGAAGGTTCTGCGGGCGGCGGTCGCCGATCGTGTCGGGGAGCCAGATGCCGATCATGCGGGACGGGGTGCGCAGCAGGAAGCGGTGGACGGCCTGGATCTCGGCCTCCTCCTCCGACACGCCGTGCGCGCCGCCGGTGCCGTGCAGCAGGCCGAGGCGGGCGAGCAGGCCCAGCCACTCCCCCGTGTCGTTCGCCGCCTCCGCGCGCTCCTCTTCCAGCGGGCGGGTCAACAGGCCCAGGCGCTCGCGGAGTTCGACGTGTTCGCCGGTGAGGCGGGCGGCGGTGGGCGGCAGGTCGTGGGTGGTGGCGGTGGCGAGGCAGTCGGCACGCCACGCCGGAGGCGGCAGCGGCTGTCCGTCACCCTCCCAGTCCCGCTCGAACCACAGCACCGAGGTGCCGAGCACCCCGCGCTCGCGCAGCGTCTCCCGCACCCCGGGCTCCACTGTGCCCAGGTCCTCGCCGATGACGATCGCCCCGGCGCGCGAGGCCTCCAGCACGAGGATCGCGAGCATGGCCTCGGCGTCGTAGCGGACGTATGTGCCCTCCGTGGGCGGATGTCCCTGCGGCACCCACCAGAGGCGGAACAGGCCCATGACGTGGTCGATGCGCAGGGCACCGGCATAGCGGAACAGGGCTCGGAGCAATCGCCGGTACGGTGCGTAGCCGGAATCGGCGAGGCGGTCCGGTCTCCAGGGCGGCAGGCCCCAGTCCTGGCCGCGCGCGTTGAAGGCGTCCGGTGGGGCGCCCACCGACATCCCGGCGGCGAAGTACTCCTGCTGCGCCCAGGCGTCGGCTCCGCCGGGGTGCACCCCGACCGCCAGGTCGTGCACGATCCCGACGGGCATTCCGGCCTCGCGGGCGGCGCGCTGGGCGTCGGTGAGCTGGGTGTCGGTGAGCCAGGCGAGGCGGGAGTGGAAGTCGACGCGGTCCATCAACTCCCTGCGGGCGCGGGCGGTTTCGGCCGAGCGGGGGTCACGCAGGGCGGCGGGCCAGCGGCTCCAGTCGGAGCCGTGCACCTCGGCGAGGGCGTACCAGGTGGCGTGGTCCTCCAGGGCCTCGCCCTGCTCGGCGAGGAAGTCGACGTACGCGGCACGCCGGCCAGGCCCGAGCTCCACCTCGCGGATCAGCTCCAGCGCCTCCCGCTTGAGCTCCCACACGGCGTCCCGGTCGATCATCGCGCCCTTCTCCAGCACCGCTTCGCGCAGTTCGGCGGCGCGCCCGAGCAGCGCCCGCAGCCGCTCCCGGTCCTCGACGTGGGCGTATTCGGGGATGTCCTCGACGCGCAGGTGCACGGGGTCGGGGAAGCGGCGGGAGGAGGGGCGGTACGGGGAGGGGTCGGTGGGGGCACCGGGCACGGCCGCGTGCAGCGGGTTGACCTGGACGAATCCGGCGCCGAGCGCGCGTCCGGCCCAGGCGGTGAGTTCGGCGAGGTCACCGAGGTCGCCCATGCCCCAGGAGCGCCGGGAGAGCAGGGAGTAGAGCTGGACGAGCAGGCCGTACGAGCGTGCGGTGGGCGTGGGCAGCCGGGGCGGGGCGACGACGAGGTGGGCCTCGGCGCTGCGGCCGTCGGGGGCGGTGGCCGTCAACCGGTGGACGCCGGACGGGAGTTGCTCGGCGGACGCCCGCGTCTCGCCCTGCTCGGTCTCGATGCGCAGCCGGGTGCCGGCCGGCAGGGCTTCGAGGGCGGAGGACGTGGCGCCGCTCCACAGGACCACCGTCGGCGGCAGCAGCCGTTCGCCGAGCTCCCGCTCGCGGGCGGAGAGCGCGGCACGGGTCAGGTCATCGGTGCTCGCGTCGATGCCGAGGGCGGCGAGGGCGAGGGTGACGGCGGTGGCGGAGGCCGCGACCGTGCGGTCCGGGGAGGGGCTGTAGGAGGTGGCGACGCCGTGCAGTGCGGCGAGCCGGGACAGGTCCTCGGAGGGCGGGTCGGCCGACCCCTGCACCATCATCTAGAACCTCGGAGCATCCGGCTCGGGGGCCACCGCCTCGCTGGTCAGGGGCGCGGCGTCGGCGAGCGGCGGCTCACTGGTGAGCGGCTCGGCCTCGGGCAGTGGCGGTTCGCTGGTCAGCGGGGTCTCGGCGCAGGCGCCCTCCGCACTGAAGACGCAGAAGTGCGGCTCGGGATCGAGGGACGGCAGCTGCGCCACGGGTTTGGAGAGGGGGTAAGCCGGTGCGGCCACGGGGGCCTCCTTGTCGAGTACGGCGAGGTTGCGGGTTAACGCAGCCCTACCCACCGGGCGCGGCGGCAGACGTACAGAAGGGGACTACGTGCCCCTCCTCACATTCTGCGTCAACTCCAGGACCCCGCAGCCGCCACTATTCACTCAGTACATGTATCGAGTGCATAATGATCGCCATGAGCACCCGCCACATCCTGCTGGGGCTGCTCGCCTCGGGGCCGAGCCATGGCTACGACCTGAAGCGGCGGCACGACGAACGTTTCCCGCAGGCCCGTCCGCTGGCCTACGGGCAGGTCTACACGACCCTGCAGCGCCTGGTCCGGGACGGCCTCGCGGAGGTCGAGGGCACGGACTCGGACGGCGGCCCGGAGCGGACCACGTACCGCTCGACCGACGACGGGGCGCGTGAACTGGCCAAATGGGCCGGGGAGGTCGCCCCGCCAGCTCCCTTCGTGGCGAACGAGATCTTCGCCAAGGTCGTCGTCTCGATCCTCTCCGGCGGCGACGCGGGCGCCTATCTGGCCGCCCAGCGCGCCGCACACATGCAACGGATGCGGGAGCTCACGGCGGTCAAGACGGCGCCCGGCGCCGATCTCGCGACCGTGCTCTCGACGGACTACGCCCTCAACCATCTCGACGCCGACCTCCGCTGGATGACCACGACGGCGGCCCGGCTCACCACCCTGACCGCGGAGGTCGACGCAGCATGAGCAACGGGGACAGCACGGTGCCGCTCCTGGCGGCCCGTGACCTCACCAAGGCGCACGGCAGGACCGAGGCGCTGCGCGGCGCCTCGGTGGAGCTGCGGGCCGGCGAGATCCTCGCCGTGACCGGCACCAGCGGCAGCGGGAAGTCCACGCTGCTGCACTGCGTGGCCGGCATCGTCAGCCCGGACGCGGGGTCGGTGACGTACGACGGGCAGCGACTCGACCGGCTGCCGGAGAAGCGGCTGAGCGAGCTGCGCCGGACCGACTTCGGGGTGGTGTTCCAGTTCGGGCAGCTGATTCCGGAGCTGACGGCGTTGGACAACGTGGCGCTGCCGCTGATGCTCGCGGGCGCCCCCCGCAAGGACGCCCAGGCGGCGGCCGGCGAGTGGCTGGAGCGGTTCGGGGTGCGGGGGCAGGAGGCGCTGCGGCCCGGCGAGATGAGCGGCGGCCAGGCCCAGCGGGCGGCGCTGGCGCGGGCGTTGGTCACCGGCCCCAAGATCGTCTTCGCCGATGAGCCGACCGGTGCACTGGACTCCCTGGCGACCGAGCAGGTGATGACGTCCCTGGTCCATACGGCTCGCGAGGCGGGCACGGCGGTGCTGCTGATCACGCACGACGCGCAGGTCGCGGCCTACGCGGACCGCGAGGTCCGGCTGAGCGACGGGGCCGTGCTGCCGGCGGGGGTGACCGCATGAGGGCCGAACTGCGGCTGGCCTGGCTGCTGACCCGGGGGTCGGACCGGCGGGAGTGGTGGCGGGTCGCGCTGACGGCGGTCGGGGCGGCCCTGGCGACGGGCATCGGACTCGCGATCGTCGCGCTCACCTCGCTGGACGGGTACTACTCCGTGTCCGTGGGGTCCGGGCTGCTCGACTCCACGAGCGACCGCAGGAACGTGAGCATCGCGCTGGGCCTGCTGCTCATCCCGGTGCTCGGGTTCGTCGGGCAGTGCGCACGCATCGGAGCGGTGCACCGCGACCGGCGGCTGGCGGCGCTGCGGCTCGCGGGGGCCGCGCCCTGGCAGGTGCGGCGGATCGCGGCGCTGGAGTCGGGGCTCGCCTGCCTGGCCGGTTCGGTGCTGGCCACCGTCACCGCGGTACCGGTGCTGCTGCACCTGTGGTCGCACCCGTCCCCCGGCGCCTGGGCCGGCTTCGCCCTGATGGCCGTGGCCGTACCGGTCCTGGGCGCGGCCGTGAGCGCGCTGTCACTGCGGCGGGTGGTGGCCTCGCCGCTGGGCCGGGTGCGGCGGGCAGGACCCACGTGGGCTCCGGGGCGGCTGTTCCGGACAGTGACCTGGCTGCTCGCGGCGACGGCGCTGTTCATCGTCGTGGCCCCGGTCTTCAGCGACTCCTTCACCTTCGACTTCGGTCCGGTGACGGTGTTCGTCCTGGCGCTGCTGATCAGTTTCACCGCGGTGTGGCTGACCGGCTCCTCGTCCCGGCAGCTGGGCGAGGGCCTGGCCACCCGCACCCGGCGCCCGGACGTTCTGATCGCGGCGGAACGGCTGCGCGACGATCCCTGGGCGGCGGCCCGTACACATGCGGGCGTGCTGCTGGTGACGGTCGCGGGCTCCGGCTTCATGGGGGTGCGGCAGGTACTGCTCGCGGAACTGCACGCAAGGAGCCGCGAGGGTTCGCTCGCGGCGGACCTCTCCTACTACACGACGGGCCTCGATCTGACGGCCGCCGCGATCCTCGTCGGCCTCGCGCTCGTCCTGACGGCGCTCGCCGTCGGCACCGCCGAGTCCCTGGCCACCCGGCGCCGGGGCCTGGCCGCACAGGTCGCGGCCGGGGTACCGCAGGCGGTGCTGGCCCGGGCGCTGCTCCTGGAGACCGCACTGCCGCTGGCGCCCGCGGCCGCGGTGGCGGGCGTGGGGGGCTTCGCGATCGGCACCTGGTACGCCTCGCTCACCTCCGAGGTCACGGTGGCGCCGGTGCCGTATGTGCCCCTCCTGGTCCCGCTCGTCGTCTACGCGGCCTGTCTGCTGGCGGCGGCCTGCTCACTCCCGCTGCTGCGCCGCTCCGTCCGACCGGCCGAGCTGCGCTACGCATGACCACATGACCGTCCGGCCCGGGAGTACGGGGGGCTCCCGGGCCGGACCGCACGACTGCTGCATGCCCTGTGACCAGGGGTGTGCGAAGGCCCGGATCGTCAGGCTGAAATGCCGTCGATCCGGGCCATGGCGTCCTCCGCGCCGTACGGCTGCAAGTACGGCAGCCAACGCGGGTCCCTATGGCCGGTGCCGATGATGCGCCAGGCCAGGCCGGTGGGTGGAGCGGGTTTGTGGCGCAGCCGCCAGCCGATCTCGAAGAGATGTCGGTCGGCCTTCACGTGGTTGCAGCGGCGGCAGGACGCCACCACGTTGTCCCAGACGTGTTTGCCCCCGCGGCTGCGCGGGATGACGTGGTCGACGCTGGTTGCGACGCCACCGCAGTACATGCACCGGCCCCCGTCGCGCGCGAAGAGCGCCCTACGGGTCAGAGGAACGGGCCCCCGATAGGGAACCCGGACGAATCGCTTGAGCCGGACCACGCTGGGTGCGGGGACTGTGACGGTTGCGCTGTGCATGAAGGCGCCGGATTCCTCCAGGGAGACAGCCTTGTTCTCCAGGACGAGGACGAGCGCGCGGCGGAGCGGTACGACGCCGAGTGGCTCGTACGACGCGTTGAGGACCAGGACATGCGGCACGGATGCCTCCTTGGGCGTCGGCGGCGCGTGGCTCGCGCCGGGACGATCTGTAGTCAGTCTCCCCTCTTGCCTGGTGGAAGCGCCACCATGTCCCGGTAACGGGCTGGGAGTGTTTTCGACCACACCTGATTCATCCCCCGGAGGGCCATCTGTTTATCCCACCTGCTCAACCCGGGGTGAGCACAGTCTCTCCTCAGAAGAGGGCAAGGACTCGCACACCGTGCCCCGATAGTGTGGTGGACCTGCCCGCCCGGTGACCTTTTCGTGACCTTGACCGAGTCGACGTGCCGGGCGGCAGACCGTTGCACCTGGAGGTACCTGCCGTGTCCTTGCCCGCCGTCCTACTGGCCGCCGGTTCGTCGCCGTCGCCGACCCCCTCGGAGTCGACGACCCCGGCGGTCCCCACGCTCCAGGACGCCCAGGAGAGCGCGACCAACGCCGCCAGCTGGGTCGAGCAGAACTGGTCGAACTGGCTCGCGATCGGCCTCAGGGTCGTGCTGATCCTGGTGATCGCGGGGGTGCTGAGAGTGGTCGTGCAGCGGGCGATCACCAAGCTGATAGACCGGATGACCCGCACCGCCGAGGCGGTCGACGGCACCTCGCTCGGCGGCCTGCTGGTCAACAACGAGCGCCGCCGCCAGCGCTCCCAGGCCATCGGCTCGGTGCTGCGCTCGGTCGCGTCCTTCGCGATCCTCGGCACCGCGGCCCTGATGATCCTGGCCGCGTTCCAGATCAACCTGGCACCGCTGCTCGCCTCGGCCGGTGTCGCGGGTGTGGCGATCGGTTTCGGCGCCCGCAACCTCGTCACGGACTTCCTCTCCGGCGTCTTCATGATCCTGGAGGACCAGTACGGCGTCGGCGACTCGATCGACGCGGGCGTGGCCTCCGGCGAGGTCATCGAGGTCGGCCTGCGTGTGACGAAGCTGCGCGGCGCGAGCGGCGAGATCTGGTACGTCCGCAACGGCGAGGTCAAGCGCATCGGCAACCTCTCCCAGGGCTGGGCGACGGCCGGCGTGGACGTGACCGTGAAGGCGAACGAGGACCTGGACCGGGTGAAGTCCACCCTCGACGAGGTCGCCGAGAAGATGAGCGCGGAGGAGCCCTGGAACGAGCTCCTGTGGAGCCCGATCGAGGTCCTCGGCCTGGACAGCGTGCTGCTGGACTCGATGGTGGTCCGCGTCTCCGCCAAGACGATGCCCGGCAAGTCCCTCACCGTCGAACGGGAACTGCGCTGGCGCATCAAGCGCGCCTTCGACGCCGCGAACATCCGCATCGTGGGCGGCGCGACGGCCCCTCTGGACGAGGAGGAGGCCGCCGACCCGACGGCGGCGGTCGCGGCGCCTTCGGTGTTCTCCAACTCCGATTCCCCGCAGACGGCAGCGGCATCACCGATCGTCCAGCAACGGTCGGCGCCGAAGTAAGGCCCGGCCGACCCCACCAGTCCCTCCCGCCGCCCCCGAGGTAACGAGTCCGTTGCCTCGGGGGCGGTTTCTCTTGACGCCTCCTTCGCCCTGGGCTTACGTTCCTTTCCAGCCAATAGGAAACTTTCCTAACAGTGATCGGGAGACGGCCCTCCGGTGATCGTCCGATGGACTTACCTCCCTGGTCGCTGAGAAGCTGGGCAGTCGAAAGGCAGGTGGCGACCCACATGGCAGGAACAGCCGGTACGCCGGGCACCCCGCGCGTCCTGCGCGCCATGAACGACCGCGCCGCCCTGGACCTCCTTCTGGAGCACGGCCCCCTGTCCCGCACGCGGATCGGCAAGCTCACCGGCCTCTCCAAGCCGACCGCCTCCCAGCTGCTCGCCCGCCTCGAAGCGGCCGGGCTCGTCCTCGCCACCGGCACCACCGAGGGACGCCCCGGCCCCAACGCCCAGCTGTACGAGGTCAATCCGGCCGCCGCATACGCCGCCGGGCTCGACGTCACCCCCGAGCGCGTCCTCGCCGCCGTCGCCGACATCACCGGCCGCACGGTGGGCTCCTTCGAGCTCCCGACCCCCGGCAGGCGGCCCACCCAGCCCGTCGTCCGGCAGGTCACCGACGCCCTCGACGGCGCCGTGAAGGCCGCGGGGCTCGCCCGCGACGACATCCACCGGCTCGTCATCGGCACCCCCGGCGCCTTCGACCCCAACACCGGCCGCCTGCGCTACGCCTCCCATCTCCCCGGCTGGCACACCCCGGCCCTCCTCGACGAACTCGCCGCCGCACTGCCGATGCCGGTCGAGTACGAGAACGACGTCAACCTCGCCGCCGTCGCCGAACAGCGGCTGGGCGCGGCCCGCGGGCACGAGGACTTCGTACTGCTGTGGAACGAGGGAGGCCTCGGTGCCGCCCTCGTCCTCGGCGGGCGACTGCACCGCGGCTGGACCGGCGGCGCGGGAGAGGTGGGTTTCCTTCCTGTTCCCGGTGCGCCTCTGGTCCGGCATGTGACCAAGGCCAACAGTGGCGGCTACCAGGAGCTGGCCGGCTCCCAGGCCATCCCGCACCTCGCCGGTGAACTCGGCATCGGAGACATCCCTTCGGGGCCGTACGCCGAGGTCGCCGCCGCCCTCGTCGAGCGGGCCGCCGCCGAGGACACCGTCCTGAACCGCAAGCTGCTGCAGACGTACGCGACCCGGCTGGCCACCGGTCTCGCCTCCCTCGTCTCCGTCCTCGACCCCGAACTCGTCGTCCTCAGCGGCGCCTCGCTGACCTCGGGCGGCGAGGTGCTGCGCGCCCTCGTCCAGGCCGAGCTGGAGGAGCTGGCGGCCTCCCGGCCCCGGCTCGTGGTCGGCGACGTCCGTGAACACCCCGTGCTGCGCGGCGCGTTGGAGAACGCCCTCGCGACCACCCGCGACGAGGTCTTCGACACCTCGCGCTGACACCCCGTACGCACCGCGTACAGGCCCCCGTACTCACCCCCCGCCTTCCCTCACCATCCCCTGCCCTGTCCCTGGGAGACCCTGCCATGCCCGGAATATCCCGGAAAGCGGCCCTCGCTCTCGCCGCCTCCGCCTCCCTCGCCCTGCTCGCCACCGCCTGTACCGGCCAGTCCTCCTCGAGCGCCGACGACGACGCCTCGAAGGACACGACCATCAACTTCTGGCACGCCTGGAGCGCGCCGAATGAAGTGAAGGCCGTCAACTCCCTGATCGACGGCTTCGAGAAGGCACACCCCAACATCCATGTGAACGTCGTCGCCAACATGACTGACGACAAGATCAACCAGGCGCTGCGCACGGGCGGCGACAAGGCCCCGGACGTCATCTCCTCCTTCACCACCAACAACGTCGGAAAGTTCTGCTCGTCGGGTGCACTGGTCGACCTCAACCCCTTCTTCAAGAAGGCGGACATCGACCCGGAGACGACGTTCCCGAAGGCGATGAACGAGTACACCCAGTTCGACGGAAACCGCTGCTCGGCACCGCTGCTGGGCGACGCCTACGGGCTCTACTACAACAAGACGGCGTTCGCGAAGGCGGGTATCAAGACTCCGCCGAAGACATGGTCCGAATTCGAGGCCGACGCCAAGAAACTGACCATCCCGGACGGCGACAGCTACAAGCAGCTCGGCTTCATGCCGGACTACCACGGCTGGGAGACCACGACCGAGCACTACTTCGGCCAGTTCTCTCCGACGTACTTCAACAAGGCAGGGAAGTCGCAGCTCGCCACGGACCCCGCTTTCGAGGCCGGCTTCAAACTCCAGAAGAAGCTGGTCGACGAACTCGGCGGCTTCAGGAAACTGGAGACCTACCGTTCCAAGCTCGGTGACGAATGGGGCGTCAAGCACCCCTTCCACACCGGTCAGGTGGCCATGCAGCTGGACGGCGAATGGCGCCTGGGAATGGCCCTGGACGCCAAGCCGAAGTTCGACATCGGCGTGGCCCCGCTGCCCGTCCCCGACGATCAGGTGAGCCAGTACGGCAAGGGCTACATCACCGGCACCATCACCGGCATCTCCGCCGCCGGCCACAAGCAGAACGCGGCCTGGGAGCTGGTGAAGTACATGACCACGAACACGGACGCGGTGGTGAACTTCTCCAACGCCATCCACAACGTGCCCTCGACGCTGGCCGCCCTGAAGTCCCCGAAGCTGAAGTACGACCCGCGCTTCAAGACGTTCCTGGACATCGCCGCGAACCCGAACTCGACCACTTCTCCGGCTTCCATCAACGGCGGCGTGTACCTCGCGACGATCGAGAACTTCGGCTACGACTACGAGAGCGGAAAGGTCACCGACCTCAAGGCGGGCCTGAAGAAGACGGCCGCGCAGATCGACACGGACATCGCGCAGGCGAAGTAATGGCCACGATCACCCTGGCGTCGAAGCGCCGCAGGTCGGCGCTTCGTACGGCCGCTTTCATGTCACCCTGGTTGATCGGCTTCGCGGTCTTCTTCGCGTATCCGCTGATCTCGACGGTCTATTTCTCCTTCATGCACTACGACGGCTTCAAACCGCCGACGTGGAGCGGAACGAAGAACTGGACGTACGTCTTCGAGCACTACCCGTTCTTCTGGCCGGCCCTGCGCAACACCCTGTGGCTGGTGCTGGTCATGGTGAGCCTCAGGGTCGTCTTCGGCCTCGGGGTCGGCCTCCTGATCACCAAGATCAAGACGGGTACGGGGGTCTTCCGCACCCTCTTCTACCTGCCCTATCTCGCCCCGCCGGTGGCCGCGACGATGGCCTTCGCCTTTCTCCTCAACCCCGGTACCGGCCCGGTGAACTCGATCCTCGAGAAAGTCGGCATCCCGGCCCCCGGCTGGTTCAACGACCCCACCTGGTCCAAGCCCGCCCTCACCCTGCTCGCCCTGTGGGGGATCGGCGACCTGATGGTCATCTTCATGGCCGCACTGCTCGACGTACCGCAGGAGCAGTACGAGGCGGCCGAGTTGGACGGCGCGTCCGCCTGGCAGCGGTTCCGGTATGTAACCCTTCCCAACATTTCACCGATCGTGATGTTCGCCGTCGTCACCGGCGTGATCCAGACGATGCAGTACTACACACAGCCGCTCATCGCCGGGAAGGTCGCCTCCGGCGTGATCCAGGGCGCGGGCACCCAGTTCGAGCCCGGCTACCCGGAGAAGTCGACCCTCACCCTCCCCCAGCTCGTCTACAACCTCGGCTTCCAGCGCTTCGACTACGGCTCCGCGTGCGTCGTCGCCCTGGTCCTGTTCACCCTGTCCATGGTGTTCACCGCGTTCCTGATGCGGCGCCGGGGCGGTCTCAACCTGGCAGGTGACTGACCATGGCCCAAGTACTGGACAAGCCCGTGCAGTTGACGGCACCGGCCTCCCCCGCCGAGCGCACGGCCCGCCGCCGGGCCCTGCTCGAATGGGTCGCGATCCACTCCCTCGGTGTCGCGACGGCACTCTTCTTCGTCCTGCCCTTCGTGTTCGTGTTCCTGACCTCCCTGATGAGCGACACACAGGCGCTCAGCCGGGACCTGATCCCGCGCACCTGGGAATGGGGCAACTACAAGAAGGTCTTCGACACCCCGGGCTTCCTGACCTGGTGGAAGAACACGCTGATCTACGCAGGACTGGGAACAGTCCTTACCGTCGCGTCCTCGATCCCCGTGGCGTATGCGCTCGCCAAGTTCCGCTTCCGCGGCCGCAATCTCTCGCTCATGCTGGTGATCTCGATGATGATGCTGCCGCCGCAGGTGATCATCATCCCGATGTACCTGTTCTGGGCGAAGCAGCTGGACCTGTCGGGCACGCTGTGGCCGCTGATCATCCCGATGGCGTTCGGTGACGCGTTCTCCATCTTCCTGCTGCGCCAGTTCCTGATGACCATCCCGAACGAGTACGTGGATGCGGCGAAGGTGGACGGCTGCGGCGACTTCAGGACCCTGCTGAAGGTCGTCCTGCCCATGGCCAAGCCCGGCATCGCAGCCGTCGGCCTGTTCCAGTTCTTCTACGCCTGGAACGACTACTTCGGCCCGCAGATCTACGCATCGGAGAACCCGGGCGCCTGGACGCTCAGTTACGGACTGGAGTCCTTCAAGGGCGCGCACCACACCGACTGGAACCTCACCATGGCGGCGACCGTGCTGGTCATGGCCCCAGTGATCCTCGTCTTCTTCTTCGCCCAGAAGGCGTTCGTCGAGGGCGTCACGCTGACCGGAGTGAAGGGTTAACCATTCATGAAACTCACCGTGGTCGGCGGAGGCTCGACCTACACCCCCGAACTCATCGACGGCTTCGCCCGGTTGCGCGACACCCTGCCCGTCGAGGAACTGGTCCTCGTCGATCCGGCGCCCGAACGTCTGGAGCTGGTGGGTGGCCTGGCCCGCCGTATCTTCGCCAAGCAGGGGCATGACGGCCGGATCGTGACGACCGACGATCTCGACGCCGGCGTCGAAGGAGCCGACGCGGTGCTGCTGCAGCTCCGCGTCGGCGGGCAGGCGGCCCGTGAGCAGGACGAGACCTGGCCGCTGGAGTGCGGCTGCGTCGGCCAGGAGACCACCGGCGCGGGCGGCCTGGCCAAGGCGCTGCGCACGGTCCCGGTGGTGCTGGACATCGCGGAACGGGTCCGCCGTACGAACCCGGGCGCCTGGATCGTCGACTTCACCAACCCGGTCGGCATCGTCACGCGCGCGTTGCTGCAGGAGGGCCACAAGGCGGTCGGCCTGTGCAACGTGGCGATCGGCTTCCAGCGCAAGTTCGCGGACCGGCTCGGCGTCTCACCGGCCGACGTCCACCTCGACCACGTGGGCCTCAACCACCTCACCTGGGAGACCGGCGTACGCCTGGGCGGCCCCGAGGGCGAGAACGTCCTGCCCAAGCTGCTCGCCGAACACGGCGACGCGATCGCCGCCGACCTGCGGCTGCCGCGGGCCCTGCTCGACCGCCTGGGCGTCGTCCCGTCGTACTACCTGCGCTACTTCTACGCACACGACGAGGTCGTACGCGAACTGCGCACCAAGCCCTCCCGTGCCGCCGAAGTCGCCGAGATGGAACGGAACCTCCTCAAGATGTACGGCGATCCGGCCCTCGACGAGAAGCCGGAGCTGCTCGCCAAGCGGGGCGGCGCCTACTACTCGGAGGCGGCGGTGGACCTGGCGGCCGCCCTGCTGGGCTCGGCCGGCAGCCCGTACCAGGTCGTGAACACGCTCAACCGGGGCACGCTGCCGTTCCTGCCGGACGACGCGGTGATCGAGGTGCAGGCGGCGGTGGGCCCGAAGGGGCCGCTCCCGCTGCCGGTGCCGCCCGTCGACCCGCTGTACGCGGGCCTGATGGCAAACGTGACGACGTACGAGGACCTGGCCCTGGAGGCGGCGCTGCGAGGCGGCCGCGACCGGGTGTTCAAAGCCCTCCTCGCCCACCCCCTCGTCGGCCAGTACGAGTACGCAGAAGCCCTCACCGACCGACTGATCGCACACAACCGGGAGCATCTCGCGTGGGCATGACCGCACGTGTCCTCGCCGTCGACGCGGGCAACAGCAAGACCGACGTCGCGGTCGTGGCGGCCGACGGTACCGTCCTCGCCACGGCCCGCGGCGGCGGGTTCCGGCCGCCCGTGGTGGGCGTGGAGGCGGCCGTCGACAAGGTCGCCGAGGCGGTGGAACGGGCCTTCGCCGCGGCCTCGGTGAGCTCGGTGGACCACGTCTCCGCCTGCCTCGCCAACGCCGACTTCCCCGTCGAGGAGGAGCAACTGGCGGCCGCGCTGCACGCGCGCGCGTGGGGCGGGGGCGTGGAGGTCCGCAACGACACCTTCGCCATCCTGCGCGCGGGCGTCACCGAGCCCCGGGGGGTCGCCGTCGTCTGCGGCGCGGGCATCAACTGCGTGGGCATGCGCCCCGACGGCCGTACCGCCCGCTTCCCCGCCCTCGGCCGCATCTCCGGCGACTGGGGCGGCGGCTGGGGCCTCGCCGAGGAGGCGCTGTGGCACGCGGCACGGGCGGAGGACGGCCGCGGCGACCCCACCGCCCTCGCACACACCCTGCCGGCCCACTTCGGCCACGACACCATGCTCGCCCTCGTCGAGGCCCTCCACCTGGAGCAGGTACCGCCCGCCCGCCGCCACGAACTGACCCCGGTCCTCTTCGCCACGGCGGCGGACGGCGACCCGGTCGCCCGCGCGATCGTCGACCGCCTGGCCGACGAGGTGGTGACCATGGCCACGGTGGCCCTGACCCGCCTCGACCTCCTGGAGGAGGAGACCCCCGTCCTCCTGGGCGGCGGCGTCCTGGCCGCCCAGCACCCCCAACTGACGGACGGCATCCGCGACTTGCTGACCGCACGCGCCCCGAAGGCAGTACCCCGGGTGGTGACGGCGAGCCCGGTGCTGGGGGCGGCACTGCTGGGCCTGGACAGGGTGGGCGCGGAAGCGGAGGTGCACGAGAGGGTACGGGCACACTTCGAAGGCTGAACGCCGTCAGGTATTTTCAGCCCGTCGTGGGGGTCCCCCCGCTCGAGCGAAGCCGAGAGTGGGGGAGTTCGAGGACGAGGCCCCTCAAGGGCCGAAGCACCCGTCCCGCCGAGGGCAGCCCCCAGACGGAACCGAACTGATTCCCAGAACGTGTTCATGGGCAGGGGTCGTGCGGGATCCTGCAAGCCGCCGGCAGGCACCCGGTGCGGATGTCGGTCCCGGCGGCGATACTTGCTGTGACGGATGACCATGGGGGAGGTCAAAAGTGACACACCCGCCGAAGAGCAGCGCGGCAAGGCCGGGCACCGCCGTGCCCACGATGCCGGCTGTACCGCCTCAGCCGGGCCCGCCCGTTCCCCCCACCCCGACGGGCCCCGCAGCCGTTCCCGACGTCGTCTCCGCACGTCGTACGGCCTTCGCGGAGGGCGTCGACCGGCTGCGCGAGGCCGCGACCACGGAGCCCGGGCGGCTGCGCATCATCGGTGCGCTCCTCGCCGTCCTGGTCGTCGCGTTCGGTGCGGTCACCGCCTGGCAGATGACGGCCCGGGCGACGGCCGCCGACGACGTGCTCACCCGCAGCCAGCCGCTCAGCTCCGACGCGGCCGAGATCTACCGCTCGCTCGCCGACGCCAACACGGCGGCGGCCAGCGGCTATCTCGCGGGCCCGCAGGAGAAGCCCGAGACGCGGCAGCGGTACGAGAACGGCATCAGGAGGGCCGCGGAGAAGCTGGTCACGGCCGCCTCCAGTTCGGAGCCGGGAACCGAGTCGGCGAAGACCATCGCCGAACTCAACAAGCTGCTGCCCCAGTACAAGGGTCTGGTCGAGACGGCCCGGGCCAACAACCGGCAGGGCTACCCGGTGGGCAGTGCCTATCTGCGCGCGGCGAACGAGCAGATGCAGAAGCAGATGCTGCCGAAGGCCGAGGCCCTGTACCAGAAGGAGAACCAGAGGCTGAGCTCCGACTACGCGGACGCGAAGTCGTTCCCCTGGGCCGCGATCGGCCTCGGTCTGCTCGCCCTCGGCGGGCTGGCCTGGGCCCAGCGCCGCAACTACCTGCGCACCAACCGGGTGTTGAACCACGGCCTGGTGACCGCCTCCGCCGCGTCCGTGGTGGTGCTGCTCTGGCTGGTCGTCGGCCACACGGTCGCCCGCTCGGGGCTGAACTCCTCGTACAACCACGGCGTCCGCTCGCTGAACGTGCTGCACGACGCCCGTATCGCGTCCCTGACGGCCCGCAGTGACGAGAACCTCAGCCTGATCCGCCGCGGCGCGGACACCAAGAAGGTGGGCGGCAGTCCGGTGGACGCCTACGCCGCAGGGTACGACGAGCAGATCGACGAGTTGGCCAAGTCGCTGACCAGGGCCGACGGTCTCGCGGACGACTCGGCGGGCCGGAAACCCGTACAGAACGCGAACGGCTTCATGAAGGCGTGGAAGCAGCGGCACGAGGTCGCGCAGGGCTGGAACGACAAGGGCGAGTACCAGCAGGCCCGGGACAAGGTCATCGGTGTCGGCAAGGACCCGACGAGCGAGTGCTTCGACAACATCGACATCGCTCTGGAGACGGCGCTCGACCATGAGCAGGCCGAGTTCAAGCAGGCCGCGGGTGACGGCAAGGACGCGCTGACGGGCCTGCCGTACGGGGCCGCGGTCCTCGCGGTGCTGGGTGCGGCCGGCGCGGTGGTCGGCATCGGGCGCAGGCTGTCGGAGTACCGGTGAGAGGGGGCGTGACGATGGATGCAAAGCGTCTGGCACAACGTCTGCGGACCGGCCTCCGGGGCTGGGGCGGGGTCGGCGCGATGGCGGCTCTGTGCGCCCTGGCCCTGGCGTTCGTGCTGCTGCTGCCCCTGACCCAGTCGAGCGGCACGGACGACGCCGCGGGCATCGGCGGCCAGGGTGTCGCCCAGGGGTTGCAGGTCAGGGCGGCGGCCAAGTGCGACGCCCCGCAGGACCGCAGCCTGTCACCGTCGGGCGTCGACAGCAGCACCCCGATCATCGACAGGATCAAGGCCCGCAAGGACCGGCGTCTGATCGTCGGCATCGACACCAACAGCTACCGCTGGGGCTATCTCAACCCGAACAACACGTCCGGTGCGCCGGAGGGCTTCGACATCGACCTCGTCCACCAGATCGCCAAGGACATCCTGGGCGATGCGGACGCGGTCTCGTTCAAGGCCATCCCCACCAGCCGCCGTGTCAAGGCAATTCAGGACGACGAGGTCGACATGGTGGTCCGCACCATGACGATCAACTGCGACCGGATCAAGCAAGTCGCGTTCTCCGCTCCCTACTTCAGGACCGGACAGCAGGTCCTCGCCCCGCGGACCTCGGCGATCACGGGATACAACAAGACCCTCGCCCACAAGAAGATCTGCTCGGCGGACAGTTCGACGGCCCTGGAGCGACTGCAGGGGGACCAGGGGAAGGGAACTCTCCCCACCGGCGCGGACATCCGGACGGTGGTCCCCAACCAGCTCGACTGCCTGGTGAAGTTGCAGCTCGGCGAGGTCGACGCGGTCGTCACGGACGGCGCGCTCGCCGCGAGCCAGGCCGCACAGGACCCCACGGTGCAGCTGAAGGGCGGCCTGTTCAGCGACGAGTACTACGGCGTGGCGATGAAGCTGGGCTCCCGGGATCTGATACGCCAGGTCAACCGAACCCTGCAGAACTACATCAAGGACGGCGCCTGGGCGGCCTCGTACGAGAAGTGGCTGCACCCGACCATGGACCAGGGCGACAAGAAGTCGGCGTCGGCGACCCCTCCCGAAGCCCACTACAAGTGACCGACCATCAACTGACGGACGTACGGCACAACACGACGGAACACGACAGCAGCGAGAGGTGATCGATGGGCGTCACGGACCCCGCCGGGCCGGTGATGGACCGGGACGAGGTGGACCGTGCGCTGGCGCGGCTCGGCGCGGAGCACGAGGCGATCGAGACCTCGCTCCTCGCCCTGCAGGACCACGCGGGCCGCAGACTCCTCGAGGGTGCGCAGTTGACCGGCATCACCAAGGAGCGCTGGGCTGCCGCGGAGGCGTCGATCACGCTGCTGTGGGCGTACTTCGACGCGTACACGGACGCGTTGCGCTCCGCCCAGGCGATCCGCTCCCGCCGCCGCTGGTCCAGCCGCGAGGACCTGGTGGAGCTGACGGAGCTGCTGCGCGGCGAGTCCGTCACGGTCGCGGGCTCGACGACGGCCGCGGCGAACGCACCGACGCTGCTGTCCGCCCCCGGCAAGCTGAGCCGGCAGTTCTCCCTGGCCACCCTGGTCGACCTGATGAACGAGCTGTATGCGACGAGCCTGGACATGGTGGTCGCGGCCGACGCGGTCTGGTCGGCGCTGCCCGCCCGGATCGATTTACTGGCCGCGGAACTCCAGCGCACCCGTACGCTCGCCCACTCCGTCGGTGTGCGCCCCGGCGAGCACCCCTCCGGCGACGACCTGGAGCGCATCACCCGCACCCTGACCGCCCTGCGCGAGCAGGTGATCTCCGACCCGCTCGCGTACTGGGTTCCCGCGCAGGGGAGTTCGGCGCCGGGCGGCGGCCGCCCGGACACCACGGTGTACGACCGGGAGGCGCGCGCCCTCGAGGAGGTGCGCCGGGAGATCGACGCCGTGCTCACCGTCCGGCAGGACGCGGAGCAGCGGCTGGTGAAGCTGCGGGACGTGCTCAGCCGCGCAGACCGCACGCTCGCGGAGGCACGCAACGCGCGCGGGGAGGTCCTCGCGAAGATCGCTGCCACGGAGGTGCCCGTCGTCAGCGGCCCGCCGACCGTGCTGCAGGAGCAGCTGGCGACGGCCGCCGAGTACCGCAGACACGCCCAGTGGCACCGCCTGTCCCCGCTCCTGGAGTCCCTGGAGCAGAAGGCGGAGGACGAACTGCTGCGCGCCCGCGAGTCGTTGACCGCGGTCACCGCGCCACTGGCGGTCCGCGCCGAGCTGCGCGGCCGTCTCGACGCGTACAAGGCGAAGGTCGCCCGGCTCGGGTACGCCGAGGATCCGTTCCTGATCGAGCGGTACGACGCGGCGCGCCGCATGCTGTGGAGCGCACCGTGCGACCTGCGCGTCGCCGAACAGGCCGTGCTGCGCTACCAGCAGGCGGCTGCCGAGGTGCTGGGCGCCCCGCGCGTGCCGCCGCAGGGCGGGCCGCAGGACCGCAGGGGGGAGACGTCATGAGTGAGGCACAGCAGACCTGTCAACGACCGGACTGCGAGGGCACGTACGAGGACGTGGGCGGCGGCGAGCTGTACTGCGACACCTGCGGTCTCGCGCCGGTCGTGTCGGCGAAGGGCATGGTGAGCTCGCCGGCCACCGGCATCACCGGCGGCGGCAAGGGCTCGCAGGACAGCGGCAGTTCACGGGCGGGCAGCCGCGGCAGCTCGCGTACGTCCTCGCAGTCGTCGAAGTCCCGGCGCTCGGTGTCGGGGCGGCTCTCGCGCTCCCTGTCGGGCAGGTCCACGGGCCGTTCGGTGTCGGTGCGCAGCTCCGGTTCCGGCACCAGCACCGGCTCCCGCGGCCGGCTGGGCGTGGGCCTGGTGCAGGTGCCGGACGTGCCGCGGCCCGATCCGCGCGCGATGGTGCTGGAGAACCCGGAGGTGCCCGAGCGCAAGCGGTTCTGCTCGCGCTCCGACTGCGGGGCGCCGGTGGGCCGGGCGCGCGGGGAGCGGCCTGGCCGTACGGAAGGCTTCTGCACCAAGTGCGGCCACCCGTACTCCTTCGTACCGAAGCTGAAGGCCGGCGACGTGGTGCACGGCCAGTACGAGGTCGTGGGCTGTCTCGCGCACGGCGGCCTCGGCTGGGTCTACCTCGCGGTGGACAAGGCGGTCTCCGACCGGTGGGTGGTCCTCAAGGGCCTGCTGGACACCGGTGACCAGGACGCGATGGCGGCGGCGATCTCCGAGCGGCGCTTCCTGGCCGAGATCGAGCACTCCAACATCGTGCGGATCTACAACTTCGTTGAGCACCTCGACCAGCGCACCGGTTCGCTCGACGGCTACATCGTCATGGAGTACGTCGGCGGCAAGTCGCTGAAGGAGATCGCCAACGACCGCCGTACACCGACCGGGAAGCGGGATCCGCTGCCGGTGGAGCAGGCCTGCGCGTACGGCATCGAGGCGTTGGAGGCGCTCGGCCATCTGCACAGCCGCAACCTGCTGTACTGCGACTTCAAGGTCGACAACGCGATCCAGACCGAGGACCAGCTCAAGCTGATCGACATGGGCGCGGTGCGCAGGATGGACGACGAGGAGTCGGCCATCTACGGCACGGTGGGCTACCAGGCGCCGGAGGTCGCCGAGGTCGGCCCGTCGGTGGCGAGCGATCTGTACACGGTCGCGCGCACGCTGGCCGTGCTGTCCTTCGACTTCCAGGGCTACACGAACGTCTTCGTGGACTCCCTGCCCGACCCCGACAACATCGAGGTCTTCCGCCAGTACGAGTCCTTCTACCGGCTCCTGGTGCGCGCCACCGACCCCGACCCGGCCCGCCGGTTCGCCTCCGCGCAGGAGATGGCGGAGCAGCTCACGGGCGTGCTGCGTGAGGTGGTGTCGCTGCAGACGGGGCGTGCGCGGCCCGCGCTGTCGACGCTGTTCGGACCCGAACTGAAGGTCACGGACACGGAGTTGTTCCCGAAGCTGGCGGGGGACGTGTCGCGGCTCGGGGCGCGGGCGGTGCAGCCGCGGAAGGGGCAGCAGCCGCAGCTCCCCGCGTCGGGCGGCACCGCGGCCCTCGTCAAGCACGTCAACTCCCCCACCGCGGCCCTCGCCCTGCCCGTCCCCCGTGTCGACCCCTCCGACCCGAACGCGGGTTTCCTGGCGGGCCTGATGACGACCGCGCCGGCCGAGCTGCTCGGGGCGCTCGCCGCCGCTCCGGCCGCCTCGGTCGAGACCCGGCTGAGGCAGATCCGCGCCTGGCTGGAGAACGGCGACTCGGCCACCGCGCTCAACGCCCTGCAGACCCTGGAGACGGAGCGGCCCGACGACTGGCGGGTCGTCTGGTACCGGGGCGTGGCCGCACTGGTGACCGCCGACGAGGAGGGCGCGGCGCTCGCCTTCGACGCGATCTACGACGCGTTCCCCGGCGAGCCCGCGCCCAAGCTCGCGCTCGGCCTGTGCGCGGAGGTGCTGGGCCAGCTGGACAACGCGGCCGAGTACTACCGCCTGGTCTGGTCGACCGACCCCAGCTATGTGAGCGCCGCGTTCGGCCTGGCCCGCGTTCAGCTCGCGGCCGGGGACCGGCGCAGTGCCGTACGGACGCTGGAGTCGGTGCCGGAGTCGTCGATCCACTACACGGCGGCGCGGGTGGCCGCCGTACGGGCGCGGCTGCGCGGGCGCACGGCGGCCGCTTCCGACGTACCGTTCCTCGAGGACCTGAAGGCCGCCGCCGGGCAGGTCGAGGCGCTGGACGCGTACGGTCTGGATCCGGCGCGCCGGGAGCAGTTGTCGGCCGAAGTCCTCGGCTGCGCGCTGGACTGGATACTCTCCGGGGGCCAGGTAGTAGCGCCCGCCACGCAGCGCGTGCTGCTCGGCAGCGAACTGGACGAGCGGGGACTCCGCTTCGGCCTGGAGCGTTCGTACCGCACGCTGGCCCGGCTGGCGCGGGGCGGCGAGGAGAGGATCGACCTGGTGGAACGTGCAAACCGTTACCGCCCCCGGACGTGGGTGTAGTTGATGTCGCAGATGCCCCAGCAGGCCGCCCTGTCGAACTGCCCGAGCTGCGAGTGGCCGCTCGAGTCGGGTGACCGTTTCTGCGGTGCGTGCGGATACGACCTGTCCGTCGTGCCTGCACGGCCGGACGACCATCCGACGATCGCCCTGAACGGCTCGGGCCTGCAGCCGGGCGAGGCCGACGGCGCCGGTGTCGACGGTGCGCCCTGGCCCGTCGCCGCCGCGCCGGGCGGCTCCGACACCCCGGCGGCACCCCATCTGCCGACGGACCTGCAGGGCACGGACTCGGGCGGCTCCGCGCTGCCGCCGCAGCCGCCGACGGGATCGCCGGTCTCCCCCGCCTCCGGTGTGCGCTTCGACCGGCCGCCGGTGCCCGACGAGTACCCGCTGCAGGCCCCGGACCCGCGCGTCGCCTCTCTCGCCGCGTCCGCCGAGGAGGCCAAGCTGTGTGTGGCCTGCCGTGCGGGCCGCGTCGACAACGACGGCTACTGCGAGAACTGCGGGCACGCCCAGCCCCGGGAGCGCGACCACATGGAGCAGGAGTCCGGCCCGGTGGCCGCCGTCAGCGACCGCGGTCTGCGCCACCACCGCAACGAGGACGCGTTCGGCATCGGCACCGCCACCCTGCCCGACGGCGCCCCCGCGTCCGTGGCGATCGTCTGCGACGGTGTCTCCTCGGCGACCCGGCCCGACGACGCGTCGCTCGCCGCCGCCCGCGCCGCGGGCGACTCGCTGCTCACCGCCCTGCCGCGCGGCACGCACCCGCAGCAGGCCATGCACGACGCCATCGTGGCCGCCTCGCACGCGGTCAACGCCCTCGCCGACGAGCCTGCCACCGCCCGCGAGCACTCCCCGCACCAGAACGCGCCCGCCTGCACGATCGTGGGCGCGGTCGTGACGTCCGGGCTGCTGGTCGTCGGCTGGGTCGGCGACAGCCGCGCCTACTGGGTGCCGGTGGACCGCAGTTCGCCCCCGGCCCGGCTCACCGAGGACGACTCTTGGGCCGCGCAGATGGTCTCCGCGGGCCTGATGAGCGAGGCCGAGGCGTACGCCGACGAGCGCGCCCACGCGATCACCGGCTGGCTCGGCGCGGACGCCTACGAACTGGAGCCGCACACCGCTTCCTTCAAGCCGGACCGGCCGGGTGTAGTGGTGGTGTGCACGGACGGACTGTGGAACTACGCGGAGGCCGCGGAGGAGATGGCCGAGGTCGTGCCGCCGGATGCCGCCGTACGTCCGCTGCACAGCGCCCGTGTGCTGGTCGGTCACGCCCTGGACGGCGGGGGCCACGACAACGTAACAGTGGCCGTCGTGCCGTTCCCGGCCGTGCCTCAGGGGGCAGGATCGGCCTGAGGCCGTATACGGGGATGCCTCAGCGGACCGGAGGGGACCGGTCCGCATACAGTCGTCGCCCCGCGAACGCGGGGTTTCCGAGGGGGATTTGAGTAGGCATGGCCAATTTCTCGAAGTCCAACGTGCCGCAGTTCTCGATGGACGTGTACCAGAACGAGTACCTGCCGGAGGGCGGCCGCGAGGTCAACGCCATCGTCACGGTCACCGCCACCGGCGGCGGCACTGTCGGCAGCGCGGTCGCCGCGCCCCACCTCTACGCGCCTGGGCAGGGCCCGGCCGCGGGGGTGGCGATCATGGTCGACTGTTCCGGCTCGATGGACTACCCGCCGACCAAGATGCGCAACGCCCGCGACGCGACGGCCGCCGCGATCGACACCCTGCGCGACGGGGTGCACTTCGCGGTGATCGGCGGCACGCACGTGGCCAAGGAGGTCTACCCGGGCGGCGGGCGTCTCGCGGTCGCCGACGCCGCCACCCGCAGCCAGGCCAAGGAGGCCCTGCGCAAGCTGAGCGCGGGCGGCGGCACCGCCATCGGCACCTGGCTGAAGCTCGCCGACCGCCTGCTCTCCTCGGACGAGGTCGCCATCCGGCACGGCATCCTGCTCACCGACGGCCGCAACGAGCACGAGTCACCGGAGGATCTCAAGGCCGCCCTGGACTCCTGTGCCGGACGGTTCACCTGTGACGCACGCGGCGTGGGCACCGACTGGGAAGTGAAAGAAGTCACAGGGATCGCCTCCGCGCTGCTCGGCACCGCCGACATCGTCGCCGACCCGTCCGGCCTCGCCGCCGACTTCACGCAGATGATGGAGACGGCCATGGGCAAGGAGGTCGCCGACGTCGCTCTCAGGCTGTGGACGCCGGTCGGCACCGCCATCAAGTTCGTCAAGCAGGTCGCGCCCACCGTCGAGGAGTTGACCGGCCGCCGCACCGAGGCGGGCCCCCGCGCCGGGGACTACCCCACCGGCTCCTGGGGGGACGAGTCCCGTGACTACCACGTATGCGTCGAGGTCCCGGCCGCGGGCCTGGGCCAGGAGATGCTCGCCGCCCGGGTCTCCCTGGTCGTCCCGCAGCCCGACGGCGGCGCACAGAACCTCGGCGCCCAGGGCCTCGTCAGGGCCGTGTGGACCGACGACATGGTGGCTTCCACGTCGATCAACCCGCAGGTCGCCCACTACACCGGCCAGGCCGAACTGGCACAGGCCATCCAACAAGGGCTGGATCTTCGCAAAGCGGGCGATATGGATGGAGCAACGGCCAAACTGGGCCGGGCCGTTCAGCTCGCCAGCGCCTCCGGAAACGCGGATACTGCGAAACTGCTTGCGAAGGTGGTGGACGTGGTCGATGCCGCGACAGGTACTGTGCGACTGAAAGCGAAGGTCGAGGAGGCCGACGAGATGACTCTCGAGACACGGTCGACAAAGACTGTTCGTGTAAAGAAGTGACGTAGAGGTTTCCTGAAGAGAAGCTCTCTGAGCGAAGCTTCCTGAAGAGAATTCCTGAAAGAGAGGGGGAAGCGCCGACATGCCGACCTGCCCGAACGGACACCAGTCGGGTTCCGACGACTGGTGCGAGGTCTGCGGTCACCGCATGGCCGGTGCCGTGCCTCCGCCCCCTCCCCCGCCGCCCCCGCCCGGCGGCGGCTACGGCTTCCCGCCGCCCGGCCAGGGCCCTCAGCACGGCGGCCGACCGCCGCTGTCCGCGGTGCCGGACCACGAGCCGGAGCTCTGCCCGCAGTGCCGTACGCCCCGTGAGGGCGGTGCGCCGTTCTGCGAGGAGTGCCGGTGGAACTTCCTGACGAACACCGCGACCTCGTACACCCCGGCCGCCCCGCGCCCGCCGGCGCCCGGCCAGGGCCCCGGCGGGCCCTTCCAGCAGCAGCCGCCCGGACCGTCGTACGGCGGCGGCGACTCGTACGAGTACCAGGGCTCGCGTCCGTCCCAGATGAACCGCCCGGCCGAGCCGATCCCGCCGAGCCCGTTCGGCAACGAGCCCTCGGGCCCGCCGCCGAACCCCTTCGGCACCGAGCCTTCCGGTCCGCCGAGCCCGTTCGCCGACCGGTCCGGCTTCGGCCCCGACCCCTCGCGTCCGGTCCCGCCGCCACCCGGGCCCACACCGCACGGAGGCCCCGGTGGCCCCGGTGGCCCCGGCGGCGCCCCGCAGGCGTTCCAGCAGCCCGGTCCGCCGGCCCCGCCCCGCTTCCCGCAGGAGACGGGACGTCCGCCGCAGCAAGGCGGTCCGTCCTTCGGCGGCGGTGACGACGACTGGGTGATCTCCCCGCCGTCCGGCGGTCCCGGCCCCGGTGGCCCCGGTGGTCCCGGTCAGGGTGGTGGCTACGGCTATCCGCAGCCCGGCCCGACCCAGGCGCCCCCGCCCGGCCAGGGCTTCCCGCAGACGCACGGCGGGCCGGTGACCTGGACGGCCACCATCGGTCCGGACCGCGAGTACTTCATGGCGATGATGCAGCGCTCCGGCCCGGAGGCGGCGGGCCTCAACCTGCCCGCGTACTCGCCGGAGCAGCAGCGCACCCTCAGCGGCAACCAGATCACCATCGGCCGTCGCCGGCACTCCACCGGCGACACCCCCGACATCGACCTGGCGGTGCCGCCGGAGGATCCGGGCGTCTCGCACCAGCACGCGGTGCTGGTGCAGCAGCCGGACGGCACTTGGGCGGTCGTGGACCAGAACTCGACGAACGGTACGACTGTCAACGGCTCTGATGAGCCGATTCAACCTTTTGTGCCGGTGCCGTTGCAGGATGGGGATCGTGTGCACGTGGGGGCGTGGACAACGATCACTATTCGCCGTGGATAGCCGGCGCCGTTGCAGGGTGCGGCGCCGTTGTGGTTGATCGCGCCCACGCGGCGGAGCCGCATGCCCAACACAGCCCCGCGCCCCTTTGGGGCGCTCCCGTCACCCCCGGGTTCACTGGAGAGGCCATGCGTACGGCCCCTCCGGGTCGTCCAGCCATGCCCACTCCTGCTCGCCGCTGACCGTGATGCCATAGCGCTGGCGCTCCGGCTGTTGCTCGCGCTCCCACAGGGCGAACGCCTCCTGTGGATCGATGCTGCCGCGGGTCAGTGCCAGTAGGAAGCGGAAGAGTTCGTGGTCCCTGGCCCGGCGGGGGATGGCGCCGAGATGGACCGACTCCGGCTCGGGCCGGGCCTCGCCGCGCAGCGGTACGAAGTAGGCGGGCGTGTGCAGGAAGCGGCCCTCGGCGTGGGCGCGGTCCCGGACCGTCAGGGCGATCAGGCCGGTGGCCAACGGCGCCAGGATGCGGGCACCGGGGTTGCACTGGGCGAGCCAGGCGCGCGGGACCGAGGTCAGGGTGCAGGTGGCGATGATCCGGTCGTAGGGGCCACGCTCGGGGACTCCGCGCGCGCCGTCGCCGGTGACGACTGCCGGGTGGTAACCCGCGGCGGCCAGGTGCTGCCGGGCCGACTCGGTGATCTCCGGCTCCAGGTCGACGGTGGTGACCAGGTCGTCCTCGCCGAGCCGGTGGGCCAGCAGGGCCGCGTTGTAGCCGGTGCCCGCACCGATCTCCAGGACCCGGTTGCCGTCCTCGACCCTCAGCTCGGCCAGCATCTTCGCCATCAGCGACGGCTGGCTGCTGGAGGAGAGGAGCTCGCCGTCGCGCAGCCGGGTGGCCAGCGGGGCGTCCTCGTAGGCCCCGCGCATCCACCGCTCGCGTGTTCGTGGATCAGGGCTCTCGCCCCATCGCCGCTCGTAGCCGCCCACGACTGCGACGTGGTAGTACGGCACGAAGAGATGGCGCGGGACCGCCTCGAACGCCTCCCGCCACACCGGGTCGTCGTCCCAGGCCCCGCTCGCCTGGATCTCCCGTACGAGCGCCGCCCGCGCGGTGGCCGCGAGGTCGTCCAGGTCCTTGTCGAGAGCAGCTGCGCCCATACGTCCACTGTCCTGCGGGAGGGGGCACGAGGCGAGTACCGAAGCCGCCAGATCCGGAATGTCCGCTTCCCGGCCCCAGGGCGGGGACCTAAGCCTCAAGTCCTCCTCCGCACGGTCTGAGAGCATGGGGAGCGTACTGCATTTTCCCGGGGGACAACCCCCGGACCCCCGGCAGAAAGACTCGGGCGGACCGGAACAACCCATGCGAGGCAGCTCAAAGTGACCGAGATTCGGCGCGGCACGCTTCAGGAGCAGACCTTCTACGAGCAGGTCGGCGGGGAGGAGACCTTCCGCCGTCTCGTGCACCGTTTCTACGAGGGTGTGGCCGAGGACCCGGTGCTGCGGCCCATGTACCCCGAGGAGGACCTCGGCCCGGCCGAGGAGCGCCTCACGCTGTTCCTGATCCAGTACTGGGGCGGCCCGACGACGTACAGCGACAACCGCGGCCACCCCCGGCTGCGCATGCGTCACGCCCCCTTCACCGTGAACCGCGAGGCGCACGACGCCTGGCTGCGGCACATGCGGGACGCCGTCGACGAGCTCGGGCTGTCCGAGGAGCACGAGCAGCAGCTGTGGAAGTACCTGACGTACGCCGCGGCCTCGATGGTGAACACCCCGGGCTGAACCTGACCGCATGACGTGCGGATTCCGGTCGTACTGCGCCGGAATCCGGTCACGATCCGGTCAAGCCCGCCGTACAAGCGCTTACCGAGGCCCGCCCCCTCTGACAGCATCGCTCGGAAGTCTGGACAACCACGGGGGGTTGGGCGTGACGGCGTTCGGTGCGGTGGCACGGTTCGTCCTGTTACGTGCCCGTGCGCACCGCCTGCTGCTCGCCGCCGCGCTGCTCACCGTCCTGCTGACCACGGCCGTCCTCGCGACCCTCACCGCCTACTCGGGCGCGATCGGTGACGCGGCCCTGCGCCACTCGCTGCAGGACCCGCAGAACGCCGCCGACGCCGCGCTGATCGTGAAGGCCGACGTCCCGGCGGACCGGCGCGCCGCCGCCGACGAGGCCGTACGGCGGGGCGCGCGGCGGACGTTCGACGGGCTGCCGGTGACCGTGCGGACCCTGGTGCGGTCGGGCCCGTACGCGCTGCCGCGCTCGCTGCAGCCGCCGGCCGAGCGGTCCGGGAACCCCGCTCTGACCTATGTCGCGGCGCTGGACCCGACCCAGGTGCGGTTCATGTCGGGACGGGCGCCCCGGACGGGTTCCGGCGCCGGCATCGAGGCGGCGCTCCCGCAGACCGCCGCCCGGCGTCTCGGTCTGAAGCCCGGCGCCCGTCTCACCCTCGTCGACCGGCTCGGCGGCCCGAAGGTGCACGTCACGCTCACCGGCCTGTACCGGCCCGCCCGGGCGGACGCGCCCTACTGGCGGCTGGACGACCTGGGCGGCCGGGGCGTCACCACGGTCGACTTCACGACGTACGGCCCGCTGCTCGCCGCCCCCGGCGTGCTGAGCGGCGGAAAGGTGAGCGCCGGCCCGTCCGGGTGGCTGGCGTCGGCCGACTTCTCGGCGCTGACGACCGGGCGGATCGACGAGCTGCGCAAGGCGGCCGGAGCGGGCGGGGCCGCCCTGCGCAGGCAGCCCGCGCTCAGCGGCACGACGGCCGCGGGCACGTCCCTGCCCGGCGTTCTGGACCGCGTCGAGCGCTCGCTGCTCGTGTCCCGTTCGACCCTGCTGATCGTCGCGTTGCAGCTGGCGCTGCTGGCCTGCTGTGCGCTACTGCTCGTAGCCCGGCTGTTGAGCGCCGAGCGCGCGGGCGAGGTGCGGCTGCTGCGGGCGCGCGGCGCCTCCCGCGCGCGGGTCGCGGCGCTCGCCGCCCTGGAGGCGCTGTGCCTGGCGGCGCCCGCGGTGCTGTGCGGGCCCCTGCTGTCGGGCCCGCTCACTCGACTCCTGGCCGGCCAGGGGGCACTGGCACGGATCGGGCTACGACTGGAGGTGCCTGCGGGCGGGGGGCTCGGGGTGTGGGTGGTGGCGGGGGCTGTGGGGTCGGGGTGCGCCCTGGCCGTGACGCTGCCGGGCGCTCCGCGGGATGTGCCGGGATGGGCTGTGGATCGACTGCGGGTCCGTCGTGGCTGGTCGCGCAGTTCCCCGCGCCCCTTGAAGGCCGGGGGTGGCCCAGAACCGAACCGGGCCGGACCTCTTAAGGGCCGTGCGGATCGGCCGCGCCCTGAAGGGGCGCGGGGCGGTATCGCTATGCGGCTCCGCCGCGGGGCGCGACAAGCCACGACGCATCCGCACTCAGCCAACGACGGAAGCAACCGAGTTCCCAGCCGCACAGCACGCGCGGCAGGCGCCCCGGTGCGCGCGGGCGCCGACCTGGGCCTCCTGGCCGTGGCCGCCGTGGCGTACTGGCAGCTGAGCCGGCAGAACTCGGGCGCCGTGAACGGCGACAAAGCCGGCACCCTGGGCATCGACCCGCTGCTGGTCGCCGCCCCGGCACTCGCACTGCTCGCCGGCACGGTGCTGACGCTGCGGCTGCTGCCCCTGGTGGCGCGGCTCGCCGAGCGCCGGGCGGCCGGCGGGCGCGGGCTGACGGCGGCGCTGGCGGGCTGGCAGCTGAGCCGCCGCCCGATGCGCGGGGCGGGCCCGGTGCTGCTGCTGGTCCTGGCCGTCGCGCTCGGCATGCTGGCGATCGGGCAGCGCGCCTCCTGGAACCGCTCGCAGGACGACCAGGCGGACTTCGGCGCGGGCGCGCCGGTGCGTGTCCTCGCCGCCGGGGAGGACGGCCTCGGACGCACGGAGACCTACGCGGCGATTCCGCACGTGCGGGAGGTCGCCCCGGCCCTCCGTGCGGACCTGCCGTTGTCCGGCGACCGCACGGCGGCACTGCTGGCGCTGGACACGGCGCAGGCGGCGGACACGGTGCTGATGCGCCGGGACCTGGCCTCGCAGCCGGTACGGCCGCTGCTCGCATCCCTGGGCCCGAAGGCGCCGACGGCCGGCTCGAAGGTGCCCGCGGGCACCGCCCGGCTGCGGCTGACGGCGGCCCTGCACAGCTCCTCGCGGAACGGGGCGGGCGCCGCGGCGGACGTGACGGTCACGCTGGTGGACCGGTACGGGACGCCGTACCAGGTGCCGGCCGGGGAGCTTCCCGGCGACGGGCGGGCGCATGCGCTCAACGTTCCCGTCTCCAAGGGGTCGCTGACGCTCACGGGTGTGCAGTTGGTGCTGCCCCAGCCGGTCGGGGAGCCCGAGCAACATCGCCTTACTCTGGGCGAGTTGACGGCGACCGAGGTGGGCGGGAACGTACGGAAGGTGCCGCTGCCCGCCTCCTGGAAGGCGTCCGTGCGCAGTGACGGGCAGGTCTCCTCGCCGGACGAGAGGACGAACCCGACGAAGCCGGGCATGAGTTCGTCGGGACCGCCCACGGTCGAGTACGGCACGGGGTACGTGCCGGCCGAGGACACCTGGGTCACCGCGTCGTTGACGGTGCGGGTGCAGGTCGTACAGCCGAGGCCGCCCGAGATCACGGCGGTGGCGACCGACCGGTTCCTCACCTCGGCGGCCGCGCGCACCGGGCAGCGGGTGGACGTGACCGTCGGCGGCGAGAACGTGCCCGTGCGGATCGTGCGTGCGGTACGGGAGCTGCCGACGACCGGCGATGCCGACGGGGGCGCCCTGCTGGTCGATCTGCGGTCCGTGAACCGGCTGTTGGAGACGCGGTACGGGACGAGCGCCACACCCACGGAGTGGTGGCTGCGGACCGGCCCCGGCAAGTCGGCCGAGGTCGCGGCGGCCCTGCGGGCACTGCCCGAACTGGATCCGGCGCAGGTCGTGGTGCGGGACGAGACGGCCGCCCGGCTGCGGGACGATCCGTTCGGCGCGGGCGCGGAGGCGGCGTTCGCGGCGGCGGCCGGGGTGGCGGCGGCGCTGGCCGCCGTCGGTTTCGCGGTGAGCGCGGCGGGGTCCCTGCGGGAGCGGGGCGCCGAACTGGCGGTGCTCCGCGCCCTGGGCGCCCCGCGCCGCCGCCTGGCCCGCATGATCGCCGTCGAGCAGGGCGTCCTGGTGGCACTGGCTCTGGTGGTGGGGACGGCCCTCGGGACGGTGCTGGCCCGGGCGGTGATCCCGCTGATCGTGCTGACGGCGCAGGCCACCCGCCCCGTGCCGCGGGTGCTGGTCGAACTGCCGGTGCCGCACGTCGCCGTACTGCTGGCGGCGGTGGCGGTGACGCCGCTGCTCGTGACGGCGGCGCTGGCGGTGCGGCGCGGGGATCCGGTGATGTCGTTGCGGGAGCAGGGGGGTGAGTGACATGAATGCGGTACCGGCTCCCTGGGTCCTTACGCGGCTGCGTGCCGCGCCCGGTGCCGCCTGTGCGCTGGCGCTGCTGGTGGCGCTGACCGCCTGCCTCGCGGCCGCCTTCCCGCGGGCGGTCGACCGGTACGAGGACGCCGCTCTGCGCCGGGCCGTCGAGCGGGCGCGGCCCGCGACCACCGGCGTAGGTGTGTGGGCGCGGCAGCCGAGTCTGCTTCTGCCGCGGGAGCAGCGCGAGGAGGCGCTGCTCCCCGGCACGCTCGCCGCGCAGTACACGAAGGTCCGTGCCGCCGTGCCGGGGCCGCTCGTCGTCGACCCGGACCAGTCGACGTACGGGGTGCGCACCAACCCCCAGGAGGTACCGGACCGTTGGCTGCCCCGGCCGAGCGGTCTGCCGGCGCAGATGTCCCTCGCAGCGCAGCACGGCCTCGCCGACCACGCGACGGTACGCAGCGGACGCCTCCCGCGCACCGCCGGCCGGGTCACCGCCGCCACCGCCGGGGTGGAAGCCGCCGTCACCGTCGAGACCGCCGAGCGCCTGCACATCAAGGTCGGTTCGGTCATCCACGTACCCGGCGAGGAACGCGCCCCGCTCGCCGTCCGCGTCACCGGCATCGTCACCCCGCGCGACCCCGGGGGCGCCTACTGGGCCGCCCAGCCCCTTCTGCGCACCCCCGACCTCGTCCTGCTGCCGGGAAACGGCGCCGACCCCGACAAGTACTGGGTCGGCTCTCTGCTGCTCGCCCCCGAGGCGGCCCCGGCGATGCTGGGCACAGCCGGAAGCGCTTGGCGCTACTGGCAGTTGGCCCCCTCGCCCGCCGCCCTCCACGCCCACGAGGTGGACCGCCTGAAGTCGGCCGTCGCGTCCCTCGAGGCCGGCCCCGTCCTACGGAAGGTCCGCACGCTCACGGACCCGACCACGACGGTGAGCACCGACCTCGACGACGTACTGGGCGGCTTCACCGGTCTCCGGTCGGGCGTCCGCCCACTCGTGGCCGTCGCGGCCTTCGGCACCGGCACGGTCGCCGCCGTGGTCCTGCTGATGGCGGGCGGCCTGGCCGCCGACCGCCGCCGCGCCGAACTCACCCTGCTGCGCGCCCGCGGCGCGTCCCTGCCCGGCCTGGCGGGCCGCCTGCTCGCCGAGACCGCGGTGGCCGCGCTCCCCGCAGGGGCCGCGGGGCTGGCGGTCGCCCTGCTCGCGCTCCCCGGCGGCCGCGCCTCCTACGCGATCGCCGCGGCGGCAACGGTCACGGCGGTCGCCTGCGCGGCCCTGCCCCTGCGGGCGGCCGCCGTGCACCGGGCCGTCCGTATCCACGGCGGCCGCGCGGACGTGACCTCCGTACGGCCGTCCCGACGCCGTACGGTCGCCGAGCTCACCCTGGTCGTGGTGGCCCTGGGCGCGGTCGAGACACTGCGCAGGCGGGGCACGACAGGCGATCAACTGACCGCGCTGGCACCGGTGTTGGTGGGGGTGGTCGCAGCCCTGATGCTCGTCCGCCTCTACCCGCTCCCGCTGCGCGGCCTGGCCCGTCCGGCGGCCCGGCTGCGCGGCGCCCTGGGCCACCTGTCACTGGCCCGGGCGGGCCGCACCTCCGCCTCAGCGGTGCTGCCCCTGCTGGCCCTGCTCACCGCCCTCACCACGGCGGCCTTCGGCGGCTCGGTCCTCGCGGGCGTACGCGAGGCCCGCGACCAGGCGGCCCTTCTCGCGGTCGGCGCCGACGCCCGCATCGAGACGACGTCCCCGCTGCCGCCGGGTCTGCCGGACCGGATCCGCCGGACGCCCGGCGTACAGCAGCTTGCGGTCGTGAGCATCACGTACCAGGCCAAGCCGACCGACCTCACCCGGTCGGTGCCGCTGGCGGGGGTGGACCCGCGGGACTACGCGGAACTGACGAGCCGGACGGGCCTCGGCCCCTTCCCCGAAGGGGAGTTGAGGGAGAAGTCGGGCCACGGCGCGCTCCCGGCACTCGCCTCCCCTGCGGTGGCGAGGACCTACGGCACCCGGCCCTTCCCGGTACGCCTGGAGGACGGCACCACGGTCACCGTCCGCATCGCCGTCGTCCGGGACCGCACCCCTGCCGTCACCGGCGACAACTTCCTGGTCGTGGACCGCGCCGGCCTGAACGGACCGGCGTCGCTCCCCACCGCACTGCTGCTGACCGGCACCCACCTGAACGGGCCCGCCCTGCGCAGAACGGCGCCCGGCTCGGCGGACGTACAACTACGCACCGAGGAACGCGCCCGATACGCCGACTCCCCCCTCCAGACCGGCGCCGAACGCGTCTACACGACGGCGGTCGCCGCGGGCGCCGGCTACGCCGTACTGGCCCTGCTAGTGTCCCTCCTCCGCACAGCCCCCGAACGCACGGCCCTCCTGGCCCGCCTGCGCACCATGGGCCTGACCCGCACCCAGGGCCGCCGCCTGCTGATCCTGGAGTCCCTGCCCCAGGCGGTCCTGGCAGCGGCCGGTGGCACCCTCACGGGCTGGGCGACGATCCGGCTCCTGTCACCGGGCGTAGACCTGACAACCATCGCACTGGCCTCGGCCCGAGCACCGGCGACGGATGCAGTGCTGCGAACGGATGCGATGTCGCTGGTCGTCCCGGCGGCGGCGATCGTCCTGGTGACGGTGGGGGTTGCGGGGGTTCAGGCCTGGTGGACGGGGCGGCGGGGAGCGGTGGCGGAGCTGAGGGCGGGGGACGCGAGATGAGACAGGGGACGGGGGGCGCACCGCCCTAGCTTCGGGCAGTCGTGCCGCCGCAACCGCCACAGCTGCCCCGCCACCCTAGCTGCGGGCGATCGTGCCGCTTAGAGCGGCACCCGACCCAAAGAGAGCGGCACCCCGCCGGCGCCGGCGAGCGCACCCACCCCCACAGCAACCCCCGCCCCGGGCCACTGTCCACCGAGCCGATGCCCAGGAGACCCCGATGCCCCCGGCAAATCCCACCCTCACCGACCTGGCAAACCGCGCCGCAGCCCACCGCAACCGCCCCACCTACGGCCACGACGCCCTCATCACCTGCGACCGCCTCGTCCGCATCTTCACCACGGACGGCACAGAGGTCCAGGCCCTCCAAGGCCTGGACCTCCTCGTCCACGAGGGCGAACTCATGGCCCTCGTAGGCGCATCGGGCAGCGGCAAATCCACCCTCATGAACATCCTGGCGGGCCTCGACACCCCCACCGCCGGCACCGCCCGCGTAGCCGGCCACAACCTCCTCACGATGACGGCGAAGGACCGCCTGACCTACCGCCGCACCACCGTCGGCTTCGTCTGGCAGCAGACCTCCCGCAACCTCCTCCCCTACCTCACCGCGGCCCAGAACATCGCCCTCCCGATGCAACTCGCGGGCGCCCGGAAAGAGCGCCGCCTGCACACCGAACGCGCCCTGGAACTCATGGAGTTGCTGGACATCGCCGACTGCCGCGACCGCCGCCCCCACCAGATGTCCGGCGGCCAGCAGCAACGCGTCGCCATCGCCGTGGCCCTCGCCAACAAACCCGCGGTCCTGCTCGCCGACGAACCCACCGGCGAACTCGACTCCCACACCGCGGAACAGGTCTTCGCCGCCTTCCGCACCGCGAACGAGCACCTGGGCACCACCATCGTCATCGTCACCCACGACCAGGCGGTCGCCGACGAGGTCCGCCGCACGGTCGCCATCCGCGACGGCCGCACCTCCACCGAGGTCCTGCGCCGCAGCGAGGTCGACGCGACCACCGGCCACGAAACGGTGGTCGCCCGCGAGTACGCGATGCTCGACCGCGCCGGCCGCCTCCAGCTCCCCGCCGAGTACACCGAGGCCCTGGGCATGCGCGACCGCGTGGCCCTGGAACTGGAGCCGGACCACATCGCCGTACGACCGGACGACAGCGACTGATCACGTGAGTGCTGGTGGCGAGCGGCGTCACACCTGGACGACCCTGACGACCCCGATGGGTGTCATCGGCTTCGGACTCACCGCCGCGTTGTGGCCGCCGGCCGGATGACCGGCGGCCCTGGTCGGACGACTACCGGACGCTGACGTCCAGCGCCCCAAGTCCCGTACGCCGGACGGCAATCGATCCGTACGGCGTGCGCAGCCGCAGCCAGGCGCCCGACGAGACCAGCGCCAGGCCCCCGGCGCCCTGCGTGGAGCGGAGGAACCCGAGCGACTGTGCCGCGTGCGCGGCCCGTACCGGGAGGTGTGTGTTGCCGACCGTCCGGGACCAGATCTCCCGTCCGATGCGGTCGAGCTCGGCGCGGGTGCGCAGCTCGGGCGCCAACTCCCCCGTACGGGAACGGAATTCCGCGACCGCCGCGCCGACCATGGCCCGCAGGGCATCGGGCGCGGGCAGCCCGGGCTCGGGCCGCCAGCCGCCGCGCGGCGGGAGGACGCCCGCCCAGGGCGGCCCGGTGACCGCGGCCGGAACGCCGGCCGTCGCGGCCGACTCGTCCACCGTCTCCAGGAGTTCACCGGCGGACACGGTCACGTCGAGCGTGACGTCGAGCCCCTTCTCGTACGGCTTCGCGAGCCGCACCGCGCGGATCGCGAGCACCTCGAAGGACGGCGGGCGCCCGAAGACGGCGAGCGCGGTCCCGGCGGCCTGGAGGCGTACCGCGGCACCGCGGTCGTAGTGGAGCAGCCGTGAGAGGAAGGCCGCGAGGTCCGCCGCCTCCCCCTCGTCGGCGAGGTGGAGCACCGTCATGCGGCGACGGCCTCCTCCTCGGTGTCGTCCCGGAACCCCTCGAGGAACTCCCGCTCCTCCGAGGTGATCCGGCGCGGCCGTTGTGTCTCGAAGTCGAACGGCACGACGACGGTCAAGGCCCGTACATAGACCAGGTCCTCGTCCTTCACCTCGTAGGTGACGGTGAAGGACGCGGCCCTGATCTCGGTGACCCACAGCTCGATGTCCACCGGGTCGGGCCGGTGCACGAGCTGCCGCTTGTAGTCGATCTCATGGCGCGCCACCACGGACCCCTGCCTGGACTCCTTGCCCCGCAGGGACAGGAAGTCGATGCGGGCTTCCTCCAGATACCGGAGGAAGATCGCGTTGTTGACATGGCCGTACGCATCCATGTCCGACCAGCGCAGGGGGCAGCGGTAGATGTGACGCAAGATCGATCAGCCCCGGGTCAGCTTCTTGTAGGTGGCGCGGTGCGGACGCGCGGCGTCCGGTCCGAGCCGCTCGATCTTGTTCTTCTCGTACGACTCGAAGTTGCCCTCGAACCAGAACCACTTGGAGTCACCCTCGTAGGCGAGGATGTGCGTGGCGACTCGGTCCAGGAACCACCGGTCGTGGGAGACGACCACGGCCGCGCCCGGGAACTCGAGCAGCGCGTTCTCCAGCGAGCCGAGGGTCTCGACGTCGAGGTCGTTGGTCGGCTCGTCGAGGAGCAGCAGGTTGCCGCCCTGCTTGAGGGTGAGCGCCAGGTTGAGGCGGTTGCGCTCACCGCCGGAGAGGACGCCGGCGGGCTTCTGCTGGTCCGGGCCCTTGAAACCGAAGGCGGACACGTACGCCCGGCTCGGCATCTCGACCTGGCCCACGTTGATGTAGTCCAGCTCGTCCGACACGACGGCCCAGAGGGTCTTCTTCGGGTCGATGTTCTCGCGGCTCTGGTCGACGTACGAGATCTTGACGGTCTCGCCGACCTTGATGGAGCCGGAGTCCGGGGTCTCCAGACCCTGGATCATCTTGAAGAGCGTGGTCTTGCCGGCGCCGTTCGGGCCGATGACACCGACGATGCCGTTGCGCGGCAGCGTGAAGCTGAGGTCGTCGATCAGGACCTTGTCGCCGAAGCCCTTGCTGAGGTTGGTGACCTCGACGACGATGCTGCCGAGCCGCGGGCCCGGCGGGATCTGGATCTCCTCGAAGTCCAGCTTCCGCATCTTGTCGGCCTCGGCCGCCATCTCCTCGTAGCGCGCGAGACGGGCCTTGGACTTGGCCTGCCGTCCCTTGGCGTTCGACCGCACCCACTCCAGCTCTTCCTTGAGCCGCTTGGCGCGCTTGGCGTCCTTCTGCCCCTCGACCTTGAGACGGGTCTGCTTGGTCTCCAGGTACTTGGAGTAGTTGCCCTCGTAGCCGTGCAGCCGGCCGCGGTCCACCTCGCAGATCCAGCCGGCCACGTTGTCCAGGAAGTACCGGTCGTGGGTCACGGCGACGATGGTGCCGTCGTACTTGGCAAGGTGCTGCTCCAGCCAGTTCACCGACTCGGCGTCGAGGTGGTTGGTGGGCTCGTCGAGCAGCAGCAGGTCGGGAGCCTCCAGCAGCAGCTTGCAGAGCGCGACGCGGCGCCTCTCACCACCGGAGAGGTTGGTGACGGGCCAGTCGCCCGGGGGGCACCCGAGAGCATCCATGGCCTGCTCGAGCTGGGCGTCGAGGTCCCAGGCGTTGGCGTGGTCCAGCTCCTCCTGGAGCTTGCCCATCTCGTCGAGCAGCGCGTCGGAGTAGTCGGTGGCCATCAGCTCGGCGATCTCGTTGAACCGGTCGAGCTTGCCCTTGACCTCGGCGACGCCCTCCTGGACGTTCTCCAGGACGGTCTTGTCCTCGCTGAGCGGCGGCTCCTGGAGCAGGATGCCCACGGTGTAGCCCGGCGAAAGGAACGCGTCACCGTTCGACGGCTGCTCCAGCCCCGCCATGATCTTCAGAATGGTCGACTTACCGGCTCCGTTCGGGCCGACCACACCGATCTTCGCGCCGGGCAGGAAGTTCAGCGAAACGTCGTCAAGGATGACCTTGTCGCCGATTGCCTTGCGCGTCTTGCGCATGGTGTAGATGTACTCAGCCAAGAGAAACCGTCCGGCAGCTTGAAATCTGGCAGTGGGCAGATACACCCCATCTTGCCTGACTGCCACCCCTGGGGGGAAACCCGTATGGCCGAGGGGCTCTGACCAGGGGCGCAACGGTCCGCCACGCGCCCGGTACCTGTCGTTGCCGGTCGTCGTCTGTCGTCGTTGGCCACCCTCGGACGGCCCACAGACGGCCCGACCTGACCCGCAAAGCGCCAGATCAGAGACCCGGACACGGCTTCCGGGTCTCGCCGCTCTGAGCCCCTCAGACTCGTGCTTGCTCGGGGAGTGGTCAAGACCCGCTACCCGCCCGGCGACGTCCCAGCCTCCCGGCTCCGGCCACGTATCCGCCGTACCAGCACCGCGGCGATCGCCGTCATGACCTCGTGCCGTTAAGAGGGCCGTACCCTGTGCGGGGGTGCCGCCCTCTCCCGCATTCTCTGCGGGGACTGTCAAGCCAAGTCGCTGACCAGGCCAAATGGCGTTTGCTGGCGTTGGTTGCCGTTGAACCCGCGCGAGGCCGTTGTGCCCTCAGGGCACGACGAGGCACAGACCGCGCCGCACGTCGCCCATGACCTGGAGCTCAAGCCTAGAGTCCGGCGATCACCCCACGGAGGCCCCCCAGCTACCAGTGCGGACCACTACTCGTCGGCAACAGACACGGCGTCAGATTCGCTACTCCCGGCGTACGATACGGACGCTGAATCTTCGCTAGGCGCCCGGGGGGGACCTTGACTCAGAGCCGCTTTCGCACCGTTTCATTTTTCGAGGTAGTCCGAGGAAAAGACGACCACAACCCTCGTATGGAGCACGTCGATTGGCAGCTAGCCTTAGAAGGCATGCTTCACCGGACCGCCGCACACAGAACGTTCACCGATCCAGATGGTGACACGTATATCGGCGAATCGGTCGCCTACTTCAATCAAATGCATCTGATCGTGGGGCGCATCGGCGCAGGCAACATGCAGACTGTTGACCTCGACCACGGCCACATCGAAGAACTCCGCCTTGAGGGCAATCGAGGCTTCATCGACACCAGCACGGTCTGTTTTTTGAGCTACGCCAACATTATTGGCGTGATGCATGGAAACCAGTCAGCACCAAGAGCGTCGGCTATTCAGCGCTGGATGAACGCATGCGGAATAACCACAGATGATGTGGCACTGTGGCCCGTGATCTCCAAGAGCGTTTGGGAAAAGCTAGAAAACGCCTCAGCCGTGCATAACGTGGAATTCACCTTCCGCCCGAACCCTGCTTGGATGCCCCAAGATGGTGTCTCCTTGTTCGGCTTCAGCAGAGAGGCAGGAGAGCGTTATGCAGACCATCGAATCACCATCAAGGTAGAAGTGCCTAAGCGAGGAGGGGGCGGCCCGACCTCCCGAGCGCGCGGACACAGGCGCCTTCAGGATGATGCCGTGAGTCTCGTTTCCGGGCTTGGCTACCTTGTAGGTCCGAGCAGCATCGATCGAGCTCGCGCGCTGGTGACGTCGCCTACGCCGGACGGGCACCACAAGGAGGAGGCTCTGGACTTCCTCAAGCACCACGTCACAGCGAAGAAGCGAGTCGAAGTCCTCGACGACGAGTCCCGACCGCGTCATGCCGTAGCCGTGCAGGCCATCATGGAGGCCGCGCGCGAGCACGAGGACGACCTCAAGGCCGCTGTCAGTGGGTAGCTCTATCGTGGGCTCCGACAGTGGGGGGTAGACCTTGTTGCGGCCAAGTGATATTTACAGACGTCTAGCGAGTATGTGGAGCGAGCATCCGATAGTTGACTGGGGACTGTCTCTAGTAGCAACAGCCGTCCATGCAGCCTTTACGTATTACGGCGCGTCTTCTTCTATCTTCCGAGGAATCGACCACGATCGCCGTGGCGACATCTACATGACGACCGCTTCGATATCTGCACTCATCGGAGGGTTCGGCACGGCTGCCATTAGCCAATACGCAACGGCGAATGGCAGGAGGATGCTAGAACTGAGACGCCGATTTGGTGCGAGCTTACGCAAGAACTGGTCAGGGATTCTTGTATCCATGCTCGCCGTTTCTGCGGGAAGTCTATTGGCTCTAATGCGGGATGGTGCAAAAACGGTTGGCCTCGTTGGATGGCTAATGGAAGGCTTGCTCATTCTGGGAACCCTGCGCTCACTTCGGCTCGTTTGGCTTTTCAGCATGCTGATCGACATGGCTGACGCGGACGTGACGGAGCCACAGAGATCACCTGCGGTGCGGATTCCAAGCAGTAGGAATTTCCCCCCTCCCTAGCCGGGAGACGTTCGCTTCACGGCGCAAGAGTTTGCAGTGCCTAGTTCCGTGGCGGCGGTTCGATAACGCCTCTGCCGCTTTCATCACGTGGCGGCAAGATTCGATCAGCCACATCTGAAGCCTCTGGCATGAATCCCAGAGATCTCATCGCAGCTACTGATTTCAACCTGTCCCGTAGTTCAACATCATCGACACGATCAATCAAGCTGAGCGTCTGCTCCAACGTCAGGTCGGCGCGCATCTCACCATGGATGCGCTCCGCCTGTTCCGTCAGATGCTTTCGGGCTCGGTTCGAGTGAAGGGCGAATGCCCCTCCGCAAGAGCTGATCAACAACCCGCTCAACGATGTAAGCACTGGGAGGTAGCTCCACTCCTGGTTGCCAGCATTAGCGAGGGCAAGTGCCCCGCCCACCAGAAGGATGATCGCACCGCCAGACATGAATGCAACGCTGAGTCGAAATGTCGTCTCAGCCTGTTTTAGGGCCTGCCTCAGAAAATCGAATAGGAAGGTTTGACGTTGAGCCGCGTGATCCGTCCCCTTAGACTCAACTCTGACTTCGCCTCTATTGAAATTGCCAATCTGGACCACCTTGTCACCGAAGATCACGTCAGCCTGCGTGTTTGAGAACCACGGGCTGTTATCGGCGGTGCCGTTACCGTCTGCTTCGGTGTCGTCGTCCCTGTTGGTCATGAGCCCCCCTGCTCCGGCCTCAACGCATCGAGTGTAGAGACTCACGGATGCCATCAGGTAGAGGTTGAGGAAGTCGGTGCCATAGACACGCAGCAACGCCAGAGGGCCCTTACCGACTCGGTAAGGGCCCTCTGAACTGCTCGCTGGTCGACGAGGTCGAAGCCCGCACGCTGGCCGTGTGGCCCGGAGTAGCTCCGTCAGTCCTCCGGCTGGGGTGCCGCACGACCCTTTTCACCACCTGCTCGACCTCGTGCCGCGGCAGACTCACATCCTCGCGCGCCGCATGCTCGCGTCAGCCGACGGACGGCCAGCGCACGGTGACGACTACAGAGTCTTCCTCTGCCTGCCACGAGTGGTCGATTCCGGGTCCCCACACCACATAGTCGCCCTGCTTCTCCAGCGTGACGCTTCCCACACTGAGGTCTAGGCGGAACTTGCCGCTCACCAGGAGGAGCATGGCAGTCCGCTGATCATCGGCTACCCATTCCGGCCGCTTCTCGCCGGCCGGATGGATACCCCACTTCACCTCTAGTGCTCCCGTCTGACGCACTGCGCTCCTGCTGGGGTCTATGAAGTGGCCCAGAAGCCAGCCGCGGTGCTGGTCGGCATCAGAGTTCGCGTTGCCCGTGTACCAGTTGTCAGCCATGATCTACGACTCCAATTCGATGGAAGGCATCCGAACACGCTGGCCGCCGATCGTGGCAAGCCGTCGGCATCCTTGGGTGAACGCGAAGAATCCTTCATTACTCCAGCGCGGGTCGAGCGCCAACGCCTCGAGTCGCACAGTATCGAGGCTAGAGTAGCGATGCAGTCCGCTTGACTCCCAGTTGGCTCTAACCTGACCGCCGTACTTGACCCACCACTCTTCGTCATCGATGACGATTAGGCTCGCGAACTCATAGTTTCCGCTCACGAGGTTGACCCCCACAGCCGTGGACTCCATCCGCCACGCATCGCTGCCTTGCCGGTCCATGAGCCAACGCATTGGGTCGGAGAGAAGGCTTGGGTGCATCGGATCTGCATGGAGCTGATCGCCGACAGTAGAGTCCACATCGGTTCGCCCGAAGAGCTCCTCTTCCATCTCCCGCTCAAGCGTTGCGGAAAAGCGAGCATCCTCGCCGTAGTCAGCTAACGGCCCGTGGAACGCTTTGGGGATTACTGCTAGTCGACGGTTCGCATTGAGCACACTGCCGGACCGCTCTTGAATCAGGAGGAGGTAGTCAGGGTCGTGGCCGCGTCCACGGGGTCGTGCAATCGCAGTTAGGGCCAGGGCTCCGCCTGCGCAAATTCGCCCGGCGAAATCCAAGACCGTTGGCACATCGGGCAGAAGCTCGTCTCTTATTGGCATGGCTAGTGGCCGGTCGGTCCCTTGAGTGGCGATTGACCGCATAAGCTCACCCTCCAAGAGGTTGAGCGTCAAGGCGAATTCAACAAAATCGATGACACCTACACTGCCAGCCACGACCCCCGGGCGGATATCCAATGAAGTCAGAGTGTAAATCTCAGAGTTGACGATCTGACTGCCCTTTTCAAGTGATTCAGCCAAACTTCGCGCTGCTTCTTCCGCCACGCCCCGAGTAATCTTCATTCCACGTCGTGTGTTGGGGTGAAACCGAAAGTCGTCCTGCCCGCCGCCTACTGGCTGCCCCAGGTCCAGCCATGCATCCTGCGTCAGAATGGTTGTCGCGTGCTCTTGGCCAGCTACCTGCGCTGTGTACGGGCGCCACTGACCAAACCCTGCCCGGTAGTAGCGCCGTGCAGCCTCAGCGGCCTGCTGCCGAGTCACCTGCGCATTTCGATGAGCCTGCGCTTTCAAGGCGTTTGAGTCTAAGGCGGCAAGTTCGTCGGCGACTCGCTCTCGCGCGCTACCGGGCGCCCAATCAAAGTTCGATTCGAGCCAGGCCAAGCCCGCGGCGATGTGAGGGTCTTCCGCCAAGCGCTGCTGCGCAGGCGTTGGATGACGCGCAGTGACTTGGTTTGTGCTCTCTGGTTGGCGGCTCCCGACTAGTAGTGCAAACCGCGCCTTGACGTCGGCCGCTGCCTGAAAAAGCAACGTATCCAAGGCGCGCTGAATCTCCGCTGTCGGGACCAACCGTGGGTTAGCGCTCCATCCGGCGACAGTCCTGACGGATGTTCCGAGGAGATCGGCGAACCCTTCGTTAGTTTCGCGCAACGCCCTTTTCAATGCGCTTGCGTGCTGGCCGGTCCATGTGTCAACGACGTCCACGGGATCCCCCTCCTGTCAGCGGTCTGCACTGCGGCTGCACTGCGGCTGCACTCTCGCTTCATGTTGAGTTGCCGAGTCTTGCGATTGACTCTTCCCATGAAGAGACGGAGACCCAATCACCCAAAGTTCAGAGGCCTTTACTCTGACTCGTACTTCCTTCGAGTCGACTAAGGCGTTCTTTTACATCTTCGAGCTCTGTGCGCAACGAAGCAACCTGCTCTTCTAGGTTTCCGCTTTCGTTCGCTGCGGCTGAGGCGTTCTCCTCCACGGGGAGGACAAAGGTTCCTTTGCCGCTTACGGAGATGATTAGTTTCTCCTGCTGTAGCGCTTTGACGGCATCGTGCACCGTGACCTGCGCGGTCTCGTAGTACTTAGCGAGAGACCGGAGTGAAGGAAAACTCTTCTGTTCAAATTCGCCAGCACGAATTCGCTGCCGCAGGTCTTCTGCGATCTGGAGGTGCAGCGGACTGGGGGCATCTCTGCTGATCGGCACCCAGTCACCGTACCAAGGTCACGGCGACCGCACTAGGGCGCATCAGTGACAGGGCTTGACGGGCCGTCGGCCCGGTGTCACAGTGAAGCGCATCAGAGCGCCCTAGGGCGCCATGGCTGTACGGAGGAACGCCCGGAGGAAAGCCCGGAGGGGTGAGTACGAAGGAAGCGTCAGTTACTTGAGAACTCAACAGAGTGCTGAGAGAAACCGCCCCCTGTTGCTAGGCGGGCGACGTGCGCAGGTCCTGACCTGCGTGCGAGTTCAGTGCAATCCGACCTTTCCGCAGCTCAACGCTGCGGCCGGTTGCCTCCACTGCTCGTCTCGTACGAGCAGTGCCGAGGGGAGCCGGATGTTCCGACTTCAACGGCGCGCGGCCCCGGAGGTGCAACTCCGGGGCCGCTTGTTCGGGCCGTTGCCTTGCTGAGAGGAACCACGACCCAATGGACCACATCGTCACTGTTCAGGACGCTGTTACCGCGTTCGCCGACTGGATCGAACCGACGAATGCGGAGCTGGACGCGATCGAGCAGGAGATGCCCGCGATCCTCGCGGACGTCGACCTGCTCGACGCCGTGATCATCACCCTTGACCGCACCCCGAGCGAGCTGGACGCGCGGCGCATCCGCCGCGCTCACCGTCGGGTGCTCGCCGAGCGGCTGACCCTGGCCAACCGCACCTCCGGTGCCACGGGCGGTGCCGCATGAGCACCACCGAGCAGAAGCTGACCGCCGCGCACGCGGAGGTGAAGGCGGAGATCGCCCGCACCGACAACAAGACCGCGCTGCTGCTGGCGTTCGTCGGCGCGGTGCTGGCCGGAGTTTGGTCCATCGCCCGCGACCTGCCCCTGAACGGGCCCGCGTACGTGGTGGGCAGTGCGGGGATGGCGCTGCTGGTCGCGGCGGCCGGACTGCTGCTGCGGTCGGTACGCCCAAACCTGTCCGGTCGGCACGGCTTCCCGCTGTGGGCCATCCTCACCGCCGAGGAGATCACCGCCACCGTCAACGGCGGCGACCTGGCCGCCGACATCGCGGGCCTGTCCCGGCTCGCGGTCGCCAAGTTCACCTGCCTGCGCCGCGCGGTCGACCTGACGCAGGCCGGTGGGGCCCTGCTCATCCTCGCGCTGCTGCTCACCGCCGGAGGTGCGCTGTGAACGCCAAGAACACCAAGACGGTGCTGCCCGCCGTGGCGATGACGGCGGTGTCCATGGTGCTCACCCTGGCCGTGGTCGTGATGTGGCTGGGCACGGCCGTGCCGTGGCCCGTCGCCCTGGTCGTCGGTCTCGGCATCGACGGGGGTTGGCTGGCCACCCTCGCCTACGAGCGCAGGCTTGCGGCGCAGGGCGACCACAACCGCACGGTGACCGCCGTGGGCTGGTCCTTCGGCCTGGTCGCCTCCGGCGTCCTCGTGGCGCACGCGCTCACCGCCGAGCACTCCGCCGCCGCGTGGCTGGCAGTCGCCTGGCTGCCCATCGCCGCCAAGGCGCTGTGGCTGGTCCACGGACTGTGGGAGCGCACCGCGCTCACCCCGCTCGCCCTGGACGCCATCCGGGGCATCCAGCAGGAAGCCCGCGACGAGGCGGCCGTGGCCCGCGCCCGGCTACGGGCGGAAGCGGTCACGGAGGAGACCCGGCTGACGGCCGTGACGCAGGCTGGCGCCCGCGTCGCCCGCGTCCAGGCCAAGACCGCCAAGACCCTCGCCGGGGCGTGGTCGACGCTGGAGACGGCCCGTCAGGGAGAGGGCACCGGCAGGGCGCTGACCAGCGTGACGACCCCCGTCACGCCCGACGTCACGGCCCGTTGGGAGCTTCCCGTGTGGGGCCCCGTGGAGCCGGTAGCGGCGCTGGAGACGGCGCCCGCGCTCACGGATGCGGCGCTTGACGCGCTGGTCGACGAGATCCGCCACAGCCAGACCCCGACCCTGTCGTACCGCGAGATGGCCACCCGCTTTAGGGCGGCCGGCCACTCCGCCTCCGAGGTACGCCTGAGGGCCGCGTGGAAGCGCGTGGTGGCGGCCTGATGTCCGCCGCCTACGGCAAGTGCTTCGACCCCAACGGCGCCCGCCACGGCGTGCCCACCTATCCCTGGAAGCTGGCCCCGGACGGGTATGCCACGCGACGGCAGTTACGGGCTCGCGGCCTGCGTCCGGGTGGTCAGCCGATACAGGCGCAGGTCATGCGGATCAACCGCCGTACCGGCACACCGCGGGTCGCCTACCTGTACCGCGAGGACCGCGCGCTGCCGGTGCGGCCGATGACGTCGCGCAAGTGGGGCGCCCTCGCCTTGGCGATGCTCGCCCGCCAAACGTGCCCGTCCTGCCGGATCACCTACAGCTACTGCATCTCCCGCCGCTACGGCCTGTGCGGGATGTGCATCGACGCCAACCAAGCCTCCCAGAAGGGGAGTTGAGCATGGGCAAGCCCAACACTCGTCGGCTGGACAAGGAGATCCAGCGGACACAGCGCAAGATCGAAGCGGTCCAGAACGAGGAGATGTGGCCGCTGACCGGCCAGGAGCGGCGCCAGGTCGCCCGCGCCGTGATCGGCGGCTCCTACCGGGTCACCCGCGGCAAGAGCACCGGCCGCGCCGAACGCGCCCTGGAAAACGTGTGGAACGCCGTGCAGATCCGGCTGACCACCGAGCTGACCGCGTTGGAGAGCGAGCGGCAGCGCATCGTGACCGAGGCCGCCAACGCCAAGGCCGCCAAGAAGTCTTCGGGGTGGTTTTGATGTTCCAGGCCGGTGACATCGTCCAGATCGTCTCGTGTGAGCGGGATTCCCGCCTGGTGGGCAAGCGCGGCTACATCATCGACGAGGCCCCGCCGTTCAACGGCCTGTGGGCCGTGCACGGCCTGCCCGGATTCCTGACCGCCAACTCCGGCGGCTTCACCGCGAACGAGCTGCGCAAGGTCGGCCACGACCCCCGCCGGGCGCCCAAGCCCAAGAAGGAATCGAAGTGGTTCTGAGGCGCCCCCCTCGGTACGGCCGCTGACCGCCACGATCGCCCGCTTCGGAGGATCTCGATGAGCTGGAATCACCGCACCACCGTGCTGCAGGAAGGCCGCTTCGGCCGCTACAAGTACACCTTCCGCTGCTCCTGCGGCAGCTTCAGCCCGCCCGTGGACAGCCGAGCGCGCGCTGAGGCGCTGGCCACACAGCACCGCAACACCCGCACGCCCCGCCGCTAGAGCCCGCGTCCTGCTCGCCCGCCGGGGTTGCCGCCCCTGCCACGGCCACGGCCACCCCGGCACTCCCTCTCAACTCCCGCCCGGATCAGGGCAGTCAGGAGCACCTTCAGCATGTCCGAGAACGTCGTTCACCTGCACAAGGACCCCCAACCGCCCGCCGACGAGGCGACCGTGACCACGCTGACCGTGGTCCCCGACCCCGCCCCGGCCAAGCCCGTGCCGCTGTGGGTGCGCTCCGGCCGCGCCGTGCGCACGGTCGTCACCCACGAGACCACCAAGACCACCGTGCGCGCCGTGGCCCGGCACGGCCTGTACACCGTCAACGGGGGCCGGATCGTCGCCCGCCGCACCTGGGACGGCCGCACCGGTTCCCGCTACGAACGCATGCTGCGCGCCGCCGAAGCCGCCGGGAACTACGAGGTGGCACAGGAATGGGAGGAGCGCCTTCAGCGCTTCCGCGACGCACGCCACCGCCGCCGCATGGACCTGCTCCACTCCCCCCTCGACGTGGCCAAGGGCGTCGGGGTCGGCGTCGGCATGAGCGTCGGCACGCTGGTCGCGCTCGGTGTGGTGATGGCCATCAACAACCACGACGTCAAGGACGTCATCACCCCGCTTGCGGCCGTGATCGAGTTCATCGGCACCCTGATCCGGATCGTGCAGATCGTGTGGGGCCCGGCCCTCACGATCGGCCCGCTGCTGGCCCTGCTCGCCCTGTGGGCCGTCGGCAGCAAGCAGCAGGCAGCACCCGCCTGGGCCCTGCCCGACAACGTCCGCAACGGTGAGGGTGAGCCGATCACCCCGTCCATCGTCGTCAAGGCCCTGCGCGACCTGGGGGTACCCGCCCTGCGCAAGGCGATCACGGAGATGGGCGACGCCGGCGCCTCGATGCTGGGCCCGATCCGGATCGCCGGATGCGGTGTCGAGGTCGACGTCACGCTTCCCTCCGGGGTCTCGACGAACGAGGTGCAACAGCGCCGCCGCAAGCTGGCGGAGAACCTCACGAGGCACGAGCACGAGGTGTTCATCACCATCCCGCAGGCCGCCCGCACAGTGCGGCTGTGGGTCGCCGACTCCGGGGCGCTGGATGAGCCGATCGGCCCGTCCCCGCTGGTCACCGACGAGACGATGACCGCCGACTACGCCAAGGGACGCGCCCCGTGGGGCCAGGACCTGCGCGGCGATGCGGCAGCGCTGAGCCTGTATCAGCGCCACCTGCTCATCACCGGCCTGTCCAACCAGGGCAAGACCGTCGCCCTGCGCTCCCTCGCGCTGTGGCTCTCCCTGGACAGGTCGGTCGAGTTCCTGATCGGTGACCTGAAGGGCGTCGGCGACTGGGCCATGTTCACCGGTCTGGCCCGCATCCTGATCCAGGGCCCGACCGACGAGCACGTCATCCAGGTCACGGAGATGGTCGAGGGCGCGGTCGAGGAGATGAACCGCCGCATCCAGGCCCCGCCCGGCACGGTGTTCCCGCCGCTGATCGTGCTGGTCGACGAGGCGCAGGTCGCGTTCATGTGCCCGGCCAAGGACGAGGACAAGCGCCCCTACGGCGGCTCCAAGGCCAACTCCCGGTACTTCATGGCCGTCCGCAAAATCCACAACCAGGGCCGTGCCGTGAACGTCCTCATGTGGCAGGGCACCCAGGACCCCACCAACGAGAACCTGCCCAAGCTGGTCCGCGAGGGCGCCCACACCCGCGCTTCCCTCGCGCTGGGCACCGAGTCACAGGCCCGCATGGCGCTGGGAGACAAGGCCGTCGACGGCGGCGCGGCCCCCAACCTGCTGCGTCCGGGCCTGGATCGGGGAACCCTGGTCGTCGCCTCCGACGGCATCGCCATCCCGGCCGGACAGTCGTCCATCACGGTGCGCACGCACTACATCGACGACGACGCAGCCGAAGCCATCACCGACCGCGCCAAGGCACTGCGCGACGGCGTCACCACCCTCCACGCCATCGAGAAGGGCGAGGAGCGCGACCCGCTCGCCGACATCGCGTCCGTGGTCGGCGACGCGGCGCGGGTGCGCACCAAGGACGTGCTCAAGCGGCTCGCGGTGCTCAACGAGCACGCCTACGGCGGCTGGTCGTTCCTCGACCTCAAGCGCGTCCTCGACGACGCCGGAGCCGAGCCGTACAAGTCCGACGGCGTCATGGTCGTCAGCCGCGACCGCCTCGCCCGCGCCCTCGCCAACCGCGACGACGAGGGTTCCGCTTCTGCCTCCCAGTGACAGGGAGGCGACCGGTGTCGGGGCAGGGAGGCAGGGAGAACTCCCTGAACCCCTCCCTGCCCTGCCTCCCTGGCTCTGACCTGCACGATTGATCATTCAGGGAGGCAGGGAGGCACCCCAGGTCAGACCCCCGAAACCCCCTCCACAGCGCCCCCGGAAGGGGGTGTCTCAGCCTCCCTGCCCCACCTTCGGAAGGGATTCCGCATGCACCCCGACAACACCCCCAGCACCGTCCGGCCGGAAGCCGGATTGACCGAGGAAGAGGCCGCCACCGAGGCCCGGCGGATCATCGCCGACGCCTACCGGCCCACCACCTACCGCGACGACGCCCCGGTCCCTACCCACGGCACCACCCCGCCCGTCGTCCAGCCCGGGCGCCCCCCGATGAGCCAGGGCGCCACCGACGCCAGCGTCCTCATGCTCACCGGCGGCGCAACCGTCTCCATGGTCGGGCTCACGGCGGCCGTGCTCATGTACGTGTCCCAGTACGCCGACCCGGTCGTGTGCGGGCTCGTGTTCGGCGCCCCCACCGCCCTGGTGCTCGCCCTCGCGCGGCTCGCCAAAAAGGCCAAGCCCGCCCCGGACGTCCACCAGCACTACACCGGCCCGGTCTACCAGGACCGGCGCAACGTCCACACCCGGACCACCGGCGTGTGGGCCAAGACCAACAACCGGCACTGACCCCCAGAGCAGGAGAACCCACATGACGGCCAAGCAGCTCGCAGCGACGCTGTACACGCGGACCGCTGAGCGCACCTACCGGCCCGAGCACCTCAACGCCGACACGGTCCGCCGCCTCATCCGCAGGGCCCGCACCAACCGGACCGGCGTGGAAGCGGTGCACATCTACGAGTGCACCGGCCGCGACGGCACCGCCGTGCACATCGCATACATCCGCTACGCCCCGGACCACTGGTCCAACGTCACGGACGTCCTCGACGTCTACGAGATCCCCACCGCAGCCCTGACGGACCTCTAGCTACGCCAAGGGCGACCCCCTCGTCTCGCCAAAGTCGCGGGGTCGCCCTTGTCTCCAGTCCTCAACAGACCTGTTGGAGGTCTCCCAGCATGACCCAACAGACCCCTATCCGGCGAGTGGCGCTGACCCTCGCCGCTGACGGAGTGCCTGTGCTGCCGCTGCGGGGCAAGGTGCCGTTCGGCAACTGCCGCTACTGCGCGGGCAACGCGTGCGGTGGCCGGCCGAACATGAAGAATGCGGGCCCGTGCCAGTGCCCCGCCCCGTGCCACGCGTGGGCCGCTGCCACCACCGACCCTGACACGATCGCCTCGCCCGCATGGGCTGCCGCGTGGCGTCGGGCCGCGTCCGTCGCCTACCACCCCGCAGGCGCAGGGCTGACCGTGGTCGACCTCGACAACCCAGACGCCATCGCGTGGGCACACGCGAGCCTGCCCGCCACCCGCACCCTGCGCACGACGCGGGGAGAGCACTGGATCTACCAGGGCGTCATGCCGTCCGCCAACGCCGTACGGCCCGGCGTCGACATCAAGTCCCTTATGGCGTACGCCCGTTGGCTCGGAAACGGCACGGGCGCCATAGCCCCTCTCCCGGCCGTGGTGCGGTCGTTGGCAGTAAAGGAGCCGTCGCACGCCCGCAGGGCGCCACAGACGCTCACAGTGCCTCTGAGGGGGCGCGAGGGCGAGTGCCGACACCGCGCCCCCGCCTACCTGGACCGTGGCATCGCCATGGCGGTGCAGCGCATCACCGAGGCCCGTAGCGCCATCCACGCGACCGTGTACCGCACCTTCCTCGCCGTGCTCTCGACGCATGGCCGGTGCGGCTGCCTCACCGACGCCCACGTCGCGCGGCTGTTCACCGCCGCGCAGGCCAAGGGCGAATCCCCGCGGCACTGCACGGACGCGTGGACCAACGCCCGCACCGCACTGGGGATGTGACCGTGTCCGAGGACGAGAAGACTCCGGCCCGCCAGATCATCACCGACTACGCGCAAGCGCACTTCCGGTACTTCCGCACCATCGACGGCACCGTCTACGCGCAGAAGAACGGCCACCCCGTAGCCCGACCCATCCGCTCCCAGGGCACCACCGGAAGCCACCGCCAGGAACTCATGGTCGGCCTCTTCAAGGACGGGGTCGGCGTGTTCAACGGCACGGCACTCAAGGAGGCGTTGGACTTGATCGAAGCACTCGCCCTGACTGAGGACGTACAGCCCACCCACATCCGCGTCGCGCCCGGGTTCGACGGTGCGACCTGGCTCGACCTGGGCCGCACCGACGGCAAGTCCGTCCGCATCCACCCCACCGGCTGGGACATCATCACCCCCGACCCGCAGGAAGTCTGCTGGCGGCGCACCCAGCTCACTGGCGAACTCCCCCTGCCCGCCAAGGACACCAACGGCAAGGGCATCGACCTTCTCCTCGGCCTGTGCAACTTCGCCGGCGCCGAGACCGAATGCCTGGCCCTGGCCTGGCTGATCGGCTGCCTGGAACCCTCCGTGCCCGTCCCCGCACCCTTCCTCACCGGCCCCCAAGGAGCGGGCAAGTCCACCGGCGGCCGGATGCTCGTGCGGGTCATCGAGGGGATGAGCGGCGACCTGCGCCGGGCCCCGAAGGACGAGGAGAACATGATCACGGCCGTCGCTGCCGGATGGGTCACCGCTCTGGACAACCTCTCCCACCTGCCCCCGGACCTGTCCGACCTCATGTGCTGCGTCGTCACCGGAGCCGAGAGCATCAAGCGCGCGTTGTTCACCGATGGTGACGTCGTCCGCTCCCGCTACCGGCGCCCCATGCTGCTGACCGGTATCGACGTCGGCGTTATCCGGCCCGACCTCGCCGAACGCCTCCTCCCGCTGCGTCTCGTCAGGCCCCGGGTACGGCGGACCGAGGCGGAGCTGTGGGCGGAGTACGCGGAGATCCTCCCCGTCGTTCTCGGCTCCCTGCTGGACCTGACGGTCAAGGTGCGGGCCGCTCAGGCAGAAACCCCCACTGACCTGCGCATGGCCGACTTCGCCCACCTGTGCGCGCAACTCGATGCGGCCACCGGCTGGGGCTCGCTGGCCTCCTACCGGGCCAGCCTCGACGACCTCAATGACGACGTCATCGAAGGTGACCTGCTCGCGCAGACGGTCCTCAAGCACGCCGCCGAACTCGACGCGGGAGCGGAAGTCCGCATGACGTCCTCGGAGTGGCTGCACTGCCTCACCACCCTCTACAGCGGCGAGGAATGCCGCCCCCTGCCCAAGGGCTGGCCCACCACCGGCAAAGTCCTCTCCGACCGCCTCAAGCGGCTGCAACCGACCCTCGCCGCACGCGGCGTGCTCATCGACTGGGGACGCACCAGCGCCGCCCGCTACATCGAAATGACCCGCGCCCCCGCCCTCGCCCCCCACCAACAGGAAGCGGCGTTCTGACCCGCCACCAGGGCGGACAAGCAAGAGGAGCACCCCCGCCCGGCGCGGGTGCTCCTCTTGTTGTTCCGGCGGCGTGCCGCCGCAGAGTCGTGCCGCTGCGCGGCTCCGCATTCGTCTTGAGCAGCGCCGCACCACGACAGACACCACCCCGTCGCTTTCCTAAGAGAAGAGATCCTGCGTCACCCACGTCACCAGCCACCCGAACCCGGGCGCTGACCAGTGGCTACAGCGGTGACGCAGACGGCCGAAACCTGTGTCACCGCCCGTCATCCGCGTCACGGGTGACAGAACCCCGCCCCGCGCTGTGACACGCCCCGCACTGCCCGCGTCACCGCATCACCACAGGTCAGAGCCACAAATGACGTGCGTGACGCGATGACGCAGAAATCCGCCCTTCGGACAGACGCAGGCCCCCGCCCGCCCTGCACGGACGGCACCAGACCCCACCGCAAGACACCTCACCCAACCCCGATGGACATGAGGAGTCATCAGCCATGGCCACCGAAGAGCCGACCGACCCGCGCGCCATCCTGCGCGGCGGCCTCCCGGACTGCTACCTCACCCCCGAAGACCTCGTCGTCATGTTCAAGCTGCCGAGCGTCGAGACCGTCTACCAGTGGCGACGCAAGCGCATCGGCCCCGCTGGCTTCCGCGTCGGCCGCTACCTCCGCTTCAACCCCGCCGCCGTACAGGCGTGGGAGGCCGAACGCACCGCCCTCGACGACGCGGCCTGAGCCTGCCGCACCCCGCACCCAACCCCCCTGGGAGGGCCACACCGTGGCCCTCCCCACCCCATGCCCAGAAGGGACCACGCCCCACATGGCAGGCCACATCCAAGACCGCTGGTACAAGACCGAGACCAACGCCGCCGGCAAGACCGTCCGCGTCAAGACCGACCGCCACGGCACCGGCCTGCGCTACCGCGCCCGCTACATCGGCCCGGACGGTACCGAGAAGTCCAAGAGCTACCCCGACGGACAGAAACGTCTCGCCGAGAAGTGGCTGACGCGGATCGAAGCGGACATGGACGCTGGTCAGTACATCGATCCGAATGCCGGGAAGATCACGTTTCGCGAATACGCCGACAAGTGGTTGGGCGGTCTGACGACGGACCCGGTGAGTCAGGAAGTCGTGGACAGGCGGGTTCGCCTGCACGCGATCCCTCACCTGGGATCACGTCCGATGGGATCGTTCAAGCCCGAGCACATGCGTACGTGGTTGAACCGCCTCAACTCCGCAGTGCCCAACGGCACGTACCGCCGTGCGATCTACGACTCTGTGTCGGCGGTGTTCAACGCTGCGGTGGACGATGGCGTGCTCAAGTCGAACCCCTGTCACGCACAGTCCGTCAAGCCCCCGATCCCCGAGCACCGGCTCATCGTGCCTTGGACCAACGAGCGCGTGCTGAGCGTTCGCGAGGGACTTCCCGTTCGGTACGCGGCCACCGTGGACGCCGGCGCGGGCTGCGGGCTCCGGCAGGGAGAGATTCTCGGGCTTGCCGTGGACAACCTCGACTTCGACGCGGGTTGGGTGCACGTGCGCCAACAGGTCAAGCGGGTGGGCGGCAAGTTGGTCTTCGCCCCGCCCAAGCGGGGCAAGCTGCGGGACACGCCGCTCAGCCCGGTGGTGGCTGCGGGCTTGCGTGAGCACATGGCACAGTTCCCGCCCACCGCAGTCACGTTGCCCTGGAAGACCCCGGACGGGCCAGCGGTCACCCTGAAACTCGTCTTCACCAACGGCGTGGGCAACGCCATCAGGCGGAGCTACTTCGACGACTTCGTGTGGAAGCCCGCTCTCGCCCACGCTGGCGTCATCCCGCCCAAGGAGCGGGGCCAGCGCTACGCCGCCGCTCCGGACGACGGCATGCACGCGCTGAGGCACTTCTACGCCTCGGTCGTCCTAGAGGCCGGAGGGAGCATCAAGGCCCTGAGTACGTACCTGGGACACTCCGACCCCGGATTCACGCTGCGGATCTACACGCACCTGATGCCCAGCAGCGACGAGAAAGCGCGGGCTGCCGTCTCCTCCGTGTTCCAGCGCCTTCAGCCGGTGCGGGAGCTCCACGCAGCGGCCTGACGGCCCACAGACGGCCCACGGCCCCACGACGGCCCCTGTCCGACGGCTCCGCCGCTGGTCAGGGGCTGTTTGGCGCCTTAGCGACGGCAGAAACACCCCATCTTGCCTGAGGTCCAGCCTTGGGTGGTAACCCATATGGCCGGGCGCCTGTGACCTGGGGTTTCGCTGTCGGGGTCGGCGGTCGCTCAGGCTCCGGGGTGCTGGTGGGGCTGCTGCGGCCGGCCGTGGGGCTGACCGCCGGGAGCGCCTGCGGCTTGTGTCTGGAGCTGTTCGGCCTGTTCCTTGGTCACCTTCTGTTCGGTGCCGCAGAAGGTGCACTGCGTCGCGTACCTCGTCGAGACGGGGAACAGCGGCACGAAGAACAGCGTGAATTTCGTGACGCGCTTCCTGAGCGTGTGCGCGGCAGGGTTGCCGCAGCCTCCGCACACCAGCGTGAGTATCGCGAGCTGGTACAGGTATCCCCTGGTGCCAAAGATGATCACGAGATCGGCCCTTCTCGGGTCGGTGTCCGCCGCCGGTGGAAGACGCTGACCGAGATCTTCTCGCAGATTTGCACTCTAGGCGCCATGGTCACTGTCAGTGGTCGCCGTTCACCCTCGGCGGCCGTTGAGCCAACAGCAGGGCACCTACGGCTGCCACGCCCACCACACCGGACGACCGGAACGCACGGGAGGAACGCCAGGACAGGACCGACCACCGGGACTGCGCGGACAGCACCGACCCTGTGCTCAGCCATGATCCGGCCGAGATCAGCGACAACGCCGATCCGATCGATCCGACGGAGAGCGCGCTCCCGATCGAGGCGACGGACAGGGCCGATCCGACGGACCCGATGGACAGCACCGACCCCACCGAGCCGATCGACAGCACCGAGTCCTGCGACCACAGGGACAGCACCGAGCCCGAGAAGGCGTGCGGCGCCGGCGATACGGATGGCTTCGTCATGAGTCCATCCTGCCCGTCCTCTCGCCGGACTCCACGTATGCGGCCGAACACGTCCTGGAGGAGCGTGTGTTGGGGAGGCGCCACTTCTCGTCGGTACAGAGGCTGCCTCCGAGGGTTCAGTCCTGCGTCGGTGCGTCCTTCTTTCCCACGAGGACCAGGGCCGCGCCGCCGATCACGACGAGGGCGATGGCGATGCCCGCGATCAACGGGGTCGTGCTGGAGCCGCCGGTTGCGGCGAGGTTGGTGTCGTCGGCCGTGCCGCCCACCGTCGCGGGGCTCGGTTCGCTGAGGATCTGGGTCGCGTTGCCGCTCTCGGAGGCCTGTGTCCTGCAGTCGAGGATGCCGGTGAAGCGCTTCTGGAGGCCGGCCGGTCCCGTGATCGTGAAGTCGTAGGGCTGGTCTTCCTGCAGGGGGATCGTCACGGTCCGGGACTCGCCTGCCGGGATGCTGTGCTCGATCCCCATCAGCTCGAAGGTGTACGCCTCGTCGCCCTGGTTGGCAGCGGTGATGTCCACGCCCCCCTTGGCGCAGTTCCTCACCGCGGACAGGGCCGGTATGGCGCCCTCCTTCGCCCAGGTCGCGCCGGCCGTCGCCGAGACCGTCGACTCGCTGGAGCCGGCCAGGATCTGCGTCTGGCTGCGGGTGTCGGAGGCGAAGGCGCGGCCCACGGGCACGGTGGTCGAGGCCTGCACGGTGAGCTCGGCCGAGCTGGCTGCGGCGTGCTCGGGCACGTCGAAGAAGACCTGGCTGCCGTCGACCGCGGAGGTGAGGGGCTTGCCGTCCTTGCCGACGATCCGTACCCCGCTGGTCGCTGCGTCCGTCGGTGGCGTCACGGTCACGCCGGCCGCGTTGGTGTGCACGGTCACCGGGCCGAGCAGTTCGCCGGGGTGGCCGGAGACCGCGGGCGGGTCCAGCGTCAGCGACGCCTGGGGCTCCGCCACGCCGACCGCGCTCTTCTCCAGGTAGTCCGCGAGCTTCTCGGCCTGCGGGTCGACGGCGTCGACGTCGGCGTGGTCCGAGTACCGCCAGATGGCCACCTGGGTGCCGGCCGCCGCGTCCTGCTCGGTCAGGCCGCCCTTGACGCCCGCCTTCGCCGCGAGCGTCGCGAGGTCGTTGACCTGCGGGTAGGAGTTCTGCAGGATCCAGCGGATCCTGCCGGCGTTCTTGTTGGCGCCCAGCGAGGTACCGCTCCAGGCGGTCTCGTGGTACCTGGCGTCCCGCTGGGTGGGGTTGTGGATGTCGACGCAGTACGTCTGCAGGGTGCCGCCGCCGTCGACGGACATCTCGAACAGGCCTGCCGAGACCTGCTGGTCCCCGGTGTCCTCGTGGATCACGGCGGTGCCGTACGTCTTGAGGCCGCCTATGGTGGCGGTCGCCCCGCCCTGGCTCTGTGTCGTCTCCTCCGCGGTGGCCGTACCGGCTCCGGTGAGCACCCCGACGGCCACAAGACCGGACACCAGTGTCGCGGCGGCGAGACGAACGGACCCTCGCCTGCGCACGGACGGCGCAGAGAAAGAAGAAAACACCAAACTCCCCTTCGAGCAGGACCCATTGACGTGGGGGGTGTGGTCCCACCAGCAGAATCAGAAGCCCCGAGAGCTACGCCGGGCATCCTATGGAAGCGGCGCACCGCGCTTGCCGGTCATACCGTCGGACAAGCGATCCGACTCGGAATCGTTATCGCCAAGACGACCCATGAGCAGGGCTTATCGACAAATCCACTGGACCGTTCGGAACGCATTCGTCGATAAGCCGCAGTACGGTCAGCTCGGGGCACCGTCTGACATCACGTCACCGCAGCGGGTTCCGGCTCCCGTTGGGCCGAGTCGGCCCCTGAACCCCCGGGCGGGGTCTCCCAGTTGGGCTCGGGCTGCTGGGGCGCGGCATCGGTCACCTCCGGTTCCGGCCTGCCCGGCCGCCGGAAGGCCGAGGTCCCCCGCGTGAGGTCATGGCCGATCGCCACCGCATCGAGGTCCGCCGAGATCCAGTTCTGCCCCTCGCGTACGTCCGTCCGCACCTTGAGCCTGCCCTGCACGATGACGGGATCGCCCACGTCGAGCGAGGCCGTCACGTTCGTGGCCAGTTGCCGCCTGGCCCACACCGTGAAGAAGTTGGTGTGGCCGTCGGTCCACTCGTTCTTCTCGCGGTCCAGATAGCGCGTGGTCACCGCGAGCCGGAAGCGCGCCGACGGCCCCGACGCCAGATCCCGGAACGCCGGCTTCGTCGCCACGTTCCCCACGGCGCAGATGATCGTCTCGTTCATCACGACCCCCTCCCTCGCCCGGCCGCCGGGGCCGGGCGGACATGCCTACGGGCCCGTCCCGTACGGCTGCGTCTGCCGCGGCGACCGCGTCCTTCGCGATCGCCGCACCGCCAGACTGCCTCCGTCGGGCCGAGCCCGCCGAGCCCTGTGGACCGTCCTCCACCTGTGGAAAACTCCGTCACCCGGACGAGTGAGCCCAGGAAGACCCCGACGAGTGATCATCTGCAGAAAAGCTCACCGTCACCCTCCGGAACCCACCGCCCCGTCCGGGTGTCACCGGGGCCCGTTCCCCACCCCCGTCACCCGCCCGTACTGCTCCCGCACCTCCCGGTAGCGCAGCAGCTCTGACGCCACCGGATCCAGCACCCGGGCCCGCCCGCACCCGGCAGCCGCCTCCCGCAATCGCCGTTCCGCGTCGGTGCCGTAGCGGCGGGCCGGTCCGCGCGCCGCCATCCGGCAGCTCCACTCGACGATCGGTCCGCCGATGATGCCGGCCGCCATCAGCAGCACCGGCACCCCCAGGTTCGGCGCCATGAATCCGACGATCTGCCCCAGCAGCCACAGTCCGCCCACGACTTGAAGGAGCGTCATGGAGACCTGAGCCATGACGGCCAGCGGCCACCAGCCCGGCCGCGGTGGCCGGCCAGGCGGCAGTCCCGCCCGTACCGCCAGTTCGTCGAGCGCCTCGGGCAGCCCGTGGGAGCCGCGTACGGCCGCCTCGCGCACCGCCTGGGCCCAGGGCGCGGGCAGCCCGGTCGAGGCACGGTCGGCGAGCGTCCGTACCGCCTGCTCGACGCGCTGGCGTGCCGTGACCTCCTCGTCCGCCTGGGTGGGCAACGGCACCCGCCCGGTGGTCGGTTCGGACCGGTCCCGGTACCACCGCCACAGCCGCAGCCAGGGCGTTCCACAGGCGCGGTTGGCGTTGCGCAGCCAGGCGCGCTCGGCCGCCTCGCCCGCAGCGGAGGCACCCACCGCGTCCGCGAGCCGGGCGGAGAACTCGTCCCGCGCCTCCTCGCTCAGGCCGGTCCGCCGCCGCGCCGCGTAGAGGGGCCGCAGCTCCGCCGCGGCCGCGTCGAGATCGGCCGAAATTCGCCGCGCCGGAGCGCCGCGTTCCGCCACAAACTGCCCGAGCGCCTCGCGCAGTTCACCGACGCCGTCCCCGGTGAGCGCGGACAGCGCGAGCACGGTGGCACCGGGATCGCCGTACTCGCCCAGTGCGATCCCGTCCTCGTCTAGCAGCCGCCGCAGGTCGTCGAGGACCTGGTGGGTGGCCTCGCCGGGCAGCCGGTCGGTCTGGTTGAGGACGACGAACATGACCTCCGCGTGCCCCGCCATGGGCCGCAGATAGCGCTCGTGGAGGACGGCGTCCGCGTACTTCTCGGGGTCGACGACCCAGATGACGGCGTCCACGAGGGCCAGGACCCTGTCCACCTGTTCGCGGTGCTGTACGGCCGCCGAGTCGTGGTCGGGCAGGTCGACCAGGACCAGCCCGCGCAGTTGTGCCTCCGTCTCGGGGTTCTGCAGCGGGCGTCGCCGCAGCCGGGGCGGGATGCCGAGCCGCTCGATGAGGCTCGCCGCGCCGTCGCTCCAACTGCACGCGATGGGGGTCGCCGTGGTGGGCCGCCGGACGCCGGTCTCCGAAATGGGCACCCCGGCCAGGGCGTTGAACAGCTGCGACTTGCCGCTGCCCGTCGCACCCGCGATGGCGACCACGGTGTGCTGCCCGGAGAGCCTGCGCCGTGCCGCCGACTCGTCGAGCACCCGTCCGGCCTCGGCGAGCGTCTGGCCGTCGAGCCGGGTGCGGGAGAGCCCCACGAGTTCCCGCAGCGCGTCGAGCCGCGACCGCAGGGGGCGGTCGTAGGTGAGCGGGACCGTCGGCTGGGCGCTGAGCGCCCGTGTCTCCACCACCGGGACGTGCTCGGACCCGGTGTTCTCCTCGGTCGCGCGCCGCGCGATCAGCCCGTCGTCCCAGGCGCTCGCGGAGTCCGTACGACGGGAGGTGGCGGCGTCCACCAAGCGCGCGTGGCCGCCTTTGTCCCGTACGCCGGCCTCCCGCTCGCCGGAGTCCTGCTTGGCAGTTCCGCCCCCTCCCGTCAGGCCCTTGGCGCTCTCTTCGGGGTGCTCGGCCCGGCCTGTGTGGTCCTCGTCTGTGACGGCAGTCACCGGTCACCTCTCCTTCTGCAGTACGGACAGCGCGGCGATGAGTTCGGCCTGGGGTTCGGGGTGGATCTCGAGGGCGTCGAGGGGTGCGAGACGGCGCTCGCGTTCGGTGTGCATGACCCGGTCGAGGTGCTCGGTGAGCAGCCGCCCGCCCCGGTCGCGCAGCCGCAGCGCCCCGTGCGCGCCGATCCGCTCGGCGAGCCCTTCCCCGGCCGAACGCGCCCGGCGGCCGCCCAGCAGCGCGGTGGTGACGAGGACGGCGACGACCTCGGGGTCCGGGGCGACGTTGCGGTCGAGGTCGCGGACCTCTTCCTCGGCGTACTCCTCGAGCTCGCGCCGCCATCGCCGTACGGCCATCCCGATGCGGTCCTCGGCGCTCTCCAGGGACGGTTCCTGTTCCGTCAGCTCCGGGGCGCTCGCCGCGGGTTCGCGCCGCCAGGCCTCCCGGATGCGCTCGTCGGCGGCGGTGACGGCGCACAACAGGAGCGTGGCCAGGCTCTCCATGAGCGCGTCCAGGAGCTCTCCGGCGGAGCAGTCCAGGGGGAACGCGCGCCACCGCTTGAGGGCGTCTCCGGCGAGTACGGCGCCTGCCTGCAGCCGCCCTCGCACGCGCGCGTGCTCGCTGTCGTACGCGCCTTCGACGGCGTTGGTGAGGCGCACGGCCGCCGCGTACTGGGCGGCGGCGGCACTGGCCAGTTCGGGCAGCCGGGTCTTGAGGGAGTCGAGCATGCCGTGCGCGGTACGGGCCATGGCCTGCTGCCTGGCGGCCGGGTCCTGCGCCAGGTGCACGAGCCAGGTCCGCAGCGACGCCACGGCGGTGGCCGGCAGCAGCCCGCTTCCCCAGGCGGACTCGGGCAGTTCGGGCACGGTGAAGCGCGGTACGTCGCCGAGTCCGGCCTTTGTGAGCAGTGCGCCGTACTGCCGGGACACCTCGGAGACGACCTGGTGCGGCACGCGGTCGAGCACCGTCACGAGGGTGGCGTCGTACTCCTTCGCGGTGCGCAGCAGATGCCAGGGGACGGCGTCGGCGTAGCGGGCGGCCGTGGTGACCATGACCCAGATGTCGGCCGCGCAGACGAGTTCGGCGGCCAGGACGCGGTTGTCGGCGATCAGGGAGTCGATGTCGGGGGCGTCGAGGAGGGCGAGCCCGCGCGGCATCGTGTCGGCGGTCTCGACGCGCAGCACGCGCGCGGGGTCCTCTCCGGGGAGCAACAGGTCGTCCCCGGTGTCCTGATGGGGCACCCAGACGCGGGTGAGGTCGGGCAGCACCCTCATCCCGCTGAACCAGTGATGGTCCTCCGGGTGGCACACCAGCACCGGTGTCCGCGTGGTCGGCCGCAGCACGCCCGCCTCGCTGACCCGCCGCCCCACGAGGGAGTTGACGAGAGTCGACTTGCCGGCCCCTGTCGATCCGCCCACGACGGCCAGCAGGGGCGCTTCGGGCTCCCGCAACCGGGGCACCAAGTAGTCGTCGAGCTGTGCGAGCAGTTCGTCGCGGTTGGCACGCGCGCGTGGAGCCCCGGCCAGGGGCAGCGGGAAGCGTGCGGCAGCGACACCGTCGCGCAGGGCGGAGAGTGCGTCAAGCAGCTGAGGCCGTACGTCCAAGGTCACCACATGCGGAGAATGCCCGATTTTAGGGGAATTCTGAAGCATATGAGCATGTCTGCGCGCCGACAGGACACAAGGGACGGAAGGGACGACTGGGACGCGGGCACACTCCAGGCATAACGAGTGCACAACACCCGGTGCGTGAGGACCCAAAAGCGATGCACGATTCGTACCTGCCTGCGATTATCAGGACCGCTTCACCGAACCTCCACATCGAGCCACGGAGGCGAAGCAACAGGGACAAGGACACGGGAGCCCTATCCTTGTCCCCGGCAACGTCACGGATCGGCCCACACCCGGGCACCCACGACAGCGGCCACACACCCGGCCCCCGTAGCTCAGTGGATAGAGCAGGCGCCTTCTAAGCGCTTGGCCGCAGGTTCGAGTCCTGCCGGGGGCGCCCAGTCTCCGCCCTCCTTCGGGAGGGCGTTTTTGCTGTTCAGAGCAGGTTTCCTCCAGGCACGACAAAGCCCCGGGCACTCCCCCAACGATCAAGGGAGGTCTCCGGGGCTGTCCGGCTGTCACCGGGTTTTTGCGGGTCGCCGTGTCGAATACGTGTCGAAGTTCTTGGCCGAAGATCAACCAGGGTCAGGCAGCTCGGGTAGGTCTCCGGCGGCTTCGAGGCGCTTCTTCAAGTCAGGAAGTTGCCCATCGACGCACCGGGCGTACGTGGCGAGGAGCACCGGCACGCTGTTTCCGGCCCAATCGGCCACCTGTGCGGGCGGGATCCCGTCGTTGAGCCACTTGGTCAGGCGGGTGTGCCGGTTGTCGTACACACGCTTCCCGGTCGGCGAGTCGAAGACGTGCGGAGCCAGGACCGCCCGGCGAGCACTGCGCCAGGCTCGGCGGATCACGGACCCCGCGAGGATGCCGCCGTTCTCGCCCTGGAACAGAAGATCACCCGGCTTGAGCTCTTCGTCTTCGATGTGCTGCCGCAGGATGCGAGTCAGAGCGGGATGCCCCGGCACCGCGCGCGTGTCCCCTTCAGCGCGGCCCTTGAGGTCGCGCTGCTCGTGGATCTCTCCCGTGTCGGTCCACTGCTTGCCGACTTCCGGAGTCGCTGTGTGGATCATCAGCTCGCACCATTGGTCGTCGGCGTCGACGTCGGGCAGGCTCACGTCCCACACGCGCATGGCTACGGCCTCTTCGGGGCGTGGTCCGCAGTAGTACAGCGTGGCGAAGAAGGCGTGCAGTCGCTTGCCGCCGCGGGGCCGTCGACGGATCCAGTCGAGGAGGGCCGCCGCCTGGTCAGGGTTCATCAAGCTGCGCTTGTCCACGGCGTTGCTCGTCTTGGTGGCGGTCATCGCCTCCTTGCCCTTGGGGAGAGGGTTGGTCCGCAGGATGCGCCGCCGGATGGCGTACTTCATGACGACGTTGAGGATGCGGCGATGCCGCTTGCGGGACCAGGCCGCAGCCTGCTTGCCGTCGAGCCGGGAGTCGATGGCCTGTAGGACGTCGTCGACCTTCTCGGGGTCCTCCCAGGCCGAGACGGGAAGGGAGTTCCGCTCAACCCATCGGAGGATGGTCACCACGTCCCGCGGTGCTTCCGATCGGCGGTTGGCGTTGAACGCCCACTCACGCAGGGCTGTCCGCACGGCCACGGGATTGAACTGGCTGGGCTGCGCGCGGAGCAGGGCGAGAGTGGTTGCCGTGAGCGTCTTGGCGGTGTTCTTTCGGCTGTTGCCACCAAGTTGAGACCACCGGGCATCCACGTATTGAACTGCGAACTTGTACCAGCTCATTGCCGCCGACTTGGAGCGATGAGACACCGGCAGCCCGGTCGCGATGACGAACGCTTCGCCCTTGCCGGTGGCTTGGATCAGTTCAGAGCGGAAGCCCTCAGCGAGCGCAATCGTGTCGAACGGCTCGCGCCAGCGCTTCCCAGCAACCACCCAGCGCACCGTGTACGTGGTCTTTCGAGCACCCTTGTACGTGAGGATGTTGTAGACCTTGACGTCGTACGTCGTCTCCATCAGGCGACGTCCTCCCGGTCATCGAGCCAGTTGTCGAGGTCGGTCCGCCGGATCCTCAGGTCGCCGTTCGGGAGCTTGATGCACCGGGGTGCGCGCCGCTTGGCACGCCAGTCGTAGAAGGTCGAACGCGAGATGCTCAGTTCCTCGCAGACCTCAGCGAGGGTGAGCATGTTCCGTGATCGGACGGCAGTGATCATGTTGTGCTCCCTTCGCCGAGCTGGGCTTCGCGGGCGGTTTCTCGGTTGAGTTGGATGTCCCGGGCGATGGATGCGGCGAGGGCGGATTCGCCGGGGGTGTGGCCGTGGCCGGCGTACTGCCAGTCGGCCAGGACCAGGACGGTGTCCGGGGCGCGCTCGTCGAGGCCGAGGGCTTCGCGTTCCTGGGTGGCGCGGTAGTCGGCGCGGGCCTGGCGGAGCTCCCCGAGGGTGGTGGAGTAGCGGCGTGACTTGGAGGAGAAGTGGCCGCGGAAGCCGAGCATGTGCGCCCAGGCCCACAGCCGCCGGTCGGGGTATACGTCGTCGAGGTCGCGGCATGCGGTGATCAGGCGGCGGGCGTGGTCGGGGACGCCGTGGCGGTCGAGTTCGGCGAGTTCGCCGATCCGGCGGTCGAGGGTGCCAGTGTTTTCCGCAGCCTTGGTGGCGTACTTGGCCACGTAGGAGGCGACCGCCTGTTCAGTCAGCTCTGAGCCGTCCCCGAACGCCTTGACCGGCCGGACGTCGAGCTGTCGGCCCCAGCGGAAGGTGCGAGCGGGCTGGTCCTCGGCCGCTGGGACCGAGACCGAGGTGTAGGAGTGCCGGGCGGCGGCGCGGATCGCGTCGGTGAGCAGGTCGGTGCTGGCCCAGGACGGCGGAGCCGACTCGGGTCCGTCCAGGCCGTCGAGACGGATCACGGCATGGAAGTGGATAGCGCCGCGCTTTTGGAACTCCGCGACCTTGCCGTAGGAGACCCGGCAGACCTCTTTGAGTTCGCGCTGCGTCAGTCCGGCGCGCTTGGCGATCTCGCGGCGGAGCCGGTTGGCGAGGCGCACCCACAGCTCTCCGGCGTGGTTGTTGAAGAGCACGGCGCTGGCGTAGTCGTACGAGGCGGGATCGAGCGGGGTGCCGAGGGCGGGGTCATCCTCGCGGTGGCGGGTGCCGCAGCGGCAGGCGCCGCGGTCGGGCCGGTTGTGGACCGGGCCGAACGAGGGCGCGGTGAAGGTCGCGAACACCCTTGGGTGATCCCGGACGGTCGCCGGGATGTCTTTGTCCTCATCCCCGGCGAGCCCGGCGCGCATCAGGTGGTAGGTGTCTCCGGCGTAGGTCCAGGCGCAGGCCGGGCAGCGGGAGGCTCGCCGGTTGCCGCACGCGATGCGGAGGCGCCCGCCCGGCTCCCGTTCGGTGCTGTAGTGGTGCAGGGTCTCGCCGGTGGTCTTGTCCTTGTGCAGGGTCCAGCCGGTCAGGTGGATGGGGTCGGCGCAGCCGCCGGTACGGCGGATCTGGTCTTGCCAGCGGTCGAAGCCTGGGAGCCCGGCCACCCGCAGCGCGTCGCCGAGGGTGATCGGGTCCAGGCCCGCGAAGGTCGCGGTGTCCATCAGGCGGCGACCTCCACATCCGCGGCGGTCAGGCGCGGGCGCAGGGGGACGGTGCCGGTGCCGTGGCAGGCCGGGCAGTCGACAGCGGTGACGGGCAGGTCGCCGGAGGTATCGCGGGGGCCGGAGGATACGGCGGCGGTGGCGAAGCCGTTGCAGTCCGGGCAGATCCGCGCGTTCGTGGTGGTGGCCGGGGTCGGGCCGGTCATGATGGAGGTTCCTTCCGGTTGAAAGATCGGGTAGGGACGGCGCCCGGGCGGCGGAGACTTGGCGGTTTCAGGGCCGCCCGGGGGCCGGTCAGCGGTGCTTCGCCTCGGAGGCGAGCAGGGAGCGCAGGACGACCGCGACGACGGCGACGGTCATGCCGGTGATGGCGACCGCGAGGAGCATCGAGACGAGGACGGCGCCGACGACCAGGACGACGGCGGTGCCGCCGCCGACGAGGGCGATCACGGTGCCGGGTGTGAGCTGGACGACCGGCCGGGACGGCGCCGAGGCCGGAGCCGGAGCCACCGGGACAGACGGCGAAGTCTGGGCCGCCGGGACGACGGTGGTCGGCTCGACGACGGCGGGCGGGGTGGCCGTGCCGGTCGGTGTCGGCATGGTTGGATCTTCGGGCGGAGCATGGGTGAACTCCCTTCCGGGGCGGGTTACTTGACGAACAGGTTGAAGAGCGGGGCGAGCAGGCTGTTGGCGAGGATGTAGCCGCCGACGAGCAGGACGATTACGAGCCAGAGCGGCGGGCGGAGGGTCTTGACGCCGACCACGGCCAGGCAGGCGATGAAGAACCAGAGCGGCACGGACATGGCGTCAGCCCTTCCGGTTCTCGTACTTGCTCTTGATCTGGCAGCGGTGGCCCTTGGCGGCGATGCAGACGGCGCCGTAGCTGGAGTACTCGGCCGACCAGCCGCACTGATCGGCCGTGCACGCGGCGATGTAGCCCTTGTCACCGCTCTTGGTCAGGGCGCGGCCGATCTCCACGGGGCCGTAGCGCACCAGGCGCTGAAAGAGAAAACCCACGGCTTCAAGTCCTTTCTGAATCAGGAGAGTTGGGCGGCGATCGCGTCGGCGAGATGGGACGGGACGCCGAGGCGGGCGCGCAGCGCGTCAGGGTCGATCTCCTGGCCGGTGCGGGCGCGGTGTTCGTCGGCGACCTTGCGGGCATGAGCGACGAGCGCGGCCGGGACCGGCACGGCCGGAGGTTCCGGGACCACAGCAGAGGCGGGCAGGGCCGGGGTTTCCTCGGTCGCGAGGGCGGCGGCAGGCTCCGGGACAGGAGCGGGTTCGGGCTGAATATCGGGTGCGAGGGCCGGGGCTGCGGGCGCCGGCGGAACCGGCACCCGGTCCCCGGCCGTGGTTGGCGAGTGGGCGAGAAGCGTGCCGCCGAGGAAGGCGAGGGCGGGCCATCCGGCAACGCCGAGGCGCAGCAGAGCGGGCGGCTGGTGCAGGTCGAGGAATCCGGCGGTGGCGACGTTGGCGCCGAGCGAGGCCACCAGGGCGACCAGGAACCAGCACCAGGCCAGCCGGGACGGGCCCGTGTTGCGCAGCCGTCGCCAGGCGGCAACCAGCAACAGGTCGACCGAGATGGGGTAGGCCCAGGCCTTCCAGCCGGACTGTCCGGCCGCGGCGGCGAGGTCGTGCAGGTGGGCGAAGGACAGGGCTCCGGCGATCACAGCCTGTACGAGCACGGCATCCGGGCGGATCGAGCGGGACATGGTCTTCACCTCCTTTGGGGAGTTGGGCCAGGGGCGGGGCGGGGACCAGGTGTCCGGCCGCCCCGTCCCGGCGGGAGTTCAGTCGGTGGGGGCCTCGCCGGTGCCGAGGCAGGTCAGGCACAGGCCCGCCTGCCGGTGATCAGTGAGGCGGCCTTTGCGGGCGCCGACCTTGACGGCTTCGGTGATCTCGCCGTGGCCGTCGCAGTCCGGGCACTTCGCGGGCTCCGGCTTGACCGGGGCCGTCCTGCGACGGGTGGCGGGCTTCTTCGCGGCGGTCACGGCGTCCACCCCTCGCCGGGGTACTCCGGGCCGTCCGTGGGGTCGTAGCCGGGCGGGAAGGTGCCGGGCGGCGGCTCGGGCAGCGACGCGGCCAAGCACGGGCCCACGGCTTCGATGAAGTCCTGGTCGGCGCCGAACGTGTCGGCGTAGAGGGCGAGTTGACCGAGCATGAAGACGGTCCGGGCGAAGTCCTCGCAGTTCGGGCACATGGCCGGTGATCTCCTTTTGGGCATGGCTCGGGTAGGGACCTGGCGCGAAAGCGGTCACGCCGACCGTGGAGCAGAGGGGGCAATCAGGCGGCGGTGGCCACCGCGGGCGCCTCGACGGGCGCGAGATCGACCAGCGGGCGGAAGCGGGCTAGCTCCGGAAGATCCGGGGTCAGATCCGCATGCCGGTTGCAAGCGGTGACGGCCTCGCGCATCGAGGTGTAGGCGGAGCGGATCCGGGTCCAGTCACCGTTGGAGTAGCCGACCACGGCCATACCCGGCCGGTCGTTGCGGATCTGCGTGGCCGCGAACACCGCATGCGGGGAGACGTCCCCGAAGGCCATCTTCGAGCTCGACTCGTCGTTGACCCGGTGCGACATCCGGCCCGTCAACTGAGCGCGCAGCATCGTGATCCCGTCACCCAGTTCGGAGCCGAAGCGCTGCCCGTAGATGTCCACGAAGATCCCCGCGGCACGGCCCAGCTGAGCCAGCCGCACCAGGGAGACCACGGCCCGCTCACGGCGCTTCTTCTCCGCCGCGCTCGTGAACAGGGCCAGTTCCGCGATCTCGTCGATGGTCAGCACCACCGGAACCGGCCGCAGATGCTCCGGCAGCCCCCAGATGTCCGCAGTGATCTCCGCATCCGGGGTGTCCGCACTGATGCGCTGCTCCCGCCGGATCGTCTGGTAGATCGCCTCCATACGCGCCACCAGCGCCTGGAGAAGGTCCGCGGCATCGTCGGCGTTGTCGGCCAGGGCCGAGAACCGGCGGGCGAGCGGGGCGAGTTCCACGCCGTTCTTGCAGTCGATGCCGACCAGAGCGACGCGCTGAGCGGCGAGTTCCTTGATGACCCGGCGCTGGGTGACCGACTTGCCGGAGCCGACCGCACCCAGGGTGATCGAGTGCGGCACCTCGCGGTAGTCGCGGTAGTGGACTGAGCCGTCCTCGCGCAGCGCGATCGGAATGCGCAGCGTGCCACGGTCGACGCGGGCGGGCATCTGCACCCGCTTGAGGACGTCATAGCCGGTCATGGCGATCTCGACCGTGCCGGGCTTGACCTCGCGTGAGGTGACCTGGTGGACGCCGAAGGCGTGCCGCAGCCGGTCGACCGCGGCAGAGTAGTCGAAGGCGTCCTGACCGGGCCGCATCCGGACCCGCAGCCGCAGCCCGGTCCGGGTGGGCTTGATCCACAGCAGTCGGGGAACGCGCTGCTGCGGTGTGTCCCAGTTGAACCAGCGGGCCAGGGTGAGCCGGAAGCGGGAGGCGGCAACGGTGAGGTCGCAGGCGTCCATCACGGACGCGTACCGGAGCCGGACCTTGAGGGAGGCGTACACGACACCGAAGGTCATCCAGTACCAGGCGGGGCGCCGCCACCGCAGCAGCAGCGCCAGCCCGGTAACGACCACCAGAGCGATCGTTAACCACGTCATGATCAGGCTGCCTTCGACTTCGCAGACGCCTCGACCAGCGAGGTGACCGCGACCGCACGGAAGGCGATGCCGTGCCGCTTCTGGCCGTTGAACTCGTTCTCCCACGGCCGCGCGATCAGGCCAGTGAGCGCGACCGGGGTGCCCATCACCAGGTCGCCGGAGATGCCCGGCTCGGGGACGGTGATGGAGAGGATCTCCACCTCGTCGTTCGCCGCGAACATCACGTCCACGGTCATCATCGTGGCGCCCGTGTCGGCGTCGGTGGCGACCTCGCCGGTACGGCGGTCCTTGACCTTGGGCTGCGGCGTCTTGGCGACCATCACGGTGGCAGTGGAGGTGTCGACGGGAATCTGACGCACAGAGATCACTCCCAGACTTCGGGCTGCCCCTCATGAGCAGCCTCTCTAGAGATGTCTCCATGGAACATCTCTAGAGACCTGCTGTCAACTCATCTCTAGAGATGTTTCGAGTCGGTCACCATGGCCAGCCGATTAGCTGCACCCCGAGAGAGACGCCTAAGCTGTCTAGAGAAGAGAGGAGGGGATCACATGGCCACCCAGGGCGGAGATCGCCAGCCGAAGTACCAGCGCATCGCCGACGCGCTCAGGAACGCGATCCAGGCAGGCGAGTACGGCCCAGGTGATCGGCTACCAGGAGAGAACGACCTCATGGCCACGTACGACGTGGCTCGAATGACTGCCCGTCAGGCTCTGAGCGTCCTGCAAAACGAGGGCATCGCCGAAGCCCGCAAGGGAGCCGGGGTGTTCGTTCGCACGTTCCGCCCTCTGCGCCGCCGCGGCATCCAGCGTCTGGCCCAAGAGCAATGGGGCTCCGGCCGGTCTATCTGGTCGGCGGACGTTGAAGACCGGACGCTAGTAGTTGATCAGGTAGAAGTCAGCGAAGTGCCGGCCGCCGACCGCATCGCCGCAGTCCTCGACATCGAGTCGCAAGCCCCGGTATGCGTTCGCAGTCGTCGCTTCATCCTCGACGACAAGCCCGTGCTACTCGCGACTTCATACCTGCCTGCCGATCTTGTGGCAGGTTCTGCGATCACTCAGGTAGACACCGGCCCCGGCGGTACGTACGCGCGACTCGCCGAGTTGGGGTACAAGCCGGTCCACTTCCGCGAAGAGATCCGGTGCCGCATGCCATCGAGCGATGAGGCTGAACGTCTGGGGTTGTCGATGGGGACACCGGTGATTTTGGTTTGTCGAACGGCCTATGCCGACGACGGCCGAGCGGTTGAGGTCAATGAGATGACCTTGGACTCGGCTTCCTACGTCCTTGAGTACGACTTCGACGCCTGACCCCGGCACCTCACGCCACCCTTGGGGGCAGTGGTGCAAGAGGGCGGCCAGACGCCCCGATCGCGGCGCGGTGGGAGTTTCCCTACATCATCAAGGCTCGCTCCGCTCGCGGCCTTGCTCCGGCCGCGAGCGCCGACCGCCCTAAGATCCGGGGGCTCATGCTCCGGTGACGCGGAAGCGCCCGCGGGGAACCGCCGCCGCGATCCGGCCTAGGGATGGAAAACCCTTCAGCATCCGTAGGGCTCAAAAGGCGCACGAGCACGAGACACCCCATCAAGACCATTAGACCCGAGCCGCCCAACGAAGTCGGGATCGATCCAGGGGGACCGAGGGGCCGCGCACGCGCGGCGGCGCCGACCGGTCGCCGCCGCGCCGCCTCCATGTCTTCGCCACCGGCCGCACGTCGCCGCCCGTCCGTCGCCACCAGCAGCGGCCAAAAACCCAGCAGCGGGCCATGAGGTGCAGGGGATTGCCGCACAGGCGGCCATAGACGCTTTGTGTTACCGAAGAGGCCGGATCGCGGCGGCGGTTCCCCGCGGGCTACCTCGCCACCGTGGCCGTTGCCCCGTGGCTGGGGCGGTCGGCTCCACGACTTTAGGCAGCCACTTTGGGGGGAGCCTCGAAGATCATGGCCCCAACGTCGTGCTTTAACGGGCAGGTCAACAGACTGCCCGACGCGCCGGCAGCTTACGGGGCCATGATCACTCCCCCCAAAGCAGCTCCAGCCCAAAGTCGCTGCGCCGACCGCTCTGTCAGCCCACCAGGACCGCCAGTCCCAGCAATACCAACCCGACTCCCACGAACCCGCACTGCATTTTCATGCGCTCAAGGCTCTTCCAAGGCGCCCCCCCATCCGGTCCTGTAACGCGGCGAAAACGTAACGTCTGCCCAGTCCCATAGCCACGCGTCCACGCCGCGGTAGCCGCAGGCCACCAGGATGAAAGCGCTGCCCGCGATCAGTGCGAGCACCCCACGAAGAACCATCAGGGGAGCTTCCTCATCACCCGCAACCCGATCCAGTACGCCAGGACCGCGACCGCAAGGCTTATGAGCGCAGCCGCTGTGTTCGGATACCCCTGGGTCAGTCGCTTCGTCGTTTCAAGAGCCGGCCCGCGAGAGAAGAAGAAGCCGGTTGTGGCCGCCAGGGTGGCTCCAGCCTTGTCCTTGGTCCACCGTGCCTTCGGCCTGGAGTCGCTTGTCACCGGACGGTTGTATCGGCAACGCAGGTCGTGCGCAAGATCCAGGTGATCCAGGGAGAGAACATCCTTCCGCACCGCGATTGCTGTACAGCAGCGGAGTACAGCAACCACAGCAACCGACCACGGCCTCCAGCCACCCTGAAGGACCGTACGACGGCCTCTATGACCCTCATCGACCGATCTCTGTAGAGCTGCGGATCAGATGGTGCCTATGCCCCTGCCGTACCCGATCGGCCGGGAACTGGCGGGGACCCACGGCGGCGAGTACACACCGGTCGGCAGAACGGCCTCTGACCGATTCACCCGGTCAGAGGTGTGAGATTTGAACCCACGGTGGCATCGCTGCCACCCCTGGAGTGCCAGCCGAACAAGCGAGGTCAGTTCGGCTAGCCCACACCGGTAGGCGGCGAGGTGCGTAATGCCCCGCGGGACACGGAGCGCCAGCCTCAGGATGATTCGGGTCAGCGCGAGGAAGGGTGGGGTCCGGATGAGGGCTGGGCCTGAGTGGGTCGTCGGGCAGGTCAGCACACGTCCACCGAACGTGGATGGTTTAAGCCCATGCGGAGCGTCGCAGAGTCGTGTAAAACATTTTGAGTGACCGCCTGACGCGAAGGAAAGCATCAAGATGCCTGAATCGGTATTCGTAGAGGACCGAGATCTTTATCGCGCAATAGGTCGCGTAGCCTCAGAGAGTGCGCTTATGGATGAACTCTTGCGCGAGCTTATCTGTGAAGTGTCGGGCGTCGACGAGCTCTTTTGGGTTCTTCTTCAGGGGCAGAGTAGCGAGTGGCTTTCTGACACTTGTAAAGCCATCCTGGAGCAGAGAGACCCGTACTTTCGGGTCTGGCCGGAGAATCATCATGTCAAGGTTCTGGAGTTGCTGGATGAACTCTCACGGTATCGCGTGATTAGAAATGCCGTGATACATGGTGTGTGGTATCCCTACGACCCCTTCGGAGGGGAAGGCCTTTCCCCTCGGCCTTGGGGGGCAAAGGATGACGGTTCCCCTGTCTACTACTGCTTGCGCAGCAGGTATCGAAAGCTCGACGAAGTACGGGAAATATCGGTAGGTGATGTGGAGGTCCTTGCCGACAAAATTGCAGATATTCAGAAAAGAATGGTTTCCCAGTTTAGGGCGATGGGGCATTCCGCGACATTCATGCGTTGGGGTTACTGATTTGGCTACTGCTTGGGGCTGGGCCTGCGCCGTGCGCGGGCCTTGATGAGGCAGGGAAGTTCAGGAAGAGGCTTTCACGGACGAGATCACGGCGGCAGTTTCGCCCTCGTAAAGGAGGTGCGGTTCGTCTGCTTGAGGCGAGATGAACCGGGTCCATGCGGATGAACGATACAAACCGGAGCACAGGGGCATGTGAAGGCCCCCTGCGACCGCTCCGGGACGACTGCCAGCCCGGGCCTCCTGTGGTTATTCCTCTTGCTAGTAGCGCTCCAGAGTGGTGAGCCGGCATGCGAACACCAACGAACGGACGCCTGTGGACCATTCGTGGACCGATGAGCCCATCGATGCTGCCGCAAAGCTCTGACCTGCTGGAATGCGTAGGCCGCACAGGCTCTCCGGAGCCCTTTGCGGTACTCCCGAATCATTGCGTCCCCGTGACCAGCTTGGGGATACCCCCAGCGAGCTCCGCGCCCGCAGTTCGTATCCAGGGACTGAAGGCCCGGTACCTCCTAGCGGACTCGGATAACTGCTGTCCGACGAGAGCTCTTAATCCGTTTCTCTTCGGTAGCAGTCTTTAGATTTGCTAGAAGCATGAAACTTTGGCAGGTCATCGCGGAAAAAGAAGATCTCTCGTGATGTCGAACCATGGATTTCATTAACGGCTCCCTTTGAGACGATCAAGCAGAACTTCTTGATCAAAGGACTGTGACTCTCGGACCTGCTCAACTGAAGTGATCCCTCGTATCGCCCGGGCTTGAAGGTCCAGTTGTCGGCCCAGAAATTAAGTGTGGGCTGCTGAGGTTTGTCCTGACTGACGATAAATGGTGCGGGATCGCTGACCCAATGATAGTTGATCTGGTCTGAAGCGGCATCGTAGACATATGTTCCGTTTTCGTGCCAGTAGAAAGTCGGCTTCCTCGAAGACGAGATCGAGCCGACGGGAGTCAGTTGCAGGCGTGCATCACGAATCACCTCGACGTCCTGGGTCTTGAATCTGGTGGAGACCGTCGGCTGAATCTCGAAAGCGATTCCGTGGTCTACCGTTCCAGTGCGCAACAGGTGAGGGAGTGTCAGATCGATTTTGGGCTTCTTTTGGATTTCAGCGAAGTTGTAGATCGAGAAAGCGAGCGCAACAACAGCGGCTAGTGTGGCGGCCCATTTGTGCACACTGTCGAATCGCACTCTTTGAGACTCCGTCGCCCCCTCATTCGTGCCGTTCACGCTTCTACTCTCTACTGCTATCAGAGTCGACGGCCTGTTCTGTTGCTCCATCTGGCCGACAGAATTAGTGCCTGGACTGTCAGCGAACCGCTCACCTTCGCACTCGCTGAAGCCTCCAACGGTCCAGGGTGGCGATCTTGGGAGTCCCAACACGATCACAGCGATCGAGTCTGCTTAATGATCACCAGCCCTGACGCGAGGTTACGATCACCAAAGCGGCATTGATCCCCTGGTCTACTCCTGGACGGGTGCTGCTCGCTCAAGCACCTACGCGCGCTGTCGAATGTGTGTCAAAGTTGGAGGCCCGCAAGGATCACCCCCGACAGTGCTGCAGGTCAGAACCCTGTTGCGCTGCAAGCACCAGGCGCCTTCTAAGCGCTTGGCCGCAGGTTCGAGTCCTGCCGGGGGCGCATACAGCCTCTCACCTGCGGAAACGCGTGAGGGGCTCTTTCGTGTCCAGATACACATCCACCTGCACAGAGATGGCGCCCGGAGCCTCGGCGCCAACGCGCCCTACTGTTGTCCGATGACTCCGATCAAGAAGTTCCAAGTCACCTTCGACTGCGCAGAACCTGAGCGGCTCGCTCGTTTCTGGTGCGAGGTGTTGGGGTACGTCATACCGCCGCCACCTGCGGGGTTTGCCACTTGGGACGATTTCAAGCGCTCGCAGCCAGCTGAGCAGCGGGATTCCTGGTTCGCCTGCGTCGATCCCTCAGGTGTGGGCCCGCGGCTGTACTTCCAGCGCGTCCCCGAAGGGAAGGCCGCCAAGAACCGGGTGCATCTTGATGTGCGGGTCGGCACCGGACTCGTGGGGGAAGAGCGCCTCGCCGCACTTGAGGCGGAATGCGCACGACTGGTCCCGCTCGGTGCGGTACACGTGCGCACGCTGTATGACGGCAGTGATGCGTGCATACCGATGCTGGACATCGAGGGCAACGAGTTCTGTATCGACTGAGAGGCCACGGACCTGCCTTCGCCCTGTCCCGATGAGCCAGGCGGAGGCACGAGGGGCGGTCATCGGCCAAAGGTCCCCCGGAAATGACAGCAAGCGATTTGACAGCGTTCGTTGGGTTCGAGTCCTGCCGGGGGCGCCCAAGTCTCCGCCCTCCTCCGGGAGGGCGTTTTTGATGGTCAGGACAGGATGGTCAGGACGGGCTTCCCAGCGTCATGACCGCTTTTCCGAAGACACGGCGCCCCCGGAGGGCCTCGGCGGCCTCGTCGAAGCGGTCCCAGGATCCCCGCCAGCCGATCTCGACGTCGAGAAACCCCTCAGCGGCCAGCTCGGTGAGAACGGCAAGGTCAGCGCCGACATCGCCCTCGATGACGAAGGAGGTCAGCGACTTGGCCGGCCCGACGGTTGCATACGGCGGAAAGACCGCCGGTTCCCCGGAAGTCCAGCCGACACTCTGCACACTGCCCCCGGGAGCGAGCAGGTTCCATACCGCGACCAGTTGAGGGCCGCCGACGCTGTCGATGACCACATCGACGGGTCGTTGGAGTCCCTCCAGTCCGATCAGCACCTCGTCGGCGCCGGCCTCGGTCAGCCCCTCTCCGCGGGCTGCCGAGCCCACCGACGCGATCACGTGGGCACCGGCCCGCGCTGCCAGCTGGATCGCGAACCGTCCGACCCCGCCGGAGGCCCCGGTGACCAGTACCCGCTTGTCCGGTCCGAGCCCCGCGGCCCGCAGCGAGCGCAGTGCCGCCACTCCGGCGACCGGCAGAGCCGCCGCCTGCGCCGGCTCCAAGCCCTTCGGCACTTCGGCGAGCGCACCCACGTCGATCGCCACGCGCTCGGCGAACGCTCCCGCGGTCAGCGCCACCACCTGGGTGCCCACCGCCGGGCCGGTTCCGTCGGCTGCGGCCCGAACGACCACTCCGGCGGCGTCCGAACCGAGCACCGCACCCACCGGGACGCGCCCGGAGCGGGCGTCGTTGAGGTCGCCGTAGTTCAACGAGGCGTGGGAGACGTCCACCAGGACCTGGCCCGGCCCGGGCACCGGATCGGGCACCTCGGCGAGGCGGACGGCCGCGGATGCGGACGGGTCGACGACGAGAGCACGAACAGACATCTCTTCCCCCTTGGTTCACGACTTGTGACAGCAGTCATCATCGATAACCTTGCTGGTCATCGGAAGGGGGCACTTTCTTGTCACGCAGTCACACCCGTGTTACCGAAGCCCTGAGAGACGAAGCCTGCCCGGTCACCGAGGTGCTCGACCGCGTGGCGGGCAAGTGGAGCATCGGGATCCTGATCGCCGCCGCCCACGGCCCGGTCCGCTTCACCGAACTCGAACGCGCCATCCAGGGCATCAGCCGACGGATGCTCACCCTCAACCTGCGTCGGCTGGAGCGGGACGGACTACTCGTCCGCACCGTGTATCCGACCGTGCCGCCCAAGGTCGAGTACAGCCTCACGCCCATGGCCCGGGAGCTCCACGCTTCGCTGACCGGGCTGGTCGGCTGGGCCGAGCGGCACCGGTCCGCCATCGCCGAGGCCCGCGCCGCCTATGACACCGCGGCGGAGCAGAGACCCGAAACCGACTGAACCGGCCGGACGGCGCGCGCCTCACCATGACCGCGCCACGCATCCATCGGCTTCCAACAGGCCTGCTCAGCGGGGCCGACAGGGCCGTGTCCCGGCGTGGTCTGCGCCTCTGCGTACAGGGCTCCAGGGACCCGTCGACGTAGGGTGCTGACCGGCTGAGACATGGCACATCCCTTCGCGAAGGCCGCCTTCACGGCCGCGCCGTCACCACCAACCCGCCCTGCTCAGCCGCAGCTTCACCGAAGACGCGCTGGTCTCATACGACAGGTGAGGAGGCGGCCGGGATGCGGGGATCGGTCAGGGCGCCGAGTCCTTCTTGCTGCGCGCCGCCGCGTACGCCTGGGCCGGCGTCATCGGGACCCCGTTGATCTGCACCGTCTTGTAGGGGCTGACCTTCGCGCAGGTCTTGGCCTTGTCGGCGGTCTGGGCGTGCGCGTCGGCGACCGCGGCGTGGGTGTCGGCGGGAGCGGCCGACGAGCCGCCCGAGGAGCCGTACGCCGTACCGCTCGGCCAGTCGCTGCCGATGACGAGGACCACGCCGCTGCTGCCGCCCTGGGTGAGGTGCGAGGCGGGCAGTCCGAGCGCGGAGGCCGCCGTCTGGGCCTCGGCCTTCTGACCGGGCCCGTAGGTGATCGTCGTCCTCGACGACTGCTCGGGAGCGTTGCCCGTGGTGGTGTTCGAGCTGAAGCCCTTGGCGAGGAGGGCCTGCGCGATCACGGAGGCGCGTCCGCCGGTGGTGGTGCCGTTCTCGACCTGTACGGCGACCTCGGAGGCCGGCACGGTGGCCGCCGCCGACGCGGACGGCGACGCCGAGGACGTCTTCTTCTTGCCACTGTCCGAGGTCAGGGACTGGTCGTTCGCGATGGTCCCGAACAGCGACTTCGCGGTGGCTGCGGGGACGACACGGTTGGCGTTGGTCGGGTCGGCCGCGGTCTGCATGGTGGTGAACGTCATCCGCTTGGACGGGACCTTGTTCAGGTCGGTCGCCAGGTTCACCAGCTTGGTGACGCTGCCCAGGCCGGTGTCCACGGTCAGCGCCTTGGTGGCGGCGTCCGCCAGCGAGTAGACCTTGCCCGGGTCCGTCAGGGTCCCCGCGCTCTTGAACTTGCGGATCATCGCGCTGAGGAAGAGGTGCTGGGAGACGGTACGGCCCAGGTCGCTGCCGTCGCCGAAGCCGTGCCGGGAGCGGACGAACTCCAGCGCCGCATCGCCCTCGAGGGTGTGGGTGCCCTTGGCGAGCTTCAGATGGGAGTAGGTGTCGTAGACGTTGTCGCTGACGCACACCGACACACCGCCCACCGCGTCGGACATCTTCACGACTCCGGAGAAGTCGAGCATCACGAAGTGGTCGATGGTGATGCCGGTGAGCTGGTGAATGGTTTTGACCTGGCAGGCCGCGCCGTACTGCAGCGCGCTGTTGATCTGCCCGTAGTAGCCCGACGTCGCCTGGCCGCTGTCCGGGTCCTTGCACGCGGGGACGTTGGTCATGGTGTCGCGCGGGACGCTCATCACGGTGGCGTTGGAGCGGTCGGCGGAGACGTGCACCACCATCTCCACGTCCGCATTGTGCCCGACGGTCGCACTCGCGGAGCCGCAGCCGCCGCCCAGTTTGCAGTCGGCCGCGTTGTTCCGGCCGTCGGAGCCGATCACCAGGATGTTGATCGGGGTCCGCCCGAAGGCGTCGACCTTCTCTTTCCCGCCGGCACCGTCGTCGATCGAGACGCTCTTGATGTTGCCGTTCAGGTGCTCGTACAGCCAGGCACCGGCTCCGGCGGTGACCAGGATCAGGGCCGACACCGTGAACAGGGCTATGCGGGCGATCCTTCTGCGCCGGGCGACGGGTTTGGCCCGGCGGCCCGAGCCGCGCCCCCGGGAGCGTGCCGCCTGCCGGGCGGCCGCCCGGCCCCCGTGCGGCGGGCGGGGCGGGCCGTCATCGGACTCGCGCTGACGGGGAACGCTTGCTGAACGATCTCGGGTGGCCGCATGGCCACGGTTTCCGCCCCAGGGGTCGCTCAACTCCCACTCCCTACGCTGTGGCCGACGCCAACCGCCGGCGCCACGGCGCGTCCCTCGGGTTGGTTGATTGCGCAATATAGCAAGCGTTTACGAGTTCGCAGGTGGGCTGCGTCACACCTCGCGGACGGTGCTGTCCCCGGACGCGGGACGGGCCGCCACGGCACCGTCCTCCTTCATCGCCTTCGCCTCGCTCTTGAGGATGCGCATGGACTTGCCCAGCCCGCGGGCGGCCTCAGGCAGCTTCTTGGAGCCGAACAGCAAGATGATGACGATCGCCAGGACCAGCAGGTGCCAGGGTTCCAGTCCGTTGCGGAGCATCCCGCCCACCCCTTCTCACTTCTCGCATGGTTGCTACGTTGCGCAACTGTACAACCAAGGTGCCCTTCCGACAGCCATCAGCCCGACGGTGTACAGCGCGAGCACTGCGGCCAACAGCAGGTAGTAGAGGAGCGGCAGCGGGGTCAGCCCGAGCAGCGAGCCCAGCGGGGAGACCGGCAGCAGCAGCCCTACGGCGGCCAGCGCGCCCGCCGCCCAGCCGATCGGCCCGGGTCCCCGCCCCGCCGCGAGGCGCCCAGCGCGCAGCAGCACCATCACCAGGGCCTGGGTGAGCAGGTTCTCGGTGAACCAGCCGGAGTGGAACACGGCCTGGTCGTCCAGCCCCTCGGGCCCGTGCAGAGCGAGCTCCAGCACGCCGAAGGTGGCCAGGTCGGCGACCGCGTTGAGGACGCCGAAGCCGATGATGAAGCGCAGCAGGTCGCGCGGGCGCAGCAGCGTCGGGCGGCGCAGCACGGACGGATGCGGCCGGTCGTGCGCGAAGGCCAACTGGGCGGCGTCGAAGCACAGGTTCTGCGCCAGCACCTGGGCCGGCAGCATCGGCAGGAAGGGCAGCAGAAGGCCCGCCGCGAGCATCGCGATGACGTTGCCGAGGTTGGAGGAGAGGGTGATGCGCAGATACGTGGCGATGTTGCCGCCCGAGTACCGTCCGGCCGCGATGCTGTGGTCGATCGCGGTGAGGTCCTTGTCGGCCAGGACCACGTCGGCGCTCTCCCGCACGACGGCCACGGCGTCCCGCGGTGCGATGCCGACGTCGGCCGCGCGCAGGGCGGGCAGGTCGTTCACTCCATCGCCGAAATAGCCGACGGTGTGCCCGCCGGCCCGCAGGGCGGCGGCGAAGCGGGCCTTGTGCTCGGGGGTGCAGCGGGCGAGGACGACCGTGCGGGCGGCGGCCGCGGCGAGTTCGGCGTCGGTGAGCCCGTCGATGCCGTCGGCGGTGAGGACGCCGTCCTGCGGTACGGCGATGCCCAGGTCGCGGCAGGCGCGGACGGCGGTGCCCGGGTGGTCGCCGGTGAGGATCCGGACGGTGACGCCCCGGTCGGCGAGGGCCTTCAGCGCTTCGGCGGCGGTGGGGGCGAGCGCGTCCTTGAAGGTGACGAAGCCCCGGAAGTCCAGGCCGCGTTCGTCGGCGGCCGTGTACTCGCGGGTCCGGGCGATGGGGGTCCCCCCGCTCGAGCGAAGTCGAGAGTGGGGGAGGTCGGCGGTGGCGACGGCCAGCACCCGGAGCCCGTCGTCCGCGTGCCGTGCCGCGAGCGCAAGCAGTTCCCCGCGCTCGTCGTCCTCCAGTACGCAGCGCTCCAGGACGGCTTCGGCGGCCCCCTTCACGACCAGGGTGTGCGTGCCCATCCGCCCCGGCGTGCGGACGACGGCGGTCGCAAGGCGTCGCAGCGGGTCGAAGGGCAGGGCCGCCACCCCGTCGTACACCATGACGTCGTCCTCGTCGGCCGCGTCCAGGACCGCGTCGTCGAGGGCGTCCGGGGCGGGCAGGTCGGCGAGCTGCAGGGTCCACCAGGCGTTCAGCGCGGCCCAGCGCAGCACCTCGGGGTCGTCCCTGCCGTCCGGGCCGAGGGCGCGGTCGAGGACCGGCCGATCCTCGGTGAGGGTGCCGGTCTTGTCGAGGCACAGCACGTCGACGGCGCCGAGGTCGTGCAGCGCGGGCAGCCGCTTGACGATCACTCCGTGGCTGCGGGCCAGCAGCGATGCGCCGCGTGCGAGGCACATGGTGACGATGACCGGCAGCATCTCCGGCGTCAGCCCGACCGCCACCGCCACCGCGAACGGCAGGGTCTCCAGACCGCGGTCGCGCAGCGCGGCATTGGCCATCAGGACCAGCGGCGGGGTCAGCAGCATGAACCGGATGAGGATCCAGGAGACGCCGTGCACGGACCGGTCGAACGCGCTGGCCTCGGGCCGGACGTCGCTGCGGGCGTTCGCCGCGGCGAACCGGGTCCGCGCACCGGTCGCCACGACGACCGCGGTGGCACTGCCGGACGCGACACTGCTGCCCTGGAAGCAGAGCTGGGGCCGGTCGAACAGACCACCGCCCGCCCCGCCCGCCGTGTCGGCGGCATCCTTCGCCACGGGAGCCGACTCGCCCGTGAGCGCGGCCTGATGCACGGTCAGGCCCTGCGCGCGCAGCAGTCGTACGTCGGCGGGGACCAGGTCGCCGGGGCCGAGCCGGATCACATCGCCCGGCACCAGCTCGTCCACCGGAATCTCCCGGGTGTCCGGCGGCAGATCCTCCCCAGTACGGCGCAGGACGGTGGCGGTGGTGGCGACCAGGCCGCGCAGTGCGGCCATGGACCGGCCTGCCCGGTGCTCCCCCGATGCCCGCAGCACACAGCTCACGGCGACCAGCAGGAGGATCACACAGGCGGTGCCCCAGGAGGCGACGGCCGCCGACACCAACCCGAGGCACAGCAGTACGGCGGTGAACGGATCGCGCAGACTGTGCAGCAGCACCCTCGGCCAGGAGGCGTCCCGGTGCGTCGGCAGAGCGTTCGCTCCGAAGCGGGCCTGCCGCTCCTCGGCCTGCGCCTCCGTCAGACCGCGCGGCCCGCTGCCCAGGCGCCGCAGCGTCTGCAGCAGGGTCGTGGGGCCCGGCCCCTGGCCCGCATCGGCGACCGGTACCGGCCCTCCCGCGCAATCGAGCGCCCCGGGGTCCGGTTCCGGGGCCGCGGTGGTGTCAGCCACCGGCCCCGCGCAGCGCGTGCACGGACGCGGACGCCCCGCCCGCCCGCGCGGCCAGTTGCCCCACCATCACCCGGACCACGGTCACGACGTCGGGATCGTCGACGAAGTAGATCTGCCGCCGCCCCTCCCGCCGGGACCGCACGAGCCCCGCGAGCTTCAGCTTCGCCAGGTGCTGGCTGACCGCGGGCAGGGCCCCGCCCACCCGGTCGGCGAGGTGGGTGACATCGCTCTCGCCCTGCGCCAGCGCCCACACCAGGTGCAGCCGGGCCGAGGAGGCCAGCAGTCCGAAGGCGGCGGCCGCCTCGGCCAGTACCTCGGCGGACGGATCCTCGAAGCCCCCGATGTCTGCCGCCACAGTCCTCTCCCGTCACACCCGATCACCGCGCCGCACCGCGCCGGACCAGTCTAGGGGTGCCCCCGCGACACCGAGCCGACCCGTCGGACAGCTCCTGCTAGGTGTCCGGCTGTGCCCGAGCCTCCGTCTCGGCGCCCGCTGCCGCCGCGTCGTCCGGCTCGGACCGGCCGCGGGCGGCCATCAGGAACCAGGCGACGTCACCGACGGCCGTCCCGGCGGCCACCGCCCCGGCGATCAGCCCCGCCGTGATCAGCCCTTGTCCGACGTAGGGCCGCCCGGCGAACGCCCCCACCCCGAACCCGAGGAACAGGAACAGGGCCGCGGCAGCGGCCGGCACACCGGTCACGAGCATCGCCCGCACACACACGAACCGCATGGATCTCCCCCCGTTGGTTGAACGCCTGCGGCATGGAGTGGCGAGTGTAATGGTTCTCGGATTGCGCAATCTTTAAAGGCTTACTTGATCTACGCGTGCTCGGGTGGCTCGCGGATCCGCTCATGCGCGACCATTGCTGATCACGCCCTGCCACCCGACCGCGCCGACGAAAGGGACCCGCCGTGCGGCTGCGCTGCGCTGTGCTCAACGACTTCCAGCAGGTGGCGACGGAGCTCGCCGACTGGTCACCCGTGGCCGACCGGGTGGAGACCGTCTCCTTCTCCGAACACTTCGACACCGAGGACGCGCTCGCCTCGGGCCTGTCCGGCTTCGACATCGTCGTCACCCTGCGCGAGCGCGTGCCCTTCCCGGCCTCGCTGCTCGCCCGCCTGCCCCGGCTGAAGCTGCTCGTCGCCTCCGGCATGCGCAACAGCGTCATCGACTACGCCGCCGCCGAGGCGCACGGCGTCACCGTGTGCGGCACGGCGAGCACCTCGACGCCGCCCGTCGAACTGACCTGGGCCCTGCTCCTCGGCCTCGCCCGCGGCATCGTCGAGGAGAGCAACTCCCTGCGCTCCGGCGGCCCTTGGCAGCAGACGGTGGGGGCCGACCTGCACGGCCGCCGCCTCGGACTGCTCGGCCTCGGCAAGATCGGCAGCCGCGTCGCCCGGGTCGGCACCGCCTTCGGCATGCACGTCAGCGCCTGGAGCCAGAACCTCACCAAGGAGTACGCCGACGAGGTGGGTGTCGAACTCGCCGCCTCCAAGGAGGAGTTGCTGTCGAGCAGCGACTACGTCTCCGTCCACCTGGCCCTGGGCGAGCGCACCCGCGGCCTGCTCGGCCCCGCCGAACTCGCCCTCCTCAAGCCCACCGCCTACCTGATCAACACCTCCCGCGCCGCGATCGTCGACCAGGACGCCCTGCTCGCCGCCCTGCACGAGGGCCGGATCGCCGGCGCGGGCATCGACGTCTTCGACATCGAGCCCCTCCCCGCCGACTACCCGATGCGCACGGCTCCCCGCCTGCTCGCCACACCCCACCTCGGCTATGTGTCGCAGGCGAACTACGAGACGTACTACCGGGAGGCGGTGGAGGACATCCGCGCGTTCCTGGACGGGGCACCGGTACGCCGGCTGGGCTGAGACGGAAGCTCCCGCGGGGCACGGTCAGGCGTACCGGTAGATCCCGCTCACGTCCTCCATCTCGTCCGGCGACACGCCCCACGGCGGCATCGGCTCGTGCCGGGCGACGATGCGTCCGCGCTGCCCGCTGCGCGGGCCGGGCGGATAGGCCGGCAGATAGTGCGGTGCGCCATTGCGGTGCCGTTGCTGCCAGCGGGTCCACTGCAGGTCGACGAAGGCGTGGTGCAGCCAGAACACGGGGTCGTTGACGGAGGCGCCACCGACCATGGCACCGCCGACCCAGCGGTGGACGAGGTTGTGATTGTGCAGAGCGTCGCTGTCCTCCCCTGTCCCCCATCCCTCCAGCTTGTTGCGGAACCCCTCCTCACAGGTGGAGTCCCAGGGCTCGGTGTCGTAGACCGGGTCGGCGAGCGCCGTCTCGAGTTCCTCCTCCGTCGGCAGCTCGATGGGGTCGTGGGCGCGGCCGAGGTCCCGGGTGAGGAACAGGGCGTCGATGATGCCTTCCCTGATGGGCCAGTACCCCTGCACATAGGCGAACGGCCCGGTGACGACCTGGCGGTCGAAGGGGCGCCCGTTACCGCCGAGGAGGTCGTCGGTCCAGGGCACGGACATCGTCGAACGGTCCCGCGTCCAGTCCCAGTACGGCACCGTCACGGACTCGTCGACCCGTTGCAGCGCCCGCTCCAGGTCCAGCAGGAAGCGGCGGTGCCAGGGCAGGAAGGACGGCCCCATGTGGGCGGAACGCAGGCCCCTCTCACCGTCGGAGGTGTAGTACGCAATGTGGATGCGCACGAACTCGTCGTACTCTCCCCGCCATTTGATCCGGAGCAGCGCGTTGACGAACCGCCGCCGCTCGTCGGGGGTCAGCCTGCTCACGTCCTTACGCACGTACGCCATGGTCTTCCCCCATGTGCATGGACCCGTGCGGTCCGCCGAGCGGGCCCGGGGCCAGGTCGCGCAGCCGCTGCCCGGGGCCGAGTTCGTCGACGGCGGCCCGGGTCGCCTCCAGCGAGGTCGGGTACGAGTTGTAGTGGTTGACCATGCTCAGCCAGGTGCCGTCGGAGCGACGCATCAGATGCAGCGGGTGGCCGTCCACGGTGACCTGCCACGCGTGGCCGCCGGCGCGGGGTCCGGTGGGAGTGACCAGGGCGCCCCGGATGCGACGGCCGCGGTAGATCTCGTCGAAGGCCGACTCCGCTGCACCCTCGGAGCCGGCTGCGCGCCGCGGGACGCGCGAGGCGACGAGGACGGGCGCGAGCGCGAAAGCGGCGATGGAGGCGAGCACCCGGCGCCTTATCGCCGGCCTCGCCCGCTGCTCCCCACCCATCGGTACTCCACCGGCACGGACGACCATGGCTCGCTCCCTCATAGGATCAACACCAGTACGTCCATACGATGCTGTGCCCGGGCGGAACGTCGGCGGAGCCGGTGCGTCAGATCGTCAAGAAATCCCACCAACGGGTCAGGCTCGGCCTGCCGACGACGCGCTCAGCGCGGGGTGAGCGCCGGCAGGAGCACGTGCGCAGCGGCCCTCAGGGTCTGCTCGGCGCCGGCGAAGGCGGCCAGCGCCGCGGGCTCGATCGGCCGGCCCGGCCTGCCCTCCGGCCAGGGGCGGGTGGTGAACACGAGGTAGGCGTAGCCGCGTTCGGCGACCGCCGCGAGCCACTCCGGCGGAGCGGCGCACCGGGCGCCCAGCTGCGGCATGGTGACGAAGGCCTGCCCGGCCTCGACGAACAGGCTGACGGCGATCCCGGCCCCGGCGGTGGCGTCGACGAGGCCCCCGCCGACCCGCAGCCCGTTGCCGGCCAGGAGTCCCTCGACCGCGGCGGACGTCGTCTGCGGACCGCCGTCGGCGTCCCCGAGGGAGTAGGCCAGCAGATACGGCAGGTCGCCTCCGTCGGCGGCGGCACCGCTCCAGGGCAGCAGTACGAGGGTGCCGAGGTCGGTCATGCGGAAGGAGCGCGCTTCGGTTGGGGTTGAGGTCATCGCGCGACCTTATCGACGGGCTGCCGAACGGCCCGCCGCCTTCTCACCCGAATGACCGACGGCTCGGGCGAGGTTCACCCGGCCGTTGTCGCCGTGGCGAGCACCTTGCTCAAGGCGGTCACCATGCTGCTGACGGCCGGGGGGACCTTGTCGGCGTCACCGGAGGTGGCGGCCGAGAGCAGGGCGTCGACCGCCTTCTTCAGCGCGGTGAGCGTGTCACCCTTGACTGCCTTGGTGGTCGCCGGGAAGGCCTTGGCGATGGCGTCCTTCACGGCGTCGCCGAGCTTCTGCGCCTCGACGACGGACAGTTGGCCGCCGTCGGCCTTCAGTACGGCGTTGAGCAGTCTGGCGACGGGAGTGAGGACACTGCCGAGGTCGCCGAGCTTCTTTACCTGCGGGAGCAGCTGGTCCGCCCCGGGGACGGGTCCGCGGGACGAGGTGCGGGTGCGTTCCGGTGCGGAGTCGGCCGCGATGGCGGCCGGGGCGGCGATGCCGACCAGCAGGGCGGCGCAGAGAGCGACGGACGCGAGACGCCGTGCGGGCAGTACACGCATGGGGGCTCCTTTCGAGAACACTCAGCGGTAGACGCGAAGGTGGTCGACGGCGAAGGTGAGGGGGCCCGGACCGGAGGGGGCCGGGTGGTACTGGCCGGCGCTCAGCGACAGATTGAGGATCAGGTACGCCGACCAGTGGGCGCCCACTCCGGTGCCGTCGCGGAAGACCCGTTCGCCGTTGACGTACCAGTCGACGGAGTGCTTGCCGTAGCAGCTGCCGATGGTCACCCACTCGTCCGGGGCGATCGTGTCGGCATCGGTGTGATAGGCGCAGGCGTGGTTGACGTGGTTGGACAGCTCCAGCAGGTTCGGGTTGTCGGGGTGGTATTCGAAGGAGTCGACCTCGTTCCCGCCGTCCTTCCAGGTCCACAGCGCCGGCCAGGCACCGGTCCCGGACGGCAGTTTGACCCGGGTCTCGGCGTAGTCACCGGTCCGCACCTGGAAGCCCTCGGCGGAGTACTCGGTGGTGAGCAGTCCGGTGTGCCAGGCCTGCCGGCCGTTCTCGAGCGTGTGGCCGGCCGGGGTGGCCGTGAAGGTGGCCACGCCTTCGGAGACGGTCACACAGCCGGGGCTGAGCCAGTCGAGCTTGTTGTCGTCGGGATTGTGGTTGCCGTAGCGGTAGGCGCTGGTTCTGTCGCCGACCCATTTGGTCCCCCAGGCGATGGGGGTGTTGAACTCCTCCGACCAGGTGAGCGACTTGCCGGTGGCGAGGGCAGGAGGCGCGGTCGGCATGGGCTGGGCGCTGTCGGCGGTCATGGCGGTGAGGGTAGGGCCGCGAAGCGGCCGCCCCGGCCGAAGCACCGGCTGCACCGCTGGAATTCCTCTTTCACACTACCCATCCGGTCGAAACCGCACCCACCATACGATGAATTGATTCACCGACCATGTGAATCCCTTTGACGACACCGTAAGCAAAGCATTGTTCACCCCTCTGACTTTCATGCGTATGGAGTAACGCATCGCTTTTACGGAGGGCTTGGACTGCTATGTTCTCCAGCCGTCGGCTCAGAGGTAACTTTCAAACCGAGGTGAATCATGAAGAAGGCAATTTTCACCACTGCGGCGTTGGCCATCGGCGCGGGCCTCGTGGGTGGGTCCGCCGTCGCGGCGTCGGCCGCCACCCCACCGGCCGCACCGGCCGCGTCGGGCGGCCTGCTCGGTCTCATGTCCCCGACCAAGGTGACTCCGGCGGTGGTGCCCGCGGCCGACGTCGTGTCGCGGCTGGCCCGGAACGGCAAACTCGCCAACGGTAGCGCCTTCGACAAGCAGAAGACGCCGGGCGTCTCGGGCGTCTACCTCGACGGTATGGACCCGAACGCTTCCAAGAAGCCCACGATTCCGGTGAAGAACCCGGCCGGAAACGGCGTCGTTCAGGTCCACCCGCTGCAGGCGCCGACCTCCGCCGGGCTGGGGAACCTGCTCAGCAAGTGACGAGACGGAAACCGTAGGAGCCGGCCGTACCGGCGGAAGCCCCCATACGAAGCATTTGTCCGGCCCACCGGCCCTCCTCCTTCCGGTGGGCCGGACCCATGTCGACGCCCGTTCCCTTTTCGGATTGTCCTTCATTTACGCCATATGGATTCCGGATCCATTCCGGCCCGACCCCCAGGAACCTGCGGCATTGCGCCATCCGACGGAATAAACCTTGTTTAGGCGCCCGTCCCGTGACTTATAGGCGCATATCAAGGTTTCCTGGTATGCAAGCGTGCGCAACCGTGAATTGAGGAAGGAACTAAGTTGCCCAGGAAGTTCGCGGTCATCACTGCCCTCACCCTCGGCGCTATGGTCAGCAGCGTCGGTTTCGCCTCGGCCAACGACAACAACACCACCGTCAAGGGCGGCAGCGGCTTCGCGGAGTCGCCGGTCGTAGTGAACGCCCCCCAGCAGGGCGTTCTGGTGGTCAACGGGACGCTCGTTGACGGTCGTTGCATCGCCCCGTGGTCCAACGGATCCGTGCTCGGTGGCGTCGTCGCGCCGAATTCCCACTACGCCGCGTGCAACACGGCGGCCGTCGACCAGTCGCAGAACGCCCCGTACACGGGCGGCATTCTCTTCTGACCCTGTCCCGAGTAACTCGGAGCAGGTGCAACACCCAAAACAGCCCGGAAAGGCGCAACTCATGCGTAACAAGGTTTCGGCCATTTCCGCCCTCGCCGCGGGCCTCGTCCTCGCGGCGGCCGGCACCGCCGCGGCCGAGGACTGCACCGACGTCAAGGGCGGCAGCGGCTTCTCGTCGTCCCCGGTCGTCGTCAACGCTCCCCAGCAGGGAGTGGCCGTCGTCAACGGCTCGGCCGTCGACCTCCGTTGCGTCGCGCCGTGGTCCAACGGTTCCGTGCTCGGCGGCGTCGTGGCCCCGAACTCGCACTACGCCGCATGCAACACGGCGAAGATCGACCAGTCGCAGAACGCCCCGTACACGGGCGGACTGCTCTTCTGACCTGCTCCAAGCAACTCGGAGCACGGAAATCCCAACCGCCCCACCGAAAGGCGCATCCCATGCGTAACAAGGTTACGGTCATTACCGCCCTCGCCGCGGGCCTCGTGCTCGCGGCCGGTGGCGCCGCCGCGGCCAACGACTCCAACACCACCGTCACCGGCGGAAGCGGCTTCTCGCAGTCCCCGATCGTCGTGAACCAGCCCCAGCAGGGCATCGCTGTCGTCAACGGCTCGCTGATCGATGGTCGCTGCATCGCGCCGTGGTCCAACGGTGCCGTCCTCGGCGGCGTCGCGGCCCCGAACTCGCACTACGCCGCATGCAACACGGCGGCCGTCGACCAGTCGCAGAACGCCCCGTACACGGGCGGCATCATCTTCTGAGCCGCACTTCACCCCTATGGCGGTCCGCCGGAACTCCGGTGGGCCGCCATCGGCTTTTCCATCGCCTTCGTTCCGCTGGTTTCACAAAAACGCGCGGGGCCCGTCTGTGTCAGATACAGACAGGCCCCGCGGTCAGGAGACAGCCGACGAAGAGCGCGCCAACAAGGAGGGAAAGGCGCTCCAGCGGGTCGTTCCAATGGGAACAACGGCACACTGCCGCCTGCGGTCACCCTGGATCGTTCGTTTGGCCCAGCGCGCGAAGTGTGCTCGCAATACGCCCCCCATATATGCCGAAGGGCCGACTCCGAGGAATGCGGAGCCGACCCGAATCGTCGAACGCTACTTGCCGACCGGAAGCCCGCCCAGCAGCTTGCCGTCGGCGGCGGTGGCCGGCAGGGCGGGGTTCGGCAGGGTGCCGCCGACGACGGGGCCCTTCATGCCCGCCTCCTTCATGCTGCCCTTCACGCTGTCCTTCACACTCTGCGCCACCTGGCCGACGTTGTCGCCCACGAAGCCCGTCGACACCTTGGCTGCCGTGGGGACGCCACTCGCAACCGTCTTTCCGCTGTCCATCAGGCCCCCGGCCGGCATGTCCGCCGCGCCGGCAGGCACGGCGACACCGGCAAGGGCGAGGGAACCGGCTACGACGGCGGCAGCCTTCAGAGTCTTCATCGTGTGCCTTTCTTTCGTAAGTCGTCTTCGACCGGCCTAACGAGAGTGCGGCTTCCGGGAAACCCTGTTGCCGTTGCCGTAACTCCAAACGGGTGATCCAGGGCGACAAATAGCTCATGGAAACGCCACCATTCCGACACAGATGACCGGTTCGCAGATAAATACGGGTGAGCGGCTAGAGTGGCTCACCTCGTGATTTCAGCGATGCCGGTTGAACAACGAACCTCACGCTCTCGAACGGGTGCGGGTTTTTATATCAAGAAGCACGAGCCGCACGTCCTGGCCCCGGCTCGGACTCTTTTGTTCGGAAGGGCATCCTCTCCCATGCGTTTTTCCCCACGCGTGCCGCACATCCTGCATGTCGCCCAGCCCGTCGAGGGCGGTGTCGCGCGGGTCGTGGCGGACCTGGTGGCGGCTCAGCTCGCCGCCGGGCTGCGGGTGACCGTGGCCTGTCCGGAGGGTGGCACGCTGACGGAGGCTCTGCACGCGGCCGGCTGCACGGTGCTCCGCTGGGACGCGACCCGCTCGCCGGGGCACCGACTTCCGGGCGAGGTACGGCGGTTGGCCCGGATCCTGCGCGAGGCGCGGCCGCACCTGGTGCACGCGCACAGCGCGAAGGCGGGACTCGCGGCCCGGCTGGCCGTACGCGGCGGTCTCCCGACCGTCTTTCAGCCGCACGCCTGGTCGTTCGAGGCCGCCGAGGGAGTCGTCGCGCGTCTGGCGCTGGGCTGGGAGCGGTTAGGGGCACGGTGGGCGACGCGCGTGGTGTGCGTCAGCGAGGCGGAGCGGCGGACCGGGGAGCGGCGCGGGGTCGACGCCCCGTGGCGGGTGGTCCCCAACGGTGTGGACACGCTCAGGTTCCGGCCGGAGGGGGACGACTCCCGGTCCGGGCCGGGGCCGCTCGTCGTGTGCGTGGGCCGGCTGTGCCGCCAGAAGGGGCAGGACGTGCTTCTGCAGGCCTGGCCCGAGGTGGAACGGCAGCTGCCCGGGGCCCGGTTGGTGCTGGTCGGCGAGGGCCCGGACGCGGACCGGCTGCGCTCCTGTGCGCCCGCTTCGGTGGTGTTCGCCGGTGCCGCGCCCGACGCGGCCCCCTGGTACCGGGCCGCCGACGTCGTGGTCCTGCCGTCCCGCTGGGAGGGCATGGCGCTCGCCCCGCTGGAGGCGATGGCATGCGCCCGGCCGGTCGTGGTCACGGACGTGGACGGGGCGCGCGAGAGCCTGCCGCCCGAGCAGCTGCCGTACTGCCTGGTGCCGCCGGAGGACCCCGGTGCGCTGGCGCGGGCGCTGACGGCGCTGTTGCGGGACGAGCCGCTGCGCGCGGCGCTGGGCGCGCAGGGCCGCCGGCATGTGCTCGCCGCCCACGACCTGCGGCAGGCGGCGGACGCCGTGACCGACGTGTACCGCGAATTGCTCGGCGAACTCCACGGCGTCGTTCTCGCGCCGGTCGCCGTACCCAACTAGAGCAGGAAGTGCATCACCAGATGACTGCGGAAAGTACCGTTCCCCCTCCTACGGGGCAGCAGCCGCGGGCGGCAGAGCGCGCTGTCTCCGTTCTCGCCCCGCGCGGCCCCGCAGCCGGACGTCGACTGCCCGCCGGACGGAGAGAGAGCCGGCCGCGGCGGGCCTTCTGGGTGACCCTGCCGCTCGTCGACGGCGGGGCCGCCGTGCTGGGAGTCCTGGTCGTGCCCGGGTTCCCGAGGTATCCGCTGGTCGTCGCCCTGCTGGTGCTGGGGGTGGTCGGGCTGAACCGGCGGGCCCGCCTGTACGACGGCTCCCTCGTGCGCGGTGTGCTGGACGAACTTCCCGCCGTCTGCGGACGGATCGCCGTCGGCTGGGCTGCTGTCGGGTCGCTCTCGCCGCTGCGGCCGCTCCCGCCGGCCGTACTGGTCAGCGCGTTCGCCGTGCAGTGCGCGGCGGCCTGTGCGGGCCGTGCGGCGGTGCACGGGCGGCGGGCACGGCGGCGGCTGCCCGATCCCGCGCTGGTGGTCGGTCCGGTCGCGGCGGCCCGGAAGGTCGCGGCCGCGTTGCTGCGCCAGCCGGGCTGCGGAGTACGGCCGGTGGGCGTGGTCGGCGACGGCCTCGACGTCCTCGCCCGGCCCGGTGAGGGTCCCGAGCTGCCACTGCTGACCACGGATCAGGCGGCGCGTCGGGCCGTCATCCAGAACGGTGTGGAGACGGTGCTCGTCGTGGGCGCCGCCACCCGGGTGGAGAAGACCGCTCTGCTGCGGGATCTCGCCGCGTACGGCTGCGTGGTGTGGGAGCTGGACGCGGACGCGCCCTCGTACGGCCTCGGCGGGCGCCGCGAAGCGGGCGGGCATCTGGCGGGTTTCCCGCGCAGGCTGCTGTGCCCGGGGCGCGGACGGCGGCGGGTCGGCGTGGGCAAGCGGGTGCTCGACGCGGTGCTTTCGGGCTCGCTGCTGCTGCTCGCCTGCCCGGTGCTGCTGGTGTGCGCGGCGGTGCTGCGGGTCATGGACGGGCCCGGCGTGCTGTTCCGGCAGGAGCGGATCGGCAAGGACGGGCGGCCGTTCACCCTGCTGAAGTTCCGCACCCACCGGCCCGCCAGCGCGCACGAGGCGGCGACCCGCTGGAGCGTGGCGAACGAGCAGGAGATGAGCCGCTTCTGCCAGTTCCTGCGCCGCACCTCACTGGACGAGCTGCCGCAGCTGTGGAACGTCTGCCGCGGAGACATGAGCCTGGTCGGTCCGCGGCCCGAACGGCCTTATTTCGTCGCCAAGTTCAGCCAGACCTACCCGGGTTACCGGGAGCGTCACCGGATGCCGACCGGGATCACCGGGCTCGCCCAGATCCACGGGCTGCGCGGGGACACCTCCATCGAGGACCGGTGCCGCTTCGACAACGCGTACATCGACAACTGGTCGCTGTGGCAGGACATCTGCATCCTGGCGCGCACGGCGGTCCTGTTCGTACGGCCGACGGGGAGCTGAGCGCGGGTGAGCACTACCTCGGCGGCCTCCGTACCGCTGGTGCCGCAGCTCGCGGCGCTGCGCCGGGCCGCTCCCGTGCTGCCCGTCCTGGCGGTGATCGCCCTGCTCGGGCTGCCGGCCGAGACGGACAGCGGCGCCACACCCGCCGACGCGGCCTGCGGGCTGGTCGTGCTCTGGGCCGTCGTGTGCACCGTACGAGGGGCGCGGCGCCCGCTGACGCGGACGGCGGCAGTCGTGCTCGGACTGCCCGTGGTCGGCATCGCGGTCTCCGCGACCGGCGCGGTGACAACCGGCGACGCGGTCACCGGACTTGCCCGCTACCTCCAGGTGTTCGTGCTCGTCCCGCTCGCGATGGTGCTGCTGGTGCGCGACCGGCGCGATGCCCGGCTGGTGCTGTGGGCGCTGGCCGGTCTCGCGCTGTGGCAGGGGGCGGTCGGGGTGCGCCAGTACCTGACCGGGACCGGGGCCTCGTACCAGGGGGCCTACATCCGGGCGGTGGGCACGTTCGGGCCGCACGACGTGATGGGGATGGCGGCCGTCGTCGCCGCCGGAGTGGTGGTGCTGACCGGTCTCGCGCTCGGGACGGGAGCCCGGCGGCAGCGGCTGGCGGCAGCCGGTGGTGCGCTGGTGCTGCTCGTGCCGCTCGCACTGTCCTTCAGCCGGGGCGCCTGGATCGCCACGGCCGTGACCTGCGGGGCGCAGCTGCTGCTGGCCGGGGTGCGGCGGGCGCTGAAGGTGTTCGCGGCGGCGACCGCGGCCTGCGTGGTGCTGGTGGGCGGGTTCGGCGTGGGCGGCTCGGTGCTGCAGGAGCGGCTGACCAGCATCACCCAGGTCGCCGGCGCACCGGACCAGTCGGTCGTCGACCGCTACACCATGTGGGCGGCGTCCGTCGACATGTGGCGCGAGCACCCGGTGCGGGGCGTGGGTCTGAAGGCCTTTCCCGCCTACCGGGACTCCCACGCCTCGCTCGCGCTGTCCTCGGGCAGCGACACGGAGGGCGATGGCCAGGCCTTCCGGCGCCAGCCCCTGCTCTCCCCGCACAACATGTACATGCTGCTCCTGAGCGAGCAGGGCCTGCTGGGTCTGCTCACGGTCGCGGGCAGTTGGCTGGCCCTGCTGGTGGGCGCGCTGCGCCGGCTGCGGCGGGCGCCGCACGCCCGGGACTGCGCGCTCGCGGCGTGCGGGCTGCTGCTGTGGCAGCTGGTGAACTTCCTGTACTCCGACATCGGCGGCCCCTCCACCACCGTGACGGCCGTCTGTTTCGGCGTCGCCGCCTGGTGGTCGCTGGCGGGGCACTTTGCCGGCTCCACCGCGATGTGCCGTCGGCCGTCCGCAGCGCCGTCGTTGCTGGTCGCTCCCCCGCTCTCGGCTTCGCTCGAGCGGGGGGACCCCCCTCGCGGCGGAGCCGCAAATGGACCCAGCCCCGCGCCCCTTCAGGGCCCTTCGGGCCCCGTCGCGGAATCGGACCCGCGATGAACCCCGGACCCGCACGCACCGCGGGCGCTTCCGAGGCGACCGACGCCACCGGCACGGACGGCGCGCCGGCGGCCGACGGCCTCACCGGTGCTCCCGCCGCCCGGCAGGCGGACACCCCCTCGGCCCGCTTCCTGGCCCGGGCGACGCTCCTGTCCGCCGCGCTGTCCATGGCCGGGGCGGTCCTCGGCCTGGCACGGGACCAGGCGCTCGCGCATCTCTTCGGCGCCGGCGCGGACACAGACGCGTTCCTGGTGGCCTGGACCGTGCCCGAACTCGCGGCGACCCTGCTGATCGAGGAGGGCATGGCGTTCGTGCTGGTTCCCGCGTTCAGCGTGGCGCTGGCCCGGCGGGCGCTCGGGAACAGTACCCCCGATCCGGTGCGCGCCCTGGTCGCCGCCTCGCTGCCGCGGCTGTGCCTCGCCTTCGCCGCCACGGCCGCCGCGCTCGTGGCCGGGGCGCCGCTGCTGGTCTCCGCCCTCGCGCCCGGTCTGCCCGACCCGTCGCTCGCGATTTCCTGCACGCGGCTGACCGCGACCTGCGTGCTGAGCTTCGGGCTCGCCGGGTACTGCAGTGCGGCGCTGCGCGCCCACCGTTCGTATCTGGCGCCCGGCGCGATCTACATCGCGTACAACGTCGCGATCATCTCCACGATGTTCGTCCTCGGTGTGCACTGGGGCGTGCGGTCCGCCGCTCTGGGGGTCGCCCTCGGCGGGTGCCTCATGGTCGCCGTACAGACTCCGTCGCTGGCGCGGCGGATCGCAGGGCGGCCCGGCCGCAACGACCGTGGGTACGAGGACGACGGGGGGCGGCCGCTCGCGCCGGGGCTGGTCTGTGCGGTTCTGCTGTTCGCCCTGTGCCGGCAGTCGCAGGTCCTCATCGAGCGGCACTTCGCGTCCACGCTGCCCGCCGGCGCCATCTCGCACCTCAACTACGCCCAGAAAGTGGCGCAGTTGCCGATGTCGCTGTCCATGATGGTGTGCATCGTCACCTTCCCGGTGGTGGCGCAGGCCATCGCCGAGGGCGACACGCGGCGGGCCCGGGACCGGGTCGAGCGGGACGTGCTGCTGATGGCCTGTCTCGTCCTGCTCGGCGCCGCGGTGGTCGTGGCCTGCGCGCCGCAGATCGTCCAACTCCTCTTCCAGCGGGGGGCGTTCACCGCGCAGGACACCGCCGCGACCGCCGCCGTGATGCGGGTCTACGCGGCCGGCCTGCTCGGGCAGACGCTGGTCGGGGCGCTCGTGCGGTCGTACTTCGCGGCCGGCCGTACCACCTGGTTCCCGCTGGGCGCGATGGGCGTGGGCGCGATCGCCACCGTCGTCATCGGCGCCTGGGCCGTACGACCCTGGGGTGCCTGCGGCATCGCCGCGGCCAACGCGACCGGCATCACCCTCACCGCGCTGCTCATGCTGCACGGCCTGGGGCCCCGCAATGTGCCGGTGCGCGTGCGCAGGGTCGTCGCCGAACTCGTCCGGCCGGTGTGCGCGGCCGTGTGCGCCACCGGAGCCGGGCTGCTGGTCGCGGGGCTGTTCGCCTCGCCCGCTGCGGCCGTCGCCGCCTGCTGCATCTGCGTGACCGTCGTCTTCCTGCTGCTGTCCTGGGTCCTCGACGCGGCGGGCGCCCGGTCCCTTCTGCTTCCCCTCGCGCAGTCTCTCCGTCATTCCGTCACACGAAAGCTGGGCCATGGTCGCTGACGTCTCCGCTGTACCGCGCAAGACCGAACCGGATCCCAGATCGTCCGCGAGAAGACGGTCCAAGCGGGGTCCCGCCGTCTGGGTGGCCATGTACCACTCCGTCTCGGACTGCCCGGACGACCCGTACAACGTCACCGTCACCCCCGCCCGCCTCGACCGCCAGTTCGCCTGGATGTCCGGCCGCGGCCTGCGCGGGGTGAGCATGCGGGAACTGCTCGCGGCGCGCGCCCGGGGCACCGAGCGCGGTCTGGTGGGGCTCACCTTCGACGACGGATACGCCGACTTCACCGGCGACGCGCTGCCCGTGCTGTGCCGCTGGGGTTTCACGGCGACCGTGTTCGTGCTGCCCGGGCGGCTCGGCGGCGAGAACGCCTGGGAGCCGCTCGGACCGCGCAAGCCGCTGCTCGACGTGGACGGCATCCGCCGTGCCGTGGCCGCGGGCATGGAGATCGCCTCGCACGGTCTGACCCACCTGGACCTGACCAAGGCCACCGACGAGGTGCTGCACTCCGAGGTCAACGACAGCCGCCATCTGCTCGCCGGGATCACCGGCAGCGACGTCGAGGGCTTCTGCTACCCGTACGGGTATCTCGACGAGCGCGTCGCCGCCGCCGTGCGGCTGGCCGGCTACCGCTACGCCTGCGCGATCACCCCCGGCCCGGACGGCTGCGGCGACTTCGCGCTGCCCCGCATCCACGTCGGGCAGATCGACACCGCCGCACGGCTGGAGCTGAAGCGACGCCTGGCCCGGTTCTTCGGCCGCTCCGTGGAGGCCGTGTGAGGGCCCTGCACATCATCACCGGCCTCGGCGTCGGCGGAGCGGAACAGCAGCTGCGCCTGCTGCTGCGTCACCTTCCCGCGCAGTGCGACGTGGTGACCCTGACCAACCCCGGCCCCGTCGCCGCGGGCCTGGCCGCCGACGGTGTCCGCGTCATCCACCTCGGCATGGGCGGCAACCGCGACCTCGGCGCGCTGCCCCGCCTCACCCGGCTGATCCGCACCGGCGGCTACGACCTCGTCCACACCCACCTGTACCGGGCCTGCCTCTACGGCCGGATCGCCGCGCGGCTCGCGGGAGTCCGGGCCGTCGTCGCCACCGAGCACTCGATCGGCGACTCCGTGCTGGAGGGCCGGCCGCTGACCGCGGGCGTCCGCGGGCTGTACCTGGCCGGCGAGCGCCTGGGCCGCGCCACGGTCGCCGTCTCACCGACGGTGGCCGAGCGGCTGCGTCACTGGGGCGTGCCCGGGGCACGCATCCGCGTCATCCCGAACGGCATCGACGCACCCCGGTTCCGCTTCGACGAGGTGGCCCGCAAGGAGGCCCGGATGCACTACGGGCTGCCCGAGGACGCATACGTCGTCGGCGGGGTGGGACGCCTCGCCCCGGGCAAACGCTTCGACCTGCTGCTGCGCGCCCTGTCCCGGCTGCCCGGTGACGTACGGCTGCTGCTGGTGGGCGGCGGGCCCGAGGAGCAGACGCTGCGGCGCACCGCGCGGGCGCTGGGCGTCGCGGACCGGGTGGTGCTGACGGGCGAGCGGCCGTATCTGCCGGACTCCCGCGACGGCGCACCCGGCCTGGTCGACCTGCTGTCGGCGATGGATGTGCTCGTCTCGCCGTCGCCGCAGGAGGCGTTCGGGCTGGCCGTGGTGGAGGCGCTGGCGGCCGGGCTGCCCGTGCTCTACGCGAGCTGCCCCGCCGTCGAGGACCTGCCGCCGGACGCGGCACCCGGCGCCCGGCGCGTCACCGGCGGCACCGGGGCCTATGTACGGGAGCTGCTGCGGCTGCGGGCGGCGGGGCCGGGCGAGCGATCCGCCCCGGACGCCGTGCACCGCTACGACATCGCGTGCAGCGCCCGGCAGTTGATGGATGTCTACACGGCCGCTCTGGCCGGCTCGACCCTGGAAGTGAGTTCTCCATGACCGACAACCCCGTTCAGCGTGCCCGCCTGTCGCGCCGTGAGCGTGCCCGCGTGAAGCGGCTGCCCTCGTGGTGGCTGCTGCCGGCCGGCGCGCTGCTCGGTGCCGTGGCCGGCGGCGCGTACGGAGTGGCGAAGCCGCCGCAGTACACGGCGACGAGCTCCGTCGTCGCCGTCGCGGCGGGCCGGTCCGACGTCGACTGCGCCGACGCGCTCGGCTTCGCGCAGGCCTACGGCCGGGTGGCCCCGCAGCTCGCGGTGCTCGGGGACGCGCAGGTCGAGGCGGGCGTACCGGCCGCGACGCTGCGCAAGAGCGTGCAGGTCGCGACCTCGCCGGACGCACCGATGGTCTCGGTCTCGGCGATCTCGTCGAGCCCCGCCCAGGCCGCGGACATCGCCAACGCCGTGTCCGGCGCTCTGGTCACGCAGGCGGCCCACAACAAGGCCGGCACCGGCATCCGGCTCGAACCGCTCGCTCGCGCCATGAGGCCCGCCGAACCGTCGTCCGCGTCCTGGAAGCTGACCTCGCTCGTGGGTGCGTGCGCCGGAGGTCTGCTGGGCGGCCTCGTCCTGCTGGCACGACCGCGGCGGGCGGCGGACGACGACGGCCCGGGACAGGCGACGGTGCCCGCCCCGACACTCGCCGCGGACGCCCGCGGGACCCTCGGATGACCGCGTCCGGCCATACGCTCTCGGTGGAACTCTGCACCGACGAGCGCACCTTCGCCGGGCTGGCGGAGCAGTGGGGCCGGCTGCACGATGCCTGCCCGTCGGCGACACCGTTCCAGAGCCACGCCTGGCTGCACTCCTGGTGGCTCTCGTACGGCACCCCTGACGGGCTGCGGCTGTTCCTGGTGCGCCGGGGCGGTGAACTGGTGGCCGCCGCACCGCTGATGCGGGTACGGCATCCACTGCCGAAGCTGGTGCCCATCGGCGGTGCCATCTCCGACTTCTGCGACGTACTGCTGGACGAGAAGGAGGCCGAGGACGGCAGCCGGGCACTGGCGGACGCCCTGGCCGACGCGGCCCGCACCGCGCTGATCGACTTCCGGGAGGTCCGGCCGGGCAGCGCGGTGGAGCAGGTCTACGGCCGCTGGCGCGGTCCGCGCCACCGGCTGCGCGACTCGACGTGCCTGGAACTGCCCGCCCTGCCGATGACCGAGCTGGTCAAGCGGCTCCCGCCGACGCGCGCCCAGCGGGTGCGCAACAAGGTGAACAAGCTCGGCCGGCTCGGCGTCGAGTGGCGTGTCGTCGGCCACGACGAGACGGAGACGGCGCTGCGGCGGCTGCTGGAGCTGCACCGTCTGCAGTGGCAGGGCAAGAAGATGACACCGGAGCACACCCGGCCGCAGTTTCTGGAGCACCTGGTGCGGTCGGTGGTCCCGATGGCCCGCTCCGGTCAGGCTTCGGTGACGGAGTTCCTGCTCGAGGGCGCGGTGGTGGCGGTCGACCTGCATCTGCTGTCGGGAAGGCTGCTGGGCGACTACATGTACGGCTTCCACCCGGGGTTGCGGGAGCGGAAGGTGGACGTGGCGACGATGCTGCTGCGCGCGTCCACCGAGCATGTCGCCTCCGCCGGGGAGGGGCGGGTCCTGAGCCTGATGCGCGGCGACGAGCCGCACAAGTACCGCTGGTGCCCCGACACGGTCTACAACCAGCGGTTCCTGCTGGCCGGCCGGCGCACGGCGCCGCTGCTGGCGGCCACCGTCTGCGCGGCCGCCGCCCGGTGCGGGGCCAAGTCGGTCCGGCGCATGGTCCCCGACTCCAAGGACCACTGGTAGCACCGCCTCAAGGGGAGGGAGCGGGCGGGACCGCCGGTGCGAGGGGCGGCGTGGGCACTGGCGGGGTGGGCAGCGGCGTCGGCAACGGCACCGGTGTCGGCTCCGGTGGCACGGGGATCGCGGGCGCGGGCGGGACGGGGACGACGGGCACAGGCGTCGGCTCCGGCAGGACAGAACTGGCCAGCACCGCACGGTAGATGGCGGCGGCCCGGGGGTTGTCGGTGCACAGCCACACGCCGTGCGGGCAGTAGTCCGTGATCGTGTTGTACAGCGGCTTGTGCTCGTCCATCCAGGCGAGCATGCGCAGCATGTACGTGACGTCGTCGCCGTTGCGGTACAGGCCCCACTCCGGATACGAGATCGGCTTGCGGTGCACCCGCGCGAAGTCCACGTGGAACTTCAGGCCGTAGGGCTCCGACACCTCCTCGTCGAACGACATTCCGTGCGGCTGGTCGTAGGAGTCCATGCCGACGATGTCGACGAAGTCGTCACCGGGATAGCACTTCGGCCATGGAATTGCGTCCATGCCACGGTTCGGTGTGAAGTCGAACTTGAACTTCTGGCCGGGAATCGAGCGCATGACGGTGACGATGCGCCGCCAGTACCGGATCCAGTCCTCCGGGTCGGGGCCGCAGCGGTGGGTGTAGGTGACGCCGTTCATCTCCCATCCGAGCACCAGGACCGTGTCCCTCGCGCCCAGGTCGACCAGGCGCTTCGCCAGCAGCCGGAAGTGCTCGTCGAACTCGCCCGCCGCGGCGCGCCGCAGCAGCCGTGCGACGGCGATGTCGGAGACCTGCGCCTCGTTGTGCTCCATCAGCGGGACGTTGAGCACGAGCAGCCGGTCGGGCTTGGCCAGCCGCCACTTGGCCCAGCTGTCGAGGAAGCCGTAGCCGCCCTCGATGTTCTCCCAGACGTCGCCCGGCAGATAGGTGTGCCCCACGCGCAGCTCGGTGCCGCCGAGCCAGCCGCTGAACTCCTTCAGCCGCACCAGCCCTTCGGGCTCGGAGTCGAGGAATGCGCCGAACGCGGCGCGCCGCACGTCCGCCACCGAGTAGGAGCGGGTGATGTCCGCGGGCGCGGGCGTGGGGTCCAGTGCGCCCGGCACCACGGGCATGGCGCGCCGCGCATCGGGGTGCCGTGCGGCATCGGCCGGGGAGGCCGGACCCCAGGCGAGAGCTGCTGACGCGATCGCTCCGGCGATGATGAGCGCCAGCCGCCTGTGGGCGGACCGGCGGCGATGAGGGGTCATTCATCCTCCTTTGCCGCAATTCCGCACATTAATGACACACAGTCATATATCACTTAATTGCACCACTTGAGGCGGGTGGCCGGACATGGATCACCCGCACGAGTGACCCGGTCGGGCCGTCAGCCGCCGTACAGCGCCTCGATCTCCTCCGCGTACGCCGCCGTCACGGCGTGCCGCTTGATTTTCAACGACGGGGTGAGCAAACCGTTGTCCTCCGTGAACTCGCCCTCGACCAGGGTGAAGGCACGGACCGACTCGGCGCGGGAGACGGCCTCGTTGGCGTAGTCCACGGCCTTCTGGACGTCGGCGCGCATCCGCGGATCCCGGACGACCTCCGACATGGGGGTGTCCGCCGGCAGCTTGCGGACCGTCAGCCAGTGGGCGACGGACTCGGGATCGAGGGTGATCAGGGCGGCGACGAAGGGGCGGTTGTCACCGACGACGATGCACTGGCCGATCGGCGAGCGGCTGCGCAGCCGGTCCTCCAGTACGGCCGGGGAGACGTTCTTGCCGCCGGAGGTGACGAGGATGTCCTTCTTGCGGCCGGTGATGGTGAGGTAGCCGTCCTCGTCGAGGGAGCCGAGGTCACCGGTCGCGAACCACTCGTCCTGCAGTACGGCGTCGGTGGCGGCGGGGTTGTTCCAGTACGCGCCGAAGACGACGCCGCCCTTGATGAGCACCTCCCCGTCGTCGGCGATGCGCACCGCGGTGCCGGGGACCGGGACGCCGACCGTGCCCGGGCGGGGCTTGAGCGGCGGGACGATCGTGGCGGCCGCGCTCGTCTCCGTCAGGCCGTAGCCCTCGTAGACGATGATTCCAGCGGCGTAGAAGAACAGGTTGAGGTTGCGGTCGAGCGGGGAGCCGCCGCTGACGGCGTAGCGCATGCGGCCGCCGAGTTCCTTGCGGATGCGGCGGTAGACCAGCAGGTCGTACAGGGCCCAGGCGGCGTAGAGGCCGGGGCCCGGACCCTTGCCCGTCTCCAGGAACTTGTTCAGGTACGCCTCTCCGAAGCGGACGCCGATGCGGTCCGCGCGGTCGAAGGAGGCGCCGCGGCCGATCTTCTCGGCGGTCGCGCGGCCCGTGTCATGGATCTTCTCGAAGAGGTACGGGACGCCGACGAGGAAGGTCGGGCGGAACTCCTTGAGGGCGGGGCGGAGTTCGTCGGGCTTGATGCTCGGGCAGTGGCCGATCTCGATACGGGCCATCAGGCAGGCGATCTGCAGGGTGCGGCCGAGGATGTGGGCGAGCGGGAGGAAGAGGAGGGTGGAGGCGACCTGGCGAGTGACCTCCTTGAAGATCGGGTGGAGCAGCTCGACCGTGTTGGCGGCCTCGGCGTGCAGGTTGCCGTGGGTGAGGACGCAGCCCTTCGGTTTTCCGGTGGTGCCGGAGGTGTAGCAGATCGTCGCGGTCGTGCCGGGGGTGAGGGCGGCACGGCGCTTGGTGACCTCCTCGTCGGGGAGGTGGCGGCCGAGGACGGTGAGGTCGGACATGGCACCTTCGTCCAACTGCCAGATCCGCGGCTGCCGTTCGTGCCGGGCCGTGCCCGTTGTCACCGTGGCTGCGTTCTCGGCGGTCTCGGTGACCACGAAGCGGGCGTCGGAGTCGCGGACGATCCATTCCACCTGCTCGGCGGAGGACGTGGCGTAGACCGGGACTGTCTGGCCGCCCGCCGCCCAGATCGCGAAGTCCAGGACCGTCCACTCGTAGCGGGTACGGGACATGACGGCGACCCGGCCGCCGGGTTCGAGACCTGCGGCGATCAACCCCTTGGCCACGGCGGTGACTTCGTGGGCGAAGGCCGCCGCGGTCACCGGCTGCCAGGTGCCGTTGTCGTGTTTGCGGCGCAGCACCACGGCATCGGGGGCCTCGGCCGCGTTGGTGAAGGGCAGGTCGGCGGTGCTGCCGGTGGCCGGGCGCGGGGCGAGGGCGGGGGTGCGGGCCTCGCGGACGACTCCACCCTCGTCCCTGACGACCTCGACCCTGGTGCGGGACGCAAGGTCGGTGCGCCGTTTTGCCCTTTTCAGGTCCTTGCGTACGCCCATGACGGCTCCCGGTCGGCTCGGACTGGGAGGTCAACTTACTCGTAAGTAAGGAAAGGTCAATGGGGCGGTGGTGAGTGGACTGACGTTCTAGCCCTGGCTGCGGTCGGCCTGGTCTATTGCGTCCGCGAGCTGCTGCACGTCCTTGTCCTCGGTCTTCTTCGCCAGCTTCTCGGCGCGGTCGTGGAGTTTGCCGAGGCCGGGGTCACCGGGGAGGGAGCGCCGGCGTTCGTCGCCCTGGCGGAGGGCGTCGGCGAAATAGGCGGCCACGGCGGTGACCTGGAAGCGGGGGCTCGCCTCCCAGAGGGAGTCGTTCAGGGCGCCGGTCTCCAGTTCGCCGGACTTCTCGTGCGGGTCGCGGGTGTCGGGGTCGAGCCAGCGGACGGTGGCGGTGGCGAGGTGGCCGTCGGCGCCCGGCCTGGTGCGGACGGCGTACAGGGCGGTGACCGTGTGGCCGGGGCCGACCTCGCCGCCGTCGACGCGGTCGTTGCGGAAGTCGTTGTCGGCGACCCGGCGGTCGTCGTAGCCGACGAGGCGGAACTCGGCGACCGTGGCAGGGTCGAAGGCGACCTGGGCCTTGGCGTCGCGGGCGGTGAGGTCGATGTTCTGCGGGAGCTGGTCGCAGAAGACCTTGCGGGCGTCGCCCTCCCCCGACACGTACACGGTGTGGCCGTCGCCCTTGTCCGCGAGGCGTTCCATGAGGGCATCGCCGTAGTCGCTGCCGACGCCGACGCCGAAGAGGGTGATGCCGTACTCGCGGCGGCCCGAGGAGATGCGGTCCAGGATGGAGTCCGGGTCGGTGTCGCCGTCGTTGGCGAGGGCGTCCGAGATGAGGACGACGCGGTTGGTGGCGTTCTTGCGGCGGCCCTCGACTGCGGTGGCGTAGCCGGTCTCGACGCCCGCGCCGAGGTTGGTGGAGTAGGTCGGCTCCAGGCCGTCGATCGCGTGGTGGATCTCGCCCCGGTGGCCGCCGAGGCGGGTCATCGGCAGGACCTGCTCGGCTTTCTCGCTGAAGGTGACGATGGCGACCGAGTCGTCGTCGCGCAGCCGGTCCGTCATCGTGTCCAGGGACTTCTGGGCGAGGTCGAGCCGGCCGGGCTCCGACATGGAGCCGGAGATGTCGATGACGAACGTGAGGGCAGCGGGCGGGCGTTCGCCGGTCTCGGCGGCCGGGCGGGTGGCGAGGCCCACGCGGACCAGGGACCAGTTCTTCTCGTCGGTGAGGGCGCCGTCGACGGTGACCGTGAAGCCGTTGCCGTCGGGGCGTTCGTAGTCCTGGCGGAAGCTGTTGACGAACTCCTCGGGGCGGATGGTCGACGGGTCGGGGCGCTGCCCGGCGGCGAGGGTGCGGCGGGCGTAGCCGTAGGAGGCGGTGTCGACGTCGAGGGCGAAGGTGGAGAGGTAGTCGGTGGTCGGGGACGGGCTCGCGAACGAGTCCTCGCCCTTCTGCTCACCGGCCGTCGGGGCGGGCGGGGCCGGGAAGCCGGTCCTGTTCGCACCGTCCGAGGCCTTGTTGCTGCTGTCGGAGCCGCCGCCCGCGCCGCAGGCCGTGAGCAGCAGACCGCTCGTCGCCGTGAGGGCGAGAAGGGCTGCGCGCAGCCGTCGGGTGCGTGGGTGTGGTGTGCCCGGCCGTGGTGTTCGGTACCGCTCCATCTTCCGTGCCCCCTTGGTGTGTTGACGCCGACGTCTGTGACTGTGACGGCGCAGGGGGTCGGAATGTGCGGCACGGGGCGTTGCGGATGCATCTCAAGACGGCCACGATCATGGCCGGTCGAGACCGGTGGGTGATCCTCCGTTGACCTAGGACACCACGTCCTTGCGGGCGAAACCCCGGAAGGCCAGGGCGAACAGCACGAGCGCGTACGTTATGGAAATCGCCGTGCCCTGGATCATGCCGGACCACTCGGGGTGCGGCTGGACGGCGTCCGCCCAGGCGAACTGCCAGTGCGCGGGCAGGAAGTCACGCCAGTGGCCGAGGGCCGTCACGGCGTCCAGGACATTGCCGACGATGGTGAGTCCGACCGCGCCGCCGACCGCGCCGAGGGGCGCGTCCGTCTTCGTCGAAAGCCAGAACGCCAGCCCGGCGGTGACCAGTTGGGACACGAAGATGAACGCCACGACCACCAGCAGGCGCTGGGCCGCCGTCCCCGAGTCCAGCGCGCCGCCGGTGGGGATCTGCAGCGGGCCCCAGCCGTAGGCGGCGGTGCCCACGGCCAGTGCCACCACCGGGAGCAGGATCATCGCGGCCAGGCTGAGGCCGAGTCCGACGACTAGCTTGGACCACAGGAGGCGTGCCCGTGGGACGGGGGCGGCCAGCAGGTAGCGCAGGGAGGACCAGCTCGCCTCGGACGCCACCGTGTCCCCGCAGAACAGGGCGACCGGGATGACGAGCAGGAAGCCCGCGGAGACGAAGAGGTTGACGGCGGCGAAGTTGGCCCCCGACGCGGTGGCCGTGTCCATCAGCGTCACCTGGCCGTTGCGGCCGCTCGGGTCGCCGCCGATCGCGAACGCGATCAGCAGCACGAACGGCAGCGCGGCGAGGATCCCCGCCATGATCAGCGTCCGGCGCCGCTTCAGCTGCCGGACCAGCTCCACCCGCAGGGGCAGTGTGCGGCCGGCCCGGTAACCGGAGGCGGCGTGAAGGGGGTCGGTGTGCTCGGCCAGCGTGCTCATGCGGAACCTCCGATCAGGGTGAGGAAGGCGTCCTCGAGGCGGCGGTGGGGGCCGAGGGAGGCGACCGGGACTTCCATGCGCACCAGCTCTACCAGGAGGTCGGCGGCGGTGCTCGTGCCCGTGCGGGCGGCTGGGGGCGGTTCGGTGAGTGCCGCGATTTGCCGTCGTTCGTCTGCGGCGCCGTCGTGGCTGGTCGCGCAGTTCCCCGCGCCCCTTGGGGAGGCTGCCGCACCGGAGGTGACTTCGCCTCCCCCGCCCGAGACGGCCCCCTCGCCGGGAGCGAGCCGGACCAGGAGGCCCCCGTCCGTCCGTACCGCTGACTCGACGCCCGGTAGGGCCGCGACCTTCTCCAGCAGCGGGTCCGGGATGTCGGCCGCCAGGCCGACCAGGAGCGTGTCGCCGGAGCCGATGATTTCGGCGACCGGGCCTGCCTGGACCAGGCGGCCGCGGTCCATGACGACCAGGTGGGTGCAGGACTGTTCGACCTCTGCCAGGAGGTGGCTGGAGACGATCACCGTGCGGCCGGCCGCCGCGTAGCGGATCAGCACCTCGCGCATCTCGCGGATCTGGGGCGGGTCGAGGCCGTTGGTCGGTTCGTCGAGGATGAGCAGGTCCGGGAGGCCGAGCATGGCCTGGGCGATGGCCAGGCGCTGGCGCATGCCCTGGGAGTAGGTGCGGACCGCACGGGCCAGTGCGTCGCCGAGGCCCGCGATCTCCAGTGCCTCGTCCAGGTGGGCGTCCTCGGGCGGACGGCCGGTCGCCCGCCAGTACAGCTCCAGGTTCTCACGGCCGGACAGGTGCGGGAGGAAGCCCGCGCCCTCCACGAACGCGCCGACCCGGGACAGGACCGGGGCGCCGGGGCGGATCGCCTGGCCGAAGACGCGGACCTCGCCGCCGTCCGGCCTGATCAGGCCCATCAGCATGCGGAGAGTCGTCGTCTTGCCCGCGCCGTTGGGACCGAGGAGGCCGAGCACCTGGCCCTTCTCCACACGGAAGGACAGGTCCCGTACCGCGTAACGGTCCGCCGACCTTGCGTACCGCTTGCTCAAGTCCGTGATCTGGAGCGGGACTTCGGCCAGCTCGGGGGACGGCGGCGCGGCGATCGTGCGGCGTCGGCCCGCCAGCAGCAGGGCCAGGGCGAGCACCGCACCGGCCAGCGGAAGCCACCACACCCAGGACGGCAGCGGGGCGGCCGCGGTCGTCACGCCGGGTGCCGTCGGCACCTTCAGGTCGCCCTTGAGGGAGACGGTGTACGTCGCCGGGGCGGCCGGGGAGGCATAGCCGAGGTCGGTGGAGGCGAGGACCAGGCGCAGCCGGTGGCCCTGCTCGACCTCGTGGTCGACGGCCGGGAGCGTGATCGTCACGTCCTTGCCGGACTTCGCGCCTTCGACGCGGACCGGGGCCACCAGCTGCGAGGGCAGCACGGGCGTGCCGCCGCCGGGGCCGACGTCGTACACCTTCCCGAACAGCACGGCGTCGTCGCTCGTCGACTTCACGTGGACGGTGACCGTGGGCGATCCGGTGATCCGCAGGCCGCTGCTCACCGGCGCCGAGTCGAACCGGGCGAACTGGCCGGGGAAGTCCAGCGACACCCCGACGCCGAGCGAGGACAGCTGGGCGAGGCCGCCGGAGCCGCCGAGGCCGGGCAGGGCGGAGACGGCGGGCGGGCTGGCACCCGCCGGGTTGGCGAAGCTCTGTTCCGAGCCCCTGAGCCGCACGGAGCGCTGTCCGCTCTCCAGGCCCGGGTACGTGTCGTCGGTCGCTCCGCGCAGCACGGCCGCGCCGTCCGTGGAGTCGACGCCTCCGGTGCGGGTGATGCGGAAGGCCGGGCCCGTGTCCGTGCCCTTCTCGTCCTTGAGGTACTGGTCGAACCACGCACGCACGCGTGTCTGGACGCGGCTCGCCTCCATGTCGCCGCCGTCGTGTCCGCCGGCGATCCAGTCGACGTCGACCGGGGCACCGTTCTCGCGGATCGCCTTCGCCGCGGTGTCGGCCTGGCCGAGCGGGAAGAGGGAGTCCGTCTGGCCCTGCACCAGGAGCGTCGGCACCTTGATGCGGTCGGCGACGGCGGACGGGGAGCGGGCGGCCAGCAGCTCACGCGCCTGCGCGTCCGGCGTGCCCGACTCCGCGACCCGCTCGTACATCCGGCACAGCTCGGGCTCGAACTTGCCGCAGCCGCCACCGGAGTTGATGAAGATGCCCGCCCACAGCTTCTTGAACACGCCGTTCGGGAACAGCGCGTCCGCCAGGTTCCAGTACGTGATCGCCGGGGCTATGGCGTCCACCCGGTGGTCGTACCCCGCTGCCAGCAGGGAGATCGCGCCGCCGTACGAGGCGCCCGCGACGCCCACGCGCGGGTCGCCGGGCTTGTCGAGCTGGACCTGGGGCTGCTTCGCCAGCCAGTCGATCAGCTTGGAGACGTCGGCGACCTCGCCCTTCGGGTCGTTCAGCCCGATCTTGCCGGTGGACTTCCCGAAGCCGCGGGCCGACCAGGTGAGCACCGCGTAACCGTCTCTCGCCAGGTCCTGCGCCTGCTGCCGGACGTCCTGCTTGCTGCCGCCGAAGCCGTGGGCGAGCAGGACGGCGGGACGGCGTGCGCCGCTTGGGCCGGAGGTGAAATACGCGGTGTCGATACGGACGCCGTCCACGGCCATGACCCGGTCGGTCTCCTGTACCGGGGCCTTCTTGTCCGAGGCGACGGCCGTCCACGTTCCCGCGCCTGCGAGTACGACGACGGCGGCCCCGGCGGCCAGTAGCCTCCGGGGCCTCCGAAGCAGCCCGCGCAGGCGGGGCGGTCGAAGATCCATGACTCAACGGTACGGGGCGTCTCTGACAGTTGGGGCAGCCTCGGGGGTGAAGGGGCCGCCCTCCCGCGGGAGTACGGGGCGATCAGCATGTACCGCGCCTGGTGTACGGCTACGAGCTCGGTCGCTTCTGTGGTCTGCCGACTGCGACTGCGTCGTGGCTTGTCGCGCCCACGCGGCGGAGCCGCAAATCGATACCGCCCCGCGCCCCTGAGACGCCCCTTCGGGGCGGTCAGGGCTGTGCGTCCTCCGGGAGTGAGACCAGCCACCGCGTGTCTCTCCGGGGGCGAAGGTAGAAGGCCCAGTACAGAGTGGCCGCCGCCGTGATGCCGCCCGTCCACATGAGGTAGCTGACCTCCTGCTGGCTCAGGATGTAGGCCAGGACCGCGATCAGCAGCACCGGCATTGCGGGCCACAGGGGCATGCGCCAGGCGGGTGTGTGCTTGTGGGGGCCTCGGCGGGAGAGGAGGGCGGCGACTGCGACCAGGAGGTACATGCCCGTCACCGAGACGCCCGTGACGCCGTACAGGGTGTCCAGGTTCACGAAGCAGAGCAGGGCGCCCGGGACTCCGACGGCGAGGGTGGCGACCCACGGGGAGCCGAAGCGGCCGAGTTTGGCGAAGACGTTGTTGACCGGCTCCGGCCAGGCCTTGTCGCGGGCCGAGGCGAACAGGACACGGGAGTTCTGGATGACCATGACGATGCCCGCATTGATGATCGCAAGAGCCACGCAGAGGCTGACGAAGGTGCCGACCGCGGAGTTGGACCAGGCGGTGACCATGGAGCCGATGTCGCCGCCGGTCAGCGTGGAGAGGTCCGAGGCGCCCATGGTGATCGCCACCACCGGGACCAGGATGATCACCGTCGAGATGGCGAGGGTGGCCAGGACCGTGCGGGCCACGTTGCGGCGCGGGTGCTCCAGTTCCTCGGAGAGGTAGACGGCGGTCGAGAAGCCCTGGGTGACGAACAGGGCGATCGCCAGGCCCGACACCACCAGCATCGCCGTCACCGTGTCCGTGTGGCCGCCGGAGCCCGCCACCTGCATGGAGACCAGGCTCCCGGCGCCCCGCTCGCTGTGTGCGAAGCCCAGGACCGCCACCATGGCCGCCGCGATGACCTCCAGGACCAGGAAGATGCCGGTGATCCAGGCGTTGGCCCGCAGGTCGAGCAGACCGGCGAGAGTCGCGAGGAGCATGACTCCCGCGCCCGCGACCGACGGGTCCAGATGGACGACCGGTGCCAGGTAGTCCGCCGTGCCCATCGCGATCACCGGCGGGACGATCATGACGACCAGGAGGGAGAGGACGAAGACGAGCCAGCCCGCGAGCCGTCCGGCCATCGTCGAGACCATCGCGTACTCGCCACCCGCGCTGGGGATGAGCGTGCCCAGCTCCGAGTAGCAGAACGCCACGGCGATACAGAGGAGGGAGCCGATGGCGATCGTCAGGGCGGTGGCGGTGCCGAGCGAGCCGAACAGGTCCGGGACGACCACGAAGAGCGTGGAGGCCGGGGTCACGCAGGAGAGGGTGAGGAGCGTGCCGCCGACGACCCCGATGGAGCGTTTGAGGGCCTTGGGGCTGCTGTCCGCCGCCTCTGGGACGGCGGTGTCGACAGGACGGAGCGTGTCGGTCATACGGCGGATTCCGATCGACTCGTGCGGATGCCTCCGGCGGCTGGGTGGCTGCATGGAATCCCGACGAAAACCAGCGCGTCAATACCTGTTTACCTACGGAATCCGTAGATCGGAAGGCTCTTTGATCGCGAATACGGCACTCTGCGCCTGTCGACTCTCCGAGTTGGGCCCGTACGGGAACCGTAGCCCGTGCACACAAAAAAACAGGGCCGTCCGTATGACGGACGGCCCTGCGGGGCGTTCACACCATGGTCAGTGGTTGCGCGGGAAGCCCAGGTCGACGCCGGAGGGGGCGTCGGCGGGGTCGGGCCAGCGGGTGGTGACGACCTTGCCGCGGGTGTAGAAGTGCGTGCCGTCGTTGCCGTAGATGTGGTGGTCGCCGAAGAGGGAGTCCTTCCAGCCGCCGAAGCTGTGGTAGCCGACGGGGACCGGGATCGGGACGTTCACGCCGACCATGCCGGCCTCGATCTCCAGCTGGAAGCGGCGGGCGGCGCCGCCGTCCCGGGTGAAGATCGCGGTGCCGTTGCCGAACGGCGAGGCGTTGATCAGCGCCACACCCTCCTCGTAGGTGTCCACGCGCAGGACACACAGCACCGGGCCGAAGATCTCGTCCTGGTAGGCCTTCGCGGACGTGGGCACCTTGTCGAGGAGCGAGATGCCGATCCAGTGGCCGTCCTCGAAGCCCTCGACGGTGTAGGCGGTGCCGTCGAGCACGACCTCGGCGCCCTCGGCCGCCGCGCCCGAGACATACGACGCCACCTTGTCGCGGTGCACCTTCGTGATGAGCGGGCCCATCTCGGAGGTCGGGTCGTTACCGGGGCCGATCTTGATCTTCTCGGCGCGCTCGCGGATCTTGTCCACCAGCTCGTCGCCGATGGAGCCGACCGCCACGACCGCGGAGATGGCCATGCAGCGCTCGCCCGCGGAGCCGTAGGCGGCCGAGACGGCGGCGTCCGCGGCCGCGTCCAGGTCGGCGTCCGGCAGGACCAGCATGTGGTTCTTGGCGCCGCCCAGGGCCTGCACGCGCTTGTGGTTGGCGGCGGCCGTGGTGTGGATGTAGCGGGCGATCGGGGTGGAGCCGACGAACGACACCGCCTTGACGTCCGGGTGCTCCAGGAGGCGGTCGACGGCCACCTTGTCGCCGTGCACGACGTTGAAGACGCCGTCCGGCAGCCCGGCCTCGGCCAGCAGCTCGGCGATCTTGATGGAGGCCGACGGGTCCTTCTCGGACGGCTTCAGCACGAAGGTGTTGCCGGTCGCGATGGCGATCGGGAACATCCACATCGGGACCATCGCCGGGAAGTTGAACGGCGTGATGCCCGCGACGACTCCGAGCGGCTGACGGATGGACGAGACGTCCACGCGGCTGGCCACCTCGGTGGACAGCTCGCCCTTGAGCTGCACGGTGATCCCGCACGCCAGGTCGACGATCTCCAGACCGCGGGCCACCTCGCCCAGCGCGTCGCTGTGCACCTTGCCGTGCTCGGCGGTGATCAGCTCGGCGATCGCGTCCCGGTTCGCCTCGAGCAGCGCCCGGAACTTGAACAGGATCGTGGTCCGCTTGGCGAGCGAGGAGGTGCCCCAGGTCGCGAACGCGTCCTTGGCAGCGGCGACCGCCGCGTCCACCTCCTCCACGGAGGCGAACGCGACCTTCGTGGTGACCGCGCCGGTCGCAGGGTCGGTGACCGGCCCGTACGTGCCCGACGCGCCTTCGACGGTCTTGCCGCCGATCCAGTGGTTGACGATCTTCGTCATGCCCAGTTGCTCCTTCACAGATGGCGGCGTCGGGTCGAGACGTGCCGTTCGTACAGCTCGCGGGCCTTCACCGCAGACGGTCGGGTCGCGGTCTCGGCCACAGGTACATCCCACCAGGCCTGCGCGGGCGGCGGGCCCGACACAGTGTCGGCCGTTTCGGTCTCGACGTAGACACATGTGGGTGTGTCGGCGGTGCGCGCCTCGGCGAGCGCCGCCCGCAGGTCCGCCACGGTCTTCGCGCGCAGCACGCGCATGCCCAGACTGGCGGCGTTGGCGGCGAGATCCACGGGCAGCGGCGCCCCCGTGTACGTACCGTCGTCCGACTGGAAGCGGTACGCGGTGCCGAACCGCTCGCCGCCCACCGAGTCGGACAGACCGCCGATGGACGCGTACCCGTGGTTCTGGATGAGGAGGACCTTGATCGCGATGCCCTCCTGTACGGCGGTCACGATCTCCGTCGGCATCATCAGGTACGTGCCATCGCCGACCAGCGCCCATACGGGCCGGTCCGGGGCGGCCAGTTTCACGCCGATCGCGGCGGGGATCTCATAGCCCATGCAGGAGTAGCCGTACTCCAGGTGGTACTGGTCCCGCGACCGCGCCCGCCAGAGTTTGTGCAGGTCGCCGGGGAGGGAGCCGGCCGCGTTGATGATCACGTCCGACTCGTCCACCAGCGCGTCCAGGGCGCCGAGGACCTGCGGCTGCGTCGGGCGTACGTCCGGCTCGTCGGCCTCGTAGCAGGCGTCGACGCGCTGTTCCCAGCGCTCCTTGTCCTCGGTGTACTCGGTGACATAGGAGGCCGCGACCTCGTGCGCATGCGTGTCGAGGGCCGCCGTCAGTTCCTGGAGGCCGCTGCGGGCGTCCGCGATCAGGGGCAGACCGGCGAGCTTGTGGCCGTCGAAGGGCGCGATGTTGAGGTTGAGGAAGCGCACGCCGTCGCCGGTGAAGAGGGTCCCGGAGGCCGTGGTGAAGTCGGTGTACCTGGTCCCCACGCCGATCACCAGGTCGGCGGTGCGGGCGAGTTCGTTCGCGGTCGCCGTGCCGGTGTGGCCGATCCCGCCGACGTCCTGGGGATGGTCGTGGCGCAGTGAGCCCTTGCCGGCCTGGGTGGAGGCGACGGGTATGCCGGTGGTCCCCGCGAACTCGGCGAGGGCCTCCTCGGCGCGGCTGTGGTGGACGCCGCCGCCCGCGACGACGAGCGGCCGACGCGCGGACCTGATCGCCCGTACGGCCTCGGCGAGTTCGGACGGGTCGGCGCCCGGGCGTCGTACGACCCAGGTGCGCTCGGCGAAGAACTCGTCCGGCCAGTCGTACGCCTCGGCCTGGACGTCCTGCGGGAGGGCCAGGGTCACGGCGCCGGTCTCGACGGGGTCGGTCAGCACACGCATGGCGTTCAGGGCCGACGGGATCAGGGCTTCCGGCCGGGTGATGCGGTCGAAGTACCTCGACACCGGGCGCAGGCTGTCATTGACCGAGACATCGCCGGCGTAGGGGACTTCGAGCTGCTGGAGCACCGGGTCGGCAGGGCGGGTGGCGAAGACGTCGCCGGGGAGGAGCAGGACCGGGAGGTGGTTGATCGTGGCTAGGGCGGCGCCTGTGACCAGATTGGTCGCGCCCGGGCCGATGGAGGTGGTCACCGCGTGGGTGGACAGGCGGTTGGACTGGCGGGCGTAGCCGACTGCCGCGTGCACCATGGCCTGTTCGTTGCGGCCCTGATGGTACGGCATGTCGTCGGCGTACTCGATGAGTGCCTGGCCGATCCCCGCCACATTGCCGTGGCCGAAGATGCCCCAGGTGGAGCCGATCAGCCGCTGCCGGACGCCGTCGCGTTCGGTGTACTGGGCCGACAGGAAGCGGACGAGTGCCTGCGCGACCGTGAGCCTCGTCGTTGAGGACGTCATCGGTAACCCTCCGTATGTTCCGGATGGAAGCAGATCCGCCACTCCCGCGTCTCCCCCGGTCCCGCCATGACATTGAGGTAGTACATGTCGTGGCCGGGCTGGGCGATGGACGGGCCGTGCCATCCGTCGGGGACGAGGACGGCATCGCCGGATCGGACCTCCGCGAGGACGTCCGATCCGCCCTCACGGGAGGGAGATACGCGCTGATAGCCGAAACCGTTCGGGCCGTCGATCTCGAAGTAGTAGATCTCCTCCAGCTCCGCCTCCACACCCGGCCGGTGCTCGTCGTGCTTGTGCGGCGGGTACGAGGACCAGTTGCCGCCGGGGGTGATCACCTCGACGGCGATGAGCTTGTCGCAGTCGAAGGCGTCGGCGGAGGCGAAGTTGCGGACGTGCCGCAACTGGGTGCCGCTGCCGCGCTCTTCGACGGGGACCTCCGGCGCGGGGCCGTAGCGGGCGGGGAGTCGTCGCTCGCACTTCGCTCCTGCCAGGGCGAAGCGGCCTCCCGCGCCGGAGGCGATCTGGACCCGGGCGTCACGGGGTGCGTACGCGAAGTCGGAGACCGACGCGAACACGCTGTCCCTGCCCAGGAGTTGGAACTCTTCGTCCGTTGTGCCGTCGGCTGTCCGCACGGTACATCCGCCCTGCAGCGGAAGCACGATCCACTCACTGTCGCCGGTGGTGAAGGTGTGTGTACCACCCGGCTCCAGCTCGACGATCCGCAGGCTGCAGTAGGCCCAGCCGGCCCGCTTGGGGTCGATGTCGAGCGCGTGGTCGGCGTCCGCGGTGGTGCCCCGCGCGATGTACAGGTCGTTGCCGGTCATGCGGCCCTCACAGCAGTCCTACGGCGGTGTCCACGGCGGCGGCCACATCGCCGTCCGCCGGGTACAGCAGCGAACGGCCGACCACCAGGCCGCGCACGGTGGGGAGTTGGAGGGCGCCGCGCCACTTCTCGTACGCGCCGTCCTGGTCGTCGCCGACCTCGCCGCCCAGGAGGACGGCGGGCAGCGTGGAGGTCTCCATGACCTCGGCCATGTCGTCCGGGTTCTCGGTGACCGGCAGCTTGAGCCAGGTGTAGGCCGACGTGCCGCCGAGCCCGGACGCGATGGCGATGGACTTGGTGACCGCCTCCGCCGAAAGGTCGTTCTTCAGCCGGCCCTCGTCCGTGCGGCGGCTGATGAACGGCTCGACAAAGAGGGGAAGTCTGCGCGCGGCCATGTCGTCGATGGCGCGGGCAGTGGACTCCAGGGTGGTGAGGGAGCCCGGGTCGTCGTAGTCGATGCGCAGGAGCAGCTTGCCGGCGTCGAAGCCGAGGCGCTCGATGTCCTCGGCGCGGTGGCCGGTGAAGCGGTCGTCGAGCTCGAAGCTGGCGCCCTGGAGGCCGCCGCGGTTCATCGAGCCCATGACGACCTTGCCCTCGAGGGCGCCGAGCAGCAGCAGGTCGTCGAGGATGTCGGCGGTGGCGAGGACGCCGTCGACGCCGGGGCGGGAGAGCGCCAGGCAGAGGCGTTCCAGCAGGTCGGCGCGGTTGGCCATGGCGAACCTGCGGTCGCCGACACCGAGCGCGCCACGGGCCGGGTGATCGGCGGCGACGATCATCAGACGCCCGGAGTCGCCGAGCAGCGGCCTGCGGGTGCGGCGAGCAGCGGCCTCCGCTATCGCCTCGGGGCGGTGGGCACGGATGCGGACGAGTTCGCCGACGTCCACGGTCGTGGGTGCGGAAGCGGGCTCGCTCCTCGGAACCACGGTCATGCCCAGGCAGCCCGTGTCGTCCGTCTCGTCCACGCCCTGTCGACGCTTGCGGGTACTCACAGCACTGCTCCGGCCTTGAGGGCGGCTTCGATCTCGTCCGGCGTCGGCATGGCGGAGGAGCACTCCAGGCGGGAGGCGACGATCGCGCCGGCCGCGTTGGCGTGCCGCATGATCGTCTCCAGGTCCCAGCCCTCCAGCAGACCGTGGCAGAGGGAGCCGCCGAAGGCGTCGCCGGCGCCGAGGCCGTTGAGGACGTTCACCGGGAGGGGCGGGACCTCGGCGGACTCGCCCTTGCTGTTGACGGCGAGGACGCCCTTGGGGCCCTGCTTGACGACGGCGAGTTCGACGCCCGCGTCCAGCAACGCCTGCGCGGCGGCCTGCGGTTCACGCACTCCGGTGGCGACCTCGACCTCGTCGAGGTTGCCGACCGCGACGGTGGTGTGGCGCAGGGCCTCCTGGTAGAAGGGGCGGGCGGCTGCCGGGTTCTTCCAGAACATGGGGCGCCAGTCGAGGTCGAAGACCGTCGTACCGGCCTTCGCGCGGTGGGCGAGCGCCGCGAGCGTCGCCGTACGGCTGGGCTCCTCGCTCAGGCCCGTGCCGGTGACCCAGAAGATGCGGGCGTCGCGGATGGCGTCGAGGTCGAGCTCGTGGGCGTCTATCTCCAGGTCGGGGGCCTTGGGCTGCCGGTAGAAATACAGCGGGAAGTCGTCCGGCGGGAAGATCTCGCAGAAGGTGACCGGGGTGGGCAGGCCAGGGATCGGGGTGACCCAGCGGTCGTCGACGCCGAAGCCCTGAAGGGCCTCGTGCAGGTAGGCGCCGAAGGGGTCGTCGCCGGTGCGCGTGATCACCGCCGTACGGCGTCCGAGGCGGGCCGCGGCGACCGCGACGTTCGTCGCGGAGCCGCCGAGGAACTTGCCGAAGCTCGTCACCTGCGGCAGCGGGACACCGGTCTGGAGCGGATACAGGTCCACTCCGATCCGCCCCATGGTGATCAGGTCGTACGCCATCGGCTTCCCTTCGTTACGGCTCTCCCCGCGTTTTTAGCCCCGCACGCGGAGCCCTGTCAATGTTTTGTCCAGACATTCGGACGAGACCTTGACAGCGCTTACCACGCACACGGAAGCTGGCCGGCATGACGTCGTTGTCACCCTCCTCTTCCTCACTGTCCCGCATCCGGATCGGGTCGGCTCCCGACTCCTGGGGTGTGTGGTTCCCCGACGACCCGCAGCAGGTCCCCTGGCAGCGCTTCCTCGACGAGGTCGCGCAGTCCGGCTACGAGTGGATCGAGCTGGGCCCGTACGGATACCTGCCGACCGATCCGGCCGTCCTCAGGGAGGAGACCTCCCGGCGTGGCCTGAAGGTGTCGGCGGGGACCGTGTTCACGGGCCTGCACCACGGCGAGGCGGTCTGGGAGAAGACCTGGGCGCACGTCGCGGACAACGCGGTGCTCGCGCAGGCCATGGGTGCGTCCCATCTGGTGGTCATCCCGTCCTTCTGGCGGGACGACAAGACCGGTGAGGTGCTGGAGCCGGACACGCTGACGGCCGAGCAGTGGCGGAATCTGACCTCGCTGACCGAGCGGCTCGGGCGGGAGGTGCGGGAGCGGTACGGGCTGCAGATCGTCGTCCATCCGCATGCCGACACGCATGTCGACAGCGAGGAGAACGTCGTCCGGTTCCTGGACGGGACGGACTCCGGGCTGGTGTCGCTGTGCCTGGACACGGGGCACTACGCGTACTGCGGTGGGGACAGCGTCAAGCTGATCGAGACGTACGGGGAGCGGATCGGGTATCTGCATCTGAAGCAGGTGGATCCGGAGATCCTCGCGGATGTCCGGGCCAACCAGGTGCCGTTCGGGCCTGCGGTGGCGCGCGGCGTGATGTGCGAACCGCCTGCCGGGGTGCCGGCGTTGGGGCCGGTGCTGGAGGCTGCGCAGAAGCTGGATGTGGATCTGTTCGCGATCGTCGAGCAGGACATGTATCCCTGTGAGCCGGACAAGCCGTTGCCTATTGCTCAGCGGACCCGGGCGTTTCTGCGGTCCTGTGGTGCGTGACGGCGCCTACTGATCTGCCAGGTTCTGTAGGTGTGCGAGTGCGGCTCGTTTGTGGCTTGTCGCGCCCGGGCGGCGGAGCCGCAAATTGACACTGTCCCGCGCCCCTCAGGGGGTTGCAGCATGGGTGGATGACAAGTGCCGTGCAGCTTCGGTCGGGGCGTGGGCCCGGAGGGTCGTGGGAAACCGTGCTTGCGCGGCCCGATGGTCGGTTACGGCCCGCGGTGATCAGTTACCGGGGGATCCGGCTGGCGCTGGACCGGCCCCGGCGGCGGCTGGAGGCGCCCATCGGGGCGGCGACGTTGATGCTCGGGTTCGAGCAGCCGGTCACGGTCACGCGGGCAGGGCGGCCGCCGGTCACGCTCGTGTCCTTGTTCGCCGGGCCCACGACCACGCCCGCCGTCGGTGAGCACGGCGGGCGGCTGTCGGGCATCGAGGTGCTGATGATGCCGTGGGCGGCGTTCACTCTCTTCGGTACCCCGCTGTACGAACTCATCGACCGCACCATCGTCCCCGACGACCTTCCGCACGCCCTGGGCACGCGGCGAGCGGGCGACCGTCGCAACACCATCGGCGAACTCTCCGCCGCGCTGGCCGCTGTGCCGACGTGGGAGCAGCGGTTCGGGCTGCTCGACGATGTGCTGGTGCGCTGGTCGCAGGCCGGGACGCCGAGTTCGGTACGGGTCGTGCGGGCCTGGTCGGAGCTGGTGCGGACGTGGGGTGCGGTGCCGGTACGGTCGCTCGCCGACGAGGTCGGCTGGAGCGTACGGCAGCTGGAGAACCGCTTCAGGGAGCAGATCGGGCTCGGCCCGAAGGTCGCGGCACGGGTGCTGCGGCTGCAGCGGGCGCGGCGGTTGCTGGCTCAGGGGCGCGGGCAGGCGGAGACGGCGGCGATCTGCGGTTTCTACGACCAGGCGCATCTGAGCGGGGAGTTCAGGGCCATGACGGGGTGCACTCCGCGGGAGTTCACCATGGCCCGGGTGATTCCGCCGGTGTCGCAGCCCGGTGCGCCTGCGGCGGACCGGATGACCGGCGAGGCGACGAGTCTGTTGCTCACATCCACGCGAAGTGCGGATTTTTCCAAGACCGGCAGGGTCCGCTGAATGCACGCTGATCGTCCGGCCGGTGATCCCCGGGGGGAGGTCTCCGACGGCACCGCCACGGGGAGCCGGTGGGCCGGGCCCGGCGATAGGGGTCTCCCCGGGCTCGAGCGAAGTCGAGAGTTTGGGGAAGGGTCCGGCCCATCGGGGCGATGTCAACGCACCACGCCTCTGAGCCCGCCCGCGCGTTTGCAGCACTCGTGTCACAAACACCCCTTTCCTGTCACGGGTGTCGCATGTGCGCGAGGCTTGCGTCACACCCGTCCCACAGACCCTGCCCTTCCCTCACGCTCCGTCGTTGGCCAGGCACAGATCTGTGATCGCCAGCGCAGCGCCCGGCTCCCCCGACGGCCGCCCCCGGCCGCCCCCGCGGTGCGCGCGGGGAGGTGCTACCCATGACCGACCGAAGGCTCTGGTCGTACAAAGAGATCGCGGCGCACATCAAGGTGCAGCCGGACACCGTGCGGTCCTACCGCAAGCACGGACTGCTGCCGCCGCCCGACCACGTCGAGGGCGGCAAGCCCTTCTGGTATGCGGACACGGTCCGGGCCTGGGTCGCCTCCCGGCCCGGAAACCGCGGCCGCAGAGACGACGAGGCCCCTGACCACCCGGTCTCCTGAGCTCGCGGCCTCCTGAGCTCGTGAAAAATGAACTGTGCCCCACCTGCCCCGTGGGGCACAGTCGTCTCATGAGCGACTTCTCCGTAAAGCCCGTACTGACCGGCGAGAAGACCGTCCTGCGGCCCTTCACCGCGGCCGACGCCGAGGTGATCTCGGAGATCATTCAGGACCCCGAGGTCATCCGCTTCACGGGCGAACCGTCCACCGAGTTCACCCTGGCCCTCCTGCGGTCCTTGTACGGCGCCCGGGCCACCGCCCCCGACCGGCTCGACCTCGCCGTCACCGACCCCGCCACGGGCGAACTCCTCGGCGAGGTCGTGCTGTACGAGTGGGATCCCGGGGCGCGCAGCTGCACGTTCCGCACGGTGATCGGCCCCCGGGGGCGCGCCCGGGGTATCGGCACCGAAGCCACTCGGCTGATCATCGGGTACGGCTTCGAGCAACTCGGGCTGCACCGGATCCAGTTGGAGGCCTACGCCCACAACCACCGGGCCCTGCATGTCTACGAGAAGGCCGGGTTCGTGACCGAGGGCGTCCTGCGGGAGGTGGAGATGCGCGACGGCGAGTGGGTCGACGAGGTGGTCATGGGCCTCCTCGACCGCGAGTGGGCCGCCCTCAGCTCCACGGCTCGATGACCGTCACCCCCGCTCCCGGCACCGTCCCCATCGCCGCCAGCGCGTCGGGGGTCGCGTCCAGGGTGATCGTGGACGTGACCAGCAGGTCGGGGCGGAGCACGCCCGCTCTGACCAGCTCCAGCATCGACGGGTAGGTGTGCGCCGCCATGCCGTGGCTGCCGAGGAGTTCGAGCTCCAGGGCGATCGCTCGGCCCATCGGGACGGGGGTCGTGCCGGTGGGCGACGGGAGCAGGCCCACCTGGACGTGGCGGCCGCGGCGGCGCAGGCCGTTCACGGACGCGGCGCACGTGACGGGTGAGCCGAGGGCGTCGAGAGACAGCTGCGCGCCGCCGCCGGTCAGCTCGCGGATCGCCGCGGCCGTGTCCGGTGTCCGCGCCGCGTCCACGCACTCCGTCGCGCCGAACTTCCGCGCCAGGTCCAGCGCCTGAGGCGATACGTCCACCGCGATCACCCGCGCCCCCGATGCCGCCGCGATCATCACCGCGGACAGGCCCACACCCCCGCAGCCGTGCACCGCGACCCACTCCCCCGCCGCCACCCGGCCCTGCTGCACGACCGCCCGGAACGCCGTGGCGAACCGGCAGCCGAGCGCTGCCGCCGTGGCGAACGACAGCTCCTCGGGTACGGCGACGAGGTTGACGTCGGCGTGGTCCAGCGCCACGTACTGGGCGAAGGAGCCCCAGTGTGTGAAGCCGGGCTGGGTCTGGCGCTCGCAGACCTGCTGGTCGCCTGCGGCGCATGCGGCGCAGCTGCCGCAGGCGCACACGAAGGGGACGGTGACTCGGTCGCCGGGGTGCCATCCGGTCACCCGGGCGCCGACTGTCTCGACAACGCCGGCGAGTTCGTGACCTGGGACGTGAGGGAGGGTGATGTCCGGGTCGTGGCCCTGCCAGCCGTGCCAGTCGCTTCGACAGAGGCCGGTGGCCTCAACCCGGACGACCACTCCGTAGTCGGCGGGGTGGGGGTCATTGACCTCACGTACCTCAGCGGGTGCGCCGTATTGTTCGAAGACCACCGCTCGCATCTGCCATCCCATCGCCGCTTTCGTCTGCGGGTACATCGTGGCTTGTCGCGCAGTTCCCCGCGCCCCTGAGGGGGGTTCGCCCACCGCCTGTTTCGCTGAGCCCGAACCTTTGGTGGAACCTCCGCAGCGGCCCCGGCGCCCACCAGGTCGCCCGCCCCGTCAGCCTCATCACCGCCGGTACCAACAGGCTCCGTACGATCATCGCGTCCATCAGCACCGCCAGGGCGATGCCCAGGCCGAGCATCTTGGTGTTGGTGACCCGGGAGGTGCCGATGGCGACCATCACCACGGCCAGGATCACCGCCGCCGCTGTGATCAGCCCGCCCGTGCGCTGCAGGCCGTGGCGGACCGCCTCGTTGTGGTCGCCCGTTCTGTCGTACTCCTCCTTGATGCGGGAGAGCAGGAAGACGCCGTAGTCCATGGAGAGGCCGAAGGCCACGCAGAACATCAGGACCGGCAGGGTGGTCTCTATGGAGCCGGGGCTGGTGAAGCCGAGCAGACCTGACAGGTGACCGTCCTGGAAGACCCAGACCACCGCGCCGAACATGGCGGTCAGGCTGAGCGCGTTGAGCACCACCGCCTGGATCGGTATCAGCACGCTGCCGGTCAGCAGGAAGACCAGGAGCAGGGTGACGATCGCGATGAAGGCGGCCGCCCAGGGCAGGCGCTCGGCTATCGCGTGCTTGGAGTCGACCAGGACGGCGGCCGTACCGGTCACCTTGGTGTCGAAGGGGGCGTCCGTGGCGCGCAGTTCACCCACCAGGCGCTGGGCCGCGTCGTCCACGGCCTCCCCCTTCGGCAGCACGGTGAAGTACGCCGACTCTCCCTTCACCAGAGGGCCGTCGACCCTCAGCACGCCGGACAGGGCGGTTATCCGGTCCTTGTACGCGCTGTACTGGGCGGGGGTCGCCTTTCCTTCGGCCAGGACCTCCAGGCCGCCGCCCGGGGTGCCCGGGAAGCCGTCGCGGATGTGCTGCTGGACCACGTGGGACTCTGCGGTCGAGGGGAGTTGACGGTCGTCCGCAGTGCCGAACTTCACGCCCAGGAAGGGCAGTCCGAGGACGATCAGGACAGCGGTGGTCGCCACGGCGAAGAGCGGGGCCCGGCGCATCACGAGGGTCGCCGTCCGCGCCCAGGCCGTGCCCTCCTCGCCGGAGGTCCTCGGCGCCCGTCCGCGCCGGAACAGGCGGCGCAGATCCAGGGAGTTGACCCGGTGTCCCAGCAGGACCAGGGCTGCCGGGAGCAGGATCAGTGCGGCCGCGGCGGCCAGCAGGACCACCGCTATGCCGGCGTATGCGAAAGACCGCAGGAAGTACTGCGGGAAGAGCAGCATCGCCGCGAGCGAGACCGCGACCGTGAGGGACGAGAAGAGGACTGTGCGGCCGGCTGTGCGCAGGGTGGTGCCCACCGCCGTCAACGGGTCGGCGCCCGTGGACAGTTCTTCACGGAAGCGACGGACGATGAACAGCGCGTAGTCGATGGCCAGGCCCAGCCCCAGGGCCGTGGTGAGGTTCATCGCGAAGACCGAGACGTCGGTGAACTCGGTCAGTCCGCGCAGCACCGCGTTGGTCCCGAGGATCGCGACGACGCCGATGCCCAGCGGCAGCAGGGCGGCGATCGCCGACCCGAAGACCATCACCAGCAGCACGAGTGTCACCGGCAGGGCGATCATCTCGGCGCGGGTCAGGTCCTCCTTGATGATCGTCTGCATCTCGTGCCGCACGGCGACGAGACCGCCGACCTTCACCTGCACCGGGCCGTGTGTGCCTCGGTAGTGGGGCGCGATGCGGTCCAGGGTGTCGCCCATCGCCTTCTCGTCACCCGTGATGTGCGCGGCGATCAGCGCCTCGTGGCCGTCCTTGGCGCGGAGTGCAGGTGATGTGGACTGCCAGTAGGAGCCGACCCCTATGACGCCCTTCTCGCCGGCCAGGCGCGCCGTGAGGCGCCGGGCCTGTGCGACGACGGCGGGGTCGTCCACCGAGGATCGGCCCGAGTCGACGAGGAGCAGCAGATTGGGCTGGGAGTCCGGGAACTCGCGCTCCAGCGCCTTGGTCGCATACGTCGACTGGGCGTCCGGGTCCTCCCAGCCGCCGCTGCCCAGGCGGTCGGCGACCCCACTGCCGGCCAGCACGGCGAGCGCGGTGATGACCAGGGCCACCAGCAGTGAGAGCCGCGGGCGGGCGGTCACGAAGCGGGTCCAGCCCCCGGGGCGCGGTGGCTTGTTGACTTCGGTCATCGTGCGGTGTCCCCTTCACCGTGGAAACCATAAACTGGCAAACACGAGACATCGCTCGCGTTTCATCTGCACCCAGAATGCGAGCGACCGCTCGCGTTTGTCAATCGCGTTCGGAGAACTGGGGATAACGCGTGCCCGAGAACTCACAGAAGGAACAGCCGCGCCGCCGTCAGGCCCGCGGCGAGCGCCGCATCGCCCAGCTCCTGGAGGCCGCCGCCTCGGTCTTCTGCACCACCGGCTACACGGCCGCCAGCACCAACGCCATCGCCCGCGAGGCCGGCGTCTCGCCGGGCACGCTGTACCAGTTCTTCCCGAACAAGGAAGCGATCGCGATCGAGCTGGGCGACCGGCTGATGCACGAGATGCGGGAGACGTACGGGGAGGCGCTCGCGCCCATCGACCCGGCGACCCCGCTGGAGGAGGCGGTCGGCGCCGCCGTGGACCGGTTCATCGCCTTCAACTGCGACCACCCGGTGTTCTTCGCACTGATGCACGGCCCCGACATCCCGGGCCGGATCGCCGAGGAACACGACGCCCTGCACGCGACCCTGGTCTCCCGGATCGAGGCCCTGCTGTCCTCGCTGCTGCCGGACGCACCCGCGGCCGACGTCACCCGCACCGCACATGTCTGCCTCGGCGTGTACAAGGCGGGCCTGGAGCTGGTCCTCGCCCACGAGGGCGCCGAACGCGACGCGTACGCCCGGGAGATCAAGAACGTACTGATCCGCTATCTGGAGCCCTTGGTCGGCGACCGCCTGGGCACCCAGCAGGTCACGGATGCCACCACGACTCGTACCGCCTGACCGCCACACCCCTCCTTGGATGGGTACCCCCTAGGGGTATAGTGTGAGGAGTGGAGGGCCTCCCGTGGGCCCCCGCAGCCCCACACACCTCGACGAGGAGAACGACATGACCGCCCAGACCGACACCCCGGGGACCGTCACCGCCGTCTACAAGGTGAGCGGCATGAGCTGCGGGCACTGCGAGGGTTCCGTCTCCGGTGAGCTCCTCGAGCTTCCCGGCGTCAGCTCGGTGACGGCCGTCGCCGCGTCCGGTGAGGTCACCGTCGTCTCCGCGGCCCCGCTCGAGGAGGCCGCCGTGCGCGCCGCGGTGGACGAGGCGGGCTTCGAGCTCGTCGGCCAGGTCTGACGGAAGTCCGGGGACCCGAGATGAGCAGCATTACCGCAAAGACACCGGCACCGATACGCACGGCAGCGGACGCCTCCGAGGTCGAGCTGCTCATCGGCGGGATGACCTGCGCCTCCTGCGCGGCCCGCGTCGAGAAGAAGCTCAACCGGATGGACGGCGTCACCGCCACGGTGAACTTCGCGACGGAGAAGGCGAAGGTCAGCTACCCCGCGGGCCTCCAGGTCGCCGACCTGATCGCCACCGTGGTGAAGACGGGGTACACGGCCGAGGAGCCGGCCCCGCCGCAGCCGGAGCCCGCCGAGGAGGAGGCCGCCGAGGACCCCGAACTGGCCTCCTACCGGCAGCGCTTCACCGTTTCCGCCCTGCTCGCGCTGCCCGTCGTACTGCTGTCGATGATCCCGGCCCTGCAGTTCGACAACTGGCAGTGGCTGGCGCTCACGCTCGCCGCGCCGGTGGTCGTCTGGGGCGGGCTGCCGTTCCACCGCGCCGCCTGGACGAACGCCCGGCACGGCGCCGCCACCATGGACACGCTGGTCTCGGTCGGCACTCTGGCCGCATTCGGCTGGTCGCTGTGGGCGCTGTTCTTCGGCGACGCGGGCATGCCGGGCATGCACGACGAGTTCAGGTTCACCGTCTCGCGCATGGACGGGGCCTCGGCGATCTACCTCGAAGTGGCCGCCGGCGTCGTCGCCTTCATCCTGCTCGGCCGTTATCTGGAGGCCCGCGCCAAGCGGCGCTCGGGGGCGGCACTCAGGGCGCTGATGGAGCTGGGCGCCAAGGACGTGTCCGTACTGCGCGGGGGCCGTGAGACCCGTATCCCGGTGTCCCAGTTGGCCGTCGGGGACCGTTTCGTCGTACGGCCCGGGGAGAAGATCGCAACCGACGGCACCGTCGTCGAGGGTGCGTCCGCCGTGGACGCCTCGATGCTGACCGGCGAGTCGGTGCCGGTGGACGTGGGCGTGGGCGATGCCGTCACCGGGGCCACGGTCAACGCCGGTGGGCGGCTGGTCGTCGAGGCAACCCGGGTCGGCGCCGACACCCAGCTGGCGCGGATGGCGAAGCTGGTGGAGGACGCGCAGAACGGCAAGGCCGAGGTGCAGCGGCTCGCCGACCGGATCTCGGCGGTCTTCGTGCCCGTCGTCATGCTGATCGCCGTCGGCACGTTCGGGGCGTGGCTCGGCGTCACGGGCGACACCGTGGCCGCGTTCACCGCGGCCGTCGCCGTCCTGATCATCGCCTGCCCCTGCGCGCTGGGCCTGGCCACCCCGACCGCGCTGATGGTCGGCACGGGGCGTGGCGCCCAGCTCGGCATCCTCATCAAGGGCCCGGAGGTCCTGGAGTCCACGCGCCGCGTCGACACCGTCGTACTCGACAAGACCGGAACGGTCACCACGGGCCGGATGACCCTGCACGAGGTGTACGCCGTCGCCGGCACCGACGAGAAGGAGGTGCTGCGGCTCGCGGGCGCCGTCGAGCACGCCTCCGAGCATCCCGTCGCCCGCGCGATCGCCCTGGGCGCCGAGGAGCGGGCCGGGCGGCTCCCGGGGGTCGAGCGGTTCGAGAACGTGCCCGGGCGGGGCGTGCGGGGGCGTGTGGAGGGCCGTGAGGTCGCCGTCGGGCGGCTCTTCGAGGGGCTCCCCGAGGAACTGGTCCGCGCCAAGTCCGAGGCCGAGAGCGGCGGACGTACGGCCGTCGTGGTCGGCTGGGACGGGGTGGCACGCGGTGTCGTCGCCGTCGCCGACGCGGTCAAGGAGACCAGCGCTCAGGCGGTGCGCGAGCTGCGCGCGCTGGGGCTCACACCAGTGCTGCTGACCGGGGACAACCGGGCGGTCGCGGAAGCGGTGGCGCGGGAGGTCGGGATCGAGCAGGTGGTCGCCGAGGTCCTGCCCGAGGACAAGGTGGCAGCCGTACGGCGGCTGCAGGCCGAGGGGCGGACGGTCGCCATGGTCGGCGACGGCGTCAACGACGCGGCCGCGCTGGCCACCGCCGATCTGGGTCTGGCGATGGGGACCGGGACGGACGCGGCGATCGAGGCGGGCGATCTGACCCTGGTGCGCGGGGATCTGCGGGTGGCCGCGGACGCGATCCGGCTGTCCCGCAGGACGCTGGCCACGATCAAGGGCAACCTGGTGTGGGCTTTCGGGTACAACGTGGCGGCGCTGCCGCTGGCCGCCGCCGGCCTGCTCAATCCGATGATCGCCGGGGCTGCGATGGCCTTCTCGTCGGTGTTCGTGGTGACGAACAGCCTCCGGCTGCGGACGTTCCGCTGAACCGCGGGCGAGGTTACCGGCGGTTAGTCGAAGTCGAGGTGAGAGCACCTCTGGAGTCCGGCGCCAGCCTCACATAAGCTCTTCACAAGGCTCGCGCATCATCCTTACGCTTGGGCACCGATCGCTGTATCGGGGCTCTTGCGTATCTAACGGACAAATGCAAGAGACGCAGATCACAGTGATGTGAACGTAACCATCGAAGGGGTTCGAAGGTCTAAGTTGACGATGTCAGGCAGCGTCTTGGGGGGCGTTTCCTGGCATCTGGGGATGTCTTGGGGGACTTCCTCAGAGTTGCGTTGCCGGGGCCACGTACACCGGGGTGCTTTGAGCGGCCCTCCCGAGCGTGCGTTGTCCCGGCAGACCGCACAACCGTGAGTACGGCGAGTTTTGCTCATTCTGCTCAACGCTCGCCGCACTCGACAGCGATTCAGGCGCTGGCTTCACAGACGCCCGGCCGGATCCCGTGGGGGGAATCCGCACCGGGACATGGGAAGGCGCCCTGTACGTCGGCCCGTGGGGGGACCGGCGGCAGGGCGCCTTTCGCTTCGCGGATTGAGCCGGGGGGGGCCGGGGGTCTTCTGGTTGTTTCCCGGCTTCCGGCCGGTGGGGGCCGATCGCGCAGTTCCCCGCGCCCCTTGAAAAACAGGGCGGCCCAGCCACCGGCGAGTATCAGCGCTCTTCGACCGGGACGAAGTCCCGCTCCACCACGCCCGTGTAGATCTGGCGGGGGCGGCCGATGCGGGAGCCCGGCTCCTTGATCATCTCGTGCCACTGGGCGATCCAGCCCGGAAGGCGGCCGAGGGCGAACAGGACCGTGAACATCTCGGTCGGGAAGCCCATGGCGCGGTAGATCAGGCCGGTGTAGAAGTCCACGTTCGGGTAGAGGTTGCGCGAGACGAAGTAGTCGTCCGAGAGCGCGTGCTCCTCCAGCTTCAGCGCGATGTCCAGCAGCTCGTCGGACTTGCCGAGGGCCGAGAGGACGTCGTGCGCCGCCGCCTTGATGATCTTCGCGCGCGGGTCGAAGGACTTGTACACCCGGTGGCCGAAGCCCATCAGGCGGACGCCGTCCTCCTTGTTCTTCACCTTGCGGATGAAGGAGTCGACGTCACCGCCGTTGGCCTGGATGCCCTCGAGCATCTCCAGGACGGACTGGTTGGCGCCGCCGTGCAGCGGGCCCCACAGGGCGTTGATGCCGGCCGAGATCGACGCGAACATGTTCGCCTGCGAGGAGCCGACCAGGCGGACCGTGGACGTCGAACAGTTCTGCTCGTGGTCCGCGTGCAGGATCAGCAGCTTGTCGAGGGCGGCGACGACGACCGGGTCGAGGTCGTACTCCTGCGCCGGGACCGAGAAGGTCATGCGCAGGAAGTTCTCGACGTAACCGAGGTCGTTGCGCGGGTAGACGAACGGGTGGCCGATCGACTTCTTGTACGCGTACGCCGCGATCGTCGGGAGCTTGGCGAGCAGGCGGATCGTCGAGAGGTTGCGCTGCTTCTCGTCGAACGGGTTGTGGCTGTCCTGGTAGAACGTCGACAGCGCCGAGACGACCGAGGACAGCATGGCCATCGGGTGGGCGTCGCGCGGGAAGCCCTTGTAGAAGTTCTTGACGTCCTCGTGCAGCAGGGTGTGCTGCGTGATGTCGTTCTTGAACACGGAGAGCTCGTCGACGGTCGGCAGCTCGCCGTTGATCAGCAGGTAGGCGACCTCCAGGAAGGTGGAGCGCTCCGCCAGCTGCTCGATGGGGTAGCCGCGGTACCGGAGGATGCCCGCCTCGCCGTCGAGGTAGGTGATCGCGGATTTATAGGCGGCGGTGTTCCCGTAACCGCTGTCCAGCGTCACCAGACCGGTCTGGGCGCGGAGCTTCCCGATGTCGAAGCCCTTGTCGCCGACGGTGCTGTCGATCACCGGGTAGGTGTACTCGCCGTCGCCGTACCGCAGTACTACAGAGTTGTCGCTCACGTCTTCCCTCACCGACGTAGTGCCTCATCTTCGAGGTTGCCCTGACTGTCTCTACCATCCCCCAATTGGCTCAGGAGAGTGCACTCGGGGTCGACCATCGGGCCTATTGACGGCACTGAGTGCCGCCAACTTGCTCATCCTGCCCCCTTGATTCCCCATCCGGAAGTGCTATGTGACCTTCACGACTCATTTGATCGATCATTTTTCGTGATGCCTGTCTCAAACCCGCCCCGGAGGGGCCGAACAGTGGTCACGGGAGCTCTCACAGGGGTCTCGGGGAGAGCCGGAAGTCCAGTGCCGTGCAGCGCCGCCCCGCCGACACCGTGCGCACCGCCTGGCCGATCGCCTTGCGCGAACCGACCAGGACGACCAGCTTCTTGGCCCGGGTCACCGCCGTGTACAGCAGGTTCCGCTGCAGCATCATCCAGGCTCCGGTGGTGACCGGGATCACCACGGCGGGATATTCACTCCCCTGGGAGCGGTGAATGGTGACCGCGTACGCGTGGGCCAGCTCGTCCAGTTCGTCGAACTCGTACGGAACCTCCTCGTCCTCGTCCGTCAGCACCGTCAGGCGCTGGTCGACCGGGTCGAGCGAGGTGACCACGCCGACGGTGCCGTTGAAGACACCGTTCTTGCCCTTCTCGTAATTGTTGCGAATCTGGGTGACCTTGTCGCCGACCCGGAAGACCCGGCCGCCGAACCGCTTCTCCGGCACATCGGGGCGGCCCGGGGTGATGGCCTGCTGGAGCAGGCCGTTGAGCGTGCCTGCGCCGGCCGGGCCGCGGTGCATGGGCGCGAGGACCTGCACGTCCCGGCGCGGGTCGAGCCCGAACTTGGCCGGAATTCGACGGGCCGCCACATCCACCGTGAGCCGCCCCGCCTCCTCCGTGTCGTCCTCGACGAAGAGGAAGAAGTCCTTCATGCCGTCGGTGACCGGGTGGTGCCCGGAGTTGATCCGGTGCGCGTTCGTCACCACGCCCGACTGCTGGGCCTGGCGGAACACGCGGGTGAGGCGCACGGCGGGGATCGGGCTGCCGTCGGCGAGCAGGTCCCGCAGCACCTCGCCCGCGCCCACGCTGGGCAGTTGGTCGACGTCCCCGACGAAGAGGAGGTGGGCGCCCGGCGGGACCGCTTTCACCAGCTTGTTGGCGAGGAGCAGATCCAGCATGGAGGCCTCGTCGACGACCACCAGGTCGGCGTCGAGCGGGCGGTCCTTGTCGTACGCCGCGTCACCGCCGGGCTTCAGCTCCAGGAGGCGGTGGACGGTGGAGGCCTCGGCTCCGGTGAGCTCGGCCAGGCGTTTGGCGGCGCGGCCCGTGGGGGCGGCCAGGACCACCCTCGCCTTCCTGGCGCGGGCCAGCTCCACGATCGAGCGGACCGTGAAGGACTTGCCGCAGCCGGGGCCGCCGGTCAGAACGGCGACCCTCTTGGTCAGCGCCAGCTTGACGGCGGCCTCCTGCTCGGGCGCGAGGTCGGCGCCCGTACGGTCCTTCAGCCAGGCCAGCGCCTTGTCCCAGGCCACGTCGTGGAAGCCGGGCATCCGGTCCTCGTCGGTGCGCAGCAGACGCAACAGCTGGGCGGAGAGGGAGAGTTCGGCGCGGTGGAAGGGGACGAGGTACACGGCCGTCACCGGGTCCCCGCCGTCCGGGCCGGGCACCTTCTCCCGTACGACACCAGGGTCCTCGCCGTCCTCGGGCGGCTGGGCGAGTTCCGCGAGGCACTCGATGACCAGGCCCGTGTCGACCTGCAGCAGCTTCACCGCGTCGGCGATCAACCGCTCCTCGGGGAGGTAGCAGTTGCCCTGGTCGGTGGCCTGCGACAGCGCGTACTGCAGGCCTGCCTTGACGCGCTCCGGGCTGTCGTGCGGGATGCCGACGGACTGGGCGATCTTGTCGGCGGTGAGGAAGCCGATGCCCCAGACGTCGGCCGCGAGGCGGTACGGCTGGTTCTTGACGACGGAGATCGAGGCGTCGCCGTACTTCTTGTAGATGCGCACGGCGATGGAGGTGGACACCTCGACGGTCTGGAGGAAGAGCATGACCTCCTTGATCGCCTTCTGCTCCTCCCAGGCCTCGGCAATCTTCCTGGTGCGCTTGGGGCCGAGGCCGGGGACCTCGATGAGGCGCTTCGGCTCCTCCTCGATGATCTGCAGCGTGTCCAGGCCGAAGTGCTGGGTGATGCGGTCGGCGAAGACGGGGCCGATGCCCTTGACGAGCCCCGAGCCGAGGTAGCGGCGGATGCCCTGGACGGTGGCCGGGAGCAGCGTCGTGTAGTTCTCCACCGTGAACTGCTTGCCGTACTGGGGGTGGGAGCCCCAACGGCCCTCCATGCGCAGTGATTCGCCGACCTGGGCACCGAGCAGCGCGCCGACGACCGTGAGGAGGTCGCCGGCTCCTCTGCCGGTGTCGACCCGGGCGACCGTGTAGCCGTTCTCCTCGTTGGCGTACGTGATCCGCTCCAGGACGCCCTCGAGCACGGCCAGTCGCCGCTCCCCCGGCTGTGCCGGGTTCCCCGCCTGATTGGACATGATCCGACGCTACCGCCCGGCACCGACAGCCGGGTCCGCAGCGTTCAGCAGCTCACGCGACGCTGAACCTGACGCAGTCGTCCTGCGCGCCGCGCCCGGTCCCGAGCTGGATCCCGCCGGCCTCGAGGCTTGCGCTTCCGTCCGCGCACACCTTGCCTTCCACCTCCTGGGCCGAGGCAGGACTGCTGCCGGCCAGGACTGCGGTGAGGACCGCCACGACGGACAGGGTGAGGATGGCCAGCCGGTGCCGCATGTAGGGCATGGGAGCCTCGCTTCAATGTTGTGCGGATGGACCGGTGACTGAACACTCACCGGACTGAAGGCGCGGGAAACGGCGCACCAGGAGCACGGCAGGGAGTGCGACCCGGCACGCCCGCCCCGACTCCCTTCGGACGGCCGCGCGAGCCGACCGCTCATCACGATCCGGTCTCGGGATGTGGTTGAGGGCTTGATTAACACCCGTGTAATCGATTCCAATCCTGCGTACACGTCGATGTAATCGATTCCACGACCGTCGACCTCACGAACGATCCACGAGGAGGTGGAGCGGCGATGGCGAGCATCAAGGACGTCGCTGCCGAGGCGGGCGTCTCCGTCGCCACGGTGTCGCGCGTCCTGAACGACCATCCGTCGGTCAGCGCGGACGCACGCACGCGCGTGCTGGCCGCCGTCGAGGCGCTGGGCTACCGCCCGAACGCCGTCGCCCGTTCCCTGCGCACCGATCAGACCCACACCCTCGGCCTGGTCATCAGCGACGTGATGAACCCCTACTTCACCGAACTGGCCCGCTCCGTCGAGGAGGAGGCCCGTGCGCTCGGCTACAGCGTCATCATCGGCAACGCCGACGAGCGGCCCGACCTGCAGGACCACCACGTACGGAACCTGCTCGACCGCCGCATCGACGGACTACTGGTCTCCCCCACCGACGGCGGCTCGCCGCTGATGCTGGACGCCGCGCGCGCCGGGACGCCGATGGTGTTCGTGGACCGGTGGATCCCGGGCGTCGACGTGCCGGTGGTGCGGGCGGACGGGCGGGCCGCCGTACGCGATCTCGTCGCGCATCTGCACGGGCTGGGGCATCGCAGGCTCGCCATCATCGCGGGCCCCGCGGCCACCACCACCGGACGGGAGCGCGTGGAGGCCTTCCGGGAGGCGCTCGGTGCGTACGGGCTCGAACTCCCCGAGGCCTACATCGGGCAGGGCGACTTCCAGGCCGAGAGCGGGCGGCGGGTCACCGAGGGCTTCCTCGACCTGCCCGAGCCGCCCGAGGTCGTGTTCGCCGCCGACAACCTGATGGCGCTCGGCGCGCTGGACGCCGTACGCGCGCGTGGGCTGCACGTTCCCGAGGACCTCGCGCTGGCCGCCTTCGACGACATCCCGTGGTTCGTGCACACCGATCCGCCGATCACCGCGGTCGCCCAGCCCACGGGCGAGCTGGGCCGGGCCGCCGTGCGGGCCCTGGTCGACCGCATCGAGGGGCGGCCCGCGCGGTCCGTCACCCTCGCCGCCCGTCTCGTCGTACGCCGCTCGTGCGGCGAGAACCCCGCTGAGAACAGGAGCCACTTGTGAGCAACACGGACGAGTTGCTGCGCATCGAGGGCATACGGAAGACCTTCCCGGGCGTGGTCGCGCTGGACGGCGTCGACTTCGACCTGCGCCGGGGCGAGGTGCATGTGCTGCTCGGTGAGAACGGCGCGGGCAAGAGCACGCTGATCAAGATGCTCTCCGGTGCCCACACCCCCGACGCCGGGCGGATCCTGGTCGGCGGCGAGGAGGTGCGCATCCATGGTGCGCAGGACTCCGAGCGCCTCGGGATCGCCACCATCTACCAGGAGTTCAACCTCGTACCCGACCTCACGGTCGCCGAGAACATCTTCCTGGGGCGGCAGCCGCGCCGCTTCGGGATGATCGACCGGAAGACGATGGAGGCCGATGCCGAGGTCCTGCTGAAGCGTGTCGGCGTCAATGTGCCGCCACGCGCGCGTGTCCGCGAACTCGGTATCGCGCGCCTCCAGATGGTCGAGATCGCGAAGGCACTGAGCCTGGACGCGCGCGTGCTGATCATGGACGAGCCGACCGCCGTGCTCACCTCCGAGGAGGTCGAGAAGCTCTTCGCGATCGTGCGCAAGCTGCGCGAGGACGGCGTCGGGATCGTCTTCATCACGCATCACCTGGAGGAGATCGCCGCCCTGGGCGACCGGGTGACGGTGATCCGCGACGGAAAGTCGGTCGGGCAGGTCCCCGCCGCCACCCCCGAGGACGAGCTCGTACGCCTGATGGTGGGCCGTTCGATCGAGCAGCAGTATCCGCGGGAACGGGCCGATGCGGGCGCCGCGTTGCTGACCGTGGAGGGACTCACGCGTGACGGCGTCTTCCACGACGTCAGCTTCCAGGTGCACGCCGGTGAGGTCGTCGGCATCGCGGGCCTCGTCGGAGCGGGCCGTACGGAGGTCGTGCGGGCCGTCTTCGGCGCCGATCCGTACGACAAGGGCGCGGTGAAGGTCGCCGGGGCCGAGGTGCGGCGGGGCGACGTCAACGCCGCCATGGCGGCCGGCATCGGTCTGATCCCCGAGGACCGCAAGGGCCAGGGCCTGGTCCTTGACGCGTCGGTCGAGGAGAACCTCGGCCTGGTGACGCTGCGGAAGGCCACGCGAGGGGGGCTCGTCGATCTCAAGGGCCAACGCGAGGCCGCCGCCCGGGTCGCCGGGCAACTCGGCGTGCGGATGGCCGGACTCGGCCAGCACGTACGCACCTTGTCCGGCGGCAACCAGCAGAAGGTCGTCATCGGCAAGTGGCTCCTCGCCGACACCAAGGTGCTGATCCTCGACGAGCCGACGCGCGGCATCGACGTCGGCGCCAAGGTCGAGATCTACCAGCTGATCAACGAACTCACGGCCGCGGGCGCCGCCGTACTGATGATCTCCAGCGATCTCCCGGAGGTCCTCGGCATGAGCGACCGAGTGCTGGTGATGGCCCAGGGCCGGATCGCGGGCGAGCTCGCGGCCGACGAGGCCACCCAGGACGCCGTCATGGCGCTCGCCGTAAGCACACCGAGCACACCTACGCACGAAACGGAGGCCTCCCGTGGCCACTGACACGCTCAAGAGCACGACGGGCGCGAGTGGCGCCACGGGCGGCCTGCGCCGCCTCCTGCTCGACAACGGCGCGCTGACCGCGCTGATCGTCCTCGTCGTCGCGATGTCGGCGCTGTCCGGCGACTTCATGACGGCGGACAACCTGCTGAACGTCGGCGTCCAGGCGGCCGTCACCGCCATCCTCGCCTTCGGCGTCACCTTCGTGATCGTCTCGGCGGGCATCGACCTGTCGGTGGGCTCGGTGGCCGCCCTGTCCGCCACCGTGCTTGCCTGGAGTGCGACTTCGCAGGGTCTCCCGGTAGCGCTGGCGGTGGTGTTGGCGATCGCCACCGGTATCGCGTGCGGCCTGGTCAACGGCTTCCTGATCTCGTACGGCAAGCTGCCGCCTTTCATCGCGACCCTCGCCATGCTGTCGGTGGGCCGCGGCCTGTCGCTGGTGATCTCGCAGGGCTCCCCCATCGCCTTCCCCGGCTCGGTCTCGCACCTCGGCGACACGCTCGGCGGGTGGCTGCCGGTCCCGGTGCTGGTCATGGTCGTCATGGGCCTGATCACGGCGTTCGTGCTGGGCCGGACGTACATCGGCCGCTCGATGTACGCGATCGGCGGCAACGAGGAGGCAGCCCGCCTCTCCGGCCTGCGGGTGAAGAAGCAGAAGCTCGCGATCTACGCCTTCTCCGGGCTGTTCGCTGCCGCCGCGGGCATCGTCCTCGCCGCCCGTCTGTCCTCCGCGCAGCCGCAGGCCGCCCAGGGCTACGAACTGGACGCGATCGCGGCGGTCGTCATCGGCGGCGCCTCACTGGCCGGCGGTACCGGCAAGGCGTCCGGCACGCTGATCGGCGCGCTGATCCTGGCGGTGCTGCGCAACGGCCTCAACCTCCTGTCCGTGTCCGCCTTCTGGCAGCAGGTCGTCATCGGCGTCGTGATCGCACTGGCGGTGCTGCTCGACACGGTGCGGCGCAAGGCGGGGACGACTCCGGTGGCGGCCGGTGCGGCCGGTACGTCGGGCAGCGGCAAGGGCAGGCAGGCCGCGACGTACGTGCTCGCCGCCGTGGTCGCGGCAGCCGTCGTCGGGGCCATGTCCTTCCTGCACAGCGGTTCGTCGGCGGCGAAGGACCAGAAGATCGGGCTGGCCCTGTCGACCCTCAACAACCCCTTCTTCGTGCAGATCCGCGCCGGAGCGCAGCAGGAGGCGAAGAAGCTGGGCATCGACCTGACCGTCACCGACGCGCAGAACGACGCCTCCCAGCAGGCCAACCAGCTGCAGAACTTCACCAGCGAGGGCCTCGGCACCATCATCGTCAACGCGGTGGACTCCGACGCGGTGACGCCGGCGGCGAAGGCCGTGAACAAGTCGGGCATCCCTCTCGTCGCCGTCGACCGCGCCGTCAACAACGCGGACACCGCCGCGCTCGTCGCCTCCGACAACGTCACCGGCGGCAGGCTCGCCGCCAAGTCCCTCGCGGACCGGCTCGGCGGCAAGGGCACCATCGTGGTCCTGCAGGGCCAGGCGGGCACCTCCGCCAGCCGCGAGCGCGGCGCGGGCTTCACCGAGGGTCTCAAGGCCTACCCGGGCATCAAGGTCGTCGCCGAGCAGCCCGCGGACTGGGACCGCACCAAGGGCCTCGACGTGATGACGAACCTCCTGCAGGCCCACCCCGGCATCGACGGCGTCTTCGCGGAGAACGACGAGATGGCGCTGGGCGCGATCAAGGCCCTGGGCGGCAAGGCCGGCAAGTCGGTCGCGGTCATCGGCTTCGACGGCACCCCGGACGGTCTCAGCGCCGTCAAGGCGGGCACGCTTTACGCGTCGGTAGCCCAGCAGCCGACGGAACTCGGCAGAATCGCGGTACAGAACGCAGTGAAGGTCGCCGAGGGCAAAAATGTCACGAAGTCGGTGATGGTGCCGGTGAAGGTGGTCACGAAGGAGAACGTGGCCGGCTTCAGCGGCTGACGAGGCGACCGGCAAAGGGGAACGGGCGGGCGGTCGTTGCCGCCAGGGTGCCGGGGGTTGCTCGAATGGTGCCCGGTGGCGACGACGGCCCGCCACACGTCATCTCTCATCATCTCTCAGGGGAGTCATTTGATGTACGACTACGACCTGCTGGTCGTGGGATCCGCCAACGCCGACCTGGTGATCGGCGTCGACCGGCGGCCGGGCGCCGGCGAGACGGTGCTCGGCTCGGACCTGGCCGTCCACCCGGGCGGCAAGGGCGCGAACCAGGCCGTCGCCGCCGCCCGTCTCGGGGCCCGTACGGTCCTGCTCGCCCGGGTCGGCGACGACGCGTACGGCAGGCTGCTCCTCGACTCGCAGCGGGCGGCCGGCGTCGACACGGTGGGGGTGCTGGTGGGCGGGGCGCCGACCGGGGTCGCGCTCATCACCGTCGACCCTTCCGGGGACAACAGCATCGTGGTGTCGCCGGGCGCGAACGGCCGGCTGACCCCGCAGGATGTACGCACCGCCGCGAGCCTGTTCCTGGCCTCGCGGGTGGTCTCGACCCAGCTGGAGATCCCGCTGGAGTCGGTCGTGGAGGTCGTACGGAATCTGGCGCCGGACAACCGCTTCGTGCTGAACCCGTCCCCGCCGCGGCCGCTGCCGCCCGAGGTGATGGCGGCCTGCGACCCGCTGATCGTCAACGAGCACGAGGCCAGGGTGGTCCTCGGCGACGCCTACGTCTCCGACCGCCCGGAGGACTGGGCGCGCCTGCTGCTCGCCAAGGGCCCGCGCTCGGTCGTGGTCACCCTGGGCGCGGAGGGCGCACTGGTGGCTTCGTCGGCCGGGGTGACCCGGGTGCCTTCGGTGAAGGTGGACGCGGTGGACACGACGGGCGCGGGCGACGCGTTCACGGCGGCGCTGGCGTATCGGCTCGGGTCAGGGGCGTCGCTGGCGGAGGCCGCGGCATACGCGGCCCGCGTCGGCGCCGCCGCCGTCACCAAGGAGGGCGCGCAGGTGTCGTTCCCGACGGCGGAGGAGGTCGAAGCCCTATGAAGAAAGCGGGAATCCTGAACCGTCATCTCTCCGGCGCTTTGGCCGAGTTGGGCCACGGGGACGGGGTGCTGGTGTGCGACGCGGGCATGCCGATACCGCAGGGCCCGCGGGTGGTGGACCTGGCCTTCCGCGCCGGGGTGCCGTCCTTCGCGGAGGTGGTGGACGGTCTGCTGGCCGAGCTGGTGGTGGAGGGGGCGACGGCGGCGAGCGAGGTACGGGAAGCGAATCCGGGGGCTGCGAAGTTGTTGGAGGGCGTGTTTCCCGAGCTGCGGCTGGTGTCGCACGAGCGGCTGAAGGAGCTGTCGGCGGGAGCACGGCTGGTGGTACGGACGGGGGAAGCGCGGCCGTACGCGAATGTGCTGCTGCGCTGTGGGGTGTTCTTCTGAGCGGCTTTCCAGGAGGTCTGTCGGCAACTGGCCGGGAACCAGGGCAGGTCCAGGCGCGCAGCGGTGGTCAGAACGAACTGCGCTACCGAGTCGCAGGTGTGGTGGGTTGTGGTCGCCGGGAGCGTGGTGGCGTCGGTGGCCTCCGGCCTCCAAGTCGTGCGACCGCGCAGGGAACAGGGGCGGTCGGCCACTGCACGGAGCGAGAGTGAAAGCGCTGCTGCCGCCGCGCGCCTGTGTGCCACCTGTGCGTCCGTGCGCGGGGCGCTCGCCAACTGGCTGCTGGTGACTCCTGGGCACTCTGATGAGAGAGGGCTCAACTCGCATCAAGCGGCAGGGGGTTCGGGCATGGCAGCACCGTGCGTGACTCGGCGGCACAGAGGGATTCTCCGGAGAAGGGGGGTGCCGGCGGCCTCGGTGGGGCGCGGGCGACGGGGGTGGACCGGGGGACGGGCCGGGGCCCGGACGAGGTGGCTCCTGCTGTGCTTCTGCCTGATCACGAGTGCCTTCGGCTTCGGCACACCATCGATGGCCGCTGCCACCGAGCCGTCGGCCCGGCAATGCGACGAAGCGCCGACCGGCGTCGCCACCCACGATCACTGGCTGAGGTTCACGGTGCCGCCCGGACTCATGCCGGACCCTCAGTTCGACGGGCAGCCGGCGAAGATCCAGGTGCACCGCGTCCAGCCGGTGTACGCGAACGGCAAATGTCCAGGAGTGCCCAACAGGGCCGCGGTGCTGATCCACGGCCGCGCCGTCACCGCCTCGCCGGCCTTCGACCTGCGCTCCCCCGCGCCGGGAGGCGGCTCGCTCAGCATGCAGGAAGGACTCGCGCGGGCGGGAATCGACACCTTCGCCCCGAGCCTGCTCGGCTACGGACACTCGACGCGCTTCGACAACGGCCTGAACGATCCCGGCAACGCGAGCCTCAGGCCCTACCTCGCGGACGGCACCTGTCCGTACCCCGAGGGGTGCGACCGCACCCACAACCCGATCTTCACCCTCGATCAGCAGGGGAGCCTGCTGCTGACCAATCCGCTGGGCGGGGAGAGGCGCGCACACTCAAGCAATTACCGCTTTGCGCGCATGGACGTCTGGGTACGCGATATCCGCCAGGTCATCGACGACGCCATCACGCGCGCGCAGCCGACGGACGGCAAGGTCACCCTGCTCGGCTATTCGCTCGGTGGGGTACGCGTCGGGCGGACGCTGTACGCAGCCAACCCAAACCCGCTCCTCCCCGGAAGCGCCGACGTCATCGCGAAGGTCAACCGTGCCGTGTTCATGTCGTCGCTCTTCGGCGGACCGACCGAGGAGACGGCGCCCCCGGCGGGCTTCGTCACGTTTCCGCTGACGCTTGACCGCCGCCCGGGGGCACCGGTGCTGCCACCGGATCGCGAGGCCCTGTGCACCGGACGTGTCGTCCCCGGCAGCCAGGATCAGTTCTGGAAGCAGATCATGGAGCAGGACACCGAGGGGCGGAACTGGGGAGGGGACGATCCCGGCAACCCGACCGGCCTCGACCGCTCGCCGACGTTCTCCAACTACGGCTGGAACACCGCCGTCGCGGGGCAGCTGACCCCGCCCACACTGGTCCTCCACGGTCTCGACGACGCCACCGCGCCGCCGGCCAACGCGCCTGCCATCTTCAACGCTCTCCCGACGTCGATGACGAGCAAGGTGCTCGTACAGATCCAGTGCGCCAGCCACCAGATGCAGATGGAGGGCTGCTCCGGCCCGCGCTGCACCCCGCAGTCCGGAACGCCCTACGGCGGGCGCCCCGGCGAACCGTGGGCCGGCCCTCATGCCACGGTCAAGGCGGCGCTGATCGAGTGGATCAAGAGCGGGACCTTCAACGGCACCGCGAACGGAAAGTTCACCGTCAACGAAAGCGGCGTGGCCGCCGCCAGCCCGTAGAGAAACGGTGTCGCACAAATTCGAGGGGGCCCAGTCCGTCGACCGGGCCCCCTCGGCTTTTCCCCTCCAACATCAGAACCCCCGCGATCCCCCCAGATCCCCCTCCGAGAAGTCCTGATGCCAAGTACGACCCACGGAGTGGGGGAAGGGTTGCACGACGTCTTCAGATTTTTTCGTCGTCGATGTCCGCAGCGGAGTCTTCCCAGGTCAGCCGCTCACCTCGACTCTCGGCGACGCGTCTGACGTCCACCGGAGACTCCCTGAGCCGACCGGCCAGATATCGGAGTTCTCCACTGCTCGCGCGGGGCTCGGCGAGCAGCTCGTCGGCATGACCGAGCAGCTGATCGGCCATGCCCAGCTGGACGGCCTCGATCTCGTCGGCGAGGCGGGATTGCAGGCGCGCAGGGCCGCCTCAAGTGCCGTCGCCTGCACGGGCGTCGGCGACAGCTTGACCTGCACCACCAGCTTCACGATCACCGAACCCACACACACGTACGACTGCCCGCCATGCGTTCACCACCCATCACCCGACCGAGTGAACCCGTCCCCGAAGGGACAGCACCGGCTCCGCCGGACACGACGCTCGGCCCATCCCGGCGCACCCCAGCGCCCCCGAGTCGGGGCCGCCCGCGCGGAGACCTCCAAGCACCCTGACGCCGGTCCGCCGCCTAGTGGCTTCTTGGCCTCAACGGCAGGATTCGCCAACAGCATCCAGGTGAGTTGGCGCGGGCCGCCGGTAACGGTGCGTTGGGTCATTGGAAAAGCCCGTACGGAGGTTCCGTGCAGCCTTCGGGCGGGGCTGGGCTCGTCCGGCGGGTCGTACTCAACCCGGTGATAGGTTCGATTACGTGATGTCTGCGGGGGCCTTGAGTCGTGCAGCGGCCAATGGGTCCGCAGTTGTTCTGAGTCGCGTCACGCTGGTCGGGGAGCGGCGTCGGGTCGATCTCGTGCTGCCGGCTCGGGAGCCGGTCGGGGTGTTGCTGCCGGAGATTCTGCGGGTGCTGGGCACCCGGGTGGGTGAGCGGCCCGAGTTGCGGCATCTGGTTACCGTGGACGGGTCCGCGCTCGGTCATGACAGCAGCCTTGAGTCCGCCGGGGTCCAGGACGGTGCTGTGCTGCGGCTTGTGCGGGCCGAAGATGCTCTGTCGGCGCCCGTGGCGCACGACGTGAGTGACGAGGTCGCGGTCGATCTCGGCGGGTCGGCGTGGCGATGGGGGCCCGAGTCGCGGCGCTTCGTCGCCGGGCTGGCGACCGTGGGGTGGGCCGGTGCGGGCGGGGCCTTCGCTCGGAGTGCCTACGACGCCTCTGTCGTCGCGGCTGTGTTGCTCGTCCTCGCTACCGTCGCCGCCGGTGTCGGGGCCCTGGTGGGGCGTGGCGGGCGGCAGGGCGGGGTTGCCGGCACGCTGATCTGCACGGCCGGGGTGCTAGGTGCCCTCGGGGCTTCCGCACTTGCCGGTGACCACAGGTGGTCCGGTGCGCTGCACGTGGGCGCGCAGGCCGCGGTGGGTGCGGTGACGCTCGTACTGCTGGGGCTCTTCACCCGGTTGGGGCGCGGTGGGCTGGTCGGCGCGGGCGCTGTCGCCGTCACCGTCCTCGTCTGGGAGGGCGTCGTCGCCCTGCAGTCGGGGGCAGGGACAGCCGGGCAGCAGGCACGGGTGGGGGCGGTGCTCGCCGTCGTCTCCGTCGTGGCCCTCGGTGTGCTGCCGCGGCTGGCGCTCATGGCCTCCGGGCTGTCCGGGATCGACGACCGGCGGGCCGGTGAGGTGTCCGTGAGCCGGTATCAGGTGTCCGCGGCGCTGGCTGCCGCGCATCGCGGGCTGGTGCTCGCCACCGTCACAGTTGCCGTGTCCGCGACCGTGGCGGGGGTGTGGGCGCTGCGTGCGTACGGCGTGTGGACTGTGCTGCTCTCCCTCGTCACCGCAGTCGTCGTCGCCCTGCGGGCGCGGGCTTTTCCGCTGGTCGCCGAGGTTGTGGTGCTGCTGGTGGGCGCCGCCCTGGTGACCGTACGGCTGATGGCGGTGTGGGTGGAGCAGTCCGGTGCGACGGGGCCGGCCCTGGGTGTGCTCGCGGCGCTGGCCCTGCTGCCGCTCGCCGTACTCGTCGTACAGCCCGCCGAGCATGTCCGGGTGCGGCTGCGGCGAGCGGGTGACCTGCTGGAGTCCGTCGGCGTGATCGCCCTGCTTCCCCTGCTCATCGGGGTCTTCGGCGTGTACGGGCGGCTGCTCGGCAGCTTCGCTTAGGGGACGGGGACGGCGGACGGCATGGCTCACGGGGAGCAGGAGCAGGAGCGGAAGTGGCAGAGTGACTTCGACGACTGGCAGCACGATGTGCTGCAGCAGCTCGGGGAGGCGGAGCAGCAGCGGGCTTCGGCGCCCTCGGGCGAAGCCGTCGTAGCGGCGGATCCGGATCCGGCCCCTCCCGGAACCGGCGGCGAGTCCACCCTGCGTCTCGTGCACTCGGCGCGCGACGAGCAGCCTGCTCCCGGTGCGGGGCAGTTCGGCCCCTCGGCCGGCCCCATGCCTGCGGCCACTGCGCCCGCCCCGCAGCACATCGAGCAGGCCACCGCCTCCGCGCGCCCCGTGGACGAACCTGCCCCGCCCCAGTCACCCGTGTCCGCCATGCCCGCATCCCCCGCAGTGGGCCCCCTCCCGCCACTCGCCCCACCCGGCATCGCACCCGCGCCGGCGGCCGTCATCCCCGTGCCCCCCGCAGTCAGCCCCACCCCGCCCCTTGCCCCGCCCACAACTGCGCCCGAGCCGACGACCGCCATCCCGGCGCACCCCACCGCCCCCGAGTCGGGGCCGCCCGCGCCCGCCCCTCCCATCGCCGCCCCCGCGCCCGCATCCGGCCCTCACTCCCAGGTCCCGGTCCCCGCACCCACTTCCCCTTCAGCCCCCGCCACACCCACCTCCACCCCCGAGAGCCTCCCCACCCTCGACCCCCGCCTGGCCCTCGCCCTCGGACGCCCCCACCACGGCGACTCGCTCGCCCACCGCACCGGCCGCACCCTGCGTCGGCTGACCACCTCCGTCTCGCAGGACGTGGCCGAACAGACGCGGATCGCACGGGAGTTGCAGCAGCCGGTGACCACCGGGCGGGTCATCGCCGTGACCTCGATCCGCGGGGGCGTCGGCAAGTCGACCGTTGCCGCGCTGCTCGGCCGTACCTTCAACCACTACCGGCACGACCCGGTGCTCACGCTGGAGGCGGACGCCGCGCTGGGCACGCTGCCGGTGCGGATGGGCGCGGAGTCGGTGCGGTGGTCGTGCGCCGACCTCGCCCGGATTCTCACGCCGGCCATGCAACTGACCCATGTGACCGGCTACTTGGTGCCCGTGGCCGACGGCGGCTGGCTGCTGCCCGGGAGCCAGGGGAAGGTCGGCGCTCCCTTGGACGTACGGACGTACCGCACCGTGACGCTCGCCCTGCGGCGCTACTTCTCCGTGACGGTCGTCGACTGCGAGACGCTGCCCGGCGACGTCGCCCGTACGGCGATGGACACCGCCCACGCCCGGGTGGTCGTCGCACCCATGACCGCGGAGGGTGTCGGCGGAACCCGGCAAGTCCTCGACTGGCTCGGGCAGTTGCCGCACTCCGCGCTCGCGACGACCGTGGTGGCCCTCACCGCGAGTTCCCCGGACATGATCCTCGACGTGAAGGCTGCCACCGCTCACCTGAAGGAGACGGGCGTTCCCGTCGTCGTCCTGCCGTACGACCGGCATCTGGCCGGCGGCGGCCCCATCCGCACGGATCTGCTCGGCCGGGCCGCCCAGGACTCGGCCATGCAGCTGGCGGCCGAGGCGCTGCACCGGGCAGTGCGCGCGCAATGACCACCGGCGGCATCAGAACCGTATGACATCACCGGCCCGCACCCACCCGCCCCGCACCACCTGCGCATACACCCCGGCACACGGCTCGGGCGGGCGGCCGGGCAGGGCGGGTACGCGGTGGTGGTGGGTGAGGACGCGCAGGGTGTCCGGGTCGCGGGGGAGGTCGCCGTGGGCGAGGGTGGGGATCGCGCAGCGGGGTGTCGAGGCGATGACGCGGAGGATCGGGCCGTCGGCGATGCGCAGGTGTCTGCCGGCCCAGGTGTGTTCCACGAAGCCTTCGGCCGCGCCCGTGTCGATGACCAGGTTGGGGCGGTAGCGCTGCGCCTCCACCGTGCCCCGGGGGCTCAGTTCGGCGATTCTCCTCAGGGTCGACGTCGTGATGAGGTGCACCGGCGCGAAGTCGAAGAAGGTGCCGGGCGGGGAGGCCGAGCCGAACTGGACGGTGTCGGCGTCCACTTCGGCCTCCTGCCCCGCCGCCAGGACCTGTTCCGGACGGGAGCGGTCCAGTGTGCCGGCGGGCGGCGGTACGTCGGTCAGCGTGACGTTGCGGCCGACGAGGGCCGAGAGGGTGGCGCCTGCGTGCACTTCGGTGCCGTCCGGTCCGGTGATGCGGGGTCCGGCCTCGGTGAGTGTCGCAGCGCACCGGAGCAACTCCCGCCACAGACGAGGGGCCTTCGCGCTGGCGACCTTGCCCGTCTCCTCGTCCAGCAGCGCGAACCGGCGGTCGCCGCTCAGGCCGCGGTCGGTGATCTCGACGGCCTGGAGCGGCTCGCCGAGCATCGACTTCACCGGGTAGCGGTACAGCGCGGCGACCGTGGCCTGCCTCAACTCGGGCCCTCCCCGGTGCTCGGCGGCCCCGCCGCCTCCACTGCCTCCGCCGCCGCCCGGCGCAGCGCCCCGGTCGTCGCCCAGCCGTCGAACGTCGACAGGTATTCCACCACGCGGGCCGTCCAGTCGGCGTCGCCGAGCCGGTGCACCTCGCCGTCCGCGACCAGCTGTGTCATCACGGCCTGCAGGGTCAGGATGTCCTTCGTCCGGTACCAGCGGGGATGGCGGTCGAAGAACAGCTGCTGGTCCTCGTACGGGTGGCGCACGGTCATGTGCAGATAGCCGCCGCCGCGCCCCTTGAAGGGACCCGGCAGGCCGCCCAGGATGCCCATCTGGGTGTAGACGTCGCGGTTCGGGTAGCGGCCGCCCAGGGTGATGCGGATGCCCAGCATGATCCTGGACCAGGGAACCACCTCCGCCCCGGAGTCCCGTGCGATGGCGTGCAGGCCGTCCGGGCGGAACTCCACCCGTGCACGGCCCGGCCGCCGGGCGTCCCCCAACGCCCAGCGGCCGTCGACCCGTTCCAGTGGTCCGAGGCTCTCGATCACGAGATCACATTCTGCACGAACCTCTGTGCGGTTCCAGCGAGTTGTTCCGGTGCTGTCAGGCGGCGTGCTCCACGAACCGTGCGGCCGTCTCCGCCAGCACCTCCCGGCCGTCCCGCGCCCACAACGCGTCGTTGAACAGCTCGACCTCGATGGGGCCGGTGTACCCGGCCGCCTCCACGTACCCCTTCCACTCCCGCATGTCGATCGAGCCGTCGCCGATCTGTCCGCGGCCGGTCAGCACGCCCTCCGGCAACGGCGTGGTCCAGTCGGCGAGCTGGAAGGTGTGGATACGGCCGCCCGCACCCGCGCGGGCGATCTGCGCGGGAGCGTTGTCGTCCCACCAGATGTGGTACGTGTCGACGGTGACGCCGACCTGGTGGGCCGGGAAGCGTTCCGCGAGGTCGAGCGCCTGGGCAAGGGTGGAGACCACACAGCGGTCGGCGGCGTACATCGGGTGGAGCGGCTCGATGGCCAGCCGTACGCCGTGCTGCTCCGCGTACGGGCCCAGTTCGCCGAGTGCGTCCGCGATGCGCTCCCGCGCGCCGTGCAGGTCCTTCGAACCCGCGGGCAGGCCGCCGGAGACCAGCACCAGCGTGTCCGTTCCCAGGGTTGCCGCCTCGTCGATCGCGCGCCGGTTGTCGTCCAGGGCGGCCGCGCGCTCGGCCGGGTCGATCGCCGTGAAGAAGCCGCCGCGGCAGAGGGTGGTGACGGTCAGACCCGCGTCGCGGACCAGTTTCGCCGTCTCCTCCACGCCGTGGGACTGGACCGGTTCGCGCCACAGGCCCACGCCCGGTACGCCCAACTCCAGGCAGGCGTCGACCAGTTCGGGCATCGAGAGCTGCTTCACCGTCATCTGGTTGATGGAGAAGCGGGAGAGGTCGCCGGTGGTCACTGCGTCACTCCGTACAGGGCGAGGAGGGTCTTCATCCGGTCCTCGGCCAGCTTCGGGTCCGGGAACAGGCCCAGGCCGTCGGCGAGTTCGTAGGCGCGGGCGAAGTGCGGGAGGGAGCGGGCCGACTGGAGGCCGCCGACCATGGTGAAGTGCGACTGGTGGCCGGCCAGCCAGGCGAGGAAGACCACGCCCGTCTTGTAGAAGCGGGTCGGGGTCTGGAAGAGGTGGCGGGAGAGTTCGACGGTCGGGTCCAGCAGGGCCCGGAAGCCCGCCACATCCCCCGTGTCCAGCACCCGTACCGCCTCCGCGGCCAGCGGTCCCAGCGGGTCGAAGATGCCGAGCAGGGCGTGGCTGAACCCCTTCTCGTCGCCCGCGATCAGCTCGGGGTAGTTGAAGTCGTCGCCCGTGTAGCAGCGGACGCCCTGCGGGAGCCGGCGGCGGATGTCGATCTCGCGCTGGGCGTCGAGGAGGGAGACCTTGATGCCCTCCACCTTGTCCGGGTGCGCGGCGATGACGTCCAGGAAGGTGTCGGTGGCCGTGTCCAGGTCGGACGAGCCCCAGTAGCCCTCCAGCGCCGGGTCGAACATCGGGCCGAGCCAGTGCAGGATCACCGGCTCGGACGCCTGGCGGAGGAGGTGGCCGTAGACCTCCAGGTAGTCCTCGGGGCCGTTCGCGGCCGCCGCGAGGGCGCGGGACGCCATCAGGATGGCCTGTGCGCCGGACTCCTCCACGAGGGCGAGCTGCTCCTCGTAGGCCGTCCGGACCTCCACGAGAGACCCGGCGCTGATCTGGTCCGTGCCGACTCCGCACGCGATCCGGCCGCCGACCGCCTTGGCCTCGGCGGCGCTGCGGCGGATCAGCTCGGCCGCGCCCGCCCAGTCCAGGCCCATGCCGCGCTGGGCGGTGTCCATCGCCTCGGCGACCCCGAGCCCGTGGGACCACAGGTGGCGGCGGAAGGCGAGGGTGGCGTCCCAGTCGACGGCGGCGGGCGAGTCGGGCGACACGTCCGCGTACGGGTCGGCCACGACGTGCGCCGCCGAGAACACCGTACGAGAGGTGAAGGGCGATCCGGGAGTGACGGCGAGGGGTTCGGGGCGGGGGTCGTATGACCTCAATCCGCCTTTGACATCGGGGAGTTTGATGGTCATCGGGAACCTCCGAGGATGAACCGGTCGTCAAGCGGGGAGGGAAGCGGGCCCCTGCGGAGCAGCGCAGGCAAAGGCAAGCTGTCATCAGGGCGATTCAGTCTCTGCCTCGACAGTGGCGCGTTCGCTCTCAAGCCGATACACGATCTCCGAGTTGAGAGACCGACGAGCGGTTTTGGCCTGAGATACGAGCCATTCGTGCAAGTCGGCGGGGAGTCTGAGCGTGATGCGTACTTCATGGTCCATGACCTCAACTGTAGTGCTAGCGTGGTGTCATGACGACACCACCGATGGTCCGAGAGACCAAACACGGCCGGTACACCTACCGGCTTCGCGTGTCGTCGACGGCTTGCGCGGCGCTTCGCGCGGAGTGGGACCGGTGCCGATGGCTCTGGAACGAGTGCGTAGCCCGGTCGAAGAAGGCCTACGCCGAGGGCGAGACATGCGGCCCGGCCCGGCTGGACAGGATGTTGACCGAGGCCCGGTCGACTGCGCCATGGCTGACCGAAGGTTCTTCGGTACCGCAGCAGCAGCTGATCCGGGACTTCGGCAAGTCCCGCACGAAGGCGCAGAAGGACATCAAGGAACGGGTGCCGGTACACCGGCGGGCCGGGATGCCGCGTCACAAGAAGAAGCGCGAAAGCTCGCCGACGCTGAACAACACCCGGCGCGGATTCCGGCTCAAGGACGGATGCCTGTACCTGGCGGGTGGGATCGTACTGACGGTGGTGTGGTCGCGAGACCTGCCCGCCGCCCCCTCCTCGGTGCGGGTATACCAGGACAGCGTCGGCCACTGGTACTGCTCGTTCGTGGTTCCAGTCGAGGTGCAGCCTTTGCCGAAAACCGGTGCCGTGCTCGGCGTGGACTGGGGCGTGAAGGAGACCGCGACCACCACTTCGGACGCACATGACCTGCCACACCCACAGCATGGGAAGAAAGCGCAGGCCAAGTTGACCCGGTACGACCGGATGATGGCCCGCCGCAAACCGAAGAAGGGACATGCCGCCTCGAAGGGCTACCGTGAGGCGAAGAAATGGCGGGCGAAGACCTACCAGAAGATCGCCCGGCAGCGGCAGGACACCGGCCGCAAGTGGGCGAAGAAGGCCGTGACCGACCATGACGCCATCGCCGTCGAGGACTTCAAGCCGAAGTTCCTCACCAAGTCCTCCATGGCACGCAAGGCGGCGGACGCCGCGATCGGCGCCACGAAGAAGGCTCTGATCGAAATGGGCCGCAAGCATGTACGGGACATCCATCTCGTACACCCCGCGCACACCACCATGGACTGCGCGTCGTGCGGAGCGAGAACCAAGCACGCACTTCCTCTTTCGGAACGTACCTACACCTGCATCGCGTGCGGAGCCGTCTCTCCCCGGGACAAGAACTCCGCCCGCGTGATGCTCGTCCGGGCTGGTCTGAACCCGGCTGGTGCTGAGGGCGTAGGACCTCCGGGAGCGCTGCTCCCGGAGGCGGCCTGAGCCAGGAATCCCCTCCCCTCAGGGAGCGGAGCGGTCAAAGCGCGATCTCCGGTACGTCGATGCGGACGCCCTGGGCCGAGGACTTCAGGCCCAGCTCGGCGAGCTGGACGCCGCGGGCGCCGGCGAGGAGGTCCCAGTGGTAGTCGGCGTCGGCGTAGACGTGCTTGAGGAACAGCTCCCACTGGGCCTTGAAGCCGTTGTCGAACTCGTCGTTGTCCGGGATCTCCTGCCACTGGTCGCGGAAGGAGTAGGTGGCCGGGATGTCGGGGTTCCAGACCGGCTTGGGGGTCATGCTGCGGTGCTGGACCCGGCAGTTGCGCAGGCCCGCGACCGCCGAGCCCTCCGTGCCGTCGACCTGGAACTCCACCAGTTCGTCGCGGTTGACGCGCACGGCCCAGCTGGAGTTGATCTGGGCGATCGCGCCGCCTTCGAGCTCGAAGATGCCGTATGCCGCGTCGTCGGCCGTGGCGTCGTAGGGCTTGTCGTTCTCGTCCCAGCGCTGCGGGATGTGGGTGGCGGTGAGGGCCTGGACGGACTTCACGCGGCCGAACAGCTCGTGCAGGACGTACTCCCAGTGCGGGAACATGTCGACGACGATGCCGCCGCCGTCCTCGGCACGGTAGTTCCAGGACGGGCGCTGGGCGGTCTGCCAGTCGCCCTCGAAGACCCAGTAGCCGAACTCGCCGCGGATGGACAGGATCCGGCCGAAGAAGCCGCCGTCGATGAGGCGCTTGAGCTTCAGCAGGCCCGGCAGGAACAGCTTGTCCTGGACGACGCCGTGCTTGATGCCCGCGTCGTTCGCGAGGCGCGCCAGCTCCAGGGCGCCCTCCAGACCGGTCGCGGTCGGCTTCTCGGTGTAGATGTGCTTGCCCGCCGCGATCGCCTTCTTGATCGCCTCCTCGCGGGCCGAGGTCACCTGGGCGTCGAAGTAGATGTCGACGGTCGGGTCGGCGAGGACCGCGTCGACGTCGGTCGAGATGTTCTGCGGGTCCAGACCGTGCTGCTCGGCGAGCGCCCTGAGCGCGTGCTCGCGGCGGCCGACCAGGATCGGCTCCGGCCACAGCACCGTGCCGTCGCCGAGGTCGAGGCCGCCCTGTTCGCGGATGGCCAGGATGGAGCGGACCAGGTGCTGGCGGTAACCCATGCGCCCGGTCACGCCGTTCATGGCGATACGCACCGTCTTGCGTGTCACGTCATTCCCTTCGCAGGCGTCGTACACAGCGTCGTACGCGGGTGGTCTGCGCCGCGTCGGCCCTACTGATGAGCGTCACAGCAAGCGCTTTCTATACAAGGAGAAGCTAGCCTCTGAGCAGCGGTCCGGACAAGACCGTGACCGCTTCGAGTTGTTCGAGGGGACGAACAGTGGGGGGTTCTGGCCGTAAGGTCTGCTCGACGTGCTCGGAACCGGGGGCCTGGGGCGGCCTGTCTACGAGGACGTACGACGAAGTACGGACGTACGACGAGGTACGAGAGATGCGCGACGAAATGCGCGACCGGAGGACGACGAGATGACGGTGACCCTGGCGGACGTGGCGGCCCGCGCGCAGGTCTCGCCCGCGACGGTGTCGCGCGTGCTGAACGGGAACTATCCCGTGGCCGCCTCCACCCGTGAGCGGGTGCTGAAGGCGGTCGACGAGCTGGACTACGTGCTGAACGGGCCGGCCAGCGCGCTGGCGGCGGCGACTTCCGATCTGGTCGGAATTCTCGTCAACGACATCGCCGACCCCTTCTTCGGGATCATGGCGAGCGCGATCCAGTCGGAGATCGGGGGGCCGGGCGGCCGGGCCGGCGGTGAGCGGCTGGCGGTCGTCTGCAACACGGGGGGTTCGCCGGAGCGTGAGCTGACGTATCTGACCCTCCTGCAACGGCAGCGGGCCGCGGCGGTCGTGCTGACCGGCGGCGCCATGGAGAACGAGCCGCACGCGGCGGCGGTCGCGTCCAAGCTGCGGAAGCTGACGGACGCGGGGACCCGGGTGGTGCTGTGCGGGCGGCCGCAGGCAGAGGGCACGGGGGCGATCGCGCTGGCCTTCGACAACCGCGGGGGCGGGCAGCAGCTGACCGAGCACCTGATCGGACTGGGGCACCGGCGCCTCGGCTATATCGCGGGGCCGGAGGAGCGGACGACGACCCGGCACCGTCTTGAGGGCCACCGGGCGGCGCTGGCCGCGGCGGGGATCGAGGAGGATCCCCGGGCGACGGTGTGGGGGCGGTACGACCGGACATCCGGGTACGAGGCGACGCTGGAGCTGCTCCGCCGGGACCCGTCCCTCACCGCGGTGGTCGCGGCGAACGACTCCGTCGCACTCGGGGCGTGTGCGGCGCTGCGGGAGTCCGGGCTGCGGATTCCGGAGGACGTGTCGGTCGCCGGGTTCGACGATCTGCCGTTCAGCGTCGACGCGGTGCCCGCCCTGACGACGGTGCGGTTGCCGCTCGCGGAGGCGGGGGCCCGGGCCGGACGGATCGCCATGGGGCGGGAGGAGCCGCCGCCGGGCGGGATGGCGACGGTTCGGGGCGAGCTGATGGTGCGGGGGTCCTCCGGGGTGCCGCGGGGCTGAGGGCGCCGTTGCGCGGATCGGCATCCGGCGTTTGCGGTGCCGTCGGCTGGGGGCTTGCAGCCCCCAGACCCCCGCTTCCGGCCCTGAAGGGGCCTTGTCCTCAAACGCCGGACGGGCTGAAGTTGCCGCCATGGTCTTTCCCTTGCCCGATGGGCTGCCGAGCGGGCGGTTCGAGTCCCGTGGTGCTGTTGACGTGTGGGTGTCCGAGGAACTGCCCGACGACATCGTGGAGTTGTGGCCTCGGCTGATGGAGTCGGCCGCGGAGACCGGCGTGCAGCCGCATCTCTGTTGGCCCGGCGACCCCTTCTTCCTCCAGGACCTGGAGGCGGTGGACGCCGTACGCCTGGAGTCCGTTCTCGCGGCGGACTTCGCCGAGTACCGGCAGAAACGGCTGCCCTCGTGGCGCGAGCCGGCTCGGTACGACGATCTGCCCGAGGGCATCGAGCCCTGGCCGCACGACCCGGGACCGCCGTTCGAGAGCTGGCCCGGACTGGCGGGCGCCGCGGAGAGCAGGACGGACGGTCCGACACCGGAGGAGGCCGCGGCGCGGCTCGTCGAGGACCTTCTGGGGACCCATCCGTTCGCCCACGCGTGCCGCCTCGCCCTGGTCCCCGCCCGCCGCAGCGCCGATGTGCCGGCCGTGCTGGGCTGGTCCTCCGAGGCCCCGCTGCCCCTGCTGTGCGCCCTGTTGCGCAGTTGGGAGGAGCGGTTCGGAGCCCGGGTCGTCGGAGCCTTCGGCGGTGAGCTGTTCGCCTCGGTCGCCCGCCCGCCGCTGGACCTTCCGCACGCCGAGCGGCTGGCCCTGGAGCATGTCCTCTCCACCGCCGACAACATCGTCGACGACCCGCCCACGCCCTTTCCCGAGTACGCCGCCGGGCTGGTCGGGCGGACCGAGTGGCGGTTCTGGTGGGACTGAGCGATGACTCCCGGCCGGTTCTTCGGTCTGATGGACGTAACGCCGGCCAAGGCGGCGCAGGCAGACAGTCAGGCAGACAGTAGGGAGCGAGTCCCATGCGCATCGTTGTCAGCGAGTTCATCAGTCTCGACGGAGTCGTGCAGGCACCCGGCGGTCCCCAGGAGGACACCGACGGCGGGTTCGCACACGGCGGGTGGTCGCACCCGTACTTCGATCCGGAGGTGGTCGGCGGGGCCTTCGCCGCGGGGCTGGAGCAGGCGGAGGCGCTGCTGTACGGGCGCCGTACGTATCTGACGATGGCGGGGGCCTGGCCCGAGCGGGCCGGGGACCCGTTCGCCGACCGGCTCAACGCCATGAAGAAGTACGTCGTGACCGACACCCTCGGCGACTCCGAGCTGACCTGGAACAACACCGAGCGCATCCCGGGCGGCGAGGCGGTCGCACGGATCCGTGAGCTTCGGGCCGCCCCCGGCGGCGACCTGGCGATGATGGGCAGCCCCACCCTCGTGCGGACGCTGATCAGCGAGGGGTTGGTGGACGAACTGCAGCTCATCCATATGCCGGTGATCCTCGGCGGCGGAAAGTCCATCTTCCCCGAGGACGGGGCCAAGCGCCCGTTCGAGCTGGTCTCCACGACCAGGGGCAAGACGGGTGTGCAGGTGAGCGTGTACCGGCCGGTGGCCGACGAAGGGTAGCCACGGGGGTGCGGTTGTCCTAGTCTCGGACCCGACGGTATCTCTGACTGAGTCAACTATCTGGTTCACGCATCGGGACAACCATCCGGGGGTCGACGCTCATGACCGTCCAGGACATCCGCACCTTCAACCGCTTCTACACGAACGTCATCGGCGCCCTCGACTACAGCCGCCAGCTGTACGCCCCGTACACCCTGACCGAGTCCCGCGTCCTGTACGAACTGGCGCACTCCCCGCGTACGGACGCGGCCGACCTGCGGACCGAACTCTCCCTGGACGCCGGGTACCTGAGCCGGATCCTGAACAAGTTCGAGGAGGACGGGCTGATCGTGCGCACGCCGTCCGCCGGCGACACCCGGCGTCGGCATGTCTCGCTCACGCCCCGCGGCCGTGAGACCGCCGCCCTGCTCGCCGAGCGTGCGAACGAATCCGTGGGCGCGCTGCTGTCCACCGTGCCCTCCGCCGACCGGCCGCGCCTGGCGGAGGCGATGCGAGCCGTCCGCGAGATCCTCTCCGAGGGCCGCCCGCCGCGCCATGAGGACGTCGTGCTGCGCGACCCTGCCCCCGGCGACCTCGGCTGGATCGTCCAGCGCAACGCGGCGCTGTATGCGTCCGAGTTCGGCTGGAACACCGACTACGAAGGACTGGTGGCGAGGATCGTCGCCGACTTCGCCGAGGACCACGACCCGCATCTGGAGCGGGTGTGGATCGCCGAGCTCGACGGCCGCCCGGTGGGGTGCGTGATGTGCGTGCGGGACGAGGCGCCCGGCACGGCCCGGCTGCGGCTGCTGCTCGTCGAGCCGGACGCCCGCGGGCTCGGCATCGGCGACCGGCTGGTGCGGGCCGTCATCGACTTCGCGCGGGGTGTCGGCTACCGCGAGCTCGTCCTGTGGACCAACGACGTCCTGGCCTCCGCCCGCCGCATCTACCAGCGCCACGGCTTCGTGCTCGTCGCCGAGAAACCGCACCGTTCTTTCGGAAAGGACCTGAACGGCCAGGACTGGCGCCTGGACCTGCACGGCACCCCCGAGTGACAGTAGGGACCATGAGACTGGCGTTCTCCACCCTCGGCGTCCCCGGCCTGCCCATCCCGGACGTGATCCGGCTCGCGGCCACCCACGGCTACCACGGCGTCGAACTGCGCGCGCATCCGGAGGAGCCGGTCCACCCCGGCATCGACCTCGCCGGGCGGGCAGACGTTGCGGCCGAGTTCAAGGCGGGCGGCATCGAGGTGCTGGGCCTCGCCGGGTACGCGCGCGTGGCCGCGCCCGGCGACGACGGTCCGGTGATCGACGAGATCCGTGGCCTCCTCGACCTCGCCCGCGACCTCGGCGCCCCGTACATCCGGGTCTTCCCCGGCGGCGGCCACGAGCAGAGCACCGAGCGTGCCGACGCGACGGCCGCGCGACGGCTCGGCACGGCGGCGGAGCACGCCGCCGACCTCGGCGTACGCATCCTCCTGGAGACCCACGACTCGCACCGCAGGGCCGCCGACGCGATCCGCGTCCTCGGCCGGGTCGGACACCGCCATGTCGGCGCCCTCTGGGACGTCATGCACACCTGGCTGGGCGGCGAGCAGCCCTCGGAGTCGTACGCCGCCCTCTCCCCGTACCTCGGCTACGTCCAGGTCAAGGACATCGCCTCCGCCGAGGACACGACCCCGCTCGCGCTCGGCGCCGGCGTGCTGCCGCTCACCGAGACCGTGGAGGTCCTCTCCCGGCACGGCTGGGACGGCTGGCTGTGCTGGGAGTACGAGAAGCGGTGGTACGAGGAGGCCGCGCCGCTGCCGGAGCTGCTGGCGGCGGGACGGGAGCACCTGGGGCGGCTGCTCAACGAGTGCGCGTAGCGCTCCGCGGGCTGTACCGATGTGCGGCTCCGCGCCCCTTTGGGGCGCTACGCCGGACGCCCGATGATCCTCGCCGCCCCGTCCAGACACCACTCCAGTACCGCGGGCCAGGAGCCGTAACCGGCGTCGAGGTCGAGATGGGCGGCACCGGGGAGGAGGTCCGTGGGGATGCGCAGGGGGTCGCCGAAGACGTCACGCGCACCCTCCGGGCAGTACGGGTCGTCGTCGCCGGCGACGAGACGGGTGGGGGCGGGGAAGGTGAAGTCGAGGGCGGGCGGGGCGAATTCGGCCACCTCGGGGAGCCGGGCGAGGACGGACGCGGACGGCGGGGCGACGAGGAGTACGCGGTCGACGGCACCGTCCTTCACCAGACCGCGGGAGACGGCGTGCAGCCAGAGCAGGACGGAGGCGCTGTGCGCGAGGACGACGCGTTCGGAGCCCCGGAGGCCGTCGAGGTGACGGGTCAGCTCCGACAGCCAGACCTCCAGGCTCGGGTCGTCGGGGTCGGGCAGCTGAGGGTAGGTGACCTGATGGCCGAGGCCGGTGAGGCGGTCGGCGAGCCAGTGCTGCCAGTGGGCCTCGGGGCGGTGGTTCTGCCAGCCGTGGAGGATGAGGAAGTGCTTCGCGGTCATGGGCCGATGGTTTCCGATCACCGTTCCTTCGGTCCAGTCAATCTCACGCCGGCCGCCACGAACCGCGCCACCCGCTCCTCCAGCCTCTCCCGGGCCTGCGGCCACTCCTGCGCCGTGATGGAGAAGATCGCGGAGTCGCGCAGCCGCCCCTCCTCGCCCGGCGCCCAGGACCGCGACCAGTTCCTGAGTACGCCCTCGAAGCGCGCCCCGACACTCTCGATCGCCGCCCTGGAACGGCTGTTGCGCGCGTCCGTCTTCAGATCGACCCGCGACACGCCCCACACCTCGAAGGCGTGCCGGAAGAGCAGCAGCTTGGCCTCGGCGTTGATGCCCGTGCCCTGCGCGGACCGGGCCAGCCATGTGAACCCGACCTCCACCGCGTCGAGTCGGTCGTCCGACTGCCAGCACCGCGGCTCCCAGTACGACGTCGCGCCCACCGCCCGCCCGGTCGCGACCGACACCTGGGCGTACGGCGCGAGCCGTCCCGTGGCCGCGCGGCCGAGCTGCGCTTCGATGTAGCCGCCCACCTCGTCGGCCCTCGGCACCCAGGTGAACTCGTATGTACCGCGCTCCTCCTCCGCGGCGATCGCCAGGTCGGCGGCATGCCGGTGCTCCAACGGCTCCAGGCGCACCAACCTGCCTTCCAGCAGCGGCCCTTCAAGTGCGTGACCCACCCGGCAACTCTCCTTCAGAACAGTTCGACGATCTCGCTCAGGTCGGTGATGAACGGGACCGGCACCCCCGGCCCCCCGGCCGGCACCCCGTCCCGGCACAACGCGCGTCCCGAATAACCGAGTTCGATCGCCGCCGCCACCAGCTGCGGGTCGTCGTCCACGAACACGCACTCCGCCGCCCGCAACCCCAACGCGTCACTCGCGTGCCGGTACATCCGCGGGTCCGGCTTGCGGCAGCCGAGGACGGCCGAGATCGCGTACGCCTCGAAGCAGCCTCCGATGCCCAGCTCGTCGTGGGCCTCGGCCAGTCCGGGCCACGCGTCCGACACCACCGCCATGCGAACGCCTCGGCGGCGCAGCTCCGCCAGGGTCTCCGCGACGTCGGCGTACGTCTCCATCACTGTGCTCACCGGGACCTCTCGGAGCAGTTCGGCGAGCAGGGCCTCAGTCGGCTCCAGGCCCAGGTCACGCAGCAGTACCCGGTGGTAGTCGTCGTAGTCCGGCGTCGACTCCGAGGCGGCGAAGAAGTCCTCCCCCGCCGCGATCGCCCGCGCGAACCGCTCCGGGGTGACCGTCGGGTCGTGCGCGAGGATCGTCGACTCGAAGTCGGCCCTCGGGTTCCAGCGGCCGCCGATCGGACGGATCAGTACGCCGCCCGAGTCGAAGAGAACCGCCCGCAGCTCACCGGTCATCCCCCAGCCCACTCCTCAGCTCGGCGAACGCCTCATGGAAACCGGGGAAAGTCTTCCGTACGCAGCCGGGGTCGTCGAACGAAATACCCGGCACCCGCAGCCCGGTGACCGCGAAGGACATCACGATGCGGTGGTCGCCGTGCGACGTGATCTCCGTACCGCTCCCGGACGGCACACCCGGCCGGATCTCGATCCAGTCCGGGCCCGTCGACACCTCCGCCCCCAGCCGCCGCAGGTTCTCCGCGCAGGCCTCCAGCCGGTCGCACTCCTTCACCCGCGTGTTCGCCACGTCCTCGATCCGCACCGGCCCGTCCGCGAACGGTGCGATCGCCGCCAGCGTCGGCATCGTGTCCGAGATGTCCCGCATGTTGACCGTCAGGCCGTGCAGCACCCCTGTGCCCCTGACCGTCGTGCCGTCGGCGCGCACCGACACCTCGGCGCCCATCCTCCGCAGTACGTCGACGAAGCCGAGGTCGCCCTGCAGCGCCCCCGCGCCGAGCCCCGGCACCGTCACCTCGGCGCCCGGCGTCACCGCCGCCGCGGCGAAGAAGTAGCTGGCCGTCGACGCGTCGGGCTCGATCGCGTACGTGATCGCCCGGTAGCCGCCCGGCGGCACCACGAAGACATCGCCCTCCCGCTCCACCTCCACCCCGAACTCCCGCATCATCGCGATGGTGATCTCCACGTAGGGGACGGACACCAGGTCGGTGACCCTGATCCGCAGGCCCTTCCGGGTCAGCGGGCCCAGCAGCAGCAACGCGGTGAGGTACTGCGAGGACTGGCCCGCGTCCAGGACCACCTCGCCGCCCTCGACGCCCGCCGCCCGCACCGTCAGCGGGTGGTGCCCCTCCGCCTCCTCGTGCCGCAGGTCGACGCCCAGGTCGCGCAGGGCGCGGGTCAGGGGCAGCAGGGGACGGCGCCGCATCTGGGCGGACGCGTCGAAGCGGTACGTCCCGTGTCCCGCCGCCGCCAGTGTCGGCAGGAAGCGGGCCGTCGTGGCGCCGTCCCGGCAGTACACGTCCGCCTCGCTCACCGAAGGGCCCTGCGGGCGGCCGTCCACCTGCCAGGCGTCCCGGGTCCGGCCGACGCGATACCCGAGCCGCACCAGCCCCTCGGCGAAGCCCTCGGTGTCGTCCGAGCGCAGGGGGTGTACGAGGGTGGTGACTCCGTCGGCCGCCGCCGCCAGGAACAGCGCGCGGGCGGTGATGGACTTGGAACCGGGGATGCTGACTACGGGCATGCCCTCATGATCGGCCGAGCGCGGGCTCGATCGCCTCCGCGTCCACGGGATGGACGCCAGGGCCTGTGCCGAGTTCCCCGCCTGCGCCCCGTCGCCCCCGCGTCACCGACGCCAGCCCCACCCCGCTCACCAGCAGCGCCGCCGCACACCACCGCAGCGGGCTCACCCCCTCCCCCAGGAAGACGGCCGCCGACGACATCCCGAAGACCGGGACGAGGAGCGAGAACGGCGCCACCGTCGACGCCGGGTACCGGCGCAGCAGCCGGCCCCACGCCCCGAAGCCGAAGACCGTCGTCACCCAGGCCACGTAGACGACCGTGGCGGCGCCCTGCCAGTCCAGGGCGCGCAGGGCGTCGTAGTCCCTGCTCGGGCCCTCCAACAGCAGCGACAGACAGAGCAGCGGCAGGACCGGGACCGTGCTCACCCAGACCATGAAGTTCAGCGCGTCCGGCGGTGCCGCCTTCCGGGTCAGGACGTTCGAGACGCCCCAGCAGGCCGCCGCACCGATCACGAGCGCGAAGGCGCCGAGCGGGCCCGTCGTGCCCTCGTCCGCCGCCGCGACGCCGATGCCCGCCAGCGCCACCGCCATGCCCGCCACCCGTACCGCGGACGGCCGTTCACCCAGCACGACGAAGGCCACCCCGGCCGTGAACACCGCCTGAATCTGCACGACCAGCGACGACAGACCCGCCGGCATCCCGGTGTCCATCCCGATGAACAGCAGGCCGAACTTGGCCACGCCGAGCACCAGCCCCACAGCCAGCACCCACCTCCACGCCACCTTCGGGCGGCCCACGAAGAAGACGGCCGGCAGCGCTGCCGCGAGGAAGCGCAGGGCCGAGAACAGCAGCGGAGGGAAGTGGTCGAGGCCGATCTCGATGACCGTGAAGTTCACGCCCCAGACGGCGGCGACGACCACGGCGAGAGCAAGGTGTGCAGGTCGCATGCGTTCGAGCATCACGCCCCACGACCATGTAGCACCAGCGATGATTACTGCATGGTCGGATGAAGCAACGCTGATGAATGGAAGCTCCCGTGCTCGACCTCCAACGCCTGCGCGCCCTGCACGCCGTCTCCGTCCACGGGACCGTGGGAGCGGCGGCCGCCGCGCTCGGGTACACGCCGTCCGCCGTGTCCCAGCAGATCGCCAAGCTGGAACGGGAGACCAGGACCGTACTCTTCGAGAGAGAAGGTCGAGGGGTCCGACTGACCCCCGAGGCTCATCAACTCGTCGATACAGCACAGGAGTTGCTCGCCATCGTCGAGCGGGCGGAGACCGCGCTGGAGGAGCGGCGCGGGGTGCCGGCGGGGCGGCTGACGATCGCCGCGTTCGCCTCGGCGGCGCGCGGGCTGATGCCCGCCGTGCTCGCCGACCTGGCCGCCCGGCACCCCGCGCTCGACGCCCGGCTCAGCGAGATCGACCCGCATCTCTCCGTAGACCTGGTCGCCAAGGGCGCGGTCGACCTGGCCGTGGTGCACGACTGGGACATCGCGCCGCTGCCCGTGCCGCCGGGCGTCGAGCACGCGGTGATCGGCGACGACCGCAGCACGCTGCTGGTGCCCGTCGGCCACCCCTTCGCCGGGCGGGAGTCCGTACGGCGCGAGGAGCTGGGCGGGGAGCGGTGGGTGTGCCAGCCGCCGGGGCGGGTGTGTCACGACTGGCTGGTGCGGACCATGAGGGCCGCCGGGCACGAGCCGGAGATCGTGCACCAGGCGGACGAGAACCCTACGCTCGTCGCGCTGGTCGCCGGCGGCCTCGGCGTCTGTCTCGTCCCGCGCCTGGGCCGCGGCCCGCTGCCCGCCGGGGTCGTCGAGGTGCACCTCGAGCCCGCCCCCGTACGACGCCTCTACGCCCTGTGGCGCAAAGGAGCCGCACGTCGTCCGGCGATCGCAGAGGCCGTACGCACTCTGCAGGAGCAGTGGCCGAACATCACGTCCCACCCGTCCCGTTGAACGCTCATGCACCAACTTCCGCGAATCGCGGGCAACGCGGGAACCCGCCCCGAATACGGTTCGTCCAACCCGCAAGCTGCCGGATGAGTCTCCGCCGTGCGGTGTCGGCCCTCGCTGCTGGCTGCGATCGCTGACCCACCCTCTCCGCCGTACTGCGGCCGGCAGCACGCCGCCATCGGCGCGCCCCCCTCCAACAGCGCCGATGGCGGCCCCTCCGCGAAAGCCCCTGCCGTGCGCGCTCCCTTGACTGGCAGAAACTTCCCGGATATTGAGTCCCACACGGAAGTTTCCTTCAGCCGATCTCCAACGGATCACCCCGGAAGGAGCGCACGTGCCCTCCAGACGTACCGTCCTCGCCGCCTCCGCAGGCGTCACCGCAGCTCTGGCCATCGGCACCACTGCAAGCGCCGGCACCCCCGGCGACAAGAAACTCCGCTCCCTCATCTCCCGTATGACCCTGGAGGAGAAGGTCGGCCAGCTCTTCGTCATGCGGGTCTACGGCCACTCGGCCACCGCCCCCGACCAGGCCGACATCGACGCCAACCTCAAGGAGATCGGCGTCCGCACGGCCGCCGATCTGATCGCCGAGTACCGCGTCGGCGGCATCATCTACTTCACCTGGGCGCACAACACCAAGGACCCGCACCAGATCGCGGATCTGTCGAACGGCATCCAGCGCGCCTCCCTCACGCAGCCCCGCGGCCTGCCCGTGCTCATCACCACCGACCAGGAACACGGCATCGTCTGCCGCGTCGGCAAACCCGCCACCCTCTTCCCGGGCGCCATGGCCATGGGCGCCGGCGGCTCCCGCGAGGACGCCCGCGCCCTCGGCCGTATCTCCGGCGCCGAACTGCGCGCGATGGGCATCAACCAGGACTACTCCCCCGACGCCGACGTGAACATCAACCCGGCCAACCCGGTCATCGGCGTCCGTTCCTTCGGTGCCGACCCGGAGGCGGTGGCCCGCCTGGTCGCCGCCGAGGTCGCCGGGTACCAGAGGTCGTCGGTCGCCGCGACCGCCAAGCACTTCCCGGGCCACGGGGACACGGCCGTCGACAGCCACTACGGCTTCCCGGTCATCACCCACAGCCGGGAGCTGTGGGAGAAGCTGGACGCCGTGCCGTTCCGGGCGGCCGTCAAGGCGGGGATCGACTCGATCATGACCGCGCACATCCAGTTCCCGGCCCTCGACGACTCCGGCGACCCGGCGACCCTCTCCCACCCGATCCTCACCGGCATCCTGCGCGAGGAGCTCGGCTACGACGGAGTGGTGGTGACGGACTCCCTGGGCATGCAGGGCGTGCGGACCAAGTACGGCGACGACCGCGTCCCCGTGCTCGCCCTCAAGGCCGGCGTCGACCAGCTCCTCAACCCGCCCGACCTCGCCACCGCCTGGAACGCCGTCCTGAAGGCCGTACAGGACGGGGAACTCACCGAGTCCCGGCTGGACGAGTCGATCCTGCGCATCCTGAAGCTCAAGGCCAGGCTGCGGCTGTTCGACGACCCCTATGTCAGCCAGAAGGGCGTCGACCGCACCGTGGGCACGGCCGCGCACCTGGCCGCGGCCGACCGCATCGCCGAGCGCACGACGACCCTGCTGGTCAACAGGGCGGGCCTGCTGCCGCTGTCCCGGCGCTCGCACCGGAAGATCCTGGTCGTCGGCGCCGACCCGGCCTCCCCGTCCGGTACGACGGGACCGCCCACCGGCGTCCTCGCGACCGCCCTCACCGAACTGGGCTTCACCGCCACCGCCCTGTCCACGGGCACGGCCCCCTCCGCAGCCACCGTCGCCGCGGCGGTCGCGGCGGCGCAGGACGCGGACGCGGTGGTCGTGGGCACCTACAACGTCACCGCGGGCAGCTCGCAGCGCACACTGGTCGAACAGCTGGCGGCGACCGGCAGACCGGTGGTGGCGGTCGCGATCCGCAATCCCTACGACGTGGCTCAACTCCCGTCCGCCTCCGCACACTTGGCGTCGTACTCGTGGACCGACGTGGAGCTGCGGGCGGCCGCGCGCGTCATCGCGGGCAGGGCGGCACCACGCGGGAAGCTGCCGGTGCCGGTGCAGCAGGCGGACGATCCGGCGAAGGTGCTGTATCCCATCGGGTACGGACTGTCGTACTAGAACCCCGTGCGTCCCGTGCCCGGTGCACGGGGCGTAGGGCGCATACGTCACGCACCCGGCGTGCGACCCCAAACTGACCCAAAGCCTCCCGCGCGTCTGGCGTGCGCCCGCTGCGGCGGGTCACGCTGGCTGAGGGGGCACCAGGGGGGATCGCGATGCGTGAGAGAAGTTCCGTGGGGGTGGTCTGTGCACTGCTGGTACTGGTCGCTGCCCTGCTGACCGGCTGCCAGGTCCTGAAGTCCGGGTCGGACAAGGACGGCCGGGCGGCGCCGAGGGCGACCACGACCCAGCCCTCCGGCTACGGGGCGGTGTTCCTCGCCGTCGACGAGTGCAGTTCGTTCGGCTCGACGAGCTTCACCGAGGTGCCGTGCACCAGCGAGCGGGCGGCAGCCCGGGTCGTGGCACGCTACGACGGCACGGCGGGCGACGGTCCGCTGTGCCCGGCGACCACGGACTTCGTCCTGCACATCAGCCGGCAGAACCCGTCCTCGGACGAGGACGGCGACGGCTCGATCCCGCAGGGCTACGCCTGTATGCGCAACCTGCAGCCACCGCACCCCGGCGACCCGGGCGGCGGGGGCGGCCCCCGCACCATCGTCGGCGACTGCGTCTACGGCTCCGGGAACGGGCAGGTCCGCGAGACGGCGTGCGACGGCAGCGGCGGGAAGAAACCGCAGTACCAGGTGGCGAAGGCGGTCGCCAGGCGCGCCCGGTGCCCCGCGGCGACGGCACTGTATGTGCAACTGGACGGCGCGCAGCCGGTGGGCTGCGCCCGGCGGGTGTGAACAACCGCCGGGCGCAGCACAGGAGTCGGCGGAGCTACGGGCGCAGAGCCGGCTCGCGCTCCAGGTCCCGCACGTCCAGCTTGCTGTCGAACCTGGCCAGCGGCTTCGCCGCGGCCGTGGAGGAGGCGGGGACACCGGCCCACTGCAGGATGCGGGCGGTGGCCAGCGCCTTCTGGTCGGCGACCAGCCCGGCCACGTTGGCGCCGTGGTTCAGCCCCGGTGCCGTGAAGACGTACGCGTCCTTCGCGCCCTTGCCGACACGGAAGCGCTCCGCGCCCCACGGGTCGTTCTGGCCGTAGACGAAGAGCATGTGGTACGCGTGGTGGCGCACCCAGGAGTCGACGTCGCGCATCGCGTACGGCTGGAACTTCATCGGGATGTCGCGCGGGACCAGGTTCCGCGGCGACTCGTAGCCGTAGCGGATGTACTGCTTCTCGATGTACGGGAAGTGGATGTCCGGCGCGCCCAGCTGCGTGCCCGCCTGGTAGTAGTACGGCGTGTACGGCTCCAGGCCCTGGTCGGTGTAGAACGAGAAGCCGGAGATGCTGTCCACGGAGTCCCAGATCGCCTGGTCGGTCGCGGTCTTCGCGTCCGCCGGGATCGTGGCGCAGTCGCGCAGCAGGCTGTACTGCCAGAAGCCCCACACGTAGTCGAGGACGACGGCCTCGTAGGCCCGGTCCAGGCTGCCGATCGTGGTGAAGGTGTAGCCGTTGTCCGCCGCGTAGGCCGCGTACTTCTTCTCCAGCGGCTCCCGGCGCACCAGCGCCTCGCGCTGTACGGCGTTCAGCCGGTCGCGGCACTCCTTGGTGCCGACCTTGGTGAAGAAGCGGTCGTAGGCGGAGTCCTCGTTGTTGACGACGTCGTTCGGGGCGACGTATGCGACGACGCCGTCCATGTCGCGCGGGTAGAAGCGCTCGTAGTACGTGGCGGTCATGCCGCCCTTCGAACCGCCCGTCGAGATCCACTTCTTGGTGTAGATGGACTTCAGCGCCTTGAAGATGCGGTGCTGGTCGCTGGCCGCCTGCCAGATGTCCAGTTTGCTCCAGTCGGCCGGGGCGGGCCGGGAGGGCGTGAAGAAGCGGTACTCCATGGAGACCTGGTTGCCGTCCACGATCTGGGTCGGCTCGCGGCGGCTGGGTGTCGTGGAGACGTTGTAGCCGCCGGTGTAGAAGACCGTCGGGCGGCTGACGTCCTTGTGCAGCACGGTGATCCGCTGCTGGAACGTGCCCTTGGACGGGTCGCGGTGGTCGACCGGCTGGGTGTAGTTGAGGACGAAGAAGCGGTAGCCGGTGTACGGCTTCTCCTCGATCAGGCTCATCCCCGGTATGGAGAGCAACTGATCCTTGATTTCGGTCGTTCCGGTGGCCTCCGGCTGTGCGGCGGTGGCCGCCCCCGCCGTGCTCAACGTGCCTATGAACACGGCGAGCGCGAGCAGCCATCTGAGCGCCTTGCGCATGCACCCTCCCCTGTGAATCAGATGTGCGAGCGGAAGCTATCGGAGCAACTCCGCTATGCACCAGGGGAGATGAGGGATTACTGCTGTGATTGGCGGGTTAGTAGCGCTTCCAGCCACCGGAGTCGTACGACCCGCGGCCGACCGAGCCCTTGATCCACACCTTGCGGTGTCCGACGTACGAGCGGACCGGGCCGGCGTGCTGCGCGAACAGCCCCTTGTCGACGACGGGCTCGAAGCCGCGGGCCTGCAGGCTGACCATCATCGGGCGCCTGCCGCCGCTGCTCTTGGGGACGGTGATCGCGCAGAGGTAGTTGCCGCTCTTGTAGAGCTTCACAGATCCGGTGGAGAAGGAGAACGTCCTGATCTTGCGCCCCGAGCAGGACGAGGCATCGGCGGCCTGTGCCTCCCCCGGCGCCGCGAGCGCCAGCAGCCCGGAAGCGGCCAGCACAGCGAGGAACGCACCGAGCCGCCGCCGTATCGCACCACTGTCCACTGTGTTCCCTCCCGTACCCCGGCGATGAACGTACGGGTGTACGGACGCAGGACGTATGTCCGATGGTTGCACGGCCGTCAGTAGGACATGCCCACCGGCTCCTCGGGCTAGGCCTCCCCTCGCACCGCCCGCCCCTGGCGGGCCAGTCAGCCGGTCAGGCCCCCACCGGCGCATCGGCGCCGACGAACGTCCGCCACAGCGCGGCGTACCGGCCCTCCAGCGCCAGCAGCTCCTCGTGCGTGCCGTCCTCGACGACCCGGCCGTGATCCATGACCACGACGCGGTCCGCGCGGGCGGCGGTGGTCAGGCGGTGGGCCACCACGAGCGTGGTACGGCGGCCTGCGAGGCGGTCGGTGGCCTGGTTGACCTGGGCCTCCGTGGCCAGGTCGAGGGCGGCCGTCGCCTCGTCGAGGAGGAGGACGTCGGGGTCGACGAGTTCCGCACGGGCCAGGGCGATCAGCTGGCGCTGGCCGGCCGAGAGGTTGCGGCCGCGTTCGGCGACCTCGTGGAGGTAGCCGCCGTCGAGCGTGGCGATCATCTCGTGCGCGCCGACCGCGCGGGCCGCCGCCTCGACCTCGGCGTCGGTGGCGTCCGGGCGGCCGTAGGCGATGGCGTCGCGGACGGTGCCCTGGAACAGGTACGCCTCCTGCGGGACGACGCCGAGACGGTGCCGGTAGGAGGTGAGGTCGAGGGTGCGCAGGTCCTGGCCGTCGACCGTGACCCGGCCGCCCGTGGGGTCGTAGAAGCGCGCCACGAGCTTGACGAGGGTCGACTTGCCGGCGCCGGTCTCTCCGACGAAGGCCACCGTCTGGCCCGCCGGGATGCTCAACTCGATGCCGCCGAGCGCCTCTTCGTCGTCGCCGTACGCGAAGTGCACGTCTTCGAAGGCGACTTCGCCGCGCAGGGACAGCACTTCGAGGGGTTCGTCGGCGGACTTGGTGGAGGTCGGCTCCTGGAGGAGTTCCTGGATGCGGCCGAGGGAGACGGTGGCCTGCTGGTAGCCGTCGAAGACCTGGGATAGCTGCTGGACCGGGGCGAAGAACAGGTCGATGTAGAGCAGGTACGCCACCAGGGCGCCGGTGGTGAGCGTGGCGGCGTCGACCCGTCCCGCACCCGCTATCAGCACGGCTGCGGCGGCCACGGACGACAGCAGCTGCACAAAGGGGAAGTAGATCGAGATCAGCCACTGCCCCCGTATACGGGCCTTGCGATAGCTGTCGCTGCGCTCCGCGAACCGCCGGCCGCCGTCCCCCTCGCGCCGGAAGGCCTGCACGATCCGCAGCCCGGAGACGGACTCCTGGAGGTCGGCGTTCACCACCGACACCCGCTCACGGGCCAGTTCGTACGCCTTCACGCTCGCCCGGCGGAAGAAGAACGTCGCGACGATCAGCGGCGGCAGCGTGGCGAAGACCACGAGCGCCAGCTGCAGGTCGATCACCAGCAGGGCGGCCATGATGCCGAAGAAGGTGACGACCGAGACGAACGCGGTGACCAGACCGGTCTGCAGGAAGGTGGAGAGGGCGTCGACGTCCGTCGTCATCCTCGTCATGATCCGGCCGGTCAACTCCCGCTCGTAGTAGTCGAGTCCGAGCCGCTGGAGTTGCGCGAAGATCTTCAGACGGAGCGAGTACAGGACCCGCTCCCCCGTGCGCCCTGTCATCCGGGTCTCACCCCGCTGTGCCGCCCACTGCACCACCACGGCGAGCAGCGCCAGCAGCGAGGCCGACCAGACCGCGCCGAGGGCGAGCTTGCTGACGCCCTGGTCGATGCCGTGCCGGATCATGATCGGCAGCAGCAGGCTCATGCCCGCGTCCACGGCGACGAGCCCCAGGCTGACCAGCAGCGGCAGCCCGAAGCCGCGCAGCAGCCGCTTCAGGCCGTACGACTCCTCCGGCCGCACCGCCTGTGCCTCGTCGATGTCCGGGGTGTCGTTCGCCGGGGGCAGCGCGTCGACCTCGGCAAGCAGTTCGGGGGTGGCGGGCATCCCGGCCAGCGCGGTGTCCTTGGGCTCGCGGTCGCCGGTCCACAGGCGGGGCGTCAGACCGCGCTCGGCGTCGAACTCGGCGTCCAGCTCGTCCCGTACCGAGGTGTCCTCGGCCGGTACGGAGGGCTGGGTGTGGCCGGGCGAGACGCCGCCGAGCTCGTCGGGGTCGGTGAGTAGACGGCGGTAGAGGGCGGATCGTTCCTGCAGTTCCTCGTGGGTGCCGATGTCGGCGAGGCGGCCGGCGTCGAGGACGGCTATGCGGTCGGCGAGGTTGAGGGTGGAGCGGCGGTGCGCGATGAGCAGGGTCGTGCGGCCCTGCATGACCTGCTTCAGCGCCTCGTGGATCTCGTGCTCCACGCGGGCGTCCACGGCGGAGGTGGCGTCGTCGAGGACGAGCAGGCGCGGGTCGGTGAGGATCGCGCGGGCCAGGGCGACGCGCTGGCGCTGGCCGCCGGAGAGGGTCAGCCCGTGCTCGCCGACCTTGGTGTCGTAGCCGGCCGGGAGCTCGGTGATGAATCGGTCCGCCTGGGCGGCACGCGCGGCGGCCTCGATCTGCTCGTCGGTGGCGTCGGGACGGCCGTAGGCGATGTTGCTGCGCACGGTGTCCGAGAAGAGGAAGGAGTCCTCGGGGACCAGCCCGATCGCGGCCCGCAGCGAGTCGAGGGTGAGCTCGCGGACGTCGTGTCCGCCGATCAGGACGGCGCCGTGGGTGACGTCGTAGAAGCGGGGCATCAACAGGGACACGGTCGACTTGCCGGAGCCGGAGGAGCCGACGACGGCGAGGGTCTCGCCGGGGCGGATCTCGAAGCTGAGCCCGTCGAGGACGGGACGCTCATGGTCATACCCGAAGGACACGTCGTCGAACTCGACCGTGGCGGGCGCGTCGGCGGGGAGTTCCTTGGTGCCGTCGGTCATGGACGGCTGGGTGTCGATCAGCTCCAGGACGCGCTCGGTGCCGGCGCGCGCCTGCTGCCCGACCGTGAGGACCATGGCGAGCATGCGGACCGGGCCGACCAGCTGGGCGAGGTAGGTGGAGAAGGCGACGAACGTGCCGAGCGTGATGTGTCCGCGGACGGCCAGCCAGCCGCCCAGCGCCAGCATGGCGACCTGGCCGAGCGCCGGGACGGCCTGGAGGGCCGGGGTGTACGTGCTGTTCAGCCGGATGGTGCGCAGGCGCCCCGCGAACAGCCGCCGCCCGACCTCCCTGAGCTTCCCGGTCTCCTGCTCCTCCTGCCCGAAGCCCTTCACCACGCGTACGCCGCTGACGGCGCCGTCGACCACACCGGCGACCGCGGCGGCCTGGGCCTGGGCGTACCAGGTGGCGGGATGCAGCTTGGAGCGGCTGCGCTTGGCGATCCACCACAGAGCGGGGGCCACGGCGAGGGCGACCAGGGTCAGCGGCAGCGACAGCCAGGCCATGATCACGAGGGAGATCAGGAAGAGCAGGAGGTTCCCGATGGTCATCGGGAGCATGAACAGCAGGCCCTGGATCAGCTGGAGGTCGCTGGTGGCGCGACCGACGACCTGGCCTGTGGACAGCTCGTCCTGGCGGCGCCCGTCGAGCCGGGTGATCGTCTCGAACATCTCGGTCCGCAGGTCGTGCTGGACGTCGAGGGCGAGACGGCCGCCGTAGTAGCGGCGTATGTAGGTGGCGATGTACACGAGGACGGCGGCACCGAGCAGGGCGCCCGCCCAGGGCGCCATGCGGCGGCTGTGGTCGCCGATGACGTCGTCGATGATCACCTTGGTGACCAGCGGAACCAGCGCCATGACGGCCATACCGGCGAGCGACGAGCCGAGGGCGAGGAGAACGTCCTTGGGGTAGCGCCAGGCGTATCCCGCCAGCCGTCGTGCCCATCCCCGTTGCGGTTCCACGCGGGTGCCCTCCGTCGCTCAGAAGTCCTGATCTACCGGAAGGCACCAACGCGTACGGGCGGCGATTTCATCCCGCTGCAACAAATCGGGGGACAAAGCGGAGGGGACGATCAAAAACGGAGGGGCCGATCAGACGCGTACCCGCAGAAAGTAGAACCGCGTCGTCTGCACCGCGTTCTGGTTGTCGTCGCTGACCAGGAGCACCTTCAGGCGGCCCTTCGAGTACCCCGTGATCGCCATGCCCTCGATGTTGTCGAGGAGGGGGTTGGGCTGGGGCTGCTTGGCCGTCGCTCCCAGTGACGGGCAGGTCACCATGTCCGTGAGCAGGGTCTTCTTGATCAGGCGTACGCCGGACTGGCCCGTGAGGTTCTCGATGCCGCTGGTGTCCGTCGCGTGCCGCGGGTCGGCCAGGTAGAGGCGGACCGTGTTGCCGACGCCGGAGGTGAAGCCGCGCTCCAGGACGAGCAGGCGGCCGTCGGGCGTGGCCTGGACCTCCGGGACACCGAGACCGGAGTCGACCGGATACGCGTACTGGGCACCGAGCCGGAAGTGCCCGCCCTTCGTCCGCTCCCAGGTCTGGAAGCGGACGATGGTCGTGGAGTCGCCGGAGATCGCGTTCTCCATCGAGGCCAGGAGGGCATGGCCGCCGGGGAGGAGGGTCAGGCCCTCGAAGGTCTGGTTGGACGTGGCGCGTCCCGCGGGGGCGACGAGGAGCGAGGACGGGACCGGGAGGCGGTCGAGGATCTTGCCGTCCACGCTGTAGCGGCGGACGGACGGCTCGGTCTCCGAGGTGATCAGTCGGGTGCCGTCGCCGTCGATGACCAGGCCCTCGCTGTCGAGCGCGGCGCCCTTCTCGTCGGCGAGCGGGACGACGGACTGCGGCGCGAGGCTCTTCCGGTCCAGGGCGAAGAGGGACGAGCGGTCCTCCAGCGCGGCCAGGGATCCGTCGCGGTCCACGGCGAGCGCGGAGAAGTTGCCCACGAAGGTGCCCTGGTACGTCGTCTTGTCGAGCGCGTCGGAGAAACGGTCGATGGAGACGGAGGGCGAACAGGCATGGCTGTTCTGGGCGTTGGCGGGCCCGGCGGCGGTCAGACTGGTGGCCGCCGCCAGGGCCGCGGTGACTGTCGCGAGTACGGTTCTCAGGCGCATGGGCGTCACCGTAGAGCGGGTGGGTGACGGGCGGGAGACCGGCAGGGGTCAACTCGCGGCAAGATCCCTGTGAATGACCTTGGCGACGCCCTGGATGGTGTTGATGCCGTAGTTCATGGTGCTGTTGCCCCACGTCAGCACCGTGATCATGTAGTCGTGGCCGCCGCCGTTGAAGGTGCCGAGGCTGTGCACCCGCCAGCCGTGCGTGGAGCGCTGCAGCCAGCCGTTCTTGACGTGGACCGAGACTCCGGAGGGCGCTCCGTACGGTGTGCCCCAGCGCTGCGAGGAGATGACCTGGCTCATCAACTTCAGGATGTACGCACGGGAGTTGTCGCTCAGGACCGTGTTCTGCGCGGTGATCAGCTTGAGCAGCTTCTGCTCGTCGGTGACGTTGATCTGGGTCAGGCCCCAGTAGCCGTTCGCGCCCGGCACGGTCTTCGTCATCCCGGCGGCGCTCAGGAAGCCCTTGATCTTCGTCAGGCCAAGCTGCTTCCAGAGCTTGCTGGTCGCAGTGTTGTCCGACTTTGTGATCATGGCCTTGGCAAGCGAGGCCTCGGTGTCGGTCAGGTAGCGGTTGTGCTTCTTCGCGTCCCACAGCAGCGTGGCGAGGACGGTGACCTTGACGGCGCTGGCGGAGTCGTAGGACGAGGTGGCTCTGAGCGAACAAGTGGTGTTGGTGGAACGGTCGTAGAGGCCGACCGAGACGGTGCCCGTGCGGTTCGCGAGGGCGGCGGTGATGTCCTTCTGGAGTTTGGTGGCCAGGGCGGCCTTGGAGGACGTACAGCTGACGGTCGGTGTCGTGGCGGCCGCGGCGGGCGAGGCGGCGGCCACGACGGGTAGGAGTACGCCGGCCGCGATGCCCGCACCGAGCACACGGGCGCGCCGGGATATGTGGTGAGTCATGGAGGTCCCCCGTCATCTTGATGGCGATGAGCGCACAGCGCACTCGTGGCGCACTCTTAGCACGCTCACCTCTCTTGACTCACAGAAATGTCCGGAAGTTGTACGCGCGTTCGATGATTGGCGGTCAACTTACCTCAGTGGCACGGTTCCCCAACTTATTCACAGCCGTTGGCCAGGTTCGCCACAGCGCGCACTCACTCCCCCTTTGCACGATGCGCTCGTGACATCTGCCACCGATCCACTCCCCCACACCACCGAGACCGTCTCCGCCGACTGGCCGCCGCCGGCGACACCTGCGGCACCCCCGGACAAGGCGCCCCGCTGGTCGCTGCCCGCGCTGGTCGCGACCCTGGTCCTGGCGGCTGCCCTGTATGCCTGGAATCTCTCCGGCTCCAGCATGAACACCTTCTACAGCGGTGCCGTCTGGGCCGGCACGCAGAGCTGGAAGGCGTGGTTCTTCGGCTCGCTGGACCCGGGCAACTTCCTGACCGTCGACAAACCGCCGTTCGCGCTCATGGTCATGGGCCTGTCGTGCCGCGTCTTCGGCTTCGGCACCTGGCAGATGATGGCACCGATGATCGTGGTGGCCCTCGCCACGATCTGGATCCTGCACGCCAGTGTGAAGCGGGTGTGGGGGCACGGCGCGGCAACCGTCGCCGCGCTGGTGTTGGCGCTCACCCCGATCACCGTCGCGATCAACCGCGACAACAACCCCGACACACTCCTGGTGTTCCTCATGGTGGCGGGCGCGGCGCTCGCGTTCCGCGCCACCCGTGACGAGAAGCTCCTGCCGCTGCTCGGCTCCGCCGCCTGCTTCGGCCTCGCCTTCAACACCAAGCTGCTCGCGGGCTGGATCGCCCTCCCTGCCGTCTTCGCGCTCTACCTCTACGCGTCGAAGGCCCCGTGGGTGAAGCGGGCCGTGAACCTGCTGCTCGCCGCGGTCGTCCTGGCCGTGTCCAGCTTCTGGTGGGCGATCGCCGTGTCCCTGGTCCCGGCCTCCGACCGGCCGTACATCGGCGGTTCGACGGACGGCTCGGCCTGGGACCTGATCATGGGCTACGACGGCCTCGGCCGTGTCCTCGGCGGCGAGGGCAACGGCGGAGGCGGCGGAGGCGGAGGCGGAGGCGGCGGCTTCTCCGGCTCCGCCGGCCTGGGCCGGATGTTCAACGACATCCTCGGCGGCCAGATCTCCTGGCTGCTGCCCTTCTCCGCGATCGCCCTGATTGGCGGCCTGGTCCTGTGCGGCCGCGCCCCGCGCACCGACCTGCGCCGGATGGCACTGGTCCTGTGGGGCGGCTGGACCCTGCTGCACTACGTGATCTTCGCGACCGCCCAGGGCACCATGCACCCGTACTACACGACCGCTCTCGCCCCGGGCATCGCGGCGCTGTGCGGCGGCGGTGGCGCAATGCTGCTGGACGCCTTCCGCCGCGACAAGCGGTGGGCGTGGGTGCTCCCGCTCGCCTTCGGCGTCACCGGCATCTGGGCGATCGTCCTGCTCCGTCGTGCCTCCGGCTGGAACACGTGGCTGTGGCCCACGATCGGCGTCCTGACCGTGGCGGGCATCGTGGGCATGCTGGTCTTCCGCTCCGGCTCCCGGGCCCGGCTGCTGACGGCGTCCCTGGCGGCGGCGGTCGTCGCGGCTCTCGCGGGCCCGACGGCGTACGCGGCCTCGCCGGCCTTCGGCTCCTCCGGCGGCATGATGGGCGGCACCAACCCGACGGCCGGCCCCTCCACGGGAGGCGGCTTCGGCGGCGGCCCCGGCGGCAACCGGGGCGGGTTCCCGGGCGGCGGCGAAATGCCGGGCGGCACCCGGCAGGGTGGCGGCAACCAGGCCGGCGGCTTCCCCGGCGGCGGCGAGCTGCCCGGCGGCACTCAGCAGGGCCAGAACGGTGAGCTGCCGGGCACCGGACAGATGACGCCGGGCGGCGGCAACGGCGAACTGCCCCAGCAGGGCAGCGGCAACAGCAACGGCCAGGCGCCCGGCGGGAACAGCGAGACGGGCGGCGGCACGGCACCGGGCGGCACCGGCACGAGCGGCGGTACGTCCGGACAGCGCGGCGGCTTCGGCGGCATGGGCGGTGGCCCCGGCGGCGGGATGGGCGGCGCGGACAGCGAGCTCATCTCGTACCTGAAGAAGCATCAGGACGGCGCCAAGTGGCTGCTCGCTGTCTCCAACTCGCAGAGCGCCGCGCAGATCGAGCTGAGCGCCAGGGAACCGGTCATCTCCATGTGGGGCTTCACCGGCTCCGACAAGGCGATGACGGTCGCCAAGCTCAAGGAGCTGGTGAAGAAGGGCGAGCTGCACTACATCCAGATCGGCAGCGGCGGCATGGGCGGCGGTATGGGCGGCGGCCCCGGCGGGGGCAACAACCTCAGCACCGAGGTGTCGAACTGGGTGAAGCAGCACGGCACGGCGGTGAAGGAGAGCGCGTACAGCAAGAGTTCGACGTCGAACGCGACCCCGAACACGAGCTCCTCGTCCTCCTCGTCCTCCTCGTCCCGGTCGAGCTCGTCGTCGCTCTACCGCCTGGACCCGTCGGACGTCAGCTGAACGAGACCGGCACACGAAAAAGGTCCCCGATCACCGGTCGGGGACCGTTTCGGTGCATCCAGGTGCATCAACTCGCGTAGAGACAGCCCGATTTGCCGTTACCGGTAACCCGATCGACACCTTTACTCTCTTTACCGGACCGCATGTCCATGCCACGCTCCCATCTGCCGCCTCCATTCAACCCGCGTAGATGGGACCCCCACATGCTGGCGACACGTACCCGCCGCTGGAAGTCGGTGGCCTGGGCCACGGCAGCCGTCCTGGTCGGCCTCACCGCCCCGGCCCTGACCGCGACTCCGGCCGGCGCCACGACCACCGACTACGACTCGACGTACTACAAGAACGCGATCGGCAAGACGGGCGCGAGCCTGAAGTCGTCCCTGCACACGATCATCAGCAGCCAGACGAAGATCTCGTACTCCGCGGTCTGGGACGCGCTGAAGGTCACCGACCAGGACCCGAACAACAGCAACAACGTGATCCTGCTGTACAGCGGTGTCTCCCGCGCCAAGTCCCTCAACGGCGGCGACACGGGCGACTGGAACCGCGAGCACGTATGGGCCAAGTCCCACGGCGACTTCGGCACCGCGACCGGCCCCGGCACGGACCTGCACCACCTGCGCCCGGCAGACGTCACGGTCAACAGCATCCGCGGCGACAAGGACTTCGACGAGGGCGGCAGCACCGTCAGCAACGGGGGCGGCAGCCTCACCGACTCCGACTCCTTCGAGCCGCGCGACGCGGACAAGGGCGACGTCGCCCGCATGATCCTCTACATGGCCGTGCGTTACGACGGCGGCGACGGCTTCCCCGACCTGGAGCCCGACGAGAAGGTCAACAACGGCAGCAACCCGTACATAGGCAAGCTCTCGGTCCTCAAGCAGTGGAACGACGAGGACCCGCCGAGCGCCTTCGAGGAGAACCGCAACCAGGTCATCTACGACAAGTACCAGCACAACCGGAACCCGTTCATCGACCACCCGGAGTGGGTGGACGCGATCTGGTAGCCGGTCAGCCGTCCAGATGCGTCGCCGCGAACATCCGCAGCACCGCCGGGAGTACGACCACTGAGGGCCCTCGCTGCGACAGTGCCTTCGCCAGGTCGGTCTCGAGCGTCTCGGGAGTCGTACGGACTCCCGGGACGCCGAACGACTCCGCCAGCGCCACATAGTCCGGCCGGGACAGCTCCGTCGCCGTCGCCTCGCCGAAGGCGTCCGTCATGTACTCGCGCAGGATGCCGTAGCCGCCGTCGTCGACGATCAGCCAGGTGACGTCGAGGTTGTACTGCTTCGCGGTCGCCAGCTCGGCGATCGAGTACAGGGCTCCGCCGTCGCCCGACACCGCCAGCACCGGCCGCGTCGGGTCGGCCACCGCCGCTCCCAGGGCCGCCGGGAAGCCGTAGCCGAGGCCGCCGGCGCCCTGGGCGGAGTGCAGGAGGTTGGGGCCCTTGGCGTCGAAGGCCGACCAGGCCCAGTAGGCCAGGATGGTCATGTCCCAGAAGGACGGGGAGTCGGCGGGGAGGGCCCGGCGGACGGACGCCAGCACGTCCTGTTCCAGGGTGAGTTCCTGGGATGCGATGCGTTCGGCCACCTTCGACAGGACCTCACGTACGCGCTCGGCGACGAGTGCGTCCTCCCGCCGCTCCACCGTCTCCAGCAGCGCCTGCAGCCCCAGCCGCGCATCCGCATGGATGCCCAGCGCCGGATGGTTCGACTCCAGCTTGCCGAGGTCCGCCTCGATCTGGACGACCCGGCCGCGGGGCTTGAACGTGTGGTAGTTGGAGGAGAGTTCGCCCAGGCCCGAGCCGACCACCAGCAGGACGTCCGCGTCCTCCAGGAAGTCCGTCGTGTGCCGGTCCTCGATCCAGGACTGGAGGGAGAGGGGGTGGGTCCAGGGGAACGCTCCCTTGCCGCCCGGCGTCGTCACCACCGGCGCCTGCAACGCCTCCGCCAGCTGACGCAGCTTCCCCGAGGCGTCCGCCCGTACCACTCCCCCGCCCGCGATGATCGCCGGACGGGCGGCGCGGGACAGCAGGTCGGCGGCCACGGCCGTCAGTTCGGGGCGCGGCGGGAGGTCCTCCGGAAACGCGTCACCGCCCGTCACCACCGGGATCTGCGTCGGCGCCAGCAGGACGTCCTGCGGGATCTCCACCCACACCGGGCCGTGCGGGGCGGTCAGGGCCGACTTCCAGGCCGCTGCGATCGCGGAGGGGATCTGGGACTGGGTGCGGACCGTGTGGACCGACTTGACCACGCCCCGGAACGAGGCTGCCTGGTCCGGGAGTTCGTGCAGGTAGCCGTGCCTGCCGCCGCCCAGTCCCGCCGTCGGGATCTGGCTGCTGATCGCGAGCACGGGGGCGGAGGCCGCGGCCGCCTCCTGGAGCGCGGCCAGGGATGTCAGGGCTCCCGGGCCGGTCGAGAGGAGCAGCGGTGCCGCCTCGCCCGTGATCCGGCCGTACGCGTCCGCCGCGAACCCCGCGTTGTTCTCCACCCGCAGGCCCACATACCGCAGCGCCGACCGTCGCAGCGCGTCGAACATGCCCAGCGCGTGCTGGCCGGGCAGACCGAAGACCGTCGTCGCGCCGAGTCCGGCGAGCGTCTCCACGACCAGGTCTCCGCCGTTGCGGCCGGGAGGAGGGTTCAGAGCGGCGGAAATCTGCGCCGGGGTCGGGCGGAGTTCCTGGTCGTGGTCGTGGGTCACTTGCCCTCGTTTTCCTTGGTCTGCGCGCGGGCCTCGGCGATCTGGCGGGACATGATCGTGGTCAGTTCGTACGCCGTGTGGGACGCGGCCACCGACGTGATCTCCGCGTGATCGTACGCGGGCGCCACCTCGACGACGTCCGCCGAGACCAGGTTGCAGGAGGCCAGGCCCCGCAGGATCTCCAGCAGTTCGCGGGACGTCATGCCGCCCGCCTCGGGCGTGCCCGTGCCGGGCGCGTGCGCCGGGTCCAGGCAGTCGATGTCGATGGAGATGTACAGCGGGCGGTCGCCGATGCGCTGCCGCAGCTGGTCGGCCACCTCGTCCACGCCGCGCCGCATCACATCGGCCGACGTCACGATGCCGAAGCCCATCTTCTCGTCGTCGGCCAGGTCCTGCTTGCCGTACAACGGCCCGCGGATGCCCACGTGCGACAGCGCCGAGGTGTCGAGGATGCCCTCCTCCACCGCCCGCCGGAACGGCGTCCCGTGCGTGTACTCGGCGCCGAAGTACGTGTCCCAGGTGTCGAGGTGCGCGTCGAAGTGGAGCAGGGCGACCGGGCCGTGCTTCTTCGCGACGGACCTGAGCAGCGGCAGCGCGATGGTGTGGTCGCCGCCCAGGGTCATCAGCCGCGCGCCCGTCCCCAGCAGCTCGTCCGCCGCGGCCTCGACCGTCTCGACCGCCTCGTTGATGTTGAACGGGTTCACCGCGATGTCCCCGCCGTCCGCCACCTGCGCCAGCGCGAACGGGGACGCGTCCTGCGCCGGGTTGTACGGCCGCAGCAGCCGGGACGCCTCGCGGATCGCGTTGCCGCCGAAGCGGGCGCCCGGCCGGTACGAGACGCCCGAGTCGAACGGCACGCCCACGACCGCGACGTCCGCACGCCCGACCTCGTCGAGGCGGGGCAGCCGGGCGAAGGTCGCGGGTCCGGCGTACCGCGGGATGCGGGAGGAGTCGACGGGGCCGCGGGGCGTCTCGTTGCTGCTCATGGAGTAATGCCTTCTTTCCTACGCTTCATCGCGTATGGAGCGATAAGTACTGCTTCTTGTACGACTCTACTGGGGAGCCGCGACCGGTTCGGACGCGAGTTCGGAGGTCCGCCCCGCGAGGCGCTCGCGCCAGGTGGCGAGGACGACCTCGTCCGTGGGCTTCGTCCCCAGGGAGACCGCCACATATGCGACGAGGGACGACACAAGGCCGTAGTACACCGGCTCGTTGGCGAGGATGCCGTAGCCGGCCATCAGGCCGACGACCGCGAGGCCGCCGACGATCACCGAGGCGAGCGCGCCCTGCACGGTGCCGCGCTTCCACAGCAGCCCGCCGAGGATGGGCACGAGGAGCCCGCCCACCAGCAGGTTGTACGCCACCGTCAGCGCCTCGACGACGTTGTTGAGCGCGATCGCCGTACCGATCACCGCGAGGCCCATGATCAGGATGAAGGCGCGGTTGCCCTTCACCTCGTCGTGCTCGCCGTCGGACCCCCGTACGGCCCCTCGCAGCCGCGACCAGATGTCGTTGTTGGCCACGGTCGCGCAGGCGATCAGCGCGCCGGAGGATGTGGACATCACGGCGGCGAGTGCGGCGGCCAGCACCAACCCCCTCACACCGACCGGGAGTTCGTCCTTGACGATGGTCGCGAAGGCGTCGTCCGGGCTGCCGAGCTTCGGGTACAGCACCTTGGCTGCCGTACCTATGACGGCGCCGGCGAGGGCGTACGCGAGACAGTAGGTGCCCGCGACCGTGCCGCCCCACTTGGCTGTCGTGTCGCTGCGGGCGGTGAAGACGCGCTGCCAGATGTCCTGTCCGATGAGCATGCCGAACGTATAGATCAGGACATAGGTGAAGATCGTCTCGCCGCCGATGCCCAGCGGGTCGAAGTACTCGGTGGGCAGCTTGGCCTTCATCTCGGCGAAGCCGCCCGCCTTCACGACCGCGATCGGCAGGAGCAGAAGCAGCACGCCGATCGTCTTGACCACGAACTGCACCATGTCGGTGAGCGTGATCGACCACATGCCGCCGAGCGTCGAGTACGCGACGACGATCGAGCCGCCGAGGACGATCGCGACGGTTCGGTTCATGTCGAAGAGGACGTCGAAGATCGTGGCGTACGCGATGGTGGACGTCACCGCGAGCATGAGGGTGTACGCCCACATGACGACGCCCGAGATGACGCCCGCGCGACCGCCGTACCTCAGGTCCAGCACCTCGGAGACGGTGTAGACCTTCAGGCGCGCGATGCGGGCGGAGAAGAGGACGGACAGGGCGAGCAGCCCGAGGCCGATGGTGAAGACCATCCAGGCGCCGGAGAGGCCGTACTGGTAGCCGAGGCCCACGCCGCCGATGGTGGACGCGCCGCCGAGGACGATCGCGGCCATGGTGCCGGAGTACATGGCGGGCCCGAGGCGGCGCCCCGCGACCAGGAACTCGCTCTTCGACCTGGCGCGGCGCATGCCCCACCAGCCCATGGCCAGCATTCCGGCCAGATAGACGACGATCACTGTGTAGTCGACGGCCACGGGGCCCTCCTTCGCTCGGTCTCGCCGGCGGGTGATGAGCACTGACACTAGGTGGCTGAAAAGCGACTGCGAAGTGTACGTTTCATCCATTCGAGCCGTACGAGGTGGAGGGAACGCACACCATGCCGGATCCCGCTGTTCCCGCCACGCCACCCACGCCACCCGTGCCTCTCTCGGCACTCCTGGCCCGTGAGGAGCTGGCCCTGCGGCAGATCGCTGGGCCCGCCGACCCGGGCATCGTCATCCACTGGGCGCACACCTCGGAGATGGCCGACCCGTACCCGTATCTGCTGGGCGGGGAGCTGCTGCTGACGGCGGGGGTCCACGTTCCGGAGGCCGCCGGTTCCGGCACGTACTTCGACGACTACGTCTCGAGGATCGTCGCGGCGGGCGGCGCGGCCCTCGGCTTCGGCCTGGCTCCCGTGCACGACTCGGTGCCGCGCGCGCTGGTGGCGGCGTGCGACGCGCACGAGCTGCCGCTCGTCGAGGTCCCTGAGCAGACCACGTTCTCCGGCATCGCCCGCGCCGTCTGGCAGCTGATGGCCCAGGCCCGCCTCGCCGAACTGCGCCGTGTGACGGAGGCCCAGCAGAGCCTCGCGGCGGCGGCCTCCCGCCCGGACCCGGTGTCGTCGGTGCTGCGGCAGCTGGCCCAGCGGGTGGGCGGATGGGCGGTGCTGTACGGGCCGGAGGGGGCGGAGATCGCTGCGGCGGGACGACAGGCGGGCGCCGAGGCCCGGGGGGCCCTGGCCGGGCTGGCGCGGGTCGTGCGGCCGGTTACGGCTCTGCGGCAGGCGGGCGCGGCAGCAGGCGGGCCGGGGGGTGCACGCTCTGCAGAGCAGTCCGGTTCGGCGGCGGCGCGGCGTCGCGGGCCCGGCGGGGTGCCGCCCGCCCCGCCCTCCGCGGCCGACCGTCCCGCCCCCACCTCCGCCACCGACACGGCAGCCGGCACCCACCTCGCCGCCTATGCGCTCGGGGCCGGGCAGGGCTTCGTGCTGGGGGTCGCCGCACCGCAGCGGGACCCGGGTGACCACACCATCGCCTCCGTCGCCGCCGTCCTGCTCTCGCTGCTCACCGGCGAGCACCAGAGCGGCACGGGGGCGGCACGGTCGTCCGCGCTGGTACGGCTGCTGCTGGGGACGCCGCCGGCCGACGTGGCCGCCCTCCTCGGGCCCGGCCCGTGGCTCGTGGTGCACGCCCGGCCGGATGCGCAGGCGCCCGACCCGGTGGCCGCCTCGGCGCTGGGTGCGGCCCTCGGGTCGCCGCTGGTCGACCTGGCGGAGGACGTCGTACGGGTCCTGGTGCCCGCCGACCGCGAACCGGCCGCACAGCCGGGCTGGACCCTGGGTGTCAGCGCCGCCTCGACCCCGCACGGGTGGCCGTCCGCCGACACGCAGGCCGCCCGCGCGCTGGCCCGCGCCCGCGCCACCCGCGCGGCCCTGGTCCGGCACGGCGACCGGGCGGGCCTCGCCGACCTGGTGCCGTCCGACGAGGCCGCGGCCCATGCCCGTACGCTCCTCGCCCCGATCGCGGGCGCCCCCGCGCTCGCCGAGACCCTGCGCACCTGGCTGTCCCTGCACGGCAGTTGGGACCGTACGGCCGTCGCCCTGTCCGTCCACCGCAACACGGTCCGCCAGCGCATCGCCCGCTGCGCCGCGCTCCTCGACACGGACCTGGACGACCCGGACGTACGCATGGAGCTGTGGTTCGCGCTGCGATAGCGCTCCGCTGGTTGGGCCGCGATGTGGTTGTCTTTCGTCTGCGGCGCCGATGTGGCTGGTCGCTCCCCCACTCTCGGCTTCGCTCGAGCGGGGGGACCCCCATCGCGGCAGAGCCGCACATCGACACAGCCCCGCGCCCCTTCGGGGCGCTGCCGAACCGTAGTGCGGATGCGGCGGCCATAGGTACGGCGGCCCGTCTTGCTGAGTACGTGACTCGCGTCCCAGCGCGCCGGACGCCAGGGAATCGGACAGTCGCCTGCCTCACAATGGGTTTCATGCCGATACCCGGGACACCCAGCCGCGCCGAACTCGTCGCGCACCTCGTGAAGACCCGCATCGCGGGCGACGTCGCCACCCCGCGCGAGAACAACCTCTCCCACTACCGCCAGCTCGCGAACGGCGTCCGCAACTACTGGCTCGGCCTGGAACTCGGCGACCGGTGGACCGACGAGCAGGACGTGCTCGCGGTGATGGCGGAGCGGGTGGGGGTGAACGACGACCCCGAGTACCGGTACGGCCAGGACACCATCGATCCCGAGCTGACGGTGGGCGGTCTGGAGCGGATGGCGGCCCGGCTGCGCAAGGCGGCCGAAGGGCAGCAGCGGGTGCTGTTCGCGACCGGCCACCCGGGCGGCCTGCTCGACGTGCACCGCGCCACCGCGGCCGCGCTGCGCTCAGCCGGCTGCGAGATCGTGGTGATCCCGGAAGGGCTGCAGACGGACGAGGGGTACGTCTGGCAGCTCGCGGACGTGGCGGTCCTGGAGCACGGCGCCACCCTGTGGCACACGCACTCCGGCGAGCCGATGAAGGCCATCCTCACGGCACTTGAGGAGGAGGGCCGCCCGCTGCCGGACCTGGTCGTCGCCGACCACGGCTGGGCGGGCTACGCCGGCCAGCACGGCGTCGACTCCGTCGGCTACGCCGACTGCAACGACCCGGCGCTCTTCCTCGCCGAGGCCGAGGGCACCGTACAGGTGACGGTCCCGCTCGACGACCATGTGCCGAGCCCACGCCACTACGACCCGATGACGGCGTATCTGCTGGCGGAGGCGGGCCTTCAGCAACCCGGCCAATGATCATCTTCCGACCAGGCAAAGGCAAGATCACCGCAAAGCCTTGAGCGGCGTATCGGCATCAAAGAAGCATCCCGGTCCTGGCGTGTGCCGCACTGGGCGTGGTGGCCGTCGCCACGATCGGGACGCTTCCCCTGGTCGGCCGCCGCATCGACCCGGAACTCATCCGCCGGGACTGAATCCCCGGCCGGCTAGATACCGGCGATCGATCCGGGGGCGCGCTCCACACGGGCGAGCCCCCGTACGACGTCCACGACGCCGTGGCGGCGGACGGCGAGGCGCGCGAGCAGTTCGACGACCGGCGCGGTCACGTGCTCGGGGAAGTCGGGGGTCGGCAGGCCCACGCTGCACGCCAAGTCGTCGGCGTGGACGACGAGTTCCATGAGACGCGTGAGCAGGAAGTCGTCGAGGTCGAGGGACCAGTCGCCCCAGGACCGGACGTGGACGGGGCGTACGGCGGGTGCGCTCGGCACCTCGGCCCGCAGCCGTTCCAGCGCCTCACGCACGCGCGCGTGCAGAGCCGAGTGCCCGTCCGCGGCCGTGGCCTCACCGCCCTGCCGGATACGGATGCTCACGGGGGCGTCGGCACCGGCGTCCAGCCAGATGACCTTCTCCGAGTAGTACTCGCGCAGGGACACGACGGGCTCCGGCGGGACCGGCGCGGCGAGCATCCGGGGCAGGTCGAGCTCCGGCCAGAACAGGTGCCCGGCGAGACCGCGCACGCCGAAGTCCTCGAGCACGCTGGGTTCGTTCCAGGCCGCCGCCACGGCGGGCTCGGCGAGCAGCTCGGCGACGGTGTCCGCCGCCTCGAGAAATGCGCCCCGGATCCGCCCGCCCCGCCAGTTCCACGATTCGCTCATGGGCCCATCCCAGCGCGGCGGCGAGACCGTATCAACCGAGTTCACGCGGAACCCGGACCAGTCCTTCCTGGATCACCGAGATGGCCAGCTGCCCGTCCTGCGTGTAGATCCGCGCCTGGCCGAGTCCGCGGCCGCCGTGGCTCGTCGGTGACTCCTGGTCGTAGAGCAGCCATTCGTCGGCGCGGAAGGGCCGGTGGAACCACATGGCGTGGTCGAGCGAGGCTCCGACCACGTCGCCGACGGCCCAGCCGCCCCGGCCGTGCGCGAGCAGCACCGAGTCGAGCAGGGTCATGTCCGAGACGTAGGTGGCGAGGACGACATGCAGCAGGGGGTCGTCGTCGAGCTTGCCGTTGGTGCGGAACCACACCTGGGAGTGCGGCTCGCGCGGCTCGCCGAACCTCCCGTACGGCGGCTCCTCGACGTAGCGCAGATCGACGGCCTCGCGCGCCTCCAGGAACTTCTCCACCACCGCGGGGTCGAGGTGGCCGTAGCCGCGCAGCCGCTCGTGGGAGGTGGGCAGCGTGGCCGGGTCGGGCGCCGCGGGCATCGGCGTCTGGTGGTCGAGGCCGTCCTCGTCCGTCTGGAAGGAGGCCGACAGATGGAAGATCGGCTTGCCGTGCTGGACGGCGACCACCCGGCGGGTGGTGAAGGAACGGCCGTCACGGATGCGGTCGACCTGGTAGACGATCGGTGCGCCCGGGTCGCCGGGACGCAGGAAGTACGCGTGCAGCGAGTGGGCGTGCCGGTCGGCGGGGACCGTACGCCCGGCGGCGACCAGCGCCTGGGCCGCGACCTGTCCGCCGAAGACGCGGGGGACGACGGCGGACCGGGACTGGCCGCGGAAGATGTCCTCCTCGATCTGCTCGAGGTCGAGCAGATCGAGGAGGCCCTGTAGTGCCTGGCTCATGGCAGACAGTTGTACCCGCCAGTGATTTCTTTGGGTTTCCCGGGCCTTACAGGCCCATGTCCTTGGCGATGATCGTCTTCATGATCTCGCTGGTGCCGCCGTAGATGCGGTTGACGCGGTTGTCCGCGTACAGGCGGGCGATCGGGTACTCGTTCATGAAGCCGTAGCCGCCGTGCAGCTGGAGGCAGCGGTCGATGACGCGGTGCGCGACCTCGGTGCAGAACAGCTTGGCGGAGGCGGCCTCGGCGGGCGTCAGCTCACCGGCGTCGAGGGCTTCGAGCGCGCGGTCGGCGACCGCTTCCGCGGCGTCCACCTCGGCCTGGCAGGCGGCCAGCTCGAACTTGGTGTTCTGGAAGGACGCGACGGGCTTGCCGAAGACGGTGCGCTCCTGGACGTACTCCTTGGCGAACCGCACGGCGGCCTTGGCCTGCGCGTAGGCACCGAAGGCGATGCCCCAGCGCTCGGACGCCAGGTTGTGGCCCAGGTAGTAGAAGCCCTTGTTCTCCTCGCCGAGCAGGTCCTCGACGGGCACCTTCACGTCGACGAACGCCAGCTCGGCGGTGTCGGAGGTCTTCAGGCCGAGCTTGTCGAGCTTGCGGCCGATGGAGTAGCCCTCGGACTTGGTGTCCACGGCGAACAGGGAGATGCCGAAGCGGCGGTCCTCGGCGGTGGGCGCGGAGGTGCGGGCGCAGACGATCACGCGGTCGGCGTGGACGCCGCCGGTGATGAAGGTCTTGGAGCCGTTGAGGACGTAGTGCGTGCCGTCCTCGCTCAGCTTGGCGGTGGTCTTCATGCCGGCGAGGTCGGAGCCGGTGCCCGGCTCGGTCATCGCCAGGGCCCACATCTCCTCACCGGAGACGAACTTCGGCAGGAAGCGCTTCTTCTGCTCGTCGCTGGCGAGCATCTTGATGTACGGCAGGCCGAGCAGTACGTGCACACCGGAGCCGCCGAACTGCACGCCCGCGCGCGCGGTCTCCTCGTACATCACGGCCTCGAACTTGTACGAGTCGATGCCGGCGCCGCCGTACTCCTCGTCCACGCGGATGCCGAAGACGCCGAGCTCGGCGAGCTTGTAGTAGAAGTCGCGCGGCGCCTGGCCGGCGGCGAACCACTCGTCGTAGACGGGGACGACCTCGGCCTCGATGAAGGCCCGGAGGGTCTCCCGGAACGCCTCGTGGTCCTCGTTGAACACCGTACGGCGCACCGCCGCCACCTCCGCCTGGTCCTTGGGTCCATGTCTAAGCGCTTGCTCAGAACACCAAGGTACCGGCGGGTAAGGAGAGGCGTCCAGAGGTGATCCCGTAACGCTCGTCACTCCGCCCCGGCCGCCGCGAAGGCGCCCCGGGCCATCCGGTGCAGCAACTCCGCCGTCGCCCCGCGGCCCGGCAGCGAGCCGGGGCGGCCCAGGTGCGGAGTCGAGTTCAGGAGGCCGAAGACCGAGTGCACGGCGGAGCGGGCGGCGGGTTCCGTGATGCCCGGATAGACCTCCCTCAGCACCTCCACCCACAGCTCTACGTACTGCCGCTGCAACTGCCGCACCAGCTTGCGGTCGCTGTCCCGGAGGCGGTCCAGCTCGCGGTCGTGCAGGGTGATCAGGGGGCGGTCGTCGAGCGCGAAGTCGATGTGCCCTTCGATGAGCGAGTCGAGGACCGCCTCGGGCGGCACGCCGTCCGCCTCCGCCAGGCGCCGCTTGGCGCCCGTCAGCAGCTGGCCGCTGATCCCCACCAGCAGCTCGGCGAGCATCGCGTCCTTGCCCGCGAAGTGGCGGTAGAGACCGGGGCCGCTGATGCCGACGGCGGCACCTATCTCGTCGACTCCGACCCCGTGGAAACCGCGCTCGGCGAAGAGCCGCGCGGCCTCCTTGAGGATCTGCTCGCGGCGGGTGGGGGCGTCGGTTCTGGTGGCCATGGAAGCAATTCTAGACAGGGAGGTTAGCGGTCGTTAACCTGAAGGAAATGGTTAACGCTCATTAACAGTCGACCACTGGGTGAGGGGACCGCAGGATGCACGAGGCACCGGAGCTGACGAGCGCGGCAGACCCCGCGTCGGAGGCCTGGCGGGCCAACGAGGCGGCGCACCGCGCGCTCGTCGAGGAGCTGCGCGGCAAGCTGGCCGCGTCCCGGCTCGGCGGCGGCGAGAAGGCGCGGGCCAGGCACACCGCGCGCGGGAAGCTGCTGCCGAGGGACCGGGTGGACACGCTGCTCGACCCGGGCTCACCGTTCCTGGAGCTGGCGCCGCTGGCCGCCGACGGGATGTACGAGGGGGCCGCCCCGGCCGCCGGGGTCATCGCGGGCATCGGGCGGGTCAGCGGGCGCGAGTGCGTGGTCGTCGCCAACGACGCCACCGTCAAGGGCGGTACGTACTACCCGATGACGGTGAAGAAGCACCTGCGCGCCCAGGAGGTGGCCCTGGAGAACCGCCTGCCGTGCATCTACCTGGTCGACTCCGGGGGCGCCTTCCTGCCCATGCAGGACGAGGTCTTCCCGGACCGGGAGCACTTCGGGCGGATCTTCTACAACCAGGCGCGGATGTCCGGGGCCGGGATTCCGCAGATCGCCGCGGTCCTCGGGTCGTGCACGGCCGGCGGGGCGTATGTCCCGGCGATGAGCGACGAGGCGGTCATCGTCCGCAACCAGGGCACGATCTTCCTGGGCGGGCCGCCCCTGGTGAAGGCCGCCACCGGTGAAGTGGTGACCGCCGAGGAGCTGGGCGGCGGCGAGGTGCACTCCCGGGTCTCCGGCGTGACGGACCACCTCGCGGAGGACGACGCGCATGCGCTCAGGATCGTGCGGAACATCGCCGCCACGCTCCCCGCGCGCGGGTCGCTGCCCTGGGAGGTCGCGACGGTCGCGGAGCCCAAGGTGGATCCGTACGGCCTCTACGGCGCGGTGCCGGTCGATCCCCGCACCCCGTACGACGTCCGCGAGATCATCGCGCGCGTGGTGGACGGCTCCCGTTTCGCCGAGTTCAAGGCGGAGTTCGGGCAGACCCTCGTCACCGGCTTCGCGCGGATCCACGGCCATCCGGTCGGGATCGTCGCCAACAACGGCATCCTGTTCTCCGAGTCCGCACAGAAGGGCGCCCACTTCATCGAGCTGTGCGACCAGCGGGGGATCCCGCTGGTGTTCCTGCAGAACATCTCGGGCTTCATGGTCGGCAGGGACTACGAGGCGGGCGGCATCGCCAAGCACGGCGCGAAGATGGTGACGGCCGTGGCCTGCACCCGCGTGCCGAAGCTGACGGTCGTGGTCGGCGGCTCGTACGGCGCGGGCAACTACTCGATGTGCGGGCGGGCCTACTCCCCCCGCTTCCTGTGGATGTGGCCCGGCGCCAAGATCTCCGTCATGGGCGGCGAGCAGGCCGCCTCCGTCCTCGCGACCGTCAAGCGGGACCAGCTGGAGGCGCGGGGCGAGGAGTGGCCCACGGAGGACGAGGAGGCCTTCAAGGCGCCGATCCGGCAGCAGTACGAGCGCCAGGGCAACGCCTACTACGCCACCGCCCGCCTCTGGGACGACGGCGTGATCGACCCGCTGGAGACCCGCCAGGTGCTGGGACTCGCGCTGACCGCCTGTGCCAACGCGCCGCTGGGTGAGCCCCAGTTCGGCGTCTTCCGGATGTGAGGAGGGGACCCATGTTCGACACAGTGCTCGTGGCCAACCGGGGCGAGATCGCCGTCCGCGTGATCCGTACGCTCCGCTCGCTGGGCGTGCGCTCGGTGGCCGTCTTCTCCGACGCCGACGCCGACGCACGGCACGTCCGGGAGGCAGACACGGCGGTACGGATCGGCCCCGCCCCGGCGGCCGAGAGCTACCTCTCGGTGGAGCGGCTGCTGGAGGCCGCCGCCCGCACCGGCGCCCAGGCCGTCCACCCCGGCTACGGCTTCCTCGCGGAGAACGCCGGCTTCGCGCGCGCGTGCGCCGACGCGGGGCTCGTCTTCATCGGGCCGCCCGCGGAGGCCATCTCCCTCATGGGCGACAAGATCCGCGCCAAGGAGACGGTGAAGGCGGCCGGGGTGCCGGTCGTCCCCGGGTCCAGCGGCAGCGGGCTCTCCGACGCCCAACTCGCCGAAGCTGCACGGGAGATCGGCATGCCGGTACTGCTGAAGCCGTCGGCCGGCGGTGGCGGCAAGGGCATGCGGCTGGTGCGGGACGCGGAGAGGCTGGCGGACGAGATCGCCGCCGCCCGCCGCGAGGCCCGCGCCTCCTTCGGCGACGACACGCTCCTCGTGGAGCGGTGGGTGGACCGGCCCCGGCACATCGAGATCCAGGTGCTGGCGGACGGCCACGGGAACGTGGTGCATCTCGGCGAGCGCGAGTGCTCGCTGCAGCGCCGGCACCAGAAGATCATCGAGGAGGCGCCCAGCGTGCTCCTCGACGAGGAGACCCGGGCCGCGATGGGCGAGGCTGCGGTCCAGGCGGCCCGCTCGTGCGGGTACCGGGGCGCGGGCACGGTGGAGTTCATCGTTCCGGGCGGTGACCCGTCCTCGTACTACTTCATGGAGATGAACACCCGGCTCCAGGTGGAGCACCCGGTCACCGAGCTGATCACAGGCCTCGACCTGGTGGAGTGGCAGTTGCGGGTGGCGGCCGGTGAGCAACTGCCGTACAAGCAGGGCGACATCACGCTGACCGGGCACGCGATCGAGGCGCGGGTGTGCGCGGAGGACCCGGCGCGTGGGTTCCTCCCCTCCGGCGGCACGGTGCTGCGGCTCCACGAGCCCCAGGGCGACGGTGTCCGCACCGATTCCGGGCTCAGCGAGGGCACGGAGGTCGGTTCGCTGTACGACCCGATGCTGTCCAAGGTGATCGCGTACGGGCCGGACCGGGAGACGGCGATCCGCAAGCTGCGGGCCGCCCTTGCGGAGACGGTGACGCTGGGCGTGCAGACCAACGCCGGGTTCCTGCGGCGGCTGCTGGCCCATCCGGCCGTCGTCGCGGGCGAGCTGGACACCGGGCTGGTGGAGCGGGAGGTGGACGGCCTCGTCTCCACGGACGTACCGGAGGAGGTGTACGAGGCGGCGGCGGCCGTACGGCTGAAGGCCCTGGAGCCTCGCGGAGAAGGCTGGACCGACCCGTTCTCCGTGCCGAGCGGCTGGCGTCTGGGCGGGTCGCCGAAGCCCGCCGGCTTCCACCTCCGGGTGCAGGACCCCGTGGAGTACGTGCCGCGCGGCAGCCACACCCTCACCGCCGACACCGTCTCCGTCACCCTCGACGGAGTCCGCCACACCTTCCACCGCGCCGCCGACTGGATCGGCCGCGACGGCGACGCCTGGCACGTGCGCGACCACGACCCGGTCGCCGCGTCCCTCACGGGCGCACGGCACGCGGGCGCGGACTCGCTCACCGCACCGATGCCCGGCACGGTCACGGTGGTGAAGGTCGCCGTCGGTGACGAGGTGAGCGCCGGCCAGAGCCTGCTGGTCGTCGAGGCGATGAAGATGGAGCACGTCATCTCCGCCCCGCACGCCGGCACCGTCGCCGAACTGGACGTCACGCCGGGCACGACGGTCGCCATGGACCAGGTGCTCGCCGTCATCACGCCGGTCGAGAACTCGGCGGAGGAGGAGAAATGACGCTGCCCATGGCCGTACCGGCCCCCGGTCTGCCGGCCCGCGTCCGCATCCACGAGGTCGGCGCCCGTGACGGCCTGCAGAACGAGAAGTCGACGGTGCCGACGGAGGTGAAGGCGGAGTTCGTCCGCCGCCTGGCCGAGGCGGGGCTCACGACGATCGAGGCGACGAGCTTTGTCCACCCCAAGTGGGTGCCCCAACTCGCCGACGCGGAGCAGCTGTTCCCGCAGATCAGCGATCTCCCGGTGGACCTCCCGGTTCTCGTCCCCAACGAACGCGGCCTGGATCGCGCGCTGGCGCTCGGCGCCGGTCGCGTCGCGGTGTTCGCCAGCGCCACCGAGTCCTTCGCCAAGGCCAACCTCAACCGCACGGTGGACGAGGCGCTGGCCATGTTCGAGCCGGTGGTGGCCCGCGCCAAGTCCCAGCAGGTCCATGTCCGCGGCTATCTCTCCATGTGCTTCGGCGACCCCTGGGAGGGTGCGGTCCCGATCCCCCAGGTCGTCCGCGTCGCCAGGGCCCTGCTGGACATGGGCTGCGACGAGCTGAGCCTGGGCGACACGATCGGGGTCGCGACACCGGGCCACGTACGCGCCCTGCTGACCGAACTGGACGTACCCGCCGAGCAGGTGGGCGTCCACTTCCACGACACCTACGGCCAGGCCCTCGCCAACACCCTGGCCGCCCTCCAGCACGGCGTCACCACCGTCGACGCTTCCGCCGGTGGACTCGGGGGCTGCCCGTACGCCAAGTCCGCCACCGGCAATCTCGCCACCGAAGACCTCGTGTGGATGCTTCAGGGTCTCGGCATCGACACCGGAGTCGACCTCGGCCGCCTCGTCGCCACCAGCGTGTGGATGGCCGAACAACTGGGCCGACCCAGCCCGTCCCGCACCGTCCGAGCCCTCTCCCACCAGGAGCAGTGATCACAGCCATGGACTACCGACTCTCACCCGAGCTGGAGGAACTCCGCCGCACCGTCGAGGAGTTCGCGCACGACGTCGTGGCGCCCAAGATCGGCGAGTTCTACGAGCACCACGAGTTCCCGTACGAGATCGTCCGCGAGATGGGCCGCATGGGCCTGTTCGGGCTGCCGTTCCCGGAGGAGTACGGCGGTATGGGCGGCGACTATCTGGCGCTGGGCGTGGCGCTGGAGGAGCTGGCCCGCGTGGACTCGTCCGTGGCCATCACCCTGGAGGCCGGTGTCTCCCTGGGCGCCATGCCGATCCACCTCTTCGGCACGGAGGAGCAGAAGCAGCAGTGGCTGCCCCGCCTCTGCTCCGGCGAGATCCTCGGCGCCTTCGGCCTCACGGAGCCGGACGGCGGCAGCGACGCCGGAGCCACCCGTACGACGGCCCGGCTGGACGAGGAGACGAACGAGTGGGTGATCAACGGCACCAAGTGCTTCATCACCAACTCGGGCACGGACATCACAGGCTTGGTCACGGTCACGGCGGTGACCGGCCGCAAGCCCGACGGCAAGCCGCTGATCTCCTCGATCATCGTCCCGTCCGGCACCCCGGGCTTCACGGTGGCGGCCCCGTACTCGAAGGTCGGCTGGAACGCCTCGGACACCCGTGAGCTGCACTTCTCCGACGTCCGCGTCCCGGCCGCCAACCTGCTGGGTGAGAAGGGCCGCGGTTACGCCCAGTTCCTGCGCATCCTCGACGAGGGCCGGATCGCCATCGCGGCTCTCGCGACCGGGCTGGCCCAGGGCTGTGTGGACGAGTCGGTGAAGTACGCGAAGGAACGGCACGCCTTCGGCCGCCCGATCGGCGCGAACCAGGCGATCCAGTTCAAGATCGCCGACATGGAGATGAAGGCCCACACGGCCCGGCTCGCCTGGCGTGACGCGGCCGCCCGGCTGGTGAGCGGCGCCCCCTTCAAGAAGGAGGCCGCGCTCGCCAAGCTCCACTCCTCCACCGTCGCCGTCGACAACGCGCGCGAGGCCACCCAGATCCACGGCGGCTACGGCTTCATGAACGAGTACCCGGTGGCCCGTATGTGGCGCGACTCCAAGATCCTGGAGATCGGTGAGGGCACCAGCGAGGTCCAACGGATGCTGATTGCACGGGAGTTGGGACTGGCAGGCTGACCGCAGCCATGACAGCACGGCTCCGGCTCACAGGCTGCTGACAGGTTCGGGCCCGGAACGCCCGCACCCCTGGACATCGAGTGAGGTTAGGCTAACCTACGTTCGAAATCGTCCGGCGGGCGTTCCGCCCCGTTCGAAAGCAGCCACAGCATGTCCAACGCCAGAGCCACCCATCCGACCCGACGCGGCATCCTCGCCGCGGGCGGCGCCCTCGGCCTCGGGGCCGTGCTCGCGGCCTGCGGGGACGACGACGCGAAAAGCGGGGGCTCCGGCGACGGGACGACCGCCGCCAAGTCCGGCCCCTGGTCCTTCAAGGACGACCGCGGCACGACGGTGAAGCTCGACGAAGCGCCCGCGAACATCGTGGCGTTCACGGGTGTCGCCGCCGCGCTCCACGACTACGGCATCAGCGTCAAGGGCGTCTTCGGCCCGACCAGGACCGCGGACGGAAAGCCCGACGTCCAGGCCGGCGACATGGACATCAGCAAGGTCACGATCCTCGGCAACGTCTGGGACCAATTCAACGTCGAGAAGTACGCGGCCCTCGCGCCCGACGTGCTCATCTCCACGATGTTCGACGACGCCGGCACGCTCTGGTACGTCCCTGAGGCCTCCAAGGACAAGATCGCCAAGCTGGCTCCCAGTGTCGCCATCTCCGTCTACGACCGCCAGCTGACCGAGCCGTTGCAGCGCATGTGGGCGCTCGCGGAGTCGCTCGGCGCGGACATGAAGGCGGCCAAGGCCACCGAGGCGAAGAAGAAGTTCGAGGCGGCCGCCGCCCGGCTGCGCAAGGCCGCGAAGGCCAAGCCCGACATCAAGGTGATGGCGGGTTCCGCGAGCGACGCGCTCTTCTACGTCTCCGGCACGAACCTCTCGATCGACCTGGAGTACTTCAAGGCGCTCGGCGTGAACTTCGTCGAGCCGCCGGAGAAGGCGAAGGCCAAGGGCGGCGGCTGGTTCGAGTCGCTGAGCTGGGAGAACGTCGACAAGTACCAGGCCGACATCATCATGATGGACGATCGGTCCTCGACCATCCAGCCGGCCGACATCACCAAGGCCACGTGGAAGAAGCTGCCGGCGGTGAAGGCGGGGCAGGTCATCTCTCGGTCGCCCGAGCCGATCTTGTCCTACGACAAGTGCACGCCGCTGCTCGCGAACTTGGCCGAGGCGTTGGAGAACGCCAAGAAAGTCAGCTAGGCGCTCCGCCGGAAGAGCCGGTTCAGCGCCGTAGGCCCACCACACCGTGATGAACTGCGGGTCCGTCGTGGCTGGTCGCGCAGTTCCCCGCGCCCCTATGGGGCGCGTCAACTCAGGGAGCACATGTGACCACCACCGTCGCCGCCCCGTTCCGTTTCTTCTCCCTCCAGGTCGTACGGACGAGGCGGCTCGGGCCGTCTTTGGTCCGGGTGACCTTCGTCGGGGAGGACTTGAAGCACTTCGCCTCCCATGGACGGGATCAGTCCCTGTCCCTCTTCCTGCCGCATCCCGGCCAGAGCGAGCCGGCCGTGCCGTACGAACTCGGCGACGGCTGGTGGCAGGGCTGGCGTGAACTGCCCGACGGGGTACGGGCCGTGATGCGGTCGTACACACTGCGGAGCCTGCGCCGCGATCCCGACGAGATCGACATCGACTTCGTCCTGCACACCCCGGCCGGTCCCGCCTCGCGATGGGCCGCGAAGGCCGCTGCCGGTGATCGTGTCGTGTTGCTCGGGCCCGCCGTCGCGGACAACCGTGCGATCCGCTTCCGGCCGCCCGCGGACACCGATCTGACGCTGATCTGGGGGGACGAGACCGCTGTTCCGGCCGTCTCGGCGATCCTCGAGTCGCTGCCGACCGGTACCCGTGCCCGGGTCTGGCTGGAGGTGCACGACGCCGGGGACATCCAGGACCTGGTGACCGAGGCCGACGCCGAGATCACCTGGCTGGTCCGGGACGCAGGCCGCGTCGAGGGGTCCCCCATGGCCCTCGACGCCCTGCGCACCGCTCAACTCCCGCCCACCGAGCACCCGTACGCCTGGATCGCGGGCGAGAGCGGATGCGTGAAGCAGCTGCGGCGGCACCTCGTCGGGGAGCGCGGCATCGACCGGCGGCGGGTCACCTTCGTCGGGTACTGGCGACAGGGCCTGAGCGAGGAGCAGTTGCGCGAGCAGGAGTGACGGCGGTCACGGGAGGGGCGGGATCAGACCCAAGTGACTTAGGTTAGGCTTACCTAAGTTAATCGGGCCGCTTCGCCCCTCCCCCGCCCGCACGGACTGTCCCCACCGGAGGACCCCCAATGCGCTCGCACCTGCTCAATGGCCTGACCGCGGAGCACTACCGCCGCTCCGTGACCGAAGGAGTCGAGCGGGTGGCGGCCAAACTCGCCACCACCGACCGTCCGTTCACCGGTGTCACCGTCGACGCCCTCGCTCCCCGCATCGACGCCATCGACCTCGACCGGCCGCTCGGCGACACCGGCGCCGTCCTGGACGAGCTGGAGGACGTCTACCTCCGCGACGCGGTCTACTTCCACCACCCCCGCTACCTCGCCCACCTCAACTGCCCGGTCGTCATCCCGGCGGTGCTCGGTGAGGCCGTCCTGTCCGCCGTCAACTCCTCCCTGGACACCTGGGACCAGTCGGCCGGCGGCACCCTGATCGAGCGCAGGCTCATCGACTGGACGACCGCCCGTATCGGCCTCGGCCCCGCCGCGGACGGTGTGTTCACCTCCGGCGGCACCCAGTCGAATCTGCAGGCGCTGCTGCTGGCCCGGGAGGAGGCCAAGACGGACACCCTTGCCAAACTGCGTGTCTTCGCCTCCGAGGTCAGCCACTTCAGCGTGAAGAAGTCCGCGAAACTGCTGGGCCTCGGCCAGGACGCGGTGGTCTCCGTCCCCGTCGACCACGACAAGCGGATGCAGACCGTCGCCCTCGCCCGTGAGCTGGAGCGCTGCAGGAAGGACGGCCTGGTCCCCATGGCCGTCGTCGCCACCGCGGGCACCACCGACTTCGGCTCCATCGACCCGCTGCCCGAGATCGCCGAGCTGTGTGCCCAGTTCGGCGCCTGGCTGCACGTGGACGCCGCGTACGGCTGCGGACTGCTCGCCTCGCTCAAGTACCGGGACCGCATCGACGGCATCGAGCGTGCCGACTCGGTCACGGTCGACTACCACAAGTCCTTCTTCCAGCCGGTGAGTTCGTCCGCCGTACTGGTGCGGGACGCCTCGACCCTGCGCCACGCCACGTACCACGCGGAGTACCTCAACCCGCGCCGCATGGTGCAGGAACGCATCCCCAACCAGGTCGACAAGTCCCTGCAGACCACCCGCCGCTTCGACGCCCTCAAGCTGTGGATGACGCTGCGCGTGATGGGCGCCGACGGCATCGGTCAGCTCTTCGACGAGGTGTGCGAGTTGGCCGCCGAGGGCTGGAAGCTGCTCGCCGCCGACCCGCGTTTCGACGTCGTCGTGGAGCCCACCCTCTCCACCCTCGTCTTCCGTTTCATCCCGGCCGCCGTCACCGACCCGGCGGAGGTCGACCGCGCCAACCTGTACGCCCGCAAGGCCCTGTTCGCCTCCGGTGACGCGGTGGTCGCGGGCACCAAGGTGGGCGGCCGCCACTACCTGAAGTTCACCCTGCTCAACCCCGAGACGACGACCGAAGACATCGTCGCCGTCCTGGACCTGATAGCCGGCCACGCCGAGCAGTACCTGGGAGAGTCCCTTGACCGCGCGTCCTGAAAACCCGTCCAGAACCCATGACTTCGTGGGGATCGGGCTCGGCCCGTTCAACCTCGGCCTGGCCTGTCTGACCGAGCCGATCGCCGAGCTCGACGGGGTCTTCCTGGAGTCGAAGCCGGACTTCGAGTGGCACGCGGGCATGTTCCTGGACGGCGCCCACCTCCAGACGCCGTTCATGTCGGACCTGGTCACCCTCGCCGACCCGACCTCTCCGTACTCCTTCCTCAACTACCTGAAGGAGAAGGGCCGGCTGTACTCGTTCTACATCCGGGAGAACTTCTACCCTCTTCGCGTCGAGTACGACGACTACTGCCGCTGGGCCGCGAACAACCTGAGCAGCGTCCGCTTCAGTACGACGGTCACCGAGGTGACGTACGACGAAGGGTCCGAGCACTACCTGGTCCGCACCGAGGCCGGAGACGTGTACCGCGCCCGCCGCCTCGTCCTCGGCACGGGCACCCCGCCGTACATCCCCGAGTCCTGCCAGGGCCTGGGCGGCGACTTCATCCACAACTCCCGCTATCTGCAGCACAAGGCGGAGCTGCAGCGCAAGGAGTCGATCACGCTGGTCGGCAGCGGCCAGTCCGCCGCCGAGATCTACTACGACCTGCTCAGCGAGATCGACGTCCACGGCTACCGGCTGAACTGGGTCACCCGCTCCCCGCGTTTCTTCCCCCTCGAATACACCAAGCTCACGCTGGAGATGACCTCCCCGGAGTACATCGACTACTACCGGGAGCTGCCGGAAGCCACCCGCTACCGGCTCACGGCCGAGCAGAAGGGCCTGTTCAAGGGCATCGACGGCGACCTGATCAACGAGATCTTCGACCTGCTCTACCAGAAGAACCTCGGCGGCCCCGTGCCCACCCGTCTGCTCACCAACTCTGCGCTGAACAGCGCACGTTACGAGAACGGCGCGTACACCCTCTCCTTCCGTCAGGAGGAGCAGGAGAAGGACTACGAGATCGAGTCCGAGGGGCTGGTCCTGGCCACCGGCTACAGGTACGCCGAGCCGGAGTTCCTGAAGCCCGTACGCGACCGGCTGCTCTACGACTCGCACGGCAACTTCGACGTCGCCCGCAACTACGCCATCGACACCACCGGGCGGGGCGTCTTCCTGCAGAACGCCGGCGTGCACACCCACAGCATCACCAGCCCCGACCTGGGCATGGGCGCCTACCGCAACAGCTACATCATCCGCGAGCTGCTCGGCACCGAGTACTACCCGGTCGAGAAGACCATCGCGTTCCAGGAGTTCACCGCATGAGCCCCACGACCTTCGCCTTCCGCTCCCTCGACCCGCTGACCGACGCCGAACTCCTGCACGGCTGGGTCACCCACCCCAAGGCCGCGTTCTGGATGATGCAGGACGCGAAACTGGAGGACGTCGAGCGCGCCTACATGGAGATCGCGGCCGACGAGCATCATCACGCGCTGCTCGGGCTCGACAGGGACGGCGAACCCGCTTTCCTGATGGAGTACTACGACCCCGCCCACCGCGAGCTGACCGGCCTCTACGAGCCGCAGCCGGGCGACATCGGCATGCACTTCCTGACCCCCGCCACCGACACGCCCGTGCACGGCTTCACCCGGGCCGTCATCACCGCTGTGATGGCACGCCTCTTCGAGGACCCGGCGGTGCGACGCGTCGTCGTCGAGCCGGACGTCTCCAACACGGCCGTCCACGCCCTGAACGAGGCCGTCGGGTTCGTGCCCGAACGCGAGATCCAGAAGCCGGAGAAGAAGGCCCTGCTGAGCTTCTGCACCCGCGAGCAGTTCTTCGCCACGACGGGGGTGCCGGCATGACCCTCGCCGACACCGTGGCCCACCTCTCCCCCGAACGCTGGGAGCAGGCCAACCGCCTCCTGGTCCGCAAGGCCCTCGCCGAGTTCGCGCACGAGCGCCTGATCACACCGGAGAAGCAGGACGCCGCATACGTCGTCCGCAGCGACGACGGCCTGACCCGGTACACCTTCACGGCAGTGGTCCGAGCCCTCGACCACTGGCACATAGACGCCGACTCGATCACCCGCCACCGCGACGGCACCGAACTCCCCCTCGCGGCCCTGGACTTCTTCATCGAGCTGAGGTCGGCGCTGGGCCTGAGCGACGAGATCCTCCCGGTCTACCTGGAGGAGATCTCCTCCACCCTCTCCGGGACCTGCTACAAGCTCACCAAGCCGCAGATCCCGGCCGCCGAGCTGGCGCGATCCGGCTTCCAGGCCGTCGAGACCGGTATGACCGAGGGCCACCCCTGCTTCGTCGCCAACAACGGACGGCTCGGCTTCGGCATCCACGAGTACCTCTCGTACGCCCCCGAGACGGCGAGCCCGGTCCGTCTGGTGTGGCTGGCCGCGCACCGGTCGCGCGCTGCCTTCACGACGGGTGCCGGGATCGAGTACGAGACCTTCGTACGGGAGGAGCTGGGCGAGCAGACCGTCGAGCGGTTCCACGGCATCCTGCGCGAGCAGGACCTGGACCCCGCCGACTACCTCCTCATCCCCGCCCACCCCTGGCAGTGGTGGAACAAGCTCACCGTCACCTTCGCCGCCGAGATCGCCCGCCGGCACCTGGTGTGCCTCGGCGAGGGTGACGACGAGTACCTGGCCCAGCAGTCCATCCGCACGTTCTTCAACAGCTCGCACCCCGAGAAGCACTATGTGAAGACGGCCCTGTCCGTCCTCAACATGGGCTTCATGCGCGGACTGTCGGCCGCCTACATGGAGGCCACCCCCGCCATCAACGACTGGCTGGCCCAGCTCATCGAGGGCGACCCGGTGCTCAAGTCCACCGGCCTGTCGATCATCCGCGAGCGGGCTGCCGTCGGCTACCGGCACCTGGAGTACGAGAAGGCGACGGACCGCTACTCGCCGTACCGCAAGATGCTCGCGGCCCTGTGGCGCGAGAGCCCGGTCCAGGGCCTGCGGGACGGCGAGTCGCTCGCCACCATGGCCTCCCTCCTCCACGTCGACCACGAGGGCGCGTCCTTCGCGGGCGCGCTGATCGAGCGGTCGGGCCTGGCGCCGACTCAGTGGCTGCGGCACTACCTGCGGGCGTACTTCACGCCCCTCCTGCACAGCTTCTACGCCTACGACCTGGTCTACATGCCGCACGGCGAGAACGTGATCCTGGTGCTGAAGGACGGGGTCGTGCAGCGCGCGATCTACAAGGACATCGCCGAGGAGATCGCCGTCATGGACCCGGACGCGGTGCTGCCGCCGACGGTCGAGCGGCTGCGCGTCGAGGTCCCGGAGGACAAGAAACTCCTGTCGGTCTTCACGGACGTCTTCGACTGCTTCTTCCGCTTCCTCGCGGCGAACCTCGCCGGCGAGGGGATCCTGGAGGAGGACGACTTCTGGCGGACGGTCGCGGAGGTCACCCGCGAGTACCAGGCGTCGGTGCCCGAACTCACCGAGAAGTTCGAGCGGTACGACATGTTCGCCCCGGAGTTCGCGCTGTCCTGCCTCAACCGGCTGCAGCTGCGCAACAACAGGCAGATGGTCGACCTGGCGGATCCGTCAGGCGCCCTCCAACTGATCGGAACCCTCAAAAATCCCGTCGCAGGGTTCTGATCAGCTGGACGGGCGCCCCTTTAGGGGCGCGGGGAACTGCGCGACCAGCCCCCACGGACAGTCAGACGAATCACCAAGGAACCTGCGGCGACCGGTAGTACCCGATCCCCAACGCCTCCCACCGCGGAGCCTGCGCAGCAAGCCGCACCTTGTAGGCGTCCCAGTCATGCGTGGACGCGGGCGACCAGCCGAGCTCGGCGACTCCGGGCAGCCTCGGGAAGGTCATGTAGTCGATGTCGGCGTCCGTCACGATCGTCTCGGTCCACAGCGGCGCCTCGACGCCCCTGATCGCCGAACCGGGCGCCCCGGCAAGGTAGTTGCCCGGATCCCAGTCGTACGACCGCTTCACCTCCACCAGTCCGGCCCAGTCCTGCCCGAGCGGGGTGTCCAAGGTGTACTTCATGTCCAGGTAGATCCGGTCGGCGGGCGAGAGGATCAGCCCGGTGCCGTTCTGCGCGGCCTTCGCGACCTGCGCCTTCTCCGCCGCGTCGGTGTCGTCCAGGCCCCAGTACTGCGCGATCGCCCCCTTGGCCGGGTGCGCGCCGGTGATCTGGTGCCAGGCGATCACCGTCTTGCCGTACTTGGCGACGACCGGCTGCACCCGGTCCATGAACTTCACGTAGTCCTCGTGGCTGGTGGAGTGCGCCTCGTCGCCGCCGATGTGGAGATAACGGCCCGGAGTGATCGCCGCCAGCTCACGGATGACGTCGTCCACGAAGTCGTACGTGACGTCCTTGTCGACGCACAACGAGCTGAAGCCGACGTCGGTGCCGGTGTAGAGCGGAGGCGCCGTGCCGTTGCAGTTCAGGTCGGCGTACGAGGCGAGGGCCGCGTTGGTGTGGCCGGGCATGTCGATCTCGGGGACGATCTCCAGATAGCGGGAGGCGGCGTACCGGACGATCTCCTGGTAGTCGGCCTTGGTGTAGTGACCGCCCTGGCCGCCGCCCACCTCCGTCGAGCCGCCGTAGGCCGCGAGCCGCGGCCAGGAGTCGATGGCGATACGCCAGCCCTGGTCGTCGCTGAGGTGCAGGTGCAGCTTGTTGACCTTGTAGAGGGCGAGCTCGTCGATGTAGCGCTTGACCTGGGCGACCGTGAAGAAGTGCCGGGAGACGTCGAGCATCGCGCCGCGGTAGGCGTAGCGCGGGCTGTCCGTGATCGTGCCGCCGGAGACCAGCCAGGGGCCGGGCTGTACGGACTTCTTCTCCACTGCGGGCGGCAGCAGCTGGCGCAGGGTCTGGACGCCGTGGAAGAGACCGGCGGGTTCGGCGGCGGTGATGGTGACGCCGTCGCGGCCGCTGTCGAGGCGGTAGCCCTCCGCACCGAACGGGCCCTTGGACAGCCGGAGTTGGATACCTCCCCCGCCGTGTGTCACCAGGGGCAGGAGGTAGCCGGTGGACGGGCGCAGGATGCCCGCGAGGTACTCGCCGATCCGGCGGGCCTCGCGGGTGTCGTCCACGCGGATACGGGTGCCGCGCGTGATGCGGTACGGGGAGCCGCCCGGAGTGACCGATGCCGGGGCAGGGACCACCCGGTCGAGCGGGGTGGCCTTCGGCGCCGGTGCCGCGGCCACCGTGAACGCGCCCGCCGCCGCCACGAGCAGCAGACATCCGAGAACACGAGCCATACGGGGAGTCGTTCTGTGCCGTCTCACATGCACTCCCTTCAGGATTGGTAGAGACCACTCTCTCGCAGATCCGATGAAACAATCCCCCCATGGCGGAAATCATCCAGAAGGACGGCACGTGGGCCTTCGACGGCGACGCCCTTCGGCTGACGCCCGGGCGGGACAGGAACGTCAGCCTGCTCCGCCGGACACTGGGTGAACTCGTCGTCCCTTTGGGTGCGTTGGCGGGGATCTCCTTCGAGCAGGGCAAGAAGTCGGGGCGGCTGAGGCTGCGGCTGCGCGACGGCGCCGACCCGCTGCTGCACGCCTCCGGGGGACGGCTCATCGAGCCGAACGACCCCTACCAGCTGCTCGTCGAGTCGGACCGGTACGGCGTCGCGGAGTACTTCACGGACGAGGTACGCAACGCCCTGCTGCTCGACGAGGTCCCGTCCGACCCGGTGGACGCATACCTGCTCCCCGGCCCGTCCGTCCCGCTCTCCGTCTCCGCCGGGGACGGCACCGCGAGCTTCGACGGCGAGCAGATCCGCCTGGAGTGGAACTGGAAGACGGAGGACGCCAAGGCCGCCGCCGGCGCCCGCACGCTGGCCGTCACCGATGTCGTCGCCGTGGAGTGGCAGCCCGCGGTCGGCCTGGAGAACGGGCATCTGCGGTTCACCGTACGAGCCGCGGCCACCAAGGCGCCGCCCAAGTACGACCCCAACTCCGTGGAGCTGTGGGGCTTCAAGAAGGACCCGCTGATGGCGCTGGTCGCGGCGGCCGTGCAGGCCCGGCTGCCGCACCCCGCGGCGGCGGCCGTACTGGACGTACCGCCGCAGGAACCCCCGAAGCAGCTGGCGCCCGCAGGCCGGCACGAGGACGACCACGACGCGCTGCTGCGACGGCTGCGCGAACTCGGCGAGCTGCACCGCACGGGCGTCCTGACGGACGAGGAGTTCACGATGGCCAAACAGGCGGTCCTCAAGAGAATGTGAGGACCGCCTGCGGGTGAGATCTACGCCCTGCCTTCCGGGCGCCCGCGGCCGGAGGCCGCGGATGGATGCCTACTTGGCCTTGCGCGCCACCGTGAAGTGGTCGATGCGGTCACCGGTCTCGGCGATGCCCGACACCTTCAGCCTGGCGTAGTGGCCCTTCGACGCGGGCTCGACGTCCACGCGCAGGAAGGAGTAGTTGAGATAGCGCACCCGGGACCAGGCGACGGTCTCGTTGACCTTGCCGTCCTTGGTGTTGATGAACGAGGCCACGGAGTCGCGCTCGTTCAGGTGCCCCTCGTAGGAGTCCGGCGCGGAGAACGCGTACAGGCTGCGGCCCGCGGCGCCCGCCGTCACGTAGACGACACCCTCGGTCTCGGGGTACGCCGTCCCGCCGATCGGCAGCTTCTTGGCGACCGCGTTGCCCTTGATGACGTCGGTGCGCTCGTACTGGTGGTTGTGGCCGTTGATGACCAGGTCCACCGTGTACTTCTCGAACAGCGGCACCCACTCCTGGCGCACGCCCCCCTCCGAGGCGTGCGCGGTGGAGGTGCAGTAGGCGCAGTGGTGGAAGAACACGACGATGAAGTCGATGTCCTTCGACGCCCGGTACTTCTTCAGCTGCGCCTCGAACCACTTGGTCTGGGTGCCGCCGGAGATGCCGAGGTTGGCGGGGATCTCGTACGACACGTCGTTCGGGTCGAGCGAGATGATCGCCGTGTTGCCGTGGACGAAGGAGTAGACGCCCGGCAGGTTCGCCTTGTCCGGCCCGTTGTCGGGGAGCGTGAAGCGGGCCTCCTCGCCGCCGTAGCCGTTGGGCGAGTACCAGGCCTCCATGTCGTGGTTGCCGTAACTCACCATCCACGGCACGGACTTGGCGACCGACTCGGTCTGGTACAGGAACTGGTCCCACACCCGCGAGTCGAAGCCGGTGTCGGCGGTCTTGCCCGCGCCGGCCGGGTCGGCGTAGGCGATGTCGCCCGCGTGCAGGTGGAAGGACGGGTTCTGGCCGAGGATCAGGCTGTCGTTGGCCAGACCGTGGTAGCTGACGCCCTGGTCGCCGAAGGCCGTGAAGGTGAACGGCTTCTTGTGCGAGGGCGCGGTGGTGAAGGTGCCCAGGGTGCCGAGCAGGTGCGGCTCGGCCGGGTCGAAGCCCTGGTGGCCGACGCCGTAGTAGTACGTCCTGCCCGGGCGCAGGTGGGTGAGCTTGGCGTGGAGGTAGTACTGCGTGTGGTCGCCGCTGGCGCCGACGCCGGCCGGGGTGTAGAGGCTGCGGACCTCGGCCTCGATCTTGCGGGAGAGGTCCCAGGGGTGGGCGCCGATGCGGATGAAGGGCTTCTTCACCGCGACCGGCACCTGCCAGGAGACGGTCATCTCGGTGCCGGCGTCGCTGCCGTAGGCGAGGTGGCGGCCGAACGGGGCGACGAGCGAGCCGTCGACCGTCTCGGTGGCGGGGGCGGTGCGCTGCGTGGGAACGGCGGCCTGGGCCACGGCACCCGGCACGAACGCGCCGCCGGTGACGGCGCCGATCGTCACGGCACCGCCTCTCATCAGGTTGCGCCGCGAGAATCTCGCCCGCAGGTACTCGTGCTGCTCGGCCATGCTCATGCGCTCGGCGAGCTGCTCCGGTACTCCCATACGAGGTATGTCCATGGCGTCTGAAACTCGTCGACTTGAGCAACGCGGCGCAAGACTCAGGATGGACAGCCTGCGAACAGAGGTTCACAAGAGCATCAACAGCCACTTGCCCGATATCGGGCAGGATTCTTGCGAAACGGCCTCCGGTGCCTCAGGATCTACCGGGTGCACGACGAACTTGTTGATCATCTGACGCGGTCCACGCCCCTCAGCAGGGGCGAGGCACTGCGGGTGATCCAGGACGTGCTCGCCTACTTCGACGAGACGACCGTGGAGTACGTCCGTCGCCGCCACCGCGAGCTGCAGGCCGAGGGCCTGGTGAACGCGGAGATCTTCGAACGGATCGAGGCGGACCTGAAATACCGGGCGGTCGCGCCGCCGGAGCTTACGCTCAGGCAGTTGCGCCGCATCGTCTACGGCTAGGACTACGTATATACATGTGCGGAATCGTCGGATACATCGGGAAACGTGATGTGGCCCCCCTCCTGCTGGAGGGCCTGCAGCGGCTCGAATACCGCGGCTACGACTCGGCCGGCATCGTCGTGACGTCCCCCAAGACGGCCGGCCTGAAGCTGGTCAAGGCCAAGGGCCGGGTCCGCGACCTGGAGGCCAAGGTCCCGGCCCGCTTCAAGGGCACGACCGGCATCGCCCACACCCGCTGGGCCACCCACGGCGCCCCCTCCGACGTGAACGCGCACCCGCACCTGGACGCCGAGGGCAAGGTCGCCGTCGTCCACAACGGCATCATCGACAACGCCTCCGACCTGCGCCGCAAGCTGGAGGCGGACGGCGTCGAGTTCCTCTCCGAGACGGACACCGAGGTCCTCGTCCACCTCATCGCCCGCTCCCAGGCCGAGACCCTGGAGGAGAAGGTCCGCGAGACCCTCCGGGTCATCGAGGGCACGTACGGCATCGCCGTGATGCACTCCGACTTCCCGGACCGGATCGTGGTGGCCCGAAACGGCTCCCCGGTGGTCCTCGGCATCGGCGAGAAGGAGATGTTCGTCGCCTCGGACATCGCCGCTTTGGTCGCCCACACGCGGCAGATAGTGACTCTCGGCGACGGCGAGATGGCCACCCTCAAGGCCGACGACTTCCGCACCTACACGACGGAGGGCACCCGCACCACGGCGGAGCCCACCACCGTGGAGTGGGAGGCCGCCTCGTACGACATGGGCGGCCACGACACGTACATGCACAAGGAGGTCCACGAGCAGGCCGACGCCGTGGACCGCGTGCTGCGCGGCCGCATCGACGACCGGTTCTCCACCGTCCACCTCGGCGGCCTCAACCTGGACGCCCGGGAGGCCCGCCAGATCCGCCGGGTGAAGATCCTCGGCTGCGGCACCTCGTACCACGCGGGCATGATCGGCGCCCAGATGATCGAGGAGCTGGCCCGCATCCCCGCGGACGCCGAGCCGGCATCCGAATTCCGCTACCGCAATGCGGTCGTGGACCCCGACACCCTCTACGTGGCCGTCTCCCAGTCCGGCGAGACCTACGACGTCCTCGCGGCCGTCCAGGAGCTGAAGCGCAAGGGCGCGCGGGTCTTCGGCATCGTGAACGTGGTCGGCTCGGCGATCGCCCGCGAGGCGGACGCGGGTATCTACGTCCACGCGGGCCCCGAGGTCTGCGTCGTGTCGACGAAGTGCTTCACCAACACCACGGTCGCCTTCGCCCTGCTCGCCCTGCACCTGGGCCGCACCCGCGACCTCTCGGTCCGCGACGGCAAGCGGATCATCGAGGGGCTGCGCAAGCTCCCCGCCCAGATCACCGAGATCCTGGCGCAGGAGGAGGAGATCAAGAAGCTGGCCGAGCAGTACGCCGACGCCCGCTCGATGCTCTTCATCGGCCGTGTCCGGGGCTACCCGGTGGCCCGCGAGGCCTCCCTCAAGCTCAAGGAGGTCTCGTACATCCACGCCGAGGCCTACCCGGCCTCCGAGCTCAAGCACGGCCCCCTGGCCCTCATCGAGCCGGCCCTCCCCACGGTCGCGATCGTCCCCGACGACGACCTCCTGGAGAAGAACCGCGCCGCCATGGAGGAGATCAAGGCCCGCAGCGGCCGCATCCTCGCGGTGGCCCACCAGCACGAGGAGAAGGCCGACGAGACGATCGTCGTCCCGAAGAACGAGGACGAACTGGACCCCATCCTGATGGGCATCCCCCTCCAACTCCTCGCCTACCACACGGCTTTGGCCCTCGGGCGGGACATCGACAAGCCCAGGAACCTGGCAAAGTCGGTAACGGTCGAGTAGCAGCCTTCACCTTCCGGCTGTCGGGAGTGCGGGGAACGGCTTTTAGGGGCGCGGGGAACTGCGGGTCTGCAGAGGCCAAACAACATGACGGACCCCCACGTGCTGCCACCAAGCACGGGGGGTCCGTCTCTATCGCCGGGGAGCCGCCCAACCCCCCAGCCTGCGCAGCTAGCCGGTAGCCGTCACGCCCCGACCGGCAGCACGCCGCGGAAGCACCGTCGGCCAGTGAGCCAGCGCCGCAGTAGCCGCATACCAGGCAACCGCCCCGGCGGCCACGGCAAACCAACCGCCCACCTTCGCAAGCGACCCGCTCGTCGCGAACTGCGCGATGGCGAGAAGCACCAGGGAGACGAAGAACAACCCGTACGTACCCTGCGTGAGTTGATCCCCGCCCGCGAGGGTCAACGTCAGGGCCACGAGGGCGAACAGGGCCAGGAACAGCCCCGCCGCGTTGGCGGACATCGAGTTGCCGGCCGTCACGGCCCAGGTGAACCAGAGGGCGCCGAGCGCCGAGTACGCCGTCCCGTTGACGGAGTCACCGTCGCGGAAGGCGAGAAGTCCGGCGACGAAGAGCGCAACGCCGCCTACGTAGTGGGCCAGTGAGACGGCGTCAGCGGCCGACACGCCATTGATCACGTCGGTGTATCCGAGTCCGAACGCCAACAGGGTGATACCCAGGGCGAGTCGGCCGACCACGGTAGTGGTTCCGCTTCCCGCGGAGACGTCGTTGTCCACGGCGGGCTCCCTTCATGCATGTGCAGTTGTGCGGTGACCGATATATGCCCTTCACAAAGGCACAAACACCTCTACGCGCCAGTAGATTTGCGCGCTGCACAAAGGAGGGAGACCGTTCCCGGATCGCATCTCACCTGGGAGAACGAGGAGTTACGGAATGACAACGACGGGCCGCTTCGCCCGCTTGGCGAGCCGCCCCGCGACGGAGCCGAAAATCCGCCCCACGATGCCGTGCGTGGAGCCGACGACGATCGCGTCCGCCTCGTACTCCCGCCCCACCTCTTCGAGTTCGTGGCAGATGTCGCCGCCGCGCTCGACCAGGATCCAGGGCACCTCGGCCAGATAGTCCGCACAGGCGAGCTCGAGCCCCAGCACCTCGGTGCGGTGGTCCGGCACGTCGACGAAGACCGGTGGCTCACAGCCGGCCCACACGGTGGTGGGCAGCCGGTTGGCGACGTGCACGATGATCAGGGCCGATCCGGAACGGTGGGCCATGCCGATCGCGTAGGCGAGGGCGCGCTCACTGGACGTGGAGCCGTCGAAGCCGACGACCACGCCGTGCTTGAAGGCTGGATCGCAGGAATGGCGTGGCTCTTCGGCCGCCTGGGGCTCGGCCGCCGTGGGGTCGGCGACGGGGCGCTTGCGGTCCGCGGGTTCGAAGAATTCGTGACCGGCCATGGCTGTCTCGGCGTTTTGATCCTTTATGGGAGGGCCCGCGAGCGGAGCTCGCTGACGAATGCAGCATGTGCGGCGGAGCTGTGTCCGGGAATCATCTTCCCAACCCCATACCCCCAAGGGTACGGCGGCACGCCTCCTTAGCCCAGATCCCGCCCACTCCCCCACTCTCGGCTTCGCCCGAGCAGGGGGACCCCCGTCGTGGGGGTTCCAGGGAGCATGCACGAGGGTGCGCCCGTAACGCAATGGTTGCTGCGCTGTACAGGCGGTTTGCACAGGGTTCACTTGCCCCCGGGGGCCGGCGGCGACCGGCGTACAGTGACCGCCCGGTCGAACACGCGTTGAACACCGAGACCCAGGCCCCAGGGAGCACGCATGTCCGGACCGCACCCCACCACCGAGACTCCCCGCGCGACCGCCCCGCCCCAGGACACCGCGACCGATGTCGTCCGCTGGGCGGCGTTCAGCTGCGTCCTCGTCCCCGTGGTCCTTCTCTGGTACGGCACCTCGCTCGCCGGCGCCGCGGGCACGGCGCTCGGTCTCGCCGCCGTCACCGCGGTGTGCCGACTGCTGCTGCGCCAGTCCGAGCGCGTGGCGGCCCGCCCGCCGAGCGAGGATCACACGTCCCGCCGGGGCCGCCATCACAGAAGCGGCACGGGTGCTCACAGAGGCAGGCGTCACACTGGGGGAAGTACACCGGTCGGCTGACCGGTTTCCGCGCACGCGTCCGACGCTTTTCAGCCAACTTCCGGACACTGCGCATCCCTTGCCCCGACCACCCCCCAACCCCCGTTCCACCTGCAGAGAAAGGGGCTCGGGGACCCCACGCACCCTACGTGGATTGGCCACTGCGACAAGGCGCACTTCCCTGCACGGCCCGCGAGTGCAACGCTTCGTGATCGAATGCTTCACGCCAAGTTGCCAAGTCGACAATGTGCCGGTTGCCGAACTGGCTCACACCGGCACCACGCGACACAGTAGATTCGATCTTGACGTCTTACGGCGGGGGACTCGTGCAGGACCGAGGGGAAACGTGCAGGAGCGACACAACCGAGGAGCCGCGACCACCGAGGGGGGCTTAGCAGTATGAGCCACGACTCCACTGCCGCGCCGGAAGCCGCGGCCCGGAAGCTTTCCGGGCGACGCCGCAAGGAGATCGTCGCGGTGCTGCTGTTCAGCGGCGGCCCCATCTTCGAGAGTTCCATACCGCTGTCGGTGTTCGGGATCGACCGCCAGGACGCCGGCGTGCCGCGCTACCGACTGCTGGTGTGCGGCGGCGAGGAAGGCCCACTGCGGACCACAGGGGGCCTGGAACTCACCGCGCCACATGGCCTGGAGGCGATATCGCGCGCCGGCACGGTCGTCGTGCCGGCCTGGCGCTCGATCACGTCTCCGCCGCCGGAGGAAGCGCTCGACGCACTGCGCCGGGCGCACGAGGAGGGCGCCCGCATAGTCGGGCTGTGCACCGGCGCCTTCGTGCTGGCGGCGGCGGGCCTGCTGGACGGCCGCCCCGCGACCACACACTGGATGTACGCACCGACGCTGGCCAAGCGCTACCCGTCGGTGCACGTCGATCCGAGAGAGCTCTTCGTCGACGACGGCGACGTGCTCACCTCCGCCGGTACGGCGGCCGGAATCGATCTCTGTCTCCACATCGTGCGGACGGACCACGGCAACGAGGCGGCGGGCGCACTGGCCCGGCGTCTGGTCGTACCGCCGCGCCGCTCGGGCGGTCAGGAGCGCTACCTCGATCGGTCTTTACCGGAGGAGATCGGTGCCGACCCGCTCGCGGAGGTCGTCGCCTGGGCGCTGGAGCACCTCCACGAGCAGTTCGACGTGGAGACCCTCGCCGCGCGTGCGTACATGAGCCGGCGCACCTTCGACCGCCGGTTCCGCTCGCTCACCGGCAGCGCCCCGCTGCAGTGGCTGATCACCCAGCGGGTGCTGCAGGCGCAGCGCCTGCTCGAGACGTCGGACTACTCGGTGGACGAGGTCGCGGGCCGCTGCGGCTTCCGCTCGCCGGTGGCCCTGCGCGGACACTTCCGCCGTCAGCTGGGGTCGTCTCCCGCCGCCTACCGTGCCGCGTACCGCGCTCGCCGTCCGCAGGGCGACAAGCCGGCCGACATGGAGGGTGCGGCAGGGGCGCCGGGGCCTGCACCCCTGCTGCATCCGGAGGGGCCGGTTCCGCTGCAGAGCCGGCGCGCTGCGGCGAGTGCCGTCGGGTCGGGTGCGTCGCTTTCCGCCGCAGCCGCGGCGGAGAACGGCCGCGAGGCCTATGTGACGAGCCGGGCGAGCCTGCCGGGGCAGCGCAGCGGTACGTGACGGCGGAGAGGGGGCGGGTGGCCGAGGCCACCCGCCCCCTCCTCCCCGTACCCCTGCTCCTCGAACACCAGAGGGGCCGATTTTGCGGGCGCCAGCCTTAGGGTGGTCGCATGAACGATCGCATGGTGTGGATCGACTGCGAGATGACCGGCCTCTCGCTGTCCGACGACGCTCTCATCGAGGTGGCCGCCCTCGTCACCGACTCCGAGCTGAACATCCTCGGTGAGGGTGTGGACATCGTCATCCGTCCGCCGTCCAAGGCACTGGAGACGATGCCGGAGGTGGTGCGTCAGATGCACACCGCGTCCGGGCTGCTGGACGAACTCGCCGGTGGCACGACACTGTCCGACGCGGAGGAACAGGTCCTCGCCTACGTCCGCGAACACGTCAAGGAACCCGGCAAGGCCCCGCTGTGCGGCAACTCGGTCGGCACCGACCGCGGCTTCCTGCTCCGCGACATGCCGACGCTCGAGGACTATCTGCACTACCGGATCGTCGACGTGTCGAGCGTCAAGGAGCTCGCCCGCCGCTGGTACCCGCGGGCCTACTTCAACAGCCCCGAGAAGAACGGCAACCACCGCGCCCTCGCCGACATCCGCGAGTCCATCGCGGAACTGCGCTACTACCGCGAGGCGATCTTCGTGCCGCAGCCCGGCCCCGACTCCGACACCGCCAGGTCGATCGCCGCGAAGCACGTCCTTCCTGCGGAGTAAGGACCCCGAGGGGGCACCGCAAAAGGCGTGCGCGAGCACCCCTTCGGACCCTGTACACTTTTTCTCGGCCGGTCGGAAAACCACGAAGTAGACCGCCGGTCGTGGTGGGTGTAGCTCAGCTGGTAGAGCACCTGGTTGTGGTCCAGGATGTCGCGGGTTCGAGTCCCGTCACTCACCCTGAGTAATCAGCCGGTGACCCTGGGAACAGGGTCACCGGCTGATTCGTTTCCCGGCTGATTCGTTCACCGAGAGGCCGCCGTGTACGCCGACACCATCAGCACCCCGCGCCTCGACCTGCTCCCCCTCCGCGTCTCGCACGCCGACGAGATGGCCGACGTCCTCTCCGACCCGGCACTGCACACCTTCATCGGCGGCAGCCCGTACTCCCCCGCGGCCCTGCGCGTCCGCTACGAACGCCTCGTCGCCGGCTCCCCCGATCCCGCCGTCTCCTGGTGCAACTGGGTGCTGCGGGAGAGGGAGGAGTCCCGGCTGGTGGGGACCGTCCAGGCAACGGTCGTCGGGACGGTCGCGGAGATCGCCTGGGTCGTCGGCACCCCGTGGCAGGGGCGCGGCTTCGCCTCGGAGGCGGCGCGCGGGCTCGTCGGCCGGCTGCGGCAGCAGTCCGTGCGTACGGTCCTCGCGCACATCCGTCCCGAGCACCTCGCCTCCGCAGCCGTGGCCCGGGCGGCCGGGCTCGTCCCGACGGGCGAGGCGCAGGACGGCGAGCAGCGGTGGCGGCTCTCGCTACCCCGCTGACGTCGCCGCCCGCCACGCCGCCGCCAACTCCCGTACGCCCGCGAACCGTTCGCCCGGATCCGACCGCGTCCCCCGCTCCACCACCGCCAGCTGTGCCGCCGTACCCCGCCAGGCGCGCTCGTCGTCATCGGCGTCCAGGAGGAGACGGGCCGTACGGGCAAGGACATGGACGGTCGTACGGGTGTCGATCACCGAACCCCGCCTCCACTCCTCCGGGGCCATGAAGCGGCGGGACCCGGGGAGCCGGGCCTCCGTCAGGACGAAGGGACCCGGGCGGTATTCGTCGAGGTCGATGAGGTGGAGTTCATCGGCGTCGAAGTCGAAGAGGAAGGCGCCGTCGTAGAGGTCGACCGCGACGTGGCCCGCCGCCTCCACGGCCAGGTGGGCGTCGAGGATGCGGTCCAGGGCGTGCAGGACGCGGGGGACCGGGAGGGCGCGGAAGCGGGAGCGGGCGGTGGCGCCGTAGAGAGGTTCGCCCTTGCACCAGGGCATCACCGTCGCCGTACGACTGCTTCCTCGTACGGCGATGCGGTGGAGCTGGGGGACGACCACCGGGTGGCGTAACACCCGGTGGAAGGCCCAGGCCCGGTCCAGGGACCGCTGGGCCCGGTCCGTCACCGCCTCCTTGACGAACCAGCGCCGGCCGTCCGGGAGGAGAACCCCGTACGACACACAGCCCGAGTCCTGCTCGCGAAAGGCACGGAACACCTCGCCCACCGTACGGAGGTACGGCTCGACGGCAGGAACATCGTGGGCGTCCAGCAGGGGATGGGGAGTCATGGGAGCCAGCATGCGTTCCCGGACGGTCGGAGGCCGTTGATTCCGAGCACCTGGCCACCGACATGACGGCACCCCGGTCCGCAGCGACACGGAACCAGGCCCGTCACGCGACCCCACAAGCACCCCCACGCACAAGCGCCGCACTCACCACTCGCCGCCCCACCTCACCCCGCAGGCACACCACCTCGGCAAGCCCCCGCCGGTCCTGTCGCCCCGGTCGGCCACGAGCACCTGAACACCCACACGGCGGCGGCCCCGTCGCAACGACACGGAACCAGGCCCCGGAACGCGACCCCACAGGCACCCGCGGACACATGCGCGGCGCTCACGGCTCGTCGGCCCACTTCCATGCGCAGGCGCGCCGCCTCCGGGGATCCCGTGGCTGCGGCCGATGCGGCGTTCGACCTGGCGGAACGGGGCTGTGACGGCGTATGACCGAACCTCGGTCAGGAAGACGTACGCGGCACCAGTTCCGTCGCCAGGACCACCTGGCGGCGTTCCAGGTCGCGGGAGACGGCCGGGCGGCGGTCGGCGATCTCGCCGAGGAGGAGGTCGATCATGCGGCGGCCCATCTCCTCGATGGGCTGGCGGACGCTGGTGAGGGGCGGGTCCATGTGGCGGGCGATGGCCGAGTCGTCGTAACCGACCAGTGCCACGTCGTCGGGGATGCGGCGGCCCTCCTCGCGCAGGACCTGGCGGGCGCCGGCCGCCATCACGTCGGAGCCCGCGAAGACCGCGTCCAGGTCGGGGCAGCGGGCGAGCAGCTTCGTCATCGCCCGGCGGCCGCCCTCCTCGGTGAAGTCGCCGGTTTCGATGAGGAGTTCGTCGACCTCCTGGCCCGCCTCGCTCAGGGCGTCGCGGTAGCCGTCGACGCGGCGCTGGGCGCCGTAGACGTCGAGGCGGCCGGTGATGTGGGCTATCTTGCGGCGGCCCCGGGAGAGCAGGTGCTCGACCGCCGAGCGGCCGCCGCCGTAGTTGTCCGAGTCCACCGAGGTCAGGGTCTCGGCGGCGGACCGGGGGCCGCTGATCACCGCGGGGATCTCCAGCTGGGCCAGCAGGTCGGGGAGCGGGTCGTCCGCGTGCACCGAGACCAGCAGGACGCCGTCCACACGGTGGGCGGCGAGGTACTGGGCCAGCCGGCGGCGCTCGCGGTCGCTGCCCGCGAAGATCAGCAGGAGCTGCATCTCCGTGTCGGAGATCTCGGCGCCGACGCCTTTCAGCATGTCCGAGAAGTACGGCTCCGCGAAGAAGCGGGTCTCCGGCTCGGGGACGACCAGGGCGATCGCATCCGTACGGTTGGCGGCGAGAGCGCGGGCCGCGGTGTTGGGGACGTAGCCGAGTTCGGCCACCGCCGCCTCGACCGCCGCGCGGGTCGCGTCGCTGACCCGGGGCGAGCCGTTGATCACCCGGGAGACCGTGCCGCGGCCCACGCCCGCGCGCGCGGCGACCTCTTCGAGGGTGGGCCGACCACCGCTCCGGCTCCGCGACATGGCTACGCCCTTTCCGCCGTTATTGCAGCTGGCCTGGAATCTAACAGTCCCGGGGGATCAGTGGCCGTCCCTGGGGCTCCGCCCCCGGACCCCCGTTCGGCCTGGCAGCCTCGCCATCAGACGCCGGGCGGGCCGGAAAACCCGACCGGTACCGGATTCCTTTCGTCCAGTTAACAGCCCGATAACTGAACACATCTCGCCACGCCGACTCCCTTGACACCCCCGCTCGAACCGACGAACCTTCAACACATCACTTGTGGGAGCGCTCCCACAGTACCTGACACATACACATCCCGCACGTTCCCCGCCCGAGCCGCAGCGAGAATGAACGGGCCCAACAATGCAGTTGGCCGGGGGGTCGGCACGTCAGGCAACAGGAGGACGCAAATGGGCACGAGTACCCGACGGTCCCGCAGGCTGATGGCCCTCGCGGCCGTCGCCGCGCTGACCACGGGGCTGCTGGCCGGCTGCTCCAAGGACTCGGACGACAGCTCGTCGAACGACGGCGGCGGCAACGCCAAGGGCAAGACCACACTGACCATCGGCACCTTCGGTGTGTTCGGCTACAAGCAGGCCGGGCTCTACGACGAGTACATGAAGCTGCACCCGGACATCAGCATCAAGGAGAACGTCACCACCCGTACCGACGTGTACTGGCCGAAGGTCCTCACCCGGCTGCAGGCGGGCTCCGGCACCGACGACATCCAGGCGATCGAGGTCGGCAACGTCACCGAGGCCGTGCAGACGCAGGGCAGCAAGTTCGTCGACCTCGGCAAGGACGTCGACAAGTCGCAGTGGCTGGACTGGAAGAACGCCCAGGCCACCACCAAGGACGGCAAGCTGATCGGCCTCGGCACGGACGTCGGCCCGATGGCGATCTGTTACCGCAAGGACCTCTTCAAGAAGGCCGGCCTGGAGACGGACCGCACCAAGCTCGCCGCGCAGTGGAAGGGCGACTGGGCGAAGTACGTGGACGTGGGCAAGGAGTACATGAGGAAGGCGCCGAAGGGCACCAAGTTCGTGGACTCGGCCTCCTCCGTCTACAACGCCGCCCTCGGCGGCGGGACCGAGCGCTACTACGACAAGGACGGCAACGTCGTCTGGGACAAGTCCGACGGCGTGAAGAAGGCCTGGGACGTCTCCATGTCCGTGGCGACCAGCGACATGTCGGCGAAGCTGAAGCAGTTCGACCCGACCTGGGACCAGGGCTACGCCAAGGGCACCTTCGCGACGGTGGCCTGCCCGGCGTGGATGATCGGCTACATCGAGCAGAAGTCCGGTGCCTCCGGCAAGGGCAACTGGGACGTGGCGGCGGCCCCGACCGCGTCCAACTGGGGCGGCTCCTTCCTCGGCGTGCCGACGGCGGGCAAGCACCAGAAGGAGGCCGTCGCCCTGGCGAAGTGGCTGACCGCGCCCGAGCAGCAGGCGAAGGTCTTCGCCAAGCAGGCGAGCTTCCCGTCGACCCCGTCGGCGTACTCGACCCTGAAGCCGGCCGCGGACACCCTGGCCTACTTCTCGAACGCGCCGATCACGCAGATCTTCGCCGACTCGGCGAAGACCATCCCGGTCCAGTACTTCGGCATCAAGGACCAGCCGATCAACACGGCGATCACCGACGTCGGCATCCTCCAGGTCGAGCAGAAGGGCAAGAGCCCGACACAGGGCTGGGACGCGGCCAAGAACGAGGTCAAGGACGTGCTCGGCCAGTGACCAGCTCCAAGCAGGCTCTCGCGCATTCCGCGTCGAGCGCCGAGGCCGCGCCCGGCATCCCGCCGGGCGCGGCCCGGGGCGCTCACGGTCGCGGTACACCGCCGGGCCCCGACTCATGGCGCAGCCGGCTGTACCGCTGGGACATGAAGGCGTCCCCGTACGCGTTCATCGCCCCCTTCTTCATCATCTTCGGGGCCTTCGGGCTCGTCCCGCTCCTCTATACGGCCTGGTACTCGCTGCACAACGTGCAGCTGTCCGGTCTGGACCACCAGACCTGGGCCGGGCTGGACAACTACAAGAACCTGCTGTCCTCGGAGTTCTTCTGGAACGCCCTGGAGAACACGTTCAGCATCGGCGTGATCTCCACGGTTCCGCAGTTGCTGATGGCGATCGGGATCGCGCATCTGCTCAACTACCGGCTGCGCGGCTCGACCCTGTGGCGGGTCGTGATGCTCACCCCGTACGCCACCTCGGTGGCGGCGGCGACGCTGGTCTTCACGCTGCTGTACTCGTGGGACGGCGGCATGATCAACTGGTTGCTCCATTTCGTGGGGGTCCACCCGATCAACTGGCGCGAGTCCGACTGGGGCGGGCAGTTCGCCGTCTCCACGATCGTGATCTGGCGGTGGACGGGCTACAACGCGCTGATCTACCTCGCGGCCATGCAGGCGATCCCCTCCGACCTGTACGAGTCGGCGGCGATCGACGGCGCGGGCCGCTGGCAGCAGTTCCGCCATGTGACGATCCCGATGCTGCGGCCGACGATCCTGTTCACGGTGGTCGTCTCCACGATCGGCGCGACACAGCTGTTCGGTGAGCCGCTCCTGTTCGGCGGGGTCAGCGGCTCGAAGGGCGGTTCCGCGCACCAGTACCAGACGCTCGGCCTGTACATGTACGACCAGGGCTGGGGCATCGGCAACCTCGGCAAGGCCTCTGCGATCGCCTGGACGATGTTCCTGATCCTGCTGATCGTCGCCGCGGTCAACCTGCTGATCACCCGACGGTTGAGGAAGTCCCATGACGACCGGTGAACTGACACTCCCTCAGGCAAAGGTGAAGGGCGGGGGCCGTGGCCCCGGACGCCGCCGGGTGCTCGGCGCGGGCAAGCAGATGCACGCGGGTCCGGTCACCTACATCGTCCTGACGCTCTTCGCACTGATCTCGCTGGCCCCGCTGGTCTGGACGGCCGTCGCGGCGTCACGCAACAACGAACGGCTCGCGCAGTCACCGCCGCCACTGTGGTTCGGCGCGAACCTGTTCAAGAACCTGCAGGCCGCTTGGGACCAGGCCGGACTCGGCACCGCGATGGTCAATTCCACGATCGTCGCCGGGACCATCACCCTCGGTACGGTCCTGTTCTCCACGCTCGCCGGGTTCGCCTTCGCCAAGCTGCGGTTCAGGTTCTCGAGCACCCTGCTGCTGCTGACCATCGGCACGATGATGATCCCGCCGCAACTGGCCGTCGTACCCCTGTATCTATGGATGGCGGACCTGGGCTGGTCCAATCAGCTGCAGACGGTCATCCTGCCCACCCTGGTCAGCGCCTTCGGCACGTTCTTCATGCGGCAGTACCTGGTGCAGGCGCTGCCCACCGAGCTGATCGAGGCGGCCCGGGTGGACGGGGCGAGCAGCCTGAGAGTCGTCTGGCACGTGGTCTTCCCTGCCGCACGGCCCGCGATGGCGGTCCTCGGCCTGCTGACCTTCGTGTTCGCCTGGAACGACTTCCTGTGGCCGATCATCGCCCTCAACCAGCAGAACCCGACCGTGCAGGTCGCCCTCAACTCGCTCGGCACCGGTTACGTCCCCGACCAGGCGGTGATCATGGCGGGCGCGCTGCTGGGCACGCTGCCGCTGCTGATCGCGTTCATCCTGTTCGGCAAGCAGATCGTGGGCGGCATCATGCAGGGCGCGATCAAGGGCTGAACGCCTCGTCATCCGGTGCTGCCGTACGTCGTTGTACGCCCCCGGGGCCGGGTCAGCGCCGCCTCGGCCCCTCTCCTCCTCCTGTCCCTCCCCCACCCCTCCCCTCCAACCTTCGGTCTCGACGACCACTTATGGGAGCGCTTCCATGCCTGAGTCCGCACAGCCGGCGACCCCGGTGACCTTTCCCCCCGCCTTCCTCTGGGGCGCCGCGACATCCGCGTACCAGATCGAGGGGGCGGTGCGGGAGGGCGGTCGTACGCCCTCGATCTGGGACACCTTCAGTCATACGCCGGGCAGGACCGCCGGCGGCGAGCACGGTGACATCGCTGTCGACCACTACCACCGGTACCGCGAAGACGTCGCGCTCATGGCCGAGCTGGGCCTGACCGCCTACCGCTTCTCGATCTCCTGGTCGCGGGTGCAGCCGACGGGCCGGGGGCCTGCGGTGCAGGTCGGCCTGGACTTCTACCGGCGGCTGGTCGACGAGCTGCTCGAGCACGGCATCAAGCCGGCCGTCACCCTCTACCACTGGGACCTGCCGCAGGAGCTGGAGGACGCGGGCGGCTGGCCGGAGCGGGACACGGCACTCAGGTTCGCCGAGTACGCGCAGATCGTGGGCGAGGCGCTGGGCGACCGCGTGGAGCAGTGGATCACGCTCAACGAGCCGTGGTGCAGCGCGTTTCTGGGCTACGGCTCCGGGGTGCACGCGCCGGGCCGGACGGACCCGGAGGCCTCGCTGCGGGCCGCGCACCACCTGAACCTGGCGCACGGGCTCGGCACCTCGGCGCTGCGGTCGGTGATGCCGGCCCGCAACTCGGTCGCGCTCAGCCTCAACTCCTCGGTGGTCAGGCCCCTTTCGCCGCACGACCCGGCGGATCTGGCGGCGGTGCGGAAGATCGACGACCTGGCCAACGGCGTCTTCCACGGCCCGATCCTGCACGGGGCGTACCCGGAGTCCCTGTTCTCGGCGACCGAGCTGATCACCGACTGGTCGTACGTCCTCGACGGCGACCTGCCCGCCATCAACCAGCCGCTGGACGCGCTGGGCCTCAACTACTACACGCCCGCGCTGGTCTCGGCGGCCGAGGCGGACCCGAGCGGTCCGCGCGCCGACGGCCACGGCGCCAGCGACCACTCCCCCTGGCCGGGCGCGGACGACGTCGCCTTCCACCAGACCCCGGGCGAGCGCACCGAGATGGGCTGGACGATCGACCCGACGGGCCTGCACGAGCTGATCATGCGGTACTCGCGGGAGGCGCCCGGACTGCCGCTGTACATCACCGAGAACGGCGCGGCCTACGACGACAAGCCCGACCCCGACGGCCGCGTCCACGACCCCGAGCGCATCGCCTACCTGGAGAAGCATCTCGCGGCGGTGCGCCGTGCGATCACCGACGGGGCGGACGTGCGCGGCTACTACCTGTGGTCCCTGATGGACAACTTCGAGTGGGCGTACGGCTACGAGAAGCGCTTCGGGGCGGTGTATGTCGACTACGCCACCCTCACTCGTACGCCCAAGTCGAGCGCCCTCTGGTACGGGCAGGCGGCGCGGACGGGGACGTTGCCTGCGGTGGAGGCCGACTGAGCAGCGCCCCGGCCGGGTGGGGGGAGGTCCGGCCGGGGCGCATCGACCCCCGTTGTGCGGTGGTCGGTTGTGCCTGTGGTCAGTTGAAGGCCCCGAACGCCTTCGAGAAGGCGAACTTGTCCTGGACGACCGAGCTGCAGGTGGCGTCGGCCGTGGGCTTGGTGCCGCCGTCGCACTGCTTGTCGCGGGTCGCCGACCACATGGAGAGACCGCCGAGGCCCTTGGACTTGGCGAAGGCCGTCAGCCGGGTGGCGTCGTCGACCTTGAAGATCTCGGACGAGACGTCGTTGACGCCGATCATCGGGGTGACCGCGACCGCCTTCCACGCGGCGGCGTCGGAGAGGCCGAGCACGCTCTTGACCTGCGCCTGCGTGGCGGTGGCCGCCTGCTCGGCGTAGGTGCCCATGTCGCCGCTGTAGGAGGCGCCGTAGTCCATGGCCATGATGTTGACGGTGTTGATCTTCGCGCCGTTGGACTTGGCGTTGGAGAGGAGGTTCACTCCGTCCTGGGTGAGGCCCTCGGGCATGACCGGGAGGGTGAAGGAGACGTCCAGGTCGGGGTGGGCCGCCTGGAGCTTGGCTATCGCCTTCGCGCGGTTCGTGTTCGCCGTGGTGTTCGGGAGCGCGCCGCCCTCGACGTCGAAGTCGACCTTGGTCAGCTTGAACTGGTCCACGACCTTGCCGTACGCCGTGGCCAGCGCGTCCGCCGAGGAGCACGTCGTCGCCAGTTCGGAACCGGAGGCGCCGCCGAAGGAGACGCGGACGTCGCCGCCCTTGGCGCGGAGCGCGCCGATCTGTGATGCGACCCCGTCACTGCCGAGGTCGGTCACACCGCCCCACTTGGGCGTGCAGCCGCCGCCGTCGGTGATGAAGGCGAGGTTGTAGTTCTTCACGCCGGTCGCGTCGGCGCTCGCGAGGAGGTCGAAGGCGGGGTAGAGGGAGGTGTCGACATAGGGGGCGAAGCCGGTGCTTGCCTTGGTGCCGGTGCCGGAGCTCTGGGACGGTGTGGGGGTGGCCGTGGGGGTCGACGTTCTGGTGGCGGTGGGAGTGGGCGTCGGTGTCGCGGACTGTGTCGGGCGGCCGCTCGGTTCGGGCGTCGGGCCGTCGTCCGCGGAGCACTTGGCGCCGTCGACGAGACAACTGTTCGGGTCTCCGGTGCCGTTGACGACGAAGCCGACGGTGACGGACTTGCCGGGCGCTAGGCCGTCGGTGTCCCACTTGGCCGGTGTCACGGTGACATGCTGTCCGCTCACGCTGGACTCGGCGTTCCACAGCGAGCTCAGCCTGGCGCCGGACGGCAGGTCGAACTCCAGCTTCCAGCTCTTCTCCGTCTGGCCGGTGTTGTTCGTGACGACGTACTGAGCGGTGTAACCCGTCGACCAGTCGCTGGTCTTCGTGTACGCGGCGCCCACGCCGGCCGCCTGTGCGGTACCGGTGAGCAGGAGCGCGCCGCCACCGATCACAGCCGCGGCGACAGCTCCGCCGATCGCCTTGTTTCTGCCACTGATCCTGCGCCGGTGCGTGCTCATGCGCGTGCCTGCCTTCGCTGTTCGCGGGGATTCACGGGGTTTCCCGGGGGTGGGTGCGGCAGCACGCTAGCGAGCTGGAATCGGGCAAAGTGCCTGATCCGGACGGGGGTTGAGGATCTTAGGGTGCGCTTAAGGAAGGGATCGGGGACGGTTAAAGGTAGAGACCAATTTCTTCTGTCGGCGTCGCCGTACGGAGCGGTGGCCCCGTCCTGGCGTCCGCTCCCGCCCGTCCAGCTGGATCCAGATCCGCACCTCGGTCCCGCCCAGCACCGAGGCCCCGATCCGTACGTCGCCGCCGGTCGACTCGGCGAGCCGGCGCACGATGTCCAGGCCGAGTCCGGTGGATCCGTCGCTGCCGGAGCCCTGCCCGCGCGCCATGGCGGCCTCGGGATCCAGGATCCCGGGACCGGCGTCGGAGACCAGCACGATCACCGCGTCCTCGCCGTTGTGCAGGTCGACCGCGAAGGCCGTGCCCTCGGCGGTGTGCCGGAACACGTTGCCGAGCAGGGCGTCCAGTGCGGCGGCGAGGTCCGCCCGGGCCACGGGTATGCGCACCGGCCGGTCGGCGCCGGCCATCCGCCACTTGCGGCCCTCGTCCTCGGCGAGTGCCGACCAGAACGCCATCCGCTCGCGGACCACCTCGGCCGCGTCGCATCCGGCGCCCGGACCGGCGGCCGCGGTCTGCGGTTTGGCGTCCCGGGCGGTGCGGATGATGGTGTCGACCTCGCGCTCCAGCTGGGCGACTGCGGCCCGGGTCTGCTCGGCGGCCGGTCCGTCGCCGAGCGAGGCCGCGTTGAGGCGGAGCACGGTCAGCGGGGTGCGCAGTCGGTGGGACAGGTCCGCCGCCAACTCCCGCTCGTTCGCCAGGAGTTGTACGACCTGGTCGGCCATGGAGTTGAACGCCACCGCCGCCAGCCGCAGTTCGGTCGGCCCTTCCTCCGGCACCCGCGCTCCCAGCTTCCCCTCCCCCAGCTCGTGTGCGCTCTCGACCAGCTTCTGCGCGGGCTGCACCATCCGTACGCCCAGCCGGTCGGCGACCGCGACGGATCCGACGATCAGGGCGATCCCGACACCCGCGAGCACCGCCCACGCCGTAGCGACGCCGTTGCTGACCTCTGACTCCGGGACGTACACCTCGACGACGGCTATCGCGCCGGTGCTCAACGCGACCGGCTGGAGCAGTGTGGAGCCGCCGGAGACCGCGGTGGTGGAGGCGCGGCCCAGCTTGCGCACGGTCGCGATGTCCTCGCGGGCGGCGCGCTGCCGCCCGATGTCGACGGCGGGCTGTCCGGCGGCCGCGGGTATGTGCACGGCCATCCCGGAGTCCGAGCCCGCGGAGGCGACGACCCGCTCCAACTGGTCGCGCTCGGTGGTGATGGACAGCGCCGGGGCGACCGCGGCCGCCTGCCGCTCGGCGTTGGAGAAGGCGCGGTCGCGGGCCATCTCCTTGATGACGAGCCCGAGCGGCACCGCGAAGGCGACCACGACCATGGCGGTGACCGCCAGACAGACCTTGACCAGTGCCCATCTCATCGCGGCGGCCCCGATCCCTCGGACTCCGCGGCGGGCGGCTCCAGCTTCACGCCGACGCCCCGCAGGGTGTGCAGATAGCGCGGCTGCGCGGCGGTCTCGCCCAGCTTCCGCCGCAGCCAGGACAGATGGACGTCGATGGTCTGGTCGTCGCCGTACGACTGCTGCCACACCTCGGCGAGGAGTTCCTTGCGGGGGACGACGACGCCCGGCCGGCCGGCCAGGAAGGCGAGCAGGTCGAACTCGCGGCGGGTGAGGTCGAGGCGGACGCCGTCCAGCTCGGCCTGGCGGCGCAGCGGGTCGACGGTGAGGCCGCCGACCCGCAGGACGGTGGACGGCGGGGCGTCCGAGGGGGCGGACCGGGACCGTCGCAGGACCGCGGACATCCGGGCGGAGAGGTGCTCGACGGAGAAGGGCTTGGTCAGGTAGTCGTCGGCGCCTGCGTTGAGCAGCCGGACGATCTCCGTCTCGTCGTCCCGCGCGGTGGCGATGATCACAGGCACGTCGGTGATGCCGCGCAGCATCTTCAGGGCCTCGGACCCGTCCAGATCGGGCAGTCCCAGGTCCAGAATCACCACGTCGAAACGGAAATGGGCGACCTCGCGCAGCGCCTCCAGCGCCGTCCCGACACTGCGCACGGTGTGCGCGGCATCGGTCAGGTGCCGGATCAGCGCCGAGCGTACGAACTGGTCGTCCTCGACCACGAGCACACTTGCCATGCGCGGCACCGTACGCCATGCGAAAGAGGCACATCGGAGCCTGTGGACAACTCTTCGGTTGTGGACAACGGACGGGACACCCGTGGGACACGTGAGGCAGTATGGCCCGCGATGCGCAGAGGACTCGTACACGTACTGGCTTGGTCGCTCGCCACGGGCGCGGCGGTCACGCTGTCGTGGTGGGGCGTCCACACGGTGATGGCGGGCACGGCGTACGACCCGCCGCGCGCCCTGCCGATCACGGCGGCGGACGCGACCACACAGGAGTCGAAGCCGCTGGCGTCGTCGACGAAACGGCCGTCGCCGTCACCGTCCAGGAGCGCGTCGCGCACGCCCTCCCCGAAGCCCAGGCCGTCGACACCGAGCCCTACCCCGACGCCCACCGCATCCGGCCAGGTCAAGAGCTACGACACCGACGGCGGGCGAGTGGTCTTCGACCTCGGCAGGACCGCGGCGACGCTCGTCATGGCGACCCCGGACACCGGCTGGTCGATGCAGACGTGGAAGACGGAAACCTGGATCCGGGTGGAGTTCACCTCGGGCACGAACAAGGTCTCGGTGATCTGCACCTGGCACGACGGACCGCCGCATGTGGAAGTCGGCAACTATTAAGAGGGTCCGGCGCAGTCCGCTACGGTTCGGCGGCGCCCCAAAGGGGCGCGGGGAACTGCGCGACCAACCACGACGGACCCGCAGGCGATCGACAGCCAATCACGGCCCCGCGGCGGAGCCGCAATTCGGCACACCCAGCGGAGCGCTCACTCAGCGGAACACCGAGGGCGGCGGCGCCGGTGAGGCGATCGCCGCCTCGTCCGTCACCGGGGTCGCCCCGCCGGTGAAGTCCAGGAGCGCGCGGCCGTGTTCAACCCGGCCGGGGTGCGGGTCGGAGGCGGCCCGGCGGGTCAGTTCCGCGACCGGCAGCGGGGTGTCGGAGGCGACGAGGACCGCGTTGCCGAAGCGCTTGCCGCGCAGCACGGCCGGGTCGGCGACCAGCGCGAGTTCGGGGAAACGGGCGGCCGCGGTGGCGATCTGGCCGCGCAGGTGGGCGAGCGGCGGCCCGTCGGCGACGTTGGCGGCGTAGCAACCGCTCGGCTTCAGGACCCGGCGGACGTCGTCGAGGAACTCGGTCGAGGTGAGGTGGGCGGGCGTGCGGGCCCCGCTGAACACATCGGCGATGACGAGGTCGGCCCAGCCGTCGAGCACCTTGGAGAGCCCTTCGCGGGCGTCGACGGAACGCACCCTGATCCGGGCGTTCGGGTCCAACGGCAGCTCACGGCGGACCAGTTGGACGAGCGCGGCGTCCCGCTCGACGGCCTGCTGGGTGGAGCGGGGGCGGGTGGCGGCGACGTAGCGGGCGAGGGTGAGGGCTCCGCCGCCGAGGTGCACGGCGTGCACGGGCTTCCCGGCCGGTGCGACGAGGTCGATGACGTGCCCGAGCCGGCGCTGGTACTCGAAGGAGAGGTAGGAGGGGTCGTCGAGATCGACGTGCGACTGCGGCGCCCCGTCGATCAGCAGCGTCCAGGCCCGCGCCCGGTCCCGGTCAGGCATGAGTTCGGCGAGCCCGCCGTCGACGGCCTCGACGACGGCTTCGGCGCCGCCGCTTCCGCGCCGGGGGTTCCTGGACTTTCCCATTGCGCCATTATCGGCAGCCCTGAGCGGCCACGCCTGCGCAGGGTGGTACGAGCGACCAGGTCAGCGGCAGTTGTCCGCGGCCTCGATGATCCGTGCCGCCTCGCCCAGGGCGGCGCGCAGGACCGCCGGGTCGGTCGCGAGGTCGGCCTCGCCGGGCGGGAGCAGCCAGTCCGAGCCCTCCACGGGGGGCTCGGGGTTCAGTCTCAGACCGCGGCCGTTGGTCTCCGTACAGGTGCTGCCCGGGACGTCCCAGGCGGCGGCCGTACCGGGCGGCACCACGAAGCCCAGGGTGTTGCAGTCGTCGTCGTGCAGGACGGGGCCGACCGCGTCGCCCGCGCCGCGCCGCAGGATGTCGACGGCCTCCAGTCCCTGCCGGGTGGGCACGGTGACGAGGTCGCACGCGCCGTCGGGGAGGGGCGGCTCGCCGCGCTCCGGGGCCGGGGCGTGCGCCACGGTCGCGGGCGGCGTACGAGAAACGACTCTCCGGCTGGTCTCCATCCCGGCCTCCACCACGGAACCCCTCCTTGAACGAAGCGGGTCGGGAGTCGGGCGGCTCCCGGTCCGCAGAGTTCAACGCGGCGCCGCGTCAACGGCTACGGCGGAAGTCAGCCACAAAGGATGGCAGTTCATGGCAGATCCCGTATGAGATATCCGGTTTGTAGCCAAACACAGCGTGAGTGGTCCGGCACAGCAGGTACGTTCTTCCCCGCTGGAGACAGGGCTCTACACGGACAACCCACCCTGAATCCGGCATGGTTCGACGGTTCGCACGAGAGGACCCGGCCATGGCGTCGTCACAACTGACCTCGTCCCAGCCCACGCCCCCCAGGCCACCGCGGCCGAACCTCGTCTTCCGGCAGTTGCGCGGACAGCGCTCTCCGGCCGAGTTCGCCGCCGCGGTGCGTCGGGCCGCGCGCGAGATCGGGGAGCGGGTCAGCTGCGACGCGCGCTACATCGGCCGGGTCGAGGCGGGCGAGATCCGCTGCCCCAACTACGCATACGAACGGGTGTTCCTGCACATGTTCCCCGGCCGCACCCTCACCGACCTGGGCTTCGCGTCCCGCTCGTCCGTACGCGGACGCCGGGCGCACACCACCGGTGAGACGCAGGGGGCGTACGAGCCGTATGAAACGCAGGACAACCCGGACCCGCAGGTCCTTTACAACCCGCAAGTCCCTTACGACCCGCATGGGCATCACGAGAGCCATGCGCTTCACGAGAACTACGAGGAGAGCGACGTGCTGCGTCGCGCATTCATGACCGGCGGTGGCGCCACGGTGGCCGCCGCCTCGCTGGGCCCGATCGGGCTCGCCTTCGACGCCGCGGCAGCGGGACGTCCCGTCCGCCGCCCCGGCGCGAACGACGCGTACGCGCTCGAAGAGGCCGTACGCAGAATCCGGCTGCTCGACGACCGGCACGGCGCGGACGGGCTCTACCGGCGCGCGTCGGCTCCGTTGCGCGCCGCCTATGCGCTCCTGGACGCCGGGGCGACCCGGCAGACGACCGCCGACCGGCTCCACTCGGGCGCCGGTGAACTCGCCATCTCCGTGGGCTGGCTGGCGCACGACTCGGGGCGGTTCGACGATGCCCGTTCGCACTACGCGGAGGCGCTCGCGACCGCCCGGATGACCGGCGACGACGCCCTGGAGGCGCACGGCTTCTGCAACACGGCGTTCCTCGCGCGCGACGCCGGACGCCCCCGCGAGGCGGTCCGGGCCGCGCAGGCCGCACAACGCGTCGCGCGCCCCCTGGGCTCCGTCCGGCTGATGTCGCTGCTCGCGCTGCGCGAGGCGGGCGGCTGGGCGGGGCTCGCCGACCGCACCGCCTGCGAACAGGCACTTGTCCGCGCGCAGACCCTCTTCGAGCGAGGCCCCTCGGACGCCGACCCCGAGTGGATGAGCTTCTACGGGGAGGCAGAGCTGGAGGGCCTGGAGGCGCAGTGCTGGTCGACGCTGGGCGACTGGCCGCGCGCCGCCCGCCACGCGCGCCGCGCGGCCCAGCTCCAGAACCCGCACTTCACCCGCAACATCGCCCTGTACACGGCGGAACTGGCAGACGACCTGGCCAGAGGCGGCCGCCCGGACGAGGCAGCGGCAGCAGGCATGCGAGTACTGGACCTTCTGGACCAGGTCCAGTCGTCCCGAGTCCAGACCATGCTGGCAGGAACGGCGAGGGTCCTGCTCCCCCACCGCCGGGCGTCAGGAGTATCAGGCTTCCTGGAACGCCATGCATCCCAGCCACGGATGGCTTGAGACAGCCGCCGTAGCTGCGGGCAGCCGCGCGTAGCTGCGGGCAATCGTGCCGCTAAGGGCGGCACCCGTCCCAAAGAGAGCGGCACCCGGCAAGCGCCGGCCAGCGACACCCCCGCCCGCCGCCACCCCCGAGCACAGCTCACACCCCGGTCAAGTGCCCCAAGTCGTTCCAGCTCTCAATAGCCGGCTCGCCATAAGCCCACCCCAGCACCGACAGCGACGTCGGATTCAGTCGAATCCGCGCGGCAAAGTCCAGCGGCAGCCCCAACCACCGAGCCCCGATCGACCGCAAAATGTGCCCGTGCGCAAACACCAGCACATCCCGCTCCTCCCCCCGCGCCCAAGCCACAACCTCATCGGCCCGAGTCGCCACCTCGGCAAGCGACTCCCCCTCCGGAACCCCGTCCCGCCAGATCAGCCACCCCGGCCGCACGCCCTGAATCTCCTCGGGCGTCATCCCCTCGTACGCCCCGTAGTCCCACTCCATCAACGTGTCCCACGCGACCGCCCGCTCCGCGAACCCGGCAAGCTCGCACGTCTCACGCGCGCGTGCCAACGGACTGGTGCGGACGGCGACCCCGGGAAGCCCCTCGAACGGCGCCCGCTGCAGCCGCTCCCCGAGCAGCTTTGCACCACGCCGCCCCTCCTCCAGGAGCGGCACGTCGGTCCTGCCGGTGTGCTTGCCGGACAGCGACCACGCGGTCTGTCCGTGCCGGGCCAGCAGAATGCGCGGTGCCATGAGCTGAGAAACCTTCCGGGAGAAATCGCAGGCGGGACCAGTCCATCATCGCGCACGCTGGGGGCGGGCAACCCGGTGGGCGATCTCTGCGTCTTTGAGGACCGGGGCGCCCGAAGCGGGTGCGCACGTACGCCGTAAAGTGGCACGACCGGCCCGCCGGGCGCCGCGCGAGAATGAAGGGGGAGGCGATCGGATGCCGAGGACCGAGACGACACCGGGCATCGAGGCAGCAACCCCGCCGACCCGTCTGCGCTGGTGGACCGAGCTGCCGCTGATCCTGCTGGTGTACGCCTGCTACTCGGCCGGCCGCCTCCTCGCACGCGGTGACACCTCGAACGCCGTCGACCACGGCGTGACGATCCTGCACATCGAGAAGTTCCTGCACATCAACGCCGAGCACCCGCTCAACCGGCTCTTCACGCGCGAGGCGTGGCTCGGCGTCCCGGCGGACTTCTGGTACGCGTCGCTGCACTACGTGGTCACGCCGGCGATCCTGGTCTGGCTGTTCAGATCGCGCGCCGTGCACTACCGCGCGGCCCGCACCTGGCTGATGACATCCACCTTCTTCGGTCTGATCGGCTTCACCCTGCTGCCGACCTGCCCGCCGCGCCTCCTCTCCGCGGGCCACGGCTTCGTCGACACGATGGCCCAGTACAGCTCGTACGGCTGGTGGGGCGGCGAGGCCAGTGCCCCGCGCGGTCTTGGAGGGATGACGAACCAGTACGCGGCCATGCCGAGCCTGCATGTGGGCTGGGCGCTGTGGTGCGGGGTCATGCTGTGGCGGTACGGCAGGACGCGTACGACGAAGGTCGCCGCCGTCGCCTACCCGTTGCTCACCACGATCGTGGTCATGGGCACCGCCAACCACTACTTCCTCGACGCGGTCGCGGGTGTGGCAGTGATGGGCGTCGGGCTGTTCCTGACGCCGTACGTCATGCAGGGCGCGGACGCGATCAGGGAGCGGCTGTTCAGGCAGCGGTTGTCCCTCGGCGCAGGGGGCGCTCAGGTCGCAGGTTCCTCAATTGTCAGTGCCGGATGCCAGACTTCCGCGGGTGAGCGAATTCCACGGCAGCGCGAGTCCCGGATCGGATCCGGAGCCGAGCCGGGTGCCTCTCCCACGGACGCGGGGGAAGGCGCTCCGGCAGCGGCTCGCTGAGCTGCGCGGTCCCGACGTACCGGCCAAGGCGCTGGACGCGCGCGCCCTGGCCGCCCTCGCCGCCAACCCCGGTTGCAGACGGCGCGCGATCCTGGACGGCGCCGGGGTGAACAAGGCGGCGGTGGCGAGCGCGCTGGGCTCCCCTTCGGTCTTCGGACAGTCGCAGTTCGCGTTCACGCGGGGCAACGCGTTCGAGGCGAAGGTCAAGGCGGACGGCGGCGCGGAGCTGCTCAGGCTGGTGCACGAGAAGCTGGACCGGCGCGCGGAGCCGCCCGCCGACGCGCAGGTGCCGGACCTCTCCGCGCCCGGCCCCGAGGGTCGCGCGGCGCGTACGGCGCTGGCGCTGCGCGAGGCCACCGCGGCCGCCGGCAACTGGACGCTCCTCGACCACCCGATGCTCGCGCTCGACGTGGCGGGCTCCCCCGCGTTCCTGGAGCCGGACGCCGTGGTGGTGCACCCCGACGGCAGCTGGACGGTCGTGGAGATCAAGTCCTTCCCGATGCTGGACGGTTCCGCGGACCCGGCGAAGGTGGGCGCGGCGGCACGCCAGGCAGCGGTGTACGTGCTGGCACTGGAAGAGGTCGCCGCCCGCCTCGACCCCGCCCCCGAGGTACGGCACCGGATCCTCCTGGTCTGCCCCAAGGACTTCTCCAACCTCCCGACCGCCTCGGCCGTCGACGTGCGCAAGCAGCGCGCGGTCACCGGCCGCCAGCTGGCCCGTCTCACCCGTATCGAGGACATCGCCGACACGCTCCCCGAGGGCACCTGCTTCTCCCCGGAGCTGCCCGCCGAAGAGCTGACCTCGGCCGTGGAGTCGGTCCCGGCGACATACGCACCCGAGTGCCTCTCCGCCTGCGAGCTGGCCTTCCACTGCCGCGACCGCTCCCGCGCGGCCGGCGCGGTGACGTCCCTGGGCCGCTCGGTCCGCGCCGAACTGGGCGGCCTGACGACGGTCGAGGAGGTCCTGTCCGCGGCTCGGGAAGAAACCGGAGACCCGGAGGATCCAGCGGTGATGGCATTGCGGAGGGCGGCCCGGCTGCGCGCCGAGGCGCTGCAGAACTGCGGGCCGCAGGTCCCGGCGGATGCCACGACAGGAGGGACCGGGTGTTGACGGCGTCCCCACCTCCGGCCGTTCTGGCGCCGCCCCACCGCGCCCCGAGCCCCCACGACCTGGTCCCGGCCCCCTGTTCGGAGGAGCCCCCGTGTCGCTGATCACGACGCTCGCCCGGCTGGAAGCCTGTCGCACCGGCCGCGCCCAGCCCGCCGCCACCGTCCGGCACCGGCATCTGTCCGAGCGGCCCCTCGTCTTCGTGCCGCTCACCACGGCGGGCGAGGCCGGCGCCCCGCTCGGCGCGCTGGTGGGCACCGACCGGGACGCGCCGCGCCTGCTGGCCGTGCCGCAACCGCGCGACCGTGACCTCAGGTTCGCGTTCCTGGCCGAGCTGGCCGATGTCGTCCTGCCGTATCTCGACGCGTACGCGCAGGACGTGGAGGCCGCCGAGCGGAACGAGACCGACCCGGAGACCGGCAAGCGGGTCAAGGTCGAGGTCGAACTGTGCGCGGACGCCCCGCAGCTGATCGTGCCGAGCCGCGCGGGTGTCGACTTCGTACGGCTGCTGGGCCGCTCCATGCGCTTCAGGCGTACGGCGGAACAGGACCCGGAGACCCCGTATCCCGCTCCCCCGCGCGTGCCGCTGCTCGGCCGCTGGCTGACGCACTTCGGGGAGCGTGCCCGCGTTCCCGGCTCCTCCCTCCTGCTGGCGATGACGGACGTCCTGTCCCGGCACTGGGCGACCGGTCAGTCCACGCTGGAGGACCAGCACCTGGGCGCCCTGCTCGCCTGGATCGATCCTCCGGACGGCTCGACGGGCGCCGAGGCCGCCCTGCACGCCGAGCTGGCCCGCGACGCCAAGGGCCAGCTGCTCTGCCCGCCCGCCGGACCGGCCACCGACCCGGCGTTCGACAACAAGCTGCTCGCGCCCGCGATCGAGCGCTACGACCGCGCGCGTACGGCTTTCGCCGCCGCCGAGGACGGTCTGGAGGCGGACGACCGGCTCGGTGAACTGACCGCCGCCGAGCGGGAGATCCGCGAGCTGGTGCTGAGCCGCACCCTGCCCACCTGGGAGAAGGTCTGGCACGGCCTCGACCTGATGCGGGCGCTGCCCGACGGGGCGCACGTCGAGGAGCGGTGGACGCGCGACCGCTGGTCGTTCACCGGCCACCGTGACCGGATCGTCGCGGGTGAGCCGCCGCAGCCGCGCCGTGACGACGCGGTCACCGCCGCCAACAAGCTCGCCGCGCGCGAGCGCGAACAGGCCCGGCTGGAGGCCCAGGAGGCGCTCGACGATCCGCTGGTGATGGCGGGGCGGCGGCTGTCCGGGGAGGCGTTCGCAGGGGAGGTGACGGACGTCGTGATGGCGTACAGCGAGGGCAAGCGGCCCAGCCCCCGCCCGCTGGTCACCGTACGGACGGAGGACCGTCCGCACCTGGGCGAGCGGGTCAAGGTGTACCGCTCGCTGGGCGGCAAGCCGCAGGCGGCGGAGTTCGTCGGGCGTGAGGCGGAGGATCTGCTCGTGCTGCGCGTCGTCGACAAGATGGGCCGCGGCAAGGAGCCCGAGGCAGGCTCGGTGCCCGAGAAGGGCGACCGGCTGTGCTTCACGCTCTTCGAGCACGAGCAGCGCGGCGGCCCGAAGCTGCCCGACCCGGAGGAGACTCCGTGGACGCACGGCGGACCGCCGGGCGAGGCCGCCGCGGAGGCCGCCGATCCCCTGACCGCGGAGGACGTCCTGTGACCACCACCGCCTTCGACCCCGGCGCCCTGGCCGCCGAGGCCACCGACGCCATCCTCCGCGACACCCTGCACGGCACCCACCGGGGCGTGGTCGTCGACTCCCCGCCGGGCGCCGGAAAGTCCACGCTCGTCGTCCGTGCGGCCCTCGAACTGGCCGATGCGGGACGCCCGTTGATGATCGTCGCCCAGACGAACGCCCAGGTCGACGACCTCGTGCTGCGGCTCGCGGAGAAGAACGGGGAACTCCCGGTCGGCCGTCTCCACAGCAGCGACACGGACCCCTACGACAAGGCACTCGACGACCTGCCGAACGTCCGCAAGTCGGCGAAGGCGGGCGACCTGACCGGCCTCTCGGTCGTCGTCTCCACGGCCGCGAAGTGGGCACATGTGAAGGTCGACGAGCCGTGGCGGCACGCCATCGTGGACGAGGCGTACCAGATGCGCTCGGACGCGCTGCTCGCCGTGGCGGGGCTGTTCGAGCGGGCACTCTTCGTGGGCGACCCGGGCCAGCTCGACCCCTTCTCCATCGTGGGCAGCGAGCAGTGGGCGGGGCTGTCGTACGACCCCTCGGCCTCCGCCGTTACCACCCTCCTGGCCCACAACCCCGACCTGCCGCAGCACCGCCTGCCGGTGTCCTGGCGCCTCCCGGCCTCAGCGGCTCCCCTGGTCTCGGACGCCTTCTACCCGTACACGCGCTTCCGCAGCGGCACGGACCACGGCGACCGCGGCCTCTCCTTCGCCGTCCCGTCCGACGGCTCCGGCCCCGACCGGGTGATCGACGAGGCGGCCGAGTCGGGCTGGGGCCTGCTGGAGCTGCCCGCCCGGCACACCCCGCGCACCGACCCTGAGGCGGTGCGGGCGGTGGCGACCGTCGTACGCCGGCTGCTGGACCGAGGCGGTGCGGCGACCTCGGAGCGCGCACCCGAGGAGCCCGCGCCGCTGACCGCCGACCGGATCGCCGTCGGCACGGCCCACCGCGACCAGGCGGCGGCCGTCCGCGCGGCACTCGCGGAGCTGGGCGTCACGGACGTCACGGTCGATACGGCGAACCGCCTCCAAGGCCGCGAATACGACGTCACGGTGGTCCTCCACCCCCTCTCCGGCCGCCCCGACGCCACCGCCTTCCACCTGGAAACAGGCCGCCTGTGCGTCCTCGCCTCCCGCCACCGCCACGCATGCATCGTGGTCTGCCGGGCGGGGGTGAGCGAGCTCCTGGACGACTACCCGTCCACGGAGCCGGTGCAGCTGGGAACGCTGGTGAAGTTCCCGGACGGCTGGGAGGCCAACCACGCGGTGCTGGCACGGCTGGCCGAGCACCGGGTGAGCTGGCAGCCATGACCGAAACACCGGAAACCGCGCTACTCCCATCAGGCCCCGCCCCACGTACCCGCCGACCGGAGGCCGGCACGCCGTCCGAGGCGGCCAACGGATACAGCCCCGGACGGCTGGGAGGCCCACCAGGCGGTGTCGGCACGGCCGGCCGAGCACCGGGTGAGCCGGCAGCAGTGACCGCGGTGCCGGCGCGGCTCGGGGAACATCGGGTGGCGTTCAGACCTTGAGAGACCCGGGGTCCCGGGCCCACTTGCGTGGCCGCGGGACAATGGACGGTGGCCCCATCCCCGGACGGGTCGATTGCGACGTACGAGGAGGAGAAGACATGGCGGAGCCCACGCCGCGTCGGAACGAACCGCGGCTACGCCCCGCGCCCCTGCTCTTCGAGCCCGCGGAGGCGGCCTCCGACCCTGAGCACTTCTTCGACCTGGAGTCGATCGACGATCCGCGGGCGCTGCTGGCCCGCTCCACGGAGCTGGCGCAGGCGTTCCGCGCCGCGGCCGACCGGGCGGTGGAGTTCCAGGCGATGGCGGCCGCGCAGCTGGCGGACCCGCGGCGGTTCGACCGGCTGACGCCGGCGGACATCGCGGAACGCGCCGAGTGGACCGAGGACTATGCCAAGAAGATGGTCGAGTACGGACGGGACCTGATGAGCGGGGCCGAAGGGCGGGGCTCCGCGGACCCGGTGTGAACACGGTCCACTTCGCTTTGGCATATGCCAGGCGGGCAAGATACTCCTCCCTTCTCCCACCTGTCCCGGTTTCCGGCAACCGTGGGGAGCGGTGCGTTCACAGCCGGTAGACATAGATGTCATGAGCAGCGAACGCACCGACCTGTTCTCCGACCGCTACGACATCAGCGGAGTCACCGCGGACGGAGCCGCCTGGCTCGCCTCGGCAGGGGCGTACCCGCGCAGCACGCTCGCCCTCTGGAAGGAGCACGCCGACGCCCCGGTGGTGCTCCCGTGCGGCACGGCCTTCGACGTCGTCAGTGCGCCCGCGGTCTTCGCGCGCCGGATGGTCGACCGGTTGTGGGACGAGGGGCCGGGCTCCGGTCCGGTGGCGTCCTTCCGGGGCCGGATGCTCCTGTTCGCCGCGCCCGGCACGGCCCAGCGGCTGCCCTCGCTGCTGCGCTGGGAGGAGTTCGGCCGCACGGGAGCGATCCCGCCGCTGCTGTGCCACGGCAACGGCGACGCGGTGACCGTCCCACCCCTGCTCGCGACCACCCCGCCGACCTCCCCCGACTCCCGCTGGCTGGTCGCCCCGGACACCCGTCACCCCTGGCTGCCGGGCCCCGAGATCCTGCTCTGGGCCGCCGTACGGGCGGCCCGCGCGGCGGTGCGCATATCGATTTTTCCTCCTGCCGATCAGGATGCTAAGGTCTACGACGTCAGCAGGCGCCGCTAGCTCAGTTGGTTAGAGCAGCTGACTCTTAATCAGCGGGTCCGGGGTTCGAGTCCCTGGCGGCGCACGATGGCGATGGCGAGGCGTGTTCGCGGAAAGCGCGAACCGGCCTCGCCATCGTTGTTTTTGCGCGGCTTCGCCGCACGCGGTGGGGGCTTCGCCACCCACACCCCCCTTACACCGGCTGCTGTCGTGGCCGCAGGGTGAAGAAGCCAGCCCCCGACCGTGAGACCACGCGCGGCGAGGGCTCCGCCACCCACCCCCCTTCACCGGCGGCTACCGTAACCGCACGCCGAAGAAGCCCGCCGGACGCCGCCGCAGGCCCGAGAAACCAGCCGGCCGGCGTGGTCGCCGGGCGAAGAAGTCAGCCGCCGGCCGTGATCTTCACCGTCCAGGCCCCCGAAACCGTCCGCCCCTCCACGTCCACCCGGATCCCCTCCCCCGGAACTGTGAAGGTCTCGCCCAGGGCGACCGGGGCGTCCGCGAGGGGTGGGTAGACGGAGTTCTCCCAGCACGCCTCCGTGTGCGGGTGGGCGTCGATCACCTCGATCGGGCCGCCGCCGGACTGCGCACCGCCGCGCACCCGGTACACGAGGACCCCCGACCGGCAGGCCGCCGTATCGTTGCCGACCGGCCCGCGCGCCTCGAAGGCGAGCACGCTGTCGTGGCCGGTCCGCACCACCGCGAGCTTCACGCCGCGCCCGAGCCCGAAGGCCGGCGGCCCCGCCACCCCCCTGACCGCAGCCCCCGGCGAGGCACCCAGCGGCTCCAGCGTCAGCCGCGTGACACCCGCCTCCCGCACACACACCACCTGCCGCGGCGCCAGCCACCCCAGCTTCCACTTGTGCCAGCCGAACAGGTCAGGCGCCAGCCCGAACTGGCTGCCCATCAGATCCCAGTCCCCGACATAGGTGTCCCAGTCGCCCTTGCCGTCGTCGGGCCGGTGGTACAGATCCGGCAGGTCGAAGACATGTCCGGTCTCGTGGGCCAGCACGAGCCGGTCCGGCGGGTGCTTCTCGAACACCGTCACGACCCGGCGGATGTCCGTGCCGTCGGCCCTGAGCGGAGTGTCCAGGTTGACGACCTTCGTCGCGTCCGAGTCCACGCCGGGCGCGTCCGGGTCGGCGACGAAGTAGACGATGTCGTAGCGGGAGAAGTCGACCTGCGGGTCGGCGACGGCGAGCGCGTCGTGCAGGTACGCGGACCGGTGCTCGGCGTTCCAGTCCCGCTTCATGGCGTACGCCGTGGACGGCTTCGGCATCCGGATCCAGTGCCGCAGCGGATGCGGATGGAGGGTGAACCTGCCGTAGGAGGCTCGTTCGAAGTAGCGGCTGGTGGCCGGGAAGTGGTCGGCGGTCAGCTGGGCGGGCGTGGTCCGCGGGACGGCGTCCGGGAAGGACAGGAAGATCATCACGGCGTTCAGCGCGCGGGTCGGCCGCGGATATGCGGCGTTCCAGGTGTCGAGTCCCTCCGAGTGATGGGCGTCGGTGCGCTGCAGTGCGCACGGGACCGCCGAGAACGGTTCGGCGATCGACGGCCCGGTCACCAGCGAGGTCGCGGCGAGCGCCGACAGGGTGGTGAACACGGCGGCAGTGCTGCGCAGTCGGGAACCCCTGAAATCCTTGAGGGGGGACTGACACGGCACAGGGACCTCCGGGGGCGGTACTCGGGACACCGCACCCAGCCTGTGTCAGTTTGTCGTATTACGCCCTGTTCGCCTGCCCCAGAAGAGTGACTCGGTCACGAGGCCCGATCAGAGCCGACACCCCCGAAACGCTCACGGAACGTCACAAGCGGTCAGGCGCCCCAACGACCCGTCCAGCCGCGGGCAGAAACGATCTGTCAGAAGTGCCGCTCGATCCGGGACACTGGGCGTGGGGTGGAAGGCCCTTGGGTCTGCCTCTATGATCGGCACACTTTCCGGCACGGACAGAGATCGAGTGCACTGCGGGAGCGAGCGGTGAGCGGAACGTCCGAAGGGCCGGCGCCCGCGGCAGACCTCGACCGGGGCGCTGTAACAGAGAGTAACAACTATGCGTCTCCTCGTACCGAGCCGCTGACGACTCGCACGGAGTCGCCTGCGTACCGCTCGGTCTTCACGGCTGCGCCGCTGGCCATGGCGGTCGTCGACCGCGAGGGGCTGGTGGTCAGCGCCAACGACGGGTTCGGCGCCCTGTTCGGCAGCGCGCCCGAGGAGTTGGCCGGCCGCCTCGCCGCCGACCTGGTGGACCTGGCGTCCGACGCCCGCACCTGGCACGCGTACCGCGAGGTGCTGCGCGGCCGCGAGGCCAGACTGCGCTGCACGCGCCGACTGAAGCACCCCGACGGGCATTCGGTGTGGGTGCAGGTCTCCGTCACCCCCCTCGGTCAGGACGGGTGCGTCCTGGTGTGCCTCACCGACATCAGCGCCAACCGTGAACTCCAGGGCCGGTTGCGGCACTTGCAGATGCACGATCCGGTGACCCGGCTGCCCAACCGCACCCTGTTCTTCGAGCGGCTGACGGCCACGCTGGAGGCGGAGTCGTACGAGGAGAGCGGCACCGGGCGGATCGGGCTGTGCTATCTCGACCTGGACGGCTTCAAGGCCGTCAACGACACGCTCGGCCATCGCGTCGGCGACCGGCTGCTGGCCGCCGTGGCCGAACGCCTCACGCGCTGCGCCGACGAGGCGGGTTACGGCAGAACGAGCGCCCCGCTGGTGGCGAGACTCGGCGGTGACGAGTTCGCCCTGCTGGTGGAGGACTCCACAGGCACGGAGCAACTCGCCGATCTGGCGGAGGCGGTGCTGGAGGCGGTGCAGGCGCCGTTCGACCTCGCCGGGCAGCGGGTGTCGGTGTCGGCGTCGATCGGTGTGGTGGAGCGGCGCGCGGCCGACACCACCGCCACCGCCCTGATGCAGGCGGCCGACACCACGCTCTACTGGGCGAAGGCCGACGGAAAGGCCCGCTGGACGCTCTTCGACCCTGAGCGCAACGCCCACCGCATGACCCGCCAGGCCCTCGCCTCAACACTCCGTCCCGCCATTGAACGCGACGAATTCGTTCTCAAATACCAGCCGTTGGTGGGGATGGAGGACGGGCGGCTGCGCGGTGTCGAAGCCCTGGTCCGTTGGAACCATCCTCAGTTCGGCATGCTGACGCCGAATCGGTTCATCGGATTGGCGGAGGAAGACGGCTCGATCGTGCCGCTGGGCCGCTGGATCCTGCGCACCGCCTGCCGGCAGGCGCGTCGCTGGCAGGTGGACCACCCGGAGGAGCCGCCGTTGTTCGTGAGCGTCAATGTGGCGGTGCGTCAGGTCTGGGACTCGGATCTGGTGGCCGACGTGGCCGAGACGCTCGCCGAGACCGGGCTCGCGCCCCATCTGCTCCAGCTGGAGCTCACGGAGTCCGCAGTGATGGGCTCGGCGGGCCGCCCCCTGCAAGCCCTCCAGGCCCTCAGCGGCATGGGCGTCGGCATCGCGATCGACGACTTCGGCACGGGCTACTCGAACCTGGCGTACCTCAGCCGACTGCCGGTGTCGGTCCTGAAGCTGGACGGCTCCTTCGTACGGGGCTTCCAGTACGAGAGCGACAAGGAGGGCGCCGTCCCGCCGAACCCGGCCGACGAGGTCGTCGTCGAGGCGATGATCCAGCTCGCCCACCGCCTGGGCATCACGGTCACCGCGGAGTGCGTGGAGACATCGGCACAGGCATCCCGCCTGCGACGCATCGGCTGCGACACCGGCCAGGGGTGGCTGTATTCACGACCGGTGTCACCGGACCGCATCTCGGAACTGCTCGGCCCCCGGCCACGGGCCGAGGAACCCCTGATCGGCAACTCGTAGCCCCGTAAGGCAAGTTCGCGCAAGCGCCGTCCCGACCGCCCCCGACCCCCACGCCCGGCCATCCCACCGAACCGCATCCGCGAACCTCTCGCCCCGCCCGCGCAACCGAACATCGCACGGCCGACAACCCGAAGACACACGCCAGCAGTTCACACGAACGCAGGCCAATCCGCCCCCCCGGCCCTCCACCCAGGCATCCCGCCCGGATCACGGCGCCGGACCACTCGGCCCCGCAGTCACGCGCCCAACATCAAGCGGACGACGACCCGAAGACCTGGCGCCGGCAGGTCACGCGAACGCACGCCAATCCCCCGGCCCCTCAGCCAGACCAGTCGCCGGACCACACCACCGAACCGGCCCACTCCCGGCCGCGCGCCCAACATCAAACGGACGACTCCCCGAAGACATGACGCCGGCAGGTCACACGAGCGCAGGCCAATCCGTCCCCCCGGCCCTCCACCCAGGCATCCCGCCCGGATCACGGCGCCGGACCACTCGGCCCCGCAGTCACGTGCGGGATCAGGCGGTCGGGAAGCCGTAAGCCTGCGCGATGAGTTCGTACGAGCGCAGTCGTACGTCTCCGCTGTGGGCGTTGCCTGTGATCATCAACTCGTCGGCGCCGGTGCGCTTCTGGAGGTCGTCGAGGCCGGTGCGGACCTCGTCCGGGGTGCCGTGGATGACGTTGGCGTTCCAGGAGTCGACGAACTCCCTCTCCATCGGGCTGAATTCGTAGGCCTCGGCCTCCTCGGGGGTCGGGACGAGGCCGGGGCGGCCGGTGCGCAGGCGGACCATGTTGAGGGCGGCGGCCAGGACCTGGCGGCGGGCCTCCCTCTCGTCGTCGGTGGCGAGCGCGGAGACGCCGATGAGGGCGTAGGGGGCGTCCAGGACGGCGGAGGGCCGGAAGGACTCGCGGTACAGGTCCAGCGCCGGGATGGTGTTCTGCGCCGAGAAGTGGTGCGCGAAGGCGAAGGGCAGGCCGAGGACGCCGGCCAGGCGGGCGCTGAAGCCGGAGGAGCCGAGCAGCCACAGCGGCGGGCGGTGGGGGGACTGGACACCGCCGGGGGAGGTCGACTGGATCGGGCCGGGCACGGCGTGGATACGGCGGTACGGGTGACCGTCCGGGAAGTCGTCGTCCAGGAAGCGGGTGAGCTCCGCCAGCTGCTCGGGGAAGTCGTCGGCGCCCTCGTTCAGGCGGTCCGTGCGGCGCAGGGCCGCGGCGGTGGCGCCGTCCGTGCCGGGGGCGCGGCCGAGGCCCAGGTCGATGCGGCCCGGAGCCATGGCCTCCAGCGTGCCGAACTGCTCGGCGATGACGAGCGGCGCGTGGTTGGGGAGCATGACACCGCCGGAACCGAGCCGGATGCGTTCGGTGTGGGCGGCGAGGTGGGCGAGGATCACGGCGGGGGACGAGGAGGCGACACCCGGCATGGAGTGGTGCTCGGCGACCCAGTACCGGTGGAAGCCACGGGCCTCCGCGAGACGGGACAGGGCGACGCTCGTGCGCAGGGCGTCGCCGGCGGTCCGGCCCGCGCCGACGGTCACCAGGTCCAGTACGGAGAGGGGTACGGGCGCAGTGCCCTGCGCGGTGCCCCGGATCTCGTCTGCCGTCACGGTGGATGCCTCCTGTTAGCTGCGACGTCGTATCCGCAAGCCCTTAACAGGAGGCACTCTCCGTTTATTCCCCGGGGGCCGCCCCATCCAGCCCCTCCGGCGTTTGAGGAGCGGAGGCCCGGGGGCCGGCCCCCGGTACGGGACCGGTAGGGGCGGTGGGGGCGGGAACCCTCAGACCTGCACGATCGGCTCCCGAGTGAACAACGCCCCCAGCATCGGCGCATTCACCCGCCGATCCGCCAGCCGCAACGCCTCCCACACAGTGACCTGGTTGGCGGTGAGAACCGGCTTCCCCAGCTCCTTCTCCAGCGCCGGAATGTGCGCAGCAGTGTGCAGCGCCGTATCCGGCAGCAGAACCGCCTCCGCATCCGCCCTATCGGCCTCGCGAGCCAGCAGCAACACCTCCGCCTCCCCCCACGTCCCGACCTCCGCCGCCGTGATGATCCCGGCACCGCGCACGGACGTCACCTCCGCACCCCCCGCCCGCAGAAAGTCCGCGAACAGTCCGGCCACGTCCTCGGGGTACGTCGCCCCGACCGCCACCCGCCGCGCCCCGACCTCATGCAGCGCGTGCACGAAGGCGAAGGACGTCGACGAAGCCGGCAGCCCGGCCGCCCGGGCCAGGGCGCGCACCTGCTCCTGGGCGCCCTCCCAGCCGTAGACGAAGCTCCCGCTGGTGCATGCCCACACCACCGACTCCGCGCCCCCCATGCGCAGCTCCTCGACCCCCGCCGCGAGCCGCTCGGCCGAGCCCATCTCCCGCAACGCGTCCACCCGGTGGGCGTCCTCGCCGATGTCGGTGTGGACGACGTCGAGGCGGATGTTGCTGCCGAGCAACTGCTCGATGCGTGGGTATTCGTCCTCGGCGGAGTGGCCGGGATAGAGGAATCCGAGTGCCGTCATGACCTGCCTTCCTGCTGCTGTTCACCGTCCGGGAGCTGTGGCAGTACGGGTCCGGAGCGCGCCGCCGGATCGATCAGCGCCTGATACGGTCCCACCGCCCGGGTACCCAGTCGGGACAGCGCAGCCCACATCGTCACCTGGTTGGCCGAGATCACCGGGATGCGCAGTTCGGCCTCCAGTTGCGGGATGACGTCGTAGGTCGGGAGGTTGGTGCAGCTGATGAACAGGACGTCGGCCGGCCGTCGTACGGCCTTGTGGGCCATGGCGACCACATCGCGGTACGGGACCTTCCAGATGTGCCGGGTCAGGCCCATGTACGCGCGTCCGGTGACCTTGATGCCGGCCTCGGCGACGTACTCCTCCAGTGCGCGCGTCACCGACACGGTGTACGGCGTCACCAGTGCCACCCGCCGGGCGCCGAGCGCCACCAGGGCCTCCAGCAGGGCGCCCGAGGTGGTGACGGACGGGATCGCACCGGCACGGGTCATCGCCGCGCACATCGCGCGCTCCCCGGCGATTCCGCCGACGAAGCTGCCGGAGGTGCAGGCGTACGCGACGACCTCCGGCGCGACCGCGTTCAGCGTGCGGACCGCGTCGTCCAGCGTCTCGTGCTCGCTGACCAGCCGGGCCAGGTCGAGGCTCACCTCGACCGGCACGAACGGCGTTCGCGTCAGATGCAGCGAGACTTCGTCCGGGACCCAGCGCCACAGCTCGCGGTCCAGAGCGAAGTCGAAGGGGGCGACCACACCCACACCGCGCTGGGGCAGTGGTCCACCGAGGAAGGAAACGTCCATGGCGCCCATGGCGACCACCGCCTCACGGTGAGAAACAGCGGAGCAACGGACCCCCCATCGCACCCGTGTTGACGAAGGTAGGTTCGGGTGCGAGCGTGGTCAAACCTCGCATGTCAGACGGCCGCAACCTCCCGTAGAAACGGCTTTCCGCATGACCACCCCGACGCTTCTCGTCCTGGACACCGACCCACTGCCCCGCCTCGGCAGACTCACCGGCCGCGCGCGGATCGAGCACGCGGACGAGTCGACCCTCGCCGAGCGCCTGCCGCACGCGGACGTCCTGCTCGTCTGGGACTTCGCCTCCCGGGCCGTACGTTCCGCGTGGCCGGGCGAGGGCCCGCGGCCGCGCTGGGTGCACACGGCGAGCGCGGGCGTGGATCATCTGATGTGCCCGGAACTCGCCGCCTCCGACACCGTGGTCACCAATGCGCGCGGTGTCTTCGACCAGCCCATCGCCGAGTACGTCGCCGCGCTCGTCCTCACCATGGCCAAGGACCTGCCGCGGACCTGGGAGCTGCAGCGGGAGCGGACCTGGCGGCACCGCGAGACGCAGCGGGTCGCGGGCACGCGCGCGTGCGTCGTCGGTTCCGGGCCCATCGGCCGTACGATCGCCCGCACCCTCAAGGCGCTCGACATGACGACGGCGATCGTCGGGCGCACTCCGCACACCGGCATCTACGGCCCGAACGACCTCGACCGGCTGATCGCCCGCGCCGACTGGGTGATCGCGGCCGCCCCGCTCACCGAGCAGACGCACGGCATGTTCGACGCGCGCCGCTTCGGGGTGATGCAGCCCTCCGCGCGCTTCATCAACATCGGGCGCGGCGGTCTGGTCGTCGAGGACGCGCTCGCCCAGGCGCTGGCCAAGCGGTGGATCGCGGGCGCCGCGCTGGATGTCTTCGAGCACGAACCCCTCACCCCCGACAGCCCGTTGTGGGAGTGCCCGGGCCTGATCGTGTCCCCGCACATGAGCGGTGACACGATCGGCTGGCGTGATCAACTCGGCACTCAGTTCGTGGAGTTGTACGAGCGCTGGGAGGCGGGCAGACCTCTGCTGAACGTGGTGGACAAGAAGCGCGGGTACGTACCAGGACGCTGAACCGCCGAGCGATGGAGGGCAGATGACGGACCTCGACCTCGACCTCACCGAGCTGACCGCCGTACGGATCGTCGAGGGCTACCGCAAGGGCGAGTTCAGTCCGGAGGAGGTCACACGGGCCGCGCTGGAGCGGGCCGAGCGGATCCAGCCGGAGGTGAACGCCTTCGTGCGGCTGCTCGCCGACGAGGCCCTCGCGCAGGCCCGGGAGTCGACGGAGCGATGGCGGCGCGGCGAACCGAGGGGGCTGGTGGACGGGGTCCCGACCACGGTCAAGGACATCATCCTGCTGCGCGGCGCCCCCACCCTCAAGGGCTCCAAGACGATTTCCGAGCGCGGTGGTTGGGGCGAGGACGCCCCCTCCGTCGCCCGCCTCCGCGGGCAGGGAGCCGTGTTCATCGGCAAGACCACGACCCCCGAGTTCGGCTGGAAGGGCGTCACGGACTCGCCGCGGTCCGGGGTCACCCGCAATCCGTACGATCCGACCCGCACCGCGGGCGGCTCCAGCGGCGGCGCGGCGGCGGCCGTGGCGCTGGGCGCGGGGCCCCTGGCGCTGGGCACGGACGGCGGCGGCAGCGTCCGTATCCCGGCGGCCTTCTGCGGCATCTTCGCCCTGAAGCCGACGTACGGCCGCGTCCCGCTCTACCCGGCGAGCGCCTTCGGCACCCTGGCCCACGTCGGCCCGATGACCCGGGACGCGGCGGACGCGGCGCTGCTCCTGGACGTGATCGGGGTGCCCGACCACCGCGACTGGTCGGCGCTGCCCGCCGCGCCGGACTCCTTCGTCGCCGGACTGTCCGGCGGGGTGAAGGGCCTGCGGATCGCCTACTCGCCGTCCCTCGGCGGCCAGGTGGCGGTGCAGCCCGCGGTGGCGGCCGCGGTACGCCGGGCGGTGGAGCGGCTGGCCGAACTCGGCGCGTACGTCACCGAGGCCGACCCCGACTTCACCGACCCGGTGGACGCCTTCCACGCCCTGTGGTTCTCCGGGGCGGCCCGGGTGACCCAGCAACTGGGCCCCGAACAGCGCAAGCTGCTCGACCCTGGTTTGAGGGAGATCTGCGCGACGGGCGCCCGCCTCTCCGCCCTCGACTACCTCGCCGCGGTCGACGTCCGCATGGAACTCGGCCGCCGCATGGGCCGCTTCCACGAGTCCTACGACCTCCTCGTCACCCCGACGCTCCCGATCACCGCGTTCGAGGCGGGCGCCGAGGTGCCGAAGGGCTCCGGCCACCGGCGCTGGACCGGGTGGACCCCGTTCACCTACCCCTTCAACATGACCCAGCAGCCGGCGGCGACCGTCCCGGTCGGGACGGACGGGGACGGTCTGCCGATCGGTCTGCAGCTCGTGGGGGCGCGGCACCGCGACGGTCTGGTGCTGCGGGCGGCGCATGCGCTGTACGAGGCGGGGATCACTCCCCCGGCCGCCTGACCGGCCCTGCGGTGTCGATCATGTCGACCGGCGTGCCCTGCAGCCGGTCGACATAGGCCAGGAGTCTTTCGTTCAGCTCTGCCCTTGAGCTGAAGAGGCTCTCTCTCCAGCCGTGCACCCGCTCACGCGGCAGCTCATCGGCGCGCAGCGTGTGACCGTCCCTGTCGGTGATCCCGCTGGTGAAGGTGCGCAGCACGCCCGTCACCTGGTCGAAGGCGCCGAACTGTTGTGATCCGAGCCAGAGTCCGCCGCCCAGAAGCTCGTCGGAAGCCGCTCTCGCCTCCTTCTTCATGGCTTTGGACTCCGAGACGAACCGCTCCGCGTCCACGGAGCGGCCGGCGTCCAGGTCGGCGAGGACGTTGTTGAGGAAGTCGTGCCAGTCGCGCATCGCCGTACGCACCCGGGCGACCCGCTGCAGCTGGATCCGGATCTCCTCACGACCCGCCCGGTCCCTCTCGTGCCGAGCCGCCTGCCGCTGATGGGCCAACGGTCCGAGGAACATGGCGAGGGCCGAGATCAGCGCTCCGACGACACCACCGAGCAGGCCGGCGATCGTGTTCGACATGGCCCAAGTCTGCACGAGGATCGGCTGTTTCTATCCCGGGTGCCGCCGGAAGCTGAGCGTCTCCCCTGCCGCCCCCGACCGCCACAGGTCGTTGCACCCCTCAGCCATCTCCGCGAGGCCCTCGACGATCTGGCCCCACACGATGCCCGGCACCCAGCCGACGTCGGCGTTCAGCAGCAGGTTGTTGCGTTCGTAGAAGAGGGCGAGGTCGACGACGGTCGTACCGGCGCGGACCTCGCGGTCGTAGCCGTATGCCTTGGTGCCGAGTTCCGTTCCCGCGAAGGAGAAATAGCAGAGATCTCCGGGAATCGGGGTGACTGTCGGATTTTCCAGGGGTGGCTCGGTTGTCGCGAATGGTGGGAACAGGGCGTAGATCTCGTTGCGGGCGTATTTCGCGTGGTAGACGTCGCTGCCCAGGGGAAGGGCGTCCCACACGGCCGCGCAGGTGACGGGGGCGCGGTCGTCCAGCAGTTTTGCCGTGCAGGAGATTCCGCGCTTGACCAGCGAGACTTCGATGTAGCGGTCAGCCATGCATCCCATGGTGCATACATCGCATGCTCTCGGGTAGCCGCGCCGCCATGGCTCCACCAATTGGGAACGAGAACGACAGAGAAACGCCCGGGACCACACGCCGGTCGCTGCTCGCGGGGGTGGCGGCGCTCGGTGTGCTGGGAGCTGCGGGCTGCAGTCGTGTGGCGACCGCCTCGACGACGGAGGGCGGGGATCTGCTCGACCGGCTGAAGGCGGCAGGTGTCGTACGGCTGGGCATCGCGGGTGAGATCCCCTTCGGGTACATCGACAAGAACGGCGAACTGACCGGCGAGGCGCCGGAGTTGGCCAAGGTCATCTTCAAACGGCTGGGCGTGGACAAGGTGCAGCCCGTGCCGACCGAGTTCGGGTCGCTGATTCCGGGGCTGAACTCGCAGCAGTTCGATGTCGTGGCGGCCGGGATGTACGTCAATCCCGAGCGCTGCCAGCAGGTCATCTTCGCCGACCCGGACTACCAGATGCTCGATTCCTTCATCGTGCGGAAGGGGAACCCGAAGGGGCTGCACGACTACAAGGACATCGTCGCCAAGAAGGCCAAGTTCGCCACCGGGACCGGATATGCGGAGATCCAGTACGCCGTCGAGGCGGGCTACAAGGAGAGCGACATCCTGATCGTGCCGGACCAGGTGGCGGGGCTGAACGCCGTCGAGGCCGGGCGCGTCGACGTGTTCGCCGGTACGGCGCTCACCACCCGGGAAGTCGTCAAGAAGTCCGCCAAGGCCGAGGCGACCAAGGCCTTCGCGCCGCTCGTCAAGAGCAAGCCCCATGTCGACGGCGGCGCCTTCGCCTTCCGGCCGACCGAGACCAAGCTGCGCGACGCCTTCAACGTCGAGCTGCACAAGCTGAAGAAGAGCGGCGAACTCTTCCGCATTCTGCGGCCGTTCGGCTTCACCAAGGCCGAGATGACCGATCTGACCGCGAAGGAGCTGTGCGGCGGATGACCTCGGGACTCTGGGAACTCGTACTTCACGGAATCTGGATCACCGTCCAGCTGCTGGTCCTGAGCGGACTGGTGGCCGCGGCGGTCGCCTTCGGGGTCGGTATGGCCCGCACCCACCGGCTGTGGATCGTCCGCTTCCTCGCGGGCCTCTACACCGAGGTGTTCCGCGGGACCTCCGCCCTGATCATGATCTTCTGGGTGTTCTTCGTGCTGCCGGTCGCGTTCGGCTGGCAGCTGGTCCCGCTGTGGGCCGGCACGCTCGCCCTCGGGCTGACCTACGGGGCGTACGGCGCCGAGATCGTGCGCGGCGCGCTGAACTCGGTCGACCCGGCGCAGAAGGAGGGCGGGATCGCGCTCAGCTTCACGCCCTGGCAGCGGATGCGGCTGGTCCTGCTGCCGCAGGCGGTGCCGGAGATGATCCCGCCGTTCTCCAACCTGCTGATCGAGCTGCTCAAGGGCACCGCGCTGGTGTCCGTCACGGGCATGGGCGACCTGGCGTTCAGCGCCAACCTGGTGCGCCTGGCGCTGCAGCAGAGCGCGGAGATCTACACGTATGTCCTGCTGATCTACTTCGTCATCGCGTTCCTGCTGACGCGAGGGATGCGGGGACTGGAACGCAAGCTCAAGGCAGGGCTGGGCAAGCCGGTCGGGCGCACGCCCGAGCAGGAGCTGCGTCGTCCTGAGACGACCGGCGTGGGCGCGGGAGGTTCGCTCGGATGAAATGGGACTGGGGCGCTGTCGCCGACTTCATGCCGAAGTTCTGGGACGGACTGCTGGTCACCCTGCAGATCCTGGCCCTCGGCTCGCTGATCTCGTTCGCGCTGGGCCTGGTGTGGGCGCTGCTGATGCGCACGCCGAGCCGCTTCGTGCGCTGGCCGGTCGGGGTGGTCACGGAGTTCATCCGCAACACCCCGCTGCTGGTGCAGCTGTTCTTCTTCTTCTACGTGCTGCCCGAGTGGGGCGTGACGTTCTCGGCGCTGACCACGGGTATCTGCGCGATCGGGCTGCACTACTCGACGTACACGATGCAGGTCTACCGGGCCGGCATCGAGGCGGTCCCGGCCGGCCAGTGGGAGGCGGCCACCGCGCTGAACCTGCCGGTGCGGCACACCTGGACCGCCGTGGTGCTGCCGCAGGCGATCCGCCGGGTCGTCCCGGCCCTCGGCAACTACGTCATCGCGATGCTCAAGGACACACCGATCCTGATGACGATCACCGTCATGGACATGCTCGGCGAGGCGCGCCTGTTCTCCCAGGAGCACTTCCAGTTCACCGAGCCCCTGACGGTCATCGGTGTGGCCTTCATCTTCATCGCCTATCCGGCCTCCCTTCTCGTACGAGCCCTGGAGCGACGCCTTGTCCGCTGACACCCCTCTGATGAAAGAACCCGACGCGAGCGCCAACCCGCCGGTGGACGGCAGCGAACTGATCCGCTTCGACCACGTCACCAAGCGGTTCGGTTCGAACACGGTCCTCGACCGGCTCGACTTCTCCGTGAACTCCGGCAAGCACGTCACGCTGATCGGCCCGTCCGGCTCCGGCAAGACGACGATCCTCAGGCTGCTGATGACGCTGACCAAGCCGGAGGAGGGCACGATCACCGTCGACGGCCAGCAGCTCTTCCCGGCTCCCGAGAAGCAGATCCGTGAGGTCCGCAAGAAGATCGGGATGGTGTTCCAGCAGTTCAATCTCTTCCCGAACATGTCGGTGCTGCGGAACATCACCGAGGCCCCGGTCACGGTCCTCGGCCTGTCCAAGGACGAGGCGGAGGAGCGGGCGCGCGGACTCCTCGACCTGGTGGGCCTCGCCGACAAGGCGGGCGCCCGTCCGACCCAGCTCTCGGGCGGCCAGCAGCAGCGGGTGGCGATCGCCCGGGCACTGGCGATGCGGCCGCAGGTGCTGCTCCTGGACGAGGTGACCTCCGCGCTCGACCCGGAGCTGGTCGCGGGCGTGCTCGACGTGCTGCGGGACATCGCCCGCACCACCGACATCACCATGCTCTGCGTGACTCACGAGATGAACTTCGCAAGGGACATCTCGGACCAGGTGCTGATGTTCGACTCCGGCCGGGTCATCGAAGCCGGCCCGCCGGAGAAGATTTTCAGCGACCCCGAGAAGGACCGGACCCGGGAATTTCTGAGCGCAGTGCTCTGACGTCAGGAGTTGAACGTCGGTCAATCTGCGAGGTCCCGGCGCCGGGTCATGGCAGTGGCATATGCCAGAGTGCCTGCGCCCCTGCTGAGAGCCGTGCGCCGGGGTCTTAATCTCGTCAACAACCGCTCACAACAAGCCGCTTGACCGTTATCGTGGAAGAGATTCGCTGTCCGCAATACGGCCCAGTTGTAGAGCGAGCGCAGGGGGACCACCGTGGCGCTGAAGCACGAGCCGACCGCGCCGTACCACTCGGCCCAGGACGCCCTGCGCGTCCTGGAGACCGTGGCACGGCACACCACCGGAGTCACCGACACCGAACTCGCCAGGCTCACCGGCCTCACCCCGGAGCGGCTGACCACCCTCCTGAGGATGCTGCGCCGCGAGGGCTACGTCGAGCAGATCACCGACGGGGCCTACGTCACGGGCGACGCCCTCACCCGCCTCGGCTCCGCAGAGGGCCGCGAGCAGGCGCTGCGCGAAAAGCTCCAGCGCACCCTGGACCGGCTGCGCGACTCGGTGGGCGCGGCCGTGTACCTGAGCCGGTACGTGGACGGCGAGGTCAAGATCACCCAGTACGCCGACGGCCCGACCACCCCGGTGGTCAACGAGTGGGTCGACTTCCGGTACTCCGCCCACGCCACCGCGATCGGCAAGAGCCTCCTCGGCCAGCTCGACCACAACAGCCGGCGCGACCACCTCTCCCGCCACAAGCTGGCCCGCCTCACCTCGCGCACGATCACCAGCGACCGGCTCCTGCTCTCCCGCCTGGAGTCCCAGCCGCCCACCGTGCCCCACCTGGACCTCCAGGAGTACGCGGTCGGCACGGTCTGCGCGGCCGTCCCGATCAGCGCCGGCTCCTCGGTCGGCTGCCTGGCCCTCTCCCTCCCCCTCGAGGATGCCCACCGCCTCCGCCAGGCCGCGGACACCCTGAACCGGAACGCGGCGCCGGTCCTGCTGTCCCTGGCGATCTAGGGCGATCCGGACGACACCCACCGGTGGTCCGAAGCACCCCTCCGGACCAGGTAGTATTTTCTTCGTCGCCACCCGCGAGACACGGAAACGTGCGAACGCGGCTGGCGTGAGTCATGCGCCGCTAGCTCAGTTGGTTAGAGCAGCTGACTCTTAATCAGCGGGTCCGGGGTTCGAGTCCCTGGCGGCGCACAAACGGTGAAGGCCTCTCGCGAGTGCGGGGGGCCTTCGCCTTTGGGGCAGGCCCCCCCGGGGCCTGCAGGGGGCTGGGGGTCTGGGGGTTACCCCCCAGGGGATGCAGCATCAACGGGTCCGGGGTTCGAGTCCCTGGCGGCGCACAAACGGTGAAGGCCTCTCGCGAGTGCGGGGGGCCTTCGCCTTTGGGGCAGGTCCCCCCGGGGCTTGCAGGGGGCTGGGGGTCTGGGGGTTACCCCCCAGGGGATGCAGCATCAACGGGTCCGGGGTTCGAGTCCCTGGCGGCGCACAAACGGTGAAGGCCTCTCGCGAGTGCGGGGGGCCTTCGCCTTTGGGGCAGGTCCCCCCGGGGCTTGCAGGGGGCTGGGGGTCTGGGGGTTACCCCCCAGGGGATGCAGCATCAACGGGTCCGGGGTTCGAGTCCCTGGCGGCGCACAAACGGTGAAGGCCTCTCGCGAGTGCGGGGGGCCTTCGCCTTTGGGGCAGGTCCCCCCGGGGCTTGCAGGGGGCTGGGGGTCTGGGGGTTACCCCCCAGGGGGTGCAGCATCAACGGGTCCGGGGTTCGAGTCCCTGGCGGCGCACGATGGCGATGGCGAGGCGTGTTCGCGGAAAGCGCGAACCGGCCTCGCCATCGTTGTTTTTGCGCGGCTTCGCCGCGCGTTGTGGGGGCTGCGCCACCCACATCCCCTTACACCGGCTGCTGTCGTGGCCGCAGGGTGAAGAAGTCAGCCCACGGCTGTGACACCGCGCGCGGTGGGGGCTTCGCCGCCCACGCGCCCTCAGGCGGGGTCTCTCGTGGGGGCGAGAGGCCCTTCGGTGGCTTCCCGGTCTTTTCTGGTCAGCCTTCGGTAGGGGGACGTCTGCTCGCCGGGCGGGCGCCACCACACCGGGTCGGCGCAGCGGAAGCCCTCCCTTCTGAGCTGGGCCCGGTGGATCTTGTTCGTGGCCGTGACCGGCATGCGCTCCACGACCCGCACGAACCGGGGCGCCATCTTCGTCCCGAGGTCCGGCTGGGCGGCCAGGAAGCCGGCGAAACCGGCCGGGTCGAAGCTTCCGGCGATCGTCGCCATCACCTGGTCCCCGGTCACCGGATCGGGCACCGCGTACACGGCGACGGCGTCGGCGCCCTCGTACCGGGCGAGGATGTTCTCGATCATCGCGGCGGCCAGGTTCTCGCTGTCGACGCGGAGGCGGTCGTCGGTGCGGCCGGCGAAGTAGAGATAGCCGTCGGTGTCCCGGTAGAAGAGGTCGCCGGTCCAGTACCAGCCGTCGCGGAGCCGCTCGGCCTCCGCCGCGGGGTTGCGCCAGTACCCCTCGAAGGGGTTCGACCCCTGGTTCACCAGCTCCCCTATGGCCTCGTCCCCGTTCAGCAGCCGCCCGGCCGCGTCGAACACGGCGGGCGGGCACTCCTTGCGTGTTTCCGGATCGAGTACGACGAGCCCGGGCGCCGCCCGCCCGACCGCACCCGGCGGCGTGCCCGGCGACCACTGCACGGCCGCCCCGCCCTCGGACGACCCGTACCCCTCCACCAGCCGCACCCCGAACCGCCGCTCGAAGGCCGCCGCGTCCACGGTGCCCGCCTCCGTGCCGAAGCCCAGCCGCAGGGAATTGTCCCGGTCGTCCGCGCGCTCCTCGGTGGCCAGGATGTACTGCACGGCCCGCCCCACATACGTGAAGTACGTCGCCCCGTACTGCCGTACGTCCGCCAGGAACCCCGACGCCGAGAAGCGCCGCCGCAGCGCCACGCCCGCGCCGGCCACCAGCGCGGGCGCCCAGTCGGCGATCACCGCGTTGCCGTGGAACATCGGCATGCAGATGTAGTGCACGTCGTCGGGGCGCACCCCGAACTGGCCGACCAGCGAGGCTCCCGCGGCGGCCAGGCGCCCCTGGGTGCAGATCGCGGCCTTCGGGGCACCGGTCGAGCCCGAGGTGAAGTAGAGGAGGAGGCGGTCGTCGGGGGTGGCCCGGGAGGCGTCCGGTTCGGCGTCCGTATACGACGCGAGCAGGTCGTCGTACTCCTCGCTGTCGGTCAACAGGAGGCGTACGCCGGGGAGTTCGAGGCCAGTGAGGAGCGGGAGGTGGCCGCGCTCGGTGATGACCGTCCGGCACTCCGTGTGCAGGATGTCGCGGGCCAGCTCCGGGCCCCGGCGGGTGGGGTTGATCCCGGCGACCGCCGCTCCCGCGAGCGCTGCCGCGCCCAGCCACAGCGGGTACTCAGGGGTGTTGTCGAGCAGCACACCCACATGCGGCTCGGCGCCGGGCGGCAGCAGGTCGGCCAGCAGGGCCGCGCGGGCCGCGGCGCCGGCGGCCACCTCGTGATGGGTGAGGACCAGGTCCTCGCACCACAGGCCGGGGCGGTGGTCGCCCCACCGCTCGGCTACGAGTTCCGCGACCGTACGCCTGGTGGGCTCCCTGGACTCCATGACGGCGCACGGTAGTTGATGGGCCGTCAGATGTGGAGGGTCACGGGGTCATCGTGACGCCGTCCACGACGACGGTGTTGGTGGTGTCGTCCACGCCGTCGCCGTCGCCGAAGCCGAAGGGAGAGTCGAAGCCGTCCGACATCAGGTTGAACGCAAGCATGAAGAAGACACAGAAGGCGATGAACACGCCGAAGAAGGCCAGCATGCAGCCCTGCTCGGCCAGGAGCCGGCCGGGCTGGGGCGGCCTCGCCGTGGCCTGTTCCGGATGCTCGGCCACGTAGCGCACCGTGACGATGTCGCCGGTGACGATCGTCCGCGGCCCGTTGCTCTCCTCGAACCGGACCGCGCGGCCCTCGCGGGTCGTGAACTCGTAGACGTGGTGGAGGGTCGTGCTCACGGAGGTGTCGCCGCCGCCCCCGCTGGTCGTCGTGTACGTGTTCAGGCAGCGCGCCTCGGCGGTGAGCCCACTGTTCCAGGCGCTGTGGATGCGCCGGGCGCGGCGCATCAGGCCGATCAGGGCAGTGAGCGCGATGGCGATCATGAGGCTGGGTACGAGGTAGAAGAACACGTCCATGAGGTCCCCCGGTCTGGGTACGCCGCCACCGTTCGGTCGGCGTGCCAGGAACGTACCCGCGGGTAGTGCGGGTTTCGCTCAAGAAAGGCTCAGAGATCCGAGGGACCCCGTAGGGCGGCGTTCGGGGTCAGAAGGTGACGTCCGAGCAGGCGTAGAACGCGTTGCCCGTGTCCGCGATCGTCCATACGGCGACGATGACGTGGTGGCCGCTCAGCCCGGACGGCAGCGTGCCGCTGTGGGAGAGGGTGGCCGGGGGACGCTGCCCGTTGTACGGCACCGTCAGGAACGGTGTCGTGTTGAGGTCGGAGCGGCCCAGGTTGTGGTTCTGGTTCCAGCCCTGCCGGGTGACGTAGTACTTGAAGTCGGTGGTGGCGTGCATGGCGGTGAACTGCCAGCGGAACGTGTAGCTCTGCCCGCCCGTCACCCTGGTGGTGGGCCAGGCGCCGCCCGAGGGGGTCTTCGGGCTGTCGAGCTGGGAGAAGCGGGAGTTGCCGCCGGAGCAGATGGCGCCGTCGGCCGGTCCGGCGGCGGGGAAGCCCTTGGGGCCCTCGACGCTCTGCGGCTCGTACTGGATCTCACCGCAGTTGGTCACGGTGCCGTTCTGGCAGAGCTTCTGCCTGCTGACGGGGAGGTCGGTGTAGCCGTGGCCGCTCGCGCCTCCGGCGGAGAGCACGAAGGCTCCTGCCGTGGTGAGTCCGAGCGCGGCGGCGTACCACTTGGCCTTTTTGCGCATGCTGCCGCTCCTGAAGAACGTGGGGGAAGTTCCATGAGGCGTGCAGGTCTAGACCAAGTCTCAGATTATTGCCACTACTTGGCTGTGTCCATATGAAAGGCATGCCCATGCCCATGCCCAAGCCCAAGCCCATGCCCATCACGTGCCGGGTTCTCCCCGCCCCGCGCAGAACGCCACCGTCAAGTCCTTGACCAGCGCCTTGCGTTCGTAGTCGTCCAGTTCCACCAGGCCGCGCACGGTCAGCCGGGTCACGGTGTCCTCCACCGAGTCGACGACCGAGGTGAGCACGGTCGCTCGCTGCTCCGCGTCCAGCGCCGCGATACGGCGGCGCTGCATCGCGGCGGCGACCTCGGGGGCGTACTCGACCCGGACCGGCTGCACCGAGAACACCTCGAGCCCGACCGGCGCCGCGTCCGCCGCCGTCAGCCGCGTCAGCGCCTCCGTGACCACCTCCACCGACCCCTTCGACGCACCGGGCGCCTCCACCGCGACCCGCGCGAGGGCCGCCTCCACGCACTCGCGCAGATAGGTCTCGTGGTCCTCGATGCCCAGCACCGCCCGTGCGGTGTCCCGCACCCGCCACACCACCAGCACCACCACGCGCAGCGCGACCCCGTTGCCGTCGGCCGCGGGCATCTCCTCGCTGCGCCAGTGCCGCAGCCGTACGTCGACCCGGCGGCGCAGCAGCAGCGGGTTGACCCACATCAGGCCCGTGCGCCGGACGGTGCCCCGGTAGCGGCCGTACAGCCCGAGCACCCAGGCCCGTCCGGTCCGGCCGCGCGCGAGGCCGCCGAACCCGAAGAAGCCCAGCACTGCGGCGCCCGCGTAGGCCGCCCACTGCGCGGGGCCGAGCCCGGCGCCCGGTTCCGCCGGCAGCCGTAGCGCCGTCACCGCGAGGGACGGCAGGACCCCGGCCCACCAGGAGGTCGCCACGCAGCCGGCCGCTCCGCAGGCCCCGGCGAGCACGCCCGCCGTCGCGGGCAGCACCCTGGCGGGCCGCTCTCCCAGGTCGGGGTCGACCTCGGGCGCGGCTCGTGGCGTCGCCGGCATGGGGCGCCGGAACCGCGGCTGTTCGCCCGTCCCCTGCCGTCGGCCGACCACTGTCGGCCTGAGCGGCACGGACACCGGGGCCGCTTCGTCGCGGAACAGAAGATGGACGGGGATCTCGGTGGTCGCCTCGTTCTGGATGAGGCGACCGGGTCTGCCCGGCCCCTCGGACTCGGGCGTCTGTGAAGTGGTCGTCGTACTCATGCGTGCCTCCAGCCTCCGCGCCAGATGCGTCACAACAGATGGGTCGAAACAAACCGCTCAAACCGCCGGGAAGACAGGGAGCCGGTACCGGCGGAACCGCTCAGGAGAAGAGCCGCCGCCAGGTCTCCGGGCCCGGGACACCGTCCGCCGCGCCGCCCCGCCAGCCCTGGGAGCGCTGGAAGCCCTCCACGTTGCGCCGGTCCTCCTCGTCCCACGCCGGCCCCGGCTCGGCCGTGTAGTACTTGTCGAACCCCTTCTTCACCAGCTGCTCCCCCAGCTGGGTGACGTACGGGTTGGAGGCGCCCGGGCGGAACATCGCCCGTCCCGGGTAGCCCGGCACCCCGTGGGACGAAGGCACCTGCGGATCCGGCGCCTCGACCGCAGCGATGTCCTTGCCCTCGCCCGACGCCAGCAGCTCCCAGGTCAGCGGCCCCGGCAACCCGCGGGCCTCGGCGCCCTTCCAGCCCTGGGCCAGCTGGAAGGCCCCGGTGGCCCGGCGGTCCGCGTCCGACCAGCGCGGGCCGGGGCCCAACGTGTAGAACGGCCCGGCACCGCGCGCGATGAGCATCTGCCCGAGCTGGGTCACGTACTTGTTGTTCGCGCCGGGGCCGAAATACGCCGCTCCCGGGTACGGCGTCGCGGCGGCCGGCGGCTTCGGCTTGTCCGGACCCGCCGCCGCGTCCTCCTTGAGCCCCTTGTAGCGGTAGGGGACATAGCGGTTCGACTGGTTCCAGTAGGCGTACGGGGTGTCCTTCCGGCGGGCCCGCGGGGGCCGCTGCTCGTAGGCGAGGTACGAGGTGTGCGTGTAGTCCTTCCAGCCGCCGAAAATGACGACGTGCGAGCCTCTCTCCGGGTTCTGCGGATTGTGGAACAGCAGAATGTCGCCGGGCTGCAGTTCCTCCTTGCTGACGCGCTCCCCGAACTGGCCGAGGGTGCCCGTCCATTCGTTTCCGGGCAGCCCCCAGGCCATCGAGACATAGCCCGAGCAGTCCTGCCGGTAACCGTCGGACCAGTAGGCCTCCATGCTGTACGGCACCTTCGCGTCGACCCATTTCTTGGCCCGGGTGATGATCTCCGCGCGGGTGGTCTGGGGCGCCCTGACCTCACTCGCGGGCTCGATGGGCGGCCCGCTGCGGCCGTGCAGCCGGGCCCGGGGCCCCTGCGGGGTGGCAACCTCGCTGCCTGCGGAAACGCCCGGTCCGGGCGGCACCTGCGGGGCGGCGAACGCCGGTGCCACGTGCCCCGCGCCGAGGGCCGCGGACGCGGCGGCCGCCACGATCACTGCCCTGCGGGCCGCCGGGTGCCGGCCCGCCCGCGAAAACGGCAGAACACTCCGCCAGTGCGCACATCCCGGGCAGTCGCAGTCGCTTGCCGGATCGAATTCCTCGAATACCGGAGTCGCCATGCGATTCCCCTCACACTCCAGATGAAAATGACCGCGCCTGTCCACGATGATCAGTTTCCCAACCCTCTTCCCGACGCGCATGTTGACGGTCCGAATGATGTACAAGGGCCGTCCGTGACCCGGGGGGCCAGGGGGGCGGGTGGTCCGGAGCACCCCCGGCCGTCCGGTAGAGTTACAACGTCAGCAGGCGCCGCTAGCTCAGTTGGTTAGAGCAGCTGACTCTTAATCAGCGGGTCCGGGGTTCGAGTCCCTGGCGGCGCACAGACAGCAAGGCCCTCCGCAAGCGCGGGGGGCCTTCGCCATTGGGTCGGGCTCCACCCCAGCACGCCGGATTCCTCCCGGCGCCACACAGGCGGCTGGGGGCCCGCGGGGGCAGCCCCCGGGAGACGCAGCATCAGCAGGTCCGGGGCTCGAGTCCCCGGCGGCACAGAGACAGCAAGGCCCTCCGCAAGCGCCGGGGCCTTCGCCATTGGGCTCCACCCCAGCACGCCGGATTCCTCCCGACGCCACACAGGCGGCTGGGGGCCCGGGAGTCAGCCCCGGGAAATGGACCAGCAGCGGGGCCGGGGGTCGAGTCCCCGGCGGCACAAAGACAGCAAAGGCCCTCGGCGGAAGCGAGAGTCCCTGAGGGCGCGGGGCTGTGGCAAGCGGCGGCTCCGCCGCGTGGGCGCGGACAGTCACGACGGCGCCGCAGGCGTTCGACGGCCCATCGAGCCACTTCCGCGGAGCGCTTGGCCGGATACCCTCTGGCCATGGCAGCGCGTGACCTCCAGGAGCGGATCAAGAAGCTGATCATCGACCGCAGGCTGCCCTCCGGGGCCCCGCTGCCGACCGAGCCCGAGCTGATGGAGTTCCTCGGCGCGAGCCGGAACTCGGTGCGCGAGGCACTGAAGGCGCTGCAGGCGATGGGCATCGTGGAGATCCGGCACGGCTTCGGCACGTACGTCGGCCCGATGTCGCTGGCCCCGATGATCGAGGGCCTCGCCTTCCGCACGGTCGCCGGGCACTACCGGGGAGAGGACTCCCTGCTCCAGTTGCTCGAGCTGCGCGAGGCGGTCGAGACAGGGCTCGTCTCCCGGCTCGCGGGGCGGATCCCGGAGCCGGACCTCATTGAACTCGACGCCCTCGTGAACCGTATGGAACACCAGGCCGCGCAAGGAGGCGCCGGCCTCGCGGACACCGACCGCGCCTTTCACGCCACCCTGTACCGGGGGCTGGACAACGTGCTCCTCGGCGAGGTCCTGGAGGCGTTCTGGGACGCCTTCCACCGCGTACAGACGGATCTGGGCGGCGCACCACCCGACCACCAGATCACCTGCAGGCAGCACCGGGACATCCTCGACGCGGTGCGGTCGGGCGACTCGGTACGGGCGGAGGAGGCGATAAGAAAGCACTTCGGCAACATCCGCACCCGGCTGTCCACAACTGGTCCACAGGACCCCCACACGCGCCACAATGAACGCGTATGACCGGTAAACACCGCGTTTCGCATCTTGCGATCATGATGAACGCCGTAGAACCCTGTTTTCCAAGATGCTGCGGATAAGCGGCAGTTGGGGGACAAGTAAGCGGTTGCCGGGTTCGCGGGGATAGGGGGCCCCGTTCACGAGCGGATGCCGAGGGGGGCATCATGCAACCGGAAGGTCGCGGTTCCATGTCTCTGGGTGTGGAAAGTGTGGTGACTGCGGCCGGTCACTGATACGTCCGTGGCGAGTCGAGGGGGACTCGACCGCGGGCGGAAGGAACCAACACAACACGCGGTTGACCTGCGTGTGGGGGGATGACTCATGACGTCGACGCCGACGGGCGCCCGGCAAAACTTCGACCCGTCAGAAACCACCCAGCTGAGGATGCCATCGCAGCGGAACAGCCAGACGGGCCAGTTCCGCCGCATCAAGAAGACACTGCCGAGATACGACTACGAGCACTACAGCCGGCTGGCCGGTCCCCTCACCCAGCCCGACCCGAACAAGCCGTACAAGGTGCAGTACCGCTCGCTGCTCTCGCAGGAGCCGCACCGGCTGCGCGCCGCCCTGATGCTGGGCGCGGCGCCGCTGCTCTCGCTGATCCTGCTCGGCTGGCTGCTGCAGCCGGAGCACTGGACCGAACGTGAGTACCCCGCCTTCAGCTTCCTGCCGGCGCTGGACGTCGTGATGCTCGTCTCGATCGGTCTGATCGAGTTCTTCCGCTGCATGAACGTGCTGTCGAACGCGCACGCCACGCTGGTCGCCCGCGACCCGATCCCGGTGGTGCCCGAGACCGGCACCAGAGTCGCGTTCATCACGACGTACGTGCCCGGCAAGGAACCCCTGGAGATGGTGACGAAGACCCTGGAGGCGGCCGTGCGGCTGCGCCACCGGGGGCTTCTGCACATCTGGCTGCTTGACGAGGGCGACGACGCCGAGGTGAAGGCGGTCTGCGAGCGCCTCGGCGTGCACCACTTCTCCCGCAAGGGCGTCGAGAAGTGGAACCAGAAGAAGGGCCCGCACCGCGCCAAGACCAAGCACGGCAACTACAACGCCTGGCTCGAAGCGCACGGCGACGACTACGACTTCTTCGCCTCCGTGGACACCGACCACGTGCCGCTGCCGAACTACCTGGAGCGGATGCTCGGCTTCTTCCGCGACCCGGACGTCGGCTTCGTCATCGGCCCGCAGGTGTACGGCAACTACGACAACCCCATCACCAAGGCGGCGGAATCCCAGCAGTTCCTCTTCCACGCCCTCATCCAGCGGGCCGGAAACCGCTACGGCGCCCCGATGTTCGTCGGTACGTCGAACGCCGTACGCATCAAGGCGCTCAAGCAGATCGGCGGCCTGTACGACTCGATCACCGAGGACATGGCCACCGGCTTCGAGATCCACCGGCACAGGAACCCCGCGACGGGGAAGAAGTGGCGGTCGGTGTACACGCCGGACGTGCTCGCGGTGGGCGAGGGCCCGGGTGCCTGGACGGACTTCTTCACACAGCAGCTGCGCTGGTCCCGGGGCACGTACGAGACGATCCTGAAGCAGTACTGGAAGGGCTGGTTCTCACTGCCTCCGGGCAAGCTCTTCAACTACACGATGATGATCATCTTCTACCCGATGTCGGCCCTCAACTGGATCCTGGCGGCGCTGAGTTGTGCGCTGTTCCTGGGCCTGGGCGCCTCGGGTGTGAACATCGACCCGACGGTCTGGCTGATGCTGTACGGCAACGCGTCCGCGCTGCAGATCGGCCTGTACGTCTGGAACCGCCGGCACAACGTCTCCCCGCACGAGCCCGAGGGCTCCGGCGGCGTGGCGGGCATGGTGATGTCGGCTCTCTCGGCGCCGATCTACGCACGCTCCCTGATGGACACCGTGCTGCGCCGCAAGAGCAAGTTCGTGGTGACACCCAAGGGCGAATCGGCCAGCCCGGACACGCTGTTCGGGACCTTCCGGATCCACCTGTTCTTCATCCTGGTCTTCGGCGGCTCGATCGCCGCCGGTTTCACACTCGGGCACTCGCACCCGGCAATGATCATCTGGGCGACGTTCGCCCTGCTGATCACCGCGTCGCCGATCTTCGCCTGGCGGTACGGCCTCAGGCAGGCGAAGAAGCAGCCGCCCGCGCCGCTCTACGAGGAGCCGCAGGACTCGGCGGCGCCCGCGACGGCGTACCAGCCGAAGCCGCTGCCCGGGCAGCACGCGCCGCACTCGCCGCACGGCTCGGGGCACAAGCCCACCTGGGCCGCCTCCGGCGGGGGCCCGGGCGCAGGCAACGACCAGACGATGCAGATCGCTCTCGGTGGATTTGGGGGACGTAAGGAATGAACGACCGTGCAGGCCGCCGCCGCGCCCGTCGACTCGCGATCGGCACGGCGGTGGTGCTCGCGCTGGCCGGGATGAACGGGCCGTGGCTCTACCGCGTCGGCTCCGAGAAATACCACCAGTACAAGATCAACAGACCCGAGTACAAGGCGGACAACGGGCACTGGGACATCATCGAGTTCCCGCCGGAATACCGCCAGGACACCATCCATGCGGCGCTGCTGCGCACCGGCAAGGTGCTGCTGATCGCGGGCTCGGGCAACAACCAGGACAACTTCAACGCGAAGAAGTTCGACACCCGGATCTGGGACCCGCTCAAGGGCACGATCAAGAAGATCCCGACGCCGAAGGACCTGTTCTGCACCGGCCACACGCAGTTGGCGAACGGCAATCTGCTGATCGCGGGCGGGACGAAGCGGTACGAGAAGCTGAAGGGTGACGTCACCAAGGCCGGCGGCCTGATGGTGGTGCACAACGAGAACCCGGACAAGCCGATAACTCTGCCCGCGGGGACGAAGTTCACGGGCAAGGAGAACGGCAAGACCTTCGTGTCCAAGGACCCGGTGCTCGTGCCGCGCGCGAAGAAGGTCTTCGACCCGAAGACCGGCAAGTTCCTGCGCAACGACCCCGGTCTGGGGCGCATTTACGTCGAGGCGAAGAAGAGCGGTACGAAGTACGAGACCGGTACGCAGGACAACTACCGGATCCAGGGCCTGACCGGCACCGACGCACGCAACACGTACGGCATCGCGCAGAAGCTCGCCCTCGACAAGAAGGACTTCCAGGGGATCCGGGACGCCTTCGAGTTCGACCCGGTCGCCGAGAAGTACATCAAGGTCGACCCGATGAACGAGGCGCGCTGGTATCCGACGCTGACGACTCTGTCCGACGGCAAGATCCTCAGTGTGTCCGGGCTCGACGACATCGGGCAGCTGGTGCCGGGCAAGAACGAGGTCTTCGATCCGAAGACCAAGAAGTGGACGTACACGTCGACGATCCGGCAGTTCCCGACGTACCCGGCGCTGTTCCTGATGCAGAACGGCAAGATCTTCTACTCGGGGTCGAATGCGGGATACGGGCCGGACAACGTCGGCCGCATTCCGGGTATTTGGGACGTCGATACGAACAAGTTCAGCAAGCTGCCCGGGCTGAGCGACGCGGGCAAGATGGAGACGTCCGGCACGGTGCTGCTGCCTCCGGCGCAGAACGAGAAGTACATGGTGATCGGCGGTGGCGGGGTCGGCGAGTCCAAGCTGTCCAGCAACAGGACACGGCTGATCGACCTGAAGGACAAGAACCCGAAGTTCGTGGACGGGCCGACGCTGGAGAAGGGGACGCGGTACCCGCAGTCCTCGGTGCTGCCCGACGACACGGTGCTGGTGTCCGGCGGGTCGGAGGACTATCGCGGGCGCAGCGACTCCAACATCCTGCAGGCCCGGCTGTATCACCCGGACACCAGTACGTTCAAAAAGGTCGCCGATCCCGAGGTGGGGCGCAACTACCACTCCGGGTCGATTCTGCTGCCGGACGGGCGGGTGATGTTCTTCGGGTCGGACTCGCTGTACGGCGACAAGGCGAACACCAAGCCGGGGAAGTTCGAGCAGCGGATCGAGATTTACACCCCGCCCTATCTCTATCGGGATTCGCGGCCGTCGCTGTCCGGGGGACCGCAGACCATCGCTCGGGGCGGGTCGGGGACGTTCACGTCTCCGCAGGCTTCAGCGATCAAGAAGGTGCGGTTGATTCGGCCCAGTGCGTCCACCCACGTCACGGACGTGGATCAACGGTCCATTGCGCTGGACTACAAGGTTTCCGGTGACAAGATCACGGTTACTGTGCCGAAGAATCGGAATCTGGTGACGTCCGGGTGGTACATGCTGTTTGTCGATGACGATCAGGGGACGCCGAGTAAGGCGCAGTGGGTGAAGGTGCCGTAGCGCTCCCGCGGGTTTGTTTGTCGGGTGCGGGAGCGCTGTGGCTTGTCGCGCCCACGCGGCGGAGCCGCAAATGTCACAGCCCCGCGCCCCTAACTACCTGCCCCCGCCGCCAGCTTCAAAGCGTAGGTCGGCCACCATTCCCCGGCCTTCGGGCCGCCCTTGCATGTTCCGTCGGACTCGCCGGGGCGTTTGACCCACAGGTACGCGTCCACCAGCGGGTCCGCCGTCTTCGTGGTCGGGGTCTCGCCCAGTTTGCGGCCGGGGGGATTGCACCAGTTCTCGTCGGCCTTGCCTGCCGTGTACGGGCCGTTGCCGTTGCGGCTGGTGTCGATGACGAAGTGCTTGTCGCCGACCTTTGCGGACAGCTGCTTGCCGTACGCGATGGAGTCCTGGGTGGTGTAGAAGTTGGAGACGTTGACCGAGAAGCCGTCGGCCTGGGCGACGCCCGCGCGCTGGAGGGGCTGGAAGATCTGGTCGGGGTGGCCCCAGCCGGCGTTGCCCGCGTCCAGGTAGACCTTGGTGCTCTTCAGGGACTTGAGTTTGGTGACGGCGTAGTTGAGGAGGCTGTAGCGCTCCTCCTGGAACTGGGACGGGGTGCAGCCGTCCACCAGGTGCAGTACGGCGTCCGGCTCGAGGATCACCATGGCCGCGCGGTCCCCGATGCCCGCGGCCACCCCGTCGATCCAGGAGCGGTAGGCGTCGCCGTCGGCCGCGCCGCCCTGGGAGTACTGGCCGCAGTCGCGGTGCGGGATGTTGTAGAGGACCAGAAGGGCCGTGCGGCCGGCCTTGTCGGCGGCCTCCGTGAAGCCCTGGGCCTCCTGCTCGGGGTTCTCCGGGCCGATCCACTCGCCCGTCGGCTGCTCGGCGATCTTGCGGATCTGCTCGGCTTCGGAGTCCTTGCCGGACTTGGCGTAGGCGGCGACCTGACGTGCCGCGTTGCCGTCCGGGTTGACCCAGAACGGGTCGCTGTCCTTGGGCTGTTGGGTGATCTTCGCGCCGGCGTCCTTGTCGTCGCCGCCCCCGGAGGAACACCCCGCGACCAGCAGCGCCACCCCCAGCACCGCCGCGGAAGCCCTGATTCCGGTCCCCCTCATGCCGTACATCCAACTCCCCCTTGGGTGCACCGGTCCAAGGCTCAATCCTGACATACGGCCCGCCTCGCCCACGAGGTCGCCCGAACCTTGTCGGCGAGCTGTTACAGCCCCATGGCGGGGGTGGGCACGCGCTTCAACAAAGGCGAGCGGCAAGGGGAAAGGGGAGTCCGCGGTCATGCACCGCGCCACGCGGGAACTCCGGCCGGCGACGGCGCTGAGCGCTCCGCGAGATGTGCGGCGATGTGCCGTTTGCCGTCTGCCGTCTGCGGCGTTGTCGTGGCTGGTCGCGCCCAGGCGGCGGAGCCGGAAATCGACTGTGACATCAGCCGCTGGCGCCGCGGGGCCCCGCGCCCCTTTGGGGCGCTGCCGAACCGCAGCGGACTTCGGCAGACCTGCTCAGGGCCCATACGGCGGATCAGGTCGGCTGCCAGGAACGGTTCCCGGCAACCGCCGACAGCGGGGGTCATGGGCCCCACGCCGGCGCCGACTGCCGCTGAACCGGGTCGCGCAGGCGGTGATGATCGAGCGGGGCGGACGACGACGAGCTGCGCCGGGAAGCCCAGGGGTGGTCCGGAGGGTCGTCGTGGGACCCTCGGCGGACCGTCGGTCACAGCGTGTATGACGGAGAGCCACCGTGACGGAACCTGGCGTCATTCAGCCTCTAGGCTCTGGCGCTCATCCGTTCTAGAGTCGTCTCAGACGGCCCCAGTCCCGGCCGGTCCTTGCCACTGTGGCCCACTGAACCTCCCGTGCCGGTCGCCGGGTTACTCCCGCAGCCCGAGCGCGCGCGGTTGAGGACCAGCCCGGTCGGCGGCTTCGGGGGGAGCAGGCCGTCGGCCGGGCCAGGTGGGGGCGGTCCCGGTGAGGGCGGGTCAGTGACCGGTTCCCGTGAGGTACGCCGAGACGATCACGTTCGCCGTGTAGCTGCCGCTGTCCTGGTCGAAGGTGCCCCCGCAGGTGATCAGCCGCAGCTCGGCGCGTCCCGGCCGGTGCTGGCCGTAGGCCTGCCGGGCGTCGAAGCGGTCGCGGTTCTGGACCTGGACGTCGTCGACGGTGAACTCGGCGACCCTGCCGTCGTCGCGGATGACGCGGACGGTCTCGCCGGGCCGCAGGGAGCTCAGCTTGTAGAAGACGGCGGGCCGGGTCTCGGTGTCGACGTGACCCACCATCAGCGCGGCACCGGCGGCGCCCGGTCTTACCCCGCCCGCGTACCACCCGACGGTGTCCGCCTGGTCGAAGGACGGCGGATCGATCGCCCCCTGCCGGTCCAGGCCGCGGGGCACCACGGGCGCCCGGACGCCCAGGTCGGGAATGTCGATGCGCTGCGGCAGCGCGTCCCCCAACGGGCGGGCGGCGGGCGGGAGTTCCGTGTCCGGCGGCCGTCCGACCGCGGCCATGTCACCGGTGGCGGGCGCGGACAGGTCCTGCCGTACCTCGGTCACCTGCCGCCCCCACTGCCACAGCGCGAGCAGCAGCACCGCCCAGGTCAGACCCATCAGGAGACGCCCGGAGCCGGAGGAGTGTTCGTCGTCGGACATGGGATCAGTCCGTTCCGCGGCTCCGGCGCGCGCTCAGGAGCGCCACCGCGGCCACGGCCGCGCCCACGAGCACCAGCCCGGTGACCTCCTGCCCCGTGCCGGGTCCGGCCTCGCGGACATCCACGGTGGCGAAGTGCGCGGTGCCACCGCCGCCCGCATGGACGGGGGCGACGGGGGACGCCGGGAGGTGCGAGGCCGGCTGCGACTGGGACTGGGACTGGGGGACGACGGTGATCTTGGCCGTGGTCACGGAGCCGGCGCAGGTGACCTTCACGTCGTAGGAGCCGGGCTCGGCGGAGGCGCGGACGCGGGTGTTCCCCGTGAAGGTGCCGTCGGCGGCCGCGAGTCGTACGTCCGCGACGAACGCCCTGGACGCGGCGCTCGCCGTCTTCGCGGAGCAGCCGGTCACCCGGAGCGCGACGTCCGTCCCGGGAGCGGGGGACGAGGGGCTCACCGAGATGCCGGCTCCGCTCGTGTCGGCGGCGTACACCGGTGGGGTGAGGGCGCAGACGGCCAGGACCCCTGTACAGAGAGTGAGACGTAGTGAACCCATCGTGAAACCTCCAGATATCTGGAGACTCCCCCGCGGGCCCGTGCCCCGCATCCTCAGCGGGGCCGCATTGCTCCGAATGGGTCAAGCAGGGTTTCAGATCCGGTCGACGAGGTCCGCGATGGAGTCGACGACCTTGGACGGCCGGTACGGGAAGTTCTCGACCTGCTCGGGCCGGGTCAGCCCCGTGAGCACCAGGAACGTCTGCATTCCGGCCTCCATGCCGGCCAGTACGTCGGTGTCCATGCGGTCGCCGATCATCGCGCTGGTCTCGGAGTGCGCCCCGATGGCGTTGAGACCGGTCCGCATCATGAGCGGGTTGGGCTTGCCCGCGAAGTACGGCTTCTTGCCGGTCGCCTTGGTGATCAGTGCGGCGACCGCGCCGGTGGCGGGCAGCGGGCCCTCGGTGGAGGGGCCGGTCTCGTCGGGGTTGGTGCAGATGAAGCGGGCGCCGTCGTTGATCAGCCGTACGGCCTTGGTCATGGCCTCGAAGGAGTACGTCCGGGTCTCGCCGAGGACGACGTAGTCCGGCTCGTGGTCGGTGAGGATGTACCCGATGTCGTGCAGGGCGGTGGTGAGCCCTGCCTCGCCGATGACGTAGGCCGAGCCGCCCGGCCGCTGGTCGTCCAGGAACTGGGCGGTGGCCAGGGCAGAGGTCCAGATGGACTCGACCGGCACGTCCAGTCCCATGCGGCGCAACCGGGCGTGCAGGTCGCGCGGGGTGTAGATCGAGTTGTTGGTGAGGACCAGGAAGGGCTTGCCGGACTCGCGCAGCTTCTTGAGGAAGTCGTCGGCGCCGGGGATCGGTACGCCCTCGTGGATGAGCACACCGTCCATGTCGGTGAGCCACGACTCGATGGGCCTGCGGTCTGCCATGTGCGGGATCTCCTGCCGTACGCATGTACGCGGTGCTGCGTGCGCCCCCAGCGTAGACACTAGCCGGATCTTGGGGAATGGGCGTCTCAGCGGCGCCTGCGCTGCCTTCGGGCCAGCAGCAGCGCGCCGCCGGTGACGAGGACCGCGGCGGTGGCGAGCGCGACGCCGGGCGTGCCCAGTCCGGTGCGGGCGAGTTCGTCGGCGAAGGGGAGGCGAGGGGCGCGGCTGGGCGGGGTGGTGCCGGTTCCCGTGGTGGTGGGGCCGGGCGTGGGGCTCGCGTCGTTGTGGATGCGGAAGGCGTAGTCGTTGGACTGTCCGACCCAGTCGCCGTCGGCGCCCCGCCGCTGGACGACGGCGGCGTCGGCGGTGACCTCGTTGGGTGCGGCGTCCGAGGTGAGCGCGAGGCGGATCTTCACGGTGACGGTCTGTCCGGGGCCGACGGTGAACCCGGGGAAGCCGTCGTCGAAGGCGCCGACCAGTTCGTCCTCGTCCGTGGTCTCGAACTGGACGGGGTGCGGCTGTGCGCCGTCGTAGAACTCCAGGCGGGGCTGCGAGGGCTTCAGCGCGTGCTTGTCATCGACGAGCACGACGACCGGGTGGATGTTTCCGCAGGTCCGGGTGGTGGTGTTGGTGAGGTCGAGATACCAGATGCCGTATCCGCCGCCCGCTTCGTAGGTGTCGGGGCCACCGTGGATGCGGGTGGTGAGGGGGAAGCGGCGGTCGTCGGGGGCGGCGCAGCTGGGAAGGGGGGCCGCGTGCGCCGGGGGTGCCGCGGGGAACAGGGCGGCTGCCGCCAGGCAGAGGGAGACGGGCGTGCAGGGTCGCATGGACACGTGACTCTGCCGGGTGCCGGTGGGCGAGGAGCGGTGCCGCTCCGTACGGGCCGTCAGGTCCGCTCGTTCAGCGCATGGGTGCGTGGGCTGCCGCCGTCCGCACGTGCGTGTTTCGCCCCCTCCGCCCCTTCCCGTCCCGACCCTGGGGGCTGCGCCCCCAGACCCCCGCTTTCGGCCTGAACGGCCTCGTCCTCAAACGCCGGACGGGCTGGGTGGCCCCCAGCGGGCGCGTGGGGACGAGGACGGCAAACGCCCCGCCCTCAAACGGCGGACGGGCTGAAGAGCCCTGCCAGTATCAGCTGTGCCGCTCCCTCGGCGACGCCGCCGGAGGTGAGTCGGACCGGTACCGGGACCTCGCCGAGGCGGCCGGCGCGTTCGACGAGGACAGTGCGCACCCCTCGTAGGAAGGCGTCCGGGGCGGCGGTGATGGTGCGGCCGCCGAGGAGTACGAGGTCGATGTCGAGCAGTGCGACCAGGTTGCCGGCGCCGATGCCGAGGACGTGCGCCGCCTCGTCGAACGCGCCGCGGGCCACCGCGGCCAGGCACAGCGCCTCGATGCAGCCGCGGTTGCCGCAGCCGCACGGCGGTCCGTCCAGTTGGACGACCTGGTGTCCGAACTCCCCGGCGCCGGTACGGGCGCCCCGGTGCACGGCGCCGCCGATGACCAGCCCGGCGCCGAGCCCCGTACCGAGATGCAGATAGGCGAAGGACCCGCTCTCGCCCCCGACGGCGAGTCCCAGCGCGGCCGCGTTGGTGTCCTTGTCGACGACGACCGGCCCCCCGAGCCGCCGCGCGAGCGCGTCCCGCAGGGGGTAGCCGTCCCACTCGGGGAACCCGGTCACGCGGTGCAGGACACCCCGGGTGTGGTCGAGCGGACCGGGGAGCGCGACACCGACGCCGAGGACGGAACCGGCGCCCGAGGCCCCCACCATCAGCGCGCCCGCCTCCTCCGCCACCGCGGCGACGACGGCCTCGGCCCCCGCCCCCAGGTCCAGCGAGGTGCGCCGCTCCCCCACCACGGTCCCCGTGAGGTCGACCAGTACCGCGCGCAGTTCGTCGCGGTCCAGGTGCAGCCCGACGGCGTGGCCCGCCTCGGGCACCAGCCGCAGCACCGTACGGGGCTTGCCCCCCGTCGAGGCCCTGCGGCCCGCCTCCGTCGCCAGTCCCTCGTCCCGCAGCCGTCCGGTGATCTTGCTGACGGCCTGCGGGGTCAGCCCGGTCCGCTCGGCGAGTTCCAGCCGGCTGATGCCCTCCGCCCCGGCCGTGCGCAGCAGATCGAGCACGAGCGCCGTGTTGTGGCTGCGCAGCACCGGCAGATTGACGCCGGCGGAGCCCGCCATCCCCGCCCGTCCGGCCCCTGCTCCTGCCGCCGCCCCTGCGTTGGTCCTGTCCACGCCTCCATTCTCCCCCGCTTGCACTTTGGCAACAGCGTTGCCAAAGTAGGGAGCATGACTGGTACTCCTCTGCGCGTGGGCCTCGTCGGCTACGGCCTCGCGGGCTCCGTCTTCCACGCCCCGCTGATCACCGCCACCGAGGGCCTCACCCTCGACACGGTGGTCACCTCGAACCCGGAGCGGCAGCAGCAGGCCCGCGCCGAGTTCCCGGACGTACGGATCGCGGCCACCCCCGACGAACTGTTCGACCGCGCCGCCGAGCTGGACCTGATCGTCATCGCGTCCCCGAACAAGACGCATGTCCCGCTGGCGACCACCGCCCTGAAGGCCGGACTCCCGGTGGTCGTGGACAAGCCCGTCGCGGGCACGGCGGCCGAGGCACGCGAGCTCGCCGCCCTCGCCGAGGACCGCGGCCTGCTGCTCTCCGTCTACCAGAACCGCCGCTGGGACAACGACTTCCTGACCCTCCGCAAGCTGCTGGCCGAGGGCGAGTTGGGCGACGTGTGGCGCTTCGAGTCCCGCTTCGAGCGCTGGCGTCCGCAGCCGAAGGGCGGCTGGCGCGAGTCCGGCGACCCCGCAGAGATCGGAGGTCTGCTCTACGACCTCGGCAGCCATGTCGTCGACCAGGCGCTGGTCCTCTTCGGCCCGGCGGCACAGGTCTACGCCGAGTCGGACATCCGCCGTCCGGGCGCCGAGACGGACGACGACACGTTCATCGCCCTCACGCACACGAGCGGTGTCCGCTCCCACCTGTACGTCTCCGCGACGACCGCCCAACTCGGCCCGCGTTTCCGGGTGCTGGGCTCGCAGGCGGGTTACGTCAAGTACGGCCTCGACCCCCAGGAGGCGGCCCTGCGGGAGGGCAGGCGCCCGCGGACGACCGCCGACTGGGGCACGGAACCCGAGTCCCTGTGGGGCCGTGTGGGCTCCGGCGAGTCCCCGCCGACCGGAGGAGGCCGCCCCGAACCCACCCTCCCCGGCGACTATCCGGCCTACTATGCGGCCGTGACCAGGGCCCTCAACGACGACGGTCCCAACCCGGTGACCGCTCTCGAGGCGGCCGCCGCTCTCGACGTACTCGAGGCGGCCCGCCGTTCGGCCCGCGACGGAGTGGCGGTGGCGCTGTGACGCACAACCAGGAGATCACCCCGAAGTTCCACCCGGAACTCACCCCGCCCCTGGAGGAACTGGAGGCGCAGGAACGGCACCTGGTCTTCAGCCAGTTCACCTACGACGACGCCTGGGCGCTGGGTTCCCTGCTCGTGGAGATGGCCCGCGAGCGCCAGGCCCCGGTCGCGATCGACATCCACCGCGGGGGCCAGCAGCTCTTCCACGCGGCGCTGCCCGGCTCGACCCCGGACAACGACGCCTGGATCGCCCGCAAGCGCCGGGTGGTCGAACGCTTCGGCTCCGCCTCCTACCTGGTCGGCGCCCGCTTCCGCGCCAAGGGCAGCACCTTCGAGGACTCCTCCCGCCTGGACCCGGACGAGTACGCGGCCCACGGCGGCTCCTTCCCGATCAACGTCCTGGGCGTGGGCGTGATCGGCGCGGTCACGGTCTCAGGCCTGCCCCAACTTGCCGATCACCGCTTCGTGGTGGAGGCCCTGGAGGAGTTCCTGCACAAGGGGTGACCTTTCAGGGGCGCGGGGAACTGCGCATCTTTCAGGGGCGCGGGGAACTGCGCGACCGGCCACAGACGGCCCGCAGGCGACGAACCAGCGCAGTTCCCCGGCTCTCCCAGCGGAGCGCCTACGCGTCCTTGAACTCCTGCCGCTGCCGCCCAAGCCCCGAAATCTCGAGCTCCACCACATCCCCGCCCCGCAGATACGGCTTCGGCTCAGGCGCCCCCATGGCAACCCCCGCCGGCGTCCCGGTATTGATCACATCTCCCGGGTACAAGGTCATGAACTGGCTGACGTACCGCACAACCTCCCCCACGGAAAAGATCTGCTCAGCCGTGGTCCCGTTCTGCTTCAACTCCCCGTTGACCCACAGCTTCAACGACAGATCCTGCGGATCGGGAACGTCATCCGCCGTCACCAGCCATGGCCCCAGCGGATTGAACGTCTCGCAGTTCTTGCCCTTGTCCCAGGTCCCGCCCCGCTCGATCTGGAACTCCCGCTCGGACACGTCGTGCGCGACCGCGTATCCGGCGACGTACGCCAGCGGATCCTCGTCGTCCGACAGATACCGGGCCGTGCGCCCGATGACGACGGCGAGCTCGACCTCCCAGTCCGTCTTCACCGACCGGCGAGGGACCAGCACCGTGTCGTACGGCCCGACCACCGTGTCCGCGGCCTTGAAGAAGACCACCGGCTCGGCGGGCGGCTCGGCCCCGGTCTCGCGGGCGTGGTCGTGGTAGTTCAGCCCGATGCACACGATCTTGCCGATCCGTGCGAGGGGCGGCCCGACACGCAGCCCGGTGGCATCCAGTGCGGGCAGCTCGCCGGCGTCGGCGGCGGCGCGGATCCGGCCGAGCGCCTCGTCGTCGGCGAGCAACGTCCCGTCGATGTCGGTCACGACACCGGACAGATCCCGCAGAACCCCGTCGGCGTCGAGCAGCGCAGGCGTCTCCGATCCCGCCGTACCGACTCGCAGCAGCTTCATGATCACAATCTCCCTCGATCGCGGGGCGCCCGACCGATGGGTGCAGCCATCGGAGGACTGGTCGATCCTCCAAGGTCACGGTCCAGTCCGCAATACCCGGTTCACGGACTGGACCGTAACCACTGGATCAGGAGTTGAGGGCCGCCCGCTCCACAGCGCTCCACGCCGTGCTGGTGACCACGTACAGCGCGGCGGCCAGCGGTACCACCGCCACCGTGAACAACGTGAAGAAGGACATGAACGGCATGACCTTGCTGACGGCACCGAGTCCCGGAACCGACTCGCCCTCCTGCACCGGGAGGGGGTTGTTGGCGGCCATCATCCGCTTCGTGCGCCTGTAGTTGAAGACAGCAACAACAGCGACCAGGGCGAACAGCGCGAGATAGACCAGCCCCGCACCCCCGAACACCCCACCGCCCCCGAGGGCATCCGCCCACCGCCCACCCAGCGGAGCGGCAAGCAGCTGATGCGTGAGCAGTTCGTTCGCCTGCCCGCCGATGCTCGTGCTGGAGAACAGGTGGTACAGCAGGAAGAACGCCGGCAGCTGCAGCAGCGACGGCAGGCACCCGGACACCGGCGACACCTTCTCCTCGGCGTGCAGTTCCAGCACCGCCTTCTGGAGCTTCTCGGGTTCCTTCTTGTGCTGTTTCCGCAGCTCGGCGATCTTCGGCTGCAGCGCGGTCCGGGCCTTCTGCCCACGGGCGGCGGCCCGGGACAGGGGGTGTACGAGCAGTCGTACGAGAGCGGTGAACAGGACGATGGCGGCGGCCGCCGCCGAGGCGCCGAAGAGCGGCTGGAGCAGGTCGGCGAAGTGTCCGACCAGGTCGGCGAACAAAGAGAAAACGGACATGGGTGAGCCCTCCGGGGGTCTCGTCGTGCCGGTACTGGGACAGGGCGGCATGACGACCCGCGCGGGGCCGGCTACGTGCGGTGAGCCCTACGCGGCGGTCGCCGGAAGGGCGGATCCGGGGGCTCGGGGCCGGGTGCGCCCCTTGGCGTCGGGGTCGCGTTGCGGCAGGAACGCCGTACGGCGGGCACGGTCGCGGATGGCGGTGCGCACGCGCGTGGGCGGCACCGCGGGTGCGCAGCGCGCGGTGAGCAGGGCGCAGGCGGCGAGTGCGGAGCCGGCGGCGGCGGTCGCGGCGAGCGCGACGGTGGCGGTGAGGCTGCCGGTGTCGAGCAGCGCGACCTGGAGGACGAGGAGCGGGAGCAGCAGTACGGCGACGGGACGCAGCGACGTCCGGCTGCGGATCATGACTGCCCCCCTCATACGCGTGCGTATTGCCACTCGTCTGTTCTGTTCGTCTGCCTCGGTTATACCTGACCGCTACGCCTGACCGCTCTCGACGGGCAGCTCCAGGGGCTGCAACAGCCTCCGCGGCCTGAGCAGCGCCCGGCTGACCGGATCCGCCGGGTCCGGATCGAGTCCGGGTCCCGGCTCCATGAGGACGTCCTCGACGGGTACGACGGTTGCGCAGGCGGGGCATTCTCCGTACGGCCCGAGTTCGGTTCCGCAGGTGGCGTGCCGGAAGTAGCGCAGCTGGGTCTTGGTGTAGTGCTCGCGGCCCCAGAGGCCGAGGGAGCGGAGGGCCGGCCACAGGGCGATGCCGCGCTCGGTGATGACGTACTCGTCCCGCGGCGGCGACTCCTGGTAGCGCCGCTTCTCCAGGATCCCCTCCGCCGTCAGCGCCTGGAGGCGGGCGGCGAGGACCGCGCGCGGGATGCCGAGGTGGACGAGGAAGTCGTTGTAGCGGCGCACGCCGTAGAGCGCGTCGCGGATGACGAGCAGCGTCCACCGCTCGCCGATGATCTCCAGCGCGCGGGCGATGGAGCACTCCTGTGTCGCGTAGTCCTTGCCGAGTGCCATGGCGTCCACTGTAACCATTTTTCGCGAGCTTGGTTCAGTGACCGAACCTAGGGTGTTACGGTTCAGGACATGACTAGGTTCAATGACCGAACTCTTACGGGAGCCGACAGGGCCGCGGCGCAGGAGGCGGTCGGCGGCGCACCGCACGCAAAGCCGCCCGCCCCGCGCCCGGAGCAGCCCGCCCCGCACACGGAGGCGCCTCCTCATCCCCGCGCCACCCTCGCCCTGACCAGCGCGGCAACAGCCGTGACCCTGATGACCTACACCGCCCCGGTGGTCACGCTCCGGGACACGGCCGTCGCCCTGCACACCCCGCTCTCCGCACAGGCCTGGCTCATCAACGGCACCCCACTGGGCCTCGCCGCGCTCCTCCTGGTCGCCGGCAGCCTGGCCGACGACTACGGCCGCCGCCGGATCTTCCTCATCGGCACCCTCGCCCTCGGCATCACCACGGCCCTCGGCGCCCTGGCCTCCTCCACACTGCAGTTCACGCTGGCCCGCATAGCGCAGGGCGCCGCGAGCGCGGCGATCCTGGCGAGCAGCCTGGGCCTGCTGGTGCACGCCTTCCCGACCCCGCGAGGCCGGCTCCACGCGACCGGCGTATGGGGAGCCTTCGTGAGCGGCGGCATCGCGGCGGGGCCACTCCTCGCGGGCGCGATGCCCGACTGGCGGGTGGCGTACGGCGTGCTGGGCGCGGCGGCGGTGATCGTGGCGGCCCTGGGGACGCGCACGTTGACGGAATCCCGCTCACCGAGGGGCGGCCGTCCGGACATCCTGGGCGCACTGACCTTCGGCCTGGCACTGGTGTCCCTGGTCGCCGCCCTCACGCTCGGCCGGGACGGCTGGCTACGCGCCGAGGTGGGCCTGCTGTTCCTGGCGGCCGTGGTGCTGGTGGCCGTGTTCGTGCTGGTGGAGCACCGCACCGCGACCCCGATGATCGACCTGGGCCTGTTGCGCCGACCCGGCTTCCTGGCCTCGTCCGCGGGCGGGCTGTTCACGGGCCTCGCGGTGATCGGCCTCTTCAGCTTCCTGCCGGTCCTGTTCCAGCAGGTGCTCGGCCTGTCCCCCATGGACACGGCCTGGCTGTTCCTGCTCTGGTCCGGCCTGTCCTTCACAGTGGCGCTCCAGGCGAAACGCCTCGCGGGCCGCGTCCCGCCCCGCCACCAGCTCGCCGTCGGCTTCGCCCTGCACGCGGCGGGCGTCCTGGCGATGCTCGGCGCGATCGACTCGGATTCCTGGCAGCGCCTCCTGCCCGGCCTGATCCTGGGCGGCATCGGCAGCGGCCTGCTGAACGCCGCCCTGCCCCTGCTGTCGGTGGAGTCGGTACCGGCGGCCCGCGCGGCCATGGGCTCCGGGGCCCAGCAGACGTTCCGCTACATCGGCTCCTGCGCCGGCGTCGCCCTGACGATCGCGATCGTGACGTCGTCGGGCGGGGGTCTGGGGCACGGAGCGAACATCGCGCTGCTGGTGTCGGCGGGTCTGGCCCTGCTGGCGGCCGTGGCCGTGCTGGTGCTGCGCGAGCGGACGGTCCGGGCGTGACCGGTCCGGCGTGACCGGTCCGGCGTGACCGGTCCGGGCGTCACTCCACGGGGGCTCAACGGGGGCGCATGGAAACGAGCTTGCCCCAGACGACCAGCCGGTACCTGGAGGTGTACTCCGGAGTGCAGGTCGTCAGCGTGATGTAGTAGCCCGGCCCGGAATACCCGTACCCGGGCTTGACGATCGAGCGTGGAATCGGGCGTACGACCCCCGAGTCGCGAGCCGAGGTCTGCGGCAGCGTCTTGTCGACGGCGTACGTGTAGGTCGCGGTCTTCGTCTCGACCTCCACGACGTCCTTCGCCCGCAGGCGGTTGATGTACCGGAACGGCTCGCCGTGCGTGTTCCGATGCCCCGCGAGCGCGAAGTTGCCCGCCTGGCCGGGCTGCCCGGTGCCGCGGTAGTGGCCGACGTACCCCTGGTTGAGGACGTTCTGTTTGCTGACGCCCTCGGCGACCGGGACGCGCAGGCCCAGGCGGGGGATGGTGAGGATGGCGTAGGCCTGGGACCAGGAGGGGCGGGGCTGCGCGGCGGTGGCGGTGGTCTGTCGGCGGGTACGGGTGCCGGTGCTGGTGCCGGTGCGCGGCTGGGGCGTCGCCGCCGGGCCGGACGTACCGGAGTCGTCGCCTTTGTCGGTGGCACCGCCACCCCACTCCCGCTCCAGCGCCTCCACCTTGCGCTCGGCGCCGCGCCTGGCCTCCCGGTTGGTCCACCACAGCTGGTGGACGACGAGCAGCAGAAGCACGAGGCCTGCGGTGACGAGGAGTTCGCCGCCGGTCCACAGCACACGTCGGCGGCGCGCGCGCTGCCGCCGGGTGGTGTGCTGCACGACCGGAACGCGCATCCGTACGCCTCCTTCACCGGGCCGCCCGCACGATAGGGGCCGGAGGTGGAAGTCACCAGACCCGCACGGCGACGGCCTTACGACAGGGACTGTTCGGGACTTCGTACATAGGTTTTAGAAAGGGCTGGCACAACCCTCGACAACCCCACCCGTCACACCCGATGCTTCCCTCCAGTGACCTGACGGGCCAGGTCGCCCAGCGAAGGCGGAGAAGCCATGATCCGACGCAGAACCCTGCTGACCGCAGCCGGCGGCACCCTCCTCGGAAGCGCTCTCGCGACCGGCACCGCACGCGCGGATGCCACCATCGCCGTCAACCCCGGTACCTCGTACGGCACTTGGGAGGGCTGGGGCACCTCCCTGGCCTGGTGGGCCAATGTCTTCGGCGCGCGGGACGACTTCGCCGACATCTTCTTCACCACCAAGTCGACGACGTACAACGGCACTTCGCTCCCCGGCCTGGGCCTGAACATCGCCCGTTACAACCTGGGCGCGTGCAGCTCGAACACCGTGAGCGGCGCGAGCATGGTCGCCTCCCCCAACATCCCTGCGTTCAAGCAGATCGAGGGCTACTGGCAGGACTGGAACAACGAGGACCCGACGTCCTCGGCCTGGAAGTGGACGGCCGACGCCACCCAGCGCGCGATGCTGGTGAAGGCGACGGCGCGCGGGGCGACCACCGAGCTGTTCGCCAACTCCCCCATGTGGTGGATGTGCCTGAACCACAACCCGTCCGGCGCCTCCGACGGCGGCAACAACCTCCAGTCCTGGAACTACCGCCAGCACGCCTCCCACCTGGCGGCGGTGGCCCTCTACGCGAAGAACAACTGGGGCGTGAACTTCGCGACGGTCGAGGCCTTCAACGAGCCCAGCTCCAACTGGTGGACGGCTACCGGCACCCAGGAGGGCTGCCACATCGACTCGGCGGTCCAGTCCGCCGTACTGCCGTACGTCCGCAGCGAGTTGGACAAGCGGGGCCTGACGAGCACGAAGATCTCGGCCTCGGACGAGACGAGCTACGACCTCGCCCGCACCACGTGGAACTCCTTCTCGTCGACGACGAAGGGCTATGTGAACCGCGTCAACGTCCACGGCTACCAGGGCTCGGGCGGCCGCCGCGACCTGCTCTACACGGACGTGGTGACGACGGCGGGCAAGGCCCTCTGGAACTCCGAGACCGGCGACAACGACGGCACGGGCTACACCCTCGCCTTCAACCTCCTCTACGACTTCCGCTGGCTGCACCCCACCGCCTGGGTCTACTGGCAGGTCATGGACCCGTCCTCGAACTGGGCGATGATCGCGTACGACGCGAGCACGCTGCAGGCGGGCGCGGTGCAGACGAAGTACTACACGATGGCGCAGTTCAGCCGGCACATCCGCCCCGGCATGAAGATCCTCGACACGGGCGTGAGCAACGCGGTCGCGGCCTACGACTCGAGCGCGAAGCGCCTGGTGATCGTGGCGCTGAATACCTCGACGTCGGCCCAGACCTTCACCTTCAACCTCTCCAACTTCACCACGGTGACGGGCGGTTCGGGCGGCCTGGTCCCGCGCTGGAACACGGTGACGACGGGCGGCGACAAGTACAAGTCGTACTCGGACACGTTCCTGAGCGGGAAGTCGGTCTCGGTGTCGCTGGCGGGGAAGGCGGTGCAGACCTTGCAGATAGACGGGGTGACGATCTGACGTCTCCACACGAGGCCGCTGGGGCCCCCGCTGCTTCTGATGCCTCGTCTGCCTTGTCTCCCTCGTCCGCCTCGTCGCGGATGCCGGCCGGGCTGGTGGCGCTCGCGCTCGGCGGGTTCGGGATCGGCCTGACGGAGTTCGTGATCGCGGGGCTCCTGCCGCAGGTGGGCCGGAGCCTCGCCGTGTCGGAGGCCGCGGCGGGCTGGCTGATCTCCGGTTACGCCCTGACCGTCGCGGTGGGCGCGACAGCGCTGACGGCCGCGACGGCGGGGTTGCCCCGCAAGCCGGTCCTCACCGGCCTGGTCGTCCTCTTCGTCCTCGGCAACCTCCTCTCCGCCCTCGCCCCGAACTACCCGGTGATGCTGCTCGGCCGCATCGTCGCCGCCCTGTGCCACGGCTCGTTCTTCGGCATCGGCTCCCTCGTCGCCCGCCGCCTGGTCCCACCGGAACGGGCATCGCGGGCGGTGGCGGTGATGTTCGCGGGACTGACGGTGGCGAACGTACTGGGGGTCCCCTTCGGCGCGCTGGTCGGCGAGCGCTGGGGCTGGCGCGCGACGTTCTGGGCGATCACGGGGATCGGGGTGGCGGCGGCGGTGGCGATTGCGGCGCTGGTACCGGGATGGGCGGGAAAGTCGGCCGCCGCGCAGGGATCCCTGACAGGGCAGCTACGGGCCATGCGCTCCCGCCAGGTCTGGCTGACCCTGGCCGCGACCGCCCTCGGCTACGGCGGCATGTTCGGTGCCTTCAGCTACCTCGCCTACACCTTCACCGAGGTCACCGGCTTCTCGGACACGGACGTGGCCTGGCTGCTGGTCGTCTACGGCAGCGGCCTGGTCCTCGGCAACCTGGCCGGCGGCCGCGCCGCGGACCACAACCGCGACCTCACGCTGATCATCTCCCTGGCGGCGCTGGGGGCCACCCTCACGCTGTTCGGCCTGCTGGCGGACAGCCCGGCCGCCTCCGTCGTGCTGGTCTTCCTCACGGGCGTCTTCGGTTTCGCCCAGGTCCCCGGCATGATCACCCGCGTCACGGACGCCGCCCAAGGAGTCCCGCTGGCGGCGAGCGCGAACGTATCGGCGTCGAATGTCGGCAACGCGGTGGGGGCGTGGCTGGGCGGGGTCGCGATCAGCGCGGGGCTTGGCTATACGGCTCCGCTGTACGTAGGGGCGGGCATCGTGGCGGCGGGACTGGGGACGATGGTGTGGGCGTCGAGCGGGCGTCCCGAGCAGGTCGCGTGATCCCCACCCTTTGACCAGCACATACCTCTTCTTCGCCGCGGATGGGCAGTACGGTTTCCCTCATGCGCCCCGACACGCCTGCCGAGAACGTCGACCACACCGCCGAAGCGGCCCGCCTGGAGCGAACCGCCGGCCTGTACCCCGAGGACGCCGAAGCCCTGCTCATCCAGGCCGCGGCCCACCTGGAACTGTCCGGCGACCGCCCCGCCGCGACCACGCTCTACGACCGCCTGCTGTCCTCCCAGGCGGGCCTGGAGAACCCCTACCTGGTACGAGCCCTCAAGGCCTCGAACCTGTGGGAGTACGGCCACGAGGCCGAGGCCCGAGCGATCATCGACGGCATCCGAGCGGCGTCCCCGCGCGACCCGGCCCCCTGGGTGATCGTGGCGGAGTCCCTGGAGGCCCACGACGAGCTGGAGGCGGCCCAGGAGACGTTCACGGAAGGCGCCCGCCTCCTCCTGACGGACGTGGAGGAACCCCCGTACTCGACGCACCCGCTCCTGTTCGGCCGCCACCGCGTACGCCGCATGCTGGGCGTCGCCCACGACGAGTGGGACACCGTGGCGGACCTGCTCCACTCGTCCCCCGTCTCGCTGGACGAACTCCACGACCCGAAGCGGGTGTGGTCCCTGGGCTCGGACAACCCGGCGGAACTGGCGGCTGAGATCTCACGTCTGCGGGCGGAGTTGGGGACGTATCGGGAGGCCTTGTCGCGCCCGTTCCCGGTGGCGGTGCTGCACTGGCCGGCGGGAGAGCTGACGGAACTGGTGGAGGCGTATCCGGCTCTGGCGGCGGAGTACCCGTCGCATGAGGAGCACCTGGCGACGATAGAGGGGTCGCTCCGGGAGTTGGCGGCGAGTGGCACGCCGAATCTGGGGATCGTGACGGGGACGGTGCCGTCGTACGAGGCGTTCGCGGCTTCGGAGATGGCTTCGCCGGGGGAGGCGGAGTTGTTGCCGCAGTATGCGACGACGCTGGCGGCTCGGGGGCGGGCTGTGGAGTGGCCGCCGCAGAGGGGGGCGTCGTGCTGGTGCGGGTCGGGGCGGGTTTATGAGGGGTGTCACGGGGCGTAGAGCTGCGCGGGGCATCAAGCCGGACCAGACGCTGGTGTGGATCCGGCGGCAGCGATAGAGCGCCAGGCAGTCAAGTGCGGGATCCATCGCCTCAATCGTCACCGGGCCGTGGCCACGAGACAGGCATCAACCTCGCCGTTCGCTACGAGGCGACGGTGCTGGTCACAGCCCTCAATGAGGGTCGTGACCAGCACATTCCCGACAGACCCTAGTACCAGCCGGTGCAGGTGATGGGCGTGTTGTAGCCGGAGTCGCCGCAGGCCCGCATCAGCTTGCCGTTGCTGTCACGCCAGGCTTCGGTGTGGACGCTGGTTCCGGCGTCGATCTCCCGCCAGCCAAGCTGCGGCTCCCAGGTACGGCCGCCGTCGCTGCTGCGGTCCACCCAGACGTGCATGCCGGGAGAGCCGTTGGTGACACGGCCCCAGGCACAAGTATTGGTCCCGGAGCCGTTGTACCTCAGCTCGAAGAGCTGGCCCCTGCCCCCGGTCGCCGAGCGGGCGGTCCCGGACACCACGTCCGTGTTGCAGCCGTCCGCGGCGCTGGCGGTGGTGGCTCCGGACATGGCCAGCAGCCCTGTGGTCATCACCAACGCCGAGACCGTGGCCGCGACCTTCTTGTTCATGCGCATCGTCTTCTGCTCCCCCTTGGAAGCCCTGAGGCTCTTGTGGTCGATGCCTGAAGTCTCGGCTGCGGGAATTAGGTGCGGCCAGCCTGAACAACCGAGGTTGACGTGCCCGCAACACGCCTGCTAGAGGGGGTCGCGGCAGTAAGACGTGCGGTGCCTGCCTGAAAACGATCACCTTTCAGCAGAAGCGCTCCGATTGTCAGTGACTCCTGTTAGAACAGATCCACACCGACGCGAGAGATCAAGCGCAAGGGATCGAAGGAGCAGTCGTGGCGGAATCGGGGGACCCGGCGCAGCCGGTCGCAGGTGTCTACGAGCAACTCATCACGCGGACTCTGCATGACCGGATGGAGCGATTCGAAGCCGCGGGCTGGAAGGCAATCGACGAAGAGGTCAGCGAAGAGTCCGCGCCCCACGTGCTGGCACGCCACATCAGCGAGGCCGTGGGGCGCAGGCTCAGTCAACTGCCCCAGGACAAGCGGGTGACCGTTGCCAACCAGATCCTGCAGTCATTGGCCGCTCACGCACCAGACCCGGATGTGGACGAAGTCATAGGCACCATTACCGATGGACCCCGGCAACTGTTGGCACTCGCCGAGCGGGAAGCCCCCGGTGTCTACGCGGTACGCCCACTCACGCCGCTATCGGAAACCGCGCTCATCACCAACTCCCCCGAGGATCCGAGCCTCGGCAGTGAGCTGCGCGCTGAGCTAGCGACAGCAGACCGCATTGATCTCCTCTGCGCTTTCGTGAAGTGGTACGGCCTGCGCGTTCTCGAAGATTCTCTCCGTGCCGCCGCGGAACGCGGCGTCCCCATCCGAGTCATCACAACCACCTACATCGGCGCAACCGACCGCCACGCACTCGACCGGCTCGTCCGCGACTTCGGCGCCGAGGTAAAGGTCAACTACGAGACGCGCTCGACCCGCCTCCACGCGAAGGCCTGGCTGTTTCGACGGAAGAGCGGTTTCGACACGGCGTACGTAGGCAGCTCCAACCTCTCGAAGGCCGCACTGCTCGACGGCCTGGAGTGGAACGTACGCCTGTCATCCGTGGCCACTCCAGTCGTGCTCAACAAATTCGAGGCCACCTTCGACGCGTACTGGAATGACATCGCTTTCGAGTCGTACGACCCCGATCGCGACGCCCGCAAGTTGGATGACGCCTTGATCGTTGCGGGCGGTTCGCCGTCCAGCCAAGACGCCAAGATCAGCCTCTCGGGCCTTGAGGTTCGCCCACACCCGCACCAAGCCGACATGCTGGAGCGACTACGAGTCGAGCGTGAGCTACGCGGTCACCACCACAACTTGCTTGTCGCTGCGACCGGTACGGGTAAGACGGTCATGGCCGCCCTCGATTACCGCAACCTGCACAAGGAATGGGGCGTCAGGGAGTACCCACGGCTTCTCTTCGTGGCACACCGCAAGGAGATCCTGAGGCAGTCGCTCCGTATGTACCGCGAAGTGCTCGACGATGCGTCCTTCGGCGAAGTGCTCTTCAGCGGCGCGCTACCACGTGACTGGAAGCACGTCTTCGCCAGCGTTCAGTCGCTCACCGATCAGCGACTCGACCAGTTCGACCCGGAACACTTCGACATCATCGTCATCGACGAGTTCCATCACGCTACGGCTGCGACGTATCGCCGCGTTCTCAACCACTTCAAGCCGAAGCAGCTCCTCGGCCTGACCGCGACTCCCGAGCGGGCAGACGGCCTGAATGTGCAGGACGAGTTCTTCGATGGCCGAATCGCCGCCGAGATGCGGCTGTGGGAGGCCCTCGACAACGACCTCCTCTGCCCGTTCCACTACTTCGGTGTGCCCGACGGCACGGACCTCACCCGCCTCAATTGGCGCTCGGGTACGTACGACCAGAGCCAGCTCGGCAACTTGTTCTCCGGGGACCTTGCGCGCGCCCGTATCGTCATCAAGCAGGTGCGAGACAAAGTGTCCGACCCGACGAACATGCGAGCACTCGGCTTCTGCGTCAGCAGGAAACATGCTCACTTCATGGCGAAGTGCTTCCAGGACGCAGGCATCAAGGCGGAAGCCTTGGACAGCGCGTCCAAGCCTGAGGTCCGTGACCACGTTCTATCCCAGCTCAAGGCGGGAGAGATTCAAGTCATCTTCTCCGTAGACCTCTTCAACGAGGGCTTGGATATCCCCGACGTCGATACGATCCTCCTCCTGCGCCCCACGAACAGCGCCACTGTCTTCCTTCAGCAACTCGGTCGAGGTCTGCGCCGGACCCCGGACAAGCCCGTACTCACTGTGCTCGACTTCATCGGCCAGCATCGTGCCGAGTTCCGGTTCGAAGAGCAGTTCCGCGCGATGACCAACCTGTCGCGCAACCGGCTCCTTGAGCACGCCGAGCACGACTTCCCTCTGTTGCCTTCCGGCTGCCAGATCATCCTTGAGGGCAAGTCCAAGCAGTTGGTGCTGGACAACATTCGCACCCAGATCAAGGCGACCGTCCAGACCCTCGCCAAGGAAGTGAGGGCCTTCGACACCCCGGTCCTCGCCGACTACCTCAAGGAGAGTCGGCGTGAAATCCGGGAGCTGTATAAGTCGAGCAATTCATGGACGACAGTCCTACGCCGCGCTGGACTGGCTGACCTTCCTGAACAGGCCGGGGAAGAGGACCTGTTGAAGCGTGTGCACGCGTTCTTGCACGTCGACGACCGCGAACGCGCCGATGCATACATGCGCTTGTTGCGCGATGACGCGCCGACGTACGACTCGCTGAGCGCGAAGGACCAAACGTACGCGCGCATGCTGTTCTTCAACCTCTGGGACAAGGCCGGAGGGTTCAACTCCTACGCGGAAGGGCTTGAATCGCTCCGCGAGCAGCGAGCCTTCCGTAGCGAACTGCGACAGGTACTCGACCATGTCATCGGGCAAGCCGACCACTTCCCCCTCCCTCTGGAGGGTCCGCACGCCCACATCCCCCTGAAGATCCACAGCGCATACAACCGCTCGGAGATCCTGGCGGCGCTTGGTGTCGCCCGCCTCGGCGGTCAGATGCCCGCATCCTTTGCACAGGGCGTCCTGTGGGACGAGCCGAACCAAACGGACGCACTACTGATCACCCTCGAGAAGAACGAGAAGGACTTCTCCCCCACCGTCCGGTACAAGGACTACGCGTTGAGCCCTTCCCTCTTCCACTGGGAGTCACAGAGCACGACCGCAGCCACGTCTCCCACAGGTCTGCGCTACCAGCAGCACAAGCAGCGCGGAAGCCACGTCCTGCTGTTCATGCGGCGCTATAAAGACACCGACATCGGCAAGGCCCAACCGTGGATGCTGCTTGGCCCGGCGACGTATGTCCGGCACGAGGGCAGCAAGCCCATGGCCATCACCTGGCAGCTGCATGAACAGCTGCCAGCGGATGTGTGGTCGTACTCGGGTATCACGGCGGGCTAGCCAACTCAGCCCTCACACCGGCTCACCGATCTCAGCCTCGAAGTGAGTCTGCGCCCGGTCGAGTACATCATCGGGGTCATGCCCGTGTGCATGCAGCCAGTGCAGTACGTCGGCCATGACCCCGATGGCGGCCTCCTCTGCCGCCGCCACGCCGAGCACGCTGCTCCCGTGGGACATGGCTCTCCCATGGGGCAGTTGCCACGATCCGTACAGGTCGAGAATCGCCCCGGCCCGTGAGACACGAGGGCCGTTCGTCGAACCACAGGCGACGGAAGTGTCCGTAGCGAGCTCACACCACACCACCTTCGAGTTCCCTCGGAGGAACACGCCCCAGCGGTGATCCGTCAGGGTGTCGACGAGCGCTACTCCTCGTCCCGACTCCAGCGCATTACTGGCAGAGAGCAGGGTGGGCAATGCCCGCGTATCGGGATCCTCAACTTCCAAGCGCAGATACGGCTCGTTGAGCGCCATACGGAGCGTGGTGGGCACTCCCTCCCCGACGTGCTGGATGACGTTGGTTACCAGCTCTGATACGCAGATCTGTGCCGCGTCTACATGATCGGAGAACCCCCACAGGATGAGGCGGAGCTTCAAGGTCCTCCGTAATTCAGAGAGTTCACCTGGCTGGGCAACGAACGTGTGCACCCAGGACTCTCGCCCGACGCCACGGCCTACGTAGATCATCTTCGACCACCTTTCCCGCGCTTTGTAGCGCACGGTGCTCCAACCAATGACTCTCAGTAACAGAGTTGCAGCGCTTGTCCCGTCGTGCAACGTGCACGACGGGATTCCCCCTATAGGGTGATTGGCCTTTCGCGCCCCTTCCGATGGGATGGAACTTCCGCTACCTCGCGAGGAGTTGCCATGGCTGGATCGCCTACCGCTCGCCGTCGCCGTCTTGCAATCGAGCTCAAGCGACTACGCGAAGAGAGCCGGCTGACCTGCAGCCAGGTAGGCAAGGAGCTGGACTGGAGCAGCTCCAAGGTCAACCGCATGGAGACGGGACAAGGGCGCGTCCAACCTTCGGATGTCGACGCCCTGTGCCGCTTCTACGGGACTGCCGACGAACTGCGTGATCTCCTGAAGTCGCTGGCCAAGGAGTCCAAGACGAAGGGGTGGTGGCACGGGCACAGCGATGCGATCCCTGCCTGGTTCTCTGTGTACGTCGGCCTCGAACAGGCCGTTTCCGAGCTGCACACCTATCAAGCCGAGTTCATCCCCGGCCTACTACAGACGGACGAGTACGCATCCGAGCTGAGCCGCGCATGGGTCGATCACACCCCCGAGGACATTGAGCGCATGGTCGACGTCCGGATGCGGCGACAAGAGCTCCTCACCAGCGAGACCGCCCCTGATCTATGGGCAGTCGTCCACGAGAGTGCGCTGTTGCACACGGTCGGCAGCCGCCAGGTCATGACCCGCCAGCTCGAACGTATGCTGGAAATCCAGAAGTTGAGGAACGTGACCGTCCAGGTCCTGCCGTTCGACGCGGGCGCCTATCCCACCACGGGGTCGTTCACGATCCTCGGCTTTCCAGAGCAGGAGGACCCAGACGTGGTCTACCGAGAGGGACTGACCGACTCGGTCTACCTCGAAGAACCCAAGGACGTGACCCTCTACACGAAGGCGTTCGACCACCTCAGGGCCTTGGCTCTCAGCCCGCAACGATCAGTCTGGCTGATCACGAAACTCTTGGAGGAGCACTCCCGATGATGCCGTCGTCGAGCACCCCATGGCGCAGGAGCAGCTATAGCAACGGCATGGGGGGTGAGTGCCTGGAGATGGCCGCGCTCGCCGGGGTCATTGCAGTGCGCGACTCGAAGATCATCTCGGGGCCGCACCTCACGCTCAGTGCGGCCACCTGGAAGAACTTCATAGGCACAATTGCCCAGACAGCAGGTCGAATTAACTAACAGTCTGCATAGGATCGCGAATTATTTCACCGGCCCTCTGGAGGAAGGTGGCATAGGCCTCGGTCATGCCACTTCTCGCCTCTTCATAGTTCGACCAGTCGCGGCTCTGGCCTGCGGAAGTTGCTCGCCCCCCTTGAAGCATGGAACTGACCGCTGTAACTGACTTCCGCGTCAAGGCGTATGCCAGCGCCCTTGCCTCATCCGGTCCCCATAACGCCAATAGGCTTGTCTTGTCTTGCATTTCCAGCGCGGCCCGACGCAATTCATCTCTAGTTGCGACATCAAGTGGGGCTCCATCCCTGACCTCAGGTGTGATGCGTGCGAGCACTTCATCAAGGGCCGTGTAGGCCGCAAGGAGAGAGGCGAAGGACTGGTACCGCTGGCTACGCACCCATTGCCAGTGCTCTGCTGCCGCTTCCCCGTGAACCTGTGCGAGCGCAGCCTCAACAGCCTTGCGCCCACCGACCTTTGCTCCCCGCTCGGCATACCTCCCCGCGATCACAGCCCCGATGGCTGCTGCTATGAGACCGATGCCAGCTGCTAAGACCGTCGCCGTCGCGTCACCCATGGCACCATCCTCACCTGGGCCGTACGCCATCACAACGCCATCACGAGCAACGTGCGTCAGATCTGCCACTCTGTGCCCAGTGAAACGACTAGCCTCGGATCATGACGACCCACACGTCCGGGTTTCGCCCCGGCCAGATCCTCACGCGCGCAGAAATACATCCCGTACTTGGCGGGGCCGGCTTCGCCGGAATCTGCCCAGCAGTCGAGAAGAGGAACGTCCTCATCTTCTCCGACAGCAAGGTCGGCGAGCGCTTCGGGTACCGCGATGGGTGGCTGGCCGAGGATGACGACATCGGCCCCATATTCACCTATACCGGAGTCGGAAAGCGCGGAGATCAAGCGTTAGAGGGCGGCAACAAGTCGATCCTGGAGCACATCGACAAGGGTCGCACCCTGCACCTATTCATCGCCGTGGGCAAGGTCCGCGGAAGCGATACCCGGACACATAGATACATAGGGGAATTCAAGGTCGATGAGCGCAAGCCGTTCGAAATACGGGAAGCAAAGGATGAATTAGGCGCAGATCGCAACGTAATCGTCTTCCGCTTACGCCCCACCGGCCTGTACATCCGGCGGGATGAGGACACCCTCCCCCGCGCCACTCATCCCCGCTCCCGGTTCAACCGCACCGCGGCCAAGCTCACCCGCACCTACCGACGTCAGAAACGTCAGCGGGGCCAGTTGTCCGACGTTGACCACGTGGCTGCTGCTCGCGATGACCTGGCGGACACCTTCGAAGAGAGCTCTATAGCTGCAGGGGAAACGATCGGCCAGCTAGAGGTGTCCATGCGCGACGCAACGTCTCAACTCATGCTCGAGCTCTACAACCCAACGAGTAACACGGTCTACGAACCGACAGGGAGTGCAGCCAGCGAGTCGATAGCCGATGCCATGGCTCAACTCCTCCTAGCACGCCACCACTTGCGAAGCATCGCTCACAGCCAGCCACTCCACCTGATGGTCCTCACGCCCGAGCTCCCCCGCGAGGACCTCCGTAACCTGCTGGCCGAACACGGGATTGGCGTGGTGTATCGCAACGGGAGCGGCGGCTTCTCTGAGTTCGAGGCAAGCACCACAACCTCAGGCGGCACCCCTCGAGCTTTCCGGTGCTTGGATTGCCCCGTGCCCGCCTAGTGTCTCATGGCCCTTCCATTCGCGTCACGAATGCGTGATCCTTCCGGACAGTTTCCGCGCATGTGCGTATGCCTCGCCGGCCACTCCAACCTTCTCATATTCGGAGTCAAGCCAAGTGAGATACTTTACGATTTCTGCGTTACGGAGGACTTGGCTAGCTTCAAATCTAATGAGTGGTAGCTCTTCTTCGTCGATCACACCTGCCTCCGCATAGTAGCCGACAATGTCGTACACGAAGAGCAAATGATCGATCACGGGTTCCTCGTCGCTCATAGGGAACGTGCGAGGGTCAAATACCCATTGCCCGTAGTCTAGGCGATAAAACATCTCGCGTAGACTTTTATCGTCCAGATACCACTTTACGACGTCAAACAAGAATCTGGCCCTGTTTGTGCGGGAGGTCTCAGACAGTTGCTTGCGCACGTTTTCGATGTTGACCCTGGCCACCCTGAGCTGGCGATATGCAAAGCTGGCTGTGGTGATCGCTAGCACCAGTGCCACGATTGCGACAATGTCAGATGTTCTAATTTCGCTATTCCAAGTCCACGTCAAACCGAGATTCATGGCTGCATCTTCTCGTGACGGCGCCTGAAGTGGGAAGGGCGCCTGTATGAAGTCGAACCCTCGGGCAGGGTGTTCCCCGACAGCCGCAACGGCATCGCCAAGCTCGACCGGAACGAGTACGCCGCCCTCCAGCAGATCTCCAAGGCCAACGGCGACATCAGTGCAGCACCCCAGGTGACTCGCGACCCGCGCTTCACAAACAACCCAGGGATCGTGCAGAAGGCCCTGGACATCTACAACGGGACCTATCGACCATGACGTACAACCTCCTCACCGTGGAGCCTCTGGGCCTCAACGCCGTCACTGCGGTACTCGCGCAGTGCCTGCATGTGCGCGAGCAGGATGTGGATGTCGCCGACGAGGACACCGACCAGCAGCTGCGTAACTGGGACGCGCTGGTGCTCTGCGAGAAGAAGACAGTGCTCGGCGACGTGTCCACGTCTCTGGACATCTATGTCCAAGACTCCGTGCAACCACAGCCCGACGAACGCGAGTTGGCGTCCGCCTTCGCCCAGGCGGCAGGTGCCGTGGTGCTCTTTCCCGCCGAGTCGGTGCCAGTGAGCGCGTACTGGCTGACTACGGAAGACGGGCGGATCACACGGGCACGCCTGTACGACTCTGACGACGAAGAACCTGTCTACACGATCGACACGGTCGAAGCACCCGTTGGTCGACTTCCGCATGTCACCGTCGCCCGTGTCCCCGAAGTGGTCCGCGAACTGAAGATCGCCACCCCGGTCAAGGATGTTTTCGCCGCGCAGCTGCACCGCACGTACCCGGAGGAGACCAGCACAGCAGGAACACCATTCTGGGAGGCAAGGAGTTGCCAGGGCGCCTGGGAGAAACTCGTCCCGCTGGAGGTGCCGCCGCAAGTCGCCGAGCTTGTCCCGGATGCGCTCGCTTTGAACTCGTCCTGCCGAGGCGACGGCTTCGCCCGCTCGATCAGCAGCGTGCTCGACGTCTCCGTCGCCGAGGAGAGCCTGAGCGTGTTGGGCTGTGTAGTAGACCCGATTGCGCTCAAAACGCGGTTCAAGCATCTGGAGCGCAGAAGCCGTGAGGTGTTCGGCTCGCCGGTGCTGTCCGAGGGCCCGATGCGCTGCCCCTGCCAGACCCGTCAGTTCTGCAGGGGTGAGGAAGGACAGCCATGCAACGGGCTGGCCTTGGGTTCGCTCGTAAGCCGTCTCGGCGCGAGCAAGGGAACGCTGAGCACGCGTGCGGTCTCCGGTTCGCGCATGGCCGACCGCCTGACGGCAGTGGAGCAGGGACATCAACCACGGATCGGTCCTCGCCTGACGCGTTTCGACCGCCGCACGGCCGATCCGTAAGGCCTCCCTGTCGCGGTTGAGGAGGCGAGCCTGCATCGCAAGGTTGGACCAGACTCGGGCTTGCATTCCGTCCCCCGAGAATGCCGGCCGCCGCCAGGGTCGACGTACGCGGTGCTACATCAAGCCCGGCGCCAGACCTTGACGTCGGCACTCGTAGACTGCGCGGTCATGACACAACGATGGCCCTTCATTCACCACGTCACCTTCATCGCCTCGGACCTCGAGGCGAGCACCCGCTTCTACACTGCCGCGCTCAAGCCTCTCGGTGTTGTCGGGGAAGCGGCTGACGGCGGAGCGGAGTTCTGGGAAGAGGAGCTGGACACTCCATCCTTCGGTCTGTACCCCGCGGGCGACGCCACGGTGACCCGGGGCGCACACATCGCGTTCACCGCACGCGACCGAGCCTCGGTTGACGCCTTCTATGAGGCCGCCCTGACCGCTGGTGGCACGTCCCGGTACGAACCCCGGCTTTGGCCTGAGTACCGCGCCTATTGCGCGTTCGTGGACGACCCGGACGGCAACAACATCGAAGCCGTGTACAAGGAGCAGGCGTAGGTCGGTTGGGCGTGGCCCTCACTCAAGGCACCGGAGTTACAGCCTTACAGAACTTCCAGCGGAACCAAGCGCAGCGCAGGCGTGTGGTACATGCCTCGGTATTTGCGTCCGCAGGACGAATGCCCGTTCCAGGGGTGACTACAGCGCCGCATCCGATGCGAATGCAGCGATGGGGAACAGGCCCGTTGGATCCTCACCCAGGCGAGCCGCGCCCGGATGGTCAGCGCTTACACCGACCTGCGGGGCGCCACGTGGACGGCGTACATTCATCGCCGTTTTGTACTCACCGCTCTCTTTGCGAATCACGATGTCCTGATCACGGGCAGGATTACGTTGTCCGATCTCTGCGCAGGGGCTGCGGCCGACCGTGGAGGAAGGGCACGGTGACCGCCGTACCATCGCCCCTTCCGCCGAGTCCCGCGAGTCTCCGTCCCACGAGTCTCCTCACTTAGACGGGAGGTATGGCAGGCGGTAACGGCAACGACCAAGCCTCTCTGAACCGTCGAAGTGTGGACCGGGCCAGCGTGTCGGCCGTGCCGATCTCGCGATGGGCTCGCGCGAGGGCCGAGAAGGAACCGGAGAAAGCGGGGGCCGAGGCCCTGGTGATCCGGTCTCGGTCGAGGTCCGTCGTGAAGAACCTCAGCACCGTGTCCAGGTGGTAGGCGCGGTTGGCCAGCGTCGCGCCCATGCGGGCGCGGTCGCCGGTCGTCCCGGCCTGCTCGTGGATCACGCGACCCAGTCCGCCGAGTCCGCCGTGTTCGGCGATCACGTCCGCGCGAAAGAACTGTGCGAGCTCCGTCGGCTCCGCGGGGCCGCCGGCGGCGTTGGCTACGCGGTCCAGTTCGCGGTTCACCAGGCTGACGGCAACGTCGGCAAGGGTGTGGGCCTGCTGCGGCGAGACGTAGGTGACGTAGGAGACGGCGGCGCGCGCCATCCGCAGGAGGTCGCGCGGCATGCCGCCCGACATGCAGTAGAAGAGCGCGGTGAAGGGGACGGGCAGCCCCACCACCCGACGGCTCCACCGGTTTTCCGGCGCTTCGGGCAACCGTCGTCGCTGGACCAGGCCACTGGCGAACGGGCACGAAGTGGTAGAGCGAACCCACGACGCCACTCGCAGCATGACATTGAGGGGTGGCCGTGCCTCTTCTGATCGAACGGCAACGCCCCGGCTCCGAGTAGCCGGGGCGTGCGCTCCGTTCAGCCTGCATCAAGCAGGGCTTCCGTAGGCTTCGCGATCAAGGCCCACTCCTCGACGGAGAGGGAGAGGCGAGGCTCTAGAACATCGTGTTGTCGTTCGCCGAGGTGGCCGGCACGTCCTGGATCACATCCCAGTGCTCCACGATCTTCCCGCAGCGCACCCGGAACAGATCCACGATCGCCTGACCCCGCTCCCCCGGCGCCGGAATGTAGTGGCTGTGGACGGCCACGAGGTCACCCTCGGCGATGACCCGCTTGGGCTCCACCTCCAGCTGGGGGAACGCCTTGAAGTAGGCCCCCAGCCCGGCCTTCACGCCGTCCACCCCGTTCGGGATGTTCGTGCTGTGCTGCTGGTACTCGGGCCCCCAGTACCGGTCGATCGCAGAGACGTCCTTGTCGACGAGGAGCTGGTCGAAGGCCTTCACGACCAGCTTCTTGTTGTACTCGGTGAGGAAGTGCTGTGTCGGCTGCTGCGTCCGCGGCCAGCTCACCGTCGAGAACATGTCGTTGCCGTTGGCCGTCTTCTCCGGCACCTGCTGGCCGGTGTCCCAGTGCTCGGCGATCTTCCCGTCCTGGAAGCGGAAGATGTCGAAGACCGCGGAGCCCCGGCTGCCGGGCGTCAGCACCACGTGGGAGTGCACGAGCACGAGGTCGCCCTCGGAGATGACCCGCTCGACCTCGTACCTGGCCTCGGGGAACTGCTTGTGCACGGCCGTGCCGAGGTTCTTCAGCACCTCCGCGCCGTCCGCCGCCCCCGGGTTGTGCTGGATGTAGTCGGACCGTACGTACCGGTCGACGACGCTGACGTCTCCCTTCTCGAAGACGCCCTTCAACACCCGTACGGCGACCGCCTTCTGGTAGGCGAGGCGGGCGGAGTCGCCGTGGTCGAAGGAACCGGCGCGACCGGCGGAGGCGGTGTGCGGTGCCGCGACTGCCGGTACGGCGGCCGCGCCGAGCAGGGCGGCCGATGCGACTACGGCGACAAGCGCCCTGCGGACAGGCGTGGTGGTGGGCATGGGGGCTCCCGTGAGGCTGAATATTGAAACTTCAAGCTAAAACTTTCCACAGGAAAGCACTAACTTCCAGTTAGTGTCAAGGGAGTGGTTGCCCAGGGGCTGTGGGCAAGGGCCCGGCTTCAAGTAGCCGGGACTGGTGCTCCGTTCAGCCTGCTTCACGCCAGACGATCAAATGCTGGAGCCAGGGAATCAACGCGCCATCGGCTCAAGAGTCCAGTCCAGCGTCATTGCTGACTTGCTCGTGGTGGAGGCCGTGAACATGGTGCCGCCGGGATCGGTCTGCAACTCCAAAGAGCCGCCGCACTGTACGTCTGAGGCCTGCCCCTCGGATGGCTGGAGACGAAACAGCCCCTCACCCTGGCACGTCAAGACGAGCTTCCCGGCCACTCCCGGCGTGCTGTCGGCACCGAAGTGGACGGGGGTACCGGCGACAAGGCGCAGCCCTGTCCCGGAGGCGGTCACAAGCGGAGCCGATGCCGTATGGGTCGGCTTGGCCGTCGTGCGCGGGTGAGCACCAGCGGTGGCTTGGTCTGCCGGGTGACCGGTGCATCCCGCCAAAGCGATACCCGCAGCCAGGGCGGCCCAAGCGGCAGACGCACGCTTCATGAACTACTCGCCCCGGCCGCCCGAGCGCGGTGGGCGTGCCGGAGGCCGAGGAGTTCGGCGACGGCCTCCATCCAGCGGGCGGTCTCCTCGTCGCCGTCGATCCCGTTGGCGGCGGTGGCCGCGGACTCCAGCCATGCGCGCACCATGGACACCGCCTCCTCGCCCGGCACCGGTTCGGGCAGTTCGGCCGCGTACCGGACGCCCCCGCTGCGTACCACCTTGGCGAGGAAGGCCACCGCCCGCGGCTGGATGCCGAGCCGGTCCAGCAGGACGGCGGCGCCCACCGCGCCGTCGCCGAAGAGGGCGGTGCGGTGCGGTCCGGCGAAGGAGAGGCCGTAGCGCAGCATCGCCGGGATGTCCGACTGCGCGAGTTCGTCGTCGGTCCGGCCGGGGGGCGGGGTCTGCGGCGCGGAGGTCATGGCTTCCTCACGGTGACGGTGTACGTGTGGATGGTGGCTCGGTACTTCTTCTGAGGGGTGGGGCTGCCGCTGGGGACCGGAGACGGGGTGACGGGACCGCCGGCATCGCCGCCGCCGGCGCAGGCACCGACCGGGCACTGGATGAGCCGGATCTTCGTGGTGCCCGGCCCGACGGCCTTGAAGTCGAAGGAATCCGTGCCGCTCCCGCTGCCGACGGCGTCGTCGTCGGCCTTGATCTCCTCCTGCTTGCCCGTCCTGCGGACGACGTCGGGGTCGGGCTTCGGCGATGTCAGGTACCACCACTCCCCCATCGCGGTGTCGACCGGAACGGACAGCCTGAACTCCTTCCCCGCATCGACCTGGATGTTCTTGTCACCCAGTTCGTAGGTGTCCGGCCCGGTCCTGCCGCAGCCCGCGAGCACGGTCATCAGCAGGGCGGGAAGGGCGAGTCGGCGCAGGGCGCTGGTCATGACGCTCACTTGTCGGTCGGCTGGCGGTCGGTCATCGGTCGGCGGGCAGGTGGACGGCGTATGCGTCGGGCATGCGGGAGTCGGAGGCCTTGTCCATGTGGCCGTTGACGAAGTCGTCCTCGCTGACCCAGGTCGTCTGGCCCCACGGGTTGTAGATCTCCAGCATGTCGCCCTCCTGGCCGATCACCATCATCTGGTGTCCGACCCGGCTGCCGTCCTTCTCGTGCCCCTCCACCTCGAAGGGGACGGGCTTGCCCTCGGCGACGGACTTCTCGATGTCCGGCAGTACGTCACGGCGCTCGTCCGCGCCGCGGACCTGCTGGTACTCGTACTTGCTGCCGGTGTGCGGGCTGATCTCGTCGTTGGCGATCTCGTTCTGCCCGTCGCTGTCCATTCCGTCCGGAACGTCGGACCACCAGTGCAGGTAGTCGCCGTCGCCTTCCTCATGCAGGCGCAGCTGTTCGTCGTGGAGACGGTGGCGGAAGGCGTCGGGGTCGTTCTCCTGACCGGACGGTCCGCCGGTCAACTCCAGTGCGTAGAGGGGATCGACCATGGCGCGGGCGGTCACGGTGCTCGACGGCACACAGGTGTTGCCCTCCTGGGACCACTTCTCGTCGCCGAACCACTGGTAGTCGGTGTTCCGGTTCGACCCGTCCGGGTTGAGCCCCTCGTCCGCCTTGCTGTCGCCGGCCGTGACGATCGGGCTGAGGTGCTGCTGAAGCCAGTACGGGTCCTTGCCGTGGATCTTGTCGCGGAACTGGCCGACCTGGTCCACGTCATAGCCCGCGGCCAGCGCCTTGACCAGGTACGCCCGCTCCTGCGGCGTCTTGGCGTCCGCGAGCATCTGCTCGAAGCGGGCCTGGTCCTGCGGGTTCATCTTCTCCATGAAGCGGCCGGAGCGTTCGAGGTCGCCCGCTGTGAGGAGTTCGTTCTGCTCCTGCGGGCCGCCGAACACGCCGACGTCGGCGAGGACGAGGCGGTCGGCGGCGGAGATGTTGTCGGTGTGCATGTGCCCGGCACGGGCCTCGGCCGCGTACTTGTTGAGCTCCCGCGCCGCCGTCCGCGCCGCGTCGTCCGCCTCCTGCGCGGCGGCGTAGAGCAGGTTGGCCCCCGTTCCCGCGACGTCCTGGGCCCGCTTGCGGTCGGCTTCCTCGTCGTCCGTCTCGACCATGTCGTCGAAGAAGCCGTCGTCGCCGCCCAGCATCGTGCGGGCCTTGCGCAGCTGCTCGCGGCCGTCGCCGTCCTTGGACTGGGCGGAGGTGAGCGCGTCACAGAGGTCGTAGAGGGTCTTGGACGCCTTACGGAACGCCTCGGCCATCTGCTCGGCGGAACGGCCGGCTGCTGCCACCACCTCGGCCGCCTTGGCGCCGGTGCTGCCCACCCACACCGACGGAAGCCCTGACGCGGCGACCTTCTCGACCCGGTGCTGTACGTCCGCGGCATTGTCGGCCTGGCTCTTGTAGCGCTGGGCGATGGCGTCCAGGGTGCTCGGGGAACCGACTGGCGACGAGACACCGAGGAGGTTGCCGATGGCCTCAAGGACCTCGTTCTTGCTGTCCGCCGTCGCGAGGTCTCCCGTGTAACGGTCGATCTTTTCCTTGCGGTCGGTGGTGGATTCGCCTGCGTCAGCCATGTGGTGAGAGCCCCGCTGTCCTTGCTCAGGTGTCAGGTGCCAGGTGGAAGCACACACGTCGGCCGGGTGCGCGCGGCCGCCGGGTGTGTCGGTCTGTGTGGTGTGTGCCGGTCCGTCAGTCGAAGTCGGCGAGGCTCGGCGGACGCGCGCCCGGGGCAGGCTGGGTGCCGATGGGCGGCCCGCCGAGGGCGGCGGGGCGCGTGCCCGGGGTGAGGCCCGTGGTCGTCCCCGGGTGGGCAGCGGCGGGTGCGGGCATGGTCGTCAGGCCGTCGTCGGCGCCGGTGGACTGCAGCGCGAGGATGGTGTCGTGGTCGGCGTTCACGTAGTTCTGCTTGGAGATGCCGACCTTGTCCGCGAGTTCGTGCAGCGCGGCTTCCAGCGTCTTCGCCTCGGCCTGCCAGGCGGCGGCGAAGTTGTCGTACGCGGGGCCGGAGTCGGAGCCGCCGAGGGCGTCCGGTGAGTAACACATGTGGTCTTCCACGGCCTTGCGGATGGCGCCGACGTCGTCGCCTGCCCGGTCGAGCGTTCCGGCCTCGCCGTCCATGCCGCTCGCTTGGATCCTGTAGCCGTCCGAGCCCGCACCGGACATGCTCACCGCCCCCTGGTCTGAACGGCCGAACACCCCCGTGGCGATCCAGGCCTTCTGACCAGAGACGATACCGGATCTCGTGTCATGAGCACGTGGCCCTCCGTGCGGGCCGAGTAGCGTGCGTGCAGGGCGGTTCCGCTTCCCGTCCGACGGTGAGTTGCACCAGGTCGAGGTAGAGGCTGCGGGCACGGGCGTACGGATCGGGGTTCAGCTCGGCCCGCGTCGCCGACGCGGAGGAGCCGCCTACGCATCAATCTCATTGCCGCGCCGAGCCTTTCCGTGCTTGTCGTCGCGGTTGATGAGAAGCAGGGCGGAGCAGACGACAGCGCAGGCCAGGCCTGCGTACAGCAGGGGTGCGACCCAGAACCACACCATGTCGGTGCTGTGGCCGCTGGCCCAGTGGCAGTTGATGGACGGAGGGAAGCTGTCCACGCTCACCGATGTGAGGCGGTAGTCCCGTCCGGCATCCATGTACACGCCGTCGCCGGTTCTGTCCGCGCATACGTCGAACGGGTTCGTGAAGGCGAGCCCGTAGACGGTTCCGGCCCCGTAGGCGGCGATCGTTGCCGCTGTCCCGATCACAGCCCAGCGGGCCGACCGCGAGGGCTTCCTCCTGGTGACCCACAACGAGTACGGGAATGACCCGACGGCGAAGAGGAGGACCGTGATCGGGAGCGGGCCGAAGATTGTGAGGAGTAACACCATGCACCCTGACGTTACTTCGAGCGCAGGCGAGCGCAGGAAGCTCGTCAGGCCGACGGCGCCCCCGTAAGGACCTCCACCCGGCCCGTGTCCAGGGAGTAGTAGGCGCTGACCACGGCCAGGTCGCCCTTCTTCACCATGGAGGCCAGATCCTTGTTGGACCGCAGGTCGGGGGCGGTCTGCTTGACGTGGATGCGGATCATGGCGTCCACCGGGTCGGCGGTCTTCGCCTTGACGGTCGCACGCTGCACGCGGGCGAGACCGTGACCCAGGTCTACCGGCTCACCGTCGTCAACCCGCAGGCCAAGGGCACGGTGGCCCCGAGGGTCGCGCTCTTCGACTGAGCCAGTACGGGTCCCAGTACTGAGCCCCGTACGGGGCCTCGTGCCGATATTTTGGGCGAATGGACCGAAACGCCCTCGTCCAATTCGCCCGCGCCCGCCGACTGGCCGTCCTGGCCACCACTGCGGCCGACGGCCGTCCGCAGGCCGCGGTGGTCGGGATCGCGGCGACCGACACGGGCGATCTCGTCTTCGATACGACGCGGGGCTCCCGTAAGTTCGCCAACCTCTGCAGGCAGCCGCGCGTGGCCCTGGTCATCGGGTTCGACTGGGGAGACGAGCAGACCGTCCAACTCGAGGGCGTGGCAGCCGAGATCACGCAGGACGACCCGGACGTGGCCGCGTACTACGAGCAGTTTCCGAGCGGGCGGGAGCGGGCGGCGTGGCCGGACATCGTCTACGTCCGGGTCCGGCCGGACTGGGGGCGCCACAGCGACTACCGCCCGGGCAGCTCCGGGGTGCAGGAGATCCCGCTGTCCTGAACGGTTTCCTCAGGCGTGCCGCCCCCATTGCCCCCGGTGAATGACGTCGTCCGCGCTGCGTCGGCGTTCCGCGATGCGGTTGCTCTGCGGAGGCAGTTCGTCGGCTCGGTAACCGACCGTGATCCCGCCGATGGGGGCGTACTCCTCGGGCACCCCGAACTCCTCCCGGAACGGCTGCAGATGCTCCGGCATGATGCCGAAGAAGCAGGCGCCGAGCCCTTCGTCGACCGCGGTCAGCAGCATGAGGAGGGCCGCCATGCCGGTGTCGATGTGCCAGTACGGTGCGGGCCAGCGAGCCTCGGCGCGGTCCTCCCAGCCCTTGTCGGGTTCGGCATAGCGCTCCAGGTACGCGGCCTTGTGGGCCAGGGGTACGACGACCAGCGGAGCGTCCTGCATGGTGGGTGTGTTCTCGACGCGGGTCGGCACGAACGGCCAGAAGCGGGCGCGGTCGGCGGGGGCGGTCAGGGCGAGGAATGCCCAGCCTTGCGAGAAGCCGGCCGAGGGCGCCCGGAGCGCGGAGGCGAGGATGCGCTCGATCACCTCCGGCGCCAGGGGCTCGTCGGAGTAGTGCCGGATCATACGACGACGACGGACCACCTCGGAGAATTCCATGGTGGCGGATCCTGCCACGAACTACCGGGCGACCAGGGGCTGTTGATCTGCCCTTTTCGCAGCCGGGTCCGAATCCTGAGCTGAGCGCGGCGCGGCCCTGGGACCCACACCCGGGGTCCGTACCCGATCGTCACCCAGCGGAAGTCAGCCGGACCCCGTTAGCCGCGGTGTCGAACACCGGCCGGTACTCGCCCCATTGGGCATTCGGAGCGGAGAGGTAGATCACGTACTGCGTGCCGTCGGCGCCGGCGAAGGCCAGTTCCGCCGCGCGGAACTTGCGGGCTCTGCCGTCGAAGGTGAACTCCCAGTACCCGGCGGGCAGTCCGCGGAACGTGGTCTTGGTCATCCGCACGCGTTCGTAGCCGGGGTTGTCCCGACGGGTCTGGTCCTCTTCCGTCTCGCTCCAGTGCTGCACGGGGTCGGCGCCCGCGAACCGGACGACGTTGACCCTCAGGCCCACCAGGCCGGACTGGTCTATGTAGCCGACCTCGCCGCCGGGCAGCGTCTTACGGGTCCAGCCGTCCCGCACGGGTACGGAGATGCCGGTGTCCGCCTTCACCAGGTGGTAGCCGGTGGGCACGGCGGGGACTGTGGGGCTCGTACTCGGAGACGGAGACGCGGTCGAGGCAGTCGCCCGGGAGGCGTGGCCGCCCTGGGCATCCGCGCCGCCCTTGAACCACCACAGTGCGCCGCCCGCCACAAAGGCGGCGAGCGCCACCGCCGAGACCGTCAGCAGCGCCGTACGACGGCGGTTGCCGGCTCCCTTTCGAGAGGGAGTCTCGACGGTGCTGAGAGGTTCCGGGCGCGTGGGTGGATCGAGGGGAGCGGTTCGGGTGACCGTCACGTCGCCGAGGCGGCGTTCGACCTCGTGTACGTCCATGCGCTGTTCCGGCTCCTTGAGGAGCAGGCCCTCGATCACCGGGGCCAGGTCACCGGCGTTGCGCAGGGGCTCGTACGCATCGGTTGCAATGGCGTACGCAGTTTCGATGGGGGTGGCGCGCTGGAACGGGTGGCGGCCCTCGACCACCTGGTAGAGCGTTGCGCCCAGGGCCCACAGGTCGCTGGCGGGTCCGGGACCGGTGCTCGAGGCCCTGAGGCGCTCGGGCGCCAGGTAGCGGATGGAGCCGATCAGTTCGCCGGACTTGGTGAGCGAGGACGTGCCCGACTCCATGGCGATCCCGAAGTCGGTGAGGACGATCCGGCCGTCGTCGGCGAGCAGGACGTTGGCGGGTTTGACGTCCCGGTGCAGGACTCCGGCGTTGTGGGCGGCGCGCAGTGCGGCGGCCATGGCGCGGCCGATCCGGGCGGCCTCATGGGGCGGCAGCGCGCCCCGGCGCTTCAGGACGTCGCTCAGGGTGGCCGAAGGGATGTACTCCATGACGATGCACGGCAGGCCCTCGTCGTCGACGACGTCATGCACCACGATCACATTGGGGTGGGTGATACGGGCGGCGCTGCGGGCCTCGCGCCGGGTGCGCTCGTGGAGGGTACGGACCTCGTCGTCGTGCAGGTGCGGCGGGATGTGCAGTTTCTTCACGGCGACATGGCGGCCGAGCAGCTTGTCCTCGGCACGCCACACGGTGCCCATGCCGCCGCTGCCCACCCGCTCGACCAGCAGATACCGGCCGGCGACGAGCCGCCCAAGATCGGACACCGTGTCTCCTTCTGAATCCCCTTCCGACCTCTCCTTCTGTGCTTCCCATTCGCGAACGAGAGAGAACGAGGGAGATCGAAGAGGCACGATAGCTCATTCGGCAACTCATTCGACTGAACGGGTCGCAGCGCCGCTCGGTCAGGGGTTCCCGGCCGTTCCGTTCAGGCGTTGCAGCAGTTCCAGCAGCGTCGCCCGGTCCGGCTCGGGCAGCGGTGCGAAGGCCTCGGCCAGCACCTCGTCGGCCACCTTGTGTCCGGCCTTCAGGATCCGTTCGCCTGCCGGTGTGAGGTGGTGTTCGATGCGGCGGCCGTGTCCCGGGCGGCGCTCGACCAGGTCCTGTGCGGTCAGACGGCCCACCAGGGCGCCGAAGGCCTGCTCGGTCTGGAAGGTGGCCGCGGCCAGTTCGCGTGCCGATGCGCCGGGCGTGCGGGCGATCGCGCGGAGCGCGTCCCACTGGGCGAGGGTGGTGCCGACCGTGGTCAAGGCGCTGTCCAGTGCGCGGTGTTGGCGGTACTGGGCTTGTTTGACCGCCCGGCCGAGGAGTTGCAGTTGCAGGTCAGCGTGCATGGAGGGAGTCTAGCCGAAAACTAAGCTAGCTTATATAAGCATCTTTAGTTAAGCTCTCGGGCATGACTTCAGATCACAGCTCCGGCCGTCCCGTCCTTGTCCTCCACGGCGGCGGAGGCCCCGCCACCGTCGCCGGGATCGCCCAGCACCTGTCCGGTGCCGCTCGCGTCCTGGCCCCCGTACATCCCGGCTGGGACGGCACTCCCCGCCCCGACTGGTGCACCGGGGTCGACGACCTCGCCCTCTCCTACCTCCAGCTCCTCCAGGACCACGACCTGCACGACGTCCTGGTCGTCGGGTCCTCCCTCGGGGGGTGGATCGCGGCCGAGATGGCCGTACGGGACGCCGGGCAGCGCATCGGCGGGCTGGTGCTGATCGACGCGGTCGGTGTGTACGTCGAGTCCGAGCCGATCGCGGACTACTTCGCCCTCGATCCCCGTGCGGCGGCGGAGCTCTCCTGGCACGACCCGGACCGCTACTACATCGACCCTGCCGCGCTGCCCGCTGATCAACTCGCCGTCCGCCAGGCCAACATGGCCACCATGCGCACGCTCGCGGGCGAGCCGTACATGCACGATCCGAAGCTGCTGCGGCGGCTGGGGCGTGTGCAGACGCCTGCGCTGTTGGTATGGGGCGAGAGCGACCGGATCGTGACGCCCGCCTATGGGGCCGCGTACGCCGCCGCCTTCGGGAACGGGCGGCTCGAGGTCGTCCCCAAGGCCGGGCATCTGCCGCAGATCGAGCAGCCGGAGGCCACGTTTGCCCTTGTCGACGAGCATGTCCTGCGGACGACTCGGTAGACGGCCCGAGTCAGAAGTCATCTCGTGCGGTGAGTCTGCGACAGCATATGAGGGTGCAGGCGATGCCGGTGAGGGCCAGGAAGTGCGGCTGGACGGATGACCAACGAGGCCCCCGAGCAACGTGATTGAGACATCAGACATCTCGACCAACAACCCCGGGGCCTCGCCCGTTGCGCTTTGTGGACCATCACCTGATCGACGGCCAGGTGGCCACCTCGAAGAACCTCAGTGCTCCGGGGCCTGCGTCAGCAGGTATGGATGTCCTGCCCGTTGACGTCCTTGGCTACGTCGTTGCCCTGGCCGCTCAGGTAGTACGCGGAGACGTAGTCCCGGCCGCCGGTGTCCATGTCGGTGTACAGCCACCAGTGGTTGTACGCGCTGCCGGAGCCCACCTGCGCGCCCCAGACCTTGCAGTACACGTAGTTGGTGCCCGCGTAGAGGGCGCCGCCGTGGTCGCGTCCGGAGGCGGTGGTGAAGGTCTTCACCCACACCTTGCCGCCGGCGTCGTCCCCGGAGGCGCACTCGGGAATGTCGTCGCCGTTCTCGTCCTTGGCGACGTCGTTGCCCTGGCCGCTGAGGTAGTACGCGGAGACGAAGTCCTTGCCGCCGGTGTCCATGTCGGTGGAGAGCCACCAGTGGTTGTAGGCGCTGTCGGAGCCGACCTTGTCGCCCCAGATCTTGCAGAAGACGTAGTTGCGCCCCGCGTTGAGAGTGCCCCCGTCGTTGAGCCCCTTGGCGGCGGCGAAGGTCCTGACCCAGACGTGTCCGCCGCTGCGGCCCGTGCCGGTGGTGGTGCCGTCGCAGGTCGGCAGGTCGTTGCCGTTCTCGTCCTCGGCGACGTCGTTGCCCTGGCCGCTGAGGTAGTACGCGGAGACGAAGTCCCGGCCGCCGGTGTCCATGTCGGTGTACAGCCACCAGTGGTTGTACGCGCTGCCCGAACCCACCTGGGTGCCCCACGCGCGGCAGAACACGTAGTTGCGCCCGGCGTACAGCTTTCCGCCGTGATCGCGTCCGGTGGCCGTGGCGAAGGTGTTCATCCAGAGCTTGTCGGAGCCGCCGCCCCCGCCACCACTGGCACCGCCGCCTCCCGAGCCCCCGCCGCCGTTCAGCGGCTGGCTCTTGGGCACGGGGCTGACGTAGCCGTCGATCGCCTCGGAGTTTCCGAACATCGTCCCCGGTGCGGAGCCGAGCGTGTCCTCACGGACCTTCGCGGTGTGCGCGTAGTGGGCTTCTTCGTTGCCCTCGGGGGCTGAGACGTTCTCCTCGCCGCCCACGTCACCACTGACGATGGTCACCGAACCGCCGTCGACCGCGACCACGACGGCCACGTGGTGGACCACACCCTGCGCGCCTCCGGCGATGTCGTGGAACAGGGCCGCGTCGCCGACCTGCGGCGCGGAGTGCTCACCGCCGTATCTGCCCCGCTGTTCCTTGAAGCTGCGGGCGCGGGGGTCGAGATACTCGGTGTGGAAGCCGGCCCGGTCCCACACCCACCTGGCGAAGTCGGAACACCAGTACTCCCCCCTTCCCTTGTTGCCGCGGCAACTCGTCAGATATCCGGGATCGCAGACCCGTCCCGGCTCCCCGAGGCTCTCGAAGCGGTGAGTCTGGCCGCGCGCGATGTCGGCGATGGTCTGGACGTCTCCCAGCACGATGTCCGCGTGGGCCGGCGGAGCCGGTGCGGCGAAGTAGAAGGCCAGGGTGAACAGGGCGGTCACTGCTATGCCCCACCTGCGCAGCGGCGGGCTGATGTGTGCGAAATGCATGGCGTCCTCTGTGGGGAGCGGAATCTCCGTCGCAGATTACGAACGCGCCACTTCCGCCGTCTTGAACGAATCCGATGCGCCGCTCGCGGCCCACCCGGACCGGCCCGGGGGCTTTGGCACCGCATCCAGGCAGCCGCACGGCCGGAGCCGGGAGAGGTACTCCGAAGGGGACATGCCGGTGAACTCCCGCATGTCGCGGTTGAAGTGGGACTGGTCGCTGTATCCGTGGTCGGCCGCGAGCTCGGGCCAGCGCGTCCGCTCCGCGTCGACGCACGTGAGCAGGTTCATCAGCCGCATCAGCCGTGCCACTGTCTTGGGCGGCAACCCCACCTGTCGCCGGAACACCCGCCCGAGGTGGTCACCGCTCCACCCCACGTCCGCCGCGAGCTCCGCGATCCGAACCCGCCCGGCGGAGCGGGAGAGCAACTGCCACGACCGTACGATCTCCGCACTGGGCCGCAGCCCTTCTGCGGAGCGGCGCAGGAGGAACGCGTCGAGCAGGGCGAACCGCTCCGAGTGACTGCGCGCGGCTCGGCACCGCTCGGCCAGCACGCGCCCCTGGGTCCCGAACACCTCGGCCAGGTCGACGACGTGCCCGGCCAGGTCGCTCGGCGGCACGTCGAGCAGCCGACAGGCGCCGAGCGGCGTAAGCCGCAGCCCGATCCAGGCCACCTGCACCGAGGACGTTTCGCCCCCGCCGTACCGGTAGAGGAAACCGGGTCCGGCCGCGTAGGCGGCAGGCAGGCCCGGCGGGAGCTCACCGAAGTTCAGGTTCAACGACACCGACAGACTCGCCGGCACCGCGATGACCTCGCCGGGGGAGAGGGTCTCCACTCCCGCGTGATAGGCGCCTTGAACCAGTTCTCGCAGCGCGGGGTGAGGCTGTGCGTACACATCCACCGACAGGTCCCCCCGACTTCGCCCGGTCAGCGACTTTAGGGTCGGGAGGATGAGCACGGGCGGCGGCGGACGGTCTTTTGCGGATACCTGGTCGATTCTTTGACCCGAACATGCCGAGTCGAGAGGTATGGCGCTCAGGGCGGCACGCCACGCCCAACCTTTCCGTTGGCCTGCGGCTGCCCGGGGCGGGTCCAGCGTGGGCTGATGTCCAGGTCGCGGCAGGTCTGACCCCACGTGGGCTTCGTCGCGCGGTCCCCCGCGGCCCCTTGAGAGCGCAGCCCGGCTCCGCCTGCCGCAGCTGCCCGACCACTTTTCGTTATCGGGCCCGCCCCCGCCCGTCTCCATGCCATGCATGTGACACGACAGATCAGCCGCCGGACCATGCTCAAGGCCACCGGTGCCGCCGCCGGAGCCGTCGGGATCGGGGCGGGCGTCGGCGTGGGCCCCGCTGCGGCCGCAGGTACGACCTACGCACACCCCGGACTGCTGCACACCGGTGCCGACCTCGCCCGTATGGCCGCCAAAGTGAAGGCCGGCGCCTCCCCCTACACCGCCGGGTACGCGAAGCTGACCGCCAACCGGCATGCGCAGAGCGACTGGACGCCCAATCCGCAGACCATCGTGTACCGGGGCTGGGAAGCGCGCCCCCCCAGCACGTGGCCGCAGAACTACGGGGCCCTCTACAACGACATCCACGCCGCGTACCAGAACGCCCTGCGCTACCACGTCAGTGGCGACAGCGCCCACGCCGACACCGCCGTCGCGATCCTCAACGCCTGGTCGGCGAAGCTGACGAAAGTCTCGGGCAGCGCCGACCGGTTCCTGGCCGCGGGGATATACGGCTACCAGGCCGCCAACGCGGCCGAACTCGTCCGCGACCACAAGGACTTCCAACTCGAGAGATTCCAGAAGATGCTGGTCGACGTCTTCTACTCGGTGAGTGAGGATTTCCTCGTCAACCACAACAACGGCACCGCCGCCCCTCACTACTGGCCCAACTGGGACCTGTGCAACATGGCCTGCGCGCTGGCCACGGGCATCTTCTGCGACGACCAGGACAAGGTCGAGCGGGCCGTCGAGTACTTCAAGCACGGCGCCGGCATGGGCTCGATCAAGCACGCCATCCCGGTCGTGTACGACGACGGGCTCGCCGAGTGGATGGAAGCCGGGCGCGACCAGGGGCACTCGCTGATGGGCGTCGGCCTGATGGGCACCGTCTGCGAGATGGCCTGGAACCAGGGCATCGACCTGTACGGCTACGACGACAACCGCTTCCTCAAGGGCGCTCAGTACGTGGCCAAGTGGAGCCTGGGCGGAAGCGTGCCGTACACGCCCTACGCCCAACTGGACCGTCGGCCGGGGATCCAGATGCCCACCAACGTCGCCCCCACCAGCCCGACGCAGGTGCGGCCGGTCTGGGCCATGATCGCCAACCACTACACCAAGCGGCGCGGGCTGTCCGCCACCTACCTCACGCAGATCGCCGCCAAGGCCGCGCCCGAGGGCGGCGGTGGGGACTACGGGCCCAACAGCGGCGGGTTCGACCAGCTCGGCTTCGGCACGCTGGCGTTCACGCGGGACAGGGCGGCGGACACCAAGGCCGCACCGAGGCCCGCCGCATCGGCCTCGGCCTCGGGCGCCGCCTCCGCCCCGCGGCCTCAGACGGCGGCCACCGCGTCCGCCTCGCCCGCCGCCGGTGGCGACCTCGCCGCCACCGGCTCCGATGACGCCATCGGTTGGGCTGCCGCCACGGGGATCACCGCCCTCGCGGGCGGACTGCTCCTGCTGCGGCGCCGTGACCGGGCCCGTCAGGGCGACGCTCGGTGACCCCAGGCCGTATCCCTTCGGCGTCCCAGGTCATAGCCCTACGCCACAGTCCTACGCCGTGGCCGGTCGTGACCTCCCCCGCCCCTCCGCCGCCGACCGGGCCTTCCCGGTCACCGTCGATGCCGCCGCCGTGAGCGGCTTCGCAATGTCTTCCAGGGAGCGGCGTTCCGCTCGTACCGCCAGGAACGCCGCGACCAGGCCCGCCGCGCACATCAGGGCCGCGCCGATCTGGAAGGCGAGGACCGTGTCGCCGACCTTGCCCGTGCCGGTGAGGTCGGCGAACAGCAGCGGGCCGCTGATGCCGCCGGCCGCGGTGCCGAGGGCGTAGAAGAAGGCGATGGCCATCGCGCGGGTCTCCATCGGGAAGACCTCGGAGACCGTCAGGTAGGCGCTGGACGCGCCGGCCGACGCGAAGAACAGGACCGCGCACCAGCAGGCCGTGAGCGTGCCCGCGTTCAGCGAGCCCCGGTCGAACAGCCATGCCGTGCCGAACAGCAGCAGGCCCGAGATCAGGTACGTCGACGAGATCATCACCCGGCGGCCGACCGTGTCGAAGAGCTTGCCGAGCAGCAGCGGACCGCAGAAGTTGCCGATCGCGATCACCGCGAAGTAGTAGCCGGTGTCGCCGGTCGGGACGTCGAAGAAAGTCGTCAGGATCGCGCCGAAGCCGAAGGTGATCGCGTTGTAGAGGAAGGCCTGGCCGATGAAGAGCGAGAAGCCGAGGACCGAGCGCCGGCGGTAGTCGGAGAACAGCGTGCGGGCGATCTCCACGAAGCTCACGCTGCGGCGCTGGTGGATCGTGATCTCGCCTTCGGGGCGCTCCAGCGGCTGTCCCTTCTCCGCCTCCACCCGTTCCTCGATCGATGTCACGATCTCTTCCGCCTCACGGTCCCTGCCGTGGATCAGCAGCCACCGTGGACTCTCCGGGACGTGCCGTCGTACGAGAAGGATCACGAACGCCAGGAGCGCGCCGAGGGCGAACGTCAGTCGCCAGCCCACGTTCTTCGGCAGGATGTCGGTGTTCAGCGCGACGATCGACAGCAGTGAGCCGCCCACCGCGCCGAGCCAGAAGCTGCCGTTGATGATCAGGTCGACGCGGCCGCGGTAGAACGCCGGGATGAGCTCGTCGATCGCCGAGTTGATCGCCGCGTACTCGCCGCCGATACCGAAGCCGGTCAGGAAGCGGAAGGCGAAGAACCACCAGCTCGAGTAGGAGACGGCGGTCAGTGCGGTGGCCGCGAGATACACGGCCAGGGTGATCATGAAGAGCTTCTTCCGGCCCCACTTGTCGGTCAGCCGACCCCAGAACAGGGCACCGGCACACGCTCCCGCCACATACAGGGCGGCCGCGATGCCGGTGACCTGGCCCGAGGAGATCGGCAGGCCGCTGCCGGACTCGGACAGCCGGCCGGCGATGTTGCCGACGACCGTGACCTCCAGGCCGTCGAGGATCCAGACGGTGCCGAGGCCGATGACGATCGTCCAGTGCCAGCGCGACCATGGGAGACGGTCGAGACGGGCGGGGATGTCGGTGGTCACGGTGTGGCCGGTGGCGGCCTCCGCGATGGTCATGGGCTCCCTCCTCACTGAGCGGAACCCCGGCCGGGTGCCCGTACGCCGCCCCCTTACGCCCCCAGCGCCCGCGACACCGTGTAGATCAACAGCCCCGCCAGCGAGCCCACCACCGTGCCGTTGATCCGGATGAACTGCAGGTCACGGCCGATGTGGGCCTCGATCTTGCGGGTGGTGTGCTCAGCGTCCCAGCCGGCCACCGTGTCGGTGATCAAGGAGGTGATCTCCTTGCGGTAGGTGGTGACCACGTACACAGCCGCGCCCTCCACCCAGCCGTCGACCTTCGCCTGCAGCTTGGGTTCCACGGCCATCCGCGCGCCCAGCGACAGCAGCGAGGCCCGCACGCGCAGCCGCAGCTCGCTGCGCTCGTCCTCCGCCGCCGACACGATCATCGACCGTACGGCGGTCCAGGCGGACGCGATCAGGTCCTGCACCTCTCCGCGGCCCAGCACCTCGCCCTTGAGGCGCTCCACACGCGCCCGGGTGTCCGTGTCGGACTGCAGGTCGGAGGCGAAGTCCGTCAGAAACCGGTCCAGCGCCCCCCGCGCCGGGTGGGTGGGCATGTCGCGCATCTCGGTGACGAAGCGGAGGAGTTCCTTGTAGACGCGCTCGCCGACCCTCTTGTCCACGAAACGGGGCGTCCAGCCGGGGGCGCCGCCCTGGACGGCCTCCATGATCTCGGTGTCGTGCCAGACCAGCCAGTCGTGCGCCCGTGTCACGATCAGGTCGACGACCCGTTTGTGGCCGCCGTCCGCGACGACCTTCTCCAGCATCTTCCCGATGCCGGGTGCGATCTCCTGGGCGTCCGCGCGCCGCGTGATCGCCTCGCCGACGACCGCCTGCACGTCCGAGTCGCGCAGCACCGTCAGCGCACCCCGCAGCGCCGCCGACAGCTCGGCCGTCACCCGGTCCGCGTGCTCGGGGTCGGCGAGCCACGCGCCCAGCCGGCTGCCGATGCCGACGGCGCGCAGCCGCTGTCGTACGACGTCCTGGGAGAGGAAGTTCTCGCCGACGAACTCGCCCAGGGACACCCCGAGCTGGTCCTTCTTGGTCGGGATGATCGCCGTGTGCGGGATCGGCAGACCCAGCGGGTGCCGGAAGAGGGCGGTGACCGCGAACCAGTCGGCGAGCGCGCCCACCATGCCCGCCTCGGAGGCCGCGGCGACATAGCCCGCCCAGGGGCCCGCCCCGGAGTTGTCCGCCCACATGGCGAGGACGTACACCAGCGCCACGAAGAGCAGCAGCCCGGCCGCGGTGAGCTTCATGCGCCGCACCCCTCGCTGCTTCTCCTCGTCGGCGGCACTGAACGTCGTCATCGCGCGGGCGGTGACACCCTTCTCCACCGGATTCGTGCGCTCCATACACTCCACCCGTTCGTGATCCCCTGCACATATTGTCCCTTCCTGACCGACTACTGGAACGGAACGAGAGTTCCCGGCGTCTGTCAGGAGGGGGAGGCTCTTCGTGAACTCCGGTGGCCCAAAGGGGGGTCCTGTTCGGCCACCCCTCACCCCATCCCGCATCATGGGGGTGATCACTTCGGAGCCTCGGGCTCCACTTGCCCGAGGAGACCCGCACCGCATGACCAAGCGTCACGGTTATGCCCTGCTTTCCGCGATCATCGCCGTGATCGTGGGCCTTTCAACCGCCATATACGTCGGGGTCGCAGCCGACGACGGCACCGCCGGCACCAACGCACTCGGCAGGGGAGGCGCCGCTCGCAACCCCGCCGCCCCCGCCTCGACCGGCATCTGGGTCGGCTCCTGGTCGGCCTCCCCGGCCGGCGCCGAGCCCGGCACCGAGACGTTCGGCATGGCGGGCCGCTCGGTCCGCAACGTCGTGCACACGAGCGTGGGCGGTACGAGTGCCCGTATCACCCTCTCCAACCTCTACGGCCAGACGGCGCTGACCGTCACGCACGCCTCGATCGCCGTGGCCGTCGCCTCCGACACCGCGGCGGCGTCCGCGGACACCATGCGGCGGCTGACCTTCGGCGGCAGCACCACGGTCGTCATCCCGGCCGGACAGCAGGTCCTCAGCGACGACGTCCGCATCGTGATCCCCGAGGGCAGCGACGTCCTGGTCACCACGTACTCCCCGAGCCCCTCGGGCCCGGTCACCTACCACCCGCGCGCACGTCAGATCTCCTACGTCGCCGAGGGCGACCTCACCGAGGACGTGACCGGCACCGGCTACACCGAGCAGACGCCGTTCTGGCGTTACCTCACCGCGCTGGACGTGCTGAGCAACGAGTCGGACGGCACCGTCGTCGCGTTCGGCGACTCCCTCACCGACGGCATAACGTCCACGCAGAACGCCAACCACCGCTGGACGGACGTCCTTTCGGAGCGGCTGCGCACGGCGATCAGGTCCGGCCAGGACCTGCCCCGCTACAGCGTCGTCAACCAGGGCATCAGCGGCAACCAGGTCCTCGCGAGCGGCCTGGGCCGCCCCGCCGACAACCAGAGCGGCCTGGGCCGCTTCTCCCGTGACGCCCTCGCCCGTACGAACGTCAAGGTCATCGTCATCGCCCTCGGCGTCAACGACATCCTGCGCAACCCCCGCCTCGCCGACCCGGACAAGATCCTCGACGGCCTGCGCACCCTGGTCCGCCAGGCCCACTCCCACGGCATCAAGGTCATCGGCGCCACCCTCATGCCCTTCCAGGGCCACCGCGGCTACACCCCGGCCCGCGAGGCGGTACGGGACCAGATCAACGCGGAGATCCGCTCGGGCCGCATCTACGACGCGGTCGTCGACTTCGACAAGGCCCTGCGCGACCCGTACAACCCGCGCCGCCTCCGCTCCGACTACGACTCGGGCGACCATCTCCACCCAACGGACAAGGGCTTCGCAAGGATGGCCCAGACCTTCGACCTGGATGAATTGAAGGGCTCGGCACCGGCACAGCTTTAGCGGGACCCTGCCTGCCCTAGCCTGCGGGCAATCGTGCCGCCGCCACCCCAACCCAACCGCCGGTTCAGTACTCCCCGTTCCGCCGCCGATCCCGCCGCTCCCGATGCCGCTCCCGCCGCTCCTCATGCATCTCCCGCCGCCACTCCCGATGCCCCTCCAGCATCCGGCGATGATCCGCAAACCCCTCCCCCAGCTGATGCGCGCCCCCGCGCTCCAGCTTCTCCTGCCGCCGCTCCTCCTTCAGCCGCCGCCGCTCCCCCCGCGTCAGCTTCCGCTCGATCCCGACCCCGCCCCAGAAGGCAAACCCGTTCACGATCACCCGCGGAGCGCCCGGCTCCCCCGGCACGCCTTCCTCGCTGTGGTCGAACCCGCCCATGATCCCGATGCCGCGCACCACGACCTCGACCCCCGGCGGCACGATGATGTTCATCCCGCCCATGATCGCAACGCAGTTGATCTCGACCTCGTGGTCCGCGAAGTTCGCCTCGCGCAGATCGATCTCCCCGCCGCCCCAGAAGGCGAAGCAGTTGAACACCTTCGGCACGGTCCAGCGCCCCTTGCGCTGGAATCCCGACATCACGGCGACGGCCCACGAGGACGACCCCTCGCCGCCGACGATCCGCCCCGCCCAACTCCCGCTCTGCACGGGCTCCTTGACCAGCGACACGGGAGGCGGCGGGGTGACCCCGGCGACCGGCAGATCACGGGTGATCGGCGTCAGTTCGCCGTACGTCCGCGCCTTGTAGGTTGCCTCCAGCCGCTCCTCGAACTCCTCCATGTCGAGACGCCCCTCCGCGAGGGCGTCCCGCAGGACCTCGGCGACTCGTTCACGATCGGCGTCGGATGCGCGAAGCTCCGGGACTGCGGCGTCGTCGGTCATACAAGGCAGCCTACGAGTTCGCCCGCCCCGCGGCTACGAGACCGCTTTCTCGGTGTGCCCCGGGGTCGAACCTGCATACATTTTGGCGATGACATCCTCGATGTCCGGCTCCCGCACCGACAGATCCGCCAGCGGATACTCCGCCGCGATCCGCGCCACCAGAGCCGCCGCCGACTCCCCCGCCGGAAACGCCAGCCACTGCCGCGGTCCCTCCACCCTCACCACCCGGGCGGGCGCCGCGTCGATCGGCGCCGTCTCCCGTTCCAGGTCCACCACCAGGGTGCGTTCGCTCTCCCCCACCTCGTGCAGACCCGCGAGCGCACCGTCGTACATGAGCCGCCCGTGGTCGATGACCATCACCCGCGAGCACAGCTGCTCGATGTCCTGGAGGTCGTGAGTCGTCAGGAGCACCGTGGTGCCCCGCTCGGTGTTCAACTCCCGCAGGAAGCCCCGCACCTTGGCCTTGGAGATGACGTCCAGACCGATCGTCGGCTCGTCGAGGTACAGCACCTCCGGATCGTGCAGCAGGGCCGCCGCGATGTCCCCGCGCATCCGCTGCCCGAGCGACAGCTGCCGTACCGGAACGTCCAACAGCTCGCCCAGTTCGAGGAGTTCGACACAGCGGTCGAGGTTCTCGCGGTAACGGGCGTCCGGGATCCGGTACATGCGGTGCATCAGCCTGTACGAGTCGATCAGCGGCAGGTCCCACCACAGCGTCGTACGCTGCCCGAACACCACCCCGATGCGGTGCGCGAGCCGTGTCCGCTCGCGCGAGGGGTCGATGCCCGCGACCCGCAGCCGGCCACCGGAAGGGGTCAGAATCCCCGTCAGCATCTTGATCGTCGTCGACTTCCCGGCGCCGTTCGGGCCGATGTAGCCGACCATCTCGCCGCGCGCCACCGTGAAGGAGATGCCGTCGACGGCGCGCACCTGCCGCCGCTCACGCTTGAGGAAGCCGGTCTTCTTGCGTACGTCGAAGACCTTCTCGACGCGGTCCAGTTCAATGAAGGCGTCCATCGTCACCCTGCAGACTCCCTTAACTCCCCGTACTCCGATACGACCTGAGCCCGGCCCGCCACGCCAGACCGGACAGCGCAAGGCACGCCGCCGCCACCAGGGGCGGCGCGAAGGCCACCCACTGCGGCAGCCCGAGCGGGATCGGCCGCCCCAGCACATAGGCAGCGGGCAGCCAGGTGACGAAGGCCAGCGGCAGCAGGAACGTGACCCCGCGCACCAGCTCCCTGCCGAACACCGTCGGCGGATACTGCAGCAGCGTCGCGCCGCCGTACGTGAACGCGTTCTGCACCTCGGAGGCGTCCTGCGCCACGAACTGGAAGGCCGCGCCCGCCACGAACACCGCGCAGAAGATCCCCGCACCGCTCAGCATCATCACCGGCATCAACACCACCTTCAGCGGCGTCCAGTCGATGTCGACGGCGGTCAGCGCATACCCGAGCACCAGCGCACCCTGCATGATCCGGCCCAGCCGGCGCAGCGCGAAACGGTCGGCCGCGACCTGCGCCAGCACCGGCGCCGGACGCACCAGCAGCGTGTCCAGCGTGCCGTCGCGCACCCGCCGCCCCAGCCGCTCCATCGAGCCGATCGCCAGATCCGCGAACCCGAAGGCGACACTCGACAGGCCGTACAGGAAGGCGACTTCGGGCAGCGGCCAGCCGCCCAGCACCTTCACCCGCGAGAACATCAGCAGGATCCCCACGAAGTCCAGCGCGGTCACCGCGAAGTTCGCGAACGTGGTCATCGCGAAGGACGCTCGGTACGCCATCGTGGAACGGATCCACATCCCGCCGATCAGGCGGTAGGCCCGCAGCCCGTCCACCACCCGGCCCGCCTCAGCCACCCTGAACGACCACCCTCCGCGTCGCCACCGACTGCAGCAGCCGCCCGGTCCCCAGCAGCACCACCGCCCACGCGCCCTGGAAGGCGAACGTCCCCCACGGATCGGCCTCCCCGAGCAGCACGTCCGCCGGCTTCTGCAGCAGCGCCGACCACGGCAACTCCCGTACGACATCGCCGAGCGCGCCCGGGAACACATTGAGCGGCAGCATCATCCCCGAGCAGAAGAACCCGGCGAGCATGGTCATGTGCGTCATGCCGGTGCCGTCCATCAGCCAGAACGTCAACAGCGCGATCAGGTACCGGATACCGAAACCGACCACCACGGCCAGCACCAGGGTCACCACGAACGCACCCCAGGTCGCCGGATCCCCCGGCAGCGCCACCGGGAAGAACAGCGCACCGAAGACGAACGGGATCACGCCCCGTCCGAGCAGTTGGAACAGCGCACGCCCCACATCGGCCGCCAGCCACCACAGTTGAAGATCGGCGGGCCGGTACAGGTCGATCGCGACGTCCCCCGTACGGATCCGTTCCATCAACTCGCCCTCGACCCCGCCGCCCCCGATCGCCATCGCCGCGAAGATCGCCTGCCCCAGCCACACATAGGTGACGGCCTGCGCCTGGTCGTACCCTCCGAGGTGCGGTTTCTCGTCCCACAGCGCCAGATACGTGTAGACGAGGATCAGCCCGAAGACGGTGTTGGTGAACACCCCTGCCGCAGTGGCTGCCCGATACGTCGCGTAACGTCTGAAACCGCCCGCCACGACGGCCGCGTACAACCGTCCCGAGCCCACGTCAGTCAACCTCCCGGACCGCCCGACACCGAAGCGCAGGAGCCTAGTCCGCAGGCAGTGACGTACGCCACGCATTTTCCCGAGGGGACGCGTGCCGTGATCCGGGAACGGAACGCATGGTGCGAGAGTCTTCAAGAGGGGACGCAGATGGCGTACGAGGGCGTACGGGAACGTACGACGCGAAACAGGAGTCCGTGCACGAGATGAGCGACGAGCCGCAGCCGCAGCAACCGAACCAGGGCTGGGCACCGAGAGAGCCGCAAGGCGCTGCCGAGCCGGGCGCTCCCGAACCGGGCGGCGCGAAACCGAAGCGGCCGAGGCGCACCGGCTGGCGCCGGCTCATCCCGACCTGGCGGATGGTGCTCGGCACCTTCGTCATCGGGACACTGCTGCTGATCGGCCTGTTCTTCCTCGGCTACTCACTGGTGAAGATCCCGCCGGCCAACGCCCTCGCCACCAAGCAGGCCAACGTCTACCTCTACGCGGACGGCTCCCAGATCGCCCGCGACGGCGACATCAACCGGGAGAACGTGACGCTCGCCCAGGTCTCCAAGGACGCCCAGCACGCCGTCCTGGCCGCCGAGGACCGCGACTTCTACTCCGAGTCCGCCATCGACCCCAAGGCGATGCTGCGCGCGGCCTGGAACACCGCCACCGGCAAGGGCAAGCAGTCCGGCTCGACGATCACCCAGCAGTACGTGAAGAACTACTACCTCGCGCAGGAGCAGACCCTCACCCGCAAGGCCAGGGAGTTCTTCATCTCGATCAAGCTGGACCGGGAGCAGCCCAAGGACAAGATCCTCGAGGGCTACCTCAACACCAGCTACTTCGGCCGCAACGCCTACGGCATCCAGGCCGCCGCCCAGGCCTACTACGGCCGGAACGCCACCAACCTCGACCCGGCCCACGCCGCCTACCTCGCCGCGCTCGTCAACGCCCCCAGCGAGTACGACGTGATCGCGCACCCCGAGAACAAGGCGGCGGCCGTGGCCCGCTGGAACTACGTCCTGGACGGCATGGTCAAGAAGGGCTGGCTGAGCGAGGCCGAGCGGTCCGGCCTCAAGTTCCCGATGCCGAAGGAACAGACCGCCTCCACCGGCATGTCCGGGCAGCGCGGCTACATCGTCACCGCGATCAGGGACTACCTCACCAAGAACAAGATCGTCACCACGGACGACCTCGAGGCCGGCGGCTACCGCATCACCACCACCCTGCAGAAGAGCAGGCAGAACGCCTTCGTGAAGGCCGTCAACGACAAGGTGATGTCCAAGCTCGACAAGAAGAACAACAAGGTCGACAACTACGTCCGCGCGGGCGGCGCCTCCGTCGACCCGAAGACCGGCAAGGTCGTCGCGATGTACGGCGGCATCGACTACGTCAAGCAGTACACGAACGGCGCGACCCGAGGCGACTTCCAGGTCGGCTCCACCTTCAAGCCCTTCGTCTTCACCTCGGCCGTCCAGCACAACTCCATGACGCAGGACGGCGAGACCATCACCCCGAACACCTACTACGACGGCACCGACCAGCGCCCCGTACAGGGCTGGTCCGGCGGCAGCTACTCCCCCGCGAACGAGGACGACCGCTCCTACGGCGACATCACCGTGCGCACCGCCACCGACAAGTCCGTCAACTCGGTGTACGCGCAGATGGCCGTGGACGTGGGCCCCGACAAGGTGAAGGACACGGCGGTCGCCCTCGGCATCCCGTCCGACACCCCCGACCTGACCGGAACCCCCTCCATCGCGCTCGGCGTGAACACCGCCAGCGTCCTCGACATGGCGGAGGCCTACGCGACCCTCGCCAACCACGGCGAGCACAGCGCGTACACGATGATCGACTCGATCACCAAGGACGGCAAGGACGTCGTGGACCTGCCGAAGGGCACCACCACGAAGGCCGTCAGCCGCGAGGCCGCCGACACCACCACGTCCATCCTGCAGAGCGTCGTCGAGAACGGCACCGCGACCGAGGCCCAGGGCGCGGACCGTCCCGCCGCCGGCAAGACGGGCACCGCGGAGGAGGACACGGCCGCCTGGTTCGCCGGTTACACGCCCGACCTCGCGACCGTCGTCTCCGTCATGGGGCAGGACCCGGTGACGGCCGCCCACAAGTCCCTGTACGGCGCGATGGGCCTGCCGCGGGTCAACGGCGGCGGCCCGCCCGCCGAGATCTGGGCGCAGTACACGAAGGCCGCCCTGAAGGGGAAGCCGGTCACGGACTTCGACCTCCAGCTCCAGGCGGGCGCCGAAGAGACCGAGCCGCCCGCCACCACCGAACCCCCGCAGCAGCCCACCACGGGCGGCACCACCGGCCCCACGCCCGCCACGAACGGCCAGAACAACCAGGGCCAGACCCAGGGCCAGAACAACGGCGGCACGACCGACGGCGGGACCAACACCACGGGCAGCACCACGAACGGCGGAACCACGGGCGACAACACGACCGGTGGCACCACGGACGGCGGAAACACCACGACGGGCGGGACGACCGGCGACACGACGGACGGCGGGACGACGGCCGGCACGGACACCGGAGGCACGACCGACGGCGGCACGACGGCCGGCACGGACGTGGGTACGTCTGCGGGCCCGGGCGGCCCACCGACCTGAAGCGACGAAGAGGGCTGGTGACCATGGTCACCAGCCCTCTTCGTCGCTGTTCTACAGGTACAGGCCCGTCGTGTCCTCGGACCCCTCGAACCGGTCCGCGGCCACGGCATGCAGGTCACGCTCACGCATGAGCACGTAGGCCACACCCCGCACCTCGACCTCGGCCCGGTCCTCCGGGTCGTACAGCACCCGGTCTCCCGGCTCCACGGTCCGTACGTTCTGGCCCACCGCTACGACCTCGGCCCAGGCCAGCCGCCGCCCGACGGCCGCGGTGGCGGGAATCAGGATGCCCCCGCCCGACCGCCGCTCGCCCTCGCCGCTCTCCTGCTTGACCAGGACCCGGTCGTGCAGCATCCGGATGGGCAGCTTGTCGTGCTGGGTGCTGTGCTCGTTTCTCTTGGCGCTCACGCCTTGAACCTACCTGCCTTTGCGGAGTCCGTACGCCGCCGGGTCGGCGCTTGCTCAGCCCCTGCGCCGCCTGGTCCCGAGCGCGAGCAGACCCACCAGTCCGACGGCGACGACCGCGATCGGCACGATCCGCTCCAGCCGTGGCGCGCCCTCCTCGTCCACGAACTGCGCCTTCACATCGCTCACGACCTTGTTGACCCCGACATAGGCCCGCCCCAGGGTCTGATCGATGTTCGACACGACCTTGGCCTTGGCATCCCCGACGATCGTCTTCGGATGCACCCGCACCCCGATCTCGTCGAGCGTCTCGGCCAGCACTTCGCGGCGGCGCCTGATGTCCGCCTCGATCTGCGCCGGGGTTCTGGTGTCCGACGTGTCCGCCACCGTAAGGCCTCCGAAGTCAGCTGATGCCTGCTGCTGCTTGCTGCTACTTGTCACTGCTTGCTGCTGCTTGTTCTGGACAGTCTGTCAGTTCCGCCCGCCCGTGCACTGTCAGGACCCCCGGTTACGCTGGTTCGATGAGCGAGCGACTCCAGCCGGGGGACGTGGCCCCCGACTTCACCCTCCCCGACGCCGACGGCAACGACGTGTCCCTCTCGGCCCACAAGGGCCGCAAGGTCATCGTCTACTTCTACCCCGCGGCCCTGACGCCCGGCTGCACCAAGCAGGCCTGCGACTTCACGGACAACCTGGAACTCCTGGCCGGCGCCGGCTACGACGTCATCGGCATCTCGCCGGACAAGCCGGAGAAGCTGGCGAAGTTCCGCGAGAAGGAGTCCCTGAAGATCACGCTGGCGGCCGACCCGGAGAAGACGGTCACCGAGGCGTACGGCGCGTACGGCGAGAAGAAGAACTACGGCAAGACGTACATGGGCGTCATCCGCTCGACGATCGTCGTGGACGAGGAGGGCAAGGTCGAGCGGGCGCTGTACAACGTCCGCGCGACGGGTCACGTGGCAAAGATCATCAAGGATCTGGGGATCTGAGGATCCGAGGACACGTTTCTGCTGCTCGACGGCCCGTACCGGACGGTTCCGGTACGGGCCGTTTTACGTTTCGGGCGTGACTGTCCGATAAACGGTTCGTTACTCCGTACGGGCTGCGAACGCGCGGCCGGAACGGAGGGGACTCATGGGGGCCAGTGCGTACACCAAGGAGCGGCTGGAGGAGGCGGCTCGGGCGGTTCGATCACTTCGGGATCGACGTCTCCCACATGCCACGACGCAGGCGGGCCCAGCTGCCATGCAGGCCAACCGCCGAGGAACTGCGGTGCGCCGTTGGTGAGGCGACGTCCGTCGCCGGTGCTCTGCGCGCGCTGGGTATGGATCCATACCGCAGCCGACTGCGCACCGAGTTCCCTCTGTGGGTGGCCGAGGACGGTCTCGACACCTCCCACTTCCTGGGGCAGGCGCATCAACGCGGGAAACCGGGCACGACCCCCGTCAAACGCGCCGAGGAGGTCCTGGCGCGGCACGACTGCGAGCGCCGGACAAGGACCCATCTGTTACGTCGCGCGCTTCGCGAAGTGGGAGTGTCCGAGGAGTGCGCCGAGTGTGGCGTCGGCCCTGAATGGCTCGGTAAGCCCATGGCGCTGGAGATCGATCACATCAACGGGGACTGGAGCGACGACCGGCTGGAGAATCTGCGGCTACTGTGCCCCAACTGCCACGCGATCACGAGCACCTGGTGCCGAGGCGGCCGACGCCCGAAGACGCAGCCCCGTACACTGGGCGAGGCAAAACGGCCTACGAGTAAATAGTCCGTTTTGGGGCGGTCGTGGCGAAATAGGCGATACGCGCGGGTTTTAGGTGCCCGTGGGAGAAATCCCGTGTGGGTTCGAGTCCCACCGACCGCACACGAACAGAGGGGTCGCCCAGTCAGGCGACCCCTCTCCCATGTCTCAGCCCAACAACTCCCGCACCACCGGCACCAACGCCCTGAACGCCTTCCCCCGATGGCTGATCGCGTTCTTCTCCTCGGGGCTCAGTTCCGCGCACGTGCGCGTCTCCCCCTCCGGCTGGAGGATCGGGTCGTAGCCGAAGCCGTTCGTGCCCACCGGGGTGTGGCGCAGTAGCCCCCGCAGCTGGCCCTCGACCACCCGCTCGCGCCCGTCGGGCAGTGCCAGCGCCGCCGCGCAGGCGAAGTGGGCGCCGCGGTGTTCGTCCGCGATGTCGCCGAGCTGGGCCAGGAGCAGTTCCAGGTTGGCGCGGTCGTCGCCGTGCTTGCCGGCCCAGCGGGCGGAGAAGATGCCGGGGGCGCCGTTCAGGACGTCGACGCACAGGCCCGAGTCGTCGGCGACGGCCGGAAGGCCCGTCGCCTGGGCCAGCGCGTGGGCTTTCAACAGGGCGTTCTCGGCGAAGGTGACGCCCGTTTCCTTGACGTCGGGGACGTCGGGGTAGGCCTCCGCCCCGACCAGTTCATGGTTCAGGCCTGCGTCGGCGAGGATCGCCCTGAGCTCGGTGATTTTTCCGGCGTTGCGGGTGGCGAGGATCAAGCGGGTCATGCCGAACAGTATTCCGGCTCCCGCCGCTCTCCCGCCCCGCCCGTTATGACGTGCAGACCTTCGTCAGTTCGCCCGCCGCGTCCGTCACGGGGCTGACGTCCGGGGTCTTGTCGCCGTTCTTGATGGCGGTGCGGACGTTCGAGACGGCCTTGTTCAGGTCGTCGACCGCCTTGTTGACGTCGGCGTTGTCGGTCTTGTCACCGATCTTGTCGAGGTTCTTGTCTATGGAGGCGAGCGACTCGTCGAGCTGGGTCGGGTCGTTCGAGGCGTTTTCCACGGCCTGCTGGAGGTCGGTGACGCTGTCCGCGATGGTGTCGGCGGTCTGGACGCAGTCCAGGGCCTTGTTGACGGCGTCGCAGCCGGTGGTGAGGCCTGCGGTCAGCCCCATGGCTGCCAGTGCTGCGATGGTGACGGTGATGCGGCGGCCTCGGCTCGCGGCCATGACTGTGGTCCCTCCGTTGTCCAGGCCCGTGGGCGGGCCCCCCGTACTGGCCGGGCGCACGGTGGTGTGCCGTGCGCCCGCATCCGTAGGGACGCTGGGACGGGCGTCGGGGTTGCCCCGGGGCGCCGTTCCGCTTGGCGCGTCCTTTACTTTTCGAGGACCGTATCAAGTGCCTTGCGCTGAAGGACAGCGAGTTCCGAGCAGCCGGAAACCGCCAGGTCCAGAAGGGAGTTGAGCTCCTCGCGGGCGAACGGCTCGGCCTCCGCGGTGCCCTGGACCTCGACGAAGCGGCCGTCGCCGGTGCAGACGACGTTCATGTCGGTGTCGGCCCGCACGTCCTCCTCGTAGCAGAGGTCGAGGAGGGGGATGCCGCCGACGATGCCGACCGAGACCGCCGAGACGGTGCCGGTGAGCGGCTGGCGGCCGGCCTTGATCAGCTTCTTGCCCTGGGCCCAGGCGACGGCGTCGGCGAGCGCCACGTACGCGCCGGTGATGGCCGCCGTACGCGTGCCGCCGTCGGCCTGCAGGACGTCGCAGTCGAGGACGATGGTGTTCTCGCCGAGTGCCTTGTAGTCGATGACCGCGCGCAGGGAGCGGCCGATGAGGCGGCTGATCTCGTGGGTGCGGCCGCCGATCTTGCCGCGTACGGACTCGCGGTCGCCGCGGGTGTTGGTGGCGCGGGGCAGCATGGAGTACTCGGCGGTGACCCAGCCCTCGCCGCTGCCCTTGCGCCAGCGGGGGACGCCTTCGGTGACGGAGGCGGTGCAGAAGACCTTGGTGTCGCCGAAGGCGATGAGGACGGAGCCCTCGGCGTGCTTGCTCCAGCCGCGTTCGATGGTGATCGGGCGGAGTTGTTCGGGGGTGCGGCCGTCGATTCGAGACATGGCGACGAGCCTAGCCGTACGAGCGGAAAGGGCCCCTCCCGCGGTGGGAAGGGGCCCCAATGAGTGAGTGCGGGCCGGGTCGGCCGTGGCTCAGCTCACATGTGTTCACATCATGTCTTCGATCTCCGCGGCGATGGGGTCGGCGTCGGTGCCGATGACGACCTGGATCGCGGTGCCCATCTTGACGACGCCGTGGGCGCCGGCGGCCTTGAGGGCGGTCTCGTCGACCAGCGAGGCGTCGCTGACCTCGGTGCGCAGCCGAGTGATGCAGCCCTCGATCTCCTCGATGTTGTCGATGCCGCCGAGCCCGGCAACGATCTTCTCAGCCTTGCTGGCCATGTCAGTCTCCTCACGCGCGGTCGGCTCGGCTTCGCGAGCCCGTAACTGGTCTACACCACCTGGGGGGCGGTGGCCAACCCATGGGTGCCCCCATGGAGATCTTCCCCGCCCGGCGGTGACGGAGGGCCTGACAGCTCACCAGAAAACAGTGGGTTCCTTATCCGGCCTTCACCGTGCTACAACAGGTCTACACCACAGGTCTACACCACTGAGTGGTACAGACCAGCGACGCCGCCGTCCTCTTCCCCTGTCCCCGGGCGGCGCTCTGCCCCCTGGAGGAAGTTGTGACCACGGCCAGCGCCGCTCCCGCGGCCGAGAAGAAGAAGGGCTCCGGCGCGATGGCTGTGCTCCAGCGTATCGGCCGCAGCCTGATGCTCCCGGTGGCCGTCCTGCCCGCCGCCGCCCTCCTGGTGCGGCTGGGCAACACGGACATGCTGGGACGCCCGTCCTTCCCCACGTTCCTCACGAAGATCGCGGGGTTCATGGCGGCGGGCGGCAACGCGATCCTCGACAACATGGCGCTGCTGTTCGCCGTGGGCATCGCGATCGGCTTCGCCAAGAAGTCGGACGGTTCGACGGCGCTCGCCGCGGTCGTCGGCTACCTGGTCTTCAAGAACGTGCTGGCCACGTTCACGGACAAGAACCTGCCGAAGGTCGCGACGGCCGTCGACGGCAAGGTCGTCATGGTGAACGCGCCGGTCGACGCCAAGGTGCTCGGCGGTGTGGTGATGGGGCTCGTGGTCGCGCTGCTCTACCAGCGCTTCTACCGCACCAAGCTGCCGGACTGGGCGGGCTTCTTCGGCGGCCGCCGGCTCGTACCGATCCTCTCCGCCTTCGCGGGCCTGGTCATCGGCATCGTCTTCGGCTACATCTGGCCGGTCCTCGGCACAGGTCTGCACAACTTCGGCGAGTGGCTGGTCAAGTCTGGCGCGGTCGGCGCGGGCATCTTCGGTGTGGCCAACCGTGCGCTGATCCCGATCGGCATGCACCACCTGCTGAACTCGTTCCCGTGGTTCCAGGCGGGCGACTACCACGGCAAGAGCGGTGACATCGCGCGCTTCCTGGCCGGTGACCCGAGCGCGGGCCAGTTCATGACCGGCTTCTTCCCGATCATGATGTTCGGTCTGCCGGCGGCCTGTCTGGCGATCGTGCACTGCGCCCGTCCGGAGCGCCGCAAGGTGGTCGGCGGCATGATGTTCTCGATCGCACTGACGTCGTTCGTGACGGGTGTGACCGAGCCGATCGAGTTCACCTTCATGTTCATCGCGCCGGTCCTGTACGCCATCCACGCGGTCCTCACCGGTGTCTCGCTGGCGCTGACCTGGGCGCTCGGCATGAAGGACGGCTTCGGCTTCTCGGCGGGCGTGGTGGACTTCGGGCTGAACCTGGGCATCGCGACCAACCCGTGGGGTCTGATGCTGGTGGGCCTGTGCTTCGGTGTCCTCTACTACGTGATCTTCCGCTTCGCGATCATCAGGTTCAACCTGCCGACGCCGGGCCGTGAGTCCGACGAGGAACTGGCGGAGCTGCAGAAGGCGGAGGCCAAGTAGCCCCGCGCCGACGTGCACGAAGGCTCCCGGAACCCCTCGGTTCCGGGAGCCTTCCGCATGTTCGGTGCGCTGGATCTCCTACGACTGCGTCAGATCTCGTACGTCTGCCTCGGCGCCGCCAGGTCCACCGGGCCGTCGAACACCGCGCGGGCGTCGGCCAGGTTGACCTGCGGGTCGGTCCACGGCGGGATGTGGGTCAGGACCAGGCGCCGGGCGCCCGCCCGGGCCGCCGCCTCGCCCGCCTCGCGGCCGTTGAGGTGCAGGTCGGGGATGCTCTCCTTGCCGTGCGTGAAAGCGGCCTCGCACAGGAACAGGTCGGTGTCGCGGGCGAGTTCGTCCAGGGCGGGGCTGATTCCGGTGTCGCCGGAGTACGTCAGGGACGTCCCGCCGTGTTCGACGCGGATGCCGTACGCCTCCACGGGATGGGCCACGCGTTCCGTGTGCACCGTGAACGGGCCGATCTCGAACGTGGACGGCTTGACCGTGTGGAAGTCGAAGACCTCGCTCATGGAGGAGGCGGTGGGGGTGTCCGCGTAGGCGGTGGTCAGCCGGTGTTCCGTGCCCTCGGGTCCGTAGACGGGGATCGGGTCGCAGCGGCCGCCGTCGTGGCGGTAGTAGCGCGCGACGAAGTACGCGCACATGTCGATGCAGTGGTCGGCGTGCAGATGGCTGAGGAAGATCGCGTCGAGGTCGTAGAGACCGCAGTGGCGCTGCAGCTCGCCAAGGGCACCGTTGCCCATGTCGAGAAGCAGCCGGAAGCCGTCGGCCTCTACGAGGTAGCTCGAGCAGGCCGATTCCGCGGACGGGAACGACCCCGAGCAACCGACGACGGTGAGCTTCATGAAGCAGAAACCTCCGCTGGCGGGAACTTTTCTGGGAAGGAGAACGGGGGTCGTGCGGTCCGTCGAGCGTAAGGCGCAAAACGTCGGGTCGCTCCTCAAGCAAGGGCTGTTGTGGGCGAACTCACCTGTGGTGTCACCGGTTCGGCTGGAAGCGGGGCGCGTGAGGCGTGAGAGGGCGAGCACGGCTTGCGCAGAGGGCGCGCGGCGCTGATCGTGCGCCGGTAACGTCTTCGTATGGACACGTCATGGTGGCTCGCGCTCGCGGCGGTGATACTGCTCGCGCTGGTCGCCACGCTCGTCGACGGCTGGGGGCGGGGGCGGCGGCCCGCGGGGCGCCGGACACGGCCGCCGGGCCGGCCGGGTGTGCGGGGTGGGGGCGGCCGGCCCAAGCCCGCGGAGATCTGGTGGGCGAACGTTCCCTACGAGGACCGGCCGGGCAACAAGGACCGACCCTGTCTGGTGCTGGTGGTGCACGGGGAGCAGGCGGTCGTCGCGAAGATCACCAGCAAGTACCACGACGAGCGGGCCGGGGTGATCCCGTTGCCCCCGGGGGCCGTGGGCGATGCGCAGGGGCGCGCGAGCTTCCTGGAGACGGACGAGCTGCGCGAGGTGCCGGTGTGGGAGTTCCGGCGACGGGTGGGTGTGGTGGACCCGGTCCTTTGGGACCAGGTCCGTCACCTGGCTACGTAAGCCCGTCGAGCAGGCTCACGAATCGAGCAGGCTCATGGAACGACTACGCCCAGAGCTGTCCCTGCAGCGTCTCGATCGCTTCTTCCGTCGTGGCCGCCGTGTAGACGCCCGTCGACAGGTACTTCCAGCCGCCGTCGGCCACGACGAACACGATGTCCGCGCTCTCGCCGGCCTTGACCGCCTTGTTGCCGACGCCGATCGCCGCGTGCAGGGCCGCGCCGGTGGAGACGCCCGCGAAGATGCCCTCCTGCTGGAGGAGTTCACGGGTGCGGGTGACGGCGTCCGCCGAGCCGACGGAGAAGCGGGTCGTCAGGACGGAGGCGTCGTACAGCTCCGGTACGAAGCCCTCGTCGAGGTTCCTGAGTCCGTACACCAGGTCGTCGTAGCGCGGTTCGGCGGCGACGATCCTGACGTCCGGCTTGTTCTCGCGCAGGAAGCGGCCGACGCCCATCAGCGTCCCCGTCGTCCCGAGGCCCGCCACGAAGTGGGTGACCGAGGGGAGGTCGGCGAGGATCTCGGGGCCGGTCGTCGCGTAGTGCGCGCCCGCGTTGTCCGGGTTGCCGTACTGGTAGAGCATCACCCAGTCCGGGTGCTCGGCCGAGAGTTCCTTGGCCACCCGCACCGCGGTGTTGGAACCGCCCGCGGCCGGGGAGGAGATGATCTCCGCGCCCCACATGCCGAGCAGGTCGCGGCGCTCCTGCGAGGTGTTCTCGGGCATCACGCACACGATGCGGTAGCCCTTGAGCTTCGCGGCCATGGCGAGCGAGATGCCGGTGTTGCCGCTGGTCGGCTCCAGGATCGTGCAGCCGGGGGTCAGGCGGCCGTCCTTCTCCGCCTGTTCGATCATGTGCAGGGCCGGGCGGTCCTTGACCGAGCCGGTGGGGTTGCGGTCCTCCAGCTTGGCCCAGATGCGGACGTCCTCGGACGGCGACAACCGCGGCAGGCGCACCAGAGGGGTGTTGCCCACCGCGGCCAGCGGGGAGTCGTAGCGCATGCGGATCAGGCCATGCCGCCGGCCACGGCCGGCAGGATCGTCACGTTGTCGCCGTCGGCGACCTTGGTGTTGATGCCCTCGAGGAAGCGGACGTCCTCGTCGTTCAGATAGACGTTGACGAAGCGGCGCAGCTCGCCGTTGTCCACGATGCGGGCCTGGATGCCCGCATGCCGGGTCTCGAGGTCGGCGAAGAGCTCGGCGAGGGTGTCCCCGTTGCCCTCCACCGCCTTCTGGCCGTCGGTGTAGGTGCGAAGGATGGTGGGGATGCGGACCTCGATGGCCATGGCTCAGGGCTCCTGTCGGGAGTAGTCAGTCGGTGGGCGCGCGGCAGCGCAGTACAGCATGTGGGTACATGAGGCGCCGCGGCTCACGGCCGTACGGCGGCAGGAATCAGCGCGTACAGATGGCGCTCTGCAGCCTGCACAGGTCGACGTGCAGCCGCGCCACGAGCAGCATGCCCGGCGTCTTGTCGCTCACGTCGTGGAAAACCATGGGGTCATCGTATCGATTCCCGGTCCGGGTCCCGGAGTGTGATCTCGCATACTGGACGAATTCTGACCGAACCGCGAGATCAGTAGGCCTCCACGACCGTGACCTCCTCCTCCGTGACCTCGCCCTCCACGATCCGGTACGAGCGGAACTGGAAGTCGCCGAGGCCGTCGGTGTCCGCGGTGGAGACCAGGACGTAGTGGGCGCCGGGCTCGTTGGCGTAGGAGATGTCGGTGCGGGACGGGTAGGCCTCGGTCGCGGTGTGGGAGTGGTAGATGACCACCGGCTCCTCGTCGCGGTCGTCCATCTCGCGGTAGAGCTTGAGCAGGTCGCCGGAGTCGAACTCGTAGAACGTGGGCGACATGGCCGCGTTCAGCATCGGGATGAACCGCTCGGGGCGGTCCGAACCGGCCGGACCCGCGACGACGCCGCACGCCTCGTCGGGGTGGTCCTTGCGCGCGTGCGCGACGATCTGGTCGACGAGGGCCTGGGTGATGGTCAGCATGTTCGCCAGAATAAGCAGAAGGCCCGTCGGGGTAAGCAGACGGGCCGCCCCGTACCGATGGGTGGTACGGGACGGCCCGGATGCCGAACGGAGGGGCCGAGATCAGCCGACCTTCTCCAGCTCCGGCTCGCGCCGCCGGGTGACCTCCGGGTTGCTCGCGCTGAGGATCGCCCAGCCGATGCCGAGGACGACCGCCCAGCCCGCCATCACATAGAGGCAGACGCGGGAGTCGGCGTCGTAGGCGATCAGGCCGGTGACGAAGAGCAGGAACACGATGGCGATGTACGAGCACACCGCGCCGCCCGGCGCCGGGAAGGACGAGGCGGGCAGCCGGCCCGCGACGACCGCGCGGCGGTAGAGGACGTGGCTGATCAGGATCATCAGCCAGGTCCAGATGCCGGCCGCGGTGGCCACCGAGGTGACGTAGCCGAAGGCCTTCTCCGGGACGATGTAGTTGAGGACCACGCCGATGCCCATGAAGGCCACGGAGACCGTGATGCCGAGGGCCGGCGTCTTGGAGGCCGACAGCTTGGAGAAGGCGCGCGGGGCCTCGCCGTTGTCGGCCAGCGTGCGCAGCATGCGACCCGTGGAGTACATGCCCGAGTTGCAGGAGGACAGGGCCGCGGTCAGGACGACGAAGTTGACGATGCCCGCGCCGGCCGGGATGCCGATCAGCGCGAACGCCTTCACGAAGGGGCTGACGCCGTCCGCGAACTCGGTCCACTTGACGACACAGAGGATGACGGTGAGCGCGCCGACGTAGAAGAGCGCGATGCGCCAGGGCAGGGTGTTGATCGCCTTGGGGAGGGTCTTCTCCGGGTTCTCGGACTCGCCGGCCGTGACGCCGACCAGCTCGACGGCGAGGTAGGCGAACATGACGCCCTGCAGGGTCATCAGGGACGAGCCGACGCCCTTGGGGAAGAAGCCGTCGAACTGCCAGAGGTTGGCGACGGAGGCGGTGTCACCGGCGGCGCTGAAGCCGAAGGTGAGGACGCCGAGGCCGATCACGATCATGCCGATCAGGGCGGTGACCTTGACCATCGAGAACCAGAACTCCAGCTCGCCGAAGAGCTTCACGGAGATCAGGTTGACCCCGAAGAGGATCACCAGGAAGACCAGGGCGGTCGTCCATTGCGGGACGCGCGGGAACCAGTAGTGGACGTAGATCGCGGCGGCCGTCAGCTCGGCCATGCCGGTCACGACCCACATCAGCCAGTACGTCCAGGCGGTGAAGTAGCCGAAGAACGGGCCGAGGAACTCGCGGGAGTACTCCGCGAAGGAGCCCGAGACCGGGCGGTAGAGGAGCAGCTCGCCGAGCGCCCGCATGATGAAGAAGATGATCACGCCCGCGAGGGCGTACATGAAGATGAGGCTGGGGCCGGCCTTGGCGATGTTCGCCCCGGCACCCAGGAAGAGGCCGACGCCGATGGCGCCGCCGATCGCGATCATCTGGACCTGACGGCTGCCCAGTCCGCGCTCGTACCCTTCTTCGGCCCCGTCGGGGGCGTTGTCCGTACCGACCTGAGCGGAGGTCATGTGGTGGTGCGCCTTTCTCCATTCCGACCCCGGGCCTCTCGTCGGCCCCGGATCGGGTCTCGATCCCCCCGGATTGATGGAGTGGAGCGGGTTTTGCGGACCCGCCCGTGCCTGGCCGGCGATCCGCCGGCTCGGTGGCGCACCCGGACGAACATGGGTGGTGTTCGCCGGGCGGTCGTGAAGATTTATCACGGCCGCAACCTTGATCATCCGGGCGAGATGTGGCGCACGCCACAGGGAGAACCGGACAAAGGGCACCCCACGGGCGCATAGAAGGCGGCCCTGGTGACCTCATCGTTATCCGGATTTGAGCGTCCTCTGAGCGAACGCAAAAGCGTCACATCTCAGGGCATCAGGGTCGAGACGAGTGTCTCCTGGAGGCCGCCCAGCCACAGATACGCCATCACCATCGGCTTGCGCGGGTCCTCGTCCGGGAGGCGGTAGAGGAGGTCGGTGTCATCCTCGTCGGTGATCTCCAGCCGGGAGCCGATCGCCAGGCGCAGGTCGTTGAGGGCGCCGAGCCACTGGCGGGACTCCTCGGCGGACAGCTTGAGGATCGCGCCGCCGTCTCCGGCCGGCGTGAGCGCGTCCAGGGAGCGGATCACGACGAGGGCGCTCTCGCGCTTGGCGGCGCGCAGGTCGTTCTCCGTGAAACGGCGGAACTCGGCGGAGTACGCCTGCTGTTCCTCGGCCTCCTTGGGCCCGGGGGTGCCCTCCGGGTCGCTGTAGGCGTCCGGGAAGAGCCGCTTGAGCACGGGGTCCTTCGGGGGCTCGCTCGGGCCCTCGGCGAAGAGCTCGGCCAGCGGGTCGTCGGGGGCGTCCTCGCCGGGGCCGGGTCCGATGAGCTCCAGGAGCTGGACGGCCAGCGACCGGATGATGGAGATCTCGACGTCGTCGAGCGCGACGGCCGCGCCGCCGCCGGGGAGCGGTTCGAAGGTTCCTGGCATCAGGTTGAGTCGCTACTTCCGGTCCTGCTGGAGGGTGGCCCACAGTCCGTAGCCGTGCATCGCCTGCACGTCGCGTTCCATCTCCTCGCGAGTGCCGCTGGAGACGACCGCCCGGCCCTTGTGGTGGACATCGAGCATGAGCTTGGTGGCCTTGTCCTTGGTGTAGCCGAAGTACGTCTGGAAGACGTACGTCACATAGCTCATGAGGTTGACCGGGTCGTTGTGGACGATCGTGACCCAGGGGACGTCCGGCTCGGGTACGGCGAAGACCTCCTCCGCAGATTCGGTCCGTTCGATCTCAAGGGGAGCGGGTGACGTCACACAGCCCATGCTGCCACGGGCCCCACAAATCGTCACACTGACACAAAGGGGGTGTACCATCTGTCGTCATGCTGCACACACCGGGGGACAACCCCCGGACCCCCGGCCGACCTGGGGGTGCCCGGAGAGTCATAGCTAGGAGAGCTTTCGTGGATGTAGCGGACCTTGGGCTGCCGGTGGACGTTCCCTCGACGGCGCTCTTCACGGACCAGTACGAGCTCACGATGCTGCAGGCCGCCCTCAGGGCCGGTACGGCCGAACGGCGAAGCGTCTTCGAGGTCTTCACCCGGCGGCTGCCGGAGGGGCGGCGCTACGGCGTCGTGGCCGGCACCGGGCGGGTCCTGGACGCCGTCGAGAACTTCCGTTTCGACGCGGGCGTCCTGGGCTTCCTGCGCGAGCGGAACATCGTCGACGAGGCGACCCTCGAGTGGCTCGCCTCCTACCGCTTCTCCGGTGACGTGTGGGGCTATCCGGAGGGCGAGGTGTACTTCCCGGGCTCGCCGATCATGCGGGTCGAGGGCTCGTTCGCCGAGTGCGTGCTGCTGGAGACGGTGATCCTCTCCATCCTCAACCACGACTCCGCGATCGCCGCGGCCGCCTCCCGGATGTCCTCGGCCGCCGGGCAGCGCCCGCTGATCGAGATGGGCGCCCGGCGAACGCACGAGCTCGCCGCCGTCGCCGCCTCCCGCGCCGCGTACGTGGGCGGCTTCGCCTCCACCTCGGACCTCGCGGCCGGCTTCCGCTACAACATCCCGACCGTCGGCACCTCCGCGCACGCCTTCACCCTCCTGCACGACCGCGAGCGTGACGCCTTCCAGGCCCAGGTGAACTCGCTCGGCCGGAACACCACCCTGCTCGTGGACACGTACGACGTCGCCGAGGCCGTCCGGACGGCCGTCGAGATCGCCGGGCCGGAGCTGGGCGCCGTGCGCATCGACTCCGGCGACCTGCTGCTGGTCGCGCACCGGGTGCGGCAGCAGCTGGACGAGCTGGGCGCGACGGCGACGAAGATCATCGTGACCTCGGACCTCGACGAGTACGCCATCGCTTCGCTGGCCGCGGCGCCCGTGGACGCGTACGGCGTCGGTACGCAGCTGGTGACCGGGTCCGGGCATCCGACCTGCTCGATGGTGTACAAGCTGGTCGCCCGCGCCGAGTCCGCCGACCCGAAGGCGCCGCTGGTGCCGGTGGCGAAGAAGTCCAGCGGCGGCAAGACGTCCATCGGCGGCCGCAAGTGGGCCGCGCGGAGGCCGGGCGCGGACGGCGTCGCGGAGGCCGAGGTCGTCGGCACCGGCACCGTCCCGGCCGAGCTGGCGGACCGGCAGCTGCTGGTCGAGCTCGTCAAGGGCGGTGACGTGGTGGCGCGCGAGCCGCTGGACGTCGTACGCGACCGGCACACGGCCGCGCGCGCCAACCTGCCGCTGTCCGCGACCCAGCTCTCGCGCGGGGAACCGGTCATTCCGACGGAGTACGTGCACGGGCGCTCGGGTAGCTAAAGCAGGTGCCGCCGGATACGCCCCGTAACGCCCCCTCCCCTACCGGACGGGAACTCAATACGCTCGGAAGTTCAATGGCCGGGCCCGCACCCCTCCCCCGACCCCATCGTCGAGAAGGACACCCACCATGCGCCGCGCCTTGATCGTCGTTGACGTGCAGAACGACTTCTGTGAGGGGGGCAGCCTCGCCGTGGCCGGAGGGGCCGACGTGGCCGCCGCCGTCACCGAGCTGATCGGACAGGCGGGCGGCTCCGGTTACCGGCACGTGGTGGCCACCCGCGACCACCACATCGCACCCGGCGGCCACTTCGCCGACAACCCCGACTTCCAGCACTCCTGGCCCGCGCACTGCGTCGCGGGCACCGAGGGTGTCGGCTTCCACCCGAACTTCGCGCCCGCCGTCGCCTCCGGGGCGGTCGACGCCGTCTTCGACAAGGGGGCGTACGCGGCGGCGTACAGCGGGTTCGAAGGGGCCGACGAGAACGGCGTGAAGCTCGCCGACTGGCTGCGCGCCCGGGAGGTCGACGAGGTCGACGTCGTCGGGATCGCCACCGACCACTGCGTGCGGGCTACCGCCCTGGATGCCGCGCGGGAAGGGTTTCGGACCCAGGTTCTGCTGGACCTGACGGCCGGGGTGGCGGCGGAGACCACCGAGCGCGCGTTGGAGGAGCTGCGCTCGGCGGGCGTGGAGCTCTCCGGGAAGCCCGTGGTTGCCTGAGCTTGCGCGGTCCGATGTGCCGCGATGGGTTGTCGGGCGTCTACAGGTCCATTGCGGCTGGTCGCGCCCGCGCGGCGGTAGCCGCAGATTCAACGCCGCCCCGCGCCCCTTCGGGACGCTGCCTCAGCAGGGCCCTGACCGGGTGCCACAGCTCCTGGGGGAGCTCCGGGCCGTGCACGACACCGTTGTCAGGTGCCGTGCGCCATATGAGGCCGTCGGGGTGGTGCAGGACCGCGGTGATCTCGTCGGGGGTCGGCGGGGCGGCGTTGCCGCGCAGGTACACCGCCCGGATGCCCAGGTTGCGCAGCCTGGTCAGGGCGCGCGCCCGGTTCTGGGCGTGCACGAGGAAGCGTATGCAGCCCGTGCCGTCGGCGGTGGGGCTGGGCAGGTTCAGCGCCACCACCACGCTGCCTGTCGGCAGCTTGCAGAAACCTCCTGCGGCCATGCAGTCACACCCCCGTGCGAGTCGATGTCGTTACCGGTGTCAATAAGGGAAGCACAGGACGCACCTAAACACGATCGGCGGCGACCCGCCAGGGGGTCACCGCCGATACGCTTCTGACCTGCGCAAATACCGACTACTTCACCGCGGGGCCCACCTCGACCTTGATCGTCGAGCCGTCCTTGGCCTCCTTGACGATCCTGATCTTGGTGTTGGTGTCAGTGATCTTGACACCGGCGAAGGGGGTCGAGTCGTCGTAGTACGTGCTCGTGTGGTCGTCGAAGACCGGCACGCCCTTCGTCGACGGGAGCTTCGTCACGACGTCCGCGTTGTGCAGCGTGATGCCGTCCGTGCGATACAGGCTGAACGGCGAGTCGTAGGACTGGATACGGCTGCGCATCAGCGTGCCGTCGGACCACTTCAGCGCCGTCGGGTGCGAGTCGACCGGCAGGACCAGGCCGACACCGGGGTGCTGGCTGGTGTTGTTGTCCTGCTGCGAGGTGTCCCACTTCCAGATCAACAGGCCGTTCTGGTACGGGTAGTGCTCCACCCAGTCCGGACGGCTCGCCGAGAAGCCGAAGTTGTACGGACCGACCTTCAGGGTCTTGTCGTACGACACGTACTGGCGGTTCTCGGCGATGTAGTACTGCTTGTAGTCCTTGGTGAAGGACGCGCCGATGCGGGAGAAGCCGGTGGCGGTCCAACCCGGGTCCGCGCTCTCGGCGTTGTCGGTGAACAGCGCCGTGCCGTCCGCGGTCACCGTGATCTCGTCGGCAGCGAAGCCCTTCTGCGCCACACCGCTGTCGGTCTGGTAGCGGAAGCGCAGGCCGATCTTCTTGCCCGCGTAGGCGTCCAGCGAGTACGACAGCTTCTTGTAGCCGTCGACCGTGCCCGTCAGCGCCGGCTTGCCGCTGCCGTCGCGCGGGATGGCCTGGCCGTCCACCGTGCCGTCCAGCGGGGTCCAGTTGGCGCCGTCGTCGGTCGATGCCTCGGTGTAGAGGTAGTCGAAGCCCGCCTCGGTGTCGTAGTAGCCGTCCAGGGTGAGGGTGGCCTTGGACTTGCCGGTGAGGTCGACCGACCGGGTCAGCGTGTTCTTGAGATCGTTGCCGCTGCCGCTCCACCACTGGGTCGAGCCCTGCGCCGGGGTGACCACGTCGGTGGTGACTGCCTTGTCGGGCAGCGAGACCACCAGCGCCTGCTTGTTCCTGGTGTTGTACTCGGCGACACCCAGCTTGTGCTTCGACTTCGTCGCGGCCTTCGCCGTGTCGTAGTTCAGCCAGCCCAGCTGCAGCTTGTCCCAGGCGTTGAAGTTGCCCGGCAGGTCACCGATGGCGTCCTTGCCGGTGCCGAGCCAGGACCCGTTGGACATCAGCGTCCAGAAACCCGTCGAGTTCTCACCGGCGTTGGTGGTGTCGTAGTGGTCCGGCAGGCCCAGGTCGTGGCCGTACTCGTGGGCGAAGACGCCGAGTCCGCCGTTCTCCGGCTGGATGGTGTAGTCGCCGACCCAGATGCCGGTGTCGCCGATCTGCGCGCCACCCAGCTTGTTGCCCGTGGGGCCGGTGCTGCCGGAGTCGCTGCCGAACGCGTACCAGCGGTGCGCCCAGATCGCGTCCTTGCCCTGGACGCCGCCGCCCGCGGACTCGTCCTCTCCGGCGTGCACGATCTGGAAGTGGTCGATGTAGCCGTCGGGCTCGTTGAAGTTGCCGTCGTGGTCGTAGTCGTAGCGGTCCCACTGGTCGAACTTCGCCAGGTCCGTCCTGATGTCGGCGTCGGACTTGCCGACCGCCTTCTGCTGGGCGACCCACGCGGTGACGCCGTCGCTGACGACGTTCCACACGCTGGGGCAGTTGGTGGAGCCGCAGGCGTTGTTGCCGTAGCGGGCCTCGTTGTAGGGGACCTTGACCCAGTCGGCGACCTCGCCGTCCACCGAGTAGCGGCCCGAGGACTGCTTCTCGTAGAAGGACTTCATGGAGGCGGTGCCGGACCCGAAGTAGAGGTCCTGGAAGTGCTGCCGGTTGTAGTCCGCCTGCCAGGCGGTCGAGTTGTCCTTCGCCCGGTCGGGCTGGGCTATCCGGTTGTGCGCGGGGCCCACCGTGCCGCCGTACGTGCTGTCGATCTTGTCGCCGAACTCGACCAGGATCGTGAAGATCTTGTCGGTCTTCTCCCGGCCCAGTTCTACGTACTTGCGGTCGCCCTTCTTGCTCTTCAGCTGGACGACCTGCGAACCGCCCCGGTCCTTGACCTGGGCCTGGCCGGATATGACCTGGTTCAGGGCCTCCTGGCGCTGGGCATCCTGGGTCTTGGAGAGCGGACCGTCGAGGTCGTCCTGCTCCATGCTCCTGACCGCCGCCGGGTCATGGCGGTCACGGGTGGCCGTCGCGGCCGGGTCGGCGGCCTGGGCCACGGCGAACGTCGAGAACGTGGCGGTGGCCGCCGCGAGCGCGACACCGACCGCGGTTGCTCTGAACGTCCAGGGTTTTGGGGTCACTTGAGTTCCTCTTGGTCAAGGTGGCAAGTCAAGTGACGCAATTTGACTAGAGGTCGGCGAGAAAGAACAGACCTTGACTTGGACACAACAATTGCACTATGCGGAGTTGAAGTCCGCTTTACGGACACCCCGACCGGCGCGTTCGAACGTCCACTTGATGGACGCCATGACTCCGTGCGCCCCCTGTGCACCGGCACTGTTGGTTAGGTCACGCTTACCGTTCGTTCCACTCGGGCATGCACGCGATTAGAGTCGGTTGGCGGACTGCCCGGAAATCGGCAGAAACCCAGGCCGACTCCCCCGTGGACCCCCACTTCCGAGGACACGATTGCCATGCCTCGTCCGACGCCCGCCCAGCTCGTCTACGGTTCGTGCACCGTGATCTTCTCGACGCTCGCCATGCTGCTGCTGTCGCAGACGAGTTCGGGCGTGGGGATCGCGGTCATCGCCTTCGCGGCACTCGCCCTCGGGCTCCTGGTCGCCATGACGGTTCCTCTGCCGAAGCCGAGGGTCGTCGCGGTGCAGCAGCCTCCGGCGGTCGCGGAGGAAATGCCCGTACGGGCCGCGGTCGCAGCGGCGGCACCCGAGCCGGTGCACGAGCGCGCTGCATCCTGAACGAGGCGCTCCACGGGACGTGCCACGATCTGCCGTCGCGCGTCTGCGGCAGCATCGTGGCTGGTCTCGCCCCGCGGCGGAGCCGCATATCGATGCAGCCCCGCGCCCCTTTGGGGCGCTGCCGCACCGCAGCCGGCTTCAGCAGGGCCGCCCGGCTCAACTTGTGCTGACCACGACCGTCTTCGCGGCCTTGTCGTGCAAGCCCTGTTTGTAGGGCCTGTCGAAGTAGCTCCAGCCGCCCGAGATCGCGGTCCAGATGCAGGCGCAGCAGAACGCGAACGGGATCCACAGGACCGCCGAGCGGACCAGTGAGGTCTGTACGGAGGGGGTGGAGCCGTTCTCGAGGTTCGCCACGCGCATGCTCAGCCACTTCTTGCCGAGCGTCTGTCCCGTCTTGCTGATCAGATACGTGTCGTAGCCGATGTAGAGCACGGCGGCGATCAGCGACTGCGCGAAGGACTTGCCGTAGGAGAGGTTGTTGCCGTTCACGTCGTACTCGTGGACGTTGAACGCCCAGGTGAGCAGCCAGACGACGATGCCCACGAGGATCAGGTCGATGATCCGGGCGAGCGTGCGCCTGCCGCTGTCGGCGAGCGGGGGCATACCGGCGAGCGGGTCGGTGGGGTACTGGCCGCCGCCGTGGGGGTCACCGCCGCCGTACGGCGGGGGTTGCCCGCCGCCACCGGCTGCGTCGTACGGTGAGCCCTGTCCCTGGCCAGGAGGGGGCTGCTTCCTGAACGGGTCGTCCTCCGGCGGTCCGCCGGATCCGGGGGGCGGTTCGCTGCTCATGGCCCGAGTGGACCGCGAACCTCCCGGCTCCGCATCCGGCGAACGGCCGTCCGGAGTACCGAATCGGCTGGTGCATCCGTCGTATGCGGTCAGCCCGCGACGAACGTACCCGCGGCCTTGTCGTGCAAGCACTGGCGCCACGGACGGTCGAACACGCACCACACGACGCCCACGACACCGACCCCGAGCAGGCCGGGCACGCTGTACACGAGCCAGCGGCGCAGCGCCCCGCCGAACGACGGCGGCTCGTGCGCCTCGATGTCCCGCACCTCCAGCCCCAGCAGCTTCTTGCCGAGGGTGCGGCCCCACTTGGCGGTGGGCAGCACCTCGTAGAGGACGCCGAAGACGAGCAGGACGGCCAGGATGATGCCCAGGTACAGCGACGTCGTGCCGTCCAGCAGCCAGACGGTCACGGTCTGGCCGGAGAGCCTGGCCTCGTCGATCTTCTCGTTGACGTGGTCGACCGCCTTGGTGCCGAGCGGTACGGCGGCCACGCCCGTGACGGCCGCGAGGACGACGGTGTCCAGCAGCCGGGCGGCCAGCCGCTTGCCGAGGGCCGCGGGCCGGGCCGCCGCCTGGCGCATGGCGGCCGCCTGGAAGATGTCCTCGACCGGCGGCTTCCAGGGGGCGACGGGCTGGTCCTCGTCGGCGCCCGCGAGCCGGTGCACCTGCTGCGCCCAGGAGTGCTGACCGCCGCCGGGGCCGCTGGTCATGGGGGTGGCGACGGGGGCGGGCGGCTGCGCGGCGGGGGGCTGGGCGGCCGCTGCGGGCCGGGCGCCGCCGCCCTGCGGCGGGATCACCGGGGTGGCCTGCTGAGGGCCCGAAGGGGCGGGCTGCCCCTGCGCCGCGGCGGCGCGGTCGGCGGCCGCCTTGCCCGCGCCGAAGCCGGGCGCCCCCGTGCTGCCGTTCTGCGCCCCGCCCTGCCTGCCCGTGCGCTGGGACAGCGCACGGAACGTCATGGTGCCCTCGTCGGCGGCGGGGCCCCCGGGGCTGGGGATGCCGTGGCCGGCCGCTGCCGGGGGCTCCGTCTCCCCGGTCTGCGCCGTCGGCCTGCGGAACACGAAGGTGCCGCCGGAGGCCGGGTCGTCCGCGTCCGAGTCCGCCGGCGGGATCGTCGCCGTGCCGTCGGTGCGGGACGCCTGGCCGTCCGGCCGGGCCGGGGCACCGTCGGCGAGGCGCGGGTCCGCGGACTGCGGGTTGCCCCAGGACACCCGGCGGTCCTGGTCGCCGCCGAAGCCGGACTGCTGGGAGCTGTCGGCGCCCCAGGCGGTCGCGGGTTCGGACCGGCTCCCGTGCTGGGCCGGGGCCGACTGCGCCGCGGGGTCCTCGTCGAAGAAGTGCGGTCCCGTCTCCTCGACCGGAGCCGGGTCGCTGCCGGGCGGCGGGGCGAGCGACTCGCCGTCCGTCGGAGCCGGACGGCTGGTGCCCGGTACCCAGGACGCACCGTTCCAGTACCGGACATATCCAGGAATGGACGGGTCCGGGTAATACCCTTCGCGGGGCCTGTTGTCACCGGGGGCCGGGGTTGGGGCGCTCATGTCCGTCGTCCCGTATCTGCTCGGGGGTGAATATGGGGGCCTCCACATCTATCAGACCCACGCAACCCCCACCGACAGTCCCGCCAGTCCCACCCCTATCCGGGCACCCTCGTACATGTACTTCACACGAGCGGAACCCGCGGGGGCACGAATCTTTCGGCCGGGGGTCCGGGGGTTGGCCCCCGGAAAGACACAGCCAGACCCACGCAACCCCCACCGACAGTCCCGCCACTCCCACCCCTTTCCGGGCAACGCCGTGCACCGTCCTCACACGTCCGGAAAAAAAATTCTCCGAACCCGCGTAATGCTCGCGCCCCGCTCCTCTCTCCACGTGTACGGGCCCACCCGCAGGGCCCCGTACACCTGCCCGAGAGAGGAACCGCACGACATGCACTACACCGTGGTGGAGCGCGAACTGGAGCTCAGACTCATCCTGTCGCCGGAGCGCAGCATTCCGGTTCCGGCCCGGCTGAGCTACCGCACCGACGACCCGTACGCCGTCCACATCACCTTCCACATCAACTCCGAGAACCCCGTGTACTGGACGTTCTCCCGCGACCTCCTGGTGGAGGGCGTGTTCCGGGCCTGCGGGCACGGGGACGTGCGGGTGTGGCCGACCAAGTCGGAGGGCCGCAGCGTCGTTCTGATGGCGCTGAGTTCACCCGACGGTGACGCCCTCCTTGAGGCGCCGGCCGCTCAGGTGTCGGCCTGGCTGGAGCGGACGCTGCGGGTGGTTCCCCCGGGGACTGAGGGCGAACAGCTGGGGATCGACGACGCGCTCGACCAGCTGCTCGCCCAGTGACCCCGGCGATCCCGGCGGAACGGGATCAGAACAGCTTGCCCGGGTTCAGGATGCCCAGCGGGTCGAAGACCTGCTTGACCGCCCGCTGCATCTCCACCCCCACCGGGCCGATCTCGCGCGCCAGCCACTCCTTCTTCAGGACGCCCACGCCGTGCTCGCCGGTGATCGTGCCGCCGAGTTCCAGGCCCAGCGCCATGATCTCGTCGAAGGACTCGCGGGCGCGCCGGGACTCGTCGGGGTCGGCGGCGTCGAAGCAGACGGTCGGGTGCGTGTTGCCGTCCCCGGCGTGGGCGACGACCCCGATGGTGAGCTGGTACTTCTCGGCGATCCGCTCGGTGCCTTCGAGCATCTCGCCGAGCCTGGACCGGGGCACGCACACGTCGTCGATCATCGTCGTGCCGCTGACGGCTTCGAGCGCGGTGAGCGACAACCGCCGCGCCTGGAGCAGGAGTTCGGACTCGGCGAAGTCGTCGGCCGGGACGACCTGGGTGGCGCCCGCCGCCTCGCACAGCGCGCCGAGGGCGGCGAGGTCGGCGGCGGGGTCCGGGGTGTCGAAGGCGGCCAGGAGCAGGGCTTCCGTGGTGTCCGGGAGGCCCATGTGTGCGAGGTCGTTGACCGCCTTGACCGTCGTACGGTCCATGAGTTCGAGGAGCGACGGGACGTGGCCGCCCTCCATGATCCGGCACACGGCGTCGCAGGCGGCGGCGCCGGACGCGAACTCGGCCGCCAGTACGAGCTGCTGTGGCGGCTGCGGCCTGAGGGCCAGGATCGCCCGTACGACGATGCCGAGCGAGCCCTCGGAGCCGACGAAGAGCCGGGTGAGGTCGTAACCGGCGACGCCCTTGGCCGTACGGCGGCCGGTGGACATGAGCCGCCCGTCGGCCAGCACCACTTCCAGGCCGAGCACGTACTCGGCCGTGACCCCGTACTTCACACAGCACAGACCGCCCGAGGCCGTCCCGATGTTGCCGCCGATCGTGCACATCTCCCAGCTGGACGGGTCCGGCGGGTAGTACAGGCCGTGTTCGCCGACCGCACGGGAGAGCGTCGCGTTGATGACGCCCGGCTCGACCACGGCGATGCGGTCGACGGGATTGATCTCCAGGATGCGGTCCATCTTCGTCAGGGACAGCACGATGCAGCCGTCGGAGGCGTTGGCGCCGCCCGACAGGCCCGTGCGGGCGCCCTGCGGGACGACCGGGACACGCAGTTCGGTGGCGATACGCATGACGTGCTGGACTTCTTCGACCGTGCGGGGCAGCACGACCACCGCGGGGGTGCCGGCCGGGCAGAAGCTGGCCATGTCGTTGGCGTAGGAGGCCGTGACGTCCGGGTCGGTCAGGACGGCCTCGGCGGGCAGACCGCCCAGCAGGCGGTCGACGAGGTTTCCGGTCGCTTCGTCGCGAGGCGCTTCGATACGGCTCATGATCACAGCGTCGCACCCGGGGCCATCGGTGTGAACCCCGTCTACGGCACTGGACGTATGCCGGGATGTGCTCGTCGTATGGACGGCAATGACGCACAGTGATCGCCATGGAGAAGCAAGCGGAGGGCCGCCGTCCGCGGGCGGTCCGGCGGGTGCTGATCGCCGCCGTCGCCGGGTGTGCCGTGCTCGGCGGGGCGCTGGCGCTGTGGCCCTGGGAGCGGCCCGCTGCGCCCCGGCCGGTGGCGCCGGCTCCGGGCGCGCAGGCGCTGACGGCGGTCACCTCCGGGGTGCCGGCCGCGCTGCCCGACCTGGCGATGCTGATCGCCGGACGCGAGGCCCGGGTGCGGGCGCACCCGAAGGATGCGCAGTCGTGGGCGGTGCTCGGGACGGCCTACGTGGAGCAGGGGCGGCGCACGGCGGACGCGACGAACTATCCGCGGGCCGAGAAGGCGCTGCGGACCTCGCTGAAGGTCCGGGAGAAGGGGAACGCGGCGGCGCTGGACGGTATGGCGGCGCTGGCGAACGCCCGCCGGGACTTCCGGTCGGCGCGGACCTGGGGCCGTGCGGCGCTGAAGCTCGCGCCGAAGCGGTGGTCGACGTATCCGCTGCTGATCGACGCCTACACCGGGCTCGGCGACTACAAGGCGGCCAAGAAGACGCTGGACCGGCTGCTGGAGCTGCACCCCGGGGCGGCCGCCGTGCGGGCGCGGGCCGCGGCCCTCTACCGCGACCGGGGCTGGCGGGAGGACGCCGCGGCCGCCCTGTCCGACGCGGCGGCGGCAGCGGGCACACCGGCCGAGCAGGCGGCATGGCTGGAGCGGTCCGGGCAGCTGGCCTTCGAGCGGGGTGACCTGGAGGAGGCGCTCAGGCGCTTCCAGGCGGCGGTGCGGCTCGACCCCGACCAGCGGGCCGCGCAGGCCGGGCAGGGCAGGACGCTGGCGGCACTGGGCCGCACGACGGAGGCGCTGAACGCGTACCGGGTGGCGCTCGACAAGCAGCCCTGTCCCCAATACGCCCTGGAACTGGGCGAGTTGTACGAGTCGCTGGGGATGGCGGATGCCGCCCGGGCGGAGTACGACGTGCTGGGCGCCCGGGTGCAGGACGAGGTGACGGGCGGTGTGGACGACGACCTGGTGCGCGGTGTGTTCGAGGCGGACCACGGGGATCCGCGGGCGGCCGTGCGGCTGCTGCGTGCCGAGTGGCGGCGGCAGCCGGGGACCGAGGTGGCGGATGCGCTGGGGTGGGCGCTGCACATGGCCGGGGACGACAAGGGGGCGCTGAAGTTCGCCATGGCGGCGACGGACAAGGTGCACGGGGGCGCCGTACGCAGTGCGCTGTACGCGTACCACCGGGGCATGATCGAGCAGGAGCTGGAGCTGGCCTGGCCCGCGCGGCGGCATCTGCAGGAGGCGTTGCGGATCAATCCGTACTTCTCGCCGCTGAGGGTGCCGCTGGCGAAGCAGGCGCTGGCGGCGCTGGGTGACCCGCCGGACGAGCCGCTGCCGAAGGGCAGCCCGGGCGCCGAGGACGACTAGGACGTCCACGGCCGCCGGAAGGTCAGACGGCCGCGGTTCCGATCAGTGCGTTGCGTGTGACCAGGGCCGCGAGCTGTTCCTCGCCCAGCTTGGCCGTGCCCTCGGGGCGGCGCGGCAGCACCATGTAGCGCGTCTCCGCGCTGGAGTCCCACACCGTGATCTCCGTGCCGGCGGGCAGCTCCAGGCCGAACTCGGCCAGTACGGCCCGGGGTTCGCGGACCACTCGGGAGCGGTAGGCCTCGGACTTGTACCAGCTCGGGGACGGGCCGAGCAGGCGCAGCGGGTAGCAGGAGCAGAGGGTGCAGACGATGACGTTGTGGGTGGTCTCCGTGTTCTCGACGACCCGCAGGCGCTGGTACGAGCCCTCCATGAAGCCGAGTTCGCGGACCGCCGCGGTGCCGTCCGCCAGCAGCCGCGCCCGGAAGTCGGCGTCGGTCCAGGCGCGGGCGACGACCCGCGCGCCGTTCGCGGGCGAGGCCCCGGTCAGGGACGCGTCGATGATCTCGTCCAGCCTGGCGCCCGACAGGACCCCCTTCTCCTCCAGCAGGGTCTCCAGGCGCCGCACCCGCTGCGCGATCGTCGCGTCGGAGTGGTCACCGCTCATCGGGCCGCACCTTCCTCGTCCGCTTCCAAGTAGCTCTCCCACAGGTCCAGTACGACGTGGTGGTCGCCCTCGCCCCACAGGTCACGGGCCGCGAACCGGACCGCGTAGACCTGCTCGACCGGCGCGTCCCCGCGCCCCTGCGCGCTGACGTCGGCCAGTTCCGCCCGCCCCTCCGGCTCGACCACGACGCCCCGCTTGCCGCGTGCGTACCGCGGCAGGCGGGTGTGGTGCGGCGGGTCGTGGTGGAAGGTGCGGACGGCCGTGCCCGGCGGGAAACGGTCGCCGTCAGCCATCGAGCTCATCCAGCTCACCCGGCTTGATGACACCCTTGCGTTCCAGCAGGGTGCAGATCGCCTCGAACCAGCGCTCGTAGTACGACGCCGCCAGGTACTCCCTCGGCGGCATCGACTCGATGGCGTCCCGGAACTCGTTCGTGTTGAAGATCCCCTGCGCGCGCAGGGCGCCGAGGAGCCCTGCGACACGGGCCTCCCAGTCCGCGTGGAAGGGCTCGGCGTCGTCGGTGACGTCGACGGCGCCGAAGCCCTCCGTGCCGCCCACGTCGTTGATCCTGGCCATGCGGCCAGACTACGGCGCTATGGATTCACAGCCTACGGATTCACGGCCTGCCCACTCACGGGAGCCGCGCAGGCCTCACAGGTTGCCGCGCTTCTCCTGCTCCCGCTCGATCGCCTCGAACAGGGCCTTGAAGTTGCCCTTGCCGAAGCCCATCGAGCCGTGCCGCTCGATGATCTCGAAGAAGACGGTCGGACGGTCCTGGACCGGCTTGGTGAAGATCTGCAGCAGATAGCCGTCCTCGTCGCGGTCGGCGAGGATCTTCAGCTCGCGCAGCGTGTCGATCGGCACGCGGGTGTCGCCGACCCACTCGCCGAGGGTGTCGTAGTACGAGTCCGGGGTGTTCAGGAACTCCACGCCGGCCGCGCGCATGGTGCGGACCGTCTGCACGATGTCGTTCGTGTTGAGCGCGATGTGCTGCACGCCTGCGCCGCCGTAGAACTCCAGGTACTCGTCGATCTGGGACTTCTTCTTGGCGATGGCAGGCTCGTTGATCGGGAACTTGACCTTGAGGGTGCCGTCGGCGACCACCTTCGACATCAGCGCGCTGTACTCGGTGGCGATGTCGTCGCCCACGAACTCCTTCATGTTCGTGAAGCCCATGACCTTGTTGTAGAAGGCCACCCACTCGTTCATCCTGCCGAGCTCGACGTTGCCCACGCAGTGGTCGATGGCCTGGAAGGTGCGCTGGGCGGGCGGTTCGACCATGGGGGCGGCGGTGACGAAGCCGGGGAGGTAGGGGCCGTCGTAGCCGGAGCGGTCGACGAGAGTGTGGCGGGTCTCGCCGTAGGTGGCGATCGCGGCGAGGACGACGGTGCCGTGCTCGTCCTTCAGCTCGTACGGCTCCGCGACCGAGCGGGCGCCGTGCTCGATGGCGTAGGCGTACGCGCGGCGGGCGTCCGGGACCTCGATGGCGAGGTCGACGACGCCGTCGCCGTGCTCGGCCACATGCCGGGCGAGGAAGTGGCCCCAGGTGGTGGCGGGCTTGATGACGGAGGTGAGGACGAAGCGGGCGGAGCCGTTCTCGAGGACGTAGCTCGCGGTCTCGCGGCTGCCGTTCTCCGGTCCGGAGTAGGCGACCAGCTTCATGCCGAAGGCGGTGGAGTAGTAGTGCGCCGCCTGCTTGGCGTTGCCCACGGCGAAGACGACCGCGTCCATTCCCTTGACCGGGAAGGGGTCGGCCTGCCGGGCGGTGTCGGGAGTGTGGTGTGTGGTCTGCGTCATAGCGGCAGCCTCATCCTCATACGGCAAGGTGCGCAATAGTTTCTTTTTCTGCTGGGCAATCTGTTCAGTCGGTGGCCCGGATTTCCCGGACTTCTGTACAGGATGACCACCACACCAGGGAGGCTGCTGTGGCGATCGACCATCTGGACGGCCGGATCATCGTGCTGCTGGCGCGGGAGCCGCGGATCGGGGTGCTGGAGATGTCCCGGCGACTCGGCGTGGCACGCGGCACGGTGCAGGCACGGCTGGACCGCCTTCAGTCGAATGGCGTCATCCGCGGGTTCGGACCGCAGGTGGACCCTGCCGCCCTCGGGTACCCCGTCACCGCCTTCGCCACCCTCCAGATCCGGCAGGGCCAAGGGGCCGACGTCCGGGCGCACTTGGCGACCGTGCCCGAGGTGCTTGAGCTGCACACCACCACCGGCAGCGGGGACATGCTGTGCCGGCTGGTGGCCCGCTCCAATGCCGATCTCCAGCGGGTCATCGACCTGGTTGTCGGTTTTGATGGCATTGTCCGGGCCGCCACCGCGATCGTGATGGAGAACCCCGTTCCGCTGCGGATCATCCCGCTGGTGGAACAGGCGGCACAGGACGTCGAGAGGACCTAGCCGACGGCCGGGGGTGAGGGCGTGAGCTTCTGGGAGTACTTGGGCAACCGGCACCAGCAGCTGCTCACGGACACCTACCAACACGCCAGCGCGGTGTTCCAGTGCATGGTCGTGGCGACCGTGATCGGCGTGCTGATCGGGATCGTCACCTACCGCAGCGACTGGGCCGGCAGCCTCGCGACCACGACCACCTCGACCATCCTGACCATTCCCTCGCTCGCCATGATCGGTCTGCTCATCCCGATGGTGGGCCTGGGCGTCCCGCCCACGGTGATCGCTCTGACGCTGTACGGGCTGCTGCCGATCGTGCGGAACTCGATCGTGGGACTGCGTGGGGTAGACCCGTCGCTGGTGGACGCGGCGCGGGGCATCGGGATGTCACGGCTGATGCGGCTGGTGCGGGTCGAGCTGCCGCTGGCCTGGCCGCCGATCCTGACCGGGATCCGGGTCTCGACGCAGATGCTGATGGGCATCGCCGCGATCGCCGCGTACGCCTCCGGGCCGGGCCTCGGCAACGAGATCTTCCGTGGCATCGGCTCGCTGGGCAGCAAGAACGCGCTCAACCAGGTCCTCGCGGGCACCCTCGGGATCATCGTCCTCGCGCTGCTGTTCGACGCCGCGTACGTCCTGATCGGACGGCTGACCATTCCCAGGGGGATCCGTGCCTGATGCCACCCATGGGGCGACGATCGAGCTGGAGAACCTCTCCAAGCGGTATCCGGGCAACCCCAGCCCGGCCGTCGACAACGTCAACATGGAGATCAAGGCGGGCGAGCTCGTCATCTTCGTCGGCCCGTCCGGATGCGGTAAGTCGACGACGCTCAAGATGATCAACAGGTTGATCGAGCCGACCGGTGGCCGCATCCGGATCAACGGTGAGGACGTGACCGACATTGATCCGGTCAAGCTGCGCCGCAAGGTGGGCTATGCGATCCAGTCGGCGGGGCTGTTCCCGCACATGACGGTCGCCCAGAACATCGCCCTCGTGCCGAAGATGATCGGCTGGTCCAAGGCGCGGATCCGGTCCCGGGTGGAGGAGCTGCTCGACCTGGTCGGTCTCGACCCGGTCGAGTTCCGCGCCCGCTATCCGCGGCAGCTGTCGGGCGGACAGCAGCAACGCGTGGGCGTGGCGCGGGCGTTGGCCGCCGATCCGCCGGTCCTGCTGATGGACGAGCCGTTCGGTGCGGTCGACCCGATCACCCGCGACCATCTCCAGGACGAGCTGATCAGGCTGCAGCAGGAGCTGCACAAGACGATCGTGTTCGTCACGCACGACTTCGACGAGGCGATCAAGCTCGGCGACCGCATCGCCGTGCTGCGTGAACGCTCGCACATCGCGCAGTTCGACACCCCGGAGGCGATCCTCACCAACCCGGCGGACGACTTCGTGTCCGGGTTCGTGGGCGCGGGGGCCGCCCTGAAGCGGCTGAACCTCACGCGCGTACGGGACGTCGAGATCACCGACTACCCGACCGTCACCCTCGACGACCCGCTCCAGGAGATCTTCAACCGGCTCCGTGGCAGCGGGACCAACGAGATCCTGCTGCTCGACAAGCGCGGCCGCCCCTACAAGTGGCTCAGGCGCGGCGACCTCCTGCGCGCGCGGGGCTCGCTCGCCCGGGCGGGCACGCTGGTCAACGACACGGTGACCAAGGACGCCACGCTCCGGGACGCCCTGGAGGCGGTCCTGACCGACAACGCAGGGCGGGTCCCGGTCACCGGTCGGCGCGGCGAGTACGAGGGCGTCGTAGACATGGAGACGCTCATGAACTCCGTGCACGATCTGCTGGAGGCGGACCGGCTGGAGGCGCTGGAGGCCCAGCACGAACTGGAGGAGCTACGGGCCGCCCAGACACACGCCGAGCAGGAGGGCCCCGGCGGGGTGACCAAGGCATGACCACGCCCGAGCTGGAGGAACCCGGGCCGGCGGAACAGGAGGCTCTGCAGGAGGCGGAGGCCCCGCAGGAGGCCGAGCCCCCGCCGCCGGCGCCGGGTCCCCCGAAATCACGCATCACCTGGCAGAAGCTGACCTTCCTGCCCGCCGTGATCACCGCCGTCCTGCTCGCGACCTGGCTGTGGTTCCGTCAGGCCGACCTGGACACGATCTCCGAGAACGCGCTCTCGGGCGGCCAGGTGTCGAAGGCCCTCTGGCAGCAGATCAAGCTCGTCGCGATCTCCACCTTCTTCGTGCTGATCATCGCGATCCCGCTGGGCATCCTGCTCACCCGCAGGGCGTTCCGCAGAGGCACCCCGGTGGCGATGGCGATCGCCAACATGGGCCAGGCGACCCCGGCGATCGGCCTGCTGGCCCTGCTGGTGATCTGGCTCGGCACCGGCACGAAGGCGGCCCTGATCGGCATCATCATCTACGCCGTGCTCCCGGTCCTCTCCAACACCATCGCCGGCCTGAAGGCCAACGACCCGACCCTGCTGGAGGCGGCCCGCGGCATCGGCATGTCCCCGCTGGGGGTGCTGGCCAGGGTCGAACTCCCGCTGGCCGTACCGCTGATCCTCGCGGGCGTCCGTACGGCACTGGTCCTGAACGTCGGCACGGCGACCCTGGCGACATTCGGCGGGGGCGGCGGCCTGGGCGTGCTGATCACGACCGGCATCACCACACAGCGGATGCCGGTGCTGATGCTGGGTTCGATCCTCACGGTCGCCCTGGCGCTGCTGGTGGACTGGCTGGCCTCGCTGGCGGAACTCCTGCTGCGGCCACGGGGGTTGGAGGTGGGGACGTGAGAGGGCGTACGTGTCTGCTGCCGACCGCGGTGCTCATCGCCGCCTCGGGCTGCGGTCTGCAGAGCGGCTCCCCCATGGTCGACGACGTCAAGCCCGGCTCCATTGCCCAGGGCGAGCCCCTCAAGGGCGCCCATCTCACCGTCACCTCCAAGGAGTTCACCGAGCAGCTCATCCTCGGCGCGATGATGGGCATCGCCTTCCAGGCGGCCGGCGCGGACGTCCTCGACCGCACGGGCATCCAGGGCTCCATCGGTGCGCGGGAAGCCGTCAAGTCCGGTGACGCGGACGGCATGTACGAGTACACGGGCACCGCCTGGATCACGTACCAGGGCAACAGCAAGCCGATCCCCGACCCGCAGAAGCAGTGGCAGGCGGTGCACGACGCGGACCTCAAGAACGGCCTGACCTGGCTGCCGCCCTCACGGCTCAACAACACCTACGCGCTGGCCATGAACCAGGCGAACTTCAAGAAGTACGGGACGAAGACCCTGTCCGACGTGGCCGCGCTGGCCAAGAAGAACCCGGGTGCCGTGACCCTGTGCGTGGAGGGCGAGTTCGCCAACCGCGCGGACGGACTGCCGGGCATGGAGAAGGCGTACGGGATGAGCGTGCCCGCGAAGAACGTCACGCAGATGGACACCGGGATCATCTACACCCAGGTGAAGAAGGGGAGCTGCACCTACGGCGAGGTGTTCACCACCGACGGCCGCATCAAGTCCATGAACCTGGCGGTGATGGAGGACGACAAGAAGTTCTTCCCGAACTACAACGTGGCGCCGGAGATCAACACCAAGGCTTTGAAGAAGTGGCCGGCGATCGCCGAGGTCCTGGACCCGGTGACGAAGAAGCTGAACAACACGGTGGCGCGGACGCTGAACGCGAAGGTGGACGTGGACGGGGAGGATCCGCATCAGGTGGCGTTGGACTGGATGAAGGCGGAGGGGTTCGTGAAGTAGGGGCTCGTCGCGGGGCCAGGAAAGCGGAGAGGTCAATTTCGCACATCATTGATTCACCCTGGCGCATCATGATGCAGAGTGCCTACACTCGGGTGCATGAGGACAACAGTCGACCTCTCCGAGGACCTGATCCAGGAAGCCAAGCTGCGGGCCGCGCGGAGGCGCGTCACCTTCAGTGCGGTGATAGAGGATGCGTTGCGGGCGTCGTTCGCGCGGGATGTGGCTGCGGCGACGAACATCGCGAAATTGACCACCGACCCCGGCGGACGTGGACTGCGCCCCGGCGTCAACCTTGACGACAACGCCTCCGTGCGCGACCTCATGGACGGCCTCGAATGATCCTCTGCGACGTGAACGTCCTCGTGTATGCCTTCCGCGAGGACGCCAAGGACCACGATCGCTACCACGCGTGGCTCATCGAGCGGCTGCGGGGTGACGAGCCCGTCGGATACAACAGCGTGATCGACAGCGGCTTTCTGCGGATCGTCACCCACCAGCGGATCTATCAGCCGCCGAGTGAGCCGGAGACGGCGTTCGCGTTTCTCCAGGACGTGCGCAACGCGCCGGTCTCCGCCCCCGTCCAGGAAGGGCCCCGCCACTGGGACATCTTCGAGCGCCTGTGCCTCAAGGCCGGGGCTCGCGGCAACCTCGTCCCGGACGCCTACTTCGCCGCCCTCGCCATAGAGCACGGCGCCACCCTCTACTCCGCCGACCGCGGTTTCGCCCGCTTCCCCGGCCTGCGCTGGCAGCACCCCCTGGAAGCAGACTGACCCACCCCGCGGACCCGCTGAGCCGGTCCCGCCTCCAAGGAGCCGGGTCAGCAGCTCGGTACGGAACCCTTCCCCGACTCCAGCGCCACCAGCGAGTTCACCGCGCCCTTGAGCGTGGTCACCGGAATCAGCCGCAGGCCCTTGGGCAGCTCGGACTTGGCGTCGGAGCACTCGGCCTTCGGGACGAGGAAGACGGTCGCGCCGTCCCGGCGCGCGGCCTGTGTCTTCAGGGCCACCCCCCCGACCGCACCGACCGTCCCGTCGCCGTCGATGGTCCCCGTACCGGCGATGGTGCGCCCGGCCGTGAGGTCGCCGCCGCTGCCGTTCCCGTCCAGCTTGTCGATGATGCCGAGGGTGAACAGGAGCCCGGCGCTGGGGCCGCCCACGTCGGCGAGCTTCAGCGTGACCTTGACCTTCTTGTCGCTGAGGTGCAGATAGTCCAGGGCGGCCCGGGTCGCCGCGTTCTGGGACTGCTTCATCTGCGCGCTGTTGTGCTCCTCGATCTCCTTGGTGGACTGGCCGCTCGGATACACCGAGTCGTGCGGCATGACGGCGCGGTCCGTGGCGAACCAGGCACTGAGCACATCGCCCAGCGAGACATGCGCGTCCGGGTTGGTCGCCTCGATCGTCGTCATCCGCAGCTGCCCGCTCGTCTGCCGGGTCTTCGCCCCCGAGATCGTGATCACCGGGGTGCCCTTGTTGTCCCCGAGCACGTTCGCAGTCAGCCCGGGCTGCGCCAGCGAGAACGGCAGCGGCGCGAAGACCGCGGTGGCGACCAGCGCCACGACGGGCAGGGCGCAGACGGCGAGGGCCTGGGGACGTGTGAGGCGAGAGAGCACGGGATCAATCTAACGTGACGGTCACTTCCGGCCAGGTGCCGGTCAGCTCACGTACAAGTCTCGCCGCTCCCTCGTGAACCGCCGGAGTACGTCCGGCAGCGGTTCGACACCGATCCCGGGCGCGGTGGGGACGGGCAGGTGGCCGTCCTTGAGGACGAACGGCTCGGTGATGTCCTCGGCGAAGTAGCGCGCGGACGCCGAGGTGTCCCCGGGGAGGGTGAAGCCCGGAAGGGCGGCCAGGGCGAGGTTGGGGGCGCGGCCGATTCCCGTCTCCAGCATGCCGCCGCACCACACCGGCACTCCGTGCGCGTGCGCCACGTCGTGGATGCGGCGGGCCTCCAGATAGCCGCCCACGCGCGCGGGCTTCACATTGACGACCCGGCACGCCTCCATCGCGATCGCGGAGGCGGTGTCACGGGCGTTGTGGAGGGACTCGTCGAGGCAGACGGGCGTCTGCAGACGCCTCTGGAGCTGTGCGTGGGCGTACAGGTTGTTCTCCTCCAGCGGCTCCTCGATCAGCAGCAGCCCGAAGGAGTCCAGGCGCCGCAGGTGCTCGGCGTCGGCCAGGGTGTATGCCGTGTTGGCGTCGACCTGGAGCGGCAGCGCGTCCCCGAAGCGCTCGCGGACGGCCCGGACCGGTTCCACGTCCCAGCCCGGCTCGATCTTCAGCTTGATGCGGACGTAGCCCTCGGCGAGGTAGCGCTCGACGTCGTCCAGCAGGTCGGGGACGGAATCCTTGATGCCGACGGACACCCCCGCGGGGACCCGGTCGCGCACCGCGCCCAGGTAGGTGGCGAGCGGCATGCCGTAGGACCGCAGCTCCGCGTCCAGGACCGCCGTCTCCAGGGCCGCCTTCGCCAGCTCGTGGCCCTTGGTCTTCGCCGTGGCGGGGGCGAGCGCGGCCGCGGTGAGCTGCGGCAGGGCGGCGACACGCGGCAGCAGGAAGTCCCGCAGCACGATCTCCGCTCCGGCCACGAACTCCGAGCAGTACCGCGGTTCGGGGTCGGCGGCGAACTCGGACCAGCCCTCGGCCGCGTCGGTCACGACATGGAGCAGGAAGGTGTCCTTGGTCGTCATCGTGCCGAAGGACGTACGGAACGGGGTGACGAGCGGGATCGCCACATGGACGATCTCCACGCGTTCCAGCTTCATGCCGTTGCCTCTCTCGAAAGGGTGTACCAGCCGTCACGGGACATACCCGTCGCCCTGAACCCCTGCGCAAAGGCCTCCGTGAACACCTCACGGACGGCATACCGCCAGCGCAGGGCGAGCTCCGGGTCGGCGGCGCGGAGCCGGACGATGTCGTCCGGTACACGGCACCAGATGTGACGGCCGGCGAGGTCCCGGCGGGCGAGCGTCGCGCCGTCGGGGGCGGTGTGGGTGCCGGGGGCCGTGCGGGTGCCGGGGGCGGTGTCCCGGTCCGTGGTCTCGTACGAAGGGGTCGGCGCCGCCAGCTCCCACGTCACCGTCAGCCGGTCGCTCTCGTCGCCGTCGTTCACGCCGTCCGCCATGGGGCCGTAGAAGTCGACGAGGTACTCGGTGCCGGTGGCGCCCAGTTTCGCCAGGTTGAAACGGGCGTTGCGGCCGACCAGCGGGTCGAAGGTCCAGCGCATGGTGCGGGCACCGAGGTCGAGGGCCCAGGCACGCTGGGTCTGCTTCACGGCGTACCCGAGCCCCCGGTCGGCGGCGGCGACCAGGGAGTACGCGTCCCCGTGCGGCCCGAACACCGCGACCGACGCTCCCGCGAGCCGCGTCCCGTCGTACGCGGCGTGCACGGCGCCGCCCGCGTGGACGAGGCTGTGCAGCACTTCGGCCGGGTAGGGCGGGGCGCTGCGCGGGGTCTGCCAGACCTCGCTGAAGTAGTCGCTGACGGCGGCGAGACCGGCGACGTCGTGGACGGTGCGGATGCTCACTCCAGGCGGGCGGTCGAGGGTCATGGGTCGAGTTTCGAGGCAGCCAGGCCCCGCCGGGTTGTGCGTCTGCACAACGGCTGCGTACGTTCGTTTCGGGATCGGCCAATCATGCCTGCTCGGCCGCAGCCCCCGCCCTTGAGGAGCCACATGGACGCCTGCACCCTCGGCGACGTCCTGGACGTCGTCGGCGGCCACGCCCTGCGCCTGCACACGGCCCCCGCCGGGCTCGCCGCCCCGGTCACCGAGGTACTGCTGTACGACGCCCACGCCCCGATGCCGCCTGCACCGGGCGCGCTGCTGCTGGCCGTGGGCGTGCGGGCGGCGGCCGCCGGTCCCCTCGTCCGGGCGGCCGCGGAGGCCGGGATGACCGGGCTCGTCGTACGCGGCCCGGACGGGCCGGCCGGGGAGGCTCAGGCGCACGGCGTCGCGCTGCTGTCGGTCGACGAGGACGCGGCCTGGCACCACGTCCACCTGCTGCTGTCCTCGGCGATCGGCGCCCGCCCCGCACCATCGGCCGGGGGTCTCGGTGACCTGTTCGCGCTCGCGGACGCGGTCGCCGCGGCGACCGGCGGTGCGACGGCCGTGGAGGACCCGCGCCAGCGGATCCTCGCCTACTCCACGGTCCCGGGCCAGCCGGTCGACGAGGACCGGCGGCAGAGCATCCTCGGCCTCCAGGTACCGGCCAGCACGCCCAACACCGAGCAGTACCGGGTGCTGTTCGCGGCCCCGGGGCCGGTACGGATGCCCGCGCTCCGGGACGGCGACCTGCCGCGCCTCGCGGTCGCCGTCCGTGCGGGCGGCGAGACGCTCGGCTCGGTCTGGGTGGTCGACGACGGCACGCTCGCACCCGACGCCGAGGAGACCCTCGCGCAGGGCGCGTCCACGGCGGCACTGCTCCTGCTGCGGGCCCGGGCAGCGCAGGAGCTGGCCCGCCACCAGAACAGCGACCTGCTGCGCCGCCTGCTCGACGGCACGGCGGACCCGTCAACCGCCTTCGACCGCCTGGGACTTGAGGGCGCGGTCCGGGTGGCCGCCTTCGTACTGGACGCCGCGAGCCTCCCGGACGCCGAGCAGACCGCCCTACGCCTGCTGGACGTCGTACGGCTGCAGTGCGAGGCGCGTTACGGGCGGCACGCGTGCGTGCTGGTCGACGGGGTGGTGTATGCGGTCCTTCCCGGTCCGGGAGCGCGTCACAAGCGGCTGGCCGAGGACATCGTGGTGCGGGCCGGGCAGGCGCTGCGGGTGCCCGTGCGGGCGGCGCTGGGCGAGGTGGTGGCCGGGCCGGCGGAGGTCGTGGGGTCGCGGGAGGACGCCGAGCTGGTGCTGCGGGTGCTCGGCCCGGACCTGCCGGTGGCGACGGTGGACGAGGTGCGCCCGCGGGTGACGCTGCTGCGGCTGACCGAAGTGCTCGGCGAGCGGCGGGAGCTGAGCGCGGGAGCGTGGCGGAGAGTACTGGCGTACGACGAGCAGCACGGCACCGACTACGCGCGCACCCTGGTCAGCTGGTTCGACGCGGGCTGCGACATGGCGGGCGCGGCGAAGCTGCTCGCCGTGCACCCGAACACCTGCCGCTACCGCCTGAAGCAGGCCCAGCAGCACGTCGGGATCGACCTCGAAGACCCCGACGAACGGCTGGTGCTGTGGCTTCAGTTGAGGACGCTGGCGGGGCTCAGAGCACCCACTTCCTGACGCGCTCCTCACAGACGCCCGCCACCGCAGTCGTGGACAGGTCCCCGCCGCCACACCCCGTGGGTACACGTCCGCCGCAGCCTGCGGGCAATCGTGCCGCCTAGGGCGGCTCCCGTCCCAAAGAGAGGCGGCACCCCGCCGCGCCGAGCTGCGCACCGCCCTGGCCGGCCCCCCTCGGCCGGCAGCTCAACGCAGGGCTTCGGCAACCTCCCGCGCGGCGTCAACCACCCGCGGCCCGACCCGCTCGGGCACCGCATCGGCCAGCATCACGACACCCACGCTGCCCTCGACCCCCGTAACACCGAGCAGCGGCGCCGCGGCCCCACTGGCCCCGGCCTCCAACTCCCCATGGGTCAGCGTGTACCCGGGCTCGCCCACCGGCTTGGCCCGCGCAGCAAGAATCGCCTTGCCCGCGGCCCCCCGGTCCAAGGGGTGTCTGAACCCGGCCCGATAGGCCACGTGATAGTCCGTCCACGTCGGCTCGACGACGGCCACGGCCAGTGCATCCGCCCCGTCCACCAGCGTCAGATGGGCCGTCGCGCCTATGTCCTCGGCCAGTGACCGGAGCGCCGGCAACGCGGCCTCCCGCACCAGCGGATGCACCTGCCGGCCGAGCCTGAGCACACCCAGCCCGACCCGGGCGCGGCCGCCCAAGTCACGCCGTACGAGGGCATGCTGTTCCAGCGTGGCCAGCAACCGGTACACCACGGTCCGGTTCACGCCCAGTTTGTTGGAAAGCTCGGTGACGGTCAGCCCGTGGTCCGTATCGGCCAGCAGCTTGAGGACACGCAGTCCTCGGTCGAGCGTCTGAGAGGTCTCCGCGGTCACGACGCCCACTCCTCCAAGTGGTGAGGTCGGCGACCTCCGCGCGGCGGTGCGTCACCGAGTCCCGTCGACGACGCGCAACAGAGGCCGCCGATCGGCCGGCGGCCCGGCCTGTGCCGGGCCGCGTCGCTTCACGGCTGCGCTCCGCGGCGGCGCTGCCACGGGGCGTGTGCGTAGCCGGACAGTAGCGAAGGGAGTTCGCTGAGCGGAAGGCTCCGTCCAGAATCCGGGCACATACGGGGAGGGAGTACCTCCGTATGTCCCGATACGTACGGCGTGAAAGGTCCGGCGCGCAACGCCCGTCACTTCATGCGCGTGGCCCACTCCTGCACCTTGGCGATCCGCTGCCGCAGCTGTCCCGCCGTGGCCTCGGCGCTCGGCGGGCCGCCGCAGGTGCGGCGCAGTTCGGTGTGGATGACGCCGTGGGGCTTGCCGCTCTGGTGGACGTACGCGCTGACCATCGTGTTGAGCTGCTTGCGCAGCTCCATCATCTCCTTGTGCGAGACAACCGGGCGCCGCTCGGCGGGCAGCTCCAGCAGGTCCGCCTCGGCGTCCGGCTTCTTGCGGCTGTGCGCGATCTGCCGGGCCTGCCGCTTCTGGAGGAGGAGCTGCACCTGATCGGGTTCGAGGAGCCCCGGAATACCGAGGTAGTCCTGCTCCTCCTCGCTTCCCGGGTGAGCCTGCATACCGAACTCGGCGCCGTCGTAGAGCACCCGGTCGAAGACGGCGTCGGACTCCAGCGCCTCGAAGGAGAACTCCTCCTGCTCACCGGTGTCCTCGTCCTGCTCCTTGTTCGCCTCCTCCATCTCCTTCTCGGATTCGGCGTACGGGTCCTCCTCGCCCTCCTTCTTCGGCTTGTCGAGGGCGTGGTCGCGCTCGACCTCCATCTCGTTGGCGAAGGTGAGGAGGTCAGGGACGGTCGGGAGGAAGACGGAGGCGGTCTCGCCGCGCCGCCGAGACCGCACGAAGCGGCCGACAGCCTGGGCGAAGAAGAGGGGAGTGGAGATGGTCGTGGCGTACACGCCGACGGCGAGCCGGGGCACGTCGACGCCCTCGGACACCATCCGCACGGCGACCATCCACCGGTCGTTGCTCTCGCTGAACTCGTCGATCCGCTTCGAGGCGCCGGCGTCGTCGGAGAGGACGAGGGTCGCCTTGTTGCCGGTGATCTCGCGGATCAGCTTGGCGTAGGCCCGTGCGGAGTCCTGGTCGGAGGCGATGACGAGGGCGCCCGCGTCCGGGATGGCCTTCCTGACCTCGGACAGCCGCTGGTCGGCGGCGCGCAGCACGCTGGGCATCCACTCGCCGCGCGGGTCCAGGGCGGTCCGCCAGGCCTGGCTGATCGCGTCCTTGGTCATGGGCTCGCCGAGCCGGGCGGCGATCTCGTCACCGGCCTTCGTGCGCCAGCGCATATTGCCGCTGTAGGAGAGGAAGATGACGGGCCGCACGACGTGGTCGGCGAGCGCGTTCCCGTAGCCGTAGGTGTAGTCGGCGGCGGACCGCCGGATCCCGTCGTTTCCTTCCTCGTACGTGACGAAGGGGATGGGGTTGGTGTCGGACCGGAACGGAGTGCCGGTGAGCGCGAGCCGCCGCGTGGCCGGCTCGAAGGCCTCCAGACAGGCCTCGCCCCAGGACTTGGAGTCACCGGCGTGGTGGATCTCGTCGAGGATGACGAGCGTCTTGCGCTGCTCGACGCGGTTGCGGTGCAGCATGGGCCGCACACCGACACCGGCATACGTCACTGCGACGCCCTGATAGTCCTTGCCGAGCGGGCCCGCGCTGTACTCGGGATCGAGCTTGATGCCTATCCGCGCGGCCGCTTCCGCCCACTGCTTCTTCAGGTGCTCGGTCGGCGCGACCACGGTCACCTGCTGCACGACGTGATGGTGCAGCAGCCAGGAGGCGAGCGTCAGCGCGAAGGTCGTCTTGCCGGCGCCGGGGGTGGCCACGGCGAGGAAATCACGCGGCTGCTCCTGGACATACTTCTCCATCGCCCCCTGCTGCCAGGCACGCAGCTTGCTGGCGGTGCCCCAGGGGGCGCGGCCGGGGAAGGCGGGAGAGAGGTGGTGGGAGTGCGAGGCAGAGCTGGCGGCGGTGGTAGTCACGGTCTCCGTGTGGGTGGTCGGGCGGCTCGGCTGGGTATGACAACCGGGCCACCCTACCGGCGGGCCGACCGGGTCAACGCGCGGACGAGGCCGCGACGCCCACGGGTGGGACTCACGTCACATCGCGCCGTGGAGTGCCCTCAAACGGAGAGCGATCAGCGCCACGTCCTCCAGGCCGCCGGACGCCACCTCGATCACGAGCTTGTACGCCTCGTCCTGGTCAACGTCCAGCATCTCGGTGCCGTTGACGTCGAGAAAGACGACGGTGCACATCCACCCCATGCGCTTGTTGCCGTCCACCAGCGGATGGTTCAGGACCAGCGACTGAAGCAGTGCCGCAGCCTTCTCGAAGAGGTCCGTGTACGCCTCCACGCCGAACATCTGCGACTGGGGACGATGGACGGCCGAGGTGAGCAGACCCAGATCACGCACGGCAACCTGTGTCTGCCCTCCGCACGCCAGCTCCGCCAGGTCCAGGACTTCCTGGACCGTGAGGTACTTCATCTACTCCCCCAGCCTCCGCAGCAGATCCGCGTGACTCGCCGCGTACTTCGCCCCCAGCCGACGGACGGTGGCGCGGTCCGCTTCCTGCTCCAGATACCGGTCGATCGCTTGAAGCACTATGGCGTGCATGCTGCGCCCCTCCTCCTCGGCACGCAGCTTGAGCGCCTCCTGCTGGTCGTCGCGCAGACGAAGGTTCATAGCCATACCATGACGGTACCACTATTGGGGCCACTTTGGTACCGGACGGATTGCCTGCAATCGCGTACTCACCCAAGCCTGCCGCCGCCCATTCATGAACGCCGTATGGCAGTCCCGTTGCAGCCCCCGTGTTTCCCTTGAGCCCCCTCCCGGCCCCGCCGTACGGTCGTTTCACCGAGTTCGGAACGGAGCCCCAGCCTCCACCCCGACACGGCCGTGTGCCCGAGTGGCTTAGGGACTCGCCTGCAAAGCGAGGTACGTGGGTTCAATTCCCGCCACGGCCTCCATGGCCTTCACCAGGCAACGAAAGGGCGGCATCCGCTGAGGGTGCCGCCCTCACCGTGTCACAGGACGCCGCCCGCCTCGTCCTGGAACGCCTCCGTCCAGTAGTGCCGGCCCGGCTCCGTCGTGAGGGCGGTCGGGTCGATGCTCGACAGGGTGTGGATCATCGTCGTGGCCAGCTGGTCGTGGGCGTCGGTCGTCAGCTCTCCCGCCAGGTCCTCGTCGATGGCCTTCTCGCGGTGCAGGAGCCAGAGAGTGAAGGCCAGGGTGGAGACGTCCGTGTTCAGCGGGTACAGGGTGGCCTCGGGCTCGCTCCAGTTGAGGACCGCGCCTGTTTCGCCGTCGATGACCAGGCTGTTGTCCTCGATGAGGTTGCCCAGCCGTATCAAGTGGGAGGCCCTGTGCGGGAGCCGGGCGGGATCGAGGCCGTGGGGGCCCTGGTAGGCGTAGTGCTCGGCCAGGGTCGGCAGGGGGACGTCCGTGTCGAGGTGGAAGAGCACGCCGTCCTCAGGCAGACCCGTATCGCGCAGGAAACGGCGGGTCGGCTCGTGCGTGAGAGTCGAGGGGAAGTCGACGTCCTCGAAGCGCCAGACCTTGCCGTGGCCGAACTCCCGGTCCAGCAGGCGGGTGGGGAGGTCGAGAGCGAGTCCGCAGCCCGTTCCCGGACCCGCCACCAGGGACAGGGGGCGGATCAGGGCCGCCATCTTCCAGAACGGCGGCACCCCGCCGTCCGTACCCTCCTCGAACACCGCCAGCAGGTGGCGTGACGCCTCCGCCGCGGCCTTCGGTCCGAAACGGCCGGCGTAGGACGCGAACTGGCCGCGCAGCCCTGCCAGTTCGTCCGCCGCCGTCGCGAACCGCACCAGGGTGCCGAGCGACGGTGCGAGCGGGCGGCTGTCCATCAGGTCGGGGCGGTCGTGCAGGAAGTACGTCGTCGCGATCTCCCCCGTCGCGCCGTCGAGCAGCACCGACTCCGTCTCCAGGCCCCGGGGGTCCAGCAGCGCCCCTATGACCAGCTGGTCCCGCAGCTCCGCCGCCAGGCGGCCGTCGGGGTCGCCGGTGGAGTCCCCGACCGTCCGCAGGCCCTCCCGGCACAGCTCCTCGAAGGTGAACAGGCCGCTGTCGCCCGGCAGTCCGGGCCCCGTCAGCCAGCGGCGCGACGCCGCGTGCGTGACGTACGGATCGAGTTGGTCCTCGGTCAGTGTGATCACCGCCGTGGCGGCACTGGTCGTGCTCATTGCATCCCCCGCATGTGCTTCGTCACATGTGCCTCGGCGCATGTGTCTGCTCACAGTCCCCGTGCAGGGCGCGGCCGGGCATGTGCCGCTGTGCCGTACGACTCCGGCAGCCGTTCCCCACTGCCCAGAACACTACGCCCCGCCACTGACAACGCCGCGGACCACAGGACGCTCAGCACACCCTCGCCCGTTCCCGCCCCGCGAGGATCGCGTCCACCGTCTCCCCCACCGTCAGCTCCGAGCTGTCCAGCCACAGCCCGAGCCGGGGGGGTGCCCGCGCGCAGCGCCCCGTCCAGGTCCTCGACCGACCAAGCCCCGTACCCGCTCTTCGCCCGCCCCGCCTCCCGCGCCGCCACGGCCTCAGGACTTGGAGCCAGTACGACGACGAAGAGGGGACGAGAACGCACCAGCTGACGTACGAGCTCAGGTCGTCCCCCAGCACCACGTCCTGGACCACCGCCGTGAACCCGGCCTCCGCGTACGTGTCCGCCGTCGCCGCCGACAGTCGCTACCGCAACCGGAGCTGGGCCTCGCCCTCGCCGCCGGCCCCTGGGACGTACTCCTCCCGCCCGGACACGATCATCCGCCGGAAGACATCACCGCGGACATGCGCCGCACGAGGCAGCCTCCCCCACTGCCTCAAGGACGTGGGGGGACCCCCATGGCCAGCGCCTGCGCGACCGTGGACTTCCCGGCCGCCATCACGCCGGTGATCAGCACCACGCCGCGCATCACAAGTCACGCCTCACGGTCTACGTGAAGTACACGCCACCCAGCACGACCGCCAGCGCCGCCACCATGAACACCAGCACCCACACCAGCAACTTGCCGACGCCGGGCACCGGTTCGTACCGCTGCTCGTCCTCGGGCCCGGTCTCCTGGGCCGTCACTGGGAGGTCACCACTGCGGCCTGTGGTCTTATCGGCAGCCGGTTCACCGGGCGACCCGTGGCTGCCCTTACGGCGGAGGCGATGGCCGCCGGGGACGTCACCACCGGCACCGCGCTGACCGCCTTCGCGCCGAAGGGGGCGACCACGTCGCGTTCCTCGACGAGCTTGACGATCCGGATGTCGGGCGCGTCCAGGGCGGTCGGCAGGGCGTAACCCGTCAGGTCGGGGTGGCGGATCAGCCCGCGCGCGGTGCGCAGGTTCTCCGTCAGCGCGATGCCCACGCCCTGGGTGACGCCCGCCTCGATACGGGCGGCCAGCTGGGCCGGGTTGAGGACCCGGCCGACGTCCTGGGCGAGGGCCAGTTCCACGACCCGTACCGAACCGAGCTCGATGTCGACGTCGACGACCGCGCGGATCGCGCAGAACGCCATGCCGACGAAGGCGTCGCCCTGGCCGGCCTCGTTCAGCGGCTCCGTGGGGTGCGGTCTGCACTGGGCCGTGGCCCACAGTTCCTTGCCGTCCATCGCCTCGGTGACGGTGGTCGACAGGACACCGTCGTACGAGGTGATCTTGCCGTCGGTGATCTGGAGCAGCTCGGTCGACATGCCGAACTTGTGGGCCAGGGGCTGCAGTAGCTGCGTGCGGACCATCTTGGCCGCCCGTTCCACTGCGCCGCCGGACACCCACGTGTGCCGGCCGCGGCAGCCCGCGCCGGCCGGCGGCTGGTCGGTGTCGACGGGCGCCACGTGCACCTCGTCGATGCCGAGGGTCTCCTGGACGATCTGGCGGGCCAGCGTGGTGAATCCCTGACCGGTCTCGACGGCCGCGCAGAGCACGGTCGCGACGCCGTCGTGGACCTTGACGGTCGCGGTGGAGACCTCGTCGGCGCCCTCCGCTCCGAGCATGTGCACCATGCCCAGGCCGTAGCCCACGCCCCGCCGCACCGCGCCCGGTTCGCCCGCGCCCTCGGGGCCGCCTGGCAGCAGCCACTCGTCCTCGGGGGTGTCCTTGGGCAGCGCGGGGAGCGGGAAGTCGCGGACGGCCTGCAACAGCTCCGCCACCGGGGCCGGGCAGGTCACCGTCTGGCCCGTCGGGAGTACGTCCCCGGTGGCCATGGCGTTGCGCAGGCGCAGTTCGGCCGGGTCCATGCCCAGCTTCTTCGCCAGCTTGTCCATCTGGGCCTCGTACGCGGCGCAGACCTGCATCGCGCCCTCGCCGCGCACATGGCCGGAGGGCGGGTTGTTGGTGCGTACGGCCCAGCCCTCGATGAAGGCGTTCGGGACGACATAGGGGCCGCAGGCGAAGCCGACGGCGGCCGCGAGGGCCTCGGAGGACGTGTCGGAGTACGCGCCCGCGTCGAGGAGGATCTGCGCCTCGACCTTCACCAGCCTGCCCTCGGCGTCGGCGTGGTGGCGGTAGCGAAGGAGGGTCGGGTGACGGTGGGTGTGCCCCAGGAAGGACTCTTCGCGCGTGGCGGTGAGTTTCACCGGGCAGCCGGTCTTCAACGCCAGCAGGCCCAGCGGGAGTTGGAAGCCCTGGTCCTCACGGTCGGCGGTCGCGCCGGGGACCCCGGTGACGACGATCTTGACGCGTTCGGGTTCGAGGCCGTAGCAGGCGGCAGCGGTGTCGCGGTCCGCGTGCGGGTCGGTGGAGGCGAGGTACAGCTCGACGCCGCCGTCGGGGCGGGGCACCGCGAGGCCGGCCTCGGCGCCGATGGGGGCCGGGTCCTGGCGGCCGATGCGGTACTGGCCCTCGACGACGATCTCGCCGGCCGCGTCCGGGTCGCCGTGGCGCAGCGGGATGTGCCGGATCAGGTTGCCGTCGGGGTGCAGCGGCTCGGCCTCGAAGGCCTGCTCGGGGTCGGTCACCGGGTCGAGTACCTCGTACTCGACGATGACGGCCGCGGCGGCCATGCGCGCGGTGTCCGGGTGGTCGGCGGCGACGGCGGCGATGGGCTCGCCGTGGTGGCGTACGACCTCGGAGGCGAACACGGGCCGGTCGGCGTTGCGGCGGCCGTGGCGGGCGGTGCCCGGCACGTCCTCGTGCGTGACGACGGCCCGTACACCGGGCATCTCGCGCGCGTGGGACGTGTCGATGGACACAATGCGCGCGTGCGGGTGCGGGGAGCGCAGTACGGCGGCCCACAGCAGGCCCTCGGCCCACAGGTCCGCCGCGTACGGGAACGTGCCCTCGGTCTTGGCGCGGGTGTTGGCGGCCGGCAGGGAGGCGCCGAGGCCGTGCGGCAGCTGCTCGGGGGCGGGTGCTGCCTCCGCGGCGGTGGTCGCGGTGGCGGCTTCGTTGCTCACGCCTGGCCTCCGTCCTGTCCGTACGCCTGGTCATGCGGTCCCTGCGGCGCGGGGAACCCGGGTGACTCGAACGCCGACGCGTTGACACCCCCGGCTCCAGGGCCCGCCTGGTGAGGGATACGTGCCTCGTCGCCGTCATGTTCGGAAGCGTCGCCTTCGGAGTGCGCCTCGCGTTCGGCGACGACCTCCTGAACGGCCTCCACGACGCCCCGGTAGCCGGAGCAGCGGCACAGGTTGCCGCACAGGGCCTGGCGGGTCTCCAGCTCGGTGGGCGCCGGGTTGCCCTCCAGCAGGTCGTGCACGGTCATCGCCATGCCGGGCACGCAGAAACCGCACTGCACGGCGCCGCACCGGGCGAGCGCGCGCTGCACGTCCGAGGGCTGCCCGTCGACGGCGAGGCCCTCGACCGTACGGACCTCGCTGCCGGCGGCGGTCACGGCGGGCACCAGGCAGGAAGCCACGAGGCGTCCGTCGACCTGGACGTTGCAGGCCCCGCACTCGCCCTGGGAGCAGCCGTCCTTGGCGCCCGCGAGACCGAGCCGCTCGCGCAGCACGTAGAGCAGCGACTCGCCGATCCAGGCGTCCGAGACGGGGCGTTCCACGCCGTTGACGCGCAGGACGTAGGAGGCGAGGGGGTGCTCCTCGCCGGGGGGCGGCGGGGCCTCGTCGGCGGCTTCGGTGTCGGAACCGTCGGACGCGTCCGGGGCGACCGGAGTGTCCGAAGTGTCCGGAGAGTCGGGCGCGTTGGAGGCGTCGGGTCCGGCCGGCGTCCGCGCGGACGGTGCGGTGCCGTCCGGCCCGGCATCCGCCGCGGGCTCCGGGAGCGGCTCCACGGCCCCCTCAGGCGCCCCTGCAGCCCCCTCGGCACTCTCTGCCGCCCCGGCGGCCTCATCGGGCTCGTGCGCGGGCTGTGAGGCGGCTGCGGCGGATTCGGCGGGCGTCTCCGCATAGGCGTCGGCGGTCGGAGCCCCGTACTCGTCGGTCTGAGGGCGGGGGTGCTCGGCGGTGTGCGCCCGCGCGGCCTCGGGCTCGTGTGCGGCGGGGTCCTGCTCCACGGGCGCATGGGCGGCGGCGTGCTCGGCAGACCGGCCGTCGGTGTGGGCCGGAGGCTGTTCGTACGCGTGCCCCGCACCGGCCGGAGTCTCGGCGCCGTGTTCGCGCGCGAGCCCGGAGCCGTCCTCGGGCGCCGTCGGCTCCTCGGTCTGCGGCTGCCCCCAGGGCTGCCCCGCGGCCTCCGTCGCCCAGGGGGCGGGGGCGCCGCCCGGGAGCGTGGCCGGCGGCGTGCCACCCCACTGCTGCACCAGGGACGACGTGGTGAACTCGCCCGATTCGTCCGGAAGGTCGCCCCCGGCCACGGGGATCGACCACTGCCCGGTCACATCGTGACCCGGCGCGGGGGCGGATTCCTGGGGCGCCGTCTCCCCGAAGTTCCACTGCTGGGTGGCCGCGGGGTTGTACGTGAACCGGTCGCCCGTGGTGTCCTGCGGCACGGCGTTGGGGTCGGGCCACTGGGCGCCGTCGGCGGGCACGGCCCAGTTCCCGGTCGCCGCCGGGTCGGTCCCCGCGGCCGAGCCGGGGTCGGCCGTTATCGGCGGCGGCACATAGCCGTGGCCGGGCGCCGCAAGGGGACTGTCGGCGGAGGCCAGGAGGGCGTCGATGCCCCCTTCGGGGAGTTTGACGAAGGCGGTGGCGCCGTCGTCGTAGTCACCCTGGGGCAGCGGGTCCCAGCGGCCGCCGCCGTGGGGGGTGCCCTCTCCGTGCTGGTCGTCGGTCACGACAGCGCCCTCCCCAGTGCTCGTCGGGCCAGCGCGGCGACGGTGCGCCGCAGGTGCAGTACGGCGGGCGGAAGCTGCTGGACGGTGCCGTCCGGTTCGGGAACGGGGTCGGGGATGCAGGCCGCCGCGACGTACTCCCCGAAGGCGGTCAGCGCCTCCGGGACGATCGTCCGGCCGTTGTCCCAGTCGATGAGCCGGGCGACCCACTGCTCGGCGTCCAGAGGCCTGAGCGGCATCGGCGCTATGGCACCGACGGCGCACCTGACTCCGCGCCGGGCGGGGTCGAGGACGAGCGCGACGGACGCGACCGCGCGTCCGGGGCCGGTCCGGCCGGTCGCCTTCAGGAAGACCTGCGGCGCATGCAGCAGCGGCACGCGCACGTACCCGATGAGTTCGCCGGCGCGCAGCATGTCGACCGCGGCCAGCAGGTGCGACACCGGGATCTCCCGGCGGACTCCGCCCGGGCCCGCGATGATCAGTGTCGCCTCCAGGGCGGCCAGCACCGGCAGCGCGTCCCCGGTGGGGGACGCCGAGGCGATGTTGCCGCCCAGGGTGCCCGCGTTGCGGATCTGCGGCGGGCCCGCCGCGCGCGCGGCGGCGGCGAGCGCCGGGATCAGGGCCGCGAAGTCCGGGCGCCCCATGCGCGCGTGCGTGAGCCCGGCGCCGAGCAGAGCGTGTCCGTCCTGGTACTGCCAGCCGCGGATCTCGCTGATCCTGCCGAGACCGACCAGTGCGGCGGGCCTGAGCTGCCCCGAGTTGACGGCGGCCATGAGGTCGGTGCCGCCGGCCACCGGGACGGCGGCGGGCACGGCGGTGAGTGCCGCCACGGCCTCGTCCAGTGTCGTGGGCAGCGTGACGGCCTGCGCCGCCTGCGGTGCGTGCGTGGTCAAACCGGCTGCCCCTTCCCGCTGCCCCACCTGGTCCCACCTGTGTTGCCGTACGGTACGTGCTGACAGGGCGGACGTGGCAACTCTGGCACATCTTCGCAAGGCCCGAAGACGGGGGTCCGCTAGGAGGCATTCGCCCACTTCACCAGGGAGATGGTCCGTTTTCGTACGGCATCACCGGTGCGCGCGAATTGCCACTCTTCGGTGATGCTTACGACGTTTTTGCCTTACCTGTTCGGGAGCTCACTTACCTGTTCGGGGGCGCCCCGTCCAGCGGCCGCCCGAGCACGCCGGGACGCTTCTGCCACGGCAGGGGCCCGGTCGGCGGCCGGTAGCCCACTCCCAGGGCGTCAAGTCGCCGGTAGTGGGCGGTCATCCGCCGCTCGAAGTCGGCGAAGTCCCGTTCCGCCGGGGCGGGAAGCGCACTCCAGGCCACCTCCGAGAAGGCCGAAAGCCGCGGGTACGTCTGGTAGTCCACCCGTGCGGGGTCCTCCATCACCTCGGTCCACACGTTGGCCTGTGTGCCGAGCACGTGTGCGGCCTGGCTCGGGGTCAACTCCGGTGGAACGGGCTCGAACCGGTAGACGTCCTTCAGGGTGCGCACATAGCCGATCGGTACCGGCTCGTCCTCGCCCGCCGCCTGGCGGTGGTCCAAGTACACGTACTGCTCGGGGCACATGACCACGTCGTGACCGGCCCGGGCCGCGGCGACCCCGCCCTCGTACCCGCGCCACGAGGACACGGCCGCGCCCTTCGCCAGCCCGCCCTCCAGGATCTCGTCCCAGCCGATGAGCCTGCGCCCGCGCGCGGTCAGCCATGTGTCGAAGTGGCCGATGAACCACGCCTGCAGCTCGTCCTCGTCCGCGAGCCCGAGCTCCTTGATGCGGGCCTGCGCGGTCGGCGACTGCCGCCACTGGTCCTTGAGGCATTCGTCACCGCCGACGTGGATGAACTCCGACGGGAACAGGCCGAGGACTTCCTCGAACACCCCCTCGTAGAAACGCAGGGTGTTGTCAGTGGGGGCCAGTACGTTGGCAGAGATCCCCCAGTTGTCCCAGACGGAGAGGGCGGTGCCCCCCTTGACGGATGCAGTGATGACGTCGGTGTTGCCGAGTTCCGGGTATGCGGCGATGGCGGCCTGCGAATGGCCGGGTACGTCGATCTCGGGGACGACGGTGATATGCCGCTCGGCGGCGTAGGCGACGATCTCGCGGATGTCGTCCTGGGTGTAGAAGCCACCGTGCGGCTTCTCCTCCCACAGCGGTGAGGCCCGGTGGCCGGATTTCGTGCGCGCCCGCCATGAGCCGACCTCGGTCAGCCGCGGGTACCTCTTGATCTCGACGCGCCAGCCCTGGTCGTCCGTCAAGTGGAAGTGGAAGACGTTGAGTTTGTGCGCGGCCATCAGGTCGAGGTGGCGCAGGACGCCTTCCTTCGGCATGAAGTGCCGGGCGACGTCGAGCATGAGGCCGCGCCAGCGGAAGCGGGGAGCGTCCTCGATCGTGAGGTGCGGCACGACCCAGGTGCGGTCGCGGTCGAGCGGGGCCCTGCGGTGGGCGTCGGGGCCGAGGAGCTGCCTCAGGGTCTGGGCGCCCCAGAAGACACCGGCCGCGCTGCCGCCCTCGATGAGGACGCCGTTCCGGTCGCTGACGAGGCGGTACTCCTCGGGACCGAGCTCTGGGTCGAGCCGGAGCGCGATGCCGTCGCCGTCGGTCTCGTCGCGTTCCCGGCCCTCCCGCAACGGCAGTCCGGTGGCCTGCCACAGGACGGTGCGCAGCCAGCGGCCGACGCCCTCCGTCGCCGTACCGGCACAGAGCCGGGAGTGCGCCGTCAGCCGCACCTCGCCGGCAGCGGCGACGACGACGCTGCGGGGCGCCGGAATCAGTTCCGTCTCTGAAGTCACGCCAGTCCTTTACCGCTCCGCCCGGCCCGGAGACCAGCCGTCGCTGTGCGCGTACGAAGAACACCAGCACCGGAATCGTCATCATCGCGGAAGCGGAACGCCGCTGCTGTCGCAGGTTCCACGCCTCGGTCCGGGCCGTCGGCGCCTCTGCACACGACCGAGGCCCCGAAGACGCGCCGAAACGCGCCCGGGGCCTCGCCAAGCTCAAGCCGGAGGCGGGATCACCAGCCTCGGGCCGCAGGCAGGACTACTTGTCGCCGTCCTTGCCCTTGTCGCCGCCGGCGCCCATGGACTCGTAGATCTCCTTGCACATGGGACACACGGGGTACTTCTTCGGGTCGCGGCCGGGCACCCACACCTTGCCGCACAGCGCCACGACGGGGGTCCCGTCAAGGGCGCTGGCCATGATCTTGTCCTTCTGGACGTAGTGGGCGAAGCGCTCGTGGTCGCCGTCGCCGTGGGACACCTGTGGCGTCGGCTCTACGAGGGTCCCCGTACCAGTCCCGCGCTCGGGCTCAAGAGTGCTCATAAATGCCAAGGGTACTGAAGGTCACACGGATCAGTTGAGCGACGGGTCGTCCGGATATGTGGCCACCATCGCCAGTTCGTTGCGCTGGCGGCGCAGCACCTCGCGCCAGAGTCTTTCCGGGGACGGCGAGGAGACGTCTCCGGGTTCGGACTCGACGACGTACCAGGCGCCCTCGACCAGCTCGTCCTCCAGCTGGCCGGGGCCCCAGCCGGCGTATCCGGCGAAGATCCTCAGGGACCCGAGAGCCGAGGCCAGCAGCTCGGGCGGTGCCTCCAGGTCGACCAGACCGATCGCGCCGTGCACTCTGCGCCAGCCCAGCGGCGACCCGTCGACGGTCGCGCCGCCAGGGATGACGGCGACCCCCAGGGCCGAGTCCAGTGACACCGGGCCGCCCTGGAAGACGACGCCGGGTTCACCCGCGAGATCCGCCCAGCCCTCCAGGATGTCGCCGACGTCCACCGGGGTGGGACGGTTGAGGACGACACCGAGGGAGCCCTCCTCGTCGTGGTCGAGAAGGAGCACCACCGCACGGTCGAAGTTCGGGTCCGCCAGGGCGGGCGTTGCCACGAGCAACCGCCCTGTGAGCGAGGACACCTCGGTCATGGCAGACATGATCCCGCATCTTGCCTCCGCGTGGGGAGGCAATGGCGGTTAGCGGGTGAATGCAGCTCAGGGAGGAATGAAGCACCCTGGGGGCGCGAGAGGGCCGGTGACCCCATGTGCCCGCCAGGGAACGGTTCGTGTTGTGACACAGCTATGACGTAGCTGGGCCGTCCTTGGGCTTACAGAAGGGGGGTGGGCGGCGATTACCCTTTCCCTTCTGGCCCCTGCCCCACTCATCGGAACGCGAGATACATGACCGTCAACGACGATGTCCTGCTTGTCCACGGCGGAACCCCGCTGGAGGGCGAGATCCGTGTCCGCGGTGCGAAGAACCTCGTACCGAAGGCAATGGTCGCCGCCCTGCTGGGCAGTGAACCGAGTCGACTGCGCAACGTTCCGGACATCCGGGACGTCCGTGTCGTACGCGGACTGCTGCAGCTGCACGGCGTGACGGTCCGTCCGGGTGAGGAGCCGGGCGAGCTGGTGATGGACCCGTCCCACGTGGAGAGTGCGAACGTCGCGGACATCGACGCGCACGCGGGTTCCAGCCGTATCCCGATCCTGTTCTGCGGTCCGCTGCTGCACCGCCTCGGGCACGCGTTCATCCCGGGTCTCGGCGGCTGCGACATCGGCGGCCGGCCGATCGACTTCCACTTCGAGGTGCTGCGGCAGTTCGGCGCGCGCATCGAGAAGCGGGCGGACGGGCAGTACCTGGAGGCGCCGCAGCGGCTGCGCGGCACGAAGATCCGGCTGCCGTACCCGTCCGTGGGTGCGACCGAGCAGGTGCTGCTGACGGCCGTCCTCGCGGAGGGCGTCACGGAGCTCTCGAACGCGGCCGTGGAGCCGGAGATCGAGGACCTGATCTGCGTCCTGCAGAAGATGGGCGCCATCATCGCGATGGACACCGACCGGACCATCCGCGTCACGGGTGTGGACCGGCTCAGCGGTTACAACCACCGCGCCCTGCCCGACCGCCTGGAGGCCGCCTCCTGGGCGTCCGCGGCGCTGGCGACCGAGGGCAACATCTACGTCCGCGGCGCGCAGCAGCGCTCGATGATGACGTTCCTGAACACCTACCGGAAGGTGGGCGGTGCCTTCGAGATCGACGACGAGGGCATCCGTTTCTGGCACCCCGGCGGCCAGTTGAAGTCCATCGCGCTCGAAACGGACGTGCACCCGGGCTTCCAGACGGACTGGCAGCAGCCGCTGGTGGTCGCGCTGACGCAGGCGACGGGCCTGTCGATCATCCACGAGACGGTCTACGAGTCCCGCCTCGGCTTCACGTCCGCGCTGAACCAGATGGGCGCTCACATCCAGCTGTACCGCGAGTGCCTGGGCGGCTCGAACTGCCGCTTCGGCCAGCGCAACTTCCTCCACTCGGCCGTCGTCTCCGGCCCGACGAAGCTCCAGGGCGCCGACCTGGTCATCCCGGACCTCCGCGGCGGCTTCTCGTACCTCATCGCCGCCCTGGCGGCCCAGGGCACGTCCCGCGTCCACGGCATCGACCTCATCAACCGCGGCTACGAGAACTTCATGGAGAAGCTCGTCGAGCTCGGCGCGAAGGTCGAGCTTCCGGGCAAGGCGCTCGGCTGACGACCCGCCCTCGACCCCGGCCGGCTGCAACGCCCTCCGGCTGGGGGTCCGGGGGTTATCCCCCGGATAGAAACAGCATGGAGAAGCTCGTCGAGCTCGGCGCGAAGGTCGAGCTTCCGGGCAAGGCGCTCGGCTGACGACCCGCCCTCGACCCCGGCCGGCTGCAACGCCCTCCGGCTGGGGGTCCGGGGGTTATCCCCCGGATAGAAACAGCATGGAGAAGCTCGTCGAGCTCGGCGCGAAGGTCGAGCTTCCGGGCAAGGCGCTGGGATAACCGCAGCAGCCGTACGAACGTTGATGGGGCGGTCACCCGAGTCCGGGTGACCGCCCCATCGGCGTTGTGGCGAGCGCCCGAAAGGGGCGCGGGGCCGTATCGACATGCGGCTCCGCCGCGCGGGCGCGACCAGCCACGGCCGTCCCGTCAGCCGAGAGACGGCCCTCAGCCACCAGCGCTCGAAGCGGAGCGCTTACTTGCCCTTCGCGGCTTCCTTCAGCTTGCTGCCCGCGGAGACCTTGACGCTGTAGCCGGCCGGGATCTGGATCGGGTCACCGGTCTGCGGGTTGCGCGCGGTGCGAGCGGCACGGTGGGTGCGCTCGAAGGTCAGGAAGCCGGGGATGGTGACCTTCTCGTCGCCCTTGGCGACGATCTCGCCGACGGTCTCGGCGAACGCGGCCAGCACGGCGTCGGCGTCCTTGCGGGTCACCTCGGCGCGGTCGGCCAGCGCGGCCACCAGCTCACTGCGGTTCATGTTGTTACTCCCGTGTTCTTCTTGCCGTTTGAGGCGTGCCACGCGGCGGAGCCGCATATCGGGCACGGTGAAGCCGATGCTGCCAGGGTCCTCGGAGAGGCCCCGGGCCCGGGTCCGTGGTCAGACCCCTCGCGCCCAGGGACGCATCCTGCCCCTACCTGCGGCGCGAAAGCCAATCCGGCACCCGCAGGAGTCGTGAGAACACCCTTGGGAGTCACACGAAAAGAGGGCCTGAGCCTGGCCGACACGATAAACGCCGACCAGGAGGGTCAGGTTCCACGACGCGCCGATGCAAGGCCTTGCCGTGGCGATCCTCACAGCCTACGAAAAAGGCCTTGCAAGCACTTACGACGCTGCCGCAGCCTTCGCCGCTTCCCGCACCGCACCGGCCACCGCGCCCGCGACCTTGTCGTTGAAGACGCTCGGGATGATGTAGTTCGGGTTCAGCTCGTCCTCGGTCACCACGTCCGCGAGGGCGGTCGCGGCGGCCAGCATCATCTCGGTGTTGACCGTGCGGGACTGGGCGTCCAGCAGACCGCGGAAGACGCCCGGGAAGACCAGCACGTTGTTGATCTGGTTCGGGAAGTCGGAGCGGCCGGTGGCCACAACGGCCGCCGTCTGGCGGGCGATTGCCGGGTCCACCTCGGGGTCGGGGTTCGCGAGCGCGAAGACGATGGCGCCGTCGGCCATGGCGGCCACGTCGTCGCCGTCGAGGACGTTCGGGGCGGAGACGCCGATGAAGACGTCGGCGCCGCGCACGGCCTCCTTGAGGGTGCCGGTCAGGCCCTCGGGGTTGGTGTTGTCGGCGATCCAGCGCAGGGGCGAATCGGCCGCGGCCTCCCGAAGGTCCTCGCGGCCGGTGTGCACCACGCCGTGGATGTCGGCGACGACGGCGTTCTTGACGCCCGCGGCGAGCAGCAGCTTGAGAATGGCCGTACCGGCCGCGCCGGCGCCGGACATGACGACCCGGATGTTCTCAATTGCCTTGCCGGTGACGCGAAGTGCGTTCGTCAGGGCGGCGAGGACGACGATCGCGGTGCCGTGCTGGTCGTCGTGGAAGACGGGGATGTCGAGGGCCTCGCGCAGCCGCGCCTCGATCTCGAAGCAGCGGGGCGCCGAGATGTCCTCGAGGTTGATGCCGGCGAAGCCCGGGGCGATGGCCTTCACGATCTCGACGATCGCGTCGGTGTCCTGGGTGTCGAGGCAGAGCGGCCAGGCGTCGATGCCGGCGAACCGCTTGAAGAGGGCCGCCTTGCCCTCCATGACCGGGAGGGCGGCCTTCGGGCCGATGTTGCCGAGGCCCAGCACGGCCGAGCCGTCCGTCACGACCGCAACGGAGTTGCGCTTGATGGTGAGGCGGCGGGCGTCCTCGGGGTTCTCGGCGATCGCCATGCAGACGCGGGCCACGCCCGGCGTGTAGATCATGGAGAGGTCGTCACGGTTGCGGATGGGGTGCTTCGACGCCATCTCGATCTTGCCGCCGAGGTGCATCAGGAACGTACGGTCGGAGACCTTGCCGAGGGTGACGCCCTCGATGCCGCGCAGCTGCGTGACGATCTCGTCGGCGTGGGCGGTGGAGCTCGCCGCGATGGTGACGTCGATGCGGAGTTTCTCGTGGCCGGAGGCGGTCACGTCGAGGCCGGTCACCGAGCCTCCGTGGGACTCTACGGCCGTGGTGATCTGGGAGACCGCGGTTCCGCTCGCGGGCACCTCCAACCGGACCGTAATGGAGTAGGAGACGCTGGGCGCCGTTGCCATGGCCGACTTCCTCTGCTTTCACCGTGACGCTGGGTATGCCGTCCGATGGTCGCACCTACTGCCGAGTAGGCGTTAGCCGCTCCGGATTGCGATCGTTTTGTTCACAGCGAAGAGGCCCGCGTCACATAGTGACGCGGGCCTCTCGGACGTTCAGTGGCACCGACCCGCCATGCTCGCCTCGCGGCAAGTGGTCGCTCGTAGCGACGAAGGTTGGGCCCGGGGGCTTGGATCGGGCCGGTGCCACACCCAGGCTAACAAACAGATCCCGTAAGGCCATTCCCGTACCGAGAGTTCATCCGGTTCTTAACTTCGATGGAGCAGGGGCTAGTCCCGGAGCAGGTCGGGCACGGCGTTCGCGTCCGGCTCGTCCCGGTCGGACGAGACGATGGTCAGCTGCTGGGTCGCGCGGGTGAGGGCGACGTACAGCACGCGCAGGCCGGCCGGGGACTCGTCGGCGATCTCCGCGGGCGAGACGACGACCGTCGCGTCGTACTCCAGGCCCTTCGCCTCCAGACTGCCGAGGGCCACCACCCGGTCGCCGAGCCCGGCGAGCCAGCGGGCGGCCTCCTCGCGGCGCTGCATGGCGACGACGACGCCGACCGTGCCGTCGACGCGGTCGAGGAGACGGGCGGCCTCCTCGCGGACGGACTGCGCGAGGGAGTCCCGTACGACGGAGAAGCGGGGCTTCACGCCGGTCGACCGTACGGCCGACGGGGACTTGGCGCCCGGCATGGCGAGGGCCAGCACCTTGGAGGCGAGCTCGGCGATCTCGGCCGGGTTGCGGTAGTTGACGGTGAGCTCGAAGCGGCGGCGGGGGCGGGTGCCGAGGGCCTCGTCCCTGGCCTCGGCCGCCTCGTCGACGTCGGACCAGGAGGACTGGGCCGGGTCGCCGACGACCGTCCAGGTGGCGTGCCGGCCACGGCGGCCGACCATGCGCCACTGCATCGGCGTGAGGTCCTGGGCCTCGTCGACGATGACGTGGGCGTACTCGGTGCGCTCCTGGGCGAGTCGCTCGGCGCGCTCGCGCTGCGACTCCTCGCGCATCGGCATCAGCTCCTCCAGACCGGTGAGCTGGTCGAGCGGGTCCAGGTCGCGCTTCTTCCTCGGGCGGGCCGGGGTGCCGAGGATCGACTGGAGCTCGTCGAGCATGGCGATGTCGTGCACGGAGCAGCCGTCGCGTCTGAGTGAGCGGGCGACTTTGCGGACCTCGCCGGGGTTGAGGATCCGGCGGGCCCAGCGGCCGAGGCGGCGCTCGTCGGACATGGCGGCGAGGACGGCCCTGGGCGTGAGCTCGGGCCACCAGGCGTCCAGGAAGGTGAGGAAGACGTCCTCGCTCGACACGTCCTCGTCGAAGGAGGAGCGCAGTTCGGCCGCCAGCTCCGGATCGGTGTGCCGGCCCGCCGCGCCCGACTTCGCCCACAGGGCGTCGAGGAGCAGCTTGCGGGCGCGGGGGCGCAGCAGGTTCACGGGCGCGGTGCCGCTGAGCACGGCCTGGCGGATACGGCCCAGCTCGGCGGCCTCCAGTTCGAGACGGCGGCCGAAGGCGACCACGCGGAGACGGGTGGGCGGGCCGGTCGGAGCGTCGGCGGACCCGTCCGTGTCGTCCTCGCCGAAGGCGAGCTGACCGGAGGCGGAGGCTGCGCGTCCGGAATCGGCGGTCGAGCGGGCGCCGCCGCCCGACCCCAGCTCCAGTGCTCCGCGCGCCGCCTTCCGCAGAACCTTGAGCATGCGGTACGAGCCCTTGGCGCGGGCCGTGGACGGGGAGTCGTACAGCGTGGCCTCGGCGCCGTCGACGAGCGAGCCGATCGCACGGATGGCGACCTGGCCCTCCTCGCCGAGGGAGGGCAGGACACCCTCGGTGTAGGCGACGAGCAGGGGGGTCGGGGAGACGATCAGGATGCCGCCCGCGTACCGGCGCCGGTCCTGGTACAGGAGGTAGGCGGCGCGGTGGAGTGCCACGGCCGTCTTGCCCGTGCCCGGCCCGCCCTCGACATACGTCACCGAGGCGGCGGGGGCGCGGATGACCAGGTCCTGTTCGGCCTGGATGGAGGCGACGATGTCCCGCATGGTGTGGCTGCGGGCCTGGCCGAGGGCGGCCATCAGGGCGCCGTCGCCGATGACGGGCAGCTCGTCGCCGTCGAGGAAGGCCTTGAGCTCGGGGCGCATCAGGTCGTCCTCGACGCCGAGCACCTTGCGGCCCTTGGAGCGGATGACACGGCGACGCACGACCCGGCCGGGGTCGACGGGGGTGGAGCGGTAGAAGGGGGCGGCGGCGGGCGCCCGCCAGTCGATGACGAGCGGCGCGTACTCGGAGTCCAGGACACCGATCCGGCCGATGTGCAGGGTCTCGGCGATGTCGGCGGTGTCGTCGTCCCGCACGGCGCCCTCAGCGGGCTCCACAGCGGTGTAGGCGCCGTCGGGCCCCTTCTTGCCGTCCTTTCCGAGCAGCAGGTCGATCCTTCCGAAGAGGAAGTCCTCGAACTCGTTGTTGAGCCGGTTGAGATGGATTCCCGCCCGGAAGACCTGTGCGTCCCGCTCGGCGAGGGCGCCGGGCGTGCCGACCTGACCGCGCTTGGCCGCGTCGTTCATCAGGAACTCGGCCTCGTGGATCTTCTCCTCGAGACGCCGGTACACCCGGTCGAGGTGTTCCTGTTCGACGCTGATCTCTCGGTCGCGTACTGAGTCGTGATCCGAGCCGACGGCGGTTTCCTGTTGAGCCTGAGCGGCCACCGGGCCCCCTTCTGACGTGCATGGCAGCCGTCAACCGTACGCGAAGGGGACCCGGCAAAGCTACGTAAGCTGCGCGTCGATCTCTACGAGAACTACGCGTCGATCTCGACGAGCTTCTTGCCCTGGAAGGTCATGACCTCGAAGTGATCGATCTCATTGGGCTTGAAGGCCGCGCCACCCTGGGCATAGAGCGGTTCCTTCGCATCCTCGGTCTTGGCGTTCGGGATGCCGTAACCCCACTTCGGGACCGACCAGGAGGACATGGTCTCGCGCTCGCCGTTCTTGCCGACGGCGATGAGCGAGCACTTCAGCGGGCCCTTGACGTTGCTGAGCTCGACGACACCCCAGGTGCCCCAGTCCTTCTGCTCCATCGCCACGGTCGCCTTGACCTTGGTGGACGCGTCCGTGGCCGAGACCTTCTCGGAGATGGTGCCGAAGGCCGCCTTGGCTCCGGTGGCCGCCAGCGGTGTGGCGGTCGTACCCGAGTCGCCGCCGCCGTTGACGGCCATGACCGTGAGCGGACCGCCGATGATCAGCGCGGCCGCGGCCGCCACCAGGTAGAAGCCCTTGCGGCGCTTCTGCGCCCGGCGCTCTGAGACCTCGTCGACCAGCTTCTCCGCGAGCCGCGGGCTGGGCCTGGCGGACAGGGACTCCCCGATCGCGGGCGAACCGGTCCCCGGCAGGTCCGCGAGGGCGGCGAGCATCGGTTCCATCCCGGCCAGCTCGTCGAGCTGCTGGGCACACCACTCGCAGGTGGCGAGGTGCGCCTCGAAAGCGGTTGCCTCGGCGTCGTCGAGGATGCCGAGAGCGTAGGCGCCGACCGTTTCGTGCTCGCTCGGGCCCGGAGATCCCATCATGGAGCCAGACATACCCGAACCACCTGTACCGAATCCCTGGTTTCCCCCGTAAACACTCATCACGCCGTCACCCCCCGCTCCTCCAGTGCGAGCTTCATCGACCGCAGGGCATAGAACACCCGGGACCGCACGGTGCCACTGGGAATGCCCAGCGTCTCGGCGGCCTCGTTGACGGTACGCCCCTTGAAATACGTCTCGACGAGCACCTCCCGGTGGGCCGGGGTCAGGTCGTCCAGCGCGTCCGACAGCGTCATCAACCACAGCGCCTTGTCGATCTCGTCCTCCGCGGGGATGACCTCCAGCGGCGACGGATCGACCTCCTGCGGCCGGGCCTGCCGGCTGCGGTGGCCGTCGATGACGATGCGGCGCGCGACCGTCACCAGCCAGGGGCGTACAGATCCGGTCGCCCGATTGAGCTGACCGGCGTTCTTCCAGGCACGGATTAGCGTCTCCTGGACCACGTCCTCGGCGCGCTGCCGGTCTCCGGCGACCAGGCGCAGTACGTATGCAAGGAGAGGTCCGGCGTGCTCGCGATAGAGCGCACGCATCAGCTCCTCATCAGGTTCCGAGGGCTGGGACATGCGATGTCGGGCCCTCGATCCACGTTCATTGGCCACGACGGAATCCTTGCGCACGCCCACCTCCGATGTCCCGGGGTTCCCCCAGTCGGTCGCTCGTCCACGGGTACGGATGTGGGCCGCGTCATGTTCAAGGCGGGATGACAGTTTTCTTCTGGGTGACGTGACGAGGGGGACATGGGTGCACATTCCCACCTCGTGATCTTTACATTTCCGCCACATTGGCGAGATCGCAACCGCTGCCCATGTCACGGATGAGGTAAACGGTGTGTAATCGAAATCACTTCGACAGCCCGTTCACAGAAGCCGCATACCGGACGTCAGGCGCGCGCCAGAGCCGCCCGCCGACGGTGCCTGGCCACCCTTTCGCGGTTCCCACAGACCTCACTGGAGCACCAGCGCCTCCTGCGCCCCCGGGACGAATCCACGTAAACGATCGGGCAGTTGTCCCCTTCGCACTGCCGCAGACCGGCCCGCGCGACGGGGTCGGTGAGGAGCTCCACGGCATCCCGCGCGATCGCACCGAGCAGCGCCGCGCACTCGGGCGGACCGTCCAGCTCGCGCACGAGCGAGCCGTCCTCGCCCCGCACGGCGCGTGGGGCGGGAGGCGAGACCAGGGCCGTCTCGTTCACGCGGGCGAGCGCGATGTCGTACGACGGCCGGAGCACTGTCGGCGTAAGTCCTCCGTGCACCAACTGCCCGATCTGTCCGCGAAGTTCACGGAAGCCGACCAGCCACGACCGGTCGGCGTGGGTCAGCGGGGTGGTCTCGGGGACCAGTCCTGCCCCGGTGATCCAGGCGCACAGCACCTCGAGGGAGTCGAACCGTTCCTCGGGGTGGTTGGTGGCGAGGAGGTCGAGACAGATCCGACCGGCGTCGAACCGCAGCTCGTACGCGACCGTGGCCGTACCCAGTGCCATGTGCCTGTCACCGCCTGGCTCGGGAAGCTGAGGGCTGAAGCAACCGATCCCTCTTACAGTGCCTTCCCGCTCGCGCGGCCGGAACCCCTCGTACCGGCGGTGCAGGAGGTGGCGGGTGGACGCGCGCTTATGCGGCTGCGCTTCTCGGCGATGTTCCGGCCGTGCCGCCGTCCGTTGACTGGAGGGCATGACAACCCACAGCAGGAGCACGGGATTCGTACTGGGTGCGGCCACGGTCGCGATGGGCCTGATCGCCGGGGTCTACTACATCTTCGCGTGCTGCGTGATGCCGGCGCTGGCCCGCAGCGACGACCGGGTCTACGTCGAGGTCATGCGGAACATCAACGACGTGATCCAGAACCCGGTGTTCTTCCTCAGCTTCATGGGAGCGCTGCTGCTGACGGCGGTGTCCTCATGGCAACTGCGCGGGCAGCCGTACCGCTGGTGGGTGTGGGCGGCCCTGGCGGCCTACGCGCTCGGCTTCCTGACCACCATGGCCTTCAACATCCCGCTGAACAACGACCTGGCGTACATGACCGACCCGACGGCGGCGCGGGAGCATTTCGAGGATCCGTGGGTGGCGTGGAACGTCGTACGGGCGGTGCTGTCGACGGTGGCGCTCGCGTGTCTGGCGCGGGCGCTGGTTCAATACGGCCGGGTCACGAGCAGCACTTCTCAGCGCCGGTCGGAGCAAATCAGCCCGTCCGGCGTTTGAGGACGAGGCCGTTCAGGCCGATACGGGGGTCTGGGGGCGGAGCCCCCAGCACTACGCGTCCGAGTACTTGGCGTCAGCGGCGGGATCCAACGCCAGCCGATACCCCCGCTTCACCACCGTCTGGATCAACTTCGGCGCACCGAGAGCAGTCCGCAGCCGAGCCATCGCGGTCTCCACCGCATGCTCGTCGCGCCCGGCCCCGGGCAGCGCCCGCAACAACTCGGCCCGGGCCACCACCCACCCCGGCCGCCGCGACAGCGCCCGCAGCAGCGACATCCCGGCGGGCGGTACGGGCTTGAGGTCGCCGTCGACGAGGACCGCGTGGCCACGGATCTCCACCCGGTGCCCGGCGATGGGCAGGGAACGCGCCCGGTTCGGAAGCTCCTGGCAGAGCAACTGGACCAGGGGACCGAGCCGGAAGCGTTCGGGCTGGACCGTGTCGACGCCGTGGGCCTGCAGCGGCAGCGCGGTGACCGGGCCGACGCAGGCCGGCAGGACGTCGTGGTGGAGGGCGGCGAGCAGCTCGGGCAGCAGCCCGCGCTCCTCGGCCCGGTTGAGCAGCGACACGGCGGCGGGCGCGCTGGTGAAGGTGATCGCGTCCAGCCCCCGGGAGACGGCGGCATCCAGCAGCCGGTCCAACGGCGCCAGGTCCTCCGGCGGCATCCACCGGTACACCGGAACCCCGACGACCTCCCCTCCGGCGGCCCGCAGCGACTCCACGAAGCCCGGCAGCGGCTCACCGTGCAGCTGCACGGCAATACGGCGCCCGTCGACGCCCTGCTCCAGCAACCGGTCCAGCACCTCGGCCATGGACTCGCTCGACGGCGACCACTCCTCGGTCAGCCCGGCTGCCCGTATCGCGCCCTTGACCTTGGGCCCGCGCGCCAGCAGCTCGACGTGCCGCAGCCGGTCGAGGAGCGGTTCGCCGAGCCCCCACCCCTCGGCGGCCTCGACCCACCCCCGGAACCCGATGGCGGTCGTCGCCACCACCACGTCCGGCGCCTGGTCGATCAGGTCCTTCGTCGCCGCCAGCAGTTCGCTGTCGTCGGCGAGCTGCACGATGCGCAGGGCGGGTGCATGCAGGACGGCGGCTCCCCGTCGCTGCAGCAGCGCGCCCAGCTCGTCGGCCCTGCGGGCGGCGGTCACGCCCACGGTGAATCCGGCCAGGGGGCTCTGTTGGCCCCGGTCTGGTCGCTGCTGTTCGTCGTACATGGCTCTCGTCCCGAAGAGTCGTCGTACCTGCAGTACGGCAGTACTGCCTGCATGCCGATCGAGCCTGTCAACGGTGCATGACAGGCTCGGTTCGGCTTCATGTCGCTGGTGTTACGTCACACCTCGGCGTAGCTGAGCTGCGGCTTCGTCTCTGCGGCGGCCTCGGACTGCGTGGCCGCGGCCGGGCGACGAAGGTATACGACCCAGGTCACGGCGAAGCAGAGGGCGTAGAAGGCGAGGAAGGCGACGAACGCGCCGGTACCGGATCCGTAGGAGAGGAAGGACTGGCGGAAGGCGAGGTTGATGCCGACGCCGCCGAGTGCACCGACCGCACCGATGAGGCCCATCGAGGCACCGGAGAGCCGGCGTCCGTACTTGGCCGCTTCCTCACCCTCGAGGCCCTTGGCGAGGGCCTTCGTCTGGAAGATGCCGGGGATCATCTTGTACGTCGAGCCGTTTCCGAGCCCGGTGAGCACGAACAGCACCACGAAGGCGACGGTGAACAGGGCCAGCGACTTCTGCATGGAGGCGGCGATCAGAACCGCGGTCGCGACGCCCATGCCGACGTAGTTCCAGAGGGTGATCTTCGCGCCGCCGTAACGGTCGGCGAGCCAGCCGCCGACGGGACGGATCAGCGAGCCGAGCAGCGGGCCGATGAAGGTGACGTACGCGGCCTGCAGCGGCGTACGGCCGAACTGGTTCGTCAGCACCTGGCCGAAGGCGAAGCTGTAGCCGATGAACGAGCCGAAGGTGCCGATGTAGAGGAAGGACATGATCCAGGTGTGGGCGTCCTTCGCGGCGTCCTTGGCGGCACCGGTGTCGTTCTTCACGTTCTCGATGTTGTCCATGAAGAGCGCGGCGAGGACGGCGGCGACGACGATCAGCGGGATGTAGATCCCGAGCAGCACCCGCGGCCCGCCGCTGGCACCGATGACGGCCAGGGCGGCCAGCTGGATGACGGGCACGCCGATGTTGCCGCCACCGGCATTCAGACCCAGGGCCCACCCCTTCTTCCGCAGCGGGAAGAAGGCGTTGATGTTGGTCATGGAGGAGGCGAAGTTACCGCCGCCGACGCCGGCCAGCAGGCCGATCAGCAGGAAGGTGGAGAAGGACGTCCCCGGCTTCATCACCGCGAACGCGGCGACCGCCGGGACGAGCAGGAGGCTGGCCGAGATGATCGTCCAGTTCCGGCCGCCGAAGATGGCGACGGCGAAGGTGTAGGGGACGCGGACGACGGCGCCCACCAGCGTGACCATCGAGGTCAGCATGAACTTGTCGGCCGGGGTCAGGCCGTACTCGGGGCCCATGAAGAGCACCAGCACGGACCACAGGGTCCAGATCGAGAACCCGATGTGCTCGGAGAGGACGGAGAAGAGGAGGTTCCGCTTGGCGATCTTCTCTCCGGTCTCGTTCCAGAAGGTCTCGTCCTCGGGATCCCACTGCTGGATCCAGCGGCCTCCCCTGCTGGGTGCGGGGGCTGTGCTAGGGGCTGTCATGACGCCTCCACGGTGCTTCCGGGGCTCGGTCGTGCTCGGGGGCAGATGAGCGGTGATGAGTCCCGAAGGTAGGGAGGCGGCGTTTCCGGCCTGTGCCACTGGGTGACCGGAAGGGAACTTTGCTCTCACCCCGGGCGGACGGGGGATGAGAGGTAGTGCGTCGGTACGTTACGAACGGCTCCCGTCATGGGAGCGGCTCCCTGTGAAGGTGACGACCTCCAGGGGTGGCCTGCCCACCGCGTACGTCACCGACCGCGGCGGTCGACGGCGGTCAGGTCGATCTCGATGTCGAAGGGAGTGGAGACCTTGAGCCTGTCGTGGAAGATGCCGGTGAGGCCGTAGGACTTGGTGGTGTCAGTTGCGGGCTCGAATGGCGTCCGAATCGATGACTGGCACCCACCCATCGGCAGGCACCTTCAGCCACGCCTCCTCCACCGACAGTTCGGCCGCCGCGCGTCGAAGCGCGTCGAATCCGGGGTGTACCAGTCCCTTCCGCCACACAAGTGACACAGGTGACAAAGGCACAGGATCGATCAAGGGCCGCAGCACCGTTCGAGGCATGGCCGGAAAATCCACCACGGCGAGAATCGGGGTGCGCATCTTGGCCATGATCCGCTCGAACTCCTCCTCACCGACGGCCAGCGGAACGGGCGGCGCGATCTCGATGCCCCGCCCGTCGAACAGCCGGCGGGCGAGATCCGTCCACTCCGGCGTACGGGGATTCCCGGCCCCCGCGTACACCGTCTCCCCCGCCAGCGCGGCGAGCGGCACCGCGTCCAGCGCCGCCAGCCGGTGGTCCTCGGGCAGCACGACCGCCATCGGCTCGTAGCGCACGGGCTGGTGCCCGAGCCGGGCCCGCAGCACCGGATCCAGGCCTGCGAACCGGCCGAACGACACGTCGAGCCGCCCGGCGAGCAGCTCTTCCGCCGCGCCGGTCAGCCCGCTCTCGTAACGCGCCATCAGCTCGTGGTCGGGGGCGAGTTCGCGGGCCCGGTGCAGGACACGGCGCGCGGTGGCCGCGCCCCGGTAGTTGAGGTCGACCAGCAGGGGCCTGGCCTGCCCGAACGCGGCCAGCAGCTCATCCTGCGCCTGCAGCACCCGGCGGGCGTACGGCACCAGCAGCTCACCGTCGGCCGTGAGCGTCACCTGCCGGGTGCTGCGCACGAACAGCTCGGCCCCCAACTCCCGCTCCAGCCGCCGCACATCCCGGCTGAGCGCCTGCTGGGCGACGTAGAGCCGGGCGGCGGCGCGCGTGAAGTGCAGTTCCTCGGCGACGGCGAGGAAGGCACGCAGGAGGCGGGGGTCGAGATGGCTGGGCGCTGGCATCCGGCGAACCTACAGCAGGACTTACAACACAGGTGCGTGAATCGGCGCAGAGAAGGTGTTGGACCCCTTGATCACCTACGGGCGACCGTAGTGCCCATGCCGCAGCCGACTCCCCGCAAAGCCCCGCTGTTCACCGTCACCGCCGACACCCTCGTCGCCGTCGACTTCAACCGCCGTACCATCGACCGCCCTCCCGGGCCTCAGGGCCTGCCTTTCGGATCAGCTCGGCGTCGCGGGGCCTGGCACGCACATCTGCGGCGTTGTCGTCGGTTGCCGACGCTCCGCGTCGACGCCCTCCTCCGTCTTGCCGCTGCACGCACCAGACCCCGCTCGGGGCGGTGGGCAGACACCGTTTCGTGCAGCCGACCTGATCCGAAAGGCAGGCCCTACCGCCGCCTCTTCGCCACCCCCGGCGCCCGCGCCTTCACCCTCGGGAACCTGCTGGCCCGGCTCCCCATGGGCATGTTCAGCGTGAGCGCGGTCGTGATGATCGCCGGTGCGCGCGGCTCGTACGCCCTCGCCGGTGCCGTCACCGCGACCGGCCTCGCGACGACGGCCGTGGTGGCCCCGTGGACCGCGCGGCTCGTCGACCGGTACGGCCAGGCCCGGATCGCCGTACCCGCCACGGTGATCGCGGCCCTCGGTTCCCTCGCCCTCCTGCTCTGCGTGCACTTCGGCGCCCCCGCCTGGACCCTCTTCGCCTCCTACGCCGCCACCGCGACGACCCCGAACACCGGCGGCATGTCCCGCGCCCGCTGGGCCCACCTGCTGAAGGGCGACGAGGGCGCGCTGCACACCGCGAACTCCTTCGAACAGGCCGCAGACGAGCTCTGCTTCATGCTGGGCCCGGTGCTCGCGGCCTTCCTGTGCGGGACGTTCTTCCCGGAGGCGGGCACGCTGGTCGGGGCCGTGCTGCTGCTGACCGGCATGCTGCTGTTCGCCGCGCAGCGCTCGACCGAGCCGCCGGTGCAGAGGCAAGGTCACACCAGGTCCCCGTTCCGCGCGCCCGGAATGCCCCCGCTGCTCGCCGTCTGCCTGGCGATGGGCGCGGTGTTCGGCTCCATGGAGGTCGTCACGATCGCGTTCGCGGACGCACAGGGGCACCGTTCGGCGGCGGGCGTCGTGCTCGCGCTGCAGGCGGCCGGTTCGTGCGGTGCGGGGCTGCTGTACGGAGCCGTCAAACCGAGCGGTCCCGCGGGCGCCCGCCTGCCCTGGTGCATCGCAGCGATGACGACCCTGATGCCCCTCCCCCTCCTCGCCGCCTCCCTGACCGGCTCGCTCCTGCTCCTGGCGGCCGCCCTGCTGGTCACAGGCATGGCGACCGCCCCGACCATGGTCACCACCATGACGCTGGTGCAGCAGCGCACCCCCGAGGGCCGCCTCAATGAGGGCATGACCCTCGCGGTGACGGGCCTCCTCGGCGGAATCGCCTGCGGCTCCGCAACCGGCGGCTGGCTGGTGGACTACCTGTCCCCAACGGCGGGATTCGGAGTACCGGTGACGGCAGCGGCTGCGGCACTGATGATCGCGCTCGCAACCGCGCGCTAAAGGGGCGCGGGGAACTGCGCGAGCAACCACACACGGCCCGCAGCCGCGAGACAAGCGTCACCGCACATCCCGCGGAGCGCTCCGCAGATTTCCCGTCCGATCCATTGACGCGCCCACAGCCCACACATACCTTCACCCGTCGAAGCGCTTCGACGCCACGCATCGAATCGATTCGATGAATCGATCATCGGTGCGTGACGCCCCGAAACCCCATCCGGCTCTCCTGGAGGCACGGGATGTTGACGGCACGAAGGCGTGTGATGACGGTCACGGCCGCGCTCCTCGGCGGATCGCTGCTGGTGACGGCATGCGGCGGCTCGGACAGCGGGTCCTCCGACGCCAAGACACTCAAGCTCTGGCACTTCGAGGGCCCCGACAGTGCGATGGGCGTGGCCTGGAACGAGGCGATCAAGGAGTTCGAGGCGAAGCATCCGGGCGTCAAGGTGAAGTTCGAGGAGAAGGGCTTCGAACAGATCCAGAAGACGGCGCCCATGATCCTGAACTCCTCCGACGTGCCCGACGTCATGGAGTACAGCAAGGGCAACGCGACCGCGGGCACCCTCGCGAAGCAGGGCCTGCTGACCGATCTGACGGCCGAGGCGACCAAGCACGGCTGGGACAAGAAGCTCAGCGCGGGCGTCCGTACGACCAGCATGTACGACACGAACGGGGTCATGGGCTCCGGCAAGTGGTACGGCGTGCCCAACTACGCCGAGTACACGATGGTCTACTACAACAAGGACCTCTTCAAGAAGTACGGGATCACCGAGCCGAAGACGTTCGACGAACTGACCGCCGCCATGGACAAGTTCGTCGCGAAGGGCATCACCCCGCTGGCCAACGCGGGCGCCGAGTACATGGCCCAGCAGTACCTCTACCAGCTGGCCCTCTCCAAGGCCGACCGCTCCTGGGTCGACAAGTACCAGCTGTACAAGGGCAAGACCGACTTCCACGACCAGGCCTGGACGTACGGGGCCACAACCTTCGCCGACTGGGTGAAGAAGGGCTACATCAGCAAGAACTCCACCAGCACCAAATCCGAGGACGCGGGCGTGTCCTGGCTCCAGGGCAAGGCGCCGATCCTCTTCTCCGGCAGCTGGTGGTACGGCCGCTTCCAGCGGGAGGCCAAGTTCGACTGGGACACCACCCTGTGGCCCGGCTCGAATCTGACCCCGGGCTCCGGCGGGAACATCTGGGTGGTCCCCAAGAACGCCAAGAACAAGGACCTGGCCTACGACTTCATCGACATCACCATGTCGAAGAAGATCCAGAACCTGCTCGGCAACAAGGGCGGCGTTCCGGTCGCGGCCGACGCCTCCGCCATCACGGACCCGAAGTCCAAGCAGCTCATCGCCAACTTCAACACCCTCAGCGGGCGTGACAGCCTGGCCTTCTACCCGGACTGGCCGGTGAACGGCTTCTACGACGTCCTCATCTCCGAGACGCAGAAGCTGATGACGGGCAGCGCGAAACCGGACGCCTACCTCAGCGCTCTGCAGCAGGCGTACGACAAGGGCGCGCCGACGAAATGACGGTCACCGTCGAACGGGGTGCGCGGGCTGCCGGCAAGCACCCGGACGCCGGCCCGCGCCGCCCCCGTACCCGCGACTCGTACGCCCTGTTCCTGCTCCCCGGCATCCTGGCCTTCACGGCGATCATCGTCGTCCCGTTCCTGATGAACACGGGCGTGAGCTTCACGGAGTGGCAGGGCATCGGCAGCCCCAAGTGGACCGGGCTCGCCAACTACCGCGAGCTGATGGACGACTCGGAGTTCTGGGCGTCGTTCCGGCACAGCCTGTTCATGGTCGTCGCCATGGCCGCCGTACCGACGATGATCGGCCTCGTTCTGGCGGCCGCGCTGTTCGACTACATCGGCAAGCACTTCGGATCCCGGTGGGCCGCGGTGCTGCGCGCCTGCTTCTACCTCCCGCAGGTGCTGCCGATCGCGGTGGCCGGCATCGTCTGGAGCTGGATCCTCGCCCCCGACAACGGCTCCCTGAACGAGCTGCTGAAGGCAGTGGGGCTGGGCTCCTGGCAGCAGGACTGGCTCGGTGACCCCGACATCGCGCTGTACAGCGTGATGGGCGTGATGGTCTGGGTGCAGATCGGCTTCCCGCTGGTGGTGTTCATGGCGGGCCTGCAGCGCGTCGACCCGCAGCTGTACGAGGCCGCCGAGCTGGACGGCGCGGGCTGGTGGCGCCGCTTCTGGCACATCACGCTGCCGCAGATCCGGCCGGAGATCTACGTCGTCCTGACCTGGTGCACGATCGCCGCGCTCAAGGTGTTCGGCGCGGTGTACGTGCTGACCAAGGGCGGCCCCGGCGGCGCGACCGACGTCCCGTCGTACTTCTCCTTCTCCACCTTCTTCGAGAAGACCCAGGTCGGCTACGGCGCCGCGATCTCCACGGTCCTCACGGTGATCATCCTGGCGCTCTCCCTCGTCCTCCTGAAACTCCAGACCCGCGACGAGGAAGGGGACCGCACATGACGACCGCCCTGCGCCGCTACCCGGTGCTGATCGCCCTGTGCATCGCCGCCCTGTTCATGGTGGTCCCGTTCCTGATCGTCGCGGTCAACGCGTTCAAGTCGCCGGCCGAGTACTCCCAGAACGGTCCGCTCAGCCTCCCCGAGGGCCTCTATCTGGACGGCCTCAAGAGCTTCTGGGAACGCGTCGACTTCGGCCAGAAGCTGGTCAACTCGGTGCTGATCAGCGGCTCGGTGGCCGTGCTCGCGGTGATCCTCTCCGTCCTCAACGCGTACGCCATCGGGATCGGCCGGATCAAGGGCCGCACCTGGGTCCTGGCGTTCTTCGTCCTCGCCAACATGCTGCCGCAGGAAGCGCTGGTCTATCCGGTCTACTACCTGAGCAAGCAGGTCGGCCTGTACGACACCAGGCTGAGCGTGATCATCGTCTTCACGGTGATCCAGGCCGCCTTCGGCACGTATCTGCTCTCGTCGGTCCTGGGCCAGTTCCCCCGAGAGATCATCGAGGCGGCCCGCATCGACGGTGCGAACAAGTGGCAGGTGCTGTGGCGGATCGTCGTCCCGGTCAGCCGGCCGACGATCGGCGTGCTCCTGGTCTTCTTCTTCATCTGGACCTGGAACGAGTTCCTGCTCCCCCTGGTCATGCTGATCTCCAACGACAACCAGACGGTGTCGGTGGCCCTCGGCGTCCTCCAGGGCCAGCGCCTGATGGACGCCACGATGACCAATGCGGCGGCCCTGCTGGGCGTCCTCCCGGCGATCGTGTTCTTCCTCGTCTTCCAACGGACCCTCACCCGCGGCATCGCCGTCGGTGCTGTGAAGTAAGGAACCCCCCACGTGAAGTTCACCGATGGTTACTGGCTGCTGCGCGAGGGCGTCACCGCGGCCCACCCCGTCGAGGTCCTCGACGTCACCGCCACGGACGGCACGCTGGAGATCCACGCGCCGACCCAGCCGATCCGCCACCGCGGCGACCTGCTGAAGGGACCGGTCGTGACGATCAGCGCGCACACCCCGATGCCCGACGTCATCGGCCTCACCTTCACCCACTTCGAGGGCGAGCAGCCGCGGGGCCCCGAATTCGACCTTTCCGAGCAGGAGTTCGCCCCGCACGTCTCCTACGACGACGAACACGCGACCCTCACCTCCGGCGCCCTGTCAGTGCGGGTGGCCCGCACCGGCTCCTGGCACGTCGACTTCCTCGCGGACGGCCGCATCCTCACCTCCAGCGGCCCCAAGAGCATGGGCATCCTGCGCAACGCGGAGGGGAAGCACTACCTGCGGGAGCAGCTGGGCCTCGGGGTCGGCCACTCCGTCTACGGCCTCGGCGAACGCTTCGGCCCGCTGGTCAAGAACGGCCAGGTCGTCGACATCTGGAACGCCGACGGCGGCACGGCCACCGAACAGGCCTACAAGAACGTCCCGTTCTATCTGACGGACGCGGGCTACGGCGTCTTCGTCGACCACCCGGGCAAGGTGTCCTTCGAGGTCGGCTCGGAGGCGGTGTCCCGGGTCCAGTTCAGCGCGGAGACCCAGGAGTTGACGTACTACGTCATCTACGGGCCCAGCCCCAAGGACATCCTCCGCAAGTACACGGCCCTCACCGGCCGGCCGGCCCTGCCGCCGGCCTGGTCGTTCGGCCTGTGGCTGTCGACGTCCTTCACGACCTCGTACGACGAGGAGACGGTGACGTCCTTCATCGAGGGCATGCGGGAGCGTGAACTCCCGCTCTCCGTCTTCCACTTCGACTGCTTCTGGATGCGCGAGTTCAACTGGTGCGACTTCCAGTGGGACCCGCGGGTCTTCCCCGACCCGGAGGGCATGCTCGCCCGGCTCAAGGCGCGCGGGCTGCACGTCTGCGTCTGGATCAACCCGTACATCGCCCAGCGCTCGCCCCTGTTCGCGGAGGGCAAGGCGCTCGGTCATCTGCTGAAGCGGCCCGACGGCAGCGTCTGGCAGTGGGACATGTGGCAGCCGGGCATGGCGCTGGTCGACTTCACCAGCCCGGCCGCCCGCGACTGGTACGCCTCGAAGCTGGAGGCACTGCTCGCGCAGGGCGTCGACTGCTTCAAGACCGACTTCGGCGAGCGGGTGCCCGTCGACGTGGCGTGGTCCGACGGCTCCGACCCGGAGCGGATGCACAACTACTACACGTACCTCTACAACCGCACCGTCTTCGACGTGCTGCGCAAGCACCGCGGCGAGGGCGAGGCCGTGCTCTTCGCACGTTCGGCGACGGCCGGCAGCCAGAAGTTCCCGGTGCACTGGGGCGGCGACTGCGAGGCGACGTACGAGTCGATGGCGGAGTCGCTCAGGGGCGGGCTCTCCCTCGGGCTGTCCGGCTTCGGCTACTGGAGCCATGACATCGGCGGCTTCGAGGGGACCCCGACACCCGCACTGTTCAAGCGGTGGCTGGCCTTCGGACTGCTGTCCTCCCACAGCCGGCTGCACGGCAGCTCCTCCTACCGCGTGCCCTGGCTGTTCGACGAGGAATCCGTTGACGTGCTGCGCCAGTTCACCCGGCTGAAGCTGCAGCTCATGCCGTATCTGTACGAGGCCGCGCGCACCGCGCACACCGAAGGCGTGCCGATGATGCGGGCGATGGTGCTGGAGTTCCCGGACGATCCGGGGTGCGCGCATCTGGAGCGGCAGTACATGCTGGGGCCGGATCTGCTGGTCGCGCCGGTGTTCGGCGACGAGGGGGATGTGTCCTACTACGTGCCCGAGGGCACCTGGACGCACTTCCTGAGCGGGCAGACGGTGACCGGACCGCGCTGGGTGCGCGAGCGGCACGGCTTCCTGAGCGTGCCCCTGCTGGTACGGCCGGGTGCGGTGATCCCGGTGGGCGCGGTGGCCGACCGGCCCGACTACGACCATGCCGACGGGGTCACCCTGCGGGCCTACGGCCTGGAACGGGGCGCGCGGGTGACGGTGCCGGTGGGGGCCGTGACCTTCACCGTCGTACGCGAAGGGGACACGCTGCGGGCCTCGTGCAGTGAGCCGGTGGCGGAGTGGGGTCTGGCCGCCGGGGAGCGGACGGCGCGGGCGCGGGCGGGTACCGGATTCCTCTCCCTGGAGCTGGGCTGATGGTGAAGATCACCGATGTGGCGCGGCACGCCGGGGTCTCCCCCAGCACCGTCTCCTACGCGCTCAGCGGCAAGCGTCCGATCTCCGAGGAGACCCGGCAGCGGGTCGAGGAGGCCATCCGCGAGCTGGGCTACCGGCCGCATGCGGGCGCCCGCGCCCTGGCCAGCAGCAGGTCGAACGTCCTGGCACTGGTGATCCCCTTACGGGCCGGCATCCACGTCCCGGTGGTGATGCAGTTCGCGGTGTCGGTGGTGACGACGGCCCGCAAGCACGACCACGACGTACTGCTGCTGACGCAGGAGGAGGGCGAGGACGGGCTGCGGCGGGTGGCGGACACGGCGCTGGTGGATGCGCTGATCGTGATGGACGTCCAGCTCCGTGAGCCGCGGCTGCCGTTGCTGCGCTCGCTGGAACGGCCGTCCGTGCTGATCGGTTTCCCGGCCGACTCCGAGGGCCTGACCTGCATCGACCTCGACTTCAAGGCGGCCGGTGAGGCATGCGTGGAGCATCTGGCGCGGCTCGGGCACCGGGTGGTGGCGCTGGTCGGGTCGCCGCCGGAGGTGTACGTACGGCAGACCGCGTTCGCCCAGCGGGTGGTGCAGGGCTTCACGGCCGCCGCCGACCGCAGCGGGTTGTCCTCCTCCGTGCACCCCTGCGAGGCCTCGCCCGCGGCCGCCCGTCTGGTGGCCGAACAACTCCTGCGCGAACACCCGGCGTTGACGGGAGTGGTCGTCCACAACGAGCCGCTCCTCGAACCGCTCATCGTGGCCTTCGAGCGGCTCGGCCTGCGCGTCCCCGGCGACCTCTCCGTCACCGCCATCTGCCCCGACGAACTCGCCGAGTCCGTCCGCGTACCGGTCACCTCCGTCGCCCTGCCGTCCGCCGAGGTGGGCGAGCGGGCGGTGGAGCTCCTGATGAAGAAGCTGGGCGGCAGCGCCGTACCCGAGGCGACCCTGCTGCCGCCGCGGCTGACGGAGCGGGCGAGCACCGCGCCGCGCAACGCCTGACCAACCCCTTTGTGCAAGGCCCTACTCGAAGGAGCCGTGACATGAAAGGCAAGCGCAGAAAGCAGAGAACCACGCTGCTGGCGGCCCTGACCCTGATCGCGGGTCTGGGCGCCACCGTCCCCGCCCACGCCGGCGACCCCGCCTACCCCTTCCGCGACCCGGGTCTCCCGGTGGACGCCCGCGTCTCCGACCTCCTCTCCCGCCTCACCCTCGACGAGAAGATCTCCCTCCTCCACCAGTACGAGCCTGCCATCCCGCGCCTCGGCATCCAGTCCTTCCGCACCGGCACCGAGGCCCTGCACGGCGTGGCCTGGCTCGGCAGGACGACCGTGTTTCCGCAGGCCGTCGGCCTTGCCTCCACCTGGGACCCGTCCCTGCTCCGCCAGGTCGGTTCGGCGGTCGGCGACGAGGCACGCGGCTTCCAGCAGCAGCGCCCGGCCGGCTGGGGCCTGAACCTGTGGGCCCCCGTGGTCAACCTGCTGCGCGACCCGCGCTGGGGCCGCAACGAGGAGGGCTACTCCGAGGACCCGTATCTGACCGGCGCGATCTCCACGGCGTACGGCACGGGCCTGACGGGAGGCGACCCGGACCACCTCAAGACGGCCCCGACAGCGAAGCACTTCCTCGCCAACAACAACGAGGTGCACCGCGACACCACGAGCTCCGAACTGCGCCCGCGCGTACTGAAGGAGTACGACGAGCAGGCCTTCAGGCCCGCGATCGAGGCGGACGCGGCGACGGGCGTGATGACCTCGTACAACCTGGTCAACGGCCGCCCGAACACGGTGAATCCGGCCCTCGACGACACCGTCCGCAGCTGGACCTCGAAGGACCTGCTGAACGTGACGGACGCCGCGGCGCCCGGGAACCTGGTCGGCAGCCAGGCCTACTACGGCACCCAGACCGAGGCCGACGCGGCAGCGCTCAAGGCGGGCGTCGACAGCTTCACCGACAACGACGCGAACTCCGGCCCCACGACCACGGCGGTCAAGTCGGCTCTGTCCACAGGCCTGTTGAAGGAGTCGGACGTCGACAAGGCCGCGGGGCATGTGCTGAGCATCCGCGTCCGCCTCGGCGAGTTCGACCCCGGCGGCGGCAAGTACGGCTCCATCGACGCCTCCGTCATCGACAGCCCCGCCCACCGCGCCCTGGCCCGCAAGGCGGCCACCGAGTCGGCGGTCCTGCTGAAGAACGACGGTGCGCTGCCCCTGAAGAAGACGGGCAGTGCCGCCGTCGTCGGCCCGCTCGCCGACGCCCTCTACACCGACTGGTACTCCGGCACCCTCCCCTACGCCGTCACCCCGAAGGACGGCGTCGAGTCGAAGCTCGGCACCCCGGTCGCAAGCAGCGAGGGCGTGGACCGGATCGCGCTGAAGGACACGGCGACCGGCAAGTACGTGACGGCGGGCACGGGCGAGGCGGGCGCACCCCTGAAGGAGACGGTGGATTCCGGTACGGGCGCACAGTTCGACGTCTTCGACTGGGGCTCCGGCATCGTGACCCTGCGCTCCGCGGCGAACGGCAAGTACGTCGGCTACAACTGGTCGAACTTCGTCAACGACCAGGCACAGCCCAACGGTTGGTTCGTACAGCAGCAGTTCAAGCTGGAGCACCAGGACGACGGCACGTACCTGCTCCGCTACGCCGGCTACGAGACCTCCGAGTCCTGGTGGTCGAACCCGGTCTACCTGGGCCCGACCGGCACGGACGGCACCCTCGGCCTGGTCGCCAAGGACCAAGCGGGCCACTACACCAAGGACGTGGTCCGCAGCGGTGTCGACGAGGCGGTCGCCGCGGTCAAGGGCAAGGACCAGGCCGTCGTGGTGGTCGGCTCGGACCCCTCCATCAACGGCCGCGAGGCCCACGACCGCACTGACCTGGCCCTGGCACCGGCACAGGAGGCCCTGGTCAAGGCGGTGCGTGCGGCCAACCCGCACACGGTCGTGATCGTCGAGAACAGCTACCCGACCACGCTGGGGTCGTTGCAGAAGGAGGTCCCCGCGCTGCTGTGGACCACCCACGCGGGCCAGGAGACGGGCAACGCCCTCGCCGACCTCCTCTACGGCGACGCGAACCCGTCGGGCCGCCTCACCCAGACCTGGTACCGGTCGGACTCGGACCTCCCGTCGATCCTCGACTACGACATCATCAAGTCGGACCGCACGTACCAGTACTTCAAGGGGCAGGCGCTCTATCCCTTCGGCTACGGCCTCTCGTACACGACGTACGCGTACTCCGGTCTGCAGCGGGTGCGCGACGGCTACGAGGTGAAGGTCACCAACACCGGCAGCCGGGCGGGCGCGGAGGTCGTCCAGCTCTACACCCACCATCGCACCTCCCGCGACAAACAGCCGCTCAAGCAGCTCAAGTCCTTCCAGCGGGTGTCGCTGAAGCCGGGTGAGACGAGGACGGTCCGGCTGAAGGTACGGCCGTCGGACCTGGCGCACTGGGACGTCACCCGCTCCAAGTGGGTGGTGGAAAGCGGCACTTACGACGTCCTGGTGGGCTCGTCGTCCTCCGACATCCGTGCCCGGACGGCCTGGCAGATGAAGGGCGAGACGATCCCGCCCCGCAACCTCTCGAAGACCACCCGCGCCGAGAACTTCGACGACTACTCCGCCGTCCACCTCGTCGACGAGTCCAAGGCGAGCGGTACGGCAGTGTCGGCGGCCTCCGACGAGGCGTGGCTGAAGTTCGCGGACACCCAACTGGCGGCAGGCGCAGGCGAGTTCAGCGCACGCGTCGCCGGTACGTCGTCCGGGACGGTGGAGGTGCGCCTCGGCTCACCGACCGGCACCGTCGTCGGCACCGCGCACTTCGCGGGCACGTCGTCGCCGTACGACTACGCGACGGTGACCGCGAAGCTGTCGGGCGCGGCGAAGGGCCGTACGGACGTCTACCTGGTCCTGAGCAAGGGCGTACGCCTGTCGACGTTCACCCTGCGCTGAGGCCCCAGGCGAGCCCGAGCCGGTAGGCGGCGCACAGGTTCACATCGAGGAGGTAGGCCCCGGCGGCACCGCACTGCGCGGTGCCGCTGCCGGGGTCGACAGGTTGCCCGTGCCCCATGCCGGTGATGCTGTACGTCTCGACGGCGGTGTTCCCTGCCGGGTCCCGGAAGATCTGGTGGGGATAACCGGCGACGGTGTCGCCGACGTCCGCCGTCTGGTCGGCGCCGTGCACATCGGTCCACTGCTTCATCAGGTCGGTCATGTTGACGGGCTTGACGGTGTAGTCGGCCGTTCCCTGGAAGACGGTGAGCGCGGGCCAGGGGCCGCCGTACCCGGGCCGGGCGGCACGCACCCGGTCGCCCCACTGCTTCGCCGTCTGCGTGGCACCGACGTACATGCACACATACGGCGATCCGGCGGCCTGCGCGCATCCGTACGGCAGCCCGGCGACGATCCCGCCCGCGGCGAACTTCTCCGGGTAGTCCGCCATCATCACGGCGGTCATGCCACCGCCGGCGGACAGCCCGGTGACGTACACGCGCGAGGTGTCGCCGCCGACGTCGGCGAGCTGCCGGTCCACCATCTGCGCGACGCTCGCGGCCTCGCCCTGCCCCCGCTCGATGTCCCCGCTCTGGAACCAGTCGAAGCAGTTCGAGGCGTTGTTGGCACTCTGCTGCTGCGGCAGCACGACGGAGAACCCCCACCGGTCGGCGAGCTGGAGCCAACCGCTGCCGGTGCCGTAGCCGGACGCGTCCTGCGTGCACCCGTGCAGGGCGACGACGACGGGGCGCCCGGCGGGCAGCCCGTCGGGGACGTACCGGAACATGCGCAGGGCGCCGGGGTTGGTGCCGAAGCCGGTGACTTCCTGAAGGGAGGCGGCGGATGCTCTGCCCGGGGTGAGGAAGGCGGCGATCAGAGCGACCAGGAGGGTCGCGAGGACGGTGAGGTGACGTGCGGCTCTGGTCTGGGTCATGGGGACGGACCGTAGAAGCGTGAACGGTCCGTCGACATGTGGTGGGGCACCACATCGGGCGCCGTGGTTGTGGACGCGGTGACGGGCCCTCAGGCCGGGACGGGGCTTCCGGCTCCGTCGGCCCGGCGCTCGCGCAGAAGGCCGCGGACGGAGCGGATCCGCCAGGCGGTGAAGGCGAGCACGACGACGCCGGTGAGGGCGGGCCACTTCCACCGGCCGGAGCTGTCCTGGGTCACGGTGTCGGCCGAGGCTCCGGCGACGCGGGCGGCGAGGGGCTTGTCGGGAGGGGACGCCATGATGCCGTCGATCCCGACGGCGGCGATCCGCACGCTGTGGTCGTCGGACTCGAACGACCCGTCACAGGACCATCCGTCCTCCCAGAGGTCGCTCCACGCTCCGGTGGCGCGGTGGCAGCCGGTGACCTGGACGGTCCCGGGCATGCCGGTGAGTTCGGCGTGGGCCTGGACGATGCCGTGGCCGGCGAGGAAGACACCGCCGATGAGCCCGATGACGGCGAGGCAGATCTCGCGGGGCAGCTTGGGCAGGAGACGGATCAGGAGCATGCGTGGGTGGGTCCTTCGTCGGGTGGGGTGAGGTCGTGCGGGAGGGACGAGGCGGTGCGGCCGTGCAGCGGTGCGGGGCGTGCCGGGCGGTCACTCGTCCTGGGCGAGGTGCTCAATCGCGTGGGACACGTGGTCCTCGCCGTAGCTGAAGTGTTCGCCGAGGTCCCGGCAGCGGCCGTACTGCCGCTCGGTGAGTGGCCCGGACACCGTGTGCAGGACTCTCAGCAGCAGCCGGAATCCGAGATCGGGGTCGACCCGGGCGACGACCTGCTCCAGGGCGGTCACGTGCTCGGGCTCCAGCAGGGGCGCGGCTTCCCGGAGTTCGCGCAGGACCGGGTCCGCCAGGTCGGCGCGGACCGGGGGCAGGGCGGGGGTGTGCTCGGCGGCGACCTCGGCCAGCCGCGCCCGGCACGCCTCGGCGATCCGGCGCAGCCAGCCCGGCCCGTCGGTTCCGAAGCGTCCGGGGTCCGTGTTCGACGCGGCGACCCAGAGCGTGGTGAGGGTGTCGCCGGACAGCGGGGACCGAAGCAGCCGGACGGTGTCCTCCCACAGCACGAGTGCCTGGACGCCGGGGATGCGATAGCCGTCGGCGATGACGGTCCGGTGCAGGAGTTCGGGCGCCGGCACGTCCCGCTCCCACTGCGGGTGGAACTCCCCGGCGAGCCCGGAGAACCCGAAGTCTCCGTCGAAGAGACGCCGTGCGACCTCCAGGGGCCGCCACACGACGGTGAGTCCCTCGTAGACGACCTGGAGGTGATACCCGAACGGTTCACCGAGGTCGCCGAACCTGTTGCAGCGCTCCTCCGGGACCGGCACGCCCGCCGTCTTGAGCGCGCGCAGGTAGAGCCGGAACCCGAGATCCAGGTCGGCCCGGGTGGCGACCTCCTCGAGAGCGGGGGTGAGGCCGGGAAGTTCGCCGGCGGACGCCCGGATCTCCGCCAGGATCGGCTCCCGGACGGTTTCGACAGCCGGCAGACGCCAGAACGACCACGACGGGCCCGGTGCACGGCCCATCACCGCCCGGGGCGGACGGGCCGCGCAGGTCGCGTCCAGCCGCGCCAGCCAGTCACGCACGCCGATTCCGTGCGCCTGCGGATCCCACACGCCTCCCGTGGCGGCGAGCCACACGGCACCGAGCACCTCGTCGGACAGCGGGGAGTCCAGGAGCTTGCCCAGGTCCCGGCGGAGCTCCTCGGCATACCCGAAGTCGTCGTGGAACACGTCGTACCCCAGGATGTGGCGTTCGTCCTCGCCGAGCCGCTCGATGCCCGACATGTCGACGGCCATATCACCCTCGTATGCGGCGAGCTTCTCCATGACGAGTCCGAGTGCCGCCTCCGCCGTCCCGGGGGGCGTCGACAGCGCGAACGACTCGGTCAGGCCGCTGAGCCCGAAATCGGAGTCGTACTTCTCGAAGTAGGGGCCGGGCTGGTCCCGCACGATCTGGTCCCCCCCGGTCGCAGGTCGACGCGCACGAGGGCGGAGTGGTCGGGCTCCGCCGGGCGCGGCGATCACCTTATGCCACCTGTGCAGGATCTGTGAAGGTGTGCACGACAAAGGCCCCGCCGCTCGGAAGCGACGAGGCCTTGGCCACATGGGGACCCCCCGGAAGGGGGTGAGTGGAGATGGCGGGAATCGAACCCGCGTCCAACGGTGCGGAATCAGGGCTTCTCCGTGTGCAGTTCGCTGCGATTTTCTCGGCCCCGGCGATCACGCGAACAAGTCGCCGACGGGCCCAGTCACTGTTTGATTTCCCTCTTCACCCCGTGACCGGGATCAAGGTTTAGTCCCCTAGCTGATGCCAGGATCCGGGTCGGGAACAGCCCCGGGCTGACACTCCCATTAAGGAGCTATTCGATCACTACCTGATCAGGCAGCGAGAGCGAAAAGCTCGGGAGAATCGCTCTTGGAATTGGCGATTATTTTTTGCGACATATGGTTTACGAGATCATTGCCGCTTCCTCGACACGCTTCCCCTGCTTCGACAGCCGCTGTCGAAACCGATCATCCCCATGTTGTGTTTTCAATCCCTCCGGAGAGGGCCCCTCCGAAGAGGGCAGGCACCCGCTGTGGAGTGCAGTGCCATCGTACGTGAACAACGCGCGACGATGCCACCGTATTCCCGGCCGCCAGGCCGGCTACGCGCCCCGCTGCTTCCGCTTCGCCGCCGCGATGGCCCGGTCCGACTCCCGCCGGTCCTGCTTCTCACGCAGGGTCTGGCGCTTGTCGTACTCCTTCTTGCCTCGCGCGAGGGCGATCTCGGCCTTCGCGCGGCCGTCCCTGAAGTACAGGGCGAGGGGCACGATCGTGTGACCCGTCTCCTGGGCCTTGGACTCCAGCTTGTCGATCTCCTCGCGGTGCAGCAGCAGCTTGCGCTTGCGGCGCGCGGAGTGGTTGGTCCAGCTGCCCTGGTGGTACTCCGGGATGTGGGCGTTGTGCAGCCACGCCTCGCCCCGGTCGATCTGGACGAACCCGTCGGTCAGCGAGGTCCGTCCCTCGCGCAGCGACTTGACCTCGGTGCCGGTCAGCACGAGGCCGGCCTCGTAGGTGTCGACGATCGCGTAGTCGTGCCGGGCCTTCTTGTTCTGGGCGACGATCTTGCGCTTGCCGCCCTTCTCGCCGTCCCTGGCCTTCGCGGCCGCCCCGCCCTGCTTGGGCTGGGACTCCTTCGGTACGTACATTCCCTTGCTCATAGTGCCGTCCATTTTCGCACTACGCAGGGGTGTCCGGGCCAGTCCTTTAACCGGCGTCTCCGGCGTCTACTCGGCGTCGCCCAGTCCGCCGAGCACCGTCTCCGCCCGCTCCACGGCCGCCTGGCCCGGCGAGGTGACGTCCAGGTCGGGGGTGATGCCCCGGCCGTCGACGCTGCGGCCGGAGGGGGTGCGGTAGTGCCCGACGGTCAGTTCGGCGACGGAACCACCGGGGAGCTGCCTCGGCATCTGGACCGAGCCCTTGCCGAAGGTGCGGGAGCCCACGACGACCGCACGGCCGCGGTCCTGGAGGGCGCCGGTGAGGAGCTCGGCCGCGCTCATCGTGCCGCCGTCGACGAGCACGACCAGGGGTCTGGTGGTGTCGCCACCGGGGTCCGCGTGCAGGGCCTGCTGCTCGCCGTTGACGTCGTACGTGGCGACGAGGCCGCCGTCGAGGAAGGCGGAGGCGGTGGTGACGGCCTCGGTGACCAGGCCGCCGGAGTTGCCGCGCAGGTCGAGGATGATCCCGGCGCCGGCGGGGGCCTGCCGTACCGCGGTGCGGACGACGTCACCGGAACCCTTGGTGAACGCGGCGATCCTGATCACGGTGACCCCGTCGGCGAGCTTTCGAAGGGCGACCGAGTCGGTGGACAGGCGGGCCCGGCGCAGGGTCTCGGTCCACGCGCGCGTGCCGCGCTGCAGGCCGAGCCGCACCGCCGTACCGGCGGCCGCGTCGGTGGCGTCGCCGCGCAGTAACGACACGACCTCGGTGACGGGCTGCCCGTCGACCTTCTGGCCGTCGATGCTGCGCAGCCGGTCGCCCTTGCGGATCCCGGCGGCGGCCGCGGGCGAGCCGACGGCCACCTTGGTCACCTCGATACGGCCGTCCCGCTCGCGCCTGGCCCACAGGCCGACGCCGGTGTACTGGCCGTCGAGGGCCTCCTCGAACTCCTGGTACTCGCCCTCGGAGTAGACGGCGCCCCAGCGGTCCCCGCTGCGGCTGACCGCGCGTTCGGCGGCTTCCATCGGGGACTTGCCGTCGGCCATGGCCTGCTCGGCCGCCTTCGCCACGTCCTCGTGATGGCCGGCGGGCACGGCCGAACGGGCCGCTCCGGACGGGGATTTCCGGTCGCCCTCGGAGAAGGAGCCGGTCGCCGCGCCCGCGACGAGCACGCTCGCGAAGACCAATGTCAGGACGGCCCCGCGGCGAATGCGGCGGGGCTGGCAGAACAGGTCACGACCTGACATGCCGGTGAGTCTAGGACAACAAGAAGGGCCGCACGGCCGGTTGACCGTACGGCCCTCTTGGCATGCGTCACACCTTCAGGTACTTGCGCAGCGCGAAGAACGCGGCCAGCGCGGGCATCAGCAGACTCGTGGCGAGGATGAGCGGCAGCTTGGTAAGCACGGCGTCCCAGCCGATGAAGTTGATCAGATTCAGCTTCTGGGACAGGGCCAGACCGTGGTCGATGATGAAGTACCGCGCGACCACCAGGAATCCGCAGGCGACCGTCCCGCCGATGAGCCCGGCGACCGCCGCCTCCATGATGAACGGCGCCTGGATGTAGAAGCCCGAGGCACCGACCAGGCGCATGATCCCGGTCTCGCGCCGTCGGCTGAACGCGGACACCCGCACGGTGTTGACGATCAGCATCAGCGCGACCACGAGCATCAGCGCCATCACGGCCCGCGCGGCCCAGTTCATACCGTTGAGCAACCCGAACAGATTGTCCAGAATGCCCTTTTGATCCTGCACGGACTGCACACCGTCACGCCCGTCGAAGGCGGTCGCGATGACCTGGTACTTCTCCGGGTCCTTCAGCTTGATCCGGTACGACTCCTGCATCTGGTCCGGCGTGAGGGAACTGGCCAGCGGGGAGTCGCCGAACTGCTCCTTGTAGTGCTTGTACGCCGCGTCCTGCGACTCGTACGTGACCTTCTGGACGACCGTGGTCATCTTGTCCAGGTCGGAGAGGATCTGCTTCTTCTGGTCGTCGGTGACCGCACCCTTGGCGCAGTTGGGGTCGGACTCGGCGTCGCTCTTGTTGCAGAGGAAGATCGAGACGTTGACCTTGTCGTACCAGTAGCCCTTCATGGTGCTGACCTGGTCGCTCATGAGGAGCGACCCGCCGAACAGGGCCAGGGACAGGGCGACGGAGACGATGACCGCGAAGGTCATGGTCAGGTTGCGGCGGAGACCGACACCGATCTCGGAGAGAACGAACTGTGCGCGCATGGCGACTGGTTGAGCCTTTCCGTGGACGTGGCGGTCAGTGCTGGTAGCCGTAGACGCCGCGTGCCTGGTCGCGGACGAGGCGGCCCTTCTCCAGCTCGATGACGCGCTTGCGCATCTGGTCCACGATGTTCTGGTCGTGCGTCGCCATCACCACAGTGGTGCCGGTCCGGTTGATCCGGTCGAGCAGCTTCATGATGCCGACGGAGGTCTGCGGGTCGAGGTTGCCGGTGGGTTCGTCGGCGATGAGCAGTTTGGGCCGGTTGACGAACGCGCGCGCAATCGCCACTCGCTGCTGCTCACCACCGGACAGCTCGCCGGGCATCCGGTCCTCCTTGCCGCCGAGCCCGACGAGGTCGAGCACCTGCGGCACGGACTTGCGGATCTCGCCCTTCGACTTGCCGATGACCTCCTGCGCGAAGGCGACGTTCTCCGCCACCGTCTTGTTCGGCAGCAGCCGGAAGTCCTGGAACACCGTCCCCAACTGGCGCCGCATCTGCGGCACCTTCCAGTTGGACAGGCGCGCGAGGTCCTTGCCCAGAACGTGCACCTGACCGTGACTGCACCGCTCCTCGCGGAGGATCAGCCGCAGAAAGGTGGACTTTCCGGAGCCCGAGGACCCCACGAGGAACACGAACTCGCCCTTCTCCACTTCCAGGGACACATCCCTGAGTGCAGGACGGGTCTGCTTGGGGTAGACCTTGGAGACGTTGTCGAATCGGATCACGGATGCACCACGGGTCGCCGGGGGTAGATGAGCGTGACCATACGCGAGTCGGGTGCACAAGCGCAGGCAGCGGTTGCGCTTGAGAACGACTTGTGCCCTTTTGTACGGGGCTTTGTAAGGGGCCCGGGCGGCAGCGCCCCGTAAGGGGCGCGGGGCTGTATCGATTAGCGGCTCCGCCGCGGGGCGCGACCAGCCCCCACCGACCCGCAGCCGCGTGACAACCCCCACGTACCCCCTGAGAGCGACCCCCGCGCACCCTCCGGAGGAACCTGGCACAGTAGAGAGGGGAACGTTCAGCAACCCGGAACCGTTCTCCCAGTGGAACGTACTGGCAAGGAGGGCGAGCGCATGACGTACGACCGGCTGGTGTGCGCAAACTGCGCGGCGCCCGTGAGCGAGGGCCGGTGCCCCGTGTGCCGCGCGAACCGCGAGCGGCTGCAGCAGGAGAACTTCTTCGCGGGGCTCAACCCCATGGCGCTGATCGCACTGCTCGCAGTGCTGATCGCGGCGGTGGCGCTGCTGGCCCACCAGACCGCGTAGGGCGCGGCACAGGGGCACTGAGACGCCCGAGGGGCCCGGAGCGATGCAAGCTCCGGGCCCCTCGTCGTACGTCGTCACACACGTTGCGTGTGTGCCCAGCTACCGTCAGGCAGCCGCACCGCCACGGCCGCCCACGAGGCGCGGCAGAATGCGGAAGCCGACGCCACCGGCGATCATGGTGGCCGCACCGATGATCAGGAAGGTCGTCTGGCCGGCGCCGGTCTCGGCGAGCTGCTGACCGTTGCCCTGGGTCTGCGTCGAGGTGTCCGAACCGGTGTCGGTCAGGGCCGAGGAGCCCTCGTCCTGGGCAGAGGTGCCGGAGTTGCCGTCGGGGTTGGTGTTGGAGTTGCCACCACCGTTGTTCCCGTTGCCGTTGCCGTTCCCGTTCCCGTTGCCATTGCCGTTGCCGTTGCCGTTGCCCGGGTTGGTCGGCTCGGAGGTCGGGTTGTCCGTGGGCGGAGTGGTGGGCGGCTCCTCCGTCGGCTCGGTCGGGTCGCCGGTGGGCTCCGTCGGGTCGGTCGGAAGGTCCGTCGGCGGGTCCGTCGGCAGACCGGTCGGAGCCGGGTCCGTCGGCACCGGGTCGGTCGGCACCGGCGTGATGCAGATGCCCAGAAGACCGCAGTCGTCGGCGGATGCGACACCCGCAGCGGTCAGCGAGGCGCCGGCGGCGATCACCGCACCGGCCGCGATCCGCGCGACACGGATCCGCGTCTTGTTCGTCATGTGTTTGCTACCCCCAGTAGCTGCTCGTCAGTTGGGCGGCGCTCGGGGGCCGTGATCGACGGAGGTGACTGCGATGCAAAATTCCCCCGGTTCACATGCGCCCCAGAGATACGCATGCCGCGCTTTACCCTTCCCATTTTTCAAAGCAACGTCAAGGGCGTTGCGGGCGCAATGTCCACTTGCGTCTTGTTTACATCGAGTTGGAACCTGTGAGTGTGATGTAAAACCCAGACAAACAGCAACTGCCGCCCGATGGGCGGCAGTTGGCAAGTCGACAAAGTTACTTCTCTTGCTGCTTGCGCCAGCGAATACCCGCCTCGAGGAACCCATCGATCTCACCGTTGAACACGGCCTCGGGGTTGCCGACTTCGAACTCGGTGCGCAGGTCCTTGACCATCTGGTACGGGTGCAGGACGTACGAACGCATCTGGTTGCCCCAGGAGTTGCCGCCGTCGCCCTTCAGGGCGTCCATCTTGGCCTGCTCCTCCTGGCGGCGGCGCTCAAGGAGCTTGGCCTGGAGGACGTTCATCGCGGTGGCCTTGTTCTGGATCTGCGACCGCTCGTTCTGACAGGAGACGACGATGCCGGTGGGGAGGTGGGTGAGGCGCACCGCGGAGTCGGTGGTGTTGACGCCCTGGCCGCCGGGGCCCGAGGAGCGGTACACGTCCACGCGCAGCTCGGACTCGTCGATCTCGATGTGGTCGGTCTGCTCGACCACGGGGAGCACCTCGACGCCCGCGAAGGAGGTCTGGCGCCGCCCCTGGTTGTCGAAGGGCGAGATACGTACGAGCCGGTGGGTGCCCTGCTCGACCGAGAGTGTGCCGTAGGCGTACGGCACCTGCACGGCGAAGGTGGTCGACTTGATGCCGGCCTCTTCCGCGTACGACGTCTCGATGAGCTCGGTCTTGTAGCCCTTCTGCTCCGCCCAGCGCAGATACATCCGCTGCAGCTTCTCGGCGAAGTCGGCGGCGTCGACGCCACCGGCCTCGGCGCGGATGTTGACGAGCGCCTCACGGGAGTCGTACTCGCCGCTCAGGAGCGTCCGGACCTCCATCTCGTCCAGCGCCTTCTTGACGGAGGTGAGCTCGGACTCGGCCTCGGCGCGGGTGTCCGGGTCGTCCTCCTCCTCGGCCATCTCGAAGAGCACGGCGAGATCGTCGATCCGCCCGCGCAGCGCCTCGGCCTTCCTGACCTCGGCCTGCAGGTGGCTCAGCTTGCTGGTGATCTTCTGCGCCTCGTCCGGGTTGTCCCACAGGGACGGCGCGGCCGCCTGCTCCTCGAGCACGGCGATGTCTGCCCTCAGCTTGTCGAGGTCCAGAACGGCCTCGATCGACTCCATGGTCGAGGAGAGGGACTTGAGCTCTTCGGATACATCGACGACTGCCACGCCTCCAGCGTAACGGCTCCGCCGGGTGAGCCGTGTCGGGCAGTCGCAGCCTGGCAGTACCCGGCGCTGTCGTGGCCGTCGAGCTGGGGCTGCCGCCCCCAGACCCCCCGCTTTCGGCCTGAACGGCCTCGTCCTCAAACGCCGGACGGGCTGAATGATGCGGACCGGCACTGGAGAGCTCAGGGTGAAGCCGGTGCCGAGTGCTTCGAGTCCTGCGGAGTCGCCCCTGCGTCGTCCCCCGAGGTGGCCAGCCACGTCCCCACCCCGGCCGCCGCCACCAGCAGTGCCGCGGCCGTCCCCAGCACCATCCGCCGCCGACGCGTCACGGCGCGGTGCCGTGCGGAACCCGGCCGCGGTGCGCCCGTCGGCCGAGGCACCCGGGCCGTGCCGCGGGCGCCGCCGGCCAGCTCGTCCGGCGCCGGGACCCTCATCGACGTATGGGTGTCCCGGTTGGAGTCGGCCGGCTTCGCGCCCGGTACCAGAGGGACCGCGCCACGCCGTACCCGTTCGCGGGCCGGGGCCGCGGCCTCCCCGGCCGTCGTCTCCGGCTCCTCCGTCGGCTCCGTGTCCGGCTCGTCCACGTCCAGCGGCGGCATCCCCGCGACCAGCGGCAGCAGTTCCCGCAGCCGGGCGCCCAGCTCCGAGGCGCGCAGCCGGGAGGCCGGCGCCTTGGCCAGGCACTGCACGAGGAGCTGCCAGAGCTCGTCCGGGATCCCCGGGAGCGGGACCACCGTCTCCGTGACGTGACGGCGCAGCACGGCGCCGGGGTGTCCGCCGCCGAACGGGGTGAAGCCCGCCAGCAGCTCGTAGAGGACGGTCGCGAGGGCGTAGATGTCGACCGCCGCGCGCGGGGGCAGGCCCTCGACGATCTCCGGGGCCAGGTAGTCCGGGGTGCCGATGATCTTCGTCGCGCGGGTGCGGCGCGGGGAGTCGATGAGCTTCGCGACGCCGAAGTCGGTCAGGAGGGCGGGGTGGGAGCCGCCGGGGCCCAGGGGGCCCTGCATGTCGAGGAGCACGTTCTCCGGCTTGACGTCGCGGTGCACGACCCCTGCGGCGTGCGCGGCCGCGAGCCCGTCCGCGACGTCGGCCACGATCGCCACCGCCGCCGCGGGCGCCAGCCGGCGTTCGCGGTCGAGGCGGGTGCGCAGGTCGGTGCCGCGTACGAGGTCCATGACCAGCGCGAGGTCGTTGCCGTCCACCACCAGATCGCGTACGGAGACGACGTTCGGGTGGTCGAGACCGAGCAGCGCCGTGCGTTCCTGCACGAAGCGGCCGACGAGTTCCTGGTCGGACGCGAGATCCTCGCGCAGCAGCTTGATGGCGACGGGTCCCTCGGGCCCCTCACCCAGCCACACCGTGCCGGCGCTGCCCCGCCCCAGAATCTGGTTCGCGGTGTACCGGCTGCCGATCTTCCGTGCCAAGACTGCTCCTACGGGACGCGTGTGTCGCCAAAACTACGCGCCCGAGGAGCCAACCTTCACCGCAGAGACGGAAATCACCCGCCAGGTGTCGACAAATCACCAAGCTCGCTGCTCAGTTGCCGCCTTTGCTGCCGACCAGGTCGCCCAGTTTCCCGATCCAGCCGCTCGCGACGTCGTACATGTGGCTCAGCTGCTGCCAGTAGCCCCTGGACGTGTGGAGCCAGTCCTGCAGCGGGCTGAGCTCCCAGACCAGCCAGCCCGCGACGAACAGGATGACGATCGTGAACAGGCAGCCCTTCAGACAGCCGAGCCCGGGGATCTTCATCCGGTTGGGGCTGGGCTCTCGCGACCGGCGAGGCTCACGCGCGGGCCGCTGCGGCTCCTGCGGGGGCGCGTGCCGCTGAGGCTGCTGGGGCTGCGGCGGGGCGTACTGCTGCGGCTGTTGCTGCTGCGGATAGCCGTACGCCTGCTGAGGTCGCTGCTGCTGGGGTCGCTGCTGCTGCGGGCGGGCGACCTGCCGCTGGGGGCGGCGGCGCAGCGGGTCCTCGTTCGGGTCGAGGTACTGCTGGACCTGCGTCTGCTCGTTGCGGTCGCGGGCGGCGCGCAGCTGGTTCTGCCAGGGGTGCGGCTGCTCGGGCTGCTGCCCCGGCTGCCCCTGGGGCACCGGCGGCATGACGGCGGTCGGGTCCGCGGCCCCGGTGTTCGGGAGTACGGCGGTCGGGTCGGCGGCGCCCGCCGGGCCCGGTCCTCCGGTGTGGGGCAGGAAGCTGGTCGCCGCGTTCGGGTCGTACGCGCCCGCTCCGTGCTGCAGGACCTGCGTGGGGTCGGCCGAGCCGGGGACGGCGGCCGGCATCGGGTCGGGGGCCAGCAGGGTGCCGACGGCCTCCGCGGCGGCGATCTGCGCGGCGTTCGCGTGCACACCGACGCCCTCGGCGACGACGCGCAGGGCGCGCGCGAGGTTCTCGGCGCTGGGCCTTTCGTCCGGGTTCTTGCTCAGACAGCGCTCTATGACCGTCCAGAGCGGGTCCGGAATCGTGGACGGGCGGCGCGGCTCGGCGCTCAGGTGCTGGTGCAGTACTTCCAGGGCCGAGCCGCCGCCGAACGGGGGACGGCCGGTGACCAGCTCGTACATCAGGATGCCCGCGCCGTAGATGTCGACGGCGGAGGTCTGCGGGCGGCCCTCGGCGGACTCCGGTGCGACGTACGCGGGCGTGCCGACGAACTCGTGGGTGCGGGTCAGGCCCGGGGAGTCGGCCAGGCGCGCGATGCCGAAGTCGGTGAGCATGGGGTGCATCTGGCCGCCGTCCTGCTTGAGCAGGACGTTGGCGGGCTTCAGGTCGCGGTGCACGACGCCGTCGGCGTGGCTGGCGGCGAGCGCGTCGGCGATCTGGGCGGTGAGCAGGGCCGCGGCCACGGGGCTGAAGGGGCCGTTCTCGCGCAGGTAGCGGTGCAGGTCGGGGCCCTCGACGAGGTCCATGACCAGTGCCAGCAGATCGCCCTCTACGACGAGGTCGCGGACCCGGACGATGTTCGGGTGGGTCAGACGCAGCAGCACGGAGCGCTCCCTGAGGAAGCGCATCACGATGTCCGCGTCGTTCGCGAGTTCTTCCTTCAGGACCTTGATCGCGACGGTCTCGCCGGGCTGACCGGCCACGGCGGCCTCGGCCCCCGCGGTCTCTCGCTGGCGGGCCCGCCAGACGGTGCCCGTGGCGCCGCGACCGAGCGGCTCCTCGAGCAGATACTTGCTGCCTACCGGCCGCACGTCATGTGCTCCCTGCTGCTTGCTTACCGTTCCGACCCACTGTAGTGCCGCTGTGCGCGGCACCGACCTGTCGCCGTCCCAGCGTCTTACGTACGCCTCCCCGTGCATGTTCGAAGGAAAGACGCTCGACTTGGTCCGCCGGTTGCCCGAAGCGGGCGTGACCGATCTCAAGCGGTCTGCGCTGTGTCATCTGTCAGGCACTTTTGCGGGCAGAGCCGACCATTCAAGATCACTTGCCCCTGAGGGACGGGCGCGTTGTCAGTGGCAGGTGCGAGGATGCCTTGAGTACCAGTACTGGCCGATGTGCTCGTGTGGGGTGGGGGGTAGTCCGCGCCCGCGCAGACCCGCGCAGAAGGGACCGCTGACGGCGATGCAGATCCGGCTGACCGTCGTAGACCCCCTGGGCCCGCCCGACCGCGCGCGGGGCCGCACCGCGAGCTGCGACGTGCTGGTGACGGCGCCCGCCGGTACGGCCCTGGCCGCGGTGGCGTCGGCCCTGGCCTCGGCGGTCGCGGGCGAGGCGAGCGCCTCGGCCTCCGGCGGCGCGGTGGTGCTGTACGCGGGCGCGGAGCGTCTGGACGACCGCCGCAGCACGCTCGGCGAGCCCCCGTTGATCGACGGCGCGGTGCTCTCCCTGGGCGCCCCCGCCGAGCCGGAACCGCACCCGGAGCTGGACGACGCCCCGACCCAGCTGCATGTGATCGCAGGTCCGGACGCGGGCGGCGTCCACCTCCTGCACGGCGGCGAGATCCGCATCGGCCGCTCCGCCGACGCCGACGTCCCGCTCGACGACCCGGATGTCTCCCGCCTCCACTGCGCGGTCACGGTCGCCGCGGACGGCCAGGTCTCGGTCGCCGACCTCGACTCGACGAACGGCACGACCTTGGACGGCACCCGCCTGAGCACCCGCCCGGTGCGCTTCACACCGGGCGCCCTGCTCCGCATCGGAGAGTCGGCGCTGCGGGTTGCTCCGGCCGGGGGACCGGGGGCTCGGGTGCCTACGGCTCCGGACGGGGAAGGGCATGTCCGGGTGACGTCCGTGGGCGAGCGCGAGCCGGAGGCCGCCGACGGGACACCGGCGGCCCCTGGGAGCGGCACCCCGGCACCCGAAGCGACGCCCCACGCGCGCGTGGCCGACGGCGGCGATCCCTCCGCCACCCCCTCGCGCGGCATGCCCTCCGCCCAGGGACACGGCTCCGCCGAACCCCCGCTGGTTCCCGAGCAGGGCGGCGCACCGCGGATGGAGATGAGGGCCGCAGGAACATCCGCAGCGGGCGGCACCACGCCTTCCCCGGGAACAACCCCCGGACCCACGGCAGACAAGCAGGTCGGCGGGGACGACCGGCGCGGGCATCACCAGGCAGACCTGAGTAACACGCACGCGGGCCGCTTCGGTGCGGTCGTATGGGACTCACCGGACGGCACGGACGCCCCCGAGACCGGCCGGCGCAAGGGAACCCCGCTCCGCGGGACCGACGTGCCCCCGGGCCTGCGCAGGCGCGGGGGGCTCTCCGCGTGGGCACGACGGCTGGCCGGCGGCCGCAGCGAGCAGGCCGCGGCCGAGCTTGACGCGTACGACGAGGACGGCGCCCCCGACACGACGGTGGGGCCCGCCCCCCGCACCGGCCCCCAGCTCCCGGAGGCCTGGCCCGACCCGGCCGCGCTGCTGCTGACGGCGCTCGGGCCCGGCCCACGGCTGTGGGAGCGCGGGCCGGGGCACCCGGAGGCGCTCACGGTGCGGCTCGGCACGGCGGACCGGGCGGCGCCCGACGGCTCCGGGCTGCTGCCCGCGGTGCCGGTGACCGCGGACCTGCGCGAGGCCGGCGCGCTGGGCCTGGCCGGCCCCCGCACCCGGCTGTCCGGGCTGGCCCGTGCGGTGCTCGCCCAGCTGGCCGCGCTGCACTCCCCCGAAGCCCTGGAGATCGTCCTGATCGCCGCGGACCGCTCCCGCCCGCTGGAGGAGCGCACCGCGGAATGGTCCTGGCTCGGCTGGCTCCCCCACCTCCGCCCCGGCCACGGCCAGGACTGCCGCCTCCTCCTCGCCTACGACCGCGAACAGGCCACGGCCCGCACCGACGAGCTGCTGCGGCGCCTGGAGGACCAGCAGACGGAGGCACGGCACGGAACACGGCCGGCACCACGTACCTCCGACGTCCATTCCCAGACCCGCAGTGCCGCCCGCAGGCCCTCCTGGGCGCATGCCGACGACGGTGCGGCGGAGCCGGACGGCTTCGCCGGGCCGTACACCGTGGTCGTCGTGGACGGCGACCCCGGGGGCGCCGCGGTGCGGGAGGCGGTGGCGCGGCTGGCCCTGGAGGGACCGCGGGCCGGGATACATGTCGTCTGCCTCGCCGAGACGGTGTCGGCCTCGCCCGCGTCGCCGGTGACGGAGACGTACGAGGCGGCGTGCGCGGTGGCACCGGCCTTCCGGGACTGCGGCGCGGTCGCCCTGCTGAGCGGGGACGTGGCGACGGCACTGCGGCTGATGCGGGTGGCGCGCACCGGTCCGGGAGCGCCCGGAAGCGGGGCGGCGGAACGCCCGCCGACGCCGGTGGACCCGGCCGACCGCACGGAACCGGCGTCACCGGCCGACACCCACACCATGCCCAGGCCCGTGCCCATAACCCCGGCGACCGCCCCGCCCACAGGTGGCACCGCACATCCGCACCCCGGCCCCATAGGCCCCGGCACGGTGGCCGCCGTGGACGCCGTCTCCCTCGCCTGGGCCGAGCGGTTCGCGCGGGCGCTGGCACCGCTCAGGACGGACGGTTCCGGCACCGAGCGGCAGGCACGGGTGTCCGTGCCGTTGCCGCAAGCGGCGCGGCTGCTGGACGAGTTGGGGCTTGCGAGGGCCACCCCGGCGTCGCTGATGGCGCGTTGGGCGGATGCGGCGGACGACGCGGAGTCGCTCGGCGGGCGTGCCTGGGCCGTGCTCGGCGCCGGTCCGCGCGGCCCGGTCAGCGCGGACCTCGCCGCCGACGGCCCGCACCTGCTGATCGAGGGCCCTGCAGGCAGCGGGCGTACGGAGCTGCTGCGGGCCGTGGTCGCCTCGCTGGCCGCGGCCGAGCGCCCCGACCGGCTGGGCATCGTCCTGATGGACGGCCGGGACAGCGTGGGCACCGGGGGTGCGCCCTCCGCAAGCGGCGACGGCCTACGGGTCTGCACGGACGTCCCGCACGTCACGACCCACCTCACCGCCAACGACCCCGTCCGCATGCGGGAGTTCGCCCAATCCCTGAGCGCCGAGCTGAAACGCCGGGCCGAGCTGCTGGGCCGCTCCACCTTCGCCGAGTGGCACACGGGCCGGGAGCTGTCGGGCCGCATGGTGACCCAGCGGGCGACCGGCACGAACGCAACCGGCGACCTGGACTCCCCGCCCAGCTCGACGATACGGCTGCGTCCGGGAGCGGCGCGCCGGCAGACAGAGGCCGCACCGCCCCTCCCCCGGCTGGTGGTGGTCGTGGACGACCTGGACGCCCTGGTCTCCCCCGCACTCGGCTCACCGGGCCGACCGGCCGCGGGTTCCGTCATGCGGGCGCTGGAGGCGGTGGCCCGCGAGGGCGAGCGACTCGGCGTCCACCTGGTGGCCGCGACCGCCCCCGGCGGCCGTACGGCGGACACGGAACCGGCCCGGAAGGCCACCCTCCGGGTGACCCTCGACGCCCCGGGCAGCGGCCCTGACGACCCGGCACCGGGCCGCGGCAGCCTGACTCGCCCCGACGGCCGGACGACCCTCTTCCAGGGCGGCCGCGTCACGGGCCGCATCCCCCGCACGGCCACCCTCCGCCCCACGGTCGTCCCCCTGGACTGGCAGCGCATGGGCGACCCCCCGACCCGCCGACCCGTACGAGAACTGGGCAACGGCCCGACGGACCTGGCCCTGCTGGCCAGCGCATTGGAGCGAGCGGCGCGAGAGGTCGCGGCGACGGAGGTTCCTTCGCTTCTTTAGGCCTCGCTTCGCGCGGCCAGGCCGCGTTTCGGGCTCGGCACATTTCAGCCCACGTCCAGAGCAACCCAGCCCGTCCGGCGCTTGAGGACGAGGCCGCTCAGGCCGAAGCGGGGGTCTGGGGGCGGCAGCCCCCAGCAAGAGTCACACCTACACCGAACGCCCGGTCACGAGGCGGTCACGAATCCCCGGTTGACAGCGGACGCACACTTGCCGACCCCACCCCACGGGCGTAGACCAGATCACACGGGACAGCGCTCAACGTTCGACGAAGATCGCAGAACGGGGCAGTGATGCGCAGCACGAGCAGCAACTACCGGACACGCAGGGCCGCCAAATCCGCAGCCGCCCTCCTGGCGGCGGCACTCGCGCTGGCACTCACGGGCTGCGGCGGCAACGACAAGAAGGACAACGGCGGAGGAGGCGGCAAGGAGACCGGCGCCACCGTCACGCTCCCCAAACTGAACGGCGTAAGTCTCGAGGTCGCCGCCGTGTGGACCGGCGCCGAGCAGAAGAACTTCAAGGCGGTGCTCTCGGAGTTCGAGAAGCGCACGGGGGCCAAGGTCACCTTCGTGCCGGCTCAGGACCCGATCATCAACTTCCTCGGTTCGAAGATCGCGGGCGGCAAGCCGCCGGACGTCGCGATGCTTCCGCAGCCCGGCGCCATCAAGCAGGCGGTGGACAAGAGCTGGGCAAAGCCGGTGAACGCCGACGTCCAGTCGGAGCTGGCCAAGAACTACTCACAGGGCTGGCAGGACATCGGGAAGGTGGGCGGCAAGCAGTACGGCGTCTACTACAAGGCCGCCAACAAGTCGCTGATCTGGTACAACGCCAAGGTCTTCGCGAACGCGGGCGCGAAGGAGCCCAAGACCTGGAAGGACCTGCTGACCACCGCGCAGACGGTCTACGACTCCGGCGTCACCCCCTTCTCCGTGGCCGGCGCCGACGGCTGGCCGGGCACCGACTGGTTCGAGAACGTCTATCTGTCGCAGGCCGGACCGGAGAAGTACGACCAGCTCGCCCAGCACAAGATCAAGTGGACGGATCCGTCCGTCAAGCAGGCGCTCACCACTCTCGCCCAGATCTGGGGCAAGAAGGACTACGTCGCGGGCGGCCCGAGCGGTGCGCTGCAGACCTCGTTCACCGACTCCGTCACCAACACCTTCACCGGTGGCGACCAGCCGAAGTCGGCGATGGTGTACGAGGGCGACTTCGTCCAGGTCAACATCGCGCAGACCAAGGCGAAGATCGGCACGGACGCGAAGGTGTTCCCGTTCCCGACCGTCGGTGCCACCGCACCGGTGGTGACCGGCGGTGACGCGGCGGTGATCTTCAAGGACTCCAAGGGCGCGCAGGCACTGACGAAGTTCCTGGCCTCCGAGGACGCAGCGACCATCCAGGCGAAGCTGGGCGGCTACCTCTCGCCGAACAAGAACGTGCCGAACTCGGCGTATCCGAACCAGGTCCAGCAGACGATCGCCAAGGCGCTGATCGACTCGGGCGACAACTTCCGCTTCGACATGTCCGACCAGGCCCCGCAGGCCTTCGGCGGCACGCCGGGCAAGGGCGAGTGGAAGGACCTCCAGGACTTCCTGAAGAACCCGACGGACGTCGCGGGCACGCAGGCGAAGTTGGAGAAGGACGCGGCGGCGGCATACGGCAGCGGGAGCTGATCCGGCCATGACGTCGGCCACGGCGGCAGGGGTGCCACCCACCCCTGCTGCCCCGAAGCGCAAGAGCGTGACCGGCACCCGGAAGACCGTGGCAGCGATGTTCCTGCTGCCCGCGCTGGTGCTGCTCGGCGCGCTCGTGGTCTACCCGATCGGGTACTCGATCGTCCGCAGCTTCTACAACTCCTCCGGCGACGGTTTCGCCGGTTTCGACAACTACAAGGCCCTGTTCACCGACGACGGCATCCGCACCGCCCTGAAGAACAACATCATCTGGGTGGTGTTCGCGCCGACGATCTCGACCGCGCTGGGCCTGATCTTCGCGGTGCTGACCGAACGCGTGCGCTGGGGCACGGCGTTCAAGCTGGTCGTCTTCATGCCGATGGCGATCTCGATGCTGGCGGCGGGCATCATCTTCCGCCTGGTGTACGACCAGGACCCGGAGAAGGGGGTCGCCAACGCGGTGTGGGTGGGCGTCCACGACACGTTCGCCGAGTCCTCGGCGTTCCCCAAGGCGCACCCGGGCCGCCAGTCGCCGCTGACGGCTCAGGGCGGCGGCTTCATCACCAGGACGACGGTCCACACCGGGGATTCGGTCGCCCTTCCCCTTGTCGGCGTCGCCCCCGACCAGATGCCCGGCAGCGCCAAGAAGGCCGTACAGGCGAAGCCGGATCCGGGGAAGATCACCGGCACGGCCTGGCAGGACTTCACGCGCGGCAAGGGCGTCGGCAAGCTCGGCGGGGTCGACCCGTCCGAGCTGGGCTACTCCGGCATGCGGGTCGAGGCCGTCAAGGACGGCAAGGTGGTCGCGTCCGCCAAGGCCGCCGGCGACGGCACGTTCACGCTGCCCGCCAAGGCCGACGGAGCACAGCTGCGGCTGCCGGCGAGCAACTTCAAGGAGCCGTACAACGGCCTGGACTGGCTGGGCCCGTCGCTGGTCACGCCGGCCATCATCGGGTCGTACATCTGGATGTGGGCGGGCTTCGCGATGGTGCTGATCGCGGCCGGGCTCGCGGGGATGCCGCGTGAACTCCTGGAGGCCGCCCGCGTCGACGGGGCGAGCGAGTGGCAGGTGTTCAGAAGGGTCACGGTGCCGCTGCTGGCACCCGTCCTCGCGGTCGTCACGGTCACCCTGATGATCAATGTGCTGAAGATCTTCGACCTGGTCTTCATCATCGCCCCGAACTCCTCCCAGGACGACGCGAACGTGCTCGCCCTGGAGCTGTACCGCAAGGGCTTCTCCGAGGACCAGCCGGGCATCGCGAGCGCCATCGCCGTGTTCCTGCTGTTGCTGGTGATTCCGGTGATGTGGTTCAACGTTCGCCGGCTGAAGCGGGAGGTACGGCGATGACGACGCATGCCGGAAGTCTCAGGAAGGCGGCGCCGCCCGTCACGGCCGTCAGGGCGAAGAGGTCCCTGGGCTCGCGGCTCACCGAGGGGGTCAGCGGTGGTCTGCTGCGGGTGTTCCTCATCATCGTCGGCCTGTTCTGGCTGGTGCCGACCTTCGGTCTGCTCGTCTCCTCGCTGCGGGCCCCGGAGGACATCGGCGCGAACGGCTGGTGGAACGTCTTCTCCAAGCCCTCCTCACTCACCTTCGACAGCTACCAGAAGCTGCTGGAGAACAGCGACATCACCAACTCCCTGGTGAACACGGCGCTGATCACGCTGCCGGCGACGATTCTCGTGGTCGTGATCGGCTCCCTCGCGGGCTATGCGTTCGCCTGGATGGAGTTCCCCGGCCGCGACTGGTGGTTCCTGGGCGTGGTCGGCCTGCTCGTTGTGCCGGTGCAGGTGGCGCTGATTCCGATCGCCGAACTGTTCGGCAAGATCGGCCTGTTCGGGTCCATCTTCGGGGTGATCCTTTTCCACGTCGGCTTCGGTCTGCCGTTCGCGGTGTTCCTGCTGCGGAACTTCTTCGCGGAGATCCCGAGAGAGCTGCTGGAGGCGGCCCGCCTGGACGGCGCGGGCGAACTGCGCCTGTTCTTCCGGGTCGTGATGCCGCTCGGCGGTCCGGCGATCGCGAGCTTGGCGATCTTCCAGTTCCTGTGGGTGTGGAACGACATGCTGGTGGCGTTGGTGTTCACCAACGCCGACAGCCAGCCGATCACGGTCGCCCTGCAGACGCAGGTACGCCAGTTCGGCAACAACGTCGACGTCCTGGCACCCGGCGCGTTCATCTCGATGGTGATCCCGCTGGTCGTGTTCTTCGCGTTCCAGCGGCAGTTCGTCTCCGGGGTCATGGCGGGAGCCGTCAAATAGCCCTGGAGGACAACGTGCTGGAGGGGGCGGGACGTTACGGTCCCGCCCCCTTCCGTTCACCCAGGATCCCCCGTATGCCGCAGGCACCGTAACCAAGTCACTCCATCGGCCGTTCCCGGGCAAGGCCCCGTCGTCCGCGCCGACCCCATGGATGTGCCTTGCCCAGGTTCAGTGTCATCGTCCCCGCGTACCAGGTTCAGGCGTATCTGCACGAATGCCTGGAATCGGTGCTGTCGCAGTCGTATCCCGATCTCGAACTGATCGCGGTCGACGACTGCTCGCCGGACGGAAGCGGCGCGATCATCGACGAGTTCGCGGCCCGCGACCCGCGCGTCCACCCCGTGCACCTGACCGAGAACCAGGGCCTGGGCCGCGCCCGCAACGCGGGCCTGGAGCGGGCGAGCGGCGACTACCTGGTCTTCCTGGACGGGGACGACGCGCTCACCCCGCATGCACTGCGCGCCATCGCCGACCGTCTGAAGGAGACGGGCGAACCGGACGTCGTCGTCTACGACTACGCGCGCACGTTCTGGTCGGGCGAGACCGTCCGCAACGTCGTCGCCGACCAGCTCACCGAGCAGGGCGCGGCCCCCTTCCGCCTGGAGGACCGCCCGGGCCTGCTGAAGCTGCTGATGGTGGCCTGGAACAAGGCGTACCGGCGGGAGTTCATCGAGCGCGAGGGCTTCACCTTCCCGCCCGGCTACTACGAGGACACCCCGTGGACGTTCCCGGTGCTGATGGCCGCGGAGTCCATCACGACCCTCGACCGGGTGTGCGTGCACTACCGGCAGCGCCGCCAGGGCAACATCCTCTCCACCACCAGCCGTAAGCACTTCGACCTCTTCGAACAGTACGACCGTGTCTTCGCGTTCCTCGACGAGCGCCCCGAACTCGCCCGCTGGCGGCCGCTGTTGTTCCGCCGTATGGTCAACCACCTGACGAAGGTGTTCTCCCACCGCGAACGCCTCCCCCGAGGTTCCCGCGCCGATTTCCTGCGCAAGGCCCGCGCCCACTACCGCCGTTACCGCGTGCCCGGCCCGCCCGTCCCGCTGGGCTCCCGCCTCCGCCACACCCTGATCCGCTGGGGCCTGCACCGCACCTACCGCTCACTGCAGCTGGCGGCGGCCCTGCGCCGCAGGACGGTCAAGCTGTGCGTCAAACTCCTGCGCACCGCAAGGGCGACGGCGCTGCGTGTGCACTACCGCATCCAGCTCCGGCTGCCCCTGCGCGCCGACCGCGCCGTCTTCACCACGTACGACGGCCGCGAGCACGGCTGCAACCCGGGCGCCCTGGAGGAGGCCTTCCGCGCCTTCGCGCCGCACGTCCGCACGTCCTGGCTCGCCCGCCCCGGCACGGCCGCCTACTGGACGGCCCTGGCCCGCTCCAAGTACCTCGTCAGCGACACCCGCTTCGAGCCCCGCCTGGTCAAGCGCCGCCGGCAGGTCCTGGTCCAGACCCTGGAGGGCACCCCGCTCGGACACACGGGCCTCGACCTGCAGGAACGCCCGGCCGCGGCGCGTGACCTGGACTTCGAAGGGCTTCTCGACGACGTCGACAAATGGGACTACGTCCTGTCGGCGAACCGCCACTCCACCCTCACCTGGGAGCGGGTCTACCCGGGCAGCTACACCACGCTCGAATACGGCTCCCCGCGGGGCGACGTGTTCCAGAAGGCCACGTCGAACGACGTCATCCGCCTGCGTGAGTCCCTCGGCATCCCCGAGGACAGCGTCGCTATCCTCTACGCCCCCGCCCACCGCGACTACCGCCGCACCCAGCGCTCCCCCCTGGACCTGGAACGCGTCCTGCGCCGCCTGGGCCCCCGCTACGTCGTCCTCGCCCGCACCGAGAGCCCCGTCCCGCAGAGTGCCAGGATCATCGACGTGAGCGGCCACCCCGGCGTCGAGTCCCTCTGCCTGGCCTCGGACGCCCTGCTCACGGACTACTCGTCCCTGATGTTCGACTACGCGGGCCTGGACCGCCCGATCGTGCTCCACTCCGCCGACGACGACCGGGCGGCGTACGAGGCGGCTCGCGGCACCTACTTCGACGTGCGCGCCTTCCCGCCGGGCGCGGTCGCCCGCAGCGAGGACGAGCTGATCGACATCTTCGCCACCGGCCACTGGCGCGGCTCCCGCTCGGCCCAGTTGCGGGCCGCGTTCCGCGAGCGGTTCTGCCCGTACGACGACGGACGCGCCGCCGAGCGTGTCGTACGCCGTGTCGTCCTGGGCCAGACCGACCTGCCGCCGGTGATCCCGCTCGCCGAGCGCCACCCCGTGCCCTCCGCGGCCGCGACCCTCGCGCGCTCCCCGCAGGCGACCGTGCCGCAACCCGGCGGCCCGCTGACCGTCACCGACAGCCTCTGAATGCCGTTCTCACTCCGGGGAGTTCGCATGCCCTCCAGCCCGTCGCGGCCCACACCGAGCCGGCCGTCCACCTGGCGTCCCACAGGCCGGCCGGGACGCCTCCGCTGAGCCGTATCCGGGCCCCGCAAGAACATCGGCAGAAACGACAGAAAGAGCAGCATGCCCCGCTTCAGCATCATCGTCCCGTCCCATGGGGTGGCAGGCCGGCTGTCCCAGGCGCTGGACTCCGTGCTCGCACAGTCCTTCGGCGACTTCGAGCTGATCCCGGTCTGCGACGGCCCCGGCACGCCCGCGGCGGACGTCGTCGACGGGTACGCCGAGCGGGACTCCCGGATGACCACGGTGCACTCGCCCCCCACGGCCGGTCTGTCCGGGGCGCGCAACGCCGGGATGCGGGCGGCGACCGGCACGTATCTGCTGTTCCTCGACTGCGACGACGCCCTCGTCCCCGGCGCCCTGGCGGCCGTGGACGCCCGCCTGGCCGAGACGGGTGACGTGGACGTCCTGTACATGGAGCACGAGCGCGTGCCCTGGTGGGAGGGCGAGCCGACCAACCCGGCCGCGCTGCTCCTGCCGAAGACTCCGGCGGGCGCCTTCTCCCCCGAGGAGGTGCCGCAGCTGACGGGCGTGCAGCTCCCGGCGTGGAGCGCGGCCTACCGCCGGGCCTTCCTGGTCGAGCAGCGCATCGGCTTCCCGGACGGCCACTTCACCGATGTGGGCTTCGGCGGCCTGGTCACGCTGGCAGCGGAGAAGGCCGCGGTGCTGCGCCAGGTCGTCGTACGGCACCTGGCGCGCAGACAGGGCAGCCGGCTCGCCCTCCCCGGGGAGCACCACCTCGAACTCCTCGCCCAGACCGACCTGGTGCTCACCCGCGCCGCGGAACTGGACCTGCCCTGCGAACGGTCGGCCCCGCTGTTCGAGCAGCTCTTCGCGGCCGTGCTGAAGACCGCCGCGCACCCCAGGCGGCTGTCCGGCAGACGCCGCGCCTTCTTCCGGCTGGCGAGCAGGCTGTACCGCCGGCACCGCCCCGTCGGCCACCGGACGCCGCCCGGCAGCCTCGGCCTGCAGCACCGGCTGCTGGCGGCCGGGGCGTACACGGCGTTCCGTGCCCTGCGGGAGGCCAACCAGGCGGCGGTGAAGGCGGCCGAGCGCCTGCCGCGGCCCCACATGGTGCGCACACGCCTGCGGTACGCGCGGAACCTGCGCCGCCCGCTGGACCCCAACCTCGTCGTCTACTGCGCCTATTGGGGCCGCGGCTATGCCTGCAACCCGGCCGCGATCCACGCCAAGGCCCGCGAACTCGCCCCGCACCTGCGCTCGGTGTTCCTCGTCGAACCGGGCCAGGAACACACCATGCCGGAGGGCATCGAGTACGCGGTCATCGGCAGCACGAAGTACTGGGACGTGCTGGCCGCCGCCAAGTACCTCGTCAACAACGCCAACTTCGCGGACGCCGTCGTCAAGCGCCCGGGCAGCGTCCACCTGTCGACCCAGCACGGCACCCCGCTGAAGAAGATGGGCGTCGACCAGGCGACCTATCCCGTCGTGGCCTCGGCGACCGGCAGCTTCGCCAAGCTGCTCGCCCGTATCGACCGCTGGGACTACAACCTCACCTCCAACCGCCATTCCACCGAGATGTGGGAGCGGGCCTACCCCGCCGCGCACGAGACGCTCGAGTACGGCTATCCGCGCAACGACGTGTACTACACGGCGACCGCGGACGACGTGGCCCGTGTCCGGCGGGAGCTCGGGGTCCCCGAGGGCAGGACGGCCGTCCTGTACGCGCCCACCCATCGCGACTACCACACGGGCTTCGAGACGGGCCTGGACCTGGAGGCCTTCTGCGAGGAGGCCGGCGAGGACGTGGTCGTCCTGCTGCGCGCCCACTACTTCTACGACCAGGGCAAGGCGCGGAGCACCGGCCGGATCATCGACGTGACCGCGCACCGCTCCTCCGAGGACGTGTGCCTGGCCGCGGACGCGCTGATCACCGACTACTCGTCGATCATGTTCGACTACGCCAACCTGGACCGGCCCGTCGTGGTGTACGCCGACGACTGGGACGTCTACCGGGAGACCCGTGGCGTCTACTTCGACCTGATGGACCACCCGCCGGGGCCGGTGGCCCGCACGCCCGAGGAGCTGGCCCGGGTCTTTCGTGACGGCTCCTGGGCGGGAGAGGAGTCGACGGCGGCACGGGCCGCCTTCCGTGAGCGGTTCTGCCAGTTCGACGACGGACGCGCCGCCGAGCGGGTCGTGCGCCGGGTGCTGCTGGGCGAGCCGCCCGAGTCGATCCCGCCCGTGATCCCGCTCGCCGAGCGCACCCCGGCCCCGGTCCCCGCCCTTGTGAGGAACTGAAACCCGTGCCCCGCTTCAGCATCATCGTCCCCGTCTTCAAGGTGCAGGGCTTCCTGCGCGAGTGCATCGACTCGGTGCTCGGACAGTCGTATCCCGACTTCGAGGTGATCGCCGTCGACGACCGCTCGCCCGACGGCTGCGGCGCGATCCTCGACGAGTACGCGGCACGCGACGCGCGGGTGCGGGTGCTGCACCTGCCCGAGAACGTCGGTCTCGGCCGGGCCCGCAACGCCGGGCTGGCCGAGGCGCGCGGCGACTACGTCCTCTTCCTCGACAGCGACGACCACTACACGCCGGGCCTCCTCGGCGCGGTCGCCGACCGGCTGAAGTCGGCCGAGGACCCCGACATCCTGGTCTTCGACCACGTACGCACCCACTGGTGGGGCCGGGGCGGCCCGAGCGACGCCTCCGAGCTGCTGGCCGCCGCGGGCCAGGACGTCTTCAGCCTCCGTGAGAGCCCGCAGTACGCCCATCTGTTCCTGGTCGCCTGGAACAAGGCGTACCGGCGTTCCTTCTTCCAGGAGCACGGTCTGCAGTACGCGCCGGGCCTGTACGAGGACGCGCCGGTCACCTACCGCTCGATGGTGCTGGCCGACCGTATCGCCTGCCTCAACCGGATCGGCGTCGAGTACCGGCAGCGCCGGCAGGGCGCGATCACCAAGACGCCGGGGCGCAGGCACTTCGACATCTTTCCGCAGTACGAGGGGCTGTTCGCGTTCCTGGAGGAGCGCGAGGACCTCGCCTGGGCGCGGCCCCTTCTCTTCGAACGGGCCCTGGACCACATGCTGTTCGTGATCGCCCGCGAGGACCGGGTGACCCCTTCGGACCGCTCCGCCTTCTACCGCGAGATGCGCTCCTTCCACCGCCGTCACTGCCCTGAGGACTTCATCCCGCCGGACGGCCCGCGCGGCACCGAGATGCGGCTCCTGGCGAGCTCGCCGTACGTCTCGTACGCGGCACTGCGCGGGGTCCGCGGTCTGCGCAGGATCGCCGGGGCGGGCAAACGGCGTACGGTCGGCAAGGCATCGGCGGCGGCCCAACGCACCTGGTACGCAGCCCAGTCGAGGCTCCCCCTCGATCCGCGCCTGGCCGTCTACTCGGCCACCCACCACGCGGGCGTGCACGGCGACCCGGCCGCGATCCACGCCAAGGCCTGCGAACTCGCGCCGCACATCCGCGGGGTGTGGGTGGTCCGGGAGGACGCGGTGGAGTCGCTGCCGCCCGGCACCGACTTTGTGACGCCGGGCTCGCGGGAGTACCACGCGGTCATGGCGCGGGCCACGTACTGGGTGAACAACGTCAACTGGCCGGGCTCCCTGGTCAAACGCCCCGGCCAGGTCCATGTGCACACCCACCAGGGCACACCGCTCAAGTACATGGGTGCCGACCTGCTGACCAAGCCGGGTGCCCGGCACGGTTTCAGCGTGCCGAAGATGCTGCACCGCGCCGACCGCTGGGATCTGAGCCTGGTCGCCAACCGGCACTCCGAGCTGGTGTGGGACCGGGCGTACCCCTGCCACTTCACCTCGCTGCGGTCGGGCAGTCCGCGCAACGACGTGCTGGTCGCTCCGCCTGCGGAGCACGCCGAGGCCGTGCGGGCGCGGCTCGGCATCCCCGCCGGGAACACCGTCGTACTGTATGCGCCGACCCGCCGCGAGTACCGCCGGGGCGGGCACGTCGACCGGATCGACCTGGCCCGGTTCGCCGCGGACCTCGGTGCCGGGCACACCCTCGTCGTACGTCTGCACCCGACCCTCGCCACCGGCACGGCGCGCGGGCTCGGCCTCGCCGATCTGCACGCGCGCGGTGTGCTCGTCGACGCGACGGACGAGCCGCACGTCGAGGACCTGATGCTCGCCTCCGACGTGCTGGTCACCGACTATTCGGCCCTGATGTTCGACTACGCCAACCTGGATCGGCCGATCGTGATCCACGCCGACGACTGGGGTGCGTACGCGGCGAGCCGGGGCGCCTACTTCGACATCACCGCCGAGGCGCCGGGCCATGTGTCACGCTCCTACCGGGAGCTGGCCTGGCTGTTCGCCTCGGACACCTGGCGGGACGAGGAGTCCGCGGGCCTCAGGGCCGCCTTCCGGCAGCAGTTCTGCGAGTTCGACGACGGACGGGCCGCCGAGCGGGTCGTACGGACGGTGCTGCTGGGCGAGAAGACGCCGGCGCCGCAGGCGGCCCCTGTGGTGCCCGCTCCTGCGGCGGAGCGGGCTCACTCGCTGAGCTGAGGGTTACTCGATGACGAGGTCGACGTCGACGTTCCCGCGGGTCGCGTTGGAGTAGGGGCACACCTGGTGGGCGGTCTCGACCAGCTTGCGGCCGGTCGCCTCGTCCACGGTGTCCGGCAGCTCGATGCGGAGGGTGACCTTGAGTCCGAAGCCCTCGCCCTGCTTGCCTATGCCCACCTCGGCGGTCACCGCGGCGTCGCTGACGTCGACCTTCGCCTGGCGGCCGACGAGGCCGAGGGCGCTGCCGAAGCAGGCCGCGTAACCGGCGGCGAACAGCTGCTCGGGGTTGGTGCCCTCGCCGTTGCCGCCCAGCTCCACCGGCGGGGCCAGCTTGACGTCGACCTTGCCGTCGTTGGTGAAGGCGCGACCGTCGCGGCCGTGGGTGGCGGTGGCGACAGCGGTGTAGAGCGCGTCCATGGATGACCATCCCTCTCGGAGTCATGTTCCGGCGGCTTCTGGAGGCCGCCTCACGACCACAAGTAGAGCACACAATTCAATTGCGCACAACTAAATGGCTCGCAAGAGCTATCCTGGATGCATGACCACCGCGCCCGACACCCCGACCACCGACTGGCTCCGCCTCGACCAGCAGATCTGCTTCTCCCTGAACGCCGCCTCGCGTGCCTTCGGCGGCGTCTACCGGGTGATCCTCAAGGACCTCGGAATCACCTACCCGCAGTACCTGGTGATGCTGCTGCTGTGGGAGCACGGCGATCTGCCGGTCAAGAAGCTGGGCGAACACCTGCGACTGGACTCCGGCACCCTGTCCCCGCTGCTCAAGCGGCTGGAGGCGGCCGGTCTGGTACGGCGGGAACGCAGCGCCCGCGACGAACGCTCGGTGGAGGTGCGGCTGACCGAGGAGGGCGCCGCCCTGCGCGATCAGGCTGTTCAGGTACCGCGCCGGATCGTCGCGGCCACGGGCTTCGACGTGGACGAGATCCGTCAGCTGCGGTCCCGGCTCGACGAGCTCACCTCGGCGCTGGACGCGGCCACCGCGGCGGAGGCGGAGACGGCGGGGCGGCGGACGTAGAGGAGGAAGGTCACCCGGCCGCTGACGTATCTCTCCCGGGCGATGAACTGCTCCTCCACGACCGCGAGTTTGACGCGCTCGGTCGGGTTCGCGGGCAGCAGCCCCGAGCTCAGGAGCCTCGACTGGCCGACGACCCAGATCCGGTCCACACCGGCCAGTTTGTGCCGCAGCTCCTCCGGCGTGGTCTCGATGCCGCTCAGCGTCCCGGACCGGGGCCCGGACTCCCGCAACGCGATGTCCCGGGCCTTGCGGAACGCCTTCGGATAGGTCAGCGCCGTCAGTCGCCAGTTCGACGGCAGGAACAGCACCGGATCGCCGGGACGGATGTCGCGGGCGGCCCGCGCGGCGACGGCACCGAGGTTCTCGGGGCGGTGCGCCGGGGAGCGGTCCTGGCGGTAGAGCGGTAGGCACTGGACGAAGGCGAGGGCGACGGCGAGGACACCGGTGAGGGTGCCCAGCGCTCCGCGGGAAGGGCCGGGATGGGTCGTGCTTTGTCTGCGGCGCCGTCTTGGCTGGTCGCGCCCCGCGGCGGAGCCGCTCATCGGCCGTGACATTAGCCGCTCCCGCGGCGGGGCCCCGCGCCCCTTAGGGGCGCTGCCGCACCCCAGCGAACTTCGCCGTGCCTGCTTGAGCCACAGGTGCGCCAGGGCCGCGGCCAGCCGGTCGGCGCCGGCGGCGGCCAGCAGCGGCGCCCCCGCCAGCGCGTACAGCACATACCGTTCGTGGTACAGCGGCCGGATCTGCGACACGGCGATCAGGAGCGCCGGGGGCAGCACGAGCAGCGGGAGCGCGACCGCCGCCAGTCGGCCCGCCCAGAGCCCCAGCACCATCAGCGCGACGGCCACCCAGAACACCACCCCGTCCGGGGCGACGACGAAGTCCCGCACCAGCAGCCCGGCCTGGTCCCACCCGGGTGTCACCAGCCACCCCACCTGCCCCGACTGCTCCTGCGACACCCACACCAAGGGCAGCAGAACGGCCCCCACCAGCCCCGCCGCCCGCCCCCAGCCCAGCCATACGGCCCTGGGCACCCGCATGAGCGCCAGCGTCAGCGCATGCGCGCACAGCACCAGGACGACCAGTTCGTGCAGCAGAGAGGTCACGGCGAGGACGCCGCCGTACCACCACCAACCGCGCCGCGACCGTCCCTCCACCGTGCGCACCAGCAGCAGTGTCGCCGCCGCCACGCCCGCCGCGACGAGTGCGTACGAGCGCCCTTCCTGTGCGTAGTGGCCGGTCAGCGGGGTGACCGCGTACAGCAGACCGGCCCACAGCCCGACCCGCGGCCGGACCAGCCGTACACCGAGAGCCGCGACCAGGCCGGCGGTCGCGGCGGCCCCGAACACGGACGGGAGCCGGAGGACGACCTCACCGGGGTGGACGGCGAGGACGACGTGCATGAACAGGTAGTACAGGCCGTGCACGGCGTCCAGGCCGTGCAGCAGCTGCCAGATCTGCGGCACCGTGCGCCGCCCGACCAGGAAGGTGACGCTCTCGTCACCCCACATGCCGCCGCGGTCGAGCCCCCAGAGACCGATCACGAGTATGACGACGGCGGGCACCGCCACGGCCACGATCTCCGCACGCACCCACCGACGGTTCGCCCGCCCCTCGTCCTCGCTCAGCACACGGCTGATTTTGTGCGGTAGGCGGGCTCTTACCGAGGATTGACGGTGTATTAGCAGTCATACACCATTCGCCCGGCTTACGATCCGCCGTGATGAACGCCGTGACGAAAGCCGTGACAACCACCGCCGGAACACGCCGGCTCCTCGCCGTTACCGCCGCCTGGCTCGCCACCCGGGCTCTGATGCTGTGGCTGCTCGCACACAACGCGGCGCCCCGGCTCGGCAGGGGCTCGGTCGCACGGGAGGTGTGGCACCTTTACCACGACTGGTACGGCATCCTCGCGCACGGCGCCTTTCCCGCGCACGACCCGCTGTGGCAGTACCCACCGGGGGCCGGCGCGGTGCTGCTGTCGCCCGCGCTGCTGCCGGGCCTGACGTACTTCCAGGCGTTCGTCGTCCTCACCCTCGCCGCCGACGCGGCGATCACGCTGGCGCTGGCCCTCGCGGGCAACCGCCCCGGCCGCACGCTCCTCGGGGCCACGATGTGGGTGGGCGGCCTCCCTCTCCTCCTGCACCTCCCGCTCGCCCGCTACGACGTGCAGGTCACCGCCCTCGCCGTCATCTCCCTGTTGACGTTGCCGCGCTCCACGCGCGCGTGCGGGGTGTTCGCGGCGCTCGGCGCCCTGGTGAAGGTGTGGCCGGCGCTGGTGCTGCTGGGCACACCGAGGGGGCGTACGACGCGTTCGGCGTGGGCGTGGGCCGCCGTCACCGGGGCCGGGTCGCTCGCGGTCCTCGCGGCGCTGTTCGCCAACCCCTTCGCCTTCCTGCGCCAGCAGGGCGGGCGGGGCGTGCAGATCGAGTCGCTCGGCGGCACGGCGCTCGCCTTCGCGACACACGCCGGGTGGCCGGGGAAGGTGCGCTACCAGTACGGCGCCATGGAGTTCACGGGCCCGTACGTGCGGACCGTCGCGCAGGTGTCCCTCGCGCTCACGGCGGTCGCCTTCGGGCTGCTGCTCCTGTGGCGGCTGCGGGCCCGACGCTGGACGCCCGCGACGCCGTACGACGCCGCACTGAGCGCCGTCCTGCTGTTCACCGTCACCAGCCGGGTGATCAGTCCGCAGTACATGATCTGGCTGCTGGGCCTGGCCGCCGTGTGCCTGACCTCGCGGCACACCGTGCAGCGCCCGGTGGCCGCCCTGGTGCTGGCCGCGACCGCGCTCAGCGCCGTCGCCTATCCGCTCTTCTACGGCCAGGTCATCGCCTGCACCTGGCCGGGCTGCGCGCTGATGCTCGCCCGCAACGGGCTGCTCGCCGCGGCCGCCGTACTGTCCCTCGTCCGGCTGTGGCGCTCCACCCGCCCCGCACCCGCGACTCCCGCACCCACGCGCGAACCGGACCCGGTCACCCGCCGCCTTCCCCAGCACTCCGGGGCATAGAAGGTGCCGACGGCGCGGGACTCCACCGCCTGCTTCACTGATACCGCACCACCACGGGCCAACTGACGAAGGGGACGGCCGCACATGACCTGGCTGATCACCGGCGGCGCCGGATACATCGGGGCGCACGTCGTCCGGGCGATGATCGAGGCGGGCGAGCGGACCGTGGTGTACGACGACCTGTCGACGGGCATCGCCGAGCGCGTGCCGCGGGGTGTGCAGCTGGTGGTGGGGTCGACGCTGGACGGCGAGCGCGTCGCCCGCGCCCTCACGGTCCACGACGTCAGCGGGGTCATCCACCTGGCGGCGAAGAAGCAGGTGGGCGAGTCCGTGGACCTGCCGCTGCACTACTACCGGGAGAACGTCGAGGGCCTGCGCGTCCTCCTGGAGGCGGTGGCGGCAGCCGGCGTCCCGTCCTTCGTCTTCTCGTCCTCAGCGGCGGTGTACGGCATGCCGGACGTGGAGCTGGTGACGGAGGAAACGCCCTGCCTGCCCATGTCGCCGTACGGCGAGACGAAGCTGGTCGGCGAGTGGCTGGTCCGCGCGACGGCCCGCGCGACAGGCCTCTCCACGGCCTCCCTGCGCTACTTCAACGTGGCGGGCGCCGCGACCCCCGAACTCGCGGACACCGGCGTCTACAACCTGATCCCGATGGTCTTCGAGAAGCTCACCGACAACGCACCCCCGCGCATCTTCGGCGACGACTACGAAACCCCTGACGGGACCTGCGTCCGCGACTACATCCACGTAGTGGACCTGGCCGAAGCCCACGTAGCGGCCGCCCGCACGCTCCAGTCCTCACCGGGCCGCCACCTCACCCTCAACATCGGCCGCGGCGAGGGCGTCTCCGTCCGCGAAATGATCGACCGCATCAACGCCATCACCGGCTACGACCGCCCCCCGACGACCACCCCCCGCCGCCCGGGCGACCCGGCCCGGGTAGTCGCCTCCGCCGACCGCGCCGCCACCGAACTGGGCTGGAAGGCCAAGCACGACGTCGAAGACATGATCACGTCGGCCTGGGAGGGCTGGGTACGGGTACATCCGGAGGCGGCGCGGGGCTAGCCTGCCCGGGTGATCACCGCTACCGACCGCGCCCTGGGCACCGTCATCGGCTCCGCCGTGGGTGACGCCCTGGGCGCCCCGTTCGAGTTCGGCCCGGAGGGAGCCTTCTCAGCCCGCTTTCCCGAGCCGGGACAGGGCGGCGAGATGTGCGGGGGCGGTGGCTGGGACCCCGGCGAGGCGACCGACGACACGCAGATGGCGGTCCTCGTCGCCGAGTCGCTGCTGGAGCACGGCGGCCTCGAACTCCCGGACGTCTTCGGCAGATTCCGGCGCTGGGCGGCTGCCGACCCGAAGGACATCGGCCTGCAGACAGAAGCCGTACTGAGCAGCGGCGACCCTTGGGACCTGGCCGCTGCCCTGCACTTCCAGGCCAGCCAACGAGCCGCCGGCAACGGGGCCTTGATGCGGGCGGCCACCTCCGCCGTGTACTTCGCGGACGCGGGCCGGGACGCCACGATGGACGCCGCCCGCCGCCTCGCGGCTCTCACCCACGGGGACCGGGCGGCCTGGGAGGGCACCGCGGTCTTCCACGAGTTGGTGCGTGTCGCCCTGGCCGGCGGCGACCCGATCGCCGCCGTCCCCGACACGCTCGCGGCGGTCCACGCCGACCACCGGGCCCGCTATGCCGCCGTACTCGCCCACGACTGGCACCCCGACCTAGCGACGGAATTCAACGGAGCCGTCTGGCCCTGCCTCGCCTCCGCCGTCTGGGCCCTGCGCACCACCCGGTCCTACGAGTCCGCCGTACGCGCCGCCATCGACCTGGGCGGCGACACGGACACCGTCGCCGCAGTGACCGGCGGGCTCGCGGGAGCCGTGTACGGCATGAGCGCGATACCCGAACGCTGGACCGCCCCGCTGCACGTACCCCTGCCCGGCTTCGGCGGACGGGTCCTGCGCACCCCGGAGTTGACGACCCTCGCACGGTGGCTGCACGGCCGGGAAGTCTGAGCTACCGGTTGTTCAGGTACGTCAGTACGGCCAGCACCCGGCGATGTCCGCTGTCGCTCGGGGGCAGGCCCAGTTTGAGGAAGACGTTGCCGATGTGTTTGTGGACCGCGCGTTCGGTGACGACGAGGGTCTTGGCGATCGTCGCGTTGTCGTGGCCCTCGGCCATCAGTTTCAGCACCTCGCGCTCGCGCGGGGTGAGGGAGTCGAGCGGCGAGTCCTTGCGGCGGGTGAGGAGTTCGGTGACGACCTCGGGGTCGAGCGCCGTACCGCCGGTGGCAACCCGCTCCAGTGCGTCGAGGAACTCGTCGACCCGGCCGACCCGGTCCTTGAGCAGATAGCCGAGCCCGCTCGCGCCCCCGGTCAGCAGTTCGGCGGCATACGACTCCTCGACGTACTGCGAGAGCACCAGCACCGGCAGCCCGGGGAGCTGTGCGCGTGCCTCGAGCGCCGCGCGCAGGCCCTCGTCACGGAAGCCGGGCGGCATGCGCACATCGAGCACGGCGGCGTCGGGACGGTGCTCCAGGAGTGCGGGCAGGACTTCGGGCCCGGTGCCGGCGACGGCCACGACCTCGTGCCCGGCGGACGTCAGCAGGAGGACGAGGCCCTCGCGCAGCAGGGCGTTGTCCTCGGCGATCACGACTCTCACGGCAGTTCCGCCTCAACTCCGGCCACCGCGGGCGGCGACTCGCTCTCGGCCACCGGCGGCCGGCGACCGCAGCATACTCAGAGCGCCTTGAGGGCCTCCGCGGTGGCCCGCGCCAGCGCCGCCAGGTAGTCCTTCGGCAGCTTCGGGCTGCGGATCACCACCGAGCGCCAGTAGAGGGGCCCGGAGATCAGGTCGAGCGCCAGATCCTCGTCCAGCTCCCCGTTGATCTCACCTCGCTGCGCCGCCGCCACGATGATCTTGAGGGCCACACCTTCCTGCCCCTCGCGCAGGGTCTTCTGCATGGCCTCGGCGATCTCCGGGTTGCGGGCCGCCTCGGCCTGCAGGTCCGGGATGATCTGCGAGGCCACCGGGTGCCGCAGGGCGCGCGAGGTGACCTCGTACAGCAGCCGCAGATCGCCCTCCAGGGAACCCGTGTCCGGCGTCGGCAGGCCCAGCACCGCGATCGCCGATACGACGTCGAGGACCAGGTGCAGCTTGGAGCGCCAGCGGCGGTAGACCGCGGTCTTGCCGACGCCCGCGCGGCGCGCGATCCCCTCGATGGACATCCGCGCATAGCCGACGGCCGCGAGCTCCTCGAAGACGGCCGCACGGATGGCTTCCGTCACATCCTCCCGGAGTACGGCCGCCCCGGCGGGGGTCCGGCGGCGCGGACGCGTCTGGGGCTCGTCGGCGTTCGTCGTCATGCGGACCAGCATAGGGCGTTGCGACGAAACGGTTGCGTCCTGACGCGGGAGGCGTTGCGACGAAACGGTGGCGTCCCGACGGCCTTGCCTACGAACACGTTACGACGAAACGGTTGCGTTCCGACGCCAATTCGTCCTACGCTCACGTTGCGACGATACGGTCCCGTCCCGACGTAAGAGAACGTGAAGAGAAGCGTAAGGAAACGCCGGGCAACGGGCCGTCCGGCCGACGGGCCGGACGACGCCAGCACCCCCTCCCCCCGAGTGAAAGCAGCGGATGTGAGCCAGGTCCTCGACACACCGCCCCCGACGCCGGCCCCGGCCGACGACGACCTCGCGGCCCTCGCCGCCCGCCACGGCCTCTCGGTCAGCGGCGCCCGCCCCTCCCTGCCCGAGTACGTCCGGCAGCTGTGGGCCCGACGCCACTTCATCACCGCCTTCGCCACCGCCAAGCTCACCGCCCAGTACAGCCAGGCGAAGCTCGGCCAGGTCTGGCAGGTCATGACCCCGCTGCTGAACGCGGCGGTCTACTACTTCATCTTCGGTGTCCTGCTCGGCACCAAGCGGCACGTGCCGGACTACATCCCGTTCCTGGTCACGGGCGTGTTCATCTGGACGTTCACCCAGAGCTCGATCATGGCGGGCACCCGCGCGATCTCCGGCAACCTCGGCCTGGTCCGGGCACTGCACTTCCCGCGGGCCGCGCTGCCGATCTCCTTCTGCCTCCAGCAGCTGCAGCAGCTGCTGTTCTCGATGGCCGCGCTGGTCGTCATCCTGCTCTGCTTCGGCGTGCCGCTCGCGTTCTCCTGGTTGCTGGCGTTCCCAGTGCTGGTCCTGCAGTTCACCTTCAACACCGGCATCTCGATGATCATGGCCCGGATGGGCGCCAAAACCCCGGACATCGCCCAGCTGATGCCTTTCGTCCTGCGCACCTGGATGTATGTGTCCGGCGTGATGTGGAGCATCGACAAGCTGGCCGGCAAGCACAGCAACCTGCCGAGCTGGGTGGAGCCGGTGCTCCAGGCCCAGCCGGCCGCGGTCTACATCGACCTGATGCGCTACGCCCTGATCGACAGCTTCCACGCCCACCAGCTGCCGCCCCATGTGTGGGCGTTCGCAGCCGGCTGGGCCCTGCTCGCCGGAGTCGGCGGCTTCATCTACTTCTGGAAGGCTGAGGAGACGTACGGCCGTGGCTGACACCATCGAACGCATCCCCACCGTCGTCGTCGACGGCGTCGACATCGTCTACCGGGTCAACGGCACCGGCGCCGGACGCGGCTCCGCGACCGCCGCCCTCAACCGCATGCTGCGCCGCCAGCAGGCCGAGAAGGCGGCCGGCGTACGCACGGTGCACGCCGTCAAGAACGTGTCCTTCGTCGCGTACAAGGGCGAGGCGGTCGGCCTGATCGGCACCAACGGCTCCGGCAAGTCGACCCTGCTGAAGGCGATCGCGGGCCTGCTGCCGGTCGAGAACGGCCATATCTACACCGACGGCCAGCCCTCCCTCCTCGGCGTCAACGCGGCCCTGATGGGCGACCTGACCGGCGAGAAGAACGTCTACCTCGGCGGCCTCGCCATGGGCATGTCCCGCGAGGAGATCAAGGAGCGCTACGAGAGCATCGTCGACTTCTCCGGCATCAACGAGAAGGGCGACTTCATCACCCTCCCCATGCGGACGTACTCCTCCGGCATGGGCGCCCGCCTGCGCTTCTCCATCGCCGCAGCCAAGGACCACGACGTGCTCCTCATCGACGAGGCACTCGCCACCGGCGACCGGTCCTTCCAGAAGCGCTCCGAGGGACGCATCCGCGAACTGCGCCAGCAGGCGGGCACGGTGTTCCTGGTCAGCCACAACAACAAGTCCATCCGCGACACCTGCGAACGCGTGCTGTGGCTGGAGCGCGGCGAACTGCGCATGGACGGCCCGACCGAGGAAGTCATGGCGGCGTACGAGGAGTTCACCGGCGGCGCCGACAAGGACAAGCCGAAGGCACAGCCCAAGGTCGCGGTCGCCGCCTCCTGAGTCCCTGCCCTTGGCCCTCTGACGACGACGGGGCGCCCCGAGCCGATGAGCTCGGGGCGCCCCGTCGTCGTAGCAGTTACGAATGCGTCCGCAGCAGTGTCCGCATCGTGCGCATCGCCACCGACAGGTTGGCGAGGTCGAACGTCTCCGAGCTCTGGATCTCCTCCAGGGTCGTGCGCGCCCGGCCCAGGATCGCCGCGTTCTTCTCCTCCCAGGCCTTGAAGCGCTGCTCGGGAGTCGAGGTGCCGTTGCCCACCGCCAGGACGTCCGCGGTCAGCGCCGCGTGGGCCGCGTACAGGTCCTCACGGATGGAGGCGCGGGCCATGGACTGCCAGCGGTCGGCGCGCGGCAGCTCGATGATGCGGTCCATGAGCTGGGTGATGTGCAGACGGTCGGCGAGGTCGTAGTAGACCTCGGCGACGTCCAGCGGCTCCTTGCCCATGCGGTCGGCCACCGAGACGATGTCGAGCGCCGGGAAGGCGGAGGAGAACCCGGCCACGCGGGTGGCGAGCACGTCCGGGACGCCGGCGCCGGTCAGCTCGTCGTAGATCTGCTGCCACCACTCGAGGTCCGCGCCGCGCAGCAGCTTGGTGAGCTGCTGCCAGACCTGCTCGACACGCTCGGCGAAGAAGTCGACCGTCTCGGCGAGCTGCAGCGGCTGCGGCCGGTTGTTGAGCAGCCAGCGCGTGCCGCGCTCCACCAGTCGGCGCGAGTGCAGCCGGATACGGGTCTGGACGGCGGCCTCGACCTGGTTGTCCAGGCCCTCGACCGCGTCCCACACCGGGGCCGAGCAGAAGATCGCCCGGGCCGCGGTCTGCGCCCGCACGATCTCCTCCAGGGAGGCACCGGTCTCCTCACGCAGGCGGTGCAGATAGGTCGTACCGCCCGTGTTGACCGTGTCGTTGACCAGGACGGTCGTGGTGATCTCGCGGTGCAGCGGGTGCCCGTCGATGCGGTCGGCGAACTTCTCGCGCAGGGCCGACGGGAAGTACGCGTGCAGCAGACCGCTCAGATACGGGTCGTCCGGCAGCGAGGTGTGCAGCAGCTCGTCCGCGACCGTGATCTTCGTGTACGCCAGCAGGACGGCCGTCTCCGGGCTGGTGAGGCCCTGGCCGGCGCCGAGGCGCTCGCGGATCTGGCGGTCGGCGGGGAGGAACTCCAGCGCCCGGTCCAGGTGGCCCTCGCGCACCAGGTGGCGGATGAACCGCTGCTGGGCGTGGAGCATGTCCTTGGACTGGGCCAGCGCGTTGGCGAGCGCCGTGTTCTGCGCGTAGTTGTTGCGCAGGACCAGCGCGCCGACCTCGTCGGTCATCTCGGCGAGCAGCTTGTTGCGCTGCTTGACGGTCATGTCGCCGTCGGCGACCAGGCCGTTCAGCAGGATCTTGATGTTCACCTCGTGGTCGGAGGTGTCCACGCCCGCGCTGTTGTCGATCGCATCCGTGTTGATCTTGCCGCCGTGCCGTGCGAACTCGATCCGGCCGAGCTGGGTCAGACCCAGGTTGCCGCCCTCGCCGACGACCTTGACCCGCAGGTCGGCTCCGTCGACCCGGATCGGGTCGTTGGCCTTGTCGCCGACGTCCGCCTGGCTCTCCGTGCTGGCCTTCACATACGTACCGATGCCGCCGTTCCACAGCAGGTCCACCGGGGCCTGGAGGATGGCCTTCATCAGGTCGGCCGGGGTCATCTTGGAGACCTTGCCCTCGATGCCGAGGGCCTCGCGGATGTGCGAGTTGAGCTGGATGGCCTTGGCGGTACGCGGGAACACGCCGCCACCGGCGGAGATGAGCTCGGTGTTGTAGTCGGCCCAGCTGGAGCGCGGCAGCTCGAAGATGCGGCGACGCTCGGCGTACGAAGTGGCCGCGTCCGGGTTCGGGTCGATGAAGATGTGCCGGTGGTCGAAGGCGGCGACCAGGCGGATGTGCTCGCTCAGCAGCATGCCGTTGCCGAACACGTCACCGGACATGTCGCCGATGCCGACGACGGTGAAGTCCTCGCTCTGCGTGTCGACGCCCAGCTCCCGGAAGTGCCGCTTGACGGACTCCCAGGCACCGCGGGCGGTGATGCCCATGCCCTTGTGGTCGTAGCCGGCCGAGCCACCGGAGGCGAAGGCGTCGCCGAGCCAGAAGTTGTACGTCTCCGCGACCCCGTTGGCGATGTCCGAGAACGTCGCGGTGCCCTTGTCGGCGGCGACCACGAGGTAGGTGTCGTCCTCGTCGTGCCGCACGACGTCGGCCGGGGGCACGACCTCGCCGGCCACCATGTTGTCGGTGATGTCGAGCAGCGCCGAGATGAACGTCTTGTAGCTGGCGATGCCCTCGGCCAGCCACGCGTCCCGGTCCACGCTCGGGTCCGGCAACTGCTTGGCAACGAAGCCGCCCTTCGCGCCGACCGGCACGATGACGGTGTTCTTCACCATCTGCGCCTTGACCAGGCCGAGGATCTCGGTCCGGAAGTCCTCACGCCGGTCGGACCAGCGCAGACCGCCTCGGGCGACCTTGCCGAAGCGCAGGTGCACGCCCTCGACGCGCGGCGAGTACACCCAGATCTCGTACGCCGGGCGCGGCGCCGGCAGATCGGGGATCGCCTGCGGGTCGAACTTCATGGACACGTACGCGTGCGGCTTGCCGCCCGCCGCCTCCTGGAAGAAGTTCGTCCGGAGGGTCGCCTTGATGACGGTCAGGAAGGACCGCAGGATCCGGTCCTCGTCGAGGGAGGCCACCTGGTCGAGGGCCGCGTCGACCTCTTCGAGGAGCGCGTCGACGATCTCGTGTCCGGCCCGCTGCCGGTCCGGCGACATCCTCGCCTCGAACAGCGAGACGAGCAGCCGGGTGGTGTGGACGTTGTTGCGGAGGGTGTCCTCCATGTAGTCCTGGCTGAAGGTGGAACCGGCCTGGCGCAGGTACTTGGCGTACGCCCGCAGCACCATCGCCTGTCGCCAGGTCAGTCCGGCGCTCAGGACCAGGGCGTTGAATCCGTCGTTCTCCGCCTTGCCGGTCCAGGTGGCGGCGAAGGCCTCCTGAACGCGCTCGCGGGCGTCGTCGCCGAGGTAGTCGCCGCTGCCGTTCTGCACCTTGGGCATGCGCAGGCCGAAGTCGTAGATCCACGCAGTGGTGCGGTCCGAGCAGCGCAGCTCGTACGGCCGCTCGTCCGTCACCTCGACACCGAGCCGGCTGAGGACCGGCAGCACGGCGGACAGGGAGACGGCCTCACCCTTGCGGTAGATCTTGAACCGGCGCTCCTCGGGGGCGGCGCCGACGGGCTCGTACAGGCTGAGCGAGAAGTCCTGGCCGCTGTGGGCCTGCGCCTCGCTGAGCTGCTCGAGGTGGACGAGGTCGGCGACCGCGGCACGCGGGTTGTGGTCGGCCTTGTAGCCCTCGGGGAAGGCGTTGTTGTAGCGGCGCAGCAGTTCGGCGGCGCGCTCCTCGCCGCATTCGGCGTTCAGCGCCTCGGCGAAGCCGTCGGCCCAGGAGCGGGCGGCCTCCACCAGGCGGGCCTCGATGCGCTCCTTGTCGGCGTCGGACAGCTGCGGCAGCTCGGTGCCCTGGGGGACACGGACCACGAAGTGCAGCCGGGACAGGATCGACTCGGTGTTCCAGGCCGTGAAGTCGACGCTGGTGCCGCCGAGTTCCTCCTTCAGGATGTCGATGATCCTCAGGCGCACACCGGTGGTGTAGCGGTCGCGCGGCAGGTAGACGAGGGCGGAGTAATAACGCCCATACTCGTCCTGGCGCAGGTAGAGCCGCAGTCGCCGCCGCTCCTGCAGATACAGGACGGACGTGGCGATGGACTCGAGCTCGTCGGCCGGGGTCTGGAAGAGCTCGTCGCGCGGGTACGTCTCCAGGATCTGCAGCAGGTCGCGCCCGTCGTGGCTGTTGGGCGAGAAGCCGGCGCGCTCCAGGACCTCCTCGACCTTGCGGCGGATGACCGGGACCCGGCGCACCGACTCGGTGTAGGCGGCGGAGGAGAACAGACCGAGGAAGCGGCGCTCGCCGACGACGTTGCCGTCCGCGTCGAACTTCTTGACGCCGATGTAGTCCAGGTACGACGGCCGGTGCACGGTGGCCCGGCTGTTCGCCTTGGTCAGGACGAGGAGCTTGTGCTCGCGGGCCTTGGCGCGAGCGTCGGCGGGCAGCCGCTCGAAGGACGGGCTCACCGGGTGGCTGTCGTCCCCGGCGTGGTGCGGGTCGGAGCGCAGGATGCCGAGGCCCGTGCCGGGCACGGCGGCCAGCGAGTCGTCCTCGCGCAGCTGGTACTCGCGGTAGCCGAGGAAGGTGAAGTGATCGGTGGACAGCCAGCGCAGCAGCTCGCGGGCCTCCTCGATGTCCTGCTCGCGCAGGTCGGTGGCGACGGGCTCCTCGGGCAGTTCGTCGGCCATGCGCAGCGCCGCGTCCCGCATCTTGTCCCAGTCCTCGACGGCCTCGCGGACGTCGGACAGTACGCGCAGCAGGTCGGCGGTGATCTGCTTGAGGTCGCCACGGTCGGTCTCGCGGTCGATCTCGACGTGGATCCAGGACTCGGTGTGCGCGTCGTGCGCCGGCTCGCCGCCGGGCTGCGCGCCGAGCACCTCGATGAGCTTGCCGGTGACATCCCGGCGGACGATGATCTGCGGGTGGATGACGACGTGGATACCGCGTCCCTGTCGCGTCAGCTCATTGGTGACGGAGTCGACCAGGAAGGGCATGTCGTCGGTGACGACCTCGACGACGGAGTGGCTGCACGTCCACCCGTTCTCCTCCACCGTGGGCGTGTGGACCCGTACGTTGGCCGTGCCCTGGGGGCGGTTCTCGGCCAGCCGGTAGTGCGAGAGCGCGGCTCCGAAGATGTCGACCGGGTCGCGGCCGTTCAGGTCCTCCGGGGCGGTGTGCAGGTAGTAGCGCTGGAGGAACGCGAGCACGGTGTCCCGGTCTGGGGTGCTCTCGTCCGTCGTCCCGGTCGGTAGGTGCCCCCCGACCGGGCTGTTCTCAGCTACCCGGGCGGCCCTCTCGAGCAGCTCGGCCTTGGCTTCGTCCAGCTTGGTCTGCATTGTCCTCTGGCTCCTGTCGCGCGCCGTTGCGTGACGTAGAAGGAAGTACGGTCTCTTCCCCTGCGGCTCGACGCCACGGCCCGGGTTCTCCGGTCTGCTCCGACGCTATGCCGCAAGGTGAGATGAGCGGGAAGATATGAGCCATATTTGAGCTGCCCCGAGGGTGTGACACTGCTCTCCGCAGCGCCCGCGTCCAGGGGGTGAATGGCATCCCGGGAGCCCTTCCGGCCCCCTCCTGCCCGCGAAGACCAGCGACTGCCGCCCGGTCACGGAGATGGTCCGTGCTCGCCGGGCGCAGGGCAGGGGCAACAGTGCCCCCGCGAGCTATCGCGCTGATCACGCCATAAGGCTATCGCTCAGTACGGGGGGCCCGTCATGAGCCGTATGTGTACAAAACCGGGGGTGGAACTTTGACACTCTGCACAGCGGCAAAGGCCCCACGGTCGTGCGGTCCGACGAAACCAACCCCTCATCTGATCCCCCTTGCTCGAAAACGACCGGACCCCTTGGCAAGGCCACCCCCCAGGAGGCACGTTGCCCATGACAGCGCACGCCCGCCCGAGGGGAGCCGCCCGACATGACTGCGAAAATCCTCATCGTCACCGGCGACGCAGCAGAGTCACTGGAGGTCCTGTACCCCTACCAGCGCCTCCGCGAGGAGGGCTACGACGTCCATATCGCGGCCCCCGCCCGCAAGAAGCTCCAGTTCGTCGTCCACGACTTCGAACCCGGTTTCGACACCTACACCGAGAAGCCCGGCTACACCTGGCCCGCCGATCTCGCCTTCGCCGAGGTCGACCCCGGCCAGTACGCCGCCCTTGTCATCCCGGGCGGCCGCGCCCCCGAGTACCTCCGCAACGACCCCGAACTCCGCAAGATCCTCAAGTCCTTCTTCGACGCGGACAAGCCGGTCGCCCAGATCTGCCACGGTCCCCTGCTCACCGCCGCCGTCGACGGCCTGAGCGGCCGACGCGTCACGGCGTACCCCGCCCTGGAACCCGACATGCAGGCCGCCGGCGCCACCTTCCAGGACACCGAGGCGGTAGTCGACGGCACTTTGGTCTCATCCCGCGCCTGGCCTGACCACCCCGCATGGATGCGCGAGTTCCTGACGGTACTGCGAGCAAAGGCCCCGGTGACCTGACGTAGCCGTGCCGCGCTCCGGCAGTGCACCGCCGTGCCGTCTGCGGGCAGTCGTGCCCGGCCGTGCCGCCTGCGGGCAGTCGTGCCGCTGGGGCGGCACGGGTGGGCGCAGGCGGCACCCCGCCGGCGCGGGCAAGCGAACCCACCCCCGCCCAGCCCCGGCGCCGGGCGCCACGAAACCCGCCCAGCCCGGCAGAAACCCCCTACGCAGCCAACCGCTCCGCCTCAGCAACAGCGTCCCTCAGCGTGTCCACCACCGGCACCCCCACCTCCTCAAGGCTGGCCCGACCATGCGACCCGCCGGTGTACAGCACGGCCCGCGCCCCCACATGCAGCGCGGCCACCGCATCATCGGCAGCGTCGCCGATCACCACCGTACGAGCCGGCTCCACACCGACCAGTGAGGCAAGGTGTCGCACCATGTGCTCCGCCTTGCTGCCCCCCGAGGGCCCGGTCCGCCCATCGACGCGTATGAAGTGCGCCTCTATCCCGAACCCCCGCACCAACGGGACGAGTTCGTCGTGCGTGTACATGCTCAGGATCGACTGACTGCGTCCCGCCGACCGCCATCCGGCGAGCAGTTCCGTCGCCCCCTCGGTCAGCCCGCAGCCGACCCGGTGCTCGGAGTAGTACCGGTGGAAGGTCTCGTCCATGACCTCCCATTCGGCGTCCGTCGGCAGCCGGCCCAAGAGCCGTTCGTAGAACTTCGGCACCGGCACGCAGTACAGCGCCCGGTACTGCTCCATCGTGATCGGCTCAAGACCCAGCTCGGCGAACGCCGCGTTCGTCGCCCCGATGATCGCGTCATTGTCGTGGAACAGCGTCCCGTTCCAGTCCCAGACAATGTGCGCCCCTGTCTGCTTCCCCATGCCAAAAACGTACCCGCCGCCACTGACAATCAAGAGCGCCGCAGGTCAGAGGCCGTTGATCCAGCGTTGGAGAGCGCAGACGCGGGACGGCTCAGTCCCCGAGCCCGACCAGGTTGGGGATCTCCTGCGTCGCGTACCACAGCAGTTCGTGGTCCTCGGCTCCGTCCACCACGAACTGGGCGTCGTCGTCCCCGCGGTCCGCCGCCTCGAGCGCCTCGGCCGCGGCGGCCACGTCCGCCTCAGCGTCGTCGAGGTCGACGTGAACGGCGGCGGCCTTGGCCAGCGCCACGGTCCCGGTCACCCGTACCTCGCCGAGCGCGGCCGGGTCGAGGCCCCGGTCGGGGTCGGCGGACGCGGCGCCGTCGGGCACGTCGACCGCGACCACGACCCGGCGCCGTACCGCCCCGGGATCCGCGGCCAGCAGCCGGAGCGAGGCCAGCGCGGCACGGTTGAGGGCCGCGTACTCCAGTTCCTCGATGTCGTCGGAGAGGTACCACTCGCGCAGAGCGGGAGTGACGGCGTACGCCACGAGCGGCCCTGCCCCCAGCTCTCCCGTCTTGTACGCCTCGGCGAGACCGGAGAGGGTCAGGGGGACGTAGACGCGCATGGCTGGCCGCTTTCGTGGTCGGTGGCTGGGCGCGCTCACGCGCCTCCTGGAGGGCCTTCAGGATACGTGCGGGAGTCCCCTTTCGAGTCCCTGCCCACAGGCCCGGAGGCGTCCACTTCAGGCCTCGGAATTCACCTGGTGGAACCCCGTGATCACGGGGTTCCACACCCTCCCCATCACCCTGATAGGTGAAGATTCCGACCGCCCTGGCCCGACCCCCCGCTTCCTTGCTGCCGCCGCCCTTTGCCCCGTACAAGATCCCCGACAGCAAGTTACCGACCGGTATCAGTCCGGCTCACCGAACGGGGACGCGCATGCACAAGATCATGACCAGGGCACAGCACCAGCCGGGCGGCCGCCCTCCCGGCCGCCGCGACTCCCGCCGTCCCGGCGGCACCCCGCCCCGCACCCCGGGCGGAACCACGACCCGCACCTCCCCCGGCGGCCGCCCACCGGGCTCCCGGGCCGAGGGCCTCTCACCGAGCACAGGGCCTGCCGACAACCGCCCGCCGACACCTTCTGCCACCACGGCCAGGAACACGACCGGCGCCCTCATGGGGCCGGTCAGCCCGCCGGGCCCGGCCTCCCCGCCGAGGGACACCGCGACCACCACGGCGGCTCCGGGCGCGCGTACCGCCGCCACGGCCCGCACCACCGCCCCAGCCCCGCCCGACAGGACTCCCGCCCCAGGGGAAACCGACCTTGCCTCCGGGAGCACAGCCGCCCAGCAGCCCTGCCCCGCCGGCCCCGCCCGACCGGTCCCCCAGCCCCGCCCCACCGACGTCTTCGCCGACCTTCTCCTCGCCGTGCTGAGCGGTCAGCGCCCCGTGCACTCGATGCTGCGGCACACCGCGGGCCGGGCCTACGACGAGCTGGCCTGGCTCGCCGAACGCGGCCCCCTGCGCACCCGCGGAACACGCCCCGTCGTCCGCGACATCGGCTACTACGAAGCCCGTCCCGGCGCCGTCGAGGCCTTCGCCCGCATCGGCGCGGGCGACCAGCTGCGGGCCATGGCCTTCCGCCTGGAACGCGGCCAGGACCTGCGCTGGCGCTGCACGGCGGTGGAACTCGGCGGCCCGCGCCCGCCGCGCCCCACCGGCGACGACTAGACGACCGGAGGGGCCGTCGGCCCAGCCCGGCCCGGCAGGCACACCGCCGTACGCCGAAGGGCCGGGCCACCCCGAGGTGACCCGGCCCTTCAAGCCGCTACGACGCGCTGCTCACTTCTTACGGCGGCGCCCGCTCCGGGACTGCTTGCGCCGCTCCGCGCGCGTGAGACCGTCGGCCTCCGAGCGCACCGGCTCCTCGTCACCGACGAAGTCGCCCTCGATGGTGCCGCCCTCGCCGTCCACGGTGGGCGCGGAGAAGTGCAGGTTCCGGCGCTGCGGAGCGTCCAGCCCCTTGGCGCGGATCTCCGGGCGGCCGCCCGCCTGCGCCGGCACCACGTCCTGCTTCTCCATGTCGACAGGCGCGGCGTCCTCGACCGGGACCTCCTCGACCTGCTGCTCGACCTGGACCTCCAGGTTGAACAGGTAGCCGACGGACTCCTCCTTGATGCCCTCCATCATGGCGGTGAACATGTCGAAGCCCTCGCGCTGGTACTCGACCAGCGGGTCCTTCTGCGCCATCGCGCGCAGGCCGATGCCCTCCTGGAGGTAGTCCATCTCGTAGAGGTGCTCGCGCCACTTGCGGTCCAGGACCGACAGCACGACCCGGCGCTCCAGCTCACGCATGATCTCGGAGCCGAGCTGCGCCTCGCGCGACTCGTACTGCTCGTGGATGTCGTCCTTGATGGACTCGGAGATGAACTCGGCGGTCAGACCGGCCCGGTCGCCGGCCGCCTCCTCCAGCTCCTCGACGGTCACCTTCACCGGGTAGAGCTGCCTGAAGGCACCCCACAGCCGGTCGAGGTCCCAGTCCTCCGCGAAGCCCTCGGCGGTCTCCGCGGCGATGTACGCGTCGATCGTGTCGTCCATGAAGTGCACGACCTGCTCCTGCAGGTCCTCGCCCTCCAGGACGCGGCGCCGCTCGCCGTAGATGACCTCGCGCTGGCGGTTGAGGACCTCGTCGTACTTCAGGACGTTCTTACGGGTCTCGAAGTTCTGCTGCTCGACCTGCGACTGGGCGGACGCGATCGCGCGCGTGACCATCTTGTTCTCGATCGGCACGTCGTCCGGGACGTTCGCCATCGACATCACGCGCTCGACCATCTGGGCCTTGAAGAGCCTCATCAGGTCGTCGCCGAGCGAGAGGTAGAAGCGGGACTCGCCCGGGTCGCCCTGACGGCCGGAACGACCGCGCAGCTGGTTGTCGATACGCCGCGACTCGTGCCGCTCCGTGCCCAGGACGTAGAGACCGCCGAGCTCCTTGACCTCTTCGAACTCCGCCTTCACGGCCTTCTCGGCACGCTCCAGGGCGTCCGGCAGGAAGTGGGCCCACTCCTCGATGTGCTCCTCGGGGTCGAGGCCGCGCTGACGCAGCTCCGCCTCGGCGAGGTCGTCGGGGTTGCCGCCGAGCTTGATGTCCGTACCACGGCCGGCCATGTTGGTGGCGACGGTCACGGCGCCCTTGCGTCCGGCCTGGGCGACGATCGTCGCCTCACGGTCGTGCTGCTTGGCGTTCAGCACCTCGTGCTGGATGCCGCGCTTGGAGAGCTGCTGCGAGAGGTATTCGGACTTCTCGACCGACGTCGTACCGACGAGGATCGGCTGGCCCTTCTCGTGCTTCTCGGCGATGTCGTCGACGACCGCCTCGAACTTCGCGACCTCGGTGCGGTAGATCAGGTCCGACTGGTCCATGCGGATCATCGGCTTGTTGGTCGGGATCGGGACGACGCCGAGCTTGTAGATCTGGTGGAACTCGGCAGCCTCGGTCATCGCCGTACCAGTCATGCCGGAGAGCTTCTTGTAGAGGCGGAAGAAGTTCTGCAGGGTGATCGTGGCGAGCGTCTGGTTCTCGTCCTTGATGTCCACCCCTTCCTTCGCCTCGATCGCCTGGTGCATGCCCTCGTTGTAACGGCGGCCGGCGAGGATACGGCCGGTGTGCTCGTCGACGATCATGACCTCGCCGTCGATGACGACGTAGTCCTTGTCCTTCTTGAAGAGCTCCTTGGCCTTGATGGCGTTGTTCAGGTAGCCCACCAGCGGGGTGTTCACCGACTCGTAGAGGTTGTCGATGCCCAGCCAGTCCTCGACCTTGCTGACGCCCGGCTCATGGATGGCGACCGTGCGCTTCTTCTCGTCGACGTCGTAGTCGCCGGTCTCCTCGACGCCCTTGAGCGGGTTGCCCGCCTCGCCCTTCTTCAGGCGCGTGACCAGCTTGGCGAAGTCGCCGTACCACTTGGTGGCCTGGTCGGCCGGGCCGGAGATGATCAGCGGCGTACGGGCCTCGTCGACGAGGATGGAGTCGACCTCGTCGACGATGGCGAAGTTGTGGCCGCGCTGCACCAGTTCGTCCTTCGACCACGCCATGTTGTCGCGCAGGTAGTCGAAGCCGAACTCGTTGTTCGTGCCGTACGTGATGTCGCACTCGTACTGCTGGCGGCGCTCGGCCGGCGTCATGTTGGCGAGGATGCAGCCGACACTCAGGCCCAGGAACTTGTGGACGCGGCCCATCATTTCGGAGTCGCGCTCGGCCAGGTAGTCGTTCACCGTGATCAGGTGAACGCCCTTCCCGGAGAGGGCGTTCAGATACGCGGGCAGCGTGCCCACCAGGGTCTTGCCCTCACCGGTCTTCATCTCGGCGACATAGCCGAGGTGGAGGGCGGCGCCACCCATCATCTGGACGTCGTAGTGACGCTGCCCGAGGACGCGCTTGGCGGCCTCGCGCACGGTGGCGAACGCTTCGGGGAGCAGGTCGTCCAGACTCTCGCCGTCGGCGTAGCGCTGCTTGTACTCATCGGTGAGGGCCCGCAGCTCGGCGTCGGAGAGGTCGACGAAGTCCTCTTCGATGGAGCTGACCTGGTCCGCGATGCGGTGCAGCTTGCGCAGGATTTTTCCTTCGCCTGCACGCATGATCTTCGAGAGGACGGACACGGGGGTTGGTCTCCTTGCCGGTCGGGCCTGGGACGGTCGGTTTCCATTTGACTTGCTGAGCAACGGCCATCGTATGCGAGGACCCCACCAAGCCGGGAGGCCTGCCGGTACGACGACCGCCGAAGGCTTCGCGCACCGCTTCAAATCTCCTTCAAAGGGGACAACGGACGGGCCCTGCGGATGGTGCCGCATCACGCCCACGAATTGCGCGAATTGTGATCGCGCGCTCACGCACGGCAAAAGGATGGCGTCCGTGTCGGGCCTCCGAGGACAATCAGCCGATGGAACCCGTCACGCTCACGACCTCCCGGCTGCTCCTGCGTACGGTCGGCCCCGAGGACACCGACGCGGTGTACGCCGCGGCCCAGGATCCCGACATCCAGCGCTGGACGGCGATTCCGTCGCCCTACCTCGCCGAGCACGCCCGGACTTTCACCGAGGAACTCGCCCCCAAGGGCTGGGCGAACGGTTCCATACTCACCTTCGCTCTGTTCGTCCCCGAAGGGGAGGAACTCGTGGGCATGCTCAGCCTCACCATGCATTCTCTGAGCATGGCCGAGATCGGCTTCTGGGGCACGAAGGAGCACCGCGGCAACGGCTATGTCACCGAGGCCGTCGTCGAGGTCTCCCGCTGGGCCTTCACCCACCTGTCGGTCGACCGCGTGGAATGGCGTGCGGAAGTCGGCAACAGCGCCTCCCGCGCGGTGGCGGAGCGCGCGGGCTTCGTCATCGAGGGCGTCCTGCGCTCCGCGATCATCCACCAGGGCGTACGCCGGGACTCCTGGGTGGGTGCCCTGCTGCCCTCGGACCTGGGGCTGGCGTCGACGGCGCCGTATCTCCCGGCACCCGCCTCAACACCGGGCGTCCAGTGACGAATTCGCAGGTCACCCCGCATTGTCAGTGCCGCCTTCTATCGTGCGGAGCATGACGACCCCGCGCCCCGCCACCGACCTCTCGGCAGACGAAGCCCGCCGCATCGCCCTCCGCGCCCAGGGCTTCCTCGGCACGCCCGACCGCAGAGCCGGCGTCCGCGGCGTCCTCCGCCATCTCGGCGCGGTCCAGCTGGACACGATCTCGGTGCTGGCGCGCTCCCATGAGCTCATCCCGTACGCCCGCCTCGGCGCGGTGGGCCGCGGAAAGGTGGAGGACGCGTACTGGAAGGCGTCGTCCGCCGCCCCGCACGCCTTCGAGTACTGGTCGCACGCCGCGTGCATCCTCCCCGTCGAGGAGTGGCCCCACTTCGCCTTCCGCCGCCGCGCCTACCGAAGCCGCCCGCACTGGAACCACGCCCTCCCGGACGGCGCTTACGAGCAGGTCATCAAGCAGCTCCGTGCCGAAGGCCCCCTCACGGCGACGGAGTTGGGCGGTGCGAAGCGCACCAGCGAGTGGTGGGACTGGTCAGGCGCCAAGGTCGCCGTGGAGCGTGCGCTGATGTACGGGGAGGTGGTGTGCGTGGAGCGCCGCGGCTGGAAGCGGGTGTACGACCTCGCCGAGCGCGCGATCCCGGACGCGCTGCTGCACGACGAGCTGGATGACACGGAGTGCCTGCGCCGACTGGTCCGCCTGGCAGGCCAGTCCCTGGGCGTCGGCACGCGCGCGGACATCGCCGACTACCACCGTCTCAAGGGCGAGCAGGTCGACGCGGTGATCGCCGACTCGGGCCTGGTCCCGGTCACGGTCGAGGGCTGGTCCAAACCGGCCTGGGCCGACCCGGCGGCCCTGGACACGCCGCCGCGCGGCCGCCACCGCACTACTCTCCTGTCACCCTTCGACTCCCTGATCTGGGAGAGGGCGCGTACGGAGCGGATCTTCGGCTTCACCCACCGCCTGGAGGCCTACGTCCCGAAGCCGAAGCGGGTGTACGGCTACTTCGCGATGCCGGTCCTCGCCGGCGGCCGCCTCGTCGGCCGGGTGGACCCGGCCCGCGACGGCGCCACGCTGGTCGCCAAGCAGGTCACCCTGGACGGTCCCAAGGTGGTCCCAGCCGTGGCGGAGGCTCTGGTCGAAGCAGCGAGCTGGGTGAACTGCACCAGCGTCCGCGTGGAGCGCGTGGACGCCCCGGAGCTGCACGGGCCGCTCACCAAGGAGGTGACCCGCGCACTCATCGCGGCACTGCGCTGACCTGGGTCGCCGTCCCGTCAGCGGATCTCGAGGATCTTCTCCCGCATCGCGTACACCACCGCTTCCATCCTGGAGTGCAGCTGCAGCTTCTCCAGGATGTTGCGGACGTGGTTCTTCACGGTGTTCTCGGAGATGAACAGTTCTTTGGCGATGTCCCGGTTGTTCATCCCGGTGGCGACGAGTTTGAGGACCTCCAGCTCGCGGTCCGTCAGCCGCGGCGCGGGCACGAGCCGGCGCTCGTCGGTCCGCTGGATCATCGACTTGAACTCGGTGAGCAGCTTCGACGCCATGGACGGGCTGATCTGGGACTGCCCGTCGGCCACCGCGCGAATGGCGGTGGCCACCTCGTCCGTGGAGATTTCCTTGAGGAGATAACCGGTCGCGCCCGCCTTGATCGCGTCGTAGAGGTCGGCCTCCTCGTCGCTGATCGTCAGCATGATGATCTTGGCGCTGGGGGCGACCTCCTTGATGGAGGTGCAGGCCTCGATCCCGCCCCGCTTCGGCATCCGTACGTCCATCAGGACGATGTCCGGCAGCAGGTCGGCCGCCTTGTCGACGGCCTCCGCACCGTCCCCGGCCTCCCCGACGACCTGGATGTCCTCCTCGGCCGCGAGCACGATCTCCAGGCCCCGGCGGAAGAGGGCGTGGTCGTCCACGACAAGGACTCTGATCGGCTCCTTGCGTGGAGAGCCCGCGTCCGGGCCCATGCCGACGACGCCGCCGTCGGCATCCTCGTCATGCATCGGTCCGAAGCTGTCCGCCATCGTTCCTCCCCCTGAAGGCTGTGGCCTGTGGTGCTGTGCCATCGCCAACCCAAGGCAATGACCCACCGGTTGGGCCATTGCCGCCATGATTCCATGCCTGGGCGACAACGCGGTGACAGAGCGGTTCATGAAGGGGTCACACCGGTGCCCCTGGGGGCGCACAGGCGCTCCAGGGGCACCGGCTCAGCCGTCAGCCGCGCGGGTCAGCCACCCAGCGTGCCGCCCGGCGCGGGAGACTGCGCCTGGGCAACCATCGGATCGGTGCTGAGGTGGATGACGCCGTAGTCGTAGGCGTGCCGCCGGTAGACGACACTGGGCTCCTTCGTCTCGGAGTCGACGAACAGGTAGAAGTCGTGTCCGACCAGTTCCATCTCGTAGAGGGCCTGGTCGAGGGTCATCGGGGAGGCGACGTGGGTCTTCTCGCGGACGATGAGGGGGCCTTCGCCCTTGACCTCCAGGGAGCCGATCTTCTTGGTGGGCACTCCGTCCTGGTCTTCCTCGTGGACGGGGTGGCCGTTCCCGTTGAGCGTCGCCGCGCCCGGGACGTGGTCGGGGACCTCGGCGGCCGAGATCCTGCGCGCGCCGCGGCGCGAGAACCGCTTGTCGTGCTGCTTGCGCAGCCGGGCATCCAGCTTCTCCGCCGCCAGGTCCAGCGCCGCGTACGGGTCGCTGGCCGCTGCCTCCGCCCGGATCACCGGACCGCGGGAGCGGAGTGTGATCTCCACTCGGTCACAACGGTCGGCCTGTCGGGGGTTGGGCTCCTTGGACACCTCGACGTCGAGGCTGATCACCTTGCCATCGAGCTTCTGGATCTTCTCCAGCTTCAGCTTCTCGGCCACGTGCTTGCGGAACCGCTCGGGCACCTCGGTCTTGCGGCCCTTGACGACGATGTCCACGCAGAACTCCGTTCCCGGATCACTCCGCTCCACTGGCGGAGCATCTCCCTTTTGCACCAGGCTCCGGCGAGCTCCGGAACCTATGGACTCGGTGACTTCCACCTCCTCCCCCGCGGACAAGATCTCCACTCCACCGCGACGGGTGATTGTGAAAAACCCGCAGCACGGCATTCGGGTACGAGAGCGATGGCCTGCGCCTTTCTCTCACAACCGAACATATCTCGCCCGGACGGATGTCGTCACCCTCTACCGCGGCGTACCTCCGTTCAGGTGAATTGACCCTCTCATTACCTGCAACGATGCAAGTTGGCAGTCAGTTCCGGTTTATTTCGAAAGAATCTGGCGGCGCGGCGACCACGGCTGCGCAGATCACGTCACCTGCGCCGCCCGCACCCGCCATTCCTGGCACTGAGTGCATACGACCGGGCGCCTCGCCCGCCGAGCCGGCGATCCGTTCTCCTGTGCCTTCCCGAGCAGCTGCCGTGTACACAGCCCTAGTTGCTCCGTCGTACAAAACCATCCCCGAGAAGTGCCGTTGCGCAACCGCCTCTTGTTCTCCCGTCTCGTGCGCGCCCGCCCATTCTTCCGGCTCCGTCGCCGCCCGCACGGCGCGCGCCGCTTCGGCCAGGGATGCGCCGGTGGTCATCAGGTCGTCGACGAGCACGACCGAACCGCCGCGAAGCAGCCGGTCTCCGCCGGGAGCCACCGCAAGGGCGCCCGCGAGATTGTCCAGCCGCTGCCGGGAGTTGAGCCCCGACTGGTCAGCCACGGCGCGCCGCTGCCGCAGCACGGCGAGGACGCGGACCGCGGTCCCGGTCCGCCGTAGCTCACCCGCTGCCGCGAGCGCGATCCGCCGTGCCGGGTCGTGGCCCCGCGCCCGCACCGCCGCTCGCGCGGACGGAACGGGAACGAGCAGTACGGGCACTCCACCGCCCGCAGCCGCAGGACCGGCCGTCTCCCTGAGCCCCGCCCGCACGGCCCCTGCCAGTGCCGTGCCGAGTGGTGCTGCGAGGGCCAGCGCGCCCCGTTCCTTGTGGGCCAGCAGCGTGGCTCGCACCTCGTCGGCGTACCGGGCGGCCGCGTGCACCACGGGCAGCCCGGGCGGCTCCGGCACCGGTCGCACCCGGCTCGGTGCGGTCCCGCTCAGGACGGCACGGCACTCCGGGCAGAGCACCGTGCGAGGCCTCCCGCAGCCTCCGCACTCGGCCGGCAGCACCAGGTCGGTGAGGTCCTGCCACCACCCCCGCATGCCCACCACTCTGCCAACGCCCGAGCCCCCCGGCCAGCCCTGTGGATAACTCCCTGTGGACAAGTCGTCCGGCGTGCAAACCGCCCCCTAGACGCGGCCGGAAACGACCGCCCCCGGACAACCTCACCGGCTCCCCCGCACGACAGCATCACCCCGGATAAACCGGCGCCACCCCGTCCGTGACCTTCTGCCACTGGCCGCCGGACGGCAGTCGTACGATCCCGTCCTCCGAGTCCGCCACCAACGGCAGCCGGTCGGACTCGGCCGCGGTGATCTCCTTGATCCCGGACAGGGCCGCGGGTGCCTGTCCCTCGGGTGCGGAGCCGTCGACCTGCGCGTACCGCATGGTCTGCAGTCCACCCTGTTCCCGCCCGACCACCACGAGCCGGCTGTCCCCGGCCCACGACATGGCCGTGACGTCCTCCAACTCCGGTGTTGCGGAGTGCAGTCCGAGCACCGAGACCGTGGGCCGACCCTCCGCTGTCTCCTGCCGCCGCTCGATCCGCCCGATGAGCAGGGACGACTTCTTGCTGCCCTTCGCCACCACGAGCGCTATGCGCACCCCGTCGGCGGCCACCCGGACGTCCCGGATGCGGCCGTCCAGCTCGGGGACCTTCACCGCGAGCGGCTCGCCCTTGCCTTGTTCCAGCAGGAGCAGCCGGGGGTTGCCGGGGTCGCGGTCGGCCACCCAGAGGTCGCCGTGGACATCCCAGCTCGGCGCCGTCAGCCGCTCCTGTTCCGGCTTGGCGTGGCTGGTCAGTACGGGGGTCCCGAGTGAATCGCCGGACACCAGCGACGCGACGTACAGCTCCTTGCCGTCGCCGGAGACGGCGGCCGCTTTGTCCTCGTCGTGCGACACGGCGACCGAGCGCAGCTCCTTGTCTCCCTCGCCGAACGCCCCGGCCACCGGTTCGGCCTTGGGGCTGCTGTTGTTACCGGCCCCCATCCGTACGAGCCGGTTCTTGTTGTCGATGAAGTACAGGTAACCGGGCTGCTGCACGGAGCCGCGCGCGGTGGCGGCTTCAGCCTCACCGAGCGAGCACAGCCGCGAGTTGCCGGACTGCAGCTCGACCTGGTCCACCGCGGGGGTGAGGTTCTGCAGGGTGAACAGGAGCTGGGCAGCCATCTCGTTGCACTGGCCCTGACCGACCCGGCGGGCTTTCTCGTTCAGCGGCACGGTCAGCTTGTTCTGGTCGTCGGGCGCCAGCGTGGTGACGCCGTCCTTCAGCGCCGTACCCGTCGGGAAGCTCGTCCGCACGACGTGATCGAGCCAGTTCGTGGGCCCGTTGAGCAGCGAGCGGACCATCTGCGTCATGGGGTCCACGCGCCGGCGGACGTACACGGGATCGGCGACGGCCGCCGGCTGCGTCGTTGTCCCGGCCGCGGCGTTCGAGGCGAAGTAGTACTTGTTGACGGACATGTAGTTGCGCTGGAAGTCCGACTTGCCCATGACGACGCCCTGCGGGAGCCGGTCGATGCGCCACTGCTTGGTCTTCTTGTCGCGCGTGAGATGCACCGGCGCGTCGTAGGGCCCGTCGGCGGGCGAGTACGCCTGCTGCTCGTCCACTTTCGCGACCTGCGTGCCGGTCAGTGTGAACGAGAGGTCGTCGGCGCCCTCCCGGCCGCCCAGGCGGTTGGGGCCCATGCCGGGTCCGTCGGCGAGGACCGTACTGGACAGCCCCGGTTTCCAGGTCTGTGACGCCGTCTTGGTCAGGTATTGCCGCGCCGTCGAATAGTTCGGATCGTCGCTGGTCAGTGCCTCGAGGAAACCGGAGACGATGTCCGAGGGCTGGGCGTCGTCCTGGGGCGGCATGGCGAAGACCCGCACCTGGGTGTCCTGCCGCGGTGTGGAGTCGACCCCGCGCAGGTCGCCGCTGTCGGGCATCGAGGCGCATCCCGCCAGCAGTACGGCGCCACAGGCTGCATACGTCGCCGCGCGCATCGGTCTGCGCCTGGCGCCCCCGTCGCGGTCAGCGCCCACGAAATGCCTCCCCTTGATTCTTCGACTCCTCCGGCCCGGTGTCCGGACGGCTCGAGGTCTCAGCCCCGGCCTCACCCGGCGTTTCGTTCTGTCGTCTGGCTCCGGAAGTAGGACGGGGGACCACGCGCGCGCCGTTCCCGGGCAGTGCCGTCGGGTCGGCTGTGGGGGCCGAACCGGCCAGTCTCGGGGCTATCGGCGGTATCTGGTCCGCGACCGGCTGCGCGGGCACGGTGGCGGCTTTGTCCCCGCGCGGCAGTCCGGCGTCGTTGAGTCCTCGGTTGCGCCGCGAGTCCTTGGGCTCCAGAGGTATCGGCGAGCCCCGCAGCGGCTCGTCCGCCGTCCGCGGCAGCGTCAGCCGGAACTGCGAGCCGCCGCCGGGCTCACCCCAGGCCTGCAGCCAGCCGCCGTGCAGCCGCGCGTCCTCCAGGGCGATGGACAGCCCCAGGCCCGTACCTCCGGTGGTACGCGCGCGTGCCGGGTCCGCTCGCCAGAAGCGGCTGAACACGCGCGTGGCCTCGCCGGGCTTGAGTCCGACGCCGTAGTCGCGCACCGCGACGGCGACCGCTCCGCCGGCCGCGGCGAGCTTGACGAGGACGTCCTTGCCCTCGCCGTGCTCCACGGCGTTGACGACGAGGTTGCGCAGCACCCGCTCCACGCGCCGCGCGTCCGCTTCGGCGACGACGGGCTGCTGGTCGCCCAGGACGCGTATGTGCGTGCCCTTGCGCTCGGCGAGCGGCTCGGCCCCGCTGACGACGCGCCGTACGACCTCCCTGAGGTCTATCGGCTCCGCCTCCAGCGCTGCCGCGCCCGCGTCGAACCGGCTGATCTCCAGCAGGTCCGCGAGCAGCGACTCGAACCGGTCCAGCTGGTCCGCGAGCAGCTCCGCCGACCGCGCGGTCACCGGGTCGAAGTCCTCCCGCGCCTCGTGGATGACGTCCGCCGCCATCCGAACGGTCGTCAGCGGTGTCCGTAGCTCGTGCGACACGTCCGACACGAACCGCCGCTGCATCCGCGACAGGTCCTCCAGCTGCTGGATCTTCAACTGCAGGTTCTGCGCCATCTTGTTGAAGGCCTCGCCGAGGCGGGCGATGTCGTCCTCGCCGGTGACCTTCATACGTTCCTGCAGCCGCCCGGCGGACAGCCGCTCGGCGATCCCCGCGGCCATCCGCACGGGCGTGACGACCTGCCGCACCACCAGCCAGGCAATGGCCCCGAGCAGTACGACGACGAAGAGCCCCGCGGTCGCCAGCGTGCCCTTGACCAGGCTCAGTGACTTCTCCTCCTGGGTGAGCGGGAAGAGGTAGTACAGCTGGTACGGGGCGCCGCTCGGGTCGTTGACCTGCTTGCCGATGACGAGTGCCGGCTGGGATTCCTGGTTGTTGCTGTAAAGGATGCGGGTGTAGCTCTGCGCGGCCGTCGTGTCGTCGTTGATCCGCGCGCGCAGGTCCTCGGGCACGCTGGCCGTCGGATCGACGTATCCGGAGCCTCGCGGCCCGCGCCCGCCGCCGCTGTTGTCGTCGCCCGCGGGCAGGGTCACCACTTCGAAGGCACCCTGGCCACCGCTGGACAGGGACTCCACGAGGTCGCTCATCCACGAGGTGAGGTTCTGCGACTGCCGCCCGTCCGCCGCCGTGCCGTCGTCGCTGGTCCCGGCCGCTGCCTCGTCGGCCTTCTGCTTGGCCACCGCGAACCCACCGGTGGCCTGACTCTGCGAGGCCTTCACCTTGGCGTCCAGCAGCCCGTTGCGCACCTGACCGATGACGACGAATCCGAGCAGCAGCACCACACCCAATGACATCAGCAGCGTGGTGACGACGACCTTGAGCTGGATGTTCCGCCGCCACAGCCGCATGACGGGCAGCAACGGCCGCCGGACCCAGCGCATGAACAAGCGGAGCACCGGGCTGCCCTGGACTCCGCCCTGCAGCAGCCCACCCTCCAGCAGCCGGCCCCAGCGCGACCCTGTCGTCTTCCGGCCGACAGGCCGCCCCGCGCTGGCCCTGTCCGGCCCCGGCGCCGAAGCGGCACTGTCACCGGACATGTCAGCTGGGCCCTGCCTTGTAACCGACGCCCCTGACCGTCACCACGATCTCCGGCCGCTCCGGGTCCTTCTCGACCTTGGAGCGCAGCCGCTGCACGTGAACATTCACCAGCCGGGTGTCCGCAGCGTGCCGGTATCCCCACACCTGCTCGAGCAGCACCTCACGCGTGAACACCTGCCACGGCTTGCGGGCCAGTGCCACCAGCAGGTCGAACTCCAGCGGCGTCAGCGCGATCGACTGTCCGTCCCGCTTCACGGAGTGACCGGCCACGTCGATGACGAGGTCACCTATGGCCAGCTGTTCCGGCGCCGGCTCCTCCGACCTCCGCAGCCGCGCCCGGATCCGGGCGACCAGCTCCTTCGGCTTGAACGGCTTCACGATGTAGTCGTCGGCGCCCGACTCCAGCCCGACCACCACGTCGACGGTGTCGCTCTTGGCCGTGAGCATCACGATCGGCACACCCGACTCCGCCCTGATCAGGCGGCACACCTCGATGCCGTCCCGCCCGGGCAGCATCAGGTCGAGCAGCACCAGGTCGGGTTTGCTCTCACGGAATGCGGCCAGCGCCTTGTCGCCGTCCGCTACGAAAGACGGCTCAAAACCTTCACCACGCAGCACAATGCCGAGCATCTCGGCCAGTGCCGTGTCGTCGTCGACGACAAGGACTCGTCCCTTCATAAACGACATCATCCCATTCTCATAACGGTGGCGAAGGTGCAGGTGAGCAGCGTCACTGGCCCGTGACGATAGTCGTACTCGGCCGTCACTGTCTGCCCCTGTCCCGCGACGTCGATGTCAGACACGGATGTCAGCTACCCAGGGTAGGCGCAGCCTGACCATACGGTCGGCCCGGCGGCTCCTGGCCGGGCTGCGACGACGCCGTGACGACTTGGCATGCCCGCCCCGAACCTATTGACTGACGGACGGGCAATTCAGGGCAGACCTATTTCGAAGCCGACCGAGCACGTCTCGCTTCACGGACGGGCCACCCCTTGTGCCGGCCTCGAACCTCTACCGGGCACATTGCACCCCAAGGCGCGCGGCCGTCGCGCGGCGACCCCGAGGGCGCCCGCCCGGGCAGGTGGAGGGTCGTTCGCATCGCCCGGGCCGAGCACCGGTTAGCTGATCGTCACCTCGCGCGACCTCGCACAGAGTTCCGCAAGAGCCTCAGCGGTCACGGGCGAAACGGCACCCTCTTCCGTGACGATCGCGGTCACCAGCTCGGGCGGCGTCACATCGAACGCCGGGTTGTAAGCCTGGGTCCCCAGGGGCGCCACCGGAACCCCGCCTCCTGCTTCCGCTCCCGCCATCGGCACCTGAGGTGCTGTGACCTCAGTCACCTCGTGGCCGGGCCGCTGCTCGACCTCGATGGAGGCCCCGTCGGGGGTGTCCGGATCCACCGTCGTCAGCGGTGCCACCACGATGAACGGCACATGGTGGTACCGCGCGAGCACCGCAAGCGGATAGCTCCCCACCTTGTTCGCCACGGAACCGTCGGCCGCAATCCGGTCCGCCCCGATCAGCACCGCGTCCACCTCGCCGGCCGCGAAGAGCGAGCCCGCCGCGTTGTCCGTGAGCAAGGTGTACGCCATACCGTTGCGCGCCGCCTCATAAGCGGTCAGGCGAGCGCCCTGCAGCAACGGACGCGTTTCGTCCACCCACAGCCGCCGCAACCTCCCCGCGCGGTGCGCCGCGAGCGCCACCGCGAACGCAGTCCCCTCCCCGCCCGACACCAGCGCCCCGGTGTTGCAGTGGGTGAGGATCCGGTGCCCGCCACCAGGCAGCAGCTCGTCCAGAAGTGTCAGCCCGCACTCGGCCATACGGGCACTGGCCTCGGCATCCTCCTTGTGCAGCCGACGCGCCGCGGCAAGCGCCGCCGCCGCAGCCTGCCCGGCATCGCCACTGCTGGCGAACTCGGCCCAGTAGGCGGCCTGGGCCCTGCGCACACCGACAGCGAGATTCACCGCAGTGGGCCGGGCACCCGCCAGCGCGGTTGCGGCGTCGTCCACGTCGAAGCCGCGCGCGGCGGCGAGCGCGACACCGTACGCTCCCGCGATGCCGAGCAGCGGCGCCCCGCGCACAGCCAGTGAACGGATCGCCTCCACCAGCGCGGGCGCGTCCGTGCAAACCCGCTCGACCTCCTCGGCCGGCAGCCTCGTCTGGTCGAGAAGTACCAGTACGGGCCCTTCTGGTGGCTCCTCCCAGCGGATCGCCGGTATCTCGTTCGGACTGCTGTCTTCGCCGGATTGCGCGTACTGATCAGCCATGCGGTCAGTCTGCCCCTTATCCGGCAGACAATTGAAGGTGTGCAGCCCATACCGCGGCCGGTACCTCGGCGACCACCCCATGGCACGATGGCTGCCAACCTGCCGCCGCGACCGCGGACGGGCACCGTGAAGGAGCAACGATGAAAGACACTCCGGGCTGGGCCTCGCCCGGATCTGCCCCGTCCGACGGGCAGGAGCCCGGCGCGTCCGGCCCTGCCGGGCCCACCGACCGACCCGGCCCCGCGGAGCCCGCGGACCAGTCCGGTCCCGACCCGCAGGACACTCCTGACCCGCAGGGCCCCGGCTCGCAGTGGTCCAAGCAGCAGCCGCCACCCGGCCAGTGGTCCGCGCCCGCCGGCTCCGCCGATTCCGGCCGGCCTGCTCCGCCACCCCCACCGCCCAGCCCCGGCTGGGGCACCCAGCCTCCGCCTGGCCCAAGTGGCCACGGTCCGGGCGGCTTCCAGGCCTACGGCACTCCCGGATACCCCGCATGGGGCGGCGGCTGGGGCGGCCCCCCACCGGCCGCCAAGCCCGGTGTCATTCCGCTCCGCCCGCTCGGCGTGGGCGAGATCCTCGACGGCGCCGTCTCCACCATGCGCACCTACTGGCGCACCGTGCTGGGCATCTCCCTGACCGTCGCGGTGATTACCGAGGTCCTCGTCATCCTGCTCCAGGGCCTGGTGCTCAACGACACCAGCACCGCGGCCCTCGACGACCCGAGCGCCACCGCCGGCGAACTGACCCGCGCCATGGGCGAGGTCATGCTCAGCTCCGGTGCGGTCTTCCTGATCTCTCTGATCGCCACAGTCGCCGCGACCGCCCTGCTCACCACCGTCACCAGCCGTGCGGTCCTCGGCCGCCCGGTGACCACCGGCGAAGCCTGGCGCGACGCCCGCCCTCAGGTCCTGAAGCTGTTCGGCCTGATCCTGCTGTTGCCTCTCATCGCCGCCACGATTGTCTTCGGCGGCGCACTGCCCGGCATCCTCGTGGCGGTCTTCGGGAACGCCGACGGGGGTGTCGCACTCGCCGTCCTGGGCGGCCTCGCCGCCGGCGTCGTCGCCCTGTGGCTGATGATCCGCTTCTCCCTTGCGTCGCCCGCACTGATGCTGGAGAAACAGGGCGTTCTGAAGTCGATGAACCGATCCGCGAAGCTCGTCCGAGGCTCCTGGTGGCGTGTCTTCGGCATCCAGTTGCTCGCCGGAATCATCGCGAACATCATCTCGGCGATCGTCGTCATCCCCTTCACTTTCCTCGCCGCAGCGCTCGGCGGCGACGGCGTCGTCGGCTTCCTCAACGGTGAGGGCAACAACCTCGGCTGGACCTTCCTCATCATCAGCGGTGTCGGCTCGGTGATCGGCTCCATGATCACTTTTCCGATCAACGCCGGCGTCACCGTGCTCCTGTACATCGACCAACGCATCCGCCGCGAAGCCCTGGATCTCGAGTTGGCCCGCGCCGCCGGCGTCCAGGGCTACGGCGCCGACGCCGGCTCGGGGGGCTGATGCCGTGAGCGTGACGGGGGGAGTTCTCACAGCGGTGCCGACGGTCCTGCCGCGCGCCGCAGCATCGGCCGTACGAACGCTGCTGCGCGCCGGCAACACATCCGTGTTGTCACTGGCGCACTCCGGCGACGAACCGCCGGTGACGATCCCTCGGGATCCTGCACGTGAGGCAGCCCGTCGCGAGCTGTCGAAGCGCATGTACCACGAGAACGACCCCAGCCTGTTCCAGCGCGCCCTGAACGCCTTCTGGGACTGGGTCGACAAGCTGTTCGGCTCGGCGGCGACCGCGACGCCCGGAGGCACACTCGGCCTGGTCGTCGTCATCGTGGCCGTCCTCGCGTTGCTGGGCGCGCTGTGGTGGCGGTTGGGCACACCACGACGCGAACCCGCCTCGTCCGCCACCCTGTTCGACGATCGTCCCCGCAGCGCCACCGAACACCGCGCGGCCGCCGAGGCACACGCCGCCCAGGGCCACTGGAACCAAGCCGTCCAAGAACGCATGCGTGGCATCGTCCGCTCCCTCGAGGAACGCGCACTCCTCGACATCCGCCCCGGCCGCACCGCGGACGAGGCAGCCGCAGAAGCAGGCCGCGCACTACCCGACCACCAAGACCGGCTGCACACAGCCGCCCGGGACTTCGACGATGTGACATACGGCGGCCGAAGGGCGAGCGAGCAGTCGTACCACCGCATGGCCGAACTCGACCGCGATCTCGAACGCACCAGGCCCCAGCTCGCGAGCAGCGGGCCCAGCACAGCCCACAACGCCCGCCAGGGAGCCGCCGGATGACGACCGAGGTCATGCTCCCGTCCACCTCGGCCTCGCCCACCGCACGCCAGGTGTGGACCCGCGCACGCGGCATCGCACTCGGCGTCGTGCTCCTCCTGGCAGCGGCCGTCGTGATCGCCGTGATCCGCTCCGACACCCGGCACGGCGAACTCAACCCACGCTCCGTCGACCCCTACGGCAGCCGCGCCGTTGCCGAACTCCTCGCCGACCGCGGCGTGTCCACGCGCGTGGTCACCACTCTGGACGGGGCGCGCGCCGCAGCCGCCCCGGACACAACCCTCCTGGTCGCCCTCCCCGATCTGTTGACACACCGTCAACAGACCCGGTTGCACTCCGCGACCGCACACTCCGGTGGCCGCACCCTCCTCGTCGCCCCAGGCAGCTCGTCCGTCGAGAAGCTTGCCCCCGGCGTCACCGCGGACCCCGCCACCAGCTTCGACTCGACGCTCTCCCCCGACTGCCAACTGCCCGCCGCCCGCCGCGCGGGCACCGCAGACACGGGCGGCATCCGCTACACCACCACACGCCTCGGCGCCGACGAGTGCTACCGCAGCGAGCGCCTGGCCACCCTCCTGCGCATCCCGGAGACCTCCGGAGACGGCGACACCGTCGTCCTCGGCGCGCCCGACATCCTCTTCAACGACCGCCTCGACAAGGAGGGCAACGCCTCGCTCGCCCTCCAACTCCTCGGCTCCCGCCCCCATCTGGTCTGGTACCTCCCCACGCTTTCCGACAGCTCCGCCACCGACACCGGCGACGAAAAGGGCTTCTTCGACCTGGTTCCTTCCGGCTGGCTCTGGGCCACACTGCAACTCTTCGTCGCGGCAGCCCTCGCAGCCTTCTGGCGTGCACGCCGACTGGGCCCCCTCGTGCACGAAAAACTCCCCGTGGCGATCCGCGCCTCCGAAACCGTCGAAGGCCGCGCTCGTCTCTACCGCAAGGCGAACGCCCGCGACCGCGCGGCCGCCGCTCTTCGCTCCACCACCCGCACCCGCCTCGCCCCCCTCGTCGGCGTCCCCGCCGCCCAGGCGCACGCGCCCGAGGCCCTGCTCCCCGCCCTGTCCGCCCACCTCCACGGCGACGGACAGGCCCTGAACTCCCTCCTCTTCGGCCCGCCGCCCAGCGACGACGCGGCTCTCATCGCCCTCGCCGACCAACTCGACGCCCTCGAAAGAGAGGTACGCCGTCCATGATGGACCCGACCACTGACAACGCCGGGCACACCGGGGACCCGGGCAAAGCCCGAGCCTCCCTGGAAGCCCTGCGCGCCGAGATCGCCAAAGCCGTGGTCGGCCAGGACCCCGCCGTGACCGGCCTCGTCGTCGCCCTCCTCTGCCGCGGACATGTACTACTAGAAGGAGTCCCCGGGGTCGCCAAAACGTTGCTCGTACGCGCCCTCGCCTCCGCACTCGAACTCGACACGAAGCGCGTACAGTTCACCCCCGACCTGATGCCGAGCGATGTCACGGGCTCGCTGGTCTACGACACTCGCACCGCCGAGTTCTCGTTCCAGCCCGGACCGGTCTTCACCAACCTCCTCCTGGCCGACGAGATCAACCGCACGCCCCCGAAGACCCAGTCGTCCCTCCTGGAAGCCATGGAAGAACGCCAGGTCACGGTCGACGGCACCCCGCGCCCGCTCCCCGACCCCTTCCTGGTCGCCGCAACCCAGAACCCGGTCGAATACGAGGGCACATACCCCCTCCCCGAAGCCCAACTCGACCGTTTCCTCCTCAAACTGACGGTCCCTCTCCCCTCCCGCCAGGACGAGATCGACGTCCTCACCCGACACGCCGAGGGCTTCAATCCGCGCGACCTCCGCGCCGCCGGCCTACGCCCCGTGGCCGGCGGGGCCGACTTGGAGGCCGCCCGCGCCGCGGTCGCCAAGACAGCCATCTCCCCGGAAATCACCGCCTACGTGGTGGACATCTGCCGGGCAACCCGCGAGTCGCCGTCCCTCGCCCTGGGCGTCTCCCCACGCGGCGCCACGGCCCTCCTCGCCACCTCGCGCGCATGGGCATGGCTCACGGGCCGTGACTACGTCATCCCTGACGACGTCAAGGCCCTGGCGCTCCCCACCCTCCGACACCGCGTGCAACTCCGCCCCGAGGCAGAGATGGAAGGCGTCACGGCCGACTCCGTCATCAACGCAATCCTCGCCCACGTCCCCGTCCCCCGCTGATGGCACTCACCGGACGCGCCGCGCTCCTCGCAGCCCTCGGCTCCCTCCCCGTCGGAATCTGGGACCCCAGCTGGACGGGCATCCTCGCCGTGAACGGTCCCCTGGCCTTGGCCTGCGCCTGCGACTTCGCCCTCGCGGCACCGGTACGGCGCCTAGGCCTGACCCGCTCCGGGGACACGTCCGTCCGCCTGGGCGAGGCCGCCGACGTGACCCTCACCGTCACCAATCCATCGCGCCGCCTCGTCCGGGCCCGCCTGCGCGACGCCTGGCCCCCCAGCAGTTGGCAGCCCGGCACAGAGTTCGCGGCGTCCCGCCACCGCCTGACCGTGCCTGCAGGCGAACGCCGCCGCGCCACCACCCGTCTACGCCCCAGCCGCCGCGGCGACCGTCAGGCAGACCGCGTGACGATCCGCTCCTACGGCCCGCTCGGTCTGTTCTCACGCCAAGGCAGCCACCAGGTCCCTTGGACAGTACGCGTCCTGCCTCCCTTCACCAGCCGCAAGCACCTGCCGTCGAAACTCGCACGCCTCCGCGAGCTGGACGGCCGCACCAGCGTGCTCACTCGCGGCGAGGGGACAGAATTCGACAGCCTGCGCGAGTACGTACCAGGGGACGACACCCGCTCCATCGACTGGCGTGCGACGGCCCGCCAGTCCGCGGTTGCCGTGCGCACGTGGCGTCCCGAACGCGACCGTCACATCCTGATCGTCCTGGACACCGGCCGCACCTCAGCAGGCCGCGTGGGGGACGCCCCCCGCCTCGACGCCTCCATGGACGCGGCCCTGCTCCTGGCAGCACTCGCTTCACGCGCCGGCGACCGAGTGGACCTGCTCGCCTACGACCGCCGGGTACGCACCCTCGTCCAGGGCCGCACAGCACGCGACGTCCTCCCGTCCCTGGTCAACGCGATGGCCACGCTCGAACCCGAACTGGTCGAACTGGATGCCCGAGGCCTGACAGCGACCGCACTCCGCACGGCCCCCCGCCGCTCACTCATCGTGCTGCTCACAAGCCTCGATGCGGCCCCCGTGGAGGAAGGTCTGCTTCCGGTGCTCTCTCAACTCACCCAGCGCCACACAATTCTGATGGCATCGGTAGCGGATCCATACATCGCTCGTATGGCGAATGCTCGTGGAAACACCGAGGCCGTCTACGAAGCTGCAGCCGCTGCCCAGGCCCAAAGTGAACGCCACCGCACCGCGGAGCAGCTCCGCCGTCATGGAGTCACGGTCGTCGACGAGACTCCCGAAGAACTGGCGCCGGCACTGGCGGATGCGTATCTGGCCCTGAAGGCGGCAGGTCGTCTGTAAGACAAGGGCCCTCTTTGAAGGGCCCGAGACCTAAGCCCTGAAACGCAGAAAACCCCCGTACCGGTTATCGGTACGGGGGTTTTCTCAAAATTTGTTCGGCGGCGTCCTACTCTCCCACAGGGTCCCCCCTGCAGTACCATCGGCGCTGTAAGGCTTAGCTTCCGGGTTCGGAATGTAACCGGGCGTTTCCCTCACGCTATAACCACCGAAACACTATGAAACTGTCGAACGTCTGCCGCACCACGCCGTGACCGGACGCGGGGCCGTTCGTGGTTTCAGAACCAACACAGTGGACGCGAGCAACTGAGGACAAGCCCTCGGCCTATTAGTACCGGTCACCTCCACACCTTGCGGTGCTTCCAGATCCGGCCTATCAACCCAGTCGTCTACTGGGAGCCTTACCCCATCAAGTGGGTGGGAGTCCTCATCTCGAAGCAGGCTTCCCGCTTAGATGCTTTCAGCGGTTATCCCTCCCGAACGTAGCCAACCAGCCATGCCCTTGGCAGGACAACTGGCACACCAGAGGTTCGTCCGTCCCGGTCCTCTCGTACTAGGGACAGCCCTTCTCAAGACTCCTGCGCGCACAGCGGATAGGGACCGAACTGTCTCACGACGTTCTAAACCCAGCTCGCGTACCGCTTTAATGGGCGAACAGCCCAACCCTTGGGACCGACTCCAGCCCCAGGATGCGACGAGCCGACATCGAGGTGCCAAACCATCCCGTCGATATGGACTCTTGGGGAAGATCAGCCTGTTATCCCCGGGGTACCTTTTATCCGTTGAGCGACGGCGCTTCCACAAGCCACCGCCGGATCACTAGTCCCGACTTTCGTCCCTGCTCGACCCGTCGGTCTCACAGTCAAGCTCCCTTGTGCACTTACACTCAACACCTGATTGCCAACCAGGCTGAGGGAACCTTTGGGCGCCTCCGTTACTCTTTAGGAGGCAACCGCCCCAGTTAAACTACCCATCAGACACTGTCCCTGATCCGGATCACGGACCCAGGTTAGACATCCAGCACGACCAGACTGGTATTTCAACGACGACTCCACCTGAACTGGCGTCCAAGCTTCACAGTCTCCCAGCTATCCTACACAAGCCGAACCGAACACCAATATCAAACTGTAGTAAAGGTCCCGGGGTCTTTCCGTCCTGCTGCGCGAAACGAGCATCTTTACTCGTAGTGCAATTTCACCGGGCCTATGGTTGAGACAGTCGAGAAGTCGTTACGCCATTCGTGCAGGTCGGAACTTACCCGACAAGGAATTTCGCTACCTTAGGATGGTTATAGTTACCACCGCCGTTTACTGGCGCTTAAGTTCTCAGCTTCGCCCCACCGAAATGGAGCTAACCGGTCCCCTTAACGTTCCAGCACCGGGCAGGCGTCAGTCCGTATACATCGCCTTACGGCTTCGCACGGACCTGTGTTTTTAGTAAACAGTCGCTTCTCGCTGGTCTCTGCGGCCACCCCCAGCTCAGGACGTAAAGCCCATCACCAGGTGTGGCCCCCCTTCTCCCGAAGTTACGGGGGCATTTTGCCGAGTTCCTTAACCATAGTTCACCCGAACGCCTCGGTATTCTCTACCTGACCACCTGAGTCGGTTTAGGGTACGGGCCGCCATGAAACTCGCTAGAGGCTTTTCTCGACAGCATAGGATCATCCACTTCACCACAATCGGCTCGGCATCAGGTCTCACCCCATATGAGTGGCGGATTTGCCTACCACTCGGGCTACACCCTTACCCCGGGACAACCACCGCCCGGGCTGGACTACCTTCCTGCGTCACCCCATCACTCACCTACTACAGGTCTGGTCCGTCGGCTCCACCACTCCCCTTTGCCCGAAGGCTCCGGGGCGGCTTCACGGACTTAGCATCGCCTGGTTCGATGTTTGACGCTTCACAGCGGGTACCGGAATATCAACCGGTTATCCATCGACTACGCCTGTCGGCCTCGCCTTAGGTCCCGACTTACCCTGGGCAGATCAGCTTGACCCAGGAACCCTTAGTCAATCGGCGCACACGTTTCTCACGTGTGAATCGCTACTCATGCCTGCATTCTCACTCGTGAACCGTCCACAACTGCCTTCCGGCGCTGCTTCACCCGGCACACGACGCTCCCCTACCCATCACAGCCTCCGTTGGGAGTATTACTGCAATGACACGACTTCGGCGGTACGCTTGAGCCCCGCTACATTGTCGGCGCGGAATCACTAGACCAGTGAGCTATTACGCACTCTTTCAAGGGTGGCTGCTTCTAAGCCAACCTCCTGGTTGTCTGTGCGACTCCACATCCTTTCCCACTTAGCGTACGCTTAGGGGCCTTAGTCGATGCTCTGGGCTGTTTCCCTCTCGACCATGGAGCTTATCCCCCACAGTCTCACTGCCGCGCTCTCACTTACCGGCATTCGGAGTTTGGCTAAGGTCAGTAACCCGGTAGGGCCCATCGCCTATCCAGTGCTCTACCTCCGGCAAGAAACACACGACGCTGCACCTAAATGCATTTCGGGGAGAACCAGCTATCACGGAGTTTGATTGGCCTTTCACCCCTAACCACAGGTCATCCCCCAGGTTTTCAACCCTGGTGGGTTCGGTCCTCCACGAAGTCTTACCTCCGCTTCAACCTGCCCATGGCTAGATCACTCCGCTTCGGGTCTTGAGCGTGCTACTAAAACGCCCTATTCGGACTCGCTTTCGCTACGGCTACCCCACCCGGGTTAACCTCGCAACACACCGCAAACTCGCAGGCTCATTCTTCAAAAGGCACGCAGTCACGAGACACCAAGCAAGCTTGATGTCCGACGCTCCCACGGCTTGTAGGCACACGGTTTCAGGTACTATTTCACTCCGCTCCCGCGGTACTTTTCACCATTCCCTCACGGTACTATCCGCTATCGGTCACCAGGGAATATTTAGGCTTAGCGGGTGGTCCCGCCAGATTCACACGGGATTTCTCGGGCCCCGTGCTACTTGGGTGTCTCTCCAACGAGCCGCTGACGTTTCGACTACGGGGGTCTTACCCTCTACGCCGGACCTTTCGCATGTCCTTCGCCTACATCAACGGTTTCTGACTCGTCCTGTCGCCGGCAGACGACAGAAGAGAGATCCCACAACCCCCACGACGCAACCCCTGCCGGGTCTCACACGTCGTAGGTTTGGCCTCATCCGGTTTCGCTCGCCACTACTCCCGGAATCACGGTTGTTTTCTCTTCCTGCGGGTACTGAGATGTTTCACTTCCCCGCGTTCCCTCCACTTGCCCTATGTGTTCAGGCAAGGGTGACAGCCCATGACGACTGCCGGGTTTCCCCATTCGGACACCCCCGGATCAAAGCCTGGTTGACGACTCCCCGGGGCCTATCGTGGCCTCCCACGTCCTTCATCGGTTCCTGGTGCCAAGGCATCCACCGTGCGCCCTTAAAAACTTGGCCACAGATGCTCGCGTCCACTGTGCAGTTCTCAAACAACGACCAGCCACCCATCACCCCCAACCAAAAGCTGGAGTTCACTGGGACCGGCAACTGAAGGCAGCCTCACGGCCGTGCCCTCAGACACCCAACAACGTGCCCGGCACTCCCGCCACTCGTGATCAGCGTTCCACGCTCCGAAGAGCAGTACTGGCAGCCCAAGATGACTGAAAGTGCCGAATAATCAACGTTCCACCCATGAGCTGACCACCGCAGGACGTTTGCCTGCGTAGTGGCTCTGGCTGCCTTGCGGCAGCTAGATGCTCCTTAGAAAGGAGGTGATCCAGCCGCACCTTCCGGTACGGCTACCTTGTTACGACTTCGTCCCAATCGCCAGTCCCACCTTCGACAGCTCCCTCCCACAAGGGGTTGGGCCACCGGCTTCGGGTGTTACCGACTTTCGTGACGTGACGGGCGGTGTGTACAAGGCCCGGGAACGTATTCACCGCAGCACTGCTGATCTGCGATTACTAGCAACTCCGACTTCATGGGGTCGAGTTGCAGACCCCAATCCGAACTGAGACCGGCTTTTTGAGATTCGCTCCACCTCACGGTATCGCAGCTCATTGTACCGGCCATTGTAGCACGTGTGCAGCCCAAGACATAAGGGGCATGATGACTTGACGTCGTCCCCACCTTCCTCCGAGTTGACCCCGGCGGTCTCCCGTGAGTCCCCATCACCCCGAAGGGCATGCTGGCAACACGGGACAAGGGTTGCGCTCGTTGCGGGACTTAACCCAACATCTCACGACACGAGCTGACGACAGCCATGCACCACCTGTACACCGACCACAAGGGGGCACCCATCTCTGGATGTTTCCGGTGTATGTCAAGCCTTGGTAAGGTTCTTCGCGTTGCGTCGAATTAAGCCACATGCTCCGCTGCTTGTGCGGGCCCCCGTCAATTCCTTTGAGTTTTAGCCTTGCGGCCGTACTCCCCAGGCGGGGAACTTAATGCGTTAGCTGCGGCACCGACGACGTGGAATGTCGCCAACACCTAGTTCCCACCGTTTACGGCGTGGACTACCAGGGTATCTAATCCTGTTCGCTCCCCACGCTTTCGCTCCTCAGCGTCAGTAATGGCCCAGAGATCCGCCTTCGCCACCGGTGTTCCTCCTGATATCTGCGCATTTCACCGCTACACCAGGAATTCCGATCTCCCCTACCACACTCTAGCCTGCCCGTATCGAATGCAGACCCGGGGTTAAGCCCCGGGCTTTCACACCCGACGTGACAAGCCGCCTACGAGCTCTTTACGCCCAATAATTCCGGACAACGCTTGCGCCCTACGTATTACCGCGGCTGCTGGCACGTAGTTAGCCGGCGCTTCTTCTGCAGGTACCGTCACTTGCGCTTCTTCCCTGCTGAAAGAGGTTTACAACCCGAAGGCCGTCATCCCTCACGCGGCGTCGCTGCATCAGGCTTTCGCCCATTGTGCAATATTCCCCACTGCTGCCTCCCGTAGGAGTCTGGGCCGTGTCTCAGTCCCAGTGTGGCCGGTCGCCCTCTCAGGCCGGCTACCCGTCGTCGCCTTGGTGAGCCGTTACCTCACCAACAAGCTGATAGGCCGCGGGCTCATCCTTCACCGCCGGAGCTTTACAACCCGGGAGATGCCTCCCAGGCTCATATCCGGTATTAGACCCCGTTTCCAGGGCTTGTCCCAGAGTGAAGGGCAGATTGCCCACGTGTTACTCACCCGTTCGCCACTAATCCACCCCGAAGGGCTTCATCGTTCGACTTGCATGTGTTAAGCACGCCGCCAGCGTTCGTCCTGAGCCAGGATCAAACTCTCCGTGAATGTTTACCCGTGATCGGGTGCACACATCACGAGAGCGGAACAGCCAGGCGGAATAAGCCCGGCCGTTCACAGCGTCCTCGCTGTGTTTTTTTCAAAGGAACCTCGCCCCGGCCATGACGGCCGAGAACGGGGTATCAACATATCTGGCGTTGATTTTTGGCACGCTGTTGAGTTCTCAAGGAACGGACGCTTCCTTTGTACTCACCCTCTCGGGCTTTCCTCCGGGCAGTTTCCCTTCGGTCTTGCGTTTCCGACTCTATCAGACCGTTTCCCGACCCGATTTCCTCGGTGCTTTCCAGGTTCCCGCTTTCGCGTTTCCCTTTCCGGCGGCTCCGACTTTATCAGAAGTTTCGAGCCGGACTGACCGGCCGCTCATTTCCGATTCATCGGGAGTGGCTTCTTCGAAATCGATGTTTCCGAGAAGCAGACAGACACTCACTGCTGCCGACCGGACTAGATCCAGTTCCAGGCAACTGTTCGAATCTACCTCCCCACTCGGTCCGTGTCAACGGCTCCTGCGGGGCGAAGGAGAGACTAACAGGTCAGGAGGTGCGGCCGCACATCAGGCGGCCGTCGGCACCGTGGCGCTGCGCTCGGCTGTATCGACGTCACCCGTCTCTCCGGCACGGACCGCTCGGCCGCCCAGGACGAAGACGTACATGAGGAAGGCGAGCTCTACAGCGACCCCGATGCCTATTCGAGCCCACGTGGGCAGGCCCGACGGGGTGACGAAGCCTTCGATGGCTCCTGAGACGAAGAGGACGAGCGCGAGACCGATCGCCATGCCCACGGCGGCGCGGCCCTCCTCGGCGAGGGCCGTGCGTCGGGAGCGGGGGCCCGGGTCTATGAGGGTCCAACCGAGGCGGAGGCCGGTGCCGGCGGCCACGAAGACAGCGGTCAGTTCGAGCAGGCCGTGTGGGAGGACGAGGCCGAGGAAGGTGTCGAGCCTGCCGGCCGAGGACATCAGCCCGAAGCCGACCCCGAGGTTGAGCATGTTCTGGAGGAGGATCCAGAGGACGGGCAGGCCGAGGAAGACGCCCAGGATCAGGCACTGGGCGGCGGCCCAGGCGTTGTTCGTCCAGACCTGGGCGGCGAAGGACGCCGCAGGGTGGCTCGAGTAGTACGTCTCGTACTGTCCCCCTGGGCGGGTGAGTTCACGCAGCTCGCTGGGGGCCGCAATCGTGGCCTGCACCTCTGGGTGGGTGCCTATCCACCAGCCCAGAAGGACGGCGACGAGGGTGGACAGAAGCGCTGTGGGGACCCACCAGCGTCGCGATCTGTAGACCGCAGCAGGGAATCCCTGCGTCAGGAAGCGGGTGACGTCTCGCCAGGAGGCGCGTCGGGTGCCTGTCACTGCGCTACGCGCGCGTGCCACGAGCTGGCTGAGGCGTCCGGTCAGCTGGGGGTCCGGGGCGCTGGATTGGATCAGAGAGAGGTGGGTGGCCGTGCGCTGGTAGAGCGCGACGAGTTCGTCGGCCTCCGCGCCGGTGAGACGGCGTTGACGCCTGAGGAGGGCGTCGAGGCGATCCCATTCGGCTCGGTGGGCAGTGACGAAGACGTCGAGGTCCATCGGTTTGCCTGCTCCTCGGCTGTTCGTCGGCGGCTCGTCGTGGGGTCAGCTTTTCGTACTGCGGCGCGATGCGCCCTCAGCTTGGCAGACTGACCGTTCACGGGGCAGGCCAGGGGAAGGACTACGGGCGTGAGTGAGCTTGTGACGGGCGAGGCGGTGGCGCTGGAGTTGCGCCCCGCGAGGCTGCCCAGCAGGGCGCTTGCAGTCTTGCTCGACCTGGTCGTGGCCATGGTCGTCTACGTGGTCCTGACCATCGCTCTGGTCGCTGCCACCGCTTCACTGGACGACGCGGCACAGATCGCGGTGTCGATCGCGACCTTCGTTCTGGTGCTGGTGGGCGGGCCGATCGCGGTCGAGACGCTCAGCCATGGGCGGTCGCTCGGAAAGTTGGCGTGCGGGCTGCGGGTGGTGCGGGACGACGGGGGGCCGATCCGGTTCCGGCATGCGCTGGTTCGGGGTGGGATCGGTGTGGTCGAGATCCTGCTGACGTTCGGGGTCGTCGCCTGCATCGCATCCCTTGTGTCGGCTCGGGGGCGTCGGCTCGGCGACGTGTTCGCCGGGACTCTCGTCGTTCGGGAAAGGGTGCCTGCGGTGCGGACGGGCTTCTTGCCTCCGCCGCCGCCCTGGCTGGCCGGGAGGTTCTCTGAGCTTGATCTGTCTGCGGTTCCCGACGGGTTGTGGCTCGCCGTCCGTCAGTATCTGTCGCGCATGCAGCAGCTGGACCCGCAGGTCGGCGGGGCGATGGCGGAGCGGCTCGCCTCGGATCTCGCGGCGCGTACGGGTACGCCGGTGCCGCAGGGGGTTCCGCCGGCGGCGTATCTGGCGGCTGTGGTGCAGGAGCGGCAGGCCCGGGAGGCACGACGAGCGTTCGCGAATGGATCCGCGGTCGGGAGCCCGGCTGCGAGTGGGGGGCCTGCGGGTGCACTGCGCCCGGCTGGTGCGCCTGGCTCCTACGAACCTCCGGCCGGATTCCCCCCGGTGACGGCACCGCCGGCTGCTCATGCGGCGCAGACGGCTGCCGTCGGATGGCAGGCTGAGGCGCCGTCACAGGAAGCTCCTGCACACGAGACGACGCAGACCGCGCAGTCCGCGCAGCAGGATGCGCCGTCGAGCGACCGTCCAGCCGCCGGCGCGGGCGGAACCACCGAGTCCACCGGGTTCGTGCCACCGGCGTAGGCCCTTGGCGGCCGCCGTATGAGCCGCCCGGCCCAGGCGGCTGTGTCCGCGCGTCTCCCCCTGCAACGCTTCCGCGAACGTCTCGCTCAGGCGAATGCTCAGGTGAATGTGGACGGCGGCGATTCGAGGTCTTCGAGCTCGATGCCGGGCGCGGCGAGCACCACGTCACCGGCGATGTGTACGGCGTGCTGCTCACCCGTGTCCAGGGCTGTGACCTGGTATTCGTCCACGGTCAGCGGGGCGTTGTCAGTGGCGTGTGTTTCTCTGTTCACCAAGGCCCAGGACTGGTCCACGGTGCGCGGGGCGAGGACGGGGTCGGTGAAGGCGACGAGGCGTACGCGGGTTGCTGTGGCGGAGGGGGTGAGGCGCAGGAGACGGCTGGTGGCGATGAGGAACGCGGGGGATGTGCCGGTGAAGGCGTGGGCGCGCACGTTGCCTTCGGTGGCATGTGTTCCGGTCGGGTCTGTCCGGACCCAGGTGACGCCGTCGAGGGCGGCACCGCGGACCTGCCAGCCCGCGGCGTGCAGCTCGAGGCGGATGGGTCGCCCCAGCTCATCGAGGGCGAGGTCGACGGAGCCCCGGTGTTCGCCGGCGGGGGTGGTGAGTTGGGAGACGTAGCGCCAGCCGGAGGGTCCAGGGGCGCAGTGGAAGTGCTCTTCTGCGAGGGGGATGTGATCGTGCGGATCGTGGAGCGAATAACGGCCGCGGGGCATGGGGGTCCTGGGTCTTGACGGGCTGGTCCGGCCGACGGGCCGCAGAGCCAAAGGGGCAGGCCCCCGGCACGGGGGTGCGGGGGCCTGCCTCGGAGGAACTGCTACTGGTGAGCGCGTCAGCGCACCGACACGCTCACCAGCGGCTGCGCCGAGCCGCTCAGTAGCGGTAGTGGTCCGACTTGTACGGGCCCTCGACCTGGACGCCGATGTACGCGGCCTGCTCGGGGCGGAGCGTGGTCAGCTTCACGCCGAGCGAGTCCAGGTGGAGACGGGCGACCTTCTCGTCGAGGTGCTTGGGCAGCGTGTACACGCCGGTCGGGTACTCGTCGGGCTTGGTGAACAGCTCGATCTGGGCCAGGGTCTGGTCCGCGAAGGAGTTGGACATCACGAACGACGGGTGGCCGGTGGCGTTGCCCAGGTTCAGCAGACGACCCTCGGACAGGATGATGATCACCTTGCCGTCGGGGAAGGTCCAGGTGTGGACCTGCGGCTTGACCTCGTCCTTGACGATGCCCGGGATCCTGGCGAGGCCGGCCATGTCGATCTCGTTGTCGAAGTGGCCGATGTTGCCGACGATCGCCTGGTGCTTCATCTTGGCCATGTCCGAGGCCATGATGATGTCCTTGTTGCCGGTCGTGGTGACGAAGATGTCGGCCTTGTCGACGACCTCGTCCAGCGTCGTGACCTGGTAGCCGTCCATCGCCGCCTGCAGGGCGCAGATCGGGTCGATCTCGGTCACGATGACGCGGGCACCCTGCCCGCGCAGGGACTCCGCACAGCCCTTGCCCACGTCGCCGTAGCCGCACACGACCGCGGTCTTGCCGCCGATGAGGACGTCGGTGGCGCGGTTGATGCCGTCGATCAGGGAGTGGCGGCAGCCGTACTTGTTGTCGAACTTCGACTTGGTGACGGCGTCGTTGACGTTGATCGCCGGGAACAGAAGGACACCGTCGCGCTGCATCTCGTACAGACGGTGCACGCCGGTGGTGGTCTCCTCGGTCACCCCACGGATCTCCGAGGCGAGCTGGGTCCACTTCTGCGAGCCGTTGGTGATGGTGCGGTGCAGGAGCTCGAGGATGACGCGGTGCTCGTCGGACTCGGCGGTGTCGACGGAGGGGACCTTGCCGTCCTTCTCGTACTCCACGCCCTTGTGGACGAGGAGGGTGGCGTCACCGCCGTCGTCGAGGATCATGTTGGGGCCGCCGGTGGGGCTGTCCGGCCAGGTCAGCGCCTGCTCCGTGCACCACCAGTACTCCTCCAGGGTCTCGCCCTTCCAGGCGAAGACCGGGACGCCCTGCGGGTTCTCGGGCGTGCCGTTCGGGCCGACGGCGATGGCGGCGGCCGCGTGGTCCTGGGTGGAGAAGATGTTGCAGGACGCCCAGCGGACCTGCGCGCCCAGGGCGACCAGGGTCTCGATGAGCACGGCGGTCTGCACGGTCATGTGCAGAGAGCCGGTGACACGGGCGCCGGCCAGGGGCTGGGTCTCGGCGTATTCCTTGCGGATCGCCATCAGGCCGGGCATCTCGTGCTCGGCGAGGGTGATCTCCTTGCGGCCGAAGACGGCCAGGGAGAGGTCGGCGACCTTGAAGTCCTGTCGGTTCTCGACAGTCGTCATTGCGAGCTGCTCCTCGGGGTTGGGGCGAGGTGGGTACGGCTGGTCTGCGCGGCGGCGGACACAGGGGTGCCCGAAGAGGACACAGGCATGCCCGCGTGCGCGCAGCGCAGTCCGTCGGAGGCCCTCTCTCCCTCGGTCGGTCCGCGGTGGGACCGCCCGACCGCCATCAGCAGCGACGTCTGGCTCGGTTCCAAGCTACACCGGCCGCCCCGGCGACCCCAGTCCGCCTTCGAACACATCGCGCCGATCGAGCGTTCGGCGGGTGCCGGCCGCGAGGGTCGGGAGAGCGATAACAGGACACCTACGAACGGGAGAACAGGAGGCAGCAGACCAGGTCGAACAGGGACTTTCGCGCCTTTGAGCAGGGCAGTGGATGTTGCAGGATGCCAGAAGATCGGGAACCACTGATCGATCTTGCGGGGCGCCCGGGACGGCGTTTCGCGCGACGAAGGCGTTAGGAGATCGATGTGACGAATCCGGCCGGCCCTCCCCCCACGGGCGGCGGCAACGGCGAGCAGAGGCGGCTGAAGCTGCTCGCGGTCACCGCATGCCCGACCGGCATCGCACACACATATATGGCCGCGGAGAAGCTCGCGCAGGCTGCCGAGAGCCGTGGCATCGACATGAAGGTGGAGACGCAGGGGTCCATCGGGGCTGAAAACGTCCTGAGCGACAACGATGTCAGAACCGCGGACGGCGTCATCGTGGCCGCGGACAAGGATGTGGATCTGAGTCGTTTCGCGGGCAAGCGGGTTCTCAAGGTCGGAGTGGCCGAGGGGATTCACCACCCCGAGCGGCTGATCGAGCAGGTGCGGGCGGCGCCGGTCCACCGGCCCGGGGCGGCGTCCCCCAGCGCCGCCGGTGGCAGGGAGCGGAGCGTCACATACAAGGCGCTGATGAACGGGGTCAGTTACATGATCCCGTTTGTGGTGGTCGGCGGGTTGCTGATCGCCGTCTCGCTCTCACTCGGTGGGCACACGGACCCCTCAGGTGGTCTGGTCATCCCGAAGGGCTCCTTCTGGATGGACCTGAACAACGTCGGGGTCATCGGCTTCACGCTGATGGTGCCGATTCTGTCCGGGTACATCGCGTACGCCATCGGTGATCGGCCTGCACTCGTGCCGGGCATGATCGGTGGCTGGATCGCCAACACCGGGTCGTTGTACGACTCCAAGGCCGGTGCCGGGTTCATCGGGGCGATCGTGACCGGGTTTCTCGCCGGGTATCTGGTGCTGTGGATCAAGAAGGCCAGGGTCCCGAAGTTCGTACAGCCGATCATGCCGATCATCGTGATCCCGATTGTGGCGACGACGGTGCTCGGGATGTTCTTCATCTACGTCATCGGGAAGCCGATCTCGTGGGTGTTCGAGCATCTGACCAGCCGGCTCAGTGGAATGACGGGTACGAGTGCGGTTCTGCTCGGCGCGATTCTGGGGCTCATGATCGCGTTCGACATGGGTGGGCCGGTGAACAAGACGGCGTTCCTGTTCGGCGCCGGGCTCATCGCGACCGGCAACCAGACGGTCATGGGGATGTGCGCGGCCGCGATCCCGGTCATGCCGCTGGGGCAGGGGCTGGCGACGCTGATACGGCAGCGGCTCTACACCGAGCAGGAGCGGGAGACCGGTCTTGCGTCCCTGTTCATGGGCTGTTTCGGTATCTCGGAGGGTGCGATCCCGTTCGCGGCGGCGCGGCCCGCGCAGGTCATTCCGGCCAACATGCTCGGCGGCGCGGTGGCCGGTGCGGTCGCCGGGATCGCGGGAGTGAAGGACGCGGTTCCCCACGGTGGGCCGATCGTGGCCCTGCTGGGCGCGGTGAGCGGCGTACCGATGTTCTTCGTGGCCGTGGTGATCGGCACGGTGGTCACGGCGCTGACCACGGTGACGCTGGTCGACATCGCTGAGCGCAGGCGGAGCGGTGCGGCGGCGGTCGGTGCGGGGGTGGCGGATGCCGAGCCCGCGCTGGTCCCGGTCGGCGCCGGCGTGGCGTCGGGTTCGGGCGAGCATGCCGTCGTAGCGCCGCGGGCCGAACATGGAACCGCGCCGTCCGCTTCCGGTTCGGGGGGCCCGGGCTCAGCGCCCGAGGCCGACCCTGCCGGTGCCGCCGAACCCTGTGGCGATGTCCTCTCCGGCTATCTCACCGAGCAGACGGTCAAGGTCGGGCTCGACGCGCAGGAGAAGGAGGCCGCCATCCGGGAGATGGCGGACCTGCTGGCCGGGAGCGGCGAGGTGGCGGACGTGGACGAGCTCGTGCGGACGGCGCTGCGGCGCGAGGAGCAGGGCACCACCGGGCTCGGCGAGGAGATCGCAATTCCGCATGCCAAGACGGACGCGGTGACGGCTCCGGTGGTCGGGTTCGCCCGCTCCGACGAGGGCGTCGAGTGGGGCTCGATGGACGGTACGAAGGCGCGGCTGGTGTTCATGATCGCCGTACCCGAGGCGGCCGCGGGTGATGAGCATCTGCGGATTCTGGCGTTGCTGTCGCGGAAGTTGACGGACGCCGGGTTCCGGGAGCGGCTGACGGCGGCCCGGGACGAGCGGGCGGTCCTCGGTGTGCTGAGCGAGATCCGGTAGCCGGCCCAGGGCCCGCGCCCGTCGAGCGCGCGGGCCCGCACAGCCGGTTCACAGCGGGCGGCTACCCTCTGCGCGGCGCGGATGTTCCGCGTGGGGAGGGAGTGGCGATGAGCAGGGCGCGGAAGCTCGGGATCTGGGCCGGGGTGCTGGGGCCGCTGGGGGTCGTCCTGGTGGTTGTGGCGCTGGTGAGCCTGTGGACGGGCTACCACGGCACCACGGTGGCCAGCGACAGCATGTCGCCGACGTACACACAGGGGCAGCAGCTGGTGTACGAGCGCATGGACGGGACCGGGGTGCGGCGGGGCGACGTCGTGCTCTACTCGGCGCCGGAGCGCTACCAGGGCGCCGTCGTCATGCAGCGCGTCATCGGTGTCGGCGGCGATCACCTCGTCTGCTGCACGGGGGAGGGCGAGGGCGAGCGGCTCCTCGTGAACGGCAAACCGCTCGACGAGCCGTACCTGGCAGGCGGCATCGCCGACGGGATGCACCACGAGTACGCCGTGAAGGTGCCCGAGGGCCGGCTCTTTCTGCTCGGTGATCACCGGTCGAACTCGCGGGACTCGCGAGCCTTTCCCGACGATCACGGAGGCACCGTCCCGGTGAGCGCGGTCCACGGCCGTGTGACGGACGACTACACCGGGCTGGCCCTGCTCGGGGTGGCCGCGCTGGTGGGGGGCTTGATGGCGCTCACGGGACTCGGCCTGGGGATCGCGGCCGTGGCCGTGCGGAAGCGGGTCGTAGTGCCCCCGCCTGCGCCCTGGGCCGTGCAGGTATGACGACGGGGCCCGCCGAGCGTTCGGCGGGCCCCGTCGTCGTACGGCGAAGTGCCGTACGGCGCAGTGGTGTCAGTGGCCGGCAGGGTGCGGTGCCGGTCCGCCGGGCGTGGCCTCGCGGTCGGGGCCCTTCGCCGCCTCCGCCTCGCTGTAGATGTCCGGCTCGAGGTAGATGACACGGGCGATGGGGACCGCGGCGCGGATGCGGGCCTCGGCGGCGTTGATGGCGGAGGCGACCTCGGCGGCCGTGTCGTCGTGCTGGACGGCGATCTTGGCTGCGATCAGCAGTTCCTCGGGGCCGAGGTGGAGCGTGCGCATGTGGATGATGCCGGTGACGGTGTCGCCGTCGACGATGGCCGCCTCGATCTGCTTGACCTCGTCGATCCCGGCGGCCTCACCGAGGAGGAGGGACTTGGTCTCGGCGGCGAGGACCAGGGCGATCAGGACGAGCAGGATGCCGATGCACACCGTGCCGATGCCGTCCCAGACGCCGTCGCCGGTGAGCAGGGCGAGGCCGACACCGCCGAGTGCCAGGACCAGACCGATCAGGGCGCCGAAGTCCTCCAGGAGGACCACGGGCAGCTCGGGCGCCTTGGCGCGGCGGATGAACTGCGACCAGGACAGCTTGCCGCGCAGTTCGTTCGACTCCTTGATGGCCGTCTTGAAGGAGAAGCCCTCGGCGATGATCGCGAAGACGAGGACGCCCACCGGCCAGTACCAGTGCTCCACTTCGTGCGGGTGGCGGATCTTCTCGTAGCCCTCGTAGATGGCGAACATGCCGCCGACCGAGAAGAGGACGATGGAGACGAGGAAGGCGTAGATGTACCGCTCGCGGCCGTACCCGAAGGGGTGCTGCGGGGTGGCCTCGCGCTGGGCCTTCTTGCCGCCGATCAGCAGCAGGAACTGGTTGCCCGAGTCGGCGAGCGAGTGGACGCCCTCGGCGAGCATCGACGACGAACCGCTGAACGCGAACGCCACGAACTTCGATGCCGCAATCGCGAGGTTGGCGCCGAGTGCCGCCACGATCGCCCTGGTGCCGCCTGACGCGCTCATCTGTCCGCGTTGTCCCTTCGCCTTCGTACGTACGCCGTGCGGGGCCCCGCCTCGTCGCGGCTTTGCCCGTCCTTTGCCGGTGGGCCATTCTTGCAGCCCTGCCCGACGACGGCGCGTCAGGTATCCACAACCCCGGTCATACGATCACAGTGGCCCGGAAGACCGTACCCGCTCCGGACACCTCGGCCTTCTCGCCCGCCGGGACGAAGACCGACTGGCCGGGGCGCAGTTCGTGTTCGCCCGCATGCACAAAACCGGCCGTGCAGAGCAGGATCTGCGGGGTGGCGCGGGTGAGGTCGTGGGCGGCGCCGCCCTCGGGGAGGACGTAGCGCGACAGCCGGAATTCGTCGATCGGGGTCTCGTAGACCTCTTCGCCGTCCGGGGACGCCTCGGGGCGCAGCACGCCGGGGTCACTGGCCTCGAAGCGGACGATGCGCAGGAGTTCGGGGACGTCGACGTGCTTGGGGGTCAGGCCGCAGCGCAGAACGTTGTCGGAGTTGGCCATGATCTCGACGCCGAGACCGTTGAGGTAGGCGTGCGGGATGCCGGCGCCGAGGAAAAGGGCCTCGCCGGGCTGCAGGCGGACGTAGTTGAGGAGCATGGCGGCGATGACGCCCGGGTCGCCGGGATAGTGGTGGGCGATGTCCGCGTAGGGCGCGTGGTCGCCGCCGAGGCGGGTGCAGGCGGCCGCGGCTTCGGCGACCGTGTGGTGCATCTCCTCGGGGTCGGCGGTGAGGATCGCCGTGAGGACCTCGCGCAGGGCGGCGTCCTCGGGGTGGGCGTGCAGCAGGTCGACGTACGGCTTGAGGGAGTCGACACCCAGGCCGTCCAGCAGGTCTGCGGCCTGGAGCGGGTCGCGGAAGCCGCACAGTCCGTCGAACTCGGTGAGCGCGCAGATCAGTTCGGGCTTGTGGTTGGCGTCCTTGTAGTTGCGGTGCGGGGCGTCGACGGGGATGTTCCGGCGCTCCTCGTCCTCATAACCCGCCTTCGCCTGCGCCAGGTTGGGGTGCACCTGGAGGGAGAGCGGGGCGCCGGCGGCGAGGATCTTGAGGAGGAAGGGCAGGCGGGGGCCGAACTTGGCGACGGCGGCCGGGCCGAGTTCCTTCTCCGGGTCCGCGTCGACGACCTCGACGAGCGTGCCGCGTCCGGTGCGCGAGGGGGCGCCGGGGTGGGCGCCCATCCACATCTCCGCCTGCGGTTCCCCGCTCGGTTCGACACCGAGCAGGTGCGGGATCGCGGTGGTCGAACCCCAGGCGTAGGGGCGGACGGTGTTGTCGAGGCGGTCCATCTGTGTCTTCGTCTCCGTACGTACGCCGCGCTCGGCGGGCGCTGGTCAGTAGGCGCGGGTTGCGCGGGTCAACGTCAGGCCCCCGAGGCAAGCGCCAGGTAAACGGCGGCGAAATCCGTGATGGCGATCAGTTCGGCGAGGGTCTCCAGTTCGCCGCCGGGTTCCGGTTCCAGTTCGCTGATCGGCGTGTCGTGGCTGAGGGCCAGGTCACGAGCGGCGGGGGCGGCGGTGAGGCCTTCGATCGGGCGGTCGCGGAGCAGCACCACGCGCGCGTGCAGGGCGGGCGCTTCCTCTACGCGGTCGCGGAAGAAGTCGTCGGGGTCGGCGCTGGCGGCGAGCGGACCGGCCAGCAGGGCGCCGTGTGCGGCGAGTGCCTCGGGGAGTTCGGCGACGACCGCCGGGCGGCCCGCGAGTTCGGCGAGGGCGGCCGCGAAGCGCCGTCCCGCGGGGCCTGCCGAGACGCCCTCGGTCCATACGACGGGCAGCGTGTCGGCGAGTTCGGCGGCGAGCGTCTTGGCGGGGTTGCTGTAGGTCGCGATGGCGGGGCCGCAGCGTTCGGCGATGTGGTCGAGACGGTCGGCGATCTTCTCGACGGCCTCCGGCGGGGCGGTGACCAGGCCGGTGCGGTCGAGGAGGGCGAGGAGGGGCGTGAGCAGGGCCCACAAGACGCCGGGGGCGGAGGCGGCGAGCTCCTGGTCTTCCTCCTCGTAGGGGGCTGTGGCCATCGGCACGAAGAGGCCGTGGGCGCTTTCCACCGCCTCGGTGAGCGGGGTGCGGGCGGGGGCGACGGCGACGACCGTGCAGCCGCGGCGGTAGGCGGCGTCGGCGAGCAGGGACAGGCCCGGTTCGGTGCCGTCCGGGGTGGTGATCAGAAGCAGGTCGACGCTGCCGGCCCAGCCCGGGAGTTCCCAGCGCAGGGCGCCGGCGGCGGGGGCGACGCCGGTGGGGGCGAGCCGGATGACGGGACTGCCGGGGCCGGCGAGGGTGCCGAGGAGATCGGCGACGCAGATCGCTGCGGCGCCGGGGCCCGCGATGAGGACCGCGCGGGGGCGGCCGTCGGGCTTGAGGTCGGCCACGCCGGCCTCTGCGGCGTGCCGGGCGGCCGTGCGGACGCGGGCGCCTGCCTCGGCGGCGCCGCGGAGCAGGGCGCGGCGGTCGGCCTCCGAGAGGGCTTCGGGAGTGTCGAGCAGCGATTCGTCGAGCATGGGCGGCAGCCTCCGATCGCCGGGGGTTCTTTGTGTGCGCGCCGGGATCGTACGCGCGGCGGGGGCTTCCTGCGCGGGTGCCTTTTTGCGGGCGCCTTCTTGCGCGGGTGGCCGGGCTCGGCGTTACGCGGGGCGGCGGGCCTCGTCGACGAGCAGGACGGGGATGCCGTCGCGGATGGGGTAGGCCAGGCCGCAGTCCTTGCCCGTGCAGATCAGCTCGGTTTCCTGCTCCTTGGTCTCCTGCCCCTCGGTTTCCTGCTCCTTGAGCGGGGCATGGCAGGCCGGGCAGGCGAGGATCTCCAGGAGGCCGGCTTCGAGCGGCATGGGTGTGTCCCTTCGGGGGGTGCGCGCGTGTGCGTGTGCGGATGTGCCTGGTCAGCGTACCGCCGTGGGGGGCGGGGTGCCGGGGTTGGTCCGGAGTCGGGTCGGGTGGCTGTGGGAGGGGATCGCCCCCGCCGCCCCTACCCGTCCCGTCCCAGGGGCGCTGCCCCTGCGGCCCCGCCAGGGGGCTCCGCCCCCTGGACCCCCATCGGCCTGAACGGCTTCGTCCTCAAACGCCGGACGGGCTGAAAAACCAGAGACCGGACGGGCTGAGCGGGTCACCCTCGGATGATCGCCAGAGCCTCGTCCCGGATCTTCGTCATCGTCGCCTCGTCCCTCGCCTCCGCGTTCAGCCGGAGCAGGGGTTCCGTGTTGGAGGGGCGGACGTTGAACCACCAGTCGGTGGAGGTGACCGTCAGGCCGTCGAGTTCGTCGAGGGCGATGTCCTCGCGGGCGCCGTACGCCGCCTTGATGGCCGCCAGGCGGTCGGCCTGGTCGGCGACCGTGGAGTTGATCTCGCCGGAGCCGACGTAGCGGTCGTACTCGGCGACCAGTTCGGAAAGCGGGCCGTCCTGGCCACCGAGGGCCGCGAGGACGTGGAGGGCGGCCAGCATGCCCGTGTCGGCGTTCCAGAAGTCCTTGAAGTAGTAGTGCGCCGAGTGCTCGCCGCCGAAGATCGCGCCCGACTTCGCCATTTCGGCCTTGATGAAGGAGTGGCCGACTCGGGTACGGGCCGGGGTGCCGCCGTGTTCGCGCACCACCTCGGGGACCGACCAGGAGGTGATCAGGTTGTGGATGATCACGCCCTTGCCGCCGTTCCTGGCCAGCTCGCGCGCGGCCACCAGGGCCGTGATGGCGGACGGCGGGACCGGGTCGCCGTGCTCGTCGACGACGAAGCAGCGGTCCGCGTCGCCGTCGAAGGCGATGCCCAGGTCGGCGGACTCCTCGCGCACGCGCTGCTGCAGGTCGACGAGGTTCGCCGGGTCCAGCGGGTTCGCCTCGTGGTTCGGGAACGTGCCGTCGAGTTCGAAGTACATGGGTACGACGGTCAGGGGCAGGCCCGCGAAGACCGTGGGGACGGTGTGGCCGCCCATGCCGTTGCCCGCGTCGACGACGACCTTCAGGGGGCGGACGGAGGTCAGGTCGACGAGGGAGCGGAGGTGGGCCGCGTAGTCCGACAACGTGTCGCGCGAGGTGACGGTTCCCGGCTCGGCGACCGGCTCGGGGGCGCCCGACTCGCTCCACTGCTCGGCCAGTTCGCGGATCCGGGACAGGCCCGTGTCCTGGCCCACCGGCGCCGCGCCCGCGCGGCACAGCTTGATGCCGTTGTACTGCGCCGGATTGTGCGAGGCCGTGAACATCGCGCCCGGCAGGTTCAGGGCGCCCGAGGCGTAGTAGAGCTGGTCGGTCGAGCACAGGCCGATCTCGGTCACGTCGACGCCCTGTGCGGCCGCCCCGCGCGCGAAGGCACGCGACAGGCCCGGCGACGAGGGCCGCATGTCGTGGCCGGTCACGATCGCGTCCGCCCCGGTCACCTGGACGAAGGCCGCCCCGAAGAGCTCGGCCAGCGACTCGTCCCATTGGTCCGGGACCACCCCGCGTACGTCGTACGCCTTCACGATCTGCGACAGATCAGCAGCCACGGCCAACCCTCCTGAAGTCCTATCGGTCGCCTCAAACTACCCGTACCGGCCGGCCGTGCGCTGTGCGGACTCCGAGTGGACTCCCAGCCGTAACCTCAGGTCAGAGCAGGGTGAGAAACCGGGAAGAACCGGGCCAGGATCCGGGAAGAGCGGAACAGGGTCCGCGACGAGTCAGGGCAGCATCCAGTCCAGGACCGGTGAGCTCTGGCCCACCACGATCAGGCACATCACCAGCAGCAGGCCCACGCTCCAGGGCAGCACCTTGCGCAGCAGGTCCCCCTCGCGGCCCGCGAGGCCCACGGCCGCGCACGCGATGGTGAGGTTCTGCGGCGAGATCATCTTCCCGAGCACGCCGCCCGAACTGTTGGCTGCGGCCAGGAGTTCGGGCGACAGGCCGGATTCGCGGGCCGCGGTCACCTGCAGGGCTCCGAAGAGCGCGTTGGCCGAGGTGTCCGAGCCGGAGACCGCCACCCCGAACCAGCCCAGGACGGGTGACAGGAAGGGCAGTCCGGCTCCCGCCGCCGCCACGAAGTGGCCGATGGTGCCCGCCTGTCCGGAGAGGTTCATGACGTACGCGAGCGCCAGCACGGACGTCACGGTCAGGATCGCGAACCTCAGCTCGTGCACGGTCGCCAGCCACTCCTTGACGGCCCCGCGCGCGTGCACGCCGAGTACGACCGCCGTGCACACTCCGGCGAGCAGCACGAGCGTGCCGCCCGTCGACACGATCGGCCAGGTGAAGACATTGCCGCCGACCGGCTTCCCGTCCGGCCCCGCGACATCCAGGAACGGCCAGTCGTACGTCTGCGTCGCCGCGGCCAGCCGGTCCTTGACCGCCGGGATCTGCGCGACCGAGAAGATCGCGACGATGAGCGCGTATGGGGCGTAGGCGCGCAGGACTTCGCGCCGCGGGTCCTCCTCGTCCAGCTCCTCGCTGCGTACGCCGGTCAGCACGGACGTGCGTACCGACTCGGTGGCGGGCACGCGCGCGTGCGGTACGGCGACCAGGGCACCCGCGCCCGCCAAGGAGGCGCCGATGTCGGCCAGTTGTGCGGAGACGTAGTTGGAGGCGGCGAACTGGGCGACGGCGAAGGCGACTCCGCACACCAGGGCGGGCACCCAGGTCTGGCGCAGGCCGCGCCGCCCGTCCACGAGCCAGACCAGGACGAGCGGCACCACCAGTGCCAGCAGCGGCGTCTGACGCCCCACCACAGAGGCCACGGAGTCCAGCGGCAGCCCCGTCACCTGCGCGAGGGTCACGACCGGTGTGCCCATCGCCCCGAAGGCCACGGGGGCTGTGTTGGCGACGAGCGCGACGACTGCGGCGCGCACGGGGTCGAAGCCGAGGGCGACGAGCATGACGGAGCAGATCGCGACCGGCGCACCGAATCCGGCGAGGGCCTCCAGGAGCGCGCCGAAGCAGAACGCGACCACGAGCGCCTGGATGCGCGGGTCGTCCGACAGCCGCCCGAAGGAGCGGCGCAGGATGTCGAAGTGCCGGGTGCGGACCGTCATGCGGTACACCCACAGCGCGTTGATCACGATCCACAGGATGGGGAAGAGGCCGAAGACGGCCCCCTGGGCGGCGCTGGAGAGCGTTTGGCCGAGCGGCATGCGGTAGGCGAGCCAGGCGACCAGAACGGCCGCGAGAAGCCCTGCCAGGCCCGCCAGATGCGCTTTCATGCGCACTCCGCCGAGCAGGATCAGGACGATCAGCAGGGGCAGGGCTGCGACGAGGGCGGACAGGCCGAGCGAGTCGGCGACGGGTTCCAGTTCCTGGACGTACACGGGCGCCTCCCCGGATTCCGGCATGCGGAAAGCGATTTCCCGCCGGTGGCATCACCGGAATGGTCGTGTCCGCGACAAGGGGGCGTCAATGGGTGTGCATCAGTGGGCGGAACGGGGGGCGGACGGAGGCGCTCAGTTGTCCGGAGACCGCAGTACCCGCAGATGCCCGCGCCGCGCGACCTCCATCGGGTCCGCCGTGCGCGCCCCGCCACCGCCGCCACCTGCCGCCCGCTCCTGGGGGCGGGCCGCCTCGCGCACCGCGTTGGCAAGCGCTTCCAGGTCGTCGCCGCTGGGGCGGGCCGGAGCGGAACCGTCGAGCAGTCGGACGACCTCCCAGCCGCGCGGGGCGGTGAGGCGCTCGGAGTGCTCGGCGCACAGGTCGTAGCAGTGGGGTTCGGCGTAGGTGGCGAGCGGGCCGAGGACCGCGGTCGAGTCGGCGTAGACGTACGTCAGCGTCGCGACGGCGGGACGGCCGCAAGCGGTGCGCGAACAGCGACGTACAGGGCTCACGACGTTGGACGGTACCGCACTCTTGAGCGGGCCGCGACGACTCTCCCCCAGGTCACCCCACCGTGTCGTACTGTGAAACACCCCACACACCTCCCGCGGAACACCACGATGACCTGCACGGACGCGCATTCACACGGCCTCGCGCACCTCTTCGCCCGATCAACACACCGTACAAACACCGTCAATTGCCCCAAGATCGTCGGTCTCGGAGAGATACGGAAACGAGCCCAACCTTGGCTGGAATGGTCATCCTGCGACAAGCCGTCCAGGGGGCTCCGAGGCACTTGGGCCGGCCGCGTGGGGCACGGCGTGCGGTCCCGGCGGGGACTACGCTTCACCAGTGATGGACAACCCCGTACCGCCCCGTGCCGCCCGCCCCGGGCCCCGCCGTCGTGATCGCCACGGCAGGGGCATGCGCGGCCCGATCGCGCCGCCCCAGGTACCGCTCGCCGCGAGCCGTGCAGAGGCGTTCGCGGATCTGGTGCAGGACTCCGTGGAGCGGCTGGAACGGCGGTGGCCGCAGCTCGCCGAGATCGATTTCCTCGTCCTCGAGGTGCCGCGTCTGGACGGCCCGGCCGAGGCCTGGAGCGACGAGGCGGTGCCGCTGGGCGGCACGATTCCCTCCCGGGAGGGGCAGCCGGCACGGGTGGTCGTGTACCGGCGGCCTGTGGAGATCCGTACGAAGGGGCGCGACGAGCGGGCGGCTCTGGTGCACGAGATCGTTGTCGAGCAGGTCGCCGAGTTGCTGGGGCTTACTCCGGAGACAGTGGATCCGCGGTACGGCGAGGACTGAGCCGGGGTCACCCAGCAGGCGCTGGTGTTGCCCTCTGGGGGCTGCCGCCCCCAGACCCCCGCGTTCGGCCTGAACGGCCTCGTCCTCAAACGCCGGACGGGCTGAAAGATCAAGCCCCGGCCGGGCTGGAAGATCAAGCGCAGGCCGGCGCCTCAAAGTGCCGCTACCTCTGCAGTACCGACAAGTCCTGGTCCGCCTCCGGTACCGCCACCGTCCCCCGGTCGTCCGGCAGTGTCTGGACCGTGAAGCCCGGGACTCCCTCCTCCGTCGCCGCCAGTGTGCGTGCCGCGTACACCGGGCCGCCGGACAGGGGCTCGACCGTCAGGGCGTAGGTGCCCCGCAGGCCGCTCGGGACGGGTGCGGCGATGTCCTGGGTGGTGCCGGCCTTGATCGTGTACGTCTTCGAGACCGCGGTGCCGCCGTCGCTGCCCGCGGACGCCGTGACCTTCACCTGAGCGGTGCGGGTGGGTGCCGCAAGGGACAGCGTGGTGCCCTTTCCGCTGTTGTCGGCGGACGTCGCGCGCGTGCCCACCGGGCTGGTGGCCGGGATGAACGCCGTCTCCTGCTTGTCGCCCTTGCCCCGTACGACGCGCAGCGCGGCGACCACCGGCACGGACTTGTCGGTGGGGGTGAGGACCAGGGAGCCCGCCTCGCCACGGGTGACGGCGCCGAGGTCGACGGCGGTCGTCATGCCGGCCTTCACGTGCAGCGTCTCGTTCCCGGCGGGGGTGATCTGCCCGGACGGGGAGGCGAGCCGCACCTTGAGGTCGGCGTCCGCGTCGCCGGGCGTGAAGGCGATCAGGCGCACGGACGTGGCGTCCTTGGGGATGCCGGGCAGGACGAGGCTGCCCGCCGGGTCCGTGGACGCGGCCAGCCAGTCGCCGCCGACCTTGTCGTCGAGAGCCTGCACGGCGGCGCCCACGCGTCCGCTGCGGACGTTCACGTGCACCGTGAGGTTGGTCTGCTTCTCGTCGGTGAGCGTGGACAGCAGGACCGGGTCGCTGGAGTGCGGCGCGACGGTGATGCCCTCCCCCACGGTCGACTTGAGCGCGCCGTCCTTGCCGTAGAGCTCGATGTCGACGACGGCGGCGGAGTCGTCCGGGTTGGTGAGGTGGACGTAGTCGGTGCGGGCGGCGTCCGTGCTGGCGCCCGGGAACCAGAACTCGGTGTCCGGCGCGGTGCAGTTGACGCCCTGGAGGCCGCGTCCGGTGCCCGCGGCGACCTCGGTGGTCTCCTGCACCGCCCAGCCGGGCGCGAACCTGCCCTCGGCGGTGCCGACGAGCGCGGGCGTGCCGGAACCGGAGGTGTCGCCCGTGACGGGCTTGCCGGGCTCCTTGGGCGTGAGGACCGGCTTGTCGGTCTTCGGCTTGCCGGCCTTCTTCTTGCCGCTCTTCTTGCCGTCCGTCTTGCCGCTGTCGCCCGTTCCGTCTGCCGACTGCTCGGTGGCGGACCGGAGTTGGGCCGTGCCGTCGCCTCCCGTGCCCTTCGTGACGGGCGTGAAGGACGTGTACGACGTGTCGGCGAGGTCGGAGGTGCTGGGCTGCGGGCACAGCAAGGTGGTGCGTTCCACGGGCAGTTCGGCGGCCGCCTTGGCGGTGCCCGCGCCGGAGGCGCCAGGCGCGGTGAGCGAGGCGAAGCCCGTGATGGCGGCGAGCGCGGCCGTGCCGGCGATCAGGGAGATGGTGGTGCGGTTCACTGCTGACTCCCGTCGGGGCGCTCAGGGGCGTGCGGGGGCGGCTGCGCAGGGTCGTACGTCGGGTCGTAACCCTGCTGGTACGACGGGTCGTACGCGGTGTGGTCGTACGACCCCTGGGAGGAGCCGCCGTACGCGTACGGGTCGTACTGGCCGCCCTGGTAGGGGTCCGCCTGGTACGTCTGGTCGTACGTGCCCGCCGGGTACTGCTGGGTGCCCTGGTACTGCTCGTTGCCGTAACTGCCGTAGTCGGCGCCCTGGTGGCCCGCCGCATCCCACTCGCCGTACGCGTGCTGCTGGGGGACCGCCACCGGTGTCTCCTCCGCAGGAGGAGACGGGAACTCCTCGCTCCGGCCCGCCTCTTCGGCCTCGGCCTCCGCCTGGGCGCGCAGGCGGCGGGCGCGGCGGCCCTCGCCTGCGACGGCCTCGGCGGGTACGGCCGGCTCCTCGGGGAGGTCGTCGTCGACGTCGCGGCGCCGGCCGGGCAGGGCCAGGACGACGAGGACGACGGCCAGGAAGCCCTGCGTCCACAGCCAGGCGGTGTGTGTGATCGGGTCGTCGAAGGTGACGTCCAACTTTCCGCCTGAGGCGGGGAGCTGGAAGCCCTGGGCCCAGCCGTCGAGCGTCGTGCGGGTGAGCGGCCTGCCGTCCAGGGTGGCCGTCCAGCCCTCGGCGGCGGTGTCGGCGAGGCGCAGGACGCGGCCGCCGGAGCCGGAGGGGACCGTGGTGTGGATCTCGACGGGTCCGGCGGCGACGGGCTGCGCCGCCCCCGAGCCGGAGGCGGGGACGATGGTGGCGCGCGCGACCTCCTGGTCGACCCGCCACAGGGCGCCGCCGCCCTGCTGGCTCAATCGGGAGAGGCCGGGGGTGGCGTCCAGGACGCGGGTGACCTCGCGGGGCGCGCCCTTGTGGATGAGGACGTAGCGGACGGCGAACTTGCCGAGCTGGTCGGTCTGGTCGGCGCCGGAGCCGGCGACGAGGTTGGCGACGACCTTGTCGAGTCTGGCGTTCTCGCCGTCGGCCGCGGCGCTCTCGGAGTCGCCGAGCCGGGCGCCGGAGCCGCGGACCAGGGTGTAGCCGACACGGGCCGTGGAGTCGCTGTCGAGCACCAGCGTGCGTGCCTGGTCGCGGGTGCCGCTCTCCTCGGCGACGAACGCGGGGACCTGCACGGGGTCCTGCCTCTCGACCGGTCCGTCGGCGCCGCGGATCATCCAGCCGAAGGCGATGACCAGCGGGCCCGCGAGCGCGGCGAAGGCTATGAGTGCGGCCACCGGCTGGCGCCAGCCGAAACTCTGCTCGGCCACACGCGCGCGTGCACCGTCGGCGCCGAGGACGGCGGCGGTCAGAAGGGCGAGGCCGTAGACGAGGGTGGCCGGGCCTGCCCAGGTCGAGCTGTTGGACAGGACCGCGAAGACGAGGCCCACCAGGGCGACCGCCCAGGCCGTCCAGATTCCGAACTGGCGCTCCGAGCGCAGCAGGGCGGCCAGCGCGGCCAGGACGACGCCGATGAGCATCAGCCCGCTGACCGTGCCCGGGCCGCCGGGGCTCACGCCGAGCAGGTCGAGGGCGGAGGCGGCCGAGGGGCCGTAGTCGAGCCCGGCCTCCTTGAAGAAGCCGAACGGGAACAGCGACAGCGACCAGGGTGCGAGGACCAGCAGGGGCGTGCCGAGCTGGGCCAGGAAGCGCAGGCCGTGGGCGGTGATGGCGGCGCGCCGCACGGCCAGCAGCGCGAGGCCGAGAACCAGCGCGACGGGCCAGACGATCGGCGTGAACGCCGTGGTGATCGTCAGCAGCAGCGTGTACGCCCAGGTGGCGCGCCAGCTGCCGGGCGTGCCCGACTCGTTTGCGAGGCCGCTGGCGGCGATGCCCGCGCGCGCGATGAGCGGCAACAGCACGGCCAGTACGGCGGTGCCGATGCGGCCGCCTGCGAGCGCGCCCGTGGCGGCCGGCAGGAAGGCGTAGACGACGGCGGCCCACGCGCGCAGCAGACGCGACTCGACGAGCGGTCGGGAGGCGAAGTACGCGGTGACGCCGGCCAGCGGCACCGAGCACACGAGCAGGACCGTGACCGCGAGCCCGGTCGAGCCGAACAGCACGGAGGCGAGCATCGCCACGATCGCGAGGTACGGCGGCGCGGACGGGGTGCCGCCCGCGCCCACGGCGTGCCAGGAGTCGAGGTAGCGCGACCACAGCTCACTGGAGTCGGCCGGAGCGGGCAGCAGGGCGCCGCCCGCGAGCGCGCCGCCGCCGAGCAGTGCACGGCAGGCGACCAGCGAGACGAACAGCAGCACCAGGAAGAGCATCGGGCCGGGCTTGCGGCCGATGCGCTTGAGGCGGGCGAACTGCTCGATCTCCAGGAAGTCCGCGTCGTCGCCGCCTGGCCCGGACTCGACCGCGCCGCCGTGCCGGCCGGCGCCGGAGGTCGCTTCGGGGTCGGAGCGGCCGACGAGGTCGCCCGCGGCCTGTTCGACGGTGGCTCGTATGGTCGCGCCGGGCGGCGGGAACAGGGCGCGCAGTTCCCCCTTGTCGATCTGCGGGCTGCCGCGCCGGCGCCGTCCGGCGATGATCCGCTCGGGGCGCAGCAGCGTGCCCAGCAGGCCGCGGATCTCGTCGACGGCCTGCCCGGGAACCTTGCCGACGAGGTAGGCGACGGTCCGCAGGAGCGTGCCGAGCACGAGGCGCACCAGCACCCAGGGCAGCGCGGCCGTACGCGTGTTGACCAGCAGGGTGTAGACGGCGCCGGCCTTGTCCACCTTGTGCGGGGAGGCGACGGTGCGGCCCGAGCAGTCGACGGTGCGGCGCTCGCGGGAGGCGGCCTCGGCGTGTCGTACGACCGCCTCGGGGGCGACGAGGACGCGGTGGCCGGCGGCGGTGGCGCGCCAGCACAGGTCGACGTCGTCACGCATCAGCGGCAGTCGGTTGTCGAAGCCGCCGAGCTGCTCGAAGACGTCGCGCCTGATCAGCATGCCGGCGGTGGACACGGACAGCACGGTCCGGACGTGGTCGTGCTGTCCCTGGTCCTGTTCGCGGCGGTCCAGGCCGGTCCAGCGGCGGCCGGAGTTGGCGATGGTGACGCCGACCTCCAGGAGCTGGCGGCTGTCGTACCAGCCGCGGAGCTTGGGGCCCACGACGGCCACGTCGTCGCGGCCGAGCTCCAGTTCGTTCTCCACGACGCGCAGCAGCTGGGCCAGGGCGTCGGGTTCGGGGGCGCAGTCGTCGTGCAGCAGCCACAGCCACTGGACCGGCTCGCCGTGCGGGAGCTCCGGCATGTCGTACGCGTCGTCGCGCCAGGTGCGGGTGACCGGGTCCCAGCCGCTGGGCCGCTTCAGATAGGGCAGCTCGTCCGGGGTCAGGACGGGCGCGCTGCGTTCCGCCTCCTCGACGGCCTGGCCGAAGCCGGTGCGCCGGGCGAGGTGCAGCACGCGGTCGGCGCCGAGGACATCGGTGACCAGCTGGGCGGAGTCGTCCGCGCTGCCGGTGTCGGCTGCCACGGCGTACTGAACGGGGCGCTCCTGACCGAGCAGCCCGGCGAGCGCGTCGGGCAGCCAGCGGGCGCCGTCGTGGGAGACGACGACCGCCGTCACCACGTGACGCGGAAACTCTGGTGTGGCAGCGAGGTCTTGGTGGGCTGCCGTGTGGCTGTGCGCGGACATCGAGGTACGGGCCCCGGTTCGATGGACTGCGGTGGACGTCTGTGCCCTCTGGGGGCAGCGAGGCGTCTCGGACGAGCGACCACACTATCGGCTGGGCATCACGGCGGCCCGCCGCCTGTGGATAACCCCACCTGCGACGGGCCGTTCGAATCTGTTTCGGTTGTGTCGGGGCGGCGGCCGCCCGGTCAGATTGCGGCCTTCTTCAGACGGCGTCGTTCACGCTCGGACAGCCCGCCCCAGATGCCGAAGCGCTCGTCGTTGGCGAGGGCGTATTCGAGGCACTCGGAGCGGACTTCACAGGCCAGGCAGACCTTCTTGGCCTCACGGGTGGAGCCGCCCTTCTCGGGGAAGAAGGACTCGGGGTCGGTCTGGGCGCACAGCGCGCGCTCCTGCCAGCCGAGTTCCTCGTCCGCGTCGTCGACCAGCAGTTGCTGCACCAGCTCGGTCATGTGCGCCCCTCGTCTGTCTTTCGCGTCCCCGTGATGTAGCCGTTACCGATTCCGGCTGAACGACACGAGTGAAATTACAAGTGTGCTGCTCCGGGCGAGTCAAGCCGAGATCTGCTATTGAGCCCCTTATTCACTCTGCGGAACCAAGGCCATGCGGAAAGTGTTCAAATCGGCATAAACCTTGACATGCAGACGAGGCCCGGACGGGCCTTCGACCCCGCGCAGAGCCTGTACGGGGAAGGACGCCCGCAGATCCGATCTCGTTCCACGCGCACCTCGAAGCAAACCGGATCACAGTCGGATCACAGGACCGCAACGAGGTTTGAGCGCCATGTGTCCGGAGCGGCGCATGCACAAACCTTTCGCCTCGGACATGAACCGGATGAGGTGAACCATGTCCCACATACCGGGCGTCGAGTTGACAGTGAAGGTGTGAACCGCTGTCCTTGTGGGCATGCTCGCGAACTTGGCGCCCACCTCGACCCGCACCGCCGGGTCCCACGGTGCTGCCCGCGCTCGCTGTAGCTGTTGTTGCTGTTCCAGCTGTTGAGCCACACCTGCTCCGGCTGTAGGCCCTGTCGTCCGTGACGGGGCTCCCGTTCCCCTCTGACCTTCTTTCACTGAGGAACCACGCACCCCTTATGAACAGCGACAACGACCTCCAGATCGCCGGCGACATCCTCGAAGTCCAGCACCTGCTGCAGCCCCCGCGGGAGCACCCGGCCACCGTCGCCGAGTTCGTGGGCCTGGCCCGCTCCATCGCCGCCGACCGCTCCCAGTGGGAGCACCTCGTCGAGTACGACGCGACGACACGCTGGTACCACCGGCTGCGCACCGGGCCGGGCTACGAGGTGTGGCTGCTGTCCTGGGTGCCCGGTCAGGGCAGCGGGCTGCACGACCACGGCCCCTCCTCCGGTGTGCTGACCGTCCTGGAGGGCACGCTGACCGAGCGGACCGAGCGGGGCACGCGCGCGTTGGGCGCGGGCGCGCAGCGGGTGTTCGCGCCGGGATATGTGCACGAGGTCGTCAACGACGCGCTGGAGCCGGCGGTCAGCCTGCACGTCTACTACCCGGGGCTGACGGAGATGCCGATGCTCCCCCAGTCTCAGCTTCGTTCGACCGGGGGGACCCCCATGACGTGCACGGCCGCCCCGGCGACGTACGACGAGGTGGACGTCGTAACCGCCTGACGTGTTGTCGTACCCGCCTGTAAGACTTGGCCCATGCGCATTGTGGTTCTGGCAGGCGGCATCGGTGGTGCCCGGTTCCTGCGCGGTCTGAAGAAGGCCGTGCCGGACGCGGACATCACCGTCATCGGCAACACCGGGGACGACATCCACCTCTTCGGACTGAAGGTCTGCCCGGACCTCGACACGGTGATGTACACGCTCGGCGGCGGCATCAACGAGGAGCAGGGCTGGGGGCGGGCCGACGAGACGTTCCATCTCAAGGAGGAGCTCGCGGCGTACGGCGTGGGGCCGGAGTGGTTCGGGCTCGGCGACCGGGACTTCGCCACGCACATCGTGCGGACGCAGATGATCGGCGCCGGGTATCCGCTGAGCGCGGTGACGGAGGCGTTGTGCGACCGGTGGAAGCCGGGCGTGCGGCTGATTCCCATGACGGACGACCGGGTCGAGACGCATGTGGTCGTCGCCCGCGGCGGAGCCGCTGATGGACAACGTGACGGTGAGCGCAGGGCGGTGCACTTCCAGGAGTACTGGGTGCGGCTGCGGGCCTCGGTGCCGGCCGAGGCGGTCGTGCCCGTCGGGGCGGAACAGGCCAAGCCGGCGCCGGGTGTGCTGGAGGCGATCGCGGAGGCGGACGTGGTGCTGTTCCCGCCCTCGAACCCGGTTGTCTCCGTCGGCACGATCCTCGCCGTGCCCGGCATCCGTGAGGCGATCGCCGATGCGGGGGTGCCCGTCGTCGGCCTCTCCCCCATCGTCGGGGACGCGCCCGTGCGGGGCATGGCCGACAAGGTGCTCGCGGCGGTCGGCGTGGAGTCGACGGCCGCGGCGGTGGCCGAGCACTACGGCTCCGGTCTGCTCGACGGCTGGCTCGTCGACACCGTGGACGCGGGCGTCGTGGACCGGGTGGAGGCCGCCGGGATCCGGTGCCGGGCCGTACCACTGATGATGACCGACCTCGACGCGACCGCCCGGATGGCACGTGAGGCGCTGGCACTGGCGGAGGAGGTGCGGGTGCCTTGAGCGACGGGATGTCCGAGGGCACGGCCGCGCGCGGCGGCGGGGACAGCGCGGGTGGGTACCGGGTCTGGGCTGTGGACGGGATTCCTGAGGTGGTGCCGGGGGACGACCTCGCCAAGTTGATCGCTGCCGCCGAGCCCGGGCTGGTCGACGGGGACGTGTTGCTCGTCACCTCGAAGATCGTGTCCAAGGCGGAGGGGCGGGTCGTCGAGGCGGCCGACCGGGAGGCCGCGATCGATGCCGAGACCGTGCGGGTCGTGGCACGGCGAGGGGCCCTGCGGATCGTCGAGAACCGGCAGGGGCTGGTGATGGCCGCGGCCGGGGTCGACGCCTCCAATACTCCGTCCGGCACGGTGCTGCTGCTGCCCGAGGATCCGGACGCGTCCGCCCGGGCGATCCGGGAGGGGCTGCGGGACGCCCTCGGCGTCACCGTCGGGGTCGTCGTCACCGACACCTTCGGGCGGCCCTGGCGCTCGGGGCTCACGGACGTCGCGATCGGCGCCGCCGGCGTGCACGTACTCGACGATCTGCGCGGGGGCACGGACGCGTACGGCAATCCGCTCAGCGCGACGGTCGTGGCGACGGCGGACGAGCTGGCCGCCGCCGGCGATCTGGTCAAGGGCAAGGCCGCCGGGCTGCCCGTCGCCGTCGTGCGCGGGCTGTCGCACGTGGTGGCCGAGGACGACGGCGAGGGAGCGCGGGCCATGGTGCGCGGTGGGCGAGACGACATGTTCCGGCTGGGGACGTCCGAGGCGATACGGACAGCCGTGACCCAGCGGCGTACCGTGCGGGCCTTCACCGACGAGCCCGTCGACCCCGGTGCCGTACGGCGGGCGGTCGCCGCGGCCGTGACCGCGCCGGCGCCGCATCACACGACGCCGTGGCGGTTCGTGCTGCTGGAGTCGCAGGACGCGCGGACCCGGTTGCTGGACGCCATGCGCGACGCCTGGATCGCCGATCTGCGGCGGGACGGGAAGAGCGAGGAGTCCATCGCCAAGCGGGTGCGGCGCGGGGACGTACTGCGGAATGCGCCGTATCTGGTGGTGCCGTGTCTGGTGATGGACGGGTCCCACGCCTATGGGGACGCGCGGCGGGACGGGGCGGAGCGGGAGATGTTCGTGGTCGCCGCGGGGGCGGGGGTGCAGAACTTCCTGGTTGCGCTGGCCGGAGAACGGTTGGGCTCCGCGTGGGTTTCTTCGACGATGTTCTGCCGGGATGTCGTGCGGGGTGTGCTGGGGCTGCCGGAGGAGTGGGATCCGATGGGGGCGGTGGCGGTCGGGCATGCGGCGGAGGAGCCGCGGGCTCGGGCTGAGCGGGATGCTGCCGCGTTCGTCGAGGTGCGGTGACGCTCCGCTGGGGTGCGCCGAGTGCCTCTGGCCTGTTGGGGGTCTGGGTTTCGTGGGCGGCTGCGGGTGAGTGGGGGCTTGTCGCTCCCTATGCGGCGGAGCCGCCTGTCGGACACAGCCCCGCGCCCCTGAAAAACTTGTGCGCACCCGGCAGCCGGTAAGTACCACCTAGTCTCTTAGGGCATCCCCAACACCCCCAGGAACTCAGCCGTGGCAGGACGATTTGCTCCCCGGCCCACCCGTACGACCGTGCGCGGTGGGCATGTTGCCGTGCCTGCGCGCGGGGGTGTGCCGCCGCAGGCCGTGGCGCCCGGGCGGGTGCGGGTGGTCGTACCGGACGGGCCGCTTGATCTTGGTCTTGTGTTGGGACCGCTTCGGCGTGGTGGAGGGGATCCGACGTTTCGGGCCATGCCCGACGGGTCCGTTTGGCGGGCCAGTCTGACCCCCGGTGGGCCCGGGACGCTGCGGGTCTCCGTCTGTGGAGGCGAGGTGCGCGGGGAGGCCTGGGGGCCCGGGGCCGAGTGGTTGCTGGAGCGGTTGCCGGAGCTGCTCGGAGGCGCGGACGAGCCCGATGCGTTCGTGCCGCGGCACCGGTTGGTGGCGCACACGGCGCATCGCCGGCCGGGGCTGCGGCTGACGCGGACCGGGCTGGTGCTGGAGTCGCTGATTCCGTCGGTTCTGGAGCAGAAGGTCACGACCGGCGAGGCGTACCGGGCGTGGCGGCTGCTGGTGCGGAAGTACGGGGAGCCGGCGCCGGGACCCGCGGCCGGCGGACGGCTGTGGGTGATGCCTGCCCCGCGGACGTGGGCGCTGATCCCGTCCTGGGAGTGGCACCGGGCCGGGGTCGACAACAAGCGGGCCTCGACCATCCTGCGTGCCGTGCGGGTCGCCGCCCGCCTGGAGGAGGCGGTGAGGATGGAGCCGGCGGCCGCGCAGGCGCGGTTGGAGGTCGTGCCGGGGATCGGGCCGTGGACGTCGGCGGAGACCGTGCAGCGCAGTCATGGGGCGCCGGATGCGGTGACCGTCGGGGATCTGCATCTGCCGGGCATTGTGGGGTGGGCGCTCGCCGGGGACCGGGATGCGGACGACGCGGCGATGCTGGAGTTGCTGGAGCCGTATGCGGGGCAGCGGCATCGCGCCGCGCGGATCATCCTGCTGAGTGGGCGTACGCCGGCGCGGCGGATGCCGAAGATGCCCAAGACCGACATCGGACGGCTCTGACGCCGGCCTGCGCCCCGGTGAACCTGATCCTCTCCCCGGACGAGCGGCGGCTGTACGTTTCCGACCCCCGGGCCGCCCGTATCCGCGTCTTCGACGTCGGCGGCGACGGCACGCTGTCCGGCGGGAAGGTCTTCGCCACGGCCTCCGAGGGCGTCCACTACGACAACATCCGCTTCGACGACGAGGGCCGGTTGTGGGCCGCCGCGCTGCACGACGGGGTGCACTGCCACGACCCCGAGGGCACCCTCATCGGCCGGCTCCGCGTGCCCGAGCCGGTCTCCAACATCGCCTTCGGCGGCCCGAAGAACAACCGCCTGTTCATCACGGCCACCACCTCGCTGTACTCGCTGGTGATGTCGGTGACGGGGGCGCCGCGCGTGTGAGACCCGGGCGGGGCGCCCCCTGGAGCGGGACTACTGGTCCGAGGAGAACCGCACCGACCCCGCGGGGATCTGCGCGTCGCACCACACCCGTACGCCGTCGCGCAGTTCGTTGTCGGCGCCGATGACGGCGCCGTCGCCGATGACCGTGCCGGTGAGGACGGAGCGTTCGCCGACGCGGGCGCGGGTGCCGATGAGGGAGTCGGTGATGACGGCGCCAGGTTCGATGACGGCGCCGGGAAGGATGGTCGAGCCGAAGACCCGCGCGCCCTCCGCCACGAACGCGCCCTCGCCCACCACCGTGCCGCCCGTCAGCTTGGCGTCCGGGGCGACCCTCGCCGTCGGCAGGATCAGGCGGTCGCCGCAGCGGCCGGGGACCGCGGGGGACGGCGCGCGGCCGAGGACCAGGTCGGCGGAGCCGCGGACGAAGGCCGCCGGGGTGCCGAGGTCCAGCCAGTACGTCGAGTCGACCATGCCCTGCAAGTGGGCTCCGGCCGAGAGGAGGTCGGGGAAGGTCTCGCGTTCGACCGAGACCGGGCGGCCCGCGGGGATCGTGTCGATGACCGAGCGGCGGAATACGTAGGCCCCCGCGTTGATCTGGTCGGTGACGATCTCCTCGGGGGTCTGCGGCTTCTCCAGGAAGGCGAGGACACGGCCGGTCTCGTCCGTGGGGACCAGGCCGTAGGCGCGCGGGTCCGTGACCTTGGTGAGGTGGAGGGAGACGTCGGCGCCCGTCTCCTGGTGGGTGTCGACCAGGGCGCGGATGTTCAGGCCGGTGAGGATGTCACCGTTGAAGATGAGGACCGGGTCGTCGGGGCTCGAGTGCAGTCGGGACGCGACGTTGCGGATGGCGCCGCCCGTGCCGAGGGGCTCCTCCTCCGTCACGTACTCGATGTGCAGGCCCAGGGACGAGCCGTCGCCGAAGTACGGCTCGAAGACCTCGGCCAGATAGGACGTGGCCAGGACGATGTGGTCGACGCCCGCCGCTCTCGCTCTCGCCAGTTGGTGGGTGAGGAACGGGACGCCCGCCGCACGGACCATGGGCTTCGGCGTGTGGACCGTGAGCGGGCGCAACCGCGTGCCCTTGCCGCCGACCAGGAGGATCGCTTCTGTCACCTGTCGTCTCTGCTTCCTGCCGGGACCGGCCGAACTGTCTTTCGGCCGGCCAGTTTATGCAGACCGTCGTGTGGCGATTTCGACGGCCGTGCGGCGTTCCGCGGTTCCATCCGGTGCCCCCCCCGTGGTGTGAATGCGCCTCCGTGCCCAACTCCCTTGCGGGGTCCGGCGGTCGCTCAACGGCGGCCCTGGTAGCGCGCCGCGGTGGAGCGGACGGTGCCGAGCTTTCGGTAGAGCTGCCAGCCCGGGCATGCCGTGGGGTAACCGTCACGGTGGCCGGAGATCACATTCATTCGGACGTTCTTACCCTTTCGGTAGAGATTGCCACCGCTCGACTTCAGATATGTCTTTCCGCGCGGATTGGCACCGTAGAGGCCCAGTTTCCAGGCCGTGAGCCGGGCGATGGCCTTCAGGGCGGCCGCCGGCGGCTTGTTCTTGCTGAAGTTGCCGATGACGGCGATGCCCATGCTGTTGTTGTTGAAACCGAGGGTGTGGGCGCCCCTGACCGCCTTCGCCGCTCCCCCGGCGCGACCCTCGTAGATGGTTCCGCACTTGTCGACGAGGAAGTTGTAGCCGATGTCGCGCCAGCCCATGCTCACAACGTGGTAGCGGTAGATGGCACGGATGACTGAGGCGGCCTGCGAACAGCGGTAGGTGTTGCCGGACGACGTGTGGTGCACGAACGCCGCCTTGACCTTCTTCGTGTAGGCGAACCCCCGCTCGCGCAGGTCCTCGTCCGCGCCCCAGCCCCGGCGGGTGACGATGCGGGGGCGGGGGCCGATGCGCGGCTTCTTGCGCTGACCCGCCGTCAACTCGTGCCCGCGCAGCGTCCGCATCTCCCGCTCGGTCGCGGACCGGCTCAGCGCGGGGATCACGGTGGCGCCGAGCGGGACGAGATCGGCGTTGGCGGTGGACGAGGCCAGGGCCTCGGCCGACTCGGAGTTGCCGGGCCCGGTGACGGGGGGCCCGGCCTGGCTGCCGTGCGGCACGAGCGGTGCCGTACCCCGCATCGGGACCTCGTCGCCCCCGTCGTCCGGATCGCCCGGGTCCACGAGTTCCAGACGCAGACCCGAGGGGAGGGCGGAGGCTGCCGGGACGGCGCGGGTGCTCGGGGTGTGGCCTTCGGTACGGCGTCCGCCCTCGGGCTGGACCCGGACCTCCACGGCGTCCGAGTCGCCCACCCACAGCGGTGCGGTGGAGCCGCGGACGCGGCCCGAGGTGCGCTCGGCGGAGCCGGGGTCGGCCCCGTCGTCGTTGTGCGTCTCGAGGCCGCGCCAGCCGGACCAGGCGCCGTTGCCGGTCGCGCGGGTGCGGACCTGGACATGGCCGTGCAGTTCGGTGTCCGGGTTGTCCCAGATGACGCCGACCATCGAGAAGCGCCGTACGTCCCGGCGGGTCAGGCCCTGCTCCGCGAGGCCCGTGGAGGCCGTGGAGCCGAGGGCGCGGGTGAGGGGCGTCAGCGGGGCGAGCGGCAGCGACTGGGTGCTGCCACGGATGTCGGGCCGGGCTGGCGCCGGCGCGGATCCTGCGCCGGCGAGCGCGGCCCTCGCCGTCGCCACGGGGACGGGCAGAGTCAGCGGAAGGGCGAGGGCGGCCGCGCAGGCGACGCCGATCGAGGAGGCGATCGAGGAGGCAAGGAATCCACGCATGCTCCTGATGTTGGACATAGTCATACATATCTGTCCATCCCGGAATTGACGGACCGTCGGTTTTCGTTCCTCCGAACCGGTGGCCCCGCGCAAGGGTGCGCGAGCGGTCGCCCGCGTACCCTTGCGCGGGTGAACGCCACCGACCGCACCCCTGCCGACCTGCTGCGTTCCGCGCTCGCCGCGGACCCCGCACGCCCCCTGGTGACCTTCTACGACGACGCCACGGGCGAGCGCGTCGAACTGTCTGTGGCCACCTTCGCCAATTGGGTGGCCAAGACCGCCAATCTCCTCCAGGGCGACCTCTCCGCGGCCCCCGGCGACCGGGTCGCGCTGCTGCTGCCCGCGCACTGGCAGACCGCGGTGTGGCTGCTGGCGTGTGCGTCGGTGGGCGCGGTCGCCGATGTCGGCGGGGATCCGGCGGCGGCCGACGTGGTGGTGAGCGGGCCGGACACGCTGTCCGCCGCGAGGGCCTGCCGGGGGGAGCGGGTTGCGCTCGCCTTGCGGCCGCTGGGTGGTCGCTTCCCACAGGTGCCGGACGGCTTCGCCGATTACGCCGTGGAGGTGCCGGGTCAGGGGGATCGGTTTGTACCGTTCGCGCCGGTGGATCCTGACGAGGCCGGGCTGATCGTGGCCGGGCGGGAGTTCAGTGGGGCGGAGGTTGTCGAGCGGGCTCGGGCGGAGGCGGCGGGGCTGGGCCTCGCCGGGCCGGGGTCGCGGATCCTGTCCGGGTTGCCGTACGACACCTGGGAGGGTCTGCATGCCGGGTTGTACGGGCCGCTTGCCACCGGGGGGTCTGTGGTGTTGTGCCGGCATCTGGAGCAGTTGGGGGAGGATGCGCTGGCCGCGCGGATCGAGAGTGAGCGGGTGAGTGTGGTGCGCCGCTGAGGGGTTGCTTTTCCGGTGCAGGTCCGTCGTGGCTGGTCGTGCCCACGCGGCGGAGCCGCATATCGACACAGCCCCGCACCCCTCAAGGCGGTGCAGTCACCCGGATGGATCAGCACCGGACGCTTCCACCCGCCTCTCCACGCCATGCTCGTAAGGACTGCATGTTCCTGCGCCATGAGGGGTGGAGCCGCGCGTGAAAGGGCTGGTACGGCGGCGTCGGAGGCGGTGGGTGCGGTACGGGGGGCTTGCGGTTGCTGCCGTGGGGGTGGGAGCCGTCGCGGGCGGGTGGGTGGTGTACGCGAAGCTCGACGGGAACATCAGGGCCGACGATGCGGCGGCCCGGGAGCTCGCCCGGTACGAGAAGGAGCGGCCCACCTCGCTCGTCAAGGGCGCCCAGAACATCCTGCTGATCGGGTCGGACACACGGTCCGGCGACGGGAACGCGCAGTACGGGCGGGACTCGGGAACCGAGCGGTCCGACACGACGATCCTGCTGCATCTCTCCGCCGGGCGGCACACCGCCACCGCGATCTCGCTGCCCCGTGACCTGATGGTGGACATCCCCGCCTGTCTGCGGTCCGACGGGAACCGCTCCGAGCCGATGTTCGCGATGTTCAACTCCGCCTTCGAGACGGGTGGTTCGGCCTGCACCATCCGGACCGTGGAAAAGCTGACGAACATCCGTGTCGACCACCACATCGTCGTCGACTTCCACGGCTTCAAGGAGATGGTCGACGCGGTCGACGGCGTCCAGGTGTGCCTGGCGAAGCCGATCGACGACAAGGCCGCGAAGCTGAGGCTGCCCGCCGGACGGGTCACGCTCGACGGCGAGCAGGCCCTCGGCTACGTGCGCGCCCGCAAGACGCTCGGCGACGGCAGCGACACCGACCGGATGGACCGCCAGCAGCGGTTCCTCGGGGCGCTTGTCAACAAGGTCCAGAGCAACGACGTACTGCTGAATCCGGTGAAGCTCTATCCCGTGCTGGACGCCGCCACCTCGTCGCTCACCACCGACCCGGGGCTGGCGAGTCTGCGCGGGCTGTACCAACTCGTGCGCGGACTGCGCGACATCCCCACGAAAGCGGTGCAATTCCTCACGGTTCCGCGGGAGTCGTACGTCTACGACGCCAATCGCGACCAGCTCGTGGAGCCGGAGGCGGAGAAGTTGTTCGAACGGCTGCGCAAGGACGCGCCGTTGGCGGTCGCGGCGGAAGTTCCACGGGATTCCGACTCAAAGAGTCGCAATTCGGCCACGCGTGGCGTGGATAACTCGTACGGATATTCGGGCGGGGATTCGTATGAGCAGTCGCACGACTACGGCGCGTACGTGCACGGCGACGGGAAGTCAGGCGGAAAGCGGTACGACGGGGCCTCGGCGTCCAGTTCGCCCGCACCGACGTTCCGCGGGAACACCGCCGACGAGGACGGCTGCAGGTAGGGCGAACATCAACGCGACGAACAGCCGTCCCAAGAAAACCCAAGGAAATGGGCGGATTGCCCAGTTGTAGGGACGTGGAATTTGTCACCGACGTCGCTCCACGCTGAACTGGCCGGATAGTGTGAGCGATCCGGTGCACCGGTCCGCCAGGTCCTTCCTGGGGTCGCGCACTGTGTGACCGAGACCCGAGCGTCTTTGAGGGGGAAGGCGCCGCGTGGCCCAAACGGAGGATTCGGAAACCGTGGACGCGCAAAGCCGTGGGCGGGCGGAGAACATCGACCCCGCAGACCAGTGGGTGCTCAATCCGAACACCGGCGAATACGAACTGCGACTGACTCCTTCCGCACCGCAATCGGCGGTTCCCCGGCCGCGCAGATCCGCCCCCCGTGGGGCGAACGGCGCGGCGCGCGGCCGTACGGCGACTCCGCAGGCCCCGGGCCGCGGGGTGCCGCCGCAAAGGCGCCGCCGTGGCGCGCCCGAGGAGCCGCTGCCGGGGCGGCGCGGCCGGCGGCCGGTGCCGAAGAAGTCGAAGGCGAAGAAGGTCCTGCTGTGGACCGGCGGCACCATGGCGTTCGTGCTGGTCGCCGCGGCCGGCGCCGGGTACCTCTACATCAAGCACCTCAACGACAACATCACGTCCGTCTCCGACGACGGCGCGAGCACCGGTGGCTTCAGCAAGGGCAAGGCGATCAACATCCTGCTGATCGGCACCGACAAGCGCACCGGCAAGGGCAACGAGAAGTACGGCGACAGGAACAGCGTCGGTCACGCCGACACCACGATCCTGCTGCACCTCTCCAAGGACCGCTCGAACGCGACGGCGCTGAGCATCCCCCGGGACCTGATCACCGACATCCCGGACTGCCCGACCACCCAGGCCGACGGCTCCCAGAAGGTCATCACGGGCACCAGCAACGTCCGCTTCAACACCAGCCTCGGCCAGGACGATCGCACGCCCAGCTGCGTCGCGCGCACGGTCACCGAGCTGACCGGCATCAAGCCGGACAACTTCATGGTGGCCGACTTCAACGCGGTCAAGACGCTGACCAGCGCGGTGGGCGGTGTCGACGTCTGTCTGGGCAAGGACATCAACGACCCGGACTCGCATCTGAACCTGAAGAAGGGTACGCGGCACATCGAGGGCGAGACCGCGCTCGCCTTCGTGCGCACCCGGCACGCGGTGGGCTTCGGCGGTGACCTGAGCCGGATCACGCTGCAGCAGCAGTTCCTCAGCGCGCTGATGCGCAAGCTGAAGTCGAACGACACGCTCACCGACCCCACGAAGATGATCAAGATCGCCGAGGCGGGCACCAAGGCGCTGACCGTCGACGCCAACCTCGACAGCATCGGCAAGCTGAAGGACCTGGGTCTGGAGCTGGGCAAGCTCAACCCGAAGAACCTGACGTTCACCACGGTGCCGGTGATCGACAACCCGGCCGAGAAGGTGCACGCGACCGTCGTCCTCAAGCCGGGCGCGGCCCAGCCGGTCTTCGACGCGATCAAGAACGACGTCTCCTTCACCGCGGTGAAGGAGAAAAAGAAGAAGGAGGCGGCCGCGGTCGCCGCCCGCCTCAAGGGCAGCAAGTCGGCCGCCTCCGAGGTGCGGGTGCGCATCCTGAACGGCGGCGCCCGGCCCGGCAGCGCGCAGGCGGAGCTCGAGTATCTGCAGAACGACGCGGGCGTGCTGAAGTCCTCGAACGACGGCAACGCGGACGCTCAGCTCAGCAGGACGACGCTCGAGTACGGCCCGGACCAGGCCGACCAGGCGCGCCGGCTGGCCGCCATCCTGGGCCTGTCGGGCTCGGCGATGAAGCCCGGCAAGAGCGTGGTCAACGACCAGGGCCTGCCCGCCATCACGCTGACGCTCGGCAAGGACTTCCCGGGCGCGGGCGATTCCTTCACCGCGGCGAGCAAGGCGCCGGACGTGGACAAGACCACGGCCGACAAGGTTGAGTGCGCCAAGTAGTGACCTGACAGGCCTGTCGTACGTCTAACAGGGCGTACGGCAGGCCTGATGCATGGGCGCAGGGTGGGGAGGACGGGGAGATGGCGCAGAGCAGCGTGCAGGGGGAAGGGACGTTCCGGGGCGTTCCGCACACGCGTGAACCCGAGAGGGACGGCCGGCGGGGCGGCGGCGGGCGGGGCGGCGGCCTGCACGGCAGACGGGGCAGTCGCGGGCCCCGGCGGGGGCGCCGGGTGCTCAGATGGTCCGCGACCACGCTCTCGGTGCTGATACTCGGCACGGCCGGCGCCGGATACCTGTACTACCAGCACCTCAACGGCAACATCCAGAAGGGCGAGCGCAGCAGCGGCGACGCCAAGGCGCAGAAGACCGCGCCGAACGCGGCGGGGCAGACGCCGCTGAACATCCTGCTGATCGGCTCGGACAGCCGTAACTCCGACGAGAACGTGAAGCTCGGCGGCGCCAAGTACGACCGCGGCACCCCGCCGCTGGGCGATGTGCAGATGCTGATCCACCTCTCCGCGGACCGCAAGAGCGCCGCCATGGTGAGCATTCCGCGTGACACCCGGGTCGACATCCCCCAGTGCCGGGACCCGAAGACCGGCAAGACGTATCCCGAGACCACCAAGATCATCAATGAGTCGCTGGCCCGCGGCGGCGCCGGCTGCACGCTGGCCACCTGGGAGAAGCTCACCGGGGTCTACATCGACCACTGGATGACGATCGACTTCTCCGGTGTGGTGCGGATGGCCGACGCCATCGGCGGCGTCGACGTCTGTGTCAGGCAGAACGTGTGGGACCACCCGACGGCCCGCGTGCCCGGCGGTTCCGGCCTGAAGCTGACGGCCGGCACCCACAAGGTCGAGGGCAAGCAGGCCCTGCAGTGGCTGCGTACCCGGCACGCCTGGGGCAGCGACCTGATGCGGGCCAGGGCCCAGCACATGTACCTCAACTCGATGATCCGCACGCTGAAGAACCAGAACGTCTTCACCGACACCGGGCGGCTGACCGACCTCGCCGAGGCGGCCACGAAGTCCCTGAAGGTCTCCGAGGAGATCGGCACCGTCAAGAAGCTGTACGACCTGGGCATGCAGCTCAAGTCGGTGCCCACGGACCGCATCACCTCGGTGACGATGCCGAACGTGCCGGACCCGCAGAACTCCGACCACGTCGTGCCGGACAGCACGGGCGCCGCGAAGCTCTGGGAGATGCTCCGCGACGACGTACCCCTCGACAACAAGGGCAAGGCCTCGGACGCGAAGAAGACGACCGCCAAGGAGGCGCCGACGAAGGCCCCTTCGGCGCCGGACGGCGGCATCGGCGTCGTGGTGCAGAACGCCACCGGGACCTCCACCCTCGGCCCGGTCGTCGGACGCGCGGGCACGGTCGCCCAGGAGCTCGTACAGAAGGGGTTCACCAAGGCGTCCAAGGACTCGACGGCGGGGCTCTCCGCGGACCGGACCGTCGTGCGCTACCCGAGCGCGGAGCTGGAGGGCGACGCCCAGCGCATCGCCAAGTCGCTGGGGATTCCGCTGAGTTCGGTGCAGAGGTCGACGGACGTCTCCGGGGTCACCGTCGTGGTCGGCGCCGACTGGCGCACCGGCACGGCGTATCCGAAGCAGTCCAAGCCCAAGGCCGGCGAGCTGCCCGGCAACGCCGACGCCATCAACGGCTCGGACAAGAGCCAGTGCATGGACGTGTACGCGTTCTACCGCTGGAGCTGATCTTCACCGATCCCCACAGCGAACTCCCAACTGACTGCACAATGATGAGGCGCGCTCACGTCCGAGGGGTTTCAGGGGGGCGGCGCGCCCTCTCATTCGCCTGATCCGGGGGGACGGGCAGCGGGGAGGTCCGGCATGTCCAGGGGTGGGAGGGCAGGGAGTTGGCGCGAAGCAGTGTGCGCGGAGAGGTTCCCGCGGTCGAGGACACGATGTCCCTGACACCGCGGGACCGGGACGCGACGACCGAGCACGGCCGGCACGGCGGCGGCAGACGCAGAAAGGGCCCGGACGGCGACAGGAAGCGCCGCAGACGGCGTGTCCTGCGCTGGGCGGCGATGGTCCTGGCGGTGGTGATACTCGGCACGGCGGGGGCCGGCTATCTCTACTACCAGCACCTCAACGCCAATCTCAAAAAGGATGCCCTCAACATCGGCGACGAGAAGGACAGGGCGGCCAGGTCGAAGGCCAACGCGGCCGGTCAGACGCCGCTGAACATCCTGCTGATCGGCTCGGACGCCCGGGACTCCAAGGAGAACCAGAAGCTCGGCGGCGCCAAGGACACCTTCAACACCGCGCCGCGCGCCGACGTCCAGATGCTGCTGCACGTCTCGGCGGACCGCACCAACATGTCGGTCGTCAGCATGCCGCGCGACACGCTCGTGAACATCCCCAAGTGCACGGATCCCGACAACGGCAAGGTCTACGGGGCGCTCACCTCGACGATCACCAACGACTCCCTGGGCCGCGGCGGCCCCGGCTGCACGGTGGCGACCTGGGAGAAGCTGACCGACATCCACATCGACCACTTCATGATGATCGACTTCGCGGGCGTGGTGTCCATGGCGGACGCCATCGGCGGCGTACCGGTCTGTGTGGACGCCAACATCCACTCCAGGTCCTCCGACGGCCACGGCTCGGGCCTGAAGCTGAAGGAGGGCACCACGTACGTCAAGGGCATCCAGGCCCTGCAGTGGCTGCGCACACGGTACGGCTTCGAGGACAACACGGACATCGCCCGGGCCAAGGCCCAGCACCAGTACATGAACGCGATGGTCCGCCAGCTGCGCGAGAACGCCACGCTCGGCAACCCGAACGAGCTCCGCAAGCTCGCCGAGACGGCCACCAAGGCGCTGACCGTCGACGACGGCCTCGGCACCGTGGCGAAGCTGTACGACCTGAGCAAGGAGCTCAGGAAGGTCCCCACCAAGCGCATCACCATGACGACGATGCCCTGGCAGTACTCCACGACGAACAGCGGCCGGGTCGTGCCGAAGCCGGGTGACGCGGCGAAGCTGTTCCGGCTCGTCCGCGAGGACATCGCGCTGGACGGCAAGGACAAGAAGAAGTCCGCCGGCACGAAGGCGTCCTCGGACCCGGCCGCGGCGGACGACCGGATCGCCGTACAGGTGCAGAACGGCACCAGGTCCGGCACGCAGCTCGCGGTCACCGGACGGGCGCGTACGATCGCCCAGCTGCTCGTCGGCAAGGGGTTCACCGAGGCGGTGGCGGACACCACGACGGTCCTCAGCGAGGAGAGGACGGTGATCCGCTATCCGAGCGCGGACCTGGAGGGAGACGCCCAGCGGGTCGCCAAGTCGCTCGGGATTGCGCTGAGTTCGGTGAAGAAGTCGACCGAGGTCTCCGGGGTCACGCTGGTCGTCGGCGCCGACTGGCGCTCCGGAACGACGTACACGGCCCCGGAGGACGACGACAAGACGCCGACATCCGCCCAGGTCATCAACGGCTCGGACAAGAAGCAGTGCATGCACGTCAACCCGGGCTACACGTGGTAGTCGGCCGATTGGTCCGGGTGACTCAGGATTGCCTCGCAATCCGCGCACCGGTCATCCCGACTGGCCTGCTTTTCTGCTGGGGGTCCGGGGGCCCGCGGCGGAGCCGCTGATGTCACAGCCCCCGGAACAATGCAGTAACCCGGCCTACACCTGGTAGCCCGGGTTCAACAGGGACGACGGCCCCCGGTGCTCAGTTGGAGGCGAGCACCGCGGGGCGCCGGGAGGCGATGACCTTCCTCGCCAGCGCCTTCGGGCTGGTCAGGAAGCCCCAGCCCCACGACATGTGCATGGTGGCGAGAGCCACGGGGATCTGCAGCCGCGCCTTCAGGGGCAGGCCCTTGCCCGCCGGGACGGACCCGAGGGCTATGGCGGCGAGGTAGCCGCCGGGAATCACCAGACCCCAGGGCGTCAGCGCCACACCCACCACGAGACCGGCCGCGATCGCCAGGACCGCCGTCGGCGGCGCGAGGTAGCGCAGGTTGATGGAGCCCTCGTGGTAGCGGGCGACGACGTGCCGCCAGCGGCCGTAGTCCTTGTACTGCTTGGCAAGGGCTTTGACCGACGGCCGCGGCCGGTACGACACCTTCAGCTCCGGCGAGAACCAGATCAGCCCGCCGGCCTCGCGGATCCGGAAGTTCAGCTCCCAGTCCTGGGCGCGGATGAACTCCTCGTTGTACCCGCCCTGCTGCTCCAGCGCCTCGCGCCGGAACACCCCGAGGTAGACGGTCTCGGCCGCCTGGGCCTCGCCACCGGTGTGGAAGGCGGCGTTGCCGACGCCGATCTTCGAGGTCATGGCGGCGGCGACCGCGTGCTCCCAGTCGTTCTCGCCCTCGGCATGCATGATGCCGCCGACGTTCTGCGCGCCGGTCTCCTCCAGGAGCCGTACGGCCGTCGCGATGTAGTTCGGCGAGAGCATGCCGTGCCCGTCGACGCGGACGACGATCGGGTGCCGGGAGGCCTTGATCGCGGCGTTGAGGGCGGCGGGCGTACGGCCGGCCGGATTGGGGACGGTGTGGACGCGCGGGTCTGCTGCCACGAGCTCGGCGGCGATCTCGTCCGTGCGGTCCGAGGACGGACCGAGGGCGAGGACGACCTCCATCTCGCCGGCGTACTCCTGCGCGAGGATCGCTTGGACGGCTCCGCGCAGATGCCGCTCCTCATCGAGGACAGGCATGATCACAGAAACGGCGGGCAGCGGCGCGTCGGGGTTGGCGTTCATCGCCCGTTACGTTACCGCGAACGGGGGACAGCTTTGCGCCCCGCCGGGGCGGTGGCCCGGGCCACAGATCGTATCGGCCTACGGTGCTCACGGTCCCACGTACGGCCGTCGCCCGGAGGTGTCCCCCTTGCCCACGCAGCCTCGGTCCGCCGCGCCCGCCCCTCCGCAGCGCCGCTCCCAGCCCGCGCGCACCCCACCGCCGCGCGGGCCGCGGCCTCCCGTACCGCGGAGGAAGCCGCGCTGGGTGATGCGGGCGGCGACGACCCTGTCCGTGGTCGTCCTCGCCTCCGCCGGGATCGGGCATGCCGTGGTCACCAGCCTGGATGCGGGCATCGCCCGGGTCGACCCGTTCAAGGACATGAAGAACCGCCCCAAGGCCGGTCACGGCATGAACGTCCTCCTGGTCGGCACCGACGGCCGCGACCGGATCAGCGAGGAGGAGCGCCACCGCTACCACCTGGGCGGCGAACCCTGCCACTGCACCGACACGATCATGATCGTGCACATCTCGGCGGACCGGGAGCGGGCGACCGTCGTGAGCCTGCCGCGCGACTCGTACGCCATGACGCCCGCGCACACCGACGACAAGAGCGGGAAACGGATCCCCGGCCACCCCATCAAGATCAACGCGGCGTACGCCGAAGGCGGCCCGAACCTCACCGTCCAGACCGTCGAGGACATGACCCATGTGAAGATCGACCACTATCTGGAGGTCGATTTCACCAGCTTCATGAAGACGGTGGACGTACTCGGCGGAGTCTCCGTCTGCACCGCCTTCCCCCTGAAGGACACGTACACCGGACTCGACCTCCCCGCCGGGACGCACGTCCTCAACGGCGGACAGGCCCTGCAGTTCGTCCGCGCCAGACATCTCGACGCGGCCTCCGACCTCGGCCGGATGAAGCGCCAGCAGCGGTTCCTGGCGGCGCTCATCGAGCGCGCCACGTCCTCCGGGATCCTGCTGAACCCGATGAAGTTCCGGGACGTGACGCGGGCCGTGCTGGGGTCGGTGCGTGCGGACAAAGGTTTCGGCACGGACGAGTTGCTCGACCTCGGGCGGGCGATGCGTAACTTCTCCCCCTCGTCCTCGGAGTTCACGACGGTGCCCATCGGGGATATGGGGTACGTCGTGCCCGGCATCGGCGAGACGCTGAAATGGGACACCTCAAAGGCCGACCGGCTCTTCCAGTCGCTGCGCGACGACAAGCCGCTGGCCGTTCGCCCGTCCCGCCCCCAGCCGGTGCCGGTCGAGGTGGACCCGCAGCAGATCCACGTCCAGGTCGAGAACGGCACGCCCACGGAGGGGCTCGGCAAGCGCGTGGACGCCGCCCTGGCGGCGACGGGCTTCCGCACGACCCGGATGCCGGCGGACGCGGAGGACCACAGCGTGAAGCGGACGGTCATCGTCTACGACCCCGGGTGGGACCGGTCCGCGAAGGCGCTGGCCACCGCCCTGCCCGGGAGCGAGCTGCGGGAGGTGCAGGGGCTCGGGCCGACGTTGAAGGTGATCGCGGGGGCCGACTTCAAGCAGGTGCGGCGGGTGCGGGCGGAGGCCGCGGACCAGGGGGAGCCCGGGGTGATGACGGGGGACCAGGAGATGTGCTCGTAACCCGAACGGACCTGTGCCGCGACCCCTGACGGAATGTCGGGGGTCGTGCGCTGTGCGGCAAAGGTGCGGATTGTTGGCTTCCGCCCGATGGCGCGTGGCGCCCGGCAGGCGTAGGAACAGAAGGGCACGGGGCCCACCCCCGGGCCCCTCTGCCTCTCAGGAGGAGCCATGACCCAGCCCGGAACCATGACCGCCATGAGCAAGGAGATGCAGGACTGCGTCCAGGCGTGCATGTCCTGCCACACCGTCTGCGAGGAGACCATGAGCTCCTGCATGCAGATGGGCGGCCAGGCCCAGATGCAGATCATGCGTGCGCTCATGGACTGCTCCGAGACGACCCGGATGTGCGCGGACATGATGATGCGCCGCTCGCCCATGTCGGCCGAGATGTGCGCGATGTGCGCCAAGGCGTGCGACATGTGCGCCGAGGCGTGTATGTCCATGCCGGACGACAAGCAGATGATGCGGTGTGCGGAGGCGTGTCGCCGCTGTGCCGAGATGTGTCGGGCGATGTCGGGCGCCACGATGTGACGACCGGCTGAGCGTGGATCAAGGGCACCTGCGCGCTGGGTGCCCTTGGTCATGGGCGGGGCATTACGGTGCACGGTGCCCGGCGTTGGTGCAGGCCGGAGGCGGGTGCGCAGCCCGGCGCTTACGGGGTGCCGCCTGCGCCCACCCGTGCCGCCCTAGCGGTACGAATGCCCGCAGGCTACGGCGGCACGCATGCTCGCAGGCTACGGGGCTACGGCGGCGCGGCTGGCCGCAGGCTGGGGCTGTTACGTGAACAGGGATTCCAGGGCGCGCTCCAGGTCCTGCGCCGTGCGGAAGTGCACCGGCTGCATTCCCAGGGCGGCAGCCGCCTCGGTGTTTTCCTCGGTGTCGTCGACGAACAGGCAGCGTTCAGGGCGTACGCCCGCCAGGTCGGCCGCGAGGCGGTAGATGCGTGGGTCCGGCTTGGCGAGGCCGACGCGGGCGCTGTTGACGACCTCGTCCGCGAGGTCGGCGAGGCCGAGCGCGGTGAGGTCGTCCTCGAGGCGGACGGTGGCGTTGCTGACGAGGACGAGCGGCACCCGGGTGCGCGCCCGGCGCAGCAGCGAGACGACCGTCTCGTCGGCCGCGAAGGGCGACTCCAGCAGGGCCGTGCCCAGGTCCCAGGCCGTGGCGTCCGGGACCAGCCCGGACAGGCCCTCGGCGATCGCCTGCACCCACTCCTGCAGGTCGACCCGGCCCAGCAGCACCGGCAGACCGGTCTCCGGCGCGAAGGCGACCTTCGCGGTGGTGCCCTCGGCGAGCCCGGCGGCCCGCTCCAGGGCGTGCAGCCCGGAGGGGTCGTAGGACCGGATCACGTTGTCCACGTCGCAGAGCACCGCGTCGAACGGTGCTCTGCCAGGCCGCTCAGTCACCCGCGACCGTGACCTTCTGGTCGTTGTTCAGCTCGTCCACCAACGTCTTGACCTTCGCCTTGTCCCAGACGAGGTTGCCGCCGGTGGAGCCGGAGATCGGCATGTTCATCGACGTGCCGTCACCGCCGCTGACGCCCTTCATCGCCCAGAACATGGACGCCAGGTCCCACAGGCTCATGTCCTTGTCGACGGTGAGCGAGTCCAGGCCCGCGCCCATGGTGGGGTACAGCTTGAAGGGGTTCAGGACCGTCGACGGGGTGGCCACCTGGTGGGCCAGGGCGGAGAGGAACTTCTGCTGGTTCTTGGTGCGCTGCAGGTCGGAGGCGGCGAAGGCGTGCCGGGTACGGACGAAGGCCAGGGCCTGCTCGCCGTTCAGCGTCTGCTCGCCCGACTTGAAGTCGGCACCCGAGTACTTGTCCTTGAAGCCCTTGTCGATGTTGATCGTGACACCGCCGACCGCGTCCACGATGTTCGCGAAGCCTGCGAAGCCGATCTCCACGTAGTGGTCGATGTGCAGGCCCATGTTGGCCTCGACCGTGCGGACGAGCAGCGTCGGCCCGTCCTCCGCGTAGGCCGCGTTCAGCTTCGTCTGCCGGCCCCTGGCCGGGTAGGTCTTGCCGGAGGTCGACCCCTTGTACGAGGGGATCGTCACGTTCGAGTCGCGGGGCAGCGATATGAGCGTGTCGCCGCTGTCGCCGACGTGCAGGATCATCATCGAGTCGGTCCGCTTGCCCTCCGCGGACCCGGTGTGCAGCTGCTTCTTCTGTTCGGAGGACAGCCCGGCCCGGCTGTCGGAGCCGACGATCAGGTAGTTCGTGCCGTCGCCCGACGCCGGCCGGTCGATGACCGTGGACAGGTCGACGTCACGGTGCAGCTTGCCGTCGGCCCAGAAGTACGTGGCGACCGACGTCACGGCCAGCGCCGTGACCAGGGTTATCGCCGTCCACTTGATACGGCGCCGCCAGTTCGGCCGCGGCCGGTACTCGCCCTGGTCACCGGGACCGCCCGGCCCTCCGCCGCCGGGCGAGCCGTAGACGTGGCCGGTGTTGTAGCCGCTGTCGTAGCCGTCGTTCGCGGTGTCGGCGCCGCCGTACCCCTGGCCGTTGACGTACGAGGGCTGCTGGGGCACCCCGCCGCCGTACGGCTGGGCGGACGGGCCGGAGCCCCCGTACGCGCCCGAGGCAGGCCGGCGGACCTGCCGCATCGCGCGGGCACCCTCAGGGTGTGCGCTCGCGCTGCCGCGTCCGTACCGGTTGCGGTTGTCGTCGGACCATGCCTCGGGCCAATCGTTCATGGGGCCCAGTGTGCAGGGAGCAGCCATGCCCTTCACAAGAGTCGTAGGAAAATCAGGGCACGGCTGTTGCGAAGCCAACACAAAGTCCGCTGATGTCGCCTCGGCATAAGGTGGAGGCCATGACAGACCAGGCCCCCGCCACGGAATCAGACACTCCGGATATACCGGAGGTCCCTGGCAAGCCCACCTCGGCGTCCCGGACCACGCTCAGTCACATCATGACGCACAACGACACGAACCTTCTGGGCACGGTGCACGGTGGCGTGATCATGAAGCTGGTGGACGACGCGGCGGGAGCGGTGGCCGGCCGGCACAGCGGCGGCCCCGCCGTCACGGCGTCGATGGACGAGATGGCGTTCCTGGAGCCGGTCCGCGTCGGCGACCTGGTCCATGTGAAGGCCCAGGTCAACTGGACCGGCCGGACGTCGATGGAGGTCGGGGTCCGGGTCCTGGCCGAGCGCTGGAACGAGTCGACCCCGCCCACCCAGGTCGGCTCCGCCTACCTGGTCTTCGCCGCGGTGGACGCCGACGGCAAGCCCCGCCGGGTGCCGCCGGTGCTGCCGGAGACGGAGAAGGACCGGCGCCGCTACCAGGAGGCCCAGATCCGCCGCACCCACCGCCTGGCGCGGCGGCGGGCGATCGTGGAGCTGCGGGAGAAGCGGGCGGCGGAGGGGCTCGACGACTGAGCCGGACACGCAGGACCGCGTCCGGAACGCAGGACGGCCCCCGGCAGACGCCGGGGGCCGTCGTGTGCGCAGGGGGTGCTACGGCAGGTTCCGCGCCATCACGATCCGCTGGACCTGGTTGGTGCCCTCGTAGATCTGGGTGATCTTCGCGTCGCGCATCATGCGCTCCACCGGGTAGTCACGGGTGTAGCCGTAACCGCCCAGCAGCTGCACCGCGTCCGTGGTGACCTCCATGGCCACGTCCGACGCGAAGCACTTGGCGGCGGCGCCCTGGAAGGTCAGGTCCTTGTCACCGCGCTCCGAGGCGGCCGCGGCCTGGTAGGTGAGGGCGCGGGCGGCGGAGACCTTCATGGCCATGTCGGCCAGCATGAACTGGATGCCCTGGAAGTCGGCGATCGGCTTGCCGAACTGCTTGCGCTCCTGGACATAGCCCTTGGCGTAGTCGAGGGCGCCCTGGGCGACGCCGAGGGCCTGCGCGGCGATGGTGATGCGGGTGTGGTCGAGCGTCTGCATCGCCGTGGCGAAGCCGGTGCCCTCCTCGCCGATCATGCGGTCGGCGGGGATGCGGACGTTGTCGAGGTAGACCTCGCGGGTCGGGGAGCCCTTGATGCCGAGCTTCTTCTCCGGGGCGCCGAAGGAGACACCCTCGTCCGACTTCTCGACGACGAAGGCCGATATGCCCTTCGAGCGCTTCGAGGGGTCCGTCACCGCCATCACCGTGTAGTACTCGGAGACGCCCGCGTTGGTGATCCAGCGCTTCACGCCGTTGAGCACCCAGTGGTCGCCGTCACGGACGGCCTTCGTCTTCATGCCGGCCGCGTCGGAGCCCGCGTCCGGCTCGGAGAGGCAGTACGAGAACATCGCGTCGCCCTTGGCGAGCGGGCTCATGTACTTCTTCTTCAGCTCCTCGGAGCCGGAGAGGATCACGGGGAGCGAGCCCAGCTTGTTCACGGCCGGGATCAGGGACGAGGAGACGCACACGCGCGCGACCTCCTCGATCACGATGACCGTCGCCAGCGCGTCGGCGCCCGCGCCGCCGTACTCCTCGGGGACGTGCACCGCGTGCAGGTCGTTCGCGACCAGGGCCTCCAGGGCCTCCTGCGGGAAGCGGGCCTCCTCGTCCACGACGGCGGCGTACGGCGCGATCTTCGCCTCGGCCAGTGAACGGATCGCGTCGCGGAGCATGTCGTGCTCCTCGGACGGGCGGTACAGGTCGAAATCAGCCGATCCGGCCAAGGTTTCTCACGCTCCAAGGACGCTTCTGACGCACTGTGGTGATGGCGCTAATTACCGTTAAGTAACTCAAATTTTAGGGGGCGGCCCACGGGAGTGATACGTGAGCTTGGCGACAGCGGGAAAGCTGCCCGTGGAACCGCCCGACTATGCTCGGCTCCGCACTGCCCACGTCCCTCTTCTGGAGCACTCATGGCCCTCAAGATCACCGTGATCGGCACCGGCTATCTCGGCGCGACACACGCCGCCGCGATGGCCGAGCTGGGCTTCGAGGTGCTCGCCCTGGATGTCGTACCGGAGAAGATCGAGAAGCTGGCGCGGGGCGAGGCCCCGATGTTCGAGCCCGGCCTCGACGAGCTGCTGCGCAGGCATGTCGCCGGGATCGAGGGGTCCACCGGGCGGCTCCGCGTCACCATGGACTGGGCCGAGGTGGGGGCCTTCGGCGACGTCCACTTCCTGTGCATCAACACCCCGCAGAAGCACGGCGAGTACGCCTGCGACATGTCGTACGTCGACTCCGCCTTCGCCTCCCTCGCCCCGCATCTGACCGGGCCCGCCCTGGTCGTCGGCAAGTCGACCGTGCCGGTCGGGTCCGCCGACCGGCTGGCCCGCTTCCTCGTCGAGAACTCCCCGGCGGGCGAGGACGCCGAGCTGGCCTGGAATCCCGAGTTCCTGCGCGAGGGGTTCGCCGTGGACGACACCCTGCACCCCGACCGGATCGTGGTCGGCGTGCGGAGCGAGCGGGCGGAGAAGCTGCTGCGCGAGGTGTACGCGACACCGCTGTCCGAGGGGACGCCGTTCGTCGTCACCGACTTCCCGACCGCCGAGCTGGTGAAGACGTCCGCGAACTCCTTCCTCGCCACCAAGATCTCCTTCATCAACGCGATGGCGGAGATGTGCGAGGCCTCCGGCGGCGACGTCACCAAGCTGGCGGAGGCCATCGGGTACGACGACCGGATCGGCAAGAAGTTCCTGCGGGCCGGGATCGGGTTCGGCGGCGGCTGTCTGCCCAAGGACATCCGGGCCTTCATGGCGCGCGCCGGTGAGCTCGGCGCCGACCAGGCGCTGACCTTCCTGCGCGAGATCGACTCGATCAACATGCGGCAGCGCGGGCAGATGGTGGAGCTGGCGCGGCAGGCACTCGGCGGCGGGCCCTTCCTGGGCAAGCGGGTCGCGGTGCTCGGCGCCACGTTCAAGCCCGACTCGGACGACGTACGCGACTCCCCCGCGCTGAACGTCGCCGGTCAGATCCACCTCCAGGGCGGCCAGGTCACCGTCTACGACCCGAAGGGCATGGACAACGCCCGCAAGGTCTTCCCGACGCTCGGCTACGCCGACACGGCGCTGGAGGCCGTGCGGGGCGCCGACGTGGTGCTGCATCTGACGGAGTGGCGGGAGTTCCGCGAGCTGGACCCCGCGGCGCTCGGCGAGGTCACGGCGGCCCGGGTGATCCTGGACGGGCGCAACGCCCTCGACCCGGAGCTGTGGCGCAAGGCGGGCTGGACGTACCGGGCGATGGGGCGCCCCACGGCCTGATCTCTCTTACGGGACTTGTGCAAGGCGACGCCGGTTCGGCCGAGGCTCAGTCGGCCGAACCGGCGTCTTGTTGCATTCTGCACCACCGGTCCCCCGGCGCGGCGGTGAACTACTTCGCCCGGTACCGGCGCATCTTCGCCCGCGCCCCGCACACCTGCATGGAGCACCAGCGGCCGCGGCCGGCCGGGCTGCGGTCGTAGTACGCCCAGTGGCAGGTGACCGACTCGCAGGCCTTCAGGCGCAGCCAGGTACCGGCGACGAGCGATTCGGCGACGGCGGCGGCGACCCGGGAGAGCAGGGGGTCCGCGTCGGCAGGAGTGAGGGCCGCCGAGCCGTCCGCGGCGTCGACGGTCAGGTGCAGGGGCGCCGAGGCCAGCAGCTCGCCCAGGGGCGTCACCCTGGCGTGCGGCGGATGACCGGCGTGGGCGAGCAGCACGGCGCGCAGTGACTCGCGCAGCTCACGCGCGCCCGCCACCTCGGCCTCCGAGAGCCCGAACCGCTCCCGGCCGTCCGCCGTGTCCAGCGCGTCGGCGCCGGACTCGATGTCCAGCGTGTTCACCAGGGACTCGACGAGGACCAGGCTCCCCGGCGCGGCCGATCTCTCACTCATGCTTGCGACGTTACCTCCAATGAGGCAGCATGCAGTAACCGTTACTGGTTGACCACATCTAGAGGTAACGCAGGAGGAAGTCATGGCTCTCGCCAAACTGGGCGTCGTCGTCCTGGACTGTCCCGACCCGAGCGCGCTGGCCGGGTTCTACGCCGAGGTGCTGGGCGGCACCGTCGAGGCGGAGGACGGCTGGGCGGACCTCACCACCCCCGACGGCCGGGCGCTGGCCTTCCAGGCCTCCCCCGGTTTCGTCGCCCCCGAGTGGCCCGCGCCCGACCACTCGCAGCAGTTCCACCTGGACCTGACCGTCGACGACCTGGACGCGGCCGAGGCAGGTGTGCTGGCGCTCGGCGCCAAGCCGCTGGACGCCGACGACCGCTCGCGGACCTGGCGGGTTTACGCGGATCCGGCCGGGCACCCGTTCTGTCTCTGCGCCTGCTGAACCGGGAGGACACCATGCCAGTGGCCCGCTTCCGCTCCGTCGTCCTCGACTGCCCCGACCCGCGCGCCCTCGCCCGCTTCTACGCGGGTGTCGCGGGCGGTACGCCCGAGGAGGAGGACCCCGACTGGGTCGTCCTGCACGTCCCCGGCGGGCCCCGGCTCGCCTTCCAGCGGGCGGAGGGCCTCACCCCGCCCGAGTGGCCGCGCGCGGACCGCAACTCGCAGCAGTTCCACCTCGACTTCGACGCCGGGTCGACGTGGGAGGAGATCGACGCGGCGCACGACAAGGTGCTGGCGCTGGGGGCGCGGCCGCTGGACCTGGAGGACCGGGAGAAGAAGGACTTCCAGGTGTACGCCGACCCGGCCGGGCATCCGTTCTGTCTGTGCCGGATCAGCGAGCCGTAGACCGGCCGTCGAGTTCCGCGATCGTCGCTGTCGAGGGCTCCCGGCGCTGCTGGAGCGCGCGGGCCGTGAAGTCGGCAGTGCGCAGGACGCGCTGTACGTTTCCCCAGGTCAGCAGGGCAATGTCGGGCTCTGACCAGCCGCGGTGCAGGAGCTCGGCGATGAGGTGCGGGTAGCAGGAGGCGTCGCCCAGGTCCTGGGGGTGGGCGGTGCCGGCGTCGTAGGTGCCGGACAGGCCGACGCACTCCGGGCCCGCCACCTCGCGCACATGGTCGAGGTGGTCGGCGACGTCGTTGACGGAGGGGCCGGTCTGTTCCGGCGTCAGCGGCACCATGCACAGGCCCTTGGCGGTGCCCACCCGGGTGAGCAGGTCGTCGGAGAGGTTGGCCGGGTGGGGGCGCAGGGTGCCGGCGGCGGAGCGGGTGAACAGGACCGGCGCCCTGGAGACCGCCAGGGTGCGGTCGACGGTGTCGGCGCCGGCACCGGAGAGGTCGGCGAGCACACCGAGCCGGTTCATCTCCCGCACGACTTCCTCGCCGAACCGGGTGAGCCCGGCCTCGCTCGCCCAGGACACCCCGGACAGCGTGAGGATGCGCAGGCCCAGGGTGTACAGGGCGCGCAGGATGCCGAGGGAGTCGCCGAGCGCCGCGGCTTCGGCGGGGCCGAGGAGGAGGGCGATACGGCCGCACTTGTGGGCGTCGGTGGCCTGCCCGGCGGTGCAGACGATGCGCAGCCCGTCGGGGTGGGCCCGCATCACGGTGTTCACCAGGTCCAGCTGTTCCAGGGTCTCGACGACGATCTGCTCCCCGGTGATGCCTTCCGGCAGATGCAGCGAGCAGAAGAGCATGCCCACGTGCCCCTCCTGCAGCCGCGGCACGTCCGTGTCGACGTCGCTCTCGCCGAGCTCCAGGTCGTACCAGGACAGATGCCGAAGGGCCCATGGGAGCCCGCTGTAGCCGTCGGCGACGGGATGGACGGCGAGGATGGCGTGGGCGCGGTCCATCGGGGCGGCGCCCGGATCGGAGACGGGCTTGTACGGCCCGGCCTGGAAGGCTTCCGGCAGGCCGATGCCGTCAAGCTCCCCGATGGTGTGCAGTTCGTCGTCCTGGAGGTCTGCCATGGCGGGCTCCGTACGTCGTGAATCGTCCCCAAGGGGTACGGTCACCGTCGCACGGAGGCGCGGGGCGCTTCCTGGTGAGCGGGGCGTTCGGGGGTACCGGACCCGGCTCAGCGCTCCTGAGCCGCCTGGATGACCTCGTCCAGGGTGTCCCGGGAGCGGACCAGGTCGGCGATCATGCGGTCGATGCGGTCGCGTTCCGCGGTGAGGTCGGCGACCAGGCGCGGGGTGGCGATCACCGAGGGCCCGCCGTCCTGGTCGCGCATGCAGGGCAGCAGCTGCCGGATCTTCTCGCTGTGCAGTCCGGCCGCGTACAGCTCCTGGATCCGGATCACCCGGTCCACGGCCCGCTCCGGGTAGTCCCGGTGGCCGCCCGGGGTGCGCTCCGCGGCGAGCAGCCCCTGTTCCTCGTAGTAGCGCAGCGACCGCTCGCTGACGCCCGTGCGCCGGGCGAGTTCGCCGATCCGCATGCCGACCTCCGCTGGTGCGGGCTTGAATCTGACATCGGTGTGAGGTTCTAGCGTACGGCCATGACGCAGACGACGGATTTCCTGGCACCGGCCCGGCTCGGCCGGCTCGAACTCCCCCACCACCTGGTGATGGCCCCGCTGACCCGCAACCGCGCGGAGGCGGACGGCACCCCGACGGACCTGATGGTCACCCACTATGTGCAGCGTGCCACGGCCGGCCTGATCATCGGCGAGGCCTCGACGCCGAACGCGGTGGGGCAGACGTATCCGAACATCACCGCGATCCACACCGACCGGCATACGGACGGGTGGCGGCGGGTGACCGAGGCCGTGCGGGCGGCCGGCGGGCGGATGTTCCTGCAGCTCCAGCACGGCGGCCGGGTCAGTCACCCGGCGACCACCGGGCTGACGCCCCTCGCACCCTCTCCCGTACCACTGCCGGAGACGATCTTCACCCCGCACGGCCACCGACCGGCCGTGGTTCCGAGGGAGATGACCGTGACCGACATCCGGGCCACCGCCGCGGACTTCGCGGCGGCTGCCCGCCGGGCCCTCGACGCGGGCTTCGAAGGCGTCGAGGTGCACTCGGCCAACGGGCATCTGCTGCACCAGTTCCTCGCCGGGAACACCAATCGCAGGACGGACGGATACGGCGGGCCGGTGGAGCGGCGGGTCCGGTTCACGGCGGAGGTGACCGAGGCGGTCGCCGACGCGGTCGGTGCCGACCGGGTGGGGGTGCGGATCTCGCCGGGGAGCAAGGTCAACGGCATCGAGGAGGACGACACGGACGTCCTCTATCCGCTCCTGGTGGACCGTTTGAAGGGCCTGGAACCGGCCTATCTGCACGTCGTGCACGCCGACCCCGGCACGGCCGTGTACCGGCGGATCCGTGCGGAATGGCCCGGCGTCCTCATCGGCAATCCGGTGCTGCCCGCGCTCACCACCGAGGCCGTCACCCGGGCAGCCACCCGCATGCTGACCGCCGGGGCCGACCTGGTCGCGCTCGGCAGGCCGTTCCTCGCCAACCCGGACCTCGTGACGCGGCTGCGCCTGGGCGCCCCGCTCAACCCGGTGCGAGACCGGTACCTGATGTACGTGGGCGGGGCGGACGGCTACACCGACTACCCCGCCCTGGACGGTCAGCCGTCCAGCGACTCGATCGTCGCGTTGGACGCCGGGCGGGTCGCCTGAAGCTCGCGCGCCACGTCCTCCGCCGCGCCCAGTACCCGTACCGAGTTCTGCCAGGTCAGCTTGGCCAGGTCCGGCTTCGACCAGCCTCTGTCCAGGAGTTCGGCGATCAGGTTCGGGTAGCCCGAGACGTCGTTCAGGCCGTCCGGGGTGAAGGCCGTGCCGTCGTAGTCGCCGCCGATGCCGAGGTGGTCGATGCCGGCGACCTCGCGCATGTGGTCCAGGTGGTCGGCGACCGTCGAGACCGTGGCGACCGGGCGCGGGGTGCGCTCCTCGAAGGCGCGGTGGAGCTTCATCGCCTCCGGGCTGGTGTCCAGGTGGTGGAAGCCGTGGGAACGCAGGTTCTCGTCCGCCGCAGCCGTCCAGTCCACGGCCGCCTGGAGCACGAACTTCGGCACGAAGGTCACCATCGCCACGCCGCCGTTGCCCGGCAGGCGTTCGAGGACGTCGTCCGGGATGTTGCGCGGGTGGTCGCACACGGCACGCGACGAGGAGTGGGAGAAGATCACCGGCGCGGACGTGGCGTCCAGCGCGTCCCTCATCGTCGTCGCCGCCACGTGCGACAGGTCGACCAGCATGCCGAGGCGGTTCATCTCCCGGACCACCTCGCGGCCGAAGGCCGACAGACCGCCGACGTTCGGCTCGTCGGTCGCCGAGTCCGCCCACGGGTTGTTGTCGTTGTGGGTGAGCGTCATGTAGCGGACGCCCAGCCCGTACAGACCGCGCAGCGTGCCGAGCGAGCAGGCGATGGAGTGACCGCCCTCCGCTCCCATGAGGGAGGCGATACGGCCCTCACCGCGCGCCCTCTCCATGTCGGCGGCCGTCAGCGCGGGCGCCAGGTCCGCGGGGTAGCGCGCCAGCAACTGCCGTACGCAGTCGATCTGTTCGAGCGTCGCGGGCACCGCGTCCGGCAGGTCCGAGCGGACGTACACCGACCAGTACTGCGCACCGACGCCGCCCTCGCGCAGGCGCGGGATGTCGGTGTGCAGATGTGCGTTCTGGTGTACGGCGATGTCGCGGGCGTCGAGGTCGTAGCGGACCTGCTTGCGCAGCGCCCAGGGCAGGTCGTTGTGGCCGTCGACGACCGGGAACTCGCGCAGGAGCTCCCGGGCCGCCGCCGCCGAGGCGGAGGTCATCGCCGTCACTTCCGCGAGCCGAAGCCGAAGCCGTTCGACCCCTCGACCTTGGCGCGCAGGCGCTTGCCCTTCTCGGTGGCCTGGTCGTTCAGTTCCTGCTGGAACTCCCGCATGCGGCCGAGGAGTTCGTCGTCCTGCGTGGCCAGGATGCGGGTCGCGAGCAGGCCCGCGTTGCGGGCACCGGCGACGGAGACGGTGGCGACCGGAACGCCGGCCGGCATCTGCACGATCGAGAGGAGGGAGTCCATGCCGTCCAGGTACTTCAGCGGCACCGGGACGCCGATGACCGGCAGCGGGGTGACGGAGGCAAGCATCCCGGGGAGGTGGGCGGCGCCCCCGGCGCCCGCGATGATCACCTTGAGCCCCCGCTCGGCGGCCTGCTCGCCGTACGTGATCATCTCGCGCGGCATGCGGTGCGCGGAGACGACGTCGACCTCGTAGTCGATCTCGAACTCGTCGAGGGCCTGGGCGGCGGCCTCCATGACGGGCCAGTCGGAGTCCGAACCCATGACGATGCCCACGACCGGGCCGGCAGCAGTACTCATTCGGTGATCGTGCCTCTCAGGTAACCGGCTGCGTGACGTGCGCGCTCGAGGACGTCGTCCAGGTCGTCGCCGTAGGTGTTGACGTGGCCCACCTTGCGGCCGGGCTTCACGTCCTTGCCGTACATGTGGATCTTCAGCTGGGGGTCGCGGGCCATGCAGTGCAGGTACGCGGAGTACATGTCCGGGTAGTCCCCGCCGAGGACGTTGACCATCACGGTCCACTTGGTGCGCGGACGCGGGTCGCCGAGCGGGAGGTCGAGGACCGCGCGGACGTGGTTGGCGAACTGCGAGGTGATCGCGCCGTCCTGGGTCCAGTGGCCGGAGTTGTGCGGGCGCATCGCGAGCTCGTTGACGAGGATGCGGCCGTCGCGGGTCTGGAACAGCTCGACGGCGAGGTGGCCGACGACGTCCAGTTCCTTGGCGATGCGCAGCGCCATCTCCTCCGCCTGCAGGGCGAGGACCTCGTCGAGGTCGGGCGCGGGCGCGATCACGGTGTCGCACACGCCGTTCACCTGCCGGGACTCGACGACCGGGTACGCGACCGCCTGGCCGTGCGGGGAGCGCACGACGTTCGCCGCCAGCTCCCGTACGTAGTCGACCTTCTCCTCGGCGAGGACCGGGACGCCCGCGCGGAACGGGTCCGCAGCCTCCTCCGCGGACTCGACGACCCACACGCCCTTGCCGTCGTAGCCGCCGCGGACGGTCTTGAGGACGACCGGGAAGCCGTCGCCCTCCGCCGCGAAGGCCACCACGTCGGCCGGGTCGGCCACGATCCGGTGCCGCGGGCACGGCACCCCGATCGCGTCGAGCCGCGCGCGCATCACGCCCTTGTCCTGGGCGTGCACGAGCGCGTCGGGGCCCGGGCGCACGGGGATGCCGTCCGCCTCCAGCGCCCTGAGGTGCTCGGTGGGTACGTGTTCGTGATCGAAAGTGATCACATCGCAGCCCCTCGCGAACTCACGCAGCGTGTCGAGGTCGCGATAGTCGCCGATGACGACATCGCTGACGACCTGCGCCGCGGAGTCCTGAGGGGTGTCACTGAGGAGCTTGAACCTGATGCCGAGCGGGATGCCTGCCTCGTGTGTCATACGAGCGAGCTGGCCTCCGCCGACCATGCCGACTACCGGGAACGTCACACCCCTAGGGTATCGGCCGCGCCACACGGGCCGGTTTCCGGCCGTTTCCGGAACCTCTTACCCCCGCCTTTCCGGGCTTTTCCGGTCCTCTTCCCGACCTCTATCCGACCTGTATCCGACCTGTGAACACAACCACAAGCGTTTGAGAAGGGGGGTGGTTAGCATGGCTGAGTTGACGAAACCGACCGAATGGGGGCCTGCACGGCCATGGGACATGGTTCCGCCGGGCTGCGAAGGCTCGCACACGAGGTTGCCAAGTTCGGTGCGGTGGGTGCCCTGGGCACCGTCGTGAACTTCGGTGTCTCCAATCTGCTCTGGCACCTCACGAGCCTGCAGGCCGTACGCGCCAACGTGATCGCCACCGTGGTCGCGATCGGCGTCAACTACCTGGGCTTCCGCTACTTCACCTACCGTGACCGCGACAAGAGCGCCCGGACCAAGGAGCTCTCGCTCTTCCTGGCCTTCAGCGCGGTCGGCCTGGTGATCGAGAACGGCATCCTGTACGCGGCCATCTACGGCTTCGGCTGGGACAGCTCGCTGGAGCGCAACATCTTCAAGGTCGTCGGCATCGGGCTCGGCACGCTGTTCCGGTTCTGGTCGTACCGCACGTGGGTGTTCAAGGCCCTGCCCGCCCACGAGGCCGTCGCAGGTGCCGAATCGTTCCTGGAGGCCCAGGCCGCCGAGGCCGACCGCCCGAAGCCCGAGGCCCGCGTCAGCTGAGCGCCCCCAAAGGGGCGCGGGGCTGCGACATGTGCGGCTCCGCCGCGCGGGCGCGACCAGCCACGATGGCGCCGCAGTCGTACGACGGCACATCGCGGCCCCCCGGCGGAGCCGCAAATCGACACAGCGCGCTGAGCGCCTAAGCGCTCAGCGGACCATCGGCTCCTCGTCCTCCGCCGGCGGCCGCTTCAGCGGCGTACGCGACAGGAACAGGCCGAAGACCGGCGGCTGGGTCTGCAGCATCTCCAGACGGCCGCCGTCCGCCTCCGCCAGGTCCCGCGCCACCGCCAGCCCGATGCCCGTCGAGTTCCGTCCGCTGATCGTGCGCTCGAAGATCCGCGCACCGAGGTCGGCGGGCACGCCCGGCCCATCGTCGGTGACCTCCACGACCGCCTGGTTGCCGGTCACCCGGGTCCGCAGCGCCACCGTGCCCCCGCCGTGCATCAGCGAGTTCTCGATCAGCGCCGCCAGCACCTGCGCGACCGCGCCCGGCGTGCCGACCGCCTGCAGATGCCGTTTGCCGGAGCTCACGATCGCCCGCCCGGCCTGGCGGTAGGCGGGCCGCCACTCGGCGAGCTGCTGCTGAATGACCTCGTCGAGGTCGAAGGAGACGGCGCTGCCGGTCCGGGGGTCGCGGGCGTTGGTCAGCAGCCGCTCCACCACGTCCGTCAGCCGCTCGACCTGGGTGAGGGCGACGTTGGCCTCCTCCTTCACCGTGTCCGGGTCGTCGGTGAGGGTGATCTCCTCGAGCCGCATCGACAGCGCGGTCAGCGGCGTACGCAGCTGGTGGGAGGCGTCGGCGGCCAGGCGCCGCTCGGCGGTGAGCATGCGGCCGATGCGCTCGGCGGAGGAGTCGAGGACGTCCGCCACCCGGTCCAGCTCGGGAACGCCGTACCGCTTGTGGCGGGGCCGGGGGTCGCCGGAGCCCAGCCGCTCGGCGGTCTCCGCGAGGTCGGTGAGCGGGGAGGCGAGCCGGTTGGCCTGCCGGATCGCCAGCAGTACGGCGGCCACCACGGCGAGCAGCGCGACCAGCCCGATGATCAGCAGCGTCCGGCCGACCTCCCGGCTCACGGTCGAACGCGGCTCCTCGACGACGACCCGCTCGCCCTCCTCGCCCGTCGCCCGCCCGCGGATGACCTCACCCTCGGGCTTGGTCCCGACCGCGATGGCCGACTGCCCCGGGATCTCGATCACGGCGTACCGCTCCCCCGTGACCTGTCCCTTCAGCACCTCCGCGCTGACGGCCCCGGCCCCGATGAGCCGGCTGTCCACGATGCTGGCCAGCCGCTGCGCCTCGGAGCTCACCCGCTCCTGGGCGCTGTTGCTGATGGTCCGCGTCTCGACGATGACGAGAGACACGCCGAAGACGGCGATGACCACGAGCACGACGGCAAGCGTGGACTGGATGAGACGACGACGCACGAGGCCCTCCGGACAGTGGCTCTACAACACCGGTGTGGGCGTGCCCCAAAGGGGCGCGGGGCTGTGACGTGTGCGGCTCCGCCGCGCGGGCGCGACCGGCCACATACGGCCGGCAGCCGCGAACCCACACAAGCCACGCCGGCGCAACGCGCGTAACCGGCTAACTCTTCTCGAACCGAAAACCCACACCGCGCACGGTGGCGATGTACCGCGGGTTCGCCGCATCGTCGCCCAACTTCTTACGCAGCCACGAGATGTGCATGTCGAGCGTCTTGGTCGACGACCACCACGTCGTGTCCCAGACCTCTCGCATCAACTGGTCCCGGGTCACCACCCGGCCGGCGTCTCGCACCAGCACCCGCAGCAGGTCGAACTCCTTGGCGGTGAGCTGGAGTTCCTCGTCGCCCATCCACGCCCGGTGCGACTCGACGTCGATCCGCACGCCGTGCGTGGCGGGCGGCTGCGCCGGCTCGGCCGCACCGCGCCGCAGCAGGGCCCGGACACGGGCGAGCAGTTCGGCGAGCCGGAAGGGCTTGGTGACGTAGTCGTCGGCGCCGGCGTCGAGACCGACGACGGTGTCCACCTCGTCGGCACGCGCGGTCAGGATGAGGATCGGCACGGTGTGGCCTTCGGCCCGCAGCCGGCGGGCGACCTCGAGGCCGTCCATGCCGGGCAGACCGAGGTCCAGCACGACCAGGTCGATGCCGCCGGCGTTTCCGGCGTCGAGCGCGGTGGGTCCGTCCTCGCGCACCTCGACCTCGTAACCTTCCCGGCGCAGGGCGCGGGCCAGCGGCTCCGAGATGGACGCGTCGTCCTCGGCGAGCAGTACACGGGTCATGAGGTGATGGTAGTCCGCTCTTGACAGGTGCTGGGGTGTGATCGGCAGGCGTGATTCTTACCTTTGGGCGGGTCGGTAAGAACCTGTGTCTGTGCGGTGTGATCACGGAAGAGACCTTGGAAAAGGTGTGTATGGTTCCACCTCCACCTGTGATCCGTGTCTCAAGTCCTTCCATATCCGGCAGTGTCCTGCCGTATGGTGAAACAACGCCTGTAGCACTGCGGGGACCTTTGGCCACCATTTGACGCCGAAGGTCTCTTTTGTGTGCGGTAAACCCCCACCAGCACAGCAAGGAACGACCATGGCGTCCAGCCTGACGAAGGACTCGGTCCGCCCGGACACCCCCGGCTCCGAGAAGACCTTCTTCGGCCACCCCCGCGGACTGGCCACCCTCTTCATGACCGAGATGTGGGAGCGGTTCTCCTACTACGGCATGAAGGCCCTGCTCACCGTCTACCTGCTCTCCGGCGGCCCCGGCGCCGGCAAGGGGAGCATGGGCGGCGGCCTGGCCATGGACGTGGCCACCACCACGGTGATCGTCTCCGTCTACTCGGCGATGGTCTACCTGCTCGCCATGCCCGGCGGCTGGCTCGGCGACCGCGTCTGGGGCCCGCGCAAGACGGTGACCATCGCGGCCGTCACGATCATGGCCGGCCACATCACGCTGGCGCTGCCCGGCGGCCAGGCACCGTTCTTCGCGGGTCTGGCGCTGGTCGCGGCCGGCTCCGGTCTGCTCAAGGCCAACATCTCCACGATGGTGGGCCACCTCTACGACGGCCCGGACGACCCGCGCCGTGACGGCGGCTTCACGATCTTCTACATGGGCATCAACGCCGGTGCGTTCTTCGCTCCGTTGGCCATCGGCACCGTCGGCCAGGAGGTCAGCTGGCACCTGGGCTTCGGCATGGCCGCGGTCGGCATGGCGATCGGCCTGGCCGCGTTCCTGCTCGGCACCCGCAACCTGAGCCCGAAGAGCAGCGTCGTCCCCAAGCCCCTGGCGGCCGAGGAGCGCGCTGCCTGGCTGCGCAAGGGCCTGCTCTGGCTGATCGCCGCGACCGTCTTCTACGGCGTCGTCGGGTTCACCGGCCACTTCACCCTGAACTGGGCGATGATCCCGCTCACCGTCATCGGTCTGGTCATCCCGGCCGGTGTACTGCTGCGCATCAAGCGGGACAAGGAGCTCAACGCCACCGAGCAGTCGAAGATGACCGGCTACATCTGGTTCTTCGTCGCGGCCGCCGTGTTCTGGATGATCTACGACCAGGGCGCGTCCACCGTCCAGGCGTTCGGCGAGGGCAAGGCCGCCCACTCGATGCTCGGCTTCGACTTCCCGACCTCCTGGTACCAGTCGCTGAACCCGCTGTTCATCATGGCGCTGGCCCCGGTCTTCGCCTGGGTCTGGGTGTGGCTGAACCGAAAGGGCCAGGAGCCCAGCACCATCGTGAAGTTCTCGATGGGCCTGGTCCTGATCGGCGTCTCGTTCTTCTTCTTCCTGATCCCGCTCGCCATGGCGGCGAACGGCACCGCGGTCAGCCCGATGTGGCTGGTGGGCATCTACTTCATCCAGACCGTGGGTGAGCTGTGCCTGTCGCCGGTGGGCCTGTCGGTGACAACGAAGATGGCGCCGGCCAAGTACGCCAGCCAGATGATGGGCGTGTGGTTCCTCGCGGTCACCGCGGGCGACTCCATCACCGGCCTGCTGTCCAACCCGGCCATCGCCGGAGTCGACCTCGGCGGCACGGGAGCCGTGTTCGGGGAGGCTGCCCTCGCGGCCTTCGCCGGCTTTGCGGTGTGGATGTACCGCCGGAAGGTCAAGGCGCTGATGGGTGACGTGCACTGACGCACCGCCGTACAAACGGCTGAGGGCCGCCGCACATCATGTGCGGCGGCCCTCAGCGGTTGCGCCCGTCGGTCACTTCGTCTCGACCGACCAGGACCGGGTGAAGCTACGGAATGCGCACATCACCGTCGACTTCTCACCAGGGTTCTTCCAGGCACCCCACAGGAACGCGGACTTCTTGCACGACGACGTGGCCTTCGGCCGACCGAGGGAGCAAACGCATCCAGTGGATCCGGGCAAGACTTGAGGAAGCATGGAACGGCAGGTCAGTGCGGGTTTCGCCGCGGCATGAACGTGAACACCGCGCCGCCCAGCAGGACCGCCGTGCCGGCCACCAGGCCCAAGGCCTTCAGGGCGCCGTGGTCGCTGGAACCCGTCTCGGCCAAGCCGCCGCTCGACGATCCGCCGGACGACGAACCGCCGGACGTCGATGAGCCGCCCGACGCGCCGCTGGCCTGCTGCGTCGTGTCCAGGGTCAGGGAGACCTCGGTCTTGTCGGGCTTGCAGGTCGTGGTCGTGCCCAGGGCGTTGATCGTGAGGACGCCCGGGGACAGGGTCGACTTGCCGTCCGCGCCCGGCTTGTAGGTGCCCGTCAGGTCGGGGATCTCGATGGGCTCGCCGGACTTGATGTCCTTGGAGTTCGTCGGGCCCTCGACGTGCACCGTGCCCTTGTCCGCGCCGCCCAGGACCGCCTCCATCGACGGCTTCACCGAGCCCTTGGGGATGTCGGCCGGACTGTCCATCACGGACTTCTTGAACTGCACGGTGAGGTCGAAACTCCCGCCGTTCTTCTTGGCGTTGATTTGGATGGGCGAGGTCGCCTTCTTCTCGCCGATGGGCGACTGGCAGGTGTACGGGATCTCGACCTCCTTGCCGGTGAAGTCGGTCTGGTCGCTGCCGGTGCCGTCACTGGCGGAGGCCGACGCGGACGGTGAGGACGACTGGGAGGCCGAGTCCGTCGGCTCCGGTGTCGTGCTCGACGAGCTTCCGCCGCCCGGCGACACCTCGATCGTCGCCGCCTTCTGCACCGTCTCCTTCGGCGTGCACTTGGTGTCCGTCGACATGGCGTTGACGGTGTACGCGTCCGGCGTCAGCGTCACCTCGCCCGGCGCCGTCAGCTTCAGGGTGCCCTTCATGTCGGACAGCACCATGGCGCCGCCCTTGGGGATGGCCGGGTTCGTGCGCGTGCCCTGCATCGCGATGTCGGCTGCCTGCGCGCCGGCCGCCTTCAGCACCCCGGACGGCTGGACCGAGTTGGCGGGAAGGTCGATGATGTCCGGGTTCTTCGAGGCAGCCTGGACGAACTTCCATACGACGTCCACCGTGTCGCCCACCTTCGCCGTGGCCGGCGCGGTGATCTCGACCTTCGTGGTGCCGTCGACGGGGGTGATGCCCGCGGGCGGCACGCAGTGCGTCGCGAACGACACCTCCGCGGCCTGCGCGGGCCCGGCGGCCAGGCCCAGCAGGATGCCTGCCGAGCCCAGTACCAGGGCGGTGCCCGCCGCACCCGCTCTCCCGCTGCCGACCGGTGTGACTCTCCTGCGTTTTCTCACGGGGGTCCCTTCCTGGTGGGAGTCGTAGGACTCGTCGGGCTGTCGTCGTGGTGCGGTGCGGAGAGCCGACCGGCCGTGCCCGGATCGGAGTCCGGGGTGAACCACGGCAGGGTCGAGTTCGAGGGGGGTTCCTGAGCCGCCGCCTTGGCGGTGAACTTCGGCATGTGCAGGGACAGTTCGGGCAGGCGGAGGCCCCGGTGCCGGAGGCCGCCCGCGCGGCGCGGCCGTACCCGGTCCACGACCGCCATCCCGGCGCGGAACACCGCGGCCGGCACGACCACGCAGACCAGCAGCCAGAACAGGGTCACGCCCCACGGGCGGCCCACGCCCCAGGGCTGCTCGGCGAGGACCTTGCCGCCGTACTTGAGGGAGACGGTGTAGTCGCCGTGCGCTCCCGCCGTCAGCTCGACCGGGAGCTTGATCTGCGCCTTCCTGCCGGGTGCGATGGTCCCGCGCCACTCCTGGTCCTCCCACTGCGGGGCGAACACGCCGTGAGAGGTGCCGAGTTGGAAGACGGGGTTCTTGATCGCGGTGGTACCGGCGTTGCCGACGGTGAAGACGAGGGTGCGTGAGGGCGGCGCGCCGAACCAGGTGAGCAGGCCGCTCGACCCGTTGAGCCGGGTGTCGGTGAGGACCGACAGACGTCCGCCGGACGGCTCGGAGGGCAGCGGTTCGACGGCGTGCCCGGCCACCTGGAGGACCGCGTCCGCCTGCGCCTTCGCGCCCTCGACCGTCGCCACGTGCACCACGCACGGGCACGGCACCGGCGGCTCCGCGACCGGCAGCTTCTTGCTGAAGGAGCCCTTGGCGTCGGTGGTGACGGCCCTTCCGTCCGAGTTGGCGCAGGCGTTGGTGCCGCCGATGACGCCCCGGGACGGCGTCGACTGTCCGCAGACCAGCATCATCAGCAGCGCGTGCGCACGCCAGCCGCTGCCGCTGACGGTGATCGAACCTCCGGTACCGGCCTGGGACTTGGAGAGCCTGACGGCCGGCCCGTCCGCCGCAGCCGTGCCCGCCAGCGGCAGCAGGAGCAGCGCGAGCACCGCCACCAGCGCCGTGATCCGCAGCTTGCCGTTCACGTCAGCGCTCCCGTCAACTCGACTTCCGTACGCGGGGGTTCAAGCGCCTCGTCGTCGGCCGTACGACGCCTGCGACGTCGTAGGCCTCGTACGAGAAACAGCGCGCCCCCTGCCGCCACCGCACCCGCGATCCCTGTCACCGCTCCCCACGGCACGAACCGCGCCGACGCGCCGGCCGAGTCGTGTGCGCCGCCCGCCGCCGTCACGGTCAGCCGGACGTCGACCGAGTCCAGGGCGGGGCGGTCGGGCCAGGGTTCGGCGAGACGGAGACGGTGGCCGGGGCGCAGGCGGACGGGCAGGGTGCGCGGGGCACGGTCGAGGACCGGCCCGAAGACGCCGTCGGCGTGCACGGCGAGGCTCGGTACGAGGACCGTGGTGCCGCGATTGACCAGGTCATACGTGATGCGGCCACCGCGCACGGCGACACGCTCGACGGTCAGCGCGGACAGCGCCGGTCCGCCCAGCCGCAGCCGGACCGGAACCGCGGCCCGGCGGCCGTCCTGGTCACGGGCGACGATGTCGCCGCGGCGGTCGTCGCGCGCACTCACCGTGAACGGCACGTCGGCGCGGGTGCGGGCGGGCACCCGCACCCGGTCGGCGGCAAAGGTGACCGGAACACCGCTGCCGCTCAGCCGCACCGTGACCGCCCGCCCACTCCGGTTGACCACGGACACCGTGTCCTGCAGAACCGCTCCGGGCGCACCTTCGGCATAGACGGAGGGCCGCCCGCCACCCGAGGGCACCAATGACCACCCGTCAGCGCCGGAAGCCGCAGGCGCAGCGGTCAGCACGAACAGAAGGGACACGAACAGGACACGGACAGCAGATGGCATCCAGCGGCTCCAGCGGTCGTGCGGCGGGGGTCTCGACGGGGCGGATGAAGTCCGCGGAACGGCAGCGCCCCAAAAGGGGCGCGGGGAACTGCGCGACCAGCCACGATGAAGCCGCAGACGACCGACGGCACATCGCGGCACAGCCGACGAACCCTTACCGCCGTGCCACCTGATTCCGCCGAGTCACCCACAACGCCCCCGCCGTTCCGGCCAGGAGCACAGTGCCGCCGAGCGTCCCCAGCGCGATCGCCGAGTCCTCGGGCCCGGTCTGCGGCAGGGAGCCGCCAGAGTCCGTACCGCTCTGGCTGTTCCCGGCGGAGCCACCCGCGGCCGTCACGTCGAGGGTGAGCGCCGGCCCCGGGTTGTTCGACGGCGTGCACGTGGTCGTCGTGCCGAGCGCCTTGATGGTGAGGATGCCCGGGGTGAAGGTGACCTTGCCGGTCTTCTTCGGCGAGTACGTGCCCGTCAAGTCGTTGATCTTGATGGGGGTGTTGGCGGGGATCGCGGCCTGGTTGGCGGGTCCGGAGACGGACACCGTGCCGCTGTCGGCGCCGCCCAGCTTGATGGTGGCGCTCGGGTTCATCGCGCCCTTGCCCAGTTCGACCGGGCTGGAGGAGACGCCCTTCTGCCACGACATGGTGAGCCTGTAGCCGCTGCCGCTCTTGACGCCCTTGATGTCGATGGGCGAGACGGCGCTCTTGTTGCCGATCGGCGTCTTGCACTGGTAGTTGACGTCGACCACGTTGGCCTCGGCTGCGGGGGCGGCGAGCAGCACCGCCGAGCCGGCCAGGGCCGCGGCGGACGCGAGCGCGGCGGTTCGATTCCGGTACGACACGGTTCCGCTCCCTCTTCGAGATCCTCGGGTTCCTCTGCCACTTCCTGACGGCATATCAGATTCGGCCGTCAAGGTACGCCCGGCGTCTTGAGGAGGGAAGAGAAGGTGCGCGCCGGAGTTGTGGGGATCCGGCGCGCACGGGAGGGGGTTCGGGTGGAGGGAGTGACCGTGGGTAACCCCGAGCTAGTGCACTCGCAGGACGTCCGGCACACCCCACCGCCGCACCACCTCCGGCACGGCCACCGTGCCGTCCGCCCGCTGGTGCTGTTCCAGGAGGGCGGGCAGCAGGCGGCTGGTGGCGAGGCCCGAGGCGTTGAGGGTGTGGAGGTGGACCGGTCTGCCGCCGCCGGCCGGGCGATGGGGGTCCCCCCGTTCGAGCGAAGCCGAGAATGGGGGAGCATGGCCCCGCGCCGCGCCTGGTAGTCGCGGGCGTTCGACACCGAGCTGACCTCGGCGTACGCACCCAGGCTCGGCAGCCAGACCTCCACGTCGTACGTCTTGGCCTGGGCGGGGCTGGTGTCCCCGGCCGCAAGTTTGGTGATGCGGTGGTGCAGGCCGAGTCCGGCGACCAACTCCTCGGCGCCAGCTCGTTGCGGCCTGATGACGGGGGCCGGCCGGCGGGGCATTTCCTCCCCGCACTCAGGAGTGGATTCGCCTGGGAACGCGAGGCCGCCCTCACACCTGCGGGCGGCTCTCTCGGCTCGCGTGGACCTCGGCTACTTGTCTCCGTCAGCGCGTTGCAGACGAGCGTAGGGGGCACGCCCGACCAGCGGAAACGAATTACGCCGGGGCGCCCAGCTCCGCCCACACGGTCTTGCCTGCCACTCCCGGCGTCCGTGCGACGCCCCAGTCCAGACAGAGCCGCTGCACGATGAACATGCCGTGCCCGCCGGGGCGGCCCGCGCGGTGCGGGGTGCGGGGGGCCGGCTGGCCCGGGCCCCTGTCCGAGACCTCGATGCGGATCACCTTGTTGTCGCAGGCGATCCACAGCTCGTCCGGGCCCTCAGCGTGCAGACAGGCGTTGGTGACCAGCTCGGAGACGACGAGCAGCACGTCCTCGGCGGCGGCCCGCTGGTCGGCCGTGGCGGCCGGCAGCCAGCCCCACGCGTACAGCGCCTGGCGGGTGAAGTCGCGGGCGAGCGGCACGACGCCGCTCTCGCCGTCGAAGTTCAGCCTGCGGACCTGGCCGCCGCCCGCGGACGACGCGGGCGCAGCCGACGACGAGGCCTCGTCGCCCTCGGACACCCCGGAAGCGCCGCTGGCCTCCGGGCCGCGGTCGCCCGGCGAGTAAGGCCGGGTGGTGCTCATCAGCGCTTCACCTCACCGATTCACCGATTCACCAGTTCACGATTCAAGAGTCATACGTACCTCGACGGTGGATCCGTCGCTGTGCCGTCGACATGTTGCTGCCGACATGTTCAGGATGTCCCTGCCGACAGGATGTCTCCTGCCCGACCGAACCGGCAGAACACCCCCCTATTCGGCCCGGAGCGCGTGGCGCCCGGAAAGTGCCGGTCACACGGGGGTGAGTGGGGCAGGACACAGCGTCGGGCGCGGCGGCCGGGATCAGCCGGCCTCAGCCGGCTTCATCGGCCAGGGCCGCCTCGAGCGTGTCATGGACGGTGAAGACCGCTTCCGCCCCGGTGATCTCGAAGACGCGCGCCACCACGGGCTGCATCCCCGCGAGATGCACCCCGCCCCCTGCGGCCTCCGCCTTGAGGCGCGCGCCGAGCAGCACATTGAGTCCGGTGGAGTCGCAGAACTCCAGACGCGAGCAATCCACCACCAGCCGGCTGAAACCCTTGGCGAGGCATTCCTCGAGTGGCTCACGCAACAGATCGGCGGTGTGGTGATCCAACTCACCCACCGGCGTCACGACGGCGCTGGAGCCCTCTTCCCTGACCTCCACCAGTAGCCGGCCAGACTGTGCGCTGCCGACCGTCCCACGGTCCATGCCGTCTTTCTCCCGACGTCGTGGCTGCTGACTCACGCCCTCGAACACTACGCCTTCCTCACACTCTCCGACACCCGAACAACCGCACGTAAACGGACATATCCCCACAGAACGCACTTGCGGCGGGCGCGGGAAAGCGGGTAGGGCTAGTAGGGATACGCAAACCGACACGGCCGGCTTTGGAGGCGCCGCACACCGCAGTGCACGCACTGGCTTCGGCAGCCATATGCCGAGAACGATGGAGGACATCATGTCACCCCGGCTCGACGCATCGCATACCCAGGAGGCGACGTCGGCATCCCCTCCGGAACATCTGGATCCCATCGAGAGCATCGAGAGCAACGACCCAGACACGCTTGCCGGGCTCCCCGGGCTGGCAGGCCTTCCGGAGATCCCCCCGTACGACGAAGTGGGACCGGTAGACGCACGAGCGCTCTCCAAGACCCTCTTCGAGCGCCTTGAGTCCCTCGAGGAAGGCACGCACGAATACTCGTACGTCCGTAACACCCTCGTCGAGCTCAACCTCGCGCTGGTCAAGTTCGCCGCCTCCCGCTTCCGCTCACGGAGCGAGCCGATGGAGGACATCATCCAGGTCGGCACGATCGGCCTGATCAAGGCGATCGACCGGTTCGAACTGGCACGGGGCGTCGAGTTCCCCACGTTCGCCATGCCGACCATCGTCGGCGAGATCAAGCGCTTCTTCCGCGACACCTCGTGGTCCGTGCGCGTACCGCGCAGGCTGCAGGAGCTCCGGCTCGACCTGGCCAAGGCCGGCGACGAGCTGGCCCAGAAGCTCGACCGGGCGCCGACGGTGGCCGAGCTCGCGGAGCGCCTGGAGCTGACGAAGGACGAGGTCGTCGAGGGTATGGCGGCGTCGAACGCGTACACCGCCTCCTCGCTGGACGCCCAGCCCGAGGAGGACGACGCCGAGGGTGCGCTCGCGGACCGGATCGGATACGAGGACCACGGACTCGAAGGCATCGAGTACGTCGAGTCGTTGAAACCGCTGATCGCCGAACTCCCGCCCCGGGACCGGCAGATCCTCTCCCTGCGTTTCGTCGCGGGCCTGACCCAGTCGGAGATAGGCGAGGAGCTCGGCATCTCACAGATGCATGTGTCTCGGCTGCTGTCGCGGACGCTGATGCGGTTGCGCAAGGGCCTGACGCTCGAGGAGTGACGGTCCCCTTGTGGGACCTCCCTGTGAACAATCCCTTGTGACGCCTCTTTCCGAGCGCGGTCCGTCCGGTTCCCGGGCGGGCCGCGCTCAGGCGTTCCCTGGGTTACCCACAGAAACTCTTTCCCCAGAGGTTTCCATCCATCACTATGGGCCCCCATACCCGCCGGTAGGTCAATATCCCGGCGGGCGGCAAGGGCGCAAGGAGGCGGGCGGATGGCTCGGGCCGACGGGACCGACGACGGAGTCGAGACCGGGAGCGGCCGGGGGTCCGGGGGTATCCCCCAGGAAGGGGTGCATGCGGGCGCGTCCGACGCGCGGCTGACCGAACTGCTGCGCACCAGCACCCCCACCGTCTATCCGGCCCTGCAGGAACTCCGCGCCCGCCATCAGCCCTCGGTCCTCGCCTACGCCCGGCTGTGCACGGCGAGCGAGTCCGCCGCACGGCAACTGGCCGCGCAGGCGTTCACCCTGGCGGCCCGGCAGACGGCACGCGGCACCGAACCCCTGGTCCCCCTCCGTCTTCACCTCCTGCTGCTGACCGGGCACCTGGCGGCCTCCTGGGCGGCCGACGAGCGGGCCGGCGGTCTCGAGCCGGGCCTGCTGCTCGTCCTGACCACGGCGGGCTCCGACGTCCCCGTACCGCCCATGCTCACCGCCTTCCGGTCCCTTCCCTCCCGCGCCCAGGGCCTCGTCTGGTACGGCATCGTGGAGCAGGAGTCGGAGGACAGGACGGCCGCCTTCCTCGGCCTGACCCGCGAGGACGTGGGCCACGGGACCGCCTCCGCCCTCCAGGCCATGGGTCAGGCGTGTCTGCGCTCGCGTCTGGCCGCCTCGGCCGACCCGCGCTGCGGCAACTTCGGCCGGCTCATCGAGGAGTCGGTGCGGCCCGACAGCCCGCGTACCAGCGCCGACCTGCGGGCCCACATGGTGCACTGCGCCCACTGCACGGCGGCCTACGAGGAGCTGTCGGCCCTGCGCGACGCGCCGCGCACCGCACTGGCCGAGGGGCTGCTGCCCTGGGCGGGCAGGGCGTATGTCACGACGCCCGAGGCACCGCACCCCAAGGCCCACGCGGACGCGACGCCCTGGCCGCCCTCCCGGCGCCTGCTGCTGACCTCGATCGCCGTCGGCGTGGCCCTGGCGCCCCTGCTCGTCTTCCTGCTCTCCCAGGCCGCCTCACCGTCCTCGCCGCCCCAGGAGGCGGCGGGCGCGGTGGGTACGCCGACGATTTCGACGCAGGTCACGGTGACGGCGACGGTCTCCGCCGTCCCTTCGCCGTCACCGTCGGCGAAGAGCAAGTCGCCGTCACCGACGCGGAGTTCCTCCCCCTCCAAGCGGCCCTCGAAGTCGCCTTCGAAGTCTCCGAAACCCTCCCCCTCCCCCACCCACGCCCCGAACGGCGCGTTCGCGCAGATCGTGAACGTCGCCACCGGGCGGTGCCTGGACGTCCGCGACGGCGACTTCGAGAAGGGCACGGACGTCATCACGGCCCCCTGCTCCTCGTCCCGCACACAGCGCTGGCGCGTCGACTCCGCGCGCGGGCTGGTGCAGTCGGCCGCCGACCCGGACTACTGCCTGGACAGCCGCGGGGACGTGGACAGGGGCGTGGGCATCTGGGAGTGCAGTTCGGTCTACGGCGGCAACGGCCAGAACCTGCGGTTCACGGTGGATGCCGACGGCGTGATCCGGCCCGCGATCGCCATCGAGACGGCGCTGACTCCGTACGGGGGCGACGGGCTGTCGCTGCGACCACTGGACGGGGGCGCCGAGCAGCGCTGGCGGGCGGGGGCCTCCTGACCGGAGAAGGCCCGATCAGGCCTCCTGGACGCCCCGGCGCCACACCCCGGTGACCAGCGGCACGCCCGGCCGGTACGCGAGGTGTACGTGGCTCGGGGCGTCGAGGGTGATGAGGTCCGCGCGGGCGCCGGGGCTCAGGCGGCCGATGTCGTCCCGGCGCAGGGCCCGGGCGCCGCCCGCGGTGGCCGACCAGACCGCCTCGTCCGGGGTCATCCCCATGTCCCGTACCGCGAGGGCGATACAGAAGGGGACGGAGGAGGTGAAGGACGAGCCGGGGTTGCAGTCGGTGGAGAGGGCGACGGTGGCGCCCGCGTCCAGGAGACGGCGGGCGTTCGGCCACTCCGCGCGGGTGGAGAACTCGGCGCCGGGCAGGAGGGTGGCGACCGTACGGCTGTTGGCCAGGGCGTCCACGTCCGCGTCCGTGAGATGGGTGCAGTGGTCGGCACTTGCGGCGTCGAGCTCGACGGCCAACTGCACTCCGGGACCGTAGGAGAGCTGGTTGGCGTGGATGCGCGGGTGCAGGCCCCTGGCCTTTCCGGCGGTGAGGATCGCGCGGGCCTGGTCGCCGTCGAAGGCGCCCTTCTCGCAGAAGACGTCGATCCAACGGGCGTACGGCGCACAGGCGTCGAGCATCTCGCCGGTGACCAGGGCGACGTAGCCGGCGGGGTCGTCGGCGTAGTCGGGGGAGACGATGTGGGCGCCGAGGTAGGTGACCTCGTCGGTGTGGGCGGCGGCGATGCGCAGGGCGCGGGATTCGTCTTCCGTGGTCAGGCCGTAGCCGGACTTCGTCTCGAAGGTCGTGGTGCCCTGGCGGAGCGCCTCGGCGAGGTAGCGCGTGAGGTTGGCCTCCAGCTCCTCGTCGCTCGCGGCGCGGGTGGCGGCGACGGTGGTGCGGATGCCGCCCGCGCTGTACGAGCGCCCGGACATCCGGGCGTTGAACTCCTGCGTCCGGTCGCCCGCGAAGACCAGGTGGGAGTGCGAGTCGACGAAGCCGGGGAGGACCGCACGGCCGCCGGCGTCGACCCGGTTGTCAGTGGCGGGTGCTTTGCTTGATTCACCGGTCCACGCGATGCGGTCGCCGTCGATGACGAGCGCCGCGTCCTGGATCAGGCCGAGGGGGGAGCCGTCACCGAGGGAGGGGTCGTTGGTGACCAGCGTGGCGATGTTGGTGATGGCGGTGCTGCTCATGGTGTCCTCGTGGGTGGCCGGGCGGGGGACGGTGGTCAGCCGCGCAGGTCTTCGACGGCCTGCGCGAGGGCCTGCGGCACATCCGGTACGAGCGCGTGCGCGCCGTCGCGTACGACGTGCCGGCCGCCCACGATCGTGTGCCGTACGTCCGCTGCGGTCGCGGCGAATACGGCGGTCTCGGCGCCGAGCCTGGGCAGCGGCCCCGCTGTTCTGACCGAGTCGAGCGCGATCGTGGTGAGGTCGGCGAGGGCGCCCTGTTCGATCCTGCCCGCCTCGTCCCAGCCGAGGGCCGTGTGACCGTCGGCCGAAGCCGCGCGCAGCAGTGCGGCGGCGGTCCAGTGGCCGCGGCTGCGGGTGCGCAGGCGCTCGTCGAGCTCCATGGCGCGTGCCTCTTCGAGCAGGTCGATGACGGCGTGGCTGTCGGAGCCGAGGGAGAGCGGGGAGCCCTCGTTCTGCAGGGCGACGGCCGGTCCGATGCCGTCCGCGAGGTCCCGCTCGGTCGTCGGGCACATGCAGGTGCCGGTGCCGGAGCCGCCGATGAGGGAGATGTCCTCGGCGGTGAGGTGGGTGTTGTGGACGCCGGTGGTGCGCGGGCCGAGCACGCCGTGCAGGGCCAGGAGCTGGGTCGGGGTGCACCCGTGGACTTCCAGGCAGGCCTCGTTCTCGGCGGTCTGCTCCGACAGGTGCACATGGAGCGGCGCCCGCCGCTCCTCGGCCCACCGCGCCACGGTCGCCAACTGGTCGGCGGGCACGGCCCGTACGGAGTGGATCGCCGCCCCGATCCGCGCGTGATCCCGTTCCTTGAGAACTGAACAGCGTTCGGCCCAGGCTTCCGCGCTGCCGTCGGAGAAGCGCAGCTGGTGGGTGTTGGGCGGCTCGCCGCCGGGCCGGTTCGAGAGGCCGGAGGAGAGGTAGAGGGTGTCGAGGAGGGTGATGCGGATGCCGGCGTCGGCGGCGGCCGCGATGAGGGCCTCGCCCATGGCGTTGGGGTCGGCGTAGGGGGTGCCGCCGCGTGCGTGGTGGACGTAGTGGAACTCGCCGACGGAGGTGACGCCCGCGAGCGCCATCTCGGCGTACACGGCGCGGGCGAGCGCGTGGTAGGTCTCCGGGGTCAGCCTGTCGGCGAAGGAGTACATGACCTCGCGCCAGGTCCAGAAGGTGCCGGAGCCGACCTGGACGGTGGAGCGCAGGGCGCGGTGGAAGGCGTGCGAGTGGGCGTTCGCCAGCCCCGGGAGCGTCAGTCCGTGCAGGATCTCGGCGCCGGGGGGCGGGGTGGGCACGTCCGTGCGGACGGCGGTGATGCGGCCGTCGCTCACGTCGAGGGCGACTCCCGGCTCGACGTGGGTGTCGAGCCAGGCGTGCTCCAGCCAGTACGTCCGCGTGTGGGGGTGCGTCACCTGCAGGCCAGCCCTTCCAGTACGTCGGCGAGTGCGAGCACCCCGGCCACGCAGTCGTCCTCGGCGGCGAACTCGGCCGGCGAGTGCGAGACACCCGTGGGGTTGCGCACGAACAGCATGGCGGTCGGGATGCTCCCGGAGAGGATTCCGGCGTCGTGTCCGGCACCGGTACCCAGGACGGGGACCGTGATGTCGGTGTCCTTGCCGAGGATGCGGGCCAGTTCGTCGCGCAGGGCGTGGTCGAACTCGACGACGGGCGTGAAGGACTCCCGGACGACGTCGAGGTCGACGCCGTGTGCCGCGGCGTACTCGCGGGCGGCGTTCTCGATCCCGCCGACCACGGCGTCCAGGCGCTCCTGGTCCTCGGCGCGGGAGTCGAGCCAGCCGCGCACGAGCGAGGGGATGGCGTTGACGCCGTTCGGCTCGACGGCGATCTTGCCGAAGGTGGCGACGGCACCGGCGAGTTCGGCCTCCCGGCGGGCGGCGAGCACGGTCTCGGCGTACGACAGCATGGGGTCGCGCCGGTCGACGAGACGGGTCGTGCCGGCGTGGTTGGCCTCGCCCCGGAAGTCGAACCGCCAGCGCCCGTGCGGCCAGATGGCACTGGCGATGCCGACGCGGTCGCCGGACAGGTCCAGCGCCCGTCCCTGCTCGACGTGCAGTTCGACGAAGGCGCCGATGCGCGCCAGCCGCTCCGGGTCCGCCCCGATGGCGTCGGGGTCGTATCCGGCGGCCTCCATGGCACGCGGGAGGCTGATCCCGTCGCCGTCGGTCAGCTTGTGGGCGTTCTCGACGGTGAGCTGCCCTGCGGTGAGCCGCGACCCGACACAGGCCAGCCCGAACCGGGCGCCCTCCTCGTCACCGAAGTTGACGATGGCGAGCGGCTTGGCGAACTCCACTCCCCTCCCGCGGAGTTCGTCGAGAGCGGCAAAGGAGGACACGACGCCCAGGGGCCCGTCGAAGGCACCCCCGTCGGGCACGGAGTCGAGGTGCGACCCCGTGACGACGGCGTCCCCGGCCCCCGGATCCCCGACCCAGGCCCACTGATTCCCGTTCCGGTCGACCTCGTACGCCAACCCACGCACCCGGGCCTGCTCCTTGAACCAGGCCCGGCACTCGACATCGGCACCGGTCCAGGCGAAGCGGCGGTATCCACGGGACTCGGCGTGCCGCCCGATGGGAAGCAGCTCACGCCACATGGAGTGGAACGAGCCGCCGCCCCCGCCAGACCGCGACCCACCGCCAGCCGCACCCCGCCCAGCCTCCGACCCATCGACGGACGTGCCCCGCCCAGACTGCGGGCCGTCGGCCCGCCCAGACTGCAGACCGTCAGCCCGTCCAGGCTGTGGGCAGTCGTTCCGCAGGGCGGAACGGGTGGGCACAGCCGAACCCGCAGTCGGCGACGAAGCCTCAGCCCCCACCGGACGGTTGCCGCGCCGCTCATCTCCCGGAAGGGTCACGCGTCGTCACCCTCGCGCATGGGAACCCGCACACCCCGCTCGTCGGCGACGGTCTCGGCAATCTCGTAGCCGGCGTCGACGTGCCGGATGACACCCATGCCGGGGTCGTTCGTGAGCACACGGCGGAGCTTCTCCCCGGCCAGCTTCGTGCCGTCGGCAACAGAGACCTGCCCAGCGTGAATGGACCGCCCCATACCGACACCACCGCCATGGTGAATGGACACCCACGACGCACCGGAAGCCACGTTGACCATGGCGTTCAGCAGCGGCCAGTCCGCGATCGCGTCGGACCCGTCGAGCATGGCCTCGGTCTCGCGGTAGGGGGACGCCACGGAACCACTGTCGAGGTGATCGCGCCCGATGGCCAGCGGAGCCGCCAGCTCGCCGCTCGCGACCATGTCGTTGAACCGCTCGCCCGCCTTGTCCCGCTCGCCGTAACCCAGCCAGCAGATACGCGCGGGCAGGCCCTGGAAGTGGACCCGCTCCCCTGCCATCTTGATCCAGCGGGCGAGGGACTCGTTCTCCGGGAACAGGTCCAGGATCGCCTTGTCGGTCTTGGCGATGTCGGAGGCCTCGCCGGACAGGGCGGCCCAGCGGAAGGGGCCCTTGCCCTCGGAGAACAGCGGCCGGATGTAGGCGGGGACGAAGCCCGGGAACGCGAACGCCCGCTCATACCCGGCGAGTTGGGCCTCGCCGCGGATCGAGTTGCCGTAGTCGAAGACCTCCGCACCGGCGTCCATGAAGCCGACCATCGCCTCGACATGCTTGGCCATCGACTCCCGCGCGCGCACCGTGAACCCGGCCGGGTCCTTCGCCGCCGCGTCCGCCATGTCGTCGAAGTCGATACCCAGCGGCAGGTACGACAGCGGGTCGTGGGCGGAGGTCTGGTCGGTGACGATGTCGATGGGGGCGCCCTCGGCGAGCATGCGGGGCAGCAGTTCGGCGGCGTTGCCCAGCAGGCCGATGGAGAGCGGGCGGCGGGCGTCGCGGGCCTCGACCGCGAGCTGGAGGGCGTGCTCCAGGTTGTCGGCCTTCACGTCCAGGTACCGGTGCTCGATGCGGCGCTCGATGGCACGCGGGTCGCAGTCGATGCAGATGGCGACGCCGTCGTTCATGGTCACGGCGAGGGGCTGGGCGCCGCCCATGCCGCCGAGTCCGGCCGTCAGCGTGATGGTCCCGGCGAGGGTGCCGTTGAACTTCTTCGCGGCGACGGCGGCGAAGGTCTCGTAGGTGCCCTGCAGGATGCCCTGGGTGCCGATGTAGATCCAGGAGCCGGCGGTCATCTGCCCGTACATGGTCAGGCCGAGGGCCTCGAGGCGGCGGAACTCCTCCCAGTTGGCCCAGTCGCCGACGAGGTTGGAGTTGGCGATGAGGACGCGCGGGGCCCACTCGTGGGTCTGCATGACGCCGACCGGGCGGCCGGACTGGACCAGCATGGTCTCGTCCTGCTTCAGGGTCTGCAGCGTCCGCACCATCGCGTCGAAGGAGCGCCAGTCACGGGCCGCCTTGCCCGTGCCGCCGTAGACGACGAGCTTGTCGGGGTGCTCGGCGACCTCCGGGTCGAGGTTGTTCTGCAGCATCCGCAGGGCGGCTTCCTGCTGCCATCCCAGGGCGCTCAGTTCCGTACCGCGCGGCGCTCGGACGGGGCGGGGTCCTGACATGGTCTGCCTCCTAGCGGATTGTTGCTGCTCTTATTCACATCCTGACGCCCTGAATAGAACTAGTCAATACATCCGCGGGCCAGCGTGGGCCCGCCGCAGATGTTTGGCTGGAAGCACAGGCACGGACGGCGAGGAACGGGGGATGGCATGGACGGCAGGTACAGCAGGGACGGGGACGGGGCCGAGCGGGCGGCCCGGCGGGACGACGCGGTGCGGGCCGCCGTGGAGCAGGGGCTGCTCGGGCCCGGCACCCCCATCGTGGGGCTGCTCGACGTCACCGGCATCCGGGAGGCCGCCGCCGAGCTGCGGGCGGCGTTCGACGCGGTCACGGCGCCCGGCACGCCGGTGCTGCACGCCTTCGCGGTGAAGGCGACCCCGCTGGTGCCGGTGCTGCGACTGCTGCACACGGAGGGGATCGGCGCGGAGGTGGCGAGCCCGGGCGAGCTGGCGCTGGCGCGGGCGGCGGGCGTGCCGCCGAACCGCACGGTCCTGGACTCTCCCGCGAAGACCCCGGCCGAGCTGCGGGAGGCGCTGGCGCTGGGCATCGCCGTCAACGCGGACAATCCGCAGGAACTGGACCGCATCGACGCCCTGATGCGGTCGGCGACCAGCCGTTCCCCGCTCGGGATCCGGGTGAACCCGCAAATAGGCGGGGGTTCCATCGAGGCGACGTCGACCGCGACGGCGACCTCGAAGTTCGGGGTGGCACTGCGCGACGAGGGGGCGCGCGAATGGGTCGTACGGGCGTACGCCGACCGACCGTGGCTGAGGCGGCTGCATGCGCACACCGGATCCCAGGGCATTCCGCTCTCACTCATGGTGCAGGGCGTGGCCGAGACGTATGCGCTCGCCGAGGAGATCAACCGGCGGCTCGGGCGCCCGCAGATCGACACGCTGGACATCGGCGGCGGACTGCCGGTGAACTTCGGCTCGGACGCCACGACACCGACGTACGCGCAGTACGCGCGGCTGCTGAGCGAGGCGGTGCCGGGGCTGTTCGACGGGCGGTACGGGCTGGTCACCGAGTTCGGGCGGTCGCTGCTGGCCAAGCACGGCACGGTGGTGGCCCGGGTGGAGTACGCCAAGAGCGCGGGCGGGCGGCCGGTCGCGGTCACGCACGCGGGCGTGCAGGTGGCGACGCGGACGGTGTACGCGCCGGGGGCATGGCCCCTGCGGATCGCCGCCTACGACGGCAAGGGGCGCCCCAAGGAGGGCCCGGCGGTCGTGCAGGACGTCGCGGGGCCGGCCTGCTTCTCGGGCGACCTGCTGGCGGAGGGGCGGGCGCTGCCGCTGCTGGAACAGGGGGACCATGCCGCGGCGCTGGACACGGGGGCGTACTACTTCGCGCACCACTACGCGTACAACTCCCTTGCCCGGCCCGGGATCTACGGCTTCACGCCGGACGGGGCCGGGGGCATCGCCTTCGCAACCGTCCGGGAGCCGCAGAGCCTCGACGAGATCGTGGCCGAGTCGGGAGGGGCGCACACCGACGCGCTCACCACCCTCCGGGCGCCTGACCACCGTTGACGCAAGCCGATGGATCTGATGAACAACTGCCGGTGAATCACGGCAAGTTGACCCACCTTAGTCCCTCGCCGCATGTTCCACCGGAAAATGCCAGAACCCTCGCTCGTCGCACACACGTTGCGTAACTTCGGCGTCACTCAGCCGAACCCCAGGCGGGAGGGGAATCACGGTGCCCGGAATCGACGAGTGCCTGCTGGAAGCGATGCGACTGCCCGGTGCCCGGGGCGCCGCGCTGATCGACTGGACCAGCGGGCTGGCCTTGGGCACCGTGGGCGAGTCCCCCGGCGGCGACCAGGAGACGGCCGCCGTGGAGGCCGCCGAGATCGCGCGGCTTGCCGCCGAGCAGCACGCGTTCGCGCCGGACGACGATCCCGACGACGGGGCGGCCGCCGACGCGGATCCGCCGGTCGAGGACCTGATCGTCAGCAACCGGGACAGCTATCACGTGCTGCGGTTCGTGGGGGCCTCCTTCGACGGCAGTGTGTTCCTGCACCTGTGGCTGGCCCGCGCGGAGGGCAACCTCGCGCTGGCCCGCATCCGGCTGGGCGAGATGGCCGAACGGCTGGTGCTGGCATGACCGCGGTCCGGACGGCCGAACCCCCGCGTCTGCCCGTGCGCAGCAAGACCGCGGCCGGCGAACGGGGGTGGGGCGGTGTCTCCCCGATGCTGACCCGGCTCGCCGCCGAGCGGGCCACCGGCGTCCTGGTCCGCGAGCGCGGCACACTGCACCTGGCCGAGGGCCTGGTCGTGCACGCCGAGAGCCCGTCCGCCCCCGGCCTGGACACACTCCTCACGGCCCACGGCACACTCGCCCCCGACGCCTGGCAGCAAGCGCTCACGAAGGCGGACGACGGTCACGGCGTCGGCAGCCACCTCGTCAACGGCGGTCATCTCGCCCCCGGCGCACTGGAGTTGTGCCAGCTGACGGCGCTGTACGACGCCGCGTACTTCGCCCTCGCCCCCAGCAGCACGCCCGGCCGCTTCCGCTACGGCCCCGCACACCGGCTCGGCCCCATCCGCCCGGTCCCGGTGGCCGCCCTGGAGCACGAGACGCTGCGCCGCCGTGACCTCCTCCACCGCATCTGGCCCGATCCGAGGACGGACGAGGCTCCCCTGATCCGCGCGGACCCCGTGGCCGCCCCTGCCCTCACCCGCCGCCAGCAGACGGTGCTGGACCGGGTGAACGGCGTGCGCACGGCACCGGACATCGCCCGCGAACTGGGCCGCCCGGCCTTCCACACGCTGGTGGACGTGCGGCGGCTGATGGCGGCAGGGGTCGTATCACCCCTCCTGCCCCGGCCGGCACAGCCGAAGCCACCACAGTCCTCGACCGCCCGCGGCGAGCCGCCGCCGACCGGCCCCGAACAGCTGCCGCCCGATCCCCACACCATCTTGCTGAAGAGGCTCAGGGATGCGCTGGAGGCCCTTTGACTGGTTCGAGAGGAGACACCGGATGGCTGCCGACCCCCACATCCTCGAAGAGCTGCGCCGTCTGAGAGCCCGCGTCCCCCAGCTCACCGGCGCCCTCGCGACCGGCCTCGACGGGCGCGTCCTCGCCCACGACACCCCGGGCGTCGAGCCGAACGGCATGGCCGCGCTCGTCGAGACCGCGCACGGTGCAGCCGGGAAGCTGGCGGACGCGACGGGACAGGGCGAGTTCCGCGAACTGCTCGTGCGGGGTGTGTACGGCTACGTGGCGGCGTACGCGGCGGGCGGCGCAGCCGTGCTGACGCTGCTCGCCCAGGACCGCGTGAACCTCGGCCGGCTCCTCCTGGAGGGCCGCCGGGCGGCCGCCCGCATCGGCGAGCTCGACGACAGGCGTACGACACCCGCGAACCAGACCCGACCGGCCAGGGAAGCCAAGGCGGCCAAACCCGAACCCGGATCCGCCCCCAAGCCCGACCCCAAGCCCGGCCCCAAACCGGCCGCCACACGGACCAGAACCCCGCGCGCACCACGCACCACGACCACCAACACCAACGCGCGCACCACCACGGAAAGTTGAGAGGACCGAGGAGCACAGTCATGGCCAACACCGAAACCGCACTGAAAGAGGCGCTCGCCTCCATCGAGGGCGCCACCGGCGTCGCGCTCGTCGACTACACCAGCGGCATGGCGCTGGGCACGATGGGCGGCAGCAAGGGCTTCGACCTGAATGTCGCCGCCGCCGGCAACACCGATGTCGTCCGCGCCAAGATGCGCACCATGGAGCACCTCGGGCTCAAGGGGCAGATCGAGGACATCCTGATCACGCTGAGCGACCAGTACCATCTGCTCCGCCTGATCAGCGGCCGCGGCGGCAACGGTCTCTTCCTGTATCTGGTGCTCGACGCCAAGAGGTCCAACCTGGCGATGGCCCGCCACCAGCTGAAGAAGATCGAGGAGGATCTCGAAGTCTGAGTTCAGGAGTCCGAGTTCAGCAGTCCGAGTTCAGACGAGCGCCGCGGTGCGGCGCCGCGCTCCGCCCGGAGCCGCGTCGCCCGCCGCGATGCCCGTGCTGCGGTACGCCTTGACGGCCTTGCCGGCCGGGCGGCCGCCGTTCGCGGCGAGCCAGTCGACCCGTACCCACAACAGGACGTCGTCGGCCCGTTCGCGCCGTCCGAGCCAGGCGGCCTTCAGCCGCAGCCCGGTGCCGCATCCGGCGAGCAGCATGCCCCCGGCGGCAGGCACCGCGAACGCGCTGGCCACGGCCGCCGCGAACGCGAGCAGCAGCCACCAGCGGTGCCCGCGGCGCCAGTTGCGCACGCTCACCGCGCGGTCCTGGAGTACGTCGTGCTTGCCGGCGCGGGCGGCCGCCCGGGCGAGCCCGGCGTACCGCCTGCGGCGGGCGTACGAGACGACGGCCGCCGCGACGACGAACAACGCCGCTCCGGCCATGACCCCGATCCGCCGGCCCGTGACCCCCGGCACCAGCACCCCTGCACCCGCCGCGAACACCCCGGCCCACCAAAGGGGTGCGGCTCCGGCCCGTATGACCACAGCCACCCGGGCCAGACCCTGGGCTCTGCCCTCTCCGCGTGCCACGTTCCGCCTCCTTGCCGTAAAGGCACACTCCTACGGCGGCGCAGGCTAGTGAGCGAAGGTGAGACGAGCCTTAAAGCGCGGCACTCCGCGACAAGGCCGTGTCACTCCACGAGAAACCGGTCTCACTCCACGAACAGCCCCCGCGCGGCCGCCCGTGCGTCGAACTCCTCCAGGCGGGCCTGGGCGTCCGGCAGGTCGTCGCACATCGCCTCCAGCAGGACGCGGCCGAGCAGCATCGGCGCGCAGGCGGTGTCGAAGGCGAGACCCGTGCCGACGGCGGCGGGCAGGAGCAGGTCGGAGACCTTGGCGACGGGCGCGAAGGCCGAGTCGGCGACCGTGACGACCGTCAGGCCGGCCTCCTTCGCGAAGGCCAGCGTGTCCACGACCTCGCGGGGATGCCGGGGCAGCGCGAAGCACAGCAGCGCCGTCGCACCGGCCCGTACGGCGGCCTCGATGCGGTCATGGATCATGGTGCCGCCCTCATGGAGGAGCCGTACGTCCGGGTGGACCTTGGCGGCGAAGTAGCCGAAGCCGTAGGCCTGGGAGGCGGCGGCGCGCAGCCCGAGGACGGGCAGCGGCCGGGATGCCGCCAGCAGACGGCCCGCCTTCTGCACGGGCCGGGGGTCGGCCAGCAGTTCGGCGAGGTGCCTGAGGTTCTCGATCTCGGCCTCCACGGCCTGCTGGTACTCGTTGTACGAGCCGGCGTCCGCGGCCTGTTCGGCGGGGGCGACCTCGCGCAGGTGCTTGCGCAGCGCCGGGTAGCCGTCGAAGCCGAGGGCGACGGCGAAGCGGGTCACGGACGGCTGGCTGACCCCGGCCAGTTCGGCCAGCTCCACGCTGGACAGGAACGGCACGTCGGCGGCCCGCCGCACCATGCTGTGCGCGATGCGCCGCTGGGTCGGCGTCAGCCGGTGCCCCTCGAAGAGCGCCTGCAGCCGCCCCGCCGGACTGTCCACCACGCTCAAGTCCCTCTCCGTGCTCATGACCCGCTCCCCCTCCAGATGTCCGTGAACCGGTCCAGCAGTGCGGCCGCCGCCGTCACGTCCTCCGTGAGCGGCCGGTCGGCCTGGTCGGCCACCAGTACCGACTCGGCGAGCTCCAGCGCCCGGCCCACCGGGAGGCCCGGTTCGGGCCGCAGGTCGCGCTGGCGCAAGGCCCGTACCGCGGCGACCAGTTCGCAGCCCACGACGAGACGGTACGCGCGGCAGGCACGCAGCGTCTGACGTGCGGCGAGCGAGGCGAAGCTGGCCTGTTCCTCGACGCCCCGGGAGAGTACAGCGTGCCCGAGCGAGGCGGGAGCGGAGAAGGCCCGCAGATCACCGAGGGCGGCCCCGGCGGCGTACTCGAGGATCATCACGCCGGAGGAGGCGGGCACCTCGTCGGCGAGGAAAGGCCGCAGGCGGGTGAAGGCGGGCTCGTTGAGCGTGGAGAGGCGGGAGGTCGACAGGCGGGCCACCTGGGTGAGGGACAGCCTGAAGTGGTCCAGCGCGAGGGCGAGCTGGGCCTGGTAGAAGCCGCCGTGGTGGTAGGCGGCCATGTCCTCGGCCGAGATCAGCGGGTTCTCGGCGGCCGCGTTGATCTCGATCGCGACGACCTCCTCCAGGTCGTCCGCCGCGTCCAGTGCGGGGCCGTGGATCTGGGGCAGACAGCGGAAGCCGTACGGGTCCTGGATCCGGCCGAGCGGAGGAGTGGGCCGGTCCGCCGCGCCGATGAACTCCCGCATGCGGCGGGCGACTTCACTGGACCCGCGGTGCGGGCGGGCGGCGTGCACGGGCGCGGCGTATGCCTCGTGCGAGCCGTCCACGGCCAGCAGCGAGAGCGCGCCGACGACCTGGGTGGCCTCCACGAGCCCGCGCAGTTCGTGCAGGGCGAGGGCGGCCTGGCCGAGGGTGAGGGCGTTGCTGCTGATGAAGGCCAGCGCGTCGTTGTTGTCGAGCTGCTGCGGCTTGGGCGCGCCCGGCCCCCGCCAGGGGTGCTCCCCGGCGAGCGCGAGGCCCGCCTGGGCGAGGGCCGCGATGTCGCCGGTGCCGACCGAGCCGAACTCGTTGACGACCGGATGCGCCCCGCTCTCCAGCGCCTCGCACAGCGCCGTGACGACGGTGGGCCTGAGCCCGGCGCCGCCCGCGAGGAGCTGGTTGGCGCGGACGGCGAGCATCGCCCGCACCTCCCGCGCGGGCAGTTCCTCGCCGATCGCGCCGGCATGGCTGCGCAGCAGCCTCAGCCCGTGCTCGGCGGCCGCCTCGGTGGGCACGTCCTCGTTCCGGTTGGCGCCCACTCCGGTGGAGCGGCCGTAGACGCGTCCGGTCGCGGCGATCTGCCGGGCGGCGTCCCAGGACTCCTCGACGCGCCGCATCGCCTCGCTCCCGGGGACGGGCCGCGCAGCCCCGTCGGCGAGGCGCACGACGTCCGCGACGCCGAGACCGACCCCGTCGAGGACGACGAGACCGGTGCCGCCGGAGAACGCCGTCGGCGGCGTGTCCACGATCCGAGACGACATAAGGCCCCAATCTCCCCTCAATACGGACACTCGATCTTGCTCTTCGGTCATCCGTTACCTCGGATTAACACCAACCCGTTGACAACCTATTCAGCTACCAAGAACTCTGCATGACGTTATACAGCCGGGCAAGGGACAACTCATGATCCAGTTCGACGCGGTCCACAAGCGCTTCCCCAACGGCACGACAGCAGTCCACGACCTCTCCCTGGAAATACCGGAAGGGGGCGTGACGGTCCTCGTCGGATCTTCCGGTTGCGGCAAGACGACCACCCTGCGGATGATCAACCGCATGGTGGAGCCGACCTCCGGAACCATCCGGGTCGGCGGCAAGGACGTCACGCAGCAGGACGCCGCCGGGCTGCGCCGCTCCATCGGGTACGTCATCCAGCAGTCGGGCCTCTTCCCGCACCGCACGGTGCTGGACAACATCGCCACCGTGCCGCTCCTGCTCGGCTGGGGCCGCAGGAAGGCCCGCACCCGGGCCGCCGAGCTGCTGGAGACCGTCGGCCTCGCCGCCGACGCCGGCAGGCGCTACCCGCACCAGCTCTCCGGCGGCCAGCAGCAGCGTGTGGGCGTGGCCCGCGCCCTGGCCGCCGACCCGCCCGTCCTGCTGATGGACGAGCCCTTCGGCGCGGTCGACCCGGTGGTGCGCACCCAGCTCCAGGACGAACTCCTGCGCCTGCAGAAGGAGCTGAACAAGACCATCGTCTTCGTCACCCATGACGTCGACGAGGCCGTGCGGCTCGGCGACCAGATCGCGATCTTCCGCACCGGCGGCCACCTGGTGCAGTGCGCGGCACCCGCCGAGCTCCTCGCCCGCCCGGCCGACGACTTCGTGGCCGACTTCCTCGGCGCCGAGCGCGGCCTGAAGCTGCTCTCGCTGACGACTCTCGCGGACGTCCCGCAGGGCCCGGCCCCCGAGGGCGGCGCCTGGGCCCTCGTACTGGACGAGGCACGCAAGCCCCTGCACTGGGCCGGCAAGGACGCCGAACTCCCCGTACGCCCGCTCAAGGACACCGACTCCCTGCTGTCGGCCCTCAACGAGTCGGTCGCCTCCCCCACCGGCCTGATCGCCCGCGTCGACGCGGACGGCGTCCTGACCGGCGTCTCGTCCCGCGACGACATCCACCAGCACGCCGGCCAGGCGCACACGGAAGCCCGGGTGGCCGCATGACCATCGACTGGTCGTGGATAGGCGACCACACCGACGACCTCACCAGCCTCACGGTCTCCCACCTCCAGGCCGCCCTGACCGCCGTCTTCTTCGGCGTCCTGATCTCACTGCCGCTCGCGGTGGTCGCGCACCGGATCCGCCCCCTGCGCGGCTTCCTGCTCGGCTTCTCGAACGTCCTGTTCACGATCCCGTCGATCGCGATCTTCGTGCTCCTGCTGCCGATCAGCGGCCTGACCCGCACCACCACCGTCATCGGCCTGACCGTCTACACCCTGGTCGTCCTGCTGCGGAACACGGTCGAGGGCCTCGACTCGGTCCCCGCCAGGACCAAGGAGGCAGCGAAGGCGATGGGCACGCGCCCGCTGCGCACGCTCCTCACCGTCGAGTTCCCGCTCGCACTCCCCGTGATCATGGCGGGCGTCCGTATCGCGACGGTCATGTCGATCTCCCTGGTCTCCGTCGCGACCTACATCGGCGACGGCGGCCTCGGCCAGCTCTTCACCGACGGCTTCCAGCGCAACTTCCCGACCCCGGTGATCGTGGGCGTGGTCCTCACGATCCTCCTCGCGGTGATCGCGGACGCGCTGCTGGTGGCCCTCCAGTACGCCCTCACCCCGTGGAAGAGGCGGCGAGCCTGAGATGTACGAACTCTTCAAGAACCTCGGCAGCTGGCTGACCAGCGGATCACAGTGGACCGGCCCCGACGGCATCGCCCACCGCCTCGCCGAGCACCTCCAGTACTCCCTCCTCGCGACCCTCATCGCGGCCGCGATCGGCCTCCCCCTCGGCCTGCTGATCGGCCACACCGGCAAGGGCGCCTTCCTCGCGATCAACCTGTCGTCCTTCGGCCGCGCGCTGCCGACCGTCGGCCTGGTCGTGCTGGTCTTCCTGGCCGGCGGCCTGTCGATGCTCCCGGTGTACGTCGCGCTGGTCGCGCTCGCGGTCCCGGCGATCGTCACCAACACCTACGCCGGGATGACGGCCGTCGACCCGGACGTCCGCGACGCCGCCCGCGGCCAGGGCATGCGCGGCCACCAGGTCCTGTTCCAGGTCGAGCTGCCCCTGGCGCTCCCCCTGATCATGACGGGCCTGCGCCTGGCGCTGATCCAGGTCGTCGCCACCGCCACGATCGCCGCGTACGTCTCCTTCGGCGGCCTCGGACGCTACGTCTTCGACGGCCTCGCCCAGCGCGACCTCGTCCAGGTGCTGGGCGGCGCGGTGCTGGTCGCCGTGGTCGCCGTCCTCCTCGACCTGCTGCTGAGCACCCTCCAGCGCTTCCTCTTCCGCCACCGCACCGCCTAGGGACTCTCCGATGAACCGACGCACCCTCCTCGGCGGCCTCTTCGCCGCGGCCTCCGTCCCCGCCCTCTCCGCCTGCGCGAGCGGCATCACCTCCCTCGACAGCCAGGGCTCCGCCTCCGGTGGCGGCGGCTCCAGCAAGGGCGGAGTCACCATCGGCACCGCCAACTTCACCGAGAACCAGGTGCTGGGCTACCTCTACGCGGCCGTGCTCCAGCAGGCCGGTGTGAAGGTGAAGGTCCGCCCCAACCTCGGCACCCGCGAGATCGTGATCCCCGCCCTGAAGAGCGGCGACATCGACCTTCTCCCCGAGTACCAGGGCGCCCTCCTCAACTACCTCGCCCCGAAGGACAATTCGGCGGAGCCCGGCACCATGCAGAACGCGCTCACCCTGGCGATGCCCAACGGCCTCCAGGTCCTGCCGTACGGCCAGGCAGCCGACTCCGACTGTTTCGTGGTCACCCGGCAGACGGCCCGGAAGTACGGCCTGACCACCCTCGCCGACCTGGCGAAGCAGAACGGAAAGCTGGTCATCGGTGCCGCACCCGAGGTGAAGAAGCGCCGGGTGGGCGCGATCGGTCTGAAGGACGTCTACGGCGTGGAGTTCAAGGAGTTCAAGTCGCTCGACTCCGACGGCCCGCTGGTCAAGGGCGCCCTGAAGAAGGGCGACGTGGACGTGGCGAACCTCTTCACCACCGACACGGACATCGCCGCCAACGACTGGGTGGTGCTGTCCGACCCGAAGAACCTCATCCCCAGCCAGCACATCGTCCCGCTCATCGCCGACCGCAAGGCCGACGACAAGGTCCGCAAGGCCCTCGCCAGGCTCGGCAACGTCCTGACCACCGCCCAGCTCACCCAGCTCAACAGCCAGGTCGACAACGACAAGAAGGACCCGGAGGACGTGGCCGACGCGTACGCGAAGCAGCACGGGCTCGCCTGATCAGGAGACCGAGGGATCAAGAGGGGGTATCCCGGCGGCGATGATCTGACGACGAATCAACCAAGTGTCATTAAACGGGCACTCAGGGTGACTGATCGCATGCATACGGTGAATACGCGTTATCAGCACAACACCTGAGGATGCGTCATGGCCTCGAACCGCAGGGCCTTTCTCACCGCCACCGCCGTCGGCGCGCTGGCCGCCGCCCCCGCGTCGGCGGCCTCCGCCGACCCCGACGCCCGGCCCCGCCCACCCGTCACCGCCCGCTCCGCCCTCGCCGAACTGCTCGCCGGCAACCGGCGCTACGCCAACGGTGGATCCCGCCACCCGCACGAGGGCAACGGGCGGCGGCACGCGCTGGCGGCCGGGCAGCACCCGTTCGCGGTGGTCGTCGGCTGCATCGACTCCCGCGTACCGCCGGAACTCGTCTTCGACCAGGGCCTCGGGGACCTGATCTGCATAAGGACGGCCGGCCAGGTGCTGGACGAGGCGGTGCTCGCCTCCATCCAGTACGGCGTCCAGGAACTGCACATCCCGCTGGTGCTGGTGCTCGGGCACGAGCGCTGCGGGGCGGTCGCGGCGACCCTGGACCATCTGCGAACCGGCGCCCCGGTCCCCGGCCATCTGGAGCTGCTGGTGGACGAGATCGCCCCGGCCGCCCTGCGCACCCGGGGCCTGCCCGGCGACTGGGCCGAACACACCATGCGGGCCAACACGGTCTGGGTACGGGACGCGATCCGCGCCGACCCGGCCTTCACTTCGGCGCACATCACCGCGGCACGCTTCGACCTGGACACCGGGCTGGTCTCCCTGCTGCCGTCAACTACCCGGCGTTAAGCGCCGGGCTTGCACAACGGGCATCACTGGCTGTGATGCTGCGTTTGCGTCCAGCCCCACCCCGGCGCGTGTGCTCCGGTGGTGGGGCGGGGGCCGTTGACGGGGCCCCGCGTCGCCACAACTCCCACGCACCGGCGCGGATGTTGCGGGAGCCGTTCCGGTCCGCGTGACCAACGAATCCGCAGGACCGGCACGCGAAACTGCGTGCCCGCGGCATCGAGGCGAGCATCAGCGGCGTCTGCCCGGCCCACCGCAGGGTCCTGGAGTCGTTCGGCGTCCTCCCGGTGAACCCCAGCCCCGACAGGGGGGCTATCCCCAGTGCGGTGAGCGCCCCGGCTCCCTAACGTGGGTTCCCATGACGGGAATGGAGACGGGGATGGACGCGCGGGACGCCGAGGTCAAGAAGGAACTCAACGCCACCCTGCAGGCGCGCAGGGAACTGGGCGAGGAGTACGAGTCGGCGCTGGTCGACTCGTTCCTGGAGAAGGTCGACCAGCGCATCGACGGCGCGGTCGAGCGCCGGGTGCGCAGGCAGCTCGCCGAGCAGCAGATGGTGGTGGCCCGGGGCTCCCGGGCGCCGAAGCCGCCGACGGACTCCTGGGGCGAGCGCTTCGGCTTCGGCATTGTCTCGCTGGTCCTGGCGATCCCGCTGTCCGCGATCGGCGGCGGCATCGGTCATCTGGCCGGCCTGTTCATCACCTGGGCCGGCATCGTCGGTGTGAACGCCTTCTCGGCCGCCCGCGTCAACCCGAACCTCTTCGGCCGCCGTCGCCGTTCCGGCAAGGACGAGGACCGCTGGGAGGACTGACCTCACGCCTGCCGGGTCGGCAGCACCATGATCTGCCGCAGGTTGACGTGCCGGGGACGGCTGCTGACGTAGGCCACGACATCGGCGACCTCCTCGGCCGACAGCGAGCCGAGCGCCTCGACCATCCCCGCCACCTGCTCCTGCAGCGAGTCGCTGTCGATGTGCTGCGCCAGCTCGGTCTCGGTCAGCCCGGGCTCGATGTTGGTGACGCGCACGTCGCGCGGTCCGAACTCGCCCCGCAGGGACTGCGAGAGATAGGTGACGGCGGCCTTGGTCGCCCCGTACACCGCGTAGTTGGGGAACGTGATGTGCGCGCCGATGGACGAGATGTTCACGAGGTCCGCGGTACGGCCGTCCGCGGCCGCGCCCACCAGGTCACCGGTGAAGGCGCGGATCACCCGCAGCACACCGCTGACGTTGGTGTCGAGCATCCGCTGCCACTCGTCGGCCCGCCCGTCGTCGACGGGGTTCGGCAACATGACGCCGGCCGAGTTCACGACCAGGTCGACGGTCCCGTAGGCGGCGTGGATCCGCTCGACGGCCGCGTCCACCGACCCGCCGTCGGTCACGTCGGTGACCACGGCGAGCGCCTGCCCGCCGTTCGCCCGGATCTTCTCCACGATCCCGTCCAGCCGCTCCCGGCGCCGGGCCAGCAGCGCGACCCTGGCGCCCTGCGCGGCCAGCAGCACGGCAACGGCCTCGCCGATCCCGCTCGCGGCCCCGGTGACGACAGCGGTACGGCCGGCCAGGTTCTCGTACGACATGAGTGCTCCTCCGCAAGGAAGTCGCCCGGGTGTTTCCCGGCGACACCGACCACCCTGCGCCACCCGGCGGGCCCTACCCAGGGATGAGCTTTTCCTGGGTCTGCCAGTACCAGGTTCGAACGCCGCCCCTCCCCTACGATCGAACCCATGGACGGGGACCTCGGAGATTTTCTGCGCTCGCGCCGCGCCCGCATCCAGCCCGAGGAGGTGGGGCTGGCGTCACACGGGCGGCGCCGCGTGCCCGGCCTGCGCCGGGAGGAGGTGGCGCAGTTGGCCGGAGTGAGCGTGGACTACTACGTCCGCCTCGAACAGGGCCGCGGCCCGAGCGTTTCGGACGCGGTACTGGACGCCATCTCGCGCGTACTGCGGCTGGACGACGAGGAGCACGCGTACCTGTACGCGGTGGCCCGCCCGCAGAAGAAGCGCGAGCGGCGCCGACCCGCGCCCCGGGTCCGCCCCGGCATCCAGGTGCTGCTCGACGGCATGGCGCACATCCCGGCGTTCGTCCTCGGGCCCGCCATGGACGTCCTGGCCTGGAACGCGCTCGCGGACGCCCTGAGCGGCTTCAGCCGGATGCCGCCCGCCCGGCGCAACGTCGTCCGCCACCTGTTCCTGGACCCCGACGGCCGCAACGTCTACCCCGACTGGGCCGCGGTCGCCGCCCAGACCGTGGCCCATCTGCGGCTGAACGCGGGCGCCCGCCCCGACGACCCCGGCCTGCGCGAACTGGTCGGCGAACTCTCCCTCAAGAGCGAGGACTTCCGCCGCCTGTGGGCCGACCACCAGGTCAAGGCGTGCATGTACGGCGTCAAGCGCGTCCGCCACCCGGTCGCGGGCCTGCTGACCCTCCCGTACGAGTCCCTGTCCCTCCCGTCGGAACCGGACCAGACGATCGTGGCGTACACACCGGAGCCGGGCTCGGAGACGGCGGAAAGGCTTGCCCTGCTGGGGAGTTGGACCAGTACGAGCGCATAGCCCCGCCGAAAAAGATATGCGCGGGGACCGCCGCACCCCCGTTACCGGGGGGCGGGACGACGGCGGTCCCCGCGAGGGACGTCGACCGGGTCAGGCCAGGTCTACGTCCGGGCGTCCATGGAGGTCCGGGAGCCGCTCCGGAGGTCCTTGGACGTTTCGGTGCCGGCCGGGGCGGGGAGCCGCTCCCGCCCTGCCGACACCCACTAATGTGCCGGACCCGTGTTAAGCCGGTGCTGCGTGGACGTGACGCGCTCGTACCACTTCGACGAAGTCCACCGCTTCGGTAGGCAAACGGAAGTTCGCCTCCGGCACCCGCGGTTCACCGGACGTTTGCCGCTACTTCCCGCCCTTGGCAAGGAAGGCCAGCAGGTCCTGCCGGCTGACCACACCGGTCGGCTTGCCCTCGACGAGGACGATCGCGGCGTCCGCGGCACCGAGCACGGACATCAGGTCGCCGACCGGTTCGCCGGAGCCGACCTGGGGCAGCGGGGCGGACATGTGCTTCTCCAGCGGGTCGTCGAGCGAGGCCCGCTTGGTGAACAGGGCGTCGAGCAGCTCGCGCTCCACGACCGAGCCCACCACCTCGGCGGCCATGACGTCGGGGTGACCGGCACCGGGCTTCACGATCGGCATCTGCGAGACGCCGTACTCGCGCAGCACCTCGATGGCCTCGCCGACGGTCTCGTCCGGGTGCATGTGGACGAGGGACGGGATCGCGCCGTGCTCCTTGTCGCTCAGGACGTCGCCGACGCGCGCGCTCGGGCCCTCGTCCTCGAGGAAGCCGTAGTCGGCCATCCACTCGTCGTTGAAGATCTTGCTGAGGTACCCGCGCCCGCTGTCCGGCAGGAGCACCACCACGACGCCGTTCTCGTCCAGCCGCTCGGCGACCCGCAGGGCCGCCACGACCGCCATGCCGCAGGAGCCGCCGACGAGCAGCCCCTCCTCCTTGGCGAGCCGGCGGGTCATCTGGAAGGAGTCCTTGTCGGAGACGGCGACGATCTCGTCGGCGACGGTCCGGTCGTAGGCGGTGGGCCAGAAGTCCTCGCCCACGCCCTCGACGAGATACGGCCGCCCGGAACCACCGGAGTACACGGACCCCTCGGGGTCGGCGCCCACGACCTGGACGCCGCCGTCGCTCACGTCCTTGAGGTACCGCCCGGTGCCGGAGATGGTGCCGCCGGTCCCCACACCCGCCACGAAGTGGGTGATCTTCCCCTCCGTCTGCTCCCACAGCTCGGGGCCGGTGGAGTGGTAGTGGGAGAGGGGGTTGTTGGGGTTGGAGTACTGGTCGGGCTTCCACGCTCCCGGGGTCTCACGCACGAGCCGGTCGGAGACGTTGTAGTACGAGTCCGGGTGCTCGGGATCGACGGCCGTCGGGCAGACGACGACCTCCGCGCCGTACGCCCGCAGCACATTGATCTTGTCCGTGCTCACCTTGTCGGGGCACACGAAGATGCACTTGTACCCCTTCTGCTGCGCCACGATGGCCAGGCCGACGCCGGTGTTCCCGCTGGTCGGCTCCACGATCGTCCCGCCGGGCTTGAGCGCGCCGCTCTCCTCCGCCGCCTCGATCATGCGCAGGGCGATGCGGTCCTTCACGGAGCCGCCGGGGTTGAAGTACTCGACCTTGGCCAGGACGGTGGCCCGGATGCCCTTGGTCACGTTGTTGAGCCTCACCAGCGGGGTGTTGCCGACGAGACTGATCATCGAGTCGTGGAAATGCACCGTTGTCTCCGGATGCTTGCAAAAGAAGTGATCGTGATGGTGGAGCCAGCCTACGGCTCGGGAGGGCCGTTCACTTGTCGTTGAGATTGGCGAACGGTCGGTACGGGGCAAGGAGTGGATGAACGGCTTCGAGGAGGTGGCGTCGACGTATGACGAGCATGTCGAGGGCGAGGGTGGCCCGGCGGATCGCGGCCGGCGCGGCATACGGCGGTGGCGGGATCGGGCTGGCCGGCGCGGCCGCCGTCGGTCTGCTGCTGGCGGAGGTCCGGATGGCCAGACGCCATGTGGGCAACGGCTCGGGCGGCCGGGTCCCCGTGGCGGACGGCCTCTACGGCACCACCTACGCCACCCCCGACGAACCGCCCCTGCGCCTGACGATGCTCGGTGACTCCACGGCCGCGGGGCAGGGCGTGCACCGGGCGGGACAGACACCGGGCGCTCTCCTGGCCTCCGGGCTGTCCGCGGTGGCGGAACGCCCGGTGGAACTCCACAACGTGGCCCTCCCGGGGGCCACGTCCGACGACCTGGACCGCCAGGTGGCCCTGGTCCTGGCGAACCCCGCGCGGGTGCCGGACATCTGCGTGATCATGATCGGCGCGAACGACGTCACCCACCGCATGCCGCCGACCCGCTCGGTCCGCCACCTCTCGTCGACGGTACGGCGGCTGCGGACCGCCGGCGCGGAGGTGGTGGTCGGCACCTGCCCCGACCTGGGCACGGTGGAACGGGTCCAGCAACCCCTGCGCTGGCTGGCCCGCCGGGCCTCCCGCCAACTGGCCGCGGCCCAGACGATCGGCACCGTGGAACAGGGCGGCCGCACGGTGTCGCTGGGCGACCTGCTCGGCCCCGAATTCGAGGCGAACCCCCGCGAACTCTTCGGCCCCGACAACTACCACCCCTCGGCCGAGGGCTATGCCACAGCGGCAATGGCAGTGCTGCCGACGGTCTGCGCGGCCCTGGAACTGTGGCCGGCCGAGGAGGAACGCCCCGACGTCACCCGCCGCGAAGGCTTCCTGCCGGTGGCCAAGGCGGCCGCAGAGGCCGCCTCGGAGGCAGGCACAGAGGTCACAGCAGCCATGCCCACAGGCCCCCGGGCCCCCTGGGCCCTCCTCAAACGAAGGCGCAGGCACCGCGTACCGGAACCGGAACGGGCCCCGGTGCAACAGCCGTCACAGTGATCTCGCCCCCGCCGCCCCTACCCGTCCCGTACCGGGGGCCAGCCCCCGGGCCCCCGCTCCTCAAACGCCGGAGGGGCTGGATTTTGCGGACTGGGGCTGATCTTCGCCGGCCGGGGTTTGATCTTTTCAGCCCGTCCGGCGTTTGAGGACGAGGCCGTCCAGGCCGAAGCGGGGGTCTGGGGGCGCAGCCCCCAGGTACGGGACGGGTAGGGGCGGCGGGGGCGAAAAAAAGCAAGCGCTTAGAAAATTGCGGTCAGGGTCACACAGCGACACCCGTGACCCAGGCCATACGTACGGGTAACTTCCCAACCAGCCCTGCCAGGAAGAACACCCCCGTACGCCAATGGAGCCGTGATGCCTGAAGCCGTGATCGTCTCGACCGCCCGCTCCCCCATCGGCCGCGCCTTCAAGGGCTCGCTCAAAGACCTGCGCCCCGACGACCTCACCGCCACCATCATCCAGGCGGCCCTGGCCAAGATCCCCGAGCTGGACCCCCGCGACATCGACGACCTCCACCTCGGCTGCGGCCTCCCCGGCGGCGAGCAGGGCAACAACCTCGGCCGCATCGTCGCCGTACAGATGGGCATGGACCACCTCCCGGGCTGCACCGTCACCCGCTACTGCTCCTCCTCCCTCCAGACGAGCCGCATGGCCCTGCACGCCATCAAGGCCGGCGAGGGCGACGTCTTCATCTCGGCCGGCGTCGAGATGGTCTCCCGCTACACCAAGGGCAACTCCGACAGCCTCCCGGACACGCACAACCCGCTGTTCGCCGAGGCCGAGGCCCGCACCGAGGCCGTCGCCCAGCAGGAGGGCACCACCTGGCACGACCCGCGCGAGGACGGCCTCGTCCCCGACCCCTACATCGCCATGGGCCAGACCGCCGAGAACCTGGCCCGCATCAAGGGCGTGACCCGCCAGGACATGGACGAGTTCGGCGTCCGCTCCCAGAACCTCGCCGAGGAAGCCATCAAGAACGGCTTCTGGGAGCGCGAGATCACCCCGGTCACCCTCCCCGACGGCACCGTCATCTCCAAGGACGACGGCCCCCGCCCGGGCGTGACCATGGAGGGCGTCCAGGGCCTCAAGCCGGTCTTCCGCCCGGACGGCCTGGTCACCGCCGCCAACTGCTGTCCCCTCAACGACGGCGCCGCCGCGGTCGTCATCATGTCCGACACCAAGGCCCGCGAGCTGGGCCTGACCCCGCTCGCCCGCATCGTGTCGACCGGCGTCTCCGGCCTCTCCCCGGAGATCATGGGCCTCGGCCCGGTCGAGGCCTCGCAGCGGGCCCTGCGCCTGGCCGGCCTCACCATCGACGACATCGACCTGGTCGAGATCAACGAGGCGTTCGCCGCCCAGGTGATCCCCTCCTACCGCGACCTCGGCATCGACCTCGACAAGCTGAACGTCAACGGCGGCGCCATCGCCGTCGGCCACCCCTTCGGCATGACCGGCGCCCGCATCACCGGCACGCTCATCAACTCCCTCCAGTTCCACGACAAGCAGTTCGGTCTGGAGACGATGTGCGTCGGCGGCGGCCAGGGCATGGCGATGGTCATCGAGCGCCTCAGCTGAACCTCTGACCCCTCCAACCCCAACCTCTCGGTAGTCAACACGGCACCCACCGTGAGCAGATGGCCCGGAGTCCGGGAAACCCCGGCCCTCCGGGCCATTTTGTGATCCAATCTCCCCCAGGATGTGACCTATCTCCCTTAGAAGGGGGATTTACGCAGGTCAAGGCCGCTGCGCCACTAAACCCCGGACCCAAAGTCCTGCCCGTTTCGTGACGTTACGCACTGACAGCTGGTTAGTCCGCCCTTCAAGCTGATGTAGGAAGTCGGGGGTCGACTTTGAACCGGGAGTACGTCAGTGAGCGCCATGCCGATCACCTTGCTGGTCATCACGGCCGCCACGGGCGCCGTGGGTGTCGCCGTCCTGCGGACGCTCATGGTGTTGCGCCGTGAGGTCGCGGCACTGCACATCCAGCTCGCCGAGCACCGCACCGCGCGCGGTCTCGTGCCGGCCGCCCGCCCCTCCTCGGAGGCCGACGACATACGCGCCGCGGTGGCCGAGGCGCTCGCCGAGGAGCGTGAGCGCGAACTGGCCGAGGCACGCGCCTTCTGGGCCGCGCAGGAGGCCCGTGACGCCTCCGACGCGCCCTCGCTGCTGGGCCTGGCGGACAGCGAGCTGTTCCTGCCCCGGCAGGCCGATTTCATGGGTCTGGAGCCGGTGAGCGAGCCGACCGCGGACGCCGACGAGTTCGCGGGGGACTCTCCCGAACTGGCCGCGGCCCGCCGCCGCCACCCCTCCCACCCGGACTTCGTCCCGGTCCAGTCACCGGTCGTGAACGACCACGAGCGCACGGTGTCCACCCTCGAGGAACTCGCCGCCTCCCGCGTGGAACTGGCCGATGTCCGCCCGGGCCCCCTGGGCACCCTCGACGTCTACGTCTTCGCCGACGGCACCACCCTCTGCATGACCCCGGGCCACCGCGAAACGGCAGAACGCCTCGCCGCGGCCCTGCGGGCGGGCGAAACCCCGGTCCTGCTGGGCGGTTCGGGCATCTCGGGCGCGTACACGCTGACGTTCGAGTGCGGCGAGGAGAACGTCTACATCCTGGCGGACAGGGTCATAGCGTCCCTCTAGGGATCACACCCCGGCGCGTTTCTGCGCCTCCTCCACCAACCGCACAGCTTCTTCCACCTGGCCCTCGTCACTGAGCACGAGGGCCAAGTCATGCACGGCGACGGTGATTTGGTCGGCGGCGGCGAACATCCCGGCGTCGGGCATCTCCCGCGGCTCCACGCCGGGTTCCTCCACGGCCTGGGCCCGCCGGGCCATCTCCCTCGCCAATTGCAGGGCCTCGGCGGCAGCGCCCCGCTGCAGCCGACTCTGAGGTGCGGCCCTCAAACGGTCGGCAAAGTGATCAACGGCACGAGTCAAGGGCGTCGTATCAACCACGGAGTGGAGCGTACGCGTCGCATCCCGACTGTTGCCAACGGGCGAACGCTCAGGCACGGTGACCTGAAGGACCGGCTTACAACCCCTTTGCGTCCGGAGGCGCCGATGTCCCAAGTCTTCTCCGAGGAGACCCATCGCAACCTGCTCGCCCGCATCCCCCACTGCACCGGCCGTGAAGTCTCCGACTGGCTTCGCGCCGTCGAAGATGGCCCGGCTCTCTTCAACTTCGAGGAGAAGGTCAGCTGGCTCCGCCACGAGCACAATCTGGCGTACGGCCACGCCAAGGCGATTGTTCATGAGTACGACCTGAGGAGGGCCGCGCGCAAATTCCTCTAGGCGCGCACTGTCTGGACGACGGAGAAGGGCCCCGGGTACCACGCGGCGGAAGCCGCATAATGTGACAGCCCGGGGCCCTTCTCATGTCAGCCGAACCAGCCGTACGGCTAGTCGTTGCTGTTGAGGATCGCGATGATCCGCAGGAACTCCATGTAGATCCACACCAGCGTCAGCGTCAGGCCGAAGGCCGCCAGCCACGCCTCGCCCTTCGGCGCGCCGTAGGCGATGCCGTCCTCGACCTGCTTGAAGTCCAGGGCGAGGAAGCAGGCGCCGAGGATGACGCCGATGACGCCGAAGAAGATGCCGAGCCCGCCGCTGCGGAAGCCGAGGCCGTCACCGCCGCCGAAGACGGCGAACAGCATGTTCACCATCATCAGCAGCACGAAGCCGAGCGCGGCCGCCATCACGAAGCCGTAGAAGCGGCGGTTGACGCGGATCCAGCCGGCCTTGTAGGCGACCAGCACCGCGGCGAAGACCGCCATCGTGCCGATCACGGCCTGCATGGCCGCGCCGCTCGCGATGCGGTTGTCGACGATGCTGGAGACGACGCCGAGGAAGACACCCTCGAACGCCGCGTACGAAAGGATCAGCGCCGGCGAGGCCGTGCGCTTGAAGGACTGGACGAACGCCAGGACCATGCCGATCAGCGCGGCGCCGATGCCGATGCCGTAGGACCGGCTGATGTTGGCGTCGTCGACCGGCAGCAGCGCCCAGGCGAGCGCGGCCGTCACGATCAGCGTGCCGAGCGTCGTCGCCGTGCGCAGGACGACGTCGTCCATCGTCATCCGGCCGGTGGTGGCCGGCGCCTGCGGCGGGGCGCCCTGCTGCAGGTCCTGCTGGGCGTAGGGGTTCTGGGCGTACGGGTTGCCGGTCGGCTGGGCGTACGGGGTGCCCTGCGTGGTGACGGCGGGTCCCCCGGCCTGCGGCGCGGCGTTGAAGCCCGCGTAGCCGTTGTCGCGGCTGAACCCCCGTCGCGAGAAGACCGGGTTTCTGCTCCTCATTGCACTCCTCCATGGCCGCCGTGCGCGGCCTTGAGCATCAAGGGTAATGGGTAGGCAAAGGATTGACCCTAGTGCTTGGGGAGGATCTTTCCCTCGTCGTGGTGCGCAACACGCTACGCGGATCCGTGATTCCCCTCACCGCGGGGCCCCATTCATGACCAAGCTGCGACATGGCCGGAACCCGTCGGAGATCAGCTGCTTACGCCATCCGTACGCGGCCGTCCGTACGTCAGTGGAGCGGGAAGCCCGTGTACCCCTCGGCGAGGTCGGTCTCGGCCGCCCGCGAGGAGGCGATGCGCTCCAGCCGGGCGAGCTGCAGCCGGTCCTCGAAGGGGGTGGCGTCCGGGGCACGGTGCAGCAGGGTCGTCATGTCGTACGAGAACCGCTCGGCCTGCCAGACCCGGCCCAGACAGGTCTCGGAGTAGGCGTCGAGCAGCTCCGCCGAACCGGTGTCCTTCTGGTGCGTCAGCGCCCGCGCGAACGTCACGACGTCCCCCACGGCCAGGTTCAGCCCCTTCGCCCCGGTCGGCGGCACGATGTGCGCCGCGTCGCCAGCGAGGAAGAGCCGGCCGTACCGCATGGGCTCATGGACGTACGACCGCATGGGGGTCACGGACTTCTGGGTGATCGGCCCGCGCTCCAGCCGCCACCCGTCCTCGGTCTCGAATCGGCGCTCCAGCTCGGCCCAGATCTCCTCGTCGCTCCAGCTCTCGGCGTCCGTGCCCTCGGGCACCTGGAGGTAGAGGCGGGAGACGGACGGGGAGCGCATGGACAGGAGGGCGAAGCCGCGGTCGTGGCGGGCGTAGACGAGCTCGTCGTGCGAGGGCGGCACGTCGGCGAGGATGCCGAGCCAGCCGAAGGGGTACGTCCGCTCGAAGACACGGGAGAGCGAGACGGGGACCGCCTGCCGGGCCACGCCCCAGAAGCCGTCGCAGCCGACGACGTAGTCGCACTCCAGGACGGACTCGCGGCCCTCGTGCCGGAACCGGACGCGCGGCCTGTCGCCGTCCGCGTCCTCGACGGCCAGCGCCTCCGCCTCGAACAGCAGCGGGCCGCCCTCCTTGAGCTGCAGGGCGATGAGGTCCTTGCACACCTCGGTCTGGGCGTACACCATCACGGACCGGCCGCCGGTGAGGGCGGGGAAGTCCACCCGGTGGCGCTTTTTCGCGTACCGCAGCTCGATGCCGTCGTGACGCAGCCCCTCGCGGTCCATGCGCTCCGCGGCGCCGGCCGCGCGCAGCACGTCCACCGTGCCCTGCTCCAGGATCCCGGCGCGCTGGCGCTGCTCGACGTAGGCGCGGTCGCGGCTCTCGAGCACGACCGAGTCGATGCCGGCGTTGTGGAGCAGCCGGGCGAGGAGGAGGCCGGCGGGGCCGGCTCCGATGATGCCGACGGTGGTGCGCATCCCTGCATCCTTTGATCGTCGCGGCGTCGTGATGGCGTCAAGCGAGTTCGTCCAGTGAAATTTACTTCACCAATTTCCTGTCGTGAGTTTCCGTCCGCTCACGCCCGATGTCAACGGGTCGCGCGGTGAAGTCTTCAATGCAGGGTGCAGGGATCGCCACGCATCGACGACATGGTGGTGCCCGGAGCCGGACTTGAACCGGCACGCCCGCGTAGGGGCAGCGAGGTTTAAGCTCGCCGTGTCTGCATTCCACCATCCGGGCAGGCCATGGGCTCCGCGTCGAGGTTCCGAGCCTATCGGGATACATCCCCCGAACAGCCGAACGGGGGACCGATGTTGTCTTATTTTATTGACGTCTGAGGGTGCATCAGCCCATGGAACGGGCCATCCGCACTTGCCAATAGCCTTGCGTGCGACGGTCGGCGGTGCATGCGGAATGACGGAATTTCACCGCCCGAACGAGGGTGCTCCACCGGTTCTCGACGCAAGCGCTTGTCGGGGCCGCCGACGCACGGGCGTCAGGGGTCCCCGTCATCCCCAGGTATGACACGGCGGACCCGGGTCCCTCCGAAGTCGCCCCCGGGAACCGGAACAGCGGCTGACTACACGGCAGACTCCGGCCACCACGATGGAACACGTCCCCTTCAAGACGTCGTCCCACGAGGAGTTCCTTTCCGTGACCACCACACCCGTCGCCGACCGGTCCACCAGCACCGTGGCCGCACGAGCCACGGATCTCTCGAAGATCTACGGACAGGGCGAGACCCAGGTGGTCGCCCTCGACCGGGTCTCCGTCGACTTCCGGCAGGCCGAGTTCACCGCGATCATGGGCCCCTCCGGATCGGGCAAGTCCACGCTGATGCACTGTGTGGCCGGTCTCGACACCTTCTCCTCCGGCTCCGTACGCATCGGCGAGACCGAGCTGGGCTCGCTCAAGGACAAGCAGCTCACCAAGTTGCGCCGGGACAAGATCGGCTTCATCTTCCAGGCGTTCAACCTGCTGCCGACGCTGACGGCCCTGGAGAACATCACCCTCCCGATGGACATCGCGGGCCGCAAGCCCGACAAGCAGTGGCTGGAGAGGGTCATCGACATGGTGGGGCTGCGGGACCGTCTCGGTCACCGCCCGGCCCAGCTCTCCGGCGGCCAGCAGCAGCGCGTCGCCGTGGCCCGCGCGCTCGCCTCCCGGCCCGACATCATCTTCGGCGACGAGCCGACCGGAAACCTCGACTCCCGCTCCGGCGCCGAGGTACTGGGCTTCCTGCGCAACTCCGTACGGGAGTTGGGGCAGACGGTGGTCATGGTGACCCACGACCCGGTGGCGGCTGCGTACGCGGACCGGGTGGTCTTCCTGGCGGACGGGCGGATCGTCGACCACATGTACGGCCCGACGGCCGAGACGGTCCTCGACTTCATGAAGCAGTTCGACGCGAAGGGCCGTACCAGCTGATGTTCCGCACCGCCCTGCGCAACGTACTCGCGCACAAGGCCAGGCTGCTGATGACCGTGCTCGCCGTGATGCTCGGCGTCGCGTTCGTGTCGGGAACCCTGGTCTTCACCAACACCATCTCGGATGCCTACCAGAACAGTTCGGCCAAGGGCTTCGACCGGGTCGACGTGGCCGTGTCCGCCAAGTCCCAGGAGGACGAGGGCAACACGATCAGCAAGACGCCCGAGCTGACCCAGGCCATGCTCGACAAGAGCGCGAAGGTACCGGGGGTCGCGTCCGCGGTCGGCGTCGTCAACGGCTTCACCGCCCTCGCCGACAAGGACGGCAAGCTCATCGGCGGCGGCTTCCAGTCCCAGGGCGGCAACTACTGGGGGGACAAGGACGCCCGGTACCCGCTGAAGTCCGGCAGTGCGCCGCACGGCGCGAACCAGGTCGCCATCGACGCGAAGACGGCCGAGCGCGCCGGGTACAAGGTCGGCGACAAGGTCCGCCTGTCCGTGAACGGCCCGGTCCTGACCCCGACCATCAGCGGCATCTTCACCACCGACGACGGCAACGTCGCCGCGGGCGGCAGCCTCGCCCTCTACGACACGGCCACCGCCCAGAAGCTGTTCGGCAAGCCCGGCACGTACGACGAGATCGATGTGAAGGCCGCCTCCGGCACCTCCCAGACCGCGCTGAAGGCCGGACTGGACAACGCCCTCGGGACGAAGCTCGTCGAGACCACCACGGGCAAGAAGCTCGCAGACGACCAGGCCGAGCAGATCTCCTCGTCGATGAGCGGGCTGAAGCAGGGCCTGCTGGTGTTCGCGGGTATCGCGCTGTTCGTCGGCACGTTCATCATCGCCAACACCTTCACCATGCTGGTCGCCCAGCGCACCAAGGAACTGGCCCTGCTGCGTGCCGTCGGTGCCTCCCGCCGCCAGGTCACCCGCTCCGTGCTGATCGAGGCCTTCGTGGTCGGCGTGGTCGCCGGCGTGACCGGACTGGTCGCGGGCATCGGCATCGGCGCCGGACTGCGCTCCCTGATGAACACGCTGGGCGCCACGGTCCCGGACGGGCCGCTGGTCATCACGCCCGGCACGGTCGGGACCGCCCTCGCGGTGGGCGTCGTCATCACCATGCTGGCCGCCTGGCTGCCCGGCCGCCGGGCCGCGAAGATCCCGCCGGTCGCCGCGATGAGCAGCGTCCACGCGAAGGCGACCACCAAGTCGCTGGTGCTGCGCAACACGCTGGGCGCGCTGTTCAGCGCCGCGGGCGTCGCGACCGTCCTGGCGGCCACGACGATGGACGGCTCGGACGGCCAGGGCCCGATGGGTCTCGGCGCGGTCCTGCTCATCATCGGTGTCTTCATCCTCACGCCGTTGCTGTCCCGCCCGCTGATCGCGGCCGCGGCACCGGTCCTCAGGATCTTCGGCGTCTCGGGCAAGCTGGCCCGCCAGAACTCGGTGCGCAACCCGCGCCGCACGGCCGCCACCGCCTCCGCGCTCATGATCGGGCTCACCCTCATCACCGGCATGACGGTGATGGCGGGCAGCCTGCAGAAGTCGATCGACAAGATGGCTTCGTCCGCCATCAAGGCCGACTACGTCGTCTCCATGGCGAACGGCAACGAGCTCTCCCCGGACGTCGACAACAAGCTGAACACCACTGACGGAGTGACCGCCACCAGCCCTCTGCGCAACGTCTATTCGCGCATCGACGGCACGGGCGAGTCCCTGACCGGAGTGACCGGCCCGGCGATCGCCGGCCTGACCGACCTCAAGGTCGCGGGCGGCACCTTCAAGGTGGGCGGCACGCAGGTCGTCGTCGACGAGGACACCGCCAAGTCCCATGGCTGGAAGGCAGGTTCGGCCTTCACCGCGCACTACGAGGACGGCAAGTCCTCCCGTCTGACGGTCTCCGGCATCTACGAGGGCAACGACCTGATCCAGGGCATCCTGCTCGACAAGAACGTCGTCACCCCGCACATGACCGACCCCGGCGACATGCGGGTCCTGGTCAAGACGGCGGGCGGCGCCTCGGACGCGACCAAGGACACCCTGGAGAAGGCCCTCGGCACCAACCCGGCCATCAAGGTCCAGAGCAAGCAGGACCTGTCCGACGACATCGCGAAGATGTTCACCCTGATGCTGAACATGCTCTACGGCCTGCTCGCCATGGCGGTGATCGTCGCGGTCCTCGGTGTCATCAACACCCTGGCCATGTCGGTCTTCGAGCGCTCGCAGGAGATCGGCATGCTCCGCGCCATCGGCCTGGACCGCAAGAGCATCAAGCGGATGGTCCGTCTGGAGTCGCTCGTCATCTCGCTCTTCGGCGGGGTGCTCGGCATCGGCCTGGGCGTGTTCTTCGGCTGGGCGGCCGGCGAACTCCTCGGCACGAAGATGGCGACGTACGAACTGGTCCTGCCCTGGGCTCGGATGGCCGTCTTCCTTCTGCTGGCGGCGACGGTCGGCGTCCTGGCGGCCCTGTGGCCGGCCCGCCGGGCGGCGCGGCTGAACATGCTGACGGCGATCAAGTCCGAGTAGCCGTACCCGAGTCGGGGCCCCGTTCGCTCGCCGAACGGGGCCCCTTCGTACGTACGGGACTCACGCCCCCCAGGTACGGGCGCGCAGCGGCATCCCGGAGTCGCCGCCCTCCGGTGTCCGCACGGCCAGCACCTGGTTGACGCCGATGCGGTTGCGCTCGAAGGCGAGGGCGCAGGCGGCCATGTACAGCCGCCAGACGCGGGCGCGGCCGGGCCCGGCCAGCCGCATCGCCCGGGCCCAGTCGGCCTCGAGGTTGGCCACCCAGCGGCGCAGGGTGAGGCCGTAGTGCTCGCGGATCGCCTCCACGTCCCGCACCTCGAACCCGGCGCGCTCCAGTTGCCCGACGGTGCTGCCGAGGGGGGCGAGCTCACCGTCGGGGAAGACATAGGCGTCGATGAACTCGTCGACGCTGTACGAGGATTCGTCGCGCTGCGGCCGACGCGCGATCTGGTGGTTGAGCAGCCGTCCACCGGGCTTCAGGAGGCGGTACAGGTCCTCGGCGTACTCCAGGTACCTTTCGGCGCCCACATGTTCTGCCATGCCGACGGAGGCGATGGCGTCGTAGGGCCCGTCGGGGACGTCCCGGTAGTCCTGCACCCGGATCTCGACCCGGTCGGTCAGCCCCTCGCCCGCGACGCGCTTACGGGCGTACGCGGCCTGCTCCTGCGACAGCGTGACGCCGACGACGCTCACGCCGTACTCGCGGGCGGCGTGGATGGCCAGCGAGCCCCAGCCGCAGCCGACGTCGAGCAGCCGCTGACCGGCTGTCAGATCGAGCTTGCGGCAGATGAGTTCGAGCTTGTCGCGCTGGGCGTCCTCAAGGGTGGCGTCCGGGGTGGGCCAGTAGGCGCACGAGTAGACCATCGACGGGCCGAGGACGATCTCGTAGAAGTCGTTGCCGACGTCGTAGTGGTGGCTGATGGCGCGCCGGTCGCTGCGCTTGGTGTGCAGATGGGTGCGGGCTCTGCGGACCTCCTCGCGGGGCGGGGCGGGCGGCAGCGGGAGACCGGCGACCTTCACGAGGCCGCGGGCGGCGGCGCGCACCTCCGGGTCGCGCACCATCTGCAACAGGCTCCTGGCGTCCTCCCCGCGCTCCCACACGAGCTCCGACATCAGGTCGAGGGCGGCGTAGAGATCCCCCTCGATGTCCAGGTCCCCGGCGACCCAGGCGCGTGCGAGCCCCAGCTCCCCCGGCTTGAACAGCAGCCGCCGTACCGCCCGCCGATTCCGCACGACCAGCGCCGGTGCGCCCGGCGGCCCTGCCTGCGAACCGTCCCAGGCGCGGATGCGCACCGGGAGCGGGACCCCCAGCAACTGTTCGACGAGGCTCTTCAGCCGCAGTGCGGCGTCGGCCATGGCGCACACCTCCGTGACAGCACTCCCGGAATGTCCAACACCACGTATAAACAAAAAGGAGTGTCTGCACAGTCCCCCGTGCGCGTTACAGCTGTGCGTTTTCAGTCCGGCGGGCGGTTGTCTTTCAGCCCGTCACAGCCCCGGAAACGCCGAAGAACCTCCCGCACCACGGATGGCGGGAGGTCCTTCGGACGGTTCAGCGACCGCAGCCGGTCAGGAGGCCTTGGCCTCGGTCTTCTCCTTGGGCGCGGCAGCGACCGGGGCCGGCTTGGCGGCCTCGTAGAACTCCTCGCGAGGATGCTCCATCGCACCGAGGGAGACGACCTCGCGCTTGAGGAACATGCCGAGGGTCCAGTCGGCGAAGACGCGGACCTTGCGGTTCCAGGTCGGCATGGCCAGACCGTGGTAGCCGCGGTGCATGTACCAGGCGAGACGGCCCTTGAGCTTGATCTTCATCTTGCCCATGACGATCATCGCGACGCCCTTGTGCAGGCCGAGACCCGCAACCGCGCCCTTGTTGCCGTGGCTGTAGTCCTTCTGCGGGAAGCCCCGCATACCGGAGATCACGTTGTCGCCGAGGACCTTGGCCTGACGCAGCGCGTGCTGCGCGTTCGGCGGGCACCAGGCGTTCTCGTTGCCGGCCTTGCGGCCGACGAGGTCCGGGACCTGGGCGTTGTCGCCGGCGGCCCAGATGTAGTCGGTGCCCTGGACCTGGAGGGTCGGGGCGCAGTCGACGTGACCGCGGGGGCCGAGCGGCAGGCCGTAGCGGGACAGGACCGGGTTCGGCTTGACGCCGGCGGTCCAGACGATGGTGTTGGAGTCGACCTCGAGGCCGTTCTTCAGCACGACGTGCCCGTCGACGCAGGAGTCCATCGAGGTGGAGAGGTAGATCTCCACACCGCGGCTCTCCAGGTGCTCCTTGCCGTAGGTGCCCAGCTTGGGGCCGACCTCGGGAAGGATCTTGTCGGCGGCGTCGACGAGGATGAAGCGCATGTCCTCGCGGGACACGTTCTTGTAGTACTTGGCCGCGTCGCGGGCCAGGTCCTCGACCTCACCGATGGTCTCGGCACCGGCGAAGCCGCCGCCGACGAAGACGAAGGTGAGCGCCTTGCGGCGGATCTCCTCGTCGTTCGTGGAGTCGGCCTTGTCCAGCTGCTCGAGGACGTGGTTGCGCAGGCCGATGGCCTCCTCGATGCCCTTCATGCCGATGCCCTGCTCGGCGAGGCCGGGGATCGGGAAGGTGCGGGAGACCGCGCCGAGCGCGATCACCAGGTAGTCGAAAGGCAGCTCGTACGCCTCGCCGACCAGCGGCGAGATCGTGGCGACCTTGCGGTCCTGGTCGATGGTGGTGACCCGGCCGGTGAGAACCTCCGCCTTCGGCAGCACGCGTCGCAGCGGGACGACGACGTGGCGCGGGGAGATGTTGCCGGCGGCGGCTTCGGGGAGGAAGGGCTGGTAGGTCATGTACGACCGGGGGTCGACGACCGTGACGGTCGCCTCGCCGTAGCGCATCTTCTTGAGGATGCGCCGAGCTGCGTACAGGCCTACGTACCCACCGCCTACTACGAGGATCCTGGGACGCTCCGTGGTGCTCATGCCATCGAGTATCCACCTGCCCCAGGGGGGTCGCTCGTGCGCCCCTTCACAAGCTCTTGCAGGGGGTGTGTTATCCTCCGCGACTCGCTGTCGCGGGCCATGTCACGGCGCGGACCCGGCGGGGCGGTACGTCCCGTTGTCAATGCCGCGTGAGCTGCCTCTCCGTGTCATCGGAGGCGTCGTGAGCCCTCCGTGACACCCCCTCGTGAGCGCCCTCCAGGGCAGCTTCTCCTACCCCTTCTGAACACGTTCAAGGGCCTGTTGGGACCCCGGAAGGCCCAACCGGCCCCTTTTCGTGCTTCCACAGGGCGGAATTCCTTGTGAAGAACTTCACGAACTTTCCTGGCGGCGTGTCGCCAAGGGGCCCCGAACGGCCCCCTGGACACGCTCATACGCTATCCGACCTGCTCGTCCGAGAGCTACCGATCGGTAATAAGAGAGAGCTACGCCACCGACCAGGCGATGCCGTCGAGGATGTCGTGCTCGCTCACGACGACCTCCTCGGCCCCGGTCCGCTCCATGATCGAGAGCAGTACGAGGGCCCCCGCGGCGATGACGTCGACGCGCCCCGGGTGCATGGAGGGGACGGCCGCGCGCTCGGCGTGGGTGGAGTGCAGCAGCCACTGGGTGATCTCGCGGACCTTGTCGCGGGAGATCCGGGAGTGGTGGATGCGCTCCGAGTCGTACTCGGGCAGCTCCTGCGCGATCGCCGACACGGTCGTCACGGATCCGGCGAGCCCGACCAGCGTGCGCGCCTCGCGCAGCGGGACCGTCTCCTCGGCGAGGTCGAGGGCCCGCTCGATGTCAGCGCGCATGGCCGCGATCTGCTCCTCGGTGGGCGGGTCGGTGACGGAGCCGTCCCGGACGAGGTGCCGCTCGGTCATCCGCACGCACCCGACGTCGACGGAGCGCGCCGCGCGCACATGCTCCTCGCCGACGACGAACTCGGTGGAGCCGCCGCCGATGTCGACCACCAGGTAGGGACGGTCGAGGTCGTCACGCCCCTTCAGTTCCTTGGTCGCCCCGGTGAAGGAGAACTCGGCCTCCTGCTCGCCGGAGATGACCTCGGGCTCGACACCCAGGATGTCCACGACGCCCCGTACGAAGTCGTCGCGGTTCGAGGCGTCCCGGGAGGCCGACGTGGCCACGAACCGCACCTTCTCGGCGCCGAGTTCGCGGATCACCTCGGCATAGTCGCGGCACGCCGCGAACGTCCGCTCCAGGGCCTCGGGGGCCAGTCGGCCGGTCCGGTCCACGTCCTGTCCGAGCCGCACGATGGTCATGCGCCGGTCGAGCTCCAGCAGTTCGCCCGTCGCCGGGTTCACGTCCGCGACCAGCAGCCGGATGGAGTTCGTACCGCAGTCGACGGCGGCGACCCGACTGAAGCCGGCGGGGACGAGGGGGGCGTGCGCGAAGAAGCCGCTGCGGGCCTCGGTGGGGTCGGTGACCTCGCCCTCCTCGCCGGGGAGCTCGTCCGCCGGGTCGGGGGCCACCAACGGCTGCACGCACGGTCCCTTCAGCCACCACTCCGGCAGCATCGCGATCGCCTCGTCGCCCAGCGGGTTGACGCCGGGGCCCGCGGCCAGCGAGTGGCCCACCAGCACATGCAGGCACTTCACCCGGTCGGGCATGCCGCCCGCGCTCGGGAAGCCCTCCAGGACCTCGATGGCGTCACGGCGCGCGATGTAGTCCTCGTGTGCGGCGCGGTAGGCGGCGGCGAGTTCCGGGTCGGTCCCGAGCCGCTCCGTCATCTCCTTCATGACGCCGTTCGCCTCCAGCGTGCCGATCGCCGAGGCGGCGCGCGGGCACGTCAGGTAGTACGTCGTCGGGAAGGGCGTGCCGTCCGGCAGGCGGGGGGCCGTCTCCACGACGTCCGGCTGGCCGCAGGGGCAGCGGTGCGCGATGGCGCGCAGCCCGCGCGGCGGCCGCCCGAGCTGCTGCTTGAAGGCCTCGACGTCGGCGTCGGTGGGCTCGGTGCGCGGGGTGGGCGGCGGGGGCGTATCCATGCCTGTACTGAATTCCTCTGTCGGTTCACTGGTCGGAGGGTCTGATCACTGGTCGGAGGCGTCCGACTTGTCGACCCCGTCCCAGACGTTCGTGTACCAGGGGCGGTGGCCCGCGCCCTGCTCGAAGCGCGACTGCTTGGCCGTGCTCGGGTCGATCACGACGTAACTGGTCTCCCCGGGCAGCACGTAGTGCAGCCGCAGCCGGATCTGCTGCTCGGCGTACTCGTCGTCCTGCCAGCGCGCCTTCAGGTCGCGCAGCTGCTCGACCCGCGCCCTGGCCTGCTCCTTCTGCCGCTGGAGATCGGCGATCTGGGAGCGCTGGGAGACGTACTGCCTTATGGGGTACGCGAGGGCCACCACCATCGAGCACAGCACCAGGGCGAGCAGCGCCGCCCTGCCGGTCAGCCGCGACCGGCGGGCCTGCCGCTTGGTCTGGGAGCGGTAGACCCGGGCCGCCGTCTGCTCGCCGAGCAGCCTGATCCTGGTCGCGGTGGAGAACCGGTCCCGGTCCTTCACGGCCATGTTTCCCCGCCTCCCGTCACACGCGCGTACGTCCCCGCACACGGTACGGGACCGGTACGGGGACGTACGTACGACTGGCTAAGGCTTAGCCCAGAGTGGGGCAGCCGTTGAGCCTTGGGTCAGCCCTTGAAGCGGGGGAAGGCGCTGCGGCCCGCGTACTCCGCGGCGTCGTCGAGGATCTCCTCGATGCGCAGCAGCTGGTTGTACTTGGCGACGCGGTCCGAGCGGGCCGGGGCGCCGGTCTTGATCTGGCCGCAGTTCACCGCGACGGCGAGGTCGGCGATGGTGACGTCCTCGGTCTCGCCGGAGCGGTGGGACATCATGCACTTGAAGCCGTTGCGCTGGGCCATCTCGACGGCGTCCAGGGTCTCGGTCAGCGAGCCGATCTGGTTCACCTTGACGAGCAGGGCGTTGGCGGTGCCCTCCTCGATGCCGCGGGCCAGGCGCTCCGGGTTGGTGACGAACAGGTCGTCGCCGACGATCTGGACCTTGTCGCCCAGCTTGTCGGTGATGACCTTCCAGCCGGCCCAGTCGTCCTCGAACAGCGGGTCCTCGATGGAGACGAGCGGGTAGGCCGCCACGAGCTCCTCGTAGTACTCGGTCATCTCGGCGGCCGAGCGGGACTTGCCCTCGAACTCGTACTTGCCGTCCTTGTAGAACTCGGACGCGGCGACGTCGAGCGCGAGCGCGATCTGCTCGCCGGGGACGTAGCCGGCCTGCTTGATGGCCTCGATGATGAGGTCGAGCGCGGCGCGGTTGGACTCCAGGTTCGGGGCGAAGCCGCCCTCGTCGCCGAGGCCGGTGGACAGGCCCTTGGTCTTCAGCACCTTCTTGAGGGTGTGGTAGACCTCGGCGCCCCAGCGCAGGGCCTCGGAGAAGGACTCCGCGCCGATCGGGGCGATCATGAACTCCTGGATGTCCACGTTGGAGTCGGCGTGCGAGCCGCCGTTCAGGATGTTCATCATCGGCACCGGCAGCAGGTGCGCGTTCGGGCCGCCCAGGTAGCGGAAGAGCGGCAGGTCGCTGGCCTCGGAGGCCGCGTGGGCGACGGCGAGGGAGACGCCGAGGATGGCGTTGGCGCCGAGGGAGCCCTTGTTGTCGGTGGCGTCCAGGTCGAACATGGCCTGGTCGATCAGGCGCTGCTCGGTGGCGTCGTAGCCGACCAGCTCCGGGCCGATCTGCTCGATGACGGCGAGGACGGCCTTCTCGACACCCTTGCCCTGGTAGCGGTTGGGGTCACCGTCGCGGAGCTCGATGGCCTCGAAGGCACCCGTGGAGGCGCCGGACGGGACGGCGGCACGACCCGTGCTGCCGTCGTCGAGGCCGACCTCGACCTCGACCGTGGGGTTGCCTCGGGAGTCCAGGATTTCCCGGGCTACGACGACGTCGATGGACGGCACGAGCATCTCCTTCTTGGATGTGACACGGCTACGGCAGTAGCGCGGTGGCTCTGCGGGATGAGCCTAACCGCCTGAGGCCGATCGGCCACGTTGCCGACCACCTCTTGGGCAGAACCGAGAGTAAATTGTTTCCGAACGGAACAAAGAGCGGGAGCAAAAAGAACCCCGCCCCGGTGCGTACGGGGGAACACGCACCGGAGCGGGGAGCCCGTGGGGGACGGGGGTGACCCTCACGTGTCCGCCATGATGGGGGACACGGCTGTGAGGGCGCTGTGGTTCAGCCGGCCGTCAGCCCTGTGTCACTTCAGGTGCAGCTGCTGGCCCGGGTAGATGAGGTCGGCGTCCGAGACGATGTCCTTGTTCAGCTTGAACAGCTTCTGCCAGCCGCCCTTGACGCCGTGCTTCTCGGCGATCGAGCTGAGGGTGTCGCCCTTGACGACCTTGTACTCGCCGTCGCCCTTCTTGACCTTCTTGCCGGTCGGGGTGGTGACGGTCTTCGTCGACTTCTTGACCGTCGGGCGCTCGGTGGAGCGGGAGGCGCTCTGCTCGGAGGAGTGGCTGCTGCTGGAGGACGAGCTGCTGGAGCTGCCGGAGGCGCTGCCGCCGTTGTAGGCGGCGCCGGACAGGCCGGTGCCGCAGACCGGCCAGGCACCCTTGCCCTGCGCGGCGAGGACCTTCTCGGCGACGGCTATCTGCTGGGACTTGCTGGCCTGGTTGGCCTGCGCGGCGTACTGCGTGCCGCCGTACGCGGCCCAGGTGGAGGCGGAGAACTGCAGGCCGCCGTAGTAGCCGTTCCCGGTGTTGATGGACCAGTTGCCGCCGGACTCGCACTGGGCGACCTTGTCCCACTCGGAGGCGGTGGCGGCGGAGGCGTTGCCGGCCGCCATCAGCGGAGCGGCGATGGCGACACCGGTGACGCCGGCCAGCGCGGCGGCGCGGGTGGCCTTGGACGGACGACGGTGCTTGCCCTTACCGGAAAACAGCATGGTTCGATCCCCTCACCGACGCCTGCGAGGTGAGCTGTCGGGTTCGGGCCGGTTGAGTTGCCCGGCCGTGCCCTCGCTTTCACGAGACACGGCTACACCCCTAGCCGCCCGTCAACTGCCCGGGCAGGCACTTACCTTGGGTCCCCCGCTCCTGCCTACGGCGCTGTTAAGCGACGACTGTTCCCGTACGGCCGCTGGCAGGATTCGGCGTTGCGGCAGCCGGGGCTCGTGTTGACGAGCGGTGACGACGGTAGACACGCGATCCGTCGAATTTCAAAGACGATCAGGGCTTCTGAGACTCATCCCACACTTTCACCAAACCGGACATTCAGTGGCGAAATGTGACGTGAACTCCCGTTGTTTTTCGCCCTATTCGGTACCGAGTTTCAGGGTCTGACCGGCGAAGATGTGATTCGGGTCGGTGCCGATGGCCTTCTTGTTCTCGGCGTAGAGCGCCCGCCACCCGCCGTCCAGGTCAAGGGAGTCGGCGATGGAGGCGAGGGTGTCGCCGGCGTGGACGGTGTACGTGTCGTCCGTGCGGCTGTCGGTCTTCGTCCTGTCGGCGGCCTCGTCGGCGCTGGCGCCACGGTGGCGGCCGGTGCCGATCGCGCCGGTGTCGACGAGGTTCCAAGTGGCCGCCGGCGGCTCGGAATTGTCCGAGTCGCCACCCTTCACCTTGCCCGTGGACGAGCTGTCGCCGCCCTGCGAGTTGCCCGTCGCCTTCTTGGACGGAGAGGTGGACGGCGAGGCAGATGTGCCGGATTCGGTGGAGTTGTCCGTCGTACTCGCGGAGGACGAAGGGGAGGCACTGGAGGACGAGCCGGAGGACGAATCCGACGAAGAGGACTCATCGGAAGCGCTGCCCGAGGAGTTGGACAGACCAGTTGAGCCGGATGCTCCGGAGGAATCGGACGAACCGGAACCGCCGTCCAGTACACCGGTGTCAATGTCGGCCGAACCGGAGTCCTTGGTCAGCCCGGAGGTCAGTCCGCAGGTATGGAAGGCGCCGACGCCCTGGTCGTCCAGGAGCTTCTCGGCGACGGCTATCTGCTGATTGCGGCTGGCGAGGTCGGCACTGGGCGCGTAGTCGAGGCCGCCGTACTTCTCCCAGTTCTCCTGGGTCAACTTGAGCCCGCCGTAGAACCCGTTGCCGCTGTTCTCGCTCCAGGAGCCGCCCGTCTCGCACTGGGCCACCTTGTCCCACGTGGTGCCGTCGGCTGCGCTGGCGCCGCCCGCGGCGAAGAGCGGGATCGCGATGGCGGAGCCGGTCACTCCGGCCGCGACGAGGAGAGCCGGAGCCTGACGGGGGCGACGGTGTCGACCGTTCCCGGAGAGCATGCGGAGACCTTTCGCAAGACAGCAGTGACCGCGCGGCGCATGACACCGACAGGCGTTCGAGACCACCGCGCTGGTCCGTGAACCTAACCGCTGCCGATCACTTGTCACAAGTTAATGCCGCGTAGATCACGTGAAGATCACAGACTCGAATGCGTGTCATCTTTGACCGGTTCGCCACGACGGCGCGTTCACCGGCGGCTCCCGATACGGTCGTCCCTGTGAACGTCCCGAACACCGCTCCCGAACTCTTCACCTGGGAATTCGCCGGCGACCCGTATCCGGCCTACGCCTGGCTGCGCGAGCACTCCCCCGTCCACTGGACGAAACTTCCCAGCGGGGTCGAGGCATGGCTGGTGACCCGCTACGCCGACGCACGTCAGGCACTCGCAGACGGGCGGCTCTCGAAGAACCCCGAGCATCACGCCGAGGACGCGCAGGGCAAGAGCAGGACCGGTATTCCGGGTGAGCGCAGCGCCAATCTGATGACGCATCTGCTCAATATCGATCCGCCCGACCACACCCGGCTGCGCCGCCTGGTCTCCAAGGCGTTCACCCCCCGCCGCGTGGCCGAATTCGCGCCGCGCGTGCAGGAGTTGACGGACGGGCTGATCGACCGGTTTGCGCCGCACGGCGAGGCCGATCTGATCCACGACTTCGCGTTCCCCCTCCCCATCTATGCGATCTGCGATCTGCTCGGGGTCCCGCGCGAGGACCAGGACGACTTCCGCGACTGGGCGGGGATGATGATCCGGCACGGCGGAGGCCCGCGCGGCGGCGTCGCCCGCTCGGTGAAGAAGATCCGCGGTTATCTCGCCGAGCTCATCCACCGCAAGCGGAGCGACCTCGGCGAGGACCTGATCTCGGGCCTCATCCGCGCCTCCGACCACGGCGAACACCTCACCGAGAACGAAGCCGCCGCGATGTGCTTCGTGCTTCTCTTCGCCGGCTTCGAAACCACCATCAACCTGATCGGCAACGGGACCTACGCGCTGTTGCGCAATCCCGGGCAGCGGCAGCGGCTCCAGGAGTCGATCGGGCGCGGTGAGAGCGCACTGCTCGACACCGGTATGGAGGAGCTGCTCCGTTACGACGGCCCCGTGGAACTGGCCACCTGGCGCTTCGCCACCGAGCCGCTCACCATCGGCGGGCAGCGCATCGCCACCGGCGACCCCGTCCTGGTCGTCCTGGCCGCGGCGGACCGCGACCCCGCCCGCTTCACGGAGCCCGACACACTCGACCTCTCCCGCCGGGACAACCAGCACCTCGGATACGGCCACGGCATCCACTACTGTCTCGGCGCCCCCCTGGCCCGTCTCGAAGGCCGCACCGCCCTGGAGACCCTGCTGCGCCGCCTCCCCGACCTCGAGCTCGCCGCAGACCCCGCCGATCTGCGCTGGCGGGGCGGGCTCATCATGCGCGGACTACGAGACCTGCCCGTGCGGTTCACCGCCGCCTGACCGGCTGCGGCCCTCCGTCTCCTTGATCGCGTCCCGGTAGGCCCGGGCCGCCGCCCGCAGCGCGGCCTCCGGGTCCACGCCCGCCGCCTCGGCGCGCACCGCCAGCGCGAGCAACTCGTAACCGACGCCCTCGAGTTGGGGCAGCGGAACCTCCAGGCCCGCCGTCCGCACCCGCGACGCCAGCTTCGCCGCGAGGGCCAGGCCCGGCTGGCCCAGCGGGATGCCCTCCGTCACCGAGGTGCGCTGCTTCTCGACCGCCTTGGTGCGCAGCCAGTGCTCCTTGACCTCCTCGGGCGTGGCGGCGGTCTCGTCACCGAAGACGTGCGGGTGGCGGTGGATGAGCTTGGTGACGATGCCGGCGGCCACGTCGTCGACGGAGAAGGGGGCGTCCGGGTCCTCCTCGGCTATCCGGGCGTGGAAGACCACCTGGAGCAGGACGTCGCCCAGTTCCTCGCGCAGTTCGTCGCGGTCGCCCTCCTCGATCGCCTCGACGAGTTCGTACGCCTCCTCGATGCCGTACTTCGCCAGGCCCTTGTGGGTCTGCTGGGACGACCACGGGCACTCGGCACGGATGCGGTCCATGACCTGGACGAGGTCCAGGAGGCGGGCGCCCGGGAGGTCGTAGGAGGCGGGGAGCAGCTCCAGGTCCGGCATCTGCACGCGCCCGGAGCCGGCGAGGCGGGCCAGGCCGTCGGTCAGGGCCGGCTCGCCCTCCCCGGTCGCGACCACGACGACCGTGCGGCCGCCCGCGCACTCGTCGACCAGTTCCTCGGCGGTGGGGGCGGCCTCGCCGACCCGTATGCCCGCCTCCCGCAGATACGGCAGCTGCGGGTGGGCGCCGTCCGAGCACAGCACACGGTCGGCGGCGTGCAGGGCCTGCCAGGCGGGCCAGGACAGCAGGCCGGGCGCGACGCGGTGGCTGGTGGTGAGCAGGACGATGCGGCCGGGGGCCTGTTCGGAGCTGGTTGCGTTCACGATCCGAACGTAACGCACACCGCCGACAGCCCCAGAAGTTGTCCACAGGGCTGTGGTCCGCAGGGCCGCCGTCCACAGGGCCGGCGGCCCTGGAGGACCGTTACGCCGTCTGCTGTGTACCGGTCGCCGTGACCTCTCGCACCCACGGGGTCTTCGCGTCGACGCGGCTGCTCTTCTGAACGTCCCAGGTGCCGTAGCGGGGGTTGAGGTCGACGTGGAGTTCCTTGGACGCCTTGGACAGGGCGTTCCAGAAGGCCGGCTTGCTGGTGTCGGCGCCGAGGGCCTGGGCCAGCTTCTGGGCCTCGAGCTGGAGGCGCAGGTTCTCGTCCAGGCGCTGCGGGGCGACGCCGTACTGCTGGAGCCAGGCCGTCTGCAGTGCCTTGGAGCCGCCGACCTGCCGTTCCAGGCCGGTGCGCATCTGCTGGACCTCCTTGGGCGTGACGCTCACGCCCGCGTCCTGGGCGGCGCGGTGCAGCACCCGGTCGATGACCATCCCGTGCAGGGTGTCGCGGGTGAGGCCGGCGGTCTGCGAGACGGCCTGCTTGTACTGCGCGTCGTCCTTCACGGCCGCCCGCTGCGCCGTGCGCACCTCGTTCACCCGGGTCTCGAGCTGCGCCACGGTGATCCGCTGGCCGCCGACGACGGCTGCCGCACCGGGGTGCGCATCGCTGCCGCAGGCGGTCAGGAGGGGGGCCGCGGCGGCGATCGCGGCGGTGAGGACGAGCGCGGTGCGACGGCGGCGGTGCAAGGAAGCCTCCCGAGGAGATTGTGCGACGGTGCACAAGGTCTTGCGGTGATCGATGGTAGGCAGTGGGTCGGCTGTGGCCAACCCATTCGACCAACGATTCACCACGACTTCGGGCACCGCCGCGCCTCCGCAGGTGCCGGTGGTCAGCCGGTGATGGCCACCGGGGCGTCCCACGCGTCGCGGTCCACGGTGATCGTGTAGCCGTTCCGCGTCTCCTTGCTGTTGACCAGGTACTGGTGACCGCGGCTGTGACCGGTGAACTGGGTCGAGCCGAAGGGCCAGTCCGCGGTCGTGGTGTTCTGCTTGTCCCACAGGGCGTACCAGAGGTTGCCCGGCAGGTCGGTCTTGTCGGTGGCGTTCGCGATCGCCTTCGCGCTGGAGCTGGTGAAGCCGTAGTAACCGGCGCGGTACACCTTGGCGCGCAGTTCCTTGTCGAAGGCGCGGACGTAGGTGAGCACGGCGTTGTTGCACGACGTGTTCGTGATGTCGTACGACTCCATGTCCAGGTAGATCGGGCTGCCGGCCTTCATGCCGAGCGCGGAGGACTTGGCGACGGCGTCGTCCGCGTCGGTCCTGCCGAGGGAGGCGGCCGTGGTGGCGGTGATCTTCTCGGGGCTGGAGCCGGACTGGCAGGGCGGCTGGGCGCCGACGTAGAGCGGGATGAGCTTCCAGCCGACCGTGCTGACCGACTTCACCCAGGAGGCGGTGAGGTTGGGCTGGGCGCAGCCGCGGTTCCTGCCGCCGACGTAGACGGCTGCGGCGCCGTAGAAGCCGGTGTGCCAGGCCTTCATCGCGGAGAGGGAGGGCGCGGCGCAGGTGTCGAAGGCGCGTCCGGTGTACGTCTTCTGCGCGGGCCAGGTCGTGGCGGCCATGGAGCTCTGCGCGGCGAGGCCGGCTCCCGCGACCACGGCGGCACCGGCGGCGGCCCAGGTGATGTATCTGCGCTTCTTGGACTGCCGATGGCCGGCCATGTGTACCCCACCCCTGGTTGTGCCTCGCCCGGTTCTGCGTTGCCCGGCGTAAAGCGAACGGCAACCTATCCGGCGCCGCTCATGCGTTCGGGCAACGTAAGCCCCCGGAGATCACAAGAATCTCCCAGGACTCGGCAAAATCTAGCCGCGCACCTGCCCCAACCACCCCAGGGTGCGGCGGATTTCGGCCGCGAGCGGGTGGCCGGGGCCGCGCAGGCGCTCCACGTCGAGCAGGAGCCGGGCGAGTGTGTCGTGGGCGGCGGCGCGGTCGCCGAGGGCGAGAAGGAGGTGGCCGATGCGGCGGCGGACGTCGTGGGCGAGTTCGGGGTCACCGGCCACGTACTGGTTCTCGTAGTACGGCAGCAGTGCGCGGTACTCGGCGAGTGCGGCGGCCGGTTCGCCGAGGGACTCCAGGCACTGGGCGGCCTCGTAGCGGAAGCGCAGCGACTGCGGGTCCGCCTGGCCCGCCTCGGCGGCGCGTTCGTCGGCGAGGCGGCGCAGTTCGGGCAGTGCGCGCCGGTACTGGCCGTCGTCCATGAGGGTGGCCGCGTACTGCTTGCGCAGGGTGCGGACGACCGGGGAGTGCTCGCCGTGCTGTTCGGCGGCGGCGGGCAGGATCGCGCCGAGGATGTCGACGGCCTGGGTGATGCGGCCCTCGCCGAGGAGGCGCTTGACCTCGTCGACGGCGCGGGCGACGTCCGGTTTCTCCGCCTTCTCGACCGCCGGGGTGACCGGGGCCGGCTGGGGCGCGGGGGTGCGGGCCCGGTCCGGCCAGGGGGCGTGCGGGCGGAGGAAGGGGCGGGTGGGATCGAGGGGCGCCCCGGTGGGCGTCCCGCGCGCGGGCAGGAGCAGCGCCAGATGTTCGTAGACCTCCTGCGCGGAGGCGGGGCGGTGCTGCGGGTCCTTGGCGAGCAGGCGCAGCACCAGGGCTTCGAGGGCCTCGGGGACCTCGGGGCGGATACGACGCACGGGCACCGGCGGCTCGTACAGGTGCCGGTGCAGTACACCGAGTGCCGTGGAGCCCGCGAACGGGACGTCACCGCTGAGGAGTTCGTGCAGCAGCACACCGAGCGCGTACAGGTCGGTGTACGGGCCGACCGCGCCGCCCATCGCCTGCTCGGGGGCCATGTAGGCGGGCGAGCCGATGGGGGTGCCGGTGTGGGTGAGGCGGGTGGTGTCGGCGTCCATCACGGAGGCGACGCCGAGGTCGAGGACGGTGACCGTGCCGTCCTGCTTCACCATCACATTGCGCGGCTTGAGGTCGCGGTGGACGATCGGCACGGCGTGCACGGCGCTCAGTACGGCGCACAGTTGCGCGGCGACCGCGACCGCCCACTGCCAGGGGTAGGGGTCGTGCTCGGCGAGGTGGTCGGAGAGGTCGGCGCCGTCGACGTACTGCATGACGAGGAACAGCTCCTCGCCCTCGCTGCCCGCGTCGTGCACGGTGACCAGCCCGGGGTGGTCGACCTGCGCGGTCACCCGGCACTCGCGCACGAAGCGGCGGCGCAGTTCGTCGGCCTCCTGCCCGGCGACCTTGTCGGGTCGCAGCAGCTTCACCGCCACACGCCGGTCGAGCCTTTGGTCGTACGCCGTCCAGACCTGGCCCATGCCGCCCTGCCCGATGAGCGTGGACAGCGCATAGCGGCCGGCGACGACCCGTCCTGCCGCCACGGTCACCTTCCGCCCTCGTGGTTGCCGTCGCTGTGGCCGGGGTGCCGGCGCAGATAGTCGCTGAGCTCGTCGAGTTCGGCACGCACCTGGTCGATACGGGCGGGCGCGGGTCGCTGCGGCGGGGGCGGCGGTACGGGGACGGGCGGCGCGGCCACCACGGGCGTCTGCGGCTGGGTGGCCGCGTACGGCGACGGGGGCTGCGGGTAGCCGTAGCCCATGCCAGGGGCCGGGGGCATCGCATAGCCGGTGGGATACGGCGCGAAGTGGCGTATGTCCGCGTACAGGTAGTAGCCGGCACAGGCCGCGGCGTTGAGCAGCAGGATGATCATGCCCGCGTTGCCGTTCGGCGTGCTGAAGTCGTCGGTGTGGTCGGTGGCGAGGAACCCGAAACTGATGCCGAGGACCGCCAGCGATCCGCCGAAGATCAACCAGTCGGTCCGCCTGCGGGTCACGATCGCCGCCCGCAGCGTCGCCACCCACGCCAGAAAGCCGATGCTGAGGATCGCCACCGCCACGAAGACCACGCGAAGCAGCACCAACACCGCGGTCGAGGGTCGACGCGGCTGGGGCGGGGCGTAGCCGTGGCCCTGCATGGCTGCTCCTGGAGACCTGATGGGACGAACGTAAGTACCGCGTCCGAGCGTATAGGCCGACAAGGACAACCGGTCCCGGGTTGCACCGAACCGTTGTCGTGCCGGGCACCTGCCACGACGGGGAACGTGTCAGTCCGGTGCGACCGTCCCGTCCGTCAGCCCGTCGTACATCCCGCGCACGAGTTGCTCCCCGAGGCGGCCCGCGTGCCTCAGGGCGCGCTCGAAGTCGTCTAGGGCGCGGAAGCGTTCGCCGTAGCGCCGCTGTTCGTCCAGGGGCAGGCGGGGCAGTTGGAGGCGGCGCACGTCGAGGCGGGTTGCTGTGGAGGCGTAGCTGCTGGCCTGGCGGTTGTTGGCGGTGCCGCGCAGGAAGCCGGCGAGGAACCAGGGGTCGAGGGCCGCGGGATCGGGGCGCAGGAGGGCGAGGTTGCGCCCCAGGGCTGCGCCCGCGGTCTCGTCGTCGATCACGCGCGCCACCGAGCCGCCGCCGAGCACCGGCACGACGACGTCGCCCGGCTGCGTCAGCACGGCCTCCTCGTCGCTCTCGGGGAGGGCGCCGGAGGGGGCGGTTCCGGCGAAGACGTCGTGGTCGGTGAGGACGGGCACGCGCGCGTGACCGCCGTTTCCGCCGGTGCGCAGCACCAGGGCTCCCCCGCGCGCGAGTTCACCGACGGTGGTGAACGGCCAGCGGGGCGCGGGCTGTGCGTGGTCCGCGGGCGGCGGGGTGAGGTCGGCGGTCAGCCGCAGGGTCTCGCCGAGTCGTTCGCGTACGGCGGTGAGCGCGCCGGCGCCGTCCGTCGCGGCCGGGGGCGGCAGATGGCGGGCCGGGGCGAGGTCCACGTCGTCGTCGAGGAGGTCGATGACGGGCAGGGACCGCGCCAGGCCCGGGCGTTCGTCGAGCGTTCCGGCGCGGTCGAAGGCGCCCCAGGCGTCGAGCACGGTCTCGCGCACGGCACGCCAGTCGGGCCCGCCGCGTCCCTCGGTGGCGTACTGCCCGGTGTCGGCGAGCAGCACCTCGGGCTGCGCGGGCGCCTTGTCGGGGTGGCGCAGCACCCACAGGTGGAGCGGGATGTTGTACGGGGGTGCAGCACCGAGGGGCAGGGCGACGACGGCGCGCAGCGCGCCGCGGCGCAGCAGGTCGGCGCGGATACGGCGGCCGGAACGGCGGGAGGCGGCGGCGGGCGGCATGAGCAGGACAGCGGTACCGCCGTCGCGCAGGCGGGCGAGCGCGTGCTGGGCCCAGGCCAGCTCGGATTCGTTGCGGGCCGGGAAGCCGTACTCCCAGCGGGGGTCGTAGGCGAGTTCGTCGTGGCCCCAGTTGCGTTCGTTGAACGGCGGGTGGCACAGCACGGCGTCGGCCCGCAGCTCGGGGTAGGCGTCGGCGCGCAGGGTGTCGCCCGCGGCGCCGCGCACGGTCGCCTGTGTATGCAGGGCGAGGCGAAGAGCGGTGAGCGCGGCGAGGTCGGGGGCGCTGTCCTGGGCGTAGAGCTCCTGGTCGGGGCGGGAGGCGACGGCGCGCAGGAGGGCTCCGGTGCCGCAGGCGGGGTCGAGGAGGGTGCGGGCGGGACCTGCCAGGTCGGCCATCAGGCCGGCGAGTTCGGTGGGGGTGAGCGTGTACTGGCGGGGGTTGGCGTCGAGGTGCCGGCCGAGCAGGAACTCGAAGGTCTGGCGGGCACCCGATTCGGCGGCGAGTTCGGCGACACCGCGCAGGAGGGGGGCGGAGGGGAGGAGTTGGGGGCCGGAGGGGGCTTGCACGGCGGGTGGTGTGGGGGCGGAGGCGGGAGCGTGGGCTGAGGTGGGGGTGTTCACGGCAAGCGGGGAGTTCACAGCAAGGGTGGAGTTCACACCCGCCGCCGTACCTCCGGTCGATCCGCTGTGAACACCGCGCCCTCGAACCGGCGCCCCGAAGCGCGGCACCAGGACTTCCTCCAACGCGCCCGTCAACATCGCCGCCAGCCGCTCGTCCGATCCCGCGCTCGCCTCCAGCCAGACCGTCGGCCGGTCATGGATGAGCAGAAGGGCGCAGCCGGCGTGGGTCAACGCGGTGACGGGACCCTCGGGATGCCCGGCGAGCTGCTGCCAGACGCGTTCGCGGAGTGGGACCTCGGCGAGTTTGCCCTGCTTGCGCAGCCAGGCTTCGACCTCGGCGAGGGCGAAGGACGGGCTCGTCTCGGTGCCGCCGACGGGCTTGGGGAAGTCGGCGTGGCGGCGGCGCCAGTTGCTGACGGCGGCGCGGCCGACGCCGGCCAGCCGGGCGATCCCGGCGGCGGTCACCTCTGTCGCGTTGTCCTGCACCCGCCGGCTCCCCTCGTTGTCGCAGTGTGACGCCGAGCATACCGACGTACGCAAGATCCATGCATTCACGGCGTGTACACACTTATCTTCGTGAACTGTGTTGACTCGGTTCACAGCATCTGCTCTTATTGACCCAGCGAACACCGTGCACCGCAACCGCCGGACAGCGGCGGTTCGCCACATCCGAACGTCCGAGGGGGGACATCGCCATGGGCATGAAGGGCAAGATCGCGCTGGGCGCCGTCGTGGGGGTGGTGGTCATCGGCGTCGTCTCGGCGAACGCAGGCGACAACACAAGCGGCTCCGCCTCCGGCTCGAACTCCGGCGAGCACTCCTCGGCCTCCGCGCAGCACGGCTCCGGAGGCGGTAAGGCACAGGCCGCCGAGAAGAAGAAGACCGCGTTCGCGGGCGACGGCGACTTCCGGGTCGGCTCGGACGTCAAGCCCGGCACCTACCGCACCACCGGCAACACCGACGGCATGTGCTACTGGGAGCGCGCCAAGGACGCCAAGGGCGAGACGGACTCGATCCTGGCCAACGACAATGTGAGCGGCACCAGTTACGTCACCGTCAAGGCAACGGACAAGCTCTTCAAGTCGAACGGCTGCAAGGACTGGGAGGCCGTCGACACCAAGGCGAAGGGCACGCCCGCCGCCAGGATGTCCGGTGACGGCGGGATGTTCGGAGTCGGCTCCGACATCGCCCCCGGCACCTACAGGTCCACCGGCAACAAGGACGACTCCTGCTACTGGGAGCGGACCAGGGACGCCGACCACTCGCTCCACTCGATCATCACGAACAACAACGTGACCGGCACGGCCGTCGTCACCATCAGCCCGGGCGACGCCTACTTCAAGACCACCGGCTGCGGCGACTGGAAGAAGGCGGCCTGACCCGGTCCGTCCCGTGACCGCCGGGGCGCGGCCCGGGCACCCGGCGCGGCGCCGCGTCCCCGGCCGCCCGGCCCCCACCTGGGGTTCGGCCGCCCCGACCCCACGCCTACCATTACCGCTCGCTGCTCACAGAGCCGTTCCACCGGCTTCCACGGGCGGTCCCACTCCCCACGCCCCGGGCCGCTTCCGGCCCGCGTACGGCATGCCGTGCACTCCCCCCGTCAACACCATCCTCTGAAGGACTGTCATGCGTCTCACGCCTCGTGTCGCCACCCTGCTCGCCGTCGCAGCACTTCCCTTGGCCCTCACCGCCTGCTCGTCCGGTTCCTCCTCCGACGACGGGGGCACGGCTTCCTCCGCCAAGGGCGCCGCGGCCAAGGCGAAGGACCCCAACGCCGGTCTGCCCACCGGAACGCAGCTGAAGAAGGCGCTGGCGCCCGCGTCTGCCTTCCCCGTCGGGCTCACCATCGAGGCCGACGGCTCCTCGGACACCGGCGGCACGTTCCTCTCCCCGTCCGCCAGGAAGACCGCGAAGCCGGACTGCACCAGGCTGGAAGCCACGTCCTGGATCCAGGTGAGCGGCTACAAGGGGGGCGTGTCGTTCGCGCAGAACGACTACGCGAGCAAGGACAAGACGCAGGAGGTCGCCCAGGAGATCGACAGCTTCCAGGGCACCACGGCCGCCTCGGTGATGAAGGCCCTGCAGACCGTCGCCACCGAGTGCGCCACGTTCACGGACACCGACGCGCACGCCAAGGTGAAGCTCACCGGCAAGTCCACGGCCGGGCTCGGGGACGAGGCCTACACGATGACGCTGACGAGCGGCACCTGGGAGAACGGCACCACGCTGATCGCGGCCCGCTCCGGCAACTCGGTGGTCACCGTGCTGTCCACGGCGGGCAGCGACAACGGAGCCGCGTCCGCGAAGAAGGTGACGACGACGGTCCTCGCGGCGCTGAAGAAGCAGGCGTAGCCGGGCCCTGCCCGTCCCGTCAGTCCGCGTGGAACCGGGCCGGCGCCTGGGTCGGGTTGCCCCCGGAGGGGAGTTTCTGCCCCGGGCAGGTCCTGAGGACCTTTTCCATCGCAGCCTTCTCCGCGGCGGTCACCCACAGCCCGTACTTCTTCTTCACCGCGACCTGGGCGGCGACGTAGGTGCACCGGTAGGCCTTGGGCGGCACCCAGGTCGCGGTGTCGCCGTCGCCCTTGGACCGGTTGGGGCTCGCGCCGACGGCGAGGAGGTTGAGCGGGTCGTTGGCGAGGGCTATGCGCTTGCTCGCGTCCCAGTACTTGGCGCCCTTCTGCCAGGCGTCGGAGAGGGCGACCAGGTGGTCGATGTCGACGAGGCTGCGGCCGCGCCGGTAGGTCACCTTCTGGCCGGAGTACGGGTCCGACTCCAGGACGCCGTACGACACCTTGCACTTGCCGTCGCTGAACTTCACGTCGTCCAGGTCCCGTTTGAGGATGTCGTCACGGGTGTCGCAACTGTTGGAGTCGGTGTCCGCCCAGGCGACGCCGAACCTGTCGCGGGCGTAACCCGTCTTCGGGGCGCGCCCCTTCACGGTCAGTTGCTCGGCGGCCGTGAGGGCCGCGCCCGCGCCCCCGCCCCCGCCCCCGGTCTCCTGCGGCCCGCCGGATCCCGTCTTGGTCTCCGCCTTGCACCCGGCCACGGCCAACACCAGCACGACGGCGGCCACGGCCCCGCCCCCAAGACGCCTCACGGTGCGCCCCTCCCCTTGCCTGAGCAGTCCGCCCCCGCACGGACGGTCTTCCCTCGTACGAGTTTGCGCACACCGTAGCGACAGGGCGCACGGTGGTACTCAGGAGGTCCAGACCGCGACCGCTCTAAAGTGGGCATTCCACCCTTAACGGCCGTATCGTCGTTCCTGAGTCTCGTCTTTCCTGAGTCTCGCCGTTCCCGAGTCGTCTGCGGAAGGAGCTCTGGATGGGCATCTTCGACAGGTTCAAGAGCAACCGCCAGATGCAGGACAAGGCCAAGGACATGTCCGACGCGGGGGAACGGAAGGTCAACGAGAGAACGGGCAACAAGTACGAGAACCAGGTCGACGACGCCCAGCAGCGCATCGAGGGACAGCTCGGCATGGATCGCGACAGGCCCGAACAGCCATAAGGCCACAGCGCAGCAGCCTTGAGGCCGCATACAAAGCCGTCCGCGGAATCCGCCTCCCGCGGACGGCTCTGTATGTGCAGCAGGTGTTCGGCAGAACGGCTACGAACCGAGAATCGACGCCAGGAACTCGCCCACCCAGCCCAGCAACTCCCGCCCGACCAACGGCTTTCCGCCCACCTTCGCCGTCTTCGGGCGTGGCACCAGCACCTGGTGGACGGCCGGCTTGATGACGGTGCCCGGGTACAGGCGCTTGAGCCTGAGCTCCTGGGACTCCCTCAACTCCACCGGCGCGAAGCGGATGTTGGTGCCCTGCAGGACGATCTCGCCGACCGAGCAGGCGCGGGCGAGCATGCGCAGGCCCGCCACCAGCAGCAGGTTCTCCACCGGTTCGGGCAACTTGCCGTAGCGGTCGACGAGTTCCTCGCGTACGGACTTGATGTCCTCCTCCGTGTTGGCGGAGGCGATGGCACGGTAGGCCTGGAGGCGCAGGCGCTCGCCGGGGGCGTAGTCGTGCGGGACGTGCGCGTCGACGGGGAGCTCGATCTTGACCTCCAGGGGCGGCTCCTCCTCCACCCCGCCCTCCAGGGAGGCCCGGTAGTCCGCGACCGCCTCGCCGACCATGCGGACGTACAGATCGAAGCCGACGCCCGCGATGTGGCCGGACTGTTCACCGCCGAGGAGGTTGCCGGCTCCTCGGATCTCCAGGTCCTTCATCGCGACGTACATGCCCGCGCCCATCTCGGTGTGCTGGGCGATCGTCGCCAGGCGCTCGTGGGCGGTCTCCGTCAGCGGCTTCTCCGGCGGGTACAGGAAGTACGCGTACCCGCGCTCACGGCCACGGCCCACCCGGCCGCGCAGCTGGTGCAGCTGGGAGAGGCCGAAGTTGTCGCCGCGCTCCACGATCAGGGTGTTGGCGTTGGAGATGTCGATGCCGGACTCGACGATGGTGGTCGAGACGAGGACGTCGTACTTCTTCTCCCAGAAGTCGACGACGACCTGCTCGAGGGTCGACTCGGACATCTGGCCATGGGCCGTCGCGATCCGCGCCTCGGGGACGATCTCGCGCAGGCGGGAGGCCGCCCGGTCGATCGACTCCACCCGGTTGTGGATGTAGAAGACCTGGCCCTCGCGCAGCAGTTCACGTCGGATCGCGGCGCCGATCTGCTTCTCCTCGTACGGCCCGACGAAAGTCAGGACGGGGTGGCGCTCCTCCGGGGGTGTCGTGATCGTGGACATCTCACGGATGCCGGTCACGGCCATTTCCAGCGTCCTGGGGATGGGGGTCGCGGACATCGTCAGTACGTCGACGTTCGCGCGCAGCTTCTTCAGCTGCTCCTTGTGCTCGACGCCGAAGCGCTGCTCCTCGTCGACGATGACCAGGCCGAGGTCCTTGAACTTCGTCTCCGAGGAGAAGAGGCGGTGGGTGCCGATGACGACGTCCACCGAGCCCTCCCGCAGCCCCTCCAGGGTCGTCTTCGCCTCGGTGTCCGTCTGGAAGCGGCTCAACGCCCTCACGTTGACGGGGAATTGGGAATAGCGCTCGGAGAACGTTCCGAAGTGCTGCTGGACCAGGAGGGTGGTGGGGACCAGGACCGCCACCTGCTTTCCGTCCTGTACGGCCTTGAAGGCGGCCCGGACCGCGATCTCCGTCTTGCCGTAGCCGACGTCGCCGCAGATCAGGCGGTCCATGGGGACCGACTTCTCCATGTCTTCCTTGACCTCGGCGATGGTGGTGAGCTGGTCGGGCGTCTCCGCGTACGGGAAGGCGTCCTCCAGCTCGCGCTGCCAGGGGGTGTCCGGGCCGAAGGTGTGGCCGGGGGCCGCCATGCGCGCGCTGTACAGCCTGATGAGGTCGGCCGCGATCTCCTTGACGGCCTTCTTCGCGCGTGCCTTGGTCTTGGTCCAGTCGGCGCCGCCCAGGCGGTGCAGGGTGGGGGCCTCGCCACCGACGTACTTGGTGATCTGCTCCAGCTGGTCGGTGGGGATGTAGAGCCGGTCGCCGGGCTGGCCGCGCTTGGCGGGGGCGTACTCGACGACCAGGTACTCGCGGGTGGCGCCCTGGACCGTGCGCTGCACCATCTCGATGTAGCGGCCGACGCCGTGCTGCTCGTGGACGATGTAGTCGCCCGCCTCCAGGGTGAGCGGGTCGATGGTCTTGCGGCGGCGGGCCGGCATCCGGGCGCCGTCCTTGCCCGCCGCCTTCTGGCCGGACAGGTCGGTCTCGGTCAGGACGGCGAGCTTCAGCGTCGTATCGATGAAGCCGTAGTCGATCGAGCCGCACGCCACGTGGACGACGGACGGGGAGATCGCCCCGAGTTCCACGTCGAGGCGGGCCGCGATGCCCTCGCCGCCGAGCACCTCGACGGTGCGGGCCGCCGGGCCGTGCGCCTCGGTGACGTACACCGTGCGCCAGCCTTCGGCGAGCCAGCCCTTGGTGTCGGCGAGGGCCTTGGCGGTGTCGCCGCGGTAGGTCTCGGGGGCGTTCATGCCGAGCTTGAGGGTGTCTGCGTCAAGGTCCTCGTCGGCGGCGAAGGGGGAGACCGACCACCACATCATGTCCAGCTCGCGGGCCCGGTCGCGGACGTCCGCGATGGACCAGAGGGAGGCCGCGCCGACGTCGATGGGGGCCTCGCCACCGCCCGCGGTGGCCGCCCAGGACGCCTGCAGGAACTCCTGCGAGGTCGCCACCAGATCGGCGGCACGCGTGCGTACCCGCTCCGGATCACACACGACGGCCATGGCGCCCTTGGGCAGGACGTCGATCAGCAGCTCCATGTCGTCGACCAGGACGGGCGCGAGGGACTCCATGCCCTCGACCGCGATGCCCTCGGCGATCCTGCCGAGCAGTTCGCCCAGCTCCGGGTGCTGCTCTGCGAGGGCACGCGCACGCGCACGTACGTCGTCCGTGAGCAGGAGTTCACGGCAGGGCGGGGCCCACAGGCCGTGGTCGGCGACTTCGAGGGAGCGCTGGTCGGCGACCTTGAAGTAGCGGATCTCCTCGACGTCGTCGCCCCAGAACTCCACGCGCAGGGGGTGTTCCTCGGTGGGCGGGAAGACATCCAGGATGCCGCCTCGTACGGCGAACTCGCCGCGCTTCTCGACGAGCTCCACGCGCGCGTACGCGGCGGCGGCGAGGGCCTCCACGATCTCGTTCAGGTCGGCGGTCTGGCCGGTGCGCAGAGCCACCGGTTCCAGGTCTCCGAGGCCCTTGACCTGCGGTTGCAGCACGGACCGTACGGGGGCCACGACGACGGAGACCGGGCCGGTCTCGGGGTCGTCGGGGCGGGGGTGGGCCAGGCGGCGCAGGACGGCGAGGCGTCGTCCGACGGTGTCGCTGCGGGGGCTCAGCCGCTCGTGCGGGAGCGTCTCCCAGGACGGGTAGTCCACGACGCCGTCCGACGGGAGCAGCGAGCGAAGGGCGGCGGCAAGGTCCTCCGCCTCGCGTCCTGTCGCCGTCACCGCCAGCACGGGGCGGCCGGTCTCGCGGGCGAGTGCGGCGATCGCGAAGGGGCGGGCGGCGGGGGGACCGACGAGGTCGATGTGCATGCGGTTGCCGTCTGTGGCCGCCTTGACGGCTTCTGCGAGGGCGGTGTCCTTGACGACGGCGTCGAGCAGACCGTGCAGGCTCATTCGGGGCGGCTTTCGTCCGGGGGTGGGCAACGCGAATCGCCCGACGCGGTGACCGGCCGGGGGGTCTCCAGCGTACGTCGATGCTCGGGCGGGTGTCGGGGGCTGTGGGTTTCGCCCCCGCCGCCCCTGCCCGTCCCGTCCTGGGGGCTGCGCCCGCAGCCCCCCGCTTTCGGCCTGGACGGCCTCGTCCTCGAACACCGGACGGGCTGAAGGACACTGGCCGGCACCGAGAAAGAAACAGGCAACTGCCCGGTGCCGGTGAGTCCCCCAGGACTCACCGGCACCGGGCGCTCCCCCGCAACCCCCGTGTGCGGTGGCTATTCGGTGGCGATGGCGTTCAGTACGTTCATGCGGCCTGCCCGGAAGGCCGGGATCAGTGCTGCGAACAGGCCCACGAAGGCCGAGCCGAGGAAGACGGCGATCAGGGTCGGCCACGGGATCTCGAGGACCTTCAGGCCCTCCAGGGCGAGCAGCTGCTGGGCCGTCGCGCCCCAGCCCATGCCCAGCCCGAGGCCCAGCAGGGCGCCGAACAGGGCGATCACCACGGACTCCATGCGGATCATCCTGCGCAGCTGCCGCCGCGACAGGCCGATGGCCCGCATCAGGCCGATCTCCCTGGTCCGCTCGACCACCGACAGCGCCAGGGTGTTCACGACACCGAGGATCGCGACGATGATCGCGAGGGCCAGCAGGCCGTAGATCATGTTCAGCAGCTGGCCGATCTGGTCCTTCAGCGCCTGCTTGTAGTCGGTCTGGTCGCGCACCTTGTACTGCGGGTAGTCGTGCAGCGCGGACTTCAGCGACTTGTACGCGGCGTCCTGCCGGCCGTCCCTGGCGGTGGCGAAGACCAGCTGGTCCAAGGGCATCTTGTCGGCCGGCACGTACTTGGCGAGCGTGGCGATGGAGGTGTACTTCGCGCCCTGGTCGATCACGTCGTCGCTGGTGGTGATCGCGCGCACCGTCAGGTGTGCGGTGGTGGCGCTGTCCTTGAACCTGACGTCGATCTTCGAGCCGAGGTGGATGCCGTGGGCCTTGGCGAACTTCTCGTGCACGGACATCGAGTCCGGAAGGTAGGCGTCCTTGAGGTTCCCCGCGACGGTCTTCTTGCGCAGGTCGGTCGCGTACGTCGGGTCGGCCGCCGTGATGTCGGTGTCCTTGAGGGTCTTGCCGTCGGGGGTGGTGTAGTCGGCCTCGGCCGTCCGGTACTCGGTGACCCGCGCCAGCCCCGGGGTGTCCTTCACGGCCTTGACCGCCTGCGGCGTGACCAGCTGGCCGCTGTCGGACTGGATGATGAAGTCGGTGCCGACGGTCTTGTCGAGCTGGTCGGTCGCGGAGGCGACCATCGACGAGCCCACCACGGACAGACAGGCGACCAGGGCGAGGCCGATCATCAGGGCGGCGCCCGTGGCACCCGTGCGGCGCGGGTTGCGCAGCGCGTTGCGTTCGGCCATCCGTCCGACCGGTCCGAAGGCCCGCAGCAGTACGGCGCCCAGGACGCGCACCACGCCGCCCGCGAGCAGCGGGCCGATGACGACGAACCCGATCAGGGAGAGCACCACGCCCAGGCCGAGCCAGAGCGAACCGTCGCGGGCCTTGTCGACGTTGGCGGCCAGGTAGAGGCTGTAGCCGCCGGCGCCGGTGAGCACCAGGCCCACCAGGGCCCGTATGCGGCCCGCCTTGGCGTCGGCGGGGGCGCCGGCGTCGCGCAGTGCGGCCATCGGGGAGACCTTGCCGGCCCGGCGGGCGGGCAGGTAGGCGGCGAGGACGGTGACGACGACGCCGAGCAGGAGGCCGACCACCGGGGTCGTCCAGGCGACCGTCAGATCACTGGTCGACAGGTGCATGCCCATCTGGCCCATGAGCTTCATCAGGCCGACCGCGAGGCCGACACCTGCGCCGACCCCCAGCACCGAGCCGAACACACCCAGCAGCAGTGCCTCGGCCAGCACCGACCGGTTGACCTGCTTGCGGCTGGACCCGATGGCCCGCATCAGGCCGATCTCGCGGGTCCGCTGGGCGACCAGCATCGAGAAGGTGTTGATGATCAGGAAGATGCCGACGAGGAAGGCGATCCCGGCGAAGCCGAGCATCGCGTACTTCATGACGTTCATGAAGCCCTCGACGTCCTTCTGGTTGGCGTCGGCGGTCTCCTTGGCGGTCTGCACCTTGTAGCCGGTGCCGAGCGCCGCGACGACGTTCTTCTTCAGCTGCGGGTCGGTCACCCCGGAGGCGGCCGTGACGTTGACGTTGGTGAAGACGCCGGTCTTCCCGACGAGCGTCTGCTGTGCGGTCTTCGTGTCGAGGTAGAAGATCGCCGCACCGGGGTTGGTGACCTGGAAGTCGGCGATGCCGGAGATCTTCGCGTGGTGCGTGCCGACCGCGCTGATCACGCCGATGTCGTCACCGAGCTCGAGGTGGTGCTTGTCGGCGGTGTCGCGGTCCACCATCACCTGGTCCGGGCCCTTGGGCGCCGTACCGGAGGTGATCTTCATGGTGCGGGCGTCGTTGCCGTTCCAGCCGCCGACGATGGTCGGGGCGCCGCTGGACGGCGACAGGCTGTCCTTCTCGGCGTCCACGACGGTCACGGAGGTGGAGAAGACGGTTCCCTCCGCCGACTTGACACCCTGTGCCCCGCGCACCTTGGCGACCACGGAGGCCGGCATGACCGGCGGCCTGCCGTTGCCGGAGGTCGTCTCGCCGCTGTCCGAGGCGCCCTTGGCGCTCACCGTCACATCGGACGAGGTCGCCTGGAACAGCTTGTCGAAGGTGGTGTTCATGGTGTCGGTGAAGACGAGCGTCCCGCAGACGAAGGCCACCGACAGCAGCACGGCGATCGCCGACAGGGCCATGCGCCCCTTGTGCGCAAAGAAGTTGCGCATCGAAGTCTTCAGCACGGTCATGACGTACGCCCCCGGGCGTCGAAGTCCTTCATACGGTCGAGGACGGCGTCCGCGGTCGGCTTGTACATCTCGTCGACGATCCGGCCGTCGGCGAGATACAGCACACGGTCCGCGTACGAGGCCGCAACCGGGTCGTGCGTCACCATCACGATGGTCTGCCCGAGCTCGTCGACCGACCGCCGCAGGAAGCCCAACACCTCTGCTCCCGCACGGGAGTCGAGGTTTCCGGTCGGCTCGTCACCGAAGATGATCTCGGGCCGGGCGGCCAGCGCACGGGCCACGGCGACGCGCTGCTGCTGACCGCCGGAGAGCTGGGTGGGCCGGTGCTTGAGCCGGTCGCTCAGCCCGACGGTGTCGACGACCCGCGCGAGCCACTGCTTGTCGGGCTTGCGCCCGGCGATGTCCATGGGCAGCGTGATGTTCTCGAGCGCGTTCAGCGTCGGCAGCAGGTTGAACGCCTGGAAGATGAACCCGATCCGGTCCCGGCGCAGCTGTGTGAGCTTCTTGTCCTTGAGCCCGGTGATCTCGGTCTCGTCGAGGTAGATCTGCCCCGACGAGACGGTGTCGAGCCCGGCCAGGCAGTGCATGAGGGTGGACTTGCCGGACCCCGAGGGGCCCATGATCGCGGTGAACTGCCCGCGGGCGATGTCCACATCCACGTGGTCGAGGGCGACGACACGGGTCTCGCCGGCCCCGTACGCCTTGACGACCTGTCGCGCCCGCGCGGCAACGGCCGTACGCCCTCCAGTGCCCCCGTGCCTGGGAATGGTCACGGCCGAAGTCATGGTAAGTCTCCTATGTCGGTTACGAAGGTGACGCACGAGTGCTGCGTCGGCCCGGTCCTGCCGGTCGTGCTGTGCTGGTTACGTGGATGAGTCTGGCGTCGGAGAGGCATCCGGCGCGCTGGTGCTCGGCACCCTCTTGTGCTGGGGAAAACCCCACCCCCGCCGGTTCGGTCAACCACCCCTCACCGGCTCCCCAGCGACGTACTGCATCATTCCGGGGGACAACCCCCGGACCCCCGGCAGAAAAGCAGGTCTGCAGGGGCGGCCTACGCGCACACCGTGCGGCGAAGCCGAGTAAGACCAGGTTAAGGACGCCCCGGGCCGCTCTCCTCCTCCGGCAGTACGAACCCTCCCCGGGCCGTAGTACGGAGGAACCCCTAGGGGCAGTCCACCGACGGGTGGAGACCTTCTCGGGGTTCCGCTCCACCCTCCGGGCCACTGAGCTTCCACCCTCCCGTCGCGTCAGGGTCAAGTGGGAAGCTGTTCGGCGGCGGATAGATGCAAGGGGAAGGAATCCTGTGGACCAGGGGGACACCGGGATACGGACGGCCGCGACGGACCGGCCACAGGACACGCGCCGACGCCGCGCCGTGGTCGCCGCGCTCATGCTCGCCATGGCGCTGGCCGCCCTCGACGCCACGATCGTCTCGACGGCCGTCCCGCAGATCGTCGGTGACCTGGGCGGCTTCTCGGTCTTCTCCTGGCTGTTCTCGGGCTATCTGCTCGCCGTGACGGTGACGCTCCCGGTGTACGGCAAGCTGTCGGACACCTTCGGCCGCAAGCCGGTCCTGATAGCGGGCGCGTCGGTGTTCCTGGCCGGTTCGCTGCTGTGTGCGGTGGCCTGGAGCATGGGGGCGTTGATCGCTTTCCGCATCCTCCAGGGCCTGGGCGGCGGGGCGCTCCAGGGCACGGTGCAGACGCTCGCCGCCGACCTCTACCCGCTCAAGGACCGCCCGAAGATCCAGTCCAAGCTGTCCACGGTGTGGGCGGTGTCGGCGGTGGCCGGCCCGGGTGTGGGAGGCGTCCTTGCGGCCTACGCCGACTGGCGCTGGATCTTCCTGGTCAACCTCCCGATCGGCGCGGTGGCGTTGTGGCTGATCGTCCGTCATCTGCACGAGCCGCAGCGGAAGCCGGCCGAGCGTCCCCGTATCGACTGGGCGGGCGCCCTGGCGGTGTTCGCGTGCGGGGGTGTCCTGCTGACGGCCCTGGTGCAGGGCGGGGTGGCCTGGCCGTGGCTGTCGGGGCCGTCAATGGCCTTGTTCGGTACGGGACTTGTGCTGGCGGCGGTGGTGGTTCTGGTCGAACGCCGGGCAGCCGAGCCGATCATCCCCGGCTGGGTGTGGCGGCGCCGTACGATCGCGGCGGTCAATCTCGCCCTGGGTGCGCTGGGGCTGCTGATGGTGGCGCCGAGTGTGTTCCTGCCGACGTACGCGCAGTCGGTGCTGGGCCTGGCCCCGGTGGCGGCCGGCTTCGTGCTGTCGGTGTGGACGCTGAGCTGGCCGGTCTCGGCGGCCCTGAGCCAGCACGTGTACCGGCGGATCGGCTTCCGCAACACCGCGATGCTCGGCATCGGGGCGGCGGCGCTGATCCTGTTCGCGTTCCCGTTCCTGCCCTACCCGGGCCGGGCCTGGCAGCCGGCCCTGCTGATGCTGCTCCTCGGCGCGGCCCTGGGTCTGTTCCAGCTCCCGCTGATCGTGGGCGTGCAGTCGACGGTGGGGTGGGCGGAACGCGGCACGACGACGGCGTCGGTGCTGTTCTGCCGTCAGACCGGCCAGACGATCGGGGCGTCGGTGTTCGGCGCGGTGGCCAACGGGGTGCTCGCCGACAGGCTGGGCGGGGCGAGCGATCTCGACTCGGTGACCCGGGGACTGGACGCGGGTCAGGTGCCGGACGCCACCCGGCGGGCGATCGCGGACGCGGTGCACGCGGTGTATCTGGGCGCCGGGTGCGCGGCCGCCGCGGCCTTCCTGGTGCTGCTGTTCCTGGCCCCCCGCCGCTTCCCGGTGCTCAAGGACTGACGGTCCACGGCGGGAGATCTGCGGCCCCCGGGCCGAAAAAGTCTGAGTTAACGCGGGTAACACCGCAGGTCAGCGTAGTAAGCGCATACCGACCAGCCAGTTTGGTGAAAACGCCGCGCGGCCGGAAACCGGCGAGTAGCGTGCGTGGCTCCGCACGCCCCCCTCCCTCCCTGCGGTCCCCGCACAGGACCCGAGCCACGCAAGGAGCACCGGGATGTCCTACGACCGGTCCCCGTCGTCCCCGTACCGCCATGCACCCGAGAACACGTCCCTGCCGTACGAGACCACGTATCCGTGGATGCCGCCCACCCCGCCGACCGAACCGGCCGGACGGCGCCGCCCTGCGCAGCCCGCTCTCGGGCACCACAGCGACCTGAGGATCCTGCGCAGCGCGCACCGCTGGCAGCGGCGCACCGCCACCCTCACCGCGCTCGGCTACTTCACGCTGTTCCTGATCCTCTCGGCGTTCGCGCCGTCGCTCATGACGACCACCGTCACCGACGGACTGCCGACAGGGCTGCTGCTCGCCCTGCTCCAGATACCCGTCACCTTGCTGGCGATCGCGCTGTACGAGCACACGGCCCGCCGCTACGTCGACCCGATCGCGGACCGCATCCGCAAGCAGGCCGAACTGGACGCCAAGCGGGAGGCGGCACGATGACCACCGGGTTCAGCGGAAACGCCCAGGCCATGTCCCTCGTCGCCTTCTCCACCGTCGCCGCGATCACCCTGCTGCTGTGCGTGATGACCGGCCCGGACGGCGACGACCTCGACGAGTTCTACACCGGCTACGGTTCCCTCTCCCCCATGCGCAACGGCCTCGCGATCGCCGGCGACTACATCTCCGCGGCGAGCGTGCTGGGCACGGGCGGCGTGATCGCCCTGTGCGGCTACGACGGGATCGCGCTCGCCCTGAGCACCGCCCTGTCGCTGATGCTGCTGATGTTCCTGCTGGCCGAACCCCTGCGCAACGCAGGCCGGTTCACGATGGGGGACGCGCTGACCCGCCGTATGCCGGGCCGGGGGGTGCGTATCACCGCCTGCGTGGTCACCATCGCCGCGCTGCTGCCCCTGATGCTGGTCCAACTGGCAGGCACGGGACAGCTGTTGGCGTTCATCCTCGGCTTCTCCGGCAACTCTCTGCAGACCGGCTGCATCATCGGGCTCGGCGCCCTGATGATCAGCTACGCGGCGATCGGCGGCATGAAGGGCACCGCCCTCATCCAGATCCTGAAGATCGTGATGCTGCTCGGCTCGGGCGCCGTGGTCGCCCTGCTGGTGCTGCGGCGCTTCGACTGGGATCCGGGAGCGCTGTTCAACGCCGCGGCCGCGCAGAGCGGCGTCGGTTCCGCCTTCCTGCACTCCGGCGTCGAGTTCGCGGGCAGCTCCAACCCCCGCCTGGACATGATCACTTCGGAGCTCACGATCGTCCTCGGCGGCGCCTGCCTGCCGCACGTCACCATGCGCATGTACACCGCGCGCAGCGCCCGTCAGGTGCGGCGCTCGATGTCGTGGGCGGTGTCGTCGGTGGTGCTGTTCGTCCTGATCATGACGGTCGTCGGGTTCGGCGCCACGGCCCTGATCGGACGGGCGGTCATCGCGCAGGCCGACCCCCAGGGCAACACGGCCTACCTGCTCGGCTCGCGGGCGGCGTTCGGTACGGACGTGTCGGCGTCGGAGACGTTCCTGTTCACCACGGTCACCACGGCGATCTTCCTGACCCTGCTCGCCTCGGTCGCCGGGATGATCCTCGCCTGCGCCAACTCGCTCGCCCACGACGTCTTCGCCACCCGTGTGCAGGAGATGCCGGAGCGCCGCGAGATGCTGCTGGCCCGGGTCTCGGCGCTCGCTGTGGGCATCCCGGCGATCCTGCTGGCCACCCTGGTCCAGCACCACAGCCTGCAACCCCTGGTGACCCTGTCCTTCTGCCTGGGCGCCTCCGCGATCGCCCCCGCCCTGGTCTACAGCCTCTTCTGGCGCCGCTACACCCGCATGGGCCTGCTGTGCACCCTCATCGGCGGCACGCTCGCGGTCCTGCTCGTCATGCCGGGCACCAACCTGGTCTCCGGCTCCCCCGTCTCCGCCTTCCCCGGCGCCGACTTCAACTGGTTCCCGTTCACGACCACCGGCCTGGTGACGATCCCCCTGGGCTTCGCCTTCGGCTGGCTCGGCACGGTGGCCTCCGGCCGCCGGGCGTCGGAGGAACAGCGACGCCAGTACGAGGCCGTGGAGGGCTGGATTCTGGCGGGGGCGGTACGCAGGAGCGGGTGACGGCCAGCGGCACACAAGCAGCGCCGGCCGTGGTCGGCGGGACGGAGGCGCGGCCGACGCCGGGCGCCTCCGTCCCGCCCGTCACTCCCCCGACGCCGAACCCGTCAACGCCGTAAGACTGTTGCGTACGTTGTCCATCTGCACCTGCATCTCGTCCGACTGCTCGCTGTGCTGCTGCAGCACCTGCTCCGTCTCCCGGCCGATCTGCTCCTCCTGCATCCGCGCCGCCGCGAGGATCTCCGCGGCGCGGGCGCTCGCCTCGTCCTGGCAGCGGTGGGCGTACTCCTCCGCGTCCATGAACTCCCGCCTCGCCTCGGCCAGCTCGGCCTCCGCACGAGCCATCCGCCCGGCCTCCCGCGCATCGATCGCCGCCGCGCGCTCGGCCTCGGCCCGCTCCACCTCGTCCCACCGCTCGGCGAACTCCTTGGCCTGCTCGGCGAGTTTCACGGTGGCGCGCTGCCGTGCCTCCCTGAGCACGCACAGCACCTCACCCCTGCCCTCCTTCAGCGCACGCCGGGCGCCGATGCGGATCTCGTCGGCCTCGGCACGCGCCACGAGCAGCCGCTGACTGGCGTGCTCCTCGGCGTCGGCGAGTACGGACTCGGCGTGCGCCTGGGCGGCGTCGAGCACGCCGCTCGCGTGCGCCTGGGCGGCCTCCACCAGGCGCTGCGCCTCCTGCCGGGCCCGCTCCCGTACGGCCGCGGCCTCCTCCTGCACATGCCGGAACAGGTCTCGGGCGCCCTCCCCGAGCGCCTCGTACGTCTGCGGGGACAGCTGCGACACGGTCTCCTGCAGCAGCGCGGCCTCCGCCTCCATGTCCTTGGCGAGGACGGTGAGCCGGGCCGCCCGCTCCCAGGCGGCGTCCCGGTCCAGGGAGAGCGCCTCGGCGAACACTTCGACCTGTTCGGGACAGTAACCACGCCCCCGTACGGCCCCGAAGCCATGGGGCGAGATCGGTGTGCTGCTCATCCTGGAACCCCTCTCCGCCGAACTCTCCGCCGTACGGGCGCGCAATGATGATTTCGCGCACATCTTGATATATCGGGCAGAAGTGTTCATAACGCGACACTCCGTAGGCGGATTGCGATCGGGGTACGAACGCAAAGGGCCGGGCCGGTCATAACGACCGGCCCGGCCCCGCACCAAACAGCTCACATCAGCTGTGACACATCACAGCAACCCGTCCCACATCTGCTCCAGCAGCACCGACCACCAGCTCTCCGGCGAACCGAGTGCCGCCGGGTCGACAGAGGCCAGCTGGGCCTGGAAGTCGACGGTCCAACGGCCCGCCTGCTCCTGGTTCAGCCCGAACCTGAGCCGCCACATCCGGCCCAGCAGCGCCAGACACCGCTGGAACTCGGGCAGCCCGGTGTTCACGAACTGCGGCGGCACGGGCGCACCACCGGGCCCCGCCTCCACCGGCACGGCCACGATGTTCGCGGTGCCGTACTGCACACACACCGCACGGCCGAAGTCACTGCCCATGACGAGATACGAGCCCGCGTCCGGGGCCGGCTGCACACCGCGCTCCTGCGCGAGCTCGGCGAGCGTCGGCACCGGCCGCCCCGGCTGGGCCTGCGCCCAGAAGAACGGACCCATGTCCGTCGGCAGCCCCGCAGCCACCAGCGAGTGCGCCACGACCGGCGGCACACCCTGCCGGGACACGGCAGCCTGCTCGAACCGGAACACACCCGGCCCGAACGCACCCGCCAGCTCCTGCCCGACCGCTTCCGGCGGAATCGGCGGCGCCGACTGCACCGGCGGCAACGGCGCCCGCACCGGCGCAGGTCGGGCCGGCCCGTCCGCCACCTGGTGCAACTCGCCCTGGTGCGCGAGCAGTTGCTGCATGCCCTGCTGCCGGCTCGCGTGATCCGTCCCGTACGGCGCGATGGACGTGATCCGCGCCTGCGGCCACTGCTCCCGGATCATCCGCGCACAGTACGCACCCGGCAGCTCGCACGACTCCAGCTCCGTGTGCAGCTCCAGCACCTGGTCCGGCGGCACGTTCATACCGCGCAGCTCGTGGAAGATCTGCCACTCCGGATGCGGCATACCCGGCGCCGACCGCCGGATCAACTGCTGCTCGGACCCGTCCTGCGCACGGTACCGAAGAACGGCCTGGTAACCGGGCCCCACCGTCGGCTGCCCCTGCTGCGGCGGGTACCCGTACGAGGCCGACTGCGGCGCGCCGGGCGGCGGCACCGGGCCGGGCGCCATACCGGCTCCCGGCGCCGGGGGCGCGCCGGGCGCGCCCACGGGAGGCCCGGACAACACGGTCTCCGCATGGTGTACGGCACCTCGGCCACCGGCAGCACTGCCAGGAGCACCTGGGGCGCCGGGCATGCCGGGGGGCGGCGGGGTGCCGGGGGCACCGGGTGCGCCCGGGGCGCTCGGCGGCTGCGGGGCGGCAGGGGTACCCGGAGCAGCGGGAGGCTGCGGGCCACCGAGGCCGCCAGGGGCACCGGCAGGCTGCGGGAAGCCAGGACCGCCCGGAGCACCGGGAGGCTGGGGGACGCCAGGACCTCCGGTAGCGCCAGGGGTACCCAGAGCACCGGGAGCCTGCGGGCCACCGGGGCCCCCAGGGGCACCGGCAGGCTGCGGGAAGCCAGGAGTACCGGGAGCGCCCGGGGGCTGCGGGGTGCCAGGGCCACCCGGAGCACCGGAAGGCTGAGGGAAGCCAGAGCCACCCGGAGCACCGGAAGGCTGCGGGAAGCCAGGACCACCCGGAGCAGCGGGAGGCTGCGGGCCACCGAGGCCGCCAGGGGCACCGGAAGGCTGCGGGAAGCCAGAGCCACCCGGAGCACCGGAAGGCTGCGGGAAGCCAGGACCACCCGGAGCACCGGAAGGCTGAGGGCCACCGGGACCACCCGGAGCACTCGGAGGCTGCGGGAAGCCAGGGCCTCCGGGAGCGCCAGGCGTACCCGGGGCCTGCGGAACACCAGGCGCACCAGGCGCACCCGGAGCCGCAGGAGGCTGGGGCGGGCCACTCATGCCAGGAGCACCCTGCGCGAAGGGAGCGCCGGGCGCGCTCGGTGCACCCGGGGTGCCGGAAAATGCCTGCGCGCCGGGCGCACCCGGAACCCCCGGAGGACCCGGAGGCTGCGGCGCACCGGGAACCCCCGGAGGAGTCGGAGGCTGCGGCGCACCCGGCCCCATCCGACCGGGGTCGGCGAGCATCGTGGCGGCTTGGTGGACGTTGGCCGGAGGCGTACCGCCGGGCGCGTTCGGCGCGCCGGGCGGGTGGGGGACGCCCGGTGGGTTCGGCGCCCCCGGCGGATTCGGGGCACCTCCCGGAGCCGCCGGCGCCTGCGGAGCGCCGGGCCCCGCAGCACCCTCAGGCCCGTCGGGACCGAGCGCCGACACCAACTGCGTCGGAACGTACCCGCCCGCACCGGGCCCCGGCGGAGGCGGAGGCGCGCTCCCCGGCCGGGCACCCGGCGTCCCCGGAGCACTCGGCGGAGGCGGCGTGGACGAACTCCGGCGCGGCGGAGCCGCCTTGCTCGTCGCGGCGTCCGCGATGTCCCCGGCGTTCGGCGCGAGCGGCCGCCCAGGGGCGCCCGGCGCCTGCGGGTAACCGTAAGAAGGCGCGGGCGGCACAGACGGAGCCCCAGCACCCGGCGCCTGCGGATAGCCGTACGACGGAGGCGGAGGCGGAGGCGGCGCCCCCTGCGGATACCCGTACCCCGGAGGCGGCGCAGGCGTACCACCCGGCACCGCGCCGGCACCCTGCGGATACCCATAGCCCGGAGGCGACGCAGGCGTACCGCCCTGAGCCCCCGGCTCATCCACCGCCGGTTCCACCGCAGTCCGCGGAAGCCGGCTGCCGCCAGACATCAGCGCCGTCTCGGCGTCCGGCGGCGTTTCCTCGCCCGCATCGTTCAGCGGCGGCGCGAACACGGTCGCGGGCAGCGGGACCGAAAGGTCCTCGCCGCCGCCGTTGGTGTCCGTCCCGGCCCAAGGAGTCGCCCCGGCGGGCGCACCCGGCGTACCCGGCGCATCACCACCCGCCCCGGCCTCCGGCCACCCCGCACCCTCACCCGACGAACCAGCCGCAGCCGCACCGGCACCCCGCCGATCCGCGATCCCCAACTTGTCCGCCGCCTCCTGCAACCACTCCGGAGGACTCAGCAGGAACGACGTCTGATTCAGATCCACCCGCGCCGAAGCCGCAGGCACCGGCTCCGCAGCCTCGTCGCGACGGCCGTACTCCTCCTCGTACCGGCGAATCACCTCACCCACCGGCAACGACGGCCACAACGTCGCCTCACCGCTGTCCCGGGCGATCACCAGCCGCTGCAGACCCCCGTCCGAACGCGGCCCCTCCGCCCGGTCCTCGGCCCACACCACGAACCCGAGACCGAACTCCCGCACCCGCACCTCACGATGCTGATACGACGGCACATCCCCGTTGATCCACTCCTCGGCGCGCTCCTGCGCCTGCGCAAAGGTCACCATCGCAACGCTCACTCCCCCACCGAAGAGACGGAAGAGACCGGAACGGAATGCGCGAACCCGCCGTCCACCATCAGATTCGCCACCGTCTCCAACTCCGGCGGATTGCCCGCAAGCCGCGACAAGAACGCGTCGAAGTCCTCACCGCACGGCAACAGCAACCGCTCCACCCGGTCCGCCGGCGCCCACGAAGGATCCACGTCCCGAGCGTCGTCATACGCACAGAACCACACCGAACCGAGCCGCTCGCCCTTCACCTTCACCGCCAGCAACCCGCCCTGCACAAACCCAACACCCAAGTAATCCTTGGTCAGATGGTCACGCAGACACTTGTTGACGTAGACCAGATCATTGACCGCCGCCTCCTCCCGCACCGTGAAGAACGGCTGGTCGATCAGCAGCCCCAACTCGGCATCCAGCGCCGCACCCACCGGCGCACACCCACCCGCCGCCTTCAGAAACGAACGGTACGCACCCGGCAGCCGATACCCGAGGTCCTCCTCGACCCCCTGCACCTGCAACTCCGTCACCGCCACACCCGACTTCGGCAACCCGAAATGCGCCGGCCGCGTCTCCTGCAACGGCCGCGTCCCCCGCTTGCCCTGATCCACCGCCGCCGTCGCGATCCCACCGTGATGCCGCAGCAACGCCTTCACCTCGACCGGCACCAACTCCAGCCGCCGCGAACCCACCACGTGATGCCACGTCCAGCCATGCGGCGTCGCCACCGCCGGCACCGTGTCCCACAACTCGTGCCCCGTCGCCGCAAGCGCCGCATTCGCCGACACATAGTCCGTCAGCCGCAGCTCATCGACACCGAAACCCTCCGGCGGCTCCGCAATCTCCGCAACAGCACGCGCATAGACCGAGAAATCGGGGTAACCACGCTCGTCGACCCGTACCCCTCTCGGGTGACGTGCGGCCCGGACCGGATCCGGGAAATGCACGACCTGCCCGGCATAGGCCGCGTTCGGCGGCGCGGCCTGCCCCCCAGCCTGGCCGCTGGGCGGTGCCCCCAGCCCGAGCCGACCTGTCGTCATGGCGGTTGCCCCCTGCGGCACTCTGGTACGACCCGCAACGACCGGCCCAAACCGCCCGCCACGCCCCGTATCGACTGTCTCGTCCGTCTCGACTTCCGTCTCGACCGTCACCGCGCGTGTCACCACGCGCCGACCGCACACATCGCGGTGCCGACAGCCTATGCGGTACGACCGGACCGGTCACCGGGCACCGGTCAGCCGCCCTCCGCTTCCGTGACCAGCCGTCACCCCGCCGTGACAGCCCGCCCAAACCCGGGCGTGTCGCACCGCCCCAGCTTCCGCACCAGCCACGGCATTTGGCACTCTGTGACGTCCGGGGGAGGCTCGGGAGGGGATGACGATCATGAACGCGACGCAGACGGGACCACACACGGCCCCGCACACCGGGCCGTCCGGCGACCCCCGCATCGGCTGGAGCGCCACCGAAACCCCCCACGCACCCACCCTGCTCCACCGCCGCGACGGCATACTCCCCACCGTCGCCGCCGCCCTCTCCGTCCGCGGCGCCACCCTCACCGGCACCGCCGCCCGCGGCGACCAGCCCCCACCCCTGCACCCACTCGTCCAGGACTTCCTCGACACCCTCACCAGCGCCCAACGCGACCGCTTCACCGGCCGCTGCGCCGAAACCATCCTCATCTCCCGCCACATAGCCGCCGCGGACGCCGCCCGCAGCAAACGCGCCACCCGCAAACCCATGACCCACAGCGAAGCCCGCAAAGCCCTCAAACAGGCCAAACTCACCGCCCGCCGCATCCGCGAGGACGGCGACCCCCTCCACGGCAGCTTCGCCACCCCCTGCCGCGCCTGCACCGCCCTCAGCGCCCACTACGGCGTCCGCATCGTCAACCCCGCAACAGACGACTGACCCCCACCACACGCAAGACGGCCCCGCGCCGACCCATGACCTCGACGATCGAAGGGCAGATGCACCCCGACCGCACCTCGACCACGCGCTTCCCCGTACCCGTCGACGCCGCCCTCCGCGCCGCCGGCTGGCAACCCGGACGCTGGGACATAAAACAGGCCGAAATCTGGGCCGACGCCCTCCGCGACCACACCTCACCCGCAGGCCACCGCCACGCCGTCTTCCCCGCCGCCGTAGAAGCCTGGGCCGAATTCGGCGGCCTCCACATCACCCCCACCGGCCCCGGCCGCCAGATCGCCCCCGCAGCCCTCCACCTCGACCCCCTGCACGGCCTCCACATGGCCCGCACCCTCAACGACCTCGGCCGCGCCCTCGACACCGAAGTCAGCCCCCTCGGCACCGAGACAGACACCCACTCCCTCATCGCCGTCGACACCGAGGGCCGCATCTACGCCCTCGATCACACAGGCGACTGGTACCTCGGCCCCGACATCGACCAAGCCCTCGGCAGCCTCATCTCAGGCATCGAGCCAGTACGACTCACCGCGGGCTGAACGCCGAAAACGGACAGCGGCCCTACGCCGCCGGAATCACCGCCGACACCCGGAAACCCCCCACATCCGTCGGCCCCGACACAAACACCCCACCCAGCGCGGTCACCCGCTCCTTCATCCCCACCAGCCCGTTCCCCCCGGACGGCAACCGCGCCGACGACGCCGAACCCACCTCCGGCGGCGGCTCGTTCTCCACCTGCATCGCAATCTCCGACACCCGATGCGCAAGCCGCACATACGTCTTCGCACCCGCCGCATGCTTGTGGACGTTCGTCAACGCCTCCTGCACCACGCGATACGCGGTCTGCTCCACCTCAGCGGCATACGACCGCACATCCCCCTCCACGGACAGATCCACCACCATGCCCGCAGCCGCCGACTGCCCGACGAGTTCCTCCAACTCCTCCAGGCAGGGCCCCTCCCCCTCATCGGCCGCCTTCGAAGCCGCCACAGCAGCGGCCACTCCCACCGCCGCCAACGGAACGGACCGCTCGGCCCGCCGCGCCCCGTCCCCACTCCGCAGCACTCCGAGCATCTCCCGCAACTCGGTCAACGCCTGCCGCCCCATGTCCCCGACGAGCGCAGCGTTCTTCACGGCCTTTTCGGGGTCTTTGCGAGCGACGGCCTGCAAGGCGGCAGCATGCACAACCATCAGGCTCACCCGATGGGCCACCACGTCATGCATCTCCCGCGCAATCCGAGTCCGCTCCTCGTTCCGCGCCCACTCGGCCCGCTCCTCAGCCCGCTCGGCGAGCAACTGCAACTCCCGCTCAAGACTGTCGGCCCGCTCCCGGAGACTCTCCATCAACCGCCGCCGAGCCCCCACATACAAACCCAGCAGCAGAGGCGGCGCAGTCATCCCGATCGCCGTCGTGATCGCAGCAAACGGAACGAACCAGTCCCCCAGATCCCACGTCCCCCGCGCCATGTCCTGCCGCACCCGCACGAACATCACGATCAACATGCCGACCAGCGACATCCCCGCCAGCGAACCGATGATCCGCCGCGGCAACTCGGAAGCGGCGAGCGTGTACAGCCCGACGATCCCCATCAGATAGCCCATCTGGGCCGGAGTGATCGCGATCGAAACCAGCACAACAGCAATCGGCCACTGCCGCCTCACAAGCAGCGCCGAGCCCGCCAACACCCCGAACACAACCCCCGCGGCCACCGGAATCCCCGCGTCCCGCGCGAACCGAACCCCCTCGAACGCACACTCCAGCGCCGACGCCACCGCCAGACCGACATCCAAGGCCGCACTGCGCCACCTGGCCCACCACCACGGCCCTCCCCGGGCCCTGGCGTCCTCTTCCCCCGTCGTGGTCATGCCTCCAGCCTAAGCGCGTCCGCGCCCCGTTTTCCGGCGAGTTTCCGTGATGGGTCTACACCACACTCCGTGACCGAGCAGGCACGAAACCACCCACTTTCCCTCGAACTGCTGAATCGCTCACCGTTCGACCCCGGAACCGATCATTCCGCCCTGGACGGTATGCCCATGGCACATTCAAATGGCAAATACGCCGACTTCGAGGGGCTGCGGGAGCAGGCGGTTGCGCTGCGACGGCAGGGCTACAGCCTTCGGCAGATTCGGGACGCGCTTCAGGTCCACAACAAGGAGACACTTCAGCGCCTCGTCGAGGGCGAGCCGCCTCCGGAATGGACGAAGCGGCCGCGCGCGAAGGACGAACTGCGCGAGAGGGCTCGCGAACTACGACAGCAAGGTTGGACGTATAACCAGATCCAGGCGGAGTTGGGCTGTTCCAAGAGTTCGGTATCGCTCTGGGTGCGAGATCTGCCGCACCCAGAGCCCAAGTGCACGCCAGAGGAACAACGAGCGCGCATGAACGAGGGACTGGCACGGCTACACGCGGGCCGAGACCAAGAACGCCAGGCGACCAAGTCGGCCGCGGCAGCAGCAGTGGGCAAGCTGTCGGATCGCGAGTTGTTCATCGCAGGCGTCGCCCTCTATTGGGCCGAGGGCGCCAAAGACAAGCCGCACCGCCGCACCGAGGTCCTGCAGTTCATCAATAGCGACCCCAACGTCATCAAGCTCTTCCTGCGCTGGCTTGAGCTCCTGGAGGTGAAACGAGACCGCTTGACCCTTCGGGTCAGCATCCACGAGACCGCAGACGTGGAGGCCGCAGAGCAGTTCTGGGCCGACATCGTGGGCGTCGACGTGACGGCGTTCAGCAAGGCCACCCTGAAGAAGCACAACCCTCGGACGGTCCGCAAGAACACCGGCGATACCTACCGCGGCTGCCTCGTGATCTACGTCCGGCAGAGCGCTGACCTATACCGTCGCATGGAAGGCGCCTGGTACGGCATAGTAGGAGGCGCCGCTCGGCAGCCTGACTAAATGTCCGGTTTGGTCGAGTTTATTCCCCCGTGGTGTAATTGGCAGCACTGTGGCTTTTGGTGCCATCTGTCCGGGTTCAAGTCCTGGCGGGGGAGCTTAACTAGGCTCGGGTCCTGACCGGTGACAGCACCGTCAGGGCCCGCTCCCATGTCCCCCAAGAAACGCCCCGGTATCCTGCGGTTGTCCCCACCCACTCCACAGCCGAAGGGCAACCCCGTGAGCGCCATTCGCCCGGCAGCCGTCGTCGTTCTCGCAGCGGGTGAGGGCACCCGTATGAAGTCGGCCACACCCAAGGTCCTGCACGAGCTCTGCGGCCGCAGCCTCGTGGGGCATGTGCTCACCGCCGCCCGTGAGTTGGAGCCCGAGAACCTCGTCGTCGTGGTCGGGCACGCCCGTGAGAAGGTCACCGCCCACCTCGCCGAGACCGACCCCGCCGTACGCACCACCGTGCAGGCGCAGCAGAACGGCACGGGTCACGCCGTACGTATCGCCCTGGACGAGCTCGGCGGCAGTGTCGACGGGACTGTTGTCGTCGTGTGCGGCGACACCCCCCTGCTCACCGGTGAGACGCTCCAGCAGCTCGCCGCCACCCATTCCGCCGACTCCAACGCCGTCACCGTGCTGACCGCCGAGGTCCCGGACGCCACCGGTTACGGCCGGATCCTGCGCGACGAGGCGACCGGTGCCGTCACCGAGATCGTCGAGCACAAGGACGCCACCGAGACGCAGCGCGCGATCCGTGAGATCAACTCCGGGGTGTTCGCGTTCGACGGTCTGCTCCTGGCCGATGCGCTGAAGAAGGTTCGTACGGACAACAGCCAGGGCGAGGAGTACCTGACCGACGTCCTCGGGATTCTCCGTGAGGCCGGTCATCGTGTCGGGGCTTCCGTGACTGCCGATCACCGTGAGATCGCCGGGATCAACAACCGTGTGCAGCTGAGTGAGGCCCGCCGCATCCTGAACGACCGGCTGCTGACCAGCGCCATGCTCGCCGGCGTCACTGTCATCGATCCGGCGACGACGTGGGTCGACGTCACCGTCACCTTCGAGCAGGACGCCGTCGTCCACCCGGGTACGCAGCTGCACGGCTCCACGCATGTCGGTGAGGGTGCGGAGGTCGGGCCCAACTCTCGTCTCACCGACACTCGGGTGGATGCCGGGGCTCGTGTCGACAACACGGTGGCCGACGGTGCTCATGTGGGGCCGCAGGCGAAGGTGGGCCCGTTCGCTTATCTCCGTCCGGGGACGCGTCTGGGTGCGAAGGGCAAGATCGGTACGTACGTGGAGACGAAGAACGCCTCGATCGGCGAGGGGACGAAGATCCCCCATCTCTCCTACGTCGGTGACGCGACGATCGGTGACTACACCAACATCGGTGCTGCCAGCGTGTTCGTGAACTACGACGGTCAGGAGAAGCACCACTCGACTGTCGGGTCGCATTGCCGGACGGGTGCGGACAATATGTTTGTGGCTCCTGTCACTGTCGGGGATGGCTCGTACACCGCCGCGGGGTCCGTGATCACGAAGGATGTGCCGGCCGGTTCGTTGGCTGTGGCCCGTGGTCAGCAGCGGAATATCGAGGGTTGGGTGGTTCGTAAGCGTCCGGGGAGTGCGGCGGCGCAGGCGGCCGAGGCGGCGTCTCGGCAGGTCGAGAGCGAAGACTGACCGGAAACGGGTGCGCCGGACACGGCGTACCGTGATAGATGCACACCCAGTTGAGACACCTCTGAGGAGACAGCTGTGACCGGGATCAAGACGACCGGCGAGAAGAAGATGATGTTCTTCTCCGGCCGCGCCCACCCCGAGCTTGCCGAGGAGGTCGCCCAGCAGCTGGGGGTCGGCGTCGTCCCGACGAAGGCTTTCGACTTCGCGAACGGTGAGATCTACGTCCGCTATCAGGAGTCGGCGCGTGGCGCGGACTGTTTTGTGATCCAGAGCCATACTGCTCCGATCAACCAGTGGATCATGGAGCAGTTGATCATGATCGACGCGCTGAAGCGTGCGTCGGCCCGCTCCATCACGGTGATCGTGCCGTTCTACGGTTACGCGCGGCAGGACAAGAAGCACCGTGGTCGTGAACCGATTTCGGCGCGGCTGGTGGCTGATCTGATGAAGACGGCGGGTGCGGACCGGATCCTGACTGTGGATCTGCACACGGACCAGATTCAGGGCTTCTTCGACGGGCCTGTGGACCATCTCTTCGCTCTTCCGCTGCTTGCGGACTACGTGGGCCGGAAGGTCGACCGGGACAAGTTGACGGTGGTCTCGCCGGATGCGGGTCGGGTGCGGGTGGCGGACCGGTGGTGTGACCGTTTGGGTGCGCCGCTGGCGATCGTGCACAAGCGGCGTGACAAGGACGTCGCGAACCAGGTCACCGTCCACGAGGTCGTGGGTGAGGTGAAGGGTCGGGTGTGTGTGCTGGTCGACGACATGATCGACACGGGTGGCACCATCTGTGCGGCGGCTGATGCGCTGTTCGCGCACGGCGCGGAGGATGTCATCGTGACGGCGACGCACGGCGTGCTCTCGGGCCCTGCCGCGGACCGGTTGAAGAACTCGCGGGTGAGTGAGTTCGTGTTCACGAATACGCTGCCGACGCCGGCTGAGCTGGGCCGGGACCTGGACAAGATCACGGTGTTGTCGATTGCGCCGACGATTGCGAGTGCGGTGCGTGAGGTGTTCGAGGATGGTTCGGTGACGAGCCTGTTCGACGAGCAGTAAGGGTTCTGCGCCGGGGGCGTTGCCTCTGGCGGAGATCGTTTTGGGTGTGGCCTCCTTGGCCGAGTAGACTGCTGCAGTTGCTCGGCGAGGGAGGCCGTACCCGTTTTTGGCGGGGTATGGCTGTCCGTTATCGACGCGCTCTTCGTAGCAGGCCGTTCGTGGCCGGGTGACCACGTCCGTTTCTGTTTTCCACGAGGAGTGATCATGTCCGAGGTCAAGATCTCCGCTGAGTCCCGTACCGAGTTCGGTAAGGGTGCGGCCCGTCGTATCCGTCGTGACAGCAAAGTTCCCGGTGTCCTGTACGGCCACGGTTCGGACCCGCTGCACCTGACCCTTCCTGGTCACGAGCTGCTGCTTGCGCTGCGTACGCCGAACGTCCTGATCGCTCTGGACATCGACGGCAAGACGAACGAGCTGGCGATCCCGAAGTCGGTTCAGCGTGACCCGATCAAGGGCTTCCTGGAGCACGTCGACCTGCAGCTGGTGAAGCGCGGCGAGACCGTCACGGTCGAGATCCCGGTGCACACCGAGGGCGAGCTGGCGCCGGGTGGCAACCTGCTGGAGCACGTGCTGAACGCGCTGCCGGTCGAGGCCGAGGCCACGCACATCCCGGAGTCCGTCACGGTGTCCGTCGAGGGTCTGGCGGCGGGTGCCTCCGTCCTGGCGAAGGACATCACGCTGCCGAAGGGCACGACGCTGGCCGTCGAGGAGGACGCTGTCGTCCTGCAGGTTCTGGCCGCGCAGGCGGAGGAGGCTGCTGAGGGCGAGGAGGCCGCGGGCGAAGAGGTCGCCGAGGCCTGATCCTCACCCCGTTCGACCGTTTGTCAGCCGCTGTTCCCGTACGGGGCAGCGGCTGGCGCGTATCAAGGAGAGATGGACGTGACCAGCCCTGCCAATGGCCCCTGGCTTGTTGTGGGCCTCGGGAATCCTGGGCCCGAGTACGCCATGAACCGGCACAATGTCGGGTTCATGGTGGCCGATCTGCTGGCCGAGCGGATCGGGGGGAGGTTCAAGCGGGCGGGCAAGGCGCAGGCGCAGGTCGTGGAGGGGCGGATCGGGCCTCCGGGGCCGGCGAACCGGCGGGTGATTCTGGCGAAGCCGATGTCGTACATGAATCTCTCCGGCGGCCCGGTCAATGCTCTGCGGGACTTCTACAAGGTGCCGGTGGCGAACGTGGTGGCTGTGCATGACGAGTTGGACATCGACTACGGCGCTCTTCGTCTCAAGCTCGGTGGTGGGGACAACGGGCACAACGGGTTGAAGTCGATGACGAAGGCGTCCGGGGCGGATTATCACCGGGTGCGGTTCGGGATCGGGCGGCCTCCGGGTCGTATGCAGGTTGCTGATTTTGTGCTGAAGGATTTCTCCTCTGCCGAGCGCAAGGAGTTGGACTACTTCGTGGACCGGGCGGCGGATGCGGTGGAGTGTCTGGTGATCGAGGGGTTGGAGCGGGCGCAAAGCACGTACAACTCCTGACTTGTCCCCCACCGGAGTTGACCTGGTGTGGGGGCATGGCCAATGATCCCGGCCATGTCTGCCACTGCCGCCTCGTCCCGTCAGGTTTCGCGCCGGGCCTCGGTTGCCGCGTTGCGGTTCGGGCGGTTTGCGGCGATGGGTGTGGTTGCGGTGCTGATTCTGATCGCCGGGGTGTGGGCGTCATGGCGGACGGCTCCGTATGTGATGCTCACGAAGGGGCGGGAGCGCGGCACGATCGAGGTGGCGCGGTGCGGGGACGATTCGTGTACGGGTCGCTATACGCCGATTTCGCAGGGTTCTTCCGTTCGGGACCGGGTCTTCATCGAGAAGACGGTCGCGGTGCGGAAGGGGCAGACGTACACGGTGGTGGTGAAGCCGGGCAGCGATGAGGTCGTGCGGTCGGGGCCGGCGGGGATCCTTTATGCGTGGGTTCCGTTCGGTGGGGCGTTGCTGCTGGCTTCGGTGGTGGTGGCCGGGGGGCTGGGGCGGACGCGGGCCGGGTGGGTCATGGCGGGGTCGGGAGTCGTGTTGCTGACGGCAGCTTTCGTGACTATCTGACGGCTTTTCCCGTTCTCCTTCTTGTGGAGAATCCGAACGTTGTGTGTTCGTGATTGACCTTGGGTCAGGTCTGGCTGGATGCTGAGCCGCCCCCTCCACATCTTCCCGTCCGTAACTCGAAGATGGACTGCCCCATGCGTACCCTCTCCCGCGCCGGCGCTCTGACCGCCGTCGCCGCGGCGGCGCTGTTCTCGGCGCCTGTTGCCGCTCACGCCACTGTTCCCGGTGACAACGGGACTGTGAAGATCCATGACGCCACCACCGGCGAGGAGCTGAAGCGGAACGAGCCTCACGTCTGCACGTTCTATCTGGACGCGTTCGGTTTTGACGCGGTCCAGCAGGTCGACTGGCACATCGAGGCCTGGGCTCCGACGGCCGATGTGAAGGGCGAGACGGTGAAGACCGGCGCCATCACGCTCGACTCCGAGGGTCATGGCCGTACGGAGAACCTGTCGCTGCCCGACGGGCACTACAAGCTGTTCTGGAACTTCGACGGTGAGAAGGGTGCCGCCAAGCACAAGGTGTTCTGGACGGACTGCGAGGACTCGGAGGGCGGCGGCAGCGGTTCGACGCCTTCCCCGTCGGCGTCTTCCTCGGCGTCTGCGTCTCCGTCTTCCTCTTCGTCCCCGTCGTCGCCCGGGTCTTCGTCTTCGTCCGGGTCTGCTTCCGCGTCGCCGCAGGGCGGTTCCGGCGGCGATCTGGCCGAGACGGGTAACGGCGCTCCGGTGGGTCTGCTCTCGGGTGTCGCCGCCGCGCTGGTGGCCGGTGGCGGTTACCTGGTGGTGCGTCGCCGCAAGGCCTGACGTACGGCATGAGGGTGCCCCCGGGCTTCGTACGAGCCCGGGGGCACCCTCATGTCCGGGTGCGTGGGGTCAGCCGGTGTTGCGCAGGCCGGCTGCCACGCCGTTGACGGTGAGCAGCAGGGCGCGGGCGAGCAGCGGGTCGGGCTGTTCGCCGGCGGCCGCGGCGTCGCGCTGGCGCTTGAGGAGGGTGACCTGGAGGTAGGAGATGGGGTCCAGGTAGGCGTCGCGGATGGTGAAGGTCTGCTTCAGCACGGGGGCGGCGTCGAGGAGTTCGTTCTCCCCGGTCACCTTGAGCACCTCGCGCACGGTGAGTTCGTGCTCGGCCTTGATGGTCTCGAAGACGTGCTTGAGTTCGTCGGGGACGAGGGTGTCGACGTAGTGGGCGGCGATGCGCAGGTCGGTCTTGGCGAGGGTCATCTCGACGTTGGAGATGAAGTTGCGGAAGAAGTGCCACTGTTCGTGCATCTCGTCGAGCACGCCCTCTCCTCCCAATGTTGCAGTCAGGCCCGCCTCGCGCAGTGCCTTCAGGCCCGATCCGACGCCGTACCAGCCGGGGACGATCTGCCGGGACTGGGTCCAGCCGAAGACCCAGGGGATGGCGCGGAGGCCGTCGAGCGAGACGCCGGAGCCGGGGCGGCGGGAGGGCCGGGAGCCCAGGTGCAGGTCGGCGAGCTGGTCCACCGGCGTCGACGCGAGGAAGTACGTCGGCAGGTCCGGGTCCTCGACGAGGGAGCGGTAGGCGGCGTGGGCGGCGTCGGAGATGACGTCCATGGCCGCGTCCCAGCGGGCGAGAGCCTCGTCGGACTGGCGGGGCGCGGTGTGCAGGGCGGAGGCCTGCAGGGTGGCGGCGACCGTCAGTTCCAGGTTCTCCCTGGCCAGGGAGGGGATGAGGTACTTGTCGGAGATGACCTCGCCCTGTTCGGTGACCTTGATCTCGCCTTCGAGGGTGCCCCAGGGCTGGGCGAGGATCGCGTCGTGGGAGGGGCCGCCGCCGCGTCCGACGGTGCCGCCGCGGCCGTGGAAGAGCCGCAGTCGTACGCCGTAGCGGTGGGCGACGTCGCGCAGTCGGCGCTGGGCGCGGTGGATCTCCCACTGGCTGGTGGTGATGCCGCCGAACTTGGAGGAGTCGGAGTAGCCGAGCATGACCTCCTGGACGTCGCCCCGGAGCGCGACCAGGCGCCGGTAGGACGGGTCGGAGAGCATGTCCTCGAGGATGGTGTCGGCGGCCTTGAGCTCGTCGGTGGTCTCCAGGAGCGGCACGATGCCGATCTTGGCCCAGCCGGCGTGCAGGTCGATCAGTCCGGCCTCGCGGGCGAGGACGGCGGCGGCGAAGACGTCGTCGGCGCCCTGGCACATGGAGATGATGTACGACTCGACGACCTCGGGTCCGAAGACCTCCAGGGCACGCTTGACTGTCTGGAAGACGCCGAGGGTCTTCTCGCCGGGTGCGTCCACGGGCGCCGGGGTGGGGGCCAGCGGCCGCCTCGACCTGAGCTCCTTGGCGAGGAGCTTGGCGCGGTAGTCGCGGGGCATGTCGGCGTAGCGCCAGGACTCCTCGCCGAGGCGGTCGAAGAGCTGGCCGAGGGCGTGGTGGTGGGCGTCCGCGTGTTCGCGTACGTCCATGGTGGCGAGCTGGAGGCCGAAGGCGGCGAGGGTGCGGATGGTGCGGTTCATGCGGCCGTCGGCGAAGAGGCCGCCGCGGTGCTCGCGCAGGGAGGTCTGGATGAGGGTGAGGTCCGTCAGGAGCTCGCTGGTGCCGAGGTAGTCGCGGCCCGTCTCGTGCGGGGTGCCCTTGGCGAGGCGCTGCTTGGTGTTCTCCAGCTTCTGCCGGATGCAGGTGGCCTTGAGGCGGTAGGGCTCCTCGGCGTTGAGGCGCTTGTAGCGGGGGCTGATCTCGGGGAGGCGTTCCAGGTCGGCCTGGAGGGAGTCGAGGAGTTCTTGGGTGGCGCCGGTGTAGCGGATGGAGTTCGACAGGAAGCCGCGCAGTTCGTCGATGAGCTCCAGGGCGTCGTTGATGCCGTGCTCGTGCTGGAGGATCAGGACGTCCCAGGTGACCTGGGGGGTGACGTTCGGGTTGCCGTCGCGGTCGCCGCCGATCCAGGTGCCGAAGGTGAGGGGGCGGGTGTCGTGGGGGAGCTTGACTCCCACTCGCTCCAGTTCTGCGGTGAGGTCTTCGAGGACGTCGCCGACCGCGCCGGCGTGGAGCTCGTCGAGGTAGTAGATGGCGTTGCGGGCCTCGTCGGCGGGCTCGGGGCGTACGACGCGCAGCTCGTCCGTCTGCCATACGAGGTCGATGTTCTCGGCCAGACGGGTGTCGTAGCGGCGGCGGTCGGCCTCGATGACCGGGGTCTCCAGGAGTGCTGCGATGCGCCGGAGCTTGTTGAGGACCGACCGGCGCGCGGCCTCGGTGGGGTGCGCCGTGAACACGGGGCGGACGTTGAGGTGGCGGACCGTCTGGCGCAGGTGTTCGGGGTCGGCGTCCTTCAGCCGGTCGGCGGTACGGGCCAGCAGGCCGCCCTCGGCGGCGCGCCGTTCGCGCAGTTCGCGGCCGCGGTGGACCTGCTCGGTGACGTTGGCCAGGTGGAAGTAGGTGGAGAAGGCGCGGACCAGCTTGGCCGCGGTTTCCAGTTCGGTGCCGCGCAGCAGTTCGGCGGCGGCCTCTCCGTCCTCGCGGGTGAGGCGGCGGACCTTTTCGACGAGTTCCAGCAGCTCGGGGCCCTCCTGCCTCACGAGGGTCTCGCCGAGGAGGTCTCCCAGCCGCCGGATGTCGGCGCGCAGTTCGTTGCTCGTCGTCGTGGTCTGGTCGTCGGCACTGCTCACAGGTGCGGCTCCTTGCAGTGTTGAAGCTCGTCCGGGAGGGGAACCCGGTGCCTGGGCCGCGCGGCGGGCGCCGCATACGGCCCTGAACATCCGGGAAAGGAATCAGAGCGGACCGCGCTGTCCGACCGACTCCAGGATAGGTGTCCATGCGGACGCGCATGATTTCGGGCTCTTGCCGCCGGGCGACTCGCTGCCATACTTACGACGCCGTAGGTTACGGAACCGTAGGGACCGTCGTAACGGAATCCGGGCACGGTTCCGTTGGCCGACCCGGCATCACTCTCACAACCCTCGACCCCACAGGGGACGCCCCATGACCACAAGCTCCGATGTGATCGACGACGCCCCGAAAGCGAACAACACCCCGCTCTCGGCAACCCTCGGCGGCGAAAAGAAAGGGTCAGTCGAGCAGCTCGCACTTCTCCTCTTCATCGTCGTCCCCTTCCTGGCGCTCCTCGCGGCGGTCCCGCTGGCCTGGGGCTGGGGCGTGAGCGGGCTCGACCTCGGCCTGATGGTCTTCTTCTACTTCCTCGGCTGCCACGGTGTGACGATCGGCTACCACCGCTATTTCACCCACGGCTCCTTCAAGGCGAAGCGCCCGCTGCGCATCGCACTCGCCATCGCAGGTTCGCTGGCGGTGGAGGGCCCGCTGGTGCGCTGGGTCGCCGACCACCGCAAGCACCACAAGTTCTCCGACGCGGAGGGCGACCCGCACTCCCCGTGGCGCTTCGGCGAGACGCTTCCGGCGCTGATGAAGGGCCTGTGGTGGGCACACATCGGCTGGATGTTCGACGAGGAGCGGACCCCTCAGGACAAGTACGCGCCGGATCTGATCAAGGACCCGGCGATCCGTGCGATCTCCCGCCAGTTCATCCTCTGGACGGCGCTGTCCCTGGCCCTGCCGGCGCTGATCGGCGGTCTGGTGACGATGTCCTGGTGGGGTGCGTTCACCGGCTTCTTCTGGGGCTCACTCGTTCGGGTGGCTCTGCTGCACCATGTGACCTGGTCGATCAACTCGATCTGCCATGCGGTCGGCAAGCGGCCCTTCAAGTCGCGCGACCGCTCGGGCAACGTGTGGTGGCTCGCGGTGCTGTCCTGCGGCGAGTCCTGGCACAACCTGCACCACGCCGATCCGACCTCGGCGCGGCACGGTGTGATGCGCGGCCAGCTGGACTCCTCGGCGCGCATCATCAGCTGGTTCGAGGCGTTCGGTTGGGCGTACGACGTGCGCTGGCCGTCACGCTCGCGTATCGATTCACGCCGTAACACCGGCCAGGACGGCTCTCAGCCCCGGAAGGAGTCGGCGAAGGCGGCATGATTGACGCCGTGGCGACCGACTCCAGCAGCACCCCGACGAATGAGAAGCCGCGGCGAGCGCGGCGCACCCGGATGACGGGGGCCGAGCGCCGTCAGCAGCTGCTCGAGATCGGTCGCACCCTGTTTGCCGCCAAGGGCTTCGAGGGCACGTCGGTGGAGGAGATCGCGGCGAAGGCCGGGGTGTCCAAGCCGGTGGTGTACGAGCACTTCGGCGGCAAGGAGGGGCTGTACGCGGTGGTGGTGGACCGTGAGATGCGGCGCCTGCTGGACATGGTGACCAGTTCCCTGACGGCCGGCCACCCCCGTGAGCTGTGCGAGCAGGCGGCGTTCGCGCTCCTGGACTACATCGAGGAGTACACGGACGGTTTCCGCATCCTGGTCCGTGACTCGCCCATCCCGCAGTCGACGGGTTCCTTCGCCTCGTTGATCTCGGACATCGCCACCCAGGTGGAGGACATCCTGGGCCGCGAGTTCAAGTCCCGCGGCTTCGACCCGAAGCTGGCCCCGCTGTACGCGCAGGCGCTGGTCGGCATGGTCGCCCTGACCGGCCAGTGGTGGCTGGACGTGCGCCGTCCGAAGAAGGCGGAGGTCGCGGCGCATCTGGTGAACCTGGCGTGGCACGGCCTTGACGGGCTGGAGGCCAAGCCGCACCTGATCGGGCGCCGGAAGAGCTGAGACAGACGGGCGGCGGGACCCGATGCGAGATCCCGCCGCTCGTTCCCACCCGTCAGTGCTTTCAGTGCTTGAAGACGTCCTTCGTCTTCTCCTTGGCCTGGCGTGCGTCGCCCTTGGCCTGCTCGCCCTTGCCCTTGGCCGTCATGCTCTCGTTGCCGACGGCGCGGCCCATCGTTTCCCTGGCCTTTCCCTTGGCCTGCTCTTTCTTCCCCTTGGCCTTCTGGTCCTTCGCCACCGTCGATCACTCCCGGTCAGGTTGGACTTCGGTGTCACCACGGCGAGTAACCGTCCCGGTGCGGCGCAAACCCGGGTCATCGCCCCGGCTCGAGGAACTCCAGCCGGTTTCCGACGGGGTCCTCGGAGTAGAAGCGCCGGTACCCCGGCAGGTTGTCGTCCCAGGTCACCGCAGCCCCATGCGCCTCGAGCCGGGCGGCGTACGTGTCGATGCCCTCCACCCGCAGCCCGGGATGTGCCTTCTTCGCGGGCCGACAGTGACATTTTCCGCCTCCGGCGGGGGCAGCCTCGATTCCCAGGTGGAGCTGCACGACTCCTGCCTGGAACCAGCACCCGCCCCGCGCCGCGAGCGCATGCGGCTTGGGGATCTCGGTCATCCCGAGGACGTCGACGTAGTACGCCCGCAGCCGGTCCTCGGAGCCGGGCGGTGCGGCGAGCTGGACATGGTCGACAGCGGTGATCATGTTCACGCCTCCTTGCGGGCGACGGCGAAGATCCGGCGGAAGGGGAACGCCGTACCGTGCGGTCCGGCCGGATAGGCCTCGCGCAGGGCCGTCCGGTACTCGTCCAGGAAGGCCTGCCGGGCCGCCGGGTCGTCGGCCAGGGCGGTGAGGACCGGTCTCAGGCCGGTGCCCTTCACCCAGTCGAGCACCGGGTCCTCGCCGGTCAGGAGGTGGACGTACGTCGTCTCCCAGACGTCGGCCGTGCAGCCGAGGGCGGTCAGCTGCTCCAGGTACCTCTCGGGCGCGAGGACGGCGTCGTCGTGGCGGAGGGTGTCGGCGAGGCGGTCCTTCCAGCGGGCGGAGTGGGCGAGTTCGCGCATGAGCCGGTGGCTGGGGGCGCCGAAGTTGCCGGGGACCTGGAAGGCGAAGGTGCCGCCGGGCTTCAGGCCCGCGATCCACTCCCCGAAGCGCTGTGCGTGGCCGGGGACCCACTGGAGGGTGGCGTTGCTGACGATCAGGTCGTACGGCTGTGCGGGCGCCCAGGTGCGTGCGTCGGCGGGGGCGAAGTCGAGGCGGCCTCCGCCGGGGGTGGGGCCGGCGTGGTCGACGTGCGCCTTGTCGAGCATCTCGGGCGAGTTGTCGTAGCCGGTGATGTGGGCGGCGGGCCAGCGGTCCGCGATCAGGACGGTGACGTTGCCGGGGCCGCAGCCGAGGTCGGCGATGCGGGGTGGGTCGGTGGGCAGGGCCGCGATGCGGGCGAGGAGGTCGGCGAAGGGGCGGGCGCGGTGGTCGGCGTGGCGGAGGTACTGGGTGGGGTCCCAGGTGGGGGTGCTCATGTCTCCTACCTTCCCCGCGCACTTCTCTTGATGTCAAGAGACTTGACATCAAGAGACTTCACATCGACACAACCACTACACTGATCGTCATGGAGGACGAGGTCGATCGACTGGTCTCAGCGTGGCGCCGGGAGCGTCCGGACCTCGACGTGGAACCGCTCGAGGTGCTCAGCCGGGTGAGCAGACTGGCCCGGCACCTGGACCGGGCGCGCCGGCTGGCCTTCGCCGAGCACAGCCTGGAGCCCTGGGAGTTCGACGTGCTGACGGCGCTCAGGCGCGCGGGCACGCCGTACCAGCTCTCACCGGGGCAGCTGCTGACGCAGACCCTGGTCACCTCGGGCACGATGACGAACCGCATCGACCGCCTGGCGAAGAAGGGCCTGGTGGAGCGGCTGCCCGACCCGAGCGACCGCCGCGGTGTGCTGGTGCGGCTGACGGACGAGGGCCGGGACCGCGCGGACCAGGCCCTGGCCGGACTGCTCGACCAGGAGCGCGCGATCCTCGCCGAGCTGTCGCGTGCCCAGCGCGGTGAACTCGCGGGGTTGCTACGCCAGCTGACCGCCCCGTTCGACAACATCCCCGGCTAGGCGCTCCGCTGGGAGGGCCGTTTGGGCAGTGCCGCGGCAGGTCGTCGTTCGGCTGCGGCGCCGCTGTGGCTGGTCGCGCCCACGCGGCGGTAGCCGCACATCGACACAGGCCCGCGCCCCTTTACGGCGTGGCTGCCCACGGACGTTGATCAGGCGCCGTTGCTCCCCTACGCCAGTTGACCGCCCCGCTCGACAACGTCCCCGGCCAGGTCGACCGGTCCCACGCCTGCGCGGCGCGCGAGGGCGACGGCTGCCAGCGTCGAGTGGACGCCCAGCTTGCCCAGAACGTTCTGCATATGGGTGCGGACGGTGTGCGGGGAGAGGAACAGGCGCTCGGCGACGGCCTTGCGCCCCAGCCCGGCGACCATGCACCTCAGAACTTCCCGCTCCCTCGGCGTGAGGGACTCCACCAGCCGCTCGCTCTCGGTGCGGTGCTTGCGCGCGGCCGTCAACTCCCTGAGGACGCCCGTCAGCAGGGCGGGCGGCAGATGTGTCTCGTCGCGCAGGACGCCCCGGATGACATTGAGCAGCCGGGACAGCGAGCAGTCCTTGGCGACCCAGCCGGAGGCCCCGGCCTGCAGGGCGAGCGCGGCGCGCCGCGGATCGTCCTTCTCGGCGAGGACGACGATCCGCACGCCGGGCTGCCCGGACCGCACGCCGGCGACCAGGGAGATCCCGTCGACGAGCCCGTCCTCATTGCCTTCCTGGACGGGCACGGCGGGCCGTACGCCCGGCACATTGCCCCCCAGGTCGGAGTCGACGAGCAGCACGTCGAACCGGCGGCCCTCGGCTGCCGCACGCTCCAGACTGCGCAGCGCGGCGGGACCGCTGCCGGCCGCGGAGACGTCGACATCGGGCTCGGCCGCAAGAGCGGCGGCGAGCGACTCGGCGAAGATGCGATGGTCGTCGACGACCAGGACTCGGATGCGAACCACGAAACCCCCTTCCCCAAGCTCTCCAAGAGCAGGGGATACCCCATTGTCGGGAGACGGCACGGGCGCAGGTACGGCGCCCGAAGCATCCCAGGTCGTCTGTGACCACCTGGGACCGGAACGGCACACCGCACGGCCGCCGCCGTGCGGAACTGCTACCCCCACTTCGGGCGTCGTACCCGACTGTCTCGCCCCCTGATCGGCACCGGCCCCCACCGGTGCTGTTCATCAGGGTACGGCCGGGGGCCAGGAGCGGAAGGTAATTTGCAGAACTGGCTGGCCGGCGCGTTTATCGTGAGCCGCATGTTTCGTCTTGAGACAGAAGTCGACAGGACCCGGCGCGATCTTCTCCGTTCCCGGCTGCGGGACACCAACACGAAGGCCTCCCCCGTGCTGCGCGCGCTGCGCGGCACCCCGGCCGAACGTGAACGTCCGCTCCACGTCTGGGTGTTGGACGAGCGGGACGAGCTGGCCGCGGGCCTGGTGGGCCACACCTGGACGACGTGGCTGCACGTCGCCTACCTGTGGGTGGACGAGCGATGGCGGGGCGCGGGTCTGGGCTCACGGCTGCTGGCGGAGGCGGAACGGATCGCCCACGACGAGCGGGGCTGCACGTCGGCCCGGCTGGAGACCTGGGACTTCCAGGCGCCGGGGTTCTACAAGAAGCGGGGGTACGAGGTGGTGTGCGTGATCCCCGACTATCCGCCGGGGATCACGGAGTACACCTTGACGAAGCAGCTGGGGTGACACCAATCAGCCCGTCGTGGGGGTCCCCCCGCCCGAGCGAAGCCGAGAGTGGGGGAGTTTGAGGACGAGGCCGTTCAGGCCGAAGCAGGGGTCTGGGGGCGGCAGCCCCCAGAGAGGCCTCAGCTCAAGCGCCGCGCACCTGCCGAAGGCACCGCCTCGAACACCCTCGGAGCCGTGTAACCGCCGGAGGCAAATGCCTCCTCGACCGCCTTGGTGATGGTGTCCACGTCGGACGCCTCCGCCAGGACGATCGCCGAGCCGCCGAAGCCGCCGCCGGTCATGCGGGCGCCGAGGGCGCCGGAGGCGAGGGCCGTGTCGACGACCAGGTCCAGTTCGGGGCAGGAGATCCGGAAGTCGTCGCGCAGAGACGCGTGGCCGGCGATCAGAACGGGGCCGATCGCCCGGGTCTGGCCCGCCTCCAGCAGGGAGACGACCTTCTCCACCCGCTCGTCCTCGGTGACGATGTGGCGGACCAGGCGGACCGCCTCCTCGTCGTCGCCGAGACGGGCGAGGGCCGCGTCCAGGTCGGCGTAGGGGACGTCCCGCAGCGCGTCGACGCCCAGCAGCGCCGCGCCCCGCTCGCAGCCCGCGCGGCGCTTGCCGTACTCGCCGTCGCTGTGGGCGTGCTTGACGCGGGTGTCCACGACCAGCAGCCGCATGCCCTCCGCGGCCAGGTCGAAGGGGATCTGCTTCTGGGAGAGGTCGCGGGTGTCGAGGAAGAGTGCGTGGCCCTCCTCGCAGCAGGCGGAGGCCGTCTGGTCCATGATGCCGGTGGGGGCGCCGACGTAGACGTTCTCGGCGCGCTGGCACAGGCGGGCCAACTGCCAGCGCTGCAGGCCCAGTTCGAAGAGGTCGTTCAGCGCGAGGGCCACGACCACCTCGAGCGCCGCCGAGGAGGACAGGCCCGCGCCGGACGGGACCGTCGACGACAGGTGGATGTCCGCGCCGGTGACCGCGTGGCCGGCCTCGCGCAGGGCCCAGACGACACCCGCCGGGTAGGCCGTCCAGTTGCGGTCCGACTCCGGGGTCAGCTCGTCGAGGCGCAGCTCCACGACCTCGCCCTCGACGTCCGCCGAGTGCAGGCGCAGGACGCCGTCCGTGCGGCGCGAGACCGCCGCCACCGCCGTGTGCGGCAGCGCGAAGGGCATCACGAAGCCGTCGTTGTAGTCGGTGTGCTCACCGATGAGGTTGACGCGGCCCGGCGCCGACCAGACACCTTCGGGCGCGGCTGCGTAGAGCTCCACGAAACCGTCCCGCACCTGCTGTGCCTGCACTACTGCTCCCTTGCGATGTACTGCGCGAACTCCCACGCATCCGCGACGATTCCCGCGAGGTCCGCGCGGGACGGGTTCCAGCCCAGCTTCTCGCGGGCCGTGGCGGCCGAGGCCACCAGGACCGCCGGGTCACCGCCGCGGCGCGGGGCCACGACCTCCGGGATCGGGTGGCCGGTGACCTGCCGGACCGTCTCGATGACCTGGCGGACCGAGAAGCCCTCGCCGTTGCCCAGGTTGCAGATGAGGTGCTCGCCGGGGGTGGCGGCCTGCAGCGCGAGCAGGTGGGCGTCGGCGAGGTCCGCGACGTGGATGTAGTCACGGACGCAGGTGCCGTCCGGGGTCGGGTAGTCGTCGCCGAAGACGGAGATCGCGTCCCGCCTGCCCTGCGCGACCTGCAGCACCAGCGGGATCAGGTGCGACTCGGGGTCGTGGCGCTCGCCCTGCTTGCCGTAGGCGCCCGCCACGTTGAAGTAGCGCAGCGAGACCGCGCCCAGGCCGTGGGCCGCCGCCTCGCCCGTGATCATGTGGTCGACGGCGAGCTTCGAGGCGCCGTAGGGGTTGGTCGGCGAGGTGGGCGCCGACTCGACGATCGGGACCTCCTCCGGCTCGCCGTACGTGGCGGCCGTGGAGGAGAAGACCAGCTTGCGGACGCCCGCCTCGCGCATCGCGCCGAGCAGCGCCATGGTGCCGGCGACGTTGTTGTCCCAGTACTTCTCGGGCTTCACGACCGACTCGCCGACCTGCGAGAACGCGGCGAAGTGCAGGACCGCGTCGTAGGAGGAGTCCAGCCATTTGGCGGCGTCGCGGATGTCGCCCTCGATGAAGGCGGCGCCCGCCGGGACCCCCTCGCGGAAGCCGGTCGTCAGGTTGTCCAGGACCGTGACCTCGTGGCCCGCCTCCAGCAGATGCTGGGCGACCACGCTGCCCACATAGCCCGCGCCCCCGGTGACCAGGTACTTACCGCTCATCAACTCGCTACCTCTCGCAGTCGCTCGGCCGCGCGCTCCGGCGGCACGTCGTTGATGAACACACTCATGCCGGACTCGGAACCCGCGAGGAACTTCAGCTTGCCGGAGGTTCGGCGGATGGTGAAAAGCTCGAGGTGGAGCGCGAAGTCGTCACGGTTGACGCCCTCGAACTCCTCCAGCGCACCGAACGGGGCCTGGTGCCAGGCCGCGATGTAGGGCGTGGGCGGTTCACCTTCGCCGAAGATCCGATCGAAGCGCCTCAAGAGTTCCAGATAGACCTTGGGGAACTCTGTGCGCGCCTCCTCGTCCAGACCGAGCAGGTCGGGCACGCGGCGCTTGGGGTACAGGTGCACCTCGTACGGCCAGTGCGCCGCGTACGGCACGAACGCCAGCCAGTGTTCACTCTCCAGGACGACACGCTCACCGGCGAGTTCGCTCTGCAGGACGTGGTCGAAGAGGTTCTCCCCGCCCGTCGCCTCCTTGTGCTGGGCGACCTGGCGCAGCATCAGGGCGGTGCGGGGCGTCGTGAACGGGTACGCGTAGATCTGGCCGTGCGGATGTCCGAGCGTCACGCCGATCTCCGCGCCCCGGTTCTCGAAGCAGAACACCTGCTCCACGGAGGGGAGATGCGACAGCTCGGACGTACGGTCCGTCCATGCCTCCAGGACCAGCGCCGCCTGCTCCTCGGTGAGGTCGGCGAAGGACGCGTTGTGGTCGGAGGTGAAGCAGACGACCTCGCAGCGGCCCGAGTCGCCGGCCAGGGAGGGGAAGCGGTTCTCGAAGACGACCACGTCGTACGACGAGTCCGGGATCTCGCTCAGTCTGCCGTCCCGGGAGGGGCACAGCGGGCACTCGTCGGCCGGCGGGTGGTAGGTGCGGCCCTGGCGGTGCGAGGCGACGGCGATCGCGTCGCCGAGCAGCGGGTCACGGCGGATCTCGGAGGTCGTGACGGTCCGCTCCAGCGGCCGGTGGTCCACCGCGTCGCGCACGTTGTCGTCGCGCAGGTCGTAGTAGATCAACTCGCGACCGTCGGCCAGGCGGGTCGAGGTCTTCTTCACTGCGGACTCCCTATTCGAGCCACATCAATCATCAAACAGAACCAAACACATTGGAACATCGCCCCCTCACATCCGTCAACATCACAATCCAACAAAGAGCATCAACAGAAGTGTTCAGATATTGAACACGGAGGCGTAGGTTCCGCTCTGTATCAGTTCACGCGACGAAGCGAGTACTTATGCAAACCCCCACATACCAGGCCATGAACCTGGCCGCCGAGCTACGACTCCCCACGAACGGGCTCGACTACGCGATCCTCGCCATCTACTTCGCCGTGGTCCTCGGCATCGGATTCGCCGCCCGCAGATCGGTGAAGACCAGCCTCGACTTCTTCCTCTCGGGGCGCTCCCTGCCCGCCTGGATCACCGGTCTCGCGTTCATCTCGGCCAACCTGGCCGCCACCGAGATCCTGGGCATGGCCGCGAACAGCGCGCAGTACGGCGCCTACACCGTGCACTGGTACTGGATCGGCGCCATCCCCGCCATGGTCTTCCTCGGCCTGGTGATGATGCCCTTCTACTACGGAAGCAAGGTGCGCTCGGTCCCCGAGATGCTGCTGCTCCGTTTCGACAAGTGGGCACATCTGCTCAGTTCGATCCTGTTCGCGTTTGCCGCCATCCTGATCGCCGGTGTGAACCTCTACGCCCTCGCCATCGTCGTCGAGGCGCTGCTGGGCTGGCCGCAGTGGGTGGCGATCGTGGTCGCCGGCGCCTTCGTGCTGGCGTACATCACGCTCGGCGGCCTGTCGTCGGCGATCTACAACGAGGTGCTGCAGTTCTTCGTGATCCTCGCGGCACTGATCCCGATCGTGGTGCTGGGCCTGAAGAAGGTCGGCGGCTGGGGCGGACTGACCGACAAGCTCACCGCGAGCCACGGCGCGAACTTCACCACGGCGTGGGGAGGCACCGGCATCGGCAGCAGCAACCCGCTCGGCGCCAACTGGCTGACCATCGTGCTCGGCCTCGGCTTCGTGCTGTCCTTCGGCTACTGGACGACGAACTTCGCCGAGGTGCAGCGCGCCCTGTCCGCGAAGAACCTCTCCGCCGGGCAGCGCACCCCGCTGATCGCCGCGTACCCGAAGATCTTCATCGTGTTCCTGGTGATGATCCCGGGCCTGGTCGCCGCCGCGATCGTCCCCGGCTTCGGCACCACCAAGTCGGGCTACCAGTACAACGACGCCATCCCCTACCTGATGCAGGAACTGCTGCCCAACGGCGTCCTCGGCATCGCCGTGACCGGACTGCTCGCCGCCTTCATGGCGGGCATGGCGGCCAACGTGTCGTCCTTCAACACCGTGTTCACCAACGACATCTGGGCCCGGTACGTGGTCAAGGGCCGCGAGGACGCATACTACGTCCGCTTCGGCCGCCTGATCACGGTGATCGGCGTCTGCGCCTCGGTCGGCACGGCCTTCCTGGCCTCGTCGTTCTCGAACATCATGAGCTACCTCCAGACGCTGTTCTCCTTCTTCAACGTGCCGATGTTCGTCGTCTTCATCGTCGGCATGTTCTGGAAGCGCGCGTCCGCGAAATCCGGCTTCTGGGGCCTGCTCGCCGGCACCGTGGCCGCGATGGTGAACTACTTCGTGATCTACAAGAGGGGCATCATCGACATCCCCTCCGACCAGGGCGCCAACTTCGTCTCCGCGATCGTCGGCTTCGTCGCCGGCGCGGTGGTGATGGTGGCCGTGTCCCTGTTCACCCGGCCCAAGCCGGCCGAGGAACTCCAGGGCCTGGTCTACGGCACCACCTCGCCCGGCATGTCCGAGCCGCCCGCCGCCGGCGACGACGCCTGGTACCGCAGGCCGGCCCTGCTGGGCTGGGGTGCGGTCGTCCTCGCTGCCGCCTGCTACATCCCGTTCTCGTTCTGAACGCGGGAGGATTGAAGAGTCATGTCTGAGTACTCCGGTTATTCCGAGAAGGACGTCCAGCGCGAGGTCACGGAGCTGCAGTCGCAGTCCGCTACCGCGGCCCGCATTTTTGACCTGCGGCGCATCATCGGCGGGCTGTTCGTGTTGTACGGCGTCATCGTGACGATCGCGGGGATCACCGATGATCAGGCCGCCATCGACAAGGCGCAGGGCGTCAACATCAATCTGTGGACCGGGATCGGGATGCTGCTGCTCGGTGTCTTCTTCCTGGTGTGGCTGAAGTTGCGGCCGACTCCGCCGCCGGTTCCTCCGGAGGGGGACGGGCAGGCGGAGTAGCGCCGTTGGACCTGCGGTCGTCTGCCGAATTCGGCACCATCGTGGCTGGTCGCGCCCACGCGGCGGAGCCGCATATCGACACAGCCCCGCGTCCCTTTGGGGCGCGGCTGAACCGCAGAGGACTTCGCCTGGCCTGGTGTAGGACACCTGCCGCACGCGGGCACGTGGGGGCCGGTCGCGCCCGCGCGGCGGAGCCGCATATTGATACAGCCCCGCGCCCCTTCGGGCGCGGTCAAACCGCAGCGGAGTTCGCGCACCCCGCTTAGGACGGCTGCTCCGGGGCCGAGTTCACCGGCCCCGCTCGGTCCAGTAGCCCCGTCCGTGCCGCCAGGGCCGCTGCCTCCAGGCGGGAGCCCACGCCCAGTTTCATCAGCACCCTCTGCACATGGGTGCGCGCGGTGCTCGGGGCGATGCCCATGCCGGCCGCGATCAGGCGGGTGTCCTCGCCGTCGGCGACCCGGACCAGGACCTCGACCTCCCTCGGGGTGAGCATCTGCAGCAGGCGCTGGCCCTCGTCGTCCGGTTGGGCGGCGGGATTCAGGAGCTCGTTGAAGGCTCCTTGCAGTAGCTGTGGGGCCACCGCCGCCTCGCCCGCCCTCGCCTTCATGATGGCGCGCTCGACGCCCTCTATGCGCTCGTCATGGCGTACGTAGCCCGAGGCACCGGCGGCGAAGGCGGCGGCTATGCCGCGCGGGCTCGGCACCGGGCCCAGGACCAGGACCGCCACCTGCGGACGCTCCCGTTTGATCTTCACCACCGGGTCGAAGATGCCCGGCTCGGCCGGTGTGGCCGTACCCAGGAGGCACACCTCCGGCGCACGGGTGATCACCAGCTCCGCCGCGCCGGCGGCAGGCGCCGCCGCGGCGAGCACCCGGTGCCCCCGCAGCTTCAATGCCGAGGCCAGCGCCTCGGCGAGCAGTCGGTGGTCGTCGACCACCATGAGCCGCACTCCCATCGAGCAACCCCCCAGTCCCCCCGATGGATCCCCATGAATGCCGCACTATGGATGCCCACCGGTCCGCGCGGACAGGAGCCCCCTCCCGGCTCCCCCGCTCTTCATGCCCCCGGAAGCTACACGCTTGTTCGACATTGCGCTCCCCCTACCGGTGAGAACTGCCCCTGATCGACGGAATTTCTGGCTTTCCGCGCATTCGAGGGTGATGGGCGGTACGCGCACGGCCCCGCCCCTGAGCTGGGACGGGGCCGTGGCCGCCGGGCAGTGGTTCAGCCGCCGGCGCCGAGCGCGAGCGCCAGGACCCTCTCCCCCGAGACCGAACTCGTCAGCTTGTCGGCGAACTTGCCGGCCAGGTACAGATGGCCCTGCGAGTAGAGGATCTCGGAGTAGTCGGGCGACATGGTGCCCTCCACATCCCGCACCGACCCCGCCGCCGGGTTCTCCAGCAGCTTGGTCTCCTTGAAGGAGCCGCCGTCGATGCTGACGACCTGGCCGCCCTTGTTGTACGGAGGGTGCTTGTACGCGATCACGTTGCCGCCGTCCATGCGCAGCGGGGTGATCGTGTAGCCGTCGCCGGCGTCGGCGCGCTGGCCGTTCTGTTTGCCGGTGGCCAGGTCGAACGCGACGATCTCGTTGGTCTGGCTGTAGTTCTCGGTGCCGTCGTGCTCCTCGGTGGGCAGGTACAGCCTGCCGTTGCCGACCGCGACACCGGTGCAGTGCTCGAGCTCCGAGATCGCGTCGCATTTGGCTGCGTATTCCTTGCCCGGCGCCGAGATCCGGGTGATGAGCTTGCCGGTCTTGTTGTCGATGGAGAAGAAGTCCGAGATCTCACTGCCGTCACCCGCGCTGTGGCCGACGTCGGCCGCCACGACCAGCGGGTTCGTCGACACGACGGAGGCGTACTCGATGCCCGTGGCCAGCTTGTACTCCGAGATCGTCTGCCCCGACTGCGGGTCGATGGTCTGGATGTGCAGCTGCGGATCGTTGAACGAGCCGCACTTGAGCACCGCGACCAGCTTCTCGCCGCCGCCGTACCCGGCGTCGATGCAGGTGTCCTTGGGCTTCGGGGCCCACAGCTGCCGGCCGCTGGAGAGGTCGAAGGCGACGCCTCCGTAGTCGCCGCCCGCGGCGACCGTGTTCGCGCTGACGGTGACGTTCTCGAAGGTCATCGCCCGGCCGCCGGAGCCGAGCGACTTCGTCCACAGCTTCCTGCCCGCGTCCAGGTCGAGCGCAGCGACCTGGCTGCACCCCTCCGACCTGCCCTTCGCCGGCATCCTGGGCTGGAAGACGACGGCCGTCCTGCCGTCGTCGGTGGTGTGCCGGCTGACCGTGCAGACCGGGCCGGGCAGCTTGACCGTCCACAGCTTGCTGCCCTTGTCGCGGTCGTACGCGATGATCTCGGCGACGCCGCTCTTCACATACGCCTTGTCCGTGAGCCACGAACCGGAGACGACGGTGGTGTCGTCGACCTTGGGCATCGGGACCTTGAACAGCAGCTGCGAGCCGGTGTGGGCGGGCACCTTCTCGTCACCCTTGGCCGTGCTGCCGCCGGTGCCCCCGGTGTCGCCGCCGCCGGTGCCGCCACTGGAGCTCGCAGTGTCGTTCTTGCCGTCGTCCTTGCCGGACGAGGCGTACCAGACTCCGCCGGCGACCAGCAGCGCGACGGCGAGGACCGCCGCGAGGATGATCACCGCCTGCGCGCTGCCCTTGCGCCCGCCGCCGGGCTGCCCGGTCTGCGCGTACGGCGGCGCGGGCGGCTGCGGGTAGCCGTAACCGGGCTGCTGGCCGTAGGGGTTCGGCGGCTGCCCGTAGGGCGGCGTGGGCTGAGCGTAGGGGTTGGGCTGCTGTGGCGGCAGGCCCTGGGGTGCCTGGGGCGGTTGAGGCGCCTGCGGGTAGCCGTACCCGGGCTGCTGCGGAGCCTGCGGTGCCTGGGGATAGCCGTATCCCGGCTGCTGCGGGGGCGGCTGGTCCTGGGGCGGGCCGAAGCCGCCCTGCTGCGGGGGCTGTTGGGGCGGCGGGGGCTGGGTCATGGCGTGGGTACCTCGTGAGCGCGCGGCGGGGACGACGGGTCCTGGGGAGAGGTCACTTGCCGTAGGCGAGCATCAACTTGCCCTTCGAGTCGTCGTTTCCGCTGATCCGGGTGGGCGAGAGGTAGAAGCGTCCGTCGACCCAGTCGAAGGCCTTGGTGAAGACGGCGCTCTCCAGGCCCGCCGTGCTCTGCGGGTTCTGCAGCAGCTTCACCGGCGTGTGGCTCGAGCCGCCCGTCGCGATCGACACGACCTGGCCGCCTGCGTCGTACGACGGCTGCACATAGGCGATGAGCCTGCCGCCCTCCACCTTGATCGGCAGCATCGACTCGTCCGCCGGGGACTTGACGCGCCACTTCTCCTTGCCGCTCGCGAGGTTGATCGCGACGATCTCGTTCGGCCCGGTGGTCGCATCGGTCGGCAGGTAGAGGGTGTTCGCGTCGGCCGTCACGCCCTTGCAGCCCTGCAGGTCACGTTCGAGGAGCGCCCAGCCGCACTGGGGGGCGAAGTTCTCGTCGAAGCCGACCTGGGAGCGGAACTTGCCGTGCGCGTCGAAGGTCGAGATGTTCCAGGCCTTCTTGTCCTGGTTGGTGCTGTAGACGACGAGCGGGTCGACGGAGTACGTCCGCGCGACCGACCAGCCCTTGTCGAACTTCTGCGTCCACTTGACCCTGCCGGTCGCCGGGTCCAGCTCCTGGATCTCGTCGTGCTCGTTCGGCTCGCTTGCCTCGCAGGTCGCGACGGAGATCATCCTGCTGCCGCCGGCGAACGCGGTCGGGAAGCAGGCACTGCCGTACTTCTTCTTGTCGAACAGCTTCTTTCCGCTGTCGATGTCGTACGCCACCGCGGACTGCGAGCGGCCCACCAGCACCGTCCGCCCGGTGATGGACAGCGAGATGTTGAGGGTGCTGTCGAACAGCGCGCCGTCGGCGAGCGTGCCGCTCCAGCCCTTGGCGCCGGTGCCCAGGTCGAGTTGCTGGAGCTGGTTGCACTTGGCGCGCTGGCCGGTGCCGCTCTCGTACGCCACCACGATCTTGTCGTCGGCCGACTTCTGCGGGGTGACCGCGCAGATCTTCTGCGGGAAGGTGACGGTGTCCCAGGCCGCACTGCCGTCGGCCACGTCGTAGGCGAAGACCTGCTTGTACGCCGCCTTCACGGCCGCCTTGTCGGTGATCCACATGCCGGGAGCCTCGGCGCCCGCACCGGGCGCGTCCGGGGGCGACTTGTACCAGAGCACCTTCGCCTCGCCCGTCTTGCGGCCCGAGTTGAAGCCCTCCGGGTCGGAACCGCCCCCGCTGCCACCGGAGCCGCCCGAGCCGGACGCGGTGGGCTTGGCGTCGCCGCTCTGCTCGGCGACCGGCTTCTTGTCGTCGTCCCCGCTCGTCACGGCGTAGACGGTGCCGCCGATGACGGCCAGCGCGGCCACGGCCGCCGCGACCACGAGGCCCGGCTTCCCCTTGAAGGGGTTGCCGGAGCCGGGCGGCGGGGTGCCGGGCGCGCCGGGGTACTGGGGCTGCGGCGGATAGCCGTAACCGGGCTGCGCGCCGTACGGGCCGGGCTGCTGCGGCTGACCGTACGGGCCGGGCTGGCCGTAGGGGCCGGGTTGGCCGTAGGGGCCGGGCTGTTGGGGATGGGCGACCGGCTGCCCGTACGGGCCCGGCTGCTGAGGTGCCTGAGGCGCCTGCGGTGCCTGGGGGTAGCCGTAGCCGGGCTGCGGTGGGGGCGGCGGGCCCTGGGGTGGTGGGGGCGGCGGGGCCCCGAATCCGCCCTGCGGCGGCTGGTTGGGCGGCTGGGTCATCAGCGCGTTCCCCCGTTCAGTCACTGATTTTTAGCCACGCCCTGAGGTGCGCAAGGGACTCAGAGTCGTACTCAGACGGCTCTTTGTATCACTCACGACTGACAGCGCACCGGGCCGGTTCAGCCCCTGTTCCCAAGGGAGAACCGGCCCGTGATGCCGTCGTTATTCAGCTTCGCCTCGTGATGTCCGCGCCGCTGATCTCGGCCGACCTGCCTTTCTGCTGGGGGTCCGGGGGTTGTCCCCCGGGAAGACGCAGCGCGCCTTCACGCACCCTTCACGCGTCTTCGGCGAGTTCCAGCCAGCGCAGCTCCAGGTCATCGCGCTCGCCCGCCAAGTCCCGCAGCTGGGCGTCGAGTTCGGCCACCTTGGCGAAGTCGGTGGCGTTCTCGGCGATCTGGGCGTGCAGCTTGGTCTCCCGCTCGGAGACCTTGTCCAACTGCCGCTCGATCTTCTGGAGTTCCTTCTTCGCGGCGCGCTGGTCGGCGGCGCTCTTCTCGGTGGCGGGCCGGGCCGCGACGGGCGAGGCGGCCGCGACCGCCTCCTCCATCTTCTGCCGCCGCTCCAGGTACTCGTCGATGCCGCGCGGCAGCATCCGCAGGGTGGCGTCGCCGAGCAGTGCGAACACGCGGTCGGTGGTGCGCTCGACGAAGAACCGGTCGTGGGAGATGACGATCATCGAGCCGGGCCAGCCGTCGAGGACGTCCTCGAGCTGGGTCAGGGTCTCGATGTCGAGGTCGTTGGTGGGCTCGTCGAGGAAGAGGACGTTGGGCTCGTCCATGAGCAGGCGCAGCAGCTGCAGGCGGCGGCGCTCACCGCCGGACAGGTCGCCGACGGGCGTCCACTGCTTCTCCTTGTTGAAGCCGAACGTCTCGCACAGCTGTCCGGCGGTCATCTCCCGCCCCTTGCCGAGGTCGACGCGCTCGCGCACCTGCTGCACGGCCTCCAGGACCCGCAGATTCGGGTTGAGTTCGGCGACCTCCTGGGAGAGGTAGGCGAGCTTGACGGTCTTGCCGACGGCGACCCGCCCGCCGACGGGCTGCGCCTCGCCCTCGGTGCGTGCCGCCTCGGCCATGGCCCGCAGCAGGGAGGTCTTGCCGGCGCCGTTGACGCCGACCAGGCCGATGCGGTCGCCGGGGCCGAGCTGCCAGGTGACGTGCTTGAGCAGCACCTTGGGACCGGCCTGCACGGTGACGTCTTCCAGGTCGAAGACCGTCTTCCCGAGCCGGGTGGAGGCGAACTTCATCAGCTCGCTGGTGTCCCGGGGCGGCGGTACGTCCTTGATGAGCTCGTTGGCGGCCTCGACGCGGAAGCGGGGCTTCGACGTACGGGCGGGGGCACCGCGGCGCAGCCAGGCCAGCTCCTTGCGGACCAGGTTCTGCCGCTTGACCTCCTCGGTGGCGGCGATGCGCTCGCGCTCGGCACGGGCGAAGACGTAGTCGGAGTAGCCGCCCTCGTACTCGTGGACGACGCCCCTCTGCACGTCCCACATGCGCGTGCAGACCTGGTCGAGGAACCACCGGTCGTGCGTCACGCACACGAGGGCGGAGCGGCGCTCGCGCAGATGGCGGGCGAGCCAGGCGATGCCCTCGACGTCGAGGTGGTTGGTGGGCTCGTCGAGGACGATCAGGTCCTGTTCCTCGATGAGCAGCTTGGCGAGCGCGATACGGCGCCGCTCGCCGCCGGAGAGCGGTGCGATGACGGTGTCGAGCCCCTGCGGGAAGCCGGGCAGGTCGAGGCCGCCGAACAGACCGGTGAGCACGTCACGGATCTTCGCGTTGCCCGCCCACTCGTGGTCTTGCATGTCCCGGATGACCTCGTGGCGCACGGTGGCGTTCGGGTCGAGGGAGTCGTGCTGGGTGAGGACGCCGAGGCGGAGCCCGCCGGAGTGGGTGACCCGCCCGGTGTCGGCGTCCTCCAGCTTGGCCAGCATCCGGATCAGGGTGGTCTTGCCGTCGCCGTTACGCCCCACCACCCCGATCCGGTCGCCTTCGGAGACGCCGAGGGACACGCCGTCGAGGAGGGCACGAGTGCCGTACACCTTGCTGACGTTCTCGACATTGACCAGATTGACGGCCATTACGCTCCTGCCCAGAGGGCTGTTCGACATGCGGCTCCGCCGCGGGGGTCAGCCTCCCAGCCTAATGTGCGCCGGTCGGTGACCGATCCCACGGCGGATCACCGCAGATCAGCGAGCTGCGGCTGCGCGGATCTCGCCGAGGAGGTCGTACATCACCTGGCCGGGGCACTCGGTGGCGAAGTAGTCGCGGTGCCCGCCGATGGTGTTCGTGTCCTTCTTCGTGCCGTTGACGGGGTTCACATAGGTGACCCTCGCCTGGGGGTCGAGGCCCTTGAAGCGGCAGATCACCTTGATCAGCCGGATCAGGGACTCCTTGGCCGCGTCCGTGGGGCCGTTCTCCGTGAGTGTGCCGATGAGGGCGATGCCGAGGGCGCCGGAGTTGTAGCCCACGGAGTGGAAGCCGGTGACAAGGTCGCCGTCCGGGTTGAAGGCGGGGATGCCGTCGTCGCCGGAGTAACGGCCCTCGTAGACGGTGCCGGACTCGTCGATGAGGAAGTGGTAGCCGATGTCGCCCCAGTCGTTGGTGATCGCGTGGAGCTCATAGATCGCGCGTACCGTCGCGGCCGGGTCGGGATCGTTGTTCGGCGTGGCGGTGTGGTGGACCGTGATGATCTGCAACGGGTAGTACTTCTCGGGCGAGTTGACCTTGCCGTCCTTGTACCGCTTGGACTCGTCGGCGCCCCAGGCCGGGCGGGAGAGGTAGCGCACACCACGTACGCGTGTCGGCTCGCTGGGCACGTGGAAGGTGCGGCCGGGGCCGTCGGTGACGTCGATCGCCAGCGAGGACACGTCGGACACTCCGCCCGACGCCTTCACCTCGTAGGCGGTGGCGTTCTGGGCCGCTACCAGCGCGCTGCCCCCGTCCTCGACGGCCGAGCAGCCCGCGGTCACGGTCTGCCAGCCACCGTCCGCGAGGCGGATCGCGGCGCCTTCCTTGGCACCGGACCAGCGCACACCGACGTACGAGGCGGCGAAGGCGGTGGTGGCCTCGCCGGTACCGGTGGCGGCCTCGGTCCGGGTGGCGGGGAACTTCTCCGGGGTCGTACCGGAGCCACCGGTTCCGGAGCCGGAGCCGGTGCCGTCACCGTCAGCGGAGCCGGAGTCCGTGGCCGCGAAGACCGCCGGGGTCACGGCGGCCGCGCCGGCCACGGCCGCGGCGGCACCGATCACACCACGACGGGACAGAGAGCGCTTCCTACGGTGGGCAGGGGTGGGCGTGGGGGATTCGGACACGTGCGTGACCCTTCGGCTGTGCAGTTGGCGTAGACGCGCCACACCGGGCGCTTGAAAGCTCAACCGACCCTATTGGCCCCACCGGCCCCGTCAGTACTGCGATTGCAGTACATCCACGTGGAAATCCGGCACGTTCGTGTGGAGATCGGGCGAAGATCGCGTACGGCGTCGCGGTGCCGCGTCGGGCCCCGCCCCTCTGCGTCACGCACCGGCGCCGCTCCTTTGGTGGCGCGTGATCGGCGCGGAGGCGCGGGCGGGCCGGCGCGGGCGGGCCGGCCCCGGCCCGCGCTCCGCGCGTTTCACCCGCCGGGCATGCGGGCCCGCATCCTGCGGTAAGGCGCCCCATCGGTTGAGGGTCGGTCGGGCGGCGATCGGCGGTCAGCCGTTGAGTACCGTCGCCCCGGCTGCGGGTCCCGACGCCGTGCGTACCGTCCGGCAGGTGCCCGAACTGCGCAGCGTCTCGGCCACCTCGGCCGCCGACTCCGGGTCCCGGGCGAGGAAGGCCGTGGTCGGGCCCGAGCCGGAGACCAGCGCGGCGAGGGCGCCCGCGGCGGTGCCCGCGGCGAGGGTGTCGGCGAGTTCGGGGAAGAGGGAGAGGGCGGCGGGCTGCAGGTCGTTGGAGACGGCCGCGGCGAGAGCATCCGGGTCGCCCTTGGCGAGGGCGCGCAGAAGTTCCTCGGAGGCGACGGGCTCGGGGATCTCGAGCCCCGCCGCCAGCCGGTCGAACTCGCGGAAGACGGCCGGGGTGGACAGCCCGCGGCCGGCCATCGCGAACACCCAGTGGAAGGTGCCGCCGACCTCCAGCGTGCGCAGCTGCTCGCCGCGCCCGGTGCCCAGTGCCGCGCCGCCCACCAGGCTGAACGGCACATCGCTGCCCAACTCGGCGCAGATGGCGAGGAGTTCGGTCCGGGAGGCGCCCGCCTGCCACAGCGTGTTGCAGGCCAGCAGCGCACCCGCGCCGTCCGCGCTGCCGCCCGCCATGCCCCCGGCGACCGGGATGTCCTTGGCGATGTGGATGTGCACGGCCGGTTCGATGCCCCGCCGCCGGGCGAGCACGAGGGCCGCGCGCGCCGCCAGGTTCGTCTCGTCCAGGGGCACCTGGTCGGCGTCCGGTCCCTCACATGTGATGCGCAGCTCGTCGGCGGGCGTCACGGTGACCTCGTCGTAGAGGCCGACCGCCAGGAAGACGTTGGCCAGGTCGTGGAAGCCGTCGGGGCGGGCCGCACCCACCGCGAGCTGGACGTTGACCTTGGCGGGGACGCGGACGGTGACGCTCACTTCTGACCGGGCTCCTTGTGTACGGCGTGCTGGGCGGCCGCCGGGGTGTCGGCGGGCTTGGCAGACGGGGCGGCCTCGGAAGACCCGGCGGGCCCAGGAGACCCGGCGCTCCCGGCGGGCTCGGAAGACCCGGCGCGCCCGGTGCGCTCGCCCGGCTTCGCGCCCCCGGCGCCTCCGGGGCGCTCGGCGTGCTCGGCGATGCGCGCGAACTCCTCGACCGTCAGTGCCTCCCCGCGCGCCTGCGGCGACACCCCGGCGGCGACGAGCGCCGCCTCCGCCGCCGCGGGCGACCCGGCCCATCCCGCCAGCGCGGCCCGCAGCGTCTTGCGCCGCTGGGCGAACGCCGCGTCGACCACGGCGAACACCTCGCGCCGCGAGGCGGTGGTCTTGAGCGGCTCGGTGCGGCGGACCAGCGAGACGAGGCCGCTGTCGACGTTCGGCGCAGGCCAGAAGACGTTGCGTCCGATGGCGCCGGCCCGCTTGACCTCGGCGTACCAGTTGGCCTTCACGGACGGGACGCCGTACACCTTCGAGCCGGGTGCGGCGGCGAGGCGGTCGGCGACCTCCGACTGGACCATCACCAGGGTGCGTTCGATGCTCGGGAAGGTCTCGAGCATGTGCAGGAGGACGGGGACGGCGACGTTGTAGGGGAGGTTCGCGACGAGCGCGGTCGGGGCGGGGCCCGGCAGCTCGGTCACGTGCATCGCGTCCGAGTGGACGAGCGCGAAACGGTCGGCGCGCTCGGGCATGCGGGCCGCGATGGTGGCGGGCAGGGCCCCGGCCAGTACGTCGTCGATCTCGACGGCGGTGACGCGGTCCGCGACCTCCAGCAGAGCGAGGGTGAGGGAGCCGAGCCCCGGGCCGACCTCGACGACCACGTCGTCCGGGCGGACCCCGGCGGTGCGGACGATACGGCGGACCGTGTTGGCGTCGATCACGAAGTTCTGACCGCGCTGCTTGGTGGGGCGGACGCCGAGGGCTGCCGCCAGTTCGCGGATGTCGGCGGGGCCCAGGAGGGCGTCGGGGGTGGGGCTGCTGCTCACGGCGACAAGGGTACGTGGCGGCAACCAAGCGGTTCGCTCGGTGCCGCGTTTGGCCGTTGATCGCCTGCGGGCCCGTCGTGGCTTGTCGCGCCCGCGCGGCGGAGCCGCATATCGACAACAGCCCCGCGCCCCTTTGGGGCGCTGCGCGACCAGCCCCCACCGGCCCGCAGCTACGGACGGCGTATGTGCCGACGCGCCCCGCAGCCAACAGCGGCAGCGCCCCCTCACCCGTGCAGCCGGGCCCCGCAGTGCGGCCAGGGGCTGGCCCCGCGGCGGACGTACAGCTTCTTCGCGCGGGCCGTCTGCTCCGCCGGGGACGCGTCCTGCGGGCGGCCGCTGCCGCCGAGGCTCTGCCAGGTGCGTTCCTCCAGCTGGTAGAGGCCGCCGTAGGTTCCCGAGGGGTCGACGGCGTGCGGGCGGCCGCCCGACTCGCAGGCCGCGAGGCCCTTCCAGTTGAGGTCGTCGGCGCCGCGCACGGACGTCGGGAGCGGCTTCGTGCCCACCTTCACGATCTGCGGCTGCGGCTCGCGCACCACCTCGGAGCCGGCCAGGCGGGGCTTCTGCCTGACGCCGTTGACGATGCGCAGGGAGTACGTGATCCGCCGCAGCCCCGGCTGCCCCACCCGGTCGACGACCTCCGTCCCCTTGAACAGCCCGGGGTCCTCCTCCCGCTGCACCTTGAACGGGATCTCCTCCTCACGGACCTCCTTGGTGCCGGTGACCCGCAGCACGGTGACGGTCTGCCCGTCGCGCGGGAAGCTGTCCGCCGGGACGGAGGTGGTGTCCTCGCCGTGCAGGGAGATCCCGGCCTCCTCGACGACCTCCTGCACGGTCGCCGCGTTCGTACGGACCATGCGAGCGTGACCGTCGGCCATGACGGTCACGGAGCGCTCGGTCCGCACGTCGAGCGAGAGCCCGGCGCGTCCGATGTGCCGGGAGCGCGCGGCGGACAGATACGCGCCCTGCGCCCGCACCCCCATCTCCTCGAGCGCCTCCTGCACCGTGTGCGCCGTCGTCCACACCTCGCGCCGGTGCCCGTCGATGGTGAGCCGTACGGGGCGCCCGTACTGCACCACGATCTCGTCACCGCTGCTGATCGCCGTGCCGGGGGCGGGCGCGACCACGTCGTGCGCCCCCACGTCGACGCTCTCCTGTGCGAGCAGTTCGGTCACGTCGTCGGCGAAGGTGTGCAGGGTGCGCGGCTTGCCGTCGACGTTCAGCTCGATGGCCTTGTCCTTGGCGACGAAGGCGGTGGTGCCGCCGGCCAGGAAGGCGACGACCAGCGCCTGCGGCAGCAGCCGGCGCATCGAGCCGTCCGGGAGCTCGATGGGCCGCGCCCTGCGCCGGCGTGCGGCCCGGCGCCTGCGTCCCGTTCCGGCGCGCGCGGCGGGCGCGGGCACTTCCTCGCCCGCCGCGCTCCCCACCTGCCGCGGAAGCGGCGGCTCGGGTACCTGGGCCGCCTCGTAGGCGGGCCGGTACGTGTCCTCGTACGCCCCGGGCACCCCGTAGGCCAGGGTCTGCGCGCTGTGCACGTCGTAGGCGTACGCCGGCGGATACGCCGGGTCGTACGCCTCATGCGTCCCGTACTGCGAGTACTGCGAGTACTGCGAGTTGCTCACGCCGACACGCTCCAGGGGCCGTAGGGGTCCAGAGGGGTCCGGATCGGGCACCAGAACCTAGCGGAGCCCGTATCACTCTCCAAAGCGGCGTGATCACAGAAAGTCACGATCGACGAGAAGCCGATCCCTCACCGGCGTTACCGGAGGGTTATGAACGACTACGGTCAGTAGTCGAAGGCGCGGGCCGTGTTCGCCGCGAGGGCCGTCGCCAGCGTGTCCTCGTCGATGCCGCGCACGGCGGCCATGGCGCGCACCGTGACCGGAATGAGATACGGGGCGTTGGGCCGTCCGCGGTACGGCGCCGGTGTCAGGAAGGGCGCGTCGGTCTCCACCAGGACCAGCTCCAGGGGTGCCACGGCGAGCGCGTCCCGCAGCTGCTGGGCGTTCTTGAAGGTGACATTGCCGGCGAAGGACATGAAGTACCCGGCGCGGGCACACACCTGAGCCATGTCCGCGCCCCCGGAGTAGCAGTGGAACACCGTACGTTCGGGGGCGCCCTCCTCCTTGAGGATGCGCAGCACATCGGCGTGGGCGTCGCGGTCGTGGATGACGAGGGCCTTGCCGTGCCGCTTGGCGATCTCGATGTGGGCGCGGAAGGAGGCCTCCTGCGCCTCCTTGCCCTCGGGGCCGGTGCGGAAGTAGTCGAGGCCCGTCTCGCCGACGCCCTTGACCTGGGTGAGTCCGGCCAGCGCGTCGATCTGCCCGAGCGCCTCGTCGAGCGCCGCCGTGCCCCCCGGCTCGCGCGCGCCCTGCCGGGACCAGCCGTCGGGGTCTCCGTGGACGATGCGCGGCGCCTCGTTGGGGTGCAGGGCGACCGTCGCGTGGACGGCCTCGTACAGCCCCGCCGCCTTCGCGGCCCACTGCGAGCCGGCCACGTCGCAGCCGACCTGCACGACCGTCGTCACGCCCACCGAAGCGGCCTTCGCGAGGCCCTCCTCGACCGTGCCGGACTGCATGTCGAGGTGGGTGTGGGAGTCGGCGACGGCCACCCGGAGGGGTTCCGGGAGCGGCGGCGCCTGCTTCTCGGCGGTCTTCTCACTGGAGCTGGAGGAGGGCATGCTCCGATCCTACGAAAGGGGCATGCCCGCCCCGCCGCCGGAGCTGTCAGCTCGCCTTGCGGTGGAAGGGGTGCAGGAGATCGGAGAGATGCCAGTGGTGGTCCCCCCGCTCGCCGGCCCCGGCGCCCTCGGCCGCGGCCTCCTGGGCCTCGGTCTGCGGTGTCCGCCGCTGCTGCTTGTGCACCGCGTCGCGCACCGACGAGACCTGCCCGGGTCGCATGATCCGTACGACGTGACTGTCGCAGTTCTGGCAGGTGGGCTTGGACAGCGGAGACGGCACGACCTGCCCCTCGGCCACGTACATCACGAACTCGTGGCCCTCGGCGTCGTTGTGGTGCTCTATCTCGTACGACTGCTCCCAGCCGTGCCCGCAGCGCATGCAGGCGAAGGAGTACGACTCGTGGACGACTGCGGTGGCCGCGCCGCGGAGGCCGGACTGCCCTGCGATCTCGCTCATGCCAGCTCCTCTTGATCTGCTGGACCAAGGGACGGGTGCGTCCCTTCAACCAGTGGACGCTTCCGGCGGAGCGAATGCATCAGCCCTGTCGACTGTTGGACCCGATTTGGATTTTCCTTGCCACAGCGACCCCGGTCAGGGGGTCTGGGCTTTGCTTTTCACGACCTTGCTTTGCCTGTTTGTGGGGCGCTTGCTCAGGCGAGATGCGCCCTGCTCAGAGGGGGTGTGGCCCACTTCACGAAAATCTCACGAACCACTTGCCGAATTGGCATTCTTCGCGGCCACAACCGCGTCGAACACCTGCCTTTTGGGCAGCCCGGCCTCCGCCGCAACCGCCGCAATGGCTTCTTTTCGCCGCTCCCCTGCCTCCTCCCGCACACGCACCCTGCGCACCAGCTCGGCGGCGTCGAGTTCCCCGGGCCCCTTCTCCGGCGCGCCCTCGACGACCACGGTGATCTCACCGCGCACACCCTCGGCGGCCCAGGCGGCCAGCTCGCCGAGCCCGCCCCGCCTGACCTCCTCGTACGTCTTGGTGAGCTCCCGGCAGACCGCGGCGCGCCGCTCGGCCCCGAAGACCTCGGCCATGGCGGCGAGGGTGTCGTCGAGGCGGTGCGGGGCCTCGAAGTAGACGAGGGTCCGGCGCTCCTCGGCGACCTCCTTCAGGCGCGTCAGCCGCTCCCCCGCCTTGCGCGGCAGGAACCCCTCGAAGCAGAAGCGGTCCACGGGCAGCCCGGACAGCGCGAGCGCGGTGAGCACGGCGGAGGGACCGGGCACGGCGGTGACCCGGATGTCCTTCTCGACGGCGGCGGCGACCAGCCGGTACCCGGGGTCGGACACGGACGGCATCCCGGCGTCCGTGACGAGCAGCACACGCGCACCGCCGACGAGTTCCTCGACGAGTTCGGGCGTACGGGCGGTCTCGTTGCCCTCGAAGTACGACACGATCCGCCCCTTGGGCGTGACGCCCAGCGCCTGCGTCAGCCGCCTGAGCCGCCGCGTGTCCTCGGCGGCGACGACATCGGCCCCCGCCAGCTCCTCTGCCAGCCGGGGCGGCGCGTCCGCGATGTCGCCGATAGGGGTGCCTGCGAGTACGAGGGTTCCGGTCACGCCCCCATCCTCCCAGGGGCACACCGATGGGGACGCATCCGAGCCCTTACCGCCCGGGGCCCTGCCGTGACATTCCCGCCTGCCCCGCGGGCGGACGACGTGAATGTCACGGCAGGGCCCATGCACGGGACTCACACAGAACGGTTCCCTACGATGGCGCGGTGACCAGTACCGCGTCCTCCCCGGACACCCGGCAAGGCCAGAGCCCGCAGGACCAGCGGCCGTCGTGGCAGCAGCGGCTGCGCCGTTTCGGCTACACGGCCGGGCCGAGAAGCGACGTCCGCGAGCGTCTGGTGCCGCCGTACGTGCAGCCCGGTCCGCGGGTGTGGCAGGTCCTCGGGGCGCCGCCGGCGCTCGCCGAGCGGATCACGCGCTGGTCGGCCTGGGGCGGTCCGCTGCTGGTCACGCTGATGGCAGGCGTGATGCGGTTCTGGCACCTGGGCAGCCCGAAGGCAGTGATATTCGACGAGACGTACTACGCCAAGGACGCCTGGGCGCTCGTCCACCGCGGCTTCGAGGTCAACTGGGACAAGAACGCCAACGACCAGATCCTGGCGCTGAACGGGCACGTCACGATCCCGACGGACGCGGCGTACGTCGTGCACCCGCCGGTCGGCAAGTACGTCATCGGGCTCGGGGAACTGCTCTTCGGGTTCAACCCGTTCGGCTGGCGCTTCATGACGGCGCTGCTGGGCACGCTGTCGGTCCTGATGCTGTGCCGCATCGGCCGCCGTATCTTCCGCTCGACCTTCCTCGGCTGCCTCGCGGGCGGGCTGATGGCGGTCGACGGGCTGGCCTTCGTGATGGCCCGCACCTCGCTGCTCGACGGCGTGCTGATGTTCTTCGTGCTGGCCGCGTTCGGCTGCCTGGTCATCGACCGTGACAAGGCGCGCGAGAAACTCGCGGCCGCCCTCCGGCCCGACGCCGACGGCCGTGTCCGCCCGGACGCGCACATCGCCGAGACCACCCGTCTCGGCTGGCGTCCGTGGCGCTGGCTGGCGGGCCTGATGCTGGGCCTGGCCATCGGCACCAAGTGGAACGGCCTGTACATCATGGTCGCGTTCTTCCTGATGGCGGTCCTGTGGGACATCGGCTCCCGCAAGGTGGCGGGCGCCGGGAACCCCTACAAGGCCGTGTTGCCGGACGCGGCCGTCACGTTCGTGGCCACGGTCCCGGTCGCGCTCGTCACCTACCTGGTCTCCTGGACCGGCTGGATCCTCTCCCCCACCAACGGCAAGGGCGGCTACTTCCGCAACTGGGCCGCCACCGACGGCAAGGGCGGCAACTGGACCTGGCTGTTCCCCGACTGGTGGCGCAGCCTGTGGCACTACGAGCACGAGGTCTACGAGTTCCACCGCAACCTGCACTCGCCGCACACCTACATGTCCAACCCCTGGAGCTGGATCGTCGACGGCCGCCCGGTCTCGTACTTCTACGAGTCCCCCTCGCCCGGCAAGGACGGCTGCCCCGTCGACGCGGGCCAGAAGTGCGCCCGCGAGGTCCTGGCGATCGGCACCCCGCTGCTGTGGTGGGTGGCGTGCTTCGCGGTCCTGTACATCCTGTGGCGCTGGCTGCTGCGCCGCGACTGGCGGGCGGGCGCCATCGCCTGCGGCATCGCGGCCGGTTATCTGCCCTGGTTCCTGTACCAGGAGCGGACGATCTTCTTCTTCTACGCCGTCGTCTTCGTGCCGTTCCTCTGTCTGGCGGTGGCGATGCTGCTGGGCGCGGTCATCGGGCCACCGGGGTCGAGCGACACCCGCCGGGTCGCGGGAGCGACGGGAGCGGGCGTCCTGGTCCTGCTGATCGCCTGGAACTTCATCTACTTCTGGCCGCTGTACACCGGGACCGCCATCCCGATCGACGACTGGCGTTCACGTATGTGGCTGGATACCTGGGTATAGCGGACCTTCTGAGTCCCTTCTGCGTCTCCGATCGGACAACATACGGAAACACCCCTCACAGCTCCCCCTCACGCCACATACAGTGCGAGCACCAACGGGGAACGGGGAGGGGACCCTTCATGGCCAAGGGGGTAAAGGTCGCCGTCATCAGCAGCGTCTTCGCTGTGATGGTGGGCGGCGCCGGATACGGCGCGTACAACATCGTGTCCGCGCTGAACGGCGACGGGGGGTCGGACGGATCGGGGTCCGTGAAGACCGGTCCGCCGAGCAGCGACGAGATCAAGGAGACCTCGGCCAAGTTCTTCGCGGCCTGGGAGAAGGGCCGGGCGGCCCAGGCGGCGACGTACACGAACAACGACGCGGCGGCCGAACCGCTGCTGACCTCCTACAGCGACGCCGCGCACATCACCGGCGTGAAGATCACGCCCGGTACGGCGAACGGCGCGACGGTCCCCTACACGGTCAGGGCCACGGTGTCCTACGAGGGCAAGTCCAAGCCCCTGACCTACAAGAGCGAGCTGACCGTCGTGCGCGGGAAGACCACCGGGCGCGCGCTGGTCGACTGGCGGCCGTCCGTGGTCCATCCGCAGCTGCAGAAGGGCGACACCCTGTTCACCGGCGAGGCGGCGAACCCGCCGATCGAGGCCGTGGACCGGAACGGGGCCGTACTGACGAAGGAGAAGTACCCCTCGCTCGGCCCGGTCCTGGACACCCTGCGCGAACGGTACGGCGACAAGGCGGGCGGCACCCCCGGCGTCGAGCTGGCGATCAAGCACCAGTCCCCGGACGCGGGCGACACCTCGCTGCTCACCCTCGCCAAGGGCAGGGCCGGCAAGCTGCAGACCACGATCAGCGCGAGTGCGCAGGCGGCGGCCGAAACCGCGGTGAAGAAGTTCGCCCAGTCCTCGGTGGTGGCCGTCAAGCCCAGCACCGGTGAGGTCCTTGCGGTGGCCAACCACCGCAAGGACCAGTTCAACGCGGCCTTCCAGGGCGAGGTGGCGCCCGGCTCCACCATGAAGATCATCACCGCCGCGATGCTCATCGACAACGGCGTGACCTCGATGAACGGCCCGGCACCCTGCACTCCGGACGCCGTATGGCAGGGACAGACCTTCAAGAACCTCAAGAACATGAAGCCCAACGAGAACGCCACCCTCGCCAACAGCTTCCTGCGCTCCTGCAACACGGCGTTCATCAAACTCATCGACGAGAAGCCGCTCACGGACTCCTCGCTGACGGCGGAGGCCCAGGACCGGTTCGGGCTCGGCCAGGACAACTGGAAGACCGGCATCGTCTCCTTCGACGGCAAGGTCCCCGCGGTCAGCGGCCCGGACCGGGCGGCGAACGCCATCGGCCAGGGCCAGGTCCAGATGAGCCCGCTGAACATGGCATCGGTCACCGCGACCGCCATCACCGGCGCGTTCCGGCAGCCGTATCTGGTCTCCCCGAAGCTCGACGACCGTCAACTGGCCACCGCGAAGGGCCTGCCCGCGAGCACCGCCGCGCAGCTCAAGCAGATGATGCATCTCACCGCGACCCAGGGCACCGCGATGGAAGCGATGGCCGGACTGCACGGGGACATCGGCGCGAAGACCGGCTCCGCGGAGGTCGACGGACAGGCCGTGTCCAACAGCTGGTTCACGGGCTTCAGCGGGGACCTCGCGGCGGCGGCCATGACCGAGGAGGGCGGCCACGGCGGCACGGCGGCCGGGCCGATTGTCGCAGCTGTGCTACGGACCGGCTCCTGAAGTCACCCGTTGAGGACGGGACTCTAGGCTGTTGCCGTCGTTGGTTGGGATGGATGTGGGCAACGGGGACCCTGGGGATCTCTCGGAGGAACGGGAACAGTGGGCAACAGAAGGCGCGTCGCCGAGCGACGGAAGACCAAACCCGCCGTGGTCGGCGGGATGATCGCCGTGGTGGTCGTCGGCGCCGGAGTCGGCGTCTACGCGCTGACCGGCGGCTCGGCGGCCGACGACCGGTCGACAGCGACGTCCTCGTCCACCGACGACAAGCCCAAGGTCAAGACCGGTCCGCTGTCCGCGACCGAGGTGCAGACCGCGGCCGAGCGGTTCCTCACGGGCTGGCAGCAGGGCAAGGTGACGCAGGCCGCCGCCGCCACGAACGACCCGGCGGCGGCCACCACCCTGCTGACCGGCTTCACCAGGGACGCCCACATCACGGGCGCCACCCTCACCGAGGGCACCCGCACCGGCGACAAGGTCCCCTTCACCGTCAAGGGCACGGTCTCCTACAAGGGCACCAAGCTGCCGCTCTCGTACCAGAGTGCGCTGACGGTCGTGCGCAAGAAGGAGGACGGCAAGCCGTACGTCGACTGGCACTCCTCCGTCGTCCACCCCGACCTGAAGGACGGCGACACCCTGGTCACCGGCGAGTCCGGGACGCCGCCGGTCAAGGCGTACGACCGCCACGGCGGCGAGCTGACGACCGCCAAGTACCCCTCGCTCGGCCCGGTCCTGGACGGTCTGCGGGAGAAGTACGGCAAGACCGCCGGCGGCAAGGCGGGCGTCGAGCTGGACGTGGTGCGCGGCAAGGCCTCGCAGAAGGCCAAGCTGTCCGACAAGACGCTGCTGACCCTGACCAAGGGCACACCGGGCAAGGTGAACACGACGCTGAGCCCGGTCTTCCAGGCCGCGGCCGAGAAGCAGGTCGCCGCGAAGGACAGGTCCTCGGTCGTCGTCATGCGCCCGTCGACCGGCGAGATCCTCGCCGTCGCGAACCACAGCCCCAGCTTCAACGTGGCGTTCCAGGGCTCTCTGGCCCCCGGCTCCACGATGAAGATCGTGACCTCGACGATGCTGTTCGAGAAGAACCTCGTCCACCCCGACCAGTCGCACCCCTGTCCCAAGACGTACAAGCTCGCGGGCTGGACGTTCCACAACGACGACAACTCCGAGATCAAGCAGGGCTCGTTCAAGCTGGCCTTCGGGGCCTCCTGCAACAACGCCTTCATCAACTTCGCGCCGAAGCTGTCCAACAGTGACCTGACGCAGGAGGCCCAGCAGGTCTACGGCCTCGGCCTGAACAACTGGGCCATCGGCGTCCCGACCTTCGACGGCTCGGTCCCCGTGATGAGCGGCGCACAGATGGGCGCCTCGCTGATCGGGCAGGGCGGGGTGCGGATGAACCCGCTCAACATGGCGTCGGTGTCGTCGACGGTGGCGACCGGCACCTTCCACCAGCCGTACCTGGTCGCCCCGTCGGTGGACCACCGCACACTGGCGAAGGCCTCGCGCACGATGTCGTCGAAGACGCAGGCCGAGCTGAAGGAGGTCATGTCCTACACGGCCTCCTACGGCACGGCGGCCAAGGCGATGGCGGGCATGTCGGGCTGCGGCGCCAAGACGGGCTCGGCCGAGGTCGACGGCCAGAAGAAGCCGAACGGCTGGTTCACCGCCTACTGCGGCGACCTGGCCGCGTCGGGTGTCGTCCAGGCGGGCGGCCACGGAGGCGACACGGCAGGGCCCATCGTGGCGGCACTTCTGAAGCTGGGCGGCTGATCAGCGGCATTAAGGGGCGCGGGGCTGTATCGATATGCGGCTCCGCCGCGTGGGCGCGACCAGCCACAATGGCGCGGCAGACGAACACTCAGCGACCAACAGGCGCCGCAGCCATATACGTGCGACGCAGGAACCGCAGCAGAGTCTTCGACTCGAACTGCACGACCGAAACGCCCTGCGCCGAGTGAAACTCGACAACCGCCTGCACTCGGCCGCAAGGCCACACCCGCACCTCTCCGCTGCCGGCAGGCGCCCGCAGCCCCTGTTCCAGCAGGGAACGCGAGAAGCTCCACTCGTCCACCCCGGGCAACCCGACCCGCACCTCACGCGGGTCGACCTCGGGGTCGTAGCGCAGGACCACCGGGACGGTCTCGTCCTCCGGTACCGCCGCATCCGTGACTATGTGGGCTCGTGCGTACTGCTCGACTACAGACATCGTGACGGCCCTCTCACGCTGCGTGTCCTGTGTGGAACCTGTGCGTCCACCCCCTCCTAATGTCCCATATTTTCCCGAGCACGCCCCTTGGCGTCGGACAGTTCACATGCACAGGGAACTCATGCGCAGGGAACTGTGCACCACGGACGAGCAAGTCGCTCTTGCAAGTGGTTCGCAACAAGGCACTATCATCGAACGGTGCATGTGCCTGACGGATTCATCGACGCCCCCGTCTCCGCCGCGACCGGCGTCCTCGCCGCGGGCGCCGTCGCGGTGAGCCTGCGCGGCGCCCGCCGCGAGCTGGACGAGCGGACGGCGCCACTGGCGGGACTGGTGGCGGCGTTCATCTTCGCGGTGCAGATGCTGAACTTCCCCGTCGCGGCAGGGACCAGCGGCCATCTGCTCGGCGGTGCGCTCGCCGCGATCCTCGTCGGCCCCTTCACCGGCGTCCTGTGCGTGTCCGTCGTCCTGCTGATGCAGGGCATCCTCTTCGCGGACGGCGGCCTGACCGCGCTCGGCGTGAACATCACGGACATGGCGATCGTCACGACGGTCGTCGGATACGCCGTCTTCCGCGGCCTGGTGAAGGTGCTCCCGCGCAGGCGCCGCTCGATCACGGTCGCCTCCTTCGTCGCCGCGCTCCTGTCGGTCCCGGCCGCAGCGCTCGCCTTCACGCTGATCTACGCCGTCGGCGGCACCACGGACGTCTCCCTCGGCAAGGTCGCCACCGCGATGATCGGCGTACACGTGCTGATCGGGATCGGCGAGGCGGCGATCACGGGGCTGACGGTGGGCGCGGTGATCGCCGTACGCCCGGATCTCGTGTACGGCGCGCGCGGCCTGGAGCAGAAACTCAAGCTGCGTGTGAACGGCGAACTCGTGGACGCCCCAGCGCGCCCGGCGCCCGTCGCGGCGCGCACGTCCCGCCGCGCCCTGTGGATCACCGGCCTGGTCTCCTCCCTCGTCCTGGCGGGCTTCGTCAGCTTCTACGCCTCCTCGAACCCCGACGGCCTGGAGAAGGTCGCCCACGACAAGGGCATCGACAGCAGGGCCCAGAAGCACGCCTCTGACGGCTCCCCGCTCGCCGGTTACGGCGTCAAGGACGTGGCGGACGCCCGCCTCTCCGGAGGCCTCGCGGGGGTGATCGGCGTCGGCGTGACCGTCGTCGCGGGCAGCACGGTGTTCTGGGTGGTGCGCAGGCGTCGTACGACCGACGCCTCTCCTGTCGGCAGGGGCGTCTGACATGGGCGCCGGGCACGCACACAGGCTCTACCGGCACGGGCACTCCCCCGTGCACGCCCTGCCGCCGCACACCAAGCTCGCCGCCGCCTTCGCGTTCGTGGTGGTCGTGGTGTCGACGCCGCGGGAGGCGGTGTGGGCGTTCGGCGCCTACGCCGTGCTGCTCGCGGTCGTCGCGCAGCTCGCGCGCGTGCCCGCCGGGTTCCTGCTCAAGCGGCTGCTGATCGAGGTGCCGTTCGTCGCGTTCGCGGTGCTGATGCCGTTCGTGGCGGAGGGCGAGCGGGTGGACGTCCTGGGCCTCTCGCTGAGCGTGAACGGCCTGTGGGGCGCCTGGAACGTGCTCGCGAAGGGCACGCTGGGTGTCGCCGCGTCCGTCCTGCTGGCCTCCACGACCGAACTGCGCGAACTCCTCCTCGGCCTGCAGCGGTTGAAGCTCCCGCCACTCCTGGTCCAGATCGCGTCCTTCATGATCCGCTACGGCGACGTCATCACGGACGAGATGCGGCGGATGCGGATCGCGCGGGAGTCCCGGGGCTTCGAGGCACGGGGCGTGCGGCACTGGGGCGTGCTCGCGAAGTCGGCCGGCGCCCTGTTCATCCGCTCCTACGAGCGCGGGGAGCGCGTCCACCTGGCCATGGTCAGCCGCGGTTACGCCGGTTCGATGCCGGTGATCGACGAGGTGACCGCGTCCCGGGCGCAGTGGTCGTACGCCCTCGCGCTCCCCTTCGCCGCCCTCGTCGTCTGCCTGCTGGGATGGACCCTGTGAGTACTCCTTCTCTCGAGGTCTCCGGCCTCGCCTTCGCCTACCCCGACGGCCACCAGGCCCTGTTCGGCGTCGACTTCTCCATCGGGCGCGGCGAGCGGGTCGCGCTGCTCGGTCCGAACGGTGCCGGCAAGACGACCCTCGTGCTGCACCTCAACGGCATCCTGACCGGCGGCGCGGGCTCGGTCACGGTCGCCGGGCTGCCCGTCGGCAAGCAGCACATGGCGGAGATCCGCCGAAGGGTCGGCATCGTCTTCCAGGACCCGGACGACCAGCTGTTCATGCCGACGGTCCGCGAGGACGTGGCCTTCGGGCCTGCGGCGGCCGGACTGAAGGGGCCGGAGCTGGAGGAGCGCGTCGACCGGGCGCTCACGCAGGTCGGCATGGCGGAGTTCAAGGACCGCCCCCCGCACCACCTCTCCTTCGGACAGCGGCGCCGGGTGGCCGTGGCGACCGTCCTCGCCATGGAGCCGGAGATCCTCGTCCTGGACGAGCCGTCCTCCAACCTCGACCCGGCCTCCCGGCGCGAACTGGCCGACATCCTGCGCTCGTTGGACGTCACCGTCCTCATGGTCACGCACGACCTGCCCTACGCCCTGGAACTGTGCCCGCGCTCCCTGATCCTCAGCGAGGGCGTGATCGCGGCGGACGGCAAGACGGCCGAGCTGCTCTCGGACGAGGACCTGATGCGCGCCCACCGGCTGGAGCTGCCCTTCGGTTTCGACCCGCGGTCCGTGACAATGGGCGCGTGACGAACGAGGACCATACGGCGACCGGCCCCGAGGGCTCGCTGCTGCTCGACGACCAGCTGTGTTTCGCGCTGTACGCGGCCCAGCGCGCGGTGACGTCCTCCTACCGCCCGCTCCTCGACGAACTCGGCCTCACCTACCCGCAGTACCTGGTCCTGCTCGTCCTGTGGGAGCGCGGCGAGATCCCGGTCAAGGAGCTGGCGACGGCGCTGCGGCTCGACTACGGCACGGTCTCGCCCCTGTTGAAGCGGCTGGAGGCGGCGGGCCTGGTGCGCCGCGAGCGCGCGGCGCACGACGAGCGCTCGGTGCTGGTCGCATGCACGGGGCGCGGGGAGGAACTGCGGGAGCGCGCGGCGTGCGTACCGGGCGCGCTGCTCGCGGCGACGGGGCTCGACGCACCGGAGGTCGCACGGCTGCGCGAGGAGCTCTGGCGGCTGGCGGCGAGGGCCGAAGCAGCCACGAATCGCTGATCTCGGGTTACCCCCGGTTGCTACCCCCTGGTAACGCCTGCTGAACTACCAGCCAGTACCTTGTGCACGATGTACTTGCGCGCACTCGTTCTGGGGGGCCAACCATGAGCGCCATGGGTGACGAACTCACCGACGTCGACACCCGACCGACGAAAATCATGTACGTCGCCGAGGCGACCGCACACGGCGGCCGGGAGGGCTACGTCACCAGCCAGGACGGGCAGATCGAGGTCAAGGTCGCGATGCCGCCGGAGCTGGGCGGCGACGGCGACGGCACCAACCCCGAGCAGCTGTTCGCGGCCGGCTACAGCTCCTGCTTCCACAACGCACTGGTGCTGGTCGGCCGCCGTGCCGGCCTCGACCTCACCGGTTCCACGGTCGCCGCGAAGGTCGGCATCGGCCCCAACAAGCAGCGCGGTTACGGCCTCGCGGTCGCCCTCAGCGTCTCGCTCCCGGTGCTGGACCAGGACGTCGCGGCGAAGCTGGTGGACGCGGCGCACGAGGTCTGCCCGTACTCGAACGCGACCCGCGGGAACATCGACGTGACGATTCTGCTTGGGTGAGTAGGGAGTACACACAGGCAGGAGGAGCACGGGCGTGGACGTGAACGGCACAGTGGCCGAGGGCTTCGAGCCGGTCAGGGAAGCGTTCGTACGGAACTTCGAGGTGCTCGGGGACCGGGGCGCGGCCGTCACCGTCTACCGCGACGGGCACAAGGTCGTCGACCTGTGGGGCGGCACAAAGGACGTCGACGGCACGGCCCCCTGGGAGCACGGCACCGCCCAGATCGTGCGCTCGGCGACCAAGGGGGTCGCCGCCGCCGTACTCCTGCTGCTGCAGCAGCGCGGGGAGCTGGACCTGGACGCGCCGGTCGGCGAGTACTGGCCGGAGTTCAAGGCGGCGGGCAAGGAGCGGACGCGGGTGTGGCACCTGCTCGCCCACCGCGCCGGAGTGCCCGTCCTCGACCGCCCGCTCACACCCGCCCAGGCCGCGGACCCGGACCTCGGCGCCGAGGCGGTCGCGGCGCAGGCACCGGCCTGGGAGCCGGGCACCGACCACGGGTATCACGCGCAGACGTACAGCTGGCTGACCGGCGAGCTGGTGCGGCGGATCACGGGACGCACCGTCGGCGAGTGGATCGCGGACGAGATGGCCGGGCCGGTCGGGGCGGACCTGTGGCTCGGGCTGCCGTCGGGTGAGCAGGCGCGCGTGGGCCGGGTGGCCCAGGTCGACCCCCCGGCGGACCCGCACGGTCTGCGGACGCGCCCCAAGCGCGCGGTCTCCGAGGCCTATGCCGACCCCGGCTCCCTCACCCGCCGCGCCTTCGCCGCGATCACCCCGCTGCCCGACGAGAACGACCCCGCCTATCGCGCCGCGGCCCTGCCCGCCTCCAACGGCATCGCGACGGCGGAGGGCCTGGCGCGCTTCTACTCCTCCCTGATCGGCGAAGTGGACGGCGGAACAAGGCTGTTCACACCGGAGACCGTGGAGCTGGCCCGCACCGAACGCAGCGCGGGGCCGGACCGCGTGCTGGTCGTGCACACCCGGTTCGGCCTCGGCTACATGCTCCACGGTGCGGCATCCCCGCTCCTGTCCCCCACCTCCTTCGGCCACCCGGGCCGCGGCGGCGCCCTGGGCTTCGCCGACCCCGACTCGGGCATCGCCTTCGGCTATGTGACGAACGGCTTCCGCAAGTCCGTGACAGCGGACCCACGGGCGCAGGCCTTGGTCCGGGCGGTGCGGGCGGCCGCGCCCTGAAGGGGCGCGGGGCTGTGTCGATGTGCGGCTCCGCCGCGTGGGCGCGAGCAACCACGACGGCCCCGCAGACGCCGACCGACGCATCCCGGCACCCCGGGGCGCGCAGCCTCAGACGTTGATCGAGTGCGACGTCCGCCCGGACGCCGAGTCGATCTCCCCATGCGCCTTCGTCAGCAGCTGCATGGCGAGTTCGTTCAGCGCCCGCGCGCCGGCGATCTCCTCACCCACCCGTGGCTGATTCGCGTCGGTGTGGTGGCGGCTCGCGTGGCCGTGGCCCTTTACCTCGGTCCCGTCGGACAGGCGCACCAGCGCGACCGCCCGCGTGTGCGTTTCGTCCTCCTGGAACTCCAGCTCGACGTGCCATCCCACTGCGGTGTGCATCATGACGATCACCTCCGGAAGACCTGCTTCCAGAGTGCTCCTACGGGCCCGCGGATGCACGCAGACCCCGGGCCGACACTGATGTCGGCCCGGGGTCTGTCGGCGCGAGAGGGCTGCATCAGCCGTCGTTCTCAGCCGACGGGAGGTAGGCACCCGGCACGTCGGCGGGCGCGTAGACCTTCTTGTCGCCGGGGTACGGCTTGGTCCAGTTGTGGGTCTGGTACCAGGTGTAGCGGTTCATCTGCTCGTTGTTGGCGTAGTCGGGCACGGCGTGCGGGCCGGTCAGCCGCTGGTGCGAGGCCCAGGTCTTCCACTCGGCCGCGAGATCCTGCTTGGCCTCGGGGACCGTGGCGGAGGTCGGAGCGGCCGCCGCGGTGCGGTCCTGCGGGGCCGGGGTGTCCGAGCCGCAGGTGGGCTGGGGGCTCACGCCGAGGGTCAGCGAGGTCCGGTTGGGCTCGGCCGTGAACGGCGTGTTGTCCGGCTTCAGGGAGAACGCCCCGTACATCGGGGTGGCCGCGCTGTCGAGCTGGTTCATCGGGTGGATCCCGAGGATCTGCTCGACGGTGCGGACCATCGTGATCTGTGAGTAGTAGTGGCTGTCGACGGTGTCGTGCCTGGCCCAGGGGCTGATGATCTGGACCGGGGCGCGGTGGCCGTCGACGTGGTCGAGGCCGTTCTGGGAGTCGTCCTCGACGACGAAGATCGCGGAGTCCTTCCAGTACTTGCTGTGGGAGATCTCGTCGACCATCCGGCCGACCGCGAGGTCGTTGTCCGCGACCTCGGCCGCCGCGTTGGCCGGGCCGCCCGTGTGGTCGTTGGAGAACCAGAACATGTTCAGGTTCGCGGGACCGTTCTTCTCGAAGTCCTGCTTCCAGATCTGTTCCTTGTAGATGTCCGGGACGTCGAGGTCGAACATCGGGAAGCCCTGCACGGACACCTTGTTGAGCGAGGGGATCGCCGAGCCGGTCTGGATGGGGTACTGGGTCTGCGCCCCGGTGGCTTCCATGTTCTTGCTGTCGCAGTACAGGTTCTGCCAGTTCGCGCCGGCCGGCTTGGTCTCCAGCGACTGGAACTCGCCGAAGTCCTTGACCGACCTGCCGGCCGCCTGCGCGCCGCTCCAGATGAAGCCGGACTTCTGGTGGCCGAGGGCGTCGTTCTCGGTGTCGTAGCTGCGCTGGTACTCGCCGGCTGAGGACTCGGTGTACTCCGGGTTGTCCGACTGCATCAGCCAGTTGTGGCCCTCGGCGGAGTTCGTGCCGACGTCGTAGAAGTTGTCGTAGAGCCCGAACTGCTCGGCCAGCGCATGCTGGTTCGGCGTCACGTTCTCGCCGAACGTCGTGAGCGAGGGGTCCCCGTCTCCCTGCGGCAGGTCGCCGTAGACCTGGTCGTACGTCCGGTTCTCCTTGACGAGCAGGAAGACGTGCTTGATCGTCGAGGGGTCGCCGAGCCGCAGCGGGACCGGCAGGGCCTTCCCGGAGGTCTTGCCGCCGGCCGTCGTGACCGAGCCGGGCGTCCAGCCGTTCTGCTTGAAGACCTTGGCGGTCTGGGCCTTGACGGTCTTGTCGTCGGGCAGCGTGAACTGGGTCAGGCTCGACGTCGTGTCGTGCGTGCCGTGGCCGGAGGCGGCGGTGGGGCGGCGGGCGTCGATGCCGCGGGTGTTGGAGACGACGACGTTCTTGCCGACGGTGGCGATCCCCGAGGGGAAGTAGTCCGTCGGGAGCAGACCGACGTAACGGGCGGGCTCCTGCGGGGACTTGTACCGGTAGACGGCGACCGCGTTGGCGCGGCCGAGCGTCACCAGCAGGCGGCCGTCGTCGGCGAGCGTCACCGCGTTCGGCTCGTAGCCGACCTTCGCCTCCGGCCAGGGCTGGGTGGCGATGGTCTGTACGACCTTGTCCTTGGCCGTGCTGATGACCGAGACGCTGTTGTCGGCGGTGTTGGTGACGAACACCGCGCCCTTGTTCGCGTACACCGCGGTCGGGTGCAGGCCGACGTCGATGCTGCCGACCGCGGCGGACGGGTCCGCCGTGTCGATGACGCTGACGGTGCCGGTGGTGGTGGCGCCGGTGTCCGGGTCGGCGGGCACCTGGGTGCCGTAGGAGTTGATCGTGGTCTCGCCGTCCTTGGCCGGACGGCCGCCCTCGTTGCTGACGTAGAGCTTGCCGCCGACCAGGGCGATGCCCCGGGGGGCGTTGCCGACGGCCCAGCTCTGCTTGACGGTTCCGGTCGCCGCGTCGATGGCGACGACCCGGTTCTGGCCGTTGACCGCGGAGTACACGGTCGAGCCGTCGGCCGAGAACACCGCAGCACCCACGAGCGCGTGCTTGGTGCCGTCGGCCGGGATCGGGACGCTCACCGGGCTGGAGAGGGTGCCGTCGGCGCCCACGGTGAACTTGGTGTAGCCGTCGGTCTGGCCGAGCCACAGCTGCGTGCCGTCGGGCGAGTACGTCGGGCCCTCCTGGCCGACGGAGCCGCTCTTGATGCGCAGGTCGTCCGCCGCGTTGGTGCCGACCTTCTGGATCACCTGACCGGTGGCGATGTCCATGACGACCAGCGAGGCGTCACCGTCGGCGACCGAGGCCGCGAGCCGGCTGCCGTCCGGGCTGACCGTCGACGACATGATCTTGCCGTCGTTGATGACGCTGCGGCTGCCGTACGGCTTGATGTACTGGTCGCTGGAGATGACCTGGCCGTTCGCGGTCTCGTCGGCGACCTGCTGGGTGCCGAACTGCCACGTGGAGGCGACCGCGGTGCCCGTGACGCCGAGGGCGACCGCGATGCCCGCCGTGACCAGCAGGGCGCGGCGGCCGACGCGTCTGCCGAAGAGGTTGACCTGATCCTTCTCGTTGATCCGACGCTGGCGTGTTACCTGCACGGAGCTGTTCCCTTCAGTGGGTGTCGAGCAGCTCGACGTTGCCGTCGAACTGCCACAGCGGATTCGGGGCGTCACCGGTCGAAGTCCGCACCAGGAAGTAGCCGTTGACTTCCTTCGGACCGTCGCCGTCGGCCACGAACCGCCCGTCTGAGGTGATGTCGAGCTGATAGATCGCCGTCCCCGCGACCGGCACCCCGGGCAGGTGCCAGGTCACGACACACCGCCAGTCGTTGCCCGCCCCCTCCTGGGCAGCCTGGCCGTCGCTCTTGGTGCACGCCGCCGAGGCCCGCAGCTGCGCCTCGGTGACGGCGGGACGGTGAAGCTGCTCGGTCTGCATGCGGTAGAGGTGGGCGAACGCCGTGGCCACCGACCGCTGGACCTTGTCCTGCTTGATGCCGGAGCCGGTCGAGGGGGTCGCTACGGCGACCACGGCGACCGTGAGGGCGGTCAGTGCCGCCGGCGGCAGCAGCCCAACGGTGATCGCGCGGCGCCCGGAACCGTCGTAGGCGAGGTTGGTGAAGTCGCGCCGGAGGAAGAGAAGATACGCCAGCGCGGTCGCGAGCAGGGCCCACACCAGGCTGACCGTGATGCCGATCAGGAGCGGGCCGAGCTGCGTGGGGTCGGTGAACAGGCCGTTCCAGGCGATGAAGGCGTAGCCGGGCAGGGCGAGGCGCACGGCGACGGGCAGCGGCAGCATCTGGGCGACCGACATCGCGAGCGCGACGAGCGGGGGCAGCAGCAGCCCCATCGGGGACCGCCCCAGCGCGACCGACCCGAGCAGTCCGATCGCGGCGAGGGCCAGCGTCGGCGCGAGGGCCGCGACCCAGGCGAGCAGGACCCGGACGGCGGCGTCGGAGGGTGCCAGCAGGTGGCCGTCGAGGCCGACCAGAGGCTGGTTGCCGACCGACACCAGCCCGCCGACCGCGCTGGACACGGCCAGCCCGGCCACCAGCAGCAGGATGACGGTGAGGCTGGCGAGCGACTTCGCCACGAAGATCCGTCGCGGCGACCGCACGGCGACCAGCAGATGCCGCCAGGTACCGAGCCGGTCCTCGGCGGCGAACACGTCACCGGCGACCACCGAAGCAAGCAACGGCAGCGCATAGGTGCCCGCGAACCCGAGCATGACCAGGGGCCCGGCCCACCCGGTGGCGTGCATCCAGCGCCCGAAGAGCGTGTCGCTGGGCAGGGTGCTCTGCTGACTGACCCCCGCGGCGAAGAGGGCGGGAGCAATCCAACAGGCAAGCACCAGCAGCCGGATCCGCCACTGCGAGACCAGCTTGACCAGTTCGAAGCGGTAGCCGCGCGAAACGGGGACCCGGCGGGCCCTGACAACCTTGTCGGCGGCGACGGTCGCGGTCATCGGCCGGCCTCCTGCTCCTGCTCGGTGAGGGCGAGGAACGCGGCCTCCAGCGGCGATACGACGGGCGCGAGCTCGCGCACCGCGACGCCCGCCCGCACGAGGCCCGCCACCAGTTCGTCAAGGGCGGGCACCAGGGCGCGCACGACGAGGAGTTCGTCGTCCTGCCGTATCCCGGCGTCGTCGACGACCCGGATGCCGTCCGAGCCGTCGGCCAGCCGTCGCGCGGCCTGCGGGTCGGAGGTCCGCACCCGGTAGTCGAGTTCACGGTTCTCGGCGGCCAGCTTGCCCAGCGGGCCGGAGAACACGACCCGTCCGGTGGCGAGGATGGTGACCTCGGAGCACAGCGCCTCGAGGTCGTCCATACGGTGGCTCGACAGCACCACGCTGGTGCCGTCCGCGGCGAGCCGGGTGAGGACACGGTGCACGTGCCGTTTCCCGGCCGGGTCGAGGCCGTTGGAGGGTTCGTCGAGCACGAGCAGCCGGGGCTTGGTGAGCAGGGCGGCTGCGAGCCCGAGCCGCTGCCGCATGCCGAGCGAGAAGCCGCGGGCCTTGTCGTCGGCGACGGCGGTGAGCCCGACCTGGTCGAGCACGTCGTCGATCCCTGCGGAGCCCGCGTCGAGCCCGCGGAGCCGGGCCAGCGCGGCGAGGTTCTGCCGGGCGGTGAGCGAGGGGTAGAGGCCCGGCCCGTCCACGAAACCGGAGACACCTTCGGGAGCGTCGAACGCCCGCCCCACCGGCGTACCGAGGATCTCGAGGCGCCCGCTGTCGGCGACGGCCAGACCCAGCAGCAGACCGAGCAGCGTCGTCTTGCCGGCGCCGTTCGGACCGACCAGCCCATGGATCTGACCCTGCGTCACGTCCAGGTCGACACCGTCGAGTGCGACGACGTCGCCGAAGCACTTGGTGATCCCGCGAGCCACAACTGCGTGGAGTGTCCCCATGGGCCCCCCTTCTCCCGATGTCCGCTGGGACCATAGGGACAACACACAACCCAGGCACAAACGCAGAGTTGAACTCCCGCGGAACGGATCGTCAAGGCGTAGGCAAGTCGCGCTCCGCGGGAAGGGCCGGTTTCAGGCCGTTGGTCGTCTGCGGGCCTGTCGTGGCTGATCGCCCCCCCTCTCGACTTCGCTCGAGCGGGGGACCCCCATCGCGGCGGAGCCGCATGTCGATACAGCCCCGCCCCGCTCAGGTGCTGGTCAACCCGCCCGCAGCATCAAGCCGATCCCCGCCACCAGCAACACCGCCGCCGCGATCCGCGGCGCCCCGAACCGCTCCTTGAAGAACACCGCTCCGATGGCCGCCCCGACGATGATCGACGACTCGCGCAGCGCTGCGATGGGCGCCAGTTCGGCCTTGGTCTGGGCCCACAGGACCAGGCCGTACGCGGCGACGGACATGGCGCCGCCCAGGAGACCCACGCCCGCGAACGGCCGGAGAACGGCGAGGAATTCACCCCGCCACCGGGTCAGCGCGTACACCGGGATCGCGAACCCCTCCACCGCCATCAGCCAGGCGATGTACCCGAGGGAAGAGCCCGACGCCCGCACCCCCAGCCCGTCCACGACCGTGTACGCGGCGATGGTCAGCCCGGTGGCGAGGGCCGCGCCGATCGCCGCCCAGTTGGGCCGGCTGCCGCGCAGCCCCCACAGCGCGACACCGGTCAGGCCCGCGCAGGACAGGGCGATACCGGCGGCCGCCCACCCGTTCGGCACCTCGTGCGCGAACACCGCGGCGAGCACCGTGACCACAAGGGGCGCGGTGCCGCGGGCGATCGGATACGCCTGCCCGAAGTCGCCGAGCCGGAAGGACCGCATGAGCAGTACGTAGTACGCGAGGTGGATGAAGGCGGAGGCGGCGAGGTACGGCCACGCGCCGGACGCCGGGAACGGGACGAACGGCACCATCGCCAGCCCGATCAGCATCCCGCCGCCAGCGATCAGCGTGAACCCGACCAGCTTGTCCGTGATGCGGTGGGCGATCGCGTTCCAGCCGGCGTGGGTGACCGCGGCGCACAGGACGGCCGTGGCGACCAGCGGCGTCACGAGCTGCGCTCGCGCACGTCCACCAGGGTGGCTCCGGCGCGGGTGACGAGCTCCTTGGGCTCCATGGGGAACACGGCGTGCGGATTCCCGGCGGCCGCCCACACGACGTCGTGCTCCAGCAGCGAACGGTCGGCCAGCACCCGGGTCCTCGTACGGTGCCCGAAGGGCGGCACACCCCCGATCGCGTACCCGGTCGTCTCCCGTACGACGTCCGCCTTGGCCCGCGTCACCTTCTCGGCGCCGAGTTCCTCCCGCACCCGCTCGACGTCCACCCGCGACGCCCCGTCCATCAGCACCAGCACCGGGACCCCGTCCGCCGCGAAGATCAGCGACTTGCAGATCTCGCTCAGCTCGCACCCGATCGCGGCGGCCGCCTCGGCGGCGGTGCGGGTCGCGTCCGGGAAGCGGCGGATACGGGTGTGCAGGTCGCCGAGTCCCAGTTCGCTCAGGGCGGCGGTGAAACGGGGGTTGGCTCCGGAGCTTTCGGCGGCATCGGCGGTCGTCATGCACGGCACGCTAGCGCTGCGTGCGTACGGCACGCGACCGAGTTGTCCGAGTGCCCCGGCGCGCCCTGCCGCTGCGCCGTCCCACTCCGTGATCATGGTGACCCCACCGCCGCACGGCCGGGAGGAAGCACGAGGAAGCACCATGTCCCGCTACCTGTTCGACAACGCCGACGCACAGACCCCCGGCCGTTTCTCCGCCCTGGAGACCTGCTACGACGCGGTCTCCCGCCGTCGGCTGGAGCTGACCGGCCTGGCGCCGGGCTGGAGATGCCTCGAGGTCGGCGGAGGCGGCGGCTCGCTGGGCGACTGGCTCGGCGAGCGGGTCGGCCCGGACGGCGAGGTCACGATCACCGACATCGACCCGCGCTGGGCGCAGCAGGTTCCTCAACGCCCGCCGCACGTACGCCTGTTGCGGCACGACATCGTGACCGACCCGCTGCCCACCGCGCACTACGACCTGATCCACGCCCGCCTGGTCCTGCTGCACCTGCCGGAACGGCTGCCCGTGCTGGACAGCCTGGTGAAGGCCCTCCGCCCAGGCGGCTCGCTGCTGCTGGAGGAGTTCGACTGCGGATGGACGCCGGTCCTCGCGGCCCCCACCGGGGCGGCGGCCGCCCTCTTCGAGCGCGTCGTGAGGGCCCTGCACACCCAGGTGGAGAAGGCGGGAGGCGACCCGCTGTGGGGCCGCCGGGTGCTGGGCGCCATGGCCCGCGCCGGACTCACGGACCTCACGGCGTCGACGTACGCCGAGTCCTGGCCGGGCGGCAGTCCCGGCATCGACCTGCACCGCGTCAACATCGAACAGACCGCGGACCGGTTGCGCGCGGACGGCATCACGGACCCCGAACTCACCGCCTTCCGGGCCCTGCTGCAGGACCCGGCCTTCGTGGTCAACTCCTACCCGCTGATCAGCGCCCGAGGTCGCCGCCCGGAGACGGACTCGGAGTCGGCATGATGACGACCACCCACCTCCGCTACCGCGAGGTCCGCCTGCCCCGCGCCGCCGAGAACCCCCTCGCCCTGATCGTGCGGCTCGTTCGCAGCGGTCTGTTCGACCCGTACGTCGTGTACGAGCGCGACGGCGCCTGGTCCCTGGCGGGCGGGTCGCTGGCCTCGGTCCGGCTGGGCCCCGGCGCCCGTGATCTGTCGGAGGTCGAGCAGCGGTTCGCGACGATGCCGGTGACGGGGTGGCGGGCGTACGGCTGGGCCGCGTTCGAGCTGGGTGCGGCGCTGGCGGGAGTCGACCTGGAGCCCGAGGCCGGTGTGGATCTCCTCCACCTGATCGTCCCGGCCGACGAGATCAGGACGTACGGCGACGATGTGCTGGTGCGCTGTGTGGACCCGGCCCGCCTGGACCGCATCGTCGCCCTCATCGACACACCCCCCGCAGAAACGATCCCGGAGCCCCGTGCCCCCATCGACCTCCCCCTCGCCGACACCGGCAACTACCGCGCCGCCGTCGCAGCCGCCCTCGTGGAACTGAACGGCCCTGGCCCGCTGGAGAAGGTCATCCTGTCCCGCCGGGTGCCGGTCCCCGGCCCGGTCGACCTGATCACCACGTACGCCCTCGGCCGCCGCGCCAACACACCAGCCCGTTCCTTCCTCCTGCACCTCGGCGGCATCCGCGCGGCCGGCTTCAGCCCGGAGACGGTGGTCGAGGTGACGGCGGACGGCCATGTACGGACCCGCCCCCTGGCCGGCACGCGCGCGCGTACGGGTTCGCCGGTCGAGGACGCCCGCCTCCGTGCCGAGCTCCTGAGCGACCCGAAGGAGATCCACGAACACGCGGTGTCCGTACGCCTGTCGGTGGAGGAGATGACCGCGGTCTGCGACGACACCTACGTCAGCGAGTACATGACGGTCGAGGAGCGGGGCACGGTCCAGCACCTGGCGTCCCGTGTGGTCGGCCGCCTGCGCCCGGGCCTGGGCCCCTGGCAGGCCTTCGCCGCGCTATTCCCGGCGGTGACCGCGACAGGGATCCCGAAGGCTCCGGCCTACCCCTTGATCCGCGCTCTCGAAGGCCGCCCCCGGGGCCTCTACGCCGGTTCCGTCCTGACGTGCGACGCGTCCGGCACCCTCGATGCGGCGCTGGTGCTCCGCAGTGTGTACGAGCGGAACGGCGAGTGCTGGCTCCAGGCGGGCGCGGGTGTGGTGCGGCAGTCCCGCCCGGAGCGGGAGCACGAGGAGACCTGCGAGAAGCTTCGCGGGGTCAGTGTGTGGAGAGGTGCGTGAGGAACGTCGTCCACGTGGTGGGCGCCACCGTGAGGTGGGGGTTCTCGGGGGTCTTGGAGTCGCGGATGTGGATGGTGGCGGGGGCTACGGCGACTTCGACGCAGTCGCCGGGCTCGCTGCTGTCGCTGTAACTGCTCTTGAACCAACGGAGTTCCGAGGTGCTCATAATCTCCCCAGCACTTGCTCGACGAACGCTAGCGACTCTTTCGGCGTGAGAGCCTGCGCCCGGATCATCCCATAGCGCAGTTCGAGGATCTGAAGATCACGGTGACTTGAGACCGGCCGACCGTTGAACGCGCCGTCGGATCGTCCGATCGCCGTGCCGTCACCGAACTTCAACACGTCGATCAGGCCCTGCATACCCGCGTGGTCCTCGCGGTCGGTCGGCATGACCTGGAACGTGACGTTCCTCAACTGCGCAACATCCAGCAGGTGTTCGAGCTGTCGGCGCAACACCATCCTCCCGCCAATCGGCCGCTCCAGCGTCACCTGCTCCTGGACAAATCCGAGCGTCGGAGCGGGGTCACGCTCGAAGATCGCCTTACGGGACATGCGGGCGGCTGTCTCCCGTTCGACCACGTCTGCCGATAGCGCGGGTTGGTGGGTCTCGAACAGCGCCTTCGCGTACTCCGGCGTCTGCAGCAGACCGTGGAGGTTGTGGTTGCGATAGAGGAGCACCTCGACCGCCCGCTCCTCCATCTCAGCCATCTTCCGCACCTTCTTCGGATACCGCGCCTTGCGCATGTCCTCCATGAAGGAACGCAGATGCCCCTGCGCCTTCAGCACCGTGTCCGCCCTGTCCAGGAACTCGGGCCTCGGGATCCGCTGTCCCCTCTCCATCTTGCGGATCATGTCCTCGCCGTAGCCCATGACTTCGGCGAAGTCGGCCGACCGCATCCCTGCCCCCTCGCGGCACACCTTGAGCAGGTGCCCCACGGCCTGCACGACCGGCTCGATCTCATCCCCCGGCTCCACATCCCAACCGGCCTCGTCCACACCTTCGTTCATGACCACCTCCAACGCGCCACGTACCCGAAGGGCACCGCGGACAGCCGAGACAACACGAGACAAACGCCGGACAGTCACCGAACGCCCACGCGCCGTCACCGCTCACGGTAGGCAGAACCCGCCACGCTGAGTGACATGAATCAAGAAACGGCCGAGGCCGACCGCCAACTCGACACCCCCATCCGCAACTTCAGCATCCGCCTGTCCCCCACACCATTCGGCGCCCGCCTCGCCCGCCTCCTCACCGCGGAGCAACTCCGCACCTGGGGGCTCCCGTTGGAGAACGCCACGCAGATCGTCGCCGACCTGGCGGCCAACGCGGCAACGCATGGCCGCGTCCCCGGCAGGGACTTCCGCCTGACCCTCTACGTCGTCGCCGACACCCTCCGCATCGAGGTGACCGACACCCGCCCCGACCGCCTCCCCCACCTCGCCCCGGCAGGGTCCGGCGCCGAGTCGGGCCGGGGCCTTGTCCTGGTGGACAGCCTGTCGGACCGGTGGGGCGTGGCCGTGGGGCCGTATCCGCGGAAGACGGTGTGGGCGGAGTGCACTCTGTAGATGTACATCTGCTACATTCGTTACATGAGTGAGCCGGTAGTCGAGTCCATGGCCGAGGTCCGCAATCACCTTGCCGACGTCATAGACCGTGCCCACCGGGAGGACACTCCGACGATCATCACCCGGCGCGGCAAGCAGGAAGCCGTCGTGATCGACATCGACGAATACCAACGCCTGCGCAAGATCGCCGAGGACTCCGAAGAGGCGTGGCTCAACCAGCTGGCCGACGAGGCCGAGTCCGAGGGCACGCAGGGCTCGGTCTCCCTCGAAGAGATGGCCGCCCTGCTCCGCGCCGGCCAGGGTTGACCTCATGGGGTATGCCACGCGGTTCACGCGGCATGCGCAGCGGGACATGCTAAAAATCCCGCGCCCGGACGCTCTGCGGATTCTGTATCGCCTCGCCGAATTGCAGAAGGCGATGGACGCGAATGAGACCACGGGGTTCGACATCAAGGCCTTGCAGGGTCACGAAGCCCGATGGCGGCTCAGGATCGGCGACTACCGCGTCGTCTACACCGTCGAGGACGGCCAGCTGATCGTCTGGGTCCTGGCCGTCGGCAACCGTCGCGATGTCTACCGCCAGGTTCCCTGATGCCGCGCCGTCGGAAGCGACCCCTTTCCTGACTCAGTCCGCGAACGTCACCCCCTTCGCCTCCGTCACCGCCGCCGTCCGCCCCGGTGCCGAGTGGTACTGCCAGTACAGGTTCGTATGGGCGATGACCTGCTCCGGAGGCGGGGCGCCCCACTTGCTGTTGTCGTTCGTGGTGTGCGCGTCGGCGACGAGCGTAACGTCGTAGCCCCGTACGAAAGCACCGTGGATCGTGGAGCGTATGCAGGCGTCCGTCTCCGCACCCGCCACGACGAGACGGCCGACTCCGGCCGCGGCGAGGACCTCCTCCAGGTCCGTGCCCTCGAAGGAGTCGCCGTAGTTCTTGTGCACCAGCGGCTCGGACTCACGGCGCGGCAGCTCGGGGACGTACTCCCACCCCTCGCTGCCCTTGGCCAGGCCTTCGTCGGAGTGCTGCACCCAGACGACCGGCACGTCCTGCGCGCGAGCCTTGTCGACGAGGGCGGCGATGTTGGCGACGACGGCGTCCCGCTCGTGCGCGGACGCCACGACGCCCCGCTGGACGTCGATCACCAGCAGGGCGGTGTGGGGGCGTTCCTGAAGAGTGGTCATGCCGCCACGTTAGGCGGCGGCACTGACAATCGCCCTGCGCTTGCGGCGTTCGGCGACCAGACCGCCGGCCGCACCCAGGGAGACCAGGCCCATCATCGCGGCGGCGAGGATGCCCTTGATGCCGTCCATGGTGAAGTACATGGCCGCGGCCGTGGCGCCGTTGAAGAGGAACAGGAACCAGAGCGTGCCGGGGCGGCCCAGGAACGCCTTGATCTTCGGCTTCTTCGCGATGCGCGAGCCGGCGAGGAGCGCGACGACCACCCCGACACCACTGGCCACGTTCTTGCCGGTGCCGTCGAGGACCGCGCCCGCAGCCGTGCTCGCGGCGAGGCCCGCCACGAAGAAGCTCCAGAGCAGAAGGTCCGCGACGAACTTCCTGACGGCGGCGGCGAAGGGGTGTGTGACGGAGCGGGCGTGCTGCATGGGAGGAGCCTTTCGGGAGGGGATCTCGTTACGTGATCCACGATCCCGTCGGGCAGCCTCCGCAACGAGGGAGCGGCCTCCCGAACCCATGGTGTAGCGCACTACACCATGCAGGTCGGAAGGCCGCCCACCACCAGCCGGAGCCTCAGGCCCGCACCAGCTCCCGTTCCTCGTCCGGATCGCTGTCGCTGTCCTTCGCATCGCCGTCGCCGAGGGTCTTCAGGCCCTCGCCCTCGACGTCCACGTTCGGCACCGCCCGGTCCAGCCACTTCGGCAGCCACCAGGCCCTCTTGCCGAGCAGGCCGAGGACCGCCGGGACGATCGCCATCCGCACGACGAACGCGTCGAAGAAGACGGCGATCGCGAGGCCGAATCCGATCATCTTAATCATGGACTCGCTGGAGGTGATGAAGCCTCCGAAGACCGCGATCATGATGGCCGCGGCGGCCGCCACGACCCGTGCGCTGTGCCGGAAGCCGGTCACCACGGCCTGGCCCGGCGTCTCGCCGTGGACGTACGCCTCGCGCATCCGGGTCACGAGGAACACCTCGTAGTCCATCGCGAGACCGAACACCACACCCACCATGAAGATCGGCATCATCGACATGATCGGGCCGGTCTGCTCGACGCCCAGCAGGCCGCCGAGCCAGCCCCACTGGAAGACCGCGACCACGGCACCGAGCGCGGCGAGCACGCTGAGCAGGAAGCCGAGTGCCGCCTTCAGCGGGACCAGGATGGAGCGGAAGACCGCGATCAGGAGCAGGAAGGCGAGGCCCACCACCAGCCCCAGATACGGGATCAGGGCGTCGTTGAGCTTCTGCGAGAAGTCGATGTTCATCGCGGTGGTACCGGTGACCAGCACCTTCGCACCCGTGTCGGCCTTGATGCCGGCACCCTGGTCACGGATGGCGTGCACCAGGTCCTCGGTCTGCACCGAGGACGGCTTCGAGCCCGGGATCACGGTGATCGTCGCGGTGTCGCCGGCCTTGTTGAACACCGCCGGGGTCACCGTGGTGACGTCCTTGAGGCCCTTGATCCCGTCGGTCACCTTGTCGGCCGCCGCCCTGGGGGCGTCGCTGTCCTTGGCGTCGACCACGATCATCAGGGGGCCGTTGAAGCCGGGGCCGAAGCCCTCCGAGAGGAGGTCGTAGGCGCGGCGCTGCGTCGTGGACGTCGGCTGCGAACCGTCGTCGGGCAGCCCCAGCTCCAGCTGGGTGGCCGGGACGGCGATCGTCCCCAGACCGACCACACCGAGCAGCAGCACGGCGGCCGGACGGCGGATCACGAAGCTCGCCCAGCGGGCGCCCAGACCGGGCTTCTCGGGGGTGCCGGCCGCGCTCTTGCGGCGCTTGTCACCCGCCGCCTTGACCTTCCTGCCCGCGTAGCCGAGGAGTGCCGGGATCATGGTCAGCGCGATGAGGACGGCCACCACGACCGTGCCCGCCGCCGCAAGGCCCATCTTCGTCAACATCGGGACGTTGACGACCGAGAGGCCCGCCAGTGCGATCACGACCGTGAGGCCCGCGAAGACCACCGCCGAACCGGCGGTCCCGGCCGCGCGTCCGACGGCCTCCTCACGGTCGCGGCCCTCGGCCAGTTCGCCGCGGTAGCGGGAGACGATGAACAGCGCGTAGTCGATGCCGACCGCGAGACCGATCATCAGGGCCAGAGTGGACGCGGTGTCGCCCAGGTCGAGTGCCTTGGCCAGAACGGTGATGGTGGAGACACCGATACCGACGCCGATGATCGCCGTCAGCAGCGGCAGTCCGGCCGCGACCAGTGAGCCCAGGGTGATGACGAGGACGACCGCGGCGATCGCGAGGCCCACGACCTCACCGGCCGCTCCCGGCTCGGCCCCGGCCTGCAGCGCGTCACCGCCGATCTCGACGGTCAGCCCGGCGTGGCGCGCGTCCTGCGCGGCCTCCTTCAGGGCGTCCCGGGAGGCGTCCTTGAGCTCCATACCGGAGACCTTGTACTTCACGGACGCGTAGGCGACCGTGCCGTTCTTGCTGACAGCGTGCGCCTGGTAGGGATCGGCGACGGAGACCACCTCGGAGCCGTCGGCCAGCTCCTTCACCGTCTTCTCGACGGTCGCCTTGTTGTCGGCGTCGGTCATCTTCTCGCCCGCGGGCGCCTTGAAGACGACGCGTCCGGTCGCGCCGTCGGCACTCATCCCGGGGAAGCGCTGTTCCAGCAGGTCGAAGGCCTTCTGCGCCTCGGTGCCGGGTATCGAGAAGGAGGTGGAGCCCGCAGCGGGGGCGCTGGCCGCGCCGACCCCCGCGAGGGTCAGCAGCGCCACCCAGAACAGGGCGACGAAGTGCCGTCGCCTGAAGGCGAACCGGCCGAGTTTGTAGAGGAACGTGGCCACGGAGGCGTACTCCCGGTCAGGTCGTGGGGTCTTTCAGGGCAGGGGTGATCAGCCCGGCGGGGAGGCAGGGGTGATCGTCCCGACGACTTGAGCGGTGACGTCAGGTGAAAAAGGGAACTGCGGGGAAGGGTGAGGGCCTACTGGACGAGGACCTACTGGACGCCGAGAGCGGGGAGGACCACGGCGTCGATGTACGAAATGAGGAAGGACTGCGTCGGCGGCAGCTCGTCGAGCATCGTGCGGGCGGCGAACCCGCCGAGCATCATGTGCATCATGTAGTCGATCGCCGGGTTGTCGGCACGGACCTCACCCCGGTCGATCGCCCGCTGCACCACTCGACGGAACTCCGCCATCTCGGGCTCGACGAGAAATTCCTTGAACGCCTTCAGCAGGTCGGGGTTGCTGTGGACCGCCATGGCCAGGCCCCGCATCAGCGCGGAGTTCTGCTCCATCTCGCAGTCGTCCGACCGCATCGTGAGGGCGTGCAGATCGCCCCGGAGGGACCCGGTGTCGATCTCGCCGAGGGCCAGGCCGCCCGGCTTGTTGTGCCGCACCGCCTTGGCGACCAGCTCGGCCTTGCCGCCCCACTGGCGGTAGAGCGTCGCCTTGCTGGACTTGGTGCGGGCGGCCACGGCGTCCATGGTGACGGCGTCGTAGCCCACTTCCCGGAGCAGGTCGAGCACGGCCTCGTACAACTCGGCCTCACGCTCGGGCGTGATCCGACTGCGACGCGCCGTTGCGACCTCAGTCATGCCACTCACCTTCCCGCTCGGGATGCGCCGTCCTGGCGCCTGCTTCGTACCTTCATGAAGATACCCTGTATGCCTGCGAAACGAAACCGTTTCGTACGTGCGCTGGCTCACGTGTGTGAAGGATCCGTAAGTTCCCACAAGTTGCCCGGCCCCATCCGGCGGAAAAGCATGGGGAGGTGAGCTATCTGCGCCTGCCCCATCTCAGCGGTGACCTGTTGTGCTTCGTGGCCGAGGACGACCTCTGGCTCGCCCCCCTGGACGGCCCGGGCCGCGCCTGGCGCCTCACCGTCGACCGTACGAAGGTCGGCCACCCCCGCTTCTCCCCGGACGGCCGCACCATCGCGTACACGAGCTGGCGCAGTCTGGTCCCCGAGATCCACACCGTCCCGGTGGACGGCGGCCCGGGCCGGCAGCTCACCTACTGGGGTTCCGCGGACACCCAGGTCTGCGGCTGGACACCCGCCCAAGGGGACAGAGGGGGCACCATCCTCGCCGTCGCCTCCCACGGTGAGCCCTTCTCGTACTTCACCTGGGCCTACAAGGTCTCCCCCGACGGCGACCCCGGCCGCAAGCTCCCCTGGGGTCCGGTCTCCGACATCCAGGTCGCCGACATCGAAGGAGAGCGCAGGACCCTCCTCCTGACCGGCACCCCGCCCCACGAACCCGCCGCCTGGAAGCGCTACCGCGGCGGCGCCATGGGCCGCCTCTGGCTGCACGGCGAGCGCCTGCTTGCCGACCTGGAGGGGCATCTGCACTCCCCGATGTTCGTCGGCGGCCGGATCGCCTTCCTCTCCGACCACGAAGGCATCGGCAACCTCTACTCCTGCGCCTACGACGGCTCCGACCTGCGCCGCCACACCGACCACGACGCCTTCTACGCCCGGCACGCCTCGAGCGACGGCACCCGGGTCGTGTACCAGTGCGCCGGCGACCTGTGGATCGTCGACGACCTGGCCGCCGACTCCGGGCCGCGCCCCTTGGACGTACGGCTGAGCGGGCCGCGCGCGGGCCGGCGCACCTACCAGGTCCCGGCCGCCCAGCACGTCGACGGCATCTCGGTCGACGAGACGGGCCGCGCGAGCGCCGTCGTCGTACGCGGCAGCCTGTACTGGCTCACCCACCGGGACGGCCCGGCGCGCACGATCACCGACACCCCCGGCGTACGGGTCCGCCTCCCGGAGATGCTCGGCTCGACCGGCCAGGTCGCCTATGTGACGGACGCGGAGGGCGAGGACGCCGTCGAGATCGCCTCTCTGCCGCGCGCGACCGGCGACCGCGAGCCGCGCAGGCTGGCCTCCGGCGAACTGGGACGCGTCCAGGAACTCGTCGCCGATCCGCAGGGCGAGCGCCTCGCCATCGCCTCGCACAACGGCCGCCTGCTGCTCCTCGACGCAACGGAGGATTCGAACGGGGAGGTGACCGAGCTGATCCACTCGGTCAACGGCCCGGTGCGCGACCTCGCCTTCTCCCCGGACGGCGCGTGGCTGACCTGGTCCCACCCGGGAATCGGCCGCTCCCTGCGGCAGATCAAGATGGCGCGCATAAAGGACCACCTGATCGTCGACGTGACCAACGGCCGCTTCGAGGACGAGAACCCTGTGTTCACGAGGGACGGCCGCTATCTCGCCTTCCTGTCCTGGCGCGGCTTCGACCCGGTGTACGACGTCCACACCGGGGACCTGTCCTTCCCGCTCGGCTGCCGCCCGTACCTGGTCCCCCTGTCCTCCGCGACCCCCTCCCCCTTCGCCCTCACCCCGGAGGGCCGGCCGGCCGCCGGCGGCCTCGACCCGGTGGAGGACGAGGAGGAGGGCGGCGACGGCGCGGTCACCGTCGAGATCGAAGGGCTGGAGAACCGGGTCACCCCCTTCCCGGTCACCGCCTCCAAGTACTCGGCGCTGTACCCGGTTGCGGGCGGCGGCCTGGTCTGGCTGCGCTGGCCGATCTCGGGGGCGCTCGGCGAGACGTTCGCCAACCCGGACGACACCACCGGCCGCCCGACCCTCGAACACTTCAACATCAGCAAGGCGAAGAAGTCCGAACTCCTGGAGCACCTCGACTGGTTCGCACTCAGCGGCGACGGCACCCGCCTGGTCGTGGTCGACGAGGGCGAGCTGCGGGCCGTCCCCTCCTCCGAGTCCGGCGACGGCGACACGACGGTCTGGATCGACCTGCGCCGCATCCTGCACGAGGTCGACCCGGCCGCCGAGTGGCGCCAGTCGTACGAGGAGGCCGGCCGTCTCATCCGCGCGTACTTCTGGGATCCCGGGATGTGCGGCATCGACTGGGACGCGGTGCTCGACCAGTACCGCCCGCTGGTCGAACGGGTCGCGTCCCCCGACGAGTTCGCGGACCTCCTGCGCGAAGTCCTCGGCGAGCTGGGCACCTCCCACGCCTACGTCACCGCCGCCCGCCGCAACGAGGGCCCGCCCCACTACCAGCGCCTCCAGGGCCTGCTCGGCGCCAACCTCGTCCGCAGGCAGGAGGGTTGGGTGGTCAAGCGGATCCTCCCGGGTGAGTCGTCGGACTCCAAGGCCCGCTCACCGCTGGCGGGCACCGGCATCAGGGACGGCGCTGTACTGACCCACGTCGACGGCCGCCCCGTGGACCCGCTGACGGGGCCGTACCCGCTGCTGGCGGGTGCGGGCGGCACCACGGTCGAGCTCACCTTCACCGCGGCCGAGGGCGAGGCGGGCCGCTCACGCCGCGTGGCCGTGGTCCCCCTGATCGACGAACGCCCCCTCCGCTACCAGGACTGGGTGGCCAAACGCCGCGCTGTCGTACGGGAGTTGAGCGGCGGCCGCTGTGGCTATCTGCACATCCCGGACATGGGCGGCTCGGGCTGGGCCCAGTTCAACAGGGACCTGCGGATGGAGGTGTCGAGGCCCGCCCTGATCGTCGACGTACGCGGCAACGCGGGCGGCCACATCAGCGAACTGGTCGTCGAGAAACTGTCCCGCACGATCCTGGGCTGGGACCTCACCCGCGACGCCCAGCCGGTCTCGTACGCGTCCAACGCGCCCAGGGGCCCGGTGGTGGCCCTGGCCGACGAGGCGACCTCCTCCGACGGCGACATGATCACGGCGGCCATCAAGCTCCTCAAGCTCGGCCCCGTGATCGGCCAGCGCACCTGGGGCGGAGTGGTCGGCATGACCGGCCGCCACCGCCTCGGCGACGGCACGGTCATCACCGTCCCGATGAACGCGGCCTGGTTCGACGCCTACGGCTGGACCGTGGAGAACAAGGGCGTCACCCCGGACCTGGAAATCCTCCGCACCCCCCTGGACTGGGCGGAGGGCCGCCACGCACAACTGGACGACGCGGTCCAGTTGGCGGTGGAGTTGCTGGAGACGAACCCTCCGGCGACCCCTCCGGATTACAGCAACGTCCCGGACCGCTCACGTCCGAAGCTGCCGCCCCGGGCAAGGCCTTGAAGCACAAGTGTGGGGTGCCCCAAAACCACAGGGCACCCCACACTGCCGGCTCAGGCCGGACGACTAGACGTCGTAGTCCTGGTCGAAGCGGTCCTGCTCTTCCCGCTGCAACCGCTCCGTCTCCTCGTCACGCATGCGCTCGCCCGGCTTGCCACGCCGCTGACCCTGCTCCTGGCCCGGCCGGCCGCGCTGCTGGCCCTGCTCGCGGGCCTGCTGGGCCTTCTGCTTGGCCTGCTCCTGCCACTGTTCCGACTGGTCCTGGAACTTGTCCTTCATACCCATGTGGGTTCACTCCCGTAGTGGGTGGGGGGAAGGCCCTTGACCGGGCCTCGACCAGATTCACACGGCCCACCACGGAGCGCATTTCGATCAACTACGGTGCGTAGCGCGGGCTTCCTCGTCCGCCGCCCCACCTGCACCGACGAGCCCCGACCGCATGCCCTCCAACCGTGACCCGAACCGCCGCATCTCCCGCTGCCCCACCGTCCCGATGAGCCCCGGCAGATACCCCCGCACGCCCTGCATGCCGCGCAGCCACCACTGCCCGTACACATGACTGGAGCGCCGCTCGATCCCGGCGACGATCCGGTCGACGGCGGGCCCCAGCGGATACGTCTTGTTGGACGGCCACGGCAGCCGCTGCCGCAGCTCCCGCATCACCTCGTCCTGGTCGGCGCCCCGCACCATGTCGGTGTCGGTCCACGACAGATACCCGACCCCGACCCGTACGCCCTTGTACCCGACCTCGGCCCGCAGACTGTGCGCATACGCCTCCACACCGGACTTGGAGGCGCAGTACGCCGTCATCATCGGTGCCGGAGTGATCGCCGCGAGGGACGCAATCTGCAGCAGATAGCCGCGACTCTCCATCAGAACCGGCAGGAAGGCACGGGCAGTCACGGCCGACCCGATGAGATTCACCTCGATCACCCGCCGCCAGGCCTCGGGGTCCGAGTCGACGAAGGGACCGCCGGTGGCCACACCGGCGTTCGCCACGACGATGTCGACCTTCCCGAACCGCTCCTTGACCTCCCCCGCGACCCGCGCCATCGCCTGATGGTCCGTCACATCGGCGTACCAGTGGTCGCTGTCGCTGTGCAGCCGCTCGGAGACCTGCTTGAGGGCGTCCGGCTCCAGCCCGACCAGGGCCACCTTGGCGCCGCGCGCCGACAGCTTGCGGGCAAGCAGCTCGCCGACACCGCGCGCGGCGCCCGTGACGACGGCGACCTGTCCTTCGAGGCTGACCTTGCTCATGCGCCCTCCTTGATCGTTGCGTACGTCGTCACAAGCTCCCGGATACGGCCGCTGACCAGCTCCGGCGCCTCCACCGGGGTCATGTGGCCGAGCCCCGGCAGCTCGGTGCTGCCCACACAGTTCGGCAGCGCGGCCACCAGCGCCCGCGCCTGCACGGGTGGTGTGAGCCGGTCCGCCGTCCCAACGACGACAGCCGTCGGCACCTTCAACTCCCGTACGCCGTGGTCGAGATCGAGCAGAGCGAGCACCTGCGACCAGGCGTACCGCACCTTGCGCGGACACGCGTGCACGATCCGCGCGCACGCCTCCACCATGTGCGGTGCCGAACCCGGCCCCATGGTCCCGTACTTGAGGATCCGCCGCGCGAGAGGCGTGACCGGTCCGAGCGGCGCCCGCGCCCCCAGGATGTGCTTGGTCAGCCAGGTCCGCAGCCGGCCGGGCCCGAGGGGTACGACGGTCGACTCGGCGACCAGCCGCGACGAGCCCGTGCTGCACAGCAGTACGGCCGCCGCATGCTCCCGGAAGCTCTTTCTCGTGGCCGCCGCCATCACCGTCATGCCCCCCATGGAGTGCCCGGCGATCACGGCCTTCTCACCCGGCGCGAGGGTCGCCTCCAGTACGGCTTCGAGGTCGTCGGCGAGGGCGTCCGGACTGCACGCCGGGCTCGCCGGACTGCGTCCGTGGCCGCGCTGGTCGTAGGCGATGACGCGGTGGTCGGCGGCGAGGTCCCGTATCTGCGCGGCCCAGAAGGCGGTGGAGCAGGTCCAGCCGTGGGCGAGGACGACGGCGGGCGCGCTCTTCGGCCCGTGCACCTCCACGTGCAGCCGGGCGCCGTCGGCGGAGACGGCGACGATTTCGCGGGCGGGGGTGGGCGGGGCGTACGGCCCGGACGTGACGTGCATGAGCCGGCTCACGCGTCCACCTCCGCCTTCTGCTCGGCGGGCGCCCGGAGCAGTTCGTACTCGGCGAGATCCACCTGCCGCGTGGCCCGCCGGAACTCGGTCGTCGTGCCCGGCCAGATGGTGGTGTTACGACCGCTCGCATCGAGGTACCAGCTGGTGCAGCCGCCGGTGTTCCACACCGTCCGCTTCATGCGCTCCTGCACCCGGCGGTTCCAGGCGGCGACGGCGCTCGGCCGGGCGTCGAGGGCGGCACGGCCGCCGAGGACGTCCAACTGCCGTACGAAATCGGCCATGTAGTTGAGCTGCGACTCGATCATGAGGATCATCGACGAGTTCCCGAGCCCGGTGTTGGGCCCGATGATCGTCATCCAGTTGGGGAACCCGGCAGCGCAGGCGCCCCGCAGCGACTCCATCCCGCCCTTCCAGGCCTCGGCGAGGGTCTTGCCCTCCGCCCCGACCACCCGCTCGGCGATCGGCATGTCGGTGACATGGAACCCCGTACCGAAGATGATCGCGTCGACCTCGGCCTCGCTCCCGTCGGCAGCGACGACGGTCGAGCCGCGGATCTCACTCAGCCCACTGGCCACGACGTCGACATTGGGCCGGGCGAGCGCCGGATAGTAGGTGCTGCTCAGCAGGATCCGCTTGCAGCCGATGCGGTAGTCGGGGGTGAGCTTGGCGCGCAGGGCCGGGTCCTTGATGGCCCGTGCCATGTTCCGCTTGGCCAGCTGCTCCACGAAACCCAGCTCGTTGGGACGCTTGGTGAACGCCTGGACCTGCAGCTCCCGGATCCCCCACAGCAGTCCGCGGCGGGCCTGCGCGGTGAAGGGCAGGGTGCGGTGCAGGGCCCGCTCGGCTCCGCTGATGGCGCGGTCGACGCGCGGCATGACCCACGGCGGGGTGCGCTGGAAGAGGGTGAGCCTGCCGACCTCGGGCTGGATGGCGGGCACGATCTGGATGGCGGAGGCGCCCGTCCCCACCATGGCGACGCGCTTGCCACGCAGGTCGTAGTCGTGGTCCCAGCGGGCGGAGTGGAAGACCTTGCCGGGGAAGGAGTCGAGCCCCGGAACGTCGGGCACCTTGGGATCGGACAGCGGCCCGGTCGCGGAAACGACCACATCCGCGGTCAGCGACCCGCTACTGGTCTCGATCTCCCACCGCAGCTTCTCGCTGTCCCAGGTCATCATCTTCACTTCGGAGTCGAAGCGGATGTGGGGCCGGAGGTGGAAGACGTCCGTGACGTGCTCCAGGTAGGCACGGATGTGCTCCTGCCCGGAGAAGGTGCGCGGCCAGTCGGGATTGGGCGCGAAGGAGAAGGAGTAGAGGTGGGAGGGCACGTCGCAGGCGCACCCCGGGTAACTGTTGTCGCGCCAGGTGCCCCCCACGCTGCCGGCCCGTTCGAGGACGACGAAGTCGGTGACTCCCTCGCGCCGCAGCCGCACGGCGGCCCCGAGCCCGCCGAACCCGGACCCGATCACCGCCACCCGCACATGCTCCCGCTCAGCCATGCCGACGCCCTTCCTCACGCGACTCCGCCAGTGAACACTGGCGCAATGGGAGAGTAGAGCACCTCCGTACCGATGGGTAGGGGTGGAGAAGAGGGAAGTTACCGGCGGTACAACATAGGCTGCGTTCGTGACCGAGAAGCGCGAGTACCGCATGGAGGAACTGGCCCGCCTGGCCGGCATCACCGTACGCACCCTGCGCTTCTACCGAGAACGCAAACTCATACCGCCGCCCCGCCGCGAGGGCCGTATCGCCTGGTACGACGACCACCACCTGGCCCGCCTGCACACGATCGCGGCGATGCTGGAACGCGGCCACACCCTCACCGGCATCGCGGAACTGGCGGAGGCCCTCGACCACGGCCGGGACGTCGCCGACCTCCTGGGCATCGAGCCGACCGAGGAGGAACCGGTCCGCCTCACCCCCGAGGAACTCGCCGCCCGCTTCGAGGGCCAGGTCACCCCCGAGAACCTCTCCGCCGCCCTCGACCTCGGCTACCTCGGCACCGACGGCGACGAGATCGTCCACATCAGCCGCCGCCTCCTGGACGTCTCCTCGGCCCTGGTCCGCGAGGGCATCCCCCTGGCCGAGGTCCTCAAGGCGGGCGCCCGGGTCCGCGAACACGTCGACGCCCTGGCAGAGATGTTCGCCGAACTCGTCCTCCGCCACACCGGCGAGGAGGACCTCCAGCGCTTGCGCCCACTGGCCCGCAGCGTGGTGGAGGCGGAACTTTCGCTGGCGTTGGACCGGAGGTTGCGGAAGCAGGGCTAGCGTCCTGAGGCACCCCTTGTCCGGTAGTTCCTGATCTTTCACACCATCGAGGCGCTTTCCGGATAATCCTGGGCGGAACCGCGTTCGTACTCCGAGAGTGAGATCGAGAAGGCCCCGGCGGCTGTGCCACCAGCCCCGGGGTGTGGCCGACACTTTCAAGGAGCGTCGACGTGCCCAAGGTAGTCCTCAGCCTTCACAACCGACCTCGACTCCAACCGAAAGCCCGCGAGCTCTTGGAGCCGTGCGCCTCAGCAACGTGACCGAAGTGACCACCTCACCCGGCAGGCAGCGCGCCTGCATCCAGCAGTGCACCCAGCAACTGGGCTTCACTCTGATCGCCGAAGCCGAAGATCTGGGGGTATCCGCACGCAAGACGTCCCCCTTCGAGAGGCCTTCACTATCGCCGTGGCTGCAACGCCCGGACGACTACGACGCCATCGTGTGGTCACATGTGGACCGCGCCGTGCGTTCCGTCGCCCACATGTCCGAGTTGATCGAGTGGGGTCAGCAGCTTGCGAAGACACTCGTCTTCGGGATGTCTGAAGAGCGTCAGCCACTCGTGGTCACGCCGCAGGCAGATGGCGACGCCATTCGCCGTTGCATGAATCTGGCCTACGCCGCCGAACAGGAGGCCCGCGCCCTATCTGCTCGCCTCACCGGCGCCCACGAAGCGCTGCGCGCGACGGGCCGATACGGAGGCGGCCTCGTACCGTTCGGGTACAAGAAGGCACCTCATCCCTCCGGCATCGGCTGGTGCCTGGCTCCCGACCCGGACACCGTCACCGTCGTCCGCGCGATTGTGGACGATGTGCGCTCGGGACTGTCCCTGGTCGCCATCGCCCGCAAACTCGAAAGCGCGGGCGTTCTGGTACCGCGCGACCGCCACGCCCAACTCCAGGGACGTCCCACAGGTGGGCGGCGCCACGGACGCGACTTCGAGCGATTCAGCTGGACACCGGGCAGTCTGTGCAAGATCCTCCGCACCCCGGCGCTGATGGGCCACCGGGTACACAGAGGAAAGACCGTCCGTGACGCTCAGGGCTCACCCGTGCTGATCGGCCCCCCACTGCTCACCGAAGAGGAGTTCCAGGCCCTCCAGGACACCCTCAACTCCCGCTCGAACGGCATCCACCCCAAGCGCCGGGAGACGTCGCTGCTGACCGGCGTCGCGCGCTGCGCCGGGTGTGGTGGCCGCATGTACTTCGCCGCGCGGAAGGCCTATCCCTACGGCGACTACGGCTGCCGCGCTGCTGCCCGGGGCACGACCTGTCCCGCCCCCGCCGCGATCCGCGCCGACTGGCTCGACGAGCACACCGTCGGGCGCTACCGCGAGGCGTTCGCCGTGGACGGCGAGGTGGCGCGGGAGCAACTCCTCGAGGACGGCGTTCGCGTCACAGTAGCCAAGGGGCGGTCGGGCGGCGGACCGAAGCGGCTGGCCGGACCGGATACGTCTCGCTTGACCTTCACAGTCGGCGAACGAGTCAACACGCCTCACATCTCGAAGACCACCGTCACAGGAGCATGATCCGACCACCGCTCCTCATGGCTGGCCGCCCGCTCCACAACAGCCTTGACCGCACGGGCGGCCAGCCCAGGCGTTGCGACGGCGAGGTCGATCCTCCAACCTGAATCCGCATCGAAGGCCCTCCCCCGATACGACCACCACGTGTACGGCCCCTCCACCTCCGGATGCAGAGCTCGTACGACGTCCACATAGCCGCCGTCGGCCTCGTCAAAGACCTGCGTGAGCCACTCCCGCTCCTCCGGCAGGAACCCGGAGTTCTTGGTGTTGCCGCGCCAGTTCTTGAGGTCGGCCTGCTGGTGGGCGATGTTCCAGTCGCCGCAGACGACCACCTCCCGGCCGTCGGCGGCAGCCCGCTCCCGCAGGGCCTTGAGGTACGCCAGGAACTCGCCCATGAAGCGGATCTTCTCGTCCTGGCGCTCGGTGCCGACCTCGCCGGAGGGGAGGTAGAGGGAGGCGACCGTGACACCCGGCAGGTCGACCTCGACGTAGCGGCCGCTGGTATCGAACTCCGCCGCGCCGAAGCCGACTTGGATGCGGTCGGGCTCGCGGCGGGTGTAGAGGGAGACGCCGGCGCGGCCCTTGGCGGCGGCCGGTGCGTGCACCACGTGCCAGCCGTCGGGCGTGCGCACGTGCTCGGGCAGCTGCTGCGGCTCGGCGCGCACCTCCTGCAGGCAGAGCACATCGGCGGAGGTGCCCGCGAGCCACTCCACGAAGCCCTTCTTCGCGGCGGCACGCAGTCCATTGACATTGACGGAAGTCACAGTGAGCACGCGGGAACGATACCGGCACACTGGATCGAGACCGGACCCCCTCCATGCATAGGTGTACGATCTTCGACATGAATATACGCCGTGTCTCCTTCGATCATCCGGACGCCGTCAAGCTGAACGACGAGGTCCAGGCGGAGTACCACGTGCGCTACGGCGACGGCGGGGACGCCACGTCCCTGGACCCGACGGACTTCGAGCCGCCGAACGGCGTGTACTTCATCGCGTACGACGAGAACGACAGCCCCGTGGCCACGGGCGGCTGGCGCGCCCAGGACACCAACGGCGAGGGCAACCTCGACGGGGACGCCGAGGTCAAACGGATGTACGTGGTGGAGGCGGCGCGCGGCCGCGGGCTCGCCCGGCGCATCCTGGCTGCCCTGGAGGAGGACGCCCGCGCGGCCGGCCGCCTCCGGATGGTCCTGGAGACGGGCACGAAGCAGCCGGAGGCCATCGCCCTGTACACGTCCAGCGGGTACGAGCCCTGCGAGAAGTTCGGCTACTACCGGTCCTACGAGAGCAGCCGCTGCTTCGCGAAGCGGCTCGGCTCCTGACCGTTCGCGGCTCTTCCCGGCGTCACCAACTCGGCCCGGGGGACGCACTGGTGGCGCCGGACGAGGAGCAAAGCAAAGATCCCGCCCGATCAACCGATCGGACGGGATCTTTCCAACTCCCCCGAGTCTCCTCGGGTTAGTTGTTGCGGTGGACCTGAGGGGATTTGAACCCCTGGCCCCCTCGATGCGAACGAGGTGCGCTACCGGACTGCGCCACAGGCCCTTGCAACGAGTGAAACTCTAGCACCCCGATCCGCGTGCTTGGAAATCCGTTCCCGGCCCGCCGCCGGGGCAGCGGCACAGGTGGGGCGGGGGGCTACTCGTTGGCGGCCCGCGGCCGCTCGCCGTCCTCGTACTGGTCGAACAGCGGCGTACGCCCCCGCTCCCGGGCCCGCCGTGCGGAAGCCGCCCGGCGGGCGTCACTGCGCCCGTCGTCGTCCGCCTTGTCCTCCGCGGGGGCCGCCGGGCCCGGTTCCGCGGCGTCGGCGGCCTGCGTCTCCTGGCCCCGCGCCACGGAGCCCGACCGCGCCGAGCTCCACGTGTCCGGCGCCCCGAGGTCGACGTCCGCGGTGGCCCGCGGAGCGACCGGAGCGGTCACATACGTCGGCAGCGGCACCGGCACCGGGTCCCAGCTGTCCCCGTGCCCGGGCCGCCGCTGCCGCTCGCGCTGCTGGTCCACCCACTCGGCGTGGTCGGTCTGCTCGACGAGGGCGCGCCGGTCGGCGGCGAGTGCGGACAGCCCCGGGTCGGTGTCCTGCGCCGGTCCCTCGTCCGATTCGTCGGCGTCCGCTTCGGTGGCGGCCGGGCGGCGGCGCGGCTGGCGGGCCCGCTCACGGAGCCGCTCGGCGGCGTCCTCGGCGCGGCGCCGGTCCATCTGGTAGGCGAAGCGGCGTCGCTCCTGGGAGCGCAGATACGCGATGTAGGCGCTGAGCAGCACGGCGGGCACACCGGGCGCCCAGAGGAACGCGAGCCCTCCGACCGCGGCGACGACCGTGCCGAGCGTGAACGCGATGAAGAGCATCACGGTGGTGCGCCGGCGCCGCGCGAGCGCCTTCATACGCCGGGCGCGCGCCAGGGCCGCTTCCTCCGAAGGAGAACGCCGGGCCGCGGGCACCCGCTTCCGCGCCGGTGCGGGCGCAGGCGTCGGGGCCGGTGCGGGCGCCGGGGCTTCCGCCTGTTCGCGCGCGGGTTGTGCGCGCCCGGACGCCTGTGCCTGGACCGGTACGTCCGCGCGCGCCTGGGGCCGGCTCGGAGGCACGGCGAAGGCCCGGACGTCCACCGAGTCGGTGACGGCGTCCGGACGACCGGCGCTGGACTCCCCCTCCTCGGTGGAGCGCGCCTGCAGGTCCTTGGCGTACCGGCGCTCCATACCCGCCCGTCCGGACAGCAGCCGGATGGCGGTGCTGAAGCGTTCCGTCGGACGGGCCTCGTTCAGCTCGTCCTGCCTACGGAGCCACATCGGCACCAAGTAGGCGGCCCAGGCCCCGACAATGACTGCGTAGATGAGGCCGCTGCTGCTCACGCCTCACACGGTAGAGGGGTTTGCGTGAGGCCATCTGCCAATTGAGCCGGTGTGTCGCACGATCTGGCTGATATTTCGAACTTTTTTTGTGACCGATGCGATCAGCACCCCACCGAGGGCGTGAATTTAGCGCCTTGAGACGGTCGCCTCTCGATCAATTTCGAACACATATTCAATTTCCCGGGCTTCCCGGGCTTCCCGGGCTTCCCGGCTTCCCGGCTATGCGGGATTCCCCCGAGTACGTGCCCGCTGCCAGCGGTTGAGCAAACCATCGGGGACCTCTTCCGCGGTGAGCGCGAAGACGAGGTGGTCGCGCCAGGCTCCGTCGATGTGGAGATAACGCGGTCTGAGGCCCTCCTCACGGAATCCGAGTTTCTCCACCACCCGGCGGCTCGGCCCGTTCTCGGGGCGAATGCAGACCTCGATGCGGTGCAGTCCGACGGTGCGGAAACAGTGGTCCACGACAAGCGCCACGGCGGTCGGCATCACTCCGCGACCGGCCACCGACTCGTCCACCCAGTAGCCGACGTGGCCCGAGCACATGGAGCCCCAGGTGATTCCGGCGACCGTCAACTGCCCGACCAGACGCCCCTGGTACTCGATGACGAACGGCAGCATCCGGCCGGAGTTCGCTTCGGACCGCAGGTGCCGGACCATCTGGCGGTAGGTCGGCCGGTGCGCGATCGGCCCGCTCGGAGTGGGCGGCGGAATGGTGGCCTCCCAGGGGCGCAGCCAGTCCCGGTTGCGCCGGTTGACCTCGCGCCAGGCCCGCTGGTCGCGCAGCTTTATCGGCCTCAGGACGATGTCGCCGTCCGTCAGCACGACGGGCCAGGATGGGCTGTTCAGCTCGCACCCCCACTGGTGGAGCCGGGTCTGGGGTGGTCTCCGCCGCGGATCTGGTCGACGGCGTGGACCAGGACGGGTTCCAGGACGGCAAGTCCGTCCTTCACCCCGCCGGTGGAGCCCGGCAGATTGACGATCAGTGTGCTTCCCGCCACTCCGGCCAGGCCCCGGGAGAGCGCGGCGGTGGGCACCTTCTCCCGTCCGAACGCCCTGATGGCCTCGGCGATGCCCGGCACCTCGTGGTCGATCACCTTGCGCGTGGCCTCGGGGGTGCGGTCGGTCGGTGAGATGCCGGTGCCTCCGGTGGTCACGATCACGTCGTACCCGGCGTCGACGGCGGCGCGCAGGGCGGCCTCCACCGGGTCCCCGTCGGGGACGACCTGCGGTCCGTCGACGGCGAAGCCGAAGCCCTTCAGGCCGTCGGCGATCAGCGGGCCGCCCTTGTCCTCGTAGATCCCGGCGGCCGCCCTGTTGGAGGCGGTGACGACAAGCGCGCGATACGTCATGTCCGGCTCCAGTCGCCCGACTTGCCGCCCGTCTTCTCCTCCACCCGTACGTCCGTGATGACCGCTCCCTTGTCGACCGCCTTGACCATGTCGATCACGGTGAGGGCGGCGACGGAGACGGCGGTGAGGGCCTCCATCTCGACGCCCGTGCGGTCCGTGGTCTTGACGGTGGCCAGGATCTCGACGGCGTCGTCCGCGACCGACAGGTCCAGTTTCACACCGGACACCGACAACGGGTGGCACAGCGGGATCAGGTCCGGGGTGCGCTTGGCGCCCATGATGCCCGCGATGCGCGCGGTGGCGAGGGCGTCACCCTTGGGGACCCCCTCGCCGCGCAGCAGCTCGACCACTCGGGGCGAGACGAGGACACGTCCGCTGGCGCGGGCGGTGCGCGCGGTCACGTCCTTGCCGGACACGTCGACCATGCGGGCGGCGCCCGCGTCGTCGATATGGGTCAGTCGATCGTCCGTACTCATTGGCTGTGTGGCGCTCCCGGTCCGGGCCCCTCGCGGTGCGGCGCGTGGGTCTGTTGTGCGCGACACGGTACCGCGGGCCGGGAGCACTCAGCCGAGCAGGACGACCTCGACCTCGGTGCCGGGCTCGACGGACTCCACGTCCTCGGGGACGACGATCAGTGCGTCGGCGTGCGCGAGGGCCGCGACCAGGTGGGATCCGGCGCCGCCGACCGGGGTCACGGAGCCGTCGGCGTACGTCCCCCGCAGGAACTGTCTACGGCCCTTCGGCGAGGTCAGCGCCTTGCCGGCGGTGAGAGTCGCGCGGGTGCGCGGCCGGTGCACGTCGTCGAGTCCCATGAGGGTGCGGATGGCGGGGCGGACGAAGAGCTCGAAGGAGACGTACGACGAGACCGGGTTGCCGGGGAGTGCGAGCAGCGGGGTGTGGTCGGGGCCGATGGAGCCGAAGCCCTGAGGCTTACCGGGCTGCATGGCGAGCTTGCGGAAGTCGATGCCGCTGCCCGGCTCGTCCTCGTCGCCGACGTACGACAGGGCCTCCTTGACGACGTCGTACGCCCCGACGCTCACGCCGCCGGTGGTGACCAGCAGGTCTGCGCGGACGAGCTGGTCCTCGATGGTGGAGCGGAGGGTCTCCGCGTCGTCGGCGACGGCGCCCACCCGGTAGGCGATGGCGCCGGCATCGCGGGCGGCGGCGGTGAGGGCGAAGCTGTTCGAGTCGTAGATCTGGCCGCTGCCCAGCTTCTCGTCGGGCTGGACGAGTTCGCTGCCGGTGGACATGACGACCACGCGCGGGCGGGGGCGCACGCGTACCGTGCCACGGCCGATCGCGGCGAGCAGAGCGATCTGCGGCGGCCCGAGGACCGTGCCGGCCTCGAGGGCGCGGTCGCCGGACTTCACGTCGCTGCCCTTCGCGCGTACGTGCGCGCGCGCCTCGGCCGGGCGGTACACGTGCACGTGTCCCTCGGCGCCCTCGGGGGCCAGGGCCCGGGCGCGCATGCCGGTCGCCGGGCCCTCGCCGAGGCCGCCGTCGGTCCATTCGACGGGGACGACGGTCTCCGCGCCGGGCGGCAGCGGAGCGCCGGTCATGATGCGGGCGGCCTGGCCGGGGCCCACGTGGAGCAGGTCGGCCTGGCCCGCCGCGACGTCCCCGACGACGGCCAGGACGGCGGGGAACTCCTCGCTCGCGCCCGCGACATCCGAGACCCGCACCGCGTACCCGTCCATGGAGCTGTTGTCGAACGGCGGCAGGGAGACAGGCACCGTGACGTCCTCGACCAGGACGCAGCCCTGGGCGTCGAGGAGTTGCAGCTCGATGGGTTCCAGGGGGCGGACGGTCGTGAGGATGTCCTCCAGGTGTTCGTCCACCGACCAGAGGTGGTCCTGGCCGGTGGTGCGGGGCGCGGCGCTGCTCAACGTTGCTACATCTCCTCGGCTACGTAACTGCGAAGCCAGGTCCGGAAGTCCGGGCCCAGGTCTTCACGTTCGCATGCGAGTCTGACAATGGCACGCAGGTAGTCGCCGCGGTCGCCGGTGTCATAGCGGCGGCCCTTGAAGACGACGCCGTGCACCGGGCCGCCGACCTTCTCGTCGGCCGCGAGCTGCTGGAGGGCGTCGGTCAGCTGGATCTCACCGCCGCGACCGGGCTCGGTCTTGCGCAGTATGTCGAAGATGTGCGGGTCGAGGACGTAGCGGCCGATGATCGCGTAGTTGGACGGGGCGTCGGCGGCGGCCGGCTTCTCGACCAGGTCGTGGACCTTGACCACGTCGGCGTCGCCGGTCGGGTCGACGGCCGCACAGCCGTAGAGGTGGATCTGCTCGGGCGCGACCTCCATGAGCGCGATGACGCTGCCGCCGCGCTGCTCCTGGACCTCGACCATGCGCGCGAGGAGCGGGTCGCGCGGGTCGATCAGGTCGTCGCCGAGGAGGACGGCGAAGGGCTCGTGGCCGACGTGCGGGGCGGCGCACAGCACCGCGTGGCCGAGGCCTCTGGGGTCACCCTGACGCACGTAGTGCATGGTCGCGAGGTCGCTGGACTCCTGGACCTTGGCGAGCCGACCCGCGTCGCCCTTCTTCTGGAGGGCGGACTCGAGCTCGTAGTTGCGGTCGAAGTGGTCCTCGAGGGGGCGCTTGTTGCGGCCCGTGATCATGAGGACGTCGTCGAGGCCCGCCGACACGGCCTCTTCGACCACGTACTGGATCGCGGGCTTGTCGACGACCGGCAGCATCTCCTTGGGAGTGGCTTTCGTGGCCGGCAGGAACCGGGTGCCAAGGCCTGCTGCAGGGATGACAGCCTTGGTGATCCTGGGGTGCGACTGGGTCATGGCGGCAACCTTATCCGGTGCCTTTGCAGGGAATCTGTGGCTCCGGTTAATTGGCTCTCATATGAGCGCATATGGAAGGGTACGGGTGCGACCTGTGAGTCACATCGGGCGTGCGACCGAGGCTGACAAGCGAATGTTGCGGCGAGGGCTCCTCGCGGTGAGAAACAGATTGACGGCGGATGACGTGCGGGAATCCGCGGAAGCGCTGGCCGGCCGCGCCCTCGAGCTGCCCGAGCTGGCGCATGCGCGCACGGTGGCGGCGTACGTCTCCGTTGGGAGCGAGCCGGGGACGCTCGCGCTGCTGGACGCGCTGCGCGAGCGGGGCGTGCGCGTCCTGCTTCCCGCCCTTCTCCCGGACAACGATCTCGACTGGGGCGCCTACGCCGGGGAGGGCTCCCTCGCGCGCATCCAACACGGCGGAAAAATGGCTCTCTTCGAGCCCGCCGGCGAACGTCTCGGACCGGACGCCGTGACCGGGGCCGACGTCGTGCTGCTGCCCGGCCTCGCGGTCGACGCCCGCGGGATGCGGCTGGGGCGCGGCGGAGGGTCGTACGACCGCGTCCTCGCGCGTCTGGAGCGCGCGGACGCCCACCCCGCGCTGGTGGTGCTGCTGTACGACTCGGAGGTCGTCGAGCACGTGCCGGAGGAGGCGCACGACCGGCCGGTGCATGCGGTGGTGACGCCGTCGGGGGTCCGGCGGTTCACATGAGAAGTGCCCTCCACGCGCGCGTGGAGGGCACTTTCCGTGACCCGTGACCCGTGGCCCGTGACCTAGGGCCGGTGGCTCATGGCTTCAGGACCAGGGTGTCGCTCGTGTTCTCGTCGACGGCCTTGTCCGAGAAGTTCCAGTCGAGCAGTTCGCCCTTGACCCACTTGCTCGTCTGGTCGGTGTAGTGGGCGCTGTAGGCGTGCCCCGAGGCGCCGGTGAGGTTGATCCACTTCGACTTGTCGAGGTCGTCGAGGTTGACCACCATCCGCATCGACGGCACCCAGACGACGCCGTAACCGCCCGCCGCGTTCCAGCCGGTGGCGTTGACCGTCGCCTCGCCGCCACTGAGCTTCCAGGGGCCGCGGTTGAGGATGTACTTCACGAAGGCGGGGCCGTCGGTGCCGAGGGTCTGGTTCTTCAGGAACAGGCGGTGCAGACGGCCCCAGCTCCAGGTGTCGATGTCCTTGCCGAGCTTGGCCGTCAGCTCCCAACGGGCGTCGATCATGGCGCGCTTGAACAGGTCGTCGCGGTTGTCGCTCGCCCCGGGCCGGGTGAGCGACTTGGGCGTGGACCACCAGTCGCTCTTCGGGTCGTCCATGAGCTTGCGGACGACCTCGAACCAGCGGTCGCCGCCGTCCGGCTGCGCCTGGTCGGCGTCGCGCTGACCGCACTCGCGCACCTTGTTCGTCTCGTCCGCCGGCCCGGTGCTGTTGACCGGATCGACCCACAGGCACTGGCCCTCGACCCGCAGCTCCTTGGGCAGCTTGTTGCCGAAGGCGAGCTTGAGGATGTTGCGCCAGACCGAGTTGAAGTAGGCGGCGGCCGCCGAGTCGGCGTCCTGGGTGTAGTCCCAGCCCTCCAGCAGCTCCTGCGCCTCACGGACGTCCTTCGCACTGCGGACGTCCTTGTCCTTGATGTCGATCTTCAGCAGCTTGGGCACGAGCAGCTTGGCGATCTCGCTGCTGTTGTCCAGCTGCATCTGGCGCATGTCGTCGGTGGAGATCTTGCCGCCGCCCCTGATCTTCGACTCGATCAGGTCGGTGATGCGCTGGCTGCGGGTGCCGTAGCCCCAGTCGGTGGTGAGTGTGTAGGGGTACTTGTCCTTGTCGACCACTGCCTGGTTGGCGGTGACGATGTAGCCGCGCTTGGGGTTGTACTCGTACGGCAGCGCGTCCTGCGGGATGTACCCGGTCCACTTGTAGCTGGAGTCCCAGCCGGGCGCGGGGATCGAGCCGTCGTCCTTCTTCGCGCGCGTGGGGATCTTTCCGGGCAGCGTGTAGCCGATGTTGGTCTTGTCTGCGTAGACGAGGTTCTGCGAGGGCACGTCGAACAGGGCGGCCGCGGAGCGGAAGTCGCTCCAGTTCGACGCCCTGTCCATGGCGAAGACGGCGTCCATGGAGGTGCCGGGGTCGAGCGCGGTCCAGCGCAGCGCGATGCCGTAGCCGTCGCCGCGGTCGGGTGCGGCGGTGTTGACGGCGGCCTTCTTGCCGACCGTCACGAGCTCGTCGTCGCGGTCGGAGAGCAGGGGCATCCCGTCGGCGGTCTGGCGCACGACGATCGTCTTGGACTGGCCGCCGGCGACCTTGATGGTCTCCTCGCGGGTCTTGAACGGCCGCACCGTGCCGTCGTAGAGGTAGCCGTCGCCGGAGACCTTCTCCAGGTACAGGTCGGTGACGTCGACCCCGGAGTTGGTCATGCCCCAGGCGATGTTCTGGTTGTGGCCGATGACCACGCCGGGCATGCCCGCGAAGGTGTAACCGGTCACGTCGTACTGGCACTTGCTGGAGACGGTGCGGCAGTGCAGGCCCATCTGGTACCAGACGGACGGCAGCGAGGCCGACAGGTGCGGGTCGTTGGCCAGCAGCGGCTTGCCGGTGATGGTGTGATCCCCTGCGACGACCCAGGAGTTGGAGCCGATGCCCTGGCCGTTCACGCCGACGGCCGTGGGCACGTGGTCCAGGACCTTGTAGAGACCCGACAGCTGGCTCGTGAGGGCCGAGCCGGTCGACGCCGAGGAGGACGTGCCCGTCGCGCCGCTCCCTGACGTACCTGCCGTACCGGACGTACCGCTCGTGGACGAGCTGCCGTTCTGCTCGAACGTCTTGGAGAGCGCGTTGTACTGGCCCTCCTGGACGATCGCCTTGTTGCGGCTGTACGGGTAGTCCGGGTACAGGTCGGCGATCTGCTTGGGGCCGAGACGGCTGGTCATCAGGGCGCGGTCGATCTCGTCCTGCATGTTGCCGCGCAGGTCCCAGGCCATCGCCTTCAGCCAGGAGACCGAGTCGACCGGGGTCCACTGCGCCGGCTTGTAGTCGTTGACGAAGCCCAGGGCCGCGTACTCCAGGGAGATGTCCTTGCCGTCCTTGCCCTGCAGGTAGGCGTTGACTCCCTTGGCGTACGCCTGGAGGTACTTCTTGGTGGAGGCCGACAACTTGGTGTCGTACTCCTTCTTCGCCACCCGGTCCCAGCCCAGGGTGCGCAGGAACTCGTCGTCCTTGACCTGGTCCTTGCCGAACATCTCCGACAGGCGGCCGGAGGTCATGTGGCGGCGCACGTCCATCTCGTAGAACCGGTCCTGCGCCTGGACGTAGCCCTGCGCCATGAACAGGTCCTCGTCGGAGGAGGCGTAGATCTGCGGGATGCCGTTGCCGTCGCGCTTGACGTCGACGGGTCCTGACAGGCCGTCGAGCGTGATCGAGCCCTTCGTCTGCGGGAACGACGCGCGGACGGTGCTGATGGACCAGTACGCCCCGTAGGCGATGCCTCCGATGATGGCCAGGACCAGTACCAGCACGACCAATCGGGCTTTGCGCCCCTTCTTCCTGCCGGACTTGCCGGGCTTGTCACCCGTTGTGGCGGTGGTGTTGGGGGGCATCGCTGTCCTTGCTGTCCTAACGCGAGCGGCAGGCGGGGCTGTGACTTTGAATGAGCGCTGGAGCAACCATAGGCGCAGGGCTCTGCGCCCCTTGACGCGGAGTCGGGAACGAGAGCGGACCGGTGTTCGATCCGGCCTCCATGAGCGTCAAGAAATCGTCAAGAGTTAGGTAAGGTAACGAAGTACTTGGATGCGGAGTTTCTCGGCTTCGTGTCCTATGTACGTGAGCTCCCGCGCGGGATGCGTGTGAGCCAGGGAAGGGAACGGCCGCTGACTGTCCACCACCTCAACCAGCTTCTGCTCGTCTGCTCGCTCGTCCTGCTCGTCGCCGTGGCAGCGGTCCGGATCTCCTCGCGCAGCGGGCTCCCCAGCCTGCTCGTTTACCTGGGGATCGGGGTCCTCATGGGGCAGGACGGCATCGGCAACATCCACTTCAACAACGCCGAACTGACCCAGGTCATCGGATACGCGGCCCTGGTCGTGATCCTGGCCGAGGGCGGTCTGGGCACGAAGTGGAAGGAGATCAAGCCGGCCCTGCCGGCCGCCTCCGCGCTGGCACTGGGCGGGGTCGCGGTGAGCGTCGGGGTCACGGCATCGGCCGCGCACTTCCTGATCGGGCTGGAGTGGCGGCAGGCGCTCATCGTCGGGGCGGTGGTCTCCTCCACGGACGCGGCGGCGGTCTTCTCGGTGCTGCGGAAGATCCCCCTCCCCGCGCGCGTGACGGGCACGCTGGAGGCCGAGTCCGGCTTCAACGACGCCCCGGTCGTCATCCTGGTGGTCGCCTTCTCCACGGCCGGCCCGGTCGACCACTGGTATGTGCTGCTGGGCGAGATAGCGCTGGAACTCGCCATCGGCGCCGCCATCGGGCTCGCGGTGGGCTGGCTCGGCTCCTGGGGCCTCCGGCACGTGGCGCTGCCCGCCTCGGGCCTCTACCCGATCGCCGTGATGGCGATCGCCGTCACCGCGTACGCGGGGGGCGCGCTGGCGCACGGCAGCGGCTTCCTGGGCGTCTACCTCGCCTCGATGATGATGGGCAACGCGAAACTGCCCCACTGGCCCGCCACCCGCGGCTTCGCCGACGGACTCGGCTGGATCGCCCAGATCGGCATGTTCGTCCTGCTCGGCCTGCTGGTCACCCCGCACGAGCTCGGCGACGACGTGGTGCCCGCGCTCGTCATCGGCCTGGTGCTGACCATGGTGGCGCGCCCGCTGAGCGTGATGCTGTGCCTGGTGCCCTTCCGGGTGCCGTGGCAGGAACAGACCCTGATGTCCTGGGCCGGGCTGCGCGGCGCGGTCCCCATCATCCTGGCGACGATCCCGATGGTGCAGGGCGTCGAAGCCAGCCGCCGCATCTTCAACATCGTCTTCGTGCTGGTCGTCGTCTACACCCTGGTCCAGGGGCCGACGCTGCCCTGGCTCGCCCGCAAGCTGCACTTGGGCGAGGAAGCCGAGGCCGCCGACCTCGGCATCGAGTCCGCCCCGCTGGAGCGGCTGCGCGGGCATCTGCTGTCCGTCGCGATCCCCGAGGGATCGAAGATGCACGGCGTCGAGGTGGCCGAGCTGCGCCTGCCGGCCGGCGCCGCCGTCACCCTCGTCGTCCGCGAAGGAAAATCGTTTGTCCCCCTGCCCACGACGGTGCTGCGGCGCGGCGACGAACTGCTCGTCGTCGCCACGGACCCGGTGCGGGACGCGGCCGAGCGGCGGCTGCGCTCGGTCGGGCACGGCGGCAAACTGGCCGGATGGCTCGGAACGAACGGGGCGGAAGCGGGAGCCGGCCGTTAATGGCGTGTTTCATACGATTCACACTCTGGGTAATCGCAGGTGAACGCCCGCATGGTGCTCGTATTCACAGGCACATCAGCCTTTGATCCCTGTACGATGAAGGCGCACCTAGATCGAACCAACTCTGCCTGACGCAGTGCTGGCGCGACCGTATGGCGGCCGGGACGTCCCTGAGCAGTGGACCGCCGGTATCTACCGCAGTTCCGCGCAAGAGGACAGCTCTCGGCGCCGCCCGCAAAAGGGGGCCGCGCTACCAGGCGGCAGAAAGGCACGGGCCGTGGCATCCACGGTCACCTCCCGCCCGGGCTACGGACAGCTGCTGCGCACCCGCGGCGCCTGGACGTTCCTGCTCCCCGGCTTCGCGGCACGCCAGCCGTTCGCGATGCTCACCATCTCCATCGTGCTGCTCGTGCAGCACACCAGCGGCTCCTACGGCGCGGCGGGCGCCGCAGCTGCCGTCACCGGCGTCTCCATGGCCCTGTTCGCGCCCTACAGCGGCCGTCTCGCCGACCGCTACGGGCAGCGCGCCGTGCTGATCCCCGGCGTGCTGCTGCACTCCCTGTCGGGCCTGACCCTCACCGCACTCGCGCTGGCCCACGCGCCGCTGTGGGCCCTGTTCGCGGCGGCCGTGCCGACGGGCGCCTCGGTACCGCAGGTCGGACCCATGGTCCGCGCCCGCTGGGGCGTGAAGCTCCAGGGCTCGCCCCTGATGACCACCGCGGCCGCCTTCGAGTCCGTCACGGACGAGCTGACCTTCGTCTTCGGCCCGCTCCTTGCCACCGCCCTGTGCACCGCCGTCACCCCGGCCGCCGGCCTGGTGACCGAGGCCTCGCTGACGCTCGTCGGCGGTCTGCTGTTCGCGGCACAGAAGAGCACGCAGCCCGCGGTCACCGCCGCCGGGCACGCGCGCGTGGAGCACGCTTCCGCTCTGCGCGTCCCTGGTGTGCGCGTTCTGATCGTGGCCTTCCTGGGCATCGGCTCCGTCTTCGGCGGCATGCAGGTCTCGCTGGCCGCGTTCACCGAGTCGATCGGCGAGCCCGGCCTGAACGGCGTCCTCTACGGCGTCTTCGCGGCGGGCAACATGCTCTCCGGCATCGTCTGCGGCGCCGTCGCCTGGAAGGTGGCCCCGCAGCGGCGCCTCGTCGTCGGGTACGGCGCCCTCGCGCTGGCGGCCTGCGGCCTGTGGGCCGCGCACTCGGTGCTCCTGCTGGCCGGCCTCGGCCTGCTCGTCGGCATGTGCATCGCGCCCGCGCTGATCACCGGCTACACGCTGGTCGAGGGCCTGGTCCCGGCCGGCGCCCGCACCGAGGCCTTCACCTGGCTGACCGGCGCGGTGGCGCTCGGCCAGGCCGCGGCCGTCACGGTCGCCGGACAGCTGGAGGACCGCTTCTGGGGCGGGGCCGGGTTCCTGGTGCCGACGGCCGGTACCGTACTGGCGCTGACGACCCTCGTGGCCCTTCGGTCACGGCTCGTGGCGCGCCCCCGCAGCCTGACCGTCGCACGTGGCGTCGGTCACCGCGTGCCGGTGACGGTGGACTGATCCTCAGGAATACGTCAGTATGGACGCTCGTTAGCACTCATTGAGTGAGAGTGCCAGGAGGAAGACAGTGCCCACCTACCAGTACCAGTGCACCGAGTGCGGCGAGGGCCTCGAGGCGGTGCAGAAGTTCACCGACGACGCCCTCACTGACTGCCCCAACTGCGGTGGCCGCCTGAAGAAGGTGTTCTCCGCGGTCGGCATTGTCTTCAAGGGCTCCGGTTTCTACCGGAACGACAGCCGCGGCTCCTCTTCGAGCAGCTCACCGGCGTCGTCGTCGAAGTCGTCGACGTCCACCTCGTCGTCGGCCCCGTCTTCGTCGTCCTCGGACTCGAAGCCGTCGAGCACCGGCACCTCCTCCAGCAGCAGCTCCGCCGCTTAGGACGCACCGGACTCGCTCACGGGACCCTGTCGTCGTACGACGGCAGGGTTCTCGTCGTATCCGGATCCCCCTCTCGGCACGCCGTCGGGGCCGGATACTGTGCCGCCATGGCGAACGCAGAGATCGGTGTAATCGGCGGCTCGGGCTTCTACTCGTTCCTCGACGACGTGACCGAGGTCCAGGTGGACACCCCTTACGGGCCGCCCAGCGACTCCCTCTTCCTCGGTGAGATCGCCGGCCGGCGGGTCGCCTTCCTGCCCCGCCACGGACGCGGCCACCACCTGCCGCCGCACCGGATCAACTACCGGGCCAACCTGTGGGCGCTGCGGTCGCTCGGCGTACGCCAGGTGCTCGGCCCGTGCGCGGTGGGGGGTCTGCGCCCCGAGTACGGGCCGGGCACACTGCTCGTCCCGGACCAGCTGGTCGACCGTACGAAGTCCCGGGTGGGGACGTACTTCGACGGGCTGCCGCTGCCCGGCGGCACCATCCCGAACGTGGTGCACGTCTCCCTGGCCGATCCCTACTGCCCCGTCGGACGGGCTGCCGCTCTGAAGGCCGCGCGCGGCCGGGACTGGGAGCCGGTGGACGGCGGCACCCTGGTCGTGGTCGAGGGGCCGCGCTTCTCGACCCGCGCAGAATCGTTGTGGCATCAGGCGCAGGGCTGGTCGGTGGTCGGCATGACGGGCCATCCCGAGGCGGCGCTCGCCCGTGAACTGGAGCTGTGCTACTCGACGATGACGCTGGTCACCGACCTCGACGCGGGCGCCGAGACCGGTGAGGGCGTCTCGCACGACGAGGTACTGCAGGTTTTCGCGGCGAATGTGGACCGGCTGCGGGGCGTGCTGTTCGACGCGGTGGCCGCCCTGCCGGCGAACGAGGACCGGGACTGTCTGTGCACGAAGGCGCTGGGCGGGATGGACCCGGGGTTCGAGCTGCCGTGACGAGGTGCCGGAGAGGAACCTCAAGGGGTCGGGACTCCAGGACTCGTGGACTCCGGAACTCCCCGTTCCGGTGAGGAAGTTGTCCACAACCCGTCGGTAGTCCACCGGCGTCGGCAGAGATCGTCGCGAGGCCTCATCGTGGGCCTGCAAGCCGATTCCTCGACGCAGGTGGTGATCCGCATGTCCCTCCCTCCCCCGCTCTTCTTCCCCTCCCCTTCCGCCCCGCGCCCGCCAGGCGACGACGCCCCCGCCACCTGCGAGGTCCCGCACTTCGCTCCCGTGCGGGTGCGCGGCGGGCGCTATCAGCTACGGCGGCTCGTACGGCACCGGAGGCGGGCCGTGGCCGCGGGCCTCGCCGTGACCGCGGCCGCGCTGGTGGCGGCCGGGCCACGGGCCACCGACCCGGCGCGCGGGCATCCGATGGCGGATCCCGTACGCAAGCACCGCGCCGTCGAGATGGTGGCCGCCCCGGTGCGGATCGCCGACGGGGCCACGGTCCGGCTGCTGCGGCCCGGCGACCGGGTGGACGTCGTCGCCGCCCAGGAGACCGCGACGGGCGGCGACACCCGCGTGGTCGCGCGCGGGGCGCGGGTGAGCAAGGTGCCGGAGCCTTTGGACAGCGGGGCCGACAGCGGGGCGCTGGTCGTGCTCTCGGTTCCTCGTGCCACCGCGGCGCATCTCGCCGGCGCGAGCGCGACGGCACGGCTGGCGGTGACGGTGTGCTGATCGACGATGTGCGCATCCTGCGCGGATTCCTGTCGAGTCCGTCGGTCGAGCCACCCGAACGGGCAGGGCGGTCCCGCGGTGCCGTAGGTTGCGGAACTGTTTGTTCCCCAACCTGTGCGTGCGAGAAGAGGACCCGAGGTGAGCGAGAAGAAGGAGCCGAGCGTCTGGCAGGGCTTCAAGGCCTTCCTGATGCGCGGGAACGTCGTCGATCTGGCGGTGGCAGTGGTCATCGGCGCCGCGTTCACCAACATCGTGAGCTCGGTGGTGAAGGGGCTCATCAATCCGCTGGTCGGGACGATCGGCACCACGAACCTCGACAACTACAAGGCGTGCCTGAGCGAGTCGTGCAAGGGCGACAAGGGGATCCAGCTCCTGTGGGGCTCAGTCCTCGGCGCCACCCTGACGTTCGTGATCACCGCTGCCGTCGTCTACTTCCTGATGGTGCTGCCCATGGCGAAGTACCTCGCCCGCGTGGAGGCCCGCCGCAAGGCGCGGGAGGGCACGCACGAGGTGATCGAGGTGACCGAACTGGAGGTGCTGAAGGAGATCCGCGACGAGCTGGTCGCACAGCGTGCGGCCGGGCGCGACGAGCGGTAGCGGCAGCGGCCCGCGCGGCTCAGAGGTGGTGGGGCGGCTTCTCGTCGAGGAAGCGCTTCAGGTCGGCCGCGGAGTCGCCGTCGGAGCCCGGCCGCTCGCCCCAGCCGCGGTCGGTGTCGTCCGAGGACTGCTGGTCCAGCGGATCGTCGAAGATCAGCGCGGGCTTCGGGGCGCGCGGCTCGGGGGCGGGGGCGGAGGTCATGCGTCCAGGGTACGGCCCCGGGGGTGCGCGACCGCCGGGTCGCGCCGGCGGTCCGCCCGGCCTGCGGGCCCTGCGCCGTGAGGACAGGTCCGCGCCTGCTGCCAAGGAATTCCCACCGGTTATCTGCTGTGCTTGGTCCCATGACGACCAGCTCGACTCCGCCGCCCGCGTCCTCCGGGACACCGGCGAACCGCCGACCACTGCGCAGGCTCGCGTCCCGGGGCCGTGGGGAGGCGCACCGCGTCGCCTCCCCGCTCGAGCTCTTCTTCGACCTGTGCTTCGTCGTGGCCGTCGCCCAGGCGGGCGCCGAGCTGGTGCACGCCATTACCGAGGGGCACGCGGGCGAGGGGATCCTCAACTACGGGATGGTGTTCTTCGCCATCTGGTGGGCGTGGATGAACTTCACCTGGTTCGCCTCGGCGTACGACAACGACGACGTGCTCTACCGGGTCGTCACGCTGGTTCAGATCGCCGGGGTGCTGGTGCTGGCGGCCGGGATCTCGCGGGCGTTCGAGGAGCACGAGTTCCTGGTCGTCTGGCTGGGCTATGTGATCATGCGGGTCGCCATGACGGCGCAGTGGCTGCGCGCGGCGCGGTCGACCGAGGGCGCCGAGCGGACCATGGGGCGGCGCTACGCCGCGGGTGTGTCGCTGTGCATGGTCGGCTGGCTGGGGCTGGTGGTGCTGCCGGAGGGCGGCCGGCCGTGGGTCTTCCTGGTGATGGCGGTCCTGGAGATGTGCGTGCCGCCGTACGCGGAGAAGGACCACCCCACGTCCTGGCATCCGCACCACATCTCCGAGCGGTACGGGCTGTTCACGATCATCGTGCTCGGCGAGACCATCGCGGCGGCCACCGTCGCGGTGAAGTCGGGCATCGACGAGAACGACGCGCTGGGCGAGCTACTGCCCATCTCGGCGGGCGGGCTGCTGGTCGTCTTCGCCGCCTGGTGGATCTACTTCGCGGTGCCGATCCACGATCATCTGCGCACCAACCGGCAGGCTTTCCTGTGGGGTTACGGCCACTACCTGATCTTCGCCTCGGCGGCCGCGGTCGGGGCGGGCCTGGAGGTGGCCGTGGAGCAGGCAGTCGGCAAGGCGCACATCTCCACGCTGGAGGCATCGGCGGCTGTGACCCTGCCGACGGCGTTGTATCTGCTCACCGTGTGGGCGCTGCACTCCCGTTACTACAAGGTGGGCATCGCCCAACAACTGGTGCTGCCGACCACGGCGTTGCTCGTGATCGTCTGCACCTTCCTGGGCGACTGGGCGGTGCTCGCTGCGGGCCTGGTGTCGGCGCTGGCGGTGGCGGGCGGGGTGGCGCTGGCGGCGCGCAGGGGCGCCGGGGAGCGTGGGGCGAGCGGATCGAGCGGGGAACGCGCGACGAGTCCGGCGGGCTGACCGGGTGCTGTCGTGCCGGGCCGGGCGAGACTGGCTCCATGACAGTTGACGCATTGACGGACGTCACCGGAGTGCGGGTGGGGCACGCGACGCGCACCGGCGGCGGCTGGCTCACCGGCACCACGGTCGTCCTCGCCCCGGAAGGCGGCGCCGTCGCCGCCGTGGACGTGCGCGGCGGCGGGCCCGGCACCAAGGAGACCGACGCGCTCGACCCGCGCAACCTCGTGCAGAAGGTCGAGGCGATCGTGCTGACCGGGGGCAGCGCCTACGGGCTCGACGCGGCGTCGGGGGTGATGGCCTGGCTGGAGGAGCAGGGGCGCGGGGTGCGCGTCGGGCAGGACCCGGCCCATGTGGTGCCGGTGGTGCCCGCCGCCTGCGTCTTCGACCTCGGGCGGGGCGGCGACTTCCGGGCCAGGCCCGATGCCGCCACCGGCCGGGCGGCGGTCGAGGCGGCCGCGGCGAGCGAGGCCGGGGCACGGGTGCAGGAAGGGTGCGTGGGCGCCGGTACGGGCGCGGCCGTGGGGCCGATGAAGGGCGGGGTCGGCACCGCGAGCACGGTGCTCGGCTCGGGGATCACGGTGGCTGCCCTGGTGGTGGCCAACGCGGCGGGATCGGCGACGGATCCGGAAACGGGCGTCCTGTACGGGGAGTTGTTCCAGGGGCGGGTGGACCACCCCGAGCCGCACGTCCACGAGGCCGCGCGCGGCCGCCTCGCCGAGAGCGCTGCGAAGAACGCCCTCCCCCCGCTGAACACCACGCTGGCCGTGGTCGCCACCGACGCGGACCTGTCGAAGGCGCAGGCGCAGAAGCTCGCCGGCACGGCCCACGACGGCATCGCGCGCGCCGTGCGGCCGGTGCACCTGCTCAATGACGGGGACACGGTGTTCGCGCTGGCGACCGGAGCACGCCCGCTCGACGCCGGGCACCCCCTCGCCCTGAACGAGATCCTCGCGGCGGGCGCGGACCTGGTGACGCGGGCGATCGTGCGGGCCGTGCGCGCCGCCGAGCCGGTGGACGGGCCCGGCGGGTCATGGCCGTCGTACGGGCAGCTGTACGAGGGGCGTTGACCCCGGGGGCGCGGAGAGTTGGGGAACTCGGCGGGCGTGGGCGGACGTGGTGTGCCCGTCGGCACGACACCCGCTCACGCCGACTGACGCACGCTCACGCCGACTGACGCACGCTCACGCCGACTTGGGTGCCCCGCGTCGGGGCCTTCGGCTGCCCGCGATTGTCCGGGTTCTGTCACGCGATGATGTTCACCGGCTACGGCGGGAACCTCACGCGCCACCGGCGCCCTCCTTCTTCACGCACTGGAGCGGAACACCCACATCACACGAACCTGGAGCAGCCCGTGACAACGCCGGACATTGCCGCGCGGCGCGTACGCGTACTGGGGGCCTGTGCCGCCCTGATGGTCGGCGCCCTCACCCTGACCGCCTGCGGTGGCGACGCCAACGCCAACTCCTCGGGCTCGTCGAGCGACAGTAAGGGCGGCAAGGGCTCGGCCGGGGCGTCGAGGGCGAAGATCGTCATCTCGGCGAAGGACGGCTCTACCGACGCGTCGATCAACACGACCGGCGTGAAGGTCAGCGACGGCAGGCTGACCGACGTGAAGATGACGGTGGCCGGGTCGGGACAGGCCGTTGCGGGGTCGATATCCGCTGACGGCGGGGTCTGGAAGCCCAAGCAGCAGCTGGAGCGCGGGACGAAGTACCAGATCTCGGCTACCGCGAAGGACGGGAGCGGCCGTACGGCGGCCGCCAACTCCATCTTCACCACGGTCACTTCGGCCAACAGCTTCATCGGGACGTACACGCCGGACAACGGGACGACGGTCGGCGTGGGCATGCCGGTGTCGTTCGACTTCGACAAGGTGATCAGCGACAAGAAGGCCGTGCAGTCGCACATCACGGTCACGTCGAGCAGCGGGCAGAAGGTGGTCGGACACTGGTTCGGGGCGCAGCGGCTCGACTTCCGGTCCGAGGAGTACTGGAAGGCCGGCTCCAAGGTCACGATGAAGATCGACCTGGACGGCGTCGAGGGCGCGAACGGCGTCTACGGGGTGCAGAAGAAGACCGTCACCTTCACCGTCGGGCGCTCGCAGGTCTCCACGGTGGATGTGAACACGCAGACCATGACGGTCGTGCGGGACGGCAGTACGCTCAAGTCGGTGCCGATCTCCTCGGGCAGCCCGGAGCACACGACGTACAACGGGCAGATGGTGATCTCCGAGAAGTTCGTGCAGACGCGCATGAACAGCCAGACGGTGGGCCTGGGCGGCGAGTACGACATCCCGGACGTGCCGCACGCGATGCGCCTGACGTCCTCCGGCACCTTCATCCACGGCAACTACTGGTACAACAGGGGCAATCCGCCCTTCGGCCGCCAGGGCACCAGCCACGGCTGCGTCGGGCTCGCCGACGTGCAGGGCGCGCAGGGCGCCACGAACGCCAAGTGGTTCTACGACAACTCGCTGATCGGCGACGTCGTGATCGTCAAGAACTCCCCGGACAAGACGGTCTCCCCCGACAACGGGCTCAACGGCTGGAACATGTCGTGGAGCGAGTGGATGGCGGGGAGCGCCGCGTAATCGCCGCCTGAGCAGCAACTTCTGACAGATCGTCGGGCCGTGTGGGAACTCCTCACACGGCCCGCGCGTTTTCTGTGCGTACGTTTTCTCGGTTCCCGGACATGATGTCCGACCGAGGGGCTACGGTATGCACCCACAAGGTGACATGCAGCAACGCCGGGAGAAACCTTGAGCGTTCCGTACGAGACGGCAGCGTACGAACCACCCGAGTCGCCCGAGTCTCCGGAGGAGCATCTCGAGCGACTCCTCGGCCGTGCCCTGAACTCCTTCGAGCTGCCGGACGAGACGATACAGCGGCTGGACTGCGCGCTGGCGCACGACAGTTCGCTGCACTCCGCGCACCACAGCGCGGGGCTGCACCGCGAGACGTACCGGCACACCTGGCTGCTCGTCGACGGCTCGGCGCTCACACTGTGGGAGCTCGTGCACAACACCGCGCCGGGCAGCGCCGCGCAGCACGAGGTGTATGTCGACGAGGAGGAGCTGCGCGCGGCCACCGCGCGGCTGCCGCTGTCGCCGGACGCACCGGACTTCGAGCTTCCCGTGACGGTGCAGCTCTCGCCGATCCCCGCGCCGCGGCACGCGTATGTGCCGGACGACTCCGCGGATCATGCGCGCCGGCTGCTGCGCCGCGCGGAGAACCCGGACCGGCCGGGCGCAGAGACGGCCGCGCTGCTCGCGACGGCGTTCGCGCACCAGATAACGCAGGCCTTCGGACGCCCGTGCCGGGCGGGCCGCGCGGGGCTGTGCTTCTCGCTCTACGAGCACGCGTTCCTGCTGCGTGACGGCGCGGAGGTCTCCCTCTGGGAGGTCGAGCACACGGCGACGCCCGACGAGCGGCACATGTGCGAGGTGTACGTCAGCGAGGACGCGGCCCGGGACGCGATGGAGCGGCGGGCGGCTCAGGTCTCCTGAGCCCTGGAGCCGGCCGTGCCGGTCGGCTAAGTCCGCTGCGGTTCGGCAGCGCCCCGTCAGGGGCGCAGGGCTGTGTCGATGTGCGGCTCCGCCGCGATGGGGGTCCCCCCCGCTTGAGCGAAGTCGAGAGTGGGGGAGCGACCAGCCACGACGGTGTCGCAGACGGTCGACGTCACAGCCCCCGCGGCGGAGCCGCACGTCGACACAACCAGCGAAGCGCTCAGCGCCTGCCGCTCAGCTGTCGTACCAGGCCCGCGAACGCGTCCCGCTCCGCCGGGGTCAGATCGACGGACTCCCGATGGGGAGGGGCCAGCCGCTGGTGCGGGAAGGCGCGCAGCGGGGTGCGGCCGGTGAACCACAGGGTGCGGCAGGTCAGCCACAGACCGGCCCCGGAACGGCCGCGGCGCACCAGGCCGACCAGGCCGAGCACCCAGACGACGGCCGCGAAGGCGAGGGTGGCCAGGCCCAGCGACTGGAGGATCGAGACGTGCTCATCGGGCATGCGCACCAGTAGACACCACGGTCCGGGACTTTGGTCCCGGACCGTGATGTATCCCACCAAAGGGACATGTGCACCCGGCGGTTACGCCGCCACCGGCTGCTTCGCCTGAGCCGTCGACGTCGACGTGTCGTCCGCCGTGCCGGGGCTCACGGCCCCCGGTGCCGGCTTGCGCATGCCCTTCAGGAAGACCACCAGCGTGGTGGTGACACACACGCCGACCGCGATGGCGATCAGGTAGAGGAAGGCGTTGCCGATCAGCGGGACCACGAAGATGCCGCCGTGCGGGGCGCGCAGGGTGGCGCCGAAGGCCATCGACAGGGCGCCGGTGATCGCGCCGCCCACCATCGAGGAGGGGATGACGCGCAGCGGGTCGGCCGCGGCGAACGGGATCGCGCCCTCGGAGATGAAGGAGGCGCCCAGCACCCAGGCCGCCTTGCCGTTCTCGCGCTCGGTCACGGTGAAGAGCTTCCCGCGGACCGTGGTGGCCAGCGCCATAGCGAGCGGCGGGACCATGCCGGCGGCCATCACCGCGGCCATGATCTTCATCGCGGAGTCGCTCGGGTTGGAGACCGCGATACCGGCGGTGGCGAAGGTGTACGCGACCTTGTTGACGGGACCGCCGAGGTCGAAGCACATCATCAGGCCGAGCAGCATGCCGAGCAGGATGGCGTTGGAGCCGGAGAGGCCGTTCAGCCAGTCGGTCATGCCCTTCTGGGCGGAGGCGATGGGTTTGCCGACCACGACGAACATCAGGAACCCGACGATCGCCGAGGAGATCAGCGGGATCACCACCACCGGCATGATGCCGCGCAGCACCGCCGGGATGTTGATCTTCTGGATCGCCATCACGACACCGCCGGCGAGCAGACCGGCGACCAGGCCGCCGAGGAATCCCGCGTTGATCGTGGAGGCGATCATGCCGCCCACGAAGCCGGGGACGAGACCTGGCCGGTCCGCCATGCCGTAGGCGATGTAGCCCGCCAGGACCGGGACCAGGAAGCCGAAGGCCACGGCGCCGATCTGGAACATCAGGGCGGCCCAGCTGTCGGTCTGCGTCCACACGAAGTGGTCCATGACCGAGGGCGCCGACTTGATCTTGTAGCCGCCGATCGCGAAGCCGAGGGCGATCAGCAGACCGCCGGCCGCGACGAACGGGACCATGTAGCTGACGCCGGACATCAGCCACTTGCGCAGCTTGGTGCCGTAGCCCTCGCCGGACTCACCGGCGCGCTCGACCGGGGTGCCGGGCGCGGCCCCCGCGGTGACCTCGCCCCTCTCGGCCTTGCCGCGCACCTCGGTGATCAGCTGGCCGGGCCGGTTGATGCCCGCCTTCACGCCGACGTCGACGGTCGGCTTGCCGGCGAAGCGTTCCTTCTCCCGTACGGGCACGTCGTGCGCGAAGATCACGGCGTCCGCCGCGGCGATGACGGCCGGGTCGAGCCGGGTGAAACCGGCCGAGCCCTGCGTCTCGACGACGACCTCGACGCCTGCCTCGCGGCCCGCGTTCTCCAGCGACTCGGCCGCCATGTACGTGTGCGCGATGCCGGTCGGACAGGAGGTGACGGCGACGATACGGAACGGGCGCTCGTCCGGCTCCTCGGCGGAGGGGGTGGCCGCTGCGGATTCGGAGGAGGCCGCCTTCGAATCCGCAGCGGAGTCTTCGGGACCGGCGGCCGCGGAGGCCTCGGCCGGTGTCTCGTCCCCGCGGATGAGTGCTGCCGCGGCCGCCGCGTCGCCCGCCGAGCGCAGCGCGTCGGTGAACTCGGCGTTCATCAGCTGCCGGGCCAGCGACGACAGGATCGTCAGGTGGGCGTCGTCGGCGCCGGCGGGGGCCGCGATCAGGAAGATCAGGTCGGCGGGCCCGTCCGCCGCGCCGAAGTCGATGCCGGCGGCGCTGCGCCCGAAGGCCAGCGTCGGCTCGGTGACGTGCTCGCTGCGGCAGTGCGGGATGCCGATGCCGCCGTCGAGGCCGGTGGGCATCTGTGCCTCGCGCGCGGCCACGTCGGCGAGGAAGCCGTCGAGGTCGGTCACCCGGCCCAGGGCCACCATGCGCTCGGCGAGGGCACGCGCCGCCGCTTCCTTCGTATCGGCGGACAGGTCGAGGTCGACCAGGTCCGCGGTGATCATGTCGCTCATCGCGGGCTCCTTCGCACGCGTATCGCCCGGGGGGTGGGGTGGGCGGGGGTGGGGACGGGGGTGCTGCGGGGGGTGGGATCAGTGGGGGTGGAGGCGGGGCCGGGGCTGCGCTCTCCCGGGGGACAACCCCCGGACCCCCGGCCGAACAGCAGGTCAGCCGGAGTGACCGGTGCAGACATCGCGATTGCCGTCCTGAGTAACGGGGAGCCTCGCCGATTGCCGGCCTGTGGCGGTCCGCACAGCACGGGATACGTCATGACACCGGCTCCTTGAGTACGAGGTCCACCGGCACGTCGGCCGTCACCGTCACCGCCGCCGGATCCAGATCCCGTGGGGTCGGCATCACACTGCCCGGCAACTGGACGGCCGCCGCGCCGTGGGCGACCGCCGAGGCGAGGGCCTCCGGGCCGCTGCCGCCGGCGATCAGGAAACCTGCCAGGGAGGAATCGCCGGCACCCACATTGCTGCGTACGGCGTCCACTCGCGCGCTGCCGAACCAGACGCCCGAGGCGTCCACGAGCAGCTGCCCGTCGGCGCCCAGGCTCGCGAGGACGGCGCGCGCGCCCATCTCACGCAGTTCCTCGGCCGCCTTCACCGCGTCACCCACGGTGAACAGGGGGCGCCCGACGGCCTCGGAGAGTTCCTCGGCGTTCGGCTTCACCACATCGGGCCGCTCGCGCAGCGCCGCCAGCAGGGCGGGCCCGGAGGTGTCCAGGGCGATCCGTGCGCCCCCGGCGTGCGCCCGGGCGACGACATCGGCGTACCACGCCGGCGCGAGCCCCCGCGGCAGACTCCCGCAGCAGGCGATCCAGTCCGCGTCGGGCGACTGCCGGTGCACGGTGTTCAGCAGCAGCTCCTGCTCCTGGGCCGACAGCTCGGGACCGGGGGCGTTGATCTTCGTGAGCACCCCGTCCGCCTCCGCGAGCGCGATGTTCGAGCGGGTGGCCCCGGCGACCGGGACCGGCGCGACCTCGATGCCCTGCGCGTCGAGCAGATCGGCGACGAGCGCGCCCGGCGCGCCGCCCAGGGGCAGCACCGCTACCGTGCGCTGCCCGGCGGCCGCGACCGCACGCGAGACGTTCACACCCTTGCCGCCCGGGTCCATGCGCTCACCGGTGGCGCGGATGACCTCGCCACGGTCGAGCGAGGGGACCTCGTACGTACGGTCCAGGGACGGGTTCGGGGTGACGGTGAGGATCATGCGCACTCGTTTCCTAAACACACAGCACTTCAGTGCCACCGCGCTCGATGGCGGTGGCGTCTTCCGGGCTCAGCCCACTGTCGGTGATCAGCAGGTCCACGTCGCTCAGATCGCCGAAGCGGGCGAAGTGCTCCTGGCCGTGCTTGGACGAGTCGGCGAGCAGCACCACCCGGCGGGCCGCGGCCACCGCCGCGCGCTTGACCGCGGCCTCGGCGAGGTCGGGAGTGGTCAGCCCGTGGTCGGCGGAGAAGCCGTTGGCCGCCACGAACAGCACGTCCGCCCGGATCTCGCTGTAGGCACGCAGCGCCCAGGCGTCCACGGCGGCGCGTGTACGGTGCCGTACACGCCCTCCGACCAGGTGGAGCTGGATACCGGGGTGGTCCGCGAGGCGGGCCGCGATCGGCAGGCTGTGCGTGACGACGGTGAGCGACGCCTCCAGGGGCAGCGCGGCAGCGAGCCTCGCCACCGTCGTACCGGCGTCGAGGATCATCGTGCCCTCGCTCGGCAGCTCCGTGAGGGCGGCCTTTGCGATGCGGTCCTTCTCGTCGGTCGAGGTGCCCTCGCGCTCGGCGAGGTCCGGCTCGAAGTCGAGCCGCCCGGCCGGTATGGCACCGCCGTGCACCCGCCGGACGAGCCCCGCGCGGTCGAGGGCCTTCAGGTCCCGGCGGATCGTCTCCGCCGTCACCTGGAACTCCTCGGCCAGCGACAGCACGTCCACCCGCCCGCCGTCACGGGCAAGCCGGAGAATCTCCTGCTGCCGCTCCGGTGCGTACATGTCCGTTCGCCTCCGACTCATGCCCGAACTTGTGGTTTCACCCGGAGGCTACGCCCCGATTTCCGGAAAGTAAACAGGTTCGGGCGCCACTCAGACACAAACGGGCATCACTCATGCACGCGGCTTGCTGATCTGGCTGGTCGAAGCGGTACTGAAGGAGCAGAGCCCCTCCCCTCGGCGGGCCCTCCCTCCCAAAGCGCCCCCCGTACATCGCCGAGCCCTCACCACAGCCCTGCTGGAGTGCGTGGAATCGTCCGCACACCCTGCCCCTGCACAGACTCGGGGCAGGGTGTCAGGTGCGCTACCGGACTGAAGCGAGATCCTCCTGGTGAGCGGGGGCGTCCTGCGTGCCCCCGGTGCGCAGCTCGGTGGCATCGGCCTCCTCCACCGGCACCCCCGCCTCCTCGGCCCGCTTCGGCAGGGCGAACATCAAGACGAAGATGGCCCCCATCACCGCGGCAACCCACCCCAGCGCATGCTGGAAGGCGTTCACGAATGCCGGACCCACCTCGGACCGCGTCAGCCGGTCGCCGATCTCCCCGAAGAACACCACCGAGACCAGCCCGAGCCCCAGCGCGTTCCCCATCTGCTGCACGGTGTTGATGAGCCCCGACGCCGAGCCGGCGTGCTCGCGCGGCACGTCCGACAGCACCGCGTCCGTCAGCGGGGCGACGATCAGGCCCATGCCCACGCCCATCACGATCAGGGGCAACGCCATCTGCCAGGAGGCGATGGCGAGGCCGTAGCGGCCGGACTCCCAGATGTAGAGCAGGACGCCCGCGGCCATGAGCAGCGCGCCCGCCTGGAGCACCTTGCGGCCGAAGCGCGGCACCAGCTTCTGCACGGACAGGCCGGCCGCCGTGGAGACGGAGATCGAGAACGGCACACCGGTCAGACCCGCCCGCAGTGGGCTCCAGCCCAGGCCGGTCTGCATGTACAGCGTCCACACCAGGAAGAACACCCCGAGCGCGATCCCGAACACGGTCTGCACGGCGATACCGGCCGCGAAGCTCTTCACCCGGAACAGCGAGAGCTCCACCAGCGGAGATCCGTCCCGTACGGCCTTGCGCCTCTCGTACGCCACCAGCACCGCGAAGACGACCAGCGCACCGGCCATCGAGACGTAGCCCCACAGCGGCCAGCCCAGCTCACGACCGCGGGTGAGCGGGTAGAGCAGCATCGTCAGACCGAGGGTGACGAGGGTGACCCCGACCAGGTCCAGCTTCAGCGCCCGCGGTGCCTTCGACTCGGTGATGAAGCGGCTGCCGAGGACCAGGCCCGCGATGCCGACCGGGAGATTGATGAGGAAGATGGGCCGCCACTGAAGACCCCACAGGTTCCACTCCGTCAGCAGCGCGCCGAGCAGCGGACCCGAGACGGCCCCGAGCCCCACGATCGCGCCGAACAGCCCGAACACCTTGCCCCGCTCGTGCGCCGGGAAGGTGGCGTGCACGATCGACAGGACCTGCGGCACCATCATCGCCGCCATACCGCCCTGCAGGATCCGGGAGGCGACGAGCATCTCCGGGTTCGCGGCGAAGCCGCACAGCGCGGAGGCGAGGGTGAAGCCGCCGATGCCGACGAGGAACAGCCGCTTGCGGCCGTGGATGTCGCCGAGGCGTCCGCCGGTGATCAGCCCCGCGGCGAAGGCGAGCGCGTAACCGGCGGTGATCCACTGGATCTGGCTGACGGAGGCGCCGGCGTCCCGCTGGATCGACGGGATCGCGATGTTGACGATCGTGACGTCGACGAGGTCCATGAAGGCCGCGGTCATCACGATGGCAAGGGCGAACCAGCGCCTGCGGTCGCCCGCGGCGGGCCGGGCACCCGGGGTGCCCACGGAAACGGATGGGATCTCGGTGGAGGTCATACCCCGAAGCTAGACCCCTACTAGGTCAGATCATGTCCTACTTCTGCGGCATGCTCTCACCATGACGACGGACACCCCGGCCCGACTCCTCCAACTCCTCTCCCTCCTCCAGACTCCCCGGGAATGGCCCGGCGGCGAGCTCGCCGATCGGCTGGGCGTGTCGCGGCGCACGGTCCGGCGGGACATCGACCGGCTGCGCGAGCTCGGCTATCCGGTGCAGGCGACCCTGGGTGCCGAGGGCGGCTACCGCCTGGTCGCGGGCAAGGCGATGCCGCCGCTCGTCCTCGACGACGAGGAGGCGGTGGCGATCGCGGTCGGTCTGCGGGCCGGTGCCGGGCACGCCCTGGAGGGCGTGGACGAGGCCTCCGTACGGGCCCTCGCGAAGCTGGAACAGGTGCTGCCCTCTCGCCTGCGTCACCGAGTCTCCACGCTCCAGGCCGCCACCACTCCGCTGACCAGCGGGGACGGGGCGAGCATCGCGCCCGAGACGCTGACCGTCATGGCGTCCACGGTGGCCGGGCACGAGCGCCTGCGCTTCGCCTACCGCGCCGGCGACGGCACCGAGTCACGACGCCTGACGGAGCCGTACCGCCTCGTCTCGACCGGCCGCCGCTGGTACCTCGTCGCGTACGACCTCGACCGCGCCGACTGGCGCACGTTCCGCGTCGACCGGGTGAGCGATCCCTTCGCGACCGGCGCACGGTTCACCCCGCGGGAGCTGCCGACAGGAAGCGCGGCGGAGTACCTGCGCCGCTCGATGCAACGACACCAGGAGTCGTACGACTTCGAGGTCACCTTCACGGCCCCCGCGGAAACGGTCGCGACCCGCGTCCCGTCCTGGCTGGGCACACCGGAACCGATCGACGAGGGCACCTGCCGCCTACGGGGCCGGACGAGCGACGCGGCGGACTGGCTGGCAGTACGGCTGGCCCTACTGGGCTACGAGTTCACGGTACGGGAACCAGCCGAACTGGCGGAGAGCGTACGTGAGTTGGGCGGACGGCTCATGCGGGCCGCGGGTGGGTGAGGCGCGCCCGGGCCGGCCAAAGGGGCGCGGGGCTGTATCAATCTGCGGCTCCGCCGCGATGGGGGTCCCCCGCTCGAGCGAAGTCTCGGTGAACCGGATCAGGGTGCGGGACCAGTTCCCACGAGGCCGGCGGAGACCCCTGCCCCCTGCGTCAGCGTGTGACGCACGGCGTGCTCCAGGGCCTGCGGAACCGAGAGCGGCGGGGCGAGGGGGGACCGTCTCACCTTGGGAGGGTTAGCGAAACGTGACGATCATATGGCAGAGTGTCACGCGCATGTCCGGCGCCCACGCGACGTCGGGCACCCTCCGCAATCGGGTCGCACGGCCCGTTTGACCAGCGTCCGGAGGGACGTGCCACCCGGACTGACGGCTCCTGCCGTTCGGCACCAGGGCACGAAGACGATTGGCCACCCGTCCTGAGCAACGCTCAGACCTCCAGGCGAATCAGAGACGCTGTGCCGCTGTGGCACACATGACGGCGGGCCACCCCAGTGTTCAGGTCTGGGGTGGCCCGCCGTCATGTGTGTCCCGGCGAGATCCCAGCACGCCCCCGAAAGAGAACCGGGCCCCGGCGCCCGGGGGGAGGGGCGCCGAAGCCCGGCTCAGGGGGAGTCCCGCCGCCGGGGGGGGATGTGCGTCGGGACTTGGTCCAGTGGTTGCAGTGGTCCGGTCGTTCAGGGGGCGGGATGATGCCGAACTCCTGTGCCCTGAAGTCTTGTTCCCTGCGTTCTGACGGTTGAAGCGGCGTTGAACCGCCATGTTTGCGCGGTCTTTCGCCACCCGGCGTGCGCGGCCAGGGCGTCGTACGCCACCCCACACTCACCAGGTGCCGTACGCGCCCCGTGACCGCTCGTCAGGCCGCCGCCTCGAAGCCCGTGCTGCGTGCCAGCTTCTTCAGCTCCAGCAGGGCGTGCTTCTCGATCTGCCGGATCCGCTCGCGGGTCAGACCGTGCTCCTTGCCGACCTCCGTCAAGGTGCGCTCGCGGCCGTCGTCGATGCCGTAGCGCATCTTGATGATGGACGCCGTGCGCGGGTCGAGGCGGCCGATGAGGTGGTCGAGTTCCTCGCTGCGGAGCAGGGTGAGGACGGACTGCTCGGGGGAGACCGCGGAGGTGTCCTCGAGCAGGTCGCCGAACTGGGTCTCGCCCGCGTCGTCCACCGCCATGTTCAGCGAGACCGGGTCGCGGGCCCAGTCCAGGACGTCGATCACACGGTCCGGGTTCGAGCCGAGCTCGGCGGCGATCTCCGCGGGCTCCGGGTCGCGGCCGTGCTCGCGGTTGAACTCCCGCTGCACACGGCGGATCCGGCCCAGCTCCTCCACCAGGTGGACGGGCAGGCGGATGGTGCGCGACTGGTCCGCTATCGAGCGGGTGATCGCCTGACGGATCCACCAGGTCGCGTACGTCGAGAACTTGAAGCCCTTGCGGTAGTCGAACTTCTCGACCGCGCGCACCAGACCGGCGTTGCCCTCCTGGATCAGGTCGAGCAGGGGCAGACCGCTACGGGGGTAACGGCGCGCCACGGCCACGACCAGGCGGAGGTTGGAGCGGATGAAGATGTCCTTGGCGCGCTCACTGTCGTCGACGAGGGCCTGCAGCTCCTCGCGGGTGGCCTCGGCCTTGGACTCCTCGTACCCGTCGAGAACCTGTCGCGCGAACACACCCGCCTCGATGATCTGGGACAGCTCGACCTCCTTGGCGGCGTCGAGCAGCGGTGTGCGCGCGATCTCGTCGAGGTACATGCCGACCAGGTCACGGTCGGCGATCTCGCCGGCGTGGGCGCGAACACTGCTTGCCGCGTCGGCCGTCTCGCCGGTGGCGGACTTACGACGGGCGACGGCACGGGTTGCCATGCGTGCTCCCTTGCGATGGTGGGCTGGCGGGTGGTCTCTCAGACGCCGGGCACTCGCCTTCGAGTGCCGCTGAGCACTTTGGTCGGGTGCCCTGCATCCGATGGAAACAACGACTGGAATCCGGACAGAATTCCCAACCCGCACCCCGATTTTTCTGATCATGCAGTACCCTGTCCGGCCACGGAGGGAGGCCTGATGGTGTCGGAACGTACAGAGGTGCAGGTCAGACCGGGAGCCGAGGAGGACCTCGACGCTCTCACCGACCTCTACAACCACTACGTACGTGAGACGCCCATCACATTCGATACCGCCACCTTCACTCCGGAAGAGCGCCGTCCTTGGCTGCTCTCCCACCCTGTAGACGGGCCGCACAGGCTGATGGTTGCCACGGATGCGGACACACAGGAAATTCTGGGCTACGCCACATCCAGCCCTTATCGCGTGAAGCCGGCCTACGGGACGTCGGTCGAGGTCACGGTGTACGTAGCCCCGGACGCGGGCCGTCGCGGCATCGGCACACTCCTGTACAAGGCGCTCTTCGAGGCCCTGGCGGACGAGGACCTGCACCGCGCCTACGCGGGCATCGCACAGCCCAACGAAGCGTCCACGCGGCTGCATGAACGCTTCGGGTTCCGGTACGTCGGCACGTACCGGGAGGTGGGCCGGAAGTTCGGCAGGTACTGGGACGTCGCCTGGTACGAGAAGGACCTGTAGGCCCTGCAGGCCCGCACGGGCCTCGAGGCCTCAGCCGAACTGCACCGACCGCTTCGCCATGCCCATCCAGAAGCCGTCGATCACGGACTTCTGCGCGTCCAGCTCGCCGGTGACGTCCGCCGCGCCCATGGTGACGAACAGCGGGGCGAAGTGCTCGGTGCGCGGGTGGGCGTAGCGGCCGGCCGGGGCCTTGTGGAGGAAGTCGAGCAGGCCGTCCCAGTCCCGGGCTTCCAGTGCCTTCCGCCCCCAGTCGTCGAACTCCGAGGACCAGGTCGGCACTCCCCCGCCCGTGTGGCGCAGCGCGGCCAGGTTGTGGGTGAAGAAGCCGGAGCCGACGATCAGCACGCCCTCCTCGCGCAGCGGCGCGAGCTTGCGGCCGATCTCCATCAGCTTCACCGGATCGAGGGTCGGCATCGAGATCTGCAGGACCGGGATGTCGGCGGCCGGGAACATCTCGACGAGCGGGACATAGGCGCCGTGGTCGAGGCCGCGGTCCGGGATGTCCTGCACGGGTGCGCCCGGGGCGCGTAGCAACTTCCGTACGGACTCGGCGAGTTCGGGTGCGCCCGGAGCCTCGTACTTCACCTGGTAGTAGTGCTCGGGGAAGCCCCAGAAGTCGTAGACGAGCGGGATCGTCTGCACCGCGCCCAGCGCGAGCGGGGCCTCCTCCCAGTGGGCGGAGACCATGAGGATCGCCTTGGGGCGCGGCAGGTCGGCGGACCAGGCGGCGAGTTCGCCGGGCCAGACCGGGTCGTCCGCGAGCGGCGGCGCACCGTGGCTGAGATAGAGGGCGGGCATGCGCTCCTGAGTGGCGGCGGACATGGCAGTGACTCCCAATGCTTGAACTCTCAAACTCCCTGCTTCAGAGCATACGCCGCGTTTGTTTAATGTTCAAGGAGACCTCTCGTACGATGGATACATGAATACGGCACCCACATCCGCTGAAGAGGCACCCGCGGCAGCGAAACCCGCCGACCAGACCCGCTGGCTCACCGACGACGAGCAGCGCATCTGGCGCTCCTACGTGCACGCCACCACACTCCTCGAGGACCACCTCGACCGCCAGCTGCAGCGGGACGCGGGCATGCCGCACATCTACTACGGGCTGCTGGTCGGCCTCGCAGAGGCCCCGAGCCGGCGGCTGCGGATGACCGAGCTGGCCATGAAGTCGAAGATCACCCGGTCCCGTCTCTCGCACGCGATCGCGCGGCTGGAGAAGAACGGCTGGGTGCGGCGCGAGGACTGCCCCTCCGACAAGCGGGGGCAGTTCGCAGTGCTGACGGAAGCGGGCGCCGAGGTGCTGGGGCGGACCGCGCCGGGCCATGTGACGGCCGTACGGCAGGCGGTGTTCGAGCGGCTCACTCCAGAACAGCAGGAGTCCCTCGGCGAGATCATGCAGATCGTCGCCGAGGGCCTCCAGCCGAGCGATGCGGGCGCGGACCTGCCCTGGCTCCGCTGAGCCGCTCACTCAGGGAGCCAGGGCAGTTCCTGGGGTCGTACGCGGGAGGCGTCCCCTTCCTCTCGCGTACGGATGGTTCCGAAGGGGTACGGCCGGACGGCCGCCGTCAGTGGGCGACCACCGGGACGGCCAGCTCGTCCTCGACCTCGCCGGAACCGGAGCCGGTCACGACGGAGGTGTCCGGGCGGCCGGCGTTCACGAAGGTCACGACGATCGCGGCGGCGAGCACCAGCATGCCGACGGCGAACCAGATCGCGTTGGTGTAGCCGTGCACCGCGCCCTGCATCTGGACCAGCTGCGCCTGCGACTTGGAGGTCGCGCCGGCGATGTGGTCCTTGATGTACGACGTCGTCGCGGAGGCGGCGATCGTGTTCAGCAGGGCCGTACCGATCGCGCCGCCCACCTGCTGCGAGGTGTTGACCATCGCGGAGGCGACACCGGCGTCACGGGGCTCGACGCCCAGGGTGGCCAGGGACATGGCGGGCATGAACGCCGTACCCATGCCGAGACCGAGCAGCAGCATCGCCGGCAGGACCGTCGAGGCGTACGACGAGCCGATCTCCAGCCGCGTCAGCAGCAGCATGCCGATCGCGGCGACCAGGAAACCGGGGCCCATCAGCATCCGCGCCGGGACCCGGGTCATCAGACGGGTGCCGATCTGGGTCGAGCCGATCATCATGCCCGCGATCATCGGCAGGAAGGCAAAGCCGGTGTTGATCGGCGAGTAGCCCTTGATGACCTGCAGGTAGTAGGTCAGGAAGAGGAACGTGCCGAACATCGCGATGATGGCGATGCCGAGGGAGAGGTAGATGCCGCCGCGGTTGCGGTCGGTGACCACGCGCAGGGGCAGCAGCGGGGCCTTGACCCTGGTCTCGGTGATGACGAACGCGATCAGCAGGAGCGCGGACGCGACGAACAGGGAGACGGTCGTGGTGTCGCCCCAGCCGTCGGACTCGGCGCGGGTGAAGCCGTAGACCAGCGAGACCAGGCCGAGGGTGGAGAGCAGGACGCCCGGGATGTCGAGCGGGTTGCGGTTGCGGCCGCCCTCCGGCTCACGGATGACGAAGTACGCGCCCAGCGCGGCCACGATGGCGAACGGGATGTTGACGAAGAACGTCCAGCGCCAGTCCATGTACTCGGTGAGCACGCCGCCGAGTATGAAGCCGACGGCGCCACCGCCACCGGCGATCGCACCGTAGATGCCGAACGCCTTGGCGCGCTCCTTGGCGTCCGTGAACATCACGGCGAGCAGGGAGAGCGCGGCGGGCGCGAGCAGGGCACCGAAGACGCCCTGCAGGGCACGGGCGCCGAACATCATGGCGCCGGAGGTCGCTGCACCGCCGAGCGCGGAGGCGGCGGCGAAGCCGACGAGACCGACGACGAAGGCACGCTTGCGGCCCCACAGGTCGGCGATCCGGCCGCCGAACAGGAGCAGACCGCCGAAGGCGAGGGCGTAGGCCGTGACGACCCACTGCCGGTTGCCGTCCGAGATGCCCAGGTCGGTCTGGGCGGACGGCAGGGCGATGTTCACGATGGTCGCGTCGAGCACGACCATCAGCTGGGCGAGCGCTATGAAGACGAGCGCTTTCCAGCGATTGGCGTCGCCGGTGTTCTCGACGGCGCCTGGAGCCTTTGAGGCTGTTGCAGACATGGGGATACCCACTTCGGGACTTTTTCGTGACGGAAAAAAGGCGTCTTACGGGGACGGCTCGTCTACGGGCTTCCGGCGACGGCCTGTGAATCGGTGTTCGGTTCTAGTGACTGGTCTGGTGTGCGGAACTAATCGCAGGGCCGGCGCAGATCCTCCACGGTCACGGGTGCGCCCGGCAGGACCGAGCGGGCCGGGGCCCGCAGTCCGTCCAGGAACAGCTGCAGATGGCGGTGTACGAAGCGGTCGTTGACGAGGCAGTCGGTGCCGGCCGGGGGCCGGCTGAGCTGCGCCACGACGATCATGAGGTCCCCGACGGCGACGTCGGGGCGGAGCTGGCCGGCCTCCTTGGCGCGGTCCATCAGCTCCTTGACGGTCTGCTCGACCCGCTCACGGGCCGCTTCGAGATCGGGATGGTTCTTGTCGAAGGTGCTCTGGACCATCGGGCACAGCGCGCTGATCCGCTCGTCGGCGGCGGTGTGCACAAAGCGCTCGAGCGCCTCGAAGGCGTCCCCGGTCTCGGCGAGCGCATGCTCGGCCGCCTCCGACGTCCGGTCCATGACGGAGCAGACGACCTCGCGGACGAGTGCGTCGCGGTCGGGGAAGTTGCGGTACACCGTGGCATTGCCCACGCCGGCCCGGCGGGCGATCTCGTCGAGCGGCACCTCGGGGCCGAACTCGGTGAACATCTCCCGGGCGGCGGCGACGATCCGCTCCCGGTTGCGCAGGGCGTCGGCGCGCGGCCGGGCCACCTTGCGCTGCGGGGGCTTCGCGGTCGTCGTGGCGGTCACGGCGGACTCCTCGGGTGGCTGGTCTGACATCCGCGATCCGGGGAGTCGGTCCCCGTTTCGCTCGTACACGTGACTAAACGGGGAGACGCTCCCCGCTTATTTCAGGTTGACGGAGAGATTTGATGTGACCTGAGTCACATCACCACCCGTCTCGCCTCTCGCCGCCCGCCTCTCGCCGAAACCCACGTTCGGGCTCCTCCAGCGCGCGCCCACGCAGCCCCCGAATCAGGGTGATCGAAAGGGCGCAGTCCGATGCCGCCGGCTGCCATGGACGAAGGACGCGTGCATGCAGCTGAGCCGTCGGATACGTCCGCGCCGCGCGGCCGCCCTCGCGTCCGTGACCGCCCTGACCTTCGCGGTCAGCACCTCGGCCGGCACCGGACATCTGACGGCGCGGTCCACGACGGCCGGGGCGGGCCCGATCGCCCCGGCCCGCAGCGCCGTGCTCGACCCCTGCATGATCAGAGGCGGTCACGCCATCCAGCTGTCGGAGGGCGTCCCGACCGGCACCGGCTACTCCCGCTCCACGGGCACCGTCCGCGCCCTGACCCTGATGGTCGACTTCTCCGACGCACCCGGCCCCGGCAACGCCCTCGACCGCTTCCACGAGTTCTTCCCGAAGACCCGCCAGTGGTTCCGCATCGCCTCCTACGGCCGTCTGGACTACCGCCCCGAGACCCCCGTCCGGCACTGGCTCCGCATGCCGAAGCCGTTCAAGGCGTACGGCATAGAGCGCGGCGCCCCCTTCGACTCCGGCTACCGCGAGCTCGTCCAGGACATCGTGAGCGCCGCCGACCCCAAGGTGAACTTCCAGGAGTACGACTTCCTGAACGTGCTGGTCACGCCGAACGCCGGCCCGTCCGCCCTGGACACGGTCCTGTCGGTGACCTTCGCCGGCAACACGGAGGCGCCGGTCGCCGACGGCGTCCCCGTCGCCAACGCCTCCTTCGTCTACTCCCGCCAGGACGACGGCTCCGGCTCCTACGGCAGGACCGGCTACCGGGTGCTGCCGCACGAGAACGGCCATGTCTTCGGCCTGCCCGACCTCTACACCCAGGCGGGCGGCGGTGCGGTCGGGCACTGGGACATCATGAGCGAGGACTGGGGGGCCAACAACGACCTGCTCGGCTGGCACAAGTGGAAGCTCGGCTGGCTGGACCCGTCCCAGGTCAGCTGCGCCTCGCGGCACGGCACCACGGAGCACACGCTGACGGCCCTGGAGCGCGCGGGCGGCCCGAAGATGGTCTTCGTACCGCTCAGCAGCCGCACCGGGTACGCCGTGGAGGTACGCGTCCGCGCGGGCAACGACGAGGCCGTGTGCCGCCCGGGCGTACTGATCTACAAGGTGGACGCAAGCGTGGACACCGGCATGGGACCGGTGAAGGTCTACGACTCCCGGCGCGACAGCGGCGGCTGCACCCGCAGCCCCAACGTCCACGCGGAACTCTCGGACGCGCCCTTCACCCCGGGCGAGGTCTTCAAGGACCCGAAGCGGGGGATCCGGATCACGGTGGCGGGGACGGCCGGCTCCGGAAGCTCCCGCAGCTACCGGGTGCTGGTGACCCGGCGGTGAGCGGCCAGCGGTGGACGAGCAGCCCGCAGTGGACTGATGAGGCGCCCGCAGTGATCCGGTGAGGCGCCCGGAGTGACCAGGCGAGAAGCCCGGAGTGAAGGTGCCGCTTCTCCGCATTACGGTAGGCGTGCCCCGACCGCCGTACCGGAGACCCGATGCCCGCGAAGCCCACGATGGACGCCGACGCCGCTTCTCCCGCCGTACGGACCGCTTCTGCCGCCGTACCGGCCGGCTCTTCCGGCGTACCGGCCGAGGCGGTCGCGCCGCTCATCCGTGGGGTCGCCGTGCTGCGACGGCTGACCGAGGCCGGCGGGACGCTGAGCCCGAGCGCCCTGGAGCGGACCACGGGCCTCGCCCGCTCCACGGTCGACCGGATCACCGCCACCCTCGCCCGGATGGGATACGTCCGCCTCGACGGCCGGGACGTGATCCTGACCCCCCGTCTGATGGAACTGGGCAACGCCTACCTCTCCGCCCTGCGGCTGCCCGCCCTGCTGGACGCACGCGCCGACGCCCTCGCCGACGAACTCGACGAATCCGTGTCCCTGGCGGTCGCCGACCGCGACGGCATCCGCTTCATCCACCAGGCCACCCGCCGCCGCGCGATGTCCCTCAGCTTCCGCATCGGCGACCTGCTGCCGGCCGAACGCACCGCGCCGGGTTCCCTGTTCGCAACGGAGTGGACGCAGAACGACTGGCGGGAATGGCGGCGGCGCAGGGCGGCGGACCCGGACGGAACGCTCTTCCCGGACGTACCACCACTCCAACACGCCGCCCCCGACGAGGACTTCGAGCAGCGCGTGGCCGAATCGGCCGCGAACAGCTGGGCCTTGGACGACCAGCTGATCGAACCGGGCCTGGTCGCGGTGTCCGTCCCCGTACGGGACCCCCGCACCGGCCGTATCGCCTGCGCGGCGAACGTGGTGAGCCACACCAGCCGGCACACCGCGGCGGACCTGCGCGACACCCTGCTCCCCCGGCTGCGGACGGCGGTACGGGCGATGGAGGACGACCTGCGCGAGGTGCCGCCGCCTCAGCCGTCCGCCGCGCCCTCCGGCCTCGCGACCTGGACCGGCGCCTCGAAGCAGGAACTGGGCAGGGAGTTCGTCGAGTCCCTGGCACGCGGCCTGACGGTCCTGACGGCCTTCGGTGAGGGCCGCGCCGCCCTGACCCTGACAGAGGTGGCAAAGGCGACGGGCCTGGCCCGGGCGACGGCACGCCGAGCCCTGATCACATACGAGCACCTCGGTCTGGTCCACGCACAGGACCGCACCTTCGCGCTGACCCCACGCGTCCTGTCCCTCGGCTTCCCGCCCCTCTCCCGCACGTCCCTCCCCGAGATCGCGGCCCCGCACATGGCCGAACTGGCCCAGAGGGTCCACGAGTCGACGTCCCTGGCCGTGCTGTCGGGCGACGAGATCCAGTACACGGCCCGAGTCGCCACGAGCCGCATCATGAGCGTGAACATCACGGTGGGCACACGACTGCCGGCCTACGCGACGTCAATGGGCCGCGTACTGCTGTCGGACCTCCCCCCGGCGGACCGCCCCCTCCCCACCCTTCTCCTCCCCCTCACCCCCCGCACCCTGACCGACCCGGAGGCCCTCGCCCGCCTCCTCACCGAGGTCCGGTCCCAGGGCCACGCCCTGGTGGACGAGGAACTCGAGGAGGGCCTCCGCTCGATCGCAGTCCCGGTCCGCGACCGCACGGGCCGAGCGGTCGCCGCCCTGAACGTGGCCATGCACGCGGCCCGCCACACGCCCGAGGAGTGCGAGCGGGACATCCTGCCCCAGCTCCGAGCCACAGCGGCCCGCATCGAACAGGACCTCCATGTGGCGGGCCGCTTCACCCGAGTACCGTTGACCTGAGCCCACACAAACCGCTCAAGTTCGGTACGACAACGGCTTCTTAATGCCGACCGGTGGTCATGACCGCCTCACCGCAGCAGTAATCGCTTGCATAGATCTTTGGCTCACTCCATGGGCCCTGCTACGGGTGCCCTGTGACGGATCGCCATACCCAGGAAGAGCGAGAACCTGTACACTCGCCCGGAGACGGGAACTAGTGGCCTATTGACATCCACTTCGTGGTGATGGTCATGATCCGTAGTGGTTCAGGAGCTGGTCGGGGGGCTGGTGTAGTGGCTGCGGCTGCATGCGATATTGCTGAATCGTTTGACTTTGACCGCTTGGAATGCCAGGCCGCTGGGTCTCGCAGCCGGCAGGCCGGTAATACCGAACACGCATTCCTTGAACCACGATTGTGACCCTATGCCGGCGCGCCAAGGCGGCAAAGCATGACCGATCTCGATAACTGGCTGACATCACCATGGAACGGAACTCGCGGGGGCCCTGGTGATGAAAAACGCCGTCGCCGACAGCCAAGTCCATTGACGAGGTCCTGTCCTAGGCTAATCCGGGGGAATCCAGTGGCTATCCGGGGGGAACTAATGCCGCAAACCTTGCTGAGCAAGCCTTGCTGAGCGTCCATGGCCCTAAACGGCCAGTGGTGGGGGACTTTTCTGAGCCAATGGTCCCCACAGTCGATGAATTGGACCACTGCATCATTCACGCCCTGCGTATCGACGGTCGGGCGCCGTTCAGCCGGATCGCCGAGGTTCTGGGCGTCTCCACGCAAACAGTCGCCCGTCGCTACGGGCGGCTGAGCAGCGAGCTGGCGCTTCGCGTTGTCGGGGTGGTGAACCCGCGGCAACCGTCAGGTGGGAAGTGGATTCTGAGGCTCACGGCCAGCCCGAACACCGCTCAGAGTGTCGCGTACAGCCTGGCTCGGCGGGACGACACCACCTGGGTGCGGCTCGTGTCCGGGGGGACCGAAATATGCTTCGTCATGAACTCCGCGGCGCACCATACGCTGTTGTTCCGCGAGATCCCTCGTGTGGCCAACATCGCCGAGGTGTCGGCGCACCGCCTGCTGCATACCTATTTAGGCGGTCCCACCGCATGGCAGGGGCACACTACCGCTCTCACCAACGAGCAGCAGGAACACCTACGCCGAGCACTCGACTCGTCAGATGACGCCGACGAGCCCAAGCTCCGCTCATCCCTGACCCAGGCGGACTGGCACGTGCTGGATGCGTTGCAGAACAACGGCCGCATCAGCTACACGGACCTCGCCGCCGAGACCGGCCAGTCTTCCTCGACCATTACGCGCCGACTCGCTGCTTTGCAGGCCAGCGGCATGCTCACCTTCGACGTCGAGATCAGTGCGGAGGTATACGGCATCACCACGCAAGCCCTGCTGTGGATGTCTGTCGCCCCCGCGCACCTGAACCAGGTAGCGAGCACCCTGGTCCAGCACAGGGAACTGGCCTTCCTGGCCTCTACCACCGGCCCGACCAACCTGGTGGCCCTCGTCCTGTGCAAGAGTCCCAGTGAACTGCATGCCTACCTGGCGGACAGGCTCAGCGCGCTGGACTCCATCCGCATGCTCGAAACAAGTCCTGTCCAGAGGACTCTGAAAACCTGCAGTCCGTTCCTGCAAAGCAGCCCCAGACGGAGCAATTCAGCCTGACGCGGGTTCGGAGCCTCCATCAGTCGATCAACCCAGGGTTTCAGCAGGGTGCGAAAGCTGATGACGTGGCCTGGCCTGCGTGAAGTGCGCTGAACCACCGCACCCGTCGGATGCGGCGCTCGCCACGCCCGGAGCCGGTCTTCCCTGGCTGAACTCCCGCCGAGTTCAGCCAGAGGAAGCGGCGGCGACGTGCAGGAACGCGGCGCCCGGGGCTCGGCCCCGCAATCATCAAGGTGAGTGGCCGGCCTCTCGGCAGCCCAGAGTCATGCGTGGTTGTAGACGAGGTGGGCGATGCGTTCGGCGATCATGATCGTGGTGAGGTTGGTGACGCTGGAAGGCACGTACGGAATGATCGAGGCGTCCACGACACGCAGGGCGGCGATTCCGTGCACGGCTCCGCGGGAGTCGACGACGGCCTGAGGCGAGTCGGCGGCACCCATGGGCGCGGTGGAGGTGGGGTGACCGTAGATGGAGAGGCTGGATTCGATCACCCGCGTCAGTTCCTCGGCGTCGTCGGGCAGTTCGCGCGGCATCAGAAGCCCGGCGAGCGACGGCGCGAGTGCCGGGCCACGGGCCAGATCACGGGCAATGCGTACGCCTTCGAGCATGCGTCGGCGGTCACGCTCGGTGCCGAGGTAGTTGTGGTCGATCAAGGGCTGGGCAAGCGGATCGCGGCTGGCGAGGCGCACCGTGCCCTCCGCCTCGGGGAGCACAAGAGCCGTGGACAGGGCGATGACGCCGCCGGCGGGCATGAACGGAGCCCCGTTGGGATGCACGGCGACGACGTTCAGGTCGAGTTCACCCTCCGCGGCCTCGCTGGAGGCGGTCCACAGCAGTGCGCCGAGGGCCGGAGCCATCTCCCCTCGCCCCGGGGCGAGTGCATGGACCGCGGGGCAGAAAGGGTGGTCTTGCAGGTGTTGTCCGACGGGTAGGTCGGCGAGGGGCTCGATGCCGAGCGACGCCAGTTCGCCGGCGGGGCCGATGCCGGAGCGCAGCAGGATCGCCGCGCTTCCGTAGGTCCCGGCAGAGAGGATCACCTCGTCGGCATGGTGCACGGTCCCGTCGGCGGTGACCACTCCGGTCGCACTGCCAGCGCGGAACAGGACCCGGTCGACGGTGACGGCACCGTGCACCGTGAGGTTCGGGCGAGCGCGCACCTCAGCGGTGAGGTAGACCAGTGCGGTGTTCTGTCGGATCCCATCGAGGACGTTGACCGCGAAGGCTCCGACGCCGTCCTGCTCGGCACCGTTGAAGTCGGTGATCCGCTTGTGGCCAAGGGCGACTGCGGCGTCGATGAAGCCACGATGCGCGGGGGTCAGCTCGGAGTCGGTCAGTTGGCGCACGGGCATCGGCCCGCTTCGCCCGTGAAACTCGTCCTCGCCGGTGGGGGTGTTTTCCAGGGCGCGGAAGTACGGCAGGACGTCGGCGAAGCTCCAGTCGTCGAGCCCGTTCTCGGCCCAGCGGGCGAAGTCGCGGGCGCGGGCACGGAGGGCGGCGCCGGCGTTGACGGCGGAACTCCCGCCCATCACCTTGCCGCGCAGGGCGACCATCGAGGGGGTCAGTCGCCCGCCCCGCGAGGTGTATCCCCAGTCGTGATCGAGATCGGCGATGCGGTTGGCGTCGAGCAGCGCGTCGGGGAACTGGGTGGCGCCGTAGTCCGGCCCGGCCTCGAGCAGCACGACGCGCCGGGCGGGGTTCTCGCTCAGGCGCGCGGCGAGCACTGCGCCGGCGGACCCGCCGCCGACGATCAGAGCGTCGGCCGGTTCGACGGAGTGGGACAAGGTATGGCCCTTTCGATCTCGTTGGAGTGGGAGGGAGCGTCCCGGTGGCGAACCCACTTTCAGTTCCGGATGACACCCTTGTTCCGCATGAGGAAGTCGGCCAGGTAGCCATCGTGCGGTACCGAGGGATCCATCCAGTGGGTGTGCTGGCTTCCCAGGTACAGGTTGCTGATGGTCGGCTCGTCGAGCAGGCGGTCGATGAGCTGGGTGTCGTGGGTCATCGCGTTGAGCACGAGCGTGTTCTTCAACGGCTCCGTACCGGCCTCGGGTGTCCACGGCGCGATCCACACGCAAGGGAACGGCAGTTCCACGCCTGCCTGCGGAGCGGCCGGATCGTCGAGTTGGTGGACGGCCGGCATCAACGCGGCGCTCCCGTCCCCGAGTTCGCCCACGATGCCGTCGCCGCCGAGCCAGGGCCGGGCGCCCGCCGCCTTCTTGAGCAGATGCGTTTCGATCGCCTTGGCGACCGCGACCGGCTGTACGGGGAGTACGGCCTTGTCGTCCTCGGGCGGCAAGGGGGTCGCGGCGGACAACCGCGCCGCGACCGCCTCGGCGAGGGGAGTCGGGTCGCCCTCCACGAAGACGGCTGTCGTGTTCACGCATCCCGTCCCGCCGTGGCCGCTCACGGATGAGACGATCACGTCCAGGTGGTCGCGCCAGTCCACGTCGGCCGTGATGAGGATCTTCGACCGACCCGGCCCCTGCGGCAGCACCGTCGCGGCCTCGCCGTACTTGCGGGTCACCTCTTCGCCGCCGTACACCATCCCCAGGTCGGCGCCGTGCAGGATGGCGTCGGCACCGGCGTGGTCGGTGGGCAGGAGCACCACCTGGTCGTCCGTGAATCCCGCGCTCCGCAGTGCCGCCACGAGCCGGTTCGGGGTGAAGGGATCGCGGCTCGACGGGCGGACCGCGACGCGGTAGCCCAGCGCCAGTGCCTCCGGCCAGATGCTGTGGGTGCCGGGGTGGTTGCCCGCGGCGTGCACGGCGAACACGTCTCCGCGCCGGGTCCACACCGAACGCCCGGTCCGCGTCAGTGGATCGCGCCAGTTGTCGACCGCCCCCCGCGGGCGTGCGTACTGAACGCTCGCATGAGCCTTCGCCACCCGCTCGGCGACCGTCGTGGTCGCCGTGACGACGGAGGAGATCGGGACGCCACCGACCCTGCTGACAGCGTGTTGGTACTCCTCGGCGGTCAGGCCGTCGATCGTCGCGGTCGCGAAGAGCTTGGCCGCACGGATCATCGCGTCGGCCCGTTCGTCGGCCGGCATGATGCTGCTGCGGCGCAGCGCCGCCATGGTGCGGTTGACGTACAACGGCGGCACGAGGCTCAGTTCCGCGAGGGCCGTGCCTGCCACATCGGTGACCGTCTGTATGTTCCTGGAGCGGTAGGCACCCGTTGCACCGAGCGCGGGCAGGTCGATCATCAGTAAACCCCCTCGATGACGTCCTCGTCCTCGAAGACCGCGACCGTGGAGATGTCGGCGACCGAGTCCCCGACCAGGCCGTTCACCTGAGGAATCCGAGTGGCGAGGTCACGTTCCAGGTTGCTGGGCAGCAGGAAGGACTTGCTGACGTGGTTGACCAGCACCCGGCCCCGCTCTCCGTAGGGCACCGGCTCAAGGCTCTTCGGATCGACGACCGTGAAGGTCACGTAGGGGGAGAACGAGTCGAAGACACACGGATCGTCGGCGGAGATCCCGGCCCGCTCGCCCGCGACCCCGATGATCATCGTGCTTCCGTACTCGCCGCACAGCGCGACCTCGGGGAACACCTCGGTCTTGAAGAGGTGCCGGGAGTCGGCGTCCATCTGAGTGCCTCCCCACCTGATGCACTTCACCCGCTCGTTCACCAGGGCAACCAGCTTCTCGTCCCTGGCCAGCCGTTCCAGCAGCGGGGGCGTGATGGTGAGCAGGCCGATGTCCTGCGTCCGCAGGACCTCGGCGGCCTGGTCGATGAGGTGCTGGCCGTAGGCGTCGACCTGCCCGAACTGACCGTCGGCGATGAGCCGCTTCACCCAGCGCGGATCGAGGTCGATCGTGAAGCCGTGGCGGCCGTGCGTCACGGCGTGCTGCCGGAACAGCGTGCCCACGACGTGCGGCCCGGTCGGGATGATTCCCAGCCAGTTCCCTCCGCGCGGCACACCGTGGCGGTCCAGGTTCGCGTTGCTCCAGCTCACCATGCGGTGAAGCCAGTCCCGCATCAGAACGACCCGCTTCGGAGCGCCGGTGGTGCCGCCGCTTTCGAAGAACCCGACCACGTCGGGCTGGTTTCCGTATCCCCTGGGAATCAGGTCCTCGCCACGGACGTCACGAAGCTCCGCGGCCACGTTCGGGAAGTGCCGGAGGTCCTGGTGCGTCTTGACATCGGCTCGCGGATCGAAGCCGAGAGTAGCGGCTCGGTCCAGCCAGAACTTGCAGCCGGTCTCGGGATTGAAGTGCCACTCCATGGCGGCGCGGATGAACTCGTCCGGATCGGGCTGGACGTCGAACGGAAGATCCAGGATCTGGTCTGCGGTAAGAGGCATTTGTCTCTTCCTCATGGAAAGGGTCGGGTGTGTCCGGGCACGACGACGATGCCGCCGTAGCCGTGAAAGGCGGTGAGCGCCAGGAGGGTTTGTCGAAGGAGCGGGGCCTACGGTTGCAGCCGGCTCGTACGCCACTCGTCGAGCGAGTCGCGGTCATAGCGCAGCCTGCGGTGCAGCCGGTCCGAGCTCGCGGACCAGAATTCGACGACGTCGGGCTGCAGCCGGTAGCCGACGAAGAACTCCGGCCGTGGCTGGGGCTGCCCGGTCAGTTCCAGGCTGCGTGCCCTGGCGCGCAGAGCCTCGACGTCCTCCAGCGGCTCGCTCTGCTCGGTGACCGTCGACATGGCGTGCAACGGAATCGGCCGGGCGGACCACAGGGCGTCCGACTCGGCGTCGGGCAGCAGCTCGACCGGACCGGAGACGATGATCTGCTGACCGGTCTCTCGCCAGTACAGCAAACCCGACGCCCACCCCGTAGCAGCGATTTCACGTCCTTTCTGGCTGCAGCTGTGGCTGCTGAACACCAGACCGAGGTCGGTGACATCGATGATGGCGACCACCCGGTTGGAGGCGCGGCCGCGGGAGTCCGCAGTGGCCAGCGCCAGCGCGGTGGGCTCGCGGACTCCGATTTCCCGTGCCTGGGAAAGCCAGCTGCGCACCAGCTGGAGAGGCTCCGCCGGCGGCTTGTCGTACTCGGGGAAGGGGAGGCCGACCTTCCCGCTGAGGGACTCGTATCCACTGGCGTCCATGGAAGGCCCCCCGCTAGACATTGATTGTTCCCTCGGCAACCATGACGGCGTGCCCGCCGACGCGGACCGAGCTGATTGACTCGCCGACCCCTTCGGCGGTCGCCCTCATGACCGACGGGCGTCCCATTTCCACTCCCTGGGTGATTTTGATCTCCTGCCCGTACTCGGCGAACCCGTGTCTGGCCAGGTGAATCGCCAGAGGCCCGGCAGCGGAACCGGTCGCCGCGTCCTCGACCACGCCGTAGGCGGGGGAGAACATCCGCGTCCGCCAACCCCCGTCCGCCTTGGCGAAGCAGTTGGCGGCCATGTCGGGGAAGCGCGAGAGGGCCCGGTGATCCGGGTGGAGAGCGGAAAGCGCCTCAACGTCGCTCAAGCCCACGAAAACGTGACGCGGCCCGTTGTGGTAGATCTCGACCGGGGCCGTCGATGACCCGACCCCGAGTGCGGCCAGGAGCTCCGTGGCGAGATCGTAGGGCTTCGAACTGGGAACCGGCTGCTCCATCTGGACCCACGCGGCGCCGTCGCGGGTGCCCAGCTCGAAGGGGATGGCACCCATCGCGGTCTCCAGCAGCAGCCTGTCGCGTCCCCAGGTCCGACCGAGCGCGAAGGCTGTACCGAGCATCGGGTGCCCGGCGAACGGCAGTTCGTTCACCGGGGTGAAGATCCTGATCCGTGCGTCGCCGTCCTGCTCGGCCGGCAGCACGAAGGTGACCTCGGAGAGGTTCATCTCCTTCGCGAGGCGTTGCATCGTCTCACCGGTCAGATCCTCGCTGTCGAAGAAGACGGCGACCGGGTTGCCCAGCAGGGGCTCGCTGGCAAAAGCGTCTACGACCATGTATCGGTGCATTACCCGCGCTCCAGGGCTTGTGCCGGTACCGAGGGTCCGGCGGAGAAGGCGAGGCCGAGCGAGTCGATCCCCTCGGCCACCGCTGCGACGTCGAAGCTTGCGCGGTGGTCGGGTGCGTACCCGATCAGCTCGGCCGCCCGGTTGGGGGGCAGCTGCTGATCCGCCGGAACGTCCGAGTCCCACCACATGACCGCGCCCCAACGGCCGCGTTCACGGTCGGCGATCCACAGCTTCAGGCGCAGTCCCTTGACCTCGTGCCACGGCTCGACGGAGCCGTCACGAAGATCCTTCTCCAGCGATTCGACGGTCTGGTGGGACCTGGCCAGGTCCCACCAGACGACATCCACTCTCATCGGCCGAGCACCCCCTGTATCGCCTCGCTGATGATGCGCGGGCCGTCGACGGTGAGCACCGACTCGGCGTGGAACTGCATCGAGGCGAAGCCCGGCCCGCGGAGCGCGTTCACCTCGCCGGTCTCCTGGTCTCGGCTCACCTCGACCACGCCGATCCCTTCGACGGTTCGCTCGCTCACCGCGCTGTGCGCGGCGAACGTGTTGTAGAAGCCCACTCGTTCGGGCACGCCGAACAGTTCGATCTCACGCTGTACGCCCTGGTTGGGTACCTCGCGGCGGTGCAGCTCGAAGCCGAGCTTCGTGCTGAGCACCTGATGGCTCAGGCACACGGCCAGCATCGGCCGGCGACTCGCCAGCGCGGTGTCGATCGACTGCCGCAGCTTGGCGATCTTGGGGTGGGAGGTCATCCGCGGATCTCCCGGACCGGGACCGAAGACCGTCAGGTCGTAGGCCGCCACGTCGTACGGCTCGTCGAAGCAGCGGACCTCCACGGACAACCCCAGTGACCGCAACTGCTGGTCGAGCATCGCGGTGAAGGTGTCCTCCGCGTCCACGACCAGTGCCGTCATGCCGTCCAGCGAGGCCCCGGCCGACGGGCGGTCATCCTTGTCCTTGTCCCGGAGCCAGAAGTCCGCGATCCCCTCGTTGCGGCGCTCCAGGGCGGCGCGGACCTCCGGGTTGGCCGCGTAGCCGGATGAACGGTCGGACTTGAGCGCGTTGAGCAGGGTCGCCAGCTTGCTGTGGGTCTCGGCGGCCTCAGCCATCGGGTCGGAGTGGCGCACCAGTGTGGCCCCCACGGAAATGTTCATCCGGCCGCCGGGATCGATGTCGGCCGTCCGGATCAAGATCGCCGAGTCAAGTGTCTGCTGTCCGGCCGCGTCCCGTCCGATCAGTGCGGCGACCCCGCTGTAGTAGCCGCGTCCTTTCGGCTCGTAGCGCGAGATGACCTTGGCGGCGCTCTCCAGCGGGCTTCCGGTGACGGTCGGCGCGAACATCGTCTCGTGCAGGACCTCGCGCACATCGCGGCTGGTCCTGCCTTCGATCAGGTATTCGGTGTGCGCGAGCCGCGCCATTTCCTTCAGGTACGGCCCATGGACGCGCCCCCCGTCATCGCACAGCCGGGCCATCATCTTCAGTTCCTCGTCGAGGACCATGTAGAGCTCGTCGGTCTCCTTGGTGTCGGCGAGGAACTCCATGACCCCCTGCAAGGTGGGGCCGCCGGACGGATACCGGTACGTGCCGCTGATCGGGTTCATGACGGCCGTGCCGCCGACGAGCGAGACGTGGCGCTCCGGTGTCGCACCGACGAGAGTGTTGCGGCCGGTGTGGATGATGAAGGTCCAGTAGGCCTTCTCCTCGCGCTCCAACAGCCGCCGGAAGAACGACAGGGCGCTGGTCAGCGAGTAGTCGCCGATGTCCGCGACGAACGAGCGCTTCATCACGAAGTTGGCACCCTCGCCGGTGCCGATCTCCTCGGTGACGATCTGGCGCACCATCTGCGCATAGGCGTCGTCGTCCACGTCGAAGTGTCCGTCGGCCAATTCCGTCGGGACCTGCGGGAAGCCGGCGAGCGCTTCGGCGACCGGCACTGTGTCGCGAGCGGTGAGGCTCATCGCGAGCAGGGGCGTGGCGTCGTCCCGCGCGGCGAAGCCGCGATCGGCCAGCTGCCGGTAGGGGACGAGCACCAGCGTGTCGAGCGCGGGACCCGGCCCGGAGTCGTCGGCCAACGGGATGTCGTCCAGCGACTTGTACTCGGTCACCTGACCGGTCAGGACGTCCAGCGTGCCGGGGGAGCCGCTTTCGGGACGGTGGATGATCGCGAAGGCGGGCAGGTCCAACGCAAGAACCTGCTCAAGCAAGGCGCTCATGCGAGCACGTCCTCGGTTCGGACCACCATGGCGCAGCACCGTGCCGCGTATTCGAGGGTCATCTTGTGGCGGTCTTCGGAGAAGTCGCCGAGCGCGTCGGCGACCAGGAAGGGCTGGATGTCGTTGGAGAACGCCTCCAAAGCTGTCGACAGCACACCGATGTGCGCGTAGACCCCGCAAATGATCAGCTGGTCACGCCGTAGCTCGCGCATGCGCTGCAGCAGCTCCGACCCGAAGAACGCGCTGTAGCGCCATTTCGTGCTCACCCAGTCGTCCGCGTCGGGTTCGATTTCGGGAACGACCGCGCGTTCGGTCTCGTCAGTGCGCATGCCGGGGCCCCAGAAGTCCTTCAGGAGCCCACGTTGCCGGTCCGTCATCCCGCCGGGCTGGGCGGTGTACGCCACCGGCACCCCCAGCGCACCGCAGCGCTTCTTGAGGTCGGCGATGTTACTCACCAACTCGCTGCGCATGGCGTCCTCAAAGGGCTTGAGGAAATAGCTCTGCATGTCGTGGATGAGGAGCACCGCCCGATCCGGGTCGACGGTCCAGCGCACGGTGTTTTCCGGCAGCGCATCCCTCAGCGGCAGTCCGTAAGGCGCGATCGGCGGTATTCCCGTCATCACAAGGCTCCCTCTCTTGGAATCTCAGTACTCGGACCACGCCGAGACCACCTTGATGGCCTGGGGGGTGTTGAGTCGCGGATCACACAGGCTGGTGACGGGGCCCGACCCCAGCTCGGCCGTGTCCAGCACGCACTCGGTCACGTCGTCGGGGGTCGCCTCGAGGTGAAGCCCCCCGGCCGGAACCCCCGCCAGGTCCAGGACCCGCCGGAAGCCGCGGACTTCCCGGGCGACGGTTTCCACGAGCCGGTACTTGGTGCCGTCAGCCGCGCAATCGGTGTTCCCGTGCATCGGGTCGCTGAGCCAGATCACCGGGTGCCCGGCCGACTGCACAGCCTCGACGAGCCGGGGCAGCCTGTCAGCGACGAGGTCGGCGCCCATGCGCACGATGAGTGAAAGCCGGCCCGGCTCCCGCTCCGGGTCCAACCGGTCGCACAGCTCGACGATCTCGCCGGCGGTCATTGACGGGCCGACCTTGCAGGCGACCGGGTTGGCCACCTGGGCGAGCAGTGCGACGTGCGGGCCGTCGATCTGCCGGGTCCGCTCGCCGATCCACGGCCAGTGGGTGGAGCCGAGCAAGTGCCGACCGCCGTCGAGCTCTCGGAGCATCGACATCTCATAGTCCAGGAGCAGCGCTTCATGGCTGGTCCAGACGAAAGGCCCGTCCAGCCGAGGTGCTGACCCGACCCACCCGAGCTGCGTCGTGATCTCCCGCGCCGCCATGTAGCCCGTGAGCATGCGCAGTGGGTCGGGACGCCTGCTCTCGTGGGTGGGCTCCGGCCCGTTGATCATGTGCCCGAAGAAGGACGGCAGTTCGTCCTCGCCGAGTTTTTCGACCTGGCTGGAGCGGGGCTTGGAGAACTGCCCTGCGATCCGCCCGACCCGCAGCGTCTGCTTGCCGGTGGCGGTCTCCAGGTTCTGGGCGAGCAGATCGATGAGCCCGGTCTTGCCTTGAATGTGCCCAGCGGTGCACTCGGCTGGGTCCTCCGCACAATCCCCGGCCTGTAGCACCTGCATCTCGCCGGTGGCGACGCGGGCCAGGTGGGAGCGGAGGTTCTCTACCTGCGCCGCGGTCACCAGCGGTGTGACGGATGACAGCATCGCTCGTACGAGCTCGACCTGTGAGGGATTGTCCCATTCGGGCTGATGGCGCGCCTGAGCCCTATCGATGTCGGCAAGGATGTTTCCCAAAACGACCTTCTCCATTGATTGATAAGAAGACGCCCGGCGAACGGCGTTCAGGTCGGTATGTCGGCCCGCTTGACCTCAGGGACGGCGATGCCCAGAGCCCTGAACTGCTGGCAGGGGTTCATGAATTCGCGCTGACGCTTGATCTTCCCGTTCTCGAACAGGAAGGAGTGCAGGAAGTGATTGCGGTAGTGGCCGTCGGGATAGTCGGGGAAGCGGATCGTTCCCTCACCGTCGCATTCGACCCAAAACTGGTTGGGGTCCTGCGTGTCGAAGATCTCGATGTTCGTCCAGACCCAGTCGGGGAAGCACTTGAGCGACCATTGGCCGTGGTCTCCCAGTCGGTCTCTGCCCGTGATGACGATCGGCTGCCCAGTTTCGGTCGTCCAGAGACCACCGGTGCCGTCTTCGGTGAACAGAAGGTGCCGACGCAGGCGATCCTGCCCGCGGGTATTCATGTACTGCTCCACAATCGCACGGTTGCTCGCTCGCAGTTCCGCGTCGCTGTGGGACCTCGAAAACGTATCGGTGGTTTCAGCGGTGCCGGTGATGTCGACCATTGGCTCTTCCTGTAGTGCCGAAGTAAAGCGGGATCACCGCGCGCACAAGGGCAGGCAGAAACAACCAGTCATGACGACGCCGAAAGGGCACAATCATGCATTGGTTCATGAGATTTCTGTTGAACCCCCCATCCCGCGCACGGCGGGTAGGGCGGAATCTTGTTCACACCCTGGCTGGTTCGGGAAGCCGATCACCGCTGTCTGCCCGAAAAATTCCAGCCGGTATCACCGTCTGAAGGATCTGCTCCATGGCGGGCGCGACTCTGCCTGAGCACTCGTGACACGATCTTGTGGCTGTGGGCTGGTGGGCCGTGTCCGGTGTGACGATTCGTCCGTTGTGGTGGTGTGAGTGCACCGTGGACGGTCGATGACGAGCTGTGGGCGCTGATCGAGCCGGTCCTGCCGCCGTGGCCGGAGCGCTCCCCGGGACCGCGACCGGTGGGCGACCGGCTGTGCCTGCAAGGGATCCTGTTCGTGCTGTTCACGGGCATCACGTGGCAGCAGTTGCCGCCTGAACTGGGCTTCGGCTCGGGGCAGACCTGCTGGCGCCGGCTGTGCCGGTGGACGGAAGCGGGAGTGTTCGACCAGGTCCACCGGACACTGCTCGCGGAGTTGACCGCGGCCCGGCGGATCGACTGGACGCGCGCCTGCGTGGACTCCTCCCACGTGCGGGCGACAAGGGGGGTGCCGGGGTTGATCCGTCGCCGGTCGATCGCGGCAAGTCGGGCAGCTAACACCACTTGATCCGCGACGGCAGCGGCACGCCGCTGAAAGTGATCACGACCGGCGGCAACGTCCCCGACATCACCCAGGCACCCGCCCTGGTCGACGGCGTCCCGTCCGCGGCCGGCCGACCGGGCGGCCATGCAAGCGGCCCGAGTTCCTTCCCGGTGACAAGGGTGACGACAGTCGGCACGTCCGACGCGAGCTGACCCGGCATCGGGTCCTGCCTGTCATCTCCCGTTGAGGCGAGCCCGACATCCCGGCCTCGGCAAGCCCCGCTACTCATCGAGCGGACCTTCGCCCCTCTCCACCGGTTCAAGCGCGTCGCCACCCGCTGGGAAGTACGCCTCAACCTCCACGACTCACTCGTCCCACTCGCCTCATCCGCCTCACTCGCCTCACTCGCATGGCGCCCTCATCTACTGGCGAAGGATCAACAAGCCGACACCATGATCGTGTTACGAGGCCTGAGCCCCGATCCACCGATCGGGGCTCAGGGCGACGGCCAGTCGACCGTCCGGGAGTGGCCCGCCCGCCGGCCTGCACTCCTGTCCCCTATATGAGGGACGCCGGCGTATATGAGGGACGCCCGCGACTACTACTACCGGCAGCCCGGAGCTCCGGACCGGCACCGTGCCCGGACACGTGTCGCCGGCCTGGCAGTCGGAAGTGCGCTGGAGCCTCGCATCCGACGTGAATTTCGGCCACGCGGGCCGCGCTCGATGGAACGAACAGGCCAATACCGCGCCACGTGCGGTGGCCAAACCTATGGGGCACTTATGTTCACGGTGCGCTGCGCACCGCACACCTCGACGATTTCCATATCGAGGGATTCCGGAAACCATCGCCCGAGCATCGGCCGCGATCACCCATATCTTGCATGACATATCCCACACAAGACATTTGCCCGACCAGAAGGAATTCCAGTGAAGCGTATCGGTGAACATGCGGTGGTGCTGGGAGCGAGTATCTCGGGTCTACTTGCCGCCCGGGTGCTCTCCGAGGCATTCGACCGGGTAACGGTGGTAGAGCGTGACCAGCTGCCGGAGGGGCAGCGGACTCAGCGGCGAGGTGTGCCGCAGGGCCGCCACGCTCATGGCCTGCTCTCCAAGGGTGCGAAGATCTTCGAGGAGCTGTTCCCCGGGATACTCGACGACTTCGTTGCCGGTGGCGCGCCCGTCATCGACGGACCTGCCGAGCTGCGGATGAGCTTGGGCGGGCACTTGTTGTGCATGGACGGCGAGTACGCCGATCTGTCCCGCACCTACCAGCCGAGCCGGCCGCATTTGGAGAGTCGGCTCCGCGCCCGGATCGGGGATCTTGCGAAGATCAAGCTCATCGACGAGTGCCAGGTCACCGGCCTCGAGACCACCTCGGACAAGAGCGCTGTCACCGGTGTGTGTGTCAGGTACGTGGGCAGCGGCTCTGAGGATGTGATCCCCGCCGATCTGGTGGTGGACGCGACCGGCCGGTCCGGACGGACCACCAAGTGGCTGGTCGAGATGGGATACGAGCCGCCGCTCGAGGAGCGTATCGACGTCGACATCATGTACACCAGCCGGTATCTGCGGCCGGTCCCTGGTTCGATGGGCCGTGAGAAGGTCGTGATCATCGGGCATGCACCGGGGAGCCCCAAGGGCGCGGAATTCCTGGAGGAAGAGGACGGCCGCTGGGTCCTGACGCTGATCGGTTACCGCGACCACCATCCGCCGACCGACCCGGCCGGGTGGGTGGAGTTCGCCAGGCCGTTGGTTCCCGAACACGTCTTCGCGGCGATCCGCGACGCCGAACCGCTCAGCGAGATTTCCGCGCACCGGTTCCCGGCGAGCGTGCGCCGTCGCTATGAGAAGCTGACCCGATTCCCGCGCAGGCTGCTGGTGGTGGGCGATGCGATATCCAGCTTCAACCCCATCTACGCCCAGGGAATGACGGTGGCCTCGCTCCAGGCAATGGCGCTGCGTGACTCGCTGAGTGGTGACCTGGATCAGGTCGGCCAGCGATTCTTCCGAAAGGCCGCCAAACCCATCGGCGTCGCCTGGAAGATGGCGACCGGCAGTGACCTGGCCCTACCTCAGATCGAAGGCCCGAGGCCACTTCCCGTGCGGCTCATCAACTCCTACATGGACGAGGTGCTCGCCGCAGCCGAAACGGACATGGTCGTGACCGAGAAATTCCTGAAAGTCCAGTACTTGCTTGAACCGCCGACAGCATTGTGCACCCCGGGCATCATGTGGCGCGTTTTTACGAGAAATCGCCGGCGGCGCTTCCCGGCACACACCAGCTAATGGAGGTAACCAAATGCCCCTCTCCATCGCCGACAAAGTCCTTCGGCTCTCCCTGACCACCTTCCCGTTCATTGATGCGTCACAGTTCTTTCCGGCGCTCTCAACGTACAAGGTTGACAGGGCCTTCGATCTCACCGAGTTCGAGGAGGCCATGACGCACTTCTTTCGGGGGAATCCGCTCTTCTCCAAGTGCCATCTGGTGGAGCTGACCTTCGACACTCCTGAGGATTTCCCCCTCTCGTCCTTCCAAGCACTCCTTGCGGAAAAGTACGAAAGCTACTACGACAGCTTTCTGCTCGCTTCCGTCACGTACCGCTCCGACCCGCACCTGCAGGGCATCTTTACGTGCGTGCCGTTTCCGCTGCAAGACGGATACAAGACCTTCCGATTCCACCAGGCGCTGATGAGGACCCTGAAGACTCGGCAGGACGGCTTCCAGATCACCGAAGGCCTCGCAGAGCTGGGGATCCGGGCTGATGAGCTGGCAGACTTCTTGCCGCCCGCTGAGACTTCGCCCTCCGGCGCGAGCAAAGACCTCCCCGTAACGTTCTCCGAAGGCTCTGACTCGCCGGTCAAGATCGGACCCTTTTTGGAAAAAATGAGGGTGGATTTTCTTGACCGCGACAGCGCGAACATGTTCGTCCTCAAGAACAGTCTTTACTCGCCGAAGCTGCCCCTTGGCAACTCGCTTCAGTTTCTGACGGTGCCGCGAAGCGTAATCGAGCAAAGCACGGGAATCCAGATCCGTGACTACTATCGCGCCGAGGAGCAGCGGCAGATGGACCTGCTGTCTCGCGTCGAGCGGCGAGAAGACTTCATTGAAGCCGGCCAGGCCAGAATCGGGAAGATGATTGCCACGCCAGACGTCTTTGCCGTCAACAACTACGGCAATGTGTCGGCGCACGACGGCTCGGACGCCCATGCGGACCAAGGCACGCTCGTGAAGTACGAGTGGCATATGCCGCTCATCGTGTTGGGACTTACCGTGGGCGAGAGGTCTGGACTCTCGTGGACAATCACCATTCGCGACAAGGCGTTCAACTTTGCGACGGTCCGAAATTCCCCGCAGGATGACACCGCCAAGGCGGCTGTCGGGAACAATCCGGCAGCGTCCGTCGCATGAACCGCCGGTGTGCCGCTCGTATCTGCATGCTGCATCAGGAGGTTCGGGCGCGGCCGTGAATGCATCGGGCGGGGTGCTCGCCGTACCTCACGGCGAGCTTCCTCGGCTGAACTCCCGTCGAGTGCAGCCAAGGAAGCGGCGGTGACGTGCAGGCCCGCTCGTCTTCCACCAGTCGGGTGGCCAGGGGCTCACGCCCCTGGCCACCCGACTGCGTCCCTGCCTCCACCGCACATATGGAAACTTGCCCGATGGACGCGCCGAGCGATCCGCAACGATGCCGCGAACAGACCCGAGAGGCCTGCCGATGAGTAACCCCGCCCTGCAGACGTTAACCCTCGCCGACGACCTGAGCATCACTCGGATGGGATACGGCGCGATGCAGCTGACCGGTCCCGGTGTCTTCGGACCGCCCAAGGATCGCACTCAGGCGATCGCCGTGCTGCGCGCAGCGGTCGAGTCCGGCATCACCCACATCGACACCAGTGACTTCTACGGGCCGACTGTCGTCAATGAACTGATCAAGGAGGCCCTGCACCCCTACCCGGCCGGTCTGCACATCGTCACCAAGGTCGGCGTCCGCCGCAGCGCCACCGGCGGCTGGATCACCTCCCTGGACCCCGCCGACCTCAAGGCCCAGGTCTACGAGAATCTCCAGCACCTCGGCCTGGAGACCCTGGACGTGGTCAACCTGCGCACGGCCGCATTCCACGGTGACGGGTCCTCCGTCGCCGAGCCGTTCGGCACCTTGGCCGGCCTGCGTGAGCAGGGCCTGATCCGTCACCTCGGCCTCAGCGGGATCACCGACGCCCAGCTCACCCAGGCCCAGGCCATCGCCCCCGTGGTCACCGTGCAGAACCGGTACAACCTGGTCGACCGCGCCGACGACGACCTCGTCGATCGCTGCGCCGAGGAGAACATCGCCTACGCCGCGTTCTTCCCCCTTGGCGGCGGATTCGACCCACTGCGGTCACGGACCCTGCGCGGCGTCGCCCGCCGCCTTGGCGCCTCCGAGCAGCAGGTGGCGCTCGCCTGGCTGCTGCAGCGCTCGCCGTCGACGGTGCTGATCCCCGGCACCTCCCGCGTCGCTCACCTGCGGGAGAACATCGCCGCTGCTGACCTGCAACTGCCCGACGAGGCGATCGCCGAACTCAACACCATCGGGCAGTGACCCCGTGGGCCCTGATTCCGGCGCAGGGCATGGGGTGAGCGTGAACATCCACCACCCAGAGGGTCGCCGGTGGAACGAGTCCGTCAATCTTGCGTGATAAACGCCGCTCGGACCACCGACCGCCTTTACTAAGAGACGCAGCCGCCAGTTCCGAAAGCGATCGCCCTTTCAAAGCGCTCGAGAGGAACGCATGACCGCGGCCACGGCCGACCTGCCCGCCAGTATTGACGGTAAGGACGCACACGGGTTTGCGTCCTACATGAGAAATGGAACAGTCAGTGACCACAAATCGCACCCTCGTCATTGTCGCCCACCCGAACCTCGCGGAATCCCGTGCCAACGCCGCCCGGCTCGCCGAGATCAAGGACTTGGACAACGTCACCGTCCACGACCTCTACCAGACCTACCCCGATCTCAACATCGATGTCGCACGCGAGCACCAGCTGCTGCGCGAGCACGACACCATCGTTCTCCAGTTCCCGGTCTACTGGTACAACGTGACCTCGCTTCTCAAGGCCTGGTTCGACGCGGTGCTGGTTCACGGTTTCGCCTTCACCTTCGACGGTTCCGCCTCCGCGCTGAGCGGCAAGAAGGCTTGGCTGGCCGTAACGGTCGGCAGCACTCTGGAGACCTACGCCGCGGAAGGCCTCGCCCGACGGCCCCTCGACGAGTACCTCGCCCCGGTCACTCAGACGCTGGAGTTCTGCCAGCTGGACTATCAGGGTGTTCACGCCGTCTACGGCATGATCTTCGACCCGTCGGACGAGACCCTCATTCTGGACGCCAAGGAATACCACAGGCTCATCTCGACCAGTGAGACGCCGGCCGGCTGACCTCGGTTATTCCTGAACCTCGATTATTCGTGATTTCTTCGAGTTTTCACGAATAATCACGATCTTCACTCTGGGCCCAGCCCCAGGCCGCGCGTTCCTGCATGTCACCGCCGCTTCCTTCGCTGAACTCGACGGAAGTTCAGCGAAGAAGCTCGACTCAGGCTCGGTGAAGCAGTCTTGAAACCCTAAGGGCGGCGGCCGAACCAACTCCTCCTGAGCTTGCCGACAATGCCGTCCGTGCATGGCCGGCTGTGTGGCTACGATCCGTGTTTCTTCTGACGCTGCGGATACCGGTGTGGCTGCGGCCACGGCGTTCGGCGGCCTGGAAAGACGCGGAGATCCTTCTCTTTCGCCACCAGGTCGCGCTGCTCAGCGTCGCGTGACCGCGCGCCCGAAGCTCCGGCGACGGTCACCGGCGGTGGCCTCGCACCCACGGCTCCGGACGACGGGCCCGTCGTCCGGCTCTCGGGTCCGCCCCCGGCGGACCTGCGCGGACCAGGACTGCATCCCCCCGACGCGGTCCTGGTCCGCCCCGACGGCGTGATCGGCGCGGCGGGCCCGTTCACCGACCCCGACCTGCGTCGGCAGGTGGAGGCCACGCTGTCCCTCCCGGCCACCGACTCCGACCGCACCTCCCAGCACCTCCCGTCCCAGCACCGCACACCCGAATTGCCGCGAGAAAGGCGAGCGTGATGACCACCATCGGTGACCATCGGCCTGAAGAAGCGGTTCTGGGCCGTGCCAAGCTGGGTCTGATCGACCGCTGGGACGGCCGACGGATCCTGCTGATCGCGCACTCCGCGAACAAGTGGTCGCTGGACCGCCTGCTCGGCGGTGCGCGGATCGAGGCGCTGGTCCGCAGCCTGTTCGTGTGGAACCCCGGCTGGGAATACCGGGCATGACCGCGCTCACCGTAGCCCCCGTGAGCACCAGCGACGCCCATGGCCGTGTCGCCGAGCTGCACGCGATCCGTGAGCAGGTGCTGGCGGGGCCGAGCGTGGCGGCCACGGAGGCCCAGCACGCCAAGGGCAAGCTGACCGCGCGGCAGCGGATCGAGCTGCTGCTGGACGAGGGCTCCTTCAACGAGGTCGAGCCGCTGCGCCGGCACCGCGCGACCGGCTTCGGCCTGGAGGCGAAGAAGCCCTACACCGATGGTGTGATCACCGGCTGGGGCACCGTCCACGACCGCACCGTGTTCGTGTACGCGCACGACTTCCGGATCTTCGGCGGCGCCCTGGGCGAGGCCCACGCGCAGAAGATCCACAAGATCATGGACATGGCCATCGCGGCTGGTGCCCCGCTGGTCTCGTTGAACGACGGCGCCGGCGCCCGGATCCAGGAGGGCGTCACCGCGCTCGCCGGCTACGGCGGCATCTTCCAGCGCAACACCCGCGCCTCGGGCGTGATCCCGCAGATCAGCGTGATGCTCGGCCCGTGCGCGGGCGGAGCCGCCTACAGCCCGGCGTTGACGGACTTCGTGTTCATGGTCCGCGAGACCTCGCAGATGTTCATCACCGGCCCGGACGTGGTCAAGGCCGTCACCGGCGAGCAGATCTCCCAGAACGGCCTCGGCGGCGCGGACGTGCACGCCGAGGTGTCCGGGGTGGCGCACTTCGCCTACGACGACGAGCGGACCTGCCTGGAGGAGGTCCGGTTCCTGCTGTCGATGCTGCCGCAGAACAACCGCGAGACCCCGCCGGTCGAGATGACCGAGGACCCGGCCGACCGCCGCTGCGAGGCGCTGCTGGACCTGGTCCCGGCCCACGGCAACCGCCCCTACGACATGCGCAAGGTCATCGAGGAGCTGGCCGACGAGGGCCAGTTCATGGAGATCCACGAGCGCTGGGCCACCAACGTCATCTGCGCCCTCACCCGCATGGGCGGGCAGGTCGTCGGCATCGTCGCCAACCAGCCCCAGTCGCTGGCCGGTGTCCTGGACATCCACGCCAGCGAGAAGGCCGCGCGGTTCGTGCAGCTGTGCGACGCCTTCAACATCCCGCTGGTCACCCTGCTGGACGTGCCCGGTTTCCTGCCGGGCGTGGACCAGGAGCACGGCGGCATCATCCGCCACGGCGCCAAGCTGCTGTACGCGTACTGCAACGCCACCGTGCCGCGGATCTCGCTGGTGCTGCGCAAGGCCTACGGCGGCGCGTACATCGTCATGGACTCACGCTCCGTCGGCGCGGACCTCGCGTTCGCCTGGCCGACCAACGAGATCGCCGTGATGGGCGCCGAGGGCGCCGCCAACGTCATCTTCCGCCGCGAGATCGCCGCCGCCACGGATCCGGAGGCCAAGCGCGTGGAGATGGTGCAGCAGTACAAGGACGAGCTGATGCACCCCTACTACGCCGCCGAGCGCGGCCTGGTCGATGACGTGATCGACCCCGCCGCCACCCGCGAGGTGCTCATCCGCTCCCTGCAGATGCTCCGTACCAAGCACGCGGACCTGCCCGCCCGCAAGCACGGCAACCCACCCCAGTGAGCGCACCGAAGGAGCAGCAGATGGACCAGGGGGACCTCCGCATCATCCACGGCGATCCCACTCCCGAGGAACTCGCCGCGCTGATCGCGGTTCTGACGACTCGCACCGCCGCGCAGCGTGCCACCACTCCGCGGTTCGCCCATGGCAACCGCCGCCCGCAGGCCCGCTGGCGCCGCCTCGAGCGCGTGGCCGGCTACCGCAGCCCCGTCTCGTGGCGCTGATGCCGCCCGCCTCGGTTCAACGTGGTTTCAGCCGAAACGGCGTCAGCACCATATTGCTGGCGAAGACGACGGTCAGGAAGCCGATCGCCCGAGCGTCGTCACCGTGTACAGCACGCGCCCGGTGCGACCCCACCACTTCCGCCGCCAGGCGGCTGCCGTGTCACTTCGGTCAAAGACCTCAACGCCAAGCTCCGCACCACATCGACGGCGATCTCAAGCGCGGAGCACTAGTCGACGACAACTCGAAAAAGACCAGCAGGATCACGCGACACTAAAGAAAGCGGCAACCAATGAAAATTCGAGACCTCCACAACGAATTCACGGCGGACCGCGCCGCCGCCGAGCGTGCCTACTATGGGAAATTCCTCACTCTCGAGGGAGTCTCGATCCGGACGGGCGAAAGCCAATATGGTACGCCGGTGGTGGATGTGTCAGATGTCCCCGGAGGCCCCCACCTCGCCATCTTCGTGCTGCCGTTTGACCACCGAATCAAGGAATCATTCAGGATTGTGCGAAGCGTCCCCCTGGGCGTCCCCGTCACCGTCAAGGGAGAATGTCGGGTCTTCAGCGAGGACGGAACAGTGCTGGTCATCAAGGAGTGCGAACTCCTCACCCCGTGATTCCCTGGGGCCCATTTCCCAGAGCGGCAAACGACCGGCACACCCGAGGTCGATCCGAACTTGATCTTTAGCCCTGCGCGGCATGCACTGTTTCGCCTGGTGCCACCGGATTCGACCTCGGAATCATCCGGCTCTCCAGCGTGGACCACCTCAGGGTGACTGAGGTGTGCGGCGACAGGGCTTGATCAAGTTCCGTAGGTATCCGGATCGTTGGGGATGCCCAGGATGGTTCTACGAGCACATCAGCCCCTGCCGAAGCGGCCACGAACTGTGGTGCGACCAGGGGCGCATCGCCGAAAGCATCCGCATCGACGACGGCACCCGCCTCCTCACCCCGTCCCGATCATCAGACTCGAGCACCGGGCCGGACCCACCAATAGCCGCTGGTACCACCTCCTCAAGATCCCGCGCCGACACGGCGACCACGACTACCGCGTCCCGTGGGCATCACCACCACCCCGTCGACCCTGCACTGCGCTCGGCCGACACCGGCCAGCGCCTCAAGAGCGACAGCGAGCGCGGCTTCCACCGCGCCGAATACCTCCAGCAGATCCCCCAGGCCAGCCCGACCCACCAGCTCCTCCACCCCTACCGCGCCGACTCCGAGTCCGTGCACAGCCAGTTCGACCTCAGCCTCTGGAACCGGCGCGTGAGCGCCTACGGCGTCGAGCGTCGGAAGATCTTCGTACTCGGTTTCGCCCTCTCCCAGAACGCCACCAGCCGCGAGATCCACCTCGAAGCCCACAGCCACCCTCAGCAGGCGCCCCGCGTCGCCTGGCTTCTCTCCACCGCCTCGATGGCCGCCCCCCACCCAGGAGTGCGGCCATCGCCCTTTACGCCTGGCCAAGGAGGGCAGGAGGACAGAACGGACGCCCCAGCCGCCGATCCGCGCCCCCGCACTGGCCCCAACATCCCCACTCATCGCCCCAGACGCCCGGAACCCCCAGGTCACAGCCGTGTCTTCACCGAAGACCCGCTCCCACGACAATCCAGGCGACCACGCCCAGCCTGATCCGCTAGGCTGTCAGCGGTCAGTCGGCTACCAGGCATGTGCCCGGGAAAGTGTCCGTGAGGGCATCACCCGCACAGCATGGGCACGCCACCTGACCAGCACGCTTGCCGAGCCGGGCTGGGCTACCCCTCTGGGGTTTCCCGCAAGGTTTCCGTCAAGCTCCGCCTTCGTAGCTCAGGGGATAGAGCACCGCTCTCCTAAAGCGGGTGTCGCAGGTTCGAATCCTGCCGGGGGCACAGCACTAAGGGCCAGTTCAGAGGCTTGATCCTCTCGAACTGGCCCTTTGCCATGATCACGGTCGTGCCACACAGGTGCCACAAGGTCCGCTAGGAGTCCGCTTCCCCCCGTTCCTTGCGGATCATCGAGCCGAGCCGATCGGCGATCTCGCGGTCACGGCCGTTGACCATGTGCTGATAGATCAGTGCCGCGCGCGGCGTGCTGTGGCCCATCCTCGTCATCAGCTCACGCAGGCTCGCCCCGGAGGCGGCGAGGGTGTTCCCGGTGTGCCGAAGATCGTGGAAGTGCACGTCTGCCGTGATGCCTGCTTTGGTCCGCGCGTTGATCCAGTCGTCCCGGAAGTTGCTCCGGCGGAGCCGACCTCCCTGGGGGCCGACGAAGACGTGACCGTCACGGCCGGGCCCGGCGAAGCTCTCCAGGTGTCCTGTCACGTCCGCCAGGAGTTCGGTCGGAAAGGCCACCGGGCGGACACCGGCAGCCGACTTGGGCGCCTTGTCGAAGAGCGCCCCTGTCTGCATCTCTGCCTGTGAGCGGCGGACCATGAGCGCGCCGTTCTCCGTGTCGATGTCCCGTCGGCGCAGCGAAGCCAGCTCCCCGAAGCGCAGCCCGGTGAAGGCAGCCAGCAGGACGAGCAGCCGGTAGCGCGGGGTCATCGCGTCGGCCACGGCGAACACCTCGGCCACGCTGAGGGTCGGCCGTTCCGGCACGTCGTAGCGGTCGGCACCCTTGATTCGGCACGGGTTGCGCCGGATCAGCTCATCATCGATGGCCGTATTGAGGACCGCCCTCATGATCTGGTACGCCTTGACCACGGTCGGCTCACCGGTCCGGGTGAGCCATTCCGTACGCCAAGCCCGCACCTGTGCCGTGGTGATCGAGGACAGCGGACGCTTGCCGAAGGTGGGCAGCAGGTGCAGCCGGATGACCGACTCATGCCGCTCGCGTGTCCGTTCCTCAAGCTTGCGATCCCGGAGCCATGCCATGGCGTACTCGCCGAAGTGGACCTTGCCCGCGTCGGGATCGGCCCACTGACCACGAGTGATGTCCGCCTCGATCTGGGCCAGTGCGACTTCCGCATCGGTCTTGGTCGCGTACGTCTTCTCTGCGCTACGGAGCTGTCCAGTGTTCGGATCGCGATAACGGACTTGCCAGCGACCGGACTTGAGCTGACGGACGGAGCCGAACCGACGACGCTTGCCCTGGTTGTTCGCCATCAGGCAGCCCTCCTGAGCACGCCAGAACGGATGGTCACCGGCTGCACGGTGTTCACGGCGATGTACTCGTCCAGCACGCGTTCCGAGATTCGGACGTTGCGACCGACCTTGACGAAGGCGATACGGCGTTCCTCGATCAGCCGACGAGGGAAGCGGACGCCTGTACCGAGGCGAGTGGCGACCTGCTTGACGTCCAAGAGTTGATCAGCCATCACCACTCACCCTCCGTCTCGTGATCCGGCATGTCGGCCAGAGCTTCGCGAGCGGTTTCGCGGTTGTGCTGGATGTCGCGGTGGATGTTGGCGGCGATCCAGGATTCGCCGGGGGTGTGGCCGTGTCCGGCGTAGGTCCAGTGGGCGAGGGTGAGCGTGGTTGCCTCCGGGTCGTCGTCGGGGTTGGGCAGGCCGAGCGCTTCGCGTTGTTGGGCGGCGCGGTAGTCGGCGCGGACCTGGCGCAGGGCGCCGAGAGTGGTGGAGTAGCGGCGGGACTTGGTGGAGAAGTGGCCGCGGAAGCCGAGCATGTGAGCCCAGTCGCGCAGCTTGCGGTCCGGGTAGAGCGCGTGCAGGTCGAGGCACGCGGCGATGAGCCGGGCGGGGTGATCGGGCACGCCGAGCAGGGCCAGGGCCTCTTTATTGCCGATCCGGCGATCAACCGTGCCGGTGGTCTCAGCCGCCTTGGTGGCGTACTTGGCGACGTAGGAGGCCACGGCAGCTTCGGTGACCTCCTCGCCGTGGCCGAAGGCGCCGATCGGCTGGACATCGAGCTGAGAGCCCCAGTGCAGGGTTCGGGCCGGTTGGGTGATAGCCGGTTGCTTCGGGTCCGGCTGGTACCGAGCCGGAGGGACGTCGACCTCGACGCGTTCGGCGGCGGCGCGGATTGCGTTGGTGAGCAGGTCGAGGGTGGCCCAGGCCGGGGGCGGATCGTCGGGCCCATCCGGTCCGTCGAAGCGGATCACGGCATGGAAGTGCACGGCCCCGCGCTTTTGGTACTCGGCGACCTTGCCGAAGGAGACGCGGGACTGTTCACGGGCTGCCTTCTGGGTGAGCCCGGCGCGCTTGGCGATCTCACGCCGGAGGTAGATCGTGAAGTAGCGCCACAGCTCGGAGGCGTGGTTGTTCCACAGCACCGCACCCGCGTAGTCGTAGGTGTCGGGGTCGAGCGGGGTGCCGAGTTCGGGCGCGTCCTCGGAGTGCCGGATCCCGCAGCGGCAGGGCCGCTGGCCGGGCCGGTTGTGAACCGGGCCGAACGAGGGCGCGGTGAGGGTGGCGAAGACGCGGGGGTGATCGCGGATGGTGTGCGGGGTGCCCTTGGCGGGGTCGCCGACGAGCCCGGCGCGGATCAGGTGGTAGGTGTCTCCGGCGTAGGTCCAGGCGCAGGCCGGGCACCGGGAGGCTCGCCGGTTGCCGCAGGCGATCCGGAGCATGCCGCCCGGCTCGGTGTCCGTGGAGTACGCGTGCAGCACGGTCTTGGTCGCCGGGTCGATGGTCTTGGTGCCGCCGATGAGGCGGATCGGGTCGGAGCAGCCGCCCGTGCGGCGGATCTGCTCTTGCCAGCGGTCGAAGGCGGCCGAGTTGGCCACCCTCAGCACGTCGGTGAGGGTGGCCGCATCGAGGCCCGCCAGGGTGGCGGTGTCGGTCACGTGGTCACCTCCTGCCGTGGGCGGGGCCGTGGTTGGCGGTGTAGCCCTCGACGAGCGCCTTGACCTGGTCGTCGCCGGTGGCGGTGGCGGAGGCGCCGCAGTGGCAGACAGCCGATGCGGTGGCGGGAGCGGACGGGGACGGCTTGCTGACGTGCAGGCCGGGGCGGTCCGGGGTCGGGGTCAGGTCGGCCACGGCGCTCACCTCCCCGTCCGGGCCAGGCGGGCGGTGCGGGCGGTGTGACCGGTGCCGCGGCAGGAGGGGCAGTCGACGTGGAGAGTGACGCGGGAGCCCTCGTCGTCGCGGGTGCCGGTGTCGATGGCAGCGGAGGCGAAGCCGCCGCAGTCGCGGCAGACGGACGTGTTCGAGGCGTGCTGAGGCATGATGAGGCTTCCCTTTCGGGTCCGTTGGATCTGGAAGTGGTGCAGGCGTCCGGGGCGGCGGTTCTTTGGCGAGAGAGCCGCCCCGGGGGCCGTTCAGCGGTGCTTGTCGAGGTCCTTGAGCAGCGAGCGGAGGACGACCGCGACCACGGCCACGGACATGCCGGTGATGGCGACCGCGAGCAGCAGAGAGACCAGGACCGCGCCAACGACGAGGACCACGGCGCCTCCACCGGCAGCGAGGGCGAGCGCGCTGCCGGGGGTGAGCTGGACGGTGGGCCTGTTGGAGGCCGGGGCGATCGGGGCCGGTGCCGGGGCATGAGCGACCTGGGCGTCGGGCACCGGGGCCGGGGCGGTCGAAACGGCCGGCGGGGCGGTGTCCTGGGGCGGGTACTTCGGGGTGAACACGGGTGATGTCCCTTCGGTGCGGGTTACTTGACGACCGAGCCGACGACGGGGCCGAGGAAGCTACTGGCGATGAGGTAGCCGCCGAGCAGGAGCAGGACGACCAGCCACATGGGCGGGCGGGTGAGCTTGACGCCGAGCCATCCGACGACGATCACGGCGAGCCAGAGCGGAACGTCCACGGGGATCTCCTAGGCCTTGCAGCGGTGGGTGTTGGCGGCGAGTTCGGCGCCAGCGCGGTCGGCGTAGTCGCCGGAGAAGCCACAGCCGGGGGCCGTGCAGGCGGCGGCATGCTTCTCGCGGCCGCGGCCGTCGTGATAGGTGGCGACCTCGACAGGGCCGATGCGGCGGCGGTCACGGAAGCGGCGGTAGGCGGTCACGGGCGAACTTCCTTTCAGGTCAGGTGAGTTGGAGTTGTGCGGCGATCGCGTTGGCCATCGGGGTGGGCAGTTGGAGGCGGGCCGACAGGGCATCGGCGGGCATCGGGGTGCCGGTGGAGGCGCGGTGGGCGTCGGCGATCTTCCGGGCGTGGTCCAGCAGTGCGACCGGAACGGCCGGGGTGTCGGCCGGGGGTGCCTCAGGTTTGGCGGGCGCCAGCTCCGGCACGGGGACGGGGGCGGGTTTGTCGGTGCGGTGCGTCTCGACTTCCGGCGCGGCCACCTCGTTCACAGGCTGTGCGGGAGCGGCTGGTTGGTCCGGTGCGTGGACGAGGAGGGTGCCGCCGAGGAAGGCCAGGGCGGGCCAACCGGCCACGAGGATGGAGAGCCAGGCGGGCACGTGCTTCAGGTCGAGGAGTCCGGCGGTGGCGACGTTGGCGCCGAGCGAGGCGGACAGGGCGATGACGAACCAGGTCCAGGCGGAGCGATCCCGGCGGGCGGTTCGCAGTCGGCGCCACGCGGCGACCAGCAGCAGGTCAACCGAGATCGGGTAGGCCCAGGCCTTCCAGCCGGATTGTCCGGCCGCTTCGGCAAGGTCGTGCAGGTGGGCGAAGGACAAGGCACCAGCGATGACGGCCTGAATCAGGACGGCATCCGGGCGGATCGTGCGGTTCATGATGTGTACCTCCCTTCGAAGTTCAGTCGGTGGCTTCGCCGGAGCCGAGGCAGGTAAGGCAGATGCCGGTCTGTCGTCCGACAGGGCGGCGCTTGCGGCCGACGTGGACGGTGCGGGAGACCTCGCCGGTGCCCTTGCAGGTCGGGCACTTCGCCGGTTCGGCGGGCGCGATGGGCTTGGTCGCGGCCATGACGATCAGTCGTCCTCGTCGAGCCGCGGGTAGCCGTGACCGGCAGGCGGGTACTGGCCGTGGTTGAGGGCGAAGCACTCGGCCTCCAGGGCACCGGCCACGACCGTGACGAACGCGTCCACGACCAGCCCGAAGTGGAGATCGTTCTTGAGGGTGTCGTAGAGGTAGCCGAGTCGGCCGTTGTCGTCTCGCTCCTCGGGAGTGAAGCCGTATTCGTCGCGTTCGGCGCGGGGATTCATGGCGGCGGTCACCGACCGGAGCGGCGCTCGGCCTGGCGCGCGGCCCATCGCGCGGTAGGGCTGTCCTCCGGCATGAGCAGTTCCGCGCCCACCGGGTCGCAGTCGCCGTAGTCGCCGTGGCGGCGGGAGACCTGGGCCTGACGCTGCTCTTCCAGCTCAGCGGCGTTCGTGTCGTTGCGTCGGAACATCGTCTTCTCCTTGTTTTCGGCATGGCTGGGGTAGGGACCTGGCGCGATGCGGTCGCGCCGACCGGTGAAGCAGGGGGGTGTCAGTCGACGGCCGGAGCAGGCTTGATCAGCGAGGGGCCGTCAGAGGTAGGCCCGGAGACGCCGGGCCGGAACGGTGCCAGGAACGGCAAGTCGGGCACCAGGTGGGCGAAGTCCCGGCAGGTCGCGGCGACTTCCTCGCGGGAGATCTCGGGAGTACGGATCCGGCACCAGCCGCCAGACGCGTCGGTGGCCACGGCCGTACCGGGGCGGTCCGCCGGAATCACGCACGCGGACGGCACCGCAGTCGGGGCCACGTCCTTCAGCCCCATCTCGGCCGTTTCCTTGTCGTTGACCCGATGCACCACACGGCCAGTGAGCTGGGCCCGCAGCATGGTGGCACCCTTGCCCAGGTCGGAGCCGAAGCGCTGCCCGCAGATCTCCAGGTAGATGCCGACCGCACGGGCCATCTGCGCCAGCCGGATCAACGCGGTGACGATGCGCGTGCGGCGGTCCTCGTCCTCCTTGCGGGAGATCAGGAACAGTTCGGCGATCTCGTCGACCAGCACCACGATCGGCGCAGGCCGCAAGTCGCCCGGCAGCTCCCAGATGTCCGACGCGCCATGCAGTTGCAGCAGGTCGAAGCGGTCTTCCATCTCTGCCACCAGCACGTCGGCCAGCGAGGCGGCATCGTCCGGGTTAGTCGCCAGCGCCGACAGGCGCGGCGCGTACGCGGACTGTTCCACCCCGCGCTTGCAGTCCATCCCGACCAGGGCCACCGGCAGTTGCGCCAGACCCTTGATCAAGTTGCGCTGGTAGGTGGACTTGCCGGAGTTGTTGGCGCCCAACGTCAGCGCCATGGGGACCTGGCGGTAGTCCCGCTCGAACGCGGTCCCGTCATCCCGCAGCGCGACCGGCACGATCAGGTCGTGAGGCTGTGCCTTGCGCGGCATCCGCACCCGGCGCAGCACGTCGTAGCCGGTCATCCGCAGTTCCACGAACCCCGGCTTGGTGACCTTCACCCGCACCGCGTGCACACCCCAGGCGTGGCGCAGACGCTCGGTCGAGGCGATCACGTCGGCGGGCTCCAGACCGGCCGGAAGCCGCAGCGTGACCCGCAGTCCGGTCATGGTGCCCCGCATGCGGCGGATCTTCGGCGCGACCGGCTGCACCTCACGGCGGGCGACGTTGCGCGTCATGAACGCCCGCAGGCCGGACGGCTGCACCGTCAGCCCGCACACATCCATGGTCGAGCGGTAGGAGAAGGTGAACCGGCCCCAGGTGGCGGGCAGTCCGACCAGCGACCAGTACATGCGGGGGGCGCGGTACTTGGCATAGCCGACACCGCCAGCCCCCGCTACGGCTCCCGTGGCCTCAAGCCACGTCGTCAGGTCGGCCATGATCAGGCCGCTGGGGTGACCGCGACCGCGCGGAACGAGATCCCGTGCCGCTTCTGGCCGTTGAACTCGTTCTCCCAGTCACGGGCCTTCAGGCCGATGACCTTCACCGGCATGCCCGGCGCCAGACCCTCGGGGAGACCGGTCTCCGGCACGGTCACCTGATAGAGGTTCCCCTCCCCCTCGTCCGAGACCAGCAGGCCCACGGTCGAGAGACTCGCGTTGGTCTCCCGGTCCACAGCCCGCTCCCCTGTCTTCTTGTTGACCATCTTCGGCTCCGGCGCGGTCGCCACGAACACCACAGCGGTCGAAACGTCGATCTTGAACGACGGCATAAGCCCATCCCTCAGTTCTTGGAGGCCGCCCGTTCGCGACCTCTCTAGACATATCCAGTAGGCCACACGTCTCTAGAGGCGTCAAGAGAATCTGTCTAGAGATGTTGAGGGGTCGGGATCGCGGCTACACGAGAGGGCAAGGCCCGCATGTATGGCCTAGGCTGTCTAGAGAAGAAGGGAGGGCTCCCGAATGACCACCACCGACGACGACCGTCGGCCGAAGTACCAGCGGATTGCGGACTCTCTACGTGAGGCGATCCGGTCGGGCGAGTACAGTCCCGGTGATCGACTTCCGGGAGAAAACGACCTCATGGCCACCCATGGCGTGGCCCGCATGACGGCTCGTCAGGCCTTGAGCGTGCTGAAAGACGAAGGCATCGCGGAGTCCCGCAAGGGAGCCGGTGTCTTCGTGCGATCTTTCCGCCCTCTCAGGCGCCGAGGCATCCAGCGACTGGCGCAAGAGCAATGGGGTAGTGGCCGGTCCATCTGGTCTGCCGACATTGAGAACCGCGCCCTCGTCGTGGACCAGGTCACGGTGACCGAAGAGGAAGCACCGGAACACATTCGGCAGGTCCTTGAGCTAAGCGACGAGGACACCGTGTGCGTGAGGAGGCGGCGGTTCGTTCTGGATGGGAAGCCCGTTCTGCTCGCGACGAGTTATCTCCCCACGTCGGTGGTGGCGGGGTCTGCGATCACTCAGGCGGACACGGGGCCCGGCGGGACGTATGCCCGTCTTGCCGAACTTGGGCACAAGCCAGTGCACTTCCGCGAGGAGATCCGCTCACGCATGCCCACGAAGCATGAGGCGGGACAGTTGAGCATCTCCGCGGGTACGCCGGTCATCCTCATCTGCCGGACCGCGTTCGCGGACGAAGGGCGCCCCGTCGAGATCAACGAAATGACGCTCGATGCCGCCTCCTACATCCTGGAATACGACTTCGACGCGTAGGCCAGCGCGAGTTGTTACAGGTTTCTCTACCTCATCAAGGGCCCGCGCAAGCGCGGGCTGGCCCCTTGGGCCCGACCCCTCTGCGCCTACGGCGCCGGGGTCGTGCCCCTGGGGCCGCAAGCATGTTACGGCCCGGACGATAGAGCCCGAGACGGGCAGGCCACGGTCAGAACGATGCCTCCGGCGGGGGATCGGCCGGCACCGGGATGGGGGCGCCATTCGCGGCCGCGGATCCGTAGTGGTGTGCGTGGGGAGCTCCCACCCCGTCCGCCGTCAACCCAGGCAGAGCCGAGCAGACGCGGCCCATGGCGTCCAGGTCGTTCGTACAGTGGCGCGCTCCACCTGGACGCCATGAACCACGCCCGCTCCACGGTGCGTGGGTCGACGGCGGACGGGGTGGGAGCTGGGGTAGGTGGTGGGCGAAATCGTTGCTCAGGGAATGCATCGCTCAGAACGGGCACAAGATGGCGCCATGGATCAAAAAGCGATCGCAGCCATCAGTGGCGCAGTCGCAGGTTCACTTGGATCTACGTTTGCCGCTGCGTGGACAGGACGACAAGGGCGGTGGCAGACAAAGGCCCAGATTCGCGGTCAAAATACGCAATCATGCCATGAAGCGAGACGCGCTGCCTTCGCGGACGCCATACCCCCGAGGCATCAAGCCAGCCTGTTCATTTCAGAGGCGATCCAAAAGAGTCAAATTGCAACAATGCGGACAAATCCAGATCGGAACAATTCGACAGACGCAGCACGTGGCACATGATAGCGTAACTTCGACCTCCAAGTGTTTGAATTTCAGAAAAACGGGGAGACCTGTGAAAAACAAATTCAGGATAGCTGTCACGCTCGGTGCCGTTCTTATGGCTACGCTTCCACTGACAACTACAGCATCCGCCTCTGATTATGAAGGTGATCTCGCAAAGGCTGGCAGCCCCGCCCCGGATGCAACACAGGTGTGCGTGAGCACTCCCAACACCACGGCCTGCTATCAAGCCGCTGGCGACATCCTCTACGTCAAGGACTTGAAGGCCGACAATCAGGGCGTTTCCAACGACTGGAAACTGTCGAATGGGAGCAGCAGGTGGGGCCAGTGCGGCAGCACCCTCGGAGCCGGCAAATGGGGATACTGCGACAAGGACTTCCCCGAGGGCGTCAAGATCCAATTCGGCGCCTACTACAATAGCGTGTATTATTCCAAGACGGTAACGACGTGATCAAATCTACAGAATGCGCCGGGGTTAATCTCTGGCGCATTCTTGCTTTTAGTGCATCTTGTGATGCTACGCCAGGGAGTTAGCCTGAACGGCAGCCCGGTGTAGCGGTCTACCTTCGATCCTTCGTGAGGGGTAGTCAGCAAGCTGACAGCACCTTTATTACTCGGACTCTTTCAGCGTTGGCACTCCAGCCTGACGACGGCTGTGACGATTGACGACATTCGATTCGGACTGCACCGGGCTCTGAGAAGACGCCTCAGGGCTGCAGGCGGTCACACCCCGACCTGATGGCGATCTGGCCCACGAGCGAGAGGGTCATCCGGGCACTGGGCCGGGCCGCCTATGGGTCGTCCGAAAGCGGCCAACGCTGACAAGCGACGACAGTTGCCGATCGCTCTCCCCCTGCTCAGCGGTGGCGCGCTGGGCACCACCGCAGGTGCCAACCCCCGAACGCAAGTTGAGGAACATCAGTTGACACCCGTGCCACACCCGTGCCAGATCCAGCGGGGAGCCACGGGGAACGGCGGTGGCCGACGGATAGCCGGCCGTTGGTCCGCCCACGTGGACAGTTCGCAGGTCAGAGCGGCACTGGCCTCACCTCGCTCCTAAAGCGGGTGTCGCAGGTTCGAATCCTGCCGGGGGCACGACAAAGCGCCATATAATTGGACATAACGCCTCTCCGCGAGTGTCACGGAGAGGCGTTTTTGTCCCCAATGGGAACCTGATGGGAACGGCACGATGAGTAACATCAGGTAGCTTTACGTCGATCGCTCCGACGCATCCGCCCGGCGTCCCGCGCTTCGGGCCCGCACTCCATGTGCACGAGGTGCCCATCGGTGCACATCACTCGCATAGTAACATGTACTACATGGAGACCACGGCCCGCGAGTTCAACCAGAAGTCCTCCCAGATCCTCGCCGCAGCAGCCCGCGGCGAGACCGTCACCGTCACCAAGAACGGCACCCCCGTCGCACGGGTCGTCCCGATAAACGACACCGAGGTGCCCCCGTACCCGACCGACGCCATGGGCGACCTCGACCTCCCCGACCTCGGCCTGCCCGACCTCACCGACGACGAGATCGAGGACACCCTCAAGGGGATGGGCGCGTGAGCCTGGTCGCCGTCGCCGACACCAACGGCCTGTACCGCCTGCTCGACCCGAAACTCACCGGCCACCAGGAACACAAGAAGGCCCTGGCAGCAACCAGCCACCTCGTCATCTCCCCCATGGTCCTGGCCGAACTGGACTACCTGATCTCGACCCGTGCCGGAGCCCAGAAGGCCCTGACCGCGGCGCGCTTCATCGAACGCAACGTCGCAACCCGACGCTTCGAGGTGCCCTCCGTCAGCACTCACCTGAGCGCGGCGATCGCGGTCGCCGAAGGCTACGCGGACGCCGACGGCGGCAAAGGCATCGGCCTCACCGACGCCATGAACGTCGCCCTCGCCGCCGCCTACCGCACCGACGCCCTGCTCACCACCGACCACCACTTCCGCATGGTCAGGCCCCTGACCGGCCACCCCGCATTCCGGCTCCTGCCCGAAGATCTGTAGTCACGCCGGCCTCGCCTGCCCCGGGACGCCCGCTCGCCGCTTCGCAGGGCGCCCTCTCACAATGGTTCGATCAGCCTTGAGTGTCCGGCCGAAGGGGTGGCAGATCCCACACCACGTCGCCTTCCAGTTCCGACTCCTGCCACTCCAGAAGGCCATCGTCGTCGACGACGGGCTCCCACTCTCCCCAGATCTCGAAGACTCCGTCACTCAAGGCCTGAGCGACTCCGTCCAAGAGGTGGGGCAGCGAGGTGAACACAGGGCTCTCGCTGAAGGACGGTCCGTCTTCCTTGTCGTGCACGCCGATCCGGCCGAAGGTGTCGTCGTCGACCTGGCTGATGAACAGGCTGTTTCCGCTCTCGTCGTAGGCGAAGGGGATCCAGTCCGGGTTCCAGTAGTAGTACTCGCCTCGGGGCAGAAGGGCAGTCTGGTTCGGAACGCTGGGATGCCGTTCCTCGGCCCGCCGGCGCATCGCTTCCTCCGCTCGGCGGTAGCTCTGGTATTCCCGCGCGATCAGGTGCAGGTCGCTGAACCGGTGGTAGACGGGCAGAACGAAGTTGCCCGATCCGTTGTGGCACCGGAGGGAGTCGGCCAACTCGGCCGGGAGAGGGCGACCGATCTGCGTATGTGCCATGCGTAGTTCGGCCACCGGGGCCGGTCCGGGCAGGGAGGCGTGGCCTGCCGAGGCGTTGTTCCGCAGCCACGTTTCGATGCGTTCCCAAGCGCCGCTGATGGTCATGTGAAGCATCCTTGGGGGAGGTGCTCCCGCCCCGCAAGGGGCGGGAGCACCGGGTCAGTTGTGCAGTGTGGTCAGGAGCCCGGTACGAGGCGGAAGGATACGAACCGGGGCTTGTAGATGCTCGGGTCCCGATAGTGGGCGGCGTCCGGTTGGACGCGGTTGTCCATGCTGTTGACGTTGTACGACAGCGTCCAGGTGTCCCCGTTCTGCAGGGTGGGGTGGGCATGGGCGTTGTACGTGAATACGTTTCCGTCGGCGTAGCTTCCGTAAGGGCCCCCTTCGGGGGTCCAGTACACCTCGTCGTGACCGACCCAGGCGCCGAAGGGGCCGTAGGGGCTGCTGCAGCTGGACCAGATGCGGATCTTGCCGCTGAACGCTTCAGTGCTGTCCTGGCTGAGCAGGACGAATCCGCCGTTCCACGGGGTCACGCTGTATTCGTTCCGCGACGGCCGTCGGGCAGGGTGACCGAGAAGGTGGAGCCGCCGCCGGGCCCAGTCGTCGGGGTGATGCGTGCGTAGTCGAAGAACGTGTCCGTTGGGGGTGCCTTCTCCGTCACCGACTGCACTGCGGGCGAGCGGTTGTCCGTGCACGTGGGATAGGTGACCGGGGCGATCGGTCCGATGGGCTCGGTGTCCTCCTGCCCGTACAGATTCCCGTCGGCCGTGAGGACGTCCACGTAGAACTTGTCCTGGTCGAGGAGTTGTAGAAGTCGCTGAGCCCTGGCCGCCGGGGCAGTTCTGATCGGTGGGAATGACCTGGACCGAGAAGTGCCGACTGGCCCGCTCACGCCCTGCGCGAGCGTGAAACGGCCCGGCAGCCAGCCGCTCGCGACCAGGTGTTTCGCCTTCGACCGCAGTGGTTCCACCCACGCTGGCACCACGAACGTCCCGCGGCACGCTATATCCACGGCCGTAACCGACAATCCATCGCTAGGAGATAAGGGATGCGGCAAGCCGCAGCCTGTCGCGCAGTTGTTGCCGGGCGAGATTCAAGGTCTCGGCATGCTCCTCGACAAGTCGTCGCTGGTAGGCGGACTGGACCGCGTAGTAAGTTCCGACCAGATTGGTTTTCTTCTTGCAGGCCACGTCCACAGTGGCCGCTGTGATCGCCTCGGGCCCTGCGAGCTCGGCATCGGTGAAGCCGAGCTCTTCGGCCGCCTTCATCGGTTCCTTGGCCTGATATCCGGACTTGGCCATACACGCGGACCAGCGTGCGTTCACCTGCTCGGTGCGCGAGTCGGTACGGGCCCTCGTCTGTGCTTCGGACTTGAGCTGGAAGACGTAGAGGACGTCCACACTCTTCGGGTCCGGGGCGTAGAGCTTGAGGAAGGATTCCCTGGTGCACCCACCTACGGGTACGCCTCCGTCGCCGCTCTCGCGCTCTGCTTCCTGCTGGCTCTTCGGCAACTCGGCGGGCCGTAGATCGGGGGCCCCGAACAGGGCGGTCTCTTCCGCCTTGCTGAGGGGCTCGGCCTTTGCCCTGGTGGCGCCGGACTGTGTTTCCTCGGGGCTGCGGTAGCCGTATCGGGCGGCTGTCGCCGGGTCCGTGACCCCGTAGAGTCGGCTGTTCGGCGACTCCTTCGCCGCTCCGGACTGCTGCGGCTGCTGGTAGTCGAAGCCGAGCCGGTCCATGCATCGTGTGGTCAGGACCTGCTGGGCTTTCACCAGCAACTGCCGCTCCTCGGGGGTCGCCTCGTACGCATCGAGCGGGAGCGCCAGATCGGCGGAGTCTGTCAGAACCGGTATGGCTGAGACCTCGGGCTCCGATGCCCCGTGCGTGGTGCCGCCGCCGACGGAGCACCCGGTCACCGCCACGGCGGCGGCTGACAGGGTGACGAGGAGCCGCGGAACGCGGCGGACAGGCAAGGACATCAAAGACCCTCAGGGGTGGCCGGGCGGGATCCGGCGCTGAACCGGATCCCGCCCGTGGAAGATCAGTGGAAGATCACCAGTCGATGTAGTTCGAGGAGATCTCGTTCTTGAAGTTGGACGACGCATCACCCGAGTAGCCGGACGGAATCCAGCCCTTGATGCCGCTCCGGTAGGCGTCGGTGTCCACCTCCCACTGGTAGGCGTCCCGGTTCCAGTAGGAAGCGGTGTTGTCGTTGGTTGTCTGGCCCTCACCGGCGCAGTTGACGCTGTTCGGGTCCTTGAAGTTGTCGCCGACGAAGGTGTTGTCGTCGTAGTAGCTGTCCCGGACGCAGCCGAGCCCGCCGGAGTTGTAGTAGAGGCCGAATTCGCCGGACTCGAGGCGGCCGTTGAGGTTCGTGGCGGCGTAGGCACTTCCCGCGCCGGTCAGAACGGTACCGGCGAACATGGTCGCGGCCAGCGTGGCCCCGGCGGCAAAACGCACTGCGTTGGTCCTGCTCACCTCACTCCTGGGAGAGAAGTCAACTCGGGATGCGCAGTGGGGGGATGGCTGATTGTGATCATCCGTCGGAAGGTCCGTCAAGGAGTTGCAAACGGTTGATCGAAAAACGGTCATGCCGTAAGTTGCGGTCCCCGCTGTTGCGCTGTCTGCGCCCATCCCCTGGTCTGGCAACTGGAGTTGCGATGCCGTCTGCCCGTCGAAGAACCCAGCTCCTGCTTGCTGCCCTGGCTGCGGGCGTCCTCTCGGCCGGCTGCTCGGCCTCGGGCGACGCCCAGGACGGTGCGGCGCCGAGCGCATCCGCTGCCGATGCGCAGGAAGTGGCCTACTACCGGTGTCTGGAGAAGCAGGGCATGGCCCTGGAGGTCACCGACAGCGGCCATCTCCGGGTCGACAAGGACAAGGCTGCCGCGGCAGGTGCCGCAAAGCAGCAGGCGGCCGAGGACGAGTGTCGGAGCAAGCTACCCGAAAGCACTCAGGGCCAGGCCTCCGCCGACGCGCTCGAGGCAGCCCGGAAGATCACTGCCTGCTTCCGGAAGAACGGAGTTCCGGAATACCCGGACCCCGACCCGAAGACCGCGGAGATCAAGCTCAGCGATGAGCTGGTCGCAAAGGTGAAGCGGGACTTCGCCGATGTGGCGGCCAAGTGCTCGCCTGCCGACGGGCCGGGGATCGTCGGCGGCTGACCTCACATGGAGCAGACAGAGGCACGGGAGGAATCGACCGCGAAGCACCGGAGGCGGCCCCCGGCGCCGGAGTTTCGCGGCGCGGCCGGTGGGCCGCCACCGTCGCCGGCGCGGCCGCCCTGCTCGCCGTGGGCGGCATGCTGGCCGCCACGGTGATCAAGTCACCTGCCCAGGCCGCCGCCGAGGCACGGCCGCCGGAGCGCAGCGTGCTCACCTCGCCGGTGGAGTACCGGGTCCTGACCTCTTCGGTCATCGTCCGCGGGCAGGTGGTGGCCGGTCAGAGCGTGGACGTGGCACCTCAGATGTCCGGCGGGGCGGACGCCGCCAGTCCGGTCGTCACGAAGCTGCCGGTGAAACAGGGGGCGACCGTCAAAGCAGGGCAGGTGGTCCTGGAGGTGTCGGGTCGGCCGGTGTTCGTACTGCCGGGCAAGGTTCCGATGTACCGGGACCTGAAGCCCAGCGCCATGGGCAGCGACGTCAGGCAGCTGCAACGGGCGTTGCGTGCCCTCGGCCACGGTACGGGGAGCGACCTCGACGGGACGTTCGGCGCCGGCACCAAGACCGCCCTCAACTCCTTCTATGCCGCCATCGGTTACGATCCGCTGCCCGCCCTCGACGACGGCGGGGAAGGGGTGAAAGCCGCCGAGAAGGCGGTGACCCAGGCCAAGCGGGCGGTGGCTGAAGCCGAGGCGGCCGACGGCGCGGACGCGGAGCGCAACCTCGGCTACGCCCGGGACGATCTGGCCGAGGCGCGAGCGGATCTGGCCACGGCGAAGTCCGCGGCGGGGCCGCGGCTGCCCGCCGGTGAGGTCGTCTTCCTTCAGGGGTTCCCCGCGCGCGTGGACTCCGTGGCAGGGCGGGTCGGGGCGCCGGTCGACGGCACGGTGATGACAGTGTCGGCCGGCCGCCTGCAGGTGCGGGCCTATCTGCAGGAGCATCAGAAGGGTCTGGTCCACAAGGGCCAGCGGGTGCGCATCTACTCCGAGGTGACCGGAGCCGAGGCCCGTGCGACGGTGGGTTACCTGGCCGAGTCGTTCACCGCGCCGGGCGGCGACGGGGGCGAATGGCAGAGCGGTTCGTCGGGGGAACAGAGCACGGCCTCCGGTCAGCAGGGGCAGAGCGGCTATCTGCTCCGGGCCGACCCGGACCGGCCGTTGGACCCGAAGCTGGTCGGACAGGACGTCCGACTGACCATCGAGGCGGCCCGCACCGACGGCAAGGCGCTGGTCGTGCCGATCACCGCGCTCACCGCCGGAGCCGACGGCCGTACCACCGTCACCGCCGTCGAGGCGGGCGGCCGGCAACGGCGGGTCGAGGTGCGTACCGGAACGGCCGGCGACGGGTTCGTGGCCGTCGAGCCCGTGGGCTCGGCCCGGCTGGCAGAGGGCGAGCAGGTGGTCACCGGGATCAAGCGGGAGGGGAGCGGTTCGTGACGGATTCCCTCTCGTCACCCCCGGTCATCGAGTTCCGCCACGTCGGGCTGACTTATCCCGGAACGCCGCCGGTGGCGGCGCTCAAGCCCTGCGATCTGACGGTGCGGCGTGGGGACTTCGTCACCGTCGTCGGCCCCTCCGGCTCCGGCAAGTCCACGTTCCTGAACATCGCAGGGCTGCTGGACGCCCCCACACACGGGACGTATCTGCTGGACGGGCACGACACCGGAGCACTGCGCGATGCCGACCGCACGGCGCTGCGGGGCAGGAGGATCGGTTTTGTCTTCCAGGCCTTCCATCTGTTGCCGCACCGCTCGGCACTGGACAACGTCGCCATGTCCATGATGTACAGCGGCGTCGCCCGGGCAGAGCGGGGGGCGCGGGCACGGCAGGCGCTGATCCGGGTCGGGCTCGGACACCGTGTCGACTCGTTGCCCACCCGGCTGTCCGGAGGCGAGCGTCAGCGGGTCGCCATCGCCCGCGCCCTCGCGGGCGGGCCGTCGCTGCTGCTGTGCGACGAGCCGACCGGGAACCTGGACTCGGCCAACGCCCACACCGTGCTCGAACTGCTGGAGGAACTGCACGCGGAAGGGCTGACCGTCGTACTGATCACACATGATCCGGAGGTGGCCGCGCGCGGCGGACGGACCGTGTCCATCCGCGACGGCGTGCTCACAGAGCGCCGGGAGGCCGCAGCCGTATGACATCAGCTGCGCACAAGAACAGAGCGGCGGGTATCGACCGCTCCTCGTTCACGCTGCGCGACCTGTTCTCCGAGGCCGGCGCCGGGATGCTCCAGCGCCCCGCCCGGTCGGCGCTGACCGCCCTCGGCACCGTGCTCGGTGTCGGCACCTTCGTCGCGATACTCGGGCTGACCTCCACCACGTCCTCCCAGATCGACTCCCGGTTCAACGCGCTCACCGCCACCGAGGTGACCGTTCAGGACGCCGTCCACGACCCCGACGGGCTGATCGGGCCCACCTTCCCCGAGGACGCCGATACCCGCATACGCCGCGTCAACGGGGTGCGGGCCGCCGGGGTCTTCTGGACGGTGCGCGACGACCGGGCCTCCACCGTGAGGTCGGCTCCCGTTGCCGAAGCTGAAGGGAAGTCGATCGATGTGGTCGCCGCCTCGCCCGGGGTGCTCCGGGCAGCCGTGCCGACGTTGGCGGAAGGGCGGCTGTACGACGACGCAATGGCCCGCCGGGGCCGGGTCGCGGTCATCGGCGAGGCGACGGCCGCGCAGCTCGGGATCACCACGCTCCAGACGCATCCGGCGGTGTTCATCGGGGACGAGCCGTTCACCGTCGTCGGCATCGTCCAGGACGTGCAGCGCAAGCCCGATCTGCTGCTCAGCGTGGTGGTTCCGCGCACCTCAGCGGAGGAGCTGTGGGGCCGGCCGGGGCCCGCCGAGGCGAGCATGCTGGTCGCCACGGATCTAGGTGCCGCCCGACAGGTCGCGGAAGAGGCCCCGACGGCGCTGCGGCCCGACCACCCCGAGTACCTCAAGGCGATACCGCCGCCGGACCCGCGCGGTCTGCGCTCCGGGGTCGGCTCCGACCTGAGTCAGCTGTTTCTGCTGCTGGCCGGGATCTGCCTGGTCATCGGCGCGGTCGGCATCGCCAACACCACCCTCGTCGCGGTGCTGGAGCGGACGGGCGAGATCGGCCTGAGGCGCGCCCTGGGCGCTCGCGCCCGCCACATCACCGCCCAGTTCCTGGCCGAGTCAGGAACGCTGGGGGCACTCGGCGGACTCGTCGGCACCAGCCTCGGCGTACTCACCGTGGTCGGTGTGGCCCTGGCTCGCCACTGGACTCCCATCCTGCACCCGGGCACGGTCGCGGCCGCCCCTCTGGTGGGGCTCGCCACCGGCATCCTGGCCGGGCTCTATCCGGCATGGAGGGCCTCCCGTATCGAACCGGTGGAGGCACTGCGGCGATGATGGGTCCGTACAGCGTGCAGTGCGACCTGGTCCGAACGGTGGCCCGAGCCCGGGTCAGGGGACCGAGCCCGTTGCTCCCCTCAAAGCATCTGCGGTGCTCAAAGGAGTCCGACTGAGGGACACAAACCTGCATAGACACTTCTGTCGACTCCCGGAGAGCAGTTCCCACGACCTCAGTTGGGAACCTGCTGGGAACAGCAGGACCAAGAAGCCCCATGAAGGATCACGGAAGATCACTACCCAAGCCGCCCTCAGCAGGCCGCTGACCTGCACAAACAGCGAAATATCAAGCCTACGGAGGACGGATCAGAAAACGTATGATCATGCCCCTAAAGCGGGTGTCGCAGGTTCGAATCCTGCCGGGGGCACAGAGAAGCACCTGGTCAGAGGCTCTTTCGTCCGGCGGACGGGAGGGCCTTTGTGCTTGCGGCACACATGCGGATCGTGCCGCGCCGAACCCAAGGGGCAACGAGGTGCTCGGGCCGGCGGGACAGGAGATACGCACACATCTTCGGCGTGATCACCCGATGGTGAGTTGTTCCTGGTTTCCCCTCGCGGGGACGCGACGCTGTGAGCGGTGGCGGGTGACCGCGCCACCTCGTTGATCGGTTGGTGGGGGGATGGCGTGACTCAAGAAGCCGGGCGTGGCGGGGATGCGGCCGAGCAGACAATGCTGTTGGTGGCGGGCCTTGCCGACCTGGCGGTGTGTGCTCTCGGTTCGGCCACCGGCACCGTGCGCGGATTGCTGCGCCGCTCGGACGTGGCTGAACTGGCGGCTGACGCGGAGCGGGATGTGAAGGCTCGCGGGCAGCTTGCGCTGGACCGGTACGCGGCGGTGCCGCCCGCCCATCTGGAGGTCCTCGCCCGGAAGGCCCTGGAGCGGCGGGCTGCCGACTGTGGATGACCGGTATGAGGCGGCCGTGTTCAAGTCCCGCGTCGACGAGGTGCTGAGCCGGTTCGTGGCGCACGAGGCGGATCAACTGCTGGCGATCGACACGGACCTGGGCCCAGTGGCCGAGCAGGTCGAGGTTGCCGTGGCGCATGGCAAGCGGCTGAGGGCGGCGTTCTGCTACTGGGGCTGGCGGGCCGCCGGTCAGCCTGACAGCGACGCTCTGGTGCGGGCGGCGGCTTCCATGGAGCTGGTGCACGCCGCCGCGGTCGTGCACGACGACATCATCGACGACAGCCCTTTGCGGCACGGCCGGCCCACCGCACATGTCGCCCTGCGAGCCGCCCTGCGTCGTCGCCCCCGTGCCACGACCGCGGCCAGGTCGCTGGCGATGCTGGTGGGCGATCTGCTGATGTCACTGGCCGGTCAGCTGTTCGCCACCAGTGGCTTGCCCGCGGCCTACCTGGCCCGAGCCCGTCCCCTGTGGGCGGCCTTGGCCCGGGAGCTGATCGCGGGTGAGTGCCTGGAGGTGCTGCGCACCGGTGCAGAGCCGGACACGGCGGAGTCGTTGCAGGTGATCCGGTACAAGACCGCGAAGTACACCGTCGAGCAGCCTTTACTGATCGGCGGTGCGCTGGCCGGCGCCGGGCAGCGGATGCGCGAGGGCTATTCCTGCTACGGGCTGCCGCTGGGCGAGGCGTTCCAGCTGCGAGACGATCTGCTCGGTCTGTTCGGGGATCCGGCGCTGACCGGCAAGACCAACATGGACGACCTGCGCGCACACCGGCCCACCACCCTGCTGGCGGAGACCTGGCGAGTGGCCGACGAGACCGAGCGGGAGCAACTGCGCACGCTGCTGGGCCGGCGCTATCTGGGGGCGGACGGCCTGGACGCCGTACGCGCGGTGATGAGCCGGCTGAAGGCACCCGACCGGATCGAGCAGATGATCGGTGCACGGGTCGAGGAAGCCACCCGCGCTCTTGACGACATGGACATCCCGGCGCACGCCGCACGAGCCCTTACCGGCCTGGCGCGTTCCGCAACCGTGCGCCAGCACTGACCTCGGCGGAGGGACGCCGCGCCCGGTGCCTGTTCGGCCCCGCATGTTCCGCTCAGGACAAGGAGCTTGTGATGACCTACACCGATGCGTCGATGGACGCGCTGCGGCAGAGCGGTGACGAACTCGCCGACGCAACAGTGGCCACTCTCTTCGAGCGTGGGGAGGTGGGAAAGTTCAACACTCTGATGCGCTACGTGTCGACCGCCGGCGCACCGCTGCCCGATGGTCTTCCCGAGGTGGCGCGGGAATACCTGCAGGCCACCAGCGCACCACCAGCGTGGGTCGACTGGGGTGAGATGGAGAAGGCCAGGCTGTTCTTCGTCGACAACAACGTGCACATCTCCACAGCGCTGTCCTTCGCCTCCATGCCCGCCTGCTACGTGGTCCCGCACGTGGCGAAGCTGCTGTCGGCGACGCACTCGCTGAAGTACCCCTCCAAGCGGATGGCGGAGACCGGGCAGTTCACCGTCTACCTCATGCAACCTGGGGCATTCGAGGCAGGCAGCAGCTTCATTCCCGCCGCCCAGAAAGTCCGCCTGCTGCACGCTTCCATCCGCCACCACCTCAAGCAGGAAAACCGCTGGGACGTCGACAGCCTGGGGGTGCCGATCTGTCAGGAGGACATGATCGGCGGTCAGATGTTGTTCTCGCTGCTTGTGCTGGACTCCCTGCACCGGCTGAACATCCACATGAGCGTCGACGGGGCGGAAGCGTACTTCTACGCCTGGCGGGTGGTCGGCGCCATGCTCGGCGTCGATCAGAGCCAGGCACCCAAGGACCTGGAGTCCGCCCGCCAGTTCATGGACCTGTACATGACCCGACACATGGGGCCGAGCGAGGAAGGCGCGCATCTCACCCGGCAACTGATCGATCTGTACGAGGAAGTCGTCCCGGGCACCTTGTTCGACCCGATCGTCTCCGCCCTGATCCGCCACCTCATCGGCGACACCTGCGCCGACTGGCTGGACGTCCCGCGCACTGCCTGGGACACCGTCGTCAAGGCCGTCCCGCCCCTGCTCGGCGTCCTGGAGACCATCGAGGACCGCTTCCCCCTCGGTGCCTGGGCCCTGGACCGCCTCGGCCACTTCACCACGATCTTCGAACTGTCCTCGCTCACCCGCGGCCGCGTCATGCACTACGCGATTCCGGAGCAGCTGAAAAGGGACTACGGCGTCTCCTCTGCCGTTCCCCGCACCCACCGCTGGACCCCGCCCGCCCCCACCGTCAGTCCGACCTGACCGCCGGGCGGGCGCACCCCACCCCCGACACCGAACCGGTGCTGCGCGCCCTGCGCGAGCGCGGACTGCCCGTCGCCATCGTCAGCAACTTCGCCTGGGACCTAAGCACCCACCTCGCCCACCACGGGCTGGACACCTTGACCGCCGCCTGCGTCATCTCCTACGAGCGGGGCCGTGAAGAACCCGACCCGCAGCTGTTCCTCAAAGCCTGCGCCGACCTCGGCACCGCCCCCCGCGCCACCCTCATGGTCGGCGACATCCCGATCTACGACGCAGGCGCGGCCGCCTGCGGTCTACACACCTGCAATCCTGGCGGCGGAACGCCGCGCCGGAGAGCGCGGCCTGACGGGCATGCAGCGGCTCGTGGCCTGACAGTCGTGGTCCGCGGAGCCGCACGCCGCGAAACGGATTCAGCACACATGAGGCCGGGAAGCAGGGCGGGATGCCGCAACCGGGCCGGGCGGGGTGGGGCGGTTTGCCGGCTGGTGCAGAGCCGCGACCAGTAGCGATGCGATTTTCGGCGCGCACCGGACGCGGGTGATGCCCTTGGCCGTTCAGGGCCGAGCGCGGTCCCCAGAGATTTTGCTACAAGTTCCGAAATTTCACGGTGATGGATACGCGATGTCACCGCAACCAGTCGCCCATACCGTCGCTGCAACGCCGTAAAGGGCCATCGCCTCCAGCTGGCTCCCTCGGACATCAGGTCCCGTCGGACCAAAATCGCTACTTCCCCCGAAATTCCTCCACTGTGCTCAGCGCCCATGAGACAGGAGCCCAGCGTGTCCAATCCCTCCAGACGCGGTGTCCTACAGCTGACCGCCGGCACAGCTCTGCTCGGCAGCTTCGCCCTGGCAGGCTGCGGTCGCGGCACTGCGAAAGCTGCGACGTCCTCCGCCGAACCCGTTGACGACTCCCCGGCCACCGGCACGGTCAACGTCTGGGCCGCCCAGGGCGATGCCGACGTGCTCGACAAGGTCATCAAGCCCTTCAAGGCCGCGAACCCCAAGCTCACGGTGAAGTTCACACTGATCCCGAACGCCGACTACTACACCAAGCTCCAGGCCGCGATCGCCGCCGGCAAGGGACCCGATGTCGCCCAGTTCTTCCCCGAGTCGCAGGCGCAGTTCCTCGATCCGTCGATCCTGCGGCCGGTGCCGGACGGCGTGGCCGACCCGAAGTCCTTCTTCCCCAGCCTGTGGGACGCCGGTGTGATGAAGAACGTCGCCTACACGGTGCCTTGGTACGCCTACACCTACGCGCTGGTCTACCGCTCCGACCTCGCCAAGCAGGCGGGTGTCAAGGCTCCGGCCACGTGGGACGAGGTGGTGCCCTTCTTCAAGGCGCTCCAACGCGCCGGCGCCCGGCACGCGCTCGGGGCGGACATCGGCTGGGACATCTTCAACGGCCAGGACGTCGCGATGTACGCATGGCAGGCGGGTGGTTCGCTGCTCTCGTCCGGCGGCAAGTGGACGCTCGACACGCCGGCGATGGCCGACGCGATCAAGTACAACGCGTCGTTCTTCACCTCGGGTATCGCCGACACCGCCGGGCCCACGTTCCTCGACGCGCAGCCGTACTTCGTGTCGGGCAGGACCGCCTGCATGATCACGGGTCCGTGGGTCATCGGCCAGCTCGACGCAGTCGCGAAGAAGACCGGCTGGACGGCGTCCCACGTCGCCACCGCACCCCTTCCGGCCGGATCGTCGGGCAGCGTCTCCTTCTCCGCCGGGGGCAGCTGGGGTGTGCTCGCCGACAGCGGCAACGCGGACGCGGCCTGGAAGCTCATCCGGTACATCTCCAAGCCGAGCACCCAGGTGGCGCAGTACAAGGCGTACAGCTCGCTGCCGGCCGTCGCCTCCGCCTGGGCCAATCCTGCCATCGCGGGCCAGCCGCTGCTGGACGCCTTCCTCACGCAGCTGAAGAACACCCGGGCGTTTCCGCAGGTGAGTAACTGGCAGCAGGTCGCCACCCGGCTGGGCAAGGAGATGGAAGCCGTGGCCAAGGGCAAGGGGACGGCCGCGAAGGCCGCCGCGAACGTCCAGGCGTACGCCGAGAGCCTCGGCGCGGGCAAGGGGTGATCCGCGGATGACCGCCGCCATCGGGCCGACGACGCCGCGCGGTGCGCGTCGGCCCCGGGGCGCCCGCCGAACGGCTGTCGCCTGGTTGTTCCTCGCGCCGTTCGCCCTGGTGTTCCTGCTCTACACGGCGATACCCGCCATGGCCGCGCTCGGGTTCAGCCTCACCGATCTTCGGGGCACGGACCTGCGTCATCCGCTCGCCGTCGACTTCACCGGACTCCAGAACTATCTCCGGCTGCTGGAGGACCCGACCTTCCTGCGGGACATCCTCAACGCCGTCCTGTTCGTGGCCGTCGGTGTGCCGTTGACGATGGTGCTCGGGTTCGTGCTCGCCCTCGCGCTCAACTCCGGCATCCGGCGGCTGCGCGGCACCTTCCGCACCGTCTTCTTCGCGCCGGTCGTCACGAACGTCGTGGCCGTCGCCATGATCTGGCAGTACGCCTTCAACACCGACGGCACCGTCAACAAGGTGCTCGGCGCCGTCGGTTTCGCCGGGCCGAACTGGCTGGACGACACGCATCTGGCCATGCCCGTGGTCATCGCCCTCGGTGTCTGGCGCAACTTCGGCATCGCGATGGTGCTGTTCCTCGCCGGTCTGCAGGCGGTGCCGCAGGACGTGTACGAGGCCGCCTCCCTCGACGGGGCCGGCCGGTGGCGGCAGCTCAGGCACATCACTGTGCCGTTGCTGATGCCGACCACGCTGATGGCGTCGGTACTGCTGACCGTGTTCTACCTCCAGGTGTTCGACGAGCCGTATCTGCTCACGGGCGGCGGCCCGCTGGGCTCCACGGAGTCGATGGCGCTGTACACCTACCACCAGTTCGGGGCCGGCGAGTTCGGCATGTCCTCGGCGGCGTCCTTCGTGATGCTCCTGCTCGTGACATTGGTGAGCATCGTCCAGTTCCGAATGCTGAGGCCTCGCGCATGACCACCATCGCCGCACCACGGAATGCCGAGTTGGCAGAGGAACGGACGCGGGTGCGCCGGTGGTCCGTCGCCCGTCCCCTGCTGTACGGCGCGCTCGTGCTGTGCGCGCTGCTCACGGTGCTGCCGTTCGTCTGGGTGCTCAGCGGCTCGCTGCGCGGCCTCGACGAGATCCGCTCCGACCCCGGCGCCTGGCTTCCGCACCACGTCACCCTCGACAACTTCGTACGGCTGTTCCAGACCGAGGGCTTCGGCCGGTTCCTGGTCAACAGCATCGTGGTCGCGGTCATCGTCGTCGCCGGCAACATCGTGGCGGCGTCGGCCGCGGGTTACGCACTCGCCAAACTGGACTTCGCGGGCAAGCGGATCGCGTTCGGCGCGGTCATGGCGGCGATGATGGTGCCGTTCACCACGGTGTTCGTCACCCAGTTCGTGATCACCGTCGACATGGGCCTGGCGGACACCCTCACCGGTATCGCCCTGCCCGGTGCGGCGCTGCCGCTGTCCGTTTTCATCATGCGGCAGTACGCCCTGTCGATCCCCGACGAGTTGCTGGAAGCGGCCCGGATCGACGGGGCGGGCGAGTTCCGGATCTTCTTCCGGATCTTCCTGCCGCTGGCGGGACCTGCCGTCGCCACGATCACGATCATGTCGTTCCTCTTCTCGTGGAACAACTTCATCTGGCCGCTCATCGTCGCCCAGAGCACCTCCAGCTACACGCTGCCGGTGGGCCTGGCCGCAACCAGCCAGGCCGCCGCGCACGTCACCGACTACGGCCTGATGCTCGCCGGCGCGATCGTCGTGATGCTGCCGGTGCTGGTGCTGTTCCTTTTCCTGCAGCGCTACTTCGTGCAGGGTGTCGCCGGAACGGGAATGCGGTGACCGCGGTGGAGGGGGTGGACGTGATGGAGGCTCCCGCCGGCACGATCATCGGCCGCCGCACCGGCCGGGTACGGCGCTTCCTCGGCATCCCGTTCGCCGAAGCACCCGTCGGTGCGCGGCGGTTCGCGGCGCCGGTGCCACGCAGCCGGTTCACACAGCCGTTCGACGCCTCCCGGCACGGCGCCACCTCGCAGCGCGTGCCGCTGTTCGCCACGACCACCATTCCGGAGCCGTCGGTGCCGGGCGACGACGTACTGAACCTGAGTGTCGTCGCCCCCGTGGACGGTGAGTCCTGCCCCGTGCTGGTGTGGATCCACGGCGGCGGCTTCCTCGCGGGCAGCCCGGCCAGTCCGTGGTACGACGGCCGCTCCTTCGCCCGCGACGGAATCGTCACCGTGACGCCCGGCTACCGGCTCGGCGTGGACGGGTTCGCCCCGCTGGACGGCGTACCCCCGAACCTCGGGCTGCGCGACCTGCTGCTCGCGCTCGACTGGGTGCGGGAGAACATCGCGGCGTTCGGCGGTGATCCGGACCGAGTCACCGTCGCCGGCCAGTCGGCGGGCGGCGGAGCGGTGCTCGCGCTGCTCTCCTCGCGCGTCGGCAGTGGTCGTTTCCGCCGCGCGGTCAGTGTGTCCGGCGGTTTCTTCGAGTCGCGCGAAGACGCCGCGCGCGACTTCGTCGTACGGCTCGGCGACCGGCTCGGTGTGCCGCCGACGCGCGCCGGTTTCGGCGGCCTCACGGTGGAACGCGTCCAGCAGGGCGTCCATCTCCTGCGCGGCGAAGCCGGCGACGACGACCCGCTCGTGCTCGGTCCGTTCGTCGGCGACGACATCCTTCCGGTGCCCGTCGCCGATGGACTGGCCGTACAGGGGCAGGGCGTACCGCTGCTGCTCGGCGCGACGGGCGACGAGTTCGACGGTGGCGCCCCGGGCAGCCGCAATGCCGCCGCCCGCGCAGCGGGCACCCGGGTGACGGACACCCTGTTCCGGGCCGCCTGTCCGCGCGCGGCCGCCTCACGTCGCGACGCCACCGCCGGCACCTGGCTGTACTCCTTCGAATGGCCCTCCCCCGTACTCGGTGGCGCCGTGCACTGTGCCGACATCCCGTTCTTCTTCGACGTGCTCGACGCGCCGGGTACCGCCGAGGCCCTCGGAACGCGGCCGCCCGCGGAACTCGCCACGGCCATGCACGCCGACCTGGTGGCGTTCGTCCACGGCCGGTCGCCGGCCTGGGAGCCGGCGACCGGGAGGCCCGGCGACCCCGCCCGCGAGTACGGCGGGCCCGGGGCGGAGCCGACGGCCGACACCACAGGCGTGTTCGACCCGGTGGTACCTGCCGGGTCCGGTACGGCGGAGGCGTGCTGATGCCCGGGATGAACCAGAGCGCCGTGCGGCGGGTCAACACCTCGGTGATCCTTCGTGCATTGGCGGTGTCGGCCGGGCCGATGACGCTGGCCGAGCTCGCCGAGCGGGTCGGCCTGTCCCGTCGCACCATCGAACTCATCCTGGACTCGCTCGTCGACGCGGGCTGGGTGAGCGAACTCGACCGGGTGCCGGTCAGCGGCTCCGCCGGGCGCCCCGCCCGCCGGTACGAGCTGCGGGCCGACCACGCGCTGCTGGCGGCGGTGCGCATCACCACCCTGAACGGGTCCGCGGTCGTCGCCGACGTGCGCGGCCGCATCGTCGGCCGGGCGCACCGGCCGCTGCGTGACTACCAGGATCCCGAGGCCACGCTCGACGACGCAGCCGCGCTGGTGCTGGAGGCGCTCCGCGACGCGGGCGGGACGGAGGACCGGCTGCGGGCCGGTGCGATCGCGAGCGGTGGCGCGATCGACGACGACGGCGTCGTACGGCGCCTGGTGTACACGACGCAGTGGGAAGGCGTGCGTCTGCCCAAGGAACTCGGGCGGCGCGTCGCCATGCCGTGGTTCGCGGACAACGACACCAACCTCGGTGCGCTCGGCGAGCGTTGGCGAGGCGCGGCCGGTGACCACGACAACGTCGTGTGGGCGATGCTCGGCAACCGGACCGGTCTCGGCATCCTCATACGCGGTGACGTCCACCGCGGCTTCGAAGGCGCCGCGGGCGAGATCGCCGAGGCGGTGTCGCTGCGGGCCGGCTCGGTGGAGGACCGCCCCGTGGCGTGGCTGACCTCACCGGATCCGGCCCGACGGCGGATCGCGCTCGGCCGCTTCGCCGCGGCCCGGGACGGCGAGGCGGCGGCGCTCGCGGAGGTCGACGAGTTCGTGGAGAACATCGCGTCGATCCTCACCACCCTGTCGTGGACCATCGCGCCGTCGCTCATCGTGCTCGGCGGTGGGCTGGAGGACGCGGCCGACGTACTGCTGCCCCGGGTGCGCGAGGCGATGCGCGGTGCCCGTACGCCCGCCGTCGAACTGCGCGCCACCGCCCTGGGCTCCGACGGCCCGCTCATCGGCGCCGTCAAGTTCGTGCTCGACCACATGGACACCGAGTTGTTCGGCCCGCTCGTCCCGAGCGCGTGATCGCACACCGTCTTCCGCACTCTCCCCTCACACCAAGTTCCACAGGACAGGAGTCCGACCATGACCGGCACCAGTAGGACCGGCGTTCTCATCGTGGGCAGCGGCATCATGGGATCCGTCGTGGCCCGGCTGCTGCGGGACACCGATCCGGCGCTGGACATCACCATGGTCGACGGCGGCCGGCCGATCGGCGCGGCCCCGGGCCTGCACCTGCACGACCTCGACGACCCGGCGCTGTGGTCGCGCTACAACGAACAGGTCGCAACCGGTGTCCAGGGCCTGTACACGGGCGCCGAGGTGGTGCGCGACGTCGCCGACAGCATCAGCGGCCTGACGCCCGGCATGTTCCACGCACTCGCCTTCGGCGAGGACGCCGAGGCGATGCCGGCTGCCGCGCTCGCGTGGAATGCGGGCGGCATGGGCGTGCACTGGACCGCCGCGACACCCTGGCCCGCCGGGGACGAGGTGTTCGACTTCGGCGACCCGGACCGCTGGGCGAAGGATCTGGACACCGCGCGCCGACTGCTCGCGGTCGCGCCCGCCGCCATCGGCCCGACTCCGGTCGGGCAGCGGGTACTTGACGTGCTGAGCCGACACTACGACGGCGTCGGACCGGACGACCGGCGGCCGCAGCCGATGCCGATGGCGGTCACCGCGACACCCGCGGGGCCCATGCCGCGCACGGCTCCGGGCACGGTCTTCCCGCCGATCGCGGTGGGCGGGGACCCGGCCTTCACGCTCCTCACCGGCACCCTCGCCACGGCCCTCGTCACCGACGGCAGCCGGGTCGCCGGCGCCCGGCTGCGTCGTGTCGCCGATGGTGCCGAGTACGAGCTGCGCGCGGAGACCGTGGTGGTGTGCGCCGACGCGCTGCGCACCCCGCAGCTGCTGTTCGCGTCCGGCATACGGCCCGAGGCACTGGGGCGTCACCTCAACGAGCACGCGTTCATCAGCGGTCGGGTGCTGCTCGACCTCGACCGGTTCGGCATCGGCCTCGACGCCCTGCCCCTGCCGCGCCCCGGCGAGTTCGCCACGGACTCGCTCTGGCTGCCGCAGAACGGAGCGGCACAGCCGTTCCACGGCCAGATCATGAACAGCACGTATGTGGATGAAGCCGGCAGCCCTCTCGCACACTCGGTGGGCCTGTCGCTGTACGCACCCGTCGAGTCCCGCCCCGAGAACCGGCTCGTCTTCTCGGAGTCGGACACCGACCTCGCCGGGATGCCACGGATCACGGTCGAGTTCGGCTACTCCGACGCCGACCGGGCGCTGATCGGCCGTGCGCTCGACGAAGTCCGGTCGCTCGCCGAGGAGTTCGGCACGCTCGATCCCGAGACCGAACTGGCCCTGCTCCCGCCCGGCTCGTCGCTGCACCAGACCGGCACCGTCCGGGCCGGCATCGCCGACGACGGCTCCAGCGTGTGCGACCCCGACGGCCGGGTGTGGGACTTCGACAACCTGTATGTCGCAGGCAACGGCGTGATCCCCACCGCGATGGCCGCCAACGTCACGCTGGCCGGCGCGGTGACCGCCGTACGGGCCGCGCGCGCCGTCGCCGAACACGTCACCGCGCCCGCCGCCCACTGAGAGGAATCCGGAACCCGTGATCGACATTCCGAAGGAATACCGCGTGGCGCTGCCCGTGTGGATCGACGACGAGCTGGCCGACGTGCCCGCCGTCATCCCCGACCGCGAGGGCCGGATGCGCCTGGTGCACCGCCTTGCCGACCGCAACTGGCGGGAGGGCAACGGCGGCCCGTTCGCGGCGCTCGTCGCCGAGCAGGACACCGGCCGGATCGTCTCGGTCGGCGTGAACGTCGTCCTCGCCTCCGGGGTCTCCAGCGCGCACGCCGAGGTCGTCGCGCTGGGCCTCGCCCAGACGGCGACCGGCGGCTGGGACCTCGGCGGCGAGGGCATGCCGGCGCACGAGCTGGTCGTCAACTGGCGTCCGTGCGTGCAGTGTTACGGCGCGACCATGTGGTCCGGGGTGCGTGGTCTCGTGGTCGCGGGTGAGGGGCCGGACCTGGAGGAGATCACGACGTTCGACGAGGGGCCGCTGGGCGCGGACTGGGCCGAGCAGTTCGAGGCACGCGGCATCAAGGTCGTGCACGACGTGCTCCGGGACGAGGCGCTCGCCGTGTTCCGCGGCTACCGGGAGGCCGTCGACGCCGAGGGCGTCACGGTCTACAACGCCCGCGGAGGCACCGCATGACACCGCCGGCACCGCGTTTCGCGACCGACGTCATCACCTTCTACCACCCGGACTTCTGGGGACTGGACTCCGCAGAGGCCCTGCGCGACTGGGCCCACGACCATCCCGGGGCCTTCTGGGAACGAGTGATGGACACGCTGACGGAGGCCGGGGTCACCGGCCTGGAGCTGACCTTCGCGCCCGGCGACATCGACTCGGCCCTGCGCGCCTTCGGCGGCGCGGCCTCCTTCCGCCACGAGCTCGCGGCCCGCGGCCTGTCCGTGGTGAGCGCGTTCGTCGCCGGCAGCGACGCACCCGGCTGGCGGCAGGACGGCAACCTGCCCGCGATCGTCGCCGACGCCGAGCGACGCGCCGCCTTCCTCGCCGAGGTGGGGGCGGAACTGCTCGTCGCCTCACTGCCCATGCGGGCCACGTTCGGGACGCGTCCGCCCTTCTTCGTGGACGCCGCGTACATGACCCGGATGGCCGACATCGCCCACGTGGTCGGAGAGGCCGTCTCCCGGCATGGCGTGCAGCTCGCCTTCCACACGGAGTCCCACAGCACCCTCTGGTACGAGCGGGACATCGACCTGTTCATGGCCCTGACCGATCCGCGCTACGTGTGGCTCTGCCCCGACTCCTGCCATATCGCACTCGGCGGAGGCGACCCCGTCGCCGTCGCGCGCCGCCACTCCCAGCGCATCGCGCTCGCGCACTGGAAGGACGCCGTGAAGCCGATCGACGTCCACCTCACCATCGACGAGACGGTCTTCGCCCGGCAGCAGCCCTACATGACCGAACTGGGCACCGGCATCGTGGACTGGAGGGCATGGGCCGACGCGATGTCCTTTACGCCCGGCGCGGGCACCGTGCTCATCGAGCTGGACGAGGCGGCCGATCCCGTTGCCGCCCTGCGGGCGGGAAGGGCCGTTGTGGAGGAGGCCCGGGCGTGGCCGGCGGTCGGCGACCGTGCCGCCGCACACATCGAAAGGCGGGGCCGGGCATGACGGCTCCCGTGGGGCACCCCCCGCACACACCCTCCACCGACGGCGCCCCCGCCCGCTCGGCACCGACTCCTGTGACGGCTACCGCGACCGGCCGGGCGCGGCGCACCCCGCGCCTGCGGGTCGCCGTCCTCGGCGCGGGCATGATCGGCGACGTTCACCTGCGCAGCGCACGCGCGTGCGGGGCCGAGGTCGTCGGCGTCCTGTCCTCCACCGCGGAGCGCAGCCTCGCGGCGGCCGAGCGGTGGCAGGTCGAGGTCGGCTACCCGGACCTCGACGCCTTGTTGAGCGACGGCACGATCGACGTCGTCCACGTCTGCACCCCCAACCACCTGCACGTCGGCCAGGCGGTCGCCGCCCTGCGGGCGGGCAAGCACGTCGTGTGCGAGAAACCCGTCGCGACGACCACGGCCGATGCCCGACTCCTCGCGGAAACGGCCGAGTCGGCGGACCGGATCGTCACCGTGCCGTTCGTCTACCGCTACCACCCCGTGGTCCGCGAGTTGCGGGCCCGTGTCGCAGCGGGCGACTTCGGCGCCTGGCAGCTCCTGCACGGGTCGTACCTCCAGGACTGGCTGCTGTCCCCGGAGAGCACCAGCTGGCGGGTGGATCCGGCGGCCGGCGGCGCCTCGCGGGCGTTCGCCGACATCGGGTCGCACTGGTTCGACCTGGTCGAATGGGTGGCCGGGGTCCGGGTCGCCGAACTGCTCGCCGAGACGACCACGACGGTGGCCGAGCGGCCCCGCGTGGGCGGCCCGACCTTCCGGAGCGGAGACGCCTCCGACACGACCCGCGTCACGGTCACGGTCACGACGGAGGACGCCCTGGCGGTCGTCGGCCGTACGACCGAGGGGGTACTGGTGTCGGTGACGGTCTCCCAGGTGTCGGCGGGCCGGAAGAACCGGCTGTGGTTCGAACTCGACGGAGCCCGGGCCGTCGGCAGGGTCGACGGCCGGGGTGCGGTAGCAGTTCTTGTAGATCGTCCCGGCCGCGTCGCCGCTGCCGAAGGCTCTCGCCTTGAGATGGGCCGTCGACGACGGTCTGCGCCAGGCCCCGTTCCCGCAACTGCCGGATGTGATCGACCTGTTCGTCGGTCGTCTCTGTGCCGGCGGGTGCGGACGCGGCCTCCGCCTCCAGGTCGGATCCAGTCCCTTGCCCTCGCCTCGGAGCCGGACCACGTCCTGGTAGACCCGGTCGGAGACGATCAACGCGAGATCGGTCGAGCCGAGAGCCTCCAGCACCCGCTTCAGCTGGAGCGCGTTGAGATAGCGGGCCACGGAGACGGGGGCCGGCCCGCTGTAGCCGAGAGCGGCCGTGCGGGCCACACCGAAGTCGATGGCGAGCCGGAGCCGCATCCGCTCTTCAGCAGCCTCGGCTGCTGCGCCGGCGCAGGCCGACGGGAGGGGCGTGAGCGAGATGAGCATGCCGGACTGATGGCAGACAGTACGCTGAATCCAGCGGGATCAGGCCCGCAGCACAGCGTCCGGGAGGTGCTTCATGACGGCCGAGATGGTGGCCCCGGCATGGATGCATGAGCAGATCACGGCGCAGGAGTACGACTCCTGGTCCGAGGAGCAGTGCGCCGGCGTCGAGATCGTGGACGGGATGGTCGTCGTGAGTCCGAGTGCCTCCAAGCGGCACAACCGGCTGGCCCGGATTCTGGCGAATGCCCTGGATGCCGCCGCGGGCCCGGAGTGGAATGCCGACACGGACTTCGACATCCGGCTTCAGGACGTCCCGCTCACCAATCGCCGCCCGGACGTCGTCGTGTACCGCGCAGACACGATCGACATCACCCCCACCCGCCCTGAGCACGTGCTGCTGGTCGCGGAGGTGGTGTCGCCAGGCTCGGAGACCACAGACCGGATCGTGAAGGTCGACCAGTACGCCAAGGCAGGCATCGGCTTCTACTGGCGGATCGAGCAGGCCGCGACAGGCGTTCCTCTCGTGTACACCTACATTCTCGACCCCGCGACGAAGACCTACCGGGACGGAGACATGTTCACCGGCATCCTCAAGGCAGTGGCCCCCTTCCCGGTGCAGATCGACCTCGGCCAGATCTGACCACGCGCTGCTCAGCAGCCGGCCGCGCGTGAGCGATGCGTGAGCGGACGGCCCGATACAGGGCGGCATGAGCCGGATCAAGTGGCTCGCCGTGCGGTTCTGACCAGGGGAAACAGAACCACGCGGCACCGCCAGGCATCCCCCGGCAAGGATTCGATCCCACTCCTAAAGCGGGTGTCGCAGGTTCGAATCCTGCCCGGGCACAGCAAAACGCCTTGCCAGAGGCCCTTCCGTCCGACGGACGGAAGGGCCTCCAGCGTGAACACGCAGCGGGCATCTCCGCTTGATCATTACGCCGCGCCCCCTGCGGGATGCCGGACGGCCTTCTTCACGTCCATCTCGACGCAGACCCGGTCCACGCAACGCGGGCGGTCGATCCCGCGTCTGGCAGGGAGAACAGCCAGGAACCACCCCCTGAACGGAGTGCTCGGTGCTCATAGGACTCCTGACCGCCGTTGCGGCCTCGATTTGTTACGGCACGGGCTCCGTCCTCCAGGCCGTCGGCTCCCGCAAGTCGGCCCGCCGCGAGGCGGCCGCCGCCGGGCACACCACCGGACAGGTCACCGCGCATGGCGGCCCCAGTCTCTCCTCCACCGCCCAGGCCGCGATGACCTGGGAGTTCGTCGTCGGCACGGTCCTGGACTTCGTCGGCTTCGGGCTCGGCGCGCTCGCCGCCCGTCTGCTGCCGCTGTTCCTCTCCCAGACGGTCATCAGCGCCAACCTCATCATCACGGCCGTCCTGAGCGTCAAGCTGCTCGGCATCCGGCTGACCCGGGCGGAGTGGACCTCGATCGCAGTCGTCTGCTCGGCGCTGGTGCTGCTGGCGAGCGCGGCGGGCCCTGAGGGCAGCGGGCACACGTCGATCACCACCCACTGGTGGCTCCTCACGATCTCACTGCTGCTGATGGCGGGCGGCACGGTCCTGGTCCGGCTGCTCGGCGCCCGGGCCGCAATCCTGGCCGGTCTGCTCTCCGGTCTCGGCTTCGGCGCGCTCGGCGTGGGCGTGCGAGTGCTCAACGGGATCGATCCGTTCGACCTGGGCACGCTGCTCACCGACCCGGCCCTGTACGCCATTCTGGTCGCCGGAATCGGCGGCATGTACCTGCACACCGTCGCGCTGCAGATCGGCTCGGTGAACGGGGCGACCGCGGCGCTGGTGGTCGGCGAGACCGTGCTGCCCGGCATGATCGGCGTCTGGTGGCTGGGGGACGCCTCACGCCCCGGCTTCGCCTGGCTGGCGGTGACCGGCTTCGTCCTGGCAGTCTCGGGCGCCGTCGCGGTGGCCTGGTTCGGCGCGCCGGAGAACGCCGGGAAGGACGTCCCGGCCCCGACCGACACCCCCACCCAGAACCCGGCGCTTGCCCAAAACCGAGCCTAGTAGCGTCAGGGACTGGCGCGGTGGCTGCCGCTCCGTGTCCAGTCCCCGCACTTTCAGACCGTACATGCGGTTCTCCCGCATCCGGCTTTCCAGAATCGTTCACCGACTGGCATGCCTGTCGCCCTCCGCAGGGCGTCGTCACGTTGTTGGGTGTGTGATCGTCTGAGAGGGCGCTAAGCCCCTTCCCTCTCGGTTCGTGATCACTCGTTCGTGGTACTGATCGAGCCGATGGTCACGGCCTGGAAACAGGGCCGTGTGGGGGCGGTCGGCAACGGGAGACCTCGGGAGCTGTGATCTCCGGGAGGTCGTGAGCGCGCCGCCACAGTCGATCACTACCGGTCACATCCCGATCAAGCACTCGACCTGGTCAAGCCCGCACCCCTGAGAACGCTCACGCCCTGCCTTTGGGGACAGCTCTTACGCGGAGCACACCCATGCCCTTCCCGAAACCTTGCACTTCGGTTGGTTCAATAGCTGTGCCCGCGAGCTGAGATTTCAACGGAACATGCAGACAGATTCTCTGCCGCGATAAACACGCTGGGATTCTTCACCGTACACAGGCCACTGCGGCGTGCTACTGTCGACCTCAGTTGCAGTTGTGGTTCCCGAAACTTCAAGTGCTCTTCGGTCGGTTTCTGTACCGCTGGAAGCACTTTTGCATTTCCGGTCTTTTTCCGGGCGGGGTGATCATCGCGGCGACACGGGGTCCGCGCAGTGCGGACGCCGAGGCACTGCCCCAAAGGAGAAATGACATGGCTGCTGGTACCGTGAAGTGGTTCAACGCGGAAAAGGGCTTCGGCTTCATCGAGCAGGACGGTGGCGGCGCCGACGTGTTCGCCCACTACTCGAACATCGCCGCCCAGGGCTTCCGCGAGCTGCTCGAAGGCCAGAAGGTGACCTTCGACATCGCGCAGGGCCAGAAGGGCCCGACGGCCGAGAACATCGTTCTCGCCTGACGCTCACGCGCACTTGCAGCTGGGGCCCGCATCCTTCGGGGTGCGGGCCCCAGCTGCTCGCATTTCCCCGTAGTGCTTTCACCCGTGGACGGCGACCGGGAAATCCGTAGGCTCACCGCACACGGATACTCTTTCAGGGATGCAGACGCACCCTCATAGCCACATCGCAGCGGCCGCACCGGAATATTGCGTCCACACCGCGCCATTCATTTCGACGCCAACGCGCGCACGGATTTCCCGCCGACGAAATTCGCTGTCTCGCTCCACCGGCCCATTCTTGCAATTCTCCCTGCCGCTCATCGCTGTGGGAATTCCTTGATATGTGCCGTATCGAGGAAGGTTCCGCATGAACCGCACACGTACGAACGACCGCTTCGCCCGCACCCGTACCGGCAGTGCCGACTCCGGAAGGGGTGGCAGCCGATTCGGTTCGTCGGCCCCGCGCCGGTCCGGCGAGCCGAGCCGTTCCGGCGGTTATGGCCGCCGGCCCGTCGCGGCTCAGGCGGAGTTCGCCCTTCCCAAGACGATCACCGCCGCGTTTCCCGCCGTGGAGGGCTTCGCCGATCTCGACATGCCTGGTGCACTGCTTGCTGCGCTCGGCTCGCAGGGCGTGACCGTGCCGTTCCCGATCCAGGCTGCGACCCTGCCCAACTCCCTCGCCGGCCGGGACGTCCTCGGCCGGGGGCGCACCGGCTCCGGCAAGACCCTCGCCTTCGGGCTGGCGCTGCTGGCCCGTACGGCCGGTCAGCGTGCCGAGGCCAGGCAGCCGCTGGGGCTGATCCTCGTACCGACGCGTGAGCTGGCGCAGCAGGTCGCCGACGCGCTCACGCCGTACGCCCGCTCCGTGAAGCTGCGGCTGGCCACGGTGGTGGGCGGGATGTCGATCGGCAGGCAGGTGAGCGCGCTGCGCGGTGGCGCCGAGGTCGTCGTCGCCACACCGGGGCGCCTCAAGGACCTCATCGACCGCGGCGACTGCCGGCTGGACCAGGTCGCCATCACCGTCCTCGACGAGGCCGACCAGATGGCCGACATGGGCTTCATGCCGCAGGTCACCGCCCTGCTCGACCAGGTCCGTCCCGGCGGCCAGCGCATGCTGTTCTCCGCCACCCTCGACCGCAACGTCGACCTGCTCGTGCGCCGCTACCTCAGCGACCCCGTCGTGCACTCCGTCGACCCCGCGGCCGGTGCCGTCACGACGATGGAGCACCACGTGCTGCATGTCCACGGCGCCGACAAGCACACGGCCACCACCGAGATCGCCGCACGCGACGGCCGCGTGATCATGTTCCTCGACACCAAGCACGCCGTCGACCGTCTCACCGAGCACCTCCTGAACAGCGGGGTACGGGCCGCCGCCCTGCACGGCGGGAAGTCGCAGCCGCAACGCACCCGCACGCTGACGCAGTTCAAGACCGGGCACGTCAACGTGCTGGTGGCGACCAACGTCGCGGCGCGCGGCATCCACGTCGACAACCTCGACCTCGTCGTCAACGTCGACCCGCCGACGGACCACAAGGACTACCTCCACCGCGGCGGCAGGACCGCCCGCGCAGGCGAGTCCGGCAGCGTCGTCACCCTGGTCACCCCGAACCAGCGCCGCGATATGACCCGCCTCATGGCAGCGGCCGGCATCGTCCCGCAGACCACCCAGGTCCGCACCGGCGAAGAGGCCCTGCGTCGCATCACCGGCGCCCAGGCCCCCTCCGGCATCCCCGTCGTCATCACCGCACCGGTGGTCGAACGCCCCAAGAAGCGCGGCGCCACCTCGCGCGGCCGACGCCGCCCCGCCTCGGCGGCCCGCCGCGCACCCGTACGGCAGTCCACCGCCGGTGCGGCGGCATAGGACCTTCGTGATCAGGAAGCCGGCCCATCTCCGCAGGAGGCACCCTTTGACGCTGATGCAGATGCAGACCCGCTTGTCGAGCCAGACCCGCTTGTCGAGCGCCGACCCCGTGCACGGCACGGTGGCCGACACCATGGACGCGGCCGGACCGCAGGTCTGGGAGGACATGACCGTGGAGGTGGCACTGTCCGTGATGGCCGCCGCCGGTACGGGTCATCTGGTCGTCTGTGACGACGACGGTCTGTGCACCGGCCTCGTCACCCTGGCCCGTCTCACCGCCGTTCGTGACAGCTCCGGATACACGGACCGGCTCCGCCTGCGTGACATCGCCGACGTCATCGGGCCCTTCGCCTCGCCGCTGGCCACGAGGGCCGAAGCCGAGCGTGGGATGCGCCGCCGCAGCCTCTGGGCCCTGCCCGTGGTCGACGAACACGGCAACGCCCTGGGCGTCCTCGCCCTCTCCCGCTGAACCGCTGCACGGCGGTCGTCCCCGTCTCTCCTTCCCCCTGTGAGGCATCAATGCGCTGTGTCATCGCCCGCTTCCCGTTCGACCTGACCAAGAGTGGAGTGCTGGAATCGATGAAGGGCGTCAAGCCCGAACCAGTCACCGGCGAGTCCGTGACCATCGGACGCCGCCGCTACCCCGCCAAGCAGGTCGGCCAGGTCATCACCCATCAGGACCGCCGCGATTTCAGCGCCGACGAAGTCGTCCGGGCCATGACCATGCTCGGCTTCACCTGTCGCGCTCTTCCCGAGGCCGCACCCCCGCTCATCGAAAGCCCGTTGCAGCGGGCTTCCGTAATGCTTGGCATCCCTCTGTCCATCTGACCGACAGGACATCTGGCCGACAGGACAGGCACGAGCCGAACAGAACAGTGAGGGCCCTACCGGCGCGCGCCGGTAGGGCCCTCACTGCGTGCCATGCCGCTCTCGGCGCGGCGGGTCAGTGGGTCAGTGGTCGGAGTAGCTGAAGTCGCCCACGGTCCAGGCACTGACGTCCTCGATCGCGACGCGGTACATCCCGCCCGTCTCCGGGATGCCCACCGCGCCCTGAAGGATCCGGGCGACATGGAAGTGCAGATGTGTGGGCGGCCCGTCCTTCTTCGCGGGAGCGTCGAAGACGGCGGAGAACTCGCCCAGTCGGTCGGAATCCGTCAGCACCTCCGACACCCTCTGCCTCCACATGGCTTCGGGAGCCAGGCGACCGGTGATGACAGCGCCACCGGCGACCACGGTCAGGGACATCTGGTTGCTCTGCCCCGATTCCACAAGGGCGGCGATGTCAAGGATCAGCTCGTCAGGCTTCGGCATGAGATCGGATTCTATGCACCGGCCCGTCCGGGCGCCTGGGCGGTGGCCCTATCGGGCAAGACGGGCACACACGGCTCCCCCCGATGCCACCCTGCCGAACTCACACACGATCAGGACCGCGGTGTCCGCGGCTCCCCGGCGCAGTCGTCGGCTGCTGCACTTCGCGAGGCAGGTTTGCGGTATCGGGTGTGTCGGCAACGGCCATGGTGGCAGGGACAGTTGTGACGTTGACCGGCACGCGCTCTCAGGGCCGAAGCGGCGCAGGCCGAGGCCCCGGTGCAACAGATCCGGTGAGGGAGCGCACGCCGACCTGACCTGATGGGCGATCACGCGACCTTGCGGTCGGTTTTCACCTCGGACCCGGCGTTCTGGTCAGGCTGTTCTGGTCAGGCTGGGGACTTCGACTGCGGCTCTCGGCCTTGGGTGCGCAGTTGCTCGTTGATGCGCCGGGCTTCTTCGAGCTGGTCTTCGAGGATGACGATGCGGCATGCGGCCTCTATGGGGGTGCCCTGGTCGACGAGTTCGCGGGCGCGGGCGGCGATGCGCAGCTGGTAGCGGGAGTAGCGGCGGTGCCCGCCCTCGGACCGCAGGGGGGTGATCAGGCGGTGTTCGCCAAGGGCGCGCAAGAAGGCGGGGGTGGTGCCGAGCATCTCGGCGGCCCGGCCCATGGTGTAGGCGGGGTAGTCATCGTCATCGAGCGGGGTGACGGGGTGGGTATCGGCAGGGGGCATAGACCTCTTCTTTCGCGGACGCGTCGGGGGGCCCGGGTGCCGTACGGCACCCGGGCCCCGAGCTTTCAACACCATCTACCGGCTGACTGCGCCGGCCTTGTGTGTCCGCAGGTTCCGCCTGGGAGGGCGGGGCTGCGGGGATCGCGGATGCGTGACCGGGGACCACCTTCCAATCCGGGGTCTGCGGTACCCGGACTTCTTGCTCGCCCGGGCGATCCTGATGGCGTCTGCTCCTTATCTCGTTCGGTTACTCGGTTGTACTGCTGGATACCGCGGGTACTGCTCACGACCCCCCTGGGGTCGCGTCCTGCTCAACCAGCTTGCGCGGCAGTTCGTGTCTGCCGTGCCCTCTTCGACTTCCTGGCTACGACCGAAACCATAACCCCGCAACGAGCCAATGTCTACTCCAGCCATGACAGGTTTTATCCACCAGGAGTGGGTGGGCTTCTGCCGCAGACACACCCGAAAGGGTGACGTCCCGGGTTGAATGCCTGGCCCGACGGCTCACACTGAAGCTGGCGGTACGACCGGCTCAGGGTGGGAGCGGCGCATCATCGCCGTGTGGTCAGGACCCCGGTACGAGGCGGAGGGACACGAACCGGGGCTCGTATGCCCGGGTCCGGACAGACCTGCACAGACGCTTCTGTCAGCTCTCGGAGACCGGTCCCCAAGCCTCGGCCTCATCCTCGAACCGGGCAGCCGTGCCCGCCTCGACGGACTCGTACAGGTCGAGCAGTCACCGACGGCCCTCATCCGCAGGACCGGCGTGTACTCCGGCCACCGGTGGGACAAGGGGGGCAGTGCCGTGGCGAGCGTCGTGCAGGCGCATCACGCAGAGGCTTCGCTACTTGAGCTCGTCTGCGGTGAAATAGCCGTCGTTGATCAGCAGTTCGTAGTTGGTCTTGTCGATGCCGGTCGGCTGCAGCAAGCGGGCGGGCACGACTTTGACGCCGTTGTTGTAGTCACTTCTGTTGTCCACCCACGGCGCCCTGTCGCTGAGGATGTCGTCGGCCATGTCTGCGGCGGCTCTGGCGAGGTCGCGGACGTCCTTGAAGACGGTCTGGGACTGCTGACCCGCGATGATTGACCTCACCGAGGGCAGTTCGGCGTCCTGACCAGTGATGACCGGGATGGGCTTGCCGGCGGAGCCGTAGCCGTCCTGCTTCAGCGCGGACAGGACGCCCCTGGAGATGCCGTCGTACGGCGACAGGACTGCGTCGACCTTCTTGCTGCCGTACCACTTGGCAAGGAGGCTGCTCATGCGCTTTTGCGCGGTCGGCCCGTCCCAGCGCAGGGTGGTGATCTTGCTGAGTTCGGTCTGGCCGGACGGGACGACCAACTGCTTGCTGTCCAGGAACGGCTTCAGGAGCGTCATCGAACCGTTGAAGAAGTATTTGGTGTTGTTGTCGTCGGGGGAGCCGGCGAACAGCTCGATGTTGAACGGGCCCTTGCCGTGCTCCAGACCGAGCTTCTTGATGATGTGGTGGGCCTGGATCAGGCCCACCATCTCGTTGTCGAAGCTGACGTAGTAGTCGACGTTCTTGGTGCCGAGGATGAGCCGGTCGTAGCAGATCACCGGAATGTGCGCATCGGCGGCCTGTTGAAGCACGCCGTTCAGCGACCTGGCGTCGATGGCCGCGATGATCAGTGCGTCGACGTGCTGCTTGACCAGGTTCTCGATCTGTGAGACCTGGGCCTTCGGGTCGTCGTCGCCGTAGACCAGCTTGGTCTTGTAGCCACTGCCCTTCAGGTCCTCGACGAGGCTCTTGCCGTCGGTGAGCCAGCGCTCGGAGGCCCGCGTCGGCATGGCGATGCCGACGGTACCGCGCTCGGACCTGCGCACGGAGCTGCTCTCGCCGTTCTGGTTACAGGCGGACAAGGCGAGGGCCAGGCCGGCGGCTCCAGCGAGGGCGGATCTTCGGTTGAGCATGGTGATCGTTCCTTGTTCTGCTCGTCGTTGAAGGGATGACGGCGTGTCAGGCGTCGACGGGGCGGCGGAGCGGGGGGCAAGGCAGGCGAGTCGCGAGCGAGCCGGACGCGCCGTACCGCTCCCCGGGGGTCCGGAGTCAGGTCCCGCGGACGGGTGCCGTACGGGTAGATGCCCGGGCGCCCTGGACGGACCGAACTCAGACAGAGCGGTGCGCCGGGGCGGATCAGTTCTGCGCCCTCATGGATCCGCACGTGGCCACTGAGGTCGTCGGGGGTGTCGGAGAACCGGTTCCAAGGCGAGTGAACAACCGGCGGGCCTCACTCAAGCGGTTGAGGCCAGGTTGGCCCGGCACGTTGCTCGAGTCGGTGCTCAGGCGCCTCGATGTCCCGCAGATCGCCGATCTCGTCGCCGGTGTGTTCCTGTACGTACGTCAGGCTGCGCCACGGTGTTCCGGCCACGTGCGTGCTGATTCCGGGGATGCACAGGGCAATCGCCTTTCGAATGTTCGAAATCTCGTCATACGTTCGGAATGCTGGCGCGACGTTAAGGGTGGATATGCAAGGTGTCAACGGGGCGAACTGGAACGGTTACAGAACGAGGTGGGAGATCGCTTTCGGCCTCCGACGGGGCAACGGGGAGACGCCTGCGGGAGGGTTATGGACATGCCCTTCCGCGACGTGTGCCACCGCGGGCAGGGGCGACGTCGGACACAGCGCCATGTCAGGGGAGACAGACGGCCGTACAGCGGACTCGGCCGCGCTGGACGGCGGGGCCATGCCGCGCCCGGCATCCGGTGGAGGCGGCGCGGCGAAGGCGGCCGGCACAGGCGGCACCTCGGGATGCACTGGCGCGGTCTGGTCTTCGCCGTCGTCGTGTACCGCGCGGACACGATCGACATCACCCCCGCCCGGCCTGACACGTGCTGCTGGTGGCGGAGGTGGTGTCGCCAGGTTCGGCGCGTCGTCTCGGCTGGAAGACGACCACCCGTCGTGTCACTGGCCGCCAGTTCGTGCTCGACGAGCGAGAGGTTCCCGAGGAAATCGGTGCCGGAGCGGTTCACCGCTGTAACGGGGTGACGACGCGAGCCGCCGACGAAGGGGAACTGGGGGCGAATTACGGGTTCTCCACGCCTCGAAGTACCAGGTCAGTGGCGTGGCACGGAGGTCCCCGCGTGGATCTGTGCCGACGGCCACAGCGGGCGGGAGGAACGTGGGCTCATACTGAGCCATGACCAAGCCTGCGGCGCCGAAGCGTCATTTGCCCACCAGCCCCTTCAAGGCCCCGGTCACACCGGCCCCCAAGCACTTCGCCATGGGCGACCAAGTGACACACGACATGTACGGCCTCGGCCGGGTGATCGGCGTCGAGGACGGGATCGCGGCGCTCGTCGATTTCGGCTCGACGCAGATGCGGATCTTGAGCCCGTACGCCAAGATGACCAAGCTGTAGCGCCGCCGTGCCCGGTCGCGGCACGCCAGGCCCCACCAGGGTCCTGTAACGAAAGGCAGACCTGTCATCGACTCCACGTCGCTGTTCTCCACCCCCCTGGAAGGGCAACCCCGCCGTTCCACGGCACCATCGCCGCCTCCGACGACGACACCCTTCCAGGCCCCGGACTTCGGAGAAGACGAGATCTTCCGGTCCGAGGACGCGCAGGAGCCCGCCCCGGACACGCGCGTGACGCGGCCCAAGGCTGCCTGAGAAAACCAGGCCAAGGGCTGCATGAGCATGAGGAAGGCCCTCCGTGGAGATCACGGAGGGCCTTCCTCGTGTGTGCCGGAGTGGGCTACTTGCCGAAACTGACGGTGTTGTTGCAGCCCAGGCTCGAGCCGACGTTGGTGTTCTGCGTGGCAGGTCGGCCGTCCGGGCCGAACGTGGCGGTCTCGCCGTGTACGTCGGTGTTGTCTTCGGTCACCGTGCACGTGGTGCTCTGGTTGACACGGATCGTCTGGGTCTCATGGCCGCGGTGCTCGCGTGCGTGTCCGTGTCCGTGTTTGTGCCCGTCCCCGTGGGCGTAAGCGGTGCCGGCGCCGAGGAAGCCGACGGTGCCGAGGAGGACTGCCACGACAACGGTCTTGCGAGGCTTGCGCATGTCTTCTCCGGGTGTTGAAACGGACGCGAACGAGATCCGCCACGTCTTAGGGTGACTGGAGGTTAATGCGCAAATTTCCTATATGTGCTCGTCGGCACGCCGGATCGTCTGATCAACGAGGACGGGCATCGGGCCGGCTCCTGGCCCAAGTCCCTTGTGCCGTCAGGGCATCGCGAGGCCGAAGCGGTCGTGGGCCTCGGCGCGGAACCACCCGTGCGGCGGGTGCCGCGAGCGTGAGGCGGCTTGGGCCGTTCGGCTGCCCGGCCGGCCGGTTGCGACCGTCCTCGCCTGACGCTCAGGGCGACGGGTGTTCGCCGTCGTGGACGACCGTGATGAGCGAGTCGGGGCCAGGAGTCTCGAGTTCGTCGACCGCTGCGACCGCCAGGTCCTCGGCGCTGATCCAGGACCGGCCGTCGACTCCGACGAGGAGGGTGTCGGTGCCGCGTCGGTAGCGGCCGGTGCGTACGCCCGGTTCGAGCAGGGCCGATGGGCTCAGGTAGACGTGATCGGCATCGGCGTAGCGCTTCAACCCCAGCCCGGCGACCCGGGCGATGCTCGGCGTTCTCCGCGTGGGAGCGCCGTCAGCAGCTTTCTGGCCCTTGGCGTACTGGGGCCGCTACGGCCCGTCAGGTTCGTCGATCAGCTGCCACAACCTCCCCAAGGTCGACGAAATCGCCTAAATTGCTCGGGGCAGGATGAATGCCGCGGATGCAGATCACTGCAGATCCCCGATCGCATGCGGCCCAGCGTGTATCCGAGCAGTGAGCGGAGGCGACAGTCGGGCGTGGTGAATGCCAGAGGCGCCGTGCGGCCCTTGGAGCGGCAGCGGATGCGGATGCGGCTGCTCGGCGCCGTGGACGAGGACCGGCGCGATGTCGAGGTGCTGCTGACCGCGCTCCAGCAGGCGGTGGCCGAGGTGCACGGCCTGGGCGGCATGGTGCATCTTCCGGGCGGCGGAATGGGCGGCATCCTCTATCTGGTCGCCGACAGTGGGCTGCCGGAGTCGATGACCCGGCCCTGGCTGATCATCCCGGTACGGGGCACGGCGCCGCCCAGCAGGGCCGCCCGCAGCGACACCGTCACCTGGCAGCCCGAACTGGCTCCGCCCGAGCCCGTGCCCGGCCGGGATCCGGCGGCGCTGTGGCCTTCGGGGCTGCCCGCCGGCATCGGTCACCTGGCCGTTCCCATTCCGGGCGGCGGCGGGCGGCGCGGTGCGCTCTCCGTCCTCTTCGCTCCGGGCGCCGAGCCCGGCGTGGCGGAGAACGCGTTTCTGAACGAGGTGGCGGCCTGGATGTCCGGGCGGCTCAGGTCGTCCGGGCCCCTCTATCCGTCCCCCACTCTGCTGCAGGCCCTGGAGAACGGGCCGGCACCGCGGGAGGGCTCCCCGCGGGACGTGGAGGACGGGGAAGGGGTGCCCTCCGTCACGTACACCTGGGATCTGCGCACCGGCGAGCTGGCCTCCGAAGGGCCCGTCGAGGAGGTGCTGGGCGACATCGATCCGCAGGTGCTGAGCGACGGCATCGAGGCGTGGGCGGCGCTGATCCACCCGGAGGACCTGCCGGGGGCGGTGGCCGGCTTCGACGCGGGCATCCAGCAGCGCGGCGGTTTCCAGAGCGAGTACCGGATCCGGCGGCAGGACGGCACGTACCTCTGGATCGAGGCCTGTGCGCGGACGATCGCGGACGAGGAGGGGACACCGGTGAAGGTGATCGGCACCCTCCGGAACAGCGACGAGACGCATGCCGCCGCCGAGTCGGTGGGGCGGGCGCTGCGGCACATGAGCGACGGCTTCGTCGCCCTGGACACGGACTGGCGCATCGGATTTCTCAACCAGGCCGCCGAGCGGCTCTTCGGCGCCGCCGGAGACGTGGCCGGAGCCCTGCTCTGGAACGTTCCCGCGGTGCGTGCCGTGCCGGGCCTCGAGCAGCGGTGCCGGGCCATCGCGGCCGAGGGCCGGCCGGCCGGCTTCGACGTGCCGTGGCCGGACGGGAGGTCCTGGTACCACTTGCGGCTGGTGCCGGTTCCGGAAGGCCTCACGCTGTACATCACCGACACCACCGAGCGGCATCTGCGGGAGGTCGAGCGGACCTCCGCGGAGCGGGCTGCGGCGGAGCGGGCGGCTCTGGTGCAGCGGATCACGCGGGAGCTGGCCGAGGCCGTCACGGCCCAGGATGTGATTGCGGCGCTGGCCGACGGCGTGATGACACCGCTCGGGGCCGCCGGACTCATCATGCTGGGCGTGGTCGGCGACCGGCTGACCGTGATCGGCTCCCGGGGAGTTTCGCAGCGCTGCACCCGGCTGCTGGACGGACAGTGGACCGTGCGGGACACCACGAACCCGGTGGGGGACGCCCTGCACACCCGCGCCCCCCTCTACATCGCCTCCCCGGAGGAGTTCCTGGAGCGTTACCCGGAGGCCGGGACGCTGATCCGGGAGGGCGGCCAGCAGGCGTGGGCCTTTCTGCCGCTGGCGGTGTCCGGGCGCGGGATCGGCGCGGCGGTGATCTGCTTCGACCGGCCGCGCGGGCTGGGCGACGACGAACGGACACTGCTGACCGCGCTCAGCGGACTGATCGCGCAGGCCCTGGAGCGGGCGGGGCTCTACGACGAGGCGACAACCCGCGCCCGTACCCTCCAGCGCAGCCTGTTGCCGCAGGCGCTGCCCGAGCTGCCCGAGGTGACGGTGGCGGCGCGCTACCAGCCGGCCAAGCAGGGGGCCGACGTCGGCGGCGACTGGTACGACGTGATCCCGCTCTCCGCGGCCCGGGTGGCCCTCGTGATCGGCGACGTCATGGGCCACGGCATGGCAGAGGCTGCCACCATGGGCGGGCTCCGCACAGCCGTCCGCACCCTTTCGGAGCTGGAGCTGCCGCCCGACGAAATCCTCGGCCACCTCAACGACATCGTCGGTGAACCGGGCACCGACACCTTCGCCACCTGTCTGTACGGCATCTACGACCCGGTGACCCGGCAGCTGTCCTACGCCAGCGCCGGTCAGCCGCCGCCGGCGGTGGCCCGGCCCGACGGCACCGTCACCTTCCTGCCCATGACCCCGGACCCGCCGCTGGGCGTGGCCACTCCCCCGTTCGAGACCCTCGAGACCGTGCTGCCCGCGGACAGCCTGCTCGCTCTCTACAGCGACGGTCTGGTGGAGAGCAAGGACAGGGACGTCACCACCGGCATGAACCGCCTCGCCGACCTGCTCTTCGAGTCCGTGAACGCCGGGCCGGCCGCACCGGCGGACGGGTCCGGCCTGGACGCCCTCTGCGCCGCCATCACCTCCGCTCTGCTCCCCGCGCACGGCGCGCTGACCGACGACGCCGCCCTGCTGCTGGCCCGCACCCACCCGCTGGGCGCGGAGAACGTCGCCGAGTGGCCGTTGCCGGAGGACCCGGTGGCGGCGGGCCAGGCCCGCGAGCTGGTCCGCGCCCAGCTCGCCGACTGGGACCTGGCCGACGAGGACCTGGTCATGACCACCGAGCTTCTGGTCAGCGAGCTGGTCGGGAACGTCGTCCGGCACGCCGTCGGCCCCATCCGGCTGCGCATGCTCCGCAGCCGCGCGCTGATCTGCGAGGTCTCCGACGCCAGCCTGACCACGCCGCACATCCGGCACACCTCCGCCACCGACGAGGACGGCCGCGGCCTGCAGCTCGTTTCCGCCCTCTGCCGGCGCTGGGGCACCCGCCACACCCGCACCGGCAAGTCCATCTGGACCGAACAGCCCCTGCCCGGCGCCTCGGTCGAGACCTGACGCGGTGGTCCGGTGCGGTCAGGTCAGCGGGTCGAGGAACGTCAGTACGGAGGCGTCCTCCTCGATCAGCGGGGCAAGGACGGCGTTGAAGGGGGCGCCGTAGGGCTGCTTCAGGTGCGCCTGGAAGGCCTCCTCGTCGCGGTACACCTCGAAGATCCAGAAGGCGCGCGGGCTCGAGGACTTGGTGTAGGCGTCGAAGGCGAGGTTGCCTTCCTCCTCCCGGACCTTCTTGGCGTACTCCCGCAGCAGGCGGGCGACCTCGTCCTCCGTTCCCTCGCGGGCGGTGAACTCGGCGAACAGGGTCTTGGTCACTGTGGTGTCTCCTTAGCGTTGTCGGGGAGTGTCCGGTGGGTGATCAGCGCTCGGCCAGCTCGCTCTGCCACGGCGGGTTGGGGCCGGCGACGGCGCAGGTCAGGGCCGCGACCCGGGTGGCGAACACACAGGCTTCGGCGACGGCGGCCAGGTCCAGGCCCGGGAGCCGGCCGCCGAGGAATCCGCGGCCGCCGAGGTGGTGCAGCAGGCCGGCCGTGAAGGAGTCCCCCGCCCCGACCGTGTCCACCACCTGGGTCGCGACTGCGGGCACCTGGATCCGTTCGCCGTCGAGGGAGGCCAGGGCCCCGTCGGCGCCGCGCGTGATCACGACGAGCCGCGCTCCGGCGGTGTGCCAGATGTCGCAGGCCTTCTCGGGAGGCGTGTCCGGCAGGAGGAGTGCCAGGTCGTCCTCGCTCAGCCGCAGTACGTCGGCGAGGCTGCACCAGTGCTCCAGCCGGGCGCGGTAGACCTCGGGACGCACCAGCAGCGGCCGTACGTTGGGGTCGATGCTGATGGTGGTCCGGGGAGCGGCGGCCGCCAGGAAGTCCTCCACGACCGCGGCACCGGGCTCGCTCACCAGCGCAAGGGAACCGGTGTGCAGACAGGCCGTGTCGGACAGGTCCACCCTTGCCAGTTCCGGTGGGGTCCACTGCCAGTCGGCCGTGTTCTGGGCGTGGAAGGAGAACGCGGCCTGCCCCTGGGCGTCCAGTTCCGCGACCGCCAGCGTGCTGGGTTCGGCGGCCGCGACGGCGTGGGAGAGGTCCACTCCGGAGGCCTCAAGACGAGCCCGGAACAGGCGTCCGAACACGTCGCCGGAGAGCCGGGCGAGGAACCGGGCCGGGGTGCCAAGACGCGCCAACGCCACCGCCGTATTCGCAGGTCCGCCGCCCGGCAGCACGCGCAGGGCGAGCTCGTGCGGGGCGGCTGCCGGTTCGGTGAAGGCGTCCGCGACGCACTCTCCCAGGACGGTGATCTGACGCAGGCTCATGGGCTGGCCTTCTTTCCGGCTGCTTTCCGGCTGCGGACCTGCAGCGGGGGGACGTTGCCGATTTGTGACGAGTACAAGGCATTGACGTTGCCGCGAGCCGGAGTCCATCATCCTCGCCATGCGGTGTCAACGTTGACATAAGTCAACGATGACACCGGGCAACACCGGGCAACATGCGCACACGCTCTGATGCCGACCCCGCCGCTCGCTATCCCGCAGGAGTCGTTCATGTCTCGCACCACTCGTCTGTCCCCCACCCTCGTCAGAGCCGCTGCGGTCACGGGCATCGCGGCCCTCACCCTGACGGCCTGCGGATCCGGCTCCAAGGGTTCCGCGGGCTCCGGCTCGGGCACCGTCAAGGTCGGTCTGATCACCAAGACCGACACCAACCCGTTCTTCGTGAAGATGAAGGAGGGTGCGGAGAAGGCCGCCAAGCAGGACGGCGTCCAGCTGATGACCGCCGCGGGCAAGTTCGACGGGGACAACGCCGGGCAGGTCACCGCCATCGAGAACATGGTCGCCGCCGGGGTGAAGGGCATCCTGATCACCCCGAGCGACTCCAAGGCGATCGTGCCCGCGGTCCAGAAGGCCCGCGCCAAGGGGGTCCTGGTCATCGCCCTGGACACGCCGACCGAACCGCAGAGCGCGGTCGACGCCCTCTTCGCCACCAACAACTTCAACGCCGGCAAGCTGATCGGCGAGTACGCCAAGGCCGCCATGAAGGGCAAGTCCGCCAAGATAGCCACCCTCGACCTGGCGCCCGGCGTCTCCGTCGGCGTGCTGCGGCACAACGGCTTCCTGAAGGGCTTCGGCGCCACCGACAAGGACGTCGTCTGCGCCCAGGACACCGGCGGCGACCAGGCCAAGGGCCAGACCGCCATGGAGAACTGTCTCCAGAAGGACCCGAGCATCAACCTCGTCTACACGATCAACGAGCCCGCGGCGCTGGGCGCGTACACCGCACTCAAGGCCAAGGGCCGCGAGAAGGACGTCCTGATCGTCTCCGTCGACGGCGGCTGCACGGGAACCCAGGCGGTCAAGGACGGCAAGATCGCCGCCACTTCGCAGCAGTACCCGCTGAAGATGGCCTCCCAGGGCGTCCAGGCTGTCGTGGACTACGCCAAGAACGGCAAGAAGGCGTCCGGTTACACCGACACCGGCGTCAACCTGATCACCGACAAGGCGCAGGCCGGGGTCACGTCCAAGGACACCGGGTTCGGTCTGCAGAACTGCTGGGGGTAAGCGCTGCGGGGTTGTGCCGCGATGTGCCGTCTTTCGCCTGCGGCAACGTCGTGGCTGGTCGCGCCCACGCGGCGGAGCCGCAAATGGACACAGCCCCGCGCCCCTTTGGGGCGCTCCAGCACCGTAGGAAATGTCTCTCCCCTCAGCGGGGCGGCCGGCCCCACCCCCTCCCCGACCCGGGACGGCCGCCCCCTTGGTCCTCCCACAAGGACTTCTGTCTTCCGACAAGGACTTCGCATGACTGCCACGACCACGCCCCCGGGCACGTCCTCGCCGTATGCCGAACTCAAGGCGCCGACCACGCTGCGCAGGCTGCTCACGGCACCGACCACCGGCCCCCTGGTCGCCCTCCTCCTGGCCTGCGCCTTCTTCTCGTTCTCGACCGACCAGTTCCTCACCGGCGGGAACTTCTCGCTGATCGTGCAGCAGGTCATGGTCGTGGGCACCCTCGCCATCGGGCAGACCCTGATCATCCTCACCGCGGGCATCGACCTGTCGTGCGGTGCCGTGATGGCGTTCGGCAGCATCGTGATCGCCAAGATGGCCGCAAACGGCACCTTGCCGCCGCTTGTCGCCATCGCCCTGGGCATCGCCGTATGCGCCGGATTCGGCCTGCTCAACGGGTTGTTGGTGCAGAAGATCCCGCTGCCGCCGTTCATCGTCACGCTCGGCATGCTCAACGTGGCCTTCGCGCTGACCCACATCTACTCCAACGAACAGACCATCACCAGCCTGCCCGGCCCGCTGACGGCCCTCGGCCAGACCTTCCCCCTCGGCCACACCGACATCACGTACGGCTCGCTGGTCACCATCGCCCTGTTCCTGCTGCTCGCCTACGCGCTGAGCAACACCGGCTGGGGCCGGCACGTCTACGCCCTGGGCAACAGCCAGGAAGCCGCGCGCCTCAACGGCATCCGCACCTCCCGCCTGACCATCGGCATCTACACCGTCGCGGGCCTGCTCTACGGCATCGCCGCCCTGCTGCTCATCTCCCGCACCGGAGTCGGCGACCCGCAGGCGGGCCAGACCGACAACCTCGACAGCATCACCGCCGTCGTCCTCGGCGGCACCAGCCTCTTCGGCGGTCGCGGCTCGGTTCTGGGGACCTTCATCGGCGTCCTGATCGTCGGTGTGTTCCGCAACGGCCTGCAGCTGATGGGCGTCGCCTCCATCTACCAGACCCTGATCACCGGCGTGCTGGTGATCCTCGCGGTGACCGTCGACCAGATCTCCCGGAAGAAGGCACGATGACCGCCACCTCCTCACCCACGCCCGTGCTGCAGGCCCGTGGTCTGGTCAAGCGCTACGGCCAAGTCACCGCCATCGACGGCGCCGACTTCGACCTGCTGCCCGGCGAGGTCCTTGCCGTCATCGGCGACAACGGCGCCGGCAAGACCAGCCTCATCAAGGCGCTCACCGGTGCGCTGGTCCCCGACGCGGGCGAGATACGGCTCAACGGCAAGCCCATCACCTTCTCCGGCCCGCAGAGCGCCCGCGCCCACGGCATCGAGACCGTCTACCAGGATCTCGCCGTGGCCGCCTCCATGGACATCGCCTCGAACATGTTCCTCGGGCGCGAGCTGCGCCGTCCCGGTGTCCTCGGCAGTGTCTTCCGCATGCTCGACAAGAAGCGCATGCGCGAGGAGGCCTCCGAGCACATGGCCGACCTGAAGATCGGCCTGCGCTCGCTGACCCAGGCCGTCGAGACCCTCTCCGGCGGACAGCGGCAGGCCGTCGCGGTCGCCCGGTCCGTCGCCTGGGCCGGCAGCGTCGTCGTCATGGACGAACCGACCGCCGCGCTCGGCGTCAAGGAGTCCGGCCAGGTCCTGGACCTGATCCGGCGCGTCCGCGACAAGGGCCTGCCGGTGGTCCTGATCAGCCACAACATGCCGCACGTCTTCGAGATCGCCGACCGCATCCACGTCCACCGGCTGGGCAAGCGGGCCGCCGTGATCAAGCCGTCCGACTACTCCATGGCGGAGGTCGTCGCCATCATGACCGGCGCGCTCACCGTCGATTCGGCCGGAGGTACCGTCGTAGCGGACTCCGAGGCCGCGAAGGCGGCCGGAGTCCAGGCCAACTGACACCAACGACCCAGCTCCCGCATGTTCCGGCCGAGGCCGCGGCCGGAACCCGGGGGCTGACAGGAGACGTTCCTCCATGGCTGCGAGCCGCCGCCCCACCCTGGCCGACGTCGCCCGGGAAGTAGGTGTCAGTGCCAAGACGGTTTCCCGGGTCCTCAACGAGGACGGCCCCGTCTCGCCCCGGACCAGGGAACAGGTCCTCGCCGCCGTCGCCGAACTCGGCTTCCAGCCGAACCTCATGGCCCGCAACATCCGCGTCGGCGGCCCGGACACCACCATCGGTCTGGTCATCCCCGACCTCGCCAACCCCTTCTTCGGGGCCGTGGCCCGCGCCATCGAGGACACGGTCGGCGAGCGCGGGCTGACGCTGCTCATGGGCTCCTCCGCGGACGACCCCGGCCGGGAACGGGCCCTCACGGACAAGTTCCTGGCCCGGCGCGTCAGCATCCTGATGATCGTGCCGTCCGTGGGCGCCGACCACTCCCACCTCAAGAGCCACCGCGCGGCGGGGCTGCCCGTGGTCTTCCTCGACCGTCCGGGAGTCGGCCTGTCCACGGACAGCATCGTCAGCTCCAACCGTGCGGGCACCCATGACGGTGTCGCCCATCTGATCGCCCACGGCCACCGCCGTATCGGCTTCATCGGCGACCTGCCCGTGAAGCTGTACACCCGCCGCGAGCGTCTGGCCGGATACCGTACGGCCCTGCAGGAGGCCGATCTCGCCTACGACCGCTCGCTGGTCACCAACGCCCACGACCAGCCGGCGGCCGCGACGGCGACCGCCCAGCTGCTCGCCCTGTCCGATCCGCCCACGGCCCTGTTCGCCGGCAACAACATGGTCGCGCTCGGCATGGTCGCCGAACTCGCCCGCAGGGGGCGGAAGGACATCGCCGTCGTCGCCTTCGACGACGTCCCGCTCGCCGAGGCGCTCGAACCGGCCCTGACCGTCGTCGCCCAGGACCCCGAGGAGATCGGCCGGGCGGCCGCGGCGACCGCGCTGGCGCGGCTCGACGGGGACCGGTCGCGGGCCCGGACGATCACCGTGCCCACGCGGCTGATTGTCCGGGGGTCGGGGGAACGGGCTTCGCTTGCGGTGCGGGACGCTTGACCGCGGGCTGTGCGGGTGTGGCTGCTTTTCGTCTGCGGCGCCATCGTGGCCTGTCGCGCCCACGCGGCGGAGCCGCAAATCGACACAGCCCCGCGCCCCTGAAGGGGCGCTGCCGAACCGTAACCGCCTTCGCGCACCCCCCTTAGACGCCGTGCGCCTCGCAGCAGCCGTCCCTGCGCATCAGGCGCCCCATCCCCAGCCAGTCCTCCGCCGCCGCCGTCGCGTCCCCGGCGGCCGGCTCGAAGGAGGCGACCAACTCCTCAGTCGTGTACGGCACTCCGCCCCTGAGTACCGAGACCGTACGGACGAGGGTGGCGAAGTCCGTGAAGGGGTCGCCGTCGATCACCGTCAGGTCGGCGAGCCTGCCCTCCTCGACCGTGCCGAGGTCGCCGTCCACGCCGAAGAGGCGGGCTGGCAGGACGGTGGCGGTGCGCAGGGCCTGAGCAGGGGTGAGGCCGCCCCGGTGCAGGGCGCGCAGGCCGAGGTGGAGGGAAAGGCCGACCGGGACGAGCGGCTGGTCCGTGCCGAGGGCGACCAGGCCGCCGGCGGCCAGGATGCGCCGGTAGATGTCGGTCTCCGCACGGAGGGTGGCGAGTTGGGCCGGGGTGGGCGGGACGCCCGCCGACTGGCGGACGGCGGCCGTGTCCCACGGGGGCATCACCACCGTGACCCGCGGGTCGTCGGCGAGGGCGGGGTCCGCGCCGAGGAGGGGTGCGGAGGTGAAGGGGGTGGCGATCATGGAGAAGTGCACTGCGGGGGCGGCGTAGATCTCCGTCACGTCCTCGTAGGCGCGGCCCCTCGCTGTGATGGCGTGCCCGAACTCGGCGCGCTGCGTGGCTTGCAGATGGGTCGTCAGGTCCTGGCCGAGCTGTACGCCCGGCGAGAGCAGGTGGCCGCCGGTGCGTACGCCGAGGCGTTCGTGGGCGAAGCGGGCGGCCTCCGCCATGATCCAACCGGGCGCCCGGACATATGTCTTGACGAAGTCCCAGTCCAGGTCGGCGCCCCGTTCCAGGGAGCGGCGCAGACCCTCCCGGGTCCGGTGGGCGCGGCCCATGCTGTACGCGACGCGTGCCCCGTCGAGGAGCTCGCCGGTGGTGAGCAGCCGCGGCCCGGCGAGCTGTCCCGTGGCCACCGCCTCGCGGATGCGGGCCTGCTCGTACGCGAAGCCGCCGAGGGAGACGGCCGTGGTGATGCCGTAGCTGAGCTGGCCGGCTGTCTGGCGGCCGCCGTAGGTGGTCTGCCAGGGGTGGGTGTGGGTGTCCCACAGCCCGGGGATCACGGTGCGCGCGGAGGCGTCGACGCGGCGCTGGGCGGCACGCTGTCCGGACCGATGCGGCTCAACTGCCGTAATACGTCCGCCCTTTACGACGATGTCGGCGTCCTCGCGGGTCGTCTCGCCCGTGCCGTCCCACAGGCGTCCGGCGTGCACCACCACGTCCGCGGGGGTGGGTCTGGGGGCGTCGAGGGGGACGCGGACGGTGCGGGCGGGGCCGCCGTCGACGGCGACGAGCCGTAGCCGGCCGCCGGACAGGTACAGCAACGTCGTCGAGTCGCCGGACCAGGAGGGGTGGTCGGCCGGTTCGGTGGTGAGGGTACGCAGGTCGCCGCTCGGGGTGCCGTCGGGGTCGACGGGCAGCAGGCACAGCACCGACTCGACGATCACCGCCATCCAGCGGCCGTCGGGCGACCAGACGGGCCCGGAGTCGTACCGGTCGGAGATCGAGGTATGGGGCGCCACCGCATGCAGGCGGTCGGCGCCCGTCGCCGTGTCGACGATCCGGACTAGGTTGTAGCCCTCCCGGAAGCGGGAGTTGAGCCGGTTGCGGTCGCAGAGGGCGAGGTGGCGGCCGTCGGGCGACCAGCTGGGACGGCCGGGCAGACCGCCGCCGCCGAGGGGTGTGGCGAGGACGCGTTCCTCGCCGGAGGCCAGGTCGCGGACGAGGAGCCGGCCGGTCAGGTCGAGACAGGCGAGCCGCTGCCCGTCCGGGGAGAGCGCGGGGTGGACCCGGCCGCCGGTCGCGAGCGCGGTCTCCTCGCCGGTGGCGAGATCGTGACGGTACACACCGAGGAGACCGTCGCGGTCGTCGGCGTAGACGAGCGACCGGCCGTCGGGGGCCCAGGCGGGCGCGAGCAGATACCGGGTGCGGGACGCGGTGTGCAGCCGCCGGGGCGGACGTCCACCCGAACTACCGGCCAGCCAGAGCGAGTTGAGAGCAGCAAAGGCGATCTGACGCCCGTCGGGCGAGAGCGCGGGCAGATGAATGGCCCGCACGGGACGGGCCCGGCCCGGCTCCCCGAGGTCGTACTTCTTGGTCGCGTACCGCGGCCGCTGCACGGGGAGCACTCCCTCGAAGGGGAGGGTCTGCGGCTGCTCCGGGCTCTCCGGTCGTACGAGGGTGAAGGCGCCGTCGAGGGTCAGGAGCAGTTGCCCTGCCGGTGTCCAGCGCGGGGGCACCGGAGCGATGTCGCCTGTCACCGGGACGGGGTGACCGTCGACGACCAGGGTGCAGGAGGCGTTCGGGGCGGCCGTGGTGCGCAGATACGCCAGGCGGCCGTCGGCGGCGACGGCGGGGGTCATGACCTGCGCGGCCTCGGTCTCGGTGTGGTTCACGACGACCGGGCCGGTGCCGTCGGCGGGGACGGCGGCGATCGTACGGGCTTCCACGGTCAGCCCCTGGGCGGTGGTGACCGTCTTCGCGCGGACGAAGAGGATGCGGCTGCCGTCCGGTGACCAGGTGGGGTCGAAGTCCTCCCACGGACCGTCCTGGAGGGGGCCGTCCTGGCCGGTCAGGCCGGTGACGCGGGTGATACGACCGGTGCGCAGCTCAAGAACGTGGATGCGGTACGGGCTTCCGGCGACGGGGTCGCCCCCGCGCTCGGAGGCGAACGCGAGCCGGGTGCCGTCGGGCGACCAGGCCGGGCCGCGGTCGTCCCAGGGGCCGTCGGTGCGCTGCCGGAGGTCGGAGCCGTCGGTGCGCATGGTCCAGAGGTGGAAGCCGCCACCGCGGTACGCACAGAAGGCGACGAGGGTGCCGTCCGGGGAGTGCGTGGGCCGGTTGGGTTCGAGGTCGGCCGGGGTGAGGGGGTGTGCCTTGCCGCCGGTGCGGGGCAGCGACCACAGGGTGCCCTGCACCTCGGCGATCAGGCGATCGCCGGCGAGGGTGGCCGACCCGTTGGTGGCCCCGGTGAAGGACAGGGAGGGGATGCCGGTGCGTGGGCGTGCGGCCGCCGCCGGGGCCACGCCCACGAGCGGCACGACGCTTGCGACGGCGAGGAGTTGACGACGGGTCGGACGAAAGGAGGAAGAAGAGGAGGAGGTCGCGGAGGTCCGGTCACAGTCCATGGCAGTAACACTGGTGCACCGGCAGCCTCGGGCTCAACGCTGTCCCCGGCCATCACTCTGCCGTGCCGCCGGCGCGTGGCCATGGTCGCGTGTCAGCGCGGTGCGTCTCGGCAACTGGGGTGCGCAGCTCCGTCCAGGGCCCACCGGCGGAAGCGGGTGTGCGGTGTCGCCCAGGGGCCGTACCGCTCAGGCACATCCCGCCAAGCGACCCCGGTCCGGACTTCCACACGATCCCGTTGAGCACGGTGCGGTCGTCCAACCGGCTCCGCCCCCGCAAGGACTCAGGCAGCAGGCGGCCGGACGAACTCCCCCTACGCATACGACAGTTCATGGCGACGCATCAGCCGACCATGGCCCTCCGCTCAAGATCATTTGAAGACAGGGCGGGTTCGGTCACCTGACGGTGTAGTTGGCGGCCTGGGTGTTCAAGGTGGTTGTGCCGTTGCGGGCGGTGGCCAGGACGGCGACGTGCCAGACGCCGCGCGGAGACGCCTCCACCTCCCGGGAAGTGGCCCTGACGGTGTAGGTGCAGCTCACGGTGTGCCTCTTGTAAGGCTTGCAGACGGCCGGCTCCGCGGCGGCCATGTCCTTGGCGGTCGGATTGGCCTTGGCTAGGGAGGAGTTCTGCGGCCATGCCAGCACCTTCACGCCCTTGACGCCGGAGGACGCCGTCACGAAGGTGGCAAAGGTCAACGAGCCGTCGCGGCCGCCGTCCGGGGCGCTGTAGCGGGCGGTGGCGTGCGTCAGCACCGGAGGCTGCTCCCCGGCGTAGGCGAGAGCGTAGGCGCCGGCACCCACGAGGACGACGGCACCGACGGCCACGGACAGGGCCATACCTCGAGTCATGATGTTCTCCGCAACTGCCTTGGAGGGGACGGCACTTGTGATCCCTGCCGCAATGCCGATCCTCGCGCCACGAGGGTGCGGCGGACATGAGGACACGTACTCAGCCCGACATGAGTAGCCCGCCCGAAGGCTCACTCGAAGCCGTCGCGTACGGCCTGCTGGAGCCGTCTGCCTGTTCTCCTGGCCTGTGACGGGTGAGGCCGACGGGCCGGAGGGTCAGTGACCGACATGAGGTGCTCGCGTGCCGGGTCACCGCCTCCGGGGTGCGCGGACGAACGCCTTCTGCAGGCCCTCGAAGAACTCGGGCAGCGGGAGGGGGGCCACCGTCGCCACGGCCTGTCGCAGAGCCGGCAATGTCAGCTCGGGCCTGGGAGTCAGCGGGCCTTTCCGTCCGCGTGCGGCGTGGTCATGGGCCGCCCGTTCCGCTCGTCCAGCGCCCTTCCGACACGGGCCCATGCTAGGGGCATTCCCGTCACTCCCACGTGCGCGCGAGCGGATTGCCGCAGAGGGAGGCCGAGGCCCCATTCCGCCCAGACGGTCTTGCCGACTCCCACCCGTGGCCCCACGCCCCAGTCGTCCGCCAGCGCTCCGACCAGCAACAGTCCACGCCCGAACTGGTCCTCGTCGGTCGTCTCACGCCGACGCGGCAGCCGTTGAGAGTGCGGCGGAGGCGCGAGACTGATCCCGTGAACCGATCCGCGCCAACTGGTAACCGGGCGTCAACTGTCCTGGGACGCCGACTCGGTGGGGAGCTGCTGCGCCTCCGCGATGCGGCGGGAAAGACCCAGCAGCAAGCCGCTGATGTCCTCAACGCGACCAATTCGAAGATCGTGAAGATGGAGCGTGGCTGGGTGCCGATGCGGGACATCGAAATCCGTGCCCTGTGCGAGCTCTACGGCTTGGACGACCCCGAAGCCCTGGCACGGCTGCTGAACCTGGCCCGGCTGGACCGGGAGCGCCGTAAGGCGAAGGGCTGGTGGCAGCACGCTCCGCAGGCCGGGGCCCGTGCAGGCGGCCACGCCTGTATGGCAGGAGCCTTCAACATCATCTCCTTCGCCGAAGCCCAAGCCGTGGACGTAGTCCACGTTGACAGCATCGCGGCTACGGTGTGGGTCGAAAGCGAGTCCGAAAGCACCATGTACGGCTCTTTCTTCGACCGCACCGCGAGGCTGAGCCTGGCCCCCAAGGACTCGCTCCGCCTGATCGAGAGCATCAGAGAGGGCATGCATTGACCACCGGATTCGACTTCCTGAAGTCCAGCTACAGCAGCGGCAGCGGCGAATGCGTCGAGGTCGCCCGCAACATCCCCACCACTGTCGCCATACGCGACTCCAAAGACCCCGACGGCCCGATACTCCGCCTGCCCCCGAAGGCATGGACGGACTTCACAGCGTCGATGGCCACCGACTGACCCTGTGTGACGTCTGTGACACTTGATCTTTGAGGTCTTCTGTCGGGCAGGTCGCCTTGAAAGGGTGCGAGGCGTACAACTCGGCCGTAAAAAACGGCCGTTGGACCCTCACCCCCCACGAGGCGTTGAAATGGCGAGAGCCTCCTCCTCGCGCGCAAGACGCGCGACCATACTCACCGCGGCGGCCGGCCTCACGCTGGCCGTCGCTTTTGTGCCCGGCGCCGCTAGCGCGGTCCCGGGTGGCCCGGCGGCCGACGGTCCGTCGCCCACGCCGTCCGCCACGCCGTCCGTGCCCTCGCAGCAGACGCTGGTGCGTCGCGATGCCAGGCTGGCGAAGGCCGAACAGCGGCCCGGTGTACGGCAGTTGCGCAAGCAGCTCGGGGCTCAGGGTGTGCTCGAACTGGACCCGGCCACCGGCACTGCACGGCAGGTGGCCAAGCTCGACGGGGATCTGACAGACAGCAGCGACAGCGGCAAGAGCCCGGAGGACGTCGTCCGGGACTATCTGCGGGACCATCCCGATGTCTTCGGGCTCTCCGCCGGTCAGGTCCGTGATCTGACCCTGCGGAAGCAGTACACCGACGTCGCCGGGATCCGTCATCTGTCGTTCGTCCAGTCTGTCGACGGTGTGCCGGTGTTCGGCAACGGCGTCAAGGCGAACGTCGCCCGTGACGGGCGGCTGATCAGTGTGCTCGGCTCTCCGGTGCCGAAGCTGCCCGCGCAGCTGGCGCCGGGGCGGATCACCTCGACGCAGGCCAGACACAGGGCCGTTCGGGACATCGCCGGTGCCGAGGCCGGTGGCCTCGGCAAGGCGGACACCGCCGAGCAGGTCGTCTATACGGCGCCGGGCGGCACCGTACGGCGTGCGTGGCAGACGGTGACCGTGCCGGACGGCCACGGCATGTGGCTGCACGTCGTCGACGCAGCGACGGGGCGGGTTCTGTATCGGCAGAACCTCTCCGACGACCTGTCCGCGGCGACCGGGGAGGCGCCCTCCACCGGACAGCCCCTGTCCTCCTCGGCGGCCACGCCCCTGCGCACCGGCAAGGTCCTCGTCTGGGACCGGTACCCCGGCGCCCCCAAGGGCGGCAAGCAGCACACCCGCCACCTCGCCGCGCACGGCTGGCTGCCCGTCGGCGCCAAGACCCTCGACGGCCGTATCGCGCACGTCTTCAGCGATGTCGACGACAACAACAAGGTGGACGCGGGCGAGGAGATCACCCCGGCGGCCGACGGGACGTTCTCCTTCCCGTTCAAGCCCGTCACCGGTCCCGGCTGCGACGTCCCGCTGCCCTGCTCCTGGGACCAGAAGACGCCGTACTCCTGGAAGACCAACCGGGAGCAGAACGCCGCGCAGGTCTACTACTACCTCGGCACCTACCACGACCACCTGGAGGCCGGCCCGATCGGCTTCACCCGGGCCGCGGGCAACTTCGACGGCCGGGACGGCGACGCCGTGGACGCGCAGACCGACGACGGCGCCGCGGTCGAGCACGGGCTGCCCGACGAGAACCACCTGAACAACGCCAACATGGGGACGCCGCCGGACGGGCAGGCGCCCACGATGCAGATGTACCTGACCGGGTCCGGGCCCGGCTACACGGTGCTGCAGGGCAACTGGGGCGACGACGCCGCCACCGTCTACCACGAGTACACGCACGGCCTGTCCAACCGGCTCGTCGTCGACGCGGCGGGGGTCTCGGCCCTCACCGGTCAGCAGGGCGGCGCGATGGGCGAGGCCTGGAGCGACTGGTACGCGCTCGACTTCCTCAACACCAAGGGGCTGCTGAAGGACAACCGGCACGTCGACGGTGAGGTGGCCCTCGACCCGCCGCACTGGACCGACGAACTGCCCTCCCGCTCCCAGCCGTTGGACTGCCCGGTCGGCTCCACCTCCGCCAAGTGCCCCGGCACGGCGGCCGCGGGCAAGGGCGGGTACACCTACGGCGACTACGGCAAGATCTCGCGCCGCGGCCCCGAGGTGCACGCCGACGGCGAGATCTGGAGCGAGACGCTCTGGGACCTGCGCAACCGGCTCGGCAGCAGGCTCACCGAGTCGCTGCTGACCCGCGCGATGGAGCTGTCGCCCGCGAACCCCACCTTCCTCGACCAGCGCAACGCCATCCTGCAGGCCGACACCGTGGTCAACCGCGGCCGGGCCCACGACCGCATCTGGAAGGTGTTCGCGCACCGCGGCATGGGCTACTTCGCCGCCGCGCTGAGCGCCGACGACACCAAGCCCGACGAGGACTTCTCGCTGCCGCCCGGCCCGCACACCCCGGTGACCACCCTCACCGGCAAGGTCACCGACGACGCGTCCGGCGCCCCCGTCGGCGGGGTCGGCGTCAGCATCAGCGGCCATGCCTCCGGGTTCCCCGGTGCCGACTTCTCCGCCGTGACCAGGGCGGACGGCACGTACACGATCCACAACGTCCCCAAGGGCACGTACCGGAAGGTGTACGCGAGCGGCAACGGCTACGAGCCGCAGATCCGCACGGTCTCCGTCGGCTCCGGGAGCGGCGCCGACTGGTCGCTGCGCCGCGACTGGGCCGCCGCCTCCGGCGGCGCCACGGTCACGGAGTTCACCGGACCCGACAACACCGACTTCGGCTGCGGACCGAACGGCCTGATCGACATGTCGGGCACCGTCTGGGGCTCGGACGCCAAGGGCGGCAGCAACGGCACCGGGGTCGACCCGGTCCACAACACCGTCAAGCTGCCCTCGGCCGTCGACGTCACCGAACTGCGCATCGACCCGACGTCGGGCTGCGGGGACGACAAGACGGCGTCCCTCGGCGACTACCGGGTCGAGACCTCGACGGACGGCACCACCTGGGTCACCGCCGCCGAGGGCCACTTCAAGCCCGCCGACACCGGCCGCGAGAACGCTGTGCCCCTCAAGGCCGGCACCGGGCAGAACGTCCGCTACGTCCGCCTGACCATGCTCGGCAACCAGGCCGCCGACAACGGCGCCAAGTGCGCTACGGACCCGAGCCCCTCGGGCTGCAGCTACATGGACGTGACCGAGCTCCTGATCCACGGCTCCGCCCACCGGAGCTGACCGGACCGGCACGACAACCGAGGGCGGCGCACCGGAGACGGGACGCCGCCCTCGGGCGTTTCGACGCCGGTAGGCAAACGGGCCCGCCTGCACTTGCAAACCCTCGCGAAAGCGGTTGCAATTCCCGTGACGTGCGAGTGACTTGCGGCAGAGGCGAGAGCGAGGGCTGCGCAGTGGACGGGGGACATGGCGGACACCGGGAATCGTCGCCACGGCTCCGGATCGAAGTGCTCGGCCCGACCCGGGCCTGGCGGGGCACGACCCCTCTTGATCTGGGCCCCATCAAGCGGCAGGCGGTCCTGGCCGCCCTGGCGCTGCGTCCGGGCGTCGAGCTGAGCCACGGCCGGCTCCTCGACGACGTATGGGGCGAGGAGCCCCCGTCCGGCGGCCACAAGGTGCTGCCGACGCACGTCAACTCCCTGCGCAGGGCGCTCGACCCGGACGGCACCCCGCACACGGAGTCGGTCATCCGCAGCGGCAAGGGCTGGTACCGACTCGTCGCCGAGGCGGTGTGGCTGGACACCGCGGACCTGGCCGAGCGGGTCGAGGAAGCACGGCGCACCATGGCGGCCCGCGAACTTTCCGCCGCGACCGACCAGTTCACCGAAGCACTCGCCCTGTTCCGCGGCGAACCGCTGGCCGGCCTGCCCGGTCCCTTCGCCGAGCTCGAACGGAACCGGCTGCTGGAGCGCCGACGCACGGCCCGGGTGGCCCGCCTGGAGTGCCTGCTCGCGCTGGGCCGCCACGCCGACGCCCTGGACGACCTCGCGGTTCTTTCGCCGTCCGACCCGTACGACGAGTCCCTGGCCGCCTTGCGCATGCGGGCCCTGTACGGCGGTGAACGGCAGGCGGAGGCGTTGAAGGTCTATCAGGACGTGTGCGAGTACCTGCGTGAGGAGCTCGGTGTCAGCCCCGGTGACGAACTGCGCCGCGTGCACCAATCGGTGCTGCGCCGGGACGACGAGGCCCTCCTCGGCGGCCCCGCCCCTCTCTCCGTCCGGCCGTCGCTCCACCGTCGTAGCATCAACGAACTGCCGGGGGAAGCCGGGCAGTTGGTGGGCCGTGAAGCCGAACTCGCCCAGTTGACCGCGCCGCCCGCCGCCACCGGTTCCGTGTCCGTCATGACCGTGGACGGCCCGGCTGGGGTCGGCAAGACCGCGCTGGTGGTCCGGGCGGCGCGGGCCCTGAGCGACGACCATCCGGACGGCTGCCTCTTCGTGGACCTGCGCGCCTACAGCACCCAGCGCCGCCAGACGCCGGAGCAGGCCCTGCAGCGGCTGCTGCGCTCGATCGGCGCGGCCAAGGGCGAGCTCCCCAGCGACCTGGACGAACTCACCGCTGCCTGGCGCGCGGCCACCAGTGCGCTACGCCTGCTGCTGGTGCTGGACGACGCCCTGGACGCCGACCAGATACGGCCGCTGCTGCCCGCCGGGGCGGACAGCAGGGTGCTGGTGGCCGGCCGGCGGCGGCTGGCAGAACTGGACGCGGAACGGCGCGTCACCCTGGAGCCGCTGGAGAGCGGCGACGCGGTGTCGCTGCTGCGGCACATCGTCGGGGCGGAACGTGCGGACCGGGAGCCCGCCGCAACGCGCGAACTGGCGGACCTGTGCGACGGGTTGCCGCTGGCCCTGCGCATCGCCGGGTCGCGGCTGCAGAACCGGCGCGGCTGGACGGTGGAGTACCTGGTGGGCCGCATGACGGGCGACGACCACCGGCTCGGCGAGCTCAGCGTCGGGGACCGCAGCGTGGAGGCGGCCTTCCGGCTGTCGTACGACCATCTGGTGCCCGAGCAGCAGCGCGTCTTCCGGGCCCTGGGAGTGGTGCCGACGGTCGAGTTCGACGTACTGACCCCGGCGACGGTGCTGGGCCGGTCGGCGCGGGACACCGAGCGGATGCTGGAGAGCCTCGTCGACACGAGTCTGCTGCAGGAGCCGCGGCCGGGGCGCTATCGGTTGCACGACCTGGTGCGGGTGCACGCGCGCCGGCTCGCGGAGGCGGTCCCAGATGAAGCCGCCGTCGCACGGACGGCCGCGCTGCGGCTGTTCCTGGACGCGGCGCGGGTTGCCAGTGACTGGGGTCCCAACGGATTCCCCACAGGCCCTGAGCCCGGCCGAACGCCCTTCGCCGGCTGGCAGGACGCGGAGGGCTGGCTGGACTCGGCGGGGAACGAGCTGGTCGATGTCGTCGGGTATGCCGCCGCCAACGGCGCGGCAGATTACGCCTGTTGGCTCGCCGAGGCGCTGTGCGACTACCTCGTACGACAGGGGCGCTACCACGAGTGCCAGACGGCTCTGGAGATCGCGCTCGGGCACGTGGACGAGGCGACCGACCGACGTATGGACATCGCGCTGCGGAACTGTCTCGGCTATACGGGCGTACACCAACGCCGGTACCGGCGGGCCCAGGCCCTGATCACGGAAGCTCTGGACCTCGGCAGACGCCGCCACCACCCGCTCGAGGAGTCCCGGTCACTCATCCTGCTGGGGACCGTCGATCTGGGACTGGGCCAGAGCGACCTGGCCATTTCCCACACCAGCGCGGGACTGAGCCTGTCCCGACATCTGGGCAACGACTGGGTCTGCGCGATGGCACTCTTCACCCAAGGCCTCACCCACCAGTTCGAGGGACGGAACGAGAAGGCGCTGGCCTGTTACGCCGAGGCCCGTGCCCACGCCGAGGCGATCGGCCGACCGTCCGCGCTCGGCAGGATCCTGAGCTGCGCCGCCGACATCCATCTCCGTCTGGGCCAGTACGGAGCGGCCGAGAAACTGCTCCGCCAAGCGGTTCCCCTGGTCGACCAGGTCCGGGACATCTTCTTCTGCGCGCGCAGCCTGACCCGGCTGGGCACGGCGGTGCAGGGCGAGGGCGGCACGACCGCGGCCCTGGCCTTCCACCACCAGGCCCTGCTCCAGCTCCAGTTGCTTTCTTCGCTCACCGAACCCGGCTACGACTGGCTGGAGATGGACATCCGCAGCCGTCTGGGCCAGGCCTACCTGGCGCTGGGCCGCCTGCCCGAGGCGCAGCGGCAGTTCCAGACCGTCATCGCCGTGCGCGAGGACTACGTCCGCCGCAAGCGCGCCTCCTGATCGCGGTCGGCACGAACGCCCCGCGTGTCCAGCGCGAGCCGGCAGGCCCGCCGTTCCGCCCCCAGCAGGATGCGCGCCGCGGCCAGGATCTCCCGGTCCTCCACCACCCCGGAGCCGGTCAGCACCCCCACCAGCCTGCTCCCCCACACCTCCGGATCCGTCTCGTGCGCGTCCAGCACCCGCACCCCGAACCCGTGGTCCCCGGTCCTGTCCCCCGCCAGCCGCCACCGCACCGTCTCCCGCAGCGCGAGGTACACGTCACCCACGACGGCCCCGCGCGCACCACCCAGCCGCGCCCCCGCGGCCAGCGCCGCGGCCACCAGCTCCGCTTCGGTCACCAGCACTCCCTGTCAGCAGGACGACCCTTCGCCGGTCGTTTCCCGCAACCGTGTCGGGAGGCGTTGCAGGGGCGATGAAATTCCGATGACGGCCCGCGCCAGTGGGTTCATCGCCCCCGGGACGGAAGGAAACGGAAGTCCGCGGGCGTCACCCGCCGCGTCTGTGCCGCGTACTCCCCCATGTAGCCGGGCCAGTTGGCGACGTTGCGGCCGTCGGGTGTGCGGTACCACGACGAGCAGGACTGCCAGGCCGTGCCCCCGAAACGTGCCCGCAGGGCCCGTAGCCCCGCCTCCTCGACCTCGGGCCGCACGTCCAGCGCCGCCGCTCCGGCGCGGCGGACCAGCTCCAGCGCCCGGCGGACATAGGCGGCCTGGGCCTCCAGGAAGAACAGGATGGAGCCACCGGAGGTGTTGGTGTTCGGGCCGTACATGAGAAACAGGGACGGGAAGCCGGGGACCATGATGCCGAGGTGTGCGCGGGCCCCCTCGGCCCACACCTCCCTGATCGAGCGTCCGCCCGCGCCCCGCACCTCCATCGGCAGCATGAAGGTGTTCGTACGGAAGCCGGTCGCGTGGATCACGCAGTCGACCTCGTGGAGCCGGCCGTCCTCCGTCACCGGGCCCTCGGGGGTCATACGGGCGACCGGGTCCGTCACCAGCTCCACGTTCGGGCGGCGCAGCGCGGGCAGGAAGTCGGAGCTGAGCAGCACCCGTTTGCACCCGAAGGGGTAGTCGGGCCAGGCGTTGCGGCGCAGTTCGGGGTCGGGCAGCTGGCGGCGCATATGGGCGGCGGAGATCAGGGCGCCGATGCGGCCGACGGTTCGGGGGTGGCGGATGCAGAGGGTGAGCAGCTCGATGCCGTGGTGGAGGAGCCGACGCCAGGCGCGGCGCGCCCAGGGTCGGCGCATCGCACGGTTCAGGAGCGCCGGCATGGGGCGGTCCCGGCGTGGCAGGAACCAGTTCCCGGTGCGCTGGAACACCGTCAAGTGGGCGACCAGAGGCGCGATTTCGGGAACCAGCTGGGTTGCGCTCGCGCCCGTCCCGATGACCGCCACCCGCTTGCCCCGCACGTCGTAGTCGTGGTCCCAGCGGGCGGAGTGAAAGCTGTGCCCGGCGAACTCGGACAGCCCCTCCACGGCCGGGAAGGCCGGCTTGTCGAGCTGTCCGGTGGCGAGCACGACGGCATCGGCGACCCTCTCCTCCTCCGGCCCGTCGGATCCCGTACGACGGCTGCGCACCGTCCAGGTACGCGTGCCGTCGTCCCAGGTGCACGAGGTGACCGTCGTGTCCGTGACGATCCGCGGGGTGATCCCGAGCGCGTCCGCGGTCTCCTGTGCGTACCGCAGGATCTCGTCCTGGTGGGAGAACACATGGGCCCAGGAGGCGCGTTGGGCGAAGGAGTACGAGTACAGGTGGCTCGGCACGTCGCAGGCGGCGCCCGGGTAGCGGTTGTGGTGCCAGGTGCCGCCCAGTTGCGGTGCCGCCTCCAGCAGGGTCACGTCGTCGAGGCCGTGCCGCAGGAGTTCGGCGGCGACGGCGATCCCGCCGAAGCCCGCGCCCACGACGAGGACCCTCGGTGCGGGGCCGTGTGCAGGCACGTTTTCTTGACGATCTCCTGACGCAGGCGAGCGCATCCGGCCAACTCCGTCCGGTGTCTTCTTCCTTGTCTCAATCCTTACGGGGAATCCTTTCGAGGAATGGAGTGCCATGGAAGGCACTGTGGTCGCGGTCGTGCTGGTTGCTGTGGCGGCCCTGCTCGTGCTGCGCAGCGGTATGCGGGTGGTCAACCAGGTCGAGCGCGGGGTCGTGTTCCGGATGGGCAAGGCCCTGCCGTCGTACCGGCAGCCGGGCGTGACGTTCCTGATCCCGTTCGTCGACCGGATGCGGAAGGTGAACACGCAGGTGATCACCATGCCGGTGCCCACCCAGGAGGGCATCACCAAGGACAACGTCTCGGTGAAGGTCGACGCGGTCGTCTACTTCCGGGTCACCGATCCGCTCCGGGCGGCCATCGAGGTCCAGGACTACCACTTCGCCGTCGGCCAGGTCGCCCAGTCGTCGCTGCGCTCCATCATCGGCAAGAGCGATCTGGACGACCTGCTGTCCGACCGTGAGCGACTGCACGAGGGGCTCGCGCTGATGATCGACAGCCCGGCCGCCGGCTGGGGCGTCCACATCGACCGCGTGGAGATCAAGGACGTACAGCTGCCGGAGTCGCTCAAGCGGTCCATGTCCCGGCAGGCCGAGGCGGAGCGGGAGCGGCGGGCCCGGGTCATCACCGCGGACGGCGAGTTCCAGGCCGCCCAGCAGCTCGCCAACGCCTCCCGCATCATGTCCGACACCCCCGAGGCGATGCAGCTGCGCCTCCTCCAGACGGTCGTGGAGGTCGCGGCCGAGAAGAACTCGACGCTCGTGATGCCGTTTCCGGTGGAGCTGCTCAGGTACTTCGACCGGGCGGCGCAGAACATGGCGCCCGCCAGTCCGGCTCCCGTACCGGAGACCCGTCAGCCGTGACCTCGGCTCCGGCGGCGGTCCGCCCCTCCCGGGGCGGGGCCGTCGCCGGTCCGTCGGCCGTCCCGCTCAGGCCTTCCTCGCCCGAAGGATCCGGCCCATCCGTTCCTCCAGCTCGGCCCGTTCCTCCGCGGCTCGCTCCGCCTGGGCCCGTTGGAAGTGGTGTTCCACACGCCGCATACGGTCGGCCGTGTCCTGTGCCACGCCGTGGCGCTGCACCTCGTGCTCCATCCGTGCGCACTCCTGCTGCACCTGGAGCTCCTCGGTGTACGTCCGGCTGCTCGCCGTGAAGCGGGCGCCGAGCATGCGGTCGTACATCGTGGCGCCGCTCATCAGCTTGGCCAGCACGGGCATGGCGTCCAGACAGATCAGCAGCAGATGCAGCACGAGGGTGATGAAGAGCGCGAAGCCGTCGGACTCCGCGACCTTCCTGAGCCCGTGGGCCCGGGTGAGGATGCCGTCGGTGTCCAGGTCGGCGGCCCGTGCCCGCGTCTTGGCGTCGATGGCCCGCTGCAGCAGCGGCTGGTAGGCGTCGGCGGCGGTGTCCTTCTTCGCGGCCAGGGTGCGGCCCTTGGCGACCAGCGCCGAGAGCTCCTTCTCGTATGTGTCGACCTTGCTGGTCCTGCGGTACTCGCTGGAGTCCTTCCGGGCCCTGTCGCAGGTGATGGTGACGTCCCGCACCCCGTTCCGCCAGATCCAGTTGGCCTTGCCGCACAGGCGCTGCTCGGCGGACATCTTGTCGTCGAGTGTCTTGTTGATCGCGTCGACCTGGGTCTGCAGGGCCTTGGTGCGGGCGGTGTTGCTCTTGATCTGCTCGGCCAGCTCGGCCGGGGAGCCCGCCACCTTCAGCTGGTAGCTCAGGCATTCGGGGCGGTCCGCGGTGGACGCGCCGTCGGTGGGGTTGCAGGAGACGAGCATGCCGCGGTAGTCGGCAGTCTGCTGCTCGTTGCCGACGGCTATCTCCTGGCGTATCTCCTTGTCGAAGATCTGAAAGAGGATCGGCTCGGCGATGAACAGGCCCAGAAGCACGGAGAGAATGAAGCGGAGGAGAAGCGACCACTTCTTGACCGCCGTGCCGTGGGTGCTGGACACCAGCCAGCTGTCCATCGCGAGAACCACCCAGAACCAGACGGCGGCCACCCCGATCACGGCGGCGAGGGGCAGGTCGGAGCGGAAGCTGCTCAGCGCCAACGTCATCGAGAGGGCGCCCACCAGGGCCGTGTTGACGACCAGGGCGCCGTACCAGGTGTAACGGGTGCGTTCCTCCGGCACCCAGGCCAGCAGCCCCTCGTCGATGCCGATCAGCCCGCGCAGCCGGACCGCCGGACCGCCTGCGCGCGGCACCGGACGGGCCGCGCCCGGGTCGTCGCCGAAGGAGGCGCTGTCGGCGTGGCGCAGCGGTGTGTCAGTGGCCAAGGCTGCCCTCCGAATCCGTGCCGCCGAGGTCGGGTTCGGCGTCGCCCAGTTGGGCGTCGCCGCCGTCCTGGCTCTTCTGGACGATGCTCACGCGCGGGGTGTTCGTCACCGCGCTCGGGGCGGTGCCGTCCTGCGCGGGGCCCCGCTCGAAGGAGAAGTCGCCCACCCGGTTGATCTGCGCGCCCGGGTCGCTCAGCTGCCCGTCGAACAGGCCGCGGTCGAAGGCCTGCTTGGTCAGCTCCGTCCAGGCGCCCAGCTGCTGCCTGGCCCAGGTGTGCTGGTCCTGCAGCAACTGCTTCTTGTCCTGCCGGTCCTCGTCGCGTTGGCGCACCTCCTCCGCGTGCTCCACGTCCCAGCGACGGGCCGCCTCCTTGGCCTTGGCCGTCTCGCGTTGCAGGGTTTCCGCGCGGGTCGACGATTCCAGCTGGTTCTTCTGTTCGACCTTCCAGCGCTCCTCCTGCCGGTCCAGCTCGGCCCGCTTCTCCTGGAACTCACGCTCCAGCCGGGCTCGTTCGGCCTGCAGCTCGTCGTAACCCCGTACGCGCTTGGAGTACTCGTCGGAGGTGATGTCGCCGTGGTGGCGGGCGCTGAGGTCCGCGGCGAGCGGATTGGCGCCGAGCAGCTTCATGTCCTCCTGGACCTGATCGCGGACGAACCGGTTGAACTCGGCCCGCTGCGTGAGGTCGTGCTTCTGCTGCTCGGCCCCCGCCTCGCGGTCGAACCCGCCGCGCAGGGTCTCGTAGTCCTGCCGGCCCAGCTCCTTGTCCACCGCCTCCTGCTGCCGGTTGCGCTCCCTGCGCTGCTCCCGCACGAAGCGGATCTGCTCCCGCTTCAGTTCCAGCTCGGCCTCCCGCTCGGCCCGGTCCAGGGCCAGCTGCTGCTCCCGCTCCTCCCGCCGCTGCTGCTGTTGCTGCTCCCACCGCTCCTTCTCCAACTGGGCGATGTGCTGGGCGAGTTCGGCAGGAGTGAGTACCTCGACCAGACCGTGCCGGGCGCGCAGGCCGGACAGCACCGTCGGGCGCATCTCGTGGTGCGCGGTCAGCCGTGCGTCGATGCGTTCCCGTACGGCGGCGGAGTTCATGATCGGCTGGTCGCTGCCGTCCTCGGTGAGTCCCGGCACCTCCCGCAGATGGCTCAGCAGCAGCGCCTCCACGTCCGTGATGCCGTCACGCACGACCGCCTTCGCGTCCGTGACGGTGCAGTAGAACGTCGCCCTTACGGTGAAGTCGCCCGCCTCGGCGGAGGGGATCCTCGTCTCCACGACGACCGGCACCTCGATCCGGCGGTCGACGACCGTGACGGAGCTGGCACCGATCACCACCGGGTCCTCGGCGTGCAGCTGCCCGTGGTCCTCGACGTACTCCGCGCCGACCCGGAAGACCCGTACGTGGTGCGGGGCGAGCCGGGGCAGTTCGCCCTCGTCCCGCATCACGCGCTTCTTCATCAGGCCGCCGCGCTTCTCCGGCCGCCCGTATTCCCGCTGCTCCACGAGCGGGTAATTGGCATTCATGCCTGTCAGTCCTCCGTGCTCAGTACAGCGTCGAGAAAGATGTCGATCAGAGGGGCCGCAGCCTCGTCGAAACGCCCCACGACCTGCCGCAGAGACGGCCCCAGCAGCGGGCGTTCGTCCGGCGGCAGTGCCGCGCCCAGGGAGCGGCCCAGCCGCTCGGCCGTCTGCTCCGGCTCGTCCGTCCCGGCGGACAGGTCGCGCAGGGTGAGGTGGAGGCACAGCAGCACACGGCGCCGGTACGGCCGGTTCGCCAGCAGCCCCGCCCACAACTCGCCGATCGGGTCGGCCTGCCGGGGGTCGCGGGCCGGCAACGCTGCGCAGACCATCCGGCCCGTGCGCGTGTGCCGCGCCACGACGATCAGTGCGGCGTCGAGGGTGCGGTCCTTCTGATGTGCGGTGAGCTTTCCGCCCTCGTCCTTCAGCCGGTAGGCGAGCGGACGCAGCACGGCACCCGCGTCCTGGTCGCACTCCATGAGGACGACGACGAGACCGGCGAGGGCGACCATCGCCTCCAATGCCTGATCGTCGAACCGGCGGAGGGTGCGGTGCAGCAGCGCCTTGACCGCGTCCGTGGGGAAGCACACCCCGAGCGCCCCGCTGAACGCCGCGGTCGCCGTCGACGAGAGCTCCGGGTCGGGCGAGCGGGCCCAGCCGCGGGCGACGGACAGTGCGGTCGCGGCAAGGCCCTCGTCCAGACACATGCAGTGCAGCACCAGGGTGGCCGTGGACTGGCCGGCCGGGCCCGCCGCGCCGGCCGCCCAGGGGTGCAGATAGTTCTCCGCGACCTCGTCGAAGGCGGGCCGCGTGAGCAGGGCGAGGCCGGAGGCGACGGACAACTGGAGCCCCAGGCCGGGCTGGGTGGCCACGAGTTCGGTCAGCCAGTCCCGTACGCCGTCCCAGTACGCCGTCGAGCGCTTGCTCCACAGCTCCTCCAGCACCCACCGCCGGTACTGCGAGTGCGGGAAGACCAGGGCGGACCGGGTGAGCGCGCCATCCTTGCGCTCCTCGACCGCGACCAGGCTGTTGCGGGACAGCGACAGCCTGCGGTCGGCGTCGCGCCGGGTGGCCTCGGCCGTCTCCTCGTCCTTGGCGAGCACCGGGAAGGTGGCCGCCACATGCTCCTCCAGACGCTCCTGACAGGTCTCGAAGTCGCGGTAGCCGAGGCCGGTGACGAAGGCCAGTGCCGTGACCTCGGTCCACTCCTGCGGCGAGCGCGGCTCGTCGAACCAGTCGCGCACGGGCTGGGCCGCTGCGGCGCCGTACTCCTGCCAGACCCCGGCGGGGTCCGCACCGTCCGCGATCCTGGCGGCCGCCGCGGCCACCTCCGCGATCCGGCATCCGGCGGGCATCAGGGAGGCGGCCTGCTCGACGGTGTCCTGCCCGCAGCCCGCCCGCACCAGCCGCAGCCGCAGGACGGCCGTGAGGTCCGGTGGCTGCCAGGGCATATGGCGTACGGATCCGGGGGCGTCGCCCTCGCCCTGGTACACGGTGGTGACCACGAGATGCGCCCCCTGCTCGCGCACGGTGTCGCGCACCCGCCGCCAGTCGAAGTCCGCGGTCCCGCCGGCGGCTTCGTTCATACGGTCGATGAGCACATAGCCGACGCCCTTCTCGAACACCGGGCGCCCGCCCGCCAGGTCCTCCAGGCTGCGGCCGGGCGAGAGCACCACGTACTCCGTGCCCTCCGCGACCTTGGCGACGAGGGCCACCGCCGCGGACCGTTTGCCCGTGCCGGGCGGCCCGACGAGCACGACCACACCGTCCTGCTGGAGGGCGCGTACGGCTTCCTCGAAGCAGTCGGGTTCGACGTACGGCGCCAGGATCGCGTCGGCCTCACCGGCGTCCAGGCGGCCGACGGCGCGGCGCCGGGCATTGGCGGAATCCGCGGTGCCGATGCCGAAGATGGCGCCGGGGGCGTCGAGGGCGCCGTAAAAGTACTGGTTGACGTTGTTCTGTGCCCGGGCCGTCTCGTCGGCCCGTTTCGCCCGGTCGGGCCTGGCGGGTTGTTCGGCCTCGTCGGGCTGTTCTGTTCCCCGGGGTGTGTCGGCGTTGTCGGCCGGCCGGTCGCCGCGGGGCTTCGGGTCGTCCTCGGGGGGCTCCTGCAGGGGAGCCGCCTCGGGTGAGTCACCCGGGTCCCGGGGCGTGTCCGGGGCTTCCGATCCGCCGTCGGCGTCCGGCGGTTCCGGGGTGCCCTGGAGTCTCTTCGCGCTCTCTTCCTCGTCCATTCTCAGCCGTCACTCGGAGGTCACTTGGAGATGCCGAAGACGGCGCCCGGAGCATGGACGGTTCCGGGGAACACCTGAACTACCGTGTCGCCAGGAGCAGTTGGCGCACTCGGGGGGCGCACGTCGGGCGCTTCACCACCCCCGCTTGCGCCGTCATCCGCCCCACCACCATCCGCGCCGCTCCTGGCCGTCCCGCCGACGGACGGCGCCTCCGCCGCCCCGCTCAGGTCGAGCGCATGCACGTCGTACCCGGGCACCCGGATCCACGCCCGACCCGCGTACTCCTTCTCCGCGATCCGCACCTCGCGGAACTCTTGCGCCCGGATCGTCGTGTACGCCTCGCGGATCACGTCGTTGAAGACCGTCGAGGAGACCGCGAGGGCCAGACAGGCGTCGGGGGCGGCCGCCAGGGCCGACTTCAGGACCGCGCTGTCCAGCATGCGGCCGATCTCGACCGGGGCGCGGCCCTCGAAGCCGTTGGCGGCCGGGGACGCCGTGCCGAAGTGCACGGCCGCCCGCAGCCGCAGCCGGGCCTCGGGCAGCCGGCCGTGGTTGAAGGCGCGCAGGCCGGCGTCCAGGTGCCGCATGAAGGTGTCGACGAGGTCGGGCTCAGAGGCGCCCTCGGGCAGCACGGCGAAGACCGAGTCCCCGCCCACCTGTGTCTCCCACCGCTCCCGCGCCAGGCCGGCCGCGGCGGCCGACTCGCCCAGGAGCAGCTGGATGGCCTCCTGCAACTGGCGCTGCGTCAGCACGTCGACGCCGCCGTAACCCTTCGCATCGACCGCCAGCAGCAGTCTGCGACCGAACGTTCCCATAGTCGAACTCCCCGCTCCCTGAATGGAACACACCGGCGCCCGCTCCCCCGAACATGCGGACGCCGGTAGGCCAGTGGTACACGCCCGGGCCGCCGTGAACCCCGTCGAAGTACGGGATGCGGAAAGGAGCAAGAAAATACCGGGATCCGGCCAAGTCGTAGGCGAATTCCCTGAATTGGGACGGATGGGGTTCTTGGTCCGATCCCGGATAAATGCAGGATTGCGTCGGCCGGACCGGTGTCTCCTGGAAGCGACGCGTCGTCCGTCGACCGCAGGAGGAGCCGAATGCCGCCCATTGCCGCCCAGCCGGACAGCCGTCCCGCGCAGTACATGTTCACCGCCCTGCAGACCACCCACCAGCACGCCGACACCAAGGCCGGGATCCTGGCGGCCGCGCAGGCCGCGCTGGTCGGCTCGGCCGGCGTCTGGAGCGGACCGGCCCTGCACGCCGCCGAGCGCGGTGGTGCCACTGGTGTGCTCGCCGGCACCCTGCTCGCCCTGTTCCTGTGCGGGCTGTTCGGCGGCGCCGGATTCCTGGTGGCCACCCTGCGGCCCCGCGTGCTGCGGCCCGCCGGCGCCAACCGTTACAGCTTCGTCCACCTCGCGTCGGGCCCCGACATCCTGCCGGCCGCCGGGGAACCGGACACCACCGACCTTGCCCTGGAACGCCGTGAGTTGTCGCAGACGGTCCGGTTCCTGGCCCAGGTGGCCGTGCGCAAGTACCGGTGCCTGAGCGCCGTCGTGGTGTGCACTGCGGTGATGGGCGTCAGCGCCGGGCTGCTGGTGGTGTTGCGGCCGGTACTGGCCTGAACACCGGCACCGCCGGCACGTGCTCTCACCTCTCGGGTGCCTCGGGGCCCTCGGGCGCCAGATCCGCCAGTTTCCGGAGCCGGGGCAGGTCACGGATCACCGTGGAGCCGTATCCGGTCTCCAGCAGGCCCTCCTGGCGCAACTCGCGCAGGCCTTTATGGATCGTCGTCTCGGCGGCCCCGGTGAGCGCGGCGAGCTCCGGCTGGGTGAGCCGGCAGCCGAGGACGACGCCGCCCTCGACCGGGTGACCGTAGGACGTGGCAAGCTCCACCAGCAGCCGGGCGAGCCGCACCTTGGCCGGATATCCGCGGAAGTCCAGGCGCCGGCGGTTGGCCCAGCGCAGCCGCTGGGCGATGATCCCCGTCAGGATCAGGTGCACGTCCGGCCGCCGCGCCAACAGCGAGTGCACCTCGGCGGGTTTCCATATCCGTGCGGTCACCAGGCCGCACGCCGTCACCGTGGCGGAGCGCGGCGCCCCGTCCAGCGCCGCCATCTCTCCGACGGTGTCGCCGCCCACCCGGACCGCGAGCAGGGACTCCTCACCGTTCTCCACCCGGGCGGTCACCTTGGCGAAGCCGGAGAGCAGCAACAGCACATGCCGGTCGGGCCCGCCCTCCCGCAACAGCACGTCACCCGCTTCGAACCGGGTCTCCACCCCCAGCGCGAGCAACTCCTGCCGGGCCTGCGGGGACACCGCCCCCAGCAGACCGCGCGCGGGCCACTTCACAGGGTCGTACGACATGGGCGCTCTCCCCCGGACTTTCGACGAACGCACCCTTCAATGCTGCCCGTTGCCGAGGCATCAGGGACGGGAAACCACCGTACGCCGTGCTGCCCGGCCACCGGCTGGGGACTCGGTGCGCCGTCCCGCCCACGCCAGCGTCGATGTCACGACAGCCGACGCGGCCGCCATCACCGTCATCGCCGTGGCGGGCGAGGTGAGTTGGGCCACCGAACCCGCCAGGGCCGCGGCCACGCCCTGCATGGTGAGCATTCCGGCCGAGTGCAACCCCAGGGCGTGGCCGCTCAGTTCGTCCGGGGTGAGGGCCATCAGGCGTTCCTGCTGAACGAGGCTCGCGCCGAAGCCGGCGGAGGCGATCACGGCGAGGACGGCCGACCAGGGCAGCGCGGGCTGCAGGGCGAAGAGCAGGTACGGCGTGGCCAGCAGGAGGAGCAGCGGGGTGGCCAACCGGGGGCGCAGCGAGGCCGGTACGAGGCGGCCGACGGTCACGTCCCCGGCGAACATGCCCAGCGCCCCGCAGGCGAACAGCGCGCCGGCCGCCCGCGGGTCGTAGGAGACGTAGAGGGATTCGCAGCCGACGACCAGGCCGTTGGGGAGCCAGAGGCCGAGGTAGGTGAGGCGGCGTGGGCGCGAGGACCACAGGAGGGTGTTCGTGCGCCAGGTCGCCGCGGCGGACGGCCGGCCCGAGGAGCGCGGCGGGCGGGCGGTCAGGCCCAGCCGGGTGCCGAGGGCCGCGGTGGCGTAGAGCGCCGCCGAGATGAGCAGGCAGGCGTGCGGGGACAGGACCGTCAGCAGGGCGCCGCCGGTCGCGAACCCGGTGATCTGCATCAGGCCGGAGAGCATGTTGAACACCGAACGGCCCAGCAGATAGCCGTCCTTGGAGAGGATCTCGTTCAGCAGCCCCCAGCGCACTCCCCCGCCCAGCGAGGCGATCAGGCCCTGGACGAGGACGACGCCGAAGAGGCCCGCGACCGGCAGCCCGGGCAGGGCGAGGACGGCCGTACCGGCCGCGAAGGCGAGACCGATGCCGGCCAGCGTCGACCTCGGCGGCAGCCGGTCGGCGCCCGAGAGGAGGAAGGTGGCGCCGAGCACCTGCGCCAGTTGCGGTCCGAACATGCTCACCGCCGACAGCAGCGGGGAGTCGGTGAGGCGGTAGACCAGCGTGCCGAGTGCCAGGGCGCCGATCGTCTGGGCCGCGGTGTGGGCGGCGGAGGCGAGGAAGAACGGGGTGAACTCCGGGGTGCGGAACAGGTCTCGGTAGCTGCGCATGCACGGAGTCTCGGGAGGGCCGGAGCCCGCGCGTTATTGTTTCGCGCCGACGCGAAAGGTCGTGGGAGGTCGGGGGTGGCTCCATGGGCTGGTGGCAGATCAACGCGGACACCCTCGCGGGCAGCCGGTTCGTGCTGTCGCCGATGGCCGAAACCCTCGCCTCCCTGAAGCTGCTGCACGCGGGCGAGGCCGCGCACCCGGGCGAGCGGGCCTGGCTGGACCGTCATCTGCCCGGCTACCGGGAGCAGCTGGCCGCCGATCCCGTCACCGCGCAGCTGCTGCGCGCCGGGCTCGGGCGGGTGTGGACCGCCGACTTCCTCGCGCCCACCCCCGGCGACGCGGAGAGCTTCGAGGAGGGGGTCGCACGGGTGCGGGCCACCGCCGCCGACCGGGCCCGCGCCGACCTCGTCGTCTCCCTGGCCGGCGGCCCGCTGCCCGCCGCCCTGGACCGCGACGACCTGCCCGAGCGGGCGGCCGGCCTCTTCTGCTACGTCTGGAACGAGACCGTACGGCCGGACTGGGACCGGCGCCGGCGCATCCTCGAGGCCGATGTCGTCGCCCGCACCGCGCAGGTCAGCCAGGGCGGCTGGGCGGCCGTGCTGGACACGCTGCGCCCCGGGCGGACGCGCTGGCTCGGCGACAACCGGCTGCAGGTGAACCTGCACGAGTACCCGCCGCGCGAGATCTCCGGCGCCGAACTCGTCTTCGTCCCGGTGACCCCGCAGCGCCAGGGCGGCTGGGTCTCCTGGGAGGACACCCGCCGGCGGTACGCCCTCGTCTACCCGTGCACCGGCGCCCTGGCCGGCGACCGACCGTCCGCCGTCCCCGCGAGCCTGGCCGCGCTCCTCGGAACCGCCCGCGCCGGAGTCCTCGTGCTCCTCGCCTCGCCCATGAGCACGAGCCAGCTCACGGCCGTGACCGGACAGGGCCTCGGTTCGGTCGGCCGGCATCTGAAGGTGCTGCTGGACGCGGGGCTGGTGGAGCGGCGGCGGGCGGGCCGGTCGGTGCTGTACTCACGGACGGCGGCCGGTGGGGTTCTGGTGGAGGCCCAGAGCCGGGACGACACGTAGCGGAGTTAGCATCCGCTTATGACGACTGCAGACAGCAACGGCGCCGCTCCCCTCGACGTGGAGATCGGCGCCCTCAAGGGCGGATCCGCCGACCTCTCCCAGTACGAGGGCAAGGCCGTCCTCATCGTGAACGTGGCCTCCAAGTGCGGGCTGACCCCGCAGTACACCGGCCTTGAGCGCCTCCACGAGCGCTACGCCGAGCAGGGCTTCACCGTCCTCGGCGTGCCCTGCAACCAGTTCTTGGGGCAGGAGCCGGGCAGCGCCGAGGAGATCGCCGAGTTCTGCTCGGCGACCTACGGCGTGACCTTCCCGCTGACCGAGAAGGTCGAGGTGAACGGCGAGAACCGGCACCCCCTCTACGACCGTCTGACGGGCTTCGCCGACGCCGAGGGGCACAGCGGTGACATCCGCTGGAACTTCGAGAAGTTCCTGATCGGCAAGGACGGCAAGGTCGTCGCCCGCTTCTCCCCGCAGACCGAGCCGGAGGCCGCGGAGGTCGTGGCGGCGGTGGAGAGCGCCCTCGCGTAGCCGGGCGTTGACCTTGCCCCTGGGGCAAGGACGAGCGTTCCCGTCACCGGGCGGAAAGGACCCGTCCGGTGACGGAGGATGCTCAGGTGGACGACGAACTGCTCACCATCGGTGCGTTCGCGACCCGGGCGCGGCTGTCGGCCAAGGCACTACGGCTCTACGACCGCCTCGGCCTGCTCGCACCCGCGCACGTCGACGAGCTCAGCGGCTACCGCTACTACCGCGCCGAGCAGGTGGAACGCGCCCGGCTGGTGGCACTGCTACGGCAGCTCGACATGCCGCTCGCCCGGATCGCCGAGGTGGTGGGGGCGGACGGCGCCGAGGCCGCCGACCGGATCGCCACCTACTGGGCGGACGTCGAGACGCGCATCGCGGGGCAGCGGACGCTCGTCGAGTACCTCCGTGGACGACTGTCGGGGAGGAGCTCCGAGATGTACGCGAAGTTCGTGGTCGAGACGGTGGACGTGCCCGAGCAGGTGGTGATCACCCAGTCCCGGCACACGCTGCAGGACGAGTTGCCGGCGTGGATCGATGCGTCGCTGGACCGGCTGGTGCCGGCGGCCGGCGAGTGCGGGGGTGTCGCGGCGGCGCCCTACGTCGTCTACCACTCCGAGGTGTCCATGGAGAGCGACGGTCCCGCCGAGACCTGTGTGCCGGTCGCGGACGAGGCCGCGGCGCGGGAGTGGGCCGAGCGGCACGGCCGGAGCTGGGACACGAAGGTGCGGGTGGAGGCGGCGCAGCGGCTGGCGTACACCCGGATCACCAAGGCGCAGGTGGCTGCGCCGCAGATCGGTGCCGCCTTCGAGGCGGTGGAGCAGTGGATCGCGGCGCGGGGGCTTGAGCAGGCGGGGCCGTGCCGGGAGGTGTACTTCGCGGACTGGGCTTCGGCGGGGCCGGAGGATGCGGTGTGTGATGTGGCGTTTCCGGTGAGGTGAGCGGCTGCGGGGCGGCGCCGGGTTCCTCGCCCCCGCCGCCCCTTCCCGTCCCGTCCCTGGGGGCTGCGCCCCCAGACCCCCGCTTCGGCCTGAACCGCCTCGTCCCCAGGCGCCGGACGGGCTGAAGGACACTGCACGGCCTCGTCCTCAGGCGCCGGACGGGCTGAAGGACACTGCACCGCCTCGTCCCCAGGCGCCGGACGGGCTGAAGGACACTGCACGGCCTCGTCCTCAGGCGCCGGACGGGCTATTTCAGCTCGTCCGGGCAGGGGGTGCCGCGAGGCAACTGGTACGGCGCGCCCAACCGGTACGTACCCGCCTTCGGGGCCAGCAGGATGGTCCACTTGTCGCCCTTGTCGTCCTCCGCCGTCTGCATCAGACAGCCGTTGACGTTGTAGAACGACTTGGGCGTGCCGTCCGCGCGGTGCTTGGAGGCGTTTGTCTCCTGCGGGGGTTTGACGCCCTTGCCCTTGGTGTCGACCAGGCCGAGCCACGGGGAGTAGGGGACGCGGATCAGGACACGGCCGGGCTTCTTGACCTCGATGGTCAGCTCGCCCTGGGCCGCGCGGTCGACCGTGGCGGGCGGGTCGGCGAGCGGGGTGGGGTCGGTGACGCGGAACAGCTGCCAGGTGGCGTCGCCCCAGATCTGCTTCAGATACGGCATGCCCCGCTGCACGAGTTCCCGCTCGCGCTCCCCGCCGTCGCCGTCCGGCTCGCCCTTCGGCAGGACGACGAAGTGGACGGCCCAGCGCTGCAGCCACTCGTGGTAGTTCGCCGAGTTGAGGGTGTCGTCGTAGAAGAGAGGGTTGCGCTCCATGTCGGCCTGGCGGTTCCAGCCGCGGGCCAGGTTGACGTACGGGGCGAGGGCGGAGGCCTCGCGGTGGGAGCGGGCGGGGACGACCTCGACGCGGCCCTTCTCGGCGCCGACGCCCTGGAGTTCGTTCACCAGGGGGGCGAGTTCGCGGGCCCAGGACGCGGCGGGCGACGTGTGGATGATGTCGTCCACCGACTTGAAGCCGATCCAGCCGGTGAACCCGAGGAACGCGAGCACGGTGACGTACCACTTGCGCGAGCGCGGGACCGTGAACGGGAGCGCCGCGACCAGCGCCACGCCGGCGAAGAGCATCGCCAGCCGGGTGATGTTGGAGCCGATCTGCGAGCTGACCAGCCAGACCGCGAGGACCGCGCTGCCGTACACGGCGGACGTCAGCCGGACCGTCGTCCACTCCTTCGGGACGAGCACGAGGACGAGGACCGCGTACAGGAACGGCAGGATCACCGACCAGAATGTCATCGGCTGGGTGCCGGAGAAGGGGAACAGCCAGGCCGACACGGCCACAACCGCGGCCGGGGTGAGCCCCAGGGCCCAGGCGCCGGGACGGCGTTTCTGCAGGAACAGGGCGACGGCGACCAGCCCGACGAACAGGCCGGCGACCGGTGACGACATCGTCGCCAGCGCGGCCAGCGGGGCCGTGCACAGGGCCTTCGCCCATCGCTTGTAGCGCCACTTGTACGGCCAGCAGAAGACGGTGGCGACCGCGCCCAGCGCGAACATCGTGCCCAGGCCGAAGGTCACCCGGCCCGAGACCGCGTTGCACAGGAACGCGAAAAGTCCCGCCAGCGACGCCCACAGCGGGTTCTTCACGCTCCGGCTGCGGATGAGGATCATCGTCAGCAGGCCGGCGGAGACCGTCCCCGCGATCATCATCGTCGTACGGACGCCGAGCACCGACATCAGGTACGGCGACACCACGCTGTACGACACCGGGTGCATACCGCCGTACCAGGCCAGGTTGTACGCCGAGTCGGGGTGCCGGCCGACGAACTCGGCCCATGCGTCCTGCGCCGCCAGATCGCCGCCGCTGTTCGCGAAGGTGAAGAACCAGACGATGTGGAGTACGCCGGACAGGGCGGTGAGGGAGAGCACCGGATGGCGCAGCAGACGCTCGCGCAGGGCGAGGAAGGCGGCCGTCGCACGTGACGTGCTGTCGCTGTTCGCCCGCTCGCTCACCTGCGGACGGTCGGTGTCACTTCCATACATACCGGGCATACCGTCCGTGCGCGGTGCGGGCACGCGTATTCGCGGGCCGGTTCCCGGTCCCGGATCGGCGTCGTCGGCGCGTGTCGGCTCCGCAGTGGCCACCTGAAGGCACTCCCCGTGGTGTCCCGTCTTCTGTTCTGGGACGCGTCCCGTTGTCCGCTGGTTCGCGGCTGCATCCCCGGGGGTTTCCCGGTCGCGTCCCGTGAGCGGCGGCCTGCCCCGTTTCGTGACGCTAGCACGCACCCCGCCGGAGGGCTCCCTGGTGGGCCCGCCGACGGGGTGCGAGGGCATCCGCGGCTGCTGTCAGCCGAGGCGCTTGAGCTTTGCCGTGAAGCCGGGTTCTGCGAGGTCCTTCTGCAGCGCCACCGGGACCTTGACCGCGCCGCTGGTGCCGTCGCCCACGGTGAGGGTGCCCACCTTGGTGCCGGCCTTCGCGGTGTGCGGCACGTCGTCGGCGTCGAAGGACAGCTTCACCTTCAGGCCCGCCCAGCCGACGGCGGCGACGTCCTTGGTGAGCACGATCGGTGTGTGCCCTCCGAGCTGGTCGTCCACATACCCGACGACGTCGCCCTTCTTCAGTATCTTCGTCGAGGTCAGCGCATCCCGGGCGGCGAGCATCGCCGTCTTGCTGACCGCGTTGACGACGTCGATGATCGGCGCCGTCTGCTGGTCGAGGATCGCGCCGACCACGGTGACCGTCTCGCCACCGACCTCCTTGGTGGCGGCGAAGAGGAGATTGCCGCCGGCCTTGGTGGTCGTGCCCGTCTTGATGCCGATGGCGCCGTTGTAGGGGACCAGATCGTTGTAGTTTTTCCACTTCTTGCCCGACGGGTCGATCCAGTAGGGCAGCTTCGTGATGTCCATCAGGGCCGGGATCTTCACCAGCTCGTTGCCGAGCTTCACCTGGTCCTCGGCGGTGGAGACGGTGGACTCCTTGAGGCCGGAGGCGTCGGTGTAGGTCGTGTTCTTCATGCCGAGTTGCTTGGCGGTGTCGTTCATCTTCTTGATGAACGCCGCCTCGGAGCCCATGTCCCAACGGGCCAGCAGGCGCGCGATGTTGTTGGCCGACGGGATCATGATGGCCGACAGCGCCTGCTTCTGGGTGAGGACGTCGCCCTTCTTGACGGTGTTGAGGGTGGATTCGTTGTGCTTGTAGTAGCCGCCCTCCTTCTCCGCCAGCGCGTCGATCGTGATCTTCTTGCCCTCTTCGCCCGGCTTCAGCGGGTGGTCCTTGAGGACGATGTACGCGGTCATGGCCTTGGCCACGGAGCCGATGGGGACGGGGGTCTGCTTGCCGAAGTTCCCCATCGTGCCGATGCCGTTGACGTCCATCCAGCCCTGACCCTCGTTCGGCCAGGGGAGGCCGGCCTTGGTGCCGTCGAAGGCGTACGAGTCGTCGGCGGTGAGCGCGAGGGTGGGGGTGGGCAGAGGGCGCACGGCCTGCACGATCGCAAAGACGACCGCGAGGAGCAGGACCAGCGGGGTCCAGATCTTGACCCTGCGGATGATCGTGCGGACCGGGGTCTGCGGCGGCGGAGGCGTGTTGGTCAGCTCGGCCAGCAGGTCCAGCGGCGGCTTCGGGGGCAGCGGCTGCTGGGCGGTGCGCTCGGGGCCGACCTGGGGGACGGGGGCGGTCGCGTCCGCGGGCTGGCGCGGCGTGCGCGGTTCGTCGAGGGGCTTGAGCGCTACGAATTTGCTGGTGCGCTCGGCTTCGGACGGCTCCGGGGTCTTGGGCGCCTTGGGGCTGCCGCCCAGCTTGAGCATGGTCGTGGGGTGGTCGAGCTGGAGCTTGGTGGGGCGCTTGAAGATGGCGGTGGGCTGGTCGACCGGCCGGTCCTCTGCTTCGGCCTCGCCTTCGGCCTTGGCGCTCCCACCCGCACCACCCGTACCACTTTCGTCGTCACCTGCGGGTGGCCCCTCCGGGGCTCCCTCGCCGTCGGCGACTGCGGGTCCGCCGTCGGCGACGGGTTCGCCACCCCTTTCGGCTTCGCCGCCCGTTTCGGGCCCGTCGCCAGTGCCGGGGCCGTCGCCGGCTTCGGGCTCGTCGCCCGTCCCGGCGTCGGCGTCCGTTCGGGCATCGACATCCGTTCCGGAGTCGACGTCCGTTTCAGACTCAGCGTCCGTTTCGACGTCCGTTTCGGAGCTGGCATCCGCGGCGGAGTCAGCGCCCGCCTCAGTCCCGGGGACAGCGTCCTCCGGGCCCTCTTCCGCTTCTGCCTCGGCCTCGTCGGAGTCGGCAGCAGCCCCGCCCTCGACATCGGTGTCGGCGTCGGGCCCTGCTTCCGCTTCCGGCTCCGCGGCAGCGTCCTGGTCGGCCTCAGCGGCCGTCTCCGCGTTCTCGGGCTCCTCGGAGTCCTTGGAGTCCCCGGAGCGGACCCACGCCGCCACAGCAGCCCGAAGCCGGGCGTCACCGGTCTCGTCGCCCTTGGTCGCGACGGCGGCGTCGGTAGCGACCGCGTCGTCGGCGGAATCCGCAGCACCGGCACCGCCGGCCGCCGCGCCCTCGACGTCGGAGTCCTCCGCCTCCGCAGTCCCGGACTCCTCACCCGCGGCCCCCCGGGCCCCGGCCCGCGTGGCCGCGGGCTCCTCAGCCACAGCCGCCCCGGACTTCGCCTCCGCAGTCCTCGGCTTCTCAGCCGCGGCCTCCTCGGCCTCGGGCCGCGGGGCGGGCACCTCAGCGGCCGCCTTTCCGGCCTCCGCCTTCACGGTTCCGGGCTCCCCGCCCTCGGGCTCCTCAGCCCCAGGCTCGTCGGCCTCGGCCCCCTCAGCGGCGGCCCCGGCCACAGGCTCATCGGCTTCCGCCATCGCAGCTCCGGACGTCACAGCCGCAGCCCCCTCAGCCCCAGACCGCGTGGCCGCGAGCTCCTCAGCCTCGGCCCCGGCAACAGCCTCGCCCGCCTCCGCGGCCCCCGGCTCCTGAGCCGCAGGCTCCTCGGCCCCAGGCCCCTCAGCCGCAGCCCCGGCCACAGGCTTATCCGCCACAGCCTCCCCGGCCTCGGCCTCCGCAGCCCCGGACTTCACAGCCGCAGCCCCCTCGGCCCCAGGCCGCTTGGCCGCAGGCTTCTCGGCCTCAGCCCCCTCAGCCCCAGACCGCGTGGCCGCGGGCTCCTCAGCGGCGGCCCCGGCAACAGGCTTGTCCGCCACGGCCTCCCCGGTTTCCGCCTCCGCAGTCCCCGGCTCCTCAGCAGCCGCAGTCCCCCCGGCCTTCTCGACCGCGGTCTTCAGATCCCGTACCGAGAACACCCGTGTTGCCGTGTCCACGCCTCCGCGTGCCTCCGGCGTATCGGAGGATGTGGACGGTGAGCCGGTTTCCCGGGCCACCGAGAGACGGGGATCGCGCGCCGGGCGCTCCTGGGTGCCGGACTCGGGAACCGGGCCCGTGTTCCCCGACGTCGGTTCTGCCGACGACTCGCGCTTCTTCGACCTGTCGGGGGACTCGCCCGCCACCGATGCCTCCTCCATGCCGCACGCCCTCCGTGCGGCTACCGAACCGTGAACCCGAACCGTGCACCGCCGCCCGAACACCGCCCAAACGCGCTGTCCGAACCATGTACCAGTGTCCTGTGTGCGGGCTTAACCCCTGCGGTAGACGAGAACGACATACCTACTGGTTCCCTCACAAACAGGTCACGCACCCTCGACAGACCAATGTGAGAGGGGTCACCCTGTCTTTCATCCACGCGGGGAGGCATGGATGGGCAGGAGCCGCAGAACACTTCCGGAGGAGCTTCTGCTGCTGGCGTTGGACCCGGCCACGGGTACCACTGCACAGCCGCAGTCGCTCGACCTCGGTCTGGCCGGAGCACAGCTAGTGGAGCTGGCGCTGGCCGGACGGATAGCCCCAGACGGGGATCGTATCGCCGTGGTAGCCCCACGGCCGACTGGAGATCCAACATTGGACTGTGCGTTGGAGCTGCTGCGCAGGCGTGGCGCTCCCGTGCGTGCAGTGAACTGGATTGGCGGGCCCCGGCTGGGACTCCGCCAGACCTACCTCTCGCATCTGGAGCGGTGCGGCATGGTGCATGCCGTGGCGGGCCAGATGTGCGGGGTGTTGCCGACGACTCGCTATCAGGCGACGGACAACGAGATCAGCCGGGAGATCAGGGCCCGGCTGGATTCGGCGATCCGCACCGGCGTACCGCCGGACCCGCGGACCGCCGCTCTCGCCGCACTGGCACACGCGGTCGGCCTCGGCAAGCACCTGTATCCGGGGAACGAGGGGCGTTCGTCCCGCTCCCGGCTGCGGGATCTGATCAGGCACGACCCCATGGGCGGTCTCGTCGCGCACGCCGTGATGGACGTCCAGAACGGCGTGGGCGCACAGCCGCGCCGCAACCCGGCCCCGGCCGGCCGCCAGGCCGCCGCCGGACCGGCCAGGTCCGCACCGGAACCCGCTCGTGGCGTTCCGATGCAGCCGCACCGCGGTTCCATGGCACGCGTCGTGGCCCACTGAGCCGCAGTTCCACGACGGGCGGCACGAACCGCAGCAGTACCCGCACGATGCACCGCAGCACCACGCACCGCCGAGCGCCGCACCGAGCCTGCAGAGGCAGTCCCCGAGACCCGGTACGGGAGCCGCTGGTCCGCGCGGGGCAGCGGGGCCGTACGTCATCCGTCCCTACGGATGCCGTAACGGTTCCGCTGCCCCGCGCGGCCGTTTTCCATGAACTCATGAACTGGCATGTATGCAGCGCATATACGCCGTTTCCCAGCGGTACCAAGTCCCTTGGTGGCAGTCTGCTCAACAGCAGATACGCAAAGTGGCAAAGTACAGCTAGCGCAGGCACGCAGCCGGAGGTGCACGTCTCGTGGCGTCCAATGTCAATCCCACCGTCAGGCGACGCCGGCTGGGCCAGGAGCTGCGTCGGCTCCGCGAGCTCAAGGGCATGACGGCCGAAGAGGTCGCCGAGCGGCTGCTGGTCTCGCAGTCGAAGATCAGCCGGCTGGAGAACGGGCGGCGCAGCATCAGCCAGCGCGACGTCCGCGACCTGTGCGGGGTGTACGAGGTGGAGGACCACCGGATCGTCGACTCGCTGATGCAGATGGCCAAGGACAGCCGCCAGCAGGGATGGTGGCATTCCTTCGGCGACATCCCGTACAGCGTCTACATCGGGCTGGAGACGGATGCGGCGAGTCTGCGGGTGTACGACCCCCAGGTCGTCCCGGGGCTGTTGCAGACCCGGCAGTACGCGGAGGCGCTGATCGCGGGGGCGCTGCCGGAGACGGCCGCCACCGACGTCGAGAAGCGCGTGCAGGTGCGCCTGCGCCGGCAGGAACGAATCACCGCCCCGGAGAACCCGCTCCGGCTGTGGACGGTGATGGACGAGGCGGCCGTGCGCCGGGTCGTGGGCAATCGCTCCCTCATGCGCGACCAGCTGGAGTACCTCGTCGAGCAGTCCCAACTGCCGCACGTCACCGTGCAGGTCATCCCCTTCGACATGGGCGCCCATCCGGGGCTGAACGGCCAGTACGCGATCCTCGAGTTTCCGGACGCGGCGGACTCCAGCGTGGTCTACATCGAGGGCGTCACCAGCGACCTGTATCTCGAGAAGGCCAACGACGTGCAGAAATACAGCGTGATGTACGAGCACCTGCGCGCCCAGGCCCTGAATCCGGACCAGTCACGGCAGTTCATCGCGGACATCGCGAAGGAGTACGCGCGCTGAAGCGCCGTAAGGTACACCTTCCCCGGGTCGGACTGGAAGACCCATCTGGAATATGCCACCCGGTCGAGTGAATGGTCACTTCGTACGTCGAGGTTGGCGAGTAGCGTCGATCACGCCACCACACACCAAGGGTTGGCGCAAACCGCGCTGTGGGTTCGGAGTCGAATCCGTCGTGCGGTGACAGCAACTCAACAACTGGCATTCCGGAGCAAAAATGGCAATTCGTCAGGGCGCCACGGACACCTGGACCAAGTCCTCGTACTCCACTGGCAACGGCGCGTGCGTCGAGATCAAGTCACCGGTCCGCGCGGCTATGGCCGTCCGGGACTCCAAGGTCCCCGAGGGTCCCGTACTGGCTTTCCCGGCCGACGCGTGGAACACCTTCGTCGGCTCGATCAAGGCGTAGGGGGGAGGATCTGCTGATCCTCGACCGCGTTCGCCTTCCACAATTTCACAAGCAGCACTTGAAGAGCCCTCTCGTCCAGCCCGCCGTCCTTGCCGAGGGGGCTCGGCTTGTGCCCACCGCGTGAGCCGGCCCAGGTACCTACCTGAGCCTGTCCACGTACCTACCTGAGCCTGTCGACGTACTTGTCCGTCCCCGGCACCGTCGGGACGAAGGGCGCCACCAACTCCACCCTCCCCAGCCCCGCCTCCTGCACCGGCCCGTCCAGGTCCGCGAAATACGCCTCCCAGCACTCGCGCGGATCCGCCTCCAGGAACCACAGCAGGGTCAGCCTCGTCCCGACACCCTCGACCTGCTTGACGTACGTCATCCGGTCGCCGGGCAGGGGCGTCGGGCGGAAGACGGTCACCATCGCGGCCGGTGAGCCCGCCACCCGCTTGGGCAGGTGGCGGGAGCGCAGCCACTCCAGCAACTCGGCCCGCTGCTCCGCCGATTCGGCGTCGATCACCTCGACGACCAGGCCCGCGTACGGGTGGTCGAGGGCGTGGAAGTCGCGGGGCCCGGCGGCCCCGTCCCGGTAGACCGTCGCCTCGTGGTCCTGGAACGCCGTGAAGACGTGCGTACGGTCCTGGTAGACCCGGGCATCGCGGTTGAGGCGCTTGTTGATCGCGACGGTCCACCCCATGTGGTCGTCGTAGCGGCCGTCCGTGATCCAGTACGTCGAGATGTAGCAGCCCGCGGTGACCGGCTGGGCGATCGCCGACTTCTCGGGGTAGCGCAGGAGTTGGAGGTCGCGGGTCGCCACCCAGCGGCGCCCGGCGTACATCCACGGCATGGCCATCGCGCCGGCGTAGTAGTGGTCGTCCTCGTACCAGCGGTTGTACGCGTACTCGTGGCCGGGGTGCGGTTCGACCATGGTGATCAGCGCATGGCCGGGGCGGACCCCGTACGGCCCCACGGCGGCCAACTCGGCGTACACGTCGCTACGGGCTTCCTCGCTCACGTCGCTCCCCTTCCGTCCTCCGCCGGTCGCCCATACTCTGACGCCCCGTCAGATAAATCGCCATACCCGGGAGGCTCCGATGTCACTGCTCACGGGCAAGACCGTCGTCGTGTCGGGGGTCGGCGCCGGGCTCGGTCACCAGGTCGCGGCCGCAGTCGTGCGCGACGGCGGCAATGCGGTGCTCGGGGCGCGCACGGAGGCCAACCTCGCCAAGAGCGCCGCCGAGATCGATCCGGACGGGACGCACACGGCGTACCGGGCGACCGACATCAGGGACGAGGGGCAGTGCGATGCGCTGGCGGCGCTCGCCCGGGAGCGGTTCGGGCGGATCGACGCGGTCGTCCATGTGGCCGCCCTGGACAGCCACTTCGGCGGCCTGGAGGACGCGGACTTCCTGACCTGGCAGTCGGTGATCGACGTGAATCTGCTGGGGTCGCTGCGGATGACTCGGGCCTGTCTGCCGGCACTGAAGGCGTGCGGGGGCTCGGTGGTGTTCATCGGGACGCAGTCGTCGGTGGCGGCCCCCACACAGGTGAAGCAGGCGGCGTACGCGGCCTCGAAGGGGGCACTGACGAGCGCGATGTACTCCCTGGCACGGGAGCTCGGGCCGCATCGCATCCGGGTCAACACCGTGCTGCCGGGCTGGATGTGGGGGCCGCCGGTGCAGGCGTACGTCCGGTTCACGGCACAGACGGAGGGCGTGCCGGAGGCCGACGTGCTGCAGCGGCTGACCGGACGGATGGCGCTGCCGGACCTGGCGACGGACGGGGACGTGGCGGACGCCGCGGTGTTCCTGGCCTCGGACCGGGCGCGGGCCATCACGGGGCAGTCGCTGCTGGTCAACGCGGGGGAGCTGATGCGCTGACCCCAACGACGGTCCATTCAAAGCGGTTCATGTGCATGAACGCAGGTCAACACAAGGAACATTTTTGCCTTCCTTTGACCTGACGCTTGCTTGTCGTGCCCATGTGGGCGCGCCCAGGATGAGCGAGCCGTTCACAAGGCGGACCCTGGGAGGGGGCACATGAACAGTCTCGACTGGGCCGTACTCATCGGCTACTTCGGTGTGATGGTCGCGATCGGCGTCTGGTCGCACAAGCGAGTGGACGACGTCAGCGACTTCTTCACGGCCGGCGGAAAGATGCCGTGGTGGCTGTCCGGCATCTCGCACCACATGTCGGGCTACAGCGCGGTGATGTTCACGGGCTACGCGGGCATCGCCTACACCTACGGTGTGACCTCCTTCGTCACCTGGTCCTTCCCGATCGCGCTGGGCATCGCCATCGGCTCGAAACTGTTCGCGCCGCGTATCAACCGGCTGCGCTCCCGGCTCCATGTGGCCTCCCCGCTGGAGTACCTGAAGAACCGTTACGACCTGAAGACCCAACAGGCGCTGGCCTGGTCCGGCATGCTGCTGAAGATCGTGGACGTGGGCGCCAAGTGGGCGGCGATCGCGACGCTGCTGTCCGTCTTCACCGGCATCACCCTCAACCAGGGCATCCTCATCACCGGCGCGATCACCGCCGTCTACTGCACCATCGGCGGGCTGTGGGCGGACGCGCTGACCGAACTCGGCCAGTTCGTCATCCAGTTGCTGGCGGGCATCTCGATGTTCGTCGCCGTCGTACTGAAGCTGAACGACAAGGGCATCGGCTTCTTCGGCGCCTGGGACGAGCCGGCCCTGCACGGCCACGGCAAGCCGCTGGTCGGTCCGTACGGGACCGTCTTCCTCCTCGCCTTCCTCTTCATCAAGCTCTTCGAGTACAACGGCGGCATGCTCAACCAGGCCCAGCGCTACATGGCGACGGGCAGTGCGCGGGAGGCGGAGCGCTCGGCGCGGCTGTCGGCGGCCCTGTGGCTGGTCTGGCCGGTGGTCCTCTTCTTCCCCATGTGGATGTCCCCGCTCCTGGTCCACGCGCAGAAGCCGGACGGCTCCGACTCCTACGGCCTGATGACCGAACAGCTGCTGCCGCACGGCCTGTTGGGCCTGGTCATCGTCGGCTTCTTCTCGCACACCATGGCCATGTGCTCGTCCGACGCCAACGCGATCGCGGCCGTCTTCACCCGGGACGCGGCGCCGGTGCTGTCCCGTCGGGCCCGGGAGTGGGGCCCGCGCTCGGGCCTGATCGCGGCCCGGGTGACGACCGTGGTCTTCCTCGGTCTGTCGATGGCGGTGGCGACCCAGGTCAACTCCCCCACCTTCAAGGACATCATCACCGTCGTCATCAAGTGGGTGGCGGGCCTGATGGGCCCGATCGCCATCCCGATGATGCTGGGTCTGCTGCGCCAGTTCCGCCGCTCCGGTCCGACGGCGGCCCTGACCAGCTGGTCGATGGGCCTGCTCGCCTTCTGGCTGGTCAACTACCCCATCAACTGGAACGTCAAGGGCGGCGTCCCGCTCCAGTACCAGGTCTCGATCCCGCTGGCGGTCTCCCTGGTCCTCTACATCCTCATCGGCTACCTGAAGCCGGAGGACACCCCGGGGCGCCTCGCCGTCATCGAACGCATCAACACGGACGACGACGGCGCGGCCGCGGCGGCGATACCTGCTCCGGCCGGTCCTGCGGAGGACGCCGTGGGCACCGCGGTGAAGGAGTAGCGCCGACGGTCGAAGTGGTGACGGGGTTGCGGCCGGGGGCTGCAGCCTCGTCGCTCGTCCTGAGCCCTGGGCCCCTCGTCATGAGCCCTAGGCCCTCGGATAGCGGGCGAGCCACCCGGGGGACGACCCCGCCGGCCCGTGCAGTGCGGGCCCCTGGGTCATCTCCATGGCGAAGTCGTCGGCCAGCTCCAGAAGCGTCGGGCGGCCTTCCAGTTCGGCCAGCCAGGCCGGGGGGAGGGCCGTTTCGCCGTGCAGGGCGCCGAGGAGGCCGCCGGTCAGGGCGGCCGTCGCGCCCGAGGGGCCGTCCTGGTTCACGGCAAGGCACAGCCCGTGCCGGAAGTCCTCCCCCACCAGTGCGCAGTACACGGCGGCGGCCAGTACGCCCTCCGCCGACCCGTCCCCGGCCAGCTCATCGACCCGCACGGGCGTGGGCATGCCCTGCCGTACCGCGCCCAGCGCATGCTGCAGTGCGTCCGACACCGGCTGATGCCCCGGCCGTGCGGCGAGCAGCGCGAGCGCCCGCTGCACGGCCGCGTCGAGGGTCTCGCCGCGGGCCAGACCGTGCACGATCACGGCGTACGCACCCGCCGACAGATAGGCCACCGGATGCCCGTGGGTCTGCGCCGCGCACTCGACCGCCAGCTGGACCACCAGCTGCGGCTCCCAGCCGACCAGCAGCCCGAAGGGCGCGGAACGCACGGTCGCCTCGGGTCCGACCTCACCGGGGCTCTTGGGCGCGTCCAGGGTCCCCATGTGCTCGTCCCCGAACCCCAGCAGCAGTGAACGCGACGGGTCCCGCCGGGCGTACAGCCATTCCTCCCGCGCCAGCCAGCCGTCGTCCTTACGGCGCTCGTCGGGCCCCCAGTCCCGCTGGGTGGCCGCCCAGCGCAGATACGCCCGGTGCAGATCGGTCGGCGGATGCCAGGCACCGGTGTCGCGGCGCACCTGCGCCCGTATCAGCCCGTCGACGGTGAACAAGGTCAGCTGCGTGATGTGGGTGACGGCACCGCGTCTGCCGTACGCAAAGGCGAAGTCCGCGACGCCCTCGGCCCCGTACGCCTCCCGGATCCCGTCGAGATCCAGCCCGTCGACGGGCGCCCCCAGCGCATCTCCCACGGCGGCCCCGAGCAGCGTCCCCCGCACCCGGCTCCGGAAATCCTGCTGCTCGACACGGCCCCATATGGCCCCGGCTGGCGCATTCACCAAGACCTCCCCGATGGCTCCGCCCGACGCATGACAGTTCAGCACTGTAATCGAAGGGGAACGGTCGGTTTAGAGGGCGTAGTGGTATGCGAGGCATAACAGGAGTGGTCCTGAGTAGTCCTGAGTAGTCTCGAGTCGCCAGTTATCGACCACGCCTGACTCGTACCCTGAGGGAATGACGCGGGATCTGTCCGAGCGGCTCCGCGCCGCCGTCGATGCCCTGCCGCTGCGCGAAGGGATGCGGGTCCTGGAGATCGGCTGCGGACCCGGCGCCGCGGCCCGGGAGGTCGCCCGCAGGATCGGCGACGGACACGTCCACGCGATCGACCGCTCACCCCGCGCGATCGCCCAGGCCGTTGCCGGCTCCGAGGCGGTGATCGCGTCCGGCCGCCTGACCTTCCAGCAGGTGGCCGCGGAGGACTTCACCCTCCCGGAGGGCGAGCCATCCTTCGACCTCGCCTTCGCCGTACGGGTGGGAGCCCTGGACGGCCGCCACCCCGAAGCGGGCCGCCGCGCCCTGGAACGCATCGCCGCGGTCCTGACGCCGACGGGCCGGCTGCTGGTCGGCGACGGTTCGTCCATGGTCGAGATCCGGCTGCCGCGCTGACGGCGTCGGCACCCCTGCCGTCAAAGTCCTGTGTCTGCCTCGGCTGCCTCCAGGACCGCACGGATCTCGGCCACGGCGTCCGTCGAGGGGTGCCGGAAGCGACCCGTGCCGTGCCCCGGATTGCGGGCCGTTCCTCGTTCTGGTTCTGGCTGATTGATCTCGAACACGCCATCCCGTGAGGGAAGATGGCCGTCATGGCATCAACACCCCCACGAAGCGCACTCCACCTCACCGCCACCCTCCTCACCGCGAGTGTCGCCCTCTACATCGCCCTCGTGGCCTTCGGCAACATCACCGACTTCGGCACCAATCAGGCGTTCGTGCAGCATGTGCTGGCCATGGACACGACGTTCAAGGACGACGACCTGATGTGGAGAGCCGTCACCAGCAAGGGACTACAGAACACGGCATACGTCGCGATCATCGCCTGGGAGACCCTCGCCGCCCTCGTCCTCATATACGGCACCTGGCTCTGGGCCCGGCGTGACTACGCCCGCGCGCGCAGCATCTCCACCTACGGCCTGCTGATGCTCCTGCTGCTCTTCGGCGCCGGGTTCATCGCGATCGGCGGTGAGTGGTTCTCCATGTGGCAGTCGAAGACCTGGAACGGGCTGGAGGCAGCGACCCGTGTGATCGTGTTCACCGGGGTCGCGCTGCTCGTCGTGCAGTTGACAGACCGGCGGACCGACTCGGCTGCCTGACCGTCGCCGCCTCACGAAATACAGCTGCAGCTACGGCTGTTGCTTCTTCTCCACGTAAAAGGAGTAGGCGAAACTTCCGTCGTCCGGACCGGTCGCATCGGCGTTGAAGCTGATGGGGCCGGGACCGGAGTCGGAGGTGGGCACCTCCACACTCTGCTGGAAGATCGACCCGTCACATGTGCTGGTATGCGTCGCCGAAGGAACATACCTGCCGTCGACGGTGAACTTGACGACGGCCTTGCCCTTCCCTGTGCAGGTAAAGGCGAATGTCACACTCCGCACGTTTGCGGGTATCGCGGGCAGGGTGTTTCCGAGTTGTGCCCGCAGGCGGCCATATCCGCTGCCGAGGGCATCTCTGCCCACGAACGCCTGGTCCAGAATCGCCTTTGTGCCCTTGCCGTCCGGTGCCGGGCCGACCGAAGTCGGGGCCGTACGGGACGTGCGTGCCGACGAGTCGGTCGGCTCACCGGAGTCGCAGGCGCCGGTCAGTGCCACCGCGGCCACGAGGCACAACAGGGCCGCTTTCACTACTTGACCACCGCCACCTTCGTCCCCGCCGAAGCGAACGTCCACAGCGCCGCCCCGTCCGCCGTCCGCATCCGGATGCCGCCCGTCGCGGTGTTCGACGCGGGCGGCGGGGACGAGCCGTCCACCGCGTTGGAGAAGGCGACATTCACGCCGGATTTGACCGAGAAGTACACGATGTGTTCGATCTTCACGCCGTCGGAGCCGGTGATGGCGCCCCGGGTGCGGGCGCCGACCGTGTACGTGCCCGGGTCCGGGCTGACCGTCCCCGGCCACACCGCGAACGTACGGCGGGCAGCGTCGCTCGCGTCGACCAGCCAAACCGTCTTCTTCCCGAGGGAGTAGACGACGCGCCGCCCCATCCCGGAGCCGTCCGGCACCGCGGCCGGTGCCGTGGACTTCGTGGGCGTGGGATGCGCGCCCGCCGACGCCGATGCGCTCGGCCGGGCGGCGACCGCGTGGGGCTTCGGCCCCTTGTCGGCCTGTACGGCCAGGACGACGACAGCGGCGATCGCTCCCACCGTAAGACCGGTCACCCAGACCTTCGGGGCTGGCACGGCACGCATCTCCTCAGCTCCACATCCCCATGTCCTCATGGAACAGGGGTCGGATCATCGTACTCAGTCCAGGACCGGCAAAAGCTCCGGCAGATGCCCGTCCGACACCGCCGCCGCCCGCTGCCGTTCCTCCGGCACCTCCCCGTACAGCGTCGTCCGCGGCTTCGCCGGACGGCCGGCCGCGTCCGCCACCGCGATCAGGTCCTTGACCGACTTGTACGAGCCGTAGGAGGAGCCCGCCATGCGGGAGATCGTCTCCTCCATGAGGGTGCCGCCCAGGTCGTTGGCGCCGGAGCGGAGCATCTCGGCCGCGCCCTCCGTGCCCAGCTTCACCCAGCTGGTCTGGATGTTGGGGATGTACGGGTGCAGGAGCAGGCGGGCCATCGCCGTCACCGCGCGGTTGTCCCTCGTCGTCGGGCCGGGGCGTGCGATGCCCGCCAGGTACACCGGTGCGTTGGTGTGGATGAAGGGGAGCGTCACGAACTCCGTGAAGCCGCCCGTCTGTTGCTGGATGCGGGACAGGGTCCGCAGGTGGCCGAGCCAGTGCCGCGGCTGGTCCACATGCCCGTACATCATCGTCGAGCTCGACCGGATGCCCAGCTCGTGCGCCGTCGTGACGACCTCGATCCAGGTCGCCGTCGGCAGCTTGCCCTTGGTCAGGATCCAGCGGACCTCGTCGTCGAGGATCTCGGCGGCCGTGCCGGGGATGGTGTCCAGGCCCGCCTCCTTGGCCGCGCTCAGCCATTCCCGGATGGACATGCCGGTGCGGGTGGCGCCGTTCACGACCTCCATGGGTGAGAAGGCGTGCACATGCATCCCGGGGACGCGGGACTTCACCGCCTTCGCGATGTCGAAGTACGCCGTCCCGGGCAGGTCGGGGTGGATGCCGCCCTGCATGCAGACCTCCACAGCGCCCACGTCCCAGGCCTGCTGGGCCCGGTCCGCGACCTGCTCAAGGGAGAGGGTGTAGGCGTCGGCGTCCGTCCTGCGCTGGGCGAAGGCGCAGAAGCGGCAGCCCGTGTAGCAGACGTTGGTGAAGTTGATGTTGCGGGTGACGATGTAGGTCACGTCGTCGCCGACGGCCGACTTCCGTACGTCGTCCGCGATGCGCGTGAGGGCGTCCAGTGCGGGGCCGTCGGCGTGCAGGAGGGCGAGGGCCTCCGCGTCCGTGAGGCGGGTCGGGTCGTCGGCCGCCGTCGCCAGCGCCGCCCGTACGTCCGTGTCGATGCGCTCCGGCAGCATGCCGGGGGCGGCCGCCTCGCGCAGGGCGGCCCAGTCGCCGTACACCTCGTCGAAGTCGTCACGGCGGTCGGACGTACGGCCCTCGGTGTCGATGGAGGAGTGCAGATCCGTACGGCCGGAGGCGACGAACGCCTCCTCCGGTTCCTGCCACGGAAGCCCCTCCGGGAGCGCCTCGGAGCGCGCGAGGCCGGTCTCCGGGTCGGCCAGGGCGCGGACGTGCGGGCGCAGGCGCGGGTCCAGCCAGGGTTCGCCCCTCTGTACGAACTCCGGGTAGACGCAGAGGCGTTCACGCAGTTCGAAGCCGGCGGCGCGGGAGCGCTCGGTGAGTTCTTCGATCTGCGGCCAGGGGCGTTCCGGGTTCACGTGGTCGATGGTCAGGGGGGACACGCCGCCCCAGTCGTCGATGCCCGCGCCTATCAGCCGCTCGTACTCGGAGTCGACGAGGTTGGGCGGGGCCTGGAGGTTGGCGGACGGGCCCATGATGTGGCGCGCGACGGCCACCGTCGCGACCAGTTCGTCCAGCTCCGCGTCCGGCATGCCGCGCATCGCGGTGTCCGGCTTGGCGCGGAAGTTCTGGATGATCAGTTCCTGGATGCCGTGGTAGGCGCGGGAGATCTTGCGGAGAGCGAAGAGGGACTCGGCGCGCTCCTCGTACGTCTCGCCGATGCCGATCAGGATCCCGGACGTGAAGGGGACGGACGAGCGGCCCGCGTCCTCCAGCACCCGCAGGCGTATGGCGGGCTCCTTGTCCGGGGAGCCGTGGTGCGGGCCGCCGGGTTCCGACCACAGGCGGGTGGCGGTCGTCTCCAGCATCATGCCCATGCTCGGGGCGACCGGCTTCAGCCGCTGGAAGTCCGTCCAGGACATCACGCCGGGGTTGAGGTGGGGCAGCAGGCCCGTCTCCTCCAGGATGCGGATGGAGATGGCGCGGACGTAGGCGATCGTGTCGTCGTAGCCGTGCGCGTCGAGCCATTCGCGCGCCTCGGGCCAGCGGTCCTCGGGCTTGTCGCCGAGGGTGATCAGGGCTTCCTTGCAGCCGAGGGCCGCGCCCTTGCGGGCGATGTCGAGGACCTCGTCCGGGGACATGAACATCCCGTGACCGGCGCGGCGCAGCTTGCCGGGGACGGTGACGAAGGTGCAGTAGTGGCACTTGTCCCGGCACAGCCGGGTGAGGGGGATGAAGACGCTCTTCGAGTACGTGATGACGCCGGGACGGCCGGCCGCGTCGAGTCCTGCGTCGCGGACGCGGGCGGCGGAGGCGGCGAGGTCGGTGAGGGCCTCGCCGCGCGCCTGGAGGAGGACGGCGGCCTCGGTGACGTCCAGGGCGACGCCGTCGCGGGCGCGTTTGAGGGCGCGACGCATGGAGTTGTCGGTGGGGCCGGTTCCGGTCGCGGAAGTCGTCATCCTTCGAGCATACGGTCGAGCTGATCAGCACCCGGGTGTCAGCCCAGCAGAGCCCCGTACTCGTCCAGCACTCGCAGCACGTCCGCCTCCCCCGCAGGCGGCAGCTGCACCACCACCTCCTCGATGCCCAGCTCGGCATAGTGTGCGAGCTTGCCGGGAGTGGGGAAGACCGCGTACGGGACGACCTGGAGGGCCGAGGGGTCGCGGCCCGCGTCCGCCCAGGCCGCCCGCAGCACCGGCAGTGACTCCGTCAGCCCGCGGCCGCCGATCGGCAGCCAGCCGTCGGCGTACTCGCAGATGTGGGAGAAGAGCTTGGGACCGGCGGCCCCGCCGACGAGAGTGCGCGGGCCGACGACCGGTCCGCGCGGCTTCTGCACCGGCTTGGGGTGGGCATACGAAGCCCGTACGCTGCCGAACTCCCCCTCGTACGCGGCCGGTTCGTCGCTCCACAGCGAACGCATCAACGCCATCCGGTCCCGGACCAGCTCCCGCCGCGTACGCCACTCGACCCCGTGGTCGGCGGCCTCCTCGACGTTCCAGCCGAAGCCGAGGCCGAGGGTGAAACGGCCGCCGGAGAGGTGGTCGAGGGTCGCGATCTGCTTGGCGAGGTCGATCGGGTCGTGCTGGGCGACCAGGGTGATGCCGGTGCCGAGGCCGAGCCGCTCGGTCACGGCGGCCGCCTGGCCGAGCGCGACGAAGGGGTCGAGGGTGCGGCCGTACTCGGGCGGCAGGTCCCCGCCCGCCGGATACGGCGTGGTCCGCTCCACCGGGATGTGCGTGTGCTCGGGCAGATACAGGCCGGCGAAACCCCGCTGCTCCAGCTCACGGGCGAGCCGGACGGGCGCGATGGTCTCGTCGGTGAGGAAGATCGTGACGGCGATTCGCATGGGTCATCTGTACCGGGTGCGGCCCCATATGTCCATACCGACTGGTCGGGATTTACTCCCCAGGCGGGCTGGTCGACCGTCGTTGGCGGGTGCGGGTACATGGGGGCTGGTCGCGCAGTTCCCCGCGCCCCTGGAGGCGGCTTACGTTGAGGGTGTGACGACAATGCGCGGCACGCTGCCGCCCGGCTCCCCGGACTACGTATACGTACCCGTCGACGTCCCGCCTGGCGTACGTGAGTTGAGGGTCTCCTACAACTACGACCGCCCCTCCGTCCCACCCGGCACCCCCGGCAACGCGCTCGACATCGGCCTCTTCGACGAGCGCGGCACGGAGCTGGGCGGGAAGGGGTTCCGGGGGTGGTCGGGCGGGGCGCGTACGGAGTTCTTCGTACGGGCGGACGACGCGACGCCGGGATACCTCCCCGGTCCGATCCGCCCCGGCACCTGGCACATCGCGCTGGGCCCGTACACGGTGGCGCCGCAGGGGCTGTCGTACGAGCTCACGGTCACGCTCACGCACGGGGAGCCCGGCGAGACACCTGAGCCGGTGTACCCACCCACACGGGCGAAGGGCCGGGGCCGCGCCTGGTACCGCGGCGACTGCCACCTCCACACCTGGTACTCCGACGGCCGCCGCACTCCGGCCGAGGTCGCGGCCCTCGCACGGGCAGCCGGCCTGGACTTCATCAACTCCTCGGACCACAACACCCACTCCTCGCACCCGCATTGGGCCTCGGCGGCGGGCGACGACCTGCTGATCATGCTCGGCGAGGAGGTGACGACGAGGAACGGCCACGTCCTCGCCCTCGGCACCGATCCCGGCACCTTCGTCGACTGGCGCTACCGGGCCCGGGACAACCGCTGGGCCACATACGCCCGCCGGATCCACAGCGCCGGAGGCCTGGTCGTACCCGCCCACCCGCACGCCACCTGCGTCGGCTGCGGCTGGAAGTTCGGCTTCGGGGAAGCGGACGCGGTCGAGGTGTGGAACGGGCCGTGGACGCCGGACGACGAGGTGACGCTGGCGGAGTGGGACAACATGCTGGTCGCGTCCGTGCGGGAGGGGCGCGACTGGATTCCGGCGATGGGCAACAGTGACGCTCACCGGAATCCGGACGTGGTCGGCATGCCCCAGACAGTGGTCCTCGCCGAGGATCTGACCCGGGAGGCGATCCAGGACGGTATCCGGGCGGGGCGGTCGTACGTCGCCGAGTCGAAGAACGTGTCCCTGTCCTTCACGGCCTCCGCCGATGACCGGGCCGCCGGTCCCGGCGAGCGGTTGGAGGTCGACCGAGAGACGCCGGTGACCGTACGCCTGGAAGCGGCCGGCGCCCCGCGCTGCACGATCCGCCTCGTGACCGACCAGGGCGTCCTGTTCACGAGCGAACCGCTGCCGGTGGCGGGCTCCGGGGTGGCGGAGTGGCGTACGACTGCCTGTTACGCGGCGTATGTGCGGGCGGAGCTGCGGCATGAGGCCGCGGTGGGGCCGGTGCCGGGGGTGATGGCGGGGTTTACAAATCCGGTCTTTCTGGGGCGGCTTGCCAAGTGACGTGAGCGGACTTCAGAGGTTGCGGGTGATGAGGCGCTCGCCGTTCCCAGTGGAGACGATGAGGTTCCACGCTCTGGCGTTGTCACCGTCGTCGCCGTCCCACCAGGTCGCGAATGTGTCGGCCAGTTGCTTCACTTCGGCTTTCGCACTCGTGTCGGTGTAGGCGGTGGCGAGTTCGACGTCGTAGTCCCGGTCCCCGAGGTGGACGAGGAGCACCCGACCGACATGCTGCGCGGGCTGCTTCGCTCCGTGCGCCAGGGCCCAGGACCGGAACCGGGCCAGGAGGTCGGGATCGGATTCGCGGCGTGTCACGCGACTCGTCGGCAGATGACGGTTCGTTCCCGATCCCACGCCTTGCTTGCAGCCCAGCACCCAGGCCCCGCGGTCCTTCTCCACGACACTGCGCGGCTGGGCCGTAAGCGACCGGCGGACGCAGCCTCCCCACACCACCTCGCGAATCGCGGCGCCCTTGCCACCGTCCTCGAAGAGCCGTTTGCCTTCACGCCATCCGGCGTCGTACGCCGCTGCGTAGCCGTGTCCGGCGGTGGTGCGGGACGCGGGTGACTTTGGCGTGGTGCTGCCGCTGCCGCCGCAGGAGACGGTGATCAGGCAGAGCAACGCTGCCGCGACAGTGAGCCTTGTCGGCCGTGCTTGTGCGGGTGCGTGCATGCCCCGATTCCCCTCGCTGTGCGCCGTTGACAGTCCAACCGGTCAGAGCCGGTTCACGGTCTCTTGGCTGCTTCATGGAATCGCCTTTGCGTTCCAGGGCGGGTGTGGCCGGCGTCCAAGATCGCAACAGAACGGGTGCGGACCGCGGCCCGTGAACACCTCAGCAAGGGGGAAACTTGAGGCTGAGCCACCGCCTGGTGGCCTCCACCGCCATAGCGGGGGTGAGAGGCCGGCTGCAGGTTGCTCGACGCCGGACGCGGACGTCCAGCGCCGGACCCGGCATGACAAGCTGTGCTCACACTGCCCGAACCCAGGAGGTCACCATGTCTGCAGAGTCTCCACGGCAAGAAGGTTCGGAGCCGGATGAGGCCGAGAGCCCTGCCCTGGCGCCCGACGAGGACGGCCAGTACGACCTGAAGGGCAAGTTCCGGGAGGCCCTGGCACGCAAGCGCAGCAAGCAGGAGGAGGCCGCGGCGGCCCTGTCCGAGAACGCCGACGCGTCGAAGATTCGAGGCGCGCACGGCCCGGCTGCGAGTCAGCGGTCGTTCCGGCGAAAGAGCGGCGGCTGAGTCTGCTCCTTCGGCTCCTCCCGCTGCCGCGGGAGGAGCCGCTTCACCCAACAGGAGATCCGGAAACGATGCCCCGTCGCGCCGAGAGCAAGTACCGAGCCGTCACGGCCTTCCAGCGCAAGCTCAACGCGGTCATGCGCCGCCTTCCGCTCCAGACCCTGCTGGAGACCACGGGCCGCACCTCCGGCCTGCCCCGCCGCACGCCCGTCGGCGGGCGCCGGGTCGGCGACTCGTTCTGGCTGGTTTCCGAGTTCGGCGAGCGCTCGCAGTACGTCCGCAACATCAAGGCCGATCCGCGGGTACGGGTCCGCCTCCGGGGCCGCTGGCACACCGGCACGGCCCACCTCCTGCCGGACGACGACACCGCGGCCCGGCTGCGCGCCCTGCCCCGGCTCAACAGCGCGGCGGTACGGGTGATCGGCGTGGGACAGCTGACGGTGCGGGTGGATCTGGACGGGTGAGCCGGAGGCGCCCACCGGGCCGGCTCACCCCGGCCACACGATCGCCTGCACCTCGCTGTACGCATGCAGCGCGTACGAGCCGACGTCCCGCCCGACCCCGCTCTTCTTGAAGCCCCCGAACGGCGCCTCCATGTTGCGGCCGACGGTGTTGACCCCCACCCCGCCCGCCCGCAGCTGCCGGGCCACGCGGAAGGCGCGGGCGACATCCCCGGACCACACGTAGTCGATGAGCCCGTAGTCGCTGTCGTTGGCGAGGGCGATGCCTTCTTCCTCCTCGTCGAAGGGGATCACCGACACGACCGGGCCGAAGATCTCCTCCCGGGCCACGCGCATGTCGTTGGTGCAGTCGGCGAGGAGGGTGGGAGCGACATAGAAGCCGCGGTCGATCGCGGGGCGTTCACCGCCCGCCGCCACCACCGCGCCCTCCTTGCGGCCCAGTTCGACGTACGACTCCACACGGTCCCGGTGGGCCGCGGAGATCACCGGGCCGACGATCGTGCCCGGCTCCCTCGGGTCGCCCGCCTTCAACCGGTCTGCGTACGCGGCCAGTTGCTCGACCAAGCGGTCGTACACGCCCCGCTGCGCCAGCACCCGCGTAGGCGCCGTGCAGATCTGGCCGCTGTAGAAGGAGAAGGTGGTGCCGATCCCCGCGACCGCCGAGCCGACGTCCGCGTCGTCGAAGACGACTGCGGCGCCCTTCCCGCCCAGTTCCATCAGCTGACGCTTCATGCCGCGCCCGCACACCTCACCGATGCGCTGCCCGACCGCCGTCGACCCCGTGAAGCTGACCATGTCGACGTCCGGGGACGCCACGGCCGCCTCGCCGACCTCCACCGCCCGCCCGGAGACCACGTTCACCACACCCGCCGGGGCTCCTGCCGCCTCCAGCGCCTCCGCCATGCGGTAGACCGACAACGGATCCTGCGGGGCCGGCTTCACCACCACCGTGTTGCCCATGGCCAGGGCCGGGGCGATCTTGCCGGCCGGGTTGGCCCACGGGTTGTTGTACGACGTGATGCAGGTGACCACGCCGACCGGCTGGCGGACGGCCAGCGCGCCCATCACGCCCGCCTTCCCCATCGGGCCCGCCTCGTTGATCTGCGGCGGAATCGCCCACTCGGCGGGTTCCACGCGCGCGTACCGCCGGAACCGGGCCACGCCCACTCCGACCTGCATCGCCCGCGCCGTCCCGGTCGTCGCCCCGGTCTCGGCCTGGGCGAGTTCGGCGTACGGCAGGAACCGGCTGCCGATGATGTCCGCCGTGCGGCCGAGCACCGCCGCCCGTTCCTCCGGCGACGTACGAGACCACGGCCCGAAGGCCTCGCGGGCCGCGGCACACGCCGCGTGCACCTGATCCCGCGAGGCCTCCGGAGCCCACCCGATGGTCTCCTCGGTCGCCGGGTCGACGACCTCGTAGTGGCCGCCGTCCGGCTCGACCCACCGGCCGCCGACGAACAGCCGCTGCCCGTCCGCCCCTTGAGTCACCTGGTGCTCACCGTCCGGGTGTCCCGCCCCGACCGCAGCACCTTCCCGGGCACGGCGCCACTCACCACGTCGTCCCGGATCGCCTCGACCCCGTTGACCCACACGGCCCGCACCCCGATCGCCTTGGCGTCCAGCCGCGGACTGTCACCCGGCAGGTCGTGCACCAGGGTGGCCGTACCCGCGTCGATCCGCTCCGGGTCGAAGAGGACCAGATCCGCATGGAAGCCCTCCTCCACCCGGCCCCGCTCACGCAGCCCGAAGAGCCGGGCCGGGTCGTCGGTCAGCATCTTCACCGCCTGCTCCAGACCCACCAGCTTCCGTCGGCGCAGACAGTCACCCAGGAAACGGGTGGTGTACGGGGCTCCGCACATGCGGTCCAGGTGCGCACCGGCGTCGGATCCACCGAGCAGCACGTCCTCGTGCTGCCAGGTCTCGGCGCGCAGCGCCCAGGAGGCGGGGTCGTTGTCGGTGGGCATGGGCCACAGGACCGTACGCAGCTCGTCGGCCGCGCAGATCTCGACGAGGCACTGGAACGGGTCCTGCCCCCGCTCCTCCGCGATCTCCTCGACGACCCTGCCCGTCAGCCCCTCGTTCGCCTTGCTGTACGTGTCCCCGATGACGTACCGCCCGAAGTTCGTGAGCCGCCGGAAGACGCCGGCCTCCTTGGACGTGGCGTGCTCCAGCATCTCCGCGCGTACGTCCGGGTCGCGCAACCGGGCGATCCGCTCCGGGACCGGCAGCCCGAGGACCGGACCCCAGCCCGGTATCAGGTTCAGCGCGCAGAAGGTGCCCAGGGACATGTTCATCGGCGTCAGGATGGGCATGGTCAGTGCGACCACCCGGCCGCCCGCCTTCCGTGCCTGCTCACTCGCGTACAGCTGCCGGGGCACACGTTCGGGTACGGAGGCGTCGATGGTCAGGACGTTCCAGTTCAGGGGACGTCCTGCGACCGCGCTCATCTCCGCGAACAGGTCGATCTCGGCGTCACTGAACTGGTCGAGGCAGCCGGCGACGATCGCCTCGATCTGCGTGCCCTCGTGCTCGCCGACGGCGCGGGAGAGCGCCAGCAGCTCCGCCGGCTTCGCGTGCCGGGAGGCGACCGGCTTCCCGTCGCCGTCCGAATGGGTGGACGACTGGGTGGTGGAGAAACCCCAGGCCCCGGCGTCCATGGCCGCGTGCAGCAACCCCACGATCTCCGCCAGCTGCTCCTCACTGGGCTGCCCGCCGACCGCATCCGGCCCCATCACATAGCGGCGAAGCGCGCAGTGCCCGACCATGAATCCCGCATTGACGGCGATCCGCCCTTCGAGGGCGTCCAGATAGTCACCGAAGGAGTGCCAGCTCCAGGGCGCCCCCTCCTCCAGCGCAACCAGCGACATGCCCTCGACCTTGGACATCATGCGCCGCGTGTAGTCGGCGTCCTCGGGCCGGGAGGGGTTCAAAGGCGCGAGCGTGAAACCACAGTTCCCGGCCGCGACCGTCGTCACACCGTGATTGAGGGACGGGGTCGCGTACGGGTCCCAGAACAGCTGGGCGTCGTAGTGCGTGTGCGGGTCGACGAAGCCGGGCGCCAGGACCAGCCCGGATGCGTCCTCCGTCGTCCGTGCGTCCTCAGTGATGATCCCGATGACGGCGATACGGCCGTCCCGGATACCGACGTCGGCCGCGTAGCCGGGTGCGCCCGTCCCGTCGACGACGGTCGCCCCCTTGATGACATGATCAAGCATGCGGTGACTCCTTGGGTTGCGTTGGGCATGCCTCCCTAGGGGCGCGGGGAACTGCGCGACCAGCCCCCACAGACCCGCACCCCGCAACGGCGATCAAGCAGCAGCCCGGAACCGGGACGTCCGATGCACAGGATCCGTGTCGATCTTCGGAATCACATGCTCCCCGATCAGCCGAATCGTCTGCAGCGTCTCCTCCTTCGGCACCCCCACCGGCAGCCCGAAGCTCAGCTGGTCCGCCCCGGCCTGCTCCCACCGCTTGCACTGCGTGAGCACCTCGTCCGGATCTCCGCAGATCAACAGCTCTTCCTCGATGAGGACTTCGACGAACTCCGGCGTGTACTCCGGCAGCGTCACCGGCCACACGGGGAAGCCCTCGGGCCGCGGGAAGGTGTCGTGGTACCGGAACACCAGCGACGGCAGATAGTGCAGCCCGCCGTTGGTGGCGATCCGTATCGCCTCGTCGTGGGTGGGCGCGCAGATGGCCGTGGTCGTGACCATCACGTTGTCGTTGACGAAGTCCCCGACCGGCTCCGCGTTCACGATCGCCGTCTTGTACTGCTCCAGCACCCACTCCATGTCGGAGACCTTCTGGATGCTGAACCCGAGCACACCGAGGCCCTTACGAGCGGCCATGGCATACGAGGGCGGCGACCCGGCGGCGTACCACATCGCCGGATGCGACTTCCCGTACGGCTTGGGCAGGACCTTGCGCGGCGGGAGCTGCCAGTGCTTGCCCTGGAAGCCGGCGTACTCGTCCTGGAGCCACATCTTCGGGAACTCGGCGATCGTCTCCTCCCAGATCTCCTTGGTGTAGTTCATGTCGGTCACACCCGGAATGAACCCGAGGATCTCGTGCGAGCCGGCGCCCCGCCCGCTGCCGAACTCGAAGCGGTTGCCGGTGAGATGGTCGAGCATGGCGACCTTCTCGGCGACCTTCACCGGGTGGTTGACCTGGGCGAGCGGGTTGAAGATGCCGGACCCCAGATGAATCCGCTCCGTCGCGTGCGCCAGATACCCCAGAAACACGTCGTTGGCGGAGAGGTGCGAGTACTCCTCCAGGAAGTGGTGCTCGGACGCCCAGGCGTACTTGAAGCCCGACTTGTCCGCCTGGATGACGTACTCGGTCTCCTCCATCAGTGCCTTGTGCTCGGCGAGCGGGTCGGTCTCGGCGCGCTTGCCCACGTATCCCTGTACAAAGAGCCCGAATTCCAAGGCGGGTCACCATCCCTACGTTCCTGACGCACCGTCAGATTCTCTGCCGCCCGACTGTTGCACCGCCCGCATGCACCGTCAATAGCTGACGGCCAGTCAGATACACCGGGTCGGGTCGACCGGTCAGAAGACCGACACCCCCGCCAGCCAGCCCCCGTCGATCACGAACGGCTGCCCCGTGATGTAGGAGGAGTCGTCGGAGGTCAGGAACAGGGCCAGTCGCGCGACCTCCTCCGGCCTCCCGATCCTGCCGAGCGGCACGAGCTTGCGGTACAGCTCGTCCAGGGCCCGGCCCGTCTCCTCCGCGTCCGCCGTCGGGTCCAGCTGGGCCGGGTTGGACATGGCGGTGTCGATGGCGCCGGGGCACATGGCGTTGACGCGGATGCGCCGGTCGGCGAGTTCCAGGGCTGCGACGCGGGTGAGGCCGAGGATGGCGTGCTTGGTGGCGGCGTACGTCCCGACGGCCGCCATGCCGGTCACGGCCGTGTACGAGGCGGTGTTGACGATGGTGCCGCCGTCCTCCATCACCGGCGCGACGGTCTTGATACCGAGGAAGCAGCCGACCTGGTTGACCTGGACGACCTGCATGAACTCGTCGAGGGGTGTGTCGAGGAGGGAGTTGAAGCGCAGGATGCCGGCGTTGTTGACCAGGCCGTCTATCCGGCCGAGGGAGTTCTTCACGGCGCTCACCGCCGACCGCCACTGGTCCTCCTGGCTCACGTCCAGGTGGACGTAGCGCGCGCCCAGTTCCTTCGCGAGGGCGCCGCCCTGCTCGTCGAGGACGTCGGCGATCACGACCTCGGCCCCCTCCGCTCTGAACAGGCGGGCCTCCTGCTCCCCCTGTCCGCGCGCCGCCCCGGTGACGATCACGACGCGTCCGTCCAGTTTGCCCATGCCGTAACTCCTCAGAGAGTGGGCGCCACGTCGGCGCCGAAGGCCGCCATCTGGTCGGTGAGTTCAGTGCGGCTGCGGCTGCGGAACCGCACCTGGATCTGGTGCACGCCCATCGCGCGGTACGCCCGCAGGGACTCGGCGAGCGCGTCCGGGGGGCCGGTGAGAGTGCGGCGGCCGACGTCCCAGGCGGGTGTGCCGAGGTAGAGCGGCTCGGTGATGGCGCCGATCACGAAGGGCGTCCCCTCACTGCATCCATTTGCGGCTCCGCCGCGGGCTGCCTCATCCCGCAGCCGCCGTATCCGCTCGATCTGTGCGGGCAGCCGGTCCCGCGGGTCGCCCTGCGGCAGCCAGCCGTCGCCCTTGAGAGCGGCCCGGCGTACGGCGGCGGGCGAGGAGCCGCCGACCCAGAGGGGGATGCTCTCCTGGACCGGCCGCGGCTGCTGCCCCAGCCCCTCGAAGTCGTAGAGCTTGCCGTGGTGTTCGGGGAACTCGTCCGGGCCGAGGGCGGCGCGCAGGGCGTCGATCGACTCGTCGAGGACGGCCCCGCGCCGTTCGAAGTCGACGCCGAGCACCTCGAACTCCTCCCGCACATGCCCGGCGCCGACGCCCAGGATCAGGCGGCCGCCCGCCAGCTGGTCGAGGGTGGCGTACTGCTTGGCCGTCAGCAGCGGATGCCGCAGGCCCACGACGGCTACGTGGCTGAGCAGCCGTACCCGCTCGGTCACGCCCGCCAGAAAGCCGAGGGTGGCGACGGGGTCGTACCAGACCGTGCTCATGGCGGGGGCCAGCCGGCGCGGGATCGCGACGTGGTCGCAGCTCGCGAGATAGCCGAAGCCGGCGCGGTCGGCGGTACGGGCGATCTCCACCAGGTCCTCGGGGCCGGCGCCTGCCTCCCAGCCCTCGGCGTAGAGGGTGCTCTGGGACTGGACGGGCAGCTGCATCCCGTACGTCAGGGCACTCACCGCCAGAGCCCCTCAGGGGTGAGCCCCAGCAGTTCGATGGCGTTGCCACGCACGATCCGCTCCACCACCGCCGGGTCGAGGTGGCCCATCTGCGCCTCGCCGACCTGCCTGGACTTCGGCCAGGTGGAGTCGGAGTGGGGGTAGTCGGTCTCGTAGAGGACGTTGCCGACGCCGATCGCGTCGAGGTTCTTCAGCCCGAAGGCGTCGTCGAAGAAGCAGCCGTAGACGTGCTCGGCGAAGAGTTCGGACGGCGGGCGGTGGACCTTGTCGGCGACGCCGCCCCAGCCGCGGTTCTCCTCCCAGACGACGTCGGCGCGTTCGAGGATGTACGGGATCCAGCCGATCTGGCCTTCCGCATACATGATCCTGAGGTTGGGGAAGCGTTCGAACTTGCCGCTCATCAGCCAGTCCACCATCGAGAAGCAGCAGTTGGCGAAGGTGATGGTGGAACCCACGGCGGGCGGGGCGTCCTTGGACGTCGAGGGCATACGGCTGCTGGAGCCGATGTGCATGGCGATGACCGTGCCCGTCTCGTCGCACGCGGCGAGGAAGGGGTCCCAGTCGTCGGAGTGGACGGAGGGGAGGCCGAGGTGCGGGGGTATCTCGGAGAAGGCGACGGCGCGGACCCCGCGGGCGGCGTTGCGCCGGACCTCCGCCGCCGCGAGCTCGGCGTCCCAGAGGGGGATGAGGGTGAGGGGTATGAGCCGGCCCTGGGCCTGCGGCCCGCACCATTCCTCCACCATCCAGTCGTTGTAGGCCTGGACGCAGAGCAGAGCCAGCTCGTGGTCCTTGGCCTCGGTGAAGGTCTGGCCGCAGAAGCGCGGGAAGCTCGGGAAGCAGACGGAGGACTGGACGTGGTTGACGTCCATGTCGGCGAGGCGCTGCGGGACGTCGTACGAGCCCGGTCGCATCTGCTCGTAGGTGATGATCTCGAGTTTGATCTCGTCCCTGCTGTAGCCGACCGCGGTGTCGAGGCGGGTGAGGGGACGCTGGAGCCCCTCGTACAGCCACCAGTCGCCGAGGGGTCCGTCGTCGCCGGGGGCACCCATCACGGGCCGGAAGCGGCCACCGAGGAAGGAGATCTCCTTCAGCGGGGCGCGGACTATACGGGGGCCGGTGTCGAGGTACTTCTTCGGCAGGCGGCTCTGCCAGACGTCGGCGGGCTCCACGGTGTGGTCGTCGACGGAGATGATCAGCGGGAAGTCCGGGAAGTCCTTCGTGGTCTCCATGGCGGTCACGGTAGCGCCGATCTGACGGTCCGTCAGCTATGTGGTTGCGGACGCTTGGACGCTTCTTGTTGCTCGGATCTGTCGGTATCTGTGCCAAGAGGTGTGCGAAGAGCAGGTGAGGGCCTTGTGATATCCCGCGCGTCTGTCTGTGTGAGCGCTCTCCACAGCTGACGCATCCGCCAGGAACAAGGCAGACTGACGTAGTTGCCCACTGTGTCTAGGGAGACGGCGATGGACGGTGTACCGCGAGTGCCGGAACAGAGGCGGGCCGGCTCCTCTGCGGAGCCTGCCCCGCTGAGCTTCGGCGTGCTCGGTCCGGTACGAGCCCGACGCGGAACGGAGCAGCTGAGCACCGGCTCCCCGCAGCAACGTGCCCTGCTCGCCGCCCTGCTGCTGCGCGAGGGCCGCACGGCCACCGCGGGCGAGCTGATCGACGCCGTGTGGGGCGAGGAACCGCCGTCGCAGGCCCTCGCAGCGCTGCGGACGTACGCCTCCCGGCTGCGGAAGGTGCTGGACCCGGGGGTCCTGGTGAGCGAGTCCGGCGGGTACGCGGTGCGCGGGCTGGCCGAGGGCGCCCTCGACCTGGCGGTGGCGCAGGACCTCGCCGCCGAGGCGGAGAAGGCGAGGAACGCCGGGGACCTGTGCCACGCCCGTGAGGTGCTCGGCCGCGCGCTGGCGCTGTGGGACGGCGAGGTGCTGGCCGGCGTACCCGGCCCGTACGCGGAGGCACAGCGGGTCCGCCTGGAGGAGTGGCGGCTCCAACTCCTCGAATCCCGCCTGGACATGGACCTGGAGCAGGGCTGCCACGCGGAGGCGGTGTCGGAGCTGACCGCCCTCACCGCGGCCCACCCGCTGCGTGAGCGCCTGCGCGAACTGCTGATGCTGGCGCTGTATCGCAGCGGCCGCCAGGCGGAGGCACTGGCCGTGTACGCGGACACCCGCCGCCTGCTGGCGGACGAGCTGGGCGTGGACCCGCGGCCGGGGCTGCGGGAGCTGCAGCAGCGGATCCTGCGGGCGGACCCGGGTCTGGCGGAGCCGCCGTCCCCGCAGGCCGAGCCGGCCGCCGCCCCGGTCCGCCCCGCCCAACTGCCCGCCACCGTCCCCGACTTCACCGGGCGGGCGGCCTTCGTCCAAGAGCTCAGCGAGGTGCTGTCCTCGGCCGAGGGACGCGTGATGGCGGTGTCGGCGCTGGCGGGCATCGGCGGCGTCGGCAAGACGACGCTGGCCGTGCACGTCGCCCATCAGGCACGCACGTCCTTCCCGGACGGCCAGTTGTACGTCGACCTGCAGGGCGCGGGGTCACGGGCGGCGGAACCGGAGACGGTTCTGGGCTCCTTCCTGCGGGCCCTGGGCACGGCCGACTCGGCGATCCCGGACTCGCTGGAGGAACGGGCGGCGCTGTACCGGTCCGTCCTGGACGGCCGCCGGGTGCTGGTCCTGCTCGACAACGCACGGGACGCGGCGCAGGTCCGGCCGCTGCTGCCCGGCACGGAGGGATGTGCGGCGCTGGTGACCTCGCGGGTGCGGATGGTCGACCTCGCCGGGGCCCATCTGGTGGACCTGGACGTGATGTCCCCCGACGAGGCGCTGTCGCTCTTCACGAAGATCGTGGGCGAGGAGCGGGTGGCGAGCGAGCGCGAGGCCGCCCTGGACGTGGTGGCGGCCTGCGGCTTCCTGCCGCTGGCGATCCGCATCGCGGCATCCCGGCTGGCGGCCCGCCGCACCTGGACGGTCTCCGTGCTGGCCGCGAAGCTCGCGGACGAGCGCAGACGCCTGGACGAACTGCAGGCCGGCGACCTGGCGGTCAAGGCCACGTTCGAGCTCGGCTACGGCGCGCTGGAGCCGGCCCAGGCACGGGCGTTCCGGCTGCTGGGCCTGGCGGACGGGCCGGACATGTCGCTGGCAGCGGCCGCGGCGGTCCTCGACCTCCCCCTGGAGGAGACGGAGGATCTGCTGGAGTCGCTGGTCGACACCTCGCTGCTGGAGTCGGCGGCTCCCGGCCGCTACCGCTACCACGACCTGGTGCGGCTCTACGCGCGTGCGTGCGCGGAGCGGGACGAATGGCCGCCGAGCGAGCGGGATGCGGCGGTGTCGCGGCTGCTGGACTTCTATCTGGCCACCGCCGCGGCGGTCTACCTGATCGAACGGCCGGGAGACCGGCTGGTGGACCACCTCGCGACCCCGGAGTATCCCGGGCTGCCGTTCGAGGACCGGCACACCGCGCAGGACTGGCTGTACGCCGAGGCGGTCTCACTGCTGGCGTGCGTGCGGCAGTCCGCCCATCCCGGGATGCTCCGGCGCGCCGTCGACGTCCTGTGGGCAGCGATCGACCTGGCGGAGTCCGGGGCCAACTCCCGGGAGTACGAGACGGTCGCAGTGGCCCTGTGCACGGCGGCGCAGGCGGCCGAGGACCCGTACGCGGAGGCCCGGGCACTGATCACGCTGGCCTACGCGCACAGCCTCATCGGCCGCTTCGACCTCGCCGACAAGGAGGCCGGCCGGGCCCGCGAGCTGACCGACTCCTCCCACGACGCGCTGGCCGGCTGCTGGTCGTCCAACGTCGGCGGCGCGATCGCGGCGTACCAGAACCGGCACGAGGACGCGGAGTCGCACTTCACCCGCGCCATCGAGCACTTCCGCGTGCTCGGCGACCGGCCGGGCGAGGCGAGCGCCCTTTGCAACCTGTCGCGCGTGCATCTTGCGACCGGCCGGGCGGAGAGCGCGGTGACACTGGCCCGGCAGGGCACGGCCATGTACGACGACATGGGGCATGACCTGAAGGGCGCCAACGGGCGGTACGCGCTGGGCCTCGCTCTGGCGCAGAGCGGGAAGCTGGCCCAGGCGGCCGAGTGCCTGCAGCAGGCTCTCGGGGTGTTCCGGGACAGCCGGCAGCGGCTGTGGGAGGGCATGACGGTCTTCCGCCTCGCCGAGCTCGACCTCAAGGACCGGCGCCCCGCGCAGGCGGCGTCGAACGCGGAGACGGCGCTGACCCTGCTGCGGGGCATCGGCGGAGAGTGGCGGCGCGGCAACGTCCTCACCGTTCTCGGCCGCGCCCTCAACGGCATCGGCCAGTTGGACCGGGCGCAGGTGTGCTGGCGCGAGGCCCTCGACATCTTCGAGTCGCTCGGCGCGCCGGAGGCGGCCGAGGCCCGGAGCCTGCTGACGCCGACGCAGGCGGCCTGAGCGGGCGCGACGGAGGCGTTCATCGTTCGTTTATCGCGGTCAGGCAGTCTTTCCTGTGTCGGGCCGTCGCGTCGGGGGGCAAGCGGAACGGCGTCGAGTCGGGCCTTTATGGTGATCCGGCTCCAGGATCCGTCCGGCAGTCCTCGGGGGAGTTGCCGGGCGGATCCTGTCCATCCAACGTCCAACACTTCAGGGGAGTAAGCGATGAGCGCCGAGAACACCACGGACAACATCCACATCACGGACGAGCCGGCCGGCGACTCGACGGACAACATCCACATCACCGACGAGCCGCTCACGGTGACCGCGAAGGACACCGCCAAGGTGACCCCGGACAACATCCACATCACCGACGAGAAGGCCTGACGGCCACGCCTTCTCCGCACGGGGATCGGCCGCGGTGGCTCGGAGGGGGAGCCACCGCGGCCGAGGCATGTCTCAGGATCTGCGCAACTCCCCCTTGACCACCTTCCCGCTCGCGTTCCGCGGCAGTTCCGCCACGAACTCCACCCACCTCGGCACCTTGTAGTTCGCCATCTCGCGCCGGGCCCAGGCGATCAGGTCGTCCGAGGTCATCGAGGAGTCCGGACGGCGCACCACGTACGCCTTCCCGACCTCGCCCAGCCGCGGATCCGGTACGCCGATCACCGCGACGTCGGCCACATCCGGGTGCAGGCCCAGCAGTTGCTCTATCTCCGCCGGGTAGGCGTTGAAGCCGCCGACGATGAACATGTCCTTGATCCGGTCGGTGATCCGCAGGTTCCCGTCTCCGTCGAGCACGCCCACGTCGCCGGTCCGCAGCCAGCCGTCCTCCGTCAGGACCTCCGCCGTGCCCGCCTCGTCCTCGTAGTAGCCGCGCATGACGTTGAAGCCGCGGACCAGGACCTCGCCGGGCTCGCCGATCGGCGCCTCGACCCGCACCTGCGTGCCCGGTATCGCGCGGCCGGACGTCGAGGCGATCACCGTGGGGGCGTCGCCGCGCCGGCACATCGTCACGATGCCGCTGGCCTCCGAGAGGCCGTACGCCGTCAGGACCGTCTCCACGCCCAGTTCCCCGCGCAGCCGCTCCACGAGTTGCAGCGGCACCACCGCCGCGCCCGTCACCACCAGCCGCAGCGCCGAGAGGTCGTGGGCGTCGCGGGCGGGGTGGTCCAGCAGGGACTGGTGCAGGGTCGGCGGGCCGGGCAGTACCGACACCCGTTCCGCCGCGATGTTCGCGAGGGCCGTGTCGGTGTTGAACACCGGCTGGGGAATCATTGTCGCGCCGCGCATCAGACAGGCCAGGACTCCGGCCTTGTAACCGAAGGTGTGGAAGAAGGGGTTCACGATGAGGTAGCGGTCGCCCTGCCTCAACCCTGCCAGGTCGCACCAGATCTCGTACGCCCGCAGCGTCTGCGCATGTGTGATCACCGCGCCCTTGGGGCGGCCCGTCGTACCGGACGTGAAGACGATGTCCGACGGCGAGGAACCGTCCACCGCCGCCGAGCGCGCCCGCACTTCGGCCGGCCCGACCGCGTCCCCGCCCGCGAGGAAGTCCTTCCATGTGCGGAAGTCCTCGGGCGCGTCGTCCGACAGCACCACCACCTGCTCGAGATGCGGCAGCCCAGGCCCCCGGTCGACAGCCCGCCGCAGCGAGGCCACGTACGACGTCCCCAGGAACGTCCCCGTCACGAACAGCAGCCGCGCCCCGCTCCTGCGCAGCACGTCCGCCGCCTCCGCGCCCTTGAAGCGCGTGTTGATCGGCACGAGCACCGCCCCGGCCGACACCGCGCCCAGTGCCGCCACGATCCAGGCCGGCGAGTTCGGGGCCCAGATCGCGACCCGGTCGCCCGGTGAGATGCCCGCCGCGACACAGGCCGCCGCCGACCGTTCGACGCGGGCGCCCAGTTCGGCGTACGAGATCCGGGTACGGCCTTCCACCACCGCCTCGGAGTCCGCGTACCGCTCGGCCGCCGACCGGACGAGTCCCGGAATGCTGCCCCACTCCACGTCACCGCGCACAACAGCCCCCTACTACTAGCTGACTGACCGTCAGATTAGCTGTAGCCTGACGCCCTGTCAGCTCACGGGACAGCATGCGGAGGTGCACCAGCGTGGCCGGAATCAAGGACGCCACCGCGATCGTCGGCATCGGGCAGACCCCCTTCGCCAAACGCCTCGACGAGGACGAACGGACCCTCGCCTGCCGTGCCGTCCTCGCCGCCCTCGACGACGCCGGTATCGCGCCCGGCGAGGTCGACGCGCTCGCCTCGTACACCATGGAGGAGACCGACGAGGTGGAGCTGGCGAAGGCCGTCGGCTTCGGTGACCTCACGTTCTTCAGCAAGGTCGGGTACGGGGGCGGCGGTTCGTGCGCCACGGTCGCCCACCTCGCGGCCGCCATAGCCTCCGGTCAGGCCACGGTCGGCGTCGCCTGGCGCTCGCGCAAACGGGGTTCCGGCCCCCGCCCCTGGAAGAACACCACCGTCCAACTGCCCACCCCCGCACAGTGGACCCGCCCCTTCGGTCTGCTCCGCCCCGCGGACGAGATCGCCATGCTGACGCGCCGCTACCTGCACGAGTACGGCGCGACCCGCGACCACCTGTTCAATGTCGCCCTCGCCTGCCGCAACCGCGCCAACCAGAACCCCGCCGCCGTGATGTACGAGCGGCCCCTGACCCGCGAGATGTACATGACCTCCCGCTGGATCAGCGAGCCGCTCTGCCTCTTCGACAACTGCCTTGAAACAGATGGTGCGTTGGCGTGCGTGGTCGTCTCCCGCGAGCGCGCCCGGGACTGCAGACGGGCGCCCGTCTACGTCCACTCCGCCGCCCAGGGACTGCCCGCCCAGCACCACGGCATGGTCAACTACTGGAACGACGACCCGCTCACCGGCCCCGCCTGGACCGCCGCCCGGCACCTGTGGAAGCACGCGGACTTCACGCCCCAGGACGTCGACGTGGCCCAGATCTACGACGCGTTCACCGCGCTCATACCGCTCTCCCTGGAGGGCTACGGCTTCTGCGGCCGCGGCGAGGGCGGGGCGTTCACCGAGCAGGGGGCCCTGGAGATCGGCGGGCGGCTGCCCCTCAACACCAGTGGCGGCGGGCTGAGCGAGGCCTACGTCCACGGGTTCAACCTCATCACCGAAGGCGTACGGCAGCTCCGCGGCACCAGCACCGCCCAGGTCCCGGACGCCGCCACCTGCCTCGTCACCGCCGGCGAGGGAGTACCGACCTCCGCCCTGCTGCTGAGGAGCTGAGCATGCTCGATCCCGTCATCGACTCCGACGGCGCCCCCTTCTGGGGCTACGCCCGCCAGGGCGAACTCCGCATCCAGGCCTGCGCCGACTGCGGCGAACTCCGCTTCCCGCCCCGGCCCTGCTGCCCGCACTGCCAGTCCTTCGCGAGCGAATGGCGGGAGGTCGCCGGTCACGGTCGCATCTGGTCGTATGTCGTGCCCCACCCGCCGCTCCTGCCCGACTACGCGGACCAGGCCCCGTACAACGTCGTCGTCGTCGAGCTCACCGACGCCCCGCGCATCCGTCTCGTCGGCAACCTCGTCGCCGAGCCCGGTGCGCGGCTCGACTCGGTGCCGGCCGAGCGCATCCGGATCGGCGCCAAGGTGCAGGTGGTGTTCAGCGACGAGGGCCTTCCGCAGTGGGTTCTGGAGCGCCCATGACCGCGCCCGTCTCCGTGCGCACGGCCGTCGACCAGCACACCGGCGTCGCGGTCGTCACCCTGGACCGGCCCGAGCGGCTCAACGCCGTCGACCTGACCATGCGGGACGAACTGCAGGAGACCTGGCGGGAGTTGCGCTTCGACGACTCCGTACGGGCCGTCGTCCTCACCGGCGCCGGTGAGCGCGCCTTCTGCACGGGCCTCGACCGGACCGCCGTCGTCCCGCAGCCCCACTCCCCCTACATGGCCGACGATCCCCTCCTCCGCGTCGGGCCCAAGGCGAACGACCTGTGGAAGCCGGTCATCACCGCCGTACGGGGAATGGCCTGCGGGGGCGCCTTCTATCTCCTCGGCGAGTCGGACTTCGTCGTCGCCGACACGACCGCCGCCTTCTTCGACCCGCACACCACGTACGGCATGGTCAGCGCCTACGAGTCCGTGCTCATGGCGCAGCGCATGCCGTACGGCGAGGTCGCACGGATGATGCTGATGGGGACGGCGGAGCGGATCTCCGCGCAACGGGCCTACGACATCGGGCTCGTCTCCGAACTCACCGAGCCCGGCGGGGCGTTGGCGGCCGCAACTAAGTGCGCCACGGTGATCGCCGCGTATCCGGCGGAGGGCGTCCAGGGGACCGTGCGGGCCCTGTGGGCGGCGCGGGAGAGCGCCGTCGCACCGGGGTTCGCGCAGGCGGCCCACCTGGTCTCGCTCGGAAACCTCCCGGGCGAGCGGCAGGCGGAGCTGTTCGCCGGGCGGCGGAGGGAGTTCCGTACGCGGTAGGACGTCAGCTCGCGGCCGGTGCCTGATCCTGCACCTCGCAGTGCTTGATGCGGGTGACGAGGGCGTTGCTGCCGCCCACGTTCACCCTCACGGTCGCCGTCCCGTTCGCGGGCACGTCCGCGATGTCGACCCGGGTGCCGGCCGCTGCGCCCTCGGCGTCCCGGAAGGTGACGGTGACCTCGAAGGTACCCGCGGTGTCGTTCGGGTTGCTGACCTCAACGGTCGCGTACGGCTGCTTCACGGTCGCGCACTTCAGCAGGACCGCCATGGCGGGCGACGGCGAAGCAGCCGTGGACGGCGACGAGTACGAACCGCTGCCGCCGGTCGTGGTCGTCGTGTGCGACGACGTGTCGTGGTCCTGCGACGAGCTGCTGCACCCGCCGCCGCTGTGGTGGTGCTTGCCGATGCCGTGGTGCCGTCCCGAGAAGCCCGTCAGCGACAGGACCACGAACCCGATGACGGCCGTGTACTTGAGTGTGCGCCCCCGTGTGTTCACACGGTCACTCTAGCGAACGCCTGTCACGACCATGTCACCGCGTGGCGACCGCCGCGCACCCGGCGTAGCGTCTAGGTGGACGGCCGCCGGCCACACCCTTCCGTGACATCGGTACGACGGCCGTCACCAACAACTCATGCGGGCCGGGCGGTCCCCGTCCCCTTCTCCGCGTCCAGCGCGTACACGCAGCGGTCCTTGCTGCACGCGTACACGACGCCGTCCTTCACGACCGGGGAGCCGGTGATCTCGCCGCCGGTCGCGAGTTTCCAGCGCAGCCGGCCGTCGTCGGCCTTCAGCGTGTAGAGCAGGTGGTCCGTGGAGCCGAAGTGGATGCGGCCCTCCGCCACCGCGGGGGCGCCCACGATGTCGCCGCCCGCCTGGAAGCGCCACTTGGGTGTGCCGGTGACCGCGTCCAGGGTGTACAGCCCCTTGCCGCTGCCGACGTGGACATGCCCGGCCGCCACCAGAACGGGGTCGATCGACGCCCGGGACTCGGTGGCGATGCGCCAGCGGTCGCGGCCGTCGGTGGCATCGAGGGCGTACACCGTGCCGAGGTAGTCGACCAGGTAGATGCCGCCGCCGGTGACCGCGGGGCCGGGCGCGAAGGTGGGCGGGCAGAGGAAGACCGCGGGGGCCTCGAAGTGCCACTTCACATGGCCGCTCGCCACGTCGATCGCCAGGACCCGAGTGCCGGCGCAGACGTACACGTATCCGTCCGGAGCGTGCGTCACCCGTACCGGCACGCCACCGCACGAGGCCGCGTCGCCGATCGGGTAGGACCAGCGCTCCTTGCCGGTGCGGGCGTCCAGGGCGCGCAGCCGGGCGTCCTGCCAGACGTAGACCGTGCCCTCGTGGACGGCGGGCCCGGCCTCCGGGGACTCGAAGTCGGTCTGCGCCCCGGTGAGTTCCCACAGCTTCTGGCCGTTCGCGGCCTCCCAGGCCTGGACGCCGCCGCCGCGTGTGCCGGTGACGACCGTGCCGCGGTCGGCCTTGAGGGAGTACACCCAGGCGTCCGTGGACAGCCGCCACAGGTCGGCGCCCTCACGGCAGTCCAGCGCGAACAGCGTCGGCCCGTCGGAGGCGTGGATACGGCCGTCGGCGACCGCCATCGACCAGGCCACGTCCCGTGTCTTGAACCGCCGGCGGCCGGTGGCCACGTCCAGGGCGTGCACCTCGAAGGAGGTGACGTAGACGAGGTCGCCGGAGACCGACGGGGTGCCCCACACATCGTTCGACATGCGGAAACGCCAGGGGCGCCAGCCTGCCGCGGTCTCCGGCGGCGCGGGCAGCGACGCGGGGACGACAGGGCCTACGGCAGGATCCGCGCCGTTGACTCCGGGGCGCGGCTTGGACCAGGAGGCGGCCAGGGCGGCCTCCGGAGGAGGCGCCTTCACGGCGGCGGCGCGGACGTCGGAGACCCGCGGCCCGGGCCCGATGGGCACCTGGGCGCCGGCCAGCCGGACGGGACCGGTGTCGGGGGCGCCGACGGACACGGGGGACGCCGGTACGACGGGGTCGTGCGAGGGCGGGGGCGGCACGGGGGCGGGTCGCGCGCCGCCGCCGCTGCGGCCGCCGCCCTGGCCCGTCTTCCCCGCCGGACGGCCGTTGCGGCGCGCCTCGATCAGGCTCACCGCACGCTCGGGCAGCCAGGCCGAGGCCGTACCGCTGTCGTCGGAGCCGGAGCCGAAGAGATGGGGGGCCAGCTGGGCCTGGAGGTCGGCCGGGTTGGGCCGGGCCGTGGCCTCCATCTGCATGAGGGACTCGATCAGCGGGCGCAGCTCCTCCGGGAGACCCTCCAGGTCCGGGCCCTCCCGCAGCAGCATGAAGACCGTTTCGACGGGGTTGGCGCCATGGAAGGGCGGGTGCCCGGTGGCGGCGAAGACGAGCATCGAGCCGAGCGAGAACACGTCGCTCGCGCCGGTCACGGACCGCGAGTCCTTCGCCTGCTCCGGCGACATATAGGCGGGCGTACCCACCGCGACGTTCGTCATTGTCAAACGCGTGTTCGAGACGCCGGAGGCGATACCGAAGTCGATCACCCGGGGACCGTCCTCGACGACGAGGACGTTCGAGGGCTTCAGGTCCCGGTGCACCAGACCGGCGCCGTGGATCGACTGCAGCGCCTCGGCCACACCCGCCGCGAGCCAGCGCACCGCCTGGGCCGGGAGCGGCCCGCACTCGTTCACTATTTCTTCGAGGGAGGGCGCGGGCACGTACGCGGTGGCCAGCCACGGCACGGCGGCACGTGCGTCGGCGTCGACCACGGCCGCCGTGTAGAAGCCGGAGACCGCCCGGGCGGCCTCGACCTCGCGCGAGAAGCGGACGCGGAACAGCTGGTCCTCGGCGAGCTCCGTACGGACCGTCTTGATCGCCACGCGCCGGCCGGACGCCGAGCGCGCGAGATAGACCAGTCCCATGCCGCCGGCACCGAGCCGCCCCAGCACCTCGAACGGACCGATACGCCGCGGATCGTGCTGTGTCAGCTGATCCACCACTTGCCTGCCACCTCCCCGTACGGGCCGCGCCGGCCACATCTTCACGCGACCCCGTGCAGCGTCTCACCACCGCACCGCCATGGCGGCACGCACCCTGATTCTTCCTGTCCCGGGCACTGGTTGCGAACCCGGGAACGAGTCGGGATGCCTCACCCCAAAACGGTATGTTTCACCGCGCGGTCTGTTTCAGTCGGTCTATTTCAGCAGTTTTCAGTCGCTCTGCTGCGGTCGTTCCATCGGTCGTTCCTTCGATCGCTCCAGCACCGCGAACGACGCCCCCTGATTGTCGGTGACGACGGCCACCCTTCCGTACGACGTCTCGAATACTGGCGCCCAGATCCGACCTCCGAGACGGCTCACCCTCCCGAGTGCGGCGTCACAGTCCTCGACGCCGAAGTGGACCAGGAAGTGGGGCGGCATCTCGGCCGGAAAGACCTCCGAGACGGGCGCGCGCCCGAAGTCGGGCCTGGCGTCCGGCCCGAACAGGGCGTCGTGGAAGAGATCGCCGTAGAAGGTGTTGGCGACCTCCACGTCCCGGGCGTACAGCTCGGCCCAGGCGAAGGTGCCGGGCTCGTGCCGCCTGCCGAAGCCCGGGTGGCTGCCCGGCTCCCAGAGGCCGAAGACGGCACCCTCGGGGTCGGTGACCAGCGCGGCCGTGCCCAGCTCCGCGACCGGCGTGGGCGCCGTGACGACCTGCCCGCCGGCCGCCCAGATCCGGTCGGCCAGCGCCTCGGCGTCCGGCGTCGCGAAGTACACGGTCCACACGGTGGGCAGCCGCCCGTCCGTCTTGCGCGCGAGCGCGGCAACCGGCTCCCCCTCCTGTCGGGCCCACACGGAGCCGCCGGACACCTCCGGCCGGTCCTCGAAGGTCCACCCGAAGAGCTCGCCGTAGAACCGCTTGCCCGCCTCCACATCGGGAAGCTGCGCGTCCACCCAGCACGGGACGCCCTCTCCGTACGCGGATGCCCTGTTTTCGGCCATACCGCCAAACTAACGGCGACTCACGCACCCCGCAGGACCAGGCACACCAGCCTCCGCCCTCTCGTGCACCCCATTTGCAGTCGGCCGAATCGCGCTCCCATCACCCCTCGGTAAGCTGACGACATGACAGGACAAGTGCGTACCGTCGACGGCCGCGTGGCCGGCCGGCGTGGGCAGGCGACCCGGCAGAAGCTGCTCGACTGCCTCAGCGAGATGCTCAGCTCCTCCCCCTACCGGGACGTCAAAGTCATCGATGTCGCCCGGAAAGCAGGGACTTCGCCCGCGACCTTCTACCAGTACTTCCCGGACGTCGAGGGCGCCGTCCTGGAGATCGCCGAGCAAATGGCCACCGAGGGCGGTCAGTTGACCGCGCTTCTCGAGGGCCGCTCCTGGGTCGGCAAGGCCGGCTGGCAGACCGCGCAGGAACTCGTGGACGGTTTCCTCGAGTTCTGGCGCAAGAACGACGCGATCCTGCGCGTCGTCGACCTCGGTGCGGCCGAGGGCGACAAACGGTTCTACAAGATCCGTATGAAGATCCTGAACTCGGTGAACAACTCCCTCACCGACTCGATCACCGAACTGCAGTCGAAGGGAAGGGTCGACAAGGACGTGAACCCGGCGGCGGTCGCCGGTTCACTGGTCGCGATGCTCGCGGCCGTCGCCTCGCACCAGAAGGGATTCCAGACCTGGGGCGTCAAGCAGGCTGAACTCAAGCCGAATCTGGCGCTGTTGGTGCACCTGGGCGTGACCGGCAAGAAGCCGACGAAATAGATCTCTTCGCAGATCTCCTCACAGATCTCTTTTTCCAGGCCCAAGTCCTGTCTGGCAGGCGGTGGTTCACCGGACGGTGAACCACCGCCTGCTGCGCTGTTCGGCCCCTATGCGGGCAGCGGACGGTCCCGCACCACGTGCTTCATCACCAGCGTCGACGTCAGCCGCTGCACTCCCGGCAGCGTCGCCAGCCGCTCGTCGTACAGCCGCTGGAAGGCGGCGAGGTCGGCGGTGGCCACCCGCAGCAGATAGTCGGGCTCCCCGAACAGCCGTTGCGCGTCCAGCACATGGGGAATCTCCGCGATCGCCCGCTCGAACCCGGCGACCGTGTCCCGGTCCTCCTGCCGCATGGACACGAAGACCAGCGCCTCGAAGGTCAGCCCCACAGCAGCCGGGTCCACCACCGCCCGGTACCCGCTGATCGCCCCCGACCGCTCCAGCTCCCGCAGCCGCCGATGACACGGCGAGACACTCAGCCGCACCCGCCCGGCCAGCTCGGTCACGGTCAGCCGCCCGTCCTGCTGCAGCTCGGCAAGGATTTTGCGATCCACGTCGTCCATGAGGTAGATCCTTCCATGGATGAGCTGATGTCGAGCAAAATCCGGGAACACTTTCGAGCCAATCGCGCCTAATGTCACTCACGTGGACAACGGACTGCTGCTTTCCTTCCTCGCCCTCGATCTTCTGCTGGTGTGCGTGCCGGGTGCCGACTGGGCGTACGCGATCTCGGCCGGTCTGCGCGGCCGTTCCGTGGGGTGGGCGGTGGGCGGTCTGGTCGCCGGGTACGCACTGCACACGGTGCTGGCGGTGGCCGGTCTCGCGGTGCTGGTGGCGGGCGAGCCGCGGCTGCTGACCGCACTGACGGTGGCGGGGGCCGGGTATCTGGTGTGGCTGGGGTGGGGGGTGCTGCGGCGGCCGGGCACCCCCGGCGCTACGGACGAGCGCGCCGAGGCCTCCCGCACCCGCGTATTCCTCCGCGGCGCGACGATCAGCGGCCTGAACCCCAAGGGCCTGCTGCTCTACCTCTCCCTGCTGCCCCAGTTCCTGACCAGCCCCGGCGGCCTGCCCGTCCCCGTCCAGACGGCCACCCTCGGCCTGCTCCACATGGCGTGCTGCGCCGCGGTCTACCTCGCGGTCGGCCTCGGCGCCCGGGCCGTGCTCGGCGCGCGGCCGTCGGCGGCGCGTGCGGTGACGCGGACGTCGGGGGCGGCGATGTTGGGGATCGGGGCGTTTTTGCTGGTGCAGAGGTTGGCGACGCTCTGAACACTGGGCGCCCGGTTTACGTAGGTATGGGCAGGTACTCCGCGAAAGGAGAGGCGATCATGAACCTCCTGAAGCGTGCGGCCGTCGCTGTGGCTTCGGCTGCGCTGGTCACCGGAGTGGCGGGGGTCGCGGCTGCCCCGGCCTTCGCAACCGGCCAGCCCGGCGCATCCTGCGAGGACCTGCCCGTATCCGCCCGCCCTGGGCATGCCCTGACCGCCCCCGGCTCCGCCTTCAACCCTGACGGCGTCTCCGGCAAGGTGTACGCCGGTGAGGACGACACCCATTCCCTGGCGAACGCCAACAGCCCCAACGCGGTCTCTCAGTACGACGTGGCCTGCCTCAAGAACTCGTCGCGCTGAAGGCACAACTACCTCTGCACAACCCTGAACACCCGTATCTCCCGCTCCACCCGAGCCTGATACGTCGCATACGGCGGCCAGAAGGCCAACAACGCCTTCCAGGCCGCCGCCCTCTCCTCACCTTCCAGCAGCTGGGCCGTGACCGGGATGTCCTGGCCCTTCCAGCTGATCTCGGCATCGGGATGGGCGAGGAGGTTGTGCGTCCAGGCGGGATGGCCGGTGCGGCCGAAGTTGGAGCCGATGAGGAGCCAGCCGCCGTCCTCCGGCATGCAGGCGAGGGGCGTACGACGGGGGAGGCCGCTCCGCGCACCCGTGGTCGTCAGGATCACCCCGGGCAGCATCTGCGCACTGAGCAGGTACTTTCCGCGCGTCAGCCGGTGTACGGCCTTGTCGAGCCTCGGCACGACGTGCGGCGCCACCTTCGCGAAGCCCCTCGTCGAGGACACCTTCTGCACCAGACGTTCGCCGATCACACCGCCACCTCCAGGCCCTGTTCAAATAGGTGCGCCGAGTCGGCGGCGTGCGCCCGCAGCCGGTGCACCGGCCCGAACAGCAGCTCGTCGCCCGCGGCGCGCTTGAAGTACAGATGCGCCTCGTGCTCCCAGGTGAAACCGATGCCGCCGTGCAGCTGAATCCCTTCGGCGGCGGCACCGCGCAACGCCTCCAGTGCCTGCGCGAGGGCGAGCCCGCCCACCCGCTCTCCGTGGGCGGTGGCCCAGGCGGCGTAGTAGGCGGCCGAGCGTGCCGCCTGGACCTGGACGTACACGTCGGCCAGCCGGTGCTTCACGGCCTGGAAGGAGCCGATCGCCCGGCCGAACTGCTCGCGCTGCTTGACGTATTCGACGGTCCGTTCCAGTGCGTGGTCGGCGGCCCCGACGGCTTCGCAGGCGAGCACCGCGGCGGCGGTGTCACCGACGGCGGAGAGTGCGCCAAGGACGTCGTCCCCGTCTTCCGCGCCCAGCAGCTCGGCTTCCACATCCCGTAGTTGGACACGCGCCTGCGGCCGGGTCGCATCGAGCGCGGTCTGCCGTACGCGTACGAGCCCGGCCGCATCGTCCGGCACGAGGAAGAAGAGGGTGCGCGAGCGCGCGAAACCGCCGGTGTGGGCGGCGACCACCAGGAGCTCCGCGCTGTGGCCGTCCAGCACCTGGTCGACCTGGCCGTACAGCCGCCAGCCGTCGCCCGCCCGCCTGGCCTGGACGCCCCCCGCGCGGCCCCCGCCCGCCCAGTCGCCGTCGCCCGTGCCGGTGAGGGCGAGGCCGGTGGCGAGGGCGGCGCCCGGCACGGCGAGGGCGGCCGTGAGGGTGCCGTCGGCGATGCGGGGCAGCAGGGCGGCGCGCTGGGTGTCGGTGCCGAGAGCGAGGATCAGGGGGGCGGCGAGCACACAGGTCGCGAGGAGAGGTGAGGGGGCAAGAGTCCTGCCCGACTCCTCCGCCGCCAGGGCGAGTTCGGTCGTCGAGCAGCCGATACCGCCGTACGCCTCCGGGAGGGCGAGTCCGGGCAGGCCGAGCTGGTCGGCGAGGGCGGTCCACAGGGCCGGGTCGTGTCCGGCGGGGGTGTCGAGGGCGGCGCGCAGTTCCTCGGGGCCGCAGCGTTTGCGGAGCAGTTCGCGCAGGGTGCGGCGGATCCCGTCCTGCTCCGCCGTGAAGCCGGCGTCCATGGCTACCCCTTCCCTCCGGATCTGACGGTCCGTCATATTAGGAGGGCCGGAGCGAGATGCACAGGGGGAGGAGCCCTCTCATGACTGGCGGGACCCGCAAGGTGGCCGTGGTGGGCGTGGCCCTCTCCGACTGCGGCCGCGTGGACGAGGCGACTCCGTACACCCTGCACGCCCAGGCGGCCCGCCGTGCGCTGACCGACGCGGGACTGGACCGTGAGGTGGTGGACGGCTTCGCCTCCGCCGGCCTGGGCACCCTCGCCCCCGTAGAGGTGGCCGAGTACCTGGGCCTGCGCCCCACGTGGGTGGACTCGACGTCGGTCGGAGGCTCGACCTGGGAGGTGATGGCGGCCCACGCGGCGGACGCGATAGCGGCCGGGCACGCGAACGCCGTCCTGCTGGCCTATGGCTCGACGGCCCGCGCGGACATCAAGGCGGGCCGCCGCACCGGCAACCTTTCCTTCGGCGCTCGCGGCCCACTGCAATTCGAAGTCCCCTACGGCCACACGCTGATCGCCAAATACGCGATGGCGGCCCGCCGCCACATGATCGAACACGGCACGACGATCGAGCAGTTGGCGTCCGTCGCCGTGCAGGCGAGGGCGAATGCCGCGCTGAACCCGGACGCGATGTTCCGCACCCCGATCACCGTGGACGAGGTCCTCTCCGGCCCGATGATCGCGGATCCCTTCACCAAGCTGCACTGCTGCCTGCGTTCCGACGGCGGGGCGGCGGTGCTGCTGGCCGCCGAGGAGTACGTACGGGACTGCCGTACCGCTCCGGTCTGGATCCTCGGCACCGGGGAGCACGTCTCGCACGCCGCGATGTCCGAATGGCCCGACTTCACGGTGTCGCCGGCGGCGGTGAGCGGGCGGCTGGCGTTCGAGCGGGCGGGGGTGCGGGCGGAGGAGATGGACTTCGCGCAGCTCTACGACGCGTTCACCTACATGACGCTGGTGACACTGGAGGATCTCGGATTCTGCGGGAAGGGGGAGGGCGGGGCGTTCGTGGAGAAGGGGCGGTTGAGGGTCGAGGGCGGGGAGCTGCCGGTGAACACGGACGGGGGCGGGCTGTCGGCCCAACACCCCGGGATGCGGGGGCTGTTCCTGCTGGTGGAGGCCGTACGACAGCTGCGGGGAGAGGCGGGGGCGCGGCAAGTTCGGGCGCCGGACGGGGAGTTGCCGCGGCTGGGGGTGGCGTCCGGCACCGGGGGATGGTTCTGCTCATCCGGGACGGTGGTGCTGGGCAGGTAATCAGCTACGAGGGCTGCTCGGCAGCTACTCGGCAGGCAGCGCCTCCCGCATCGCACGTGCGGTGGAGGCAGGGTCGTAATCCCCGGGAACGCCGTCCACCAGGATGATGTCGCCCTCGATGTGCCGCGAGCGCAGGGGTGCGATCTCCTGGTATTCGGGCGAGTCCCACCAGGCCCGCGCCTCGGCGATCCCGGGAAAACCGATCACCACGACATGCCCGGGCCAGCTGCCCTCCTTCACCTCGTGCTGCGTGGCGTGCACCAGGAAACGGCCGCCGTACGGCTCGAAGGTGCCGGAGACGCGCTCGATGTACTCGGCGATCTCCGGGTGCGGGGCGGCTTCCTGCAGATGAGCTATGGCGTAGGCGGTCATGGCGTGTTGGCGTCCTTCCGGTCGGGGTCGGGCTCCGTACGCAGACGATCGTGGCAGGCGGGGGCAGCGGGGTCGATGACCTGCCAGGTAAGCGGCCCGGCTGCGCCCCGTAGGAATCCGGCCAAGGGCACGTCATCGTCCCGTCTTGATCCCGCAAACAGTCGTTTTGAACCAGCAAACAGTTCTTCCCGGCGAGTCAACGGCTCCGGTACTGCTGATCTGTTCATGCATTCGACGACGGGGGAGCGGAATGAGCCAGTTCGGTGTCGACCCCGACACACTGAACGAGCTTGCCGGGAAGTTCGACAGGGAGGCCAAGGACCTGGCGAAGCCGATCGACGGCTTCGCGGCGACCGCGTCCCAGATCGGAGAGGCCTTCGGCCTGCTCGGCGCCTGTGACGGTGCGGCGCAGAAGTACCAGACGCTGCTGAACAGCACCCTCAAGGCGCTCGGACAGCTGCCCGGGGTTTTCACCAGCGACGGCGACCGGCTGCGCCTCAACGCCACCAACTACAAGAACTCGGACCAGACCGCCATCGACCACCTCCGCGCCGCGACCCGGCCGGTAGGAGGCCCGGCGTGAGCATCAACAGCTGGATCGACGGCAAGGTGCTGGACATCCTCCAGGCCTGTGGCGTGGAGCTCCCGGGCGGCAACGGCGACACGCTCCGCTCGATCGCCCACGCCTGGGACACCATGGGCAACGAGCTGACGGATGTCGCGCATGCCCTCGACATCCAGATCCAGGGCGTCGACAAGCAGGGCTGGCACGGTGAGGCCCGCGATGCCTTCGAGAAGCACTGGGCGGAGCAGAAGCGCGCCATCGACGACATCGCGCACAACTTCCACCAGGTGGCCGACGGGCTGCGGGCGTACGCCGACGAGATCGACAAGATCAACGAGGAGATCATCGACATCTGCGTCGAGATCGCCGAGATGGAGGTGGCCGGCGCCGCGCTGTCCTTCTTCACCGGTTTCCTCTCCGACCTCGTCGCGAACACGGCGGTGGCCACGCGGGTCGCCAAGATCGTCGACCTGGTGAAGCTCTTCACGTCGGCGGCGGAGAAGGTGGCGGCGCTGCTGGAGCGGTTCGGCAAGCTCAGCGAGGAGGGGGCGGCGAAGCTGGCGAAGGTGGCCGAGTTCGCCGCGAAGTTCCTCAAGAAGGGCGCCGAGAGCTTCGTCACGAACTTCGTCGCGGACTCGGGCAGCGCGATGCTCAACCAGGCCGTTCACGGCCAGCCCGTGACCGTCGGAGACGACCTCGCCAACGGCGCTTGGGCCGCCGGCGGAACAGCCGTGTTCACCGGGGGCGGCGCGGCGCTCGCGGACTCAGCCGGACTGACCGGGGTGGCCGGCAACATCCTGAGGGGAGACGGCCTGCTCGGCACCACCGTCAACGGCGCAGCGGGCAACGTGGCCGGTGGGCTCACGACTGACATCGTCAACAACCAGGATGCCTCGACGATGGGCCAGGACGCGCTCACGAACGCCGCAACCGGTGCCTTCGGGAACGCCCAGAACCACGGCGTCAACCATGCCTTGGAGCAGCACGGGAGTCTCGGCGGCAAGAACCTCAGTGACCGGGGCGAGCTGGCCGACAGCGCGTTCAAGAACACCGTGGGAACCACCTTGAACACGGGCGTCTACGCTGCCGGCTCCGGCATCGAGGCGGACGTCCAGGATCTGGCGAAGGACGAGTGAGCATGGTCGGCGACGTGAGACTTGCGGCCACATGGACCCCTAACCCGGACCACCCCGCCACCTGGACCGGCTTCTTCTGGGCGCTCCTCGGGGTTTCCGGGTGCCTGATCGTCGTCATCGGCGCCGCCCTGACCGTTGCTCTCTGGAACGTCAGCGATCAGAAGAAGGTGGGCAACTACGTTCTCGGGCCGGTGATCCTCGTGATCGGTCTTGCCATCGCCGGCTGGGGCTTCGGGCTGTTGTGACAGTGCACTATGGGCTCGGCGACGTGATCCTGGCGGGGGTCGCGCACAACAACCCGAACTACGACCCCGGCTGGAAAGGCTTCTTCGCGGCGCTGGTCGTGATCGCTGGGGGTGCGATCGTTCTCGTGGGTGTGATCGCGGGCCTCATTGCGTGGCGTACGTGAACGGGGCCTTTGGCGTGTGCTCGTCGTCATGGCCGGGGGCGCGGTCTGCGCCACGTAGCGAACGCCGCAAGCAGACCGACGCGGGTACTGAGCAGCCGCGTCAGCGCTCGCCATGGACAGTCTTCGAGGCACGTCTGTCCTTGAGGGGGCCGAGGACCTTGCTGCTCAACTGGACGGCGCGACCGGGAACCACATGCCGAGCCACTGCTCGGCGCCCCAGGCCTCGAACCGCTCCACCTCGGTGAAACCCAGCTTCGCCGCGAGACGCATCGAGCCGATGTTGGCGGTCTGGGTGGCGAGCACCACCTGCTCACCGGGAAGCGCGTCGGCGACCCAGCCGAGTGCCGCCGCGCACGCTTCCGCGGCGTACCCGAATCCCCAGGCCCGCGGCAGGAACAGGTAACCGAGCTCGACGTTCCCCACGGCAGCCGGGCAATGCTGCTCCGTTGCTCTCCTGAGCAGGATCTGGCCGATCATCGCCCCGTCGAGATCAACGACGAAGCTCCCGGGCCACCGCCCCGGCACCTCAGGTGTCTCGCGCTCAAGCTCGTCACGCGGCCGGGGGCCGCCGAGGTAGGTGTGCACCTCCGGCGAGGCGAGCAGTTCGATGAACGCCGCACGGTCCTGGGTCTCGGGCTCACGGAGCACGAGCCTCTCGGTCCTGATCGGCTCAGGCGGCCAAGCAACGGGTCCCAGATCATCCATCCGAGCACGCTAACAAGTGGTCAACCAGCCGGCGGATCACGAACTGGCCGCCGTTGCCGTCGGTCAACCGCCGTAGTGTGCACCGATGCAGGCCAACCCTGCCGACCCTTGGATGGCGTACATCCAGCGCTCCCTGCCACTGAGCAGCAGGGAGCGACTGTGCGGGGCGACGACGTACGGGTTGATCGGCGAGGGTGCGCAGAGGCTTCACAGTGCCCTGGGCCGACAGGTGATACTCGGCTCATGGGAACCGATCTTCACGAGTTGCTGAGGTCACTGCGGGTGTGGGACCCGGAGGTCACGGAGCTGCGCCCCTTCGACCCGGCGACCGCCCCGACCGAACCGCTGCCCCTCTTCACGAGCTGGTTCGCGGACGCGGTGGCGGCGGGCCAGCGAGAGCCGCACGCCATGTCCCTGGCCACATCGGACGCGGCGGGTCTGCCGGACGTCCGGATCGTGATGCTGCACGGCGCGGACGCCGACGGCTGGTCCTTCGCGACGCATGCGACCAGCCGCAAGGGCGGGCAGCTGGCGGCCCGGCCGTATGCGGCCCTCGCCTTCTACTGGCCGGTGCTGGGCCGCCAGGTGCGGGTACGCGGCCCGGTCACCGCCGCGCCGGCCCAGGAGTCGCAGGGCGACCTGCACGCACGCTCGACCGGGGCGCTCGCCGCCGCCCTCACCGGACGTCAGAGTGAAGTCCTGGGCTCTGCCGAGGAGTTGGCACGGGCCTCCGAGGCCGCCTGGGAACGGGCCCAGCAGGAGCCCGACGCTCCGGTGCCGTCCTGGACCCTGTACCGGCTACGACCGGACGAGGTGGAGTTCTTCCAGGGGGACGAGCGCAGACGGCACGTACGGCTGAACTACCGTCGGGAGGACGGGGGTTGGGCCAAGGAGCTGCTGTGGCCGTGAGGCTCGCGGCCACCCTCATGCCGTGAAGTCGTACAGCCCGAAGTCCGCCACCGCCCGATACCCGATCCGCTGGTACAGCGCGTTGCTGGTCGGGTTGGCGAGGTCCGTGAACAGCAGCACCTCGGCCGCGCCCGCTGCGAGCGCGGCGCGGCTCACCTCGGCCGTGACCGCCCCGGCGTATCCGCGGCCGCGCAGGTGGGCCGGGGTGTAGACGGGGGCGACCCGGATCTGCCCGGCAACCATCGGTGTCACCCCCGCCATGGCCACGGGGGTCCCGTCGGCGTCCTCCCAGAACGTCGTCCCGCCGTAGGAGATGCGCGAGTCGGCCCACCCCTCCGCACGCTCCGCGCCGCTCTCGCCGATGGCCTCCATGAACTCGCCGTACCATCGCACCAGTTGCTCCCGGTCCGCCTCTCCGGCGACTCTCGGCTGCCCCTCCGGCACCGGCTGCGGGACCGTCAGCGTGCTGAGCCGGTACAGCCGCTGCCGCTGGTGCAGCGTTGCCGTCGCGCCGGTGCACTCCTCCCAGGACCGGGCCAGGGCGTCGATGGTGGTGCGCTCGCCGATGACCCCGGGGACCGGGCGGCCCAGACCGGCCAGGTGGGCGGCGAGGGAGTCGGCCTCCTCGGGAGTGAGGGGCGTGACGTTCAGCGGGTAGGGAGGGGTGCGGAAGTAGGCGGCGCGGATCGTTCCCTCCGACTCCAGCACCCCGAAATAGGGTGCCTCGGAGCCGTAATAGCCCGACCCACGCGTCCGCAGCCCCTCGGTCACCGTCAGCGGGACGGTGTGCAAGGCGGGGCGGGAGCGGAGGAAATCCCCGGCGCGCGCGAGGAAGGCGTCCAGGTCGTCGATGAAGTGCCAGTCTTCGGGCCGCATGCTTCATGATTCCGCAGGGCCCGAGCCCGGCGCGCGCGAATTACGGGAGCTGCGGCTCCGGGTCCGTGGCGATCCGCCCGTGCAGATGCACGTCCCGGAACGCGTCCTGCCTCCCCGCCTCCCACATCGCGCCCCGCAACGTCCCCTCATGACGGAACCCGCACCGCTCGGCGATACGGCACGAGGCCTCATGGCCGAGGGCATGGCCGAGCTCCAGCCGGTGTATCCCCAGGTCGGTCAGCGCCCAGCGGGAGGCCACGGCCAGGGCGCGGACGGCGACCCCCTGCCCCCGGGCCTCGGGCAGCACCCAGTACCCGACACGGGCGACGCTCAGGACGAGGTCGATCATGTTGACACCGATGTGCCCCAGCACCGCACCGCTCGCGGCGTCGGTCACGCAGTACGACGCCCCCGAACCGTCCGTCGAGGCCAGCGCCTTGGCCCGCAGCGACTCGCGCGCGCCGGCGAGATCGTCGACCTGCTTGAGCGGTGTGTTCCAGCGACGGAACTCCGGGTCCGTGAGCCCCCGCAACCAGGCCTCGACATCGGCGTCCGAGTCCGCGTCCCACAGGCGCAGGCGGATGCCGTGACCGTACAGATCAGGGAAGGAGAAGGACGAAGAAGGGGATGGTGAAGCCGGGTCGGTCTGCTGCGCGTCCACAGAGCTCATCGGCCCATTCAAACGCGTACGCCTCACTCGCGCGGCCGGAATACCGGCGTCCCTTCCCGGAACGCCACCTCCAGCTCGGCACCCGCCCGCAGCTCACCCGCCCCGCACCCCACCACCTCCGTCATCATCCGCGGCCCCTCCGCCAGGTCGACGACCGCGGCCACGTAGGGCGTCCGCTCGCCGAAGGGCGGCAGGTCGTTCCGGTGGACGACGGACCAGGTGTAGAGGACCGCCCGGCCGCTCGCCCGTTCCCACTCCACGTCCTCGCTCCAGCAGTGCGGGCAGAACTCGCGCGGGTAGTGGTGGGCCCGCCCGCACGCCCCACAGCGGCGAATCAGCAGCGTGCCCTCGGCGGCCGCGTCCCAGTAGGTCCGCGTGAAGGCGTCGGCCTCCGGTACGTCGAAACGCGCGCCGCCCATCAGAACAGCCCCAGCGCGCTGTCCAGCGACCACGTCTGCCACGACATCCCGAACAGAGCGACCACCGACATCAGCGCCATCATCGAGTTCTGCCCCTGCTCGGCCACGTCGTGGATCATGAGCGTGAAGTAGAGGACGTTCAGCAGCAGCCCTCCCACCAGCGCGACCGGGCTCAGGAACCCGACGACCAGCCCCAGCCCGACCGCCAACTCCGCGTACACCACGACGTACGCCATCGCCCGCGGGCGCGGCGCCACCATGACCTCGAAGCCGGACCGTACGGCGTTCCAGCGGTGCTTCGCCGCGATGCCCGCCGCCCACGCGATCCCGGTCCCGCGCTCGAACCAGGCCTTCCGGTCCTTGTGCCGCCAGCTTTCCAGCCACCACAGCCCGAGTCCTATGCGCAGCACGGCCAGCCATTCCGCGCCCGTGAGCCAGATCGCATCCATGAATCTGACGGTACGTCAGATGACTCGATCCGGGAAGCGCCGTGCAAGGTCGTCGACCAGTCGGTGCCGAAGGAGCTGCGGGCCCAGTTCGCCGAATACCAGGCGAAGTTGAGGCTGCGCGGCCTGAAGGGCTCCGGCTTCGACGCGCTCACCGCCCGCAACTACGACGAGTACCTGGTCAAGCAGTACCTGGAGCCGTCGGCGACCAAGTACCTGACCGCCCTGTCGGACTCGGACCGCGCGACCTACCTCGCCAAGACCACCTTCATCACCTGGTCGGGCGGCAAGGCCACCTTCACCTGGGACGACTTCGTCACCCATGTGGGCGCCCGCAAGAAGACCACGCCGACCTTCGACGCCTTCGACCTGTCCGCCGGCGAGAACAACGTGTTCGGCGCGGGGACGACCGAGAACCGTCACTTCACCGCCTACAGCGCCAAGAACGACACCACCGGGCTCAGCAGCAAGCGCGTCGCCGCAGACATCCCCGAGAAGCTGCACCTGATGAAGCCCATGTACCACCTGGCGGAGAAGGTCAACGGGCGGCGCTCGAAGCACTGGTGGATCCGCCTCGGCACCAACGACTCCGACACCTCGCACGTCATCTCCGCCAACCTCGCCGCCGCGAACGGCCTGGGCGACGAGGTCAACCACCTCTACTACTGGGACGAGGGCCACGGCGCCAACACCGACCCCGGCGACTTCATCACCTGGATCGCCAAGGTGACGGGCTACAAGGGCCCGAAGAAGTAGACAGGGCCGCGAAAAGCAGGCGAGGGCCCGAAGGAGGAGGCCCGCGGGCACCGGGCCCGCGGCTGGTGGGGCTTCCCCGTACGGCCACAACCACGTGGCCTACGCCACAAGCCCCACTCACTACTCATACACGCGTGATCAATCCGCAACCAATTCCCCTCTTGACCGAGACCCATCAACCCGGTGCGTGATTACGCTCGCGCACATGGCCGACTCCACAGCGTCCTCCCAGGCACCGGCGCAGCCCGGCGGCCGCCCCGTCTACGTCATCGGCGGCGGCCCGGCCGGGCTCTCCGCCGCGTACGCGCTGCGGGCCCGGGGCATACGCGCCGTCGTCCTGGAGAAGTCCGACCAGGTGGGTGCGCAGTGGCGGCGGCACTACGACCGCCTGCACCTGCACACCACCCGCCGCCTCTCGGCCCTCCCCGGGCTCCCGATGCCGCGCCGGTTCGGGCGGTGGGTGGCCCGCGACGACGTGGTGCGGTACCTGGAGAAGTACGCCGAGGTGCACGCACTGGAGATCGTCACCGGCGTCGAGGTCTCCCGCGTCGAACGCACCCCCGACGGCGACGGCTGGCTGCTGCACGCCACGGGCGGCCGCGAGCTGACCGGCGCGGCCGTGGTCGTCGCCACCGGGTACAACCACACGCCGTACGTCCCCGACTGGGCCGGACTCGAGAAGTACTCCGGCGACTTCGTCCACGCCGGCGAGTACCGCAGCCCCGCGCCCTACGCCGGCCGTGACGTCCTCGTCGTCGGCGTCGGCAACACCGGCGCCGAGATCGCCGTGGACCTGGTGGAGGGCGGCGCCTCGCGGGTGCGGCTGTCGGTGCGGACGGCTCCGCACATCGTGCGGCGCTCGACCGCGGGATGGGCCGCCCAGTACACGGGCGTGCTGGTACGGCGGCTGCCGACCGGGCTCGTCGACCGGCTCGCGCGGCCGATGGCGAAGCTGAGCGTCCCCGATCTCTCCGCGCAGGGGCTGCCCCGCCCCGACACGGGGCTGTACAGCCGGGTCAAGGAGGGCGCGATCCCGGTGCAGGACGTCGGTCTCATCGACGCCGTCCGCAAGGGGCGGGTCGAGGTCGTCGCCGCCGTCGACGGCTTCGAGGACGGCAAGGTCGTCCTCACCGACGGCACCCGCGTCTCCCCGGAGGCCGTCGTCGCCGCCACCGGATACGTCCGCGCCCTGGAAGGCCTCGTCGGCCACCTCGACGTGCTCGACGACCGGGGCAGACCCGTGGCGCACGGCGCCCGCACCCCGCAGCAGGCCCCCGGCCTGTACTTCACCGGTTTCACCACCCCCATCAGCGGCACCCTCCGCGAGGTGGCGATGGACTCCGAGAAGATCGCGAAGACCATCGTGAAGAACGGCGGGGACGCGCTGTCCCGCCTGCCCGGATGACGTAGAAGCTCTCATCCCCCTGCAAAACCCTCAACTCCCTTCCTCAGAACTCTCGTTACGCGTGAGTCAGATGTGACGGGAGCGTTGAAGCGTGCCGCTGTTCGGGGCCAGAATCTGAACACTGCTCACTTTCTGGCTCCACACTCTCTCCACACGGAGGACGCACGTGGCACGCGAAAGACAGCACCACCCGCAAGCCCTCTCCCGCCGTTCCCTGCTCGGCGGTGCCGCCGCCGCTGCCGGAGCCGTCACCCTCACCACCACCGCCGCCGGTACGGCGTCCGCCGCGACCACGCGGGACGTGGACGTCGCCGTCGTCGGCGGCGGCCTCGCCGGGCTGACCGCGGCCCGCGACCTGGTGGCGGCAGGCAGGACCGTGACCGTCCTGGAGGCCCGCGACCGCGTGGGCGGCCGGGTCGTCAATCTGTCCCTGGCCAACGGCGGTTTCTCCGAGGGCGGCGGCGAGTTCATCGGCCCCACCCAGGACCGCATCAAGGCCCTCGCCGACTCCCTGGGTGTCGCCACCTTCACGACGTACAACACCGGCAAGAACCTCCTCTACAAGGACGGAAACCGGACCCCCTACGCCACCGACGGCATCCTCGGCTCGGTCCCGCCCGTCGACGCGGCCGGCCTCGCCAACGCCGCAATCGTGCAGGCGTCGTTGGACGACATGGCCAAGAAGGTCCCGGTCGACGCGCCCTGGACGGCAGCGAAGGCCGCCGAGTGGGACAAGCAGACCTTCGAGAGCTGGCTGAACGCCAACGCGGTGATCCCGTCGGCCAAGTTCCTCCTGGACGTGGCCTGCACCTCGATCTTCTCGGCGCAGCCCCGTGAACTCTCCCTCCTCTTCGTGCTCTTCTACATCGCCGCCGCGGGCAACGAGTCCAACGCCGGCACCCTGGAACGCCTCACCGACACCGCGAACGGCGCCCAGGAGTCCCGCTTCGTCGGTGGCTCCCAGCAGGTGCCGATCAAGCTGGCCGCCACGCTCGGCGACCGGGTGGTGCTGAGCGCGCCGGTGCGGTCGGTCGTGCAGTCCGGCGGCAAGTACGTGGTGACCGCGGACGGGGTGACGGTGACGGCCAAGAAGGTCGTGGTCGCCGTACCGCCGCCGCTGGCCGCGCGCATCACCTTCGATCCACTGCTGCCGGCCTCGCGGGACCAGCTGAGCCAGCGGCTGCCGATGGGCTCGATCGGCAAGGCGATCGCGGTCTACGACACCCCCTTCTGGCGGGCCGACGGCCTCAACGGCCAGGTCGTCAGCGACTCCGGTGTGGTCCGCTCGACGTTCGACAACTCACCGCCCGACGCCTCCTACGGCGCTCTGATGGGTTTCATCGAGGCCGACGAGATGCGGGCGTACGACGCGTCGAGCGTCGCCGAGGTCAAGGCCGCCGTACTCAAGGACTACGTCAACTACTTCGGCGACAAGGCCAAGTCGCCCACCTCCTTCGTGCTGCAGCGCTGGGACAACGAGGGCTTCTCCCGCGGTGGCCCGGTCGCCTACGCCCCGCCCGGTGTCCTGACCGAGTACGGAGCCGCCCTGCGCAAGCCGGTCGGCGGCATCCACTGGGCGGGCACCGAGACCTCGACGTACTGGAACGGCTTCATGGACGGGGCCGTGCGGTCGGGGGAACGGGTGGCCAAGGAGGTGCTCGCAGAGCTGTGAGGGGCCCCGCCGGGACTGATCGGCTTCCCTTCCGGCCTTGCGTGCCCGTTCAACTTTGCGTGCACACCCGTTCCTGACATGGCGTCAGTTCAGTAATCTGACAGTGCGTCAGTTATTGGCTGTCTCAGAGGAGCGGGCGGACCGATGCTTGGATCAACCCACGGCACCCTCACCACCGACTCCCGCCGGGCCCGGGTCATCGCCTGTGGCGAGCAACCCGGGCCCGCCGTCCACGGCAGGCCCGCCGAGGCCGACGACCTCGACGTCAGCGGCCTGCCCCTGTACGCCGACGTACCCGATCTGGACCGGTTCTTCCGGCCCGGGTCCGTCGCCGTGGTCGGCGCCTCGGACACCGAGGGGCGGCCCAACACCGGTATCACCCGACAGCTGGTGGCCTGGGCCGAACGTGTCGGGGCACGGCTGCACCCCGTCCACCCGAGCCGCCCGTCCGTCTTCGGCATACCCTGTTCCCCTTCCGTCGCCGACCTGCCCGAGCAGGTCGATCTCGCCGTACTGCTGATCGCCGATCCGCTTGCGGTGCTCGAGGAACTGGCCGAGGCCAAGGTGAAGTTCGCGGTCGTCTTCGCCTCCGGGTTCGCCGAGACCGGTGCGGAGGGTGCGGCCGCTCAGGAGCGCCTGACGGCGGCCGTGCGGCGCTCCGGGATGCGGCTGCTCGGACCCAACACCAACCTCAACGCCTTCGAGCGGTTCCGGAACGACCTCGACGGACCGGCCATCGCGCTCATCACCCAGTCCGGCCACCAGGGCCGGCCCGTCTTCTCCCTCCAGGAGCTCGGCATCCGGCTCTCCCACTGGGCGCCCACCGGCAACGAGGCCGACCTGGAGACCGCCGACTTCATCTCCTACTTCGCCGAGCAGCCCGAGGTCGGCGCCATCGCCTGCTACGTCGAGGGGCTCAAGGACGGCCGGTCCTTCCTGCTCGCCGCCGACCGGGCCGCCCGGCGCGGGGTGCCGGTCGTGGCCGTCAAGGTGGGCCGCACCGAGACGGGCGCCCGCACCGCCGCCTCCCACACCGGCAAGCTGACCGGTGCGGACACGGTGGTGGACGCGGCGATGCGGCAGTTCGGCGTGATCCGCGTGGACGGGCTCGACGAACTCCAGGACACCGCGGCCCTGTTGGCGCGCTCCCGGCCGCCGCGCGCGGACGGCGTCGTCGTGTACTCGATCTCGGGCGGCACGGGCGCGCACTTCGCCGACCTGGCGACCGAGGCGGGACTGCGGCTGCCGGTCCTCTCGGAGGCCAGGCAGGCCGAGCTGCACGAGTGGATACCGGACTACCTGAGCGTGGCCAACCCGGTCGACAACGGCGGGCATCCGGTCGGCGACTGGCGCGGCCGGAAGATCATCGACGCGATCCTGGACGACCCCGAGGTGGGCGTCCTGATCTGCCCGATCACGGGGCCCTTCCCTCCCCTCAGCGACAAGCTCGTCCAGGATCTGGTGGACGCGGCCGAGCGGACGGACAAGCTGGTCTGCGTCGTGTGGGGCTCCCCGGTCGGCACCGAGCCGGCCTACCGCGAGGTCCTCCTCGGCTCCTCCCGGGTGGCCACCTTCCGCACCGTCGCGAACTGCATCACCGCCGTCCGCGCCTACCTCGACCACCACCGCTTCACCGCCGGCTACCGCTCCCCCTTCGACGAGGCCCCCCGCACCACCTCGCCCTCCTTCCGCAAGGCGCAGGCACTGATGCGCCCGGGCCAGCAGCTCAGCGAACACGCGGCGAAACAGCTCCTGCGGGCGTACGGGATCCGCGTGCCGCGCGAGCAGTTGGTGACCAGCGCGGCAGCGGCCGTACGCGCGGCGGGTCTGGTGGGCTACCCGGTGGTGATGAAGGCGTCGGGTGCGCAGATCGCCCACAAGACCGAGCTGGGGCTGGTGAAGATCGAGCTCACCTCCGCCAGCCAGGTCCGTGACGCCTACCGGGAGCTGACCGACATCGCGCGCTACGAAGGCGTCTCCCTGGACGGCGTCCTGGTGTGCCAGATGGTCGAGCGGGGCGTGGAGATGGTCGTCGGCGTCACGCACGACGAGCTGTTCGGGCCGACCGTGACCGTCGGGCTCGGCGGAGTGCTGGTCGAGGTGCTGCACGACGTCGCCGTACGCGTGCCGCCCTTCGGCGAGGACCAGGCCCACGCCATGCTCGCCGACCTGCGCGGGCGGGCCCTGCTCGACGGGGTCCGGGGGCGCCCCCCGGCCGATCTCGACGCGCTCGTCGAAGTCGTCCTGCGGGTGCAGCGCATGGCGCTGGAACTCGGGGACGACCTCGCCGAGCTCGACATCAACCCGCTGATGGTGCTGCCCAGGGGGCAGGGCGCCGTGGCGCTGGACGCGCTGGCGGTGTGCCGGTGAGCGAGGAAACGTGGGTACGGCGGGAGAGGCGAGGCCAGGTCTCGTACGTCACCCTGAACCGGCCCGAGGCCCTCAACGCCCTCACTCCCGGCGGCCGGGACCGGCTGATCGACCTGCTGGCCGAGGCATCGGCCGATCCGGAGACACGGGCCGTGGTCCTCACCGGGACCGGGCGCGGCTTCTGTGCGGGCGCGGACCTGAAAGGAGGGGCGGTGACCGCCGAACGCCTCCCCGGCGACGTCGCCCGCACCCTCCGCCTCGGCGCCCAGCGCCTCGTCGCGGCGGTCCTGGACTGCGAGAAGCCGGTGATCGCGGCGGTGAACGGCACGGCGGCCGGCCTCGGCGCCCATCTCGCGCTCGCCTGCGATCTCGTACTGGCCGCGGAATCCGCGAAGTTCATTGAGGTCTTCGTCCGCCGCGGGCTCGTACCGGACGGCGGGGGCGCCTATCTCCTCCCCCGCCTGATCGGTCCGCACCGCGCCAAGGAGCTGATGTTCTTCGGCGACGCGCTCACGGCCGCCGACGCCGAACGCCTGGGCCTGGTCAACCGTGTCGTCCCGGATGCCGAGTTGGACAAGACGGCCCGCGAGTGGGCGGCACGTCTCGCCACCGGCCCCACGCGCGCCCTGGCCCTCACCAAGCAGCTCGTCAACGCCTCCCTCGACAGCGACCGGGCCACGGCCTTCGCCGCCGAAGCGGCCGCACAGGAGATCAACATGACGACCGAGGACGCCCAGGAAGGCGTTCGGAGCTTCGTGGAGCGCAGAAGCCCCGAGTACAAGGGCCGCTGACCTTCCCATCTGACGCTCCGTCAGCTTCAATGGAGGGGTGATGGGACACGCAGGAGCGGCAGCCGCCGCCGTCCGCTACCTCAGGTCGGCCGGGACCCCGGCACCCGTAGAAGCGCTGCCGCGCCCGGAGTTGCGGTGCGTCGGCGCGGACGAGCGCGCGCCGGTCGACCAGGCCGAGTTCCGGCGCGTCCTCGGCAGCTTCGCGACGGGTGTCACCGTCGTCACCGCGCCCGCCGCCGACGGCGAGGACGCCCCCGCCGGCTTCGCCTGCCAGTCCTTCTCGTCCCTCTCCCTCGACCCGCCGCTGGTCGCATTCATGGTCGGCCGTACGTCGACGACCTGGCCGCGTATCGCCCGCGCGGGCGCCTTCTGTGTCAACGTGCTCGGCGCCCACCAGGGCGATCTGTGCCGCGGCTTCGCGGTGAGCGGCGCGGACAAGTTCGCGGGGGTCGCCTACGACGCGGCACCGGTCTCCGGCTCACCGCGGCTGGCCGGTGCGGCCGCGTGGATCGACTGCACGATCCACGCGGTGCACACGGGCGGCGACCACCTGATCGTGGTGGGGCGGGTGGAGGCCCTCGGCGCCGACGCTGCCTGCGACGAGCCTCTCATCTTCCATCGGGGACGGTTCGGGCGACTGACTGACGGCTGAGCCGGCACACGTCGCTCGTACGCGGATCGCAGCCGAGGTCGCACCGCAGCTCGCTCGAAAGCGCTGCGCACACGTGTTCTATCTAACAGTCGAGGTCGCTGGGCAACCCTTCCGTCGCTGGAATCTTCTCCTTGAGGTGAAGATCCTGAAGAGGCGGCCTCGCCTGCTCATACTCCTGACCCTGGCGGTGGTGGCGGCCGTGACCGTGACCGTCGCCATGGTCATCCAGGCGAACAAGATGGAGACGCTCTCCCCGCGCGAGGAACGTGACCGGGCCGCGTCTGGAGCAGGCGTACCGTCGGGGCAGACGGACTGCCGGAAGGTCAAGTGCATCGCGCTCACCTTCGACGGCAACCCGGGCGAACCCACCGACCGGCTGATGGACCTTCTGAAGCGGTACAAGGCGCCGTCGACGTTCTTCCTTGAGGGCCGGCGCATCCACAAGTTCCCGGATGTGGTGCGGCGGATCGCCAAGGACGGCCACGAGATCGGGGACCACACCTGGACGCACGCGGTGCTGACTGATGTCTCTGATGCGCAGATCCGCGACGAGCTGCGCCGCACGGCACGGGCCATCTCCGGCATCACCGGCAGCGAGCCGACGCTCATGCGGCCGCCCCAGGGCCGCACCGACGACCGCGTCTCCAAGGTCGCGAAAGAACTGGGGATGGCGCAGGTGCTGTGGACGGTTACCGCGAAGGACTACGAGACGGACGACACCGCGCTGATAACCAAGCGCGTGCTCGACGGCGCCGGCCGCGACGGGATCATCCTGCTCCACCCGCTGCACAAGGGCACCGTGCCGGCCATGCCTTCCATCCTGAAGGCGCTCAGCAAGCAGGGCTACACCTTCGTGACCGTCTCCCAGCTGCTCGCTCCGGCCAAGGCCGAGCCCGGCAAGATCTACAAGTGACTGACTGGCATGCGGAGCGTCCGCCTCACGGGTCCGTCGCCACCACGGGAGCAGCGGCGCGTCGGGCCGCTCGTGTGGGTGGAGATCGACGCGCTCGTGCACATCGCGGACGGGATCATCAGCAGGCGATCGTCTGCCACGGGCCGGTTCGCGGGTTCTGGGATGGTCGGCCCAAGGCGTCTCGTAGGTTCCGCAACGTGAGGGAGGCGCATGGTGGATGTGCCGACATGGACGATCGAGCGGCAGATGCGACTGACTGAGCGGGCCGAGCTGCTGGTCAAGGCGCTGGCGGAGATTGACGCCGAGTCGGGCCGTATTTGCAGTAGAACCAAGCGAGTTCAGGATACGGCGAGCACGGGTGCCGTCTGCCTGCGCCGGATCACCAGCGCCATCAGCGCCGCCACCGCGCACAGCGCCCCGGACGCGTACCAGACCATGTCGTACGAGCCGAAGGTGTCCCGCGCAAGGCCCCCGAGGAAGGCGACCAGCGCGGCGCCGACCTGGTGGGAGGCGAGGACCCAGCCGAAGACGATCGCGCTGTCGTCGCCGTACTGTTCCCGGCACAGGGCGACGGTCGGCGGGACGGTGGCGACCCAGTCGAGGCCGTAGAAGACGATGAAGAACAGCATCGGCGGGTGGACGCTCGGGGCCAGGAGCATCGGCAGGAAGAGGAGCGAGATGCCGCGCAGGGCGTAATAGACCGCCAGCAGCCGGCGCGGTTCGAAGCGGTCCGTGAACCAGCCGGAGGCGATCGTGCCGGCCACGTCGAACACGCCGATGACCGCGAGCAGCGAGGCCGCCGCCGTGACGGGCATGCCGTGGTCGTGGGCGGCGGGCACGAAGTGGGTCTGGATCAGCCCGTTGGTGGAGGCGCCGCAGATCGCGAAGGTGCCGGCCAGCAGCCAGAAGGTGCCGGTGCGGGACGCCGAGAACAGGACCTTGACCGCACGGCGGGCGGCTCCGACCGCCGGCTCCGGCTTCGGCACGAACTCCTGGGCGCCGTACGGCTTCAGGCCCACGTCCGCCGGGTGGTCGCGCAGCAGCAGCCAGACGAAGGGGACGACCGCGAGGGCGGCGAGGGCCACCGTGACGGCCGCCGGGCGCCAGTCGTGCTTCTCGACGATCCAGGACAGCAGCGGCAGGAAGATCAGCTGGCCGGAGGCCGACGCGGCGGTGAGGATGCCGGTGACCAGGCCGCGCCGCTCGGTGAACCAGCGGTTGGTCACGGTCGCGGCGAAAGCCAGCGCCATCGACCCGGACCCCAGGCCGACCAGCAGACCCCAGCACAGCAGCAGCTGCCAGGCGGCCGTCATCCACACCGTCAGGCCCGAGCCGACCGCGATCACGGTCAGGGCCACGGCCACGACCTTGCGGATGCCGAAGCGGTCCATCAGGGCCGCCGCGAACGGGGCGGTGAGCCCGTACAGCGCGAGGTTGACGGAGACCGCGGCCCCGATCGTGCCGCGCGACCAGCCGAACTCCTGGTGCAGCGGGTCGATGAGCAGGCCGGGAAGTGAACGGAAGGCGGCCGCGCCGATGATCGTCACAAAGGTGACGGCGGCGACGAACCACGCCCGGTGGATGCGGGTGCGCGAGGATCGCCCGGTCTCCGGGGCCGTTTCGACTGCTGCGGGTTCGGTTGTCTGGGTCACGACATAGAGCATCCAGGCCGGAACCGAGCGCATCCACTGGCCCGGAGGACAGCATTCGCTAGGATCGGGCCATGAGCAGTGAGCCGGCTGACCCGGAGTTCCGCCCGCACCGCGTGGTCGTCCTCGCCCTCGACGGCCTGCTCCCCTTCGAGCTGGGCATCCCGCACCGCATCTTCGGGCGCCCCAAGGACGCCCGGGGACGGCATCTGTACGAGGTCGTCACCTGCTCGGCCCGGCCACCGGGCCCGGTGCAGACCGACGCCGACTTCGCCGTCCAGATCGAGAACGGCCCCGAGGCCCTGGCCACCGCCGACACGGTCATCGTCCCGGCGTCGTACGAACTCGGCCCGGTCTTCGAGGAGGGCGTCCTCACCGACGATCTGGCCATCGCCCTCGCGCTCATCCGCCCCGGCACCCGGATCGCCTCCATCTGCAACGGCGTGTTCGTCCTGGCCGCCGCCGGCTACCTGGACGGCCGGCCCGCCACCACCCACTGGGCGGAGACCGACCACTTGCAACGCCTCTTCCCGAAGATCGACGTCGACCCGAACGTGCTGTTCATCGACGACGGCGACATCCTGACCTCGGCCGGCGTCGCGGCCGGCATCGACCTGTGCCTGCACATGGTGCGCCGCGACCACGGCAGCGCCGTCGCCAACGAGATCGCCCGCCGCACCGTCGTACCACCGCACCGCGACGGCGGTCAGGCGCAGTACATCCAACGCCCGCTTCCCGAACCCCAGTTGGCGACCACGACGGGTGCGCGCGCCTGGGCCCTGGGCCGGCTGCACGAGCCGATCCAGCTCCGCGACATGGCCGCGCAGGAGTCCATGTCGGTACGCACCTTCACCCGCCGCTTCCGCGAGGAGGTCGGCGTCAGCCCCGGCCAGTGGCTCACCCAGCAGCGCGTGGAGCGGGCCCGACACCTGCTGGAGTCCACCGACCTGTCCGTCGACCAGGTGTCCCAGGAGTCCGGCTTCGGCACGGCACAGTCGATGCGGCAACACCTGCAGACGGTCCTCGGGGTCACCCCGACCGCGTATCGCCGTACGTTCCGCGCCGGGGCGCCGACCGGCGAGAAGGTGAGCAGCCAGAACCAGCAGGTGAACAGCTGGACCCAGAAGGTGAGCAGCTAGAAGGTGAGCACCCCCCTGGCCACCCGTCCCGCCTCCGCATCCGCCTTCGCCTTCTCGAAGTCCTCGATCGGGTACGTCTCGGTCACCAGCTCGTCCAGCAGCAACCGCCCCGCCCGATACAACTCCGCGTAGACGGCGATGTCCCGCTGCGGCCGCGAGGACCCGTACCGGCAGCCCAGGATGGACTTGTCGAGGTACATGGAGGAGACGAGGAAGGAGGCCTCCGCGGTCGCCGCGGGCACGCCCAGCAGCACCGCCTGGCCATGCCGGTCGAGCAGGTCGATCGCCTGCCGGATCAGTTCCACCCGCCCGACGCACTCGAAGGCGTGGTCGGCCCCCGTGGGCAGGATCTCCTTCACCCCCTGCGTCGACGTCAGGAAGTGCGTCGCCCCGAACTGCCGGGCCACCGCCTCCTTCGCCGGGTTCGCGTCGACGGCGACGATCCGCAGGGCGCCCGCGATCCGCGCGCCCTGGATGACGTTGAGCCCGATGCCGCCGGTGCCGATGACCAGCACGCTGTCCCCGCGGTCCACCCTCGCCCGGTTGAGCACGGCGCCCACCCCGGTCAGCACCCCGCACCCGATCAGCGCGGCGGCCGGCAGGGGGATGTCCTTGGGAATCCGGACCGCCTGCACGGCCTTCACCACGGTCCGCTCCGCGAACGCCGAGTTCGAGGCGAACTGGTAGACGGCCCGCCCGCCCTGCACGAACGGCCGCCCGGGACGCCCGATCGCCTGCCGGCACATCGTCGGCCGCCCCCGGTCGCACTCCGCGCAGGTACCGCAGTTGGCCAGCGTGGAGAGCGCGACGTGATCACCCACCCCCACATGCGTGACCCCGGCGCCGACGGCCTCCACCACCCCCGCCCCCTCATGCCCGAGCACCACAGGAACGGGGAAGGGTATGGTCCCGTCCACCACAGACAGATCGCTGTGGCACAACCCGGCTGCCGAGATGGCGACCTGCACCTCCCCCGGCCCCGGCTCCCGCACCTCCAGGTCGTCCACGACCTCGAGCCGCTTGCCGTCGAACACCACACCGCGCATCAGAAGACCCCCTTGGGCTCCCTGGGCAGGCCGAGCACCCGCTCGGCGATGATCGTGCGCTGGACCTGGTCCGAACCGCCGTAGATCGTGTCGGCCCGGGAGAACAGGAACAGCTGCTGCAACGAGTCCAGTTCGTACGGCGCCGTCGGCGACCAGTCCACCGGTCCGACCCCCGCCGCGGCCCCGCGCACCTGCATCGCCAGCTCCCCGAGCCGCTGATGCCAGCCGCCCCACAACAACTTGGCCACGCTGGACGCTCCCGCGTCCTGGCAGCCCCCCAGCGTCCGCAGGGCGTTCCACCGCATGGTCCGCAGCTCGGCCCACTGCCGCACCAGCCGCTCCCGTACGAGGGGATCGGCGACCGCCCCCGTTTTCACGGCGGCCCGCACCACCCGCCCCAACTCCTGGGCGAACCCGATCTGCTGGGCCAGCGTGGAAACCCCCCGCTCGAACCCGAGCAGGCTCATGGCGACCTTCCAGCCGCCCCCTTCACCCCCCACGACGTGCTCCACGCGCGCGCGTGCCCCGTCGAAGAAGACCTCGTTGAAGTCGCTGGTCCCGGTCAGCTGCCGAATGGGCCGCACCTCGATCCGCCCCGGCTGGTCCATGGGGACGAGGAGAAAAGTGAGCCCATGGTGGCGACGGGACCCGGGTTCGGTCCGGGCCAGCACGAAGCACCAGTCGGCCTCGTGCGCCAGCGAGGTCCAGATCTTCTGCCCGCTGATCCGATAACCCGCCCCGTCCCGCACGGCCGCGGTCCGAACCCCCGCCAGATCGGAACCGGCACCGGGCTCGCTGTACCCCTGACACCAGAGCTCGTCGCCGGCGGCGATCGGAGGGAGGAAGCGCGCCTTCTGGTCACTCGTTCCATGGGCGAGGAGGGTCGGGGCAAGCAATTTCTCCCCTATGTGCCCGGACCTCGCCGGAGCCCCCGACCGCGCGTACTCCTCGGCCCAGACGACCTGTTGGGTGAGGGTGGCGCTCCGGTTGCCGTATCCCCCTTCGGGCCACCCGATGCCGATCCAGCCGGCCTTCCCGAGAGCGCGCTCCCAGGAACGCCGGTCGAGCACGGGATCGGCATGCTCGGAGAGCCACGCCCGGGCTTCCGTCCGAAACACCTCATCCTCTGCGGTGAAAGCAAAGTCCACGGGGGGTCTCCTCATGACGCCGGTCGGGTGAGCGCCCCGAAGGGGCGCGGGGCTGTGACGATTTGCGGCTCCGCCGCGTGGGCGCGACCAGCCACAACGAACCCGCAGTCGCGACACAACAGGTCCCCCGAGTTCTTAGGCGTTCGGCCTGTCGCCCTGCGCGGCGGCGCGTTCCATCTCCGCCAACCGCTCAAGCATCGGCATCGGATCCACCCCCACCGCCCCCGGCAAAACCTCCGCAACCCGCTCAGGCGTCCAAGAACCCTCGGCATAAGCAGCCCGCAGCTCCCGCGGCTGAGCCCAGACCGCCAACTTCGGCCCGGCGATCGTGTACACCTGCCCGGTGATCCCCTGCTCCTTCGCACGGTCGGACAGCAGATACACGACCAGGGCAGCCACATCCTCCGGCTCCCCGATCTCCGTCAGCTCCACAGGAACGTTCGCCGACATCCGTGTACGAGCGACGGGCGCCACCGCATTGGCACTCACCCCGTACTTGTTCAGGCCCAGCGCAGCGCTCCGCACGAGCGAGATGATCCCGCCCTTCGCCGCGCTGTAGTTCGCCTGCGAGACCGACCCCTGATGATTGCCGCTGGTGAACCCGATCAAGGTGCCCGCCCGCTGCCCCCGCATCACCGCGGAGGCCGCCCGGAACACGGTGAACGTGCCCTTCAGATGGGTGGCCACGACCGGGTCCCACTCCTCCTCGGACATGTTGAACAGCATCCGCTCGCGCAGGATCCCGGCGACGCACACCACGCCGTCCAGCCGCCCGTACGTCGAGACCGCGACGTCGACCACCCGCTGCCCGCCGGCCATCGTGGACACGTCGTCGGCCACCGCGACGGCTTCCCCGCCCGCCGCCTCGATCTCCTTGACGACGCCCTCGGCGACCTCGCTGGTGGGCGAGGCCCCGTCAATGGCGACCCCGTAGTCGTTGACGACGACCTTCGCCCCCTCGGCCGCCGCGGCCAGCGCCACCGCACGGCCGATGCCCCGTCCGGCGCCCGTCACGGCGACGACCTTGCCTGCCAAGAAGTTCCCCACGTCCGGCCCCTTCCCGCGGTTTCTGACGGACCGTTAGATTTTATGACCCGCCAGATACCTGGAGACAAGCCCCGGGGAGAGCCGATGTCGATGCCCGCCGAGTTCGACGAGATCGCCAAGCGCGTGAACAACTGGGGCCGTTGGGGCGCCGACGACGAGATCGGCACCCTCAACCTGATCACCGACGAGGTCGTCCGCGAGGCCGCCGCGACCGTCCGCACGGGCCGCCGCATCCCCCTCGCGTTGCCCCTGCAGCAGGACGGTGTGCAGACCGGGATGATCCCGGGGCGGGTCAATCCCCTGCACGCGATGGTGCAGATCAACCAGGAGCTGTTCGGCCCGGGGTCGGTGGCGTGCAGCGACGACGCCGTGACCATGGGGCTGCAGGCCGCCACCCACTGGGACGCACTGCCCCATGTCTCGCACTCGGGCCGGCTCTACAACGGCCGCCCCGCCGGCACCATCACCCCGCACGGCGGCGCCGAGTTCAGCGGCATCGACAAGGCACGGCACGTCGTCTCGCGCGGGGTGCTGCTGGACGTGGCACGCGCGCGTGGCGTCGACCGGCTGGAGGGCGGGCACGCGGTCACCCCCGAAGACCTGGAGGCCGCCGAGGAGATGGCCGGTACGCGCGTGCGTGCCGGTGACGTCGTGCTCGTACGGACCGGGCAGATCCAGGTCTGTCTCGCCGGGGACAAGCACGCGTACGGCCATCCCTCCCCGGGCCTGTCGATCCGCACCCCGGAGTGGTTCCACGCGCGCGACGTCGCCGCCGTCGCGAACGACACCCTCACGTTCGAGATCTTCCCGCCCGAGATCGAGGACCTGTGGCTGCCCGTGCACGCGCTCGACCTGGTGGAGATGGGGATGCTGCAGGGCCAGAACTGGAATCTCGAAGAGTTGTCCACAGCCTGTGGAGAAACCGGCCGGTACGCGTTCCTGCTGTCCGCGATGCCCGAGCCCTTCGTCGGCGCGACGGGGACTCCGGTGGCCCCCGTCGCCATCCTGTGAGGTTCGCCGACCGGCGGCGCGGTGCTCCCGCCCCGAGCACGGCACCACGCACCGCCGACCGACTCGGCGCACCCTCCCCCACTCTCGACTTCGCTCGAGCGGGGGGGGGACCCCCATCGGCTCCTCCTGGCCCTGAGGGAGCCGACGCCGAATCACGATCCGCACTCGTCGAGGGCTCCCGTCACCGAAGCCCTCGTCGTCCCCTCACGGCGAATCGCTGACCACAAGCGTGATCAAACGGACACGATGCGTCAACACCCGTGCGGGGATTTATTACTTAAGCCCAATTTGTCGCGGGCGCGCACAGAAGCACATCCCGGCGCATCGCCTCAGCCGGCCAGGGCGTGAGAGCGGTTTCTGCGACCGTGCACCGGAGCTGACGGATCTTCGGCAGCCGTGCGCGGTCACACCGCCTCGAAGGCCAGCCCCTCGTACGCCGTTGCGCCGCCCACGCAGGCCTCCGCGCTCTGCCGGGTCTGTGCGCAGCGGTCGAGTTCGCACCAGATGCGCTTGCCTGCACCCTCGGGGCTCCAGCCCCAGCGGTCGGCGAGACCGTCGACGAGGGCGAGGCCGCGGCCGCCGGTCGCGTCACCGTCGGCGCACCGGGGCACGGGGGCGCGGTCACTGCTGTCGGCCACCTCGAGGCGGACGGTGGCCGATTCGGCGGCCACGCCAGGCAGGGAGAGTCGCAGCACGGCCGGACACCCGGTGTGCACAACGGCGTTGGTGACCAGTTCGGAGACGAGCAGGATCAGCGTCTCGGCGAGCGGCTCGTCGGCCTCTATCCCGGACCCGGCAAGGCGGGAACGCGCCCACCGCCGGGCTCGCCCCACCTCAGCGGGGTCGGGCCGGACTTCCAGCTGCACCTGAAGCACCTGCACCGCTCACACCATCCGAACCGGCGGACACATGACCTCGCGCCACGCGCGCACCGCAACGAGGGCCACGATCGTAGCCATTTTCTGCATGACCAGAACAACAGCCAGTGCAGAGCCCAGAGCAAGGGTCACGGAACGTGAATCCCTTAAGAGACAGCATGGTTGACGTACAGTCACCCCAACAAGCGCTTCGGGCATATTCCAGCGCGAAGGAGTACCCGTGCGGCATACTGTGCGACGCTCATTGCGGGGACTCGAACAGGCCAGTTCCGGCATCACCCCGGGGGCAACACCGGTACGGCTCATGCTCGGAACCACTCGCATCCCACAGAAGGTACCGGAGCGGGACGCCGACTCCAGGACGTGACGGGTCACGCATAGGACACAACCCGATATCAACGCTCCGTAATTCCGGTATGCCACAATCCGCGACAACTGCGGGGGCGGCTTCCCCGACATCCCAGGCCGGAGCCGTTCAGGCCACCAGATCGGCCGCAAGCAGCTCCTCACTCTCCGTGACTCCACCACCACGTTGCGCCCGCACCCACGCCCGCTTCAGATGCAGATGCACCTCGGAGTCCCAGGTGAAGCCCATGCCGCCGTGCACCTGGAGGCAGTCGCGGGCGCCGCGCACGGCGGCCTCGTCGGCGAGCAGCCGGGCCGCCGCGATGTCGGTCCGGTCGGCGGTGACGGCGGCCGCGTAGACCGCGGCGCGGGCCACCTCGGCACGCACCAGCATCTGCGCGCACAGGTGCTTGACCGCCTGGAAGGCCCCGATCGGCTGCCCGAACTGCTCGCGCGTCCGGGCGTGTTGCACGGCCAGCTCGCACACACGCGTGGCCGTGCCGAGCTGCTCGGCGGCGGTGAGGAGGACGGCGACGGGATCGGTGCGGGCGGGTGCCGGCACCCGATGCAGAGGCGTCAGCGGATCCACCGACTTCAGGGGTGCGGCCCCCTCTGCACCCGGCCGCACCACATCCGCCTCCGCCAGCCACTCCACGAGCCTGCCGTCGGCGGCGGCCACGACCGTCTCCCCGGTGGCCGCACCGGGCACCTCCCCGGCCGCAAGATGGGTGGCCACCAGCGGCCCGGGCACCAACGCCCGCCCGGCTTCCTCGAACACCAACACGGCTTCGGGCAACCCGAGTCCGACTCCGCCGTCCGCTTCCGGCAACCGCAGCGAGAAGAACCCAAGCTCTCCGAGGCCCTGCCACAAAGCCCGATCGAGACGTAGCTGCGCACCGCCGGGCTGTGTAACGCCGGTCAGGGGCGCGGGGCTGTATGAATCAGCGGCTCCGCCGCGGGGCGCGACCAGCCACGACGAACCGTTAGACGCCCGACGACCAATCGCGGCTCGCACGGCCCCGCGCAACGCCCGCTGCTCCTCCGTCAGTTGAAACCGCACCGCTCACCTCCCCTTCGGCAGCCCAAGAATCCGCTCGGCCACGATGTTCTGCTGGATCTGCGAAGTACCGGCCGCGATGGTGTACGACAACGACGACAGCCGGTCGAGCATCCAGGACCGCTCCAGGCCCAGGGAGTCCGGCCCCAGAACCTCGGCGGCAGCGTCGTAGAGCTCCTGCCGCGCATGCGAATACCTCAGCTTGAAAACCGAACCCCCAACACCCGGCACCCCGCCGGAGGCCTCCGCCTCGCTCACGTTCCACTGCGTCAACCGCCACAGCCCCCGGAACTCGGCGTTCAGCCGCCCGAGCCGCCGCCGGAGCACGGGATCGTCCCAGCGGCCATTGGCCCTCGCCTCCGCAGCGAGTTCGCCCAGCACACGCCGGCAGGCCACCACCTCACCCACGAACGCCGTGCCGCGTTCGAAGGACAGCGTCACCATGGTCACGCGCCAGCCGTCGTTCTCCTCCCCGACCCGGTTCGCCACCGGCACCCGCACCTCGTCGAGGAACACCTCCGCGAACTCCGCCGACCCGGCAAGGGTCCGCAGCGGCCGTACGGTGATGCCCGGCAAGGACATGGGCATGGCCAGCCAGGTGATCCCGCGATGCTTCGGTGCCGCCGGATCCGTACGGACCAACAGCTCGCACCAGTCGGCCACTTCGGCATGGGAGGTCCAGATCTTGGACCCGCTCACCACGTACTCGTCGCCGTCCCTACGCGCGCGCGTGCGCAGTGCCGCGAGGTCGGAGCCGGCGTCCGGTTCGCTGAAGCCCTGGCACCAGACCTCCTCGCCGCGCAGGATCGGCGGCAGCCAGCGCGCCCGCTGCTCGTCGGTCCCCTCGGCGGCGATCGTCGGCCCGGCGTGGAGCAGCCCGACGAAGTTCGCGCCCACGTAGGGGGCACCCGCCAGCTCCGTCTCCTCCAGGAAGATCAGCCGGACGGTCGGGGACGCGTCCCAGTGGACGTCCGCGTACCCGGCGTCGTACAGCATCCGCTGCCAGCCGAGGTCGTACGCCCTGCGGCCCGGCCAGTCCTCCGGGGAGGGCTTCGGCGGCAGTGTCGGCAGCACCTTGCCGAGCCACTCCCGCAGCCGCGCCCGGAACTCCTCCTCCTCGGGCGTGTACGACAGGTCCATCAGCGGTCGAGGTCCAGGCCCAGCATGCGGATCGCATTGCCCCGCATCAGCTTGTGGACCGTCTCGTCGTCGAGGCCCTTCACATGGTCGAGGGCGACCTCCTTGGTGTGCGGGAAGGTCGAGTCGACGTGCGGGTAGTCGGTCTCGAAGGTGGCGTTGTCGCGGCCCACCACGTCCAGCGAGGCGACCCCGTGCTTGTCGCGGAAGAAGCAGCAGAACATCTGCCGGTAGTAGTACGTCGACGGAGGCTCCGGGATCAGGTCGCGCACCCCGCCCCAGGCGCGGTGCTCCTCCCAGACGTCGTCGGCGCGTTCCAGGGCGTACGGGATCCAGCCCATCTGGCCCTCGGAGTAGGCGAGTTTGAGGGTGGGGAACTTCACCAGCACCCCGCTGAACAGGTAGTCCATCATCGAGGCCATGGCGTTGTTGAAGCTCAGTGACGCCTGTACGGCGGGGGGCGCGTCTGGGGAGGCGGCCGGCATCTGGGAGCTGCTGCCGATGTGCATGTTGACGACCGTCCCGGTCTCCTGGCAGACCGCGAAGAAGGGGTCCCAGTAGCCGGAGTGGATGGAGGGCAGGCCGAGGTAGGTGGGGATCTCGGAGAAGGTCACCGCCTTCACCCCGCGCGAGGCGTTGCGCCGGATCTCCGCGACCGCCAGCTCCACGTCCCACAGCGGGATCAGGCAGAGCGGGATGAGCCGGCCGCCGCTGTCGCCGCACCACTCCTCGACCATCCAGTCGTTGTAGGCGCGCACACAGGCCAGCGCGACCTCCTTGTCGTGTGCCTCGGCGAAGGTCTGCCCGCAGAAGCGCGGGAACGACGGGAAGCAGAGGCTGGCCTCGACGTGGTTGAGGTCCATGTCCTCCAGCCGGGCCTTCGGGTCCCAGCAGCCGCGCCGCATCTCCTCCCTGGTGATCCCCTCCAGGGTCATCTCGTCGCGGTCGAAGCCGACGGCGGCGATATTGCGCTTGTACGGGAACTTCAGGTCCTCGTAGATCCACCAGTCGGTCGGCTGGCCCTCCGGGTCCATCGTGATCCGGTACTTGCCGCCGACGTAGGCGAGCTCGCCGATCCCGGCAGTCAGGGCCTGCGGGCCCCGGTCGCGGTACTTCTGAGGCAGCCAGGTGTCGAAGAGGTGTGCGGGTTCGATCACGTGGTCGTCGACGCTGATGATGCGGGGTAGTTCGGTCATGGGTTCCCCACTCGGTAATCCGCCAGTATCTGATGGACCGTCAGATCCGCTTCACCGAGCAGGCTAGCCCCGCCCCTCTGGACCGACAAGGCGCCGAGCCCTACGCTCTGCGCACGATCTGACTGCCCGTCAGTTCGGTATCAGCTCCGTGTCCGCTCCACGAGGGGGCCGCCGTGAACGACACCGCCCATGCACTGAGCGCATCCCGCACCCTCTGGGACCTGGTCGCCCGCCGCGCCGACCTCACCCCCGAACGGCCGGTCCTCCTCCAGGACGACCGCTCCCTGAGTTTCGGCGAGCTGCGCGCACGTGCCGAGCGCGTCGCGGCCGGTCTGTACGACATGGGCGTACGTCCCGGCACGGTGGTCGCCTGGCAGCTGCCCACCCGGATCGAGACGGCGCTGCTGTCCTTCGCCCTGGCCCGCCTGGGTGCCGTACAGACTCCGGTCATCCCCTTCTACCGGGACCGCGAGGTCGGCTTCGCGCTGCGGGAGTCCAAGGCCGAGTTCTTCGCCGTACCCGGTGAGTGGCGGGGTTTCGACCACACCGGGATGGCGCGGCGGCTCGGTGCGAAGGGGGTCTTCGAGGCGTACGACGTGCTGCCGGACGGTGATCCGCGGGTGCTGCCCCCGCCGCCCTCCGACGGCACCTCCGTGCGCTGGATCTACTGGACCTCGGGTACGACCTCCGACCCCAAGGGCGTGCTGCACACGGACCGTTCGCTGATCGCGGGCGGGTCGTGTCTCGCGCACGCGCTGCGGCTGTCGGCGGACGACGTGGGCTCGATGGCCTTCCCGTACGCACATATAGCCGGGCCCGACTACACGGTGATGCTCCTCCTGTACGGCTTCCCGGCGGTGATGTTCGAGCAGTTCGCGCTGCCGGGCGCGCTGGAGGGATACCGCAGGCACGGGGTGACGGTGGCGGGCGGATCGACGGCGTTCTACTCGATGTTCCTGGCCGAGCAGCGCAAGCAGCCCGGCCGGAAGGTGATTCCCTCGCTACGGCTGCTCGCGGGCGGCGGGGCGCCGAAGCCGCCGGAGGTGTACCACGCCGTCGTACGGGAGATGGGGGTGCAGCTCACCCACGGGTACGGCATGACCGAGGTGCCGATGATCACCATGGGGGCGCCGGACGACACCGTGGAGAACCTGGCGACCACGGAGGGACGGCCGCCGGAGGGGATGGAGATACGGATCGTGGACGGGGAGGTGCGGCTGCGCGGGGAGGCCGTCTGCCAGGGGTATCTGGATCCGGCGCAGACCGCGGAGGCCTTCGACGAGGAGGGGTTTCTGCGCACCGGTGACCTGGGGTTCGTGACGGACAGCGGTCATCTCGTCCTCACCGGGCGGCTCAAGGACGTGATCATCCGCAAGGGCGAGAACATCTCGGCGAAGGAGATCGAGGATCTGCTGGCCGCCCACCCGGCCGTCGGCGACGCCGCGGTGATCGGGCTGCCGGACGCCGAGCGCGGGGAGCGGGTGTGCGCGGTGGTGGAACAGCCGGAGGGCGCCGAGGAGTTGACCCTGGATGCCGTGACGTCGTACCTGCGCGCGGAAGGGCTGTCGGTGCACAAGCTGCCCGAGCAGCTGGAGGTGGTGGACGCCCTTCCGCGGGGCGAGACGCTGCGGAAGGTGCTCAAGTACAAGCTGCGGGAGCGGTACGCGCAGGGCGCCGTCCACCAGGGGCAGGGCCCTACTCAGGCACCGTGAAGTAGCGGGCGAACGCCGGGACGATCTCCGCCTCGCCGACCTTGCCGTCGCCGTCGGTGTCGAGCGTGGCGGCGACGCTGTGGACGATGTCCTCGTCGACCCCCAGGATCCTCAGCACGCGCACGGTGTCCTCGACGCTGGCCGCCCCGTCGCCGTCGGTGTCGGCGATGTCGAGGGCCGCGTGCAGGAAGGGGCGGGCGATCTCGGCGAACCGCTCGGGGTTGTCGCGCAGGCGCTTGACCGCGCCGTCCACGAACTCCTCGCGGTTGATGCGCTGGTCGCCGTCCCGGTCCGCCATGCCGGCCATGCCCTGCCAGAACGCCTCGGCTCCGCCGTACAGCGCCTGGCCCTTGTCGGAGCGGGCCGCGACGGCGAACTCGGTGAGCAGCGCCTTGGCCGCCCCGCTGAAGTCCTCGCGGTCGATGTAGCCGTTGCCGTCCTGGTCGAAGGTGGCGAACCGGGCGGCGATCCTGCGCTCGTACTCGCTGCTGACCATGTCTTTCGGGCCGCCTTACGTCATCTCGGGTGCTTCTCGTCGGAGCGTACGACGCGGGAAGCCGTCCGGGCGCGGGAAAGCGGCGGTTGTGCCAAGACCGGGGGAATTTCGGGACAACTGTGTGGCACACAAAGGTGAGCTGTACTGCATTGTTCCGGGGCTGTGACATCAGCGGCTCCGCCGCGGGCCCCCGCACCCCCGGCAGAAAGCAGGTCAGGCGGACAGCGGATCGGCCTCTTCCGCGACTGCCGACGCCACGTCGGCGTACACGTCGAACAATCGGCGCACGCCCAGGGCGCCCAGGACGCGGTTGACGTGCGAGCCCTCGACCGCACCCTGTGCCGGAAGTATCAGGCGCAGGGTGCCCTGGCAGGAGCGGATGAGGCGACGGGCGGCGATGAGCACGCCGACGCCGCTGGAGTCGCAGAAGAAGACCTCGGAGAGGTCGAGGACGAGGCCGTGGCGGCCGTCGGCCACCACGTCGTGCACCCGCTGACGCAGCACCGGCGACGTCACCAGGTCCAGCTCGCCCGACACACGGAGCACGGTCCAGTCGCCCTGCTCGCCGCCGGTCACATAGAACGCCACCACCATGCCCTTCGCTCGCCGGATTCCCCGCAAAACGGAAGCCGTTCCTACGCTTCCTTGCAGCGCGGCTGCCCAGCGGCCGTTCCCTGAAACACGACGCGAAAAACGGAAACCGATCGGAAGAGGCTTGTTTTAATCGACTTCGATCCTGTTCGATCAGGTCTGATCGAAGGTCGAGCGGGTAGGCAGGCACAGAACGCTGGCTGCACACATTGCGACAAAGCGACGTGCACTGTCGTAGGTGCCGACTACATTCGAGGAGACGATGGACGCAGGCCGGGCCGACGAACGGGCAGGGGTGAGGGGGCCGTATGACGAAGAAGGACGCACCGCCCCGCTGGGACCGCAAGATGCAGCAGCGACTTGCGCGCGGTGAGGCGGCCGCCCTCGGCGAGCTCTACGACCGGTTCGCCTCCCTCGTGCACGGCCTGGCCCACCGCGTCCTCGGGGACGAGCGCGCGGCCGACGGCATCACCCGCGACGTCTTCGCCCACGTCTGGGAACACCCCGAGGCGTACGACCCCAAGCAGGGCCCGCTGCGCTCCTGGGTCGCCACGCTGACCCACCGCCTCGCCGTGCAGCGGCTGCGTGCCACCGAGACCGCCGCCCTGGCCCAGGGCTCCGGCGGCTCCGCCGAGGACCTGGAGCGCAAGGTGCGCCGCGCCTCGGTCGCCGCCCGCGCCGACTACATCGTCACGTCCATGCCCGCCCCGCTGCGCGCCGCCCTGGACCTGGCCTACTTCCAGCGCCGCGACTACCGCCAGACCGCCGCCGACCTCGGCGTCACCGAGGACGAGGCCCGCCGCCGGCTGCGCCTGGGCCTGCAGCTCCTGTCCACCGCCCACGACGCCGCCGCGCCCGGGGCACCGCCCGGTTACGGGGGTGCCGTGTGAACGACGCAGGCAGCGCGGACCGCTTCGAGCACGGGGGATTCGACGGCGAGGACGACCCCGACGGCAAGAACGGCCCGGCGGGCAAGGGCGGCTTCGAGGACAAGAACGACAAACGCGACGAGCAGGACAAGGCCGAGCAGCAGGAGGGGTACGGCATCCCGGGCGGACCCGCGAACGACAACGGCAACGACACCGGCCAGGGCCCCGACCAGCCGCCCCGCATACCGATGCCCCGCACCTCCGTCGAGGACGGCGGACGGCCGCTGCCCACGCTGGACGACCTGGCACAGGCGGCGTCGCAGCCCGCCCCGCTGGTCCTGGAGCACCGCGTTCTGAAGTCGCTGCTCGGCGCATGGGCGCTGGCCGCCTGCGCACCGGACGAGACGGCGGCCGTCGAGGAGCACCTGGGCGACTGCGGCTCCTGCGCCGACGAGGCGCTGCGGCTGCGCGAGGCGGTCGGTCTGCTGCACCAGCCGGAGAGCCTCGACCTGGACCCGGGCCTGCGCACCCGCGTCCTGGACGGCTGCCTCGACCGGCGCCCGCCCCGCATCCCGGTGCCCGGCTGGGCGGCTCCGTACGACGCCGAGGCCGCCCGGCTCGACGCCCTGCTGCAGGACATCGGGGACGCCGAGTGGCACGCGCCCGTGCGGCTGCGCTGGTTCGAGGACGAGGGCCCGATGACCCGTCGTACGACGGTCGCCGGGGTCATCGCCCACCTGCTGTCGGTCGACGGGCTGGTCGCGGTCGCCCTGGGCCTGGACGACCCGCTCGGTGACCTGGCCGCGGCGGGCCCCACACCCCGGGCCCGCACCGAGGCGTACTGGCGCACCTCGCACTTCCCGCCCAACCGTTCCGTACGGTCCCCCTGGCGCGAACAGACCCACGACCTCGTCCGCACGGTGTCCTTCACCAGCGACTCGGGACCGGCCCGGCCGGCCGTCTCCTACGGCGACTTCGAGCTGCCGCTGCGGGACGCGATGCTGGACCGGGCCTTCGAGTGCTGGGTTCACGCCGAGGACATCGCCGACGCCGTCGACTACCCGTACGAGCCGCCCGCCCCACGCCATATGCACCGCATGATCGACCTCGCGGCCCGCGTCCTTCCCGCCGCGCTGGCTCAGCGGCGCCGGACGGGCCTCGCGTCACCCGCCCACGGCCGCCACCTGGGCGTCGCCGGCGAGCCCGGCCGCAGCCTGCGCCTGGAGATCGAGGGGCTGGGCGGCGGCGAGTGGCTGATCCCGCTGGACTCCCCCGCAGCGTTGGGCTCCGCCGAGCACGAGGTGGCCCACATCGCCCTGGACGGCCCGGAGTTCTGCCGCCTGGCAGCAGGGCATGTGCCTCCGGCGGAGGCGGCGGTGGGTCAGGTCGGTGACCGGGAGGCCATCAAGGATGTGCTGTTCGCGGCGGCGTCATTGAGCCGGATGTAGGGGCGGGTTACGGGTTCGTCGGCGACCGCGGGCGCCTCCAAAGGGGCGCGGGGAACTGCGCGAGCAACCACAAACAACCCGCACCCGCCCGACGGCAGAAGCCCCCGAGCTACTAGGCGAACACAACCGTCCGACGCCCGTTGAGCAAGATGCGCCGCTCGGCATGCCACTTCACGGCCCGCGCCAGCGCCTGGCACTCCACATCCCGCCCGACCGCCACCAGCTGATCCGGCGTGACGTCATGCCGCACCCGCTCGACCTCCTGCTCGATGATCGGCCCCTCGTCCAGATCAGCCGTCACATAGTGAGCCGTCGCACCGATCAGCTTGACGCCCCTGGTGTGAGCCTGGTGATACGGCTTCGCACCCTTGAAGCTCGGCAGGAAGGAATGGTGGATGTTGATGATCCGCCCGCTGAGCTGCTTGCACAGATCGTCGGAGAGGACCTGCATATAGCGGGCGAGCACGACCAACTCGACATCCTCCTCGCGGACGATCTCCAGCAGCCGGGCCTCGGCCTCCGCCTTGGTGTCCTTCGTCACCGGAATGTGGTGGAAAGGAATGTTGTACGAGCCGACCAGCTCGGCGAAGTCCGTGTGGTTGGACACCACCGCCGCGATCTCCACCGGCAGCGCACCGATCCGCGCCCGGAACAGCAGGTCGTTCAGGCAGTGCCCGAACTTGCTGACCATCAGGACGATGCGCATCTTCTCGTCGGCCCGGTTGATCTGCCAGTCCATGTGGAAGGAGTCACCGATCGCCGCGAAGCTCGCCCGCAGCTTGTCCAGCGTCACCGGTACCTCGGCGGAGAAGTGGACGCGCATGAAGAACAGACCCGTGTCGTGGTCGCCGAACTGCTGGCTGTCCTCGATGTTGCAGCCGGTCATGAAGAGATAGCTCGACACGGCGTGCACGATGCCCTGCTTGTCGGGGCAGGAGAGCGTGAGGACGTACTGGTCGTCGGGCGCCGCGGCTCGGGTGGACTGCTCGTTCATGCAGGACAGGGTCCCATAAGTGAGCCCCGGTACGGAGCGGAGTCCGCTACGCGGACCTCGTCATGATCCGCAGAACCTCGAGCGTGCGCGGCGGCGCGTCCGGGTCCTCCCCGTCGGCTGTCGCCATCCGGACGTGGGCGTCCCGGGCCGCCCGGACCGCCTCAGGCCAGGCCTGGTTCTCGACGTACGCCGAGACCGGGGCGTCGGGCCCGACCTGGTGCATGATCCGCAGCACCCGGAGGACGGCGGTGTCGACGAGGGCCGCCTCCTGGGAGTCCCGGAATATCGTGCCGACGTACTTCTCGGCGGACCAGTTGTCCAGCCAGGTGTCCTCGACCAGGCGGTACACGGCGTCGGTCACGTCCCCGTATCCGTCGACGCCGGCCAACCAGACGTTCTGCTGGAACGCCGGGTCGGAGAGCATGTGCAGCGCGGAGCGCACATTGCTGCGCCAGCGCCACCACGGCATGTCGTTCAGTGGCATGCCGCCCATGGTGGAGGAGCGACGGCCGCGACGGGAAGAGTTCTCCGAACCTTGCACGGTCATCGATCGTACGTTCTCCTGCTCAGGCGTCCCACCGGCCCCTGTAATTCACCTTGACGTCACCAATCCATAACCGAGGGTCATCCCCGGGTTGGCAGTGTGGCGGAAACGTGTGTGCCCATGACCGGCAGGCGACGCAATCGCAGCACCTTCCTCCCCACACGCACCCGGCCTCTCAGAGCCACCGCCCTCTCGGCGGGGGCGCTGGTCGCGTGTGCCGCGCTCGCCGCCGGTTGCGGGGCCATCCCCGGTACCACGGGGGGTTCCGGGGATGCCCCGATCACCGTCATGACCTGGGCCCCCTCGGACACCAACGCGACCAACAAGCCCGGCATGCCGGCCTTCGCGCAGGCCTACGCCCGCTGGATCAACGCCCACGGCGGCATCAACGGCCGCAAGCTGAAGGTCCTGACCTGCAACGAGCACAACGACAGCGTGGCCGCCGCGAAGTGCGCCCGCCTCGCCGTCAAGGAGAACGTCGTCGCGGTCGTCGGCTCCTACAGCCAGTACGGCGACTCCTACCTCCCCGAGCTGGAGGGCTCCGGCATCCCCTACATCGGCGGCTACGGCGTCACGACCGCCGAGTTCACCAGCCCCATGTCCTACCCGGTCAACGGGGGCCAGCCCGCCCTGCTGGCCGGCCTGGGCAGGGAACTCGCCGGCAGCTGCGGCCCGGTGGCGCTCATACGGCCCGACAGCATCGCGGGCGACGAACTGCCCGCCATGCTCGACTCCGGCCTGAAGACGGGCGGGCACCGCCCCGCGATCGACCAGCGGGCCGCCGACGACACCACCGAGTACTCGGGGCCCTCGCAGCAGGCGCTGACGGCCACGACCGGGAACCAGGGGAAGAAGGGGTGCGTGATCCCCGCGCTCGGGGACCGCACCGACACCTTCATGGACTCCTTCCGGCGCGACCGCGAGGACTTCCCGGCGGTGAAGACCGCCGCCACGCTCGACAGCGTCGACCAGACGGTGATCAACGAGTCCGGCGGGCAGTCGGGACCGTACGAGGGGTCGTACGTCACCGGCTGGTACCCGGTGTCGAGCGACCCGCGCTGGGACGCCATGAAGAAGGTGATCAAGGAGCAGGCCTTCGGCGACAACCGCATCGACGCCTCGGACACCGGGGTGCAGACGACGTGGATCGCATACACGGTGTTCAGGTCCGTCGTCGCGTCGCTGGGCAGCGGCGACGTGTCCGCCGACACGGTGCGCAAGGCACTCGACGACGGGCTGAAGGTCGACACGGGCGGACTGACGCCGGCGCTGCAGTGGTCCTCCGAGAGCCCGCTGGCCGCCATCGGCTTCTCCCGCCTGGTCAACGCCGACGTGACGCTCCAGGTCGTGCGTCAGGGCCAACTCGTGGCGGCGGAGAAGGGGTTCGTGGACGTGACGAAGACGCTTCAGAGCGCGGACGTGAACTGAGGCTCACGTCCGCGCGTGCACGTCACAGCTGGGTCGGCTGGCGCTGGGTCAGGCCGTACGTCCTCGCGATGGCGTTCCACAGCTGGGCCGCCTTGACCTTCTGCTGGCTGGCGGTGCCGCTCTCGCGGTTGCCGGCCGCGGTCTGGCCGGTGGGGCGGGCCTGGCCCTTCTTGCAGCCCTTCTTGCCGCCGACCTGGTCGGCCCAGGCCGCGTAGTGGTTGTCGGCCGCCGCGGACGCCTGCCAGGCCCTGGTGAGTGCGGCGGCGAGCGCGGCGTGGTTCGGGAGCTTGTCGACGGACAGGCCGGACAGCCGGGTGACCAGCTCGGTGCGCTGCTTGGCCGCGCCGCGCAGGTCGGAGGCGGCCTGGCCGAGGTCCTTGCACCCCTTCACAGCGGCCACCGCCCGGATCACCGAGGCCCGGCTGTCACCGCTGTCGGCGAGCAGCTTGTCCAGGGCGACGGCCTGCTGCTTCGCCGGATCCCCGGCCGACGAGGCGGAGCCGTCGGTCGCCGGGGCCGTGGCGGAGACGGGCTGGTTCTTGTCCTTGCTGTCGCCGCCGCCACCGTTGAGCAGCGCGCCGGCGCCGATGCCGAGCACCACGATGCCGACACCGATCGCGGCGATGAGCGGCACCCGCGACCTTCCCCCACTCTCGACTTCGCTCGAGCGGGGGGACCCCCATCGGCCGCCATGATCCTCGTCGCCGGGCGGGGGGTACGCGCCCTGCGGGGCCTGCGGGGGCGGCTGCTGGAAACGCGGCATCTGCTGCGTGGCCTGAGCGGGGCTCTCGCTGCCCGGCCCGCTGCGGAACAGGCTGTCGAACTCGGCAGGCGGCTGCCGGTCCCCGCCCTGCGGCATGCCGTACGGCGCCTGCCCGGTCACGGGCGGTATGTACTGGGTGGCCTGGGAGTCGGGCCCGTCAGCCTGCGGCGCACGCCCCAGGAACTGCGTCGCCTCCGAGACCGATCCGCCCCTGCCCACCTCGGGCGGCAACGCCCCCGGCGCAACGGGCGGAATGTACTGCGTCGCCCCTTCAGTATCGGAAACGGCAGCGACGGGCGGTATGTACTGAGTCGCTCCCTCGTCGACAGCGGGTGGAAGAGGAGCAGCACCGAGGCCCACGGGAACGGCGGGAGAGCCGTAGCCGCCCGGGGCGGCGGGAGGCAGCGGCGCGGCCGGGCCACCGTGCGACGCAGCCCCCGATGCCGAGGCACCGTACGCGTCCGCGCCCTGCGCGGCAGCAGAGCCGTAGCCGCCGGGGGCGGCGGGTGGGAGCGGCGCGGCCGATCCTCCCTGCCCGGTGGGCGGCAGGGGTGCGTTCGCCGGGGGCTGCGAGATCGCGGGCTGCCCGCCGTACGACGGGGCCGGGGTGCCCTCAGGGGGCAGCGCTCCGGACGTGGGCGCACCCCACTGGTCAGGGGGCGGCGACTGCTGCTGGTCGGGTGCTCCCCACGCCTGGGCCGGCGGCGTCGGCCAGCCCTGGCCCGGCGACGGGGCCGGGCTCTGCTGCTGCTCGGGACCCCACGGCGTGCCCCAGGCCTGACCGCCGGGCGGGGCCGCGCCCGGGGCCTGCTGGCCGCCGTACGGGCCGCTCTGCTGGCCGCCCTGGCCGCCGTAGGGGCCCGGCTGCTGACCGCCGTACGAGCCCGTCTGCGGGCCGTTGTACGGGCCGGCCTGCTGCCCGGCGGAGTTACCGGGAGGCGGTCCGGCGTAGGGGCCGGACCGCGGGCCGTTCTGGCCCTGTGCGCCCAGCATGCCCGGCAGCAGGGGCTCGCCGCCGTCGGAGGGCAGCACGATGCCTTCGCGCGCTTCGCGCGGCGAGGGCTCCTCGCCCTGTCCACTCTGCGTCACCGGGACTCCTACGAATGGGGGACCTTCGGAATCGTCGGCTCACGCTACCGGGTCCCCCGAGCCGGGTGCCACGCAGCTCTGGGCGCAACCTCCTTCCCTGTGACAGCAGTAACAAAACCGCTCTACAGACCGCTGTATCTGTCACCCAATTCGACCGCCCCGCCCGGCAACCGGCCGTTTCCCGCAGGTTCACGCAGCCGCCTGCAAGTCGAGCCGCGCCCCGAACTCACGCACCACCGGCTCGTCCCGGTACGGATCCAGCCGCTGCTGGAAGTCCTCCAGGTACTCGGCGCCCCGGTTGGAACGCAGGGACTCCAGGAGCTCCACGGCCTTCAGCCCCGTGTTGCAGGCCTGCTCGATCTCACGCTGCTGCACCTGCGCGGTGGCCAGCAGCACGTAGCCGATGGCCCGCCTGCGCGCCTTGGTCTCGGGGAGCCCGGACAGGGACTCCTGCGCGCGCCGCGACGCCGCCTCGGCCTGCCCGAGGTCGCGGTGGCAGTGCGCCAACTCGTCGGCCAGATACGCCTCGTCGAAGTGGGTGATCCACGCCGGGTCGTCCCCGGAGGCGGAATCGGCGGACTCCAGCGCCGTGACCGCCCGCCCGGACGCCACCTGGGCCGCCCGCGCGTCGCCCATCAACGCGTGCCCGCGCGCCTCCGCCGCGTAGAACATCGCCTCCGCGCGCGGTGTCACGCGCCCACGCGCCCCCTCCTGCGCCGCCCGCGCCAACTGCGCGATCTCACGCGGGTTTCCGAGCTGCGCGGCGAGGTGGCTCATGGAGGCGGCGAGGACGTACCCGCCGTAGCCGCGGTCGCCCGCCGCCTGCGCGAGCCGCAGCGCCTGGATGTAGTACCGCTGGGCCAGGCCCGGTTGGCCGGTGTCGACGGCCATGTAGCCCGCGAGCTCGGTCAGTCGGGCCACCGCGGCGAACAGGTCACGGCCGACGGCCTCCCGGTACGACCCCGCCAGCAGCCCCGAGACGACGCTGTTGAGGTAGTGCACGACGACCGGCCGCACATGCCCGCTGCCGTACTGATGGTCCAGATCCACCAGCGCCTGCGTCATGGCGCGCACGGCCGCCACGTCGGACTGCCCCACCCGCGGTCCCGCCGAGCGCGACACCTGCGAGTCGGGCGAGGAGATCAGCCAGTCCCGGCTCGGCTCGACCAAGGCGGACGCGGCGACGGACGAGCCGGACAGGAAGTCCCGGCGCCCGACGTCACTGCGCCACAGCTCGCAGACCTGCTCGATGGCCCCCAGTACCGTCGGCGAGAACTGGAGACCGACACCCGAGGCGAGGTTCTTGCCGTTGGCCATGCCGATCTCGTCGATCGTGACCGTGCGGCCGAGCTTGCGGCCCAGCGCCTCCGCGATGATCGCCGGGGCGCGTCCGCGCGGCTGCTGCCCGCGCAGCCAGCGGGCCACGGACGTCTTGTCGTAGCGCAGGTCGAGGCCGTGCTCGGCGCCGCACATGTTGACCCGACGGGCGAGCCCGGCGTTCGAGCACCCCGCCTCCTGGATGAGCGCCTGCAACCGTTCGTTCGGCTGTCGCGCGACGAGAGGCCTTGCGGCCATGGCGTACCCCCTGGGAACAATTCCCTGAAGCGAAAAGATCCGGCCGTGAAGATCAATGCCCCGCCGACAGACCTAAAATGCGAGGCTTGCGCGGATTGCCGGGGTAATGGCGTAAGCCGACCCCAGACGTGGCTACCCAGCTCACGCCGAGGTTCCTCCCGCGCGCCCCCACACGTGCATCCATGCGCCCCAGATACGGAATCAATGCTCCTCCCCCGCGCGCGCTACCCCCGTAACTCCAGGTAGGTACGGGAGTTGAGTTCACCGTGGAAGAGACGATCGCCGGCCCCGAAGCCGCTCAGATTCCGAAGCAGCGTGGGGAATCGCTGCAGGAGACCGCCGTCCGCTACGCCGAGGAGCGCCACTGGGACGTCTTCCCCGGCACCTGGCTGGAAGCCGTCGACGGGGTGTGGCACTGCTCCTGCGGCGACCCCGCGTGCGCCGCGCGCGGCGCGCATCCGGCGGGCGAGGACTGGGAGGCGCTGGCGACGGGCAGTGCGACCGTCGCCCGCCGGATGTGGCAGAAGCACCCGACGGCGTCGATCCTGCTGCCGACGGGGCGCACGTTCGACGCGATCGAGGTCGCCGAGACCGCGGGGTTCCTGGCGCTGGCGCGCATGGAGCGCATGGAGTTGACGCTCGGTCCTGTGACGTTGACGCCGGATCGCCGGATGCACTTCTTCGTGCTGCCCGGTGCGGCGGTGAAGATGCCCGAGCTGGTGCGGAAGTTGGGCTGGTCGCCCTCGTCGCTGGATCTCGTTGCGCTCGGGGAGGGCGCGTATGTGGCTGCGCCGCCTACGCGGTACGGGGCCCGTGGTGCCGTGCAGTGGGCCTGCCGGCCCACGCCCGCCAATCGGTGGCTGCCGGATGCGGAGGAATTGATTTCGCCGCTTGCCTATGCGTGTGGGCGGGATCGGTAGGTTCGCGACTGCGGGTTGTGTGTGGTTGCTCGCGCCGTTCCCCGCGCCCCTATGGGGCGGCTGCAGCGCCGTAGGGTTGATCCATGACGTCAGCCGCCGTGCGCGTACAGGGACTGTGGAAGCGGTTCGGGCAGCAAGTTGCCGTTGCCGGGATTGATCTGGAACTGCCTGCGGGGAAGTTCATCGGGCTCGTGGGGCCGAACGGAGCGGGGAAGACCACGACCCTGTCCATGGTGACCGGGTTGCTGCGGCCCGATCAGGGGAGTGTCGAGGTCGTCGGGCACGACGTGTGGCGGGACCCGGTGGCGGTGAAGGCCCGGATCGGGGTGCTGCCGGAGGGGCTGCGGCTCTTCGAGCGGCTGTCGGGGCGTGAACTGCTCGTGTACAGCGGGCGGTTGCGCGGACTGCCCGGAGCCGAGGTCGACAAGCGGGCCACACAGCTTCTCGATGTGCTCGACCTGGCCGGCGCCCAGCACAAGCTCGTCGTCGACTACTCGACCGGCATGCGCAAGAAGATCGGCCTCGCGGCAGCGCTGCTCCACAACCCCGAAGTGCTCTTCCTCGACGAGCCGTTCGAGGGCGTCGACCCGGTGTCCGCCCAGACCATCCGCGGGGTCCTGGAGCGGTACACGGCGTCGGGCGCCACCGTCGTCTTCTCCTCCCATGTCATGGAGCTCGTCGAGTCACTGTGCGACTGGGTGGCCGTGATGGCCGCCGGCCGTATCCGCGCCCACGGCACGCTCGCCGAGGTGCGCGGGGAGGCGGCCTCGCTGCAGCAGGCGTTCCTCGAACTCGTCGGCGCGGGCGGCCGCGACACCGGGTCGCACCTGGACTGGCTGGGCGGCGGCGCACGATGACGGGCGAAGCCAACCTCACTCCCGTCTTCGTACGGCTGAAGCTGTCCCTGCTGCGCAACGGGCTCAGGCAGTCCGCCGGGCGGCGGGCCGCCTATGTCGTCTCGGCCGTCGTCGTGGTGCTGTTCGGGGCGCTGCAGCTGCTCGGCCTGATCGCGCTGCACGGGAACACGCACGCCCTGCCCGTGGTCGCGCTGCTGGTGGCCGTACTGGCGCTGGGCTGGGCGGTGATGCCGCTGTTCTTTCCGAGCGGCGACGAGACGCTCGACCCGACGCGCTTGGTGATGCTGCCGCTGCGGCCCCGGCCGCTGGTGCGGGCGCTGCTCGCGGCCTCGCTGGTGGGCATCGGGCCGCTGTTCACGCTGCTTCTGCTGACCGGGTCGGTGATCGCGGTCGCGCACGGCGGTGCGGCCTACGCCGTCGGCGTCGTCGCCGTCGCCCTCGGGCTGCTGGTGTGCGTGGCCCTGGCGCGGGCCGTCGCCGCCGCCAACATCCGCCTGCTGACCAGCCGCAAGGGCCGCGACCTGGCGGTGCTGAGCGGCCTGGTCATCGCGATCGGGGCGCAGCTCGTCAACTTCGGGGCGCAGCACCTGGGTTCCTCCGGGCTCTCGCAACTCGACCCGGTGGCGGACGTCCTGAAGTGGGTGCCGCCCGCGTCGGCCGTCGGCGCGGTGGACTCGGCGAGCGACGGCTCGTACGGCGTCGCGGCTTTCCAACTGGCCCTGACAGTAGGCGCGTTGATGCTGCTGCTCGCCGTGTGGTCCCGCCATCTGACCCGGCTGATGACCTCGCCCGACGGCTCCACCCTCCAGGCCGCCGAACCCGCCGCCCGCGAACGGACCACCGGCGGCCTCGCCCGCCTGCTGCCCGCCGGACGCACCGGCACCGTCATGGAACGCAGCCTGCGCTACATCTGGCGCGACCCCAAGACCAAGGCGGCCTGGGTGACCTCGCTCGCCATCGGCCTGATCGTGCCCGTGTTCAACGCCCTTCAAGGCACCGGCTCGATCTACTTCGCGTGCTTCGCCGCGGGGATGCTCGGCATCCAGATGTACAACCAGTTCGGGCAGGACACCTCCGCGTTCTGGATGGTCGCCACGACCATCTCCTCCACGCACGACGCCTACGTCGAGCTGCGCGGGCGGGCCCTCGCCCTGCTGGTGATCACCCTCCCGTACGCCACCCTCGTGACTGTCCTGACCACCGCGATGCTCGGGGACTGGCCCCGACTGCCCGAGGTACTCGGCCTGTCCTTCGCCCTGCTCGGCGCGATGCTGGCGACCGGCGCATGGACGTCCGCCCGTTTCCCGTACTCCATCCCCCAGGAGGGCTACAAGAACGTGGCCCCCGGCCAGGCCGGCCTCGCCTGGATCTCCATCTTCGGCGGCATGGTGTCGGCGGCCCTGCTGTCCGCCCCCGTCATCGTGGCCACGATCTGGGTGAACGTGGCCAAGGACGGCGACGACTGGGGCTGGCTCCTGCTCCCGGTGGGCGCGGCATACGGCGCCACGATCACCTGGGCAGGCCTACGCCTGGCGGCCCCACGGACGGCGGCCCGTCTGCCGGAGATCCTGACGGCGGTAAGCAAGGGCTGACAGGGGCCCTACAGCAAAGGCTGACTTGGCGCCTTGGCGGGCGGCGCCTGCAACGCCCTGAAGGGGCGCGGGGCTGTATCGATATGCGGCTCCGCCGCGTGGGCGCGAGCAACCACACACGGCCCGCACGCGCCAACAAACAGGACCCCCGAGCTACTAGGCGCCCCGCCCAGCCTCACGCAGTGAGAACTGCATCCAGGAACGGTTCGATCGCCGCCCGCCAAGCCTCCGGCTGGTCGTAGTGAACGAGATGCCCCGCATCTGCCACCTCCGCGTACTCCCCGCGCGGCAGCACCCGGACCATCTCCTGCGCCTCGGCCCGCCCCAGCTCCCCGTCGAGCCCGCGCACGACCAGCGCCGGGCACTGCACAGCGGCGAGTTCCTCCCAGTGCGCGTCGTACACCCAGGTCTCACGGGAGCGGAGCATCTGCTCGTAGTCGAAGACGGGGCGCCAGCCGTCGGGCGACTCGTGCATCACCTCGGCGTAGAACTCCCCCCGGGCCGGGTTCGGCCGCTCCACCCACGGATCGTCCTCACCGAACCACTTGCGTACATCGGCAAGCGTGGCAAAGGGAACCGGCCAGGCCTTGAACCAGTCCGCCCACTCACGCTGCGAGGCGGCACCCAGCGCGGAGGCCCGCATATCGCAGATGATCAGTCCCCGCACCAGATCGGGGCGCTTCGCGGCGAGCTGCCAGGCCGTCAGCGCGCCCATGGCGTGGCCGATGAGAACGGCCGGGGCGAGGCCGAGCTGCTCGAGCGCGGCCTCGGCGTCCTCGACGTAGGCCTCGCGGGTGAAGGAGGCCTGCGGGGGCTTGTCGCTCTGGCCGTGTCCGCGCTGGTCGAGCGCGACGGCGCGGTGCCGCCCGGAGAGCCAGCGGGCGGTGGACGCCCAGTGCGAGGCGCGGCCCATCAGGCCGTGCAGTAACAGCACACCGGGGGTGTCCTCGGGTGCGGGCTGCGCCGGGTCGCTCTTGGGAGGGTCGCCGAACTCCCAGGCCGCGAGGCGTACGCCGCCCGCCCCGGTCACGTCGATGCGTCGCGCCATGGTCCTGGCACCCCCCTAGCTCCGCTCGGACCGCTCGCTCCCGCTCGAGCCGGCCGGTCCTGTGAACCGTGTCCTGCCGTGCCGTGCAGCTACCTGTGCTTGTGACCTGTCACCGAAGGCTATCGAATGGGTATTCGAAAATACTGTGTCTGCAGGCAACACCCCTCGTACGAGTGACCTCGTCCGAGGAATGATCGCCGCCGCCGAGGGGAGATCTTCAGCGGGAGGCGGACCGCTCGGGGAAAACGGTCCGAAGGGGATGACCCTGAGAGCTCGGGGCTCCGGGTCAGCACAGGGGAGGGCAGGCCCCGGCGCCACACGGCGCCGGGGCCCTCCACACGACTGCGGCACATCCTGCCGACCCCCCTCAGGTCATATGCCTCACGCGACAGCCTCGCACGCGAAACGTCCGAGCGCTGCGATTTCGACGCACCGAATTCCGGCGCCGAAGAGATCGACGACAGGCCCGCAGGGCGCCTCAACCCTCCCTGGAACAACGGAAGTTGACGACCCTTACGAGGCCGGGGACGGAGTGAGGAGCACTACGCGCCGTTGGGCCGCCGACGGTCAGCGCTTGGCGACGAACACATGGGAGGCGACGTCCGCCTCCAGCTCGGCCGCCTCACCTCCACTGCCCACCAGCACACCGCCCGCCGACTCCGTCACACTCACCACCGAACCGGGCTGCACACCCGCCCGCCGCAGCGTGTACATCAGCTGCGCATCCGTCTGGATCGGCTCACCGATACGGCGCACCACGACCGTCTTGCCGTCGGCACCCGGGTCGAGGTCCGCCAGCGACACCATGCCCTCGTCCAGGAACGGGTCCGCGCCGTCCTTCTCGCCCAGCTCCTCCAGACCCGGGATCGGGTTGCCGTACGGCGACTCCGTCGGGTGCCGCAGCAGCTCCAGCACGCGCCGCTCCACGGCCTCGCTCATCACGTGCTCCCAGCGGCACGCCTCCGCGTGAACCTGCTCCCACTCCAGGCCGATCACATCGACCAGCAGACACTCGGCGAGCCGGTGCTTGCGCATCACGCGCGTCGCCAGCCGGCGGCCCTCGTCCGTGAGCTCCAGATGGCGGTCCGTCGCGACGGAGACGAGACCGTCCCGCTCCATCCGCGCCACGGTCTGGCTGACGGTCGGCCCGCTCTGGTCCAGCCGCTCGGCGATCCGGGCGCGCATGGGGACCACACCTTCCTCCTCCAGCTCGAGGATGGTGCGGAGATACATCTCCGTGGTGTCGATCAGTCCGGACATACGTGCCCCTCGATGAGTACTGCCGGAAGCACGACAGCTTCCCGGCGCGTGCGCTGGCCCTGGATTCAATTCTGACGCATACCACCGACAACCGTGCCGCGCCGTTGAAACCACGGGGTTACGCCGGGCCGCTCACCCCCGTATTGACACGGCACTGGTCCAGACCGCACGGTGATCCGCGACACATCCGCGCCCGGACCCCCACACCGCCCCGGAAGGACCCGCATGAGCGACGGCAAACTGGCCGACCAGTTCTTCGACGCCGCGATCGACCTCCTGCAACGGGTCCGGGACGAGGAGGCACAGTCCATCACCGCGGCCGGCACCCTGCTCGCCGACACCGTCGCGGACGGCGGACGACTCTTCGCCTTCGGTGCCGGCCACTCCTCCCTCGCCGCCCAGGACGTCGTCTACCGCGCGGGCGGCCTCGCCCTGATGAACCTGCTCGCCGTACCGGGCGTCGTCGGCGTCGACGTGATGCCGGCCACGCTGGGCTCCGCCCTGGAGCGCGTCGACGGCCTCGCAACCGCCGTCCTCGACTCCTCGCCGCTCCGCGCCGGGGACACCCTGGTGATCATCTCCCTCTCCGGCCGCAACGCCCTCCCCGTCGAAATGGCCATGCACGCCCGCACGCTCGGCGTGAAGGTGATCGGCGTGACCTCAGTGGCGTACGCGACCGAGACCCGGTCCCGGCACACCTCCGGCACCTATCTGCGCGACCACTGCGACATCGTCCTCGACTCCAAGATCCCCATCGGCGACGCCACCCTCACCCTCGACACCATCCCCGCCCCCTTCGCCCCGGCCTCCACCGTCGTCACCAGCGCAATCCTGCAGGCAGTCATGGCCACAGCAGCAGGCACACTCGCCGAACGCGGCATCGAGCCACCCCTGCTCCGGTCCGGGAACGTGGACGGCGGCCACGAGTGGAACAGCCGGGTCATGGAGGAGTACGGGGACCGGATCTTCTACCAGCAGTAGGAATCGGCGCAGCCTGAGGGCATTCGTGCCGCCCGGCCGCGCTACCGCCCCACCACCCCAGCCAGATCCAACGCCGCAGCAATCCGAACAGCAACGTCCTCCGCGTACACGGCATCCACCCGCTCGAACTGACTCCGCCCACTCCCCCGCAGGAACGTCACGACCCCGAGCGTCCGCCCCCGACTCCGCAACACCGCACACAACGCGTGCACCGCATCCTCCGGCCACTGCCGAGCCAACGCCCACTCCCGCGCCTGCTCCGCCGCCACCGCACCCACGCTCGCCCGCACGGACCCCGTCCGCTCCACGCACTGCAACGCCGGATGCCCCTGCCCGTACCGCACCGGCAACCCCGCCTGCCCGGTCAGCAGACTCGGCCCCGGCGCCCCGGACGGCGTCGCAGCGACCCGCACCAGCCGTACGGGCCCCTCCGCCGCCCCGTCGGCCACCGCACCGCCCGCCACCCGGTCGATCAGCGCATGGTCGGCGAACCCGGCGAGCGCGAAGTCGAGATGGACGGTCGCCGCCTCACCCGGGTCCTCGCACTCCGCGGCCGCCCGGGCCGCCCGGTGCAGCTGATTGGTCCGGAACCGCAGCAGCGCCGCCTCCTGCTCGCCCTGCTTGCCCTCCGTCACGTCCTGGAAGAGCCACGCGACACCCAACGGCACCGGCTCCTCCGCGAGCGGCGACGCCAGCCGTACGAAGCCGCAGCGCCAGCACCGCCGCTGATCACCCTCCGGCGTACGCACACTCACCCAGATCTCGGCCGGCGCCGGCGGCGCACCCTCCGCCAGCACATGCGTGAGCGCACTCTCCAGCTCCTCCACACCCTGGGCGAGCAACTCCCCCAGCGGCCGCCCCAAAGCCGACGTACGCCCGATGCCGAGCGCACGCGCCGCATGCGCATTCACCACCGCGGGCCGCAGATCGGCATCGACCAGCACGACACCCCAGCTCGCGTCCTCGAACAACGCCTCGCTGAGCGCGATCGACCGCTCCAGATCGATCTGTGCATGCACCTCACTGAAGGCGCAGTACACACCCGCGGGCTTCCCGTCGGGCCCGCGCACCGCCGCGGACTGCGTCCGCACCAGCACCCGCCCGCCGTCCTTCGTCAGCAGCGCGAACTCGTGCACCTGCCGCCCCGGGGCCTCCATGGCGGACATCAGCCGCCCCTCGACCTCCTCGGCGTCCGCAGGACGCACGGCCCACCCCGCGAACCCGTGCCGACCCACCGCCTCGGCCGCGGTCCACCCCAGAATCCGCTCGGCCTCACGATTCCAATGGGTTACGACCCCGCCCGCGTCGAAGGCACACAGCGCCGCATCCATCCCGTCGAGCAGCGCGGCCAGCAGATCGGAGCCGTCAGGCCCCACCGGACCAGCCCGCTCGGGCTCATCGGGCCCCAGCTCGTCGGTGGTCCCACTACGCCGGGAAGCACTCACCTGGACCCCCTGCCAAGCTGCGTCCGCGCGTACGGCGCGTCGGTTCGCTCACTCGCAATCATCTAACTGGAACGTGACGCAGCACACACCGAGTTCCCCAAGATTGAAGGAATCGTTGTAAGCCACCTCCACCCCCCACGATCACCCCTCCCTCAGCCGAAGATCAACCCACAGATCGCTTTCCCCGTCGAGCACATACCGCTCGACCTCGACGAACCCATACTTCTCGGCAAACCGAAGCCCGTCGCCATTGGCCGCCAGAACGCACGTCTCAACGCCCTTCGCACCCAGCACGCGCGCGTGCGCGAGCCCCCGCTCGTACAGGGCAGCCCCGAACCCCCGCCCCCGATACTCGGGCAGCACGCGCGCGATGACCGTCGCCACCGCCTCCTCCCCCTGCGGTGGCCGCACGGTGGAACAGCCGACCAGCCGGTCCCCCAGATACGCGTTCTCCAGCCGATAACGCCCCAGCCGCTCCCGCGCCTCGTCGAGGGACATGGCAGCAGGCGGCACGATCGCGTTGTGGACGTACTGCCACTCCCGCAGCATGTTCTCCCCGTGCACGGCCTCGATCCGCAGCCCCCTGCGCCGCGCGTACACCTCGATCTCGATCCTCATCCGCGGATCCGCAAGCCCGACCACCATCATCGTCGCCGCAGGCCGCACCTCACCGAACACCTTCCGCAGCACCGGCCAGCACGGCTCGAAGTCCTCCCGCTCGGGCAGCAGATACCGCACCCGCACCACATCGGCCAGCCCGCACCCCGCCTCCGCGAGCGCCGCCCCGATGTTCCGCACACACTGCTCGGCCTGCTCGACGACGTCGTCCGAGATCGTCATGGTCGAGTAGTCGAACCCGGTGGTCCCGGATACGTGCACCCAGTCCCCGTCGACCACGGCCCGTGCGTAACCGATCTGCTCCTCGAAGGTCGATCCACTGAGGATCGCGCGTCGCTCCGTCATGGTCGGAAAGCTAGGTCACCGGCCCGCATCAAAAAAAGTGGTTGATCGTGCGCCGACCGGTTCTTAGGGTGTGGCTTACACGAGAAGGGAGGTGGTTCGGCAGATGTATGAATACCGGACGCGTGAGGTGACTGCGGGCTAGCGGCTCGCCACCACACCGAGTGCGGTGCCGGACCGGCACGGGAGAGAACCGTGCAGCCGGCCCAATCCCAAGCAGTCACCCGACCCGCGAGCTCGCCGGTACGTCCGGCCGGCTCCTCCGCCGAGGCGGAGGGACCAGAGCTCGCGGGTCGTCTGCGTTCCGGCGCTCTCAGGGACTGAGCCGCTCCACCCGCCACCCCCCGTCCGCCTCCGCCACATACCGCAAGCGGTCGTGCAGCCGGTTCTCACGGCCCTGCCAGAACTCCACCGCCTGCGGGGCGACCCGGAAACCACCCCAGTTCGGCGGGACCGGGACCTGCTCGCCCTCCGGGTAGCGGGCGGCCAGTTCGGCGTACGAGGCGTCCAGGTCGGCGCGGGTGGAAATCACGCTCGACTGGGCGCTGGCCCAGGCACCGAGCTGCGAACCGTGCGGACGGGTGCGGAAGTAGGCGGCGGTCTCGTCACGGCCGGTGCGGCGGGCGATGCCCGTGACGATGACCTGGCGGGCCATCGGATGCCAGGGGAACAGGAGCGAGACGTACGGGTTCTCGGCGAGGTCGCGGGCCTTGCGGGAGTCGTAGTTGGTGTAGAAGACGAAGCCCTGCTCGTCGAAGTGCTTCAGCAGTACGGTGCGGGAGGTGGGGTGGCCTTCGGCGTTCGCCGTGGAGACGACCATGGCGTTCGGCTCGAAGAGGTGGGCCTGAGTCGCGGCCTGCTGGAACCAGCGCGCGAACTGCGCCACCGGAGTGGCGGCCAGATCGGACTCGGCGAGGCCCTCGGCCCGGTACTGCTTGCGCATCGAGGCAGGATCGAGGGGGACGGCGTCTCGGTCGGTCACCCCGTCATCCTGCCGTATGTGCAGGTGCCGTTCGCCATGCCGTCCGTCATGATTTCGGCATGGGCACTCGTCGCAGGCGGCGAGCACCTGTGGCACTGAGTGCCGCGAAGCCTCCCCAAAGTTGGCACTCGGGGATATCGTGCAGGTGCGTTCTGGTTGAGCGACCAGCCGAACGGGGCATCACCAGGGTGGCCACCCAGGACCACGAGTCGCACGAAGCGACCGGGGATCCAACGGCCGAGCCGCCGTTTTTCTGCCGTACACATCTGTCGTACACATCATGAGGAGCCGCCTGATGTCCGACTTCGTACCCGGACTCGAGGGAGTCGTCGCGTTCGAGACGGAGATCGCCGAACCGGACAAGGAGGGCGGCGCCCTCCGGTATCGGGGCGTCGACATCGAGGACCTGGTCGGTCACGTCTCCTTCGGGAACGTCTGGGGGCTGCTCGTCGACGGCGCCTTCAACCCCGGTCTGCCGCCCGCCGAGCCGTTCCCGATCCCCGTGCACTCCGGCGACATCCGGGTGGACGTCCAGTCGGCGCTGGCCATGCTGGCACCCGTCTGGGGTCTCAAGCCCCTCCTCGACATCGACGCCGAGCAGGCCCGCGCGGACCTGGCCCGAGCCGCCGTCATGGCGCTCTCCTACGTCGCCCAGTCGGCCCGCGGCCAGGGCCGGCCCATGGTTCCGCAGCGGGAGATCGACAAAGCCCACTCGATCACCGAGCGCTTCATGATCCGCTGGCGGGGCGAGCCCGACCCCAAGCACGTCGCCGCCGTCGACGCCTACTGGACCTCCGCCGCCGAGCACGGCATGAACGCGTCCACCTTCACGGCCCGCGTCATCGCCTCCACCGGGGCGGATGTCGCCGCGGCGCTCTCCGGCGCCGTAGGAGCGATGTCCGGACCGCTGCACGGCGGCGCGCCCTCCCGGGTGCTGGGCATGATCGAGGAGATCGAGCGGACCGGGGACGCTGAGGCGTACGTCAAGCAGGCCCTCGACAAGGGTGAGCGGCTGATGGGCTTCGGGCACCGCGTGTACCGCGCCGAGGATCCACGCGCGCGCGTGCTGCGCCGTACGGCCCGTGAGCTGGGCGCTCCGCGGTTCGAGGTGGCCGAGGCGCTGGAGAAGGCGGCGCTGGAGGAGCTGCACGCACGGCGTCCGGACCGTGTCCTGGCCACGAACGTCGAGTTCTGGGCGGCGATCGTTCTCGACTTCGCCGAGGTGCCTGCGCACATGTTCACCTCGATGTTCACCTGCGCCCGCACGGCCGGGTGGTCGGCGCACATTCTGGAGCAGAAGCGGACGGGACGGCTGGTGCGGCCGTCTGCGCGGTATGTGGGGCCGGGTGTGCGGCTTCCTTCGGAGATCGAGGGGTACGAGGGCATCGCCCGCTGAGAGGGCGGTCAGGAACACGGGCGGCTGCGGGCCGGAGCGTGGACCCTGGGGTTCAGTCCAGTGCCTCGTCCAGCAGCGCAGCCCACTGCGCCACGACCCCTTCCCGCCGCCCCCCGTCATCCGTCAGCAGGTTGGCGAGGCCGAGGCCGCGGGCCATGTCCAGGAGTCCCTGGACGGTTTCGCGTACGCCGGGGCGGGATTCGTCGGCGGCGAGGAGGTCCACTGCTATGCGGTGGGTTTCGCGGCCGACGCGGGCTTCGAGTTCTGTGACGCGGGGGCGGAGCTGGTCCTCGTTGGAGGCGGCGACCCAGAGGTGGAGGGCGGCGCGGAAGAGGGGGCCGGTGTAGAGGTCGACGAGGGCCGACACGACTGCCCGTCGGTCGCCTGCCGCGCCCTGCGGGAACAGGGCGCGGAGGGCTGTCGAGCGTTCTTCGGCGACGTATTCGACGGCTGCGGTGAAGAGGTCCTCGCGGGTCGGGAAGTGGTGCTGGGCGGCGCCGCGGGAGACGCCGGCGCGTTCGGCGACGACGGAGACCGTGGAGCCCGCCCAGCCGTGTTCGGCGAGGCAGGCCACGGCGGCTTCCAGGAGGCGCTGCCGGGTGGCTCGGCTGCGGTCCTGTTTGGGCACGCGGTCGGCGCGTTCGACACTGTTGTCCGTGGTCACAGCACCCATGGGGGATCCCGTCGTTCCAGGAAGGCCGTCATCCCCTCGCGGGCCTGCGGGGAGGCGAACAGCCGGGCCGAGAGTGCGGTGAGGTCGGCCGCGTCCCGGTCGAATGTTTCGAGCACCTTAGCTGTGAGCAGCGCTTTCGTCTCGGCCAGGCCCTGCGGGGCGGCTCGGCGCAGTCCGTCCAGGATCGGTTCCAGTACGGCATCCACGTCGTCGCCGGTGACGGTCAGGAGGCCGATTCGGGCCGCCTCGGTCGCGTCGAGGCGTTCGCCGGTGAGGTAGTAGCGGGCGAGGGCTCGGGGGTCCGTGCGCGGGAGCAGGGGCAGGGAGATGACCGCCGGGGCCACGCCGATCCGTACCTCGGTGAATGCGAAGGTCGCCTCCCCGGATGCTGCTGCGATGTCGCAGGCCGCCAGGAGGCCGAGGCCGCCTGCGCGTACGTGGCCGGTGACGCGGGCCACGACCGGTTTGCGCAGCTCGACGATCTGCCTCAGCAACCCGACGAGTGCGTCCGGGGCCGGCGGGTCGCGGAGGTCGGCGCCCGCGCAGAACGTGTTGCCGGTGTGGGTGAGGACGATCGCGCGTACGTCGGTGTCCTTGGCGCAGTCCGTCAGTGCGGCGGCCAGTTCTCCCACGAGTGCCGCGGAGAGCGCGTTGCGGTTGGCCGGGGAGTCGAGGCTGAGGGTTCTGATGCCACGCGCGCGTGCACGTCCGATCAATGTCATGTGCGCTCCTGCAGTTCCCGCAGTTCACGGCGGAGGATCTTGCCGGAGGCGGCCCGCGGGATGCTGTCGATGAAGGTGACCCGGCGGACGCGTTTGTAGGGGGCGACGCGTTCGGCGACGTACATCATGACCTCTCCTTCGGAGAGGTCGGTGGCGGTGGGCCGGCGGACGACGTACGCGTGCGGGACTTCGTTGTTGTCGTCGTTGTAGACGCCGATGACGGCCGCGTCGGTGATGCCGGGGTGGGTGAGGAGGAGGGCTTCGAGTTCGGCGGGGGCCACCTGGAAGCCTTTGTACTTGATGAGTTCCTTGACGCGGTCGACGACGAACAGCCAGCCGTCGGCGTCGACGTGGCCCACGTCTCCGGTGTGCAGCCAGCCCTCCGGGTCGATCATCGCGGCGGTGTCGTCGGGGCGGCCGAGGTAGCCCTTCATGATCTGGGGGCCGCGGATGAGGATCTCGCCGGACTCGCCGATGCCGAGGTCCTTGTCGGGGTCGTCGAGGGAGACGATGCGCATCTCGGTGCCTGCGATGAGTTTGCCGACGGTTCCGGGGGGCGCCTCGTCCATGGCGTCGAGGGGGACGACGTGGGTGCCGGGTGACAGTTCCGTCATGCCGTAGGCCTGGCCGACGGGTGGCAGGCCGAGCCGCTGGGAGCAGGCGGCGGCGAGCCCGGCGTCCAGGGGGGCGGCGGCGCTGATGACGTGTTTCAGGGACGACAGGTCGTACTGGGCGACCAGGGGGTGTTTGGCGAGGGCCAGGACGATGGGCGGGGCCACGAACAGGCTGGTGATGCGGTGGTTCTGGATGGCTGCGAGGAAGGTTTCGAGTTCGAAGCGCGGGAGGACGACGACCGTGGCGCCCTGCCTGAGGGGTGCGTTCATGAGGGCCGTCAGGCCGTAGATGTGGAAGAAGGGCAGGACGGCGAGGATGCGTTCGCCGGGGCCGGCCGGCATGACGGGTTCGAGCTGGGCGAGGTTGGTGGCGATCTGGCGGTGCGTGAGCATGACGCCCTTGGGGATGCCGGTGGTGCCCGAGGAGTAAGGCAGTGCGGCGACGTCCGCTGCGGGGTCGATGTCGACCTCCGGCTCGGGGGCGGCGGAGGCCAGCATGTCGATCAGGGAACGGTGTCCGGGCGCGCTGTCGCAGACGAAGATCTCTTCGACGCCGCCGGCGAGTTCGGCGGCCCTGCGTGCCGTTTCCAGCAGGGGTGAGACGGTGACGATCCAGCGGGTCGCCGAGTCCCGCAGCTGCTTGGCGAACTCCTCGGCGGTGGCCAGTGGGTGCACGGTGGTGACGGAGGCTCCCGCGCGGGTGGCCGCGTAGAAGGCGGTCGGGAAGGCGACGGTGTTGGGGCTGTGCAGGGCGAGCACGTCGCCCTTGCGTACGCCGGCCTCGGCGAGCGCGGCCGCGATGCGCCGGTGGAAGCGGTCCAGTTGTTCGTACGTGAGGGTGGTGCCGTCGGTTCCGTCGATGAGGGCGGGCGCGTCCCCGTACTCGGCGGCCCGGCCGAGCACCGCTTCGTGGATGGGGAGTTCTACGGGCGGGACGTCTGCGTACTCGCTGCGGAACACGGTTCCTCCAAGGCGGCCACGACGGTCTAGTACGACTTGGGAAGGCCCAGAGTCTGGTGGGAGACGTAGTTGAGAATCATCTCCCGGCTCACCGGAGCAATACGAGCCACGCGTGCGGCTGTTATCAACGAGGCGAGTCCGAATTCGCGGGTGAGGCCGTTTCCGCCGAGGGTGTGCACGGCCTGGTCGACGGCTCTCACGCAGGCCTCCCCGGCCGCGTACTTGGCCATGTTGGCGGCCTCACCTGCGCCGACGTCGTCTCCGGCGTCGTACAGGTATGCCGCTTTCTGCATCATCAGGCGGGCGAGTTCGAGGTCGATGTGCGCCTGGGCGAGGGGGTGGGCGATGGCCTGGTGGGCGCCGATGGGGGTTTTCCAGACGGTGCGGTCGCGGGCGTATGTGATCGCCTGCGCGAGCGCGTAGCGGCCCATGCCGATCGCGAAGGCGGCGGTCATGATGCGTTCGGGGTTGAGGCCGGCGAAGAGCTGGAGGAGGCCTGCGTCCTCGTCGCCCACGAGGGCGTCAGCGGGGAGGCGTACGTCGTCCAGGGTCAGCTCGAACTGCTTCTCCGCGGCCTGGAGTTCCATGTCGATCCGGCGGCGGGTGAAGCCGGGCACGTCCCGGGGGACGATGAAGAGGCAGGGCTTGAGGGTGCCGGTGCGGGCGTCCTCGGTGCGGCCGACTATGAGGGTCGCGTCCGCCAGGTCCACGCCGGAGATGAAGACCTTGCGGCCGGTCAGTAGCCAGTCGCCGGTGTCGGGGTCGCGGCGGGCCGTGGTGGTGATGCGGTGGCTGTTGGAGCCGGCGTCCGGTTCCGTGATGCCGAAGGCCATGGTTCGGGTGCCGTCAGCGAGGCCTGGCAGCCATGTGCGCTTCTGGTCCTCGGTTCCGAAGCGCGCGATCACTGTGCCGCAGATCGCCGGGGATACGACCATCATGAGGAGGGGGCAGCCTGCGGCGCCGAGCTCCTCCAGGACGATGGAGAGTTCTGCGATGCCGCCGCCTCCGCCGCCGTATGCCTCCGGCAGGTTGACGCCGAGGTAGCCGAGCTTGGCTGCTTCTGCCCAGAGGGCTTCTCGGTCGAAGGTGCGGCCGTGGCGCTTGCCGAGGGCGGCGACCGCCGATCGGAGGGCTTTGTGTTCTTCGGATTCGATGAGGGCCATCAGGGCTCCTTCGGGGTGCGGGTTGGTTGTGGCTGGTCGCGCAGTTCCCCGCGCCCCTTAGGTCAGCTGTACAACCGCAAGCAACATGCCGACCGTCACCTGCTGTCCCGGGGTCACCGGAAGGTCCGTGAGCGTCCCCGTGACCGGCGCTGTGATCTTGTGCTGCATCTTCATCGCCTCCAGCCAGAGCAGGGGCTCTCCGACCTTCACAGCGGCTCCTACGGTCAATCCCTCGGCCACCCTCACGACCGTGCCCGGCATGGGCGCCAGGAGGGAGCCCGGTGCGTGCTGGGTGGTGGGATCGGGGAAGCGGGGCAGAGCGGTGAGGTGGGTGGTGTTCACGTAGACGTCGTCGCCGTACCGTGCCACCTCGAACTTCCGCTGTACGCCGTCCACTTCGAGTACGACGAGACTCGCGTCCGCGTGTACGACCCGCACCCCGTCGGCCGTCAGGCCCTCCCGCGTGTGGCGGTAGCGGACCTCGTGTTCCTCGCCTGCCGTCGCGTAGCGCTTGGTCTGCGGTTGGGAGGGGAGGTTGCGGAAGCCACCGAAGCGGGAGGGGCGGGATCGGGCGTCGGCCAGGGCGGCGGCCAAGGGGGCGTAGGGGTCGCCCGTCCCGCTGCTCGTCAGTTCGGGGAGGTGGTGCTCGTAGAAGGCCGTGTCCATGTCGGCCGACGTGAACTGCTTGTGGCGCAGGGAGCGGACGAGCAGGTCGCGGTTGGTGGTCGGGCCGTGGATCGTGGTGCGCTCCAGGGCTCCGGCCAGTCTGCGGACGGCCTCCGCGCGCGTGGGGGCGTGCGCGACGGCCTTCGCGAGCATCGGGTCGTAGTGGACGCCGATGTCGTCTCCGTCGCCGTAACCCGTGTCCAGGCGGATGCCTTCGGGGGCGGTCAGGCGGTGCAGCGTGCCGGTCTGCGGGGTCCAGTCGTGCGCCGGGTCCTCGGCGTAGAGGCGGGCCTCGATCGCATGGCCACGCGCGCGTGGAGGGTCGTTTTCCAGGCGGTGGCCTTCGGCTACCCGGATCTGCAGGGCCACGAGGTCGATGCCGAAGACCACTTCCGTGACGGGGTGTTCGACCTGGAGGCGGGTGTTCATCTCCAGGAAGTGCGCGCGGCCGTCGGCGACCAGGAACTCGACGGTGCCGGCGCCCTCGTAGGCGACGGCGCACACGGCCTGCACGGACAGCGCGTACAGGTCCTCCGTGAGACTCTGCGAGAGGCCGGGCGCCGGTGCCTCCTCGATGACCTTCTGGTGGCGGCGCTGGAGGGAGCAGTCGCGGGTGCCCAGGGTCCAGATCGTGCCGTGTGTGTCCGCGAGGACCTGGACCTCGACGTGGCGGCCGTGCTCCAGGTAGGGCTCGACGAAGACCTCGCCGTCGCCGAAGGCGCTCGCGGCCTCGGCCCGTGCGCCCTCCAGGGCGGCGTCGAGATCCTCCAGGCGGCGCACGATGCGCATGCCGCGTCCTCCGCCGCCCGCGGCCGCCTTCACCAGGACGGGCAGGTCGGCCTCGGTGATCCGCCCTCGTTCCAGGGACGCGATCCCCATGAGCTCCTTGGCGCGTGTCTTGGACGCCATCGCCTCGATGGCCTCGGGGGGCGGTCCGATCCAGGTCAGGCCGGCGTCGATGACGGCGCGTGCGAAGTCGGCGTTCTCGGAGAGGAAGCCGTAGCCGGGGTGTACGGCGTCCGCGCCGGCTGCGACGGCCGCCTTCACGATCAGGTCGCCGCGCAGGTACGTCTCCGCGGGCGCCGCGCCGGGCAGCCGTACCGCCGTGTCGGCCACGCGCGCGTGGAGCGCGTTTTGGTCGGCGTCGGAGTGCACCGCGACCGTCCGGATTCCCAACTCACGGCAGGTGCGGAAGATACGGCAGGCGATCTCGCCGCGGTTCGCCACCAGGACAGAAGTAATCATGAGCCTCACATCCGGAAGACGCCGAAGCCGCCGCGCGCACCCTCGTACGGCGCCGTGTGGATGGCCGACAGGCACAGGCCCAGGACCGTGCGGGTGTCGCGCGGGTCGATGACACCGTCGTCGTAGAGCCGCCCGGACAGGAACATCGGCAGCGACTCGGACTCGATCTGCTGCTCCACCATGGCCCGCAGGGCGGCGTCCCCGTCCTCGTCGTACGGCTGCCCCTTGGCGGCCGCCGACTGCCGGGCGACGATGGAGAGGACGCCGGCGAGCTGCTGCGGGCCCATGACGGCCGACTTGGCGCTGGGCCAGGCGAAGAAGAAGCGGGGGTCGTAGGCGCGGCCGCACATGCCGTAGTGACCGGCGCCGTACGAGGCGCCCATCAGCACCGACAGATGAGGCACCTTCGAGTTGGAGACAGCGTTGATCATCATCGCGCCGTGCTTGATGATGCCGCCCTGCTCGTACTCCTTGCCGACCATGTAGCCGGTGGTGTTGTGCAGGAAGAGGAGCGGGATGTCGCGCTGGTTGGCCAGCTGGATGAACTGGGCCGCCTTCTGCGACTCCTCGCTGAAGAGGACGCCCTGGGCGTTCGCGAGGACGCCCAGCGGATAGCCGTGCAGGGTGGCCCAGCCGGTCGTCAGGCTGGTCCCGTACTGCGGCTTGAACTCGTCGAAGTCGGAGGCGTCGACGATCCGGGCGATGACCTCGCGCGGGTCGAAGGGGGTCTTCAGGTCCTCCGGGACGATGCCCAGCAGCTCGTCGGCGGAGTACTTGGGGGGTTCGGCCGGTCCTGGATCGCCGTGGGCCTTGCGGTGGTTGAGGCGGGCGACCACCCGCCGGGCCTGGCGCAGTGCGTCCGGTTCGTCGACGGCGAAGTAGTCGGCGAGACCGGACACGCGCGCGTGCATCTCGGCACCGCCCAGCGACTCGTCGTCGCTCTCCTCGCCGGTCGCCATCTTGACCAGGGGCGGACCGCCGAGGAAGACCTTCGCGCGTTCCTTGACCATGATCACGTGGTCGGACATGCCGGGGATGTACGCGCCCCCGGCGGTCGAGTTCCCGAACACGACGGCGACGGTGGGGATCCCGGCCGCCGACAGCCTCGTCAGGTCCCGGAAGATGGCGCCCCCGGGGATGAAGATCTCCTTCTGGGAGGGCAGATCGGCACCGCCCGACTCCACCAGGCTGATGCAGGGGAGGCGGTTGGCAAGCGCGATGTCGTTGGCCCGCAGGGCCTTCTTCAGCGACCAGGGGTTGCTGGCGCCGCCCCGCACGGTCGGATCATTGGCGGTGATCAGGCATTCGACCCCCTCCACCACACCGATGCCGGTGACGAGCGAGGCACCCACCGCGTACTCGCTTCCCCAGGCCGCGAGCGGTGACAGTTCCAGGAAGGGCGTGTCCGGGTCGAGGAGCAGTTCGATGCGCTCGCGGGCGAGCAGCTTGCCGCGCTTGCGGTGCCGTGCGACGTACTTCTCGCCGCCGCCCGCGAGGGCCTTGGCGTGCTCGGCGTCGAGGTCGGCGAGCTTGGCGAGCATGGCTTCTCGGTTGGCCCGGTACTCCGGCCCGGTGGTGTCCAGGGTGGTCGGCAGAACGGTCACAGCAGGGCCTCCGGGATGTCCAGGTGGCGGGAGCGCAGCCATTCGCCGAGGGCCTTGGCCTGCGGGTCGAAACGGTGCTGGGCGGCGACGCCCGCGCCGAGGATGCCCTCGACGACGAAGTTGAGGGCGCGGAGGTTCGGCAGGACGTGGCGGGTGACGGGCAGGTCGCGGCTCTCCGGGAGCAGTTCGCGGAAGCGGTCCGCCGTCAGCTCGTGGGCGAGCCACCGCCAGGCCTCGTCCGTACGGACCCAGACGCCTACGTTGGCGTCTCCGCCCTTGTCCCCGCTGCGGGCGCCGGCGACCAGACCGAGCGGGGCGCGCCGGGTGGCCCCGCCCGGGAGCGGTTCGGGCAGCTCAGGGCTCGGGAGGTTTTCGAGTACGAGGGTGTCGTGGGCCGGGGCCACAGGAACCCGGCGCCCGTCGTGGAGGACCGCCACATGGTCGACGGCACCATGGGGGACGTACACATCCTCGAAGACCCCATAAGGCGCGCCCTTTCCGGGTGGCGCCAGCACATGGAAGCCGGGGTAGCTGGCCAGTGCCAGTTCTACGGCGGCTCCGCTCAGGGCGCGACCGACCATCGCCTCGTCCCGGTCCCGTACGACGAGCCGGAGCAGCGCGCTCGCCGTCTCCTCCGTCGGCGCATCGGGGCGGTCGGTGCGGACGAGATCCCAACGGGCCTCGCCCGGCCGGGACTTGGCCTCCGCGAAAGCGGCCTCCATCTGTTCCCGCACAAGGGCCGCCTTGGCTTCGATGTCGAGGCCGGTGAGGACGAAGGCGACCTCGTTGCGGAAGCCGCCGAGGCGGTTGAGGCCGACCTTGAGGGTGGGGGGCGGGGCCTCGCCGCGCACGCCCTCGATGCGGACGCGGTCGGGGCCGTCCTGGGTGAGGCGGATCGTGTCCAGTCGGGCCGTCACGTCCGGTCCCGCGTACCGGGCGCCGGCCGTCTCGTACAACAGCTGCGCGGTGACCGTGCCGACGTCGACGAAACCGCCGGTGCCGGGATGTTTGGTGATGACGCAGGTGCCGTCCTCGTGGAGTTCGGCGAGGGGGAATCCGGGGTGCCGGAGGTCACCCGCACGCTCGTTGAAGAAGGCGTAGTTGCCCCCGGTCGCCTGCGTGCCGCACTCCAGTACATGCCCGGCGACGACGGCTCCCGCGAGCCGGTCGTACTCCCTGGGCCCCCACCCGAAGTGCGCGGCGGCGGGCCCGGTGACCAGCGCCGCGTCCGTCACGCGCCCGGTGACGACCACGTCCGTGCCCTCCCGGAGGCAGTCCGCGATGCCGAAGCCGCCGAGGTAGGCGTGGGCGGCGAGGCTGTCCGGGTAGCTGACCTTGAGATCGTCGCCCTCGACGTGGGCGACGCGGACAGGAATGCCGAGCCGGTCGGCCAACTGCCGTACGGCGTCGGCGAGTCCGGCGGGGTTGAGACCACCGGCATTCGTGACGATCTTGACTGAGCGCTCGTGCGCGAGGCCGAGGCACTCCTCCAGCTGACGGAGGAAGGTGCGGGCGTATCCGGATGCCGGGTCCTTCAGACGGTCGCGGCCCAGGATCAGCATGGTCAGCTCGGCGAGGTAGTCGCCGGTGAGGACGTCGAGTTCGCCGCCGGTGAGCATCTCGCGCATGGCCTCGAAACGGTCGCCGTAGAAGCCGGAGGCGTTGCCGATGCGGAGGGTCGTCATGCGGTGCCGCCCTTCGGCGGGCGTCCGTCACCCGGTGGGCCCGCGAAGGCCTGGGCGATGTCCAGCCAGCGATCGGCCTCGGTGCCCTCCGCGCGCAGGGCGAGGTCGGTGCGGTGGGCCCGCTGGGTGACCAGGAGGCAGAAGTCGAGGGCGGGGCCGGTGACGCGGTCCGTGGCGTCTTCGGGGCCGTAGACCCACAACTCGCCGGAAGGCGCCGTCAGTTCGACACGGAACTCCTCGAACGGCGGAGTCAGTCCGTGCACGCCGAAGGCGAAGTCACGGGTGCGGACGCCGAGGCGGACGATGTGCCGGAGCCGGTCGGTGGGGGTGCGTGCCACGTCCAGCGCGTCCGCCACGTCCCCGGCGTGCGCCCAGGTCTCCATGAGGCGGGCGGTGGCCATGGAGGCGACGGACATCGGAGGGCCGTACCAGGGGAAACGCGCCCCCTTCGGCGCCGCCCGCAGGGCGTCCGCCAGGGCCTTGCGCCCCGCCCTCCAGTCCGCGAGCAACTGCTCGTGCGGCTTCCCCGCCCCCTCCTCCGCACCGTTGTCCACGAAGTCCCCGGGCGCGGCCAGCGCCTTCTCGACCTCGCGGGCGAAGGCGCCCTGGTCGGTCACGGCCAGCACGGAGGAATGGTCGGTCCAGGCGAGATGCGCGATCTGGTGGGCGACGGTCCAGCCGGGTGCCGGGGTCGCGAGCGCCCACTGCTCCGGGCTCAACTCGGCCACGAGCAGGTCGAGTTCCTCGCTCTCCGCGCAGAGATCGTCGATCACGGGCGTCGGGTCAGCCATGGGGCGAGCATGGCAGGGGGTTCAGAAACAAGCAAGCGTGCTTGCATGAATTCCGTCGAGAGCCCTCGCGGGCTGAGTACGGGTGCTCATGCGCGTCACCGCCCGGCGCGACACGCTGCACCCATGACCGACACCCTCGTACGCCCGGGCCGCCGGCGTCCCTGGTCGCGCAGAACGCGGCTGGGCGTGGACCTCGCCCTCGCGATCCCCCTGTTCCTGCTGGAGACCGGGTGGCTCGTGCTGGACTGGATCTACGGCTACGGCCTGGAGGTATGGGCGGCGCAGGGCGACCAGGCGCAGGTCGACGCGGCCGGTCTCGCGCACATGGAGCGGTTACGGGAGCTGCTGATCGCCGTACTCGTCCTTGCGGTGGTCGCAGGAGTCTTCCGTGCCCGCTGGACCGTGGTCGCGCACCTGTTGGTGGCCCTCCTGGCCGGCGGAGCGCTGACGGCCGCGAAGCAGGAGTGGACCCACGACCACTCGCCACCGCCCGGCTGTGTCCGCTACAGCGCGAGCTGCTGAACGTGAATTGCTGAACGCGAACCCGCTGAAATTGAGGCGCGCCGCCCGCCGCCCCCGCAGTACGGTCCTCCGGTGATCGATGAGGACGGTTACTTCGGGGAGTCCGTCGCGGCGGGGTACGACGAGTCGACGGCGGAGATGTTCGCGGCGGACACGCTGGATCCGGTGGTCGAGCTGCTGGCGGAGCTTGCCGGGAGCGGGAACGGGCGCGCGCTCGAACTCGGCATCGGGACGGGACGGGTGGCTCTGCCGCTCGCGCGGCGCGGCGTGGAGGTGCACGGCATCGACATGTCCCGGGCGATGGTCGAGCGGCTGCGGGCCAAGCCAGGGGGTGACGCGATCGGCGTGACGATCGGCGACTTCGCGACGGCCAAGGCGGAGGGCCGGTTCTCGCTGGCGTACCTCGTCTTCAACACGATCAATAACCTGACCTCGCAGGACGCCCAGGTCGACTGCTTCCGCAATGTGGCCGAGCATCTGGAACCCGGCGGCCGCTTCGTCGTCGAGGTGGGCGTCCCCGATCTGCGCCGGCTGCCGCCCGGGCAGAACGCCGTACCGTTCCGGGTGGAAGACGGACGGCTCGGGTTCGATCTGTACGACGTCGCCACCCAGTCGATGAGCTCGCATCATGTGCGGGTCGACGGCGAGGGACATGGTTCGTATCTCGCCGTCCCTTTCCGCTACGTCTGGCCCTCGGAGCTCGACCTCATGGCCCGGCTGGCCGGGATGCGGCTGCGCGACCGGTGGGACGGCTGGACCCGCGAACCCTTCACCAGCGACAGCCGGCAGCACGTGTCGGTCTGGGAGAAACCCTGACGGCTACTGGAGCATGCCGTCGATGAGATCGCACGGTACGACCGTCCCTCCCGACGTCGCGATCCCGGCCGACGAGCCGTTCAACGCCCCGGCCGCCCCGGTTTCCTCGTCCGGGACGTACTCCCAGCACCAGCTCACTCCGCGCGCACCGCTTCGGCCGCGGCGCGGTAGATGCCGCTGGCGATGGTCAGGTGTTCGCGGGCCTCAGTCGGCTCTGAGGCGATGTGGCCGAGATACTCGGCGCGGTGGTACGCCTTCGCCGCCCCCGGATGGCGTTCGATCTCGATCAGGGCCGCCCAATGGGCAAGGTAAGCGTGAACGGGCCCCAACGAGCCATGCGCGACGGCTTCCGCAAGAGCCTGGTCCTTGGCCTGGTCGTATGCGGCCACCAGCTGAGGAGCAACGACAGCACAGGCAGCGCGCAACGCTGCCGGGGTGCGCTCGGGCCGCGGGATCAGCGGCGCGTCTCCCGACGCCTCGGTGTGCTGCAGACTCATGCGCCGCTCCCTTCTCGACCTCCGTGTTGGTATCCAGGCACGAGCCCGACTCCAATGCCGCCGCACCCCACCACGACCCACCAACCGTCAGAAATCCACCTCTGGCGTCTTCACCTTCCCCCGCCCCACCTGCGTCCGCACCGCCCCCATGCTCGCCCCGATGACCAGGGCGATCGCGGCGGCCTGCCAGGCGGAGAGGGACTGGCCCAGGATGAGGAAGCCGGCGGCCGCGGCGAGGGCCGGCTCCAGGCTCATCAGGATGGCGAAGGTGGGCGCGGGCAGGCGGCGCAGGGCCAGGATTTCCAAGGTGTACGGGAGCACCGAGGACATGACGGCCACCGCCGAGCCCAGCGCGATCGTCGTCGGGTCGGCGAGCTTCGCCCCCGACTCCGCGATCCCCAGCGGCAGCATCAGCAGTGCCCCCACCGCCATGGCCAGCGCCAGCCCGTCCGCCTGCGGGAACCGCCGGCCCGTACGCGCACTGAACACGATGTACGCCGCCCACATGGCGCCCGCGCCGAGCGCGAAGGCGACGCCGAGCGGGTCGAGGCCGTCGAAGCCTCCGCCGCCGAGCAGGAAGACGCCGGTGAGGGCGAGTCCGGCCCAGACGGCGTTGACCGCGCGGCGCGAGGCCAGGACCGACAGGGCGAGCGGGCCGAGGACCTCCAGGGTGACCGCCGGGCCGAGCGGGATGCGGGCGACCGCCTGGTAGAAGAGGCCGTTCATCGCGCCCAGGGTGATGCCGAAGACGATCACCGTGCCCCAGTCGGTGCGCGAGTGGCCGCGCAGTTTGGGGCGACAGACCAGTAGCAGGACGACGGCCGCGGCGAGGAGGCGGAGGGTGACCACGCCGAGCGCGCCCGCCCGCGGCATCAGGTTCACCGCCAGCGCGGCGCCGAACTGCACCGACACACCGCCGGCCAGGACCAGGCCGACCGGGCCGAGGGAGCCCGGGCGGTGCGGGGCCGTCGCGGTGTGCACCGTTGAGGGTGCGGTGGTGCTGGGGCTGGGGCTGGTCACGGGCGGTCCAGGTGCTCGGCTCGGGGTTCACGATTTGTTCATCGCGATGCACTGCCAGGTCCAGGGTAGTGGACTCGGTCAGGTGTGTGAACACATTTTGCAGCTGTCCTGAATGGTGGACATCGCGGCCTCAGATGCCAGGCCAGGGCTCCTCGTCACGGAAGAGGGGGCGACCGTCGGGGAGGGCGGTGGGGACCGGCGCAGGTACGTACTGGTCGTAGGCGCACGACGGCGCCTGCCACGCCTGAACCCTGTGAAACAGCCCAGAATTCGCACTCATGGGCGGCGCTCCTCCAGCCCCGCCTGTGGCCCCTCCTGCGGCCCCTCCTGCAGCCCCTGTGCCAGCACCTGGGCCAGATGCCTCCCCCGCACCCCCGCCAGCTGCTCCAACTGCGTCCGGCAGGAGAAGCCGTCCGCCAGTACGACCGTCCCCTCCGCCGCGCCCCGCACCGCCGGCAGCAGCTGCTCCCCCGCGCAGGCCACCGACACCTCGTAATGACCCTTCTCAAAGCCGAAGTTGCCCGCGAGACCGCAGCACCCGCCCTCCAACTCACCCGTGAGCCCAGCCGCTTCGCGCAGACGGCGGTCCGCACCGTCACCGAGGACCGCATGCTGGTGGCAGTGGGTCTGGCCGGTGACCGGGCGGTCGAGGGCGGGCGGCACCCAGTCGGGGGCGTACCGCTCCAGCGCCTCCGCGAAGGTCACGACCGAGGCGGCGAGGCGGGCGGCGCGCGGGTCGTCGTGCAGCAGCTCCGGCAGATCCGTGCGCAGGGCCGCGGCGCAGCTCGGCTCCAGGACGACGAAGGCCGGGAAGTGCTCACCCAGCCGGGGGTCCAGGAACGGGTCCAGCAGGTCGAGGGTGCGGCGCAACACCTGGCGGGCACGGTCGAGCTGGCCGGTCGAGATGTATGTCAGCCCGCAGCAGACGCGGCCACGACGGCTCGTCAGGGGGTTTGCGCTGTACCCCCACTCCTGATACTCGGAGGGCCCTTCCTTCTTCCACGTCCTCTGCGGCGTCTGCACCACCGACATCCCGGCCGCCTCCAGCACCCGCAGGGCCGCCTTGCCGACATCGGGGGCGAGGTACTCGGTGAAGGTGTCGGGCCAGAGGGTGACAAAGGGCGCGAAGTCCTGAGCGTCGGTGTCTTCCTCCTCGTCTTCGTCCTCACCCTCGGACGGGGTTCCCACGGCCTCGTCCTCGTCCTCCTCGTCCGCAACGCGGAACCACGGACGACGGCCCAGCCGCCCCTGTTCCTTCAACTCGGCCGGCATCCGCCGGGCCTGTTCCATCGTCCTCCTGCGCCACCAGCGGCTGAACGTCTCCGGCGCCAGCCGCGGAAGCTCCCGCTCGGGTGCGATCCCGCCCAGCCGCTTGGCGAGGGCCGCCAACGGGCCCACCGAAGCAAGGAAGTTGACCAGCCGGGCGGTGCGTGTGCGGTCCACCAGCCGCAGCCACTCCGGCAGCCGGCCCATGCTGTGGTGCGCGGCCGGGCGGCGCCGCCCCGCGTAGTGGTGGTGCAGGAACTCCGCCTTGTACGTGGCCATGTCGACCTCGACCGGGCAGTCGGAGCGGCACCCCTTGCAGGACAGGCACAGGTCGAGCGCGTCCCGGACCTCCGTGGACCGCCAGCCGTCGGTGACCAGTTCACCGGCCAGCATCTCGTGCAGCAGCCGGGCACGCCCGCGCGTCGAGTGCTCCTCCTCGCCGGTCGCCCTGAAGGACGGGCACATCACGGACGCGCCGGACACGGAGGTCGTACGGCACTTGGCGACGCCCACGCAGCGCCGCACCGCCGCCGAGAAGTCGCCGCCGTCCGACGGGTACCCGAAGGCCACGTCGACCGGCTGCCGGGGCAGGACCGAGAAGCGGAGGTTCGCGTCGAGCGGGGCCGGACGGACCAGCATGCCGGGATTGAGGAGGTCGTCCGGGTCCCAGAAGCCCTTCACCCGCTCGAAGAGGGCGACCATGTCCTCGCCGTACATCTTCGGAAGCAGTTCCGCCCGCGCCTGCCCGTCCCCGTGCTCCCCGGACAGTGATCCGCCGTGCGCCACGACCACGTCCGCGAGCTCCTCCGAGAAGCGCCGGAAACGGCCGACGCCGGCCTCGCTCAGCAGGTCGAAGTCGATACGGACGTGGATGCAGCCGTCCCCGAAGTGCCCGTACGGGGTGCCGCGCAGCCCGTGGGAGGTCAGCAGCTGCCTGAAGTCGCGCAGATAGGCACCGAGCCGCGCGGGCGGCACCGCGCAGTCCTCCCAGCCCGGCCAGGCCTCGCTCCCGTCCGGCATCCGGGTCGCCGTACCACTGGCGTCCTCCCGGATCCGCCACAGCGCCCGCTGCCCGCCCGGATCGGTGACGACGAGCGAGTCGACGACATCGGCGGCCCGCACGACCGCCTCGGCACGCGCGCGTGCCTCCGCCTCGGTCTCCCCTCCCATCTCCACGAACAGCCAGGCCCCGCCCCGCGGCAGCCCGGCCGTGGGCGGCACCAGATCGGCCGCCATCCCCTCCACCGTCAGCGGTCCGTACGGCAGCAGCCCGGCCGCGGCCTCGGCGGCACCGTTCTCGTCGGCGTACGCCAGCACGGCCAGCGCACGCGCGCGTGGCGCCTCGACGAGCCGTACGACGGCCTCCGTCAGCACCCCCAGCGTGCCCTCGCTCCCGCAGAAGGAACGAGCGACATCGGCCCCCTTCTCCGGCAGCAACGCGTCCACCGCATACCCGGAGATACGGCGGGGCAGCTCAGGAAACCCGGTCCGCAGCCGCGCCAACTCCCCCTCGACCAGCCCCCGCAACCCGTCCGGCGCGCCGGCCCACCCCTGCCCCAGCCGCAACCGCTCCCCGCGCGCGGTGACCACGTCCAGCTCCCGCACGCTGTCCGCGGTGGTCCCCCACGCCACCGAGTGCGAACCGCACGAGTTGTTGCCGATCATCCCGCCGAGCGTGCAGCGGCTGTGCGTGGAGGGATCGGGACCGAAACGCAGCCCGTGCGGGGCGGCGGCCTCCTGAAGCCGGTCCAGGACCAGCCCCGGCTGGACGACGGCGGTACGGGTCCCGGGGTCCAGGGACACGATCCGGTTCATGTGGCGGGTGAAGTCCAGGACGATGCCGGTGCCGGTGGCCTGCCCGGCGATGGAGGTGCCGCCGCCGCGCGGCACGACGGGCACGCCGTGCGCTCGGCAGACCTCCAGTACGGCGGCCACGTCGTCGACGTCTCGCGGGGCCACCACTCCCAGGGGGACACGCCGGTAGTTGGACGCGTCCATCGTGACCAGCGCCCGGGCGGCAACGTCAAACCGCACCTCACCCCGGACGACCTCGCGCAAACGTGCCTCGAGATCTGCCATGCCTCCAGCCAATCAGCCCAGGGTGGGTATACCCAGCCCGTCGTGGGGGTCCCCCGCTCGAGCGAAGCCGAGAGTGGGGGAGTTTGAGGACGAGGCCGTTCAGGCCGAAGGGGGGTCTGGGGGCGCAGCCCCCAGGTCCGACGGTCACGACACCGCCGTCTCACCGGACGGACGACGTTTCACCCACGTTTCCGCCACCGGCTAGTCTCACTCCGTGGCTGAGATCCAGATTCCCGCTGACATCAAGCCCGCCGACGGTCGATTCGGCGCTGGCCCCTCCAAGGTGCGCACGGAGGCGCTGGACGCCCTCGCCGCGACCGGCACCTCCCTCCTCGGCACCTCCCACCGTCAGGCCCCGGTCAAGAACCTGGTCGGCAAGGTGCGCGAGGGCATCAGTGAGCTGTTCTCCCTCCCCGAGGGCTACGAGGTCGTCCTCGGCAACGGCGGCTCCACCGCGTTCTGGGACATCGCGACGCACGGCCTGATCGAGAACAAGTCGCAGCACCTCAATTTCGGCGAGTTCTCCTCGAAGTTCGCCAAGGCGGCCAAGCTGGCCCCCTGGCTGGCCGAGCCGACCGTCATCGCGAGCGACCCCGGCACGCACCCGGAGCCGCAGGCCGAGGCGGGCGTCGACGTCTACGCCTTCACCCACAACGAGACCTCCACCGGTGTCGCCATGCCGATCAGGCGCGTGGCCGGCGCCGACGAGGACGCACTGGTCCTGGTCGACGCCACCTCCGGCGCCGGCGGCCTCCCGGTGGACGTGTCCGAGACGGACGTCTACTACTTCGCCCCGCAGAAGTCCTTCGCCTCCGACGGCGGCCTGTGGATCGGCGTCTTCTCCCCGGCCGCGATCGAGCGCGCCGAGCGCGTGCACGCGTCCGGCCGCCACGTACCGGAGTTCTTCAGCCTGCCGACGGCGATCGACAACTCCCGCAAGAACCAGACGTACAACACCCCGGCCCTCGCCACCCTCTTCCTGCTCAACGAGCAGCTAGAGTGGATCAACGGCCAGGGCGGTCTCGCCTGGTCCACGGCCCGCACGAAGGACTCCTCGACCCGCCTCTACTCCTGGGCGGAGGAGGCCAAGTACGCGACCCCGTTCGTCGCCGACCCGGCCAAGCGCTCGCAGGTCATCGGCACGATCGACTTCTCGGACGAGATCGACGCCGCCGCCGTCGCCAAGACCCTGCGCGCCAACGGCATCGTCGACACCGAGCCCTACCGCAAGCTCGGCCGCAACCAGCTGCGCGTCGCGATGTTCCCGGCGATCGACCCGGCGGACGTCGAGGCGCTGACGAAGTGCATCGACTACGTGATCGAGAAGCTGTAACCGCTGCTTCTCCTACGCCGATGAAGGGCGCCCGGCGACAGTGCCGGGCGCCCTTCTCGTGCTCAGGTACCGCTCAGCCGCGGAAGCCCAGCATCCGGTGCAGGGCGTCACTGCCCGGCGCGTCGGCCGACTGATCGGTGGCCATGGCGGACTTGGCCGTGCTCTGCGGCTTCGGGTCCGGGGTCTTCTGGCAGACCGCGTCGGCCGTGCCGTGCCCGCGCGGCACCGTGCCGTCGGTCAGGTACTTCGCCAGGTACTTGTCGAGGCAGGCGTTGCCGCTCAGCGAGATGCCGTGGTTGCCGCCGCCCTGCTCGACCACCAGGCTGGAGTGCTTGAGCAGGCGGTGGACGGTGACGCCGCCCTGGTACGGGGTGGCCGCGTCGTTCGTCGCCTGGAACAGCAGCACCGGCGGCAGCTGGGAGTTCGCGACGTTCACCGGCTTCAGCGACTTGGTGGGCCAGAACGCGCACGGCGCGTTGTACCAGGCGTTGTTCCAGGCGTTGAAGGGCGCCTTGGCGTACACCGCCCAGTTGTCCTTCTCCCACTGCTTCCAGTCACGCGGCCAGGCCACGTCCCGGCACTGCACGGCGGCGTAGATGCTGTAGCCGTTGTCGCCGGAGGCGTCGATGGCGGCGAGGCTCTGGTACGCCTTCACCAGCGGGGCGGGGTTGTGGTCGTTGACGTACGCGGCGAACGCCTGGGCCAGTTGGGGCCAGTAGCCGTTGTAGTAGCCGCCGGGCAGGAAGGTGTCCTCCAGCTCCGCGGCGCCCACCTTGCCGCCGGCCGGCTTCTTGGCGAGCTCGGCCTGCATCGCGTACCACTTGGCCTCGATCGCGGCCGGGTCGGTGCCGAGCTTGTACGTTGAGTTGTACTTGGCGATCCAGGCCATGAGCGCCTTGTGGCGGGCGTCGAAGGCGTAGTCCTGGCCGATGTTGTCGTCGTACCAGACCCCGTCGGGGTTGACGATCGAGTCCAGGACCAGGCGGCGCACCCGGTGCGGGAAGAGCTTGGCGTAGACCTGGCCCAGGTAGGTGCCGTACGAGTAGCCGAAGTAGTTGATCTTCTTGGCGCCGAGGGACTTGCGGATCGAGTCCATGTCCTTCACGGCGCTGATCGTGTTGATGTACGGCAGGACGTCCGCGTACTTGCGGCCGCAGGCGGCGGCGAAGGACTTGGCGCGCTCCAGGTTGGCCTTCTCGATGGCCGGGGTGCTGGGGACGCTCGCCGGCCGCACCGGGTTGAAGTAACCCGGCTTGCAGTCGAGTGCGGGCTTGCTCTTGCCCACGCCCCGCGGGTCGAAGCCGATGACGTCGTACTGGGACGCGACCGTCTTGGGCAGCGTGGACGCGACGAATCCGGCGAGCGTGAGGCCGCTGCCACCGGGACCGCCCGGGTTGACCAGCAGCGGGCCCTGGAACTTCCTCGCGGTGTGCGGGACCCGGGACAGGGCCAGGGTTATCTTCCGCCCCTGCGGCCTGGCGTAGTCGAGCGGCACCTTCACCGTCCCGCACTGGAGGGTCGGGTAGGCGTCCGTGGCGCACTTCTTCCAGGTGACCTTCGCCGTCTGGACGGCGTTCGCCGAGGACGTCGTGCCGGCCTCGGCGGGAGCGGCCGTGAGCGTCCCGGCCAGGACGACGGCGGTGCCGCACAGCACAGCTGCGCTTGTCTTCATGAACTTCTCTCAGAACGTGGGGGGTTGGGACAGGATCGGCAGGTTAATGATCCTGGCCGGATTTTTTCGGAGAAGGACGAACATAAGAAACACATGAGCCCAAGATTTGAGATTCCTGTGACCTGGGGGGCGCCCGGCACACACCGGGCGCCCCCCGCTCACGGCCCTCACGCAGCCGTACAGCTCACGCTCGGCGCACCCCCGCTCCCAGGGGCTCCCCCGAACCCGAAACTCACCGAACCACCCACCGGCACACTTCCGTTGTGAGTGGCGTTCACAGCGGTGACCGACGATCCCGTCTGCGTGTACGACGCGTTCCACATGTTCGTGACCTGCTGGGACCCGCCCCAGGTCCAGGTCACCTTCCAGGAACCGATGGCGCTCGTACCGGTGTTGGTCACCTTCACCTCGGCGTTGAAGCCGCTGCCCCAGTCGCTGCTGACGGTGTAGGAGGCCGAGCACGCGGCCGTACTCCCGCCACCGCCGCCACCGCCGCCCGTACCGGTGCCGGGAAAGAGCGGCGCCTTGACGCTCGCCAGATAGCCGTCCTTCACCGTGTCGACGCTCACCCAGTCGTCCTTCAGGATCCCGCCGGTGTCACCGGAGTTGGGGTTCCAGGACCAGAACGTCCAGTGGAAGGAGTCGGCCCCGTACGTCGACGTCGGCCGCAGATAACTCACCAGCGCCGCCAGCCACTTCTGGTCGACGGTCGAGGACAGCGTCGTACCGAACTCCCCGACCCACACGGGCGCGATGTTCTGCTTGAAGATGTAGCCCCAGTACTTGTCCCAGACGCCCGGCATGTTGGCGGGGAATGACGGATCGCTGAACCAGGGCTGCTGGGCCACGCTGGTCGCGTAGTCGTGGGCGGAGTACACGACCCGGTTCGCCACGTCGAGCCGCACCGGGTACTGGGCGACGCCCATCAGGTTGCCGCCCCACCACCCCGACACACCGCCGTACGTCTGCACGCCCTCGACGAAGACCAGCAGGTCGGGGTTGGCGGAGAGCACCGCGTCGCCGGCCCGCTCGGCGGCCAGCCGCCAGTCGGTCGCCGTGTCGCCGCAGCCCCAGCAGGCCGGGTCGTGGGGCTCGTTGTGCAGGTCGATGCCGATGACGGTGTCCTGGCCCTTGTAGCGGGCCGCCAGCGCCTTCAGGTCGGCGATCCATGTCGACTCGGGGACGGCCGCCGTGTACCAGAGCGCCGACTGCCCGCCCGAGTCCGGCCGGTGCCGGTCGAGGATGACCTTGAGGCCGTCCTGGCCGGCGTACGCCACGAGCTTGTCCATGACCTGCAGGGAGTTGAGGCCCTGCAGATCGGCGTTCTTGCCGCTGCTGAAGTCGATGCTGCTGGGGACGGTCGAGGACTTGAAGATGTCGTCGCTGTAGGGCAGTCGGATGGTGTTGTAGCCCAGCGACTTCATCTGGTCGATCATGGACTTGTAGTCACGGGACCAGAGACCGTGGACGACGTGGTTGCCGGTCTCGAAGCCGAACCAGTTGATCCCGGCGATCCGGACCGGCTGCCCGGCCGCGTCCAGGATCTGACGGCCGCTGGTGTGCCAGTAGCCGGCACCGGGGACGGCGGCCGCGTGTGCGGTGTGCGCACCGGCCCCCAGCGGCAACAGGAGCGCCGCGGCAACAGCGCACAGCGCTCTTCGCAGGCTGCGGTACATGTCGCTGCTTCCTCTCGGGAGGCGCGGGCCCGGAACGAGTGGGAGCGCTCCCACAACCCGGCACCTCCATGGAAGCCACATCACATGAACACGTCAAGCGTTACGACGTCAGTCAGCGGCGCAGCAGCCGCCGGATTCCGAAGACGACCGCTGCCGCGACGGCGACGGCGAGCGCGCCGATCTTGAGGTTGCCGCCCGCACTGCCGCCGCTCCCGCTCGACGCACCCGAACTCCCGCTCTCCGAAGGCGACTTGGAGCCACCGCTCCCGCCCGGCACGTCCTGCGCCGACACGGAGCTGTCGGCGCCCTCACTGCCGTACATGAGCTTCGAGCCGTCGACGGAGTAGGTGACGGACTCGCCCTGCCCCTGCAGCGGCACGTTCAGCCGCCCCTTGTGTTTGATCTTCCCGCCGTTCCAGTCGTAGTAGATCCCGCCGAAGTAGCCGCGCACGGCGAGCTGCTTGCCGTCCGGGGAGATCGCGGCGTCGGTGGCCCAGAGGTCGACGGTGGCGACGGGCTTGAAGTAGTTCGTGCCGGAGGCGGAGAGCCTGGCCGGCCCCTCGTACAGGTGCCCGCCGTTCTCGTTCTTGTCGATGATGTAGGCGCGCCCGGTCTTCGGGTCGACGACGAGCGACTCGGCGTTGCGCGCCCCGTCCGTGTACTTGACCACGTACTGCGTGGCCCGCACGGTCTGGTCGACCAGTTTCTTCGGCTCGGGCAGCCGGTAGATCCACACGTACGGCCACTTGCCGCCGAGGTTGTCGCCGATGTCGCCGACGTAGATCTGGTTGTCGGGGCCGATGGAGATGGCCTCGACGTCGCGGGGTGAGCCGATGCCGCGGAGGGTGACGCGGGCGACCGTCCTGCCCGTACTGCTGTCGACGGCGTAGAGGTACGGCCCGTCGTCGCTGTCGTTGTGGGTCCAGTAGATGCCGGGGTGCTGGTGGGAGGCGGCGAGGCCGCTGGACTCGGTGATGCGCGAGTCCTTGATGGTGAACCCCTGGTCACCCTTGCCGTCGCCGTCGGCGGCGGATGCGGGCGCGGCGAAGGCACCCACGAGAAGGACCCCGGCGAGGAGAGCGAACGGTCGGCGCATGTCCCCAAGCCTGCCATCCCGGCCCCGTGTTCACGGACGGCTGACGGGGCGGCGCGCGTGGCAGGCCTCACACCTCACCCGTCCCATTGGCCCCTCCCTGATCCCTCCCCGATCGTCCATCATGAGCGGATGCTTAGGTTCATGCCGGTCGGCGACTCCATGACGATCGGAAGCGCGGGCGAGCACACGTGGCGTTACCGGATGTGGGAGCACCTGCGCGAGACGTACGACGGCCCGTTCGCCCTGGTCGGCCCGCGCGAGACGCTGTACGACAAGGCGACGGACGCGCCGGTGTCGTACGAGTACGCCGACCCCGACTTCCCGCGCGCCCATCTGGCGGGCTGGGGCGAGGGCTGGCTGCACATGGCTCCGCTGATCGGGGAGGCGGTGCGCTCCTGCCGCGCGGACGTCCTGCTCGTCTCCCTCGGCCTGATCGACCTGGGCTTCTACACGAATGCGGAACAGACGGCGGAGAACGTGCACCGCTTCGTGGCGGCGGCCCGCTCGGCCAACTCACGTATCCGCATGGTCGTGCTGCCGGTGATCCCGAACGTCCGCGCCGCCGACGACGGCCCCTTCGCCACGCAGGTGACCCGCTTCAACGAACTCCTGGCCAAGGCGGTCGCCGACCTGGACGAGCCCCGCTCCCCGCTCCTGCTGGCCTCGCCTCCGCCGTCGTACGACATCCACCACGACACGTACGACGGCACGCACCCGAACGCGAGCGGGGAGCACAAGATCGCGGGGGCGTTCGCGGACGCGATGTATCAGGCGTGGGACGTCGGGGAGCCCTACGAGGGCTGACCCTCGACGGCCTCGGGATCGGGCATGTGTTTGCCTCCGCGTGTCCTGGTCACCGTGCGTATCGTTGTACTGCGCGGCTGTGCTCGTCCGTGGGGCAGCCGGGGAGGAGCGCCACGATGACCGTCCTTGAAGACAGGATCGAGATGGCCGAATACAGCGGCAAGCTGACTCTGGACAGCCTGTTCGAGTCGCTTGAGCGGACCACCCCCGAGGGCTACAAGGTCGAGATCGTCGAGGGGACCATCGTCATGGCGCCGCAGCGGGATATCCACTGGAAGATCATCCGCAGGATCGTCCGGGCTCTCGAAGACGAATTCGGCATGGACGTCAATGTCCTGTCGGACGTTCGCATCGACTTCCCGGGCATCCTGAACGGTTATGCCCCGGATGTGGCGATGATCCGGGAGGGCGCCAAGAAGGACTCCAAAGGCCTCTGGTCCCACCGGGACATCGAGTTCGTCGCCGAGGTCACCTCGAAGGGCACGGCCCCGAACGACTACGGCCCCAAGAGGACCGCCTACGCCCTCGCCGAGATCCCCGTCTACCTCATCACCGACCCCTACCAGGGCAAGTGCCACCTCTACACCCAGCCGAAGGACGGCGAGTACGTCGTTGAGCTGTCCGTCGCTTTCGGCGGCGACGTCGATATGACCAACACCCTCGTGGGCCTCACCCTCAAGACCGAAGAGTTCCCCCGCGGCTGAACCCGGCGCACTCCCGCAGGCGGCGGAAAGCCGGTGGGAAAAGACGATGCCCGAAGATCGTGCCGACGTCAGACTGCCCCCATGACCTCCCCCACCCCTGACGCCAAGGCCGACCTCCACTTCTACCTGCAGTCCGCCCGCGAGGCCCTGCTGTGGAAACTCGAAGGGCTCTCGGAGTACGACATCCGCCGCCCGCGCACACCGACCGGCACCAACCTCCTGGGCCTGGTGAAGCACGCGACCGGGGCCGAGTTGGGCTACCTCGGCGACACCTTCGGGCGGCCGTTGTCCGGCGGGCCGCTTCCCTGGATGGCAGCGGGCGGTGAACCCAACGCCGACATGTGGGCCACCGCCGACGAGTCCCGCGAGTACATCGTGGACCTCTACCGCCGCGTGTGGGCGCACGCGGACGCGACGATCGACGCGCTGCCGCTGGACGCGGTCGGCAGGGTGCCGTGGTGGCCCGAAGGCAGGGACGAGGTGACGTTGCATCACGCCGTGGTCCGCGTGATCGCCGACACGCACCGGCACGCCGGGCACGCCGACATCCTGCGCGAACTCACGGACGGCGCGGTGGGGATGGAGAAGGGCAACGACAGCATGCCCTCGGGCGACGCGGCCTGGTGGGAGAACCACCGGGACCGGCTGGAGCGTACGGCGCGGGAGGCCGACCGGAAGCCGGCCTGATCCCCGTTCAGCTTCGGGACGCCGAGCCGCCACCGGTGGGACGCGGCTTCGAAGTGGCCGAACCGCTCTTGGACGCAGGGGATTTGGCACTTGTGGGCGTCTGGCGATGACGGTGGCGGGAGATGTTTCTCCGCGGTGGCCGGGTCAGAGTGATCTGGCGGACCAGTTGCTGGAAGCACGCCAGGGACGCGAGCGTCGGCAGGGCCGCTGCGGCGACACCGGTGAAACTCCTGTCGGCCTCGGCCACGCAGAGTGACATCGCAAGGAAGGAGAAAAGCAGAACGACGAACCAGGAGTGCACGGCCCTGCGTTGGTGAAGGGCGCTGCGCAGGATGGAGAGCGAGGCCACCATCCAGGGGCCGTAGACCAGAAGCGGCCACCAGGTCAGTATTCCGCCCTGCGTGGCCGATGCGACGTGCCGCAGAGGTGCATAGGCCACCATGCCGCCGAAGACGCTCACCATCGAAACGATCACAGCGGCGAGCGCGGCGATCAGAAAGCTGACGGTCTGCAACCACGTGAAGCGGAAGCGCAGCCGGAACCGCACTTTCCGATGTCGGACGGTACGGCGCCGGATGGGTGGCAACTCGGCTGTGATTCTCGCCAGGTTGTCCATCGACTCGCCCGTGAAGTCGACGTCGGACGGCGGCGGAGGCTCGCGACGGGGCGGCGACACCGTGCCCGCCTGCTCCGCCGTCACGGCGTTCTGCAGGAGGGACGTGAGTTCCTCGACCGGGTCCCAGCCCTCTACCAGGGGGCCCGTGGCGTACATGTCCTCTGCAGGACCCCGGTGGCGGCCGGTGGCCAGCCCGGTGGGGTAGTCACCGGGATACCGTTCGTGCGGGGTGAAGGAAAGATCCAGGTATTCGTCGTTCATGGAGGTCCGCCCCCGTCATGTAACCGCGTGGCAGCCGGACCGTCCCTGATCGTTCCACCGCCGCCCGAGTTCCTCCTGAGCCGTGTCCAGGATTCCCAGGAATTCACTGAACAGGGTCCCGGTGACCTGCAGTTCGATCCGCGCGCCGTCCCCGTGCAAGGTGCTGCAGGCATCAGCCGCCGAGTACGCCGCGGCGGGCGTGAAGGTGTAGCGCCCCACTGTCACCGCACGGGCGGGGGGCAGATCCTCCGCTGTCGCTCCGGAACGGTACGGGTTAAGGAACCTTGCTTTCGCCATATTCCGCTAACGCCGCGTCCCCTCCTCCGGATGCGCGGCAAACGAGTGAGGCCAATTTGACGAAAACATCGACTAGATCGTTTGTCATGAGAGCCGACCAGTCCGTGCTCAATACGTTAAGAGTCCAGCATTTTGTCTTTTGAGTTCTTCTCGCACGGCGAAGATCATTTCCGGGGAGAGATCATTTTCCGGGGATCCCTTGCATAGAGCGCACTCCAGGCCGTTGGCTAGGTGGTCATGAAGTACACGCAGCTCGGACGCACGGGACTCAAGGTCAGCCGACTGGTCCTCGGCACGATGAACTTCGGACCGCAGACGGACGAGGCCGACAGCCACGCGATCATGGACGCGGCGCTGGACGCCGGCATCAACTTCTTCGACACCGCCAACGTGTACGGCTGGGGCGAGAACAAGGGCCGTACGGAAGAGATCATCGGCAACTGGTTCGCCAAGAGCGCAGCCCACCGCGACAAGGTCGTCCTCGCCACCAAGGTGTACGGCAACATGGCCGCGGACGGTGACGCCTGGCCCAACCACGACAAGCTCTCCGCGCTGAACATCCGGCGCGCGGTCGACGCCAGCCTGAAGCGGCTGCAGACGGACCACATCGACGTCTACCAGTTCCACCACGTCGACCGCCGCACCCCCTTCGAGGAGATCTGGCAGGCGATCGACGTCCTGGTCCAGCAGGGCAAGATCCTCTACGTCGGCTCCTCGAACTTCCCCGGCTACAAGATCGCCCAGGCCAACGAGATCGCCGCCCGCCGCGGCGGCACCATCGGTCTCGTCAGCGAACAGTGCCTCTACAACCTCGCCGAGCGCCGCGCCGAGATGGAGGTCATTCCGGCCGCGCAGGAGTACGGCCTCGGGGTCATCCCCTGGTCACCGCTGCACGGCGGCCTGCTCGGCGGTGTGATCAAGAAGGAGGTCGAGGGCGGGCGCCGGGCGAGCGGCCGGGCCGCGGACTCCCTCGCCAACACCACCATCCGCGCCCAGATCCAGGCGTACGAGGACCTGCTCGACAAGCACGGCGTGGAACCGGGGGAGGCCGCCCTGGCCTGGCTCCTGACCCGCCCCGGCGTGACCGGCCCGATCGTGGGCCCGCGCACGGCCGAGCAGCTGGAGTCGGCGATCAGGGCGGCGGAGCTGGAGCTGAGCGACGAGCTCCTCGCCGGCCTGGACGAAATCTTCCCGGGCCCGGGGCCGTCCCCGGAGGCCTTCGCCTGGTAGCGCCGGGAACAGGAGCGCCCCGACAGGGGCGCGGGGCGGAGTCGATATGCGGCTCCGCCCCGCGGGCGCGACAAGCCACATACGCGGCCCGCACCCGGCAACGAGCGCGCAGTTCCCCTGCCTGGCTACCTGACGGCCGCCGCGACGGCCACAACCACCAGCAAAAGAACGAGCGCACCGGCCATGATCCGGTTCCGGGTCTTCGGGTCCACGTACCCGAGCCTAACCGGCACCCCCGAGCGCCCAACGGGCGACCGCCTCGTAACGCGGCTGCTCCCCCGGCACCCCGGACCTCGGCAGATCGCTCCGCACCAGCACCAGCTCCCCCACCGTCCACGCACGGCTCGTGAACTCCCCGAGAGCGGCGACATACGGCCGTACGTCCACCGCGTCCCGGCTCCGCGCCACCGTCAGATGCGCCTTGTACCGCCGGTGCTCCCCCATCGCCACCCCGGCCTTGCGCGCCGCGGCCTCCGAGCGGTCGGCGAGCAGCCGCAGGGTCGGCAGTTCCCCCTCCGCCCCCACCCACAACGCCCGCCCGTGCCCGAACTGGCCCCCACCGCGCACCGCCAGCTCGAAGGGCGGCGTCCGCCGTGCCGTCCGCTCCAGCCGAGCCGACAGCTCCGGTACGAGGTCCTCGTCGACCTCGCCGTAGAACGCGAGCGTGAAGTGCCACCCTTCCCGCGCCGTCCAGCGGAGTGCCCCCGCCCCCGGAAGTTTCTTCAACTCCGCCACTTCAGCGGCGAGTTCATCGACGACTCCCTCGGGGGGCAGCACCGCGGCGAACAGTCTCATGCACACCAGCCTGCCACCATGGGGGCATGGAGATCAGCATCAGAGAAGGCGGGCCGGACGACATCCCCGTGATGCTCGGCATGCTCGACAGCTGTGTGGAGTGGCTGGTGGGCCAGGGACGTACCCGTCAGTGGGGGACGAAGCCGCTGTCGCAGCAGCAGAAGACGGTGGAGTCGGTCCGCGGGTACATGGAGGAGGGCACCGCGTACATAGCCGAGGTCGACGGCGTGCCGGCCGCGACCCTCACCCTCACCGACAAGCCCGGCTCCTACCTGTCCCACCTCCCGCCGCCCGGCGAGCCGGAGCACTACATCCACTGGCTCGCCTCCGACCGCCGTTTCAAGGGCAATGGAGTGGGCAGCGCCCTGCTCGCGCACGCCGCCGAGGAGACCAGGCGCGCCGGTATCTCCCTGCTGCGGGTCGACGCCTACGCCGGCGACGACGGCAAGCTCGTCCGCTACTACGAGAGCAACGGCTTCGTCCGGACCGAGGCCTACACCCTCGGCGAGCACCAGTGGCCGGGGCAGGTGCTGGAGATGCGCCTGTAGCCCCCGGCCCACGGGTCACCCCACCGCGGCCAGCTCCTCCTGCCGCTCCCGTGGCACGAACCGCACATGCGGGTGGCCGCGGTTCCAGCCGACCGACAGGCGCAGATTGCCCATGCGGGCGAGGATCACGCCGATGGTGACGGCCGCGGCCGTGGCGATCGCGCCGCCCACGGCGAGGCCCGCCCGGACGCCGTACGTGTCCGTGATCCAGCCCGCGATGGGGGCGCCGACCGGGGATCCGCCGAGGAAGACCATCATGTAGAGGGCCATGACCCGGCCGCGCATGGCCGGGTCGGTGGCCATCTGGATGCTGGTGTTGGCGGTGACGTTGACCGTCATGCCGAACATGCCGATGGGGGCCATCAGCAGGGCGAACAGCCAGAGCGAGGGGGCTGTTGCGGCGACGATCTCCATCGCGCCGAAGGCCACCGCCGCCGCGATCAGGACGCGCATCCGGGCGGTGCCGCGCCGCGCGGCGAGCAGGGCACCCGCCAGCGAACCGACCGCCATCAGCGTGTTGAAGGCGCTGTAGGAGCCGGCACCCGCGTGGAAGACGTCGTCCGCGAAGGCCGAGAGGTAGACCGGGAAGTTGAAGCCGAAGGTGCCGATGAACCCGACCAGGACGATCGTCCAGATCAGGTCCGGGCGCCCGGCGACGTAGTGGAGTCCCTCCCGCAGCTGGCCCTTCCCGCGCGGTGCCCGCTCGACGACGTGCAGCTCACGCGCCCGCATCAGCAGCAGGCCGGCCACCGGGGCGACGAAGGACAGACCGTTGAAGAGGAACGCCCAGCCGGTGCCCACGCCCGTGATCATCAGGCCGGCCACGGCGGGGCCGACCAGGCGGGCGGACTGGAAGTTCGCGGAGTTGAGGCTGACCGCGTTCTGCAGCTGGTCCGGGCCGACCATCTCGGAGACGAAGGACTGGCGGGCCGGGTTGTCGACGACCGTGGCGAGGCCGACGGCGAGGGCGGCGAGGTAGACGTGCCAGACCTGGACGTGGCCGGAGAGGGTGAGAGCGGCGAGCGCGATACCGGTGACGGCCATCGAGGTCTGCGTGACGAGCAGCGTACGGCGCTTGGGCAGGCGGTCGACGAGGACGCCGCCGTAGAGGCCGAGGAGCAGCATCGGCAGGAACTGCAGGGCCGTCGTGACGCCGACGGCCGTGGCGGAGCCGGTGAGGCTCAGGACCAGCCAGTCCTGGGCGATGCGCTGCATCCAGGTGCCTATGTTGGAGACGACCTGGCCCATGAAGAACAGGCGGTAGTTCCTGACCTTCAGCGAGCTGAACATCGAGGACTTGCGGGGAAGCGGGGGTGAAGCGGGGGTAGTAGGTGCGGGTGCGGGGGCGGAATCTGCTCCGGATCCCGTACTCAAAAGAGTTCGCCTCCTCGGTGTGGCTTACAGATGCGCGAGTTTCTCCAGCACGGGGGCGGCGGCGCGCAGTTTCGCCCACTCGGCCTCGTCGAGGCCGTCGACCAGTTTGGCCAGGAAGGCGTTCCGCTTGGTGCGGCTCTCCGCGAGCATGGCCTCGGCCTGTTCGGTCTTGGTGACGACCTTCTGGCGCCGGTCCTCGGGGTGCGGCTCCAGCCTGACCAGGCCCTTGGCCTCGAGCAGCGCGACGATGCGGGTCATCGACGGGGGCTGCACGTGCTCCTTGCGGGCGAGCTCGCCCGGTGTGGCGCTACCGCAGTTGGAGAGGGTGCCCAGCACCGACATCTCGGTGGGGCTGAGCGACTCGTCGACCCGCTGGTGCTTGAGTCGACGGGACAGCCGCATGACAGCTGATCGCAGGGAGTTCACGGCGGCAGCGTCGTCGCCATGGGTGAGGTCCGACATGTATTTAGAGTAACTCATTACTCTCGCTAAGGACCAGGTGCGACGCGCCGAATGCCCGTGACTCGCGCCACTGAACCCGGGGACCCGGGGCCTACCGCCAGGAAACATCACATCACTCATATGAGTGAGTCGGCTCCGGAAAGTGACCCGTTGCCCACCAGGGTGCGGCGAACCTCGTGTTCATGGGGACACACGTGCTCAGCCTGCGGATAGACGGAGAGCTGCTCGACCGCCTCCGGGACCATGCCGCCAAAAGGGGAATGAGCGTCCAGGACTATGTGGTCCGGACGCTCATTCGGGACGACTTCGACGAGCGGTTCCAGGCCGCCGTCGAGGAGACGGAGAGGTTCTACGGCGTCACCTGACGCCCTTCGGTCAGGTGAGACCCAGCGCGGGCATCAGGTAGTAGAAGCCGAACACTGCCGCGACGACGTACATCGCCACCGGGACCTCCCGGCCCCGGCCGGCCGCCAGACGCAGCACCACGAAGGTGATGAAGCCCATGCCGATGCCGTTGGTGATCGAGTAGGTGAACGGCATCATCACCATCGTCACGAAGGCGGGGATGGCGAGCGTGTAGTCGGCCCAGTCGATCTCCTTGACGGAGCCGGCCAGGATCAGGAAGCCCACCGCGAGCAGGGCCGGGGTCGCCGCCTGGGACGGGACCATCGTGGCGACGGGGGTCAGGAACAGGGCGACGGCGAACAGACCGCCGGTGACGACGTTCGCGAAGCCCGTACGGGCGCCCTCGCCGACGCCCGCGGTGGACTCCACGAACGCGGTGGTGGCCGAGGAGGAGCTGGCGCCGCCGGTCGCGACCGCGAGGCCGTCGATGAACAGGACCTTGTTGATGCCCGGCATATAGCCCTGGGCGTCGGTCAGCTTGGCCTCGTCGCTGACGCCCATGATCGTGCCCATCGCATCGAAGAAGCACGACAGCAGCACGGTGAAGACGAAGAGGATGCCGGTCAGAACGCCGACGTGGGAGAAGCCGCCGAACAGACTGACCTTTCCGATCAGGCCGAAGTCCGGGGTGGCGACCGGGTTGCCGGGCCACTTGGGCGTCGTCAGACCCCAGGTCGGGATCTTCGCGACGGCGTTGATGATCAGCGCGAGGACCGTCATCGTGACGATCGAGATCAGGATCGCGCCGGAGACCTTGCGGACGATCAGCGCGAGGGTGAGCAGCGCGCCCAGGACGAAGACCAGGACGGGCCAGCCGTTGAGGTGTCCGGTGGCGCCGAGCTGGAGCGGGACGGTGGTCTGGGCGACGTCCGGGATACGCGAGACGAAGCCCGAGTCGACCAGGCCGATCAGCATGATGAACAGGCCGATACCGATGGAGATCGCCTTGCGCAGGCTGTAGGGCACGGCGTTCATGACGCGCTCGCGCAGTCCGGTGGCGACCAGCAGCATCACGATGAAGCCGGCCAGGACCACCATGCCCATGGCGTCCGGCCAGGACATCCGGGGAGCGAGCTGGAGCGCGACAACCGAGTTCACACCCAGACCGGCGGCGAGCGCGATCGGCACGTTGCCGACGACACCCATGAGGAGGGTGGTGAACGCCGCTGTCACGGCCGTCGCCGTGACCAGCTGGCCGTTGTCGAGCTGGTGCCCGTACATGTCCTTCGCGCTGCCCAGGATGATCGGGTTCAGCACGATGATGTAGGCCATCGCAAAGAAGGTGGCGAAACCGCCGCGGATCTCGCGCGGCAGGGTGCTGCCCCGCTCGGAGATCTTGAAGTAGCGGTCGAGGGCGCCGGAGACGGGCGCCTTCCCCGACTGTTCGGGGGTGGGGACCTTGGCGGGGGCCGAGGTGGACATTGGATGTTCCTACGAGTAGAAGCAGACAGCGCCGAGCACAAACGGTTTCAGTATGAACATATGAATCCGGTGGCGCTATCTCCGCGCGTAGACCTCTCCTCCTCGTAAGCTGTGCGCATGGCGAAGTGGACCCCCCAGCACGAGGCGCCGGAGCCCCTTGAGGGCCCCGTGGTCGCCACCATCACCGGCGGCACGATCCTCTGGTTCGTCCTCTTCCTGGTGCAGCTTCCCTTCTACGGCTGGTTCGACGACCACGGGCACACGTGGTGGCTGTGGACGTGCCTGGCCGGGGGCGTGCTCGGGCTGTACGGCGTCTGGTTCGTGAGGAAGCGGGACGCGGCTATCAAGAGGGCAACCGCGGCGGAGTCTGCGCCACCCCCCAGCCCGTCCGGCGTTTGAGGACGAGCCCGTTCAGGCCGAAGCGGGGGTCCGGGGGGCGGCACCCCCAGCGGGGCCCGCACCACCGCCGGGGGCCTGTTCGGACGACGTCTGCTGCTCCCCCGCCTACAACCACCGCACGAGTCGGCTCCTCCCCAGGTCGGATCTTCCGGGCACTCGGCGGGTGAAGCCGTAAATCCACACGTACCGTCGAATGCATGACGCACATCGACGCGGGCGCGGAGCTCGACCCTGTGCACCCCGTACCCGTTCCGGTGACGGCGCGGGGGCTGACCGCGGCCGAGGTGGCCGAGCGGGTCGCGCGGGGGCAGGTCAACGACGTTCCGGTGCGCAGCAGCCGGTCGATGGGCGAGATCGTCCGGGCGAACGTCTTCACCCGGTTCAACGCGATCATCGGTGTGCTCTGGCTGATCATGCTGTTCGTCGCGCCGTTCCAGGACAGCCTGTTCGGGTACGTGATCATCGCCAACACCGGCATCGGCATCATCCAGGAGTGGCGGGCGAAGAAGACCCTGGATTCGCTCGCGGTGATCGGGGAGGCGCGGCCCACGGTGCGGCGGGACGGGGTGGCCGCCGCGATCAGTACGTCGGAGATCGTGCTCGACGACCTGATCGAGTTCGGGCCGGGGGACAAGGCCGTGGTCGACGGGGTGTGCGTAGAGGCCGACGGGCTGGAGATCGACGAGTCGCTGCTCACCGGCGAGGCCGACCCGGTGGTCAAGAAGCCCGGGGACCAGGTCATGTCGGGCAGCTTCGTGGTGGCCGGCGGCGGCGCCTTCAAGGCCACCAAGGTGGGCCGCGAGGCCTACGCCGCCCAGCTCGCCGAGGAGGCCTCCCGCTTCACCCTGGTCCACTCCGAGCTGCGTACCGGTATCTCGACGATCCTCAAGTACGTGACGTGGATGATGATCCCGACCGCGATCGGCCTGGTCGTCAGCCAGTTGGTCGTCAAGCAGCACGGCCTCAAGGACTCGGTCGCCCGGACGGTCGGCGGCATAGTGCCCATGGTCCCGGAAGGGCTGGTGCTGCTGACCTCGGTCGCCTTCGCGATAGGCGTCATACGACTTGGCCGAAAACAGTGCCTGGTCCAGGAACTCCCCGCCATCGAGGGCCTCGCCCGCATCGACACCGTCTGCCTCGACAAGACCGGCACCCTCACCGAGGGCGGCATGGACGTCACCGAGCTCAGGCCGCTGCAGGGCGCCGACGAGTCGTACGTACGCAAGGTCCTCGGCGCCCTCGGCGAGTCCGACCCACGGCCGAACGCCTCGCTCCAGGCGATCATCGACGCCTACCCGGACGTAGAGGACTGGCGCTGCACCGAATCACTCCCCTTCTCCTCCGCCCGCAAGTACAGCGGCGCCACGTTCAGCGAGGGCAACGGCGAGTCGAGTACGTGGCTGCTGGGGGCGCCCGACGTGCTGCTGGCCGCCGGTGACCCGGCCCTCAAGGAGACCGGGCGGCTCAACGAGCAGGGTCTACGGGTGCTGCTGCTCGCCCGGGCCGGCCGCGATCTGGACGATCCCGAGCCCGCGAACGGAGCCAGGCCCGCCGCCCTCGTCGTCCTCGAACAGCGCCTGCGCCCCGACGCTGCCGACACCCTGCGCTACTTCGACGACCAGGACGTCCGCGCCAAGGTCATCTCCGGCGACAACGCGGTGTCGGTCGGCGCGGTGGCCGCCAAGCTGGGCCTGACCGGCACGACCGTGGACGCCCGCCACCTGCCCTCCGAGCAGGAGGAAATGGCGAAGTCCCTCGACAAGGGCACCGTGTTCGGACGGGTCACCCCGCAGCAGAAGCGGGACATGGTGGGTGCCCTGCAGTCCCGCGGGCACACGGTCGCGATGACCGGCGACGGCGTGAACGACGTCCTGGCCCTCAAGGACGCCGACATCGGCGTGTCCATGGGCTCGGGTTCGGAGGCCACCCGGGCGGTCGCGCAGATCGTGCTGCTGAACAACAGCTTCGCGACGCTGCCCTCGGTGGTCGCGGAGGGCCGGCGGGTCATCGGCAACATCACGCGCGTAGCGACCCTGTTCCTGGTGAAGACGGTCTACTCGGTGCTGCTGGCGGTGCTGGTGGTGTGCTGGCAGGTGGAATATCCCTTCCTGCCGCGCCACTTGACGCTCCTGTCGACCTTGACGATCGGCATCCCGGCCTTCTTCCTCGCCCTGGCCCCCAACAAGGAACGGGCGAAACCCCACTTCGTACGGCGGGTGATGCGGTACTCGATCCCGGGCGGGGTGGTGGCTGCGGTGGCGACCTTCGCAACGTACCTGATGGCCCGTCACTACTACACCGGGCCGGGCCAGTTGGACGCGGAGACCAGCGCGGCGACTTTGACGCTCTTCCTGATCTCCATGTGGGTCCTGGCGATCATCGCCCGCCCCTACACCTGGTGGCGCATCGCCCTGGTGGCCTCGATGGGCGTGGCGTTCCTCTTCGTGCTGATCGTGCCGTCGCTCCAGCACTTCTTCGCGCTGAAGCTGGTCGGCGAGACGATGCCGTGGGTCGCGGTCGGCATCGCGGCGGTGGCGGCGGTCGCCCTGGAGGTGCTGTGGACGTGGGTCGACCGCCGCTTTCCTGCCTAGGCCTGGGCCTGCTTACTGAACGTCGACGAAGTCGCCCGTGGCGTTGACCGCCGGGGTGGTCGTGGTGCCCGCGAAGGAGTAGCGGTAGTAGCCGTCGACCGTGGCCGTGGTCGTCGTCTTCAGGTCACCCGTGGTGCTCGTCTTGATGGTCTTCAGCGTGGTGTAGGTGCTGGAGCCCTTCTTGCGGAACTGCAGCTTCACCGGCTGGGTGCTGTAGCCGTGGTACTTGTTGTCCTCCCAGTTGGCGCGGGAGAGCTTGCCGACGACGGTGATGGTCTTGCCCTTCTTCACCGGCTCGGGGGTGGCGTTGACCGTCAGCTTGGACAGGCGCTGGAGCTTGGTGGTGGCGACGTTGTCCTTCGTGGCGACGCCGACGTTGTCCAGGTTCGGGTTGCTCGGGTCCTCGCCGTTGAACGCGACCGCGAAGGCGCCGGACTTCCAGGCGCCGGACTGGGCGTTCTTCAGGGCTGCCGGGTCGAGCGTGATGGTGGCGGTGCAGTTGGCGACCGTCGCGGAGGTGTCGGTGCACTTCGCGTTGCTGCTGTCGATCCACTCGTCCTCGTTGTCGAAGGACTCGCCGCGGTACAGCTCGACGGCAGAGAAGAAGTCGCTGGCATGGATGTTGACCTCCGCGCCGTGCGTCAGCGTGAAGGAGACCGGCGCCTTCACGACGGCGGTTGCGCCCACGACGATGTTCTTGCCCGCGTTGATCTTCACGCCGGAGAAGGTGGCGTTCAGCTTGTACGGCGTACCGGCGGCGGCGACTGCGGAGCTGAACGCGGTCTGGCCGGACGTGGCGGAGTGGGCGGCCTTGTTCGCGGCGGCGACGCCCGCGGGAGCCTTCGGGCCGTCGGCCGCGAGAGCGGCGGGCGCGGCGAAGGCGGAGAGGGCCAGGGCGCCGGAGACGGCGGCCACGGTGGCACGTATGCGCATTGTGTTCCCCAAGTGGAGAAAGTGGTCATGGAGCCTGTTGGCTCGAGTGATAGATCCGTGGCGGTTGTGGAAAGTTGTACGACGGAAGGGGATTTTTGACGGGGATTACGATCCCCTTGCCAAGATCGGAAAAGACGGCCGCCCCCAAGCCTTCGCGAGGCTGCTGGGGATTCCTGCGGCGCGGCTCACCGACGTGTAACGGCCCGGGACCCCCTCGCGGGGCCCGGGCCGTGTTCCTTCAACCAGACACGTCAGTCGAACCAGCGGTCCCGCGCCAGCTCCTCCGTCCGCGAAGGATCCTCCAGCAGTGCCGCCACCTCGAAGCGCCGCGGCCACTGGCCGGACGCCCAGGCGAGGCCCGCGGCGACGCCCTCCAGGGTGGCCGCGTGCAGTACGCCGTCGGTCGTCAGGCGCCAGTCCAGCTCAACGCCGTCGACGAAGAGTTCCTCGTGTTCGACGTACGTCGCAGGGGTACGGGCGCCCAGCAGCACCTGCACCGAGTCCGGTACGTCGTGTTCCGTGCCCTCGGAGTCCACCGACCCCGTGACGGACTCGCTCAGGCGCCGCACCTGGAACAGTTCCGCCAGCTCGGCCGCCCGGGCGGGGCGGACCGGAAGCAGCGGGACGCCCTCGGTGAAGGGGAGCAGGTCCGGGGAGTCGACGACCACGGCGTCGGCGGCGTCCACTACCTCGACCCGGCCGTCGACGACGGCTCGCAGGTCGTCGGGGAGGGTGACCTGCTCGGGGTCCAGGTCTGCCAACGCACCGTAGAGGGCGTGCAGTTGGGCGCCGGTGACCGGGCGGTCCGGGTCGGCGAGGCGGTCGAGGAGTTCTGCCGCGCCGCCGGGCTCGTCGAGCAACGCCGCCACCGACGTGCGTACGCCGAGCGCCCGCAGTACCTGTTCGTCGTCGAAGCCCGTCGCGTCGGCCTCGTCGTACAGGCCCCGGAGGAGGGGGTCACCGCCGGAGGCCAGCAGGCCGGCGGGGCGGCGGCCGTCGAGGACCGGGTGGCCGCGCAGCCACCAGGCCGTGTAGGGCCGTACGACCTCGTGCGTGCCGTCGGGCAGCAGGATGCGTACCGGCTGGGTGAGGGCGTCGCGCAGGGGCGGCTGGGCGAGCAGGGCGAGGGCCTGCGGCCACTTGTCGTCGTCGACCAGGTCCAGGTCCCGTACGGCGACCAGTTCGGTGGCGACCGGCGGTACGGGGGTGTCCGGGAAGCGGTCGAGGACGTCCTCGCTCCACACGTCCACGGCGTCCAGCAGGCCCGCGTCGTCGGGTTCGGCGAAGTCGCCTTCCCTGGGTTCGAGTTCGTCCGGGTCGAGGACCACGTCGGTGGCCCGTACGAGGGCGAAGTTGGCGAGCACGCCGCAGGCGGCCAGTGGTTGTTCGCCCCACTTGTCGGCCAGCTCGGCGTCTACGGTGGCGAGCTCGTCCGCCCGCATGACCTGGTGGAAGGGGCTGCCGGGGAGGACGAGTTCGCCGGCGGGGGCGAGTTCGCCGTCCTCGTCGGGGAGGGCGAGGGCGCCGAGCCACGGCTCGTCGCCGGGCTGCAGACCGGCGTCCCGTACGAGCGCGAGGACGGTGTCGGCCAGTTCCTCCGCGTCGGGCACGTCCTGCTCCCAGTCCAGTCCGCCCTCGTCGTCCAGGGAGGCGGCTACGGCTGCCCGTACCTGGGGAGTGGTGAGGACGGCGCGGGGAGTTGCGGGCAGGGCGCCGAGCTTCTCCAGGAGTGGGTGGGCCGCCTCCGGGTGGGCGACCTTCAGACCGAGCCGGGCGAGCACCTCCGGGTCGATACGAACGGCATCCGGGCTGGGGAGGAGGACCTGCCGGGGGCCGATGGTCGTCCGTCCGTCGGCGAGCGGCACGGGAAGGCCGGACAGCCGGTCCGGGTCGACGCCGGCGAGGCTGTCGTATAGGCGCCGCCACCAGCCGGGTTCCTTCTCCAGGCCGGCCAGCCGGTCCACGGCGTCGGTGAGGGGCACCCGCGCGACGCCCAACGTCCGTAGTTCCACGCGCCGTTCGAGTCCGGCGGGGAGGAGGGTCGGGAGCACCTCGGCGAGGACCCGCACGGTGTCGGCACCGGCGCCCTCGACGATCTCCGCGTCGCGCGGCCGGAGGGACTCGGGCAGGTCGTCGTCGTCTGCGCGGGGCTCGGCGGCGGGAGGGAGGAAGGAGGTCCGCGGGAGCCGGTCGATGATGGCCGCGCGCAGGGCGCCGTCCAGCTCGCCCTTGCCCAGCGGGCCGGGGACGAGTCCGATGATGCCCTCGGTCACCGGGCGCCAGTCGGCGAGGAGTTCGGCGTACGCGTCCGCCGCGCGCTGGACGAGGAAGTCGGTGAGGGGGCCGGGGGCCGCGTGCCGGCGGGTGGTGTCGAGAGGGAAGGAGGCGATGAGGAGCGCGGGGACGCCGAGGGGCTCGTCGCTGGGGGTGGGGGCGTGCACGACGGCGCTGGTGCGGGGGCGGGCGGGGGCGCTGTCGGTGGCGTCGACGGGCACGGCCCAGGTGAGGGACCAGTGCGGGCGGAGGCGTTCCTCCACGGGGCGGTCGGCGAGGAGGTCGGGGGTGAGGGGGCCGTGGGCGGAGGACGTACGCCAGTGGGTGGTGCCGCCGAGGGAGTCGTCGACGACGGTGAAGGAGCCGTTGGTGCGGCGGCTGAGGGTGCGGGGGCTGTCGCCGTTGATCTCGACGACGACCTCTTCGAGGCCCGGGAGGGCGAGGAGGAGGGCGTCGTCGACGGCGTGCAGCAGACGTTCCGCGAGGTCGGTGGCGGCGGTGTCGCGCAGGGGGAGGATGACGGCGGTGTCGTACGGGTCGGGGGCGGTGCCCTCGGCGGCGAAGGGGAGGCGGAGGAGCGGGACGTGGCCGTCCCGGCGCCGGATCTCATCGCCCAGTCCCGGGCTGTGCCGTGCCGTGTCGGCGGCCAGTTCGCGGGCCTCGGCGAGGGACCAGCGGACGCCGCCGTGGCGGCCGACCAGGGCGGGTTCGTCGGTGACGGCGAGTACGGCGGCGAAGCCGACGCCGAAGCGGCCGACGGCCGTGTCGTGGGCGTCGCGTTTGGCGGAGGCGCGGAGGGTGGAGAGCGACTCGACGCCCGTTGCGTCCAGGGGGGCGCCGGTGTTGGCGGCGACGAGGACGCCGTCGCGGAGGGTGAGGCGGAGGCGGCCGGGGACGCCTGCGCGGGCTGCGGCGTCGGCGGCGTTCTGGGCGAGCTCGACGACGAGCCGGTCCCGGTAGCCGCCGAGGACGAGGTCCTCCTCGGCGTTGGCGTCCTCGCGGAAGCGGGCGGGGCTGGTGGCCCAGGCGTCGAGTACGCCTCGCCTGAGGCGGGCGGTCCCGAAGGGGTCCGCGCCCTCGGGTGCAGGCCGCACGAACTTGCTCACGTTGGCTCTCCTCATCGGCCCTCATCGGCGTGAGCTCGAAGGTACCGCGAGTTGTTCTTCGCCCCCGCCGCCCCTACCCGTCCCGACCCCAGGGGCGCTCCCCCTTCGACCCCGCCGGGGCTCCGCCCCGAACCCCGATCGCCCTGAACGGCCTCGTCCTCAAACGCCGGACGGGCTGAGAGACGCCGACCCGCGCCAAAAACCCGGCGCCAGGACCCACCGCTGACGGGCGGGCGGGGAATCGAGACGGCGAGCGCCGCCTCAGACGCCGGACGGGCTGAAAGATGCCCACCCGCGCCAAAAACCCAGCCCCAGGACCCGCCCCTGACGGGCGGGTGGGGGATCGGGATGGCGAGCGCCGCCTCGGATGGCGGCGAGCCGTGCGTTTGAGCCGCCGGGCAGGGTATTTCAGCCCGTCCGGCGTTTGAGGACGAGGCCCCTTAAGGGCCGAAGCGGGGGTCTGGGGGCGGCAGCCCCCAGTAGACACCCGCAGGCTTACGAGTGGCCCAGCTCCGCCGCGTCCTCGTCGGAGACGACCGGTACGGAGCCCGAGTCCGGGGCCGGTCGGAGGGGGAACGGGTCCACCCTCGTCTCGTCGATCACCGGCGGGGCCGGCTGCGGTGGCTTCGGCATGACCGCGGCCTCGGAGTGGCCTCCGCAGCCGTAGGACAGAGAGACCACGCGGCCGTCGGCCGGCGAGAACTCGTTCGCGCAGACGCCGAAGGCCTGCCCCAGGGAACCGCCGATCGGCTGCAGGAAGCCGCAGCTCACGCAGGACGCCGGTGCCGCCTGCGCCATCGGCGTCCTGGCGCCGTACGACTCCTCCCAGCGGTCCGCGGCGACGTGCAGGCCGTAGCGGGACAGGACCCGGGCGCGGCGCATGCCGAGTTCCTCGGCGACCGACGCGATGGAGCCGCGGGACGGGACGACGGGCAGGCTCGCCGGGGCGCCCGCCGTGACCTCCGCGTCCTCCGCCTCCACCAGCTCCGCCATCTCCTCGGAGACGGCCGAGTTCGGCACGGGCTCCTCCTCGCCGGCGTAGCCGGGCTCCAGGCGGAGGTCCTCGGCGTCGGTCGGGAGCAGGTCGCCGGGGCCCATGTCGCCGGGGCGCAGGCGCTCGCTCCACGGCACCCACTCCGGCGCGAGCAGCGCGTCCGGGCCGGGGAGGAGGACCACCTCGTCCAGCGTGACGAACTTGGCGCGGGAGGCGCGGGCGACCGTCACGGCCCAGCGCCAGCCGCGGTACCCGAGTTCCTTGCACTCGAAGAAGTGCGTGACAACGCGGTCGCCCTCGGACTCCAGCCCGACATGCTCGCCGACCACGCCTGGCGCGGCCGCCTCCTCGGCGGCGGCGCGGGCGAGGTCGACGGCCTCGGCGCACAGGCGGTCGGGGGTGCGGCTTCGCGTTGTCGCTGCGCTCACAGGTATCGCTTCTCTCCTACGCCGTCACTCGGGTGCGCCGGCCTGAAGGCGGTGGGTGCGGACGGAGCGGACCAGGGGACCGCGTCGACGTCCGCGCCCGATCGCACTCGGGCGCACCTCATGCATCCATTCTGCGGGATGTTTGAGAGGCGCGCGGCCGAGAACGTTCGCCACGACGCGCTACGCACGCTACCTTCTCCCGACCGCTCGGCCTACACCGACGGGGGGTTTCCCCCCGCGGGCCCGGCAACTATCTGGCATGCACCTGGGAAAAGCAGAGGAACTACGCGCCCATACGCGCGGTAACCGCACTACACACAGGTTTCTCGGGGCACTATGACGGAGTGGCAGCCGCAAGGACGCCCCCAGGGGCCACCGGGGTCGGTGGGATCAAGGGCAGCAGTCGTGGTGGCGGTTCGGGCCGGTTCGGCGGGTCCGTCCGCGCGGTCGGCCGTGCGCTGCACTTCCCGGTGACCGGAACCGCCCGCGGGATCAGAAAGGCCACGCATGCGCACGGCGCCGGTGAGTCCGGCCTGGGCAAGCTGATCGAACTGCACGCCGTGAACGGTGCCGGTGACGTCATGGTCACCGTCGCCCTCGCCTCCACCGTCTTCTTCTCCGTGCCGACCGACGAGGCGCGGGGGCGTGTCGCGCTCTACCTCGCCATCACCATGGCGCCCTTCACCGTCCTCGCCCCCGTCGTCGGCCCGCTCCTCGACCGGCTCCCGCACGGCCGCCGCGCCGCGATGGCGGGCTCGATGCTCGCCCGGGCGCTGCTGGCACTGATCATCGCCGGGGCCGTCGCCAGCGGCAGCCTGGAGCTGTATCCGGCCGCGCTGGGCGTGCTGGTCGCGTCGAAGGCGTACGGGGTGGTCAGAAGCGCGGTCGTGCCCCGGCTGCTGCCGCCCAAGTTCTCCCTGGTGAAGGCCAACTCCAGAGTCACGCTCGGCGGTCTCCTTGCCACCGGTGTCGCGGCACCGATCGGGGCGGGGCTGCATGCCATCGGTCCGCGCTGGCCGCTCTACGGCGCCTTCGTGATCTACGTCTGGGGCATGTTCCTGTCCTTCACGCTGGCGCCGAAGGTCGACTCGGCCAAGGGCGAGGACACGGCGCTGCTCGCGGCGGACGAGCAGCATCTGCACGGACCGCACCTCAAGCCGGTCAAGAAGCCGGGGCTCAGGACGGTCGGCATCGCGGTCACCCACGCGCTCGGCGCCAACGCGGCCCTGCGCTGGCTGTCCGGGTTCCTGACCTTCTTCCTCGCCTTCCTGCTGCGCGAACATCCGCTGACCGGCGAGAGCGCGGCGGTGTCGCTGGGCCTGGTGGCCGTCTCGGCGGGCGTGGGCAACGCGCTCGGTACGGCGGTCGGGGCGTGGCTGCGGCAGCGGGCGCCGGAGATCATCGTCGTGACGGTGCTGCCGATCGTGCTCGGCGTGGCGATCACGGCCGCGATCTTCTTCGGCGCGTTCCTGGTGGCGTGCCTCGCCGCGTTCGCCGGGTTCTCGCAGGCTCTGGCCAAGCTGGCGCTGGACGCGCTGATCCAGCGGGACGTGCCCGAGACGGTGCGCCCGTCGGCGTTCGCGCGCTCCGAGACCATGCTGCAGATGGCCTGGGTGCTGGGCGGCGCGATCGGCATCGTGATGCCGCTCAACGGCGCTGCGGGGCTGTCCCTGGCCGCCGCGGTGATCGCACTGGGCTGGGTCACCACCGTCCGCGGGCTGCTCGGCTCGGCCCGGCAAGGGGGCGCGCCGAAGCCTCGCGTGGCGTAACACACGGGCACGCCGCACCCCACGTAAAGAGAGCGTCGGACGGGCCCTATAACCTTCCGCCATGACCTCGATGCCTCGCGGCGGAGCCGCAAATGTCCGCGCCGCTGTGCGACGCCGCCGCGCCGTCGCCGCCGCCGGCGCCGTTTCTGCCGGACTGCTCGTCCTGTCGGCGTGCGACAAGCCGACGCCGCTGTCCACCATCACGGTCGGCCGCTCCTCCGTCAGCTCGGAGGCCACCTGCGGCGGCGAGGGCAAGTCCCTGCAGACCGCGGACCTGGCGAAGTGCCTGAAGGACAAGGACATCAAGTCCATCAAGGTCGACCCCGACGACACCGTCCGCTTCGGCGTCGACCCCGAGATCGCCGACAAGCGGTGGACGGTCCTGATGAACGGTCAGCCCCTGACCGAGGACAGCGACAAGACCTACCGGACCATCCCGGGCAGCGTCTTCTTCAACGCCCAGTACGGCGCCCAGGGCAACTCCACCCTGGTCACCATCAAGGCGGGCGACGGCAAGAAGAGCGGCAGCGCGGTCACCGGTCTGTGGTCCTTCAAGCTCAAGAAGAACGACTGACCCCGCCTGCCGAGCCCGCCGGGTCCTTCGTGTCTTCCGTACGTGTCCTCGTGGCCACCGCGGTCCCCGTCGAACGGGACGCGGTGGCCCGGGCGTTCACGGGAGGCGGCCCCCTCACGGTCGACGTGATCGCCGCCGGTGTGGGCCCGGCGCTCGCCGCGGCCTCCACCGCGACGGCCCTCACCACCGCCGCCCTGAGCGGCGCCCCCTACCACCTCGTGGTCTCCGCCGGGATCGCCGGCGGTTTCCAGCCCGAGGCCCCCGTCGGCTCCCTCGTGATCGCCGACGAGATCACCGCGGCCGATCTGGGCGCTCAGACGCCCGACGGCTTCGTCCCGGTGACGGAGCTCGGCTTCGGTACCGTCACCCATCGTCCGCCGGAAGCACTCGTACGAGACCTCGCGGCCGCGACCGGGGCCCGTCCCGGCGCCGTACTCACCGTCTCCACCGTGACCGGCACCGCCGAGCGCGCCGCCGCCCTGCGCGCCCGCCACCCCCGCGCCCTCGCCGAGGCCATGGAGGGCTTCGGGGTGGCCGAGGCGGCCGCCGCGCACGGTGTGCCGGTGCTGGAGATACGCGCGGTCTCCAACCCCGTAGGCCCGCGCGACCGCGCCGCCTGGCGCATCGGCGACGCCCTCACGGCGCTGACGGAGGCCTTCGGGAAGCTTGCGCCCGTCCTGGAGAGTTGGAAACAGCATGAGCAGCATGACCAGTGAGCCCGGACAGCCCGTGCAGCCCGCACAGCCGCTGCAGATCGCGTACTCCCCCTGCCCGAACGACACCTTCGTCTTCGACGCCCTCGCCCACGGCCGCGTCCCCGGTGCGCCCGCGCTCGATGTGACCTTCGCGGACATCGACATCACCAACGGCATGGCCGAGCGCGGCGAGTTCGACGTGCTGAAGGTGTCGTACGCCGTGCTGCCGTACGTCCTCGACGAGTACGTGCTGCTGCCGTGCGGGGGTGCGCTGGGGCGGGGCTGCGGGCCACTGGTGCTCACCCGTGGGCCCGGAGATCTGACGGGCCGTACCGTCGCCGTCCCGAGCGAGAAGTCGACGGCGTATCTGCTGTTCCGGCTGTGGGCGGCGGACACCGTTCCCGGTGGGGTCGGCGAGATCGTGGTCATGCCGTTCCACGAGATCATGCCCGCCGTGCGGGACGGGAAGGTCGACGCGGGGCTCGTCATCCACGAGGCGCGCTTCACGTACCAGAACTACGGGCTGCACAAGCTCGCGGACATGGGCGAGCACTGGGAGGACACCACCGGGCTGCCGATCCCGCTGGGCGCGATCATCGCGAAGCGGTCGCTGGGGGCGGAGGCGCTGACGGGGCTCGCCGAGTCGATCCGCTCGTCCGTACGCGCCGCCTGGGACCGGCCCGAGGTCTCCCGCCCGTACGTCATGGAGCACGCCCAGGAGATGGACCCGGCCGTCGCCGACCAGCACATCGGCCTGTACGTCAACGAGTTCACCCACGACCTCGGCGTGGACGGATACGCAGCCGTACGCGGGCTGCTCACACGCGCGGCGGCCGAGGGGCTGGTGCCGCCCCTCGGCCGGGATGCGCTCGAATTCCCGTAGTGGATACGGGGGTTGTCGAGGGTTATACGTCCAGCTGGTCGGCGACCGCGCGCAGCAGGCCCGCGATCTTCGCGCCGGAGGCCTTGTCGGGGTAGCGGCCCTTCTCGAGCATCGGGGTGATGTTCTCCAGGAGGGTCGTCAGGTCCTGGACGATGGAGGCCAGTTCGTCCGGCTTCTTGCGGGTGGCGGCCGCGATCGAGGGGGTCGGATCCAGGACGGTGACCGAAAGCGCCTGGTCGCCGCGCTGTCCGGCGACGACGCCGAACTCCACTCGCTGGCCCGGCTTGAGCGTCTCGACTCCGGCGGGGAGGACCGAGGAATGGACGAAGACGTCGCCGCCGTCGTCACGGGAGAGAAAGCCGAAGCCCTTCTCGCTGTTGAACCACTTGACCTTGCCGGTAGGCACGTCTGTCCTCGTCCTCGTACTCGTCGGAAAACTGCTTCGGAAACGGCTCTTGATAGCACTCGGGCGGGTCGTCGCGGACCCGCCGGTACCAAGGCTAATGGTCTTCAGGCCGGTGACAAGACGTCGCCGGGTTGTTCCTTCGCGCAGGGAACTACCCTGGTCCGGTGCGTGACAAAACCCAAACGAATTCCGCCGAGCCCGGTGACCGACTGATCCGTGCCGGTGCCATCGTGTTCTTCCTCGGTGCACTGGCCACACTCGTCACAGTGGCTCCGCTGTTCCTCCACGCGAAGCCATTTCCGACGTACATGTTCGGACTGAGCATGCTCATGGGGGTCGGCTTCCTGATCGCCGGCGCCGGAGTGCTGCGGTCGATTGCGGCGGGCCGCCGTCAGGCGCGCGCCGGGCGGTAGTCCGCCAGCCAGCCGGGGAACTCCGTGAGGTCCGCGAGGACGACGTCCGCCCCGGCCGTGCTCAGTTCCTCCGCGCTGCACGGACCGGTCGCCACGGCCACCGACAGCGCTTCGGCCTTGCGTGCGCCGCGCACGTCGCCGATGTGGTCGCCGACGTAGACCCCGGCCCCGTGCTCGCGCAGCGCCTCCGCCTTCTGCTCCGCCCACAGGTCGCCCACGACCTCGTCGGGGTGGATGCCGAGGTGCTCCAGGTGCAGCTTGGCGTTCGGCTCGTACTTGGCCGTCACGACGATCGCGCTTCCGCCGGCCGCCTGTACGGCGGCGATGGCCTCGCGGGCGCCCGGCATCGCCGGCGTGGCGGCGATGGCGATCGTCGGGTACATCGAGCGGTACAGGTCTGCCATCTCGGCCAGTTGGTCTTCCGGGAACCAGTTGATCAGCTCCTCGGCGAGGGGTGGCCCCAGCCGGGTGATGGCCAGGTCGGCGTCGATGTACGTTCCCGTTCGCTCGGACAGTGCGACGTAGCAGGCGTGGATGCCGGGGCGGGAGTCGATGAGGGTCATGTCCAGGTCGAAGCCGACGGTTGCTGGGAGCGGGGTTGTGTAGGCCATATGGGCCATTGTGCCCAGTAGCTCGGTCCTGCTCGTTGTGTGGCGGCTGCGGGTGGGTGGGGGTTGATCGCGCCCACGCGGCGGAGCCGCATATCGACACAGCCCCGCGCCCCTTAAAGCCGCTGCTGCGGGCGCCAAGCGGTGAACAGCAGCGATGCCGGCGCCCCCTTAAGGGCGCTTCTGTGAGCGCCAGGCGATGAAGAGTGCCGACAGCACCGCCGCCCCCCGTACCACCCACGGCCAGGTCTGGGCGATCGCCTCGTTCATGTGGCCCTGGGCTATGGGGGTGCCCCAGCGGCCGTCGTTTCTGCCCCAGAGCCAGACGAGGCCGGCGGTGATGGCGAGGCTGGGCATGCCGATGACCGCCCACTTCGACTCGTTGCGGGTGAGCCGGCGGGAGGCGTAGGCGATGAGCCAGCCGAGCAGCAGGGCGAACCAGTTGCCGAGGATCGCGCCGACGACCAGCAGTCCGGCGGCGATCAGGAGGAGCGGGTTGCTCCAGCCGCCGGCGGGGAGCGCGAGGCGGCGACGCGGGGCGGGGGCCTCGGGTGCGGCCGCCTCCTCGGCTTCCGGGACCTGCTCGACGGCCGGTGGCGGTTCCTTCTCGGGTTCCTTCGGGCGCGGCGGCCTGAGCAGGTCCGGGATCTCCACGCCGCCGGTGAATCCGGGGACACTTTCGCCGAAGGGGGTGCTGTCGACCCGCCACCAGTCGGGCTGGGTCGCGCTGTTGCCGAGTTCCTCGGCGCTCGCCATGTGCGGCGGGGAGGGGGCGGGCTTCTCGGGCTGGGCCGGCTGGGCGGGGCGCGGGCGCGGTACGACCCGGCGCAGGCTCTTCGGCAGGCGCCTGCTGTCGTCCGGTTCGTCGTCCCGCTGCACCGGCACATGGGTGGGGGGCGACTGGGGTGCCGAGGCGGTGCTTCCCGCCGCGGCGACGACCTCGTCGGGGGTGCCGAGCCGGGAGAGGATGCGGCGGACGGCGGCGGGGCTGTCGACGGTGGCCTTCGCCCGGCGGCGGTCGATCTCGTCCCGCAGCTCCGACACCAGGCGCATACGTGCGGCCGACGGCAGTTGCCGCTGCTGCGCCACGTCGCCGACGCGGCTCAGATACTCGTAGACGACCTTGTCGCTCTCGATACCCACGAAGTCCCCTTTGGGGTGGGTGCGTTGGATTTCCCGTGGTGCTTCCCGTGACGACGGTAGCGCAGGCCGCGGGTCACGTCGGTCGGCACACCAGCGGGTATCGCGTCTCCGAGCAGGGGCGGTTGCCGTACGCGCGCAGGACGTCCTTGCCGCCCTGGTCGGTGAGGTAGCGCAGGAAGGCGGCGGCGATGGAGTCGGCGGGCGGTTCGCCGTAGGTGTAGGCGTACTCGGTCTGCCAGTACGGGTAGGTGCCGTTCTCGACGCCGTCGAGGGTGGGCGGCATGTCGTCGATGCGGAGCTTGACGAGACGGCCGGTGGGCACGCTGCTGACCTCGCTGTAGCCGAGGGCGCCCGGGATGGTGGCCGTGCGGTCCAGCAGGTTGTCGGTGCTGTCGGCCTCGCAGACGCCGGGCTTGTTCCGGTCCAGGGCGGTGCAGTCGTTCACGTCGGCCTCCGGGACGGGTCGGCCCTTGAGGACGCGCTTCTCGAGGGCGTTGCGGGTGCCGGAGTTGCGGTAGCGGTCGACGAGATGGACGGGGAGGTCGGCGCCGCCCACCTCGGACCAGTTGGTGATCTTCCTGGCGTAGATGTCGCGGACCTGCTGCAGGGAGAGGTTGCGGACCTTGGCGTCGTCGTTGACGACGAGCGTGAACAGCGTGTACGCGACCGGGCGCGGCAGGATCTGGGGGTGGTTGCCCTCCGCCGGGCCGTCGGTGAAGGCGATGTGGTCGCGGAGGCCCTCGTCGCCCGAGATCCCGGCGCCCGCGCCGGTCTTCTCCAGCGCGGCGACGCCGTTCCCGCTGCCCTGGAAGGTGCCGCCGTCGAGGGGGATCTGCACGCCCTTGGCCGCGCACAGCTTGACGTACTGGCCGGCGGCGGCCTTCACCGCGGGCGCGAAGGCGGTGGAGCCGCCGAGGTGGAGGGTACCGCCGACGCAGTCCAGCGGGGCGGGCTCGTCGCGTACGAACAGGGTCAGGCCCGCCTGGACCATGACGGCCAGGGCCAGCAGGACGATGCCGAACCAGGCCGGCCGGGACGCGAAGACATGGCTCTCGGTCCTGGCCACCTTGAACCGGAAGAACCGGAGCACCGGGTCGAACCAGCGGCGGCGGCCACCGACGGCACCGCGGAAGACGGGCTTCGGGAAGGGCTCCCTGCTCTGGTCGTCGGGCCAGCGCTCCAGCACCACAAGCACCTTGTACTCGGCCCGCACCGGAAGCTTCACCTTCGGCAGCCGGATGACGCCGTGCCGTTCGGGCAGGTGGTTGTCGTGGCCGAAGCCCGGGACGGCCTGGCCGTCCCGGATGAAGGAGTCGCGCAGTTCGTCCTGGCTCAGTTCGGTGACCACCAGGGCCACGACCTGGCGTTCCCGGAAGGTGACGCGTATGCCGCACGGGTCGCTGTCGGGGGTGAGGTAGTCGCCCTCCTCGATCGGGGCGGTGCCGGCGTTCTCGATCCGCAGCAGGACGAAGGAAGGATCCTTCAGGTGGTGGCCGTCCTGCTGCATGTCCCGCAGCACTCCGGCGTACGGCGACTGGGTCGCGTCCGCGGCGAGCGTGTCCATCTGCACGCGGTAGCCGAGCCGCTTGCGGCCGACGACGGCGAACTCCCACAGGAACGCCGCGAAGGGGAAGCCGACGCTGATGAGAGCAACCCACTTGTCGAAGTCGAGGTTCACCCCGGGCCCCCCAGTCCCCCTGTGTCCGCCACACGCCCAATCGCCTGTAACCGCCGTGCAGTTGACAGGGAGCCCAGGGTGACCAGTGGGTGCCGAGTGGGGCCAGCGTTGCCGCAATCATCCTGCTGAAGTTCATCCGGGGGTCATCTGGGCAACGTCCCGTTAGCGCAATCCAGCCCGTCCGGCGTTTGAGGACGAGGCCTTTCGGGCCGACGGGGGTCTGGGGGCGGAGCCCCCAGGGACGCGAGCCCACCCGCTACCGTGAGTCAGATGAGCACCCCGGTCCCGCGTTCTCTCGCGGAGGCACTCCGGCTCAGGGACGACGCTTCCCTGGCGGAGCTGCTGCGCGCCCGTCCCGATCTCATCACGCCCGTCCCCACCGACCTCACCCAGCTGGCGACCCGGGCCGGCACGCGCGCGTCGGTCGTGCGGGCGCTGGAGCGGCTGGACCGTTTCGCGCTGCAGACGGCCGAGGCGCTGGCGGTGGCCGCGGATCCGGCCGGGTACGACGAGCTGCTGGGGCTGATGAGCGGCGACGGGGGCGATCCCGCGGTCGCCGCGGCGCTCCCCCGGGCCCTCGGCACCCTGCGTGAGCAGGCCCTGGTGTGGGGCGGCGACGACCGGCTGCGGCTGGTGCGGACGGCCCGTGAGCTGCTCGCGCCGTCGCCCCAGCATCCGTCGCCGACGGGGCTCGGGCCTACGGTGCAGGAGGCGACGGCGGGTATGTCGCCGGGCCGGATCCAGGAGATCGTCACCGCGCTCGGGCTGCCCTCGACGCACGACTCCGTCTCCGCCGTGGCCTCGCTGACCTCCCTGTACGGCAACCGCGCACGGATGACGGCACTGCTGGCCGAGGCGCCCCCGGAGTCCCGGGAGGTGCTGGACCGCCTGCTGTGGGGGCCGCCGTACGGGCAGGTCACGGCCGATCCGGCGCCCCGGCTGCGCTGGCTCCTGGACCGCGGGCTGCTGCTGCCGACGGCGCCCGGGACCGTCGTACTCCCCCGTGAAGTGGCCCTGCATCTGCGCGGCGGCCGTGCGCATCGTGCCGCCGAGCCGCTGCCGCCCGCCCTGGAGGTGACGGCCACGCACCGTCCACAGGTTGTGGACGCGACGGCGGCCGGGCAGGCCTACACGGCGCTGACGACCGTGGAGGAGCTGCTGAAGGACTGGGACGAGGGCGGGCCCACCGTGCTGCGGTCGGGCGGTCTCAGCGTGCGCGACCTCAAGCGCACCGCGGTCGCGCTCGACGTGTCCGAGCCCGTCGCCGCCTTCTGGGTCGAGCTCGCGTACGCGGCGGGGCTGCTGGCGTCCGACGGGGAGGCCGACGAGCGGTATGCGGCGACCCCGGCCTACGACGAGTGGCTGGAGCTGCCGGCCGCCGAGCGCTGGGCGCAGCTGGCGCAGGCGTGGCTGACGGCGACGCGGACCGCGGGCGTCGTCGGGGGGCGGGACGCGAAGGAACGCACCTTGTCGGCGCTCGGACCGGGCCTCGACCGCTCCGCGGCCCCGGAGGTACGGCACCGGGTGCTGAGCCTGCTGGCCGGGCTGCCGGAGGGTGCCTCCCCGTCCGCCGAGTCCGTCCTCGCCCGGCTGCGCTGGGAACGGCCCCTGCGCGGCCCCCAGCAGAGCGACGACCTGCGCGGACGGCTCGCCACCTGGACGCTGTCGGAGGCGGAGACGCTGGGCCTGACGGGGCGGGGCGCACTGTCGGCGCACGGCAGGGCGCTGCTCGGGGCGCCCGCGCCCGCCCCTTCCCCTGCGCCGAAGGACACCGAACCCGCCCAGGAGGGCCCCGGCGACAAGCTCCCCGTCCACCACACGCCGGTCGCTCTGGAACCCCTCTCCCCCACCGAACAGGCCACCGCCTCCGCCGCGGCCGTCCGTCTCCTCGCCCCTCTCCTCCCCGAGCCCCTGGACCACGTCCTGCTCCAGGCGGACCTGACGGCGGTCGCCCCCGGCCCGTTGCAGCGCCCACTGGCCGACACGCTGAACGTGCTGGCGGACGTGGAGTCGAAGGGAGGGGCCACGGTCTACCGCTTCACACCGGGTTCGGTACGGCGCGCCCTGGACGCGGGCCGCACAGCCACCGACCTGCACGCGTTCCTGACCGCGCACTCCCGCACCCCCGTCCCGCAGCCGCTGACGTATCTGATCGACGACGTGGCCCGCAAACACGGGCATCTGCGGGTGGGCGCGGCCTCGTCGTACGTGCGCTGCGACGACGACACGATGCTCAACGAGATCATGGCCGACAAGCGCGCCGCGGCCCTGCGCCTGCGCCGCCTCGCCCCCACCGTCCTCGCCACCCAGGCCGACCCGGCGACCCTCCTCGAGGGGCTGCGCGCGATGGGCTTCGCACCGGCAGCCGAGTCGGCGGAGGGAGACGTCCTGATCAGCCGCGCCGACTCCTACCGCACCCCGCCCCGCACCGCCCCCGAGCCGGTCCCGGACGGCCCGCCGACCCCCGACACCACGCTCCTGGCAGCAGCGATCCGCGCGATCCGGGCCGGCGACCTGGCCTCCACGACCCCCCGCAAGCAGACCTCGTCGGCCAGTCCGAGCGGCGACCTCCCCCGCACCACCTCCGCCGAGACCCTCGCCACCATGCAGGCCGCCGTCCTCACCGGCGAGGCCCTGTGGATCGGCTACGTCAACGCCGAGGGCGCCGCCAGCCAGCGCGTCATCGCCCCGATCCGCGTCGAGGGCGGCTTCGTGACGGCGTACGACCACACGGCGGACGAGGTGCGGACGTATCCGCTGCACCGGGTCACCGGGGTCGCCGAGCTCGCGGAAGACTGACCACGACCGAACTCGACCGGCAGTGAGCGGCCGCGGCCGGCCACTGCTGATTCACGACCGCCCGTGATCATCCGCGGATGCGGCACACTGGACGTTTGGCCGAGACGTTTGGCCAAGACGTCCGGCCCACGGAAAGGGTGCCCCGCGTGAATGGTCCACTCATCGTCCAGTCCGACAAGACCCTGCTCCTCGAGGTCGACCACGAGCAGGCCGACGAGTGCCGTCGGGCCATTGCGGTGTTCGCGGAGCTGGAGCGGGCGCCCGAGCACATCCACACGTACCGGGTGACGCCGCTGGGGCTGTGGAACGCGCGGGCGGCAGGGCACGACGCCGAGCAGGTCGTGGACGCACTCGTGCAGTACAGCCGGTACCCCGTGCCGCATGCGCTGCTCGTCGACGTCGCGGAGACCATGGACCGGTACGGGCGGCTGACCCTCAGCAAGCACCCCGCGCACGGGCTGGTGCTCACCACCACCGACCGGCCGGTGCTGGAGGAGATCCTGCGCTCGAAGCGGGTTGCCCCGCTGGTCGGGGCGCGGATCGACCCGGACACCGTCGCCGTGCATCCGTCCGAGCGCGGGCAGATCAAGCAGACGCTGCTGAAGCTGGGCTGGCCCGCCGAGGACCTCGCGGGATACGTCGACGGCGAGGCGCACCCGATCGAGCTGAACGAGGACGGCTGGGCGCTGCGGCCGTACCAGAAGCAGGCCGTGGAGAACTTCTGGCACGGCGGCTCCGGGGTCGTCGTCCTCCCCTGTGGTGCGGGCAAGACGCTCGTCGGCGCCGGGTCCATGGCGCAGGCGAAGTCGACGACCCTGATCCTCGTCACCAACACCGTCTCGGCGCGGCAGTGGAAGCACGAGCTCGTGAAGCGCACGAGCCTCACCGAGGAAGAGATCGGTGAGTACAGCGGTACGCGGAAGGAGATCCGGCCGGTCACCATCGCCACGTACCAGGTGCTGACCACCAGGCGGAAGGGCATCTACCCGCACCTCGAACTCTTCGACTCCCGCGACTGGGGGCTGATCGTCTACGACGAGGTGCATCTGCTGCCCGCGCCGGTCTTCAAGTTCACGGCGGATCTGCAGGCACGGCGGCGGCTGGGTCTGACCGCGACCCTCGTACGCGAGGACGGACGCGAGTCGGACGTGTTCTCGCTGATCGGCCCCAAGCGGTTCGACGCGCCGTGGAAGGAGATCGAGGCGCAGGGGTACATCGCGCCCGCCGACTGCGTGGAGGTCCGGGTCAACCTGACCGACTCCGAGCGGCTCGCCTACGCCACCGCCGAGCAGGAGGAGAAGTACCGCTACTGCGCGACGACGGAGACGAAGCGGAAGGTCACCGAGGCGATCGTCCGCCGTTTCGCAGGCCAGCAGATCCTTGTCATCGGGCAGTACATCGACCAACTCGACGAGCTGGGCGAGCACTTGAACGCGCCCGTCATCAAGGGCGAGACCTCCAACGCCCAGCGCGAGAAGCTCTTCGACGCCTTCCGGGAGGGCGAGATCAGCGTCCTCGTCGTCTCCAAGGTCGCGAACTTCTCCATCGATCTGCCCGAGGCGACCGTCGCCGTCCAGGTGTCGGGCACCTTCGGATCACGGCAGGAGGAGGCCCAGCGGCTCGGACGGGTACTGCGCCCCAAGGCCGACGGCCACCAGGCGCACTTCTACTCGGTCGTCGCCCGCGACACCCTCGACCAGGACTTCGCCGCCCACCGCCAGCGCTTCCTGGCGGAACAGGGCTACGCATACCGGATCGTGGACGCGGACGAGATCCTGGCGGAGGGCTGAGCACAGCAAGTCCCCCGCATGGAAGCCGCGTCGGTGACCCTGTGCCGTCACTTACGGCGTACGCCCGCTTCCTCGCCGTACTCACCGAGTACGACCACGTCGAAGACGGCGCCCGCGAACACCTTCACGGCGCGCAGGGCGTCGCCGAGGCGGTGGCGGTGACTGCCGAGGACGGGGGTGGCGCCGGGCGGGCCGGGCCGGCCGGGGGCTGAGGTGATGGTCGCTGCGCTCATGTATCCATGGTGGATCGGCAGGCATAAAGAGGGCATCGGCCTGCGGGCCGAACCTCCTTCGTCGCCGCGTACGACTCCGGTCGTGGCCCTCCCCCTCTGGTATTACGGGGAGATCCCCTAGGGGGTCCTGAGAGGGAGAACAGAGGGAGGACAGGGGACAGGGGGGACAAGGGGGGGACAGGGGGAGGAAAAATCGTTGGCCTCCGTCTTCCCCGTTCACCTAGAATCTCCGCTCTTGCCCGCCTCCCTCCGCGGAGCGCCGCCGCCCGGACGGAAACCGGTCGGCACCTCGCAGCCCCAGCCCGCAGCACCTTCGGAGGCACCCCCTTGTCCACGCCCGTCGACGACCCCGCCCCTCTCGACGACCCCCTCTCCCGCGAGCGCACCCACCTCGCCGAATCCCGTGCCGCCCTGCGCGCCATGCGCAAGGACGTCGAGTCGCTCGACATCAGAGACGTCACCGCGAACTGGGTCAACGCCGAGGTCCTGGCCCGCCAGATCGACGAGCGCATCAAGGCACTGGCCGACCTCAGCGACACCCCGCTGTTCTTCGGCCGCCTCGACTACCTGCACTCGCCCGGCGCCGACCAGGCCGAGGGCGCGGACGGCGAGAGGTTCTACATCGGGCGCCGGCACGTGCACGACCACGACGGCGACCCCATGGTCATCGACTGGCGGGCACCGGTCTCCCAGCCGTTCTACCGGGCGTCGAAGAAGGACCCGCTGGACATCGCGCTGCGCCGCCGCTTCGGGTACACCCGCGGCGACATCACGGCGTACGAGGACGAGCACCTCTCCGACCCGGCAGAGGCCACCCGCACCAGCAAACTGCTCCAGCAGGAGATCGAGCGCCCGCGCGTGGGCCCGATGCGGGACATCGTGGCGACCATCCAGCCCGAGCAGGACGAGATCGTGCGGAGCGGGCTGGGCGGGACCGTGTGCGTGCAGGGAGGGCCGGGGACGGGGAAGACCGCCGTCGGCCTGCACCGGGTGGCGTACCTGTTGTACGCCCACCGTGAGCGGCTCGCCCGCACCGGCACGCTCGTCATCGGGCCGAACAGGTCCTTCCTGCACTACATCGAGCAAGTCCTGCCCGCGCTGGGCGAGTTGACGGTGCAGCAGGCCACCGTCGACGACCTCGTGGCGCAGGGCATCGAGGTCCGGGGCACCGACGACGCGGCGGCCGCGGTCATCAAGGGCGACGCGAGGATGGCGGAGGTGCTGCGGCGGGCCGTCCACTCCCACGTCACCATGCCGACCGAACCCGTCGTCGTGGTGCGCGGCTCACGCCGCTGGCGGGTGCCCGCGTACGAACTCGAGGACATCGTCCGGGAGCTGCTCGACCGCGGCATCCGCTACGGCGCCGCCCGCGAGGCCCTCCCGCAGCGCATCGCGCACGCCGTGCTGGTGCAGATGGAGCGGTCGGGGGAGGCGCCGGACGACCGGGTGCAGGACGCGGTGGCCCGCAACGCGGCGGTCAAGGCGGCCGTCAAGGCGATCTGGCCGCCCGTCGACCCGGCCAAGCTCGTCCTGCGCCTGCTCACGGACGCGGACTTCCTCGCCGTACACGCGGACGGAGTCCTGGATGAGGACGAGCAGAAGTCGATTCTCTGGGCGAAGCCTGTCCGCAGCGTGAAGTCCGCCAAGTGGTCTCCCGCCGATGCGGTGTTGATCGACGAGACGACGGACCTCGTCCAGCGCACGCACTCCCTCGGGCATGTGGTCCTGGACGAGGCGCAGGACCTCTCCCCCATGCAGTACCGCGCGGTCGGCCGCCGCTGCACCACCGGTTCGGCGACCGTCCTCGGCGACCTGGCGCAGGGCACCACGCCCTGGGCGACGAGGAGTTGGGACGAGGCGCTCACCCACCTCGGCAAGTCGGACGGCGTGATCGAGGAGCTGACGGCCGGTTTCCGCGTCCCGACGGACGTCATCACCTACGCCTCCCGCCTGCTGCCGCACATCGCCCCCGGCCTGACCCCGGTCGCGTCGGTCCGTGAGAACCCCGGTTTCTTCGCCCTCCGCCCGATTTCCGGGGCGGCCGAAGTCGTCGCCGCCTGCGAGGAGTTGCTCCGCAACGAGGGGTCGACGGGCCTGATCGCGGCCGACGCCCGCGTCCCGGCCCTGGCTCAGGCTCTGACGGCGGCCGGGATCACCTACCTGGCCCCCGGTGAGGAGACGACCGCCGAGACCCGCCTCACCCTGGTCCCGGCCTCGCTGGCCAAGGGCCTGGAGTACGACTACGTGGTCCTGGACGAGCCGCAGGCGGTGGTGGACGGCGAGCCCGACGAGCGGACGGGCCTGCGCCGCCTGTACGTGGCGCTGACCCGGGCGGTGTCCGGGCTGATCGTGACGCATGCGGCCCCGTTGCCGCCGCAGCTGGCCGAGTAGGGTGCTCTTCCGTTCTGGCATGTCCCCTCGGAAAGGCCCCAGTTGAGCACGCCGCCACCCTCACACCCTGCCTACCAGCCGGTTCCGGGGCCGTATCAGCACCCTTCTGGGCCGTATCAGCAGACACCGGGTCCAGGTCCGTACCCGCAGCCCTCCGGGGCGTACCCGCCCGCTCCCGCCTGGCCGCAGCAGTACGGCGGCGGAGCCTGGGGACCGGTGGGCGGGCCGGGGGCGGCCTGCCAGGTGTGCGGGGCGACGCCCGCCGCGCCGGTGACGATCCGTGGCCACCAGGGCATGGTGGTGATGATGCGGTTCCTGCGGCGGGAGGGGATGTTCTGCCGTACCTGCGCGCTGGCGAGCTTCCGGGACATGCAGGCGGACACCATGGTGATGGGCTGGTGGGGACCGCTGTCGGTGCTCATCACGCCCTTCACACTGCTGGGCAACCTCAGCGCCCTGTCCGGCATCCGGCGCATCCCGGAGCCGGTCAAGCCGGGCTTCCGGCCGCCGCTGGATCCCGGCAGACCGGTGTTCCGGCGGCCGGCGGGCATCCTCGCGCTGATCCCGCTGTGCCTGGTCGGCCTCGTGATGGTCGCGATTCCGCTGCTTCTGATCATCGGCCTGGTGGTCGGGCCGGGTCACGGCACCGACCGCACCGACAGCACCGGCGCCTCCGCCTATCCGACCCGGGACTACCCGGCCCTGACGGTCGGCTCGTGCGCCCGCAACGATGCCGCCTGGCCCGCGGAGAAGATCAAGCCCGAGTCCTGTGACTCCTCCGCCGCGCAGTACAGCGTCCGCGCCTGGCCGGACGGCGGGTGCGCGTCCGGGGATCACCCCGTCGGCCCGATGTACAACAAGGACCACACCGGGCCCATGTGCCTGCGCCCCCTGAAGGACTAGGGCCCATTGCCCGGGGTCCCGTCCAGCACCGCCCGCCACTCCGCCACGGCCGCCGCCGAGACCGGCCCCTCCCAACCCCCCGGCCGAGCAGCCCCGCCGATGTGAAACGCGTCGATCCCGGCGGCCTTGAGCTGCGGCACATGGTCCAGCCGCAGCCCCCCGCCCACCATGATCTGCGGCTCATAGCCGGGCTCCCCGCACCGCGCCGCCTCGGCGAGCAGTGTGGGGAGGCCGTCGTCCACCCCGGTGGCCGAACCGGCCGTGAGGTAGGTGTCGTGACCCGGCAGGCCGTCCAGCTGCTTGCGCAGTGCGTCCCGGTCCGTGGCCCGGTCGATCGCGCGGTGGAAGGTCCAGCGGCAGCCGTCCAGTTCCTCCACGAGCCGCTCCACGGCGTCCAGGTCGACCTGCCCGTCCGCGTCGAGGAACCCGAGCACGAACTCGTCGGCCCCCGCCGCCCGCATCTCCCGGACGACCCGGACCAGCCGCGCGACACCCTCGGAGTCTCCCGCGGCGAACCCGTCCGCCAGCCGCAGCATCACGCGCAGGTCGATGTCGACGGCGGCCCGGATCCCGGCGAAGGTCTCGACCGGCGGGGTCAGCCCGTCGGCCGCCATGTCGGCGACCAGCTCCAGCCGGTCCGCGCCTCCGGCCTGGGCGGCGACCGCGTCCTCGACACCGAGGGCGATCACCTCCAGGACTGCACGCATGCTCATAGGGCCCCTTCCGTCGGTGTTCCCCTGGAGCGACTACAGGTCTAGTCCAATCTCAGGGTACGACGGCGGGGCGGACGACCGCGAGATCGCCCCCCGGGTCCGGCACTGCGGCGGCCGTGGCGTACGGCTTCGACCGGCCGGTGCTGCTGGGCGAGACGTACGCCGCCGCGATCGCCTTCGGGGCCGGCGACCCTGCTCACACCGAGGCGCCGGCGGGGCGACCGCCGCGCGCGCCGACGCCTTCCTCCGGACCCTGCACGACGGGCACGGCACCCGGTCGGCCACCTGTCCGGCGCGGAGGGGATCCGCGGTCCGTCAGCCGAACATGTTCAGCTCCGCCGGCTCCGCTCCCACCAGCTCGTACGCCGTGCCCTTGGGCACCGAACGGCCCGCGTAGAGCCGTACGAGGGTTGCCGCGTCGCCGATGAAGCGCGCCGGGTTCCGCTCCCCGCTCGCCTCCCCCAGCAGCAGCGGCTCGTCCACGTCGTCGAGATCGGCGTGCAGCGGCAGACGGCCCCTCTCGCGGGTGATCCGGGCGAGGAGGGCGAGGGCGTCCGGGAGTCCGGGGCCCCCGTACGCCTCCGGCTCACCCCAGACGTCCCGTACGTCGCCCGCGTGCACCCACTCCCCCAGCGCGACCCGGTCCAGCACACCACCCGCCTTGCCGATCACCGGTCCCGCCTCGGTCATCCCGCGCTCCAGCTCGTCCACGACCTGCTGGTTCGTCCAGTCGGCGCGCTCGGCGATGTCCCGGTCGTTGGAGGCGGGCGAGAAGACGCCCTCCTCGAAACGGCTCTCCACCACCCGGAGCAGCGCGGAGGAACAGTGCGCGAGCACGTCCCGGACCGTCCACCCCGGACACGCGGTGGTCGGCAGTGCGAAGTCCGCGTCCGGGCGGGCGCGGAGGACCGGGATCAGGGCGTCACGCTCGACGGCCAGGAGGCGTCCGGGCAGTTCGGGGTCGCGTACATCGTCAGTTGTCGTCATGGGGGCCACGCTAGGGGCGACGGGTGATCGACGGGAGAGGCCGGAGACGCCGGAGAGGCGGGAGAATGACCGCATGGCCGATCACGCCCGCCCCGATGCCGATGCCCTGCGCACCCGCTGGACCCGCGCCCTGGAAGGAGCCCGGTCCCCTGCCGCCGGTCCCGACCCGGCCCCGTATGCGGACAACCTCCTCGCGCGCTGGCAGGAACCGCAGCGCCACTACCACACGCTTGCGCACCTCACGGCGGTCCTCGACCACGTCGACGTACTGGAGAAGTACGCGGCCGACCCGGACGTCGTGCGCCTGGCCGCCTGGTTCCACGACGCGGTCTACTTCCCCGACCGCTCCGAGAACGAGGAACGCTCGGCCCGCCTCGCCGAGCGCGCCCTCCCCGAGGCGGGCGTCTCCGAGGCGAAGACCGCCGAGGTGGCGCGCCTGGTCCGCCTCACCGTCAGCCACGACCCGGCCGACGACGACCGCGACGGCCAGGTCCTGTGCGACGCGGACCTCGCGATCCTGGCCTCGCCCCCGTCCGCGTACGCCGCGTACGCGGCCGCCGTACGCGAGGAGTACCACTTCGTCCCGAGCGATGCCTTCCGCACGGGCCGGGCCGCGGTCCTGCGCCAACTCCTCGACCTGCCAAGGCTGTTCAGGACGCCGTACGGACAGGCGCAGTGGGAGGCGACGGCCCGCTACAACCTCACCTCCGAGCTGGAAATGCTGTCGCCTCCGACGGGCCCGGCCGCATAGTCTGCGGCCCATGCATCCATGGGGCGGGGACCAGGTGACAGAGGCCGTGGCGGGCTGCGTGGCAGCGCTGCGGCCGGCGGTGGACCGGGACTGGACGGAGGTGCGGGCGGCCGGGCTGGAGTGGAACTGCCACGAGACGGCGTTCCACATCGCGGAGGACCTCATCGCGTACGCCGCCAACCTGGCCGGACGCGCGAAGGACGACTACGTCCCCTTCGAGATCACCCTCGACGAGGGCACCGACAACACGGGCCTGCTGCATGTGATCGAGGCGACCGGCGCCCTGCTCGCCGCTGCTGTCCGCACCGCACCGCGCGAGGCTCGCGGCTTCCACCCGTACCCGTTCCGCAGCGCCAACCGCGAGGGCTTCGCCGCGATGGGCATCGCCGAGGTCCTCGCCCACACGTACGACATCGCGGGCGCCCTGGGCCTGGAGTACGAACCCCCGGCCGCACTGGCCGAGTCCGTCCTCACCCGCATCTTCCCGCACGTCCAGCCGGGCCCCGACCACTGGCGCACGTTCCTGTGGGCCACCGGCCGCGGTGAACTCCCCGGCCGTGCCCGCCTCACCAAGTGGCGCTGGAACAACAACCTGGTCCTCCCCACCGACCGCCTCACCCTGCAGGGCATCACGCCCGCGGCCGCGCGCGACCTGGCGGCGGGCGGCGACGGCGGCTTCGAGTGGCTCGACGGCGGCCCGTTCGAGGGCACGCGGGAGGCGTCGAGCTTCATGCTGAAGGCGTACGAAGGGGGCGTGCACCGCCCGGAGTTCGGGGTCTTTGCCCTCGTACGCCGCGAGGACGGCCGCGCAATCGGCGGCATCGGCTTCCACGGCGTCCCCGACGAGGAGGGCCGCACCGAGATCGGCTACGACCTCACCGAGGCGGCCCGCGGCAACGGCTACGCGACCGAGGCACTGCGCGCACTGTCGGACTGGGCGCTGGCAAGGGACGACGTCCGCACACTCTTCGCAACGATCGAGCGGGACAACGTCCCGTCCCAGGCGGTGGCCACCCGCGCCGGCTTCAGGAAGGCGGGCGAGGACGAGGAGGGGCTGGCCTACGAACTGGGGCGCTGAGGTCGCCCTCCAGGGGCGATCGTCGCAGCAGGCTGTGGCGCGCTCGGCGGACCGCGACCGTGCCCGCCGCGGCGCGGGTACGGCGGCGGCCATCACTGCGCCGGGTCGAGCGCCGACACAGTGCGTAGTCCCCTGGCCGGCCGACCGCGACCTCAGCCGGCGCGGCCTGTGCGGGCGGCGGCTGCGGGTTCAGCCGCCCCCGTCAACTCCCCGGCCAGGCCCGTCCCTTGGGCCTGCGGAGCCCGGAGCCGGTCAGCAGCCGGACCACCTCGCGGCTGCTGACCTCCACGGCCCCCGCCGCCACCACATCCGCATACCGGTGCGACGGAATGTCGTAGTGATCCCTCTCGAAGGCACGTGAGGGCACGCCCAGTTTCTCGGCGAACGCGTGGAGTTCGTCGTACGACACATCACTGATCAGGTGCGACCACATGCGCCCGTGTCCGGGCCAGGTCGGTGGGTCGATGTACACGGTCACGAGGACGACGACCCGCCCGTGGCCGAGCCCAGCGTCCCGACCGCCGCGACCTTCACGCCCGCCTTGTGGCAGACCCAGTGCGGGTCGGGGCCGAGCTCCGGCTCGACGTCGAGGGCGTGCGGGTCGCCGCCGCCGCAGACCGGGCACAGGGGCCAGCGGCCGTATGCCTCCAGCAGGGCGTCCTGGACGTCCTGCGCGACCAGCCCGGCGACGTACTCGACGCCCTGCGGCCACTGCTCCACCCACCATCGCCGCTGGACGACGGACTCCTCGACCATGGACACCACGTCCGCCGCGGCGACCTCGCCCGCGGCCAGATCGGCGAGTACGAGGGCGCGTGCCGCGTGCAGCGCCTGCTCCAGGGGGCTGATGGGGTGCATGCCCCCATTGTGCGCACTCTTGACCGGGACACCGAGCCGAAAATATCTTTCACATGTGACCCAGGACGTGAAGGAAATTTTCGCCGGCTCGGCGGGCCGGGCGAGTGCGCCTCCCGCTCCCGCCGCCCTCGCCGCGAAGGTGCGCACGCTCGCGCCCTCCATGACCCGCTCCATGCAGCGCGTCGCGGAGGCCGTCGCGGGTGATCCGGCCGGCTGCGCGGCCCTCACGGTCACCGGTCTCGCCGAGCTCACCGGCACCAGCGAGGCGACGGTCGTACGGACGGCCCGGCTGCTCGGGTATCCGGGATACCGGGACCTGCGGCTCGCCCTCGCCGGGCTGGCGGCGCATCAGCAGTCGGGGCGGGCGCCCGCCATCACCACCGACATCGCGGTCGACGATCCGATCGCCGATGTCGTGGCGAAACTCGCGTACGACGAGCAGCAGACGCTCGCCGACACGGCGGCGGGGCTGGACACGGTGCAGCTGGGGGCGGCGGTCGCCGCGGCGGCGGTCGCGCGACGCATCGACGTGTACGGGGTCGGGGCGTCCGGCCTCGTCGCCCAGGACCTCACGCAGAAGCTGCTGCGGATAGGGCTGATAGCCCAGGCGCACAGTGATCCGCATCTGGCCGTGACGAACGCGGTGCAGCTGCGGTCGGGGGACGTCGCCATCGCGATCACGCACTCCGGGTCCACCGGGGACGTCATCGAGCCGTTGCGGGTCGCCTTCGAGCGTGGGGCCACGACGGTGGCGATCACGGGGCGGCCGGACGGGGCGGTCGCCCAGTACGCCGACCATGTGCTGACCACGTCCACCGCACGGGAGAGCGAGTTGCGTCCGGCGGCGATGTCCTCCCGGACCAGCCAACTCCTCGTCGTGGACTGCCTGTTCGTGGGGGTCGCGCAGAAGACGTACGAGACGGCGGCGCCCGCGCTGTCCGCCTCCTACGAGGCGCTGGCGCATCGGCATCGCAGGTAGTCGAAGGTAGTCGCAGGCAGTCGCAGACAAGAGACCGGACCGCACATCTGAAAGAGCCGCCCGCCATGACATCGACATCCAACCCCCGTGATCTCCGCGCCGAGTTGGAATCGCTGACCACCGAGGCCTTCCGCCCCGAGCTCGCCGACATCGACCGGCTGCCCACTCTCGACATCGCCCGGCTCATGAACGGCGAGGACGCCACCGTCCCGGCAGCCGTGGCCCGGCAGCTTCCGTCCATCGCCGCCGCCATCGACGCCGTCGCCGAGCGGATGGCGCGGGGCGGGCGGCTGATCTATGCCGGTGCGGGCACCGCCGGCCGGCTCGGCGTACTGGACGCGTCCGAGTGCCCGCCGACCTTCAACACCGACCCCGAGCAGGTCGTGGGCCTGATCGCGGGCGGCCCCGACGCCATGGTCACCTCCGTCGAGGGCGCCGAGGACTCCGCGGAGCTCGCCCGCAGCGACCTCGACGCCCTGCGCCTCCTCGCCGCCGACACCGTGGTCGGCATCTCCGCCTCCGGCCGCACCCCGTACGCGATCGCCGCCGTGCAGCACGCCCGCACGCTGGGCGCGTTGACCATCGGCCTCGCCTGCAACGCGGACAGCGCGCTCGCGGCGGCCGCCGAGCACGGCATCGAGGTCGTCGTCGGTCCGGAGCTGCTGACCGGCTCCACCCGTCTCAAGGCGGGCACGGCGCAGAAGCTCGTCCTCAACATGCTCTCCACGATCACGATGATCCGGCTCGGCAAGACGTACGGGAACCTGATGGTCGACGTACGCGCCTCGAACGAGAAGCTGCGCGCCCGGTCGCGGCGGATCGTCGCCCTCGCCACGGGCGCCTCGGACGACGAGATCGAGCGCGCCCTCGCGGCCACCGACGGCGAGGTGAAGAACGCGATCCTCACCCTCCTGGCCGGTGTGGACGGTCCCACGGCGGCGCGTCTGCTGGAGGACTCGGACGGGCATCTGCGGGCGGCACTGGCGGCGGCGGCCCGCTGAAAAGGTACTTACTGCTCTCAAGCCCTCCAGACGAGCGTGTACCGCCAGAACAGCCGCCGCCCGAGCCGGGCGCCGGGGAGGACGCGGCGGGCCTCCCGCGCGATCTCGGCGAAGGTGGCGTCCGCGGGCCGCGTCACGGCGGTCATGGAGGCGGGCCGGGGCGCCGTACGCCCGCGGTTCTTCACCCACCCGGTGGCGGCGTTGAGAGGAATCGACGCGAGGCTCAGCAGGTGGTCGACGCATGTCTCCTCCCGAGCAAGCCCCACGACCAACAGCGTGCCGCCGGGCGCGAGTTGCTCCCGGAACCGCGTGAGCGCCCCCGCGAGCGGCAGGTGATGAAGCACCGCGACGCAGGTGATGACGTCGTACGACCCTGGAGGCAGCCCGTCCGGCGCGTCGGCGACGGCGAAGGTGACGTGGCCGTACCGCTCGCCGCTCAACTCCCTCGCCCGGGCCACGATCGCCGGATCCGAGTCGACCCCGCACACCTCCTCCGCCCGCCCCGCGAGCAGCCGCACCAGGTCACCGGTCCCGCAGCCGACGTCGAGAGCGCGGCCGAAGCGGCGGGGCAACTGCCGTAGCAGCCACGGGTGGTAGTGGGCGTTGTGGTCCCAGGGGTGGGCGGAGTTGAAGCGTTCGAGGGCTTGGAGGAGGCGGGGCGTGAGGATCTTCATGGGTTCAGTTCACCAAGTGTGAACCGGCCGAGCGCGGCCGCCTCATCAAGGCCAGCTGTCGGCCTGCCCTCGCGGAACAACCCTGCCGAGGCATGGGCCGCGTTCGTCGAGGGCGTGCGGGCCCGCTAACCAACCGTTGCCGCCTGATGGGTGTGCAGGGCGGAGCGGATCTCGTCCTCGTCCACTTGGCTGAGTGAGGTGTGCAGGACCTCGCCGCCGAAGCGGGCGATACGCGGCAGCGCCTTGTCCGCGGTGGCGTCGTAGATCACCGCGATCACTGCGGCGTGCCCGGGTGCCAGGCGCCGGCCGAGGCTCTTGATGAACTGGGTCCGTTCGTCGTCCTCGGCCGTCGCGCCGACCGCTCCGCCGGCAGCCGCGCCGATGGCGGCGCCCAGAAGCGGCTGCAGGAGCAGCAGCCCGATCAGACCTCCCCACACCGCACCGCCCAGGGCACCGGAGGCGGCGGGATGGGGCTTGCCGGGGATCTTCACCTCACCGTTGTGGTCACGGGTGAGCAGCACCGCGTCGGCGACATGCACCGTGTGTTCGGTGTGCAGGGCGCGCAGTTCGATGAGCGCCTGCTCGGCAACGTTCTCACTGGGGTACGCGACGGCGATCATGTCGGTCATCGGAGTTCCTCCTGGTCGGTGCGGAGTGGGGCGAGACGCGGACCGACGGCCTTGCGAGCGTTCCCCGCCTTCGATCCACAGCTCCTTGCGCTGGCACCATCCTGAAGTAGGTCGATCGCCTTAGTCAAGTGACAAAGTCGGGTTACTGTCGGCGAACCCGTTGTCAGTGGTGCCTGCGAAGCTGTGGGCACGGAGACCGACGGGCTGGAGGGGGCACGGAATGACGGGCACGGACGGTGGCGGCTGGGCGGGCATGGACTACCGGGGCTGGCAGGAACACGAGGACGTGCGGCGGCGCCTCGACGCAGGCGCCGATCCCGAGCGGTGGGGCGTCGGCGGCTCGCGCCCCCTGCACCGGGCTGCGCTGTTCGGCTCGCCCGAGGTCGTCGCAGACCTGGCCCGGCGCGTGGCGGACGTGGACGCACTGGAGGGCGGGACGACGGCACTGTGGGAGGCGGTGGTGGCGGGCCGGTCGGACAACGCGCGAGCGCTGGTCGCCGCCGGCGCCGACCCGGGGTGGGCCGGGCCCGGCGGCTGGACACCGGCCCGCCTGGGCCTCGCCGGGCCGGATCCCGACCTGTTCGCCGCCCTGCCCGAGGCTCAGCCCGGTCTCACGGAGCCCGAGCGCACGGTGGCGGAGGAGGGCCGACGACTCATCGCGGCCCTCGGCGACTTCTACGCCGACGGCCTGGGGCTGGCGTGCGTGGCCGGGATCGACGCCGCGGAGGCGATACGCCGCCTGGAGGCCACCCCGGCCGACCCCGAGCTGATGGCCGAGCTGGAGGAGGACCCGTACGCCTACGACCTGGACGAGACCCTGCGGCTCGTCGGCGTGACGACCGTGCCGGGCGGCTGCGTCGTCACCCAGCCATGGGGATACGGCCCTTCGATGCCCGGCGTACACACCCTCCTCTCCGCGGGCACCGTCTCCTACGGCCTGTACGCGAACCCCAAGAGCGGCAACCAGGGCAGCATCCACCGCGACGGCGTCTGCGAGGGCTGGGACCTGCACCCGGGCGGCGGCCCGGACGTCGGCGACAGCTCTGAGGAGGTCCTGTTCTCGTACGTGTACTGCAACCAGGCGGTGGCCTACTCACTCGCGTACGCCGGTCTGCGCCCGACCGACGCCCGAGGGGTCGTCGGCCCGCCGGACCACTGGGTGGAATTGCCGGACCGCGACTACTGGGCGACCTGACGAACCGTCCCGAAGCTCAAGCCGCCAGCCCCGAGCCCCCTTTTCAAGGAATGGTGGGAGGGCCTCAACCCGCCCTCCCACCCCGCGAAGCCGCCATCGCCGCGTACCTCGACCGCCTCCCCGACGGCGCCGACATCTCCGTAAAGACGCTGGTCAAGCAGCTTCCCTACGGACGCGGAAGCGGGCATCCCCATCTGCCTTCTCATCGACCGGGACAGCGACACTCTCATCGTGTACAGCACGCCGAAGAACGGAACGTACCGGCAGAGTCCCTCGTATCCGTACGGAGCCGCAGTCGAGATCCCCTCCCCCGTGAACATCACCCTGGATACCGAGAAACTCAAGGACTACGCAGACTGATACCCATGAACCACGCCCAACTGACCGCCCTGGGCCGCGCCCTCCGCCTCCTCGGCGAACACGGCGAAGCCCTCACCGCCGAAACCCCCGGCGCCAAGCTCCACGAGGTCAAGGCCGACCTCCGCCGCGCCTTGGACCTGCTCGACGAGAGCGTCACCGGCGCCGCGCCCGCCACCCGCTGCCCCGAGCACCCGAACGGCCCGGTCGACGAGAACGCCCACGACCTCTGCCTGCTCTGCGAGACCCGGCGCCGGGCGGCCCGCCGCGCCGAGTTCAACAGCGGCCCCGTGCCCCCGCACGCCACCGAGACCGCCCCCTCCCGCTACGGCGTCAGCGCCGACCGCCCGCAGCCCCAGCAGCGCTGGCTGCCGGAGGCGTGGAACGGACAGGCGTGGCAGCTGTGCGGGACGCCGAGGCGGGACCGGCGCGAGGCCGAGCTGTATCTGGCCGCTCAGCGCCGCGGGCCCCGCCCCGCCATGGCGTACCGCCTGGTGCACGAGTTCACCGACTACGAGGTGCTGCGCGTCTGGGGCACGCCGGTGAAGGTCGACATCGAGCCGTTGGGGAACCTGTAGCCCGCGTCCTGCTTGACGAGCGTCCTACTTGAGCAGCGGGAGCGGCGCGAACTCGTAGCCCTCCCACAGCCGCCGCGAAGCCTCCTCCGGATACGGCCCGACCTGCGCCTTCGGCTCCACATCCAGCACCTGGGCCAGGCGCTCCTCCGCCTCGAACGCCGGCCAGCCCGGATCCCCGGTCCGCGCGAACGCCGTCCAGGACGCCCGGAAACGGGACGACAGCGCCTCTCCTTCCGCGGTGGCCCCCGTACCCGCGAACAGCAGCTGCCCCAGGTCGGCCTGGAACGTGCCGAACAGCAGCGGGATGTCCAGGCCGTGGCACGCGCCGAGGCCGCCTCCGCCTCCGGGGGCCGGCCAGGTCAGCTCGTAGACGTGGGCGCGGCCGCCGCCTTGGATCTGCGCCTCGGCCAGGTGCAGTGACGGCATGTTGAACAGCCAGTCCGTCTGAACGCGTTCGAACAGCTCACCCGGGGTCGCCTCCGGGAAGGCCGCGCGATACGCCCGCTCTCCGTCCGGCCCCGGCCCGAACGTCCGCAGCGCCCAGCCCGCCTGCTCCTCCCCGATCTTGCCCAGCATTCCGCCGAGCACCAGGAACAGCCGGAACTCGTCCCGGTTGTGCCCGACGAGAAGGTCGACATCCCTCCCCGCGCCCGCCTTCAGCGCCTGCCAGGGAGTGCACGGCAGCACCTCGCCGTCGACCACCGGGGAGAAGGGCGTGGCCGTAGGAGCCACCTGGCCCCACCGGTCCGCGTACGACATCATCCTCGCGCTCAACGCCTCGCCCACCGAGGTCAGTTGACGGGGATCGACGGTCGCGAGATCGGCCGTCGTCGGCCGCAGCCCCGCCTCCTCGGCGATGGCGGACGCGATGTCACGGGCCAGCTCGCCGGAGAAGTAGGTCCCCGGAACGCTCTGCGCGATCGCCCGCCGGAACAGCCCCCGCGCGCTCGGCATGGCCAGCAGCGAGGCCACCGACCCGGCGCCCGCCGACTCCCCGAAGACGGTGACCTGCCCGGGATCGCCGCCGAACTCCGCGATGTTGTCCCGCACCCACTCCAGGGCAGCCACCTGATCGAGCAGCCCCCGGTTGGCCGGCGCCCCTTCAATGAGCGCGAACCCCTCGATCCCCACCCGGTAGTTGAGCGTCACGACGACCAAGTCACCGTCACGCGCGATGCGCTGGGCGTCGTAACCGGGACTCCCGGAGTGACCGAGCTTGTAGGCCCCGCCGTAGATCCACACCATCACAGGCCGTCGAGCCGCCGAATCCGCCTCGGGCGTCCAGACATTGACGGTCAGCCACTCATCCCCCTCAGCAGCACTGACCACACCCCTGCGCCCCTGGATGCCGGACTCCTGCGGGGGCGGCGGCCCGAATGCGTACGCCTCCCGGGTCCCCTCCCACGCCCGCACCGGACGCGGCGCCCCGAACCGGTCGTTCCCGACGGGCGGTTCGGCGAACGGAATGCCGCGGAACACCGTCAGCCCGTCCTCGCGGCGCCCACGCACGGCTCCGGCGACGGTGCGCACGACTGAGGTCGTCATCATCAACTCCTGATCGGGGGGTGCTGCGGGACCGTTGTGACAACCAGCCGCCCCAGAACGCTAGCCGTAGTTGACCACGGCAACCAGAGTGTCAGGCCGCCATTTCAGCCCGTCCGGCGTTTGAGGACGAGGCCGAAGGCCGATGGGGGGTCTGGGGGCGCAGCCCCCAGGGCCGCACCCCCACCACCCCGCACCGAACCTCAGCTCAGCTCAGCGAACGCAGCGCACTCGCCTCATACGGCTTCAGCTCATCACTCCGCCCGGCCAGCACCTTCGCCGCCCACTCAGGATCCTGCAGCAACGCCCGCCCGACAGCGACGAAGTCGTACTCCTCACGCTCCAGCCGGTCCAGAAGATCATCGATCCCCCGGATCGGCGACCCCTCACCGGCAAACCCCCGGATGAAGTCCCCGTCGAGCCCGACCGACCCGACGGTGATGGTCGGCTTGCCCGTCAGCTTCTTCGTCCACCCGGCGAGGTTGAGGTCGGAGCCCTCGAACTCCGGCAGCCAGTACCGCCGCGTAGAGGCATGGAACGCATCGACACCGGCCGCGGCCAGCGGCGCGAGGATGGCCTCCAGCTCCTCCGGCGTCTCGGCGAGACGCGCGTCGTACGCCTCCTGCTTCCACTGCGAGTACCGGAACAGCACCGGGAACTCCGGCGAGACGGCCTCCCGCACGGCCGCCACGATCTCCGCCGCGAACTTCGTACGGGCCACGGGGTCGCCGCCGTACGCGTCCGTACGACGGTTGGTGCCGGCCCACAGGAACTGGTCGAGGAGGTAGCCGTGCGCGCCGTGCAGCTCGATGCCGTCGAAGCCGATGCGCTCGGCGGCGACCGCGGACTCGACGAACGCGCCGATGACGGCGTCGATGTCGGCCTGGGTCATCGGGGTCGCGTCCTCGACGCCCGTGACGCGCAGACCGGAGGGGCCGTGCGAGGGGGCGTCCGGGTAGGGGGCCTCGCCCTGGTTGCGGACCGTGCCGATGTGCCACAGCTGCGGAACGATCGTGCCGCCCGCCGTATGCACCGCCTCGGCGACCTTCTGCCAGCCGGCGAGCTGGTCCTCGCCGTGGAACCGCGGGACACGGTCGCTCTGGCCGGCCGACTCGTGGCCGACGTAGGTGCCCTCGGTGACGATCAGCCCGACGCCGGCGGCGGCCCGGCGGGCGTAGTACGACACCACGTCCTCGCCGGGCACGCCGCCCGGGGAGAACATGCGCGTCATGGGCGCCATCACGATGCGGTTGGGGACGGTCAGGCCGTTGATCGCGGTGGGCCGGGAAAGTATCTCGGCTGCGCGGGAGGGGGCGGTGGTCACGTGGGTGGGCTCCTCGGGCGGGGGCTGCGTTAACCGATTGGTATGTGCACACGCATTATTGCGCCCACTTAAGCAACTCTGCTATGACCTCGAACACGCCCGAGGGCGGCACCCCCTGTTTCCAGGGAGTGCCGCCCTCGGTGGAACCCGGATCAGCCAGTGGCCGATCAGAAGTCCATGTCACCGCCCGGCATACCGCCACCGGCGGGCGCGGCGGCCTTCTCCGGCTTGTCGGCGATGACGGCCTCGGTGGTGAGGAAGAGCGCGGCGATGGAGGCGGCGTTCTGCAGGGCAGAGCGCGTGACCTTCGCCGGGTCGATGATGCCTTCCTTGACCAGGTCGACGTACTCGCCGGTCGCGGCGTTGAGGCCGTGACCCGGGGTGAGGTTGCGGACCTTCTCCACCACGACGCCACCCTCGAGGCCGGCGTTCACGGCGATCTGCTTCAGCGGGGCCTCGAGCGCGATGCGCACGGCGTTGGCGCCGGTCGCCTCGTCACCCTCGAGGTCCAGCTTCTCGAAGACGGAGGACGCCTGGATGAGCGCGACGCCACCACCGGCGACGATGCCCTCCTCGACGGCGGCCTTCGCGTTGCGGACGGCGTCCTCGATGCGGTGCTTGCGCTCCTTGAGCTCCACCTCGGTCGCGGCACCGGCCTTGATGACGGCGACGCCACCGGCGAGCTTCGCCAGGCGCTCCTGCAGCTTCTCGCGGTCGTAGTCCGAGTCGCTGTTCTCGATCTCGGCGCGGATCTGGTTGACGCGGCCCTGCACCTGCTCCGAGGAGCCGGCACCGTCGACGATGGTGGTCTCGTCCTTGGTGATGACGACCTTGCGGGCCTTGCCCAGGAGGTCCAGGGAGGTGTTCTCGAGCTTGAGACCGACCTCCTCGGAGATGACCTCGCCACCGGTGAGGATGGCGATGTCGTTCAGCATCGCCTTGCGGCGGTCACCGAAGCCCGGGGCCTTGACCGCGACGGACTTGAAGGTGCCGCGGATCTTGTTGACGACCAGGGTCGAAAGGGCCTCGCCCTCGACGTCCTCGGCGATGATCAGCAGCGGCTTGCCCGACTGCATGACCTTCTCCAGGAGCGGGAGCAGGTCCTTGACGGAACCGATCTTGGAGTTGGCGATCAGGATGTACGGGTCGTCGAGCGACGCCTCCATCCGCTCCATGTCGGTGGCGAAGTACGCCGAGATGTAGCCCTTGTCGAAGCGCATACCCTCGGTGAGCTCCAGCTCCAGACCGAAGGTCTGGGACTCCTCGACGGTGATGACGCCTTCCTTGCCGACCTTGTCCATGGCCTCGGCGATGAGCTCGCCGATCTGGGTGTCGGCGGCGGAGATGGAGGCCGTGGAAGCGATCTGCTCCTTGGTCTCGACATCCTTGGCCTGCTCGAGCAGGGCACCGGAGACGGCCTCGACGGCCTTCTCGATACCGCGCTTGAGGGCCATCGGGTTGGCGCCGGCGGCTACGTTACGCAGGCCTTCCTTGACGAGGGCCTGGGCGAGAACGGTCGCGGTGGTCGTACCGTCACCGGCGACGTCGTCCGTCTTCTTGGCGACTTCCTTGACCAGCTCGGCGCCGATCTTCTCGTACGGGTCCTCGAGCTCGATCTCCTTGGCGATGGAGACACCATCGTTGGTGATCGTGGGGGCGCCCCACTTCTTCTCGAGGACGACGTTGCGGCCCTTGGGGCCGAGCGTCACCTTCACGGCGTCCGCGAGCTGGTTCATGCCGCGCTCGAGGCCGCGCCGCGCCTCCTCGTCGAACGCGATGATCTTGGCCATGTGAAGTGGTCCCTCCAGGACTGGGGGTGATTCCTTCGGACCGCGCCCGCGCCCGCGACGGACGGCTCGCACACCTCGTGGTTCCTTGCCCCACCTGGCCTGCGGGCCTCACCGACCCGGTCCATCTTTGTCACTCTCACCTTCAGAGTGCTAACGCCAATGATTAGCACTCGACCCATGCGAGTGCAAGCGGCTCTCGGGGACTGGCCAGGCGCCTCCGGGGTACGCCCCGGGTCCTCCGGGCATGCCGAAGGGCCCGCCCCCTCAGGTGCGGACCCTTCGATCAAGAACAGAAGAACGTCGCTGCAGTTAACCCGGCGCGTGCTTCAGCCGGCCGCCAGTCGGACCATGTCCGCCTGCGGCCCCTTCTGGCCCTGCGAGATCTCGAAATCGACCCGCTGACCCTCTTCCAGGGTGCGGTAGCCGTCCATCTGAATCGCACTGTAGTGGACGAAAACATCCGCACCACCGTCGACCGCGATGAAGCCGTACCCCTTCTCCGCGTTGAACCACTTGACGGTGCCCTGAGCCATGCCTAACTCCCCTATTACTGGCCCTTGCACAGATCCACACTTCGCGGATCCGGGTCAGACCTCACCCCCCACGGTTGGGGGCGTGCGCCGGAACGCGTCGACCGCGGCTGAATGTATCTGTCCAACTGCCGTCTGCAACAGGTCAATCGGACGAGAATTCCGGGCACGACCGGTCGGGACTTTACGGAGAATTCGCCTGAATTCAGGGCAAGTCGGGCCCCATAAATGGAGCATAAGACGCAAAAAACCTGCACACTTTGGCTACTTCTCGCTGCCCGAGAAGCGAGAACTCATATGCATCCGGCAAGCGGAGTCGAGCAGGTTCCCCAACTGTACCGTGCTCAACCATGCAGAATTGCCCCCTCCGCTTCTCTCACGGAGGGGGCAATTCGATGAACTCTTGGTAACCGACGTTACCGACGGTAATAATCGGTCGTCCGACCTGTTTCGGTCAGCCTCCGGCGACGGCCGGGATGATCGAGACGCCCGCCCCGTCCGGAGTCGCCGTCTCCAGCCCCTGCTCGAACCGCACGTCGTCGTCGTTCACGTACACGTTGACGAACCGCCGCAGCTTGCCCTGGTCGTCCAGAACACGGGCGGCGATACCGGTGTGGTTCTTCTCCAGATCGGCAATGACCTCGCCGAGGGTCCCACCTTCGGCGGTGACCTCGGCCTGCCCGCCGGTGTAGGTGCGGAGAATGGTGGGGATGCGGACGTTGACGCTCATGCTTTAGACCTCCGGTCAGGTACAGCGCCCCGATAGGGGCGCGGGGCTGTGTTGGATTTGCGGCTACCGCCGCGTGAGCGCGACCGGCCCCCACAGTCCCGCAGACAGACAACTACCTCTTAGGCGAGCCCAGCCTCACGGAACGACTCAAGGCTGGGGCGAATCGTCGCCGTGAGCCCGGTGCCGGCGACCGCGTCGAGGGTCTTGAGACCGTCACCGGTGTTGAGTACGACCGTAGTCAGGGCCGGATTGAGGACACCGTTCTCGATCAGCTTGCGCGTCACACCAACGGTCACCCCACCGGCGGTCTCCGCAAAGATCCCCTCAGTGCGCGCGAGCAGCCGAATCGCATCGACGATCTGCTCGTCGTTGACATCCTCCACCGCCCCGCCGGTACGGCGAGCAATGTCGAGGACATAGGGCCCATCCGCCGGGTTCCCGATCGCCAGCGACTTGGCGATCGTGTTCGGCTTCTGCGGCCGCACCACGTCGTGCCCGGCCTTGTAGGCCACCGACACCGGCGAACACCCCTCCGCCTGCGCCCCGAAGATCTTGTACGGCTTGTCCTCGACGAGGCCGAGCTTGATCAGCTCCTGCAGACCCTTGTCGATCTTCGTGAGCTGCGAGCCGGAGGCGATCGGCACGACCAGCTGGTCCGGCAGCTGCCAGCCGAGCTGCTCGCAGATCTCGTACGCCAGGGTCTTGGAGCCCTCCGCGTAGTACGGCCGCAGGTTGACGTTGACGAAGCCCCAGCCCTCGCCGGCCGGGTCGCCGATCAGCTCGGAGCAGAAGCGGTTCACGTCGTCGTAGTTGCCGTCGATGCCGACGAGCTCGCCGCCGTAGACCGCGGCCATGACGACCTTGCCCTGCTCCAGGTCGTGCGGGATGAACACGCAGGAACGGAAGCCGGCGCGGGCGGCCGCGGCACCCACCGCACCGGCCAGGTTGCCGGTGGACGAGCAGGACAGGGTGGTGAAGTTGAAGGCGCGGGCGGCCTCGATGGCCTGGGCGACGACCCGGTCCTTGAAGGAGTGCGTCGGGTTGCCGGAGTCGTCCTTGACGTACAGACCGCCGGTCACGCCCAGCTCGCGGGCGAGGTTGTCGGCCTTGACGAGCTTGGTCCAGCCGGGGTTGATGTTCGGCTTGTCCGCCACGTCCGCCGGGACGGGCAGCAGGGGCGCGTAGCGCCAGATGTTCGCGGGACCCGCCTCGATCTGCTTGCGGAGCTCCTCGGTGTCGTAGGCCGAGAAGTCGTACGCGATCTCGAGCGGGCCGAAACACTCCTCGCAGGCGAAGACCGGACCGAGGGGTACCCGATGACCGCACTCGCGGCAGCTCAACGCCGCCGCGGGACCGAGGTCGACGGTCGTGGAGTCGGTGGTGCTTGCAACAGTCTGCGCAGCCATGTGAGGCGAGGCCCTTTCTCCTCATCTTCCTCACGACGCATCTCGCCGTGAGACGGATTTGGCACCTTCCCTAGCCGGGAGCCTCGCGTAATGATCAACATTGATCTACGAGACCGGCTGGAGGGTTGCCGGGGCTTCATCGGGCCGTATCCCTCTGCCCCTCTGGATGAGCGGTATTCGGTTGTTTAGCTCGTTCAACGCGGGACGACCCCCGACATGCGATGGTCACCAGCGTTGTTCAAGACTGTAACCGAAGGCCAGGACAGTTGAGATAGCCGTCCGAACCGCGAGATGGATCACATGATGATCCGGTATCGCCGAGAGAACGCAGAGGAGCCGCCTACGTGCTGGAAGAAGTCGAGCGCTGGCTGAGCACCCGCTCCTGGTCGCTGACCGATCGCCCGCTGCACAAGATCCTGGCCGCAAAGCAGCGCACGGGCCAGTCGGTCAGCGTCGTGCTGCCCGCCCTCAACGAGGAGGAGACGGTCGGCGACATCGTCGCGATCATCCGTCACGACCTCATGCAGCAGGTCCCGCTCGTCGACGAGATCGTCGTCGTCGACTCCGGGTCCACCGACCGCACGTCCGAGGTCGCCGCGGCGGCCGGGGCCAGGGTCGTCCACCGTGACGACATCCTGCCGCGCATCCCGACCGTCCCCGGCAAGGGCGAGGTGCTGTGGCGCTCGCTCCTCGTCACCGGCGGGGACATCGTCTGCTTCATCGACGCCGACCTGAAGGAGTTCTCCTCCGACTTCGTCTCCGGGATCGTCGGACCGCTGCTCACCGACCCGGGGATCGACCTCGTCAAGGGCATGTACGACCGTCCGCTGGGCGGAGCCCAGGGACAGGGCGGCCGGGTCACCGAGCTGATGGCGCGCCCGTTGCTCAACATGCACTGGCCGCAGCTGGCGGGCTTCGTGCAGCCGCTCGGCGGCGAGTACGCGGCCCGGCGCACCCTGCTGGAACAGCTGCCGTTCCCCGTCGGGTACGGCGTCGAGCTGGGCATGCTGGTCGACGCCCTGCACCTGGTGGGCCTCGACGCGCTCGCCCAGGTGGACGTCGGGGTGCGCAAGCACCGGCACCAGGACGGGCAGGCGCTGGGCCGGATGTCCGCCGCGATCTACCGCACGGCGCAGCTTCGGCTGGCCCGGGGCCACCTCATCCGTCCCTCCCTCACCCAGTTCGAACGGGGCGAGGACGGCTTCGAGCCGCGCACCTACTCCGTGGACACGGAGGAGCGGCCGCCGATGGTGGAGATCGCCGAGTACGCGTCCCGCAAGGTCGCCTGAGGCGGCGCGTTACGCGGTGTACGCGGTGTATACGGTCCACCCGCAGAGCGCAGGCGTACGTTTGAGCGTTTCCGGGCCGGGCTAGGTTGAGGCGTATGGCTTCCAGGCACGGCGTTGGTCATCAGGTGCTGGTCGCGTCCAACCGCGGCCCGGTCTCGTACGAGGTGCAGGAGGACGGCTCGCTGGCCGCCAGGCGCGGTGGCGGCGGGCTGGTCTCCGGCCTGTCCGCGATCGGGCCCGACGCGGACGCCCTGTGGGTGTGCTCGGCGTTGTCCGACGGCGACCGCGAGGCGGTACGGCGCGGGGCCGGCGAGGACGGTGTGCGGATGCTGGACATCCCGGCCGACGTGCACGCCGACGCGTACAACGGCATCGCGAACTCGGTGCTGTGGTTCGTCCACCACATGCTGTACCAGACGCCGCTGGAGCCGGTCTTCGACGCGGAGTTCCGGCGGCAGTGGGCCTCGTACGAGACCTACAACCGGGCCTTCGCCGAGGCGCTGGCCCAGGAGGCGGCCGAGGGCGCGGCGGTGCTGGTGCAGGACTACCACCTGTGTCTGGTGCCGGGCATGCTCCGCGAGCTCCGTCCCGACCTGCGCATCGGGCACTTCTCGCACACCCCGTGGGCGCCGGTGGACTACTTCCGGATGCTGCCGGACGACATCGCCGAGCAGCTCCTGCACGGCATGCTGGGCGCCGACCGGCTGGGCTTCCTGACCCGGCGCTGGGCGGACGCTTTCACGGCGTGCTGTACGGCGGTGGTGGGCGGCCTCGGGGGCACGGAGATCGGCGTGCACGGCCTCGGCGCGGACGCGGACTTCCTGCGGAAGCGGTCGCAGGAGGCGGACGTCGACGAACGGATGGCTGCCCTGCGGGCGCAGATCGGCGAGGGCCGGAAGACGATCGTGCGCGTCGACCGCACCGAGCTGTCCAAGAACATCGTGCGCGGGCTGCTGGCGTACAAGCAGCTGCTCGACGACCGCCCCGAGTGGCGGGAGCGGGTCGTGCACGTCGCCTTCGCCTATCCGTCGCGGCAGGACCTGGCCGTGTACCGGGACTACATGGCCGAGGTGCAGAGAGTCGCGGAGGACATCAACTCCCGGTACGGAACGCCGGATTGGACCCCGGTCGTGCTCCACCTGAAGGACGACTTCGCCCGCTCGCTGGCCGCGTATCGACTGGGCGACGTGGCCCTGGTGAACCCCATCCGGGACGGTATGAACCTCGTCGCGAAGGAGGTGCCGGTGATCTCCGAAGCGGGGTGCGCGCTGGTGCTCTCGCGGGAGGCGGGTGCCCATGCGGAGCTGGGCGAGGACGCGATCACCGTGAACCCGTACGACGTGATGGAGACGTCGCGGGCACTGCACGAGGCGTTGTGCCTGCCGGCGGCTGAGCGGGCCGAGCGCAGCAAGCGGCTTGCTGCTGCGGCTACGGCGTTGCCGCCGGCGCAGTGGTTTCTTGAGCAGCTGGAGGCGTTGCAGGCCTGAGCCCGGGGGCTGCCGCCCCCAGACCCCCGCTTCGGCCCTTAAGGGGCCTCGTCCTCAAACGCCGGACAGGCTGGAAAAGCCGAGCTGTTCCGCCAGGCCTCGCAGCAGCCGCACGACCCCCTCCGGGCCGTCCACCACCAGGTCCGCCCGCTCCCGCAGTTCCGTGACCTCGTCGCTGCCGCTGCAGACCAGGAGGCCGGGGACGCCGTCGGAGCGGAGTTTGTCCACGGCGGCGAAGGCGGGGAGGTCGCCGAGGTCGTCGCCGGCGTAAAGGACCGCCGACGCGTCGATCTCGCGGACGTACTCCAGGAGGGCCACTCCCTTGTCCGTGCCCGGGGGGCGCAGTTCGAGGACCAGGCGGCCGGGTTCGACGATCAGGCCGTGGCGGGTGGCCAGGTCGGTGAGGGGGGCGCGCAGGGCCTCGAAGGCGGCCTGGGGGTCGGAGGCGCGGCGGGTGTGGACCGCGACGGCGCGGCCCTTCTCCTCGATCCAGGTGCCCTGCCAGGCGCCGATGCGGTCGAGGAAGCCGGGGAGTTCGGCGCGGACCGCGGCGACGCCGGGGTGGGGCGCGGGCGCGCTGACGTTGCCGCTGACCGCGTCCCAGCGTTCGGCGCCGTAGTGGCCGAGGACGACCAGGTGCTCCAGGCCGGGGACCCCGGCGAAGCCGCCGTGCCGCACGGCGACGCCGGCCGGGCGGCCGGTGACCACCGCGACGGAGGCGATCCTCGGGGCGAGGGCGGCGAGCGCGGGCACCGCCTCCGGGTGGGCGCGGGCCTGCTCGGGGTCCGGCACGATCGGGGCGAGGGTGCCGTCGAAGTCGAGGCCGACCACCGATTTCCCGGGGTTCGCGAGGATCGCGGCGAGTCCGTCCCGGCCTGCCTGCGTGGCGGGCGTCGGCAGGGGGTCCATGGAGTGCGTCGAGTCCGTGTCCGTATGGGTGCCCATACGGTGACCATAACCGCGGAGGGCAGGGCGCACCCATGGCTCAGGGGAGCGCCGGCCGTCAGCGTTCCGCTCGCCGTGTCTCCCGCACCCTGCGCAACCTGTTCACCGTCACCGGGTCGTGGGCGAGGGCCCGCTCGTCGTCCAGCAGGGCGTTGAGCAGCTGGTAGTAGCGGACGGGGGCCAGGCCCAGCTCCTCGCGTATGGCGCGCTCCTTGGCGCCGGGGCCCGGAAAGCCCCGGCGTTCGAGGGCGAGGACGGCCTGCTCGCGGTCGCCCAGCGGCTCGCGGTCGCCCACCTGCTCCTGGTCCATGTCCTGCACCGTAACCCCCGCCACTGACAGCGCCCCGCGACTACTGCGCGTTCTCCGCCATGGACGCCGTCGACTCCAGCTGCGCGAGGGTGGCGGCGGGGTTGCCTCGGGGGGTCACCGCGTTGCCTATGCGCTTCTTGACGGCCACTGCGACCGAGGCCCAGGAGGTCTTGTCGACGGGGTAGAGCTCGGACAGCGGCAGCTGCTTGAGGAACGGCTGCAGGGCGGTGTCCTGCTTGTCCGTGCTCATGACGTCGGAGGCCGAGGTGGTGACCGGCAGCAGGTCGTACTCACGGGAGAAGGCGAGCACGTTCTTCTCGTCGTAGACGAAGTCGAGGAACTTGCCGACCTGCTCGGCGTGGCCGTTCTTCTTGAAGGCCATCATCCAGTCGGCGACTCCCATGGCGTTCTTGCTCTCGCCGTCCTTGCCGGGCATCGGCACCATGCCGTACTTCACGCCCTTCTTCGCGGCGATCTTCATCAGCGAGGGGTGCCCGTTGAGCATGCCGACGTCGCCCTTGGCGAAGGCGGCGAAGGCGGTGGCGCGGTTGAGGCTGCCGGGTGCGACGGGACCGGTGAGGCCCTTGTCGACCAGGTCGTCCTTGAGCCAGGTGAAGGTGTCGACGTTCTGCGCGGAGTCGATGCCGTAGGTGCCGACGGTGTCGGTGTAACCGCCGCCGCCGCTCAGCAGCCACTGCATCGTCTCGGCCTGGGCCTCCTCCGGGCCGAGCGGCAGCGCGTACGGATACTTCACGCCGCGCGCCTTGAGCGCCTTGGCGTCGGCGGCGAGCTCGTTCCAGGTCTTCGGCGGGGTGAGGCCGGCGTTCTTGAAGAGGGTCTTGTTGTAGAAGAGCAGCCGCGTGGAGGCGGCGAACGGAAGTCCGTACTGCACGCCCTTCACCTGCCCGGCGGTGGCCAGCTGGGAGGCGAAGTCGGCCTGGGTGCTGATGGAGAGCATGTCGTCGGCCGAGTAGAGCAGGCCCTTGTCCGCGTAGTCGGCGTACGCGCCTATCTGCGCCATGTCGGGCGCCTTGCCCGCGTCGACCAGCTCCTTGACCTTGCGGTCCACGTCGTTCCAGGAGTAGACGGTGACGTCGACCTTCACGCCGGAGTGCTTGCTCTCGTACTCCTCGACCAGCTGGTCCCAGTACTTCTGGGAGCTGTTGTCGGCGGAGTCGCCGTAGTCCGCGGCGATCAGCTTCAGGGTGACCTCCCCCGAGCCGCCGCCGGTCAGGCCGCAGCCGCCGAGGACCGCCGTCATGCCCAGTGCGGACACCGCCGCGATCGTTCCTGTCCTACCCCGCCGCTGCACTGCTTTTGACCCCAACCCTACTGTCTCGCTGTTCAACATGTGGACAAGATAGGTCTACACCACGTAAGTGGACTAGACCTCTTGCGGGTCCTCGGGCCACACTGTCCCTCGTGAGACATGTCATCGCCCTGGATGTGGGCGGCACCGGGATGAAGGCCGCGCTCGTCGCGTCCGACGGCGAGCTCCTGCATCAGGCCCGCCGGGCAACCGGGCGCGAACGCGGGCCGGAGGCGGTCGTCGAGAGCATCCTCGACTTCGCCGCCGAGCTCAGTGCGCACGGCGCCGAACACTTCGGGGTGCCCGCGTCCGCCGCCGGCGTCGCCGTCCCCGGCATCGTCGACGCCGACCGGGGCATCGCCACCTACGCGGCCAACCTCGGCTGGCGCGACGTCCCCCTGCGCGATCTGCTCGCAACGCGGCTGGGCATCCCGGTCGCCCTCGGCCACGACGTACGCACCGGCGGGCTGGCGGAGGGCCGCATCGGTGCCGGACAGGGCACCGACCGCTTCCTCTTCGTGCCCCTCGGCACCGGTATCGCGGGCGCGATCGGCATCGCGGGCCGGGTGGAGGCGGGCGCACACGGCTTCGCGGGCGAGATCGGCCACATCGTCGTACGGCCGGGGGGCGCCCCCTGTCCGTGCGGTCAGGTCGGCTGCCTGGAGCGCTACGCCTCCGCGGCGGCGGTCAGCGAGGCCTGGGCGGCGGCCTGCGGGGACCCCGACGCGGACGCGGCGGACTGCGCGAAGGCCGTCGCGTCCGGCGACCCGAACGCCGTCCGGGTCTGGCAAGACGCGGTGAACGCCCTGGCCGACGGCCTGGTCACGGCCCTCACCCTGCTGGACCCCCGCACGCTGATCATCGGCGGTGGGCTGGCGGAAGCGGGGGAAACCTTGTTCACACCGCTGAGGGAGGCGGTCCGCGGGCGGGTCACCTTCCAGAAACTGCCGACCATCGTCCCCGCGGCGCTGGGCGACAGCGCCGGATGCCTCGGTGCCGGGCTCATGGCCTGGGATCTCCTCACTACAACTGACGGCACGGAGGTAACGGCCTGATGGCAGTCGACCCAGGGGCGCGGGGAACTGCGCGACCAGCCACACTCAGCCCGCAGCCCGCAGCCCGCAAAGCGCCCCTCATCCTGTCCGGCGCAAACGTGGTTCTCCCCACCGGAACGGTCAACGACGGCCGCGTCATCGTCGACGGCACCCGCATCGCCGGCGCGGCTCCGGAGAACGCCGAGTCCGTCGATGTCAGCGGGCACTGGCTGGTGCCAGGTTTCGTAGACATCCACAACCACGGCGGCGGCGGAGCCTCCTTCACCTCGGGCACGGTCGAGGACGTCCTCAAGGGCATCCACACCCACCGCCTGCACGGCACGACCACCCTCGTCGCATCGACGGTCACCAACGACATGGACTCCCTCGCCCAACGAGCGGGCCTGCTGAGCGAGCTCGCCGAGCAGGGCGACATCGCCGGCATCCACTTCGAGGGCCCGTTCATCTCCCCGTGCCGCAAGGGCGCGCACTCCGAGAAGCTGCTGCGCGACCCGGACCCGGCGGAGGTGCGCAAACTGATCGACGCGGCGCGCGGCAAGGCCAAGATGGTCACCCTCGCCACCGAACTCCCCGGCGGCATCGACTCCGTACGCCTCCTCGCCGAACACGGCGTCATCGCGGCGATCGGGCACACCGACGCGACGTACGAGCAGACGGTGGCGGCGATCGACGCGGGCGCCACGGTCGCGACCCACCTGTTCAACGCGATGCCGCAGATCGGCCACCGGGCACCCGGCCCGATCACCGCCCTCCTCGAAGACGACCGCATCACCGTCGAGCTGATCAACGACGGCACACATCTGCACCCGGCCGCCCTCCAGCTGGCGTTCCATCACGCCGGCGCGGCCCGGGTCGCCCTCATCACGGACGCGATGGACGCGGCCGGCTTCGGCGACGGGCGCTACCTGCTCGGCCCCCTGGAGGTCGAGGTCACCGAGGGGGTGGCGCGGCTGGTGGAGGGCGGCTCGATCGCGGGGTCGACGCTCACGCTGGACCGGGCGTTCCAGCGGGCGGTGACGGTGGACGGCCTGCCGGTGGAGGACGTGGTGACCGCCATCTCCGCCAACCCGGCCCGACTGCTCGGGATGTACGACCGGATCGGCTCCCTGGAGCCCGGAAAAGACGCCGACCTGGTACTTCTTGACCATCAATTCGCCCTCAAAGGCGTGATGCGCCGCGGCGAATGGGTGGTCGATCCCCAACTGGGCTGATCTGTCCCGCTGTTGAGGGCGGCGGTTGTCCTGCGAAAATATGACGACCGCCGTCCGTTCGGCGTGCGTTCCGCATTCGTCTTCGGGGGAGGTCGGCCCAGGTGATCCTCACGGTCACGCTGAACACCGCTCTCGACCTCACGTACCGCGTACCGGCGCTCAAGCCGCACGCCTCGCACCGGATCACCGAGGTGACCGAACGGCCCGGCGGCAAGGGCGTGAACGTCGCGCGCGTGCTCGCGGCCCTCGGCCACGATGTGACGGTCACCGGCTTCACGGGCGGCGCCACGGGCCGCACCGTCCAGGACCACCTGTCCACCACACCCGGCCTGGTGGACGCCCTCGTCCCGGTCACGGGCCCGACAAGGCGCACGATCGCGCTGGTGGACGACCAGACAGGCGACACCACACAGCTCAACGAACCGGGCCCCACCATCACGCCCGCCGAGTGGTCCGCCTTCCAGGAGGCCTACGAGGACCTGCTCGCACCGGCGTCCGCGGTGGCCCTGTGCGGCAGCCTCCCGCCCGGGGTGCCGGTGGGCGCGTACGCGGGCCTGATACGGCTCGCGAAGGCGGCCGGGGTGCCCGTGCTCCTCGACACCAGCGGCGAGCCCCTGCGCCGCGGAGTCGCCGCCCGCCCGGACATCGTCAAACCGAACGCCGAGGAACTGGCCGAACTCACCGGCTCCCACGAGCCCCTGCGCAGCGCCCAGGACGCCCGCCGCCGGGGCGCCCGCTCGGTCGTCGCGTCCCTCGGCACGGAGGGCCTCCTGGCGGTCACCCCCGAGGGCCGCTGGCGCGCCACCCCACCGGCCCGCATCCACGGCAACCCGACGGGCGCGGGGGACTCGGCGGTGGCGGGCCTGCTGTCGGGCCTGGCGGACCAACTCCCATGGCCGGACCGCCTGGCACGCGCGGTGGCCCTGTCGGCGGCGACTGTGCTGGCGCCGGTGGCGGGGGAGTTCGACCGCGCGGCCTACGAAAAACTCCTGGCGCCAGTCTCGGTGACGGCCGCGTGAACGGTGTGCCGGGTCTGTGACCCTTTTCAGGCCTTCGTGAGCCACACTTGATCTAGGAAGGCATTGCACTGGTTCCCCTGGCCGCAGGAGATCTCCAGTGTGTTGTTGCCCTTGGTCAACGTCACTGGAGCCCAGGTGGACTGCCAGCCCTTCTCCCAGTCGCCCTGCGGCATGTGGGTGAAGTTCTTCATGCCCAGCGGCTGGGTGTTGGCCTTGCCGTTGACCGAGAGCGTCGCGTTGGCGTCCACACCGGGAATGTCGTAACCCACGTACAGACGGTAGGAACCGGCCTTCTGAATGTCGCTGACACTCCACGTGACCGTGGCACCAACAGTGTTGAAGCCGGTCACGTAGACACCGCCGGCTGCCTTCGCTCCCTTGACATCCGATGCCGTGCTCAGGCCAGGGCCGAGGGTGAGGTCCTTCGCATCCGACTTCGGCAGTTCCGCCGACGCGCTGCTGCTCGCCGACTGGCTCGGCTTCGAGCTCTGGGCGGTGGACGGCGTGCTGGAGGAACCGCCGTTCGCCTTGTCGTCGTTGGAGTTGCCGTTCATCATCGCCACGCCGATGCCGATCACGACCGCGGCGACCACCGCGACCGCGCCGATCAGCAGCCCCTTGGTGTTGGGACCACGGCGACCACCACCACCGCCGTACGCCGGCTGCTGCAGGGCCGTGGGGACGCCGCCGCCCGGCTGCGTCTCCGGCGCCGCGTAGTGGGCGTTCGGCTGGCCGTACGTGCCCTGCTGCTGCGGGACCTGGCCGTAGGCGGCCGTCTGCTGGGCCTGGGCCGGCTGGCCGTACTGGCGCTGGCCGACGGCTCGCACGCGGTTGACGGAGCCGGGGTAGCCGTAGCCGCCGCCACCGGACGGCGGCTGCGCTCCGTTGGCCTGCCCGTCGGCATAGAGGTAGCCGAACGGGTCGTCGTCCTCGGGCGTGCTGGCGCCGTTGTTGCCGGACGTCATCTCCGTGGTACTCCTCAGCGGTGCGGGTCGAACGCGATACGTGGGGTCAGAATGGCGAGCCTACCCGCTTCCGCTGCCCCAAACGGGTGACTCGGATCGCATCGGTCCGCAGACCCGGCCCCTGACCTGGAGATCAGCCCGCGCGTCTGTGCTGTTTGGGACGAGATCGTTTCTCTACGTACATCCGCTCGTCGGCGGACTTCAACACTTCGTCCGCAGTCATGCCGCAGTGCGCCCATCCGATGCCGAAGCTGGCCCCCACCCGCACGGCGCGCCCCTCGGCCCGGATCGGCTGGATGATCTCGTTGCGCAGGCGTACGGCCAGGTCCTGGGCGTCGGCCCGACCCAGTCCGTCCGCGAGGATCACGAACTCGTCGCCGCCGAGCCGCGCGACCGTGTCGCCGTCTCGCACGGCCCGTGACAGCCGCCGGGCGACCTCGATGAGAACCGCGTCACCCGCGTTGTGCCCGAACCGGTCGTTGATCGACTTGAAGCCGTCGAGGTCGCAGAAGAGGACCGCGAGCCCCTTGGTGCCGTCGTCGTGATCGGTCGCGGGGGCGGCGGTGTGCACATGGTGGTCGTAGCCGTCGAAGACCTCGACGGCACCGCCCGGCCGGAAGTCGAAGCCGTGGCCGCCGGCGTCGTAGACGGGATGGCCGTAGGCCGCGTCCAGGGACTCCAGGGCGGGGTGGTCGGCGCGCTGACAGAGGCGGGAGGAGAGGCGGGAGCGCAGCTCGGCGGAGTTCGGCAGGCCGGTGAGCGAGTCGTGGGAGGCGCGGTGGGCGAGCTGCAGCTCGCGGCGCTTGCGATCCTCTATGTCCTCGACGTGGGTGAGCAGGAAGCGGGGCCCGTCGGCGGCGTCCGCGACGACCGAGTTGCGCAGGCTGACCCAGACGTACGTGCCGTCACGGCGGCCGAGCCGGAGCTCCGCCCGACCGCCCTCGGCGGACGTCCTGAGCAGGGTGCCGATGTCCTCGGGGTGGACGAGGTCGGAGAAGGCGTAGCGGCGCATCGCGGAGGCGGGGCGGCCGAGCAGACGGCACAGCGCGTCGTTGGTCCGCAGGATCCGGCCGTGCTGGTCGCCGCCCATCTCGGCTATCGCCATGCCGGAGGGGGCGTACTCGAAGGCCTGCCTGAAGCTTTCCTCACTTGCCCGCAGGGCCTGCTGATCCCTTTCGAGCCTGACCAGTGCCCGCTGCATATTCGCACGTAGACGCGCGTTGCTGATTGCGATGGCGGCCTGGAACGCATACATCTGGAGCGCTTCGCGACCCCATGCGCCCGGCAGCCGGCCGTTGCGCGGACGGTCCACGGACAGGACGCCGATCAGCTCACCGCAGCTGCCGCCGGGCGCGGCAGGCGTGTACATGGGCGCGAACAGCCGGTCCGAGGGATGCCACTCGTCCTCGAAGCGGGGCGCGGGGCCGTCGGTGTACCACTGCGGGACGTCGTCGTCGTCGAGGATCCAGCCCTCGGTGTGCGGTATGAACACCAGGTCGCCCCAGTGCTCGCCCATGCTCAGGCGGCGCTCCCAGGACTCGCGGGAGCCGACACGGCCCGTGATGAGCGCCTCGGCCGCCGGGTTTCCGGCGAAGGCGGCGACGACGAGATCTCCGTCCGGACGTACGAGATTGACGCACGCCAGTTCGTACCCGAGGCCGTTGACCACTCCGTCGGCGACGGTCTGCAGTGTGTCCGCCAGGCTTCGGGCCGTGTTCATGTCAGCCATGACCTGGTGAAGTTGTCGCAGGGTCGCAAGACGGACGTACGGCTCCGACTCGGTCTCCATGCTCGCCCTCCCCCCGAGACCTCGCAGCGAATCAAGGGTTCTCATCGGCGTATCGTCATTGGCAGCTTCCCAGCCACTGAATCACAGCGCGCTGCCCACTCGGTACACAGGGTCAACAATTAATGGCTCTTGTGACTCAAGTCACTACCAAAGATGAACAATTGAGTGGAGTTTCTGTCTTTTCGCTGGGCATTTAGTCAACCGCCCCGTCGGCGAACTCCGTCGGTGGTCCTAGGTCGTTCCAGGTCCGGTATCGGCCTGGGGCCCGATGCGGTCAATGCAGGCCGGACACTAGCGTCTCGGGCGTGCCGAACACTCCTGCTGCCACGTTCCCGATCACTGCCCCGCCCGCCTCCGGGCATGCTGAGGGGGTGAGCAACGAGGAGTTCCGTGCCGCCATGTCCCGGCTGGCCGCCGGTGTGGTCCTGGTGACCGCGCAGGAGCCGCCGCTCGACCCGGACGACCCGACGGCACCGGGCGGCGAGGACGTCGGCATGACGGCGACGGCCTTCATGTCCGTCTCCCTCGACCCGCCCCTGGTCCTGGTCAGCCTGCGCGAGGGCTCCCGCATGGACGACCTGCTCGACGAGCAGCCCCTGTGGGGGGTCTCGGTCCTCTCCGAGAGCCAGCGCCACATCGCCGGCCGCTTCGCCATGAAGGGCCGCATCAGCGACCGCCTGCTCTTCGAGGACATCCCGTACGTCCGCGGCGAGGCCACCGGCGCCCCCCTGGTCGGCGGCGCCCTGGCCACCCTGGAGTGCCGCACGGAACAACGGGTACGGGCCGGTGACCACACGCTGGTGATCGGCCGGGTGCTGACGGCGGGGGTCCCGAGCGCGGACGGGGGGCCGCTGGCGTATTTCCGGGGGCGGTATCGGCAGTTGGGGTGAGCGCGGAACAGCCGGGGTGAGCTGCGCACTCTTCGGCACGCACGCGTGGGGCGCGCCTGGGCGCTCAAGTCCGACCCGGCCGACCCCCGAGGCCCGCACTTTCAGCCCGCTCGAAGGCCGACGCCACCCGCAGGGGCCCGCCCTCTGGACCCCGGCCCGCATCTTTCAGCCCGTCCGGCGTTTGAGGACGAGGCCGTTCAGGCCGACGGGGTCCGGGGCGGAGCCCCGAAACGGGGTGCAGGGGCGGAGCCCCTGGCGGGGTCGAAGGGGCAGAGCCCCTGGTGAGGGGACGGGTAGGGGCGGCGGGGGGCTGAACCCGTCCCGGGCCACACGGTGGGCGTGCTGGACCCGCCCCGGGCCGCCCTAGTCCACGAGGGTGACGCGCTGCTCCGCCACGCGCGCAGCGTCCAGCGCGATGTCGACGACAGCGATCCGGTCCCCCACAAAGGTGAAGGCCAGCGTCCGGTCCAGCCGCCCGTCGATGAACACGGCGAGCCCCGTGACACCGTCGACCAGTGCAGGCCGCGACACGGCCGCGATGTGCCGGAAGCTCGACGCCCCCTTGGCGACGGCCTCCGCCCCCGTGGTCACACCGACCTCCGTGCGCGCAACCACATCCGGATCCAGCAGCTCGACCAGCGCCTCGAAGTCCCCCTCCCGCGCCGCCGCCAGAAACGCGTCCACGACCTCCCGCTGCCGCACCAGATCGGCATCGTGAGCCTCAGCACCCTGCACCCGACGCCGCGCCCGACTGGCCAACTGCCGCGCCGCCACAGGGCTCCGCCCCACGATGTCCCCGACCTCCTCGTACGACACCGCGAACAGATCGTGCAGCACGAACGCCAGCCGCTCGGCAGGCGTCAACGTCTCGAGTACGACGAGCAGCGCGACGCCCACGGAGTCGGCAAGCAGCGCGTCCTGCTCCGGGTCGGCGGCGAAGGCATCCGCCACGCGCGCGGTGGCCGTACCGCTCTCCAGCGGTTCCTCCGCTCGCGATTTGCGGGAGCGCAGCATGTCCAGACAGACCCGCCCGACCACCGTCGTGAGCCAGCCCCCGAGGTTGTCCACCCGCCGGGTGTCGCTGCGGCTCAGCCGGAACCACGCCTCTTGTACCGCGTCATCTGCCTCGGCGCTGGAACCGAGCATTCGGTAGGCGACGGCCCGCAGATGAGACCGGTGCGATTCGAAACGCCGGGCAAGAAATTCGCCGTCCAACGGAAATTCGCTCTCGTTCATCGCCACAGCTCCCGCACTCCCGTCCGTCAAGTCACTGTCACTGCCACTTGGCTGTCAGTGACTTGACGGACGGGACGCGGGCGATGTGACAAAGGACGTTCTACGAACGCTTTCCCGGGTCTTACGACGTGTTACGACCAGTCCCGACCGGACCGCCCCCGCTTCGTATCGGAACGCTGCTTCTTCTCCCGCAGCCGCCGCTCATTGATCCCCCGGGGAATCCGGGTCGCCCGGCGCGGCTTGGGCGGCGGCGCGGTGGCCTCGGCGAGAAGGGCGGCAAGACGTACGGCGGCGGTCTCGCGATTACGCCACTGGGACCGGTGCTCGGAGGCACGGACGACCACGACCCCGTCGACGAGCCGGCCGGCCAGCCGCTCCAGCGCCCGCTGCTTCCACACCTCGGGCAGGGCTTCGGTCCTCGCCAGGTCGAAGCGCAGCTCCACCTGTGAGTCACTGGTGTTGACATGCTGTCCGCCGGGCCCCGACGACCGCGAGAAACGCCAGCTGAGCTCGGCCTCGGGGAGCGAGACGGAGCCGCGGATGAGGTAGGGACCGGACATGCCCACCATGGTCTCGCGGCTGACCGGCACACGTCACGCGAATATCGTTCACCCGAAGTTCGGTAAAGAAAGTAAAGACACGTGGAACCTTCGGTGCCCCTCTTGGCGTTGGTAGGGGTAGCTGTAGCTTCAAGCCCGTACGTCGTACCGCCGTACGCAAACGAGGGAAAGGACTCCCAACCATGGCTGTAAGCCTGTCCAAGGGTGGCAACGTCTCGCTCACCAAGGAGGCTCCGGGCCTGACCGCCGTCACCGTGGGCCTCGGCTGGGACGTCCGCACCACCACCGGCACGGACTTCGACCTCGACGCCTCCGCGATCGCGGTCAACACTCAGGGCAAGGTCTTCTCGGACGCCCACTTCGTCTTCTTCAACAACAAGCAGACCCCGGACAACACCATCGTCCACACCGGTGACAACCGCACCGGCGAGGGCGAGGGCGACGACGAGGCGATCAACGTCAACCTGGCGGGCCTCCCGGCCGACATCGACAAGATCGTCTTCCCGGTTTCCATCTACGACGCGGAGAACCGCTCGCAGAACTTCGGCCAGGTCCGCAACGCCTACATCCGCATCCTCAACCAGGCCGGCGGCGCCGAGATCGCCCGCTACGACCTGTCGGAGGACGCGGCCACGGAGACGGCCATGGTCTTCGGCGAGCTGTACCGCAACGGCGCGGAGTGGAAGTTCCGCGCGGTGGGCCAGGGCTACGCCTCGGGCCTGGTGGGCATCGCGCAGGACTTCGGCGTGAACGTCTGACACACGCTGCACTGAGCGGGAGCCCCTGGCTGCGGTTTGCTGCGGCCGGGGGCTCCGGCGTTCGGTCAGTTCGCGGAGGCGTACGGCACGAAGGCCGTCCAAGCGGAGGGGGCGAAGGCAAGGCGGGGGCCGGTGGTGTTCTTGGAGTCGCGGACGTGGACGGTGCCGGGGGTGGTGGCGATCTCGACGCAGGAGTTGCCGTCATTGCCGCTGCTGTAGCTGCTCTTGAACCACGCCAGTTCGGAGAGTTCCCCGGCAGCGGACTTGCGGATCATGTTTCTCCCAGCAGTTGCTCGATGAGGGTCAGTGACTCCCCCGGTGAGAGAGCCTGCGCCCGGATGGTGCCATACCGCAGTTCAAGGACGCGCAGCTGCTTCGGGTCCGATGTCGGACGGCCGTTGAACGCGCCGTCGGAGCGCCCCACCGCCGTACCGTCAGGGAACTTCAGTACCTCGATCCTTCCGTCCAGACCGGAGTGGACCGCGGAGTTCAACGGCATCACCTGAAGCACAACGTTGTGCAGCCGCCCCACCTCCAGGAGATGTTCGAGCTGCCCTCGCCACACCATTGTGCCTCCGATGGGACGGCGCAGTGCGGCCTCTTCCAGCACGAAGTGGATGGACGGGGCCGGATCGCGTTCGAAGACCGATCGTCGAGCCAAGCGAGCAGCCACCATGCGTTCCACGTCGTCCGGCGAGTAGGGCGGCTGGGCTGCAGAGATCACAGCCCTTGCATGATCCGGCGTCTGCAACAAGCCGTTGATGCTGTTGCACTCGTACACACCGATCTCAACAGCCATCGCCTCCAACTTGCCCAGCTCCCGAACCCGCTTCGGATACCGGACCGTCTTCACGTCCTCCCACGTCGCCGCAATGAGCCCGTCCGCCCCCAGGACCTCGTCGGCCTTGTACAGGTACTCCTGCCGAGGAATCCGCTTCCCGCCCTCGATCTTGTACACCAAGTCCTCGCCGTAGCCGACCGCCTCCCCAAACTCGGCGGCCCGCATCCCCACGGCCTCCCGCCGCAGCTTCAGCTGCCGCCCGACGGTTGCAATGACGGCCACGCCCCACTCGTCGTCCGGGTCCACCTCCCAACCCGGCTCGTCTGCCTCGGTCTTGAGCCGTGCCGTGTCCGCCTCGTCCACCGACATCCCGCACCCCTCCGTCGTACGACCGTGCCGCGACGCCCTTACCCGTACGGCCGGTCTCGACAGCCCGGACACCACCGGACAACCTCCGGACAGTCACCGTACGCAACGGGATCGTCACTGTTCACGGTAAGCACAGGCGGCCACGCTGAGTGATGTGAATCAAGAAACCGCCACCCGCGTCCGCAACTTCAGCGCTCAGCTCTCCTCCACCCCACGCGGCGCCCGCCTTGCCCGCCTGCTGGCCACGGAGCAACTGCGCACTTGGGAACTCCCGTTGGACCCGGCGGAGCACATCGTGGCGGAGCTGGCGGCGAACGCGGCCACGCACGGCCGCGTCCCGGGGCGCGACTTCCGCCTCACGCTCTACGTCGTCGGCGACACCCTCCGCATCGAGGTGACGGACACGCGAGGTGACCGCGTCCCCCACGCCCAACTCCCGGCCCTCGACGCCGAGTCAGGCCGCGGTCTCGTGCTCGTGGACGCGCTCGCCGACAAGTGGGGTGTCGCGCCGGGCCTGCCGCCGCGCAAGACGGTGTGGGCCGAAATCGGTCTCCCGCCGGACGTCAGAAACCCGTACTCCGGTGACACGGGCCGTCTCCCCCAAGAACCACGATGGTGAAAGGACCCATACCAAGCCCCACCTCTCCTCCCGCCGCCGACGCGCCCCTCACCCGCCTGGGTGAACATCGCCAACTCAGCTGGATTTCGGCCCGGTTGCTTGCCCTACGCTCGCCGCAACACAACCGAAGACATGCAGCGTGCACCTGCACCAGACATGCAACGGCCCTCGCAGGGACTGGCATCCCAGTGCGAGGGCCTGACCACCAAGGAAGAGAACAGCTTCCCGATGGACACCCAAAACCCTAGCGCGTCCACGCGCGCCCAGTCCCGTACCGCGGGCAAAAACCATCCCCACGCGAGCGGCGGCGGCCTCGTCCACGACAACACCCGCCACACCACCCGCTTCACGGTGATTGGCAACCACCTCGCCCAGCACCCCTCGCTGTCGGGCCTCGCCATCGGACTGGCCGTCTACATCCAGTCCCTCCCGGCCCGGTCCTGCGTCGACATCAAGACCCTCGCCGCCCGCTTCCCCGAGGGCAGGACCCGTATCGCCGCCGCCCTGCGCGAACTGGAAATCCACGGCTATCTGCGCCGCGAACGCGAACGCCTCCCCAGCGGCCGCATCATCACCCGCACGACCTCCTGCAACCAGCCGGGACACCGCAGGGACGACCACCCTCCGCGCCCCGCCAAGACCAGGCGTCCGAAGAAGACCCCGCCCAAGCCCCTCCCCCCGGTACCGCGCCCGTCCTACCCCTCCCCCACCCTCATCCAGCAGGCCACCGACCTCCTAGCGGACCTCCACCACCACGACCGCCGCCTGCTGCTCAGCGAACGCGACGCGGCGCACCTGGCCCCCGGCGTCGCGGCCTGGCTGGAACGGGACGTGACACCCACGGCCCTACGAGAAGCCCTGACCACAAACCTCCCGCCGCAGCCCCTGTGCCGCCCGGCCGCCCTCCTGGCCCACCGCCTGACCGCCCAGCTGCCGCCCCTGCCACCCTTCCGGGCGCCCGCGTCACCGTTTGCCGACCGCCACCCACTACAGAACTGTGACGGCTGCGACCGCGCGTTTCGCGCACCAGAACCCGGCCGCTGCCTCGACTGCCGACGCGATCTTCCGGAGGCCGCCTAGCATGAACGTGACGATCCTTGCCCCTGGGCACAGACGAGGAGCGAGCGCCATGACCATCGCCCCGGACAACGCGCAGCAGGGCGCCTCCCACCTGTACCGGACCATGCGGGATTTCGTTCAGTCGATGGACGACTCCCTCCCGGGGAAGTTCGAGATCTCCAAGGAAGGGATCGTCCACGACATGATGTCGCCCGTGAAGCAGCACGAGCTGACCGTGCTGCGTGTCCGGAAGCGCCTGGAGAAGGTGATGCCGGAAGAGATCGTGGCCCACACGGGTGAACCCGACGTCGAGGACGAGTCCGAAGGAATCCTGCGCCGTCCCGACGTGATGGTGATCGCCGAAGCGGACATGGAGGGCGACGGCACATTCGACCCCCGCACCCTCGTCGCCGCCATCGAGATCGTCTCGAACTCCAACCCGGACAACGACTGGGCGGACAAGGTCCGCGACTATCCCCTGATGGGCATCCCCATCTACGCGATCTTCGACCCCCGCACCGCCACCGGCGCCGTCCTCACCGACATCCACACCACCCCCGACGGCCCCCGCTACGCCAACCGCAAGGACTTCGTCTACGGCGAGGACGTCACCATCGGCGACTGGACGATCTCCACGGACGACCTGCCGCACTACCAGCCCATCGGCCGGTAATAACCCAGCACCGCTGCCAACTGCGCAAACCACTCCCCCAGCTGCGCCCTCGGCTTCGCCTGGACCACGCACTCGTAGAACTGGCCGCTCGGCAGGACCACCGCCACCATCAGCGCCTTGCCGTTCGGGCTCGCCTTGTAGTGGATGCTGCCGATCTCCTGCCAGGAGAACTCGATGGCCGCACCGTGATCCTCGAAGGCGACGCCCGCGATGTCGACCACGATCGAGTTGTGGACGTCGACTGCCATGAACTCCGGTCCCTCGGCAGCCGGTTGAGGTGGCGCCGGAGCCGGAGTCGGGGCATACGCGCCTGCGCCCGGAATCGGGGCGGCGTACTGCGGTGGCGGCGGGCCGAAGCCGGCCGGCGCCGCGGCGGGTGGGTGCGGTGGCGGGGGCGGTGGCTGCTGACCGTACTGGGGCTGACTGCCGTACGGCGGCTGCGGCGGTGTCGTCATCGTCTTCCGTCCCCGGAATCGTGGTGTGGCTACCGGGAAATCTTCCCAAAGGTCAGCGCATGCTGCGGATACCGTCGTCCCATGCTCGCCGCCGCGCGTATTGCGGAACGATCTCCGCACCCCGCCCGCATGAGCGGCAACCCGCCCATGCACTATGCCGAGGTGGACTGGACGACCTTGGCAGGCACCGGACTCGGCGCGCTCATCGGCGTCGGCTCGACCCTGCTCGCAGACCGCGCACGCTGGCGCCGCGACGCGACGGAACGCGGCCGTCAGGAACGCAGGGACATCTACGTGACCTGCCTGACGAAGTACCGGCTGGCGTACGAAGCGATGCACGCAACCGCACTCGCCCAACAGGGACAGGACACCCTGGACGCAGCCGTACGGGAGGCGTTCCGGACATCGGGCTGCGACGAGGTCCGCGAATCAGCCCTGATCTGCGCGCCGCAGGAGATGGCGGACATCCTGGAGGACGTCTACGGCACGCTGCGCGAGTTGCAGGAAATCTTCGCCTCCGGTGCCCCAGCTCTCGACTCCCCCGAGTTCCAGGAGCAACGACTCAAGCACGGCCAGGCCGTCTGGGCGGCGCGGGCGGCGATGCGGGCCGATCTTGAACGCCGGGTGTGACGATCTGACCCTCAACTGCGCTTACCGAACATGGAGTTGACCCGATCCCACCCGTCCGCATAACGGATCCCCAGCAACGGCTTTCGGATACAAACACGTAAAGTCTTGACGGCGGCCTGTCAAACAGGCCGTTTCGGGTGTCACCCTCTCCTCGCTCGCCGCAACTCTGTGCCCCACCTGTGCCACGTCTATGTCACGTCTGTGCCTCCACCATGAGGCCGGCCCGAAGGAGACCGAGTGAGACAGCAGACCCGCGCCACCCGCGCCACCCGCACCTCCCGCAAGACCGCACTCCGCACCGCCGCCCTGATCGGCTCGGCGGCGATGGTCGTGCTCGCCCTGCAGAACGGTGCCGCCACCGCGGCCCCCACCCACGACAGCGGCGCCACCACGCTCCCCCTCAGCGCCTCGGCTCGCGCCGCCGCCATCAAGTCCGCCCAGGAGGCGGCCGGTTCCACGGCCCGGGAGCTCGGGCTCGGTGCCCAGGAGAAGCTCGTCGTCCAGGACGTCGTCAAGGACGCCAACGGCACCGTCCACACCCGCTACCAGCGCACCTACGCCGGTCTGCCCGTCCTCGGCGGCGACCTGGTCACCCATGTGACGAAGAGCGGCACGCTGAAGGGTGTGAGCAGGGCGACCAAGGCGCGGATATCCGTGGCGTCCACGGACGCCGCCGTCTCCGCCGCCTCCGCGAGGAGGACCGCTCTCGCGGGCACCCGCTCCTCGACGGCCACCGCCCGCAAGGTCGTCTGGGCGGCCGGCGCCAAGCCCGTCCTCGCCTACGAGTCCGTCGTCAAGGGCCTGCAGCACGACGGCACCCCGAGCGAGCTGCACGTCATCACGGACGCCACCACCGGCAAGAAGATCTACGAGTACCAGGCCATCGACACCGGTACGGGCACCAGCGAGTACAGCGGCACGGTGACCCTCGGCACCACGGCCTCCGCCTCCGGCGGCTACGACCTGATCGACGGCGGCCGCGGCGGCCACAAGACATACGACCTCAACGGCGGTACGTCCGGCACCGGCACCCTCTTCCACGACGCCGACGACACCTGGGGCGACGGCACCCCGGCCAACCGCCAGACCGCCGGCGTCGACGCCGCCTACGGTGCCGCCGTCACCTGGGACTTCTACAAGTCGGCCTTCAACCGCAACGGCATCGCGGGCGACGGCAAGGCCGCCTACTCCCGGGTCCACTACGGCAACGCGTACGTCAACGCCTTCTGGAGCGACAACTGCTTCTGCATGACGTACGGCGACGGGCAGGGCAACGTGAAGCCGCTGACCTCGCTCGACGTCGCCGGCCACGAGATGAGCCACGGGCTGACCGCGGCCACGGCGGGCCTGAAGTACAGCCGCGAGTCCGGCGGGCTCAACGAGGCCACCTCCGACATCTTCGGCACCTCGGTGGAGTTCTTCGCGAACAACTCCTCCGACCCCGGTGACTACCTCATCGGCGAGAAGATCGACATCAACGGCGACGGCACCCCGCTGCGCTACATGGACAAGCCCAGCAAGGACGGCAGCTCGGCCGACTACTGGTCGCGCAACGTCGGCCGCCTCGACGTCCACAACTCCTCGGGCGTCGCGAACCACTTCTTCTACCTGCTGAGCGAGGGCAGCGGAGCGAAGACCATCAACGGGGTGAACTACAACTCCCCGACGTACGACGGGTCGACGGTCACCGGCATCGGCCGCGCCAAGGCCGACCAGATCTGGTACAAGGCCCTGAGCACGTACTTCACCTCCTCGACCAACTACGCGGGCGCCCGCACCGCCACCCTCCAGGCGGCGAGCGACCTGTACGGCGCGGGCAGCGCGGAGTACAACGCGGTGGCTGCGGCCTGGAAGGCAGTCAACGTCAACTGACGTCCGGACAAGGGGATTTGCACGGCCGGACCGCCCCTCACCGCCTCCTCAGGGGTGGTCCGGCTTTCCCTCCCCGTAGAGCCAGTTCTTCCAGATCTCCTTGAAGTCCTTGTCCGGTGCCTTCTTCTCGACGTACGCGGTGAAGTCGTCCGTGTCCGCGTTTCCGTGGCGGTGGGTGGCGGCCCAGCCCTGGATGATGTCGTAGAAGGTGTCGTCGCCGACGCTCTGCCGGATCTTGTGCAGGACCATCGCGCCGCGCTCGTAGACGGGGCTGTCGGAGATGTGCGCCGCGCTGCTCGGCTCGGCCGGCGGGTACGCCCAGATCTCCTTGTCGCCGTCCTTGTAGCGGGATTCAAAGGTCTGCTGGCAGGTGTCGCCGCCGTGGTCCTCGTCCCACAGCCACTCCGCGTACGTCGCGAAGCCCTCGTTGAGCCACATGTCCCGCCAGCTCTTCGGGGTGACGGAGTCGCCGTACCACTGGTGGGCCAGTTCGTGGACGAGGGTCCCGGTGTCCGGTGCGCCGGGGAAGACGGGCCGGTTCTGGGTCTCCAGGGCGTACCCCGCGTCGTCCGGGCGGTCGACGATCGCTCCGGTGGAGGAGAAGGGGTACGGCCCGAAGTTGTACTCCTCCCACTCGATGATCTCGGGGAGCTTCGCGAGCACCTTCCGGCTCGCCTTCTCCTGGGTCGGGTCGACGGCGACGTACCCGGGCAGGTGCTTGCTGCCGATGGTGTAGCGGCTGATGTCGTAGTGGCCGATGGCGAGGGTGGCGAGGTAGGTGGCCATCGGTTCGGCGGTGTGCCAGGTGAAGGTCGTACGGCCTGCGCGGCTCGTCTCGCCCGTCAGCTCCCCGTTGGACACGGCCTGCAGGCCCTTCGGCACCGTGATGTCGACGTTGTACGACGCCTTGTCGGAGGGGTGGTCGTTGCCGGGGAACCACGCCATGGAGCCGGTGGGTTCGCCGAGCGCGAGCGCGCCGTCGGCGGTGCGCAGCCAGCCCTCCTCGGACTCGTCGGGGTCGGTGATGGTCACCGGGCTGCCGGAGTAGCGGACGGTGACGCGGAAGGTCTCCTCGTCGCGGAGGTCGTCGTGCGGGCGGACGGTGAGCTCCTGCCCGGTGCGGTTCCAGCGGGCGCGTCTGCCCTCCACGGTGACTTCGTCGACGTGCAGCCCCTTGAGGTCGAGGTCGAAGGCGGAGAGGTCCTGGGTGGCGCGGGCGGTGATGGTCGCGGTGCCGGTGAGGCGGTGCCCGCCGTCGGGGTCGTAGGCGAGCTTCAGGTCGTAGTGGCTGACGTCGTATCCGCCGTTGCCCGCCTTCGCGAAGTACGGGTCACGGAGGCCTGAGCCGCCCGGCGTGCCATGGACACCGCCGCCGCACGCGCTCAGAGCCGGCGCCAGGAGAACGGCGAGGGCGCAGAGAACTGCGGGGGTCCGGCGGACTATGGGAGCGCGGAGGGCTGTGGGGGCGACGGGTACGGGTCTGGGCACGCCGGTGATCCTATGGCGGCGTGACACCATCTCGTACGTGCTCGACATCGGCTATGCCCTCTCCAACCGTTTCCCGGACCCCCCGCAGACGGACTACCGCCGCGCGGACGTCCATGCGCTGCGGCACGACCTGTTCTGCGGCGACGTCTACCTCGCCGACACCAAGGCGGACCGGGAACTGTCCACAGCCTGGGGATGGGTGCCGGTGCTCGACTTCGCATGGGCGCTGTGCGACATCGTGGAGCGCATCGACCGCGACCCGGCGGGGTCCCGCGCGTCCCGGCCCCAGCACGCCGAGCTCGACTTCACCGAGTCGACCGACCGCATGCTCTTCGAGCGGCGCTTCGGGTGGGTGGACGTGGAGGCCGACTGGATGCCGGCGGAGGAACCGCCGCTCAGCTTCTCCCACAGTGAGCTGCGGCGTGAGGCTCGGGACTTTCTGCACGATCTGATTGCCGACCTGGTCGACCTCCATGAGGACCTTGGGGAGAACCCGGCGATCTGGTCGCTGCAGGCCCGGTTTCCGCGGGTGGCGTGAGCCTCCGGTGCCGTCTGCTGGGGGCTGCCGCCCCCAGACCCCCGCTTCGGCCGGAACGGCCTCGTCCTCAAACTCCCCCACTCTCGGCTTCGCTCGAGCGGGGGGACCCCCATGACGGGCTGAAAGATCAAGCCCCACCGGCGCGGAAAAGTCCCCTCAACCCTCCACCCGAATCCCCATCTCCGCCGCCAACACCGGCGCCAGATCCATCAGCTGACTCGGACTGATCACAGCCCCCGCCAGCCGGTCCACCCCCCGCGCGATGCCGAGCTCGGCCGCCGCTCTCAGGTCCACGTCCTTCAGGGCCGCCGCGGTGAGGTCCGCCTCCTTCAGGACGCAGTCCACGAACTCCACGCGCTCGAGCCGGGCGCCCCCGAAGTCCGGCTCCACCAGCACACAGCTCTCGAAGACGACGTCCTTGAGTCTGGCCGCGCGCAGGTTCAGGTAGTCGATCTTGCCGCCGCGGACCACCACCCGCTCCAGGACCGCCCCGTGCAGCTGCACCCCGCCGAGGCGGGCGTCGACCACCTCGACGTCCCGCAGGGTCGCCTCGGCGAGGTTCGTGCCGACCCCGCGCAGCCCCGTCAGGACCGAGTCCAGGATCCGGGCGTGCTGCAGCCCCGTCTCGTCCAGCGCGCACCCCGTCAGTGCGCAGTCCATGAATCGGGCGCCCCCGCCGTCCTGCCCCGCGAGGTCCGCCTCCCGGAACTCCAGCCCGTCGTAGTCCCCGTCCGGCTCCAACTCCCCGCCCCCGAACGGCTCCAGCGCAGGCAGCCGCACCTCCGGCCGCCGCGCCCCCTTCACCGCCGTACCGCTGGAACCGCCCATCCCGCCCGCCTCTCTCCTCGCCATGCCCCCATGGTGCACTCCGCCACTGACAACCACCCTGACCAGGCAGAACGCAGCCCATGTCACATTCCGGGGGCCCGATCCGTCGTATGCACAGAAAGGCGGACCCGACACGAGGGAGAGGCCCGACCCATGCACCGCATCACCGTCATCGGCGGCGGATTCGCCGGACTGACCGCGGCCGTCACCGCTGCCGAGGCCGGCGCCAAGGTGACCGTTTTCGAAGCCCACCACACCCTCGGCGGGCGAGCCCAGACCGCAGAGGGCCCGTACCGGACGAACGACGGACCGCACGCCCTCTACAACGGCGGCCCGCACTGGACCTGGCTCAAGCAGCGGAACCTGATCGGACCGCTCGCCCCGATCCCGCCCCTGGAGGCGGCCCGGCTCCGGCTCCGCCACCAGGGCGGCCTGCGCCGCACGCCGCCCTTCGCGATGCTCAAGCTGCTGCGCCCCGGCCTCCAACAGGCGCCGGTCGACGTCGACTTCATGACCTGGGCCATCGGCATCGCGGGCGAGGAGGCCGCCCGCGCCGCCGCGAACTACTCCGCCGTCGCCCTCTTCCATCACGACCCCGGCGCCCTGTCCGCCGCGTTCGTGCAGGAGCGGCTGCGCCGTGCCACCAAGCTCCCGCCGGAGGCGCACTATCCGCGCGGCGGCTGGGCGAACGTCATCGACCGGATGGCCGCCCGGGCATGGAACCTGGGCGTGCGGATGGAGACCCTGTCCCGCGTCGACACCCTCGACGCCCTTCCGGCGACCGGCGGCCCCGTCGTCGTCGCCACCTCCCTCGACGCCGCCCGCAGGCTGCTGGGGGACGACTCCCTGACCTGGACGAGCGGCCGTACGACGCTCATCGATCTCGCGGTGCGGACCCGGCGCGGGGACGCCTTCGCCGTGTGCGACCTCGACCAACCCGGGTGGCTGGAAAGGTTCACCGCACAGGACCGCTCGCTCGCCCCGGCCGGCGAGCAGCTCATCCAGGGCCAGATCCCCATCGCCCCGCAGGAGACGAAGGCCGACGGTGTCGCCCGCGCCGAGGAGCTCCTCGACCTGGCCTTCGAGGGCTGGCGCGGACGCGTCACCTGGCAGCGCGAGGCTGTCGCGAACGGCCGCACGGGCGCCGTCGACCTGCCGGGCACCAGCTGGCGCGACCGCCCCGCCATCGACCGCGGCGACGGCGTGTACCTGGCCGGCGACCAGGTCGCGGCCCCCGGCGTCCTCTCGGAGGTCTCCTTCAACAGCGCCCTGGCCGCGGTGTCGCTGGCGCTCGGCCGGCGGGCCACCGGCCCCCTTGACCTCAAGCATGCTTGAGGTCGAAGGCTGGAGTTCCTGACAAGCAATCGATGTCAAAGCAATTGATGTCGATGCAATCGACGTCAATGGGGGATTCACCATGCACGCCATCCGGCTCCATGCCTTCGGTCCCGCCGAGAATCTCGTCCACGAGGAGGTGGCGGACCCGCTGCCGGGCCCGGGCCAGGTCCGTATCGCCGTAGCGGCGGCCGGAGTACACCTGCTCGACACCGCCCTCCGGGAGGGCGAACAGGGGCCGCTGCCCGAGCCGACACGGCTGCCCACCGTCCCGGGGCGCGAGGTCGCCGGCGTCGTCGAGTCCCTGGGCGAGGGCGTCGCCACGCTCTGGCTCGGCAGGCGCGTGGTCGCCCACCTCGGATTCGCCCCCGGAGGCTACGCCGAGATGGCCGTCACCGAGGTCGACCGCGTGCACGAGATCCCCGCGAACCTGGACTTCGCCGCGGCCGTCGCCATGATCGGGACAGGGCGTACGGCGATGGGGGTCGTGCAGTTCGCCGAGCTCGGCCCGGGCGCCGTGGCCGTGATCCCGGCCGCGGCGGGCGGCATCGGCACCCTGCTCGTGCAGTATGCGAAGAACGCCGGCGCCACCGTCGTGGGCCTTGCGGGCGGCCCGGAGAAGACGGCACGCGTGGCGGCCAACGGCGCCGACCTCGCCGTCGACTACAAGGAACCGGGATGGCCGGACAAGGTCCGCGCCCAGCTGGGCGGACGTCCCGCCACCGTCGTCTTCGACGGCGTGGGCGGCGAGGTCGCACGTCACAGCACACAGCTCCTCGGCCCCGGCGGCAGACACCTCGTCTTCGGCTGGTCGGCCGCGGGCATCCGCGGCGGCGAGCCCTACCTCGTGGACGGCGTCTCCGAACGGGTCCTGGGCCCGGTGATGATGCGGAAGGCCGGCGGCCCCAACCCCGTACAGACCCTGGAACTGCGCGCCCTCACCGAAGCGGCCGCAGGCAGGCTCACTCCCGCCGTGCAGCGCTTCCCGCTCGCCGAGGCGGCGGCCGCGCACCGGGCTCTCGAGACGCGCAGGACAACCGGAAAGGTGGTATTGGAGCCATGACCAGGCACAAGGCATCCGCAGATGCGATACGCAACGATTCATGGTCTTCTGGCCGAGTGAGCGTCACCCGTACAGGCGAGCCCTCTCCGCCCGTGGACGCCGACCCCCGCCGCTGGTGGGGCCTGGTGATCATCGCGCTCGCGCAGCTCATGGTCGTCCTCGACGCGACCATCGTGAACATCGCGCTCCCGTCCGCACAGCGCGACCTGGGCATGTCCGACGGCAACCGCCAGTGGGTGATCACCGCCTACACGCTGGCCTTCGGCGGACTGCTCCTGCTCGGCGGCCGTATCGCGGACCTGGTGGGGCGCAAGCGGACGTTCGTCTTCGGGCTGATCGGCTTCGCCGCCGCCTCCGCGCTCGGCGGCGCCGCCACCGGCTCCGGCATGCTCTTCGGCGCCCGCGCGCTGCAGGGAGTCTTCGCCGCCGTCCTCGCGCCCTCCGCGCTGTCCCTCCTCACCACGACCTTCACCGACCCGAAGGAGCGCGGAAAGGCCTTCGGCATCTACGGCGCCCTGGCCGGCAGCGGATCGGCGATCGGGTTCATCGTCGGCGGGCTGCTCACCGAGTACCTGAACTGGCGCTGGTGCCTGTACGTCAACGTGCCCATCGCGATCATCGCCGTCTTCGGTGCGCTCGCCCTGCTCCACGACCGCCCCGGCCGCAAGGGCGCCCGCCTCGACGTACCGGGTGCGGTGCTGGGCTGCGGCGGACTGGTGGCGATCGTCTACGGCTTCAGCGAGGCCGAGCCGCGGGGCTGGACCGACCCCCTGGTGCTGGCGCTGTTCGCGGGCGGCGTCCTCCTCCTCGTCGCCTTCGTGTGGTGGCAGAACCGGGCCCCGATGCCCCTGCTCCCGCTCCACATCGTCAAGGACCGCAACCGGGCGGGCTGCTTCCTGACCATGATGCTCGCCGTCATCGGCATGTTCGGGCTGTTCCTGTTCATGACGTACTACCTGCAGGTGGTGCTCGACTACTCGCCGGTGAAGACCGGCCTGGCCTATCTGCCGCTGACCGCCGCGATCATCACCGGCTCCACGCAGATCTCCGCCCGGCTGCTGCAGCACGTGGCGCCGCGCATGCTGATGGTCCCGGGCATGGTCCTCGCGTCCGGCGGCATGATGCTCCTGACCCGGATGACCACCCACTCGTCGTACGCGACCGAGGTCATGCCCGGGCTGATCCTGATGGGCCTCGGCATGGGTCTGACCTTCATGCCGGTCTTCGCCACCGCGACCGCGGGCGTCGCCCCGCACGACTCCGGTGTGACCTCGGCGACCGTCAACACCTCGCAGCAGGTGGGCGGCTCCATCGGTACGGCCCTGCTGAACACCATCGCCACCACCAGCAGCACGGCCTACATCGCCGCCCACCTCCACAACCCCGCCCAGAAGGCCCTGATCGCCAAGGAGGGCGTCGTCCACGGCTACACGGTCGCCATCTGGTGGGCCGCCGGAATCATGCTGCTGGCCGGTCTGGTCGCGGGCCTGATGGTCACGGCAAAGGCCCCGAAGCACGGGGCAACCGCCGAGACACCGGTGCCGGAGCCGGTCGCATAGGGGGGCACAAGAACGGGGAGGGGCCGCACGGACCGCGGGCCCCTCCCCTTATTCACCGCCGGTTCCCCGCGCCCCTGAAGGGGCGCGGGGAACTGCGCGACCAGCCACGACGACGCCGCAGACCGACAACTCATCGAACCCCCGCGGCGGAGCCGTTCGCACCCCCGCGGCGGATCCACATATCGGCCCCCAGCGCGGAGCGCTACCGCAACCGACGCACGTCGATGGCCCAGATCCCCCGCCCATGCGTCGCCGCATACAACCGCCCGTCCGGCCCAACCCGAACCTGCAGCACCGCAGTCGTCGGCAAATTACCCCCGGCAACCTTCCAGCTCGCCGAGCCAGGCAACCGCACCAGCACCCCGAGATCCGTGCCCAGCGCGATCGTCCCGCCCTTCAGCAGGGCCACCGAGTTGGCCGGTACGTCGGGCAGGTTCCCGGAGACGTCCTTCCAGGTGACCCCGCCGTCCCGGGTCTCGAAGAGGTGCCCGACACCCGCGCCCGGACCCTCCGTCCACTTCCGCGAGAAGCCGTTGACGGCGAGCAGGACGTGGTCGGAGTCGGCCGGGTCGATCGCCAGGCCGGAGAGGTAGCGGTTCGGGACGGTCCCGTCGACCGGCAGGCTCAGCTGGTGCCAGCCCGTGCCGTCGGCGTTGCCGACCGCGATGCCGCGCGTGAAGCCCTGGTTGTTGCAGGGCCCGCACCAGGCGGCGTACACCTTGCCGCCGGAGGAGGCCACCGCCGTGGCCGTGTGCCCCGCACCCAGGTCGAACGCGCCGAACCACTCGCTCCCGCTGCGGATCGCGTATCCCTTGGTGTTGATCCACACATGCCGGCCGCCCGCGACCCAGACCTTCGGGTCCCTGATGTCGGCGTTCAGCGGGGCGATGAAGCGTGCCTCACCGGTCGCGTTGTCGGGCGGAGCGACGGAGTACGTCGTCGCCTTCGACGGGTCGGTGACCCAGCTTCCGTCGTTCACCGCGCAGTTGTTGGTGACGGACACCGCGAGGTAGACGTACTCCTGGGCGATGTTGCACCCGTTCGCCGGGTCGGTGATCGTGTCGCCGCCGTCACCGCCGAAGTTGGAGCCCATCACACGGTCTCCGGGCCGCAGTTCGGACTGCCCGTTGTCCTGGAGACCACCGGTGACGGCCACACCCCGCCCGGCCGGATCGGCGCCCACGCCCACCGAGTAGTACTGCAGGGCGTCCATCGTGCCGTCGTTCAGGGAGGCCCAGTCGGTCGCGTGGCCGGAGGCGTCGGCGCTGCCGTTCAGCGGGCGGCGGAAGGTGCCGCCGTCGTCGCCGACGATCACGTACGGCGCTCCCCCGTTGCTGCCGATCGCCACGGAGTGCTGGTCGGCGTGGACGGTCTGGTGGCAGTCACCGGTCTGCTTGCTCGGGTCGATGGACCAGCAGGGGAAACCGAAGTTCCAGTACGGCCCCGGCACGGACCACGACGTGCCGCCGTCCTTGGTCTCGAAGACCTCCTCCAGACCGGCGTACACATGGTCCGGGTTCTTCGGATCGACCGTGAGGAACTGGTCGTACCAGGACTGGATGCCGGGCTGGTATCCGGCACCGGTGAGCGCGGAGCCGGAGTCCCGCAGCTGCTTGTAGTCGGCGATCTTCGTCCAGGGGCCGGTCGGCGAGCCGGACTTGGAGACGAAGATGCCCTCAAGACCGCTGTCCGGGTTCTCCGCGGTCTGCTCGGGCGACTGGTCGATGGCGTAGTACCGCGATCCGTCCGCGCTGCGTGCGAAGGTCACATTGCCGACGTCCTCGGCGTTGCCCGGCAGGTCACCGAGACCGGTCAGCCGCTGCCAGCTGCCGCCGGACCTGGCGTAGAAGCCGTTGTAGGTGTCTCCGCCGCGCCAGCCGACGGCCAGCACGACCTTGCCCGGGTCCTTCGGGTCGATCGCGATGTCGCTGGTGATGTTCTTGTACGCGGCCGACGGGTCGCTCGCCTTCGGACCACCCGGCAGATAGTCCGGGTTGGGCGCGAACTCCAGCTTCCAGTGGCCCTTCAGCGTCTTCGTGGAGTGGCTCCACACACCTTCGGTGGTCGCGGCCCACACCTTGTCGCCGGCGAAGCGCAGGGCGTTGATGGACGTCGACTCCAGTTCGTCGCCGCCGACCCGGTCGCTCGGGCTGAAGGTGCCCTTGCGCGGATCGGCGAGGACGTACACACCCGTCCCCAGGAAGGAGGTCGCGCTGGTGTTGGCCTCGCCCGTGGCGTACCAGAGCCGCCCCCGTCCGTCGAGCTGCAGATCGCCCGTCGACAGTGCGGGCAGCCCGTCGGAGATGTTCGTCCAGTGACCGCCACCGGAACGCGACCGGAAGACCCCGCCGTTGGCCGAACCGGCGTACACGTAGCCGTGCCGGTCGGCCGCGAGCCCGGTCACCCGGCCGGTCACCTTCCCGGCCCCGCCGCTGGAGTTGGAGTTGATGTCCCGGTACCGCGGGTCGTCGGAGTCGTAGGGGAGCCGCGTCAGATCGCTCCAGCTCCCCTTGGTGTGCGGCAGATCCACCAGATCGTCGTACGCCGCCCCGTACGCGCCCGGCGCCACGATCCCCGGTGAGGTGCGCGCCTCGGCGTACTGGTCCGCCTGCTCGGCCTCCTCCTGTGCCTCTCCCCCGTCATCGTCGTCCCCAGCCTGCGCAAAAGCCGACAGGCCCTTCTGCTGCTGATGCAGAAGGGCCTGTCTGTGAAGTTCCCGCACGCCGAAGGGGTCTCTGCCACCGTTCGCCGCCTGAGCCTGAGTGACTGTCAGGCCCAGCGCGGCAGTGGTGGCAAGCACCGCCCACATCCGTCTTCTTCGCCAGCCGTTGGCCGCCATGAAGTGCCCTCCCCTGGGAGCAGTGGCGTACATGACACGAGCTGGCCAACAGCATTGGCGGGAATGCTGCGGTGAGAGATTCCTGTGAACGCAATCAAAGGGTAAAAAATCCTCAGTGCCGCCCCGCCACCCGATCGGCGAACTGCGCCAGCTTCGAGGACTCGGCGCTGTACGTGGCGCGTTCCCGCCGGTCCGCCGCCCGGTAGGTGGCGTACATCCCCTGCACCCCGAGCCACCGCAGCGGCTCCGGCTCCCACTTGCGCACCTTGTGCCCGACCCACGGCAGATCGGTCAGCTCGGTCCGGCCGCCCTGCCCCGAGTCGAACTGCACCAGATCCCTGAGGGTCCGCGCCGCAAGATTGGTGGTGGCCACCCCCGAGCCGACATAGCCGCCCGCCCAGCCGAGCCCCGTCGACCGGTCCAGGGTCACCGTCGCGCACCAGTCCCGGGGCACCCCGAGCACCCCCGACCAGGCATGTTCGATCCCCACCCCCGCCAGCGAGGGGAAGAACCGCACCAGGATCTCCCGCAGCGCCTCGACCGTCTCCGCCTGCGTCCGCCCGTCGTTGTCGGTCTTCGATCCGAAGCGGTACGGCACTCCGCGCCCGCCGAGCGCGATCCGCCCGTCGGCGGTCCGCTGCGCGTACATGTACGCGTGCGCCATGTCCCCGAGCGTCTCCAGCCCGTCCCACCCCACCGACTCCCACTGCTCGGCGGTGAGCGGCTCGGTCGCGATCATCGAGGAGTTCATGGGCAGCCAGGTGCGCCGCTGCCCCTTCAGACTCGCGGTGAACCCCTCCGTGCAGCGCAGGACGTAGGGCGCCCGGACCGTCCCGTACGGCGTCACGGCATGCTTCGGCCGGATCTCCGCCACGGGCGTCAGCTCGTGAATCGTCACCCCGAGCGCCTCGACGGCGGCCGCCAGCCCCTTCACCAGCTTCACCGGGTGCAGCCGCGCCCCGTGCGGAGTCCACGTCGAGCCCACCGCGTCCGCGACCCGGATCCGCTCGGCGGTCTCCCCGGCGCCGTACAGCTCACGGTCCTTCTCCCCGTACGACAGCTCAAGCTCGTGAAAGGCCTTGAGCCGTGCCAACTGGGCGGGTGTGGTGGCGACTTCGAGCACCCCGCCCTTGTGGACATCGGCCTCGACGGCTTCCTCTTCCGCGACCCGGACGACCTCGTCCACGGTCTCGTTCATGGCCTTCTGCAGCCGCACGGCGGCCTCGCGCCCGTGCAGCTTCGCGTACCGGTCGCGCCCGGCGATCCCGTTGTACAGCCAGCCGCCGTTGCGCCCCGAGGCCCCGTACCCGCAGAACTTCTGCTCCAGGACGGTGATACGGAGGAAGGGCGCCGCCTTCTTCAGGTAGTACGCGGTCCACAGCCCCGTGTACCCGCCCCCGACGATCACGACGTCGGCGGACGCGTCACCGCCGAGCGGCTCCCGCACCGCCGGGAAGCCGTCGTCCGCGTACCAGTAGGAGATACCGCCGTTCACGACACTGCTCACCGAGCTGCTCATGGCCGGAAAGCTAACCCCTCAGGGCGGAAACTGTCTCCCTCGGATTCCAGGCCTTCCCCCGCCCCCTGACCAGCGGATAACACGCGAGCCCGATCAGCACCGACACAAAATGCCCGAAGTCGGTGAAGGTCGGCGAGTCCGCGAGCGGAGCCCCGTACACGAAGAACACGCCCGCCAGATACAGATACCGCCAGGGCGCCGCGATCCGGTAGGCCAGCACCCCCACCACCCCCGCCAGCGCATAACTCACCCCGAAGTCAAGGGAGTTGACGGCGGAGTGCGACACCATCCCGTCCCGCACCGCCTTCAGCAACGCACCCTCGCTGATCAGCGTCGCGAGCACATGCGCGGCCACGCACACCATCAGCCATCGCAGCGTGCCCAGCCACCGCTCGGCCTGCGCATGGAAGACGGTGTACTGGAAGGCGGTGTAGAGGAACGCATACGGAAACCAGTCGCCGCCGTCGATCCACATCGCACTCTGCACGAGCACCCGCCCGGGGTCGTTCGACAGCTCATGGATGTTCGTGGACCGCTGCCGCAGGAACTCCTGCTCGAACTGCGGCGACATGTGGTGCAGGGCGACGGTGGTGACGAACAGGATCGCCAGCCAGACATACGTGCCAGGTGCGCTGCAGACGTAGGCCCACACCCGCTTCCCGATCCCCCGGTCAATTCGCATGAGGCGATTCACGCACGTAAGTATCGTCGCAAGGGTGATCGACATTCCGGGCGAGCTGGCGGCGGCACAGGAGAAGTTCAACGGCGAGGCGGGACGGGCCTTCATCGCAGGCCTGCCCCACCTGGCACAGGAGTTCCTCGATCGCTGGGAGCTACGGCTCGACGGCCGCCCCATGCACGGAGTCACCGCCCTCGTCCTCCCGGTCCTGCGCTCCGACGGCACCCCGGCCGTGCTGAAGCTGCAGCTGCTGGACGAGGAGAGCGAGGGCGAGCCCGTGGCCCTGCGCCTGTGGGACGGCGACGGCGCGGTCCGCCTCCTCGCACACGACGGGACGACCCACACCATGCTCCTGGAACGCCTCGACCACACCCGCATGCTCTCCCGGCTCCCCGACACCCGTGAGGCGGTCCTGGTCATCGCCCGTCTGCTCGCCCACCTGACCACCACCCCGGCCCCGGAAGGCGTGCGCCGCCTCGGCGACATCGCCCACGCCATGCTGGACCGGACCCCTTGGGCGTTGAAGCGCATCCCGGACCCCGACACCCGCAGCCTGATCGCGGACTGCGCGGCCGCCGTACGAGAGGTAGTGGACGAACCGGGCGACCGCCTCCTCCACTGGGACCTGCACGACGAGAACGTCCTCGCCTCCGCCCGCGCCCCCTGGCTCGCCATCGACCCCAAACCCCTGGCAGGCGACCCCGGCTTCGACCTCTGGCCGGCCCTCGCCAACCGCTTCGACGCCGACGAGATCCCCTGGCGCTTCGACGCGATGACGGACGTACTCGGCCTGGACCGCGCACGCGCGCGTGCCTGGACCCTGGGCAGACTCCTCCAGAACACCCTCTGGGACGTGGAGGACGGCCGCGTCCCGGAGCCCCACGGCCTGGAAATCGCCAGGTGCCTGCGCTAAGCGGGGAGCGCGAAGTCCGCTACGGTCCGGCAGCGCCCCTTAAGGGGCGCGGGGCTGTATCGATATGCGGCTCCGCCGCGTGAGCGCGACCAGCCACGACGAAGCCGCAGACAAAAACCAACCCCACTCGGCACCCCCAGCGGAGCGTAACCTCACGGACGTGATCCGCACAGCAACCCCCGCCGACATCCCCGTCATCCACACCCTGATCCAGGAACTGGCCGCCTACGAAAAGGCCCCGCACGAGGCAAGGGCCACCGAGCCCCAACTCCACGAGGCCCTCTTCGGCGACCGCCCCGCCGCCTACGCCCACATCGCGACCGACGACACCACCGGCACCCCCGTCGGCTTCGCCCTCTGGTTCCTGAACTTCTCCACCTGGCGCGGCGTCCACGGCATTTATTTGGAGGACCTCTACGTCCGCCCCACCGCCCGAGGCGCCGGCCACGGCAAGGCCCTCCTCACCGAACTGGCCCGCATCTGCGTGGAGCGCGGCTACGAGCGTCTCGAATGGTCCGTCCTGAACTGGAACACCCCGGCCATCGGCTTCTACGAGTCCCTCGGCGCCCGCCCACAGGACGAGTGGACGGTGTACCGGCTGACGGACGGCCCGCTCAAGGACCTGGCTGGACAGACCAACTGACTGTGTGAAGGCGAAAAACGGCACGAAGCGGATGACGTCGTGAAGGTGTGAAGGCACCCCGCATGACCCCTCACCGAATGGGCACGGCTTCCTGGCATGAGCACTACGAATATGCCGCCGTTCGTCCCCGGCCTTGAACTCTCCCGCCGCTTCTACACGGAAGCCGTCCGCTCCTTACTCGAGGAGGCCGCCCCCGGCATCCCCCACTCGGCCGCCCGGCTGGGCAGCGGCTCCGAAGTACTCGGCTTCGACACCCCGCGCCCGGCCGGCCACGCACGGGGCCCGCGCCTCCAGCTCTTCCTCCACCGCCGGGACGTCTCCCGCCACGCAGGCCGCATCAGACACATCCTCGCCGCGCACCTGCCGAGGACCTTCCACGGCCACCCCGTCCGCCACGAGGTCGAAGTCACCCACATCGCGGCCTGGTTCACCACCGAGCTCGGCTTCACGCCCACCCCGGACATCACCCCGGCGGACTGGCTCGCCACCCCCACCCAGCTCCTCGCCGAGGTCACCGCGGGCGCCGTCTTCCACGACGGCCTGCGCGAACTCACCCCGATACGGCACGCGCTGCGCTGGTACCCCCACGACATCTGGCTCCATGTCCTGGCCTGCCAGTGGCGGCGCATCTCCCGGGAGGAGCCCTTCGTCGCGCGCTGCGGCGAAGTCGGCGACGAACTCGGCTCCGCGGTCTCCGCCGCCCGCCTCGTCCGCGACCTGATGCGCCTGTGCCTCCTCATGGACCGCCGCTACCCGCCGTACGGCAAGTGGCTCGGCAGCGCTTTCGCCCGCACCTCCGCGAGCCACCACCTCACCCCGGCCCTCACCGCCACGCTCGCGGCAACGGACTGGCGCACCCGCGAGAAACACCTTGCGCAGGCGTACGAGAGCGTCGCGGACCTGCACAACCAGCTCGAACTGACGGACCGGGTCGCCCCGTCCGGCCCGCCTGCACGGTTCACCGAGGCGCTGATCGCCCGTATCTCCGACCCGGCGGTCAAGGAACTGCCGACGGCCGGCTCCGTCGATCAGTTCGTCGACGGCACGGAGGTCCTGACCCGCCCCGAACTCGCCCGAGCCGTCCACCAGGAAGTGCGAAAGCCCAGGCCGGATTACTCCTGACCTGGGCGAGAAGCGTGTGGCGCGGCTGCTCAGAGGGCCTTGCTGTTGCAGCCCATGTCCGCACCGAGGTGGCTCTCCTGGGCACCCGGGTTGCCTTCGCCGTTCAGCGCGCCGCCCAGCAGGCCGTTGATGGCACCGACGTCACCGAGAACGTCGATGTTCATGTCGTGCGAGCGGCACTCGATGCCCTGCGTGATGTCGAAGCCGTCGTGCCCCGGCTCGCCGTGTGCGAAGGCCGGGCCGACCCCGAAGGAGCCGATGCTGCCGAGGACAGCGGCCCCCACGATGGCGACCTTCTGAAGCTTGCGCATTTCTTCTCCATTGATCGAGCGGAAGTGATCTGCAGCAGATCGAGTTGGGACGATGGACAACTACCGGGAGGCCATCAGCCGAGTCGGGGCAGACCCAGGTTCCCGACGGGAGGCGCCGCGACCTGTCCGAGACCGAGCCCGGGCACCTGCGGTGCCGCGCTGGCGGGCGAGACCAGCGGGTCGATGAGCGGGTTCACCTGCGGGTTCACCTGCGGGTTCACCTGGGGGGCGACGTGCGGCGCGGGCTCCGGGTTGAAGACCTGCGGCATGGCGACCTGCGGGGCGACCTTCGGCATGACCTCGGGCGACGACTGCGGGGCGACCTGCGGCTGGACCAGCGGCTGCTGCTGAGGAGCGGACTGCGGGGCGGAAGCCGGTGCACCGGCCTGCGCACCACCCACCGACGAGGCGACGGCGGTGGCCTGGCTCGGCTGCGGAGCGGCCTGCGGGGCGGGCGCCGGGGGCGCGTACTGCGGCGCCGGCTGGGAGTACGACTGCGGCCCACCGGACTGCGCGGTGCTGTCCGCGGTGGACGCGGCAACGGCCCGCGCCGGAGCGCTCTGCGGGGGTGCCGGGTAGTACTGGGGAGCCGGGGCCGGGGGCGCGTAGTACTGCGGGGGCGGTGCGGGGGCCGGGTAGTACGCGGGCGCCGGGGCCGCGTACTGGGGCGCCGGGTAGTACTGGGGCGCCGGGGCCGGGTAGTAGGGAGCAGCCGGAGCGCCACCGCTGTACCCGGGGTACGAGTCGGCATGGCTGACGCCGGCGCCGATGGCGGACAGACCGCCGGCCGCTGCTACGACGAGCGCGGCCTTGTGAATCTTTCGCATGGAACCCTCGGCCCTTCAATACCTGTGCAGGGAAATCCGTTGTATTCAGTGCTGTGTTGCGTGCGCTCAGTCTGATGTTCACGCCGGAGCCGACAGCGGATCCCCTTGCCCCTCTCACCGGTTCATGGTCGCTGCCCTCTCCCTGCTGGCAACGACATTTCCTTCTGTGCGGTCACGGGATCCAGAATTCCGTCACCCATTTGGCATTGATCGGATTACCGGCCCGCCGGGGGCAAATGGGTGACTGCTTCCCGACTGCCGTGACTGGCCCCGAACTTGCTTCGTTCCCCACGGGGACAGAGCGATGATCCATCACCCACCGCAGCCGCCCAGGTCAGCAAGAGCAGCCACAACTCCACTGGCTCATCTGCTATTTCAGTACGTTCCATGCCAGGTCAATGAAGGGCCGAAGGTTCCATGCGCAAGTTCCAGCACGTCGCGCTCGTCGTAGCAGCGGCCGGCGGTCTGTCCGCCATCGGCGTCGGCCCCAGTGTCGCCGACGCTCCTGTCGCCTACGGCAATAGCGCTCCGCCCCCGGGTCCCGCCATGGCCGGCGCCTTCACCGCCACCCAGGCCACCGCCCACACCTCCGGCGGGCCCGCCCAGCGACAGGCGGCCCCGGCGCAGCCCGCCGAGGTTGCCCCGCAGGTCAATCCGCAGGTGAACCCGCAGCTCAGCCCGCACATCTCCTCGCCGTCCGCACCGGCGCAGTCCGGCGGCAACGCCGACCAGTTCAACCTCTTCCGCCCGGCCCAGGAGTGCAGCCCGCAGTCCGTGCTCAACGCCAACCTCCCGGTCGCCGTGCTCGCCGCCGCCGAGACCAAGGGCGTCGCCTGCACCCAGGCCAACAGCCAGGCGAACGCCCTCGCCAAGGCCCACTAAGAGCCACAGAGGCCCACCGGGATCGCCGGACGACTTCAGGGAGCTGCCGCAACACGATCACAGGACACGGCGCGTCGCTAGGTGATTGTCGGTTATTTCCTATTATTCTCCGTAACTGTAAGAAGTCGATCTGTTACAGATCGCACCCACTCACTCCACCGGAGATGACATGCACCAGCTTCGCAAGGCTGCCGTCCTGGTCGCCGCCCTCAGCACCGTCGGACTCCTCGGTGCCGGCACCGCTCAGGCTCACGACGACGGGGGCAAGGGCGGCAAGGGTGGCGACAAGTTCAACGTGCTGCAGAGCTCCAACTGCAAGTCGCACGACCTGAACGTCGACGTCCTCGGCCAGGTCGGCATCCTCAACGGCCTGCTCGGCAACGCGCTCAACGGCGAGGGCAACGCCGGCGGCCAGGACACCCACATCGGCTCGAGCATGGGCTGCAACAACAGCGCCTTCTAGTCGAATGACGGCCGCATAGACGGCCGAGAGCGGGAAGCAGGTCCCGGCACCGAGCTCCAGACTCGGTGCCGGGACCGCCTTTTTTGTCAAGGCAGCAGTATTTCCCGGGCATCGACCAGGGCAGTGAGGATCACCTCGAATTCGGCGCGCCGCACAGTCTTTTACGGGTATTTCTTATTAGCCTCCGTAACTGCACGAAGTCGATCCGTCACGGATCGCATCCACTTCACTCCACCGGAGATGTCATGCACAAGCTTCGCAAGGCTGCCGTCCTGGTCGCTGCCCTCAGCAGCGTCGGACTCCTGAGCGCCGGCGCCGCCCACGCCGATCAGGGCGGCTTCGGCTCGGGCGAAGGCGGCCATCGCGGCGGTGGCTTCAACATCATGCAGAGCACCACCTGCCGTTCGCACGACGCCAACGTCGACGTCCTCGGCCAGGTCGGCATCCTCAACGGCGCTGCGGGCAACCTGCTGAACGGCGAGGGCAACCCGGGCGCTCAGGACACCCACCTGGGCTCGGACATGGGCTGCAACAACAGCGTCGGCAAGTAACTCAGCAAGTCAGAACCGTCCTTGGTGCCCCGGCCGGTCGGCCGGGGCACCAAGGCTTTCACGGCGCCGGAACGCGGAAATGCCGGATCGGGAGCAGCCCCGGTCCGGCACTCGCCGATCGCACCTCAGAAATTGAAATGCGGCGTCGTGACATGGGGTGCCCTGATGTGCGGCGCCCTGATGTGGGGCCGCTTGAACCCCTTGGGCGTCGGCGCCTTGTTGGTGCAGTCCACCACCGGCCCGACGCGCGTCGACCCGTTGTTGAGCATGCCGTCCTCGGGCAGCACCAGGCGCGGCCGCGTCGTCGTCGAGCAGCTCTGCGTCTGCTTGACGACAAACGTGCCGCGCTTGTTCTTGTGGACGCTCTCGGTCTTGTGCACGCAGACGGTTTCCCCTGCGGCGTTGGTCTTGCAGCCACGCGGGTTCTCATCAGCCTGCGCCTGCACGGCTCCGACGCAGATCACGGCGAGACTTCCGAGGATCCCCGAGACGATTGCGATTTTCTGCCGACTGAACATGCGCTGTGTTCCTTTGATCGATATATCGGTACAGCCCGGACGCGCACCCTGATGGGTTTTCTGCGCGTCCGGGCTGCCTTTGCCGTTGAGGGTTTTGTTCAGGTCGTTGCGCCGGGGGCTTCTTTACCTGGAGCCGTACGGGGCGGCGTACTGCGGCGCGTACTGCGGGGCATACTGCGGCGCGGGCTGAGGTGCGGCGTACTGGGGCGCGTACTGCGGCGCGGCGATGTACTGGGGGGCGATGTACTGGGGCGCGGGCTGAGGTGCGGCCATCGGGGCGGCCTGCGGCGCGGACGGCGGCGCGAAGTTGACGTTCATCGGCGCGAAGTACGGAGCCGCCTGCGGGGCGGCACCATACGGAGCCGCCTGCGGGGCGTCGTGCGGAGCCCATCCCCCGCCGCCCCCGTAGGCCACGGCGTTGGCCTGCGAGGAGGCCACCGCGGTGGCCCCGCCTCCCCAGCCGTCGGTGGCGCTGCTGACGCCGGCCCCGAGGGCGGAGAGCCCCGCGACCGCTGCAATTACTGCTGCGGCCCGCTGAAACTTGCGCATGATTAGACCCTTTCCTAGCTGGGCGGGAAGCCCTGGCTTGACTACTTAATGTGAGCATATACACACGAAACGTAGTCATTTGGGATCTAGGGCCCTTCTGTGCACCGTGTCGGCTTATGCCAAAGCAGCCTTCCGCCCGCTCGGCCGCGGACTGGGAGAGGGAAAGGGAAAGGGATGTTGCGGGATGGGCAGTTGATGACGGGGTCGGTCGCGCACTTGGCGCTCTCCCGTAAAACGACGATTGCCCCGGCTCAAGTCACGGGCAGCGTGCGGCAGTCACCCATCTGCCGCGGACAGAGAAAAACCGGCATACAAAAAACGGACGGCCGGTCCGGGTCGCCCCGGTCCGGCCGTCCGCCGCTCGGAAGTGCGGGCCTCAGCCCAGCAGACCGCCGGGCAACTCCGAGGGATGGTCGTTGTCCTGCGGCCCCGGATCGTTGGGCGAACAGGTCACCTCGGGCCCGATCTTGGTGCTCCCGCTGTTCAGCAGGGGGATGACGGGCAGTTCCATGGGCGTCTGCGGTGTGCAGGTGTTGGCCCGGCGGACGATGAAGTCCTCACCGTCGGACGTCTTGCCCGCGAACCGCTGGACACAGGTGACGTCACCCGACGCGCTCACCGTGCAGGCTCCCGGGCCCGCTGCGGCATACGCCTGGGTCGCTCCGGCGCAGGTCACGGCGAGGCCGCACAGAAGCCCCGAGACGGCCGCGATCTTCTTCCTACTGAGCATCTGATCCGTTTCCTTTGTGAGGGGCACCCGGGCGCCGTGCGCCGCGGGCCGGCCCGTTTCGCCTACGAAGTGAAGGGCTGATCTGCTGAAGGAACTTCCAGAGCCATCACGAACGCATGCGGGCCACTGGAGCGGCCTCGCGCTCCGGGCGACCACACGTGAACGGGCCCCTGCGGGGGGTGACCCCGAGGGGCTCGCGGAAAGCGTCGTCCACGATCACCCAGTGAAGGCGTTGTTGAACTGACCGCAGGTGGTGTCGAACGTCTCGGAGAGACCGAGAACGCCGATCGGGAGGTCGCCGTCAGCCACCGTCTGCGGGCTGCACTCCTGGTACGGGCGGTAGTGCTCGGTCACCTTCGGCTTGGCGTCGTGGCCATGGCCGTGGCCGTGGGCGTAGGCGGTGCCGGCGCCGGCACCGATGACGGAGAGACCGCCAGCCGCCACTGCTGCTGCGATCATGGCCTGTTGAAGCTTGCGCATGAAACCCTCGGTCCTTCATTGCCTGGATGTCGAGGCAGATTGCCTACTGTGACTGGACGAACACTAGCAGTAACAACTAGGCATTCCACACTGCCGGATATCCCGTGTCCACTCGACGCGCGGCAACTCCGGCTTCCGCAAAGTCCGTTCGAAGGAGGGCGTATTCTCCACGTACGAGAATGGGGGCTACTCGCCCCCGGCCGGGGTGAACTCCGGCTTCTTGAACGCGACTTGTTCGTATGTTGAAATGCCCGGCGCAGTGAATAGCGGTGTTCCGCAGACCGATTGGCGCACATCCGCCGATCACTCAATCCACTCAAAAGTGGGAACACCCCATGTTCCGGGTATCTCATTTCGCGGTCGCGGCATTCCCTTGATCGGGTCCGCCCGATTCGGGCTCCAACTGCGACAGGAGACGCCCGTGCGAATCACCGACATCCAGCGCTGCGAAGTCCGGCCCGGACAGCTCGTCGAGTGGGCGCTCAGTCCGGCGACCGTCACGGTGGCGGCGGGCCTTCCGGAGGACCCCCGCCCGCCGGCGTACGTCCAGGAGTCGCACATCAGGACCGCCCGATCGGTGCACGAGGACGGCCTGTTCGTGCCCACGTGGGTCGGTACGGCATTCGACATCCCGGGCAGGGTCGACCTCGACGCGCTGCAGGACGCCCTGCGCAGCTGGACGCTCCGGCACGAGACGCTGCGCAGCGGATTCCGCTGGGACGGCGACGAGATGCGCCGATTCACGCTCGACACCGAGGACGTGTTCCTCCACCGGGAGGACATCGGCGACTTCCCCGACGCTGCGCAGCTCGTCCAGCACCTCCAGGACCGCTTCGACGCCTCCGCGAGCGCGCTGAGCTGGCCCAACTTCCTCTACGCGGCGGTCGTCAGGGACGACAGCGCGAGTCTGTACATTGCGTTCGACCACAGCAATGTCGACTCCTACTCCATCCAGCGCATGCCCGCCGAGATCAACGAGCTCTACACGGCGGCCGCCGAGGGACGCCCCGTCGAGGAGTCACCGGTCGGCAGCTACGTCGACTTCTGCGAGATCGAGCGGGCGGACGCGGACCGGATCGACGGCACCCACGCCATCGTCGGCCGCTGGCGGGACTTCATCCGGCGGTGCAACGGGAAGCTGCCCAACTTCCCCGTCGACCTGGGGCTTGAGCCCGGCGGCGACCTGCCCAGGCAGAAGCTGATGCGCGAGATGCTGGTCGACGCGGACGCCGCCGCGGCGTTCGAGTCGTACTGCCGGCCCTTCGGCGGCAGCCTCGTCGGCGTTCTGGCCGCCACCAGCCTCATCGTCCACGAGATCGGCAAACAGCCCGTCTACCGCGCCGTCGTGCCGTTCCACACGCGGGTGAAGTCCAAGTGGTCCGACTCCGTGGGCTGGTACGTCGGCGGGGCCCCGATCGAGGTCGCCATCGACGAGGCGCCGGACTTCCCCACCGCCCTGACCGCCGTGCGCGCCGAACTGCAGGCCAACAGGTCGCTGGCACGCATGCCCCTCGCCCGCGTACTGCGACTGCTCGGCGAGGACTTCCGGCCGACCTCGCCCGACCTGTACTCGATCGTCTCGTTCGTCGACGCACGAGGCATCCCCGGGGCCGAGCGCTGGGACGAACTGGCGGCCTACGGACTGGTGCGGGTGTCCTACGGCGACCAGGTGTGCATCTGGCTGAACCGGCTCCACGAGGGCCTGTGGTTCACCTGCCGCTACCCCGACACCGACATCGCCTACAAGAACATGCGGCTGTACGTCGAGCGGCTGCGGGACGTCATCCTCACCGTGGCCGGCGAGCAGCGCGCCAGCGAACTCGCGCCGCACGATCTCGCCGGGTGAACGGCATGAACAGGGGCGGCCGCAACGGGGCTGCCCCTGTTCGGAGTCACACGACGCACGCACTCACCGCAGGGAGTGCCACCGTGCGGTCGGCCGGCGCCGCGTCGACGAGGTCTGCCACCACGAGCTACGCCTCCCGGGCACCACTTCTGCCGGGATGCGGCCGTCCGGTCCGTAGATGAACCCGCCGCACAGACAGGCGTCGGCGCCGGAGCGCACTGCGGCCCGGGCGTGCTCGGGTGAGCTCGCGTCATGGCTGATGCCCAGGGCCGGCCGCCGGCCGACCACCGTCAGCGTGCAGGACTCGGTGCCCGGCACTCGGCAGGGGGCCACGACCGCTCCGTCTCCTGCGACGACGGTCACGCCCGGCGCCCGGCACGCCTCGCGGATCAGGGTCGGTTCGGGGCCGTGCTCGTATACCGGTGAGGGAGAGCCCGGGGAAGTGGACGACCCGGACCCCGGCGTCCGCCACACGGGCGACGGCCGCCGCCGCATCGGTCGCGTCGTACCGCGCCACCGCCACCCGCAGCCGAACGCGCCGGGTCGCTTCAGCCGCTCATTCGCCGTCATTGCCTCTGCTGGACCGGCTGCACGACAACGACCCCGCTCTGGCAGCCGAGCTGCTCCAGGAGCGGTCGTGCGGCGCCGCAATCGCACAGCGCTCGACTGGGACGACGCCTGGCGGCTCGACACCGGCGGATCGGATCACCCGGACCGCGAGGTGATCGACGTCTCGGTCCGACTCGCGGCGCGGATCCCGGTCCGGCCGGTGCGGCTGATCGCCGAAAGCCGCGGCCTCTCGCGGGCCGAGGCCGAGCGACCCGTCACGGACGGGAAGCTCGTCTCGGCAGTCAGGCTGAGCGGCAAGCTCGCCGACGACTTCACCTTCACGCTCAAGCGCTGAGCGCGGCCTGCTGTCGGAGCCCCCTGTCGGATTCGAACCGACGACCTTCGCTTTACAAGAGCGGCGCTCTGACCAGCTGAGCTAAGGAGGCCTGCACGCAAGCTTCGCGTGCGTGCCCGTGCAGTGTACCCAGGTCCCGGGCGGCCCCTGTCGAAAATTTCCGCGAAGTTCACAGCTCCGGGGGTACTGACAGATCAGGCGAACGCCAGGTAGCGTCCTGAGCCAGTTCACTGTCGTGGACTACACCACCTTCCTACAACGGATCGTCCGGCACGTTCCTGCCGGTAGAAGGGGGCCCATCACCATGGCCACTGTTACGTTCGACAAGGCGACCCGGATCTACCCGGGCACCGAGAAGCCCGCCGTCGACGGTCTGGAGATCGAAGTCGGGGACGGCGAGTTCCTCGTCCTCGTCGGTCCGTCCGGCTGCGGCAAGTCCACCTCGCTCCGCATGCTCGCGGGGCTCGAGGACGTGAACGCCGGCGCCATCCGCATCGGTGACCGCGACGTCACGCACCTGCCGCCGAAGGACCGGGACATCGCCATGGTGTTCCAGAACTACGCGCTGTACCCGCACATGACCGTCGCCGACAACATGGGCTTCGCGCTCAAGATCGCCGGCGTCAACAAGGCGGAGATCCGCAAGAAGGTCGAAGAGGCCGCGAAGATCCTCGACCTCAGCGAGTACCTGGACCGCAAGCCGAAGGCCCTCTCCGGTGGTCAGCGCCAGCGTGTCGCCATGGGCCGCGCCATCGTCCGTGAGCCGCAGGTCTTCCTCATGGACGAGCCGCTGTCGAACCTCGACGCCAAGCTCCGTGTCTCCACCCGTACGCAGATCGCGTCGCTGCAGCGCCGTCTCGGCATCACCACCGTCTACGTCACCCACGACCAGGTCGAGGCCATGACGATGGGCGACCGCGTGGCCGTGCTCAAGGACGGTCTGCTCCAGCAGGTCGACTCGCCGCGCAACATGTACGACAGGCCCGCCAACCTCTTCGTCGCCGGCTTCATCGGCTCCCCCGCCATGAACCTGGTCGAGGTGCCGATCACCGACGGCGGTGTGAAGTTCGGCAACAGCGTCGTCCCGGTCAACCGTGACGCCCTGAAGGCCGCCTCCGACAAGGGCGACCGCACCGTCACCGTCGGCGTCCGCCCCGAGCACTTCGACATCGTCGAGGAGAACGGCGGCGCCGCCGCGGCCCTCTCCAAGGCCACCGAGGACAAGCCGGCCGGTCTCGCGGTCTCCGTGAACGTCGTCGAGGAGCTCGGCGCCGACGGCTACGTCTACGGCACCGCCGAGGTCGGCGGCGAGACCAAGGACCTGGTCGTCCGTGTCGAGGGCCGCCGGGTGCCGGAGAAGGGCTCGACCCTGCACGTGGTGCCCCGCCCGGGCGAGACCCACGTGTTCTCGACCTCCACCGGCGAGCGTCTCACCGACTGAGGCCACTCGGCCGAGCGGCAACTCCCGAAACACCCATCCCGGGTAATTCACCCAGGTTGACGAAGAAGGGCCCCGCAGACCCCTGCGGGGCCCTTCTTGTTGTCGACATTTACCCCGGCACACCGGTCATTTCGAGCAGCGTGCGTCAACTTCGCGCCCCATTCGAGGCGGCTCTTCGTCCCCCGAATTGATTACTAAATGTCGCCAAATCATCACCTGGCGCTACTCTCACTCGCGTGAAGCACTCCACTAACCAACAGACGCGACGCGGCCGGGGCCCCGCCCGCCGGATCGGCCGCACGCTCGCCCTCGTCCTGCCCGTCGTCCTGGTGCTTTCCGGGACCCTCGCGGTCACCCGAGTCAACTGGACGGGAAACCCCTCGGACTCGGTCCTCACCGCCTCGGACGCGTCCGCCATCACCTCGGACGCCAAGGCCGCCCATCGCGCCCCGCAGGACGTGCTGCGCGACAAGCTCCTGGGCGAGCTCCAGGAGGAGGACCCGGGCAGGGTCCTCACGCACCTCCAGCAGGCCGTGAACGAGCGCCCGTCGCTCGCCAAGCACTGCGTGTCCATCGCCCGGTCCCTGGGCCGCGCCGCGGTGCGCATGTACGGCCCCACGCGCGCCCAGTCCTACGCCCGCCCGGTCTGCGACACATCCTTCGCCTCGGGCGTCGCGGGCGCGCTCAGCTGAGCTGGGACCCGTCCCTCCTCCGCCGCGGACACCACGGACAGTTCGGAGGAGGGTAACGGCTGATTAAGGAACGGTTGCCGGCTCCGGACGCGGGCGGGACGCGCCGTACAGTTCGGTCATGACCCATCCGAGCGCCGCGTCCCGCCCCGTTCAAGCCGTCGTCCTGGCCGGTGGCCAGGGCTCCCGGTTGCGTCCCTACACCGACGACCGGCCCAAGCCGATGGTCGAGATCCCCGGTACGGGGACTCCGATCATCGGCCATCAGCTTGCCTGGCTGGCCGAGGAGGGCGTGACCGACGTGGTGGTCAGCTGCGGCCATCTCGCCGAGGTGCTGCAGGACTGGCTGAAGACGGCCGACCTGGCGGTGAAGGTGACGACGGTCGTCGAGACGGAACCGCTCGGGCGGGGCGGCGGACTGAAGTACGCCGCCGCCCATCTGCCGCACCCGGACCAGCCCTGGTACGCCACCAACGGCGACATCTGGACCCGCTTCTCGCTGCGGGACATGGCGGACTTCCACACGGAGCGGGACGCTGTCGCGACTCTGGCACTTGCCCGCCCCCGCATTCCGTGGGGCGCCGTGAAGACGGACGGGTTCGGGCACATCACCGACTTCATCGAGGCGCCGCCGTCAACGTTCGAGATCAATGCGGGCGTGTACGTCTTCTCTCCCGAGTTCGCCGATCTGCTCCCGGAGCGGGGCGATCACGAGCGGACGACCTTCCCCCATCTGGCCCGTGAGCGGCGGCTGGCCGGTTTCCCGATCCCGCAGGGCGCGTATTGGCGTGCCATCGATACGGCGAAGGATCTGACCGAGGCAGCGAAGGAGCTGGCCGCTCTGGGGCGGTAAGAGCTCGGGGGGTGCGGTTGTCTTTTGGCCGCGGGCCGGTGGGGGCTTGTCGCGCAGTTCCCCGCGCCCCTTAAAAAGCAGGGCGTTGCAGTTCTCCCCACGTCGGAGGGGCCCCGCACGGTGTTCGTGCGGGGCCCCTCCGTATGGACGTACGGACCCGATTCCCAGCCGGGGGCTACCCCAGCAGGCCGCCCACCAGGCCCGGGTCGCCGGAGGAGGAGCCGCCGGAGCCTGTGCCGCCGTCTCCGCCGCCGGAGGTGGGGCCGGAGCTGGTGCTGGGGGCGCCGCCGGACGGCGAGGAGTGCTGGGGCGGGGTCCGGCCCGCGGTGCCCTGGGTCTGGCTGGGCGTGCCGCCCGTCGCGGTGGTGGCGCCCGGCGTGGTCGCCGCGCCGGAAGGCGTGGAACCGGCGGTGGCGCCGTGGGTCGGCGAATTCGAGGCCGAGGGCGACTGGCTGTGCCGCTTGTGCGGCTCCTGCGGGAGGGGGGACCCCGGCAGTTCGTTGCGCGGGGCCTCGCCGGGACCGGGGACGATCACCCGGTCGGCGTCGCGGACCGCACCGCCGAGCAGCGAGCCGACAAGCAGGGTGAGGCCGGTCACGATCGCCGTGATGAGGGCGCCGCGGCGCAGGACGTAGGCGCGCAGGTCCCAGATGTCGGAGCAGGGTCCCAGGCGCCGCCAGGCGCTGCCGGCGAGGCGGCCGTCGACTGAGTAGACGGGGGCGCCGGCGATGATCAGCGGGGACCAGGCGGCGAGGTAGATGATGTCGGGGGCGTCGTAGGCAGGAACGGTCTTCCAGCTGACGGTGACGATCAGCGCGGCCGACAGCAGCGCGCCGAAGACGGCGGCGACCCGCTGCCAGCAGCCCAGGACCGTGAGCACGCCCACGACGACCTGTGCGAAGGCGATGACGAGCCCGGAGCCGACCGGGTGCTGCAGGGCGAACTGCCGCAGCGGCTCGGCGACTTCCCAGGGATGCAGGGTGTTGAGCCACTTGACCATGGAGCCGCGCTTGCCGCCGTCGAAGTAGACGGGGTCGCACAGCTTGCCCATGCCGGCGTAGATGGAGATGAAGCCGAGGAAGATGCGCAGGGGCAGGAGGACGACGCCGAGGTTCATACGGCGGCCCGGGTAGTAGGCGTGCCGTGCCGGGTCGACGCCCTGGCGCCTGGCGGGCCGGTCGGCGTCCTCCGTCTCCTCGTCGAACTCGCCGAACTCGTCGGAGTCGTCGAACCCCTCGGGGTCGTCGAACTCGCCCGTCTCGTCGAAGTCCTCGAACTCCTGGGCGCCGTAGGCGTGTTCCTCGTCGTATGCGCTGCCGGCGGTGCGCATGCCGGGGAGGAGGCGGGTGCCGACGATGTCGTCGACGGGGCGGCCGCGCTGGGCGCCGACGATCGGGGTCTCTACGGTCTGTTCCAGCTCGTCGTAGGCCTCGTCGTAGCCGCCGACCTCCACGCGCGGGATGACCTGGGTGGCTCCTGCGTCGACGGACGGGTCGTCGCCGTGCCGGACGCTGCCGCCGCGCACAGCCTGGAGCAGGCGGTGCGCGCCGGTGTCGTCGGGGGCCGACCTGCCGCTCCAGACGACCGGCCGGCGGCGGGCGCCCGCGCCCGCTCTGCCCGCGGCGGTACCGGCGACGGGCGTGCGGGCGGCGTCCTGGGAGGCGGTCAAGTGCCGTGCGATCCGCGGCGATCGGGTGCGGGCCGAGGCGCCGAGCTGCACACGGAAGCTCGCATGATTGACGATGACCTGCGCCGGGTCGCTCGGCACCTTCACCATGCTCAGCGCGGGAGCGTCATCGAATCCCGACGGGCCGTCCCCCGAGGGTGTGCGGGGTGTTCTGGTGTCCACACTCATCTAACCGAGTGACGTGTGGTTAGGACACTGCTTTGACCCGCCGGATGTGTCCGGATCGCGTCAACGTTGTCCGGGACGCCCAGATTGACCCGTACGAGTGATGGTGCGGACGCGTGTTCACTCGCGCCGACGGGCCGCCTCGGCCCGTCAGACCCGCCGCCGAGCCGCCTCGTACAGCACGATCCCGGCAGCCACACCGGCGTTCAGCGACTCGGCACCGCCCGGCATCGGAATCCGCACCCGGAAGTCGCACGTTTCGCCGACGAGCCGGGACAGGCCCTTGCCCTCGCTGCCGACCACGATCACGACGGGGCCCTGCAGGGCCTCCAGTTCGCCGATCTCGTGCTCGCCGTCGGCGGCGAGACCGACGACCACGATGCCCTGCTTCTTGTACGCCTCCAGGGCGCGCGTCAGGTTGGTGGCGCGGGCGACGGGGGTGCGGGCCGCCGTACCGGCCGAGGTCTTCCAGGCGCCGGCGGTCATGCCGGCCGCGCGCCGCTCGGGGACGACGACGCCGTGACCGCCGAAGGCGGAGACGGAGCGGACGACGGCGCCGAGGTTGCGCGGGTCGGTCACGCCGTCGAGCGCGACGATCAGCGGGTCCTCACCGTCGTCGTAGGCGGCGCTCGCCAGGTCCTCGGGGTGGGCGTACTCGTACGGCGGGACCTGGAGGACGAGCCCCTGGTGGTTGAGGCCGTTGGTCATGCGGTCGAGCTCGGGGCGGGGGGCCTCCATGAGGTTGATCCCGCCGCGCTCGGCGGCGAGCTGGAGGGCCTCGCGGACGCGCTCGTCGTTGTCGATGAACTGCTGGACGTAGAGAGTCGAGGCCGGTACGCCCTCGCGCAGCGCCTCGACCACCGGGTTGCGGCCCACGACCAGTTCGGACGACGACCTGCCGCCGCGGCCGCGCGGCACGGGACGGCGCTGCGTCTGCTTGGCCTTGACGGTCGCGATGCGGTTCTTCTTGTGCCCCTTGCGCATCTCGGCGGGCGGGGTCGGACCCTTGCCTTCCAGGCCCTTGCGCCGCTGGCCGCCACTGCCGACCTGCGCGCCCTTCTTGCCGGACATGCGGCGGTTGTTGGCTGCCATGACCTACCTGTCTGCTCTCGAAAGGGTGAAGCGTGCGTTCGTACGTCTATGAAGTGTGCCGCCCGGACGGCCGGGCGGCACAATCGATCTTCTGATCAGCTGCCGGGCTCAGCGCGGGCCGAGGCTCCAGCGCGGACCCTGCGGGCCGTCCTCGATGGCCAGACCCGACTGGTTGAGCTGGTCGCGGATGGCGTCCGCGGTGGCCCAGTCCTTGCGACCGCGGGCCGCCTCGCGCTGGTCGAGGACCAGGCGCACGAGGCTGTCGACCACGCCGTGCAGGTCGTCGCCGCGGTCGGTCTCGCCTGCCCAGTGCTCGTCGAGCGGGTCGAGTCCCAGGACGCCGAGCATGGCGCGCACCTCGGCGAGGCGGGCCACGGCAGCTTCCTTGTCGTCGGCGGCCAGGGCGGAGTTGCCCTGCCGGACCGTCGTGTGCACGATCGCGAGAGCCTGGGGCACACCCAGGTCGTCGTCCATCGCCTCGGCGAAGGCGGGCGGCACCTCGGCGGACGGCTCGACGGGACCGGCCTTCTCCACCACCCGCTGCACGAAGCCCTCGATGCGCGCGAACGCCGACTCGGCCTCGCGCAGCGACTCCTCGCTGTACTCGATCATCGAGCGGTAGTGCGGGGTGCCGAGGTAGTAGCGCAGCACGATCGGCCGCCAGGTCTTGACCATCTCGGAGACGAGGACGCTGTTGCCCAGCGACTTCGACATCTTGTCGCCCGCCATGGTCACCCAGGCGTTGTGCACCCAGTACCGCGCGAACTCGTCGCCGAAGGCCTTGGCCTGGGCGATCTCGTTCTCGTGGTGCGGGAAGATCAGGTCGAGGCCACCGCCGTGGATGTCGAAGGCGCTGCCCAGGTACTTGTGCGCCATCGCCGAGCACTCCAGGTGCCAGCCGGGACGGCCGCGGCCCCACGGCGTCGCCCAGGTCGGCTCGCCCGGCTTCGCGGTCTTCCACATCGCGAAGTCACGCGGGTCGCGCTTGCCGGTCTCCCCCACGCCCGAGGGCTGCTGGAGGTTGTCGAGTTCCTGCCGCGACAGCTCCAGGTAGCCCGGGAAGGAGCGCACGTCGAAGTAGACGTTGCCGTCGGCCTCGTACGCGTGTCCGCGCTCGATGAGGCCCTGCATCATCTCGACCATCTCGGTGACATGGCCGGTCGCCCGCGGTTCGTACGTCGGCGGGAGGCAGCCCAGCGCGGTGTAACCGTCGTTGAACGCGCGCTCGTTCTCGTAACCGATCGACCACCACGGACGGTTCTGCTCGGCCGCCTTCGCGATGATCTTGTCGTCGATGTCCGTGACGTTCCTGATGAACGTCACGTCGTAGCCACGGTGCTCGAACCAGCGGCGCATGATGTCGAAGTTGAGGCCCGAGCGGATGTGCCCGATGTGCGGGGCCGCCTGCACGGTGGCACCACAGAGGTAGATCGAGACACAGCCCGCTGTGAGCGGGACGAAGTCACGGATCTGCCGGGCGTTGGTGTCGTACAGGCGAATAGTCACGAGACCTAGGGTAGTGGGCCGAAGGGGATGCGGGCTGCCGTCCGGCGGTTTGGCCGTGGGGTGCGGGTGTCTGGGGGGTGCGCGCCCGTGGGGGCTGCCGCCCCCACACCCCCGCTTTCGGCCTGAGCGGCCTCGTCCTCAAACGCCGGACGGGCTGATGACCCGCCTCAATTCACCCGCACCACGAGTGCCGTGGCGATCGCCATCAGGCCCTCGTCCCTGCCCGGGAAGCCGAGGCCGTCCGTCGTCGCGCCCGACACCGACACCGGGGCTCCGGCCGCCTCCGACAGGAGCTTCTGCGCCTCGTCCCTGCGCTTGCCGATCTTCGGGCGGGGGCCCACCACCTGTACGGCGATGTTGCCGATGCGGAAGCCCGCCTCACGGACGATGCGGGCGGCCTCCGTGAGGAGGGTGACGCCGGAGGCGCCCGACCACTCGGGGCGGCCGGTGCCGAAGTGCCGGCCCAGGTCGCCGAGACCGGCGGCCGAGAACAGCGCGTTGCACGCGGCGTGTGCGACGACGTCCGCGTCGGAGTGGCCGGCCAGCCCGGGGCCCTCGCCCTCCCACTTCAGGCCCGCGCACCACAGCTCGCGGCCCTCCTCGAAGGCGTGGATGTCGGTGCCGATGCCGACCTGGGGCAACGGCCCGCCGTAGGAGTCAGAAGCCATCGTTCAGCCGCCTGCGGGCCAGGACCGCCTCTGCCAGGACCAGGTCCAGCGGGCGCGTGACCTTGAAGGCCTCCTCGTGGCCGGGTACGACCACGACCTGCAGGGCCAGCTGTTCGATCATGCTGGCGTCGTCCGTGACGTCGTCGGTCACGGTCTCGTGGGCCCGGATGAGCGTGGCCCGGTCGAAACCCTGCGGAGTCTGCACGGCGCGGAGGCGGGAGCGCTCCGGGGTGGCCACCACGGGCTCCGGGTCGCCCGGTGCCGCCGCCGGTTCGACCTCCTTGACGGTGTCGGCGAGGGGCAGCGCGGGTACGACGGCCGGCGCCCCCTCCCGTACCGCCTCGATCACGGCGTCCACCGTGTCCACCGGCACCAGCGGCCGTGCCGCGTCGTGCACCAGCACGATGTCGTAGTCGGGTGGCAGGGCGTCGAGGCCGAGTTTCACGGACTCCTGGCGCGATTCGCCGCCCGGGACGACGAGGAAGTCGGTCCGCTCGGGCAGCGCATGGGCGTCGAGAAGCGACTTCACCTCGGGCGCGCCGTCGGGCGGGGCCACGACGACGACCAGGGAGACCGCGCGGGACGCGGCCATCGCACGCACCGCATGGATGAGCATGGGGGTGCCGCCCAGCGCGCGGAGCGCCTTGGGGGCGCCCGGACCGAGGCGTACGCCCCGTCCGGCGGCCGGAATCACCGCAGCCGTGCGGGTTCCGGCGGGCGAAGGGCGCGAATCGTCAGACATCGGTTCCTGTCAGGTTTGTGTGCTGGCCTTGCGTGGGTATGGCCTGGGAAGTGCCGGGCGCGACGCCTTGACCGGACCCTTCCGTGACACTGGTCGAGCCAGCTGCCCGGGCCCGGCACGCCAAGTATCACGGGGGAACCTCCCCGTCAGTGCGGACGTACGCAAGGCGCGCCTGAGTATGGACATGCCGCAGCGCCCGGCGACAGAAAACAGTCATCGGGCACCGCGGCATTTCAATGTACTGAGTGCTGAAGCGGGCTTGCGCCTGCTGTCAGGTTCAGGACGCGAGAACCTCGTCGAGCAGGGCCTCGGCCTTGTCCTCGTTCGTGTTCTCCGCGAGGGCGAGCTCGCTCACCAGGATCTGGCGGGCCTTGGCGAGCATCCGCTTCTCACCCGCGGACAGTCCGCGCTCGCGCTCACGACGCCACAGGTCACGCACCACTTCCGCGACCTTGATGACATCGCCGGAGGCGAGCTTCTCCAGGTTTGCCTTGTAGCGACGGGACCAGTTCGTGGGCTCCTCGGCATACGGCGCGCGCAGCACCTCGAAGACCCGGTCCAGCCCGTCCTGACCGACCACATCACGTACGCCGACGAACTCCGCATTGTCCGCTGGCACACGTACCGTCAGGTCACCCTGGGCGACCTTCAGCACCAAGTAGGTCTTGTCCACGCCTTTGATCTGGCGAGTTTCGATGGCCTCGATCAGCGCGGCCCCGTGATGGGGATAGACCACGGTGTCGCCAACCTTGAACGTCATGTGACAGGTACCCCTTCCGTGGCTATCCAGAGTAACACGGAAACCGCGGGTTCTGAATGGCGTTTTCGCAGGTCAGGGCATATCTCGGGGCTTGACAACAGCAACAGGAACGTGCTGCGCGGCCCGAGTGGAAGAAGGTATTCGCAGGTCGGAGCGGCTGTCCGGGGGAGGTGAAACGCGTACGTTACACACATCCGGAGGCCCCTCCAAGCGGAGGAACATCCACATATGTCCGGTTCCAAGTGTGCGACTTCCGCTACTCCGTTCGATGCCGGGAGTCGCTTCCGCGTCGATTCCGGAATTGATCACGGGCACCCGACTACGTGGCCTGTTGTTCTGTGGCTTGTTCCGCGTCGTGATCAATTCCGGGGGCGGCCGCGCATTCCTTCACGGAAATTTTGCGCCCCGCCGGACGGGTATGCCGGAGGTACTTATGTGAATGCCGGACGGGCGTGGGCTACCCCCTGTGGACTACTCCCTGGTGAGCCATGCCGGGGCCAGAGGGAGGGTCGGGTGCGGCGACTCGGGAACGGCTCGGTAACCTAAGGCCGCTGACAGACACTTAGGGCGGCTTTATGAGTCGCCACGCTCGAGTCAAGGAGTTGCCGCCGCCGTGAGCAGCAGCCTTCGACGCGGCGCCCTCGCCGCCGCCGCCATCGCGTTCTCGATCGCCTCGCTCGCCGCGTGCGGCGCGGGCGGCGACGCCCAGACGTTGGAGGTCAAGCCGGACAACGCGGCGGCCAAGGTCGGGAACCTCAAGGTCCAGAACGTCCTCATCATCACCCAGCCCGACCTGCAGTCGACGGGTCCCGCCGCGATCGCCGCGACCCTGTTCAACAACGGCAGCACGGCGCAGACGCTCGACTCGATCACGCTGCCCGGCACCGGCAAGACCGCCGAGCTCAAGCCCGCCAAGGGCAGCGGTCCGCTGACCGTCCCGGCCCACGGCTCTCTCGTGATCGGCGGCAAGGGCAACGCCTCGGCCTCCCTGCCCAGCAGCCGCGAGGCCGTCCAGGACGGCAACGCACAGAAGATCACGTTCACCTTCAGCCAGACCGGCGCAGTGAGCCTGCGGGCCTTCGTGGTCCCGTCCGACAACTACTTCAAGAAGTGGGGTCCGAGCGAGGTCCCGACGGGCGCGCCCAGCACCAGCCCCACGCCGAGCAAGAGCACGACGGCGTCCCCGAACCCGTCCACCTCGGCGTCGAAGCCGTCCACCTCGGCCACCCCGACCGACGCGGCCTCCGCGAGCGTGTCGGCGTCGAAGCCGGCCGCCGGGCATTGAGTCAGTCGTACGACGAAGGGCGGGACCTCTCCAGAGGTCCCGCCCTTCGTCGTAAGGCCCGTGGTCGGCCTACGGCTCGAACTTGTAACCGAGGCCGCGGACCGTCACCAGGTACCGGGGTGCGCCCGGGTCCGGCTCGATCTTGGCGCGCAGGCGCTTGACGTGGACGTCCAGGGTCTTGGTGTCGCCGACGTAGTCGGCGCCCCAGACCCGGTCGATGAGCTGCATGCGGGTCAGTACGCGGCCTGCGTTGCGCAGCAGCATCTCCAGGAGGTCGAACTCCTTGAGGGGGAGGTCGACCTTGGAGCCGGAGACCGTGACCACATGGCGGTCCACGTCCATGCGGACCGGGCCGGCCTCCAGGGCGGCCGGGGTGACCTCCTCGGGCTCGCCGCGGCGGCGCAGAACGGCCCGGATGCGGGCGACCAGCTCGCGCGAGGAGAACGGCTTGGTGACATAGTCATCGGCTCCTATTTCCAGGCCGACCACCTTGTCGATCTCGCTGTCCTTGGCGGTCACCATGATGACGGGGACGTTGGAGCGGCCGCGCAGCTGACGGCAGACCTCGGTGCCCGGCAGCCCGGGCAGCATCAGGTCGAGGAGGACGAGGTCGGCGCCGTTGCGCTCGAACTCGTCGAGTCCGTCGGGCCCGGTGGTCGCGATGGCGACCTCGAAGCCCTCTTTGCGGAGCATGTAGGACAGGGCGTCGGAGAAGGACTCCTCGTCCTCGACGACGAGCACACGGGTCACGGAAGGACCTCCGGGGCGGGAAGCGGTTCGTACGGGGATGACTGGGGGGTGCTCTGGTCGGCCTCGTCGTCGAGATCGTCCAGGTCGGGGTGTTGGTTCGCGCGGTCGCGGGCAGCCCCCGCCTCCGGCAGCCTCAGGGTGAACGTGGAGCCCTGACCCTCGGAGCTCCACACCGTGACCTCCCCGCCGTGCGAGGCGGCCACGTGCTTGACGATCGCCAACCCCAGGCCCGTGCCACCGGTGGCACGGGAGCGGGCGGGGTCGACGCGGTAGAAGCGCTCGAAGATGCGCTCCTTGTCCTTGTCGGAGATGCCGATGCCCTGATCGGTCACGGCGACCTCGATGTGGTCACCGCCGGGTGCGGTCACCCGGCGGGCGGCTATGCCCACACGGGTGCGGGCGGGCGAGTAGTTGACGGCGTTCTCGACAAGGTTGCCCAGGGCGGCGGCCAGCTGACCCCTGTTGCCCCAGACGTGCAGGTCTGCGGTGCCGCCGGCGGCCATGGTGATCTGCTTGGTGCCGGCCTGGTGGCGGCAGCGGTCGATGGCCTCGGCGACCAGTTCGTCCACGCGGACGGGTTCGGCGTCCTCGAGGGGGTCGTCGTTCTGCACCCGGGACAGGTCGATGAGTTCCTGCACCAGGCTGGTGAGCCGGGTGGCCTCGATCTGCATACGGCCGGCGAAGCGCTCCACCGCCTCCGGGTCGTCCGAGGCGTCCATGACGGCCTCGGAGAGGAGGGAGAGAGCGCCGACGGGCGTCTTCAGCTCGTGGCTCACGTTGGCGACGAAGTCGCGTCGTACCGCCTCGATGCGGCGGGCCTCGGTGAGGTCCTCGACCAGCAGGAGCACCAGCCGGGAGCCGAGCGGGGCCACGCGCGCGGAGACGGCGAGCGCCTCGCCGCCCCGCCCTGTGCCCCGCCGCGGCAGGTCCAGCTCCACCTGTCGTATCTCCCCGTCCCGCCGGGTGTCCCGGGCCATCTGGAGCATCGGTTCCACGGAGAGCCTGCCGCCGCGGACCAGGCCCAGGGCGTACGCCGCGGAGCTGGCCTTGACGACCGCGTCGGCCTCGTCGAGGACGACGGCCGAGGAGCGGAGCACGGAGAGGACGGTGTCCACACCCGGTGGAAGCACCGGGTCCGTATGCAGGGAGGTGCGGGTGGGGCGCTTCTGCTCCCGCTCGCTCCAGCGGAACGCCAGCATGGCGATCACGCCGGTGAGCACCCCGGCGATCGCTGCCGCTGCGGCGACCGCCGCGTTCACGTCCATGCAAACAGGTTAGGCATGGGGTACGACATCCCCACAGCCGTCGAGGTGCGAGCTCGAACACTCGTCGCCCAGAGTTCACCTTGGAGCCAGTGATGGTTCATTTGGGGTGACGGAAACGGACGCGTACGGGCCGGAACGTGGGAGCGTGGGGTGCGAAGCGCCGTTTCTGAACGGCCGTTTTCGGCCGACGGACGGACGGGCCCCTGCCCCGGCAGCCCCGAAGGACACGTAAGAGAGGGATCCCTGATGCGGGACGCGTACCACGAGGAACTGGATTCGATCGGCGACGGTCTGGTGGAGATGGCCCGGCTGGTCGGGTCGGCGATCGGGCGCGCCACGACCGCCATCCTCGACTCCGACCTCAAGCTGGCCGAGAGCGTCATCGAGGGCGACCAGAAGGTCGACGGCCTCCAGCACGACCTGGAGGCCCGGGCCATAGCCCTGCTGGCCCGCCAGCAGCCGGTGGCCACGGATCTCCGTATCGTCGTCACCTCGCTCCGTATGTCGGCCGACCTGGAGCGTTCGGGCGACCTGGCGCAGCATGTCGCGAAGCTCGCTCGCCTCCGTTTCCCGGAGCGCGCGATCCCGCACGACCTGCACGCGACCATCCTGGAGATGGGCCAGCTCGCGCAGCGCCTGATGGCCAAGGCGGCCGAGGTGATCATCACGAAGGACGTCGACCTGGCGCTCCAGCTGGAGCAGGACGACGACGAGATGGACCTGCTGCACCGCACCCTCTTCCAGCACCTGCTGGACGACCGCTGGCAGCACGGCATCGAGACGGCGGTGGACGTCACCCTCCTCGGCCGCTACTACGAGCGGTACGCCGACCACGCGGTGGCCGTCGCCAAGCGCGTGGTGTTCCTGGTGACGGGTGAGCACGCGGACGAGCTGCAGGCCGACGTCCAGCCGGAGATCCAGCCGGTGGGCGGGGGCGACGGGGCGTAAGGCCAGGGGATCCCGGGGGGCGTGAACCTCGACGGCAGGGCGTGTGGACGCCACAGTGCGCCGTTGATGCGCCCAGCACGGCGGGCATGCAATGGGCACAGGCACCAGCCTCTAGGCCTCCAGGAGGACCCATGGCCGAAGCGCCGACCACGCCCGACCCGACGCAGGAGCGCGAGACGGACCAGCCCGCCGAGATCAAGAGCCTCCCGCTCTTCGGCGCGTGCGGCTGCGGCTCGGGCTGCGGCTGCGGGTGCCAGTCGGGCAATCCCTGTCAGTGCGGCTGACCGCTCCGGTTGATTCCGTACGACTCGTACGAAGGTGAAGGGCCCCGGTGACAGCGCCGGGGTCCTTCGTCATGAGTGCCGAGGTCGCCGTGGACTGCGTACGAGCGCAGCATGGAAGCAGGGGAGCGAAGAAGCCGGCGTCGGGAGGATCGGAAGGAGGTGCGATGCCATGGCGCAGTTCATGGACGTACACCACGGGATGAAGGGCATCACAGCCGACCAGCTGTTGCAGGCCCACCAGGCCGACCTCGCCATAGAGAAGGACGAGGGCGTCCACTTCGAAAGGGCCTGGGCGGACCCCGAGTCAGGCACGGTCTACTGCCTCTCGGAGGCCCCCTCGGCGGAGGCGGTCCAGCGCATCCACGAGCGGACGGGTCACAAGGCGGACGAGGTGCATGCGGTGCCGCTGTCGGTGTGACGCGGCTCATCCCGAGGAGGACAGCACCCCCCTCGGGATGCAGCCACTTTCGCTACAGAGCCCGCAGTATCTCTTCCAGGTCCTGCGCGGCGGCGCGGGCACCGGCGACGGCCGACACACCTTGTACGTTGAGGACGACCTCCTCTACGCCGGCCTGGGCGAAGCGCTGCAGGCCGTCACGGATGTCCGAGGGAGTTCCGTACAGGAACAGCCCGGCGTCGATGAGCTTGTCCGCGTCCTCCTTCTCGCCGGTCACCGTGATCCCGGCGTGCCGCAGAGTGTCCTGGTAGTGGTCCACCTGGATATGCATGCCGAACGTGGCGAACGCGGTCTCCCGGGCGTCACGTCCCTCCCGCGCGACCGCGCAGGGGACGATCGCCGTCACCGGGACCGGGTCCCGTCCCGCGTCGGCGCTGCCCTTGCGTACCCGCGGGACGATGACGTCCCGCAGATGGTCCGGTGGGCACAGCCACGTCACCGCGTCGTCGGCGACCCGCCCGGCGAGTTCGGCCATCCTGGGTCGCAGTACGCCGATGCCGACCCGTACCTCCGGTGCCCGCACCGGGACCAGTCTGGCCGTGGTCGAGTAGTGCTCGCCCTCTGTGTGGACCAGTTCGCCGCGGACCAGGCCGCGGACCGTACTGACGTACTCGCTCACGGCAGTCAACGGGCTACGGTACGGCTCGCCGAGGACATTGCGCTGGAACTCCACTCCGCCGGGCCCGTAGGCGGCAAGCACCGGTTGGCCGGTGGCCAGGGCGGTGGATCGCGCTTCCGCCGCCGCCTGGTAAGGGGATCTCAGCGGAGTCAGGTTCACCCCGAAGCCGCTGGGGACACGGATGCCCAACCCCGCGAGCCAGCTGACGAGGTGATGATTGTCGATGGTCTGGGACTGCCCCTGCCAGAGCCGTTCGGCCTGGGTCCAGCGGACCAGGTTGGCGAAGGGGACGGCCTGTTCGGGCCGGGTGACAGCGATGGGCAGAACGATCGAGCAGCGCACGCCGGTTTCCTCCTAGCAGGTCAGAGCGGCGGGAATCCCGTGCGGGAGGCCCGGAGCAGCGAGCATCAGATCGGTGTCGGCTGTGCCGGACCAGCCGAGCATGTAGCCGAGCAGTGAAGAGCGGCCCGCGGCACCGGTGTAGAACCCGCGGCGGCGCGCGAGGGCGATGACCCGGCCCTGGTAGTGGCGGGCCCGGTCGACGAGCCCGGCGTCGCCGGTGAAGGCGGCGGCGGCCAGGAGCGCCTGCACCACACCGCTGGTGCCGTGACAGACCGACAGCTCCACCGGCCCCTCCTCCAGGGCGGTCGCCGCTTGCACCAGCTCGGGAAGCGGCCCCCCGACGAGCCAGTCGGTGCGCCCGGCGGCCCGGCAGATCTCGCCGGCCGCGAGGAGGACTCCGGCGGCCCCCTTGCACCAGCCGATCACCGGAGGCTCGTACTGCTCCAGATGCGCGGTCAGCCAGTCGAAGGCCTCCCGGGAGAGGTGCTCGTCCCCGAGGACACGTCCGGTGCGGGCCTTGGCCCAGTACAGGCCGAGTTCGCCGTGGGCGAGCTCCATCGCCGTCCCGTCGGGTGCCGGGCGGTCGGGGCGGAACGCCAGCCGGCGTACGGCGTCGAGGTGCCGCCGGTGGTGGGGCAGCCCCTGCTCGGCTCGGGACAGCAGCAGCATCAGCACGCCCGCCGGCCCGTTGGCGACATCGGCCTCCAGCTTCTCGCCCCGCTGTTCCAGCTCGTGGACGAGGGCGTCCAGCCAGGCCTCGTCCACGGCGTGGGGCCGCGCCGGCAGGACGGAGGCGAGGCCGGAGAACGCCGACTCCGGGATGTTGGCCAGTGTGTGCGGATAGTCCTGCGCCAGCGCGGCCAGGCCCCGGTCGGCGGCGTCCCGCAGGGGTGCGAACCTCTCGTCGGCGCGCGCCGCAGTGCGGAACAGACGCGGGATGCCCCCCATGTCGTGGAAGGAGATGTAGTTGCCGGGCGTCATGGTCGCCGCGCCGCGATCGGGTCCGATGCTGCCGATCCACCCGGCCTGGCTCCCGTCGGGGCGGTCGACGTGGACGGCGAGGTCCTCGATCACCTCGGCGATGCGGAGGCCCCAGGTGCCGGGGGCCGCCGTCGCGAGTTTCTCCCCCGCGAACACGCCGTGTTCCGACAGGCCCTGCGGGGTGGAGGTCAGGTCACCGAGGCATTCCTCGACGAGGAACTGGTGGTAGCGCTCGTGGCGTTCGCGCGCCATGCGCACCCCGCGGCGCGCGTTGTCGAGGGCGGAGACCTTGAAGAACCCGTCGACGGCGGCGGCGTGGGTGGCGAGCTCCGTCGAGGACCCGCGGGTGAGGAAGTACGGGATGTTGCCGCTGTCCAGAGCGCCGCTCTCGGAACGGCTCAACCAGGCGGCCTGCTCCTCATGGAGTTTCCGGGGGAACCGGTGCAGATGCCCGAACAGCCGGTCGGTCTCGGACTGGGAGCCCAGGTATTTCGGATGGGTGGAGGCGTCCAGATAGCGGGCGTACACCTCCGTGGTGCGCAGTACGCACCGTACGGGCAGGTCCGGGTAGGCGGCCAGCACCTGGTCGGTTCCGCCGCCGCGCAGGAACTCCAGCGCGTCCCGGTACCCGGACATCATGTCCGGGAAATAGTCCGTCACGGCAAGCTCGGTCTCTCCCAGCCTCGGCACGTTGATGCTGTGGCTGTAGCTGAAGCCGTTCCACTCGACCCGGATCGCGTCGGTGGTGCCGTCGACCACTTCCGGCTTGCGCATCTGGGACTGCTGCTCGCCGAGGACGCCCACGCCCGAGACCATGACGTCGATCACCGCGTCCGGATTGACCATCGGGAGCAGCATGGTCGACGTCACGGAGTTCTTCATGTGGTTGATCAGTGTGTTCGACAGGGTGTCGTTGTCGACGCCCGCATCGGCCCTGAGCAGGGTCTCGGTGTCGATCACGCAGGGGTACTCGCCGTGCGCCAGCAGGTTCTCGTCGTGCAGATCGGTGGCCCCGATGGCGCTGAACAGGCAGGTCAGAGCACCGAACCGATAGAAGTAGCGGGCAGGTTGGCCGGCGGAGCCCATCGGCTCGGCACGGGTGAAGCGCTGCCATCCGTGGTCGGTGCGGGACAGCGAGTCCGGCACGCACCGCTCGAGTGAGTGGGCCAGGTGGGCGGAGGCGGCACGATACAGGTCGCGTGCGAAGTCGTCCGCGGTCAGCGGGCGGGGCTTGAACACCAGGTGATGGCCGCCGCTGGTGCTGACGAACATGACGCTGCGGTTGTCGTTGTGCGGGTCGGAGCCGGACGGCTCGACCGCGGTGATCGTCTCGCCGGCCGTGAGGCCGAACGTCTCGGCCAGCGCATGGCGGTCGGCGCGGTACGCGCGGAGCATCTCCCGGTAGGAGTCGAGCATGTTGCGGGTGACGCCGTCCAACCGCCGTTCGAGGACCGGGTACCGGGCCAGGAGCTCCGTGCGCCGGCGCTCGTCGCGCAGCAGTTCGGAGAACGACGTCAGCGCCGTGTCGCTGTCCGCGGTCGGCGGCAGCCCCCGCGTCTGACGGTGCTGGTGGAACTCCCCGATCAGCGTGCGGTACGAGTGTCCCTCGACCGTGCCGACGACGACCTCCCACAGCCGGCGCACCATCGCCTCGTGGTCCTCGGCGGCGACGACGCCCTGGACCTCCGGCGCGAGGGACCGCCGGAACCGGTCCCAGGGGAGGATGTGCGTGTAGAACGGCAGGAACGCCTCGATGGATACGGATGGTTCGGTCATGCTGTCTCGCCTATGAAGGTGGTGGAGTCGGCGTCGGCGTACAGGGCGGCGTACGCGGCCTGGTTCTCCATGAGCTGGTGGTGGGTGCCGTGCTCGATGACGTGACCGTCGCCGAAGACGTAGATGTAGTCGGCCTTCTTGATGGTGGCCAGCCGGTGCGCGATGATCACCTGCGTGGCGCCCGTCTCTTCGATGAGCTTCGACACGCGGCGTTCGTTGATGGTGTCCAGCGATGCCGTCGCCTCGTCCATGACGATGATCCTGGGCTGCTGGAGCAGGACCCGTACGATCGCCAGTCGCTGCCTCTGGCCCCCGGAGAAGTTGGCCCCCATCTCCGACACCAGGGTCTTCAGGCCCATCGGGAGTTCGTCGATGAAGTCGAGGACACCCACGGAGGCGCAGTACTCGCGGACCTTCGCCGGATCGATGTCCTGACCGAGAGTCAGGTTCTCCAGGATGGTGCGGTTGTGCAGATGCACCTCCTGGGGGATGTAGCCGATCTGGCGGCGCAGGAAGTCCGTTTCGTAGTCGCTCATCGGCCGGCCGCCGAAATCGATCCGGCCGCTGGTCGGCTGATGGAGACCGCAGATCAGGCGGCCGAGGGTGGACTTGCCCGATCCCGAGGCGCCGACCAGGGCCACGCGGGCCCCGGCCGGGATCTCGAGTGAGACGTCCCTGACGACCGGTTTGCTGTGCCGGGTGTACCGGAACTCCACCTCGTGCAGGGCGATGGAGGTGTCGTTCAGCGTGCGCACGCTGCCGCCCGGCTGCTCCGGCTCGTGCGCGGTGATGTCGCTGAGCCGCGCCATGTAGCGGGAGGCCTCGGAGAACTCGGTGAACATCTGGAACACCGACGCCGACAGCGAGAAGTAGGTGGCGGAGACGGTCTGCACGGCGATGGCCGAGCCGAGCGACACCATGCCCTGGGAGACGAAGTACAGACTGGCCAGCAGCATCACCAGGGGACCGAACATCTGGGTGGTGGTCCCCAGGCCGGAGATCCAGCCCTGCTGGAGCCGCATGCGGGCCCGCATCGCATCGAGGGAGTCCTGGTACGTCTGCTCCCACTCGTCGGCGAACTGCTCCGCGTAGCCGCCCATCTTGATCGTGGGAATCGACACGATCGCGTCGAGCTGGGTGACCTGGCTCTTGGCGAGCTGGCTGATCTCCGCATCGGTGACCTCCTTCACGCGTACGCGGGTGAGCCACAGATGACAGGCGTTGGCCGCGAACAGGCCTGCGGCGACGAGCCCGATGCGCCACTCGGTGACGAACAGGTATCCGCTGATGCAGATCAGCGTGCCGACGTCGAGGACGCCCTGGGCGATCCGCGAGGACAGCAGGTCGCGTACGGCGTTGACGGTGCTCAGCCGGAACACCAGTTCTCCGGGCTGCCGGGTGGTGAAGAACTTGTACGGCAGCGACAGCAGTCTGCGGAAGGTGTGGCCCATCAGATGGCGGCCCATGACCGCGATCAGCGACGACAGGACCACGACCCGCCCCAGCCACAACAGCAGATACCCGGCTGCTGCCGCCGCCACCGCGCCGACCACGACGGTCAGATCGGTGACGTCCCGCCAGTGGGCCTGCCGGTCCACCGCCCATTTCGTCAGCGCCGGGACGCCGAGCACCGCGAGATAGCCGCTGAGCGACAGCAGGGCCACGAACACCATGCGGGAGCGGGACTGCTCGGCGAACAGCGGAATGCTGCGCCAGTCCTTCGTCGCCGGCAACGACTGCTTGCGGAAGCCGGGGCCCGGCTCCGGGCAGATGACGATGTCGCTGAAGCCGTCCAGGAGGTCAGCACGGCTCAGCCGGCGGCGGCCCACCGCCGGATCCATGATCGTGGCGGTACGGCCGTCGAACTTCTCCAGGACGACGAAGTGGTAGTCCTCCCAGTACAGAATCACGGGGACGGTGAAGGAGGCCAGGGCGTCGATGCCCTTGACCCGGAACGCTTTCGTCTGCATGCCCCGCGAGCGCAGGAAGTCGGCCAGCTGCTTCGCCCCCAGACCGTCCCGCCCCGCCTCCAGATCCTGGCGGACGGAGAAGAAGTCCTCGCTGCGGCCGTGGTAGCGCATGACGGAGACGCAGCAGCACAGGCCGCACTCGGTCTGGGTCACCTGCGTGACGGTCGGTACCCGGTGTCCCATCACAGGCCCGCGATCGTCAGCGACAGCGGGGAGCTGCGCAGGTCCGGGGAGAGCCGGTTCAGCAGGTGCAGCAGGACGCCGGACGTGCCGACCATGACGCTGTTGGTGTGCGCGTACCGGCTGCGTCGGTCGGCCAGCTTCTGCCGGAACACGCCGGGCCGCAGCCACTCGCCCTCGACCTCCGCGACCCGTGCGGTCAGCGCCTGATCCGCACGCGCGGCGGCGATGGTGGTCAGCACGTCGTGGTTGCCGAGGTCGCCGTGACACCACGTCAGGTTGCGTCCGAACCCGTGCCTGAGCGTGTTGGACACCGCACGGTTCAGCCAGTGCTCGGCGCGGTCCTGCCCGGTGTGCTCGGCGCAGGCGGCGAGGGCCAGCGAGATACCGGCCGCGCCGTGGCACCAGCCGGTGGAGAATCGTTCCGGCGTGGCGATGTTGGAGAACCAGTTCTGCTCGGTCGGGTCGTAGAAGGCCTCGAGCCGGTCCAGCAGGGTGCTGATCGCGGTATCGGCCCTGTCCACGACCTCTCCGATGAGGGCGGGGCGCAGCACGCTGAGGGCGTGCAGGACTCCGGCGACACCGTGGGCGAACCCGGACTGCTCGAACCACGCTGCCTGCGGCCGCTCGACCATCCGGCACAGCAGCCCCACCAGCTCCGGCACCGCGGCCTCGGCGTGCGGACCGCCGATGGCGGCGATCATCGCCGCTGTTCCGGCCACGCCACTGATCACGTCGGCCGACGTGTCGCTCTCCGCCAGCTGACCGACCGCCAGGGGAACCGCCTCCTGTGCGGCCTTGGCCCAGCCGGGCTCGTCCAGCAGCAGGCCCGCGGCGTGCAGGGTGAACAGCAGACCGGTCATGCCGGTGTACGCGCCTGCCCCGGTCTGCTGCACGCTGCGCTGCTCGTACCGGCGGCCGGCCAGGATGTCGGCGCTGGTGGAGAAGATCTGCCTGGCCACTTCCGCGTACCGCTCGTCCTGGAACAGCCGCGCGGCGGCCGCGAGAGTGAGCGCGGGTCCGCTGCGCCCTGTGTACAGGTCGTAGCCGAGCACACCGCACGGCCAGGGCCGCTCCGCCGTCGCGGAGGCCAGCGGGCCGATCCAGGTGCGCGGCAGGTGGCCGAACTTGTCCGGCAGGTTCGTCCGGACCAGGTCGTCGGCCAGCGTACGGGCGAGGTCCTCGAGCGCGGTCCGCTCGGTGGTGGCGGCGCCGGTGTCCCAGGTCCTGGCGCTGGTGAGGTGGTTGTCCGGGAAGCGCGCGCAGAAGGTGGAGTACAACAGCGTCAATTGCTGGTCGATGGCGGACCGGTCGAGGCCGGCCGCCTTGGCCAGGGCCCGGTCCAACGGAGTCTGGGCGAGGCGTGCACCGGTGTCGTTGCCGTCCGCGTCCCGCAGCACCGTGCTGGTGACGTCAGCGGTGAAGTAGGGGACGTCGCGCTCGGCCAGCTGCCGCAGTTCGGAGACGATGATGCCCCGGTCCGAGGTCTTCGAAGCGATGGCGATGCGCTTGAGCAGCGCGAGCTGGGTGGCAGGGTCGGCCATGGCTGCGGCCGACGCGGTCATCCGCAGGATCTGCGCGTACAGCGCCGTCGGATTGTGCACGTAGCGGATCCGCAGGTGCGCGGCGCACCGCTTCAGCATCCCGGCCCAGCCGTCCTGGTCGCGCAGGACCGCGTGGGCGACCGCGGTGAAGCCGTCGGCCATCCGCTCGGCGAGGACGTGGATGTCCTCCTCGCCGGCCGCGGGGACGACGGTGTTGCGCGGCTTCGCCTCCTGCGCCGCCAGCACCATCCTGATCCGGTCGGTGAAGGGGTTCTCGAACGTCAGGCCCTTGAAGGGCGCGGTGCCCTGGTTGTCACCGCCGAGGAACCCGAGGTCCACATGGCCGGCGTTCTCGTCCTTCCCGGCGAAGACAAGGGGCAGCACGCCGACGCCGTACAGGGAACGGGCGATGGTCTCGTAGGCGTTGCCGTCCGCTTCCGGCTTGGGACCGGTGTGGACGCGGGCAGGGTGCAGCAGCGTCTCCAGGTCGACCGGCACCGGGCCGCGCCGGGTGGCGATGATGTTCTCGAAGTGCATGTCCCGGGCGTCCAGCAGGTACAGCACGGCCCCGAGTTCACCGCAGGACCTCATGAACCGGGCGGAGACGTCCGAGACGTCCTCGGCCTGGATGTACTCCACGTACCCGTAGCCGCCGCGGTCGAGGGTCCTGGCCGCGGGCAGATCGGTCTGCGCCGTGCGGTTGACGTATCCGACGATCTGCTCATAGGCGGCCTCGCAGGAGATGTCGCGGGGCTTGTAGACGAGCCGGGCACCGGACGCGAAGGTCAGGACGGAGACGCTGCGTCCGTGCGCGTGGCTGTCCCCGTCGGCCTGTCCGATCGAGGTGACGACGTCGTCCCGGGCGATGCCGAAAATATCGGCGATGAGCCCTCGGTCTGCCGCCAGGCGCTCGCACAACTCCCCGAAGGCCGCGGCCGTGTTGCGGATCAGATGGCCGAATGCGGAGCGCAGTGCAGGGAAGTCTGACAGCGTGTCGGACCAGTCACCCCCGACGAAGGAGATATAGCGCTCGTGCGGGGTCTCGCCGGTCAGCCGACCCTCGGTCGATGCCTTGTTGATCGCGGCAACCAGGGAACGGGTACAGGTGTCTTTGAGACGAGTTTCCGCGCGAGTGAGCAGCTGAAGAATAATCTCGTCAGTGTCGTGAAACAATTCCATGTGCCGGGACAGTGGATCCGGATGGCACACGGCTGTGGCGAGAGAACGGATGACCCGCTGGAAAGGGTAGCGCTCGTCCTCCGCCGCCCACTGAACAGCGGCGGATGATATACTACTGACGGGTTCCGGTGTGGGAATGGTGAGATGCGACAGCAGATCGTCATCGAACGCGGAAAGCGGTTCGATCGTCTCCCGTATTTCCGCGCTGTCGAACTCCGGGTAGAAGCTGTGTTGAGAATTCAATTGTTCTATGCTCCGTCGGGCGCGGACACGGAAAATCCATGGTCGGCTGGTGGAGTGGGGATCACTGCACGATCCCCACTCCATCAGCTTTTTAATGCCCCTGGTTCACCGGCTGTGCATCAGCACTGCTTGGTGCACTTGGTGGTGGGGCAGAAGGCGGTGCTGGCAGCAACCGACACCGCGAGGGAGCACGGCACGGTGGTACCACCGTGCGCCTCCTCCTCGCCCAGCTCGATGAGCTCCAGCTCGTCGTAGGCGCCCAGGAAGTCCTGCTTCTCCATGTTTTTCACCTCCTTGAAGAGATCGCTCGGCAGACAACTGGCCTCAGTGAGGGGTCAGTTGCAGTTGGGCTGGCACTCCTTGGTCAGCGTGCACCAACCGCCGTTGTTGCCGAGGCCGTCGCTGAGCGAGAACGTGTTCGTGGTGCAAGCGCCGTAGGCGACACCGTCGAAGTCCTGCTCGGCGATCTCCTCAAGAAGCGAGACGTCACCGTCGAAAGACATAAGTAATTCACCCCCGTTCCGACCAAAAAATGGTCGGACGTCTTGCCTGCAAAAGTGCAGACGTACATCCCCGTTATTCGCACTCGCTGGTCAGGACGGTGCGGTCGTTGCTGGTCAGGCAACGCATTGGAAGTTACATGGCGTTAATGCATCGAGCAACATCAGACATGGTGATCTGGATCACTTGTTTGAGGTACCTCAAATATCGGCACCGCATTAGAAACCACCCTGTGAAGAACCAGTGAAGCCGTACAACAAGAAACAGCTGGGAAAAGAAAAAAGCCGCACCGGGCATGCGGTGCGGCAACATGGGAAGGGAAGATAAAAGCAGTCGCAGACTCATGAGAAGGGGGAGAGCCGACATGTTCGGAAAGAAGTCCAAGGACGCCCAGCAGAAGGCGGACGACGCCCGCCGCAAGGCGGACGAGAAGGCCGCCAAGAAGGCCAGGCGCAAGGCCAAGTACGGGCGGGGATCGGATACCGAGACCGTGGCCGTGGGCATCTCCGGCATTCACGCCGGCTAGCGAGCGGCATGCCGAGGACCCGGTGCACGTGATCACACGGCTGCGAGGCTCGCGCCCCGGCCGGTGGTCACGGCACCGGGCCTGTCGCCCCGGTTACCTCCCTCAGGCGTCTCGGCGCCGCACCGCCCAGTAGCCGACCGCCACGGACGCCACGGTCCACAGGGCCAGCACACCCAGTCCGGTCCAGGCGTTGAGGACGGTGTTGCCGGGGACGTCGCGGTAGAGCACGAGACCGCCCGCCACATCGGGCAGGAACTGCGCGACCCGCTCCACGCCCGGAATGTTGCTCAGGATGGTGGAGACGGTGAAGAACAGCGGCACCAGGATGCCCATCGTGAGCGCCGAGCTCCGCAGCACACTGGCGAGCCCCATGCAGAACAGGCACAGCAGCGTCGTGTAGAGGACCGCTCCGAAGAGCGACCGCAGAACGCCCTCGTCGGTGAGGGACACGCTCAGCCTCGCGCCCATGGTCGCCTGCGTGCCGAAGAAGCCGGCCACCACGGCGACGAGCGAGAACACCAGGGCCGCCGCCCCACCGGTGATCATCTTGGCGCCGTAGAAGACGCCCCGCCGGGGCACCGCCGCCAGCGAGTTGCGGATCGTCCCGGAGGAGTACTCGCTGCTGACGATCAGCACCCCGAAGACGACCAGCGCGATCATGCCGAGCCGCAGCCCGCTGTAGCCGGTGGAGATGGGGTCGAACGTCGAGAGCTCCGACTTGTGCGTGTAGGTCCGACCCACGAAGACGCCGGTGAGCAGGCCGACGGCCACGCTCAGGGCGGCATAGCAGACGAGGCTCCACAGCAGCGGGCGGAGCGTGCGCACCTTGGTCCACTCGAAGGCCACGGCGGACTTGATCCAGGTCATGGTCACCGCACCTCCTGCTGCGTGCGGAACTCGACGGCATCGGCGGTGAACTGCATGAACGCTTCTTCCAAGGAGGCCGACCTGCGGCTGATCTCGTGGACGGTGACCTGCTGCTCGGCCACCAGCTCGCCCAGGGTCTCCACATCGGTACCGAGGACCTCGATGGTTCCGTCGGGTCCGTCGAGGGCCTGGATGCCCCTGGCCGCCAGCACCTCGCGCAGCCTCTCCGGTTGAGGCGTGCGCACCGCGATGCCGGAACGGGAGTTGCGGGAGATGAACTCCTCGACGGAGGAGTCCGCCAGGAGGCGGCCCTTCCCGATCACCACCAGGTGGTCGGCCGTCAGCGCCATCTCGCTCATCAGATGGCTGGAGACGAGGACGGCCCGCCCTTCGGCCGCGAACCTCTTCATCAACTGCCGGATCCACAGCACCCCTTCGGGGTCGAGACCGTTGACCGGCTCGTCCAGCAGGAGCACCTTCGGATCACCGAGGAGGGCCGCTGCCACACCGACCCGCTGGGCCATCCCGAGCGAGAGTCCCTTGGCGCGCCGGTTCGCCGCGGCGGCCATGCCGACGATCTCCAGCACCTCGTCGACCCGCCTGTCGGGCATACGGTTGCTGCGGGCCAGCCCCAGCAGATGGTCGCGTACGGTTCGCCTGCCGTGCAGGGAGCGTGCGTCCAGCAGCGCGCCCACGGTGCGCAGGGGGTCCGCGAGTTCGTCGTAGCCGCTGCCGTCGACGAGCACGCGCCCGGACGTCGGCCGGTCGAGGCCGATCATGGCGCGCATCGTGGTCGACTTCCCCGCGCCGTTCGGTCCGAGGAATCCGGTCACCCGGCCCGGCTCGACACGGAAGGAGAGCGCGTCGACGGCGAGTGTCCTCCCGTAGTACTTGGTGAGTTGTTGCACTTCGATCATGCTTGGCATCCCCGTTTTCAGCCGTGCTTCGGTCAGGAGCCGGCTCGTTGGTACGTGGGTCGGGATTCGGGCCCGGTCGGGCGTCGGTCAGGAGGCGTCGGCGTCCGTCTGTCCACCGGTGCGGGCTGTGGCAGCGATGCGTTCCAGCGCCGCGGCATGGCGGCGGAACGCCTCCCGCCCCTCCGGGCTGAGCCGCACCAGAGTGCGCCGCACACCCACACCCCGCTCCTTGCGGACGTCGACGTATCCCTCGGCGGCCAGCGCGGAGATCTGCTTGGACAGCGCCGAGTCACTGGTCTCCACGGCATCCCGCAGGAATCCGAACTCCGCCCAGGTCACCGGCGCCAGCAGCGCCACGATCGTCAGCCGCGCGGGCACGTGAAGGAACTCGTTGAAGTCGCTGTCCATCACTCCCCGCCCCGCCGCTTGCCCTCGCGCACCCGGTACGCGACCAGCAGGCCCACCGCTGACAGCACGGCGCCGGCGATCGTGTGCGGTACCGGTACGCCGGCTGCCTCCGCTGCGTCCGACAGCACCGTGAACAGGCCCACCAGGGCGGCGCCGGCGGCGGCCGAGAGCAATGCGGCCCGGCTGCCGAGCGGCATACGGACGGGCGCTCGGCGCAGGTACACGACCAACTGGGTCACGAGCAGCGCCACGGCAGGGAACAGCACGGCGCCGCCCCAGGGGTTCGGCAGGTCGAAGGAGGCGAAGGAGATGAACAACACCAGTGCCGAGACCAGAAGCTGGCCGCTGGAGTACCCGTACCGCAGGTACTCACCGCGGGACTGCTCGGTCCGGAACTGCACGTCGTCCAATGCGGCTTGCGCATCCTCAGGCTTCATCAGGCTTCCTGCCTTCCCGCGACCTACCGAACTTTCCTATAGGGAAAGTAGCACGTACTTTCCTCGGGGGAAAGTGACGCCTTGCGGACCACGGCCGGAGAGCTCGGGCTCGCGGCTCGAGTGGCGGCTCATTGGCCCATCTCGGTGAACATGTCGATCAGGCCGCGGGCGGTGTTGGCCTCGGAGTCGATCCCGGGCATCTCTCCTCCTTCGAAGGTGGCGGCTTCGGCGCTGCGGGGGAACATGGCCTGCTCGTACTCGGCGAGCGCGGCCTCGGTGTCGTCGGGGTGCGCGGCTATGGCCTTGGCGAGTTCGGCGCCGTCGAGCATGGCGAGGTTGGCGCCTTCGCCGTTGGGGGCCTGGAGGTGGGCGGCGTCGCCGAGCAGGGTCACGCCCGGCACCCGGTCCCACCGGTGTCCGGTCGGCAGGGCATGGATGGCCCGCAGAACCGGCGCGGTGTCGCTGTCGGTGATCAGCGCGGTGAGCTCCGGTGCCCAGCCCTCGAACTCCGCGGCGATCCGCGCGGTCGCCGCGGCGGCATCGGTGAAGTCGACGTCGGCGAACCAGTCCAGCGCCTTGGACATGTGCACGTAGGCGTGCAGGGTGTCGCCGCTCTCCCGGTGCGCGAAGATCTCCCTGCCCGGCGAGGGCGCGATCAGCATCCCGCCGCCGACCGCCTTCGCGGCGGCGGGGTGCCGGGTGTCCGCCTCGTACAGGTAGGTCTCGACGAACGATGTGCCGGTGTACGTGGGTGTGGCGTCGGAGAGCAACGGCCGGACCCGTGACCATGCGCCGTCCGCGCCGACCAGCAGGCTCGTGACCAGGGTGGTGCCGTCGGCGAAGGTGACCTCATGGCGGCTGTCGCCGAGGGCACGTGTGCCGCTGACCTTGTGCCCCCACCGGACGGTGCCCGCCGGGAGCGAGTCGATCAGCATCTGCCGGAGCTCGCCGCGCATCGCCTCGGGGCGTCCGCCGTTGCCGTCGTCGTCCTTGTCGAAGAGGACGGTCCCGTCCGGGTCGAGGACCCGCATCGCCTCGCGGCCCTCCAGGACGATGGCGCGGAACTCGTCCATCAGACCGGCGGCCTGGAGGGCGAGCTGCCCGTTGTAGTCGTGGATGTCGAGCATCCCGCCCTGCGCGCGGGCCGACGGGGAGGCCTCCGCCTCGTAGACGATGGCCTCGATGCCGTGGACGTGCAGAACGCGGGCGAGCGTGAGACCGCCGAGTCCGGCGCCGATGATCGTGACAGGTGTGTTCATGGTGGCTCCTCAGGGATCTGGCCGTCCGGCGAGCTCCGGGCGGCCCCGTCCCTGGAAGGTGTCAGCCCCCGCCGACGAGCCACCTACATCTGCCCGACAGCCGCCGACGAGTCGCCTACATCCACCCGACAGCGATCGGGGTGGCCCAGAAAATCGAACACATGCTTGAATTCGGTCATGCGACCGTTCCCCGACGACCTCGCCCAGGCGCAGCAGGACTGGAGTGCCACCTACCGCCGGCTCGCCGAGCAGCCCGGCCGCACCGAGCTGCGCCGGCGCCTGCACCGGCTGTCGGCCCAGCTGTACTTCCACCCCTACTGGCAGCACCGGCGCCCAAGTCCCGCAGCCTGGTGGGACCTCCGTGACCTGGGACGATCACCCGGGAACGCCAGTGAGCGGCTCCCTCGATGACGCGCTGGAATGCAGGCCCGCACGTCCCGGATGATCCTGAAGGCATGTCCGGACCGATTCGCGTGATCGTGCACCCACCGTCGCCCACGGGTGGCCGACGCGTGCGCGTGGACGGCGAGATCCTCGGCCTGGCGCACAACGTGGCCGACGTCGCGGAGTTCCTCCGCCGGGCCGGACTGGAGATCGATCCGGCGGACGTGGCGGAGTCGCCGTGGATCGACTGGCGGGGGGTGGGGCCGGAGCGCTGGGGCCCGGAGACGTGATGGCCCCAGCACAGCAGGAAGGCCCCCACCTACGGGAGATCCGCAGGCAGGGGCCTTGACAAGTACGGGTTACTTCTTCTTGCCCTGGTTCTTGACCGCCTCGATGGCCGCCGCGGCCGCCTCCGGGTCGAGGTACTTGCCGCCGGGGGTGACCGGCTTGAAGTCGGCGTCGAGCTCGTAGTACAGCGGGATGCCGGTCGGGATGTTCAGGCCCGCGATGTCCGCGTCCGAGATGCCGTCCAGGTGCTTGACCAGGGCGCGGAGGCTGTTGCCGTGGGCGGCGACAAGGACCGTGCGGCCGGAGAGGAGGTCCGGGACGATGCCGTCGTACCAGTACGGGAGCATGCGGACGACGACGTCCTTCAGGCACTCCGTGCGGGGGCGGAGCTCCGGCGGGATCGACGCGTAGCGCGGGTCGCCCGACTGGGAGAACTCCGTGCCGTCCTCAAGGGGCGGGGGCGGGGTGTCGTACGAGCGGCGCCACAGCATGAACTGCTCCTCGCCGAACTCCGCGAGGGTCTGCGCCTTGTCCTTGCCCTGGAGGGCTCCGTAGTGGCGCTCGTTCAGGCGCCAGCTGCGGTGGACCGGGATCCAGTGGCGGTCCGCGGACTCCAGCGCGAGCTGCGCCGTGCGGATCGCGCGCTTCTGGAGGGACGTGTGGACCACGTCGGGGAGAAGGTCGGCGTCCTTCAGGAGCTCGCCACCGCGGACTGCCTCCTTCTCGCCCTTCTCGTTCAGGTTGACGTCCACCCAGCCGGTGAACAGGTTCTTCGCGTTCCACTCGCTCTCGCCGTGGCGGAGGAGGATCAGCTTGTACGGTGCGTCGGCCATGTCCCAGAGCGTAATCCACGCATTCGGGCCACAGGAGGCCCGCCCAGCAGGCGGACAGTTGACGGCATCTGTTAATTGAGTGGCCCGACCCCTCGACTGGTGCGTAAGTTGTGCCTGCTGTCTGCGCCACTTACGTCCATGGGGGATTCTCGATGTCAGTCGCCAGTCTGAGACGTGCCGCCCGGGAGACCGTCTCCGGGCTGCCCCGCGAGTTCTGGTGGCTGTGGACCAGCACCCTCGTCAACCGGCTCGGCGCCTTCGTCGCCACCTTCATGGCTCTGTACCTGACGATCGACCGCGGGTACTCCGCCTCCTACGCCGGTCTCGTCGCGTCCCTGCACGGGCTCGGCGGGGTCGTCTCCTCGCTCGGGGGCGGTGTCATGACCGACCGGCTCGGGCGGCGGCCCACCCTGCTGATCGCCCAGTCGTCGACCGCCGTCTCCGTCGCGCTCCTCGGGTTCGTGCACGATCCCGTCGCCATCGCCGCTGTCGCGTTCCTGGTGGGCATGGCGTCCAACGCCTCCAGGCCCGCCGTCCAGGCGATGATGGCCGACATCGTGCGGCCCGAGGACCGGGTGCGGGCGTTCTCCCTCAACTACTGGGCCATCAACCTCGGCTTCGCCGTCTCCTCCATGGCCGCCGGGTTCATCGCCGAGTTCAGCTATCTCGCCGGGTTCCTGATCGAGGCCGGGATGACGGCGGTGTGTGCGGTTGTCGTCTTCCTGAAGCTGCCCGAGTCACGGCCGGTCGCCGGAGTCTCCAAGGGGGCGCGGGAGGACGTCGGCCTCGGCACCGTGGTCCGCGACAAGCGGTTCATGGGTGTCGTCGGGCTGTCGTTCCTGGTCGCCCTCGTGTTTCAGCAGGGGTCGGTGGGACTGCCCGTCGCCATGGGGCAGGCCGGGTTCACTCCTGCCGACTACGGCATGGCCATCGCCGTGAACGGCGTACTGATCGTTGCGCTGCAGATCCCTGTCACCCGGTTCATCGAACGCCGGGATCCCGGGCGGCTGCTCGTGGTCTCGTCCCTGCTGGCCGGGTACGGCTTCGGGCTCACCGCCTTCGCCGGGTCGGTCGGCGTCTTCGCGCTCACCGTGTGCGTGTGGACTCTGGGCGAGATGGTCAACGCGCCGACGCAGACGGGGTTGGTTGTGCGGTTGTCGCCCGTGCACGGGCGTGGGCGCTACCAGGGTGTGTACACGCTGTCGTGGTCCCTCGCCGCGCTGGTCGCTCCGCTGATGTCCGGTGTCGTCATAGACCGGTTCGGGGCCGAGTGGTTGTGGGGGGTGTGCGCGGTCGTCGGCACGGTTGCCGCTGTTGGGTACGGCGCCCTTATGCGGCAGCTTCCGCCGGAGGGGGCGGCGGCTACGGTTCCGGCCGCCGCCGGGGCGGAGGTCGCGGCGGGGTGAAGGTGCAGTGCCTGCCGCCCGGGCGGGGTCAGGCTTCGGAGGCGTACGTCACGAAGTCGGCCCAGGCCTGGGGGGCCAAGGCGAGGCGGGGGCCATGGATGTTCTTGGAGTCGCGGATGTGGACGGTGCGGGGGGCTATGGCGATCTCCACGCAGGATTCGCCGTCACCGCTGCTGCTGTAGCTGCTCTTGGACCAGGCCAGCGCGACTTCGACGCAGGAGTCGCCCTCGCTGCTGCTGCTGTAGCTGCTCTTGAACCACGCCAGCTCGGAGGCGTTCCCAGCCGAGGTGTTGCGGATCATGTTTCCCCCAGCAGTTGCTCGATGAAGGCCGTCGACTCACGTGGTGTGAGCGCCTGAGCCCGGATGATGCCATACCGCAGTTCAAGGATACGGAGCTGCTTGGGTTCGGATACCGGGCGGCCGTTGGCCACGGCAGGCGAACGCCCCACGGCTGAGCCGTCCTCGAACTTCAGCACCTCAATACCACCCGCCAGTCCCGCGTGCTCCTCGCGATCCATCGGCATCACTTGAAGCTCGACATTCCTCAACTGCCCTGTCTCCAACAGATGTTCCAGCTGGCGGCGCAGCGCCGCCTTCCCTCCGAGTGGACGTCGCAGCGTCCACTCCTCCAGGACGAAGCTGACCTCGGGCGCCGGGTCCCGCTCGAAGACCGCCTTGCGCGCCACGCGCGCTGCGATGAACCGCTCCACCTCGTCCACGGTGTACGCAGGGCGCCGCATGAGGAGCAGCCCGCGTGCGTACTCCGGCGTCTGCAACAGCCCGTGGACATTCAGGGGGTCGTAGAGCTGAAGCTCGACCGCCTTGGCCTCCATGGCGGCCAAGTCCCGCACCTTCTTCGGATACCGGACCTTCTTCACGTCCTCCCAGGTAGCGGAAATGAGCCCGCCCGCCCCCAGCACCTCGTCGGCCTTGTCCAAATACTCCTGGCGCGGAATCCGCTTTCCCGCCTCGATCTTGTAGACCAGGTCATCGCCGTACCCGACTGCCGCCCCGAACTCGGGCACGCGCATCCCCACCGCCTCCCGCCGCAGCCTCAACTGCCGTCCCACGGTGGCGATGACGGCCACGCCCCACTCGTCGTCCGGGTCCACCTCCCAACCCGGCTCGTCCGCCTCGGTCCTGAGCCGTACCGCCTCGCCGTCCACCGACATCCCGCACCCCTCCGTCGTACGACCGTGCCCGCGACGCCCCTACCCGTACGCACCGTCCCGACAGCTTGGACACGCCTGGACAAGCCTTGGACAGTCGCTCTACGCAACCGCGTCGTCACTGTTCACAGTAGGCAGACGCCGCCACGCTGAGTGATGTGAATCAAGAAACCGCCACCTCTGTCCGCAACTTGAGCGTCCTCCTGTCCCCGACGCGCCGCGGAGCCCGCCTCGCCCGTCTCCTCGCCACCGAGCAACTCCGCTCCTGGGGGCTGCCGTTGGACCCGGCGGTGCACATCGTGGCCGAGCTGGCGGCGAACGCGGCGACACACGGCCGCGTACCGGGACGCGACTTCCGCCTCACGCTCTACGTCGTCGGCGGCACCCTTCGCATCGAGGTCACCGACACGCGCGGTGACCGGCCCCCGTGTGCCCAACTCCCGTCCGGTGACGCCGAGTCCGGCCGGGGGCTCGTACTAGTCGACGCGCTGGCCGACCGTTGGGGCGCCGCACCGGGGCCGTATCCGCGCAAGACCGTCTGGGCCGAAGTCGCCCTCCCGGAACCAGTACCGGCACCGGAACCCGGTCGCCCGTGCTGCGGTGCGACGGGTGCTCTTTTCCAAGGAACTCCACGGTGAAAGAACCCCACCAAGCCCCACCCCTCCCGCCCGCGGCGCGCACTCACCCTCGCGAGTGAACAACGCCAACTCAGCTGGATTTCGGCCCGGTTGCCTGCCCTACGCTCAGCGCGACACAGCACAGCGGCAGACATGCGACGGCCCCCGCCGGGACTGCAATCCCAGTGCGGGGGCCTGACCACCGAGGAAGGTAAGGACTTCCCGATGGACAGCGAAAACCCTAGCGCGCCCGCGCGCGCCCAGTCCCGTATCCCGGGCAAAAACCACCCCCACCGGGACTCCCCGTCCGGCGGCAGCCTCACCCACGACAACGCCCGCCACACCACCCGCTTCACGGTGATCGGCAACCACCTCACCCAGCACGCGGAACTCTCCCTCCTGGCGATCGGCCTGGCGTGCCACATCCAGTCACTGCCGAAGGGGGCCCGCGTCGACATCAAGACCCTCGCCGCCCGCTTCCCCGAAGGCGCCACCCGTATCGCCGCCGCCCTGCGCGAACTCGAAGCCCACGGCTACCTGCGCCGCGAACGCACCCGCGCCCCCAGCGGCCGTATCGTCACCCGCACGGTCTCCTGCAACCAGCCGGGCCATCACCGCCGGGCCGCCGAGGACCACGGATCCACGACCCCGAAGAAGCCCAGGCCACCCCGCAAGAAGGCCCTCCCCACCGTCCCGCAGCCGGTCTGCCCCGCCCCCGCCCTCCTCCAGCAGGCCACCGACCTCCTCTCGGACCTCCGCCGCCAGGACCCCCGCCTGCTGCTCTCCACCTGCGATACGGCCCACCTCGCGCCGGGCGTAGCCGCCTGGCTGGAACGCGACGTCAGCCCCACCGCCGTACGTCACGCGCTGACCGCGGACCTGCCACCCGAACCCCTGCACCGCCCGGCGGCCCTCCTGGCCCACCGCCTCGCAGCCCAGCTGCCACCACCGCCGCCGTTCCGGGCCCCGGCCCCGGCGCCGACCGTCCGGCACCCGCTGCGAAACTGCGACGGCTGCGATCGCGCCTTCCGCTCCCCCACCCCAGGACGTTGCCATGACTGCCGCACTCCCGTGGCCGCCGCCGTCTGAGCCCGACACCGGGAGCACTCAGGCCGACTACGGGCACCGGAAGAGCCCTCGGACGACCCACCGGTGTTCTCCGGTGGGTCGTCCGAGGGCCGACGCATCAGCCGTCCAGTGCGCGGATCGCGAACGCTGATGCTGAGCACAGAGGCTGTCAGGTGGTTGATTTGTACAACAGCATGAGGAAGTAGATGGCCGCGGTGTTGGCGATTGTCTGGAAGTTGTACCGGCCGATCGAGGCGGGCGGCTGCACATTCTGGTTGTTGAGTCGCTGCTGGAAGTTGTCGCCGATCGCCTGCCAGTTGGTTGTCAGGCCGTCGTCTGCCCAGTCGAAGCTGTATCCCCAGTCGTCGTTCCACCCGTTGATGATCCGGTCGGAGATGGCGTTGAACCGGGCGCCCTCGGCGACAGCTTCAACGAACCACAGGAGCGCTCCGGCCCTGTTGCTGTCTGCTTGGTTCGTGTCGGCGAGCACGTTCGCGTTGTCGCGGGCATAGCGGGTGGCGAATATCGGGCTCGTCTTGGAGTTGCCGGAGAAGTTGGTCAGGCCCTGCGCCGTTGTGCCGTCCGGCAACCTGGTCGTGCCGCCATAGTTGCCCGAGAACGGGAGCTGGAGTGCAATCCGCGGGTTCGCCGACGTGGACGGGAGCCAGTTCGCGTCCCGGAGGTCCGCGGTCGCGGTGTAGTGGTAGGTGCTGTCGTTGGGATTGTAGTAGCCCTGCACATACAGGTTGTGGGCGTTCAGGACGAGCCGGGTCAGCAGGTTGGGCCCGTCGAACACGTTGACGAGGAAGTAGTCCTGGGCGTTGGTGTCGGTGGTATACACCGTCCCCGACGAGCCGCTTCCGTAGATCGCCTGCTGCTCGACTCGGCCGCGGACATCTTTGATCATCTGCGCGTAGCCGGACCGGCCTTGGCTGATGTCCCAGGTGACGTCACGCGCGTCATCGATCGCGAAGGCTTTCGCGGCACCGAGGGGGCTGAGCAGGGCCAGGCACAGTGCGAGCAGTACCGCGCCTGCGGTAGCTATGGTCATTCTCCTGCGTCGGCCGCGCAGAGGGCTGCCGACTGCGATCTCAGTACTCATGTGCTTCTCCTGATGTGGGATGGCGCACCGTGCCCGCGTTGTCCTGCGCTTGCCCGGACGTGCGGCAGCACGACTTGGCGTGCAGCGCGGACATGGGCGCCATGTGGGGGCCCGGGTCCTCCCTGTGCCGGGTGGGACCCAGGTGATGCACGGCGGTCGCCTCAGCGTGGGGTGCGAGGCGGACCGGCGGCTTGAGCAGTTCCGCTCAAGGTGGGCATCTGCTCCCTTCCGTCCGGTTGGGCATGCAACCGACTTTCCGGCGGGAGGGGGTTGATCGGCGAGCCGAATCGGGGGGCCAATCAAAATTCCGAGCGCCTCAATCAACCGTTTCATCACCTGTGCGGAGTTGATTGATCACAGTCGGTGGCAGAAATGAGCCGACCGCGGTGGGCTCGTCAAGGAACGGCGTTCTGCGCGCGCTCTGGAGGTACCCCTGGAAAATCCTCCGCCCCACACCATGAACGTCACGGTGCGGGGCGGGGTGCAACGGGGGTGGGGCGGGGTGGGGCGAAAGAAATTACGGCCCGGCACTCAGCGCGCGGAAGCCTAGTTGAAAGTCCCCTCGAACTTGCCGAAGTCGGGGTCGCCCTTGACGTTGGCCACGTCGTTGAGCGGGTCGTCGTCGGGGCCGTCGGCGAGGGCCTGGGCCGCGCCTCCCAGCAGGACTGCCCCGGCGAGCGCGATGGCGGCCAGCACGGCAGATGCACGCATAAGCGTCTCCTTCGGTAGGTGTGTGCTTGCCGGAGGTATGCCGCCCCGCCCCCGTGCCAGAAGCACCGACGCACACACAAGCACCCGAATGCGGCGCACATGGCGCCACCCGTGTGGGCGTAGGAGAAGGCATGACAAAGCCCTCCACCTGCGGTTCTGTGCCGGTGGAGGGCTTGTCGCCGTGGTTGTCGACCGGTGCCGGCGCTGTCAGGTCGCCGGCCGGGCGATCAGAAGCTGGCGCTCAGGCCGACCTGGTGCGGGAGGGCGCCGAGGGTGCCGCCGAGGCTGCCCAGGGCCGTCGCCTTGAGCGAGTCGAGCTCGGCCAGGGCGTCCGCGCTGCTGAGGGTCGTGGAGCCGGCGGTGAGGGAGATCTGCGGGCTCAGGCCGCCGGAGACGCCGTCGAGCTCGGCGTCGGAGATCTCGACGGTCTGAACCTGGGGAGCGGAGTTCATGGGGAAACTGCCCTTCGCATGGATGTGCCAGAGGGGGGAGCGGCCCCGCGGGGGACAGAAGGCGGGGCTCGGTGCGCAGGATCAAACCACGGAGCGTGCCCGGCATCCAGTGCGAAGGCGCCCGGAGCTGGGCTGTTGAAACGGTCCGCCACCGAAGCGTGTGGGCATGCACACGAATTGGGGGCAGCTTCTCTACACCGGGCGCCGCACAGGAAGACGACAGCTATTGCCCCGGCTGCCGCGAACAGGACAACTCCGCATCAACAGAACCCACTCGCGCCGCGGTTGCGCATTCACTGTGCAGATTCGGTCACGGATGCATCCGCGCCCCTCTCAGCACCTTGTCCACAGCGTTCTTCGGCCCGTGAACCGCCATCCCCACCAGGTCCAGCTCACCCGTCCCCACGGCCCGTACCGCCGCCCGGTTGTCGCGGTCGTTGCCGGTCGCGAAGAGGTCGCTCGTGAAGATCGCCCGAGGGAGCGCCCGGGACAGCGCACGCCCGTGCGCCGCCGTCAGCGTCTCCTTCGTCCCCTCGAAGACCAGCACCGGCTGGCGGAACATCGGCAGATACCGGACGCCGTCCGCGTCCTCGTACGGCTCGCCGATCACCTCGGGAACCGCCGTCCCCAGGCCGCTGACCAGGAACGCGGTCACGTTCAGCCGCTGCCAGGGCTCCAGGTCCTCCCGCAGCAGGACGGCGATCTTGGTGTCGAAACGGATGGGTGCGTCGTCGTTCATGCATCGAGACTGCCGACCGCCGTACGGCCCCGTCTTGTACGTTCTTTGCATGGCCGCTCAGCGCCCCCGGCAGGAGGTCTCCGCCTGGCGCCCCCGGATACCCGGCGTCGTGGAGGTCTTCCACGCGCACTTCACCGAGTACGCCTACCCGATGCACGTCCACGAGGCGTGGACACTGCTCATCGTGGACGACGGCGCCGTACGGTACGACCTCGACCGGCACGAGCACGGCACCCCGCACGACACGGTCACCCTCCTCCCGCCGCACGTCCCGCACAACGGCTCCCCCGCCACCCCGCACGGCTTTCGCAAGCGCGTCCTCTATCTCGACGCCACGCACCTGCGCGAGGACCTCATCGGGGCCGCCGTCGACCAGCCGGACCTGCGCGATCCCGTGCTGCGGCGGCGCGTCGGCCAGTTGCACACCGCCCTCGCGCACGCCGGGGACGAGCTGGAGGCCGAGAGCAGGCTGACGTTCATCGGGGAGCGGCTGCGGTCCCAGCTGCGGCCGAACGCCGGGGCCGACACCCCCCGGCCCGATCCCACCCTCGCCCGCCGCCTGCGCGAGCTCCTCGACGAGCGTGTCGTCGACGGCCTCACCCTCGACGAGGCCGCGGGGCTCGTCCACGCCCATCCCGCCCACCTGGTACGGGCGTTCAGCACTGCGTACGGCATCGCACCGCACCAGTACCTGAACTCCCGACGCGTCGACCTCGCCCGCCGTCTCCTCCTCGACGGCCGGTCGCCGGGGGAGGTCGCGACCGCCACCGGGTTCTTCGACCAGTCCCATCTCACCCGGCATTTCCGGAAGTTGGTGGGGGTGACCCCGGGGCGTTATGCGAAGAAGGTGTGACAAGGACATCCTTGCGGCACTCGCGGCCGTATCTTCCGGCTCATGGACTGGCATGAGTGGCACCACGCGTACGACTCACCCGACTCCTATCTCGGCCGGCGCCTGGCCCTCGTCCAGGAACGCATCCGGCTCGCCCTCGACGAGGCCCCGCCCGGCCCGCTCACCGCGGTCAGCCTCTGTGCCGGCCAGGGCCGCGACCTGATCGGTGTGCTCCACGACCACCCCCGACGGGCCGACGTCCGCGCCCGGCTGGTCGAGTTGGACGAGCGGAACGTCACGGTGGCGCGGGCCGCGGCGCGGGCCGCGGGGCTGCCGGACGTCGAAGTCCTCGCCGGGGACGCCTCGTTGACCGACCACTACGCCCCTCTCGTACCCGCCGACCTCGTGCTCGTCTGCGGGGTGCTGGGCAACCTGGTCGACGCCGATGTCGAGCGGACGATCGACCACCTCACGCAACTCTGCCGACCCGGCGGCACGGTCGTATGGACCCGCACCCGGCACTTCGAGCCCGACCTGGTACCCCAGATCTGCACCTGGCTGGAGGAACGGGACTTCGAGCGGTTGTGGGTGTCCGACCCCAGCCTCGGCTACGGCGTCGCAGCCCACCGATTCGCCGGAGAGTCCCGGCCCCTGAGCCCCGGGCAGCGCATGTTCGACTTCATCGGCTACGACACCCTCCGCCCGAGCTGACCAGCAGCCCGAGGCGGACTACAGCTCGCGCTGCGCCTCGTACAGGTTCCGCGGCCGGATCCTGTCCGTCGTGGGATACAGCTCCAGCCGCGCATGCAGGTCCCCTGTGAAGTCCGGCACGTCGGTCTGGTCGAACTCCGTGACCTCGTTGACGCCGACGGTCGCGGAGTACGGCGCGAGTCCGTCGATCTTCACCAGGCCTGCCCTGCGGTTCGTCACGCGGACGTTCCAGTGTGTGAAGCGGGCGCCGTAGAGCGGACCCGCGTTCGCGTCGCCGCCGTGACGGCCGTTGTTGTTGACGGTGATGTCGGTGCGGACGTCGGCGAAGGGCAGGCCCCGGTGGGAGTCGAAGGTGCCCATCTGCATGTCACCGCGCGACCAGACGTTGTAGGAGGACAGGCCCTCGACGTTGATGCCGTGCAACTGCGTCCCCTCCGGCGCCGGGACCGTGCGCTGTTCGATCGTGAAGTCCTCGATCAGGTTGTCGTGCGAGCCCTCGCGGCAGAAGTAGGGGTGGTGTTCGCCGCGGCCGCCGACCTTTGTGCGGCGCAGGGTGCAGGAGGACGCGGCGACCAGGCCGAACCCGTTGTCGACGTTGCGGACGGTCACGTCGTCCACCCAGCAGTCGTACGCGCACTGCAGCGCGACCCCGTTGTAGCCCTTGTCGAGAAGGTGCGGCGACTGAGGGGTGTCCATGACGTCGAGGGTGAGGCCTTCGACGCCTGATCCGGTCAACTCCCTTACGTGCGTGGTGAATTGGGGGTTCCATTCGGGACGCAGGTCGAGCGGGAGCGGGCGCTCCAGCGTGACCCTGCGGCCGCGGACGTGGGCCACCCGGACCGGCCACTCGTAGGGGACGTACGACAGCAGCTTGGTCTTGTCCTGCCAGTAGTACGCCGCCGGGCCGGGTCCGTCGCCCGACATGTGCTGGAGGAGGGTGTGGGCGGCGTCGTCGGCGATGCGCAGGAGGACCAGGCGGCCGGGGCGCAGGCGTGACGGGTCGGCGACCGTCACCGTCCAGTCCCCTTGTCGCGCGGGCTGCACGGCCGTCAAGGGCTCCCACTCGTCCCGCCTGTTGCCGGTCCAGCCCTCGAAGGGCCAGGCCTGGGCCCTGATGGCGGCGACGAGTGAGTCCCAACGGGCCGTGGGCGCCAGCCATATGAGGCCTCCCGCCCAGGACCAGGCCGACTTGGTGCCGCCGTACCGGGAACCGTAGACACCGATCAGCTCAGTGAGGCTCTTCGTCGCGTACAGCGTCGTACGGCCGCTTCCGGCGCCACGCAGCACGACGTTGTCGTACCCGATGTGGATGAGGCCGTCGATGCGGAAGGTCCCCGGCGGGATGGTGACCGTGCCCCCGCCGGCCTTCCCGGCGGCGGCGACGGCACGGTTGATCGCGGGGGCGCAGTCGGTCGAACCGTCCGGCTCGGCGCCGTGGTCGCGTACGTCGGCCACGACGGGGCGGCGGGGGAAGCGCGCCGCCCCGCGCAGGCAGCCGGCCCGGCCGACGTACGGGATCTGCGGATGGGTGAAGGGAGTGCGGGTGAACTCCCGCCAGATGCCGGGGACCTCACTGCCGGTCGGGGCGGCGGAGGCGGTGGTTCCGGTCGCCGCGGCGGCGGCCACAGCCGTGGCGCCGGCGAGAAGGCTCCGTCTGGTCATGCCCTGGTGTGCCGTGCTCATTCCGTACGTCCCTTCCATGCGAATCTTCATGGATATGAACGACGTTCAGATCTGCGTCGGCCGTGAGCATGCCACGAGCGTCCGTGGTCGGAAAGGGGGTGTGCAGGAGTTATTCAGCAGAGCGCTGGGTCAGATGTGTGAACGCGTCCAGGTTCCGCGTCGACTCCCCCCGGGCCACCCGCCACGCGTACTCCTTGCGGATCGCGGACGCGAAGCCGAGTTCCAGGAGCGTGTTGAAGCTGCCGTCCGCCGCCTCCAGGACCTGGCCGAGGAGGCGGTCGATCTCGTCGGGGGTGACGGCGGAGAGGGGGAGCTTGCCCGCGACGTAGATGTCGCCCAGCTGGTCGACGGCGTAACTCACGCCGTACAGCTTGAGGTTGCGTTCCAGGAGCCAGCGGTGGACGCCGGGCTCGTTCTCGTCGGGGTGGCGGATGACGAAGGCGTTGACGGAGAGGGAGTGGCGGCCGACGAGGAGGGAGACGGTCGTCTTGAGCTTCCGGGTGCCGGGGAGCTGTACGACGTAGTTGCCGGGGGCGGGGCTCTCCCATTCGAGCTCGGCGTCCTTGAGGACGCCCTCGATCACCTGGGCCGCTTTCTCTGCATCAGCCATGGTGGGAGCGTACGCGACGCCGGTACGACTGCATCGCGGCCGTGTAGACGTCCGCCGTCGCGGCGGCCGCGGTGTCCCAGCCGAAGGACTGCGCGTGCCGTGCGGCGGCCGCACCCATGCGGGACGGGAGCGTCGGGTCGTCGGCGAACTCGGACAGCACGCGCGCGTAGTCGGCCGGATTGTGGCCCCGTACGAGGAAACCGGTCTCCCTGTCGCTCACGGCCACCGGCAGCCCGCCGACCGAGGCCGCGAGCACCGGGGTGCCGGCTGCCTGCGCCTCGATGGCGACCAGGCCGAAGGACTCGCTGTAGGACGGCATGACAAGGACGGACGCGGCCCGGAACCAGTCCGCGAGCTGGTCCTGGCCGACCGGCGGGCGGAAGCGCACCACGTCCGCGATGCCCAGGCGGGACGCCAGTTTCTGCAGGCCCTCGGGCTTGGCGAGGCCGCTGCCGCTGGGGCCGCCGACGATCGGGACGACGATGCGGGAGCGGAGCTCCGGGCGCTCGTCGAGGAGCACGGCCACAGCGCGCAGGAGGATGTCCGGCGCCTTCAGGGGCTGGATGCGGCCCGCGAAGAGGGGGATCAGGGCGTCCTGCGGGAGGTCGAGGCGGGCGCGGGCGGCGGCGCGGCCGTCGGCCGGGCGGAAGCGGTCGAGGTTGACGCCCGGGTGGACCACGGCGACCTTGCCGGGGTCGGCGCTGTAGTGCCGTACGAGCTCGTCGGCTTCCTCGGCGGTGTTCGCGATGAGGCGGTCGGCCGCCTCGACGATCTGGGTCTCGCCGATGACGCGGGCCACGGGCTCGGGGGTGTCGCCGTCGGCCAGGTTGGCGTTCTTGACCTTGGCCATGGTGTGCATGGCGTGGACCAGGGGGACGCCCCAGCGCTGAGCGGCGAGCCAGCCGACGTGGCCGGAGAGCCAGTAGTGGGAGTGCACGAGGTCGTAGTAGCCGGGGCGGTGGCCCGCCCAGGCCTGCATCACCCCGTGCGTGAAGGCGCACAGCTGCGCCGGGAGCTCCTCCTTGGCCAGGCCCTCGTACGGGCCCGCGTCGACGTGGCGGACGAGGACGCCCGGGGCCAGCTCGACGGTCGGGGGGAGGGCGGCCGTGGTCGCGCGCGTGAAGATCTCGACCTCGATGTTGATCGCGGCGAGGCGCTGCGCGAGCTCCACGATGTAGACGTTCATGCCGCCGGCGTCGCCCGTGCCGGGCTGGTGGAGCGGTGAGGTGTGCACGGAGAGCATGGCGACGCGGCGGGGGCGGCGGTGCAGCCTCAGCCGCGGGGGCGTTGCCTGGGAGCGTCGCCCGAGCCTGCTGACGTACTGGCTCACGTGGCGGTCCTCCTTGTGCGGGCATGCCGGGGGGAGGGTGTGGGGCGCCCTCCAAGGGGGTGCAACATCGGGGGGAGGGCTCCCATTCCAGGGACGGGGATTTTTGCCTGGGCATTACCGGATGTCGCTCAACTGTTCGGGGCTTGGGCGCGTTGGGGGCTTGGGTGCGCTGGGGGCTTGCGTGCATTGAGGGCTTGAGTGCGGATGCCTGCGGCGGCCTGTGCGGGTGAGTGGGGGTGCGCGTCGCGCACTACTCGTTCGTCGTGGGTCGGGGCCGCGCCGGGGGTGTCCGTCCTCGGTCGGGCGGTTGCCGGTGCGCGGTGACGTGCCGGCGGCGGACGCCCGCCGCTGCGGGCGGACACCCCCGGCACGTCCCCTGCTCGCAGTTGCGCCAATGCGGGTCCCTTTACCCTCGTACGCATGACATCCCGCGCCACGGTCCGTCCGGTGGGAACCGTGACACGCGGGACCACCAATCCCAATCGGCTGCGCCGCATGGATCGCTGGATCGCGGCCATGCACGGCGGCGAGCTGCGCCGTGCCGTGGATCCCGTCGCCGTCGACCTCGGCTACGGCGCCGCACCCTGGACGGCCGTCGAGCTCCTGGCCCGGCTGCGCACGGCGGCGCCCCGGGCGCGCGTGGTCGGCGTCGAGATCGAACCGGCCCGGGTGACGGCGGCGAAGCCGTACGAGCGGGAGGGGCTCGTCTTCCGGCACGGCGGGTTCGAGATCCCGGTTCCCCAGCGGCCTCATCTCGTACGCGCCGCCAATGTCCTGCGCCAGTACGACGAGGCCGAGGTCGCCGCGGTGTGGCAGCGGCTCTGCGCGCGACTGGCCCCGGCGACCGAGCACTCCCGCGGCGGGCTGCTGGTCGAGGGGACCTGTGACGAGATCGGGCGTCGGCATGTGTGGGTCGCGCTCGGGCCTGAGGGGCCGCGGACGGTCACCTTCGCCACCCGGCTCGGCTCGCTGGGCCGGCCGTCGGACCTCGCCGAGCGGCTGCCCAAGGCGCTCATCCATCGCAACGTTCCCGGCGAACCGGTGCATGCCTTCCTGCGCGACTTCGACCGCGCCTGGTCCGCCGCCGCGCCCTATGCCTCCTACGGCGCCCGCCAGCGCTGGATGCGTGCGGTGCGGGATCTGACGGCCGACTGGCCGGTGACGGACGGGGCCGGGCGGTGGCGGCAGGGCGAAGTGACGGTGGCCTGGGAGGCGTTGGCGCCCCGCGGTTGACCGGCCCCCGCCCCTGACCTGCGGGGAACGATCTCCGTGAGTCGTTCGTCACAAAGGCGGGGAGATCGCTTACGGCGAGGAGGAGGGGGAAATCCGACTTGCGTGCGGCTCTGTCGCTTTGCGCGTCGGCGTGGCACGATCCCCCAGGCGTCGTAAGTTACTGACGGTAAATCAGGTTTGGGGGTAGTGGTATGGGTACGGGCAAGCGCGGCCTCATCGCGATGGCCGTGACCGTGGTCTGCGCGGTCACCGTGCTGGCAGCGCCGGGGACGGCGTTCGCGAATGCCGGCCGGACGCCCTCCCCCAGCACGTCTCCCTCTCCGGACGCGTCCGCCTCCGCGACTTCCGCGGCCGGCAAGGACCTTGAGGCGATCCGCGAGAAGCTCGACCAGCTCTACCACGACGCCGCCGTCGCCACGGACTCGTACAACGCGGCCGAGGAGAAGGCCAAGCAGCAGTCCGCCGCGATCGTCGACCTGGCGCAGAAGATCGTCAAGGGGCAGCAGAAGCTGGACGAGTTGAAGCAGCGGGCGGGCGCTGCGGCCGCCGCCCAGTACCGCACCGGCGGACTGCCCGACGAAGCCCAGCTGCTGCTCAGCCACAACCCGCAGCAGTTCCTCGACGGGGCGGGCCGGGTGCTGCAGGGCGAGCGCGCGACCAGGGGCCTGATCACGGAAATGACCCGCACCCAGCAGGACTTGAAGCAGTACGCCGCGGACGCCGCCGACCAGTGGAAGAGGCTGGAGGCCAACCGCAAGGCGAAGGACACCGCCCGAAAGAAGATCAAGAAACAGATCGCGGCCGCCGAGAAGCTCGAGAACCGGCTGGAGAAGAAGGAGAAGGAGCGCCTCGCCAAGCTGGAGCAGGAGGCCGCCCTCGAGGCACAGACCGCCTGGCTCGACTCCGGGATCCTCGACGAGATCAACGGCAAGGCGTCCGAGTTGGGCAAGAAGGCGGTCGCATACGCCACGGCCCAGATCGGAAAACCGTACGAATGGGGCGCCGAGGGCCCGAAGACGTACGACTGCTCTGGGCTGACCTCACAGGCCTGGGCGGCTGCGGGGCACGCCATTCCGCGCACCTCGCAGGAGCAGTGGAAGCAGTTGGAGCACGTCGACATCAAGGACATGCGGCCCGGCGACCTCATCATCTATTTCGACGACGCCAGCCATGTCGGGATGTACATCGGCGACGGCGCGATCGTGCACGCCCCACGGCCCGGGCGGACGGTGACGATCACGGGCGCGGGGTCGATGCCGATCCTCGGGGTGGTCCGGCCGGACGCGTGAGGACGGGCGGTTCAGGGACATATGAGGGCGGGTGGGGCGGACGCGTGAACCCCGTCACGTGACCCACTGCACCCCGAACACCCCGGCAAACCCTCGGTGGACGTGACGTTCGTCATTCCTGCCCCGCGTCCCTCCTGTCCAACTGCGGTACAGATCGCGGCATATGACAGTGGCGCCTGGCCAAGCAGCGTGTCTCACGCCATTCCTTTACGGCGCCGGCACCCGCTATGGTCCCCGTCGGTGGATCGAGATCTCTCGCTCCGCGTGCCCTCGGGGGGAGGGAAGGAACTCAACAAGATGCCCGTACCCATACCGCGGCAGAGAGCGATCCCGGCCGCGGAGAGTGGTCAGGCGCAGGCCGCGCAAGATGGCGGCACCTCCACGAAACAGACCCCGCGCAAGGAAGCCACGGTCGACAAGAACGCCGCCACCACCACAAACCTGACGCTGCTGCTGATCGAGGACGATCCCGGCGGCTCCACCGTCATACCCGAGCTGCAGGACTCGGCCGGCCGTCCGATCCGCGTCCGCACCGCCCGCAACCTCACCGAGGCCGCGCGGCTGCTGACCGACGACGTCCACTGCATCCTGCTGGACCTCGCGCTGCCGGCCCCCGGCCGCAGCGATGACGACGACGAGCTCGCCGTGCTCAAGCACGTACTGGAGCTCGCGCCCCGGCACGCCGTCCTCGCGCTCACCGCGTCCGGCGACGCCGAGCGCGGCGCGGAAGCGGTGCGGGTCGGCGCCCAGGACTACCTCTTCCGGGACGAACTGGACGGCCGGCTGCTGAGCCGGGCGATCCGCTACGCCGTGGAACGGAAGCGTTCCGACACGGCCGAGCGACGGCTCGCCGAGGGCCGGGTGCGGGCGCAGGAGAACCGGCGCCTGGAGCGGGGGCTGCTGCCCACGCCGCTGCTGGAGGGCTCGTCGCTGCGGTTCGCCGCACGCTACCGGCCGGGGCGGTCACGGGCGCTGCTCGGGGGTGACTTCTACGACGTCGTACGGACGCCGGACGGCACCGTGCACGCCATGATCGGCGACGTCTGCGGGCACGGCCCGGACGAGGCGGCGCTCGGCGTGGAGCTGCGGATCGCCTGGCGCGCGCTCACCCTGGCGGGACTGTGCGGTGACGAGCTGCTCGGGACGCTGCAGCAGGTGCTGGAGCACGAGCGGTCCGACGACGAGATCTTCGCGACGCTCTGCACGGTGGACATTTCACCGGACGGGCGGCGGGCCGGGCTGTGTCTGGCCGGGCATCCGTCGCCGCTGGTCGCCCGGCCGGGGCGGACGGCCGAACTGCTGCCGTACGACAACAACGGGCCCGCCCTCGGGCTGCTGCCGGGTGCGCGGTGGCCGCGGATGCAGGTGGAGTTGGGGCGGGAGTGGAGTCTGATGCTCTACACCGACGGGCTGATCGAGGGCCGGATCGGGGAGGGGCTGGAGCGTCTGGGGCAGGACGGGATGGTCGAGATGGTGCGGCGGCAGCTGGCCGAGGGGTTGCGGGGCGAAGCCTTGCTTCGGGCTGCCGTGAACGAGGTTCGTGAGCTCAATGGGGGCGAGCTGACGGATGACGTTGCGGTGCTGCTGCTGGACCGGGGGGTCTGAGCGGGAACCCGCCGTTGTGGAGTCTGTCGGATGCCGACTGCCCGTCCGTTGGGGCTGGTCGCGCCCACGCGACGGAGCCGCACATCGATACAGCCCCGCGGCCCCTTAAGGCGCTCCCCTGACCGGCGGCTTCTAGCGGCCGCCGTTGTACGGGCCGTACGGGCCGTCGCTGCTTGAGCCCCTGCGGTTGCGGCCGCCGCCTGCCAGGCCTCGTAGGGCCGGGCGGACGTCGACCATGTAGACGATGCTGGCCACCAGGCCTATGGCGGGCAGGAACGACAGGATCGGGAAGATGATGTTCACCACGAAGGCGATGGCGAGGATGATCAGCCAGAACGGCTTGGTCTGCTTGCCGACTGCGCGGTAGGCGTCCTCTCGGCGGACGGCCGCGTCGATCAGCGCGAAGCCGCTGAAAAGGATCAGGGCCATGCTCAGCAGCCACATCAACCCTGCAAATCCCTGCATCAGCACTACGTCCACCACCAGACTCGGCTTGTTCCTACGCGGTCACCGTACCCGTTCCCGAACACCGGCTACCCGCACAACGGGCCGGGCGCTCCAGGAGTGCCCGACCCGTTACCGATCACCCGTCCGTGTTACTTCGCGGGCGGCGTCGTCTTCTTGGCGGTGGTGGTGGTCTTGCGGGCCGGCGCCTTCTTGGCGGCGGTCTTCTTCGCCGGAGTGGAGGCGGCCGTGGCCTCGGCCGGCTTGGCGGCGCCTTCCTTGGCCTCGACCGGCTCGGCCTTCGGCTCGACGGCGACGGCCAGCTCCTCGATCTCCTCGGCCGCCTCGCCGCGCCAGGTCTTCACGGCCTGCTCGCCGTGCTCGGCGACCTTCTCGTAGGTCTCGCGGGCCTTCACTGCGTACTCGGCGGCGACGCCGACACCGCGCAGCGCGAGGTCCTGGGCCGACTCGCCGATCTTCTTGAGGTCGGCGTCGAGGGTGGAGCCGAGCTTCTTGATGTCGCCGTCGAGGGTCGCCAGGAACTCGGTGACCTTGGCCTGGAGGTTCTCCTGGGTCTCCTTGACCTTGGCGCCGGCCTCCTTGGCACGGGCCTGGGCCTTCTCCTGGACGGCCTTCGGGTCGGTGGTGCGGACGGCCTCGAAACGGGCCGGGGCCTCGGCGCGCAGCTGCTCCACGATGCCGGGCACCTTCTTGGCCTGCTGAAGGGCCAGGTCGGCGGTGCCGGCGGCGAAGTAGAGCGGCGTCGGGTCGCTGAGGGTCTTGCGGAGGTCGTCGGTGATGGCCATGGTGATGGTCCTCCCGGGTCGCTTGCAGCTGAGGGTTTTGGGTGCCGCGGGCAGCGTGGCCGGTCTGCTCAACCGGTGGGCTGCTGCGGGTCGTGCGGTTCGGCATCGTTGCCGTCGGACGTGCGGGTGCGGCGCGTGGCGGACCTGCGTCCGCCGGCCGTGCGGGTCTTGCGGGTGCGGCGCTCACCGGTCTGCTCGCCGTCGTCCTCGCGGGGACGGCGTATCGCGGTGTCGGTGTCCTGAGCGTCCCGTGTGTCCGTGGCGCCCTGGCCGGGCTCGGCACTCAGGACCACCGCGCCGGCCTCCGGGGCCGCCTCGGTCATCTCGTCCGCCGCGCCGGCGATCCCGAACCCGTTCTCCTTGCGGAAGGACTCGTAGATCTGGAGCAGCACCTGCTTCTGCCGCTCGTTCAGCGTGGGATCGGCGAGGATGACGGCGCGCGTCTCCACCTCGTCCCGGTCCCGCTCGGCGTCGAGGATGCCGGCGCGGACGTACAGCGTCTCGGCGGAGATCCGCAGCGCCTTGGCGACCTGCTGCAACACCTCCGCGCTCGGCTTGCGCAGCCCGCGCTCGATCTGGCTCAGATACGGATTGGACACCCCGGCGGCGTCGGCGAGCTGCCTGAGCGACAGCTGCGCGGTGCGCCGCTGTTCGCGCAGGTACTCGCCGAGATTGCCGACGTTGAGCGTTGCCATGCCTCCACCTTGCACCATCCTCGCTAACTATTGCAAGCAGCCGCTTGCAATAGTGCGCCACGCCACTCGGGCGGGTGCAGCGGGGCGCGCGGGCGCCCGCAGCGGGACCGTGGCGGACCGGTGGCGGGCCTACCTGGCCAGTTCGGCCGGTGTGTCCAGCCGGGTCAGCTTGCGCGGGTTTCTCACCACATAGATCCGGGTGACCCGGCCGTTCTCCACCGCGAGACTCACCGTGGACGGTTCGCCGTCGAAGTCGATACGGCCGGCGGGTGCGCCGTTGAGCCATACGGTCGTCGTCCTGAGTGCCGCCACCTTCCGGTTCGCGCCCGCGAGCAGCTTCGCCACCACCTCGGCCCCGTGGAGCGGAGCCAGTGCTGCCGCCACGACCCCGCCGCCGTCGGCGATCATGACGACGTCCGGCGCAAGGACCTCCAGGAGCTCCTGCAGCTGCCCGGTCCGCAACGCGGCCAGGAACCGTTCCACCACGGCCTGCTGCTCCGACCGGCTGACCTGCACCCGCGGGCGCCGGGCCGCCACGTGCTCGCGGGCCCGGCGGGCGATCTGCCGTACCGCGGCCGCGGACTTGCCCGTCGCCTCGGCGATCTCCCCGTACGGCAGCTCGAAGACCTCGCGCAGCACGAACACCGCCCGCTCCGTCGGCCCGAGCGTTTCGAGGACGGTCAGCATCGCGATCGAGACGCTCTCCGCGAGTTCGACGTCCTCGGCGACGTCCGGGCTGGTCAGCAGCGGCTCGGGGAGCCACTCGCCGACGTACTCCTCGCGGCTGCGCGACAACGAACGCAGCCGGTTGAGCGCCTGCCGGGTCACGGTGCGGACGAGGTACGCCCGCGGGTCACGCACCTGCGCACGGTCGACGTCGGCCCACCGCAGCCAGGACTCCTGCAGCACGTCCTCCGCGTCGGCCGCCGAGCCGAGCATCTCGTAGGCGACCGTGAACAGCAGGCGGCGGTGGGTGACTGGGGGTCCCCCCTCTGGGGGAGGATCCTCGGTCATGAACGCGCGGCCAGCGGGATCTCGCAGGCGGCGGAGAAGCCCTGTGACTCGATCCCGAGCGCCGTGTTGCTCCTGGTCGCGAGGTTGGCGTAGGCGATGCACCCGGTGATCTCGACCAGCGCCGCCGGACCGAGCCGGTCCAGCAGACGCCTGGACAACTCGTCGGTGACGGTCGGCGGGGTGTTCGTCATGGCCTCGGCGTACTCCATGACGTCCCGCTCCAGCGGCGTGAACACCTCCGACTCGCGCCAGCGCGGCACCTGGCTCGCCTTGGCCAGGTCCAGGTCCAGGTTCTGCGCCTGGAAGTAGTTGATGTCGAGGCACCAGTTGCAGCCGACCTGTGCCGCGACGGCCATGTGGGCGAACGACTTGAGGCTCTCGTCGGCCGCATCCCAGGCGGCCACCCTGGCCCCCATCTCCGAGGCCGCCTCGGCGACCGGGGGATTGTGCCAGGTCGCCTCGAGCGGTTCGGGCACGACACCGAACCGCTCGACCATGCTGTCGACGACCTCGCTGCTGATCTCGGCCTTCGGAACGCGTAGCGCCATGGTGTTCTCCCGTGTACGTATGAGTATGTCCGCGTACGTTGCCTGTCCGGCATGAAGACACCGCGGGGCCCTCGAACGTGACAGCCGCGTGCTACCGCCCGGCTCGGCTTCTCCCGAGCCACTCCCCCAATACGGCGAAGTCCGCATCGGTGAGCCCGTGGCGGTGGTCCACCCGGTGCAGCAGCGCGGGCGCCGGATGGTGTGCGGCGACCCAGGTGACGTCGGCGGCGGTGATCTCGTCGTCGACCCAGACGAAGGGACGGCCGTCCGCCCAGGCCACGAGCGGCCGGGTCTTCCAGTGCAGAGGCGTCGGCGGCTCGTCCTCGTCCGGCCAGTCCACCGACGGCAGCGGGGGCAGGCCGAGCCAGGGCGCGACACACACGTTCGCGTCGTCCAGCCAGGTCGTCGCCCACACCAGCTCGCAGTCCAGCGCCGCCAGTCGCGCGCCGAGCCCGGGGTCGATGCGGTTCAGCAGCGGCCGGCCGGCGACCGCCGCCTGCGGCAACGGAAAGCGCGGCTCGTACGAGGGGTACGGGTGCGCCGAGCCGAAGGGGATCAGCGTGCCGTCGATGTCGAGGAAGAGCAGCATCAGCCCTCGAAACCCTGCTCCGCCAGGATCTTGTCGATGCGTGCCCGGTGTGCCGCCTCCCATGCGTCCAGCGACTCGTCGGCCTCCTTCGCGAGCTTGGCCCGGGCCGCCGTGAGCACCTCGTCGCGGCGGGCGGCGGGCACGGCGACGACACCCTCCTCGTCGGCCACGACGATGTCGCCCGCCTCGACCCGTACGCCACCGCAGGTCACCGGCTCGCCCAGCGGCCGTACGACCGACTTGGCGCCCGGGATCGGGATGACACCCCGGGCGAACACCGGGAACCGTGCCTCGCGCACCTCGGCGAGATCGCGGATCAGTCCGTCCAGCACGAAGGCCGCGACGCCGCGCCGCTGGGCGACGGCGCAGACGTTGCCGCCCGCGAGCGCCCAGTCCAGGTCTCCGGACTCCGCGACGACGACCGAGCCGGGCTCGGCGCGGTGGATGGCGGCGTGCAGCATCAGGTTGTCGCCGGGCGGGCAGCTGACGGTGAAGGCCGGTCCGGCCACCCGCCCGTGCGGTCCCCACAGGGGGCGGATCCCGATGTCCATGACCTGTCCGCGGCCCAGGAGGTCGGCGAGGGTGGTGGTGGGGACGGTCCGGAACTCGGTGGCATCAGTCATACGTCGGACGTTATCGTCCGGTGCATGACTGCCGGGTCGGCCTTGTGCCGTGAGCGAGTTGGGTGCCCGGCCTCTGAGTGAGGTCGCGGCGGGCGCGAAGCCCGCCTGTTTCTCTGCGCCGCCTTCGAATCCTTCGAGTTCTTCGAATCCTTCGGAAGACACCAGCTGCAGAGAAAGAAGAGAATGCCCAACGACGACAACAAGAAGTTCCTCGACTTCAATCAGCAGGTCATCGACGAGTTCCGCGCCCACCACGGCCGCGCCGGCGGCCCCTTCGCAGGTGGCCGGCTGCTCCTGCTGACCACCACCGGCGCCCGCACCGGCACCCCGCACACCACTCCCGTCGGCTACCTCCCCGACGGCGGCTGGGGGTCCCCCCACGCCTTTAAGCAGTGGGGGAGCGTCCTGGTCATCGCCTCCGCGGCCGGCTCCCCCAAGCACCCGGACTGGTACCACAACCTCCTCGCCAACCCCCAAGTCACCGTGGAAAGCGGTGTGTTCACATACGAGGCGCAGGCCGTCGTACTGGCCGGCGAGGAGCGGGAGCAGGCCTGGGCGCGCGCGGTGGAGGCCGACCCCGGCTGGGCGGAGTACCAGAAGAAGACCGAGCGGATCATCCCGGTGGTCGCCCTGCACGCGATCACGAACGGAGGCCCGGGGAAGATCAACGCCTCCTCGCCGGGCGAGGCGATCAAGGTGGTGCACGACGCCTTCCGCCGTGAACTCGCCCTGATCCGCAAGGAGATGACGGCCGGCAACGGCACCCTCGGCGCCCAGCTGCGCGTCAACTGCCTGACCTTCTGCCAGGGCCTGCACAACCACCACACCGGCGAGGACACGATGATGTTCCCGTTCCTCGCCGACCGTCACCCCGAGGCGAACCCGGTGCTCAGGCGCCTGGGCGAGGAGCACGAGCAGATCGCCGCCCTGGTGGCCGAGTTGCGCCGCACGCTGGCCGACGAGGACCCGGCCGCGGCACGCGCCGAGGTCGAGCGCCTCACCCTCGACCTCGAAGCCCATCTGACGTACGAGGAGCAGGAGTTGATCCCCCTCCTCGACGCCTCGGCCTGACCCGCGAGCGGCCGCTGTCGACCTCGGCCCTTCGGGCTAGAACGGGAGCGGCCGCCCGTGCACCACCTCCAGCCGCGAGACGGCGCGGGTCAGCACGACATACAGCCGGTGCAGCCCGCGCGCCTCCGCCTCCGCGATCGCCGCGGGCTCGACGGCGACGACATGGTCGTACTCGAGTCCCTTGACGAGCGCCGCCGGTACGACGGTCACGCGGGCGCCCAGTTCGTCCGGTCCCGCGGTCCTGATCCCGGCCGCGCCGAGCGCCTGCGTCACCCGGTCCACGTCGGCGTCGGCAGCGACGACCCCGACCGATCCCTCATGACCGAGCGCATCGCGTACGGCGTCCACGACCGCACCCGGCAGATCGGCTCCCGCCTCCCGCACCCTCAACTCGCCGTCCCTGCGCAGGGACCGCCCCGCCGGAACGTCCACGTCCAGTCGCTCCAGCAGCCGGTTGGCGAGCGTGACGACGGCCCGGGGCACACGGAACCCGGTCGTCAGCGGCACCACGGCCGCGTCCGGTTTCCCCAGGTGCCGCAGGACCGTGCCCCAGGACCGCGCCGCCCACGGCGTGGTCCCCTGCGCCAGGTCGCCGAGCACGGTGAGCGACCCGAAGGGTGCGCGCCGCGCGATGGCCCGGCACTCCATCGGGGAGAGGTCCTGCGCCTCGTCGACGACGACATGGCCGTACCCCTCGGGGTGCTCGACGAGCCCGGAGACTTCGTCGAGGAGCACCAGGTCGGCGGCCGACCAGCGAGCCGACTTCCACGACCGCGGGGGCTTGGCCCACAGCAGTGCCCGCTGCTCGTCGGCGTCCAGCAGCCCGTCGGCCGCGACGGCCAACACCCCTTCCTCCGTGAGCAGTCGGGTGACGACCTCCTCGGGCCGCACCCGCGGCCACACGGTGTCGACATACGCCCCGACCGCCCGCGCCCGCGAGATCCTCTGCACCCAGGCGTTCGACTGCGGCCCGGCCCGCCGCTCGGCCTGCAGCTGGATACTCCGTACGACTCGCATCCGCACCCGTTCCCGCCCGATCCCGTAGGGCGGCTCCTCGGCCAGCACACCCTCGACGATCCGTACGAGCTCGCCGGCCCCGACCCGCCACCGGTACGAACCGTCGTCCACGGACAGGGGCTCGACCCCGTCGCTGGAGACATGCGCGTACAGCGCCCGGCGCAGCACCTCCGCCATCCGGGCGTCGTGCTTGACGACGGCGGCCCGCTCGCTGTCCCTCCCCCTCACCGGGTGCGCGGCGATCTCCTCCTGGAGGGTCGACTGCCGTACGCCGGTCTCCCCGAGGGCGGGGAGCACCTGGGAGATGTAGGAGAGGAAGGTCCGGTTGGGCCCGAGGATGAGCAGTCCGCCGCGCTTCATGCGCTGCGGGTGGGTGTAGAGGAGGTAGGCCGCCCGGTGCAGCCCGACGGCGGTCTTGCCGGTGCCGGGAGCGCCCTGCACACACACGGAAACGCCCAGATCCCCTCGTACGAGATCGTCCTGCTCGGGCTGGATGGTCGCCGCGATGTCACGCATGGGGCCGACGCGGGGCCGTTCGATCTCCCGGGCGACGATGTCACTCGCCCGGGACTCGCCCCGGTCGAGGTGCTCGTCCTCGAGACCGGTGAGGTCGGCGGAGTCGCCGCGGCTGCCGGGGGCCCAGCCGAACCGGCGCCGGACCGCGACGCCCTGCGGGTCGCCGGCGCTCGCCTGGTAGAAGGCGCGGGAGACGGGCGCCCGCCAGTCGACGACCAGTGGCGGGGCGGCGACGTCCTCACTGATCCGCAGCCGCCCGATGTGCAGTGACTGCTCGACGGTGTCCAGCCGCCCGAAGAACAACGGCCCTTCGGGCAGCTCCCGCATCTCCTTGGCCCTGCTGCGCAGCCGGTACCCGAGCACTTCGGCGTCGGCACCGGAGGCGGAGACGTCCTCGCCGGTGACGACCTGCTCCTGAGCGCCGTCGACCATGGCGGCTAGGGCGGTGCGGCAGCGGTCGTGGTGGGCGCGTTCGCGGTGGAGGGCGTTCCTGAGGGCGGGGTCGGCTGACGTCATGAGGACGAGACTACCGAATTAACGTAACCGAGTTAAATATTTTACCGCGTCTCACCCATCGGGCTGTGCGAGATGCGGCAGCCCGGCCGCCAGCACCCCGAACGCCCGCTCCGCCGCAGCCACGGCATCGGCCCGTACGTCCTCCACCCGCTCCCCCTCGGCGATCCGCCGCCAGTTCTCCATCGCGAGAATCCGCTGCACGGCAACGATCTGCCCGGCGGCGAGCCGTGCCTCCAGCCCACCGCCGAGTGCCTCGGCGAGCGCGGCCTCGGACCGCTGCTGGTAGGCGTACACGCGGGCGACGAGGGCGGGGGTCCCGTAGAGGAGGGAGTGGAAGGCGAGAACCTGCGGATGGTCGTTCAGCCCGGTGACCGGATCGCCCCGCTCCAGCCCGTCGAGAAAGTGCCGACGCAGCGCGACGAGCGGCGCGGGCTCCCCGGCCACCACCCGAGCAGCCTCCCCCTCGTGATCGGCGATCCGGTGCAGGACGAGATCCTCCTTCGCCGGGAAGTACCGGAAGAGGGTGGGCTTGGAGATCTCGGCAGCGGCGGCGACCTCGGCGACGGACACGGCGTCGAAACCGCGCTCCAGGAACAGCCGGATGGCGATCTCGGAGACCTCTTGGTACATGCGCTGTTTCTTGCGTTCACGGAGGCCGGGCTCGGTCATGCTGCGAGCCTACGCACCTGGCCCGGGCAGCGCTTCGCGCAGCTTCAGGAAGCGTCCGGCCGGCCCGGGAGGCTGGGCGTCGGTGTCAGTTCGTGGGCCACGTTCCAGAGCGTCTCGAAGAGCTCCCGGCGGCGCCGGATGATCTCCCGTGCGTGGTCGCCGCTGTCCAGGGACCAGCGGGTCAGCATGGAGTCGTAGCCGAGGAGGTCCAGGAGATTGCCGTCGCAGGCCTCAGGGGCGCTGTTCGACGAGTAGTCGGGGCGTAAGTCGATCCTGTCGTAGATCCCCTCGTACACCACGTCGTTGTTGATGAAGTAGAGCTTGAGCGAGGGCGACATGTGCAGCACGCGGAATTCGACCGTCAGCCTCGCCGTCTGCCGAAGGCGCATCCGCGCTATCTGAGACGTCAGACTGCTCTCGTACTCAGCGATCTGACGCCTCAGCTGTTCGCGGAAATCAGGAGCGTCGGAGATCTTGCCACCGGTGTCCACCTGGCCGGGGACCTCGATCGCCTTGGTGAAGTCCGGTACCAGTAATCGTAGGCTCACGGTGCGCAGGGGATCCCTCCCCAGGCCTTGAAGAACGTTCCTCAGCGGGACGGCGAACGTCTCTCCAGTGAATCCCATCGCTGCGAGCCGGACCTCTCCCCCGGCTGCGAGCGCCTCCTCGAACTCTCGCTCCAGGTCCCTCGGCGTGACCGTCTCTCCCGCTCGCGGGCGCAGCAACGCATTCAGCCGCTGCACTTCATCGTCGAGCCGCCGCACCACCTGGTCGAGAGCATCCTCGTTCTCCCGCTGCGCCGTGTGCGCCGCGTTGAGGCGCTGCACTTCGGCGTAGAGCAGGTAGCCCACCACAGTGAGCAGGGCGCCGCCCAGGTAGACCTTGTCCTCCAGCGCGTCCCCGATGGGTTTCACGAACTGTGCCAGCAGTCCGAGTGCGAAGACGGCGGCCAGGAAGAGCTTCGTGACCGTGGACTCCGCGCGTCCCCATCCGGCAGCCAGTCTGTCGCTCCAGGACGGCCTTGTGTCCGACACTGATTCCCCCTGCCAGCCGCCGACTTGAACCGCGCCTGCTCATGGTGCCCGGTTGGACAGACCGTCAGGAAGGGGGCGGCTCCGAGTCCAGAACGTGCTGCTCCCCGACATCGACCGGGAGGGCGAGCACGGCCCGCATGACATCCGGAAACACCGACTGCACGTAGTCGAAGTCCGGATGGGCACCGAGGCATCCGAGGTCGGCCGACGCCCCGCATGGCTTGGTTCGTCGCGGGGCCCGAGCTGGGCGGAACCTGCGTCAGGGATCAGCCCGGGTGCCCGGCGTCCGCAGCGCGCCGCCGGCGCATGAGGGCCGTCATGATCTCCGTGTGGCTCGGCACCTCGGCAAGTTCGAGCGGCCCGGCCGCGGCGGCCAGGACTCTCTGCAGTTTCCGCGCGGCCCAGGGCAGAACCGCCCAGTTGAATCCGGTCCCGTCGCCCAGCGACATCGACACGCGAATGACGTCGGTGAAGACCGACTGCGCTCTCTTGAAGTCGAGGAGCACATCCAGGTCCTCCACCAGGCCGTACGAACCGCCCGGGTTGGCCTTCTCGACGACCCGGCTCCATTCCGCGGCCATACGGCGTTGCTGATCCTCCGGGTACCGCATCAGATACAGATGGGTGGCGAGGTCGTAGAGGGGATCGCCCAGCATCGCCAACTCCCAGTCGATGGTCCAGAGTTGGCCGCGGGAGTCGACGACGAAGTTCTTACGGTGCAGATCCGCGTGCAGCAGGCCGAAAGGGCGCCGCCGCAGACCGGACATCTTCTTCTTCAGACGGGTGAACGATTCACCGCGCACGCCGAGTTGGTCGAAGAGGTCCCCGAACTCCGCCAGGTTCTTCTCGTAGACCTGATCCTCTATGAAGACGATCAGACGCTCCAGGAATCCGTCCGTGTCACGGTCGTCGGCGCGGTCCTTCTGCAGGCAACGCCGCGGCACCCTTTCGAGCAGGTCGGGTCTGATCTCTGCCATCTGCCGGAAGAGCTCGACGATCTGGTCGAAGACCTGGTCGGAGACGCGCCGGCCCGCCCAGCGCCGGGTGGGGAGGGTGCGCCCCTCGATGAACCCCTGAAATCCCATGCCCGCGACATCGAGGACTTCGGGGATCCGGTCGACCTTCCCCTTCAGGGTGCGCAGCAGCTTCTCCTCCGACTCGAAGCAGCGCCGGTCGAACCAGAGGATCTCGGAACGCGGCTCACGGACCTTGACGATCTGCGTCCCACCGTCCAGCCGAAGCACATAAGTCTCATGGTGGTACCCCTTGAGCGGGCCCTTGATCACACCCCGTTCCCCGCCGCTCACTTCGTCGGCGAGTTGTTTGGTGTTGGAGGCAACTCGGGGTGGCATTTCTGGGTTCAGCTCGTTCCGGTGGAGCCCATGGGGTAAGAGGGGACGCACGTTACTCCACCGGCCCCGAGTAGCGCCCCGCGAACTCGGATATCAGCAGCTTCGGTCCCCGACATGGGCGAACCGGCGCACGCCCGAAGCTGCCGGCCAGGTACCCGCGCACCGATCGTCTCGTTGACAACCGACACCCCGAGGGCAGACCCGGGCGCGACGAAGACGAGGAATCCCATGGCGGACACCATCGACGACCAGGAAGCGCTACTGCACCTGCTCGCCCGCACAAGCGCCGTACTGTTCGACTTCGACGGGCCTGTCTGCCGGCTCTTTCCCAAGTCCACTGCCGGGATTGCACGGAAAATCAAACGAACAGCGGAAGAAGTCTGGGGCCCTCTCGACCGGGACGTCCGCGCCTGCGACGACTCCCACCACATCCTCCGGCCGTTGTGGCGCATGTACGAGCGCCTGTACGAGGAGCAGGCCCCGGAGCGGCGGCCCAGCCGCCGTCCGCTCGAGTTCGCCGAGAAGACCGTCGCCGAGGCAGAGAGCGCGGCTGCCGCCAACGCCGTTCCCACGGAACACTTCGGGGAGCTGGTGGCCCACCTGCGCAGGCTCCACCTGCGTCTCGTCGTCGTCAGCAACAACGCCGAGGGCGCAATCCTGAGGTGTCTCGACGGCATGGGTATGGCCCCCGAGTTCGAGGCGGTGTTCGGCCGGGACCCCCATGACGCCCGGCTCATGAAACCGGATCCCCACTGCGTCCTCCGCGCCCTCGCCCACCTTGGCACCCCCGCCCCGGCCTGCCTGCTGGTGGGGGATCAGCTCACCGACCTCACTGCAGCGCGGACCGCCGGGACCCGTTTCCTCGGCTGGACGCAGGACGAGATCCAGGCCAAGGAGATGGAGAGGGACGGATCGGATGCCGTCGTCTCCTCGCACCTGCCGTTGACGGCGGCCGCCAGGAGGCTCTTCGAAGCCGGGCACTCCGCGGAGTCGGTCAGCGACCGAGCAGTTCCCACACGGACGTGAACCAGGCCTGTTGCTTCTCCACGAACTCCGTGCCCTGGGAGGAGGGGTCGTCGTCCTTGACGTAGTGCGTGAGACCGGCGCCCAGACCGATCACGTCAAGGCCCTCGACCTCCAGGCCGCCGTCCAGTTCGAAGGTGCGCATATACACCTCGTACGGGCCCTCCAGAGCCTGCACGTTGTTGACTAGGTAGAGCTTGGAGTACGGAACCAGTCCAATGTGACGGATCTCGAGCTCCACCGAGGGGACCAGTTCCCGGACCTGCAGATCGCTCAAGAGGGTGCGCAGTGTCACCATGAGCCCACGCCTGAAGTCCAGATAGCGTTCCTTCAGGATTTCGTCGTGGGTGGGGTTACCAGTGCGCCAATACGGCATCTCGACCGACTCGGAGGGCAGCAGCACCCGCAGGGCTATCCGCTGCGGCGAGATGTGCCCCGCCCGGATCCGTTCCGCCTGCGTGCGGATGTGTGCACTCAGGGACTCCGCCGTCAACGTGAAGACGTCCAGGGTCACTTCGGTTTGCTCGAAGGCTTCGGCGACGAGCTCCCCCAATGTGACCTGGTGGCCGGGCTCCTTCTCGCTTCTCGGCGAGTGGATGCGCTGCTTCCAGATCACCCGGGATCCGCTGCCCTGACGCGACTCGATCCAGCGCTCGTTCTTGAGGTCCCTGAGTGCCCGCTGCACGGTGTCGCGGGAGACTTTCAGCTCTTTGGCCAGTTCCCGTTGCGTCGGCAGGCGCCCGTTCAGCGGATACGTTCCGTCGGCGATACGAGCCCGCAGCTCCGCAGCGACGCGGTCGTACTCCCTGCCGCCCCGCTCACCGGTCGAGGTGCTGCCAGTCACACCGCGACCGTACCGCAACTTGCCTGCCTGCGTTACTCGATCAGCAGCCAAGGGCATATCCAGATTAGTCAACCAGTCCAATTGGACTGGAAGTTGATCGCTCTTAGGAAAGCTGCAGGTAGGGGGAACACCGGCGATGACGACCACGATGATTGAACTGGCGATCGGCATATTCTTCATGGGCCTCGACCAGCTGGCCCAGTCGCAGTTCGGCGGACTCGGACTGCTGCTCCTGCTCCTTGTCGGGGTGGGAATCCGGACCCGTAACGGAACCTGTCTGTCCGTCGCGGCCGTACTCCTCGTCCTCGTGCTCCCGATGATCTCTGCCTAGTGGTACTTCGGCTGCCAGTACCGGACAGCAGCTGGCAGGCCCTGCCACTCGGCGAGCGGGCCAACTACCAGGACGGGTAGGCGTGCAGTCGGCCAATCAAGGCCGGTTCACCAACGAATGGCTAATAGGCGCACTGCCATCAGCCGGGGCCGGAGCGCGGTGTCCCACCGTCCGATGACAGCGCGATCGTCATCGCCGGGTCGCGTGCATGCTGTGCCACTTCCCCAGGGCTTCCACGATCTGCATCGGGTCCGGTACATGATCGAGCCTCAGGGGCTCACGGGCCCGGTGCATGGCCCGGCTCACCGTTCTCCCGCCGCCCGGAAGTGCTGCTCCCCGGCATCGGCCGACAGGGCCAGCGCGGCCCGCATGACATCAGGGAACACCGATTGTGCGTATTCGAAATCCAGGTAGGTGCCGAGGTCCTCGCGCAGGCCCTCGGTAAGGGGGCCGAGGTCGGCCTCCTCCATGGCCTTGGCCCACAGGGCGATCATCCGCTGCCGTTCGTCTTCGCTGTACCCCATCCGCACGAGGTGCGTCGCCAGGTCGTGGCGGGGATCGCCGTATATCGCCAGCTCCCAGTCGATCACCGGGATCCCCTTGCGGTGGAGGACGACGTTGGCGCGGTGGACGTCGGTGTGCAGGAGGACGAAGGGGCGGCGAGTCAGGCCGCGGTGGTTCTTCTTGAACGTCGTCATCGCGTCCAGCGGGATCCCCACGGCGTCGAAGAGGTCACCGAATCGGTCGCGGTTGGGTAGGTGTACGCGGTTCTCAGTGAAGTCGACGAGCCAGTGCAGGAATTTCTCGCTCTCGCCGTCGGCCGGCCAGTCCTCGGGGGGCGCCGGGAGTTCCTCGGCCGGCACCTGAGCAGTCCGGACGAAGAACGCCGCGAACTCACGCATCAGCTCGTCGTCGATACGGCCGTCGGGATTCCGCTCGCTGAGGGCCTGTGCCTGAGATAGCGGTGCAGGGAGCGGTCGCCCGGTACGGCCAAACCGCGCGGCACTTCACTCAGATGGCGGCAGACGACCTTGAGCACATCGACCTCACTGGGCCAGATACGCGGAACGACTTCCACCGTCTTCAACGGCACCCGGTACTTGAACCGCACGAAGGGCGCGATGCCGAGCAGCACGGCGAGGATCAGCCCGACCCGCAGGACGTAGTTGGTGTTGTGGTGGCCTGTGAGCACAGCAGCCGCGCCTCGGCGGCGCCGGGCCTCCCAGAGGCGATGCGCCAGGCGATGCGCTGGCGATTGGCGCTTTTCGTGAGGCTGCGGGGGCATGATGGAGCGAGGTTAGCGGCTCCGTCTGTGGGACAGACTAAAGAGCTCATCACTTTCCAGCTCACAACTTTCCACGTGAGCGAAATGTGGCTATTCGCACCGATCCGGGGCAATCATCCCCGCAATGCCTCCAACAACGGCTCCAACGACCCCACGATGTCCGTCGCCCCGGCGACCTGGAGCAGCTTCTCCTTGTGCTCGTTACGCGCGTAGCCGAGGAAGGGGACTCCGGCCTGGCGGGCCGCCTCGCAGTCGGTCGGGGTGTCGCCGATGAACAGGGCGCCGGTGGGGGCCACGCCCATGGCTGTCAGGGCGCGGTTGAGGTAGTGGGGGTGGGGCTTGAGGTACTGCAGGTCCTGGGTGCGGCCGTAGATGTGCGGGAGGAAGCAGTCGAGCAGGCCGCGGCCTGTCAGGTAGGCGTGGACGACCTTCGGGGAGTTGTTCGTGGCTATCGCCAAGCGTGCGCCGACCGCCTTCCAGGTGCGGATCAGCGGGTCCGCGTACGGGGTCGGCTGGGCCTTGGGGACCGCCCGCAGTTCCTCCTGGGTGAGACGTTCCTCCACCTCCACCACCAGGTCGCTGGCGGGGTGCCGGCGGTCGACCGCGCGCAGCACGGCATGGGGATCCTCGGTGTCCCGCTCGTCCTCCGTGAGGAGATCGTGCAGCCCCCGGCCTTCGAGCCAGTCCACCAGGTCGGTCGCCACCCCTTCCGCCGAGTGCCCGGCGAACAGCCGGCAGATCGGTCCGTCGAAGTCCCAGAGCACGACGCGGGCGTGCCCGATCAGCTCCTGCAGTCTCTCGGTCTGTGCCGCCATCGGATCAGTCTGCGTCGTGTCACTAGTCACTAGGAGAGTGTCAGGTCCGTCGTGATGGTTTCCCAGAGGGCGTCGAACCACTTCTGGGATTCCTCCACGAACGCGGCGTCGCGTTGGCCGGCCCGCTGCAGGAAGGAGAAGAGGAGCGACTGGGAGCCCAGGGCGTCGTACATCTCCAGGGTCTGGCTCTCGTACTCCTCCTCGCGTTCGGTGAGGACGTAGTAGCCGAGCAGGACTTCCTCCCCGTTGAGCACGTACATCTTGATCGGCGGGGTGAAAGGCAGGGCCCGGAAGGTGACCTGGACGTCGATGCCGTGTGTGGACCGCAGGGCCATCAGGTTGTGCTTGAGCACCTGCACCTGGGCATTGCGCATCGACAGCCAGCGCTGGTGGACCGGGTCGTCGTCACTGCGGCCCTCGACCAGCACCGGAAAGGCGAGGTTGATCTTCCGGGAGGGCACGAGAATGCGCACGGCGATCGTCTCGGGGCGGATGCTCCCCTCGTGTATCTGGCGGACCGGTTCACCGAGGGCCACCATCAGTGTCTCCGCCGTGTGGCACACGACGTCGATGTGTACGTGCGGTTCCGCGAAAGCTACTTTGAGGCGCGGCGCCAGCCCCACCATCGTCGGCTGCGGCTCCCCCCGAGCGGGCGCCGGCGGCTCCGCGATCCGTGGGGGGCTTCCCTTGCTGACATTGGTGAGCAACCCGTCTTGCTGGAGGGCGCGCAGGGCCTGGCGGACGGCGCCGCGTTCCACGCCGAACTCGTCTGCCAGTTCGGCCTGGGTGGGCAGGCGGTCTCCGGCCTTGAGGTCGCCGTTGTTGATCCGTTCCCGCAGGATGTCGGCGATCTCCTGGGGCGAGAGCCTTCTGCTGCCGTTCACTGCCACGTTCTCCTGGGTCACGACCAAACGCTACAACTCGGATCCATCTACGGGGAGTTGTTTCTGACTTGTTTATGAGTGGCTGCCAAGTGGGGATAACTTAGTTGAAGTTGGTTGCCAACTTGGTCCACTTGGCGGAAGTTTTGCTTCCTTGGACTTCCTTGGGCTTCCTTGGACTTGGACTTCCTCGGATCCGCCTCACCCCCCACGCACCGTCCCGCCCCGCGAAGCCTGAAGGGGGAACCACCATGCCCGTCCTCGCCCTCCTCTCCGCCGTCTTCGTCGTCGGCATCGAGCAGACCGTTCAGTGGAAGTACGGCGTCACCGGCATCATCGGTCTGCTGCTGCTCACCATAGGCATCAAGGCCAAGAACCCGGCTGTCAGCTCCATCGGGGCCGTCGTGCTCGCCCTGCTGGTCGCGGGGCCCGCTCTATGAGCGGAAGGCGGCCCGCGGCCCGTTCGGCCGCTGCCTCAGTCGCTGTGGGAGACATCAGCTCGTGAGCACAAGCTCCGAACTGATCGTCTCCCACAGTGCGTTGAACCACAGGTGCGACTGCTCGACGAAGGTGGTGTCGCGCAGGCCGGGGCCCTGTTCGAAGGCGAACAGCATCGACTGGGTGCCCTCGGCGTCGTACATCTCCAGGTACTCGTGGTCGATCTCCTCCTCGCGCCGCGTGAGCGTGTAGTACGCGAAGAGCGCCTCCATGCCGTTGAGCAGGTACAGCTTCACGGGCGGGGTGAAGGGCAGGGCGCGGAAGGTGACGTTCACGTCGATGCCGTGGGTGGCGCGCAGGGCCAGCAGGTTGTGCTGGAGCACCTGGCCCTGGGCATTGCGGTTGGCCAGCCAGCGGCGCTGCAGCCGGCCGTCGGCGGACGGGTCCACCGGGATCGGGAACGCCAGATCGATGTCGCGGCTCGGCAGCAGTACGCGGACGTCCAGCTTGGCCGGTTTCAGCTGTCCGGCATGGATCCGGCGCAGCGGTTCGCCGATGGCGAGGGTCAGCGAGACCGCGGTCAGACAGAGGGCGTCTATCTCCACGTGATGCGCGGCGAAGGCGTCCGCTATGCGCGGGGCCAGGGCCACCGTGGTCGGCAGCGGCGGGGCTCCGGGGCCGGTCAGGGCCCTGCTCAGGCCCAGGTCGGGGGCGACGGTCGCGGGTGCGCCCTTCGACACGTTGGTCAGCAGGTGCTCCGCCTGCAGGATGCGCAGGGCCTGGCGTACCGCGCCGCGTTCGACGCCGAACTCGTCGGCCAGTTTCGCCTGCGTGGGCATGCGTTGACCCGGTTTGAGCTCGCCCGACCTGATGCGGGCGCGCAGCTCGTCTGCCACGTCTCGGTGTGACGTCTGTGACGTCTGTGGCCGCTGCGACCTCTTCCGCCCATTGACGGAGGCGTGTTTCGGGTCCACGACCAAACACTACAACTTCCCGCCATCTTTGGGCAGTTCCAGGGAAGGTGGTTATAAGCCGCTTCCAAGCGGAGATAAGTACAGAGAAGTTGGTCGCCAACTTCAACAACATGGTCAAACTTCTGGAGGGTTGGCCGCAACCAGGGGTCCGCCTCCCCGTCCCGAAGGAGGGACCGTCATGCCGCTCATCGCCCTCGCCGTCGCCGCCCTCGCCATCGGATTCGAGAACCTCGTCCAGTGGAAGTACGGACCGATGGGCATCATCGCCTTCGCCGCCCTGTCCATCGGACTCAAGGCCAGGAACACCACGATCAGCGGCATCGGAGCGGTCATCCTCGTGATGCTGCTCGCCCAGTCCGGCTGAGCCCGGCCCGGCCGAACCTGACGGGTTCGCCGACCCAGGATCCGGCTGGCCGGGCTCCCCTCCGGAGGGGAGCCGGGAGCCCGGTCAGTCTGCACCAAGCGCACAGCCACAACCGAACACCGACAACTGAACAGCTCCATCAGTACAGCCACAACTGAACAGCTCCACCCGTGAGAACACGGTCACAACTGAACGGTCACAACTGAAGAGCACAGCTACGGATGAGTCGTCAGTCGTCCTCGGAAGGAAGGGGCTCAGAACATGTCCGGGCACCAAGGCCGCCTGGACGTACGCAGCAGGGCGTCGGCCACTCGGGCGGCGCCCGCTCGTTCTTCCTGCACCCGGCCCAGCGCCGCCAGCCGCACGACCGACTCGTCGCCCAACCACAGCTGCCCCAACTCAGCGATGTCCAGCGTGAGTTCGGCGCTCTGGGTGGTCGGCGTGCAGGACGCGCCCTGCGCCGACGCCTCCAGCCGGTAGCGGCCGCCCGCCAGGCCGGCGCGGTCGGCGAGCTCCAGCACCAGGGAACCCGAACCCTCGTACGTCCGCGACTCCAGCGCTCGTACGACATCCAGGATCCGCACCCACAGCCAGTCCGCGGCGCTGGTGATGCGGGCGGCCCTCGGGTCGGGGAGGAGGAGGGGGAGCAGGTCGTCGGGGGCCCGTTGTCCGCTCTTGACCTGGGTGACCCAGTCGATGGAGCACAGGTAGCTCCACAGGGCGCGCTCGGCGGCCGGGGTCGCCGCGATCAGGCTCCGTACGGTCGCCGTGTCCAGCGGCTGCTTGGCGTCGCCCCACTTGTCGTCGACCTCGTAGGCGACCAGGCCCTCGACCTCGCCGTCCGCTGCGCGGTACACGGCGAAGAACGGCTCGGTCCACTTCGGGTCGACCCGAACGGCGCCCGTGTGCTGCAGCCACCACCGGTCGCCGCGGCTGACGGCGCCGGGGGTGGCGCGGCGGACGCGGTCGTGGAGTTCGGGGCCGAGTTTGCGGACGTCCTCGGGGTCCACGAGGTCGATACGGCCGCCGTCGGCCGGGCGGGACCAGCGGGGGTCGAGGCCTGAGCGCGGGACGTCCACGGTCCACTCGGCGGCCGTGGTGGCGGGGCCGAAGCCGTAGCGGCCGTAGATCGGGTACTCGGCGGCGATGAGCGTGGCCACGATGTCGCCGCGCTCCTTGGCGGTGGTGAGGTCCTGGCTCATCATGCGGGTGAGCAGGCCGCGGCGGCGGTGGGTGGCGGTGACGGTGACGGCGGAGATGGCGTTGGCGGGGACGGGGGTGCCGCCGACCGCGGTGACCTCCTGGTCGAAGGAGCGGAAGGTTGCTACGCAGCGGGGGCCGTCGAAGGCGCCGAAGTATCGATTCGGCTCGAACTGGGGGCGGCGGGCTTCGAGTTCGGGTTCCCAGACGTGGGGCTGCTGTACGAATCCCACTTTCACGGCGCGGATCCACTCGGGGAACTCGGGCTCGGTGATCGGGCGGACGTCGATGTCGGGGTGCGCCGGGGTCATGGGATCACGGTAGGTGGAGCGTGGGGTGGTGTCGCGCGGATTTCCTCGCCCCTGCCGCCCCTACCCGTCCCATCCCCAGGGGCTGCCGCCCCTTCGACCCCACCAGGGGCTCCGCCCCTGCACCCCTCGCGGGGCTTCCCCCGGACCCCTCTTCGGCGCTCCGCCCCCGCACCCCGTTTCGGGGCTGCCCCCGGACCCCGATCGGACTGAACGGCCTCGTCCTCAAACGCCGGACGGGCTGGAGAGCACGGCCCGACGCTACGGCGACCACGCCCCCGACCCCAAACACCAGACAGGCCGGAGTGCACCGACCGTCGCTACGACGACCACACCCCCACGGGCGGGCAGGGGATCGGGACGGCAAACCTCGACCCCCGAACACCAGCCAGGCTGAATGGCACTGCCCGGCGCTACGACAACCACGCTCCCCCGGCCCCGAACGCCGGACAGGCACGGGGCGCCGACCGGCGCTACGGCCGACACGCCCCACGGCGGCCTCAGCACCGAACGCCACACCGGACGGAGTCCACGAAGCGCCTCTACGGCGGACACCCCCGCCAGCCTGCGGAGCCCGGAACGGGAAGGACGTCCCAGGGCTCAGATCAACAGGTCGTCGACCTGGGCCTCCCCCTCGCGGTAGCGGCGGGCGATTTCGCCGCTGCAGTTGTCCGTTGTCCGCTGGAGGCGTTGGCGCCTGAGGGACACCTGCTGTTCGTAGCGGACCAGTCGGCCCATCGCCGTGTTCAGTTCCAGGTCGGTGCGCGCGGCCAGGTCGGAGAGTTCGACCTCGGCGAGCATGTCCGCGGCCAGCTGCCCGTACTCCTCGTTGTACGGCGTGCCCAGCGTCACATGGCGGGCGGAGGAGCGGTGGCGGGCCGGGGCGTCCGTGAGGATCTCCGGCAGCCGTTCGACCACGGAGCCCGCACCTGCCGGCGAGCGGCGGGTCAGTTCCGCCCGCAGGATGTCGATACGGCCCTGCAGCAGCCGCCGCACATAGCTGAGGTCGGCCTCCTCGCGCTGCGCGTCCCGGCGCAGGGTGCGCAGTTCGGGCAGGCTCAGCACGGCCAGGCCGTGCTCGGGCGGGCCGGCGGGCAGTTGCGGGCCGCCCGAGCCGTCACCACTGTCCCCGCCGGTCGCGCTGTCCGGGCTGTCCGTGCGCTGCGTGGGCGGACGCAGAGGTCTCCGCTCTCCTGTACGAATCAGCGAGACTGCCCCAGGAGGCTGCCCAATACTCGGTGTGCTCATGTGCCTCAACCGTCCCCTCGACCGGCGTGTGGAAGCATCGTGCCACCCCAAGTGGCCGCTATGTGACCGAGTGCCCCCGATCGGCCCCAGATGGGGGGTTAAGGATCAAAAGGAAGGTCCAGTCGGGCACCCTTCAGGGGTCTCCCCCAGGCGTCTCCCGGGCTCCTCCGGCCCGTTTCCGGGCGCACGGCATGATGGGTTCATGCGTGCAGTGGTGCAGAGAGTGGACGGCGCGAGCGTCGTCGTCGACGGTGAGACGGTCGGGGAGATCATCGGCGAGGGGCTTTGCGTCCTTGTCGGGGCGACGCATGAGGACACCAAGGAGAAGGCCGCCCAACTCGCGCGCAAACTCTGGTCGATCCGCATGCTGCAGGACGAGAAGTCCTGCAGTGATGTGGATGCGCCGCTGCTGGTGATCAGTCAATTCACCCTGTACGGGGATGCGCGCAAGGGGCGGCGGCCCACCTGGAACGCCGCCGCTCCCGGCGAGGTCGCCGAACCCCTCGTCGACGAGGTCGTCGCCCAGCTGCGAGCCCTCGGCGCGACGGTGGAGACGGGTCGTTTCGGCGCGCAGATGCGGGTGTCGCTGACCAACGACGGACCCTTCACCGTGCTCGTGGAGATCTAGGTGTATTGACCCGGACCCGGCGCCTACGGTTCTACGACCGTCTCCTGCGCCGCCGCCGTATCGCCCGCCACCAGCCGCGCGTCCACCGGCACGTTCCGCTTCACCAGGGCCAGCGCGACCGGGCCCAGCTCGTGGTGGCGTACGGAGGTCGTGATGAAGCCGATCTTGCGGCCGTCGGGGTCCTCGTCGGCGAGGCGGAGCTCCGTGCCGGGGGTGGGGAGGTGGACCTCGCTGCCGTCCAGGTGCAGGAACACCAGGCGGCGCGGCGGCTTCCCGAGGTTCTGCACGCGCGCCACCGTCTCCTGGCCCCGGTAGCAGCCCTTCTGCAGGTGCACCGCCGTGCCGATCCAGCCCAGCTCGTGCGGGATGGTGCGGTGGTCGGTCTCGAAGCCCAGGCGCGGGCGGTGGTGTTCGACGCGGAGGGCCTCGTAGGCCAGGATCCCGGCCGGAGGGCCGGCCTTATCCGCGTACGACTCGAGGTCCGCGCGCGGGAGGAACAGGTCGCGGCCGTACGACGTCTCGCGTACGGCGACGCCGTCCGGCACCTCCGCGATCGAACCGGCCGGCAGGTGTACGACCGCGAACTCGGCCGTCCGGTCGGCGACTTCGACCTTGTAGAAGAACTTCATCGACTCCAGGTACGCGATCAGCGCGTCCTGCGTGCCGGGCTCGACGTGGGCCCAGACCGTCTCGCCGTCGTCGACCAGGTAGAGCGCATGCTCGATGTGACCGTGCGCGGAGAGGATCAGCGCCTCGGTGGCCTGGCCGGCCGGGAGGTCGCTGACGTGCTGGGTGAGGAGCAGGTGCAGCCAGCTCAGGCGGTCCTCGCCGGTCACGGTGACCACCCCGCGGTGCGAGAGGTCGACGAAGCCGGTGCCGTCGGCGAGGGCGCGCTGCTCACGGAACAGTTCGCCGTAGTGGGCGGCGACGCCTTCGTCCACGCCCTCGGCGGGGACGGCGCCGGGCAGGGACAGGAGGGGGCTCTTCATATGCACAAGCCTACGACTCGGTAGTTGAACTCTTCAGCGCACAGTCCCGGCACCTGCCGAAGATCGCGAAGTGCTTCATGTCCGTCTCGAAGCCGAACTCCCGACGCAGCTTCGCGGTGAACTCGGCGGCCACCGACACATCGGCCTCGATCACGTTCTGGCAGTCCCGGCAGACCAGGTGGATGTGGTGGTGGCGGTCCGCGAGGTGGTACGTCGGCGCGCCGTGCCCCAGGTGGGCGTGGCTGACCAGTCCGAGCTCCTCCAGCAGCTCCAGCGTCCGGTAGACGGTGGAAATGTTGACCCCCGACGCCGTCTTCTTCACTTCCGTGAGGATGTCGTCGGGGGTCGCGTGCTCCAGGGCGTCCACGGCTTCGAGCACGAGTTGCCGCTGCGGCGTCAGCCGGTAGCCGCGCTGCCTGAGGTCGCTCTTCCAGTCGGTGCTCACCACACCGAAGAGTCTAGAACTACTTGTACTTGTCAGAACTACTTGAAAAACGCGGAGCCGTACTACTTGCGGAGCCGTACTACTTGCGGAGCCGTACTACTTGAAGAACGCGATGCCGTCGTCCGGCATGTCGTCCGGCAGGGCCTTGGCCCAGCGCTCGACGTCCTCCGGGGTTACGACCTTCTTCAGGTGCGCCGACATGTAGGGGCGCAGCTCGACCTCGGGGGTCTGCTTCTCGCCGACCCACATGAGGTCGCTCTTCACGTAGCCGTACAGGCGCTTGCCGCCGCTGTACGGGCCGGAGGCGGCCGTCCGGGCGACCGCGTCCGTGACCAGGTCGATCTGCGGCTTCTTGTCGGCCATCTCGCCGTACCAGACCTCGACGACGCCGTCGTCGCGGACCATCGTCACCTCGACCTTGCGGTCGGCGTCGATGCGCCAGAAGCCGTGCTCGGTCTCCAGCGGCCGCACCTTGTTGCCGTCGTTGTCGAGCACCCAGGTGCGGGACTGGTACTCCAGGAAGTCCCGGCCGTCGTGGCTGAAGGTGACCTCCTGCCCGAAGTTGCACTTCTCGGCACCGGGGAAGTCGTGCACGCCCGCGCCCGCCCAGTTGCCGAGCAGGAAGGCGAGGGGGACGAGGTCCTTGTGGAGGTCGGACGGGATCTCGATCATGGGTCGGCAGTTCCTTGATGGGACCTTGATGGGGGTCAGCGCTGGCCCTGGTACAGCTTCTTCACGGTCAGCCCGGCGAAGGCGAGGACGCCGACGCAGACCAGGACCAGCAGGGCTTCGAAGAATGCCTCAAGCACGGGGTGCTCCTTGATGAGCTGAGGGTGGGCGGTACACAAAGGCCGGGCCCCAGCTTACGCGGCCGGGGCCCGGCACTCCTTGTGAGGTACGCCCAAGCGGGACTCAGCCGAGCAGCTCGCTCTGCAGGGCCACCGTCTGCCGGAACGGTACGGCCTTCGCCCCGCCCTTCCTGGACTGCACGATCACCGCGAGAACGTCACCGGCGGAGAGGTATCCCTGCCGGGTCTGTTCGGCGCCGCGCGGCCTCTTCTCGATGTAGACGGAGTACTCGACGTTGTGGTCGTGGGCCTCGGCCGGGAAGTCCGTGTCGAAGACAGAACCCTCCGTGCCGCGCAGCTGCTGCCGGGGGCCGTCGATCGGGGCCTCGTGGGAGAACAGGTCGTCGACGACCTCCGCCGTGCCGAACTGCAGCAGGTAGACGCGGGTGCGCGTGCCGTCCGGAGTGGTCCAGCCGCGGGCCGCGATGTGCCGCAGACCGTCGTCGACGAACTCCTGCCGCAGGTCGTCGCGGGCGGACCCCGGCGCGTACTCGGCCAGGAAGTCCTTCGTCGCCAGCCAGCCGTCCTTGCCGCGCAGCTTCTTGTCCTGCACCGCTCCCTCGGGTGCGGGCAGGACGAGTTCACGCAGGTCGGCATAGTGGGCACCGGCCGTGTTGTCCTCGGCGAAGGGCTCCGGGCTGCCGGACGGCAGCGGCGCCTTGACGAGCGTCGGGTAGTCCCAGCGCCCGTCCGCCTGCGTCGCCAGTCCCGGTACGTCGGTCCGCTTCATCGCCGCGATGCCGTACGCCGTCCCCGCACCGGCCACCGCGAACACCACGACGGCGGCGGTCCAGCGGAGGGCTGCGCGCAGGACACGACGGTCCTTCTTCACCGGGGTCGGGGCCGGGCCAGGGGCTGGGTCCTGGACGGGGGCCGGGTCCTGGGCAGGGGCCTGTGGCTGGACAGAGGCCGGGTCCTGGACAGGGGCCGGTGGTTGGTGGGGCGGCGCCATGACGGCCTGCGGCGCGGCCTGCACGGCGGGCTCGGCCTGCACGGCGGGCTCGGTCTCCACTGTGGCCTCGACCTGCACTGCACGCTCGGTCTCCACTGTGGCCTCGACCTGCACTGCACGCTCGGTCTCCACTGTGGCCTCGACCTGCACTGCACGCTCGGTCTCCACTGTGGCCTCGACCTGCACTGCGGCCTCGACCTGCACTGTGGGTTCGGTCTGCTCGGTCATACGGCCTCTCCCGGCTCGGCGATGCGGTCGAGCTGGTCCTTCAGGAGCTCTGCGATCCCCTTGGAGTCGAACGGCTTGACCCCGTCCGCGGTGACGGTGACCAGGACGTTTCCGCGGTAGGCGGAGCAGAGCATCGCCTCGAGGTGCTCGTGGGAGTCCTTGCGCGGCAGGAAGCACGCGGCCTCCTTGTAGCCCTCGATCTTCGGGCCCTTGCGGAAGCCGCCGAGCCTGCCGAGGAACTCGTTCTGGGACGCCGAGATGTTCCGGACGGCGGCCCTGTTCTTCATCTGGGACAGCTGGATGTTCACGGCGACGGCGGTGTCCGAGAAGAACTCGGCGCCGGCCCCCTTCACATAGCTGCGCATCGCCATGCCCTCGATGTGCTGCCTGTCGATCAGCTTCTCCAGCTGTCTGCGCTGGGTGCGCGGCAGGTCCCGCAGCGACTCCTTGCGCAGGGCGGTGGCCTGGGCACCGCTGAGTTCGGTGTCGGCGGCGAAGTTGCCGAGGTCGGGACCGCGCTTCCAGCCGTTGGTGTAGGTCAGGAGCATGCCGGAGAGCCCCTTGGCGCGGGCCTTCTTTTCGTCGTCGGCGCTCTTTTGCTTCGGGAACTTCCAGACGGCCGCACCGGCGTCGCGATCGGCACCGTTCACGGTGACGACGGTGTAGCCGACGCCGGCGGCAACTGCCACGGCGAGCAGGGCGGACCCGGCGACGGCGGCGATACGGCCGCGTCGGCGTGGCTTGCCGACGGGGGCTGCGGGCACCGCGGGGGCGCCGGGCTCCACGGAAGCCACAGTGGGCTCAACCGGCTCGGCCGGCTGCTCGTTGACGTTCTCGCTCACAGCCGCTCCATCTGCCGCTCGGCCAGGTCCATGATCCTGGCCTTGGTGATCGGCCTGCTGTCGTAGATCCAGACCTCCATGGCGATGTCACCGCGGTAGGCGTGGGCCTCCGCGCTGTACAGCGGCACATAGCCGGCCTTGCCCTCCGGCCGGTTGTGGACGTACGCCATACCGCTCCCCGTTCCGGGGACGGACCAGCTGTCGGTGGCGGACTTCCGGTCCGCCCAGTACTGGCCGTTGTCGCTGGAGTCGGCGGCCTCCAGGGACTCCTGCTGGCGGAACTGGACCAGCCGGATCTCCACGGTCTGTCTGCCGTCGGTCTCCCAGCCGGTGACGGCCGCGCGGCGGAACTCGTCGCGGACGAGGTTGCCGAACATGGTTCCGGGCTTCTCGAAGTCCTCGGCGTACGCGGTCAGGTCCATCCAGGCGTCGCCGCCCAGCCAGGGCGCCGCCTTCGCGCCGCGCGGCTTCTTGAGCAGCAGCTTGCGCAGGTCACCGTCGGTCTTCACCTGACGGTCCTGGGCCGCCGACAGTGGCTCGGGGGCCTTGCCCGTCGCCTGTGCGAGCTTGGGCTGGGACAGCGGGGGCAGCGCCGTCGGGCTGCGGTCGGCCTGGATCAGGTAGCCGGTGCAGGTGCCGGCGACCACGCCGAGGAGTGCGGCACCGGCGATGAGCAGAGCGGTGCGGCCGCGGCGGCCGGGCACGGCGGGCGCATCCGGCGCAACCTCCGCAACCGGTGCTTCGACCACCTCTTCGGTTACTTCCAACACGTCCCCCCACAAAGTTGAAGCGCGCATTCCGTACGCGCGCTCACAGGAGACCCATGGCCGGCACTGCTGGTTGTAGGGGAGTTGATTACGATTCGGCCATGGCGAAGAAGCTCGTGATCAAGGTGACGGCGGGGGCCGATGCGCCCGAGCGGTGCTCGCAGGCGTTCACTGTGGCGGCGGTGGCCGTGGCCAGCGGCGTCGACGTCTCGTTGTGGCTGACCGGCGAGTCCGCATGGTTCGCCCTGCCGGGCCGCGCCGCCGAGTTCGAACTCCCGCACGCGGCCCCGCTGCCCGACCTGCTCGACGCGATCCTCGCCGCCGGCCACGTCACCCTGTGCACCCAGTGCGCGGCCCGCCGGGACATCACGGAGAAGGACGTCCTCGAGGGCGTACGGATCGCGGGGGCACAGGTGTTCGTCCAGGAGGCGCTCGGCGACGAAACGCAGGCGCTGGTCTACTGAGCCGGTCCACTGAGCCGGTCGACCGGGACGCTAGGGCCTCGGGCGCTTCTTGCCGTCCAGTTCGTCCCACCACTCGTCGGACTTCGGGTCGCCTGACGGGTCGTCCCACCAGCGGTCGTCCGGGCCCCTGCGGTTGGCGACCATCGCGGCGACCGGGGGGATGACCATCGCGACCACGCACATCCCGACGGCCACCGGGACCGACCAGATGCGTACGACTCCCCAGGCCAGGACGAACAGCGTGATGCAGGTGCCCATCATGGCGAAATACACGTGACGGCGACGTGCCAGCATGCCTCCAGCGTAGGCCCGTACATGCCGAAGGGCCGCACCCCGGAGGGTGCGGCCCCTGGTCGGGCGGGTCGTCAGACCGCGATCGCGACCTCCGCGAGGCCACCCTGCTCGGCGACGACCGTGCGGTCCGCGGTGGCGCCGGGGACGAGGGCACGGACGGTCCAGGTGCCCTCGGCGGCGTAGAAGCGGAACTGTCCGGTGGCGGAGGTCGGGACCTCCGCGGTGAACTCACCGGTCGAGTCCAGGAGACGGACGTAGCCGACGACGGGCTCGCCGTCCTTCGTCACCTGGCCCTGGATGGTGGTCTCACCGGGCTTGATCGTCGAGGCGTCCGGGCCGCCGGCCTTCGCTCCACACATGTCTTTCTCCAAGAGGGGTCTGACCGGAGGAAGGCCGGTCGGGATTTGCGGTCTGTTCGCTTGCTGCTGGGCCTGCTGCAGTTCTTACTTGTTGGCGCCGAGCTCGATCGGGACGCCGACGAGGCTGCCGTACTCGGTCCACGAGCCGTCGTAGTTCTTGACGTTCTCGACACCGAGCAGCTCGTGCAGGACGAACCAGGTCAGGGCCGAGCGCTCACCGATGCGGCAGTAGGCGATGGTGTCCTTGGCCAGGTCCACCTGCTCCTCGGCGTAGAGCTCCTTGAGCTCGTCGTCCGACTTGAAGGTGCCGTCGTCGTTGGCGTTCTTCGACCACGGGATGTTGCGCGCGGACGGGACGTGCCCCGGACGCTGCGACTGCTCCTGCGGCAGGTGCGCGGGAGCGAGCAGCTTGCCGGAGAACTCGTCGGGCGAACGGACGTCGACCAGGTTCTGCGAACCGATGGCCGCCACCACGTCGTCGCGGAAGGCGCGGATCGCCTTGTTCTGCGGCTTGGCGGTGTAGGTGGTCGCGGGACGCTCCGGGACCTCCTCGACCAGCTCGCGGGCGTCCAGCTCCCACTTCTTGCGGCCGCCGTCGAGCAGCTTGACGCTCTCGTGGCCGTACAGCTTGAAGTACCAGTAGGCGTAGGACGCGAACCAGTTGTTGTTGCCGCCGTAGAGGATCACCAGCGTGTCGTTGGCGATGCCCTTGGCCGACAGGAGCCTCTCGAAGCCCTCCTGGTCGATGAAGTCGCGGCGGACCGGGTCCTGCAGGTCCTTGGTCCAGTCGATGCGGATCGCGTTCTTGATGTGGTTCTTCTCGTAGGCGGACGTGTCCTCGTCCACCTCCACGATCGCGATGTTCGGGTTGTCGAGGTTGGCCTCGACCCAGTCGGCGTCGACCAGGACGTCGCTGCGGCTCATGCTCTTTCTCCTCCGGGGCAGTTGCGGCGGGGCGTGCGAGTGCAGGGGGTGCGGGATGCCTCCGGCGGTGGGCCGGGGCGCGCACGGGTGCCCTGAGCAGGGCGGGGGGATGCGGAGGTCTGGGCCTTCCGCTCAGAAGGGGCGACAGAGCATGGCGGCGACGCGGCACAGGTCGACTGCCCGCCGCTTCGTGAGGTCCGCCTGTCGCTTCATGGGCTCGATCGTAGGGACGGACAACGGGGCGTGTCACCGCCATGTCGTATTGTGAGACGCGATCGTCCGGGATGTGAGAACTGATCACCGCCCGGGCCGTACCGGCACGGTCCCCGGGCGGATGTATCGGTCATCACATCTACGGTGCGGACATGAGCGTCTCGTCTTTCGGACACCTTGCGTCCACCGCCCGTCGTACTACCCCGCGAGCCTGACGTTCGAACCCTTCACCGTGATCTCCACACCGTTCTGCCCAGCCTGCACACTGTCCAGCTTCACGCCGCCCGGCAGCTGGTGGATCGCCTGCTGGAAGTCGGTGATCGACCGGATGCGGGAGTCGGCGAGGTCGACGACCAGCTTGGGCAGGTTGTCCGCGTGCACCTTGACGGTGTCGCCGTCCACGGTCACCGAGCTGAGCACGGGATACGTCTGCGCGGCGCCCGCGGCGGTGACCTTGATGTCCACCTTGATCTTGCCGTTGCCGCCGTCGGAGAGGCCGACGACCTGGGCGTTGACGCCGGGGATGATCCGCGTCGGCTCGGACTTGGCCGCCTTGAGGAGTTCGTCGTAGGCGATCGTGGCGGTGCCCGTCGCGGTGGCCGCGGTGGCGGAGCTGTAGTCGCCGGAGAAGCTGACGCCCTTCATGTCGGCCTTCAGGTCGTCGATACGGATCGTCTTCGGGCCGCCGTTGCCGCCGGTGGCGGTGCCGGTGTCGGCCTCGTAGTCCTTGATGCCGATCTCGACGTCGTCCAGCTCGCCGGAGGCGACCTGGGTGAGGAAGGGGAAGCCCTTGATGGACACGTCCGGGGTGGTGGCGAGGTTCTCGGTGGTCTTCACCTTGTCCGCCGCCTCGTTCTCGGCGAAGTGGACCGCGACGCGGTCCGCGATGACGAAGAGGCCGCCCAGGACCACGACGACGATCAGAAGTATTCGCAGGGCGCGCATTCGGTTTTTCCCCCACCTGGCCGGACGACGATGACGGTCACGACGACCGGGTGGCCGTCCAGCGCGAGAGTAACCCTGCACCGGGGTTTGATCGGGGAGTTGTCGATCAGCTGTGACAGAGGTTGCCGGGGTCGGTCCGGCCGTGAGCTGGGGGCTGCCGCCCCCAGTCCAGCCCTACGCCAGCGCCCGCCCCAGCACGAACACCACCGGTGCCGCCGCCGTCAGTGGCAGGGCCACACCCGCTGTGAAGTGGACGAACCTCGACGGGTAGTCGTAGCTCGCCACCCGGTGGCCGATCAGGGCGCAGGCCGCCGCGCCCGCGCCGAGCAGGGCACCCTTCGCGCCGAAGCCGGTCATCCCGCCGACCGCGATGCCCGCCCCCGCCGCGGCGAGCAGCGAGACCACGACCGACGCCGGGGTGGGCAGCGGCAGGGCGCGGGCCAGGACGGCCACCGCCACGGCGGCCGCGCCGACGGTCACCGCGTCCGGCTCGGCCGCGAGGTATCCGGCCGCGACGATGGACAGCGCCGCCGAGGCGACGGTCGCCATCAGGCCGTACATCCGCTCGTCCGGGTCCGCGTGCGAGCGCAGCTGGAGGACCAGGGAGAGCAGGACCCAGACGCCGAGGGTGCCCAGGATCGCCGCGGGGGCGTTCTCCCGGCCCGCCACCAGCAGCGCGACGTCCGCGGCCAGCGCGCCCAGGAACGCCAGCGCGATGCCCTGCCGGGCCGGCCACATGCCGTTCAGCCGGAACCAGCCCGCCGCGGTGACCGCCTGCAGGGCGATGAGCGGGACGAGCAGGGCGTACGAGCCGACCGCCGCCGCACCGGACACGAGCAGACCCAGCAGCGCCGTGAGCCCGGCCGGCTGCATGCCCGGCTCGATGATCGGGGAACGTCCCTCCTCACGGGCGCGCTGGGCGTCCGTGATCCGGGAGTTGCCGGCGAGGGTCGCGGGGCCGTAGTCGGAGTCCTCCTCGCCCTCACCGCTTTGGGTAGTCGTCCCTCCCCCAGTGCCTGAAGGGCCTGGGGGGACCCCCAGGCGGGACGGGTGGGCAAGGCCTGCAGCGCCGGGGGCGTCGTGCCCCGGGCCGGCTGCAGGAGTTGCAACGCCGGGTTCGGCATACGCCGCCCCCTGTGCCTCCCAGGTCTGCCCCTGCCACTGCTGCGTGTACTGCTGGTACTGCTGAGCCTGGGCGGCGTGCGGGTCGTCGTACCCCTGGTAGCCCTGGTACGGCTGCTGCCCCTGCTCGCCGGTCCACGCCTGCTGCTGGGGCTGCTGCTGATACGGGTCGTACGCGTCGTACGAGCCCTCGTACGGCTGGTTGGTCATCGTCACCCTCCTGCGAACGGCGGGAGCACCTCGACCGTGCCGCCGTCGGCCAGCCGTACCGTCTCATGTCCGCGGGTGCCCACGGGGTCACCGTCGATGAGGAACGAGCATCGCTGCAGGACGCGCGTGAGTTCTCCGGGGTGTCGCGCGCGCACGGCGTCGAGCGCCTCGGCGAGGGTGGCCGCGTCGTACGGCTCCTCGGCGACCCCGGCCGCGGCCTTCGCGGCGGCCCAGTAGCGCACCGTGACCTTCGGCATCCGGTTCCTCTGGTAGTGGATCGGCGGTGTACACGGTCAGGCTAGCCCGCCTGCGCGGCACCCCAGGTCCCGATACGGGCCAGCAGAGCGTCGGTGGCCGCGTGTTCCGCGTGGCCCATGCCGGGCTCCAGCCAGAGTTCGCCCCGGTCACCGGCAGCGTCGGCCAGCATGCGCGGGTGGTCGACCGGGAAGTAGCCGTCCCGGTCTCCGTGCACGATCAGCAGCGGCGTGGGCGCGATCCGCGGTACGGCCTCCACGGGGGACATCGGTACCGGGTCCCACTCCCGGTGGTGGATCCGGGTACGGAATCCGTAGCGGCCCACCAGCCGGCCCTCCGGCCGTGTTACCAGCCAGTGGAGCTTCCGCATAGGGGCGGTGCCCCGGTAGTACCAGCGGGCGGGGGCACTCACCGAAACCACGGCGTCCGTCGCCGCTTCGGTGCGCCCCTCGCGCCCCTGTCCGTACAGCGCCGCGTGGCGCAGCACCACGGAGCCGCCCATCGAGAAGCCGACGGTCACCACGCGCGCGTGCCCGAACCCCCGCGCCCACTCCACCGCGGCCGCCAGGTCGAGGACCTCACGGTCGCCGACCGTCGAGCGGCCGCCGGAGGCGCCGTGGCCGCGGAAGGAGAACGTGACCACGGCCCCGTACTGCGCGAACGCCTCCGCCACCCGCCGGACATGCGGCCGGTCCACATCGCCCGTGAACCCGTGGGCGACGACGAACACGGGAACAACGGAAGGTTGCGTGGAGCCGTCGTATACGACCGCACCCGGGTCGTATACGGAATCGATCGCAACACCGTCGTCCGTGCGCAGAAACGTACGGAAAGGCCCCCCTCTGCCCGTCTCAAGATTCGGACGAACGGTGGATCGCGCCACATGACCTGCCGGAGTGATGCTCATGTGGGCTATTCTGCTGGGCAGAGGACTCGGGCAGCGTAGCCCCCGGGTCCTTTTGTGCTTTCGGAAGCGTTGTATACGAAGCGGGAAAAGCAAGGAAACCGCAGGTGTACGGGGCCCCGGGATCGCAGAGCAGTGCCGCACCGCCATACGTCCTCGCAGGGACCGAGGAGGAACCAGACTGATGAGTTCTCTGCTGCTCCTGACCAATGCCCTCCAGCCGTCGACAGAGGTGCTCCCCGCCCTCGGCCTGCTCCTGCACAACGTGCGAGTGGCTCCGGCGGAGGGCCCCGCCCTCGTCGACACCCCCGGTGCCGACGTCATCCTCGTCGACGGCCGCCGTGACCTGCCCCAGGTCCGCAGCCTGTGCCAGCTGCTGCGCTCCACGGGCCCCGGCTGTCCACTCGTCCTCGTCGTCACCGAGGGCGGCCTCGCGGCCGTCACCGCCGACTGGGGCATCGACGACGTGCTCCTCGACACCGCCGGCCCGGCGGAGGTCGAGGCGCGACTGCGGCTGGCCATGGGCCGGCAGCAGATCGTCAACGACGACTCCCCCATGGAGATCCGCAACGGCGACCTGTCGGTCGACGAGGCGACGTACTCCGCGAAGCTCAAGGGGCGGGTCCTCGACCTCACCTTCAAGGAGTTCGAGCTCCTCAAGTACCTCGCTCAGCACCCGGGCCGCGTCTTCACGCGTGCGCAGCTGCTGCAGGAGGTCTGGGGCTACGACTACTTCGGCGGTACCCGGACGGTCGACGTCCACGTACGACGCCTGCGCGCCAAGCTCGGCCCCGAGCACGAGTCGCTGATCGGGACCGTCCGGAACGTCGGTTATCGATTCGTTACTCCCGAGAAGGCCGATCGCGTCTCCGACGAGGCCAAGGCCAAGGCAGACCGGGCAAAGCCGGAGGATGCGGACGAGACCGCCGCTCTGGACAGCACCGAGGTGGCGGCCGAGGCATAGCGGACCGCCGGAAGGGGCATTGCTTCCGCACAGAGGGCGTGGAGGCAAGCTCCTTCTCGCCCTGCCCAGGGCCGGTATATCCGCGTAGACTCCGCGCGTGGCCAAGGTGACTCGGGATGATGTGGCACGGCTGGCGGGAACTTCGACCGCCGTCGTCAGTTATGTCATCAACAACGGACCCCGGCCGGTCGCCCCGGCCACGCGCGAGCGTGTCCTCGCCGCCATCAAGGAGCTGGGGTACCGGCCGGACCGGGTCGCCCAGGCGATGGCGTCCCGACGCACCGACCTCATAGGCCTGATCATCCCGGACGCCCGCCAGCCCTTCTTCGGGGAGATGGCGCACGCGGTCGAACAGGCCGCCTCCGAGCGCGGAAAGATGGTGCTCGTCGGCAACACCGACTACGTCAGCGAGCGCGAGGTCCACTACCTGCGCGCCTTCCTGGGGATGCGGGTCTCCGGGCTCATCCTCGTCTCGCACGCCCTCAACGACCAGGCCGCCGCCGAGATCGAGGCCTGGGACGCCCGGGTCGTCCTCCTCCACGAGCGGCCCGAGGCCATCGACGACGTCGCCGTCGTCACCGACGACCTGGGCGGCGCCCAGCTCGCCGTACGCCACCTCATCGAGCACGGCTACGACTACGTCGCCTGTATGGGCGGCACCGCCGAGACCCCGGCGGTCGGCGACCCCGTCTCCGACCACGTCGAGGGCTGGCGGCGCGCGATGGACGAGGCCGGGATCTCCACCGAGGGGCGGCTCTTCGAGGCGCCGTACAACCGCTACGACGCCTACCGCGTGGCGCTGGAGATCCTCTCCGGGCCGCAGCGGCCGCCAGCGATCTTCTGCTCCACCGACGACCAGGCGATCGGCGTGCTGCGGGCCGCCCGCGAGCTGCGCATCGACGTGCCGGGCCGGCTGGCGGTGGCCGGCTTCGACGACATCAAGGAGGCGGCGCTGACCGACCCGCCCCTGACCACCATCGCCTCGGACCGCTCCGCGATGGCCCGGGCGGCCGTGGACCTCGTACTCGACGACGGGCTGCGAGTCGCCGGCGCCCGGCGGGAGCGGTTGAAGACGTTTCCTTCGCGCCTGGTGGCTCGAAGCTCCTGCGGCTGCGAGTAGCTCCGCCGGTTCGGCCGTCGTTCGTCGCCCCTGTCGGGGCGCTTTTGTGAAGCCTGTCTGAGAGAGCGGCCCGAGCTGCGAGTACCGCCTTTATATCGGGCAAACAAGGTTCTGCCGGGCTTCTCAGCCGGCACTCAGGAAGCTCTCATGGTCACGGTTCAAGCTCGTTGTCATGACCGAGAGCTTCCGCCGCAGCGGCGAGTACGAGAGCTATGACAGCTACGGGAACCCGCAGCAGGGCACCCCGCAGCACGCCTCCTCCCCTGTGAACCCCGAGTGGCCGCCCCCGCCGGCGCAGCCGCCGGCGCAGCAGGTCACGGTCGAGCCCGCCGCTCCGGCGCCGAAGAAGCGGGCCCGGGGCCCCCTGGCCCTGCTGGCAGCCGTGGCGATCGTCGCCGCGGCGATCGGCGGCGGCACCGCGTACGCCTTCCAGGAGCTGACGGGCAACGACATCGTCGCCACCAGCAGCACCAGCACCAATGTGGTGCCGGCCGGCAAGAAGGGCGACGTCGCCACGATCGCCGCGGCCGTCAGCCCGAGCGTGGTCGAGATCAGCGCCACCCTCAGCAACGGCTCGTCGACCGGCTCCGGCGTGATCATCACCAGCGGCGGCGAGATCGTCACCAACAACCACGTCATCTCCGGGGCCTCGTCGATCAAGGTGACGACCAGCAGCGGGAAGTCGTACACCGCGAAGGTCGTCGGCACCGACAGCAAGAAGGACCTCGCCCTGATCAAGCTGGAGGGCGCCTCCGGTCTCAAGCCGGCCACGCTCGGCAACTCCTCCGGCGTCCAGGTCGGCGACACGGTCGTGGCGATCGGCTCCCCCGAGGGCCTGAGCGGCACGGTCACCAGCGGCATCGTCTCGGCCCTGAACCGCGACGTCACCGTCTCGACCGACGAGGGCCAGAACCAGGGGCAGGGCCAGGGCGGCGGTGACGGCCGGTGGCCGTTCTCCTTCGGCGGCCAGCAGTTCAACGGCGACACCGGTTCCTCGACGACCACGTACAAGGCGATCCAGACCGACGCGTCCCTCAACCCGGGCAACTCCGGCGGCGCGCTGATCGACGCCGCGGGCAACGTCATCGGCATCAACTCCGCGATGTACTCCGCCAGTTCGCAGTCGTCCTCGGGTTCGTCGGACGCCGGCAGCGTCGGCCTCGGCTTCGCCATCCCGATCAACACCGTCAAGTCCGACCTGGCCACGCTGCGGTCCGGTTCCACCAGCTGATCCAGGGGCCGTCCGGTCCAGTAGGGAGTGCGTCATGATCCAGCAGGTTTCCCACTCCGTCGCCGGCAGCAACCCGGCCGGTCTCGCCCTGGCCCTCGAGGTGGCGTACGAACTGCACGCACCGACGACGCGGGCGCCTGAGGTGGCCCCGCAGCTGATGGGCCTGCACACCACGGCCGCCCGCCCGCACCGCCGCAAGGTGCCGCTGAACCGGCTCTCGACGATGCGCGGCTGATCCCCGCCCGCCGCTCCTGCTCTTCACGTGTCCGCAGGGAAACATGCGAGGCTGAAGGCGTTCAGCAGTGCCGGCCCCCTCAGCTCCTGTCGTCCCACCGCACCCGAGGAATCCGAAGCCCATGAGCCCCGCCGATGGCGACCGTGACCCGCAGCGCATCCTGATCGTCGACGACGAGCCGGCCGTGCGCGAAGCACTCCAGCGCAGCCTCGCCTTCGAGGGCTACGAGACGGAGGTCGCGGTCGACGGTGCCGACGCCCTGGAGAAGGCGACGGCGTACCAGCCCGACCTGGTCGTCCTCGACATCCAGATGCCGCGCATGGACGGCCTGACCGCGGCCCGCCGCATGCGGGGGGCGGGCACGACGACACCGATCCTGATGCTGACGGCGCGCGACACCGTCGGTGACCGGGTGACGGGCCTGGACGCCGGCGCCGACGACTACCTGGTCAAGCCCTTCGAGCTGGACGAGCTGTTCGCGCGCGTCCGTGCCCTGCTGCGGCGCAGCTCGTACGCCGCCGCGGCGGCTGCCGGGGCCCTCCACGAGGACGAGGCACTGACCTTCGCCGACCTGCGGATGGACCTGGCGACCCGGGAGGTGACGCGGGGCGGGCGCCCGGTGGAGCTGACCCGCACGGAGTTCACCCTCCTGGAGATGTTCATGGCACACCCGCGTCAGGTGCTCACGCGTGAGCAGATCCTGAAGGCGGTGTGGGGCTTCGACTTCGAGCCGAGCTCCAATTCTCTGGACGTGTATGTGATGTACCTGCGCCGGAAGACGGAGGCGGGCGGCGAGCCGCGCCTCGTGCACACGGTGCGGGGCGTCGGGTATGTGCTGCGGCAGGGTGGCGCGGAGTGAGGAAGGTCCTGCGCCGCTTCCAGACGCTGCCGATTCGGTCGCGGCTGGCGATGCTCGTCGCTGCCGCTGTGGCGTTTGCGGTGGCGGCGGTTTCGGTCACCTGTTGGTTCATCGTGCAGGGGAAGCTGTACGACCAGGTCAACGCCGACCTCAGGAAGATGTCGGAGCCACAGCGGTACAGCCAGGTGGCGGAGCTCCTCCTTGCCTGCCCCCACACAGTCCCGACCGACCAGAACGACCAGACTGACAAGAACGACCAGACCGGCAACAGGGGACTGCGGACGCAGAACAACTACATTCAGCTGGTCAAGGCGGACGGGACGCCCTGCGTGTCCTCGACCTCGGCCGGCACCGTCAAGGTCACCAGCGCCGACAAGAACGTGATCAAGGAAGCGGGCAGCGGCAAGGGGAACCCCCTCGACGGGATCATCCGGGACGGCACCGACAGCGACGGCAATGCCGTCCGCGTGTTCACCACTCCTCTGCTCGTCCAGGGCCCGGGCGGCCCGCCCCAGCTGTACCCCGACACCGCACTCCTCATCGCGGTCCCCCTCAAGAACACCGAGAAGACCCTCAACGACCTGGCCTTGATCCTCCTCCTGGTCTCCGGCGTCGGAGTCCTCGGCGCCGGCGCCGCAGGCCTCGCGGTCGCCCGCGCCGGACTGCGCCCTGTCGACAAGCTCACGGAAGCCGTCGAACACGTGGCCCGCACCGAGGACTTGGGCATCCGCATCCCCGTGGAGGACGACGCCGAGGACGAGGTGGCCCGTCTCTCCCGCTCCTTCAACTCGATGACCGCGTCCCTGGCCAGCTCCCGCGACCTGCAGCAGCAGCTCATCGCAGACGCGGGTCACGAACTCCGCACACCGCTGACGTCGTTGCGCACGAACATCGAACTCCTCACCCGAAGCGAGGAGACCGGCCGCCCCCTCCCCCCGGCCGACCGCAAGGCGCTCCTCGCCTCCGTGAAGGCGCAGATGACCGAACTGGCCGCCCTGATCGGCGACTTGCAGGAGCTGTCGCGGTCGGCGGGCCAGGAGGGCGAGCGCGTCCAGGTGATCTCGCTGGAGGACACGGTGGAAGCGGCGCTGCGCCGGGCACGGCTGCGCGGGCCGGAGCTGACGATCACGGCGGACCTGCACCCCTGGTACGTACGGGCGGAGCCGTCCGCCCTGGAGCGGGCGATCGTCAACATCCTCGACAACGCGGTGAAGTTCAGCCCCGAGGGCGGCACCATCGAGGTGGAGCTCGGCAGCGGCATCCTGACCGTCCGCGACCACGGCCCCGGCATCCCTGCCGAGGAACTCCCCCACGTCTTCGACCGCTTCTGGCGCTCACCGAGCGCCCGGGCGCTGCCGGGCTCGGGCCTGGGTCTGTCGATAGTCGCGCGGACGGTGGAGCAGGCGGGCGGCGAGGTCACCCTGGCCCGCGCGGAGGGCGGCGGCACGGTCGCGACGGTACGGCTGCCGGGGGCGCCGATGCCTCCGCCGGAGGGGCCGTAGTCCGGCCGGCCTCACCCGCGCTTCGGGCCGGTGATCGTCTCGCCGATCACGAAACCCTTGGCGGGGCCTTCGGGAATGGTGACCTCGGTGCCGTAGGGGACGCGGTGGATGTCCTCCCAGTCGGCCTTGTCGGGGCGGGGCCTGGTGAAGACAGTGACTGCGCCCTGAACGTCGTAGTCGTCGATGATCACGTAGATGGGGATTCCGGCGCGGGCATATTCGCGGCGCTTGCCGACACGGTCGCGCGCGAGACTGCGTTTCCCGGGAGAAGTGACTTCGAAGATGGCTCGTACAGCCCCAGCCGTCAGGCCGATCCCGTCGTCCGTCACGTAGCGCTCAGGGTCCGTGGCGACAACGAACAGGTCGGGCACCCAAACGCGGCTCTCATGGATGACGTTCGTGCCGTTCCGGGTGGCGAAGTCCCCGCCCTTCAGGAACTCCCCCAACGCCTCTCTCAGCATGAAGACGATCTGGCTGTGCGAGAAGCGGCCGGTGGGTGACACCTCGATGACTCCCTCGATGATCTCGGCGCGGTAGCCCTCGGGGAGTTCCATGGCCTTCCATGCCTGCCACAGGACCTCGTCCAGGCCGGGTCTGTTCAAGAACTCAGCGGTCAGGGTGGCTCCTCCTCACATGTGGGCTGGACGTGCCTGCGGCACAAGCGACGCGATCACGGTAGGTAAGAGGACACGGGTGACCTGGGCAAACGCCCCCAGCTCACCCGTTCGAGCGAAGCCGGAACGATCCACCACTCGCGTCCCGGCAACCTTTCCCCGCGGGGTGACGACCCATCACCGGTCCTGTCCATCCCCCGCACGGAACGGATTCCCCCATGGCCCAGCACCGCCGACGCAGAACCGCTCTCGCCGTCACCGTCCCCCTCGCCCTCACGGCGGCGGGCACCCTGGCGTACGGCATGTTCCCCGGCGCCCAGCCCAAGGCGTCCGCCGCCACCACCGCCCCCGCCTGGGCCACCGCCGTCGCCGACGGCTTCGCCTCCGTCAACGCCCTTGGCCAGAACGGCACTTATGGCGGCCGGGACGGCAAGACCGTCACCGTGAGGACCCAGGCCGACCTGGAGAAGTACGCGACCTCCGCCGACCCGTATGTCATCGTCGTGGCCGCGGCCATCAACATCGATCCCGTCGGGAAAGAGATCAAGGTCCAGAGCAACAAGACCATCGTCGGGTCCGGGACCTCCGGGCAGATCGTCGGCGGCGGGTTCTTCCTCGGCCAGGGCGTCCACAACGTGATCATCCGGAACCTCACCATCCGGGACACGTACCAGGGCACCTGGAACGACAAGGACCACGACTTCGACGGCATCCAGATGGACGGCGCCCATCACGTCTGGATCGACCACGACGACATCCGGCACATGGCCGACGGGCTGATCGACAGCCGCAAGGACACCAGCTACCTGACCGTCTCCTGGAACAGGCTCAGCCAGGACAACAAGGCCTTCGGCATCGGCTGGACCACCAACGTCACCGCGGACATCACCGTCCACCACAACTGGATCCGCGAGACCGAGCAGCGCAACCCCTCGACGGACAACGTCGCCCATGCCCATCTCTACAACAACTACCTGGAGGACGTGGCCGGCACCGACATCAAGTCCTCCTACGGCAACTACTCGCGCGGCAGGACCAACATGCTGCTGGAGAACTCCTGCTTCCAGGGCATCAACAACCCCGTGATCAGGGACAGCACGGCCACCCTCGTCCAGCGGGGGAACCAGTTCTCCGGGACGACGGGGCGGAACGAGAGCGGGGGATCGGGCGCCTCCTGGGACCCGAAGAGCTACTACAGCTACACCCTCGACAAGGCCGCCGACGTGCCCGCGATCCTCAAGTCCGGTGCGGGGCCGCGCAGTTCCATCGGTACGACGGCCACCACGACGTCCACGTCCGCCGCTGCCACCACCCTCACCGTCGCCCAGGACGGGTCCGGCCAGTACAGGACGGTCCAGGCCGCCGTGAACGCCGTACCGGCGAACAACACCTCCCGGGTCGTGATCGCGGTCAAGCCGGGGACCTACCGCGAGCTGGTCAAGGTCCCCGCCAACAAGCCGCACGTCACCATCCAGGGCACGGGCGCCAGCCGTAAGGACACGGTGATCGTCTACAACAACGCGGCGGGAACGCAGAAGCCCGACGGGTCGGGTACGTACGGCACCGGCGGAAGCGCCACCGTCGCCGTCGACGCCGACGACTTCCAGGCCCGCAACCTGACCATCTCCAACGACTTCGACGAGGCCGCCCACCAGGACATCGCCCAGCAGGCCGTCGCCCTGCGCACCAGCTCCGACAAGGTGTTCCTCGACGGAATCATCGTCAGCGGCGACCAGGACACGCTGCTCGTGGACACCGCGGCCAAGGACAAGCTGGGCCGCGTCTACATGAGCAACTCGTACGTCGTCGGCAACGTCGACTTCATCTTCGGGCGGGCCACGGCCGTGATCGACAAGTCCGTCATCACGCTCAAGAAGCGCTACAACGGGACGTCGGCAGGGTTCGTCACCGCCCCCAGCACCGCCGCCAACCGCAAGGGCATCCTGATCGCCAACTCCACGGTCAACGGCGATGTGTCCAACCGGTCCTTCTACCTCGGACGGCCGTGGCACGCGGGCGGCGACGCGACCCTGGACCCGCAGACCACGGTCCGCAACACCAGCCTGAGTGCGGCGGTCAAGACCACCCCGTGGACCGACATGAGTGGCTTCTCCTGGAAGGACGACCGGTTCGCCGAGTACAAGAACACGGGTGCGGGGTCGGGTGCGGCGAGCAGTGACCGGCCGCAGCTGACGGACGCGCAGGCCGCCGGCCAGGAGGTCGCGGACTGGCTGGCCGGCTGGACGCCGACGGCTTCCTGACGTCCGGTGCGGCGACCGCTGTTGTCAGCCGCGTACGTCTCGCTGCTCCACCTCCTTCAGGACGTACGCCACGGCGGCGAAGTCGTTGTCCACGTGGAGCACGGTGTGGCCATGGTAGACGGCGGTCGCGCACACCAGGAGGTCGATGACGCCCGCGGAACGGTGCTGCCCACGCTGGGTGAGTTTGTACTGAGCGGTGTCGACCCAGCGCCACGCGTTCTTGGGCACCGGAGAGAACTGGCACAGGGCATCGAGTTCCTCGGCCAGCTCGTCACGGTGGGCCGGGCCGGTGGCCGAGAAGAGGAATTCCGTCCTGGTGGGCTCACAGATGTGGAACACGCCGGCGGCGATGTGGCCCTCCCAGGGCCGCAGCGCCCCCGGCGTGCGGAACAGGTGCCACAGTGCAGACGTGTCGAGCAAGTACGTGATCACTCGAAGGACGCCTGTCGCGCGCGCTTGGCTGCTTCATGCGCGGCTGCCGCGGCCTCGAACTCGCCGCGCTCACCGCGAGCAGCCAATCTCTCGGCTGCCTCGAGCCTCTTGATCCTGGCCACGTAGTCCCGCAGGGCCGCGTTGACTGTCTCCTTCTTGGTGGACGCTCCCATCAGGCGCATCGCTTCGGACAGCGCTTCGTCATCAAGATCGATCTGGGTAACGGACATACTGACCACCTCGCCCGCGAGTCCATGATGTACATCATCAGGGTACATCGCCAACATCGCAGGAAGGCATCCTCTGCTACCACCTGAGGATCATCGTCTCGTCCTGCGCCGGCGGTACGTCGGCCACGGCGTCCGGCAGCGGCTCGGCCAGCCGGGCGTAGGCGCCCGGGCGGGCGAGGAGTTCGTGGTGGGTGCCCGCCTCCACCAGGCGGCCCCGGTCGACGACGAGGATCCGGTCCGCGTCCGGCGCGAGGCTCAGATCGTGCGTGATCATGATCGTCGTACGGCCCGCCATCAGCTTGCGCAGCGGTGTCACCACCTGGCGGGCGGCCACCGCGTCCAGGCCCGCGGTCGGTTCGTCGAGGACCAGGACCGGTGCGGCGCGGAGCATCGCGCGGGCGATGGCGACGCGCTGCAGCTGGCCTCCGGAGAGGGCGGCCGTGCCGGGCGCGATGTGGGTGTCGTACCCCTCGGGCAGGGCGGTGATGAAGTTGTGCGCCGCCGCCTCGCGGGCCGCCTGCTCGACCTCCTCGTCGCTCGCGCCGGGCCGCCCGCAGGCGATGTTCTCCCGGAGGGTGCCGCTGAGGACGAGGGTCTCCTGGGGCAGCAGCGCCACGTTCTCGCGCAGGAACTCCAGCGGTACGTCCGTGAGCGGGACGCCGTCCAGGGTGATCGTGCCCTGCGCGGGGTCGTAGAAGCGGGTGAGGAGTTTGGAGAGGGTCGACTTGCCTGCGCCGCTCGAACCCGTGACGATCACCAGCTCGCCAGGTCCCGCGGCGAATGTCACGTCGCGCAGGGAGGCGCGGCGGGACTCGGGGTAGCGGAAGGACACGTCGTGGAAGGCGACCCAGCCGCGCACCGGCCACTGGGCGACCGGTTGGGCGGGGTCGGCGACGGCGGGCTTCGCGTCCAGGATCTCGTTCAGGCGCTGGGCGCCCGCGGTCGCGGCGGTGAGAGTGAGGCCGAGCTGACCGAGGTTGCGGACCGGCGGGTAGAGGTAGCCGAGGAAGGCGGCGAAGGCGAGGAGCTGGCCCAGCGTCATACGGCCGGCCGAGATCTCCCAGACGCCCAGGCCGATGACGGCCAGGACGCAGAGCGTCTCCACGACCTCGACGAACTGCTCGTACATCTCGCTGAGGCGGGCCCCGCGGACCGACGCGGTCATCCAGGCGCGCGCCTCGCGGTCGAGGCGCTGCTCCTCGTCCCGGCGGCGGTTGTAGGCCTGGGTGAGAACGATGTTGCCGAGCGACTCCTCCACGACGGAGGTGATCGCGCCGTCGGCGACCCGTTCGTCCTGCGAGGCCGTCCTGATACGGCCGGAGAAGCGGCGGGCGGCGAGGAGGAAGAGGGGCGCGAGGACGAACGTGGCCAGGGCCAGGTCCCAGCGCAGGTAGAGGGCGGCGCAGGAGTAGAAGACCGCCGAGAAGGCGGCCGACGCCGTGCCGACGACACCCGAGACGACCATCTGTTCGATGGCCTCGACGTCACCGGTCAGCCGCTCGACCAGGTCGCCCTGGCGGTGCTTCTGGAAGAAGTGCGGTGGCAGGCCCTGGACATGCCGGAAGACGCCCGCCCGTAGCCGCAGCACGAATCTCTCCGCGGTCCAGGTGGCAAGGGAGTTGCCGAGGTAGCCGACGAGCGCGCCGAGCGCGGCGACGGCCAGCCAGGCGCCGGCGGGCCCCCAGAAGGCGGAGAGCGAGCCGGCCTTCAGGGCGTTGTCGGTGAGCTCCGCGAACAGCAGGATCGAGGCGGTCTCGGCGAGCGCGGACACCACCACGCACGCGACGATCGCCGCGAGCCACTTGCGGTCGCCGCGGGTCAGCGGCCAGAAACGGCGGAAGGCCGCACGGACCTCGCTCATGGTCGACTCCCTTCGGGCGCAGGGCCCTTGATACGGCCATCGGACATGGCCGAGGCGGGGCCCCGGTGCGAGCGGGATGCTCGCCGACCGGTGACCCCGCCTCGTGGCGTGGCTCAGCCCTGGTGGCCGACGGGGCGGCGCTTCGGGGCCGGGGCGGGCTTCTTCTGCGCCTTCTTGCGGGGGGCCGGGGCGCCCTTCTTGCAGTCGTTCTTCTTCACCGGGGCAATCTTGTGGAAGCTCATGAGATTCTGCCTTTCTGGCTGTGAATTGCTTTGATTTACCGAGATAAATTCTGTGTCAGCACTTGTGTCCGACGGGGCGCTTCGGAGCCGGCTTCTTCGGGGCCTTCTTCTTGGGGGCCGGTGCAGGCTTGTGGGCCTTCTTGACCGGGGCGATCTTGTGGAAGCTCATCATGTTCTCCTTCGTTTCGCGTCGTTCGCTTTCGACATGGAAAACATTACGGCATTCCCGAGGAAGCAAAAGGCCAATACCGCTTAGAGGTTCCTGAGTTGATGCTGTGAGAGATTCTTATGTCAATTGCGGAACCGAATCCGCACTCACACAGCTTTTATGGGGCGCCGGGGGTGCTGCCGACCGAAAGGCCCGCGCCCTCGATCCGCACCCTGATCCCGTCCTTCTCCACCCGCACATCCCGCAGCCGCAGCTCACCGCGGTGCGGTGTGGGCAGGCGGAAGCCCAGGGACAGGCGGTCGGCCAGGACCGGGCGGGTGAGCCGGGGCAGGGCGTTCAGGAGGGACGGGTCGAAGCCGAGGCGCTTGAGCAGGGCCGGGTGTTCCAGCGCCAGGTCGATCAGGTTGAGCCGCATGGCCCGGTGGATGAAGCGCGGGGAGCCCGTCACGCGCGCCAGCTCGGTGTCGGAGCGCAGGGCCGCGCGTACGGCGGAGTCGGGTACGCCGAGCCGCCGTATCACCGCCGGAACCGCGAACAGCGCCTTCGCCTTCTTCGTCTCGTGCGCGAGGCGTGCGGCGGAGGAGCGGGTCAGGTGCAGGCCCTCGGAGGCACGGGTGCCGGGCCGGTAGGTGGCCAGGTCCCCGATGTCCAGGCGCATTCCGCCGATCTGCGTCGCGATGCCGTGCTCGCCGTCCCGGCCGATACGGGCGTCGGCCCGCAGCCGGAGGTCGTGGCCGGCCACCGGGAGCGTGCCGCGCGCCAGCACCCGGTCGTGGCCGTCTCCCGTGAACGTCACCTGGGACGCGCCGAGTTCGCGGTTCAGGTCGTCGAAGGAGAGCAGCACGTCGCCGTCGAGGCGGGGAATCCCCGCGCCCCGTACGGAGGTCGGTCCGTCGGGCGCGTCCAGCCGTACGTCGTGTGCGGTCGCCGTCACCCTGGCCAGCGTGACCCGGTCGGCGGCGACGTCCGGCACGGTGACCTTCACCGACTTCAGTCTGCCGTCGGCGAGTTGGGTGAGGAAAGGGAAGCCGTCGATGTCCACTTCGGGCGCCGCGCTCAGGTGCATCCGCGCCTTGAGCTCATCGGCCGCCCGGCGCTCGGCGTACAGCAGCGCCCAGCGGTCGGTGAGGGTGAGGAAGACGGCGAGGACGACGACGCCCACCACCGCCTTCAGCGCGAGCGGCAGGCCCGCGAAGCGTTTTCGCCTGCGGCGGCCGCCGCGGCGGTGGTTGGGCGGAGCCCAGGGCTCGTCCTCCTCTTCCTCGGCCTCGCTTGCGACAAAGACACTCGCAACAAAGTCGTTGATGTTTGTACCAGGCTGCGTCGTTATGTGGTGGGGGGAACGCATCGAGCCATCCGACCATGCGAACGCCCCCCACCCGCAACCTCAACCTCAGGTATGCGATCTAGCTCACGATCGTGATCCGGTCGGCCGCCGGGGGCGAAATCGGGCTGCCGGCCGAGGAGTTGGCCGTCAGGTACTTCTCCAGCGCCGCCAGATCGTCGGTCCCGACCAGGTCGCCCGTGCCCTGCCCGAGCGTCGGGAAGCCGTCACCGCCGCCCGCGAGGAAGCTGTTGGTGGCGACGCGGTAGGTGGCCGCCGGGTCGATGGCGGACCCGTTCAGTTTGATGGAGTCCGTCACCACCCGGTCCGCGCCCGTCTTCGTCATGTCCAGGGTGTACGTCAGCCCCGACGACGGCTGCAGGATCTTCGGCGCGGCCGCGTTCGTACCGCTCACCTGCTCCTTCAGGACCTGGATCAGCTGGGCGCCCGTGAAGCTCTGCAGGTTCACGGTGTTGGAGAAGGGCTGGACGGTGAAGCCCTCGGCGTAGGTGACCACCCCGTCGCCCTCGCTGCCCTTGGCCGCGTAGGTCAGTCCGGCCCGCACACCGCCCGGGTTCATCAGCGCGAGGTCGGTCTCCGGGTCGAGCTCCTTGCCGTACGCCAGCTGCGCGTCGGCGATCAGGTCGCCCATCGGGGACTCGGTGCCGGTGTTGGGGACGTCCGCGGAGATGTAGCCGATCGCACGGTTGCCGATGGGCGCGGCCAGGGTGTTCCACTTGCCGATCAGCTCGGTCATGTCCGGCGCCTTGGCGACGGTCCGGGTGACCACGTGGTTCGCCGACTTGACCGCCGTACGGGCGATGTCACCGGTGAAGCGGTCGTACGTCAGCGTGGTGTCCGTGTAGAGACGGCCGAAGGACGCGGCCGAGGTGACCATGCGGGGCCTGCCCGCCGGGTCCGGGATCGTGCAGACGTAGGCCGCGTGCGTGTGGCCCGTGACCAGGGCGTCCACCGACGGCGTGATGTTCTTCGCGATGTCGACGATCGGGCCGGAGATGCCGCTGCCCGCGCCCGCGGAGTCGCAGTTGTAGTTGTACGAGCCGGAGGCGGGCAGGCCGCCCTCGTGGATGAGCGCGACGATCGACTTCACGCCCTGCGCCTGGAGCACGCGCGCGTACTTGTTGATCGTCTCGACCTCGTCCTTGAACTTGAGGCCCTTGACTCCTTCGGCGGAGACGACTCCCGGGGTGTCCTCCAGGGTCACGCCGATGAAGCCGATCTTGACGTCCTTCTTCTTCCACACCCAGTAGGGCTTGAGGATCGGCTTGTTCGTCTTCTCGTCGAGGACGTTCGCCGCCAGGTAGGGGAAGTAGGCGCCCTCGAACTCCTGGTCCGTGTAGCAGCCGGCCGTGGGGTGGCAGCCGCCGTTCTGCAGCCGGGCCAGTTCCCTGGCGCCCTCGTCGAACTCGTGGTTGCCGACGGACGTGACGTCCAGGTCGAGCTTGTTCAGCGCCTCGATGGTGGGCTCGTCGTGGAAGAGGCCCGAGATCAGCGGGGAGGCGCCGACCATGTCGCCGCCGGCCGCGGTGATGGAGTACGCCTTGCCCTTGCGGGCCTCGCGCAGATGGGTCGCGAGGTACTCGACACCACCCGCGTCGATGGTCTTCGTCGTACCGTCGGCCTGCAGCTCGGTGACCCGGCCGGACGAACCCGACGGCGGCTCCAGGTTGCCGTGCAGGTCGTTGAAGGACAGCAGCTGTACGTCCTGGTAGCGGCTCGGGTGGTGACCGCCGCCCTTCGTCTCGTGCGCGTCCGCCGGGAGCGCGGCGGCGAGGGCACCGGCGGTGGCGAGTCCGGCGGCTGCGGCGACGAGACGGAACGTCCGTCTGCGGCGCGGGTACGGCTGGGAAGTGGCTGGCATGCGCCCCCCTGAGGGTCCGTTGAGGCCTGCGGGTCTGCTGGATGTCATGGCCTCGTCGGGCGCAGCCTAGGGTCAACGCGCGTAGCGCGAAAAGGGATTCGTGGTTACATCCTGGTTTCCCTTTGCCCGGCCCTTGACCGCCACTTTGCGGGGGCCTCCGCTTACCCTCGTACGCATGACCAGCGACGACACCGCCCGGCCCGGCCGGACCCGCTCCATCGAGACCTACTCGGCGCTCTCCCCGGAGCAGACCGAGTCCGTGCTCTCCCTGCTCGCCGAGGCCGCCCAGGACGACGGCCAGCAGGCGGTGTCCGAACAGGGACGGCTGCAGCTGCGCGGCGGCGAACGCGAGGGCGTGTCCCATCTGCTGCTCAGGGTCGGCGACGAGCTCGTGGGTTACGCGCAGCTGGAGGACACCGACCCGGTGGAGGCACCGGCCGCCGAGCTGGTCGTGCACCCCGCGCACCGCGGGCACGGGCACGGGCGGGCGCTCGGCTCGGCGCTGCTCGCGGCCTCCGGCAAGCGGCTGCGGGTGTGGGCGCACGGCGGGCACTCCGCGGCGCGGCATCTCGCGCAGGTCCTGGGGCTCACGCTCTTCCGCGAACTGCGGCAGATGCGGCGGCCGTTGACGGGGCTGAACCTGCCCGAGCCGGTGCTGCCGTCGGCCGTGACCGTCCGTACCTTCGTCCCCGGCGAGGACGACGCCGCCTGGCTCGCGGTGAACGCCGCCGCGTTCGCCCACCACCCCGAGCAGGGCTCCCTCACCCAGCGCGACCTCGACGACCGCAAGGCCGAGCCGTGGTTCGACCCCGCGGGGTTCTTCCTCGCCTTCCGCGGCGGCGAACTCGTCGGCTTCCACTGGACGAAGGTGCATGCGGCCGACCGGCTGGGGGAGGTGTACGTCCTCGGCGTGCGTCCCGGGGCGCAGGGCGGGGGGCTGGGCAAGGCCCTGACGACGATCGGGCTGCGGCATCTGGAGGCGCAGGGGCTGCCGACCGCGATGCTGTACGTCGACGGGGACAACAAGGCGGCGGTGTCGGTGTACGAGCGGCTGGGGTTCACCACGTACGAGACGGATCTGATGTACCGCACGGAGACGTGACCTCCTGGGGGCTGCGCCCCCAGACCCCCCATCGGCCTACGGCCTCGTCCTCAAACTCCCCCACTGCCTTAAGGGCGTGGGGGGACCCCCAACGGGCTGGGAGTGCCTGACCGGCGGCTGAAGCGCAGCGCGCGCAGCAGCGCCCGCCTTCGCAACGGCTCGGGCATGCAAACCCCCCAAGCCACCACCCCTACCCCCAGCAGCACCCCCCACCGCTCATGCGCATCCCCCCAGCGGGGATCGCCGGCCCCGGCGAGCAGGGTCCAGCGGCTGGGGATCAGCAGGGCCACCAGCGTCGCCGTCGTCAGGACGGCGGCCGCCACCGACGGGCCCGGTTCGGGCTCGTCCGTGAGGCGTACGGCGGTGGCCGCCGCGGCCAGGGCGAGGGCGGCGGTTGCGGCGGCCTCCAGGGTGACGGCGCCGACCGGAGGGCGTACGCCGTGCGGTACGAGGGCCAGTGCGGCCGTCCACCACAGCGCGGCCACCGGCGCGACCAGCAGCACCCGCAGGCTCGTGCGCACCCAACGCGGAGTGGTGACGGGTGTGGTGAGGTGCCGGGCCGGGTCGTCCAGCAGGAACGTCAGGCCCAGCGCGAAGGCCAGGGCGGCGGCCCGCAGCAGGGTGAGCGCGAGCCAGGCACCCGGCGGGCCGTCGGACAGCCGCGGCAGGACGACGAGCAGCAGCCCCACGCCCGCGCCCGCCCCGAGCGCCCGCCACGGCACCGTACGCGCCACGGCCGCCACCAGCGCCCCGCTCACCGGCACGGTCCTGCGCTCACTTCCCACACTCGTCCGCCCCCTTCGGCACCTTGGTTCCCAGGACCCGGGCCACCTCGGCCGTGGTCACCCCGCGAGCCGTCAGCTGCGCCCAGTGGGACTTGACCGCGGCCGTCACCTCGGCGCGCGGACGGGAGAGCAACTCCCGTACGACGTCGGTCTGTCCGGCCGACATCGACATCGGGTTCGTCGGTGTCAGCACGGTCGCCGGGCCGCTCAGGCTGTCGTCGACGCGGACGTTCCTGAGGTCGGCGACCGGGTCCGCATCGCGGCCCAGTGCCAGCCACATCACCGTGACCACGCGTCCGTCGCAGAGCTCGCTGCCCTTGTTCTCGTCCCCGCCGACCAGCACGGAGGCGACGGCGACCGCGAACTCCGGCACCCGGTTTCCGCCCCAGCGCGTGCCGACCGTCACCTGGCCGGGTGTGGTGGACGGTTCGATCGCCGCGTCGCCGTCGAGGCCGTAGCGGGCCTCGATCCGCTGCCGTACGAGCAGGGGCCGGCTCGCGGCCGTACCGCCGGCGAGGGCCTGGACGCGGTCGACGACCCCGGCCCAGGTACCGGTCCGGGCGTTCCACTCGTCGAAGGCGCAGTACTGCGAGACGCCCTGCCGTACACACGACTGCTCCTTCTCCGGCGAGACCGAGGCCCGCTCCCGGGCCGCCGCCAGCTCCGGCGAGACGCCTCCGGACTGCCCGACCGCGCCGGTCAGCGCGAGGGCCAGCGCACCCGCGAGACCCGCCTTCAGCGGCCAGGACCGGCCGCCGGCCGCCAACACCGCGGCCATGGCCGTCAGCAGGGCCAGCCCGGCGAGGTACAGGGCGTGCCAGGCCGCGGGGCGGCCGAGCAGGTCGGACGGCAGGGTCGAACTGCTGTTCTCGCTCACGACCGGCGACAGCCAGCGGCTCCACTGCGCACCACCCGACCCCGTGGCGGCGAACAGCAGGAAGGTGAAGAGACCGATCACCACGATCGGGGCGGCGAACGCGGACGGGATCAGCCGGGCGATCAGCAGGCCGAGGGCCCCGAACAGCAGCACGTACAGCGGAGCCACGGCCAGTTCGGCCACCGACCCGTGGCCCACCGCGCCCGGCCGCAGCGCCTGCCAGGTGAACTGGGTCAGCACGACCAGTGCGGTGAGCAGGGCGAACGGCACCACGGACAGGGCGTGCCCGACCGTGCGCCGCCACGGCTCCATGACCAGCACGTCGAAGTGGCGGTCGGTACCGCGTCGGCGGGAGCGCAGCGCGGCCCGGTTGACGCAGACGAACAGGGCGATGCCGAGCAGGATCGGCGTGGTCTGGGTCGCACGGTCGACGTCCTGGAGCGCCGGGTAGGCGGCCATGCCGTCCGAGGGGGACACCAGCTTCCAGCCGGTGTAGCCGACGTAGAACAGCAGGGTCGCCGCCACCGGGATGTACTGGAGCAGATCGCGCGCCTCGAAGCGGGCGAGGGCGAACACGGCCGCCCAGCTGCGGCGCTGTTCGCCGTGGACGACGAGCGGGGCCGTCGCTTCCATGACCGTGCTCATGCGGCCGCCACCTCCGCGCCCGCGCCGTCCAGGGTGAGCAAGTAGCCGTCCTCCAGGGTGGGTTCGAGCAGGTCGGCGCCTGCGGGCGGGTTGCCGACGTTGCGGAAGGTACCTGTGCCGGTGCGCCAGCCCGCCTTCGCGCCGGGGTCGCGCTCCGTGCTGCTCCACACCCGTCCGGCCGCCCGTGCGGTCAGCTCGGCCGGGGTGCCGTCGAAGCGGATGCTGCCGCCCGCCATCACCAGCACGCGGTGGCAGAGCATCGCCACGTCCTCGGTCTGGTGGGTGGAGAGGAGTACGGTGCGGCCCTCCCCTGCCTGTGCGATCAACTCCCGGAAGCGCATGCGCTGTTCGGGGTCGAGGCCGACGGTCGGCTCGTCGAGGACGAGGAAGCCGGGGTCGCCGACCAGCGCGGCGGCCAGCGCGACCCGCTGCCGCATTCCGCCGGACAGCTTCTTGATGCGCTTGGCACGTACGTCGGCGAGGTCGACCTCGTCCAGCACGCGCCTCACCTCCCGGTGCCGGGCGCCCCGGTCCGTCAGCTCCTTGAGGATCGCCACGTAGTCGACGAACTCGAAGGCCGTGAAGTCCGGGTGGAAGCCGGGCGTCTGCGGCAGATAGCCGAGCCTGCGCCGCACCTCCTGCCGGCCGGCCGCCGTCGCCGGGTCGTGCCCGAGCGCGGTGAAGGCACCCCGGTCCGGGGGCACGGCGGTGGCCAGCACGCGCAACAGGGTGGTCTTTCCTGCCCCGTTGGGCCCGAGCAGCCCGGTGACGCCCGAGGTCAGCCGCAGCGACACCTCGTCGAGGGCCTGTGTCCCGCCGAAGCGGAGACTGAGCCCGGAAGCGGAAACGGTCGGTGTCATACGGCATCCCCCTGGAAGCGGTCGAAACGGTCACGTACGAGGAAGAGCAGCCCGCCGGTGAGCGCGGCGACCGCAGCCGCCACCCCCTGGCCGGCCGCGGTGAACGGCACCGGCGTGGCGTCGGCGTCGTAGGCATGGGCCGCCAGCAGCAGCGCCACCCACACCCCGCCGACCAGCGACGGCGCGAGCACCGGGCCGAGCCGGGCGGTGAGGACCAGGCCGGTCGAGGTCAGGGCCAGCGCGGGCAGCAGCCAGGCGAGGGCGCCCAGCCCGTAGCCCGGCAGCGCGAGCGTCGCCAGGCCGCTGAGGCCGAGCACGGCGGTGAGCACGGCGACCGTCCGCACCATCAGCAGCCTGAACCCGTGCATCGGCGCGACCACCGCCATCTCGTACGTCGGGTCCAGCGCGGGCCCGTACGACAGGGCGACCCCGCCGAGGGGCAGCAGCGGCGCGAGGGCGAGGAAGAGCGTGGGCGAGGCGGCCGCCGTACCCGCGTGGGCCGCGACGACGCTCATCACCAGCACGGCGACGACCGCACCCAGCCAGGAACGGCGCAGCACGGGCGTGGCCGCGAGCAGCCGCGCGGTGTGATCGGCGGCCCCCAGCCGCATCAGCAGCCCCTCGAGCAACCCCGGCCGGGGCGCATCCAGCTCGGCGTCCAGCCGCTCCCAGCCGGCGTCGACCCGCTCCGGGTCACCGACCTCGGCGAGGACGCCCCGGCACTGCGCGCACGCGACGAGATGGGTGTCGGCGGACCACAGTGCGGGCGGCGCCAACTCGCCCCGGGCGTAGGCCCGTAGGTCTTCTGCATCCACATGCCAGGTCATGCCGCCACCTCCTGCACCGGCACACGGCCCGGCAGACCCCGGTCGCGCACCTGCCTGCCCATACCGCCACCTCCATGCCGGTGCGGCAGCCCCGCGACCCGGCACACCCGATCGCACAGCGGCCCGCCGGCGTCGCCGCTCCCGAGCCTGCGCGCGGCCCGGCAGCCCCGATTGCACATCCGCCCGCTCATGTCAGCGCCTCCCGCAGTTGCTTACGGGCCCGCATCGCCCGTGTCTTGACCGTCCCCGGCGGTATCCCGAGCAGGACGGCCGCCTCCCGGGTGGTCAGGCCGTCGATGACGGTGGCCTGGAGCACCGCGCGCAGCTCCGGTGAGAGCCGGACCAGGGCGCCCGCGAGGTCCCCGTGCTCCACCCCCGCGAGCACGCGTTCCTCCGCGGACGCCTCGTCCCGGTGCCGCAGCCTGGACAGTGCCTGCCTGAGGCGCCCCCGGGCCCCGTCGCCCCGCAGCGCGTCGATCAGCCGCCGCGAGCCGATCCGCCACAGCCATCCGGCGACGTCGCCGTCCTCCCGGTAGCGGGCCTTGCCCCGCCAGATCGCGAGGAACGTCTCCTGTACGACGTCGTCGACCACGCCGGCGTCTGCGCACCGGCCGCGCAGCCGGGCGGTCAGCCACGGCGCGTACCGCCGGTACAGCTCCTCGAAGGCGCGACGGTCCCCGTCCGCGGCGGCCCGCAGCAGCTCACCGTCGCTTCTCGTTTCGCTCACGTCCCCTCATCGGACCGGCCCCGCGGATCGGTTCACACGTTTTCCCTCGACTTTCTCAGGCGGCTTGACTTTCGCAGGCCGCTTCCACCACCCTTTCACTACTCAATTAGTGAAAGGGTGGTTGTCCGCGTGGTCGAGTACCGCATCGACCGGCGCTCCGGCGTCGCCACCTACGTCCAGATCGTCCAGCAGACCAAGCAGGCCCTCCGTCTGGGCCTCCTGGAACCGGGGGACAAGCTGCCCACAGCCCGCGAGGTGGTCGAGGCCACCGCCATCAACCCGAACACGGTCCTGAAGGCCTACCGCGAGCTGGAACGCGAGGGCCTGGTCGAGGCCCGCCGGGGCCTGGGGACCTTCGTACGGCGGTCACTGGGCACCGCACCGGCCGAGTCCCCCCTGCACGGGGAGCTGGACGTCTGGGCCGCGAAGGCCCGCGCGGCCGGCCTGGACCGGGACGACGTGGCCGCGCTGTTCACCGCCGTACTCGAGAAGCACTTCGCCGACATCCCGGACCAGCACAGCTCTGACCAGCACAGCCAGGGGGACCTTTCATGACGGACACCACCGGCTTCGCCCTGGAGGCGGCCGCTGTGGGCAAGCGCTTCGGCAGGCGCCGGGGGCCGGCGGCTGGGCGCTGCGCGACTGCGGCTTCCGGCTGCCCGCCGGCCGCGTCTGCGCCGTCGTCGGCCCGAACGGGGCGGGCAAGTCCACGCTCCTGGCGCTCGCCGCCGGGCTGCTGGTCCCGACCGAGGGCACGGTCACCGTCCTGGGCACGGACCCGGCCTCGGCCCGCGCCCGCGTGGGCTTCGTCGCGCAGGACAAGCCGCTCTACCCACACCTCACGGTCGCCGAGACGCTGCGCATGGGCGCCGACCTCAACCCCGGCCGGTGGGACGCACCGACCGCCGAGCGGATCGTCGCCGAGGGCGACCTCGGCCTGAAGACGAAGATCCGCGCCCTCTCCGGCGGCCAGCGAACCCGCGTCGCGCTCGCGCTCGCCCTCGCCAAGCGGCCCGAGCTGCTGCTCCTGGACGAGCCGATGGCCGACCTCGACCCGCTGGCCCGGCACGAACTGATGGGGGTGCTGATGGCGCAGGCCGCGCAGTACGGCACGACGATCGTGATGTCCTCGCACGTGGTCGCCGAACTGGAAGGCTCCTGCGACCACCTGCTGCTGATAGGCGGCGGCCGCGTCCGCCTCGCCGGGGAGATCGACGAGCTGCTGGAGGCGCATGTACGCGTGTCCGGCCTCGCGCAGACCTCCCTCGACCCGCACACCGTCGTCGAGTCCCGTACGACCGGCCGCCAGCTCAGCGCACTGATCCGCCCGGCGGGCCCGCTCCCGGACGGCCTGCGCACCAGCGCTCCCTCCCTGGAGGAGCTCGTCCTCGCCTACCTGCGCAACCCCGAGGCCCCGGGTACGACGTCGGCCGAGGCCGCGTCCGAGTCCGAGAAGGCCGCCCTGTGAGCGCGCTCGGGATACCGGGACTGCCCCGGACGGTCCTGCGGCTGCACCGCTCGGCGCTCATCGTGTGGGGTGCCTTCGTGGCCGCCCTGATCGGCTGGCTGGTCTGGCTGAACACGGTGACGTCCAGCGCGGGCGAGCGGCAGCGCGCCTACTGCGACCATCACGACACCTGCAACATCCTGGACCAGCTGAACTACGGCCAGCGGACCGTCTGGGTCGCGACACTCGTCTGCTACAGCTCCCTCGCCGTGGCCGCCTGGTCGGGCGCCTCCCTCATCGGCCGTGAACTGGAGTCCGGCACCGCGCAGTTGGCGTGGACGCAGGGTGTCTCCCCGGCCCGCTGGCTGGCCGCCAAGCTCGCCGTGCCCGCGCTGCTGGTCACGCTCGGCTGCACGGCACTGGTCCTGGCGTACCGCAGGGCCTGGAGCGCACACCCCGGCCTGCGGGACGGCGACTGGACCTCCGTCGTCACCTTCGTGGCCCGCGGCCCGGCGACGGTGGCGTACGCCCTCTGCGCGCTCGCCGTCGGCACGCTCACCGCCATGCTGCTGCGCCGCACACTGCCTGCCCTCGGCGTCTCCCTCGCCGCGACCTGGGCGCTGCACCTCGCCCTGGAAATCTTCCGCGAGCACCTCTGGCCGGCGGTAAACCGCGTCACGGCGACCGAGGAGCTGTGGCCCAGGCACGCATGGGTACTGGAGAGCGGGGCAATCCGGCACGGCCACCGCGTCGCGTACACCGGCACTTCGCCGTGCGAGGGCAATCCCGCCCAGGTCAAGCAGTGCGCCGCCGACCTGGACATCACCGGCTACTACACGGTCTACCACCCCCAGTCCCACTACTGGCCCCTCCACCTCGTGGAGACCGGCGTCGTCCTGGCTGTCGCCGTCCTCGCGGCCGTCCTCGCCTTCCGTCTCCTCCCCCGCCGCACCCGGGCCGCCCGCAAGGAGTCCCTCGTATGACCGCCCTCGACATCAAGGCGCCGGTGACGGCCATGGGCGGCGGCGAGAGCGGCGGCCTGGCGGCGGTGCTCCTGCGGCTGCACCGCCCCGCGCTGATCGTCTGGGCCCTCCTGGTCGCCGTGACCTCGGCGCTCCTGCTGTGGGCCCACGGCCCGGGGGCCGACGCGGCGCACGCCGAGTGGCTGCGGATCTGCAACGGCGGGGAGCCCTGCACATGGGGCAGCGCGATCACGGACTACTACCGGGCCCGCACGCTCGCCGAGGCCGTAGTCGCGGTGCTCCCCCTGCCGGTCGCCGCCTGGGCGGGCGCCGCCCTGATCGGCCGCGAACTGGAGTCCGGCACCGCACACCTGGCCTGGACCCAGGGTGTGAGCCCCGCCCGCTGGCTCACCGCCAAGCTCGCGCTTCCCGCCGCACTGCTCACCACCGGCTCGGCACTCCTCGTCGTACTGCACAGCCTGCTGGCCGCGACGGCCCCGTTCCCGTACGACTGGCGATGGCACAGCCAGAACCTCCCGTCCGACGCCGCCCTCGCCCTGGCGAACCCCCTCCTCGGTCTCGCCCTCGGCGCCCTCACGGGCCTGGTCCTGCGCCGGTCCCTGCCCGCACTGGCCGTCGCCGTCGCGGTCACGGAAGCGGTCCTCGCCACGACCGGCTGCCTCCGCAACCCGCACGCCTCGTCCCCCTCCTGGCCGCTCCGCCTCGTCGAGACCGGCCTCGTCCTCGCCGTCGCCGCCGCGGCCGCCGTGATCGCCTTCCGGCTGCTGCGCCGCCGCACCGTGTGAGGCATCCGATGCGCGTACGTCCTTCCACGGGGGGATGGACGTACGTATTCTCGGGGCGGCTCCCAGCAGGCTCTTACGCCGGTCCCGCCGAGGTAGACGCCCGGGAGCCGCCCCCAGATATCCCGCACGCCATGTCGCCGTAACCAACGGTTCAGACAGGCTTGCGACGCTCAGCCAATGACGCCCTCCGTGCCCAAGCCTTCGCCGCCCCCCGAGGGGCCCGCGGGGAACGGGGACGCCCTCCGCTCCGTAAAAGCACTCCCACCCGCGCTTTCCGACGCGCCCGTATCGCTGGGAACGCGGAAGAATGGGTTCATGAGTCAGCCAGACACCGCCCAGGCACAGGTCCAGCACGCGCAGCCCTCCGTGGGCTCCATCGCCGCGCACCGCCCGCACACGGTGGCCGCCGCGGTCTCCGACCTGGAACCCGACATCGATGCCGATCTCGATGCCTACGAGGAGTCGCCGTACGACGGCCCTCAGTTGCCGCAGGGTCGTTTCCTCGACCGGGAGCGCAGCTGGCTGGCGTTCAACGAGCGGGTCCTCGAACTCGCCGAGGACCCCAACACCCCGCTGCTGGAGCGCGCCAACTTCCTCGCGATCTTCGCCAGCAACCTGGACGAGTTCTTCATGGTCCGGGTGGCCGGTCTGAAGCGCCGTATCGCAACGGGTGTCGCCACCCGCTCCGCCTCCGGCCTCCAGCCCCGCGAAGTCCTGGAGATGATCTGGGCCCGCAGCCGCGAACTCATGGCCCGGCACGCCGCCTGCTACCACGAGGACGTCGCCCCCGCGCTCGCGGAGGAGGGCATCCACCTGGTCCGCTGGAGCGAGCTGACGGAGAAGGAGCAGGCCCGCCTGTTCACCCTGTTCCGCCACCAGATCTTCCCGGTGCTCACCCCCCTCGCGGTCGACCCGGCGCACCCCTTCCCCTACATCTCGGGCCTCTCGCTGAACCTGGCCGTGGTCGTACGCAACCCTGTCACCGGCCACAAGCACTTCGCCCGCGTCAAGGTCCCGCCGCTGCTGTCCCGCTTCCTGGAGAGCTCCCCCGGCCGCTACGTCCCGATAGAGGACGTCATCGCCGCCCACCTGGAGGAGCTGTTCCCGGGCATGGAGGTGCTGGAGAGCCATGCCTTCCGGCTCACCCGCAACGAGGACCTGGAGGTCGAGGAGGACGACGCCGAGAACCTCCTGCAGGCCCTGGAGAAGGAGCTCATGCGGCGCCGCTTCGGGCCGCCGGTGCGCCTGGAGGTCGAGGAGTCCATCGACCGCGAGGTCCTGGACCTGCTGGTCCGCGAGCTGAAGATCAGCGAGGCCGAGGTCTACCCGCTGCCCGGTCCCCTGGACCTCACGGGCCTCTTCCGCATCGCGGGCCTCGACCGACCCGAGCTCAAGTACAAGAAGTTCATCGCCGGCGTCCACCGCGACCTCGCCGAGGTCGAGTCGGCCTCCGCGCCCGACATATTCGCCGCGCTGCGCAGCCGGGACGTGCTGCTGCACCACCCGTACGACTCCTTCTCCACGTCGGTGCAGGCGTTCCTGGAGCAGGCGGCCGAGGACGAGGACGTCCTCGCGATCAAGCAGACCCTGTACCGGACCTCCGGCGACTCCCCCATAGTCAACGCGCTCATCGACGCCGCCGAGGCCGGCAAGCAGGTCCTCGTCCTGGTCGAGATCAAGGCCCGCTTCGACGAGCACGCCAACATCAAGTGGGCGCGCAAGCTGGAGGAGGCCGGCTGCCATGTGGTCTACGGCCTGGTCGGCCTGAAGACCCACTGCAAGCTGTCCCTGGTGGTCCGTCAGGAGGGCGACACGCTACGGCGTTACAGCCACGTCGGCACGGGCAACTACCACCCGAAGACCGCAAGGTTGTACGAGGACCTCGGCCTGCTGACGGCCGACCCGCAGGTCGGCGCGGACCTCTCCGACCTCTTCAACCGCCTCTCCGGTTACTCGCGCCGCGAGACGTACCGCCGTCTCCTCGTCGCCCCCAAGTCCCTGCGCGACGGCCTGATCGCGCGGATCAACAAGGAGGCCCAGCACCACCGTGCGGGTCGTCCTGCCTTCATCCGCATCAAGGTCAACTCGATGGTCGACGAGGCCCTCATCGACGCCCTCTACCGCGCGTCCCAGGCCGGCGTACCGGTCGACATCTGGGTCCGCGGCATCTGCGCGATCCGCCCCGGTGTCACGGGCCTGTCGGAGAACATCCGGGTCCGCTCGATCCTCGGCCGCTTCCTCGAACACTCCCGGGTCTTCGCCTTCGGCAACGGCGGCGAACCCGAGGTCTGGATCGGAAGCGCCGACATGATGCACCGCAACCTCGACCGCCGTATCGAGGCCCTGGTCAGGGTTACCGACCCGGCCCACCGCGCAGCCCTGAACCGGCTGTTGGAGACCGGCATGTCCGACACCACCTCGTCCTGGCACCTCGGCCCGGACGGCGAGTGGATCCGGCACGCCACCGACGCGGACGGCGGGCCCCTGCGAAACATCCAGGAGATGCTCATAGACGCCCGGAGGCGCCGGCGTGGCACAGCAACACCTTGACCCGACGGACCCCACGGCCGGGCCCTCCCCCACAGGCGAAGCCCTCGCGGGCTACCTGAGGGCCCAGGCCACGGAGTTCCTCCGCGCCCTGCGGCTCCACCGGGAAACCGGCGGTGCGACCGGCAACGGCACGGAGGACTCCGTAGACGCGGCCCGCGCCCTGCGCCGCTCGGTCCGCCGCATCAGCGGCAGCCTGCACACGTTCCGCCCCCTCCTGGAAACGGAATGGTCGGAGTCCCTCCAGCCCGAACTGGCCTGGCTGTCCGGCACGTTGACGATGGAACACGCCTACGCGGCACGGCAGGAACGGCTGCTACTGGCGCTGCACAGGTTGTCGGGGGCGACGGTTTTCCCGACGCAGTCTGCCGCTGCTTCAGCCGTCGGCGCCGTTGTGGGCAGTCGTTCCGCTGGGGCGGATCCCGTCCCACGGAAAACGGCACAAGGGACCGCCGGTCCCCCCGCGGCCACGCCCACAACAGACCGCGGCAACCTGACAGTCGGCGCCGCAAAAGCGGGCGCCCTACTGGAGCGCCAGCTCACACTGGCCCGCACCCGGGCCCACTCAACAGCCCTCCAGGCACTGGGATCCAGCCGCTTCCACGCCGTAGCAGACAAGATCGCAGTCCTCGCCAGCGAAGTCCCCCTCACCCCCACCGCCCCCACCACCCCCCTCCACCCCCTCGCCACCGCAGCCGAGGAGCGCCTGACCGACGCCATCACCGCGCTCCCCCTCGTCACCGCAGGCAGCCCCTACAACGCGGAGGCCCTGATCCACGGCCTCTCCCCGGACCCGTCCCCGCACCCCCAGGACGCCCCCTGGCACCAGGTCCGCCTGCTGCTGCGCCTGCACCGCTACGCCCGCGAGGCCCTCCACGACACCGGCGGCCCCATCGACGTCCGCCTGCTGACCGCGGGCCAGGCCCTGGACCGGCACCGCGACGCCTCGGAGGCGGCGGCGGCCGCGGCCTCGGCGGCCCGTACCCCCCGGATCGCCCCGGCGACGGCGTACGCGCTCGGGGTGCTCCACGCGGACCAGCGGCACGAAGTGGAGGCGGCCCGCTTCGCCTTCCAGCAGTCCTGGCTGAAGCAGGCGGTGAGCACGCCCTGAGCCGGTGACCCCGGCGTACTCAACCCTGTCGAAGGAGGCGGTGACCCACCCGTGACCCACACCAACGACACTCTCATCCAGGCAGCCGGCTGCGTCCTGTGGCGACGCTCCCCGGTCGACGGCGAGCTGGAGATCTGCCTCGTCCACCGGCCGAAGTACGACGACTGGTCCCACCCCAAGGGCAAGCTGAAGCGGGGCGAGGACCACCTGACGGGCGCCCTGCGCGAAGTCGCCGAGGAGTCGGGCTACACGGCGGAGCCGGGCGCCGAGCTGTCCACCCTGCGCTATTTCGCCAACGGCCGCCCCAAACAGGTCCGTTACTGGGCGGCCGAGGCGGTCTCGGGCGGCTTCACCCCCACCACGGAGGTGGACCGCATCCTGTGGCTCTCCCCCGCCGCGGCCCGCAGCCGGCTGACCCAGTACCGCGACCGCATCCTGGTCGACGAACTGCTGACGACGCTGCGTCACGCCTGAGGGCTCACGTGCCCTTCGGCGTCCGTCCGGGCCTGGCTGCGCGCTCTGCGGGCCGGTCCGCGCCATCCACAGCTGCACCTGGCAAAACAGAAGCGACCCTGCTCGACGGTCGTCGTCCGATGTTCGTGCTGCGCCACGCTGACAACGTTACCCACCCACGGCTGCCTTCATCAGCCGCCTCCGGCAGCGGAGCCGGTATGCGCGTGACGAGCCCACCTACCCGTCGTTATCCGGAACGACAGGGGGCCCGTGACGGACGTACCGGCTGGGGGTAGGCAGGCGATGGCGGAGCGGCAGCACAGGGGGACGGTCGTCACGGCAGGACTCATGGTCTGTGTCTGCATGGGGGCCGGCGGATGCTCCGGCACCGGGTCCGCCGCCGAGGACCCCCGCGCCTCCGGTCCCGTCGAGACCCTGCACCGCGCCGCCGAAACCCTGGTGGAAGCGGGCAGTTCAAGGGCGACCACGTCGATGGAGATGGCCATCGGCGGCACCCGCGTCACCATCCGCGGCGAGGGCGACTACGACTACCGCCGGCAGCTCGGCAGGCTGAAGGTGCAGCTCCCGCAGAACCCGGCCGGTACCGACGACCACCGCCCGATCACCGAACTCCTCGCGCCCGGCGCCCTGTTCATGAAGAACCGGGGCGCGGGAGTGCCCGCCGACAAGTGGGTGCGGGTCGACACGGCCACCCTCTCCGACGGCAACCTGGTGACCGGCGGCGCCACCGACCCGTATGCCGCGGCCGAGTTGCTGCGCGGGACGCGCAGGGCGACGTATCTCGGCCGGACCGAGTTCGCCGGTGTCGAGGTGCGGCACTACCGCGGCACCGCCGACCTCACCACAGCGGCGCGGCACGCCTCGAAAGGTGTCCGGGAGGCCCTCGCCGCGGCGGCGAAAGGGTTCGCCACGGCCGAGGTCCCGTTCGACGTCTACCTCGACGACCAGGGCCGCATCCGCAAGATCCGGCACCGGTTCAGCTTCGTCAACGGTCTCCAGAAGGGCACCGTCGCGGTCGCCTCGACGACACTGCTGTACGACTTCGGGGCCCCCGTCGACGTACGCCTTCCGGCCTCGAAGGACATCTACGCAGGGAAGATCGCCGAGCAGTAGCCCGTACTGGAGGATGACTGACGGGCGTCAAGAACTAGCCCGTCCGTGCCATGCGCGGTGTGTAGGCCGCTCCCTACTCTAGGAAGTCGGTAACGGCAGAGATGAGGTGATGCACGTGGCTCCGGTCGGCGGTACGGCAGTTCAGGACCACGTGGCCCTCGCCGAGATCGAGCTGTGCGGAGAGCTGATCATCGCGGCCTCGGCCGCGGAGGACCGGCTCAGCCTTGAGAGCATCGACGAGGTGCTGAAAGTGGCCGAAGAGCGCGACGCCTCCGGCGACTAGCCGGAGGCCCCGCACCGGCGGGTTCAGGTGCGCAGCAGCCGGGCGATCGCCTTCGTCGCCTCGTCCACCTTGGCGTCGATCTCGTCACCGCCGCGGACCGCGGCATCGGCGACGCAGTGCCGCAGGTGTTCCTCCAGGAGCTGCAGCGCGAAGGACTGCAGGGCTTTGGTGGAGGCGGACACCTGGGTGAGTATGTCGATGCAGTAGACGTCCTCGTCGACCATCCGCTGCAGGCCGCGGATCTGGCCCTCGATCCGGCGCAGGCGCTTGAGGTGCTCGTCCTTCTGCTTGTGGTAGCCGTGCGTCGCGTTCTGCGTGCTGTCGTCGGAGGGCGCCGTCGCGCCGGCCTCGGTGGTCGTCATCGCGTCCTCCCGTAAGACATGCGGACATATACCCCTGGTGGGTATATGGTATCGAACTTTGCTGGGTATACGGCCCTTGGCCCTTGCCTGGGCCGGACCTCCGAACGGCCCCCGTGCCGACCACTCTGCCCGATGGGCGACACTGGGGGACGGCCCATTAGCCGTGGCCGGATGATGCGCCTAGCATCAGCCTGACCGAAACCGAAGCACCCCGAGGACCCCACGTGCGCTTTCGTCTGACCCCCAGGGAGACGAGCTTCTACGACATGTTCGCCGCCTCCGCGGACAACATCGTCACGGGCTCGAAGCTCCTGATGGAACTGCTCGGGGCGGACGCACCTGCCCGGGCCGAGATCGCAGAGCGTATGCGGGCCGCGGAACACGCGGGTGACGACGCCACACATGCGATCTTCCACCAGCTGAACTCCTCGTTCATCACGCCCTTCGACCGCGAGGACATCTACAACCTCGCGTCGTCCCTCGACGACATCATGGACTTCATGGAGGAGGCGGTCGACCTGGTCGTCCTCTACAACGTCGAGGAACTCCCCAAGGGCGTCGAGCAGCAGATCGAGGTCCTTGCGCGCGCTGCCGAGCTGACGGCGGAGGCCATGCCGAACCTCCGCACGCTGGACAATCTGACCGAGTACTGGATCGAGGTCAACCGCCTCGAGAACCAGGCCGACCAGATCCACCGCAAGCTCCTCGCCCATCTCTTCAACGGCAAGTACGAAGCCATCGAGGTGCTCAAGCTCAAGCAGATCGTGGACGTGCTGGAAGAGGCAGCCGACGCCTTCGAGCACGTGGCGAACACGGTGGAGACCATCGCCGTCAAGGAGTCCTGACCCCTCCATGGACACCTTCGCTCTGGTCGTGACCATCGCGGTCGCGCTCTTCTTCACGTACACGAACGGCTTCCACGACTCGGCGAACGCGATCGCGACGTCGGTCTCGACCCGGGCGCTGACGCCGCGGGCGGCGCTGGCGATGGCCGCGGCGATGAACCTGCTGGGTGCGTTCCTCGGCAACGGAGTGGCGAAGACGGTCAGTGAGGGGCTGATCGAGACCCCGGCCGGCTCGAAGGGGATGGGCATCCTCTTCGCGGCACTGGTGGGTGCCATCGTATGGAACCTGATCACCTGGTACTTCGGCCTGCCCTCCTCGTCCTCCCACGCGCTGTTCGGCGGCCTGGTCGGCGCGGCGCTGGCGGGCGGCACGGACGTCCTGTGGAACGGCGTGCTCGACAAGGTCGTCATCCCGATGTTCGCCTCGCCCGTCGTCGGCCTGATCGCCGGCTACCTGGTGATGACGGCCATCATGTGGCTGTTCCGCCGCTCCAACCCGCACAAGGCCAAGCGCGGCTTCCGTATCGCCCAGACCGTCTCCGCGGCCGGCATGGCGCTCGGCCACGGTCTCCAGGACGCCCAGAAGACCATGGGTGTCGTGGTGATGGCCCTGGTGATTTCCGGCCACCAGACGTACAGCGACCCGATCCCGGTCTGGGTCAAGATCGTCTGTGCGGTCATGCTGTCCCTGGGCACCTACGCGGGCGGCTGGCGCATCATGCGCACCCTCGGCCGCAAGATCATCGAACTGGACCCGCCGCAGGGCTTCGCCGCCGAGACGACCGGCGCCTCGATCATGTTCACCACCGCGTACCTCTTCAAGGCCCCCATCTCCACGACCCACGTCATCACGTCGGCGATCATGGGCGTCGGTGCGACGAAGCGCGTGAACGCGGTGCGCTGGGGCGTCGCCAAGAACATCATCCTGGGCTGGTTCATCACCATGCCGGCGGCGGCGCTGGTCGCAGCGGGCGCGTTCGGCGTGGTCAACCTGGCATTCCTGTAGGGCTGATTTTGCCTGGCGGGGCTGATTTTTCGCCGGCCGAGGACTGATCTTTTCAGCCCGTCCGGCGTTTGAGGACGAGGCCGTTCAGGCCGAAGCGGGGGGTCTGGGGGCGGCCGCCCCCAGGGACGCGCACCCCGACGCACCCGTAGACGAAGACGACGACGGGCCCGCCCCCGGGAGCCAGGGGCGGGCCCTTTATCGTCCTCGCGGTGGCACCGCCATGCAGCACCGCGAGGGGTTTGTGGCGGCCTAGCCGAAGCGGCCGGAGATGTAGTCCTCCGTCGCCTGGACCGACGGGTTGGAGAAGATCCGCTCCGTGTCGTCGATCTCGATCAGCTTGCCGGGCTGCCCGACGGCCGCCAGGTTGAAGAAGGCCGTACGGTCCGAGACACGCGCCGCCTGCTGCATGTTGTGCGTCACGATGACGATCGTGAACCGCTCCTTCAGCTCACCGATCAGGTCCTCGATGGCGAGCGTCGAGATCGGGTCGAGCGCCGAGCAGGGCTCGTCCATGAGCAGGACCTTCGGCTCGACCGCGATCGCCCGCGCGATGCACAGACGCTGCTGCTGACCACCGGACAGCCCCGAACCGGGCTTGTTCAGCCGGTCCTTGACCTCGTTCCAGAGGTTCGCGCCCTTGAGCGACTTCTCGACGACGTCCGCGAGCTCGGACTTCTTGTACGAGCCGTTCAGCCGCAGCCCCGCCGCCACATTGTCGAAGATCGACATCGTCGGGAACGGGTTCGGCCGCTGGAACACCATGCCGACCTCGCGGCGCACGGACACCGGGTCTATGCCCTGTCCGTACAGGTCCTCGTCGTCCAGCAGCACCTTGCCCTCGACCCGGCCGCCGGGCGTGACCTCGTGCATACGGTTCAGCGTGCGCAGGAACGTCGACTTGCCGCAGCCGGAGGGGCCGATGAACGCCGTCACCGAACGCGGCTCGACGGTCATCGAGATGTCTTCGATCGCCTTGTGGGCGCTGTAGTAGGCGGTCAGTCCGCTTACGTCGATTCGCTTGGCCATAACTACTTCACTTCCAGGATCTTCAGTCGCCGATTGGCCCCGCCCGGCGGAGCCGGAAGTCGTCGCTTTAGCGACCGGTCTTCGGGGCCTTCCAGCGGGCGATGCCGCGGGCCACCAGGTTCAGGATCATCACGAAGGCGATCAGGGTGAGCGAGGCCGCCCAGGCCCTGTCGTACGACGCGTCCGCGCCTGCCGCGTACTGCTGATAGATGTACAGCGGCAGCGACTGCTGCGCACCCTCGAAGGGGTTGTTGTTGATGAACCGGTTGCCGAACACCAGCAGCAGCACAGGAGCCGTCTCACCGGTGATACGGGCGATCGCCAGCATGATGCCGGTCGTGATGCCGCCGATCGAGGTCGGCAGGACCACCTTCAGGATGGTGCGCCACTTCGGGACGCCGAGCGCCAGGGAGGCTTCGCGCAGCTCGTTCGGGACGAGCTTGAGCATCTCCTCTGTGGAGCGCACGACCACCGGCATCATCAGGATGGCCAGGGCCAGCGAACCGGCGAAGCCGAAGGGCTCCATCTTGAAGATCAGCATGAGGCTGAGGATGAACAGACCCGCGACGATCGACGGGACACCCGTCATCACGTCGACGAAGAAGGTGACGGCCCGGGAGAGCTTGCCGCGGCCGTACTCGACCAGGTAGATCGCGGTGAGGATGCCGACCGGTGCGGCGATCAGCGTGGCGAGTGCGACCTGCTCCAGGCTGCCGATGATGGCGTGGTAGATGCCACCGCCCGGCTGGGAGTCGGCGACGATGCCCATCGAATGGGTCAGGAAGTAGACGTTGAGGACCTTCACGCCGCGCGAGATGGTCACCCACACCAGGGAGACCAGCGGGACGACGGCGATCAGGAAGGCCGTCCAGACCAGGCCGGTCGCGATACGGTCCTTGGCCTGACGGCGGCCCTCGACGCGCGCGGCGATGCCGTACGTACCGACGAGGAAGAGGATCCCGGCGATCAGGCCCCACTGGACCTTGCTGTCGAGGCCCGCGCCCAGGCCGATGGCGACCGCGAGGGCGAGGGAGCCGGCGGCGATCGCCCAGGGCGACCACTTGGGCAGACGGGCGCCGCGCAGGGTGCTGGCGGGCTTTTCGGCGATGGCGGCGTGGCTCATGCGTTGGCCCCCGAGTACTCCTTGCGGCGGGCGATGATCATGCGGGCCGCGCCGTTGACCAGCAGGGTGATGACGAACAGGACCAGACCGGAGGCGATGAGCGCGTCCCGGCCCTGCTCCGTTGCCTCACCGAACTTGGAGGCGATGTTCTGGGCGAAGGTGCCGCCGCCCGGGTTGAGCAGGCTGCCGTGAATGAGGAAGTCCGGGGAGAGCACGGTGGCGACGGCCATCGTCTCGCCGAGCGCACGGCCGAGGCCGAGCATCGAGGCGGAGATCACACCGGAGCGGCCGAAGGGGATCACCGCCATGCGGATGACCTCCCAGCGCGTGGCACCGAGGGCAAGGGCCGCCTCCTCGTGCATCTGCGGGACCTGGCGGAAGACCTCGCGGCTCACGTTGGTGATGATCGGCAGGATCATGATCGCGAGCAGGATGCCGACGGTGAGCATCGAGCGCGGTGCGCCGCCGTCCCAGGAGAAGATGCCGGTCCAGCCGAAGTAGCTGTCCAGCCAGCCGTACAGGCCGTTCATGTGCGGTACGAGGATCAGCGCGCCCCACAGGCCGTACACGATGGACGGCACGGCGGCGAGCAGGTCGATCACGTAAGCGATCGGACCGCTCAGCTTGCGCGGTGCGTAGTGCGTGAGGAACAGCGCGATCGCGACGGCGATCGGCACGGCCAGGACCATGGCGATGATCGAGGAGATCACCGTGCCGAAGGCCAGGACCGCGATACCGAAGACCGGCGGGACGGACGTGGCGTTCCACTCGAAGGTCGTGAGGAAGTTGCCGTGGTCCTTGCTGATCGCGAGGGAGGCGCGGTAGGTGAGGAAGACCGCGATCGCGGCCATGATCACCAACAGGAAGATGCCCGACCCACGGGAGAGACCGAGGAAGATCCGGTCACCGGGTCGGGTGGCGCCACGCGCTGCGCGCTTTTGTTCGGCGGTGGGCTGCGGGGCGGGGGGTGGCGTGTCAGTTATCTCTGTAGATGTGTCCATCGGGTTCTCCGGTCTGCGGAACCTCACGCGAGGTGCGGTTCTGCGAAGCCGTACGCGACGTACGGCTCGTGGCGGCGGTGCACCGGACGGTGCGGTCCGGTCCCGGGTTTTCAGGCCCGGGACCGGACCGCACTCGGATCAGCTCAGGCCCTCGATGGTGGTGCGGACCTTGGCGATGATGTCGGCGGGGACGGGGGCGTACTTCAGGTTGGGCAGCAGGCCCTGGCCGTCCTCGGAGGCGATGTAGCGCAGGAACGCCTTGGTGGCGGGCAGGGTGTCCGCCTTGTTGCCCTTGTCGCAGACGATCTCGTACGTGACCAGGGTGATCGGGTAGGCGCCGTCGGCCTTGGTGTTGTAGTTCAGCTTGAGCGACAGGTCCTTGCCCGTACCCACGACCTTGGCGTCGGCGATGGCCTTGGTGGCGCTGTCGCTGCTCGGGGCGACCGGGGCGCTGGCACCGGTGTTGATGCTGGCGGCCTTCACACCGTCCGTGACGTAGGACAGCTCGAAGTAACCGATGGCGCCGTTGGTCTGCTTGACCTGGGCGGCCACACCGGAGGACTGCGCGGCGGACTGGCCCCCCTTGGCCTGCCAGGCCTTGCCGCCGGAGTACTTCCAGTTGTCGGGCGTCGCGGCGATGAGGTACTTGGTGAAGTTGTCCGTGGTGCCGGACTCGTCCGAGCGGTGGAACGCCTGGATCTTGAGGTCGGGGAGCTTCACGCCCTTGTTCAGCGCGGCGATCGCCGGGTCGTTCCACTTGGTGATCTTGCTGTCGAAGATCTTCGCAATGGTCGGAGCGTCCAGGACCAGGTTGTCCACGCCGGAGAGGTTGTAGCCGAGCGCGATCGGGCCGCCGACCATCGGCAGGTCGATGCCCTGGCCGCCGGAGCAGACCTTCTTCGAGGCGGCGACGGCGTCGGGCTTCAGCGCCGAGTCGGAACCGGCGAAGGCGAGCTGGCCCTGGGTGAAGGAGGTGACACCCGCACCGGAACCGCCGGCCTTGTAGTTGATCTGCACGCCGCAGGCCTTGGAGAACTGCGCCACCCACGCGTCGATCGCGTTCTTCTGCGCGGACGAGCCGTCGGACAGCAGCTGCCCCTTGGCGTCGTCGCACTTGATCGAGCTGGCGTTGCCCGTCGAGGACGCGCTGGCGCCGCCGCTGCTGTTGCCGGTGTCGTCCGAGCCGCACGCCGTGAGGACCAGGGCGCTCGACGCGGCGATGGCACCGAGGGCGATGGCCCGCCGATTCATGCGCTGAAGCTTCACTTGAAAGAGTTCCTTCCAGGAGCCGCCGTCCTGAATTCGGCGGCGTGCAGGTTGAAGTCCTGGCAACGGAGGACGCACCTTCCCCGAGGCACGGCCCACATCGCGTAAGGCCGAAATTAGGCAGACCAGGTGAAGGCGCCTACGGCCGGAAATGAACGGCAGGTGAACCCCTGCCGACGGTGTGGTTAGGTCACGGAACGCTTACGGGGAGAGCACATGAAGGTTCCGGCCCATCGGGTGTCTCTCTCCACGGTGACACAGGAGTGACACTCCTGCGGGAACCCGTGTGGTCGGCGAGCCGTCTCGTTCCCCGAGAGCAATCCGGGAGGACGCAACATGGAACGTCGTACGTTCATCGGAGGCGGCGCGGCCGCACTGGCGGCGGTCGCCACGGCTGCGTGCAGGGGCGGGTCCGCCGACGCGGACACCAGCACCTCGTCGTCCTCGTCCTCCTCCGGTACGGCGATCAGGTCCCAGTCCGCCGCGGCAGCCCCCGCGAACTGGACCGCACTCTCCCACGACCTCGACGGCGCTCTGATACGCCCGGGCGAGGCGACCTGGACCACGGCCCACCAGCTGTACAACACCCGCTTCGACGGCCTGAAGCCGGCGGCCGTGGCCTATGTCGCCCATGCCGACGACATACGGACGACCCTCGCCTACGCCCGCGCCCACAACATCCGGGTCGCGATCCGCAACGGCGGCCACTCCTACGCGGGTTGGTCCTCCGGCAACGGCAAGCTGATCGTCGACGTCTCGAAGCTGAAGCAGATCCGGGTGAGCGGCGGCCAGGCCGTCGTCGGTGCCGGCTCCAAGCTGATCGACGTCTACCGCGCGCTGACCGCGAAGGGCGTGACGATACCCGCGGGCTCCTGCCCCTCGGTCGGCGTCTCGGGCCTGGTCCTGGGCGGCGGCCACGGCGTGGTCTCCCGGGCGTACGGCCTGACCTGCGACAGCCTCACGCAGGCCACCGTGATCACGGCGGACGGCAAACAACTGACTGCCAACGCGACGGAGAACAAGGACCTGTTCTGGGCCCTGCGCGGCGCGGGCAACGGCAACTTCGGCGTCGTGACGGAACTGCACTTCAGGACCCACCCGGCCCCGCAGGCCGTCTCCGCATACCTGACCTGGCCCTGGTCGAAGGCCGCCGCCGTGCTGAAGGCCTGGCAGGAGTGGGGCCCCGACCAGCCCGACGAGATCTGGTCCTCCTGCCACCTGGAGAACGGCGGCTCGCCCACCGTGTCGGTCGCGGCCTTCTCCATCGGCACGTACGGAGAACTGCAGAACGCGCTCGACCGCCTGGTCTCGGCCGTCGGCTCGCCGACCCGGAGCGAAACGCTCAAGCGGCACACCTACGAGGGCGCGATGGAGGCGTACGCGGGCTGCTCGTCCTTCCGCACCGAGGCCCAGTGCCACCTTCCCGGCTCCACCCCGAACCGCAACCCGCAGGGCGCCCTGGGCCGGGAGACCTACACGGCCCGCTCGGACTTCTTCGACCGCTCGATCTCCTCGGCGGGCATCCAGACCCTGCTGCGGAACGTCAGCTCGGTCCCGGGCGGCGCGGGCAGCATCGCGCTGACGGCCCTGGGCGGCGCGGTCAACCGCGTCTCCCCCACCGCAACGGCCTTCGTCCACCGCCGCTCCCGGATGCTGGCCCAGTACCTGGCGTCCTGGCGCGCGGGCACCACAGGCTCAGCGGCCCAGACCTGGCTGACCAACACCCACAAGGCAATGCGCCCGTACGCCTCGGGAGCGGCCTACCAGAACTACACGGACCCGACCCTGACGGACTGGCGGAAGGCGTACTACGGGGATGCGGCGACGCGCCTGTCCCAGGTGAAGAACCAGTACGACCCGAACCGCTTCTTCACCTACCCGCAGGCCCTGTAGCAGCCCCGCCCGCCTTAGCTGCGGGCGTCAGTGCCGCCGTAGCTGCGGACAATCATGCCGCCGTAGCTGCGGACAATCATGCCGCTGAGGGCGGCACCCGTCCCAAAGAGAGCGGCACCCCTCAGGCGCGGGCAAGCAACACCCCCGTACGCCGGCTCCACCCCGGGTCACCTATGCGGCGAGGTCCCGCTCATCCGCCCCTAGGGCCTCATTCCGCGCCCCCGGGATCAACGCGCCCCGCCCTACAGCCGCCCGCCCGGGCCCCCGCACGAACCACCCACCCCAAGCCGACCCCTCAACAGCCTTCACCACAGGCGTCAGCAACAACATGGCAACCGGCGACAACAGCAACGCCACAGCCGTCCCGAGGGCAAACCCCCCGACCACATCAGTCGGATAGTGCACACCCATATAGACCCGGCAAAAACCCTCAAGCAGCGCCAAGCCGATCCCGACAGCGCCGAACTTCCGATTGGCGACAAACACCCCCACCGCCACAGCCATGGTGATGGTCGCGTGATCGCTCACAAACGAGTAGTCGGTCTTCCCGGACACCAGAACATCAAGCCCGTCGTGCGTACGAAACGGCCGAGGCCGCTCGACAAACCCCCGTATCGGCACGTTCACCAGCACCGCCAACGCCGCAGCGACCGGCGCCCACACCAACGCGGCCACGGACGAGGCAGCGTCCTCGTCCCCCCGCCGCCGCACGGACCACCAGCACCACACCACCAGCAGGACCATGGCCAGCAGCAGCCCGTACTCCCCGACAAAGGAGACGACCCGGTCGAACCAGTGCGGTGCGTCCTTGGCCAGGCCATTGATGTCGTAGAGCAGGTCGACGTCGGGGTTCGACCCGGATTCGGCGAGTCCAGCCATGGTGCTGCGGCCCCTTCGTCGTCTGCTGCCGGACGTGCTCGCGCACGCCCGCTTACCCACCCCCGTGGTTGTAGGTCACGTCGTGGACAGCCACCGGGATGACTGTCGGATGACTACGAGAACAGGAACGCACGGTCCCAGTTACTACGTTCCACACTCCACCGAATGATCACGCAGACGTTATCGAAGAGAGACTCATCTCTGCAGCTCAGGGGGTGGGTTCACGCTCGGTTCACACCGTGGTGGGCAGTGCTTTCGCGCCATCTTCGGTGACTCGCGTGGCTCCGAAGTACTCGGAGGTGTCGATGGGGTCGAACCGGATCACCGCGCCCGTCCTCGGCGCGTCGATCATGTACCCGCCACCCACATAGATCCCCACATGGTGGATGGCCCGGGAGTCGGTGGGGTCCTGGGAGAAGAACACGAGATCGCCGGGCAGAAGCTCGTCCCGCTTCGGGTGCGGTCCCGCGTTGTACTGGTCGTTGGCGACCCGCGGCAGCGTGATCCCGACACTCTCGTACGCGGCCTTCGTCAGCCCCGAGCAGTCAAAACGCCCGTCGTCCGCGGCGGTCCCGTTGCCGCCCCACAGATAGGGCGTCCCGAGCTTCTTCTGCGCGTAGTAGATGGCCCCCGCGGCCTGCTTGCTGGGATCCACCCGGCTGACGGGCGCGGCGAAGCTCTCCTCGAGCGTCGTGATCGTCTTGACGTAGTTCTGGGTCTCCTTGTACGGCGGCACGCCGCCGTACTTGATCACCGCGTAGGACCCCGCGTTGTACGAGGCGAGCATGTTTTCGGTCAGATTCCCGGGCACGTCCTTGACGTACGAGGCGAGCTGGCAGTCATAGGAGGCGGCGGACGGAATGGCATCCGCCGGGTCCCAGACGTTCTTGACCCCGTCCCCGTTGCCGTCGACGCCGTGCGTGGCCCAGGTGCCGGGGATGAACTGCGCTATCCCTTCCGCGGCCGCCGCACTCTTGGCGTTCGGATTGAACCCGCTCTCCTGGTAGAGCTGGGCGGCGAGCAGCGCGGGGTTGAGGGCGGGGCAGAGGTTGCCCCACTTCTGCACGATGGCCGAGTACGCGGCGGGCACGGCCCCCTTGGCCAACGCCTTGGTCCCGCCGCCCACCCCGTTGATGAGGTTCCCGGCGACGACGTACACCCCGACGACGAGCAGCATGACGAAGGACAGGGCAGAGCCGACGGCAACGCCGGCAATGATCCACGCCTTACGCACCGTCAACCGCCCCTCACCGCCCGGTAGTCCGATAGCCCACGTCAGTCTAGGCGCGCGTCCGGTGTTTCCGGGTGATCACACAGAACGAGAAACAGACGCAGGACAGACGGAGAACCGCACGCGGAAAGGCCATACCCACCCCCTGCCAACAGGCATGCCCCGCAAGGTAATTACGCGCCAAATGGCGCCCGATATCCGCCCTTTGGCGCACCCCGCCAGCCGTCAGCCGGTCGCGTCCCGATACAGCTCGGCCGCTTCCGCCCCGAACACCACGCTGTACGAGATGTCGTCCGTGCTCCCGCCCTTCTCGTGGCCGCCCAGGATCCCGACGACCGCCTTGTCCCCGTTGACCCAGGGACTGCCGCTGGTTCCTCCCGCAAGGCCGGGACAGTAGATCCGCTGCTGGGTGCGGCTGTGCACGGTCGGCCTGTTGGTACAGCTGACGGGCACTTCCCGGGTGTTGGGATACCCGGTGATGGTGACGGCGGTGGCCCCGGTCGCCATACCGGCCACGAAGGGGTTGCCGCCGACGGCGTCCTCGACGCCCTTCCCGCCCTTGTTCTCGACGACGGCAAAGGCGACGTCACTGTCCTCGCGCTGCCCCTTGGCCCACCCGTCGGGCAGAAACACCTTCCGCACCGTCCACGTCCCGTACGGAGCCCGCCCGCCCCGGTACCCCGGCACGAAGATGAGGTCCCCGCCCTTGCTCCCGCCCAGGCAGTGAGCGGCGGTGACGATGAGATTGCGGTGCGGGCTGTACACGACGGAGGCGGTGCAGAAGTGCCCGCCGGCGAGCGAGGATCTTCGGTCGGCGCCGAAGAGGGCCCCGACCTTCCTGGACTGCGCGTTGTCCGCCGTGACGGCGGTCACCCCGAGAGGTCCCGGCCCGTCGTCCGCATTGGCGAGGGAAGCGGAGGTGAGCGCCGGCACAAGGAGCACGACGGCCGCGCACAGGGGACTGGTGACACGCCTGCTGATGCGTGGGATGCGCTTCATCGGCAGCCACTGTGGCCCACGAAGGTGAGAAAAAGGTCTGCCGTTCACTTGGATCTCTCCGTGAACGAGCCTTCCTGCGGCAGCGCCCTCAGGTACATGGAGGCCTCGGACGATACGGACATCGCTCGCTGCCTCCGTCCCTCCTCCTCGCCGGCTGCACGAGCGGGGTCACTGGGAGGTCCGACATCCCGCTCAGCGTCGAATCCACCGTACTGTGCGACCTGCTCCCCCGCCTCCGGGTCACGGTCCACCCACGCGTGCGCAGCCCTCCTGCCCCGCGGCTCCACCTTCGCCACAACACCCTCCCATCACTCTCCGAACCCACACCATCACGTTAGGCCACCGGACTGACATTGCCCACAGCAGCTTCCCGCCCCTCGACGCGCCGAGCTCTCGCAGCACAAACCCCGACCGAGTCCGCACAGGCCCGCACGGGCTGCAGCCCACGCCCGCCTTCGGCCCTTTCTGCCGCTACGACAGGTTCAGCCCGGAACCCGTACGGGACTCGGGGTCCGTCCGCACAGAGACTTACGAATTCACCACTGATGGCGTCATGCGGCGGACGATCGAGGCCGACGGCGAAGAGTCGAAGGAAAGCCGCCACGGAATCGACGTCTCATCCAACCGGGAGAAGGTTCCGGACTTCGGCGCATACAGTTCCCTGACCCGGCGCGAACGCTAGAGATCACTCAGAACACCGATTTCCCCCCGGACGGCGTCACCGCATACCACTCCCCGTCCTTCCCCTGCCCGTTCAGCTGCCCCGCCCCGGTATCCCCCACATACCGGTACAACGGCCACCCCCCGAGGGTGAGTTGCTTCCTGCCGTCACGGTGGACCGTGCCGAGAAGGCTCTTCTCGACGCCCACCGTCCGCACGGAGTCCGGCACGATGACGGGGATCCACGTCTTCACGCACGCACCCGCACACGTCCACCTGGACGGATTCGGCCGGTCCTTGTCGTAGCGGTAGAGGGTCGCCCCGGTGCCGTCGGTGACCACGCTGCCCCCGCCCTTGACGGCCTCGGCCCTCACCGTGGCCGTCTGCCCGCTCCCGGAGTCCCCTCCACCGGCCGGCGCCAAGGTCGCCGACGCCGACGTCGCCGGAGCCGACGCGACCGGCGCGACGCCGGCAGCGCTCGTACCGGAGACGTCGCTGTTCGACGAGTCGCACGCCGCCAGCAGGAAGGCGCAGACGAGGCCTGCGGCCGACGCGAGGACGATGCGGTGCTGGATCACAGGACTGCTCTTCTTCGGGGTCGCCATCCACATGCCAACTACATACGTCGGCCAACTCCCGCCCTCTCAGACGCCGATGCCACATGACGCAGACTTGACCCCGCCCTGCCGGAGCAGAGCCGGCCACGGCGGGCACGTGACGCGCGTAAACCTGTCCCCCACCTGTCCAAATGCTGTGCGCGAAGTCAAGCCACGCCCAACGCCCCTCCATCGCACCGCCATTGAGCAGCAATCCGCCAACCCCCTTCAGTAATGCGGAAGTCAGTATTCCGAAACTGCCTTGTTTGTCGCGTACTCAACAAGCGATGGTCTACGCGGGTCGCCGCCCCTGCCGAGAACCCCCGGCAGTCCCCCCACCGCAGGCCTCTGCCCACCACTCCCAGGAGGCTGTACGTTGCGTACGACCACCCCCAACTTCCCCCACATATCCGGCAGATGGCGCCGGATCGGCTCGGCCGCCGCGGCCACCGCAGCGCTGGTCCTCGCCGGATTCGGCACCGCGGTCCAGGCGAACGCCGCCACCACGACCACGACGGCCGCCCACAGGGTCAGCACCAAGGCGATCGCCGCGCAGGTCGCCAAGGCGCACGTGCAATACACGAAGGCCTGTGGTGCGACCCCGAAGAAGGGCTACGCCGCGTGCAACGCCCTGCGCGTCACCGGCGGCACCACCGCCTTCATGGAGAAGCAGGCCGCGCTCAAGGGCGTCGCCCCCAAGACCATCAAGCCGAACGCCGCGACCGACGACCCGACCGGCTACGGCCCGAGCGACATCCAGTCGGCCTACGGCCTGACGGACGCGGCCTCCTCCAACGGCTCCGGCGAGACCGTCGCCATCGTCGACGCGTACGACGATCCGAACGCCGAGGCGGACCTGGCCACTTACCGTTCGTACTACGGCCTGTCGGACTGCACGACCGACAACGGCTGCTTCACCAAGGTCTCCCAGACCGGCTCCACGACCTCCCTCCCGACCGCCGACAGCGGCTGGGCCGGTGAGATCTCCCTCGACCTCGACATGGTCAGCGCGACCTGCCCGAACTGCAACATCCTCCTCGTGGAGGCGAAGTCCGCGAGCGACGCCAACCTGGGTACGGCCGTGAACGAGGCCGTCAAGCTCGGCGCCAAGTTCGTCTCCAACAGCTACGGCGGCTCCGAGTCCTCCTCGGACACGACGTACGACTCCTCGTACTACAACCACCCGGGCGTCGCCATCACCGCGAGCGCCGGCGACAGCGGCTACGGCGCCGAATACCCGGCCGCTTCGAAGTACGTCACGGCAGTCGGCGGCACCAAGCTCTCCACCTCCTCCAACAGCCGCGGCTGGACCGAGAGCGTCTGGAACACCAGCAGCACCGAGGGCACCGGCTCCGGCTGCTCCTCGTACGACGCCAAGCCCTCCTGGCAGACCGACACCGGCTGCACCAAGCGCATGATCGGTGACGTCTCCGCCGTCGCCGACCCCGCCACCGGCGTCTCCGTCTACGACACCTACGGCTCCGACGGCACCGGCTGGAACACCTACGGCGGCACCAGCGCCTCCTCCCCGCTCATCGCGTCGGTCTACGCCCTCGCCGGCACCCCGGGCAGCAGCGACTACCCGGCGCAGTACCCCTACAACGCGGCCGGCACCTCCGCCCTCAACGACGTGACCAGCGGCAGCAACGGCTCCTGCTCCACCAGCTACTTCTGCACCGCGAAGTCGGGCTACGACGGCCCGACCGGCTGGGGCACCCCCGAGGGCCTCGACGCCTTCACGGCGAGCTGACAGCAGTACGCGGCAAGGCCACCCCGTCGGGTCACGGGGAGCCGCCGGAACGAGGGAGTACGTGGGGCCTCCTCGGCGGCACGGAAAGGGAAACGGGTCACGGCAGCCGGCCGCGGCCCGTTTTCCCGTGCGGCCCCGCTGTTCTGACATGGCTGTGCATCGGGCACCATCTTCCGGAGAACGTCGCCGTCCGATCCACGACGCCCGGGGGAACCACATGAAGCGCACGCTCGCAGTCCTGCTCACCGTCGCCGCCCTCACCGCGCCACTGGCCGGTTGCAGCAGCAGCTCGAAGAACGTCACCGGCACCGTCGTCAGCAAGAACACGGACCACGAGTGCAAGACGAAGAAGAAGGGCACGAAGAAGACCCGCAGCTGCCACACCGAGTACGAGCTGATGGTCCGCCCGAAGGGCGGCGACGAGGAAGAGGTCGACGTCAGCTACAGCGCCTACAACAACTGCGTCGAGGGTTCGACCTACCCCAAGTGCACCACGCGCTAGCGGAACAGACACAGGCAACGATCAATACAACTCCCGTGAGCTGCCTGTGAGTTGAGTAAAGGCTCAGACCGCGTTCGGTAAGCCGGAAGTCAGGATTCCGACCCTCTCTTGTTGTCGCGTACTCAACAAGAGAGGGTCGTCAACGCACCCGCACCGCCCCTGTTCCACCCCCGTCGGAAACACCGGGAACATCAGGAGGCTGCACGATGCGTTCCACTCCCCCCGACAGACCGGCCGGCCGCCGCGGTTGGCGTCGTATCACCACTGCAGCGGCCGCCACGGCCGCCCTGCTCCTCACCGGCTTCGGCACCGCCGTCCAGGCCGACGCGACCCAGCAGGCCGCCTCCACCAAGGTCACCTGGACCGCAACCCCCTGCGCCACCCCCGCCCACAAGGGCGAACTGGCCTGCAACTCCTACCGCGTCACCGGCGGCCTCACCGCTTTCCAGAAGCAGCAGGCGGCAAGGACGGGCGTCACCCCCAAGGCAGCCGACGCGGCCACCCCCTCCGGCTACGGCCCCACCGACCTCCAGTCGGCCTACGGCCTCACCTCAGCCGCCGCCTCCAACGGCTCCGGCGAGACCATCGCCATCGTCGACGCCTACGACGACCCGAACGCCGAGACCGACCTCGCCACCTACCGCTCGTACTACGACCTCTCCGCCTGCACCACCGCCAACGGCTGCTTCAAGAAAGTCAGCCAGACCGGCTCGACGACCTCCCTGCCTTCGGCCAACACCGGCTGGGCCGAGGAGATCTCGCTCGACCTCGACATGGCGTCCGCCATCTGCCCGAACTGCCACATCCTGCTCGTCGAGGCGACCTCCGCGACGATGGCCAACCTCGGCACGGCGGTGAACCGCGCGGTCACCCTCGGCGCGAAGTACGTCTCCAACAGCTACGGCGGCTCCGAGTCCTCCTCCGACACGAGCTACGACTCCTCGTACTTCAACCACGCGGGCGTGGCCATCACCGTGAGCGCGGGCGACAGCGGCTACGGCGCCGAATACCCGGCGGCCTCCCGCTACGTGACCTCGGTGGGCGGCACCGCGCTCTCCAAGTCCACCTCCACCACCCGAGGCTGGACGGAAACCGTCTGGAAGACGTCAAGCACCGAAGGCACAGGCTCCGGCTGCTCCTCCTACGACGCCAAGCCGACCTGGCAGACCGACACCGGCTGCACCAAGCGCACGATCTCCGACGTCTCGGCCGTCGCCGACCCCGCCACCGGCGTCTCCGTCTACGACTCCTACGGCATCACCGCCGGCTGGTACACCTTCGGCGGCACCAGCGCCTCGTCTCCGATCATCGCGGGCGTCTACGCCCTCGCCGGCACCCCCTCGTCCTCCTCCTACCCGGCCTCCTTCCCCTACGCGGCAGCCGGCACCTCGGCGCTGAACGACGTGACGAGCGGCAACAACGGCAGCTGCTCCACGAGCTACCTGTGCACCGCCCGGTCGGGGTACGACGGCCCGACCGGCTGGGGCACCCCGGAGGGGGTCTCCGCCTTCACCGGCTGACGACTGACCCTCCGTCACCGAACGGGCCGCGGCCACCGGCCGCGGCCCGTTCGCCGTACCGGATACTCTTCTTCCGTTCGCCCGTCACCCGGAGAACATCGGCTCGACCCCTCACCCGACCCCCCGTCAGGAACGATTCAGGTCGTAAGAGGGGTCAACGACGGAACCCCATCACAGGTTCCGCTCAGGCCTCATTGCCCGGCGTGACCTGCCGTGATACACAGAGTGACCTAACAGCTATTCGTACGAAACCCGCCATGCAATGACGCCAAGTCGACATACGAAGGCAGCATTGTCGGCGAGAATGAGCCTGACCTCTGCACCCCCGCAGGGGACTGCGGAACTACCCACCAGGGGCGGTGACTTACATGCTCTTTGCGGCCGACAAGGGAGACATCAACACCATCATCGGCGGGATCGCTCCGGACTGGGGCCCCTTCGGCAGCCTGGGCAACGAGGCGAAGGTCATGATCGAGGTGGTGATGGCCGTCGCCATTCTCCTCTGCCTCGGCATCGCCGTCTGGGGCGCCGCCAAGCAGCGCATCGGCGCGACCGCGCTCCGCGACACCTTCAGCGCGGAACAAGGCAAAGGCCTCATCATCGCCGGTCTCACCGGGGTATTCATCATCGGTTCGCTGGGCACGCTCTTCACCATCGTGTACGGCATGGCTGTCTAGCAGGCCTTTTACGGCAGGCGTCCTCCAGTCCCCGCCGGGCCCGCCCGGTCCCCTCTACCCCCACCCGCCCGTCGTGCCCACCGGCTGAGGTTGCGTTTCCCTGATGTCGAGTCACCACACCGCGCCCGCGCGGGAACCAGCACGGCTACCGTCGTATGTCTACGAGCTGGAGAGGGCGTACACGGCATGAGTCTCGGAGACGAGCACGAGGCCTCCGGCGGTTACGGCGGCACGGGCCAGACCCGGACCAGGCTGCCCGAGGGGGGCGGCGATGTGTACGGGGGCGCACGGCGCGGCGGCCGCTCGTCGTCCCGGAGCCTGATCACGGTGGTGGGCGTGGTGGTCCTGCTCATCGCCGCGATCGCCTTCGCGAACCGTGGAGGAGGCGATTCCTCTTCGGACACCGGGAGCGGAAGCAAGCCGGACGCTGCGTCTACGGCTGCCAGCGGCACGAAGCCGGTACGGACGACGGCGGGCGGGATCCCGACGGGGTTCACGCATGACCAGCAGGGGGCGCAGAGCGCTGCGGCGAACTACTCAGTCGCGCTGGGCTCCTCCGACATGTTCAACACCGCCAGTCGGCACGCGATCGTGGGTGCGGTCTACGCCCCCGAGGTCGCCGCCGCTCGGCAGTCCGCCCTGGACAGCGCGTACTCGAGCGAGAAGTTCCTGACCAACATCGGCCTCGACAAGGACGGCCGGGCTCCGAGCGGACAGACCTTCGTCTCCCGCGTCATTCCGGTAGGCACCAAGGTCACCTCCTCCACTGCGAGCACCGCCACCGTCGAGGTCTGGTACACGTCGCTCTTCGGCCTGTCCGGTGAGAGCTCGACGAACCCGGTGTCCGAGAGCTGGTACACCACGACGTACCAGCTGAAGTGGATCGACAACGACTGGAAGGTCACAGACTTCCAGCAGAAGGACGGACCCGTGCCGGTCGGTCGGGATCAGAAGGCTTCCACCGCCGACGACATGACGAAGGCTGTCGAGGAGTACGGAGGCTTCACCTATGCGCGCTAACCACCGCATCGTCAAGGTCACGGCCGCCGTCGCCACCGTCCAGGCCGCTGCCGTGCTGCTGGCCACCCGCGCCTTCGCCGCACCAACGCCCAACCCCACGACGAGCAACGACCCCTGCGACCTCATCCGCGGCCCCGCCAAGGACTACTGCGAACGCGGCAACGGCGACAAAGGCACCACCGGCACTGGCGGCTCCCTGGTGGACCCCACCTCCACCCTCGACCCCCTCTCCTCCCTCGCCAAGGGCTGCGCAAAGGCCGCCTCCTGGACCGTCGACAAGCTCAGCGAGGCCGTTAAAGAAACCGCGAACGTCGACTTCACCAACCAGAAGTTCCTTCAGCAGTACGCAGTCGTCTTCGCGGCCTCCACGATCCTCACCCTCCTGCTCTGGCTGCTGGCCGTGGCCAAGCGAGCCGTCCGAGGTGTCCCCCTCACGACGGCCATCTCGGAGGCGATCGGCTTCCTCTGGCTCACGGTGCTCGCCTCGGCCTTCACGCCCCTGATCCTCTACACCGTCGTATCCGCGACCGACGGCGTGACCGACGTCCTCGCCAAGACGACCGGCGACCAGACGGACACCTTCTTCGGCACGTTCTCCGGCGCCCTCAACAAGGGCGAGAACATCGGCGGCGGCCCCATCATGCTGATCGTCGTGTCCCTGGTCAGCATCCTTGCCGCAGGCGTGCTCTGGCTGGAGCTCGTCATCCGCGCCGCCCTCCTCTACGTCGGCGCCCTCCTCGGCACCGTCGTCTACGCAGGCCTGGTCGACAAGAACCTGTGGAGCCACGTCCGCCGCTGGGCCGGCATCATGATCGCCGTCATCCTCGTGAAGCCGATCATCGTGATCGTGCTGGGCCTCGCCGGCGCGCTCTCCTCCGCGAACGGCCCGGACTCGTTCTCCGCCGTCGTCTCCGGCCTCGCCATCATCCTGCTGGCGATCTTCGCCTCGGCGATGATCTACCGCTTCGTCCCCGGCTTCGGCGACGAGATCGCCAGCGGCCGCAACAACCGCATCATGCAGGGGGCCGAGGGCAAGGCCGCCGCGGTCATCAGCTCCCCGGCGACCATGGTCGCGCAGGGCATCAAGACCCACAGCGCCCGCGCCAACGACAACGGAGGCGGCGGCCAGTCGTCCTCCAACGGCGGCCCCCGCCCGGCCAACCCGGCCTCCGGCGGCGTCGCCGCCCACAGCACCCGCCCCTCGAACGGTGGCGGCGGATCCGTCCCCTCCGCCGCACCCGCACCCCGTTCGTCGAGCCCGGTGAACACGCCGCACGCCAGCAACACCCGCAACAGCAGTACCAACCGCACGGGAGGTGAAGGGCGTTGACGACCGAGTCCCACCTGTCCCATCCGGTCACGCCCCGCCGTACATATCTCATCGGCCGCGCCCGGCCGAACGCGATCGTCGGCCGCAACCGCGAGTCCGGCGAGATCGCGCTGATCATCGCGGGTGCGTTCCTCGGCATGATGTGCGGGCTCCTGGTCCCCGTCCTCTCCCTGCGCATCGTGCTGCTGATGGGCTTCCCGCTGCTGGCGCTGATGGCGGTCTACGTGCCGTACAAGCACCGCACGTTCTACAAGTGGTTCGAGATCAACCGCAGTTACAAGCGCACCCTGAAGCAGGGCACCCTCTACCGCAGCGGTGTCATCGAGGCCGGTACGCGGCTCGACGGACGCGAGGTCGAGATCGGCCCGCCTCCCGGGATCGGCCGCATCACCTGGCTGGCCGCCCCCTTCGGCCCGGACGAGATCGCCGTACTCCTCCACGCGGACCGCCGCACAGTGACAGCAGCCATCGAAATCGAAGGCCCCGGCGTCGGCCTGCGCGACTCCGAGGACCAGGAAGCCCTCGTCGACCGCTTCGGCACGCTTCTCAAGCACGTCGCCAACGGGGACGGCTTCGTCACCCGCCTGCAAATGCTCGCCCGCACCCTCCCCGCCGACCCGGACGCCCACGCCAAGGACGTCGCCATCCGCGGGGACGAGAAGTCGCTGGGCTGGCTGCAGCAGTCGTACGACCAACTGCAGTCGATGGTGTCGACGAGCAGCGAGCAGCACCGCGCCTACCTCGTCGCCTGCATGCACTTCACCCGCGACCTCGCGGCCGAGGCACAGGCGATGGCCCGTGCCGCGCGTCCCCAGAACGGCCGCAAGGTGGACCGGGACGCCGGTCTCGCGGTCGTCATGGCCCGTGAGCTGACGGACATCTGCTCCCGCCTCCAGGAGGCGGACATCCGCGTACGCCAGCCCCTCGGGCAGGGCCGTCTCGCCTCCCTCATCCACTCCATGTACGACCCCGACCACCCGATCGACCACATCCAGGCGATGACCAAGCGCAACGCCTGGCCTGCCGAACTGGACGCCATGGAGCCGACGTTCCTCCAGGCCAAGACCCGGGAGTCGTCCACCCGCGCGCCCTGGTGCCACGCCACGGCCTGGGTGAAGGAGTGGCCGATGACACCCGTCGGCGTCAACTTCCTGGCCCCGCTGCTCGTCCACACCCCGGACGTCATCCGAACGGTCGCCGTCACGATGGATCTCGAACCCACCGAGGTAGCCATCGAACGCATGCTGACCGAGAAGACCAACGACGAGGCCGAGGCCTCCCGCGCCGCCAAGATGAACCGCACCGTCGACCCCCGCGACGTCGCCGCCCACAACCGCCTGGACCAGCGCGGCGAAGACCTGGCCAGCGGCGCGGCAGGCGTGAACCTGGTCGGCTACATCACCGTCTCCTCCCGCTCCCCCGAGGCCCTCGCCCGCGACAAGCGGACCATCCGCGCCTCGGCCGGAAAGTCGTACCTGAAGCTGGAGTGGTGCGACAGAGAACACCATCGCGCCTTCGTGAACACGCTCCCGTTCGCCACCGGCATCCGAAGGTAGGGGCTGAGCTCTGATGCGGGATCCGCTGTCCGTCCTGACCGACGCCTTCACGTCCTTCCTCTTCGGGAAGGTCGAGACGACCCGGCTGCCGGTGCGCACGTCGACAGGCCAGGCCCAGGCGGTCTACCTGCCCACGGCCGCCCCGGGCCTCGGCGACTCGGGCGTGATCATCGGCCGCGAGGTCTACTCCGGCAAGGGCTACATCTACGACCCCTTCCAGCTGTACGGCCAGCAGCTCCCGGCCCCCCACTGGCTGGTCCTCGGCGAGTCCGGCAACGGCAAGTCGGCCCTGGAGAAGACCTACGTCCTACGGCAGCTGCGCTTCCGCGACCGCCAGGTCGTCGTCCTCGACGCCCAGGGCGAGGACGGCGTCGGCGAATGGAACCTGATCGCGGAAGAGCTGGGGATAACTCCCATCCGGCTCGACCCGACGGCGGCCCTGGACCACGGCATCCGCCTCAACCCCCTCGACCCGGCGATCACGACGACGGGCCAGCTCGCCCTGCTCCGGACGATCATCGAGGTCGCGATGGGCCACGGCCTGGACGAGCGCTCCGGCTTCGCCCTGAAGGTCGCGCACGCCTACGTCAACGAGACGATCGTCGAGCGCCAGCCGGTCCTCACCGACATCGTCGAGCAGCTACGGCACCCCGAACCGGAGTCGGCCGAGGCGATGAACGTCGCCATAGAGGACGTACGGGCCTGGGGCCTGGACGTGGCCCTGGTCCTGGACCGCCTGGTCGACGGTGACCTCCGCGGCATGTTCGACGGCCCGACCACGGTCGGCATCGACCTGGACGCGCCCCTCATCGTGTTCGATTTGTCCCACATCGACCGCAACTCCATCGCCATGCCGATCCTGATGGCGATCGTCGGTGTATGGCTGGAACACACCTGGATCCGACCCGACCGGAAGAAGCGCATCTTCCTGGTCGAGGAGGCCTGGCACATCATCAACAGCCCCTTCGTGGCCCAGCTGTTCCAGCGGCTGCTGAAGTTCGGCCGCCGGCTCGGTCTGTCGTTCGTGGCGGTGGTCCACCACCTGTCGGACGTCGTCGACGGCGCGGCGGCAAAGGAAGCCGCGGCCATCCTGAAGATGGCGTCGACGAGGACGATCTACGCCCAGAAAGCCGACGAGGCGCGGGCGACGGGCCGCGTCCTGGGCCTCCCCCGCTGGGCAGTGGAGATCATCCCCACCCTCACCCCCGGCATCGCGGTGTGGGACGTCAACGGCAATGTCCAGGTCGTCAAACACCTGATCACCGAGACGGAACGCCCACTGGTCTTCACCGACCGTGCGATGACGGAGTCGTCCGCCGACCGAGACCTGACCGTCGACGCCCTGCGCGCCGCCGAGCTGGAGGCGGAGGAGCGCGCGGCCGCCTTCGTGGAACAGCACCTGAGCGACTTCGAGGGGCCGTCCGAGTCGACGGTGGCGTAGCAGGGGAGGCGGGACGTGGTGAGACCGGACGACCGGCGAAGAGACCCCCGGGACGGGCAGGGCGGCATCCCGGACGGGCTCCTGCTCGGCATACTCGCCTTCCTCCTCGGCATGACCCTTCTGGTGTGGACGGCCACGGGCCTCGCCGGCCTGTTCGCCAAGGGCAGCTGGCCAAATGGCGTCACCTTCACCCGCACCCCCCTCGCCATGCGCCACCTCATCGGCCAACCGCACGACATCCCGGGCGCCTGGCCCGACACCCCGGGCACGCAGCTCTCCGGCTACGGCCTGTTCTGGGGCCTGTTCATCGGCCAGCTGATGGTGCTGTTCGTCCTGACGGTGTTCGCGATGGGCACGTTCGCACGTTGGCGCGCAGGCCGCCTGAAGCGACGCGCGGAACATCCGACGCCACTCGACCGCCCCACACCCGAGCCGACGCACCACGAGGTCCCGACACCGAGGACGGCACCGCCCGAACCGCAGCCGACGGAACTCCTCCAGGAACCGGCACCCACATCCGAGCCCTCACCCTCCCTGTTCGCCGACGACCGGACGACGTTGGCCGGGGTGGGCGGAATGAGCGGAGCTCGGGAAACACTCGTCGTAGCCCCGAGAGAAACCCGCCAGGCGACCGCCACCCAGGCCGTACGCGACGCGGAAGGCCCGGCCCTCGTCATCACCTCGAACCCGGCGGTCTGGTCGGACACCAAGGACGCCCGGGCAAAACTGGGCCCCGTCCTCCTCTACGACCCCGCCCACCTCTGCGACACCCCGGCCCGCCTGCACTGGTCCCCCACCACGGGCTGCGAGGACAAACAGACGGCCACGGCCAGAGCCGCCGCCCTCCTCGCCCCGATCCGCCCCATGGCCAAACTCGACCAGGCCCTGGCAGCAACAGCCGAAACGCTCCTGCGCAGCTACCTACACGCGGCCGCCGTCGACGGCCGCACCATCCGCCACGTCCACCGCTGGTCCCAGGGCGCCCAGGTCCAGGACGCGGTCCGCATCCTCCGTACGAATCCCAAGGCTGCCCCCGGCTCTGCGGGCGAACTCGAGGCCGCACTCACCGCACACCCCGAACGCCGTGACATGGCCCAGGAGTTGACCAGCCGAGCTCTCTCCGCCCTCTTCACGGTCAACATCCGCGAGGCATGCACTCCAAACCGAACAGATGCCCTCACCTTGGATTCCTTCGTCCATGAAGGGGGCACGCTTTATGTGGTGGGGGAATCCATCGAGGACCCCAGAACCAACCCGGGCGCGATGCCCCTTCTGACGGCCCTCGTCTCAAGCGTGGTCGAGCGCGGCCGGCGCATGGCCGAACGGTCATCCTCCGGTCGCCTCGACCCACCACTCACACTCGTCCTCGACGACGTCGCAGCCGTGGCTCCGCTTCCCCAGCTCCCGGAGCTACTGGCCACAGGAGCGGACCGGGGCCTGCCGACCCTGGGCCTGCTCCGCTCCAGCGAACAGGGCCGCGCCCGCTGGCCGCACGACGAACTGCCGGTGTAGCCCTCCGGACAAGCCTCTAGAGCTTCTCGCGCTCGACAGCCATCTCCAGCTCGCGCTCCTCGGTGTCCTCACCGAGCGGCACGACGAGCCCGGTGAGTACGAACCCGGCCTTGCCGTAGAAACGGCGGGCCCGGTCGTTGTCCTCGTGGACGATGAGCCGCACCCGCTCCACGTCACGCCCCCAGGCCCACTCCAGACCGGCGTCGAAGAGCACTTCGGTCAGCCCGATCCCGCGGTATTCGGGCCGCACGAACACACCGACGATGTGCCCCTGCCTCCGCTCGACCGTGAGCCCGGTCCAGTCCTGAGTGCCGGCCTCCTCGATCAGCACGGTCAGAGTTCCGACCCATTCCCCGTCCGGACCCTCCGCGATGATCTGCTGCGCCCCGGTCGCACCTTCGGCACCCCCGATGGCCCGCCCCTGCCAGAAGGAGTCCGGCTGGGCAGCGGCCTGATCGAGGGTCTCAAGGAAAGCCAGATGCGCAACGGGATCCCGCAACGCCGCGAGCCGCAGCTCCTTGACCTGGGCCCACTCGTCGGCACGTATGGAACGGATCTTGTACGTCATGCGGGCCACCGTACCGGAAATGCAGAAAACCCCCGTACCGGTTATCGGTACGGGGGTTTTCTCAAGATTTGTTCGGCGGCGTCCTACTCTCCCACAGGGTCCCCCCTGCAGTACCATCGGCGCTGTAAGGCTTAGCTTCCGGGTTCGGAATGTAACCGGGCGTTTCCCTCACGCTATAACCACCGAAACACTATGAAACTGTCGAACGTCTGCCGCACCACGCCGTGACCGGACGCGGGGCCGTTCGTGGTTTCAGAACCAACACAGTGGACGCGAGCAACTGAGGACAAGCCCTCGGCCTATTAGTACCGGTCACCTCCACACCTTGCGGTGCTTCCAGATCCGGCCTATCAACCCAGTCGTCTACTGGGAGCCTTACCCCATCAAGTGGGTGGGAGTCCTCATCTCGAAGCAGGCTTCCCGCTTAGATGCTTTCAGCGGTTATCCCTCCCGAACGTAGCCAACCAGCCATGCCCTTGGCAGGACAACTGGCACACCAGAGGTTCGTCCGTCCCGGTCCTCTCGTACTAGGGACAGCCCTTCTCAAGACTCCTGCGCGCACAGCGGATAGGGACCGAACTGTCTCACGACGTTCTAAACCCAGCTCGCGTACCGCTTTAATGGGCGAACAGCCCAACCCTTGGGACCGACTCCAGCCCCAGGATGCGACGAGCCGACATCGAGGTGCCAAACCATCCCGTCGATATGGACTCTTGGGGAAGATCAGCCTGTTATCCCCGGGGTACCTTTTATCCGTTGAGCGACGGCGCTTCCACAAGCCACCGCCGGATCACTAGTCCCGACTTTCGTCCCTGCTCGACCCGTCGGTCTCACAGTCAAGCTCCCTTGTGCACTTACACTCAACACCTGATTGCCAACCAGGCTGAGGGAACCTTTGGGCGCCTCCGTTACTCTTTAGGAGGCAACCGCCCCAGTTAAACTACCCATCAGACACTGTCCCTGATCCGGATCACGGACCCAGGTTAGACATCCAGCACGACCAGACTGGTATTTCAACGACGACTCCACCTGAACTGGCGTCCAAGCTTCACAGTCTCCCAGCTATCCTACACAAGCCGAACCGAACACCAATATCAAACTGTAGTAAAGGTCCCGGGGTCTTTCCGTCCTGCTGCGCGAAACGAGCATCTTTACTCGTAGTGCAATTTCACCGGGCCTATGGTTGAGACAGTCGAGAAGTCGTTACGCCATTCGTGCAGGTCGGAACTTACCCGACAAGGAATTTCGCTACCTTAGGATGGTTATAGTTACCACCGCCGTTTACTGGCGCTTAAGTTCTCAGCTTCGCCCCACCGAAATGGAGCTAACCGGTCCCCTTAACGTTCCAGCACCGGGCAGGCGTCAGTCCGTATACATCGCCTTACGGCTTCGCACGGACCTGTGTTTTTAGTAAACAGTCGCTTCTCGCTGGTCTCTGCGGCCACCCCCAGCTCAGGACGTAAAGCCCATCACCAGGTGTGGCCCCCCTTCTCCCGAAGTTACGGGGGCATTTTGCCGAGTTCCTTAACCATAGTTCACCCGAACGCCTCGGTATTCTCTACCTGACCACCTGAGTCGGTTTAGGGTACGGGCCGCCATGAAACTCGCTAGAGGCTTTTCTCGACAGCATAGGATCATCCACTTCACCACAATCGGCTCGGCATCAGGTCTCACCCCATATGAGTGGCGGATTTGCCTACCACTCGGGCTACACCCTTACCCCGGGACAACCACCGCCCGGGCTGGACTACCTTCCTGCGTCACCCCATCACTCACCTACTACAGGTCTGGTCCGTCGGCTCCACCACTCCCCTTTGCCCGAAGGCTCCGGGGCGGCTTCACGGACTTAGCATCGCCTGGTTCGATGTTTGACGCTTCACAGCGGGTACCGGAATATCAACCGGTTATCCATCGACTACGCCTGTCGGCCTCGCCTTAGGTCCCGACTTACCCTGGGCAGATCAGCTTGACCCAGGAACCCTTAGTCAATCGGCGCACACGTTTCTCACGTGTGAATCGCTACTCATGCCTGCATTCTCACTCGTGAACCGTCCACAACTGCCTTCCGGCGCTGCTTCACCCGGCACACGACGCTCCCCTACCCATCACAGCCTCCGTTGGGAGTATTACTGCAATGACACGACTTCGGCGGTACGCTTGAGCCCCGCTACATTGTCGGCGCGGAATCACTAGACCAGTGAGCTATTACGCACTCTTTCAAGGGTGGCTGCTTCTAAGCCAACCTCCTGGTTGTCTGTGCGACTCCACATCCTTTCCCACTTAGCGTACGCTTAGGGGCCTTAGTCGATGCTCTGGGCTGTTTCCCTCTCGACCATGGAGCTTATCCCCCACAGTCTCACTGCCGCGCTCTCACTTACCGGCATTCGGAGTTTGGCTAAGGTCAGTAACCCGGTAGGGCCCATCGCCTATCCAGTGCTCTACCTCCGGCAAGAAACACACGACGCTGCACCTAAATGCATTTCGGGGAGAACCAGCTATCACGGAGTTTGATTGGCCTTTCACCCCTAACCACAGGTCATCCCCCAGGTTTTCAACCCTGGTGGGTTCGGTCCTCCACGAAGTCTTACCTCCGCTTCAACCTGCCCATGGCTAGATCACTCCGCTTCGGGTCTTGAGCGTGCTACTAAAACGCCCTATTCGGACTCGCTTTCGCTACGGCTACCCCACCCGGGTTAACCTCGCAACACACCGCAAACTCGCAGGCTCATTCTTCAAAAGGCACGCAGTCACGAGACACCAAGCAAGCTTGATGTCCGACGCTCCCACGGCTTGTAGGCACACGGTTTCAGGTACTATTTCACTCCGCTCCCGCGGTACTTTTCACCATTCCCTCACGGTACTATCCGCTATCGGTCACCAGGGAATATTTAGGCTTAGCGGGTGGTCCCGCCAGATTCACACGGGATTTCTCGGGCCCCGTGCTACTTGGGTGTCTCTCCAACGAGCCGCTGACGTTTCGACTACGGGGGTCTTACCCTCTACGCCGGACCTTTCGCATGTCCTTCGCCTACATCAACGGTTTCTGACTCGTCCTGTCGCCGGCAGACGACAGAAGAGAGATCCCACAACCCCCACGACGCAACCCCTGCCGGGTCTCACACGTCGTAGGTTTGGCCTCATCCGGTTTCGCTCGCCACTACTCCCGGAATCACGGTTGTTTTCTCTTCCTGCGGGTACTGAGATGTTTCACTTCCCCGCGTTCCCTCCACTTGCCCTATGTGTTCAGGCAAGGGTGACAGCCCATGACGACTGCCGGGTTTCCCCATTCGGACACCCCCGGATCAAAGCCTGGTTGACGACTCCCCGGGCCTATCGTGGCCTCCCACGTCCTTCATCGGTTCCTGGTGCCAAGGCATCCACCGTGCGCCCTTAAAAACTTGGCCACAGATGCTCGCGTCCACTGTGCAGTTCTCAAACAACGACCAGCCACCCATCACCCCCAACCAAAAGCTGGAGTTCACTGGGACCGGCAACTGAAGGCAGCCTCACGGCCGTGCCCTCAGACACCCAACAACGTGCCCGGCACTCCCGCCACTCGTGATCAGCGTTCCACGCTCCGAAGAGCAGTACTGGCAGCCCGAGATGACTGAAAGTGCCGAATAATCAACGTTCCACCCATGAGCAACCACCGTCGGACGTTTGCCGACGTAATGGCCCTGGACCACCAGGACATGCCCGGCGGCCTAGATGCTCCTTAGAAAGGAGGTGATCCAGCCGCACCTTCCGGTACGGCTACCTTGTTACGACTTCGTCCCAATCGCCAGTCCCACCTTCGACAGCTCCCTCCCACAAGGGGTTGGGCCACCGGCTTCGGGTGTTACCGACTTTCGTGACGTGACGGGCGGTGTGTACAAGGCCCGGGAACGTATTCACCGCAGCACTGCTGATCTGCGATTACTAGCAACTCCGACTTCATGGGGTCGAGTTGCAGACCCCAATCCGAACTGAGACCGGCTTTTTGAGATTCGCTCCACCTCACGGTATCGCAGCTCATTGTACCGGCCATTGTAGCACGTGTGCAGCCCAAGACATAAGGGGCATGATGACTTGACGTCGTCCCCACCTTCCTCCGAGTTGACCCCGGCGGTCTCCCGTGAGTCCCCATCACCCCGAAGGGCATGCTGGCAACACGGGACAAGGGTTGCGCTCGTTGCGGGACTTAACCCAACATCTCACGACACGAGCTGACGACAGCCATGCACCACCTGTACACCGACCACAAGGGGGCACCCATCTCTGGATGTTTCCGGTGTATGTCAAGCCTTGGTAAGGTTCTTCGCGTTGCGTCGAATTAAGCCACATGCTCCGCTGCTTGTGCGGGCCCCCGTCAATTCCTTTGAGTTTTAGCCTTGCGGCCGTACTCCCCAGGCGGGGAACTTAATGCGTTAGCTGCGGCACCGACGACGTGGAATGTCGCCAACACCTAGTTCCCACCGTTTACGGCGTGGACTACCAGGGTATCTAATCCTGTTCGCTCCCCACGCTTTCGCTCCTCAGCGTCAGTAATGGCCCAGAGATCCGCCTTCGCCACCGGTGTTCCTCCTGATATCTGCGCATTTCACCGCTACACCAGGAATTCCGATCTCCCCTACCACACTCTAGCCTGCCCGTATCGAATGCAGACCCGGGGTTAAGCCCCGGGCTTTCACACCCGACGTGACAAGCCGCCTACGAGCTCTTTACGCCCAATAATTCCGGACAACGCTTGCGCCCTACGTATTACCGCGGCTGCTGGCACGTAGTTAGCCGGCGCTTCTTCTGCAGGTACCGTCACTTGCGCTTCTTCCCTGCTGAAAGAGGTTTACAACCCGAAGGCCGTCATCCCTCACGCGGCGTCGCTGCATCAGGCTTTCGCCCATTGTGCAATATTCCCCACTGCTGCCTCCCGTAGGAGTCTGGGCCGTGTCTCAGTCCCAGTGTGGCCGGTCGCCCTCTCAGGCCGGCTACCCGTCGTCGCCTTGGTGAGCCGTTACCTCACCAACAAGCTGATAGGCCGCGGGCTCATCCTTCACCGCCGGAGCTTTACAACCCGGGAGATGCCTCCCAGGCTCATATCCGGTATTAGACCCCGTTTCCAGGGCTTGTCCCAGAGTGAAGGGCAGATTGCCCACGTGTTACTCACCCGTTCGCCACTAATCCACCCCGAAGGGCTTCATCGTTCGACTTGCATGTGTTAAGCACGCCGCCAGCGTTCGTCCTGAGCCAGGATCAAACTCTCCGTGAATGTTTACCCGTAATCGGGTGCACACATCACGAGAGCGGAACAGCCAGGCGGAATAAGCCCGGCCGTTCACAGCGTCCTCGCTGTGTTTTTTCAAAGGAACCTCGCCCCGGCCATGACGGCCGAGAACGGGGTATCAACATATCTGGCGTTGATTTTTGGCACGCTGTTGAGTTCTCAAGGAACGGACGCTTCCTTTGTACTCACCCTCTCGGGCTTTCCTCCGGGCAGTTTCCCTTCGGTCTTGCGTTTCCGACTCTATCAGACCGTTTCCCGATCCGATTTCCTCGGTGCTTTCCAGGTTCCCGCTTTCGCGTTTCCCTTTCCGGCGGTTCCGACTCTATCAGATCCTTTCGGGCCTGACTCCCAGTCAGAGGGGCTGTCCTCCCGGCCGTTGGGCCGTTCCGACGTCTCAAACCTTAGCGGATCCCTTCGGCAGTTCCTAATCGAGCTGCCGAGTCCGAATCGAATTGAATTCGGGCACGCCGATATCAATCCCATTGGGAGATCGTTCTGATGGTTTGAGGTGCCGCTCGTGCGGCGGAGGTGCTGTCGCAGAACCGTTACGGCTCCGTGGCAACCCGAAGAACTTTACGGATCCGCGAGACCGCTGTCAAGCACCCTCTGTCAAGATCTTTTAAGTCGGGCTTCAGTCCAGGTCGGTGAGGCGTCCGCCCGCGTCAGGCTGGGCGTGTTCCACCCTACGCAGGAGGCGGGTCAGGACCTCGCCGAGGGCGGTGCGCTCGTCGAGGGACAGGTCCTGGAGGAGGTCCTCCTCGAAGACCGTGGCCATGCGCATCGCTTCGAGCCACTTCTCGCGGCCCTCCGCGGTCAGCTCCACGATCACCCGGACCCGGTTGGACTCGTCGCGCTCCCGGGTCACCAGTCCCTCGGCGACCATGCGGTCGATCCGGTGGGTCATCGCGGCCGGCGTCAGTCCCAGGCGCTTGGCGAGATCGCTCGGGCCCAGGCGGTAGGGGGCGCCGGAGAGGACGAGGGCCTTGAGGACCTCCCACTCGGCGTTGCTGATGCCGAGGGCGGAGGTCTGGCGGCCGTAGGCGACGTTCATGCGGCGGTTCAGGCGGGAGAGGGCCGAGACGATCTTTTCGACCTGGGGGTCGAGGTCCCGGAACTCGCGCTGGTAGGCGGCGATCTGCTCTTCGAGTGTCGGTTCGCCGAGGGTGCCGGGGGTGTCGCCCATGGGCGAAGTATGGCACGGGCGTGCTTGGCGTTGAAGTTCTTCTGGGTGTACTGTTTAGCTTCGAACTTTAGGTTCTAAGTCTTCACTCCTAACTACTGAGAGAGGTGAACGTGACCAGGGCGATGGGCGCAGCGATGCGCCGGATCCACGTGGGCAACGCACTCAGCGCGTTCGGGCTCGGCTTCACCGTCCCCTACCTGTACGTCTATGTGGCGCAGGTGCGGGGGCTGGGGGCCATGACGGCGGGACTCGTACTCGCCGTCTTTGCTGTGGCCGCGCTGATCGTGCTGCCGTTCGCCGGGCGGGCCATCGTCCGGCGCGGTCCCCGGCCGGTCCTGCTCGCCGCCTTGGTCACTGCCGCCATCGGGGCGCTGAGCCTGGGGCTGGCTAGCAACAGCACCGCCGTGCTGGTGTCGGCGGCCGCGCTCGGGGCCGGGCAGGCCGTGATGCAGCCGGCGCTCGCGACGATGATCGTGGACTGTTCCACGGCGGACAGCCGCTCGCGCGCCTTTGCCATGCAGTTCTTCCTGCAGAACCTGGGGCTCGGTGTCGGCGGGCTCATCGGCGGCCTTCTTGTGGACTCTACGCGCGTCGACTCCTTCACCCTGCTGTTCTCGATCGAGGCAGCGGTGTTCCTGCTGCTCGCGGTCGTGATGACCACCGTGCGGATGCCGCACTCCCCGCGCATCGAGGGCGCGCCCTCGCAGTCCGCGAAGGGCAGCTGGAAGCAGCTGCTAGGCAACCGGGCCATGGTGCAGCTGTGCGTTCTGGGCTTTGTGCTGTTCTTCGCCTGCTACGGGCAGTTCGAGTCGGGGCTGAGTGCGTACGGGGTCGAGGCCGCGGGAATCTCGACGTCCGCGCTGGGGACGGCGCTGGCCGCCAACACCCTGATGATCGTCGTCGCGCAGTTCGCCGTGCTGCGGTTCGTCGAGCGCCGGCGCCGGTCCCGGGTGATCGCCGGTGTCGGGCTGATCTGGGCCGTGGCGTGGGTCATGGCCGGGTACGCCGGGCTCGGGCACGGCAGCCAGGAGATGGCGACGGCCGCGTTCGTGTCGACGTATGCCTTGTTCGGGCTGGGTGAGGCGATGCTGTCGCCGACCGTCGCTCCGCTGGTCGCCGATCTTGCGCCGACGGGGATGGCGGGGCAGTACAACTCCGCCTTCGCGCTGGTGAAGCAGCTTGCGCTGGCCGTCGGGCCGGCGGTGGGCGGGCCGCTGGGGGCCTCGCTGCACGCGCCGTACATCGTGACGTTCCTGCTGTTCTCGCTGGGGATCAGCGTGCTTGCGCTGCGGCTGGGGCGGCGGCTCACTGCGGTGCAGGATCAGCCGTGGGTGGCGCGCGGGACACGAGTGGTTGCCCGGGGTGGGGCGCCTGCCCAGCCTGTGGCCACGGAGGCGTAACGCACCCGGTGCTGCGGGTGGGCGGGTTCGGGCGCTGCTCGCTTGGAGGTGCTGCTCTCCTTGGGTCGGGAGCCGCCCCAGCGGCACGACTGCCCGCAGCGGCGGCGTGAATGCCGCGGCCCGAAGCCCCGCGGCGCTAGGTCTTCGGGAGGACGAACTCGCACCACACCGCCTTGCCACCACCCGGCGTCCGGCGCGACCCCCAGTTCGAGGCGATCGTCGCGACGATGGCGATGCCCCGGCCCGACTCGTCGCCGGGTTCCGCTCGGCGGCGGCGGGGCAGGTGGTCGTCGCCGTCGGTGACCTCGATGATCAGGCGGCGGTCGGTGCGGCGCAGGCGCAGGCGCATGGGTGGTGTGCCGTGCTGGAGGGAGTTGGCGACCAGTTCGCTGGCCGCGAGGACGCCGAGGTCGTGGAGTTCGGTCGGGAAGCGCCAGCTCGTCAGGACGCCGGAGGCGAAGGCACGCGCGCGTGGGGCCGCTTCGATGCCGCCGAGGAGTTCCAGGGCCGCGTTGCGGAAGAGGTCGCTGTCCGGGCCCGTGCGCGCCGGGTGCTGGAGGACCAGGACGGCGACGTCGTCGTCGTGGTCCGCCGTCACGCCTGCCGATCGGACCAGGCGGTCGCAGACGACCTGGGGGGTGCCCGTGGCGCCGGACAGGGCTCGCTCCAGGGCTGCGATGCCCTCGTCGAGGTCCTCGTTCCTGCGTTCCACCAGGCCGTCCGTGTAGAGGACGGCTGTGGAGCCGGGGCCCAGGGGGATCGAGCCCGAGGCGTGCATCCAGCCGCCCGTGCCGAGGGGCGGGCCGGTCGGTTCGTCGGCGCGCAGGACCACTCCGCTCTCGTCGCGGACGAGGATCGGGAGGTGACCGGCGGAGGCGTACACCAGGCGGCCCTCGTTCGGGTCGTGGATGGCGTACACGCAGGTGGCGATCTGGTTGGCGTCGATCTCCGTGGCCAGGCCGTCGAGGAGCTGCAGGACCTCGTGCGGGGGGAGGTCGAGGCGGGCGTACGCGCGGACCGCGGTGCGGAGTTGGCCCATGACGGCCGCGGCTCGTACGCCTCGGCCCATGACGTCGCCGATGACGAGGGCCGTGCGGCCGCCGCCGAGGGTGATGACGTCGTACCAGTCGCCGCCGACCGCCGCCTCGGTGCCGCCGGGCTGGTAGGTGGCGGCGATGCGCAGGTCGTCCGGTTCCTCGAGTTCCTGGGGCAGCAGCGAGCGCTGGAGGGTGACCGCTGTTTCGCGCTGCCGGCGTTCGCTGGCGCGGAGGCGTTCGGCGGCCTCGGCGTGGTCGGTGACGTCGGTCGCGAAGACCAGTACGCCCGCGTTCTCGCCTTCTGTCACCGGGGTGCAGGTGAAGGTGTAGGAGCGGCCGTCGGGGGCCTTGCGGGACTTGAGAGTACGGGGCTTGCGGCTGCGCAGGACCTGGTCGAGGAGCGGGAGCAGGCCCAGTTCGTCGAGTTCGGGGAGGGATTCGCGGGCGGGCTCGCCGAGCGGCCGTACGCCGAAGGCCGTCACATAGGCGTCGTTGATGTAGGCGACGCGGTGGTCGGGGCCGTGGACGAGGGCGACGAGGGCCGGGACGCGGTCGAGGACCTCACGGACGGGGAGTTCGTCGACGGCCGGTACGGGTGCGTGCTCGTCGGTGAGTTGTTCGGCGCGGGCCGCGGGCACGGCGCCCGGGGCCTCGGCCTGCCGGTCGGGGGCGGCCGTGTGATCGGTCCGCGCTGCGGCGCGGCGCTGCGTTCCGGGGAGCCGGGCGCTCCAGCGCGTGAAGTTCACGAATCCTTGCCTCGTGTCGTCGTCTTCGGCGTCTTCGGCCGACTCCGGACCCGGCCGGAGGGCTGGGGCGTGACGCCCCCGGGATGCAGCACGGTGGAGAGAGCCTCTTGGGTTCGAAGGGCGAGCATCTGCTCGCCCTGGGGGCGGGGATCAGTCTGGCAGTGTGGCCTACCGGGGCGACATCCGTGAGACGCCCACCCGGTCGGTGGAGTTCCTCGGTCCGGTCAGGACGACCCCTTCGGGTCGTTCATCGGGTCGGTAGGAGGCTTTCCACCGGCCGCGAGTTCGAACTCCGCTCGGGGATGTTCGAGCGAACCGAGTGAGACGATCTCCCGCTTGAAGAGGCCCGAAAGGGTCCATTCCGCCAGGACACGGGCCTTGCGATTGAACGTGGGCACCCTGCTGAGGTGGTAGACGCGGTGCATGAACCAGGCAGGGTAGCCCTTCAGCTTGCGGCCGTAGACGTGGGCGACGCCCTTGTGGAGGCCCAGGGAGGCGACCGAGCCGACGTACTTGTGGGAGTACGTCTGAAGGGGTTCGCCGCGCAGGGAGTGCGCGATGTTGTCGCCGAGGAGCTTGGCCTGGCGGACCGCGTGCTGGGCGTTGGGTGCGGTCTCCGTGCCGGGTTCGGCGGCGGTGACGTCGGGGACGGCGGCCGCGTCTCCTGCCGCCCACGCGTGCGTGGTGCCGTCGATCGTCAGCTGGGGGGTGCATTTCAGCCGACCTCGTGCGGTGAGCGGGAGGTCGGTGGCGGCGAGCAGCGGGCTGGGCTTCACGCCGGCCGTCCACACGACCGTACGGGTCGGGAAGCGGGCGCCGTCGCTGAGGACGGCGACGCGGTCCGCGCAGGACTCCAGGCGGGTCTGCAGGCGTACGTCGATGTTGCGGCGGCGCAGCTCGGTGACCGTGTAGCGGCCCATCTCCTCGCCGACCTCGGGCAGGATGCGGTCCGAGGCCTCCACGAGGATCCACTTCATGTCCTCGGGCCGGACGTTGTGGTAGTAGCGGGCGGCGTAGCGGGCCATGTCCTCGAGTTCGCCGAGTGCCTCGACCCCGGCGAAGCCGCCGCCGACGAAGACGAAGGTGAGCGCCGCGTCGCGGATCGCGGGGTCACGGGTGGAGGAGGCGATGTCCATCTGCTCGATGACGTGGTTGCGCAGGCCGATGGCCTCCTCGACCGACTTGAAACCGATGCCGTGGTCGGCGAGGCCGGGGATGGGCAGCGTGCGCGAGATCGAGCCGGGGGCGAGGACGAGTTCGTCGTACGTCATGTGCTCGGGGCCGGCTCCCTCCTCCTCCGTGGCGAGGGTCATGACGGTGGCGGTGCGCTTGGCGTGGTCGATCGACTGGACCTCGCCTACGACGACATGGCACTGGTCCAGGACTCGGCGCAGCGGTACGACGACATGCCGGGGTGAAATGGCACCGGCGGCCGCTTCGGGAAGGAATGGCTGATAGGTCATGTACGGGTCGGGAGTGACCACTGTGATCTCGGCCTCGCCCCGCCTGAGTTCCCGTTTCAGCTTCTGCTGGAGACGCAGGGCCGTGTACATCCCGACGTAGCCGCCGCCGACAACGAGAATGCGCGCACGTTCCTTCACCATCCCATGACGCACCCAGCGCTTGAGTTTGTCCACAGCCCCGACAATTTGTGTGACGGGGGGCCGGGGGCGCCCAGGGTTGGCCGAATTGCCCGAGTGCTCGGAAGGATTGCAGGTCAGCGGGTGTGTGCCGGATGACCTTGAGGGGCGCAATCGGGACTTATGCGACCCGTACTCCGATCGAGGGGCGCTCTGTGCGGAACCTGCCCCTTCTGAATTGACTCCCTCTCAACTATGTTCGTGTCTCGACGGGGTGTAGGGGGATGCGCTCATCGGTCGTCGAGTCCGCGACGGGCGGGCCGGTGAACCAGGCTTGTTCCCACGCTCCGGCAACCAATGAATGGCGGGGAGAGTCTCCGGGGGGAGACGTCATTACCGGGGGATCACTTATGCATGTTCAGGACTCTCATTGGTCGTCCGCATCTGCACTGACATCGGGCGGCATGGTGAGCGCGGCGGCAAGCAACGGACGCGGGGACGCCTCGCGGACGACGCCGCTGCGCGTGGATGCACAGCGCAATCTGGAACACGTACTGCGCGCGGCGCGCGAGGTCTTCGGCGAGCTGGGATACGGCGCGCCGATGGAGGATGTGGCGCGGCGGGCGCGGGTGGGCGTGGGGACCGTGTACCGGCGGTTCCCGAGCAAGGACGTCCTGGTGCGGCGGATAGCCGAGGAGGAGACCTCCCGGCTGACCGACCAGGCCCGGGCGGCGCTCGGCCAGGAGGACGAGCCGTGGTCGGCGCTCTCGCGCTTCCTGCGCACGTCGGTGGCCTCGGGCGCCGGACGGCTGCTGCCGCCGCAGGTGCTGCGGGTCTCGGTCGGCGACGAGGGGTCCGACGGCACGGTCTTCGACGAGGCCCGGGTGCCGCAGCAGCGGACGCAGCCGGGTTCCGGGGAGCTGCGGCTCGTTCCCGAAGGGGCCCCGAAGGTCTCGGCGGAGGACGACACGGGCGCGGCGGCGCTGCTCGAGGTCGTGGGCCAGCTCGTGGAGCGGGCGCGCGCGGCGGGTGAGCTGCGGGCCGACGTGTCCGTCTCGGACGTACTGCTGGTCATCGCGACGGCGGCGCCCTCGCTGCCGGACGCGGCCCAGCAGGCGGCCGCTTCGGCACGGCTGCTCGACATCCTGCTGGAGGGGCTGCGGTCGCGGCCGGCCTGAGGTGGCGGCCCGTCTGCGGGGCGGGCGTGTCAGCGTCACCGGCAGCCCGTAACTCGAACGGTCCGTAACTCGAAGAGGTGACGGTGGGGCGTGGGCACTGCGCAGCCCGCGCGCCCGGCGTGGGCCGGGAATGAGCGGGACATTTCCGGCATGCCACTCAACTGCCGCTCAACTTCCGCCTGTCGGGCGTCAATTGAGCCTTCCCCGAATGGACGATGGCTAGTACTACGGCACGACAAGTCCCCACGGACGGGTGGATGGTCCGCTCTGATGGGTCCTGAACAAAAGCCAATATGGCACTCTGACCCGGTGTTCGGGACTGGTTGGGCAGGCGTCGGGGGCTTTCCGCGATGAGCGTTGACGGGCGGGACGAGCCACTGGGTGACGGTGACGCGGAGGCCGGTGGTTCGCCGCAGGTGCCGAGTCAGGGCGGGCCGGGCGGACGGGCGGGTGTCCCGCGCGGCGGCGGTCGCCCGGAGACCGTCATCCCTCCGCAGGGCGGCGAGCCGGTCGAGCCCGTCGAGGGCAGTGTCCCGGCGCAGCGCGACCGGCGGGAGGACGGTGTCCTGCCGCCGCCCAGGGATCAGCCGCCCTCCGACGCCGACCTGATCGGGCGGATGCGCTCGGGCGACGACACCGCGTACGAGGAGCTGTACCGGCGCCACGCGGACGCGGTGCGCCGGTACGCCCGCACCTGCTGCCGCGACGCCCACACCGCGGACGACCTCACCGCCGAGGTCTTCGCCCGCATGCTCCAGGCGGTGCGCGGCGGCCACGGCCCCGAGCACGCCGTACGCGCGTATCTGCTCACCACCGTCCGGCGCGTGGCCGCGAACTGGACGAAGTCCGCGAAGCGGGAGCAACTGGTCGACGACTTCGCGGTGTTCGCCGCGCAGGCCGCGCGCTCCTCCGAGGTGTCGGACGACACTGCATCCATTGGCTCCTTCGGAGCGGGTCTGGACCTGGGCGCCGACGTGCGCGCGATGCACGAGGCCGAGCAGTCCATGGCCATGCAGGCCTTCCGGTCACTGCCGGAGCGCTGGCAGGCCGTGCTGTGGCACACCGAGGTCGAGGACGAGTCGCCGAGCGAGGTCGCCACGCTCTTCGGTCTTGACGCCAACGGCACGCGGGTGCTCGCCAGCCGCGCCCGCGAGGGCCTCAAGCAGGCCTACCTCCAGGCCCACGTCAGCGCCACCCTCTCCGGCGACGAGGAGTGCGCCCGCTACGCCGACCGGCTCGGGGCCTACGCCCGCGGCGGACTGCGCACGCGTGCCGAGCGGGGGCTGCGCAAGCACCTGGAGGAGTGCGCCAAGTGCCGGCTGGCCGCGGGCCAGATCAAGGAAGTCGCCAGCGGTATCCCGGGGGTCGTGCCGGTCGCGGTCATCGGCTGGTTCGGTGCCGCCGGGTACGCCAAGGTGGCCGCGCTCATCGCGGGCGGTACCGGAGCCGGTGCGGCGGGCGCCGCGGGCGCGGCCGCCGCGACGAGTGGTGGCTCCTCCAGCGGGGCGGGCGCCGGTGGCGCGGCGGCCTCCGAGGGGCTGGGGGCGCCCGCGAAGATCGGCATCGCCGCCGGTGTCCTAGCCGCCGCGGGTGTGGCAGTGGCCCTCGCGATGTCCGGGAGCGACACCCCGGTCCGGAAGCCGGACGCGAAGCCACCCGCCTCCGCGCCGGCCGTCCGGCCCGAGTCGCCCGAGCCGACCCCGCCGAAGAAGAAGCCCGAGCCGAAGCCGCCGGTGATCGTGCACGCGGCGGCCCCCACGCCTGCTCCGCCACCGACTCCCCGGCCGAAGGCCACCCCGACCCCCACCCCCAAGCCGAAACCCACACCGAAGCCCACGCCGACGCCCACCCCCACACCCACCCCGACTCCGCCGCCGGTTCCGGCCGTCTACCAGTGGAGCGGACTGTCGTACGACCTCGGCGGCGACGGCACCAAGCCCGAGATGCGGCTCGGCGAGAGCAGCTGGGCGTGGCAGCGGTACGGCATGGCGATCGCCGGCAAGCAGTACGCGCACGGCGTGACCGTGCACGGCGAGTCCTCCGTCACCGTCGACCTCAACCGCACCTGCTCCGCCTACGACGCCATGGTCGGCGTCGACGACATGCCCCTGGGGCTCGGCAGGGTCTACTTCTCCGTCTACGCCGACGGCCTGCGGCTGTGGCAGTCCGGGATGGTCCAGGCCGGCCACCAGGCGGTCCCGGTCCATGTGAACCTCGCGGGGCACCGGACCGTACGGCTGGTCGTGCAGCCGCAGAGCAGCTTCGACTCGCTGACGCTCGCGGACTGGGCCGAGTCGAAGTTCACCTGCTCGTAGCGTCGTACGGCTCGGTCCGGGCTACGGGAGCTGCTCGGCAGGGTGTCTGCGCAGGGCCTCGCCGAGTTCGGCGAGGAGGTCGTCGGCGGTGAGGGCGGCGCCCCGGGTGGACTCCGCCTCGAACTCCTCGGCGCACAGCGCGGCGCGGGCGGCGGCCTCGGCCCGCTCCGCCTTGGCGCGCTCCGGCATGAGGCGCGGTTCGCCGCCGCGCAGGTGCTTCGCGGCGGCGAGCAGGCGGACTGCGCGCGGATGGTCCCCGAGGTCGGACAGCAGGACGGCCGCGCCGTCCACGAGGGTCGCCGTGACCACGTCGGCGCAGCGTCGCTCCACCGCCTCACGGACGGTGTCGGCCAGCTTCGGCAGTCCGTGCACCGGGCCCGACTCGGCGACCGTCACCAGGCCGTCGAGCGCGTTCAGCATCACCAGGAACTGCGGCGGAGGCGTGCCCCGTCCGATCTCCGCGCGAGCCGCCTCGTGCAGCGCGCGGGCACGGGCGGTGTCCTTCTCGTCCAGCGCGAGCTGGGCGCGCATCAGCAGGACGAACGCCCTGGAGTCCGGTACGCCGTAGCGGTCGGCGGCGGCGGTCGCCTCGTCCAGCCCGCTGACCGCGGCCGCGCGGTCGCCCGCCCGGTAGGCGATCTCGGCGAGCCTGGCCAGCAGGAACGGTGTCTCGGCGTACGCGCCCACCTCGTAGGCGAGCCGCAGCCCCTCCTCGTACTCGCCCTTGGCCTCCTCCAGACGGCTCCTGGCCATCGCCGCCTCGCCCGCCGCGCTGCACACCTGGGCCCGCATCCAGCGGTCGCCGACGCGCCGGCTCAGCACCCTGAGCTCCGCGAGGTCCTCGTCCACGCCATCCATGCCGCCCGGTGAGTCGACGGCCATGTGCGTACGGAACATCAGGGCGACTCCGACCGCCCAGTCGTCGCCGTGGGCACGGCAGTTGGCGACGCAGACGTCCAGGGCGGCGCGGACGTCCTGCGCGCTGTCCAGGACGAAGGTGGTGAACGGCCAGACGAGCCCCGGCATACGGGCCGCCTCAGGACCGCCCCGCTCGAAGAATTCCCGCAGCCGGGCGACGTACCGACGCAGCCGGTCGTCCAGCAGCACGTCCATCGGTTGGGTGTCCGACTTCATGAACAGGTGCAGCATGCGCAGGTTCATGCGGAGGGTGTGGTGGGGGTGGTGTGCTTCGGCGTGGGGGGCTGCGAGGTAGGCGTCTACGAGATCTATGGGGTCGATGGGGTTGGTGGGGTTGGTGCAGGCTGCGAGACGTGCGGCCTGGGGAGCGGGATTTTTGTCCAGCCTGACGCCCAGGCGCAGAACCTGGTCCAGCCAGGACTCGGCCTCGTGGCGGTAGTTGCGCAGCCACCAGAACCAGCCCATGGACAGGGCGAGGGCGGCGGCCTCCGGCTCGGCGCCCTTGGTGAGGGCACGGTGGAGGGCGGCGCGGATGTTGTCCAACTCGGTCTCCAGGCGGGAGATCCACGGGAGTTGGCCGGCGGAACGCAGAAGGGGGTCGGCCTCCTCCACGAGCGCGCGCACCCACGCGCTGTGCCGGCGCTCGGCCGCGGCGCGCAGTTCGGGGGCCTCGGCGGCGCGCTCCCCGGCGTACTCGTGGATGGTCTCCAGCATGCGGTAGCGCATGCCGCCGGAGCCGGTCCCGTCGTTCGGCGTCTCGGCCGGGGTGGCCACGATCAGGGACTTGTCGACGAGCGCGCCGACGAGATCGGTCACGGGGCCGGTGCACACGGCCTCCGCCGCCGCGAGGTCCCAGCCGCCGGCGAACACGGAGACCTCGCGCAGCACCGTGCGCTCGCGCTCGTCGAGGAGTTCCCAGGACCAGTCGACGACCGCGCGCAGGGTCTGCTGGCGGGGCAGGACCGTACGACTTCCGGAGGTGAGGAGGCGGAAGCGGTCGTCTAGGCGGTCGGCGATCTGGCGGGGCGTGAGCAGCCGGAGCCGGGCCGCGGCCAGTTCGATGGCGAGCGGCAGGCCGTCCAGGCGGCGGCAGATCTCCTCCACCGCCTCGCGGTCGCGCAGCACGGCGGCCGCGTCGGGACGGACGGCGGAGGCGCGCTCCTCGAAGAGGCGGTGCGCCTGGTCGAGGACGAGGGGTTCGACCGGGCGCACGGACTCGCCGGGGACGCCCAGGGGTTCACGGCTGGTGGCGAGGATCGTGAGCCCGGGGCAGCGGGTGAGCAGTGTCTCGGCGAGGGCTGCCGCTGCTTCGATGACATGTTCGCAGTTGTCAAGGATCAGGAGTTGGCTGCGCGGGGCGCAGTACTCGACGAGCAGGGCGAGGGGGTCGTCCTGCGGGGTCGTCAGCTCGGTGGTCATCAGCACGGTCTCGCGCAGACCGAGCGCGCTGACCACCGCGCCGGGCACCGCCTCCGGGCGGTCCAGCGGTGCCAGTTCGACCAGCCACGCCTGGGGGAGCCCGACGGCGGCTTCCTCGGCGAGGCGGGTCTTTCCGGAGCCGCCCGGACCGGTGAGGGTGACGAGCCTTGCCCTGTGCAATTCGGAACGGATGGCGTCGAGTTCTGGTTCCCGGCCCACGAAAGAGGTAAGGCGGGGACGGATGTTGCCGGTGCGGGTGGGGGGTACGGGTTGGGCGGGCGTGGGGGTGGGGGTGGGGGTGCGATGTGGTGCTGTCGTCGGGGTGAGCAGTTCCCTGTGCAGGGCGCGTAGTTGTGGGCCCGGGTCGGTGCCGAGGCCTTCGGCGAGGGAGCGGCGGGCGGTCTCGTATGCGGCGAGGGCGTCGGCTGGGCGGCCCGTGTCGCGCAGGGCGCGGATGAGGAGGGCGTGCAGCGGTTCGTCGTACGGGTGCGCCGCGGTCAGTTCCTTCAGGTGCGGTACGGCGGCGTGGGCGCGGCCGAGATGCAGGTCCGCGTCGATGCGGGCCCTTGTCGCCTCGCGGTGGAGCGCGTCGGGGCGGGTGGCGGCGAGGCGGTCCGGGAGGTCGGCGAGGGCGGGGCCGCGGTACAGGGCGAGGGCCCTGTCCAGGGTGTGTGCGGCGGTGTGCGGGTCGCCGTGGTCGAGGGCTGTTGTGCCCTGGCGTACCAGTCGTTCGAAGACGAACAGGTCTACGTCGTCCTGGGTTGCCTCGAGGCGGTAGCCGCCGGGGGCGGAGGTGATGCTCTGTCTGCCCAGGGTGCGGCGGAGGCGGGCTATGAGGGCCTGGAGCGCGGCGGGGGCGTCCTGGGGTGGGGTGTCCGACCAGACCTCGTCGATGAGGGTGTCGGTGGTGGTGACTCGGCCTGGGCGTAGGGCGAGGGCGGTGAGGAGGGTGCGGAGGCGTTGGCCGGGGATGGGTAGGGCGGTGCCGTGGTCGTCCTCTGCATGGGTGACGCCCAGGATTCTGTACCGCACCAGGTCATTGTCGCCGGGTGTTGGGGGTGGGGCACGTGGTTTGTGGAGGCCGGGGTTTCGGGGGCCCTGTGCGGGTGGGGGCGCCGGGGTGTTCTTCGCCCCGGGCCCCACTTCGGAGACCAGCCCGACCCCGTGACACCGCAGCCCTCGCCTCCCCCGCGAGGCTCCGCCCCTGAACCCGCCAGGGGCTCCGCCCCTGCCCCCGGTCGGCCTGAACGGACTCGTCCTCGAACGCCGGACGGGCTGAAAGTCGCGGGTCGGGCTGTGGAGGCTGGGTCCTGCGGGTGGGTGGGGTTGTGGACGGCAGCCTCGACATCACACACCGGACCGGTTGGGGCGTGACGGTCGGCGATCAGCGGAACTCCCGTCGGCGGGTGGCGGACGGGGGCGGCCCCGTCCGCCTCACATGCCGGAACAGGCGGCAAATGACCATCAGCCCACAGCGGATGCCCCCGCCCACACCTCCACACGGGCCTAGAGTCACGGACCGGCGACTAGAAGGTCCGTCCCGGCAGGGGCACCGACGGCTTCGGGCTCACGCCACACCCGCTCCCCCGCCAGAAGCCAGTGCGCCCCTCCGGGGTGTGATGCCCGCCGGTACTGCTCTCTGGCGGGCGGGAGTGCCTGTCCAGCAGGTTCCTCGGCGGGACAGCAGGCGGCGTAGCCAGAGTTCCAGGGAGACCAGGTCTGCCAGGCCGTCGAGGGGGAGGGGTTCGCCTGCTGCCGCTGCGCGTAGGGCCTTGCGGACGACTCGGGCCTCCACCAGGCCCGCCTCCGCCAGCAGGGGGGTGCCGAACAGGGCCATCAGGGAGTCCGCGGCGACGCGGAGGCCCGTGCGGGCCGCTACCGCTGCCGAGGCGTGGGAAGGGGCGCCCCAGCCGGGTGGGAGGTCGCTCACGCCTGCGCCTTCCAGGACCGTACGGAGGATCGCGGCACGCGCGCCCGGCTGGACGCGCAGCGCCTCCGGGAGGGTGCGGCAGGCGCGGACCACCTGGTTGTCGAGGAACGGCGCATGCAGGCGCTGGGAGCGGATCTCGGCTGCTTGTTCCAGGATGCGCAGGTCTGCTGCGTGGCGGGCCAGGGCTGCGCGTGCACGGTAGTCGCCCGGGCGTTGGGCCGGGCCCACGCCCGCGCGGCTCGTCGACGCCTGCAGGCGAACCGATACTTCAGCAAGGGCCTCGCCGGTCAGCCAGCGGGCCGCCGGGCCCGGTCTGGCCCAGGTGAGGGCGGCGAGGGACGCGCCGACAGCGCCGCCCGGCTCGTCGAAGCGGCGCTGCAGGAGGCGTTCGGCGAGGAGGTCGAGGCCCGCCCGGTACGGGGTCCTCGACAGCTTCCGGGCCGCGCCGTACACGCGCGCGGGGACCATGACCGAGCCGTCCGCCTTCGCGAGTGCCGCGACGGGGCGGACCAGGTGCCGGCGTTTGCGGTCCATCAGGAGGTCGGCCAGGCGGGCCGGGTGCGCGTCCAGGACCTGGCGGGCGCCGTAGCCGGTGAAGTGGTCCGCGCTGCCGGCGGCCAGGCGGGTGCGGTGGCGGGCCGCCGTCACCAGGGACTGGCCCGGTTCGTCCGTCAGGGGGCCGTCCAGTTCGGCGTACGGGAGGGCCTCCTCGCCTCCCGTCACCACGACGTGGTGCAGGCGGGGGTTGGCGGCCAGGGATCCCGCCCGCTCCAGTTCCGCCTCGCGGCCGCCGACCGCCAGGTCGTTGAAGGTGACCGCCAGCAGGCGTTCGCCCGCGCCGGTGCCGTGGCCCAGGACCGTGCCCGGCATGCCCGGCAGGCCGGCCGCCAGCAGGGCGAGCGTGCCGGACGCCGGGCCGCCGGAGAGGTCCGCGCCGATGCCCGCCACCGGCATCCCGCGCGCGGCGCGGCGCTCCGCCGGGCCCATGCCCGGGACGGGACCCGGGTCTATGTCGGCGCCCGGGACGTGTCTCGGTGCCGCCAAGCGCGCGCGTACCGCCTCCACCAGCGCGTCGCGCACCGCGTCGACCGCGCTGTCCGGGTCCGCCGAGGGAGCCGCCACCGCGAGCGACGCGACCGGCTCGTAGCCGGCGATCTCACGCGCCCCCGCGCGCAGGATCAGCGCATGCCCCGGCGGAATGCGCCGTACGCCGTCGTAGGGCGTGGAGTCGTGCAGCGCGGCCGGTACGTCGGGGGCGGCGAGGAGCGCGGCGAGGTGGCCGAAGTCGAGGTTGGCCTCGATGAGGTCGGCGAGGGGGAGCGCGGCGGTGGCGTAGGCCGTACCGCCCGCCCACGGGGTGTAGAAGACAGGGCGGGCGCCGGCCAGGTCGCCGCAGACGGTGACCCGGCGGCCGACCTGGACGATCGCCGTGTAGCTGCCCGGCCACGCCGTCAGGTGGCGGAGTGCGCCTCCGCGCGCGGCGAAGAGACCGACCCGCAGCTGCTCGTCGGACGCCCCGCACGTGCCCAGGACCGCGATCCGGGTCTGGGCGTCGGCCTTCACCACCCGCACCTCGTCGGGCCGCCAGTCGCCGACCGCCCAGAGCGGGTCCGGGTCGCCCCACAGGAGTTGGGAACCCACCGGGTGCACGGTCTCGCCGTCCTGTCCGGTGGCCCCCGCGGAACCGATCTCCGGAGCCCTCGCGGCGGTGCTGCTCCACCCCACCAACCACCGCATGGACGCCTCCACAGGCTGTGGACAACCAGTGCACCGTATGAACTGGTTCACCATGCTGCCATGAAGGGCGCACGCTGGAGGCGCGGTGGAGCCGCTTACGATCCCCGGAAGGCACTTCGGCACTCAACCGACCGGAGGGCCGAACACCCGTACTCGGCAAGGCGTCTGCGACGCGAATGCGCCCCCGAAACGCTCCCCGAAAACGCCCTTCGCGCCCTCAAGTTCCGTGGTGGGAGCGGCAATTACCCGGGAAGTGCTGGGGCGATTTTCAGCCAAATCGGTGATGGCGGGCCAGGCTTGGACACGCTCCGTACATGCTCTGAGCATCGCATCACCCGCGCGCAGCCCGGGAGACGGAGTTCGCCCCCCGGGCCCGTCCGCCGCCCGCGGGGATGAAGGCGGCGGTGTCCCCCAGCCCGCTGGATCCAGTACAGCGGGCCGACCCACGCACCGTCCATGGAAGCGCTCCCCGCATGGCCGGAGAAGAGCGCACGGACGGGCGCACGGCCACACAGCGGGAGCATGGCGCAACTGCGCGTATCGGGCCCGTACTTCAGTGCGGACCACAATCCCGCCATCCGGAACAATGCCCCTTAACGCTTGGGATGCGGCGAACTACGCTGGGTTTACGAATGCCGCGTGGTTATGCCAGCGCGGCAGCCGTCTGTGTCGAGGGGTGGCGCATGTCCAGGGAGCAACGCGGGCCGAACGAAAAACTCGGCGCCGTTCTCGCCCTCGCGGGAATCAGCAACGCAGGACTCGCGCGTCGCGTCAACGATCTTGGCGCTCAACGCGGGTTGACTCTTCGCTACGACAAGACCTCGGTGGCGCGCTGGGTGTCGAAGGGCATGGTGCCGCAGGGTGCCGCGCCGCACCTCATCGCCGCCGCGATAGGCCAGAAGCTCGGCCGCCCGGTGCCGCTCCACGAGATCGGCCTGGCGGACGCGGATCCCGCACCCGAAGTGGGCCTCGCCTTCCCCAGGGACGTAGGACAGGCGGTGCGGTCGGCGACGGAGCTCTACCGTCTCGACCTCGCCGGGCGCCGGGCCGGCTCCGGCGGCATCTGGCAGTCGCTGGCCGGATCGTTCGCAGTAAGCGCATACGCAACGCCCGCCTCACGGTGGCTGATAACACCGGCCGACAGTTCGGTCGCGCGCGAGGCGAACTCCGCCGATGGCTCGGGCGCACCGCTCAAAGTCGGCCACAGCGATGTGCAGAAGCTGCGGGAGGCCGCCGAGGACGCCCGGCGCTGGGACTCCAAGTACGGCGGAGGCGACTGGCGTTCGTCGATGGTGCCCGAGTGCTTGAGGGTGGAGGCTGCTCCGCTGCTGCTGGGTGCGTACTCGGACGAGGTCGGGCGCGCACTGTTCGGGGCGAGCGCCGAACTGACCCGGCTCGCGGGCTGGATGGCCTTCGACACCGGGCAGCAGGAGGCCGCGCAGCGGTACTACATCCAGGCCCTGCGGCTGGCCCGGGCAGCGGCGGACGTGCCCCTCGGGGGGTACGTCCTGGCGTCCATGTCGCTGCAGGCGACCTATCGCGGCTTCGGCGACGAGGGCGTCGATCTCGCGCAGGCCGCCCTTGAGCGCAACCGGGGGCTGGCGACCGCCCGCACCATGAGTTTCTTCCGGCTCGTCGAGGCACGTGCGCACGCGCGCGCGGGTGACGCGCAGGCGGCGGGCGCGGCGCTGCGCGCCGCCGAAGGGTGGCTGGAGCGGGCCCGCGACGGCGACAATGACCCGTCATGGCTCGGTTTCTACTCGTACGACCGTTTTGCGGCGGACGCGGCGGAATGCTACCGCGATCTGAAGGCGCCGCGTCAGGTGCGGCGGTTCACCGAGCAGGCGCTGTCGAAGCCGACGGAGGAGTTCGTGCGGTCGCACGGGCTGCGCCTGGTTGTCTCGGCGGTGGCCGAGCTGGAGTCCGGCAATCTTGATGCGGCGTGCGAGCAGGGGGTTCGGGCGGTGGAGGTGGCCGGGCGGATCTCGTCCGCGCGGACCACGGAGTATGTGAAGGATCTTCTGCATCGGCTGGAGCCGTACGGGGACGAGCCTCGGGTGGTGGAGTTGCGGGAGCGGGCGCGGCCGTTGTTGATGGCCCCCGCCTGAGCCGGGGGAGCACTGGAGGCCCTCTTTTCTCCCACGTTTGAAGTGGTTGTCAGTGGCGCAGTGCACTATCTAGGCGGGAGGTGGTGCAGGTGCGGCCGGGGATCGCTTACGACTGTGATGTGCTGGTGGTGGGGGGTGGCATCGTCGGGCTGTCCACGGCGTTCGCGATCACACGTGTCGCGCCGGGGACGCGGGTGACCGTGCTGGAGAAGGAGCCGGGGCCGGCCCGGCACCAGACGGGGCGCAACAGCGGGGTGATCCACAGCGGGATCTACTACCGTCCGGGCTCCCTGAAGGCGCGGTACGCGGTGCGGGGCGCCGCGGAGATGGTGAAGTTCTGCGCGGAGTACGGGATCGCGCATGCCGTCACCGGCAAGCTGATCGTCGCGACCGAGAAGGACGAGCTGCCACGGCTGCACGCCCTGGTGCAGCGCGGCCGGGAGAACGGGATTCCGGTACGGGAGCTGGGCGGCGCCCAGATCGCGGAGTACGAGCCGGAGGTGCGCGGGCTCGCGGCCATACACGTCGGGACGACCGGGATATGCGACTTCGTGGGGGTCGCCCGGCAGCTGGCCGAGGCCTCGGGCGCGGAGATCCGGTACGGGGCGCGGGTCGAGCGGATCGACCGACGGCCGGAGCTCGGTGTGGCCGTGCGGACGACGAGCGGTGAGGTCGTCCGTGGGCGCGTGCTGGTGAACTGTGCCGGGCTGTACTGCGACGAGGTGGCATGGCTGACCGGGGACGACCCCGAGATGCGGATCGTGCCGTTCCGCGGCGAGTACTACGAGCTGGCCCGCCCGGACCTGGTGCGCGGGCTGGTGTACCCGGTGCCGGATCCGGCGTTTCCGTTCCTCGGCGTGCACCTCACGCGCGGGATAGACGGGGGTGTGCACATCGGGCCGAACGCGGTGCCGGCGCTGGCGCGGGAGGGGTACGACTGGGGGGTCGTACGGCCGCGGGAGGTGGCGCGGACGCTGGCCTGGCCGGGAGCGTGGCGAATGGCCGGTCGGCACTGGCGGTACGGGGCCGGTGAGCTGGCGCGGTCGGTGTCGAAGGGGGCCTTCACGACGGCCGTGCGGCGGCTGCTGCCGGCGGTGACTGCGGATGATCTGGTGCCGACGGCGGCGGGGGTGCGGGCGCAGGCGGTGCTGCGGGACGGGGGGCTGGTGGACGACTTTCTGATCAAGGAGGGGGCTCGGGCTGTGCATGTGCTGAATGCGCCCTCGCCTGCGGCGACCGCTTCGCTGCCGATCGGGCGGGAGGTGGCCGGCCGGGCGCTGGCCATGCTGGGCTCGGTGTGAGGTTGCCCGGCGACGGAGTCGGGCCCGCGGCGGAGCCGCTGATGGATGCAGTTCGCCCCCGCCGCCCCTACCCGTCCCTGGGGGCTGCCGCCCCCAGACCCCCGCTTCGGCCTGGACGGCCTCGTCCTCAAACTCCCCCACTCTCGGCTTCGCTCAAGCGGGGGGACCCCCACGACGGGCTGGATCATGCCGACGCCACCGTAAAATCGACCCCACTGTGTCTGACTCCCTCAACGCCCCCGAAGCCCCCAGGCCCGCCGGCTCCGCCCCCGGCGAGCACTCCTCGCACGTCCCCGGTGTGTCCGTCCGGCACAGCCGGGCCAAGGGCGAGCCCCGATTTCCGGACGGGCCGAAGGCTGATCCTGCCGGGTCGCACTTCGAGCGGCGGATCCGGAGTTTTCAGCCGCGGCGCAGCCGGGTGACCGCCGGGCAGGCGGATGCGCTGCAGCGGCTGTGGCCCAAGTGGGGGCTGGACATCGACGGGCAGCGGACCATCGATCTCTGCGAGCTGTTCGGGAACGGCAATCCCGTCGTGCTCGAGATCGGGTTCGGGATGGGTGAGGCCACCGCACAGATGGCCGCCGCGGACCCGGAGACGAACATCCTCGCCGTGGACGTGCACACGCCGGGGCAGGGGAATCTGCTCAACCTCGCCGACCACGACGGGCTGTCCAACGTCCGCGTGGCCAACGGGGACGCGATCATCCTGCTGCGCGAGATGCTCACCCCGGATTCGCTGGACGGGCTGCGGGTCTATTTCCCCGACCCGTGGCCGAAGAAGCGGCATCACAAGCGGCGGCTGATCCAGCCGGAGTTCCTCGACCTCGCCGCGGCCCGGATCAGGCCGGGCGGCATCGTGCACTGCGCGACCGACTGGGAGCCGTACGCCGAACAGATGCTCGAAGTGCTGACGGCGCATCCCGAGTTCGAGAACACGCAGCCAGAGGGCGGTTTTGCGCCCCGTCCCGACTTCCGGCCGCTGACCCGTTTCGAGGGCCAGGGACTGGACAAAGGACATGTCGTGAACGACCTGCTCTTCCGTCGCGTACAGCACCACAACCAGCCCCCCACCGGCGCCTGAAGCCCCACGGCCCTGCGGGCAATCCGGAGTACCGTCGCGGGCGGCGCCCTCCCTCGTTAGGGTCAATGCCGTGGCCACCTTTCCCCCGTACCCGACGCATCCGCCACACCCCGGCGGCCCGGCCGGCGGTGCGCTCGGGCACGCTCACTGGTGGCAGCGCAGATCGGTGCGGTACGGCGCCCTCACCACCTTGCTGGCGCTCTCCGGGCTCGTCATCCTCGCCCTGGTGCGTGAACAGACCGGCACCGAAGGGTTCCTGGTGGGGCTCGGGCTGGCCGTCCTGCCCGTGCCGCTTCTCATAGCCGCCTTCCGCTGGCTGGACCGCGTCGCGCCCGGCCCCTGGCGCAACCTGCTGTTCGCCTTCGCCTGGGGGGCCTGTGCGGCGGCGCTGATAGCGATCGTCGCCAACAGCTTCGCCACGAAGTGGATAGCGACGGCGACCGCCGACCCGTCCAGCGCGGACACCCTCGGCGCGACCGTCATAGCGCCCATAGTCGAGGAGTCCTCGAAGGCGGCCGCCGTGTTGCTCGTCTTCCTGTTCCGCAGACGGGACTTCACCGGGATCGTCGACGGGGTGGTCATAGCCGGGGTCACCGCCACCGGCTTCGCGTTCACCGAGAACATCCTCTACCTGGGCACCGCCTTCGGCACCGACCAGCTCACCGGCGACCGCGGCATCGCCTCCGTCACCGCGGCGACGTTCTTCGTGCGCATCATCATGTCCCCGTTCGCGCACCCGCTGTTCACCGTCCTCACCGGCATCGGCTTCGGCGTCGCCGCGCTCTCCGCGGATCGCCAGCACCTGCGGCGCGTCCTCGTCCCGCTCTTGGGCCTGCTGCTCGCGATGAGCATGCACGCGATCTGGAACGGCTCCTCGAACTTCGGCGAGTACGGCTTCTTCGCGGTGTACGCGGCCTTCATGGTCCCCGCGTTCGGCCTGCTGACCTGGCTGGTCATCTGGACCCGCCAGCGCGAACTGCGCACGGTGCGCGAGGAACTGCCCGCCTACGCCGTCGCCGGCTGGCTCACCCCCGCCGAGCCCTACGCCCTCGGTTCGATGCGGGCACGCCGGCTGGCCCGCGAACACGCCGCCCGCCACCTCGGCAAGCCTGCCGCCCAGGCGGTCGCACAGTACGAGGCGTACGCGACCTCTCTGGCCTTCCTGCGGCACCGGGGGCGCCGTGGCCGCGCCGGCGCCGACTTCGTCGTCAGGGAACGGGAGTTGCTGCACGAGCTGTGGCGGCGCCGCGAGGTGGCGCGCCCGGCGCTGGACCACGCGGCGCGGATGACGGCGCCCCCGGTGCCGGTGGCGGCGCCGCCCTGGCCGGTGTACGGGGCGTACGGGTACCCGGCGGTGCCGAATCCCGCGTACAACCCGTACCGGTCGTAGGACCTGAGAGGGTCAGGCCGACGCTTCCGTCAGCCGAGCGACCTCGGCGTCGGTGAGCGTCAGTTCGCCCACCGCCAGCAGCGCCGGCAGCTGCTCCACGGTCCGCGCGGACGCGATCGGGGCGGCGACCGTGGGCTGGGCCGCGAGCCAGGCCAGGGCGACCGCGGCGACCGGCGCGTCGTGGGCCTGGGCGATCTCGTCGAGGGCGGCCAGCACGCGCTGACCCCGCTCGGACTCCAGGTGCTTGGCAGCGCCGCCCGCGCGCGGGCTGTCGACCTTCGCGCCCGGGCGGTACTTGCCGGTGAGGAATCCGGAGGCGAGGGAGAAGTAGGGGACGGCCGCGAGGCCGTAGCGCGCGGCCAGGTCCTGCAGCTCGCCCTCGTAGGTGTCGCGCGAGACCAGGTTGTAGTGGGGCTGCAGGGCCACGTACTTGGCGAGGCCCTCGCGGTCGGAGAACTCCAGGGACGCGCGGAGCCGGTCGGGCGTGATGTTGGAGGCGGCGATGTGCCGGACCTTGCCCGCCTTCACCAGTTCGTCGAGTGCGCCGATGATCTCCTCGACCGGCACCTCGGGCTTGTCGAAGTGGGTGTAGTAGAGGTCGATGTAGTCGGTGTCGAGGCGGCGCAGCGAGGCATCGGCCGCGGCCTTGATGTTGGCGGCGGACAGGCCCTGGAACTCGGGGTGCTGGCTGACCTTGGTGGCGATCACCACGTCGTCGCGGTTGCCGCGCGCCCTGACCCACTTGCCGATGATCGTCTCGGACTCGCCGCCCTGGTTGCCGTCGACCCAGGCCGAGTAGGAGTCGGCGGTGTCGACGAAGTTGCCGCCGGCAGCCGCATAGGCGTCGAGGACGGCGAAGGACGTGGCCTCGTCGGCGGTCCAGCCGAAGACGTTGCCGCCCAGGGAGAGCGGGAAGACCTCGAGGCCGGAGGAGCCGAGCTTGCGCAGAGAAGGAGAAGTCATGCTTTACGTCAACGCCCGCCCCGGATGCCGGTCTTCCGCAACGGGCGCAAAGATCCCGTAAACAAGCGGACTACGGCACTCCGGGAGCCGGACGAGGAACATACGGATCTCAGGGGTTGAGGCCCCTGCTGCGCAGCCATGTCATCGGGTCGATGCCGGTGGCCTGGCCGTCGGGGTGGACCTCGAGATGCAGATGCGGGCCGGTCACGTTGCCGGTGGCGCCGATGCGGCCGATGACGTCACCCGTGCTGACCTTCTGGCCCACGCTGACGCTGATCGACGACTGGTGGCAGAACCAGAGCTCCGTACCGTCGTCGAGGGTGAGGATCGTGCGGTAGCCGTACGAGCCCGCCCAGCCGGCCTCCGTGATGGTGCCGGAGTGGATGGCCTTGATCAGCGTGCCCGTGGGGGCGGCGAAGTCGAGGCCCGTGTGGTAGCCGGAGGACCACATGGAGCCGGCCTGACCGAAGGTGCCGGTGATCGTGTACGAGACGACCGGCAGCTGGAACTGCTTGGCCAGCTCGGCGAGCTTCGCGGCCTCGGCCGCCTTCTTGGCCGCCGCCTCCGCCTTCTCCTTCGCGGCGGCGGCCTTGGCCGCGGCCTCCCGCTCCGCCTCGGCGGCGGCGTCGTCGATCTGCTTGGCGAGGGCCGCCTCGGTGGCCGCCTGGCTCTTGCTGTCGATCTGGACCTGCTGCGACTCGGCCTGCGCCATGATCCGGTCGCGCAGCGCCTCACCGGCACCCTTTGCGCTCGGCGCGGTGCCCTCGGAGGTGGTGGCGACGTCGCTGAGCGCGGTCGCGGAACCCTTGGGGGAATCGGAGGAGCCGTCGAACACGTGGCTCACGGAGCCGAGATCGGGCATGGAGATCGACACCGGCGGCTTGCCGGTGTTGGCGCTGGCCATGCCGCCAGCGCCGACGGCGGCTATGACGCCGACGCCCAGGACCGTGGAGCTGCGGGCGAGTCCCCCGCCGCGCTGCTTGGCGACGCGGTGCCGGCCGCGGATGGGGGCGATGGACTCCTCGGTGGGATTCCACTCCTCCCACGGGCCCTCGTCGGTGCGTCGGACGGCGAAGCCGAAGGGCTCGGTGCTCGGCGCGAACGGGGCTTGTGGGGCAGGCGGGTTGGACGCCACGTGGGCGTGCTCCTTTCCTTCCTTCTCGCCTACCGGGTTAGCTGACGGGTTCGGAGCAGGAAGGTCTCCTACGCGCGTATACCTGCCGTGCTGCCACGGCGGTATCAGCGCGATTCACCCCAGGGTGGTGGTTCCCCGGTTCCCTTGCGGGATTCGGCGCGTGCGCACGGAGCCGCCTCTTGTGACGGCTGGGACGACCGCGCTGCGTTATCGAACGTTAATAGACCCGGGGTGCCGATTCCAAGGTGTTCCGCTTGATCATTAACCTTTCCGACCTGGACGTACGGCGCATGAACGGCGAAAAACGGGCGAGTTGACCGCACCTCAGGAATCTCAGGAACCTCAGGGTCGTCTTACGGCGAGCAGCGCCATGTCGTCCGTCATGGCCTCCCCGGCATGCCGGCGCACCTCCTGCGCGAGGGTGGCGAGCAGCGCCGCGGGCTCGTGGAAGACCCGGCCGGCGATCCGGTCCGCGGGTTCGAAGAACCGGCCGTGCTCGTCCCGCGCCTCGGACAGCCCGTCGGTGTACAGCAGCAGCGTGGCCCCGCTGAGGAAGGCGGTCTCCTCCGCGCGGTCGGGCCAGCTCCCGAACTCGCCCATGCCGAGCGGCAGGGCGGGCTCACGGGTGTGCAGGGTGTGCACGGTGCCGTCCGGGCACAGCAGCAGCGGGGGAGGGTGGCCGCGCGTGACGATGCGTACGACGCCTTCGCCGTGCGGGAGTTCGGCGAGCACGGCGGTCGTGAACCCCTCGAACAACTCGATGCCCTCGCGCCGCGCCGCCTCGCGCGCCAGCGCCCGGTCCAGCCGCTGCGCGACCGCCTCCAGCGTGGCCTCCTGCTCGGCGGCCTCCCGGAACGCCCCGATGACGACGGCCACGGCGGCCACCGCCCCCATCCCCTTTCCGCGTACGTCGCCCACGACCAGCCGTACGCCGTGCGGACTGTCCTGCACCGCGTACAGGTCGCCGCCGATGAACGCGTCCTCCTGCGCGGCCTCGTACCGGGCCGCGATCGCGAACCCTCCGATCCGCTCGGCGGGGTCGGGCAGCACGGCGCGCTGGGTGGCCTCGGCGATCTCGCGCTGCGAGGCGAGCTCCTCGCGGCTGCGGCGGACGAGGAGGTTGATGAGGACGGCCAGGACGGAGACCGTCGCCACGGTGGCCAGCTCGGTGACCGCCTCCACCTGGAGGAGGATCCCCACCTCGGCGTGGATCGCGGTGACGACCAGGACGGTCGCGATGCCGGTGAGGACCGTGCCCCGGCGCGAGTAGAGCGGGGCTGCGACCAGGGGGGCGGCGGTGAAGAGGGGGCCCGCCGTGAACCGCGACGGCGTGAGGTAGTCGTAGCAGGTCCCGCCCACGATCAGCAGCGCCGGGAGCAGCCGCACAAAGGTGCGCGCGTATGAGATCGGCCCCTCCTGCTCCACCCCTCCAGGTTTCCCGGGACGGCGGCGCGGGGCGAGCCGGATGGCCCGACCGGGGGAAACACTCAGGGCCGGAGTCCAGTGACTGGACTCCGGCCCTGAGCCTTGAGTAGCGGGGACAGGATTTGAACCTGCGACCTCTGGGTTATGAGCCCAGCGAGCTACCGAGCTGCTCCACCCCGCGTCGTTGTGTAACCAGCATACGCCATCCGCGGGGCTGTCTGCGCCAGGGTTTACGGCCGCTCCCGTTCACCTGCGTTTTCGGGTGTCCGCGCCGGTGATCCCAGCCGACCTGCTTTGCTGCCGGGGTCCGGGGGCCCGCGGCGGAGCCGCTGATGTCACAGCCCCCGGGAAAACGCAGCCCGGGGTCCGTAGGGGCTTCCGTCAGGCGGCAGGGTTGTCCGCGTGGGTGAGCGTCTCCCAGGAGACGAAGAGGTCGTCGGTGCCGGCCGGGCGGGTCTGCTCGGCCAGCTTGTGGGCGGCCGGGACGGGGGTGCCGAGCCGGTTCTCCAGGTGGTTGAGGGCGACCTCCAGGTCGGGGCCCATGTTCCCGACGACCCTGCCGCCGCACAGCCACCGCGGGGGCTTCTCCCCCATCTCGTAGCGGGCGTGGAAGTCCAGGGCCGCCTTCAGCCTGTCCTTGACGTCGCCGTACAGGTCGACGCCCTGGTGCCAGGCGGTCTCGGCGATGTGCGCCGTGGCGGCGAGGGAGTAGCCGACGTGCTTGAAGTTGCGGCAGGTCTCCTGCGCGATCCCGTCCTCGAACTTCGTCTCCTTGAACCAGTACGTCTCGAGCTTCTGCACGGTGTTGGCGTCGGAGCCGGCCGGGGTGAGCGGGATCTTGCCGTCCTTGCGCAGATAGAAGTAGTCGGGCACCAGGCCGCGGAAGCGCCTGACGGCGGCGTCGAAGGTCTTGTGGTCGTCGGTGAAGACGGCGATCCCGATGGCGGCGTCGGTCATCGCGAGGTCCCAGTTGCCGTTGTAGTCGGGAAGGTCCCTGGTGACCTCGGGGAGGTAGGCGGTGCGCAGCATGGCCGCGAACCGCCGCACCCGGTCGGCGGGCCAGCCGGCGCCCGGTGCGTAGCGGATGATCTCCGCGGCCCGCGCCCAGGTCGACCCGGCCCACGAGGACTGCAGCTGGGCGTCCTGCGCCGTGTGCCGCTTCAGCTTCGCCGACCAGGCGTCCATGATCTCCCGGGCCTTGAGGGCGTGCTCGTGCTGACCGGTGACGCTGTACAGGAGGGCCTGCGTGTAGGCGGCGATGGCGTCCTGCCGCTCCTCGAGACAGCCCTGCGCGCCCTTGCCGCCCCAGGGACAGTTGACGACCGCGGTCGGCTGCGCCGCGTACTTGTACGACCCGTACTTGCTGTCCCGCATGTCGAGGAACGCCTTCAGCCAGGGCTGCTTGCCCGCGATGACGTTCTTGCGTACGGCCTCCAGCTGGGCCTTGCTGACGAGCACACCGGGGTGGGTGAACGGTGCGCCCGGGGGCAGTGCCCTCGCCATGGTGCGGGTGCCCGGGTCGGTGCCGCAGGAGGCGACGAGCGCCGTCAGCAGGAGGACGAGGAGAACTGCCGCCGCACGTCTGGGAACTGACCTCACTGGCACTACCTCCGCGATCGCCTCCGGCCGGTACGGTCAGCGTGTCCCCTCGGGGAGTCGGCCGCAGGATCTGTTGGGCCGATCGGCCGGTGGGCGGTGGTGTCCGCGGCGTCACTGGGGGCTCCGCCCCCCAGACCCCCGTTCGGCCCTCAAGGGGCCTCGTCATCAAACGCCGGACGGGCTGGAAGACCTACGCCAAGTGCTGATTCGGCGCCTTTGCCCGCCCCGCGTACTCCTCCAGTACGACGACCTCGACCCCCTGCCCCGCCAGCAGCCCGCTCCCGTCCGCCCCCGCCACGAACGTGTCCGGCTCGCGCCAGGCCGTGACCACCCGTCGTACCCCCGCGTCGAGGATCAGCCGCGCGCACGGCTTGGGGCGGGAGGCGCGGTGGGCGCAGGGTTCCAGGCTGCTGTAGACCGTCGCCGACGCCAGCCTCGGGTCGGCCGGGTCCAGCTTGGCCAGGGCCGCCTCCTCGGCGTGGACGAGCGGGTCGTCGGCCTCGCGCGAGTGGCCGCGGGCGAGCTCCGTGCCGTCGGCGGCGACGATCACCGCGCCGACGCTGAAGGCCGTGCGCGAGGGCGGGCACTCGGCCGCGAGGTCGCAGGCGAGGGCCAGCCAGTGGTGGTCGGCGGCGGCGGGGAGCCGGCCGGTGCCGGGGGCCGTGGGCTCGTAGCGCATGAGGACGACGTCCTCGATCCGGCGGGTTTCCGTCAGGCGCAGGCGGCCGGGCTGGTAGGCGCCGGGGCCGAAGAGACGGGGGGCGTCCGGGTCGCCCACGAAGAGGGGCGCCAGGACGAGCTGGAGCTCGTCGGCGAGGCCCTGCTGGAGGAGCTGGGTGTGGATCGTGCCGCCGCCCTCGACCATCAGGCGCCGCACGCCGCGTGCGTCGTGCAGATGCTCCAGGAGGCGGCGCCAGTCGAGGTCGGGGCCGAGCGGGACGACGTCGGCGGCGAGGCCGAGGGTGCGGGCGCGCCCGGCGCCCTTGTCGGTCGTGTAGACGAGCTTTTCGCCGCCCGTGTGCCAGAAGTTGGCGTCCGGGTCGAGGTCTCCGGAGCCGCTGACCGTGACCTTGAGCGGGTACTCCGGCTGTCCGGCCGCGACGCGGGCGGCGCGGCGCTCGGGCGAGTTCACCAGCAGGCGCGGGTTGTCGGCGCGGATCGTGCCGGCGCCGACGAGGATCGCGTCGACGGAGGCACGGACCTCGTCCACACGGTCGAAGTCCGCCGGGCTGGAGAGCAGGAGGCGCTCGGGGCCGGTGTCGTCGAGGTAGCCGTCGAGGGAGACGGCGGCGGACAGCAGGACGTACGGGTACGGCATCGGACGCGCTCACTCTCGGCGGCGGACGGGCTGGGACGACGGGCTGCGAACTGGACGCTTGGTTAAACTTTGAAACAAACCTACACTGGTCGCATGACGACTCGCTGGCTCACGGAGAAGGAGCAGCGCGCCTGGCGCGCGTACATCGCGGCGACGCACCTCCTGGAGGACGCGATCGACCGGCAGCTCCAGCAGGACGCCGGCATGCCGCATCTGTACTACTCCATCCTGGCCAACCTCTCCGAGGCACCGGAGGGCAGGCTGCGCATGACCGATCTCGCCGAGCGGGCGAAGATCACGCGCAGCCGGCTGACGTATGCCGTGACCCGGCTGGAGAAGGACGGTCTAATCCGGCGCGAGGACTGCCAGTGGGACAAGCGCAGCAGCTTCGCCATGCTGACCGACGAGGGGATGGCCGTGCTGGAACGCACGGCGCCCGGACATGTGGAGACCGTGCGTTCGCTGCTCTTCGATCAGCTGACCCCGCAGCAGGTGGAGCAGGTGGAGGAGATCTTCTCGGGCGTCGTGCAGGCACTGGAGCGGGAGGAGGAACGCCCCACCTCGGAGGACGTTCCCTGGCGCCGCCGCTCCTCCGGGCCGTGCTCCTGAGACGGCCCGGAAACCTGACGTATCCCGAAAAGCTGTTGCTTCAAATTTAAAGCATGGGGTAGGGTTCCCGGCCATGAACCTGCTTCAAAACTGAAGCAGATATGGACGACCCCGGAGACCCGCATGCCCGACTTCCCCGCCGCCACCCCGCGCTCCCGCGTCCGGGTGCCGCTGCGCTTCCAGGACGGCTACAGCGTCGACGCCGAACTGGTCACCTTCCACGGCCTGACCGACGGCCAGGAGCACGTGGCCGTCGTCCTGGGTGACCCCGCCCCCGGTACAACGCCTCTGGTCCGCCTGCATTCCGAGTGCCTGACCGGCGACGTGTTCGGCTCGGCCCGCTGCGACTGCGGACCGCAGCTGCGGGAGGCGGTCGAGCGGATCGCGGACCGCGGCGGCGTACTGCTCTATCTGCGCCAGGAGGGCCGCGGCATCGGCCTCTACAACAAGCTGGACGCGTACGCCCTCCAGGACCAGGGCCTCGACACGTACGAGGCGAACGCGGCCCTGGGTCTGCCCGAGGACGACCGCGACTACACGGCGGCCGCGCAGATGCTGGGGGCGCTTGGCATCGACAGCCTGGACCTCCTGTCCAACAACCCCGACAAGGCCGGCCAGCTCCGTGAGCTGGGCATCGACGTCCACGACCGCGTTCCCACGGGCGTCTTCACCACCGCCCACAACGTCCGCTACCTGCGCGCGAAGGTCCTCCAGACCCAGCACACGCTGCCGCTGGCGGAGCTGAACGCGGGCTGACCCGGCCAGGCTCGGGCCGATGACCGCGGGATGCCGCGCAGCCGCCGCTCACCACACGCACGGCAGCAGCACGTCGATCACCGTCGGCCCGCCGGCCGGGCTGGAGACCTCCATGGTCCCGTCCAGCGCGGCGACCCGCCGGCGCATGCCGAGCAGTCCCGAACCGCTCGTCTCGTCGGCACCGCCGTGGCCCTCGTCGCCCACCCGCACCCGCAGCCCGCGCCTGAGCCGCTCGAGCCGGACCGAGGCCCGCGGTGAACCGCTGTACTTGGCGGCGTTGGTGAGCGCCTCCGCCACCACGAAGTACGCGGCCGCCTCCACCGCGGCGGGCGCCCGCAACCCGTCGTCCTCGAGCCGGTCCACCTCCACGGTCACCTGCAGCCCTCCCCCACTCCCGGCTTCTCCCCCACTCCCGACTTCGCTCGAGCGGGGGCCCCATGAGCGGGGGGACCCCCAGCCCGCGGCCAGCGCCCGTACGGCGCCGACCAGGCCGCGGTCGGTCAGGATCGGCGGGTGGATGCCGCGCACCACCTGGCGCAGCTCGTTCAACGCCTTCTCGGCCTGGTCCTGCGCCTCGTCGAGCAGCTTGCGGGCGGTCTCCGGGTCCCGCTCGTAGGCGCGCTTGGCAAGCCCGATTCGCATGGACAGAGCGACCAGGTTGGCCTGTGCGCCGTCGTGCAGATCGCGTTCGATACGGCGCAGTTCGGCGCCGTGCGCGGCGATGGCGTCGGCGCGGGTGGCAGCCAACTCCTCGACGCGCGCGGCAAGTCGGGCCTTCGGGGACGGTTTGAGCAGGGCGGTCGACCAGTCCGCCTCCAGGTCCGCGAGCCGCACGATCAGCGGCAGGACGAGGGGTGTCCGGTGCAGCAGCCCGCACCACACGCCGTCGACCACCAGGCCGACGGGCCACAGCGGCAGCGCGAGGGCGAGCAGGGCGCCGTAGAAGTAGTCGGCGACCATCCAGCGCAGGTCGGTGAATGTGCCGGGGTCGCGTACGGCCGTACGGATCCGCTCGCGGAGCGTCCCGGTGAGGGGCTGGTACGCCTCGGGGATCCGCTGCCCCGTCCACGCAGCCGTCATGCTCCGCTTGGCGCCCGCGATCCGCCGGATGATCAGCACCGTCTCGGGCAGCATCCAGGCGCCGACCACCGCCAGCGTGGCGATCGCGGTGATGATCAGCACCGTGATGAAGATCCACAGGCAGAACGCCATCGCCGCGGCCGGCACGAGATGGACCGTGGCCCGCCACGCCTGCCGCACCGTTTTCCCCATGCCGCCACGCTAAGCGACCCGCACGCGGCGGCGCGGTGTAGCGGACTGCACCATCTGCGCCGGTCAGCCACGGGCTGGTGCTTTCTTTGGGGGCATTCCGCGGTGCCGGGTCCGGCACGGCGCAACTCGGGCGCCCGGTAGCGCCGAGTTCCGCCTGCGGGCAGTCATGCCTCCCCCAGTGCTTCAAGGTCTGGGGAGCGGCCCCCGTTTTTCGCCCCCGCGCCCCTACCCGTCCCGTACCTGGGGGCTGCCGCCCCCACACCCCCGCTTTCGGCCTCAACGGCCTCGTCCTCAAACGCCGGGCGGGCTGAAAAATCAGCCCGCCCGGCGTTTGAGGAGCGGGGGTGGGCGCAGACGACACCCGGTAGCAGGGCCCGGTACCCGACCTCGAACACCACCGCGCACACGCTTGCCGACGCCCGCACAGGCGCCGCGGGCCAGCCCGCCGCACTCCCAGCGCCTCACGCAGGCCCGGCCGCCCGAGCCGCCAACAGTCGTAGCACCTCGGTGAGTTGGCGTCGCACCTCCGGATCGGCGACAACCCCGTCCGCACCGACCGTCTCCCGCCCCACCGCGATCCGCACACAGGCCGGCTCCACGATGTCGGCGCCGGTGTAGCCGAGCACCGTCCGCAGTGTGGCCTCCGCACCCTGCCCGCGCCCCGGCGCGGCCGCATTGACCCAGGCCACCGGCTTGTCACAGATCTCGGTGCCGCCGACCGTCCAGTCGAGCAGGTTCTTGAACGCCCCCGGCAGGGTCCCCGCATACTCCGGAGTGCAGACCAGCACCCCGGCCGCCCCCTCGATCGCCGCCCGCAGCCCGGCCACGGCCTCCGGCAACGGGTCCACGTCGTGATCGGGGTTGAAGTGCGGAAGGCCCGCCAGACCGCCGTACAGAACAGCCTCCGCCGGCACCGACGGCGCCACGGCCTGCGCGGTACGCAGCACGGCCTCGTTGGTGGAGCCGACCCGCAGACTCCCGGACAGCAAGAGGATCACCGGCGATGTGGACATCCGCCCAACTTACTGCGGACCAACCTCCCTTCCGGCGTGCCACAGCCGGTTCTTCACCCTCCCACCCTTATCTTCAACCCCAACATGTTGTGGCTGACGGCGAGTTGACGCCCACAGATTGTGTACAAGGATGCGCTCCGCCGGAATTGGGCCACACATGTCCGGGACAGCCGCAGATCGACGACGAGTGAGGGCGTTCATGACTGAGCGATTCGGGGACGGTACGACACGGGTGGCCGGCGAGACGCGGCCGGCGGCCCGGCCCGCCGTACCGCACCCCGCGAGGCGTATGCGGTCGACGACCCGGTCATTCAGCGTCGGCGAGGGCAAGGGATACCTCACCGTCGCGCACACACCCGACGGCCGCGTCGCCCAGGTGATGGTCCGCATGGCCAAGCAGGGCTCCACGCTCGCGGGCATGATGGACGCCTTCTCCTCGACCGTCACCCGGGGCCTCCAGCACGGCGTCCCGCTCGAAATCCTGGTGGCGGACTACGTCGGGACCCGCTTCGAACCCTCCGGTCTCACCAACGACCCGGACATCAAGCAGGCGGGCTCCGTCATGGACTACGTCGGCCGCCGCCTCGCCCTCGACCACCTGCCCTACGAGACCCGGGCCGGCCTCGGCATCCTCACCGCCGCGGAACGCGCCGCGAAACAGACCCTCGACGGTGTCGGCGACGCCGTATGGACCGATCTCGTGGGCCTGTCCATGTCCGCACCGTTCGTGGGGCGACCGCGCCGCGGCTGAGGGTCGTACGAAAAAACGACACGGCGCGCGGACAACCGCAAGATCCCAAATGACTACTATCAGTGCATATATTGTCACAATACGTAGCCACGCCAGGGCGTCCCGCCCGGGTTAAGAAAGGGTCTCACCATGCGCAAGTTTCAGCGCGTTGCCGTCGTAGCCGCAGCGATCGCGGGCCTGTCCGCCTTCGGTGCCGGCGTCAGCTTCGCCCACGACCACGGCCACGAGGACGAGGGCGTCACCGCGGTGGCCAACTCGCAGTCCAACGCCGTGGCCTACGACGACGACAGCCGCAGCGGGCGCCACGGCAGCCCGGACGCGGCCCCCGCCTTCACGACGGGAAGCGACTTCAGCCTCGGGAACGTCACTCCGCCTGCGGCCAAGTAACCAAGCCCCGCCCAGCAGGCCACGGTCACGGCCGCGGCCTGCTGGGCGGATCACCCAGCAGGCCGCTTCATCCGACAGCAGCTTTCGACGACTTACTTGCCGAAGCTGTTGCTGCAGCCCATGTCCGAGCCCTCCGTCGTGCTCTGCGCGCCCGGGTTGCCCTCGCCGTTGAGCGCGTTGCCCAGCAGGCCGTTGATGAGCCCGACCTCACCGAGAACGCTGATGTTCAGGTCGTGCGACCTGCAGGTGGTGCTCTGCTGGACGCCGAGACCACCACCGTCGGCGTGGGCGACACCGCCACTCAGAAACCCGACACTCCCGAGGGCGGCGACCAGGACGGCGGCCTTGCGAAGCTTGTGCATGTCATCTCCGATGGAGCGAAGTGGATGCGACCTGTGACAGATCAACTCCTTGCTGCAACGGCAGATTAGTGCGAAATACCCCAAAAAGGACGGCAGCGCGCCAGGTTTCGTGATCTCGCGCGTGATCCGGCATGTGATCTCGCAGCGAAATCGCCGCGGCGGACAGCGGCGGACAGCATTTTCAGGTGACTCGGAGAGTCGCCCGTCGGCGGATGTCCGTCGAGGAGCGCCCGACCTTGATCTCGAACGTGCCCGGCTCGACGACCGTGCGCAGTTCGTCGTCCACCAGGGTGAGGTCCCGGCTCGGCGTGATGTCGAAGGTGACGGTGGCCCGCTGCCCGGCCTCCACATGGGCCTTCCGCACGCCGCGCAGCCGGATGTACGGCAGCGACACCGACGCCTGGTTGTCCGTCACGTACAGCTGCACCACCTCCGTGCCGGCCCGCTCTCCCGTGTTGGTGATGTCCACGCGCACCCGGGTCGTGGCGTCGGCCCCGATGGTGTCGTCGGTCAGCCTGATCCGGTCGTAGCGGAACGTGGTGTAACCGAGGCCCGCGCCGAACGGATAGAGCGGTGTGGAGGGCATGTCGATGTAGTCGTCGGCGTCGGCCCGGGCGCGCTTCTGGTCGTACGACAGAGGGAGCTGGCCGACGTCACGAGGGAAGGTGACCGGCAGCCTGCCGGTCGGCTCGACGTCGCCGAACAGGGCCTCGGCGACCGCGCGGCCCCCGGCCTCGCCGGGCAGCCAGGCGATCAGGAGGGCGGGCAGGTGCGCGGCCGCCCAGCGCAGCGACAGTGCCCTGCCGGTGACGACCACGGCGATGGTCGGCGTGCCGGTCGCGTGCACCTCTTTCAGGAGCCGCTCCTGTACACCGGTCAGGTCCAGCGAGGCGGTGTCCTTCAGTTCGCCGTCGGTACGGTCGGGGGAGAAGTAGCCGCCCTTGGTCTGTTCGCCGACCACGACGACCGCCACGTCCGCCTGGAGCGCCGCCGCCCGTGCGGCCGCGAGACCGGAGGTGTCGGTTCCCGTCACCTCGCAGCCGCGTGCGTGCACGATCCGTACGTCGTCGCCCACCAGTTCCCGGAGCGCCTCGCGGATCGAGGGGGTGGGATGCAGGGCGGGGTAGGCGTTGTACTCGCCCAGGAGGTTCAGCCGGTCGTCGGCGTTCGGGCCGATCAGAGCGAGCGTGCGCACCCGGTCGCGCGACAGCGGCAGCAGTTCTCGTCCCCCGCCTCCCTTCCCGGGGTCGTTCTTGAGCAGGACGAGCGACTGCCGGGCGCACTGGAGCGCCAGTTCGCGGTGCGCCGCGCAGTTGACGACCCGCTCGGCCCGGTCCGGATCGACGTAGGGGTTCTCGAAGAGGCCGAGCCGCTCCTTCAGGGTGAGCACCCGGCGTACCGCACGGTCGAGCAGCGCTTCCTCGACGCCGCCCTCCCGTACGGCGGCGGCCAGTTGGTCGAGGTAGATCTCATCCCACGACAGGCTGATGTCGACCCCGGCCCGCAGGGCGAGCCCGGCCGCCTCGCGCGCGGTGCCCGCCACGTGCTCGCGCACGAGACTGCGTACGTCGTTGCCGATGACGACCCCGCGGAAGTCCAGCTCGTCGCGGAGCAGTTCGGTGAGGTGTCTGCGCGAGCCGTGCACCACGATCCCGTCCACGGTCTGCTCGCTCGCCTCGGTCATCAGCGCGCCCGCCGGACCGAACCCCGCCCGCCACGGCTCCAAGTGGGTCTGCCGGAAGACACGTTCACCGATCTCGATGGAACTGGTCTCCAGACCACCGGTGTTGGGCGCCTCCATCGGGAAGGTGCACAGGGAGGTGACCACCGACTCGGGGGAGGCGAGGTCGTCGCCCTGCATCGCCGGGACCAGCGCCTCGATCATGCGCGCGGTGAGGTACGGGTCCTCGCTGAACGACCAGGCGCCACGGCCGTACCGGGGGTCGCGGTTCAGCTCGGCCATGATGGTGCTCAGCGCGTGGATACCGACCGCCCGTGCCTCGCGGGCCACCGCGCCGTACACGCGGCCGATCAGTCGGGGATCGAAGGTGGCGCCCAGCGCGAGCCCCTCGGGAAAGATGGTCGAGCCGGGTCCGACCGAGCCGTGGGTGCCCTCGCTGATCTGCAGGAGGGGGATGCCGAGCGGGTTGGCGCGGGCGAGGCGCTGCAAGTGGTTGTGCTGCAGCGCCTGTTGACGCGGGCTCAGTGGGTGAGGGACCGGGACGGAGCCGGAGAGGGACTGGTTGACCAGGCCGAATAATCCCCCGCCCGGGCCCAGCGTGATCCGGTCCGCCTTCTCCCCGACCACGGTCTCACCGCGCACGTACGCCTCCCGGTGCTCGCGCGTGCCGGTCGGATCCGTGGAGTCGCCGAGGAGTTCCTGGGGCAGACAGACCGGGATGTTCAGCTGCGCGATCTTGTCGGCGACGGACATCCTGGCCAGCAGCGCATCGACTCGCCGTCCCCGGGGGGCTTTCGCCATCGGCGTCACGAGACCCGTACAGGCGGCCAGCGCCAGGCCGGCGAAGGCCCGACGGGAGATCTTCGCTTTGTCCATGACGGCAGCCTCGCAACGTCGAACCGGACCGGTCAGCGGCCGAAATGCTGAACCACCGCGACTTTGGTCGCTGCTTGCGCCGACCGAAGACTGAGGGGAATTTCCTTACGATCGTGAGGAATCGCCTCCGCCGCGGTGCCCGCCACGCCGTACGGACCGTGGCGGACGTACGGTCGCGGCGAGGGCCCTGGGACTCACCTGCTCAGCCACGCCTCGATGCGTGCGGCCCAGGCGCGGTCGTCGGTCGTCTCCATGAATTCCTTGCGGTCGATCAGGAGGTAGACCTCCCCGGCCGGTACGGTGCCCAGAATCAACGGCTTGCCCGCATTCAGCAGACCTCCGATGAAGCGGCCGTACAGGTCGGTGAACCTGACCTCCACCGAGGTGATGTCCGCTCGGCGCAGCACCAGATCGCCCCCGTCCTCGCCCCAGTCGCCGAGCACCAGCCGGTCCTCGTGCAGGGAGACCTTGCCGCGGCGCAGGAACAGCGCCTTCTGGCTGACCATGCCGGCCGTCTTGTCCGCGGAGGTCTTGCGGCGCAGCTCGTCGGCGGTGGCGCCCACGTAGTCGCCCCGGACCTGGAGTGTCTCGTCTTCACTCATGAAGCCAACGTGCCACCGGCCGCGGCGCCCACGCGTCGGCCCTTCGTCCGCCGCCCCATGACTTTGGTAGCCGGAGGCCGGTCCGCACACCGCCGAAAGTCAGCACCGGCACTCCGCCGCGTCATCCGCTCACGCATGGCCCCGAAAGCGAGTCAGCGCCCGAGCCGGCCGAAGCCGACCCGAGCGCTGTATGGCAGGTCAGAGGCCCTATGCCCCGACCACCACCCGTAGGCCCTGTGGGACTCGAACCCACAGCCCATGGATTAAAAAGTACTGAACAGCCCTGTCGACGTCGTCGTTCAGAGGCGGAGCAGGCGTTGGGTGATCTCCCGGTACTGCCTCAGCGCCAGGTGGAGTTCGGCGGCCCGCGTTTCGGGGTCCTGGTCCTGCCAGCCCGCGTGGAGGGTACGCCGCTGTTCGGCGAGGACGTCCATGAGCTGGGCGGTGACGTCGTCGAAGGCTCCTTCGGCTTCCTCCAGCGACTCACGCGGAGCATCGGGGAACGTGTTGACAGCCCGCCCGAGGCGCCTGGCGATCTTGTCTCGTGCCTCCGACGGGATCAGCGGTGCCGAGCCGGGGGCATGACGTCCCGTGACGTCGCGGGGCTGGTCCGCGGGCTGTTGAGCGCGTGTCTGGTCGTACATCATCGAGTACCGCTTTCCTGTGCGTCGTGCCGGATGTCCGCGGCGGCACAGCCCTGAGCCGTGCAACCGTCACCACCCGGCGCCGGCCTGTGCCGGCGCGATGCCGCCTGCGACGGGCCGCGGTTTGCTGCACAGGCGGGAGTACGGTGGAGAAGACGAGGACTTTTCGTATGCCGGAACTCGGGCCGGCTCAGGAGCGCCCTCTCGTGTTCCGGTCCTCGTGCTCCGGTGAGTCCACCAGACCACATTCCTTCCACCGCACGCCACCCGTCGTCAGGGGCAGCCCGTGACCCCGGCCGCGCCATCCGCATCCAGGCCGAGGAACCACGTGTGCCGCTCAGTCCGAACCCCTCGAAGACGGTCACACCGTCCGGCCCCAACCCGCAGCCCCAGGGCTACGACGGCTCGTCTCCCTTCCCGCCGGATGGCCAGGCGCCCGCACGCGACGGGGGTGAGCGGCTGTACGTGACCGTGGCGGCGGTGATCGTCGTGCTGCCGTTCATGGCGCTGGGCCTGGCCGGCCGGCTGCTGTGGGGGCGCCTCATCCACCCCGCCGACGTCCTGCCCGCCCGCCGGCCCACCCCGGAGCGCGTCGCCGCCCGGCGCGCCTGACATCACCCACTCATCCTTGTACTTCCGCCGGCAGGAGCTCTCATGACCACCGCACTGCAATCCCCGCCCCCCTCTCATCCCCTCCTGCGCCTGCGCCTGGCACCCCGCGGTGACCTGCAGAGGACCATCGACGGAGCGTGGTGGCCCCATTCGTACGACCTGCTCGCCGAACTTCCCCGGCTGCTCGCCGGGTTGCCGCGCGCGTGGGGCCACATCACCAGCGTCACGGTCAACGGGGCGACGTGGTCCGCCGGCCCCGGCCGGATGCTCGTCGCCAACCAGGTCGTACGCCTGCGCAGGAACCTCACGGCATCCGCCCCGCAGACCATCGTCCTGCTCACCCCCGGCCAGGGGCGCTGGGATCTCGTGGTCCTGCCCCCGGACACGACCGAGGAGGCTGCGGAACCGCTCATGGCGACCGCGGCCGGCGGTCACGTGTGACGCGATCAGGATCAGCCGGGTGGTGGCCACGGCGATCACATCCCCACGGCGCGCCGCTGGTTCGGGACGTGTGACGAGAGGGCACCCCCGCTCGCCCTGAAGGGGACGGCCCGTGGCGGAGGATGAGAGTGGTCGCGGACATCACGCAAGCCCCCGTCTCCGGGCCCGGCTCACTTCTCCCGACGGGCGTTCTCCACGGAGCGGCTGGTCTCCAGCCACGACTGTGCCGGTTCTGCCGGGCGGGCGGTGTCCACGGTGAGGTCGAGGCGCGTTCCCCCCTCGGCACCCGCGGGGTAGCTGCGCTGCTCGGTGGCGGCGAAGCAGCGTCGGAGCACCTCCGCGACCCGACGGGCGGCCTCGGGCGAGGCCGCGACGACACGGACCTCGGCGTACCCGTCCGTGGGTGCTTCCGTGGATTGCATGGCGACCTCGGAGTTCGATGCCCGTTGGAAGACGGGCCGGTTCTTCACTCTACGCCGCTGCGTCCCACGGCCCTCGCGGATGACTCGCGGGCTCCCCGGCCGCCGCCGGCCGGGGAGTACCGTGAAGCCAGGAAGCCACGCCGTTCCCTCATCCCGGGCAGGCAGGCGAGAGTGATGTCCGACTCCCACTCCCCGCGCGTGACCAGGCTCCTGCCGGACGCCGTCCACCAGGCTGTGAAGCCCGGCACGGCCGTCGTACGGCTGGAGACGACACACGACCGCCAGGGAGTGCTCGACGGGGCGTGGTGGCCGCGCTCCCGTGACATCACCGCCGAACTTCCCGCCCTGATCACCGCGCTCACCGAGTACCTCGGGCCCATCACTCGCGTCGGCCTGGACGCCGACGCCTGGGAGGCGCTGCCGGCGCGAATGACCGTCGACGGGCGTGTCGTCCGCATCGATTCCTCTCCGGTCGGCGACGACACCGTCCTGGTCACCCGGGGCGAGCAGGATCTCTTCTCCCTCCTCGTGGTCCCGCCGCACACGAGGCCCGACGCCGCGCGCGCCGCCATGGCCGAAGCGGTCCGCTCCGACAACGTCACGCAGGCCGCGCAGATCCTCGTCGACACCGGCAGCGGACCGTGAGAGGGGGTCAGCCGCGGCGGTCCTCGGGTCGGCCCGGCGCCGGGGCGGGGATCTCCGTGGTGTCGAAGCCGCCCGAGATGATCCGTGTGGCGAGGTCCGCCAGGCGCAGGTGATGGGAGCGGGCGTACGACCGGAACGCGGCGAAGGCGTCGTCGACGGAGGTGTTCCAGCGCTCCGCCAGCACGCCCTTGACCTGCTCGATCAGGACACGGCTGGTCAGCGCGGTCTCCAGCTGGCTGTTCTCGACATGCGACTGCTCCAGCGTGCGCTGCTGGAGGATCGCGATGGTTGCCACGTCGGCGAGCGCCTGGGCGAGCGCGATGTCGTCGTCGCCAAGGCGGAGGGATGTGGTCTGGAAGAGGTTGAGCGCGCCGACCACGCGATTGCGCAGGCGCAGCGGGATGGCGTGCGTGCTCACGTACCCCGTCTCATGGGCCCGTACGGCGAAGCGCGGCCAGCCCGCCGTCGCCTCCGGGCGCGTCAGGTCGATGTTGGTCCGCGCGGTACCGGTGCGGTAGCACTCCACGCACGGGCCCTGGTCGTGCTGGAGCGCGAACAGCTCCAGCAGCCGGGTGTGTTCGTCCGAGGCGGCGATGATCTGCAGTTCCCCGTGCGCGTCCGCGAGGAGGATCCCGGCCGCCGACACGTCGAGCAGTTCGACGCAGCGCGCGGACAGCCGCTGCAGCAGGTCGATGACGTCGAAGTCCTCGACGAGGGAGTCGGCTACCTCCACGAAGATCTCCGCCAGACGTCGTTCGCGGGCCATGCCGATCATCCCTTTCCACCATCGGGCGAATACGGCCCGCTCACATCGTCGTCGAATCGGAGCCTGCGGGCCACCACGTCCTGCGCCACCTCTCCGAGAGGGCGACCGCTGGCATACGCGTGGGCCCGCAGACGCAGGAGGGCGACCTCCATGGACACGCCCAGTTGGACACTGACCATCCCCGTGGCCTGATGCACGGCCGCGCGATGCAGCCCCGACGGCCACTCCGGGAACACGCCGAACCCGGGCATGTCCCCGTTCCGGCCTCCACGGGGTGCCGCCCCGTTCAGGAAGGCGCCGGTCAGTGCGGCCGTCAGGGCGGTGGCGTCCGCGTACTGCTGGTCGCTCAGCCGTCGGTCTCCGTCGCACAGCACGGTCAGGACGCCGACCCGGATGGCGCCGATACCCAGCGGGAAGCAGCACACACCGTGGACACCCAGCTCGCGCGCGGCCGGCAGCAGTGCGGGCCACCGCTCGGAGCGCACCCGGTCCAGGTCCGGCTCCACGACGGGTGTTCCGGTGCGGACGGCATCCGGCCCGGGGCCCTCACCGAGCGTGAGCTGGAGTTCCTCGAACCGGGCGCTCAACTCCGGGTGGCACCACAGCGGTTCGGTCATCCGGCCGCCGTCCAGCAGCAGCGACAGGGCGACACCATGGGCGCCCAGCACCCGCGCGCACGCCCGCCCCGGGTCGCCGGTCTCACCGCGACGCAGCGTCCGCAGGAGGTCGGCCATGCCGTCGCTGATCACCGTTACCCGCTCCTCGACAGCCGTGGGGCTCCGAGGTGCGGCGCCGCCTGGCCTGCGCCGTACATTACGTGCCCCGGTGGCGCGTCGCCGCACGGTCCGCGGTTATGCCCTGCCAGGCGTCCTGGGCACTCGCGTACCGGGGGAACCACTCCAGCAGACCGGCGGCCCGGAACAGGAGCGCCGCTCCCGGCCCGGTGTGGATCACGCGTGCCCATCCACCCCGCCGGTGGCAGTCGTGCCAGGCCGCGCACAACGGCTCCAGGACGCTGCCGTCCATGAACGTCACGCCGCTCAGGTCGACGATCAGGAACAGCCGCCCGCTGCCGTGACGGGCGTCCTCCAGATCATGCGTAAAGGCCGACGCGGTCGCCACGTCCAGCTCACCACCAGCCCGGACCACGCGGCACTCGTCGAACACGTCGGGATGCGGGCTCATGCGCCCCATCTCCTCAGTCGGTCGTACGGCTTCCGTCGTGCGCAGAGCCTCTGTTGCGCGGAACGGGACTTCACGGAGAGGGCCGGGGCCACGGGCGACCGTATGACAAGCCTACTGCTGTGGCGGCTCGGCCGGTCGTCCTTCCCTGACGCCCATGGACATGACCGAAAGCGACAAGGACGAGACCCGAGGCCCGTGGTCTCTCCGCCAGATCCAGGGCTCGGCGAACATCGACGGCGGCCTCCTCTTCCACGTCCTGGCCGGCAACCTCGGCCACCAGATCGAGCACCGTCTCTTCCCCCGGCCTGCCCAGCAACCGCTCCGCAGAGATCGCGCCCCGGGTGCGGCAGGTCTGCGCCCGCTACGGACCGCCCTGCGTTCTCCGTCGTCTCCGAGGCCCGGGTAACCGGAGTTCGCTTTCCCGGGACAGGGTCAGGAGGCAAGGAGTGCCCCCACCCGGCAGCCCGACCATGTCTCCTTGGTTCCGCCAGTCCCAGGACTCGTACGCGGCCTGTCCGGCATCGTCGGCCGGACGGAGCAGCGCGACTCCGAGTGCGACGTGCCGATCGGCCAGCAGGCGCTGTTGCAGGCGCCGGGCGATGTCGCGGTGCTGGGGGTGCTGCGGCGCCACGACCTGGGTGAGGAGCAGGAACCGGGCACAGCCGGTGAGCCGTTGGACGCTCTCCTGCAGCCCCCGCTCGGACCGGGCACCGGGGCCCACCGGAAAACCGAAGGAACAGCCCACCAGCACCGTCGTCTCGGCGATCAGCAATGCGAAGCCGGGCCGCCGGGCACTGACGGCCAGCCGCCACAGGAACTCGCCCCGCTCCTGGCCCACCTTCCCGGAAGAGCCCACGACCGACGACACCACCAGGTCGGCGATCTCCTCGGTCATCCCCTCCGCCTGTTGACGACTCAACCGGCGCAGGCGGATCCCGTCCTTGACGGGCGGCACACCGGCGTGGTCGCCCGTCGTCCGCGTGCCGCCGGCCGGCGCACCCGCCACAGCCGCGTCCAGCAGCTCACACAGCGGGGCGGGGGGCACGGGGTGCGCCGGGTCTGCGAGGAGCCGGGACGCGGATCCCGTGACGGCGAGGAGGCGGCTGATCTGCACGCACGGATGGTGCAGCCACAGAGAAGCATGCACCCGGTCGGCACGCCTCGACGTCGTCAGGAAGACATTCAGGCCCTTGGCGTCGCAGGAGCCGACGGTGGTGAGGTCGACGTCGATGACGGTCACCCCGTCGAGCAGACACCGCTCCAGCGCGGCCCGGAGCAGGGGCACCGTCCCCGGCCCGATCTCACCGGCGAGCGTGACGAGGGCCCGCTCCCCCCGGTCACGGCGATGGATGTCCAGTCGCTGCACAACCCTCACACCGTCCCTCGGCCGGGGAGCTCATCGCCCAGGGGAGACAGCGGACGTGCTTCGATCGCGGCGGACATGATGCCGACCCGTCTCCGCACCGCCAGCTCGAGCGGTCCGGGTTCGTCTCTCGCCGAGGACGACTCCGGCACGAGTACCGGAGTGCGTGATGCCCTCGGTCTCTCCACCGTACGTCGCCGGCCGCCCCCACCCACAGCACTGGACGGGCTCACCCGAAACGAGCGCACCGCCTGCCGAGCGGCTCATGGAGACGACATCCGGGCAGACGGTCCACCCGAGGGGGCACACTGCCGAACCCCTCACTCACCGGGTATCCACTGAGGCTGCTTTCACAACCTGCCGCAGGTATCCATGTTTCCCGCTCGCGCAGATCCACATCATGTGCCCCTCGTGCCGCACCGGCCGCTCACACATCGCAGGTTCTCGTTTCGGAAGTCGCTGAAGGGATCTCGTAGCGGGTCCAGCCTGGTGAAGTGGCCGGTGGTGACGGCCGGACGGCTGCCCGGTCCTGCCCGGCCCGTGGTGAGCGGATGCAGTTGGACGTCGGCCCGGCGGGCTCGGTTCTGTTCAGCGGTGTGTCGCTCCAGGTACTGGCATCAGGCCCGCCGGGTGCGAGCGGGAGTGGCGGCCTTGACCAAGGCCCGGAACGCCGAAGTGTCCGTCGTGCGGGAGGCGGTGGACGCCCGGCGTTGACCATCCGGCGAGCACTTCCACCGCTCAGCCGAGCCGCGGCGTGTGCTCCTTCGTCGGCCGAATGATGGCGGCTTGGGCCAGTCGCGCACGCACGGACCCCGAAAACGAAGCGGCGCCCGAGCCGACCGAAGCCGACCCGGACGCCGCACAGCAGGTCAGAGGGCATATCCCCCGCCTACCACCCGTAGGCCCTGTGGGACTCGAACCCACAACCAATGGATTAAAAGTCCACTGCTCTGCCAATTGAGCTAAGGGCCCCTGGCGATGTTGCCTCCCCGAGCATAGCCGGACACGGCCGCGTCTCCGATCGGGTATCGGGGACACGGCCGTGCCAGAGGCGAAGATCCAGCCGGAGTGTCAGGGATCGACCTTTTCGGGAGTGCCTCCGTGAGTACCGCCGGAGGCCGCCGCGCGTGCCGCCTCCCGGGCGAGCGTGCGTTCGTGGTCCGGGTTGAGGAACCAGTGCCGGGCCGACGCCCCCCACCACGCCGCCGCGAAGCCGAGGACGGCCAGGACGGCGACCGGGGCGTAGTTGAAGCTCTCCCAGGTGACCGGTGAGACCTGGGGCAGCATGAACAGGACCGTGATCACACCCACCCACACCATCGAGACGATGCCGACCGGACGGGACCAGCGGCCCAGGTGCCACGGCCCCCGCACGAAGTCGTCGCCCTTGCGCACCCGCAGCAGCGTCGGGATGACGTACGCGATGTACAGGCCGATGACGGCGATCGAGGTCACCGCCGCGTACGCCGTCACATTGATCAGATACGGCAGTCCCAGCACCAGCGCCCCGGCCGCCGCCAGCCACACCGCCGCCACGGGCGTCCGCGTCCGCGGGCTCACCGTGTGCCACACGCGCGAGAGGGGCAGGGCGCCGTCGCGTGAAAAGGCGTAGATCATGCGGCTGTTGGCCGTCACCGAGGCCATCCCGCAGAACAGCTGCGCGCCGATGACGACCAGGAGCAGCAGCTTGCCTGCCGTGGCGCCCAGCGCGTCCAGCAGGATCTGGGCCGGCGGCGCCCCCGTGGGCGAGGCGAGCTCCTTGTCGTAGGACTGGATGGCGAACGTGAAGCCCAGCAGCAGGACGAAGCCCGCTATCCACGACGTCCAGATGGACTGGACGATGCCCTTCGGGCCCGCCGTCGACGCGTCGTGCGTCTCCTCCGTCATATGGGCCGAGGCGTCGTAGCCGGTGAAGGTGTACTGCGCCATCAGCAGGCCCAGGAGCACGACGTACACACCGCTGCCCCAACCCGTGTTGTTCACGAACTTCGTGAAGACGAAGGACGCGGACTGGTGGTGGTCGGGTACGAAGGCCAGCGCGCCGACGATGACGCCGACGCCGAGCACGTGCCACCACACGCTGATGTCGTTGAGCAGAGCGACGATCTTCACGCCGAAGGTGTTCAGGAGGCCGTGCAGCACCAGGATCCCGGCGAAGAGCAGGACCGTCCGGCCCGGGGTCACCTCGAAGTCGAACTGGAGGTTCAGATAGGCGCCGAGGAAGGACGCGGCGCCGAAGTCGATGCCCGCCGTCACCGCCACCTGACCCAGCACGTTGAACCAGCCCGTGAACCACGCCCAGGCGGCGGCCGAACGCGGGGGCGCCAGGCGGTGGGCCCAGAAGTACAGGCCCGCGGAGGTCGGGTAGGCCGAACAGATCTCGGCCATCGCGAGCCCGACGAACAGCGTCATCAGGCCGACGGCCACCCAGCCCCAGGTGATCACCGCGGGACCGCCCGTGTTCATCCCGAAGAGGTAGAGGGTCAGGCAGCCCGACAGGACGGAGATGATCGTGAAGGAGACGGCGTAGTTGGAGAACGCCGACATACGGCGGGCGAGGACCTGGGTGTAACCGAGCTGGGCAAGCCGTTCCTCGTCCGACAGCCCACTCTCTATCGCGTCATCTGTCATGCCCCCAGCGATTCCCACACCGAGGGCGTGACACACGTCACAACTTGGCTAGAAAATACCCTTGTAGCCCTGCCAGCCGGACGCGATCTTCACCCGGCCCCCGAACGACCCCTTCCCGTCACCGGAGTTGCGGTACACGTTCCCCGCCGTGTCCCGCTCCACCAGGTCCGCCTTGCCGTCACCGGTGATGTCGCCGACGCCGACGAGCGCGTTGTACGAGCCGCCCCAGTTCGAGAACAGCTTCGCCCGGGCGCCGAACGTGCCGTCTCCCTTGCCGTAGTAGCGGTACAGGGTGTTCGCCCTGTCCTGCGCCAGCAGGTCGCCGATCCCGTCGCCGTTCAGGTCACCGGCCCCGACGACCTTCTTGTAGCCGCGCCAGTCGCCGTACAGCGTCACCCGCGCCGACAGCTTCCCCGTGCTCGTGCCCTTGTACAGGTACACCGTGCCGGTCGAGGCATTGCGGGCGATCAGGTCGGGGCGGCCGTCCTTGGTCACGTCGCCGGGCGAGGTGAGGACGTCGTACTGGTTCCAGCCGGAGGTGCCCAGCGAGGTGTACGGGGTCGACGGCGCCAACTCCCCGCCGCAGTCCGGGCGGTAGGCGCGCAGGGCGCCGCTGCTCAGCCGGACCAGGACGTCGTTGCAGCGGTCGCCGTTCAGGTCGCCGAACGGCACCGGCCTGATCGTCGTCGGCCAGCCGATCCCGGTCACCGTCCCGGAGAAGGTGCCCTTGCCCGTGCCCTGCTGGAAGGCCAGCTTGCCGGAGCTGCTGAGGGTCAGCAGGTCGCCGATACCGTCCGGGCCCCAGACGTCGCCCACGTAGTCGCGGTGGACAGCCGCGCCCCTGCGTACCTGCACCGAGCCGTTCACCTGCAGCGGGGCGCCTACGCCGTCCGCCGGGTCGACGCTCAGCGCCCAGTCGTAGCCGCCGTTGGGCAGTGGGCGGCCGGCACTCGTCCTGCCGTACCACTCGACCTTCAGCTCACCGCGCGTCTCGCCGCCGCTGCGGGTGTCGACTACCTTGCCGGTGGCCTTGCTGCGCACGGTCAGCTGCCAGCCCGCGGCCGGCTTCGACAGCAGCACCCGGGTGAGCGGACTGAACTCGGGGCGCTCGATGTCGGTGGTGACCATGTCCAGGCTGTCCGGCGGGTCCAGCAGCCGCAGCGGCTGCTGCGGCACACCGGACGGGACGATGTGCACCCGCTCCTGGGCGTCGACGTAGGCGGCGTTCGCGCCCGACTCGTCGACCGTCCAGCGCACATCGCGCTGCGAGACGCCGGTGTCGGGCAGTTCGCCGATGACCCGGCTGACCGGGTTTCCTTCGGCGACCGTGGTCAGCACCAGCTTCTCGGCCGCCTTGTCGTGCGTGACGACATACCCGTCGCCGAGCTTCGCCTCGTCGGCCGGGACGGACACGGACTTCTTCGTCGTACGGTCGAACACCCCGGCCGTGTCACCGCAGTTCCAGTACAGATAGCGGCCGAGCGCCTGCAGTTCGGTCGGTGCGCAGCCGACGCCGTCGAGGGTGAGCGTCTCGACGGTCCTCTTCGCCGACAGGTCGTACGCGCTGACCCGCCCGGGGGTCACGTCCGCCGTCCACAGCAGGTCACCGGAGAGGGCGGCGGCGCCGGGAGCGCGCGTGACCTTGGCCGGCGCGTCGTCGCGGATCTTGTAGACGTATTGCTGGGTGGCGGTGGTGTAGAGGACGTACGTGCCGGAGACGTCGGTGATCCGCCCGCCCGCGGGCACATCGCGGTCCCAGAAGGCGTACTGCCCGGGGCCGTTGACCCTGAGCCGGTCGTACTCCCCGGACTCCCGTTCCAGCCAGACGGTCGGCCCGGCGGCCGTACCGAACACCTGCGAGCAGCCGACGTCGCCGGCCGGGCAGCTGTACAGCTTGATGTCGGTGCCGTCGTAGTTCGAGCGCGGACCATAGGTGGGCGTACCGGTGACGGCGACCGTACGGCCGTACGTGTCACGCGTGTTGCCCCAGCTGGCGTCCGCCTCCACCAGCCGCCCCTGGTCCAGCGACAGCCCCTGGATCGGGTACGGCGGCTTCGGCAACGGCTTGACCATGGTGACGGTCGGTCTGCCGTCCGCGCCGGCGGCGATCCGCTGCACGCCCCAGTCGTCGGTGGCGGCGCTGGTGCGGCCCACAGCTACGGCGGTGCCGTCGGAGACAGCCGAGACGCCGACGTTCGACCCGGCCAGCAGAGTGACCTCGGGACCACCCGCGATCGCCTTGGCATACACCGTCGTACCCCCGCTGGGCCGGTGCACCAGCCAGTCGCCCACGACGGCCAGATCCTGCGCCGGGTTGACCCCGCTGCCTGCGAGCGGGACCTCGACGGGGGCAGCGGAGAGGTCGGCGCGGTCGTAGACCAGGACGGTCGTCTCATTGAGGTTGAACAGCACGACGTGGTCGGAGGTGACCTGGGCCTTGAGGTAGACCTTGGTGCGCAGCGGGGTCATGTCCCGCACCTGTCCGGTGTGCCGGTCGACCATCACCGACAGGTACTGGCCGTCCTTGGCGCCCTGGAACAGCAGCCCGTCCGCGTCTGCGCCGACCGGCTGCCCGAGGTTCACCCCCGCCGGCACACCGGTGACGGGCACGTCCCGGGTGCCGCCGTCGGCGGCCGGGAGCAGCAGATGCATCTCGCGCCAAGCCGTCCCGTTCTCGTCGGGGACGTTGCGGTACGCGACCGCCAGGTCCTGGTAGCCGGTGAGCACGCTCAGGCCCTCGGGTGCCTGCAGCGTCCGGGTGCTGCCGTCGACCGCGTTCCACAGGTCGACCCGGCCGTCCGAGTAGCGGCTGACCATGACGTCCCCGCCGGAACCGCCGCTCACCACGCTCCCGGTCGGCCGGGTCACGGGCACGGACGTGCCGTCGGCGTACCGCGTCCAGACCAGCCCGGCGCCCTCCAGGGTGTGGAAGACGCCCTGCGTCCCGGCCGCGTCGTGACCGCTGTACGTGGACGCGCTCCACAGCGCGCCCGAGGTGTACGTGGAGCGCATGGTCGCCGGCACCACCGTCTCCTGCGCGGCGTCGGCGACGGCCGGTGCCGACGGAAGCAGCGGGCTCAGGCCTGCGGCCAGTACCGCCGAGGCGGCGACGAGACGCAGACGTACGAAGCCATGACGAGTCAAGGAGACCCTCCCCGAAGAACGAGGCGTCGCGCACGCACCCGATGTCCGGTGCCCAGGCCCCCCGGCCGTCACATTCGCCTCAGAAGTCAGCTGATCCTACAGGGAGTTCACGGCCTGGTAAAAGGATTCCCAACTGGTTTCCACCCCACCCCGGACCGCGTGGAACAGCAGAAACGCCGTGGCCCCCCGTCCGGTGTGACGGGGGGCCACGGCGTTCACCGCTGAATCAGGTCAGCCGTTGCGCTTCCAGCGCGGCTTGTCGTCGCGACGGCCGAAGGAGGAGCCGCCACCGGTGCCGCGGTGGTCGTCACGACGGCCGTAGGGGCGCTCGTGGCCGCCGGAGCGGAAGCCCGGGCGGTCGCCCTGCCGGTCCCGGTTGAAGGGACGGTCGCTGCCACGGTGCCCACCGCGCTCGTCACGGCGCTCGAAGGAACGGCCGGCCGGACGGTCGGACGGACGGTCGTCGCGGCGGAACCCGCCACGGTCGTTGTCCCGACGCTCGAAGGAACGGCCACCGCGGTCGTCACGACGCTCGAAGGAACGGCCACCACGGTCGGACGGACGGTCGTCACGACGGAACCCGCCACGGTCGTTGTCCCGACGCTCGAAGCCACGGCCACCGCGGTCGTCACGACGCTCGAAGGAACGGCCACCACGGTCGGACGGACGGTCGTCACGACGGAACCCGCCACGGTCGTTGTCCCGACGCTCGAAACCACGGTCGCGGTCACGATCGCGGTTGAAGCCGCCCCGGTCGTTGTCCCGGCGCTCGAAGGAACGACCACCGCGGTCGTCCCGACGGTCGTCACGACGGAACCCGCCACGGTCGTTGTCCCGACGCTCACGACGCTCGTACGACGACGGAGCCTGCGCCCGGTCGACGTCCTGAGCGGCGGGCTGCTCGGGCACCGACACCTCGGCCGCCTCGACGGTCTCGGCGACCGCCGCCTGCGCCTCGGCCACCGCGGCCTCCGGGTCCTCGCCGCGCTCGCGGGCCACCCGGGCGACCAGACGGTCGGCCTCCTCGCGCAGCTCGGTCGCGCGGCGCTGCGCCCGCTCCAGCTGCTTGGTGAGGTGGGAGACCTCACGCTCGGCCTGCTGAGCCGCGTTGCCCGCGGACTCGGCCTGGACCTCGGTCATCGAACGGGCGCCGGTGATCTCGGCGACCTCGGGCTCGAAGGCCGTACCGGAGTTGATGATGTGACGCCCGGCGTCGACGCCCGCGTCCTCCATCAGCCGGAAGATCTGGCGGCGCTGGTGCGGCAGCGACAGCGAGACGACCGTGCCGGTGCGGCCCGCGCGAGCGGTACGGCCGGCGCGGTGCAGGTAGTCCTTGTGGTCACCGGCGGGGTCGACGTTCAGCACGAGGTCGATGCCGTCGACGTGGATACCGCGGGCGGCGACGTCGGTGGCGACGAGCGCGTTGACGTAACCGTCCTTGAAGTCGGCCAGCGTGCGGGTGCGGGCGCCCTGGGTCATGCCGCCGTGCAGCGCGTCGGCCTTCACCCCGGCGTCGCGCAGCTGCTCGGCGATCCGGTCCGCGCCCAGCTGGGTGCGGACGAAGATGATGGTGCGGCCCTTGCGGGAGGCGATCGCGGCGGTGACCGGCGCCTTGTCCTTGGGCTTCACGATCAGGATGTGGTGCGACATGGTCGTGACGTTGCCCTGGGCGCTGTCGACCTCGTGCGTGACCGGGTTGCTCAGGTAGCGCTTGACCAGGGTGGAGATCTCGTTCTCCATCGTGGCCGAGAACAGCATCCGCTGGCCGCCGGCCGGGATCTGGTCGAGCAGCTCGGTGACCTCGGGCAGGAAGCCCAGGTCGGACATCTGGTCGGCCTCGTCGAGGACGGCGACCTCGACGTTCTCCAGGGAGCAGGCGCCGCGGTTGATGATGTCGCGCAGACGGCCCGGGGTGGCGACGAGGATGTCGACGCCGCGCTCCAGGGCGTAGATCTGGTTGCCCATCGACGTACCGCCGCAGACGACCTTCATCTTGAGGCCGAGGACGTCGCCGTAGGGCTGGAGGGCGTCCGCCACCTGCATCGCGAGCTCACGGGTCGGGGTGAGGATGACGGCGCGCGGCTTGTGCTTCTCGGTGCGCCCGCCGGAGAGGCGAGCCATCGTCGGCAGACCGAAGGAGAGGGTCTTGCCGGAGCCGGTGCGGCCACGGCCGAGGATGTCCTTGCCGGCCAGGGCGTCCGGGATGGTCGCGGCCTGGATCGGGAAGGGAGTGGTCACGCCGTTCTGCGCGAGCTTGCGCACGACGCCCTCGGGGAGACCGAGGTCCGCGAAGGTGACCTCGGGAGCTTCCACGGCGCCTTCGGTGCCCTCGTTCTCGGGCACGACGACGTGATCAGTACTGGAAATGGACATGCGTAAGCGAAACCTTCCGGAGTCTCGTCGGCACGCGCCCGTCAACTCCGTGATTTCGCAATACGACCGCCTCTATGCGGTCAGCCACGGCAAGGGAGAGAACGCGCCACGCGGCGCTCTCTGCAATGGCGCCGGGCAATGGGATCAAACGATCTACCACCATACGCACCCTGCACACCCCAAGGCAAACCGATCCCCCGAGACGCTCGTCACGTCCCTACGCAGGCGACCCCGCCGTCGGCGCCGGCTCCCGCTCCGTCATCTGCGGCGACTCCTCGTGCGCCGAGGACGACGGCTCGGCGACCGTCGGCTGGGGCGAGGCGGTGACCGGCTGCTCGCTGGGTGTCGGCTGCGGCTCGGCCGTGTGCGTCGGGGTCGGCGACGCGACGGTCGGCGCGGGAACCCCGGGCTTCTCGCTCTTCCCGTTGCCGGGTTTGCCCCCCGGAGGGGCGGACTGTCCGGCCCCCGCGGACGGCGAGGCCGAGGGGGACGCCGACTTCCCGTCCTTCCCCTTCTCCCGCCTGCCGCCCTTGTGCTTGCCGTCGGCGACGCCGGCCCCGACGCCCCTGCCGGACACACCCGTCCCGCCGTCGGGCGCCTCCCCGCCCCGCTGCCCCGCGGAGTGCGACGGCTTCGCGCCCCCGCCTCCCCCGTCCTCGCCCACACTCATGCAGCCGGCGGCAGCGGCGACGGCCATGACCGTGGCGGCCAGACGGACGGGTACGTACAAGCGGCGCACGGAAAGCCACCTCCGAGGCGGGGGAAGGAGTCAACCTGCCCAACTCCCGCCGCCCACAAGAGGACACGCGCCCCGCTCACCCGTATCCCAGGGCGTGCAGCCGCGCGTCGTCGATCCCGAAGTGGTGCGCGATCTCGTGCACGACGGTCACCTCGGTCTCCGCGACGACGTCCTCCCGCGACTCGCACATCCTGAGCGTCGGCCCCCGGTAGATCGTGATGCGGTCCGGCAGCACCCCGGCGTACCACTCACCCCGGTCCGTCAGCGGAGTGCCCTCGTAGAGCCCGAGCAGCTCGGGATCGTCCGCCGGCGGCTCGTCCTCCACGAACACCGCGACGTTGTCCATCAGCCGCGTCAGCTCCGGCGGGATCCGGTCGAGCGCCTCGGCGACCAGTTCCTCGAACTCCTCGCGCGTCATCTCCAGCACAGGCCCATTGTCGGCCACGGCCCGTCCGTACGAGAGTCATGGACCCACCGGCATATCCATGCCCGCACTTGGGCATACGGGACCAATGGCCCGCGTCCCCGCCATCGCCGCCACCGCCCTGAACCGGCTACGCAAGTCCCCGCGCACCCTCACCCGCCACTACCGCTCCCGCCGCCCCCACCCGACCCTCGAGCTCGTCCGGCAGCCGCACCCCTGGCCCCGCGCCCTGGGCCTGGCCGCCGTGGTCCTGCTCGGCGCCTGGCTGGGACTGCTGATCGTCGGCAACGTACGGGTCCCGGTCGGCCCCATGAACACGACGATGACCCTGCGCCCGTCCCTCAGCGGCGGCACGAAGATCAACATCTCGCCGCTCGGCGCCCTGGAACTGAACAGCCACCACGCGCCGCTCCGCCTCGACGTGAACGTCGACCAGCTCGACCCGGCCCGCGCCCAGGCCCTGGTCGACCACCCCGAACGCCTCTCCGGCCTCCAGGACGAGGTCGCCCACGACGTCGAGCACGGCACCCTCGACGTGGCCCTGCGCTCCTGCGTCGCCGTCGTGTCGGGAGCCACGGCCCTCGGCCTCACGGTCTACCGCCGCCCCCGCCGCGCCCTCGCCGCCGGCGGCACGGCCCTGGCCCTCCTCATGGCCTGCGGGGCCTCGGTGTACGCGACCTGGAACCCCGAGTCCGTCCTCGAACCGAAGTACTCGGGCCTGCTCTCCTCGGCGCCCTCGCTGGTCGGCAACGCCCGCAACATCGTCACCGAATTCGACGTCTACCAGAAGGAGTTGGCCCGCCTGGTCACCAATGTGACGAAGCTCTACGACGTCACGTCCACCCTGCCCGCCTACCAGCCGGACCCGTCCACCGTCCGCGTCCTGCACGTCTCGGACATCCATCTCAACCCCGCGAGCTGGAAGATCATCGCGTCGCTGGTGGACCAGTACAAGGTGAACGTGATCGTCGACACCGGCGACACCATGGACCACGGCTCGGCGGCGGAGAACGGCTTCCTCGACCCGATCGCGGACCTGGGGGCGCCGTACGTCTGGGTCCGCGGCAACCACGACTCGGACGTCACCCAGCGCTATCTGCAGCGCATGAAGAACGTCCACGTCCTGGACCGCGGCCGGGCGGAGACGATCGCGGGCCTGCGCTTCGCGGGCATGGGCGACCCGCAGTTCACCCCCGACCGCTCGAAGGCACTCGGAGCCGCCGCGTCGGAGGAACTGGCCGGCGCCCGCCTGGCGACGGCCCTGAGCGACCAGAAGAGCGCGGGCACCCCCGTCGACGTGGCCATGGTCCACGAGCCGTCGGCGGCCCGCGAGGTCGACGGCGAGGTGCCACTGGTCCTGTGCGGCCACCTGCACCACGAGGGCGACGAGATCCTGCAGCGCGGCACCCACCTGCGCATGGAGGGCTCGACGGGCGGCAGCGGCCTGCGCGCGCTCGAACACAAGTACCCGGCCCCGATCGAGGCCTCGATCCTCTACTTCGACCGCGACACCCGCCGCCTCCAGGCCTGGGACTCGATCAAACTGGGCGGCCTGGGCGAGACGACCGCCGAGGTCACCCGCCACCTCCCCAAGGAGAACCAGCCCGGAGCCACCCCGTCCTCGCCGACCCCCTCCTCTCCCGCTCCGTCCACCCCCTCGCCCTCCACCCCGTAAACCGTTTTGGCGATACCTCCCGCCATCCCATATGCTTCTCACGTCCCCGACGCGCTGAGAGGCGCCCAGGCGGGCCGATAGCCCTCATCGTCTAGCGGCCTAGGACGCCGCCCTTTCAAGGCGGTAGCACGGGTTCGAATCCCGTTGGGGGCACGCAACACCGTGTGCGACACTGTCGTACGCAACAGCTTGGTCCTGTGGAGCAGTTTGGAGTGCTCGCCACCCTGTCAAGGTGGAGGCCGCGGGTTCAAATCCCGTCAGGACCGCTGAGGTTTCCCCGGAAGCCTCGTGGCTGGGTAGCTCAGTTGGTACGAGCGATCGCCTGAAAAGCGATAGGTCGCCGGTTCGACCCCGGCCCCAGCCACAGCTAAGGCCCCGATCTTCGGATCGGGGCCTTGTTGTATATCTGCCTCCTGAGGTCAAGCTGATCAAGTTCGTGGTACGAGCGATCGCGTCCGCTGCCCGGGCTTCCTCCCCGGCTCGCAGCTCGCCCCGCCGATGGCTTCGGCGGAGGCGGCGCAGACTCGGCCTGGTTCGGCCGGTTCCGTTTGTCGATGTGATGGCAGCGGGAGCATTCCTGGCTGGTGTAGGCCGGGTCGACGTACACCAGAGGCACTCCGACTCTGCGCGCCTTGTATTCGATGAAGGCGGCGAGCTGGGCGAAGGCCCAGGAGTTGATCGTGACGCTCCCCCACTGCCTTAAGGGCGTGGGAGGTGCCCCCAGGCTTTTTCAGCCGTGCCCGTTCGCGGATGCCTCTCAGGTCTTCGAGGGCGATTCCGCGACCGGTGCGTTGAGCCTCCGCCACGATGTGTTTGCTGATCTTGTGGTTGATGTCGCGGGTGCGTCGGGATTCTTTTCCGGCGCGGCGCTTGGCTCGCCGCTTGGCGGATCGGGTGCCTTTCTTCTGGAGCCGGGTGCGCAGGTTTCGGTCGTTGTGCCGGGTGCGGTTCAGTTTGCGGCCGCTGTGTCGGTGTCCGGTGGAGGTGGTGGCGATGTTGGCGATGCCCAGGTCGATGCCGATGAAGCCTTGGGGATGGGGGTTCTGTGGGGCTTCGGGTACGTCGAGGGTGGCCAGCAGGTACCACTGGCCGTCCTGGGTGAGCAGGTCGGATTCGCCTTTCCGGTACTGGGCGAGGAGTTGTAGCTGCTGTTCGTCTCCGGTGAAGGGGAGGCGTTTGAGGCGGCCTTCGGTGGTCCAGATGGAGATGGTGCGTTGTTCCATCTGCCAGGAGAGCATGCGGTCGTCGTAGGGCTGGGCGGCGAGCGGGCGGAAGGTGATGGGTTTGCTGGTGGCTGCCTTGTGGCGCTTCGAGCCCGGCCGCCCGAGGTTTCCCGCTTTGAGGCTGCCTTTGAGTGCCTCGTAGGCGTCGCAGGTCTTCTTGATGACGTGCTGGGCGGCCTGGGCGCCGAGGCACCAGTTTTGCTTGACGTGGGTGTAGATCTCGGTGCGGAGGTCGCGGTTCTTCTTGTTGCCGGTGGTGTGGGCGACGGCGGATACGTGGTTGGCGGCATCGTTGCAGGCGTGCATGGTTGCTTCGAGTGCCGTGGCCTGTTGGGGCGTTGGCAGCAGCTTGACCCGCATCGTCAGTTTCACGAAGAGAAAATCCAGGTCGTGTCTTCTGTTCGATCCTGTGAATCCACACCATTAACCGGAAAGGGTGATTTTCGAACGTATCGCCGATCTTCGATGTATCGTCGGCGCGGAGATGGATGGGGTGGGCATAGGTGACGGATGAGTTTCATGGGTTCGCGATCGTGCGGCGTGGATACGACCGCGGGCAGGTCGACGATTACCTCCGGCTCCTCGCCGCAGGTCAGGATCCCTCCGCACCTCCCGCTTTCGACGTCGCCCGCCGGGGTTACGACCGGGCTCAGGTCGACGCGCGGATCGGTGAACTGCGGAGCCGGTGAGGTCGTCCGGCCGTTCGCTTGGCAGCATTCGCTCGCGGCGCTACGTTCTGCCTGGTCGGCGTAGGGCCAAGGGGGGCGGGGGACGATGAGCCGGGACGAGGCCAAGGCCATTCGGGATGTCGAGCTGGAGAAGGACCGGGCCCGGTACGGGCTGCTGGCCGTGGTGATCAGCAATCTTGCGATCGCGGGCGTGGCGGTCCTCGGGGTGTGGCGGCTCGACGGGGACAAGGCGGTGATCGTGGGCGTGCTCACGGCCGCCTTCACCGCGGTGAGCAGCATGACCACCGCCTATCTGGGCATCAAGGCCGTCTCCAACACCGCCAGGTCCATCGCGCTGGGGGACGGCGGCCTGCGGCAGCAGCCGCTCGCACCCGCGCCGCCGCCGGGGCAGCGGACCGGCTGAGCGAACCGTCCGAGCCGCCCCTGCTCGGCCGCCGGGCACAAATCGTTCGCCACGGATTTCTCCGGGATGAGATCCTGGATCGCGTATGTCTACGCACCCTGCCCCCGCCACCCCGGCCCTCGGCACCCTCGCCCCCCGCCTGACCGAGCTGTCCCTGCGCGATGCGCACCGGCTCGGGCGCAGGCTCGAAGGCGCGCGCAAGATCCGTAAGCCCGAGGCCCAGGCCGCCGTCCTCGCCGAGATCGAGGCGGAGATCGCGAAGGCCGAGGAGCGGATGGGCGAGCGGCGCGGCCGGGTCCCCGCCGTCTCGTATCCCGAGCAGCTGCCGGTCAGCCAGAAGAAGGACGTCATCGCGGAGGCCATCCGCGATCACCAGGTCGTCATCGTCGCCGGTGAGACCGGGTCCGGTAAGACCACCCAGATCCCCAAGATCTGCCTCGAGCTCGGGCGGGGGGTGCGGGGCATGATCGGGCACACCCAGCCCCGTCGTATCGCCGCCCGTACGGTCGCCGAGCGTGTGGCCGAGGAGATGGACACCCCGCTCGGCGAGGCCGTCGGCTGGAAGGTGCGGTTCACCGACCAGGTGAACCAGGACTCGACCTTCATCAAGCTGATGACGGACGGCATCCTGCTCGCCGAGATCCAGACCGACCGCGAGCTGCGCGCCTACGACACGATCATCATCGACGAGGCCCACGAGCGGTCCCTCAACATCGACTTCCTGCTCGGTTATCTCGCGCAGCTGCTGCCGAAGCGGCCCGATCTCAAGGTCGTCATCACCTCCGCGACCATCGACCCCGAGCGCTTCTCCCGGCACTTCGGCGACGCCCCGATCATCGAGGTCAGCGGCCGGACGTATCCGGTGGAGGTGCGCTATCGCCCGCTCCTCGAAGAGGACGGCGACGACTCCGACCGCGACCAGATCACCGCGATCTGCGACGCGGTCGAGGAGCTCCAGGGCGAGGGCAAGGGCGACATCCTCGTCTTCCTCTCCGGCGAGCGCGAGATCCGCGACACGGCGGACGCGCTGGTGAAGAAGAACTACCGGTTCACCGAGGTCCTGCCGCTCTACGCCCGCCTCTCGCACGCCGAGCAGCACCGCGTGTTCCAGCCGCACACGGGCCGCAGGATCGTTCTGGCTACGAACGTCGCCGAGACCTCGCTGACCGTCCCGGGCATCAAGTACGTCATCGACCCGGGCTTCGCCCGGATCAGCCGGTACAGCCACCGGACCAAGGTCCAGCGCCTGCCCATCGAGCCGATCTCGCAGGCCAGCGCCAACCAGCGCAAGGGACGCTGCGGCCGTACGTCCGACGGCATCTGCATCCGCCTCTACTCCGAGGACGACTTCCTCGCCCGCCCGGAGTTCACGGACGCGGAGATCCTCCGTACGAACCTGGCGTCCGTCATCCTGCAGATGACCGCGGCCGGCCTCGGCGACATCGAGAAGTTCCCCTTCATCGACCCGCCGGACCACCGCAACATCCGCGACGGCGTGCAGCTGCTCCAGGAGCTGCACGCGCTGGACCCGGCGGAGAAGGACGTACGCAAGCGGCTCACTCAGACCGGCCGCAGGCTCGCCCAGCTGCCCGTCGACCCGCGCCTGGCCCGCATGGTCCTGGAGGCCGACAAGAACGGCTGTGTCCGCGAGGTCATGGTCATAGCCGCCGCGCTCTCCATCCAGGACCCGCGCGAGCGCCCCGCCGACAAACAGGCCCAGGCCGACCAGCAGCACGCCCGCTTCAAGGACGAGACGAGCGACTTCCTCGCCTACCTCAACCTGTGGCGTTACGTCCGCGAGCAGCAGAAGGAGCGCGGCTCCAGCTCGTTCCGGCGGATGTGCAAGCAGGAGTACCTCAATTTCCTGCGCATTCGCGAATGGCAGGACATCTACACGCAGTTGAGAACGGTCGCCAAGCAGATGGGCATCCACCTCAACGAGGAGGACGCCCCCGGCGACCGCATCCACGTCTCCCTCCTCGCCGGGCTGCTCTCGCACATCGGCATGAAGGACGTGAAGGACGGCGCGAAGAACGAGTATCTGGGCGCCCGGAACGCCAAGTTCGCGGTCTTCCCGGGCTCGGCCCTCTTCAAGAAGCCGCCACGGTTCGTCATGTCCGCCGAACTCGTCGAGACCTCCCGTCTGTGGGCCCGCGTCAACGCGAAGATCGAGCCCGAGTGGGTCGAACCCCTCGCCGAGCACCTCCTGAAGCGGACGTACAGCGAACCGCACTGGGAGAAGGACCAGGCGGCCGTGATGGCGTACGAGAAGGTCACGCTGTACGGCGTCCCGATCGTCGCCCAGCGGAAGGTGAACTACGGCCGGATCGACGCCGAGGTCAGCCGTGAGCTGTTCATCCGCAACGCGCTCGTCGAGGGCGACTGGCGTACGCATCACAAGTTCTTCGCCGACAACCGCAAGCTGCTGAGCGAGGTCGAGGAGCTCGAACACCGCGCCCGACGGCGGGACATCGTCGTCGACGACGAGTCGCTCTTCGACTTCTACGACGCCCGGGTGCCCGAACACGTCGTCTCCGGCGCCCACTTCGACTCCTGGTGGAAGCGGAAGCGGCACGAGCAGCCGGAGTTCCTGGACTTCGAGCGGGAGATGCTCATCCGGGAGTCGGCGGAGGCGGTCACCAAGGCCGACTATCCGGACTCGTGGCGGCAGGGGCCGCTGAAGTTCCGGGTGACGTACCAGTTCGAGCCGGGCGCGGACGCGGACGGTGTGACGGTCCATGTCCCGCTCCAGGTCCTCAACCAGGTCACGGACGAGGGCTTCGACTGGCAGATCCCGGGCCTGCGGGAGGAACTCGTCACCGAGCTGATCCGCTCGCTCCCGAAGCCGATCCGCCGCAACTACGTGCCGGCGCCGAACTTCGCGAAGCGCTTCCTGGATACGGCGTCGTCCCCGGAGGGGCGCAATCAGGCACAGTCGCTGCAGGAGCCTTTGACGGTGACGATGGCGCGTGAGCTGAAGCGCATGGTCGGAGTCCCGTTCGAGGCGTCGGACTTCGACTGGTCGAAGGTCCCGGACCATCTGCGCATCACCTTCCGCATCGTCGACGAGCGGCGCCGCAAGCTCGCCGAGGACAAGGACCTGGAGGCGCTGAGGCTCCAGCTGAAGCCGAAGGCCCGCAAGGCCCTCTCCCAGGCCGCCGCGGCCACCGCCGAGCGCACCGGTGGCGAGTCCTTGGAGCGCAAGGGCCTGACGGACTGGACGATCGGCTCCCTGACCCGCGTCTTCGAGACGCGCCGGGCGGGCCAGCCGGTGAAGGCGTACCCGGCACTGGTCGACGACGGCGACACGGTCTCGGTCCGCCTGTTCGACACGGAGGCGGAACAGGCGGAGGCGATGTGGAAGGGCACGCGCAGGCTGATCCTGCGCAACATCCCGGTCAACCCCGCGAAATTCGCGAGCGACCGCCTGACGAACGCCCAGAAGCTCGCCCTGTCCGCGAACCCGCACGGCTCGATCCAGGGCCTGTTCGACGACTGCGCGACGGCGGCGGCGGACAAGCTGATCGGGGACTTCGGGGGCCCGGCGTGGGACGAGGAGTCGTACCGGAAGCTGTACGACAAGGTGCGCGCGGAGATCGTGGACACGACGGTCCGTACGGTGGGCCAGGTCCAGCAGGTCCTGGCGGCCTGGCAGGCCTGTGAGCGCCGTCTGAAGGCCGTACGCAGCCCCGCGTTGCTCCCGAACCTCCAGGACGTCCGGAGGCAGCTGGACGCCCTTGTGAAGCCGGGCTTCGTGACAGAGACGGGCCTTCGCCGCCTGCCCGACCTGATGCGCTACCTGGTGGCCGCGGACCGCCGCCTCCAGCAGATGCCGACGGGTGTCCAGCGGGACACGACGCGCATGGAGAAGGTCCACGAGATGCAGGACGAGTACGCATGGCTCCTGGAGCAGATGCCCCAGGGCCGTCCGGTCCCCTCCTCGGTGCTGGACATCCGCTGGATGATCGAGGAGCTCCGGGTCAGCTACTTCGCCCACGCGCTGGGTACGGCGTACCCCGTCTCCGACAAGCGGATCGTGAAGGCGATCGACGCGGCCGTACCGTAACCGCCCGCACACAGTGGGTGAGTTCGACCAGCGGGCTCACCCTCCTGTACAGTCTCTTCTCGCAGCGCAACGCACGAATGGCGCCGCGAAACCTGGTCCTGTGGAGCAGTTTGGAGTGCTCGCCACCCTGTCAAGGTGGAGGCCGCGGGTTCAAATCCCGTCAGGACCGCAGTGAGAAGTGAGCAGGGCCCGCACCTTTCGGTGCGGGCCCTTTCTCGTGCCGGTCGCGTCATCTCAGCCCGTCCGGCGTTTGAGGACGAGGCCGTTCAGGCCGAAGGGGGGTCTGGGGGCGCAGCCCCCAGGGCGACGGTCGGCGCAGCGTCCGGCACCGGCAAGGGCACGGCACTGGAGTCACCGGCGCACGGTGGAGCCCCCCGCGGAGCCCCACGCCGTCTTGACGCCGTCAAATTCCCTCGGTACCCAGAAGACAGGGCCGTCCCCCCTTCGGCCCCGTGGAGGTGGCGTATGGCGGCGTCGGTCAGGCACGAGACACGGGCCCTGCTCCGTGCGCATCTGTCGGCCGCTTCCTCGTACGGCCACCTGACCCGCCACTGCCCGATATGCCACCACCTCTTGCGGCTGGCGATGGACTCGCCGAGGGCCGCCGAGGTTCCGGACGAGGTCGTCGAGGACGAAAGTGCCGCCGGCGCATGACGGCCGGCCGCTCCAACACCCGCCCCGCCACGGGGATCTGGACCGTACGCCTCCTGTAGCGCACGGACGACGACGGCAACAAGGACCGCGGCATGTGACGGGTGTCACCGCATGAGTTTCTGAAACCGCGGTACTTACACCCCACCTACAAGTGGTCAATTTTATATGTGCAATTGCACCACTCGGGGGCCCCTCCGGAAGCCTCCCGCCGGGCGCCGCCCCACGGGCGCCCACAAGAGATCCGACACCCCTCCCCAGACTCCGACAAGGCCACGCACAGCGGCCCGGACCAGGCACGCCGCGCGCACAAAAAAGATCGCGCTGGACCCGGCGGAGTCCAGCGCGATCGACGACGCACCCTGTTACTTGCTTGGAAAGCTCTGAAGAGCGTGGGCGTGGAGCCTGTTGGGGCAGACCCCGCGTCGCTTGGAGCCAGGGTTCGGGCGCCACGGCAAGTGGGGGACCTGCCGGTTTGCCCGGTTATGCAGTTGTTCAGGCCTCGCTGCGCTGCTGCGGGATGCCCGCGAGCAGTGCACGGACCTCCGCCTCGCGGTAGCGGCGGTGCCCGCCGAGCGTTCGAATCGAAGTGAGCTTTCCGGCCTTCGCCCACCGCGTGACCGTCTTGGGGTCGACGCGGAACATCGTGGCGACCTCAGCCGGGGTCAGCAGCGGCTCGGCATCAGGGGTGCGAGCGGTCATGAGCGGCCTCCTCGGGAGAACCGAACCTTCTCGGTTCTTTCCTCTAAATTCTGCACCTTGACCCGCGTTGCCCGAAATGGTGGACGCGAGTCGAGTCGGTTATAGGACGAACGGCTTGTCCTCGGCACTACAACTACACCATCTGTCCAGCCGCGTCGGCCAAACCGATGGAATTGCCCCTCCAGGTGTTCATCAGCGACGGAAGCCGATGGACCATGCCATAGCGGACAGTCACGTCACTGTGACGATCAGTCACAGGACAATCAGGAGCCACGAGACCCCCCAAAGCGTGCAATGCTGAGATTCCGCCCACAGTGGTACGCACTGGGACGGACGGAGTCCTCCCCGGACTCCTTGTCCTATTTTGGCACGAGGAGGGGCAAGGGACGCAAGGGCCGCGTAAGTGCGGTCCGTCACGCTTGGCACAGCTTGAGATGAACGCCCGGATCGGGACCTACGTCCCATGTTGACGAAACCTCAGGAAACACAGAGCACACTTCGGTGCGAGGACGAAACCCCAAAACGGGCGATTCGTCAAACGTCAGTTCGTTACCTGAGGTCGCTGTCAGTTGGCCGAGCGCCGGTCCCGGACCGACCGCCAGCGCTCCACCAGCCGCGCGTACGCCGCCCCCGCGGCCGCCCCGTCCCCCTGCCGCAGCGCCTCGATGCCCTCGGCGACGTCCGCCGCCGAGTGGTCGTCCTCCAGCTCACCGGCCGGCAGCGTGTGCACCAGGCCGCCGTAGTCCAGCTCCACCACCGAGCGCGGGTGGAACTCCTCCAGCCAGCGCCCCACGTCCACCAGGCCGTCGATCAGCGGCCCCTCGTCGATGGCGTCCTTCAGGGCCCGCAGCGCCCGCGCCACCCGCCGCCGCGCCTGCACCATCGGCGTCTGGTAGCGCAGCATCGGAGGGATCTCGCCGGAGCCCTTGTCGAAGCGCCGCTCCTCGTCCGCCACCAGCACGAACCAGTGCAGCGGCACCTGCCAGGTCGCCGTGCGGATCCAGGGGCGGGCGTCCGGGTTGCGCACCAGCCAGCGCTCGTAGTCCTGGGTCGTCTGGCGTCGTACGACCTCCGGGAGCACCGCGTCCAGCACGGGCTTCGGCAGCTCCTCGGGCAGCTCCTGAAGGGCCTGCCAGCCGCGCAGCCGGGTCCTCCAGGGGCACACGCACAGCACCCCGTCGGCCTCCAGCACGAAGGCGTCACTGCTCTCGTGCACCGGCACCGGGATCGGCGGGGTGGGCACCAAGTCGGCCAGGGAGCGGCGGAGTTCGTCCTGGTACGAGGGACGGTCGGCGCGCCGGGCGTAGCGCGCCCAGTGGCTGCGCTCCGGCTCGGGGAAGGCGGCCAGCGGCTCGTACACGCGCAAATACGTCGCGTACGGGACGATCACCGAGGACACCTTGGGCACGCCTGCTCCCTCCCCCGCCCACCACCGGGAAAACCTGCGGAACCCGCTCACAAACGGGCGGGAAATCTATGCAAATCGTCGCACGGACGTACTCCGCGAGTGGGTGATCCTGAGCACTGCGCGGTGGCCGGGGGCACCCAGGCTCTAATCTCATGCTCACAGCACCCGCCACCCGCACGGGAGCTGGTCTCCAACCGCCGCTCTTTACTTCAGGAGTCACCACAGTGACCGACGTAACCGGCGCACCTGCTGATGTACTGCACACCCTGTTCCACTCGGACCAGGGCGGACATGAGCAAGTCGTGCTCTGCCAGGACCGCGCCAGCGGCCTCAAGGCCGTCATCGCCATCCACAGCACCGCCCTGGGCCCCGCGCTCGGCGGTACACGCTTCTACCCGTACGCGACCGAGGCGGAGGCCGTCGCCGACGCGCTCAACCTCGCGCGCGGGATGTCGTACAAGAACGCCATGGCCGGTCTCGACCACGGCGGCGGCAAGGCCGTGATCATCGGCGACCCGGAGAGGGACAAGACCGAGGAGCTGCTGCTCGCCTACGGGCGCATGGTCGCCTCCCTCGGCGGCCGCTACGTCACCGCGTGCGACGTAGGTACGTATGTCTCCGACATGGACGTCGTGGCCCGCGAGTGCCGCTGGACCACCGGGCGGTCCCCGGAGAACGGCGGCGCCGGCGACTCCTCCGTCCTCACCGCCTTCGGCGTCTACCAGGGCATGCGCGCCAGCGCCCAGCACCTGTGGGGCGACCCCTCGCTGCGCGGCCGCAAGGTCGGCATCGCGGGCGTCGGCAAGGTCGGCCACCACCTGGTCCGGCACCTGCGCGACGAGGGCGCCGAGGTCGTCATCACCGATGTGCGCGAGGAGGCCGTGGGGCGGATCCTCGCCGCGCACCCGGTCGGCGTAAGCGCCGTCGCCGACACCGCGACCCTGATCCGCGTCGAGGGCCTGGACATCTACGCCCCCTGCGCGCTCGGCGGAGCCCTGAACGACGACACCGTGCCCGCGCTGACCGCGAAGATCGTCTGCGGCGCCGCCAACAACCAGCTCGCCCACCCGGGCGTCGAGAAGGACCTCGCCGACCGCGGGATCCTCTACGCGCCGGACTACGTGGTGAACGCCGGCGGTGTCATCCAGGTCGCCGACGAGCTGCACGGCTTCGACTTCGACCGGTGCAAGGCGAAGGCGGCGAAGATCTTCGACACCACCCTGGCCATATTCGCACGTGCGAAGACGGACGGGATTCCGCCGGCCGCGGCGGCCGACCGGATCGCCGAGCAGCGGATGCACGAGGCGGCCGGCGGACGCAGTCTCTGACCTTCGGGAGGTTTGGCCGGTACCCGTCGGCGCACACTTAGAGAGAACTCTCACGTTCGTCGGCGGGTCGCCTGCCGAGAAGTGGTTAAAATCGCGGTTGACCAGCGGGGACGGGGCGCCCCGAGGGTCCTGGACCCGGGCCCGTCCTGCGGGCGACGTACCGTATGGGCGCGGGCTCAGGTACCGTGGAAGCCCTACGGACCGGTCTCTCTGCGGAGAGCCCGTTCCAGATCATGAACGCGTGTCAAGACTCTGGGGCCGTCGAGCCCCGTCACCGAGGGGGTCGAGCCATGGGGCGCGGCCGGGCCAAGGCCAAGCAGACGAAGGTCGCCCGCCAGCTGAAGTACAACAGCGGCGGGACTGACCTGTCGCGTCTGGCCAGCGAGCTGGGCGCTTCGACTTCGAGCCAACCGCCGAACGGCGAGCCGTTCGAGGACGACGAGGACGAAGACGACCCGTACGCCGAGTACGCGAGTCTCTACAACGACGACGACGAGGACGAGGACGACGAGTCCGGTCCCACGTCGCAACATCGCCGCGGCGCTTGACGCACTTAACCGTGCTCGACCCGGTCCGGGAGTGGTCCACACCACCGGACCGGGTTTTGCGCTGCTGTCGCGGTCGTCAGGCGCTGTAGTCGCCGACGAGGGCCGCGCCCGTCTCGTGGTCGCCGCGAACCGTGATCTCTCCGGCGACCCATGCCTCGACCCCGCGGTCGGCCAGTGTCGCCAGGGCCACGTCCGTGGACTCCTCGGGGACGATGGCGATCATGCCCACGCCCATGTTGAGGGTCTTCTCCAGCTCCAGGCGCTCGACCTGACCCGTCCTGCCGACGAGGTCGAAGATCGGGGCCGGGGTCCAGGTGGAACGGTCGACGATCGCGTGCAGGTCGTCCGGGATGACGCGGGCGAGGTTCGCCGCGAGGCCGCCACCCGTGACGTGGCTGAAGGCGTGCACCTCGGTGGTGCGGGTCAGGGCCAGGCAGTCCAGGGAGTAGATCTTGGTCGGCTCCAGCAGTTCCTCGCCCAGGGTGCGGCCGAGCTCCTCGATCCGCGCGTCGAGCGACAGGCCCGCCTGGTTCAGCAGGACATGCCGGACGAGTGAGTACCCGTTCGAGTGAAGCCCGGAGGCCGCCATGGCGATCACCGTGTCACCCGTACGGATGCGATCCGGGCCCAGCAGCCGGTCGGCCTCCACCGCGCCCGTACCGGCGCCGGCGACGTCGAAGTCGTCCGGGCCAAGCAGTCCGGGGTGTTCGGCCGTCTCCCCGCCGACGAGGGCGCAGCCGGCCAGCACACAGCCCTCCGCGATGCCCTTGACGATCGCGGCCACGCGCTCGGGGTGGACCTTGCCGACGCAGATGTAGTCGGTCATGAACAGCGGCTCGGCGCCGCACACCACGATGTCGTCCATGACCATCGCGACCAGGTCGTGGCCGATGGTGTCGTACACACCGAGCTGGCGCGCGATGTCGACCTTGGTGCCGACGCCGTCAGTGGCGGAGGCGAGGAGGGGACGCTCGAAGCGCTTGAGGGCGGAGGCGTCGAAGAGGCCGGCGAACCCGCCGAGGCCGCCGAGGACCTCGGGGCGCTGCGTCTTCTTCACCCACTCCTTCATCAGCTCGACGGCGCGGTCGCCCGCTTCGATGTCGACGCCCGCGGCTGCGTAGCTGGCACCAGTTGTCTCAGACATGACGGTGAGAACTTTCGTGTCGTACTGCAGACGTATTTAAAAAGGCACAGAACGGGCTGCCTACGGGCGACGGATGGCGTCGGCCGCTGCCGTGGCCGCGGGACCCGCGGCCAGCTCGGTCTCCAGGAGCTGCTTGCCGAGCAGTTCGGGGTCCGGGAGCTCCATCGGGTACTCGCCGTCGAAGCAGGCGCGGCACAGGTTCGGCTTGGCGATCGTGGTCGCCTCGATCATCCCGTCGATGGAGATGTACGCCAGGGAGTCGGCGCCCAGCGAGGTGCCGATCTCGTCGATGGTCATGCCGTTGGCGATGAGCTCGGCGCGGGTGGCGAAGTCGATGCCGAAGAAGCAGGGCCACTTCACGGGGGGAGAGGAGATCCGGATGTGGACTTCCGCCGCGCCCGCCTCGCGAAGCATCCGCACGAGGGCCCGCTGGGTGTTGCCGCGCACGATCGAGTCGTCGACGACAACCAGGCGCTTGCCCTTGATGACTTCCTTGAGGGGATTCAGTTTGAGGCGGATGCCCAGCTGGCGGATGGTCTGTGACGGCTGGATGAAGGTCCGGCCGACATAGGCGTTCTTCACCAGACCGGCACCGAACGGGATACCGCTCGCCTCCGCGTAGCCGATGGCGGCCGGGGTGCCGGACTCCGGGGTCGCTATGACCAGGTCGGCCTCGACCGGGGCTTCCTTGGCCAGCTTGCGACCCATCTCCACGCGGGAGAGGTACACGTTCCGGCCGGCGATGTCCGTGTCGGGGCGGGCCAGGTAGACGTACTCGAATACACAGCCCTTGGGCTTCGCTTCCGCGAATCGGGAGGTGCGGAGGCCGTTCTCGTCGATGGCCACGAACTCGCCCGGCTCGATCTCCCGGACGTAGCTCGCGCCACAGATGTCGAGGGCGGCGGACTCGGAGGCGACGACCCAGCCGCGCTCCAGGCGGCCGAGGACCAGCGGGCGGATGCCCTGCGGGTCGCGGGCGGCGTACAGGGTGTGCTCGTCCATGAAGACGAGGGAGAAGGCACCGCGCACCTTCGGGAGGACCGTGTGGGCGGCCTCCTCGATGGTCAGCGGCTTGCCGTCCGCGTCCTCCTGGGCGGCCAGCAGGGCCGTGAGGAGGTCGGTGTCGTTGGTGGCCGCCACGCGCGGGGTGCGGCCGCCCTCCTTCTTCGGCAGGTCGGCGACCATCTCGGCGAGCTGCGCCGTGTTGACCAGGTTGCCGTTGTGGCCGAGCGCGATGGAGCCGTGCGCGGTGGCGCGGAACGTCGGCTGGGCGTTCTCCCACACGGAGGCGCCGGTGGTCGAGTAGCGGGCGTGACCGACCGCGATATGACCCTGGAGCGAACCGAGCGAGGTCTCGTCGAAGACCTGGGAGACGAGGCCCATGTCCTTGAAGACGAGGATCTGGGAGCCGTTGCTGACCGCGATTCCCGCGGATTCCTGGCCCCGATGCTGGAGGGCGTAGAGCCCGAAGTAAGTGAGCTTGGCGACCTCTTCACCGGGAGCCCAGACTCCGAAGACGCCGCAGGCGTCCTGGGGGCCCTTCTCACCGGGGAGCAGATCATGATTGAGTCGACCGTCACCACGTGGCACGGCTCCGAGTGTAGGCGAGATCGACCACTGGTCCGAATTGGGGATACCTGCCGCTAATGGATCACCGTGCGGCGACCGCCTCGGCGGTTTCTCCGTTTGTGCTGGTCAGCGTGAGGGTTTGGTGATCCAACCCGTAGCTCACGGTGCCGTCGAAGAGGCGCAGGAGGCTCTTCTCCGTATGCATGAGTGAGGTGTCGCACATCATTCGTGTGGTGGACGGGGCGCCGAGGGTGATATGTCCGTCGCGGACCGTGGCGTTCGCGGTGACGTGGTTGCAGCCGAGGCGGCCCGTGACCTTGCCGGACTTCTTGTCGAAGGTGAGGTACGCAGAGGCCGTCTGCTGCCGCGGCAGGCTGGTCGCCGTGCCGTTGGCGCTGCCGAGTGCCGTGATCGTCCACTTCGTCCCGTACAGCGGGGCGTCCTTCTCCTTGGACAGCCGGATGCGGTCGCCGTCGTGGGTGGTGAGCGTCAGGCCGTCGCCCTTGGTCCCGACCGTGAGCGAGTGGTCGGTGAGGGTGGCTGCGAGGGCCCGTTCGAAGGCCATGCGCCGGGGCTCGCAGGCCATCAGGGTCTGGCGGGCGTGCGTCAGTTCGACGCGGTGGTCCTTGAAGGCCGCCTTCGCGCCGAACTCGTTGCAGCCGTAGTTGCCCACGGCGGTTCCGTCCTCGCGGATCCGGACGTCGGCGTCGGCGGGAGCGCGCCGGGTGGTGCCGTCCACCGTGACGCTGTCGACCTTCCAGTGGACGCCGGACACTTCCGACGCGACGGAGGGGCTGCCCGTGTCGCTTCCGCACGCCATGACGAGCGGAAGCACGGTCAGGACGGCGAGGGTGAGTCGCTGTTTGTCCATGCCGATGGGACGGGAGGGACGGGCGACCGGTTCCCCCCGTTCACTTCATCAGCGGCAGCAGCCCGCTCAGGTCCGCCCGCTCGCCGCCGGCGCTCACCTGTGCCTCCTGGACGGCATCCGCCCAGGTCACACGGCCGGTCGCGAGCCGGATCCAGGTCAGCGGGTCGGTCTCGACGACGTTCGGCGGGGTGCCGCGGGTGTGCCGGGGGCCCTCGATGCACTGCACGACGGCGTACGGCGGGATCCGTACCTCGGTGGAGCCGCCGGGCGCCTTCGCGGCCAGGGCGTCGGCGAGCAGCCGGGTGCAGGCGGCGAGGGCCTGGCGGTCGTACGGCACCTCGAGTCCGGGCACGGCGGCGTTCAGGTCGTCGGTGTGGACGACGAGTTCGACGGTGCGGGTGACTACGTAGTCGGCGAGGGGCAGGGCGCCGACGTTGGTGTCCAGCAGGCGGGTGCCGGGGTGCTCGTCGAGCAGCCGGACGAGGCTCTGCTCGACGTCGGCGAGGTAGGCGTCGAGGTCGGGGTGCTCCTCGGCGAGCCGCCGGGTGAAGTCGTCGATGGCCGCGGAGTTGGCGGCGGTGGCGAAGGCCCAGTCGAGCAGCACGGCGTCCTGCTTGGCGGGCTCCGGCTTGTCGAGCGACCGGTGCACGGCCGTCACCGCCATCCCGATGTGCGCGACCAGCTCCCGCACGGTCCACTCGCCGAGCCGGGTGGACCCGGCCAGCTGCTCGGGACTCAGGGCGCGCACGGCCTCCCGGACGTTCCCGAGCTGGGCCAGTACGGCCTTGCGGATCTTGACGGGGTCGTAGACACGGGCGCGCTTCTTGGCCGGGGGCATGGGGTCAGCCTAGAGCGGCCTGCGGGCGTACCCGGCGAGCCCCTCTTCCACCAACGCGAAGGCCCGTTCTGCGCGTTCGGCCGCGTCGGCGGCGACCGCGTCCACGCTCTCGCCGGCATCGATGCGCAGATGGTGCTCCTCGACCAGGGCCTGGCGGGCGGCCGTGAGGGTGGCTGCGGCGATCAGGGCCAGGGTGCTGTCGCCGGTCTCCTCCGTGAGCAGGTCGGCCAGTTCCCGTGCGCCCTTTTCGGCCGACAGATAGGCCCGGTCCCGCAGGACCGGTGTCGCCAGAACGACCGAGCGGATCCGGCGGGCGAAGGGCTCGGCGTGCAGGCCGATGGAGGGGTCGCGGTTCTCGACCATCTCCAGGAACTGACGGCGTACGGCCTCCACCGCGGACTCACCGGGCCCCCGCTCGCGCACGGCGCGGGCCGGGTCGCAGAAGTGTTCCTCCATGGGCTTGAAGACCAGGTCCTCTTTCGTACCGAAGTAGTTGAAGACGGTCATCTTGGAGACCTCGGAGGCGTCCGCGATCTCCTGCACGGAGACGGCGTCGAAGCCCTTCTCGTCGAACAGCGCCACCGCGGTCCGGTAGATCCGCATCGCGGTCTGCAGCTTCTTGCGCTCGCGCAGCCCCATCGCCTCAGCAGCCATGAGAGCACTGTACCAAGATGAATTTTCATCCCAGATGAAACATTGACTCGGTACACGAATGCCGGGCATGGTGGTGCCCATGACCGAGACCCAGCGCAAAATCGGCTTCCTTGTCTGCCTCGTCACCATCGTCCTGGCCGTCCTGGACATGCAGATCGTGTCCGCGGCCACCGTCCCGATCGTCCGGGACCTCGATCCCGACCATGGCATCGACAAGATCCCGTGGCTGGTCAGCGCCTTCTCGCTGGCCTCGGCGGCGGTGCTCCCGCTCTACGGCAGGCTGTGCGACACCCTCGGCGCCAAGCGGGTCTTCCTCGGCGCGGTCGGCACGTTCCTGTTCGGTTCGGCGCTGTGCGGGGCGGCCCAGTCGCTGGGCCAGCTCATCGCCGCGAGGGCGGTGCAGGGCATCGGGGCCGGCGGCCTGATGAGCGTGACGATGGTGGTGATCGCCCAGCTCAAGGGACCCGGCGAGAAGGACGCCAAGGGCGCGGGCATGGGCGGCATCGTCGCCGGCGGCGGCATGGCGATCGGCCCGTGGATCGGCGGCCTGCTCGCCGACCACGCGAGCTGGCGCTGGATCTTCTACGTCAACCTGCCGCTCGGCGCCGCCGTCCTGGTGCTCGGCGCACTGGTCCTGAAGCTGCCCCGGCACACCTCGACCCACCGCATCGACTTCCTCGGGGCCGCGCTCGCCGCCGCGTTCTCGGCCGCACTGCTGCTGATCACCGAGTGGGGCGGCAAACAGTACGCCTGGGCATCGCCGCAGGTCCTCGGCCTCGCGGTCGCCTCGGGGGCCGCGCTCGGTCTGTTCCTGTGGCGCCAGGTCAGGGCCGTCGAGCCGATCCTGCCGCTGTCCATGTTCCGTCTCCCTGCGCTGCGCTGGGGCTTCGCCGTCCAGGCGCTGGTCGGCGCGGGCATGATCGGCGCGATGTACTACGTGCTGGTGTACCTCCAGGTCGTGCGGGGTGTGGCCAGCTCCTCGGCCGGGCTGTACCTCATCCCCATGGCCATCGGCATGACCGTTGTGGGCATCCTCGTCGGCAAGCTCACGGAGCGGGGCTGGCACGAGCGGACGTTCGTGATCACCGGCTCGGCCGTCACCGCGCTCGCGTTCCTGCTGCTGGCCACGCTCGGCACCGGCACCTCGCTGTGGTGGCTGCGCGCGGAACTGCTCGTCCTCGGCATCGGGCTCGGCCAGCTCATCGGCCAGGCCATCCAGCTGGTCCAGGAAGCGGCCCCGCGCCATCAGCTGGGCGTCGCCACCACCGCCATCCGCTTCTTCCAGACCCTCGGCACGGCCCTGGGCGCCGCCCTCTTCGGCACCCTCATCACCCGGCTGTACGACGGCCCGGGCGGCGGCACCGACGCGCTCGCCACACTGCGCGGCCCGGCACGCAGCCAGGGCCTGGAGGCGTACGTCTCCGCGATGGACACGGTGTTCCTGTGCGGGGCCGGCCTGATGGCACTGTGCCTGGTGCTGGCCCTGCGCCTGCCCAAGTCCCTTCCTGGGACGCCCACTTCGGAACCTGCGAAGGAGCCGGTGCCCGTATGAGCACACGCCGAAGGCCCCGCCGGAGCGCAACCGGCGGGGCCTTCGGCGTCGTACGACTGCTTACTTGAGCAGCGCCGGGATGGTCTCCTCGTGCGCCGTGCGCAGTTCCTCCAGCGGCAGTTCGAACTCGCCCTGGAGCTCGACGCAGTCGCCGTCCACGACACCGATGCGCGTGACGGGCAGGCCCCGCGCGCCGCACATGTCGTTGAAGCGGACCTCTTCGGAGCGCGGCACGGCGACGATCGCGCGACCCGCCGACTCGGAGAAGAGGAAGGTGAAGGCGTCGAGCCCGTCCGGAACGACCAGACGCGCACCCTTGCCGCCGAGCAGTGCCGACTCCACGACCGCCTGGATCAGACCGCCGTCCGACAGGTCGTGCGCGGAGTCGATCATGCCGTCGCGGGAGGCGGAGATCAGGATCTCGCCGAGCAGCCGCTCACGCTCCAGGTCGACCTTCGGGGGCAGCCCGCCGAGGTGGTCGTGGACCACCTGTGACCAGGCCGAACCGCCGAACTCCTCACGTGTGTCGCCGAGGAGGTAGAGCAGCTGCCCCTCCTCCTGGAAGGCGACCGGCGTGCGGCGGGCGACGTCGTCGATGACGCCCAGGACCGCGACCACGGGCGTCGGGTGGATGGCCACCTCGCCCGTCTGGTTGTAGAGCGAGACGTTGCCGCCGGTCACCGGGGTGCCGAGCTGCTGGCAGGCGTCGGCGAGTCCGCGGATGGCCTCCGCGAACTGCCACATCACGGCCGGGTCCTCGGGCGAGCCGAAGTTCAGGCAGTCGGAGACCGCGAGGGGCTTGGCACCAGTGGTGGCGACGTTGCGGTACGCCTCCGCGAGCGCCAACTGCGCGCCCGCGTACGGGTCGAGCTTGGCGTACCGGCCGTTGCCGTCCGTCGCGATCGCGACGCCGAGGCCGGACTCCTCGTCGATGCGGATCATGCCCGAGTCCTCGGGCTGGGCCAGCACCGTGTTGCCCTGCACGAAGTGGTCGTACTGCGAGGTGATCCACTTCTTGGAGGCCTGGTTGGGCGAGGCCACCAGCTTCAGGACCTGGTCCTTCAGCTCCGCCGACGTCGTGGGCCGCGCGAGCTTGCCCGCGTCGTCCGCCTGCAGGGCGTCCTGCCACTCCGGGCGCGCGTACGGCCGCTCGTACGTCGGGCCCTCGTGCGCCACGGTCCGCGGGTCGACGTCGACGATCTTGCCGCCGTGCCAGTAGATCTCGAGGCGGTCGCCGTCCGTGACCTCACCGATGACGGTGGCGATGACGTCCCACTTGTCGCAGATCTCCAGGAACCGGTCGACCTTCTCCGGCTCCACGACCGCGCACATGCGTTCCTGCGACTCGCTCATGAGGATTTCCTCGGGCGAGAGCGTCGAGTCGCGCAGCGGTACGTCGTCCAGGGTCACGCGCATGCCGCCGGAGCCGTTCGAGGCCAGCTCGCTCGTCGCGCAGGACAGGCCGGCCGCGCCGAGGTCCTGGATGCCGACGACCAGCTTCTCCTTGAAGGCCTCCAGGGTGCACTCGATGAGGAGCTTCTCCTGGAAGGGGTCGCCGACCTGGACGGCCGGACGCTTCGACGGCTTGGCGTCGTCGAAGGTCTCGGAGGCCAGGATCGAGGCGCCGCCGATGCCGTCGCCGCCCGTACGGGCCCCGTACAGGATGACCTTGTTGCCCGCGCCGGACGCCTTCGCCAGGTGGATGTCCTCGTGCCGCATCACACCGATGGCACCGGCATTGACCAGCGGGTTTCCCTGGTAACAGGCGTCGAAGACTACCTCGCCGCCGATGTTCGGCAGGCCCAGGCAGTTGCCGTAGCCGCCGATGCCCGCGACCACGCCCGGGAGGACGCGCTTGGTGTCCGGGTGGTCGGCCGCGCCGAAGCGGAGCGGGTCCACGACCGCGACCGGGCGGGCGCCCATCGCGATGATGTCGCGGACGATGCCGCCGACGCCGGTGGCCGCGCCCTGGTAGGGCTCGACGTACGACGGGTGGTTGTGCGACTCGACCTTGAAGGTGACGGCGTAGCCCTGGCCGACGTCGACGACACCGGCGTTCTCGCCGATGCCCACCAGCAGCGCGTCCGACTGGGGGGCCTTCTCGCCGAACTGGCGCAGGTGCACCTTCGACGACTTGTACGAGCAGTGCTCGGACCACATGACGGAGTACATGGCGAGCTCGGCACCGGTGGGCCGGCGGCCGAGGATCTCGACCACGCGCTCGTACTCGTCCTTCTTCAGGCCGAGTTCGGCCCAGGGCAGCTCGACGTCGGGGGTCGCGGCCGCGTGCTCGACCGTGTCCAGAGGCGTCCGGCTCATGCGTTGACCAGCTTCTTGAGGATCGAGGTGAAGAAGGGGAGGCCGTCGGTGCGGCCGGACCCGATGAGCGGCTCGACGGCGTGCTCGGGGTGCGGCATGAGGCCCACGACGTTTCCGGCCTCGTTGGTGATGCCGGCGATGTCGTTGAGCGAGCCGTTCGGGTTGAAGTCGACGTACCGGAACGCGACCCGGCCCTCGGCCTCCAGCTTGTCCAGCGTGTACTGGTCGGCGACGTAACGGCCGTCCATGTTCTTCAGCGGGATGTGGATCTCCTGGCCCTCGCTGTAGTCGCTGGTCCAGGAGGTGGAGGCGTTCTCCACCCGCAGCTTCTGGTCGCGGCAGATGAAGTGCAGGTGGTCGTTGCCGAGCATGCCGCCCGGGAGGAGGTGGGCCTCGGTGAGGATCTGGAAGCCGTTGCAGATACCGAGAACCGGAAGGCCGGCCTTCGCCTGCTCGATGACCGTCTCCATCACCGGCGAGAAGCGGGAGATGGCGCCGGCCCGCAGATAGTCGCCGTAGGAGAAACCGCCGGGGAGGACGACCGCGTCCACCTGGTGGAGGTCCTTGTCCTTGTGCCAGAGAGCGACCGGTTCTGCGCCCGCGAGGCGGATCGCGCGCTGGGTGTCCCGGTCGTCGAGGCTGCCCGGGAAAGTGACGACGCCAATACGAGCGGTCACTTCGCGGCCTCCGCGACTTCCTCCACCTTGACGGTGAAGTCCTCGATCACGGTGTTGGCGAGGAAGGATTCCGCAAGATCGTGGATGCGGGCGAGGGCGGCCTCGTCGACCGGCCCGTCAACTTCCAGTTCGAATCGCTTTCCCTGACGTACGTCGGAGATGCCTTCGAAACCCAGACGCGGCAGTGCGCGCTGCACCGCCTGGCCCTGGGGGTCGAGGATCTCCGGCTTGAGCATGACGTCGACTACGACGCGTGCCACGTGCACTCCCGGTGGTGTGGTGCGGAGCAGGTTCCTGCAGTGGTTTCAGACTACCTGCACAAAATTTCTACGCGCGTCGACTTGTAGGAATCTACGTGACGGCTGTCACGATCCGCCACTCAAGGCGGTCACTGCAGAAAATTTCCGGGAAAGATCCCGGATCTACATCCGAAACCTATTGCGCTCGGACACGCGGGAGGATTTAGTCGGGCTTCACATTGCATTGTCGGGCACTGTACAAATGAATTGTCAGCGTGCCGCACGAAGGGACCGATTATTCGTGGCGCAGAAGGTCGTGGTCACTCTCTTTGACGACATCGACGGCTCGGAAGCGGCGGAAACGATCGCCTTCGGACTCGACGGCAAGTCGTACGAGATCGACCTGAATCAAGCCAATGCCAAGAAACTGCGTAAGGCGCTCGCGCCGTACGTGGAGGCCGGCCGCAAGCGGTCGAAGTCGGGCAGGACCTACCGGCAGACGGAGGTCGCCCCCGATCCGGCGGCCGTCCGCGCCTGGGCCCAGGCCAACAAGATGGACGTCCCGGCCCGCGGCCGCATCCCCAAGAAGGTCTATGAGGCGTTCAGCGCGGCGCAGTAGCCGCCGCCCGACGCCCGGTCACCGGCCCCTCGGGAGAACCGACTTGCGCTGCACCCCTCCTGGTCAGCTAGAGTCTGGAGCACGCCGAGGGGCAAGGCCGAAAGGCCCGGCTCACGGAGTACATGCGGGTGTAGTTCAGTAGCAGAACATCCCCCTTCCAGGGGGAAGGCGCAGTGTGCAATTCCTGTCACCCGCTCTGCACCGCCGGTCAGAACCACTCTTGTGGATCAGGTAGGCTGGTGCTCGCGCCGATCGGTGGGAGCCGGTCGGAGGCAATGCGGACGTAGCTCAGTTGGTAGAGCGCAACCTTGCCAAGGTTGAGGTCGCGAGTTCGAGCCTCGTCGTCCGCTCTGATCGAAGGCCCCAGTCTTATGGCTGGGGCCTTCGTCGTGTTCGGCGTCTCTCCTTCCGTCCTCCTGATCTCCCCCTGATCTCCCTACTGATGTCCTCTGACATTTGTCATGCCGAGTGATGACGGCGCGCACTGCTGCGGGGTCCCGCTCGCCGGGACGCTGAAGTCATGGACACGAGCGAACACGAACACGTGATTGAGGTCACTGACCTGCGGCGTGTGTACGGGGGCGGGTTCGAGGCGGTGCACGGAATCTCTTTCTCCGTGGGCCGCGGCGAGATCTTCGCGCTGCTCGGCACCAACGGCGCCGGCAAGACGTCCACGGTCGAACTGCTGGAGGGGCTCGCCCGGCCGGCCGGGGGCCGGGTGCGGGTGCTCGGCCACGATCCGTACGAGGAGCGGGCCGCCGTACGACCGCGGACCGGCGTCATGCTCCAGGAGGGCGGGTTTCCGTCCGAGCTGACCGTCGCGGAGACCGCACGGATGTGGGCGGGGTGTGTGAGCGGGGCGCGGCCGGAACAGGGGGCGCTGGCGCTCGTCGGGCTGACGGGGAAGGCCGACGTACGGGTGAAGCAGTTGTCCGGGGGTGAACGGCGGCGGCTGGACCTGGCGCTCGCGCTGCTCGGCGAGCCCGAGGTGCTGTTCCTGGACGAGCCCACGACCGGGCTCGACGCCGAAGGGCGCCGGGACACCTGGGAGTTGGTGCGGACGCTGCGCGACGGCGGCACCACCGTGCTGCTCACCACGCACTACCTGGAGGAGGCCGAGGGCCTCGCCGACCGGCTGGCGATCCTGCACGACGGACGCATCGCGGCCGCCGGTACCCCGGCCGAGGTGACCGCCGGCCGGCCCTCGCGGATCTCCTTCCGGCTGCCCGACGGCTATTTCCTGGGGGACCTGCCGCCCCTCGGTGAGCTGGGGGTGTGCGGGCACGAGGTGGACGGGGACGTCGTACGGCTGCGGACGCGGGAGTTGCAGCGGGCGGCCACCGGGCTGCTGGTGTGGGCCGAAGGGGCGCAGGTGGAGCTGCGGGGCCTGGATGTGCGGTCGGCCTCGCTGGAGGAGGCCTTCCTGGGGATCGCGCGGGAGCGGGAGGTGGCGGTGTGAGTGCTGTGGTCTTGGGCCCGGTCGGGCGGCGGTTGCGGGCGCTGGCACGGGCGGAGCTGACTCTGCTCGGGCGCAACCGGAGTGCGGTGGTCACGGCGCTGCTGATGCCGCTTGCGCTGCCGTTCAGTGTGCGGCCCGCGGTCGACCAGATGGATCTGAAGGCGGAGGGGCTGAGCGTCGGCACAGTGATGCTGACGGCCGCGATCGGCTTCTCCTTCCTGTTCGCCGTGTACACCTCCCTGGTGAGTGCCTACGTCGCCCGCCGCGAGGAGCTCGTCCTCAAGCGGCTGCGCACCGGCGAACTCGACGACGCGGAGATCCTGACCGGCACCGCCCTGCCCGCCGTCCTCCTCGGCTTCACTCAGGCCGTCCTGTTCAGCGCCGGCTGCGCGGTGCTGCTCGACGCGGGGGCGCCCCGGGCGCCGTATCTCACGGTCCTCGGTCTCCTGTCGGGCCTGGTGCTGTGCGCCGCACTCGCCGCGCTCACCGCCTCCTTCACCAGGACCACGGAGAGCGCCCAGATCACGGCGGCGCCGCTGGTGTTCGCGTCCATGTTCGGCTCGGGCATCATGATCCCCACCGAACTCCTGCCGGACCGGCTCGCCTCCGTCTGCGAACTGCTTCCGCTCTCCCCCGCGATCCGGCTGGTCCGGGGCGGCTGGACCGGGCAGTTGAGTGCCTACGAGGTGCTGGGCGCGATGGCGACCGCTCTGGCCTGGACCGTGGTGGCGGTGTTTGCTGTACGGCGGTGGTTCCGTTGGGAACCTCGACGCTGACGGACGGGGGAGCGGTCGTGCTCGGGCTGATACGGGGGTGGCAGCGGCGGCACTGGAGGGAGCGGAGCAAGGCCGAGCGGGTCGAGTTGCAGACTCTGTTGACCTGGTATGCCTCGACATGGGTCTTCTCCCTGTCCTGGCTGGCACTGCCGCTGGTGGGCGGGCTTGAGCGGCGGCCCGCGTCGGCGGTCGTCGCGGGCCTGCTCCTCCTGGTGAGCGCACTGCAGTGCGTGGAGGCCAACCGGCTCACCCGGACCGTGCTCGACCACTACCTGGGCCGCGCCGAACTCCCGGTCCGCGCCCTGCGCCCCGCCGCCGTACTGCTGGGCCTCGCGCTGGCCCTGACCCTGGCGCTTGCCGCGCTGGGCGGGGCCGACGCGGTGACGATCAGGCTGGTCATCGGTGCCGCGCTGATGCCCTTCGGGCTGCTGTACGGGCTGGTCGTGCCCATGCTGGTGTTCCTGCGCCGGTCGGCCGTGCTCGCCGTGGTGCTCATGGCAGCGTTCGCCTGGACCGATCCGGATCCCGCCGGGATCGTCATGGTCGGCGTACTGACCGGTTTCGGGGTGGTCTTCTCCCTGTTCACCAGTCGCTGCGGCGCCTGGACCCTGTCCGTCCTGTGGGAGGCGGAACGTGCCCGGGAGGCCGAGGCCCGGCTCGCCGTCGCCGAGGAGCGGCTGCGGTTCGGGCGGGATCTGCACGACGTGATGGGGCGGAATCTTGCCGTCATCGCGCTCAAGAGCGAACTCGCCGTGCAGCTCGCGCGGCGCGGGCGGGTCGAGGCCGTGGAGCAGATGATCGAGGTGCAGCGGATCGCGCAGGAGTCGCAGCGGGAGGTGCGGGATGTCGTACGGGGGTATCGAGAGGCCGACCTCGGGGTCGAACTCGCCGGTGCGCAGGGCGTGTTGAGTGCGGCCGGGATTCGCTGCGAGGTGAGCGGGGAGGCCGGCGGGCTGGAGGTCGGGGTCCAGTCGGTGCTCGGGTGGGTCGTGCGGGAGGCGACGACGAACGTGCTGCGCCACGGGGATGCGGTGCGATGTGACATAGCACTGCAGGCCGACGGGGGATGTGTGGTGCTGACCGTGGAGAACGACGGGGCCTCGGATCCTGCGGGTGGCGGCGGGTCCGGGCTGGCCGGGCTGCGGGAGCGGCTGTCGGCGGTGGGCGGAACGCTGGAGGCGGGTCGGGTCGGTGCGGATGTGTTCCGCGTGAAGGCCGAGGTGCCCCTGAGTGTGAAAGAGGTCACGGCATGACCGCCGTCGTACGGCTTCTGCTCGCCGACGACGAGCATCTGATCCGGGGCGCGCTCGCCGCTCTGCTCGGGCTGGAGGACGACCTTGTGGTCGTGGCCGAGGCGGCGTCCGGTCCTGAGGCGCTGGCGATGGCGCGGGCGCACGAGCCGGATGTGGCCGTGCTCGATCTTCAGATGCCGGGCGCCGACGGTGTGAAGGTCGCCACATCCCTGCGGGCCGAACTGCCCGGCTGCCAGGTGCTGATCGTCACCAGTCACGGGCGGCCCGGGCATCTGAAGCGGGCTCTTGCGGCAGGTGTGCGCGGGTTCGTTCCGAAGACGGTCAGCGCGCAGCGGCTCGCGGAGATCATCAGGACCGTGCATGCCGGGAACCGTTACGTCGACCCCGAGTTGGCCGCCGATGCGATCGCCTCCGGGGACTCGCCGCTGACCGTGCGGGAGGCGGAGGTGCTGGAACTCGCCGCCGACGGGGCGCCCGTCGCGGAGATCGCCGAGCGGGCCGCGCTGTCGCAGGGGACCGTACGGAACTACCTGTCGTCGGCCGTCTCCAAGCTCGGAGCCGAGAACCGGCATGCGGCGGTGCGGCTCGCGCGGGAGCGGGGTTGGGTATAGTTGGCTCCGCGCCACGGCGCACTGCGGACGTAGCTCAGTTGGTAGAGCGCAACCTTGCCAAGGTTGAGGTCGCGAGTTCGAGCCTCGTCGTCCGCTCCAGATCAAGCCCCCCGGCTTCTGCCGGGGGGCTTCTTCGTGTCCTACGACCAGCTCGTGCCCGTCAGGCGCTCGTACGCCTCGATGTACTTCGCCCGGGTCGCGTCCACGACCTGCTGTGGCAGCGGCGGCGGGGGCTGCTCGCTCTTGCGGTCCCAGCCGGACTCCGGCGAGGTCAGCCAGTCCCGGACGAACTGCTTGTCGTACGACGGCTGCGCGCGGCCCGGCTGCCACTGGTCGGCCGGCCAGAACCGGGAGGAGTCCGGGGTGAGGATCTCGTCCGCGAGGACCAGGGTCTCGCCGTCGAAGCCGAACTCGAACTTGGTGTCCGCGAGGATGATGCCGCGGTCCCGGGCGATGTCGCGGCCCCGGGCGTAGACGGCGAGGGTGGCCTGGCGCAGTCGGGCGGCGGTGTCGGCGCCGACCTGGCGGGCGACCTCCTCGTACGAGACGTTCTCGTCGTGCTCGCCGACCTCGGCCTTGGTGGCCGGGGTGAAGATCGGGGCGGGGAGTTCGCTGCCGTCGACCAGGCCCTCGGGGAGGGCGAGGCCGCAGACCGTGCGGGACTCGTTGTACTCGAGCAGGCCGGAGCCGGTGAGGTAGCCGCGGGCCACGGCCTCCACCGGGACCATCTGCAGCGACTTGCAGACGAGCGTGCGGCCGGCCCAGTCGGCGGGGGCGCCGGCGGGCAGCTCGGTGCTCAGCACGTGGTTGGGGATCAGATCGGCGATCTGGTCGAACCACCACAGGGACAGCTGGGTGAGGACGCGGCCCTTGTCGGGGATCTCGGTCGGCAGCACCCAGTCGTAGGCGGAGATGCGGTCGCTGGCGACCATCACGAGGTCGCCGGCCTCGTTCTGGTACAGCTCGCGCACCTTGCCGGTGTGGAGGTGAACCAGGCCCGGAACCTGGATCGGCTCGGGCTTTTCTACGAATCCGGACACGGTTCCTCCCCGTGGTTGAACAAAAGGGGCGCCCGAAGGGCTCGAGCAGGGTGGTGGTGGGTGACGGGCGGGCCAATGGGCTCGATTCTCCCGTATGCCGGGGGTCGCCCTTGGAGCGGGGTGGGGTCGAAAGGGGCGGTGACGTGGGCTTACGTGAGTTCAGTCACGTTTGCAGATGCGGTCCAGGAGGTTGGCGGTGGCGCGCTGGACTCGTGTGTCGACGTGGCCCGGACGGTCCAGGGCCGGGGACCAGGCGAAGGTCCCCGACGCGAAGACCAGGGCGCCGGAGGGGGCTCGGTAGAGGGATGTCTCCTGGTGGCGGAGGGTGCCCTCGGAGTCGGTGTACGGGGAGTGGGCGAGCAGGATGCGCTCCTCGTGCTCGGGGAGCGGGGTGCGCGGGAAGTAGCGGTCCGCCTCGCCTGCGACCAGGCCCTCGATCTCGTCGCCCTCGTGGGCGCCGGTCGCCTCCCACAGCCAGTGGTCGGCGTTGCGGACGATCAGGGGGTGGGGGTCGGGGACCCGGCCCGCGTACTGGATGCCGACCACTTGCTGCTCGGGGCGGTCGATCTCGCGCCAGAGGACGGGCCGGCCGGGGCCTTTGCGCTTGCGGCAGGTCAGCAGGCGGTCGGGGACGCCGGACGGGGACGGGCCCAACTCCACCTGCCAGTACATGGTGTTGGCGGAGAGGAAGACGAGGGAGGTGCCGTTCTCGCGGGCGAGTTCGACGGTGCGGCGCATGTTGGCCGACCAGTACTCGTCGTGTCCCGGGAAGACCAGGCCGCGGTAGCGGGTGGGGTCCACGTGCCCGGCGTGCAGGTCGCGGGCGTCGGCGTAGGCGAGGTCGTAGCCGTAGCGCTCGGCCCAGCGGATGAAGTCGTAGGCGTGGCCGACGTGCAGGGGGAGGCCGGCTCCGGCGTACGGGCGGTCGAAGGAGACCGTGGTCGCGGCGTCGGACTCGCCGAGCAGACGGCCCTGTTCGTCCCAGGCGTGGTAGAGGCTCGCGCCCGTGCGGCCGTCCTCCGGGTAGAGGTTGTACGCCTGCCAGGTGACGTCGGGCAGCAGCAGGAGCAGGTCCGCGGGGTGGTTGTCGCGGACCGTGAAGGGGATGTGGGAGCGGTAGCCGTCGAGGGTGGTGAGTACGGCGACGTAGGCGCCGATGCTCCAGTAGCTCGGGATCTGCAGCCGCCAGGAGAGCCACCAGTGGTGGCAGGAGACCGTGCGGTCCGCGGCGAGCGGCGGGGGCTGGACGATGCCGGAGAGACGGGGGCTGGTGGTGATCTTGGCGGCGCCGTCACCGCCGTAATGGCCGATGCGGTAGATGTCGACGCTGAATTCCTGCGGCGGGTCGACCGTGATGTGGAAGTCGACGGCCTCGCCGGGGGCGACGGCGCCGGTGGAGATGAAGCCCTTGATCTGGCGGCGGACGTCGTCCGCTGAGCGGGGGCCGCCGGCGGCCCGGGGTGCCGGGACCCGAGGGGTGTTCGGCGACTCGCCCGGCGATGACTCCTGCGGTGCGTCCACGTACCAGGGGACCACCTGGCCGGTGTCGTCGAAGTACGTCTCGCTGCCGCGGAGCCAGGGCACGGGGCCCTGGCCGAAGGGGTCGGTCACGGCATGCGCCAGCGCCCCGGATTCCCAGCGGCGGATCTGCTCCTGCCCCATGGTCGCTCCCCTCCCTCGATCCCCCGCGGTCGCGTGGCGTGTCTTCGCATGGTGTGGCGTGCCTGGCTTGTGGCCCTGGCGTGCCTGGCTTGTGCCGTAAGCCCTTGCCATGTGCTCGATCGGTCCCAGCACATCACATTGCGCACCCATGTGGTCACTATTCGTTGCGAATTGGCCGAAAGTGGAATGCGGGGTTCCGGAACCCGGGACCGTCACACAAGCCGGACGGGCTTCTCGGGGCGTATGCCGGATTCGAGAAGCCAGGTCCGCAGGGGGGCCGGGTCGCCGTCCTCGACGAGGCTGAGGACGCGGGGGGTCAGATCCGTGGCCCGTTCGCCGTTGATGAGGAGGGACGGGCCGTCGAGCCAGTCGAGGCCGGGCGTTGCACCTGCGGTGTCCATGGCGGCGCAGCAGACCATCGCGGTGACGTGGTCCGCGAGCAACTCGCGGGCTGTGCGCGGGGGTTGGAGCGGGAAGAGGGGGAGCGTGGCGTCGTCCCAGAAGGCGGCGTCGGGGGCGGTTTGCTCCGCGGGGGTGGCTGTGGCTTCCTCGCGGGCCAGTTCGGCGGTGAGGCCTGCGGCGAGGGTGGCTGTGCGTTCGTTTTCTGCCGGTTCTTCGGCCTCGGCTTCGCCTTCGGCCGTGTTGTTCCCACCCGCACCAGCCGTGCTGCATTCGTCGTCGGCTGCAGGTGGCCCCTGTGGGGCTTGCTCGCCGTCGGCGGCTGCGGGACCGGGCGGCGGGGTCGACAGGTGGTTGAGGATTCTGGAGAGGGTGGGGCCGTCGGCGGGCTGGGTGGTGGGGTCAGGGGTGTGGCTGACGCCCAGGGTGTCGAGGACTCGGTGGAGGCGGGCCGCGTCGGTGCGCCATTTGCGGTCCACGACCTCCTCCGGGTATTCGTCCCAGTCGACCGGGGCCCAGTCGGGGCCGGGCTCGGCGGGTCCGCCGTGGAAGAGGCGGGCGGCGAGGAGTGAGGCCGCGCCGTCCACCGTGCCGGGCTCTTCCAGCAGGTCGCAGGCGGGGCGCTCGCCCAGGCGGGAGGCGAAGCCCTCGGCCAGGCGGTCGCGACGGGAGAGTTCGGTGAGGGCCGCCACCACTCCCGCGTCCAGGCGGGAGGGCCAGCGGCCCATCCGCCAGGCGGGCAGCGCGACCCGGGTCAGCAGGCGGTCCCAGCCGGCGTAGGCCAGGCCCACCTGTTCCTGGGCGACGATCCTGAGGCCGTAGTCCACAGCCTGTGCACGCTCGGAGGCCGCGGCCGCCACGCCTCGCTCCATCTGCGCCGCATGCTCCCGGCAGCTGCGCAGCAGCAGACGGGCCACCCAGCCGACGCTCGCGCACACCGCGCGGGTCAAGGGGCAGCGGCCGGGCGTCGAACCCACGGCCACCGCCGCGTCCAGGCCCCGTACGAAGCGGCGGGCCGCTGCTATGTCCGGGTGGGCGGAGGGTCCCGTACCGGCGACGACCGGAGCGAGGACCGCGCGCAGTTCGCCGACGCGCATCCACCACAGGAAGGGGGAGCCGATGACGAGGACCGGTGCGGCGGCCGTGCGCCGGTGGGCGCCCCGCATGCCCGCTATCTCGTCGCGGTCCGCCGCGGGGGGCGGGCCGTGCGCCGGGTGGGTGCGGTCCTCCAGCCAGCTGTCGCAGTCCGGGGTGAGCGCTATCGCGGAGGGTGCGGGGACGTCCAGCCGGTCGGCGAGGTCGCGCACCATCCGGTACAGGTCCGGGGCCGAGTCCTCGGCGATCGGGACCGTCGGGCTGACGGCCGGCCGGGCGCGGGCGACGACCAGGGCGATGGCGGCCGCTGCGAGCAGGACAAGGACGGCGAGGGGGGTCATGGCCCAGCGGGCGGCGTGCCAGAACGGGCCCACGAGGTGGTCGGTGGAACCGCCGGCCAGCAGGATCACTGCGGCCGCCGCAGGCAAGAGCGCGACGGCCAGCGCCCTGCTGCGGATGCGCAGCACGGCGAGGGCCCTGGAGCGCGCTGCCTGCGCGCCCGCTTCCACACCCATACCGGTACCGGTCACGGCCGGTCCTCACCCCCTCCCAAGCTGTCCTGGTCGCGCGGCTGTCCTGGCGTTGCTCACTCCCCCACTGTGGCACCCGCCACTGACATCGCAATGCCGGTGGGCCAAGTGCCGGACCGCTTGCGCCGCACCCTAGTTGGGGCCTCGGCCCACGTCAGCCGGATGGGGTATCGGTCACTCGATGGAATGGCTTTGGGGAGAGGTGGATGACGGAAAGCAAAGATCAGGCCCCTGATCCCGAACTCGAACCCGAGCCCGATCCGGAGCCCGGTCCCGCATGCGTCGGGCCCCGAATCCTTAGACGGATCCGGGGCCCGATGGGTTCGTCGGAAAGTGTGGACGACGCGGTGGGTCAGGCGTTCTGTGCCGCCTTCGCCGCGATGTCCGTGCGGTGCTGGGAGCCGTCGAGGCGGATGCGGGAGACGGCCCGGTACGCGCGGTCGCGGGCCTCGGTGAGGTCCTTGCCGGTCGCCGTGACGGACAGGACGCGGCCGCCGGCGCTGACGATCGCCTCGCCGTCGTGCTTGGTACCCGCGTGCAGGACGTACGCGTGCGGGGCGTCCTCGGCGGCCACCTCGTCGAGGCCGGTGATCGGGTCGCCGGTGCGGGGGGTGCCGGGGTAGTTGTGCGAGGCGACGACCACGGTGACCGCGGCGTCGTCGCTCCAGCGCAGGGGCGGCAGGTGCTCCAGGGTGCCGTTCGCGGCGGCGAGCAGGACGCCGGCCAGCGGGGTCTTCAGGCGGGCCAGCACCACCTGGGTCTCGGGGTCGCCGAAACGGGCGTTGAACTCGATGACCCGGACGCCGCGCGAGGTGATCGCGAGACCGGCGTAGAGCAGGCCGGAGAAGGGGATGCCGCGGCGGCGCATCTCGTCGACGGTCGGCTGCAGGACGGTCTGCAGGATCTCCTCGACCAGCTTCGGGTCGGCCCACGGCAGCGGGGAGTACGCGCCCATGCCGCCGGTGTTCGGGCCCTCGTCGCCGTCGAGCGCGCGCTTGAAGTCCTGGGCGGGCTGGAGCGGGACGACCGTCTCGCCGTCGGTGATGGCGAAGAGGGAGACCTCCGGGCCGTCGAGGAACTCCTCGATGACGACGCGCTCGCAGGAGTTGGCGTGCGCCCTCGCCGCCTCGATGTCGCCGGTGACGACGACGCCCTTGCCGGCGGCGAGGCCGTCGTCCTTGACGACGTAGGGGGGACCGAAGGCGTCGAGGCCCTCGTCGACCTCTTCCGGGGTCGTGCAGACGTACGAGCGTGCGGTGGGCACCCCCGCACCCGCCATGACGTCCTTCGCGAAGGCCTTGGAGCCCTCGAGCTGCGCGGCCTCCTTGGCGGGGCCGAAGACCGCGATGCCCGCCTCGCGCACGGCGTCGGCGACCCCCGCGACGAGGGGCGCCTCCGGGCCCACGACCACGAGGTCGGCGCCGAGTTCCGTGGCCAGCGCGGAGACCGCCTTGCCGTCCAGGGCGTCGACCTGGTGCAGCTCGGCGACCTCGGCGATGCCGGCGTTGCCGGGGGCGCAGTGCAGCGCGGTGACGTCGGGGTCGAGGGACAGGGAACGGCACAGGGCGTGTTCGCGGGCACCGCTGCCGATGACGAGGACCTTCACGGGGGTCAGCCTAACGGGGGTTTTGTGCGGGAGGCCGAGCGGGAGGGGGGTGGTGAGCTGTGCGTTCCTCCAAGCGGTGCCGGGTGGTGCGGTGACCGGCCCTGGGGCTGCCGCCCCCAGCCCCCTGCTTTCGGCCTCGTCCTCACACGCCGGACGGGCTGAAGTGCCGTGACCGGCGGCCAGAACAGCGCGCCCGGAAGAACAGGCCCGAAAAGAACTCCCGCCTGGAAGAACAGTCCCGCCCTAAAGCTCGGCCTACTCGTTCGAGAACTCCTCCACGACCGTCGCCCCCAGCTCGCGCACGATCAGTTCGTGGCCGGAGAGGGCCGATTCGTTGAGGTCGGGGTCGTCGTCCTCGGGGATGTCGTCCTCGGGGGAGACCGGGGGCGGGGGTTCCGGGGCTGTGGGCTGGGATACGGGTGCGGCGGAGGGGGTGGCCCGGGCCGTCGGGGGCGGTGGTGTGGGGGCGGGTGAGGTGGGGGGCGTCGGGGACGCCGGGCGCTGCGCGGCGGTGCTGCCGTAGCCGCCCGCGGTGCCGCCTCCGCCGTAGCCGCCGTTGGCGGGGGCGGCGGGTGACGGCGGGGCCGAGCCGCCGGACGGGTCGACGATCGCCTCGATCTTCCACTGCACGTTGAACTGCTCGGCCAGCGCCTGGCGCAGTACGTCCTCGCTGCCGCTGCTCGCGAAGTTGTCGCGGGCGCCCGCGTTGACGAAACCGAGCTGGAGGGTCGTGCCGTCGAAGCCGGCCACCTGGGCGTTCTGGCTGAGCAGGATCCAGGTGAAGCGGCGGCGGTTCTTGACGGCCTCCAGGATGTTCGGCCAGAGCATGCGGGGGTCCGGGCCGCCGCTCGGGGACGCGTGGCCGGCGGCGGGCGCGGTGGGCTGGGGCGTGGCTGCCGGGGGCGGGGCCGGTGCGCCGGCCGGGGGCGTGGGCTGCGCGGCGCCTGCGGGGGTGGCCGTGGGCCAGCCGCCGGGGCGTCGGCCGCCGCCCGCGGTGGCCGCGGTGGGCCAGGCACCGGGGGCGGGAGCCGACGGGGGTGACTGGGGCTGCTGGGCTGCCGCGGGGGCAGGGGCGGGGGGTGCTGTGGGAGCCGCAGGTTCGGTCGGGGCGGCGGCCGGGGCAGCAGGTGTGCGAGCGGGGGGTTCCACGGCTGCGGGAGCGCCCTGGCCGGCCGGCGCGACGGACGGCGCACCCGATGCGCGGACCGCCGCCCGGGCAGCGGCGGGGCCACCTCCGGGCGGAACCGGTTCCCCGCCGGTCGCCCCGGGCATCGCGCCTCCGTGCGCCTCGGGCCCCGGCACGTACCCCATGGCCGGCGCGGCGCCGCCCCCGGAGAAGTTCACGCCTCGCTCGATCCGGTCGAGGCGGGCCATCACCGACCGCTCGTCCCCGTACGCGGCGGGCAGCAGCACGCGCGCGCAGATCAGCTCGAGCTGGAGGCGGGGCGAGTTGGCGCCGCGCATCTCCGTCAGGCCCTCGTTGACCAGGTCGGCGGCGCGGCTGAGCTCGGCGGCGCCGAAGGTGCCCGCCTGGGCCTGCATGCGCTCGATCACGTCGGCCGGGGCGTCGATGAGCCCCTTCTCCGCGGCGTCCGGCACGGCGGCCAGGATCACCAGGTCGCGCAGTCGCTCCAGCAGGTCGGCGACGAAGCGGCGCGGGTCGTTGCCGCCCTCGATGATGCGGTCGACGACCTCGAAGGCGGCGGCCCCGTCACCGGTCGCGAAGGCCTCGACGACGGAGTCGAGGAGCGAACCGTCGGTGTAGCCGAGAAGCGAGGTGGCCATGGCATACGTCACACCGTCCGCCGCGGCGCCCGCGAGCAGCTGGTCCATGACGGACATGGAGTCACGCACGGAACCCTGACCGGCCCGGACGACCAAGGGCAGCACGCCGTCCTCGACCGGGATCTTCTCCTTGCCGCACACCTCGCCGAGGTACTCGCGCAGCGTCCCCGGCGGCACGAGACGGAACGGGTAGTGGTGTGTCCGCGAGCGGATCGTCCCGATGACCTTCTCGGGCTCGGTGGTCGCGAAGATGAACTTGAGGTGCTCCGGGGGCTCCTCGACTACCTTTAGCAGCGCGTTGAAGCCGGCCGACGTGACCATGTGGGCCTCGTCGATGATGTAGATCTTGTACCGGCTGGCGGCCGGCCCGAAGAAGGCCTTCTCACGCAGCTCACGTGCGTCGTCCACGCCACCGTGCGAAGCGGCGTCGATCTCGATGACGTCGATGGAGCCCGGTCCGTTGCGTGCCAGGTCGCGGCAGGACTGGCACTCCCCGCAGGGCGTCGGCGTGGGTCCCTGTTCGCAGTTCAGGCAGCGGGCCAGGATGCGCGCACTCGTCGTCTTGCCGCAGCCGCGCGGCCCGCTGAACAGGTACGCGTGATTGACCCGGTTGTTCCGCAGCGCCTGCTGCAGCGGGTCGGTTACATGCTCCTGCCCGATGACCTCGGCGAACGACTCCGGGCGATAGCGGCGGTACAGCGCGAGAGACGACACGCATACGAGGTTATAGGCGCCCACTGACAACGCGGGCCGCCCGGGATGCCAGGACGAGCGCCCGGCGAAACATGAGCGTCTCTTGACAGCCGCTTCCCAGAAACAGAGCACCCCTCATGATTAAGTTGAACGCTCAAATACAACACCAAACGCACAGTGCCCCTGCCACCCCTCCCCTCACACCCCCCACACCCCCCCACACCCCGCAAGGACACTCATGCCCCTCTACTTCATCCGCCATGGTGAGTCCCAGGCGAATGAACAGAATCGCTTCGCCGGACGGCTGGACGCCCCGCTCACCCCGCTCGGCCTGCGCCAGGCCGAGCAGGCGGCAGACCGGGTCGCCGCCCTCGCGGCGAGCGGCATACGCATCGACGAAGTGCACACGTCCACCCTCCGCCGCGCCCAGGAGACCGCCCGGACGATCACCGACCGGCTGCCAGAGCCGCCGGACCGGTTCACGATCGACGAGGCCCTTACGGAACGCGACTTCGGCCTCTACAGCGGCCGCAACAAGAGCCTGGTGAAAAAGACCATCGGCTTCGCCGGCTACACCGAGGCGTTCCACTCCCCGACCGGACGGCCCCCCGGCGGCGAGACCTGGCGCGAGATGTACGCGCGCGTGGCCGCGTACTACAGCGAGGTGCTGCTCCCCGCCTCCCGGGCGGGCCGTACCGTCCTCGTCGTCGCCCACAAGTACGTCGTGGAGATGTTCGCTCTGGTCGTCGCGGGCGCCCGACCCGAGTCGTACCGCGATTTCAAGATCCCCAACGCCCGCCCGCTCTCCGAAGAGGACCTGCACCGTGCGGTCGCCAGCCCGGCGGCTGTCGGCCTGCTGAACGACCTCGGCGAGATCGTCGAGATCCGCCTCCCGCTGCTGGTCGCCGCAGCGGCCGGGGCTGGGACGGCCGCACAGCTCGCCCTGGGCGTACGCGTGCCCGCCTTGGTGTTCACCGTGACGCTGACGGCCCTGCTCTCCATCGGCTCCTTCTTCGCCATGCTGCGCGTCAACCCGCACACTCTGCGCCGCCCACTCGCGAGCCTCCACACGGCCTGGCCCCTGCTCCTGCCCCGCCTGGCCCTGGGGCTGATCCTGCTCTGGGCGGGCCACTCCCTCCCCCTGGAGTTGGCCGGCCTCTTCCTCCTGCTCCCCCCGGCCCTCGTGGTGCCCACCCTCTCCCTCCTCTGGGGAGGCGACTACTTCTTCGCCGTACGCCACACAGTGGCCGCCTCGCTGGCCCTTCCGGTGCTGCTGCTGGCGGGTCTGGCGCTCCCGGTGATGCTGCCGGGCGGCACGGCACAGGCCCATACGCTCGCCACCCTGGAACCTGCGCTGCTCAGCTACGCGGCCGTGCTGCTCGCCGCCCTCGTCCTGCCCGGCGCGGGCGCCCAGGCCCTGCGCCGGCGCGACCCGATCCGCGCGGGCGCCCTCAGCACCAACTGGAACTGGCTGGGCGGCCTCGCCCTGATCCCCCTGGCGGGCCTGGCCACGTTCGCGCTGACCCCGCCGACGGGTCTGACGGCCGCGCAGGCCGCTCATCTGCTGCTGACGACGACCGTCACCGCCACGGTCCTGACGGCCCTCCGAGGGCTGACGGCGCTCTTCCTCCGCCTGCGCCCGCACGACACCGGCCTCGGCCGCGACATGTTCATCACGCAGAACACGCCCAACGTCTTCCTGTGGCTGGCCATGACCGCGGTCCTCACCCCCACGACCGGCCGCCACCCCTCGGTCATCGGCCTGGGCGTCGCGCTCGTCTTCTTCCTCGCGGTCTACGTCGACGAGCGGATCTTCCTCCGCGCGCACCGCCGCGACGAGTCCCCGACGGCCGAATCGGAAACGTCGGCGACGTCCGGGAAACACAAGACCCCCCACGCACCCGCCAGAGCCGACCTACCCTTGCTGCCTTCCGGCCCTGGGGGAGTTCAGTCAGATAGCGCCGCGTGAGGGGCTGAACCCCACCCTACCCGATCGCCGGGCGCCCGAACGAGTTCGCTAGCACCCTCCGACGTCATGTAATGTTTCCGGCGGAGGATTCGCCTAGAGGCCTAGGGCGCACGCTTGGAAAGCGTGTTGGGGGCAACCCCTCACGAGTTCGAATCTCGTATCCTCCGCCAGTGCCTCACCGGGCACGATGTCGAAGGGCCCCACCGTTCGCGGTGGGGCCCTTCGACGTTGTCCGTCTCAGTTTCCGTCTCAGTTGGTCTTCGGCGGCTCCCAGAGGGCATCGCCGACTTGCTGGGCAACTTTCCGCGGCAGCGTTCCGGTCGCGTGCATGTAGCGGGCGCGCATGCGGGCCGCGGTGTGGCGAGCGTCATGGAGACGGCCGTCTCGTGCGCCAGCGTTTTTTGAGGAGTCGCTTCCAGGTGTGGAAGTCGGTGGTCGGGCTGAGGGGGCCGCCGGTCGGGGAGACGAACGCGTATCCCTTGTCCTGCCCGTCCGCACCGGCCGCGATCTTCTTCTCCTCCTGCACCTCCTGGTGATGGCGGAGGAGCTTGATCAGCGGGTCGCGCAGACCAACCGTGTGACGTCCGACATGGGGCTCGGTGGACTTGTGCTCGCGGCGGGTCTGCTGCATCTGAGTGCAGTAGCCGGCCTTCCGGCCGCACGGGTCGTCTTTGCAGCCGTGGGCGTACTTGGGGGCGGAGTCGGTATTTGCGGATGCGGGCGTACCCGGCGTCCAGGTCGACGTCTTCCCAGTGGAGCCCGGCTGCTTCCCCTTGACGGAGACCGAGGGCCAGGGCGACGACCCAGCGGGCGCTGGTGCGGAGCTTGGCCGCCTCCACGAGGAGACTCCGTAAATGGAGAAGCGGCCGCGGAAGCCGCGCATGTGGGCTCAGGCGCGCAGGCGGAGGTGTTCGAGGCTCTTGCGGGCGCCGAGGTCCCAAGCGGGGCGGATCAGGCGGCGCCTTGGTCGCTGATGTCGAGTTGGGCGAGTTCGGCGGCGAACCTCAGTGGGCGGTCGAGAGTTCCTGTCGCGGTTTCGGCGCCTTTGGTGGCGTACTTGGCGATGTACGCGGCGACTGCTCGCTCGGTGAGGTCCTGGCCGCCGTCGAAGTCGGCGGATTTGATGGTGTGGACGTCGAGTTGGCGGCCGAAGGTGAAGGTGTGAGTGCGCCTGTCGATGACCGGACCGTCCACGCGGACATTGGCTGTCGCAGTGCGGATGGCGTCGGTGAGCAGCCCGGCGGTGGCCCATAGCGGGGGCGGGGTGTCACCGCCTCCAGCGCCATCGATCCGGATGACGGCGTGGAAGTGGACGGCGCCGCTCTTCTGGTACTCGGCGACCTTGGCGAACGACACGCGCGCGTAGTCACGAAAACGGCGCTGCGAGAGCCCCGCGCGCTTGGCGACCTCTCGACGCAGGTACGTCGAGGAGCGGCGCCAGAGCTGACCAGCGTGGGCGTTCCAGAGCACGGCCGCCTCGAAGTCGTACGTGTCTGGGGCAAGCGCGGTGCCGAGGGTGCCGTCGTCCTGGTCGTGGTGGACGCGCAGCGGCAAGTACGGCCGCTGGAGGGGCGGTTGTGCACCGGGCCAAAGCTCGGGGCGGTGAAGGTGGCGAACACGCGCGGGTGGGCCGCGACGTGCTCCGGGATGCCCTTGCCGCCACGCAGCCCGGAGGTGATCGTGACAGGTGGTGACCTCCTCTACCGACTTCGGCGGCTGGCTAATCGGCTATCACCACACGCCAGGGGGCTCAGCCGCACTGATGTGGGTACGGCCTCATAACCACAACAGCCGATCAGCCCGTGCCAAATCCTGAGGGAAATCAAGCGGCGCGCGCCGTCTGCTCGTCGAATTGCAAGCCGCCCCGCTCCCGCCCAGGTGAGCACCCCTCAGGCCAAGTCCCCGCGTGCGTTGCGGCAGACGGGGACTCCGCCCTGCGCGTTAGTTCCTCCGGCGACGCCCCTGCGCATAGGGGCCGTGGCGATCATGTTCCCGCCATTCCTCGTCATGGGGGTCACGATCTTCGCCGCCCGGGTTGTCTCCAGGTCCCGCAATGTGTTCCCCCCTGTTGACCTTGGCCAGCAGCGAGGCGAGGGGATCAGGGGGATCATCGCTGAAGCGATTGGAGCCGCGCTCGGGCGGCCCCGGCTCTGTCCTGTCGTGGCGCGACGCTGATGTACCGCTCATGAGCAGCCCTCCCCGACCCACTGAGATGCACTCGAGATCCTTCCCTGGAAGGTCGCGGGTAACCCGACTTCGACCTTGCCAGTGCTGTGCAATCCTGCCGAAAGCCGACCGCCTGTGGACACGCTCCAGACCTCAACCTCTGTCCGTACCTTGCGCGTTGGCTTCGCTGGCGACGCTGGGAATGAGCGCCGTCAACGCCGGAAGTCCTCACGGCTCCGACTGATCGCGCAGACGCAGCATGAACGAAGGCACGGGGTCGTTGTCGATCACCTGCTGCGTGCGCCGTTTGCCTCCTCGATCAACCCGTACAACCTGGACGACACGGATGGCGAGTACAGCCACGCTGGTCTCAATCTGCCCGCCAACGGTCAATGGAGCTTCTTCGCACAAGCTCAGGCAGACGTACGCCCCGTTGGAACCTGTGCCGCCCGGCACGCGGCTGGTGGCCGTCAACAACGCGCGCTCCCGGCCGAACTGACCGCCCCGCGCGGCCTGTCCAAGCTCGCCCTGCGGCAGAAAAGCGCCTGCCGCACAGGGTGGCCACTCCTGTCCCCGTCCCCCCGAAGGAACGTCCGGCTGCGCCGTCGACAAGTGCGCCGATGCCGGCCTCAACGTGCTGGCAGACCGGCTGCTCATGGCCACGCCGACCGCACCGGAACCCATCTGCCGTGCATCGGCATCCGCCAAGTCGCCCAGGCCATCGACGCCCGAGCGGCCCTCACGGTCGAGTGGCGCCCTGGCTCGAAGCCTGGTGCCGCCTTCGAGACAACGATTGCGTTCTCGCCCTCTCCGAGTCCAGCATCCTGAGGCAGGATGGTATCGATGCCGATAGTATCTCTACCGATACTATTGACATCGGGAGGCTGCGTGCGTCGTTTCATCGGGCGGGACCGTGAGCTGAGCGTGCTCGGCAACGCCTTGCAGGGGGTTCGCGATGCCGTCGGGTCGGCGAAGCCGGGGCAGTGCATCCTCGTGCGGGGAAGACGGCGGGTCGGCAAGTCCAGCCTGGTCGAGGAGTTCCTCCGGCGCACCGAGGTGCCGTACCTCTTTTTCACCGCGGCGGGCGGCACGGCGGAGGACGAACTGACGGAGCTCCTCGACGCCGTCGCCAGGTCCACCCTGCCGGAGCGTGGACTGTTCTCGGAGGAGACGCCGGGGCAGTGGAACGCGGCGTTCAGGCTGCTCGCGGAGATCCTGCCCGACGACACCCCCAGCGTCGTCGTCATCGATGAGGTCCCGTATCTCATGGACCGCATCGACGCCTTCGAGGGCATGCTCCAGCGGGCCTGGGACCGGCTGCTCAGCCGCAAGCCGGTACTTCTCCTCCTGGTCGGGTCCGATCTGTCGATGATGGAGGCACTGAACAGCTACGACCGTCCCTTTCACCAGCGGGGCCGGGAAATGATCGTGGGACCGCTGAACCCGGCCGACATCGGCGAGATGCTCGACCTGTCACCGGCGGCCGCCTTCGACGCCGCCCTGATCACGGGGGGACTCCCTCTGATCTGCGCCGAGTGGCGGGCCGGAGCGGATGTCTGGGAGTTCCTCCGCGACTCGCTGGACAACCCGATCTCGGCACTGCTGGTCTCCGCCGAGCGCTCACTGGCCGCGGAGTTTCCACCGCAGGCGATGAGCAGGGAAGTACTGCGGGCCATCGGATCCGGGGAGCGAACCTTCACCAACATCGCGCGCGCCGCCGGCGGCATCGCCCACACCACCCTCACCCGGGCCACCGAAGTCCTGACCGAGAAACGAGCGGTGGCAGCCGAACTGCCCCTCTCCCTACGGCCGTCGAAGGAACGCCGCTACCGGGTGGCCGACCCCTACCTGCGGTTCTGGCTCGCGTTTCTGGATCCGCACATGGCGGAGATCGAGCGTATGCGGGGAGATCTCACCCTGAGCCGCATCCAGGAGCAGTGGACGAGCTGGCGTGGCCGCGCGATCGAACCCCTGGTCCGGGAATCACTTGCCCGTCTTCTGCCGGACGCGATCCTGCCCGCCGTCCCAGCGATCGGCGGGTACTGGACCCGCAGCAACGACATCGAAATCGACCTGGTGGGCGCGGACCGGCAGCCGGTGGCCAAGGAGTTGCTCTTCCTCGGCTCGGTCAAGTGGCTGGAGAGCTCTGCGTTCGACCACCACGACCTGGCCGCCCTGCAGAAGCACCGGGCGGCGATCACCGACGAGCCCGTGCCGCTCGTGGCGGTCTCTCGCAGCGGGGTCGGTTGTTCCGGCCTTCAGGCGGTATACGGCCCCGAGGAACTGCTCAGCGCCTGGCGCAGGGCGTGAGGGGGAAGCTGGACCTGTGATTGCAGTTCCGGTTGCAGTTCCGGCTGCATTCGCTGCCGTTCAGCTCCGTCCATTACCTGCCCTCAGCCTCGTATTGCGCCGCAGGTCAAGACGTCGCTGACCATCCCGAACCCTCGGACGAACAACGGGAAAGCGTTCTGGGGGCACCCCCCTCACGCAGCCATCAGGCCTTCGCCACCTCCGGTGTTCGCCGCGCCGCGCTCCGTGGCGGACGGGAAGCGGTCGGGGCGGAAATGTCTGTGGCTCTTCGCGGCAACCTTTGCGGCCTCTGTGACCACTCAGTGTTGTCCGGCCAAGTGGTCCGGTCCGATGCAACAGTTGAAAGAGAGCACAGGCATGTCCCTGGAACGAGAGCGCAGACATGTCCCCGGTCCACCCTCGTCATCGGTGGCGTCCCGCGGCGGCCACCGTGCCGACGGCGGCGCTCGCGGTGGCCGTACGAAGCATCGTGGTCGTCGGTTGCTCGCGCGTCGGGGTCTTTGGGCGGGTCTCGCCATGGTGGTCGTGGCCGGCTCGGCTGTCGTGGTCAGCCAGGCTTCGGCGGAGCAGAAAACCCTGGACCTGAAGAAGTGGTACGTGCTGGTCAACCGCAACAGCGGCAAGGTGCTGGACGACCGGGGCTCCGCCAGGAACGACGGCGCGGCGGTGGTGCAGTGGGCGCGCCACGGCGGGGGCAACCAGCAGTGGCGGTTCATCGACGCGGGTGACGGGCACTACCGGCTGCAGAACCGGACCTCCGGCAAGGTGCTGGACGACCTCGGCTGGTCGAAGACCGCCGGCTCCGCCATCGTGCAGTGGAAAGACCTGAACGGCACCAACCAGCAGTTCAAACTGGCCAAGTCGTCGAACGGCTACGTGCGTTTGGTCAATCGCTTCAGTGGCATGGCTGTCGGTGTCCGCAAGGCCGCCAAGGCCGACGGGGGCAACGTCGTCCAGGACCGCGACCGGGGCGGCGCCGATCAGCAGTGGAGCCTCGTCGCGGTCGGGAGTGTCGGCGGCGGCGGTACGCCCACCGCGCCGGGCAGCGGCGCTCCCGCGAGCCCGACTCCGAGCGACCCGCGCCCGTCGTCCTCACCTTCGTCCGCGTCTCCGTCGCCCGCGGGTGGTGGCGGCAGCTCGGCGAAGCGGTTCATGGGCAGTGACAAGGTGATCATCGGCGGCTCGATGTCCGACGCCTCGGCGAACGCCGCGCCGTTCGACGCGCGCTACGCCTATGTGCACAGCCAGCCCGCGCCCTCGTCGGACTACTACACGGCAGCGAAGTGCAAGGACGGGTGGTCGAACTGGTGGGGCTGCTGGAACGGCAGCACCACGGCGCCCGGCACGTACGTGACCTGGCGGGACGAGGTGGCGTCCCAGGCGACGTACAAGGGCGGCTCGCGTCCGCAGAAGATGCTGTGGAGCTGGTACTCGTTGCGCGACCTCGGCGATGCGGCGGGCGAGGGCGACGGTCCGGGTGAGGTCAAGGCCATCAACCGGGTCGACCTGCTCACCCGGTACCTGAACGACTACCGTTTCTTCCTCCAGAAGATCGGCACGTCGCACGACGCGATCGACATCGAGCCCGACTTCTGGGGCTACGTCCGGTCGCTCGGCGATCCGCACAAGGTTGCCGCGCAGGTCTCGGCCGCGAATCCGAAGGACTGCGGATCACAGGAGAACAGCGCCGCCGGACTCTCCCGCTGCCTGATCTCGATGGCGCACAAGTACGCGCCGAACACCGCCGCGGGGCTCCACCTCACCTGCTGGGACTGGCAGAACGACACCCAGAAATGCGTCAAGGACTACGCGAGCCTCGGGGCGCAGGACGCCGACATCCTGGTCTCCGACGTGTCGGACCGCGACGCGGGCTGGTACGCACAGCCGGCCCACGGCGGCCGTAACACCTTCTGGACCGACCAGACGGCCGCTGACACGCTGAAGTTCTGGAAGACGATGGCCGAGTCCGTGGGCAAGCCGGTGGTCCTGTGGCAGATCCCCCTGGGCAACGCGGCGCAGAACAACACCTTCCAGCACTACAAGGACGACAAGGTGGACTGGTTCTTCGGACACATGGACCAGGTGGCGAACGCCCATGTCGCCGGCCTGTTCTTCGGTCCGGGGCAGCAGGAACAGACCACGGTCGAGTCCGACGGCGGAAACCTGATCAACAAGACGATCGCCTATCACAACTCGGGCGGTACAGCGCTCAAGTAGGCAAGAATGCGAATGCGACCCCCTCTCTTGGATGGGGTCGCATTCGTTTTCGTCGGTGCGGGCGCCGGTCGAGGCGGCTTCGGCGAGGGGGATGCCAAGCAGCATCCTCATCGACTTGATCGAACGACTTAACCAACAGACTAAGTCGATATAATGCAAGCATGGCTCACGTCTCCGCGGCCGAACGCCGCCCCCAACTGATCAAAGCGGCCATCGCCCTCATGACCAGGGAGGGCGTCGCAGCCGGAAGCACGCGCGCCATCGCTGCCGAGCTGGGCGTCGCACAGGCCACCGTGCACTACACGTTCGGCACGAAAGAGGAGCTCTACCGCGCCGTCATGGAGCAGCTCACCGAGGACCTGGTCGCCCAGGTCGAGCGGGCGGCACCCGAGGACGCCGGTTTCGAGGCGACCGTCGCGGCGCTCGCCGCCGCCCTGTGGCGCACCGTGAGTGAGCAGCCCACCAGCTACCTACTGCTCAACGAGCTGTCCATGTTCGCTCTGCGCACCCCCTCCCTGAGCGAGGCCCTGCGCAGCCACTACGGCGGGATCGTGGACGTGACGACGAAGCTGGTGAACGAGGCGGCCGAACGCACCGGCCACCAACTGCGCCAGCCGGCCGAGACGCTCGCGCGGTTCTTCCTCGCGGGTTTCGACGGACTGACCATGCAGCACCTGTCGCTGCCCGACAAGGCCGGTGAACACACCGCGCTCCAAGCGCTGGTCTCCGCCGTCGTGGCCCTGGCGGGCGGCCGGCTGGACCTCGTGACCGTACCTGTGGACTGACCAGGCACCGACCGGCCACCACTCACACGGGCCGGGGTGGCCGGCGCCCACCGGCCGACGCGAACGGCCGCCGTCCGCGTCCGTCCGGGAGTACTTCTGGATCCCGGTCGTCGAGGTGCTGTCGCATGCGGGGGCCTCGACGGCGAAGGGCCGAGTCCCGGCTGACGGTCATGTCGCCAACCCGAACTCGGCCCCGGCGCCGGATGCTCTCAACCCGCCTCGGCGGCCGGCGACGGAGCCGAGTGACGCTCGGCGGGGGCGCCCGCGCCTGCCACCGCCATCCTGAGCAGGGGCAGAGAGGCGACGAAGGTGCCGAGGGCCAGAAGGATGCTGAGTACGCCGGCTCCCGCCGCGTCCAGGACGGCGCCGACGGCCAGGGGTCCGATGCCGGTGCCCAGCGCGCCCGCACCGCTGAGCGACGCGACCAGACGCCCTGTCGGGTCGATGAGCGCGGCGGCGGCCAGCATCTGCACCAGGACGGCCAGTTGGCACCCCTGCCAGAGCACGGCTGCGGCGATGAAGAGCACGGTGTCGTGGGTGGAGATCAGGACGGCCATCGCCAGGGCCTGTGCGGTGACGAACGCCGCCATCGACCGCATGCGCCCGAAGCGGCGTGCGGCTGCGGGGCCGACGACCGCGCCGACGAGTGCCACCACGCTCGAGACCGCGAGGACCGCCGACACGAGCGAGTCCGACATGGCGGTGTGCTGACGTCCCAGCACCGCGGCGTACGACCAGGCCCCCTGGGTGACTGCCCACAGCAGCGCCGTTCCGGCCAGCAGGATCACCGAAGGGCGGGCCGCGACGCCTTTGCCCTCCACGCCGTCGCAGGCGCCACCGGAGGCCGGAGGGCCGTCCGGAAGCCTGCGCACGAGGGGCCAGGCGGCCATGCAGCACAGCGCCATGAGGACGAACCCGGTGCCCTCCCCCAGATCGTGGTTGGCTGCGGGAACCGCCATGATCAGCAGCGCCGTCACCGCGACCGTCCCCGAGATGGTGACCGCCGACGCCTTGTCCGCGTCGTCGGTGGCGGCGAGCGCCGCTGTGGCCGCGGCGTAGACCGCACCGAGTCCTGCTCCCAGGACCAGGTTCGCCAGGATCAGGGTCACCGCGTCGGGCGCTGCCGTCGCGGCCAGGAAGCCGACTCCCGCGCAGGCGAGGCCGAGGCGGGTCAGCCCCGCGCGGCCCGGCCGCGCGGCCCGTCGGGCCAGCAGCAGGGTCACGACGGCGGTCGCCAGCAGCTGGGTCGCGGCGACGAGTCCGGCACCGGAGTTGGACATGGCGAAGCGCGAGGCGAAGTCGTCGACGAAGACGGGCATCACATTCGCGCCGCCGTTGCCGAGCGTCACTCCGGCGATGAGCGCCACCGCGACACCGAAGGTGAGAGCGGTGCCGCCGCGCGCCTTCACCGGCCGCTCCGCTGCAACGAGATCGAGTACGGGAAGAGCGCGGGTCCTTGGCGGACCGCGGAGCGTGCGACAAGCATGGGAACCTCACGTGGGGGGAGCAGATGGCGTTCGGAACGGGGAGGGCACGGGGCACGGGCGCTGCGGACGTCCGTGCCCCGTGGTGGGGATCCGGTGTGTTCAGCCGGCCCAGACGTCCTCGACGTAGGTGCCGGACTCGATCAGGGCGGCGAGCCAGGCGGTGGCCTCTTCGTCGTCCGCGCCCGTGTACTTCCGGTAGACGGCCATGAACGCCTCGCGCACGGCGGGAGCCATGCGGCGGCCGTCGCCGCAGATGTAGACGCGTCCGCCGGCCTCCAGCGCGGCCCAGACCTCGTCGCTCTCCTTCGCGATGCGGTCCTGCACATAGCGGGCGCCGTCCTCGGGCGCGCAGGCGAAGGTGGGGCGCATGCTGACGGCCCCGGCCGCCTCGGCCAGCTCGAGTTCCTCGCGGTGGAGGTAGTCGACGGCGGGGTGGTCGCAGCCGAAGTAGCACAGCAGCATTCCGGTCGACCGGGTGTGGTGGCGGTCGAGGACGGCTCCGCGGAAGGGGGCCAGACCGGTGCCGGCGCTGATCAGGATGACGGGGACGGACGGGTCCTGCGGCAGGCGGAACGACTCGCTGCACGGAAGCACCCTGGCCTGGACGGTGTCCCCGGCCCGAACGGTCTGGATGTAGTGCGAGGCGATGCCCTTGAACGTTCCTTCGCCACCGCGGTGGGGTGCCGCCAGCAACGAGATCATCAGGTCCACCTCGCCCGGGGCCGCCTGCGCGGAGGAGGAGATCGAGTAGTGACGCGGGCGCAGCACGGGGAGCAGCTCGAGGAAGCGCTCGAACGGCAACTCGCAGGCGTGGTAGCGCTCCAGCAGGTCCAGGACGCTCCGCCCGGCGACCGTCACCTGCTCACGGAAGGCTTCGGGTTCCGCCGCCGCCAGCTCGGCGAGGGGGCGCTTCTCCGGTGGGCAGGCCGTGTGCTCGGCGAGCACCGCGACCTGCTCCTGGGTCGCCGCGTCCTGCAGTTCGACGAAGTCGGTCAGCAGCCGGCGCAGGGTCAGCGGGCGGTCGACGGGCAGGATGTTGCGGCTGCGGCGGCGGGCGCGCAGCCGGACGGTGCGGTCCAGGTCGAGACCGAACCGGTCGGCGACCCGCTGGACCAGGGCGTCGGGATTGCGCGGGAGTACGGCCAGGTGGTCGCCGGTGCGGTAGGTGACGCCCTCGGGCAGCCGCAGCCGCACGAAGCGCTTGGAACGGCCGAGCCCATGGTCCATGTCGACCAGTTCGTACGCGTCGAGCACCTCCATCGGCTGGACGCCGTGGCGTGCCGCGAGCCCGCCGATGACCGAGTCGGTCGTGTCCTGCAGCTCGTACAGCCCCGCGGCCTGGTCGGTCTCCGTCTCCACCGCGGCCGCCTGCCCGTCGGCTCCGTACCGGTCGAGCAGGGCGGTCCACAGGTCACCCGTCCACCGGTCGACGGTGCCGCCGAAGTCCCCGGAGGCGTCGGCGGCACCGCGCTCCAGCAGGCGTACGGCGCCCGCGGCGGTGAGCCGTTCGTCGATGAGGGTGGGGACGCGCTGGTAGGTGGCGGCCCAGTTGCGGTCTCCGACGCCGAGTACGGCGTACTGGACTCCGTCGAGTGAGCCGGGCTCAAGTCCTTCCAGCCAGGCGACGAAGTCCGTGGCGTCGTCGGTCGGCCTGCCGTTGTAGGAGGCGGCCACGATCACCACGGGTCCGGCGTCGGGCGTCAGTTTGCCCACCGCGTCGTTGAGGGGCGTGACGGTCGCGGTGAATCCGCGTTCGCCGCCGTCCTCGGCCAGATCCCGGGCGATGCCCGCGCAGGTCCCCAGGTTGGAGCCGTGCAGGAGGGTCAGTGCGGTGCCGGTGACGCGCCGGGCCGCGGGCCGCTCCAGGGCCGCGGGTGCGCCGTTCACGGGAGCGGGCCGGCGCCGCTCCGCGGCGGTCCGCCGGGCCAGGTCGAGGGTGAACTCGTCGGGCTTGAGGGTGAGGGACTGCTTGATCTTCAGCTGGTAGTCGGTGTGGTCGATCAGGCGGTAGCGGTGCACCAGGAGCGCGAGGACCAGGGTCGCCTCGTGCAGCGCGAACTGGCGGCCGATGCAGGCGCGTTCGCCGTTGCCGAACGGCTTGAACAAGTGGACGGGGCGTGCTTCCTCCCGCTCGGGCAGGAACCGGTCGGGGTCGAACAGCTCGACGTTCTCGCCCCAGGCGGGGTCCCGGTGCAGCTGCGGGATGAGCACCAGCAGCGACTCCCCCTTGCGCACGGCGTACTTCCCGCCGATGACGGTGTCCTCCAGCGGCTCCACCGCATAGACGGGCGCCGTGGGCCACAACCGCAGGCCCTCGTTGAGCACCTGACGGATGTACGTCAGCTTCCCGATGTCCGCGTAGTCCGGTTCGGGGGCGTCCGTGTCGCCCCACAGCGCGTCGACCTCCGCCTGGGCACGGGCCAGGACCTCGGGGTGCTTGGTCAGGTAGTACAGCGCGAAGGACAGCGCCCCGCTGGTGGTCTCGTGCCCGGCGATGAGGAACGTGATCGCCTGGTGACGGATGTTCACGTCGTCGAGCGGTTCGCCCGTGACGGCGTCGCGGGTGTGCAGCATCCGCCCGAGCAGGTCGTCGGTGCTCTGGTCGCCGGAAGCCCTGCGCTGCCGGATCACGTCGTCGACCAGGTCCTGCATCAGGGTCACGTCGCCGCGGAACTGTTCGGCCTGCCGCCACTTGAAGAGGTCCGTACCGGGGATCGACTCCCCTTTGGCCTGCGCGAAGCCGAGCGCCCGTGACAGCGAGGTGACGAAGGGGTGCGCCTCTTCGCGGGCGAACGACTCGAAGTCGTAGCCGAAGCCGCACAGGCCGATGGTGTCGAAGGTGAGCCGTGTCATGTCGGCGGCGACGTCCACGGGCTCCGTGCCTGCCGCCCGGTCCCACTTCCCTGTCAGCTCCCGGGCGACCTTGAGCATCGTCGCGTGGTAGCCGCGCATCGCACCGAGCGAGAACGCCGGCATCAGGATGTCGTGCGCCTTGCGCCAGTTCGGCTCGTCGTTGAAGGCCGTGAACAGCCCGTCTCCGCCGATCGCCCGGAGGAGGACGAGGTCTGGGTGGACGTTCTTGCGGAAGCGGGTCTCGTCGGCGAGTTCGGTGACGAGGTCCAGTCCGGAGACGAGGTTGATGTCGTTGCCGAAGATCCGGAGCCGGAAGAGCGGCCCCAGCTCCTTGGCCTCCTTCATCACATGGAGCAGGCCGTCGGCACCACTGGGGACGCTGAACGCGTGGCCGACCAGCGGGAGGGCCGGACGCTGGGGGATCGGCTCGGTTCCACGCAGGGACGTCTTGGTCATGGGTCTGCCTTTCGTGCCGCACCGGCTGTCGCTTGCGATCAACATACCCGCGACATTGTCACTCGACAATGTCGAGTGATTGTGTTGCTTGACACGGTCGACCGACAGAACCGTCGGGCCGGTCAGTGCATCGGGAGGGAGGGCGCGGGCGTCGTTCCCACGCTCGGGTGTGTGACCTGGCGGTCCGGCCCTGTGGCGTTCGGGCCCGTCGGCGCCCGGTCGTTACGTCTGTCGTCAGGGGGTACCCGTGGGACGCTGCCGGTTCGCCCCGGTGGCGCTCGTCCCCGGCGGAAGGCACCAGGCTGATGGAGACACCCATGACCACCAGCCGCTCGATCGTCGCCGCCCCGCCCCGTTGCTGGGTCCCGCGGGGCGTCTATCCCCCGCAGACCGACACCCGGCTGCTGCGGCGGGCGATGTGCCGCGAGGCGATCACGGAACGTACGGACGTGCTGGACCTCGGCACCGGGAGCGGAGTGCTCGCGCTGGAGGCGGCGCGGCTCGGCGGCCGGGTCACCGCGGTCGACATCTCCTGGCGGGCGGTCGCGGCCACCTGGTTCAACGCCCTGCTGAACGGCCAGACCCTGCGCGTACGCCACGGCGACCTCGCCTCGGCCGTGCCCGGCCGCCGCTTCGATCTCGTGGTCGCCAACCCGCCCTATGTACCCGCCCAGGACGAGACGCCGCCCGTGGGTGCCGCCCGGGCCTGGGACGCCGGTCCGGACGGCCGGCTGCTGATCGACCGCATCTGCGACACCGCGTCCGCGTTCCTGCGGCCGACGGGCGCACTGCTGATCGTGCACTCGCATCTGTGCGGTATCGACGCCACGCTGGCGCGCCTCGGGAACGCCGGTCTGCGGGCCGAGGTCGTGGACCGGACCCGGCTCCCGTTCGGCCGCGTGCTGTGTTCACGGCTCGGCTGGCTGCGCGATCGGGGGCTGACGGCCGGCGGTACGACGGAGGAGCTGGTGGTGATCCGTGCCGCACACACCTGACCGGCCCCGCCGGGTTCGCGTCCAGCGCGACGGGCCCCTCCTCATCGAGGGACCGGTCGAAGTGGTGGACGAGAACGGCGAGGTGACGGTCTCCCGGCGCTTCACCGTGGCCGTCTGCACCTGCCGCCGCAGCCGCACGTTCCCCTGGTGCGACACCAGCCATCGCCGCCGCGGCGGGCGGCCCTGTGAAGGCGGCCCCGAATGAGCACGACCCTCCCCCGCGACCAGTCGCGCCACCGGCCGCCGCCACTGCCCGAACCGCGGGGCCCGCTCTCCGCCGCCGTGCTGGCCCTGCTGCGGGGACCGGCCCCCGACGGCATTCCGCCCCCGGCGCGCTGTCCGCCGTACGGCGAGGACCTGCAGCTCGCCCTCTACGTCCTCTACGAGCTGCACTACGAGGGCTTCCAGGGCGTGCCCGACGGGCTCGAGTGGGACAGCGGTCTGCTGGCCTGCCGCGCCGAGATCGAGGACCGCTTCCTCGGGGCACTGCGCGCGGACGTGCCGGTGGTCGCCTCCGACACGGCCCGGCAGGCACTGGACGAACTGCAGGTCGAACCGGTGGACGCCGTCGGCAGCGTCTCGCACTTCCTGCGCGGCGAAGGCGATCTCCGCCACCTGCGGGAGTATGCGGCCCTGCGCTCGCTCTACCACCTCAAGGAAGCGGATCCGCACGCCTGGGTCATCCCCCGGCTGCACGGGCGGGCCAAGGCCGCCATGGTCGCGGTCGAGTTCGACGAGTTCGGCGCGGGCCGCGCGGACGAGATCCACGCGCAGCTGTACGCCGACCTCATGGCGGACCTGGGGCTGGAGACGGCGTACGGGCACTACGTCGACGCCGCCCCCGCCGAGGCGCTCGCCACCGTCAATCTGATGTCCCTGTTCGGTCTGCACCGGGCGCTGCGCGGCGCGCTCGTCGGGCACTTCGCCGCCGTCGAGGTGACCTCGTCCCCGGCCTCCCGCCGCCTCGCCGAAGCGATGCGCCGGGCCGGGGCCGGAGCGGCGGCCGTGCGCTTCTACACCGAGCACGTGGAGGCCGACGCCGTGCACGAACAGGTCGTACGGCATGACGTCGTGGGCGGCCTCCTGGAGAGCGAACCGGGCCTGGAGGCCGACGTCGTCTTCGGGATCCGCACGACCACTCACCTGGAGGACGCCCTGGCGGCCAGGCTGCTGGCGGACTGGCGGCGGCGGGACGAGGGACCCCGAGGTCCATGAGACTCAGCGTGCTGGACGTCGGTTCGAACACGGTCCGGCTGGAGGTGAGGGACGCGGAGGCGGGAGTGCCCTGCGCCTGTCCGAGCAGGTGAGGGACGACGGACGCCTCGGAGAGGCAGGCTCCGAGCAGCTGCTCACGGCGTTGAGCGCGGCAGCGGAGACGGCCGGCCGGTGGGCCGCGCCGGATCCCTTGGTGTTCGCCACCTCCGTGGTGCGCGACGCGCCCGACCGGGCGGACGTCCTGCGGGCGGTGCACCACCGGACCGGGCTGATCCTGCGGGTTCTGCCGGTGAGGTGGGGGCCCGGCGGACGTTCCTGGGTGCCCGGCGCCGGATGGGCCTGGCGCGAAGCACGGCGGCGCCGCGCCCCCGGCGTGGCGGCCGGGCGATCCGGGGCTGCTCCGGAGGCGTGGCAGCGCCCGCGCCGCCCGACGCGTGGGTAGCGTCGGCACGCGGAGGAGTCGCTGGTTTCCCGCCGGTCGGGGCGGGCACTCGCGAGGCGCTTCTCGCTCTCGGCACGGCTGAGGAGAACAATGACCGAAGCGTCGCAACGCCTCGACGAAGGTGCGGGGCGTGCCTCCCGCGGCGCCGCCGTCCCGCTGGGGCGCACGCTGCTCGCCTGGGCCTCGACGACCGACCACAAGGTGATCGGCCGGCTGTACATGGTGACCGCGTTCTGCTTCTTCCTCCTCGGCGGTCTGCTCGCTCTCGGCATGCGTGCCGAACTGGCCCGTCCGGGGCTGCAGTTCATGAACGAGCACACCTACAACCAGCTGTTCACCGAGCACGGCACGATCATGATGCTGCTGTTCGCCACTCCGATGTTCGCCGGGTTCGCGAACGCCGTGATGCCGTTGCAGATCGGCGCCCCGGACGTGGCGTTCCCCCGGCTCAACGCGCTGTCGTACTGGATGTATCTGTTCGGCGGTCTGATGGTCGTGTCGGGGTTCGTGGTGCCGGGCGGCGCTGCGGCCTTCGGCTGGTTCGCCTACGCGCCGCTGAACAGCGCCTACTTCTCGCCCGGCGCCGGCGGCGACCTGTGGGTGATGGGGCTGGTGGTCACCGGGGTGTCGACCACGCTGGGCGCGGTCAACTTCATCACCACGATCCTGTGTCTGCGCGCCCCGGGCATGACGATGTTCCGGATGCCGATGTTCACCTGGAACGTGCTGTTCACGTCCATCCTGGTGCTGCCCGCGTTCCCGGTGCTCACGGCCGCGCTGCTGGCCCTGGAGTGCGACCGGAAGTTCGGCTCGCACGTCTTCGACGCCCACAACGGCGGCGCCCTGCTGTGGCAGCACCTGTTCTGGTTCTTCGGGCATCCCGAGGTCTACATCGTCGCGCTGCCGTTCTTCGGCATCATCTCGGAGATCATCCCCGTGTTCTCGCGCAAGCCGCTGTTCGGCTATCTGCCGATGATCGGGGCGACGACCACCATCACCATGCTGTCGGCGGTGGTGTGGGCGCACCACATGTTCGCCACCGGCGCCGTACTGCTGCCGTTCTTCTCCATCATGTCGTTCCTGATCGCGGTGCCCACCGGCATCAAGTTCTTCGCGTGGATCGGGACGATGGTGCACGGGTCGGTCTCCTTCGAGACGCCAATGTTGTGGTCGCTGGGATTCCTGGTGTCGTTCCTGCTGGGCGGCCTCAGCGGGGTGCTGCTGGCCTCGCCGCCGCTCGACTTCCACGTCACCGACTCGTACTTCGTGGTGGCCCATCTGCACTACGTGCTCTTCGGCACCGTGGTCTTCGCGATGTTCGGCGGCTTCTACTTCTGGTGGCCGAAGATCACCGGGAAGATGCTCGACGAGCGCCTGGGCAAGCTGCACTTCTGGCTGCTGTTCCCGGCGTTCCAGCTGACGTTCCTCGTGCAGCACTGGCTGGGCGAGTCGGGCATGCCGCGCCGCTACGCCGACTATCTGCCGACCGACGGGTTCACCCTGCTCAACACCCTGTCGTCGACGGGCGCGTTCCTGCTCGGCGTGTCCACGCTGCCGTTCCTCTACAACGTGTGGCACACCTCCCGCCACAGGCGGACCGTCGAGGAGGACGACCCCTGGGGGTACGGGCGGGGCCTGGAGTGGGCCACCTCCTGTCCGCCGCCCCGGCACAACTTCACGGCGCTGCCCCGGGTGCGCTCGGAGTCCCCGGCCTTCGACCTGCACCACCCCGACGTCGTCCAGCAGGCCAGGCAGGAGGGACTCCAGTGAAGGTGGAGGCCGTGCTCTTCGGTGTCGTGGCCGCCTTCTTCGGCGGCTCGGCGGCGCTCTACGGCGTGTGGTCGCACTGGGACCCGGCGGGCACCGCGGCCCTCGTCGTGGCGTTCGGCATGGCCGGGCTCGTGTCGTTCTTCTGCGCCGTGCAGTACGCCCGGCACGGCCGGCGCCCCCAGGACCGCGGCGACGCCGAGGTGGCCGACGCCGCCGGGCCGCTGGAGTTCTTCCCGCCGCACAGCCCCTGGCCGATCGTCACCGCGTTCGGTTTCGCGGTCATGGCGACCGGCGTGGTCTACGGCCTGTGGCTGTTCCTCATCGGCTTCGGCGTGCTGGGCCGGGGAGTTCTGGGTCTGGTGTTCCAGTACGTGGATCGGGGCGCCGGTCCCCAGGACTGAGCGGGGCGCGCGGGGCGCCCGGCCGGAAGTCGGTGACGGGGCGGTGGCCGCTCTCGTAGCCCCCGGCCACGCTCTGCCGCACCTCTCCGGTCTCCTCGCCCTCGGTGAGACGCTCCTGTTCCGCCTCCAGGAGGGCGTGGCACAGCGCGCGGGTGACCACGAAGGCGAGCACCGGGCCCACGATCAGGGCGATGCGCAGGATCCAGGTGAGGGTGTTGACCGAGATGCGGAAGGACGCCGCGATCACGTCGTTGCCGCCCGCCAGCAGCAGCACGCCGTAGAACGTGATGCCCGCGACGCCGAGGCCGGTGCGGACGGGCCGTTCGCGGGGCCGGTCGCACAGGTGCTGTTCGCTGAGCCACTCGCCGGTCAGCCGCTGCTCGACGAAGGGGTAGGCGTACAGCACGGCGAAGAGCAGTCCGGGCAGGACGACCGCGGGCAGCAGGACGTTCCACATCAGGGTGTGACCGGCGATGGTGGTCTCCCACGGCGGTACGAGCCGCAGCGCGCCCTCCAGGAAGCCGACGTACCAGTCGGGCTGGGACCCGGTCGATGCCTGGTCCGGCCGGTAGGGGCCGTACACCCAGACCGGGTTGATCTGCGCGAGGCCGGAGAGGACGGCCAGCACCCCGAACACGGTCAGGGACAGGCCGGCTGACGAGGCCGTGAAGCGCGGGTGGAGGGGCCTGCCGACGGCGTTCGCGTTGGTGCGGCCCGGGCCGCGCCACTGGGTGTGCTTGAGGTGGAAGACGAGGATCAGATGCACTGTGACCAGGGCGATCAGCGCTCCCGGCAGCAGCAGGATGTGCAGGCTGTACAGCCGTGGAATGACGTCGTGGCCCGGGTACTGGGCCCCGAAGACGAAGAAGGCGATGTACGTCCCCACCACGGGGATGGACAGCATGATCCCCTGGGCGATGCGCAGGCCGGTGCCGGAGAGCAGGTCGTCCGGCAGGGAGTAGCCGGCGAAGCCCTCGGCCAGGGCGAGCACGAACAGCGTGAGGCCGATGGCCCAGTTCAGCTCGCGCGGCCTGCGGAAGGCGCCGGTGAAGAAGATCCGCAGCAGGTGGAGGCCGATCGCGGAGACGAACACCAGGGCGGCCCAGTGGTGCAGCTGACGGATCAGCAGTCCGCCGCGTACGTCGAAGCTGATGTGCAGGGTGGAGTCGAAGGCCTCCGACATGCGCACGCCCCGCAGCGGGGTGTACGGCCCGTCGTAGACGACTTCCCGCATCTCCGGCTTGAAGAAGAGCGTCAGCCACACGCCGGTCAGCACCAGGACGAGCAGGCTGTAGAGCGCCAGTTCGCCGAGCAGGAACGACCAGTGGTCCGGGAACGCCTTGCGCAACAGCCGGCCGCCCCCGTCGTACACGGGCAGCCGGGCGTCCACCGCGTCCGCCAGCCGCTCCCCGGGGTGGGGCGGGCGGGCAGGTCCGGACGCGGTCACGACGGGCCCACGGCGCGGCTCACGGCTTCCTGGTGGGGCACCCACGTCACGGCCGCTCTCCCTTCGACACCGCGTGCTCCCGGCATCTGTTGCCCGGAGCGCACGCGGCGAGTACCCCTCGGTCACGAAACACTCGTGCGCCGGAGGTGCCGCACCCGATCGGCCTGACGCTCAGAACTCAGGCTCCCAGGGCGCGGGCGAGCAGCATTCCGCGGTTGTTGGTCGACGTCTTGGCGAAGATCGACTTGAGGTGGTCCTGCACGGTGTGCTCCAAGAGGCACATCCGGCCGGCCAGGGCGTGGCTGTCGCGGCCCTTCGCGAGGTGGCCGAGGAGGACGCTCTCCCGGGGGCTCAGGGCGTGGGCCCGGGCGAACACGGCGAGCCGCTCCCCCGGTGAGGTCTCCTCGATGGTGACGGCGATGGCCCGCCGCCGGGCCGGCGGTGCGGCGTCGCCGATCCGGGCGGCGCTCAGGGTCAGCCACAGACCGTCCGCCAGATGGACCCGCGAGCGCGGCGGGTTCGCGTCGACCCCTGCCTCGACGGCCAGCAGCTGCGCGGCGACGTCGTAGGCGCTCGCGGGCACCTCCGGGCCACCGTGCTCGGGCGGCACCAGCAGGCTCAGACAGGCGTAGGTCTCCGGGGTCCGGGCCAGTACCCGCAGGTCGGGGGAGAGCAGCAGCACCAGCGGACCCGGGCGCGGCGCACCGGACGGTCTCACCACGAAGGTCTCCGCCTGGCTCCGGCGCAGGGCCGCGGTCACCGGGGCGGTGAGGCGGGCCAGGTACTCGGCCTCTGCGGCGCTGAAGCCGCCGTCGCAGCGGTAGAGGTCGAGGAAGCCCCAGCAGCCGAAGCGGTCCCTGAACACCATCGAGGCGATGTCCCGCACGCCGTAGCCGTGCAGCAGCTCGCGCCACAGCAGGCTGCCGGAGCGGTCGGGGAGCTCGCTGAGCAGCGCGATGCCGTCGAGTGCCGTCCAGCGGCCGATGGCGCTCAGGTACTTGAGGCGGGTCATCCTGGGCAGTTCCGGCAGGCAGGGCACGTCGGCCACCGGTGAGCAGCCCACGGCGGTCTCGGGGTCGGTGAGGAGGAAGGCGTACGCGTCGAAGCCGGTGGCGGTGCGCAGCTCTTCGAGGAGCCGCACACGCAGGTCCCGGGAGTCGCCACCGGCCTCGCAGAGGCGGACGACACGCTCGTGCGACCGCGCGTAGGCGACAGGAACCGCCATATATCGAGCGTACGACGCAATTCCCCATATTTCTGGGATGGGCTCCGCGCCGGGCCGCTGTCGAGAATGGGGAGATCGGACTCGAGGAGACACCGATGAGTACCCACCCCCTTCCCCCAGCGACGGGCGAGCCCGTCGTGACTGCTCGGCGCCGAGCCGGCGCCCGTAGCGCCTGGCGGCCGGTCATGGCGGCCACCCTGCTCGCCGCGGCGGCGGCGCTCGGCACCGCCGCGCCCGTTCATGCCCTCCCCGCCGCGACCCAGCGGGCCACCGTGTCCGCGTGGATCAGCGACGGATGGGGTGGCGGAACCGTCACCAGCAACCCGGCCGGGATCAACTGCCACACGACGGCGTGGGACCCCTACGCCGAAGACGCGCAGCCGCAGCCGAACCCGAGCGGCCCGTGCGAGGCGAGCTTCCCGGTCGGAACGACGATCACCTTCACCGCCACGCCCGACCCGGGTTCCAACGTCAACTTCCCTCCCGACCCGAATCCTCTGACCGTGAGGGCCGGCTACAACGCCGTGTGGGCCATGTTCTGCCCGAACGACGGCCTCTGCATGAGCTACTGACACTTCGCGCACCACACCGTCGTACGGCCGCCCAGACGGGAGCGGCGCAATGGCTCGCCGCAGCGGGGGCAGTGCGGGGACGGGGTGTCGCGGTGGCCGGTGAGCCAGGAGTCGCGGGGTGGGACGCGGCCGGTGGGGACCGCTGAGCGCAGGGTGCGGCGCATCTGGGTGTAGAGGCGGCGGCAGTCGGCCTCGGTGAGCTCGTTCGCGTGGGCGCTCGGGCGCACTCTCGCCCGCCAGAGGATCTCGTCGGCCAGCAGATTGCCCAGGCCTGCGACGACGGACTGATTGGTGAGGACCGTCTTGATCGTGCCGCGGCGGGCGCAGAGCGCGGCCCCGAACCGCTCGCGGTCCATGGCCAGCGCGTCCGGGCCCTGCCTCGCCAGCAGCCGTTCGACAGCGGGTTCGTCCTCGGCCAGCCACAGGCCCTGGAGCTTGCGCTGGTCGCGGTAGCGCAGCTGGCGGTCCGCGCCCACCACAAACACGACACGGTCGTGGGGCGCGGCCTCCTCGTCCGAGCGGGTGCAGACCAGCAGGCCCGTCATGCCGAAGTGGAGCACGAGGGTGGGCCCGCCGGTGCGGGCCAGGAGCCACTTCCCGTGGCGCTCCGCCCCGGTGAAGCGCCGGCCCTCCAGCGCCTCCCGCAGCCGCCGCGCGCTCACCCCGTGCAGTACGCCCGCGTCACGGACGTCGACCTGCCGGATCACCCGGCCCTTCGCGCAGGACTCGAAGACCCGCCGGAATCCCTCGACGTCCGGCAGCTCGGGCATGACCGCTCACCTCGCTACGGGAGGCTCCGGCGACTTCGCTACCGGGTACCCACGAGTGGCTCCCGCACCACCACGACCTCCCTCGCCGCCACGGTCACCCTCCCGGCGACCACCGGCTTCCCGGACAGCAGCTCGGTCGCCTCCGGGGAGACGGCGACCTCCGCGTCCTGGTCGGTGTGGTTGATCAGGAAGAGGTAGTCGGCCTCGGTGCCGCGCCGCAGGGCCGCCTCCACGCCCGCGGGAGCGGAGCGCACCGGTTCCACCCCGGCCTCGACGCGGATGCGCTCCAGGAGGCCGGACAGGGCCTCCGGGTCCGGGTGGGTGGCCACGTACCAGGCCGTGCCCGTGCCGTACGAATTGCGGGTCACCGCCGGCACTCCGGTCAGCGGTCCGTCCGTGTACGAGGTCACCGCCTCCGCGCCCTCCAGCCGTATCCGCTCCGACCAGAGCGTGCCCGTGGTGCCGTCGCTCAGGGCCACCGTCTGCCCGGGCAGCAGCGGGAACAGCTCGTCCGTGCGGACGCCGAGGGCCTCCCGGAACGCGCCCGGGTAACCTCCCAGCCGCACATGGCAGTTGGCGTCCACCATCCCGCTGTGGAAGCCGACCGCCAGCGTGCCGCCGCGCTCCGCGAAGCCGGTGAGGTTGGCGGCGCCCGCGTCGTCGATCAGGTACAGCGAAGGGGCCAGGACCAGGCGGTACGCCGACAGATCCGCGTCCGGGCGGACGAAGTCCACCGCCACGCCCGAGCGCCACAGCGGCTCGTACCAGGCTCGGACCAGGTCCTGGAAGTGCAGCTCGCCGCTGGGCTGCGAGGGGAGTTCCAGGGCCCAACGGGCGTTCCAGTCCCAGACGACGGCGACCTCGGCGGTGCCGGTGGCACCCCGCACCTCCGCCAACGCCCGCAGGTCCGCGCCCAGTTGCACCACGTCACGCCAGATCTGGCTGTCGGTGCCCGCGTGCGGCAGCATCGCGGAGTGCCACTGCTCGGCGCCCGCCTTCGCCGCCCGCCACTGGAAGTACGCGATGCCGTCGGCGCCGCGCGCCACATGACCGAGGGCGTTGCGGCGCAACTCCCCCGCCGTCTTGGCGCGGTTGACCGGCTGCCAGTTCACCGCGCCCGTGGAGTGCTCCATCAGGAGCCACGGGCCGCCCGCGAGCGAGCGGACCAGATCGCCGCTGAGGGCGATGTCGATCTGCGACTGCGGGTCGGCGGACTGGAGGTAGTGGTCGTTGGAGACGATGTCCAGCTCGGGCGCCCAGCGCCAGTAGTCGAGGGCGTCGAAGTTGTACATCACCATGAAGTTGGTGGTGGCGGGGGTCTCCGGGGCGGCCTCCCGCAGGACGTCGCGCTCCGCCTCGTACAGCGAGAGCAGGGCGTCGCTGCAGAAGCGGCGCCAGTCCAGCTGGTGGGTGGGGTTGGGGACCGCGCCGGTCGCGCGCGGGGGCAGGATCTGGTCCCAGTCGTAGTACCACTGGCTCCAGAAGGTGGTGCCCCAGGCGTGGTTGAGCGCGTCCAGGCTGTCGTAGCGGTCGCGCAGCCAGCCGCGGAACGCCTCCGCGCTGGTGTCGCAGTAGCACTCCGGGTTGTGGCAGCCGTACTCGTTGTGGACGTGCCACATCACGACCGCCGGGTGCTCCGCGTACCGCCGGGCCAGCTCGCCGGCCATGCGCAGGGCCGCCTCGCGGTAGGCGGGGCTCGAAGGGCAGAACGTCTGGCGGCTGCCGTACGAGAGTCGGCGGCCGTCCTTGTCCACCGGCAGCGCTTCCGGGTGCTTCACGAAGAACCAGGCCGGCGGGGCCGCCGTCGGGGTCGCCAGGTCGGCGGCGATCCCGTGGGCGTGGAGCAGGTCGAGGATGCGGTCGAGGCGCGAGAAGTCGTACGCGCCCTCGGAGGGTTCCAGCAGCGCCCAGGAGAAGATGTTGACGCTGACCATGGTGACGCCGGCCTCGGCCATCAGGCGCATGTCCTCGGCCCAGACCTCCTCGGGCCACTGCTCGGGGTTGTAGTCGCCGCCGTACGCGATGCCCGGCACCTTCAGGGCGCGGGTCATCGCCCGGCTCCCGAGAGCACGCGGCGGGTGGTGGCCACACCCCACTCGTCCAGGGACATCAGGCGGTCGCTGGACGCCATCAGGCCGCCGGTCGCCTCCACGTGTGCCGCCCAGCGTTCCCGTGTCTCCACGGCCGGGCGGGCCATCAGGCAGTCGGGGTCGTTGACCCAGAGGCGACCGTGCTGCCACTGGCGTCCGGCGCCGGTGAACTCGGCCGGATCCTGGCCCGGCTGGCTGAAGTCGTCGGCCTCGGGGCGGCGGTGCGGGCCCGTGTCGGGGCTCACCCGCATCGCGTCGAACAGGCCGATCGAGGGCAGGATCGGGGCGCCGCAGCCCAGCAGGTACGCGTCCGGGCCGATCGCCTCGCGGATCAGCTCGATGCCCTCGCGGTACGCGGTGAGGGCATCGACGTCCTTGTGACGTACGCCGTCCAGCGCGCCCGCGTACAGGAAGTCGACCTTGAAGTAGTCGTAGCCCTCGGTGCGCAGGGTGCGGAAGACCTCGGTCAGGTACGCCGCCGCCCCGGGGTGCGTGGTGTCCAGGACGCGCAGGTCGTGGCCCCAGTTGCGGCCGGCGTGGGTGAAGCCGCCCGAGGTGTCGCGGACCAGCCAGTCGGGGTGCTCCGTGGCCAGGTCGCTCGCCGGGTCGACCAGGAAGGGGGCCGTCCAGATGCCGGCCCGGCGGCCGCGGGCACGGATGGCGTCCGCGATGCCCTCGCGGGAGCGGAAGCGGCCGGAGAGGGTGAGCCAGTCGCCGAGGGCCTTCTGGTAGCCGTCGTCGATCTGGACCACGTCGATCGGCAGGTCGAGGGTGTCCATCGCACGCAGGTTCTCGTGGATGTCGTCCTCGGTGACGTTCGTGAAGTACTCGTACCAGGAGCACCAGACGGTCGGCGCCGGGCGCGGCGGCTCGACGCCGAGGCTGTCGGCCCAACTGCCCAGTGCCGCCTGGACGTCCGTGCCCGTCCACTCCTTCACCGCGCCGTCGGCGGTGACCTCCGCGATGCCGTCCGTCACGGTCAGGCGGATGGACGGCACCTCGGCGGTCGGATCGACGGCCGCCCACAGACGGGCCGGGGCGCCGTCGCCGGGGTCGAGCGCCAGCAGGCCCTCGCCCTGGAAGGTGCCCTCGGGGACGGTCACGCCGGGGCGGTAGCAGACCGTCGCCCAGTTGTCGTTGGTCGGGCGGTACGGCTTGTCGCCGAGGGCATAGGCGCCGCTGGGGCTCCAGGACTGCCAGCCCTCCTCGTGGACCCGGGCGTTGGCCGGGTCCACGGGGACGGAGGCGACGGCGGTGAAGGGGTGGTGCGGCACGGAGGTCTCTTTCAAAAAGGAGGGCGTCAGCCCTTGTTGGCGCCCAGGGTCAGTCCGCTGACGAACTGGCGCTGCAGTACGAAGTACACGATCAGGGTGGGGATCGCGGTGAGCAGGGCGCCGGCGGCGACCAGGTTGGGGTCGGTGAAGTACTGCCCGGAGAGGTTGTTCAACGCACTGGTGATGGGCATGTTCTCGCCGGTGGAGATCAGCACGATCGCCCAGAAGAAGTCGTTGTAGATCCAGATCGAGAGCAGGGTCGCCAGGGCGGCCATGGCGGGCTTGCACAGGGGCAGCACGATCTGCCAGTACATCCGCCACACCGACGCCCCGTCCACGAGGGCGGCCTCGGTCAGCTCGTGCGGCAGCATCCGCATGTAATTGCTGAGCACGAAGGCGCAGAACCCGGACTGGAACGCCACGTGGATGAGGACCAGGCCGAGCGCGGAGTCGTACAGCTTGCCGCTCATGGTGATGCCGGGCAGGTCGATGAGCAGGTACAGGCGGTACAGCGGGGTGATGATGACCTGCTGCGGCAGCAGGTTGCCGGCGGTGAAGACCAGCAGCAGGAAGATGTTCAGCCGGAAGTCGAAGCGGGAGACGTAGAACGCGACCATCGACGACAGCAGCAGCGTGATCAGCACGGCCGGGACCGCGATGATCAGCGTGTTGCCGAAGTAGTGCAGCATGTCCGACTGCTGGAAGGCGTTGGTGAAGTTCTCCAGGCTCAGCTTGTGCGGCCAGGACACGTAGCCGCGGTTGCTGGTCTCCGAGTACGGGCGCAGCGCCGCGAAGACGGCCCACAGCAGCGGGGCCAGCCAGGCCAGCGCGGTCACCACCAGGAAGGTGTGCAGCAGGATCCGGGCCGGGCGGACGGGCGTGCGCTGCTTCAGCGGCGCGGCGTCTGCGGTGCTCAGGGTGCTCACGCTTGCCGCTCCTTCCGGAAGGTCGCGATCAGGTACGGGATGATGACCGCGAGGGAGATGACCAGCAGCACCACCGCGATCGCGGAGCCGTAGCCGATCCGGCTGGACTCGCCGATGATGTTGTTGGTGATCAGGATCGACAGGAGTTCGGTGCCCTGGGCGCCCTTGTTGAACACGAACACCAGGTCGAAGGCGCGCAGCGCCTCGATGATCGTGACGACCAGGACGACCGTGTTGGTGGGCCTGAGGGTCGGGAAGATGACGTTCTTGAACGTCTGCCACTCGTTGGCGCCGTCCAGCGAGGACGCCTCGCGCAGCGAGGGGTCGACGCCCTTGAGACCGGCCAGGTAGAGGATCATCATGTAGCCGGTGTGCCGCCAGGACGCGGCCACCAGCACCGCCCACAGGTTCAGGTGCGGGTCGCCGATCCAGTCGATGTAGTGGCCGGGCTTGTTGGCCCCGATCAGGCTGTTGATCAGCCCGGTGTCCGGGTTGTAGACCAGCTGCCACACGAACCCGGTCACCGCCAGCGAGACCACCACCGGCAGGAAGAACGCGGTCTGGTAGACCCGGGAGAAGCGGATCTTCTTGTCCAGCTGCACGGCCAGGAACAGGCCCAGCGGGGTGGGGATCGCGATGAGCACCACGAACCAGATGATGTTGTGCTCGACGGCCGGCCAGAACTGCGGGTTGTCGGTGAACAGCTGACGGAAGTTGTCCAGGCCGACCCACTTGATCGAGTCGAAGCCGATGCCGTCCCAGGTGGTGAAGGCCAGCGCGATCGAGGCCAGGGCGGTGACCCAGACCAGGGCCACGTGCAGGACCGTGGGCACGCCCGCCATGACGGCGAGCGTGATGCGGTCACGGCGGGTCAGCAGGCGCTTGTGCCCCTGCGCCACCCGCTTGTTGACAGGCGCGGGCCCCGGAGGCGGCACGGCCGCCTCCGGGGTCTTCGTGGTGGTCTCGGAGCTCATCAGGACGCGAAGATCGTCTTCTTCTGGCGCTCGATCGACGCGAGCAGACTGTCCACGCCCTTCGGGTTCTGCAGGAACTTCTGCAGACCCGGCTGCATCACCGTCGAGGTGAAGTCCGGCCGCGAGTCACGGTCCATGAACTGCGTCAGCGACTTGGCATTCGAGATCATCTCGTACGCCTTCTTCTGCAGCGGCGTGTACGACGAGGTGTCGGCCTTGCTGGAGGCGGCCACCACGCTGGAGTCGGCCTTGAGGTAGATCTGCTCGGCCTCCGGCGTGCCCAGGTACTCCATCAGCTTGGTGACACCGTCGTGGTTCTTCGGCGCCTTGGAGACCATGAAGCCGTCGGTGGGGGCCTCCACGGTGTCCTGCCCGAACTGGGAGTTGATCTCCGGGAAGGCGAAGAAGTCCAGGTCGTCCAGGTCGGCCTTGTTGGTGAACTGCTGCGCCACGAAGGAACCCAGCACGTACATGCCCGCCTTCTTCGACACCAGGCTCTGCGCGGCGTCCTGCCAGGTGCGGCCCATGAAGCCGTCCTGGTGATACGGCAAAAGCTCCGACCAGTGGTCGAAGACCGCCTTGACCTTCGGGTCCGTCCACGCCTCCTTGCCCGCCATCAGCGACTTGTGGAAGTCGTAGCCGTTGAGCCGGAAGTTGATCTGGTCGAAGGTGCCCATCGCCGGCCACGCGTCCTTGTCACCGAACGCGATCGGGACCAGGCCGTCCTTCTTCATCTGCTTGCACAGCGCCACCAGCTGCTCCCACGTGGTGGGCACCTGGTAGCCGTGCTGCTTGAAGACGCTCTTGCGGTAGAAGACGCCCCACGGGTACGTGTACAGCGGCACGAAGTAGTACTTGCCGTCCTCACCCTTGGACAGCTGCTTCATCGCGTCGGGGAAGTTCCCCCCGATCTTCTCCCACACGTCGTCGATCGGCGTCGCCAGCTTCTTCGCCGCGAAGAACTGCATGCGGTAGCCCGCGAACCAGGTGAACACGTCGTCCGGCGTGGCCTGCAGATAGGAGTTGATCTGCTCCTGGAAGGTGTTGTGGTCCTTCGTGTTCACGTCGACCTTGATGCCGGACTTCTTCGTGAACGCGGCATAGATCTCCGCGAACGCCTTCTTGGGCACCGCATCCGAGGAGTTGGAACCGAGACTGACGGTCTTGGGGTCCGACGAGGACCCACTGCCGCCACACGCGGACAGCAGGGGTATGCCCGCACCCGCGAGCAGCGCTGCACCCCCCACACCACGCAACAGACCACGACGACTGGGGGCGGGCAGAGAGAGACCCGAGGGGGAGAGGTCCATGTGCGGCTCCTGAAGGCAGGGGTTCGGTCACCACTACGCCACGTCGAAAAAAAGTCGAAACCGACCAGAAATCAACTCGACCGAACATCGTGGCGCTTATATCAGCCCTTTGTCCGGTCATGCGTCAAGAGCCGCCGGGCACCTTTGTGGAAACGTGACCGACATGTTCGTGATCGAATCCGTCCGAATGATCGAACAGCCTGCACGGAGATGAGAGTAAATGCCGGTTTCGCGTCGTTGCTAGCCGGAGATGCGGAACGACTTGGTCACACTGACCTGGTCGATCTCCGACGTCCTGACCGTGGCTTTCATCGTCCAGGTCCCGGCGATGGGGAGCGAGACGGAATCCGTGCCCCAGTAGCCGCCCTGGTCCTTCAACTTGGCGTCGAGCGGGCCGATCTTCTGCGCGGGCAGCGTGAAGGAGAGCCGGAGCTCCGGCACGGTGACGATGCCTCCGTCGGGCCCGAACACGACAGCCTGCACGGTGTTGTCGCCGACGCGGCCCGGGTCGAGGGTGATCTGCACCTTGCCGCGCGCGGCGCCGACCTCGAACGGGATCGTCGTGACCGACGCGGCGGGCAGCCCGCCGGCCGTCGCGGGCGCCTGCGCCGCCTCCGCGGCCGCGCGGCCCGGCAGCGTGCTGCTGAGCACGGTCGTGATCACCAGCACCACGACACCGACGGCGACCTCGGCGAGCACGCTGCGGCGCAGATGGCGGCGGCTCGTGCCCCCGGCGGGGGGGACCGTCGGTTGGTCCGCGGCGGCCGCGGGAGGCCCGCCCACGGGCTCAGGAACGCGCTCCCGTACGGCCGTCTCCGCGTCCGCCGTCACGAGCCGCGCGGTCCAGCGCCGCGACAGCCCGGCCGCCGTCAGCAGCAGCACCACGGTGGCCACCTTGACGAGCAGCAGGCGCCCGTACGTCGTCCCGGTGAGCGCGCTCCAGGAGCCCAGGCCGCGCCAGGACTGGTAGACGCCGGTGACGACCAGGACGGTCACGGAGGCGAAGGCGAGCCGGGAGAAGCGGGCCACGACGGCCGGGGGCAGTTCGGTGCGGTGGAGCAGGATCAGCAGCGCCGTGAGGCCGCCCAGCCAGACCGCCATGGCCAGCAGGTGCAGCACGGCGGACGCCATCGCCAGGGGCACCTGGATGCCCGCCGAGGCATGCTCGGAAGCGGCCCAGGTGAGGGCGAGGGCCACGCCGAGGGCGCCACCGGCGGCGAGCAGCGGCCGCGGCCATGCGTCGCGTTTGCGGAGCCGTACGGCGAACACGGCGGCGATCGGCAACAGGGCGAGCCGGGCCAGCAGGGCCAGCCCAGGGCGGCCCGTGAGGGTGCGGGTGAAGGCGGAGGCGTCGAGGGCGGTCGCGGGGCCCGTGCCGGTCTCGTACGGGGCCCGGAGGGCCAGCAGCGCCAGGGTGGTCCCCAGTAGCGTCCACCAGCCCACGACCAGGGGTTTCCGCAGCGGGCCGCGGTCCGTCGGGCGGCACAGGGCGACGAAGGCGGCGGTGCCGATGAGCAGCGCCACCGCCAAGTACGCGAGGTACCGGGCGATGTTGTAGAGACTCGCGGTCGCGGGGTTCTCGACCGGCCCGGTGTCCACCGTGGCGACCGTCGCGGAGGCTTTGCCGACCGAGAAGGTGAACGCGCCGCCCACCGGGTGGCTGTCCGCCGAGACGACCCGCCAGGCCACGACGTACGTGCCCTTCGCGAGCTTCGCGGGCAGGGTCACGCTCGCCGTGTCGGAGCGGCCCTTGGCGTGCTGGGCCTCGCCGATGTCCACACGCCGGTTGTCCGGGTCCAGGACACGGAAGGAGTCGTCGAGCAGACCGACGGACTCGGTGAACGTCAGGGTGATGGAGCGGGGTGCCGACCTGAGGACGGTTCCGTCCTCGGGGTCGGTGGACTTGAGCGCCGCGTGCGCCGACGCGGGCCCCGCACCGCCCAGGACGAGCAGGACCAGCACGGCACCCAGCAGCACCAGCCCCTGAACCCCCCGGTACCCGCGGAGCCCTCGTCGCCGCTGCCGCCCCCTGCCCTCACCGTCACACCCCACGCCACCCTCCGTCCCGGCCCTTTACCGCCTTCCGGACAGGTACGCATACGAACCGCCGACCACTCACCACGCCGAGCCGATTCACCCCCACCCACGAAGCCGCCGACACCTCACCACGCCGACCCGGCCGATGCCGCCGCTCGCACCCGTGACCAGGGCGACCTGTCCCTCCAGCAGCTTCATGGACGGCACAGTTGCGCAATCCGGTCGGCCTCGGCCGGATACCGCGCCGTGAGCTCGCCCGCGTCCCCGTGCTCGTAACCCTCGTAGGTGAACCCGGGCGCCATCGTGCACCCGAAGAACGTCCACGCCCCGCCCGCGACGACCCGCCCGCCCATCCAGGTGCCGGCCGGCACGGTCGTCTGGGGCTGCTGGCCGCCCAGGACGTCCGGTCCGAGCACCACCGTCCTGGACGTCCCGTCCGGGGCGAGGAGCAGCAGCTCCAGCGGGTCGCCGAGGTAGAAGTGCCAGATCTCGTCGGTGGGCAGGCGGTGCAGGGCCGAGTGGTCGTCCGCCGTCAGCAGGGCGACGATCGCGGTGCCCTCCGGCCGTCCGTCGGCGCGCTCGGGGCCCGCCCAGGTCTGGCGGAACAGTCCGCCCTCGCGCGGGATCGGTTCCAGTCCGTAGTGCGCGACGAGGTCCTCAGGAGTCATTCGGGGAAGGCTACCTCCCGGCGCAGAAAGGCCAGTTGAGCCTTCTTCTCGGGCAGGTACACGTCCGGGACGTCGATCTCGGGCAGCACGACCACCGGCCCGGCCTCGAACCCCTGCCGCAGGAAACGAGCGATCGCCTTCTCGTTCCGCACATCGGGATCGACGACGATCCGGCGCCGCTCCAGGCCTTTCAGTACGTACGACGCGATGACCCCGAGCAGCACCGCCGACCAGCCGGGCCGCGCGCCGTCCGGGCCGGCGGGCGCGAGCAGGACATGGATGCCGAGGTCGCCGCCCTGCACCTCGTAACACTCACTCACCCGGTCGGCCTCCGGCTCGTACGTCTGGAGCAGTACGGCCGGCGTGCCGTCCTTGAGCAGCAGGAAGGCGTGATGGGTGTCGAGGGTGTCCATGTGGGCGTAGATCCCGGCCACTTGGTCCCGGCTGAGGCCGTTCATGCCCCAGAAGACGGCACGCTCCTCGGCGGCCCAGCGGTGGACGACCTCCGCGTCTGCGTGCGGGTCGAGGGGACGGATACGGACGGTGCCGAAACCGTCGACGCTCTCCTCGTGGACGTACACGTCAGTCATCGGTTTCCTTCTCCAGGCGGGCGAAGTCGGTGACGACCGGGACCAGATCCCCCTTGAGCCACAAGGGGAGTTGGTCGTCGTGGTGGGGCGAGCCCGGCACGCCGGACGCGCCGAAGGGGACGACCCACAGGCTGTCCTCGCGGCGGGCCAGATCCCACACGTAACGGGCGGCCGGCCCGCGCGCGGCCAGATCCGTCACCCCCGGCACGGCGGAGGTGCACAGCACGCAGTCGTGGTCGCCGGACAGACCCGGCCCCTCGTACGGCGTCCCGGTGAGCGCCCGCCAGGGAGCGAGCCGGTGGGTGTCACCCCAGGTGCCGGCGGGCGGCTCGGCGGCCACCTCCTCCAGGGCCGCCCGCACGACGTCCGCCCGGTCGACGCCGTACAGCTCCTCGGCGCGCAGCAGGTGTTCGAGGGCGAAGCCGATGCGCGGGCGCAGGGCGAGCCAGGGGAGGAAGACCTCGGGGTAGGCGGGCGGAGTGGTGAGCGCGGCGAAGGAAGGGTGCGCCGCGAGATGCCGTACGACCGCGCCGCGCACCGCCGCGTGGACGGCCGCGTCGGTGCTGCTCGCATCCATGCGGCGGTCCCAGCGCAGAAGGCGGTCGCGGAGGGCGGCGGCCTCGGGGGAGAGGTCTTCGAGGGCGGCCAGGTGGTCCAACAGGGGTGCGGCGGACGCGAGATGGGTGTCCGTGTGGATCGCCGGCATGTCGCCGGCCGACCACTGCTCCTTCTCCGACAGGAGCGCGGCGATCCGCTCGGCGCGGTGGGGCGGGGCGAACTCGACGCCGAGCGGGGTGGCGAGGCCGCGCTGGTTGGCCATCACGGCGACGGAGTCGGTGAGTTCGGCGGCGCTCGGCATCTCGTGCCAGCCCTGCCATTCGTGTCCTGGCTCCCAGGCCGGGACCAGCCGATGCCGATTCGCCTCGGCACGCACCGGCACCCGCCCCGCGACGCGATGCAGCAGACCACCTTCGGTGTCGGCGGCCTGAACGACGTTGACGGGCTCGGCCCACAGATCAACGGCACGATCCACATCGGCGACCCGCCGGGACCGCAGGAGGGGCAGAAGGGCACTGAAGCCAAGATCACCGGTGACACGGGGCGGGTAACGAAGGGCAAGCCCCTCAGCCCGTCCGGCGTTTGAGGACGAGGCCCCTTCAGGGCCGAACGGGGGTCTGGGGGCAGAGCCCCCAGGGACGGGAAGGGAAGGGGCGGCGGGGGCGAAGAAATTCCCCCCGGCGATCACCGGCCCCCGCTCAGTCTCGATCACCTCGACCTCGACCGCCTCCTCCCCCGCAACCTCCACGGTCTCCGTGTGCCGGGACACCCGCCGCCACACCCCGTCCGGCCCGAGGGCCTCCACCCCCGCCCCCGCACCCCGCAGCCGCTCCCGGTACAGGTCCTGGTAGTCGGCCATGGCGTTGGTGATCGCCCAGGCGACCGTGCCGGTGTGGCCGAAGTGGGCGATGCCGGGAACACCCGGCACGGCGAGACCGACCACGTCGAATTCCGGGCAGGAGAGGTGGATCTGCTGGTAGACGCCGGGGTCCTCGATGAAGCGGTGCGGGTCGCCCGCGATCACGGCGTGACCGGTCGTGGTCCGCGCCCCGCCGACCAGCCAGCCGTTGCTGCCGGAACTGCCGGGCCCGTCGGCGGCGAACAGGCCGACGGCCTCCTCGCCCAGGTGCGCCGCGGCCTCCTCGCGCCACAGCTTGGCCGGGAACCCGGCGAACAGGATGTGCGTGGCGAGCCAGACACCGAGCGGGGTCCAGGGCTCCCAGCGCCCCGGGGTGAGGCCGACGACTTCGAACTCAGGGGCCGTAGGACCGCTGTCCAGTCCGTCGTTTACCCCGTCGACGTACGCCCGTACCCAGTCCGACGTCTCGGGGTCCCGTTCCTCCAGGGCCGCCCAGCAGCGCCGGGCGGTGTCGTCGAGGCGGGCCCGCCGGGCGAACAGGTCCCAGTGCAGGGCCTCGGGGCCGAGGAAGGACGCCGAGGTGCCCTGCGCGCGGTGCCGCCCGTCCTCCAGCTGCCAGGCGCGGTCGCGGGCGGTCACCAGGCCCTGTGCGCGGGCGAGTTCGCGGGTGCTGCCGGCGCGCAGGTGCGGGATGCCCCACGCGTCACGGTAGATCTCGGTCGTCACGCTGCAACCCCCTGCGTCTTTAGGCAAGCCTTGCCTTAGTAATTCGTGCTGGAATCGTACGCGAGGCGTGAAAGAGGGATGATCGGGGTCATGGACGTCACCCTCCACCTCGCCCAGGACCCCAAGGCCGACGAGCTCCTCGGACGATCGCCGCTCGCCGCCCTCGTCGGGATGCTGCTGGACCAGCAGGTCCCGATGGAGTGGGCGTTCAAGGGGCCCCGGACGATCGCGGACCGGCTCGGCGCCGACGACCTGGACGCGCACGAGATCGCCGTGATGGACCCGGACGCCTTCGCCGCGCTCCTGTCCGAGAAGCCGGCCGTGCACCGCTACCCGGGGTCCATGGCCAAGCGCGTCCAGCAGCTGTGCCAGTACCTCGTCGAGCACTACGACGGCAACGCCGAGCTCGTCTGGAAGAACGTGGCCGACGGCCGTGAGCTCCTGAAGCGCCTGCAGGAGCTGCCCGGCTTCGGCAAGCAGAAGGCGCAGATCTTCCTCGCACTGCTGGGCAAGCAGCTCGGCGTACGGCCCAAGGGCTGGCGGGAGGCCGCGGGCGGATACGGCGAGGCGGACTGCCACCGTTCCGTCGCCGACATCGAGGGACCCGAGTCGCTGGCCAAGGTGCGGGCCCACAAGCAGGAGATGAAGGCGGCCGCGAAGGCCGCGAAGGCCGCCGGGAAGTAGCGCAAGGCATCGGGGGACGGCCGTCAGCCGACCGGCTCCCAGGGGTGGCGCGGCGCCCGCCGCGGGTCCAAGCATGGAACATGACCGAGCCATCGAACGGCTCCTCCCGGGGCCCGCAGTTCGACGACCGCAAGGTCCACGCCGCCGGACGCGCGACGGGCCCGCATGAGCCGGAGCCCCCCTTCGAAGGCCCCCTGCACGCCCTCTCCCGCGCCGCCTGGCAGGTCGTCCTGCTCACCGGCGTCGCCTCCCTGGTCCTCGGCCTCCTGGTTCTGGTCTGGCCCGGCGCCCCCCTGCTCGCGGTCGGCGTCCTCTTCGGCGTCTACCTCCTGATCAGCGGCATCTTCCAGCTGGTCGCCGCCTTCGGCACGCACAGGACGACGGCGCTGCGCGTCCTCGCCTTCATCAGCGGCTCCCTGTCGATCCTGCTGGGCCTGTTCTGTCTGCGCGGCCCGATGCGGTCGATCCTGCTGCTGGCCCTGTGGATCGGCATCGGCTGGCTCATCCGCGGAATCACCCAGACCCTGGCCGCCGCCTCCGACAGCACCATGCCGGCCCGCGGCTGGCAGATCTTCCTCGGGATCGTCACCTTTCTCGGCGGAATCGTGCTGATCGACTCGCCGTTCGAATCGGTCGCCGTCCTCACCCTGGTCGGCGGGATCTGGCTGGTCGCGGTCGGCGTGGTCGAGATCGTCACCGCGATCCGCATCCGGGGCCGGGCGCCACGCACCCTTTGAGCCGCACGGGGTCCCCCGAACGGGCGGTTCTCGGCCCCGACATGCTGAACGTGGGACAAACCGTGGGCAAATGACCTCCCGTGAGCACCGTACGAAGCCTGTCCCGCGGCCACGCCTGGCTGCGGACGCTCGTCCTGCTGCTCGCCCTGCTGGTACCGGGCACCCACGCGGAGGTGCACGCGGCACCGTCCGCCGCCACGGAGATCGTCGAGTACGACGCCCTGGACGCGGCCCTGCGGCCACCGGCCGACGCCCTGCACCGCACCGTCGTGGCCCTGCGCCCCGCCCCTCTTCAGGCCCCGCCCCGCGACACCCCGGCGGACCGCCCCCTCCCCGCCCCGCCCCGGCCGCCGCACACCCTGCAGGCGCTGCGCTCCGTGGTCCTGCGCTGCTGACAGACCCCGGCCCCCGGAAAAGTCAGTCACCACGCGAGGAACCAAGGAACACAGCCATGCCCACCGACCCGTACGCGGTCCTGCGCGCCCTGCTGCGCGCGGAAGCCGCACGCAACGCACCGAAACAGAATCTGAAGAAGCCGGAAACCGAGCAGCCCCCGAAGGAACGGGACCGCTGATTCCGCCGGCGGAGGCGGGCATTCCCCCGTGGACCCACCGCCTCCGCCGGGCCGGCGCCCTCCGTCCACAGCCTGTGCGTAACACCCGTACGGATTGTTTGCCCCGGTTTGCAACTTCTTTTCGGTCTCCGCACTGCGTCGCCATGGCTGCGCCCGGAAGGTCTTGACCGGTAGGCTTTCCGTGTGATCTTCAAGCGCATCGGAAACGGCCGGCCGTACCCCGACCACGGCCGGGAAAGCACCCGGCAGTGGGCGGACGTCGCGCCGCGCCCGGTCCGCCTCGATCAGCTCGTCACCACCAAGGGACAGCTCGACCTGGAGACCCTCCTGGCCGAGGACTCGACCTTCTACGGCGACCTGTTCGCACACGTCGTCAAGTGGCAGGGCGACCTGTATCTCGAGGACGGCCTCCACCGCGCGGTGCGGGCCGCGCTGCAGCAGCGCCAGGTGCTGCACGCGCGCGTGCTCGAACTCGACTGACACGAGCCCGGAAGGCCTGCCGGTAACGGCTTGGCCCTTTCGGGTTCACCTGTGCGGCCTCGAATGATCATCTAGTAGGCATCGCCGCCCGGGCGCACTACGCTGCGCTCATGAGCATGCTGACCCCCCCGGGCATGGGCGGCAAGTACCGGATCACGGGGGACAAATACCCACGGATGCGCAGGCGCCGGCGCGGCAGGCTCGGGGTCGCCCTGGTGGCCTCCGTCGCCGCGCTCGGCCTGGTCGGCTGGGGCACGCTGCAGCTCATCGACCTCTTCACCGGTGGCGGCGAGAAGGCCTCGGCGGCCGGCCCCAAGGCGGACTGCGCAACCAAGGTGAGCCCGTCGGCCGACACGAAGAGGCCGGCCCTCCCCAAGCCCGGCACGATCACGGTCAACGTCTACAACGCCACGCCCCGCAGCGGTCTGGCCAAGAGCACGGCGGACGAGCTGAAGAAGCGCGGCTTCAAGATCGGCGATGTGGGCAACGCGTCCAAGGAGTTCGACAAGAAGGTCAAGGGCACCGGCATACTGCTCGGCGCCCCGCCCTCCCTGAACAGCTCACTTCCCGTGCTCGCCACCCAGCTCGCCGGCGCCGACAAGCGGGCCGACACCCGCAAGGGCACGGACGTCGACCTGATCCTCGGCACCGCCTTCAAGGACCTCACTCCCAAGGCGGCTGCCGACAAGGCCTTGGCGGCACTGGCGAATCCGCAGCCGGCGCCCACTTCTTCGAAGAAGAGCTGCTGAGAGCGCCCCTTCAGGGGCGCGGGGAACTGCGCGACCAGCCACAACGGACTGGCAGTCGCCAGACATCCGCGCCCCCACGACGAAGGGGCGAAACCCTACTCAGCCGCCCCGTAGAGGCGATCCCCCGCGTCCCCGAGCCCCGGCACGATGTACCCGTGCTCATTGAGCCGCTCGTCGACGGCCGCCGTCACGACCGTCACCGGCGTCCCCGCCAGCTCCCGCTCCATGAGTTCGACGCCCTCGGGCGCCGCAAGCAGCACCACCGCGGTCACATCGTCCGCACCACGCTTGATCAGCTCCTGGATCGCCGCGACCAGCGTGCCACCGGTGGCCAGCATCGGGTCCAGGACGTACACCTGACGGCCTGAGAGGTCCTCGGGCATGCGGGAGGCGTACGTCGACGCCTGCAGCGTCTCCTCGTTGCGGATCATGCCGAGGAAGCCCACCTCGGCGGTCGGCAGCAGCCGCATCATGCCGTCGAGCATGCCGAGGCCGGCCCGCAGGATCGGCACCACCAGGGGGCGCGGGCGGGCGAGCTTGACGCCGGTGGTCGAGGAGACCGGCGTCGTGATGTCGACCTGTTCGGTGCGCACGTCACGCGTGGCCTCGTAGGCGAGCAGGGTGACCAGCTCGTCGGCGAGACGGCGGAAGGTCGCGGAGTCGGTGCGCTGGTCGCGCAGCGTGGTGAGCTTGTGGGCGACCAGGGGGTGGTCGACGACGTGGAGACGCATGCCCTAACAGTAACCGCGCCCCCTTGGGCCTTGCGCTGGCATCAAACCGCCCATCAGAGGGAAAGTGGGAGGACGTACCGGGGGGTGGTGTGCCTATGCCTGACCTGCCTGAGCGTGAAACCCGACAGGACTCGCCGTCGGCCGAGACCGACGCCGAGCGCCGGCGCCGCAGGGCCCAGTTCCTGCGTGACCTCGCCGAAGCCCGTGAGCTGCGGGACCGTGTGCAGCCCAGGCGCGCCAAGACCGCACGGCTGCGCCACGCCATGCGCATGCGCACCTTCCGCTGGTAGCTGCGGTCCGACTCGGGACGCGCCTGAGGGCAACCCGTTGCGTGCACACGCCGATCGCCGCGTACGATCCGGCTCGTGGTCGATCAAAGACGGCGGACACAGGGTGTCGAAGACGTCCCCTGAACGCCTTGTTTCTGCCACGATTCCGAGTGGGTGGGGCTCGGAGCACAGCTCTCCCCGCCCTGAGCCCCGCCGGGGGGACCTCCAACCGGCACGCCTAAGACCAGTGGGAGAGTCACGGTGTACTTCGCCGCACTGCTCGCGCGCACCGAAGACGGGTGGGAAGCGAGCGACACAGAGCTCGACGATGTGGAGACCCTGTCGGATCTGGCCGACCTCGCCCGGGAAGCCTCGACCGAGGACGACACGGTGCTCATCCTGATCGAGCAGGAAGAAACGTGGTTCGGCGTCGTCCGTATCGACGGCGAGGACGACCCTCGTATCTACGTCTCGGACGCCGCCGCCGCTGCCCGCAGCAGCTACGGCGAGATCCTGCTCACCGACGAACTACTCGGAAGGGAGCCCGGCGACGACGACGCCGACCTGGACTCCCTCGACCTCGACGGCACAGAGGACGGTGAGGACGAGGACGACGGCGACGAGGACACGCCGTCCGCCGAGTCCGTGCCGCACAGCCCCGTCGGCGACGCCGAGATCCTCGACGACCTCGGTGTCAGCGCCAAGGAGCTGCGCACCCTGGACGAGGACGCCCTGAACACGATCGCCGAGGCCCTGGGCGCCTCGGAGGTCCTGGAGACCGTCCGCTGACCGCTGCAGCGACCACAGGAGGCACCCCCGACCCGGTCCGCGACCGCTGGCGGGCCGCGATGCGGCTCGCCCTGGACGAGGCCGGGCGGGCCGGCGCCGACGTGCCCGTGGGCGCCGTCGTACTGGCCTCGGACGGTACGACCGTGCTCGGGGCCGGACACAACGAGCGCGAGGCCACCGGCGATCCGACGGCGCACGCCGAGATCCTCGCGATCCGCCGGGCGGCGGCCGACCTCGGGGAGTGGCGGCTGTCCGGCTGCACCCTGGTCGTCACGCTGGAGCCCTGCACGATGTGCGCGGGCGCGCTCGTGCAGTCCCGCGTGGACCGTGTCGTCTACGGCGCCCGCGACGAGAAGGCCGGCGCGGCCGGCTCGCTCTGGGACGTCGTACGCGACCGGAGGCTCAACCACCGCCCCGAGGTGATCGAGGGCGTACTCGCCGAAGACTGCGCCCGAATCCTCACCGAATTCTTCCGCTCCCGCTGAAGACCGCCCCCTGAACACCGACCCCCGAATACCGATTTCAAAGCACTGCCCGGCGTGCTGTAAGGTCTCCCTCGGTAGCGTGTCCGAGCGGCCGAAGGAGCTCGCCTCGAAAGCGAGTGTGGCGCAAGTCACCGAGGGTTCAAATCCCTCCGCTACCGCTTTGGGAAGGGCCCCGTCGAGAGACGGGGCCCTTTGTGCGATCATGTGCGGTCGTTGGGGCAACAGTGACAGGGGAGGCCGCGATGGCGGTGAATGCCAAGAAGATCGCCGTCTATGTGCTCGTGGTCTTCGCGCTGTACGTGATCGTCACGGACCCGGCCAAGGCGGCCGACTACGTCCAGATAGGGTTCGAGGGCATATCGGACGCCGCCAAGGCCATAGGCGACTTCTTCACCTGGCTCGCCAACGGCGCCCACTAGGCCCGCAGCTAGGAGCGCACATGATCCGCCATCTCGTCCTGTTCAAGCTCGGCGAGGGCGTCGAGCGCGACGACCCGCGCGTCCTGGAGGGCGTCGACGCCTTCCGGTCGCTGGACGGGAAGATCCCCGAGATCCGCTTCTGGGAGCTGGGCTGGAACCTCAGCGATCGCCCCATCGCGTACGACTTCGCCATCAACTCCGGCTTCGACGACGCGGCCGCGCTGCGGCGCTACGTCGAGCACCCGGAGCACCAGGCGGGCGTGACGCTGTGGAAGGAGTTCTCCACCTGGGTGATCGCCGACTACGAATACTGAGCCGGACCCCGCTGGGCCCTGCGCCGGAAAGGCGCAGGGCCTTTATGCGTATTGAGCCCCTATTGATCCCAACTTGCCCTCAACACGGCGTAATGCGGTGCTTGCACACAGTGCACATCTCTTGTGATGCTATGACCGCTTTTGCCGAAGACGTTGATCGATTGCGAGGTGGAGTTGACCGTGCCGGCCAGTACTGCGCCTCAAGCACCGCCCCTGGAGGCCCCTGAGGCCCCGCCGGAGGCCGCACCGCCGCGCAGCCGCGGCGCCGACACCCGGGCCCTCACCCAGGTGCTCTTCGGCGAACTCAAGGGGCTCGGGCCGGGCACACCGGAACACAACCGGGTGCGCGGGGCGCTCATCGAGGCCAACCTCCCGCTCGTGCGCTACGCGGCCGCCCGCTTCCGCTCCCGCAACGAGCCGATGGAGGACGTGATCCAGGTCGGCACCATCGGGCTCATCAACGCGATCGACCGGTTCGACCCGGACCGGGGCGTACAGTTCCCGACCTTCGCGATGCCGACCGTCGTCGGCGAGATCAAGCGGTACTTCCGGGACAACGTCCGCACGGTCCACGTCCCGCGCCGTCTGCACGAGCTGTGGGTGCAGGTCAACAGCGCGACCGAGGACCTGACGACCGCGTTCGGGCGCACCCCGACGACCTCCGAGATCGCCGAACGGCTGCGCATCACCGAGGAGGAGGTGCTCTCCTGCATCGAGGCCGGCCGCTCGTACCACGCGACCTCCCTGGAGGCCGCGCAGGAGGGCGACGGACTGCCGGGGCTCCTCGACCGGCTCGGCTACGAGGACCCGGCCCTGGACGGCGTCGAGCACCGCGACCTCGTCCGCCATCTCCTCGTACAACTTCCGGAACGGGAACAGAGAATCCTTCTTCTGCGCTACTACAGCAACCTCACCCAGTCGCAGATCAGTGCGGAACTCGGCGTCTCCCAGATGCATGTCTCACGGCTACTCGCGCGTAGCTTCCAGCGACTGCGGTCCGCGAATCGGATCGAGGCATAACCGCAAACAGGAGCGAGCCGTAACCGGCACGAGCGAATCGCTCACCAGGGCCGTTCCCGACAGTTCTGCGCTGAAAAGGCCTCAGACCCCCTCTTTCCAGGGCTGATTCGCATCTCGCATGTCGACATGTCACTACAGCGTGTTGCCGACATGTGACATTCTTCCCCAAGCGCGTTTGCCGTGGCTTCGGCTCCGGTATTCAGGTGAAGGCTGAACTCCTCACCGGAGGAGCCTCGGCCACGACCGTCCCGCGACCCAGAGGGGGTGGCATGTCCGCAGATCAGGGCAGCTCGAAGGTGCTCACGCTCACGAAGAGCGAGTCCGCGCCCGCCGACGCCGTGCTCGGCTCCATCGATGAGGTGGCAGCCGTCGACACCGCACCGGCCCCGGCCCTTACGGCCGCTGACATCCCGGCCCCTCCGGCCTCGGATGCCATCGACACCCGCACCCTGTCCCGCTCCCTTTTCCTGCGGCTCGCCGCACTCGACGAGAACAGCCCCGAGCGTGCGTACGTCCGGGACACCCTCATCGAACTCAACCTCCCGCTGGTGCGCTACGCGGCGGCCCGCTTCCGCTCGCGCAACGAGCCGATGGAGGACATCGTCCAGGTCGGCACGATCGGCCTGATCAAGGCGATCGACCGCTTCGACTGCGAACGCGGCGTGGAGTTCCCGACGTTCGCGATGCCGACGGTCGTGGGCGAGATCAAGCGGTTCTTCCGCGACACCTCGTGGTCGGTGCGCGTCCCGCGCCGGCTGCAGGAGCTGCGCCTGGCCCTCACCAAGGCCAGCGACGAGCTCTCCCAGAAGCTGGACCGCTCCCCGACCGTCCCCGAACTCGCCGTCGTGCTCGGCGTCTCCGAGGAGGACGTGGTCGACGGCCTCGCGGTCGGCAACGCGTACACGGCCTCCTCGCTCGACTCCCCGGCGCCCGAGGACGACGGCGGCGAGGGCTCCCTCGCGGACCGCCTCGGCTACGAGGACACCGCGCTGGAGGGCGTCGAGTACCGCGAGTCCCTCAAGCCCCTGCTGGCCAAACTCCCGCCCCGCGAGCGGCAGATCATCATGCTCCGCTTCTTCGCCAACATGACCCAGTCGCAGATCGGCGAGGAGGTCGGCATCTCCCAGATGCACGTCTCCCGGCTGCTGACGCGGACGCTGGCGCAGCTGCGGGAGGGGCTCATCTCCGACTGATCCTCCTCAGGAGTCGCCTGAGGGTTCCTATTTGACGGAGCGTCAGCCACCATGGCGCGATGCTGCGTGGGATTCCTGGGACGACATGGACACATGGCCGTCGAGGCGCCGTGATCGGCGCGTCGGCGGCCGTCGTCTGTCTGGGCGCCGCACTGGCCGCGTGCGGGGGCGGCGGCCGGGGTGAGGGGTACGTGGCAACGGGGGTGGTCGGCGGTGCGCCCCAGGCCTCCGCCACGGCAGCGGCTCCGACGGGCGGTGTGACGCTGGTGCCACTGGACGGCGACTCGGAGAAGCGCGACTCCCCTGCACCGGGCAGCAGCTCGGGCAACGTACCGGAGACAGCCGTACCGACATCGCCCGATCCGGCGCCGTCCATCGGCGGAACCAAGTCCGGTCGTACGACACCGGATTCGCCGTCGCCGACGGCAACTCCCAGCCGTGCGGCACCCGCTGGACCCGCCGCGCTCACCTGGAGCGACCCGGTCCGTGAAGCCACCGACAGGCGCTGGTGCGAAGACGTCACCCTGGACTTCGCCAACTCCGGGGGGACCGCGGTGCGTTCCGGTGAGGTGACCTTCGGGACGCACGTCATCGGGGCGCTCGGCATCGACTGGGGGACGGTCGAGTCGACCGCCGGGCTTCCGGTGCCGATCGGGGCCGGAGCGCGGAAGGACAAGACCTGGACGGTGTGCGTCGACGCGTGGCGTGTGCCGCTGGGCATGCATGTCGAGACGCGGGACGTCACCGTCCAGTGGAAGTAGCGGTACGCCCTACTTGAGTGCCAGCCAGGCGACGGCCGCCACGACCGCCACGGCCACGACGATGCCGACGATCAGGCCGATGCGCGGACCGGCCGGCGCGGGCGCCTGCTGCTGACGGCGGCCCTGCGGGCCCTCGTCGACGAACGCGCGGAACATCTGGGTGCTGCCTGCGGGGTCGTGGTTGCCCTGGGGGCCCTGGGGGTTAGCCATAGCCCGAGACCCTAGCGAATCAGTGGTTGTGGCCCAAGTGGGGGGCGGTTCACAGCCGCAACCACTCTCACCTGCATGTTTACGTTCGCAATACTTGCCTTTGCCAAGTTTTTGTCCAGCATCCGGGGCATTTTGTTTGCCTGCAGCAACCAACAACTTCTATGGTTGCCCTAAGCAACGAATGCGGGAGGTGTGATGGCCGAGCGGGCGCAGTACGAGGAGCTGCTCCGGCAGTTCAGCGCCTTCGGCGCGGTGAAGCGGGAGCTGGGGCGGATCATGCCGTCCCACTGCCCGAGCGGCAGTGCCGCGGTGCTGATCCTTCTCGGACGCCACGGCGACATGCGCATGGGCAGGCTCGCCGAGCTGCTGTCCGTGGACATGTCGGTCACCAGCCGCCATGTCGCGCACCTCGCCGAGCGCGGCTGGATCGACCGGTCCCCCGACCCGGCGGACAAGCGGTCCCGGATCCTGCACCTCACACCCACGGGCCTGGCCCAGCTGGAGGCGCTGTCCGAGCGGACCACACAGCTGCTGGCCGAGCGGCTCGCCGACTGGAGCGACGAGGAGGTCGCCCAGCTCAGCCGTCTCATGGAACGCCTGCGGGCCAGCTTCGACGACTGCCGCGCCCTGCCGCCCCGGCTCCCGCCCCCCGCACACGAACTCGAACCGACCACCCGTACACCCGCAAGCACTTAAGAGAAGGAAGCCCATGGCAACGACCACACCAGCCGGTGTGCGGGCTCATGCCAAGCACGGGGGAGGCTCCGCCGAGTACGCCCCGATGACGCACCGGCAGATCATGGAGGCGATCTCCGGTCTGCTGCTCGGCATGTTCGTGGCGATCCTGTCGTCCACGATCGTCACCAACGCCCTGCCGCACATCATCAGCGACCTCGGCGGCGGCCAGTCCGCCTACACCTGGGTCGTCACCGCCGCCCTGCTGTCGATGACCGCGGCCACTCCCCTGTGGGGCAAGCTCGCCGACCTGTACAGCAAGAAGGCGCTCGTCCAGATAGCCCTGGTCATCTACGTCCTGGGGTCCGCGGCCGCCGGCCTGTCGCAGAACGCCGGCATGCTGATCGCCTGCCGTGTCGTCCAGGGCATCGGCGTCGGCGGTCTGTCCGCCCTCGCCCAGATCGTCATGGCCGCGATGATCTCCCCGCGGGAGCGCGGCCGTTACTCCGGCTACCTCGGCGCGACCTTCGCCGTCGCCACCGTCGGCGGCCCGCTGCTCGGCGGCGTCATCACCGACACCAGCTGGCTCGGCTGGCGCTGGTGCTTCTACGTCGGTGTCCCCTTCGCCGTCCTCGCGCTGATCGTGCTGCAGAAGACCCTGCACCTGCCGGTCGTGAAGCGGGACGTGAAGGTCGACTGGGCCGGCGCCTTCTTCATCGCCGCCGCCGTCTCGCTGCTGCTGGTCTGGGTCACCTTCGCCGGTGACAAGTACGACTGGCTGTCCTGGCAGACGTACGCGATGGTCGGCGGTTCGATCGTCCTCGGTCTGGTCTTCGTGCTCGTCGAGTCGAAGGCGAGCGAGCCGATCATCCCGCTGCGGCTGTTCCGCAACCGCACCATCACGCTCGCGTCGCTGGCCTCGCTCTTCGTCGGTGTCGCGATGTTCACCGGCACGGTCTTCTTCAGCCAGTACTTCCAGCTGGCCCGTGACAAGTCCCCGACGATGTCGGGCGTCATGACCATCCCGATGATCGGCGGGCTGTTCATCTCCTCCACCGTCTCCGGGCAGTTCATCACCCGCACCGGGCGCTGGAAGGCGTGGCTGGTCATCGGCGGCGTGCTGGTGACGGCGGGCCTCGGTCTGCTCGGCACCATCCGCTACGACACCGCGTACTGGAAGATGTCGATCTTCATGGCGCTGCTGGGTCTCGGCATCGGCATGATGATGCAGAACCTGGTGCTGTGCACGCAGAACCAGGTCGACCCGAGCGACCTCGGCTCCGCCAGCTCCACGGTCACCTTCTTCCGCTCGCTCGGCGGTGCGGTCGGCGTGTCCGCGCTGGGCGCGGTGATGGCCCACCGGATCACGCACTACGTCAAGGACGGCATCGCCGCCCTCGACCCGCAGTACCGTGCGGCGCTGGCCGGTTCCAGCTCGTCCACCGACAGCATCCCGGACCTCGGCAAGCTGCCGGCCCCGATCCGCACCCTCATGGAGAGCGCGTACGGCCACGGCATCGCCGACGTCTTCCTGATCGCCGGCGCCCTCGCGGCCGTCGCGTTCCTGATCACCCTGTTCATCAAGGAGGTCCCGCTGAAGACCAAGGGCGCGCTGGCGCAGGCCGCTGCCGCGGACGGGACGCCGGTCGGGTCTCAGGCCGCTCCGGCCGCCGTCGAGGCCCCGGCCCCGGCTTCGGCTCCGGCCGCCGAGAAGGCCCCGAGCTGGGCCGTGTCCGACACCGAGCTTGCCGCCGACGGCACGCAGCAACTTGCCGCCGTGGCGACCATCGCCCGGCCCGAGGAGTCGGCCGGTTCCGGCGGGATCCCGGTCCGCGGCTTCGTCCGCGGCAACGAGAGCGCGCCCGTGCCGCAGGCCGCCGTCACGCTGATCTCGCTGGCGGGACGGCAGCTGGGCCGTTCGGTCGCGCAGGCCGACGGCTCCTACGCCCTCGAGGCGCCGAGCGTGGGCAGCTACGTCCTGATCGCCGCCGCCGACGGTTTCCAGCCGCAGGCATCCACGGTCGTGGTGAACGGCGAGCCGGTCTCGTACGACATCCTGCTCAGCGGCACCAGCGGGCTGAGCGGTGTGGTGCGGGCCGCCGAGACCACGCTGCCCGTCAAGGACGCGATGGTCATCGTGACCGATGTGCGCGGAGAGCTGCTGGCCACCGTCGCCACCGGTGAGCAGGGCGAGTTCTCCCTCGCGGAGCTGGTACCGGGTGCCGTGACCGTCGCGGTGAACGCCCCCGGGTACCGGCCGCGCGCCCTGCCCGTCGAGGTGGGCGGCACCGGAGTCACCCGTATCGAGATCGACCTCGACTCGGGCGCTCAGCTCCAGGGCGTCGTACGCGCCCCGCACGGCCCGCTGGCCGACGCCCGGGTCACCCTGGTCGACGCGGCGGGCAACGTGGTCGGGACAGCTACCACCGGCACGGACGGCGCCTACGCCTTCACCGACCTGAACGGCGGTGACTACACGGTCATCGCGACGGGCTACCCGCCGGTCGCGACCGCCCTCACGGTGAACGGCCGCGGAGTCGACGACCACGACATCGAACTGGCCCACCCGGGCGAGTAGGGCCTGCCCGGCGGGCCGGGCCGACTCCGACGAGCGGTGCACAGCGCCGCCGGTGAGCGGGGTCATGGGGGCACCCCTTCTGGGGGAGGGCGTGCCAGCCCCCGCGGCCCAGGCCGGGTCTGCCGGGGAGGCCCTGTGTTCGAACTCCGGCCCGTGGCGGACGGTGCGCGCGCTCTGAGCGGAGGTGTGCGCCCGGTGCCACGGGCCGGTCTCTTTGGGACCAGTTTTTCGACCAGCTTTACGACCGGCTTCACTGCAGGGAGAAACGGGATGGGACTGACCGCGAAGATCCGTACGCGGGACGGATGGGCCGTGTCGCACGCGGTCGTCACGGTGACCGACATGACCGGCACGCAGGTGCTGCGCGCGGAGGCGGACGCCGAGGGAGCCGTACGGGACGCCACCGACCTCGCCCCGGGGGCCTACACCGTCATCGTCACGGCCGTCGGGTATGCGCCCGTGGCCTCCAGCGCACTCGTCACGGCGAGCGGAAGGGCCGAGCTCGGCGCGGTGACACTGGCCCGGCAGGGCGGCACGGAGCTGCCGCCGCCCGGGCCGTGGACCATCGACCCCGCGCACTCCTCGGTGGGCGCGGTCGCCCAGCACCTGGGGATCTCCAGCGTGCACGGGCGGTTCACGCACTTCGCCGGGCGCGTCGAGATCGCCCCTGACGAGGTGGAGAAGTCGCGGGTGGAAGCGATGATCCGCGCTGCTTCGATCGACACGGGCAACGGCATGCGCGACGACCATCTGCGCTCACCGGACTTCCTGGACGCCGAGAAGTACCCGGAGATCACGTATCGGTCCACCGGCCTCACGGCGGCGGGCGCGGACCGCTGGACCGTGCACGGCGAGCTGACGCTGCACGGGGTCGTACGGCCGGTGGACCTGGACCTGGCGTACCTGGGAACGGGCGCGGACCCGTGGGGCGGCACCCGCGCCGCCTTCCGTGCGACGACGGAACTCCGCCGCGAGGACTTCGCCATGAACTACAACCAGGTGCTCCAGGCGGGTATCGCCGCGATCGGCACGACGCTGAAGGTGGAGCTGGACATCCAGGCGGTCCAGGGGGAGTCGCTGCCGCAGGCGTAAAGATCACGGAAATGAACGAACGCCCTGGTCAAGCTGGTCAACAAGAGCAGCCACAACGGCTTGGGCAGCATGACGCACATCCACGACCGCGGCGCCTGTCGGTCGTTCTGTCAGAAGCCGTACCGCCGGCCCGGACATAGGCTCAGCAGGGACAGGCCGAGCAGCGCCCCTGCGCCTAGGCTGACGCCATGGCACCGAACATCGCGACCAACACCCGCGTCTCCCTCGACGAACTGCTGGACTTCGTACGGCCCCGCCACCGCGCGATCCTGCTGACGCGCAGGGCCGACGGCGGCCCGCAGGCCTCGCCGCTGACCTGCGGGGTCGACGACTCCGGGCGGATCGTCGTCTCCACCTACCCCGACCGGGCCAAGACCCGCAACGCCAAGCGGGACGAGCGAGTCAGCCTCGTCGTCCTGAGCGACGACTGGAACGGGCCGTGGGTGCAGGTGGACGGAACGGCGGAGGTCATCGACTCGCCGGAGTCCGTGGAACCGCTGGTGGAGTACTACCGGAACATCGCCGGCGAGCACCCGGACTGGGACGAGTACCGGGCGGCGATGGTGAAGCAGGGGAAGTCGATCATCCGGGTCACTCCCGAGAAGTGGGGGCCGGTGGCCACGGGTGGGTTCCCGGCACGGCTGGCCACTGAGGAGTAGTCAGCCCCGGGCCACCATCGCCTCGATGCCCGCCACCAGCAGGTCCAGGGCGAAGTCGAAGTCCCGCTCCCACATCTCGTGCACGGTGTCGCCGCCGCGGGCCGCCATGATGTCCTCGGACTCCTTGACGACCTCGGCGGCCTGCGGGTCCTGCGTCACCGCGCTCATGGCGTGCTTGAAGTACTCGTCCGCGGTCATTCCGAAGTCGGCGCTGCGGGCGTTGAAGTGGCCCTCGATCGTTCCGAAGCCGTACACGAACTGGAAGACGGACGAGATGGCCGCCGCCAGGCCGTGCGTGGGCAGGCCGGTGCGGCGGATGACGCGTTGCACGACGCGGGCGAAGGCCAGGTTGTTCGGGCCGATGTTGAGGAAGGTGCCGGCCAGCGACGACAGCCATGGATGGCGGACCAGCAGCGAGCGGTACTCCCTCGCCAGCGCCCGCAGCTGGTCGCGCCAGTCCTCGTCGGCATCCGGGTCCGGCAGGCCGATCTCGCCGAAGACCGCGTCCAGGGCGAGTTCGAGGAGGTCGTCCTTGGTGTCGACGTACCAGTAGACGGACATCGCGGTGACGTTCAGCTCGGCGGCCAGCCGGCGCATGGAGAACTTGGCCAGCCCCTCCCCGTCCAGGAGGCGGACGGTCACCTCGGTGATCCGGTCCCGGTCGAGCCCCGACGGCTGACCGCCGCGACCGCCCCGGCGCACCTTGCCCTCCAGCCACACACTGGTCCGCGCCGCCCGCTCGGCTGCCCTCACCATTGGCGCACCTTCCTAGACTTACGTCGACTGATCACGATGCTAGGTGGCAGCCGCCCCAAAGGGGCGCGGGGCTGTGTCGATACGGCTCCGCCGCGTGAGCGCGAGAAACCACGACGAGCCCGCAGCCGCCCGGCAACCGCTGCACCCGAGCTCCTAGGCGACCACCACCCCCGAGTCTGCCCGCTCAGCGCGACGCAGCAACGCGGCGGCCAGGAACCCACCCAGCAGTACCGCCACCGCCCCCACCAACTGCCCCGTCTCCAACCCCGCGGCCAACCGGGCCGACGGAACCCGGGAGCTGAGTACCGCGCCGAGCACGGCGACCCCCAACCCGTTTCCGAATTCCGCGAGCGTCCCGTTGATCCCGGCCCCCACCCCCGCCTTCTCCGGAGGAATCGCGCTCATGATGGCGTGCGCCATCGCCGGGTTGGCGATCGCACACCCCCACGCCGATCAGCAACAGCCCGACCAGCGTCCCCGCATAACCCCCGGAGTCCAGCAGTGCGATGGACACCAGCCCACCCGCCATCAGCACCATCCCCAGCGCGACGGACACCGGCGTACCGAGCCTGGCCGACCACTTCGCCGACAGCCCCGAGAAGTTCAGCGCGACGACCGTCAGCGCGAGCGGCGCCGTCCGCAGACCGGCCTCCAAGGGGCCGTAACCAAGCACGAGTTGCAGATGCTGGGTGAGCAGGAACAGTGCCCCGCCCATGCCGAAGGTGATCAGCACCGCTCCGGCCACCGCTCCGGTGAACCGCCGGTCCCTGAAGAAGTGCAGGTCGAGCATGGGGTACCGGATCCGGGTCTCCCAGTACGCAAAGGCAGCCAGGACCAAGGCGGCGACCGCCGCCGTGCCGAGGACCCGCACCGACGTCCACCCGTGCTCCGGCCCGGAGATGACCGCGAACACCAGCGCGGCCATGCCGATCGTGGAGAGCAGTGCGCCGAGGAGGTCGGGGCGGTCGCCGCGCTCCGGGGGTCCGGGGGTTGTCCCCCGGGAAGACGCAGCCCTGGACTCCGGAACCAGGGCCACCACCGCCATCAGTCCCAGCGCCACCACAGGCAGGTTGACCAGGAAGATCGCTCCCCACCAGAAGTGGTTCAGCATGAACCCGCCGAGCAGCGGACCCGCCGCGAAACCCAGCGCGTTGACCGCCGCCCAGATGCCGATGGCCTTCGGCTGCTCGTCGGGCGTGAAGATCTGCATCGCCACGGCCAGGGTGGTGGTCAGCAGCAGCGCACCGCCCACGCCCATGCCGGCCCGTGCGGCGATCAACTGGCCCGTGCTGCCGGCCAGTCCGGCGGTCAGTGAACCGGCCCCGAACAGCGCCAGGCCCGCGATCAGCATCTTCTTGCGGCCGTAGCCGTCGGCCGCGCTGCCCGCCGTGAGCAGCAGGCCGGACTGGACGAGCGAGTACGCGTTGATCATCCACTGAATGTCGGAGGTGGCCGCGCCCAGCTCCCTGGTGAGGGAGGGGATCGCCACGTTCAGGGCGGTGTTGTCGAGCAGCACGGTGAGCTGGGCGAGACAGATGACACCGAGGATCAGTCGGCGTTGGGGGTGGCCCTGGGACCGGCTCTGAGGGGACGCAGACATGCCATACACCGTATAGCTGGCTACTATACGGTGTACAACACTTTTTCTCCGTCAGGTGTGGTCTGCCTGTCTGCCTGTCTGCGGGTTGCTAGCTGCTCGCCTTCTGGGTCAGGTCGTAGAAGGTCGACGAACCGACCGTCACCTTCTTGAAGTTCCTCTCGACCCACGACGTGATCTGCGAGGACGTACCGCTGCTGCTGCCGCCCATGCCGCCACCGCCCGTACCGGACGAGATGAAGTAGTGGATCCTGCCGTCGGCCACGTACTGCTTGAACTGCGCGAGGGTCGGGGACGGGTCGGTGCCGTTGAAGCCGCCGATGGCCATCACCGGGTCGCCGGTGGAGAGCTGGTAGCTCGCCGCGTTCTGCGCGCCGATGGCCGCCGCGACCCAGGTGTACTTGGACGAGTCGGTCTCCAGCAGCTTCTTGGCCTGGGAGCTGACGCTCGCTCCGTTCAGCAGGCCACCGACGCCACCGCCGCCGCCCATGCCGCCGCCCGTCCGGCCGCCGGGCATACCGCCCTGCTGGTTCCGGGTACTGCCGTTGCCGTTCTGCTGACCCGGCATGCCGCCGCCCGGGAAGCCGTTGCCGTTCTGGGTGGTGCCGTTGCCCTGGGTGTTGCCGTTGCCGTTCTGCTGGTTCTGCTGGCCCGGCATGCCGCCGCCCATGCCGCCCCGCATGCCGCCACCGCCGCCGGGGCCGCCCCGGCCGCCGCCCATCATGCTCGCGCCGGCCGGGCCGGCCGTGACGATGGAGCCGGTGTGCGCACTGTTCACGGTGGACAGGGTGTACGCGGTCGGGCCGGCCAGGGAGGCCAGGATGCCCACGGCGGCCGCCCCGAGGGCGAGCTGCCGGTTGATCCGGCCCGCGAAGATCAGGCCGAGGGCGGCGACCAGGCCGCCGACCAGGACCAGGTACTTCAGCCAGGGCAGATAGTCCGAGGTGCGGTTGAGGAGGACGTAACCCCAGGCGGCGCTCGCCACGACGGCGGCCGCGAGGGTGAGGGACGCCCAGGTCTCGCGCCGCCTCTCCCACAGGAGCGCGGAGCCCATGCCGACCACGGCCGCGAGGTAGGGGGCGAGGGCCACCGTGTAGTACTGGTGGAAGATGCCCGCCATGTAGCTGAAGACGACCATGGTCAGGAGCAGCGACCCGCCCCATACCAGGAACGAACCGCGGGTCACGGACGTCCGCTTGTACTTGCGCGTCGCCACCAGGCCCGCGACGAAGAGGATCAGCGCGGCCGGCAGCAGCCAGGAGATCTGGCTGCCGACCTCGGAGCTGAACATCCGGTCCCAGCCGGTCTCGCCCCACATGCCGGTGCCGCCGCCTCCGCCACCGCCGCCGACGCTGCCGGTCTCGTTGCCGCTGAGGCGGCCGAAGCCGTTGTAGCCGAAGGTCAGCGAAAGGAAGCTGTTGTCCTGCGAGCCGCCGATGTACGGGCGGGAGGAGGCGGGCCACAGTTCGACGATCGCAACCCACCAGCCGCCGGCGACCACCAGCGCGGCCGTCGCCGCGGCCAGTTGCCCGAACCGCTTCTTCAGCGACACCGGCGCGCAGACCGCGTAGACGATCGCGAGGGCCGGCAGGATCAGGAAGGCCTGCAGGGTCTTGCCGAGGAACGCGAATCCGATCGCGACACCGGCCCACACCAGCCACTTCGTACGGCCGTCCTCCAGGGCGCGGACCACGAAGTAGCAGGCGGCCGACATCAGCAGCGCCAGCATGGCGTCCGGGTTGTTGAACCGGAACATCAGCGCCGCGACGGGAGTGAGCGCGAGGACCGCGCCCGCGATCAGTCCGGCCGCGGGGCTGAACCGGCGGCGTACGGACGCGTAGACGACGGCGACCGTCGCGAGGCCCATGAGGACCTCGGGGACGAGGATCGCCCACGAGTTGAGGCCGAAGATCCGCACCGACAGCTCCATCGGCCACAGGGAGGCCGGGGGCTTGTCGACGGTGATGGCGTTGCCCGCGTCCAGCGATCCGAAGAAGAACGCCTTCCAGCTCTTGCTGCCCGCCTGGACGGCCGCCGAGTAGAAGGAGTTGGCGTAGCCGGAGGCGCTCAGGTTGTAGAGGTAGAGCAGACCGGTGGCGAGCAGCAGGCCGAGGAAGGCCGGGCGCACCCAGCGCGGGTCCTCGGGGCGGCCGGGCCAGAGTCTGCGGACGAAGGGCTGCTCGGGTTCACCGGATCCGGGAGCCGGGGCGGCCGGGGGAGCCGCGGGCTCCTGCACCTCCGTGGTCGCCGTCGGCGGCGGGCCCCACGCGGAGGGACCCGGCTGGGTCGGCTGGTCGTAGTGGGTGGTCATCGTCAGTCCCTCGGCTCGGTGTCGGTCGGGCGCACCGGCTGCAGATGCATGGTGGCGTCCTCCCAGCGCTGGTCCGCGACTTCACCGGCGCGGAACTGGGTCGTGTGGTGGTTCTGGTTCGGCACGTTCTGGTACGGCAGGTTCGGGCGCGCGCCGGGGCGCTGCGGCAGCGGGGGCTGCGGCTGGTACGCCTGCTGCCGGTACTGCTGCGGGTGCCGGGCCGTCGCATACGTCGGCGAGGACGGGGTGTGCGATGCCACCACGGTGGACTGCACGCTGTCGCTCTTGTCGGGGAAGACCCAGGCGCGGAACAGCAGGAAGCGCAGCACGGTCGCCGCGAGGTTGGCGGCGACGAGGACCGCCAGCTCGGTGGAGTGCCCGGGGTCGGACGTCGCCGCGTTCAGGGCGGCGAGCGAACCGCTGGTCAGCGCGAGCCCGATGCCGAAGACGACCAGGCCCTGCGCCTGGTGCCGGACGGCGCCGCCGCTGCCGCGCACTCCGAAGGTGAGGCGCCGGTTGGCCGCCGTATTGGCGACCGCGGAGACCAGCAGGGCCAGCGCGTTGGCGACCTGCGAGCCGCCGAACTGCCGGAAGAGGCTGTAGAGGACGAGATAGAAGAGGGTCGACAGACCGCCGACCACACAGAACCCGACAAGCTGGCGGGCCAGCCCCTTCGGTACGTCCTGGATGTCGCGGTCGCGCGGGTCGTCGCCGAAGGGCCGGGTGATCCGGTCCAGCGGCAGCGACCCGGTGGCCAGGGCCTTGCCCACCCGCCACACCCCCTTCAGGTCCTCGGTCGCCGTCTTCACGATGTGGACGGTGGAGTCGGGGTCGTCGACCCAGTCGACGGGAACTTCGTGGATACGAAGACCCGCACGCTCGGCGATGACGAGCATCTCGGTGTCGAAGAACCAGCCGGTGTCCTCGACCAGCGGCAGCAGCACCTGCGCGACATCACGCCGTATCGCCTTGAAGCCGCACTGCGCGTCGGAGAAGCGGGCCTGCAGCGAGCCGCGCAGGATCAGGTTGTACGCCCGGCTGATGAACTCCCGCTTGGGTCCGCGCACGACGCGGGAGGAGCGGGCCAGCCGGGAGCCGATCGCCAGGTCCGAGTGACCCGAGATCAGCGGCGCCACCAGCGGCAGCAGCGCGTTGAGGTCGGTGGAGAGGTCCACGTCCATGTAGGCGAGGATCGGCGCCTCGGAGGCGGACCACACGGTCCGCAGGGCGCGACCGCGGCCCTTCTGCTCCAGTCGGAAGTTGGAGACCTCGGGGATCTCCGTCTCCAGCCGCGCCGCCACCAGCGGGGTGGTGTCGGTCGACGCGTTGTCCGCGATCGTGATCCGGAACGCGTACGGGAACGTGTGCTTGAGGTGGTCGTGCAGTCTCAGCACACACGGCTGGAGGTCCTTCTCCTCGTTGTAGACGGGGATCACTACGTCCAGGACAGGCGTACCGGCGTCGCCGGCCGGGAGGTGCTCCCGCGCCGGCAGGGTGCCGGGAGAAGGGTCGGTTCGCATGGAAGCGACTCTGGTCAAGTGCCCTGTTGCACCCATGTGGTGGCACTGTGGTCTGCCTGTGAGTGCGATTGCCAATTCGTTTCGGGGGCGGGCCCGGGCAGCACCGGGGCGAGCGCCGGCAGATGCACGGTGAACACCGTGCGTCCCGGAACGCTGTCCACGGACACGGCACCGCCGTGCGCGGTCGCAACGGCCTGCACGATCGCCAGACCTAGGCCGGTCGACCCGGAGGCGCGGGAACGCGACGAATCACCGCGCGCGAACCGCTCGAAGACGTGCGGGAGCAACTCCGCCGGAATCCCCCGCCCGTTGTCCTCGACGTCCACGCACATCCACGGGCCGCGCCGCTGTAGTCGTGCGGTGACGGTCGTACCTGGCGGGGTGTGCTTGCGGGCGTTGCCGAGCAGGTTGACGAGCACCTGCTGGATGCGTGCGGCGTCCGCCGACACCAGCGCGGGTTCATCGGGCAGATCGAGCCGCCAGTTGTGGTCCATGCCGGCCGCACGGGAGTCGCTGACCGTGTCGACGACCAGCGGGATCAGGTCGGTCTGCTCGAACTGCAGCGGCCGTCCGGCGTCGAGACGGGCGAGCAGAAGAAGGTCTTCGACCAGCAAGGTCATCCGGCCCGCCTCGGACTCGATACGGCCCAGGGCGTGCCGGGTGTCGGGCCCGACCTGCTCTCTGCCACGTCTGGTCAGCTCGGCGTACCCGCGGATGGAGGCCAGGGGAGTGCGCAGCTCGTGGCTGGCGTCGGCGACGAACTGCCGCACCCGCATCTCACTCTGCTGCCGCGAGTGCAGCGCACCGTGCACGTGATCCAGCATCCGGTTGAGCGCGGCCCCCACCTGCCCGACCTCGGTGTGCGGGTCGGTCTCGGACTCGGGAACACGCTCGCTGAGGTTCACCTCGCCGGTGTGGAGGGGGAGTTCGGAAACTCGGGTCGCGGTGGCCGCGACTCGGCGGAGGGGGCGGGTGGCCAGGCCTACGAGGACGTAGCCGGCGATTACGGCTGCGCCCAGGCCGGCAGCGGTGACGCTGACCTCGACGAGGATCAGCGTGTTGATAGTGCCGTCGACTTCCTCGGCGGGGAGGGCCACGTAGTAGGAGTACTTGGCGTTGCTGGCGTACTTGACCTGGTAGGTGCCCAGTCCGGGCAGCTCGACCGTGTGAACGTTGTTGTCCTGGGGAACGGAGTTGAGCACCTTCATCTGGGCATCCGTGAGCCCCTTGGCGCTCATCGCATAGTTGTTCGAGGAATCGGCCTTCACACCGCGCTGGGCGGCAGTGATGGTGCCGTTCACGATCTTGGCCGCGATCATGCCGCCGTCCCCCTGCGGCCCCCTGGCGACGAACACGTCAAGTCTGGTCTCCGGGACCGTCTTGTCCTTGTCCTGCCCGTCGGGCCCGCCGTTGCCCTGGACCGGCCCGCCGAAGTCCCGGGGCGCCACCCGTGCCGCGACCTCGCCCAGCTTGTCGTTGAGCTGGTCGTACAGGTGCCGCCTGAGCACCAAGGTCGTCACCGTACCGATCACCGCACACACCACGGCGATCAGCACCACGGAAGCGACGACGAGCCGCGCCCGCAGGGTGCGCGGCTGTCCCGCTCGTCGCTTCTGCGTACGCGGTCGTCGCCGTCCGCTCATGACGCGGCAGGCTTGATCAGGTAACCGGCTCCCCTCCGGGTGTGGATCATCGGCTCACGACCGGCGTCGATCTTCCGCCGCAGATACGAGATGTAGAGCTCGACCACATTGGCCTGCCCACCGAAGTCGTACGACCACACCCGGTCGAGTATCTGCGCCTTGCTGAGCACACGCCGCGGATTGCGCATCAGGAAGCGCAGCAGCTCGAACTCGGTGGCGGTGAGGTGTATGCCCTCCCCGGCCCGGCTGACCTCGTGGCTGTCCTCGTCCAGCGTCAGGTCGCCGACGACCAGCACGGAGTCCGAACGCCGATCGGCGGCACCGGAGCGGCGGATCAGCCCCCGCAGCCGTGCAACGACCTCTTCCAGGCTGAACGGCTTGGTGACGTAGTCGTCGCCACCGGCGGTGAGACCGGCGATCCGGTCCTCGACCGCGTCCTTGGCAGTCAGGAACAGAACCGGCACGTCCGGCAGCTCACGGCGCAGCCGCCCGAGCACCGTCAGCCCGTCCATGTCCGGCAGCATCATGTCGAGAACGACGGCGTCGGGCCGGAACTCCCGCGCGGTCTGGATGGCGCCCGTGCCATCCCCCGCACTCCGGATCTGCCATCCCTCATAGCGAAGGGCCATGGACAGCAGCTCGGTGATCGACATCTCGTCGTCCACCACAAGCACTCGGACGGGGCTCCCGTCCGGCCTCAGCAGTTCGGTGCGCCCCTGGGGCGAGGTCGTGGTCATGGTGGACACACTGTCGGGATCCTCTGAGAGCTCCCTTTCGACAACCTGTGATTTCCCTGAGAAACGCACAGGCGCCTCTCAGGCAACCCCTGGGAACCTCCTGACCTGCGGAACCTGCGCGAACCCGGCCTCCATCAATGGTGAGGGCGGGGTGATCAGGGCGTAAAGCCTGCCTGTGGGATCTCACAGCCCGAACAACCGCGCCCCGTTGTCATGGCACACGGCCCGCAGCCACTCGTCACCCAGCCCCAGCCGCTCCAGGGCGTGCAGCTGATGGACGTACGGATACGGGATGTTGGGAAAGTCGCTGCCCAGCAGGATCCGGTCGCCGAGGTCGCCGAGCCGGGGCAGCGCCCGCCGCGGGAACGGCGCGAGCCGCTCGCTGAAGTCCGTGAACGCCATCGTCGTGTCCATCCGCACCTCCCGGTACCGCTCGGCAAGGTCGAGGAAGTCCTCGTACTCCGGCATCCCCATGTGCGCGACGACCAGCCGCAGCCGGGGATGCCGGGCCAGCACCCGCCCGACCGGCTCCGGCCCGGTGTGCTTGCCGGGCGCGGGCCCCGACCCGCAGTGCATCACCACCGGAACCCCCGCCTCGGCCAGCAACCCCCAGGCAGGGTCGAGTAGTTCGCTCGCGGGGTCGTACGCCCCCACCTGCACATGCGCCTTGAAGACCCGCGCCCCCGCGTCGAGAGCTTCCTGCACGTAGGGTGCAACGCCTGGCTCCGGAAAGAGGGTTGAGGTGTGCAGACAATCCGGAGTTCGGCCGGCGAAGTCCGCGGCCCAGCTGTTGAGCCACTGCGCCATACCCGGCTTGTGCGGGTAGAGCATGGCGGTGAAGCGACGTACGCCGAACTCCCTTATCAGCGCGACCCGTTCCTCTTCCTCCTTCCGGTATGTGATGGGCCATTCGACGCCGCCGGTCAGCGGCCCCAGTGAGTCGAAGTAGCCCCAGACCTTGCGCAGCACCCGCTCGGGCATGAAGTGGGTGTGCACGTCGACCAGCCCGGGCAGCCCGAGCCGCTGCCAGAACCGCCGCACATCCTCGGCCTCAGGCATACGCCCTCGCGAATCCGTAACTGCGCTCGCTCATGTCGTCCACGATCGACCGGACAGGGATGGGGTGTCCATAGCGCCTACCAAAAGAGATCCAGTAGGGGTTGCGGGGCTGCCAACGGCGCCGGGACGTCTCCTCGGGTGCGCCTCATTGAGCACTGCGCATCGTGAAGTGCACGTCGCGGTTCTGGTGTGCGTGAGGTTCGGGAGGGTGCAGCTACGGGAGACCTGGAGCGGATCATCGCTCGCCTGGAGCGAACTGACGAGCCGAATCCGTGTCCCGGCGGATTTGGGTTCGCGGCACATGGAGATCTGACGGGCGAACAATGGGCCCCAGTGGAGCCTCTGTTGTCGAGGTTGCACTCCGCGTTCTTGGCCGTAGCCCGCGAACCGTGCGACGCCATCGCGCGTTACGGCAGAGAGCGACTATCGGGGAATCGGGAGCGGGAACGCAGGTATTCCCACTCGTCAGAGACATGGCCGGACGATTCCGCAGGGGTCACACGATTGGCCGCGCCCGAGATGAAACCTGCCGCAGGAGTAGGCAGAGTGATGGACAAGGGGGCAACACACCAAACACCAAACACGCCTGGAGATATCCATGTCACGAATACTCGCGATCGGCGCCGCCCTTGGCTTCGCTCTCGCTGCCACGGCCGGATCCGCGATGGCCGCACCGTCAGTCCTTCACACCGCCACAAAGACCACAACGGTCCAGTCCAGCACGATCGCCTATCACCACGGCGATGATGGCGATGGCGACTGCAACGGCGTCGGCAACCAGTGTGCATGACACCTATCCCCGCGTGAGATAGGGGCAGGCAGAGGAGGAGGGCTTTATGCCTGTCATTTCCTCCTCTGTCTCCCTAACGCACAACACTCACTCTACGAATATGCCGCGGTCGGTGTCGGCCTCGCCATAGACCCAGATCCAGGAGGCAGCCTGTTACACCGGATTAGCCCAGAGGTTAGTCGGGTTTGCCAATTCACTGCTCATCTTGATTGTTGAAACGTTGGTTGCCGCTCGTGTCCAGCGGACTTCGAAGTAGCCAGATTCCACGACCCCGCGGCCGGTCCGGCTTGGCGGGACACGGATGACCGAGCCGAGCACCAAGGCGCGGGCCGCGCCCTCACCATGGTCAAGCGGCCCCGTTGGGTGTCGGGCGCTGTCCCGGTGGCCAACCAGACAGGGCGACCGCGGCGGCACGCCCGGCGATGGCACGTCGTAGCACTGGGCAGTGTGCATCGTGAAGTTGCAGGCCACGGGTCTGGTGTGCGCGGGGTTCGGGATGCCCGGGCCGGCGGCGGGCGGATGACTTCGGTGAAGATCGTCGGCAGCGGGATACTTCGTGGTTCGTCAGGACCAGTAGGGCCCTCACCAGGGCGGTCGCCCACTTCGGAGGCCGACCTCTCCCGGATGATCGTGTGGCTCAAGAGGCTTCCGCTCCGGTGACGATTGCGTCGATCTCAGCCTGGCGGGACGTCGGTCCGCCAGTGGCTCGCACATGCAGGACGCGCCCGGGCCAATACTCCAGGTCACGCCAGGGGTCTGGACAGCTTCCTCCGCCTTACTGACCGACTCCCAACCTGAACCGCATGGCCGAGGCGCCGCACGCCGGCCCGTCCAGGTTCGACCGACAACTCAGAACAAGCCGTCCTGCGCGCTGGGTCCACGCTTGAACTCCTTCATCGGAAGGGTGAGTTCGCCCTCTCGTACAGGTCCCTCGACAGGAAGCAACTCCCACCCCCGCATCAACCGCGTATCCAGCACAACGACGCCACGCCCGGCCACCAGATGCAGATCCGGCCCGGCCGCCGCAACCAACCGCCCGGTCACCACCCCGCCCGCGACAAGCTCGGTCACCTCGCCGACGGCGGCCGGCAGGTCGGCGAGCCCGAACACCTCGGCGTGATCGACCGGTTGGCAGGGCTCACGGGCGAGTGACTCCGGCCAGCCGTCGAGTGCGAGCGCCCGCCCGTGCAACTCCTCGACCTCTGCCGCCCGCTCCGCCTCCGCCACCGGCAACCCGGACCGCACTGCCCGCTTCTCGGCGTACGGAATCCGGTCCGGCACCTGGAGCGCGGCCCGCAGCAACTCCTCGGTGCGCCGCGCCGCCATCAGCGGCCCCACCCCCAGCCAGCTGAAGCACACCGCACCCTGCTCAAGCAGCCGTGCGGAGCCCCGCTCCTCGGCCGTGATCCCGACCTTGACCATGCCGGGCCCGAACCACGCCAGATACATGTGGTACGGCCGCGGGTCGTCCGCGATCGTGTCGGCGGCCACCGAGTGCGCCCGGTCCAGCCGCGCACACTCCTCGCACCGCGCCCCCGTACTCCGCCCCGGCACGACCGCCCGCACCGGACACGCATGTCCACGCGCGCCCACACATGTCCGCACACCCCCGTCCGCGACCCCGAAGGCCACCCGTTTCCCCCAGGTCAGCGCCGAGCGCCGCCCGCCGTCCCACGCCAGCACGGGACCGCCTGCCGCCCACCGCAGCCCCGAGCACTTCCATGCCTGTGCCATTGCCTTCGAGAGTAGGGGGCGCCACTGACAACGGACCGTGGCGAGGGCATTCGAGCAGGTCGGTGCCCCGATACAGCCGCTTCAGCGCCCTGATTCAGCGATGGCAGCGGGCTCCGGCTCCGCGCCGGCGACCGCGACCGCCGCGCCGGACGACGCCGCCATACGCCTCGCTCCCCTCGCTCCCGGCACTCCCCGTCCGCGCCCGGCCAGCCGGCATCCGACGCACCCGGGATGCCCCTCCCGCGCCGCCAGATCCCGTACCCGCCATCCCCACTGCTCCCTGGGCCGCCGCCCCGGCGGCTTGCCCCATCCCGCAAGGTGCAGCGCCCAGGTGACCAGGACGCTCACGACCACGGTGCCGAGCCCTCCGGCCAGGGCGATCACCGAGGCCGTACACACCCCCAGCCCCAGCACCACGGCCCCTGCGGTCGCGACCGCGAAACCGGTCCAGCCCGCGACCGTGTGCCCCTCGTCATACTGGTGTGCGCTCATGTACCCGCCTCCCCGAGGACGAACGGGATCCGGACAGAACCAGACACCGCGCCTGCCCAGGTCCCTAACGTCCTAAGAAATTTAGCGCATAAACCTCTCACGATCTAAGGGAATCAGGGAATCCGTAATGCAAGCCAAGCCGCGCCCGACCGCCACCCCGGCCCAGGCGCTGTCGGCAATGGACCACCTCATCGCGACCAGCCTGATCGGCCAGCAGGAGATGGCCCAGCAGATCGGTCTGAACGTCACCGACCTGACCTGCTTCGCCTACGTCATCGAGGCCGGCGAGAACCTGCTCACGGCCGGTGACCTGGCAGCCCGCGCCCACGTCACCACGGGCGCGGTCACCGGAATCCTCAACCGCCTGGAACGCGCCGGTTACGTCATCCGCCGCCCCGACCCGACGGACCGCCGCCGGGTCCGCGTGGCCGCCCTGCCGGATGCGGAGGCCCGCGTCCGCGAGGTCTACGAGCCGTACTACGCCCGCCTGAACGAGCTCTTCGCCGAGTACTCCCCCGACGAAATCGCCGTACTGACCGACTGGTTCACGCGCGCAAGCGCGCTGGCGGCCGGCTACCTGGAGGAACACTGCCGAACGGACTGAGCCCCGGGCGGCACGCATCGCGTAAACCGGCCGCTGCACGCGGCGGGGCCAACTCCCCGGCCAGTCAGACCTGCTGCAGGCCGCCCCCCGCCCGCACCGAGCCGCTTCAGCAAGAGGGGGGCCGGCACGGCCACCTCCACCCTCGATACGGGAGGCCACTCCATGGTTGCGGCGACCGGGCGGCGGCATCGTTGAACCCGACGGATCCCGGAGCCTGACCGCCCGCCCAGCCGGAAGGAAACCGCCATGAAGCCGCTCCTGCCCTCCCAGACGAGCACCACCATGGACGACCCGACCGAGGAGCACCTCCACGAGAACGACCTCGCCCCACTGCTCGCCGCCTGGGACCTGGCACACCCGACCCTCGCCGACCCGGAGTGGCGGCACCTGCTGGACGAGCTCGCCCACCCCTGCACCACTGAGGCCTTCCACCGCCTGGCAGCCGCCGCTTGAACTCGTCCATCTGTGTCAGCGTCAGATCACGACGACCACGAGGCCCCGAAATCCTTCGGGGCCTCAAATGCGTGTGAAACCAACAGGATTCGGGCTTGCCGCCGACCGGGCTGACGGCGACCGGTTCGCCCGGTTGCGCGCTATTGACCCCGTATGCCAGCCCCGAAGAGCGCGGCGAGACATATCGGATTAGCCTCCCAAATGAGCGCTTAATGGATCTTTGATGGCGCGCTCACCCGACCCAAGGAGGAGTCATGCGCAAGCTTCACAAGGCCGCTGTCGCGGCCGCCATCCTCGGTAGCTTCACCCTCATAGCCACCGGCACCGCCACCGCCCAGCCCGCCAACCTCATGCATGAAGGCGGCGGCTGCAAGTCCCACGACCTGAACGTCGACATCCTCGGCCAGGTCGGCGTGCTACCCGGCCTGGCCGGCAACATCCTCAATGGCGAGGGCAACGCGGGCGGCATGAACAACCACGTCGGCTCCAGTACCTGCGATTAGGTGGCCACTGATCGCGTCACATAGCTGACCGACTTGGGTCTCGGCGCCCGGAGCACAGCTCCGGGCGCCGAGCGCTGTCTCCGCCCACGGGCCACCGCCCCCTGAAACGCAAGAGGCCCCGGATCTTTCCGGGGCCTCTCACCTGTGTGCCGTCGTCGCCGCCGGGACTGCCGTCAAACAGGTGCCCTGGGTGCCGGCGGGCAGCGCCGAAGTCTGCCGGCCGACGAGGCCGGCCGACACCGGGCCAGCCCTGACCGTCCGCGGCGCCGAGTCCCGTGCCCTCCTTGGGCAGAAGGCCGCACGCAGAAGACCGCAGACCAGCAGTCGGCTCCAGATACCGCGCGGCGTTTCAAGCGGAGTTCCCGCGGCGGGACCTGGCCCGCAGGAACAGCGCCCCCGCCCCGGCGGCGAGGAGCGTGCCGCCCACGGTCCAGGCCGCCACACTGAGGCGCGACGACCCGAAGGGATGCGCGGCCGAGCAGGCCTTTCCCCGGGCGGCGCCCACGAGGCGCAGCCGGGCCCATGGCTTGTCGGGGCCGCTCTGGCCGACGTCATGCCGGTAGACGACGTAAAGGCCGGGCGCGGCATCGCACTTGAGGGTGGTGGCGGCGGTCAGGACGGCCTTGGCGCCGCGCAGTACGGGGCGGTCGGTGAAGGCGCGGGAGATGAGGCTGATGTCCCCGTCCGCTCCCTCGTCGTCGTTGTCGGTGATCGTGATGCGGTTGCCGGCCCGGAAGGTCCGCACGTCCCACTCCGACTGGGGCCAGGTGGTGTCCGCAGCCCAGCGCTCCTCCGGGTCGGGCCGGGGCAGCTTCTTCACCTTGTCGCGGCAGGCCCGGCGCGCGGCCTCGTCGACCGGCTCGACACGCACCCGCGCCCAGCGGAACGGATGCTCGTCCGGGCCCACGTCTCCGGCGCCACGCCGCAGGACCGGATAGGTGCCGGGCTCGGCCTCGCAGGCGATGGTCACGGTGGTGGTCAGCAGGGGGTCCATCATGCGCAGCTTGCCCGTCGCGAGGAACACGGACGAGCGCATGGTGTCGCCGTACAGCGCCTCGCCCTGCTTGGCATCGACCGTCAGCGTCTCGCCGGGCCGCACCGACCTGACGCTCGAGTACGTGAGCGATGCCGTGGGCTGCGAGACCGAGTCCGAGGCCGCAGCCGGTCCGGCCGCCAGGAGAGGCAGCAGGAGCGGGAGCGCCGCCCACGCGGCGGTACGGAATCTGTCCATCGCCGTTGTGTGTCCTGTCTTTTGACGTTGTGCCGGACAGCACCGCGGAGGTCAGTATGCTGGCCACCTTCACTGTCGAACTGGTGTGCGATTAAACAGCTCGGCATCACTCACCGTCCGGCTGACTTCAAGACGGAAAGACACCTCGTTGCGTTCCAGATACAGATGGGTTCCGGCCCTGGCCCTAGGTCTGTGCGTGGGCATACTCAGCGCCGGACCGGCCTCCGCCGCGTCCGGCACTCCCCCCACTCCCGCAAAGGGACCGGGTCTCAGCGAGGAGGAGAAGTACTGGACGGCGGACCGCATGGACAACGCGGTCCCGGCCGACGCCGCACCGGGTCCGGCCGCCGCCAGGCACGGAATCAGCGCACAGCGCGGCGCCGCCCACCGGCCGCCGCCGTCCGGCACGCCCGCGCCCGAGCACTTCGCCGGCCACAGGACGGTCGGGACCTTCTTCTTCGACGGCACGCCCCTGGGCGGCCCGAAGACCTACTGCACGGGCAGCGTCGTCCACACGGCCGCCAAGGACATCGTCCTGACCGCCGGCCACTGCGGAATCGGCCTGCAGGGGGCCAAGCACCGCATCTTCGTGCCGATGTACCGCAGCGGTAAGTCCGCCGCCGAGCAGCCGTACGGAGTCTTCCCGGTCGCCCGGATGTACCTGGACGCGCGCTACACGAAGAACACCAAGACGGCCGCGTCCGACCTCGACCTGGCCTTCGCCCAGGTCGGCGCCAACAGCCGCGGCGAGGTGGAGGACGTGGCGGGCGCCCTGACCTTCACGCCCACCAGCAGCTACCACCACAAAGTCACTGTCATCGGCTATCCCGGCTCCGGCACCGTCAACCCCGGCCACCAGCCGGTCCGCTGCCCCGTCAGCACCTCCCAGCTGCCGGGCTTCCGCCAGCTGCGCATGACCTGCAAGGGCTTCTACGGCGGTGTCTCCGGCGGCCCCTGGATCGAGGACTACGACAGCACCACCGGCACCGGCAAGGTCATCGGCAACACCGGCGGTTACAACGGCGGCGGCAACGACGCCAACGACGACTGGGTGACGTACGCACCGGTCTACGGCAAGGACGCCCAGGACCTGTTCGACCACGCCGCCGCCCATCAGCAGCTGGGCAGGAAGCCGCCCTACGAGGGGTCGCGGGACCCATGGCTGCCCGGCTCGGCGGCCTCCTGGCAGCACGCCGGACTGCTGGCCTCGGGCGACTTCCGGCAGACCGGCCACAGCGACATGATCGTGGTCTGGACCGACGGCGAGGTCACGCTCCACCCCGGCAACGGACACGGCGGCTACGACACCGAGCGACGGCTGCTGGCCCCCAACGGCACCTGGAAGAACGCAGTCCAGATCGCGGCGGGCCGCTTCAACGCCTCCCAGCACGTCACCGACCTGATCGTCGCTGGGTCGACGGCGAACTGACCCTGTACACCAACGTCGGCGCCGGCACCTTCGGACAGGAGCACAAGCTCAAGGACCGAACGACACTTGGAAGAAGGCCACGCTCCTCACCAGCGGCGAGTTCTCCGGCAACACCAAGTGGGACCTCATGGTGCGCTGGGTCGACGGTGAACTCGACAACTACGTCGGCACCACCGCCTCGGGCCTGGGCAGCGAGCAGCGCATCCTCGACCCCAACAAGACCTGGACCCACGACACGGCCATGACGACCGGCAACTACTCCGGAAACGGGCGCACCGACGACCTCGTCATCCGCTGGTCCGACGGTGAGACCACCATGTACACCGACACGGGAGCCACCCGGCTGGGAACCGAGCACACGCTCGTGGCCCCGACCTCCTGATCAGACGGACACCGATGTGGAACCCCGCCACCGACAACGCAGGCTTGCCCTCTGTCGGTGGCGCAACCTCACCAGACCACCCGTGATCCCCTGGCGGCTACCCCTCCGGCTGATCAACCGTCGCCGTACTGGACCGACTTACGCCGCGGGAAACGCCGAGAGCCCCGGATCTCTCCGGGGCTCTCGACCTGTGTGCACTCGGCAGGATTCGAACCTGCAACCTTCTGATCCGTAGCTCTACAGAGATCGGTCAACAAGGGGCATAGAGGCCCCCTACGGTCCCTCACAGTGGCTGACGATCATGGTTGGTCACTGTGGTTGCTGTGCTTCGCTGCTGTACGTACTGGGTGCTTCGATCAGATGGAGTTGATCTGCCATGCGATCACGCCTGTAGATCCTTTGGTGCCATCGACATCGATGCGTACCGGCAGCTTGTGCGCGGTGATGCGTTGCTGCACCACTGACTGATCACACGGCACTTCGGTCTTCGGCCCGGTGATCGCCGGTGAGAATGTCAAGTGCGCGCTGCCGCTGCCGACGCACACCAGGTTGAGCTTGTATGTCTTGCCCTGGCTCAGGGTGGGCTCTGTGTGGATGCCGTCGGTCACGCGCTCCGCGCCAGCTTCAACCATTGTCCCGCCTTGAACGGCGGCAAGGGCCGCCTGGGCCTGGTCGGTGAGCTTCTTCTCCTGTGCCTTGCTCGCAGCCTGAGACGCGCTCGCCGCGGTCCGTGACGACGTCGTGTTGGCGGCCTCACCGTCACCGCTGTCAGAAGTGCAAGCGGTCAGCAGCAATGCCGATGCTGCTACTGCGCATCCGGCGAACCAGGCCCGGGGGCTCAAATTGGTCATGAGGAGGTTTCCCAGTACTTCCAACCGGTTTCGGACGTGGGCAAGGTCGCTGATCCATGGCCGATTTCGACGGTGTTGCAACTGCTGCCACTGTTGGAACGCCACTTCTTCCAGTGTGTCTTGTAGCCCCACGAACCGTACTGCACATGCCCGTACTTGTTCGGGCTGATGGGGTGGGAGTAGTTGTGGCCGACGGAGATAGATACGCTGCCGCCGACCTTGATGCTGATGGTGGTCTTGGCTTTCGCGAGGAGCGCCCCTGCCGACCATTCACCGCTGCCCGAGAATTCGGCGGAAATGGTGCCGCCCTTGGTCACGGACACCGCGACGGTGCCGCCCGGACCGTCCTTGTCGCTGGTGCCGTTCCACCAGGACGGGATGAAGTACTGCGTCTTCGACGTGTAGGTGTACCAGGTCTCCGGCCTGTCACACATGGTCGGATGCTTGTCGCTGAGCGGCTGGTCGTCGGTGTCTTCCCAACCCTGTCTGTCGTTGATTTCCGTCGTTTGATCGGCGGATATCGCTGTGCTGTCGGACGCCGTGCTATCGGACGGCGTCTCCTCAGCGGTGGCAGTGCCCGCAGTCACGAGACAGAGAAGCAATGCAGTGGCAGCGCCGGTCACAGCGCGCCGTGAGCTGATGCCCATGTGACACCTTTGCTGGTTGACCGCCCCCGTGGCGATCGAGCACTTGGACACTATGCGCAGGGCATGTCCGCGACAATCAGTTGATCGAAGTTCTGAGGGGAACTTGAGGATCTAACGTGTCCCTTTGGTTTTCTCGGTGCCGAGCGGGCAGTTCAGAAACCAGGTCGGCGGAGTCTTAATGGCTGAGGCAAGCTACGGCCACGCCGGCATGCGCGAAGAGAGGCCCGCCCCACGGTCGGGAACGGGCCTCTGTCCTGCGTGACCCCAAGCAGACGTGACCTTTGCCCCTCGATGCGAACTACGGGCGTGAAGGTTGCTGAGGTCTGCGGACCTGGTCAGTCAGCCTTTGATGGATCAGAGGGTTCGCTAGCGGCCAGCGTGGTTGCTGTACTCCGCTGCTGTACCGCCCCTGCGAATAGGACAGTCGTCAGAGCGAGGGCATCGACGTAAGCGCTCACCACATCAGCCGCTCTGCTCCATGTGATCACGACGACTACCACCACTGTGATCACCCACGGCCTCAGGCCGGGGTTTGACAGCCTCCACGGGGGAAGGGCCAAACTCATGCTTGAACCTCCTACGGTTCGGGCCCACCCGGTCGCCTCGCCTGCAAGCCTGCGACTGGGTGGGTGCTTCGTGTGCCCGAGGCGGGAGGCAGCTTGTTTTATAGGGGTCGGCCGCGCTCACTAACCCGCCGATCTGTTGACCGCGAACTGGAAGAACACCCTTCACTTTCGGGCATGCGGCCATCCCTCCCCCCTTCTCGGGCTGCGACTGGCGCCGCATACTCGGATTCTTTAGCACTCCACCCAGGACGTGCAAACGTGCAGGTCAGAGCGGGTTCTCCACAAATTACTTTCGTAGACGACTTGCGCAGACCACTTGCGCAAGCGAAAGTCGCGGACAGCTTTCGCGAATAACATTCGCGGACGACATTCCCGGACAGCTTTCGCGAACACGGGTCCTGCGAACCAAATGTGTGGCGCACATTGCCGAGCGGTCGGCGGAGTCTTAATGGGCGAGTCAAGGGTCGCTCGGGCTGTCAGGCGTCGCCGTCGGCGGCCTCTTCGAGCAGGTCCATGGCGCGGTTGTGGAAGCGGCGTTCGGCGTCGCGGCACGGGGCATTGAAGAAGGCTCGTTGTGCTTCGGCAAGATCGCAGTGCAGTAGGCCCATGGTGACGAACACGGCTTCCACTCCGTGACACCCGTTGTCCTTGAGGAACTGCTGGAGTGCGTCTGTGTCGCCGGTTGCCTCCCAGACGGGCCGGGCGGTTTCCTGCATGGCAGCGATGCGTGCTGATCGTTCTGCGTCGAAGCCCACTGGGGTCCGCCTCTCTGGTTTGGCCCGCAGGCTATCGCCAGGTAGGCGGGGTGCGCTGGCCCGTTTAGGCGGCTTGGGCGAGGGGTGGATGGAGGGTGAAAGGCCGGTCGTCACGCAAGAGCGCCCACAGGACATTGGCACGTCGGCGGGCGAGGGCGATGACGGCTTGGACGTGCTTGCAGCCCTCGGCTCGTTTTTTCACGTAGTAATCGCGGTTGGGGCCTTCGCGGATGATGCTGGTCTGGGCGGAGAGATAGAAGACGCGGCGGAGGCGTCGGCTGTATCGCTTGGGGCGGTGAAGGTTGCCGGTGCGGCGTCCCGAGTCGCGTGGAACGGGCACTAGGCCGGCGGCGGAGGCGAGGTGGCCTGCGTCTGCGTAGGTGCTCAGGTCACCGGCTGCGACGATGAACTCGGCTCCCAGGATGGGGCCCATGCCCGGCAGGGACTCGATGATGTGGGCTTGGGGATGGGTGCGGAAGGTCTGCCGTATCTGCTGGTCGATGTGCTTGAGCCGGTCGTCCAGGGCGAGGACCTGTGTGGCGATGTCCGCGGCGATGTTGGCCGCGACATCCTGGCCGGGCAGCGTGACGTGCTGAGTCCTGGCGGCCTGCAAGGCGGTGGCGGCGACTGCGTCGGGGTTGCGGACGTTGCGTCCCCTGAGCCAAGCGGTGAGGCGAGCTTGGCCGTGGCGCCGTATGGCTGCCGGGGTCTGATGCCGGGTGAGCAGGATGAGCGCGCCTTTGTGATCGGCGTAGTCGAAGGCCCGTTCCAGAGCGGGGAAGATCCCGGTGAGCACGTCGCGGAGCCGGTTGAGCATGCGGACCCGGTCGGCGATCAGATCGGTGCGGTGGGCGGTCAACAGAGCCAGATCGGCTGCCAGCTGTGCGGGGACTCTGATCGAGGTGAAGTCCCGCCGCAGCCGGGCGGTGTCTGCGATCACGTAGGCGTCGCGGGCGTCGGTCTTGGCTTCACCGCGGTAGGACCCGGACATTCGGTTGACCGTCCGGCCGGGAACGTAGAGGGCCTGTTGGCCGTGGGCGGCGAGTAAGGCCAACAACAGCGCAGACGCGGTACCGGCGATGTCAACGGCCCAGTGGACCTGGTCGGCGAGGGCGAGGATCTCGTCGAGGACGGTCAGAATCGCGCTCTCGTCGTTGGAGACCTTCTTGCTCCAGATCGTTGCCCCGGTTTCGTCGACCGCGGCAAGCCAGTGATGGGCTTTACCGGCGTCGATCCCGACCCAGAGGCGGGTCAGCTGCTCGGCCATGTGCGTCTCCTCGGTTCAGGGCAGCATGCCGTTCGGCCCGAGGCACACCCGCCGTCAGCTCCGTAAACAGCGATCAATGCGCAGATCTCAATCAGCGGCCAGGCGTCCCGAAGAGCGGGGCGGCCACTCCACCGGAGCCACCGGGGGCAAGCGACTTTAGAGCCACACCCCACTCTTCCGGACCGCCAAACAACTTACGGAGCGACTTTGGCCGGGAGCTGCTTTGGCGCGAGTGATCATGGCCCCGTAAGCTTCCGGCGCGTCGGGCAGTCTGTTGACCTGCCCGTTAAAGCACGACGTTGGGGCCATGATCTTCGAGGCTCGCGCCAAAGTGGCTGGCTAAAGTCATGCCAAGCGTCGGCGCGAGGCTCAGCGGTGCTGCGCCATCGGCGAGTGCTGTGAGGCTCACCCGTCGCGACGCGTCGTCCAAGCGGCCCGTGACGCCCTTCGTGCGGCCCTCACTCATGCCGTGACTGAGGAAGAGCTCAGCAAGAACGTGGCCTCCCTGCTCAAGGTCCCCAAGCCCCGGCGGAGGAGGATCAAACCGTGGTCGGTCGCCGAAGCCGGACGGTTCCTCGCCGACTGTGCCGCTCGCGGGGACCACCTGTTTGCGGCCTGGATGCTCGTGCTCTGCCTCGGCCTCCGCCGGGGTGAGGTCCTGGGCCTGACCTGGAAGTCCATCGACTTCGAGACCGGCGAGATCTATGTGGATCAGCAGATCCAACGGGCCGGGCGTCAGATCCTCCACCGCGAGACCAAGACCGAGGAATCCGACGACTTCCTTCCCGTGCCGGCGCTTTGCCTCAAGGCGCTTCGGATGCGTCGCGCACAGCAGATCGGCGACCGGAAAGCCGCCGGGGAGCTCTGGCAGGACACCCGTGGGCTGGTCTTCACCACGAAATACGGCACTCCGATCGAACCGGGCAACCTCACCCGCATGTTCGCCCTGCGGGCTCGCCGCGCCGGGGTCCGAGTCATCCCGCTTCGGAACACCCGTCACACGTGCAGCTCGCTCCTGGTGGCGCTCAAGGTGCACCCCAAGGTGGCCCAACGCATCCTGAGGCACTCTCAGATCGCCATGACGATGGAGGTCTACGCGGAAGCGAGCGAGGAAGAGGTACGCGCAGCACTCGGCAAGCTGTCCGAAGCGATGGGCGGCAGCGGCACCGCCTAGTCGAGGCCCGTTGCTGTACTTCGCTGCTGTACGCCCCTGAAATGCCAGAAGCCCCGGAGTGATCCGGGGCTTCTGACCTGTGTGCACTCGGCAGGATTCGAACCTGCAACCTTCTGATCCGTAGTCAGATGCTCTATCCGTTAAGCTACGAGTGCTTGTTTTGTTTTCCTGCCGGTCCTGGTCCTTTCGGCCCGCTCGCGGCGACAGGAAGAACATTACATGACTGCCGCCGCCATGTGAAATCCGTTTGCCGCACCCCTTGTGAGCTGCGGAAACACCTCTACGGGCGCCTCTTGGAACGACGAAGCCCCGGTCGCGTGGACCGGGGCTTCGGTGATCATGCGCGGAGGCGGAGGGATTTGAACCCTCGATGGGCTTGAAGGCCCAAACCGCATTAGCAGTGCGGCGCCATAGACCGGACTAGGCGACGCCTCCAGCACAGCCGCCCGCGCGAGCGCGAGTGGTGCGTGCAGATGATGACACAGTCGAGCGTGCTGTCACCAATCGACTCCCACGGTACTAGGCAGGCAGGCCGCAGAGCAAAGTCCTTTCGGTCCGTGCCGACCTGTGCGTGCCGAGCGGGACGGTGGGGCGTTAGTCAGGTCATGTTCGCTCGGATTCTCGTCGTCGCCGCCACCGCCGCTGCCTCCGTCGTGCCCGCCGTCGCCCACGCCGATGTCGGCCGCCCCGCCCTCGCACCGCCGCCCGTGCAGGACGACGACCGGGCCGGCGACCACCTCACCGTCACCGTCCGGCATGCGGGCGACGGTACGGACGGGACGTTCGACCTCTACTGCCATCCCGGCGGCGGCGACCATCCCGATGTCAGCGGCGCGTGCGGGGCGCTCGATCGTGTCGCCCGGTGGGGCAGGGACACCTTCGCATCCGTGCCCGAGGACAGCGTCTGCACCATGCAGTACGGCGGGCCCGCCACCGCGCATGTCACCGGGAGGTGGGCGGGGCGGCCCGTCGACGCGTCGTACGACCGCAGCGACGGGTGTCAGATCGGCCGCTGGGACCGGCTCGTGCCGTTGCTGCCCGATCTGCGGCCCCAAGGACAACCGTAGGGACTGGGACTCGCACCGGGTTCTCCGGGCGAAACCCAGGACTCCGTGAGAGTCCGGCGAAGGTCTCGCGAAGCCCTTCGCAGGCCAGAGGATGCGGGCACACGTTCTACGTCAACTCGTCGTGCGACCTCCCTCTCATCCGGCGTCGCGAGCGCAACCACTGCCCTTAGACTCCCTCGCGTGACACGTCGCGGGCCGGTTGGCAAGATGGCCCGAGCGGTCGGCAAGGTGCGGTAACAGGGAGGAAGCGTCTCGTGAGCAGCAGGCCATCCCGAGGCGCTGCTCGCCTCGCAGCCATACTCGACGCGCTTCCCGATGCGTTGGTGCTGGTCAACGCCAATGGGACCGTCGTCAACGCGAACACGATCGCGCTCGAGGCCTTTGAAGCGCCCGGGACCGCCCTGGTGGGTCGGGGGCTCCTCGATCTGCTGCCGCAGTTCGACTCCAAGCTGATTCCCGGCTCCATGCGGCGGCCCGATCACATGGACCCCGCCGGGCGGACCAAGCCGACCCGGATGATCGCGCGGCGGACCGACGGGGCCGAGTTCCCCGTCGAGGTCACCAGCGCCAACCTCGAGAACGGACAGCAGGCCTACGACGGTTACGGCTACAGCGGCGACGAGCTGCTGATGCTCGTCGTACGCGACCTGACCGGGACCGTGGACACCGAGGCCGAGCTGGCGCGTTCACAGCGGCAGACCGAGATGATCCTGCGGGCCGCGTCCGAGGGTGTGGTGGGGACGGACACGGACGGGCGGATCGTGCTCGTCAATCCGGCCGCCGCTCAGATACTGGGTTATCGGGCCAGTGATCTGGGGGGCAAGGAGCTGCACGGGCTCGTGCTGCATTCGCGTGCCGACGGGTCCCCGTTCCCGTACGAGGAGTCGGCGCTCGCCGACACCCTGCGCTCCGGGCGCAAGCACCGGGTGCGCGGGCAGGTGCTGTTCTCCAAGGGCGGGGACAAGGTCTCCGTCGATCTGACCACTGCTCCGGTGCGCGACGGGGACCAGCTCGTCGGTGCCGTGATGACCTTCGCGGACCGGCGGCAGTACGACGCGCTCGCCGAGGAGAAGGCCGCGGCCGAGAAGCGGTATGCGGAGGAACTGGAGCGGATCGAGGAGGAGCACGCCTCCGAGCTCACCGCTCTGCGTCAGAAGCACGTCACCGAGGTCGAGGAGCTGCAGGAGCAGCACGACGAGGAGCTCGCTGCGGGCGAGGAACGGTACGCCGCGCTCGGTGAGCGGGAGAAGGACCGGTACGAGGCCCTTGCCGGGCGGCACGAGCAGCTGCTGACGCTGCTGGGGCGGTCGCTGCGCGGACCGCTGGACGAGCTGCGGCGCGAGCTCGCCGCCCTCGCCGCCGACGACGCCGGGCAGCTGTGGCCCGAGGCCAACCAGGTCCTGCACCACCTGTCCGCCGGTTACTCGCGGATCACCACCCTCATCGACAACGTCCTCGGCTATCAGCTGCTCGACGCCGGGAGCGAGCAGATCACTCGTACGAAGGTCATGCTCGACGCCGTCGTCGCCGCCGGTGTCGACGGGGCCGTCGAGCTGATCGGGCCCGGGCGGGTGCAGTTCGCCGTGCACGCGCCGCCCATCGAGGCCGAGGTCGACCCGCAGCGCCTCGCCGGCGCGCTCGCCCATCTGGTCGCGGACGTCGCCGGTGTCGACGCGACCGGCAACGCGCCCGTGTCGGCGGGCGGTTACATGGACAACACGGTCGTCGTGGCCGCCGCGCAGCGCGGTGAGGTCGTCCGGATCGAGGTGCGCGGGCCGTACGGCGGGGGAGACCCGGTGCACGAGCCGATCGTGCGCGGGATCGTGCGGGCTCATGGCGGTGTGCTGCAGACGCACGAAGTGCCGGGGATGAGCGGCAGCGCGTATGTGCTGGAGGTGCCCATCGGGGGCGGGGCCGGGGCCGTTGCGGCCGACGTCCCGGTCGAGGCCTCGGGTGACGGGTCCGACGAGGGCGTCGGCTCCGACCAGACCTCCGGTGGCGGGCGGCGCCGCGCGCGGCGGTCCTCCGTCGACGCGTTCCTGGAGAGCGAGGCGCCGGGGGAGCCCGGTGACCCCACGGAGGCCGGTGACGCGGAGGGCGGTGTGCCCACCGGGCGGCGGCGCAGGCGTGCGGTCGAGGAGTCGGCGGCCGCCGCGGCCTCGGCCGGAAGTGCCCTGGAGCTTTCCGGTGGTACCGGGCGGCGGCGCGGGCGGTCGGCCGAGGGTGCCGGTGACGGTGTCGCCGAGGGTGCCGTCGTCATGGCCGGCGAGCACGGCGCCGGGACCGCGGCCGTCGGTACGGGACTGGGCGGGACCGTTCCGCCGCAGGGCGTACCCGCGCCCGGCGGCCGGCGTGCGCGACGTGACGGCGGCGAGCAGCATGCCCTGCCTGCGGCGCTGCCCGCGGGCCCCACCTCGGCCGAACAGGCGGTCAGGGCCGAGCAGGCCGTAGCCGCGCAGAACGCCGAGAGCGCCGAGCCGACCGGGCGCCGTCGCCGTGCCCTGGCCGCCGCGAACGAGCGCGCCGCCGCGCAGGAGGCGGCCCCGCGTTCGGTGTTTGCCCTGCCGCCGGCGGACGCGGACCGGTCCCCGGCCGCGGGTGCGAGTGCGGGTGCGCAGGGGCAGGCGCCGGTGCCTGTGCAGGCATCCGTACCGGTGCAGGGGCAGCCTCAGGTTCCGGGGCAGGCGCCCGTTCAGGTTCCGGGACAGGCGCCGGTTCAGGATCCTGTTCAGCCGCAGGTTCCGGTGCAGCCGCAAGTCCCTGTTCAACCGCAGGTTCCCGGGCCGCAGGTTTCGGCGCAGCCGCAGGTCCCCGGGCAGGGTGGCCAGGATGCTTCCGGTGACGCTCTGGTCGCCGACGGCCGGCACGACGCCGTTCCGCACGACCAGTCCGGCGACCACACTCCGCCGCAGCCGCATCCCACGAGCGCGCCGACGGGCCGTCGTCGTCGTGCCGTGGCGCAGCCGGGGGCGCAGGAGGCCGGCGGGCAGACCGCAGGGCAGGGAGTGCCGGTGCAGCAGGCCGCGCCCGTTCCCGCGCAGGCGGCCGCCGCACAGAACGGCACGGGCCAGGTCGCGCCTGCCGCACCGGCCGCCGCCGCTCAGCCGCTTCCCGCGGCACCCGTGGAGGCGGCTCCCGGTCAGTCCACCCCGGCCCCCGGCACCCCGCTCCCCCCCGAAGCTCCCGCGGCAACGGCACCGGCGCCGGCACGTCCCGCCCAGCCCCTCCCCGCCGAAGCGGCCGCCGCGCCCGCCGCACCGGCCGCCCCCGTCGACCCGAACTCCGCGCAGAGCCAGGCGATCAGCGTGCGGACCCTGGGCCAGGGGGTGCCGTTCACGCGGCAGGCCGCGCAGGTGCAGCAGCCGTCATCCACGCCTGCGCCGCACAACCCGAATGGTTCCGGCCGGCGCCGCAAGCTGGGTACGCGGACCGAGCCCGCCGCCGCGGCCCCGGAGCAGGCGGCCCGACCGCACCCGGCGGCCGAACAGACGCCCGTACCGGCGCAGCCCCAGCCGTCGATGGCCGGGCAGTCGCGGCTGGCGCAGATGACCGAGGGCACCGGGCGGTCGTACGCCATAGGGGCGCCGGACGAGAACGCGGCCGAGGGGCCGGAGCCGCTGGACGGTCCCGGCGGGGCCGTGGAGATCGCGGACACCCCCCGCCCGGTGCCGATGGACGACGAGCTGCCGCCGGAGCCGCTGGACAACCCGCGGCGGCTGCTGGTGTGGCCCGCGCCGGACGTGACCACCCAGCAGGCGCTGAGCGACCGCGGCTACCGGCCGGTGATCGTGCAGTCGCGCGAGGAGGTAGACGCACAGATCGCCGCCTTCCCCGCCGCGCTGTTCGTGGACCCGCTGACCGGGCCGATCACGCGGACCGCACTGCAGTCGCTGCGGCAGGCGGCGGTGGCGTCCGAGGTGCCGATCATGGTGACCGCGGGGCTCGGCCAGGCGACGCGCGAGGCGGCGTACGGCGCCGACCCCGCCGTACTCCTGAAGGCGCTCGCGCCGCGGGACAGTGAGCAGCATCCGCCGCGGGTGCTGCTGATCGAGGAGCATGCGGAGATCGCGCTGGCGCTGACCGCGACGCTGGAGCGGCGCGGGATGCAGGTGGCGCGGGCCGCGAGCGATGCGGACGCGGTGACGCTGGCGGGGCAGCTCAGGCCCAACCTGGTGGTGATGGACCTGATGCAGGTGCACCGGCGCCAGGCCGGGATCATCGACTGGCTGCGGGCGAACGGGCAGCTCAACCGCACCCCGCTCGTCGTCTACACCGCCGCCGTCGACCAGGCCGACCTGCCGCGGCTGGCCTCCGGCGAGACCGTCCTGTTCCTCGCCGAGCGGTCCACCAGCGGCGAGGTGCAGAGCCGGATCGTCGATCTGCTGTCGCGGATCGGGACCAACTAGCCCTCGGTACGGGCTACTTCGCGACGAGCCTGCGTGCCGCCTCCTTGATCGAGGTGCGCAGGCGGTCGCGGTCGGTGTCGTCGGTGCCCGCGAGGATGCGGCGCATCTGCGGGACGACGACGGCCCAGTTGGCCAGCGCGGTCAGCAGGAGGAGCAGGTCGCGGGGCGGGATGGCGTCGGTGATGACGCCGCGGGCCTGGCCGTCCTGCAGAGTCGCCACCTTGCGGCGGTAGTGCTCCTGGCGCTCGGCCTCGTCCGGCAGGTCGGTGGTGCCGTACTCCAGGCCCTCCCAGAACAGCAGGCGCAGCACCTCGGGATGGGTCTCGTGGTAGTCCATCAGGCGGTCGATCCAGCCCTCGATGTCGTCCGGGTCGACGGGGACGGCCGCGGCCAGGTCGAGCATGACCTTCTCCAGGACCTTGGTGAACAGCTCCGCCTTGTTGCCGAAGTAGGCGTAGATCAGCTGCTTGTTGGCCTTGGCCGCGGCGGCGATGCGGTCGATGCGGGCACCCGCGATGCCGTGGGCGGCGAACTCGGCGACCGCCGCCTCGAAGATCCGGGCCCTGGTGGCCTCGGGGTCTCTGACTGCCATGGGGGCAGGGTACCGCTCCGACTCCGGTAACCAACTATTTGGTTGACAGGGAATCTGCGGGTGGTGCACGGTGTTCTCATTCCAACCAACCAGTTAGTTGTTAGAGCTGGCTCGAAGGAACCCGAAGGAAGTCGAAGGAGTCCGTCCGCTCATGCCGTCCACCACCGAAGCCCAGCCGGTCCGGACCGCCGCCCCGGAGCCGGCAAGTGCGTCCCGCCTGTTCCTGCCCCTCATCGCCCTGTGCACCGCAGTCACGGCCGCCAACATCTACCTCGCGGCGCCGCTGCTCCCCCTGATCGCCCACGATTTCGGCTCGACCCCCTCGGCGGTCGCCTGGATCGCCTCGGTCGCGCAGTTCGGCTACGCGGCCGGGCTGCTCTTCTTCGCCCCGCTCGGCGACAGCGTGAACCGACGCCGTCTGGTCGCCGTCCTGTCCCTGGTCACCGCCGCCGCCCTGGTCGTCGGCGCCACGGCCGCCGGGACGACCGCGCTCGCGGCCGCCGTGCTGGTCGCGTCCGCGGCCACGGTGGTCCCCCAGCTCCTCGTCCCCCTGGTCGCCGCGCGTGCCCCGGCCGACCGCCGCGCCCGCCATGTCGCCGCCGTCATCTCCGGCCTGTTCGCCGGCATCGTGGCCGCTCGCGTGCTCGGCGGCCTGGTCGGCCAGGCCTTCGGCTGGCGGACGGCCTTCGTCGGCGCGGCGGCACTGACCGCCGTACTGGGTCTCACGACCGCGCTCGTCCTGCCCACGGAGACGCCCCGCCGCCAGGGCTCGCTCTTCTCGGGCCTCGCCGCTATGCCGTCCGTCGTGCGCCACTCGCCGGACCTGTGGCGCGCGTGCGTACGCCAGGCCGGGATGTACGGCGCCTGGAGCGCCCTGTGGACCTCGCTCGCCCTGCTGCTGACCGGCGGGTCCTACGGCCTGTCCACCGCGACCGCCGGTCTGTTCGGCCTCTTCGGGCTGACGGCGAGCGCGGTGGCGCCCCTGGCCGGCGGAATGGTCGACCGCTTCGGCGCCGCCAAGGTCGTACGGTCCGCGTATCTGCTCGCCGCCGTGTCCGTACCGCTCTTCTGGCTCGGCGGCCACATGATGGCCGCCCTCTTCGTGGCCGCGATCGCCGTCCACGCGGCCCTCGTCGCCTCCCACGTCGCCAACCAGACCCTCGCCCTCACCACGACCTCGACCCCGGCCACCGCCAACAGCGCCTACGTCGTCGCAGGCTTCGCCGGCGGCGCCGCCGCCTCGGCCCTGGCCGGCCTGGCCTTCGGCCACTGGGGCTGGGGCGGGGTGTGCGCGGTGGCGGGGCTGTGGCTGGTGCTGGGGTGGGGGACTACCGCGGTACGGCGGTGAAGGCCGCCGTGCGGCGGACCCGTCGGGGTCGTGCTGCGGGTCGAGATCGTCCGGTGACGCCGGACCGTGCGGCGGTGCGGCGGTGCGGCGGTGCGACAGCCTCGGCCCCCGTACGACGATGAGAGCCGCCGCACGACGGCGGACACCGCCGCGTACTGCGGGGCCGAGATCATACGGCGGGCCAAGGCGGTACTCCGGGCCCGAGGCGGTACGGCGGTTTCGGGCCCGTACGGGCAGCCCCGGCCCCCGCTACGACGATGAACGGCGCACGCCGCCGCGTACGGCGGGGGGCCGAGGCCGCTGTACGGCGGTGTCCGCGCCGTCTGCGGCCTCGGGGCCGTCTCTCAGAGCTTGGTGACGTCCAGCTCTCCCTCCGCGTACTGCCTGCGCAGCACCTTCTTGTCGAACTTGCCCACGCTCGTCTTCGGCACCGCCTCGATGATCGTCCAGCGCTCCGGGAGCTGCCATCTGGCGATGTGGCCCTCGTCGGCGAGGAACGCGCGCAGGGTCTCGAAGTCGGCTGTGGCGCCCTCCTTCAACACGACCGTGGCCAGCGGCCGTTCGCCCCACTTCTCGTCGGGGACGGCGACCACGGCTGCCTCGGCGACGTCCGGGTGGGACATCAGGGCGTTCTCGAGGTCGACGGAGGAGATCCATTCGCCGCCGGACTTGATGACGTCCTTGGCGCGGTCGGTGAGGGTGAGGAAGCCTTCGGTGGAGATCGTCCCGACGTCCCCCGTCTTCAGCCAGCCGTCCTCGCTGAACTTGTCGGCCGGACGCAGGGGTTCGGCGTCGGGGCCGTTGTAGTAGGCGCCCGCGATCCAGTTGCCGCGGACCTCCAGCTCGCCGGCGGACTCGCCGTCCCAGGGGAGTCGCTCACCGCCGGGGCCGCTGAGGCGGGCCTCGACGCCGGCCGGGAAACGGCCCTGCGTCAGGCGGTACGCGAACTCCTCCTCGGTGCCGACCGCATGGGCCGGCGGGCGGGCGACCGTGCCGAGCGGGGAGGTCTCCGTCATGCCCCAGGCGTGACAGACCCGCATGCCCAGCTTGTCGAAGGCCTCCATGAGGGAGGGCGGACAGGCCGATCCGCCGATGGTGACCTGGGTGAGGGAGGAGACGTCTCGCGGCTTGGCGGTCAGCTCGGCGAGCAGGCCCTGCCAGATGGTGGGGACGGCCGCCGCATGGGTCGGGCGCTCGGACTCGATCATCTCGGCGAGCGGCGCCGGCTGCAGGAAGCGGTCCGGCATCAGCAGGTTGACGCCGGTCATGAAGGTGGCGTGCGGCAGGCCCCAGGCGTTGACGTGGAACTGGGGGACCACGACGAGCGAGGTGTCCTGGTCGGTCAGGCCCATCGACTGGGTCATATTGACCTGCATGGAGTGCAGATAGATCGAACGGTGGCTGTACACCACGCCCTTGGGGTCGCCCGTGGTGCCGGAGGTGTAGCACATGGCGGCGGCCTGGCGTTCGTCCAGCTCCGGCCAGTCGTAGGTGGTCGGCCTGTCCGCGATCAGGTCCTCGTACTCGTGCACCTGGGGGCGGGCGCCCTCGAGGAGGGAGCGGTCGCCGGGGCCGGAGACGACGATGTGCTCGATCGTGGGCAGCTTCGGCAGAAGCGGGGCGAGCAGCGGGAGCAGCGAGCCGTTGACGATGACGACCTTGTCGGCCGCGTGGTTGACGATCCACACCAGCTGTTCGGCCGGGAGGCGGAGGTTGAGCGTGTGCAGCACCGCGCCCATGGAGGGGATCGCGAAGTAGGCCTCGACGTGTTCGGCGTTGTTCCACATCAGGGTCGCGACCCGGTCGTCCCCCCGGACGCCCAGTTCGTCCCGCAGAGCGTTCGCCAGCTGTACGGCCCGGACGCCGGCCTCGGCGAAGCTGCGCCGCTGCGGCTCGCCCTCGCCGGTCCATGTGATGATCTGCGACCGCCCGTGCACCAGCGTCCCGTGGGCCAGGATGCGGGTAACGGTCAGCGGTACGTCCTGCATCGTGCTCAGCACGGTGTCCTCCCGGGGCGACATTGCCTACGCGGCGGTGAGATCTGCGCTGATTCTGCTCACATACCGCGCGGTATGTCACTAGGTGCCGATGAACGATCCCGTCACGTCGGCCCCCAATAGCCACCAGGTCGGCCCTCGACGGGCACCAGGTAGCCGCATTACCGCACAAGCCCCAGCTCAGGATCCTCGCGCAACTTGCCCAGCGCGCGCGACACGGCCGACTTCACCGTCCCCACAGACACGCCGAGCACCTCGGCCGTCTGGACCTCGCTGAGGTCCTCGTAGTACCTGAGGACGACCATCGCCCGCTGCCGGGCGGGCAGCTTCTTGATCGCCCGCCACATCGCGTCGTGCAGTGCCTGCTGCTCGGCCGGGTCGTTCCCGCCGGGCACGGGCTCCGGCTCGGGCAGCTCCTCGCACACGAACTCGTCGACCCTGCGCTTGCGCCACTGCGAGGTGCGCGTGTTCAGCAGGGCCCGGCGCACATAGCCGTCCAGCGCACGATGGTCCTCGATCCGCTCCCAGGCGACATACGTCTTGGTGAGCGCGGTCTGCAGCAGATCCTCCGCGTCGCTCGGATTCGCGGTCAGCGACCGGGCGGTACGCAGCAGCACCGGCTGCCGGGCCCTCACGTACGACGCGAACGACGGATACGGGAGGGTCAGCGCCGCTGGCTCGGCAGCGGTCGAAGCGCTGGTGCAGACGGGTGTGGTCATGGATCCACGCTATGAGCGGGGGCACCTCCGGCTCATCGGCCGCAGGTCCCGAAGCCGAGTCCGCCTCAGGTTGTAGGGGTGGAGGTAGCTGCACCTCCTGTAGGTGGACGAGCGACCCCGGAGTACTGCGGGATGACCCCTGGGGGCCGCCCGGCCACCCGGGCCCCGGGACACGGCCGCTCAGCCGTCCGCGGTCAGGACCAGGCCGGATGTGGGCACGCCGGTTCCTGCGGTGACCAGGACGCGTCCCGCCCCCGGTATTCGGTTCACGGCCGTCCCGCGCAGCTGCCGCACTCCCTCAGCTATCCCGTTCATCCCATGGAGGTAGGCCTCCCCCAGCTGTCCTCCGTGCGTGTTGATCGGCAACGACTCCCCGGCCACGAAGCCCGCCGCCTCCCCCTTCCCGCAGAACCCGAACTCCTCCAGCTGCATCAGCACGAACGGCGTGAAGTGGTCGTACAGGATCGCCACGTCCATGTCGGCCGGCGTCAGCCCGGAGGTGCGCCACAGCTGCCGGGCGACCACGCCCATCTCCGGCAGGCCGGTCAGGTCGTCGCGGTAGAAGCTCGTCATCTGCTCCTGTGCGCGGCCCGCACCCTGGGCCGCCGCCGCTATCACGGCGGGCGAGTGGGGCAGATCGCGGGCCCGCTCCGCCGAGGTGACGACGATCGCCTGGCCACCGTCGGTCTCCTGGCAGCAGTCCAGGAGTCTGAGCGGTTCGACGATCCAGCGTGAGGCCGCGTGATCGGCGAGGGTGATCGGTCGGCCGTGGAAGTACGCCGCCGGGTTCGTCGCCGCGTACTTGCGGTCGACCACCGCCACCTGCCCGAACGCCTCCGGGGTCAGCCCGTATGTGTGCAGGTAGCGCTGCGCGGCCATCGCCACCCAGGACGCCGGGGTCAGCAGCCCGAACGGCAGTGACCAGCCGAGTGCCGCGCCCTCCGCCGACGGCTCCCGGTGCTGCACCCCGGAGCCGAAGCGGCGGCCCGACCTCTCGTTGAACGCGCGGTAGCAGACCACGACCTCGGCGATGCCCGTCGCCACCGCGAGCGCCGCCTGCTGGACGGTCGCGCAGGCCGCGCCGCCGCCGTAGTGGATGCGGGAGAAGAAGGACAGTTCGCCGATCCCGCAGGCCTGGGCCACGGTGATCTCCGGACTGGTGTCCATCGTGAACGTGACCAGCCCGTCCACGTCCCCCGGCGTCAGACCGGCGTCGTCCAGCGCGGCCCGCACCGCCTCCACGGCCAGCCGCAGTTCGCTGCGTCCCGAGTCCTTGGAGAACTCCGTGGCCCCGATGCCGGCGATCGCGGCCCGCCCGCCGAGGCCGTCCCGGGTGCGGACGCTCATCCGGCACCTCCGGGGCCTTCCGCGGGGACGGTGACCGTCACCGTGGCCGTGACATGGCTGCCGATGCCGTTCGCCCCCACGACCCGGACCGTCGCCGTATCGCCGTCTGCCTGCTCGACGACTTTCTCCACCGTGCCCGTCAACACCATCGTGTCTCCCGGGTAGTTGGGCGCGCCCAGCCGTATGGCGACTTTGCGCAGCTCTGCCGTCGGGCCGAAGTGGTCGGTGATGTAGCGGCCGACCAGGCCGTTGGTCGTGAGGATGTTCATGAAGATGTCCGGGGAGCCCTTCTGCCGGGCCAACTCGGCGTCGTGGTGCACGTCCTGGTAGTCGCGGGAGGCGATGGCGCCCGCCACGATCAGGGTGCGGGTGATCGGGATCTCCAGCGGCGGCAGCTTCTCACCGGCCCTCATACGTCCTCCTCCTCCCGGGCGCGGAACACCGGCAGCACCAACTCCTCGTCGTACACCTGGAATTCGAGCCGCACGGGCATCCCGATGCGCACCTTGTCGTACGGCACTCCGACCACGTCGCTGATCATCCGCACGCCCTCGGCGAGTTCTATGAGGGCGACCGCGTAGGGAGGGGAGAAGGCCGGGAAGGGCGGGTGGTGCATGACGACATACGAGTACACCGTGCCCTCACCGCTCGCCTCGACCGTGTCCCAGTCCGGGCCGCCGCACTTGTTGCAGCCCGGCAGCCAGGGGAAGCGGAGGGTCTCGCAGTCGGTGCAGCGCTGGATGAGCAGTCGGTGGCGCTCGACTCCTTCCCAGAAGCCGGCGTTGTCGCGGTTGACGACCGGCCGCGGGCGCCGGGCGGGCTGCTCGGGCTTAATGCGGCGTGCGGGGGCGTACTTGAGGATGCGGAAGCGGTGTGTGCCCACGAGAGCGCGGCCCGCCCGGACGTCCGTCCGCGTCGTGACGAAGTACCCCGTGCCCAGCTTCGTCGTCTTCTGCTCCGACACGGTCTCGATCACTGTGTCGAAGGTGATCTCGTCCCCGGGACGCAGTGGTCGCACGTACTCCTGCTCGCAGTCGGTGGCGACGACGGAGGTGCAGCCCGCCTCGTCGAGCAGGGTGAGCAGTTCGTCGTAGTCCCCCGTGCGTCCCTCGTGGCCGGAGAGGCCGCCCATGGTCCATGCCTGGAGCATGGTGGGAGGAGCTATGGCGTCGGGGCCCGCATAGGCCGGATTGGTGTCTCCCATGGCCTCGCACCAGTGCCGGATCATGGGCGTGTTGACGGGATCCCTGCCTCTGCCGGAAACGGCGGCGCGCCGCCCCTCGTAGGTCTTCAGCCGTGCCCCCAGCTCGTCCTCGCCCATCGTCGCCCCCTCGTCGTCCCCTGCATCGCCCATCGCACTGACACTTCTGGTACACCGCAGCCGCCGAGCGGGTTCCCGCGTTCACCGCCAGAGTTTCTGACTGTCCGTCAGATAAAGTTCACTGTCAAGGTCGGCAACCCAGACGCGGAAACGCCTGCGCGGCGGCACCGAAGTACCGCCGCGCAGACGCCCTTGCACCCCAGAACACCCTGACCTCTCGGATCAGGGCAGTCGGCTCACCACAGTTCGGTGAAGTTGATGGCCACGTTCCTGTTCCCCTGGTTGACGGCCGTGAACGCGGAGCCCTTGACCTGGGCGGTGTTGCTCTGGTTCGAGGCGCCGGAGCCGACCGCGTTCTGCTGTGTGGTCGAGGAGTTGCCGTTGTTGTCGAGCCCGACACCACTGCCGACGGCGCTTACGACACCCGCGTTCGATCCGTTGTCCGCGATGGCGCCGTTGTCCGCCGTCGCGACGCCGGCGAACAGTGCGGCCGCCAGCGGAAGGGCGGAGACGGCGGCGATGACGCGGGCGGTACGGATGCTTGCCATGTTTGTTCCTCCAGAACACCAACGTGAAGTACGGCTGATACCAAGGCAGTTGGCCGACCACCCCGGTGCTGTGCACGACGTCGCAAGATCAGAGTTGCCCACCGAATCCCCGGCGAACCACCCCGGAAGGCACTATTCCTCCTCAAGTGCTACGACAAGTCGATAAACCCCTATCGCGACTTCCAACCCTCAGTCAGGGCAGTCCGGGCACCTCCGCCCCAAGCGCCACAAGGGGTGCAGCCGGTCGGCACTTTTCCGGCCAACCTCCGCACCCCGGCGCGTCGAGGCCGACCCCTCTTCCCTTTTTCGAACGTGTGTACGAACATGGAGGCATGGCCACCACCGACCGGCAGGCCACGACGCTGGCCCTCGCACACGCCCTGTCAGCCGCCGAGCGCGGACTGGCCGTCATCCCCCTGTCCCGGACGAAACTCCCGGCCCTGCGCTCCCCCCACCGCGACGACCCCGAGCCCCAGCCCTGCCACGGCGAGTGCGGCCGCCTCGGGCACGGGGTGTACGACGCCTCGACCGACCCTGCACGCATCCGCGAACTGTTCGCCGCGGCCCCCTGGGCGACCGGCTACGGCATCGCCTGCGGCCTTCCGCCCCACCACCTCATCGGCGTCGACCTCGACACGAAATCCGGTACGGACTCCTCGGCAGCCCTGCGCGAACTCGCCCTGCGCCACCTGTTCACGATCCCCGAGACGGTCGTCGTCCTCACGCCCAGCGGCGGCCGCCACCTCTGGCTGAGCGGCCCGCCCGACGCCGCCGTCCCCAACTCCGCCGGCCGCCTCGCCCCCGGCATCGACATCCGCGGCGCCGGCGGCTACCTCGTCGGCCCCGGCTCCCGCACCGACCACGGCGTCTATACGGCGGCGCCCGGCACGGCCCACCTCGCGCCCGCCGCCTGCCCGCCGGCCCTCCTGCGTCTTCTGCTCCCGCCGCCCCGCCCGGTCCACCCCTCGACGCACCCGTCAGCCGGGGACCACGGCCAGGGCCTCGTCCAGTTCGTCCTCGCCGCACACGAGGGACAGCGCAACACCCGCCTGTTCTGGGCCGCCTGCCGCGCATACGAGAACGGCATCGGACCGGCCCTGGTCGCGCCCTTACTGGACGCGGCCCTCAACACCGGACTGTCGGAACGCGAGGCACGGGCGACGATCGCGTCGGCCGCGCGGATGACGGGGCACCGGCCGTGAGGCCGGACGAGACACAGCGCACATGAGCAGAGGACGTCCATGCACGACCGCCCCAGAGCGCGGACCATGTCGCTGGCCCGCGTGGTCCTCTCCTCCGGCCGCTGCGTCGACCTCGCCGAGCTGCGGCTGTCGTCGACGTACGGGGGAATGCCGGAGGACTGCCCGGGCTATCCCTGCAAGCCGGTCAACGACATGGTGATCAAGGGCCTGCTCGGCACCGCCGCGCGCACGTCCCCCGCCACCCCGGTCCACCTCGTCCCGCCCCCGCGCGAATACCCGGACCAGTACGCGGGCGCCTTCGGCCCCGTCGAGGTCCTGCCGTCCGTCGCCTGCGTCGGCTCCTTCCGCTCCACGGCACTGGACCCGTCCCACGACCCGGTCGTCTACCACTCGGCCTTGACGGTCATCTGGTTCCAGCCGACCGCCCGGGTGCCGTGCGAGTGCGATGCGGAGGGGACGTTGCGGGGGTTGGACTGGGAGGGCTTGGCGCGGGACCAGGAGCTCTAGCAGCCCGGTATCCGGTTCGGATCCTGTCGATCCGCGAGGCGATCACCCCCGTGACGCCCTGTTCGCCGTTGATGTCTAAGGGGCCCACGCAGAGAGCCGTGGTGCCGGAATCGTTCCGGCACCACGGCTCAACAACCAGCGGTGGGTGTGGGATTTGAACCCACGGTGACATCGCTGCCACGACGGTTTTCAAGACCGTTCCCTTAGGCCGCTCGGGCAACCCACCCCGCTGCCGCCCACCTGGGGCGGAGCGGGTACAGCGTACCGGCCCCGCGTGTTTGGTGCGGGCCGTGGTCCGCAGCGGGGCCGAACCGCGAGGTCAGCTGTCGCCCTGCCGCGCGCCGAGGGTGAGCTGGACCGTGTGGGACTTGCCGCCGCGTTCGTAGGTGATCGTGACCTGGTCGCCGGGCTTGTGCGTCCAGATCTCGCCGATCAGGGTGGGGCCGGAGTCGATGACGTGGTCGTCGAGCTTGGTGATCACGTCGCCGGGCTTGAGGCCCGCCTTGTCGGCCGGGCCGCCGGACTCGACCGCTGCGGCGCCGCTGGCGCCCTGCTCGGTGATCTTCGCGCCGCTCGAGGAGTCCTCCAGGGAGACGGACGCGCCGATCTTCGCGTAGACCGGCTTGCCGGTCTTGATCAGCTGCTGGGCGACGTACTTGGCCTGGTTGATCGGGATGGCGAAGCCCAGGCCGATCGAGCCGGACTGGCTGGTGCCGCCGAGGCCGCCGCTGCCGGTGGACTGGATCGCGGAGTTGATGCCTATGACGTTGCCCGACGCATCGAGCAGCGGGCCGCCGGAGTTGCCCGGGTTTATCGAGGCGTCCGTCTGCAGGGCGCTCATGTACGACGCGTTGCTGCTGGTGCCGTCGCTGGAGGCCACCGGGCGGTTCTTCGCGCTGATGATGCCCGTCGTGACCGTGTTGGACAGGCCGAAGGGGGCGCCGATGGCGATCGTCGAGTCGCCCACGGCCACCTTGTCGGAGTCGCCCAGGGTCAGGGGCTTGAGGTCCGACGGGGCGTTCTTGAGCTTGATGACCGCCACGTCGTAGCCCTGCGCGTGGCCGACGACCTCGGCGTCGTACTTCTTGCCGTTCGCGAAGGTCGCCGTGAGCTTGCCACCGTCGACCGCCTCCGCGACGACGTGGTTGTTCGTGACGATGTGGCCCTGGGTGTCGAAGACGAAACCGGTACCGGTGCCGCCCTCGCCGCTGGTGGACTCGGCCTCGATGGTGACCGTGCTGGGCAGCGCCTTGGCGGCCACGCCGGCGACCGTGCCCGCGTCGCGCTTGACGTCTCCGCCGCTGGTGGAGGCGGAGACCGTGGTGGAGCCGGTGTTGTCGTCGTTGTTCTTGGCCAGGGTGTAGCCGAGTCCGCCGCCCAGGCCGCCGGCCACCAGCGCGGCCACCAGGATCGCGGCCACGAGACCGCCGCGGCCGGACTTCGGGGCGGGCTGCTGCTGGTACGAGGAGCCCCAGCCGGAGCCCGCGCCGCCGGCGCCCGAGTCGGAGTAGGAGGGCATGGCCGGGGGCGGCCAGGAGGCGTCCGGGGCCGAGCCTGCGTGCGGCTGCTGCTGCTGCTGCTCCTGAGTGTGCTCCTGCGCGCCGGGGGCGCTCGGAGGTACCGGCGGAAGCGGGGCCGTCCGGTCGCTCCCCTCGGGGGCGGCGGGTGCCGAGGGAGTGGGAGCGTCCACCGGCACGGGGGGTGCGGACGGGGCCGGGGGTACCGCGGTGCCCTCGTTCTCGGTGCTCACAGCTTCTCTCCTCGGTCCACGGCTGTTGTTCTCGGTCGCACTCGGTCACGCTCGTTCACGTTGGTCGACGGTCCGGCGCGATGCAGCTGCGCATGTTCTTTTGTATGCCGTCAGCTTTTCCCATGAGCCGTCAGGGCACCATAAGCGGTGCCTGTGGGTCCGGGGCCATTCTTTATATAGGCCATGACAGGCAAAAGGGGCGCAATCTATGCTCCTCCGATCGCACGACTACCCCCCTGCGGTGGCACCATGACGCGGTGACCCACTCACGCCGGCACCGGATTCAAGTCGTCGCCCACCGCGGAGCCTCCGAAGAGGCCCCGGAGCACACCCTGGCCGCATACAAGAAAGCGATCGAGGACGGTGCGGACGCCCTCGAGTGCGATGTACGCCTGACGGCGGACGGCCATCTCGTCTGCGTCCACGACCGTCGCGTCAACCGTACGTCCAACGGCCGGGGCGCGGTCTCGGCGCTGGAGCTCGCCGACCTGGCCGCCCTGGACTTCGGTTCGCGCAAGACTCGGGAGCTGTGGCGCACGCGCGACGAGGAGCCCGACTGGGAGTTCCGGCCCGAGGACCGGGAGGACACCTCCGTACTGACCCTGGAGCGGCTGCTGGAGCTCGTCGCCGACGCGGGGCGGCGGGTGGAGCTGGCGATCGAGACCAAGCACCCGACGCGGTGGGCAGGGCAGGTGGAGGAGCGGCTGCTGATGCTGCTGAAACGGTTCGGGCTGGACGCCCCGGCGTCGGCCGCCGAGTCGCCCGTGCGCGTGATGAGCTTCTCGGCGCGCTCGCTGCATCGCGTGCGTGCCGCCTCGCCGACGCTGCCGACGGTCTATCTGCTGCAGTTCGTCTCGCCCCGGCTGCGCGACGGACGGCTGCCGGCGGGCGTCCGGATCGCGGGCCCCTCGATCCGGATCGTGCGCAACCACCCCGCATACATCGAGCGTCTGAAGGCGGCCGGCCACCAGGTGCACGTGTGGACGGTGAACGAGCCCGAGGACGTGGATCTCTGCGTCGACCTGGGCATCGACGCCATCATCACCAACCGCCCGCGCGCGGTTCTGCGCCAGCTCGGCCGCTGAGCGACGTTCCGCACCGTTCGTCACTCCGTGTCGTCATTGTTCGCCACTGGTAAAGACCTGTGAAGAACCCTTGACCCACCCGCCACTCGGGCACCATTCTCCAGACTCGGCCACAGTCGAAATCCAGCCACACGACTACGGGGAGTGCCCCGGCGCATTCGCTCCGTATTTGATCGTTGCGAATGCGTCACTGAACGTGGATTGGCCGGTTTCCGGTACAGGCCAATGGGGCATCCACACCGTGGCGTGGGGCAAAGGAGGTCTCGGGGGTGGCGTTGGTGGTGGCACAGGAGGTGCCCACGTCGTCGAGCATGGCCGTACCCCATGGCCCTGCGGGCGTGGGGGAGGCGCGACACCGTATGCGCGAGCAGTTGCGCTCGGGCGGCGTGTCGGACGCCGTGATCGACGATGCCGTACTCATTCTTTCCGAACTCTTGAGCAACGCGTGCAAGCACGGCCGACCGCTGGGCGACGCCCTGGCCGGGGACGGCGACGTGCGGGCCGCATGGCGCGTGGACCTGAGCGGCCGGCTCACCGTGGAGGTGACGGACGGCGGCGGGCCCACCCGCCCGGCTCCGGCCACGCCCTCGGTCACCGCGCACGGCGGCCGCGGGCTGAACATCATCACCGCGCTGGCCGACGACTGGGGCGTACGGGACGACGCCCGGGGCGAGGTCACCGTGTGGGTCGTCGTCCACGAGGACGTCCACGACCCGGACGCCGGGCTGCGTCGCGACGACTTCGCTACGCGCGTCACCGCACCGACGGTGTCGAGGATTCCGGCGATGCCGGGCCTGGACTTCGCGGATGCGTTCGACGACCTGGACTGAACACCTGGCTGTCCACAGGTCCCCGTGGCTCACGGCGTGAACGGCTAGGCTCCCGCCGTACCAGACGAGCCGTAACCGGGAGACACCCACGATGGCCAAGAAGCGACCCCAGACGAAGGCCAAGCGCCCGCAAATCACGGACGGGGCCCGCGCCGTAGGCGCTGATGGAGAAGTTCCGGTCGTCGGCGCCCGCGAGCCCTGTCCGTGTGGCAGTGGCCGCCGCTACAAGGCCTGTCACGGACGGGCCGCCGCACACGCCGTGACCGAGCTGGTGCACCGTCCCTTCGAGGGACTTCCGGGCGAGTGCGACTGGGTGGCGCTGCGTGAGCTGGTGCCGGCGGCCACGGTGGAGCTGCCCCTGAAGGGCGGCCTGCCCGAGGGCGTCCCGTCCCTCACGCTGGCGACGGTGCTGCCGATGGCCTGGCCTGCCCTGCGCCGCGACGACGGCTCGGTGCTGCTGGGTCTGCAGAACGACACGGCGTCCGGCGACATCAGCCGCGACCTCGCCGACACCCTCCAGCGCGCGCTGACCGCGGAGCCCGGCACGCCGGTCGAGGGCCGGCGCGCCCCGGCCGACGGTCCGCGGCTGCAGGATCTGCTCGATCCCGAAGGCGTGTTCGAGCCAGTTGTGCACAGCGGCTTCGAGTTCTGGGTCCCGGACTCCGAGAACGCCACGCCGGAGGTGGCCGCCTCCCTGGAGCGGGCCAACGCCGCGGCCATCCCGACCGCCAAGCTCACCGGGGTGGACGCCGCGTACTGGTGCGAGACGCCGGACAAGAACCACCTGCGCTGGGTCATGCCGCACCCGGAGGAGCAGCTTCTGGACGCCCTCGCGCGGCTGCACGCGGCGGGCCGGTCGAACCTCGGTGAAGGCACCCGCCTCGTGGGTTCCTTCCGCGCTCACGGGCTCACCGTCCCGGTCTGGGACCTGCCGAGCGGGGTCGGCGCGGACGACATCGAGAAGCCGGCGGCCGAGTTCGCCGAGCGCCTCGCGGCGGCCCTCGCTTCGGATGCGCCGCTGACGGCCGACGAGCGCCGGGCGCGCGGCGGCCTCACCAACCGGCAGGTCACGCTCAGCTGACGAAGAGTGACGAGATCGGGTTCGGCTGACCGACCGGTCAGCGGAAGCCGGTCTTTCGGAATCGGTGACTCCGCTCACAAGTCCCGCTGGGAACAAGCAAATACGTGACTGGAAAGCCCGGATCGAATTTGCGAACCGCGGATCTCTTGTTACCGTTCGAGTAGCCCGGTTGCTGGTGCATCCCCCGTCGCCAGCAACCGGGTCTTTTCATGCGCGCGATTCCTTTACGGAATACGGCCGCCCGTCAACTGCCGTGGGATGTCCCGGAGTTGCTCCCGGAGCGCAGCAGCAGCGGACCGCGCCCGGCCTGCCCCGCGAACTCCGCGACCGCCGTGTAGCCGTCCAGCGCGCCCCGGGTGTGCTGCCGGGGTGTCTCGCACATCCCCGGCTCGTCCTCGGCGCCCACGGTGCAGCTCAGCTGCACCGTGCGGCCACCGGGCCCCATGAGACTCAGGGCGGAGTCCAGGGCCTTGCCGGTCACATTGCGGTAGTAGGTGCGCGCCCAGGTGTCCTCGCCCTGCGTGAGCACACAGGTCTGTGCCTCGACGCCGTCGGGGGAGGTGAGTTCGGGCCCGCAGCGCATGGCGGTGGCCAGGCCGAGATCGAGCAGCAGGGGAGAGCGGTCGGGGGTGACGGAGGGCGCCTTGGCGTCCTGGGGGCGCGGGGAGGCGCGTACGGATTCGCGTGCGGGGGCGCGCACGACGGTGCGCCCGCCGTCGCCCGCCGGTCCAGCGGATGCCACGGCCAGCGGCAGCGCGACCGCGCACGCCACTACGCCCGCCATGGCGAGCAGACGGATTCGGGGGTCTGGGGGATTTCCCCCAGAATGATGCAGCATGTTCGGAAGATAACGAGCCCACGCGCGCGTGCTGTCCCGCGCGCGCCGGACACCCCTACAACTCGGGGGCGCTCACACCCGTACGAGTGAGGGCCTCGACCGCGGCGTCCACCACGGCCTCGACGTCGGGGACCCAGGGGGAGGCGGAGCCGGGCAGGGGTGCGCGCTCCCAGCGGATCTCGCCCTCGCCGGTCTCGGACGGGGGCAGGGCCACATAGCCGCCCTCGCCGTGGAAGCGCAGGGAGCCGGGGACGAAGTCCTTGGCGTAGAGCAGCTCGCCCAACTGCTCCATGGTGTACGGCTTCACGAGGATCGCCCAGCGGCTCGGCGAGGCGACGACCGGGCCGAGGCGCATGCCCATGCGGTCGAGTGCGGTGAGGGCGTGCGAGGCCGCGAGGGCCGGCATGCTCACCGCACAGGGGGCCTTGCCGCCGGTGGCCAGGATGACGGGTGCGGCCGGCCGGTTGCTCCACCACCAGCGCACCATCCGGGCGTCGGTGGTGGCCGCGAGGAGGCCGGGGTCGAAGGGATGGGCGCCGGGCACCGTGCACTCCGCGTCGGGGCAGCCGCAGCGGGAACGCGCCTGCGGGTCTGCCGCCACACCCGGGAGTACGGGCCACTGCCATTCCGTCGCGAAGGTCAGGGCCGCGCTGATCAACTCAGGCCTTCCGTCGCTGCGCTTGGACAGGAGCCTGCGTCGCCTTCCGAGGATCTCGCGCATGAGCGCTCGTTCCTTTCCGTTGCACCGCTGGCAACACCGTGGGGGCCACATCACACCATGTGTCGATCACTTCACTGTGCGTACCTGTTGGCGCATCACACCCCTGCCCTGGGCAAGGGGAACCCCTATGGGCCGAACGTTGACTGCATCCGCGGCGGCCTCGTCCATGCTGCATCCATCAAAAGCATGGGCGTGGCGTGGGGGTGGCGAAGTCTGGCGTTTTGCTGTCCCGCGTATTTCTCTTCGCCTCCGCCACGGGAGGATGGGGCTCGGTCGTCGGTGGCTAAGACGCCCGGAGTCGGTCACCAGGTTCCGGGTGGCGGTCCACCACCCCTGGCCTTCTCCGAGTACGTACCCATCACGACCGCTGTGACGCTCCGTCGAGCAAGCCCAGTCGACCGCAATACCCCGTTACCCGAGTCAGTTTTAAGCCAAATTTGCTTTTACGCAAGGGGATCACTGAGTACCCACGGACACCAGGAATCCCAGCAGGACAATGCTGGACATCCCCTTACGAGTGCGTGTACATGTGGAGACACTGCTAGCGGCGCAGAATGACATGGGGGTTTGCGATGCTTTTGAGCAATACGCACCGGTCGGGAAGCCGGACGCCATGAACGCCCCTCACCCTTCGAAAGTGGCCGGAATCGATTCAACGGTTCCGTCGCCCGCACACACTGTCGCGCCCGCGCCCGCAGCCTCGGGTACCTCACCGGTCCCTCCGCCGAACCCCCCTGGGGCGCTGCTCACCGACCGGCTGGCCGGCTGGGTCTCGGATCTCACGACACTTCATGAACTCACGGAACGCCTGAACCGCACGGACTCGCTGGCGGACGCCCTGACGGAACTGCTGCACGCCGGAGCCGCCCTCGTCGGCGCCCGGCGCGGTCTTGTCGTCCTGGAACCGGTCGACGGCCTCGGACCGGACACCACCATCGGCCTCGGCCTCGCCCGCGCCGACCTCGGGCACATCGAGACGGTGCCGCGCAGTGCCATGTCGTACGGCCGCATCCTCGAGGGGCTGCCGGGCGGGGACGGTGAGATCGCCCAGCCGGACCTCTTCGCCGAGGACGGGCTCGACCCCCGGCATCGCGAGGTGGCCGCCCGCCTCGGCTATGCCGCCTGCTACGCCCTCCCCCTGGCCGGCGAGCGCTCGGGCCGGCTCGGTGCCGCCGTGTGGCTCTACGACGAGCCCGCCGAACCGGTCGAGCGGCAGCGCCATCTCGCCGGGCTCTACGCCCGTTACGCCGGCGAGCACCTGGCCCGGCTGGTGGAGGTGGATCGCACGCGCGCGTGCATGACGACGATGGCCGAGGAGCTGCTGCCGTCCCGGCTCCCCCGCGTGGCCGGCGTCCAGCTCGCCGCCCGCCACCGCACCGGCCCGCGTGGCGGCGGCGACTGGTTCGACGCGCTGCCGCTGCCGGACGCCGCGCTGGGTCTCGCGGTCGGCTCGGTCACCGGTTCCGGGCCGAGCGCGGTCGCCGCGATGGGGCGGCTGCGGGCCTCCTTGCGCGCGTACGCCGTGATGGAGGGCGAGGACCCGGTGGCGGTCCTGTCCGACCTGGAGCTGCTGCTCCGTCTCACCGAGCCGGCCCGCTCCGCGACCGCCCTGTTCGCCTACTGCGAGCCCTCCCTGCGCAAGATCACCCTCGCCGGTGCCGGGCACAGTCCGCCGCTGCTGATCGGCGAGCGGCGCACCGAGTTCGTGGAGACGTCCGTGTCCGCGCCGCTCGGCATGCTCGCCTGCTGGGAGGCGCCGAGCATGGAGTTCCAGGCCGAGCGCGGCGAGACGGTGCTGCTCTACACCGACGGTCTGCTGCACCGCACCGGCGACCCCACCGACCGCGCCTTCGCCCGGCTGCACGCGGCGGCGGCCGGTGTGCCCAGGGCGCTGCGGCACGACCCGGAGGCGATCGCCGACCATGTGCTGCGGACGGTCCTGCCGGACGGGCTGGACGCGGCGGACAGCGAGGAGGACGTCGTCCTGCTGGCGGCGCGTTTCGAGTAGCCGGTCATAACAGGTGCGCGGTCGCGGGCATAGCAGTTCCCGCCCAGGCCCCGGTAACAGGTCCTCCTACCCTGGGCCCCCTTCCGTACGACCGTACGATGGAGGGGGTCCAGTGCCGTATCGAGGAGGATGACCGTGGCCGACGAGCTCACACCGGCTGAGACATTTGCTGCTGCCGCAGCGGGCCCGGAAGAGTCTGAGGAGCCGATCAAGCAGCGCAAGAACGGCCTGTACCCGGGCGTGTCCGACGAGCTGGCCGAGAACATGAAGTCCGGCTGGGCCGACACGGAGCTGCGTGACCTGGAGCCGATCGCACAGGCCGCCGAGACCGCCGCGCGGCGCTCCGCGCTGTCGGCGCGTTTCCCGGGGGAGCGTCTGGTGATCCCGGCGGGCAACCTGAAGACCCGCTCGAACGACACGGAGTACGCCTTCCGCGCGTCCGTCGAGTACGCCTACCTCACCGGCAACCAGACCGAGGACGGCGTGCTGGTCCTGGAGCCGACCGCGGACGGTCACCAGGAGACGATCTACCTCCTGCCGCGCTCCGACCGCGAGAACGGCGAGTTCTGGCTCTCCGGCCAGGGCGAGCTGTGGGTCGGCCGTCGGCACTCCCTCACCGAGGCGCAGACGCTCTACGGCATCCCCGCCTCCGACGTGCGTGAACTGCCGGACGCGCTGCGTGAGGCCACCGGTCCGGTACGGGTCGTGCGCGGGTACGACGCCGGGATCGAGGCCGCACTCACCGACAAGGTCACCGCCGAGCGCGACGAGGAGCTGAGGGTCTTCCTCTCCGAGGCGCGGCTGGTCAAGGACGAGTTCGAGATCGGCGAGCTGCAGAAGGCCGTCGACTCGACGGTCCGCGGCTTCGAGGACGTCGTACGCGTTCTGGACAAGGCGGAGGCGACCTCCGAGCGGTACATCGAGGGCACGTTCTTCCTCCGCGCGCGCGTGGAGGGCAACGACGTCGGCTACGGCACGATCGCCGCCGCCGGCCCGCACGCCTGCACGCTGCACTGGGTGCGCAACGACGGGCCGGTGCGCTCGGGCGACCTGCTGCTCCTGGACGCCGGCGTCGAGACGCACACGTACTACACGGCCGACGTCACGCGCACCCTCCCGATCAACGGGCGCTTCACCGAGATCCAGAAGAAGATCTACGACGCCGTGTACGACGCCCAGGAGGCCGGTATCGCGGCGGTGAAGCCGGGCGGCAAGTACCGCGACTTCCACGACGCCGCGCAGCGGGTGCTCACCGAGCGGCTCGTCGAGTGGGGCCTCGTCGAGGGGCCCGTGGAGCGGGTGCTGGAGCTCGGGCTGCAGCGGCGGTGGACGCTGCACGGCACCGGGCACATGCTCGGCATGGACGTGCACGACTGCGCCGCCGCGCGCGTGGAGTCGTACGTCGACGGGACGCTGGAGCCCGGGATGGTGCTCACGGTCGAGCCCGGTCTGTACTTCCAGGCCGACGACCTGACGGTGCCGGAGGAGTACCGGGGGATCGGGGTCCGGATCGAGGACGACATCCTGGTGACGGCGGACGGCAACCGGAATCTGTCGGACGGACTGCCGCGCCGTTCCGACGAGGTCGAGATCTGGATGGCCTCGCTCAAGAGCTGATACGAGACGGATGGCCGGGTACCAGGGAGGTGCCCGGCCATTGACGTGCCTGGATTCACCAACCTAGGGGGAACGTCGTCGTGGACGACTTCTGGTCCGGTGTCGGAGTCGACCTGCATCTCGAGCCCGATTCCGGCGACGGGCGTCGGGTCGGGCTCGAGCGGGCGCTTCGGGACGCCGTGCGGGACGGTCGGCTCGCGCCCGGGACGCGGCTGCCCGCCACCCGGCGGCTCGCCACCGAACTCGGGGTCTCGCGGGGGACCGCCAAGGCGGCCTACGACCAGTTGGTCGCCGAGGGGTATCTGACGGCCCGGCAGGGGTCCGGTACCCAGGTCGCCTCGTTGCCCTCCCTGGCCGCCGACGCGCCGGAGGCGGCCGCACGCGCGCGTACCCCGCGTTTTGATCTGCGGCCCGGCAGTCCGGACGTCGGGGCGTTTCCGGCGGCGGCCTGGCTGCGGGCGCTGCGGCGGGCCATCGCGACGGCACCCCTGCTGGCGTACGACTACGGGGACCCGCGCGGCCGTATCGAGCTGCGGACCGCGCTGTCGGGCTACCTGGGACGGGCCCGGGGTGTCATCGCGCCGCCCGAGCGGATCGTGATCACCTCCGGGTATGTGCAGGGGCTGGCGCTGCTCACGCGCGTGCTGGACGGTGCCGGGATCGCCATGGAGGACCCGGGGCTGCCGTTCCACCGGGAGGTCGTACGACGCAACGGGGGACGTGTGGTGCCGGTGCGGGTCGACGAACGGGGCGTGTGCGCACAGGAGTTGGGGGACCTCAAGGCTGTGGTCGTCACGCCCGCCCACCAGTACCCGACCGGTGTGACGCTGCACCCCGAGCGGCGGCGGGCGCTCACGGACTGGGCACGCGCGCGTGGCGGGCTGATCGTCGAGGACGACTACGACGGGGAGTTCCGCTACGACCGGCAGCCCGTGGGCGCGCTCCAGGGGATGGCGCCGGGCCGGGTCGTCTACCTGGGCACCGCCTCGAAGACGCTCGGGCCCGCGCTGCGGCTCGGCTGGATGGTGCTGCCGCCGCACCTGGTCGACGCGGTCGCCGACGCCAAGCTGCACAGCGATCACCACACCGAGTCCATCGGCCAGTTGGCGCTCGCCGAACTCATCGACAGCCATGCCTACGACCGGCACGTGCGCGCGTGCCGGCTCAGATACCGCAGACGCAGGGACCAGCTCCTGGACCGGCTCGGCGGAAAGCACGACGTGCGTGGGATCGCCGCCGGGCTGCACGCCCTCGTGGAGGTCGCCGACGAGAAAGCGGCCCTGAAGCGGGCCGAGGCGGAGGGCCTCGCCGTCGGACACCTGGGCGACCACTGGCACGCACCCGGCGAGGGGCGGCCGCAGGGGCTCGTTGTCGGCTACGGGACGCCTCGGGAGCGGGCGTATCCGGAGGCGCTGGAGGTGTTGGTGAAGGTGCTGGAGGGGGCCTGAGGGAGCCTCCGGGTCATAGGGGCCGTGCGCGCGTGCCGACCGGCAGCGAGTCCAGGAACAGCGCACCTGCGAGGAGACCCGCACTCCCCCGTGGGCTCCACGCGCGCGCGTGCAGGTCGGCGTCGAGGGCGGACAGGGCTTCGTGGCCCGCCGCCGTCGCCGTGCCGCCCGCTTCCAGGACCCCCGGGCGCCGGCCTGCACATGCCGCAGGCCCAACGGGCCCGCCTTGTAGAGCAGTTCCGTGTCCTGGAGAGTGGACATCACGGTGAGCAGGGCGTCCAGCCGAGCCTGTGCCTCCGTGGCGCCCGCCGAGCGGGCCGCGGCGAGCGCGTCCAACGCCCGCCGGACGTGCGGGAATCCGGCGCGTGCCTCGCCGCGGGCGCCCGCCGCCCCGCACTTCACGGAGATCGACGACCCGCGGGAGGGACGCCGCGGGGCGCCCTTGTCGTTGAAGGCGGCGATCCGTTTCGCCGCCGCGGCCACGTCCCGTGCACCGGCCCGGCGGTCGGTCGCGGCCGCCGCGGCGAGGAAGCCCAGAGCCCACAGGGCGCCTCGGTGACCGCCGCCTGCGAGGCGCACCGAGTGCTCGGTGGAGCGGCCGATCGCGCCCAGCTCCGCGCGCAGCTGCGGGGTGGGCTCGCCGATGCGGCGGGCGGCGGCGGCCATCGCCGCGAGGCCGGGCGCGAGCGCCTTGGCCGACCAGCGCAGGGAACCGTGGTCCCGGCACAGGGCACGGGCGCCCAGGTCGCGCGGGTCGGGAAGGCCCGGCTTGGGAGCCAGGGCCGGCTGCCCGGTCGGCGCGGTCACGGCGGCCTGCGCCAGCGCCTCGTCCTCGCGGCTGCTCATCGCCGTACCTCAGGAAGAGGCCGACGCCGAGAGACTGGCCGTGTCGGTCGGGGCGCCGCTCGGCGGGGTGCCACCGCCGCCGCTGCCCGCGCCGGTGTTCTCGGCGTCCGGGTCGATGCCGAGGGTGAGGAAGCCCTTGTAGCCCTTGGACGGGTCCTTCTTGTGCACGGCCTCGAGGGTCAGCAGACCGCTGGAGGCGCCGCCGCCGCCGTACACCATGTCGTCGGCGAGAACGGTGTAGCTGCCGGTGTGCCTGGAGTACGGGTCGAGGGTGAAGATCTCCTCGGCGACGGTGTCGTCGAAGAAGAGCTGGCCGGTGTAGTTGACCTTGCCGCCCTCGTAGGTGCCGCCCTCCTTCTCGCCGCCCGTGTGCACCTTCACATGGATGTGGCAGGTGCGCGGGGTGTACCAACCGGGGAAGATCGTCTCGAACTTGACGACCCCGTTGGCGTTCGCGATCTGGTAGCCGCGCAGGTAGGTGCTGTCGTTCGCGCAGTCGCCCTCCTCGCTCTCCGCGGGGGCCGAACCGCCGGGATTGGCGGTGGTGTAGCCGGAGTAGTAGCCCCAGGCGTCGCAGTGCCAGATCTCCACGGCCGCGCCGGAGACCGGCGTGCAGCCGTCGGTGGCGTCGACGACGGTCAGCCGCAGGGTCAGCGGGACGCCCGCCTTGCCCTCGGTGATGTCCTTGCGGACCAGCGCGCCGTCGAGGTGGTAGGGGCCCTCGGTGACGCTGGTCATCAGCGTCATGCACCCGCTGCTGGTCGAAGTGGCGGACGCGGTGGCGCTCGCCTCGGCGTCGGTGGCCGTGTCGGCGAACGCCGACTGGTAACCGGCGACGGCGAGGCCGCCGGCCGCGACCGTGCCGCCGGTGACCGCGATGGCACGGCGCCGGGTGACCGAAGTGTCTCTGTGGTTTCCCGTCATGGCGGCGAACGCAGGGACGGCGCCCTTCAGGGACGTAGGGCGCCGATAAGAAGCAGCTGTGAAGCTGAGGAAGCTTAAGAACCCTCACACCGCCATCAAAGGTGCGTCGTCCCGCCACTTGAGGATCTTGTCGAAGCTCACCACCGTGCCTCCGCGCCCCGGCTTGTGGCCGATGTGGACGTGGTCGGCGAGCTCCCGGATCAGCCCGAGACCCCGGCCGTGCTCGGCGTCGGGGCGGGCGGGGCGGGGAGTCGCGGAGAAGGCGAACCCGGGGCCGGAGTCGGTGACTTCGATACGGCACTTCTCGCCGTCGAGGTAGGCGGTGACCCGGTACGCCTCCGAGGAGGCGCCGTGCACCGTGTCCCCGCCGTGCTCGACGGCGTTCGCGCAGGCCTCGGTGAGGGCGACGGAGAGGTCGTAGGAGACGTCGGGGTCGACGCCCGCCGTCTCCATCGTGCCGAGCAGCAGGCGTCGGGCGAGCGGAACGCTCGCAGCTTCACGCCGCAAGTGGAGTGACCACCAGATGCTCATGCTCCAGCCTCCAGGCCGCGGCTCGACATACCGTTTGTTATTGCCGCGCGCACCCGTGCGTAAGCACGGAGTTGACGTGATGCCGCCCATATGGGCGATGCGTCCCAAACGGAATCGGTGTATGTGCGGGCCGGTCGTACCAGAGAGTGATCTTCCGGCCGGTACGGAACCTTGCGGACCTGCCGCATGGCGGCTACGGGGCCAGTGCGATGATGAGCCCGCCATGACTGCCCCCCACCCGCGCACGGCGCGCTCCGGAAACGATCTCCGGATACTGCGGGCCGCGGTGTTCGCCGCGGTCTGCGTCGCGCTGGCCGCGGGCGGTCACACCCTCGCCTCCTGCGCCACGGTTCCGGTGTGGACGCTGGGCGCGGGGTTCCTGGGGGTCGTCCTGGTCGCGGCACCGCTCGCCGGGCGCGTGCGCTCGCTGACCGGGATCGCGGCACTGCTCGCGGCCGGACAGACCGTGCTGCACACGCTGTTCGGGCTGGGGCAGCAGACGGCTTCCTCGGGCGCGATGTCGATGCCCTCCATGACGTCGGCCTCCGACGCCTCGCTGGTGGAGCGGGCGGCGCGGCTCGTGTGCGGGACGACGGCTGCGGCGATCAGCCCCGCCCAGGCCCGCAGGCTCCTCGCCGACGCCCGTATCTCCCCGGACACCGCCATGCGCATGGACATGAGCTCCATGCACCATCCGGCGGACGCCCTGTCGGGCGCCGCTTCCCCGGCTTCACTGCTGCCGTCCCTGCCGATGCTGCTCGGGCACGTCCTCGCGGCGATCGCCGCCGGCTGGCTGCTGCGCCGCGGTGACCTGGCCCTGCTGCGGCTCATGGAACTCTCGGCCCACTCCATGGCCGAGGGCGCATTCGTACGTTCCCTGCGCGCGGCGCTCACGCTGGTGCGCGCCCTGCGGGCCGGGCTCCCGGCCGCGCCCGAGGCGGGCCCGCGACCGCCGCGCACTTCGCTGCTCGCGCCGCCGAAGCCCCGTACCACCGCACTCCAGCACACGGTGATCAGGCGCGGCCCGCCGGCCGCGGCCCTCGTCCTCGCCGCCTGACGCAGCGCGACCGCCACTCCACAGCCGTGGGGTCGGGGCCGCCGTCGTGCGGCACACGCGCGTGCCCGCCTTTCCGACATCCAGGCGCACGCGTTCCTCCGACCACCGGAACTCACTCGAAACCCGAAGTGGAGTGCACCCGTTCATGAAGGCATCCCGTCTCGCCGCCACCGGCGCCCTCGCCGCCTCTGCCGTAGTCGTCCTGTCCGCGCCCGCGTTCGCGCACGTCAGCGTGCAGCCCGAGGGCACGGCCGCCAAGGGCGGTTACGCGGTCGTCGACTTCAAGGTCCCCAACGAGCGCGACGACGCCTCGACCACCAAGCTCGAGGTGACCTTCCCGACCGACCACCCGCTGGCCTCCGCCCTGCCGGAGCCGATGGACGGCTGGAACATCAAGGTCACCAAGTCCAAGCTCGCCAAGCCGCTCGAGGTGCACGGCAAGAAGATCAGCGAGGCCGTCTCCAAGATCACCTGGACCGCCGACGGCAAGGGCATCGAACCCGGCTACTTCGAGAAGTTCCCGGTCTCCGTCGGCGCCCTGCCCGAGGACGCCGACGAACTGACCTTCAAGGCCCTCCAGACGTACTCCGACAAGGAAGTCGTGCGCTGGATCGAGGTGCAGAAGGACGGCGCGGAGGAGCCCGAGAACCCGGCCCCCGTGCTCGCCCTGTCCGCCGCCTCCGAGGACGGCCACGCGCACGGCTCGAAGGCCGAGGACGCCTCCGACGACTCCAGGACCGCCGAGAACACCGCCGCCGACACCTCCGCCGCCGACAGCAGCGACACCACGGCGCGCGTGCTGGCTGTCGTGGGCATCGTCGTCGGCGCGCTGGGCGTGGCGTACGGCGTGCTCGCCGGACGTCGTCGCAGCGACGCCTCCTGACCAATCCCGTCCACTCACACCTCGGGACGCCCCCTGTGTCCCCGGCCCGCCGGTATCCGGCCGGGGGCCCGGGGGGTGTCCCCCGGGAGAATGCAGCTATGCGCAAGAAGACGTTCGCCGCGGCCGCGCTGCTCGCCGCCGCCACCCTGACCCTCTCCGCCTGCGGCAGCGGTGACGACAGCAACTCGCCCGTCGCCGTGGTCTCCGAGGACACCGCGCAGAAGCCCGCGACCGTTCTCGACAAGCCGTTCGAGAAGCCGGATCTCGTCCTCACCGACACCAAGGGCGAGAAGTACGACTTCCGCAAGGAGACCGCGGGCCGGCCGACGCTGATCTACTTCGGCTACACCCACTGCCCCGACATCTGCCCGCTGACCATGAACAACATCGCGGTCGCCAAGAAGCAGCTGCCCAAGGCCGAGCAGGACAAGCTGCGGGTGGTGTTCGTCACGACCGACCCCCAGCGCGACACCCCGGCCGAACTCGGCAAGTGGCTCAGGGGCATCGACCCCCAGTTCGTGGGTCTGACCGGAGACTTCTCCACCATCCAGGCCGGCGCCCGCACCCTCGGCATCTCCATCGAGCCGACCCACAAGGACAAGAAGACCGGAAAGACCGTCTCGGTGCACGGCACCCAGGTCATCGCGTTCTCACCGAAGACAGACGGCGGCTACGTCCTCTACGACGAGGACGCCCAGGTCGACGACTACACCAAGGACCTCCCCAAGATCATCAAGGGGGAGAACCCGTGAGGCACCTCGTCGCCCCCGCCGCGGTGCTGGCGGGAGCACTGGCTCTGGCGGGCTGCGGCGGCTCCGGCGACGCGAAGGCCGACCTGTCCGTCAGCTCCTCCTACATGCCCCAGCCCGTATCCGACATGGCCGCGGGCTTCCTCACCATCGCCAACAAGGGCGGCACCAAGGACGAACTGACCTCCGTCACCAGCGACGCGGCGGGCAGCGTCACCGTCCACAAGACCGTCGGGCAGTCCATGGAGGAGGTCAAGTCCCTGGATGTCCCTGCACACGGTCAACTCGTGTTCAAGAGCGGCGGCAATCACCTGATGTTCGAGAACCTGAAGCGCAAGCCGAAGCAGGGCGAGAAAGTGACCCTCGAACTGCACTTCGCGAAGTCCGGCCCGATCAAGGTTGAGATGCCGGTCAAGTCGGCCACGTACAACCCCGCGACCGGCCACTGAGGGAGGACCACCGTGACCCGGACCATCGCCCCCCGCCGTATGCGGACCCTGGCGCTGCTGTTCCTGGCCGTGTTCGGCGTGCTCCTCGCCGGTGCCGGGCCCGCCTCCGCGCACGCCGCGCTGACCGGCAGCGACCCCTCGCAGGGGGTGGTGGTCGACAAGGCACCCAGCCAGGTCACGCTCACCTTCTCCGAGAAGGTCGCCACATCCGACGACTCGCTGCGCGTCCTCGACCCCAAGGGCAAACGTGTCGACACCGGCAAACCGTCCAACGTGAGCGCCACGTCGTACGCCGTGCCGCTGCACAGCGGGCTGTCGGACGGCACCTACACGGTGTCCTGGCAGGTCGTCTCCGCGGACAGCCATCCCGTCGCCGGCGCCTTCACCTTCTCCATCGGCGCGCCTTCCACCACCACCGTCTCGGTCTCCGACCGGACGGTGGGCGGCGGGATCGTCGGCTGGCTGTACGGCTTCGGCCGGTACGTGTCGTACGCCGGCTTCATCGTCGTGGTCGGCGGCGCCGCCTTCGTGCTCGCCTGCTGGCGGCGCGGCTCCGGCGTACGGGCACTGCAGCGGCTCGTGGTCTCCGGGTGGCTCGCGCTCACCTCGGCCACCCTCCTGCTGCTGCTCCTGCGCGGCTCCTACACCAGCTCCGGCAAGGTCGGCGACATCTTCGACCTGAGCCTGCTCGGGCAGGTGCTGCAGACCAAGTCGGGCGCGGCACTGATCTCCCGGCTGCTGCTGCTCGCCGCGGCGGCGCTGTTCATCGCGGTGCTCTTCGGCGCCTATGACAAGCGTGAGGACGAGGAGAAGCGCGACCTGACGTTCGGACTCGCGATCGGCGGATCCGTGGTGGCCGCCGGGCTCGCGGCTAGCTGGGCCATGGCCGAGCACGCCTCCACCGGGCTCCAGCCCGGCATCGCGATGCCCGTCGATGTCGTGCATCTGCTGGCCGTGGCCGGCTGGCTCGGCGGTCTGTGCGCGCTCCTCGTGGCGCTGTACCGCTCGGACACCCCGATCGAGGCCGCGGCAGTACGCCGTTTCTCCCGAGTCGCCTTCGGCAGCGTCCTCGCGCTCGTCGCGACCGGCATCTACCAGTCCTGGCGCCAGCTCGGCTCCTGGTCTGCCTTCACCGACACTGCGTACGGACAGCTGCTGCTCGTCAAGATCGGGCTCGTGGCGCTGCTCGTCGGCATCGCGTGGATCTCCCGGCGGTGGACGGCACGGCTGGCGGACACCGCCGTCGTGCAGCCGCGCAAGGAAGCAGCGGAGCAGGACACGTCGGAGGGCGCCCACGATACGAGGGAGCCGGCGGCCGCCCGGGCGGGAGCAGGCTCGGCGAAGACGGCGACGGCGTCCGCCGACTCCGCTGCCGGCGGACGAGCGAGGGCCGGTCGCGGCTCCACAGCCGACAGTCGCACCGCGTCCCCCACCGACTCCGAGGCATCCGAGGAGCGGGACGAGTCCGAGACCGCCGACGAGGCTCGGGTCTCCGGTGAATCCGAAGCCCCCGCCGACTCCGAACGCGCCGCCCAACTCGCCCGCCAGCAAGCCGCCATGGCCACCGCACGGCAGAAGCGGCAGCGCGACGCCGACCCCGACCGGTTCGGCCTACGACGCTCCGTCCTCGCCGAGGCGGGCGTCGCCGTCGTCCTGCTCGCCGTCACCACCGTGCTCACGCAGACCGAGCCCGGACGCACGGAACAGGAGGCCAAAGCGGCCACCTCGTCGTCCTCGTCCTCCTCCTCGACGGCGGACTCGTCGTCCGGCGCGCTGACCCTGACCATGCCGTTCGATACGGGCGGCACGGACGGCAAGGGCGTCGTGTCCGTGGACCTCGACCCCGCGCGCGTGGGCGGCAACGACATGCACGTCTACGTTCAGCGGCCCAACGGGCGCGCCTTCGACGTCCCCGAGGTGAAGGTCGCCTTCACCCTGGAGGCCAAGAAGATCGGGCCGCTGCCCGTCAACCCCGACCACATCACCACCGGACACTGGGCGACGAACGGGGTGCAGATCCCCATGGCCGGCGACTGGAAGGTCGCCGTGACCGTGCGCACCTCCGACATCGACCAGGTGACCGTCTCCAAGAACGCGCAGATCGGCTGAATCGCACCATGGCTGACAAGTCCATCCGGGAGGCCCGCACTCCCGACGCAGCTCCAGACGCGGCTCCCGAGGCGGCTTCAGAGGCGGGCGTCTCCGAAAAAGCGCCCTCCAGAGACGGCATTTCGCGACGGAAGCTGCTCGGCACCGCCGGCGCCACGGGGTTCGTGCTCGGCGCGGCCGGCGGAGCCGTGGGCTACGCCGCCGCACCCTCCGAGGCCACCCCGCTCAGCTCAATCGGCTCCAATCGGGTGATGTTTCACGTGAAACACCAGCCCGGCATCATCGAAGGCCTCCAGGCCCGCGGCCACCTCGTCGCCTTCGATCTGACGGCAGGCGCGGGCCGCAGGGAGGCTGCCGCACTGCTGCGCCGCTGGTCGGCGACGGCCGAGCGGCTGATGGCGGGCGAGGCGGCAGCACACGACGACACGGACGTGGCCCGCGACGCCGGACCGTCCTCGCTCACCCTCACCTTCGGCTTCGGCCACAGCTTCTTCTCCCGCACCGGCCTGGAGAAGCAGCGGCCCGTCTCTCTCGACCCCCTGCCCGACTTCTCCTCCGACCACCTCGACAAGGCCCGCAGCAACGGCGACCTGTGGGTGCAGATCGGGGCCGACGACGCCCTGGTCGCGTTCCACGCCCTGCGCGCGATCCAGAAGGACGCGGGCAGCGCGGCCCGTATCCGCTGGCAGATGAACGGCTTCAACCGCACTCCGGGCGCCACCGCCCACCCCATGACGGCACGCAACCTCATGGGCCAGCTGGACGGCACCCGCAATCCCAAGCCGACCGAGTCCGACTTCGACAAACGGATCTTCGTGCCGTCCTCCGGCTCCAACGATCCCGCCTGGATGGCGAACGGCTCCTACGCCGTCGTACGCCGCATCCGCATGCTCCTCGACGACTGGGAGAAGCTCTCCCTCAAGGCCCAGGAGAACGTCATCGGGCGCCGCAAGTCCGACGGAGCCCCCCTGACCGGAGGCACCGAGACGACCGCGATGGACCTGGAGAAGACGGACGCGCAGGGCAACTACGTCGTCCCCGGCAACGCCCACGCCCGCATCTCCCGCCCCGACCAGAACGGCGGTGCGGCCATCCTGCGCCGCCCGTTCTCGTACCACGACGGGTTCGACGCGGACGGTGTCCCCGACGCCGGTCTCCTCTTCGTCTGCTGGCAGGCCGATCCGCTGCGCGGCTTCGTCACCATCCAGCGCAAGCTGGACCGAGGCGACGCCCTGTCGAAGTACATCCGCCACGAGGCGAGCGGCCTGTTCGCGGTACCGGGCGGGGCGGCACAGGGCGAGTACGTGGGGCAGCGGCTGCTGGAGGGGTGAGGTCCCGCGCCTCAGGAGCCTGCGTGAGCGGCTCCGGCGAGGCCCCTGTGAGACGCGTGAGCCGCGTTTGCGTAAGGCCCATTAGGGTGAGGTCATGCCAGCGAGCTACGCGTATCTCGGCCCCGAGGGCACCTTCACCGAAGTCGCCCTGCGCACCCTTCCCGAAGCCGCCACCCGGGAACTCATCCCGTACGTGTCCGTGCAGTCCGCGCTGGACGCGGTCCGCGCAGGCGAGGCCGAGGCCGCCTTCGTGCCGATCGAAAACTCCGTCGAGGGCGGCATCACCACCACCCTCGACGAGCTGGTCGCGGGCGCCCCGCTGATGATCTACCGCGAGGTGCTGCTGTCGATCACCTTCGCGCTACTGGTCAGGCCGGGTACGAAGCTCTCCGACATCAAGACGGTCTCCGCCCACCCGGCCGCCCAGCCGCAGGTGCGCAACTGGCTCAAGAACAACCTCCCGGACGCCCACTGGGAGTCCGCCGCCTCGAACGCGGACGCCGCCCGCCTGGTCCAGGAGGGCCAGTACGACGCCGCCTTCGCGGGCGAGTTCGCGGCCGCCCGGTACGGCCTGGAGGCGCTGGAGACCGGGATCCACGACGCCGAGAACGCGCAGACCCGGTTCGTGCTGGTCGGTCGGCCCGCCCGGCCTGCCGCCCCCACGGGCGCGGACAAGACGTCCGTCGTGCTGTGGCAGCGCGACGACCACCCCGGCGGCCTGCGTGACCTGCTGGGCGAGTTCGCCACCCGCGGTATCAACCTGATGCTGCTGCAGTCCCGGCCCACCGGTGCCGGCATCGGCAACTACTGCTTCTGCATCGACGCCGAGGGCCACATCTCCGACCGCCGGGTGGCCGAGACCCTGATGGGACTCAAGCGGATCTGCCTGGAAGTGCGCTTCCTCGGCTCGTACCCGCGTGCGGACATCGGCGTCGAGGACGTGCGCACACCGCGGCAGGGGACGTCGGACGAGGAGTTCCTCGCAGCCTCGGACTGGGTCGCGCGCTGCCAGGACGGCCGCTTCTAGCCGGTCTGTCCGTCCGGTGCTACCTGCAGATTTTCGTTGTCCACAGAAGTTATCCACAGGCTGGCTTCTCGACCTGGGGACAAGTCGACACGGAACCATGACTCTGTCGACAAATCCGCCTGCGAGCCCCTCTCGCGTCCACCAGCGCGCATGTCACCGTTCGTCCACCTGTTTCCTTTAGGTAATCCTTTGGAGCGACCCCTTTCCACTCGAAAGTGGTGGTAAATCAGCGTCTGAGGCAGGATTCCTCGGCGTGACCCACCGGTTTCGGAGTGATCAATTCCGAAATCCACAGACCCTTCGCACAGCCTGTGGATAACTCTTCGGAGGGCGTGGATCGCTGTGGACAACCAAACCCCAAGTCCCGCTCCCCGCAAGGGAATCGGGTCAACCGGGCGCCAACCCCCTGCCCCGTTCCAGGGAGTGAGACGCCTTTTGTTGACACTGAGGGCAATTCGCTCATAACGGAACGTAAGCCGCAATGGCTGGCTGTTGGGAATGGTGAGTCGTGGGCCGTATCCCGGCACCGGTAGCCTTGACCGCGTGATTGACCTTCGCCTGCTCCGTGAGGACCCCGACCGTGTGCGCGCGTCCCAGCGCGCCCGTGGAGAGGACGTCGCGCTCGTCGACGCTCTCCTGTCTGCCGACGAGCGGCGCAGGTCGTCCGGCGTCCGCTTCGACGAGCTGCGTGCCGAACAGAAGCAGCTCGGCAAGCTCATCCCCAAGGCCTCCGCGGACGAGAAGGCGGAGCTGCTGAAGAAGGCGAGCCAGCTCGCCGCCGACGTCAAGGCCGCCGACGCCGAGCGTGACGCCGCCGACACCGAGACGCAGGAACTGCTCCTCCGGCTCGGCAACCTCGTCCACCCCGACGTGCCCGTCGGCGGCGAGGAGGACTTCGTCACCCTTGAGACGCACGGCACGATCCGCGACTTCGGCGCCGAGGGCTTCGAACCCAAGGACCACCTGGAGCTCGGCACGCTCCTCGGCGCGATCGACGTGGAGCGCGGCGCGAAGGTCTCCGGCTCGCGCTTCTACTTCCTGACGGGTGTCGGCGCCCTGCTCGAACTCGCGCTCGTCAACGCGGCGATCGCCCAGGCCACCGCAGCCGGCTTCACGCCGATGCTGACGCCCGCCCTGGTCCGCCCCCAGTCGATGGCGGGCACGGGCTTCCTCGGCCAGGCGGCCCAGGACGTCTACCACCTCGACAAGGACGACCTCTACCTGGTCGGCACCTCCGAGGTCCCCCTCGCCGCGTACCACATGGACGAGATCCTCGACGCCGACCGTCTGCCCCTGCGTTACGCGGGCTTCTCGCCCTGCTTCCGCCGTGAGGCCGGCTCGCACGGCAAGGACACCCGGGGCATCTTCCGCGTCCACCAGTTCGACAAGGTCGAGATGTTCTCGTACGTCGCCCCGGAGGACTCGGAGGCCGAGCACCAGCGTCTGCTGCAGTGGGAGAAGCAGTGGCTGACCTCGCTGGAGCTGCCGTTCCGCGTCATCGACGTCGCCTCGGCCGACCTGGGCTCTTCGGCGGCCCGCAAGTTCGACTGCGAGGCGTGGATCCCGACGCAGGGCAAGTACCGCGAGCTGACCTCGACCTCGGACTGCACCGAGTTCCAGTCCCGCCGCCTGTCGATCCGCGTCCGTGACGGCAAGCAGGTCAAGCCGCTCGCGACGCTCAACGGCACGCTGTGCGCCGTACCGCGCACGATCGTGGCGATCCTGGAGAACCACCAGCAGGCCGACGGCTCCGTGTATGTGCCGCCGGTGCTGCGTCCGTTCCTGGGCGGCCGGGAGGTCCTGGAGCCGGTCGCCAAGTGAGCGACGCGTCCGCGATCCGGGAATTCCCGTACAGACTCATCGCGACCGACCTCGACGGAACGCTCCTGCGCTCCGACGAGTCGGTCTCGCAGCGCACGCGTGACGCGCTCGCCTCGGCCACCGGGGCGGGCGCCGCACACATCGTCGTCACCGGCCGCGCGGTCCCCTGGACCCGGCACATCCTCGACGACCTCGGCTACGAGGGCCTCGCGGTCTGCGGCCAGGGCGCGCAGGTGTACGACGCCGGGGAGCACCGTCTGCTGACGTCGGTGACCCTGGACCGGCAGCTGGCGGGCGTGGCCCTGGCCAAGATCGAGGCGGAGGTCGGCCCGCTGCACCTGGCGGCGAGCCGTGACGGCCTGGACGGCGACGTGCTGGTGGGGCCGGGGTACGCGCTCGCCGGCGAGCTTCCCGTGACGCCGTTCACGGATGCGTCCGACCTCTGGTCGGCCCCGCTGAACAAGATCTACATACAGCACCCGGAGCTGTCCGACGACGACCTCGCCGAGGCTGCGCGCGAGGCCGCGGGCGGCTTCGTCACGGTTGCGATGGCGGGCGAGGGCATCGTGGAGCTGCTGCCCCTGGGCCTGTCGAAGGCGACGGGGCTGTCATTGGCGGCCCGCCGTCTGGGCATCAAGGCGGCGGAAACGATCGCCTTCGGCGACATGCCCAACGACATCCCGATGTTCGCCTGGGCGGCGCGGGGCGTGGCGATGGCCAACGCCCATGAGGAGCTGAAGGCCGTGGCGGACGAGGTGACCTCCTCCAACGAGGAGGACGGGATCGCGGTGGTGCTGGAGCAATTGCTGCCGTAGCAGCGACGTCTGACGTCCGTAGCTGCGGGCAGTCGTGCCGCTGGGGCGGCCCCGGCCCACAGAGAGCGGCACCTCGCGGCGCCGAGTTGCGCGACCGACCCGGCCACCCCAGCGGCGGGTGCCCCCATGCAGCGGGGGTGACGTGGGAAGGCGGCCCACGCGAGAGCGACATCGCGTGCTCGAAGCGGCCGCCCCGGGCAGCTCCCCGTGCGGAGCGGGTTCGACGGTGGGGTAACTACACCGGAACCCGCCGCGGGCTGCCCTGTCGGGAGCTGGACGTACTGTCGTGCATGGACATCGCCCGGCTCCTCTCCCAGAACGTGGCGCCGGAACAGCACCCGGCAGATCGGGCGTCCGGCGGCGGGGACACAACCACTGTGCCTGTCGGACGAGTTGGGCGCCACTGAATAAAACGACCGGAGCTACGGCCCTACGGGGATCAGCGCCGCCGCCACTTGCGCCGGCGCGCCTTGCTGAAGAACCACCCCGCAGGCGGCTCTTCGGAGCGCCAGGGCTGCGGCTCGGGCTCCTCGTTGCGCCAGCGTGCGGCGAGCATGCGGGCACGGGCAGACGGCTCGGAGGTCTCGGCGCCCCGTATGAAGTGCTCGTCCAGGACCAGTTCGTCCCAGTCGTCTGCCATTCCCGTTCCTCTCAGTCGTACATCCCCAGGTGCCTCAGTCGTCCATCCTCATCTGCCCAGTCTGACCGGACAGAGGTGAAGTCCCCGTCAAGGTCAGGACTTGTCACTCCTCACCGGCGAGCTTCAGCGTGCGCAGCTTCTGTCCGGCGTACCAGGTGGCCAGGACGGTCACCGCGACCAGGAAGACCGTGGCCGTCGTCAGGCCGACTTCCGAGGTGACCAGGTCGCCGCCGGCAACCTTGTGGGCGACGGCAAGCGACCACTGCTGGACGCTCAGCGTGCGTGCACCGGGCACCAGGGAGCCGAACAGGGCCTCCCACACGAGCGCGTACACGAGCCCGAAGACCACCGCGTGCCGGGACACCGTGCCCAGCAGCAGGAACAGCGCCGCGTAGGCGATGGAGGAGACCAGCGCGGCGACCGTATAGGCGACGGCGATCTGCTGCCCGTTGCCGTTCAGGATGAAGCCGGCGATGAGGGTGGGCAGCGCGGAGAACACCATCGTCACCGCGATCGCCACGATCAGCTTGGTGAAGATGATCGTCGACCGCTTCAGCGGCTTGGACAGCAGATACACCACCGAGCCGTCGTCGATCTCCGGTCCGATCGCGCCCGTGCCGGCGATGACGCCGATGAGCGGCACCATCGTGGCGAGCGCGAGCCCGCCCAGCAGGTCGGAGGCCGTCTGGTCGTCTGCGCCGGCGAGGGCGCGGACGACGACCGAGATCGCGATCAGCAGCAGGGGCAGTGCGCCCAGGATGAGGGCCCGGCGACGGCCGAGCAGGGCTCGGTAGGTGAGTCGGGCGACTGTGGGGTCGTACATCTTTCGGCCTCCTACGCCGCGACCAGATACGAGAAGACGGACTCGAGGGACTCGTCGGACGGCGAGACCGTCAGCAGCCGGATGCCGTGGTCGCGGGCGACCCTGGGCAGCAGCGCCGTGAAACGGCCGAAGTCGACGGCCTGGATGCGCAACGCGCCCTCCGCCAGGTCGACCTCGATGCCGGACGTCGACGGGTCGGCGATCAGTGCGGCCGCAAGCGCGCGGTCGTCGCTGGAACGCACCAGGTAGCGGTGCGGGCGGTCGGTCATCAGGCGGCGGATCTTGCGGAAGTCACCGCTGGCCGCGTGCCGTCCGGCGACGACGACCTCGATGTGCCAGGCGAGTTGCTCGACCTCTTCGAGGATGTGGGACGAGAACAGCACGGTGCGGCCCTCGTCGCCCATGCGCCGCAGCAGGTCCATGAGCTGCATGCGCTGACGGGGGTCCATGCCGTTGAAGGGCTCGTCCAGGAGGAGGAGCGAAGGGTCGTGGACCAGGGCGCTCGCCATCTTCACGCGCTGGCGCATGCCCTTGGAGTACGTGGAGATCTTCCGGTCCTGTGCGTACTCCATCTCCACCGTGGCCAGCGCCTTCTGGGCCGCCTTGTCGCCCAGGCCGTGCAACTCGGCGTTGGCGACGACGAATTCGCGTCCGGTGAGGAAGTCGTACATCGCCTCGCGTTCGGGGACGATGCCGATGTGCTTGTAGATCGACTCGTTGCGCCAGACCTGCTGCCCGTCGAGGGTGACGGTGCCGGTGGAGGGGGCCAGGAAGCCGGCCATCATGTTGATGAGGGTGGACTTTCCGGCGCCGTTCGGGCCGAGCAGGCCGGTGACGCCGGGGCCGATCGTCATGGTGATGTCGTTGACGGCGACCACGTTGCCGAACCAGCGGGAGACGTGGTCGATCTGGAGCGTGGTCACAGTCCCACCTTCTTGTAGCGGCGCATCAGGAGGCCGTAGCTGGCGGCGATCAGGCCCAGGGTGAGCAGGACGTACACCACGCCCTGGCCGGTCGAGGGGCCGTGTTCTCCCGGGAGTGCCGGGGTCGCGCCGAGGAAGGCGGACTGCACGCCGTCGATGAGCGTGACCGGCGAGAAGAGACCGATCCACGGGATGGCGCTCGTGCTGCCCTGTGCGTCGGCGATGGCCTGGAGCGTCGTGACGGCGCCGTAGGAGACGATCAGGACGGCGATCACGGCCGCGATGCCGAAGCCGCGGCGCGGGGTGACCGATGCGATGACCAGGCCGATGCCGGCGAAGAGCAGCGAGAGCAGTGCCACGGATACGAGTGCCTGTGCGAATCCCTTGGTCTGGTCGGCGAAATCGAGCTTCGCCAGCAGCGCGCCCACGTAGAGCACGATCAGCGGGGCGGCGGTCAGGATGAACATCGCCGAGGCCAGCGCCGCGTACTTCGCGCGCACGTAGTCGGCGGTCTCGATCGGCCGCGAGAAGTACAGCGGCACGGTCTTGAAGCGCAGGTCGCGCGAGACGGACTGGGGTGCCTGCGAGGCGACGTACAGGCAGATGACGGACTGCATGATGATCGCGTAGCGCGTGTACTGGACCGGCAGTTCGTGCGCCTTGGTGGCTACGGCGACGGCCACCATGATGGCCGCCGGCACGCACATCACCGCGAACAGCAGCATCGGCAGCACCTTGGACTTGATCGAACGGCCGAGGCCGTAGGAGCCGCGCAGGGACTGCGAGTACAGGGAGCGGGTCGCGTAGGAGCGGCCGAGACGGGGGCCGTCGTAGGTGCGGTAGCCGATGTTGTGGATGCGGGTCTGGTCACCCGGCGCAGCCGCCGCGGGATGCTCAACTGCCATGGCCGACCGCCTCCTTCCGCTGCTCTTCCTCGCTCTTGAAGACCTCCGAGATGTGGTGCCTGCGCTGCTCCATGCGCACCAGGCCGAGGCCGAGATCCGCGACGACGTCGCGGACGAGGTCGTATGTCTCCTCGCCCTGCGCCGTGAGCAGCAGGATGTGCCCGGCACCCGGCAGGCCGTCGCTGCCGTCGACAACGTCCACCCCGCGCGCGTGCAGCGCTTCGCGCACCGCGCGCGTGCCGTCCGGGTGGTCGTCGGTGTCGGTAACCTCGATCGCGAGGGTGGTGGTGGTCTGGGTGAAGTCCGTGGTGGAGCTGGAGCGCAGGAGCTTGCCGCCGTCGATGACGACGACGTGGTCGCAGGTGCGCTCGAGCTCGCCCAGCAGGTGCGAGGTGACCAGGACCGAGATGCCGAAGTCGGTGTGGATACGGCGGATCAGGCCGAGCATCTCGTCGCGGCCCACCGGGTCGAGGCCGTTGGTCGGCTCGTCCAGGAAGACCAACTGCGGGTCGTGGACGAGCGCCTGCGCGAGCTTGACACGCTGCTTCATGCCGGTCGAGTAGCCGCCGATGGGGCGGTAGCGCTCCTCGTACAGACCGACATGGCGCAGCGTGTCCGCGGTTCGCTCGCGTGCGGCCGTGGGCGGCAGGCCCGACATGCGCGCCATGTGGACGACGAACTCGGTGGCCGAGACGTCCGGCGGGAGGCAGTCGTGCTCCGGCATGTAGCCGACCCGCTCACGGATGTCGCCACCCTTGGTCGCGACGTCGAGCCCGAGCACTTCGGCGCGGCCCTCCGAGGCGGGGGACAGACCCAGAAGGATCTTGATCAGTGTTGACTTGCCGGCTCCGTTTGCTCCGACGAGTCCGGTTACCCCGGGCCCGACGTCGACGGAGAGCCGGTCAAGCGCGGTCACCCGGGGGAACCGCTTGCTCAGGCTTTCGGTCGCGATCACAGTCACGTCTTCGACGATAGTGACGCGGACCACGACGGTCGTCAGACCGCAGAGCTGTCCTGCCATCAGACTCCAGGCGTACGGGTCCGTAGGGGATTCCCCTACCTGAGAGCTACGCAGAGTTATCCACAGCCCGAACCCCTCCTATTGACGCAGCCTCTAACAACTGTCACATTCACCAGTGTCAAGTTACGGGCACGTACCGCAGTCGGCATGGACGAGGTGGGCGGTGGCATGACGACGGCAGTGACAGATGGTCTCTCCACGCAGCTGCGGGGGTTCAGGCAGGTGCAACGCCTCGCCTACGAGTGCGCGGAGGCGGTCGCCGCACAGCTCCAGCCGGGGGTGACCGAGCGCGAGGCGGCCCGCATGCAGCGCGCCTGGCTGCGCGAGCGAGGCATGCGGGACTGGTTCCATCTGCCGTTCGCCTGGTTCGGGGACCGCACGGCGTTCGTGAACTTCCGCATCCCGCTCCAGTTCTTCCCGACGGACCGGCGGCTCGAGCCAGGGATGCCGTTCATCCTGGACATGGCCCCCGTGTACGACGGATACACGGCCGACATCGGCTACTCGGGCTCCCTCGGGATCAACCCCGTGCAGGACAAACTCATGGCCGACCTGGAGGCGCACCGCGAGCTGATCCTGCGCGAGGTGCGCGAGCGGCGCCCGCTGCGCGCGATCTACGAGGACGTGGACCGCCTCATGGTCCGCCAGGGCTACGCCAACCGGCACCGCGCCTATCCCTTCGGCGTGATCGCGCACAAGGTCGACCGTGTGAAGCAGCGCCGCTGGTCACCGCATCTGTTCGGGTTCGGCACACAGTCCCTGAAGGGGCTCGCCTCCGACGCGCTGCACGGCCACCGCGACGGCTGGTCCCCGCTGTGGTCGCCGTACCGCTTCTCCGACCACCCACCGCAGCCGGGTCTGTGGGCGGTGGAACCTCATCTCGGTTTCCGGGGTACGGGCGCGAAGTTCGAGGAGATCCTGGTCGTCACCGACTCCAGGGACCCCGAGGAGAGCGCCTTCTGGCTGGACGACGATCTGCCGCACGTGCGGCGCTGGGCGGAGGACAAGTGACGGGCTTTGCCCAGTCGGTGCTCAAGGGAGCGCGGGAGCGCCGGATACGGACCGGCGGCGTGGAGCTGTGCGTGGCCGAGCTGGGGGACTCCGGGCAGCCGACGGTGGTCCTCGTGCACGGATACCCCGACAGCAAGGAAGTGTGGTCCGAGGTCGCCCCGCGGCTCGCCGAGCGCTTCCATGTCGTCCTCTACGACGTCCGCGGACACGGCCGGTCGACGGCACCGCAGCCGCTGCGCGGCGGCTTCACCCTGGAGAAGCTCACGGACGACTTCCTGGCGGTGATCGACACCGTCAGCCCGGACCGGCCGGTGCACGTCGTGGGACACGACTGGGGCTCGGTGCAGTCCTGGGAGTTCGTCACCGTCAAGCGCACCGAGGGCCGCATCGCGTCCTTCACCTCGATGTCCGGCCCGTCCCTCGATCACTTCGGGCACTGGATCAGCAAGCGCGTCAAGCGGCCCACCCCGCGCCGTGTCGGCCAGCTCCTCGGCCAGGGCGCCAAGTCCTGGTACGTGTACCTGCTGCACACGCCCGTACTGCCCGAGCTCGCCTGGCGCGGCCCTCTCGGCAAACGCTGGCCCCGCATCCTGGAGCGCCTGGAGAAGGTGCCCGGCGGCGACTACCCGACGTCCTCACTCCCCACGGACGCGGCACACGGCGCCTGGCTGTACCGGGACAACGTCCGGGCCAGGCTGCGCAGGCCCCGCCCGGACGCCTACGCGCACGCGCCCGTGCAGCTCATCACGCCCCTGGGGGACGCGTTCCTGTCGGAGAAGCTCTACGACGAACTGGAGCGGTGGGTCCCGCAGTTGACCCGCCGCACACTCCCGGCCAAACACTGGATACCGCGCACCCGTCCCGACCAACTGGCCTCCTGGATCACCGAGTTCGTGACGGCCACCGAGGGAGGGAAGAACAGGGTGCAGGCGACCGGCAGATACGCCGAGCGCTTCGGCGGGCAACTCGTCCTCGTCACCGGCGCGGGCAGCGGCATCGGGCGGGCCACGGCGTTCGCCTTCGCGGAGGCCGGAGCACGCGTGGTCGCCGTCGACCGGGACGCCGAAGCCGCCGCCCGCACCGCCGAGCTGTCCCGCCTGGTCGGCGCCCCCGAGGCCTGGGCGGAGACGGCCGACGTCTCCGACGAACACGCCATGGAGAAGCTCGCCGAGAAGGTCGCCACCGAGTACGGAGTGGTGGACGTCCTGGTGAACAACGCCGGGATCGGCCTGTCCGGCTCCTTCTTCGACACCAGCCCGGAGGACTGGAAGAAGGTCCTCGACGTCAACCTGTGGGGCGTGATCCACGGCTGCCGGCTCTTCGGCAAGCAGATGGCGGAGCGCGGACAGGGCGGCCACATCGTCAACACCGCGTCGGCGGCCGCGTACCAGCCGTCCAAGGCGCTGCCCGCCTACAGCACCTCCAAGGCGGCCGTGCTGATGCTCAGCGAGTGCCTGCGCGCGGAACTTGCAGGTCGGGGAATCGGCGTGAGCGCGATCTGCCCGGGCTTCGTCAACACCAACATCACCTCGACGGCACGCTTCGCGGGCGTGGACGCCGAGGAGGAGAAGCGGCGCCAGAAGAAGTCGGCACGGCTGTACGGCATGCGCAACTACCCACCGGAGAAGGTCGCCGAAGCGATCTTGCGCGCGGTCGTGCGCAACGAGGCGGTCGTTCCGGTCACACCGGAAGCCAGAGGCGCCCACTTCATGTCCCGGTTCTCCCCACGCGCGTTGCGGGCGATCGCACGCATGGAGCCACCGCTGTGAGTGGGCAGTTGCTCAGAAACCGCCGTGGCCGGTCGTTCCGCAGGGCAGAACGACCGGCACGGCCCGCAGCACCGGGTGCCGTCGGCCGACGGCACGCCGGCGGACGAAGGCACTCACCATGCAAACGCCGTACCGGATAGAGGACTTGGCACACCACAGCGGCGCCACCGTCCGCACCATCCGCGCCTACCAGGACCGCGGCCTCCTCCCCCGTCCCGAGCGCCGCGGCCGCGCCAACCTCTACTCGGACGCGCATCTCGCCCGCCTGCGCCAGATCGCCGACCTCCTGGACCGCGGCTACACCCTGGCCTCCATCAAGGAGCTCCTGGAGGCGTGGGACGCGGGCCGCGGCCTGGGCGGGGTGCTCGGGCTGGTGGCCGAGGTCGACGGCCCGTGGAGCGACGAGGAGGCGGTACGGATCTCGCGCGCCGAACTGGACGAGCGCTTCGGCGGCGACCCCGACGACGCGGCGGTCGCCGACGCCGTGGAGCTGGGCGTGCTGGAGCCGGTTCCCGGCGACGAGGACTCCTTCCTCGTGCCGAGCCCCCAAGAGCTCGCCGTGGCCGGCGAGTTGTACGCAGCCGGTGTCCCGCTGGCCGCGATCTCAGGCCATCTCCGGGAGTTGAGGGGCCAGGTCGAGCACATCGCCGCCCGTTTCCTGGAGTTCACCACCGAGCACGTCTTCGCCCGCTACCTCGACGGACCGCACCGCCCGACCGACGCGGACGCGGCCGAAGCCGCCTCGCTCGTACGGCGACTGCGGCCGCTCGCGCAGCAGACGGTGGATGCGGAACTCGCGCGCGCGATGCGCTTGTTGGCAGTACGCCACCTGCGACAGCAGCTCGGCTCCGGGGAACCCGCACCGGAGCGCCCGACGTCACGCTCCGTGTCCTTGCCCCAGGAGACAATGCGGGCGGTGGAAGGGCTGGTTGGCCCGGAGCGGGCGGCGGAGTTCATCCGTCTGGCGGCTGAACGAGAGGTAAGGGCAAGGGCGTTGGACGCGCTCACGTCAAGAGAGGTACCCCCAACCGATCTTGACGAACACCACTGACGTGTAAGCAGAGTTGTCCACAGAACCGCCAAGTAGCCTGTGGATAACTACAGTTGGTTGTGGATCAAACCTACCCCCCAAAATAATCTGCGTGATCCACGTCTCTCCCGTCATGCTGACCGTATGGACGAAAGACGCATGGACGAAAGACGCACCGTAAAGGTGTCGAAGTACCTCTCGAAACACCTGCGCCACCAGCCCGAACGGATCGGGCTCACCCTCGACGAGGCGGGCTGGGTCGAGATCGACGTGCTGATCGCCGCTGCCGCCGCGCACGGCTTCCGCATCACCCGCGAGGAGCTGGACCACGTCGTCGCCGTGAACGACAAGAAACGCTTCGCCGTCGAGGGCACCCGAATCCGCGCCAGCCAGGGCCACAGCGTCGAGATCGAGCTCGGACTGGCACCGGCCACCCCGCCGCCGTACCTCTATCACGGGACCGTGGCCCGCAACCTGGACGCGATCCGCGCCGAGGGGCTGCGGCCCATGAACCGGCACGACGTACACCTCTCGCCGGACCGTGAGACCGCGACCCGTGTCGGCGCCCGCCGCGGCCGGCCCGTCGTGCTGTCCGTGGACGCGGCCGCCATGCACCGCGACGGGCACGTCTTCCACGTCAGCGAGAACGGGGTGTGGCTCACCAAGGCGGTGCCGCCTCAGTACCTGCGCTTCCCTCAGCCGCACTGACGCACGGCCCCCGCCCCCCCCTCGGCGCGTGGCCGTGCGACCGCGCACGGTGACCGTTTCGTCCGTTGTCACCGGGGCGGCTTAGTCTCGGGGACATGAGTCTGCGTCTGAGCACTGTGATCCTTCCGTACCGCCGCTGGCACGAGGGCGGCCGTTCGGCATGGCAGCGCGCGGAGCAGCTCGGCTTCCACACCGCGTACACCTACGACCACCTGTCCTGGCGCAGCTTCCGGGACGGCCCGTGGTTCGGTGCCGTACCGACCCTGACCGCGGCGGCGGCCGTCACCGATCGGATGCGGCTGGGCACGCTGGTGACCTCGCCGAACTTCCGCCACCCGGTGCCGTACGCGAAGGAGTTGATCTCCCTCGACGACATCTCCTCGGGCCGGTTCACCCTCGGCGTCGGCGCGGGTGGCAACGGCTTCGACGCCACCGTGCTGGGGCAGGAGCCCTGGACCCCGCGGGAGCGCGCGGACCGGTTCGCCGAGTTCGTCCAGCTCCTGGACCGGCTGCTGACCGAGGACGGCAAGGAGGGGCTGTCGTACGAGGGCGACTTCTACTCGGCGCACGAGGCGCGCAACATACCGGGCTGTGTGCAGCGTCCCCGACTGCCTTTCGCGGTGGCGGCGACAGGCCCGCGCGGGCTGCGGCTGGCCGCGCGGTACGGGCAGGCGTGGGTGACCACGGGCGACCCCAGGCTGTACGAGAACGGCACTTCTGAACAGTCGGTTCAAGCCATTCGCGGCCAGGCCGAGAAGCTGGCCGACGCCTGCGCCGAGATCGGCCGGGACGTGAACGGCCTCGACAAGATCCTGCTCACCGGCTTCACCCCGGACCGCGGCCGGCCGCTGGAGTCGCTGGACGCGTTCGTCGACTTCGCGGGCCGCCACCGTGAGCTGGGCTTCACGGAGATCGTGCTCCACTGGCCCGTCCCGGACTCCGACTTCGCCGCCGACGAGAAGGTCTTCGAGCAGATCGCCATGGAGGCCGCGGCCCAGCTCGGCTGAGCGGACGGGCTGTGACGGTGCTGATGAGGACGGTAGCCACTCACATGTGCGGACTCCCGCACGGCCGTGCAGGCATATGCGGGAGAATGGGCGGGTGACCTCAGCGACTCGACAGCCCGAGACCCCGGCCGCCGCCGCTGCGCCGCGGCTCATAGCCACCGATCTCGACGGCACCCTCCTGCGGGACGACAAGTCGGTCTCCCCGCGCACGGTGGCCGCCCTCGCCGCCGCCGAGGACGCGGGCATCGAGGTCTTCTTCGTCACCGGCCGGCCGGCCCGCTGGATGGACGTCGTCAGCGACCACGTCCACGGCCACGGCCTGGCGATCTGCGGCAACGGCGCGGCCGTGGTCGACCTGCACGGCGGCCCGGGTGCCCACCGGTTCGTGAAGGTACGGGAGCTGGCCCGGGACAACGCGCTGGACGCCGTACGGCTGCTGCGCGACGCGGCGCCTGGCACGGTGTACGCGGTGGAGCAGACGTACGGCTTCCACCAGGAGCCGGACTATCCGAAGCTGCACATGGAGATCCCGGACAACCTCATGCCGGCCGAGGACCTGCTGGCGCCCGACGGTCCCGGATCCGCCGAGCCGGTCCTGAAGATCCTTGCGTACCACCCGACCCTCGACCCGGACGGTTTCCTCACCACCGCCCGTCTCGCCATCGGCGACCGGGCCAACGTCACCCGGTCAAGTCCCAGCGCCCTGCTGGAGATCAGCGGCCCGGGCGTCTCCAAGGCGAGCACGCTCGCCCTGTGCTGCGCGGAGCGCGGTATCTCGCACGAGGAGGTCGTCGCCTTCGGGGACATGCCGAACGATGTCGAGATGCTCACCTGGGCGGGCCGGTCCTACGCGATGGGCAACGCGCATCCGGACGTCATCGCCGCAGCCTCGGGCCGCACGGTCGCCAACAACGACGACGGGGTGGCGCTCGTCATCGAGCGGATGCTGGCGGAGCGGCGTTAGCCGCCCGTGGTGATCCGGGAAGCGCTGGTCGCGCCGGTCATGCGAGGGGAACGCCGCGTGCCGCCAGCCAGGGCACCGGGTCCACCGCAGAGCCCATCTGCGGCGTGACGCGCACCTCGAAGTGCAGATGCGGGCCGGTGGAGTTGCCGGTGGTGCCCGACTGACCGATCCACTGCCCGGTGTCCACCCGCTCGCCCTCGTCGACGGCGACGGCGGCGAGATGGGCGTACTGGGTGTAGTAGCCGCCCGGGTGCTGGATCACGATCTCGATGCCGAAGGCGCCCCCGCAGGACACGCTCACCACGCGTCCCGCGCCGACCGCCCGCACCGGTGTGCCGATCGGTACCGCGAAGTCCTGTCCGGTGTGCCGGTTCGCCCACCGGTCGCCGCCGCTGCCGAAGCCGGCGGACAGTTCGTACGTCTCCACGGGCGCGACCCACGGTTGCGTGAGGTTCCTCGTGGGCTGTTGGAGCCGGACGGAGCCGCGGCAGCTGCCGGCCGCGACGGAGGCCTCCGCCTGCCCCTGCAACTGCCCACGCGCTTCCTCGAGTTTGCGCTCGATCGTGTCCTTCACGGCGGCGAGCTCCATGTTCCGTTTCTCCAGCGCCTGCCAAGCCGCCTTGGCCTTCGCCTCGTCGGCGGCGAAGCGTGCCTCGGCCCGGCGGCTGCGGGAGACGGAACCGGCCAGGGCCAGATTCGCCTGCGTCAGGACGTGCTGGCTGCGCATCAACGCGTCGGGGCTGTCCGCGAGGATCAGCTGCGCAGCCACCGGTAGACCGCCGCCGGTGCGGTACTGGGCGCGCGCCATCCTGCCCAGGTCCTCGTGCAGGCCGGCGATCTCCCGCCGTTCGCCGTCCAGCAGCGCCTGGGCCTGCTCGGCCTGCGCCCGCCGCGCCCCGGCCTCCTGGCGACCCGCTTCGTACTGCTCCGTCGCCAGTGCCGCATCCTCGTAGAGCTGCGCGACCCGGGCACTGATGCCGCTGCCGATCCCGTCTCCGTCGCCCACACCCATCGCCTCCGTGGGCCGGGCCACAAGGACGACGAGCGCACACAACAGGGCCGGTAGGAGCAGCGGATGACGGCGGAATGAGCGCATGTCAGCGATCGTGGCCCGACCGGCCGGGACGGGTCATGTTCAAGTCCTGCGCCTGGGGGAAGCAGCACCCCGGATGGCTCAGTACGGACGGATCGTGACGAGTCGGTACGGCGCCTGCCGCACCGTAAGCGCTGCGCTCGTGCTAGGACGGCGTTCCGGCCGGCAACTCCGTCTCGGCCTCCCGCTCCACCATCGCCCGCAACGGCCCTGGTACGGCGGCCAGTTCGGCGTACGTCCCGCGCTGCACCACCCGCCCCTCGTCCAGTACGACGACCTCGTCGACCGTCTCCAGGCCGGCGAGCCGGTGCGTGATGAGCAGCGTCGTGCGGCCCTCGGTGGCGGCCAACAGGTCGGCGGTGAGGGCGTCGGCCGTCGGCAGGTCGAGGTGTTCGGCGGGTTCGTCGAGCACGAGCACCGGGAAGTCGGCGAGGAGTGCGCGGGCCAGCGCGAGGCGCTGTCGCTGTCCGCCCGACAGCCGGGCCCCGTGTTCGCCGACCAGTGTGTCGAGCCCGTCGGGCAGGCTGTCGGCCCAGTCCAGCAGCCGGGCCCGGGCGAGCGCGTCGCGCAGGTCGCCCTCGGTGGCGTCCTTCTGCGCCAGCAGCAGGTTCTCGCGTACCGAGCTGTCGAAGAGGTGCGCGTCCTGGGCACACAGTCCGACGAGCCGTCGTACGTCGTCGCCGTCGAGCGCGTGGGCGTCCACGCCGGCCAGCGTGTACGAGCCCGCGTCCGGGTCCAGGAAGCGCAGCAGCACCTGGGCCAGCGTCGTCTTGCCGGAGCCGGACGGCCCGACCACGGCGATCCGGCGTCCCTGGTGGAGGGTGAGGTCGAGGCCGTCGAGTGCATCCCGGTCCTGCCCTTCGTACCGGGCGGTCAGACCCTTCAGGGCGACCGGGAAGGGGGAGGCGGGGGCCTGCCGGGGCTGCTCCGGCTCGCGTACCGGCTCGGGCGCGTCCAGAACCTCGTACACGCGCTCGGCGCTTCTGCGCACCCGTTGCCGGTACTGCACGGCGAGCGGCAGCCCGAGGACCGCCTCGAAGGCGGCCAGCGGGGTGAGGACGACGACGGCCATCGTCACGCCGCCCAGCCGCCCGTCGGTGACCGCCTGAGCGCCCACGAGGGCCGTTGCGGCGACCGTCAGACCGGAGAGCAGCGCGGTGAGTCCGTCGCCGAGCGCGGTGGCGGTGGCGGCGCGCGAGGCGATCCGGGTGAGCGTGCCGTCGGCGCGCCGTGCCTCGGCGGTACGGGCCGGCAGGGCGCCGGCGACGGTCAACTCCGCGGTGCCGGTGAGCAGGTCGGTCACGCGCGTGGCGAGCACCCCTCGGGCGGGGGCCAGCCTGCGTTCGGCGCGGCGGGCCACGGCACCGGTGACCAGTGGGACACCGGCTCCGGCCGCCACCAGCCCGACGGCGAGTGCGAGGCCGGCCTCGGGCAGCAGCCAGGTGGTGAAGCCGACGGACGCGGCGGACACGATCGCCGCGGATCCGGCGGGCAGCAACCAGCGCAGCCAGTAGTCCTGCAGGGCGTCCACGTCGGCGACGAGGCGCGAGAGCAGGTCGCCACGGCGGGTGCTGCGCAGCCCGGCGGGCGCCAGGCGCTCCAGCCGCCGGTAGACGGCGACCCTTGTGTCGGCGAGCATCCGCAGCACCGCGTCGTGCGACACGAGCCGCTCGGCGTACCGGAAGACGGCCCGCCCGATACCGAAGGCCCGCGTCGCCGTCACGGCCACCATCAGATACAGCACGGGCGGCTGCTGCGAGGCCCGTGAGATCAGCCACCCGGAGGTGGCCATGAGCCCGACGGCACTGCCGAGCGCAAGGCTCCCGAGCAGCAGGGCGAGGGCGAGACGGCTGCGCCGGGGGCCGGACATGGCCCGGACGCGGGCGAGGACAGCGCGCGTGCCTGTCGTGAGACCGGTCGTCCCGGTCTGCTCCGGGGCGGGGTCGGCGGCCTCGACGGGGGTTGCATCGGACCTCACAGCTCCGGACTCCACGGAAGAGGCGGGCGATGTGGGTTCCTCAGGCGCCGTTGCCATGTCCGCCGTCTCCAGCCGCACCACCCGGTCCGCAACCCCCAGCAGCGCCGGCCGGTGCACCACCAGCAGCACCGTCCGCCCCACCGCCAGCCGCCGTACCGCCTCCACGACCTCGGCCTCGGTGGCGCCGTCCAGAGCCGCCGTCGGCTCGTCGAGCAGCAGTACGGGCCGGTCCGCGAGGAAGGCCCGGGCCAGCGCGAGCCGCTGCCGCTGCCCGGCGGACAACCCGGCCCCGTCCTCCCCGAGCAGGGTCTCGGTGCCCCGGGGCAGCGCGTCCACGAACCCCATCGCCCCGGCGTCGCTCAACGCTTGGCGTACGGCAGTGTCGTCGGCGTCGGGCCGGGCCAGCCGTACGTTCTCGGTGATCGTCCCGGCGAACAGATGCGGCCGCTGCGGAACCCAGGCGATCCTCGACCGCCACTGCTCGAGATCGACCTCGGCGAGATCGGCTCCCCCGATCCGCACCCGCCCCTCGGCCGGCGGCACGAACCCCAGCAGGGCATTCAGCAGCGTCGACTTGCCCGCGCCGCTCGGTCCGACGAGCGCGACGGTCTCGCCGGGCTCGACGGCGAAGGACACGTCCGACACCGCATCCTCGGACCTCCCGGGATACCGAACCGTCACCCCTTCGAAGGCAATACCGCCCGCCGACACGGGCGCCGTGCCCGATGCCGGCACAGGCGTCTCCAGGACCGCGAAGATCTCCTCGGCCGCCGCAAGCCCCTCCGCCGCCGCGTGGTACTGCGCGCCGACCTGCCGCAAGGGCAGATAGGCCTCGGGAGCGAGGACGAGGATGACGAGGCCTGTGTACAGGTCCATCTCGCCGTGCACGAGCCGCATGCCGATCGTCACGGCGACCAGCGCGACCGACAGCGTGGAGAGCAGCTCCAGCGCAAAGGACGAGATGAAGGCGATCCGCAGCGTCCGCATGGTCGCCAGCCGGTACTCGCCCGTGATGCGTTTGATCGACTCGGCCTGGGCCTTGGCCCGCCCGAACACCTTCAGCGTCGGCAGCCCCGCGACGACATCCAGGAAGTGCCCCGACAGCCGGGACAGCAGCCGCCACTGACGGTCCATCCGGGACTGCGTGGCCCAGCCGATCAGGACCATGAAGACCGGGATGAGCGGCAGGGTTCCCACGATGATCGCTGCCGAGACCCAGTCCTCGGTGACGATCCGGGCCAGCACCGCCACCGGCACGACCACCGCGAGCCCCAGCTGCGGCAGATAGCGCGAGAAGTAGTCGTCGAGGGCGTCGACTCCACGGGTGGCGAGGGCAACGAGCGATCCGGTCCGCTGCCCGCTCAGCCATCCCGGTCCCAGCTCGACGGAGCGCTGCAGCAGCCGCCCCCGCAGCTCCGACTTCACCGCCGCGCTCGCCCGGTGCGCCGCGAGCTCGGTGAGCCACGAGACCAGCGCACGGCCACCGGCGACAGCCGCCAACAGCAGCAGGGGAGTGCGGAGTTCGCCTACCGACATCCCGTGCTGGAAGGCACCCACCACCACCTCGGCGATGAGCATCGCCTGAGCGATGACCAGCGCCGCACCGACCACGCCCAGGCCGACGACCGCCACCATGAAGAGGCGGGTGGCACGGGCGTATCGGAGCAGTCGCGGGTCGATCGGTTTCACGTGAAACACACCCTCTTCTCAAGGGGCATGTTTCACGTGAAACATGCCCCAACTCGGACTCAGTGCACAGCGTCTGCGATGTGCTGCGTACCGATCCGCTTGCGGAACACCCAGTAGGTCCATCCCTGGTAGAGCAGGACGATCGGCGTGGCAATCGCCGCGCACCAGGTCATGATCTTCAGGGTGTAGGGGCTCGACGAGGCATTGGTGACCGTGAGGCTCCACTCCCCATTGAGCGAGGACGGCATGACGTTCGGGAAGAGCGACAGGAAGAGCATCGCCACGGCGGCCACGATCGTGATCCCGGACAGTGCGAACGACCATCCTTCGCGCCCGGCCTGATTCGCCACCAGGGCGGCGACCAGCGCGGCCACGGCCACGACGAGCGCGACCAGGCTCTTGCCGTCGCCACTGTCGACCTGCGTCCACAGCAGGAAGATCAGCGCCACCACGGCGGTGACGAGACCTACCACCGTCGCCAGCTTCCGCGCCCGCTCGCGGATGTCCCCAACCGTCTTGAGCGCCGTGAACACGGCCCCGTGGAAGGTGAACAGCGTGAGGGTCACGAGCCCGCCGAGCAGCGCGTACGGGTTGAGCAGATCCCAGAAGGTGCCGACGTACTCGAAGTTCTTGTCGATCTTCACGCCCCTCACGATGTTGCCGAAGGCCACGCCCCACAGGAACGCCGGGATGAGCGAGGTCCAGAAGATCGCGGTCTCCCAGTTGCGCTGCCAGTTCTCCTCGGGCCGCTTCGCGCGGTACTCGAAGGCGACACCGCGCACGATCAGGCTGACCAGGATGATCAGCAGCGGCAGGTAGAAGCCGGAGAAGAGCGTGGCGTACCACTCGGGGAAGGCGGCGAAGGTCGCGCCGCCCGCCGAGAGCAGCCACACCTCGTTGCCGTCCCACACGGGCCCGATGGTGTTGATCAGCACCCGCTTCTCGGGGCGGTTCCGGGCCAGCAGCTTGGTGAGGATGCCGACCCCGAAGTCGAAGCCCTCCAGGAAGAAGTAGCCGGTCCACAGGACGGCGATCAGGACGAACCAGACGTCGTGAAGTTCCATGACTCGATCTCCCTCGGCCTAGTACGAGAAGGCCATCGGCTTGTCGGCGTCACGGGTGTCGCCGCCGATCTTCGTGGGCGGGTTGAGGTCGGCCTCGGTGAGTTCGGGCGGGCCGGCCTTGACGTACTTCACGAGCAGCTTGACCTCGACGACGGCGAGGATGGCGTAGAGCGTGGTGAAGACGATCATCGAGGTGAGAACCTCGGCCTGGGAGACGCCGGGGGAGACCGCATGCCGGGTCTGCAGGACGCCGTAGACGACCCACGGCTGGCGGCCCATCTCGGTGAAGATCCAGCCCCAGGAGTTGGCGATCAGCGGGAAGCCGAGGGTCCAGATCGCCACCAGCCAGTACAGCCTGCTGAGCTTGGGGCTGAGTGCCTTGTTCCTGAAGAGGACCAGATGCGGCACCTCGTCGTCGCCGACCCTCAGATGCTGCGGCAGCATGAACTTCTTACGGGTCAGCCAGAGTCCGACCAGGCCGATGGCGAAGGACGCCATGCCGAAGCCGATCATCCAGCGGAACGCCCAGAAGGTGACGGGGATGATGGGCCGGTAGTCGCCGGGACCGTACTTCTCCTGCTCGGCCTTGTTGGTGTCGTTGATGCCGGGGACGTACGAGTTGAAGTTGTCGTCGGCGAGGAACGACAGCAGTCCGGGGACCGACAGTTCGACGGTGTTGTGGCCCTTGCTGACGTCGCCGTACGCGAAGATCGAGAACGGCGCGGAGTTCTGGCCGTCCCACAGCGCCTCGGCGGCAGCCATCTTCATCGGCTGCTGCTTGAACATGACCTTGCCGAGCGTGTCGCCGCTGATCGCGGTGAGCAGACCGGCGATGACGACGGTGACCAGCCCCAGCCGCAGCGAGCTCTTCATCACGGAGACGTGCTTCTTGCGGAACAGGTGGAAGGCGGCGATGCCGACCATGAACGCGCCGCCGGTCAGGAAGGAGGCGGAGAGCGTGTGGAACGCCTGGGCGAGCGCGGTGTTCTGGGTGAGCACGTGCCAGAAGTCGGTGAGCTCGGCACGCCCCCTCGCCTTGTTGATCCGGTAGCCGACGGGGTGCTGCATCCAGGAGTTGGCCGCGAGGATGAAGTACGCCGACAGGATCGTGCCGATCGAGACCATCCAGATGCAGGCGAGATGGATCCTCTTGGGCAGCTTGTCCCAGCCGAAGATCCACAGGCCGATGAAGGTCGACTCGAAGAAGAACGCGATCAGGGCCTCGAAGGCAAGCGGGGCGCCGAAGACATCGCCGACGAAGCGCGAGTAGTCGGACCAGTTCATGCCGAACTGGAACTCCTGCACGATGCCGGTGACCACACCCATCGCGATGTTGATCAGGAAGAGCTTGCCCCAGAACTTGGTGGCTCTGAGGTACTTCTCCTTCTCCGTGCGCACCCAGGCCGTCTGCAGGCCTGCCGTGAGGGCGGCGAGCGAGATCGTCAGGGGGACGAAGAGGAAGTGGTAGACGGTGGTGATGCCGAACTGCCAGCGCGCCAACGTCTCCGGCGCCAGAGCCAGGTTCACGTCGTCAGTCTCCTTAGGTCGCCGTGGTACAGCGGCAGTTTGCCCCTTATGTCACACACATCATTGGAGCAACCGGGCACGCTTGTGAACGCGTTCACATTCACAAGCAATTATGACGCACTGATTCTCGAAGCTCGAAGGGGGGTCCCGCTTGGGCCGTTCGGTACCCCTCTTGGCAGCGACTTCAACATCTTGTTGAATTGTCTGCCGTGCAGATACGGATCTCGTGGCCCGCCGGCCACCTCACCGCGACCCTCGACGACACCCCGACCACCCAGGCCCTCACCCAGGCACTGCCCTTCGCCTCCACCGCCCGCACCTGGGGCGAGGAGGTCTATTTCGACACAGGCGTCTCTGTTCCACGTGAAACAACGGCCCGACAGGTCGTGGACCCCGGCACCGTCGCCTTCTGGACCGACGGTGACGCCCTGGCACTCCCCTACGGCCCCACCCCGATCTCGCGAGGCGACGAGTGCCGCCTCGCGAGCCCGTGCAACGTTCTGGGCCGCCTCGACGGCACCCCCGGGCTCCTCGCCACGGTCCGCGACGGCGACCCGGTGCGCGTGGAAGTCGTAGACGGCTAACGCCGGTTCACAGCTCCTTGCGGAACCCTTCCGCCACCTTCAGGAAGATGTCGTTCGCCTCGGTCTCCCCGACCGTCACCCGCACACCCTCGCCCGGGAACGGCCGGACCACCACGCCGTGCTGCTCGCACGCCGCCGCGAACGCGACCGTGCTCTCCCCCAGCCGCAGCCACACGAAGTTGGCCTGGGTCTCGGGCACCGTCCAGCCCTGCGCGCGCAGCCCGTCGACCACGCGGTTGCGCTCACAGACCAGCGAGCCGACCCGGCCCAGCAGTTCGTCCTCGGCCCGGAGCGAGGCGATGGCCGCCTCCTGCGCAAGCTGGCTCACACCGAACGGCACCGCCGTCTTGCGCAGCGCCGCCGCCACCGGCTCATGGGCGATCGCGAAGCCGACCCGCAGGCCCGCGAGGCCGTACGCCTTGGAGAACGTCCGCAGCACGCAGACGTTCGGCCGCTCGCGGTACAGCTCCACACCGTCCGGCACCTCGCTGTCGCGGATGAACTCGCGGTACGCCTCGTCCAGCACGACCAGCACGTCGCGGGGCACCCGGTCGAGGAACCGCTCCAGCTCGGCGCGCCGTACCACCGTGCCGGTCGGATTGTTGGGGTTGCAGACGAAGACGAGGCGCGTCCGGTCGGTGATCGCATCCGCCATCGCGTCCAAGTCGTGCACATCGCCCGGGGTCAGCGGCACCTGCACCGAGGTCGCGCCGCTGATCTGCGTGATGATCGGGTACGCCTCGAAAGACCGCCAGGCGTAGATGACCTCGTCACCAGGGCCACTGGTGGCCTGGATCAGCTGCTGGGCGACGCCGACCGAACCCGTGCCGGTGGCCAGATGGGAGAGCGGGACGCCGAAGCGGTCCGACAGCTCGTTCATCAGGCCTGTACAGGCCATGTCCGGGTAGCGGTTGAAGGACGAGACCGCGGCCGTCACCGTCTCCATCACACCGGGCAGCGGCGGATACGGGTTCTCGTTGGAGGACAGCTTGTAGGCCACCGGGCCGCCGGTCGCGGCAGGCTTGCCCGGCTTGTAGGTGGGGATACCCTCCAGCTCGGCGCGCAGCTTGGGGCTCGTCTCGCTCACCGCAGTCCTCCTCATGACCACCACCGGCTTCCAATACTGCTCACCTTATGAGGATTCGGCGCCGCTGCGTACAGCTGAGGACAGACCTCATCCGTCACACGCACATCAGGGGCATCACCACCCGTAGCAAGACGAACCGGGGGGCGCGGTCACATATATCTACGCGCCGGTGGCTCGCGCCCTGGCGCGCATCGCCCATCAAGGTGAGTTGAGACCTCTTCGAAACATCGGGGACTTGGCAGGCCCATGCGCGCCGACAAGTCACGTAGTTCCATTGGATCGTTCAACTGACTTTGTTTCAAAGGCAGTTGATGGCATATGACCTTGCAGAAACGTGCCTGTCAACGCGTGCATATGCGTCCGCCCTACCCCACTCCATGAGCCCTACTATCGGCTCGCCATGACAGCAGCAGGGAAGCACCAGGTGAGCCGCGCGGAAACCTCACGCCGAGGCAGCCGGCCGGGCCGGGCGGGCATCAGAGACGTTGCCGCCGCCGCCGGAGTCTCCATCACGACCGTCTCCGATGCCCTCAACGGGAAGGGCCGGCTCCCGGACGCCACCCGGCGCCATGTCCGCGAGGTCGCCGACCGGCTGGGTTATCGCCCGTCGGCGGCAGCCCGAACCCTCCGTACCGGCAAGTCGGGCCTCATCGGCCTGACCGTGACGACCTACGGGGATGAACCTTTCACCTTCACCGAGTTCGCGTACTTCGCCGAGATGGCGCGCGCCGCCACCTCGGCCGCGCTCGCCCGCGGTTACGCCCTGGTCATCCTGCCCGCGACCTCCCGCCACGACGTGTGGTCGAACGTCGCACTGGACGGCACGGTCGTCATCGACCCCTCCGACCAGGACCCGGTGGTCAGCGAACTGGTACGGCAGGGCCTGCCCGTCGTCTCCGACGGCCGCCCGGCAGGCTCGCTCCCGGTCACCGCATGGGTCGACAACGACCACGAAGCCGCCGTGCTCGGCATCCTCGACCACCTGGCCGACGCCGGCGCACGCCGCATCGGACTGCTGACGGGGACATCGACCGACACGTACACCCACCTGTCGACCACGGCGTATCTGCGCTGGTGCGAACGCGTCGGACAGGACCCCGTGTACGAGGCCTACCCGGCGCACGACCCGTGCGCGGGCGCCGTCGCCGCCGACCGGCTGCTCGCCCGACCCGACCGGCCCGACGCCGTCTACGGCCTGTTCGACCCGAACGGCACCGACCTGCTCGCCGCGGCCCGCCGCTACGGCCTGCGGGTACCGGACGACCTGCTTCTGGTCTGCTGCAGCGAATCCACCGTGTACGCCAACACTGAACCGCCCATCACCACACTCTCACTGAAGCCGCGCCGCATCGGCACGGCTGTGGTGCAGCTCCTCATCGACGCGATCGAGGGGGTCGAATCGGACCAACCGGTCGAGCAGGTGATACCGACGGAGCTGATCGTGCGTACCTCGTCCCAGCGACGTCCGCCGCGTACGACGGTCAGCGCGCCGCGCTCGCCCGAAGAGGAGTAGAACAGAGGCCGTCAGCAGGCGGTCGAAGCCCTGCCCAATCGGGGCGAAAGCCGCGGTGAACTGGACTCTTCCTCCGATTCACCACCCCTGGGTCATCACATGGCGCGATCGGCATTCCTATGATGGGCCCACGACACCGCGGGCCGCTGCGACCAGGCAGTCCGAAGCGGTGCAGATGCGGCGCGATGGTGGAGGGGTCTGATGACTCAGGGGGCCGGTCAGGGACCCGAGACGGAGCGGACGGCGACGTTGCGCGACTTCCGGGTACCGGCGTATGTCCACGAGACCGGTCCGTACGGCCACAGCACACACCCCGGCGACGTCGCCAGACCCGTCGAGGAGCCGGCCGACCACCCGGAGGGGTACACACCGACAGAGCGCGACCTGCCGGTCATCAACCGCGGTGACACGCTTCAGGTGACCGTCGACCCCTCATCCCTCCCCGTCCCGCAGCAGACCGACGGCGCAGGCCCGCTGTACGTCGTCGGTGATGTGCACGGCTATCTCGACGAGTTGGTGGCCGCCCTCCAGGAGCAGGGCCTCATCGACGCCGCGGGGAACTGGTGCGCGGGCACCTCCCGGCTCTGGTTCCTCGGCGACTTCACCGACCGTGGCCCGGACGGCATCGGCGTCATCGACCTCGTGATGCGCCTGTCCGCGGAGGCGGCCGCGGCCGGCGGCTACTGCAAGGCGCTCATGGGCAACCACGAACTGCTGCTGCTGGGCGCCAAGCGGTTCGGTGACACCCCCGTGAACTCCGGTGCGGGCACGGCCACCTTCCAGGCGGCCTGGCTGCTCAACGGCGGCCAGAAGACCGACATGGACCGCCTCCAGGACCATCACCTCCAGTGGATGGCCCGCCTCGACGCGATCGAGGAGGTCGACGGCTATCTGCTGGTCCATTCGGACACCACCGCCTACCTCGACTACGGTGACTCGATCGAGGCCGTCAACGACACCGTCCGCGAAACGCTCACGCGCAACGACGCGGACGAGTGCTGGGATCTGTTCCGCAAGTTCACCAAGCGGTTCTCCTTCCGCGACGAGGGCGGTGCAGACGCCGTACGCTCCCTGCTGAGTACGTACGGCGGCACGCGGATTGTTCACGGTCACAGCCCCATTCCGTATCTGCTGGGCGAGGTCGGCTCCGAGGACGGCGAGGACAGCGCCGGGCCCGTGGTCGAAGGACCGCACGTCTACGCCGAGGGCCTCGCCATCGCGATGGACGGCGGAGTGACCATGGCCGGAAAGCTGCTGGTCCAACAACTGCCGCTGGATATCTGAACGTTCACAGGGCAGGCGTCCCCCATGGAGGAATCGCGATAAACGGCGCAGGCCAGGGCCCAATTTCTTCAAACCCCCTGTCACCGTGTGCCTTCGCCGCTCTACCATCGGCTTATCCGTAGCAGGCTCCCCTCCGTTTCTGCCCGACGGCTCGTTGGCATGCGAGCCCCAAGCCCTACGGAGCATCGGGGGATGCACATGAACAGCGTTCCGCAGCACCTGCTGAGCGAGGACCGCCAGGAGTACGAGCGGGTCCTCGATGAGGCGCTGCGCTCCGCCCCAAACCGCCCGGAACTGGCCGCTGTCGGCAAGCGGCTCAACCCCGAACAGCTGCGCACGATGGCGCTCAACGCCACCGCCCTCATCACGGTGGCCGCGGCGGCCGAGTACCAGCACTACGTGAAGGTCCGCGAGGAACTGCGCCAGCCGGCGCCGTCCACCCCGCCGTCCACCCGTGAATCCGGCTCTGCGGAGCCGGGCGCGGCGGCGGTGGGGCTCGCCACCACCCTCGGCGAGGCCGCCGAGCCGGCCGGCGCGGGCGCCGTCGCCGTCGCCGCCGTCCTCACCCCCGTCCTCGCCGGAACAGCCGCGGTGATCTTCCTGCTCGTCGGATACATCATCAGGTCGCTTGAACCCAAACAGGTATTCGGCAAGACCATGATCACCGCCGGTTGGGTGTTCGGTGCCATGACCGCGGCCGCGATCCTCGTCGCCGCTGTTGGGCTGCTGCTCACCGCCCTGCGCAACCAGCCCTCGCTCGAGTCCGGACCGTACGGCGAACTGAGCGGGGAGGTGGCCCTGGCCAGGGAAGCCTGGCGAGAAGCGCTCCTGGAGCGCGGCATCATGCCGTTCCTCCGGGAGGCACTGGCCGACCCCGGCACCGCCGCGGCGCTGCACAGCGCCACACCGCCGACGCCGACCAGCCGTATGCCTCACCTCGGCTACGACCGGCCGGGCTTCAGCAGCCCGGACGACGGCTCGGTCCCCGGCTCACGCCCGAGCTTCACCAGCCCGGACTACACCAGTCCGGACTTCGGAGGCCCGGAACACCAGCCGGAGTAACCGTCGGCTTGCGCCCCCCGCATCAGAAAGGCCCGCCAGGGCCCGCAGGGGAGCGCAAGCCGAACACGGACCCCGCGACGGCTCCGCCCTACGGCAACTCACGCCGAAGAGCGGGACCGTCTTCCCCGTCGAAGGAGCCACTCACACCGGCATGGTCCGCGATCGGCAGGTACACCCTGTTGCCCACGGCCGCGAACTCCTTCGACTTCTCCGCCGTGCCCTGCTCGATCTCCGCCCGGCTTCCGCCGTGTTCACGGCGGATGTCCTGGGAGATCTTCATCGATCTGTGGATCGGTGCCCATACGTTCCCTACGACGGTCGGCGCGCGCAGCGGAACTCGGACGTGAGCCACGTCACCGGGCCGGCCGGGCTCCACGGCTCAGGCTGGGCTGCGAGCGCAGGGGCGCCATCTCGTTGGCCCCTTCGAGCCGCTGAAACAGGAACGGACACGTCCCACACCACATGGAGAGCTCGAACGCGGGCTTCCCATCAAGCACCAGCAGCCTGCGCCGCGGCGCCGACCCCAGTTCCTGGAGCTCTGTCTCGAACCGCAGCCTCGCCTCAGATCCGGGCACTCCGAGCCTGCGCGGCTCCCCAACGACAATGCTCACCACGCCCACGACCGTACGAGGACCCAGCACCACGCACCAAGCCGGTTTTTCAGGATGCGGCGAGTTGCTCTCCTGTGCATGAGTCGCAGAGGTCCAAACGGTCGGGGACTGGGTAGCTCCGCTCAGCAGCTGAGCTACCCAGTCGCGCTCTCAGTCTGCAATGGGCAGGTATACCCGGTTCCCTGCCTGCGCGAACTCCTTCGACTTCTGCAGCATCCCCTCAGCGACCTCCTCGGGCGTCGCCCCCTCAGCCGCCGCACCACCGAACCGCTCTGTGATGCTTTGGCTGATCTTCATCGAGCAGAACTTCGGCCCGCACATCGAGCAGAAGTGGGCGGTCTTGGCCGGCTCCGCCGGGAGGGTCTCGTCGTGGAACTCCCGTGCCGTGTCCGGGTCCAGGGCGAGGTTGAACTGGTCCTCCCACCGGAACTCGAAGCGGGCGTCGGACAGCGCGTCGTCCCATTCCTGCGCACCGGGATGCCCCTTGGCGAGATCGGCTGCATGGGCGGCGATCTTGTAGGTGATGACGCCGGTCTTGACGTCGTCACGGTTGGGCAGGCCCAGGTGTTCCTTGGGCGTGACGTAGCAGAGCATGGCCGTGCCCCACCAGGCGATCATCGCGGCACCGATGCCAGAAGTGATGTGGTCGTACGCCGGCGCGACGTCCGTCGTCAGCGGGCCGAGCGTATAGAACGGAGCTTCATCACAGATCTCCTGCTGAAGGTCGATGTTCTCCTTGATCTTGTGCATCGGGACGTGTCCCGGGCCCTCGATCATGGTCTGTACGTTGAAACGCTTGGCGATCCGGTTGAGTTCCCCGAGCGTGCGCAACTCCGCGAACTGCGCCTCGTCGTTGGCGTCCGCGATCGACCCCGGCCGCAGGCCGTCGCCCAGCGAGTACGTGACGTCGTAGGCGGCCAGGATCTCGCAGAGTTCCTCGAAGTTCTCGTACAGGAACGACTCCTTGTGATGCGCGAGGCACCACGCTGCCATGATGGAGCCGCCGCGCGAGACGATGCCGGTCTTGCGGTTCGCGGTGAGCGGGACGTACGGCAGACGGACGCCCGCGTGGACCGTCATGTAGTCCACGCCCTGCTCGGCCTGCTCGATGACGGTGTCCTTGTAGATCTCCCAGGTGAGCTCCTCGGCGCGGCCGTCGACCTTCTCCAGCGCCTGGTAGAGCGGCACCGTGCCGATGGGGACGGGGGAGTTGCGCAGCACCCACTCGCGCGTGGTGTGGATGTTGCGACCGGTGGACAGGTCCATGACCGTGTCGGCGCCCCAGCGGGTCGCCCAGGTCATCTTCTCGACCTCCTCCTCGATGGAGGACGTCACCGCGGAGTTGCCGATGTTGGCGTTGACCTTCACCAGGAACCGCTTGCCGATGATCATCGGCTCGATCTCCGGGTGGTTGACGTTGGCCGGCAGCACCGCGCGGCCCGCCTCGATCTCCTCGCGGACCACCTCGGGCGAGACGTTCTCCCGGATGGCCACGTACTCCATCTCCGGCGTGATCTCTCCGCGGCGGGCGTACGCGAGCTGGGTGACCGCCTTGCCGTCGCGACTACGGCGCGGCTGACGCGGCCGGCCCGGGAAGACCGCGTCGAGGTTGCGCAGACCGCCTCGTGGAGAGGTGTGCTTGATCCCGTCGTCCTCGGGACGGGCGGGGCGGCCCGCGTACTCCTCGGTGTCACCGCGGGCGATGATCCAGTTCTCGCGCAGCGGGGCGAGCCCCCTGCGCACATCGGTGTCGACGAGCGGATCGGTGTACGGGCCCGATGTGTCGTACAGCGTGACCGACTGCCCGTTGGTGAGATGCACCTGACGGACCGGCACCCGCAGATCGGGGCGTGAGCCCTCGACATATGCCTTGTGCCAGCCGATGGACTTCCCGGCCTCCTGGGACTGTTCGCCCTGAATGGGCTGTTCGTCCTGACTGGAGGCAGGCGTGCGTGCGTCCTTGTTGGTCATGAGACCTACTCCCTACGCCGGCATTACCCGGTAACAGGTTCGGCGGTCGACGCAGCGGTTTCCGTCTGTCGACGTTTCGTGGGGAACATCACTCGACTTCGGTGCTGTTCCACGTGAAACATCGCTGGGACGGAGGTCAGCGCCCTCTCAGCCCGGTGCTCCGAGCTCCCGCGTGTGCAAAGGTGCCTCCACGCTAGCGTCAATTCGGGCGCGCTGAACAGAGGGCCCCTGTCGTTCTTGCGATGATCGGGCGGTGACCACGACACATCAGCCCCCGTACCCCCCTCCGGAGCCGTCCCGCGGGCACGGCTCCAGGGACGGCAGCGGCCGTGGTTCCGGGGCCGGGCACCACCACGAGCCGGGAGCCGGCGCCGGGCACGGTCACGAGTCCGGTGGCGGGCAGGGGCCGGGGCACGGCCATGGTTCCGGCGGCGGGCACGGTCACTCGCACAGCCACGGTCCGGCGGCCCCCGTCTCCAAGCACCTGCGCAAGGTCATCGCCGCCATCCTCATCCCCTTCACCGCGGCCGTGCTGGTCGGCCTCGTGGTGCTGTGGCCCGGCGGCGCCCCGGCGCACAAGCGCTCCGGGGTGGGCTTCGACCGGCAGACCCAGCAGGCGACCGTCACCAAGGTCGTGAGCGTGAGCTGCAAGTCGGTGAACGCCTCGGGCGAGACCCCGACAGGGGACACCTCCACCGCCGAGGGGTCCTCCGCCCAGCAGCAGGCGAGCGGCACCTGCAAGAAGGCGACGATCCGCGTCGACACCGGCAAGGACAAGGGCCGTACGTTCACCGAGATCGTGCAGCCGGACCAGTCGCGGCAACTGCACGAGGGTGAGAAGGTCGTGGCGGCCTACGAGCCCTCCGCGCCGAAGGACCTGCAGTACTCGGTCGCCGATGTGAACCGCCGCTTCCCCATGGCGCTGCTGGCCGGCATCTTCGCGCTCGCCGTCGTGGTGGTGGGCCGGATGCGCGGGCTGATGGCCCTGGTCGCGCTGGCCGTCAGCTTCATGGTGCTGACCTTCTTCATCCTGCCCGCGATCCTGCAGGGCTCGAATCCGCTGCTCGTGGCGGTGATCGGGTCGAGCGCCATCATGCTGATCGCGCTCTACATGTGTCATGGGCTGTCGGCCCGTACGTCCGTGGCGGTGCTGGGCACGCTGCTCTCGCTCGTGCTGATCGGTCTGCTCGGCTCCGAGTTCATCGGCTGGGCCGCACTGACCGGCAACACGGACGACAACACCGGTCTGATCCATGGCCTGTATCCGTCGATCGACATGAGCGGTCTGCTGCTCGCCGGCGTCATCATCGGTTCGCTCGGTGTCCTCGACGACGTGACGGTCACCCAGACGTCTGCGGTCTGGGAGTTGCACGAGGCGAATCCGTCGATGGGCTGGCGGGGGCTGTACCGGGCGGGCATCCGTATCGGCCGCGACCACATCGCATCCGTCGTCAACACCCTCGTCCTCGCCTACGCGGGCGCCGCGCTGCCCTTGCTGCTGCTCTTCTCCATCGCGCAGAGCAGTGTGGGGGCGGTCGCCAACAGCGAGCTGGTGGCGGAGGAGATCGTACGGACGCTGGTGGGCTCGATCGGCCTGGTCGCCTCGGTGCCGGTCACGACGCTGCTCGCGGCCCTGGTGGTCGCGGCCGACCGTCCCGGCCCGGAGCCGGCGGCGGGAACGGTGGGCGCAGCGCCTGCTGCGGCGCGTACGGGGCGGGGCCGACGGCGCAAGCGGTGAGGCGAGGGCCACTCCGGCACGAGTGAACAGACACTTCGGGCAGTTCGGGGTCCAGCCACCCTGCGCATGGAGAAGCGTTACTGCGCCCTCCGCATCCCACGCAGAAGCGTTCCGGCCGGCCCCCGCTCTACCGTCTCAGCCCGCGCTCTGCTCCTCCGCCAAGATGCGGTCCAGAGCCTCGTCGAGGTGGGCGTCGAAGTCGGCGAGAGAGCCCTCCTGACCTAGTGGCACCAGCTTGTCGGTGCGGTCGAGGAACGCGATGAGCGACGCCGTGGACGCACGGAACAGCGCCTGGTCGCGGCCGACCTGAAGCCGGATCAGGACCTCCGCCAGGGAGTCCGCTTCGGCGGGCGAGACGCGCACATCTCCTTCCCCGCACGGCCGACACACCCCGTCGATCAGCAGCTCACGACCGAACGCCCAGGTCACCGGCGCATCGCCGGGCAGGTGGAAGGTCAGCCTCACGGCATAGGGATCACAGCTCTCGTAGCGCAGCTCCACCGGGATGCGGAAGGAGAGCTCCTCGGACACGAGAAAGCTCATCATGACCTCTGCCTGTACGGACTCGCGCATCGCCTACCCCGTCATGTGAAGCCGACCGGCTGGGAGTGATCCCCTGACACTGGTGGAATCTTGCTGAACGTACACGACAGATCACAAGGAGTGAGTTTTCAGATACTGATAGAGATCGCGAGTGACCCCATCAGCCGTCCGATTTCGCTCTGCAGTTGCCGGGTCGCGGACATCAGCCGGTCGGCCTGATGAGAGGGCAGAGAAATGGCCATCGTCGCGGCCGTCGTGCCCACGGTGATCGGAATCGCGGCGCAGACCGTCCCCAGCGCGTACTCCTGCCGCTCCGTCACCGGGTCCATCCGCCGCGTTCGCTCGAGCCGCCGCAGCAGGGTGTGGTTGTCACGCACGGTGTACGGGGTGATGGACTGCACGGGGTAACGGTCGAGGTGGTCGCGACGGGCCGCGTCGTCCAGCTGGGAGAGCAGGCACTGGCCGATCGCATGCGCGTGTGCGGTCTCGCGGAAGTCGGCCCACTCCTCGACGGCCGGGTTGCCCGGGGTGTCGGAGACGCACATGACCTCGATCTCGCCATCCCGGTACACGGCGTAGTACACAGGCACGCCGATCGCGTCCCGCCAGCCGGCGAGTGCGTCGACGATCGTGCTGCGACGTTTCTGCTGGGCTCCGCTGCTGCTCAGTCGCACCGCCGCGTCGCCGAGGAAGAACAGGCCCTTGTCCCGGCGCAGATAGCCCTCGTGGACGAGGGTGCGCAGCAGGTGGTACGCCGTCGGAAGCGCCAGACCGGTCTCGCGGGCCAGCTGTTTGGCGGGAGCTCCGTGCTCGTGCCCGGCGACGCATTCCAGCAGGCGCATCGCGCGCTGGACGGATCCGATGAGGGTCGCGGACTGAGGCTGCGCCGGAGCGGTTTCCGGGGACGGCTGCACCGGTGGTTCCGTCGGGCGCGACCGTCCTGGTGGTGCCGTCACACGTTCCTGCGTCGAGGGACCTGGCTGTTCGGGGGGCCTGATGCGGCGTCCCGGGGCCAGGGTGGGGGGTACGTGGGGGTCTGTGGGCGCGGTGTCTACCGTGGCCAAGGGTCACTCCCGAAGCGCGAGGGGGCTGCCCGTGCTGTGGGGAACACGGGAGGGGGTGTACGCCGCTCGCGGGGTCGCCCCCGCGTCGAATTCCGGACTCTAATGGCCAGATGCCGCCTTGAGGCGTCCTGTCCGGAAAACTTCCCTCGCGCGAGGGAACCGGTGATTCCTGTTACCGATCACCGGTGTCCCAGGGCTCTCACCAGTCGCTGCGCGACGAGGAGCTCGACGTGAACTTCCGTACGACGTAGATCAGTCCGCCGACCAGTGCCACGAAGACCAGCACCTTGAACAGCAGCCCGATGACGAAGCCGACGACGCTGGCTATCAGCCCGCCGAACACGACGAGCGCGATGACCGGCACCGCGATCCACTTCACCCACCACGGCAGTCCGCCGAAGATCTCTCCCATTGCGCTCGCCCTTACCTCTCCGCCCGGCTGCTGTGCAGGGGCCCATTGATGTCCTGCACTCGATGCTAGGGCCGGCAGGGGCGCCGGCGGGGGCCTCGCACCCCTTGTCCTCCCCTGACTGATCCCCTAGGGAACCCCGAGACGGCGGGTCAGCTTTCCGGGGGAGAGAACACCACGAGCACCCGCAGGTCCTCGCTGATGTGGTGGAACTTGTGGGCGACACCGGCCGGCACGTACACCACGCTGCCGCGGGCGACCTCGGTGGTCTCCAGACCGACGGTGACAGAGGCGCGGCCGCTCACGACGAAGTAGACCTCGTCCTGGTTGTGTGGCTTCTGTGGATCATGTTCGCCGGCATTGAGCGCATACAGACCGACGGACATGTGCCGCTCACGCAGAAACTGCAGGTAGGCACCCTCGTTGGCGGCACGTTCCGCCTCCAGTTCGTCCAGCCGGAATGCCTTCATCGCAGTTGCCGCCCTCGTCCCACTGCTCGTGACCGATCTCGTCTGCCACGATCAGACACATGAAGAATTTTGTAGTCAAGACGATCGCCAACGCGGGTGCCCTGGCGGTCGCCGTATGGCTGCTCGACAAGATCACCCTGACCGGTGACAGCACGGGCAAGAAGGCCGGCACCCTGATCATCGTCGCACTGATCTTCGGCTTGGTGAACTTCCTGGTCAAGCCGATCGTGAAGCTGCTCACCTTCCCCCTGTTCATCCTGACGCTGGGTCTGATCACCCTCGTGGTCAACGCCCTGATGCTGCTGCTCACCTCGTGGCTGGCCGACAAGCTCGACCTGAGTTTCCACGTCGAGGGCTTCTGGACGGCGGTCCTGGGCGGCCTGATCATCTCCATCGTGTCCTGGGCGCTCCACGTCGTCCTGCCCGACAACGACTGAGCACACGATGAGCTATCGCGTCTGCTTCGTCTGCACCGGCAACATCTGCCGCTCCCCGATGGCGGAGTCCGTCTTCCGGGCCCGCATAGCGGAGGAGGGACTCGACGGCCTGGTCGAGGTCGACAGCGCCGGTACCGGCGGCTGGCACGAGGGCGACGGCGCCGACCCGCGCACCGTCTCCGTCCTGGAGGGGAGCGGCTACGACAGCAGCCACACGGCACGGCAGTTCCAGCCGTCGTGGTTCTCCCGCCTGGACCTCGTCATCGCCCTCGACACCGGCCATCTCAAGGCCCTGCGCCGCCTTGCCCGCACCCCGGAGGAGGCGGCGAAGGTGCGGCTGCTTCGCTCCTACGACCCCGCAGCGGGCGGCGACCTCGACGTACCGGACCCGTACTACGGGGGCATGGACGGCTTCGAGGAGTGCCTTGAGATGGTGGAGACGGCGAGCGAGGGGCTGCTTGCCGAGGTACGCAAGCAAGTGGAGGTAGAAGCGGTATGAGCGATTCCGGTACGGGCCCGTCGACGGGCAGTGGTGACGGCACCCGCGCGGTGCGGGCCGGGCTGCCCGAGCCGGCCAAGAACCAGCCGCACCTGCCCGGACCGGCGTTCGCAGCCCACTACCATCTGCCGGGTGACGTCGACGGCCCGTACACCTACGGCCGGGACCAGAACCCGACCTGGAGCCTGCTGGAGCGGGCCATCGGCGAGCTGGAGGCGCCCGGGCAGGAGGGTGTCGAGACCCTCACCTTCGCCTCCGGGATGGCCGCCATCTCGTCGGTGGTCTTCTCGCAACTGCGCGCAGGGGACACGGTCGTCCTCCCCAGCGACGGCTACCAGGTGCTGCCCATGGTGCGCGAGCAGTTGGAGGCGTACGGCATCGAGGTGCGCACCGCGCCGACCGGCGGCGACGCCCAGCTCGACGTCCTCGACGGCGCGAAGCTGCTGTGGATCGAGTCGCCCTCCAATCCCGGGCTCGACGTGTGCGACATCCGGCGGCTCGTCGAGGCGGCGCACGCGCGTGGCGCCCTAGTCGCCGTCGACAACACCCTCGCCACGCCGCTGGGGCAGCGTCCGCTGGAGCTCGGCGCGGACTTCGCCGTGGCCAGTGGCACCAAACAGCTCACCGGGCACGGGGACGTCCTGCTCGGCTACGTCGTCGGCCGCGACGCGGAGGCCATGGCCGCCGTACGCCGCTGGCGCAAGATCGTCGGCGCGATTCCGGGGCCCATGGAGGCCTGGCTCGCGCACCGTTCGATCGCCACGCTCCAGTTGCGCGTCGACCGGCAGTGCGCGACGGCTCTCACCGTCGCCGAGGCGCTGCGGAAGCGGCCCGAGGTGACCGGCCTGCGCTACCCGGGCCTGCCCGACGACCCCTCGCACAAGATCGCCTCGCAGCAGATGCGCCGCTACGGATGCGTGGTGTCCTTCACGCTGCCCACGCGCGCGCGTGCCGACCGATTTCTCGATGCCCTGCGGCTCGTGGACGACGCGACGAGCTTCGGTGGGGTGCGGTCGACGGCCGAGCGGCGTGGGCGCTGGGGCGGGGACGCCGTGCCGGAGGGCTTCATTCGCTTCTCGGTCGGTGCCGAGGACCCCGAGGACCTGGTGGCGGATGTGCTCCGCGCGCTGGACGCGTCGGCGGAATGACGGCTTCAGCGACTGCCTTACGGTCGGCAGGTCGATGCCCGGCTACGCACAACGGACGGTCCGAGCCTCCCCCCTCGTGGCTCGGACCGTCCTCGGTTCCTCGCGCGAAGAACCGCGCGAACAAGGCTAGTTGACTCTGTGTCAGTGTCCAATCACAGTAGCGACAGAGACCTATCGACTTATTTATAGTTGGGCCCTGCCTGGGGGCCGGGAGAGGGGCAGGGAACTGGGGAGGACAAACCATGGATCTGGCCTTGCTGCGCACCTTCGTGACCGTGCACCGGGCCGGTTCCTTCACCCGCGCCGCCGCCCTGCTCGGCCTGTCGCAGCCGGCCGTGACCTCGCAGATCCGCACGCTGGAGCGGCAGCTGGGCCGCCCTCTGTTCCTGCGGCAGGCCCGCGGAGTGACCCCGACGACCATCGGGGACGAACTCGCGCACAAGGCCGCTCCGCATCTCGACGCCCTGGTGGAGATCGCCGAGACCGGCCTCGACGACGAGTCCTCCTTACGGACCCTGCATCTCGCCGGTCCTCCTGAATTCACCGCGGAACGGGCACTGCCCGCCCTCACGGAGCTGACCGGTGAGGACGGCCAGGGCTTCGCACTGCGCGCTTCCTTCGGGAACGCCGAGGAAACCCTGGAAGGACTCTCCGCCGGACATCACGATCTGGCCATCTGTACGGCCCGCCCACGCGGTGCCCTGCTCACGGCGACTCCACTCTGCGACGAAGAACACGTCCTTGTCGCGAGCCCCGAACGGGCCGAGCAGATAGGCCCCGGGAAGCCGCGCCGCAAGGGAGCTCCCGCCCTGGATGACGTCCCCGTGATCGAGGTGCACGAGTCACTGCCCTTCGTCTCCCGCTACTGGGCCTCCGTCTTCGACTCCCGCCCTGCGGCACCGGGCACCGTCATCGTTCCCGACCTGCGTGCGGTCCTGGCCTGTGCCGTCGCGGGCGCGGGGCTCGCGGTGCTGCCCCGCTATCTGTGCGGGGACGCCCTGGAGCGCGGTGAGATCGTCGCCCTCCACGAACCCGCGGTACCTCCGCTGCGCACGTACTTCCTGGTGGTCCGCACCGGCACCCTCGCGATGCCGCACATCGCCCGGGCTCACGAATGGCTGCTGAGAGCTGCCGCCGACTGGTGCTGACCAGCACTTTCCCGGCAGTCACGGGGAGAGCTCGACCGGTGACATCCCGCGATGTTTCACGTGGAACCAACCGGGCCACATTTCTCCCATGACCGTCCGACCCGTGGTCAAGCGCACCGCACGTGCCGTTCTGCTGGACGGCGACAACCTGATCCTGATCAAGCGCACCAAGCCGGGTGTCGATCCCTACTGGGTCACTCCCGGTGGCGGCGTCGAGCCCGGGGACACGACCGTCGTCGACGCCCTGCACCGAGAGGTGTACGAGGAACTCGGCGCCAAGATCACCGACGTGGTGCCCTGCTTCGTGGACACCGTGGAGCACATCGGCGAGGACGGCGGCGCGACCGGCGTAAAGGTGCAGCACTTCTTCGTCTGCCGGCTGGAGTCGATGGACACGTCCCTGCGGCACGGCCCCGAGGTGGACGAGCCCGCCGGCGAATACGAGATCGTGCGGGTGCCGTTCACCCGCGTCGGGATCGCCTCGGTGCATCTCGTACCGCTGTCCCTGCGGCACTACCTGGACGGGAACATCGAGGGCGTACGCGCCATGCACGCCCCGGACCTGGGCTGATACCCGGCACCGGATCAGTCTCCGGTGGCGACGAGCTCCTCCACCGAGTCGTGCCGTATTCGCTCCGACGGGATGCCGATGTGCCTCAGCGCATCCACACCGCTGCGGATCATTCCGGGCGGGCCCGAGAGATAGGCGTCGAACTCGTTCCACGGCCCGTACTCGCGTATGGCGTCCGGGAGCTGGAGATGGGCCTGCTGGTCGATGACCGCGCGGACCGAGAGCCAGGGGTGGGACTGCTGGAGTCTGAGCATCGTGTCGATGTCGTAGAGGTCGTGGTCCGTGCGGGCGCCGTAGAACACCTCGACAGTCCGTCGTTCGCCGTGTTCGGCGACGTCCTCCACCAGTGCCTTGATGGGTGCTATGCCGGTGCCGCCGCCCAGGCACAGCAGTCCGCTGTCGGTGGTGTGGTCGACGGTCATCGAACCGGCCGGCGGGCCGAGGCGGATGATGTCGCCGGGGCGGGCGCGGTGCACCAGCGCGTTGGAGACCCAGCCCGCGGGGACGGCCTTCACATGGAACGTCAGCAGACCGTCGGAGCGGGGTGCCGAGGCGAAGGAGTAGTGCCGCCAGATCCGTGGCCACCACGGCGTCTCCAGGCTCGTGTACTGCCCGGCGAGGAACGGATAGGGCTGGTCGGGGCGGACCGTGACGACCGCCACGTCCGGGGTCCTGAGGTCGTGCGCGACGATCTCGGCGTACCACCAGGCCGGGGCCCGCAGTTCGTCCACGGCCGCTGCGTCGATCATGACCTGCGAGATGGTCGTGTACGCCCGCACCCAGGCCGCCTCCATCTCCGTGTCCCAGACACCGGAGGCGTACCTGCTCAACGCGCCGATGAGGCACTCGCCGACGGCCGGGTAGTGCTCGGCCCTGGTGCCGTACTTGCGGTGACCACGGCCGAGGTTCTGCAGATACGCGACGAGGACCTCGGTGTTGTCGATGTGCTCGGCCGCGGTGAGCAGCGCCTTGAGCAGCCGGTCGCGCTGAGTGTCCATCGCGGCCGGGAACAGCGACCGCAGATCGGGGTGTCGGACGAAGAGCAGCGCGTAGAAGTACGAGGTGACCTTGTCGGCGATCGGCGCCACCTCGGCCATGGTCCGACGGATGAGGAGGGCATCCGGTGACGCGCTCTCGGCCCGGGCCTGAGCGAGGGGCTCCTGCGGCTGCGCTGCGGGCGCGGTGGCGCGCTGGGTGGGCACGCGCAGGTCGGCGGGGAGTGCCTCGGAGGAAGAGCGCTCTGCCGGAGGGGGCTGTGCCGCTGAGAGTTGTGGGGCAGCAGCCGGAGCGGGTTCGGCGGGTGGCGCCGGCTGCGGAACGTCCTTCGCCGGCTGGTCCTTGTCCGTGTCCGCCGCGGTCCTGCCCATCGGGCGCATCGCGGCGAGGCGGCTGCCTTCGGCCGCCTCACGCTCGCTGTCCGGAGTCGACGCAGGCTGCGTGCGCGGCGTGAACCAGCCGCCGCTCCCGCCGCCGGAAGTGCCGTTGTCGGCCGACGCGGTGGTCGGAGCGTCCATGGTGTGCCTCGCCTCGAACATCTTTCGGTCGGTCTGCGCACTTCCTCGGTCGGAAGGTGCCTTTTCCCCCGCAGACGGCTTGCTTTCCCCGTTTCATGCCGCGGCCGATGCGGCCACATTCAACCCGGATTCACGTTCTGTACGGACAAGTAAGGCGAGAGTGTGACATTGACCGCAGTGCACTCACCGCAGCATCCCACCCCGCATGGACACTCCGACCGCATTACCGCAAATGCGGGTCTTCGATCTCTCCGTCCCGATACGCTGCATCGCCCTGCACTCGGTCCGCACAGGATGTGTACACCTCGCCCCGCAGCGAACCGGAGTCGACCATACCGGCCAACGCTCCGATCACAAGTCCCCCCTTCCTCCACCACGAATGGGAGAGCGGGCGAACCATCAATTCCTTCAATTACCGGGCGTGACGCACCAATTCATAGGCTTCCCACAGATCCCCGCCCATGTACGAGTGTGTCGCAAGACCGGACAGATGACGGTCCGCATTGACCGCCACCGAGATCGGCACCGCAGCAAACAGATCCGTGTCCGACAGCGAGTCGCCATAGGCAATGCAGTCCTCCCGGGTCACACCGAACTCCCCGCACAGCCGGTCGGCGATCTCGACCTTGGCCGCAGCAGTGAGAACTCCGGACGGATCGACGGGCTCGGTGAACGGCACGGCGGGAAAACGGGACCCGAACGCCGCGTGCGCGCCCCACCCGATGAGCCGCTCCACGAAGAAGGAGGGCGACAGCGATACGACGGCACAGTAATTACCCGCCTGCCGGATCTCCTCCCAGACCTCACGGATGCGCTCCAGCCACGGAGCACCTTCGAAGGCGGCCGACACGTGCATCTCGGTGAGTTCCGTCCAAAGCTCGTAGACCTGTGCCGCATACTCCGGCGGCCCTATGAGCCCCGCCGAGATCGCCTGATCGAGCGCTACCGTCTCGGCTTCCAGCCCCAGCTGCCGCGAGATCTCCACGGGCGCCGACGTGCCCTGCAGCAGCGTGCCGTCGAGGTCGAAGAGATGAAGTCTTGCCATGGGACCCGAGGCTAACGGGACCCGTGGCGGACGCCTCGAGTGAAACCACTTGATGCCCGGTGTTCGCCCGTGTTTCACGTGAAACACCCAACTGACCTCGGCGCGCTGTGCACTTGCCCACGACATGGCCAAAAGCTCCTGCTTCTCACCGGAAACCGGTGGACGTCGAGGGCAGCCGTCGGACAGCCTGACCTGCGTGCCGACTCCTTCTCTGCCCCCTCTTGCCGTCCGTCGTCTGACGCTTCGCGATCTCACCGCCTGCGCCGACCTGTCCGAAGACCGGGGGTGGCCGCGCGAGGAACACAAGTGGGGCCTGCTCCTCACGGCCGGGAAGGGATACGGCATCGACGACCCCGACGGCGGACTCGTCAGCGCCTGCGTCGTCACCGAGTACGGGCCGCAGGACCACCCCGCCCTCGCGGCCATCGGCATGGTGCTGGTCGCCGAACGGCATGCCCGCCGAGGCATCGGCCGCCACCTGATGCGACACATCGTCTCTGCCATGGGCACCACCCCGCTGACGCTGCACGCGACCCCGAACGGTCGTCCGCTCTACGAGGAACTCGGCTTCAAGGTCACCGGCCGTGCCGAGATGATGCGCGGGCATTTCACGCCCGGCGGGCCGGAGCCCGAGGTGGTCACACGTGCGGCCACCGCCGAGGATCTCCCTGCCATCCTCCGGCTCGACGAGGAGGTGTTCGGCGCCGACCGCACACCCGTCATCACGCGGCTTCCCGCCTTCGCCGACCGACTGCGCGTCGCCGAGGAGGACGGCCGGCTCATCGGATACGCGGCCGCCTGGCCCAACATGGAGACCCATGTCGTGGGCCCGCTGGTCGCCAGGGACACGGAGACGGCAAAGGCGCTCATCGCCTCTCTCGCCGCCCACACCGACCGCCCTCTACGCACCGACATCGACGTACGGCACGAGGACCTGCTGGCGTGGACGAAGGAGCGCGGGCTGGCGTCCGTCGCTTTCAACGCGGTCATGACGTACGGGATCCCGGAACTGCCCGGCGACTGGACCAGACGCTTCGCTCCGCTGACAGTGGCTGCGGGCTGATCCCTGCCCCTGAGAGCAGCGGTGCGTAAGGTGCGGGGCATGGGAGATCTTGCAATACGGCCCGCCACGGCGGACGACGTGGCCGCGATCGTCGCGATGCTCGCCGACGACCCCTTGGGCGCCCAGCGTGAGTCACCGGACGACCTGACCCCGTACCTGACCGCGCTGGAACGTCTTGCGTCCGACCCGAACCAGCACCTTGTCGTCGCCGTTCGTGAGGGCCGCGTCGTCGGCACACTTCAACTGACGGTCATCCCCGGTCTGTCGCGACGCGGCACCGTCAGGTCGATCATCGAAGGTGTCCGCATCCACGCCGACGAGCGCGGCAGCGGCCTGGGCACACAGCTCATCGACTGGGCGATCGACGAATCCCGGCGACAGGGCTGCCAGTTGGTCCAGCTGACCTCCGACAACACCCGCACCGAAGCCCACCGCTTCTACGAGCGGCTCGGCTTCACGGCCTCACACGTGGGCTTCAAGCTCCAATTGTGAGGCCGTGCCATGAAAGGTCATGTTTCACGTGAAACAGCGCCTCTGCTGATTTCACGTGAGACTGCACCTCTGCTGAGCGCCTGCGTCTAGCCGATCCCCCGCCACCCGTCCGGGTCGACCCCACCGGGCACGGAAGCGTCCTCGTCGTACGGCTGACGCGTGAACACGAACGACCCGAGGTCCAGATGGCTCAGGGTCCCGTCCGGGCGCCGTACGGCCCTCAGGAGCTCTCCGGCGTAGTAGCCCTCCAGCCCGGTCCAGGTACCGTCGCCGTTCGCCCTGAAGCGCGAGCGGCGGCCACTTCCCGACAGCGGCCCCAGCGAGACATCCCCGGATGCCGCCAGCCGCAGGGCGAAGGCATGCGTTCCCCAGTACCAGGGTCCTGCCAACTCCCGCACCGATGCGTCGACTTCTGGCGCCGGCCGCCACGGTTCCGGAATGCGGGGCTCGGCTTCGGCGACGATCCGCACGAGATCGGCTCCGACGGTGGACAACAAAGGACCGGACGTACAGTTGGCCAGCACCACAGCAGCGACCTCGTCCTCGACGCTGAGGGTGAGGTTGGCCAGAAACCCCGGCAGGGACCCGGAGTGCCCCACGAGCAGCCTCCCGTCCCGGTGCTGGATCTGCAGCCCGAGCCCGTAGGTGACTCCGTCCATGACATCCGCCGCTTCGGCCGGCGCAGCAGGCGTCCGCATCTCTCTGACGGTCTCGGCGCTCAGTACCCGGTCGTCGCCCTTGCCCAGGAACGCAGCGAAGCGCGCCAAGTCACCCGTGGTGGACCAGAGTTGACCCGCGGGCGCCATCCGTCCCAGGTCCTCGGTGGGTTCGGGCAGCATGACATCGGCCCAGGGGTGCACGGCCCATCCACCCGCATGGGGCGCCTGAGGGTGACCACTCGTACGGTCGAGGCCCAGGGGTTCGAGCACTTCACGCCGAAGTACCTCTTCCCACGGTGCTCCACGCAGCTTCTCGACCAGCGCCCCCAGCAGGGTGTAGCCGGGGTTGGAGTAGTGGAAGCGGCGGCCGACCGGATGCAGGAGGGGCTGCTCTCCCAGGACGTCGGAGAGTTCGGGGCGCAGGGATCCCGGGGTGCGTTCCCACCACGGGGCGGGCGACTCCGCCGCCAACCCGCTCGTATGGGCGAGGAGATCGGCGATGGTGGCCTCCCCCGCACCGGTTCCCGGCAGATGCTTCTCCAGCGGGTCACCTAGATCGAGCAGGCCTTCATCGCGCAACCGAAGCACCAGGACTGCGGTGAAGGTCTTGGTGATCGAACCGATGCGGTACTGCACGGTCTCGTCCGGACCATGCCCGTCCACCGAGGTCCGCGCGCCGTGCCACACGGGCCGCCCGCCCCTCACGACCGCCGCGACCAGCGATGGCGCACGTCCTTCGGTCTGCGCCACTGCGATCCGGTGCAGCAGTGCCCGACGCGTACCGGGGAGCAGCTCTTCCTGAGGTGTAGTCATAGCCCCAGTCCATCCCGCGGGACACTCGGCCGTCGAGTTCATTTCTCCCGGACGGTGATCTGTCGGATCAGGTCTGCGCCATGTCCACGAACCGCGAGTAGTGGCCCTGGAAGGCGACCGTGATCGTCGCCGTCGGTCCGTTACGGTGCTTGGCCACGATCAGGTCGGCCTCGCCCGCACGCGGCGACTCCTTCTCGTAGGCGTCCTCGCGGTGCAGCAGGATGACCATGTCGGCGTCCTGCTCGATGGAGCCGGACTCTCGCAGGTCGGAGACCATCGGCTTCTTGTCCGTGCGCTGCTCGGGGCCACGGTTCAGCTGGGACAGCGCGATGACCGGAATCTCCAGCTCCTTGGCGAGGAGCTTGAGGTTACGGGACATGTCCGAGACCTCCTGCTGGCGGTTCTCGGCACGCTTGGAGCCACCGGACTGCATCAGCTGGAGGTAGTCGATGACGACCAGTCTGATGTCATTGCGCTGCTTGAGACGGCGGCACTTGGCTCGGATCTCCATCATCGACAGGTTCGGGGAGTCGTCGATGAACAGCGGCGCAGCCGAGACGTCCGGCATCCGGCGGGCCAGCCGCGTCCAGTCCTCGTCGGTCATCGTGCCGGAGCGCATGTGGTGCAGGGCAACACGGGCCTCGGCGGACAACAGACGCATCGCGATCTCGTTGCGCCCCATTTCCAGGGAGAAGATGACGCTCGGAAGGTTGTGCTTGATCGACGCGGCCCGGGCGAAGTCCAGCGCGAGCGTGGACTTGCCCATCGCGGGGCGTGCGGCAATGACGATCATCTGGCCGGGGTGCAGACCGTTGGTGAGCGAGTCGAAGTCGGTGAAGCCCGTGGGTACACCGGTCATCTCGCCACTGCGGGAGCCGATCGCCTCGATCTCGTCAAGCGCGCCCTCCATGATGTCGCCGAGCGGCAGGTAGTCCTCGCTGGTGCGTTGCTCGGTGACCGCATAGATCTCGGCCTGGGCGCGGTTGACGATCTCGTCGACGTCGTCGTCGGCCGCGTATCCCATCTGGGTGATGCGGGTGCCTGCCTCGACCAGACGGCGCAGGACCGCGCGTTCGTGGACGATCTCCGCGTAGTACTCGGCGTTGGCCGCAGTCGGCACGGTCTGCACAAGGGTGTGCAGATACGATGCGCCACCGACTTTGTTGATCTCGCCGCGCTTGGTGAGTTCGGCGGCGATCGTGATGGGGTCGGCCGGCTCGCCCTTGGCGTAGACGTCGAGGATCGCCTGGAAGATCGTCTCGTGTGCGGGCTTGTAGAAGTCGTGGCCCTTGAGAATCTCGACAACGTCGGCGATGGCGTCCTTCGACAGGAGCATGCCGCCGAGGACGGACTGCTCGGCATCGAGATCCTGGGGCGGCACTCGCTCGAAGGATGTACCTCCGCCATCCCATTCGCCGCTCTCCCGGCCACGGTCGTGCTGCTCGTCACGGCCCCGGCCCCCGTCGCCGCGTCGACGGGAGGCGGGCAGACGATCGCTTGGACCGCTGTCGGCCCACGGATCGTCCAAGGGCTCGGAAATACTCACCGAGCCACCTCCTCCCGTCCGCCGCCGAGCGGACCTAGCCATGCCCTCTGTTCTACGGCACGGCACTGACAAATGAGAGGCCCAACTCCGGTTGGTGCACGTCGGTTTTGGGCTGGTTTCCCTGCCGACGAACGGAGCGGGCGCCGGACCACGGTAGGCCTGCGGGCACCGTCAGCCAATCTGGTTATCCACAGGCCATGTGGACGACGGCCCGGATGCTGTGGAGAACTCCGCAAAACCTGTGCACGACACGGTGGACAGCCCTGTGAACAAGCTTGAATCTCTTCCACTTCGCCCCTCTTGACCTGCACTTTTCCCATCCACCGGCTGTGCAGAAGAAAAACTTCCCCAGTCGGGCCAAGATCGCTTCGAACGGCGCACGAAAGACCGCGCGACGAGAGGGGAAGTAATGGTCACAATAGCTTTGCATCTCTTACCTGTGGACGATTAGATTGGTGCTCATGACACAGGCTCCCGCGACCCCCAGGGTCACCCGGCGACAGCACGATCGCGAGATCGTCGCACTGGCCGTCCCGGCCTTCGGCGCACTCGTCGCCGAGCCCCTCTTCGTCATGGTCGACAGCGCGATCGTCGGCCATCTCGGTACGGCACAGCTCGCCGGCCTGGGTGTCGCCTCGGCCCTTCTCACGACAGCAGTCAGCATCTTCGTCTTCCTCGCCTACGCCACCACCGCGGCCGTCGCCAGACGGGTCGGCGCCGACGACCTCCAGGCCGCCATCCGCCAAGGCATGGACGGCATCTGGCTGGCGCTTCTGCTCGGCGCCGCCGTCATCGCCGCCGTGCTGCCCACGGCGCCGACCCTGGTGGAACTCTTCGGCGCCTCGGACAGGGCGGCCCCCTACGCGACCACCTACCTGCGCATCTCGGCTCTCGGCATCCCGGCCATGCTCGTCGTACTCGCCGCGACCGGTGTGCTGCGCGGCCTGCAGGACACCAAGACACCACTCCGTGTCGCCATCGCCGGCTTTGTCGCCAACGGCGCCCTCAACGCGGGTCTCGTCTACGGCGCCGGCCTCGGCATCGCCGGTTCCGCCTGGGGCACCGTCATCGCGCAGTGCGGCATGGCAGTCGTCTACCTCACCGTGGTCGTCCGCGGAGCCCGCAGACACGGCGCCTCACTGCGTCCCGAGGCAGCCGGGATACGGACCTCTGCACAAGCCGGCGTTCCCCTCCTGGTCCGCACGCTCTCACTGCGGGCGATCCTGATGATCGCTACAGCCGTGGCCGCCCGACTCGGCGACGCCGACATCGCTGCACACCAGATCATCCTGTCGCTGTGGAACCTGCTCGCCTTCGCCCTCGACGCCATCGCCATCGCCGGTCAGGCCATCATCGGACGCTGTCTCGGCGCCGGGGACACCCAGGGTGCTCGCGATGCCTGCCGCCGCATGGTGCAGTGGGGAATCGCGGTAGGCGTCGTCCTCGGTGTCCTGGTAGTGGCCGCCCGGCCGCTGTTTCTGCCGCTGTTCACCAGCGACACCGTGGTGAAGGACGCCGCGCTCCCCGCCCTGCTGGTGGTGGCTCTCTCCCAGCCGATCTGCGGCGTGGTCTTTGTCCTGGACGGCGTCCTGATGGGAGCCGGTGACGGCCCCTATCTGGCCTGGGCCATGGTGCTCACCCTTGTTGTCTTCGCCCCGTTGGCGTTGCTGGTCCCAGCACTCGGCGGCGGCCTCACCGCACTGTGGGCGGCGATGACGCTGATGATGGCGGTGCGCATGCTGACCCTGTGGCTGCGGACCCGTTCGGGCCGCTGGATCGTCACGGGCGCCACCCGCTGAGGTGTTTCACGTGAAACCGGCGTTTCACGTGAAACATGCACGGTCCCACACGGAACCGGAGCACGAAGAAGGGGCGGCACCCTACAGGGGTGCCGCCCCTTCCCTCAGCTGTTCAAGCCGAGCGCGGCGATCAGGCCGCGACAACCTCGATGTTGACCTTGGCGGCAACCTCGGGGTGCAGACGCACCGACGTCTCGTGAGCGCCCAGCGTCTTGATCGGCGCGCCCAGCTCGATGCGGCGCTTGTCGACCTCGGGGCCACCGGAGGCCTTGATCGCCGAGGCGATGTCAGCCGGGGTGACGGAGCCGAAGAGACGACCGGCGTCGCCGGAGCGGACGGCCAGACGGACCTTGACGCCCTCGAGCTGGGCCTTCACCTGGTTGGCCTGCTCGATGGTCTGGATCTCGTGGATCTTGCGAGCACGACGGATCTGCTCGACGTCCTTCTCGCCACCCTTGGTCCAACGGATAGCGAACTTCCGCGGGATCAGGTAGTTGCGAGCGTAACCGTCCTTGACGTCGACGACGTCGCCCGCGGCACCGAGGCCGGAGACCTCGTGGGTGAGGATGATCTTCATGTTTCGGTCACCCTTCCCTTATCGCGCGGTGGAGGTGTAGGGCAGCAGCGCCATCTCACGGCTGTTCTTGACGGCCGTGGCGACGTCACGCTGGTGCTGCGTGCAGTTGCCGGTCACGCGGCGGGCACGGATCTTGCCGCGGTCGGAAATGAACTTCCGCAGCATGTTCGTGTCCTTGTAGTCCACGTACGTGACCTTGTCCTTGCAGAAAGCGCAGACCTTCTTCTTAGGCTTGCGCACAGGCGGCTTCGCCATGGTGTTTCTCCTGTGTGATCAAGAAGTTTGGGTACGACCCGCCCTCCGGCCCAAAGGGCTAGAAGGGGGGTTCGTCCGAGTAGCCGCCGCCACCGCCGCCGCCGGAGTTTCCACCCCAGCCGCCGCCACCGCCGCCCTGGTTGCCACCGGCAGCAGGAGCGCCGGTCGCCCACGGGTCGTCGGCAGGAGCACCGCCGCCCTGCTGGCCGCCACCGGAGCTTCCGCCCCAGCCGCCGCCACCTTGGCCGCCACCGCCGCTGTAACCGCCCTGACCCTGCCCACCGCGGCCGGCGGTCTTGGTGACCTTGGCCGTGGCGTTGCGCAGGCTGGCGCCGACTTCTTCGACGTCCAGTTCGTAGACCGTGCGCTTGACGCCCTCGCGGTCCTCGTAGGACCGCTGCTTCAGCCGGCCCTGCACGATGACGCGCATGCCTCGCTGGAGCGACTCAGCGACGTTCTCCGCCGCCTGACGCCAGACCGAGCAGGTCAGGAAGAGGCTTTCGCCGTCCTTCCACTCGTTCGTCTGACGGTCGAAGGTGCGGGGGGTGGACGCGACACGGAACTTCGCGACCGCCGCACCGGACGGGGTGAAGCGCAGCTCGGGGTCATCGACAAGATTGCCGACGACCGTGATGACGGTCTCGCCTGCCATGGGGGAACCTCTCGGCGGGTTTGCTGCTGGCTGCTTGTGCTGCTACTCGAAATCCCGAGTTCAACTGAGCGGAGCTCAGTGGGTCTCGGGGCGGAGGACCTTGGTCCGGAGGACCGACTCGTTCAGGTTCATCTGGCGGTCGAGCTCCTTGACGACCGCAGGCTCGGCCTGCAGGTCGATGACCGAGTAGATGCCCTCGGGCTTCTTCTTGATCTCGTACGAGAGACGACGACGGCCCCAGGTGTCGACCTTCTCGACCTTGCCGTTGCCCTCACGGACGACGGAGAGGAAGTTCTCGATCAGGGGGGCGACAGCGCGCTCCTCCAGATCGGGGTCGAGGATGACCATCACCTCGTAGTGACGCATGTGGAACCCACCTCCTTTGGACTCAGCGGCCACGGTCGTTCCGTGGCAGGAGGGTCGTGATGCGTACGCAACGGTATCGGCCGCCACTGACAATCGGGGGTCGGCGAGCGACATCCCCCGTCTGGCCTGGACGGTTCCCTGGCTCTGCCTGGGCAGACACCGGTGCAGACGCTACAGACTACCTGCACACCCGCTTCCGGTTGAAATCCGGCCGCGAGGACCGTCAATCTGTACACATCGGGTGTGCATGGCGCTACGATGCGCCGTCTTCCGCAGGAGGTGCCCCATGGCACAGGCATTGCGACCCAACACCGTCGGAGGCCTTTTCGCCACGGACGGAAAGCCCCACCCCATCCAGGACACGCTGCTCGCGGTGACCCTGGTTGTCGGAGTGACGGCGTTCGTGACGGGCTTCTTCCACAACCTGCACCTGCTCAGTTCCTGGGCCGGCCTGGTGGGGATCGTCACCGGCGCGTACGGCCAGTGGATCTCGGAGACGACCCGCGAGCGCTTCGGACTCATCCTGGGTCTTGGGGCCTCGGCGGTCGGCTTCTTCCTCGGCATGGCGCACGGCGGTCTCTTCGGTGGGGTCATCGGCTGAAGCCAGGGACACCGGCTCTCCAACCCCAGACAAAGCAGCACTGAACGCCGCGGCGACCAACAAGCCGGGGTGCGGGTTCCGTACGCCCAGTCGGGGCGCTCGCAAGGCGCAGTAGGCTTCGGCGCGAGAGCCGGAGCCCCTGTACCCATGGGGACACACCAGCCCGAGGAGCGCCCCGAATGAGCCTGACCCTGAGGACGATCAGCCGCGAGCAGCATCTGGCGTACATCCAGAGCCTGCCCTCGGCGAGCCACATGCAGGTTCCGGCCTGGGCCGATGTCAAGGCGGAGTGGCGCTCCGAGAGCCTCGGCTGGTTCGACGAGCGCACCGGCGAGATGGTCGGTGCGGGCCTCGTCCTCTACCGCCAACTGCCCAAGATCAAGCGCTACTTGGCCTATCTGCCCGAAGGCCCGGTCATCAACTGGTTCGCGCCGAATCTGACCGAGTGGCTGGAACCGATGCTCGCGCACCTCAAGCAGCAGGGTGCCTTCTCCGTGAAGATGGGCCCGCCGGTGATCATCCGGCGTTGGGAGGCGGGCTCCATCAAGCAGGGCATCCAGAACCCGGACGTGAAGCGGCTGCGTGACATCGAGGCCGACTTCATCGAGCCGCGGGCCTTCGAGGTCGCCGACAAGCTGCGCCGTATGGGCTGGCAGCAGGGCGAGGACGGCGGGGCCGGCTTCGGCGACGTACAGCCCCGTTATGTCTTCCAGGTGCCGCTGGCGAACCGCTCCCTCGAGGAAGTCCACAAGAACTTCAACCAGCTGTGGCGCCGCAACATCAAGAAGGCCGAGAAGGCCGGCGTCGAGGTCGTCCAAGGCGGTTACCAGGACCTTGAGGAATGGCAGAGACTGTACGAGATCACGGCTGTGCGTGACCATTTCCGGCCGCGCCCGCTCTCGTACTTCCAGCGCATGTGGACGGCTCTCAACACCGAGGACCCCAACCGCATGCGGCTGTACTTCGCCCGGCACAACGGCGTGAATCTGTCGGCGGCGACGATGCTGATCGTCGGCGGGCACGTCTGGTACTCCTACGGCGCCTCCGACAACATCGGCCGTGAGGTCCGGCCCTCGAACGCGATGCAGTGGCGGATGCTGCGCGACGCATACGCACTCGGCGCGACCGTCTACGACCTGCGCGGCATCTCCGACTCCCTGGACGAGACCGACCACCTCTTCGGCCTGATCCAGTTCAAGGTGGGCACGGGCGGCCAGGCTGCCGAGTACCTCGGTGAGTGGGACTTCCCGCTCAACAAGCTGCTCCACAAGGCGCTCGACATCTACATGTCGCGCCGCTGAGCCCCGGCGGCCCCGGCCGTTCGCTTCGACAAGTCCGACTGCTTCGTTCGCTTCCATACCTCTGATACACCGCAGCCACGAGAAAGGTTCCAGGTCCGGCCATGGCGCTCACGCTCTACGTCGACACCGCGCGCTGGCGGGCGCACCACAAGCACGTGCAGGAGCAGTTCCCGGGGCTCGTCCCGGTCTGCAAGGGCAACGGCTACGGCTTCGGGCACGAGCGGCTGGCGGAGGAGGCCACGCGGTTGGGCTCGGACGTCCTCGCCGTCGGCACGACCTACGAGGCCGCACGCATCAAGGACTTCTTCGGCGGTGACCTGCTGGTGCTGACGCCGTACCGGCGCGGCGAGGAGCCCGTCCCGCTGCCCGACCGGGTCATCCGCTCGGTGTCGTCGGTGGACGGCGTTTACGGCCTCGTAGGGGCCCGCGTGGTCATCGAGGTGATGTCCTCGATGAAGCGGCACGGCATCAGCGCGCAGGACCTGCCGCAGCTGCACGCCGCCATTGAGAACGTCCGCCTCGAGGGCTTCGCCATCCACCTGCCGCTGGACCGCACGGACGGCTCGGACGCCGTCGAGGAGGTCATCGGCTGGATGGACCACCTGCGTGCCGCCCGCCTGCCCCTGCACACGATGTTTGTCAGCCATCTCAAGGCCGACGAACTCCACCGGCTGCAGCAGCAGTTCCCGCAGACTCGCTTCCGCGCCCGCATCGGCACCCGGCTGTGGCTGGGGGACCACGAGGCCACCGAGTACCGTGGCGCGGTCCTGGACGTCACGCGGGTCGCCAAGGGGGACCGTTTCGGCTACCGCCAGCAGAAGGCCGCCTCCGACGGCTTCCTGGTGGTCGTGGCGGGCGGCACGTCGCACGGGGTGGGCCTGGAGGCCCCGAAGGCGCTGCACGGCGTGATGCCGCGCGCCAAGGGCGTCGCCCGGGCCGGCCTCGCCACGGTGAACCGGAACCTTTCTCCGTTCGTCTGGGGCGGCAAGCAGCGCTGGTTCGCGGAGCCGCCGCACATGCAGGTCTCCATCCTGTTCGTGCCGGCCGACGCACCGGAACCGAAGGTCGGCGAGGAGCTGGTGGCCCATCTGCGGCACACCACCACGCAGTTCGACCGCATCGTCGACCGCTGAGCAAGGCCGTCAGCCAACCCAAAGGCCGTACACGGAGCTCCGTGTACGGCCTTTCGCGTATCGACTGGGACCGGCTCTCTGGGTCGCCTACGTCACCGATACCTGTTCGCTCAGAGCGAACCGTCCGTGGAAGATGCTGCTCCGCGGCCGCCCCACTCCACCTGCGGCCCGTCGAAGTGGGCCGCGTGCCGCGGCGGATGGGCCGCAGCGCCAAGGGCGAATGCGTCCTCCGCACCGTCGAGCACACCCCCTGACGGGTCGTCGTCACCGGCCCGGCGCACCGGGTCCCGCTCCGGCATGAGGATGTCGCGCACGATGACGCCGCACAGGTAGAGCGTCCCCAGCAGGTGCACGCCGATGGCCCAGTGGTAGCCGTCCTGCGGCAGCCCCTTGTGAGCGTCCCCGCTGGTCGTGTACGCGAGATACAGCCAGATGCCCAGGAAGTACGCGACCTCGCACGCCTGCCAGATCAGGAAGTCCCGCCACTTCGGCCGGGCCAGCACAGCGAGAGGGACCAGCCACAGGACGTACTGCGGGGAGTAGACCTTGTTGGTGAGGATGAACGCCGCGACGATCAGGAAAGCGAGCTGCGCGAAGCGCGGGCGACGCGGAGCGGTCATGGTGAGCACGGCAAGACCCACGAAACACAGCACCACCAGGGCCAGGGCCAGATTGTTCACGGTGTCGGTGCTGAGCGGGTCGGTCGAGTTCTGAGCCATGATCAGCCAGAACGACCCGAAGTCCACACCCCGGTCATGGCTGAACTTGTAGAACTGCGACCAGCCGTCCCAGGCGAGGAGCATCACCGGCAGGTTCACGGCGAACCAGGCGACGACTGTTCCCGCCACGGCCTTTCCGAAGTCCCGCCACTTTCCCGCACGCCAGCACAGCAGGAGCAGGGGGCCCAGCAGGAACACGGGATAGAGCTTGGCCGCCGTGGCAAGCCCCAGGAGGACACCGAACGCGAGTGAGCGGCTCCGGGACCACATCAGCATCGCCGCGGCCGTCAGAGCGACCGCGAGCAGGTCCCAGTTGATGGTGGCGGTCAGCGCGAAAGCGGGCGCCAGAGCGACCAGCAGACCGTCCCAGGGGCGCCGGGCGTGCGTACGGGCCACGCAGACCGCGATGACGGCCGCGCACACCATCAGCATCCCGGCGTTGACCATCCAGTACCACTGCTCCTGGTCCTGGATACTGCCGCTGCCCGGCGTGAGCCAGGAGGCGACCTCCATGAAGACCCCGGTCAGCACGGGGTACTCGAGGTACGGCATGTCGCCGGGCAGCTTGTCGAAGTACGGCACAAGCCCGTCGGCGAAACCGCGCCCCTGATAGAGATGCGGAATGTCCGAGTAGCACGCCTTCGTGTACTGCGAGCTGGCGCCGAAGAACCAGGCGCCGTTGTAGCACGGCGCCTTCTGGATCAGTCCGAGGGCGAACATGCCGATCGCCACGAGCGCGACGACCCGCACCGGAGTCCACCAGGACGTCCCGAGCAGGGCGCGCCGCCCGAGGGGGCCGCCGATCAGCTCGCTGCCGGACGCGGCGACCTCGTCCTCCTTGGTCGGCCGCACCGGGTCCTGCTCGTGCTCGCTCGCTTGCGTCGATTCTGCGCTGGCCATGCCGCACATCCTGCCGTACGTGTCTGGGAATACGCCGAGGGCCGCCGCACCTGGCAGGTGAGGCGGCCCTCGTGACGGAAGCAGCCGTCAACCGATGGTCGGCGATCCGCCGAGATCCCAGGTGTGTGCGCCGTCACCATTGTTGTTGATGTTGTAGCGGACGCTGCCGTCCGCGCTCCATCCACCGGTCCCGCTCGCCGTCGTGGATGACATGAACCCGCAGTGGAGGCTTCCGCTGTGCGAGGTTCCGTTTTCGTCGAAGGAACCCGAGTCATACAGGTTGAGGTCGCCCGACAAACTGCACGTGGTCTCGTGCTTCACGACATCGTTGCGCTCGACACGAACGTGGATGTCAAACTGCTCGAAATTGGCTACGGCGCCGCCACCGTCCCCCCACGTGCCCTCCGCATACGCCAGGTGCACGCCTCCGCTCTTCCTTATGCAAAACCTGATCTTCACGTCGACGTTGTACCCAGGAGTGTCGAACTCGTTGGATTGATAGGCGCTGCACGTATCTGCAGCTGCGGCCTGCGGTGCACCCGCGAATGCGAGACCGGTCATGAACGTGGCACCCGCGAGGACCGTGACGCCTATTTTCTTGAATGAGTGAGACATTGAGATTTACTCCACCCCGATTCGGTCGGCCCGAACCATAGCACAGAAATCGATCACCAGAAAATGGTTTTCGGTGCCGCAATCGGGATCATTTCGTCCGTTTTCGACGTACAGCAGCCCATCATGCTCAATTAAGAATGGAACCGGTCGCAGCCCTGATGATGGGGCGACCGGCTCCATTCGAAGAAAACCAACAATAACTACCCGGTCGCCCCTCCGAAGAGGCCTCCGTTGCCATTGCCTCTGGTGTTGCCGGTCCCGGACGTGTCCGTGGCCGTCGGTGACGAGGTCACACCCCCGTCCGTGCCGCCGGTGTCGGTACCGCCGGTGTCCGTGCACTGCCAGCTGAACTTGCAGGACTCGCTCGCCGAAGGCGACGGACTCGTCAACGTCTCGCTGGGTGTCGGGCTCGCGCTCGGGCTGGCTTGCTGAGTGTCGCTGACCGTCGGAGTGGGAGTCGCGCTCGGCACGTCGTTGACGACCTCACCGATGGGTTCCGGGGTCGGGAAGTCCTTGACCGGCTGACCCTTCAGCGCCTCTTCCATGTAGTCGTGCCAGATCTGAGCCGGGAACGAGGCGCCGTGAATCTTCTTCTGGCCGCCTGTTCCGTACATCTCCAGGAAGGTGCGATTCTTCTTGGCCTCGTCGTCGTCGTACCGGAACATCGTGATCGACGTGGACAGCTGCGGGGTGTAGCCCACGAACCAGGCGGACTTGTTGCCGTCGGTGGTACCCGTCTTACCAGCCACATCACGGCCCGTCAGCTGGGCAGCGGTGCCGGTGCCCTTGTCGACAACGGTCTTGAGAACGTCTGTGACGTTATCGGCGACCTTTGGGGTGAATACTTCCTTCGCAGCGTCCTTGTGCTCATAATCCACCCCCTTCTCGCTCGTGACTTTCTCCACCGAATAAGGATCGCGCCTCTCACCGCTGGCCGCGAAAGTGGCGTAAGCGCCGGCCATACGGATCGCGCTCGGGTCGGAAATACCGATCGAGAAGGACGGGTAGCTGGTACCGGTGAGACTGTTCGCCTTGAGGCCGGCATCCATGGCCGCCTCCTTCACCTTGTCCAGCCCGACGTCCATGCCGAGCTGCACATAGGCGGAGTTCACCGACTCCCGCATCGCCTCACGCAGGTCGATCTGGTACTTGGGCGGACTGCCGTACGACTCGTTGCCGTCGTTGGTCTGCAGCCACTCCTGTTGCTTCTCGTTCTTCCAGACCGTCTTGTCGTAGTCCAGGATCTTGAGCTTGTTCTTACCGCTGTACAGGCTCTTCGGGGAAACCTGGGTGCGCTCGTCCTGCGCCTGCTCCGGGCCGAGACTCTTGTCCCTCACACCCCACTTCATCGCCGCCGCCAGCACGAACGGCTTGAACGTCGAACCGACCTGGGCGCCGGTGACGTCGGCGTTGTTGGTGAAGTGCTTGGTCGCGTCCTCACCGCCGTAGATGGCCTTGATGGCACCGGTCGTCGGATCCACGGAAGCGCCGCCGAACTGGACGTGTGTGTCCGTGTTGGGGCGTTGCTTGGGCTTGATGTTGGCCTTCTGGACGTTCTTGACCGAGGCCTCGAGCTCCTTGACCTTCTTCTTGTCGAAGGTCGTGTAGATCGAGTAACCGCCCTGCTGCAGGTCGTCAGCGCTGATGTTCGTGTTGTTGATCAGATACGCCTTGGCCAGGTCCACGAGGTAGCCGACCTGGCCGGCAAGCTGAGTGTTCGACCGCGGGTTCTTCACGTTGGGGAGCCTGGTGTACTTGGCTCGGGTCGCCGCGTCCAGGCGGTGGTACTCGACCATCTTGTCGAGGGTGTTCTGCATCTGGCGCAGCGCACGCTTGCTGTTGGCCTCCGGGGTGGCCGCCGGGTCGATGGAGGTGGAGCCCGCCGGGTCGTAGTACGTGGCGCCCTTGAGCATCGCCGCCAGGAACGCACACTCGCCCGGGTTCAGTTCGACGGAGTCCTTGTTGAAGTACGCGCGGGCGGCTGCCTGGATGCCGTAGGCGTTGCGCCCGTAGTACGCGGAGTTCAGGTAGCCGGCCATGATCTTGTCCTTCGAGACCGTGGCGCCCACCTTTATCGAGATGAAGATCTCCTTGAACTTACGCGTGATCGTCTGCGACTGGTCGCCCAGCCGCGCGTTCTTCACGTACTGCTGGGTGATGGTGGAGCCACCCTGCGTCTCGCCGCCCCGGGCCATGTTGAACACGGCGCGGGCGATGCCCTTCGGGTCGATGCCGCTGTCGGTGTAGAAGGTCTTGTTCTCCTGCGAGACGACGGCGTACTGCATCGCCTTGGGGATCTGCGAGAGGTTGACGATCTGGCGGTTCGTCTCACCTCCCGTGGCGACCATCTCGGTCTTGTCGGACCAGTAGAAGACGTTGTTCTGCGCCTTCGCGGTGTCGGCGACGTTCGGAACGCTCACCATGGCGTACCCGATGCCCGCCACGGCCACCAGGCTTCCGATGAAGCCGATGAACAGGCCTGTCACCAGCTTCCACGACGGCACCCAGCGCGCCGCGCCGTACTTGCCCGCACGCGGATAGTCGATCAGGCGTTTCCTGCCGGGAGCGGGTGCTCGCCCTCTGCCCCGCGCGGGCCCGCCGGGACCGCCGGGCGCGCCGCGTCGACCTCCGCGGCCGGGCTCGGCCGCTCTGCGGCGGCCGCCTCCAGTTCTCTGTGCCGCGCGGCGGGCTTCGGCGCGGCCGCCGTACGACCGCTCCTCGTCAGTCGACCCCTGGCCCAGTCCGTAATCGGCCGGGGACCCGGTTGCGCCTCGCGGTGCCGCGCGGCGGCCGGAGGACGAGCCGGACTGGCCGCGTCGGGCCGCGGCACGTCCGCCTCCCTGCGGCTGCGGCGGTTTGCGACGGTGCTCGCTCATCGAACGACTACTCCTCGGGCAGGCGCACCCTTGCGCGCCTGGAAACGGCGGCTGGTTTCCGGTCCCCCCGAAGTACGGATGTGGTCGATCCCGCATTCACCCGTACTGCGCCGGGAGCCATGACACCCCCTGGTGTCACTCGGCTCCCGGTGGTTTGCATGCCGCACAGACTACGCACCGCCAAAACCCACTGGGCCCCAGACTTCACCCCAAATCAGGCAACTTGCCTCTGATGAATAAGTGATGTGATCCCGTTCACCGTCTCCCCACTTGTCGCATCCGGAAGGCCGTTCTATCGTCATGATGTATCGAGTCGATACATCGGTGCGAGATAAGGACGAGGAGGCGAGCGGATGAGCCGGCGTTCCGGGATCCTTGAGTTCGCCGTACTCGGCCTGCTCCGCGAGTCCCCGATGCACGGCTATGAGCTGCGGAAACGACTCAATACGTCTCTGGGGGTGTTCCGTGCGTTCAGCTACGGAACGCTCTATCCCTGCCTCAAGACGCTGGTCGCCAACGGCTGGTTGATCGAAGAGCCGGGACACACCCCCGAGGACGCCCTCGCTGCACCACTCGCAGGGCGTCGCGCCAAGATCGTCTACCGGTTGACGGCGGAAGGTAAGGAGCACTTCGAGGAGCTGCTCTCGCAGACGGGCCCCGACGCGTACGAGGACGAGCACTTCGCCGCCCGCTTCGCCTTCTTCGGGCAGACGTCGCGCGACGTACGCATGCGCGTACTGGAGGGCCGCCGCAGCCGGCTGGAGGAGCGTCTGGAGAAGATGCGCGCCTCCCTGGCGCGCACCCGGGAGCGCCTCGACGACTACACGCTTGAGCTCCAGCGCCACGGGATGGAGTCCGTGGAGCGCGAAGTGCGCTGGCTGAACGAGCTCATCGAGAGCGAGCGGGCCGGACGGGACCTGAAGGGTCCCACCTCCGGGGGGTCCGCTCAGCAGAACAACACATCTGGAGCGCCGGGCGTCCTGCCCCGTCCCGGGGACACCCCCGGGACGGATACGCCCGACGACACCGCCACGTGAGAGTCCAGTCAGGGCCTCACTCGTACACACAGGGAGCAACCGGAATGGGTTCGGTTCGCGTAGCCATCGTCGGTGTGGGCAACTGCGCCGCGTCGCTGGTTCAGGGAGTCGAGTACTACAAGGACGCCGACCCGGCGTCCAAGGTCCCCGGCCTGATGCACGTCCAGTTCGGCGACTACCACGTCCGTGACGTCGAGTTCGTCGCCGCCTTCGACGTCGACGCGAAGAAGGTCGGCCTCGACCTCGCGGACGCCATCGGCGCCTCCGAGAACAACACCATCAAGATCTGCGACGTGCCGAACACCGGCGTGACCGTCCAGCGCGGCCACACCCTCGACGGCCTCGGCAAGTACTACCGCGAGACCATCGAGGAGTCCGACGCCGACCCCGTCGACGTCGTCCAGGTCCTCAAGGACAAGCAGGTCGACGTGCTCGTCTGCTACCTGCCCGTCGGCTCCGAGGACGCGGCGAAGTTCTACGCCCAGTGCGCCATCGACGCCAAGGTCGCCTTCGTCAACGCCCTGCCGGTCTTCATCGCCGGCACCAAGGAGTGGGCGGACAAGTTCACCGAGGCGGGCGTCCCGATCGTCGGTGACGACATCAAGTCGCAGGTCGGCGCCACCATCACGCACCGCGTCATGGCGAAGCTGTTCGAGGACCGGGGCGTCGTCCTGGACCGCACGATGCAGCTGAACGTCGGCGGCAACATGGACTTCAAGAACATGCTCGAGCGCGAGCGCCTGGAGTCCAAGAAGATCTCCAAGACGCAGGCCGTCACCTCCCAGATCCGCGACCGCGACCTCGGCGCCGACAACGTCCACATCGGCCCGTCCGACTACGTGGCCTGGCTCGACGACCGCAAGTGGGCGTACGTCCGCCTCGAGGGCCGCGCCTTCGGTGACGTCCCGCTGAACCTGGAGTACAAGCTCGAGGTCTGGGACTCCCCGAACTCCGCGGGTGTCATCATCGACGCCCTGCGCGCCGCGAAGATCGCCAAGGACCGGGGCATCGGCGGCCCGATCCTGTCGGCTTCGAGCTACTTCATGAAGTCCCCGCCGGTCCAGTACTTCGACGACGAGGCCCGCGAGAACGTCGAGAAGTTCATCAAGGGTGAGGTCGAGCGCTAAGCGCTGACACAACTGCTCCTGCCAGGGCGTCGAGGGTCCCCGGGTTGCACACCCGGGGACCCTCCCCGTATGTGAGGCTGTGCCCCATGGCCGTCGTCCGTGATCTGCGCACTCTTCTGCGCTTCGCGAACTTCCGGCGTCTGCTCGCCGTACGCCTGCTCTCCCAGGGCGCCGACGGCGTCTACCAGGTCGCACTCGCCGCCTACGTGGTCTTCTCGCCGGAGAAACAGACTTCGGCCACCGCGATCGCCTCCGCCATGGCGGTCCTGCTGCTTCCGTACTCCCTGGTGGGCCCCTTCGCAGGCGTTCTCCTGGACCGCTGGCGCCGCCGCCAGGTCTTCCTCTACGGCAACCTGCTGCGTGCCCTGCTGGCGTCGGCGACGGCCCTCCTGATCCTCAGTCACGTCCCGGACTGGCTCTTCTACGTCTCCGCGCTCTGCGTCACCGCCGTCAACCGCTTCGTTCTGGCCGGCCTGTCCGCCGCGCTGCCGCGCGTGGTCGACGGTGAGCGCCTGGTGATGGCCAACTCCCTTTCCCCGACCGCCGGTACGCTCGCCGCGACCGCGGGCGGCGGTCTCGCCTTCGTCGTACGGCTGGTGGTGGCGGACTCCGACGCCGCCGTGGTCCTGCTGGGCGCCTCCCTGTATCTGTGCGCGGCGCTCGCGTCGCTGCGTCTGGCCCCGGAACTGCTCGGGCCGGACGCCGAGTTGGTGCAGCCGAGGCTGGCCAAGGCACTCATCGGCACGGCCCGCGACCTGACGGCGGGTGTACGACACCTTGCGGCGCCGCCACGCCGGGAGGCCGCCTGGGCTCTCGTCACGATGACCCTGATGAGGTTCTGCTACGGCGCGCTGCTGGTCATGCTGTTGATGCTGTGCCGGTACACCTTCTCCTCGACCGCGGACGACGGACTGCGGCTGCTGGGGCTGGCGTTGGGGACTTCCGCCGCAGGCTTCTTCGCGGCAGCCGTGGTGACGCCGTGGGCCGCGGGACGCCTCGGACCGGGCCGCTGGATCGTGGTGTGCGCAGCGGGGGCCGCCGTCCTGGAACCTGCCCTCGGACTTCCGTTCGCCACCGCTCCGATGCTGGTCGCGACGTTCGTCCTCGGCCTCACTACCCAGGGCGCGAAGATCGCGACAGACACAGTCGTGCAGTCTTCCGTGGACGACGGCTTCCGGGGCCGGATCTTCTCCGTCTACGACGTCCTGTTCAACACCGCCTTCGTCGGCGCCGCGGCGGTGGCCGCACTGATGCTGCCGCCGGACGGCCGTTCCGTGCCGCTGGTGATCACAGTTGCCGTTGTCTACGCAGTAGTTGCTGGCGCTATGGCCCGCTTTGAGCGCCGGTAAGTGTCACACCAAGGCCACAGAGTCCCTCTGGATTACAGAAGTGTCAGTGGCAGCCGATAATTTACCGGCGTCTTATGCGGCTCTTATGCAAGCCGCTCACCAACTCTTCAGGGGGACCCTCAAGTGACCACTCCACCCCAGGGCCAGAACCCGTTCGCACAGGGCCAGCAGCCCTACGGCCAGCCCCAGGGCCAGACCCCGTACCCGCCGCAGGGCTCTGCGCCGTACCCGCCTCAGGGGCAAGCGCCGTACCCGCCTCAGAGCGGCTACCCGCAGCAGCCAGGTCAGCCCGGGTTCCCCCAGCAGGCCACCGCTCCGTACGCGCCGATTCCTCCGCAGCCGAGCCGCAAGCTCAGCTTCAAGGCGATCAGGATCATCGCCGTCATCGTGATCGCCATCGTCGCGGCCATCGTCGGCGTGATAAACGGCCAGGACGACGCCGACACCGCCAAGGTCGGCGACTGCATGCACCGTGGCAGCAGCGACGACAGCCACCCGGACCTCGAGGTGGTGAAGTGCGACTCGTCGCAGGCCCAGTACATCGTGCTGGCCAAGATCAACGGCAAGTACTCGGAGACCGAGGCCAACGCCAAGTGCGTGGCAGCCTCCAAGGACTTCCAGTACTCGTACACCGAGAGCGGTGACAGCAGCGACTTCCTGCTCTGCCTGAAGGACTACAAGAAGTAGGCCAGGCGCGCGTCGGGGGCGGTGTTTCACGTGAAACACCGCCCCCGACGCGTACCCCGGGTCATGTTTCACGTGAAACATGACCCCGTTTCACAGACTCAGCTCTGCTCGGCCCACCATTCCTTGAGGGCCGCCACCGCCGCACCGTGTTCCATCGGCCCGTTCTCCAGCCGCAGCTCCAGCAGGAACTTGTACGCCTGACCGATGGCCGGTCCCGGGCCGATGCCCAGGATCTCCATGATCTGGTTGCCGTCGAGGTCGGGACGGATCGCGTCCAGTTCCTCCTGCTCCTGGAGCTGCGCGATGCGCTCCTCCAGACCGTCGTACGCCCGCGACAGCGCCGCCGCCTTGCGCTTGTTCCGCGTCGTGCAGTCCGAGCGGGTCAGCTTGTGGAGGCGGTCGAGGAGGGGGCCGGCGTCACGGACGTAGCGGCGGACCGCCGAGTCCGTCCACTCGCCAGTCCCGTAGCCGTGGAAACGCAGGTGGAGTTCGACCAGCCGTGAGACGTCCTTCACCAGCTCGTTGGAGTACTTGAGAGCCGTCATGCGCTTCTTGGTCATCTTCGCGCCGACCACCTCGTGGTGGTGGAACGAGACCCGACCGTCCTGCTCGAAGCGGCGGGTGCGCGGCTTGCCGATGTCGTGCAGCAGCGCGGCCAGGCGGAGAGTCAGGTCGGGGCCGTCCTCCTCCAGCGCAATCGCCTGTTCCAGGACGATCAGCGTGTGCTCGTACACGTCCTTGTGACGATGGTGCTCGTCACGCTCCAGCCGCAGGGCCGGGAGCTCGGGCAGCACATGGCCCGCGAGACCGGTGTCGACCAACAGCGTCAGGCCCTTACGCGGGTTCGCGGACAGGATCAGCTTGTTCAGCTCGTCCCGTACCCGCTCGGCCGAGACGATCTCGATACGGCCGGCCATCTCCGTCATGGCCGTCACGACCTCGGGAGCCACCTCGAAGTCGAGCTGCGCAGCGAAGCGTGCGGCCCGCATCATCCGCAGCGGATCGTCGGAGAAGGACGCCTCGGGAGTGCCCGGGGTACGCAGCACACGCGCAGCGAGGTCGTCCCGTCCGCCGTACGGGTCGATGAACTTCTTCTCAGGGAGCGCGAGGGCCATCGCGTTGACGGTGAAGTCACGCCGGACGAGGTCTTCCTCGATGGAGTCGCCGTAAGCCACCTCGGGCTTGCGCGAGGTCCGGTCGTAGGCCTCCGACCTGTAGGTCGTCACCTCAATCTGGAAGCCGTCTTTCTGAGCCCCAACCGTCCCGAAGGCGATGCCCACCTCCCACACGGCGTCCGCCCACGGACGGACGATCTTGAGGACGTCCTCGGGACGTGCGTCGGTCGTGAAGTCGAGGTCGTTGCCGAGCCGGCCGAGCAGCGCGTCCCGGACCGAGCCGCCGACCAGGGCAAGCGAGAACCCGGCGTCCTGGAAACGGCGGGCGAGGTCGTCGGCGACAGGATCCACCCGCAGAGGTTCACTCGGCACGCGGTGCGGCTCCTGGCTCAGGGCACTGAGGTTGGCTTCGTTGGCGTTCGGCACAACAGAAGAGGGTACGTGGCCCGGGCGACCGCAAGCGCCTTCATTAAACGTCCACGGACACCTCAGTAGATACGTGCACATGCACTGTCCTTGAGGCGTACAGGTCGCGCCTCTCTTTATACGTGCAGATAAAGGACAGGTCGACCCTGCTCCCCGATCTTGTGCGGCAGTCCGCGGCACTTCCCCTCAGCGCGCATCGTTACCATGCGTGGACGCACATTCCGACGACCACTGACGACGACGAGGGACGGGCGAAACGCGTGGCCGAGGCGGCAGACTTCCAGGGGACGAATCCCTCACCTGCCCGCCGGTGGCTGCGGCGCACCGGAGCACTGCTCGCAGGGGCGCCTCTGCTGGCCGGCCTCCTCCAGCTGCCCTCCGCGGCTTCCGCGAACGCGGCTGGGCAGGCCTCCTTGCAGGCCGCCTCAGGTTCGGGCTCGGTGGCCGTCGCCCTCGACTCGCTCAGCCCCGCTGTCCCCACGGACGGCGACACGGTGACCGTGTCGGGCACCGTGACCAACAACGGCAAGCAGACGGTCACCGGCGCCCATGTGGGACTGCACGTAGGCCCTCAGCTGAACACCCGCTCGGCCATCGAGGACATCGCCAACGACAGTGGCAACGTCCAGGGCGCGACCGGCTCGGAGATCGGCGGCAAGTACGTCGAGAAGTTCCCCAAGCTCACTCCAGGCGTCGCCGAGCCCTTCAGCATCACCGTGCCGGTCGACAAACTGGACCTTGGTGACGACGGGGTCTACCAGTTCGCCGCATCGCTGTCCGGCCAGACGCGGGCGCAGCCGTGGAACCACGTCCTCGGCATCCAGCGGACCTTCCTGCCCTGGCAGCCGGACGAGGCCGGCACCAAGACGAAGACGACGTTTCTGTGGCCGCTGGTCTCCACCGTCCACATGACGGCGGAGACAGGGTCGAACGAGCAGCAGACACCGGTCTTCCTCAATGACGATCTCGCCAAGGAGATCTCCCCTGGCGGCCGCCTGGACGAGATGCTGTCCCTGGGCGAGAGCCTCGACATCACGTGGGTGATCGACCCGGACCTGCTGGCCTCGGTCGACGCGATGACCCGCAGCTATCGGGTCCGGGCCGCCAACAACACCACCACGGCGGGCACGCACCAGGCGGTCGCCAAGCAGTGGCTCGCCGAGCTGCAGAAGGCGGTGGCCGACAAGGAGGTCGTCGCGCTGCCCTTCGCCGACCCGGACCTGGCCTCCCTCGCCCACAACGGCACGAGCGTGACCGGCTCGCTGAGCCACCTCAAGGAGGCCACCGACGTCGTCGCCAACACGGTGGAGCCCATCCTCCACGTGAAACCGAACACGGACTTCGCCTGGCCCGTGGACGGCGCCGTCGACCCGTCGATCGTGAAGGTCGCCACCTCCGCCGGCGCCGACCAGGTCATCGCCCGCAGCGACAGCCTCCAGGAGACCGGAGGTCTGCCTTACACCCCCTCCGCAGCACGTCCCATCGGCGGCGGCACCACGGCGGTGGTCGCGGACGCCCGTCTGTCGGAGGCGTTCCAGGGCGACCTCACGACGGCCTCTGACGGCACCCTCGCCGTGCAGCAGTTCCTTGCCCAGAGCCTGGAACTCAACCTTCAGACGAACAAACAGCGCAGCATCGTCGTCGCTCCGCAGCGCATGCCGACGACGCACCAGGCCCAGGCCATGGCCGACGCGCTGGCGGCCCTCCAGGGCGGCAACTGGTCCGAGGCCCAGAAGCTCACGTCGGCCGCCAAGGCCAAGCCGGACCCGGATGCCACGACGACGGTGCCGTCGACATCCGCGTATCCCTCCTCGCTGCGCAAGCAGGAGCTGCCGCGCTCTGCCTTCGAGGAGATCGCGACCACACAGGACGAACTCGACAACTTCAAGGTGATCCTCAGCGACGAGTCCCGTGTGGTGACCCCCTTCGGGCGCGCCATGAACCGCGGGATGTCCACGTCGTGGCGGGGCAGCGCGGCCGCCGCGGCGAGCTTCCGCGGCGACGTGGACAACCACCTCACCGATCTGACCAGCCAGGTCAAGCTGATCGACAAGTCCGACACCAAGCTCTCCGGACGCAGCGCCACCATCCCCGTGACCGTCCAGAACAATCTGGTGCAGGGTGTCCAGCACCTGACGCTGCGCCTCACCTCGACAAGCCCCACCCGCCTCCAGATCGGCGGCCATGCCTACCAGGAGCAAGCTGTCACGGTCTCCGGCGGGCACAGCCAGACGGTGAAGTTCACCACGACGGCCAAGGCCAACGGCCAGGCCACGGTGGTCGCCCAGCTGTACACGGAGGACGGCCAGGAATACGGCAACGCCGTCACCTTCGACGTCAAGGTCACCGAGTTCACGGCCACCGTGATGCTGGTCATCGGCGGCGGCTTCCTCCTGCTCGTCCTCGCCGGTTTCCGCATGTACACGCAGCGCAAGCGGGCGGCCGCCCGTCAGGCCGAGGAGGGCGGTCCCGACGAGGCCGGTGAGCCCGCCGAGGGGCCGAAGAACCCCGAGGGCCCTGAAGACCGTCTCAAGGAGGAGTCCGGCACCGACGCCCGGGCAGACGACCCTGAGCAGCCGAGTGACCCGACACCGGACACCGCACCGGAAAGCACCGACCCGTCCGGCACGGGTGAGAGAGTGGACCGTTGAGGATGTCGTGGCCGGTGGGCCCGGGACGATGAGGTGGGGTAACCATGAACGCGCCGTACGACGGTGACCGCGGCCAGGCTGCGGGCAGCTCGGGCCCCGCCGAGGGCCCGCAGCCCGAGCACGGCCAGGTACCGCCGCAGCCCCCCGCGGACATGTACCTCCAGGACGCCTACGACCAGGACCCCTACCGGGCACAGGATCTCTCCGCGCAGGACCCGGTCGCCGAGGCCCTCTACGACCGCGCCGCGCACCCCCCGCCGCCCCCTGGGACCTACCAGCCGCAACAGCCGCTGTATGCCCAGCCGCCTCAGTCCCCGTACGCCCCCGACTCCCGTGTCTGGGCCCAGACCCCGGCGCCGGAGCCGGACGCCCCGAGCCAGTACCTGCCCTACGGCGACGACCCCCGCACGACCCAGTACGTGGGCGTCGACGACCTGGTCACCCGGGCCGGTGAGGAGCGCCACGAGCCGGACGCCTTCGCACACCTCTTCCGGGACCAGCAACAGAACGGCGGATACCCCCCGTCGGATCCCCCGTCCGTGCCCGGCCCGGCGGCCGCGCCGGGTGCGTCGTCGCCGACCCCGCAGTACCAGGATCCGGCAGCGCCCGCGCCCGCGACCGACCAGACCATGAACCTCGGCACCACGGCGCCCGCGGCTGCGGCGCCACCAGCAGCTCCTGTGGCCCCGGCGAAGAAGGGCGGGGGCCTGCTCAAGTCGAGCGCCGTGATGGCCGCGGGCACGATGGTCTCCCGCCTCACCGGCTTCATCCGCTCCGCACTGATCGTCTCGGCGCTGGGCGTCGGGCTGCTCGGTGACACCTTCCAGGTCGCCTACCAGCTGCCGACGATGATCTACATCCTGACCGTCGGCGGCGGCCTCAACTCGGTGTTCGTGCCGCAGCTCGTGCGCGCCATGAAGGAGGACGAGGACGGCGGCGAGGCCTACGCCAACCGCCTGCTGACCCTGGTCATGGTGGCGCTGGGTGCCCTCACGGTCCTCGCGGTCTTCGGCGCGCCGCTCCTGATCCGCCTGCTGTCGGACTCGGTGGCCAGCGATCCGGCGGCCAACGAGGTCGGCATCACCTTCGTCCGCTACTTCCTGCCCTCGATCTTCTTCATGGGCGTCCACGTGGTGATGGGGCAGATCCTCAACGCCCGCGGAAAGTTCGGCGCCATGATGTGGACGCCGGTCCTGAACAACATCGTCATCATCGTGACGCTCGGCATGTTCATGTGGGTGTACGGCACCGCGGCCGACTCCGGCATGAAGGTCACGAGCATCCCCCCGGAGGGCCAGCGGCTCCTCGGCATCGGTGTTCTGCTCGGCCTCGTCGTCCAGGCGCTGGCGATGATCCCGTACCTGCGCGAGACCGGGTTCCGGCTGCGGCTGCGGTTCGACTGGAGGGGCCACGGCCTCGGCAAAGCCGTGACGCTCGCCAAGTGGACCGTGCTCTTCGTCCTCGCCAACCAGGCCGGCGCGATCGTCGTCTCGCAGCTGTCCACCTCGGCCGGCAAGGCCTCACCCGTCGACGGCACCGGCTTCGCCGCCTACGCCAACGCCCAGCTGATCTGGGGACTGCCGCAGGCCATCATCACCGTCTCCCTGATGGCCGCCCTGCTGCCGCGCATCTCGCGCTCGGCGGCGGAGGACGACGGCGGCGCCGTCCGCGACGACATCTCCCAGGGCCTGCGCACCACGGCCGTCGCCATCGTGCCGATCGCCTTCGGTTTCCTCGCCCTCGGCATCCCGATGTGCACGCTGATCTTCGGCTCCTCCGGCATCAGCGAGGCCACCAACATGGGCTTCATGCTGATGGCGTTCGCCCTCGGCCTGATCCCGTACTCCGTGCAGTACGTCGTGCTGCGCGCGTTCTACGCCTACGAGGACACCCGGACCCCTTTCTACAACACGGTCATCGTGGCCGCGGTCAACGCGGGCGCCTCGGCGCTGTGTTACGTCGTCCTGCCGCCCCGCTGGGCCGTGGCCGGCATGGCCGCCTCGTACGGCCTCGCCTATGCGATCGGCGTCGGCGTCGCCTGGAACCGGCTGCGCAAGCGGCTGGGCGGCGACCTGGACGGCGCCCGCGTCCTGCGGACATACGCCAGGCTCTGCATCGCCTCGGTGCCCGCAGCAGCCCTCAGCGGCGCGGCCTGCTACGAGATCGGCCACACGCTCGGCCAGGGCGTCGTCGGATCCCTCGCGGCCCTGCTGGCCGGCGGTGCGGTCCTGCTCGGGATCTTCTTCCTGGCCGCCCGCAAGATGCGCATCGAGGAGCTGAACTCACTGGTCGGCATGGTCCGCGGGCGTCTGGGGCGCTGACGCGGGGGTACGCGCACAACCATCGTCCGCCACCGTGTGTCGTGCATAGCGGCGGACTGTGGGCACAATTGGTTTCGGCGTCGGACAGCGCGCACGGATGTTGGTCGGCGCGCAATGAATGGGGAGGCAGGAACGACGGTGGCGGAACGGAGCACGGCTGCCGTCGACGTGGCAGACAACAGCGGCGACGAACCGCTGACCGCAGAGGCGGACCAGTCCACGGCCGACGGGGTGGCCCAGAACCGGGAGCGGGACACGGAGATCGACGAGGCACAGGGGAGTGGCGGGACCGAGGGTCCCGGAAAGGCCTCACCGCCGGAGCTGCACAGCGGCCACAAACTCGCCAGACGGTACCGGCTCGAGGAGTGCGTCACCCGTCTGGACGGATTCAGCAGTTGGCGTGCCGTGGACGAGAAGCTTCGCCGCGCCGTCGGCGTCCACCTCCTGCCCGCGGACCATTCACGGGCGCGTTCGGTGCTGGCTGCGGCCCGCTCCTCGGCGCTGCTCGGTGATCCCCGCTTCGTCCAGGTGCTGGACGCGGTCGAGGAGAACGACCTCGTCTACGTCGTCCACGAGTGGCTGCCCGACGCCGTAGAGCTGACCACGCTGCTCGCCTCCGGGCCGCTGGAGCCGCACGACGCCTACCAGATGGTCAGTCAGATCGCCTCCGCAATGGCTGCAGCGCACCGCGAGGGTCTGGCCCATCTGCGGCTGAACCCCAACGCCGTGCTGCGTACCTCCAGCGGCCAGTGGCGCATCCGCGGCCTTGCCGTCAACGCCGCGCTGCGCGGCATCAGTTCCGAGACCCCGCAGCGCACCGACACGGAGTCCGTCGGCGCGCTCCTGTACGCGGGGCTCACCCAGCGCTGGCCGTACGAGAACGACGCGTACGGTCTGTCGGGGCTGCCCAAGGACGTCGGTCTGATCGCACCCGACCAGGTGCGGGCCGGTGTCCACCGCGGTCTCTCCGAGCTGGCCATGCGCGCACTCGCCAACGACGGGGCGACCGCCTCCCGTCACGAATCCCCGTGCACCACGCCGGAGGAGTTGGTGAAGGCGATCGGCGAGATGCCCCGCATCCGCCCGCCGGAGCCGGCGTTCACCGCGCCGCCGGAGTACCAGCGCACCACGTATCAGCAGGGCACGTACGGCCGCCCGGCACCGCACCCCGGCGCCACCCAGCCGGTGCCGGCTCCTCCGGCCCCGCTGCAGAGCCGCACGGGGAAGGCGCTGAAGTGGGCTGTCTCGGCGCTCCTCATCGCCGCCCTGGGCCTGGGCAGCTGGCAGCTCGCGGACGCGCTCATGGACGGGAGCAAGTCCGACGACACGAACAAGACGCAGACGACCGACGGGGGCGACAAGGGCGGCGACAAGACCAAACCGGTCAAGACCCTCCAGATCCAGAGTGCCCAGGAGTACGTCGCCAAGGGTGACGCCCAGCACCCCAACGACGTCGACAAGACGTACGACAACAAGAGCGCCACGTACTGGCGTACCGCCAGCTACAAGGACGGCCCGGACATGAACCCGGCCTTCAAGCCCGGTGTCGGCATCGTCTACGACTTCGGCTCGGAGCAGGAGGTCTCCGCCGCTTCGATAGGGCTCCTCTTCAGTGGCAACCACACGACGGTCACGCTCTACGCGACGGACTCCATGAGCTCGTCGGTTCCGCTGACTTCGATGACGAAATTGGGATCCACGACGACGTCCGGCACGTCTGCAAAGGTGACAGTCGCCAAGCCGGTCAAGAGCCGGTACGTACTGGTGTGGTTCACGGCGCTGCCGTACGCGCCGGGGGACTCGTACAGCGATCCGGGCTACAAGCAGGCCGTGACGGACCTGAAGTTCACCGGCTGAGACCGCATCCCGGGGAGGGGGTCCGATGGCAGATGACACCGCATACGGCGACGCAAGCGATCAGGACCTCCTGGCCCGCCATGTAGAGGGCGACCCGGACGCCTTCGGCGAGCTTGTGCGGCGTCATCGTGACCGGCTGTGGGCGGTGGCCCTGCGGACGCTGGGGGACCGGGAGGAGGCCGCTGACGCCGTTCAGGACGCCCTTGTGTCCGCCTACCGGGCCGCCCACACCTTCCGGGGGCAGTCGGCCGTCACGACGTGGCTGCACAGGATCACGGTGAACGCCTGCCTCGACCGCGCCCGTAAGGCTGCGTCGCGCAAGACGTCCCCGGTCGACGACACCGAGCGGCTGGAGCAACTGCTGGAGCCGCACGAGGAGGCATCGGCTCCGGCAGAGCGCAACGATCTGCACCGGCAGCTGTTGGAGGCACTCGGTACCTTGCCTCCCGACCAACGCGCCGCCCTCGTCCTTGTGGACATGCAGGGATACCCGGTCGCCGAAGCCGCCCGCGTGCTCGATGTCCCGACCGGCACGGTGAAGAGCCGCTGCGCCCGTGGCAGAGCCAGACTCCTGCCGCTCCTCACCCATCTTCGGCCGGAAAACACCGGTGGCCGCAAGGAACCGGGCGAGGGGCGGAACCGGACCCAGGGGACATCCGTCCCACCGGCAGCGGGACCACCGACTGCCGGTCCACGCGATACAGGGCCGGATACCGGGCCAAGCGATTCAGCTGCTGTGAAGGGCGGAGGTGGGCGAGCGTGACTTCCACGACGGACATGGCCGGACACCCGGACGTCGCCGAAATCTCCGACCTCACCGAGGGCCTGCTTCCGCCGTCCCGGACTGCCGACGTACGACGGCACCTGGACGAATGCGAGCTCTGCGCGGACGTCTACACGTCGCTGGAGGAGATCCGAGGGCTGCTCGGTTCGGTGCCGGGCCCGACCCGCATGCCCGCCGATGTCGCAGGCCGGATCGATGCCGCTCTCGCGGCCGAGGCGCTGCTGAACGCGACGGCACCCGATCTCACCGACGCCCCGGAGCTCGTCGGCGCTTCCCGTTCCACGGACGACGCCGACGACGGCGCGCGTGTTTCACGTGAAACATCGGCAACGGCAGACCGTCCTGCGGGGCATTCCCGTGCCGCCACCACCGGGCCGGGCCGCAAACAGCGGAAGAGGGGCGGCCGCCGCAGGGTCGCCATCCTGGGCACCGTCTTCACAGTCGCCGCACTGGGCTTCGGTTCGGTCCTGCTGGCATCACTGAACGACGGGAAACCGCCCACTTCCGAAGCTCAGGCCCGGAAGTCCGCCACCGCGGACACGTTCTCGGAGGCCAACCTGGAGGACCGGGTCACCGGTCTCCTCAAGAGTTCGGGCAGCGGCTCCCATGCTCCGCACAGTCTCGGTGTGGAGGGCGGGAGCAACCAGCCCAAGGTCTTCAAGGAGACCACGGTCCCGGACTGCATCCGCAACGGCATCGGGCGCACCGACCCGGCGCTCGCGGCGAAGGAAGGGACCTACAAGGGCACGGATGTCATGCTCGTGGTCATGTCCGACGCCTCCGCCAGCACCAAGGTGACCGCATACATCGTCGATGCGAGCTGTGTGAGCCATGCGTCCGCCGCCAAGGCGAAGGTTCTCCTGACGCACTCCTACACCCGTCCCTGAACGCACACGCTTCGTCTCCGTCGTGCGTCGTATCCCGTGCCGTGTCGCGTCTCCGTGTGCCCGGACACAGTGGGAATGCGCGCCCCTTAGGATCCGTTGGGTGGGGTGGGACTTCTGACAGAGGCTCCCCCGGTCCGACGACGCAGTCCAGAGACGAGGAAACAAGCCGTGAGCGACGTCCGTAACGTGATCATCATCGGCTCCGGGCCCGCCGGCTACACGGCGGCGCTCTACACCGCGCGCGCGTCGCTGAAGCCGCTCGTGTTCGAGGGCGCCGTCACCGCCGGTGGCGCGCTGATGAACACCACCGACGTGGAGAACTTCCCCGGCTTCCGGGACGGCATCATGGGCCCCGAGCTCATGGACAACATGCGCGCCCAGGCCGAGCGCTTCGGCGCCGAGCTCGTCCCGGACGACGTCGTCTCCGTCGACCTGACCGGTGAGATCAAGACCGTCACCGACACCGCCGGCACCGTGCACAAGGCAAAGGCCGTCATCGTCACCACCGGCTCCCAGCACCGCAAGCTCGGCCTGCCGAACGAGGACGCCCTCTCCGGCCGCGGTGTCTCCTGGTGTGCCACCTGTGACGGCTTCTTCTTCAAGGACCAGGACATCGCCGTGATCGGCGGCGGCGACACCGCGATGGAGGAGGCAACCTTCCTCTCCCGCTTCGCCAAGTCCGTGACGATCGTCCACCGCCGGGACACCCTGCGCGCCTCCAAGGCGATGCAGGAGCGTGCCTTCGCCGACCCGAAGATCAAGTTCGTGTGGGACAGCGAGGTCGCCGAGATCGAGGGCGACCCCAAGCTCTCGGGTCTGAAGCTGCGCAACCTCAAGACCGGCGAGATCTCGGACTTGGCGGTCACCGGCCTGTTCATCGCGATCGGCCACGACCCGCGCACCGAACTCTTCAAGGGCCAGCTCGACCTCGACGAGGAGGGCTACCTCAAGGTCGCCGCTCCTTCGACCCGCACCAACCTGACCGGTGTCTTCGCCGCCGGTGACGTGGTCGACCACACCTACCGCCAGGCGATCACCGCCGCCGGTACCGGCTGCTCCGCCGCGCTCGACGCCGAGCGCTTCCTCGCCGCGCTTGCGGACGAGGAGCAGGCCGAGCCCGAGAAGACCTCTGTCTGACCTCCATCCGCCCCACGCACCAACCAGTTAAGGAGCCCGCCGTGGCCGGCACCCTGAAGAATGTGACCGACGACTCCTTCGAGCAGGACGTCCTCAAGAGCGACAAGCCCGTACTGGTGGACTTCTGGGCCGCCTGGTGCGGCCCGTGCCGCCAGATCGCGCCGTCCCTCGAGGCGATTGCCGCCGAGTACGGCGACAAGATCGAGGTCGTCAAGCTCAACATCGATGAGAACCCGGGTACGGCCGCCAAGTACGGCGTCATGTCCATCCCGACGCTGAACGTCTACCAGGGTGGCGAGGTCGCCAAGACCATCGTCGGTGCGAAGCCGAAGGCCGCGATCGTCCGCGACCTCGAGGACTTCATCGCCGAGTAGTCGGCAAAGCCGTCGAGTCGGCGGTGGATGTTTCACGTGAAACACGAATGGGCCAACCCTGAAGGGTCGGCCCATTCGCTTGTCCGGACACTTCTCACAGCGGCCTCAGCACCGGCTCCTTCTGCACAGCCCCCAGCAGCCGGTCGAGCGCCATCTCCACGTCTTCCTTCCAGGAGAGCGTCGTCCGCAGCTCCAGCCTCAGACGGGGGTAAGTCGGGTGGGGCCGGACCGTCTTGAAGCCCACGGCCAGAAGATGGTCAGCCGGCAGGACGCATGCGGGTTCCTTCCACTGTGCGTCCCCGAAAGCCTCGATTGCTTTGAAGCCCCGTCTCAGCAGATCCTTGGCGACCGTCTGGACCATCACCCGCCCGAGCCCCTGCCCCTGATAGCCCGGCAGGATGAACGAGGTCATCAGCTGTACCGCGTCAGACGAAACGGGACTCGTGGGGAAGGCCGTGGAGCGCGGAACGTAGGCCGGAGGGGCATACAGAACGAAGCCCACCGGTACATCGTCGACGTAGACGACCCGGCCGCAGGACCCCCAGTCCAGCAGGACCGCAGAAATCCACGCTTCCTTCTCCAGGGCGGACGTGCCCGCTTTTACCGCGGCCTCTCCGCTGACTGGGTCCAACTCCCAGAAGACACACGCGCGACAGCGTTGGGGAAGGTCTTGAAGGTTGTCCAGCGTGAGCGGTACGAGCCGACGCCCCATGAAGCCTGTTCCTCGCTTCCTTCGCCCGCAGCGTCGCGAGCGGCTGTCAGAGCGCTCCGTTCCCTCAGCAGGCTGCCGACGAAGCCGCCGACCGCGCCCACTCCGAGACCTGCGCTCACCAGTCCGGTGCGGCTCATCGTTCGCATGGCCCCTGCCTCCCTCTCAGAGGTACTGCCAGGTGGATGCGCCATACCCGAACGCATCGTATCCACGAAGCGATTCCATCGATACCGCCTGAAAGCAAAGAGCGGGCCGTGTTCCGGTACACACCGGACACGACCCACTCTGTCGGCCTACCGAGCGAAACCGCCCTGTCGGCCACCGGCTGTCTAGGCCTCGAGGTCCTCGGAATCGTCCTCCAGGAGGCTCTTCTGCAGGACCGGTCCCTCGCCAGGAGCGAGGCTGCTGAGGATCCGCTCGAGGTCCTCCATGGAGGCGAACTCGACGGTGATCTTGCCCTTCTTCTGCCCCAGGTCGACCTTCACCCGTGTCTCGAAACGGTCCGAGAGACGGGTCGCGAGGTCGGTCAGCGCCGGAGAGACCCGGGCGCCGGCCCGAGGGCCCTTGGACCGCTGGGCAGTCTGCGGCCGCGACCCCATCAGGGTCACGATCTCCTCGACGGCTCGCACGGACAGTCCCTCGGCCACGATCCGGTGGGCCAGCCGGTCCTGCTCCTCCGAGTCCTCGACGGACAGCAGCGCCCTCGCATGACCGGCGGACAGAACCCCGGCAGCCACCCGGCGCTGGACCGCCGGCGAGAGCTTCAGCAGACGCAGCGTGTTGGAGACCTGGGGACGGGAACGGCCGATCCGGTCGGCCAGCTGGTCGTGCGTGCAGTTGAAGTCCTTCAGAAGCTGGTCGTAGGCAGCGGCCTCTTCCAGCGGGTTCAGCTGCGCCCGATGCAGGTTCTCCAGAAGGGCATCCAGGAGAAGCTTCTCGTCCTCCGTGGCCCGCACGATCGCCGGGATCGCCTCCAGGCCGGCCTCACGGCAGGCCCGCCAGCGCCGCTCGCCCATGATGAGCTCGTAGCGGGCGGGGCCCAACTGCCGTACGACAACCGGCTGGAGGAGGCCCACCTCCTTGATGGAGGTGACGAGTTCCTGCAGCGCGTCCTCGTCGAAGACCTCACGCGGCTGGCGCGGGTTCGGCGTGATGGAGTCGAGAGGGAGCTCCGCGAAGTGGGCGCCCACAGGAGACGCGGGCGCCTCCGCGACGCCGTTCAGCGACGGCTCCTCGGTTTCATGTGAAACAGGCGGCAGCGTTGTCACCTTCGCCGCGGCCACTCCCCGGTCGGTGGTCAGCACCGGGACCGCCGACGGCGACGCAGAACCAGCGCCCCCCATCGCGGCCGGGGCCGGCGTCTTCTCCGTCGGGGCAGCAGGGATCAGCGCGCCGAGACCACGGCCCAAACCCCTCCGTCGCTCGCTCACTGAATCCCCTCCACCATGCTTGGATCACTCTGGGCGCCGATATGGGCATGCGGGGCGTCGTATGACACGCCCACACCCTTCAGCGCGATTTCTCGCGCCGCCTCAAGATAGGACAGCGCACCACTCGATCCCGGATCGTACGTCAGCACTGTCTGTCCATAGCTCGGCGCCTCGGAGATGCGGACAGAGCGGGGAATGCTCGTCCGCAGCACCTCGTCGCCGAAGTGGCTGCGTACCTCGTCCGCGACCTGGGACGCAAGGCGCGTCCGACCGTCGTACATGGTGAGCAGGATCGTCGATACATGCAGCGTGGGGTTGAGGTGCCCCCGCACCAGGTCGACGTTGCGCAGCAGCTGGCCCAAGCCCTCCAGCGCGTAGTACTCGCACTGGATGGGGATGAGGACCTCCGCACCGGCCACCAGCGCGTTGACCGTCAACAGGCCGAGCGAAGGGGGACAGTCAATCAGGATGTAGTCCAGCGGCTGCTCATAGGCCTGGATGGCTCGCTGCAGTCGGCTCTCCCGTGCCACCAGGGACACCAGCTCGATCTCCGCACCGGCGAGATCGATCGTGGCGGGGGCGCAGAAGAGACCCTCGACGTCGGGGACCGGCTGGACGACCTCCGCCAGGGGCTTGCTCTCGACCAGGACGTCGTAGATGGACGGGACTTCGGCGTGATGGTCGATCCCCAGCGCAGTCGATGCATTGCCCTGAGGGTCGAGGTCGATCACCAGGACGCGGCCGCCATGCAGGGCCAGGGAGGCAGCAAGATTGACGGTGGTCGTCGTCTTGCCGACACCGCCCTTCTGGTTGGCGACCACCATGACGCGTGTCTGCTCGGGCCGCGGCAGGCCCTCGCCTGCGCGGCCCAGAGCCTCCACCGCCAGTTGGGCAGCACGACCGATCGGAGTGTCGTCCATCGGGGGCGGTGTTTCACGTGAAACATCGTCCCCCATCGACTCGGTACGGGGACCGGGGACCGGATCGGTCATCGGTCCCGCGATGTTGGCGTCGGACCGCAAGGATTCACTCTCCTCGACTTCAGGCTCGCAATGAACAGAGCCTCCCATGTCTTCGGGGTCGTGAACCAGTGAGGCCTGTTGTTCTGTGGAGAAATCCACCTCTGTGGACAACGTGGCCCCCCTCACGGGGGACCGAGTTTCGTCGGATACGGATGCCTCTCCGAGTGAACCGAGAGGCTTACGGTCGCGGGGTTCGGCAGCGGCGCGGCCGCGGCTGATGATGCCGTGCAGCAGTGAGCGACGTTTCACGTGAAACACGATGCACAGCAGCGGTGGCCGAACTGTCGCGACACTCCGGCGTGCGTAGGTTTGGCAGCTTGTGTGGAGTACGTCTCGTCGTCAGGCCGGATCAGCGGCGCCGACGTGCCCGCCCCGCTCGTGCAGCCTTTGCCTTCTTCGCCGCGAAGCGCACACCGCCGGGACTCTCCCCGACCTCGACCCGCACGACCGTGGACAGAGGGTCCACCACCCCTTCACCCACATGCAGGATGGACGTCTCCACGGCACCAAGCTTGCTGAGCGCCGTGGCCGCGCTCTTGAGCTCCTCCTCAGCGGTGTCGCCCTTGAGCGCAAGCATCTCCCCGTACGGCCGCAGCAGCGGAATGCCCCACGTGGCCAGCCGGTCCAGCGGAGCCACGGCCCGTGCCGTCACCACATGCACCGACGGCACCTTGCCCATGACCTCCTCGGCACGGCCGCGCACGACCGTCACATGGTCCAGCCCGAGCAGCTCCACGACCTCGGTGAGAAAGTTCGTACGCCGCAGCAGAGGTTCCAGCAGCGTGATCTTCAGGTCCTCGCGGACCAGCGCCAGGGGAATGCCCGGCAGGCCGGCACCCGAGCCGACATCGCACACCGTCACGCCCTCGGGCACGACCTCGGAAAGCACCGCGCAGTTCAGCAGATGCCGCTCCCACAGACGAGGCACCTCACGCGGGCCGATCAGACCGCGCTGAACACCCGCCTCAGCGAGCAGCTCCGCATAGCGGACCGCGTCCGCGAAGCGATCGCCGAACACCGCGCGCGCCTGCTCGGGCGCAGGGGGAAGCTCCGCTGCCTCCGTCACGGGGGACCGTCCTTCCGTACCGCATCAGCGCACCGAGCGCCGAGACCACCAGAACTATCAGGCTGACAAAGCTCGGCCCCGCCTGCGCTACAGACGGGGCCGGAGGAACGTACGGACCGATCAGGCCGGGAGCACAACGACGAAGCGCTGCGGCTCCTCGCCCTCGGACTCGCTGCGCAGGCCCGCAGCCTTGACGGCGTCGTGCACGACCTTGCGCTCGAACGGCGTCATCGGCTTCATCTTCACAGGCTCGCCGGTGCTCCTGACCTCGGCAGCCGTCTTCGCACCCAGCTCGGAAAGCTCGGCGCGCTTCTTTGCGCGATAGCCGCCGATGTCCAGCATCAGCCGGCTGCGGTCACCGGTCTCCCGGTGCACCGCCAGGCGCGTGAGCTCCTGCAGCGCCTCAAGCACCTCACCGTCACGGCCGACCAGCTTCTGCAGGTCGCGGCTGCCCGCGTCGCTGATGATCGAGACAGCGGCGCGGTCGGCCTCGACGTCCATGTCGATGTCGCCGTCGAGATCGGCGATGTCCAGCAGACCCTCGAGGTAGTCCGCCGCGATCTCGCCCTCCTGCTCCAGGCGGGTAAGGGTGTCTGCACCCTCGGCAGCGGCGGAGGTGGTGCCTTCCGTCACGGGATGGGCTCCTTCTTACTTCTTGGACGGGGACTTGGGGCGCTGCGGGCCCTTGCGCTGCCCGGACTGGGCCTTGCTGCGGGTGCCGCCGGCGGGCTTCGGCTCGGCCTTCTTCGCAGCGGCGGAGGGCTTGGCGTCCTCCGGCTCGTCGGACTTGCTCAGCGACGTCTTCGGCTCGGAGTCGCCGACGGCCTTCGCACCGCCGGACTGACGCTGGGCCTTGCTCTGCCGCTTGGGCTGCTGGCGCTTGGGAGCGGCGGCAGCGTCGGTCGTCGCCGTACCGTCCTCGGACTGGACGGCGGCAGCGCTCTCGCTCTTCGTCACGGTGCCGTCGGTCTGAGCAGCGAGACCCGCCTTGTTCAGGGCGTTGATGAACTTGCGCTCGAACTCGTTGCGGTCACGGCCCTTGGCGACGATCGCCTTGACGATGGTCTTCTCGCTCCGCTTGCGGGTCTTGCCGTGGCTCGTGACGTGCTTGGTCAGGCGCTCCAGGTAGGCGGCCTGGGCCTTGGAACCCGGGGTCGGGTTGTTGTGGATGACGTACATCTGCTGACCCATGGTCCACACGTTGGTGGTCAGCCAGTAGACGAGGACACCGACCGGGAAGTTGATGCCGAAGACGGCGAACATGACCGGGAAGACATACATCAGCATCTTCTGCTGCTGCATGAACGGCGTCTTCACGGTGGTGTCGACGTTCTTCGTCATCAGCTGGCGCTGCGTGTAGAACTGCGACGCCGACATCAGAACGATCATGATCGCGGTGACGACACGAACGTCGGTGAGGGAGGCGCCGAGCGACTCCACCTTCGCCGAGCTGTCGGTGAACTTCGCAGCGAGCGGGGCACCGAAGATGTGCGCCTTACGGGCGCTGGCGAGCAGCGAATCGTTGATCACGCCGATCGTCGAGCCGGTCGCGATGCCGTTGAGCACGTGGTACAGGGCGAAGAAGAACGGGGACTGCGCCAGGATGGGAAGGCACGAGGAGAGCGGGTTGGTGCCCGTCTCCTTGTACAGCTTCATCATCTCTTCGGACTGACGCTGCTTGTCGCTCTTGTAGCGCTCCTGGATCTTCTTCATCTCGGGCTGCAGCGTCTGCATCGCCCGGGTCGACTTGATCTGCTTCACAAAGAGCGGGATCAGGCAGATACGGATGAGAATCACCAGGGACACGATGGACAGGCCCCAGGCCCAGCCCGTGTCGGGACCGAAGATCTTCCCGTACATCGAGTGGAACTGGACGATGACCCATGACACGGGTGTCGTGATGAAGCTGAACAGGCTGGCAATCGTGTCCACTAATCATGCTCCTTGGGCATGGGACGAGGTCTCTGCGGCCGGGCTCGAAGGAGGATTCTCTTCGGTGCTCGAAACAGGATTCTCTTCGGTGGCCGGTTCGGCGGCGGAGGACCCGCCACTGCGTGCACGCCAGGCGCCACGCAGCATTTCGTGCCACCGCGGACGCTTGCGCGGCGGGACATGGTCCACACCCCCTAGCGACCACGGATTGCACCGCAGGATGCGCCACGCGGTGAGCGCGGTGCCCTTGATCGCACCATGCCGGTCGATGGCCGTGTAGCCGTAGTGGGAACACGACGGGTAGTACTTGCACACCGGCCCGAGCAGCGGACTGATCGTCCACTGGTACAGCTTGATCAGAGCCAGCAGCGGGTACTTCATCGCGCGCCCCCTCCCAGCAGCCGCTCGAGGGCGGCATCCAGGTCTCGGGCCAGTTGTGCATGGTCGGCGTCGCCCGCACCGGGCAGCGCTCGTACGACTACCAGGCTACCGGGGGGCAACAGGGCGACTCGGTCGCGCATCAGGTGGCGCAGTCTGCGCTTGACCTTGTTGCGTACCACCGCACCGCCCACGGCTTTGCTCACGACGAAACCCGCACGCGTCGGGGGAGCGCTCTCCCCAGGCGCGTGCGGGTCCGTGGCACCGCTACGAAGATGGACGACGAGGGACGGGCGTCCGGCCCGGCGCCCTCGTCGTACCGCGGTCGCGAAGTCCTCGCGCCGCCTCAGCCGGTTCTCGGTGGGCAGCACGACGGCATGACCTGACCGGGATCAGGCGGACAGGCTGGCGCGACCCTTGCTGCGGCGGTTCGCCAGAATCGCGCGGCCGGCACGGGTACGCATCCGCAGGCGGAAGCCGTGGGTCTTGGCGCGACGACGGTTGTTCGGCTGGAAAGTGCGCTTGCTCACTCGGGGGCTCCAGAAATCAATCGGTGGTGGCGGGTGCCGTCCTGGCTGTCACCGTGCGCCCACGAGTAGCTCGCAGTTACGCCCGAGTGCACCGCTTCCCGATCACCTGACGCGATCTGTGCCCATCGGAGGCAGGCGGCAGCAGCCATCGACAACTCGACCTGGTTACGGTACGCGGGGCTACGCCATCCGGTCAAACCAGCGGTCACTGGGAGACACTATCCACAGCCTGGGGACAACAACTTGAACCGCACCCGTCGCCCTGACTACCGTGGCTGAACTCCGATTCGTTCCCTTGTACCTGCCCCACCCCATTTGAATCCCGACCCGTCCCACAATCACACGTTCGTGGGACCCCGTGAGAGAGCGTGCCCTGTGGCTGACGTACCTGCCGATCTTGCCGCAGTGTGGCCACGAGTATTGGAGCAACTTCTCGGCGAGGGCCGGGGGCAGGGCGTAGAGACAAAGGACGAGCACTGGATCCGGCGCTGCCAGCCACTCGCGCTGGTCGCCGACACCGCCCTGCTCGCCGTACCGAACGAGTTCGCGAAGGGCGTGCTCGAAGGCCGCCTCGCCCCGATCGTCAGCGAAAGCCTGAGCCGCGAGTGCGGCCGCCCGATCCGCATCGCGATCACCGTCGACGACTCCGCGGGCGAACCTCCCGCCCCGCCGACGCCACCGGCTCGCCCCCAGCCGCGCTACGAGGAGCCCGAGCTTCCCTCCGGGCAGTACGACGGCTACGGCCGCCACCGCGCCGACGACCGACGGGCGAACCGCCCCGAGCAGCACGCCGGCGACCCGGGCGACCAGCTGCCCACCGCGCGCCCGGCCTACCCCTCGGAGTACCAGCGCCCCGAGCCCGGCGCCTGGCCGCGCCCGTCACAGGACGACTACGGCTGGCAGCAGCAGCGCCTCGGCTTCCCCGAGCGGGACCCGTACGCATCGCCGCCGCAGGACTCGTACGGCCCCCCGGCACAGGACGCGTACGCCCCGCCCCCCCAGGACTACCGTCCGCAGTCGATGGAGCGCCCGCCGTACGAAGCGCAGCGACCCGACTACGACCAGCCGCGCTCCGACTACGACAAGCCGCGCCCGGACTACGACCAGCCCCGCCCGGACTACGACCAGCGCGACGCCCGCCGGGAACTGCCCGAGCAGCCGTCCGGCTCCGGGCACGTCCACCGCGGCGGCCCGGTCGGCTCCTCGCTGCCCGCCTCCAGCGGCGCCCCCGGCCCGCTGGCAGCGAAGCCCGCGCCGGCCACCGGCCCCGGTGAGCCCACAGCGCGCCTGAACCCGAAGTACCTCTTCGACACGTTCGTCATCGGCGCCTCCAACCGCTTCGCACACGCCGCCGCGGTCGCCGTCGCCGAGGCACCGGCAAAGGCGTACAACCCCCTGTTCATCTACGGGGAGTCAGGGCTCGGCAAGACCCACCTGCTGCACGCCATCGGGCACTACGCACGCAGCCTCTACCCCGGCACACGCGTGCGGTATGTGAGCTCGGAGGAGTTCACCAACGAGTTCATCAACTCCATCCGCGACGGCAAGGGCGACAGCTTCCGCAAGCGCTACCGCGAGATGGACATCCTGCTCGTCGACGACATCCAGTTCCTCGCGGACAAGGAGTCGACGCAGGAGGAGTTCTTCCACACCTTCAACACGCTCCACAACGCCAACAAGCAGATCGTGCTCTCCAGCGACCGGCCGCCCAAGCAGCTGGTGACGCTGGAGGACCGGCTGCGGAACCGTTTCGAGTGGGGCCTGATCACCGACGTCCAGCCACCCGAGCTGGAGACCCGCATCGCGATCCTCCGGAAGAAGGCGGTGCAGGAGCAGCTCAACGCCCCGCCGGAGGTACTGGAGTTCATCGCCTCCCGCATCTCGCGCAACATCCGCGAGCTGGAGGGCGCGCTGATCCGCGTGACGGCGTTCGCCTCGCTCAACCGGCAGCCGGTGGACCTGGGCCTCACGGAGATCGTCCTCAAGGACCTGATCCCCGGCGGCGAGGACTCGGCCCCCGAGATCACCTCCACGGCCATCATGAGCGCGACCGCCGACTACTTCGGTCTCACCGTCGAGGACCTGTGCGGCACCTCCCGCGGCCGCGCGCTGGTGACGGCCCGCCAGATCGCCATGTACCTGTGCCGGGAGCTGACGGATCTCTCCCTGCCGAAGATCGGCGCACTGTTCGGCGGCCGCGACCACACCACCGTGATGCACGCCGACCGCAAGATCCGCAATCTGATGGCCGAGCGCCGCTCCATCTACAACCAGGTGACCGAGCTGACGAACCGCATCAAGAACGGCTGACAGCCACAGACGCACGCCGTCGAGGGCGCCCCGGGACAAGTTCCCGGGGCGCCCTTCTTCATGCCGGGGATGCCCGCTGTTCGATTACCTGCCGAGTTACGGCCACTCTCCACAGATTCGAAGACTTTCTGCCGTCCACATCCTGGGGACTGCGGAGTTGTCCAGAGCTCGATCCACAGGCACCCCGTTGAACAACCATCCCAGCAGGTCAAGTGGCTGTGGATTGGTGGATGAAGGATCTCCACAGACTGTGGACGGACAACTGATCCACAAGCTGTGCACGAAGTTGTCCACCGACAACCCACAGGCTGAGCCCGATTGTCCCCAGCGAATCCCGACTTCTCCACATCGCTGTCCACTGTTCGGCAACGTGACGCGCCTGATCACCGCGTCGAGTGAAAGGCGTCACACAAAGGTGCCGGGTTGGGCTGTGGGCAACGGGGGAAAAGCTGGGGACGGCGCTGGGGAGAACTCACCTCAGGCTGTGCACGGGGTGTGCAGAACTTTCCGTTCTCCACAGACGTGTTGAGTTGTCCACCGGCTCCGCCCACAGGGCCCGTGGACAAAATCTCGCCTCTGAGCTGGGAAAACAGGGTTATCCACGGTTTCCACAGCCCCTACTACTACTCCCGACTAGAGAGAGCGAGAAGTTCGTTTCGAAGGGGGTCCTGTGCACAACTTGCTGTCCGGCTCCCGGCTGCCCCCCGTCACGACTTGACCCCGAGAGGCACCTACTGTCAGTGCCGTGCGTCAGACTGTTCCCCGGTGTCCTTCCCACCACAGGGACCGACGACACCGAGACAGACGACGAAGCCAGGCAGGGCGAGAAGCGCCGGCAACAGCAGGAGGCGGCAACAGTGAAGATCCGGGTGGAACGCGACGTACTCGCGGAGGCAGTTGCCTGGGCGGCGCGCAGCCTCCCGGCCCGTCCGCCGGCGCCGGTCCTCGCCGGCCTCCTGCTGAAGGCCGAGGACGGCGCTCTCAGCCTCTCCAGCTTCGACTACGAGGTCTCCGCGCGTGTGTCCGTGGAGGCGGAGGTCGAGGAGGAGGGCACCGTCCTCGTCTCCGGCCGGCTGCTCGCCGACATCTCCCGCGCCCTCCCCAACCGGCCCGTAGAGATTTCCACAGACGGTGTACGGGCGACGGTGGTCTGTGGCTCCTCCCGATTCACACTCCACACCCTGCCTGTGGAGGAGTACCCGGCGCTGCCGCAGATGCCGAACGCCACGGGCACGGTCCCCGGTGAGGTCTTCGCCTCCGCGGCCGCCCAGGTGGCCATCGCGGCCGGCCGTGACGACACGCTGCCCGTCCTCACCGGTGTGCGCATCGAGATCGAGGGCGACACCGTCACCCTGGCCTCCACCGACCGCTACCGCTTCGCGGTCCGTGAGTTCCTGTGGAAGCCGGAGAACCCTGAGGCCTCCGCGGTCGCCCTGGTGCCCGCCAAGACGCTCCTGGACACCGCCAAGGCCCTCACGAGCGGCGACAGCGTGATCCTGGCGCTGTCCGGCTCGGGCGCGGGCGAGGGGCTGATCGGTTTCGAGGGCGCCGGACGGCGCACGACCACCCGCCTCCTCGAGGGCGACCTCCCGAAGTACCGCACGCTGTTCCCGACAGAGTTCAACACCGTCGCCGTCATCGAGACCGCCCCCTTCGTGGAGGCCGTCAAGCGTGTGGCCCTGGTCGCCGAGCGCAACACCCCGGTGCGGCTGAGCTTCGAGCAGGGCGTGCTGATCCTGGAGGCCGGCTCCAGCGACGATGCACAGGCTGTGGAAAGGGTGGATGCGCAGCTGGAAGGCGACGACATCTCGATCGCCTTCAACCCGACCTTCCTGCTGGACGGCCTGAGCGCCATCGACTCCCCGGTGGCGCAGCTGTCGTTCACGACGTCCACCAAGCCCGCGCTGCTCAGCGGAAAGCCGGCGCTGGATGCGGAGGCGGACGACGCCTACAAGTACCTGATCATGCCTGTGCGGCTCAGCGGCTGATCACTCTCCTCAGAGAATCCGCAGGTCGGGGCATACGTATGAGCGGGTATGCCCACAGGTGTGCGCGAGCGTCCGGGTTTAGGCTCGGACGCAGGTACGAAAGTGCCTCACATGCCACACAGCAACCTAAGGAACAACTGATGGAGCTCGGTCTCGTCGGCCTCGGCAAGATGGGCGGCAACATGCGCGAGCGGATACGCCGCGCAGGTCACACCGTCATCGGATTCGACCGCAACCCGGACCTCGCCGATGTCCACAGCCTGGAAGAGCTTGTGGGCAAGCTCAGCGGGCCCCGCGTGGTCTGGGTGATGGTCCCGGCCGGTGCACCCACCCAGTCGACGATCGACGAGCTGGCCGAGCTCCTGGAGCCGGGAGACGTCGTGGTGGACGGCGGCAACTCCCGCTGGACGGACGACGAGAAGCACGCCGAGGAGCTGGCGGCCAAGGGCATCGGCTTCGTCGACTGCGGTGTCTCCGGCGGCGTCTGGGGCCTGGAGAACGGCTATGCGCTGATGTACGGCGGTGACGCGGAGAACGTCGCCAAGGTGCAGCCGGTCTTCGACGCCCTCAAGCCCGAGGGGAAGTTCGGCTCGGTGCACGCCGGCAAGGTGGGTGCGGGTCACTTCGCGAAGATGGTCCACAACGGCATCGAGTACGCGATGATGCAGGCCTACGCCGAGGGCTGGGAACTGCTGGAGAAGGTCGACTCGGTCACGGATGTGCGCGAGGTCTTCCGGTCCTGGCAGGAGGGCACGGTCATCCGCTCCTGGCTGCTGGACCTTGCGGTGAACGCCCTCGACGAGGACGAGCACCTGGACAGGCTGAAAGGTTTTGCACAGGACTCCGGCGAGGGACGCTGGACTGTGGAAGCCGCCATCGACAACGCCGTGCCGCTGCCCGCGATCACGGCCTCCCTCTTCGCGCGGTTCGCGTCGCGGCAGGAGGACTCTCCGCAGATGAAGATGATCGCGGCGCTGCGGAACCAGTTCGGCGGCCACGCGGTCGAGAAGAAGTAATCCACAGGGCTGTTGAAGCCCACAACCTGGGGGAGGTCGGCGACCGACCATGCACGTCACGCACCTGTCGCTGGCCGACTTCCGCTCGTACGCCCGGGTCGAGGTTCCGCTGGACCCGGGCGTCACCGCTTTCGTCGGCCCGAACGGGCAGGGCAAGACGAACCTGGTGGAGGCTGTCGGCTATCTGGCCACTCTCGGCAGCCATCGGGTGGCCTCCGACGCCCCGCTGGTGCGTATGGGTGCGGATCGCGCGGTCATCCGGGCGCAGGTCAAACAGGGCGAGCGGCAGCAGCTGATCGAGCTGGAGCTGAACCCCGGCAGGGCCAACCGGGCCCGCATCAACAGGTCCTCGCAGGTCAGGCCGCGTGACGTGCTGGGCATCGTACGGACCGTCCTGTTCGCGCCCGAGGATCTTTCCCTGGTCAAGGGCGACCCCGGTGAGCGGCGTCGTTTCCTCGACGAGCTGATCACCGCCCGTTCGCCGCGCATGGCCGGCGTGCGCTCCGACTACGAGCGGGTCCTGAAGCAGCGCAACACGCTCCTGAAGTCGGCCGCGCTGGCGCGTCGGCACGGCGGCCGCTCCATGGACCTGTCCACGCTCGATGTCTGGGACCAGCATCTCGCGCGCGCGGGTGCCGAGTTGCTCGCCCAGCGCCTGGATCTGGTCGCCGCGATCCAGCCGCTGGCCGACAAGGCGTACGAGCAGTTGGCGCCGGGGGGTGGCCCGGTCGGCCTGGAGTACAAGCCGTCCGCCCCCGGTGAGGCCCATACCCGCGAGGATCTCTACGAGCAGCTGATGGGGGCGCTCGCCGAGGCGCGCAAGCAGGAGATCGAGCGGGGCGTCACCCTTGTAGGACCCCATCGGGACGATCTGCTGCTCAAACTCGGTCAGCTGCCTGCCAAGGGGTACGCCTCCCACGGCGAGTCGTGGTCGTATGCGCTGGCGTTGCGCCTTGCCTCGTACGACCTGCTGCGGGCCGAGGGCAACGAGCCGGTGCTCGTCCTCGACGATGTCTTCGCCGAGCTGGACACCCGTCGCCGCGAGCGCCTGGCGGAGCTGGTCGCGCCCGGTGAGCAGGTGCTGGTGACGGCCGCGGTCGACGACGACGTACCGCACGTACTGACGGGGACGCGGTACTCCGTGGCGGACGGGACGGTGGAGCGCGCATGACGGACGAAGAGCCCGCGCCCAAGAAGGCCCCCGAGCCGTCCGGCGTCGACCTCGCGCGCGTGGCGCTGAGGGCGGCGAAGGAACAGGCACGCGCGCGTGGGGACGCGGCGCAGCAGAAGAAGCAGGCGCGGCGCGGTGGTCTGCGCTCCGGCGCGCGCGCTGATGGGCGCGACCCCATGGCGCTCGGTGCTGCGATCAACCGGCTCATCACCGAACGCGGTTGGGAGACCCCGGCGGCGGTGGGCGGGGTGATGGGCCGCTGGCCGCAGATCGTGGGCGAGGACGTGGCCAAGCACTGTGTGCCGGAGAAGTACGACGAGGACGAGCGCGTCCTGGTGGTGCGCTGCGACTCGACGGCCTGGGCGACGAATCTGCGTCTGCTCGCCCCGACCCTCGTGGCCCGTCTCAATGAGGACCTCGGGCACGGCGCGGTGAAGATGATCAAGGTGAACGGTCCCGGTGGCCCCGCCCGTCGCTACGGTCCCCTGCGTGCCCCTGGCAGCACAGGGCCCGGCGACACGTATGGGTGACAGACCTCACATCTGCAGGCCGTCGGGGGTCCGGTCGTGGCCCCGGCGGCCTCGGTGCCGTACCACCGCACACGGTTGCGAATCACTACCTGACTCCCAAGTAGCCAAGGGTTGACAGCCGGAAGCGCTGAGTGCCGCTGTGAGCCTCTTGGAGCCCTGCTCCGTATATGGGGACCCGGAAGACGCCGGTTCAGGGCGCCACATGAGGACTCAGGTACCGGCAAACCCCCATCACTGTCGGCGCTACCGGTAGACTGGAAGCCAATCCCGCCCCAGTCGTGGGGACGTCCGGGAAAAGCTGAGCAACGCTGAACAAGGCTTACCAACGCAACATGCCGCAGCCGCTCCGGCAACCCTCCCCCGGAGGGGTCCCCCCAGAGCCTGGCTCGTGCTGTGCCAGAAAGGGCGCTTCGTGGCCGATTCCGGCAACCCCAACGAGAACATCCCGTCCACCGACGCCGGCGAGAACGGCGCGGTGACCTCGTCGAACGGCGAGGTCACCGCCTCGTACGACGCCAGCGCCATCACCGTCCTCGAGGGCCTGGACGCGGTCCGCAAGCGCCCTGGTATGTACATCGGCTCGACCGGTGAGCGAGGGCTGCACCACCTCGTGTACGAGGTCGTCGACAACTCCGTCGACGAGGCACTGGCCGGCCACGCGGACACCATCGACGTGACGATCCTCGCCGACGGCGGCGTACGCGTCGTCGACAACGGCCGTGGCATCCCGGTGGGCATCGTCCCCTCCGAGGGCAAGCCGGCGCTCGAGGTCGTGCTGACCGTGCTGCACGCGGGCGGCAAGTTCGGCGGTGGCGGCTACGCGGTCTCCGGTGGTCTGCACGGCGTGGGCGTCTCGGTCGTGAACGCGCTGTCCGCGAAGGTCGCAGTCGAGGTCAGGACCGACGGCCATCGCTGGACGCAGGACTACAAGATGGGCGTCCCGACGGCGCCGCTCGCCAAGCACGAGGCCATCGAGGAGACCGGCACGTCGGTCACCTTCTGGGCCGACGCCGACATCTTCGAGACCACCGACTACTCCTTCGAGACGCTCTCGCGGCGCTTCCAGGAGATGGCGTTCCTCAACAAGGGTTTGACGATCAAACTCACTGATGAGCGCGAGTCGGCGAAGGCCACCTCCGGGGCGGACGAGGCGGGCGCCGACGAGACCGCCGAGGTCAAGCACGTCACGTACCACTACGAGGGCGGCATCGTCGACTTCGTGAAGTACCTCAACTCCCGCAAGGGAGACGTGGTGCACCCGACGGTGATCGACCTCGAGGCGGAGGACAAGGAGAAGAGCCTCTCCCTCGAAGTCGCCATGCAGTGGAACAGCGGTTACAGCGAGGGCGTGTACTCCTTCGCCAACATCATCCACACGCACGAGGGCGGCACGCACGAAGAGGGCTTCCGTGCGGCGCTCACCAACCTGATCAACAAGTACGCGCGCGACAAGAAGCTGCTGCGCGAGAAGGACGACAACCTCACGGGTGACGACATCCGCGAGGGTCTGACCGCGATCATCTCGGTGAAGCTGAGCGAGCCGCAGTTCGAGGGCCAGACCAAGACCAAGCTGGGCAACACGGAGGCGAAGACCTTCGTCCAGAAGGCGGTCTACGAGCACCTCAACGACTGGCTGGACCGCAATCCGAACGAGGCGGCGGACATCATCCGCAAGGGCATCCAGGCGGCCACCGCGCGCGTGGCGGCCCGCAAGGCCCGTGACCTCACCCGCCGCAAGGGTCTGCTGGAGTCGGCGTCCCTGCCGGGCAAGCTCTCCGACTGCCAGTCGAACGACCCGACCAAGTGCGAGATCTTCATCGTCGAGGGTGACTCCGCCGGCGGCTCGGCCAAGTCCGGCCGCAACCCGCAGTACCAGGCGATCCTCCCGATCCGAGGAAAGATCCTCAACGTCGAGAAGGCGCGGATCGACAAGATCCTGCAGAACCAGGAGATCCAGGCGCTGATCTCGGCCTTCGGCACGGGCGTGCACGAGGACTTCGACATCGAGAAGCTCCGCTATCACAAGATCATCCTGATGGCGGACGCCGACGTCGACGGCCAGCACATCAGCACCCTGCTGCTGACCTTCCTGTTCCGCTTCATGCGGCCGCTGGTCGAGGCCGGGCACGTGTACCTGTCCCGTCCGCCGCTGTACAAGATCAAGTGGGGCCGGGACGACGTGGAGTACGCCTACTCGGACCGCGAGCGCGACGCACTGATCGAGATGGGCCGCCAGCGCGGCAAGCGCGTCCGCGAGGACTCGATCCAGCGCTTCAAGGGCCTCGGCGAGATGAACGCCGAGGAGCTGCGCGTGACCACGATGGACCAGGAGCACCGGGTCCTCGGCCAGGTCACCCTGGACGACGCCGCCCAGGCCGACGACCTGTTCTCGGTCCTGATGGGCGAGGACGTCGAGGCGCGCCGCCAGTTCATCCAGCGCAACGCCAAGGACGTCCGCTTCCTCGACATCTGAGTCGGTCTCAGCTGACCGCACCAGGAAGGATCTTCACCAGCAATGGCCGACGAGAACACTCCCGTCACCCCTGAAGAGGGCGGCGAACTCGCGATGCGTGTCGAGCCCGTGGGGCTCGAGACGGAGATGCAGCGCTCGTACCTCGACTACGCGATGTCCGTCATCGTCTCGCGAGCGCTGCCGGACGTCCGGGACGGCCTCAAGCCCGTCCACCGCCGCGTCCTGTACGCCATGTACGACGGCGGATACCGCCCCGAGCGCGGCTTCTACAAGTGCGCCCGCGTCGTCGGCGACGTCATGGGCAACTACCACCCGCACGGCGACTCCTCGATCTACGACGCGCTGGTCCGCCTCGCGCAGCCGTGGTCGATGCGGATGCCGCTGGTGGACTCCAACGGCAACTTCGGCTCTCCGGGCAACGACCCGGCGGCGGCCATGCGCTACACCGAGTGCAAGATGGCGCCGCTGTCGATGGAGATGGTCCGTGACATCGACGAGGAGACCGTCGACTTCACGGACAACTACGACGGCCGCTCCCAGGAGCCGACCGTCCTGCCGGCCCGCTTCCCGAACCTGCTGATCAACGGCTCGGCCGGCATCGCGGTCGGCATGGCGACCAACATCCCGCCGCACAACCTGCGCGAGGTCGCGGCGGGCGCCCAGTGGTACCTGGAGAACCCCGAGGTCTCCCACGAGGAGCTGCTGGACGCGCTCATGGAGCGCATCAAGGGCCCCGACTTCCCGACCGGCGCGCTCGTCGTCGGCCGCAAGGGCATCGAGGAGGCCTACCGCACCGGCCGTGGCTCCATCACCATGCGCGCGGTCGTCGAGGTCGAGGAGATCCAGAACCGCCAGTGCCTGGTGGTCACGGAGCTGCCGTACCAGACCAACCCCGACAACCTCGCGCAGAAGATCGCCGACCTGGTGAAGGACGGCAAGATCGGCGGCATCGCGGACGTCCGCGACGAGACGTCCTCGCGCACCGGTCAGCGCCTGGTCATCGTGCTGAAGCGGGACGCGGTCGCCAAGGTCGTCCTGAACAACCTCTACAAGCACACGGACCTGCAGTCGAACTTCGGCGCCAACATGCTGGCGCTGGTCGACGGTGTCCCGCGCACGCTGTCCCTGGACGCGTTCATCCGTCACTGGGTGACGCACCAGATCGAGGTCATCGTCCGCCGTACGCGCTTCCGCCTGCGCAAGGCCGAGGAGCGGGCGCACATCCTGCGCGGTCTGCTGAAGGCCCTGGACGCCATCGACGAGGTCATCGCGCTGATCCGGCGCAGCGACACCGTCGACATCGCGCGCGCGGGCCTGATGGACCTCCTGGAGATCGACGAGATCCAGGCGAACGCCATCCTCGAGATGCAGCTGCGCCGACTGGCCGCCCTGGAGCGCCGGAAGATCATCCAGGAGCACGACGAACTCCAGGCGAAGATCACCGAGTACAACGAGATCCTCGCCTCCCCGGTCCGCCAGCGTGGCATCGTCAGCGAGGAACTCGCCGCGATCGTCGAGAAGTACGGCGACGACCGCAAGACGATGCTGGTGCCCTTCGACGGTGACATGTCCATCGAGGACCTGATCGCCGAAGAGGACATCGTCGTCACCATCACGCGCGGCGGCTACATCAAGCGCACCAAGACGGAGGACTACCGCTCGCAGAAGCGGGGCGGCAAGGGCGTACGCGGCACGAAGCTGAAGCAGGACGACATCGTCGACCACTTCTTCGTGTCGACCACGCACCACTGGCTGCTGTTCTTCACCAACAAGGGCCGCGTCTACCGTGCGAAGGCCTACGAGCTTCCGGACGCCGGCCGTGAGGCGCGCGGCCAGCACGTCGCGAACCTGCTCGCCTTCCAGCCGGACGAGGCGATCGCTGAGATCCTCGCGATCCGCGACTACGAGGCGGCGCCGTACCTGGTCCTCGCAACCAAGGGCGGCCTGGTCAAGAAGACGCCGCTGAAGGATTACGATTCACCCCGCTCCGGCGGTGTGATCGCGATCAACCTCCGGGAGACGGAGGACGGTTCGGACGACGAACTGATCGGAGCCGAACTCGTTTCGCCCGATGACGATCTGCTTCTGATCAGCAAGAAGGCGCAGTCGATCAGGTTCACTGCCACGGACGAGAGCCTGCGGCCCATGGGCCGTGCCACCTCCGGTGTCAAGGGCATGAGTTTCCGTGAGGGCGATGAACTTCTGTCGATGAATGTTGTTCGACCCGGTACGTTCGTGTTCACTGCTACGGACGGTGGGTACGCGAAGCGGACTGCCGTCGACGAGTACCGCGTCCAGGGTCGCGGTGGCCTCGGTATCAAGGCTGCCAAGATCGTGGAGGACCGCGGTTCGCTGGTCGGCGCGCTGGTGGTCGAGGAGACCGACGAGATCCTCGCCATCACGCTGTCGGGCGGTGTGATTCGTACGCGAGTCAACGAGGTCAGGGAGACGGGCCGTGACACCATGGGCGTCCAACTGATCAACCTGGGCAAGCGCGATGCCGTCGTCGGTATCGCTCGTAACGCCGAGGCGGGACGCGAGGCGGAGGAGGTCGACGGCGATGTGGCCGTCGACGAGACCGCCGAAGGTGCCGCGACCACCGGCACGGACGAGGGTGAGGCGCCCTCGGCCGAGTAGCACGAGGAGAGAGTCATCGTGAGCGGAGCCACGGGCGCCGGATCGGCCGCTACCCCCACGGGTACGGAATCGGACGGAGGCGGCCGTGGCTCCGCCGCGCGTGCGACGGATTCGCACACGACCCAACTGCGCAAGATCGACGCAGCTGAGACCGACTCGCCCTCGTCCGAGACTCATGGATCCCAGGGGGGAACTGTGACGGAAGCCCGAGGCCCGCAGACGCAGCAGCAGAAGGCCGGAGCGGCTCCGGCAGCCCAGCCGCAGCCTCAGCAGCCTCCGGCCCAGCCCGCACCGCCCCAGGCGGCCTCTCCGCTCCCCGGTGAGCGGCAGCCGCAGCAGGCCGCCGGGCCCTACCACCCGCCACAGGCCTACCAG